>NZ_CP125996.1:0-5868053 GCF_030077625.1 Gordonia sp. L191 | reverse complement strand
GCGCCAGTCAGCCATCTCATCCGGGCCGATCCGGGGGGCAGGCCGGAATTCCTCACTCGAGGACACCCACCGGGCGACGGTCACCACGCACACCGCGAACCACACGAAGCCGACGGCCGCGAGAATCGTGGTGGACCCGCGCCGGGTCTGTGGTTTGACGTCGGCAGCCCCCACCCGTGCATTCGGCTCGCTCGCCGTCGCCCCGGGCGACGATTGGCCGCCGTCATGCTGCGTCCGCCTCACCGGCGGTTCGGCTCCGGGCACCTTCCCTGCGGTGCGGACTGTTGCCATCAGACCAACCTCTCCTTCTCCCTGTGGGCCGCGACAAAAACAGTGCGGCATCGTGTGTTCCAGAGCACAGTAACCCAACTTATGGTAGATTTCGAATACCCATTAAATTTCACATCGGGGAGTCCCCACCATGAACGTCACCCCCGGCATCAGCGAAATCCATGCCGCAGTGAGCCCCACCGGACAGTGGATCGCGACGATCCTCACCTACGCGCTGGCCCTGACCGCACTCGCATACGTGATACGAATCTGTGTGCGCGAGCGGATCATCTGGCCGTTCCTCCTGCTGGCCTCGGGCGGTTTGGCGTGCTTGATGGAGCCCCTGTTCGATCACCTCTACGGGCTTGTGTTCTACCGCGACGGCCAGTGGCACCTGTACACGACCTTCGGCAGCGCACAACCGATCTGGGTCCCGGCGGCCTATATCGCCTTCTACGGCGGGGCGTCGGTGATCATCGCGCGTACGCTCGCGCGCAGGCCGTCGATGCGCACCGTGTGGACGATGTACGCATCGATCGCCGCGATGGCCCTGATCGCCGAGGTCACCTACATCAGCGTCCTGAGCGTCTACGGCTACCCCGATGAGCAACCGTTCAAGGTTCTCGGGTATCCGCTGTTCCTGGCCTTCACCAACGCCATGTCGGCAGTCGTCAGCGGAATCATCGCGTACCGCCTCGTCCCGCTCCTGTCCGGCGTCGGCCAGGCCTACCTCATCCCACTGGTACCCACCGGTTTCGCCGCCGGACTGTTCGGCGGCGGCATTCTCTACCTCTCGGTCCGGCATTCGGGCGACAGCCCGCCGATGGTCGCCCTCGCGCTGGCCGCGCTCACCGTCGTCGGCGCGATCGCGTGGACCATCGGAGTCCTGGGCACACATCTGGTGGCCGGTCAGCTGCCACGAGATCCGTCCCTGCGGCCGGCTCCTGCACCGGTCGCAGGCGGTGGCCGCTCCCGGCAACCGATCTCGTGACCGCGGTGCGGCGAATCCCCCGCAGCGGACGAGGACGGTGACGTGGCCCGGACAACCGAATTCGACCTCCAGCGGTCGGAGTCGGTCCCTCAATTCGATTCTATGTTAAATTCGATTCTCGGGACGGTTGCATCCGTCCACCCCCAAACGCCGACCGGCACGTCCCGTCGAGCAGTTATCCAACCCGAGGAGTAAGAGATGCCCGAGGCCTATATCGTCGACGCGGCGCGCACCGCTGTCGGCAAGCGCGGCGGAGGATTCGCCGATGCGCACCCGGCGGACATGGCTGCACATGTGATCAAGACACTGGTCGGCCGCCACGATGTCGATCCCGCCGCCATCGACGACGTGATCCTCGGTTGCCTGGACAACCTGGGCTCCCAAGCCGGCGACATCGCCCGCACCTCCGCTCTCGCCGCAGGGCTTCCGGAATCGGTCCCGGGGGTGACGATCGACCGCCAATGCGGATCAGCGCAACAGGCAGTACATTTCGCAGCCCAGGGCGTGATGAGCGGCACCAGTGACCTCATCGTCGCCGGCGGGGTACAGAAAATGAGTCAGTACCCGATCCTGTGTGCGTTCGGTGCAGGCGAGCCATTCGGTTCGGCCGATCCGTGGACCGACTGCACCGGCTGGGAAGCCCGCTACGGTACGCAGGAGATCTCGCAATTCCGCGCCGCCGAGATGATCGCCGATCGGTGGAACATCAGCCGCGAGCAGTGCGAGGAGTTCGCGCTGCGCAGCCACGCGCACGCACTCGCAGCCATCGACGCACACCATTTCGACACCGAGATCGTTCCCACGATGGGTGTGACCGTCGACGAGGGGCCGCGTCGCGACACCAGCGCCGAGAAGCTGGCCGGGCTCAAAACCCTCAGCGAGGGGGGCAAGGTCACCGCAGGTGTGGCCAGCCAGATCTCGGATGCGGCCGCAGCACTGCTGATCGCGTCCGAGGACGCGGTACGCCGCTTCGGGTTCACCCCCCGCGCACGCATCCATCACCTCTCGGTACGCGGCGCCGATCCGGTCATGATGTTGACCGCACCCATCCCGGCAACGCAGCATGCGTTGAAGCGCACCGGTCTGAGCATCGACGACATCGACACATTCGAGGTCAACGAAGCCTTCGCCCCCGTCGTACTCGCCTGGCTCGCCGACACCGGAGCCGACCCGGCCAAGGTCAATCCCAACGGTGGCGCAATCGCGCTCGGCCACCCCATCGGATGCACCGGTGCACGGCTGATGACCTCGATGCTGCACGAACTCGAGCGCACCGGAGGGCGATACGGACTGCAGACCATGTGCGAGGGCGGCGGTCAGGCCAACGTCACCATCATCGAGCGGCTCGACTCATGAAGCGCACGCTGTACAACGCCGACCACGAGGCCTACCGCGAGACCGTACGCGAGTTCCTACGGCGCGAGGTGGAACCCTTCAAGGACCAATGGGACGCCGATCGGTGGATAGACCCCACGGTCTTCGCCCGAGCCGCCAAAGCCGGCATCTATGCCCTCCAGATCCCCGAACAGTACGGTGGGGCAGAGGAATCGGACTACCGGTACCGCATGATCGTGTGTGAGGAATGCGCACGCATCAATGCACTGTCCTTCAACACCACCGTCAGTCTCCAGGACGACCTCGTCCTGCATTATCTGCTCGATCTCACCAACGACGAGCAACGATCACGCTGGCTTCCCGGCTTCGCCACCGGCGATCTGATCGGCGCACTGGCGATGACCGAACCCGGCGCGGGCAGCGACCTCCGCGGCATCCGGACCACCGCGGAGCTCTCCGGCGATCACTGGATTCTCAACGGGCAGAAGACCTTCATCTCCAGCGGCATCATGGCCGACCTTGTGGTCGTCGCCGCACAGACCGACCCGGCTGCGGGGTCACGGGGTTTCAGCCTGTTCGTCGTGGAGCGCGATACCCCCGGATTCGAGCGCGGACGCAAACTCGACAAGATCGGCCTGCCCGCTCAGGACACCGCCGAGCTTTTCTTCGATGATGCACGGGTACCGGCCGCCAATCTGTTGGGCGAAGCGGGCAAGGGTCTGCACTACCTGATGAGTCATCTCCCTCGCGAGCGACTCGGTGTGACGGCCAAGGCATTCGCGGTGACCCGGGCGATTCATCAGAAGACGGTCCGATACTGCCGGGACCGCAAGGCCTTCGGCGGGTCACTGACCGATCTGCAGCACGTCCGCTTCGAACTCGCGGAGATGAAGACCGAGATCGACATCGCGGAGGCGTACGTCGACAAGTCGGTGCATGCCTACAACGCCGGCGAACTGACTCCCGTCGATGCCGCCGAGGGCAAGTGGTACGTCAGCGAGCTTCAGAAACGGGTCATCGACCGCTGCCTGCAACTCCACGGCGGGTACGGGTACATGGCCGAATACGATGTCGGCCGAGCCTATGTCGACACTCGCGTGCAGACCATCTACGGGGGCACCACCGAGATCATGAAAGAGATCATCGGTCGTGACCTCGTCGCGGAGTGACGACCAAGCCCGGTGCACAAGGGCGCGGATGACCGGGCAGGAGCCCCAACCATGAAACAGCAACTGGACATGCTCGGTTCTGTGGCGCGCGTGTCCGCGGCACGCGCGACAGAGCGGGTCACGGGACTCAAACCGGTGATCGGGCCCCACGAGGTGCCCGCGTCGGTGGACCAACTGACCCCGGAATGGCTAGGCGCCACGGTCGGACACGCAGTGCCCGGCGCACGGGTAACCGACATGGCGCTCGGAGACGGCTCGGACGGAACCAGCTCACGTCGAGCGATCTCCGTCGAATGGAACGCCGCCGGATCGACGGCCGGGCTGCCCACCGCGCTCTACACCAAATCGACTCCGTCACTACTCAATCGACTACTCGTCGGTATCACCGGCGCAGCGGGGGCCGAGGCACTCTTCTACACCAGAATCCGCCCGACGCTCGACATCGGTGCTCCCGAGGGATACCACGGTGCGTGGGACCCGAAGACCTGCCGGTCGATGGTTGTCACCGAGAACATCGCCACGTCTCGTGGGGCCACCTTCGCCGACGCCTCTCAGATCTACATCGACCGTCCGTCCGCGGAGTCGATGGTCGCCGAGCTGGCGCGCTACCACGGACAACTCTGGGACGATCCCCGACTCACCGGCGAGTGGGATCTGATGCCTGCCGACCAATGGCAGCGATCATTCAACGCGCGCATCGGTTTCGATCGGGGAGCCACTTTCGCCATGCGATTCCTCGACGAGGAGATTCCGGTTGCGTTGCAGTCGAAGAAGAAGGACATCCGACGCGGCCTCATGCAGTCGGTCACCTACGATGTCAGCGGGCCGATGACACTGCTGCACCAGGATGTCCATCCGGGCAACTGGTTCCGCCTGCCAGACGGCTCGCTCAACCTCTACGACTGGCAGGGAATCGGTTGTGGCGGATGGGCACTGGATGTCAGCTATGCACTGAGTACCGCACTCACCACCGAGGACCGCCGCGAATGGGAACGCGACCTCCTCGCCCTGTACCTCGAGCGTCTGGCCGCCGAAGGCGGGAAGCCACCCACCGAGGGGGAAGCGTTCCTCGCGTACCGACAGCAGATGTTCCGCGGCTTCATCTACTGGACCTACACCCATCTGGTCGGGAAGTTCTCCGAACTCCAACCCGATGCGCACGTCCGCGCCCTGGTCCAGCGCACCGGACAGGCCCTCGTCGACCTCGAGTCCCTCGACAGCCTCGACCGACCCCCACGATGGTGACGATCGCTTCCGGCGTTGCGCCCGAACGTGATTCGACCCGTCACACCATCAATGATCGGACACCCTCATGTCAGTGAGTTCCACGGCGTCGTTGGCACACCAGGTGGCACGTGTCGCAGGGCACCGCATTGCCGAATCGGTGCGGCCCGGTCGGCCCGCCGCGCCGGGTACGGTACCGATCGGCATCGACAACATCACCACGGACTGGTTGACCTCGGCGTTGTGCTCGTCGACTCCCGGCGCACAGGTCCGCGGATTCACCGTGTCAGAGGGGTCAGCGGGAACCAGTGCCCGCCATCCCGTCACAGTGGAGTACAACAGCGTCGGTGCCGACGCCGGGCTCCCCACCGAATTGTTCACCAAGACCACGCCCGACATGAAGACAAGGCTGTTCACCGGTCTATCCGATCTCTTCGTCGGAGAATGCAACTTCTACAACCTGATCCGACCTCGCCTGACCATGGAGGCACCATTCGGATACCACTGTGATTTCGATCGCGGGTCGTGCCGGTCCATCGTCGTCATGGAAGACATCGCCCGCACTCGCGGGGCACAGTTCGGTTCTCCGCAGACCCTGCACATCGACAAGTCCCGCGCATTGGACATGGCCTCCACGCTGGCGTCCTACCACTCGGCCTTCTGGGATCTGGACCTGGACTCCGAGTTCAATTGGCTCCGAACCAGTTCCGAGTGGCAACGGCATCTCGATTCGATCATCAACACCGAGGCAATGGTGCGGCGCGGGATCAAACGAGCACATGACGTGCTGCCCCGGCACCTGCTACGTCGAGCAGACACCATCTGGCCGGCCTTCGTCACGTCACTGGACCTGAAGGTACGCGGCCCGCTCACCCTGCTCCACCACGACGTCCACTCGAAGAACTGGTATGTCAATGCAGAGGGAAAGATGGGTCTGTTCGATTGGCAGACCATCGCCGCCGGAACGTGGGCGATCGACTTCTCCTACGCCATCAACTGCGGCCTCGCCATCGATGATCGACGCGAGTGGCTCCCGGAGATCCTGGATCACTACCTCGACTCGTTGAGCGGGGTCTCGCGCGCACCCGCACCGGCCGAGGCCCGACTGCTCTACCGCCAGCAGTCCATTCACGGTCTCATCTTCTGGCTCGCGACCATCGGAGCCGGACGATTCCAGCCCGATCTACACGACGAGAAGGACTGTCTGATCAACATCGAACGCCTGGCGAGCGCAGTCGACGACGAAGACACCCTCGATGCACTCCTGAATCTCCAGTGAAACCCACCCGAACGGAGCCGACCATGCGGCACACATCATTCCGGTCCCACAAAGCACTCGGCGCAGCCTGCTTAGCGCTCCTGACGTGCCTCGCGCCGGGTGCATTCTTCGGCGGTCCCGCCCGCGCGGACACCCCGGTCAACTTCGAAGGGCCGGCCGTCCCGGCGACCGCCGACCTGAACCACGATGGGATGCCGGACGTCGTGTTCAGCAACTTCGCCCTCGGCAACGGGATCTCGGTCTTCCTCGGCCAACCGGGCGGTGGATTCCGGCCTGCGGTTCACTACCACACCGGCGGACAGGCCGACTACGTGGCCATCGCCGATCTCAACCATGACGGGCTCCCGGATCTCGCGGTCACCAACTTCACCCCCAGCACCGTATCGATCCTGATCGGCCGCGGCGACGGTAGCTTTGAGCCCGCCGTCGATTATCCGACGGGGCCCGCACCCGGGGCGGTGGTCGCCACCGACCTGAACCACGACGGGAACCTCGATCTGGCGACCTCCAACCAGAGCCCCTCGCTCTCTGTTCTGCTCGGTCACGGCGATGGAACCCTTGGCGCCACCCGAACCGTGTCAACGGAGCTGGGGACCGGATCAGGTTCGCTCGATGCCGCCGATTTCGACGGTGACGGCAATGTCGATCTACTCCGCGGCAACTACGTCAACAGCACGATCCAGGTATTCCGCGGACTCGGCAATGGCGGCTTCCAGCGCCCGATGACGCTCACACAGGGGGGACTCACCGCCTGGTACGGACTTGCCCGCGATGTCAACGGCGATCACCGGCCTGACATCGTCTTCTCCAACCTCGTCGCGAATACGGTCTCGATTCGCTTCAATCAGGGCGGCATGAGATTCTCTACGCCGCAGGTATACCCGACCGGCGGAGTCCTGCCACAGTGTTTCGACTTCGGCGATGTCAATGGAGACGGCATCGCCGACCTGGTGGTCGCCGACGCCGGTACATCGAGCTTCAGCGTTCTACTCGGGACCGGTGGCGGGCGGTACGGACGGCCGCATGTGTACTCGACGGGTGGTGCGTTCCCACTGTCCACTCCGCTGCTCGGTGATTTCAACGCAGACCACAAGCTCGACGTTGTCATCGGCAATACCGCGACTGGCAATGTCGTCCTGCGCTACGGCGACGGCGCCGGGGGATTCGGACCGGCGCTCGATTACCCGGCGTGATCCCCCTGCCCCGCACAGGGAACGCTCAGGCGGCACTCGTCGATACGATGTGCACCGTCCCACCCACCCCGTCAACGCTGACCGTGTCACCCGTGGTGATCACCCGAGTCCCATTGCCGGTGTTCATGACACAGGGAATCCCCAGTTCGCGTGCCACCACCGCGGCGTGGCTCATCATCCCACCGATGTCGACCACCAGCGCCGACGACAGGAACATCAACGACACCCATGACGGGTCCGTGGTGTGTGCGATCAGGATGTCACCGTCGTCGACGTCGGTAGTAGCCGGATCCATAACCACCACCGCGCGACCGGTCACCGTGCCGGGAGAAGCACCGACACCGTTCAGACAGACCTCGGTGTCCGCTGCCGCGGCCGGTGCATCCGGTGGCGACATACGTTCGGGCACCGGGTTTCCGGTCCACGTCGGCGGCAGGATCAGCGATTCGTAATCGGCGCGCTGCGCTCGTCTCTCACTTACGATATCGCCGGCGCCGGACGGCAGCGGCCGTGCGAGTTCATCGGCGGTGAAGTAGAACGCGTCTTCCGGATCACTCAGAGATCCACTCTCTGCCGCGTCGGCTCCGAGGCGACGTGCACAGGCGCGCAAGACATCCAGCGTCTGCAAATAGGTCACCTTCCCCACGCCGCGCAAGGGGATGAAACGTCTGGCAAGGCGCAGGGTCAGATCCACGCGGATTCGTCCTGCCGACGAGTTGGTGCGGAGCTTATCGGTGGCACTGGCGCCGCGCTGCTCGAGCTCAGCGGCTCTCGCCCGCGGACTCTCGGTCTCCGGTAGCGATCCGAATCGCGCGACCATGCGTTGTACGTGGCCCGGGTCCTCTCGCCAACTGACCGAGGACACCTCACCCTCGCCCGCACAGTGATACCCGTGCCTGCTCATGAACTCGTCCATGTCGAGTTCGCGACGAGATACCGCCCACATGTCGGCCAACACCACTGATTCTTCGTGGGAGCCATGACCTCTCAGCAGATCGGTCAGATCCACTCCGGCCGATTCGGCCAGTGACGAGATCTGGTCCTGCACGGGCTGAATGGCACAGGCGCTGACGACCGCCTGCAGGGCCAACGCATCGGTGAATCTCTCGCGTGCATCGACCAGAAGACCACGAACGTCATCGGTGGACATTTGCCCCAGCGACGCCAGCGAGCGACGCCACCACGCGTCGACCTCGCGGCGGTCGCGTTCGATACGGCGCGCAATGGTGGCCAACGCGCGCGGGTACCGCAAGGCGATGGCGGGAAGCCTCCGGTTCGACGGATGACTGACGAAGTCGGGAGGGACGAATCCGAAGAAGTCCCTCGACAACGACTCTCCCGATTGTCCGGGTACGAGATCACCCATCTCGCAAAGGAAGTCCACACGCACCGCCATCCTCCCGAAGAAGGCACCGGTGATTCGATCGGCCGGATCCGCCGGGATCACAGCCTGACTCGGAGGTAGCACTCCCATCTCCCGGAATGGCTGCCGAAGGCCCATTTCGCTGGCCGGGACCCACACGCTCGAGGTGAGAGGCGTCATCACTCCCGGCACCGCCTCGGCGAGATTGACCGAACTCCACGAGGCGTCGGACGGGGAGACGAAGTTGAGGATGTTCATGAGGAGGACTCCATTTCGGCGGGCACATCGTTCGTCGGTGCACGGCTCTGGGGACAAGATAACCGAGATAGCCGATTTTTCGAAGACGAATTAAATTTCTACACCAAGATCGGCTGCGGCACAGGTTCTTCGAACAACAAGCATGCCCCCGTCGCTCACACGGTCAGGAAGCCCTCGACGATCAGCGTGAGACCGGCCGTGAAGGATCGGTCGGTGAGCTCGGCACCGGCCAGGCGATCGCGCAGGCCGGGAGCGCTGACCGACGGTACGTCGTCGGGGAGAACGCGGCGCCCCATCGTCGAGAACTCGCGCGTTCGAGAGATCCGATACAGGGCCGCGCCCACGGTGTAACTGAACATGCTGACCAACAGATCGTCGGCACGGGCGTCGGGGACGCCGACTCTTCGCAGCAACTCCAGGATTGCCGAAGCAGCCTCGGTCGCCACCGGCCCCTGAAGGCGCCTCGTAGACATCACCTGCGCAAGCGACGGGTGCCCGACCAGCAGCGCGTGAAACGCCGAACCCCATCTGGCGAGTTCGACACTCGGATCGCCGTCGATGTCGACGGGGTCGACCGTGCGAAGCGACTCGTCGACGACCAGGTCGATCAGCTCCTCCTTGCCCGCGACGTGTCGGTAGATCGCCATCGGCGTGACGCCGAGTTCCGTCGACACCCTGCGCATCGTCACGCCGCCGATGCCCTCGACATCGGCAACGGCGAGTGAGGCCTCGACGATTCTCCGACGGTCCAGGCCAGCACCATGTCCCACGTTCGCCTCCTCTTGTGAGCCTTGTCACGCCAAAGTATACGTTGTAGACTCGCGCTCAGTTTTTATGCACGATTCAAAAATTGATCCGGAGGTACCCGTGACCGTCAGCTCACAAGCCGTCTCGTCCCATTCCACTTCTTCCATACAGACCACATCATGGGGCCCGTTGTCCGAACCGGTGCACGACGACGCAGCCGGCAGCGGCGACCCGGTGTGGAAGGACAACGCATACCTCTCCTACTGGGACGTCGAACGGAAGATCTTCGGCAGCTTTCACGTCTCGACCTCACCGAACGGCGACGGCGCTCGCCGTGCTCGTTGCTCGCTGATCGTCGGCCACGACGAGGTCGAGATCATCGAGACCCTCGATCGGGGATCGTTTTCGAGTGAGTCCATCTCCTTCGGCCTGGATGGCACCATCACCGTCTCACACCCCGACCTCGAGGCGTCCTTCACCAACACGCCGCTGCACACTCCCGCGGACTTCTCCCTCCACGAGCTCATCCCGCCCCTGGTTCCGGGGAAACCGTTGCAGCACTTCCAGCAAGCGTGCAACATCCGCGGCGACTTTACTATGCACGGCTCGCAGCATCACCTCGACGGGCTCGGAATGCGCGACCGCACATGGGGTTTCCGCGACGAAGCGGCTCAGTGGGCCGAGTACGCCGGTCTCGTCTGCGTCTTCGACGGAGCATTCCTGACCGCCATGAAGTTCCTCGGCACCGACGGCCAACTCGGCACCGACGGCTACCTCATCGATCACGAGGGAGCGCGCCATCTTCGCGATGTGACGTTCCGTCGGACCGCAGCCGCCCAATTCCTCGCCGCCACCTTGACCTTCGACGACGGTTCGAGCCGCCGATGCACGATGCACAGTCGGGAAGCTGGGTTCTTCGTCCCGATGGGGGTAGAGACCGAGGGGCCCGCTTTCGGTACCTACGACGATTTCATGACCCTCGACCTCGACGGCGTACCCGGAGCCGGCTTCTTCGAGCAAGGCATCGTCCACCGCGTTTCGTGAGGAGACCACAGTGACCGACACCATCAGCGTTCTGCAATTGCTCCGTCTCAAGGGGCGCACCACCGTGGCCGCTCTCGCGGAATCCCTTGGCATTCCCGAGGAATCATGCGAGACCCGGATTCGTCCGTTGATCGACGAGGGGCGGGCCATCGAGACAAACGGCCGGCTCCGGGCGACTCCCGAAGGACGGGAACACCTGACTCAACTCCTCGCCGAGGAGCGCGCCGTTCTCGACACCTCCGAGGTCGAGACGCTCTATCGCGAGTTCGATTCCCACAATGACGAACTGAAGTCACTGATGACCCGATGGCAACTCAAGTCCGAGGACACCCCCAACGACCACTCGGACGCCAACTACGACGCAGCCATCATCGACGACCTGACGGCGTTGCACCAACGGTTCACCCCGCTGTTGGCGCGAATCGTGACCGTCATTCCCCGACTCGGGCACTACCCCGGACGATTCGACCGCGCGATCTCCCGTATCGGCTACGGCGACCACTCATGGTTCGCCAAGCCGCTCGCCGACAGCTATCACACGGTGTGGTTCGAACTGCATGAAGACCTCATCGGCGCAGCGGGGCGCACCCGAGCCGACGAAGCCGCCGCCGGACGTGCGCTATGAGTGCGTCCACCATGCAGCCGCAGGCCGAGGCCGACGTCATCGAGCTCGATGGGGGCACCACGCTCGACCGCTCGCTGATCGGCGGGAAAGCCTGGAGTGTTCAGGAGATGCGCATGCTCGGCATTCCTGTCCCGCCCGCCTTCGTGATCACGACGTCGGTATGCCGCGAGTACTACGCCAACGATCGTCAGGTGCCCGAACGCATCTGGGATCACGTTAGCGCACAATTGAATCAGCTGGGATCTGCTACCGGCCGGGAGTTCGGATCCGCCGAGAAGCCTTTGCTGGTGTCGGTGCGCTCCGGTGCCGCGACCAGTATGCCCGGCATGATGGACACGATCCTGAACCTCGGGATGACCACCGGGATAGAGTCCGCACTCGCCCGCCAATCCGGCGATCGCGAGTACGCGAGCGACACCCACCGCAGATTCGTCGAGCAGTTCACGTCGGTGGTCGGCCGACCGCCCCCGGGCGACCCGTGGGAGCAACTCCGCCAGGCGATTCGATCGGTACTCGACTCGTGGCACAGCCCACGCGCGGTTGCCTATCGCGGTGCCCGCGGCCTCGATGACGACGCCGGCACCGCGGTGACGGTGCAGGCGATGGTCTTCGGCAACCTCGGTGAGACCTCCGGTACCGGTGTCCTGTTCTCTCGCGACCCGTTGACCGGCTGCAAGGAAATCTACGGCGAATGGCTTCCCGGAGGGCAGGGCGAGGATGTCGTCTCGGGCCGGATGGACGCACTACCCCTGAACCGTCTCGCCCAGACCCTCCCCGGCGTCCACGAGCAACTCCTGTCGGTCACCGGCGTCCTCGAGAAGCATGGCCGCGATATCCAGGACATCGAGTTCACCGTGCAGGAAGGCCGATTGTGGCTGCTTCAGTGCCGGGCGGCGAAACGCACACCCGAGGCGGCGGTCCACTGCGCGGTCACCATGGTCGACGAAGGACTGATCACCCCGGACGAGGCGCTGGACCGGGTGAGCGGAGACCAGATACGCGCACTGTTGCGCCCGCACCTCGATCCGGCCGCCGCTGCGAAAGCCGTTGTCATCGCACGTGGGAAACCGGCCGCACCAGGAATCGCCGTCGGAATCGTGCACACCGACACCGATCGGGCCGAGGCCGCAGCCGACTCCGGTGTCGACGTGATCCTGGCGAGGCCCACCACCGACCCCGATGACGTTGCCGCCATGGCGATCGCGAAGGCGGTGATCACCGAACTCGGTGGGGCGACGTCACACGCGGCCGTGGTGTGCCGGGAGATGGCCATCCCGTGCGTGGTGGGGTGCGGCGCGCACACGGTCTCCGAGATGGACGGACGAACGGTGACGATCGACGCCGGCAACGGTGTCGTCTACGACGGAGAAGTTCCGACGTTCCACATCGAATCCGAGTCGGCCGAACTCCACCGCCTTCTCACTTGGGCCACAGATGATCTCGGCGTTGCCGGAGCTCGTGACGATTCTCCCGCCGACCTGCAGATGCTTGCCGGCCTTCTCGACACCCGGCTCGCGGAAGGCGACTCCCGATGACGACGCGAGAGCAGATGCTCACCACCCTCGACAGCGCCGGGGTCGCGTCGGAGACCACGTGGACCACCGGCAACGTCGCCGAGGCGTTTCCCGGGGTCTTCACCGCCTTCGGCATCAGTTTCGTCTTCGAGCCGATGGAGATGGCCTTTCGGCGTATGTTCTACGACCTGGGCGCATTCTCCACGGCCGACCTCGTGATCCCCGACTCCGTCGATGACTGCTTCTGGAGCCTGTTCGCCGGCCGGGGAGCGGGAAACATCGACAAGTTCCGCCAAGTCGCCGATGTCCTTCCGGGCACCTCCGCGACGGCCATCGAAGCGCAGTTGTTCGGTTACGTGCGTCCGGAGACCGTCGATGCGAACACGATTCGCCGCTATCCGATGATCCTCGCCAAGGCACCTCGGTGGGTGGCATCGACCCCCAAACGCCACGACAGCATGTTCGCCGGCCTGCGACGGTGGAGACTCGACCAACTTCCCGGGATCGGCATCGCCGACGAGTCGACCTGCTTGGCCGTCCTCGCAGACGCACGTCGCCGATTCGAGGACATCATGACCATCCATATGGGCGTGGCGTTCGTGAGTTCGGCGCTCGCCGACAAGGTTGCCGAATTCGCTTCGGCTGCAGGGGTCCCCGGACTCGAACAACACCTCCTGTCCGGTGTCGGCTCGGACGAGAACGAGGTCGCCCACGACCTGTGGGCACTGGCGCACGACGAGATCACCGAACAGGACTTCGTCGATCGGCACGGCTATCACGGGCCCGGCGAGGGGCAGTTGTCGGGCCGAACGTGGCGGGAGGATCTCGGGCCCGTCCGGCAGCGTCTCGATGATTACCGATCCATCCCGGCCGGTAGCCCGAAGGCACCTCGGTCTCGCAGTTCGGCCCAAGTGGCGCTCCGCGATTCCGCTCTACGACAGCTCCTCGACGCCACACCGGCCGTCAAGCGACGGCCCACGGCACTGCTCGTGCGTTGGGCCGCACGGTTCCTCGCCCTCCGAGAGCAAGGCAAGGCCGGATATCTGATGACCTACGATGTCGCGCGAGCCGCGGCCCGGCGGCTGGGTGACCACATGGTCGGCCACGGCGTCATCACCGACCGCGAACACGTCTTCCATCTCCGCTACGACGCACTGGTCGCCGGAGTGTCAGGAGATCAGCGGGCACTGGTGAACGACCGAATCGCCGAGTACACCCAGCGCACCGAGTTACGGCTACCGCAGGCCTGGCAGGGTACGCCGGAGATCGTGAAGGTCGGTGAGGGCAGCGGTGAACTGCTGGGCCCCAACCAAACCCTGAGCGGAGTGGCTGCCAGCGGCGGTGTCGTCGAGGGCCGTGCGCGGGTGGTGCACGACCCGTCGGAGGTCGAACTCGACGACGGCGACGTGCTGGTATGCGAGACCACAGACCCGAGCTGGGTCTCGCTGTTCCTGGTCGCCGGAGCGGTGGTCACCGATTACGGCGGACTACTCAGCCACGGACCGATCGTGGCACGCGAGCTCGGACTGCCCTGCGTGTGCGGAACCGAGACGGGAAGCAACCGCATACCCGACGGCGCGCACATCCGCGTCGATGGCGACAAGGGTGAGGTCACGGTACTGGCATGACGAGCTCGGACACCATGTCGACGAAGACACGGATCATCGAGGGCAACAACCCTTTTCAGGTCCATCCCGACACCGACCTGCTGCACTCCCCGCCGTCGTCGGTCCCCGGGTGGAGCGAGACCATGTTCTTCCACGTCTGGTCGCCCGAGAACGGGGTGGGCGTCTTCATCCATTGTGGCCGATGGCCGGCCGATCTCGAACTGTGGTGGGCCCAGACGATCGTCATGCTCCCGGACGGCGAATTACTGGTCGACCGCTCCTGGGGCCGTGCGCCAGACCGGCGGGGCCCGGCCACCGGCAACCTTCGGGTCGAGTGCCTCGAACCGCACCACCGGTGGCGCCTGGCCTTCGACGGTGCCGGCGAGTCGACCGATCTGGCACGGATGGTGAGCGGAGCGACTGGTGCCGGACCGGCCGTCGCCGTCCGTTTCGACATCGAGATCACCGCAGCCGCACCGGTGTGGGACATGCACGGCGCCTTGGGTTTCGACAACCTCTCGTGGGCGTCATTCCACCACACGCAGGGATTCATCGCGCGTGGCCGGATACACACCGTCGACCAGGAGTGGCCGATCGGGGGTGTTGCGGTACGCGACCACTCCAGCGGTGCTCGGGACGTGAGCCGACTCGGTGGACTGCACTTCTTCGTCTTCGTGTTCCCGGAGACGTCGCGGGTGATCAACGGGCTGATCAACTGGCAGCTCGACGGCACTGTGGATCATCGTGTGTTCACCGACCAGCTCGCCGGCACCGCCGAGACCGGTACACAGACACGCTGCACCGGCCTCACCGACTTCCGGACCCATGAGCCGCAACGGATGTCGGTGTTCATCACCCGCTCCGACGGGCTCCAGGAATTCGCGGCGCACCGATTACACGGCTACACGCTGACTTTTCTCGCACCGAACGAGAACATCAACGGTGTCGCCCTGGACACCGAGCCGGATGCACTGGTGGTCACCCAGTCGACGGTTCGGGTCACCGGTCCCGACGGCGCCATCGGTTATGGGGTCATCGAGCGCGATTACCGTCCCTCCCAACTACCTTCTCCCGAGGAGCGCTGACACGATGTCGCGATCACATGCCACCGACACCACCACTCCACCTACGAACGACCATGTTTCCGATGACTTCTCGGACAGTCCGGTACACGTACCGGGTCACTCACTGCGATGGACCACCGCCAACGTCGACGAGGGACTGCCGGGAATCGTCACCCCACTCACATGGTCGTTGTACTTTCCGCCGACCGAGCAGACCATGCGGGACTGCTGGGTCGACCTCGGGGTGATGCCGAGATCGAGTCGCCCCATCCCCGAGGATGTCGATCGCCGTTTCCTTTCGGTGGCCTTCGGTCATGCAATCGCCAACGTCGACAACATGGGACAGATGGCGGCGCGCGTGCCCGGCGGATCCGCGGCGATGATGGAGGAACAGCTATTCGGATCGGTGCAGGCCGGCGGCCTCCCCGAACCACGCGGATGGGCAAAGGTCCGCAGATATCCGATCGTGGCCGTCAAGTTCCCGATCGCTCTGCGGCGCGCCACCAAGGAATTCCGGTTCATGGCGGCCGAGACCGAGCAGTGGTGGCGTACAACGGTCAACAACCTGGCCGAGGCGAATCTCGAGGAGGCACTGGCCACGCTCGTCGAGGCGCGCGCCATGTTCGAGCGGGGACTGTCGGTCCACATGGTGCTCTCGATGGCCGCCCAGGGGCTCATGGGCCAAGTGGAGAACATGGCCGTTGCCGCCGGGCTCCCCTCGGGCGGCGAACTCATCAAGAGTGATGAGGGCACAGCGGAATTCGAGCTCGTCCGCGACCTGTGGCGGCTCTCCCGCGACGAGATCGACATCCCCACCTTCTGCGATGCGCACGGTTACCACGGGTCACGCGAGGGATTGGTGGACTCGGTGGCGTGGCGGGAAAACCCCACGGCCGTGACGACACTCGTGGAGCGCTACCGCAACCGACAGGGTTTCGAAGACGTCGATGCACTCGTTGCGCGACGCCGCACCGAGCACGCCGAGTCCGTCCGCCGCCTGCACGCAGGGCTGCGACCGGTACGACGCCGGGTCGCCGACGTGCTCTTGGCAGTCGCCTCGCATGTTCCGGCATGGCGTGAGACCGGGCGGGCCAACATTCTGCGCGGCGTCGACGTCGCACGCGCGTCGGCTCGTGTCGTCGGCGCCCGCCTCGCCGAGTCCGGCCGACTCCACCGGCCGGAGGACGTCTTCTTCCTGACCATCGACGAACTCACCGAGCGCAACTCGCAGGATCTCACCGCACTCGTCGATCACCGTCGCGCGCAACATCGGGCATACCAGAGCATCGAGCTACCGCACGTCTGGCGTGGTGTGCCGACACCCGTGACAGCGACACCTCCGCCGATCGACGGCGTCGCGCCGGAGGTGTCGATCAGTGGTCTCGGCGTGAGTGCGGGGATCGCCGAGGGCGTCGTCAAGGTCATCACCGACCTCGACGACGCCGATCTCGACGATGGAACCGTCATGGTCTGCAAGGCCACCGACCCCAGTTGGGCGTCGTTGTTCCCCTTGGCCGTGGCGGTGGTGACCGATGTGGGCAGCGCGATGAGCCATGCGGCCATCGTCTGCCGAGAACTCGGTCTGCCCTGCGTGGCCAATACCCGTAGCGGGACAACAGATCTGAGCGACGGAATGCTAGTCCGCGTGGATGGTTCCACCGGTGTCGTCGAAATCCTCTCGGCTCGATGACCTCCCGCGCCCCGGTGAATCTCCGAGACCTGGGCACCATGGTGGTGGTCGGCGGTGGCCGCACACGGGTGGGAGCACTGCTGCGCAGCGATGCACCCTACGACGGGGACGACCTCTCGATCCTCGACGCCGTACCGGTGAGGACAGTGATCGACCTACGCTCCGAGCACGAAGCCGCCCGGCAGCCGTATCGCTGGTCTCCGACGGTCACCGTTCACCGGCGCCCGCTCTATGACGCCGGGGACCTCGGTTCGCTCTCGCCGGCCATGACGCTCACCGAGCTGTATCGCGGCATGCTGGCGGCGTCGAGGCCACGAATCGCTGCGTTACCAAAGATTCTCGGCCACGGCGGCGCGACACTGATCCACTGCACCGCTGGGAAGGACCGCACCGGCATGGCCGTCGGCGCGCTCCTGCTCCTGGTGGGCGTCGACCCCACCGATGTCGCACGGGATTACCGGGCGACCGAGGACAACATGCCCGCCGTCCTCGAACGCGCACACGACGCAGGCGTCATTCCGTCGACCCTGATGCGACCGGAGTGGGCGCAGGCGCCCGACGTCGCCATCGATGTTCTGATCGACGAGGTGACCCGGTGGCCCGGAGGTGCCCGTGCGTGGTTCCTCGATCACGGTGCGTCACCCGCCGACCTGGACTCGACGATCGCGTGGTTGACCGCGCGCGAGAACTGACGAACCCCTTCCCCGAAAGGACTCCACGTGCACGCTTCGAATGCCCCCGCCGCCGATGACCTCAGTGCTTACCTGATCGCCGGGCGGGTCACCTCCAGCACACCCGACGACGCCACCTCTGAAACCGACTATCGGACTGTGGCACAGGGGATTTCCGACGGAAGCGAAGCTGAAGAACTCGGTTTCCGCAACGTCTTCCTCTCCGAACGATGGAACCTCAAGGAGGCCGCGGTGATCCTCGGGGCGGTCGGTGCCCGCACCGGCCGCGTAGGTCTCGCCACCGGGCTGGTCTCCCCGGCGCGCCGCCATGTATTGCACATGGCGGCCTTCGGCGCGACCATGCAGGCCGCCTTCGGCCCCCGGTTCATTCTCGGGTTGGGACGAGGGGATCACGCGTACCTGCGCCACGAGGGTCTACGTACCGCGGGTTTCGACGGTATCTGCGACTACGTCGACATCCTGCGCCGACTCTGGCGGGGCGAGAAGGTCACCTACGACGGCCCGGCAGGCACCTACCGCGACATCAAACTCGGCGATGTCTACGAGGGCGAGCACCCACTGGTCTGGTACGGCACATTCGGTATGCCCCGTGCCGCCGACGCCGTGGCGCGCTCGTTCGACGGCGTGATCCTGCCGCCGATGATGACCCCCGAGGCCACATCACGGTCGGTGGCCCGCCTGCGGTCGGCGTGCGAGCGGATCGACCGGGACCCGGCAACCCTGCGGATCGTGCAATGCGTGGTGACCGCGCCGGACCTCGACGAGCGTGAAACACGGGCACTGGCTCATGCACGCGCGGTCACCTACCTGCAGGCACCCGAGTACGGCGACGCGCTGGTCCGGGTCAACGAATGGGATCACGAGCCGGTCACGCACTTGCGGGCGGCACTTCGCGTGGCACAGGAGTCGTCCGGCGACGAGTTGGTCGACACCGCCTTTCACCGTCGACAACTCCTCGACGCCGCGGATCGCGTCCCCGACTCGTGGATGAGCGACTCATGCGCATTCGGCACATCTCGGGAGTGCGTCGAGCGTCTGCGCGCCTTCCGTGAGGCCGGGGCCGATGAGATAGCGACCTACGGCAGCACGCCGGCGCAGAACGCGAAGGTCATCGCCCAGTGGCTCGAGTGAGCATCAGATGAGCCGTCTCCTGGGGCAGGGTCACCGTCCGTACAGGGCACCGGTCCACATGGCCACCAGCGGGGCGACCGCCGCTGACTCGTCAGGCAATTCGGGTTCGACTCCCAGACCGGCAACATGCAGCACCCGCTCGGTGCCCCAGAACAGCGACGTGGCGAGCAGTCGACTGTCCACCTCGGAACTGACCATCCCCTCGGAACGCTCACGGTCGATCTCCAGGGCGCCGGCGGCGACAAATCGTTCCACGATCGCCAGCCAACGTTCGCGTAATTCTGCGTCCTCGTGCCAATGGCGACTCGTGGCCCGCAGGACGAGTCGGTGTCGTCGCCACGCATCGGCCACCGCAGCGATGCTCGTTTCCAGTGCCCGTTCCGCATCGGTTCCGTCGGAAGGGATCAGGAACGGCGACACCTTCTCGAAGATGTCGTCCATTGCCCGCGACAGCAGTCCGCTGAGGACACCGAACTTCGATTCGAAGTAGTAGTAGAACGACGCACGGCTCACTCCCGCCTCGGCGAGCACATCGGCGACGCTGAGATCGCCGAACTCCTTACGGGCCATCAGCTGCAGTATCGCGCCGTAGATCTCGTCGGCGACCGGCGCCCCTACCGGCGCAATCCCCTGGCGCCGCGCTTTGGAGCGGGTCGTGTTGGCCACGCCGTCGACGATACCGTCGTCGACGGCCACACGACCCGGAGCAACCTGCTCTGTATCGTTTATTTTATTTTCAAATACCCATACACATTGTCAGGCCATCCTGTTAGTGTGAGGCAGTACACACTCCGAAAGCCGCTTCCGGCGGTCAAGGAACCGTCCACGACCTGACCGAAAGGACCACATCGTGTCATCCGCACTGACCTTGGCCGATGGCTGGATTCTGGAATCCACCGAGGGTTGGCCGCCCAATATGCAGCCGGCACCCGGGCCGTTCGATGCCAGCCTCACGGCCGAGATCATCTTCTTCTTCGTCGCCGGCGCACTGGTCGTCGTCTTCGCGCTGCCGTGGGCCATCCGGGCCGCCGTCAAGAGCAAGAACTACATTCCGCTGATCGTGATGGGCAGCGGTCTCATCTGCAGCCTGCTCGAGCCGATGCTCGATCTGTTGGGTCACCTGCACTGGGCCCGGAACCTACTGCCGGCATTCACCAACTTCGGTATCACCGTGCCCGCGTTGATCCCGCTGTGTTACGTCGCATTCCTCGGACTCGAGGCCTATTTTTGCTACTTCGTCATCCGCAACGGCGCACGACGCAGTCACTTCATCATGTTGCTGGGTGTCGGCATCATCACCGACGCGCTCATGGAGACAATCGGCATCAATCTCGGGGTCTATCTCTACTACGGCACCCAGCCCTTTGAGTTCCTGAAGTTCCCGTACTGGTGGGGCTTCATCAATGGTGGTTCGTTCGTCACCATCGGCGCGATCCTCGCCTTCGCGGTGCCCCGCTTGCACGGCGCCTCCAAGCTCCTGCTGCTTCTGGTTGCACCGTTCGGCATGATGGTCGCCTACTTCGGCGTCGGCTGGGTGCACATCCTCGCCCACAACTCGGCGCTGCCGACCTGGGTTCGCTGGATTGCCGCGGCGGTCATGATGGTCATGATGGTCGGCTGGATGTGCATATTGCACCAACTCGTGGGACGCAAGGACGACGAATCCGCGCCGGCATGGAACCTGTGGCGGCTCTTCGCCTACTCACGCTTCGGCTTCAGCAAGGCCAGCCGACAGCGCCTGTGGGAACGCATGCTCGACGACGCCGGACCGCAGGCGCGTGCCACACTCGCCCGCGACCCGGAGGATCCGGCGCAGGCCGTGGTCGGACCCACCCCGCCGGCACGCACCAACACGCCAGAGATGGTCTGAATCAGCGGATCTCGACACTCACCAGGAGTCGGCCGGCAGCAACCGCTGCCCCGACTCCTATTGCACCCTCGGCGAACTCCGTCCCACCGAAGTGGATAGCATTCGATCGATGAGCAAATCACCTGTAAACGAATCACCCATGGACGAACCACCGACAACCGAACTACGCAGAGCGCTAACAATTTTCGATGCCGACAATGCGAGTGCATCGATGGGTATCACCCTTGATGCACTCGACGCCGACGGAGCCGAATTCATTCAGGTGACCCAACCCTGGTTCGCGGGCATGGACGGCCACATATCCAGAGCATCCCTGGGGCCGCTGCTCGATGCCGTACTCGGCGCGATGGCCTACATCCACACTCCCGAGCGAACATTCGTCGTATCCGCACTGCACGCTGCGTTCGTCGGCGACTACGGGGACGGCGATGCGCTGATTGCACGTCCGACGTCGATCCTCACCGATGCCGTGTCGGACACGGTGGTCGTCACCGCGCAGGTGTCTCGCTCCGCTGACGACAATCAGGTGGTGGCCACGGCGAGCTGTCGTGCAGTTCCGATCGAACGCCCGCGAACCGACGTCACCACCGAACACGGTGTTCTCGCCCCAAACGATGCGATCGGCAGTGCGCCAATCGATCCCGGCGTCTCCGGTCGCGAACAACTCGACGCGTGCATCGGTGGGACGTCACTACCTGCACCGCTGCCACGGACGCTGCGGATGACGGTGACCGGGATTCACGAGTCGAGGGTCACCGGGCGGTGGCTACCCGCGACGTGGATGACCAATCCGCTCGGCTCCGTGCAGGGCGGGATCGTGTTCGCGGTGGCCGCCGAAGCCGCGTCACTGGCGGCCACGCTCGTGCGCGCTCCGCACCAGCAGCTGAGCTTCGGCGATGTCGCGGTCGACCTGTTGGCCTCACCGCAGCCCGATCTCGATATCGCGTGGACCGCGATGCTGGTCCGATCCGGCCGGCGCCTGGTCTCGGTGGAGGTCACGATCGGCGATCCGGCGCACTCCTCGGTCTACGCCCGGGCGCGCTGCACATTCTTCCGCGTCGACTGAACCAGTCGGCCTCACACCGGGATACGCACCCCTCTCGACGTATCCCGGCCCGCCTGCTATCGGTCGATCAGAATAGGTGCCGTGTCCGCGACATCGGCGCCGTGGGCCTGTGCCTGGACGCGGATCTCGTCCTCCTGCGCCATCGATTCACGGATCGCGCGCTGGGCGTTCTCCGGCAACGACGGCAACAACTCCAACACCCGCTGACGATGCCGCCCGACCGCCTTGCGTTCGGGCATACCCGGATTCGGCTGGACCTGCGGGATGATCTCCGAGAAGTCGTCCTTGGTGCCGCCACCACCGATACCCGCGGCCTGCATCGCCTCTTCCTGCTTCTGGACCGCCTCGTCCTTCTCCTCCGACATACCGATCGGACCAAACCGATCACCGGAAAGGAACTGCTTGACCACCGGCTGCTCCGAGGTCAACAACTGCTCCCGCGGACCGAACATCACCAACTCCTTCCGGAACAACATCCCGATATTGTCCGGAATCGTCCGAGCGATGTTGATGTTGTGCGTCACGATCAGAATCGTCGCATCGATCTGCGCATTGATATCAATCAACAACTGCGAAATATAGGCGGTACGCACCGGATCCAAACCCGAGTCCGGCTCATCACACAAGATGATCTGCGGATCCAACACCAACGCCCGCGCCAACCCGGCACGCTTACGCATACCACCAGAGATCTCACCCGGCAGCTTGTCCTCCGCACCGGCCAGACCGACCAAGTCGATCTTCTCCATCACGATGTCGCGAACCTCGTTCTCCTTCTTCTTCGTGTGCTCACGAAGCGGGAACGCGATGTTGTCATACAAACTCATCGACCCGAACAACGCACCGTCCTGGAACAACACACCGAACAACTTGCGGATCTCATACAGTTCCTTGGCCGAACACTGGGTGATATCGGTGCCATCGATGATCACCGACCCCTGCTCCGGATGCAACAACCCGATCAACGTCTTCAAAAACACCGACTTACCAGTACCCGACGGACCCAACAACGCCGACACCTCACCCTCCGGCAAGGTCAACGACACATCACGCCAAATATTCTGCGAACCAAACGACTTGGTGAGGTTGGCGACGCTCACTTCGACACCCATTGGTGTGTCCTCTCACTGATCCCGCGGTTACTTGGGCGCGACCGCGCCGTCCAGACCACCGACGTCGGTGATCAGCCAATTCTTCGAGCTGTCCATCGTGACGGTGTAACTCGCCGTGGACTGTACGCCGTCGGGAGCCTGCGCATTCTTCGTCATCACGCTCACGAACGCCGTGACGACGTAGGTGTTGCCGTCATGGGATTTCAGCTGGGCCGCAATGGGCGACGCTGTCGAATTCCACTGCAGCGGAACGATCACCTGCTGCATCGCCGTCGAGGCGTTCGTCAGCTTCGAGGCCAGCTCGGGTGATGTACCCGCAGTGAGACGCTTGTTCCAGGCATCAAGGTCCTGATATCCCATTTGTGCAGCGCCAGTGGCGTAGTCGAGCGCGATCTTCTCGGCGTGTGCGGTGTCTGCCGCCGACGACTGCACGGCATCGAACTCGTTGCTCTTGTCGTGATACAGGTAGGCGAAGATGCCGGTCGCGATTGCCAGCGCCACGACGACCACCGCGACAGCCGACACAACGAGCGCCCGCCGACCCCGCAACACGCGCGTCCCTACCGGGGTCCGACCTTTCGTGCTCCGTTGCGCGGGCGATGTTGCTTCGTTGGTATCCGTCTCGGCAGTGTCGTCGTTGGACTCCTCCGGTGTCGCGGCGGAGGCGTCCTCGGTGGCGGAAGCGGTATCACGCGTATCGTCGGGCACTTCTCGGGTTTCGGGATGCGTATCGGTGTCGATGATCTTGGTGCTCATGTCGAGTCTCCTTGTCTCACAAATGTTATGCCGGTCCGGTCGTCGCGGGGATGGATGTCACCGACCACCGACCCGGACCACGAGGCCGTCTCCGGTTCCCGCAGTCGCCAGCGCCGTGCGCATGAGATTGCTCAGGTCGGCGGTCCGCAAGGTCGCCGACGCCGAACTCACTGCCGGGAAGGCCGCATCACCGAGCACTTTCAGGTCCGGACCGCTCCGGTCGAGGAATCGCTGCACGCTTTCCAGCAACGGCTTTGCTTGGTTGTTCAATGAGTCCGGCGAGTGCGTCGAGACGATGAAACCGTCTTTCCCGTCCGGACTTCCGCTGCCGGCCTTCTTGCCGCCCTCGGTGAGGAACAGCGCGAGACCATCGGCGAACCGTGCGACCGGATCACCCGAGGCCGCCATCGAATCGCTCACCTCCGACCCGCGTTGCAGGAGTGGCTGGAATCTGTTGAGCAGGTCGGTGAGTGAGCCGCGAGTGGTCAGGATCGTCGTCTCCAGCAGTGCACTGGCGTTCGCGATGTTGTTCAGTACCTGCTGATCTGCAACCAATCCGGTGTTGATCTCGCCGATGATGCCTCGCACCTTCTTGGCGTTCACCTGCTCGAGTAGACGGGTGAATCGTGCGGAGAGTTCATCGATGGTCGTCGGTACCTCGACCTTCGTCGCCGTGAGCGTCACACCATCGCCGAGAGTCGGGCCGCTGCTGACGTTGGGAGTGATACCGAGGTACGTCTCTCCCAGGGCCGACAGGTTATCCACCCGATAGGTGGAATTGACCGGAATCTCGTACTGGTCCTTGTAATTCCAGTCGACTGTGACACCCGACACCGAGGGCTGTACGGAGGTGATCTTTCCGATCGCGACCCCCCGGAACAGCACTCTCGATCCCACGACGAGACCGTTCGTCTCCGGAACGGTCATCGACGCGGTACGGACGCCGTAATTGTCGGTCACGCTCAGACCCACCGAACCCAGGTAGATGAGTGAGGCAGCCACCAGTGCGAGCAGCGCCACTATCGACGCCATGGTTCGGGCGCCGGCTGCAGTGAATCGTCGGATCATCGGATCGCTCCCATCATGCGCAGCAGCCGCGTCATGTCGCCGATCATCTCCTCGCCCTGCGGCGAGGTGGCCGAGACGATGTTCAGACTGGGTTTCTGCAGAAATGGGAAGAGATGGTCGGACAGGAACGAACGGATTGCCTGATCATTCTGGCCGACAGCGTCGATCCCATCGCGAACGGTGTGGATCGATCCGTCCACCGACGTCAGCAAGGGCATCAGCCAGAACCCGCCGGCGAACACGCTACCGATACTGGGAAGCACGATGCCGATCCCGGAGAAGAGCGCCGAGAGTTGGCTCCAATAGTGCATCCCCGGCGCCGAAAGCTCCTCGGTCAACAGCGGGAGGTGCGGGATCACGGCCTCGCTCGTGGTGTTGAGACCGTCCAGCATCGTGTCGATCCGCCCCGTGTCGGTGGCCAGGCTCCGGAAGTCTCGCGCAGCGATGTCGGCGACCCGCTGGGTTTGGGCGTGTTGAGGCAGTGCACTGTTGACCGAGCGGATGACGTCCTGCATGTTCTGGATGCTCCCGCCGTTCACGAAGTTCGAGAGCACGGCCAACGTGTCCTCGAGCGGCGGCGGTGATGTCGTGCGGGACAACGGGATCACGTCGCCGGCGGCGAGCGTTTGTCCGCTGTCTTGGGATTCGATCGCGAGATACGGATCGCCGAGGACCGTGTTCTGGCGGATCGACGCGGTGGCGTCGGCACTGACGTGCGAGTCGCTCTGCACCCGCGCCCCCACGTCGACGTGATCACCCTTGAGTGCAACGGTGGTCACCGATCCGACTCGCAAACCGTTCAGTGTGACGTCGGCTCCTTCTGGGAGGTTCAGTGCGTTGTCGAATTGGACGGTGATCGGCGTTCCCGATCCGGCCGACCGCACCGCCGACGCCATGTCACCCGGGTTCAACGAGCACCCGGCCACCACCATCATGAACACCACGAGCACCGCCGGTAACGTGATCCGACCAACAGTTCGCGCCGTGCGCGGATTCGCGATCATCGCGCCACCCCCATGAGGAGATCGAGTGCCCCGATGCGGGCGGTACGAGCCTGGCCGTCGTCGACCACGCAGCTGCCTTTCTGTTGAGCGTTGAGGTTGCGGCAGAGCAGGTTTGCGTCCGCGCTGCGGACTCGCACCCACGGCGCGGCCACCTGCACTCCGGCGCCCTGGTCACGTCGGGAGACGAGTGTCGCGGTTGAGGCGAGGACCGGCAGCGCGGTCAACGCCTTCTGGATGCTGCCGACACTGGTTGCCGCGATGTGGATCGGACCGGGCAGGAAGTCGAGAAGTGCGAAGAACTCTGGGCCGTACTTCGGGACGAAGTCATAGATGGCTTGCAGCACCGGCGTCATCCCGTAGATCATGTGGACCGCGCCGGGCCACAGCACTCGTGCACCGGTGTCGGTCGCCGCCGGCAACTTGTTGATGATGGAGGCGACGTCCGACCACCGCGCCAACGCATCACCGGTGAGTGGTGCGGTGGAGGTGATGATGGAGCCGATATCGGAGATCATCCGTTCCGGCGACTGCACGGCGGCCGCAGCCGTCGTCATCAACGATGCGACGTCGGGTCCGGTGCCGGCGACCGCAGTGGACATCTGATCGATCGATCCCTCGACGGCTCGAGTGTTCCCGTTCGGTGCGATCTGGTCGATCAGGTCGGCCGCCGAACCGGTGATCTGCGAGATACTCTTCGGCGTATAGGCGTTCGAGATCGAAATGCATTGTCCCGGCGACAGAGCGGGTCCGTTGCCGTCCCCGATCAGTTCGAGGGATCGATCGGCGAGGATCGACTTCGACCGGGTGACCGCCTTGGCGTCCGCGGGGACCGAATGGGACCCGTCGAGGGAGAATTCCACGCGCACCCCACTGTCCGACGGTGTGATCGAGGTGATCTTGCCGATGGGATAACCCATCGTCGTCACGAGATTCCCGGCATAGAGTCCGATTGTGTCGGGGAGGATCGCACAATACCCCGACTGAGCTGTGGAGCTCTTGGCGTCACCGCGGCCGATCGTCACGCCACCGACGACCACCAGAGCGACACATACCAGAACGATCAATGACCACAACACTTTTCGCTTCATCAGCATGCCCTTCCCGGAACCGGTAGACACATCGATGTGGCGTCGAGGACGAACCCGGCATTCTGGTCGGCCGCATTTGCAGGCCCGATCAGCCGCATCAACTGATCACGCAGCGGTACCAATTGATTGATGAACCCGGAGGTGGTGTCGTTGAGGCGCCTCAGCGTGTCACGGGCGGCCACGACCGCCGGATACACCTGATCGGTGTGATTGAGGTAGAACTGCGCCAGCACGCCGACACGTTCGAGTACGCCACCAAGCCCTTTGTACGCCTGGGAGAACCCGGCTCGATAGGTGTAGTACTGCGACAGAGCGATATTCACCTTCCGGACGAGCTCGAAGACGAAGTCGCGACTGTTGTCGAAGGTCGTCAGGTATTCGTTCGCCATGTCCAGGATGGACCTTACCTGGACCTTCTGATCGTCCATGACGGTCGACAAGGTCTGAAGTCCGTCGATCGCGTTGCGAATCGACGGGTTGGCCTGACTCAGCCCGTCCGCCACCTGTTGCAGGGACTGATCGATCGGCTTTCCGTTCACGTTGTCGGTGATGCGTGGCAGTTCCTGGAGGGTGTCGGCGATGGTGTACGGCACCGAGACCCGATCGGCCGCGATGGTGCTGGAGTCGTCGGTCACCTTTCCGCCGGGGATCAGACTGACGAAGTAGCCTCCGACTGCGGTCAGCAACTGCACCTTGACCCGTGTGGCGTCTCCGATGTGCACCTTGCTGTCGACGTCGAGGGTGACCTGGACGTTCTTGTCGCCGAGTGAGACTCGTTCGACCTTGCCCACCGACACTCCCGCAACACGGACGTCTTCGCCGCCGGCGACCGACGACGCATCGCGGGTCGTGAAGCTGATCTCTTGTCGTCCGGGAGGCGACAGGTAGTAGTACGCCACACCGGCCACGACCGCTGCGATCACCAGCACCGCGATCAAGCCTGCCAGCAGGTCGTTCTCGGCCAGTCGTTCGCGGAATCTCCTCAGCTGCGACATACGATCACCCCACTTCCGTTGATCAGGACCTTGCCGAGGGCAGGCAGCGGCAACTCGCCGTGCGAACAGGTGTTGGTCGGGCTCGAGGCGGGCACCTGAAGGCCCTCGAAGACCGTGGGCAGCATCTGTAGGGACTTCCACAAGCTGTCCACCGTCGGAAAGGCCTTGGACAGTTCACCGTCGATGTTGGTGGTCGGCTCTATTCCCAGCCCGGACAAGATCGAGTTCACCGTGCCGGTGAACGCCGGTCCGTACAGACTGGCCTTCCGGAACTCGTCGAGGACCGTCAAGGTGGAATCCACCGGCCGCTCGATGTCGTGGAGGAATTCGATGATCTGGGGTGATTTTCCCCCGAGCGTCTCCGAGATCCGCGACATATTGGTCACGAGCGTGGAGATGATCTTGCTGCGATCCGCCGTGTAGCGGCTCAAGGTGTTGATGCTCTCGAGCATCGGACCCAACCCACTGCCATCACCCTGCATCAACGTGACCGCGTTGTTGGAGAATTCGTTGATCTCCTGGGGACTCAAGGTCTGCAATACCGGCTGCAACCCGTTGAACAACTCGGTGATGTCGAATGAGGGAATGGTGTTGTCCACCCCCAGGTCTCGCACCTGCGCGCCGGAGTCGTCGGCGCCGGAAACGTCGAGATAACGCACGCCGGAAAGGTTGGCGTACTTGACCGCGGCCTTGGACTTGTCGGTCAGGTGATGGTCAGCGGCCAGGGTGAAGCTCACCGTGGCCACCGCGACGTTGTCGCTGTTCTGTGACAAGTCGATCGCCGTCACCTTGCCCACCTTGACACCCCGGATGCGTACATCGGCGTTGGGGCGCAAGCCGGAGGCGTCGGTGAACTCGGCGGTGTACGCACTCGTCGGTGTGTCGACGGGACTCTTGATCCCGTTGATGATCACGACGAACAGGACCAGTGCCACCGCTGCCGCCGCAACCAATTTCCAGAGCGGCTTGATGATTCGGGAGGCGCTCATCAGTCGATGTCTCATCGCTCAACGCCCTCCTGTCGGCAGGCCGGCGATCGGGCCGGCCATGGCGGGCAGGCTCTGCAACGCGAGCTTGATCTTGAGCACCTGCTGCCCGTCTGCGCCCTGGGTGAAGGCACCGTCGAGCCGGGAGACCAGGTCGCTGACCGTGACCGGAGTGACCACGCCCTCGCCCACTGCCGGGAGCACACTCGCCGCCGAGGTGATCGTGTCGACCAGCGGGGTGAGGTTGCCCTGGTTGGACTTCAACAGCCGACCGACCATCGAGAAGAAGTTGTCGGAGATGGCCTTGAGGGTGATGGTGAAGTTGTTCTGTACCTCGTCGCCTGCCGGACGCAGCGCACTGTTGTAGAAGCTGTCGATCGCTGACAAGGCACCGTCGGCGAAAGGTGGTAGCGCAGTGACGATGTCGTTGTAGCGGTCGAGGAGATATGCCGGGGTCTGTTGCTGGGTACGGGCGACCACGTCGGCGAACACGACCCCCGTGTGGATCAGCGGTTGGAACGCAGCGGTGTAGACCAATACCCTCTTGATCGCATTCATGGTGTCGGGCATCAGGGTTCCGTTGGCGACGTCGGATCCCTGCTCGATCATCGTCGACATCGTGTAGTCGCCGATATCGCGTCGGGTGACATGGTCGCCGTCGGTCAGTTCACCGGAGGCCGGGTCACCGGGATTCACCACACTGATACCCGTGATGCCGAAGTAATTCTTCGGCCGGAAGTCAACGACGAAGTCCTGGCCCATACCCTGTGCGAGCGAGCGCTCGAGATCCACTGTGATCGACGATGTTCCGTCGCTGTTCACGTGCAACCCGGTGACCTTGCCGATCGGGGCGCCCCGGAGCACGACCTCGGTGCCGTCCTCGACGCCCGGGCCCACCGCAGGAACATCGATCGTGACACTCATGAGGCTGTGGTCACGCGGGGTCAGGGCAGGCACGATGTATCCGAAAATCACCCCGACAATCACCACGGCGATGACCACGAACAGACCCGTCTTGCGAAGCACGTGCTTCCGATGTTGCTCGGAGCCGATGAGAAATCCTGAGACCATCGATCATCACCCCTTGAACACCAGGTCGGGATGAAGACCCCACAGCACGATCGTCATCAACAGATTCATCACGATGATCAACACCAGGCTGGCTCGGATCGCACGCCCGGACGCACGCCCGACCCCTTCCGGTCCACCGGAGGCGAAGAATCCGTAGTAGCAGTGGATGATCGTCACCACCGCACAGAACGTCACGGCCTTGACCAGTGAGTAGAACACCTCGACCGGATCGAGGAACTGGCTGAAGTAGTGGTCGTAGGTTCCAGCCGGCGCGCCCTGGACCACCTTGACGAACGTTCCCGCGGTGAGGAATCCGATGGCAAGGCTGAGCAGGTATCCCGGGATCACGCAGAGCATGCCGCCGATCAGACGGGTGCCGACGACGAAGGGGATCGACCGGATGCCGAGTGTCTCGGTGGCGTCGATCTCCTCGGCAATACGCATCGACCCGATCTCGGCGGTCATGCGGCACCCCACCTGGGCGGCAAAACCGATACCGGTCATGATCGGGCCCATCTCGCGGATGTTGAGGAAGGCGCCGATCACGCCGGTCAATGGTCCGAAGCCGATGAGGTTCAGGGTGTTGTAGGCCTCGATGGCAACGGCGATCCCGATGGCCACACCCAGGACGACGAGCAGGGAGATGACCCCGCCGTCGACGATGATCGATCCGCGTCCCCAGGCCATGCTGTTCATGGTGCGGACGGTTTGCTTGCGATAGTGCTTGAGGGTGAACGGGATCGAGATGATCGTCTGTACGGTGAACAGAGTCCACCGACCGATTCCCTCACCGACGTTGAAGACGCTCGTGCTCAGCAGGCGTCCACCGCGGGCGAGCAGGCGCTGAGTCGAATACGAACTCGGAGCGGTCACCTCGCCTCACCCGACCTGACTCGGAAAGAACATGGACTGGATCTGGGTGGTCATCAGGTTGGTGATGAACACCGCGACGAACCCCAGGACCACCGAGGCGTTCACACCGTCGGCGACGCCGCGCGGCCCGCCTTTCGCCTCGAGCCCGCGGAGACTGGCAATGATGACGACCTCCATCCCGAAGAGCATCGTCTTGATGATCGCGAAGAAGAAGTCGGTCTGTGTCGCGAAGGCGCCGAACGATTGCCAGAAGCTGCCCGGGATCACCCCGTTGATCGTGATCGCCAGGGAGAAGCCCGCTGCCACAGCCGAGGCGACGATGATGACGCAGAGAATCGGGGAGATGATGAGAATTGCTAGGAAGCGCGGAAGAACAAGCCGCTGAACCGGATCGACGCCCATCACCCGCATCGCGTCGATCTCTTCCCGAATCGAACGCGCGCCGAGGTCGGCGGCGATTGCCGAGGCAGCAGCTCCGCCCATCAGGAGTCCGGCGGCGATGGGAGCACCCTGCGAGATCACGCCGATTCCGCTGGCCGCACCGGCCAGGGACTTGGCGCCCACCTGGTTCACCACCGCGCCGACCTGGATCGAGATCTCGGTCCCGAACGGCAGCGCGATGAGTACTGCGGGCAGGGCGGTCACGGTGAGGAGGAACCACGCCTGTTCGAGTGTTTCCACCATCGGGATGCGTGCACGGAACACGCCGGTGATCGCGTACCACACCACTTCGACCGCCAGCCGAGCCGCGCGGCCGATGGTCGCCAACGACTTGGCCGGTACGGTCTTGACATAGCGGACAATGCTTCTGCCGGCGCGTGCCACCACGTCACCGGCACCCGTCAGCACCGGTGGCGGGGCCACCGCTTCTGACGCGCCCATGCTGAGGCCTTGCATCCTCACCTCTTCCCCTGAGCCGGCCATTCGTGGACGTCTGGCCGGTTAATTGACTTTCAATTAAATTTCGTGGATATCGATCCCCTGTGTGTCCCGGGTCACATGGGACCTTAGCATAAGTCCACATATGGTCAACCCGGTTCAACAACATCTCTTTCGCGACCATCACTCGGACCCGTTGGCGGACAAACCAAGACGGCGGCGCCCACCTGGGGACACCACCGTCTCGGCACTTGCGTGTCTACCTACTGGCTTGCGACAGAAGCCTTTTCATAACGCGCAGCGAGTGTGTTCTCGCGGAGCGCGGCCGACCGCACGCGGTCACCGAGGCTTCCGTTGTCTTCGTTACGGAAGTCCTTGAGCATCGTGTGCGCGGCATTCTGGCCGGGCATACCGGAGATTCCCGCCACCGGGTGTGTGCCTGCGCCCGTGAGGTAGAGCCCCGGAATCGGCGTGCGATACCCCGCGAACTTGTCTGCCGGCTTGAGCGGCCCGAATCGCGAGATCACCGGATCGACGTGGTACACACTGCCGTCGATCGCCCAGAACCTCTCCTCGATATCGGGGAGCGCGAGATCTCGGCGCGCCACCTCCAGCGATTCGATTCCCTGATAGTAGTGGGACGCATCGTTGATGACGCGTTCGGTGATCTGCTTCTTCGCCTCATCCCAGCCGATCCGCGGGTCCGTAGGGGTCAGTCCGGTCCAGAACCAGAAGATGTCACAGCCATCCGGGGCGAAGCCCTTGTCGAAAGCCGTTGTCGCGTGACCGAGCCCGGGAATGTGGTCCGGTACGTCGCCCCGCACGCACGCCTTGGCCGCATCGAGGCTCTCCTGATAGGTGTTGAATGAGTTGCATCCGAGTCGGAGATCGATCCCGTCACCGCGCCACTTCTCGTGCTTCTCCATCGAGATCTTGCCGCTCAGAGCGACATTGAGCTTGTAGTCGGCGATACCGCGCCTGCGGGTCGGGATCTTCTCGGCCTTGTTCTTGAGCACCCGGGGCAGGACACCGTCGGGCAGCAACCGGGTCAGCGTCGTCTTCGGGCTGCACGCGGTGAGGACGGCACGTCGTGCCAGGAGTTCTTCACCACCCCGGAGTCGCACCCCGGTCACCTTTCCGTTGTGCACGAGTAGCTGCTCGACCGGCGCGCTGGTGCGGATACGGCCTCCGTGGGACTTCACGCTCTTGGCCAGTGCCGCCGGGAATGCGCCGGTTCCGCCGTGGAACATCGAGACCCCGTATTTGCTGAGAACCCCGAGGTAGATCAGTGACCATCCCGAGAGATCGGCGTCGAACGGCATGAACGGCAGGGCGATGGTCAACGGCGCCCGGATGGCGTCGCTTTCGAAGCTGTCCTCTATGGCCTCGACCTGCGAGGACGCCATCCATCGGCCGATCGCGGCGAGTTCCTTGCGGTTCTTCGCCATGCCCTTGGCCGCCTGTAACACCTTCTTGATGTCGGGCGTCACCGGGCTGGTCTGCATCAACGGCAGCCCGATCTCAACGGCCGCGTCGATCACGCGATAGAGGTCGATGAGCGCCTCGGCGTCCGACGGAGAAAAGTACCGCAACTCATCGGCGGTACGGCGGGGATCACGCCACAACGCCAATGATGTTCCGTCGTAATTGAGTTGGACATGCGCGGGATCGATGACGGTCTGCCGTAGGCCGAATTTCGACGAGAGACCGAGGTCCTTGTCGATGGTCGTCGTACGGAATAGCGACGCCTGCATCGATGCCTCGTTGATGGTGTATCCCGGAGCCTCCGGCTCGAAGGGGTTGGTCGAGGTCATGCCACCGATCGTCGGTGAGGCCTCCACCACGAGCACGTCGAGTCCTGCTTGAGCCAGGTATGCCGCGGACACCATGCCGTTGTGCCCGGCGCCGACGACGATGACGTCGGCCGTGTTCTTCACTGCTGTTGTCACTGATCTTCCTTTTCGATTGGCGGGCATACCTCACCCGAGTGGATTGGTTCCCGGGACGGCTTCGTTCATGTCGGTGATCTCGTCCCACCTCGCGGCGACCTCGTCGACGGTCGGGGGTTCGGCGAAGGTGACTCCCTTGTTCGCAAAGAGTTCCACTCGTTGGACCAGACCTCCCCCGACGACGAACACCTCTCCGGAGTCGGTGCACGCATCTCCGAGCAGGTGCACCACCACCGGCGCCACGTGCGCAGGCGGGAGCTTGTCCAGCACCTCGGCAGGTGCGACGTCGGCCGTCATGCGGGTCGCGGCCAGCGGTGCAACGGCATTCGCGGTGATGCCAGACTTGGCACCCTCGATCGAGAGGGTGTTGACGAGACCGAACAGCCCGGCTTTGGCTGCTCCGTAATTGGCCTGCCCGAAATTCCCGTACAGCCCGCTCGTCGACGTCGCGACCACGATCCGGCCGTGCTTCTGACTCCGGAAGTGCGGCCACGCCGCACTGATCACGTGAAAGCCGCCGTACAGGTGCACCTTGAGTACCGCATCCCAGTTCTCCTCCGTCATCTTCGCGAAGCTGCTGTCGCGAAGAATGCCGGCGTTGTGGACGACGCCGTCGATGCTGCCGAAGGAATCGAGAGCGGTACCGATCAAGGCGAGGCCACCCTCATGGGTCGCGATGTTGTCGTAGTTGGCAACCGCCGTCCCGCCGCGGGAGCGGATCTCCTCGACCACGGTATCCGCCATCGACGAGCCGGAGCCGGATCCGTCCCGCGCGCCACCGAGGTCGTTGACCACCACGCGAGCACCCTGCGCTGCCGCGGTCAGCGCATATTCCCGGCCCAGGCCGCCGCCGGCCCCGGTGATTGCGACGACGCGCCCATCAAGACTCAGCATCTCTCAGTCCTTGTCAATCCGGAGGGCTTCGGTGGGGCAGCCGGCCACGGCTTCCTCGACTTCCTGTAGCTCGACATCGGAGATCTCCTCCTTGAGTATCAACAGCGTTCCGTCATCACCGATTTCGAAGAATTCGGGTGCCAACGACTCACAGATTCCTAGGCCGGTGCATTTGGTTCTGTCGAGATGTACTTTCATTGATTCCTCCTTGGACGCAGGCTGAGTGGACGGCGTCTGAGCGGCCGGCGCTGGGATCAGAACAGCTTGCGCATGAGCTTGAGGTCACGCGCCGAGTAGGGCGGATAGACCAGGCGCGGATCGGGTTTGGCCGACTTCGAGAGCACCGCCTTGCGGTGGCTCAGTCGCTCGAATCCCCAACTACCGTGATAGTCACCGATTCCCGAGTCACCGACCCCACCGAACGGCAATGCCGGCACCAGACAGTGCATGGCGATGTGATTGATGACCGCACCGCCGGAGGAGATCGACTCCGTCAGGTGTGACGCAGTCCGCTTCGACGACGTGAACGCGTACATCGCCAGCGGTTTGGGCCTGGCGTTCACGAATTCGACTGCGGCATCGATGGAGTCGACGGTCAGAACGGGCAGGATCGGTCCGAAGATCTCGTCGGTCATCAGTGGTTCTTGCGGATCGGGATCGACGACCACCGTGGGTTGGAGTCGGCGTCGGGATTCGTCAGCGGCACCGCCGAGGACCCGACCGCTGGTCTGCGAGAGATAGCCGGTCAGACGCGCATGCTGTCGCTCGTTGACGATCGGCAGAGTGTCATCCGATGCGTCCGAGCGGAATTCGGCAATCGTTGCGGTGATTCTCGCGATCAGTTGCTCGGCGATCGACCGATGCGCAAGAACGTAGTCCGGTGCGATACAGGTCTGCCCGGAGTTGAGCAGTTTCACCCATGCGATGCGTCGTGCCGCGACGTCCAGATCGGCGTCCTCGGCCACGATCACCGGACTCTTCCCCCCGAGTTCGAGGGTTACCGGTGTCAATGTGGGCGCCGCCGCGGCCATGATCTTCTTGCCGATCTCGGTACCACCGGTGAAGACGGCGTGGTCGAAGCCGAGTGAGAGCAGCTCCTGGGTGACCGCGGCGTCACCCTCGATGACACTCACCGCGGACGGGTCGAGGTACAGGGGAACCAGCGAAGCCAGCAAAGCCGATGTCGCCGGCGCCAGCTCCGACGGCTTGAGCACCGCGCAGTTGCCTGCCGCGACTGCCGCGATCAAGGGACCTAGGGTGAGATACACCGGGTAGTTCCACGGGCCGATCACCAGAACGACGCCTAGTGGTTCGTACTGCACCCATCCGCGCCCCGGCAACTGGTTGAGCGGCAAGCGCACTCGCCGCTTCCTCATCCACTTCTTGAGGTGCTTGCGTGCGTAGGACGCCTCTCCGGCCGTGGAGGCGATGTCGCCGAGCCATGCCTCCTCGGCGCTGCGTCCGAGGTCGGCGGCCAGCGCTGCGGCGATGTCGGACTCACGTTCGGCGAGCAACCGCTCGATGCTTTCGAGCTGCCGGATACGCCAAGCATAGGGACGTGTGGTGCCGGACGCGAACGTCGAACGCAAGGCGTCGACCTGTTCGGCAACCGGGGATGCGGTGGACTGTCGGGCGGTGAGAGGAGTGGCCATGTCGCGTCTCAGATCTCGGGCGCCGGAACCACGCCGGAGAGCACGGCACCTGTCACACCGCCGTCGACGGCGATCGCCTGCCCGTTGATCCATCGGGCATCGTCTGACGCCAGGAACACCAGTACGTCGGCGATGTCACCCGGTTCTGCGTGTCGTCCCAACAGGTTTCGCAAGCCGTCGAGGGTGTCCTTGCCCATCGACTCCTCGAAGTCGACGAGGATCGGTGTCTCCACGGGGCCGGGAAGCACGGCATTGATGCGGAATCCCATCTCCGCGAAGGCCAATCCCATCGACATGGTGTAGACGGTCGTGACCTCCTTCGAGAAGTTGTAGGTGTTGCCCTGCTGGGGGTGTTCCTTGAACCAGGCGACGCCGTCCTCGAAGGTGTCGGTGGCCAGCAGATCTCGGATCTGCTCGAGACGATCGGCCCAGCCGAAGCCGGCGGTGGAGCTCACGATGGTCACCGATCCACCGGGGTTGAGGCGTTCGAAGAAGGCCTCACTCAGGTGGCGAACAGCGAGCGAGTTCACGGCCAGAACCAGATCCGACGGGGCGGTTCCCGGGATACCGGCGATGTTCAACAGACCGTCGAAGGAGCCGTCCAGCTTTTCCAGAGCGGCATCGATGCTGTTGGGATTGGCGAGATCCACCTCGGTGTGGCTGGTGACCGCGACCGTCGGAGTGTTGCGATCGAGACTGTGCACTTCGGCGCCGGCACCCAGAAGTCGCTCGGCGGTGGCGGCACCGATTCCGGATGCCGCTCCGGTGACCACGATTCGTTTGTTGGAGAGATCGGTCATGAGAGGAACTCCTGTCAGAGGGTGTAGGGCATGGACTTGACCGCGCGGACGAAGTTGCCGGTGAGGTACTCCGGCTCGCCGACGCGCAAGGTGGGCGCACGGTGCAGCAGTTGATCGAAGAGCTCGGTCAACTGCATCTTCGCGACGAAGCTGCCCATGCAGAAATGTGGTCCTCCGCCACCGAACCCGACGTGCGGGTTGGGCCAGCGCTTGATGTCGAACCGGTTTGGGTTCTCGAATACCGCTTCGTCACGGTTGCCGGAGGAGTACACCATCGCCACCCACTCGCCCGCCTTGATCTCCTGACCGCCGAGCACCGTGTCTTCAGTGGCCGTGCGACGGAAGGTCATCACCGGCGAAGCCCACCGCACGAACTCCTCGACCGCCGGCTTGATGCGTCCCGCAAAATCGTCGAGCAAGTACGTACGTTGATCGGGGAAGTCCTGGAAGGCCTTGGTGGTGAGGCTGATCGTGTTGCGTGTGGTGTCGTTGCCTGCCACCGACAACAGCACGAAGAACGAGGCGATCTCCTCGTCGGTGAGTGCTTCGCCGTCGACCTCGGCCTGCACGAGCCCGGTCATGAGGTCGGCCTTCGGATGCGTGCGGCGCTCTTCGGCGAATTCGAATCCCATCGACAGCAGCCCGACCAGGGATTCGTTGAGAACCTCTCCCGGTTCCCGTCCGGCGGCGACGTCCTCGTCGGCCCACGACACCATGCCATCGGCATGATGAGCGGCCTCTTCACGCTTGTCGAGGTCTTCCAGACCCATCATTTCGTAGATGGTCCACATGGGTAGACGCTTGGACACGACGTCGACGAAGTCGCCCTCGCCCTTCTCGATCAACTGGTCCACGATGATTCGCGACTGGTTCTTGATCTGCTCGTGAATCTTCTTGACCTGTTTGGGCGTGAACGCCGAGCTGACCAGCTTGCGCAGAGCCGCATGCCGCGGGTCGTCCATACCCAGGAACGAACCCGCAGCCGACAGCACGTCGTCGGGTATCTCCTCGAACTGGAAACCCTGTCCAGAACAATACAATTCCGGATGCTTGCTCACCTCGGAGATGAGTTCGTGGGAAGTAACCACCCAGACGCCGTCGTTCTCCGGGGGCATGATGGCCCCCTCGAGCGGTGCGTGCCAACTGATCGGGCGCTGCGCCCGCAAGAGGGCGAACGTCTTCTCTCGTTCCTCGGCGGTCTGCGCCCAGAAGTCGAGACCCGAGATACTCAGTTCGTCATAGGGCCGAGCCGGGCTGTGCAGAGTACTGGTCATGTCACGCACCACTTTCCACGAGGTAGTTCTTTTCGATATCCCGCTTGATCAATTTTCCGGTGGCGGTTCGCGGCAGCTCGTCGACGAAATCGACCGATCGGGGAGCCTTGAAATGTGCGATCCGTTCTCGCGTGTACTCGATGATCTCGGCGGCGAGATCGTCGGAAGGAACTTCACCGTCGCGCAGTGCGACCACCGCCTTGACCTGTTGGCCCATCTCGGCGTCGGGCACGCCGATCACTGCGACGTCGAAGACCTTCGGGTGCAGGGTCAGGACATTCTCGATCTCCTGCGGGTAGATGTTCACGCCGCCGGAGATGATCATGAACGCCTTGCGATCGGTCAGGAACAGATATCCGTCCTCGTCGACATATCCGAGATCGCCGACGGTGGTCCAGTTCTCGTGTTCCGGATGCTGCGCATCTCTGGTCTTCTCGGGATCATTGTGATACGTGAACGGCCGCGTCTCCCGTTCGAAATACACCTGGCCGACTTCTCCGGTCGCCAGCTCGTTGCCGCCGTCGTCGCAGATGTGCACCGGGCCGAGCGCCGACTTGCCCACCGAACCCCGCTTGGTCAGCCACTCCTGAGTGGTGATGATCGTGGTGCCGTGTTGCTCTGTGGCGCTGTAGTACTCGACCAGGATGGGACCCCACCAGTCGATCATCGACTGCTTCACCTCGGGCGGACACGGTGCAGCGGCGTGGACGGCGACCCGCATACTCGAGATGTCATAGGCATCACGCGTTCTCGCCGGTAGTTGTAGCATCCGAACGAACATCGTCGGCACCATCTGGGTGATGGTGACCCGGTACTTCTCGATGGCCGCCAACGCCTTTTCCGCATCGAACTTCTCCATCACCACCACGGTTCCACCCAGCGCATGCACCGCTCCGCACCACTTCAGGGGGGCAGCGTGATACATCGGGGCCGGCGAGAGGTACACGTCGGCGTCGGTGACCTTGAAGACGTGTTGAACGAGGCCGGTGATCGGGTCGCCGGGTTGGTCAACCTGGATGGGAAGCAAGGTGGGCTTGATCCCCTTGGGTCGGCCGGTCGTTCCGGACGAATACAGCATCTCCGAGCCTCTGGGCTGATCGACCAACGGGTTCACGTCGGCGACGAGCAGGTCGTCGTACCGTCCGAAACCGTCGATCTGCCCACCGAAGGCGAACGTCGCCAGATCCGTCTCGCCGACCTCGGCCACCGCCTTGGTCGCCAGTTCACCCAGCCTCGCCGATGCGAACAGCACTTTCGCACCACTGTCGCTGATGATGTAGGCAACCTCGCCGGGTGCGAGGTGCCGATTCACCGCGGTGATATAGAGCCCTGACCTGATCGCTGCCCAGTAAAGCTCCAGTACCTCGGCGGTGTTCTCCGAGAGCACGGCGATGACGTCGCCCTTGGCAAGTCCATTGTCGCGCAGTGCTGCCGCGAGTGCCGCCGACCGTTGTTCCAGCTCGCCGTAGGTGACGGTGTGTCCACTACCCGCCATGATGATCGCCGGCTTGTCGGGATTCACCGCAGCATGAGTGCCGGGATACATTCAGATTCCTCCTTGTTGCAACTCGACCGTTTCGCCACCGATGACCTCGGGTGGGCGCTCTCAGACCAGAAGGTCTTTGCGGCCGTCGGTCGTGAGGTTGTCGATGTAGACCGGAAACAGCTTCTTGCCGAGCGGAGCCAGCTTGAGCAGACTCGCGACGTTGCCACTGACCGAGATCTTCTTCTTGGCCATGGCCAGCGGGAGATTCACCTTGCCCTGCCAGTAGGCGTTCCCCGTGTCGGCGGGCATCGCCATGGTGGCGTGTGGCTCAGGGCTTCCCTCAAAACCGTCATAGACCTTCTTGTTCACCGCGTCGACGACCACCACCGCCTCCGGTGCGGTGAAGTCGAAGGCGAACACCAGCCCGCTGTCGACGAGCTTCGGCCCGATCTCCGCATCGTCGAATGCGGTCTCAAAGATCCCGCCGATGTACTTCCTGACCTCTGCCGCGTCTGCGAACGCCATGACTCTGTCCTCCTGATTAAAATATAACTTCGATTCAAAACAGTCCACAGACCGTCCCTGCGCTGCGGAAATCTTCAGGGCTTGACTATGAGCTGAGTCACAAAGACCATAGCATAAGTTCACTTATGGACAAGCCCCGATCTCGGGCCGAACACACGAGGAGCCGCGGTGTCGACAAATCACTCCCCCGACGCGTACTACGAGACGGGGCTCGCGATCCTCTCCGACCTGGGCTTCGGCGGCCTGAAGCTCGCAGAGGTATGCCGGAGATCCGGCGTCACCTCCGGGTCGTTCTATCACTACTTTCCGAAATGGTCGGCCTATACGACCGGCCTCATCGAGTACTGGCGGGAGGATCGGACGGTGCGGTTGATCGCCGGCTTGGACAGCGAACCCGATCCGTGGGCTCGGCTGCGACACATCATCGAGATCGGGGTGTCACTCCCCCATGGCGCCGAAGCCGCCATTCGGACGTGGAGTCGCCTCGATACCGCCGTCCGCGGAGTACAGGCAGACGTGGACCGACAACGTTTCGATGCGGTGGCATCCGCGGTCGCCGAGATCACCGGCGACCGCGACGCCGGTGATCTGTTCGCGCACTGGGCCGTCTATCTGCTCGTCGGCTTCGAGCAGAGCAACCTCGGATCCGACACCGCGGCGCTGGAGCAGGCAATGAATCGGCTTGCGGGAGAGATCGAATCACTGATTCCGACCGCCGAGTAGGGGACGGTGTGCAGTCTCTCAGAGCTGATGCCGCACCAAGAACTCCTCGATCGCCCCGGCGAACACCTGATTGTCGTCACCGGCGACCATGTGTCCGGCCGCACTGACGTCGGCGATCTCCGCCTGCGGGACAAGGGCTTTCATGGACTCGATTCCGGAATCGCTGACCACGTCCGACTTTCCGCCGCGCACGATCAACGTGGGGATCGTGACCTGGCGTGCCGCCGCGGTGAGTCGAGCAGGATCGGTGTGCCGGCGCGGCTCATCGTCATCGGAGGCAATGAACGCCGGGTCCCAATGCCAGTACCAGCGGCCGTCCTCACGCAGCCGGACGTTCTTGCGCAGCCCGTCGAGATTCTTGGGGCGTCGACGCGTCGGGTTGTATGCGGCGATCGCGTCGGCGACCTCCTCCAACGACGCAAAGCCGTCGATGTGGTCGGTCATGAACGTCTTGATCCGGTCGATCCCCTCGGGTTCGACGTCGACGACCACATCCACCATCACCAGTGCCGAGGCGAGGTCGGGATGCTCGCCGGCGACGCACAGGCTGGTGATCCCGCCCAGCGACGCGCCGATCAGCACCGGCTTGGCCGGCAGGGTGGCGAGTATCGCGACAAGATCGTCGACAAAGCCGTCGAGCGCATAGTTGCCATCGGGCGCCCAAGAACTGTCACCATGCCCCCGGGAATCGAAGGTGTACACCTCGCGCCCCTGCTCAGCCAGCGCTTTCGCGCTCCGATCCCACGAATGCCTGGTCTGACCACCACCATGGAGCATGACGATCGGAGCCGACTCACCCCGAGCGCCCCACCGGTCGCCGACGATCGTCAGCGGCCCCGTGTCGACGGAGATCTGTGCTGCTTCGACATCATGCGCGGGAGTCATGGCGAGTCCTTTCCGAGGTCACATGGCTTGCACCTCTGACATCGACATAACCAGACTCACGGCCGGACGTGCACGTCGGCCACCGAAATTGACTCGGTGCACCTCGGCCATCGGAAGGTAGCCACGGCCACCATCGGAAGGTGGCGACTACCGCGCGGCGGCGAAGTACGGCCGGTACTTCCGCTTGCCCTCGACGATCTCGATGGCCATCGCGAGGGCGACGCTCACACTGTCGGTATCGGTCGATGCTGCGCGAGAAAGGATGTCGCGGGCGGTGTCGGCGATCGCGTCGACCCGGCCTTCCAGTCCTTGCTCCCCATCGTGGATCTCGGCCTCGACGGCGAGCAGCCCGCCCGCGTTGGCGACGAAGTCGGGGACGTGGACGATTCCCCGGTCGCGCAGGTCCCGTGCGAGCGCCGAATGGGCGAGCATGTTGTTGGCGGCTCCCACCAGGATCGAGGCGCGCATCCCGGCGATCACCCGCTCGTCGATCACCCCGCCACCGGCGCACGGTGCGACGACGTCGACGTCGGAGAGCAGGATCTCGTCGAGATCGACTGCGGTGATGCCGATCTCGTCCATGGCGCCGCGTACACGCTGCGGATCGATGTCGGCGCCGAACACCTGGGCCCCGGCACCGGCCAGCATGCGTGCGGCGTGCAGACCGACATTGCCCAGACCCTGGATGGCGACACGCGCCCCGTCGACCGACCGGCCGGATGCCTCCAATGCCACCTCGATGCTGCGGACCACTCCGCGAGCGGTGAAATACGACGGGTCGCCGCGCTGACTGGACACCACCTCGACGTGGCGTCCGATCAGTTCGAGATCACGCACCGAGGTGCCCATGTCCACGCCGGGGATGTAGCGGCCACCCAGGGCGGCAATGTATTTCGCGTGGGCTACCAGGATTTCGTCACGGTTGGCCACGCGGGGATCGACGTTGATCACGCTTTTGCCGCCACCGAGCGGCAACCCGGCCAGTGCCGCCTTGTAGGTCATCGCCTGCGCGAGGTTCATCGCGTCGGCGATCGCGTCGGCTTGTGTGGGGTAGGCGCGCATACGCACACCGCCGAGCGATGGGCCGAGGGTCGTATCATGCACGGCGATAACCGATTCGAGGCCGGCTTCGGGATCGCGGCAGAGCACGATCTGCTCGAAGTCGCGGTTGGAGAAGTCGTCGAGGATGTCTGCCGAAGATGCTGTGGTCATGGCGCAGGACGGTAGTGAGCCAGACAACGGGCCCACAAGGACTTGGCGCAAACTACCGCTCACAACGCAAATCTTTGTCAGCTATGCCGCAGCTGCGATAAATTGTTGCGTATGGTCGAGCTCGACGATGTGGATCTTCAGCTGCTGGCACTGCTGTCCGACGACGGCCGCGCCACCTTCTCCGATCTGTCGTCACGGGTGAATCTGTCGGTGGCCGCGACCAAACGTCGCGTCGACCGGCTACGGGCCCAGAATGTCATCACCGGATTCACCGCCACCATCGACCACGCGGCGCTGGGCCGACCCGTCGAGGCGTTCACCGAGGTCCGCTATGTCGGGACGTCGCAGCCCGACGAGATGATGGCCGAGATGACGCGCATCCCGGAGGTCGAGGCCGTCTACACGATCGCGGGCGATCCCGACATGCTCGTCAAGGTGCGCGCACGCGACCACAGCCACCTCCAGCAGGTGATCAATCACCTGCGCCGCGGCGGCAAGGCCACCGGCACGAAGACCATGATCGTGCTCGGCTCCTGGCATCGGTGAGCGCAAAGAACATGAACTGATCACCCGGATTCGTTGAATCTTTTGCGTTCACGAGCGGATTCGACGATTCTTCTCGACGTGTCCCACGTCACACTGCTTGCATGAACGGCACTACCGGCTTCCGACTGTCCGACGAGACCGGGCGACAGTGCACGCGGTGACCCCGCGCGCCCCGCCCCGACAGCCCACCCCTGGGGGTCGGTAGCCAGATGCGCTCTGCGCCTAGCGAACCCGCTGTGAGGAGACACCCATGCCCGGAACCGGGATATGGCGGACAAAATCCGTCGAGCAATCGATCGCCGAGACCGATGAACCGCGCAGCAAGTTGCGCAAGGATCTGACGACACGTGACCTGACCGCCTTCGGCGTCGCCGTGGTCATCGGCGCAGGCATCTTCACGCTCACCGCCCGCACCGCGGGCGACCTGGCTGGACCATCGGTCTCGTTGGCCTTCATCCTCGCCGCGGTCGCCTGCGGGCTGGCCGCCCTGTGCTATGCGGAGTTCGCGTCCACGGTGCCCGTCGCCGGCAGCGCCTACACGTTCTCCTACGCCACCTTCGGCGAGTTCATCGCGTGGATGATCGGCTGGGACCTGATCCTCGAATTCGCCTTGGCCAGTTCGGTGGTGGCCAAGGGGTGGTCGCTCTACCTCGCCGACTTCATCGGCACGTCGACCACCATCGCGATCGGCGGGTTCAAGGCCGACTGGGGCGCGGTGCTGATCATCGCGGCGATCACCTTGACCCTCACCTTCGGCGTGAAACTGTCCTCGCGCGTGTCCACCATCATCACCGCCATCAAGGTGGCTGTCGTGCTGCTGGTGATCATCGTCGGCGCCTTCTTCATCGACACCGACAACTACCGTCCGTATGTGCCTGCCGCCGAACCAAACACGAGCGGGGCGTCAGGTCTGCACCAGACGTTGTTCGCCATGCTGAGCGGATCCGACGGCAGCAACTACGGGTGGTACGCCTGCTGGCGGCGGCGAGCCTGCTGTTCTTCGCGTTCATCGGATTCGACGTCGTAGCGACCACCGCCGAGGAGACCAAGAACCCGCAGAAGTCCATTCCCCGTGGCATTCTCGGCTCTCTGGCGATCGTCACCGTGCTGTACGTGGCGGTCACCATCGTGCTGACCGGCATGGTGAACTATCAGCAACTGCGCACCGGCAGCCCGCTGGTCAGCGACGGAAGTGCGACCCTGGCAACGGCTTTCGAGGCACATGGGGTGACGTGGGCCGAGACCGCCATCAACGTCGGTGCGCTCGCCGGTCTGACGACCGTTGTCATGGTGATGATGCTCGGGCAGACCCGAGTCCTGTTCGCGATGTCGCGCGACGGCTTGATCCCGCGGTCGTGGGGCACCACCAACAAATCCGGGAACCCGGTGCGTATCATCATGATCGTGGGTGTCGTCGTCGCCGTGATCGCCGCGGTGTTCCCCATCGAGACCCTGGAGCAGATGGTCAACATCGGTACCCTGTTCGCCTTCGTCCTGGTGTGCGCCGGCGTCCTCGTCCTGCGCAAGACCCGCCCCGATCTCAAACGCGGATTCCGGGTGCCCGGCAGCCCGTTCGTGCCGATCGTCGCGATCGTGGCCTGCGGTTGGCTGATGATCAATCTGTCCGTCGAGACCTGGATTCGTTTCGTGGTGTGGATGCTCGTCGGGATCGTGGTCTACGCCCTCTACGGTCGTCGACACTCGGTGCTGGGGTTGCGCGCACGCGTGGCGCGTGACGCTGAGGCCGGCTCGTCGGAATTCGCCGCCGTGCAAACCGAGATCATGCAGACCGAGGCAGTGATCGATGAAGCGGCCGAGGACCGGGTCCCAGCCCGCGACTGAGCGTCCGAAACCCGCCGACAGCGCCCGTCACAACGCCGACAGCGCCCAGCTGGGCGTCGAGAGCGCTCTGACGGGCGCTGTCGGCGGGATACTGAGCGCTGTCGGCGCGGTCAGCGGGACCTGGTCAGAGGGCGCCCTTGTCCGCATCACCCGCGGGCACAGCGGTGAAGGTCTTGACGTCGAGCGGCCCGGCCAGCAATCCGCCGATCGCGCCTCCGAGCTCGGTCAGCGCGGGGGCGCCGCCGTGGACCTGGAGCGCCTCGGCGGATTCCCACTTCTCGATCATCACGAACTCGTTGCCGGTGGCCGACTGGTGCAGCGCGTACAGCTCGCAGCCCGGCTCCTGGTGCACCTTGTCGATGGCGGTGAGGATGGCCGCACGGACCTCCTCTTCCTTACCGGGTTGCGGGGAAATCGTTGCCACCACGATCACTGCGGACATCGTCGTCACTCACCTTCGTCTCGTCGAACACAATCGAAGAATGACGCTACGCCGGATCGCGGCGCAGCGGAACAGAACTGATGTGGAACAGACTGCTGCAGAACAGGCTCAGGCCAGCAGCCGCCACAGCCCGATCAGCCCGACCACGACGATGAGGATCCGTAACGCCGTCGGCGGGAGCCGACGCCCGTATCGGGCGCCGAGGACCCCACCGACCAGCGACCCGACGGCGATCAACCCGGCCGCGGTCCAATCGATGCGGTCGAAGGCCACGATCGTGTAGGTCACCGCCGCAACCACATTCACGATCAGCGAGAGCAGGTTCTTGGCGGCGTTGAGGCGCTGGAGGTCGTCGGGGGCGATCACGCCGAGCGCCCCGATCAGCAGGATGCCCTGCGCGGCGGTGAAGTACCCGCCGTAGATGCCGACCACGAAGGTCGCCGCGGTCATTGCTGCGATCCTGGTGGGGCTCAGCGGAAACGCCTCGGTGACGGCTCCGGCATGCCCGACGATCCCTGATCGACTCAGCGACCATCGCTGGATGCGTGGTCCTGCGACGACCAGGATCAGCGCCCCGACCAGCAGGACCGGCACGACCTTCTCGAACACCGTCTCCGGCAGATGTAGGAGCAGGAAGCACCCCAGCAATGCGCCGAGGAAGGAGCCGGGTATCTGCCAGCGCAGCCGAGGCCACTGTCCCTGCAGTTCGCGGCGGTAGCCCCAGGTTCCCGACACCCCGCCGGCGACCAGACCGATCGCGTTGGAGATCGTGGCCGTCACCGGTGGCACCCCGAAGGACACGAGTGTGGGGAAGGTGATCAACGTGCCGCTGCCGACCAGCGCGTTGATGGCACCCGCCCCCACTCCCGCGACGAGGACGGCGACGAGCTCCCAGGTGGACATGGCTACAGGGTGCCCGGTGGTCCGGGCGGGATGGTCAGGTGGGTGGGGTCGGCGAGGTGCCGCGATGAATGCCCATCCCGAACCCGACGTGACCGGACGGGTTGCGGGTGACATCGAAGGCGTCGCGGGTTGTGCCAGTGGCGCAGACGCAGTGGTGCTACTGATGGTGGGGTGATGCGCTTCGTTCCGAACACAGCTGCGCCCCGGGTCCTGGTGTCGGTGGTGTGCGGCGCCGCCCTCGGGGTCGGGGTCGGCCTACTCGCCCGGGATGCCGGGCATGGCGTCCTCGCCGGAATCGCGACGACCGCCGGGGTTTTCGTCCTTCTCGGCTGGGTGGCGTTGTGGCCCATGGACGCCGCCGACACCCGAGCGCACGTGGGACGGGAGGACTTCCGTCCCATCGTCGACGAGGTGATCGTGGTGGTCGCGGCACTCTCGGCGCTCGGCGGAATCGTCGGACTACTCATCGACGGCGGCTCGCACGCCCACTGGATACCCGCGGCGATCGCCCTACTGGGGGTGTTTCTGTCCTGGGCGAGTCTGCACCTGATGTACGCAACCCGATACGCATTTCTCTACTACGCCAAGGGAAAAGCCGGCGGGATCGACTTCAACTCCGACGACCCGCCGGCCTTTCGCGACTTCTTCTACTTCAGCTACAACCTCGGAATGACCTATCAGGTATCGGACACCTCGGTCTCCGACCGCGAGATCCGGTCGGTAGCCCTACGACACTGCCTGCTGTCCTACGTCTTCGGAGCAGTCATCCTGGCGACGACGATCAACCTCGTCGCGGGGATCGTGGTGGGTTAGGTCCACGATCGAGCCGGGCGGACTTTGGTCCGATGGTCGAGGTGTGACGAGCCCCCTGGGGCGAGGAACCTCGAGACCACCGACAGCCGACGCTGGTACGAAACCAGCATCGGCGCAAGAGGTCTCGAGGCCCGGCGCCTGGAGCGCCGGGCACCTCGACCACCAGGGGAAGGGCCTACAGGCCCATATCCCGGCCGATGAGGTCCTTCATGATCTCGGTGGTACCACCGAAGATCGTCTGGATGCGCGAGTCGGTGTAGGTGCGAGACACCTTGTACTCATTCATGTATCCGTAGCCGCCGTGCAGCTGCACGCAGCGGTCGATGACCCTCTTGGCCAGTTCGGTGCACCACCACTTGTTCTTGGCGGCGTCGACGGCGGTCAGGTCACCGTCGAGGACGGCGCGCAGGCAGCGGTCGATGTACTGCTCGGCGATGTCGAGTTCGGTCGACATCTCGGCGAGGTAGAACCGATTCGCCTGGAACGCACCGATGGGTTGCCCGAAAGCCTTGCGGTCCTTCGTGTACTGCAGCGTCTCCTCGAAGACGGCACGAGCGCCGGCGATGGCCCCGATGCCGATCGAGAGCCGCTCCGACGGCAGGTTCTGCATGAGGTGGTAGAAGCCCTTGTTCTCCTCGCCGAGGAGATTCTCCCGGGGCACCCGGACGTCGGTGAAGTGCAGTTCGGCGGTGTCGGCTGCCTTGAGGCCCATCTTGTCGAGCTTGCGGCCCCGCTCGAAGCCCTCCATGTCGCGTTCGACGACGAGTAGCGAGAATGCCTTGTGGCCGGCGCCCGGATCAGGATTGGTGCGGCACACGACCACCACCAGATCGGAGTTGATGCCGGCGGAGATGAAGGTCTTGGAGCCGTTGAGGATGTAGTGGTCGCCGTCGAGGCGGGCCGAGGTCTTGATCCCGGCGAGGTCGCTACCGGCGCCGGGCTCGGTCATGGCGACCGCGAGAATCGTTTCGCCCGTGGCCATCCCGGGCATCCATCGAGCGCGCTGTTCCTCGTTGGCCAGGTGCAGGAAGTAGGGGACGAGAACGTCGTTCTGCAGGCTCAGACCGGGTGCGGCGCTACCGAAGCGGGCGAATTCCTCGACGATGACAGCATTGAAACGGAAGTCGTCGGTGACCCCGCCGCCGCCGTACTCCTCGGGGATGTTGAAGCCGAGAAGTCCGGCGTCGCCGGCCTTCTTGTAGGCCTCGCGGTCGACCTGCCCTGCGGCCTCCCACTTCTCGACGTTGGGCGCGCATTCGCGGGCGAGGAATTCGCGGGCGGATGCGCGCAGTTGCTCGTGCTCGGCCTCGAAGACTGTACGTTTCATGGATTCAGATCCGTTCGATGATGGTGGCGTTGGCCATTCCGGCGCCTTCACACATGGTCTGCAGACCATAGCGCCCGCCGGTGGCCTCGAGATGATTGACGAGCGTCGAGAGCAGTCGGGTGCCCGACGACCCGAGTGCGTGGCCGAGGGCGATCGCCCCGCCGCGCGGGTTGAGCTTGGCCGGGTCGGCGCCGAATTCGTGCGCCCACGCCATCGGCACCGGCGCGAAAGCCTCGTTGACCTCGTAGGCGTCGATGTCGCCGATCGACAGGCCCGAGCGCTTGAGCACCTTGTGGGTTGCCGGGATCGGCGCGGTCAGCATGAAGATCGGGTCGTCGCCGGCCAGCGAGAAGGCGTGGAAGCGGGCACGCGGCGTCAGGCCGAGCTTGGCGGCCATGGTGTCGCTCATGATCAGCGCCCCGGAGGCACCGTCGGTCAGCGGCGAGGAGTTGCCGGGGGTGATGTGCCAGTTGATCTCGGGGAAGCGCTCGGCGTATTCGGGGCTGTAGAACGACGACTTCAGTCCGGACAGACCCTCCTGGGTGGTCTGTGCGCGCACCGTCTCGTCGACGGCGTGGGTGACCCGGTTGCCGTCGGTGTCGGCGACCTCGATCGGCAGGATCTCCTTGGCGAAGAAACCATCCGCGGCGGCCTGCGCGGCACGTCGATGCGACTCGGCAGCGAACGCATCCACCGCATCCCTGTCGAACTTCCACTTCGCCGCGACCAGCTCCGCCGAAATACCCTGGCCGACAAGCCCTTCGGGGTAACGAGCGGCAATGCTCGGTCCGTACGGGCTCTGCCCGACGGTGGTGAAGCCCATCGGTACCCGGCTCATGGACTCGACGCCCGCGGCGATCACGATGTCGTACGCACCCGCGATGACGCCCTGCGCGGCAAAGTGCGCCGCCTGCTGACTCGACCCGCACTGCCGGTCGACGGTGGTCGCGGGCACCGACTCGGGGAATCCGGCCGACAACAGTGCGGTGCGCGAGATGTTGAGCGCCTGTTCCCCGGCCTGGCCGACGCAGCCACCGATGACGTCGTCGACGAGGGCCGGGTCGAGGTCGTTGCGCTCGACGAGTGCGCGCAGCACGTGCGCGAGCAGCTCGACGGGCTTGGTCTGCGAGAGTGCGCCGCCGGGCTTGCCCTTGCCGGAGGCAAGGCGGACGACGTCGACGATGACGGCTTCGGGCATGGGGAGAACCTCCGGAGGATTCACGGCGCCCGGGTTGCGGCGAGGCGTGTGCGCCCACGCAAGAACCCAAACCACCGACTGATCGTTCGCTAAGTTTGTAACACGGCGGTGTGATGCAGATCAACAATGTCGCAGGCCCGGACGGCCCGCGAGTTTGCCGACGCCGACGGTCCACCACCCGCGTCTGGATGTTCGGACGGCGTACATGATCGGCGCTACTAGGATCGGACCCTATGGCCCGCGAGAGGAGATCGACGCCGTCGCGATACGCGCGCGTGCGGTTCCTCGAGGCGGGTCTCACCGTCCTCGCCGAGGACGGATTCGGTACGCTCAAACTCGCGGCGGTCTGCGCCCGCGCCGACGCCACCACCGGCAGCTTCTATCACGCGTTCGACAACTGGTCCGAGTTCACCTCGGCGCTGATCACCTATTGGCGCGAGGAGAAGAGCCAGCGGCCGATCGCCGAAGCGCGCAAGGTCACCGACCCGGTCGAACGCCTCACGGCACTGATGGACGTCGGCCTGACCCTGCCCCACGATTCCGAGCGGGCCATCCGTGTATGGGCCGCCCAGGATCCGGAGGTCCGCAAGCATCAGGAGGAAGTCGACCTCGAACGGCGCGACTTCATCGCCGAGACCTACCGCGAGGCCCTCGGCGACGACTTCGCCGCCGAGGAGTACGCCACCATCTCGATGTATCTGCTCGTCGGATACGAAAGCGGGACGCTGCGCTCCTACGAGGCCCTCGACCTGGGATTTCGGATGTTCCTGCAAAGCGCGATCGGTCCGCTCGGCGAACTCGGCGACGCGGCCAGGACCCCACCCCAGCCCCCCGGCCACTGACTTCTGCCCGTCCTTTCGGACTCCCCGGCTGAGCCACACCCCGCGCCTTGTGTGACCCCTTGCACAAAACTATAAGTCGTCTTATAGTCGATGCCACGACGCAAGGAGGCAGTCATGCTCAGGATCGACCGCAACCACGGCTTCGACCCCGACACCGACTTCGGCGAGATCTACCGCAATCTCGTCACCTACGAGTTCCCCTGGGACATGAACCAGGCACTGAGCTTCGCCCTCTTCCGCACTTACGCCGTACCGAGTATCGGACGACTGCTCGACGAGACCGGCGAGTTCACCAAACGCGTGCAAAAGCGCTACGACGACACCGGCTTACTCCTGGAAGTTCCTCTACTGGAGGGGATTTCCAGTCCGCAAGGCAAGGCGGCCATTCGCCGCATCAACCAGATGCACAAGATGTACGACATCACCAACGACGACATGCGTTATGTCCTGGCAACATTCGTCGTTGTTCCCAAACGGTGGATCGATGATTACGGGTGGCGCCGGATGACCTACGAGGAAGTGCGCGCGTCGGTGCTCTATTACCGCTCGCTCGGAAAGCACATGGGGATCACCGGCATCCCGGAAACCTACGAGGGCTTCGCACGCCTGCTCGATGACTACGAGGCCGCGCACTTCGCCTTCGACGCCGGGGCACGGCGCGTCGCGGACTCGACGATGCACCTGATGACGACCTTCTACCCGAAACCGGCGGCGCCCCTCATCGACATCTTCAGCCGGTCGGTGATGGACGACCCGCTGTTGCAGGCATTCCACTACCACAAGCCGAATGCGTTGGCGCGCAAGCTCTCTGTCGCCGGACTCCGCGTGCGCGCCCGCGTCGTCGCACTGCTGCCCTCCCGGCGCGCACCCCGCCTGGTCCGCAACATGCCACGAATCCGCAGCTACCCCAACGGCTTCGAGGTCGATAAGCTCGGTACCTTCGCCCCCGGATGTCCGGTCCACCGGACGACCGAAGTGGTCGAGCAGGTGTCGACCGGCTGACCGAACCCTGGATCTCAGCTGTCGTCGGCGGCGCCGAACTCTACTGCGGCGAGCGCGATCCGCACATACTCCGCTGCCGTCTCCGCAGGTGTCTTGGGCCCGTCGGGGTAATACCAGCTCGCGATCCCCTGACACATGGACAAGATCGCCCGCCGCGCAGAGTCGGGCACCGACGTCGCGAAAACCCCGGCGCGGCAACCGTCTTCGATTGCGTCACGCAACTGTCCGTCGATGGTGTCGCGATGCTCACGATACCATCGGCCGTTCTCAGCAGTCAGTGAGCGGCGCTCGGAGTCCAAGAAGGCCAGGTCCCGGTAGTTGGCCATATACAACGCGGTCGCCTCGACCAGCGCCGAGAGCCGGCGCACCGGATCGTCGCCGGCCTCGGCGAGCGCGGCGTCGATGTGGGCGCTGACCGTGCTCATCGCGTGGTCGAACAGCGCGACGAGGATCGCCTGCTTGTTCTCGTAGTGGTAGTACAGCGCCGGAACCGTCACGCCGACCTCGGCGGCGATGGTGCGCACACTGGTGGCGTCATAGCCGTGCTCGACGATCTGTGTGAGGGCGACGTCGAGGATCTTCGGCAGAGCCAGCGGCGGATAGTGCCGCCAGTCGTCGACGGGAACGGCCACGGCCGAACGGGCGTACACCGGTGTGGCCTGGCCCATTGCCCCTCCCCATCGTCTACGAGCGTTCGGTTGCTGTGTGTTCGTGATCGGCTCCGATGCTAGACGGCCGGATGCTGTCCGCGACGATCACGCCCGCCGCCGTCACCGACATCGGCGGGACATCAACGGACATCCGTCCGCGCCGCACGGTCCCGCCGGGCCGCCGCCACCTACGACCCAGACCTCGTCAGGGCACCGGGGCCGAGCACTCCCCACCGGGGTTCAGAGTCGCCAATCGTGAGCACAAGCCCTATCGCCCGAGACTGCCAGCACCTGGCTGTACGACCGCAATCAGATACGCTTCCGCACCCAAATGCGCGATCGAAGACTCGAGTTTTCGGGCCTATCCGCTCCTCATCAACGTCGCAAACGCTCGGCCCACGACCGACGGCGCCGTACACCGTGCGCCGTTGATCAGCAAGCCCCTGGGCACACTCCACGTATGTCGCACCATCAACGATAATTGCCGACGTTTGACACTTTCTGCTTGAGAATCATCTCGAATATTCTTTCGCACCAGACATGAAGTGCGGCGCGAGAATGGATACCATACAGAAGGTCTAATCGGGGGTGTAGAAACCAGAATTGCAGCGCCAACTGCAATAAGGAGAGGTAACCCGACGGTGCCATCGCGTGTGCTTCGATTGCTCACCCAGAAGAACAGTAGTGCGCCTGAGGATGCGGCGCAGGACGACACCCTCGCACGCGGCACAACATCTCGCGACAAAAGCGTCTGGACTGCAGCACGTGGATCGATCGCACTCAGTGGCGGCAGCGTCTACGTCGCCCGGTGGGGCATCGCCGCGCTGACAGTGTGTTTCGGCATCTTAGCTCTCTTAACCACCACGACGCCGGACGGAACACAGGGATCGACCTCGCGGAGTGTCGCTGTTCTGGCAATAGCTGTATCCACAGTACCCGCCGCGGCCCTGATCACCCGTTTGCGGGTTGCTCGTTCGTGGTGGTCGGTGGAACCGCATGCTCATCGACCGACCTCGATGAACAATCTCTTCGTCGCGTACGCCGATGTCGGAATGATCATCACACTTCTGCTACTACGAAATCCATTGACCGCGCTACTGGCGACCGTGCTCTTCGCCATCATCGGGGCCTACGTCGCGCACTTTGTCCGCTTACGCGTTATTCTCGGCCATATCCTGGCAAGCAGTTCGATCATCATCTGGCTAGCAGTGGGCGCCATCCGGCATGGAGCCCACGACGGCACATCCGTCCTGCTAGCCACAGCCTCACTCATATCCGCGAACGGGGTCGTGATGTTGCTGCGGTCGTACTCATCCACGTTCAAAAAAGCGTTGGCCATGCAGACAGATTGGGCCAACACCGACCCGCTGACCGGCGTAATGAACCGTCGTAGTTTCTCCATCGCGGCCTCGGAGATCCTCCGCTCTCAGCGTCCGGTGACGCTGATCATGATCGACGTCGATCGGTTCAAACACATCAACGATGAGCACGGGCATGCAGTCGGAGACGGCATCCTGTGCGACCTCGCTCGACGGATCGCGGACCTCGCCCTGCCCGACGCCGCCATCGGACGCATCGGAGGTGACGAGTTCGCCGCCGTCATGCGGATGCCGGCAGATCAGGCGCGCGCACTGATCCAACGAATCCATCTGCCACTTGAGATCCAGAGCGGTATTCCCGTGACCGTCAGTGTCGGGGCAGTGGCTTATGGCGAGTTCAGTGTCTCACCGGCGTCATTGGACGATGCCATGTCGGCCGCCGACAATGCTCTACTCGAGGCGAAACAGGCTGGTCGCAATAATCACGTCATGGTGGTGGCCACCGAGACGCGAGGACTGTACGAGCACTCGATCCGCCCCACAGAATTCGTTCGTTCCGGTAAGACCACATTCCGAAAGCGTGCACGGACCACGGCCCGGCCGACGATCGGCACACCGACGCCTGCCAACGAAGACGTGGAGTCCGCGATCTGAGCAGCACAATCGGCCACGGCACGCTGATCGCAGCACCGAGATCCTGGGGCATGCGACACCGGCCGCGGCTCGTGCAGTACCGATATGACGAGCGAACTCGACTTCTGTGGCGGCGCTCTCGGAACAAGCGAACCTCAACCCCACCACACCGACCCGCTCGGTCCGGCCCGGCAGTCTGTAGAGCAGTGGCATCGCGCACCAGGCCCTAGAACGACTCCATCGACACTATCGAAGGTGCCCGACGTCGTCGATCAGCCCGACCGGCCCGGACGCGGCCCCGACATGATGGGCTGCAGGCCCATGACCTCCTCGCCACCAGTTCCCGCTGCGATATCGGCAACCCACGCCGCGACGTCGATCAGCACCGACGGCCGCAACGCATCCGGGAGTTTCTCAGATCTCACAGTCGCCCAACTGCGCGGTGAGGAATCGGCAACGCGCGGTAGCCCGCCGGTAACAGAATTAAACCGGTATCGGAAATACCGGTTTGGGATTGTCATGGTCGATCGCAGCTCGTGCAACGGGGCCAAGCAGTGGTCGTCTGTGAAAACCCTGCAGAACTGGAGACACCCAATGTCCATCAATTTCACAATGTCCTCGGAGCAGCGCACACTGCAGCACGAGGTCCGCGAATTCGCCGAGAACGTCCTGGCACCCATCATCATCGAAGCCGACGCAGAACCCGATCCGCTCAAGGGTTTTCAACTCACCAAGCCCGCCTACATCGAGGCCTACCGCGCCGGGATCGCCATGTGCATGCTGCCGTCCGAGTACGGCGGGGGCGGCGTCTCCTGCGTCGACCTGGTCATCGCCGCCGAGGAGATCTGCGTGGTCGATCCCGGCTTCGCCTGCACGGTGCTATGCAACGGGTTGGGACTCATGCCGATTGCCTGGTACGGGAACGACGAGCAGAAGGAGAAGTTCCTCTCCGCGGCGACATCCGATCCCACCGGCGAGTACCTCGGTGGGTGGACGGCCAGCGAGCCGCCCGGACACCCCGCCGGCACGGCGAACTTCGATATCCAGCTGTCGCGCCCGGCGGGCGTGGGGCTCACCGCAGTGCGCGACGGTGACGACTACATCGTCAACGGCCGCAAGTACTGGCCCTCTTCGGCTGGGTGGGATGAACGGGGCACCAACGCCGGAACGCTCATCGTTCGCACCGATTCGGACAAGGGCGGCACCGAGGGCTTGTCGGCCCTGATCCTCGAACGCAACACTCCCGGTGTCAGCTACCGCCATCTCGACAAGATCGGCCACCGACTCGCTTCCAACGCCGAGATCGTGTTCGACAACGCGCGAATCCCCGCCGCCAATCTCCTGCCCGGCGCAGCCGGGAACGGTGATCTGGTCATCAACCGCAACTTCGCCTGGTCCGGCCCGGTGGCGGCCATTGCTGCAGTCGGGATGGCGCGCGCTGCATACGAAACCGCGCTGAACTGGGCCAAGACGAACACAGCAGGTGGACTAAAGCCGATCATCGGCTTCCAGAACGTGGGCTACGTGCTCGGTGACGTGGCATCGAAGATCGAGATGGCCCGTTCATTCTCGTGGCGGGCTGCGGACTATCTCGACAAGCACGACCAGCATGCGGAGTTGGTCGGCGCCATGAACAAGATCCAGGTCACCGAGATGATGTTTGACTGCGTCTACAAGTGCATGCAGATCGTGGGCGTCAACAGCCTGGAAACGAAGTACGGATTCGGAAAACTGTTGCGCGAAGCTGCGGTCCTGCCGATCTACGATGGCGGCAACATGGGTATGCAACGTCGCCGCGTCCACGGCATCATCGCAGATCCTGCCTTCAATCCGCGCGCCATCATGGAGGACGAATACGTGAAGTTCGGCAAGCACCACGAGAGCATCGGCACCATCGCAGGCTGACGCACACGGGGGTGCGGTGCAAGCGGTCCGACGGCCCGGCCCCGCCGCACCCCCACTCGTGCGAACCGCGGCGACCGCTGGTGGCCGGTACGATCGGTGAACACGTTGCCGCTGGAGGCCACCATGAAGCACACGAGCCACGCCGACTACGCCCTGAGGGTGTTGCTGTATCTGCGTGTCGCACCCGAACGTCGTGGATCAGTCGCCGACATCGCTTCGGCCCACCACATTTCGCGTAACCACCTGGACAAGGTGGTCCAGAAGCTGGCCGGCGCCGCGATTGTGGAGACGACACGAGGCCGGGGCGGTGGAGTGCATCTGGTGCGAGATCCGGCCACCATCACTGTCGGGCAGATCATGCGAATCATGGAGTCCGACTTCGCCGTTGTGGAGTGTCTGGGACCGGTGCGTTACTGCCGCATCGCGGGAGTGTGCGGGGCTCGTAGTGTCTTTGCACAAGCTCTCGATGCGTATTTCGAGGTCCTCGATCGGGCCACGCTGGCAGACATCGCCACCAATGATTACGGCTTGCTCGGTGCGCTCGGCATGACGCACAGTGGACCCCCGGTCGCGTGACCGCTTGACCTAGACGTCACCGCGCCTTCTCTCCCCGACCCATCTGCCGTCCGTGTTGTGATGGCTCCCTTCGGAGGTAGTAAGTGGCTATCGGGTTCGACCTGACGCAGAAGCAACAGCGACTCAAAGCGCGTGCGCGCGAGTTCGCCGTCGACGTTCTGCGTCCCGCTGCCGAGCACGCCGACACGATCGCCGATCCGCACGAGGCGTTCCGCGCGATGCAGCCGATTTATCGGATCGCCGCCGAGAACGGCTTCACTTCAATGTTTCTGCCTCGCGAGTACGGCGGTGGCGGCGCAAGCAACGTCGACTTTCTCGTCGCGATCGAAGAACTCTGCGCCGCCGACCCGGGATTCCCCACGATTCTGCTCGTCAACGGGCTCGCGCTCATGCCGATCTTGTGGCTCGGCACCGAAGAACAACGCGAACGCTGGATCACCAAAGCGACCGAGGACAAGACCGGCAGTTTCCTCGCCGGCTGGGTCGTCAGCGAACGTGGCGGCACCGCCAACTTCGACCATCCCAATCCCATTGCAGGCATACAACTTCTCGCTGAACACAAAGCACGCCATGGCGAGTACATGGTGAACGGAGAGAAGCACTGGCCGGCCAACGCCGGCGGATGGGACCTCCGAGGAGCCGATATCAATGTGTGTGTCGCACGCACCGACACCACCCGCGGCGCCGTCGACGCACTCGGTGTCTTCGTGGTCGAGCGCGGCACCGCGGGCATCACTTACGAGGTCATCGACAAGATGGCTCATCGCACATGCCAGAACGTCACCATGACCTTTCGCAACGCTCGCGTCCCTGAAGAGAACATACTGACCGCCACCAACGGTGACCTGCTCATACATCGCAACTTCACCTGGTCGGCACCCATCGCGAGCATCGCCGCAGTGGCTGTTGCGCGCAGCGCATACGACTTCACGCTCAAGTGGGCCAGAACCTACACCGGCGGAGGAACCGCGCCCATCATCCATCACCAAGCAGTCGGCAACCTTCTCACCGAGATCGCGGCCCGCATTGAAGCCGGGCGATACTTCAGCTGGAAGACTGCCCACTATATGGACACCCACCCAGGGCAAGGCCATGCCATCGCGGGAATGAACAAGACTTATTGCGGCGACCTGATGCACAGCGTGGTGTACGACTGCATGCGCGTTGTCGGCGTCAACGCCCTCGACCGCCGCTTTCCCCTGGCCAAGCTCTACCGGGAAGCTATCGTCTTTCCCCTCTACGATGCCGGAAACCTTGCCATGCAACGCCGCCGAGCTTGGGGTGTGATGACCGACCCGGCATTCTCGCCCGACACTTTCGCGAATAACGAATCGCTGGAATTCACCAGGAGCATGCAAGGATTCGGCACGCGCACTTGTGCTGACTGACGATCGCCCGGTGCCAGCACTCCGGACCGCCCGGGCGCGGTTTCGTCGCTTCGGCGACCGGGTTCACCGGTCAACTCCGAGCGAATCGCGGCCAACCGAGCGTCGCTTCTGTTGCGCGATCATTTCGGAGAAGCCCCTGTATGCGCAGCCCCAGAGCAGCGTCGAAGTCGCCGGTCACGTTGGTTGTAATAATCGAGGTCCCACGGCGTCGATTCCGGCGTGGGTCACATCGCTTCGATGGTGGGGAGGATGTCGTTCTTGAGTCGCTTCATGTCGTCCATGGTCTTTGCGGTCGGTACGTCGGCGAACGGCGGCCATAGCAGCAGAGTGGTCAGGCCAGCCTCGCGGTAGCGCTTGAGCATGTCGGTCACCTGCCGTTCGGAACCGACCAGCAGGTTGCTCGCCTTGCCTGCCGGGGTCTGATCCATGTCGACATCGGTGATCACCGTCCAGATCATGGTGGCGATGTCGAGATCATCGATGCTGCGGTCGGTGTCAAGCTCGCTGAGCTCGCCGGCGATACCCGCGCGCCACTGAGCGATCTCCTCCGGGGAGTCCTGGATACCGATCCAGCCGTCGAGCCCATACGTGGCGACTCGCTTCGCGGCCCGCTTGGCATCCTTGAGCCCACTGAAGTACATCGGTGGTCGCGGAGCCTGCAATGGCTTGGCGCCGAATCCGCTCGGACCGAAGTCGGCGAACTCGCCATGGTACTCGAAGACGCCGTTCGCCCAGATCCCCTGCAGGATCTCGATCGTCTCGCGAAGGTGTTGATGGCGTCTGGGGAAGATGTGACTTGCGCTGGAGGCGGCGAATTCCTCTGGCATCCAGCCTGATCCGAGCGCGACATTAAGGCGCCCATTACTGAGGTGGTCGATGGTGGCCAGCTCGGCTGCGAGCACGCCGGGTGCACGGTAAGGGGTGTCGATGATGCTCATCCCGATCCGAACCTTGGAAGTCTTGGCCGCCAGCCACGGAAGCAGAGGGAATCCCTGCAGAAACTGACCGCGAGAGGACACCGGGAGTTGCTTGGGAAGTTCGTGCATCATTCCGAACGCGTATTCCATCTCCGCTCGGTCCGAGGATTCCGGGACGATGACACGGTCGAGCGTCCACACCGAGGAGAAGTCGAGATCTTCTGCCAAGGCGGTGAGTTCTTCGAGTTCGGTGACGGTGATCTGCTCGCGAAAGTTGGGCAGGTACAGGGCAAGTTCCATGATGAATCCTTCTGTTGAGACCATGTCGTTTCAGGTGGCGGTGAGCGTGGTGCGAATGCTGGGCTTGAGGATCTTTCCAACAGCGGATCGCGGGAGGTCCTGCCAGATCTCGATCTGCTTGGGAGCCTTGACACTTCCGATGCGCGCCTTGACAAAGTCGATGAGTTCGCCGGTGTCGAGGTCGGCGCCGTCCGCGGTGGTGATCACCGCGGTGACGCGTTCTCCCCATTTGTCATCGGGGAGGCCGACGACGGCGCAGTCGCGGACCGCGTCGTGGGCCATGAGCGCTTGCTCGACCTCTGCCGAGTAGACGTTGAAACCGCCGGAGATGATCATGTCCTTGGCGCGGTCGACAATGTGGAGGTAGCCGGCCTCGTCAAGGAATCCGATATCCCCGGTGTGGTGCCAACCGAATTCAAACGCTTCCTTCGTCGCCTCAGGGTTGTCGTAGTACCCCTTCATGACCAATGGCCCGCGTACGCAGACCTCTCCGCGCTGACCGTCAGCGACGGGCGCACCCTTCTCGTCCAGAATGGCGAGAGTCACCAACGGAGACGGCTTTCCGGCGGTGGCCAGTCGTGTGCGATCGATACTGCCATCGGGGGATCGATGATCGGCAGGTGCCAGTGTGGAGATCATCATCGGCGCCTCAGACTGTCCGAACAACTGCCCCATCGGACCGATTCGGTCGAGGGCTTCAGCCAGCCGGTCGGCTGAGATCGGGGCGGCTCCGTACCAGAAACACTGAAGCGACGAGAGGTCGGTGGTGTCGAGCGACGGGTGACCGAGCACCATGTAGATCAACGTCGGTGGCAAGAAGGTGTGTGTGATCCTATGCAGTGCAATCAATTCCAGGAAATCGCCGACATCGGCGTGATCCATCACGACGATCTCGCCACCGAGCGCCAGGATGGGGAAGCACAGCACGCCGGCGGCATGGGTGAGCGGAGCCAGCGCCAGGTAGCGGGGACGGCCGGCGAAAGGGTAGCGCATGAGCACCACCGACGACATGGTCTGCAGGTTGAGGCTGGTGAGCATCACCCCCTTGGGCCGGCCGGTGGTGCCGCCGGTTCCGACGAGGGCAACCACGTCATCGGGCGGCTCGTCGTCGATCGGATCGTCGGCGTTCGCCGCGGCGATCCACTCGTCGAATCCGACTGCGATATCGTTACTTTCACCGAGTCGGATGAGGTTCACCAGTGACGGGAGCGTGGGCGCAATCTCGGCGATGAGCGGATCGAAGGAGGGTTGGTAAATCAGGGTGGTGCAGTCGAATCGATCGATCAACTCAGCGTTCTCGGCAACCCCGTTGCGGGGATTGATCGGACACCAGACCGCGCCTGCGCGGGCGATGCCGAAGACGCATGTGAACGAGGTCGGATGATTGGCCGAGAGGATCCCTACCTTGTCTCCCGGGCGAACTCCTGAGCGGCGCAGAGCTTTGGCCACCGAGTATGAGAGTTCGACGACCTCACCATAGGACCGGCTTTCTCCGTGAAATGTCAGGCATGGCGCATCTGGACCGAGGGAAGCACCCTTGTCGAGATAGAAGGCGAGGGTCACGCGATCACATGCCCATTCCGCCGTCGACGGGCAGACCCGCACCGGTGATGAACTTCGCCGCGTCGGACGCAAGGAAGACCACCGCGTCGGCCATGTCATCGATCTGGCCGAGTCGGCCCAGCGGAGTGAGCTCGGCGACCGCACCAGCGGCGGCCTCGGGGGATTCGAATAATCCAAGGCCCGCGGTCTCCACAGCAAGCTTGTTGCCCATGGCGGTCGGAGTAAGACCCGGGTAGATGCAGTTGACACGCACGCCGTAGCCGAGTTTGCCGGACTCGGCGGCCGCGACGCGGGTGAGCCGGTCAATGGCGGACTTCGATGCGGAGTAAAGGGAGATGCCGGGGAAGGCGATGGTCGCAGCCACTGAGGCAATGTTGACAACCGCGCCGCCCACTCCGGCCGGTCCGCCTGGGCGCATGGCGCGGAACGCGTGCTTGATCCCCAGCGCGGTGCCGAGGACGTTGATCGCGAGCAGGTCGGATGCGGCGCGGGGGTCGAAGTCGACGAGCAACTCGGTGATCTCGATGCCGGCGTTGTTGACGACGATATCGAGGCCGCCGAGGGCGCCCACGACCGAGGTTACAGCGGTCTCCCAGTCCGATTCCTGCCGGACGTCGAGGTGGACGAATTCAGCCTTGGCACCCGCGGCGCGCAGGTTGTCTGCGGTCTCTTGTCCCAGGTCGGTGTTGATGTCGGCGACAGCCACCGAAGCTCCCGCGGCGGCCAGGGCTGAGGCCATTCCGGCACCCAAGCCCTGCGCTGCACCGGTAACAAGTGCAATCCGGCCACTCAGGTCATAGCTCGTCATCTCATTGCCTTTCAATCGGGAAGTCACATCCCGGGTCACTGATGACCGGGTCGCCGTAATGCGATGTGGATCACAGTACGAAAGACATTGGACAGGTGTCAAGAGTTTCTTGGACAACTGTCAAGCCCTGATGGGAGAGCCATGCCCCACCGTGACTGGGTGCCGAATGAGCCGTAGGATCGAGTGATGACGACCACGACCGCGCGTTCCGAGTCGCGTTCTGGCGTGCGTGGTACAGACAAGTTCGAGGCGCGCCGCAGCGAGCTGGCAAACGCAACTCTGGTGACCCTGGCGGAGCTGGGATACGCGCGCACGAGCCTGCGTGAGATCGCCCAGAACTCCCCCTACTCCCACGGCGTCCTGCACTATTACTTCCAGGACAAGCTGGACCTCATTGCCGAAGCGGTGACCATCTTCGAGGCGATGTGCGTCACACGCTACGACGAGGCTGTTGCCACCTCCGCGACAGCCGAAGAATTGCGTGGTCAGTTCACCGAGATGTTCTTCACCACGCTCGCCTCGGAATCACATCTGCATCGTCTGTGGTATGACCTCCGCAACCAGACACGGTTCGAGTCCTCATTGCAGGCTGAGGTTGCCGAGATCGAAACCCGTCGTGCACAAATGATTTGGAACGTCATCGACCGCTACTGCGAGTTGCGCGGCGAGCCTTCGAGAATGTCGGAATCGTTGGCATATGTGACATTCGACGGAATCTTCCAACGCGGACTCGACGACCTTCTCAACGGCGTTGCCATCGAGGCGCTCCAGTCGCGTCGACTCCTCGACGAGGCGTTCGCCGCGCTGTAGCGACAATCAAGTTCGGTGTGCAGAGGTGGTCCACTGGAGCGCCGCCGCCGACTCTCATCGCATCCACGCTTGCAGGATTTGTCTCACCTATTTATTGTTTTTCATACAAACATCAGGGAGAAGCCATGGCCGCCACACGTCGAGCCAGCCGGGAGGCGGGCAAGGCCACCCGCAGCGCACTGCTGCATGCGGCCGGCGAGGTGTTCGCCGAGTCCGGTGAAACCGCGTCGGTGGCGCAGATCTGCGCCCGGGCCGACGCCTTTCCCAACCAGGTCACCTACTACTTCGGGTCCAAGGAGCAGTTGTTCGTCGAGGTGGCGTGTGCGGCGGTGCTGCGCGCTGGTCGCCATGCCGAGCATGCCGCGGCGTCGGCGACAACGGTGCGTGACTACACCCGCACCCTCGTCGAGACGCTCCTCGGACCGCAGTCGCGCAACGTCGAGCTGTTCACCACCGCCATGCTGCTGGTGTCACGTCGCACCGATCTGCGCCCCCACATCACCGAAACGCTGTCCACCCTGCACGACAGCGGCGAGGCCGCACTCCTCGACACCCTGGTCCGCACCGGATGGCAGCTGCGGGCCGAGATCGGCGTCGAGGCCCGGGCCTTCTGGTCGGCGATTTTCGGTCTGACCGTCCAAAATGCCGCCACCGGAGACGAATTGGGGACATCCGTCGCCGAGGCCGTCACTGTTCTGTTCACCAACATGGGTATCCCCGACAGCGTGCTCGACCAGCCGTTGACCCCCACCGGAAAGGCATCGCCGTGACCTCGACCGACCCGACCACTACCGACCCGAGCGCCACCACCGAATCGGCCCACCCTCAGCCACATCTGACCCACACGGTCTTCAATCAGTCCACACCACGCGTCGACGTCAACGAGTACGAGCTGAATACTGTTCTGCAAGAGGCTGTTGTGCGTCACGACGCGGGATGGGCCGAGGCAGAGCTGCGTGCGGTCGGCGCACTCGTCGGCAGCGCGGAGTTCCAGCACGACGCGCACTTGGCCAACACCATCACCCCCGAACTGCACACCTTCGACCGGTGGGGCCACCGCATCGACGAGGTCGAGTACCACCCGTCGTATCACCGCATCCTTTCCGCGTCGATTTCCCATGGCGCCCATACCCGTTGCTGGGCCGACCCGCAGCCGGGCTCGCATGTCGCCCGAGCCGCGGTGTTCATGCTCTTCGGTCAGATCGAGCCGGGCCATGCCTGCCCGGTATCGATGACGCATGCGGTGATCCCGTCACTGGAACTGCAACCCGACGTCGCTGCCGCCTGGGTACCGAAAGCACTGTCACGCAGCTACTCTCCCGAACTGTCCGCCGACAAAACATCGGCGATCTTCGGGATGTCGATGACGGAGAAGCAGGGCGGGTCGGATGTCCGCGCCAACACCACCGTCGCCCGACCGGTCGGCGCGGGCGGCCCGGGCGCGGAGTACCTGCTGACCGGACACAAGTGGTTCTGCTCGGCGCCGATGTCGGATGCGTTCCTGGTGCTTGCGCAGGCCCAGGGCCCCGGCGGGGAGGGACTGTCGTGCTTCCTGCTCCCCCGCGTTCTGCCCGACGGAACCCGCAACGTCTTCCGCATCCAGCGGCTGAAGAACAAGCTGGGCAACAAGTCCAACGCGTCCAGTGAGATCGAACTCGACGGCACCGTCGCGCTGATGGTCGGCGAGCCTGGCCGCGGAGTGCGCACCATCATCGAGATGGTCGCCCAGACCCGACTGGACTGCGTGCTGGGCAGTGCCGCCGGGATGCGACAGTCCGTCGCCGAAGCGGTGTGGCATGCCCGCCATCGCGCGGCATTCGGTGCGACGCTGGCCGACCAGCCGGCCATGATGGCCGTATTGGCCGATCTCGCACTGGAATCCGAGGCGGCCACGGTCACCGCGATGCGCCTGGCGCGCGCCCACGACGAGGATGCCTCGGACACCGAACGTGCCTTCCGCCGCCTCGCGACCGCTGTAGCCAAGTACTGGATCTGCAAACGCGGCCCGCATCACGCCTACGAGTCCCTGGAATGCCTGGGCGGCAACGGATACACCGAGGACTTCCCACTCGCCATGCGCTACCGCGAACAACCGGTGATGGCCGTGTGGGAGGGTTCGGGCAACGTCATCGCCCTCGACGTGCTGCGCGCCATGACCCGTGAACCGGAATCGGTCGGCGCCTTCGACGCCGAGGTGAACCTGGCACGCGGTGCGCACGCCGACCTCGACGCCCACCTCGACCGGTTGCGCACCCAGCTCGGCGAACTCGCCGGACTCGATGCCGCAGCCGCTCAGCGCAACGCGCGACGGGTCATCGAATCGATGGCGCTGGCACTGGAGGCGTCTCTGCTCGTGCGGTTCTCACCGACCGAGGTCGCCGAGGCATTCATCGCCGCGCGACTCGGCACCGACCGCGGATTCGAGTACGGGGCCCTACCCACCGGCACCAACCTGGAGCTCATTCTGTCTCGTCAGTGATCCCGACCGCGTCGAGGATGGCGTTACGGATCCTCGACGCGGTGTTGGGCAGCCACATGGCCATCACCGGGGTCATCGGCGGATCGTCGAACGAGACGACGCGAATCTGGTTCTGGTACAACCATCCCGGCTGATTGGTGACGAACGCACACGCATCCGGATGGGTGATCACCGACATGTGTGGTGGGGTGCCACGCAGATTCGACACGACGATCTCCGGCTCGAAACCGGCTCGGCGACAGTACGACACGATCATGTTCTTGTAGTCGTCCTCGAGTTCGGACACCACGATCGGATGATCGGCGAGATCGCGCATCGCACACGTCGGATTCTTCGACAGCTGATTGTCGGCATTGACCGCCAGCCGTAGCTCGTGCCGAGTGGCGATGGCACCGGCGAGATCGGTCGGCGCAGTGTGCGAGCGGGCGAGCACCATGTCGACATCGCCGGACATGATGGCGTCACGGATGTCACCCGGCCACAGCGGCTTGACCGTGATCAGCAACGACGGATCGGCCAACACAGCACCCTCGATGACCTGGAACACCTCAGACGGCGCCAACCCCGGCGTGTGCCCGATGGAGAACGGGTCGGGCTTGTTGTCGTCGATCATCTTGACCTCGGCCGCGAGATTCGACCCGCCCGCCAGCAACGGGATTGCCCCCTCGTACAGCGCAACCCCGGCCGGCGTGGGCGTCAGAGTTCGTCGCGACCGAGAGAACAACTCGACGTCGAGTTGCCGCTCGAGTTCGCGAATGGCGACAGAAAGCGCCTGCTGGGAGATGTAGAGCCGCTCGGCCGCCACCCGCAACGACGGGGCATCGACCACCGCCATGAACATCCGCAGCCGTCGAAGATCGAGATCGCGCATTACCGGCCTACCGCCTTTCTCGCCCCACCCTCAAGGTCGCCTTGTTGGAAGACAACATATCCGATATCGATGAGCGTCGTTTGTCATTCTATTGTTGTCAATACCCCAAGTGGTTGACCGCGTTCGGGTGGACTCTGAGACAGAGACCATTTCCCGCACGTGATCGGCGTGGCATCGGGGGGTGCCATGTCGTCGACCGGCAGCCGACAAACAGCCGCACGCTGGCGCTTGACCGCGGGGCGATCCACATCACGGCCCCGCACGCCGCGGCACAGAGGGGTTGCCGCGGCGTACGGTCACGCCCTTCCCCACGGCCCGTCGATCGTGCATTCTCACAGGCGCATCGGTAGCGCCGCCTGGTCACATGGAACGATGGTGAGCACATGTCTCATGTGACCGGGAGGACACCGCATGACCCACGGGGCCCAGCTTCACGACCTCGATCCGCGCACCCCCGTCATCGTCGGCGTCGGGCAGGCGTCCGAACGCATCACCGACGACGACTACCGGGGTCTGGGTGAGGCCGATCTGGCCGCCCGCGCGCTCGATGCGGCGCTGACCGACACCGGCGTCGGACCCACCGACGTGGCACGGGCCGTCGACACCGTCGTCGCGGTGCGATCCTTCGAGGTGTCGAGTCCGCTCTCGTCGTCGCCGCTGGGCCGTCCGGACAACATGCCGCGCGCGGTCGCCGGCCGGATCGGGGTCACGCCGCGGCGCGCGGTCACCGAGGTGGTCGGCGGACAGAGCCCGCAGAAACTGGTCGACGAGTTCGCGCAGTCCATCGCCGACGGCAATGCTGACGCTGTGCTGATCTTCGGCTCGGAGGTGATGTCGACGGTTCGGCACGCGCTCAAGTCTCTCCCCGCCGAAGCGCGCCCCGACTTCTCCGAGACGGTGCCCGGCGATCACGAAGACCGCGGATTCGGGCTCAAGGGCCTCACCTCGGTGCAGGAGGCGCGACATGGGCTCCTCGAGCCGATCACCCAGTACGCACTGCTGGAGAACGCGCGGCGGCACCATCGGGGACTGTCCCGCGCCGACTACGCGCGGTCGATGGCCGAACTGTTCGCCCCGATGTCGGCGATCGCGGCCGCCAATCCGCATGCGGCGTCGCCGGAAGCGCGATCGGTCGAGGAAGTCGCGAGGGTGTCGGACTCCAATCGCGCGCTGGCCGAACCGTATACGCGCCTGCTGGTCGCGCGCGATCAGGTGAATCAGGCCGCGGGGGTCGTCGTGATGTCGTTGGCCAAGGCCACCGAACTCGGAATCGATCCCGCGCGTTGGGTATTCGTGCACGGGCACAGTGATCTGCGGGAGCGGCCGTTGATGGAACGCGACGACATGTCGACGAGTCCCGCGTCGATCGCCGCGATGAACGCCGCCCTCGACATGGCCAGCCTGACCCTCGACGACATCGCCTTCCTCGACTTCTACAGCTGCTTCCCGATCGCGGTGTTCAACATCTGCGATGCCTTCGGCCTGCGCGCCGACGATCCGCGTGGGTTGACCGTCACCGGCGGACTGCCCTACTTCGGCGGCCCGGGCAACAACTATTCGATGCACGCCATCGCCGAGGTCGTCGATCGAGTGCGTTTGCGCCCTGGCGCTTTCGGTCTCGTTGCCGCCAACGGCGGCCTGATGAGCAAGTACTCGGTGGGCATCTACTCCGCCACACCGACCCCGTGGAGGGCCGGCGACGACGCCTGCATCCAGCGAGAACTCAACAGCCGACCGCCCGTCGACGAACGACGCAACGCCGACGGCGCCGCGACCATCGAAAGTTTCACCGTGTTGCCCGCGGACAAGAACGGCCGTCGAAAGTCCATCGTCGTCGGCCGGCTCGTCGACGGCGCGCGCTTCGTTGCCAACGGCGCCGAGGGCGACGACGAACTCCTCGAATTGCTCACCGCGGGCACCGATCCGATCGGTTCGCCGATCGTCGTCCGGTCCTTCGCCCGCGGAAATCGCGTGGCCGTCTCCGATGAGCGGATGTCCGAGTTGTTCCCGGTCAGACCGCCCGGCTTTCGGGAGGAGTACGAGAACGTCGTCATTCGTCGCGATGGTCATGTCCTCGAAGTGACGATCAACCGGCTGGCGGCACGCAATGCCCTCGACCCGGCGGCCAACGCCGAACTCGACGAGATCTTCGACGCCTACTTCGCCGACGCCGACCTCTGGGTGGCGATCCTCACCGGCGCGGGCGACAAGGCCTTCTCCGCCGGAAATGATTTGGCGCACATGGCCGGTGACGCGATGCTCGCGGTCCCGAAGAACGGTTTCGGCGGTCTCACCTCGCGCCGGGAACTACCCAAGCCGGTGATCGCCGCCGTCAACGGCGTGGCCCTCGGTGGTGGTCTCGAGATCGCCCTGGCGTGCCACGTCATCGTCGCCGACGAGAAGGCGAGTTTCGGCCTGCCCGAGGTCAAGGTGGGCCTGGCCGCCGCCGCGGGCGGACTCGTGCGGTTACCGCGCGCGATCGGCCCGGCACTGGCCCGCGACATGATCCTCACCGGCCGCCGCATCGACACCGCCGAGGCCTACCGCATCGGCCTGGTCAGCCGCATCGCCGACCACGGCCAGGCACTCGTCGCCGCACGTCAAGTGGCACAGGAGATCCTGGCCGGTTCGCCGACGTCGGTCCGGGCGTCGTTGCAGGCGATGGCCGACGCCGAGGCCATCGACGACCCGGTCGAGGCGATCGAGGCGACCTCCTCGGTCCTCGACTCGCTGCTGATCAGTCAGGACACCATCGAGGGGATCAGCGCGTTCGTCACCAAGCGTCCCCCGCGGTGGACGGGGCGGTAGGGTTTTACGGGTTCGGGGTGGTGGCGCGGAAGGCATTGTGTCTCAACGGGTCTCGAGGCTCGTCGCTATCGCTCCTCACACCTCGACCAGCGGGTGAAACGTCGCCACCAGGTGGCGGCCACCACCCCGCCGATGGTCGAGGTGCCCGAGCCCGCCAGGGCGAGGGCCTCGAGACCCGGCGACACGACAACGCCGACACGGAACCAGCACCGGCACAAAAGGTCTCGAGGCTCGTCGCTATCGCTCCTCACACCTCGACCAGCGGGAGAAAACGTCGCCACCAGGTGGCGGCCACCACCCCGCCGATGGTCGAGGTGCCCGAGCCCGCCAGGGCGAGGGCCTCGAGACCCGGCGACACGACAACGCCGACACGGAACCAGCACCGGCACAAAAGGTCTCGAGGCTCGTCGCTAACGCTCCTCACACCTCGACCAGCGGGAGGAATGGCCGCCGCCGGGTAGAAGCACACCAGCGGGAGAAGCGGCCGCCGGCGGGCGGCGGCACACCAGCGGAGGAAGGGCCGGCCACCCGGAGGGGTGGGTCAGAGGATCACACCGGGATTCAGCAGGCCGTCGGGATCGAGGGTGGCCTTGATGGCGGCGGTCAGCTCCATGACGTCGGGGCCGACCTGATCGGGCAGCCAGCCCTTCTTCAGGCGGCCGACGCCATGCTCACCGGTGATGGTGCCGCCCAACGAGATCGCGAGGTCCATCACCTGGCCGAACGCCTTCTGTGCGCGGTCGTGCTCGTCGGCGTCGTCGGGATCGAACACGATGAGCGGATGGGTGTTGCCGTCTCCGGCGTGGGCGATCACCGAGATCATCACCGCGTTGTCGCTCGCAATCTTGCCGACCCCGTCGATCAGTGCGGGCAGTGCCGGTAGCGGCACCCCGACGTCTTCGAGCAGCAGCGAACCGAGTTTCTCCACCGCGGGGATGGCGGCGCGCCGGGCAGCGGTGAACGCCTCCCCTTCGGCGGCGTCGGCGGTGTCGAAGACCTCGGACGCACCGCAAAACTCGAAGGCCTCGCGGATGATCTCGACCTCGGCCACACCGGCCGGGCCCGGCGCGTCGGACTGCGCGACTAGCAGTGCTCCCGCGTCCCGGTCGAGGCCCATCCGCAGCATGTCCTCGACGGCGTTGATCGAGACCTTGTCCATGAACTCGAGCATCGTCGGCCGAATCCTGGCAGTGATCGCCAGAACCGCCTCGCTCGCCGAATGCACCGACGCGAAGGAACCGACCACCGTGCACGCCGACGCCTGCGGTGGCAGCAGCCGCAAGGTGACCTCGGTGATGATCCCGAGGAGCCCCTCGCTGCCGACGAACAGTTTGGTCAGCGACAACCCGGCCGAATCCTTGAGTTGCTTGCCGCCGAGGCGGATCGCGCGGCCGTCGGCGAGCACCACCTGCATACCGAGCACGTAGTCGGTGGTGACGCCGTACTTGACGCAGCACAGTCCGCCGGCGTTGGTGGCCACGTTGCCGCCGATCGAGCAGATCTCGAATGACGACGGGTCCGGCGGATACCAGAGATCGTGTGCCGCGGCAGCGGCCTTCACCTCGGCGTTGAACAGCCCCGGCTGCACCACCGCGGTTCGGGTGGCGGTGTCGATGCTCATCTCACGCATCTTTTCCGTCGAGAGCATCACCGCGCCGTCGACGGCCGTCGAACCTCCCGAGAGGCTGGTGCCCGCGCCTCGGGTGATGATCGGGACGCGACGAGCGGCACACCAGCGGACCACCGTCTGGATGTGCTCGGTGGTCGTTGGGCGGATGAGCGCGAGCGGTGTACCGGCCGTCGGGTCGAAGGCTCTGTCCTGCCGATACCCGGCAAGGATGTCGGGGTCGGTGACGATCATCTGGTCGGGGAGGTCGGCGCGCAGATCGGCGAGGTCCACGCTGCCGATCTCGGTACTCGTGTGCACACTGCTCATGGGTTCAGCGTAGGCGTGGCCGCCGGGTGCCCGTGTCCCTTCCTGAGACCCGCACCGGCACGCCCCTGCGGTGAACGTTTGGCCAACGTCCACACTCCACCGTCGCCCTCACGCACTATGGAGTGATGACCGACTTCAACAAGACCATCATCGACGAGTTCCACGCCAACGACGGCACCGTCACCACCATGGGCTTCGGCCGTAACCTCGTCCTCGTCCACTCCATCGGCGCCAAATCGGGAGCGCAGCGGGTGACGCCACTGATGTCGCTGCCCGATGGCGCCGGAGGCCGCTTCATCGTCGGGAGCGCGGCCGGCTCTCCGAAGGATCCGGCGTGGGTGCACAACCTGCGCAAGAATCCGGAGATCACCATCGAATACGCCGGCGAGAAATCCGGGATCGAAAAGCATCCGGCGACCGCCACCGAACTCGATCCGGCGCAGCGTGAGCAGGCGTGGCAGGGTTTCGTCTCGGCGTCCGAGCAATTCCTGAAATACACCGAAACCGCCGAGGGCCGTGTCTTCCCGATCTTCCGCCTGACGCCCAAGAAGTGATTTTGGCACCAGCCGATATCCTGACGAGATGTTCGGGGTTGGCGAGACGGTCGCGGGTTTTGTGGTCGACGCCGCCGTCGGTCACGGCAGCAGCGCCGACGTCTACCGGGTGCACCGCACCGACGAGTCGACGCCGCTCGCACTGAAGGTTCTCCACGCCGACGACGGCGACACCGGCCGGGCGCGAGAACGCTTCGAGCGAGAGTTCGCGATCGCGTCGCTCCTCGATCATCCGCACATCGTGGCCATGGTCTCGCGCGGTGAGATGCTCGTCGATTCGTCGCCGCCGCGGACGCAGCTCTGGCTGGCGATGCAGTACGTCGCCGGGCCGTCGGCGATGTCGCTGATCCCGCGTGAGGATCAACAGCCGCGGGTGCCCGCGGTACTACGCGTGGCAGCTCAGATCGGTGACGCCCTGGACTATGCACACTCCCGCGAGATCCTGCATCGGGATGTCAAACCCGCGAACATCCTGTTGACCTCCACTTCCGACGACACCGATGCCATGCTCAGCGACTTCGGTATCGCACGACTCCTCGACGACACCCGGCCGCTGGCCCGCAACGGTCGTGTGCAGGGATCCATCGCCTACGCCGCACCCGAACTGCTTCAAGCACAACAACTCTCCCCCGCCACCGACGTGTATTCGTTCGCGTGCTCGCTGGTGGAGTTGTTCACCGGGCTGCCGCCGTTCCCGCGGTCCACGCCGTTCGCCATCACCTACGCCCACCTGCGTGACGAGCCGCCGAAGCTCACCCGGCGCCGCGATTGGCTTCCGTCGGCGCTGAATTCGGTGTTCGCCAAGGCGCTCGCCAAGAAGCCCGAGGAGCGCTACCAGACGTGCACCGAGTTCGTCGACATCATCTCCCGCGCCCTGCGTGACGTGCCGGTACCGGCACACAATCCGCGACGGCGGCGCCGCGTGCGCGGATATCCGGGCTGATCGGCGATCCCCTGCCGATGTGACGCCGACCACACCCGGCCGTCATGTTAAATCGGACATTCGGCCCACATCCGTTTCGGGGCAGTTCTTTTCGTGCCCAGTGGTCCGATGTCCGGGTCGGCGAATCGCGAATTTGTTTACATGGATCTCCCATTCATGTCACAACCGCTCCCTAACTTGGGTTTCCGTCCATCACACATGTGCCGCAGTGCAACCCGCTCGCGGCCGACGACGCCGGTCGACCCACCACCTGTCGACCCACACCTAGGGGAACCATTGACGGCCGAATCATCGACCTCGTACGACAATTCCGCTCTGACCCATGAGGACGAGGGCTATCACAAGAGTCTGAAGCCGCGGCAGATCCAGATGATCGCCATCGGCGGCGCGATCGGCACCGGCCTGTTCATGGGCGCCGGCAGCCGACTCCACGATGCGGGCCCGGGCCTGTTCATCACCTACGCCGTCTGCGGCGTGTTCGTGTTCTTCATCCTGCGCGCCCTCGGCGAGCTGGTGCTCCATCGCCCGTCATCCGGGTCGTTCGTCTCTTACGCGCGTGAGTTCTTCGGCGAAAAAACAGCTTTCGTCACCGGTTGGCTCTACTTCTTTAACTGGGCGGCCACCGCCATCGTCGACGTCACCGCGATCGCGCTCTACGTCCACTATTGGGGTATGTTCGAGGCGATTCCACAGTGGCTGATCGCATTGGTCGCCCTGTGCATCGTGATGGCCATGAACATCATCTCGGTGAAGCTGTTCGGCGAGATGGAGTTCTGGGCGTCGATCATCAAGGTCGCCGCACTGGTCACCTTCCTCGTCGTCGGCATCATCTTCCTCGGCGGACGCTTCGACATCGACGGCGCCGCCACCGGATTCAGTGTGATCTCCGACAACGGTGGCATGTTTCCGACCGGCATGTTCTCACTGGTGATCGTCACCTCCGGCGTCATCTTTGCTTACGCCGCAGTCGAATTGGTGGGTACCGCCGCCGGTGAGACCGCCGAACCGGCCAAGGTCATGCCGCGCGCCATCAACTCGGTCATCGTGCGCATCGCCGTGTTCTACGTCGGATCGCTGGTGGTGCTGGCACTCCTGCTGCCCTACACCACCTACAAGGCCGGCGAGAGTCCGTTCGTCACGTTCTTCTCCAAGATCGGCGTCCCAGCCGCCGGCGGCATCATGAACCTCGTCGTCCTCACCGCGGCGCTGTCGAGCCTCAACGCCGGTCTCTACTCCACCGGCCGCACCCTGCGGTCGATGGCGATGAACGGCAGCGGCCCGGCGTTCACGGCCAAGATGAACCGCAACGGCGTGCCCTTCGGCGGCATCGCGCTGACCGGTGCACTGACTCTGCTCGGCGTCGTACTCAACCTGTTCGTCCCGGCCGAGGCCTTCAACATCGCCCTGGATCTCTCGGCGCTGGGCATCATCTCGACCTGGGGCATGATCGTCGCCTGCCAGATCCAGCTGTACCGATGGGAGCAGAAGGGCATTCTCACGCGGCCGGCCTTCCGGCTGCCGGGCACGCCGTACACCAGCTACCTGACGCTGCTGTTCCTTGCGGCCGTCGTGGTGTTGATGTGCTGGGACAACTACTGGAATCTCATCGCCATCATCGTCGGTATCCCACTGCTGACCGGCGGTTGGTTCGCCTGCCGCGGCAAGGTGTTGGCGATCTCCCGACAACGCCAGGGCTACACCGGCGAGTACCCGGTGATGCCGCAACCGCCGGTGCCCGAAGGCCCCGGCGAGACCGAGGCGAAGGATCGGGACTGACGGACCGCCGCGCAGGGTGAGGGGTGCCGGGCGGCAGACCTCACCCCGCGCGCGTGTGTTCCGGCGCGGTGATGCCGTACACGCGGCGCGCGGTGTTGCGAAAAACATTGCCCAGCACGTTGCCTCCCCAGGGTTCGAGGATCTCGGTCAGGCTCGCGATGACGGTGTCGATCGATGCATTCGGTTTGTCGATCGGGAAGTTGGAGCCGAACATGACCCGGCTCGCACCGAAGTGACCGACGACGTGCTGGACCAGCGGGCCGATCATCTGCGTCAGGGTCTCGCGGGCACCGATGTTGCCCCACGGCTCACGGCCGTAGCCGAGAACCGGCATGGCCAGCCCGGAAAGTTTGACCACCACATTGCGTTCGGCGGCAATCGAGGTCATGCGCTCGCGCCACAGGCGCAGGATGTCGGCGCGGGCCGCCGCGGTGGTCCCGGTGCGCAGCCCGACGGGGCCGAAAGCGCCTACCGGACAACCGAAATGGTCGACGATCACGGTGGTGTCCGGGAATTCGCGGGCGAGGGTGATCACGTCGTAGAGCTGGTGGGAGTAGACGAAGACCTCCACGGCGAGCCCGCGGGCGGCGACCTTCTCGACGCCGGAGAGGAAGTCGGCCGATGCGAGCATGCCGTCGACCGGCCCGGCCGATCGGACCTTCGGGTCCGGATGGCGCGTCGCGTTGACCTGGATACCGCGCACCCGATCGCTGAGCGCGCGTTGCGCGTCCAGGCGCGCCTCGAAGCCCTCGGCCCGAGGGTCGGCTCGCATCATCACCGCACCGAGCGTCGGGGCCACGCCGACCCCGAATGGCAGTCCCAGCACGTAGTCGATCTCGTCGACGGCCTGTCGGCTCGCGTCTGGCTCCTCGACATCGCCGAGGCGCCAGTACGATTCGGACACCACCACCGACTCGATACCCACCCCGACCACTTGCGCCACCGGCGCGATGTCGGCACCATAGTGTCGCGGCTCGTACGCACGGCCGATGATGTGCGGGGTCAACACATAATCGCGCTCGGCTTGGGGAACGGCGACAGAAAAGAGCCTGTCCCCCACTTTGGGGACAAATCGGTATCCACGCGCGACGGGATTGCGCGACCACGGTGTTCGACGCGGATTCCATTGTTGGACGTGGGCGTCGACGATTCCCGATATCGTTCCGGCCAACATTGTCACCATTCGAGATTGCCATAGTTGTTGACGCATCTCATGCGTTCGACGGACGAAAAGAATCACCGGTCGTCGCCATCGGTGGGTCGGCTGCGCCACGGCGACGGCCTGCGGGTGAACCGAACTGTCGGTGACGCAGGGCAGAATGGAGATGTTGTCGGTTGACCGGTGATCGGTGACCAGTGATCGGTGGGAGGTGTGCGCAATGGCGAGTCATTCCCGCCATGTGCTGCATCAACTCCGCGACCTGATCGCCCACGATCCCGATCGCTTCGCCCGCAACATCTACACGCGCCTGTTCGCCATCGACCCCGACCTGCGCGAACTGTTCGGCGCGATGATGTCGCAGCAGCGCGAGGCGTTTTACCACGTCATCGACCACGTCCTCGACGTCATCCCGAGCCCCGACGGACAGGCCGAACTCGTGGAGTTCCTGGCGCAACTCGGGCGCGACCACCGCAAGTACGGGGTACAGCCCGAGCACTATCAGGCGATCTTCCGGGCGTTGATGGGTGAGTTCGCGGTCACGCTCGGCGATCAGTGGGACGACGAGGCCCAGCGGACCGTCGGGCAGGCGATGATGCTCGTCACCGGTGTGATGCGCGGAGCGGCGCAGACCGCGTCGGGGCCGGCGACCTGGACCGCCCGCGTGGTGGAGAAGTTCCGCATCAGCCGCGGTCTGGCGGTGGTACGACTTGTCACCGACACGCCACTGCGATTCAACACCGGCCAGTACCTCGAGACCCAGATCCCCCAGTGGCCGAAGGTGTGGCGCAACCTCTCACCGGCGATTCCGCCCAATCCGCACGGCGAGTTGGAGTTCCACGTGCGCGCGGTACCCGGCGGCACGGTCAGTCCGGCGATCGTCGGCCAGACGCAGCCCGGGGACGTGTGGACGTTCGGTCAGTCGCACGGCACGCTGCACATCGACGGCGACCGTGAGGTGCTGATGGTGGCCGGCGGTACCGGTCTCGCGCCACTACGCGCCTTGCTCATCGAGATGTCGGCTCTGGCGACCTCACCGCCCACGCACGTCTACTACGGCGCGCGGTACCCCGGCGAGCTGTACGACCTGCCGGTGTTGCGGCAGATCGCGACGACCAATCCGTGGCTCACGATCACCGCGGTGTCGGAGGAGCAGACCGATCCGTGGTGGCTCGACGACCCGGTCCGGCCCGCCGAGCTCGGTATCGAACACCGCATCGGTCGGCTCGTCGACGTCGTCGGCGCTTCGGGTACCTGGGACGACCGTCAGACCCTGATCACCGGCTCACCGATGATGGTGGAGAACACCCGGCGCGGGCTGATCATCGCCGGGGTGCGGGCCAGCCTCATCCAGCACGACCCCATGTTCTAGGGCGTGTCTCGTCGCTGCTGCGGCAGCTATCCGCCCGCACCTGGGTTGCCCGGACCCAGTTGCGGGGCGGACACGGTCGTCGTCACCACCGAGGTGACGGTCTCCTGCTCGGTGACCGTGGCCGTCGCTGTCGCCGTTGCCGTCGAGGTGACGGTCTGGGTGGCCGTACTGGTGACCGGTGGCCGCGTGACGGTGCTGGTGACGGTTTGCTGGTCGACGACCGTCTGGGTGTCGGGTTGGCCGGTACGGGTGACGGTGACCTCGCTGGTCGGACCGGGCACCGTGACGGTCGAGGTGACCGCGGCGGGCGTGCCCGAGTCGTCCTTGCCGGTGAACAGCGCCACGAGCGCGACCACGCACAGCAACGCGGCGAGCCCGGCGGCCCCGCCGATGATCCACCAGCGCACACCCACCCCGCCCATCGCCGTGGCCGGCGCGGCGGCGGCAGTCCCGACGGTCGATGCCGCTGCGACCGGTCCGACGGCAGCCGCGGCGACCGGGATCGCGCGGGTGTCGGCGGCGATCACCTCGGTGACGCCCTGCGCCAGCGCGAACACCGGTGCGGCGGCCACGGTCACCGGTGTGCCGGTCGCCGTCTCGATGGCACGCACGGCGTCGGGCAGTTGTGCGCCGGAACCGACCGCGACCACGCGAGTCGCGCCCGCTCCGCGTGTCAGTGAGTTCAGATGCGCCACGAGGCTGCCGGCGCCCTGCGGGTCGGTCAGCGGCACCGACTGGGTCGCGGCGACGGCGGCGGAGGCGTGTACCGACGAGTGCTCGGCGTTGACGAGGGCGATCGAGGCACCGGAGGCCAGGGCCCCGGAGCGGTCGAGGACGACGGCGGCGACATCGCCGGTGGCGTCGCGGTGCGCAACCTGGGCCAGGGCGTACGGGAGGTCGACGAAGCTCACCGCCGACGCCCACTCGGGTGCGCCGGGTGCGTTCAGCGAGAACTCGAGGTGTGCCCGCACGTCGGGGCGAGCGCAGGTCAGCACGATGTGGTCGATCGTGAAGGGCGCGGAGTCGACGAGCTCACGCAGCGCATCGAGCGCCGCATTCGGTGATTCGTCGGCGAGCTCGACGTGATTGCTGGCGACGATCTCGCCGGTGGCGTCGCGGACGACGGTCGCGATCTCGTCGCCCACCACCGAGACCCCGAGCACTGCGGGTTCGGCGATGGAGATCTCGGGTGACTCGCTCACCGTTCACCTCCCTTGTCAGGTCACCGACCTCGGATGACACGCCGCCACAGACTAACGCGCGATCGGTGCGCGGCCCACAGGCCGCTTACCGATCGCTGTCGTCGGGGATCAGTGAATCGTTACTCGGTTGGTCACACTGCAGGGGGTCACACTGCAGGGAAGTCACTCTTCGGTGCGTCGGCGCCGGGGCTGCCAGACGACGAGCGCATTGGTCCGCGGGACGGGGACCAATTCACCGCCGCGGCGGGCGCGGTGTGCGTCGACCTCGCGTTGGAGTTCGTGCACCCGCTGTTGGAGCGCGTCGACCTGGTTGGTGAGCTCGATGATCCGTTTGATGCCTGCGAGGTTCACGCCCTCCTCCTGGGAGAGCCGCTGGATCTCGCGGAGCACCTCGACGTCGTGCGAGGAGTAGCGTCGTCCACCACCACTGGTGCGTTGCGGGGTCACCAGCCCGAGCCGGTCGTAGGTGCGCAAGGTCTGCGCGTGCATTCCGGCGAGCTCGGCGGCCACCGAGATCATGAAGGTGGCGGTAGCGCTCACCTCGCCCTCGAAACCCTCGAAACCGCCGGCCGGCCCGGTGCCCTCAGCGCCGGGCCGCCCACGATTCTTGCGTTCTGCCATGGCTCATCGCCCCCAACCCGCCCGAGGATCGAAACCGCTGGACTTCTCGGCCTCGGCGTAGGCACGCATGGCCTCCACCGCGGCGTCGTCGAGTTTGCGGGGCACCTCGACCTTGACGGTGACGAGCAGGTCTCCGGCACCGCCGGCGCGCTTGGGCACGCCGCGGCCACGGACCCGAAGGGTGCGGCCGTCGCTGGTGTTCGGCGGGATCTTCACCCCGACCGATCCGTCGAGCGTCGGCACCGAGACCGTCGAGCCGAGCACCAGTTCGGAGATGCTCACCGGCAGTTGGACGCGCAAGTCGTGACCGCTGCGGGTGAACACCTTGTCGGGGGTCACGTGGACCACGACGTACAGGTCACCCGACGGCGCGCCCCGGCGTCCGGCCTCGCCTTGTCCGGCCAGCCGGATGCGCTGGCCGTCCTCGACGCCGGACGGGATGCGGACGTTGATGGTGCGCGAGCGCACCTTGACGCCGCTGCCATCGCAGTCGGTGCAGGGGTCGTCGATGCGGGAGCCGGTGCCCTGGCAATCCTGGCACGGCTCGCTGAACCCGAACGCGCCCTGGTTGCGGCTGACGAAGCCGGATCCGTTGCAGTTCGGGCACACTCGCGGACTGGTGCCGGGCTTGGCACCGCTGCCGTGGCAGGTGGTGCACGGTGCCGGACTGGTCACCCGGAGTGGGACGGTCGTACCCAACGCCGCGTCCTTGAACGACAACGTGGTCTCGGTCTCGAGATCGTTGCCGCGCCGTGGCCGGGTCGCGGTCGAGGTGCGGGTGCCGCCCGAACCGCCGCGGTTGAACAAGCCCTCGAAGAGGTCGCCGAATCCGCCGGCTCCCTCGCCGGCACCGCCACCACCGAACAGGTCGCCGATGTTGAAATCGGCACCGGTCTCGGTCGAGTAGCGGGTGCCGCCGCCGGCGCCGGGGAAGCCACCGGGAAAACCATTGCCGCCGCCACGGAATCGTCCGCCGGCGAACATCGCTCGCGTCTCGTCGTACTCTTTGCGCTTGTCCGGGTCGGCGAGCACGCTGTGGGCTTCGGACACCCGCTTGAAGCGTTCTTCGGCTTGCGTGTCACCCGGATTGGCGTCCGGATGCAGCTCACGGGCGAGCTTGCGGTAAGCCTTCTTGATCTCTTCAGACGAAGCATCAGAAGCAACGCCCAGGTCCTTGTAGAAGTCACGCTCGAGCCATTCTCGTTGCGGAGCCACCAGACGTCACCTCCTTCTCAATGAACATGTCTGGATGAAGTATGTTCCGATATCCGGCGATGCGCGACGCCGCGTGGGCGTCCGCGCATCGCCGGATGGTTGTGCAGGTGATTATTGTGCACCGGTCGGAGCGTCCTGCGGGCCGCTCTCCTGCGCTGCCGGCGCCGGGTCGGTGACGGTGACCATCGCGGTGCGGATCACCTTCTCGCCCAGGCGGTAACCGCTGCGATAGACCGCGCCGAGGACCGGCTCGGAACCACTGCCGTCGTTCTGGACGGCCTCGTGCAGTTCCGGGTCGAACACGTCGCCGGGTTCACCGAACTTGACGACACCCTCGCCGGTCAGCGTGGCGGCCAGCTTGTCGGCGACCGCACGCAGCGGACCGGACTCGAGGTCGCCGTGCTCGCGGGCACGGTCGAGGTCGTCGAGGACCGGCAGCAGCTTCTCGATGAGAACCTGCTTGCCGTAGGCCACCCGGCCCTGCTTCTCCTCCTCGGTACGCCGCTTGTAGTTGGCGAACTGTGCGCGTTCGCGCTGCAGTGCCGCCGTGAGGTCGGCGACCTCGTCGGAGTGCGGGGTGCTCGGCTCGGGATCGGGGATCGCCGCGGCGGGCTCGGCCTCTGCCGGACCCGGCCCGGCGGCCGAATCCTCGCGCACCTCACCCGTTTCCGGGTCGATGCGACGACGATCGGTCACCGTCACCGGCTCCTCGGAACCAGCTCCGCTCCCGGCGCCCGGAGCGGTCACTTCTTCTCCTCGGGCTCGTCGACGACCTCGGCGTCGACGACGTCGTTGTCGCCGGCGGTCGCGCTGCCACCGTCGGCGGCGTCAGCGGCCTGGCCCTCGGCGGCCGATGCCGCGTAGATGGCCTGACCCATCTCCTGCGACTCGGTCGAGAGCTTCTCGATCGCGCTCTTGATGGAGGCGATGTCGTTGCCCTTGAGCGCCTCGTTGGCCTCGGCGATCGACGCGTTGACCTTGTCCTTGACGTCGGCGGGCACCTTGTCCTCGTTGTCCTTGAGGAACTTCTCGGTGTGGTTCACCAACGACTCGGCCTGGTTGCGCGTCTCGGCCTCTTCACGACGCTTGCGATCCTCGTCGGCGTGGGCCTCGGCGTCCTTGATCATCCGGTCGATCTCGTCCTTGCTCAGGCCCGAGCCCTCCTGGATGCGGATGGAGTTCTCCTTGCCGGTGCCCTTGTCCTTCGCGGTGACGTGCACGATGCCGTTGGCGTCGATGTCGAAGGTCACCTCGATCTGCGGAACACCTTGCGGCGCAGGAGCGATGCCACCGAGCTCGAAGGAGCCGAGCAGCTTGTTGTGCGAGGCGATCTCACGCTCACCCTGATACACCTGGATCTGCACCGACGGCTGGTTGTCCTCGGCGGTGGTGTAGGTCTCCGACCGCTTGGTCGGGATGGTGGTGTTGCGCTCGATCAGCTTGTGCATCACGCCGCCCTTGGTCTCGATGCCCAGGCTCAGCGGGGTCACGTCGAGCAGCAGCACGTCCTTGACCTCGCCGCGCAGCACACCGGCCTGCAGGGCAGCACCGACCGCGACAACCTCATCGGGGTTCACGCCCTTGTTGGGCTCACGGCCGCCGGTCAGTTCCTTCACCAGATCGGTGACTGCGGGCATACGGGTCGAACCACCAACGAGCACAACGTGATCGATGTCGCCGACGGAGATGCCGGCGTCGGAGATGACCGCCTGGAACGGAGCGCGGGTGCGCTCGAGCAGGTCCGAGGTGATCTTCTGGAACTCGCTGCGCGAGAGCTGCTCGTCGAGGAACAAGGGGTTCTTGTCGGCGTCGACGGTGATGTAGGGCAGGTTGATCGAGGTCGACTGCGACGCCGACAGTTCGATCTTGGCCTTCTCGGCAGCCTCACGCAGACGCTGCATGGCCATCTTGTCCTTGGTCAGGTCGATACCCGAGGAACTCTTGAACTTCTCGACGAGCCAATCGACGATGCGCTGATCCCAGTCGTCACCGCCGAGATTGTTGTCGCCGGAGGTCGCGCGGACCTCGACCACTCCGTCGCCGATCTCGAGCAGCGAGACATCGAAGGTGCCGCCACCGAGGTCGAAGACCAGGATGGTTTGTTCCTTCTCGCCCTTGTCCAGGCCGTAGGCCAGGGCCGCGGCGGTCGGCTCGTTGACGATGCGCAGCACGTTGAGGCCGGCGATCTGGCCGGCTTCCTTGGTGGCCTGCCGCTGGGAGTCGTTGAAGTAGGCGGGCACGGTGATGACCGCGTCGGAGACGTCCTCACCGAGGTAGGCCTCCGCATCGCGCTTGAGCTTCATCAGCGTGCGGGCGCTGATCTCCTGCGGGGTGTACTTCTTGTCGTCGATCGCGACGTTCCAGTCGGTCTCGCCCATGTGGCGCTTGACCGAGCGGATGGTGCGGTCGACGTTGGTGACCGCCTGGTTCTTGGCGGGCTGCCCGACGAGCACCTCGCCGTTGCGCGCGAATGCGACAACGGACGGAGTGGTGCGGGAGCCTTCGGCGTTGGCGATGACGGTCGGTTCGCCGCCTTCGAGTACCGACACCACGGAGTTGGTGGTGCCGAGGTCGATTCCGACAGCACGAGACATCTTTGCTATTCCTCCTGGTTTCTGGGTGTGCACCCAAGTCCTGCTCCCCCGTGGCAGGCTTGACGCCCACCACGAGAGTGTGGTTGTGGCAAACCTGCGCTCCGGGGGCAGACTTCAGTGCCTCCGACTCATGTCCTACCGGGTTGAGCCGGTCCAGGTCAACTCAAGTTGAGCCAGCATCGCTCAGGTTTCTCGATCGGTCCAACGGGTGGGGTGCCACAGATGTTCCCGATTCGACGAAAAAAGTTGAGCGGAGTTCGCTCAGGTTTGGCGCACGTGACCCCAGGTCACACGTTTCGGTCGTGAGATCCGCTCACGACCAGGCGCGATTGGGCCGATAATCCCCTCGGGGGTCGCGCTGCGTGGGTCCACCAAAAAGGTGGCCGCCGAGTTCGAGGAGTAGAGATCATGAATCGTCGTGTCCTGTCCTTCGTGGCCCTGGCCATCACGATGCTCTACGGCGTCGGCTTCGCGGTCATCGACACGAACACGCCATATGCCGTCGTCGGTGGCGTGGTGGTGGCGCTGAGTTGGGTCGCGGTCGGGATGCTCGGGCGTGAGGAGGACGACGCCGAGTGAGCCGGGCGGGCCCCTCACGCCGGTCACCACCGCAAGGGCGCAGTCCCCAGGAGTGTCGGCGCGCGGTGTGTCGGGGTCGACAGACCCTCGAACACCATCGGCACCGAAGGTTCGACGAGGCGCCCGAGCGGACCGTCACAGCCGTCGGCGGACGCGACCGGCGGCCCGATCCGTTGCCCCGGGAGGGCGTCGACGATTCCCAATGAGCGAACCCAGGTGCACACCCGCGCCAATTCGACTCGCACGCGCCATGTCCCGCCCTCGGTGGCCCGTCGGCGCAATGCCGCCAAGGCCCCGGCGGCCCCCACATAGGCGGCGAGATAGTCGTTGAGCAGTTGTGTCGGCGGCAGGGCAGGCACCCCTCCACCCTCCTCGAGAGCAAAACCCGTTGCCGCGCAGGCGAGCTGATCGAAGCCGCCGCGGTCGCGCCAGGCCGACCCAGATCCCCAGCAGTGGTAGTCGACGACGACGGTGCCCGGATGTTCGAGCGCGAGATCGTCGGCCGCGAGGCCCCGGTTGCCCAGTCCCAGATAGGAGTTGACGAAGACGTCGCCGGCGTCGATCAGCGTGTGCAACGCCGCGGCCTGATCCGGCTGTCGCACATCGCAGTACGCGTTGCGCTTACCACCGCCGGTGAGGGCGACCATCGCCAGGGGATCGGGAAGGTCCGGGCGGCTGACGTGACACACATCGGCACCGAAGGTCGCGAGCAGCTTGGTCGACACCGGCCCGGCGATCACGTGGGTCATGTCGACCACCCGTATCCCGTGGAGCGGCGGCCACATCGACGTGTGGGGAAGGGGCCGGGGCGGGGCGTCACCGATGCGCTCGAGTCGGATCACCGGATGCGTGGCGCTCTCCCGGCCCACGGGGTGCTCGGCCCATTCGTCGGCCGTGCGCACCGCGGCCGCCACGCCCCCCGCGGCGTACACGGCGTCCTCGAGATCGACCGCGCCCCATTCTGCGGCCGCGGCCGCGATCTTCGACTTGACCGGCGGACAGTTCAGGACCACACACACCGCGTCGCGTTGATGAGGATAGGTGGTGATCAGAAAGATCCCCCGGCCGTCACTCGTACGGTAGAAGTCGTTGTTACCCAAAGCCGAGGGGTCCTCGACGACGGTGTGGACATGCCGACCGTTGAGGGTGGTGAGAAATGCCGCCCGGAGTTGATCGAGCGCCGTGGCGAGGTCGACGGTCACGCGCGGACCGCCGGCGAGTGCGGCGAGTTGGACCCCGAGGGCTCCGATCCCTGCGGCAGACGCCTCCGCGATCCGATGTGGCGACGAAGTCGTCGGCGCTTCTCCGCTGATCACGCATTCCCCGGTGTCGGTACCGAGCAGGGCGGTGAGGTCGGAGACCGTCGCGGGTACCGAGGTGAACGAGTCCGGGGTGGACGAGTCAGGGGACGAAGGTGTCGGGGCCATGTCCCTACTGTGGCCATCGCCGACAGCGCACCGACCAGGCTTTCGTATTTACGTAAGGTGGTGGACATGCGCCGACATCGCGCCATTCCGCGCGCGGACCACATCCTCGAGTGTGTCGCCCGCGCCGGAAAACCCTTGTCGCTGAGCGATATCGCGCGCGAGATCGAAGCGCCGGTCTCCTCGACCCACGACCTCGTCGACGACCTTCGGGCATGCGGTTATCTGACCCGCGTCGGCGCGGGCTATCGACTCGGCCAACGCCTGCGCACGCTGCGGCTCATTGCCGGCCACGCCGATCAGCCACCTCTGACGCCAGACGAACTCACCGAGTTGAACGCCGTCATCGAGGCCCCGGTGGCGCTGGCGGTGTTGGTGGGATCCGACCTGGTGTACCTGCATGGGGTGGGCGAGGTTCCCGCGGAGATCGGCGCCGTGGTGCGCGATCACGTGCCTCGACCGTTGCTCGCCACGGCCGGTGGTCGGGCCATGCTGGCGTTCCTACCGGCGGACGAGCGCGCAGCGCTGCTCGCCGAGCACGCCTCGCCCGGGGATGCCGTCGCCTTCGGCCGCGAGATCGATGAGATTCACGCTTGCGGGTATGCCCTCAGCGATGGTTCGGTGCAGTCGGCGCTGCGGGTGGCCGGGGTACCGGTATTCGACGGCAGGCGATTACTGGCCGTGGTGGTCGTCGCCGCGCCGAGGATCTCGGATCGGCCCTCCCCGGCTCTCGAACACGCCGCGCGACGTACGGCTGCCTGGTTGGCGGCCCGCGCCCGGCCATGAGTGGTGCTGCTGCGCGACGCCTCACCGCCACTGCTCAGAGGGACTCGATGATCCGCTCGAAGAAGAGTTCCTGGGCACCGAACCGCCGACCGGGAAAGTACCGGGACACGACCGCTTCCAGCGCCTCTTGTGTGCTGATCGACAGGAGATGGCATAGCGCACTGCGTCATCGATGTCCCCCTGCGACTTGCGCGTCACCATCGCCTTCCTTGCGAGGACGTACTCCGTCGCTCAGCCAATTGGGGTCGAGATCACCCTCGCGCGCAGCGACCGATGCGGCCGCTTGAAGCACGACGTCGCGCGGCTCGAATGTTCCGTCCACATCCTCAGTCGCCCGATCGGCGTTGTACGCCAAGGCCATTGCCGCCCCGCCGACGATGAAGAGAACGCCGGCCTTTCCTCTCGCCTGCAACTCCGAGTCGAGAGCACGCAACAGCTCCCGGATCTCGGACGCCGTCAACGTTCGCGCCACGCTCAGACTCCCTCGAGATTGCCGACCGGCAACACCACGTTGCGCGTCTGCAACTCCACCGGGGTCCGGAGGTAGTCAGTCCAGAAATACTTGGGCGGCACGCCAAACGGGTCGAACATCGCATCCGTGCAGAACCGGTCCGGTTCAAAGCACCATGCCAAGATCTCCGGATCGCTGACACGATCGCGCCCGGTGATATGCGCGACCCCGCCCAGTATGGCGTCCCATCCGCGCGTGCCGGTGGGTGGCGGACTCCGATGGACCTCATCGATGTCGACGACGTCGGTCAACCGCTGCGTCCGGAGAACCAGTTCACGGAGTAGTCGGACCGCCAGATGCCAGTCGTACTCGCCGGCGGCCAGGGATTCCGCGAGCTCCGCATAGGTGAACAACGTCCCGCGTCTGCGGGTGGGTCGACGGACGTCAGCGGTCACAGGGTCGATGATATCGGCGCGCAACGAGTTCGCCGCGCCCTTGATGCCACCGTCAGTCCGGCTTGGGCGCCAACGCGTCGCCCGGGAATCCGCGGACCGGGTGGACGTCGAACTCGAAGACGCCGGCCTGTACACCCGGGTCGTCGTTCATGATCTTCGCGGTCGTCTCGACGTCCTTGTCGAAGATCCCAAAACCGCGGATGTCGGAGTCGTCCTCGGTGACACCGAGGATGACGGCGAGATCGCCCTTGGCGCGCAGGGAGAAGTTGCGTCGACTGTGCTCCCAGATCAAGTCCTTCGACTCGGGCTTGCCGAACTCGGGCCCCGCGCGCAGCACCACCACCGAATACGGCTGCGAGTACTGGATGATCGTCCGCATCTCTTGGTCGGTGATCTTGGGCAGGTCGGACATGGAGAGCTCCTTTGCTGACACATATACGAGACTTCGTCTTTCACCGTAGTCCTCGCGTTCGGCGCAGATGCGGACCGCTGGATTCAGGGTGATCGCAAGGCTTCCGGAGGCCCGGTACCCCACTGTTAGCGTGGCGACGTGCGCTTTCAAGTTCTCGACATCGTTCCGCACACACCCCATCCGGTCACCGGTGAACTCCTCTCCTCGCACACGCGCCTGACGCGCGTCGTCGAGAACGCGGTACTCGCCGAGCAGCTCGGGATCGACTCGTATGCCGTTGGTGAGCGTCATGCCGGGGAGTTCTTGTCGTCGTCGCCGACGGTGCTGCTCGGTGCGCTCGCCGCGGCCACCGACCGGATTCTGCTGTCGACCGGGGTGACCGTGCTCAGCCTGCTCGACCCGGTGCGCGTCGCCGAGGACTACGCCACCATCGACCAGCTCTCCGGCGGGCGCCTGGAGATCGTGATCGGCAAGGGCAACGAGGACAAGCACTTCCCGATGTTCGGCCGTCGGCTCGAGCATCAGTACGACTACCTCAGCGAGAACTACGCACTGCTCCGGCGGCTCCTGCGCGAGGAGAATGTCACCTGGCGGGGCGAGCATCATGCACCGCTCGACGGGGTGAGCACCGTGCCGCGGCCGTTTTCCGGGCCGTTCCGGATCTGGCACGGGTCGGCAACCTCCACCGTCGCCGTCGACCTCGCCGCCCGATACGGCGACCCGATCGTCACCGCCAACGCGCTGCAACCGCGCGAGAACTATCAGGTGCTCATCGATCGGTATCGGGAGAAGTACGCCGAGTACGGCCACGATCCGGCCCGGGCATATGTGGGGTCCGGATCGGGCGGTCTGTTCCTGGCCGCCACCACCGACGACGCGATCGCCGAGTATCGACCGGTCTACGAGGGCATCGCCGCCCGTAATCGCGAGAAGTTCGCGGGCGAGACCCGGATCGGCAAGGTCAACATGTTCGCCACCATCACCGACGCCGTCGAACGCGGGCCCGCGCTGGTCGGGTCGTCGCAGCGGGTCGCGGAGAAGATCATCGACTATCACCGTTCGTATCATCATGATCTGCAGTCGATTTCGATCAATCCGGTACTGCCGTACGAGCGTCAGCGCGAGGTGCTCACCCAATTCGCCGAAGAGGTGATCCCACTGGTGCGCCGCGAGCTGTCGACGACGCTGTGGAGTACCGACGACACCGGACGCGCCGCCGGCTTCACTGCCGGCGACTTTGCTTGCGGCGGAACAAACTTCGGAATTCCGGCAAATTCGTCCGATGGGGGCGCAACTGCACACCGATGAGTACTGTGGCGTTGTTGCGTCACCGGTGTCATGAGGAGTGCACATGGACGAGAACCAGGTCGATCAGGCCTATCAGCAGTTGCAGCAGCAAGGACAGCAGACGGCGACAGCGCTGTCGGCGCTGGCCCAAAAGCTCCAGGCGGCAGCCGCATCCGGCAATTCCGACGCCCGTGAGTGGGCGCTGGACCTCAAGGAGGTCGCGCTCGCGATCCGCGACGAGGAGGGGCAGATGACCAACCTGCTCCAGTCGATGCACGCGATGATCGATTCACACGTGCAGCAGGTGGCGCCGACGACCCCACAACCTCAGTATCAGCAGCCGCAGTATCAGCAACCCCAGTACCAGCAGCCGGCCCAGTATGCGCAGCCCGCTTACGGAGCCCCACAGGGCGGCGGAATGCTGCAGCGATTCCTCGGCAGCGGTTTCGGGCGGTCGGTCGCCATGGGCGCCGGATTCGGCATCGGCGACGACATCGTCAACGACATCTTCCGCTGAGCGAACGCCCTCGTGGTTCGAGTACGGACCAACCACGCCCGGAATCCGCGCCACGTCATACCACCGGCGGTACCATATGTGGCATGGCGAAGACGACCCTGTACCTACCCGACGACCTAAAACGCGCCATTGAGCTCGAAGCCCGCCGTCGTTCGATTTCGGAGGCAGAGGTGGTGCGCGAAGCCCTCCGTGCTGCGCTCGACGGGCAGAAGCCCCGGCCGCGGGGCGGTCTGTTCGTAGGCAGCGAGCCGATTGCCGAACGCGCTGAGGAACTGCTCGACGGGTTCGGAGAGTGATCCTCGACACCAGCGCCCTTCTCGCTTACTTCGACTCCGCGGAACCGCAGCACAGTGCCGTCGCCGAGATCATCGAATCCCACTCCGGTCCACTGGTCATTTCGCCGTTCGTCATCGCCGAACTCGACTATCTCCTACTGACCAGACACGGCACTCGAGCCGAACAGGTGGTCCTGTCGGAATTGACTTCCGGCGCATGGGAACTGGCATCAATGACGAGGAGTCGAATCGTCACGGCGACAGCCATCGTCGAGCGATATTCCGACATACCGATCGGCGTCACCGATGCCTCCAACATCGTCCTCGCGGACGCGTATCAGACTTCTTTGATTGCAACCCTCGATCATCGGCACTTCAGCATTCTTCGACTCATGGATGGATCGCCGCCGACCATCGTTCCCTGACTGCACCGGGATACCCACGTCACCACCGAGCCCGGGGAGGTATACCTCCCCGGGCTCGGTCCTGTCGTGAACCGTCGGCAGATCAGGCCGCGGCACTCACCTCGTCGGCGGCAGGCTCGAGAGCCTGCTTGACGATCTCGGCGACGTCGGCGAGCGGCGTCACCGTCACATCCTCGAGGATCTCCGCCGGCACGTCGTCGAGATCGGCCTCGTTGCGCGGCGAGATGAACACCTGGGTGAGTCCGTTGCGTTGCGCGGCAAGCAATTTCTGCTTCAGTCCGCCGATCGGGAGCACCCGGCCGTTGAGGGTGACCTCACCGGTCATGCCCACCTCGGCGCGGACCTTGCGTCCGGTGGCCATCGATACCAGCGCGGTGACCATCGTGATGCCGGCACTCGGTCCGTCCTTGGGCACCGCACCCGCGGGCACGTGCACGTGGATGGTCCCGTCGAGCGCCTTCGGTTCGACACCGAGTTCGGATGCGTGCGCACGCACATAGGACAGCGCGATCTGCGCCGACTCCTTCATCACGTCGCCGAGCTGGCCCGTGAGTTGCAGACCGCCTTTTCCCTCACCGGCATCGGTACGGTTGGCTTCGATGAACAGCACGTCGCCGCCCATTCCGGTGACCGCGAGCCCGGTCGCGACGCCGGGTACCGCGGTACGCTCCTCCGATTCGGGGGTGAAGCGCGGACGGCCCAGCAGATCTTTGAGCTCTGGCTCGCCGACGGTGACCGGTACTGCGGCACTACCGTTTTCGATGTTGGTCGCCACCTTGCGCATCAGCTTGGCCAGCAACCGCTCGAACTGCCGCACACCCGGTTCACGGGTGTAGTTCGCGGCGATCTCGCGCAGTGCGTCGTCGGTGACCGTGATCTCCTCTGCGGTCAGGGCCGCGCGCTCACGCTGGCGGGGCAGCAGATAGTCGCGGGCGATGGCCACCTTATCGTCCTCGGTGTAGCCGTCGATCGTGACCAGTTCCATGCGGTCGAGCAGCGCCGACGGGATGTTCTCGATGACGTTGGCGGTCGCGAGGAACACGACGTCGGACAGGTCGAGATCCAGATCGAGGTAGTGGTCGCGGAAGGTGTGGTTCTGCGCGGGGTCGAGGACCTCGAGCAGCGCCGCCGCGGGGTCACCACGGAAATCGGAGCCGACCTTGTCGATCTCGTCCAGCAGCACAACGGGATTCATCGATCCCGCTTCGCCGATGGCACGCACGATCCGACCGGGCAGCGCACCGACGTAGGTGCGCCGGTGACCGCGGATCTCGGCCTCGTCACGCACACCGCCGAGGGCGACGCGCACGAACTTGCGGCCCAGCGCTCGGGCCACGGACTCACCCAGCGACGTCTTGCCCACACCGGGCGGGCCGGCGAGGACCATCACCGCGCCGGAGCCGCGGCCGCCGACGACCTGCAGGCCACGCTCGGCCCGACGTGCCCGCACCGCAAGGTATTCGACGATGCGGTCCTTGACGTCGTCGAGACCGTGGTGGTCGGCGTCGAGGATCTCGCGCGCGCCCTTGATGTCGGCGGAGTCGGTGGTCGTGACATTCCACGGCAGGTCGAGCACCGTGTCCAACCAGGTTCTGATCCAACCGCTTTCGGGCGACTGGTCGCTCGAACGCTCGAGTTTGCCGACCTCGCGCAGCGCGGCCTCACGGACCTTCTCGGGCAGGTCGGCGGCCTCGACGCGACCGCGATAGTCGTCGGCGCCGTCGGGCTCGTCCTCACCGAGTTCCTTGCGGATGGCGTTGAGCTGCTGACGGAGCAGGAACTCCTTCTGCTGCTTCTCCATTCCGTTGCGGACGTCGTCGGCGATCTTGTCGGAGACCTCGGTCTCGGCAATGTGCTCGCTGGTCCAGTCGATCAGCAGTTGCAGCCGCGCGGCGACGTCGTCGGTCTCGAGGAGCTCACGCTTCTGGACGTCGGTCAGCCATGACGAGTAGCCAGAGGTGTCGGCGAGATCCGACGGGTCGCTCATCTTGTTGACCGCGTCGATGACCTGCCACGCCTCACGGCGCTGGAGCATTGCGAGGACGAGTTTCTTGTACTCGGCGCCGAGCGCCTTGGTCTCGGCTGTGGCCTCGGCCTCGTCGATTTCGGTCACCTCGACCCACAGCGCTGTGCCGTGGCCGGTGGTACCGGTGCCGATGTGTGCCCGCTTCTCACCCTTGACAACGGCCGCCTGGCCGCCGCCGGGGATGCGCCCGACCTGCACGATCGACGCAACCACCCCGTGGGTCGGGTACCGGTCGTCCAGACGCGGCGCGACCAGCAGTTTTCCGGGCTCGCTGGCCCGAGCCGCATCAACAGTCGCCTGGGCTGCGTCGTCGAGTGGGATCGGCACGACCATGCCGGGCAGGACGACGAGATCGGGAACGAACAGGACCGGCAGTGAATATGTCTGCTCAGACATCTAACCTCCAAAGTTCAGTCTGACGGACTCAACTCTGCTGGCAGGAAGTTTGTTCCCGGGGCGGTTTCCGCCGTGGGCGAACGGGCGTGTTTGTGTGCCGACCTGGCCGATGTGTGTCCTGCAGGACACACATTCCCGAAGTCGACCCACATTCAGGGATCGACCCGCCCTCCGACCCTGCTCGAGGCATCCCGGGGAGGCCGACAGCGCGGAGAACTCACCGCCCGAACGCCCACCGGACCATCAGCGAGAGTTCCGTATTCCAGAACGCCCCACCGTGCGATCCGTCCCGCTCATACATGACGACGTCCGCTCCGGCTCCGTGAAGTGCCGTCGCCCATCGCGCAGCGTTCTCGAGGAAGAACGGTTCCGAGGTGCCCGCGACGAGATACACGCGCGGCAGTTGCACCGGCATGGTCACCGGCGGGCGGTAACCGGCACCGGGCGACGCGCCGAGCACGACGCCGTAGATCGACGGGTGCCGAAGCCCAATAGCCAGAGCCAGTTCCGCCCCGGCGGAGACCCCGAACACGGCAGTCCGCTCCGGCGGCAGGTCCACACCGAACCGCGACGCCACCCATCGTCGTACGTCGCCGACGAAGAATCTCTCATGTGCAGCGAACCGTTCCGGCGCGATCGGCGGCGAATATTCCTGCAGACGCACCGTTTCATCCGCCGAGCGGTGAGTGCCGACCACCATGGTGGATTCGGCGGCGCCCGCGTCGAGCGCTTGCACCCGACGCCGGGTGGACTGGCCGTCGCCGGTGAAAACGATGGCCTCCGGCTTCGTCGGCGGGATATACACCGTGACGGCCCGGCCACCATCGTAATCGAGTGTCTCGGTATAAAATTCGCCGGCCATTGCAGCGCCGGTCGTCTCATCGTCCATCGTCACCCCTCGCCGGAGGCAAACGTGTGCCGACCTGGCGTTCGTGTGTCCTGCAGGACACACATCGCCGAAGTCGACACACCTCCAGGGGATCGACGCGCCACCTCAAAACAACGTCCCCTGTCCCGAACTCCGCGCCGAGCGCCGACCCGGGACCGGCGGAGGTGACACAGCAGGCCCATCCGCCATCTCCATACCGATCCAGCAGCACACCACGTCACAGACGTAGTCGAGTTCCGCGGCCGTCAACGCGCGCCCCGCCGCGATCCCGTGGAGTCGGTAAAGGCAACCCCGACAACAGGTTCCGGTGGCGTGCTGCGCGCGAAACACCGGGTGACCACCCCACGGCGTCTGTTTTCCGTCGTTACGGGGATGCGCCGGCGCAAGTCGGGCACGCAGCAGATCGGCCGCGTGAATCCGGATGAGTTTCATGCCGTCTCGGGCGACGATGGCCTGCTCGTGCCGTCGCAGATGAAAGCGGGAGCGGAACCGGTAGCCGGTGACCCGCTGCACGACGGCGCGGATTTCCTCGGTCGGCTGCTCATGCATGGGACCAGGTTAGAGGCGCGTGACGTCAATGGCTTCGGCTCGATGGTTGATCCGGCTCAGAACCGACGCGATATTGCCGTCACAATCTCCGATTGGACTCAATTCGTCCGATCGGCAAAGCCTTCGGGCAACTCTCCCGGTGCCACCGAAATCACCGACTCGTCGTCGGCGCCGACGAATTCGAACAGGGTGATCCGGGCGAACTCGGGCACGACGAATATCGGATAGGTGGGCCCGGCGTCGCGCAGGGCGCGCATCTCGTCGAGGTGGTCGTTCTGGAACACGACGGTGGCGGAGCCGTTCTCCTCGACCCATCGTGGGAAGAAGATCGTTCCGTGCAGTCTGCGCTTTCTCGGCAGGACGTTGACGACGACGCTCGTTCCGGTTGGCTCGTTCCAGGACACCTTGTACACGTCGTCGTCGAGCTGCACGAGGTCCACGCGTTGATCCTTCACCCACCGGCCACCCACCATCCCCGAATGAATGCGGTAGTCGATCGTCGACGCGTTCTTCACGTACATCTCGTACTGCCACCCATTGGAGTAGGTGTAGATGAAGCGATGCCCGACGAGTCCGGACAGGTCCTGGATCGGCTCGATGTTGCTCATGGTGCCGATTGTGCCCGCGTCCATCCAAGGCCCTTCCCACCCCGGGGACGACGCCTCCAAGTAAACGGACTAGAGTCCTGTTAGACCAAACGTTAGGAAGGTGAAACACCCATGCCTCGTACCTCGAAGAATTCCCGGGCACTCGATGCCGGCCTGCTGACCCTGCGTGTCGCGGTGGGTGCCACGTTGTTCGCCCACGGCACCCAGAAACTCGCCGGATGGTTCGGCGGCCCCGGCATCGACGGCACCGCCGCCGGGATGGAGAAGATGGGCTTCGAGCCGGCCAAGCCGTCGGCGGTGGCCGCCGGCATCAGTGAGGCTGCGGGCGGACTCGTCGTGCTCGGTGCGGGCACCCGGGTTGCGGCGGCCGTCGGGACCGCGGCGATGATCGCCGCCGCCGACGTCCACCGCCCGAGCGGGTTCTTCTCGCAGAACGGCGGTTTCGAGTATCCCGCAGTACTCGGATTGTCCTCTGCTGCAATCGTTCTGACCGGACCGGGGCGCTACTCGCTGGACGCCGTCGTCAAGCACCCGCTCGCACACGAGAAGGTCGGTCTCGCCGCGCTGCTGGCATCGGTCGGCGGCGCCTTCGGCGTCCTCTCACGCCGCAAGAAGGCTCTGGCCGCACAGTCGGCCTGAGCCCGCCCGTCAGATCACCGTGAACCGCACGGTGCACGTCACCGGCGCAACAGGCACCAACCCCTTGGGTTGGGCTGTGATCGACACGTCGAGCGGGCCCACCCCGGGGTGGAGGTAGAGCGTCGGCATGCTCGACATGTCGGCGAACGGCATCAGTAGCTGGTACCGCAGGATCGAGTCGGAGAATCGTTGCGTTCCGTGCTGTCCGGTCACCGGATTCCGCCAGGTGAGGGTGCCGCCGGCCGAGTAGGGGGCGAGGAACGTCACCGGCTTGGTCAAGTACAGCGTCACACTGTTGTGGATGATCGGTTTCTGGGCCTGCTGAGCGTGGATTCCCACCGTGTAGGGCAGATCGACGATGTTGGGACTGACACCCTGACAAGTGCGGTCATCGAGCCGACCGAGGGTGTCGTCAGCCGACGCGGTACCTGCGCCGATCAGCATTCCCGCCGCAGACGCGACCGTGAGCGCTCCGGCTACCAGCCGGTTCCTCCGTGTGCTGTTCATGCGCTGAGTATCGGCCGTGGCTTCACGATCGTTAACTCGACTAATCGAATCGTGACCCCGTCGTCCCCGAGACGCGACCCGAGGACAAACACGCCTACGGGATCGGCCAGTCGGTCGTGGCTCGCGCAGACGCCACCACGTCGTCGGACAATTGCGACGGATCGACCCGCCGCGTCTTCTCCCACGCATGATGCACGGGGCAACGCTGCACGCGCATCGGCCCGAACCGCGCGGCCTTGAACGAGCCCAACGGCCACCAGATCGTCGAATAGTAGGCGCCTCGATCACACCGGACGATCACCCTGTTCATCTCGACTCCGATCTCCCAATATCCAAGGGTCGGTAAACCGCTGGAAAAGTAGCCCCAAAGAGCTGGGTCGAATTGTCGCAGTTCTCCCAATCACTCTACGCCGCAGTGCAATTGGTGAGAATGATCTCAGGCAATCCTTACCCCACGAAGGGCAGCCAAGGCATACCTTTCTTTCTCATGAACTGGGCTGACGCGGTGCCGAATCTGCTGATCGGACTCCGGGAAGGACTCGAGGCCGGACTGGTCGTCAGCATCCTGCTCGCCGCCCTGCACAAGGCCAATGCCACTCTCCCCGCCACACGGCAGGTCTCGACCGCCGCAATCTGGCTCGGCGTTCTCGGTGCGGTTTCACTGGCGGGCAGCTTCGCGGCGGTACTCACCTACTCGACCACCATCCTGTCGAGTTCGGCGCAGGAGGCGATCGGCGGCGCGCTCAGTGTGGTCGCGGTCGTCCTGGTGACCGGGATGATCTTCTGGATGCGCAAGACCGCTCGCTCGCTGTCGGGGCAACTGCGCGGCGACGTCGACCGCGCCCTGGCCATCGGCGCGGGCGCGCTCACGCTGACCGCGTTCTTCGCCGTCGGCCGCGAGGGTCTCGAGACGACGCTGTTCCTGTGGACCGCGGTCAAGGCGTCGGGATCGACGGTCGCGCCGTTGATCGGCGCCGCCATCGGAATTTCCATCGCAATCACGTTGTGCTGGTTGCTCTATCGGCGAGCGATTCACCTCGACCTCGGCAAGTTCTTCAACTGGACGGCACTGGCGCTGATCGTCATCGCGGCGGGCGTCCTCGCCTACGGTCTCGGCGACCTGCAAGATGCCGGACTCCTACCCGGAAGCTCGTGGGTCGCCTTCGATCTGACGGCCCACATCGATCCCACCTCCTGGTGGGTGACGCTGATCAGCGGAACCACCGAGCTCACCCCCAAGATGACGGTGCTGCAGATCGTGGCGTGGGCCGTCTACCTCGTGGTGGTGCTGACGATGTTCGTGCGCGCCGGCGCCGTTGTCCCGGCCGCCGCGAGCACCTCCGAGGAGAATCCCGCCGCGCGCGACACCACCGAGCCGGCACCGCCACGGTGGGAACGGTGGGCCCAGCAACGCACCCTCCCGGTCACCCTGACACTGATCGCGGTTCCGGTGCTCGTCGCCGTCGTGGTCATCCTCGCCCTCCCCACTCCCACATCGACCGACACCACCGTGACGATCACCGCCGACAGTTGTGCGCACGAATGGAATTCGGCGCATTCGGGTACCCAGAGCATCGACGTGGCGAACAAGTCGTCGCACGCCGGGGAGATCAACCTCGATGACGCATCCGGTGGTGTCGTCGGTGAGATCGAGACTCTCGGGCCGGGGACCACCGCCACTCTCACGGCCACGTTCGGGTCGGGGACGTACTCGTTCGTGTGTCTGATGCCGGGGGGCACCACCCGCAGCGCAGCGGTGACGGTGACCGGGCACGACGTCGCGAATGTCCTTGCCGTCAAACCGGTCACCACCGCCGACCTCACCGGCCCCAACAATGCCTATCAGGCATATGCCGCGCAGACGCTGACGACCCTGGCAGGCGACGTCGCCACCCTGCGCTCGGCGGTGGCATCCGGAGATCTCGCCGGCGCCCAAAGAGATTGGCTGACCGCGCAACTCGACTGGGAAAGGGTTGGTGCCTCCTACGACAGCTTCGGCGACAAGGGCCAGGCCGTCGACGGATTGCCCGATGGTCTTCCCGACGGGGTGAACGATCCCGGTTTCACCGGACTGCACCGCGTCGAGTACGGCCTCTACCACGGTCAGGGTCCGTCCCAGCTGCTGCCGGTGATCGACCAATTGACCACCGACATCGGCGTCGTCCAGCAGAATCTGACCACCGACGACGAGGCCGGTGATCCGACCAACCTGCCCATCCGGGTCCACGAGATCCTCGAGGATGCCCAACGCGACCACCTTTCCGGGATCGACGATCTGGGCTCGCACACCGCCTATGCGGCCACCTCCGCCGACACCCAGGTCACGCGCGTGGTGCTCGCCGAGGTCGCCCCGCTGGTGCAGGCCCGCGACCCCGGTTTGGTCGCCACCATCACCCGAGGTCTCGACACCCTCGACGCCGCACTGAACACCACCCGGACCCCCGACGGCTGGCAGCCCAGCGACACGGTGACCCTGGCCCAACGCCAGCAGGTCAACGCCGCGCTGGGCGCCGTACTGCAGTCGTTGTCCAACGAGCCCGGGCTGCTCGAGGTCCCGCCCAGCTCGTGACCGACACCGACCTGATTCCGACTTCGTTGTAGCGAGAGCCGAGAACCCCACATGCGCAAGCATTTCGACCCCAGCCCCTCCGCGGTGAACCGACGGAGCTTCCTGCGTGGCGCGGCCGCCGGAACCGCAGGTACCGCGTTGACCGCAGGCCTGATCGCCGGTGGCGTCGCCGCCGATGCTCGCTCGGCGCACTCCGGTCCGTCCGAAAGTGATTCGTATCCTTTCCATTCCGAGCATCAGTCGGGAGTCCTCACACCGGAGCCGGCCGACAAGCAGGCGTTCTCGGCCGTCGCCGCCTTCGACGTCGTCGAGGGCACCTCGCGCGCCGACCTCGTCGATCTCATGAAGACGCTGACCACCCGTGCCCGCACCCTCACCGCAGGCGGCGCACCGACCGATGCCGGGGTGTCGGCACCGCCCTCGGATTCCGACCTGCTGGGCCCGCAGATGCCCGCCGACGGGCTGACCACCACGCTGGGCCTCGGTGCGAGTCTGTTCGACGAGCGGTTCGGCCTGGCGTCGTCGAAACCGGTGCAGCTCAAGCCGATGCGGATCTTTCCCGATGACTCCCCAGATCCGGCGTGGATGCACGGCGACCTCTCGTTGCAACTGTGCGCCAATCACCCCGACACCATTCATCACGCGATCCGCGACATCACCCGTCACACCCGCGGGGCGATGCAGATCCGGTGGAAGATCGAGGGATACAACTCGCCGCCGCGTCCTTCGGGAACGGCACGGAACCTGTTGGGGTTCAAGGACGGTACCGCCAATCCGACCGGGTCCGAGGCGCAATCGCTGGTGTGGGTGGACGATCCGCGCGAACCGCGGTGGGCTCGAGGTGGCAGTTACCAGGTGGTGCGACTGATCCGGATGCTCGTCGAATTCTGGGACCGCGTGTCGATCAACGAGCAGGAGAACATGTTCGGCCGCCGCCGAGACACCGGCGCACCACTGGACGGCAACGCCGAGTTCGACACACCGAACTATGCGGCCGACCCAAAGGGCACCGTCATCCCGCTCGACGCGCACATTCGCATCGCCAACCCTCGCACACCGGCCACCGAGAACCAGCGCCTCATCCGCCGCTCCTACAACTACGATCTGGGCGTCGACCCGAACGGCAACATCCAGGCCGGCCATGTCTTCCTCGCCTATCAGCAAGACGTGGTGCGCCAGTTCGAGACGATCCAGTTGCGCCTCGTCGGCGAGCCCCTCATCGACTACGTGCAGCCGTTCGGGGGCGGCTATTTCTTCGTGGTGCCCGGCGTCCGCTCGGCCGACGACTGGTACGCCCGTGGCCTGCTGACCTGACGGCGGTCAGTTCCGCCGGTCGGCGATGGCTAGGGCGTGTCTCCCAATTCCTCTGCGATGGATTTGCGAGGTCGATGGTTTCCTGGCAAGGCGGAGGAGGGAGCGATAGCGGAGCTATCGTGACCAACGACAACGCCGCCAGGGGGCCATCGAGCCGCAAAGACGCGCAAAGGGAATTGGGAGACATGCCCTAGGATTGGTCGCACCACGATGGTCGTGTGCACACGGCCGGGACCACCAGTACCTGCGGGGTGAGGATGCCGAAGTCACCGCAATCGGTCACCCCTGTCTCCACCGGCCTCGACCGCATCTTCCCACCATGGCTACGCGTCGACGACCTCGATCCCGTCGGCCCGCTGTGGCGGGCCGCGCAGATCTTCCGGCTCGCATCCTTCTGCTACGCGCTGGGTTTTCAGATCGTCGTGAACCACGACCTGGATCGGCCGGGACTGACGTGGGCGCTGTTCGGCTTGTTGGCCGTCGCCAACATCTGTTGGGCGGCAGGCTATCTCGTGGGATTCGGCCGGCGCTGGTGGTTCGTGGCGTCGGAAGTCGCGGTATCGGCGGTGATGATGCTGTCGACCTCCTACGTCGCCGACATGGCCTGGGTGGCGAACAACCAGACCTGGCCGACGACCCTCTGGATGACCAATTGTGTTCTCTCCAGCGCACTTCTGGGCGGGCCGTGGTGGGGGCTTCTGGGCGGAGCCGCGGTGGGGCTGACCAACTTCTATGTGAAGGGCGAGATCATCCTCAACTTCGGCCGCAACGCGACCGCGCTGCTGCTGTTGATGACCGGCATGGCGATCGGGCTCGCCGCGTCGCGGGCGCGCGTCACCCATGAACGGCTGACCACCGCGATCCGCGCGGCCGCGCAGGCCGCCGAACGCGAACGCCTTGCCCGTGAGGTGCACGACGGCGTGCTGCAGGTGCTGGCACTGGTCGCCCGACGAGGAGCCGAGATCGGTGGTGAGACAGCGCAACTCGCGGCGCTCGCCGCCCAGCAGGAGCAGCGCCTGCGCCGGCTGATCGCAGCGCGGCCGGCCGACGGCGACTCCGACACGCAGACCGATCTCGGTGCAGCGCTGCAAGCGTTGGCCGCCGACGGGGTGTCGGTCAGCGCACCGCCCGATCCGGTTCCACTACCGGCAACGGTTCTCGCCGAGGTGATGTCGGCCATCGACAACATCCTCACCAATTCAGCACTGCACGCCGGACCCGAGGCGCACAGTTATGTACTTCTCGAGGACCTCGACGACGAGGTGATCATCAGCGTCCGCGACACCGGGGTGGGGATCGCACCGGGCCGGCTCGCCCAAGCGAGAAGTGAAGGACGGATGGGGATCGATCGTTCGATCGTCGGACGCATCGAGCACCTCGGTGGTAGGGCCCAACTACATTCGGCGCCGGGCACGGGAACCGAGTGGGAACTGACGATCCCGGTGGAGAAAGGCAGGCGGCGATGACGGTACGTGTGATGGTGGTCGATGATCACCCGATGTGGCGCGACGGGGTCGCCCGCGACCTGACCGACGAAGGATTCGAGGTGGTCGCCACCGCCGACGGCGTCCGCGCGGCCACCGCCCGCGCCGCGGCGGTCCAGCCCGACGTGGTGCTGATGGACATGCAGATGCCCGACGGCAGTGGCGCACAAGCGACCACCGAACTCCTCGTCGTCTGCCCGGGTGCCCGGGTGTTGGTGCTCTCGGCGTCCGACGAACGCGACGACGTCCTCGACGCCGTCAAGGCCGGTGCCACCGGCTATCTCGTCAAGAGCGCTCACCGCGACGAACTGGTGGCGGCGGTCCGCGCGACCGCCGAAGGGCAGGCCGTGTTCACGCCCGGCCTGGCCGGATTGGTGCTCGGCGAATATAGGCGGATCGCGCGCGATCCGGGCCCCGACACCCCCGTGCTGACCGACCGGGAGACCCAGGTGCTGCGTGAGGTCGCCAAGGGGCTGTCGTCCAAGCAGATCGCCACGAGGCTGTCGATCAGCCCGCGTACCGTCGAGAACCACGTCGGCGCCACCCTGCGGAAACTGCAGCTGGCCAACCGGGTCGAATTGGCACGGTACGCCATCGAACACGGCCTCGACGACGACTGAGCACCATCCGCCCGAACGACGCCGACCAGGCTTCTCCGCAGGTCAACGGCGCTTCACTCACGGCATCCGGGTAGATCTACTCATGATCGGCAGCCTTCGCGCCAGCACAGTTGTCCTCATGAACCACACACCTGCCCCCGGCGAGCCCACGCCCGCGCAGAGTGACACGACAGTCACTGTGCTCGAGCGGATCAGCGGCCAGTTCGCCGACATCGCCCGCTCCATGACCTCCATCTCTGACGACATGACGACGCTGCAGAGCATCCTCGGTGCCGCGCCTGTCCCGGCGCAGCCCTCGCCACAGCCGGTTCCGCCACAGCCGGTTCCGCCGCAGGCCGTCCCGTCCCCGCCTCATCACCATCAGCCCATGCCTGCGCCCTATGCGATCCCCACCTATCAGCCGGTGCTGCCTGCGCCGTACGCGATGCCGGTTGGGCCGATGCCGTTCAGCCCCATGCCGGTTGAGTCGATACCATCCCGTCCGCCCTATCCTCCGGCCGGCCATCGTTCACCGATACCACCGAGAAAGACGATGTCCGAACGGATCTCGCAGGCCGCCGAACGCGGACTCGTCGGCAAGCTCCTCGCCGCGGCCGGAGTCGGGATCACGCTGATCGGCGTGGTGTTGTTGCTGGTTCTGGCCGCGCAGGCCGGCTTGCTCCGGCCGGAGCTGCGGGTGGCCGGCGGCGCACTCTTGGCTGTCACACTCGTCGGCATCGGTGCCATTCTCGGCCGAGATTCCGGAAAACGTTCGGGTGCTGCGGCTCTCGTTGCCACCGGCGTGGCCACTGCCCTGTTCGACGTGCTGGCGATCACCGCGATCTATCACTGGGTGCCCGACTACGTCGCGCTCATCCTGGCGGCTGTCATCGCCGCAGGTGGTCTCGGGATCGCGCACTGGTGGAACAGTCAGGCACTGGCGTTGATGGTCAGCATCCCGCTGGTGGCGTTCGCGCCGTTCATCACCGGTGGTATCGACGACGTGCTCGTCGGCTTCCTGCTCAGTTACGCCGCGGCCACCCTGTGGATTCAGCTGGGACGTAACTGGATTGCGATGTTCGCAACCAATACCGCGGTCGCCACGCTCCCGCTCTGTTACGCGGTGGTCGAGGGTGCGCTCACCTCCCCGGATGCTGTGCAGTGGTTCGTCGTCATCGCGCTGGGCGTCAACACGCTCCTTGCGATGGGCTCGGCGCTTGTCCTGCTCCGCAGTTCGACGCAACCGCTGATCGTGACGCTGGTCGCGAGCGCCACTCTGGTGCCGATGCTCGGGGCAACTCCGATCGCAGGCCCGGTGGTCGCCTCGATCATGATGGCGCTGACAGCCGTCGTTCTGGCGACTCTGGCGCTGACTACCGGCCACCTGCGCGGTGTCACATCCGCGGTACGGACGGTGTGGTTGGCGGCGAGTGCCGTTGCCACCTGCGGTGCACTGATGGCCGGTCTCGACGGCCCAGGATTGGTCATCGGACTGGCCGGTGTCGGCCTCGTCGTCTCTGTTGGTGCATGTGTCACAACCCGATTGGCGTTGCAGATGCAGATCATCGGCACCGTGTTCACCGGCCTCGCGCTATTCGGCTCGATGTCCCTCGGAGCCATCGATCGCATGGTGCTCAGGAACTCGTTGCCGCCAACCACGCAGGCCCAGTTGGTGATCGTCGCGGCGGTCTCGCTTGCCGCGGTGGCCACGCTCACCTGGTCGTGGGCCCGCGTTCGTCGCAGCGACGTGCCCACCATCGGGACCATCGGCAGCCTGATCTCTTTGTCACTGGTCACCGAGATCTGCGTCGGCCTCGGTGGCGCGATCAGCGGAGGAGGCGACAGCGGATTCCGCGCGGGCCACACCGTCGCGACCATCACCTGGGTGCTGACCGCCACTGCCGGACTCATCTGGGCTCGTCGACTCCACGGCTCGTCGCGCACCCTCACGGTGACGGTGAGCCTGGTGATCGTCGCCGCCGCGGTCGCCAAGTTGTTCCTCTTCGACCTCGCCGCCCTCGACGGGCTGTTCCGGGTCATCGCCTTCATCGTCGTCGGATTGCTCCTGCTGACGCTCGGTGTGGTCTACGCGCAGTCGTTGAACTCCGATGACGGCCGGGTACAACCGAGGACCTCGTGACCGTCGTGACTCCGCACTCAGCTGCCGGCCGCAACGATCTGCTCTGCCAGACCATCGAATTGGTGCCCACCCGAGGGATATTCATGGACGCGGGCCGATGGCAGCAGCGACGCGTTGAGGGCGAGGTGATCGGCGCCGACGACCATGTCATCGCGGCAGTGGTGCAACGAAGCGGCGATCGAGGGCTGTGGGCTCGTGAGTGCGTATTCGGCGAGATCCCAGCCGTCGGGGCCCCAGTTGGGCATGGCCAACAGCATGACCGACGCCGGGGTCGGTCGGGGCGTCTCCGCGAGAACCCGCAGGAGGATCGACGCGCCGAAGGAATGACCGACGACGACGTCGTCGGCGCGCGTGCGCGAGAGCGCGATACGGACGGGCCTCGCCCAGCTCTCGTAGGACATGTCATCCGCGGGCATCCGCGGATAACGGACCTCCGTGTTGAGCGCGGCACCGAGTTCGTCGGCGAGCGTGGCGTCCTCGACAAACCCGCCCGCACCGTGCAGAAACAACAGCCGTCTGGTCATGATGGCCCCCTTGCGTTGGTGAGTTGCTCACAAGGTTGACCACCGGGACCGACAAAACTCATCGCACCGCTTTCCAAACGTTTGAGAACTCCTTCCCCGGTGGTCGACAGCCGCTCCCTTCCGGTAGTCGAGAGCCGCTCCCGTCCGGTAGCCGATAGCCCGCTTCCCCCGGTGGTCGATAGCCGCTTCCCCCGATGGTCGATAGCCGCTTCCCCCGATGGTCGAGCGCTTCCACCTTCCGACGCTTGCCCTTCCCCCGGTGGTCGAGGTGGGAGCCGCGTGCGGCGAGCCTCGAGACCGCTTGTGCCGGTGCTGGTTCGGTTGGAAAGGAGGTGCGGATACTCATCGGCGAGCGGGGTCTCGAGGCCTCGTCGCTGGCGCTCCTCGGCACCTCGACCATCGGAAAGGATCCGACCGGACACGGTGGTCATACCGTGCCACCACCTGGGGCATTGACGTATGCACCCAGCGCCACCTTGCGCGCTGAGGTGCTGGCCAACGATGCGTGGTGCCGGTTTCCGTACTGCGGGATGCCGTCACACCGGTGCGACCTTGATCATTGGCGGCCGTTCAACCACACCGACCCCGAAGCTGGCGGGTGGACGGTGCTCGGTGACCTCATCCCGTTATGTAGGGCCGATCACCAACGCAAGCATCTTGCCGAGTGGGTGCCGACGCTCCTTCTGGATCGGAGGGTGCAGTGGCGGAGTCGACGGACGGGGCAGGCGATTGTCACCTATCCGCGGTGACGGGGTTTCGCTGTGGGATGGAACCAGCTGTGGCTCAACGGATCTCGAGGCTCCTCGCTTGCGCTCGTCGCACCTCGACCATCGAGGGAGGGCGCGTCGACCATCGAGGGAAGGGTTGTCGCCCACACGGTGGTTATCCGGTTCGAGTCGTGGCGTCCTGGCATGCGGAGTTGACCGCGGGCATGACTTGCGGGCGGAAGCCGGTACCTTTCCGAATGGTCAGCAGTGCGACGAGACCGCCTGCGGCGCAACATGCTGCGGCGATGATCATGGCGGCCTGGAATCCGCTTCCGAGGGGCTGGCCGGGTCCGGCGTCGAGGCCGGCGACTGCGGGTAGAACAGCGACTGCGAGGAGACCGGCGAGGCGGGCGACTGCATTGTTGACGCCGGAGGCGGTGCCCGCACGGCTGTCGTCGACAGCGGCCAACGCGGCAGAGGTCAACGGCGCCACCGTGATCGTCATACCGAGCCCGAACATCACCACCCCGGGCAACACACCCCCGAGATATCCGACTCCGGGTATGACACGCGCCATCAGCCCCAGACCTACTGCGGCAACAAGGGGTCCCACGGTCATCGGAAGTCGAGGTCCGGTGCGCTGCGCGACCTTTCCCGACAGCGGCGACCCAAACAGCATGATCACCGTACTCGGGAACATCGCAGCACCCGCTTCCAACGCCGAATACCCCATGCTCTGCTGCAACTGCAGGGCGAGCAGGAACAGTGCTCCGCCGAGCGCGGCGTAGACGAGCAGGGTCGTGAGATTGGCTCCGGTGAACTGACGCGACCGAAACAGGCTCAGCGGCAACAGCGGATCGCGCGCCCGCAGCTCGACGATCACGAAAACGACCAGCGCGGCGCACCCGATACCGGCGGCTCCGACCGACAGCGCGGACCAGCCACGGGCGGGCCCCTCGATCAGCGCGTAGATGACACCGGCCAGCCCCAGAATCATGGTGAGGGCGCCGAGCATGTCGAGCCGTGCATGCTCGGTGTGATCACGCGACTCCGGAACATGGCGCAGTGCAATCCATATCGCTCCCAGCGCCAGCGGGACACTCAGATAGAACACCCCACGCCACGACACCGAATCGACGAGCCACCCGCCGACGAATGGCCCCAACGCGGTGGTGGCCCCGGACATCCCGGCCCACAAGCCGACCGCGGCACCTCGATCGTCGGGGGCGATCTCCGAGTTGATCAACGCGAGGCTGCCCGGAACGACGGCGGCCGCTCCCAGGCCCTGCACGAGCCGGGCGACGACAAGGCACTCGATACTCGGAGCGAGTGCGCAACCCACCGACGCGACCGCGAACACCACGAGCCCGCCGACGAACACCGCCCGCCTGCCGTATCGGTCACCGGCCACCCCACCCGCCAGCAGCAGCGCGCTCAGGGTCAGCATGTACCCGTCCAGAACCCATTGCTGCCCACGCAGATCCGTGTCGAGGTCGCGCGCGATCGCCGGCAAGGCGACATTGACCACGGTCCCGTCGAGAAACGCGACGCCGGAACCCAGAACGGCCGCGACGATCAGCCAGCGGCCACGCGCCGACGCGGCGGCAAGCGTTCCCGACTGATCATCGCGACCGTCGGAGATCATCGGCCCTTACGTGCCCCATAGTCGCCGGCAGCCAGTGCCCACAGCACCAGCACCGGTTGACCGAACAGGCGCCCCAATCGCTTGGCATCCGAATCGAGTCCGAAAGCGTCGATGTGCGCAACATATTGGTGGATGTTGCCCGGAAACACCGCGATGAAGAACAGCGCCGCGATGCCGGCAACGATCCGCCGGTACCTCGGCAGGGCGATGAGCGCCGCACCCAGACCGATCTCCACCACGCCTGACGCCAGGACGGTGGCATCCTTGCCGAGGGGCACCCAGTCGGGCACCTGCGCCTGGAACTCGTTGCGCTGGAATGTCATGTGTCCGATGCCGGCAAGCGCGAGAACAGCACCCAACGCGATTCGGGCGACGGCACGGCCACGGGTTTGGGGCATCGGGGATGGGGCTGGCAGACTACTCGTCGAGGTCATCGGTGGCCCGTTCTCAGTCGTCGGCCAGAGAGAGCGTGACCTCGACGTTGCCGCGGGTCGCGTTCGAGTACGGGCACACCTGATGCGCCTTCTCGACCAGATCGCGGGCCGCGGCGGCGTCCACCGCGGGCAGGCTGATCTCCAGATCCACGGAGATACCGAACTTCCCGGCCTCGTCGGAATCCAGCGATACCCGTGCGCCCACAGCCGAATCCGTGACGTCGGCTTTCTCCGACCGCGCCACCATCCGCAGTGCACTGTGAAAACACGCCGCATATCCGATCGCGAACAGTTCCTCGGGATTGGTGCCCTCCCCGCTTCCGCCGAGTTCCTTCGGCGTGGCCAGATCGAGATCGAGACGGCCATCGGCACTGCGCCCGTGCCCGTTTCGGCCGTCACCGGTGGCGAGCGCCTCGGCGGTATAGAGATGGTTCATGCTGATACTCCCTTGTTGTCGGACTTATCGGTCTTGTCGGACGTGTCGAGGTTGTTGAGCCTGTCGAGCTCTCCGATCAAGTTGTGGAGCAACGATCGAAGCGGAACGACGTCGTCGGGAACGAACTCCGGCTGCACGGACTGGTCGGCCGCCGCGGTCAGACCCTCCAGCAGTGCCGCCAGAACGCAATCCGACCGCTCCCCCAACGCCGACCCGGCGGGCGTCAGCTCGACGATGATCGACCGCTCGTCCTCGACCGAACGCCGACGTTCGACGAGACCGGCCCCCTCGAGCCTTCGGACCAGTGGCGACACGGTTCCGGAATCGAGGTGCAGACGTTCACAGAGCCGACCGACCGGCACCGACCGTTCCTCCCACATCACCAGCATCACCAGATACTGCGGATACGTCAGTCCGAGTTCTCGTAGCCCAGGGCGTTGCGCGGCGATGACCGCGCGCGAGGCGGCGTACAGCGCGAAACACAGTTGGTCGTCGAGACGAGGAGTCGCCATGGGTCCGACGATAACCCTCAACCAGGTGCCACGCAACTATGTGTTGCACAACCTAGTTGCGCAACACGGTTCCGCCGGTCAGTCGATCTCGACGCGCACCGCATCGGGATAGAAGGCCAGATGATCGGCGATCTCGGCCACCGCCCGATAGGGCTCGGCGTAGAACCACGCCTTGTCCGGCGCCTCGGAGCCGTCGGTTCCGCGCAGACCGTGATAGCCGGCGTCACCCTTGTACGGGCAGTACGTGCTGTGCGCACTCGCGGTGAGCACGTCGGCGACGACGTCGTCGCGCGGAATATACTGCACCGGAGGATAAGTGGCCTCGCGCAGCGTCATCGCGTGCGTGGTGTCGGCGATAAGTTGTTCGCCCAGCCACACCCGCACCCGGCCGGGCGTCGGTTCGACGGTGATCGGATGGGTGGCGTCCGGGGTGAGTCGTGGTCGGTCGCTCATGATGCCTCCTGGTGCGGATCGGTTGTCTGCTTGTTTTCGAGAATCCCTGCCGCAGTGCGGAGATCGGCGGCGAGCGCGGCGGGAGCGAGGACGCGGATACCGAGCAGCCCGGGTGCGGCGACAATCGGAACGGTCAGATGCGCACGGGCACGCACGAGCGTCGAATGGTCGCCCTGCGCCTCGAAGTCGAGACTCAGTACGGCATCGACCGGCCCCCACCGCCCGATCTCGCGCCACCGCTGCGCGCGGCGGCTCTCCACGACCTCCATCGTCGGCCGGACGAAGGGGACCGCGGTGACGTCGATCCAACTCGAGCCGGCCTCACCCGGTTCGCCCACATCGGCCTCGTCGGCCACCCGGAGCAGGCTGGCCTGCCATTCGGCGCGGCGGCCGGGATCGCTGAGATAGTCGTAGGCAACCTCAGCGGCGACACCGAATTGTACTGTCACATCGGCGATCTGCAGTCGGGCGGTCGATTTCATCCCGACGCCGTCAGAGCCTGGGCCAGGACTGCGGGCCCGAACTGCCCGCCGGATAGTCCTCCAGCGGCACCTTGTTCGCCTCCCACGCGTCGATCACCGGTTGCACGATGCGCCAGCATTGTTCGGCCGCATCCCCGCGGACCGCGAGGGTGGCGTCGCCGTCGAGGATGCCCGAGAGCACCTCGGCGTAGGCCCGGACCGACCCGTGACCGAGATCGGCGTCGAAGTCGATGGTCTTGACGGCGAACGGGTTGGTGCCGTCGTGGATGTTCAGCTGCAGGTTCATCACATCCGGACCGAGCTTGAGCCGCAACACATTCGGTGCCACCTCGGCGCCGAACTGCTCGGGTAGATGGCGCACCGGCCGGAACGTCAGCGCGATCTCCTTGACCGGAGGAGCCAGGGCCTTGCCGGAGCGCAACGTGAACGGCACCCCATCCCAGCGTGCGGTGCGCACGCCGAACGTCGCCTCGGCCAGCGTCTCGGTGTTCCGCGCGGGGTCGACACCCTTCTCGTCGACATAGGACGGCAACTGCTTGCCGTCGACCTCTCCCGCGGTGTAGCGCGCCCGACGGGAATGGGCGACCGCGTCGTCGTCCCAGATCTGCACCGCACGCAGCGCCGCGCCCGTCGCATCACGCAGGTCACGTTCACCGAGTGTCGCCGGCGAATCCATCGCCACCACCGCGAGCAGTTGCAACAGGTGGCTCTGCACCATGTCCCGCAATGCGCCGGTGCCCTCGTAGAAATCGGCGCGCCCCTCCAACCCGAGATCCTCGTCGTAGCGGATGACGACGGATTCGATGTGGTCGGCCGACCAGACCGGCTCGAACATCCGGTTCGCGAAGCGCACGCTCAGCAGATCGAGCAGCACCGACTGCCCGAGGAAGTGGTCGACGCGGAAGACCTGCTCCTCGGGGACGAGTTGGGTGAGCAATTGGTTCAGCGCGTGCGCGCTGGCCTCGTCGGTGCCGAACGGCTTCTCCGGAGCGAGGATCGTTCCGTCCGGAATGTCCACATCCCGCAACGCTTCACACGATTTCTCGGTGACCGCCGGCGGCACCGCGAAGTACAGCACCGGACGTCCCTTGGCCTCGCCGAGGAGCCGCGACAGATCGTCGGAGCTGGTCAGGTCACCCTGCCGATACACGGTCTCCTCGGCAAGAGCCCGCGCAGTGGCGCCGGCATCGTCACCGAACGCCTCACGTACCTCGCCGCGCCAGGTGTCGGCGTCGCGCTCCGATCGGCCGACCCCGATGAGATGTACCCGGCGATCCGGCTCGCGGTCGAGCAGCTGCCCCAGGGCGGGCAGCAGCAGCCGCTTGGTCAGATCACCGGTGGCTCCGAAGATGATCAGGGTGGTATCCGTCATGGCTTCTCCTGGTGATCATGTCCGGTGAACACCGGACCGGTGGACGCAACAGGCCTCGTCCGAAGCCTACTCACACCCGGAGCGGCGCGAGTCCGTGCAGAATCGTCTGATGACCACCCGCATCGAGGACCTCGGATTCGTCGGCGACTGCCGGACGGGGGCATTGATCTCCCGCACCGGACGCGTGAACTGGCTGTGCGTCCCACGATTCGACTCCCCGTCGATCTTCGCGTCGCTGCTCGGCTCCCACGAACACGGCAGCTGGTCGCTGAAACCGGCAGGCGACGCGACCCCGGTCGGCCGCCACTACGACGGCAACACGCTCATCCTGGTCACCCGGTGGGAAACCGAGACCGGTGTCGCCGAGGTCCACGACTTCATGCCCGTCGACGGCGGGCGCGTCGACCTGGTGCGCCGCGTCGTCGGGATCACCGGCACCGTCGAGTTCACGACGTCTCTGCGCATGCGCTTCGACTACGCCCGGTCGGTCCCCTGGGTACGCCAGGTCGGCGAGGACGAACCCGCCCTCCTGGCGATCGCGGGACCGGATGCCGTGATACTCCGTGGTGTCACCCTGCGCGCCACCGATCACGTCCACCGCGCAGGCTTCTCCGTCGACGCCGGCGAGCACCGCGACCTCGTCCTCACCTGGTATCACTCCTACCGGCCGCAACCGGAGCCACTCGACGTCGACACCGCCCTCGAGACGACACGACAGTGGTGGACCGAGTGGGCGAGCCACATCGAACATCAAGGGCCGCATCGCGATCGGGTGGTCCGGTCCCTGGTCACCCTGCGCGCACTGTCGAACCTCGACACCGGTGGCATCGTCGCCGCCGCCACCACCTCACTACCGGAAATGCCTGGCGGGGAACGCAACTGGGACTACCGGTATGTGTGGCTACGGGACGCGGCACTGACGCTGGACGTCCTGATCTGCCACGGCTTCCTGCATGTGGCCGACCACTGGCGCACCTGGTTGATGCGTGCGATCGCCGGTGACCCGAAACGGGTACAGATCCTCTACGGCATTGCCGGAGAACGTGATCTGCCCGAACGCGAGTTGCCGCTGCCCGGTTACGAGAACTCGACCCCGGTCCGGGTCGGCAACGCCGCCGTCGACCAGTTCCAGGCCGACACCATCGGCGAGGTGATGGTCGCACTGCACACCGCGCGGACGGCCGGACTCCCCGAGACGGATTTCTCCTGGCCCCTGCAACGGCACCTGCTCAAGCGCGTCGAGGCCTACCTCGACCAGCCCGACCAGGGCATCTGGGAGATGCGTGGCGAACCGAAGTTCTTCACCCACTCGCGGGCCCAGGAGTGGGCGGCCTTCGACCGCGGTGTGAAGGCGATCGAGGACTTCGGCCTGACCGGCCCGCTGGACAAGTGGAAGCGGCACCGCGACGATCTGCGCGCCGAGATCGACAGCCGCATGGTCGATCCCGACGGCGGGTACTTCGTGCAATATGCCGGAACCAGTGAGGTCGATGCCGCACTCCTACAACTGCCGCAGATCGGATTCTGCGCGCCGGACGACCCGCGGATGCTCGCCTGCGTCGAACGCATCGAACGCGACCTGATGCCCGACGGACTGGTCGCCCGCTACCGCTCCGAATCGGGCGTCGACGGCGTCTCCGGCACCGAACACCCGTTCCTGGCGTGCACATTCTGGCTCGTCGAACAGTACGCCCGCAGCGGACGCATCGACGACGCCGAGACACTCATGACGCGGGCCTGTGACTCCGCCAGTGACCTCGGGTTGTTCTCCGAGGAATACGATCCGGGCGACCGGCGACAGGTGGGCAACGTCCCTCAGGCCTTGTCGCACCTGGCCTTTGTTCGCGCCGCCGACGCGTTGGCCGGTGCGGTCGACTGAACGCGCCCGCGGAAGCCGGCGCACACCGTGATCATTGCTGCGGCACAGGCGAATTGACGAACCAGAGAATCTCCTCGCGCATACCGCTGCTGCGCCAGCCGTCGGCGGTGCGGACCATCGTGTGGTGGTAGTAGCCGCCGCACGTGCTCAACTCGTCGAAGCCCGGTATCTGCATCGGGTTGTAGAACTGCGCGGTGACGGTGGCGGTATCGCCGTCGATGGTCGCGTCGATGTTCATCACGTAATGCATGGTCATCGGCAGCGCCGAGAGCCCCGCTTCCAGCCACTCGACCACCTCGTCGACGGTCCCGACGATCCCGAATGGCGATGAGCGGTAATCGATCGTCGCATCGGCGGTGAACAGCGAGCGGTACCGCGGCCAGTCGCGGGTGTCCACGGCCCTGGCGTACCCGGTCAACAGTTGCTGTATCTCCAGCGTGTCGGCCACGCGCTGCGCATCCATGGCGTCCGACGCTACCCGGCGCTCACGAACTGCGTTCCCGATCGTCGAACTCCTCGGCCGCGACGATCCGCGCCGCCACCTCCGCGACCGGGGTGTTGGACTCCTGGGAGAGGCGCCTGATGATCTCGAAGGCCCGCACCGCGTCCACGCGGAAGCGCTCCATGATCATGCCCTTCGCCTGCCCGATGAGGTCTCGGCTGGCCAGAGCACTGCGGAACTGCTCGCCACGGTGCGCGGTGTTGAGCGCGATCGCCGCATGCGTCGCGAGGGTCTCGGCCAGATCGCGGGTCTGCTCGCCGAAGGCGTGCGGCGTGCCGGAGAACAGGTTGAGCGCACCGAGTTCCCGGTCGGACACATACAGCTGGATCGACATATTGGACCGGATCGGGGTGCGTTCACGCACCGCCCGCATGAGTTCGGGCCACCGCGGCTCGGTCTCGACGTCGTCGATGCCGACGATTCGCTCATTCCAGATGGCCGCGAAGCACGGCCCGTCACCGTACTCGTGTTGCAGCACGTCGAATTGACGGGCGATCAGATCGGTCTCGGCCGTCGACTCGAGCGTGGGTGTGCCCGCCGCATCACGCACGACCATGGTGAACCCGGCATGGTCGACGTCGGGCAGGATCTGCACCGCCGACTCGGTGACGTGACGGATGACGCGGTCCGGCCCGAACTCGGCCTCGGACACCCCGTGCACGGCGCGCGCGAGTTCGGCGATCTTCGCGTGGATGGCTGCGCCGGAATCCTCGGAGTGCATCATCCCTCCCTGCGTACTCCCATTCACCCCCGCTCGCAGCCGTCCGGCGGGACCAAGGTCCCGAATCGGCGGCCGCCTCCGGCAAAACCCCTGGACACGGGGGATGGGCGGACGAGACGAAGATGACGGCGGTGGGGCGGGTGAGTAAGGTGATCATGCCCGAGACCGCTGGCACTTCTACTGAACTCGCTTGTGGAGGTTTCTCAGTGCTCGATGATGCCGGACGTGACGCTGCCTTCGATGCGTCGGCGCGCGTCCACAATGTCGGGAGTTTCCGTTTCGTCTTCGCCACGCAGCGATGGGAATGGTCCGACGAGGTCGCCGCCCTGCACGGCTATGCTCCCGGCGAGGTCGAGCCGACGACCGAACTGATGGTCGGTCACAAACATCCCGACGATCGCGAGGACTTCGAGCGCCTGGTGGGGCGGATGCTCTCCGAGCACAGCCCGTTCTCCAGCCGGCACCGCATCATCGACACGCGCGGCGTTCTCCATCACGTCGTCGTGATCGGGCATCCGCTCCTCGACGCGTCGGGTACCGCGATCGGCACCAAGGGCGTCTACCTGGACATGGACGGGTGGGAGACGAACGTCGTCAAGGACCAGATCGACCACCACATCAACCGTTTTCGCGAAAGCCAGGGTGTCATCGAGCAGACGAAGGGCATGATCATGTTCGCCTACCGCGTCAGCGCGGAGCAGGCCTTCGAGGTACTCAAGTGGCGATCGCAGACCACGAACATGAAGATCAGCAGCCTGTGCCGCAGCATCCTCACCGGCAGCCAGGCGATCGAGGTACCCGACGCCGTCCGGCAAAACTTCGACCACCTGCTGCTCACCGCCCACGAGTCGGTGCCGGACGGATCGGTGCCGGGCGAGCCACCACCGTCCAATCACGGCCCGGCCGAACATGTTTGACGCACCCCATGTTTGACGCACCGACAACCTGGGCACGCTGAGGGGAGACCATCAGCGACCAGGAGGATCACATGCGAGCGGTGACATGGCAGGGCAAGCGCACGGTGTCGGTGGACGAGGTACCCGATCCGAAGATCGAAGAACCCTCGGACGCGATCATCAAGGTCACCTCCACCAACATCTGTGGGTCCGATCTGCACCTGTACGAGGTCCTCGGCGCCTTCATGCGTCCCGGGGACATCCTCGGTCACGAGGCGATGGGGGTCGTCGAGGAAGTCGGCGCCGACACCGGCGAGCTGCGGGTCGGCGACCGTGTGGTGATCCCGTTCCAGATCTCGTGCGGCACCTGCCGCATGTGCGATGACCGGCTCTACACCCAATGTGAGACAACACAAGTCCGCGATCAGGGGATGGGCGCGGCCCTGTTCGGCTACTCGAAGCTCTACGGGTCGGTGCCCGGCGGGCAGGCCGAGTACCTCCGTGTGCCGCAAGCACAGTTCACCCACATCAAGGTGCCCGACGACGCACCGGACTCCCGGTACGTCTACCTGTCCGACGTGCTGCCAACCGCCTGGCAGGGCGTGGAGTACGCGGGCATCCCCGACAACGGCACCGTCACGGTGCTCGGCCTCGGACCTATCGGTGACATGGCCGCCCGCATCGCCGCCCATCGGGGTGCGCGGGTGATCGCCGTCGACCGGGTACCCGAACGCCTGGCCCGTGCCGAAGCCCGCGGCATCACCACCATCGACCTCGACGCCGTCGACGACGTGGCCGAGGCGGTCCGGGAACGGACCGACGGACGCGGCAGCGACTCGGTGATCGACGCCGTCGGCATGGAAGCCCATGGCTCGCCGGTCAATCAGATGGCCCAGCGGCTGGTCGGTCTGCTCCCCGACGCGGTGGCCGAGCCACTCATGCAGCACGCCGGTGTGGACCGGATGGCCGCCTTCTACACCGCGATCGACGCCGTCCGCCGCGGTGGCACCATCTCGTTGAGCGGCGTGTACGGGGGCACGGCCGACCCGATCCCGATGCTCACGTTGTTCGACAAGCAGATCCAGCTCCGGATGGGTCAGGCGAACGTGAAACGCTGGGTCCCCGACATCCTGCCGCTCCTCGGCGACGACGACCCGCTCGGAGTGGATTCCTTTGCCACCCACGAACTCTCGCTCGACGAGGCGTCGCACGCCTACGACATCTTCCAGAACAAGCAGGACGGCGCGGTCAAGATCACCCTCAAGCCCTGAGGGCACACGGCGATCGCGGTCACCCGGCGGAAGGAGCGTCCTCGGGATCGGACAGCTCCTCCCGCAGGGCGCGTAAGGTCCGGGAGAGCAGCCGCGACACGTGCATCTGCGAGATGCCCACCTCCGCGGCGATCTCACTCTGCGACATCCCACGAAAGAAGCGCAGCGACAGAATGTTTCGTTCACGTTCGGGGAGTCGGGCCATCGCCGGGGCCAGCGTGACGTAGTCCTCCACCTGAGCGAGGTGTTCGTCGTCGTCGCCGAGGGTGTCGCCGATCGACTGCCGTTGCTCGTCGGCCTCGGCGTCGATGGAGATGGAGTTGTAGGCCAACCGGGCCATCAGACCGTCGATGACCTCGTCGACGGACAGGTCGAGGAATTCGGCGAGTTCGCTGGGCCGCGGCGAACGCCCGAGACGCTGCACCAATTCATCGGCGGCCCGGCCGATCCGTAGTGAGATCTCCTTGCTGCGACGCGGCACGCGCATACTCCAGGTGCCGTCGCGGAAGTGCCGTCGGACCTCACCCATCACGGTCGGCACGGCGAACGACAGGAAATTCGCTCCGCGCTCGACGTCGAAGCGATCCACCGCGTTCACCAACCCGATCCGGGCGACCTGGACGAGATCGTCGAAGGCCTCCCCACGGTCGGCGAAACGGCGGGCCACATGCTCGGCCAGCGGCAGGCAGCGCTCGATCACCCGATCCCGCAGAACCGAACGATGGTCGGCGTCGGATTCGGCCCGCATCTCCGCCAGCATCGGGATGACGTCGGCGTACTCGTCATCACGGCGATCCTGTCCTTGCGTAGACGACGACAAACAAATCCTCCATGGCCCGAGGAGCATTCTCGGGCGGTTGACCGGCAGATATGGCTCTCTTGTCACCGTACCCAGTTGCTCCGGACCCGAAACCCCCTTGAAGACCTACCCGCCGGTCCGTACGGTTGAGCACAGCGGTTCAGTCAAGCAGCTGCGAGCGGCGCGGACTGAACCATTTTTCGTCTCGTCGCATCCTTTCACCGACTCCGATCTTTCACTGACTCCGATGTCACCTATGCGACGGAGGCCGCCATGAAACAGCTCGACACCAACCTCACCTTCCATCCGGCGAGCGCCCCGGACACCCACACCCCGGACCAGGACGCACCGAATCTCTCAGCGGCGCATCGAGACTGCGCGTCGACACCCATGGCCGTCGGGCGTTCGTTCTGCGTGCAGCAACTCTCCGGCGCCATCGACATGCAGACCACCGCCGATTTCGCGGTGGCCCTCGACAGGGTGCTGGCCAAGCAACCCGAGGGTGTCGTCCTCGACCTCACGCAGGTCCGATTCCTCAGCGCATCCGGTCTGGGGGTTCTGGTCGGTTTCCATGGCGAGGCCGCTCACCAGGGCATTCCGGTCGCCGTGGTCGGCGGTACCCCGATCGCACGGCCGATCCGCGCATGCGCCGGAGAGGCGGGTATCGACGTCTACGATTCGGTCGAGGCCGCCGGGTGGGCGGTGATCACCGCTGCCGCGTCTTGCCGATCGTGACGGCGAGATCTCGGTGATCGGGACGATCGACGCGTTCGATGGTGTGCGCGTCGGTGAGCGTGGTCACCACCCGCCACCCGAAACCTGTTGTGTCGATCTCGAATCCGGGAATCACCGCGCCCGCCGCGCGAGCCACCGCACCGGTCGGGCCGACGGTCAGCGACAGCTGCACCCGCGCACCGGCAACGGCGGCCGCGATGAGCTGCGAGCAGATCTCGTCGATCGCGATCTTGACGTCGGTGACCTCGTCGACGGTCCAGTCGGCGAGATACAGGGTGCGCTCGACGACCGACCGGATGATCGAGAGCCGGTCGGACTCCGCGCCAACGGCGAGTTCCACCGGTTCTCCGGAGGCCTCCAACAGGTCGACGATCACCGTCTGCCCGCCGCCGCCACTCACGCCGCTGTCTGTCACTGATCCTCTCCTCACGATGGTTGGCTTCTGACTTGGTTCTTACCCATCCCTTCGCCGGGCAAAACCCCCGTTGCGTGCCGGAGATGTCTGCACCCGCCTCCGACCACGCTTCGGCAGTCATGAGCTGGGTGTGACGCCGCTGCCCGAGGGTATCTCTCACTGCGGGATCTCCGGGTGCAGGAGGCCACCATCAGACGAGGAGACGGCGATGGCCATCTGCGACATGTGCGGCAACGACGTCTTCTGCTGCGCGCATTGCGCACGCGAGGCCGGCCATCGCGGCCTGGTCGATCACATCGGCGTGAACGGGTTGCCGTCGAAGCGTTCTCGCGTCACGAAGTCCTCGACGGGTTCCCGCCGCAGCCGGGTGAGTTGCTTGACCGGCTTGCCCAGCGGCAGTACCGCCGCCACCGCGTGGGTGTCGGGGATCGCCAGGAGTTCGCGGACGCCGGGTTCCTCGGTGACGGCCATCGTGGTGATCGTGCCGCCGCATCCGCGGGAGCGCGCGGTGGTGAGGATGTTCCACACCAGCGGATAGATCGAGCCGCCGGGGACCACCCCGATGCGGTCGAGATCCTTGTCCATCGACGCCACGACCTCCAGGTTGACCGTCACCACCAGGAGCACCGGCGCGGCGGCGAGCGGTGCGACGAACTCGTCGACGCCTTCGGTGGCGGCGAGGTCGGCGTCGGTGACCGTACTGGGATGCACGACGTTCCACGGCATTTCACCCACGGCACGCTGGGCCAGGTAGCGGCGGGCACCGGTCTTGCTCAATTCGGCGATCGCCTGCTTGGTGTCCGGGTCGCGCACCGCGATCACATGCGCACCCTGGCGGTTACCACCGCTGGGCGCAAAGCGTGCGGTGTCGAGGATGTCCCACAGCACCTCGTCGGACACCGGGTCGTCGGTGAACTCGCGTGCGGCGAAGGTCGTGCGGATGACGTCGTCGAATTCCATACCCCAATCCTCCCACCACGAATACGGCTTCCACGTGAGCGGGCTCCGACCCCGGAAAATCGGGGGTCGGAGCCCGCTCACGTGGTATCTGTATTCGGCTGCCGAGCTAGACCTTCTGCTGCATCGACGAGCGCGCCGGATTGCCTTGCTCGTCCTTCTTCGGGTCGGGCTCGTCGGCCTTCTCGGTGACGCCCTTCTTGATCTTGGCGCCGAGATCAGTGTCGACCCGGCTCCAGTACTCGAAGGCCCGGGCCAGCACGGGCTCGCTGACACCGTTGAGCAGATGCCCGACAATGTTGTCCACCAAACGATCCCGGGCGGCATCGTCGAGGACCTCGCGCACCATCGTGCCCGCCTGACCCCAGTCGTCGTCCTCGGGATGATCGACGTAGGCGCTGCGAATGATGTCGCCGTCGGCGGCCCACTGCGGCTCGGCCTGCCCGGCGAACGTCGCTGCTGGACCACCCTTGGAGTTCGGCGCATACACCGGGTCGGTCACCGGATTGATCCGCATCGCACCGTCTTTGGAGTAGGTGTGCACCTCGTTGCGCGGGGCGTTGACCGGGATCTGCTTGTAGTTGGCGCCCAGACGGTGCCGGTGCGCGTCGGCGTAGGAGAACACCCGGCCCAGCAGCATCCGGTCGGGACTGAACCCGATGCCCGGCACCACGTTGTTCGGCTCGAAGGCGACCTGCTCGATCTGAGCGTGATTGTCGGTGGGGTTGGTGTGCAACGTCATCCGGCCCACCTCCTGCAACGGATAGTCGCCGTGCGGCCACACCTTGGTCAGGTCGAACGGATTGAACCGGTACGACACGGCGTCGTCGTAGGGCATGATCTGAACCTTCAGCGTCCAGCTCGGATGGTCGCCGCCGGCGATGGACTCGAACAGATCCCGGGTGTGGAAATCGGTGTCCGCCGCGGCCATCTGATCGCCCTCGTGTTGGGTGAAGAACTCGATGCCCTGATCACTGATGAAGTGGTACTTGACCCAGGACTTCACACCCTGCGCGTTGACCCACAGATAGGTGTGCGAGCTGTAACCGTTCATGTGCCGCCACGTCTTCGGGATGCCCCGGTCACCCATCAGCCAGGTGACCTGATGGGCCGACTCGGGCGAGAGGGTCCAGAAGTCCCACTGCATGTCGTGGTCTCGAAGGTTGTTGTCGGCGCGGCGTTTCTGCGAGCGGATGAAATGCTGGAACTTCATCGGATCCTTGACGAAGAAGACCGGCGTGTTGTTGCCGACCATGTCGTAGATGCCCTCGTCGGTATAGAACTTGAGCGCGAAACCCCTTGGGTCACGCCAGGTGTCGGGGCTACCACGCTCCCCCGCCACGGTGGAGAACCGGGCCACCATCTCGGTTTTCACCCCTGGTTGGAACAACCCGGCGCACGTGTATGCCGAGACGTCCTCGGTGGTCTCGAAGGTGCCGAAGGCACCGCTGCCCTTGGCGTGTGGCTGTCGCTCCGGGATGCGTTCCCGGTTGAACTGGGCCATCTGCTCGATCAGATAGTGATCGTGCAGCACGATCGGCCCGCCGACGCCGACGGTCAGCGAATGTTCGTCGCTGCCCGCGGGGGCTCCGGAGTCGCGGGTGGTGTAGAAATCGTTGTTCTCGGACATATCGCCTCCAACGGCGTTGAGCCGGATTGGTTGTGTCCATCGCCGACGCCGGGCTGTGGCGCCGGCTCGCATCGCAAAGGCGAGCGCGAGGGTGCCAGGCTTCTCGAGCACCACTGCTTCGAGGGTAACCGCTCACCGGTTCCCGCTGTCCATGTCGGGGTCAGAACAGCAGCGGACCGAGCGCCGAGGAGAGTCCCTTCGCCGCGTCGACCAGCGAACGGATCGCGTCGAGCCGGGTGGAGACGCCGCCGATCATCACCGCGCCACGGACATCGCCGTCGACGTCGAGGATCGGCACGGCGACGTGGGCGTGATCGCAGACGAGCTCACCGTCGTCGATCGCGACATCGGTCCGGCGAATCTGTGCGATCTCATCGCCGAGGCGGGTGAGGTCGATGATCGTTGCCGGGGTGAGAGGTGCCGGTGAGGTGCCGACCACCTCCCGCCATTGCGACAGCGACGCAAGCAGGATCTTGCCGGGCGCCGACGCGTGCGGATAGCGCATGAGTTCACCGATACCGGTCAGCGGATGGTCGGGGTCGGGGTCGAGGACCCGCAGCGTGGTGGGCCGGAAGTAGACCAGGTGCACCGCGAAGCGCACCGACGACCGGAACTCGTCGATCAGCTCCCGCGCCCGTGCGGGCACCGGTGGTGGCAGCACCCCCGACAGCATCGTCGAGAGCCGGGTACCCAGCGCGAAGCCGCGCAGGTCGGCGGTCCGCACCAGGTACTCGTCGGCGACCAGCCCGTTGAGCAGCCGGTAGGTACTGGCCTGCGGGAACCCGAGATTGCGGGCGATCTCGCTGCCGGTGGTGCCCAGCCCCAGGTCGGCGACCGCCTCGATGATCTGCAGTGCCCGCGCCACCGAGTCGGCGCGGTCGGGTCGGCCTATCGCCACGAGAACACCTGCCGCCGCGTCATCGCAGGGTCCCGCGTCATCGCAGTCTCCCGGGTCATCGCAGTGTGACCGTGAGGATGTCGTCGCGACTCGTGGCGTCGAAGACACCGACGCGGCCGAATCGGGTCGGCGCGTATCGCGCGATCACGGCCACCGCGGCGACGACAACGATCATCGAGGTCACGTAGATCGCGCACAGCGCCCGCCCGCTGCCGACGTCGGTGGTGAATCCGGTGACGAGGAGCACCACGAGGATCGTCGCCGTCACCGCACCCAGCACGGTGATCGCGCGGCTCGCCTCGCCGATCCGACGCAACATCGCCGGCGCCGCGAGACACGCGGTGAGGTAGCTGCCCATGTAGCCCAGCGCACTCAGCGTCAAGAAGTCGCGGATACCGGTCTGCGGGTTGCCGCCGCACCACAGGAAGATCAGCGGCCCGGCGACGACGACGCCCATCGCGCACACCGTCGCGAACGCCGGGGTGTGGAACCGTCGGTGGGCCCGGCCGAAACCGGCGGGCACGACCTGCTCGCGGCCGAGCGTGAACAGCACCCGGACCAGCGCATTCACCGAGGCCAGCGCGCAGGCGAAGAAGGAGGTGGCGATGCCGAGGTCGAGGATCACCGACGCGACGCGGGTGCCTTCGGACAAGAACAGGGCAGCCAGCGGCGTGGGGCTCTCGCGGATGCGCTCGGGGGCGCCGGCCATCGCCACCGACTGCGAGGTGACCGCGAGCAGATAGATCACCGCGGCCGCGGGCGGCGTCCACATCAGGGTGCGGGGAACGCTGCGGAAGGGCCGTCGGGCTTCGGCGGACAGGGTGGTCGCCGATTCGAATCCGACGAAGGCGCTGACCGCAACGACGATGTTGAGACCCATCGAGCCGGGGTCGATGTGCGAGGTGAAGGCCGCCGAGTACCCGGCACCGCGGTGGGTGATCCCCAACCACAGCATCAGCCCGACCATGATGACGACGGCGACGACCTCGATGCCGAGAATCGCCGTCGCCGAGACCTTGACCCCGCGCACCATCAGTACCGTCATCACCGCCGCGGACACGACGACGATGACGCACATCGCGATCACCGACGGCGCGGCGGCCACGCCGAGGCTCACCGCGATGTGGCTCAGATACAGCCCGACGGCGAGTAGTCCGGCCATGCTCACCGAGCCGTAGCCGAGGATCGCCGACCACGCCGTCGGCAACGCCACACGAGGCCCGAACCCTTGGGCCACATAGGAATACAGCCCGCCGACCACCGCCAGTCGCTGGGCCATCGGTCGGATGCATGCGGCGACGAGCATGATGACGACGGCGGCCGTGGCGAAGGCAAGCACACCGCCGGAACCACTGATCGCCGCGATCACGAACAGTGGCGTCACCGCCGACGTGCCGGCCGGGGCGATGGCCGCCACCGATTGCGCGAAGACGGGTATGAAGGGGAGTTGACGACGCGTGAGCCCCCGGACGGGCGACTCGTCGGCGACGAGTGGCGATCCGGTGGCGCGACGGCGAGAGATCGACGAGGACATGGCGCCCTCCACGGTGACCGAGAGCGCGTTTCCGCGCATCGTTTTCATGTTTCATCCGTGTTAACCAGCGTGAGAATGTCGCTGCCCACGATTCTCGACATGCCTTACATGAGCGCCATTGTGATGTGACACACACCTCGTAGCGTCGATTCTCGTTCCCTTCTTGGCGAGACCGACGCCGATCTCGCCTCCCACCGAAAGAGGCGCCCATGAGCACCACCGACCGCGGCCGCGTCGCCGACGCCACCGCTGCCACCACCGACTACCTGGACAAACGCCGACTCGCGACGGGCACCGCCGGGTGGGTGCTGCTCGCCGGACTCGGCGTCAGCTACGTCATCAGCGGTGACTACTCCGGCTGGAACTTCGGCCTCGCCCAGGGCGGTTTCGGAGGTCTCGCGATCGCTGCGGTCATCATCGCCGCGATGTATCTGGCCATGGTGCTGGGCATGGCCGAGATGAGTTCGGCGCTGCCCGCGGCCGGCGGCGGATACACCTTCGCCCGTCGTGCGCTCGGGCCGTGGGGCGGGATGGCCACCGGTACCGCCGTGCTCATCGAGTACGCGATCGCCCCGGCTGCCATCGCGACGTTCATCGGGTCCTACGTCGAATCCCTGCATCTGTTCGGCATCACCGACGGCTGGTGGGTCTACCTCGCCGCGTACGCACTGTTCATCGGCATTCACCTCGCCGGCGTCGGCGAAGCACTCAAGGTGATGTTCGTGATCACCGCGATCGCCCTGCTCGGGCTGCTGATCTTCGCGATCGCGGCGCTCGGCGACTTCTCGTGGGCCAACCTGACCGACATCGCGCCCACCGACGCCGCAGGCGCGAGTTCGTTCCTCCCGCACGGATATCTGGGCATCTGGTCGGCGATCCCGTTCGCGATCTGGTTCTTCCTCGCGGTCGAGGGTGTCCCGCTGGCCGCCGAGGAGGCCAAGGACCCGGCCCGCAACGTGCCGCGCGGCATCATCGCGGCGATGTGCGCACTGATGTTCACCTGCGCGCTGGTGCTGTTCCTGGTGTCGGGGGCCGGTGGCGCCGAGGCCATGCAGGATTCGGGTAACCCGCTGGTCGAGGCGCTGGGTAGCGGCGCGGCGCACACCGTCGTCAACTACATCGGCCTCGCCGGCCTGATCGCGAGCTTCTTCTCCATCATCTACGCCTACTCCCGGCAGCTGTTCGCGCTGTCGCGCGCCGGGTATCTGCCGAAGTCGTTGTCGGTCACCAACTCCCGCAAGGCGCCGACGCTGGCGTTGATCGTGCCCGGCGTCATCGGATTCGGCCTGTCACTGACCGGTGAGGGCGCGATGCTGCTGAACATGGCGGTCTTCGGGGCTGCGCTCAGCTACGTGCTGATGATGATCAGCCACATCGTCCTGCGCGTCCGCGAACCGCAATTGGCGCGCCCCTACCGGACGCCCGGTGGCATCGTCACCACCTCGTTCGCCCTCGTCGTCGCCGTCCTCGCGGTCATCGCGACCTTCCTCGTCGACATCACTGCCGCCACTGGCTGTCTGATCGTGTTCGCGGTGATCATGGGCTATTTTGGCTTCTACAGCCGCAAGCGGCTCGTCTTCGCCACCGCCGACGAAGAGTTCCAGGCCATCGCCGACGCCGAAGAAGGACTCTCGTGACCTACCGTCAGACACTGCGCGGACAGACCTACACCTTCGACGACCTCGTCGAGGTGCTGGCCAAGGCCACGCCCGCACGCTCGGGCGACGAGCTGGCCGGGTGCGCCGCGGAGTCCGACGCCGAGCGGGCGGCCGCCGCCTGGGTGCTCGCCGACCTCCCGCTGACGGTGTTCCTCGAACAGACGGTGGTGCCGTACGAGTCCGACGAGGTCACCCGGCTGATCATCGACACCCACGACCGCGAGGCCTTCGCGCCGGTGTCGCACCTGACCGTCGGCGGGCTGCGGGACTGGTTGCTCGAGCAGGTCGGCGATCCGGAGGGCCCGCGTCGGCTGCGTGCCGTCTCGCCCGGGCTGACCCCGGAAATGGTTGCGGCAGTGAGCAAACTGATGCGCAACCAGGATCTGATCGCCGTTGCCCGTCGGATCGAGGTGATCTCGGCGTTCCGCACGACCATCGGATTGCCGGGCCGGCTGGCCACGCGGTTGCAGCCCAACCATCCGACCGACGATCCGCGCGGCATCGCAGCCGGGCTGCTCGACGGACTGCTGCTCGGTTGCGGCGACGCGGTGGTGGGGATCAACCCGGCGACCGACTCACCGCACGCCACCGCCACCCTGCTGAGATTGCTCGACGAGATCCGCACCCGCTTCGACATCCCGATGCAGTCGTGTGTGCTCTCGCACGTGACCACCACCATCGGGCTCATCGAGGAGGGCGCACCGGTCGACCTGGTCTTCCAGTCCATCGCTGGAACCGAGGGCGCCAACCGCGGATTCGGCGTCGACCTCGCCGTGCTGCGCGAAGCCAACGAGGCCGGACGATCGTTGGGGCGCGGCACCGTCGGCGACAACGTCATGTACCTGGAAACCGGTCAGGGATCGGCACTTTCGGCGGGCGCTCACCTGGGCACCGGGGGTCGGCCGGTCGACCAGCAGACCCTGGAGACCCGCTCGTATGCGGTCGCCCGGGCGCTGGACCCGCTCCTGGTCAACACCGTCGTCGGATTCATCGGGCCGGAATACCTGTTCGACGGCAAGCAGATCATCCGCGCCGGCCTCGAGGATCACTTCTGCGGCAAGCTCCTCGGCCTGCCGATGGGTGTGGACGTCTGCTACACCAACCATGCCGAGGCCGATCAGAACGACATGGACACCCTGTTGAGCCTGCTCGGCCTGGCGGGCTGCCCGTTCGTCATCACCGTGCCCGGCGCCGACGACATCATGCTCGGCTATCAGAGCCTGTCCTTTCACGACGTGCTCTACCTGCGCGAGGTCATGGGGCTGCGCGCCGCACCGGAATTCGAGGCGTGGATGCAGACCATCGGCATGGCCGACGACGGCGGACGGGTCACCCCACTCGATCCGCACACCTCACCGCTGCGCGAACTGGCCGCCTCATGAGTGCCACCGACAACACCCCCGCCCACGACCCGTGGGATCTGATGCGCCGCACCACGCAGGCGCGAATCGGTTTGCGGCGCAGCGGATACACCCTCTCGACGCACGACGTCCTGACCTTCCAGGCCGATCACGCCGCCGCCCGCGACGCCGTCCACACCCCGATGGACATCGACACCGTCGGCAAGGGCTTGCGGGAGTTGGGTTTCGGCGAACCGCTCGCGGTGACCAGCCAGGCCTCCTCCCGCGCCGAATATCTGCGGCGGCCCGACCTCGGCCGGATGCCCGCGGATCTGTCGTCGATCCAGTCTTCGGGTGCCGACATCGGCATCGTCATCGCCGACGGACTGTCGGCGACCGCCGTCGACACCCACGCCGTCGCCCTCGTCGACGCCCTGACATCTGCTCTGACACCGCAATTCACCGTCGCACCACCGGTTCTCGCCTCCCAGGCCCGGGTGGCCCTCGGCGACCACATCGGCGAGGCACTCGGTGTGGAGATGCTGATCGTCATCATCGGCGAACGGCCGGGCCTGTCGGTCGCCGACAGCCTCGGTATCTACCTCACCTATGCCCCCGAGCCGGGTCGGCGTGACTCCGAACGCAATTGCATCTCCAACATCCACCCACCCGACGGTCTCGGGTACGACGACGCCGCCCGGATCGTCGCGGCGCTCGTCGCCGGCGCCCGCCAACTCGGCGCGTCGGGCGTCGCCCTGAAGGACACCTCCGCGGGCGAGGCTGCGGTGGCTGCGGCGGAGCAGTCCGGGCTCACCTGAGCGGCGTGCGGCTCTCGCGTCGTTCTTCGCCCACATTCGGCGTTCCTCCCCTGGAATCTCGGTGATAATTGACCCGCACACCGACAGGGGGACCAGGCATGCAGATCACGCCGACAGGACCGGACACGGTCGAGGGACTGCCCTCACTGCGGGTCCGCAAGACCGCGGTGGCCTGCGGATACGCCGCACAGGGACTCGGTTACGCCGCGGTCATGACGGCGTTGCCGACCTTCCAGGACACCTGGGGAATCAACGACCAGGGCGTCGCGGTGATCCTGCTCGGCACGTGCGTCATGGCCGGTATCGGCTCGGTGGCCGCCGACCTGATCTCGGTACGCCGGGGCAGCCGGGTCGCAGTCTGCACCGCCCTGACGGTGCAGGTGGCGGCGATCGCGACGATGGCGTTCGCGCCCGTGTTTGCCGCTTTCATCGCGGCCGTGGTGGTCTACGGCATCGGCCTGGGCACCATGGATGCCGCCGCGAACATGCAGGGCACCATGCTCGAAGCCCGCACCGCCACACCGCATCTCGGACGCTTCTATGCCGCCTACACCGCGGCGGCCGCCCTCGGTGCGCTGGCCATGAGCGCCTTCCTGTCCACCGCGGCCGGCGCGATCGGAGCGCTGCTGACCGCCGGCGCGACCCAACTCGCGGTCGCGGTGTTCGGCGTCGTCGGCCTCGATCCGTCCCGGGAAGCGGTCCACGCCCAACCCGACGCCGAGCCGTCACCTGCGCCCGACGCGGAACGAATCCCGTTGCCGCGCCGCGCGATCTGGCTCGTCGGAGCCACGCTGATGGCGATCTACATGCTCGACTCCGCGGTGTCGACGTGGAGCACCGTCTACCTCACCAACGCCTTCGACAACCTCGCCCACCTCGCCCCACTGGGGTATGCGCTCTATCAGGTCACCACCCTGCTCTCTCGGCTGGTGACCGACCGCCTGGAGATCCGGGTGGGCATCACACGTCTGGCCCTGGCCGCGATCGGCATCGGCATCGCCGGCTGTGCGGTGATCGCCGCCGTCCCGGCCTTCGCCGGGGCGATCGTGGGCCTGGCCATCGCCGGCATCGGCGGCGGCATCCTGATCCCCGTGACCTTCGCCGCCGCCGGACGCATCCTGCCCGCACGCCGCGACGAGGTCATCGCACGGGTGAACCTCTTCAACTACGCGGGCGTCATCCTGGGCGCGGTGGTCATCGGCGCCATCGCATCGGGCTCCGGGATCGGACTCGGATTCCTGATCCCCGCGGCCGGCCTCATCGCGGTCATCCCGCTGGCGCGGCGCATCGACACGACACGCTGGCGCCCCGCGCCGAGCGCGGTGTGATGACCAGCCACCAGAGCACCGAGCGGGGCGTCCGCGGGCGCAGCCGTCAGCGACGACAGAAGTTACTCGACGCGACCATCGAGATCATGGCCGAGCAGGGGCTCGCCGCCGTCACCCACCGGGCGGTGGCCGCGGCGGCCGGACTACCCCCATCGTCGACCAGCTACTTCTTCGAGTCGATCGACGAGCTCATGGCCGAAGCGGTGACCGAGGCGATGGACCGCGAGGTCGCCCGGCTCGGCGAACTGGAGGGCGCGGTCGGCGACGGCCCCGCATCCGCGGGCCGGCTGATCGGCAGCTTCGTCGACTTCATCCGCAGCGAACACGACCCGCACACCGTCGCCCAGTTCGAGATCTACCTCTACGCCTCGCGCAAGCCGGAGCTGCGCGAGCGGGTCGTCACGATCATCGAGGCCACCCGCGAGGTTGCCCGCCGCGCACTGCGCGCCGCAGGTGTCGAGAACCCGCTGGCCGCCGACGCCATGCTCGCGATGATCGACGGGTTCTCGCTGCATCGCATCGCCGATCCCGGCAGCACCGACGTCGAGGGCCTCCTACTCGGTCTGCGCGCGCTGCTCGTCGGATTGTCGGCGCTCGAGGTTGTCGGCGACTCCTCCGGGGAGCATCGCGCAGGTCAGCGGTGATCAAGACCCTCCGGGTCAGCGCTGATCAAGACCCTCCGGGTCAGCGCTGATCCAGGTACGCCCGGATCATCTCCTCCAACTCGGCCAGCAGCGCCGTATCCGGAGTGCTCGAACCGTCCTCGTCCACGGCGCTGAACGCCTCGTGCATCACCGCGTCGGCCGCGGCGAACACGGTGCGCGCCACCGTCATATCGCATCCGGTCAGTCCGCACGCCTGCATCAGCTCGCAGACCTTGACCGCCATCCGCGCCTTGTGCGCACGGCCGGGTCCGCCGGGCAGGCGCGCGATGGACCGCACGATCTGCACACTGCGCTCGTCGGTGTAGATCCCCGCGATGTGACCGATCACCTCGGCGACCGGGTCGGCGATCTCCTCGACCTCGATGCGATCGATGACGTCGTCCATCAGGTTCTCGATGCGCTCGTGGTAGCGGGCGACGAGGGCGGCGGCGATCGCGTCACGATCGGGCAGGTACTGATGCAGGGCGCCGACCGAGAGCCCCGCCTCCTCGGCCACCCGGGTCAGGGTCAGCGCGTCGACACCCTCGCGCACCGCGATCCGGTCGGCGGCGGCGAGGGCCTTGCTGACCTTCTCGCGTGATCGCGACTGGGTGGGCGTGCGCTTCAGAGGTACCGACGAGAGATCGTCTGTCGGCGGAGCGGCCGGAGCCGGCTCATCTGGAGCGGAATACACCGGCCCACCATATCCGCCGAACGTCGAGCAACACATAACCAAACTTGACTTTGGTTTTCCGCCGACTCACGCTGTTGTGCGTGAGAATCGACACCACCGTTCTGCGCGAACGCGTCGCCGCAATGTCCCGCCACCTCGGCGAACGCGGGCTCTTCATCGGTACCGCGGGCAACGTCAGTGCCCGGGTCGACGGGGTGGTTGCCATCACCGCCTCTGGGATCGATCTCACCTCCGCAGACGCCGACGAGGTCACCGTCGTCGACCTCGACGGCGTGGTGCTCGACGGCCATCTCTCCCCGAGCTCCGAGGTGGACCTCCATCTCGGGGTGTACCGGCAGCCGCAGTTCGCGGGCCTGTCCGGGGTGGTGCACACCCATTCCCGGTTCGCGACGGCACTGTCCGTCGTGTGCACCGAACTGCCAGTGATCCACTATCAACAGCTCTCCCTCGGCGGATCGCTGCGCGTCGCCCCCTTCGAGACCTTCGGCACCCCCGAACTCGCCACCGCGGTGCACTCGGCGTTGAGCGAACGCCTCGCGGCACTGATGGCCAATCATGGTGCGGTGGCCCTCGGCAACGACCTCGCCGCCGCCGCCGACAACGCCCTGCTCCTCGAATGGTTGTGTGAGATCTATTGGCGCGCACACGCCATCGGAGCGCCCCGTACCCTGAACGAAACCCAGCAGCACGGCGTCATCGAGCACGCGCTGCGCATCGGATACGGCGGCACGAGGGAGGTCGGATGACCGCGACGCCCGGACGTCAACTGGCCACCGGCCGCACCGCCGACATCTTCGAGTGGGGCCCCGATCGGGTCGTCAAGGTCTTCACCGGCGTCCTCAACGACGCCGCGATCGCCACCGAGGTCCGCGATTCGGTCGAGGCGAACACGTTGGGCATCACCCCGATTCGCTGTCACGGCACCACCGTGCTCGACGACGGCCGGGTCGGCATCGTCTTCGATCGCCTCGACGGCGTCGCCCTCACCACCGTTGCCGAGCGGCGGCCCTACCGCATCCCGGCGGTGGCCCGGATGCTCGCCGCCGAGCACGCGCGCATCCACGCCGTCCGCAGCGACGCCTTCCCCGACGTGCGGGAGGTGGCCGTGTCACTGCTCGACACCGCCCCGTTGTCCGACCTCGACGACGCCGAACGCGACGCGCTGCGCCGTCGAATCCGCGCACTGCCGAGCGGTGATTCGGTGCTGCACCTGGACTTCCATCCGCTCAACGTGTTCGAACACGACGGCGGACTGGCCACCATCGACTGGCAGTCGGCGGCGGTCGGCGACCCGGCCGCCGACGTCGCCGCGACATCGTTGCTGTTCACCGAAGCCGAATTGTTCCCCGGTATCTCGACGCTGCAACGCGTTGTCTACCAATCGGTTCGACGGGTGATGCTGCGGTTCTACCTCGCCGAGTACCGACGCCGCACCGGGATCGGGCCCGAGCGAATCGCGCCGTGGATGACCACCGCACGCGTCCTGCGCCTGAGTTGGCTCAACGTCGAGAGCGAACGCGCCGATCTACTCGCCCGCATCCGGGCCGATCTCGGCGGCTCCGCCCCTTCCGGAGCCGACCGATGAGCACCGCACCCCGGTTGCGGCGCAACGACTTCGGTGCTTCCACGACGACGGTCGACGTCCTGGTCATCGGCGGCGGCATCACCGGTGCGGCGATCGCCTACGAGGCGGCGAGCCGCGGACTCGACGTCGCACTCGTCGAACGGTCCGACTTCGGCGGTGCGACCTCGGCGGCGACGGGCAAACTGATCCACGGCGGGCTGCGATACCTCAAGCAGTTCGATGTCCGGCTGGTGCGCGAGTCCCTGGCGGAGCGACGGACCCTGATGTCGATCGCCCCGAACCTGGTCTCACCGATCCCGATGGTGCTGCCCGATCCCGGCATCGTCGAACGCGTCGGACTGACCGCCTACGACCTCCTCTCGGCCGACCGCAACCGGATCGGCGATCCCACCAAACACATTCCGCACCATCGCATTCTCGATCACGACGAACTCGCGGCACGCGGCCTGACCGACCTGCATTCCGGCGCACTGTTCCACGACGCGATGATGGCCTTCCCCGAACGCCTCACCCTGGCGTTTCTGCGCAGTGCCGCCGAGCACGGCGCACTCGTCGCCAATGGTGTTGCGGTACAGACGATCATCGGTGGCGGCGGACGGGTGGTCGGGGCACACATCTGCGATCGGCTCACCGGCGCGGCCGGTGAGGTGCGCGCACGCGTCACCGTCAACGCCACCGGACCATGGGCACGTGACGTGTTGGCGGGCAGCCCGCTCACCGAAAACATCGCCGGACCACCGCCGACGGTCCGATCCGAAGGCATCTATCTCGTCACCCGCGAACTGTCGACGACGATGGTGCTCACCGTTTCCGGGCACGGACATTTCAGTTTCGCGCCGTGGCGTGGGCTCTCACTGATCGGACCGACCGAGACCCCGTACCGGGGCGCGGTCGAGGACTGGCGGCTGACCCGCGCATCGATCGAGACCTTCCTCGACGCGATCAACTCCGCATCAATGGTCCCGGTCCGGCTCGATCTCGACGACGTCGTCGCGGCCTACGGCGGCCTGCGACCACTGACCGAGCAGAACGGCGAGGACACCTACAACGCCAGTCGCGCTTCGGAACTCGTCGACCACCGCAAGGACGGACTCGCCGGCATCGTCACCGCGACGGGCGGCAAGTACACCAATTCGCGGGCGTTCGCGCAGAAGGCGGTCACCGCCCTGTCCGAGCGCGAGGGACTGTCGGTACGCCGGAGTTCCAGCGCGTCAACACTTCTCGCGGGCTGTCTACCCACCGGCGAGCACAGCAGTCGGGCCGGCGGGCTCGATGCACGGACGGTCGCGATCGTCGAGCAGATCTACGGCACCGACGCCGACGACGTGCTGGCGCGGGCGATCGAATGCCCGGAGCTGGCGCGCCCGATGACACGCGACGGCATCCCCCTGGCGGCCGTGGCCCACTCCGCGCGACACGAATCGCCACGCACCTTGCTCGATCTGCTGCTGCGACGCACCGGTATCGGGACCGTGGGTCGGCCCGCCGACGACGACCTCACCGCGATGGCACAGATCGCCGGCGCCGAGCTCGGATGGGACGCGGCGCGGATCACCCGGGAGATCGCCGAGGCGCGCGCCGGCCTGGGCGTCCCGGTGGATTGACCGAGAGTCGGGAATAGGCCCTGGTGGGTCGGCCTTGACAGGGGTATGAGTACACACGAGATCACTCTCGAGAACTTCGGAGCCACCGTCGAACAGGACGGCATCGTGCTCCTCGATTTCTGGGCCGGCTGGTGCGGGCCCTGCCGCCAGTTCGCGCCGGTCTTCGACAAGGCCGCCCAATCACACCCCGACATCACCTTCGGCAAGATCGATACCGAGGCGCAGCAGCAACTCGCCGGGAGCCTGGGCATCCGGTCGATCCCCACGCTGATGGCCTTCCGCGACGGCGTCCTCGTCTTCAATCAGCCCGGCGCGCTGCCCGCAGCGCAGTTCGAGCAGCTCATCGACGCCGTCGAGGGCCTCGACATGGACGAGGTCCGCGCCGAGATCGCGAAGTCGGAGTCGGATCAGGCCTCGTCCTGACCGCTCTCCACGGTCGGCGCGAGGTAGGCGACGATGGCATCGGCAAGTCCGCGACGCGCGACATCGAGGTCGCTATAGCTGCCGAGTTGTTTCTCCGAGACCAGCCCCCGCATTGCGCCGGGTAGAAAGGCGGCCACCGCCGTCACACGGTGGGGGTCGACCGTGAGATCCCCGAATGCGTTCTGGCAGGCGGTGTTCCATTGCGGCGCCCACGAGCGCAGTTCGGCGGCGGTCTGCGGGTAGAGGCGTTCGAGTTCTGCGGACTCGCGCGGCAGAGCGGCGCGCAGGGTCTCGATCGCGCGCGAGTCCGGCGCCGTGAGTCCCTCGTACATCAGGTCGACGATGGCGTGGACACGCTCGCGCAGCGTGGTGTGGTGGTCGAAGGCGCGCACCGGCAGGGTCCCGCGACGCTCCGCGGTACGGCGCAACACCGCCGCCCAGAGTCCGTCGATGTCGCCGAACTGGTATTTCACCGCACCCCACGTCGCCCCGATGTCCTTGGCGATGCGGTTGCCCGAGACCGATCCCGGATCACCGGTGGCCAGCGACGCCACCGCGGCGTCGAGCATCGCGTCCCGCGTCGCCTGCCCCCGCTTGTTGGGGCGACGCACCGCAGCCTCTGTCATGACCTGGAGCCTACTGCGCGAGGCTTTTCGTAGAACCCTCTTGTATTTTTTCGTAGAGGGTTCTACTTTTCTGGTGGGAACACCGCTCGCGACAGCCCGCGGGCGAGGCTAACTGCCGGAAGGACCCGAGGTGGCCAAGACTCCGTTGTCGATGGAACCGACCGGATGGTTCCAGGTCGCGTGGTCGGCGGAGGTCGAGGTCGGCGCGGTCATCCAGATGACCTATTTCGGCCAGGAGATGGTCGCGTGGCGGTCGGCGTCGGGCCGGGTCTCGGTCTTCGACGCGTACTGCGAGCATCTCGGTGCCCACCTCGGATACGGCGGACATGTCGAAGGCGAGAACCTCGAGTGCCCATTTCACGGCTGGCAGTGGAACAGCGAAGGCCGCAATGTGTGCATCCCGTACGAGGCGCGCCCGAACAAGGGGCGTCGTATCCGTAGCCATCCGGTCGTCGAGCGCAACGAGTCGATCTGGATCTGGTACGACAAGCACGGTCGCGCACCGTATTTCGAGGTGCCCGACATCTTCACCGCGTTCGGCGACGACGCCGACGCCGCGCGCCGCTACTATTCGCCGGTGCCCGCGGCGATCCGCTGTTGGCGCGGGCTCGAACTGCACCCGCAGTACGTGCTGGAGAACGGTGTCGATTTCGCGCATTTCCTTTTCGTGCACAAGACACCGTTCATGCCGGAGTTCACCCGGCACGACTTCGACGGCCCGGTCTCCTATGTGGATTTCACGATCGCGTTCGAGGAGGGTAAGACCCTCGAGAATGCCGACAGCGGAGTCTATTCCATCAACGCCGGACTCGGCTGCTCGGTGACGAGATCCTGGGGCATGATCGACAACCGGACGATGCCCGCGGTCACCCCGGTCGACGAGCGCACCTGCGACGTCCGGTTCACCGTGTGGATCGGACGCAAACCCGGCGAGGAGGATGCCGTCGGGATGACCCCCTACGGGCAGACGATGGCCGACCTGGTGATCGAGCAGTTCGCCGCCGACGTCGAGATCTGGTCACACCAGCGTTACTCCGACCCACCGGCGTTGTCCCGCAAGGAGTTCGCCGGGTTCACCGCCCTTCGCCGCTGGGCCGAGCAGTTCTATCCCGACGGCGAGCATCTGGGAACCGACCCCCGCACACCGCACAGTGGGGCCATCGTTCCGCTGCATCCGTCCGCGCACGTCACCAGCGCCTGATCCCTGGCACCACACCACACCACACCACGGCGAGAGGTAGTCCCGATGAGCCTTCCCATCCGCGTATTCCAGGTCGCCACCGGCAATCTCGGCACCGAGACCATCGGGCGCATCCAGCGCCACCCGGATCTCGAGCTCGTCGGGCTGCACTGCTACACCGAGGACAAGATCGGCCGCGACGCCGGAGAGATCGTCGGCATCGGACCGATCGGAGTCCGCGCCACCGGGTCCGTCGCGGAGATCATCGCCGCGCACCCGGACGTGGTGACCTTCCACGGCGTCTTCCCCGACGAAGACCTCTACGTCGCCGTCCTCGAAGCGGGGATCGACGTCGTGACCACCGCCGATTGGATCACCGGCTACCACCGTGACACCAACCACCCGCACCCATCGGGGCGACGCGTCAGTGAGGTGATCGCCGATGCCTGCGCTCGTGGCGGGTCGACCTTCTACGGCACGGGGATGAATCCGGGGCTCTGCCAGATCCTCGGCATCGTCAACTCCGCCGACGTCGCCGACATCGAGAACATCACCGTCACGGAGTCGGTCGACGTGTCCTGCCATCACTCCGCGCAGACCTGGCGGGAAGTGGGTTATGGCCTGCCCGTGAATGATCCGCGTCTGCCGGACATGTTGTACAAATACACCGCGGTCTTCGCCGACTCGGTGTATCTGATGGCCGACGCCTTCGACCTCGAACTCGACGAGGTCACGTTCGGCTATGAGCTCGGCGCCTGCACGAAGGATGTCGACCTCGGGTGGTACCAGCTGCTGAAGGGCTCGCTGGGCGGCAGCTACATCCGGTATCAGGGCATGGTCGGCGGGGTGCCTCGCGTCGAGTCGCACCTGGAGTGGCAGATGACGCCACACACCGATCCCTCGTGGGACATCAAGGGCTGCTACCTGACTCAGATCCAGGGCGATCCCTGTGTCTACAACAAGCACATGATCTTCCCGCGGCCCGGCGTCGATCTCTCCGATCCGCAGAGTTTCGCGTCGATCGGGATGACGGTCACTGGAATGCCCGCGCTGCATGCGATCCGCGCGGTCGTCGCCGCGCCGCCCGGTATCGTCACCAGCGCCGACCTGCCTCTGCGCGCGTTCGCCGGACGATTCGCCGGGTGAGCGCCTCGCGCGCCGATATCGTCAGACAAGCACCATGCCCCGATCCTCATCGAGAATCGGGGCATGTCGGGTGATGTTCTACTTCACTCCGCTGAAGATGAACTGCAGCACAGCGAGCACGGTGTCGTTGGATTGAATCGCGTTCCACAAGATGTTGTCGATCATGGTGGCTCCCCCTTTCACGTGAGACAGGACCACAGAATACAGAACAAACCTGACAGTTGAACCTCGGACTGTAACGGTACGGACGCGATCGTGACGTCACCGATCGTGGTCTCACCGTTCGCGACGAACACCGTGGTAGATCCCGCGCCGCACGATGACCGGCCAGAGCACTCTCTCGACCGCCCACGCGGGGAATCGGAACGCGCGGCCGTTCGGCGCGAACACCTGCAGACCGTCGGTCTGCGGACCGAGTACCGATCCCCACCGTCGGTGTGGCGGTCGGTACGTCCGCATCCGGCCGCCCCGTAGATGGGCGCGGACGTTGTGGGCGACCAGCCGGTCGGCGCGGTTGCGTGCCGACGACCTCAGCGGATCGGTGGCGGCGACGTCGCCGACCGCGAAGATGTTCGGATACAACGGGTTCTGCAGGGTCGGCGTCACCTGCACGAAGCCGTCGTCGTCGAGCAGCGCAGTGGGCAGCCCGTCGGTGTTGGGGATGGCGCGTCCGACCGCCCACACCACGAGGTCGGCGTGCGCCGGGGGCTGGCCGGTGGTCCAGTACACCGTGCCCCCGTCGAGCCGGGTTGTGTCGACGTCGTCGAGGACGGCGCGATGGTCGGGGTGCAGTCGAACCCCTGCGCGTTCGAGTCGTCCGCCGACGGTGCGCCAGGTGCGCGGATGATGCGTCCGCAGCGGCGATGGGCCGGGAAAGTACAAGTCCACCTCGGTATCCGGGCTGTGGGCGGCAATGTTGGCGGCCGCACTGACCGCCGACGCCCCGCCGCCGACGACGATCACCGAGCGCGCCTGGCGGATCTGCCGATGGTGGTCGGCCAATTCCGCGGACACCTGCTTCTCGTCGCGGAACCGGGTGGTCCGCCAGAACCCGTTGGTGACGCCGGTTGCGATGACCAGGGCGTCATACGACTCGTCGAGGGTCGTGCCGTCGGGTCGGGCGACGGCGAGTCGCCGCACGTCGGGGTCCAGTGACGTGATGCGTCCGTGCACGATCGTGGTGGCGTCGAGCGCGCGATATCGCCGGTAGGGCAACGCATATTCGTGTGCCCACGCGTCGGGACGGGTCAACCGCATGCCGAGTTCCTGCCCGCTGATCAGGCCTGGTGCGACGGTGATCCCGACGACGTCGGCGTGACGTGCGAGGTGGATCGCCGTGAGGGTGCCGGTGTCGCCGAGCCCGGCGATCACTACCCGTGGCCCACTCACGCCGGATCGGTCTGCACGGTCAGTCGTGGTGGCCAGGGCACGAACTTCGACACCCGGCCGATCACCCTCGCATAATCGGGGCGCCGGTCGAGGCTGCGCCGTTCCATCATCGGAATGCTGGCGCCGAGGAACATCGCCAGCATCACCACCGCCCCGGCGAACATCCACCACGCGTCCGACGGAGCCGCCGCCACCCCGAACAACGCCAGCGACAGCCAGAATCCGAACTCGCCGAAGTAGTTCGGGTGCCGAGACCACGACCACACCCCGCGATCCATGACCGCTCCGGGCGGGGCCGTCGCAACGAACGCATGCAGCTGACGATCGGCGACGGTCTCCAGACCGAGCGCGGCCACCCCGACCACCAGCGCGACCGCGGTCAGCCACGGCACCTCGGTATCCGGTTGGCGCACTGCGACGTAGGCGGGCATCAGCGCGAGGAATACCTGCAGTGTCGGGATCAGATGGATCGCGGTGAGATCGACGACGACCTCGGCGCGCCCGGCCTGATCGCGCAGCATCGGGTACCGCCAGTCCTCGTGATGGAGCCCCGGAAATCCCTTGGCCCAGTTGACCGTCAGCCGGATCGACCACGCCACCACGAGCGCGGTGAGCAACCAGCAGTGCACCGCCGCGATCCCCGCGTCGCCGTCGACCCACCACCACACCACCAGCAGCGGCGGGATCACGCTCCAATAGGCGTCGTAGAAGCTCGAATTATGGTGCACCCGACTGAAGATGAAGATCACCAGCGTCGCGAGCACGTCGGCGATCAACGCGTCCAGCCACGGCATCGGCAGGTGCGGACCCCACAGCAACCAGACCAAGCCGACCACGATGGCCACGGTGTAGGCGATTCCGATACGCAGGAAGCCGGCTGATCGAGTCATCGGTCTGATCGTACGGGTCGACGGTCACGTCTACGGGTGAAATCGCCATCGCCCGATCGACCTACAGATCGACATGCACCCCGGTGAGCTTCTCCGCGCACTCCCATAGCTGCCGACCCAGTGCCGGGTCGGTGGCCTTCTCGGCCAACGGGATCTGGACCGGCGGACCACTGAACCCCAGGACGCCACGCGGGCCGTAGTACTGACCGCCGAGCACCGCCGGATCGGTGGCGGCACGCACGGTGATGAGCGCCCCGCCGGGCGCCTCCATGATGAAGGTGCGCCGCACCCAGCGCAGTGACGGCGTGGTGAACAACCATTGCAGGAGTGCGTTCTGATCGCGCATGACACCGGACTGTGTGGCGCCGGGATGCGCGGCCACCGACAGCGCACGATGCCCGGCGCGGGTGAGTCGCCGCTGCAATTCGACCGCGTACACGAGCTGCGCGAACTTGGCGCGAGAGTATGCACGCGCGGCGGTGAACCCCCGGTCCATGGTCAGGTCGTCGAAGTCGATGAGGCCCGCGCGATACACCTTGGAACCGACCGTCACGAAGCGCCCGGCCTCGGCGGCGGTCACCGCGCCGAGCAACAAGCCGTTGAATGCGTAGTGGCCGAGGAAGTTGGTGCCGAAGTCCATCTCGAAGCCATCCGCGGTGAGTTCGCGCCGCTGCCGCATCAGGCCCGCATTGTCGACGACGATGTCGATGACGGGGTAGTCGGCGCAGAGCTTCTCCGCACATTCCCGTACCGACCCAAGATCACTGAGGTCCAGGCGAGCGATGTCGAGGTCGGCGTCGGGCACGCTTGCCGCGATGGAGTCACGAGCCTCGGCGGCGGAGCGCGGATTGCGGCAGGCCAACACCACCCGCGCACCCAATCCGGCGAGCTGGCGTGCGGTTTCCAGCCCGATGCCGGAGTTGGCGCCGGTCACCACCGCCACCCGCCCGCGCTGCGAGGGCGCTTCCGCCAGACCCCAACCCCTACCGTGCATCGCTGCCCCTCCTGACCTGTTTTGTGCCCTTTGGGTATCACACAGCGGAAATGTCGGTGTCGGATGGGCGGTCCCGACGCGAGGGCGACACAATGTTGAGGTGCCCACCGAGCGCGTATCCCCGCCGCCGTCGCGTGTCGCGCGCGTGCGGTCGGCGCTCGCGTATGCGGTCGCGGCTCTCTGCGTCGTACTCGGGCTCGCGGCCTGCGCGGCCACCCACGACGCGGCACCACCCCCGGTGCCCGTGGCACCCGCCGGGCTCCGGATAGAACGCATCGACTACCCGGTCCCCCACCCCGATCCGACTCAGAACTGGATGGATCTGTATCTCCCCGACCGTCAGCACCTGGGCCGGATACCGCTGGTTATCCTGATCCACGGCGGCGGGTGGGGCAAGACCATCGGCGCTGGCAGCTTCAACGTCTTCGCCGCCACCGTGGCCGACCGCGGGGTGGCGGTACTCAACGTCGAGTACCGGCGTGTGGGCAGCGGCGGTGGCTGGCCGACCACATTCTCCGACGTCGCCGCCGCAGTCAACGACATCCCGGCCGTGGCCCGCGAATACCCGATCATCGACACACGACGATCCGTGGTGGTCGGTCACTCGGCAGGCGCCCAGCTCGCGGTGTGGACCGCCACCCGCGATTACCGCAGCGTCGACGCTCTCGGTGTACCGGTGAGATATCGGCCCGCGGTGGCGATGTCGATCGCCGGTCCGCTCGACATGCGTCGTGCCGCGGCGCTCGGCGATCGCAATGTGGTGCGCGTGCTCGGCGGCTCACCGCAGCGGGTACCGCGTCGGTACTCCGCTGTCGACCCGATCCAGAACCTCGACCCGCAGGTCCCGGTGATCGGGCTCGTCGGCAGCCTCGACACCACCGTGCCGGCGATTCTCACCCAGGATTACGTCACCGCGGACACCGCGGCCGGCGGCAACGCCCGGCTCATAGTCTTTGCCGGACAGACACATTCGTCGATCGTCTCGCCGTCGTCGAGAACCTTCGATCGCCTCGTGGACGAAATCGTCGCCGCGGTCGGCCTGACGGCGCCGGCGCACGACGACCGCTGATCGAACGCGCCGCATACGAATACAGATTCCACGTGAGCGGACCCTCGACCCCGGAAATCGGGGTTTTTCGGCCAACTTGGTGGAATCTGTATTCGTATGGCACAACCCCGGCGGTCCAGAGACCACCGGCGATGTCGCTCAGGCGGGGACGGTCTCCTTCTGCTCGGGAGCGGCGCTGAACTCCCCGGCCGGCGTGAACCGGGCCAGCACATCGTCGGCTGGCTCGCCGGCCACGGCGGAGATGAAGCCCAACACGTCGTCGCGAGACTTCAACGACAGCAACGGATTCGGGTCGGACAGCAATCCGAACAAGGCGGAGGCGATGTCGGTGTTCACCGCCGCCGCCGGGAACGCGAGCTCGAGGTGGGTGGCGAAGTCCGGATCGCCGAGGTACAGGCGGGTGACCTCGGTGGCCGCGTGACCACGCCGCTCCCAGTGCTTTTCGAACTCGTTGATCAGCCAGTTCTCGTCGAGGGCGGCATTCGGGTCGTCGGCCAACCGGGCGCGAGCCGCCTTCACCAGTTCGGCAACCTGGATGAGGGTGTTCGCCGCACCCTGACCCGCAACCGGGTCGACGGCGATCGCGGTGTCACCGATGGCGGCGACCACATGACCACTCGCGGTGTGTCCGACGGCCTTACGGACCGTCGGGGTCACCGCGCCGGTCAGCCAGGAGTACGGATCGGACTCGATCACCTGCAGTTGCGAGACCACCGGGGCGTCCTTCGGGAAGAACTTCTCGAAGATGTCGAGGACGGTCTGGCGTGCCGATCGTGCGTCGACGACGTTGTCGATGAGCGGGGCCCACTGCCCGTCGGGCTTGGCGAACACGATGAACGACCACGTCGATCCGGCATCCTTGTGCAGAAACGGGCCGACGAAGATCTCCCCGTTGTCGCTGTCGAGATTGAACAGCGAGTGCTTTCCACCCTCGCGTGAGCGGTAGGCGAAGGTGTCCGGGCCGTGGTCGACACCCTCCAGCGTCACCTGCAGAAGCCGACGCTGCGGCTCGCGATAGTGCGTGCGGGACTCGTCGACCTCGAACAGCGCCGACAGCCCGCCCTTGCCGGTGGCCACGAGGGTGACGTCGTGGGCGCCGGCGATCTCGTCGAGGCGAGCGGCGTCGATATGCCCCACCTCGAAACGCCCGCCACGATCCAGGAAGCGACCGAGCCGGTCGTCGGCCCGCAGGCGCAGATCCACCGCCTGCGCCACATAGCCGTAGTCGGGATTGAATGCGAGCACATCGGCGCGCTCGTCCCCGTCACCCGCGTGCAGGCGAACGCTGATGCCGGTGGTGTTGCCGACCTCGTAGAGATCTTCGATGATCTCGGCGTCGGACTCCCGCGGCTTGCCGAACAGCACGCCCACCCCTGTCGGCGGAACCTTGTCACGGAGTTCTTCGCGGTTGCGGTCGCTGTAGAGGGTGACCTCGAAGCCGGCGTCGGCGAACCCCAGTGCCGCGCTGGTCCCGGCCAGTCCGGCGCCGACGATGGCCACCGACCTCTTCGATGCGCCCTCGTTGTGCTGATCTGTCATGTGTTGTCCTCTCCCTTATGTCCTCGTGGTCCGCCCGGATTCGGCTCGCGGATCACGCGTCGCGCGTCGCCGGGGCAGGCAGGCGCGAGCCAGGGTGCCGGGTTCGCTGGATCGGCAACAGGATTTCGTTCAGTGCAATCCCATCGGTCGCCTACAGGGAACGATGACGTCAGGACGACGCCAATCAGGCGAGTAAATGTCGGATTCGCGAAATTCATGTGACATTGTTCACTTGGGAACGTATGTCCAGAATTGTCTCAGCGACCCGCAAGGTGGCGCTGATAGTGTGACTTTTGATCACGGATAGATCACGACGGTCTTCGGATGCGACGGCGCATCCGCACGTCGGCCGTGTCGCGGACCACCCCGCGCAACGTGGCGATCATCCGTCCCGAGCAGCCGTTCGAGAGTTGAGGAATGACGACAGCACTCACGCGCGCGACCACCACCGGCGTGCACACGCAGGCACCTTCGGCCTCCGCCCCGTCCGTCGGGCAGCGCTCCAAGCGGGCCTATCTGCATCACGTCGACTTGATCCGCGCGACGACGTTCTCCCTCGTCATCTTCGTACACTGCCTCACCCAGACCACCGACGAATTCACCAGCCTGCCGGTCAACACCACCTCGATGCTGTTGCACTTCACCCGCAACACCTTCTTCGCGCTCACCGGCTTCGTGCTGATGTACCAGAACTTCGACAAGCGTGACTTCTCGACGCTGTCGTTCTGGCGTCGGCGCATCAAGCTCGTCATCTTCCCGTATGTGATCTGGTCGTTCATCTACTGGGTCGTCGAGGACATGTGGGTACACGGACGGCTGCGTGAGGTCCCGACGAGCCTCAACGAGTTCGGCAAACTCGCGATGTGGGGCCTCTCGGGTTTCCAGATGTACTTCCTGTTCGTGATGTTGCAGGTCTATCTGCTCTTCCCGCTGGTCCTGTGGCTGGTGCGCGCCACCGTGGGCAAACACAAGTGGGTGCTGCTGGCCAGCCTCGCCGCACAACTCGCGATCACCGTCACCATCACCTACTGGGAGCCGCCGGCCTCGGTCGCCACGTACTGGTGGCACAACTACGCGACCTTCATCCCGTACCAGTTCTTCATCTTCTACGGGGCAATCGCCGCGGTGCATCGCGAAGAGATCGGACGCTGGCTGTCCGGTAAGGGCTGGTGGCTGTTCGGCGCGTTGCTGGCCACGGCCGCCCTCGCCCTGGGCACGTACCTCTACGGGGTGTGGTACGACGGAAAGCCGGTGCACGACAACAACTCCGCGTTCTACCCCGCGCTCGTGCCATTTCTCGTCGTGGCGATGACCTGCCTGTATGCGGCGGCCGCGCACTGGGGTGAGCACTGGCGCGAGATGACGCCGCGGTTCGCCCGCGCGGTGTCGTTCGCCTCCAACCGATCCTTCAGCGTGTTCCTCTGCCATGTTCTGGTGTTGTTCTTCATCCTCTACCCGCAGATGAACGGCCGGCCCGCGATGCTGGTTCTCATCGGCGAGCCCTGGAGTACCTTCGTGGTCTACCTGCTGACCCTGGCCGGTTCGTTGCTCCTCGTCGAGATTCTGCGTCACCTTCCCGGGTCGCTCTACGTCACCGGGCGCCCACGATTGCCGATCCCGATGCCGTGGCGCCGGGACCGCGCCTCGCAGAGCTGACCGGACGCACCGCGAACACCACGGCCGACGACGCCGGCAGGTAGCCGGTCCGGGCGAGGCGCGCCGTCCACACAGCCACGCGAAGGCACAATGGCTGTGTGACGTCATCGGGGACACACCACGCCGGTCGATACCTCGTCACGCTCTTGGTGATCCTCACGGGTCTCGTCGCGGCTTGCGGCGCGCCCGACCCGGCAGGCCCGGCATCATCGTCGGATGGGTCGCCGTCGGGCAGATCGCCGTCACCATCGGTGTCACCGACGAAGAAGTATGTGGCACTGGGAAGTTCATATGCGGCTGGACCAGGCGGGACGCAGCTGACCGACAAGCGGTGCATGCGCTCGGCCGACAACTATCCCAGCCTGGTCGCACGACACCTCGCACTCGCACTCACCGATGCGAGTTGCTCGGGCGCCGTCGTGGCCGACGTGGTCGACCGCGCCCAGCCGGGACGGGCGAGTCGACCGCAGATCGACGCCCTCACCCCCGACACCTCGCTGGTGACCGTCACGGTGGGCGGCAACAACGTCCACTACGTCGGACGAGTCATGGCCTACAGTTGCCAGGCGGTCGGCCCGGTCGTCGGAGTACGACCGGAACATTGCAATGCCAAGCCGTCCCCGCCTCCGGGTGCGCGCGAATTCGCCCATCTCACCGACGATCTGGTTCGCATGCTGCGTGCGATTCACCAACGTGCGCCGCGGGCGTCGGTCCTGTTCGTCGACTATCTCCCGCTCGTCGACGGCACCCAGTGCGGCCAGTTGCCCTTGACCACCGAGCAGCAGACCGAGACCGAGGGGGTGTATCGCGGGCTGAACGCCGCCATCGCGACCGCGTCGAGACGCGGCGACGCACGCGTCGTGGCGGTGTCGACGGCCGGGCGAGACCACGGGGTGTGCTCGCCCGACCCGTGGCTCTTCGGATACCAGGGGTCGGCCCCTTATCACGAGAGTCCCGCGGGCAAGGCCGCGATCGCCGAGATGGTGTCCGAATCAGCCCGCAGCACAGCCTGATCGGCACTGCAGAACCAGATCGGCACAGTCACCATCCCGTCACCGCCGTCACCAATGCCCTCGGGCGCGCAAGCAGCGCCTCACGGATCACGTTGCGCGCCTGCGTGATCACCGAGCACTCACAGCGCGCATCCACCCCGATGGCGTCGACACCGAGACTGCGGCACAACGCAATTGCTCGCGGAACGTGGAAGTCCTGCGTGATGAGCACCGGACGTTCGACGTCGTACACCGTGTGCAGGCGTCGGCAGGTGTCCGCGGTATCGAACCCCGCAGGATCGTCGACGATCACCCCCGACGGCACACCCCGCTGTTCGAGATAGGTGCGCATCACCGCGGGCTCGTCTCCGGCATCGGCAGAACCGTTGCCGGAGTTGATGATCCGCGCGACCACTCCGGATCGGTACAGGTCCAGCGCGGTGTCGAGTCGGCCCCGTACATAATCACCGGGCTCGCCGTCGGAGACCAGCGACCCGAAGACGACAACCGTCGAGCCTCGCGGTACCCGATCCGGCGCCGGCACACGACCGTGGGCGGCGACGAACACCCATGTCGCCGAAATGGTGACGACGAGTTCGACGACGATCAGCACCACCGGGATCGCACGCCGGGCCGCGCTCCGCAGATCCACCAGCCCACCGTAGCCCGGCCCGCCAGCACCCGGGACCTTTGGCCTGCGTCGATGGATCTCGTGTGGGCGCCTGCCGCAAGAGGCGGTAGTGTGATCCCAGCCACAGTTCGAGTCAGCAGGAGGGGGTGGCCCGCATGCCGTACATGCCGATCACGGAATCGATGTTTCTCATCGCCGAGACCCGCGAGCAGCCGATGCACGTCGGAGGGCTGCAGCTGTTCGTCCCGCGCGAGGGCCAGTCGTCGAACGAGCTGGCCGAGGAGATGGTCGAGCGGTTCTACGCCTGCACCGAGCTGCATTCCTTGTTCCGCAAGCGCCCGGCCAGCCCGGCCAGCGTCATGGGATATACCGCGTGGTCGTTCGACGAGGAGATCGACTTCGACTACCACGTGCGTCGTGCGGCACTGCCCCGGCCCGGCCGCGTCCGCGAACTGCTGCGTTACGTATCGCTGCACCACAGCGCGCTGCTCGATCGCAATCGTCCGATGTGGGAGGTGCACATCGTCGAGGGCCTCGACGACGGCCGCGTCGCTCTCTACACGAAGATCCACCACTCACTCATCGACGGCGTCTCGGCGCTGCGGATGCTGCAACGGACCCTGTCCACCGATCCCGGCGACCGCAACGGGTCGGCGCCGTGGGATCCGGCACTCTATCGACGCTCGCGTAAACCCAAGGCGCCGAGCCCCTCCCGCATCCCCGGCCTGTCGGGCGCGATGGGGCTGACGGGTGCGGCTCTCGACGTCGGCGGACAGCTCGTCGGCATGGTCCCCGCCACCACCAAGATCGCGTGGACGGCGATGACCAACAAGGATTTCGCCGCGCCGTTCCGTCCGGCACCCAAGACGATCCTCGACGTCCCGATCGGTAGTGCACGCCGGTTCGCCGCCCAGCAATGGCCCACCGAGCGCCTGCGGTCGGTCGCCCAGCAGCTGGAGATCACTCTCAACGACGTCGTCATCGCCATGTGCTCGGGTGCGCTGCGGTCCTACCTCATCGACCGCGACGCCCTGCCGTCGTCGCCACTGATCGCTGCGGTTCCGGTCTCGATGCACCTCGGCGGACCCGACGGCAAGGACGGCAACTCCATCACCGCGATCCTGGCGAACATGGCCACCGATCAGCCCGATCCGGAGCGCCGGCTGCACACCCTGGTGAATTCGATGCGCGAGTCGAAGAAGGTGATCCGCGGACTCGCCCCGCTGCAGGCGCTCGCGTACGGCGCCGCGACGATCGCATCGCTGGCGTTCGCCACCATCCCCGGCTTCGTGCGCTACACGCCGCCGCAGTTCAACATCATCATCAGCAATGTGCCGGGTCCGAGCGAGCACATGTACTGGAACGGGGCCCGCCTCGACGGCGTCTATCCGGTGTCGGTGGCCATGGAGGGCCTCGCGCTCAACATCACCGTCACCACGACCGCCGAGCACGTGAACTTCGGCCTGATCGGCGCGCGTAAGGAATTGCCGAGCCTGCAGCGGCTGCTCACCCATCTCGACACCGCCCTCGAGGAACTCGAGAAGGTCGCGAATGTCACACCCGCCACTACTGACTAGACAGTAAGTTACCGGCGAGTATTCTCTTTTGGACAACCCCGGAGACCGACCGAACGTTACTTAGGTCAGCCTTGGCAGCGCTTGCACGACCTCAGCAATTACGGTTACCCGTAGTAGACGTCGGACCCCGCGCACGTCAGCCCGCGCCGGAAGGTCTCTAGACAACCAGAGAGGGGCCGTGACGCCGTGAATGCCACGACGATCACCATCGGCACGATTGCCGCGGTCATCAGCCTGTTCTGCTGGGCGTTGTTCCTGCGAGGCGTGTGGACAATGGTCCGCGCCATCGCACAGGGCCAGCGCGTCGACAGTTCACGCTACTTCCCGATCCTCCCGCGACTGTGGACGATGCTCAAAGAGTTCGTCGGCCACACCCGGATGGTGAAATTCCGAACGGTCGGCTGGGCGCACTGGCTGGTGATGTTCGGCTTCCTCATCGGCGCGATCTTCTGGTTCGAGGCCTACGGGCAGATCTTCGACCCGCACTTTCACTGGCCGATCATCGGCGCCTGGAACATCTACATCTTCGCCGACGAGGTCCTCGGCCTCGGCACCGTCATCGGCATCACCGTGTTGATGATCATCCGCCAGCTCAATCACCCGCGGGTACCCGAGCGCCTGTCGCGCTTCTCCGGCTCCCGCTTCGGTGCCGCGTACTTCGTCGAGTGGGTGGTGCTGCTCGAGGGTCTGGGCATGGTCTTCGTCAAGACCTTCAAGATCTCGGCCGGCCTCGAGAATCCGCCCATCTGGACCTCCTTCTTCACCCACTACTTCGCCCAGCTCTTCGAAGGGTCCTCGGAGTACTGGGTCACCGGTGCCGCGGTCATCAAGCTGATGAGCGGCATGATCTGGCTGGCCGTGGTGGGCTCCAACATCGACTGGGGTGTGGCCTGGCACCGCTTTGCCGCGTTTTTCAACATCTATCTCAAGCGCGAGGCCGACGGCGGTGTCGCACTGGGTGCGGCCAAGCCGATGATGTCGGCGGGCAAGGTCCTCGACATGGAGACCGCCGACCCCGACGTCGACGCCTTCGGCGCCGGCAAGGCCGAGGACTTCTCCTGGAAGGCGTGGCTGGACTTCACCACGTGTACCGAGTGTGGCCGTTGCCAGAGCCAGTGCCCGGCATGGAACACCGGAAAACCGTTGAGCCCCAAGCTGCTCATCATGTCGCTGCGCGACCACGCGCAGGCCAAGGCGCCCTACCTGATCGCCGGTGGGCGCACCGACATGGGTGGCGACGAGGTGGGTCTCGTCGACGCCGACGGCAATCCCGACGAGGCCAAGCTCGCCAAGATCCCCGAGGCCGCGCGCGCCGAGGCCGCCCGCAAGCTGGTCGGCGAATCGGCCGGCACCGGGGCGATCGACGGTGAACTCGGTGCGGTCATCGACACCGAAACCCTGTGGAGCTGCACCACCTGCGGAGCGTGCGTCGAGCAGTGCCCGGTCGACATCGAGCACGTCGACCACATCATCGACATGCGCCGCTACCAGGTGCTCATCGAGTCGGACTTCCCGACCGAGCTCGCGGGCATGTTCAAGAACCTGGAGAACAAGGGCAACCCGTGGGGCCAGAACTCCTCGGCGCGCACCAACTGGATCGACGAGATGGACATCGAGATCCCGGTGTTCGGCCAGGACGTCGAATCGTTCGAGGGCTTCGAGTACCTGTTCTGGGTGGGTTGCGCCGGCGCCTATGAGGACCGCGCGAAGAAGACCACCAAGGCCGTCGCCGAGCTGCTCGACATCGCCGCGGTGAACTTCCTGGTCCTCGGCGAGGGCGAGACCTGTACGGGTGACTCGGCTCGCCGCGCGGGCAACGAGTTCCTGTTCCAGATGTTGGCGCAGCAGAACATCGAGATGATGAACGAGGTCTTCGCGACCGCTCCGCAGCAGCGCAAGAAGATCGTCGTCACCTGTGCGCACTGCTTCAACGCGCTGGGCAACGAGTACCCGCAGCTGGGCGCAAAGTACGAGGTCGTCCACCACACGCAGCTGCTGAACCGCCTGGTTCGGGAGAAGCGTCTGGTCCCCGTCGCACCGCTGGGTGAGGGCGTGACCTATCACGACCCCTGCTATCTCGGTCGCCACAACAAGGTCTACGACGCCCCGCGCGAGCTGATGGCGGCCTCCGGGTCGAACCTGCGAGAGATGCCGCGACACGGCGAACGATCCATGTGCTGCGGCGCCGGTGGCGCCCGCATGTGGATGGAAGAGCAGATCGGCAAGCGCATCAACATCGATCGGGTCGACGAGGCACTCGACACCCTCGGCGACAAGATCGGCGGCGACGTCCCGCAGAAGGTCGCCACCGGTTGCCCGTTCTGCCGCGTGATGCTCACCGACGGTGTGACCGCCCGGACCTCGGGCACCGAGAACGAGGGCAAGGTCGAGGTCGTCGACGTCGCGCAGTTGCTGCTGGAGTCGGTCACGCGTGGGGCCCCCGAGGTCAAGCGGGGTGGACGTTTCCTCGGTCCGATTCCCAAGCCCGCACCGGAGCCGGAGCCCGAACCCGAGGAGGAGAAGGCTCCTGCCGCGGCCGCCGCATCTGCGGGTGCCACGACCGAGGCCAAGCCGAAGCCGAAGGTCGGCCTCGGCATGAAGGGCGGCAAGAAGCCCGGCGCCGCCAAGGCCGCTCCAGCGGATTCGGGTGAGACCGCCTCGGGCGAGGCCGCAGCCGCCGAGAAGAAGCCCGCCGCCAAGGGATTCGGCATGAAGGGCGGCAAGAAGCCGGGTGCCGCCGCGAGCTCCGCCCCGGCGCCCGCTGCCGACGCCGGCTCAACCGAGACCGGCTCAACCGAGACCGCAGCTGCCGAAAAGAAGCCCGCCGCCAAGGGATTCGGCATGAAGGGCGGCAAGAAGCCCGGCGCCGCCGCGAAGTCTGCGGCACCCGCACCGGCCGAGCAGGAGTCGTCGGCCGCCGTCGCCGACGCCGCCACCGAGTCCGGTGAAACCGGCGGTGCCCCGAAGAAGGCGGCCGCCAAGGGCTTTGCGATGAGTGGCGGCAAGAAGCCCATGAAGAAGCCCGGGGGCGCCGCAAAGTCCCCCGCGCAACCGAATGCGGCCGCTGCCGACGCCGGAGTGACCGCCCCCGCGGAAAACCAGGTGGACGACGCCGAGTCCGCGCCCGACGCCGCGGCGACCGCCGACACGGAGTCGGCCGGCACGGCGAATGCAGTCACGCAGGCGAGCACCGCCAAGGCCAAGGGCTTTGGCATGGCCGCAGGCAAGAAACGCCCCGGAGCGAAGACTGCCGCCGCACCCGCCGCACCCGCCGCACCCGCGACAGCGCCCGAAGAGACGTCGACAGCGCCCGCTGAGGAGCCGACGGCGCCTGCCGAGGACGAAACCCCTCCGGCGTCGTCCAACGGATCGGCGTCGAACGGCTCTACATCGGACGATCGGACGATCGGCGAGGTCGGTGCGTCGAAGGCCAAGGGCTTCGGATTGGCCGCGGGCAAGAAGCGACCCGGTCACCGGTCGTGACGATCGACGCCTGAAAGCTCCGCTCGCAACGAGCCCGCCCGGTTGATTCCGGACGGGCTCGTTGCTTTCGGCTCGTCGAAGGGCGCTGTCGACGCCATGAGGAGCGCCGTCGGCGAAACAGAGGGCGCTGTCGGCGAAAGGAAGAGCGCTGTCGGCGCACTCAGCAACCCCGAGAAATCGATTTGCCTGCGGCTGCGACAATTGAACCCGTGAGTAGGCCTTACGTATCCCACCTGAACCAGAACCTCAAGCCGCTCGAGCAGTCCCTGAAGCTGCAGAACGTGTGCTACGAGATCAGGGGGCCGGTGCACGCGCACGCGGCCCGGTTGGAGGCCGAGGGCCACCGGATCATGAAGCTCAACATCGGCAACCCGGCACTGTTCGGCTTCGAGGCCCCCGACGTCATCATGCGCGACATGATCCACGCCCTGCCCTACTCCCAGGGGTACTCCGAGTCCGCGGGCGTGCTGTCCGCCCGGCGGGCCGTCGTGACGCGCTACGAGCTCATCCCCGACTTCCCGTACTTCGACGTCGACGACGTGATCCTCGGCAACGGTGTCTCCGAGCTGATCACGATGACGATGCAGGCACTGCTCAACGACGGCGACGAGGTCCTCATTCCCGCACCGGACTATCCGCTCTGGACCGCGATGACCGCACTGTCCGGCGGTCAGCCAGTGCATTATCGGTGCGACGAGAGCAACGGCTGGAACCCCGACATCGAGGATGTCGAGGCCAAGATCACCGACCGCACCAAGGCACTGGTGATCATCAATCCGAACAACCCGACGGGCGCGGTCTACTCACGCGAGGTGCTCGAGAAGCTCGCCGACATCGCGCGCAGGCATTCGCTGCTGATCCTCGCCGACGAGATCTACGACAAGATCCTCTACGACGACGCCGCCCACACCAACATCGCCTCACTGGCCCCGGATCTGTTGTGCCTCACCTTCAATGGACTTTCCAAGGCCTACCGCGTGTGTGGTTATCGCGCCGGCTGGGTGGTCCTCACCGGCCCGAAGGAGCATGCGCAGGGCTTTATCGAGGGCCTCGGCATCCTCGCCTCGACGCGCTTGTGTTCCAACGTGCCCGGCCAGCACGCGATTCAGGTGGCCCTCGGCGGGTATCAGAGCATCGACGCCCTCGTCGAGCCCGGCGGGCGCCTGTTCGAGCAGCGCAACGTCACCTGGGAGAAGCTCAATCAGATCCCCGGCGTCAGCTGCGTCAAACCCAGCGGCGCGCTGTATGCCTTCCCGCATCTCGACCCCGAGATCCACGAGATCCACAACGACGAGCTGTTCGTCCAGGATCTACTGCTGCAGGAGAAGATCCTCGTGGTGCAGGGCACCGGCTTCAACCTCGACGACCACAACCACTTCCGGATCGTCACCCTGCCGTGGGCACGTGAGCTCGGCGAGGCGATCGAGCGGATCGGCAATTTCCTCTCCTCGTACCGCCAGTAGCAACCCGCAGTCACAGGTACCGACACACCGACGTCGGAGCCTCGGACGTCGGTGTTCTCGTATGCAGAGCCTGCCCATTGGCTATTCCTGTAACCGTTGGTAACGTGTACTCCCATCCAGGGGATCGAGGAGTCGATGGTGAGTTGGAAGCGGCGCAGAAACGTCAACAGCGCAGGGGTGAACCTCGCACTGTTCGAGGCGGTCGCCGACGACGGCACGGCCACCGCCGACGATGCGCCGACGATCCTTCTCGTGCACGGCTGGCCGGATACCCACGTGGTGTGGGACGGCGTCGCCGCCCATCTGGCCCGTCACGCACGGGTCTTCGCCTATGACACCCGCGGCATGGGTGACAGCGATCGCCCGCTGCCGGTGTCGGCGTATCGGATCGAGAATCTCGCCGACGATCTGTTCGCCGTGGCTGCCGCGGTCAACCCGGGCGGCAAGGTCCACGTCGTCGCGCACGACTGGGGGTCCATCCAGAGTTGGGAGGCGGTCTCGCGCAGCGGCGCCGCAACGCAGATCGCGTCGTTCACCTCCATCTCCGGACCGAGCCTCGACCATGTCGGAGCGTTGTTGCGCCACAACATCACTCACCCGACGCCACGCAATCTGGGCACCTCCATCTCGCAGATGGTCAGTTCCACCTACATCGGCCTGTTCCATCTGCCGCTGCTGCCTCGACTGTTCCTCGGAGTTCTCGGCTCCCCCCGGGTGTGGCGTGAGTTCCTGCACCTGATGGACGGCACACCGCGCGACGCGATCACCACCGCCGCGACGCTGCGCCGCGACATGAACTCCGGGGTCCGGTATTACCGTGCCAACATCGGTCGGCGCCTGCTGTTCCCGTCACCGCGCACGGTCGCGGTACCGGTTCTCGAACTGCTCAACACCCGCGACTTCGCGATCCGTCCGGCGACATTCTCGACCACCCACCGCTACGTCACCCGGCTGTGGCGCCGCGACGGCGCGACCGGGCATTGGCTGCCCTCGACGCACCCCGCCTACATCGCCGAGAATGTGCGCAACCTCCTCGCCACCCTCGACGGTGATCGTCTCGTCCCCGAGAGCTTCACGCGAACACGACGTTTCGGTCCCGGCCAGGCGTTCACGGGCCGGCTCGCGGTGATCACCGGAGCGGGCAGCGATATCGGTCGCGAAACGGCACGGGCCCTCGCCGAACTCGGATGTGACGTCGTCCTCGCCGATGTCGACACCGCAGGCGCCGAGGAGACCGCCCGCCTGTGCAAGGAAAGCGGTTCGGCCACAGCGGTGTATCACCTCGACGTCGCCGACACCGACGCCTTCATCGAGTTCGCGAAGGACGTCGAGCGTGAGCACGGGATCCCCGACATCGTGGTGAACAACGCCGCGACCAGCCTGTCCGGATCGTCGCTCGATGCCACCGACGAACAGGTCGATCGGTTGTTGGAGATCGACCTGCGCGGTGTGCTCACCGGGTGCCGCGAGTTCGGCCGGCAGATGGTGACACGCGGAACCGGCGGCCACATCGTCAATCTCGCGTCCGCGGCGGCCTTCACCCCGCAACGGGGGCTGGGCATCTTCGCCGCAGCCAAGGCCGGGGTGTTGCTCTACGGCGAATCGTTGCGCGCAGAGCTCGCCGAGCATCACATCGGCGTCAGCACCATCTGCCCCGCCGTCAGCGACGCACCGGCCCCGGACGAGGTCGCCGCACAGATCGTCGCGGCGATCCGCGCCGACAAGGCCGTGGTACCGGTGGCCCCCGAAGCCCGGATCGGTTATCGCATCTACCGTTTCACCCCGTGGATCTCGCGTGTCATCGCCCGACGTCAGGACGTCGGCGCGACGCGCCCGTGAAAGGAACGACCATGCCTGCCCACGCCCATTCCATCAACGACTCCCGCGAGCCCGCCGACGCCGACGGGTCCGACCCGGGCCCCGTCGAACTGCACGCCCGCAACGTTGCTTTCGACTGGACGCAGACACCACTGCACTGGATTCCCGGACACCCGGTCGCGTCGAACTTCATCAGCGTGCTCAATCTCCTTCTCCCAGAGGGAGAACGATGGTTCGTCCAGACCTACAACGAGGCACTGCCACTGGTGCGCGACGACGAACTCGCGGCGACGATGCGCGGATTCATCGGCCAGGAGGCCATGCATGCCGAGGCCCACGACCACGTGCTGTGGGAGTTCCTCGACCACCACGGCATCGATCCGCGCCCGTTCTGTCGGCAGATGGAGTGGATCTTCCGGAAGTTGTTGGGGCCACTGGAGAAAGCCACTCCGGCGGCACGCCAGAAGCACCTCATCGAACGTTTGTGGCTGATCGCCGCGCTTGAGCACTACACCGCCATCCTCGGTGACTTCGCGCTCAACAACACCTGGGTCGAGCACGGCGCCGACCCGGCGATGACAGATCTGTTCACCTGGCATGGCGCGGAAGAGGTCGAACATCGGGCAGTCGCTCACGAGGTCGCGGTGTATTTCGGCGACAGCTACCTGCGTCGCGGGCGGGCCATGTTGGTGGCACTGCCGGTCTTGCTTCTACTCGTCAATCGTGGGTTCCGGTTCATCATGAAGTCCGACCCGACGATCGACTACAACTTCTTCCAGCGCGAGTACCACTACTTCCGCGGCGTCCGGGCCGGGGTCCTGCCGAAGATGTGGAAGATCGTCTTCTCGACCTTCAGCTACTTCCGTCCGGGGTTCCACCCCAACGAAATCGGTTCCACCGCACAGGCCGTCGCCTATCTGGCGGCCTCACCGGCGGCCCGGAACGCGAGCTGAGGAGCCGCAACGAAATGAACCAGCGCGCACATCCCCACACGACGACGTTGACCTCTCCGCCACCGCATCTCTACGGGCGCTGGCGCCACGACCCGTTGCTGACCGTCGGCACGGCCATCTCGAAGATCTGGTGGCCACTGTGGCGGCCGTTGTCGCCGCTGCACGACACCGTCGCCGACAACGGCATCACCGTGGTGCGCATCGTCGGCCGTGAGGTGGTCGCCGAGGACGAGAACGTCGTCGCGCTGACCTTTGCCGACCCCGACGGCGGACTGCTGCAGCGCTGGCACGCCGGAGCACACCTGGATCTGCTGTTGCCCTCGGGCCGGATGCGTGAGTATTCGCTGTGCGGCGATCCCGCCGATCAGTACACGTATCGCATCGCCGTGCGCCGTATCCCCGACGGCGGCGGCGGATCGATCGAAGTGCACGACACGCTGAAGGTCGGCGATCTCCTCTCGATCAAGGGCCCGCGCAACGCATTTCCGATCTCTCTTCCGGGTCACGGCTCCGCGGCGACCAAGCTGCGGTTCATCGCCGCGGGCATCGGCATCACTCCGATCCTGCCGATGCTCGCCGCCGCCGAACGCTTCGGTCTGGACTGGTCGATGATCTACACCGGCCGCTCCCCCGAGTCGATCCCGTTCCGTGACGAGGTCGCACGCTTCGGCGACAAGGTGACCATCCGCACCGACGACGCCGACGGACTGCCGTCGATGGAGGCGCTCCTCGGTGACGTCGACCCCGAGACCGGTCGTGCCCCATCGGGTCTCGCGGTGTACTGCTGCGGTCCGGTGCCGATGCTGGAGAGTCTGCGCCGACATCTGGCCGACCGCCCCGACATCGAGTTGCACTATGAGCGATTCACCCCGCCACCGGTGGAGAACGGCCGCGAGTTCACCGCGACCATCGCCTCCACCGGCGCCGAGATCACGGTCGGTGCAACCGAATCACTACTGTCTGCTGTGCAGCGCGAGATCCCGTCGGTGCCGTACTCGTGTCGACAGGGCTTCTGCGGAACCTGCAAACTCGGGACCCTCGCCGGGGCGATCGACCATCGCGACAACATCCTCACCGAGCCCGAGCGCGCCGCAGGCCAGATCCTGACCTGCGTCTCACGCGCCCAGGGCGATCACCTCACGCTCGATCTCTGACCAACACGTCGTCGGCGGTATCACTTTCGGCAGCAATGGAATCCGCGGAGCGCATCACACCACGCGGCGCTCCCCGTAACAGCGCTGCTGCGGCCACTGCCGCGGCCGCGGTGATGGCCACCGCGACCCACACCGCCGAGTGCAGCCCGTCGACGAAGACGTCTTGCACGGCCGCGCGCATGGCGTCGGCCGCGGCGCCCGGCGCCCGCCCGGCGACCTCGACACCGGCCATCACCGACTGTTCGGCGATGGCGCCCGCCGCGTGGGGAACTCCGAGTGCGGCAAGCTTGTCCCCGACCCCCGAGGTGTACACCGAGGTGAGCACCGACCCGAGCACCGCAACCCCCAGCGTGCCGCCGACTTCCCGCGTGGTGTCGTTGACGGCACTGCCCGCACCGGCTTGTTCGGGCTTGAGCGCATCCATGATCAGTTGGGTACACGGGCCGGAGATGAACGCCAATCCCATGGCCATCAGCGACATCGACCAGATGATCAGTTCCCAATAACCCGAAGTGCGCGTGGAGAATTCGACCAGGGCGAAGCCTCCGGCCATCAGTAGCGCTCCGGCCACCACCACCGGCCGCGGCGAGAAGCGATGCGCCAGCGTCATCGCGACCGGCGAGAAGACGGCCATCACCACCGCGAACGGCAGTGTGCGCACGCCGGCGTCGAGCGGGCCGTATCCCTTGACCGCCTGGAAGAACTGGGTGATGAGGAAGATGAATCCGAACAGCGCGAAGAATGCGACGCTGACCATGCCCGCGGCGGTGGCGAAGTGGCGATTGGCGAAGAGCCGGACGTCGAGAATCGGGTGTTCGATGACGAGTTGGCGCCAGATGAACAGGCCGATCACCACCACGGCAGCGGCGAGACCGCCGACGGTGCGCGGATCGCCCCATCCGAAGTGCGGGCCCTCGATCAGCGAGTAGACCAGCAGGCCGAGGCCGACGATCGAGAGCAGCAGACCGCCGATGTCGAAGCGGGACACCGTCGTCGGACGTGTTCCGGGTACGACGGCGAGGATGGCGACCGACGCGATCACGCCCATCGGCAGGTTCACCCAGAACACCGACGACCAACTGAAGTGCTCGAGCAGCCACCCACCAAGTACCGGGCCGATCGCGACCGCCACGCCCGACGTCGCCGCCCAGACCCCCACGGCCGCAGCACGTTCGCGCCCCTCCGCGAAGATCGTGGTGATGAGGGCAAGGGTCGCCGGAAAGACCAGTGCGGCAAAGAGTCCCAGCCCGCCACGGGCGCTGATCAGCTGTCCCAGGGTCTGCGACTCGGCCGCGAGCGCCGAGACGGCGACGAATCCGGCGATGCCGAAAAGCAGCATCCGGCGATGCCCGTAGCGGTCACCGAGATATCCGCCGGTGACGAGGAGGCCGGCAAACACGAGGGTGTAGGCGTCGACGATCCATTGCAGTCCGGAGATGCCGGCGTCGAGATCGCGCGACATGGTCGGCAGCGCGACATTGACGATCGTGTTGTCGATCATCACGAGTAGTTCGGCGAAGCACAGGGCGCCCAGCGCCCACCAACGAGTCCGCATCACACGTCCTTTCGGAAAACGGCCAGAGGAGTTCTGTGACGACGATCCATTGTTGTAGCACGTTGTTCTACCCAAGAAGAACACTGTTCTAGTAGGTTGTCAAACATGGCCAGTCCCTCGACGCCCGGTCCTTCGACGCGCACTTCCTCACCCCAGCGCCGCACCCCTGCCACCGAGGTTCGCGCCAATCTGATCCGCGCCGGGCGTCGCATCCTCGAGACCGACGGGGTCAACGGCCTCACCGTGCGGGCGGTCGCGAAGGCCGCGGGAGTCGCGCCGATGGGGGTGTACAACCACTTCGACGGCAAAGAAGGGTTACTCGACGCCCTGGTCAGCGATGCCTTCGTCGAGTTGGGTCGGGTGGTTGCCACCACCGAGGCCGACGCCACCGAGCGATTGGCCCACAGCGGGCGGGCCTACCGGCAGTTCGCCCTGGACTACCCGATGCTCTACGCGCTGATGTTCTCCGCGGACTGCGATCCGTCGACCGACGCCGCCCGGTCGGCCTTCGACGCACTCGCCGACGTCATTCGATACGGCCAGGTCGCCGGGGTGATCCGAGAGGGCGACCCGCTGGGGTTGGCCATGCAGGTGTGGTCGTGCGTCCACGGCGCGGTCAGCCTCGAGTTGGCGGACTCGGGCCCACCGTTCATCGACTCCGCACAGAACTACGCCGCAGTGATTGCACTGATCGCACGCGGACTGCGTCCCTGAACTCTCGCAGTTCGCCGACCTGGCCGAACGTCGAGGCCCATCTGAGAGAATGTGCAATCGTGACCGAATACCGGATTGACGACCTGGCGCGCGCGGCCGGGACGACCACCCGGAATGTGCGCGGGTATCAGGATCGGGGCCTGCTCCCGCGACCGCTCCGACGCGGGCGCATCGCCATCTACACCGATGCCCACCTCAAGCGCCTGAAGGTGATCAACGACCTGCTCAAGCGTGGTTTCACGATCCGCCACATCGGCGAATTCCTCACCGGGGTGCAGCGCGGCGACGACCTCGCCGACGTCCTCGGGTTGCGCGAGGTGGTCTCCGAACGGTGGTCGACGACGCAATCGGCGACGGTGAGCGCCACCGAACTCGCGGAGATGCTGCACACCACCGACCCCGACAACATCGCGCGACTCACCGAGTTCGGCCTCATCCGCCCCGATTCCGACGATCCCGATCCCCAGGGGTACGTGATCCTCGACCCCGAAACCGTCGCCGGCTACGGCCGTCTCGTCGCACTCGGTCTCACGCTGAGCCACATCCTCGACGTCCACGCCGAACTCGATCGCGCGATGGATGCCGCTGCGAACACCCTCATCTCCGCGGGCCGGCGCCAGGTGACGCTGGGGCACGCCGACGGGTGGATTCCGCAGACTGCCGAGGAGTCCGAGAAGACCACCCGGCTCCTCACCGAACTCCGTCGCTCCGGCCAGGTTTCGGCGCACAACGCGCTCGACCGCGCACTCGACCGGGACATGGCACGCCAGCTCGCCGATTACCTCGACGCCGCACGCGAATCCGGCCAGGATCCCGAGCTCGCCGACTGACCTGAGAGCGCAGAACTCGCCGAGCTCGCGCGCCTCACGGGATGACGATGGGCGGGCGACCGGGGATCGGGATGGTCAGCCGGGGCGCGGGTCGCGGCTGAGCCCGACGCGGCGGGTTGTTGGGGGTGCGCGAGTTGGTCTGGACCGGCGGCGGAGGCGGCGGCGTCGTGTAGACGACCGCGGGTTGACGCGCCTGCACCAGATCGGACGGGTCGGCGAACTGTGCCGGCGAGGTAGGCGTCGACGACGTCGCGGCGGCCTGCTCGGTGGTCGTCGAGACCGCGGCCGCGGGGGGCGACGGTGCGGGCGAGCTACCAGCGGACGACACGGCCATCGCGGCCCCGAAGACGAGCAGCACCCCGGCGACCGCACCACCGAGCAGCCACCGCGGACGCGAATACCACCGGCGATCTGCCGGGTGAAGTTCCGAACCGACAAGCGCGTCGTGGTCGTCGAAGAGGGAATCCTCGAGAAGTGGATCGTCGCGGTGGGGATGATCGCTGCCGTGTAGTACCGGAATCTTGTCGGTCACCGTGAGGATCTCCTCGGTGACGGCGTCGGCGACCTCCGGCGTGGACGGCTCGGCGGGCGCCCCTGGGGCAGTCGACTCAGCGGCAGGCGGCTCGGCGGCAGGTGGCTCGGTGGCAAGCCCTGCGGCGATCGGTGCGGGCTCCACGACGCTGACGACGTCACCACTGACCGGGCCGGGAGTCAGGAAATCGCCGGACGGCGTCGGTGTCACGCCATGGGTCGGCGTGTGCAGGCTCGCCTCGTCGTCGACGACGATGACCGGCTTGCGGCGGGCGTCGGCGAGCATCGCGGGCAATCCGGGCCACTGCGTGTGGGTGGTGGTGAGCACGACGGGCGCCTCGGCTGCCCCGGCCTGGGCGAGCACGTCGTCGAGGTGCGCCGCAAGGTCGGCGACCAACGCGGCGGTGGCCACCTCGACGTCGCGTCGCGTCACGCGGAACAGTCGGACCTGCCGCTCGCCCATGATGAACGCGCCGCCCGACGCCGCGAGCCGGGTGCGGGCCCGGCCGGCCAGTTTGCGGAGTTCGTCGCGCCACTCGTCATCGGTGGGGCGGTTGACCCGGCCGACCGCAACAAGGTGGTCGGCGAGTGCGCGGTCGAGCTCGCGCGGCGTGATGTCGTGCAGCGGGGGTGCGGCCAGAAGTACCTGGTCATCGACGGTGTCGGCGACCACGATCACCGCTCCGGTGACGTCAAGGTCCACGACCGCGGCGACATGCGCGCCGAGGGTGGAGACCCGCTGCCGGACCGGCTCGGTGAGAGCCGCGTCGATCACGCGGGTTGCGGTGTGTGACTGTTCGATCATCGTGGGTGACATTCCTGCGGTCGTCGGGGGCGCTGCACTCGTCGACCGATTACCCCGGTCGAACCGGGATGAATCCCGGTCGCCCGGACGCCCCCCCTGCGCCCATCGATTGTCAAGTTAGCATGTGACCGCGTCGTGACCGGACCGATGCGAGGGCGGTCATACGGTCGGCGGGACCGGCGACCCCCGCCGATGCGGTCACCGGCGATGGTCGGCGGACCTCGCCGCCAAGGGCTCGATACTCCCAACCGGCCGCCCGCCACTGCGCCGCCGCGAGGCATCGGCGGCCGTCGACGATGACGCGTTGCGCGACGACGCCGTCGAACTCATCAGGGCTCATGTGGACGAATTCGGCCCATTCGGTGGCCAGTGCGAGGACGTCGGCGTCGACGGCCGCGGCGCGCGCAGTGTCGGCGAAGTGCAGCATCGGGTACATGCGACGCGCGTTGTCGGAGGCCTTCGGGTCGAAGACCGTCACCGACGCACCCCGCAACGCGAGTTGGCCCGCCACCGAGAGAGCAGGCGAATCACGGACGTCGTCGCTCTCGGGTTTGAATGCGGCGCCGAGGATCGCGATGTTGGCACCGATGAGATCACCGGGGCAGGCGTCCTCGATCAGATCGACCATCGCTGCGCGCCTGCGCATGTTGATCGCGTCGACCTCGTGCAGGAAGCGCAAGGTGCGTCCGGCACCGAGCTCCTCGGCGCGTGCCATGAACGCGCGGATGTCCTTAGGGAGGCAACCACCGCCGAAACCCAAGCCGGCGTTGAGGAATCGTCGACCGATCCGGTTGTCGTAGCCGATGGCGTCGGCCAGGGCCGAGACATCGGCGCCGACGACCTCACACAATTCGCTGACGGCATTGATGAACGAGATCTTGGTCGCCAGAAAGGCATTCGCGGAGGTCTTCACCAATTCCGCAGTGGCCCAATCAGTGGTGACCATGGGGACGCCGGTGTCGAGGATCTCGCGATACACCTCGCCGATCACCGCAACGGCGGCACTCGACGACGGATCGTGCGCCGGATCGGTGCCGACGACGATACGATCGGGACGCAGGGTGTCCTCGACGGCGAATCCCTCACGCAGGAACTCCGGACTCCAGGCCAGTTCGACGTCGGCGAGGTCGCCTGTGATCGCCGCGATCTTCTCGGCGAGCTCGGCCGAGGTACCCACCGGGACAGTCGATTTCCCGATGATCAGGTGCTCCCCACGCACGAGCCCGGCGAGCGTTTCCACCGCCGAGAAGACATGCGAGGTATCGGCGCCGTACCCGCGCGCCTGCTGCGGGGTGCCCACGCCGACGAAGTGCACGTCGCCGTGGTCGGCGGCCGCCTGCATCGACGTCGAGAACTCGAGGCGGCCGGCGGCGATGTTGCGGCGCAAGATGTCGGAGAGTCCGGGCTCGAAGAACGGCACCTCACCGGCGCGCAGGCGGGCGACCTTCTCGGCGTCGACGTCGACCCCGAGGACGTCATGCCCGAGTTCGGCCATGCAGGCCGCGTGCGTCGCGCCGAGGTAACCACATCCGATCACGGTGAGCTTCATAGGAGTAGACGTACGCGTGGCGTCGGGCGCACAGCCCACCATGGCGTGGCGACGCAGCGACGCGTCGGTGAACTCCCGCCTTCTCCCCAATGGTCGAGGCCTCCCCCGATGGCAGATGCCCTCTCCCCGATCGCCGACACCACCCCCGATGGTCGACGCCTTTCCCCGATGGTCGAGGCGAGAGGAGCGCCAGCGACAAACCTCGCAACCACCGTCACCGACGCCGGAACCCGCCCTCCACCCGAAAGCCGACGCCTCCCCCGATGGTCGAGGCGAGAGGAGCGATAGCGACGAACCTCGAGACCACCGTCACCGAAGCCGGAACCCGCCCACGACCCTTCAGTCCGCGTCGCGCACGAAGTTCAGATACGCCTTCGACGGCGTGGGCCCCCGCTGCCCCTGGTACTTCGAGCCGACCGCGGCACTTCCGTACGGGTTCAGCGCGGCACTGGTCAGCCGCAGCAGACAGAGCTGCCCGATCTTCATTCCCGGCCACAGCGTGATCGGCAGGTTCGCGACGTTCGACAGCTCGAGGGTGATGTGACCGGAGAAGCCCGGGTCGATAAACCCCGCAGTCGAGTGCGTCAGCAGCCCGAGACGTCCCAGTGACGACTTGCCCTCGAGTCGGCCGGCGAGGTCGTCAGGCAGGGTGCACACCTCCAGCGTCGAGCCAAGCACGAACTCGCCCGGATGCAGCACGAACGGCTCCCCCGGAGCCGGCTCGACCAGCGTCGTCAGCTCGTCCTGGCGCTGCGCGGGGTCGATGTGGGTGTAGCGGGTGTTGTTGAACACCCGGAACAGTCCGTCGAGGCGCACGTCGATGCTCGACGGCTGGACGAGAGCCGCGTCGAACGGGTCCAGCGCGAGGCGCCCGCTGTCGATGGCGGCATGGATGTCGCGGTCGGAGAGCAGCACACTGCGAGGCTATCGGACCAGCGTGCGCAGACGTAGCAGAAGGTTCGCCCAGGGAGTGACGTTCTACTACATCTACGACGCCGGGAAGACGTACCGTCACACCCATGGACGACGAGCAGCTCTTCGCCGAGATCGCCGACGAGCGTCGGCGTCTGGCCGACCAACTGAGCGGCCTCACCGACGAACAGTGGGCCACACCGTCGTTGTGCGCGGGCTGGACCTGTCGGGACGTCGTGGCGCATCTGGTGATGCCGCTGGTGGTATCGACGCCGACGATCGTCCTCGCGATGATCCGTTCGTTCGGCGATTTCGACAAGGCCAACGTCGCGGTGACGGCCAAGGTCGCGCAGCGTTACGACGACCTGGCCGCAGTGCTGCGCGACAAGGCCGACAAGCGGTTCACCCCGCCCGGCAACGGGCCGCTTGCACCCTTGAGTGACATCGTGATTCACGGTGCCGACATCCGCCGACCACTCGGTCTGCCATCGACCACCGATCCCGCGCGCCGCCGGACCGTCCTGGACTTCCTCGTCACCCCCAAGGCGTCGCGCGGCTTCACCGACGGTCTTGCCCCGGTCCGCTGGGTGGCGACGGATCTCGACTGGACGTTCGGCGACGGGCCCGAGGTCCGGGGTCCCGCCGAGTCGTTGATGCTGGTCATGACGGGCCGTGGCATCGCCATGGCCGATCTCACCGGCGACGGGGTCGCGACGCTGACCTGAACGCGCCGCATGTCGCGACCTGCTGTGACGCGCTCGACAGATCCTTTGCTAGCATTGCCGTCGCGGGTCCGCGGGTCCGCACGCCGATGTAGTTCAATGGCAGAACATCAGCTTCCCAAGCTGAATACGCGGGTTCGATTCCCGTCATCGGCTCCAGCAAACCCCTGGTCAGAGACTTTCAGGCCGGGGGTTTCGTCGGCACGAGGCTCCGGTGGCACGGACTCCGACTTGACGTCCCGCGGAACGCCGGTGTTCAGGAACTCAAGCGTCGGGCGACGGTGCGGACGTCGTCGAGCGCGGCACGGATGAGAACATCCATCGCCCGCCCATCGTCCTCGTCGATCCATTGCGCGAACGCCGAGTTGAACGCGGTGATGCCCATTTCGGCGGCGAGTCGGGCCGTTGTCTCGTCGACGCCGCGATCGCACAGCCCGGCGGTCAGAGCCGCGGTGAGGGTGGCCATCTTGAACAATTCCCGTTCCTGCAGTTCGGGATTCGCGTCGATCACCGTTTGTCGGCGTCGTGAGAACGGCTGGCGTTCCATGGTGAAGAACGCTGCCACCGCGGCTTCGAGGGCATCGCCCACCGCTTCGAGCGGGCCCACATCCGGTGCGACTGAGTCGAGCGCCGACATCGCGGCGTCCCGCAGCCCGGCGCCGCCGTCGAAGAGCACCTCTCGCTTGTCGCCGAAGTGGCGGTAGAAGGTGCGCTCGGTGACCTCGGCACGCTCGGCGATATCGGCCACCGAGGTTTTGTCGAACCCGCGCTCGACGAACAGATCCAGGGCAGCGAGCATCAGCCGCTCCCGTGAACCGTCCGGCCATCGTCCCATGTGACGATGATAGGTGATGACAGTTTCTGACATCACAGGTAAGGTGTGTGATGTCAGAACGTGACATCACACACCACAGGAGTCTTCCATGCGGGTATTCATCACCGGCGCTTCCGGCCACGTCGCGGCGGCACTCATCCCAGAACTTGTTTCCGCTGGACACCAGGTCGCCGGGCTGGCGCGCTCAGACGAGGCAGCCGAGGTGGTCGCCGCACGAGGTGCTCAGGTGGTGCGCGGTGACCTCAGCGGTCTAGACGTTCTCCGCGAGGCCGCGGTAGCCGCCGACGGTGTCGTCCACCTTGCGTTCCGGCATGACCTGATGCAGGTTGGCGACATGGCCGGAGCCGCCGACGCCGACCTGGCCGCGGTGAACGCGATCGCCGACGAACTGACCGGAACGGGCAAGGCGCTGGTCGGAACCTCCGGCACCGCAATGCTCGCGTTGATGGGGATCACCGGACGGCCCGGGCTCGAGTCGGACGCCTTCGACGGCGGCCCTCGGATCGACACCGAGAACCTGATCATCGGCTTGGCGGACAAGGGAGTTCGGTCATCGATCGTCCGGCTGCCACCGACCGTGCACAGCGATCTCGACCGCCACGGTTTCGTCCCCGGACTGATCGGTTTCGCCCGCCAAAATGGTGCGGCCGGCTACCTCGGCGACGGCGCCAACCGATGGCCTGCGGTGCACACCCGCGACGCCGCGCGCCTCTATCGGCTCGCGGTGGAATCGGCCCCGGCGGGAACGCGCCTGCACGCGGTCGCCGACGACGGGGTGCCGTTCCGTGACATCGCGGCTGCGATCGGACGCGGGCTCGACCTCCCGGTGAAGTCGGTGGGACCCGACGACGCTCCGCAGATGTTCGGTTACCTCGCCGGGTTCGTCGGGGTCGACAACCCGACCTCGTCGTCGGCGACTCGCGCGTTGCTGAGCTGGGAGCCGACCGAACCAGGTCTCCTCGAGGATCTCGGTCAGCCGCACTACTTCGACTGAGCCAGCTCGATTCGAGTATCGCTTTCGCCGAAGCAACACGCCCAGCCGAGTACATCCTCGGCTCCGGCACGCGAGATTCATGCGCTACCGCCACCCCGATAGCGCACAAAACATACCTGCCGGTTTGTTAAAACCTACCGGTTGGTTTATTCTCGACCCGTGAGTCCAGCCGAACCATCGACCGCCAAAGGTGCCGCCACCCGCGCCCACCTGCTGACGGTCGCTGCCCAGCGCTTCGCCGAGAACGGTTACAGCTCAACCAAGTTCGCCGACCTCATCGCAGCATCGGGACTCACCAAGGGGGCCTTCTACTTCTACTTCCGGTCGAAGGCCGAGCTTGCGCGAGCGGTCGTCGACCATCAGGAAAAGTTGTGGATCGAGGCCGTGCAGACGCGAGTACTCGCTCAGCCGACGCCGGTGCTCCAACTCATGGAGGTGGTCCCGGCCATGCTGAGTCACCTCCAGAACAACCCGGGCGCATGGAGCGTGATCCGTCTGGTTCGCGAGCTCGCCGGCGAGGACACCGACTTCGTCAAACCCGTGGACGCGTGGATCGCGCTCGTCGCCAACATCATTCGCGAGGGCCAAGACACAGAACAGATGCGCACCGACATCGATCCCGACGCCCTTGCCGCCGTACTCGTGGGCGCGTTCGACGGCATCAAGACCTTGGTCGACGCGGGGGCCGCCGACAGCCGGGATCGAGATCTGGCTCGCTACACCGACATTCTCATGATGCTGGCCGCCTCCGGCCTCGACATCAAACCCGACAGGACGTGATCACCATGGAGTATCGCAACATCACCACACTCATCACCGGCGCCAGCGGCGGCATCGGCGAAGAGTTCGCCAGGACGCTTGCGGCCAAGGGCGCCAACGTCATTTTGGTGGCGCGCAGCGTCGACAAGCTCACCGCCCTCGCCGAGGAACTGCGTGGCAAGCACGGGATCCGGGCCGACGTGATCGGGTCGGATCTGTCCGTACCCGGCGCCGCGGCATCGCTAGTCGCCGAGGTCGACGCGCTCGGCGTCGACGTCGACTTCCTGATCAACAACGCCGGTTTCGGTACCCACGGCGATCTGGCCGACGCCGACGCCGAACGGATCCGCGACGAGGTCGCCCTCAACGTGGCCGCGCTCACCGACCTCACCACCATCTACCTGCAGCGCATGACAGCCCGCAAGACCGGCTCGATCATCAACGTCGCGAGCACCGCCGCCTTCCAGCCCGTGCCGCACATGGCCGTCTACGCGGCGACCAAAGCCTACGTCCTCTCGCTCAGCGAGGCTCTGTGGTGGGAGGCCAAGCGCGACGGCGTCCGCGTGCTCGCACTCTGCCCGGGCGCCACCGACACCGCGTTCTTCGACGTCGCAGGCTCCGACGATGCGGCGGTCGGCTCGCGACGCAGCACCCGGCAGGTCGTCGACACCGCGCTCTCGGCACTCGACGCGGGCAAGCCCAGCGTCGTCGACGGGGCGTTCAACAGGCTCAGCGCGGGCTCCAGTCGGTTCGCGCCGCGGCGACTGGTGGTGGCCGTCGCCGAACGTGCGGTGCGGTCGAGGTGAACCCTCTACCCGATCGATGCGAAACAGCGCCCGATCGATGAAAAACAGCGCACGGTCGACGGAAATGAGCGCACGGTCGACGCCAAGGCGACCCAGCCGCTCAGCCCTGAGGCCCTCGATGCAACTGCCGCTGCCCTACCGCCAGCCGGGAGGCACGGTGGACACACCACACCGTCCAGATCGCCGAGCACGCCGCCAGCGTCAGCAATTCGCTTGTCAGCCACCATAATCGGCCACCGTCGACGGTGTTGGACGGGTCCTGGACGATGAGGACGGCGGCCCCCACGCCCAACGCGGCCACCGCACCCGACGGCCAGGCGGCGCGTGCTTCGAGATGATGCTTCTCCTCGATGACCGCGGCCGCACGCACCTCCCTGCCCGACACTGCGGCGTCGTCGTCGAGGTCTGCCAGCGCGACGAACAGGTCGGGGTCGCGCCGGACCTGCGCCGACCGTCGATACGACAGCACCCACGCACCCACCGCGACCGCGGCGAGGAGGAGTGAGAGGTAGACCACACCCCAGGCTAACCCGTCATGCGGCGCGGAGACGGGTCGCGATGAGTTCCGTCACCGCGTCGGGTCTACCTGTGTGACCCTGTCCGGAACAGGACACCGCACAACCGCAGGAGCCCTCCGATGCACAACATGATGTTCCTGAACCTGCCCGTGGACGATCTCGCCCGCTCGCGGAAGTTCTTCACCGACCTCGGCTACACCATCAACGAGAAGTTCTCCGACGAGAACGCGATCACCGTGGTCCTCGGCGAGAGCTTCGTGGCGATGCTCCTCACACGCGACTTCTTCGGTTCCTTCCATGCCGCGAACACCGCTGATGCGACGACCACCAAGGAGTGCATCATCTGCCTCGACGGCGAGTCCCGCGAGGCTGTTGATGCCTTGGTCGACCGGGCGATCGCGGCCGGCGCCAAGCCAGGTGACACCGAGGATCACGGCTTCATGTACGGCCGCAGTTTCGACGACCCCGACGGCCACTCGTGGCAGATCGCGTGGATGGATCCGGCTGTCATGCAGGGTGATACGGCCGAGTCCTGAGCACGGGGTCGGGTGCGCCGAGATGCACCGCGAGCATCCGCCGCACCGACTCGGGCCACGCGAACGCGGCGGCCCGCTGCCGAGCGGCACGTTCACGCTGCGCACGCGGCACCGTCAGCACCCGCTCGATCGCGGAAGCGAAAGCGGCACCGGAGTTCTCGGCGACAGCACCGCAGGTGTCATCGACGAGTTCGTTGACCGCGGACGAGCGGGAGGCGACGACGGGCGTCCCCGATGCGAGCGATTCGAGGGCGGCCAGGCAGAAGGTTTCGTGCGGACCGGGCGCCAACGAGACGTCGGTGCTGGCCAACAACGCCGCCACCTGCCCGCGATCGGGGACGTGACCGAGAAAGGTCACCGGTAATCCGCGACCACGTGCGCTGTGCTGCAACGCTGTTCGCATCGGCCCGTCCCCGGCGACGACGAGATGTGCGGGAACCCCGGCGCGGTCCAGTCGGGCTACCGCGGCGATGCTGCGATCGGCGCGCTTCTCCACCGACAGCCGACCGCAGTGCACCAGCAACGCGGTATTCGGTTCGGTCCACCGTTGATGCAGTTCGGGATCGAGCCGACGCGGATCGAACAGGTCGAGGTCGACGCCGAGCGGTACGCGAACGAGGTTGTGCGCACCGATCTTCTCGAACTCGGTGGCGGCAAATGCGGTGGTGCACACCACCGAGTCGTAGGTGTCTGCGGTGGCACGGTTGGCGCGGTCGGCGAGCACTCGCGCCACGGCGGCCGGCAGCATCAGGCCGAGGAGTCGGTCGAGTCGCTCGTGCGACACCATCGTCGAGTGGATGTCACGGCGTCGGGCCCAATTTCCGAAGCCGCGCAACGTGAGTCGATCCGACACCTCGATGGCGTCCGGTCGCAGCGTCGCAAGAATATCGGCCACACGTCGTGGTGGGGCCAGCCGGTAGCCGCCGGCGAACGGCACCCGCGGTGCGGGTACCGACACCTTCGCGACGCCGGATGGCAGCACCTCTTCGGCATATCGTGCGCCGGGCACGATCAGCACCACCTGGTGTCCGGCGCCGACGTAACCCGCACCCCACCGATCGACGGCGGTCCGTAGTCCACCGGATCGCTCTCCGTAGAAGTTCGCGAGTTGCACGATGCGCATGAGCCCAGTGAGCCGTGCGCGTGTGAACACCGCGCCATCAGCGGCCTACCTGCACGTGAACCGCACGAGTACGTGCCGACGACACCGCCGCTCAGGCCTCGGGACGGTTCCGGCGCAGCAGGTCGCCGACGTCGGGCACGTCACGAACCGCGGGCGACGTCGGCTCGAAATACTCTGCGCGGCCCACATGATGGGCGGCGGCCACCCACGCCGACGGCATCGATTCGATCCTGGTGTTCAGTGCGCGCACGTTGGCGTTGTAGAGCCGACGTGCGGCGGCGATCCGGTCCTCGGTGTCGGCGAGTTCACGCCGCAGCGCGTCGTATCCACGCACCGCCTGCACCTGCGGGTACTGCTCGGCCAGCGCCTGCATCCGGGTCAGCGAGGTGCTCAACGACTCCTCGGCCGCGGCGACCGCGGCGACGTCGGCGTCGTCGCGCGCCGTCAACCGTTGTGCGTCGGTGCGGGCACGCGTGACCGACTCGAGCACACCCTGCTCGAATGATGCCGCCTGACGCACGGCTGCAACGAGATTGGGTACGAGGTCATGGCGGCGCTGCAACTCGACGTCAACCTGCTTCCACGATTCGGCGACGAGGTTGCGCAGTCGGACGAAAGCGTTGAACGCCGACAGGTACCACACTCCGACACCTGCGAGCACGACCACGACGAACACCACGATCCAGGTACTCACGACACGCTCCTCTCACCCGCACTGGATGACGCACCGAAGTCGGTCCAGATGAATCGCGGGATCCCGTCGGCGATCAGCGCCATCGCGGCGAACACCTCCGATATCTGATGTGGCCGATTGCCCAGGGTCGTCACGCCGACCAGGCTGTCGCCAACGATCTCGAACTTCGTCCCGATCACCGCGCCGCTCGTGCGGCCCAGTGCGGTGAGGCGCTCGATGGTACGTGGCGTGAACACGGCGTGCGCGAAGGCCGGATTCGTCGAGTGGACGCTGAATCTCTCGTTGAAGTCCGCCGATTCGAACAGCACGCGTTCTCCGGTGGTGGTGTCGATGGTGACGCCCATCGTCAGTCGCGGCAGCGCCGCAGGCAACCCGAGGGTGAACACGTTGCGGTAGTGCGTCGTCAGATTCACCCGGTTGTTGTTGAGCCAGGTGTAGTGAAAGTACGTCGCCGGATACTCGCCGATGCGACCGGTCATCGCGTCGCGCACCCGCTTGCGTCGGGCCCGCCCGACAGAGAACGGTGTGAAGTCCCACGGCGGTAACGGCCACCCGGACTCGGGAAGATGGTGAAAACCATTGGCGGACGCCCACTCCCGAACCCACCGCCGGCGCGCACACTTGATGATCACCCCGGACGGCACGAAGGCCAGAATCGGGGTGCCCAGCAGGAGAACCCACAACAGGGGCCGTCCGTGACCCTGCCACCACCACACGTGAAAGGCGATCAGCCCGAGAAAGGTCAGCGCCGACAACGTATTCAGGAACCACGTGCGTGACCACCAGGGACCCGAGACGGGCCCACCCGCGCGAGCCCCGTGGCGCGAGTCGTCGATCCCGATCATGGCGAACACGCTAGCCCAGGAGATCGCGTGATCACCGATCGGAGCGGCCCTCCGGTCATTCGGTCGGCGGCTTGCACCGCGATGACTTCTGGGCGCCCGGCGAGTCAGCATCTTCGGAGCAGGAAATCAGACCGCCGGCAGATCAACAGCAGTGGAGGGTGACCGATGGGTTCTCGGCGCGAGGTATGGCCGGTCGTGCACGCCGAACGCCGACGGCTCGTCGATGCACTCGAGAACGTCGATGAGGACGCCTGGACCACACCCTCGCTGTGCCCGGGCTGGGATGTCCACGACGTGCTGGCCCATCTGACCGACGGCGCCCGCACCACCCGGACCGCCTTCGTGTGGCGGATGATGCGCTCGCGCTTCGATTTCGACGCCGACAACGACCGCGGGATCGTCTCGGCGAAGGCTACGGACCCACGGGAGACCCTTGCCCGTCTGGCACGGTCGGCACAGCTGCGCCGCACCCCGCCGGCGGCACCGGCGACGCGGCTCGTCGAGGTGTTCGTCCATGGTGAGGACATCCGCCGACCTCTCGGTATCGACGCCGACCTCCCCGTCGAGCACGTCATGACCGCGCTGGTCCACCAGACGCGCACCCGGGTCGCCTGGGGAGGCGGGCGCGAGCGGGTGGACGGGATGCACCTCGTGGTCACCGACGCCGAGATGCTCTACGGCGAGGGCCCCACGGTGCGTGGTCGGGCGATCGATCTCCTGCTCGCGGTGTCGGGACGACCGGTCGCCGACGGGGCTCTCACCGGGCCGGGCGCCGCCCAGCTCCGAACGTACGCCGTCGCCCACTGAACCACGTTCGGACGTCAGCGAAGATCGCCCCATCGGGCAGACCCGACATCACCGATGTACGTAATGTCCGAATCTTCCTGATCTGCAGAATCTTTCAGCAAACTTGTAACCCACTTCACACCGATCCGACGAGCGATCTGACGGGTACTTCGCTTAGAGTAACTAAGTAATTAGTTACCCAAGGTCAACTATCAATCCGTTCGGTGGTGAGTCATGGACGAGATGTCCGGCGCAGCGTCCGTCGCGACCCTCAGCGACGCGGCCGCGATCCATCGCGACCTCATCCGGATCGGACGTGCCATCCGCGCCCGGTCCGACGCCGGGCCGTTGTCGCCGGGTCAGCTGTCGGCGTTGTGGACGATCGCGCAAAACGCCCCGATCCGCGCCACCGAACTCGCCACGCGGGAGTCGGTGGCCGGCCCGACGATGTCGCGGGTCGTCGCGTGCCTCGAGCAATCCGGCATGGTCACCCGCACCACCGATCCGCACGACGGCCGCGTGAGCCTACTGACCCCCACCGCCACCGGCTACCAGTACATGCGTGGTGCCACCTCCCGGAAGTCGGACCTGTTCGAGGAGGCACTCGACCGCCTCGAACCCGCCGACCGCCTCGCGGTCACCCGCTCGATGCGACTGCTCGCCGACACCGTCTGCGAGCTCGACCACCCGTCCACAGCCCCACACACTGCAGAGGAAGGAGCCTGATGGAACCCGCCATCAACGGTCACGGAGGTTCAGGCCTCAACAGTTCGGGTCGCGGCGACTCGGTTGTCGGTCTGATCCAGGGCGTGGTCCACCGCCCGGACGGCGGCCCGATCGCCGATGCCACCGTCACCGTCATCGACCCCGGCGGCAGCCAGGCCGCCCGTACCATCGCCGGTGCCGACGGCACCTTCGGTGTGCAGGTCGCCGGTGCCGGCCACTATGTGCTCGCCGTATCGGCCGCCGGCCACGAGCCGGCCGCGGTCACCGTCACCGTGGGGACCGCCCCGGTCGACACCGAGGTCATCCTCGCGTCGATGGGGACCCTCGCGGGCGCCGTGACCACCTCGGCCACCGGCGAGCCGGTTGCCCGTGCGACCGTCGCCATCGCCGACCGTACCGGGCAGGTCGTGGCGACCACGGTCACCGACGGTGCCGGCCACTGGCAGATCGGCGGGCTCGGCGACGACACCCTCACCGTCATCGTCACCGCCGCGGGCTGCGATCCGGTCGCCGAGACCGTGCACCTCGCCGACGGCGAGATCACCACCGTGCTGCGCACCGCAGCCGAACTCACCGGCGTGATCACCGACGGCACCACCGGCGCCAGGACCCCCGTGGGGCACAGCCAGGTGGCATTGCTCAACGATGCCGGGGAGATGGCCGCGAGCACCCTCACCGACGAGGTCGGCCGCTACCTGTTCGCCAACCTCACCCCGGGTGACTACACCGTCGTCGCCAACGGCTACGCACCCGTGGCGGCCACCATCGACGTCGCGGCGGGTCGCGTCGCCAACCACGAATTCGTCTTGGGCGCAAGGGGCCAGGCATGAACGCCACCATCACCGCACGCGTCGTCAGTACCGCCGGACGGCCGGTTCGCGACGCCATCATGACGATCATGTCCGACGCCGGCGCGCAGCAGGCCGTCACCCGCTCCGACGACAACGGCACCGCGGTCGCCGACGACCTCGGCACCGGGACCTACACCGTGGTCATCGCCGCCGAGGGCTACCAGCCGACCGCGCGGGTGGCCGTGGTGGCCGGCGCCGGGACGGTCAGTCTCGGCGAGATCACCGCGGTGCGCGCAGGCGACGCACCGACCCCGAGCTCCGGACACTGGGAGATCGACCCGGGACACTCGTTGCTCGAGATCAGCGTGCGCCACTTCGGGATCTCCACCATCCGTGGACGTTTCACCGATTTCACCGGGCACATCGAGGTCCCCGGATCGGTCGAGCAGTCCTCGGTGTTCGCCGAGATCAAGACCGCCAGCATCGACACCGACAACCGGACGCGTGACGAGCACCTGCGTTCGGATGCGTTCTTCGACGTCGAGAGCTTCCCGGTCGCGACCTTCGCCGCCTCCGGCGTCCGGCCGCGTGGTGACGACACCTGGACCCTGGCCGGCACGCTGACGCTGCGCGGACATGCGGTTCCGGTCGAGCTGGAACTGAGCTATCAGGGCGAGGTCGACGATCCCTGGGGTGGCCGTCGCGCGGCCTTCGGCGCGACGGGGACGTTGCACCGCAACGACTTCGGCATCAGCTTCGACGACACACTCATCAGCGGTGTGGCCCAGATCGGTGGCACCGCACGGATTTCCCTCGAGGTGGAGGCAGTCCGGACCGACGGATGACTCCGTCACCCCAGTTGTTCGCGGACACGGTCAGCGCCGACCGCACAGAATTGACATATTGATCTGAAAGGCAGGACATGTCGAATACCGCAGTCGCCGAGACCGGCGCCGCTGCCGGACCGCCACGCCGGTCCCGGCAGCGCTCGCTGGAGGAGCTCGGTCCTCACTACAAGTGGATTGCGTTGTCCAACACCACGTTGGGCATGCTCATCGCCACCATCAACTCCTCGATCGTGCTCATCGCACTGCCCGACATCTTCAAGGGCATCAACGTCAACCCCCTCGACAGCAGCAACACCAGCTACCTGCTGTGGATGATGATGGGCTTCCTCGTCGTCACCGCCGTCCTCGTGGTCAGCTTCGGCCGCCTCGGCGACATGTTCGGCCGAGCGCGCATGTACAACATGGGCTTCGCCATCTTCACCATCTCGTCGATCTTCCTGGCCATCACCTGGTTCGACGGCAGTGAGGCAGCGATCTGGCTGATCTTCTGGCGCATCGTGCAGGGCGTCGGTGGCGCCTTCCTGATGGCCAACTCGTCGGCCATCCTCACCGACGCCTTCCCCGCCAACCAGCGCGGTCTGGCCATGGGCATCAACGGTGTGGCCGCCATCGCCGGTTCCTTCCTCGGCCTGCTCATCGGCGGCATCCTCGCCCCGATCCAGTGGCACTACATCTTCCTCGTCTCGGTGCCCTTCGGTGTCATCGGCACCATCTGGGCGTATCTGAAGCTGCACGATCTCGGTGAGCGCAAGCACGCCAAGATGGACTGGTGGGGCAACATCACCTTCGCCATCGGCCTGATCGCGATCCTGATCGCCATCACCTACGGCATCCAGCCCTACGGAACCCACGCCATGGGCTGGACCAACCCCTGGGTGTTGACCGGGTTGATCGGCGGCGTCATCGTGTTGGCCGCCTTCGTGTTCATCGAAACCAAGGTCGACAGCCCACTGTTCGAACTGAGCCTGTTCAAGAACCGGTCGTTCACCTTCGGTAACCTCGCCAACCTCGCCGGCTCCATCGGCCGAGGCGGCCTGCAGTTCATCCTCATCATCTGGCTGCAGGGCATCTGGTTGCCGCAGCACGGCTACGACTACTCCCGCACCCCGCTGTGGGCCGGTATCTACATGATCCCGATGACCATCGGCTTCCTGATCAGTGCACCGGTTTCCGGGGCGTTGTCGGACAAGCTCGGCACCAAGTGGTTCACCACCATGGGCATGTTGATCACCGCGGGTACCTTCGGTGCGCTGATCGCGATGCCGGTGAACTTCACCTACTGGGTGTTCGCTCTGGTGCTCCTGATCAACGGCATCGGGATGGGCCTGTTCGCCTCACCCAACCGCGCCGAGGTCATGAACTCGCTTCCGGTCACCTCGCGTGGTTCCGGCGCGGGCATGATGACCACCTTCCAGAACGCCGCGATGGTCCTGTCCATCGGCCTGTTCTTCTCGCTGATGATCGCCGGGCTCTCCACCCACCTGCCCGACGCCATGTACTCGGGTCTGACGGCCAACGGCATGCCCGCACCCGCCGCCGACGGGATCGCCCACATCCCGACCGTCGGCATCCTGTTCGCCGCATTCCTCGGCTACAACCCGATCCGTGAAGTCGCCGGCCAAGCACTCCAAGGGCTCCCCCAGTCCAGCGTCGATCACCTCACGGGACTGCAGTTCTTCCCGCACCTGATCAGCGATCCGTTCTCCGACGGCCTCACCGCGGCATTCACCTTCGCACTGATCTGCTGCGTCCTCGGCGCCATCGCCTCGCTGTTCACCGGCTCGAAGAAGAAGCCGGCGACCCCGGAGACCCTGGGCGCGGAGTTGGCCGCCGTGGCCGGCGACGTCGGCTTCGGCACACCGTCCGAACTGGTCACCGAGGAGGAGTCGACGCGCACGACCACTGCTCCGCGGCATCTGCTGACCTCGGCCGGCGAGGCCGGGACGCAGCCGGTGCGACCGCGAATCGCGGGTCTGATCACCTCGGGTGACGGATCGCCGGTCACCGATGCGGCGATCACCGTCACCGATCTGCGTGGCCATCAGGTCGGCGCCGCCGCGGTTCACCCGGACGGGTCGTACGCGGTCACCGATCTGGCCGACGGCACCTACACGGTGATCGCAACCGCTCCCGGGCTCTCCCCGCGGGCGCTGGCGGTCTCGGTGGTCGGCGATCTCGTCTTCCGCCGTGACTTCGCCCTCGGTGGCGGTGCGTCACTGCGGGGTTGGGTCCGCGACGCGCATCGTCCGCTGCCCGCGAATCTGGTTGTCACCGACCAGTCGGGTGCGGTCATCGCCAACGCGCAGGCCGACTCGGACGGCCGGTTCACCGTCACCGGTCTGTCGGCCGGGGACACCGTCGCGGTGACGGCCTCGGCGCCCGGCTATGCGCCGTCAAGCCAGCTGATCACCGTCGAAACCGGTTCTGCCGCAGAGGCGCAGATCGTGTTGTCGGCCACCGGCGGCGTCCAGGGCACGGTCCGGACCGTCGACGGCACCCCGTTGATCGGGGCAACCGTGTCGGCGATCGGGCCGGATCAGACGATCGTCGCGTCGGTGACCACCGACTCCGACGGCCGTTACCGGATCGAGGGACTCACCGACGCCCAGTTCACGTTGGTCGCCAACATGTATGAGCCGACCGCGGTGCAGGCGCGCGTCGTCACCGGCGAGCGCACCACCGTCGACATCGGCCTCGGCGTCGATCGCCCGACGGTGCGGTGAGCACCCCCGTGACGTAACCGACGTCATTCACCAGCGACTGCGCGGTGTGCCCCCAGGAGCACACCGCGCAGTTGCTTTGTGGATCGTCTGCGGGGCAATCCTTCTCAGCTCGCGCTCCACCCGCCGTCCATCGGGTAGGACGCACCGGTGACCATCGCCGCGTTGTCCGAGGCCAGCCAGACCACCAGGGAGGCCACCATGTCCGGGGTGGTCATGGTCTTGATGGCGCTCTCGGCGAGCAGCACGTTCTCGACCACCTCGGTCTCCGACATGTGGTGCACGCGTGCCTGATCGGCGATCTGTCGGTCGACGAGATCGGTGTGCACGTAGCCGGGATTGACGCAGTTGCTGGTGACACCATGTGCGGCGCCCTCGAGTGCGGCGACCTTCGACAGTCCTTCGAGCGCATGCTTGGCCGAGACGTAGGCCGACTTGTACGCCGACGCCCGCAGCCCGTGGACCGACGAGATGTTGACGATCCGCCCGAAACCGTTGCGGTACATGGCCGGTAACACCGCACGCATCAGTAGGAACGGCGCCTCCACCATCAGCCGGTGCATCCGGCGGAAGGTGTCCGGCGCCATCTCCTCGATTGGCGCGACCGATTGGATACCGGCGTTGTTGACGAGGATGTCGACGTCGAGGGTGAGATCGTCGAGTTCGGTGGTGTCGGTCAGATCGACCGTCCAGACCTCGCCGTCGAGGTCGGCGGCGACCTGCTTGGCGGCGATCCCGTCCACGTCGGCGATCGTCACCTGTGCCCCCGCGGCGGCGAGACCACGGGCGCAGGCGGCGCCGATTCCGTTGGCGGCACCGGTGATCAGCGCGCGACGGCCACTCAGATCGACTCCGGCGGCGCTCATGCGGTGACCTCCGTCCGCGCCCGCGGCGCATCGAGATTGTCCCGGGCGTCGGCGGCGTCGATGGATTCCAGTGATGCACCGCGGGTTTCACGGGCGAAGGCGACGGCGATCAAGGTGACCACCGAGGCGCCGGCCAGGTAGATTGCGATGGGTACCGAGGAATGGAAGCTGCTCAGCAGTTCGGCGGCGATGATCGGCGCCAACGATCCGGCGACGATCGAGGTGACCTGATAGCCGAGGGACACACCGGAATACCGCATCCGGGTGGGGAACATCTCGGCCATGATCGCCGGCTGACCGGCGTACATGAAGGCATGGAAGACCAGGCCGATGATGATCGCCGACATGATCACCAGGTGATGACCGGTGTCCATCATCGGAAAGGCGAAGAATCCCCAGAAGGCGGTGGCGAACGCGCCGAGGGCGTAGACGGGTCGGCGGCCGACGCGGTCGGAGAGCCGCCCCACCAATGGGATCACCGCGAAGTGCACGGCGTTGGCGACGAGCATCCACCACAGGATGAGTTCGGTGTCGGCGTGCACGACGACCTTCAGATACGTGATCGAGAAGGTCACGACGAGGTAGTACATGATGTTCTCGGCGAAACGCAGCCCCATCGCGGTCAGCACGCCGCGCGGGTAGAGCCGAATCACCTCGAGCACGCTGAACGAGGTGGCCTTGGCGTACTCGATCTCCTCTTGTGCGCGAACGAAAATGGGGGCGTCGGTGACCTTGGTGCGCACGTAGTAGCCAACGAACACGATGATCGCCGACAGCCAGAATGCCACCCGCCACCCCCAGCCGAGGAAGGCCGCGTCGCTCAACGTCGAGGTCATGATCAGCAGCACCATCGTGGCCAACAGGTTCCCGACGGGGACACCGGCCTGCGGCCACGACGCCCAGAAGCCGCGGCTGCGGTCGGGACTGTGCTCGGCCACCAGCAACACCGCGCCACCCCACTCACCGCCGACGGCGAATCCCTGAACGAAGCGCAGCACCACCAGCAGTACAGGTGCGAGATAGCCGATGGCACCGAAGGTCGGCAGACAGCCCATCAGGAATGTCGAGACTCCGACGAGCACCAGGCTCAGTTGCAGTAATTTCTTGCGGCCGAACTTGTCGCCGTAGTGACCGAAGACCACCCCGCCGAGCGGGCGGGCGGCGAAACCGACGGCGTAGGTCACGAACGCGGCGATGATGGCGTCGAGTTCGTTGCCGCCCGCGGGGAAGAACACCTTGCTGAAGACCAGGGTCGCGGCGGTGCCGTAGAGAAAGAATTCATACCACTCGACGACGGTGCCGGCCATCGATGCCGCCACCACGCGTCGCAGCCCCGAGGGTCGATAGGTCTGCGCAGCGTCGGGATTCGGCCCGTCTGCGCTCTCACGGTTGGCCATGATCACTCCTCTTCTGGGCACCGGGTGTGATGCCACTCACATCTCGTCCGAGTATCAATGCCCAGCAATGCGCTTTCAATGACCTCTTCGTCGCATCGAATCTGCAAATATGCAGATATGCCGTCCACCAGCCCCAGCTCCGACGACCTGCTGGTGCTACTGGCAGTGGGGCGGACCGGCCGCTTCACCACCGCAGCCGACTCGTTGGGCCTCAACCACACGACGGTCGCGCGGCGAATCGAGAGCCTGGAAAAGGCCTTGGGCGGCCGCGCGTTGGCGCGCGGACCCGGCGGTTGGGAGCTCACCGATCTCGGCAGGCGCGCATTCGCCGCGGCCGAACAGATCGAGGCTGCCGTTCGCGACCTCGGTACCGATGCGCGAGACGGTGTGTCGATCAACGACGTGGTCCGGATCTCGGCCACCGACGGCTTCTCCGCCCTGCTCGCCGCGCCCGCCGCGGTCGCGGTGCGCACCCGACATCCAGGTATCGGGGTCGAGATCGTCACCGCCACCCGCTTGGCCTCACACACCCGCACCGGCCTCGACATCGAGATCGTGGTCGGCGAGCCGCACGGTCCACCGCGCCGAGGCCATGCGGCTGGCCGACTACCGGCTCGGGCTGTACGCGTCACGGCGCTACGCCGCCGAACACGCCATGCCACACACCGCCACGGAGCTGACCTCGCATCCGCTCGTCTACTTCGTCGACTCGATGCTCCAGGTCGACGATCTCGACCTCGCCCGCACCCTGGTCCCGCAGATGGCCGAGGGACTCACCTCGACCAACGTCTTCGTCCACGTCGAGGCGACCAGAGCCCACGCCGGGATCGGTTTACTCCCTTGTTATCTGGCCGACCGACACGACGATCTGGTACGCGTCCTCCCGGATGTCAACGCCCAGTTGACCTATTGGCTGGTGACCCGGACCGAGGCCTATCGCCGGCCCGCGGTGGCCGCGATGGTCGAGGCGATCCGTGAGGTCGTCGATGCACATCGGGAGGCGCTGTTGGGGGCGTGAGCGGGTGCCCTCGCGATGAGTTCACGCGCGCCGGGCGGTCTGTCTCTGTGCCACAACCACCGGCAGAGGAGAAGTCATGCGCAAGCTCGTCGTCACCCAGAACGTCACCCTGGACGGATCGATCGAGATGCTGACGTCGTGGTTCGACCCGACGGACCAGACCCCGGACCTGATGGCCGAGAGTCACCGTCAGGACGCCGAATCCGACGCACTCCTGGTCGGACGCCGGACATTCGAGGACTTTCGTGGCTACTGGCCGCACCAGCACGATGATCCGACGGGCATCACCGACTACCTGAACGCGGTCGACAAGTATGTGGTGTCGTCCACCCTCACCGAACCCGAGTGGCAGAACTCGACCATCGTGCCCGGCACGTCCGTGACCGAATCCGTTGCGGCACTGAAACAACGCGACGGCCTCGACATCGTCGTCACCGGCAGCATCATGCTCACCCACGCGCTCATCACGGCCGGCCTCGTCGACGAGTTCCGTCTGTACGTCTACCCCGCGGTGCAGGGCCGCGGCCGCAGGCTGTTTCCCGAGCACGGGTCCGCTCCGCAGCTACGCCTACTGGAAGCGACGTCGTTCACCAATGGCTTTGCGCTGTTGCGCTATTCGACGCGGTGACAGAACCACTCCCCGTCAACGCCGCAATTCCGAGGGCGCGGCGAACTCCGCCGGACGATCGGATTGCCACGTGTGCCAACGCTCCCAATGAGCCACCGACCATTGCTGCAGACGCTCGTCCACTCCGGGTACGAGTCGTCGGGCCACCTCACCGACGAGTCGTGGGGGCACCTGCGCGAGCAGGAGCGCGACGCCGATCCAGCCGGCCGGGAGATCGAATCGCCGGCGATTCTGCGGCAGCATGAACAGTCGCGCATATCCCGACTGTGCCTGCAGGTGATACCAGGCGCGCCATCGATCGCGTCGGGTCATATCGGGTCGCGGCGCAAAGCCGGGCACGAACGATTCGACGAGTTCGGCTCCGGCAGAACCGGAATCGTGCGATCGGGTGGCGTCGAACAGATACAGCAGGCGTAGACCGTCGGAGATGGTCCGCGGATAGATGTCGTCGACGCGCACCCCGAGCAGATAGCCGAGGTAGCGATTGAAGACCAACGATGCCTCGAGTTCGGCCTTCGAGGTGAGGTAGCCCAATCCGTAGAGCCCCATCGCGGGCCCCACGCTACCGCCGAGCAGGGTCAGCATCATCTCGCTCTGGCTGATCGGCAGCCCCCACTTCTGGTCGTCCCACTCGTCGTGGCGCCGGACTCCGGCGCGCACCGACACGTGCATCACCCGAACGCGCATGGTGATCGCGCGGGCCAGACTTCCTTGGCGCACAATGGCTCCCGGCCGCGAGGCCTCGATCCACCAGCGGCTGGTCTCCAGATAGCGATTGAGTGCGCGCTCACCGGCATAACCACCGGCCAACGACAGCGGCACCGCCAAAGACCCCTCGGTGTAGGTGTCCATCGTTCCGGCGTTGCCCACGCCGCCCAATGCGTACGCCCACCGACGCCACACCGCGGCGCCGGCTTCGATCTGGGCGGGATCGGCCCAGTCGGGCATCGCGTCGAAGTCGGCGAACAACGCGCGCATGGACTCCGGTGCATCGTCGACGGCGTCGATTCCCTCGTCGAGCGCGCGGTCGAGCAACTCGCGACTGCGTTGCGGGCCGAGCTCGCCGCGGTAGGTGTCGGCGACGAACCGCTCGGCCACCGGGTCACCCGCACACAGCAACTCGCCGTAGCGCTGCGCGATGCGCTCGTCGGGCAGCAGGTCAACGCCGGTCCATCGCTTGACCCGCTCGGCCAGGCGACGATGCGCGGAGTCACCCAACGGCCAGCGGTAGGCGGTCGGCAGGGCGTCGGCGCCCACGTCGCCACCGCCCGCGACAGCGGCGTCTGAGATGGATTCTGCAATTCGTCTCACGCGGTCAGGGTAGCCGATCGCGGCGACCCGGGTCAGAGCATCGCGAAGTACCCCGCGGCGTACGCGACGGCCGGGGCCATGGTGCCGAGCACCTTCTGGTTGACGTTGGCGAAGGTGTCGCGCGCGGTGTGGTAGTTCTGATCGAAGATCTCACCCGCGGTCCCGCCCCAGCGCGTCGCCTGCTCCGGGGTCTTGACCTTGTCGGCACCGGAGTCGAGGCCGCCGGTGGCGATGCCCGCCTGCGCGAACGCGTCGTAGTCGGAGCGGCCGTCGAATCCGGAGGGCTCGGGGCCGACTCCTCTGCGGGTGAGGAAGTCGGTGAAGACCCGCTCGATCTCCCCGGACCCTCGCGGCCCGGCATAGGAGTCCGGCAGGTGCGATGACCCGTCGCCGTCGGAGACGAAGTAGCCACCGTTGTGGGAGCCGAGCATGTCGAAGTTGAGGTACTGCCGGATCGAGGCACGGCCGGTGGCGGGCAGCGTCTCCACGTAATGGGTGGAGCCGATCAACCCCTGCTCCTCGGCACCCCAGAAAGCGAAGCGCACCTTGTTCTTCACCGGCGCGAGTGCGGTCATCGCCAGCGCGGTCTGCAGCACGGCCGCGGAGCCGGAGCCGTTGTCGTTGATGCCGGGACCCTCGGGGACGCTGTCGAGGTGCGCGCCGAGCATGACCACCGAGTTCGGCAGGCCAGTGTGGGTCTCGGCGAGGAGATTCCACGACTTCACGCGTGCGGTGTGGGCATCGACCGCCAGGGTCAGCGACCCTGCCTGCCGCACCTGCGACCCCAGGTCGCGTGACACCGCCACCGCCGGTAGCGGATCGCGGGCATCTTCACCCAAAGTGCCTTGGAGCGGGCCGTTCTCGGTGTTCACGATCACCACGGCGCGCGCCCCGGCGATCTTCGCGTTGGCCACCTTGTCACCGAATGGGCACACACCACGGTCGACCACGACGATCGCGCCGCGGGCGGTCGCCGAGAAATCACCCGGCTGGCAGCCGGGAGTGGTGTCGGTGGTCGGCACCGCGCTCACGGGCGCGGTGAGTGACGCACTCGACCCGGAATAGCCGAGAACCTGCGAATCGATCTGCGCGCCACCCGCCCTGAGCTGATGGCTCTTCTCCTCGAACATCGTCGCGGTGAATTCCTGCCGCGTCGGGGCGTAGCCGGCTTCACGCAGCCGGGCCTCGACGTAGTCGAGGCTTCGGAGGTACCCGGCGGTGCCCAGGGCTCGGCTGCCGCCGTTGCGGTCGGCGATGTCCTGCAGTGCCCGAAGGTGATTCGACACGTTCGACGCCGTCACCCCACCGGCGACCGTGGTGCCGTATATCTCCGGCAGCGTGCTCGCGAAAGCCGGTGCGGCAGCGGCACCTCCCGCCGTCGCGATCACCGTCGCGGCGATCACCGCCACGAGCGCCGCACGGCGTACCGACCGTCGACCCCGAACCCGCATACCCGCACCGCCCTCTCGGCCCCTGAGAGCCTTCTCGGTCGTGACCCGATCACCCGAATCGGGCAATCCTCTCGGGTACGGTAGCGCAGCTCTCACCGAGCTGCGCGGTTCCCGCCGATCTGCGCAGTGTTCACCGATCTACGCAGTGCCACCGATCTGCGGCACAACCTCTTTCGCCACGAGTTCGAGATGATCGAGATCGGCGAGATCGAGGACCTGCAGGTAAACGCGGCTCGCACCGACGTCGCGGAAACGGCTGATCGTCTCGACAACCTCGTCGGGTGTGCCGGCGGCGCCGTTCGCACGCAGTTCGGCGACGTCGCGAGCGATCGCCTGCGCGCGACGTGACAGTTCGTCTTCGGTACGGCCACAACACAACACGAGGGCGACCGAGTAGGTGAGATCGTCGGCGTCGCGACCGGCGGCGGTGCACGCCGAGCGCACCGTGTCGAACTGTGCGGCCACGGTGTCAAGCGACTGAAATGGGACGTTGAACTCGTCGGCGAAGCGTGCGGCGAGGGCGGGCGTCCGTCTGCGGCCCATGCCCCCGATGATGATCGGCGGCCGCGGCGACTGCGTCGGCTTGGGCAATGCGGGGGAATTCTTCACCGTGTAGCGCGCGCCGTCGTGGTCGAAACGCTCACCGACCGGCGTCTGCCAGAGTCCGGTGATGATCTCCAGTGATTCCTCGAGCAGGTCGAACCGTTGTCCGAGCGGCGGGAATGGGATGCCGTAGGCGAGGTGTTCCTCTTCGAACCACCCCGATCCGAGGCCCAATTCGACACGGCCACCACTCATCTGGTCGACCTGGGCGACCGAGACCGCCAACGGTCCGGGGAGCCGGAAGGTCGCCGAGGTGACAAGCGTGCCGAGCCGGATGCGGGAGGTCTCGCGGGCGAGACCGGCCAGCGTCACCCACGCGTCCGTCGGGCCGGGTAGACCGTCGGCGTCGCCCATCGCCAGGAAGTGATCCGACCGGAAGAACGCATCGAATCCGAGATCCTCGGTCGCCATGGCCACGGCGAGCAACTGGTTGTAATCGGCGCCCTGCTGAGGTTCGGTGAAGATTCGGAAGTCCACGTCACCAACGTACCGCGCATCGGATGACCGGCACGAGGACACCTCACCCCAGGGTGATCGCGTCCAGCCGCTCCTTGATGAACTCCCCGGCGATCACATCGGGCCGCCCCGAGACCCGACCGACCGGCGGAGCCAGCGGAGTCACGACGGCGCCGTGATCGAGCTCGTAGAAGAAGATCAACGACACGAGATCCTCCTCCGGGCTCTCCGGCTGCGGTGGCAGCACACGATGACGCCCGGCCGGCCAACGTCCACCCGACCAGTACTCGAGAAGATCGCCGATGTTGATCGTGAGTGCCGTCGGATCGTACGGGGCGTCGGCCCAACCACTTTCGTCGCTGTACACCTGTAGGCCACCGGCTCCCGGTTCACGGTCGAGAACGGTGACCGTGCCGAAGTCGGTATGCGGGCCGATCCGGAACTGGCCGGGCTCGGGGTCGCCGACAACCGTCATCGGCGGATAGTGGTTGATGTTCGACGTCCAGGTGGCATTACCCGCCAAGCCGCGGAACGGGTTGTCCTCACCGGCCTTTCCGAGCGCCTCGGCCATCAGCGCGAGCAGGTCGTCGGAAAGTGCCTTCATCTGAGAGGTCCACGCGGTGAACAACTCCCGCAGTCGCGGGGTCTCGGTGGGCCAGACGTCGGGGGCGAACCAGTAGTCGTCGACCTCGGGAATCCCGACCGGGGTCTGCGCGCCGGAGTTATAGGTCTCCTTCAGGTCCGGTGGTGTTTCGGTGCCCTCGGCGTAGCCGTTGGCCTCCAGGCCGGGGCCGATCCATCCGCGACCGCCGACGCCGACCGCATACTGCGCCTTGACCTCGGCGGGCAGTGCGAAGAACTCACGGGCCGCGGCACGCAACGCCGCCGGAAGGAACGGATCGATCCCGTGTCCGGTCACCAGCAGGAAACCGGCCTTCTGCAGGGATTCGTCGACGGCCGCGCACACCTGCGCTGCGGCGTCCCCGCCCTGCCGCCACTGCTGCAGATCGACAGTGAGGATGGGGCTGGCGGTTTGGGGGCTGGCCGTTTGAGGGTTCGCGGTTTGGGGGTTCGCGGTCTGGTTCGCGGTGGTCATGCTGTCTCCTCGGCTGGGTCGGACTCGGTGTCGGCGACACCGATGTCCTCGTTCCACAGGTGCGGGCGGGTCTCGATGAAGCCACTCATCATCGCGATGCAGCGGTCGTCGTCGACGATGGTGACCTGCACTCCGAGCTCACGCAGCCAGTCCTGACCGCCGGAGAAGTTCGTCGTCTCGCCGATGACCACCGACCCGATCCCGAACTGGCGGATCAGCCCGCTGCAGTACCAGCAGGGAGCAAGGGTGGTGACCATGATCGTCGAGGAGTAGTCCCGTTGCCGGCCGGCGGCACGGAAGGCGTCGGTCTCGCCGTGCACCGACGGATCGTCATGCTGCACACGCCGATTGCGGCCCTGGCCGAGCAGGGTGCCGTCGGCGGCGAACAGGGCGGCACCGATGGGGATACCGCCCTCGGCGAGACCGGCCTGCGCCTGGCCGTAGGCGACGTCGAGCAAGGATCGCGGGTCGAGCCCGGTGTCGGCAATGGTGGAGGTCATGCTTCGAGAGTGCCGTCGGGCGCGGCCGTACTCAACCGACAATTCGTCCGGTCGCGAGCGCGCGCCAACGGGCATATCGTCGGCATCGTGTCTCAATCTCCGCTGCCCGCCGCACCGTCGCTCACTCTGCGGCACATGATCGACACGCACCTCGCTCCGGCCGGGCCGCGTGTGCTGACCGCCCACGACCGGCTCGACGCGCCGGTGAGCTGGGTGCATTCCAGCGAGATCTTCGAGATCGGCCCGTTGCTGACCGGTGGCGAACTATTGCTCACCACCGGCCTGGGCTTGGCCGGCCTGGACGCCGGTACCCGTCGTCATTATGTGCGTGACCTGGCCGAACGCGGCGTCGCCGGGTTGGCGTTCGAGGTCGGACGCAGCTTCGACGCGGTCCCCGAGGAGATGATCCGGGAGGGTTCGGCCGCGCACCTGCCGATCATCGAATTGACACGGATCGTGCCGTTCATCGAGGTGTGCCGGACGGCCAATACCGAGATCGTGTCCGACGAGGTCGGCGACCTGCGGCTACGCAGTGGACTCGACGCAACCCTGCATGACGACCTCGCCCGCGGCGCCGCGGCCGCGATGATCGAGCACATCGCCGAGGTGACCGGGACGCCGATCGTCGTGGTGGGTGGTGGCGGCGCCCTGCTCGCGGTCCACGGTGTGGACGACGATCGGGCCGCGTGGCGCGTCGTCGACGGCGCGATCGCCGCGCAACCGATCACGTTGCGCGGCCGCGAGATCGGGCAGGTCTTCGCGGGTCCGAGCGCCTCCTCGATACCCGTCGCACGTGTGCAGGCGCTGCTCGGTGTCGGAGCCGGACCGCTGGCGGCGGTATTGACCCGATCCGGTGGGCGGTCGTCCATCGGTGCACAACTGGTGGCCGAGCTCGTCGACCGTCGGCCTCTGCGGCGCGCGGATCTTCTTGCGCGGCTGTCGACGTCGGGATTACCGGTCAGCGACAAGGCCGTGCTCGTGCCGGTGGCCGGCCACGCACCCGATACCCGGATGGTCGAGACGGCGTTGTCGGCGGCTGCGGATCTCGGCGGACTCGTCCACGCCACCGTCGATGCGACCGTTTACGGTCTGGTCGTCACCACCGACGCCGGACTCACCGAACCGGCCGAGAAGGTCCGCGCGGCGCTGGCCGACGATCCGCGGCGCCTCGGCCGCCTCACCGTCGTCGTCGGGACGCCATGCCCGCTCGCCGACACCGGCGCGGGTCCCGGCCTTGCCCTGACGTTGGCCGACGAACTCCGCACTTGTTCGGAAAGGCTGGGTGTGGCAGTCGAATTGCGCTCTGCCGGCGGTACGGCCGCCGACATCCGGACCAGCCGTGAACTCGCCTCCGACGCCGCGGCGCGCGAGTTGTCGGACGGGCTGCGCACCGAGCTGAGCCGCATCATCGAGCCGCTGGTACGCCAGGATGCGACGTCATCCTCGCAACTCGTCCACACTCTCGAAGTTCATCTCACGTACGGATGCAGCGCCACCCGCTCGGCCGAGGCCCTCCACATCGGGCGCCAGAGTCTGTATCAGCGCCTCGATCGCATTCGCGTCTTACTCGGCTTTGACCCGACCACCCCGGCCATGTACGCATCGATATTGCTGGCCATCAACGTCTTTCACGCCGGGACTGCGGATCAGCGCTGACTTCCCCGCACGTCCGCTTCTGATGGTCGAGGAGTCCCTCCCCCCGCCCGACGAGGAGCACCCTCCCCCCGACGGCGAAGGCGCCCTCCACCCCCGATGGTCAAGACGCCCCCGATCGACGACCCCCTCCCGATGGTCGAGGTGCGAGCCGCGTGCGGCGAGCCTCGAGACCCGGCGAGACAACAAGCCCCCCAACCACATCCAAAGCAACACAAACGAAACCTGCACCCCCTACCACACCCCACCGACAGAAAATCAGCACCGAAACACGTTGTCCACAAGCAGAATTCACCAAAACACCCCTTGCATCGAACACCCTGGCGAGGTACACTGGACCCCTCACACCGATCAGCCACCGGGGAGGGGCCCATGATCGACACCACCACAATTCTTGACGCGGAAACCGTTGACGCCGAAGCAGTCTTCGCCACCATCGTCACCCAACTCAGCGACCTGCAATGGAACCCGGACATGACCGGACCCCAAGCCTTCGGCGCCATGAAACAAGTCCTGCTGCTTCGCAATCTGATCGATCACCACGCCACCACCCTCACCGGCGAACTTGATCGCCTGGGCGTCGCCGATCACAAAACCACCCGACTTCGGGAGTTGTTGATCAGCATGGGTTTCGCGCCCTCGGTCGCAGGTCGGTACGTGCGCATCTCGGCCACTACCGATGTCGGTCTGTTGGCGCATGCCGCGGACGGGTCTATCTCGTCGGAGCACACCGATGCCATCGTCCGCGGGTTGGCGCACATCGACACCCGCTCCCCCGAACCTTTGGACACCGTCCAACGGTGTGAATATCTCCGGAAACTGCTGTCACACTACTTCGCCGACTTCACCCCCGCCGAAATCAACCTCTACGCACGGCAGCTGGGTAACGAGCTCGCCGCGGAGACGCCTGGCGGGTTACCAGCCGCCGAGGACAAGAGAATCAACTCCTACACCGACCGCATCACCGACGACGGACGGTTGGAGATCTCGGCGAACCTCGACATCATCGCCGGGGAAAAGACCCGCACCCTGATGGAAACCTTGTCGGCGCCCAAGCCTCAACCCGACGGGTCACCCGATCCGCGGACGCCCGAACAGATCTGTGCCGCCGCGTTCGAAACGATCGTCGAACTCGCGGCACAAGGATTGGCCGACACCACCTTCTCGACGAAACCCACCAACGGGTTGTTGTGGACCTGGTCAGCCGACAACCCGGCCCTCGGCGGGGACCTACAGAACATGGGCGCGATCACCGAAGCGACCGCCAAAATGTTGTCGTGCGACACCACCATCACCACGATCACCCTCAACACCGACGGCGCACCCCTCGACGTCGGACGCCAGGAACGCTTCTTCACCCCCGGCCAACGCAAAGCACTACTCGTCAGGGATCGCGGATGCATCACATGCGGCGCCCACGCCGGCCGCTGCCAAGCACACCACGTGCAGCACTGGGCCGACGGTGGTCCCACCGACCTCGACAACGGCTGCCTGCTCTGCACCAGCTGCCACGACGACGTCCACCACCACGGCTGGGACATCATCATGGGATACGACCGACACCCCTGGCTCATCCCACCCGCCACTGTGGATCCGAAACGACGGCCAGTGCCGTCGTATCACCGCCGCACCATGCGACTCGACGACGCAGCAGCCTGATTCCCGCACCCGGCCGGCCGGGACCGCATCTGATCTTTGAGAACTCCATAGAGATTGTCCTCACCCGATGGTCGAGGTGTCGTGCCCGTGGCCCGGAAGCCTGTCGGCACACGAGGTCTCGAGGCTCGTCGCTAGCGCTCCTCGGCACCTCGACCACCGGGCAGGAAGGGCCACCGGGTGAGGGAAGGCCGAGTCGCCTTCCATGGCTAGTAGTTTCCCCCCGATGGTCGAGGTGCGAGCCGCGTGCGGCGAGCCTCGAGACCGCTTGTAGCAGCACTGGAACTGGACTACCGTGCCCCGGACACTCTTCAGCACAACAGGTCTCGAGGCTCGTCGCTGGCTCTCCTCGGCACCTCGACCATCGGGATGGGGCGGCCATCGGATGGGAAGTCCTGGAGCATTCCACGCGGGGTGGACGGCCACCGGGATGGGAACGGTCCTCCCCGATGGTCGAGGTGCGAGCCGCGTGCGGCGAGCCTCGAGACCGCCGCAAGCAAACGCTGGAACCCTACGCCAACGCGTCAGCCGTACTGCTGCACCGACTTCTCGACCCGGGAGCGGGCCAGGAGGAGGTAGGCGATGAAGGCGATGGCGAAGCCGACGAAGGCGCCGATGTCACCGAGTTCGGGCACCGCCCGGACGATGAAGCCGACAAACCGTTCCTGGTTGCAGAACAACAGGACCGAGGCGACGAGAGCGATGACGAACGCGGCCAGGCCACCCCAGTTGGTGTATTTGCGGTCATAGAGGAGTTCGAGGGACGGCGGCTCGCGTCGCAGCACACGGTCGGCGAAAACCACGCCGAGCCAGGGACCGATCCAGTACGCGACCAGCAGCAGGAACGCCTCGTAGGAGGCGGCGGCGTCGGCCAGCGCCCACCAGGCGACAAGGAACCCGACGACACCGAAGAACACCGACACCAGTGCCCGCTGCGCGCCAACGGGAAGTTTGAATCCCATCGTCACGAAAGCCATTGCGCCCGAATACACATTGATGGCGTTGGCCGCGATCGCTCCCACCGCGATGGCGAGCAGGGTGAGGTCGGCGATGGCCGACGGGAAGTTGGCGGTGAATGCGTCCGTGGGGTTGTCCGACGTCGGCGCACCGATCGTCATCGACGCGGCACCGACCACCATCAGCAGTGTGCACGAGAGGAACAGGCCGGCCGAGGCGAACAGCCCGGTCTGCATCTTCGACACGGTCGGCGGTAGGTAGCGGGTGTAGTCGGCGGCGTAGGGCGTCCAGCCCGCCGTGTAGCCGAACGAGGCGCCCACCGCGAGGAGGAAGCCGCCCATCGAGAAGCCGCCCTCGGCCGATCCCGCCGACACATCGGATTTGCTGAAGATGATGACCGCGCCGATGAGGAAGACGATCGCGAGGATCGGGGCCGCCAGTCGCTCGAAGCGTTGCACCAGATTGTGGCCGAAGAACGCAAATGCCGTCTGCAGCACCACGATCACGATGAGCCCGGCTATCGGGGTGATGCCGAGCAGGGTAGACAACGCGAAGGCGCCGCTGACGCTGTTGGTGGCAAACCACCCGACGCCGCACATCACCGCCATGAACGTCGCCGGCAGGATGTTGCCGTTGTGACCGAAGGCCAAGCGCCCCAACACCATCTGCGGCACACCATGCAGCGGCCCCTCGGCGGAGAGCAAGAAATGCGCGACCGCGCCCAGCAGGTTGCCGATCACCACGGCGCCGACGGCCTGCCAGAACGACAGACCGAAGTAGGCGACCGAGATGACGCCGACGAAGATCGTCGCGAACTCGAGGTTCGGGGCGGTCCACGTCCAGAACAGCCCTCGGGGTTTGCCGTGGCGGGCCTCGAGGGGAATCGGCTCGTTGCCGCCGGGCTCGACGGCGAGAACCTTGCCGCCGTATTCGACGGCTGCCGGATCGGCGGAAATATCGGGTGTAGCTGTCATGGCGATACTGTGCTGCGTCCACCTCCACCCGGCAACCGACGATCTGTCAGTTGATCGCCGCCCACGTCGGGACAATCCGCCCACCCGGCTTCAGCCGACGATCACCACGTGCAAGGTGCGCGGACCGTGCACGCCCTCGACGCGGTCGAGTTCGATGTCGCTGGTGGCGCTGGGGCCGCTGATCCAGGTTTGCGGGCGGGCGGCCGCACCGTCGGCGATCAGCCGGGCTACGGCCTCGGGGACATCACTGACGATCTGTGCGGCGTCAACGAGGCAGAGGTGGACGTCGGGCACCAGCGACAACGCGCGCCGACCCTGCCCGACGCCGTGGTCCAACACGATGGTGCCGGTGTTGGCGATCCCGACGGCGGCCGTGGTCACCACCGCGCCGACCCGGTCGAGTTGTGTCGGGGAAAGTGTCTCGTCATCGATCCAGTTCCCTTCGATGCCCAGGCGCAAACGCAACGCCGGGTCGGCGAGCACCCGCCCGTCGACCTCGGCCAGTGCCGCGGAGATCCGCTGCGCCAGGTCGTGCTCTCCGACGCGTTCGACGACGGCACGGTAGTCGGCCACGCGTTCGGCGAAACGCCCGACGGTGTCGAGATCGCCGGTCGGCACCGCTTGTCCGTAGTCCCAGTCGATCCCACTCGCGCGAGATGCGTCGTCGACGTCGGAGATCGCAGCTCGGACGCGGCTCAGGATGTCCTCGCGCGCGCTCATCGGTCCTCCTCCCCGGACGCGCGGTTCCCGCGTTCTCGTTTCCACCAGTCGCGGAACGATTCCGCGGGCGGCACCGGGACGTCGCGCGCCGAGCTCCACGCCGACAACGGCCACGGCAGGGCGCCGATCGTCGTGCGCTTGCCGAAGAACCGGTGGCTGGTGGTGGCCGCCTTCTGCGCCGCCTCGAGCCGCCGATGATCGGCGAACATCCACGCACCGGCCTTCATCGCGGCGGCCTCACCGCTCGGCAGCCCACCTCGCTTCTCGTCGACGACACGGGTTCGTAAGTGCACCAAAATGTCCGGGATGTTGATACGCACGGGACACACATCGAAGCACGCCCCGCACAAACTGGAGGCGAACGGCAGCGACTTGTCGACCGCCGACGACGTACCCCGTAGCTGCGGGGTGAGGATCGCGCCGATCGGCCCGGGATAGACCGAACCGTAGGCGTGTCCGCCGGCACGCTCGTACACCGGACACACATTCAGACACGCCGAACATCGGATGCAGCGCAAAGCATCTCGGCCGACCTCGTCGGCGAGCGCGTCGGTGCGATGGTTGTCCAGCAAGACGATGTGCACGTTCTGGGGTCCGTCGCCGGGGGTGACGCCGGTCCAGATCGAGGTGTACGGGTTCTCGCGCTCGCCGGTACTCGACCGCGGCAGCACCTGCAGGAAGACCTCGAGGTCGGACCAGGTGGGCAGGATCTTCTCTATGCCCACCACCGAGATCAGCGTTTCCGGCAGGGTCAGGCACATGCGGCCGTTGCCCTCGGATTCGACGACGACGAGACTACCGGTGTCGGCGACCGCGAAGTTCGCGCCACTGATGCCGACCTTGGCGCGTAAGAACTTTTCGCGCAGATGAAGTCGGGCGGCCTCTGCGAGCCGCTTGGGATCGTCGGTGAGATCGTCGGGCGCCGGACGGCCGACCTCCTTCATCCGTCGCAGGAAGATCTCACGGACCTCGCTGCGATTGCGGTGGATGGCCGGCACGAGGATGTGACTGGGCCAGTCGTCGCCGAGTTGGACGATGAGTTCGGCGAGATCGGTCTCCCAGGCGTCGATCCCCGCATCCTGGAGGGCTTCGTTGAGTTCGATCTCCTGGGTGGCCATCGATTTGACCTTGACCACCTCGTCGGCGCCGGTCTGACGAACCAGGTCGACGACGATCCGGTTGGCCTCCTGCGCATCCCGGGCCCAGTGCACCACGGCCCCGGCGGCACTCGCCTTCTCCTCGAACTCGATCAGATAGCGGTCGAGGTTACGCAGGGTACGATTCTTGATCTGTTCGGCGGCAACGCGCAACTGCTCCCAGTTGTCGAGTTCGCCGACCACCCCGGCCCGCTTGGTGCGGATGATCCCGGTGGCGTGGGCAAGATTTCGACGTTGGGTGGTGTTGGCCAGCTCGGCCCTGGCGGCCTCGGGGAACTTCGGCATCCCGACGAAGGTCGAGGTGACCCCGACGTGCGGATGACCGGAGCCCAACGCCAGTGACGGTGCCATCGTGGGCATCTCGTGCACCGGGTCGCGAGAGGTGGTCATGCAGGCTCCTTCTCGGTGGAGGCCAGGATCTCGGCGAGGTGCATCATCCGGACCCCGGCACGTTCCCGGTTGAGTAGTCCCCCGATGTGGGCGAGGCAGGAATTGTCGCCCGCCACCAGCACTTCGGCGGCGGTCTTCTTGACATGCGCGGACTTGTCGGAGCCCATCGCCACCGAGGTGTCGGCGTTCTTCATCGCGAAGGTGCCGCCGAATCCACAACACTGTTCGGCCGCAGGCAGTTCCACCAGATCGATACCCTTGACGGCCCGCAATAGCTGCAACGGTTTGTCGCCGACGCGCAGCATGCGCAGCGAATGACAGGTGGGGTGATAGGTAACCCGGTGCGGGAAGTACGCGCCGACGTCGGTGACACCGAGGACGTCGACGAGGAATTCGCTGAGCTCGTACACCTTCGGGGTATAGGCAGCCACCGCGTCCTGCAACCCGCGGTCGCCCGAGCGGGCGGCCAGACCCGGATGCTGATGGCGCACAGAGCCGATGCAGGAGGCCGAGGGCGCGACAACCGCGTCGAACTCACCGAAAACCTGGGCGAACTGCCGCACGCCGGGAATCGCCTCGTCGGCGTAGCCGGTGTTGGTGAACATCTGACCGCAGCAGGTCTGCTCGACGGGGAACTCGACCTCGACGCCGAGTCGCTCGAGCAGCAGCACGGTCGCTCGGGGCGTGCCGGGCCACATCGTGTCGTTGAAGCAGGTGGCGAACAGGGCGACCCTCATGCCGGGTGTCCCGATCGCGTGATCGATGGCCGGGTTTCACGTTCGGGGATTCGCATGCGGACTCCACGGAGTTGGCTGGGGCTGTGAACTGGAAAGACCTGTGGTCTGACCACATGATTCACGGTAGGGTGATCCCGTCGCGCCTGTCAACAGCGCGACCCGGATCGACGCGGGAACCAGACCCCGCACGGAAGGTGGTTTCCATGACGATCGGCCGGTCATCCGCGACGGAGGCCGCACCCAGCCCGAACTGGCAACCGGTGGCGCGTACCCGCACCTACGAGATGGTGATCGACGCGATCGAGGAGCAGATCCTCTCCGGTGCACTGGGGGTCGGCGATCCACTGCCGCCCGAGCGCGATCTGGCCGCACGCCTGCAGGTCAGCCGGCCCGCGGTGCGCGAGGCGTTGCGCGTCCTCGAGGCTCAGGGCGTGCTCCGATCGGCGGTCGGCAGCGGCGCCGGCGCCGGCACCTTCGTCGCCGCGATGCCCGCCGAAGCACTGACCCACTTTTTGCGCCTGCACATCGCGCTGTCGAACTTCGCGTTCGCCGACGTCGTCGACGCGCGGGTGACGCTGGAGTCCTCGAGCGTCGAATTGGCCGCGCGGGCACACGATCCCGCACGCCTCGCGCCGGTCCACGAGGCGATGGCCGCGATGGAGGCCGCCGTCGACGATCGCGCCGCCTTCAACGACGCCGACATCGCCTTTCACACCGCCATCGCCGAAGCCGGCGGCAATCGGCTCGTCACCGCGATGACCGTCGCCATCCGCAACGCCCAGCGTCGCGCGATCCTTGCCGCCTTCACCGACGTCGAGGACTGGGCCGCTCTGCGCGCGGGATTGATGGCCGAGCACCACGAGATCCTCGACGCCATCACCGCCGGCGACGCGGATCGTGCGTCCCGACTCGCCGCACGGCACATCCGCAACGCCTATGACAGTCTGCCCACCCTGCACCACCACACGATCTGACGAATTCTCGCAATCCGCGCGACAGATCACCACCCGTGATGCATAGTTGACCGAACGATCAACTGATCCGGGGGGATTCTCGATGCGCCGAATGACGTTCGACGAGCGCCGTGCGGAACTGATCGACGCCGCGATCCGGGTGATCGCACGCGACGGACTCGCCGCGGCCACCACACGGGCGATCGTCGGTGAGGCCGACATGCCGCAGGGCGCACTGTTCTACATCTTCTCCTCGCGCGAGGCACTGATCAGCGCCGTGATCGAGGAGATCACCAGCGCCGAACGACTCGGCGCGCTGCTCAGCGTGGAACTCACCGACCCCGGTACCGGACTCACCGAGGTGCTGACCGCGGCGATGGACGCCTACCTGCGCCTCCTGGAAAGCGATCCGAGGCGAGAGATCGCGCTGCTCGAGGTTGCCACCCACGCGATGCGCCACGATCCCGAAGCCGGGCGTCGCCAATGGGAGGTCTACCGGTCGGCGGTCGCCGACGCGCTGCGCTTCATCGCCGAGACGATGTCACTGCGGTGGACGATGCCGACCGACGAACTCGCCCACATGGTCACCTCATCGCTCGACGGACTGACGCTGTCGTGGCTCACCGACCGTGACAGCGACGCCGCGCGGCGCCACATCGCCGTGTTGGCCACCACTTTTGCCGCGATGGCCACACCCGCCGACGATGCGGGCAAGGCCGGTTCGGAGGGACGACAACGATGACGGACACCGCGAGAGCAGCCGGGGTCAGCCGGCGAGGGCTACTGGCCGGAGCGGCGGTCGGCGCCACGGCACTCGGCGTGGCCGGTGTCGCCGCCCCGTCCGGCTCGGCACAGGCGGCACCATCGGGCGGCTATCTCGTCGGCGCCGGACGCGGTGACATCACCGGAGCCATTGCCGGACAAGGCATGATGGGATACTCCGATCTCTCGCAGGTGGCCACCGGACTCCTGCAACGCGTGTGGGCGCGCGCATACATCATCGCCGACGCCGCCACCGGCACCCGGATCGTCTTCGTCAACGCCGATCTCGCGTGCATCTTCGAATCCCACCGGGTCGGCGTGATGAAGGCGCTGACGCAACGCTTCGGCAACGTCTACACCAACGAGAACGTCAACATCAACGCCACGCACAATCACAACTCGTGCGGCGGTACCGCCTGGGACTACGCGTACGTCCTTGCCGCACTGGGGCATCGGGAGAACTCGTATCGCGCCGAGGTCGACGGGATCGTCGAGGCCATCGTCGCCGCACACAACAGTCTCGCTCCGGGAACGCTCGAGCTCGGCCACAGCGAGCTGCACGATGCCAGCGCCAACCGTTCGCTGCAGGCGTTCGTCCGCAATCCCGCAGCCGACCAGAAGCACTTCCCCGAACACATCGACCCCCAGGTCACCGCGTTACGACTGCGTCAGGGCGGCACCGTGATCGGCGAGATCACCTGGTTCGCCACGCACGGCACCTCGCTCACCGACGCCAACACCCTGATCTCCAGTGACAACAAGGGCTACGCGTCCTATCTGGCCGAGAGCGCGAATCCCGGTGTGGTGGCCGCATTTCCGCAGACCAATGCCGGCGACATGACACCGAACCTGTGGCTGCGCAAGATGCACCCCGGCGGACCCACCGCCGACCACCGCACCAACCGGGTGATGATCGGCGACCGCCAACACCGCGCCGCACAACGTGCTTTCGCCGCAGCTCGGCCGTTGACCGGCGCCATCAGCTACGCCTATCGCTTCCTCGATCTCTCCGACATCCGGATCGACGGCCACTACACCCCGGACGGAAAACCCACCCGCACCACCCCGGCGATCATGGGTGCCGCCGCCGCGGCCACCAGCACCGAAGACAACACGCGGAGCCAGCTGAGCTTTCTCCAGGAAGGTGTGACGCTGCCGTTCGCGCAGGCCCTCGGCGTCGACACCAGCGCGACGCCGCCGGAGTGGGCGGTCGCGATCCAGGCACCGAAGTTCGACCTGTTCCCGCTCGGCTACCTTCCCCCACGACCCTGGATAGAGCAGGTGCTGCCGATCCAGCTGATCCGGATCGGCGACCTCGTCCTGGCTTGCGGGCCTGCCGAATTCACCATCGTCGCCGGGTTGCGCATCCGGCGTATCGTCGCCGACACACTGCGCGTGCCACTGGAGAACGTGCTGATGCAGGGCTATGCCAACGGCTACAGCCAGTACGTGACGACGCCGGAGGAGTTCCTGTCGCAACAGTACGAGGGCGGCGAGACACTCTTCGGGCGCTACACATTGTGCGCCTACATGCAGGAGTTCGACCGGTTGGCCCGCACGATGGCCGCGGGAAGGCGCGGCGATCTCGGACCGACGCCCGCCGACACCAGTGGGCTGCAACCGAATCTTCTCGCACCGGTCCCCGCCGACACCCCGGTCCGCGACACCACCTTCGGTGCGGTCGTCTCCGCACCGAGATCCACCTACGTTGCCGGACAATCGGTCTCGGTGTCGTTCTCCGGAGCACATCCGAGCAATCGTGTGCGACGTGTGCCCGCCGACGGGTCCCGGCCCACCGACGGCTATTACGTGATCGAGCGTTTCGACGGGGGACGCTGGATCACCACGGAGGACGACACCGGGGCGGCAAGCGAACTCGACTGGAAGCGCCCCGACGGTCAGGATTCGGCATCGATCGTGACCATCACGTGGCGAATCCCGCAGGGCGCACACGGTCGTCATCGCATCCGGTATTTCGGTGACGTCAAGTCGGCGACCGGTCGTCTACGCCCGATCGTCGGCGTCAGCCCGGCATTCGAGGTGACCTGAACACCGCTCAGGTGTCGTCGGAGGCCGATACCCCGCGTTCGGAGGCGTAGCGGCGCATCGCTTCTCGCTCCTTGGCCGCCTTCGGATAGCACACGGCCACCAGCAGGGCCCCGCATCCGACGATGACGATCGCCGCCGCGTTCGCCCGGGCGTCACCGTGCACGAAGGCCTCGCGTGCGGCGGTGATGATCTCGTGCGAGTACTGCGGATAGCGTTGTGCCAGATCCGCGGCGCTGGCAAAGGATTTGGTGAGCACCGCCTGGGTCTCGCTGCTGACGTGGTCGGCGTCGGGTGAGGCGGAGATCGCCGCCGTCAACGTCTTGGCGTACCCGGCGGTGAGGATCGCCCCGAGCACCGACTGCATGATCGCGCCACCGAGATCGCGCTGCAGATCCGAGGTGCTCGATGCCATTCCGGCGCGTGAGACCGGCACCGAGCCGGTCAACGAATGCGACGCCGGGGTGCCGGCGAATCCGACGCCCGCGCCGATCAGGATGTAGGTACCGATCACCGACCAGATGGGCGCGGTGTCGTGCCACATGATCAGTGCCAGTGCCAGGCCGAGAATGATGAACAGGTACCCGATGAGCAGGGTGTAGCGAGATCCGATGGACTCCACGAGTTTCGCCGACTGCGGTGCGACCACCACCATCGCCGCGGCGGCGGGCAGGGCCATCGCACCGGAGGCGAGAGTGGAGTAGCCGAGCACGTTCTGCAGATACTGCTGACCAACGAACATCGCACCCATCAGGGTGCCGAAGATGACGATGCCGCCGACCGCCGCCACCCAGAACGTCGGCCGGGCGGCGATCCGGAAGTCGTAGAGCGGCACCCTGATCCGAAGCTGGCGCCACACGAACACGACGATCGAGACCACCGCGATCGCCGCGAGCACCCACACCGTGGTCCGCATGTTGCTCAGCGGGGCGAAGTTGATTGCAAGCACGGTGGCACCCACCAGCACGATCGACAGGACGCCGCCGAGGTTGTCGACGGCGACGGCGGTGTCACCGCGGTCGGGAGGCACGAGGAACCACGCGCCGGCCAGCGCGAGCACGGCGAGCGGCAACGTCACCAAAAAGACCGATTGCCAGGCGAATTGCTCCAGCAACGCCCCCGACACGACGGGTCCGGTCGCCGAGATCGCCGCGCCGATCGCCGACCACGCCGCAATCGCGCCGGTACGGCGGGCACCGGTCCACAGGGCCGTGATGATCGCCAGGGTCGTCGGATAGGCCAGACCGGCCGAAATCCCGCCGAGGACACGTGCGGCGAACAAGACGTTCGGACCCACCGCGAAACCGGCGATCAGCGACGCCGGCAGCGTCAACAACATGCCGGCGATGAGCAGTCGCCGCCGACCGAAACGGTCGCCCAGTACACCGAAGTACAACACCGACGCCGCCAGTCCCAGCGAGTAGCCGACGGCGATCAGATTCAGCTGCGTCGAGCTGGCGTCGAGGGCCTTGCCGATATCGGGCAGTGCGACATTGGCCACGGACAGATTGATGTTGGCGACACCGGCCACCAGGATCAGCGCCCCGAGTACCAGGGCCGCCCGTGGCGGACTCGTCCCCTTGTCGCTGTCGATGGCATCGGTCGTCGTCACGCGTCGAGCCTACGACGGAGGTGCCCGTTTCACGGCGTATCGCCGCACTCGTCACCCCGGTCGGGTGACCCGACGGGTCACCGGTGGGTGAACCGCGGCTCCCGCTTCTCGACGAACGCGGCCATCCCCTCGGTTTGGTCATCGGTGGCGAAGGTCGAATAGAACAGCGCGCGTTCGGCGCGAACACCTTCGGTGAGGCTCGATTCGAAGGCGCGGTTCACCGCGTCCTTGGCCAGCGCGGTCGCGATCGCCGACTTCGACGCGATGGTCGCCGCGACGTCGAGTGCGGTGTCGAGCGCTTCCTCGGTGGGCACCACCCGCGACACCAGACCCATGCGTTCGGCCTCGTCGACCTTCATCTGCCGGCCCGTCAGCACCATGTCCATCGCCTTGGCCTTGCCCACCGCGCGGGTCAGGCGCTGCGATCCGCCGATGCCGGGGATGACACCGAGGTTGATCTCAGGCTGCCCGAAGACGGCGTTCTCGCCGGCGATGATCGTGTCGCACAGCATCGCCAGCTCACACCCGCCGCCCAGCGCGTACCCGGTCACGGCGGCGATGATGGGGGTTCGGCTGCGCGACAGCTCATCCCACGCACCGAAGAACGACTCGTTGACCACCTCGGCGTAGGTCTTCGACGACATCTCCTTGATGTCGGCGCCGGCGGCGAACGCCTTCTGCGATCCGGTCAGCACGATCGCCCCGATACCCGCGTCGGCGTCGAACTCCTTGACCGCGGCGACCACCTCGGTCATCAGTTCGGTGTTGAGCGCGTTGAGTGCCTTGGGACGGTTGAGGGTGATGATGCCGATGCGGTCGCGGCGCTCGATCAGGATCGTCTGCGGTTCGGTGGTGCTCATGGTGACTCCTTCGTCAATGGCTTCGGTTCGTCAATGGCTTCGGCGGCGGAGCTTCTCGTGCCAGGAAAGGTCAGGCGCCGGTGTGGGATTCGACCTCGAAGGTCAGTTCGACGTCGTCGGGCAGCGGCGCGAAGAACGCGTCGATCACGGAGTCGTCGATCGTGTCGGCGGGCCGCCAGACGGGGTTGCGGTCCTTGTCGATGACCTGAGCTCGGATGCCCTCGGCGAGGTCGGGAAACAGCAACGAGCGCAACGACACCCGGTATTCACGGCGCAACGAGTCGGCCAGTGTCGCGTCGTGCTGCGCCTCCCGCAGCGAACGCAGCGCCACCCGCAGGGCCAGTGGGCTTTTCGCGGCGATCCGTTCGGCGGTCTTCGTTGCGAAGTCCGAGCCGACGGCGCGGCATCGCGCGATGATCTCGTCGACGCCGTCGGCGGCGAAGGCCTCGGCGATCCACGATCGCTGCTCGAGCAGCCCCGCGGCGGGCGGTTCGATCGAGAACTGGGCGAGCACCTCGCCGGCCGGCCGGTCGGCGAGCGCTGCGACGAGTTCGTCGAGTTTCTCGGCGGGCACATAGTGGTCGGCGAGTCCGAGGGCGATCGCCTCGGCGCCGTCGATCGGTGCGGCCGTCAGCGCGAGGTAGGTGCCGAACTGGTCGGGGACCTGCGCGAGCAGATGGGTGCCGCCGACGTCGGGCACGAAGCCGATGCCGACCTCGGGCATCGCGAGTTTGGTGCGGTCGGTGACGACGCGGGTGTTGCCGTGGGCGGAGATCCCGACGCCGCCGCCCATGACGATGCCGTCCATGATCGCGACGTAGGGCTTGGGGTAGTTCGCGATGTACTCGTTGAGGAGGTATTCGTCGTGCCAGAAGCGTCCGGACGGGCTCGCCGCGGCGTCGCGGTCGTCGTGGGCGCCGCCCTCGGCGTCGACGCCGCTGAGTGCGACGCCGTCGCGATGGATGGCGACGATGTCGCCGCCGGCACAGAGGCCTCTCTCACCGGTCCCGGAGATCACCACGGTCTCGATCGCGTCGTCCGTCGCCCACGCATGTAGCGCGTTGTCCATGGTCAGCGCCATCTCGTGGTCGAGGGCGTTGATCGACTTCGGGCGATTGAGCACCAGGTGGGCCACCCGCCCCCGGCGTTCCGTGCGGATCGACGCATCGTCGGCCATCGGTTTCCTTCCCTCACGCTGTCACATGCTCGAGCGGCGCTCGCCTGTCTGCAATAGTTGCATATCCTAGTTTCTCCACGCGCACAAGGTCCAGGCGCACAGGTCGGCCTACCATGGGGAACAGGCGTCGGTGGCGCTCCGGGTACGCCGAGGGCTGTGTTACACGAATCCGGCGATCCCTTATTCCGCCGGTAACCACCACGCAATACTCGAGGTCTGAAATTGGTGGCAGGTGACCGACCGGCCCACGCCGACTCCGATCCCCGTTCACATCCCGGGCAACGTCGCCCACCCCCTCATTCGCCGCGCACATCCACGCGCCGTCTCCACAGGAGAAGCCATGCCCGCATTCGACGAGACCATCACCGAGAACATCGCCACCTCCCTCGCCGAGATCCCCCATCCGTCACTTCCCAAGGGCTCCAACATCTATGGCGGAACCAAGATCTTCCCCGATTACCAGGCGGAGAACGGCGAATCGTACTTCACCCTCGTCCACGGCATCGCCCACGAGTCATCGGTCTCGTTCGTCGCCGTCCTACAGGCCACCCGGGCACTGCGCAAGGGATTCGAGTCGGCGATCTACTTCTACGGACCCGGCGCCATCAATTGCCTTGCCACACGCGGCTTCCCGACCACCGGCGATTCGGGCTTCCCCGGCGAACAGAACATCAACGACTCCTTGGCCACCTTCATCTCCGAGGGCGGGACGGTCTTCTGCTGCCGATTCGGGCTCGCCCTGCACGGCGGCCGCGAAGAGGATCTGATCGAGGGCGTGATCCCGGCACATCCGCTCGACGTGCAAGACGCTCTCATCCACTACGCCCGCAAGGGCGCGATCATCAACTCCACCTACATGGTGTGAGCCGAGTTCCCATGCCCACCACCAGGATCACCTCATGACGACACTAGCCGCCGTCGCGGCCAACTTCACCCGCGACCTCGAGGACAACTATCGGGTGATCGCCGACCACGTCGAACGGGCCCGAGCAGCCGGAGTCGATTTCCTCGTCTTTCCCGAGGCCGCCATCGGCGGCTACCTCTCCTCACTGGGCAATCACGGCGACACCGTCGCGACCACCAGTCGCTCACTGCCACCGGCGATCTCGCTCGATGGTCCGGAGATCGCGCGCGTTCAGGCGATCGCGGGTGACATGCTCATCGCGATCGGCTTCTGTGAACTCGCCGAGGACGGGGTCACGCGGTACAACGCCGCAGCCGTTCTCGACGGGGACCGGATCTACGGCAGCTACCGCAAGGTGCATCAACCGTTGGGCGAGAACATGTCCTATTCCGCGGGCACCGAGTATGGGGTCTTCGATACTCCGGTCGGGCGCGTCGGCCTGCAGATCTGCTACGACAAGGCCTTTCCCGAAGCAGCACGCATCATGGCGCTGCAGGGTGCCGAGATCATCGCGAGCCTCTCGGCGTGGCCGGCCGCCCGCACCGCAACGGCGGAGAACCTGCAGGAAGACCGCTGGACCTACCGCTTCAATCTCTTCGATACCGCACGCGCACTGGACAATCAGGTCTTCTGGATCGCCGCCAACCAGTCCGGGACCTTCGGTTCGCTGCGGTACGTCGGCAACGCCAAGATCGTCGATCCCGGCGGCAACGTCCTGGATTCGACGCTCCTCGGCAGCGGGATGGCCGTCGCCGAGGTCGATATCGACGCCACCTTCACCGCCATGCGCGCCGGCATGTTCCATCTGCGCGACCGGCGGCCCGATGCCTACGGACTCATCACCGACACCGAGGCAGCGGCGTGGCGGGAACCCGCTCATGCCTGAGATGACTTTCGCGGTGCGCTGGCCGGACGGGCGTGTGCAGGAATGCTATTCGCCGTCGCTGGTTGTTCACGACCATCTGAGCAGCGGCCATCACTACACGGTCGCCGAGTTCCGCGCCCGCAGCCTCGTCGCACTCGGTGAGGCCGCCGAGCGCGTCCGTGCCACGTTCGGTTTCGCCTGCACCTCGGCGGCGGCGACAGCCGAAGCGATCACCGTCACCGCAACCGATTTCGCCGACGATGCCGTCGTCGAAGTCCTGAGCATGCACCCGCCACTCCCCCACCCCTGAATCCCCACATCGTTCGGAGCTCCCATGAGCACTTCCGCCCATCCCCCCCACATCCCCGTCGTCATCGTCGGCGGCGGCCAGGCCGGCCTGTCGGTCAGTTGGTATCTCGGCAAGGCGCACATCGATCACGTCGTCATCGAGAGCGACACACCCATGCACGCCTGGGCCGACACCCGTTGGGACAACTTCACCCTCGTCACCCCCAACTGGCACTGCCGGCTGCCCGGCTACTCCTACGACGGCGCCGATCCCGACGGGTTCATGACCCGCGACGAGGTGGTCACCTGGCTCGCGGGCTGGCTGGAGACCTTCGAGCCGCCGCTGCGCACCCACACCACCGTGACGCGCCTGTCCCGGATCGCCGACGACCGATTCGAGCTGACCGTGAGCGGCGACGCCGGCGAGGAAGTTCTCACTTGCGATCAGGTGGTCATCGCCACCGGCGGCTACCCACTGCCCGTCGTCCCGGCGTTCGCCTCCGCGCTCGATCCCACTGTTACGCAGATCCATTCGGAGCAGTACCGCAACGCCGACCAACTGCCCGACGGGGCGGTGCTCGTCGTCGGGTCCGGTCAGTCGGGGGCGCAGATCGCCGAGGATCTCCATCTCGCCGGCCGCGAGGTACATCTCGCGATCGGCAACGCTCCCCGCGTCGCGCGCACCTACCGTGGACGCGACTGCATGACGTGGCTGGCCGAGATGGGCCTCTACGACACCCCGGCGCAGGAGTATCACGGCGGAAAGGCCGCCCGAGAGAAGACCAACCACTATGTCACCGGGCGTGACGGCGGCCGTGACATCGACCTGCGGCGTTTCGCGCTCGAGGGGATGCGGTTGTACGGCACCCTCGTCGACGGGAAAGACAGCGGCCTACGATTCGCGCCGACGCTGACCGCGGCCCTCGACAACGCCGATACGGTGTACAACTCCATCTGCGCCGACATCGACCGCCACATCGAGGCCAACGGCATCGACGCACCTCCACCGACCCGATACACCCCGGTGTGGCAACCCGATTCGCAACCCGAGTCCCTCGATCTGGCCGACGCCGGCATCACCTCCATCGTCTGGGCGATCGGCTACCGACCCGACTACCGGTGGATCGAGGCCAGCGCCTTCGACGGGTCGGGCCGTCCGATGCAGACCCGCGGCATCACCGAGGTACCCGGTCTGAGTTTTGTCGGTCTGCCGTGGATGCACACCTGGGGCTCCGGACGATTCCTCGGCATCGACCGCGACGCTCGCCACATCGCGGAAACGATCTGCGAGGGCACCACCCGCTCACCGTTACGCCTCGCCGCGAGTCAATAACCCTGCTCCCTCACCCCACCGATCGGAGGATGATCATGAGCGTCTCCACCCGCGTCGACCTCGCACTGCTGGGCATCCGGGGCACGCCACCGGTCCATCGCACCGGCGGTGCCGGTCCGAGCGATGACGGTCACCTCGTCATCGACGGACTGCACGCCGCGATTCCCCGGAACGACAACAGCCCCTTCATCTTCGACGGTGATCGCGTTCTCCTCGACGGGGAGGACGTCGGTGTGCAGATCACCCCGATCGGCCGGCCGAGGTTCTACGATCTCGCCACCGCCGACGGAGTTCCGTACGAGCAGATCGCGAGGCTGCACGGTCAGAACGTCTTGGCCACCACCGTCGTTCAGACCTGCATCCGCTACGCCGAGGATCAACGCTGCCGGTTCTGCTCCATCGAGGAGTCGCTGCGAGCCGGTTCCACGACCGCGGTCAAGCGACCCCACGAACTCGCCGAGGTCGCGCGTGCCGCCGTCGACCTCGACGGTGTGACCCAGATGGTGATGACGACCGGGACGTCGGCCGGACATGACCGGGGCGCACGGCATCTCGCACGATGTGTCCGCGCGGTGAAGGACGCCGTCCCCGACCTCCCCATCCAGGTGCAGTGCGAGCCGCCCGCCGATCTCTCGGTCCTGGGCGACCTGCGCGACGCCGGTGCCGATGCGATCGGCATCCACGTCGAATCCCTCGACGACGAGGTCCGACGCCGGTGGATGCCGGGGAAGTCGACGGTACCGCTCGCCGAATACCGGGCGGCCTGGGCCGAGGCCGTCCGCGTGTTCGGCCGCAACCAGGTCTCCACCTACCTCCTCGTCGGATTGGGCGAGGATGCCGACGAGATGATCTCCGGCGCCAAGGAACTCGCCGACATGGGGGTCTACCCGTTCATCGTGCCGTTCCGCCCGCAACAGGGCACCCTGGCTGTCGATGTGGATGGCGCCACCGGCCCCGACGCGGCGACGGTGGAGAAGATCAGCCGCGAGGTCGCGTCACACCTGCAGCTCATCGACATGGCCGGCAGCGACCAACGCGCCGGATGCGCCGCGTGCGGGGCGTGCAGCGTGCTGGCGAATGTCGGTGGGTGAGAACATGCTCGACCACCGGACCCTCCCCCACGCCGCACCACCCGCTCCCGCTCGGGGTGACCTCTCGATCCTCGCGGGCACCCCGCATCGCCGACAGTCCGGCACCGAGACCACCCACCTGATCCGCGTCGCCGACTCCCGCGCCGAGATGGACGCCTATCGATCTCTGCGGCGCGCCGAATTCGTGGTCCGGCAAGGACTTTTCGACGGAAGCGATGCCGACGACGTCGACGACGATCCACGCATGGTGGCGTTGATCGCCGTCACCGATGACGGTGCCGTGGTCGGCGGGGTGCGGGTGGCTCCCTGTCTGGACCCCGACATCGGATATTGGGCGGGCAGCCGACTCGTCGTCGACCCCGACCGTCCGATCCGCGGTGTGGGCGCGGCATTGATCCGGGCCGCGTGCGCCTACGTGGAGACAGCGGGCGCCCTACGGTTCGACGCATGCGTCCAGGACCGTTTCGCCGGGTTGTTCACCGGACTCGGCTGGGAGGACTGCGGCGCCGACGTCACCGTGCGCGGCCGGGCTCATCGCCGGATGCGGTGGCCGATCGGTCGCATCCAGCGAGCCGCCGACGCCACCAAAGCGCCTCTGGCGCAAGTTCTCATGCCGTTCCGGGCCCAACCGATGGGGTTGGGTCCGGCGGGATTTCGCGGTGACGACGGCGCGCCGGTCCCCGGTACCGATCTGATCGCGGCCTGCGACGCGATCGTTCCGTCCATGGTCGAGCGGGATCCCGAGTGGGCCGGGTGGTGCTCGGTACTGGTCAACATCAACGACCTTGCCGCGATGGGCGCGACGCCGGTCGGTCTGCTCGACGCGGTCGGCGGCCCGACCCGGGCACACGTCGAACGCGTGGTCCGCGGTATCGCCGAGGCCGCTGATGCTTGGGGCACAGCGGTTCTCGGCGGCCACACGCAGCTCGGGGTGCCGTCGGCATTGTCGGTGACCGCGCTGGGCCGCACCGACCATCCGATCGCCGCGGGCGCCGGCCGCGTCGGCGACGTCGTGTCCCTGCTCGCCGACACCACCGGCGGGTGGCGACCCGGATATCACGGAAGGCAATGGGACAGCACCAGTTCCCGCCACCCCGACGAGCTGCGACGGATGACAGGGTTGCCGGCGCGGTTGCGCCCGCGCGCCGCGAAAGATGTCAGTATGGCCGGCGTGATCGGCACGTTGGGAATGCTCGCGGAAGCGTCGGGGACCGGTGCCGAACTCGATGTTGCCGCGGTGCCGCGGCCTACTGAAGCCGCGATGGGTGACTGGCTCACCTGTTTTCCGGGGTACGGCATGCTCGTCACCGACACCCGACCCGCCGATCCCGGGTCGGCCGCACCCGTGGTGTCGGCGGCATGTGGACGTTTGGTGGCGGGCGCCGGGGTGCGGCTGCGCTGGCCGGACGGGGTCAGTACCGTCGCCGTGGACCGCGGTGTGACCGGGCTCGGGGCGGCATGAGTTACCCATCAACCGACCACCTCACTCGGTAGGCTGAACGTCCATGACAACCGTGACACTCGGAGCTCTCGCCGCGCACTTCGGCCGCGACGTCGAGCGCGCAGTGTCCAAGGCGCTGGGCATCATCGAGGCCGCCGCACGCGAGGGTGTGGACCTGCTGGTCTTTCCCGACGCCGCACTCGGCGGGTACATCGGCGATCTTCGCGCGCCCGACGTCGACGACCTGCCACCCACCCTCGACCGTGACGGACCCGAATTGGCGGCCATCGCCACCGCCGCGGGAAAGATGGTGGTGTGCATCGGTTATGCCGAGGCAGCCGATGGGGTTCGGTACAACTCGGCGGTCTGTGTCAACGGTGACGGTGTGCTCGGAACACATCGCAAGGTGCACCAGCCCGCCGGCGAGTCCCTCGCGTACACGGCCGGTGATCGGTTCGAGGCGTTCGACACCCCGATCGGCCGGCTCGGCATGCTGATCGACTACGACAAGACCTTCCCGGAGTCGGCGCGCACCCTGGCTCTCGACGGGGCGACGACCATCGCCGCGCTCTCGGCCTGGCCGGCCAGCGTCACCGACCGTGCTGCACGGCTACCCGCCGACCGCCAGTCGCGCCTGTTCGACCTCTACGACAGTGCCCGCGCCGCGGAAAACCAGGTGTTCGTGGTGTCGTCGAATCTGACCGGCATCACCGGGTCGCTGCGATTCCTGGGTCAGGCCAAGGTCGTCGGCCCCGGCGGTGACATCCTGACGACCACCCGTTCCAAGGGTGGGCTGGCCAAGGTCACCGTCGACGTCGAGCACGAGATCGGCCGGGCCCGTAGGGTTCTGGACCACCTGGCCGAGTTGCGCACCGACGCCTACCGGTTGCCGAGCGATACCGAGATCAGGAGATGACGAACTCCATGCGCATTGCACTCCTGACGTATTCGACCAAACCGCGTGGCGGGGTGGTCCACACCCTCAATCTCGCCGAGGCACTGGCCGATCAGGGCGCCGAGGTGACGGTGTGGTCGTTGGCGCGAGGAGGCGACGAGGGATTCTTCCGAACTGTGAATCCATCGGTCGCGGTGCGCCTCATCCCGTTTCCCGATCGTGAGAACGAGTCCATCACCGACCGGATCATGCGGTCGATCACCACGATGCGTGAACAGTTCGACGCCACCGCCACCGACATCGTGCACGCCCAGGACTGCATCAGTGCCAACGCCGTCGGACGTTGCATCCGCACGATCCACCATCTCGACCAATTCACCACCCCGATCCTCGTCGATTGCCACGAGAAGGCCGTCGTCAACCCGTATGCGCGGATCTGCGTGTCACGGTCGGTCGCCGAGGAGGTTCGAGCCGGATGGGGACTGCACCCCACGGTGATTCCGAACGGGGTCGACCACACTCGATTCTCGGTCGCGGCCGGCCCGGAGCCTTCGGCTGCCACCGCTCGACAGCGATGGCGGGACCAGTTGGGCCCCTTCGTATTGGCGGTCGGTGGCATCGAACCCCGCAAGGGCAGTATCGATCTCGTCGAGTCCTTCGCGTTGCTGCGGGCTCGCGTCCCGGACCTGTCACTCGTCTTCGCCGGCGGTGAGACCCTCTTCGACTACCGCGACTATCGCGCGGAATTCGACCGGCGCGCCCACGATCTCGGTGTCGAGCCCGTTGTGCTCGGTGCGGTCGCCGACGACGTGCTGCCGTCGCTGGTCGCCGCGTGTGACGTCTTCGCCTTCCCGTCGACCAAGGAGGGATTCGGGCTGGCCGCCATGGAGGCGCTGGCCGCCGGCCGCCCCGTCGTCGCCCGCGATCTGCCGATCCTCCGTGAGGTGTTCGGTGAGACCGTGCGGTATGCCACCGATCCTGCCGACCTCGCCGACCACCTCGCCGCCGCCCTCGCCGATCCCGATTCGCGCGTCGACGCCGGGCGCGCCCTGACCCGATCCCTCACCTGGGAGTCTGCCGCGAGGGCGCACCTGGATTTCTATCGCGAGCATCCGACCTGGTAGTCCGTGGGCTGGAACCAGCACCGTGGCAGGCGGTCTCGAGGCGCACGCGCCTCACACCTCGACCATCGGTGGGGAAAGCCGCGGTGTTCCCTCGACGACGGTCGCCGTTCCCCGATAGTCGAGGAGCCCCGCGCGAGCGCAGCGAGCCGGAGCGTCTCGAGACCACCCGAGCCATCGCTGAGATCCGAAACCAGCCTTGACACAAGTGGTCTCGAGGCTCGGCGCACGCGCCTCGCACCTCGACCACCGGGGAAACGCCCTGCCACCCGCCCCCGGTGGGGAAAACCCCGCTTCGGCGGCGCCTCTAGCCGATGGTCGAGGTGCCGAGGAGCGCCAGCGACGAGGCCTCGAGACCCCCTATCCACCAAACTCGGTCAAAACCCTTGACCGAGTTGACCGTTACAGGTGTTTCTGGCCACGAGTGTGTTACAGAAGTGACAGGTGGGGTGTCAACTGAGGCGTACAGACCTATCCTGGGGCGCATGGTGCGCCGTCGTCTTGTCATGTCCGCCACCGTCGCGACGGTGGTGGGTGTCGCCGGCTCGCTGACCGTTACGCCGGCTGCCGCGGCCCCGTCGGTCGGGCCGGATGTGTCGAGTTACCAGCATCCGAACGTGTCGCTGATCAACTGGTTCGCGGTGCGCGCCGCCGGCCAGCAGATCGCCATGGTGAAGGCGACCGAATCCCTCACCTATGTGAATCCGTACTTCGTTCCCGACAGCCTCACCATGCGTGCCGCCGGCCTCATCCGCGGCACCTATCACTACGCCGACCCCTCGCAATCAGCTGCCGCGCAAGCACTTTTCTACGCCGGGGTCGTGCTCGGGCAGAACGGAATGCTCGATCTCCCACCGGTTCTCGATCTGGAGAACTCCGGCGGGCTCAATCCGACGGACCTCGCCGCGTGGGTGCGGGAGTTCTTTGCCACCCTGGAGTCGCTGACCGGCCGCAAGACGATCCTGTACACCTATCCGAAGTTCTGGGACACCGCGATGGGCGGCACCACCGAATTTGCCGACCACCCGCTATGGATCGCGTCCTACAACGGCCAGGCCGCACCGGAGATGCCCCACGGAGGCTGGAGCACGTGGACGTTCTGGCAGTACACGGATTCCGGACAGCTCCCCGGCATTCCGACGCCGGTCGATCTCAACCGATTCAACGGCACCACACCGCAATTGCAAACAATGGGCAACGCCACCGGAACGGTTACGACCGGCATCCCCGGCAGCTGAGCAGGGCGAGTAGTTCAGCGGGCGACGGCGTCAGCAACCCGACGCAGGCCATCGACGACTGCCGCGATCGCCGCACGCGGATGGGGCCGGGTGAACGCCTCGTACACCCGCGCAGCGCGAACTCCCTTGAGCTCCAACGCGACCACGTCGGGATGCCGGGCCGCATGACGCGGCATCAGGGCGATCCCGTGATCGGCGGCGACGAGCGCCTCGATCGTCGTGAAGTCCAGCATTCGCTGGATCACCCGAGGTGCCACTCCGGTGAGCGCCGAGATCGATTGCAGCACATCGTCGACCGGGAACCCTCCCTCCACGCTGATCCAGTCGCGGTCGGCGAGTTCGGAGACCGCGACCCGCCGATGATCCGCGAGGTCCGAGGTGCGCGCGACGATCACGTCCAGCGGTTCGCGCATCAGCTCGGTGACGGTGACCCGCGGATCGGTCAGCGTGGGCATCCGCTCGTCGCGGTGGGTGACGACGATGTCGAAATCGGCCAACGCCGGTGCGGCCTCGGGGTATCCGACGTCGAGGTGGAAGGCATGGACGTCGATTCCCGCTTCGGTGGCCCGCGTCAGCACGTCGGGCAGCAGCAGCGTCGCACCCGACGGGAACATGGCCAGACGCACCGAGGTGTGCCCGGATCGGTACGACACCATCTCTTCCTGCGCCCGCTCCACCGCGGCGATGACGTCATCGGCGCGCAGCACCAGCGCGTGGCCCGCACCGGTCAGACGGATGCGTCGGCCGTCCGGTTCGAGCAGCGCTACACCGGCCTCTTCGGCGAGCACCTTGAGTTGTTGCGATACCGCCGACGGCGTCATGTGCAGCGCGTCGGCGACCGCGCCGATCGAGCCGCGGTCGGCGAACTCGCGCAGCAACCGCAGTCGACGAACCTCCATGGCGCGATCCTATGACCTGCATCCACCATGCATGCCGGACCCGGCACGCATGATGGATGAATGCGTAGTCGTCACGTGAGTCACGTCATCGCCGCCTCGCCGGATCAGGTCTACGAGTTCGCGTCGGACCCGGACAACCTGGCGCTCTGGGCGTCGGGGCTGGCGCAGGCACCGGTCACGCGCCGTGGCGACGACCTCCTCGTCGAATCCCCGATGGGCACCGTCACGGTGCGCTTCGTTCCGGACAACGAGTTCGGCGTCATCGACCACGACGTGACCCTTTCGTCGGGGTCGACGGTCACCAATCCGGTGCGGGTGCTGGCCCACCCCGACGGCTCGGAAGTGGTCTTCACCCTGCGGCAACTCGACCTCACCAACGAGGAGTTCGACCGTGACGCGGCGACGGTCGCGGCCGATCTTGCCCGCCTCGCCGACCTGGTGGAACAAAGCGGACCCAAGTCCGGTTAACTGGTGTCATGAGCAAGAAGATTGGCTTCCTCTCCTTCGGACATTGGTCCCCGTCGGCCGGCTCGCAGACCCGCTCGGCCGCGGACACTCTGCTGCAATCCATCGACCTCGCGGTCGCGGCCGAAGAACTCGGCGCGGACGGCGCCTACTTCCGCGTGCACCACTTCGCACGGCAGCTCGGTTCGCCGTTTCCGCTGCTCGCCGCGATCGGCGCGAAGACCGAGACCATCGAGATCGGCACCGGCGTCATCGACATGCGGTACGAGAATCCGATGTACATGGCCGAGGACGCCGGCGCGGCCGATCTGATCTCCGGCGGACGACTCCAGCTCGGCATCAGCCGGGGGTCCCCCGAGCAGGTGATCGAGGGTTACAAGTACTTCGGCTATGTTCCCGCAGACGGCGAGACCGACGCCGACATGGCGCGCTCGCACACCGACGTGTTCCTCCAGGTGATCGAGGGTGCGCGCTTCGCCGAGCCGAATCCATCGCCGATGTTCCCCAACCCGCCGGGACCGCTGGGCATCGAACCCCAGTCACCGGGCCTGCGTGATCGCATCTGGTGGGGTGCGGGCACTCGCGCGACAGCCGAGTGGACCGCGGAGAAGGGCATGAACCTGATGTCGTCGACGCTGCTCACCGAGGACACCGGTGTGCCATTCCACCAACTCCAGGCCGAACAGATCCAGCGGTTCCGCGACGCCTGGAAGCTCGCCGGTCACGAGCGTGAGCCACGAGTATCGGTGAGCCGCAGTATCTTCCCGTTGGTCAACGACATGGACCGGGCCTACTTCGGCCGGGACCGGCACAGCTCCGACCAGGTCGGTCACATCGACGGCGGTATCGCGCGGTTCGGCAAGTCCTACGCCGAAGAACCCGACAAGCTCATCGAACAGCTCCGGGAAGACGAGGCCATCGCCGCTGCCGACACCCTGCTGCTGACGGTTCCCAATCAGCTCGGCGTCGACTACAACGCGCACGTCATCGAGGCGATCCTGAAGGACGTGGCACCTGCGCTCGGGTGGCGGTAGCGCTCCGCAAGCAAAGATGAAGCAATAACGAACGGTTACTGCAAAAGAATTCGATTGTCTTCATCGATGCCAGCCCGACGATGGACTCATGACCACCCGCGATCGCCTGCTCGGCCTCACCGTCGTCGTCCTCTGGGGCCTCAACTTCATCGCGATCCGCGTTGGTCTCGACCACTTCCCGCCGTTCTTCTTCGCGGCTCTGCGGTTCGCGGTGATGGCCGTCCCGGTGGTGCTGTTCGTGAAGTTCCCTCGCGTGCAGATGCGATGGTTCCTGTTGTACGCAGTGGGCTTCGGGTTCGGGCAGTTCGCATTCCTGTTCCTCGCCATGAACCTCGGGATGCCCACCGGGCTGGCCTCGTTGGTCCTGCAGACCTCGGCGCCGTTCACCGTGCTGCTGGGCGTGCTCTTCCTGCGTGAGCGGTTGGTGCCCGCGCAGATCCTCGGCATCGCGATCGCCGTCGCCGGGATCGTCGTCATCGGCGTCGACCGCGCCGGACATTCGTCGATCGGTGTGGGCATCGTCGTCCCGATGGTGCTGACCGTGCTGGCCGGCCTGTCCTGGGCGTTCGGCAACATCGGCAGCCGCCTGGCCCAACCCGACGACGCCCTGCGGATGACGCTGTGGATGTCGGTGGTACCGCCGATCCCGTTCCTGGCGTTGAGCTTTGCCACCGAAGGCCCTCGCGCCGACCTGACGTCGTTGACGACGTTGGGTTCGTCGTCCGGGCTGATCGCGCTGGTCGGCCTGGCCTACGTGGTGCTGCTGGGCACGATCGCCGGGTCCGGACTCTGGACGATGCTGATGAAGCGGTACGAGGCCAGCCGGGTCGCGCCGCTGTCGTTGCTGGTACCCGTGGTCGGGATCAGCGCGGCCTGGCTACTGCTCGGCGAGGTGCCGAGCGGTATCGAGATCGCCGGCGCCGCTCTGGTCATCGCCGGATGCGCCGCCGGGGTGCTGGCCGCGCCACGGTCGAGGGTGCGGGCCGGTGCGGGTGAAACCTCTGTCAGAGCACGCCGCGCACCACGTCGTGAATCCCCGAGACCGCTTGTCGGGCAGCGGGACTGAAGCCGAGCATGTTGACGAAGCCGTGGATCATGCCCGACTCGCGTTGCAGCGAGGTGGGTACGCCGGCACCGGACAGGGCGTCGGCGTAGGCGATTCCCTCGTCGCGCAACGGATCGAAGCCGGCGACCACCACGTGGGCGGGCGGCAGTCCGGTGAGGTCGTCGGCGAGCAGCGGGGAGATCCGCGGATCACTGCGCGGCACGCCGGCCGGGATGTAGCGCTCGGTGAACCACTCGATGCGCTCGGCGGTGAGGAAGTAGCCGGTGGCGAACTCCTGCCGAGAACCGCCGGATCGCGTCATGTCGGTGACCGGATACAGCAGCAGCTGCAGACGCGGCGTCACCTCCTCGCCGCGCACGAGTTGGGACACCACCGCGGCGAGGTTCCCGCCTGCGCTGTCGCCGGCGACGATGAGGCGATCGGTGTCGACACCCCAGCGCGGGGCCGCACTCACCGCGAAGCGCCACGCGGCCAGGGCGTCGTCGACGGCCGCCGGGAACGGATGCTCGGGGGCGAGCCGGTACTCGACGGACAGGACGTCGGCACCGGTGTCGAGGGCCAGTCGGCGACAGTAGGCGTCGTGGGTGGCCCGACTGCCCAGCGAGAACCCGCCACCGTGGAAGAACAGCACCAGCCCCGTCGAGGAGACCTCGGCGCGGTATCGGGTGGCCGGCAGGTCGCCGCCCGGCCCGTCGATCAGCAGATCCTCGACGACCGCCAGGGGCGGGGTCCGCTCGGCGGAGATCGCCGAGTTCACCTCGAGGTTGTGGCGGGCGCGCTCGACGGTCGCGCCGCTCATGTCGCCACCGGGCATGAGTCGCGTGGCGACGCCGGCGACCAACATCTCCGGGGCGATGTGCTCGCCGTCGGAGTTCACCGGGCAGATCCGGGAGGCGACGCCCAGCACACCCGGCGGAAGGTGTCCGCCGAGACGCATCGCCGAACGGACGGCGCGGAACGGAAGCGGAATCGTCAGCGTTGTGGCCCTACTCACGGCCGCGAGGGTACCCCGCCGAGGTCCGGCGGCACCGTCGGCGCCCCTGTGCCAGACTCGTCCCCATGTCCGACCGAGTTCCGCTGCGCACCTCGCTGGCCCTGGCCGCCGCCGCGTCCGCCCGCTGGGCCTCCCGTACCGCCGGACGCGGGAAGGGCTCGATGATCGGCGGGCTGGTCGCCGAGAAGATCGACCCGCAGATCATGGCCCGCCTCGCGGCCGGCAAGCGTACGGCGCTGATCACCGGCACCAACGGCAAGTCGACGACGACGCGGATGACCGCGGCGGCGCTCGCCGAACTCGGCGAGGTCGCCACCCAGGCCGACGGCGCCAACATGGACGCCGGCATCATCGCCACGCTCAGCCTGCAACGTTCGGCGCCGATCTGCGCACTCGAGGTCGACGAATTACACGTCCCGCACGTCGCCGACGCCACCGATCCCGAGGTGGTGGTGATGCTGAATCTCTCGCGCGATCAACTCGACCGGGTGGGCGAGATCAACATGATCGAACGCGCCCTGCGCGCCGGCGTCGGCCGCCACCCCGACACGATCGTCGTCGCCAACTGCGACGACGTCCTGGTCACCTCCGCTGCCTTCGATGCGCCGAAGGTGGTGTGGGTGGCGGCCGGGTCGAGCTGGGTCGGGGATTCGGTGAGCTGTCCGCGCACCGGCGAACCCATCGCGCGTGCGACCGCCGACTCCGGCAGCGGACCGTCGATACCACCCGGCGGTATCGACTGGTATTCGACCGGTGACGAGAACTTCCGGCGCCCCAGCCCGGACTGGTGGGTCGACGACGACAACATCTACGGCCCCGATGGCTTCGTCGCGCCGATGGCTCTCGCCGTGCCGGGCCGCGCCAACCGCGGCAATGCTGCGCAGGCCGTGGCCGCGGCCGTCGCGATGGGCGCCGACCCGGCCAAGGCGGTGGCGGCGGTGCAGACCGTCGGCGAGGTTGCCGGACGCTACGGCATCCATCAGGTCGGCAACCACTCGGTGCGCACACTGCTGGCCAAGAATCCGGCCGGCTGGCAGGAAGCGTTGTCGATGATCGACCACGATGCCGACGGACTGGTCATCGCCGTCAACGGGCAGGTCCCCGACGGTGAGGATCTCTCCTGGCTGTGGGACGTGCGGTTCGAGGCGTTCGAGACGATGGCGGTGGTCGCCGCAGGCGAACGCGCCGCCGACCTGTCGGTGCGGTTGCTCTACGCGGGCGCCGAACACACCACCATCCCCGACCCGATGAAGGCCATCGCCTCATGTCCGCCGGGACGCGTCGAGGTCCTGGCGAACTACACCGCCTTCCGCGATCTCGGCACCGCGATGGAACGCGTACGGGAGGAACGCAAATGAGCGACTCGACGCTGCGTATCGGGCTGGTGCTCCCCGACGTGATGGGCACCTACGGCGACGGCGGGAACGCCCTGGTGCTGCGGCAGCGGGCCCGGATGCGGGGCATCGACGCCGAGATCATCTCGATCACCCTCGACGACGAGGTCCCCGATTCACTCGACGTCTACACCCTCGGTGGCGCCGAGGATTACGCGCAGCGGCTGGCCACCCGGCACCTCACCCGCTATCCGGGGCTGCAACGTGCGGCGGCCGCGGGCCGTCCGGTGCTGGCGATCTGCGCGGCCATCCAGGTGCTCGGCCACTGGTATGAGACGTCGGCCGGCGAACGGGTGGACGGCATCTCGCTGTTCGACCTCACCACCGCACCGCAGCAGACCCGCAGCATCGGCGAGCTCGTCACCGACCCGGTGCTGCCCGGACTCACCCAGCCGTTGTCGGGATTCGAAAACCATAGGGGCGGAAGCACTCTCGGGGCCGATGCCACCCCGCTCGGGCGGGTGCGTCACGGCGTCGGCAACGGCGTGGGCGACGGCACCGAGGGTGTGGTCGCGGGGTCGGTGATCGGCACCTACCTTCACGGCCCGGCGCTGGCCCGCAACCCGGAGCTAGCCGATTTTCTCCTCGCCCGGGCGATCGGGACCGATTCGCTTGCGCCGCTGGACCTCCCAGAGGTTGACCGGCTGCGCGCCGAGCGACTCGCCGCCGCCCGACGCTGAGCCGTCGGCCGCACCCGCCCCGCCCCGATGCCAGAAGCGGAACCGGCGGAACCGCGAGCAGCCCGACGCCCCGCACAGGGCACAGTCGGTGCCCGCACGCAGGTGGTCGTGCGCCGACCGCGGATGGCCGCACCGGCACACCTGATCACCACGCTGGGACATGGCCTCACCCTACGCCACACGACGACGTCGGCTGTCGGGAATCCGCAGCCCGACGTACTGTGTCGCCATGACCACGATCTCGCCCTGCAGCGCCGACGATCACGACGACTGGCTGACACTCTGGGACGGCTATCTGCGCTTCTACGAGACCGACCTCGACCCCGAGATCACCGCAATCACGTTCCGGCGCATCGTCTCCGGTGACGGTATTCACGGTGCGATCGCACGCGACGACCAGCGGCGCGCCATCGGTCTGGTCCACTGGCTCGCCCATCCGTCGACCTGGAGCCGCACCGGCTACTGCTATCTCGAGGACCTGTTCGTCGCCCCCGACAGTCGCAGGTCCGGCGTCGGACGCGCCCTGATCGACCACGTCCGCGAGGCGGCACGCGACGCCGGACTCACCAAGGTCTACTGGCTGACCCAACAGCAGAATGCCACTGCGCGAAGACTTTACGACGCCGTCGCCACCGACACCGGATTCGTGCACTACGAGATCGATCTCGACGCCCACTGATCGACCGCCGGCTCACCCGACCGTGCGGTCGCGCGCGGGTAATCCGGCGTGCCGGGCGGCCTCGACGATCACCGCCCGCAACATCGCCGGGGTGAGCCGCCCGGTGAAGGTGTTGTGCTGGCTGACGTGGTAGCTGGCGAAGACCGTCAGCTCGGCGCCGTCGTCACGTCGGATGACCGTACGCGCGCCGTGGCCGAACTTCGGTCGGGGACGGTCGATCTGCCAGCCGAGTTCCTCGAACGTCCGCAACCCCACCTGCCATCCGAAGCCGCCGAGCACCATCACCGAGCGCACCGTGGGCGCCAGGAGGTCCAGCTCGGCGCGTAACCAGTGGGCGCATCGGTCGCGCTCGGTGGTGGTCGGCTTGTTCTGCGGCGGAGCGCAACGCACCGGGGCAGTCATGCGCACCCCGAACAACTCCATCCCGTCATCGGCGGAGACGACGGTCGGTTGCGAGGCGAGCCCGACATCGTAGAGCGCGCGGAACAGCACGTCACCACTCTGGTCGCCGGTGAACATGCGGCCGGTGCGATTGGCGCCGTGCGCGGCCGGCGCGAGCCCGAGGATGAGCATGCGGGAGTCGACGGGCCCGAACCCCGGGACGGGCCGTCCCCAATAGTCCCAGTCGGCGAAGGCGGCACGTTTCTCCCGCGCCACCTTCTCGCGCCACGCCACCAGACGAGGGCAGGCGCGGCAGTCGATCAGCGCGGCATCGAGATCGGCGAGATCGCGGTATCGGGATCGTCGTCGGGCCATGCGGTGCTCACCGAGCCGAGCTCAGTCGAGGACCTTGCAGCGCTCGCGGGTGCGATCGACGGCAAACCAGCCGCGCTCGAACTGCTGCCATCGTTGCAGCAGGGGACGCGAGGATTCACCGTCGCGGGCGACGGCGCGTTCGAGCCGCGCGTCGGCGTCACCGCCGTCGAGCCACAGCGCGTGGCTGAGCCGGTCGGCGATACGACGCCGCGCCGACGACACGCCCTCGATCACCAGTAGCGGCTCCCACCGCACCCACACCCGACCACCGAGTTGCGGCACACCGTCGACCCACTCCCGTGGCCGATAACGGTAATCGTGCCGACGCACAAAGGCATGCAGCACATCGGTTTCCAGCTCCGGCCACCACGCGACCGGGTTGTCCCACGTGGCGAAGTCGTCGGTGCGGACGAGCACCACCCCGGTGCCGCGGGCCCGCAAGCGGGCGACGAGGGCGTCGGCAACCGTCGACTTGCCCGCACCGGACGGGCCGTCGATGGCGACGATCCCGGAGATCATCTCCGCGGCGAGGTCGTCGAGCCGGGCGTCGAGATCGGCCGACAGGGTGGGCGCCGTCATCGTCATGCCAGGATGCGGCGGCCCGACAGCGCACGGCCGAGGGTGAGTTCGTCGGCGAACTCCAGGTCGCCGCCCATCGGCAGCCCCGACGCCAGACGCGTCACCGACAGCCCCGGGAAGTCCTTGAGCATCCGCAGCAGGTATGTCGCGGTGGCCTCGCCCTCGGTGTTGGGGTCGGTGGCCACGATGATCTCGGTGACCTCAGTGCCGTCGTCGGTGGTGGCCAGCCGTCGCAGCAACTCGCGGATACGCAACTGGTCGGGGCCGATCCCCGACAGCGGGTCGAGCGCGCCGCCGAGCACGTGATAGCGGCCGTGGAACTCCTTGGTGCGCTCGATCGCGTGGACGTCTTTGGGCTCCTCGACGACGCAGATCTTGGTCGCGTCACGTCGGGCATCCGAGCAGATCCGGCAGAGATTGTTGGCCGAGACGTTGCCGCACTCGGCGCAGAAGGTGACGTTGTCGCGGACCTGGATGAGGGCCGCGACAAGTCGATCGATCTCCTTCTTCTCGCCGGCCAGCAGCGCGAACGCGATGCGCTGGGCACCCTTCGGGCCGAGCCCGGGTTGTTTGGCGAGCTCGTCGATCAGATCCTGGATGGGGCCCTCATACATCGGTGCGTCGTACCTCAGCCCAGGCCGGGCAGTCCGCCGCCGAGACCTCCGGCGAGCGGTCCCATCTTCTCGCCGGCGAGCTCCTCGCGCTTGTTCGAGAGGTCGGCGAGTGCGCCGAGCAGCAGATCCTGCAGGGTCTCGACGTCGTCGGGGTCGACGACCTTGGGGTCGATGGTGACCGCGGTGATCTCACCGGTCCCGTTGCCGGTCACGGTCACCAGACCGTTGCCCGCGGTACCGGTGACCTCTGTCGCCGCGATCTCGTTCTGCGCTTCGAGCAACTTGGCCTGCATCTGCTGGGCCTGCTGCAGCAACCCGGCCATCGGGTTGTCGCCGCCGGCTCCGCCGCCGAAGAGTGCGCTGGGATCGAAAGGTTGATTCACGGGCCCCAGGGTAGTCGGCGGTGCCGACGGGGCGCGCGTGCCGGGCCGGACCGGATCAGCGCAACAGGCGCTCGACATGGGCCACGATGTCGTCGACGGTGTCGTCACCGACCGGGGTGATCTCGAAGGACAGCTCCTCGTCGCCGAAGAGCCTGCTCGCGCGAGGGGTGAGGGCGAACTCGAGGCGATTGTGCTCGACGCGACGCCATTGCCGGATCGCATCGTAGATCGGGGCGCTGGCACCGGTGGAGATGCAGTACCGATCGCCCGCGCGGTCCCCACCGACGAGTTCGCGTTGGATCTGGAAGCAGGCCATCGACTCGTCGTCGATGAACACCACGGCCTCGCACCCCAGGTCGGGGTGGCGTTCGTAGGAGGCGAGGATGGTCACGGGGACAGCGTAACCAGTTCCCGCGGTGGTCAGTGGTGACCGTCGGTGAGGGTGCGCCGGGATTCGAATCGACGCGGTTGCCCGGTCAACGGATCGACGAACGACAGGCTGTGCGCGACGAGTCGCAGTGGCTCGGAGAAGTCACCGTGCGCGGGTCGCCCGGCCACCTCGGGCCGAACCTCGGGGTAGAGCGGGTCGCCGACGATCGGCACGTCGAGCAGAGCCATGTGCAGGCGCAGCTGATGGGTGCGACCGGTATGCGGGACCAGCCGATAGACCGACCCGCCCGCGGTCTGCTCGATCTCGGTGATCTCACTGATCGCATTCACCGGTCCGTCGACGATACGTGCCCGCAGGTCACCGGCGGTTTTCTCGATCCGATTGCGGACCACCCTGGTATCGGTGACCCCCGCGGCCGGGGCGAGCGCCCGATACTCCTTCTCGGCCCGGCGCTGCGCGAACAGATCCTGGTAGGCCGAACGCACCTCGGGTCGCAGGGTGAACAGCAACACCCCCGCGGTGAGGCGGTCGAGCCGATGTGCGGGGGCGACGAGGTCGGTGCCGAGCACGCGGCGCAACCGCACCAGCGCGGTCTGGGTGACGTGCTGTCCGCGCGGCATCGTCGCGAGGAAGTGTGGTTTGTCGACGACGACGATGTACTCGTCGCGGTACAGGATCGGCAGATCGAAGGGAATCGTGATCTCGTCGGGCAGGTCGCGGTAGAGGTAGACCGACGTGTTGACACGCGCGGGCTGCTCGAGCGTCAGCGGCCGGCCGTCGGCGTCGACGATCTCTCCCCGCTGCGCGCGATCGGCGAGGTCGGCGTCGGTCAGCTCCTGCAACGACGGCGTGGCCCGCAGACACTCCCCGACGGTCGACTCCGGCCCCGACCGCAACACGACCCGGGTGGCGTCGACACCGTCGCGCGGCGGCAGCGGTGACGGCCGTGCGCGACCGCGCTGTTTCCCGGTCCGGCTACCCACCGCGGTGGGCTACTTCTCCAGCCGCGTCTTGAGATTCGCGAGCAGGGCGGCCTGGATGCGGGCGAGTCCCTTGGGCGCGAAGGTCTTCTCGAAGAAGCCGCCGATGCCGCTGGCGTTGCTGTTCCAGGTGGTCGTGGTGGTGACCTTGCTGCCCGAGCCGGACGGCGAGACCTGATAGGTGGTCACCATCGACGAATTTTCGTCTTTCTCGGTGATCGTGGCTGCGGCGTCCGGCCCGCTCGCTGCGCTCCCGGCGCCGGGTGTCACGGAGACGGTGGCCTTGACGTCACGCTGACGCTTGGAGGTCGCCTGCAGGATCCAGTGCACGACGGTGCCGTCGCCGTTGCCGCCGCTGATCACCTGGTAGTCGCGGTACTGCTCGGGCAGGATCGCCGGGCGGGTGTCGGCGTAGTCGGCGAGCGCGCCGATCACGGCATCCGGGGACGCGGCCACCTCTGTCGTTTGACTGGCGGAAATCTGACCCACTGACCCAACTCCTTCACGATGTACTGATTGGCGGGCGTGCTGCTCACGTCCTAGGCTAGCCAAGTGAGCTCGGCACAGATGGAGATGGGGGCAGCGGCATTCGACGAGGGTGTGGCCACCCTCCTGGCCAGCTACCGCGCCATCGGACCGCAGGCCACGGTCCGTCTGGCGAAGAAGACCTCCAACCTCTTCCGGGCCCGGGCCAAGAACCCGCACCCCGGTCTCGACGTCTCCGGCCTCGACCGGGTGATCTCGGTCGATGCGGCCGCCAAGACGGCCGATGTCGCGGGGATGTGCACCTACGAGAACCTCGTCGCCGCGACGCTGCCGTACGGGTTGGCTCCCAAGGTCGTTCCGCAGCTCAAGACGATCACCCTCGGCGGCGCCGTGACCGGCCTGGGCATCGAGAGCACCTCGTTCCGCAACGGACTGCCCCACGAGTCGGTCCTCGAGATTGACATCCTCACCGGCGACGGCGAGATCATCACCGCGACCCCGACCAACGACTATGCGGATCTATTCTACGGATTCCCCAATTCGTATGGGACGCTCGGCTATTCGGTGCGGCTGCGAATCGAGTTGGAAGAGGTCGCCCCGTACGTCGCGCTGCGGCATGTGCGGTTCACCGATCTGTCGGCGTTGCAGACGACGATGGATGCGATCGTCACCGACAGGTCCTACGACGGCGAGCGGGTCGACTATCTCGACGGAACCGTGTTCAGCGCCGACGAGGCCTATCTGACGCTGGGGCGGCAGACCGATGAAGCCGGACCGGTCAGCGATTACACGGGGATGGACATCTATTACCGGTCCATTCAGCACGATTCGACGCGCACACCCCAGCGCGATCGGTTGACTATCCACGACTATCTGTGGCGGTGGGACACCGACTGGTTCTGGTGTTCCCGGGCGTTCGGCGCGCAAGAGCCCCGCATCCGCCGCCTGTGGCCGAAACGTTTGCTGCGCAGCAGTTTCTATTGGAAGCTGATCGGCTACGACCAGCGCTTCGACATCGCCGATCGCCTCAACAAGCGCAAGGGCCTACCTGCCAACGAGCGAGTCGTGCAGGACATCGAGGTGCCGATCGAGCACACCACCGACTATCTCGACTGGTTCTTGACCAGCGTGCCGATCGAGCCGATCTGGTTGTGCCCGTTGCGCCTTCGTGAGAAGGTCGGCGGCAGCACACCCGATGCGAATCCGCTGCGCCCCTGGCCGCTGTACCCGCTGCAGCCCGACCGCACCTATGTCAACGTCGGGTTCTGGTCGGCGGTTCCGGTGACGCCCGGCGATCCGGGATACACCAACAAATTGATCGAACGCAAGGTGGCCGAGCTCGATGGCCACAAGTCTCTGTATTCGGAATCCTTCTACAGCCCTGAGGAATTCGATGAACTCTACGGAGGCGAGCACTACCGACTGCTCAAGAAGCGGTACGACCCACGTGGCCGACTGCTCGATCTCTATGCGAAAGCGGTGAAACGGCAATGACGACCTACAAGGACAGCGCACCGTCGAAAAACGATGCGCAGCATGCCAAGATGACCCTGGCCCAGGTGTTCGAGTCCATCGTGGGCGGCAATCTCAACATCCGCGTCACCGCCTACGACGGCAGTTCTGCCGGTCCCGAGGACGCCGAGTTCGGCCTGAACCTGGTGACGCCGCGCGGCACCACCTACCTGGTGACCGCCCCCGGTGACCTCGGCTTGGCCCGCGCGTACGTGTCCGGCGATCTGGAGCTGATCGGCGCCCACCCCGGCGACCCGTACGGCGCCCTGCAGGCCCTGGCCGCCGACCTCGAGTTCAAACGCCCCTCACCGCTGGTGCTGGCGCAGGTGGCGCGGTCGCTCGGTATCGAACACTTCAAGCCGATCGCACCGCCCCCGCAGGAGGCACTGCCGCGCTGGCGTCGGTTCGCCGAGGGGTTGCGGCACAGCAAGGCCCGTGACGCCGAGGTCATCCACCACCACTACGACGTGTCGAACACTTTCTACGAGTGGGTACTCGGACCGTCGATGACCTACACGTGCGCGGTGTACCCCGACCTCGACGCATCGCTGGAAGCCGCGCAGGAGAACAAGTACCGGCTGATCTTCGACAAGCTTCGGCTCAAGGCCGGCGACCGGCTCCTCGACATCGGTTGCGGCTGGGGCGGAATGGTCCGCTACGCCGCCCGACGCGGGGTCCATGTACTCGGCGTGACCCTCTCGGCCGAGCAGGCGCAGTGGGCGCAGCAGGCGATCATCGACGAGGGGCTGTCCGAGTTCGCCGAGGTCCGCCACAGCGACTACCGCGACGTCACCGAGTCGGGATTCGATGCGGTGTCCTCGATCGGTTTGACCGAGCACATCGGCGTCCACAACTACCCGTCGTACTTCTCGTTCATGCGCGACAAGCTGCGCGACGGCGGAATGTTGTTGAATCACTGCATCACCCGTCCCGACAACGCCAAGAGTTCACGGGCCGGGTCGTTCATCGACCGCTACGTCTTCCCCGACGGCGAGCTGACCGGCTCGGGCAAGATCATCTCCAAACTGCAGGACATCGGCGGCGTCGAGGTGGTGCACGAGGAGGACTTCCGCTACCACTACGCGATGACGTTGCGTGACTGGAACCGCAATCTCGTCGAACACTGGGACGAGGCCGTCGAAGAGGTCGGCGAGGGCACCGCGCGCCTGTGGGGCCTCTACATGGCCGGCTGCCGCATCGGCTTCGAACGCAACATCGTTCAGCTACACCACGTTCTCGGCGTCAAGCTCGACGACAAGGGTCGTCACGAGCTCCCGCTGCGGCCGTGGTGGGACGCATAGGGCGAGTCCACCTGCAGCGCACCGGGTCTCGAGGCTCCTCACCTTGCGGCTCGTCACACCTCGACCATCGGTTGTAAGGCCCGCTGGTCGACGCCGGACGCCCTCCACCCCGCTGGTCGAGGTGCGCAGGCGCGCCAGCGCCGGAGCCTCGAGACCCCGCGCGCCACAGCTGGTTCGCTACTCGAGCGGCCGCGCACCCAACTCGGTCTGAAGTAGATCCAGGGCGAGTTTGTCGGGGTCGATCCGCGCGTCGGGGGTGGCGTTGTGCGCGTCGGCGACCATCTCCGCACGCTCGTCGTCACTGATCTCCTCGTCGGAACGGGGCGGTTCGGGCTCCTCGGGTTCCGGATCGGGTTCGGGCGCGGGAGCACTTCCCTCCGCCGAGTCCGAGCGCGCCCGACTCGGCCGCGAGAACGTCTGCCGTTTGGGTGCGGCAGCAGCCTGCGGCCGCGCAGCCGCGGGGCCCGGGGTCGAGGTGTCACGGTGGACGGTGCGCACGTCGAGATCGGCGCCGAACACCTCCTGTAACGCCTCACGAATGATCGAGACCGCGTGCGGGGCAGACAATCTGCCCACCAACACGTCGATCGGGTGAGCGAGAACGACGGTGGTGCCGTCGAGATCGTCGACGACCGCCGCCGACAGCATCGGTTCCAGGCTCTTCGAGCGTGTCCGAACAGCGGTGCGCACTTCCTGGAACCGTTTGCGCAGCGTATCGGGGTCGAGACCCGTCTGCGGCTCCGGTGTGGGTTCGGGTTCCGGTGCGCTGCGGGGCGCCGCCGGGACCGGTTCGTCCGGTGGCGCTTCGTACTCGTCGAACGGCTCGTCGGGAAGCGGGATCTCGTCGTCGAAGCCGGCGACCTCCGCGATCGGCTCGGGTTCGGGTTCCGGCTCGGGTTCCGACCGGGTCCGTGACGGCGGTTGGGGGGCAGTCGGATCCGCGACCGGCACCTGGGCCGCCACCTTTTCGGCCGCTGCCCTTTCTGCGGCCGCTTTTTCTGCAGCAGCCTTCTCCGCTGCAGCCTTCTCCGCTGCAGCCTTCTCCGCTGCCGCGCGCTCGGCTGCGGCCTTCGCGGCAGCAGCCTGCTCGGCCTCACGATCTGCCGCAGCCTTTTCCGCCGCAGCCTTCTCCGCTACCGCCTTCTCTGCCGCCGCGCGCTCGGCTGCCGCCTTCTCGGCCGCCGCGCGCTCCGTCTCATCCGGGGCATCAGCCGATGGCGACGTGTCCTGTTGTCCCACATGATCTTCGGTGGCCTTGCGCTGGGACGGGCGCACATACTTCGGTGGTGGCCCGTCTGCGGGAGGCGCCGGAGCCGCCGGGGCAGACGCTGTCGATGCCGCCGGGGCCGGGGTCGCCGACGCCGCGGGTGCGGCCACGACCACCCCGGACTCGATCCGCTCGAGGCGTTGCAGGAGTGCCGCGTCGTCGGCTGAGGTGGTGGGCAACAGCATTCGCGCGCACATCACCTCCAGCAGTAGCCGTGGTGAGGTGGTGCCGCGCATCTCGCCGAGCGCGCTATGGACGATCTCGGCGAAACGCGTCAGCCCGCCGGGGCCGAGGCGATCGATCTGACTGCGCATCCGCGCCAGCTGATCACCCGGCGCCTCCACCAGACCGCGGTCGGCGGCATCCGGAACCGCTTGCAGCAGAATCAGATCCCGAAGGCGCTCGAGTAGATCGACGGCAAAGCGGCGAGGATCGTGGCCGGCGTCGACGACCTGCTCCACCACGGTGAACAACGCGGCCCCGTCGGCGACGGCGAGAGCGTCCACGGCGGAGTCGATCAGGGCGATGTCGGTGACGCCGAGCAGGGCGAGCGCCCGCTCGTAGGTGACCCCCTCCTCGCCGGCCCCGGCGAGGAGCTGGTCGAGGATCGACAGCGAATCGCGCGGCGAACCGCCGCCGGCGCGGATCACCAGCGGGTAGACGTCGGCAGCCACCCGCACGTGCTCCTTGGCGCAGATGTCCTCGAGGAGCCCGCGCATCACCGGCGGGGCGAGCAGCCGGAACGGATAATGATGGGTGCGCGAGCGGATCGTCGGCAGCACCTTCTCCGGTTCGGTGGTCGCGAACACGAAGATCAGATGCTCCGGCGGCTCCTCGACGATCTTCAACAGGGCGTTGAACCCGGCGTTGGTGACCATGTGCGCCTCGTCGACGATGAACACGCGGTAGCGCGACTCGGACGGGGCGTAGAACGCGCGATCCCGGAGCTCACGGGTGTCGTCGACACCACCGTGGCTGGCCGCGTCGAGTTCGATGACGTCGAGGTTGCCCGGCCCGCCCGGCGCGAGCGCCACACACGACGAGCACTCCCCGCACGGCGTCGACGTCGGGCCCTGCACGCAGTTGAGCGAACGGGCGAGGATGCGCGCCGACGACGTCTTGCCGCAGCCGCGCGGCCCGGAGAACAAGTAGGCGTGATTGATCCGTCCGCTGTCGAGTGCGCGGCTCAAGGGGTCGGTGACGTGCTCCTGGCCCACGACTTGGGCGAACGTCGCCGGACGGTAGGTGCGATACAGGGCCACGCGTCGAGAGTACCGGCGAACCCCGACAGTCCGACCCGCTCCCCCACAGGTCGGACCGGTCGATCACGCCTGGGGGACAGGAGTGGAGAACTGCTCACGAAGCTGGTATTTGAGCACCTTGCCCGAGGGGTTGCGTGGCAGGGCGTCGACGAACTCCAGACGCAACGGCAGCTTGTAGCGGGCGAGTTGGTCCTTGGCGAAGTCACGCAGCTCCTCGAGGGTGACCTCGTGGCCGGGGGCGGTGGCGATGACGGCGGTGACCGCCTCTCCCCACTTCACGTCGGGCAGCCCGAGGATCGCGATCTCGGCGACCGCGGGATGGCTGTAGAGGACGCTCTCGACCTCGGCCGGGTACACGTTCTCGCCGCCGGTGATCACCATGTCCTTGACGCGGTCGACGACGTAGATGTAGCCGTCGTCGTCCTCGCGGCCGATGTCGCCGGTGTGGAACCAGCCCTCGTCGTCGATGACGGCGTCGGTGGCCGCCTGGTTGCGCCAGTACCCGACCATCACCTGTGGGCCGCGGACACACACCTCGCCCGGGGTGCCCACCGGAACAGGCGAATTGGTGGCATCGACGAGTCGCACATCCGACAGCGGCACCACCTTGTTGCCTGCGGCGCCGATCTTGGCCGCCGACTCGTCGAGTCCCATCACGAGTGCCAGCGGGGCGGTTTCGGTGAGTCCGTATCCCTGGGCGAAGGCCAGCCCGCGCTCGGCGTAGCGACGCATCAACGGTTCGGGCACCGGTGCGCCACCGCAGATGAGGTAGCGCAGGCTGGACAGGTCCGCGGTCTCGAACTGCGGCACCTGGGTCATGAACAGGAACATCGCCGGCACACCGAACATCGTTGTCACACGATGCTTTTCAATGGAGGCGAGTGCCGCGGCCGGATCGAACGACGGCGCCAGCACGATGTGCCCACCCTTCTGCAGGGTGACCAGTGTCGTGACGTTGAGTCCCCCGATGTGGAACAGCGGTGCGGCGCAGTAGCTGATGTCGGAGGTCTCGACGTCCAGACACAGTAGCGAGTTCATGTTGTTCCAGAACAGGTTTCCGTGGGTGAGCATCGCCCCTTTGGGGCGACCGGTCGTTCCCGAGGTGTACATGATGACAGCGATGGCGTCCGGCGACGGACGGGCCGGGTCGACGATCGGCTCGGCGTGGGCGATGACGGCTTCGGCGGATTCCCAGCCGGCGTGCTCACCGACGGCGATGCGCCGCTGTAGCGTGAGTTGATCGGCCACCTCGTCGACGACGGCCGTGAGCGCGGGGTCGGCGATCAGGGTGTGCGCGCCGGCGTCGTTGATGATGTAGGCGAGTTCGGCTCCGGTGAGCCGAAAGTTCAACGGCACGAACGTCGCTCCGGCACGCGCCGAGGCGAACAAGGCGACCAGGAACATCGGATGGTTCAGGCCGAGATAGGCGACGCGGTCACCGACGCCGACACCACCGGCGCGCAGAGCGGCGGCCAACCGGTCGATGCGGTCGGAGAACTCCCGGAAGTTCATCGTCGTGTCGTCGCAGGTGATGGCCGGGCGGTTGGGGCCGATGGCGGCCCGGCGCGCGATCCACGATCCGAGGTCCATCGATTCCGGGGTACTGATACTGGGCATGGCAGTTCTCCTCATACGCGGGCCGACTGATCCAGCGGTGGTCGGCGACGATGGCGTCAGCGTAGATCGCGGCACACGACGCCATGTCCGATTCGGTGAATTTCGACTAACCGGGAACCAGCCGGGCAGCCCCGAAATCAGCTGGGCAGCGTAGCGGTGTCCGTCGGGTCCGTGTTCTCCTCGGTCGGGCGCGCGGGGCGGTCGAGCAGTCCGAGCACGACGAGGGTCCCGATCGTCGTACCGAGGAAGATCGCGTTGTACGGATAGACCAGGAAAGCCTGTGCCCACGCCGGTCCCGTCTGCGCCTTGAAGAACAACCCGGTGAAGTACGCGTCGGGCACGGTGCGGTTCACGAACCACATCGGATAGGCGAAGTGCGTGCGCCAGGCGAATGCCGTCAGGATCAGCGCAACGAGTCCGATCCCGGCGGACACGCGGCGCATCGCCGACAAATCGGTGCGCAGCAACAGGTTCACGCAGATCACGACGATCGGCACGAACCACACCCAGTGATGCCCCCAGGCCATCGGCGACACCGCACACGAGGTCATACCGACGATCGAGATCGCGAGCAACTCATGGCCGCGTCGATGGGCGAGGACCGCCGAGCCCATCCCCAGGCCCAGCGCGATGAGCACGAGGACCATCCACACCGCGGTGTTGGGGGCGTCGGTGTGCATCAGATTGGCGATGAGCCCGCGCAACGACTGATTACCGAGAGTCTGCGGCGCACCCACTCGGTTGGAGTCGAAGATCTTGTCGGTCCAGTACGACCAGGATTCCTTGGGCAGCACCACGAATCCGACGACGGCGGTCAGCAGGAATCCGCCGACTACCCCGGCCATCGCACGCCAGCGCCGCAGCAGCGCGAAGTAGAGGACGAAGATCAGCGGCGTCAGTTTGATGCCGGCGGCGATGCCTGCGCCGACGCCCTTGAGTCGTGAACCGTCGGGGCGGACGAGGTCGGCGAGAATGATCAGCAGCAGGAACACGTTGATCTGGCCATACCAGATGGTGGTGCGCACCGGTTCCAGGAGCATGGAGACGGCGACCAGTGCGACCGCCAGACATCGCAGCGGCCAGTTCACATCCCTGCCGAGGGCCCGGAAGCACAGGACGATCACCAGATAGAGCGCGACGATGATGCCGACACTCCACACGATCCGGGCGGCCTCGAAGGACATCCAGGCGAACGGCATCAACACGATGACCGACACCGGCGCGTAGGTGTAGTCCATCTGACCGAGCAACTTGGCGTCGTAGAGACTGCCGCCGTCCCACACGGTCAGTGCGCCCGCGCGGTAGACGTCGAGGTCGAGTTGATAGTCGAACAAACCCCAGAACGGGGTGGAGAACGGCAGGATCAGGTGCTGGCACCACAGGGCGAGTGCGGCGATCGCGAGCGCAGCCACGCACAGAGCCAATCGGCGCCCGCGGCCACCTGTCACGATCGGTCACCCGCCACGCCCACCGAAGTTCGGCGCCCTTCAGGAACCGTGCGCGGAGAGCAGCGTCTCCGTCGCGGCGAGCAGCACGCAGGTGGCGACACCGTCCATCGCGACCTGCAGGTCGTCGATGCTCGGGAAGGTCGGCGCCAACCGGATGTTGCGGTCGTGCGGGTCGTGCTTGTACGGGAACGTCGAGCCCGCGGGGGTCAGCGCGATACCCGCGTCCTTGGCCAACGCGATGGTCCGGCTCGCCGCGCCGTCGGGCACGTCGAGGTTGATGAAATAGCCGCCCTCGGGTTCGGACCACGACGCGACCTTCGACTCCGCGAGCCGATCCTCGAGGATGCCGAGCACCGTCGTGAACTTGGGGGCGAGGATGTCGCGGTGGCGGGCCATGTGGGCACGCACCCCGGCCGCGTCACCGAAGAATCGTGCGTGGCGCAGCTGATTGACCTTGTCGGGTCCGATGGTCGCGAAGCCGATGTTCTCGACGAACCAGTCGACGTTGGCCTTCGACGATCCGAAGAACGAGACCCCGGCACCGGCGAAGGTGATCTTCGACGTCGAGCCGAGAACGTAGACGCGGTTGGGATTGCCTGCGGCAGCGGCCATCTCGATCACCGGCAGAGGCGTCGGCGCCTCGTCGACGAGGGTGTGCACCGCGTAGGCGTTGTCCCAGTAGATACGGAAGTCGTCGGCGGCCGGCATCGACAGCAGGCCCTCGGTGACCTCCGCGGAGAAGGTGACGCCGGTCGGGTTGGAGTACGTGGGTACCGCCCACATGCCCTTGATCGACGGGTCGGCGGCGGTCAGTGCCGCGCACGCGTCGACGTCGGGGCCGTCGGGGTTCATCGGCACCGGCACCATCTCGATGCCGTACTGCTCGGTGATCGCGAAGTGGCGGTCGTATCCGGGAACCGGGCACAGGAATTTCACCGGACCCGACGACCACGGTTGCGCCGAATCCACGGTGCCACGCAGCAACCCGAACGTCGTCAGGTGATGCATGATCTCGAGGCTCGCGTTGCCGTAGGCGATCAGATTCGCGGGATCGACCGCGAAGATCTCGCCGAAGATCTCCCGCAGCTCCGGCAGACCACGCAGGCCGCCGTAGTTGCGGGTGTCGGTGCCATCCGCGGCGCGGAAATCGGCGCCGGGCAGTGACAGCAACTCGTTGGACAGATCAAGTTGCTCGGGCGCGGGCTTGCCGCGGGTGAGATCGAGGGTCAGCCCTGCCGCGCACAGCGCGTCGTAGAGCTTTCGGAGGTCCTCCTGGGTGGCGCGAAGCTCGTCGGCACTCTTGGAGTGATAGTTCAACGGGGGACCTCATGTATCGGACTGAGATGTGCATCGGCGTGAGATGTATGGGGACCCCGCGCACCCGAGAGAGCCCGTTGACCCTTGCTGCCTTCCGGCCCTGGGGGAGTTCACAGGATGCACGCCGCGCGGGATCCGTCGTCAAGTGTAGCGAGTGGGTCGGCGCGATCTGCAATCGGTCCGTGCGACGGTCCCCACCAGCGGCGATCCTGGACGGCGGGCACTTGAGGGTTCTCCTGAATCGGACAAAGTTCGCTTCTGCTGCGAGTCCGCCGCACCCGCCGTAGATTCGGTCACCGCGCCCCCACAAGGGGCTGAATTCTGTGTGAACTCTCACCACCGTAGGAGACGCAACCCATGACCTCTGTCGACCGACAATCCTCCGAATCGACCGCCGCCGGCGGCCACGGTTCACTCGGGTCGAGCCTCAAGCCCCGACACATCACCATGATCTCCATCGCCGGCGTCATCGGTGCCGGTCTGTTCGTCGGTTCGGCGAACGCCATCGAGAAGGCCGGCCCGGCGGTACTGATCTCGTATGCGATGGCCGGCGCACTGGTGGTGCTGGTGATGCGCATGCTCGGCGAGATGGCGACCGCCAACCCCGACACCGGCTCGTTCTCGGTATACGCCGACCGCGCCCTCGGCCGCTGGGCCGGCTTCTCCGTCGGCTGGCTGTACTGGTGGTTCTGGGTGCTCGTGATCCCCGTCGAGGCGACGGCCGCGGCGTCGATCCTCACCGATCTCATCGGTGGCGCGCAATGGATCTGGGCACTGGCGGTCACGGTGTTGTTGACCGTCACCAACCTGATCAGCGTCGGCAACTACGGCGAGTTCGAGTTCTGGTTCGCGTTGATCAAGGTCGTGGCGATCGTGTTGTTCATCATCGTCGGCGTGGCGGCAATGCTCGGCTGGATTCCGAGTTCGGAGGTCAGCGGCATCCATCATCTGTGGCAGCCGGACGGCTTCATGCCCAACGGTTTCGGCGCGGTCATCGCAGGCATGCTCATCACCATGTTCTCGTTCATGGGCACCGAGATCGTCACGATCGCCGCAGCCGAATCACCCAACCCGGAGAAGGGCATCACCAGGCCGGTCAACTCGGTGATCTGGCGGATCTCGCTGTTCTATCTCGGCTCGATTTTCGTCGTCGTGTCCCTGCTGCCCTACAACAAGCTGCCCGACGGCTCCTACCAGTCGGTGCTCGAGGCGATCGGCATCCCGCACGCCGCGCTGATCATGGACATCGTCATCCTGACCGCCGTCGCCTCGTGCCTGAACTCCGCGCTCTACACCGCCTCACGCATGCTGTTCTCGCTCGGCACCCGGCACGACGCGCCGTGGGCCGTGCGACGGCTGTCCCGTAACGGCGTGCCGTGGGTGTCGGTGCTGTTGTCGATGGTCATCGGATTCCTGGCGGTGATCGGTAACTACGTGTTGCCGGACAAGATCTTTGCGTGGCTGCTGGCCACCAGCGGCGCGATCGCGCTGTTCGTCTACCTGACCATCGCCGCGAGCCAGCTCAAGCTCGGCCGCACGTTGCGACAGGAGGGACATCGGCCTGCGGTGACGATGTGGTTGTTCCCCTACCTCACCGGTGCGGTGATGGTGTTCATCGTCGCGGTACTGGTGCTCATGGTGTTCGATGCAGGACAGCGCCAGGCGATCATCTTCTCCGCGATCTCCGCGCTGATCATCGTCGCGGCCGGGGTGATCGTCCAGAAGCGCAGCACCGATCCGCATCCGGTCACCCCCGCGCAGCAGTAGCACTTCCGTCGGAAATGTCACATTTCCGGCCGCGGTGGCGATAGAGCAGTCAAGGAGGTCACTCATGACCATTCGCACTTTGATCCGCTCTTTCGCCGCCGCAGGCGTGGCCCTGGGGGCACTCGTTCTCGCACAACCCGCCGACGCGTCGGCGTCGGTCACCGCCATCGGGTTCCAGATCAACCCTGCGCCGTACGGGATGCCGACCGGCAGCCTCGACTCCACGCCCGCCCGGTGTTTCACCGAGGTCGGCCGCCACCGAGGCGAGGTCACCGTCACCGCCGAGAAGTGGGCGCGGTGGTTCTGCCCACCGAACTCCGAGGTGCGCTGGATCAACCTGTCGACCGGCGCCACCGGTGCTGCCCGACTCAGCAACGGACTCAACGACATACCGGCGCACGCCGATCTGCGCACCGGTCCGGGACAGGTCGCACTGACCTTGCTTCCCGGCGGTGTGTACACGCCGGGGTTCGCCACGGTCGCCGTGCCCTGACCCCGGCCGACGAACGTCGCCCGCCCGCCCTCAGGCGACCTCGCGAAGCCATTCCGCGATCATCGCCGCGCCGACCTGATGGGGGTGACCGAACACCGCGATCTCGCGCGGGACCGCTCCCTCAAACCACGGTTGAGCCGAGCACGGGTCATGTCCGGCCGAGCGCGCTCCGACGTCGACGAACGCTGCGCCGTATCGTGCCGCGATCCGTGCCTGAGTCATATTGAACTGTGCGAGAAAGTCATTCATCCAGGCGGCGTCGCCGTCGGAGGCGGGGACGAACGGCCAGCATCCCCGTCTGCCGACCTGACCACCGTGGCCGACGAGGACGATGCGGGCGTTGGGTGCCGCCTTCTCCGCGCATCACGCCGTCAACCTGGCCTTCCATGTAGGCGAGCATGCGATGTGCCGCAGCGATGTGCCCCGTGTTGAATCGACAACGCGCGTCGCCGCCGGGTAGGGGAACTTGGCACCGCTCGGCGATCGCTCCCCCGTTGAGGTCGTTTCCGCCGATGGAGATGGTGACGAGGTTGGTGGTCTTGGTGACGCCGCGGATCTGGGGTGGGATCGACCCGAACGGCCCGTTCTCCGGCAGAAGGGTGACGTTGGCGGCCCACGCACCCGCGCATGAGCGGTCGACGAAGCTGTGCACGTGCGCGATGCGCTCCAGCACGCTGGGATAGGACGTGGAACTCCGCTAGCAACCGTCGGACGGTTGCAGACCCGGCATGTTGCCGGAGGCACGGGAGTCGCCCAGCGCGACATAGTTCAGGCCCGACGGCAGTGCATGAGCCGCAGGACTCCCGACGACCACGCCGAGCATCGAGGAGAGGAGAGCGACGATCGCGATCACGGTTCGCCGCAGCGTTGCGGCACCGGGCATATCTGGCACGAGAAGCAAGGTGCCATGTGGGGCCCACCGGTTCAACTTCGGACGCCGGCAGATCTGGCATGATCGTTCGCCATGCGCTTGGCCGATCTCTCCGCGCCGTCAACGGCCGCTGCTCGCGGGGCTCTTGAGGTGGCCACCGAGTACTGCACGCCGGCGCTTCTCAACCACAGCCTGCGGTCCTACGTGTGGGCCGCCGCGCACGCCCGCGCTTCTCGCCTTCAACTCGATCACGAACTTCTCTACGTCGCCGCGCTGTTGCACGATATCGGGCTCGTCGCCGAATTCGACAACCACTCTCTCGCCTTCGAAGATGCGGGCGGGCACATCGCCTCGGTCCTGACCGCCGGAGCAGGTTGGACTATCAACCGTCGCGCTCGTGCCCGCAGGATCATCGTCGAACACATGGCGCCCGAACAGCCCAACACCGACGCGGAATCTCGCGCGCTTTGGCTGGCAACGGGTTACGAGTTCTCGGGTGCGCCACTCCCCATGGACACCAGTTTCCGTGCTGAGGTACTCCGCCGATACCCACGCCTGGACATTGCCTCGGAGTTCTCGACCAACTTACGTGATCAGACCGGCCGAAAGCCCGGCTGCGCTGCCGCACACGCTGTCGCTGATGACATCTTGACGCGCATCGCCGCCAACCCGCTCGACGCTGAATAGACGAAACTCTGCAGCAGTACGAATACGGGTGCTTTCGCGGGGCGAGAGCCGCTCACGTGGAATGTACTTGCCGATCATCCACTTCGGCGCGCAAAAGCAATGAGCCGCGACACCGTATGTCAACGATGTCGCGACTCATGACTTGGCGGAGCTACCGGGACAGCTTTCGAACCCCAACACCGAAGCCACACGACTACTGACCTGGTGGCGAGACGGACACATGCAGGTCCTCGCACCGACAGATGACGTAAGGTGCTGAACTCGGCAAGCTAATGATTCCCGAGGTCTGGCGCCCACATTGCCACAATTAGGTGGTCGCCGTACCGCGCATTCCACGATTCATATCCATCGTGATTTGGTTCAACGAAGAAGGAGAACCCACTATCGAGTAGCACAGTCAGCTGATATTCCTCGGTGTAGGCCGCCGAAGTAATCGGACTCTCCATCAACGGTGTTAGCAATTCGACGCGAGGAGACCCCTCTCGTGGATCAACAACGAATCTTTCGCCCGCATTAGTGACACAGACCATGGGGTCCTCAAGAGTGAGGAAATTGCCATTGTTCGTTCTTAGAATAATGGTGTAGCCACCGTCAATATCGATAACTTTGTCGCCAGCCAGCGGGAGTGGTATGGCTACGTTCATGGTTTCCACCCTTTCGGCAGTGGGAATGACCCGTCGGGCTTGATTGGGATATGGGTCTGGGGGTTGCCAGAAGGTTTACCGTTGAGGTCAATCGCCTGACCGTGCCCATTGTAGATCCGTACATATCCGGATGGATTTCGGGCATCTGGCTGCATCACGCGAACCGAGTCCGCGTTACCTGTCGCACCCGGCTTTTGCCATACCCACCCTTTTCCGTTGTCGGACCGCCTGGGTACCCAATCACTTGGCACCCCTTCGGGACGGTCTGGGGGGTTATCACCCTGGCCTTGCCAAGGCTTTGTGCGGTCAGGTGTGTCGTTATCGTTACCGTCATGGTTCTCCGTGAAGTACTGACTGATCCAGTCCTTCACCTTATCGACCTGGTCAGCGAGCCATCCAGGAAGCTTGTCGATCATCAGATCGGGCAGCTGGTCGGGGTGGGTACGTACCCACTCCCAGCCGTATTCACTGATGATCGTGGCCATGATGGCGGAGAGCAAAAGGGCAAGAATCGCAGCTTCGGCAGCGTCATCGATGAGGAAGAAGACCGGGTCAGCCTCGATCCCCTTGTCACCACCAGGAGGCACGTAATTCGGCAACGTGAACGACGGCTGCTCGTCCTGCGGATCGGGAGTCGGCTCAACATCAGGAGTCGGAGCAGGTGCGGGCGCTGGTGCCGGTGCGGGCGACACCGCGGCCGGAGGAGACTGTGGTGTGTACTGCGAGCCTCCGCCCGCACCACCACTGAACGTGTTCCCGCCATCGTCATTACCGCTGGTACTGCTGCTTGCTGGCGGATCGTGATGCTCGTTATCCGCCCGAGCATCTGCATTCGGATCGTCGGGGCCTTGTTGCGGACGGATCGCTGCGGCTTGAACATAACCGAAGCGGCGACCCCAGACACTCTGCGGAGCAGCAGAACTTCCCGATTTCATCGACGCGCCACCAAGTGCCGCGCGACGCACCCGCGGATTCGCCGCAGCGAACGCCGCCGCACCTGCCACGACCCACACCGCCAGCGGGATCTCCGGCTGCTTCGACCCGGAATCCAACGCGTGTCGCGGGTTATTTGGCTGTGGGTTCGCAGTGACCACACCCGGTACTGTCGTCGCCGCAGGCGCAGCACTGGAGGACACCGCCGGAACCTGCCCTGTGGTGTCGCCCGGGGGTACCGATTGCGGCGCTGACGGCCCGGAGCCACCACCATTCGTGCTCGTTGGCTGCGCCCCACCGTTCACACCGCCGCCTGCTGCTGGTGGTTGCGGGACAGCCTGTCCCGGCACAGTCACGATCGGTGTGCCGTTGCCTTCGCCCGGGCCGGGCCCGATATTGCTACCGACCTGCGGGCCACCCGACCCCGCATCGTTTGCACCCGTCGTGGGTGCCGGGGTGTTCGTCGTCGGCTGGAACGTGTTCGTCGGAACCGAAATGCACGGCCAGTTCGAGCCGTACTGAGCGCGCATCTGATCACACAACGCATCCGCATGCGCCGGAGCAGGGTCACTCCCAAGTGCGGCGACCGTGACCCCGCCACCGACCGCCAGCACCGCAGCAGCCAGCAACCCAGCCCCGAGCCGACGACGCGGCACCCGGTGACGCCCACGACGAGGCTTCACCGTCACCGACTCTCCCAAGCGATGCTGGTGTCGCTGACTGCGGGTCATTTGGTTTTGCCCCACATCAGGGCACCAACGATGGCGTCCGCACCGGCCCAAAACCAGCGTCCGGCGATCGACATCACCAGAAAGAACGCCAGGAACACCGGGATCACCCCCCACCGGTCCGACCACTGGCCAATATTCATCACGTTCGCCGCAGCGAGCACCAGCAACACACACCCGACGAGAAACAACATCACCTTCAGTACCGGCACACCGCCGCCACCTGCTGCGTTGTCAGGTTCTCTTTCGGCTTTGGTACTAGCGAGGGAGCGGCCCGCAGTCTCGGATACGGTAGGGAGTTCGGTGGTCACGGCATCGGCGTCGAGGCGATGCGCGCCACCCGGAACGGACGAAGCAGGAGCAATCATAAGAATCACAGCCCTTCGGAGAACGAACAGAGAATTGAGAGATGTACCGCGGCGAGGACGAACACGGTGGCCGAACCACCAGTCGTCACATGACGGCGACCGACAACACCACAGGTCAGAGGTAGTGCGGTGTGCCGTGCACGTTGATCGTGTTGTCGTTCAACGCCGTTGACACACTCACGGTCACATACGCGCGCAGGGCGACCGGCCCCAAACAACCGTCGACCTTCACATGCACCCCGTCGACGGTGATACCGGCTTTCCCGGTCTGCATCTTCTTGCTGCCGAACGGAATATCGGCGATCGTGCCCGGCCGCAACGTCGTGGAAATGTTTGGGGTCACCGTCGCACCGATCACCACCGCCGGCGGATACGAAATGTTCATCTGCGCCGACGGCCCACCCGAGATCCCGACCGTGGCACCCGACGTCACATCCGTGTTGCAGCCGATCTGAAACCCGGCCGCGACAGTGCCCGCCTGCACCGGCACCGACCCGGTCCCAGCGATGACGCCCTCACCTTTCAGACTCAGAAATCCTTCTCTCGTCCACGGCGATTGGTTAAGGGGTGGTACCGAACGCACCTGCTCGTGCGACTTGATCGCCGAGACAACCCATCCATCATCCGTGCGCTTGGTCGTCTGCTGATCAGCAAACGAACTCGGGGCAGCACCAGATGCACCCGCGCCGATCACCGACCCGACCACCACACACACGACACCAGCACCCGCCAGCACGCCGCGACGTCGCATGACTCCCGATCGTCGTCGCCTCACCGAACCAATCCCCACCGCCATGCCGTCCCCTCGCTACATTCATCCGACACCACGAACTGCGAATGTCAGATGCCGAACTGATTGCCGAAAGCAAACCACAAGGTCGACCTTTCGGCAAGATAACAATTCGGTTAAGTACTGCCTGCTGTGGCAAATCATCAGGTCAGACCCCTCTGGACGTCATTCCGGAACTGAGAAGAATTCCCCAGAACATCACGCCACAAATACGGCCAGGTACACCACACCGACGACCGGATAGCGCACTCGAGTCGGAAAATCCGACAACGCAGACCCGCCACCGACAATCACACGCACCCGGCCCGGACGACACCTCCCCCGAAAGATATGCCCCGCCAAGCGAATACACGTACCTCAGCAGACAGCCATCAGCTGTAGTACAGTCTCGATCCAGTTCACTACACATCACGGGGGTCCGACATGAAACACGCAAAGACCACTGCCGCACCGGCCGGGATCGTCGCCGCCACATCTGTGGCCGCTGGAGCCCTCGGAGCCGGTCACGCCGATGCCCGTGACTACACCCGCCACGGCGTCACACTCACCGTTTCCCAGACCGCGTTCGTCGCCCACAACAACCTGGGCACCGCATTCTCCGGCATCCCCTACATTCCCAACCTCGTCTACAACCCGACCTGGGGCCATGTCATCCAACGCGACGCCCAAGCCGCCACCCTCGTTGAGGGATGCATCGAGATCGGGATCGCCACCCCCAACGACGGTGGCCCCGGCAACATCGACTACGTCACCCTCTGGCCCGCCAGCCGATGCGCACCATAACCGCGCCGTACACCACTCACCGACGTACGCCCCTGGTCGCAGACTCGTGTTCACCGACATCGTCCTCGCCACACTCGCCGGCACAACCCTCCTCACCGCGTTGGCCCGCATAATCCTCTGGCGAACAGCACGAGGACGCACACGAATCGAGCGAAGCGAACCGCTCTGAGTATTAGCATTTTCCGGCGACGGAACATGTCACCGCCGCAGAAACGCTCGCTTTATCGCACACGATCGGCCCCCGAGGGGCCCGCGTAGCGTTCATCATGAGGCGCATTATCGACCTACAACCCTGCGTAAGTGTTTTGGTCCACGTCTCAGATGAGTCGCTTTACTGTCCCGTAGTGGATGCCGGGACCAGATATACATCGGCGAGGACGGACAGGTGCAGTCCGCCGTCGTGCACCAGCGATTCGGCAGACTGCTCGCCGTCGACACCGACACCAACACCAACACCAACACCAACACCAACACCAACACCAACACCAACACCAACACCGAGATCATGACTAATGAGATGACCGACACCCCCGACACGCCATCCGACAACACATTAGAGCCAGCATCTGGCGACACCGCCTTCGACCTCGGTGGCCTCACCCTCACCGAAGCCATCCTGTACGCCTCGCGAAACCCGCAGGTCAGGACCATACGCAGGCAAAAACAAACTCGGCACGTACTTCCGTACGCGCCGAGTTCGAATAACGCTCATTTGGCGGAGGATAGGAGATTCGAACTCCTGAGGGCTGTTAACCCAACCCGCGTTCCAGGCGAGCGCCATAGGCCACTAGGCGAATCCTCCAACGACGGTCGATCATAGCCGGGAGCGGGCGCCCAACCCAAACTGCACGGTCATCATCGACCTCCGAACCCGCCCGACCGGGCTTCTACTAGCGCAGGTTTGCGGGCAGCAACGAGACCGGGGCGATGAGGGTGTCGGTGTCGGAGCTACCGGCCGACAGGATGCCGATGACGTTTCCTTGCGCATCCCGGATGCCCGATCCGCTGTCGCCCTCGGCCGAGCGCAGGAGCGCGCGGACGCTGGTCGTCGTGTTCTGCAGCAGGAAAGGCGGGGCGAAAGAGTACCCATATGCGGTGCGCATGGTCGGTTTGGGGTCGGTGATGGTGCCGGCACTGAACCGCGTGGTCACGCCGTTCTTGGTGACACGTTCGCCCTTGACGATCGGAGCGCTCCAGGCGATCAAGTCGACCTGCGCGTGGGTGTTGCGTCCGAGACTGATGACCGCGATGTCCAGACCCTTGGTGATCCGGTTGGCGGTGATGCGGCCGATCGTGTCTCCGTGCTCGTCGTACACCTCTTGACCGACGTGACCACAGTGGCCGGCGGTAAGGGCCTTCGTCGGGGACACAACCGCACCCAGCGTGCAGGAGGTGGCCGTGATGATCGTCTCGTCGACGTTGATCTCCATGCCCGACCGCACCGTCGGGACTGCCGCCTGAGCGGAGGCAACCGGGGCTGCGACGAGTCCTGCGGCACTGAGCACGAACGCGGCGGCCATCAATTTAATACGCATGTGTTCCGTCTTTCGTCTGGTTGGCGACTGAAGGCAATCTATCAGGAGTCTTTGAGATAGCAAATCGAGGATTGTCTTCTTGTCCCCCTTTAAGTGGAACGGCCGTAGACTCATGACGCCGCCGTCGAAGGGAATCCACATGCCGCCTACATCCAGTCACACCGAACCAATCGCGGTCCTCGGCGCCACCGGAGGTCAGGGCGGCGCCGTTGTCGATGCACTCCTCGACGCCGGACGGAGCGTTCGGGCCGTCGTACGGTCGCCGGAGTCCTCGCGCGCGCAAACTCTTGCCGACCGCGGTGTCGAGCTGGCCGTCGCAGACCTGATGAGTGGCGACGGCCTGGCCGAGGCGTTTGCCGGAGTCGCCGGAGCGTTCGCGCTCACCACGCCGTTCGAGTCGGGTGTCGACGCCGAGCTCACCCAGGGGGATGCGATCATCGCCGCGGCGCGTGCATCAGCGCTGCCATATCTCGTGTTCTCGTCGGTCGCCAGCGCCGACCTGAATACCGGGGTCCCTCACTTCGATTCGAAGTACCAAGTCGAGCAGCGCCTCGCGGCGGCCGACATCGCCCACACCGTCGTCGGCCCGACGTACTTCTACGACAACATCTTCGGCGATCGTGATGCACTCGCGGCCGGGTTACTCCTGATGGCGATGCCGACCGAGATGCCGCTGCAGCAACTCTCGCGCGCGGACCTGGGATCATTCGTCGCGAACCTCTTCGCCGATCCCTCCGCGCATGTCGGTGAGCGCATCGACATCGCCTCCGATTCGGTGACACCGGGCCAGATGGCCGCCGTCCTGTCGTCGGTCACCGGCAACGATGTTCACGCGGAATCCTATGATCCCGAACGTATCTCATCACCCGACATGCGTGCGATGTTCGGTTTCCTCTCGACAACGGGCTACAACGTCAACATCACCCAACTGCATCAGCAGTACCCCCAGGTCGGGTGGCAGTCGTTCGCCGAATGGGCGGCCGGCGCGTTCGGCTAGGGCGTCGACACGCCCTAGGAAAACCGGGTCACTCCATCCGGTTGCCGTGTTCATCCCAGTGTGCGGCAACCTTTTTGCTCGGTTGGACACGTGGCGGCTCGCCGGGCATCTTGGGGTAGCTCGGCGGGTACGGCATGTCGTGCAGCCCGTTGGCGTCGTCGCGCTGCACCATCTCCAACAGCGGTTCGAGTCCGACGCGGTGCTCGGCGATGTCGGCCATCGGATCCCCGCGTCGGGCAACCAGGTCGGGGACGGTGGCCATGGTCGCGTCGTCGGGATGTATCTCGGCGAGTTCGGCCCACGTCACCGGCGTCGACACGCGGGCGTTGGCGCTGCGGCGCACCGAGTACGGCGAGGCCATCGTGCGGTCCCGCGCATTCTGGTTGAAGTCGATGAAGATCCGTTCTCCGCGTTCCTCTTTCCACCAGGAGGTGGTCACCGTGTCGGGATCACGACGCTCCATCTCGCGCGCGATCGCGATCACCGCACGGCGGGTGGCGATGAAATCCCACTGCGGCTGGATCGGCACGAACACGTGAATACCGCGCCCGCCCGAGGTCTTGGGGAATCCGGTGTATCCGAGTTCGTCGAGCAATGGGGCGAGCACATCGATCGCCACCCGACGCACATCGTCGAAATCGGTGGCCGGCTGTGGATCGAGATCGATGCGCAACTGGTCGGGATGATCGTTGTCACCATCATGGGTGGGCCAACTGTGAAAGGTGACGGTACCGAGATTCGCCCCCCACACGATGTCGGCAGGCGCTTTGGGGCACAGCGCATCTCCGGTGCGCCCGGAGGGGAACGTGATCCGGGTGGACGGAACGTGCTCGGGACGTTTCTTGGCGATGTGCTTCTGGTAGATCTCGTCGCCCTCGATACCGTCGGGGAAGCGCTGCAGGAAGGTGGGCCGATCGCGCAGCGCCGTCATGATCGGGCCGTCGCCGCCGTCGTCGAGTAGGGCCATCTGCCGGTAGTAGCCGACCAGATCGCGTTTGCGGCCGCCGTTTTCACCGAGTTCGGGGAAGTAGATCTTGTCGGGGTTGCTCATGCGTACGGCGATACCGCCGACGTCGAGTTCTTCGGCGGGCGAGCGAGAAGCCATGTCAGTCCTGCCCTTCCAGCACATCGTGCAGGTCGTAGGTCAGCGGCACGTCGAGCTGCTCGTATCCACAGCTGTCGGGCTCGCGGTCGGGACGCCATCGTAGGAACTTGACGGTGTGCCGGAAGCGACCGTTCTCCATCTGGTCATAGGCAACCTCGGCGACGAGTTCGGGCCGGATCGGAATCCACTCCCCCGACTTCTCCGAACGCCACCGCGTCGGTTCCCCGGCAGAGGGTTTGTCCGGGTCGAGACGCATCGGCTCGAACATCTGCTGCAACTCGACGCGTTTGGCGTCGGTGAAAGCGCCTGCGCCGCCGACCATTCGCAGCTCGCCGTCGTAGAACAGCCCCAGCAGCATCGATCCCAGGCCGGTACCGCTCTTGTGCACCCGGTAGCCGATCACCACACAGTCGGCGGTTCGCTTGTGCTTGACCTTGATCATCTCGCGCTTGTTTTCCACGTAGTGACCCGCAAGGCGCTTGGCGACGACGCCGTCGAGTCCGGCGCCCTCGAACGCCGAGAACCAGTCCTCGGCGACGGCCGGATCGGCGGTCACCCGACTGACATGGAATCGGCGATCACGCCCGCCCGGACCGATGGCCTCCACGAGCGCCTCGCGCCTGGTGACGAAAGACTCGTCGATGACACCGACGTTCCCGAGCGCGAGGGCGTCGAAGCCGATGAAGATCGCCGGTGTGGTCTCGGCGAGCATCGCGACCCGCGAGGCCGCCGGATGGATGCGCTGGGCCAGCGAGTCCCAGTCGAGTCGATGGGTGTCGCCGATGAGCGAGGGCACACCGATCTCCCCGTCGAGCACCACTTTCCGGGGCAACTCCGCGCGGGCGGCGGCAACGATCTCGGGAAAGTAGCGTGCGAGGTCCTTGCCACCGCGAGAGCCGATGACGACCTCGTCGCCGTCACGAAAGACCAACGCGCGGAATCCGTCCCACTTCGGCTCGTAGGACCATTCCGGATTGTCGGCGGGTTGGGCCGGAACCGCGCTCGCCGCTTTGGCGAGCATCGGCGCGACCGGAGGAGTGACGGGGAGATCCACCTCACCATCGTCACCCACTTGTAGCCTCTAGGGCAATGACCGCACACCCTGGCGTTTCCGCGGCCGGCCCGGCGGGACGGTTCGCCCCGTCGCCCTCCGGAGACCTCCATGTGGGCAACCTGCGTACCGCCGTGTTGGCGTGGCTGTTCGCCCACACGACGGACCGGCGGTTCTTGCTGCGCATGGAGAATCTGGACCGCACAGCCGTCGGCTCGGACGCCCGACAGATCGCCGACCTGCACGCACTCGGCCTCTCCTGGGAGGAGCCGGTGCGCTACCAAACCGACCGGCTGCCGCGCTACCGGCAGGTCATCGACGACCTCACCGCGACCGGAGGGACCTTCGAGTGCTTTTGCACACGTCGCGAGATCCTCGAGGCACCCAGCGCACCGCACACACCGCCGGGCGCGTACCCGGGAACCTGCCGCACCCTGACCGCCGCGCAACGCGAGGCCAAGCGTGCGGCCGGCCGGCCACCGGCGATCCGGATCATCGCCGACCGCAGCACGTTCACCGTCGACGACGTACTCCACGGCCGCTACACCGGTGCGGTCGACGATTTCGTCATCCAACGCGGTGACGGCACCCCCGCCTACAACCTGGCCGTGGTCGTCGACGACGCGGAGCAGGGCATCGATCAGGTTTGCCGCGGTGACGACCTGTTGTCGTCGGCGCCGCGGCAGGCGTATCTGGCCACGCTGCTGGGATATTCGCCGCCGACCTACGCCCATGTCCCCATGGTGCTCAACCCCGACGGCGTCCGGCTCAGCAAGCGCGACGGCGCGATCACCCTCGCCGACCTCGCGGCCACCGGCGTCCATGCCGGCATCGTCCTCGATCACATCGCCGTGTCACTGGGACTCGCCGCGGCGGGCGAGCACATCGACATCGCCACGCTGGCAGCGAGATTCGATCCCGCTGTGCTGGCGCGCACGCCGTGGATCGTCTCCGATCTCGAGTGGCGCTGACCGCTCGTGGCGCAACCGGTCGCGACTGCGCTCAGCTCGCGGTGGCGAGCAGTCGGGTCAGGACGTCGTCGATGGACAGCACCCCGACGACCCGGCCGTCGTCGACGACGACCGCGATGTGATTGCGGTACTGCCGCATTCGGCTCAGGGCGTCGTAGACAGGAAGTGCGGGCGTCATTTCCAGCACCGGCCGCATGAGGTCGGCGGCGCTCGCGTCGGGGGCGGCCTCGAGACAGTCCCGGACGTGGACGACACCGCTGACCCGCGGCCCGTCGCGGACCACGAGACGCAGATGCCCGCTGTCCCGGGCCCGTGCCTCGATGACGGCCGCCGTCGCATCGTGATCGACCCCATCGGGATCGACCACCGTCGCCACGTCCGCCACCGTCAACGACGCGAGATCCAGTGCGCTCGAGAGGTGTTCGTGATAGCGGGCCTCGAGCGTGCCGACGGTCGCCGAATGCTCGACGAGCTGGCGCAACGTCTCCGGATCCTGTCCGGAAGCGACCTGGTCGACGGCCTCCACACCGACCATCCGCAACACCCGGTTGGCCAGCCTGTTGAGTTGGACGATCACCGGGCGGGTGAACCACATGAACACCCGCATCGGGATGGCCAACCACACCGCCGACCGTTCCGGATGGGCGATCGCCCACGACTTCGGCGCCATCTCACCGACCACCAGGTGCAGGAACGTCACGATTATCAGCGCCAGGACGAATCCGGCGATGTCGGCCAACCACAGCGGCGCGCCGATGTTCTCGAACGCCGGCGTCAGCCAGTGATGGACGGCCGGCTTGGTGACCGCACCGAGCGCCAACGTGCACACGGTGATCCCCAACTGCGAACCCGCGAGCAGTACGGACAGCTCCGACGCGCTGCGCAGGGCGGCACGCGCGGAACGGCTGGTCGCCGCGGCGTCTTCGAGGCGGTGCCTGCGCGCGGCGATCAGCGCGAACTCCACGGCGACGAAGAAGGCGCTGGCCGCGATCAACGCGACCGTCACGGCGAGAACGACCCAGGGGTTGCTCATCGCTGACTCTCCTTCGGTGATTCGTCGGCGGCCGGTACGGTCTCGCGCGTCACGTGCACCATCGCGGGTACGCGGTGGGCGATCTCGACGACCGTGGCGATCAGTCGCGGCGGGAGCGCCGGTTCGTCGTCGACGAGGCCGGCCGGGTCGGGTTCGATCGGCAACACCACGCTGTCGCCGACCTCGGGCAGTTCCCCCGCGGTGGCGATGACCAGACCGCTCAGCGTTTCGTAATCCTCTTCGGGGAGTTCGTATCCCAGCGTGCGGGACACCTCGTCGAGGTGTGCGTCACCGCGGATCGCCCAGCCGTCGGCGAGCACCGCGATGGGTCCAGTGTCGGCGGGATCGTGCTCGTCGTCGATCTCACCAACGAGTTCCTCGGCCATGTCCTCGGTGGTGACGATGCCGGCAAATCCGCCGTATTCATCGATGACGACCGCCATCTCGTCACCGGCGGCGGTGACGTCGTCGAGTACCTGCGGCAGCGGCAGCGTCGTCGGGACGATCACCGCGGGGCGTGCGAGGTCGCGGGCGGTCCTTGCAGTCGGTGCCGGGGTCGCCGACCATTCCAGGATGTCGGCGAGGTGGACCACCCCGACGACGTCGTCGGTGCCCGCATCGATCACGGGATAGCGTGTGTGGCCGGTCGCCATGCGGCTACGGACCGCGGCGAGGTCGAGGTCGGCGGGCACGGTGTCCACGCGCGGACGCGGGATCATCGCGTGATCGGCGGCGCGAGTGGGGAATTCGAGAACGCGATCGAGAAGCTGAGAGAGTTCCGCGGGAATCTCCCCGGCCTGCGCCGACTCCGCGACGATGTGTTCGAGGTCGCGGGGCGTCGCCGAATGCTCGACGTCGTGCACCGGTTCGATGCGCAGCGCCTTGAGCAGCAGGTTGGACGCCGCGTCGAACACCGTGATGAGTGGACCGAAGATCTTGAGGTAGGTGCGCGTCGACAGCGCGAGTCGACGGGCGACCGGTTCGGGACGGGCGATGGCGAGGTTCTTCGGGAACAGTTCGCCGAAGACCATCTGGATCACCGTCGAGAACAGCACCGCGAGGATCGTGCCGATGGCCACGCCGACCGACACCGGGACCCCGACGTCGCCGAGCAGGTCACCGAAGCCGCTGCCGATGAGCGGTTCGGCGACGTAACCGACGAGCAGACCGGTGACGGTGATGCCGAGCTGAGCGCCGGACAGCATGAATGACGTGCGTCGGGTCACCGCGAGCGCACGGGTTGCGGCGGTGTCGCCCGCCTCGGCGCGTGCCTTGAGGCGGGACCGGTCGACGGCCATGTAGGCGAATTCCTGGGCGACGAAGTAGCCAGTCAGCGCCGTGATCGCAAAGACCACCAGGATGCCGATGAGGATTCCGAGCAATGTCAGCAGCATGATGCCCCGCTCTCGGGGGACATGACCGCGGCTCGGTCAGAAAACGGTGCCCCCGGATGGGGGCCGGATCGTCGGGGTTTCTTGCGTTTGCGCTTCGCGCGGGTCATCGGAGCTTTCGGTCTCGGGTCGGGGGTGATTCACAGGATACGCAAAGCCAACGGGTCGGGCGCTCTCGGAGTTCCCGCGGGCGGCGTCGGCGTCAGGAAGAGCGCTGTCGGCGGGGAGATGGGCGCCGTCGGCGGAAAGAAGGGCGCTGTCGGAGGGGAGACGAGCGCCGTCAGCGCGCGGCACGGCCGGCGTAGTAGCGGCCGAGGAAGTCGTCGCGGTACGCCTCGTAGTCGCCGTTCTCGATGGCACGGCGGGCCCCGTCGACCATGTCGATGACGAAGGAGACGTTGTGCAGGGTCGCCAGCGTCGCCGCGAGCCCTTCCTTGGCCTTGAACAGGTGATGCAGGTAGGCGCGGGTGTATTGCGAGGTGTAATTGGTGATCTCGGGGTCGATCGGCCCGAAGTCCTTGCGGTAGCGCGCGTTGGTGATGTTGACCCGGCCGTCGCGGGTGTAGACGGCACCGTTGCGCGCGACCCGCGTCGGCGAGACGCAGTCGAAGGTGTCCGCGCCGTTCTCGATGGCGGTGAAGATGTCGTCGGGCTCACTGATGCCGAGGAGATGTTTGGGTGCGTTCTCCGGGAGTTCGGTGTTGACCCAGCCGACGATGGTGCCGAGGTTGTCCTTCTCCAACGCACCGCCGATCCCGTAGCCGCCGAAGCCTTTTCCGCCGTTCTCGCGGTCGATGCGGGACAGTTCGGTCAGATCCCGCGCGGCCTTGCGTCGTAGATCCTCGTACTGCGCGCCCTGCAACACGCCCCACAGCGCCTGCTGCGGGCGGTGGCTGCGCTCGACGGAGAGCCGATTGTGTTCGGCGAGACAACGAATCGCCCAGAGCCGGGTCCGCTCCAGCGAATTCTCCTGATACCCACGGGTGTTCATCAGGGTGGTGAGCTCGTCGAAGGCGAAGATGATGTCGGCGCCGAGCTGATGCTGGATCTGCATCGACACCTCGGGGGTGAAGCGATGAAACGAGCCGTCGAGGTGCGACTTGAAGGTGACGCCGTCGTCATCGACGTGGGAAAGTCGTTCGCGCCCTTCGGCGATCTTGTGATCGTCCTGCTCGCCGGTCACGTCCATCGAGATGACCTTCTTGAACCCGGCGCCCAGCGACATCACCTGGAAGCCGCCGCTGTCGGTGTAGGTGGGGCCCCGCCAGTTCATGAACGCACCCAGCCCGCCGGCCGCGTCGATGATCTCCGGCCCCGGCTGCAGATACAGGTGATAGGCGTTGGCCAGCACCGCTTGTGCCCCGAGCGCGGCCACCGACTCCGGCAGCACGGTCTTGACCGTCGCCTTGGTCCCGACCGGCACGAACGCGGGCGTGGCGATCTCCCCATGCGGCGTCGTGATGACACCGGTGCGCCCCAATGTGCCGGGGAGTCGGGTGCCGATCCGGAAGGTGTCGTGCGAACTCACCGGAGCATCTTCGCAGGCCATGAGCGTGCAGCTCAAACCGACGGTTGTCGTCTGTTCGTTCTCCGGGGCGAGTTCGCTACGGTGAAGACCATGTCGCATCCCACTTTGACCCGCTGGTCGGCCCGGTCGTTGGCGGTCGGCGGTATGGCCGCGCTGGCCACGGTGTCGCTGGCCGCATGCGGTGACGAACAGCAGTCCGGTGCGCAGGACTCCTCCGCCGCCCCCTCGGTCACCACTCCGAGCACCAGCGTGCCGGTCGTCGCCGGCCCGAGCCCGCAGTCGCGCACCACCGAGGCGACCTCGGGCGCCCAGTCGGCCTCGACCTCGTCGACGAGCAAGACCTGCGGCAGCGTGGCCGGCCCCGACGGCGCATTGCGTGTGCTCGTGCTCGCCGGCGACGTCGACTGCGAGACCGCGAAGAAGATCGGCACCGAGTACAGCCCGAAGATCGCGACCGGCCAGCAACAGAAGGTCTCCGGTTGGACGTGCGGCCCGTCGGAGGTCCGCGGCATCCTCGCCGCCTGCCAATCGGGTGACAAGGTCCTCGGCTTCACGCCCTGACCGACCGCATCCCGAGCCCACCGGCGCGACTTGACCCTCACGTGACGTCAGACCCGAAGGTGTGGGGAGTGAGCGAAGGACATCCCGAAGAGCTGACGGTCGGCGCCACGGCGCGGCTCGTCGGAGTCAGCGTGCGAACGTTGCACCACTACGACGAGATCGGCCTGGTGACGCCGTCGGCGCGCACACATGCCGGCTACCGCGTCTACGACGACGCCGACGTCGAACGGCTCCATCAGGTACTGACCTACCGGGAGCTGGGATTTCCTCTCGAACAGATAGCGACCCTGCTCGACGATCCGTCGGCCGACGCGCTGGAACACCTCTCCACCCAGCGTGATCTGCTGCACGACCGTATCGCTCACCTCACCCGAATGGTCGCGGCTGTGGAGGACATGATGACTGCGAAGAAGACCGGTATCGCGCTGACGGCGGCCGAGCAGGCCGAGATCTTCGGCGACGACTGGCTCGGCGACGAGTACGCCGACGAAGCACAGGAACGTTGGGGTGACACCGATGCGTGGCAGCAGAGCCAACAGCGCACCGCCGGATACTCGAAGGACGATTGGCGTCGGATCAAGGAGGAGACCGACGCCTTCGAGACACGCGTGGCCGATGCGATGGGCCGCGGTGTGAGCCCGGGGTCGGCGGAGGCCGACGCCCTGGCCGAACAGCATCGGGCCGCCATCGAGAAGTTCTACGACTGCGGCTACGAGATGCAGGTGTGCCTGGCCGACATGTACGTCGCCGACCCGCGTTTCACCGAGCACTACGACGGTGTCGCGCCGGGCCTGGCGATCTACCTGCGCGAGATCATCCGGGCCAACGCCGCGAAGAAGCAGACGGCTTAGCCTGACCAGTCGCTGGTAATGCCCGACCCACTCGCCTGGGGATCGACCATGAAACGCGGGTCCGGGCAACGTACTGCCCGGACCCGCGCTCATTGCACCCTCAGCGGACCATCAGTACGAAAACTCCCCAGCCGAGGTATTCCCGCTGGTAACGGGTGTAGCGGGCGGGTTCGGTGGTGAGCTCCGCCCGTACCTCCGGAGCCAACTCGTCGCCAGGGTTCTCGTCGAGCCAGCGGCGGAGGCTGAGCCACTGCGCCGCCTGGTACCGGTCCCAGCTGTCCTGATCGGCCAGCATCATTTCCACCACGTCGAACCCGAGATCGCCGAACTGCTCGATCAACTCCGGTAGGAGCAGAAAATCGTCCTTACGGCCGGCACCGCAGGCGCCGGCGGTCTCCTCGTCGGGTACTTCCCGACGCCAGTACGGCTCACCGATCAGTATCAGACCACCTGGACGGAGGCTCCTGTTCAGCAGGTCGGCGGTGCCGGCCACACCGCCGCCGATCTCGGTGGCGCCCACACACGCGGCGAGATCGACCACCTCGTCCGCAACGAAGCCGGAGGCGTCGGAATGCACGAAGGTGACCTGATCGGCGACGCCGAGTTCGACGGCACGGAGACGGGCCTGCTCGGTGAATACCGTGCTGATGTCGACGCCGATTCCGGTGATGCGGTGGTCGCGTGCCCAGGTGCAGAGCATTTCGCCTGACCCGCTGGCGAGATCGAGCACACGCGTTCCGGGTTCCAGGTGAAGTGCCTGGCCCAGGGTGGCGAGCTTGTCCGGGGTGAACGGATTGTGGATGCGGTGGCTACGTTCGCGAATGGTGAAGATGCGTGGAAGGTCCACGAGATGTACTCCTTGGAGCTGATTCGGCCATGACTTTTGCAGATGGCAGCAGACCTGAGTCGCCTGCTGTGGCGCGGACCGTCATCAATTCACCTCGTTCGGACGCATGGATCTTCAACCGGATGAACCTAGCCTCCCGGGTGCGACGTTTCCACCCAATATCTGAGAGTCACCCCAGTGCGTCGGCGACCCGCTCGAGCGCGGCCACCCGACTGCCCTTGACGAGCACCACATCACCCTCGGTGAGGTCGTCGAGGGCGGCGACGGCGGCCTCGACGTCGCCGACGTGCCGGGCGACCGTTCCGTAGGACGGTTCGCCGACGGCGATCACCTCGACGCCGAGTGACTGCGCCTGCTGCGCGATCTGCTCGTGCGCGGCCGGTGCGTCTGCCCCGAGTTCGGCCATCGTGCCGAGCACCGCGATCCGACGGCGACCGTCGAGCGCGGCCAGCGACCGCAGCGCCGCGGCCATCGACGTCGGGTTGGCGTTGTAGGCGTCGTTGAGGATCGTGACACCGGCGTCGGTGGTGTGCAGTTCCATCCGCAACCCCGACAGCGCCGCACCGAGCAGGCCGTCGGCCATGACCTCGACGGGCACCCCCAGCCCGCCGGCGGCCGCGGCCGCGGCCAGCGCGTTGGACACCTGGTGTTCGCCGCGCGCACCCAGACTGACCTGCGTCGACCCCCACGGCGTGTGCAGCCGGAACGACGCACGCAGGGCCGCGTCGACGGTGATGTCGGTGGCGCTGACGTCGGCCGACGGGGTCAGCCCGTAGCTCAGCACCTGCGCCGAGGTGCGCTCGGCCATCGCGATCACGCGCTCGTGGTCGGCGTTGAGGACGGCGATGCCGTCGGCGGGCAGCGACTCGACGAGTTCGCCCTTTGCCCGGCCGACGGCGTCGATGTCGCCGAACAATTCCAGGTGGACGCCCTCGACGCGGGTCACGATCCCGACGGTCGGGCGGGCGATGGAGCACAACTCGGCGATGTGTCCGACGCCGCGCGCGCCCATCTCGACGACGACGGCCTCGGTGTCGTCGGGGGCGTTCGCCAGCGTCAGTGGCAGGCCCAGTTCGTTGTTGAACGATTTCTCGCTGGCGGCAGTGACGAAGGTCGTCGCGAGCACCCCGGCGAGCAGGTCCTTGGTGGAGGTCTTGCCGACCGACCCCGTCACCCCGACGACCCGTTCGGGCAGCCGGCGACGCACCAGTCGTCCGACGTCGGCGAGCGCGGCCGCAGTGTCGGCGCAGGTGATCGCGGCGGCGGCGACGTCGGTGCGCGGGGGCTGCGAGGTGAGGTACGCCGTGGCGCCCGCGGCGACGGCCGAACCGATGAAATCGTGTCCGTCGCGGACGGCGACGATCGGGACGAACAGTTGCCCGGCGGCGACGGCACGCGAATCGATGGTCGCACCGTCGACCGTCACGTCTTCGCCGTTGGTCAGCTCTCCGCCGACGGCGTCGGCGATCTCACTTACCTGGATGTGCACGCCCTAACGCTATCGTGACCCCATGGCCTCTCCCCTGCTGCGTCTGATCGTGCTCTACGGCGGTGTGTCCGCCGAGCACGATGTCTCCCGGGTCACCGCGGCGCACGTGATCGCCGCCGCCGACCCCGCGAAGTATGAGGTGAGGCCGATCGGCATCGCCAAGGACGGCACCTGGGTGCGCAACGACAAGGTGATCGCCGCGCTCGCCGAGGGCACCGAGCTGCCCGGTGAACTCGAGATCGCCGGTACGGCCGTCGATCCGCTCGCCGAGTTGCGCCGGCAGTCCGACGACGCCATCGGGGTGGTGTTGCCGCTGCTGCACGGACCGCACGGTGAGGACGGCACGATCCAGGGCATGTTGGAGCTGTTCGGGCTGCCCTATGTCGGCGCCGGGGTGCTCGGCTCCGCGGTGTGCATGGACAAGGCGATGGCCAAGGTGGTTGCCGCGCAAGCCGGAATCCCGCAGTGCCGATGGCTGGAGTTCCGCGATGGCGTCGACGATCCGCGCACCATCGCCTTCCGGGCAATCGAGGAGATGGGGCTTCCGCTGTTCGTCAAGCCCGCCAACATGGGCTCGTCGGTGGGGATCACCAAGGCCCACGACGCCGCCGAACTCGACGCCGCGATCAATCTCGCGCTGCGCTACGACGACGTCGTCGTCATCGAGGAAATGGTCGACGGCCGTGAGATCGAGGTGGCCGTGCTCGGCAATGCGCTGCCGGAGACCTCGGTGCCCGGGGAGATCATGCCGGGCAGCGAATTCTACGACTACGAGGACAAATACATCACCGGCGCCGCGAAACTGGTGATCCCGGCACCGTTGTCGAAGGAGGCCGCCGCCGACGTCCGCGAACTCGCGGCGAAGGTGTTCACGGCGATGCGTTGCGCCGGCATGGCGCGCGTGGACTTCTTCTACGAGGAGTTCGGTCGGGGCTGGCTCCTCAACGAGGTGAACACCATTCCCGGTTTCACCCCGGGCTCGATGTATCCGAAACTCTGGGATGCCACCGGACTGCCCTACCCCGACCTCATCGACCGCCTGGTCACGCTCGCCCTCGAATCGCATCGTCGTCGTACCGGGTTCTCCACCGAACACTGACGTAGCATCAATCCCGTGAGCGGCACCGACGACGTGACCAGCACCGATGATGCTTTGCCCCAGCGACCTTCGGTGTTGCGGGTGTTGGTGTACTCCGACGACGCCGACACCCGTCGCCAGGTCATCGGCGCGCTGGGCACCCGGCCCGTGCCCGATCTGCCGGAGTTGAGCTTCTTGGAAGTGGCGACCGGACCGATGGTCTTCACCCAACTCGATGCCGGCAACGTCGATGTCGCCATCCTCGACGGTGAGGCCTCGCCGGAAGGTGGGCTGGGCATCGCCAAGCAGATGAGCGACGAATACGATCCGCGGCCGCCGACGCTCGTGCTGATCGGTCGCGCCGCCGACCGGTGGCTGGCCGACTGGTCGCGGGCCGACGCCGCCGCTACGCTTCCGGTCGATCCGATCGAATTGCCGGCAGCCCTGGGCGACATGTTGCGCGGAAAGCTCTCGCAGCAACAGTCCTGAACAGGCATTTCGACTCCTGGTCGGGACGACCGTCCGAAAACTCTCCCAAATGTCTCGACACGACGTCGTGCGCTTGTAAGGTTGTGTTGTAGCTCACATCAGCCCGCTACTACCCAGCAGCTCACACCCACTGAGCGAGCGCACGGAGGGAGTCGATCGGCGATGAACGCCTATGTTCCGATCCTCGTTCTCGGCGCGATCGCGCTCGGCTTCGCGGTGTTCTCGGTCGTCATCGCCTCGGCGGTGGGGCCGCGCCGGGCCAACCGCGCCAAACTCGATGCCTATGAGTGCGGTATCGAGCCCATCGGCGGCGGAGCGGGGACGTCCACCCTCTCGGACGTGAGACAGACTGTGGTGCAGAGAATTCCGGTCAAGTACTACCTGACCGCGATGCTGTTCATCATCTTCGACATCGAGATCGTCTTCCTCTACCCATGGGCGGTGGCCTTCGACGCGCTCGGCTGGTTCGGTCTGGCGGCGATGGCCCTGTTCATCGTGAACGTGTCCGTCGCCTACGCCTACGAATGGCGCCGCGGCGGGTTGGGGTGGGACTGACGTGACTGATCGGGCACGAGTCGAGCACAAGGGAGCGCACCGATAGCGAGTTCGGCACACATGTGCCCGTGACCCGTCCGGCGCGGCGAGGAGGTAGGCGATGGGCCTCGAAGAGAGACTGCCCAGTGGATTCCTGCTGAGCACTGTGGAGGACCTGGCGGGATTCATGCGCAAGGGCTCGCTGTGGCCCGCGACCTTCGGCCTCGCGTGTTGCGCCATCGAGATGATGGCGAGCACCTCCGGTCGCTACGATCTGGCGCGGTTCGGGATGGAAGCGTTTCGCGCCTCGCCACGCCAGGCCGACCTGATGATCGTCGCCGGACGGGTCAGCCAGAAGATGGCCCCGGTGCTGCGCCAGATCTACGACCAGATGACCGAGCCCAAATGGGTTCTGGCGATGGGTGTTTGCGCCAGCTCGGGCGGCATGTTCAACAACTACGCCATCGTGCAGGGCGTCGACCACGTGGTGCCCGTCGACATCTATCTCCCCGGCTGTCCGCCACGTCCGGAGATGTTGCTCAACGCCATCCTCGCCCTGCACCGCAAGATCGGCGAGATGCCACTGGGCGTCAATCGCGAAGAGGCAATCTGGGCCGCCGAACAAGCGGCCCTGCAGGCCACTCCGACGATCGAGCTGAAGGGCCTGCTGCGATGACCGACGACGAGACGACCGCACCCGACGAGGTGATCGCGGTGCGCCACGGCCTGTTCGGGGTGCACGGCAGCGGCGACACGTCCGGATACGGCGGGCTGGTCCAGACGGTCACCTTGCCCGCGGCGACCCAGCCCTACGGCGGATACTTCGACCACATCGCCGACACGCTCTCCGCCGCACTCGACGCGGGCGGGGGGCCGGGTTTCGACGAGGCCATCGAGAAGGTGGAGATCCACGCCGGGGAAATGACGATGTACGTCGTCGCCCGACATCTGGCCGTCGTCGCGCTGACGCTGCGCAACCACGAGGCACTGCGATTCGAATTGTGCTTGGGCGTCAACGGGGTTCACTATCCCGACGACACCGGCCGCGAACTCCACGCGGTGTATCCGCTGGCGTCGATCACCCACAATCGGCGGCTGCGACTGGAGGTGGCGGTCCCCGACGCCGACCCGCACATCCCGAGCCTGTGCGAGATCTACCCGACCAACGACTGGCACGAACGCGAGTCCTTCGACTTCTTCGGCATCGTCTTCGACGGCCACCGCGCGCTCACCCGGATCTCGATGCCCGACGACTGGGTGGGTCATCCCCAGCGCAAGGACTACCCGCTGGGCGGGGTTCCGGTGGAGTACAAGGGAACCCAGGTTGCACCACCCGATCGCCGGAGGTCATACTCATGACCGATCTCGACCCGCGGCCGAGTCACGCCGCACGCCCCGAACACACCTACACCGTCTCCGGCCAGGACTGGGACGAGATCGTCTCCGAGGTGTCGGCGCGCGCCGCCGCGAACTCCGGTGAGGAACGGATCGTGGTGAACATGGGTCCGCAGCACCCGTCCACGCACGGGGTGCTGCGGTTGATCCTGGAGATCGAGGGCGAGACGGTCACCGAGGCACGGTGCGGAATCGGTTACTTACACACCGGGATCGAGAAGAACCTGGAGTACCGCAACTGGATTCAGGGCGTCACCTTCGTCACCCGCATGGATTATCTTTCGCCGTTCTTCAACGAGACGGCGTACTGCCTGGCGGTGGAGAAGCTCCTGGGTATCACCGAGGTGATCCCGGAGCGCGCCTCGGTCATCCGGGTGATGCTCATGGAGCTCAATCGGATCACCTCCCACCTGGTCGCCCTGGCCACCGGCGGTATGGAACTCGGTGCGGTGACCGCGATGTTCTCCGGTTTCGGTATTCGCGAACAGATCCTCGACATTTTCGAGCTCGTCACCGGCCTGCGGATGAACCACGCCTTCATCCGGCCGGGCGGAGTGGCCACCGACCTCCCCGACGGCGCCGTGGAGCAGATCGCCGCGATCGTCGCCGCCCTGCCCGAGCAGCTGGCCAAACTCTCGGACCTGTTGACCGACAACTACATCTGGAAGGCACGCACCTGTGACGTCGGCTTCCTCGACCTCACCGGGTGCATGGCGCTGGGCATCACCGGCCCCGTCCTGCGATCCACCGGCCTGCCGCACGACGTGCGCAAGACCGAACCCTACTGTGGGTACGAGGACTACGAGTTCGACGTGATCACCGAGACCACCTGCGACTCCTACGGGCGCTACATGATTCGCGTACGTGAGATGAGTGAATCGGTGCGGATCGTCGAACAGTGCCTGGCACGGCTGCGCCCCGGACCGGTGATGGTGACCGACGCCAACATCGCCTGGCCCGCCGATCTCGCGCTCGGACCCGACGGACTCGGCAACTCCCCGGCCCACATCGCCGAGATCATGGGCGAATCCATGGAGTCGTTGATCCACCACTTCAAACTCGTCACCGAGGGTATGCGGGTGCCACCGGGCCAGTGCTATGCCGCGATCGAATCGCCGCGCGGTGAGCTCGGTGTCCACATGGTCTCCGACGGCGGAACCCGGCCCTACCGAGTGCATTTCCGCGATCCGTCGTTCACCAACCTGCAGGCCGTGGCGGCGATGTGCGAGGGCGGCATGGTCGCCGACGTGATCACCGCGGTGGCCAGCATCGACCCGGTGATGGGAGGCGTGGACCGATGAGCGAACCGGTGTACCTCGAGCTGGGAATCGACGGACCGCCACCCGAACCCACCCCGACCAGTAGTGCGCCGGCCGAACCCGCAGCGTGCGTCGCACGCCCGCACGGACCGATCGAGTTCGACGGCCCGGCAACCTATCCCGACGGCGTCGCCGATCGTCTGCGACAGGCGGCTGCCCCGATCGTCGCGCGCTACCCACAATCCCGATCGGCGCTGCTACCCCTGCTGCACCTGATGCAGTCCCAGGACGGACACCTCACCCGCGCCGGTATCGCACTGTGCGCCGAGATCCTCGACCTCACCGACGCACAGGTCGCCGCGGTCGCCACCTTCTACTCGATGTTCCGCCGCACGCCCACCGGTGAGTATCTGATCGGTGTGTGCACCAACACCCTCTGTGGGGTTCTCGGCGGTGACGAGATCCTGCGCACGGCGTGTGAACACCTCGGTGTCGCACCCGGTGAGACCACCGAGGATCACCGGATCACCGTCGAGCACCTCGAATGCAACGCGGCCTGCGATCTCGCCCCGGTGGTGATGGTCAACTGGGAGTTCTTCGACCAGCAGACCCCGGAGTCGGTGGTCGAACTCGTCGAGGACCTGCGGGCCGGGGTGGAGGTCACGCCCAGTCGCGGTGACCGGGCGGTGGCCGGATTCCGGGACACCGCAGCCGTATTGGCCGGAGTCGGAAAGGTCGCGTCGCCCACCGCAGGTGATGCTGCAGCAGGTGATGCCGGGCCCACCGAGTATCCGGTCGAGGCTGAGCCCGCGGCGCCGCCGGTCCTGTCGCGGCATTGGGCCGAGCCGGAGTCGTGGACCCTGGACAACTATCGGCGCCACAACGGATATCGGGGCCTGCGCGCCGCGCTGGACATGGCTCCCGACGCCGTCATCGAGGCGGTCAAGTCGGCGGGATTGCGCGGGCGCGGCGGGGCGGGTTTCCCGGTGGGACTGAAGTGGTCGTTCATCCCGCAGGACAAGGGGGACGCCCCGAATCCGGATGCGCCACCGCACTATCTGGTGGTCAACGCCGACGAGTCCGAGCCGGGCACCTGCAAGGACATGCCGCTGATGCTCGCATCTCCGCACGCCCTCGTGGAGGGGGCGATCATCGCGGCCTACGCGATCCGGGCGCGCCACGCCTTCATCTACCTGCGCGGTGAGGTCGTCGGGGTGCTGCGTCGCCTGCGTCAGGCCGTCGACGAGGCCTATGCCGCAGGCTATCTGGGGCGTGACATCCTCGGATCGGGAATCGACGTCGACCTCGTGGTGCACGCCGGCGCGGGCGCGTACATCTGCGGTGAGGAAACGGCCTTGCTCGACTCGCTCGAGGGTCGTCGCGGCCAGCCCCGACTGCGGCCGCCGTTCCCCGCGGTCGCCGGTCTCTACGCGAGTCCGACGGTGGTCAACAACGTCGAATCGATCGCCAGCGTCCCGGCGATCCTGCGCAACGGCATCGACTGGTTTCGGGCGATGGGCACCGAGAAGTCGCCGGGATTCACCCTGTACTCGCTGTCGGGACACGTCAATCATCCCGGCCAGTACGAGGCTCCCCTCGGTATCACGTTGCGGCAGTTGCTCGATCGAGCCGGCGGCATCCGCGACGGGCACCACCTCAAGTTCTGGACGCCGGGCGGATCGTCGACGCCGATGCTCACCGCCGATCATCTCGACGTCCCGCTCGACTACGAGGGCGTCGCCGAGGCCGGATCGATGTTGGGTACCAAGGCCTTACAGATCTTCGACGAGACCACCTGCGTGGTGCGGGCGGTGTTGCGCTGGACCGAGTTCTACGCACACGAGTCGTGCGGTAAGTGCACACCGTGCCGGGAGGGCACCTACTGGCTGGTGCAGCAGTTGCGTGCCATCGAGTCCGGCGACCTCGACGCCGACGAGATGTCCGCGGCACTCGAGGTCCTCTCCGACGTCACCAACAGCATCGTCGGGAAGTCGTTCTGCGCACTCGGTGACGGCGCCGGAAGCCCGATCGTGTCGGCGCTCAAGTACTTCCGGGACGAGTTCCTCGCCCACACCCGTACCAGGTCGGGTCCGCAGGCGCGCGGGCGCTGCCCGTTCGATCCCGCCGCGTCGACCGTCTTCACCGACCACCGCACGCCGTACGTCCCGGGAGCGAGCCGATGACCGCACTGTCCGATCGGCCCTCGTCCGCCGAACCCGTCGAACTCGTCACCGCGACCATCGACGGCACCGAGGTGCGAGTACCGCCCGGCACCTTGGTGATCCGGGCCGCCGAACGTGCGGGCATCCAGATCCCCCGGTTCTGCGATCACCCGTTGCTCGCCCCGGTCGGTGCGTGCCGGCAGTGTCTCGTCGAGGTCGAGGGGCAACGCAAACCGCTCGCCTCGTGCACCACGACGGTCACCGAGGGCATGGAGGTCCGCACCCAGCTCGGCTCGGAGATCGCCGAGAAGGCCCAGCGCGGGGTGATGGAACTGCTGCTCATCAACCATCCGCTGGACTGCCCGATCTGTGACAAGGGCGGTGAATGCCCGCTGCAGAACCAGGCGATGACCGCGGGGCGGCCACGCTCGCGGTTCACCGGACCCAAACGCACCTACACCAAACCGGTTCCGCTGTCCTCGGCGGTGCTGCTCGACCGGGAGAGGTGCGTGCTGTGCGCCCGCTGCACCCGCTTCGCCGACCAGATCGCCGGCGACCCACTGATCGACCTCGCCGATCGCGGTGCGCTGCAACAGGTCAGCACCGCTGACGGAACCCCGTTCGACTCGTACTTCTCCGGTAACACCGTGCAGATCTGTCCCGTCGGTGCGTTGACCGGCACCGCCTACCGCTTCCGCGCGCGGCCGTTCGACCTGGTGTCCACCCCGAGCACCTGCGAACACTGTGCGAGCGGCTGCGCCCAGCGCACCGACCATCGGCGCGGAAAGGTGTTGCGGCGCCTGGCCGCCGACGACCCCGCCGTCAACGAGGAGTGGAACTGCGACAAGGGACGCTGGGCGTTCGCCTACACCGCCGGCGCCGATCGGCTCACCACACCGCTGGTCCGAGACCGGCACGGACAGCTGCGGGAGGTGTCGTGGGCGCAGGCGTTGCGCGCCGCCGCCGACGGATTGCAGGCCGCCCGCGGCCGTGCCGGAGTCCTCACCGGTGGCCGGATCACCGCCGAAGACGCCTACGCCTACGTCCGGTTCGCGCGAACCGTTCTCGGCACCAACGACATCGACTTCCGCTCCCGGCCCCACAGTGCCGAGGAGACCGCCTTCCTCACCCGCCACGTCGCCGCCCGCGCCGACGACCTCACCTACGACGCACTGGTCGCGGCCCCGACCGTGCTCCTCGCCGGATTCGAGCCGGAGGAGGAGTCACCGATCGTCTTCCTGCGACTGCGTCGCGCGGTGCGCACCACCGGCACGCGGGTCCACACCATCGCACCGTGGCGCAGTCCAGGCATCGAAAAGCTCAGCGGCACGGTACTTCCCGTTGTTCCGGGCGCCGAGGCCGCGGTACTCGATGACGACTCCACCGCCGCGTTGCTCGGCAACTCGGGATCGGTGATCATCGTCGGCGAACGTCTCGCGAGCGCACGGGGCGCGCTCTCGGCGGCGGTACGACTCGCCGAACGGACCAGCGCACGACTGGTGTGGATTCCGCGTCGGGCCGGCGATCGCGGAGCGGTGGAGGTCGGCGCGCTGCCGACCCTGCTGCCCGGTGGCCGGCCGGTCAGCGACGCCGGCGCGCGACTTCAGGTCGCCGGGCTCTGGCAGGCGCGCGATCTCCCGTCCGTCCCTGGACGCGACAGCGGTGAGATCCTCTCCGCCGCAACGACCGGGCGCCTCGACACGCTGCTCGTCGGTGGCGTCGATCCGGCCGATCTCCCCGACCCCGCCGCGGCGATCGACGCGCTCGACGCGGTGGGCTTCCTGGTGAGCCTGGAGATCCGGACATCGGCGGTGACCGAACGCGCCGACGTGGTGCTGCCGGTCGCGGCGGCCGCGGAGAAGGCGGGGATGTTCCTCGACTGGGAGGGGCGGGCGCGACCGTTCCCGGCCGCCCTCGCCGACACCGGGCGTCTGTCGGATCATCGGGTCCTCGACGCGCTGGCGCAGGCGGCGGGTGTCTCGCTGGACTGCCGCGAGATCACCGATATTCGAGCACAATTGGGCCGCCTCGGCCCGTGGACGGGCTCTCGACCGGAGATACCGGTACCCCCGGAGTCGGCTGCCCGCACACCCGGCCCCGGCGAGGCGGTGCTGTCGACCTGGCATCTGCTGCTCGACGACGGCCGACTCCAAGACGGCGAGCCGTATCTCGCCGGCACCGCGCACCCGTCGGTCGCGCGATGCTCGGCGGCCACGGCGACCGCCGCCGGACTCACCGACGGAGACGACGTCGAACTGGGTGCCGACTCGGGCACACTCCGGCTTCCGCTGCTGATCACCGACATGGTCGACGGCGTGGTGTGGGTGCCCACCAATTCGGTGTCCTCGCATGTCCGTTCGCAGCTCCATGCAGAATCCGGCGACGTCGTCGCCATCCGTCCGGCGGAAGGGCAGTCGTGAACCTGGCAGCCACCGACTATCCCGATCTCGGCGACTTCGGCCACGATCCGTGGTGGCTCGTGCTCATCAAGGCGGTGGCGGTCTTCGCCTTTCTGGTGGCCAATCCGCTCGTCGCGATCCTCGCCGAACGAAAGATCATGGCCCGCATGCAAGCCCGACTCGGGCCCAACCGGGTCGGGCCGCACGGGATGCTGCAGAGCATGGCCGACGGCGTGAAACTCGCACTGAAAGAGGGCATCACACCGTTCGGTGTCGACAAGGTCCTCTACCTGATCGCGCCCGTCATCGCCGTGGTCCCGGCCATCATGGCGTTCGCGGTGATCCCGTTCGGCCCGATGGTGTCGGTGTTCGGCCACCACACCCCGCTGCAACTGACCGACCTGCCCGTCGGGGTGCTGTTCATCCTGGCGATGGCGTCGATCGGGGTCTACGGAATCGTGTTGGCCGGCTGGTCTTCCGGGTCCACCTATCCCCTGCTCGGCGGACTGCGCTCGACCGCACAGGTCATCTCCTACGAGATTGCGATGGGCCTGACCTTCGCCGCGGTGTTCCTCGACTCGGGCACCATGTCGACCTCGGAGATCGTTGCCGGACAACACAACTACTGGTACGGCCTCGTGTTACTCCCGTCCTTCGTCATCTACGCGGTGTCGATGGTCGGCGAAACCAACCGCGCGCCCTTCGATCTCCCCGAGGCCGAGGGCGAACTCGTCGGCGGCTTCCACACCGAGTACTCCTCACTGAAGTTCGCGATGTTCATGCTCGCCGAGTACATCAACATGGTGACCGTGTCGGCACTGGCCACCACGCTGTTCCTCGGCGGCTGGCAGGCGCCGTGGCCGCTGAGTCTGTGGGACGGAGCCAATTCCGGCTGGTGGCCGATCCTGTGGTTCACCCTCAAGGTCTGGGTGTTCATGTTCGTCTTCATCTGGTTGCGCACCAGCCTGCCGCGTCTGCGCTACGACCAGTTCATGAATCTCGGCTGGAAGGTCCTCATCCCGGTGTCGTTGACCTGGGTGATGATCGTCGCGCTGATCCGCGCGGCATTCGGTTCGGCGAGTGACACGGTGCCACGGGCATTGGTGTCGGCGGCCGTCGGGCTGGTGGTGGCCCTCCTGTTGTTCTGGCTCGTTCGTCGCGTCGTCCGCCCCGCGCCACCGCGCGTCCCGGTACCCGAGACCCCCGCACCCCGGAGCGACATTCCGTTCGACCCGATGGCCGGCGGCTTCCCGGTGCCACCCCTGCCCGGCCAACTCCCCGCGAAGGAGACCACCGATGCCTGACTTCCTCAAGCCCCCCAAACCCTTGAGCGGCATGGGGGTGACGTTCTCGTCGATGTTCGCGCCGACGGTCACCGAGCAGTACCCCGAGGAGAAGAAACCCACCGCGCCGCGCTATCACGGTCGGCACCAACTCAATCGGCACCCCGACGGTCTCGAGAAGTGCGTGGGTTGCGAACTCTGTGCATGGGCCTGCCCGGCCGACGCCATCTTCGTCGAGGGCGCCGACAACACCGACGAGCAGCGCTATTCGCCGGGTGAACGGTACGGCCGCGTCTATCAGATCAACTACCTCCGGTGCATCGGCTGCGGCCTGTGCATCGAAGCCTGCCCCACCCGGGCATTGACGATGACCAACGACTACGAGCTCGCCGACGACAACCGCGCCGACCTCATCTACGAGAAGCAGCAGTTGCTCGCGCCACTACCGGCGGGCACCGAGCCGACACCGCACGATGTCAGCGCTGCGGCCGCAGCGGGGACCGCACCACGAGAGGCCGACTACTACCTGGGACGCGTGGGCGCCGACGGCACCGTGACCGGCCGGTCCGCCGGCACCGAGCCCAACGACGCCGAGACCACCGACGCCGTGACCACCAGCACCGGAACCACCAGCGCCGGGGTCGTGCCGTGAGTGCCTCGACGATCCTGGCGCACTCGGGTGCGGCACTGACCGACGCGGTGCTCGCCGACGCCGCCCGCACCTCCACCGGCGAGGCGGTGCAGTTCTGGATTCTCGGCGTCGTGGCCGTCGCCGGCGCGTTGGGGGTGGTCTTCGCCACCAAGGCCGTGTATTCGGCGATGTTCCTGGCCACCACGATGATCGTGCTCGCCGTCTTCTACGTCGCGCAGGGCGCCCTGTTCCTCGGCGTCGTGCAGGTGGTGGTCTACACCGGCGCGGTGATGATGTTGTTCTTGTTCGTACTCATGCTGATCGGCGTGGACTCCTCGGATTCCCTGGTCGAAACGCTACGCGGACAACGGGTTGCCGCGGTGGTGTTGGGAATCGGGTTCGGCGCGTTGCTGTGCGGCGGCATCGGTGCGGCGACCGTCGCGATCACCGCACCGCCGGGCGCGGTGGCAGCCCGGCCACCGGGGAGCAACGGCGCCGTCGAGGCCATCGCCGAACTGATCTTCGTGCGCTACCTGTGGGCGTTCGAACTCACCGGCGCCCTGCTGATCACGGCGACACTGGGCGCGATGGTGCTGGCGCACCGAGAACGCTTCGGACCGAAGCGGACCCAGCGGGAGATCTCGATCGAGCGGTTCCGCAAGGGCATCGACGTCACACCGCTGCCGAGTCCAGGAGTCTTCGCCCGGCACAACGCCGTCGACATCCCCGCCCTGCTACCCGACGGCACCCCGTCGGAGTTGTCGGTCAACGCACGATTGCGCGCCCGGCAACCGGATCGGGGGACGGCGAAGTGAACCCCGAGAACTACCTGTATCTCTCGGCCCTGCTGTTCGCCATCGGTGCGGCCGGGGTGTTGTTGCGGCGCAACGCGATCGTCGTGTTCATGTGCATCGAGCTGATGCTCAACGCCGCGAACCTGTCGTTCGTGACCTTCGCGCGCATGCAGAGCAGCGTCGACGGGCAGGTGATCGCGTTCTTCACGATGGTGGTCGCGGCCGCCGAGGTCGTCGTCGGACTCGCGATCATCATGATGATCTTCCGATCCCGGCGCAGCGCCTCGGTCGATGACGCCGCCCTGCTGCGGAGATAGGGACGGCCGGGAGATGAGGAGGGCGGCATGAGCACCGACACATCGGCGAGCATCCTCTGGGTGGTTCCCGCGCTGCCGCTACTGGGTGCGGCCGTCCTGCTGTTGGCGGGCAGGCGCACCGACCGTTGGGGGCATTACCTCGCATGCGTGCTGGCCGGCGCGTCGTTCTGCGTCGGCATCGCGCTGTTCGTCGGAATGCTCGGCCGGTCCACCACCGACCGTCCCGTGCACCAGGTGCTGTTCACGTGGCTGCACATCACCCCGGCCGGCGCCGGCAGCGGCGGCTTGAGTGTCGACATGGGGCTCTATCTCGATCAGCTGTCGATGTGTTTCGTCCTGTTGATCACCGGCGTCGGCACCCTGATCCACATCTATTCGATCGGTTACATGGCCTCGGATCCCGATCGTCGCCGATTCTTCGCCTACCTCAACCTGTTCCTCGCCGCGATGCTCGTGCTGGTACTCGCCGACTCCTACCTCGGCCTCTATCTCGGTTGGGAGGGAGTCGGTCTCGCGTCCTACCTGCTGATCGGATTCTGGCAGCAGCGGCCCTCGGCGGCGACCGCCGCGAAGAAGGCATTCGTGGTGAATCGCGTCGGCGACATCGGGTTGGCGGTCGCGCTGATGGTCATGTTCGCGACCTTCGGATCGGTCTCGTTCACCACCGTGTTCGCCGGTGCCGACGCCGCCGGACACGCCACCATGACCGCACTGGGTTTCCTGCTGTTGCTCGCCGCGTGCGGCAAATCCGCCCAGGTGCCGTTGCAATCGTGGCTCGGTGACGCGATGGAGGGCCCGACGCCGGTGTCGGCGCTCATCCATGCGGCGACCATGGTGACCGCAGGCGTCTATCTGATCGCCCGCTCGCACGCGATCTTCGACGTCGCCCCCGACGCCCGCCTGGCCGTGGCGGTCGTCGGTGCGGTGACACTGCTGTTCGGCGCGATCATCGGTTGCGCCAAGGACGACATCAAGAAGGCGCTGGCCGCCTCCACGATGAGCCAGATCGGCTACATGGTGCTGGCCGCCGGATTGGGGCCGGCCGGTTACGCATTCGCGATCATGCATCTACTCACCCATGGGTTCTTCAAGGCCGGGTTGTTCCTCGGGGCGGGCTCGGTGATGCATGCGATGAACGACGAGACCGACATGCGCCGATTCGGCGGGCTGCGCACACTCATGCCGATCACCTTCGTCACCTTCGGGCTCGGGTATCTGGCATTGATCGGGGTACCCCCGTTCTCGGGGTTCTTCTCCAAGGACCCGATCATCGAGGCGGCCTTCGGTGCCGGCGGTGCGCGCGGGGTTCTCCTCGGTGGGGCCGCGCTGCTCGGTGCGGGCATCACCGCCTTCTACATGACCCGCATCATGCTGATGACCTTCTTCGGCGAAAAGCGTTGGGCACCTAAGGCACACCCGCACGAGGCACCGGCCTCGATGACCGGCCCGATGATCTTGCTCGCACTCGGATCGGTCGCCGCGGGTGGGTTGCTGGTCAGCGGCGACGCGCTGGTGCACTGGCTGACACCCGTCGTCGGCGAGCATCACAGCGAGCTGCCCGTGCCCAGCTGGGTGGTGACGGTGGGCATCCTGGTGGTGGTCGCGGCGGGTATCGGTGTGGCGTGGGCGCGATACGCGCGCGCCCCGATCCCGCTGACGGCGCCACGCGAGGTCACCGCGGTGACGGTCGCGGCACGTCGCGACCTCTACGGCGACGCGTTCAACGAGCGCGTGTTGATGCGGCCCGGTCAGGCACTCGCCCGTGGTCTCGACGTCCTCGAATCCGAGGGGGTCGACGGCGCCGGGGTCGGCGTCGGCACCTTGGTCACCGCATCGTCGAATCGAATACGGCTGTGGCAGAGCGGTTTCGTCCGATCGTATGCGCTGTCGATGCTGGCCGGGGCGACCGTTGTGGTGGCCGTGCTGATGCTGGTCAGGGGGGTGTAGACGATGGGCTGGTTGACGATCCTGTGGCTGATCCCGGCGGTGGTCGCCGTCGGTGTGCTCGCGCTCCCGGCGCAGCGTCCCGATCTCGCGAAGTGGGCGGGTCTACTCGGCACGGTGGCCGCGCTGGTGGTGTCGGTCGGGCTCGCGATCGGTTTCGATCCCGGTGGCCCCCGCTATCAGTTCGTCACGAACGTGCGGTGGATCCCGTCGTTCGGCGCTCGCTACGAACTGGGTCTCGACGGTATCGGGCTGGTCCTGATCCTGCTCACCACCGTGCTCATGCCGATCCTCGTGCTGGCCGGCTGGCGTGACGCCGATCATGCAGGCTCCCTGGATCATTCGGGTGGACGTCGGCAGAAGGGCCCGCACACCTACTTCGCGTTGATGCTGGCGGTCGAGGCGATGGTGCTGATGAGCTTCGTCGCCACCGACGTCCTGCTGTTCTACATCGTGTTCGAGGCCATGCTGATCCCGATGTACTTCCTCATCGGCGGTTTCGGCAGCGGTGGCATGCAGGCCGCCGCCGCGGTGAAGTTCTTGTTGTACAACCTGTTCGGTGGACTGCTGATGCTCGCGGCGGTGATCGGGCTGTACGTGGTGACCGCACGCTCGGGGATCGGCGCCGACGGCCGCGGCACCTTCAGTCTTCCGGCGATCTCCGACGCGGTGGCCGGCGGACGCCTCGACGCGAGCACCGGGGTACTGGCATTGCTGTTCGGCGGCTTCATGATCGCCTTCGCGATCAAGGCCCCGCTGTGGCCGTTCCACTCGTGGCTGCCCGATTCGGCGGTGGCGGCCACCCCGGCGTCGGCGGTGCTGATGATGGCCGTCGTCGACAAGGTCGGCACCTTCGCGATGCTGCGATTTTGTCTGCAGCTGTTCCCCGAGGCGTCGAAAACCTTTGCCCCACTGATCATCGCGTTGTCGGTGATCGGCATCGTCTACGGCGCGATCCTGGCCATCGCACAAACCGACATGATGCGGTTGATCGCCTACACCTCGATCTCGCATTTCGGGTTCATCATCCTCGGGGTGTTCGCGATGACCAGCGAGTCGCAGAGCGGTGCCACCCTGTACATGGTCAATCACGGGATCTCCACCGCGGCACTGTTCTTGATCGCCGGGTTCCTCGTCTCGCGGCGTGGTAGCCGCCTGATCGCCGACTACGGTGGCGTCGCGAAGGTCGCGCCGGTCCTCGCCGGCACCTTCCTCGTCGCCGGGCTGGCCACCCTGTCGCTTCCCGGCCTGTCGCCGTTCATCAGCGAATTCCTGGTGTTCATCGGCACTTTCACCCGGTACCCGGTCGCCGCGATCGCGGCGTCGAGCGCGCTGGTCCTGTCCGCCATCTACATTCTCTGGCTCTATCAGCGCGTGATGGGTGGCCCACCGACACCGGTGGAGGGTCCCGGCGCCGCCCGCCGGACGATGCCTGATCTGCACGGCCGCGAACGTCTCGTCGTGGCGCCACTGCTCGCCCTGTTACTCGTCTTCGGGTTCTTCCCGCAGCCGCTGCTGAATCTGATCACTCCCACGGTCTCGCACACGCTGACCACCGTGGGACGCGACGACCCGGCACCGGCCGTGGTGGTCCAGAACAACGGAGGTGGCAAGTGATGGCGGCACACGTGACCACTGCGGACGAAATCACGACGGCACTGGCCACAATCACCCCGCCCCACGTCGAATACTCCCTGCTGTCACCGATGTTGATCGTCTTCGGCGTCGGCGTCATCGGGGTGCTGGTCGAGGCGTTCGCGCCACGGGCCGGCCGGTGGCGCGCCCAACTGGTGCTGTCGACGGCGGGGCTGGTGGCCGCGCTGATCGCGGTCATCGTGCTGGCAGTTCATCTCACCGCCGACGGCGGTCAGGGCCGGACCGCGGTGTCCGGGGCGGTGGTGCTCGATCGGCCCGCCCTGTTCTTGCAGGGCCTGTTGCTGGTGATCTCCGTGCTGGCCGTGGCGTTCATGGCCGAACGCGGACTCGAGCGGGTCGTGGCGCCGTCGACACGTTCGGCGAGACAACCGGCCGCACGACGCCGGGTCAGTGACGGGCCGGGTGCTGCTGCGCAGGCCACGCTGGCCGGCGGTCGCGCCGACATGTTCACGCCGTCGGGGGCGAGTACCCCGAATTCCGACGACGAGTTCGAGGCGACCCGCGCCGGTGGCGTGACCACCGAGGTGTTCCCGCTGACCCTGCTCGCGGTCGGCGGGATGATGCTGTTCGTCGCGTGCGGTGATCTGCTCACCATGTTCATCGCGCTCGAGGTGTTCTCGCTGCCGCTGTACCTGTTGTGCGCCCTGGCCCGGCGGCGCCGTTTGCTCTCCCAGGAGGCATCCCTCAAATACTTTCTGCTGGGCGCCTTCTCGTCGGCGTTCTTCCTCTTCGGTGCCGCCTTCGTCTACGGCGGCACCGGCTCGCTCGACCTGACCGTCATCGGGATCAGCGTCGATCGCGCCGCCGCCGGAACGTCGGGTGAGGTACTGCTCCCGCTGATCGGGTTGGCGCTGCTCTCGGTGGGGTTGCTGTTCAAGATCGGCGCGGTGCCGTTCCACTCGTGGGTCCCCGACGTCTACCAGGGCGCACCCACGCCGGTGACCGCGTTCATGGCCGCGGCCACCAAGATCGCCGCGTTCGGCACGCTGTTGCGGGTCTTCTACACAAGCTTCGGTGCGCTCGCCGACGAGTGGAAACCGGTGTTGTGGGCGGTGGCGATCGTCACCATGCTCGGCGGCGCGGTGATGGCCGTGACCCAGTCCGACGTCAAACGCCTACTCGCCTACTCCTCGGTGACACACACCGGATTTATCCTGTTGGGGCTCATCGCCTTTGACGAATCGGGCGTCAGCGCCACCCTGTTCTATCTGGCCGCGTACGCCTTCTCGACGTTCGGTGCGTTCGCCACGGTCTCGGTGGTTCGCGAGCCGACGACGTTCACCGGGTCGGCGCGCATCGGCGGGGCCACCGGAGCGCACCTGTCCGGGCGTGAGGCCACCGGCATCGACCAGTGGGCCGGTCTCGGAAGGCGCTATCCGCTTGTCGGAGCGATGTTCTCGATGTTCCTGCTGGCGTTCGCCGGCATTCCGTTGACGAGTGGCTTCATCGCGAAGTTCGATGTGTTCGCCGCGGTCTCGGGAAGCGGCGGTTCGATTCTGGTGGTGATCGGTGTGATCAGCAGCGCCATCGCGGCCTACTTCTACATCCGCATCATCGTGGCCATGTTCTTCTCCGACGTCCCCGTCGACGCCCCGCATGTGGTGCGGCCCAGCGCATTGACGACCACCTCCATCGCCTTGTGCACGGCGGTCACGATCGTGCTCGGGTTCTTTCCCCAACCACTCCTCGACCTCGTCGGTGGAGCCGGATCGTTCCTGTGAGTCAGGCGAACAGCGGCACCGTCGTGCCCGGTTCGGCTCCGTAGCGGTCGACGATCTTGTTCAGTTCGCTCTGCATGTAGAAGGTGTGCAGACCGAAGACGAAGCCTAGTACCCAGCACAGCAACGGATTACACGTCTCGGGTAGCCCGGCGCTACGCTGCGCTTCACGGATGCGCTTGCCGGTGTTGTGGAAGCTGATGATCGGGGCGATGACCGTCCAACCGAGGAAGATGATCACCAACAGTGGCCCGACCGCCGAGATCTCCTTGCGCCGATCGAAGGCGGCTATCTCCTTGTTGATCTTGTAGTACCAGACCAGCGAGTAGATCCCGAGGGTGATCAGCGGCAGGCCGATCCACACCGCAATCGGGTTGCGCTTCTTCATCGCCGCGCCGTCGGCGACGGGGCGGCCGGTCGGTACTTGTCCGCCCGGTGCCGGAGGTTGCGCGTCCGACCGTGCCGGCGGGCCCGGCCGGCCGGGCGGTACCTGCGACTGCCCCATGCCGGGCTGGGCGATGCCGGGCTGGGCGGTCGGTGCGATATGGCGCGGCGGACCGGCCGGCTGCGCTACCTGTGGCCGTGCGTGCACCCGCGTCGGCGCCTCGGTCGGCCTCGGCGCCGGCGGACGTTGGTACGCGGTGGTCCGCTGCCCGTCCGGACCCGGGCTCTGCTTCTGATAGTGGGTCGTCGGCGCGTTCGACGGTCCGGGCTGGTTGTGGTCGTTACCCGGCTGCTGCGGAGTGCTCATGCTGTTGATCATCGACCAGCGGTCGGCCCAGGTCCATGGGATTCACACGAACGATCGACGGCAGATACGGCCGCCGTGCGCGTTGTGCCGTACTTTCAAGTCACCTGGTGACCCATAAGTACGGCACAAGCCTCCCCGGACAGCACAATGGCCCCCTACCTGCGAGGATAGGGGGCCATTGTCGGCGGTGGCGGAGGGATTTGAACCCTCGGTACGGGGTTACCGCACACAGCATTTCGAGTGCTGCACCTTCGGCCGCTCGGACACGCCACCGCCGAAGACTGTACCGCAGGCCCGCGCCCGGCCTTAAATCGGCTGGTCAGACGGGCAAACGGCGGGTGTCAGTTGCCGCTGAGCTTGTCCTTGATGTCGTCGACCTTTCCCTTGACGGCGTCGGCCGCGTCGGCGATCTTCTGCTTGCCCTGGGCGACGGCCTGGTCGCCCTTGCCCTCGTTCTTGAGGTCCTGGTCGTCGGTCAGGCTGCCTGCGGCTTCCTTCCCGCGTCCCTTGAGCTCTTCGGCCTTGTTCTTGGCGTCATCGGATAGTGCCATGGTGAGCCTCCTCTGCCGGGTGCGCGCACGGCGCGCACGTCGAGGCGATCGGATGATGCGTCCACGCCTGGTCTCGACGGTTCGCATGGGCGGGGTTGCCCCCGCCTTCCACCGTACCGACCGCCACAGGGGGCGTCAGTGACCCAACTTCAGTGACCCAACTTGCCCCTCACCTCGTCGAACTTCTCCTTGGCGGTGCCCAGCGCGCCCTGCACCTTCTCGTTCCCGGCGAGCTCACCGATCTTTTCCTTCGCGGTGTCGAGGGCTTCGTTGACCTTCGGGTTCTCCGCGAGTTCGCCGATCTTCTCCTTCGCCGTGCCGAGGGCCTCGGCGACCTTGGGGTTGTCGGCGAGTTCACCGAGCTTCTCCTTGGCTGTGCCGATGACCTCGTTGACCTTGTCGCTTGCGTCGGCCATGCCGTCCTCCTGAGGTTCGGGGTGGAATACGGATTCGTCCGATGTCGTGCACCGTCAAATCTGCCACAGAGTCACAGGTCGCGGCGGGTGGTGAAGAACTCGACCATCAGCGTTCGGCACCGTTGTTCGAGGATGCCGCCGCGTACCTGTGGTCGATGGGTCAGCCGCGGATCGCGGACCACGTCCCAGAGTGAGCTCACCGCACCGGTTTTCGGCTCCCACGCACCGAAGATCAGGGTCTCGACGCGGGCGAGGCCGATGGCTCCGGCGCACATCGTGCAGGGTTCGACGGTGACGGCGATGGTGCACCCGGGTAGTCGCCATCCGTCGCCGAAGGCAGCGGCCGCCGCGCGTAACGCGAGGATCTCGGCGTGCGCGGTCGGGTCCGAGTCGGCCTCTCGACGGTTGGCTGCGCGGGCGAGTTCGACGCCTACGGGATCGAAGACGACGGCACCGATCGGTACGTCGTCGTCACCGGAGAGAGCCGCCGCGTCGAGGGCGGCATTCATCATCGACTCCCACACCCGCATCTGCGCGGCGCCGGCGGGAGTCGCGGAGCTCAATGCCCCAGTGAGTCGAGCACGCGGGACAGCTCGTCGGCGAATCCGAGCCGCGCGGCGATCATCCCGATCTGCTCATCGGCGTAGAGGTCGGTGTCGCCGACGATGACGCCCATGACGGCGTCGGGCAGGCCCAGATCGGACAGGATGCCGAGGTCACCCTCTTCCCACGGGTCGACGTCGTCGAGTTCGTCGGGGTCGATGTCGGGGACGTCGATGTTCAGGGCGTCGAGCACATCGGCGGCCACGTCGTAGTCGATGCCCGCGGTGGCGTCGGAGATGAGCATCCGCGCACCTCCGGGTGCCGGGCGGATGACGATGAAGAACTCCTCGTCGACGTCGAGCAGACCGAACACCGCGCCCGCCGACCGCAGATCACGCAGTTGCCGTTCGGCGGCATCGAGGTCGGTGAGGGCGTCCGGTTTGAGGGCGGTGACCTTCCAGGCGGCATCCTCGCGCACCACCGCGACAGCGAAACCTTCCACGCCGTCGACGACGTCGTTGCTGTTGGAACCCGATACTCCCGCGCCGGCACCTGCCATGCAGGTCACGGTAGCCCGTCGGGGGCGTACTCCCCAAGTCCTACCCGCGCCACGGCGATGTGGAAATCTGGGATGGTGACAGACATCCGCTCCACCCCGGTCTGCATTCTCGGTCTCGGCCTCATCGGCGGGTCGATGATGCGGGCACTCGATGCGTCGGGCGCCTCCACCTTCGGCTACAACCGCTCGTCGGCGACCGTCGAGCAGGCCCGCGCCGACGGCCACGACGCATCCACCGATCTCGTGGCGACGCTGCGCCGCGCCGCCGACACCGACGCGGTCATCGTGCTCGCGACCCCGGTCACCACGATCGAACCGATCGTGTCGGCGATCGCCGAGAATGCGGCAGGCTGCCTGATCACCGACGTCATCAGTGTGAAAACCCCTGTCGCCGAGATCTTTCGGCGCCTGTTCCCCGACGCCCGGCATATCGGCGGGCATCCGATGGCCGGCTCGAGTCACTCGGGCTGGGAGGCCACCGATCCCGACCTGTTCACCGACGCGATGTGGATGGTGACCACCGAGGACACCACCGACGCCGACGACTGGCGGGTCGTCGCCGGGCTGGCGCGCGCGCTGGGTGCCGCGGTGGTGCCCGCCGCCAACGACGCGCACGACCGCGCGGTGGCCGCGATCTCGCATGTGCCGCATCTGACGGCCGCGGCGACGGCGGCGGTCGGTGCCGCGGAGAGCGAGTTGGCGATCCGGCTGGCCGCGGGCAGTTTCCGCGACGGCACCCGTGTTGCCGGGACCGCTCCGCAGTTGCAGCGGGCGATGATCGAGGCGAATGGCATCGCGGTACTCAACGCGCTCAGCGAGGTGATCGACCGGCTGACCGCGGCGCGCGACGAACTCCGCGATCATGGCACCACGCAGGTGCTGATCGACGACGGCTACCGCGCCCGGCACGCCTACGAGGCGATGGCGAATGCGCCGCGGGTGGCGATCACCGACGTCGAGCCGGGCGCCGCGGGCTGGCAGGCGGAGATGCGCCGCCAGGCGCACCGCGGGAGTGTATGGCTGGGCTGATCGCCCCGGTCAGACGCGGCTGGCCAGTCCCGGGTAGTCGATGACGAAGCCGTTGTCGTCGACGGTCAGTGTCGAGGTGGCGACCGGCGAGGACACCCCGATCCCGTCGGGGCCGGGGGTGTAGCGCAGGGTGGCCGGTTCGACGACCGCCGTCGGCAGATAGACGTACACGACGGGGACCTCGACGGTGCCGGAGGCGTCGGCCGCGGTGAGATGCAGGCGGCGGATGGGCAGGGCGTTGAACATCGGCGACAGAGCGAGGTCGACGTCCTCGGCGCCACCGAAGTCCTTGCGGACGGTCTCGCCCCCAGTCTGCACGAGCCAGGTGTTCTCCTCGTCGCGAGCCATTCCGAGCTGCGTCTCACCGCCGGCCTGTACGAGGTGGATCGACAGCCGCTTGGTGACGCCGGCATCGTTGGTGACCAGCTCGTATGACGCGGAGAACGCGTCGTGGTCGGCGGTCGCCGCGGCGATGATGCGGCCGTACGCCTTGACCCGAGCGCCTTGGACGTTGAGGCGGACCTGTTCGAGGCGCTCGGTGTCGACACCGCGCCACGTGATCATGGTCTTGAACTCGGTGGCGTCGCTCGCCGACGCCTGCGGGGCTGCTTGCGGGGAACTCACACACATACGGTAGCGACCTCGGGCCGCCGACACACGCCGAGGACCCCGATATGACCCGCGGGTCAGGCGATGCACGTGGCCGTTCGCCGGGTCGAGGAGGCCTCGACACTGTCGTCGGCGACCGGTCGGCCGGCGACGGTGATCGTGCAGTGCGCCGACGATCCGTCGCCGGCCACGACCAACAGTCGCAGCGGGTTGCGGCTCGCGGCGAAGGTGACCGTCCAGTTCGCAGGCGGGGTGAAGTCGGTCCGGACGCCGACGTCGTCGACGTAGAGGATGGTCCCGACGCCGTTGATGGTGACGGTGTAGGTGACCTGTGCGCCCGGCGTCGTACCCGAACCACCGCCGGACCCACCGCCGGGCTGGTCGCCACCGGGCTGCGAGGGCAGGCCGGGCCGGGTGGGCAACACCGGTAGCGAGTAGGTGTTGGTGGGGTCGGCGGTCGGCAGGGTGATGGTCGGGTTCTGTTGTTGGTGCAGCGAGCGGACGCCGAAGACGACGAGACCCACGATCACCAGGCCGACGACGGCGAAGATGACCACGGTGGCGCCGACCCCACGCTCTTCCCCGGAGCGGCGCGGACGCTGCGGAGGATGCGGTGGCTCGGCGTCCGTACTGGCCGCACTCATGCCGACCCCACCCCGGCCGTCCGACGGCGGCACCTGCGCGACGTCGGGGCGGGGACCGGGTTGCGGTGCGTCGCGGGCGGCGAGGTCGGCGGCGGTGTAGCGAGGGAGTCCACGGTCGGAGTAGCCGAGCGGCGGATAGTTGCCCGGCAGCAGCGGGATGCGGTAATCGTTGGCGCCGTCGGGCCGTTGCCCGGTGGGCTGTCCCATGTCGCCACTCCCGATCACCGCGGGTCGCCGAGCCGGCGCACCCGTATCCAACACGTGCACCTTCGACCTTACTGACGACGTCTCAGAGGCGGCTCTCGAGTCGGGCGGTGAGGCCCGCTTCCTGCAGGTCGAGGCGATCGAGCATGGCGCGGACGGCCTCGTCCTCGAGGTGTCCGTTCTCTCTGCCCGCGACGAGAGCGTCGCGTTGGGCCGAGAGCACGCTGCGATACAGGGCGGCGAAGGCGTCGGTACGCGCGGTGTGCGCGTCGGGGTCGGGCATCTCCTCGGCGTCGCGGGACTGTCGTGCGACGGTCTCCTTGATGAAGTCGACGGTCACCTCGTCGAGGTCGGTGGGCGGGTTGTCGACGAAGCCCGCGATGACCTCGTCGGCCGCGCCGTGCACGATGGCCTCGGCGCGGGCGGTCTGCTCGTGGTCGTAGCGTTCCTCATCCTCGTTGCGCAGCTGCAGCCGGTTGATGAGCCAGGGCAGGGTCGGGCCCTGGATGAGGATGGTCCCGACGGCCACGACGAACGCGATTGCCTGGATGGCCGAGCGTTCGGGGAACGCACTGCCGTCGGCGACGGTCAGCGGGATGCCGGAGGCGGCCGCGAGGGAGACCACGCCGCGCATGCCGGTCCAGGCGACCACCGTCGACTCCTGCCAGGTCAGCGGTCGGTTGTCGATGCGTTCGCGCAGGCTCCGCCACCACTCCGGCGCCTGCGCGGGGTCGCGGCGGCCGGCGGCGCCGCGGCGCGGGGTGGGCTGGATCTCCACCGCGACCGTGGCGTCGAGGTGGCGGCTGACGAAGCCACGACCGAACATCGCGAACACGCACAGCGGACGGATCACGAGCACCACGGCCAGCACGAGGAGTGAGGCAATGGTGATCTGTAGCAACGATTCTCGCGCCTCGCGCAGATCCTCGATGATGAACCTCATCTGTAACCCGATGTAGGCGAACACAAATGCCTCGAGCAACACGTCGACCGAGTTCCACACATAGCGTTCCTGCAGCCGCGTCTGATAGCCGGCGTGCACCGACCCCGACCCGACCACGAAGCCGGCGATCACCACCGCGAGCACCCCGGAGGCGTGCATGTGTTCGGCGGCGAGGAACGCCGCGAACGGAACGACGAAGCCCTGCACCGTCTCCAGTGCGGGGTTGCGCAGGTGGCGTCGAATCCAGAGGGTGAGGTAGCCGAGGACGGCGCCGACGATGGGACCGAGAATCGCGTTGTAGCCGAAGAGCGCCAGCGGATTGTCGATGAACGCGTGGGTGGACGCGATCTGGGAGATCGCGATGGCGAACAGCGACAGCGCCGCGGCGTCGTTGACGAGACTCTCGCCGGTGAGAATGGCCATCAACCGCTTCGGCAGTCCGAGCTTGCGTCCGATGGCCACGGCGGTGACCGCGTCGGGCGGTGCGACGATCGCCCCGAGCAACAATGCCAGCGCGAAGGTGAACTCGGGGATCAGTAACGACGCGATCCACCCGACGGCGAAGGCGGTGATGACGACCATCGCCACCCCGAGCCCCAGGATCGGCTTGATGTTGCGCACGAAGCTCGGCACCGAGAAGCCCAGCGCTGCGGAGTACAGCAGCGGTGGCAGCACGACCGTCAGCAGGATCTCGGATTCGAGTTCCACATGCGGCATGCCCGGGACGAAGGAGACCGCCAGCGCGACCACCACGATGATCAACGCGGGTTGCATGCCGCGCCGGTCGGCGATCGCGGTGATGATGACGGCACCCACGAGCACCAGGATCAACAGTTCCATGGGCAGTGATTCTCGCAGCGGCTGTCCGATTTCGCCGGTTGCGGAGTTTCGTCAACTGCCCGCGTTCGCCGCGGCCGACGCGGTCAGGCGGCCGGTGTCTCCTCAGGCGCCGACGCACCGTACTTGAACTTGCCGTCCTCGAAGAGCAACGGATAGATCAGTCCGCCGACGACGCCACCGATGAGTGGGGCGACCCAGAACGCCCACAGTTGGCCGGGCGCGCCGTCGCCGTTGAAGAACGCCACCGCCGTCGAGCGGGCCGGGTTCACCGAGGTGTTGGAGATCGGGATGGACACCAGGTGGATGAGCGTGAGGGTGAAGCCGATTGCCAACGGCCCGAAGCCGTTCGGGGCCCGCCCGTCGGTCGCGCCGAGGATGACGATGAGGAAGAACGCGGTCAGCAGGATCTCGGCGATCAGGACCGCGGCAAGGGTGTAATGGCCGGGACTGTGGTCGCCGTATCCGTTGGCGGCCATGTTGCCGGTGGCCGTCCAGCCCGGTTTACCCTGCGCTATCCCATAGATCGCGAGACCGGCGAGCAGACCACCGGCGACCTGGGCGATCCAATAGCCCGGCAAGTCCTTCCATTCGAGTCGCCCGCTCACCGCAGCGCCGAGCGAGATCGCCGGATTGAAGTGCGCCCCGGAAATGTGGGCGAGCGCGTAGGCCATGGTGACGACGGTCAGTCCGAACGCCAGCGCGACGCCCAGATAGCCGACGCCCACCTGGATGAGCGTCCCCTTGTCGTCTCCCTCGGCAACCTGCTTGGCAGCGAAGACCGCGGTACCGCAGCCGCCGAGGACAAGCCAGAACGTGCCGAACAACTCGGCCGCGTACTTGGTGAATGGTGCAGGAATCATGTCAGCCTCTCGAGGTCGTTGGGTGCACACGCATGCCACTGACAGAACTTGAGCAACTTCAGCGCACACCATTCACGCCCGTTCCGACCCAAAGGCGGCGAAAGGCCACAAAACGGTGACCAGGCCGACATCCGACGGTGATGCGGAAAGCAAGAAACCCCGCCACCGTTGTCGCCGGTGGCGGGGTCTTGAGAGTGCGCCCGTAGGGATTCGAACCCCAAACCTTCTGATCCGTAGTCAGATGCTCTATCCGTTGAGCTACGGGCGCGTGGTTATTTAGTTGTCATACTGTTCAGCTGTCGTGCTGTTCAGTTGTCACCGCGGTCGGCGCGACTGCGGTCGGCGGAGGCGAGAGGATTTGAACCTCCGGTCCCGTTTTAGCGAGACAACTCATTAGCAGTGAGTCCCATTCGGCCGCTCTGGCACGCCTCCTAGCGGAGTCCTTTCGAACTGCCGAAGCGAAAGATTACACACCGCCCGGCGGCAGAAGCAAACCGCGCGGTCAGAGCCGGATTGCCGGGTCCGGGCATCGTCCGCCACGACCGTGGACCTACAGTTGGACGGTGACCTTTCGTATCCGTCCCGACCTCGCCGACCTGCCCGTCTACGTCCCCGGCAAGACGTTCCCGGACGCGGTCAAACTCGCCAGCAACGAGGTCACCTTCGGTCCGCTCCCCTCTGTTCTGCAGGCGATCTCACATGCCGCGGCCGGTGTGAACCGATACCCCGACAACGGGATGGTCGAGCTGACCGACGCGTTGGCGAAGAACCTCGGCGTCAGCCCCGAGGAGATCCAGGTCGGATGCGGATCGGTGATCCTCTGCCAGAACCTGATCCTGGTCACCTGTCGCCCCGGCGACGAGGTCGTCTTCGGCTGGCGCTCCTTCGAGACCTATCCCCTCGCGACGCGGCTCGTCGGGGCGACACCGGTCCAGGTTCCCCTCACCGGCGACGACGTGCACGATCTTGCGGCCATGGCCGACGCGGTCACCGACCGCACCCGCCTGATCTTCGTCTGCAACCCCAACAACCCGACCGGGACCGTGGTCACCGCCGACGATCTCCGCGCCTTCCTGCAGTCGGTGCCGTCGGACATCGTCGTCGCCCTCGACGAGGCGTACTTCGAATACACCCGCCTCGACGACGACCACGCCTACGACGCCCTCGAATTGCGCCGCGAGTTCCCGAACCTGGTCGCGTTGCGCACGTTCTCCAAGGCGTACGGGCTCGCCGGCCTGCGCGTCGGGTACGCGATCGGCGATCCGGAGATCATCACCGCCCTGGGTAAGGCGCATGTGCCGTTCTCGGTCAACAGCGTCGCGCAGGCCGCAGCTCTGGCCTGCCTGGAGGCCGGCGACGAACTGCTCGAGCGCACCGACGCGGTGGTCGCCGAACGCCGGCGGGTCACCGAGCGGCTCCGCGCCGCAGGTTACCGGGTACCCGACTCGCAGGCGAATTTCGTGTGGCTCGACCTGGCCGAGAGGTCGTCGGAGTTCGCGCGCGCGGCGATCGACGCCGGAGTCGTGGTGCGGCCCTTCGCCGACGACGGCGTCCGGGTCACCGTCACCCATCTCGACGAGAACGACAGCTTCCTGGCCTTCGCCGAGCGGTGGATCCGCGCCGACTGAGGTCTCTTGCGGCAGGCGGCTCAGTACAGGTGCCGCGAGACCGTTCCCCAGGCGGCGGGCAGGTCCTGCTCCCAGTAGGCCCAGGTGTGCGTGCCGATCAGGCGGAATCCGTCGGTGTAGGGCACGTTGTGGGTGCGCAGGTCCCACGCGAACTCCAATGAGCATCGGTAGGCCCCGGCCTCCAGCGCCGACGACGACGCGGTGACCGCTGCGGGCGGACCTTCGTCGGGCTCGATGCGTCGCGTGATGTCCAGTGGGCCGATGGCACCGGAGCCGGCGGAGATGAAGATGTCCTTGCCGCGCAACGCGTTCAGATGCAGGCTCGGGTCGTGCGCCTGCCAGCCGACGGACCCGAACGGGCCCCACATGTTGGTGGCGTCGCCGCCGTCGCGACCGACGGTGGTGCGCACGTAGGCTTCGTTGGCCGCCCCGGACACCGGCGGGCACCCACTGAGCGACGCGAGACCCGAATACAGCTCGGGATGGCGGATGGCCAGCGCGAACGACGCCTGTCCGCCCATCGACAACCCGATCACCGCGTTGCGGCCGTTGCCGTTAAACCGCGAATTGATCAGCGGGGGAAGTTCTTTGGTGAGGAAGGTCTCCCACATCGGCTTACCCAGCTTGGGGTCGGCATGCTGCCAGTCGGTGTAGAACGTGCCCGCTCCACCGACCGGTAGGACGACGTTGACATTCTTGTTCGCGAAGAACGCGCCGGCGTGGCCCTTGGTGATCCAGTCGCTGACGTCTCCGTCGGCACCTGCGCCGTCGAGCATGTAGACCGTCGGGCGCGGGCCACTGGAGTACTCGGGGGTCAAGACGCTGACCTTGATGCGCTGCTTCATCGACGGGGAGTCCACCCAGACGTCGGTGCGCAGTTCGCTCATCGGTTTGGTGGTGACGATGCGTGCCTCGACGCGTGGCGCCGCGTCCGCGACTGCCGGACCGAGCAAACCCGCGCTCAGGACGCCGACGCCGAGTATGGTCGCCACCATTGCGGCCACTCGCCTTGTGCCCATCATCAATAACCTCATCCCACCCGCCGACGGCGGTAGCCCACGAACGCATTGCGGTACCGCACTTCGCAGGTACACCGCCCCCCATTATCGGGGACGCCGCGCGGATGGAAGACTACTAGCGGGTAACAAAAGCGTGAAGACCCGAACGTGTTTTCACAGCCGGCATTCAGGAGCGTGGGTCAGTGAGTACCGCAAACACCGGCCGCAACTCAGCAAACACCGCTGGTGAGAGCGGTTTGGGCGCACACGAATTCGCGTTCACCGCGGAGGTCGGGGTGCGCTGGTCGGACATGGATGCTTTTGGTCACATCAACCATGCCCGGATGGTCACGCTCATGGAGGAGGCCCGGATCGCTTGGCTGCTCTCCGCGGGCGAGGAGTACACCCCGCTGATCAAGAGCGCGATGATCGTGCACGTCGAGATCCGGTATCAGAGCCAGCTCCGTCACGACGACTCACCGTTGCGCATCGGCATGTGGATCAAGGGTTTTCGTTCCGTCGACTTCACCATCGGCTACGAGATCCGGGGGGCGCACGCCGATCCGATGAGCAAACCGGCATGTGTTGCGAGCACTCAGATGGCCGTCGTCGACGTCGAGGCGCACAGTTTGCGTCGACTCACCGACACTGAGAAGGGCTACCTGCGGTCCTGGTCGCGATGACGGCTCCGGCGAATCAGGATGGCTCGTACCGTGCGGGGAGTTCCCTGGGAACCGCTGGTGAGAGACGAGAGATGTTGCCCTGCAACACATCCCGATAAATTCGTAGCTGTTCCTCACCACTGCGGACCTGCTCGGACAGCCGTTTGGCATTGTCCATCGAGATCTCGCGATCACCGGACCGGGCGACCAGGGCGTCGATCCGATCGTCGATCGTCGCGGCCTTGTTGTATTCGGCCAGAATCCGCAATTCCGTTGCCGCGGACTCGACGACGTGAGCCACGTCGGACAACGCCTGCACCCGATCGATCAGCTCGGACCACACCGGCCGCAACGTGGTCTCACGGCGGTCGATCTGTTCGGCGAAGGCCCGGTCGAAGCCACCATTGCGCTTGGCCCGGTCCAGGTCGACGCGCACCGCACGCAACGCGATGACGTCGGCGGCGATCTCGGCGAGTTCGGAGTGCAGGTTCACCTGCGTCCGCTGCACCGCGAAATGGTCTGAGCGCCAAGCGGGATTGGTCATGATCCGGTCGTAATAGTGGCCGGCGATGAACAGCAGCGCCTCATATCCGTCGACGAAGTTCGCCGACCCGGGCACCGCGGGCGCCTGAGCATCGCGATCGGTCGCCGCGGTGACCTGCTCGGCCCACTGCTCCACCTGACGATTCCCGGACCGCGCCGCGACCTGTCCGACGACACCGGCGATGCGCTCGACCGCAACGGTGCCTGCTCGGCGCACCGCGCGCATCGTGCCCACGTTGGGGGTCGGCGTACACAGCAGCCCGGCGAAGAGCCGTTCGCGCTCGTCGAGCTCGAGATAGACGTTCTCGCGGCGTTCGCGGCGGATGGCGCGCGTGCTGCCGGCGAAGACGCCCTTGCCGGTGACGAACGCCTTGTGCGCATCCTCGCGGCGTCGAACCAGCCCGTTGAGACGGTTACGCATCACCGCGGCGACCACACCGGGCACCATCGGCCCCGACTGCTGCGCCTCGAGCTGGATGATCGCTCGCTGCAGACGCCGCATCTCGCCGAAGCCACCCGGCACGATCGGCAACGGCAGACCTGTGGACACGCGGCGGATGACGATTGCCCGGCCCGTCGGCGTGAGATAACCCGAGGCGACCAGGATCGCGGCCACATCGGACAGTTCCGGCCGTTCACCGGGCATCGCCGACCGGTCACACCACTGCCGGATCTCCCCGCTGCTCGGGCCGCTGATCCGTGCCGCCCCCCGCATTCCGCCGTCGTCGATCATGTTCCCGCCTCGTCACCCTGCTTGTCGGCCATGCTGCTTCTGCGCCGTCTTGCTCACCCATGCTACCTGCGGGAACCGACGGTCCCGGGTGTGCGCGCACGCCACAGCGGCGAGGTCACACGGTGCAGCGCCCACGCCAGCACGACGCTGATGGCCGCGGTGAGACCGAACGCGATCAGCACGTTTCCGCTGAACACGTGGTAGCCGAGCGCGGCCATCACCACCTCGAGAACAACGACGTGCACGCAGAACAGCTCGTAGGAGATCTCACCGAGGAACACCATCGGTCGGCTGGCACACACCCGCGCCCACCAGGATCGCTGATCGGCGCCGGTGAGCGGGCCGACGAGACCGACGGCGATCACCAGGTACAGCACATGTTTGACGATCGTCGCCGACGCCGTGGTCGGGGTGATCGTCGGCTCCCCCGCGATCGAGCCCCCGGACACCAGAAACGCGGCGATCGCGATGCCCACCCACGCGGTGGTGTTCCACCGGCGGATCAGCGGTGCGCAGGCCGCGAGCAACATGCCGCCGACGAACCAGCCGAAGAATGCCGGCGCCCACAGGCGTGCTGTCGGATTCACCCCCGCACTGCCCGCGACGATGACCGACCACACCGGGCTGACCAGCAACAACGGCACCAGCGCTGCGATGAGAAGATCCGGTCGCCACCCGCCGCGCCTGCCCGACACACGCATCACACCGACCACGACGACCCAGCCGATCAACGGCAGGACCAGGTAGAACACGACTTCGGCGGCCAGGCTCCACATCTGCGTCAGCCCGGAGTGCAGGTGCCCGAACCCGTACACCTGCGTCAGTGTCATGTTGCGCAGGAAGCCCGACCAGCCGGTGCCGGTCGGTGACGCCTCGCCGCCGGGCGGGGCGATCGCGTACAGCAGATAGACGCCGATCACGGTGATCCAGTACGCGGGCAGGATGCGTCGTGCCCGGTGCCAGAAGTAGCGTCCGACGCCCGGCAGTTGCGTGTCGCGGGTGTTCTCGCGCGCCGCCCGCACCCATGGCGTGAACAACAGGTACCCCGAGAGCACAAAGAAGATCGCGACCCCGATCTCGAAGCGCGCGAACAGTCGGCCGACGTAGTCGTCTGTGTAGTGCCCGGTCCAGAACGCAGCGTGGGTCAGACACACCGACAGCGCGGCGATCGTGCGCACGCCGGTGAGTGAGGGAACGCGCGAGGCCATGCGCCGATCCTGCCAGCCGCACCGCCGCCCACCGCACAGGTGGTGGCACGATGATGCCATGGCGGGCACATCGGATCCGGATCGCGGAACACGCATTCGCGGCCAGATCTGGAAGAAGGGCCAGAAGGTCGACGGCTTCTCGATCGACGGCATCTCCGATCATCTCGACTGCGCCGACACGCTCATCTGGGCCGATCTCGACTGCCCGTCTCACGACGATCTGACGGCGCTGGCACAGGAACTGGACCTCAACAGCTTCGCGATCGAGGACACGATCGCCGCCGCCGAACGCGTCAAGACCGTGAACTACAGTGACTACACATTCATGACCGTCTATGCGATCACCGCCGCCCCGACCGGTGACGACGCGAATCCGTCTGCGGGCGACGAGAACCCGACGACCGGCTACGCAGCAGCGCGTCCGGATCAGCACTCCGCGTATGCGCAACGCGCCAAGTCGTTTGTTCTGCATCGTGTTTCGATCTTCGTCAAGCAGAACGCGTTGATCACGGTGCGGATGACACCGGGATTCGACATCTCCGTGGTGACCCAGCGGTGGGAGGAGATCGGCGGCGAACAGTACGGCATCGGCGCGTTGCTGCACGGTCTGCTCGACGTGGTCGTCGACGGACATTTCGACGCGGTCCAACGCCTCGACAACGACATCGAGGATCTCGAGGCCCTGCTCTTCGACGAGTCCGTCGCCGCTCGAACCCTACAGCGCCGAACCTACGATCTCCGTAAGGATCTCGTGCTTCTGCGTCGAGTCGTGGTGCCCATGCGCGAGGTCATCGCGGCGATCCAGCGTCACCGCTACGAGAACGAGGCGCCACCGGAACTCGACCCCCACTTCTCCGACCTCTACGATCACGCGCTGCGGGCGGCGGAGTGGACAGAATCGTTGCGCGACATGGTCACCACGGTGTTCGAGACCAACCTGTCATTGGCCGACGCCCGCCTGAACACCGTGATGAAGAAGCTGACGGGGTGGGCCGCGATCATCGCCGTACCCACCGCCATCACCGGCTTCTACGGGCAGAACGTCTCGTTCCCGTTCTTCCAGACCACCACCGGTTTCGTGGTCAGCTCGGTGTTGATCGTGGTCACCGTGATCGCCCTGTACACCACGTTCAAGCGGCGAGACTGGTTGTAGTCCGCCACTATGCACGCCGCCCGTGGCACGATGGCTTGTGATGGGCGACGGGTGTGGTGAGAGGGGATCGGTTCGATCCGTCTCAGGGGTAACCCCTGGGTGCAGTTCACAGTTGGGCCCTGCGTCCGACGCCGTGCAGCACGCTGCACGTGCAGGCCGGCGCCGCACCACGGTTGTGGTCACCGCACCCGTCATCCATCTTCTGAACGCCCGTACTCGACACGTTCGATGCGGCTGGATCACTCGATGACCGACGCCACTCTGGGTTTCGGTCAGGTCCGCGAGCTCGCCGCCGAGTTCTCGCGGATCTACACCGGATGGACGTGGCCGGAGGTGCTCCGTGCCTTGCGGGCCGTGCTCGCCCGGGATCTGGCGGATGCGGTGGCGCCGCGCCTGTTCGAGCTCTCCCCGACCGAACCTCGCCATCCCGAAGCGGTACTCGTCGAGGCCCTCGCACCGTGGACGTTGCTGCCGCCGGACCCGCCGCGCATCATCCGGCCACAGGAGCCTCAATCGAGCGGGACTGTGCCGGAAGGGCTTCCCGACCTCTATGACGTGACACAGCTGGCCCACTGGCTGGATTTCACCGTGCCAGAACTCGAGTGGTTTGCCGATCGCGGCGGTTGGCTGCGGACTGCGCGACCGCCGTTACGCCACTATCGAATCTGGCGTCGGAGCAAACGGGACGGTTTTCGGGTGATCGAAGCACCCAAGCCGCGGATGCGCGAAACCCAGCGCCGCCTGCTGCGGCGCCTCGTGGAACACGTCCCGGCGCATCCCTGCGCACGCGGGTTCGTCGCCGGATCATCGACCACCGCTTTCGCGTGGCCCCACTCCGACCGACCCGTCGTACTGCGCGCCGACCTCCGACATTGCTTCGAAACCATCACCACTGCCCGGGTGCGCAGGGTGTTCCATGACGTCGGCTATCCGGCACACATCGCCCGAATCCTTGCCGAACTCTGTACCACCGCAACACCCATCGATGAACTCGGTGGCATTGATCTGGCTCATCGTGCGCTGCTGCGCGACCGCCATCTCCCACAGGGCGCTCCGACGTCACCCCATCTGGCGAACCTCGTGATGCGCGGGCTCGATCGCCGGCTGGACGGGTACGCCCGTGCCAACGGACTGCGCTATACCCGATACGGCGACGATCTCGCCCTCTCGGGAGACTCCATGGACGCCGATCGCACGTTGTGGGTGGTTCTGAAGATCATTGAGGCCGAAGGGTTCACAGCCCACCCCGACAAGGTCCGCATCATGTACCAGCACCAACAACAACGCCTTGCCGGGTTGGTGGTCAACGACCGCCCCCAGATCTCACGCACCTCCTACGACAACCTGCGCGCACTGCTGCACAACGCCGCGGCACACGGCGCCCGGTCGCAGAATCACACCAACCATCCCGACTTCCGCGCACACGTGCTCGGACTGATCTCTTGGGTCGGTGCCACCAATCCCACTCGCCGCCAACGTCTCCTGCAGATGGCCGATGCCGTCGACTGGGACTCCTGACGCCGCTCACCTCCACCCCGGTCGCTGATGGGACGTGACCGGATGGTCGACCCTCCCCCGAGAGTCGAACGCTTCCACCACCCCACGCTCGCCTCGATCCCCGACGCTCGCCCCCTCCCCTGATGGTCGAGGTGCGAGCCACGTGCGGCGAGCCTCGAGACCGCTTGCGCCGGTGCTGGTTCGGCTCGACAGGTGGTGCGGACACTCATCGGCGAGCGGGGTCTCGAGGCCTCGACCATCGGATGGAAAAGTCCGGAGTAGAACGACGGCGCATTCCCTGACCGATGATCCACCGCCCCCCGATGGTCGAGGTGCGAGCCGCGTGCGGACGGGCCCTGGTGGTGCCAGGTGCGCCCGTACTGACGGTATTGAACGAGCCTGACGGGATTCTCGTACCCCGATTGCAGGGATACGGGCCCATCGACCCCGACTACGCCACCAGACTGTCCGAAGTGGCCAAGACGATTCACTACCCCGAATCCGCACGTGCCGCTGGACCACTCATCCCGCAGATCTCCGACCGACCCCAAGCCCCACCGGCGGATCCGACGGGACACGGCGGCCACACCGCGCCACCCCCTGGGGCACTGACGTATGCACCCAGCGCTGCGTTGCGCGCTGAGGTGCTGGCCAACGACGCCTGGTGCCGATACCCGTACTGCGGGATGCCGTCACACCTGTGCGACCTTGATCATTGGCGGCCGTTCAACCATGCCGACCCCGAGGCGGGAGGGTGGACTGTGCTCGGCGACCTCATCCCACTGTGTCGGGCCGATCACCAACGCAAACACCTCGCGGAGTGGGTGCCGACGTTGTACACCGATCGGCGGGTGGAGTGGCGGAGCCGACGGAGTGGGCAGGTGATCGTCACTTATCCGCGGTGACGACTTCTTTGTCTCTGGGGTGGAACCAGCTGTGGCTCAACGGGTCTCGAGGCTCCTCGCTGGCGCTCGTCGCACCTCGACCACCAGAAAAAGGGTACCTCGACCACCGGGGGAAGGGTTCCGACCACCCGGATCTCTCAGATCCCCATCACCTCGCGATAGTGGGCGTACGCACCGGCCACCTCATCCTCGGTGAGACCGAACTCTTCGAGGGAATAGCGGTGCACGCCATGGGCATTCTGCTGATGGGATTGTCGGTGCCGATGCATGGCGGCACGGGTCGGGCCGTCGAGTTCCAGGCCGGCGGCAGCGTAGATCCGGTCGATCTGCGCCATCGGGTCGGCAATGAGGTCGTCGTACCGCACGTCGACGAATCGGTCCGGATGGTGTTGGCGTACGACGAGTGCCCGTTCGGTCATGTCGACGTTGCGGCGCAACCAATGTCGCGCGACGGCAGCGGCATCGACGGTGTCGGAGAACATCGAATGGCCGTGAGCGAGCATGCTCGAGAACGAGGCTGTGGTGCGCACCGGGTCGCGGTGGGTGTTGACGATGACCGCGTCGGGAAACACGTCGAGCAGCGTGTCGAGATGCTCCAGATGCGCGGGCGTCTTGAGCACCCAGTGCGGTCGTCGGTCCTGCTGCGCGAGTACCTGCAACAGCACATTCAGATACTCGTACGACGGTCGGGCGTCCTGGCGCGCCAACCACTCGGCATACGCAGGTACGTTCAGCATCGCCTCCGGCACCTGGGATAAAAGTGAATACTCCTGCAGCAGAACATCTTCCTCTGGACCGTCGGCCTCGACGGCGTGGATGGCGAAGAACTGCGGGTTCAGGTATCGCAGGGCGAGTTCGGCGAGCTTGGTTTGTGCGATCCGCACCCGTGGCCGTGCACCTGCCCGCTCCCATCGGCTTGGCAGCAGGTGTACCACCTCCCACGATTGCACCGCCCGCATCCGCGGATCGGCGCCGATCAGCCGGTGCAGCATGGTGGTTCCGCTGCGCTGCAGTCCGGCGATCACGATCGGTGGGGTGATCGGCTCGTCGAGTATTTCGGGCTCGGCCTCCAGTAGTGCGGCCACCCGCAAACGCGTCGTGAGCAGGCCGTGCAGCCGAGCGCGGATCACCAACGCCCCGAAATAGCTGAGGTTCGCCTCCTCGACGATCGAACGGGTCAACACGTCGAGAGCGTCGTCGGTGACCGGGTCGGTCTCCCATGCCCGACCCGCCGACCTCTCGGCACGCCGCCGCAGGGCATCGGCGGACAGATCCGGCCCGAGACCACGTCTAACCAGCTCGGCACCAACATGATTGAGCGCTCGGATGCCACGTCGCCGATACGGCACGAATCCATCGGTCATCGCGACGCCCGACCGTCAGAGTTCGCGGACCTGCGCGACCGGTACCACCCGGGTCCGGGGTTGCGGATGGTCCTGTGCCCGAATCCAACGGAAAGTCATTCCGCCACAGTCATGCCCGGTGGTGTGTAGCCAGTTCGGCACGCCGGGATCGGTGTGTGCGACGACGATTCGCACGCTCCTGTCGGGCCGATACTTGGCGGTGTGCTTGTTGACGTGGATCGTCGAGTACCGGTAATCCAGCGACTCGAGCCAGTGGTTGTCGAGTTGGAAGTTCCATGCTTCACACTCGGGGATCTCCGCGTCGATCACCAGCGCCTCGTCGGCTCGCAGGCGCCAATAGCTGTGGTAGTAGATGATATTCGGGTCTCCACCGGCCTTCGTCGACTTCTCCGGATCGAACATGGGGAGTTCGTTGGTGTGCTCGGCGAAGTCGTGCGCCCACTTGGCGAAGAGCATCGACGCGCCGGCCACAAGCAGACTCGCCTTTCCGAGCCCGGCGTCGAGTTGTGCGGCGGTGAGCGGCTCGGGCGGCGGTGGCACCTGATCGTTGCCGGCACCGACAGCCGGATCGTAGAGCGCGATATGCAGATCGGCGGGCACCTCGGTGGTGCGGTCGGCGAAGGTCTGTCGCACGATCAGCAACCCGGTATCAGCGGTCATCGGCAACCAGTTGCCGCCCTGCCCCTCAGGCCACGGGCGGGTCGCACTGACGATCAACTCGAAGGTGCCGTCGTCGGCGATCTGCAGGTCGGAGGCCTCGACGTATCCGGTCGTCGGCATCTGCCCGCCCTGACCGTAATTGCCCTCCTGCGTCCCGAAACCGAGATAGTCGACGGTGCCGCGCGTCCCACTGATGCGATAGGTGAGCGTCCCGTCGACCGTCGCGTTTTGGTAGTAGTTGTCGGGATTGTCCGAGCCCATCTTGGCGGTCTCATGAATCATCCTGCGCAGCACGGGAGCTCGCGGGTCTGCGTATTCAACAAACGCTTCGAGTCCGGCGCGGGTGAGCCGCGACAGATATCGGTAACCCTCGGCCTGGGTCAGCGGATCGGTCGGCGTCCCCGGGTACATGATCGATGCGCCTGCCGATTTCAGCGTGTCGCAGAACTCTTCCCACGCCTTACCCGTGGCCACCCGGGCCTCTGCGACGTCGTCGGGGGTCTTGCCGCGTACCTTCAGCCAGGCCACGCGGGCCCGCCGGAATCCACCGAGTGCCGAGGTCGCCAGTGTTCGGCCGTTCATGCACGACCTCCGTTCATGCCCGCCTGAACCGTCCGGTACTCACTTTACGACTCGACGGGCCCGCTCAGAACGACTTGCGCGCAGTCTTCGGATCGCCGTAGGTGATGGCGCGTTCTCGACGGGTATCGGTGAGCAGCGTCGCAGCCCAGGTCACCAGGGTTCCGGTGCGGTTGCGGACGCCGGCGAGAAAGGCGATGTGGATCGCGCCCCACGCCAGCCAGCCCACCCGACCCGACAACCGCAGCGGACCGGTCTCCAGGATCGCGTTCTTCCGGGAGATGTAAGCGGCGCTACCGAAGTCCCGGTACCGAAAAACGGGTCGCTCGGAGCCTCCGGCGAGGAGCCCGGCGATCACCTCTCCGGCATGCCTGCCACCCTGCATCGCCACCTCCGCGACCCCGGGTAGCTCCTTGTAGGAGCTGATGTCGCCGACGACGAAGATGTCCGGATGGCCCGGAACCGACAGGTCATCCCCGACCGGGATGGTGCCGCCGTGATCCTGTTTCACCCCGACCGCGTCGGCGAGCGCCTTGACGAACGGCACCGCCTCGACGCCCGTCGTCCAGAGCGTGGTACGAGCCCCGAAGGTGTGCACCTCCCCGGACTTCTTCTCGGTGATCTCGACGGTGTCGGCACCGACGTCGGTGACGTGCACCCCGAAATGTGTTTCCACGCCCAGGCGTTCGAGAGTGCGCAATGCACTCGTCGACAGCGACGGACTGAACGACGGCAACAGTCGGTCGGCCCCCTGGAACAGGATCACCCGCGCCTCGTCCGGGTCGATGCTACGGAACTCCCGCTCCAACGCGTTGTGCGCCAATTCCCGGATCTGGCCTGCCAATTCGACACCCGTGGGGCCGCCGCCGGCGATCGCGAAGGTCAGCCACGGCTTGCGCCGTTCGGGATCGGGCAGGGTCTCGGCGACCTCGAATGCGCCCATCACCTTGCGACGGATGGCAAGTGCGTCGTCGAGGGTCTTCATCCCGATGGTGTGCTCCATCAGGTGTTCGTTGCCGTGGTAGGCAGTACGCATACCGACCGCGACGACGAGGTAGTCGTACCCGACCTGCTCGACCGACGAGTCGAGCCGGGTGACGGTGACCGTGCGTGCCGCGGGATCGATGTCGGTCGCTTCGGCGCAGTAGACGTCGGCGTTGCGCTGCCTGCGCAGCAGATGCCGGATCGGGCTGCTGATCGAGCCCTCCGACAGCAGGCCCGTCGCGCACTGATAGAGCAACGGCTGGAACAGGTGACTGGTACCGCGATCGATGACGGTCACCTTCGCGTTCGCGCGCCGGAGGCTGCGCGCCGCATGCATACCGGCGAAACCGGCACCGAGGATGACCACGTGCGGCCGGGTGTCCCGGCGGGGTTGGGACGCATTCACCTCGCCGATTGTGGCAGAAAGTTCGGCGCCGCGAGCGCCCCTCAGCTCTTCGCCGGGACCGCCGAGGTCATCGCGACGGTCGCCGCCGCCGCGCCCGCTGTCGCTGCGAAGACCGACGGCCAGGCACCGATCTTCTTCGCCAGGGGATGCGAGATGGCGAAGGCGGCAACGTAACTACCGAGCAGCCCGCCCGCGACGGCAGGCCCGCGCCGCAGCCATTGGCGGGTGCAGTAGACACCGGCGGAGGTGACGACGACGCCGCCGAGTTCGCGCCGGCCCGTCGCACGAAAAGCGCCGAAGCCGCCGACCAGGCCGACGGTGACACCAGCGACGGTGGGATCGATTGCCATGCGTGCAGCCTACCCAGGAGCCGACTCATCTGCGGCGGCGACCGTCGGTACTGTTGCGACGTGCCGTTCAGTAGTACCTCACGCCGCCGGATCGTGCGGGCTGCGATTTCCGAATTCGCCAAAAAAGGCTACACGCGAGCGTCTTTGGCATCGATCGCGCGGGCTGCGGGTGTCAGCAAGTCGGGCTTGCTGCACTACTTTCCCAGTAAAGAGCTCCTTCTGCGTGAGGCGATGGCGCAGATGGACGCGACCCATGGCATCTCGCAGTCGCCTGACGCCGAGGAGCCCGATCACACCGGCGGGCCCGATGATGACGCCATTGCCGAGTCCATCAGCGCACGCCTGGCCACCGCGCTCGACGACGACCGGATGTGGGCCCAGTTCTCCGTCTTGATGCTGGCCGAGGCTCTGACCGACGGCAGCGTCAGCCGCGATGTCGTGGCGGCCAAGTACCTCGAGGCGCGCTCGGATCTCGCCCGTCGGATGAAGCGTAAGTATCCAGAGGTTCCCGACGAGATCATCAACCGCGCCGCCGTTGCGATGTCGGCGATAGTCGACGGGCTCAACATCGCTGCGCTGATGGATCCCGATACGCCCATCGCGGATACCTTCGATACCTTCTACCCAGTTCTTCGGGACTATCTCAATTCGTTCTGACACCGAACTCGCCCCGGAGTCCGCACTCCTCGAGAGACAACCGCGACGCTCGACGACAACCCTGGTCACCGAGCGTCGCGGCACCCGAGGCGGCGGCACGAGGAGCCACATTCGGGCGATCAGCGAGAACCAATGGCCGCCGCGGTGCGATTCATATCGCGGTCTGTGCCAAGCACGTCCGGTGAAAGCACCTGCCCCACGCGGGACGACGACGCTCGTGCACCCTCGGCGGGGGCCACCGACGGAGCCGTCGGAGCATCCGCACGTGCTGTCGGCCCGCTACCGCCACTCTCCGTTCCCGCTGCCTCGCCTTGTTGGCTGTTCCGCTCGTCGATCCGTGCCTTGGCCCGGCTGATGTCGTTCATCGCCGACGCGGCTCCTTGTCCGGCACCGACCGCTGCGCCGGTTGCCGCGCCGATACCCGCACCGACAACGGCGCCGATCGGCGCAACCAAAGCGCTGGTGACCAGACCGCTGGGAACGCCTCCTGCGACCGCCCCGTACGCGCCACCCACTCCGGCTCCGATCACTCCGCCAACGGTCGCACCGAGCGCCGCGCCGATCGGGAACCCGACAGCGCATCCGACGATGACGTACGGCAGACCCACCGCGCAGCCGAGCACACCACCGACGACCGTTCCCACCGCGGCACCGTAGATTCCAACCCCGGTACCAACTGCGATGCCGGTGGCGAGGCCACCCGCCACTGCACCGGGCAGCCAACCAACCGCGCCGGTCAGTGCCGCACCCGCTGTCGCCCCGACTGCGGCTCCCTCGACACCACCGCGCACGGCACCCGCCGCTGCCGCATCACGGACTCGCTGATCATCGTTGATCGCATAGCCGGGCGGGATCGCCGCACGCTCGGTCGCCGGATCGACGCCGTCGGTCGTCGACGCGGCAGGCAGGCGTGCCTGCACAACTGCCGTCGCCGTCGTATTCGACGAGGTCAGCACGTCGGCATGCGCCGCGTCCTGCCCGGCGGTCAGCGCTAGTGCAGACGCGGCAAACAACGCTGTCGCACCACTTCGAATTTGTCTCTTGTTCACGGTTTTTCTCCTGGGTAGTGCCTATTAGACTTCGTACGGATTAGGGCAATTAAAGGGATTCACGTCGCGCATGGTGGTGATTAGACCGACCGGTCGGTCTGTCCCTACTAGACGGTAAGTACGACACGAACCCGGGTCAAGTCGAGCACCCCTGATGTGTGCCAGATCGCACTGGTCGGCAGAGTAACAACGCTCGATGTCGAGACCTCAAATCCGATTACTTTATCTGTGCGACAAGCTATTTCGCGTCTCGCGCACCGACGATCGCCCGCTGGACATCATTGATGGCACACCGGACTACGCCGCAGAGTGAACGAATTCCCCGCCGCGAGAGTCGCGCATAGGGACTTTGTACCCACTGTTCTCAGGACAAAACTCCCGCGATTCTTTATGCCGCGTCGGTGCACTTGCACACACCACGGATTTCATGCCAACATCTCTACACATCGTCGCCACGAAGTCGTGGATCGCCACGCACGGGCTCGCTCCCGCCGTTCGACTTTTCGACGACGTTTGTCAGACCTCGGATACCCGCCAGGTGGCACGAGTTGCGTCGTACGCCGCTCGGTCACCCGGCGTCAGTGGCGCGCGCCGTCGTCCCTCTCACACGGCGCGCGCCGCGCATCCGCACCGAGAGCACCCATACCACCGTCATCGGAGGCACCCGTATGAGCACCACCAGCAGCCCACGGCCAACGGCCTCGGCGCCGTGCGGGCGGTGTGGAGACCCACGCAGCGCGCATCAACACCACCGCTCAGGCAGCGACTGCTCGCTGTGCCATTGCCCGTGTTATCGCGACAACGAATCGCTTCGGGCGATGCGGGGCCTGCTCACCGCCTTCGCGATGAGTATCCCGATGTGGGCATTCGTGATCGGAATCTATTGGCTGACAACCTGATCAAGCATCCCAGCAGGATGCCGAACGAAAGAGGGACAATGGGAAGGCAACTGACACATGTCGTGATCGACGATCTCGACGGCTCGATCCTCGAGACCCACGTGACGGTGTCATTCGGGCTCGACGGCATGAGCTACGAGTTCGACACCTCGCCCGCCACCGCGGAAGAGTTCCGGCAGGTTCTCAGTCGATATCTGGCCGTGGCGCGGCCGGTCGATCATTCTCCGCCGCCACCACGACCCTGCTCACCTCGACGTCCCCGTGATCCGATGAACCAGGTGATCCGAGAATGGGCTCGCACACACGGTTTCACCGTGTCCGACAGGGGACGAATGCCTGCAGACATACGAGCCGCGTTCCACCGTGCCGCAGACCACACCGATACCGCTACTTCGTCCCCGACGAGCGGTCACCGTAATGGGTAGGCGCCTGATCACGGGGGCGGCTGCGCTCGCGACGACGGTGGCGGTGTGCGCGGCGACCACCCACCACGCCATGGCCCGCCCACACGCGCGCGCCGACGTCGCCGACACCGGTCGGTCGCTCACTCACCCAACCGATCGGGAACTCAGCACGTTTCTGTGGCAACGCCCCGGCGATCGTTACATCGTCGTACTGGGAGCGAGGGTCGGTCCCCGCGGGCAGATACCCCGGATTCTTTCCGATCGACTCGACGTAGCGGCACAACTGGCCCGAACCCACCCCTTCAACACGGTCATCGTCTCCGGCGGAGACACCTGGTGGCTGCCGATCAGTGAAGCGGGCTTCATGAATCTCGAACTCATCACACGCGGCGTACCCCCTTGGCAGATGATCAACGAGAAGAATTCCACGAGCACCGCAGAGAATGCCGCCAACACCGTGGCCATCCTGAACTCACGCAACGCAGACGGCGCCCTCATCGTCACCAACGGTTTTCACATGCAGCGAGCACTCGGCGAGTTCCGCACGGCCGCGGCACAACGCGGCCTGACTCTCGAGTTCCGGCCTGCCTACGCATGAGTCCGCACCGAGCGCACACGTGAGGTGCGGTGTCACACTGGAAGGTATGACCACCCCGTCTGCGCACCTCCTGCCGTGACCGAACCGATGCCCGGCACGGCCGCCGGACCCGAAACACCCACGCCGACCATCCTTCTGGTGTCCAGCAACCACGCCGATGCCCTGTCCGACGAGTTCGGCCGGTACCGACGCGACTACCACGTACGCTGCGTGTCCTCGGCGATCGAGGCCATCACCACCCTCGGGCAACTGTCCTCGCAGGGTGAACCGATCGCGCTCATCGTCGCCGAATCCGAACTACCGGACATGCCGATCCTCGAGGCACTCGGCACCTTCCGCAGCATCGTCCCCACCGCCCGACGCGTCGTCGTCATCCACTGGGACCGCTTCGCCGCGACGTCGGAGACACTGCGGATTCCGTTGCGCAAGGGCAAGTTCGACACGTTCCTGCTCATGCCGCGAGGAGCCCGGGACGAGGAGTTCCACTACGCCATCACCGAGATGCTCTCCGACTGGGGAGCCACGATCGCCGCGCCCGTCGTCGAGTCGATTCGCATCATCGCCGACACGGAAAGCCCACTGACACTGGAGATTCGGGACCTCCTCGACCGCATGGGGATGCCGCACCGCACCCACACCCCCGACAGTCCCGCCGGCCGCGAGGCGCAGGCGGCCTTCGACCACAGCGCAATCGACGGCACCGACACCCCCGACGGCCCGAGGTTCCCCCTGGTCCAGTCGATGGTCAGCAAGGCCCACCGCACGGTCATCGCCCCGCACTCGGCGCGCGATGTATCGGTGATGATGTACGGACGCCCGTCGGATGTGGCCGAGGACTCCGTGGTGGATCTCGCGATCGCCGGAGCCGGTCCGGCCGGCCTGGCCGCCGCGGTCTACGCCGCCAGCGAGGGGCTGTCGACGGTGGTCATCGAGTCCTCGGCGATCGGCGGCCAGGCCGGCACGAGTTCGATGATCCGCAACTACCTCGGCTTCCCGCGCGGCATCTCCGGCATGCGGCTGGCCCAGCGCGCCCGCACCCAGGCGGTGCGCTTCGGCGCGCGGTTCTATTCGGGATGGGCCGTCGAACGACTCGATGTCGGCGTCGAGAACCGGCCGCATTGTCTGATCACCGATGGTGGCGACGTGCGCGCACACGCGGTACTCATCGCCAGCGGGGTCGCCTACCGCCGGCTCGGCGTCGACTCCCTCGAAGCACTCGTCGGACTCGGGGTGTTCTATGGGGCGGCGATGTCGGCGGCCCGCGAGATGGAAGGTCGCGACGTCATCGTCGTCGGCGGCGGCAACTCCGCCGGGCAGGCCGCGATCCACCTCGCCCGATTTGCGCGATCGGTGACGATTGTCGTTCGGCGCGCCGACCTCACCTCGACGATGTCGCAGTACCTGATCGGCGAGATCGCCTATCACCCGCGGATCAGCGTGTGCGGCGGGTGCGAGGTCGTCGACGGCGGTGGATCGCCGACGTTGGATCGGATCACGCTGCGCCACCGCAGCACCGGCATGCTCGAGGAGCGGGCCGTCGGCGGTCTGTTCCTGCTCATCGGCGCGGAGCCGCACTGTGAGTGGATTCCCGACGACATCGCCCGTGACGCACGCGGTTTCGTGCTCACCGGGCGTGATGTTCCCAAGGATCGCTGGGGTGACGGGCTACCGCCGGCAAATCTGGCGACCAGCGCACCGGGCGTGTTCGCGGCCGGCGACATCCGTTCGGGGTCGATGAAGCGTGTCGCTTCGGCGTCCGGGGAGGGTGCCGGTGTGGTCCCGCTGGTACACCAGTGGGTGGAGGCCAGAGCGCTCGGCTGACAGCGGCTCAGTCATCGAGCGCGGCGTGGAACTCCGCGACCCGCGGCCACGTCTGGCTTGTGGCCGCCTCACCGGCGATCAGGCCGAGATGGCTGGTCTCGACGGTGGTGAAGTGCACCTGCGGAGAATCGGCGAGCACTTCCACCCCGTGACGCACCGCCTGCCAGCTGGCGATGGCGTCGCGGTGACTGCCGAACAGCGCGATCGGCACTCCGATTGAGGTGAGGTCCACGCGGCGTCCGCCGAAATCGACCACACCGGACGCGAGTTCGCCGCGGTAGACGAAGTTCTGCCACATCTGTTCCGACACCTTGCCCGCATATCCGGGCATCGAGTTCTGGAAGCGATCGATGACCTGCATGCGTGCCAGCGCCTCGGTGTCGTGGGCGTTGCGCATGATGTAGCCGGGCTTTTTCAGTTCCCGCTGCCACGCGGTCCCGCGGTAGGCGATGCGCACCAGCGGGGCGGGGATGCCGCCGAATGCCCGCAATGCCGCGGTGACGGCCTTGCCGCCGGTCGGCTTCATCACCTTCTTGACCAGCGGATACGGAGGCACCGCGTCGTAATCCAGGGGTGTGCCGATGGCGGCGATCGAGCGGATCGGCAGTTCCGGGTGCGCGGCGGCCGTCAACAAGCTGATCGTTCCGCCGATACTCCACGCCACCAGATCCACCTGATCGGCGCCCGGGTGGTCGTCGAGGACCCGGCCGATGGCCTGCGGGACGATGTCGTCGAAGTAGTCCTCGAACCCCATGTCCCGCTCGGCGCGACCGACCTCACCGAAGTCCACCACATACGGCACCCGACCGATCTCGAGGAACTGTTCGACCACCGATTGACCGGGTCCGAGATCGTAGCAACGCGCCGACACCGCGAGCGGCGGTACGAGCAACACCGGCGGCCGCCCCGTGGCGCGGGCCGCGGCGAACTGCTCGTCGGTGCCGTATCGCCGCAGCTCACGGTGTGCGCCCGGGTACAGGACGGTGTGCGGGGTCTCGATGTCCGGGGCCACCTGATGTCCACCCGCCAAACGCAGGACCAGCAGGGCACCATCGAGTGTCGACATGCGCCGCAATCTACGCGACCGGCCGCCGGCGATCTCTATGAGGCGTGCTCACGGGAGTCGGCGTCGGAGTCCTCGTCCCAGAATCCGACGGCCGCGAGACTGCGGATCAGTCGGTCGCGGGCATCGGCGAATCGCGCGTGGATCTCCTCGCGGATCGCGCTCTCGTCACCGTCGCGCAGATAACCGATGAGACGACGATGACTGGCCACCGCCTGCCGACCCCACTCGGAGTCCTGGGCGTACAGCTCATCGGGCGAATACTTGTTGGCGGAGAACAGGAACCACGCCAGCTTCTTGCTGTGCGCCATCAGGTTCACCCGACGGTGAAAGGCGAACTCGCGATCCAGGACCCGGTCGGCGTTGCCCGCGGTCACCGCCTTCTCCAAGTCGTCGACGATCTCGGCGAGGTCGGTGAGGCTTCTCGGGAGGTCCGGATCGGCGATGGCGTGGGTCGCCAGCCGCGCCGACAACTCGGCCTGCATCCAGAAGATGTCGACGATGTCGCCGCGTCCCAGGCTCTCCACGATGAAGCCGCGATGCGGTGACGACCGGACCAATCCCTCCCCGCGCAGCGTCACCAGCGCCTCACGTACCGGTGTGACGCTGCAACCGAGCGCCGATGCGGTCTCGTCGAGCCGGATGAACTCCCCCGGCCGGATCTCGCCGGTCATGATGCGCGTCCGCAGATGGTCGGCGACCTCGTCGGTGAGCTGTCGACGACCCAGCCGCACAGCAGCCATCGCCTGTCCTCCTGTCCTCATCCCCGTCCCGACGACTCGATGACCGAGGCCGGACGGGCGCGGTGGCGGCGCTCGTTCGGCCGTCGCAGGGCCGCGGGGTATATACGATCAGTCAACCGTACGGTGCGCACGCTCGCCAGCGGATGGATCGGGCGATTGTCACGTAGACGTGGACGGTGACAGCCGACGGACCCGACACCCGAACTTTCGGGCCTCTCAGAGCACAACAACCCGCTTTCCCCACCGGCATAATTAACACGATGAACTCCTCGTCGCGTGTCGCCGTGGTCGGCACCCTCAATCTCGACCAGGTGGTGCACGTCGAGCGTCTACCCGCCGACGGTGAGACGGTCCTCGGGCTGTCGGAGACGGAGCGGCCGGGCGGCAAGGGCGCCAATCAGGCCGCGGCAGCGGCGGCGATCACCTCGACGTCGCTGATCGCCGCGGTCGGGGACGACGCGGCGGGCACCACGATGCTCGAACATCAACGTGCTCAGGGTGTCGACGTCGAGCACGTTCGTCGCGTCACCGGCCTCAGCGGACGGGCGGTCATCGAGGTCGACGCCGACGGCACCAACCGGATCATCGTGCTCTCCGGTGCGAATGCCGAGCTGACCGCCGACCACGTCACGGCGTCCTTGAACGCTCTGGACCCCGAAGTGGTTCTCACACAGTTGGAGTCGCCCCGCGAAGTCACCGACGCCGCGGCACGGTGGTGCCGAGCCCATCTAAGGCGCTTCGCCCTCAATCCCAGTCCAGTTGCGGCACTGGATGATTCGATACTGACACTCGCCGACCCGCTGGTCGTCAACGAGATCGAGGCCGCCTACTACGGCACGGCCGACGATCTCGAGCCTCTGGCACAACGGCTTCGGTCACGCTGCACGTCGGCGGTCATCACCCTGGGCGCCGAGGGGGTGCTCGTCGTCGACGACGGCCGGGTCACCCGCATCAACGTGCGCGGAGTCACCGCCGTCGACACCACCGGGGCCGGTGACGTCTTCGCCGGAACCCTGGTCGCGCACCTCGCCGCCGGCATCGAGCTTCCCGAGGCGGCGGCGCTCGCCGCGGACACCGCAACCGATTTCGTGTCCCGACCCCGCAACTGACGACCCACAATCGATCCCCTCAGTCCGCGGCACCAAGCCGATCCTCAGGGCGAAACGGCTCGGCAACCGTCCCGGCGACCACCGACTCGGCGAGCGCCTCGCCGAGGACCGGTGCGTGTTTGAAGAGATTGTGTCCGGCAATCACGTAGGCGTTGCCCGACTTCCAGATCGCCACCCCGTCGTCGCCCCAGGGCAGACGCGTGACCCAGCAGTGCACATTGCCGATCGGTTCGTGGACAAGCCCGGGAAGTGCTCGCGAGGCGTAAGCGATCGCATTGTCGGCCGAGCGGGCCAGTGCGTCGACGTCGTCGATGGCTCCGTCATCATGGGCGACAACCGAATCGGAGAGACCCAGCCCGAACGCGGAGCGGTCGGGATAGGCCGCGGCATATACGCCCGACACCCCGAACGCTCCGCTGCCGTCCTGCAGTGTCGGCAGCCGGTCGGGAACCTCGCGCAGGGCGAACGACACCCGGACGTGCGCACCGAGTTCGACCGGTATCGCCACCGAGAGCGCCCGGGCCAGGGCCGCGCTACCGCGTCCGGCTGCCACCACCACCGCGGCGTGCGTGGATACCGTTGTCGGGGTGCGTATCTCGACTCCGTCGGAGCGGTCGCGCACGGTGATCGCCTGCTCGGCGATCAGCCCGGCCCCGGTCGTTGCCTCTCGTGCCTCGTCCGCCAGACGCGCAATCGCCGTTCGGGTGTCGATCGACCCGCCATTCGGGTCGAATACCGCGCCGCCGTTGTAGGCGCCGAGTATCGGTAGCAGCGAGGCCAGTTCGTCACGGTCGACGAGTCGCGCCCCGATGTCGGGGTGATCTTCGAGGAGGGCCAGCCGTCGCACGGCGGTCGGTCCGAGCGCGAGCGCACCGTCGTCGCTGACGAGTCGCACACCGAAGGTGTCCTCCCAGTCGCGCCACTGCCGTCGCGCCCGGACCGCGAGTGCCACCATCCGCGGATCGTCGTGCGCGTGCCGAAAGATTCGCGATACTCCGGCCGACTGTCCCGAACCGGGCGTTCCCGACTCGAAGACCGTCACCGAGTACCCACGGGAACGTACCGCGTGTGCCGCCGACAGTCCGACGATGCCCGCGCCGATGACGGCGACGTCCGAGGTGGTGGTCATGTGCCCGACAGTACAAGCGCACGGCTTCTGACACGACAGGGTTTGGACGCGACTGCTCTGGGGTAACCGGGACAGCCGGGGGAGAGAACAGACGCGAAAGGAGCAGCACCATGGCTGAAGAACTCAAGGGAATCACCGTCGCATTTCTCGTCGCACCCGAGGGCATCGAGCAGGTCGAGCTCACCGAGCCGTGGCGGGCGGTCGAAGAGGTCGGCGGCACGCCGAGATTGGTGTCCACCGACAGCGGCACCGTGCAGGCGTTCGAGCATCTCGACAAGGCCGATACCTTCGACGTCGACGCCACCACCGACACCATCACCCCCGACGACTTCGACGCGCTCGTGTTGCCGGGTGGGGTGGCCAACCCGGACTACCTGCGCACGGTCGAGTCCGCGGTCGACTTCATCAAGGGCTTCTTCGACGCGGGCAAGCCGGTCGCCGCGATCTGCCACGCACCGTGGACCCTCGTCGAAGCCGATGTGGTCCGGGGTCGCTCGATCACCTCGTGGCCGAGTGTGAAGACCGACATCGCCAATGCCGGCGGCAACTGGGTGGACGAAGAGGTGGTGGTGGATCGCAACGGGACCAACACCCTCATCACCAGCCGCAAACCGGACGATCTGGCCGCCTTCAACTCCGCACTCGTCGTGGAGTTCGGCCGCAGAACTGCAGACGCCTGAGTACCGCCGACCCCTGAGTAGCGCCCCCGGCGTCGCGTATATCGATTCGCAGACGCCGGGGAACACCATGCTGTCCGATTCGGTCCGGACTGCGATTGAATAGGCATCAGTGTTGTCGCGTCGGGCGATGACCCCGGCGGAAGACCGCGACGATGTCACCGGACACCAGCACGAGTCAGAGTCCTACCCGCACCCTGCGCGTGGCGCTCGCCATGCGTGGTGGAGTGAGCATGGCGGTATGGATCGGCGGGGTGATCGCGGAACTCGATCTGTTGCGGCGGGCCACCGATGACACCTCTGATACGTCGGGCCGCGCGAAGATCTATCGTGAGTTGCTCGGCGAAGCCCACTACAAGGGTGTGGAGTTCGACATCCTCGCCGGAGCCAGCGCGGGTGGGCTCAATGCGGTGCTGTTCGCACTGGCGCAAAGCTATGGGGTGGTCACCGATTCCATCGTCCGCGAGACGTGGGAGAACGACGGCGGTCTCTGGGATCTGCTGCGCAGCCCCGCCGACAATGCCGCTGCGGATCGATGGTCCGGCTTTCGCGCCGTCGACTCCGTGTTGTCCGGCGACTGCCGATTCCTGACCCTTGCCGTCGGCGCGGTGAACAAGATCGCCGCCGCGCCGAGACTGTCGAAGCGACCGCCACCGCAAGCACTGAGCGTCGAACTCGCCGCCACCCTGCTCCCCGACCCGGACAAGCAGGTGACCACCGCCCGCGGCGGGTTCTCCTTCACCCGCCGGCCCGGTGGCCTCGGCTCGCAGTACTCGACGATTCCCGGATTGGGCGACGACGAGGCCGCCGCCGAGATCGCTCGGCAGGCCATAGCACTGGCCATCCGATCGACGTCCTCGTTCCCGGGTGCCTTCGAACCGGCCACGGTGTATTCGATCGACTCACCCGAGGAGATCGCGCCGAACACCGGCGGAAAACCCAACATGGACAGAGTGTTTCCGTTCGCTCGCGCTGCCACGGGTGACGACACAGCAGGCAGCACCACCGCGCCCGGGGAGGCACCTTTTCTCGTCATCGACGGTGGGGTCTTCGACAACATCCCGATCGACCGGGCGATCCGCGCCATCCAACGCGCCCCTGCGTCCGCGCCCACCGAGCGCGTGCTGATGTACCTCGACCCACAACCACCCGCGCAACCCGAGCCCATCCCGATGCCGGCGACGGACAATGCGCAGCGACGAGTGCTCGCCAAGCAAACCGCCCAGTTGTCGCGCTGGCTCAACGTCATTCGCTCCGGCATGTCGATGAAGAGTCGACAGGAGTCGGCCGAGGACGAGATCACCTACATCCGCGAGCACAACGACAGAGTCCTCGCACTGCGCGGGCGCACCGAGGAACTCGCCGCGTGGTTGGGAAACGCCCCAGGTGCTCTGCCGAGCATTCCGGTGAGCCGCTACATCCAGTCCCGGATCGGTTCCGACGCACAGCATTACAGCGAGATTCTCACTGAACCCCACACGATGCTGTTCACCCCGCCGTTCCGGGCCGCGCCACGCACACCCGTCGAACCGCTGATCAGCCTACGTATCAAAGATGCACTCGCGCAGGCCTACACGAGGGTCACCCCAGGATCGGCGGCAGCCGGCTCCGACGCGCAGGCCCAGTCGGTGATGAGCCGCGGGGACGTCACCGCCGCCATCGATGCGACGCAATTCCTGATCGCCTGGGCCCGTGCACTCGAGGGCGCAGGAGTCGGTGCCGCGAGCGCGTTCAAGCCCTCGCTGTATCGCTGCGGCGCCGTGCTCCTGCAAGCCCGTCATCTCACCGTCGACACCGAGCTGGCGTCGGTGTCCGCGGACCCAGAGCAGTGGACCGATGCACTCGTCGACGGTATCGCCGCGCAAGACGCGCTGACCATCAGTGCTGATGTCAACAATGCACTGGCCCAGGGCAACAGCGTCGACGACGCCACCTTCTACAGCGCCCTGTCACCGTCGACCGAGGCGAGCGGAGTCAGTCTCACATCCGGCGCCGACTCCTCGGCTCTCCTCACCACGATCTGGACCCACCTCCACGCACACCTGGCAGCCCTCGTGACCGCCTGCGCGCGCGCCAACGAGGAGTTCTGGAATGAGTCCTTGTATCACGCTCTGGCTCAGAGACTTCCCGCGGAGACCACATACACCGCGTACGAGATCGTGCGCCTCATCGCGGTGTCGGGCGGACCCGACACCCAGTCGGTCATCCGCTACCACCAGATCACAGGCGACGAGCCGCCGGCCACTGCCGACTCCGACTACCTCAAAGCCCTTCGCGCCGACGCCGTGGCCACCCAGTTGGAGGCATGGCTCAAGCACGACACCGCGATCGACGCCATCGATCCGCAACTGTTGTCCGAGTGGATGACCAAGATCGATGGTCTCCAACGCGCCGAGGACAAACTCTGCGGCACACCCCTGGCCCGCTTCGCCGGCTTTCTCGACTGGCGGTGGCGTGCGAGCGACTGGCGTTGGGGCCGAGTCAATGCCGCGTCGGGCATCGTCGACCTCCTCCTGCCGGACGATCCGCGTGCCGACGCCGAGCAGAAGACGCGGCAGGACGCGCGGCGGCACGACTACAAGGAGAGACTTCAGAGCGATATCGTCACCGAAGACCCCGACGCCCAAGCGATTCCCGCGCGGGGCCTCGGCGCCATCACCGACCTCCCGTCGTCGTATCGTGTGGGTCTCGTGTCGCGCGCGTCCGGTCTGGTGATCCGGGCGTTGCAGCCGGCGTCGATCTTTCCGAGCCCAGTCAAGAAGTCCGTCGTGATCCTCGGTGTCGCACTGTTGCGCGTCATCCCGGTCCTGTTGGGGTTGATCGTCGACCCGCTGCGCCTGCTGATCGCGCTGGCGGCGACTCTCCTGACGTCCTTTCTCCTGCCGGGCGATTCCGAGACGGGCCCGGTGCTCTGGTACACCGTCTCCGCTCTCACCGGCCTCATCGGCCTTCTGTTGGTCGCACGTTCCCTTGCCGCAGACAGCAAGTGGCGCAACATGAACCGCCGGCTGGAACAAACCGTCACCGGCGGTCCACACGAGTCCTGGCTCGGTGCCCTGCACTTCGCGGAGGAGGAGACACGCAAGTGGCGTCAGTGGACCGCCGCGGTGGGCGTCGGCTGTATCGCTGCCGCGGTGATCACCGGCGTCCTCACCTGTGAACGCGTGGTGACGCGCTACCAGATCGAACCGTTGCTCATCGTGTGGGTACTCGTCGCCGGTGGGGCGATCACGCTCACCGTCCGGTGCACGAAAATGCCTCCCGCACTGGCATACAACCCGCCGGTCGTCGAAGGATTGGGCCGACGACTGCGCCGGCGGGTTCCCCTCGTCGTCGCAGTGGTGTTCATCGTCGCGATCGTCGTCACCGCGTTCTGGGGTGACGCCACCCCGCCGAGCGCCCCGATCTACACCGCGGTGCTCGCCGCGGTGTGCAGCGCCGTCCTCGTCGCGTGTTCGCTGTGGGGGTGGACCTCGGCCGCCCAGGTCTACACCTACGCGGCTCCCGCCGCGGTCCTCTCGGGGGCGATCGCCGCGGCCTTCGACGTCTGGGTCATCCCGGATTCGGCGCTGCCCCTGACCGTCCTCGTTCCGGTGATCGTGTGGTGGCTCTACCTCGCGGTGTTCCTGGGCAACGTCACACCACGCACCTCGGAGGAGATGGGTTTGCGCCCAACCGACTAAGCGGTGGTCGTGTGCCTTTGCGGCTCGCACTTCGAGAAGAGGTCCCTGGTTTGCTGGTCTGCCGGGAGGAATGTTTCGAGATGCAGCTCCTCCAAAGAGACGTCAGTCGCCGTCTCCAGCTGGGTCGAGACGCTGAAGAACCGCAGAGTCCCTTCGGCGGAATCGAGTTCGAGAGTGAGAACGGGCCCGGCTCCGGGTGGCGCGCTGAGCACATCTGGAACGTTCGACACGATGTCGTCGGCAAGCTCGAGATGGCGGGGATCGTGAGTGCGATTCGCCCGATGGGTGACCTGCCGGTACAGATGGCCGGCCCAGGTGTTGAGATTGCGGATGCGGGTGGAGATCCCGTCGGGATGCAGGCACACACGCAGCACGTTGACCGGCGGCTCGAGGAGTGCGGGTGCACATCCTGCCAATAGACCTTCCGTCGCATCGTTGGCGTCGATGATGTTCCAATAGCCGTCCAGAATGAGTGCAGGATAAGGGCGATGGGCATCGAGCAGATCGCGTAAGCCGTCCATCACGGCCGCGACCGAAGCGTCATCCCGATCACGGGCCTCGTACCGGGGCGCGTACCCGCCGGCAAGAAGAACTCGATTGCGCTCTCGAAGTGGTAGGTCCAATTGTTCGGCGAGATGGAGGAGCATGTCGACGCTGGGGTGCGCCTTGCCTGTCTCCACCCGGCTCACATGTCGACTGGACACACCGGAGCGGTTCGACAGCTCCTGCTGGCTGAGCCTGCGGCGCTCTCGCCAGATCCGGAGCATGGCACCCGCACTGTCGGCGTTCATGGGTGTCGCAACCATGAACGAAAGAGTAGACAGCGCACGTCCAGTCGGCCATGACCTCCAAGGTCATGGCCCACACGCATCAGTCATCGTCAGACTCCTTGCGGGAAACCTATTCCCGCAAGGAAGGAAGAATGATGATGAACGACATCGCAGAGAAGTACCTGCAAACGTGGAACGCCACCGGGAACGACCGGGCGGATCTCCTTGCCGCCGTCTGGTCGCCTTCGGTCTCCTACGTTGATCCGCTCGCGGAAGTCAGCGGTCACGCCGGCGTGAGCGCCGTGATCGATGGCGTGCACGAACAGTTCCCCGAATTCGTGTTCTCCAAACTCAGCGACGTGGACGCTCACCATCGGCAACTGCGATTCCACTGGGGGCTCGGGCCGGCCGGATCAGAGCCGGTGGTTGTCGGTTTCGACGTGATAGTCCTCGATGAGCAGGGCAGGATCCACGACGTCCGGGGATTCCTCGACAAAGTGCCGGCGTGACATTCCACGTCACCGGAACCGGTGGAGTGCCGCAAGTATCGCGGCACTCCACCCAACCTCTCCACGCAACCGCAGGCGCCACCCACTACCGTCAACGCATGAACACGGCGCACGACCCCACCCCGCCCGATCCCGCCCGGCACCTGATTCGCTACGGCGGGAGTTTCTCGCCCGAGCTGATCGCCCGCGCCGAGGGCAGCTTCGTCTACACGGTCGACGGTCGGCGCATCCTCGATTTCACCTCTGGGCAGATGTCGGCGATCCTGGGGCACTCGCATCCCGAGATCGTGGCGACGGTGTCCCGGCAGGTAGCAACGCTCGATCACCTGTTCAGCGGGATGCTCTCCGAGCCGGTCCTCGAACTCGCCGCGCGACTGGCCGATTCGTTGCCCGCGCCGCTGGAGAAGGCGTTGCTGCTGACCACGGGAGCCGAGTCGAACGAGGCCGCGATCCGGCTCGCCAAACTCGTCACCGGCAAGCATGAGATCGTGTCGTTCGCGCGGTCGTGGCACGGCATGACGCATGCGGCCGCGGCAGCGACCTACAGCGCCGGTCGTGGCGGTTACGGTCCGGTGTCACCGGGGAACTACGCGCTGCCGACCCCGGATGCGTTCCGCCCCGACTTCACCCGTCCCGACGGCACCCTGGATTGGGAGCGTCAACTGGACTTCGGTTTCGGGCTCATCGACGCCCAGTCCGTCGGCTCGCTGGCCGCATGCATCGTCGAGCCGATCCTCTCCTCCGGAGGTGTCATCGATCTGCCGCCGGGCTATCTGGCTGCACTGCAACGCAAATGCCGTGATCGCGACATGCTCCTCATCCTCGACGAGGCGCAGACCGGGTTGTGTCGCACCGGCAATTGGTATGCCTTTCAGCGCGACGGCGTCCTCCCCGACATCCTCACCCTGTCCAAGACGCTGGGCGCCGGTCTGCCGCTCGCGGCGACCATCACCTCGGCGGAGATCGAGCAGACCGCCCACGACCGTGGGTTCTTGTTCTTCACCACCCATGTCTCCGACCCGCTGGTCGCCGCCGTCGGCAACACCGTTCTCGATGTGCTGGAACGTGATCGGCTCGACGAGCGCGCCACCGCCGCCGGAAAACTGTTGCGGGAGGGCTTGCGCGACATCGCTCGTCGCCACGCCGTCGTCGGCGACATCCGCGGGCGCGGGCTGCTGCAGGGACTCGAACTCGTCGAGCCCGGCGACCCCGATGCCAGCGCCGACCGGCTGGGGGCCGCGGTGACCCGTCGGTGCTTCGAGCTCGGGCTGCACATGAATGTGGTGCAGCTACCGGGTATGGGCGGCACGTTCCGGATCGCACCGCCACTCACCGCATCCGACGACGAACTCGGGCTCGGCCTCGAGATCCTGGAGCAGGCGATCGCCGAGAGCGTCTGAGTCAGGCGTCTTTGGCGTCGAGCGCGGCGGCGACGTCCGCCGGGAACCCGCCGGTGGCGATCGGCCCCCACGACGTGGGCGTGACCCGGATCAGCGACTTGTTCTGCAGTCGCATCGCTGCACGGTATTCATCCCAATCGGGGTGCTCACCGGAGATCGACCGGAAGTAGTCGACGAGACCGTCCTCGGCGTCGGGCATGTCGAGGACCTCCGCGGTGCCGTCGACCTGAACCCACGGGCCGTTCCACTCGTCGGAGATGACGCACAGGCTGACCTGCGGGCGCTTCTTGGCGTTCGTGGTTTTCGCGCGTCCCGGATAGGTGGCGATCACGATGCGGCCCTGGTCGTCGACGCCGCCGCTGACCGGCGAGATCTGCGGGGCGCCCGAGTCCCGGGTGGTGAGCAGCAACATCTTGTGGCGCGGCCGCAGGAACTCTTCGAGCTCGGCCTTCTCGACATCGGTGGCGGTGGCAATCGTTCTGGGCATGTCTCCACCGTAGGTGACGCGCGACATCCGGCGGACACGTCTCGGTCCCGAGGTCGCCCGCCACGCCGGGCACCGGGCTTATGGTGTGACAGACCCCGAGCGAAGGAGAGACCACCATGTCCGATGCTCCGACCGTGGTGGCCCCACCGCCCACCGCAGGTCTTCGCGAATTGACCGTGCGCGGCGTGATTCTCGGCGGCCTGATCACGCTGGTGTTCACCGCGGCCAACGTCTACCTGGGCCTCAAGGTGGGTCTGACCTTCGCCACGGCCATCCCGGCCGCGGTGATCTCGATGGCGGTGCTGCGCTTCTTCTCCCACCACTCCATCGTCGAGAACAACATCGTGCAGACGATCGCGTCGGCCGCGGGTACCTTGTCGGCGATCATCTTCGTCATCCCCGGTCTGGTGATGATCGGATGGTGGACCGGATTTCCGTACTGGATCACCCTCGCGGTCTGCGCGGTCGGCGGCATCCTCGGCGTCATGTATTCGATTCCGCTGCGTCGCGCGCTGGTCACCGGCTCGGACCTGCCGTACCCGGAAGGTGTTGCCGCAGCTGAGGTCTTGAAAGTCGGCGAGACCTCCGAGGGTGTGGAGAGCAACCGGGCCGGCCTCAAGGCGATCATCATCGGTTCGGTCGGATCGGCCCTGTTCGCCCTGCTGGCGAAGATGCGGATTTTCACCGACTCCGTGTCGGCGGTCTTCCGGATCGGCAGTGGCGGAAGCATGTTCGGCGCAAGCCTGTCGCTGGCCCTGATCGGCGTCGGCCATCTGGTGGGCCTGACCGTCGGTATCGCGATGCTCGTGGGACTGGTCATCTCGTTCTTCATCCTGATGCCGATCTACTCGTGGGGCGATTTCACGGCCGCGACCGGCGCCATCGGCGACACCATCGACACCGTTTTCTCCTCCGACGTCCGGCTCATCGGCGCGGGGACCATCGCCGTCGCCGCCGTGTGGACTCTCCTCAAGATCATGCGGCCGATCATCACCGGCATCTCCGGCGCGCTCACCTCCGCGCGCTCACGCCGCGCCGGGGTCACCGTCGACATCACCGAACGCGACATCCCGTTCCCGTACGTCATCGGCACCGTGGTGGTGATGCTCATCCCGATCGGGCTGCTGCTGTGGGACTTCGTCCACACCGCGAAAGCCGGCTCGTCGTCGATGCCGCTCGTCGGGTCGGCCGGCGGCATCATCACCGTCACCATCGTGTTCGTCGCCATCATCGGCCTGGTGGTCGCGGCGGTCTGCGGCTACATGGCCGGTCTGATCGGATCGTCGAACAGCCCTATCTCCGGTGTCGGCATTCTCGTGGTGATCATCGCCGCGGTGCTGATCAAGGTCGTCTACGGCACCGCGACCGGCGACCAGACCGACGCACTGATCGCGTACACGTTGTTCGCGTCGGCGATCGTCTTCGGCGTGGCCACCATCTCCAACGACAACCTGCAAGACCTCAAGACCGGTCAGCTGGTCGGTGCCACACCGTGGAAACAGCAGGTCGCGCTCATCATCGGCGTGCTGTTCGGGTCGGCGGTCATCCCGCCGATCCTCGGGCTGATGAACGATTCGTTCGGCTTTGCCGGTATGCCCGGCGCCGGCGAGGACGCCCTGTCGGCGCCGCAGGCGCAACTGCTGTCCACTCTTGCCAAGGGCGTGCTCGGCGGGTCGCTGGACTGGGGTCTGCTCGGCATCGGCGCACTCATCGGGATCGGCGTCATCATCGTCGACGAGGTGCTCGGGCGGACGACCGGGCGATTGCGGTTGCCTCCGCTGGCCGTCGGTATGGGCATGTACCTGCCGATGTCGTTGACGCTGATCATCCCGGTCGGCGCGATCCTCGGTGTGTTCTACAACAAGTGGGCCGACCGTCGGGGCGGCGACGTCGAGCAGAAGAAACGAATCGGTGTGCTCATGGCCACCGGTCTGATCGTCGGCGAGAGTCTGTTCGGCGTGGTCTATGCGGCGATCGTCGCGGCCTCCGGGGACGATGGCGTGCTCGGGGTGGTCGGCGACTCCTTCGAGAACTACGCCAAGTGGCTCGGCATCGTGTTCTTCATCCTGCTCATCCTCGGGCTCTACAAGTGGGCCCAGCGGATCGCGGGGTCGATGGGCGGCACCGGGGTCGGGCCGAGCGAGCCCGTCGACGTCACCAAACGCTGAGGCCGCTCACTGCGCCGGCGGCTCGTCGACGACGATCGCCGACAGCGCCGCCAACATCTGCGCACCCCATGCCTCGTCGAGACCGTCCTCGCGATGCATGAGGGTGTGCAGAATGGCTGCGCCACCGAGCATTTCGACGAAGATCGTCGGGTCCACGTCGACGCGCAGTTCTCCACGTTCGCGAGCGTCCATGAGACGTTCGGCGACGCCGCCGAAGACTCCGGCGAAGCCCGCGAGCACTCGCTGATGCACCGCCGGATCGGCGGCCATATCGGCGATCAGGCCCGGTAGCGCCGCCCGCGTCACGGGACTGCCGAACACCGCGCACACCTCCTCGACCATCTGTGCCACGTCCTCGGAGATCTGTCCGCTCTGCGGCACGAGCGTGGTGAACCGGCCGAACGTGGCGTCGTGTACCAGGTGCGGTTTGGACTCCCATCGCCGATAGATCGCGGTCTTGGTGGTGCCGGCACGATGTGCAACCGCGGCGACCGTCACCCCTGCATATCCGGTCTCGGCCAGCAGTTCACGTGCCGCGTCGAGTACCGCGGTATCGATGCTGTCGTCACGGGGCCGTCCGGCGGTTTTCCGGATTCCGCTGCGGGCGCTCGCGTCCTCTGCTGTCATAACGCTACCGAGCGTAGCGGAATGAGGAAGGAATCACCGATGTCCGACACGGCGCCCCCACACAGCGGTCACACCCCCACGGTCGACACCCACGTCGACCCGTTGCAGCGGTCGGCACGCGACACCTCGGAGGTCCCACTCATCCTCGCCGACTGGATCGGCAGCCGCGGGGACTCCCCTCGCGGTACACCCCAGCTGCACATCGATGCCGGCGTCGACGCGAACGGCATGTCGTCGGAGACGATCATGGTCGATGCGCATTGGCCCGATGGGGGTTCACCGGCCGACGAGCGGTGGGTGATGCGCATGGCGCCGCGACCCGAGGACATCCCCGTCTTCGACACCTACCGACTCGATCACCAATACGAGACGATGCGACTCGCCGCCGAGGCCACCGGCCTGCCGATCCCCCGGATGCGGTGGCTCGAGCCGACGGGCGCGCTGTTGGGTTCGCCGTTCTTCCTGATGGATCGCATCGACGGGCTCGTCCCGCCCGACGTCATGCCCTACACCTTCGGCGACAACTGGCTCTTCGACGCACCCATGGAATATCAACGCGCCCTGCAGGATTCGACGATCGAACTGGTGGCCCAGTTACACTCGATTCCCGAGGCGTCGACGACGTTCGGGTTCTTACGTGAGGGTCAACCGGCTGCGGACTCTGACCTGAAGAGCCGCCTCGCCTGGCTGGCGCAGTGGTACGAGTCGTCGACGACGATCGGCCGGTCCCCACTGGTCGATCGGGCGCTCCCCTGGCTCGAGGACCACTTCCCCGAGGACGTCGCCGCGTCGGATTCGGTACTCATCTGGGGTGATGCGCGGATCGGCAACGTGATCTACCGGGACTTCGCGCCCACGGCGATCCTCGACTGGGAGATGGCCACCCTCGGACCACGCGAACTCGACGTGTCGTGGATGATCTTCGCCCACCAGGTCTTCCAGGAGCTCTGCGGACTCGCCACGCTGCCCGGCATGCCACATTTCCTGCGTGAGAACGACGTTCGCGACACCTACCGAGAACTGACCGGGGTCGAGCTCGGTGACCTGCGCTGGTTCTCGGTGTTCGCCGGGGTCGTCTGGTGCTGTGTGTTCATGCGCGCCGGCGCCCGTCGCGTGCATTTCGGTGAGATCACCCGGCCCGCCGACGTCGACGCCGAACTCTTCTATCACCGCACCCTGCTGGAACGTCTTCTCAAGGAAGGACCATAATGCTCGGACCCACCGACGAATTCCCCATTCACCAACTCCCCCAACCGATCGCATGGCCGGGCAGCTCCGACCGGAACTTCTACGACCGCTCCTATTTCAATGCGCACGACCGCACGGGCGAGATCTTCCTCATCACCGGCATCGGGTACTACCCGAACCTCGGCGTCAAGGATGCGTTCGTCCTCATCAGCCGAGGCGGCACCCACACTGCGGTACACCTGTCCGACGCGATCGACGACGACCGCCTCAATCAGCATGTCGGCAACTATCGTGTCGAGGTCAGCGAACCTCTGCGCTCGTTGCGTATCGTCCTCGACGAGACCGACGGCATTTCTGCCGATCTCACCTTCACCGGACTGTTCGACGCGCTGCAGGAAATGCCGCACGTGATGCGCACCGGTCGGCGGATCACGTTGGACGCCCAGCGTTTCGCACAACTCGGCACGTGGCGTGGACAGCTGGTGATCGACGGTGAGGAGATCACCGTCGACCCGGCGACGTGGCTCGGGTCGCGTGACCGCTCGTGGGGTATCCGCCCCGTCGGCGAGGCCGAACCCGCGGGACGTCCGGCCGACCCCCCGTTCGAAGGGATGTGGTGGAACTACATCCCGATGGCGTTCGACGACTTCGCCCTTGTCCTCATCGTCCAGGAGAACCCCGACGGATTCCGAACCCTCAACGACTGCAGTCGCGTCTGGAAGGACGGTCGAGTCGAGCAACTCGGTTGGCCGCGCGTCTCCGCGCACTACCGCTCGGGCACAAGGATTCCCACCGGTGCCTCGATCGAGATGACCGACTCCGCGGGCGGCACGGTCACGCTCGAGGTCAGGTCGTTGCTGGCCACACCGCTCCACGTCGGCGGCGGGTACGGCGGTGACCCCGACTGGACGCACGGCCTGTGGAAGGGTGAGGGCTTCACCGAGCGGGTGACCTACGATCTGGCCGATCCCGCTGTCGCCGGCCGCATTCCGTTTGGGATGGTCGACCACGTCGGCACCGCGACCTGCCGCGAATCCGACGGCACCACCCGAGAGGGCTGGGGCCTGTTCGAGCACGGCGCCCTCGGCCGCCACGACCCATCCGGCTTCGCCGACTGGCTGTCGGTGGCGCCGTAGCCGGCGGTGCTGCGCGTCGCGCGCCTCCCCTTTGTCGGCGGCCATTCCCCCGATGGTCGAGGACCTTCCCCCCGATGGTCGAGAACCCTTCCTCCCGATGGTCGAGGTGTGAGGCGCGTGCGCCGAGCCTCGAGACCCGTTGAGCCACAGCTGGTTCCACCCCACGAACATAGAGACCGTCACCGCGGATAGGTGACAATCACCCGCCCGCTCCACCGACTCCGCCACTCCACCCGGCGGTGGGTGTAGAGCGTCGGTACCCACTCGGCGAGGTGTTTGCGTTGGTGATCGGCCCGACACAGCGGGATCAGATCACCGAGCACCGTCCACCCACCGGCCTCGGGATCGGCATGGTTGAACGGCCGCCAATGATCGAGGTCGCACAGGTGTGACGGCATCCCGCAGTAGGGGTATCGGCACCAGGCATCGTTGGCGAGCACCTCAGCGCGCAAGGTGGCGCTGGGTGCATAGGTCAATGCCCCAGGGGGTGGCGCGGTGTGACCACCGTGTCCGGTGGGGTCGGCCGGTGGCGCTTGGGGCCGGTCGGAGATCTGCGGGATGAGTGGTCCCGCGGCACGGGCAGATTCGGGGTAGTGGATCGTCTTCGCGACCTCGGACAGGGTGGCCGCGTAGTCGCGGTCGATCGGCCCGTACCCCTGCAACCGGGGCACCAGCACACCGTCGGGATCTTTCAACACCGTCAGTACAGGTGCGCCGGGCACCACCAGGGCACGTCCGAACGCCACCGGCACCTCATCCGGCGTCGGCTCGTCCATGGGGTCGGGGATCTCGGGTTCGGCGACCGGCTCCACCAACTCAACAGGGTCATGCTCATCGGCAGTTTCTGGCGCACTGGAAGGTTCGACGTCGTCGATGTCAGGAGCATCGGCGTCGACAGGTTCGGGGAGCAGGTCGTCCCAGCCTGCCGCGTCCTCGGCATCGGCAGCGTCAGCGGGTGTTTCCGCCGAGTCCCTGTTGACGGCGCCGCCGTTGCCTTTCGGGCAGTCGTCCTGTCCGCATTCGCAGGTGAGGTGGGCGCCCGGGACGCCGGTGATCTCCCCGAGGGCGATCACCCGCAGCGACCCCACTCGACGCGGATCATTGCGGCAGGTCCGTTCATCGATGAGGGCGTTGATCTGCGTCGTGAGAAACACCCCGTAATGGGCGGGAACAACCGCATCCAGAGCGGAGTGCCCCGCAACGTCGGGGGTGATGGTCACGTTCCCCACCAGGTCGGTGAGGGTCTCACGGTCCTCGATAACGCTGTCGGGGTTCATCGAGATCAGTGCGGCGTCGAGTTGTTGCGACAGCACCGGATCGGTCGTGGCGCGGGATCCGTAGTCCAGGACGACCTCCTCGAACGTCATCTCCTCGTTGTCACCGGACTCGTCACCGGTATCGACGCTGTCGCTGGCGCTGTCTGTGGTGTCGGTGTCGCTGCCGCGTTGGGCGGCGCGCGCCATGATCGAGGCCCGGTTGGTGGAGAGTTCCCCGTTTAGGTAGGCGGCGCGGATCAGCGGTAGCTTCTCCAGGAGGTCCGTCAACGCTATCCAACTCCCGGCTTTGCTGCGGGAGACCTTGAACTGCAACGATACTTCGGCGCGGCCGAGTCTCTCGGCATGCTCGACGACCGACCCCCACACACCGCTCTCGGGCCGATCGGCGAGATGCTCGTGAAATACCCGCTCCGCCAGAGCGGCGGCAGCCAGCACCGTCCGGGCCTCGTACTTACGCGATTGACGCAACAACTCCGGGCCGGTCTCGGTGAGCTCATCGCGGGACATGGCTGTGATCGCGGCAGCATCGGCATCCGGATCGGTGAACGTCAACGTCGTCGACACCAGAAACCTCCCTCCCGCGATCGGTGATCCAACCTATGGGCACAAGTGTACGAAGGGGTACCGACAAAACCGTCCCGGCGAATGCCAGGCCGGGGAAATCTGTGGACAAGTCGTCGAGTGGGTAGTGGATGTGGTTGCGATGCTTGTCATCTCCCGGGTCTCGAGGCTCGCCGCACGCGGCTCGCACCTCGACCATCGGGAAGGAACGGTCGAGCATCGGGAGATCCTTTCCGATGGTCGAGGTGCCGAGGAGCGCCAGCGACGAGGCCTCGAGACCCCGCTCACCGATGAGTATCCGCACCACCCGCCGAGCCGGAACCAGCACCGGCGCAACCGGTCTCGAGGCTCGCCGCACGCGGCTCGCACCTCGACCATCGGGGGAAGGGTCGACCATCCGGGGAAAGGAGGGCATCCGCTCGTCGGAAGACCTAACCGAATTGGCCCACTGCGAAACCGATGAGAAGTACTGTCACACCACCGACCTCACCGAGGATGAGTGCGGCCATCGATAGGCGTAGGGCTCGGTCGGGGTGCGCGAACTGATTGGTGGTGTCGCGACGCATGCCGTGCCCGATGTAGGTGAGGATTGCGCCGAGGAAGAACACGATTGGGATGCCGGCGGCCACGAGATCGAGCCACGCGGGCCACGCGCTGAACTGCACGAGCGCAGCAAGCAGGGCCGTGGCAAAGGAGTACATCAGCGCCGCACGGTGGGCGATGTCGACGTAGGGATGCGCGAGGTGATCGGGGGCGGTCAGCATCTGCTGGTACTTCCACACGCCGAGGACCAATGCCAGTAACAAGATCAGACCGGCGACGAACAATACGATCGCGGCCTCGGTGCTCATGCGATCATCGTGCCATGCGCGATCCGCTCTCCACCGGTGGTCTGACCCGTCGCGGGTTGATCATCGATGTGGCGATCGCGGTCGTGTTCGCATTGGTCGCCATCCCGATCCACCTCGGGCAATCCACGTCGGCCGCGGTCACCGCGGGCGTCGTGTCGATCGCCTTGGCGCTGCGTCGGCTGGCACCCAGCGTGATGATCGTGCTGGCCCTGGCCTCGGCGGCGGTGCAGGTATCCACCGACCAGATCGCGGTGGTCGCCTCGCTGGCCTACTTCCCGCTGTTCGCCACCGTCGGCGGACATCCCGATCGTCGGGTGCGGTTCGGTTCCCTTGCGGTGGCGATAGCCGGATGTGTCGTGGCCGGTTGGGAGTTCCCGCACGCCTACGTCGACGCCGCGGGCAACGCGGTCGCCATCCGACTGTTCGGATTTGCCGGTGCAGCCGTCGTCGTCATCGGCGGCTGGGCTTTCGGTTTCATCCGCTACCAGCGCCGCATGGTGCAGCAGGCGTCGGTCGCCGAGACCATCGCCGAACTCGAGCGCAAACGGCTGCTCGATCTCTACGACGAACAATCCGAGCGCACCAGGCTCGCGCGCGACATGCACGATGTGGTGGCGCATTCGCTCGCCGTGGTGGTGGCACAGGCCGAAGGTGCCCGGATGCTGCTCGACGCCGACCCGGACGCCACACGGAAGGCGTTGCACGTCATCGCCGATACCGCGCGAGGAGCGCTCGGCGACGTCCGGGGGCTCCTCGAGCAACTCCGCAATGAGGATGTGCCGTCGGCGTCGCGGTCGGATCGCGACATCCTTTTCGACCGGATGCGGGCGGCCGGCATGACCATCGACAACCAGGAAAGCGGGAACGACGAATCGGTTGATGCCAACATCACCCGGGTCGCCGGGCGCGTGCTCGGCGAGGCACTCACCAACGCCCTCAAGTACGGTGACCTCGCTGTACCCGTCGTCGTGCGTATCGAGTGGACGCGCGGATGCTCGATGACGGTGTGGAATGCGCTGTCGGACAATCCCTTGGCCCCGGGCGGCGCGGGACAGGGTATCGCGGGTATGGCCGAGCGGGCAGCGCAGATCGGCGGAACGCTTCGCAGTGCCCGCGACAACGACGACGGGTGGCTCGTCTCCTTGCAGATCCCCGCACCGCACCCCGATACGACGCGAGAGAACCACGAATCCGGAGGGACACAGACCCTATGATCCGCATCGCCTTGATCGATGACCAACCACTGTTCCGCGGAGGCATCGCCATGATCATCGGTAGCCAACCCGACATGGAGGTGGTCACCGAGGAGTCGACCGCGATCGGCCTTGCCTCGGTGGTCCGCACCACCCGACCCGACATCGTGTTGATGGATGTGCGGATGCCCGGCGTCGACGGCATCACCGCCACCGCCGACCTCATCGCCGATCTCGGCGACGATACACCGAAGGTGTTGGTACTGACCACCTTCGACACCGATGAGGCTGCCGCGTCGGCGATCGCCGCCGGTGCCAGCGGGTTCGTGCTCAAGGACGCCCAGCCCGACTTCCTCCTCGCCGCCATCCGCGCCGTCGTCGACGGCAGCCAGGTGGTCGCCGCATCGGCGACCCGTCGGTTGTTCGAGACACATCGGACACGCGCGGGAGAACCCGGCCCGGAGTACGCACAGTTGACCCCTCGGGAACGCGAGATCCTGGTGCGGGCCGCACACGGCCTGTCCAACGCAGAGATCGCCGCGGCCGAGGTGCTGTCCGAGGCCACGGTCAAGACACACATCTCCCGCATCCTCACCAAACTCGCTCTGCGCGACCGTGTTCAGCTGGTCGTGTACGCCTACGATCACGGCCTCGTCTGACCCGGGACACCCGTCCTGCGCAGCCCGAGGTACATCTCCAGATGTACGACCGACCGACCTGCGATGTATCCGATTTCCACACCGCGGCCGACGATCTCACGGACACACGAACGTAGCGTCGAGCCCATGAACGCACCCCACACACCTGCCGTCGTCCTGCGCGACGTGTCACGCACCTACGGCGACGCCGCCAACCCCATCCACGCACTGCGTCACGTCTCTCTCGATCTGCATCGCCGCGAGTTCACCGCGATCATGGGACCCTCCGGGTCCGGCAAGTCGACGCTGATGAACGTCATCGCCGGACTCGACGACATCAGCTCCGGGCAGATCTGGCTCGGCGACACCCCGATCGCCGGACTCGACGATACCGCGCGAACCCTGCTGCGCCGCAGCACCATCGGCTTCGTCTTCCAGGCGTTCAACCTGATTCCGACCCTCACCGCCGACGAGAACATCCGACTTCCACTCGTACTCGCCGGGGTGCGGCCCGATGCGACGCAGCAGGCGTGGATCGCGCATCTCGTCGCGACGCTCGGTCTGCGCGACCGGCTCGATCATCTGCCGTCGGAACTATCCGGCGGACAACAACAACGCGTTGCGATCGTGCGCGCCCTCGCATCCCGCCCGACGATCGTCCTCGCCGACGAGCCGACCGGTGCCCTCGACACCCGTACGGGCCGAGAGGTGTTGACGCTGTTGACCACCGCGGCCCGCGAATACGGTCAGGGTATCGCGATGGTCACCCATGACCCGGTGGCCGCTTCCTACGCCGACCGGATCGTGGTCCTCACCGACGGCGCGATCACCGGCGAGTACCGGGGTCTGAATCCCCGCCAGATCTCCGACCTGCTGATCGGGTTGCAGGAGGTTCCGGCATGAAGGCCACCTCAACGCGCCTGACCGTCGGGTCGCTGCGTGAGTTCGCCACGATCGGTGTGGTGTCGGCACTCTCGGCCAGCTACGGCGCCGCCCTGGTCACCACATCGCGGATGCTCTCGGTGATCTCGGCACACAAGGGCGGCTCCGCCGGCGCGGCCCTCGACGTCATCGCCTCGGTGTTCATCATGATCGCCCTGTTCGTGTCGGCAATCGTCATCACCAACGGCGTCACCACCGTGATCGCCGGACGCCGCAACCAGTTACGGCTACTGCGGCTCATCGGCGCGAGTTCGGCACAGTTGCGGGCGAGCCTGACCCGGGCCGTCGCTCTCGACGCGGCCATCGGCGCCGTCCTCGGGGTGATCCTGGGTACCGCAGGCACCGACATCATTCGAATCATATTGGTACACAACGGCACCATTCCCGGTCTCGACTATCCGTCGTTTCCACCCGGGGTGATCGTGGCCGGGCTCGCCGTCGTCGCCACCGCTGTGCTGGCTGCTCGGGTCGGCACCCGCGGCGTGCTGACCGGTATGGCAGCCGCCCCGGCACGAAAGGAGATCGGCACGGTCCGACGCGTCGTCGCCGCGACGCTGCTCCTCGTGGGGGCCGGACTCCTCGCGCTGGCTGCACTGTTGGGCGAGCGCGGCAGCCTTGCGGGATTCGTCGTCGCATTCTTCGGCGCAGCAACATTTTCCGTCGGCGTACTGATCGGCGCACCACTGATCGTGCCGAGCCTCGTGCGGCTGAGCGGACGCACTCTCGGCGCGGGTGCGCCGTCGGTGGTGGCCCGCAAGAACGCGGTCAGCGACCCGCACCGCACCACCCGGTCGACCCTGGGTCTGTTGATCGGGGTCACCCTGGTGACCACGATCGCCACCGGTATGGCTGCGCTGACCCGTTCGGTCGACAGCTGGGACCTTTCACCCGCCAACGCTGCGGCCACCCGTGAGACGATGTCGGTGATCACAGCGATCCTGATCGCCATGGTCGCCATCTCGGTGATCATCTCCGCGGTCGGATTCGTCTCGACGATGTCGCTCACCGTCATCGGGCGAACCCGGGAGATCGGGATGCTCCGCGCGATGGGATTCACGACGGGACAGATCCGTTCGATGATCTTCCGGGAGTCGCTGGCGATGTCGGGGACCGCGGTCGCGGCCGGCCTGGCACTCGGCATCGTGTTCGGGACCGTCGGCAGTCAGTCGCTGGTCGGAGCACTCACGTCCGGCATTCCGCTCGGATTGCCCTGGGCGGCACTGGCATCGATCATCGTGGGTACCTTCGCGCTGGCTCTGGTGGCGTCACTGCCGCCGAGTCGGCGCGCGGTGGCGGTGACCCCGGTCGATGCCCTGGCGGTGCAGTGACCCGCCGGTGCGAGGACCCGGGGAGTCGGATCAGAGTAGCTGCGTCAACGGCACATCGGCGTCTGCCGCCCGATCGAGATCGATGGGGCGGCCCGCGGTGATGAGCGCCTTGATGTCGTCGAGCTGATCCCAGATGTTGACCTGCATGCCGGCGAGTACCCGCGCATCGTCGGACACCCACAGCGCCACGAACTCGCGGGCCGCGACATCCCCGCGCAGGACGACGGTGTCGTCGGCGCCGGCGAGTCCGGCGTATTCCATGCCGAGGTCGTACTGGTCGGTGAAGAAGTACGGGAGATTGTCGTACTCGGCCGCGCCGCCCAACAGGTTGGTGACCGCGACCGCCGGCTGGTTCAGGGCGTTCGCCCAGTGTTCGGTGCGCACCCGCCGCCGGAGCACCGGGTGCTCGGCGTTGGCGATGTCACCGACGACGAAGACGTCGGGATTGCTGCTGCGCAGCCCGGCGTCGACGAGGACACCACCACCGTCGATGTCGAGACCGGCGGACTCGGCAGGCCCGAGCGCCGGGACCGCGCCGGCGGCGACGAGTACCGCGTCGGCGTCGACGGTGGTGCCGTCGCCGAACCGGATGCCGGTGGCGAAGCCCTCGGTTTCGAGGATCTCCTGCACCTGCACGCCGGTGCGCAGATCGATGCCGTGCTCGCGGTGCAGGTCGGCGAAGACCTGCGCGACCTCGCGGCCCATCACCGAGAGCAACGGTAGTTCGCCGACCTCGGCCACGGTGACCTCGGCACCGCGTTGGCGCGCCGACGCCGCGACCTCCAGGCCGATCCATCCGCCACCGATGATCGCCAGCCGACGTCCGGGACCGATGTCGTCACCGAGCGCGGTCGCCTCGTCGAGGGTGCGCAGATGATGCACGTGCGCGGCGTCCTCGCCGGGAAGGTTCAGGTGTCGGGAGGACGAGCCCGTGGCCAGCACCAGCTTGTCGTACGCGACGGTCGAACCATCCGGTAGCACAACCTGTTTGGCGTCGGTGTCGACCCGCTCGACGGTGGTACCGGGACGGAGGTCGATGTTGTTGTCGCGATACCAGTCCGCATCGTGGACGGTGAACTCGACGGGCTGCTTCGTGCCCGCAAGAAACTCCTTGGACAGCGGCGGCCGCTCGTAGGGCAGATGGTCCTCCGCCCCGATCAGCACGACGTCGCCGTCGAAATCCTGTTCGCGCAGCGCCTCGGCGGTCTTGGCTCCCGCCAGGCCGCCGCCGACGATCACCACAGCCGTCATGGCGTTCCTACCTTCCTGGTGGGTACTCGTCCCACCGTACGCGCACCCATCCGGGGTCGGAGCGGCTCCGAATGGCCCGTGATAAGTCCACCCCCGACCTGTCCCGTTCCGAGGAGGCCGAATGGATTCGTTGCGCGAGCATTCCCCATGCCGCGCGGCGGAAGTGATCCGCACGTGTGTCGACCGGATGCTGCTATCCACCATCGACGGCCATGCGACGATCCTCACCGGCGTCGACCCGGACGTCGGGCGTCTCACGGACGCCATTCGCGCCGCCGCGGTGGGCGGCAAACGGCTGCGCGGACAATTCTGCGTCTGGGGCGCACGAGCTGCTGCCGAGGTGAGGAGTCCCGCCGGGGCCCCGAGTGCACCCGGGGTGTGGGAGACGGCCACCGCCATCGAGATGTTCCACCTGGCCGCGCTCATCCACGACGACATCATGGACGGTAGCGACGCACGACGCGGGATGCCGACTGTTCACCGCGCCTTCACCGATCGGCATGTGGCCGAGCGCCTGTCAGGAGACGCGCGAGCGCATGGGTCGGCGATGGCGATCCTCGCCGGCGACCTGTGCCTGATGTGGTCGGACGAGTTGCTCGGCGATGCCGTCGCCGATCTCGATCGCCCCACGCGATCGGTCGTCCGGTCGATGTGGTCTACGATGCGCGACGAGGCCTTCGCCGGGCAGACCCTCGACATGCTCGGGCAGACGCGAGAAACGATCACCCGCCGGCGCGCCCGGACCATCCTGCAGTACAAGAGCGCCAAGTACACGATCTCCCATCCCCTGCGGCTCGGAGGCGCGCTGGCCGGGGCGCCCGCCGGCCTCCTCGCGCAGTACGACGAGATCGGCGTTCTCGCCGGCGAGGCGTTCCAACTGCGTGACGACGTCCTCGGAATGTTCGGCGACCCCGCCGAGACCGGTAAGCCGGTCATCGACGACCTCCGGGAGGGCAAACGGACGCTGCTCGTCGCCCTCGCCCAGGAGCGCGCCGACCCCGCGGGGAGGCGCCTGCTGACCAGGGCGTTGGGCAACCCGGAGGTCACCGTCGACGACCTTCTCGCGGTACGGGAGTTGATGGTGGCCACCGGCGCGCTCGCCGAGACCGAGGTCCGCGTCGACGATCTCACCGCGGCCGCGCAGCAGGTGATCGATCGCATCGAGGTCGACGACCTCGCACGCGAGGCACTGCGGGAACTGGTGCGGCAGTCGGTGAGGCGACGCTCATGACGGTGACACCGTCGGCGAAACCGGTCGTCGAACTGCGCATCTGGGGCGTGGATCGGGTGGGACCAGCACTCCTGCGGGTGGCGTCGGGTCGAAGGGCGTTGCGCCAACTGCCCGGCCTGCGGTTCGCGAAGGTGTTGGGGACGGGCTCGGCGCGCACGTTCACCCCGCGCGACGCCGACGCTCACCACTGGGCACTGCTGACGGTGTGGGCCGATGCCGATGCTGCGGCGACCGGCGCGGCATCGCGCTATCTGCGGTCCTGGGATCGAGCGGGCAGCGAGGCGCTGACCATACGTCTGGTGCCGTTGGCCTCGCGCGGGCAGTGGTCACGACGAGAACCCTTCGGCACCAACGCCACTCGAGCACGCGGCACCGACTGGACGGGCCCGGTGGCAGCATTGACCCGGGCGCGGTTGCGCCCCTCGCGCATGGCGTCGTTCTGGCGGGCGGTGCCCGCGGTGGTCGCGGATCTCACGGCCGCACCGGGAGTGCGCCTGGCGCTCGGGGTCGGCGAGGCACCGATCGGGCTGCAGGGCACCTTCTCGCTCTGGGAGAACGCGTCTGCGCTGACCGACTTCGCCTACCGGAGTGCAGGTCACGTGTCGGCGATCCGCGAGACCGGCCCACAGCGCTGGTACGCCGAGGAGTTGTTCGCCCGGTTCGGCGTCGAGTCGGTGACCGGAACCTACCGGGGGATTGCGCCGTGACCGCCGACGATGTGGTCGACCGTGCCGAAGCCACATCTCGACGGCGGCCCCCGCCCCTACGGGTGGCGGCGTGGATTCTGTTGGCCACCAGTGTTGGTGTGCAGATCGCGTTTCCCCTCACCGGCGGCGGCAACGTCGTGCTCACCACGATCGTCGTGGTGGCGATGTCGGCGGCAATGCTGTGTCACAGTGCGGCGACGCACGGTGGGCGCGGACTGCTCGGTCTTCTCGCCGTGGCCGGCGGTGGCGGTTTGCTCGCCGAGGCCGTCGGGGTCCACACCGGAATTCCCTTCGGGGAGTATGCCTATACCGGAGCCCTCGGCGGTGAGATCCTCGGCGTCCCGGTGGTGGTGCCGCTGGCCTGGATCATGATGGGATGGCCCGCGTTCATCGTGGCGCGACGACTCGCGGGGCGAAGCTCCCGGGCGGTACCACTTCTGGGTGCTTACGCGTTGACTGCGTGGGATGTGTTCCTCGATCCGCAGATGGTCGACGCCGGGTACTGGCGGTGGTCATCGCCGCATCCGGCGTTGCCCGGTGTCGAGGGGATTCCGCTGACCAACTTCGTGGGATGGCTTCTGGTGTCGGCGTTGATGATGGCGGTGCTCAGCGTGGCGATCGGGCGTCGAGAACCCGCATCGATGACCGATCGTCGCGCCGCCGAGTTGCTTCCGCTGGTCGCCTACCTGTGGGTGTATGCGTCGTCGGTGATCGCGCATCTGGTGTTCTTCGGTCGGCCGCCGGTCGCACTGGTCGGCGGACTGGTGATGGGTGCTGTCGCAATCCCGCTGGCCGTCAGCATGTTCCGGGAGGCTCGTCGATGATCATCCGGCCGCGTGACCTCGCCCGATGGGTCGTGAACTCCGGTACCGCTTTGGCGGCGGCCTCCCTCGTGCTGACCATCTCCAATGCCCGGCGGATTCGCACCCCGGATGTCGATGCGCTGCCCGCGGCCGAGCCGTTGTCGGTGCTCATCCCGATGCGCGACGAGGCCGCGAACGCCCCAGGATGTTTGCGTGCGGTGCTCGCGGCGATCGATCGCTGGCCCGGCCCGGCCCGCGTCGTGGTCGTCGACGACGACTCGACCGACGACACCGCGGAGATCCTGGCGATCTACGCGGCCAACGACCCGCGCGTCTCGGTTGTCGCGGGAGCACCGCCGCCGGCCGGATGGCTCGGCAAGTCGTGGGCGTGTCATGAAGCAGCACAACATTTTCCGCGTAGCGGAGTTCTCGCCTTCGTCGACGCCGATGTGCGGGTCAGCCCGTTCGCCTTCACCGCGACCGTCGCGGCCCTGCGCGTTGCCGGGCTGGCACTGTTGTGCCCGTATCCCCGTCAACTCGCCTACAGTCCGGCCGAGCGGCTGATCCAGCCGCTGCTGCAATGGTCGTGGATGAGCACGCTGCCGCTCGGGATCGCGGAGCGGTCGTCGCGACCGAGCCTGTCCGCGGCAAACGGCCAGTTCCTCGTCGTCGATGCCGAGACATACCACCGAGCGGGCGGCCACGCGGCCGTCGCGGGTGAGGTTCTCGAGGACATCGCCCTGCTCCGTGCGATCAAGTCCGTCGGCGGCCTGGGTGGGGTGGGCGCCGGTGCGCACCTGGCGCAATGCCGAATGTACCGAGGCCACCGTGAGATTCGGGAGGGTTACCGCAAGTCGTTGTGGTCGGCGTTCGGCTCGCCCGCCGGGGCTGTCGGCGTGGTGACGATGCTGGTGCTGGCGTACATCGTCCCGGCGGTTGCGGCGCTCGCGAGCTCTCGGATCGGGCTGCTGGGATACGCCGCCGGCGTTGCGTCGCGGGCGATCTCGGCGTCCGTCACCGGCGGGCGCACGTGGCCGGACGCGTTGGCCCATCCCTTGTCGATCGCGGGTTTCGCCGTGCTCACCGTGGATTCGCTGCAGACGCATCACCGAGATCGACTGAGCTGGAAAGGGCGTGCCCTCCCCGGGACGACACCGCGAGGGCGGGTGACCCGCCGTGGCTGAGGTCATCGTGGTCGGGGCGGGGGTCGGCGGGCTGGCCGCAGCCATCCGGCTGCAGCACGCCGGGCATCGGGTGAGCGTCCTCGAGCAATCGACTGCGGTGGGCGGCAAACTCGGAACCCTCGAGCACGACGGCTTCGTCTTCGACACCGGCCCGTCGTTGGTGACCATGCCCCACGTTCTCTCCGAACTGTTCGCGGCGACCGGCGCACCCGTCGACGACGTTCTCGAACTGCAGCGGCTCCCGATCGCCGCCCGGTACCGGTTTCCGGACGGGACCGGCCTCGATGTTCCCGGCGACTTCGCCGAGATCCCCGCTGCGCTCGACGCCGCTCTCGGAGCCGGTTGTGGCGCGCAGTGGTCGGGGTTTCGCGATCGCGCCCGCAGGATCTGGGACGCCACCCACGGGCCATTTCTCGAAGCGCCGATCAGCCTGCGCGACATGACTTCTCTCGCGCGCAGTGTGGACGACGTGCGGACCGTCGCCCCGTGGTCGTCGCTGCGGGGCCTTGCGTCCCGGTATCTGCACGACCCGCGGCTGCGCATGATGGCCGACAGGTACGCCACCTATACCGGCTCCGACCCGCGTCGCGCCCCGGCCGCGCTGGCGAGTGTGCCCTGGGCCGAACAGCGTTGGGGTTCCTGGTATGTGCGCGGCGGCCTGGGCCGCATCGCCGTTGCGCTCACCGATCGTCTCGCCGCCCTCGGTGGATGCGTCGAGACCGGGACCGCGGTGCGTGAGATCCGGGTCCGCGACGGCCGCGCCGACGGTGTCATCACCGCGTCCGGCGACCTGCGTCGCGCTGATCTCGTAGTGGCCAATGCCGATGCAGCTCAGGTGTATTCCTCACTCGTGCACACGTCGTCGGCGCGCCGCCAGCTCCGTCGCTTGCAGCGGAGCACACCGTCGTTGTCGGGGTTCGTCATCCTGCTCGCCCTCGACGACGAGCCACCCGGACAGCCACATCATCGAGTGTTGTTCCCCGCCGACTACGACGCCGAGTTCGACGCGGTCTTCGGCCGGCATGGGGCGCCACATCCCGTCGCCGATCCGACCGTCTACATCACCGCACCGGAAGACCCAGCCATCGTCCCTGCCCCGGGAACCGGGGCGTGGTTCGTGCTGGTGAACGCGCCGCGCCACGACCCGGATTCGGGAATGGATTGGGACAGCGACGGTCTCGCGCAGTCCTACGCCGACCACGTGTTGGAGGTGATGGCCGCTCGCGGAACCGACGTCCGCCATCGCATCCGTCACCGATTCGTACTCAGCCCCGCCGATCTCGCCCGCCGCACCCTGACGCCGGGCGGTTCGATCTACGGCAGTTCATCCAACGGTCCGCGCGCCGCGTTCCTGCGCCCCGCGAACGCCTCCCCCATTCCCGGCCTCTACCTCGTCGGCGGTTCGGCGCACCCCGGCGGCGGCCTGCCATTGGTTCTGCTGTCCGCGAAGATCACCGCCGGGCTCATCGGCCGGGCATAGGCGAGCGCTCCATCGCCACACCGGATACCCTTCGGCACAAGAGGTCTCGAGGCTCCTCGCTAGCGCTCGTCGGCACCTCGACCACCGCGAAGAAGCCGACGCCTTACCGATGGTCGTAGTGCGAGGCGTGCGCGCCGAGCCTCGAGACCACCGTCGCCGGTGCTGTTTTCGACCCACTGTGGCCCGGAAGCCCTTCGACACAAGAGGTCTCGAGGCTCCTCGCCAGCGCTCGTCGGCACCTCGACCACCGCGAAGAAGCCGACGCCTTACCGATGGTCGTAGTGCGAGGCGTGCGCGCCGAGCCTCGAGACCACCGTCGCCGGTGCTGTTTTCGACCCACCGTGGACCGGAAACCCTTCGACACAAGAGGTCTCGAGGCTCCTCGCTAGCGCTCGTCGGCACCTCGACCACCGTGAAGAAGCCGTCCCCCTACCGATGGTCGAGGTGCGAGGCGCGTGCGCCGAGCCTCGAGACCACCTGCTACAGGGCTGGTTTCACACCACCACTAGGGAGCCACCGACGGTCCGGTGGAATGGTCTCCGCGTAGGCGCTTGCGGATCAGTTCGGCGCTGATGAGGCACATGGGCAGTCCGATGCCGGGGCGGGTCGAGCCGCCGGCATAGTAGAGGCCGTCGACCTTGCGTGAGCGGTTGGTGGCGCGCAGGAAAGCGCTCTGGCGCAACGTATGTGCGGGCCCGAGCGCGCCCCCGGACCACGAGTTGACGTCGACGGCGAAGTCGCCCGGCCCCATCGTGCGGCGAACCACGATCCGATCGGCGAGGTCTTCGATGCCCGCCCAGTCGGCGACGAGTTCGATGGCGCGGTCGGCGGCCTGCTCGATCACCCGATCGCCTGCGCCGTCGACACCGCCGCGCCCCAGCGACGGGTCGGGCGGTACGGGTACCAGGATGAACAGATTCTCGTGCTCGCTCGGCGCCACCGAATCGTCGGTCGCCGACGGCCGGCACACATACAGCGACGCCGGCTCGGGGACGCGGGTGGGTTCGGTGAAGATGGCGTCGAAGTTCGCGTGCCAGTCCTTGGTGAAGAACAGCGAGTGATGGGCGAGCTGCGGCAGCCGCCCACGCACCCCGAGGAAGACCAGCACCGCCCCGGGTCCCGACGTCCGGCGGTCCCACCACCGTTGCGGGAATGTCTGCAATCTTCGTGGCAGCAAGCGAGTTTCGAGGTGATGCAGATCGGTCGCGCCGATCACGATGTCGGCAGGCAGCACACTCTCGGCGCCGTCCGCACCGGTCACCAGCACCCCGGTGACCGTTGCCCGCCTTCCGACTGGTCCGCGGCCCGAATCGCGAGTACAGATCTCGGTTGCCGCCACCCCCGTGTGCAGGCGCGCACCATGATCGACGGCGACACCGACGAGCGCGTCGACGAATCGGGTGAAACCCCCTTGCGGGTATCGGACCCCGTCGTCGAGGTCCAACCAGCTCATCAGGTGATACATCGCGGGCGCACGCTCGGGCGACGCCCCGAGGAACACTGCCGGATAGCCGAGGATCTGCTGTAGCCTCCGGTCACGAAAGTGCCTGGCGGTGAACGACTCCAGACTCTCGGTGAGGAGTCGCGCCAACCGGGGGAGGCGGCGTAGCAATTCGGTGGCGGTGAAGGCCCGGGCCGACTCGAAGCTGGTGTACAGGAATCGTCGAACGGCCACGTCGTAGGTGTCGCGCGCCGACTCCAGGTACTCGTCGAATCGTGCGCCCGCACCGGGTTCGGTGCGCTCGAACAACTCTCGGTTGCGAGCACGGTCACCGGAGATCTCCAGCGGGTCCCGCTCACCTTCGAAGAACACCCGGTAGCCGGGTTCGAGTCGGGTAAGCTCCAGTTGCTCCGCCGTCGACGTCCCCAGCAGCGCGAAGAAGTGGTCGAAGACCTGCGGCATCAGCCACCACGACGGGCCGGTGTCGAAGCGGAATCCGTCCTTCTCCCAACTCCCGGACCGCCCACCGGGATTCGCGTTCTTCTCGACGATGTCGACGTCGTACCCGTCGGCGGCCAACAACGCAGCAGTGGCCAGTCCGGCCACACCGCCGCCGATGACGACGACCTTCTTCGGTGTGGTCACCGGCTCGATACCCCTCCCGCTCGTGGATATCCACGACGCACTGCTGCCGCCGCGGCGATGCGGGCCTTGGCCGGCCCGGGAACCCGTACGCGCGTGGTCACGGCATCCGCCGGAGCCACCTTGCGCAGTCGCGCCGACAATTCGGCGAACAGATCGTGGGCGGTACACACCGCGACCCGTGCCTCACCGGGCAGGTCGGGAATGATGCGCGCCGCGGCGGCCAGATCGTCGTCGATGTCGTCGAGCCACCGCTGCCACGCCCCATCGCTCGGGTCTCGCGGGTCGAGGCCGGTCAGATAGCGTCGGCCGAGTTCACCGTCATCGACTCCGAGGTCACGCAAGAAGTTGACCTTCTGGAATGCGGCCCCGAGACGCTTTGCCCCGGGCGCCATCGCCGCGTAGCGGACGTCGCGGTCGGGTTCCTCGGCAAGGAACGCCCGCAGGCACATCAACCCGACGACCTCGGCCGACCCGTAGATGTAGGTGGCCAGACTGTCCTCGTCGTGCACTCGGCAGGTGAGGTCGGTGCGCATGGACGCGAAGAACGGCGCGGTCAGCGCGGCGTCGACGCCGACTCTCCGGGCGGTGCGTGCGAAGGCGTGGACGACCAGGTTGCTGCTCGCGCCGGTGTCCATCGCCGCGAGGGTGTCGGCCTCGAGCTGATCGAGCGCGACCCGCCTGCTCTCGACGTCCTGGCCGGGCCGCGGGGCGTCGACGATCTCGTCGGCCACGCGCACCAGCGCATAGATGTTGCGCACGTCGCGGCGGATCGGGCCGGCCAGTAATCGAGAGGCGAGGCCGAAGGAGGACGAATACGAGCGGATCACCAGGTCGGCGCTGGCGTCGGCGACCTCGTCGTAACGCACATACGGTCGGGTCGTGGCAGCCGATCGGTGCGACCCCATCTGGCGCAGGCTCATGTCGTCTCCCGCTCCGGCACACGATAGGGGTGGGCTCCGAGCGCGTGCACCTGATCGACGAACCACGGGCTGAGCAGCCACGGGGTGCGTCGCGCCGCCGACCACACGTCGTCGACGTCGGTCCACGCGACGTCCATCACCTCGTCGGGGTTGGGTCGTAGTGGACCGGTCGGTCGCGCGACGAACACCGGGCACACCTCGTTCTCCACCACACCGCTGGCGTCGACGGCCCGGTAGCGGAAATCGGGTAGGACACAGCGCACATCGGTGACGTCGAGGCCCAGTTCCCGCTGCGCGTAGCGATGCACGGCGTCGACGGCGGTCTCGCCGGGTCGCGGGTGCCCGCAGTAGGAGTTGGTCCACACACCCGGCCAGGTCTTCTTCGTCAGCGCCCGCCGGGTCATCAGCAACCGGCCGGCCTCGACGAGATGACAGGAGAAGGCAAAGTGCAGCGGGGTGGACGTGGTGTGCACCGATGTCCGGTCCGCGGTACCGCACGGCGTGCCGTCGGGCTCGACGAGTACCACCAGGTCCTCAGCCAGGTCCTCGGTCATGCGCGGTCTGCTCCTCGTTGGTCGGTCGGGCCTCGATAGGCCCGGCGTGCCTCCAGACAACAGCACTTCGACGCCGACGCAAACTCGGATGGGCGACCCGACCGGTTCAGTCCCGATGCAGTAGCGGCAGCAACCGTTCGGTCTTGTCCTGGGTCCATCCGGGCGGCTGCAGGATGTCGGCCCACGAGTACGGGATGGCGCTCAGATAGTTGTGGCCGTGCCCGTCGGGCACGTTCACCGACACGGCCATGTCCGCCGACACCTGCAGGAACGTGACGAACGGCATCCACGTCATCGCCCCGAGCACGTCACGGCCGTGTTCTTCCTTCAGCCACTCCGGTTCGTTGAGGATGAGCCGCGGCGACCACCAGGCGATCGGGTCCGACGCGTGCTGCAGGTAGACGACGCGCGGGTCGAGCCACGGCGTGTCGGGACGGTTCAGGTCCGCGGCGTCCGCGATGAACCGGACGTGGCGGCCATCGTCGTAGATCGGCAGGACCTGTGGCGAACCGGGATCACGGGCGGCGGTGGCGTCACTCCACAGCTGGTTGTTGAACGTCGGCCCGACGAACAGGGCGCCGTTGGTGCGGGCGACGACCGTCGGGACGGTACCGAAGGCAGCCTCCGCACCGAACGAACCGAGGCTCTCCCCGAACACGACGACCTTGGGTCGGCGCCCCTCGGGCAGTTGCTGGATACGCGCGTCGACGGCCTCGAACAACGCGCTGCCGGCTTGACGCGCGCGTTCGCTGTCGACGAGGAAAGACAGCCAGCTCGGCAGGTAGGAGTACTGCATCGACACCGTCGCGACGTTGCCGTTGTACATGTACTCCAGTGAGTCGACCGTCGCCTTGTTCAGCCACCCCGAACCGGTGGCCGACCCGATGGCCACCACGGCCCGGTCGAGACCGCCGGCACGGACCAGCTCATCGGCGGCCAGGGTGGCGTTGGCGCGCAGATCATTTCCCGATCCGAGCCCGACGAACGCGCGGATCGGCTCCATCGCGGGCGCCCCGTTGAACGCCGAGAGCTGTTGCACATCGGGGCCGTTCGCAACGAATCGCCGGCCCTCCCGGCCGAGCGAGCCCCACGTCACCAGCGAGCCCGGACCACCGGATCGGACCGTGGTGCTCGGTGCAGACGTCGTCGCATCGGTCTCGTCGTTCGCTGCGGCAAAGGAGGCATTGAGCCACTTCATCGAGTAGTTCGCGACCACGCCGTTGAGGATGAACACGGTGATCAGGACGATCACCGTCGCGCCAGCGACCGCGGAAATCCGTGGCGGCGCATAGCGATTGAGCTTGCGCACCGACCACACGACGAGGGCGGCCCACAGTTGTCCGATCACCATCAGCAGCACGAACACGACGACGGAGACGACGATGATCAGCGGGTAGGCCGTCCACGAGAGCTGGTCGACCTTCATCAGCGAGCGGATCTCGTTCTGCCACACCGAATACCAATAGAACATCACCGAGGTGCCCACCGCGAAGATCACGCCCAGCGCAGCCCACAGGTACCACGGCGGTGAGGGCCACCGCCGATCCCTCGACAACATGAACCGCACCAGCCAGGCGAAGAAGGCGCCGAGACAGTAGCCGACGGCGGCCGCCGCGCCGCTGACGATGCCCTGGAACAGCGGCCCGCGCGGTAGCAGTGACGGCGTCGCCGAGAACCAGAGGAATGCCGTCGCGACCGCAAGGCCGGAGTAACTGATCCGGCCGAGGTAGGCCACGGCCCGCTCGCGTGCCCGTGACCGGTGCGGCTGGGCGCTCACGTCCTGCGGGGCGTCGGCGCCGTCGACGGCGTCCACATCAGATTCCGGCACTGGCCACGCTCCTGTCGTCCGCGCCCCGACGGTCGGGCACAATCGGTCGGAAACATCTTGTCAGACGGCATATCGCGGCAGAAGGGCAGAATGTATGTCTCTCCCGGAGCGCCGCTTCGCGTGGCTGTGCGTCGGCGTCGTGACGCTTCTCGTCTGCGTGCAAGTGCTGATCTTCGTGACCCCGGTCCCCGGTGTGCAGTGGGCGGTGCCGATCGCCGCCGCGCTCATCCTCGTTCTCGCCAGGGCTACCGGTCTGTCCTGGGCAGATCTCGGTCTGGCACGACGATCACTCGGTACGGGTCTGCGCTACGCGGCGGTCATCATCGGTGCTGTTGCCGCGGTCACCGCGATCGGTGTCGCCCTCCCGTGGACGCGCGACCTGTTTCACAACGACGCCTATCGAGATGTCCACGCGGCACTGGTGTCTGCGCTCGTCCTCATTCCGATCCACACCATCCTGGCCGAGGAGGTGATCTTCCGGGGTGTGCTGCTCGGTGCGCTGCGGCGGATCCGCAGTCCCCGGACCGCGCTGATCGTGCAGGCCGGGCTGTTCGGACTGTGGCACGTCGGCTCGTCGATGGGGCTCTCGGCACACAACCAGGGCCTCGGCGACATCGTGGGCAGCGGCCCATTGGCGACGTTCGCCGGTGTCGCACTCGCCGTCGTCGTGACCGGCGGTGCCGGAGTCCTGCTCGGCTGGTTGCGGATTCGCAGCGGGAGCCTGCTCGCGCCGATCGCCTTGCACTGGTCGGTCAACGGCCTCGGCGCGATCGCCGCGGCGATCGCGTGGCAGCTGCCGAGCTGACCGGTCAGCTCGGGGCGTCGAGCATCGGCACCAGATAGCGCCGGGCGATGTCGGCGAGCTGATCGTCGTCGTCGGTGTCGACGAGCGCGCTCGGCGTGGTCAGGAACGACGCCGAGATACGCGCCATCATCTCGGCGGTGAGATCGGTGTCGAGGTCGGCGCGCAGGGTTCCCGCGCGCTGCTCCTGCCGCAGTTGCTGGGCGATGAACTGTGCGACGGTGGCCAGCAGCCGTCCGTCGGCGCCGAGCGCACCGGCCAGCAAGGTGGGTTCGGTCTGCTGCAATCCGCTGATCAGCGGGTTCGTCGACACCGCGCGATAGGAACTGACGAAGGCCAGCACCAGGCGCTCGGCGATGGTGCGCGCCGGTGCGATGTCGGCCAGAAACTGGACGAGGTAACGCCGGAATTCCCGCAGCATCACCTCCTCGACGAGCACCTCCTTGTTGGTGAACTTGCGGTAGATGGTGATGCGGGAGGTGCCCGCGCTCTTGGCCACCTCCTCCAGCGAGGTGCGTTGAATACCGAAACGACAGAATTGCGCATATGCGGCATCGAGCAATTTCTCGCGGGTCGCATCCGCATTCGCGCTTTCTCCCCCTTCGGCAACGACGTCGTCATATGCCCTCTCCAACAACGACTTCGGTGCCGACGACGCCGAGACCACCATGAACCTCCAACGCATTCGGGGTGAATCTGTTGTGATGCCAATCACTGTATGCTACTCCTGATGTTACAACGTTACTCGCGTTGTTACATCGCGTCATCGAGTCGGGTGGCGATAGACGGGAGCACAACATCATGGAACAGCTCAACCGGCGCGCGATCCTGCGCGCCACAGGCACGATCGGCGCCGCGGGCGCCCTTGCGACGCTCACCCAGGCCACGCCCTGGACGTGGGCACCGGCAAACTCGATCCCGGGTGCGGGAACGGGTGCCGATCCGCGAACGATCTTCGACGACGAGGCCGACCAGGTGATCGCTCGGGTCATCGACAGCGGCAAGATCGTCGAGGTCAACAACCTGCTCAATCAATGGCGCACCAACTCCCAGCCGCTGCCGGCCGGGTTGCCTCCGGAATTGCGGGACTTCATCGAGCATGCCCGCCAACTGCCGTCGTGGACCGATCGCGGCAAGCTCGCTGCCGCGGTGCGATTCAATCAGCGACGGGGCACCTACCTCGGAGTGCTGTACGGCTTCGCCAGCGGCATGATGAGCACCGTCATCCCCAAGGAGGCGCGCGCGGTCTACTACTCCAAGGGCGGCTGGGACCTCAAGGACCGCATCTCCAAGACGGCCAAGCTCGGTTACGACATCGGGTCGCTCAATGCCTATCAGCCCAGCGGCGAGATGATCGTGACCTGCGTCAAGACCCGGATGGCCCATGCGGGTGTGCGGCATCTGTTGCCCAAGTCGGCACACTGGGTGCGCTCGGCACCCGAGGAGAAGCCGATCAGTCAGGCCGACATCATGGTCACCTGGCACAGTCTGCCGACGACGGTGATGCGCAACCTCCAGAAGTGGAAGGTGCCACTGCCCGCCGACGAATCCGAAGGGTTCCTGCATTCCTGGCAGGTGACCGCGGCGATGCTCGGCGTGCAGGACCAGTACATCCCCAACTCGTGGGCCACCGCCGATTCGCAGGCCAAGCAGGTGCTCGATCCGATCCTCGCGTGGACGCCGGAGGGCCAGAAACTCGCCGACATGCTCCTCGACCTGGGACGGGATCTCGACCTCACCCTGCTGTCGCGGCCCATCCTCGGTGCGCTGACCCGGTTCATGCTCGGCGACAAGATCGCCGACTGGTTGCACATCCCCCGTGAGCCCGTCTGGACTCCGCTGCTGGAAACCGCTTGGGGCCCTTACGTCGCCGTCCGCGAGGGCCTGCTCAACGCCGGCCTGCCACGGGAAACCTACTGGCTCTTCGACGAGTTCCTCCGGCAGTTCGTGCTGTTCTACATGGCCGAGTTGCGGATGCCGATCAGCATCCAGATTCCCTCCTTCAACAACCCGAACTACAACTGACACCGCGGCCCACGATCCCGCCGCACTATGCTCGATTGCGTGAATGTGCGTGCGGGAATCGTGGTCACCGGAACCGAGGTCCTCACCGGTCGGATCTCTGACGCGAACGGCCCGTGGGTGGCCCGGCGCCTGCTCGACCTCGGCGTCGACGTCGCCCACATCACCATCTGCGGCGACCGCCCGGACGACCTGACCGCGCAACTGCACTTCCTCGCCGCATCCGGGGTGGACCTCATCGTCACCACCGGCGGTCTGGGCCCGACGGCCGACGATCTCACCGTGGAGACGGTCGCCCGGTTCTGCGGACGCCCACTGCATCTCGATACGGAGATGGAAACCCGTATCGCGCAGATCATCTCACGCTGGCAGCAGCAACGAGGCGAACCCGCGACGGAGTCGTCGCAGGCCGGCACCCGCAAGCAGGCGATGATTCCCCAAGGGGCGCAACCGATCCCTCCAGTCGGCACCGCGCCGGGAGTCGCGATACCTGCGGTCGCCGAGGACGCCCGACGCGCACCGGCGATCCTCGTCCTGCCGGGTCCGCCGCGTGAGCTGCAGGGTATGTGGGACGCGGCGATCGGTACCGAGCCGATCGCGGCGGCGATCGCCGGACGCCGTGACTTCCGCGAACAAACCATCCGGGCCTTCGGGCTCTCGGAGTCCGACCTCGCCGCCACCCTGCGCACCATCGAACCCGGGATCGACGGCGCCGACGAGTTGGAGGTCACCACCTGCCTGCGCCGCGGTGACGTGGAAATCGTGACCCGCTATCCGATCGGCGCCCAACCCGCCTACGACGCACTGGCCGACGGATTGCTCGAACATCACCGGACACAGATCTTTTCGGTCGACGGTTCCACCATCGACGATCTCGTCTCCGCGGCGCTCCAGGGCCGCAGCGTCGCCACGGCGGAGTCGTGCACCGGCGGTCTGATCGCGGCGCGCCTCACCGACCGCGCCGGGTCCTCGGACTATGTGATGGGCGGGGTCGTCTCGTACTCCAACGAGGCCAAGGCCGGAATGCTCGACGTCCCGGCTGAATTGATCGCCGAACACGGCGCCGTCAGCGAGCCCGTCGCCGCGGCGATGGCCCGGGGCGCGGTCGGTCGCTTCGCTGTCGACATCGCCGTGTCGACCAGCGGGATCGCCGGGCCGGGTGGCGGAACCCCCGACAAGCCGGTCGGTACCGTCTGTTTCGGTGTTGCGCTGGCCGATACGGCACCGCGCGCACGGACGCTGCACCTGCCCGGTGACCGTGCCGCCGTGCGTGAGCGGTCGGTGACGATCGCGATGCATATGCTGTACCGCGCGCTGCGATCCGATGGTCGAGCTGACAGCCTCAGCTGACGGCGGTCTCGAGGCTCGTCGCTATCGCTCCTCACACCTCGACCATCGGGCAAAAGACCCCATCGCCGGTGACCCGCCCGGTCGTCGGCTTCCCCAACCGGTGGTCGAGGTGCGTAGGAGCGCCAGCGACGAAGCCTCGAGACCCCTTGCTACGGTGCTGGTTCCGCCCCACGAGCATCCTTTGCCCGCGCACCGGGACGACGCGCGAGATCCCGGAGTAGGTCGAAATCGCCGTCGATCAACGCTCGCCGCTTGCCGCGCGACCACCCCTGTATCCGCTTCTCGAGCCGGTAAGCCCCCTCAACAGTCGGAAACTGCTCGCTGAACACCACCCGCACAGGTCGCCGGTGACTGGTGTAGGCAGCACCCTTCCCGTCATGGTGTTCGTTCACTCGTCGGTCGAGATCCACGGTGCTACCGACGTAGTAGCTGCCGTCGGAGCATTCGAGAATGTAGACGTAGCCGGACATGGGGTCAGTATCGCGTGCGATCGAGCGCTGGCCGGAAATCTATCCACAGGTGGGGAAACAGCCTTGGCTGACGGCGGTCCCGAGGCTCGTCGCTATCGCTCCTCACACCTCGACCATCGGGCAAAGATGGCCAAGAGCCTCGAGACCCCTTGCTACGGCGCTGGTTCCGGGCCGCGCTGGGCGTCGGACCACAACTCCGCGATGATGTCGGTTGCCGAACCGCCGCGGATGGAGGCGAATGAGGTTCCGGCCCAAAGGTTCACGTCGCGGCGCTCACCTGCGGCGACTGCGGCCTTGCGAAGCGGGCTCGTCAGATGGTGGACGGCGGGATACTCGGCAGGAGAGAGGGAGTCGTAGGTATTGACGAAGCTGTTGCGTATCGCCCGCGCCGGACGGCCCGAAAATGCCCGCGTGACAACAGTCTCCGCCGACGCCGGGCTCCGCAAAGCGGCACGGTGCACCCCGTTGGTGCCCGCCTCGTCGGAGTCCAGGAGCGCGGTCCCGATCTGCACGGCCACCGCCCCGGAGGCCAGGGCCGCTGCGACAGCCCGGCCGTCAGCTATACCGCCGGCGGCAATGACCGGGATATCGTTCCTGGACACCACTTCTCGCACCAGATCCACCGTCGAGGCGTCGTTCGGCACCGCGTCGAGGTCCAGGGTGCCCCGGTGTCCGCCCGCCTCGGTTCCCTGCACGCACAGCACATCGACACCGGCGGCCACCGCACGATCGGCATCGTCGACACTCGCCACGGTCGCGATCACCATGATGTCGGCGTCGTGCAGCCGACCAACGACGTCGACCGCCGGAAGACCAAAGGTGAACGACACCAACCCAACCCGCCTCTCGATAACGAGGTCGATCTTCACGTCGAAGTGATCGTCGTCGGCGTCGATGACGTCCGGCAGCGGCACACCGTAGCGCTCGGCGACCGGAGCCAGCGCATCCCGGTAGCGTTGCACGGCACCACGATCACGGATAGGCGGTCCCGGCGTGAAGATGTTGACGCCGAACGGTATTCCCGCCTCGCCGACCGCGGTGATCTCCGATTCCAGAAGCTCGGGGGACTTGTATCCCGCGCCCAGGAAGCCGATCCCGCCGGCGTGCGCGGCCGCGATCACCAGGCCCGGCGTCGACGGACCACCCGCCATCGGGGCCGCAATGATCGGCACCTCGAGATCTCGAAGATCGAACATCCTCACTCCTGTCCCACCGCATGGTCGGTGATACCGCCGGCGAATCGTCTGCGGTAAACGACCGGCGCCACCCCCACAGTCGTCGTGAAGTGGTGGCGTAGCAACGTCGCCGATGCGAATCCCGACAACCGGGCCACCTCCTCCACCGACAAATCGGTCGATTCCAGCAGGTTCTTGGCGTGCAGGACGCGCTGTTCGGTGAGCCACCGACGTGGCGGAATGCCGACCTCGTCGACGAATCGGCGCGCGAAGGTCCGTCCCGACATGTGCATTCGAGCAGCGAGGGCATCGACGGAGATGTCTCTGTCGAGGTGCATGACCATCCAGTCCAGCAGCTCGCCGAAACCCTCGTCGGCGCAGGTGGGCATGGGCGCATCGATGAACTGCCGTTGCCCGCCGTCGCGGTGTGGCGGCACCACCATGCGGCGGGCGATGCGATTGGCGATGGTCGGCCCCCACTCCTCGCGGACGAGATGCAGCGCGGCGTCGATACCCGCGGCGGTGCCCGCACTGGTGGTGATCGGGCCGTCGTCGACGAAGAGGACGTCGGTGTCGACCTCGGCTTCGGGGAACATCCGCGCGAGCTTGTCGCCATAGCGCCAATGCGTGGTGCAGCGTCGCCCGTCGAGAAGTCCGGCAGCGCCGGCGGCGAATGCTCCGGAGCAGACCGTCAGCACCCGGCCACCGCGGTCGACTACCGTACGCAAGGTGTCGAGAATCTCCTGCGGATACTCGCCGGACGTACTGCCCCCGGGAATCGCGACGAGGTCGACGTCGAGGCAGTCGTCGAGCGTGTACGGCGCGGCAATGGTCACGCCTCCGTCAACCTGCAGCGCCGCGTGCGGAGTCGGTGAGGCGACGCGAAAGTCGAAGGCGGGGACACCGTCGTCGGTGCGATCGAGTCCGAACACCTCGTGCAGCACCCCGAATTCGAAGAGAGCGACGCGCCCGTAGAGCAGAACGGCAACAGAATTCAACACCCCACCAGTCTGGCAGATAATTTGCGAAGCATGTCGCTTCGGCCACTGGTGGCAGGTAATTTATGGGCGCATTGTTTCTGTCATGACCACACTCATCGTTCTCCTCGCCGTACTCGTCGTCGCCCCGACCGTCGTCATCATCTACCGTGTGCACCGCAAAGTCGATGACGCACAACCCATTCCGCTGGGACATCTCGCAGGTCTCGCGGTCGGCGACGATCGTCCGTGGAAACGCGGACCGGACTCCGACCGCATCGCCGCGGAACTTCGCGTACTCCATCTGCAACGGAGGGACTCGGCCTAGACATCCAAACATGGGATGTTAGGCTCTTTGCGTGCCACCGCTGATCACCCCACCGCCCCGTACCAGTTCGCTCGTCGTCGATCGCATGCACGAGTTGATCCGGGACGGGGCGTGGGCCGTCGGAGCCCGAATCCCCGCGGAGCCCGAACTCGTCGAACAATTCGGCGTGGGCCGCAACACGATTCGTGAGGCCGTGCGCGCGCTCGAACACTCCGGGCTGCTGATGCCGCGCCGCGGTGACGGCACCTACGTGCGCAGCCGTAACGTTCTCGCCGCAGCGTTGGAACGCTGTGCTCCCGACCCCGAGATCACCGATCTGCTGAGCACCCGGCGGGCACTCGAGGCCGAGGCCGCCGACCTCGCTGCCCTGCGCGCCTCGGCCGCCGACGTCACCCGGCTGCAGAACAAGCTCGACGCCGCGCTCGCCGCCATCGCCGCCGGAGACCTGCGCCGCTATGCCCGGCTCGACATCGAGTTCCACGCCACCATCGTCGAGATCTCGGGCAACCGGCTGCTGATCGAACTCTATGAAGGTGTCGGCGAGGTGATGCGCCGCACGCATGAGGCGATTGCCGCGGCAGCGGTCGACGACGGACATCCCGACGGTCACCGCGAGGTTGTCGCGGCGATCGCCGCCGCCGACCCGGCGGCGGCACGCGCGGCTGTGCACGTCTACCTCGACCTCGCCCACGAGATCGTCCGATGAGCGTGACCAACACCGCGCCCGCGACGTCGGAATCGCGTGGACGCCGACCACTCGGCACGGTGATCACCGCGGTCGGCGTGATGCTGGTGGCGGCGAATCTGCGGCCCGTCGTCGTCTCGGTGGCACCGCTGATCGACGAGATCACCCGCGACGAAGGCTTTTCCAGCGCCACCGCCGGCCTGCTGACCACCCTTCCGGTTCTGTTCTTCGGGCTCAGCGCGCCCGTGGCGCCACGGTTGGCGGCCCGGTTCGGGATCGAACGCACCATCTTCGGAGCTCTGCTCCTGCTGACCGTGGGCACCCTCATGCGCCTGATTCCGGGTGCGCCGATGCTGTTCATCGGGTCGGCGGTGGTCGGTGCCGCGATCGGTATCTGCAACGTGGTGTTGCCTGCGCTGATCAAGCGCGATTTCGCCCATCGGTCGGGATTGATGACCGGGTTGTACTCGATGACGCTGTCCGGCGGTGCCGCCGTTGCCGCCGGAATCACCGTGCCCCTCGACAATGCGTTGGGCAACAACTGGCGGCTCACGATCACCTCGTGGGCGATTCTCGCCGTGATCACCGTCGTCATCTGGGCACCGCAAATCGTCCAGCACCGTCCGGAAACGGTCGCCGGCACCGGATCGTTGCGCCGCAACACGATTGCGTGGGCGATCACCGTGTTCATGGGCGCACAGTCGCTGGTGTTCTACACCTTCACCGCCTGGCTGCCCGCATTTCTCATCAGCGAGGGACATTCGCGGGCGTCGGCCGGCACCATCCTGGCCATCGGTCAGGTCGTCGCGCTGCTGGCGTCGTTACTCATCCCGATCATCGCCGGGCGCTACCGGGACCAACGTCTGATCACGCTCGTCGTGATCGTCCTGTGCGGAATCGGATTGGCCGGACTCCTGCTCAGCGACCACGCCACACTGCTGTGGACGATGCTGGTGATGTTCGGCCCCGGATCGTCGATCAGCCTCGCGCTGCTGTTCATGGTGCTGCGCAGTTCCTCGGCCGAGCAGACCGGCCAGGTGTCGGGAATGGCGCAATCGGTCGGCTACATCCTGGCCGCGTTCGGGCCCATCGCCGTGGGAGCACTGCATGATTCGACCGGATCGTGGACAATCGCGCTGTCGGTGCTGGCGGTCCCGCTACTCGCGCAGGCTGCCTCGACCCTGATCGCCGGGCGTGATGTGAAGATGGACTGACCTCTCCCCTTCCCCTTTCACTGTAACCCGCCGGTGGGGGCTTGCCGCAAGGCCCCACCTCGGGTTCACAATGGCGCCCATGGTTTTTCGCGCCTCGTGCGATCCTGCCGTCATCGGTGACGACGACCGGCATTTCGCCGTCATCACTGACCACCTCACCCACACCATCGCCGACCTCACCGAACGCCTCGGCGCGCTACGTCTCGCCGACGGCGGTGGCGGCCGTCGCGCACTCGACCGTGACCTGGAGATCCACGAGACGAATCGCCGGCTCCGCGTGTTGCGCCGCTACAGCCTGGATCTGTGCCTCGGACGTATCGTGCGCGCCGACGGCACCATCAGCTACATCGGCCGCATCGGCATGACCGATCGTGGCGGCGAACAACTACTCGTCGACTGGCGCACCCCGGCGGCCGCACCGTTCTTCGCCGCCACCCACGCCGATCCCCAGGGGTTGTCGAGTCGGCGGCGGTACCGGTGGAGTCAGGGACAGGTCGTCGACTTCTGGGACGAATCATTCGACGGTGAGGTCGCACATCTCGCACTCGACGACGATTCGGCGTTCCTCGCCGGCCTCGGCGCCTCCCGCGAGCCGCGGATGCGAGATGTGTTGGGCACCATCGCCGCCGACCAGGACGCCATCATCCGGGCCGACAGTCACGGTGCTCTCGTCGTCGACGGCGGCCCCGGCACCGGCAAGACCGTGGTCGCGCTGCATCGTGCGGCGTATCTGCTCTACGCCGACCCGCGGCTGGCGGGAAATCGCGGTGAACTACTGGTCGTGGGTCCTCACGAGGAGTACCTCGGTTACATCTCCGACGTCCTGCCCAGCCTCGGCGAGGACGGCGTCCGCACCTGCACCTTGCATGACCTCGTGCCCGAAGGTGGCGGTGCGACAACCGAATCCGATTCCGTCGTCGCACTCAAGGACGGCCTCGACCCGATCGCCATGATCGAGCGGGCCGTCGCCTTCTACGAACAACCGCCCACCAACACTGTGGAAGTCGAGACCCCCTGGGGTGAAACGGAACTCACGGCCCCCGAGTGGGCCGAGGCCTTCAGCACTCCCGAGCCCGGCACCAGCCATCACGAGGCACGCGAACAGGTGTGGGACGCACTCACCGACATCATCGCCGACGCTCTCGATACTCGTGATCTGCCCCGGCTCCGTCGAGCGTTGGCCGGCAACGACGACCTCGTCTCCGCGTTCACCACGGCATGGCCGATTCTCGACGCTCCCATCCTGGTCGGCGATTTGTGGTCGGTGCCGGTGTACTTGCGTCTGGCCGCACCGGAGCTGAACACCACTGCACTCCGAACATTACAGCGGGACAACCCGACCGCGTGGACCACCTCGGATATCCCGTTCCTCGATGCGGCGCGGCGTCGGCTCGGAGATCCCGGCTTCTCCCGACGCCGGCGCCGGCGTGAGGCGGTGTTGGCAGCCGGTCGAGACGCGATGGATCGCGTTGTCGACGACCTCCTTGCAGCACACACCTTCGACGACGGCGAGGGTCTCGCGCCGATGCTGCGCGGCGAGGATCTGCGGAGCTCACTGGTCGACGACTCCGCTGCGCCTGTCGCCGAGCGCGATCCATTGGCCGGGCCGTTCGCCCACATCATCGTCGACGAGGCGCAGGAGCTGACCGACGCTCAGTGGTCGATGCTGATGGCGCGCTGCCCGTCTCGCAGCGTCACCGTGGTCGGCGACCGCGCCCAGTCGCGACGCGGATTCACCGAAAGCTGGCCGGAGCGATTGCGCCGGGTCGGATTCGGCGAGGTCCGTGTCGCCGGTCTGTCGATCAACTACCGCACGCCCGAGGAGATCATGGCGCAGGCCGCGCCGGTGATCACGACCGCGATACCCGACGCGAATGTCCCGACCTCCATCCGGAGCAGCGGCATGGAGGTCGGCCACGGCACCGTCGCCGACCTCGCTGCGATCCTCGACGAGTGGGAGCGGACTCATCCCGAGGGGGTCGCCTGCGTCATCGGCGATCCGAGCAGCCTGCCGGCACCGATCCACCGCCCGCGCGTGCGGACGCTCGCGCCCGAGCGCGTCAAGGGTCTCGAGTTCGACCTGGTGGTTCTCGTCGCGCCGGATCGCTTCGGTGCCGGCATCACCGGCGCCGTCGACCGTTACGTCGCGATGACCCGCGCCACCCAACAGCTGGTGATCCTCTCCTGAGCGGACCGACGCCAGGCTTGCGTATCTCTCAATTTTCCATAGACTATTTTTTACAGAGTTGAGAGGAACACTGCCATGGCCATTAAGCTGTCCGTCGAAGAAGACGCCATCGTCAAGACCGTTCGCGACTTCGTGGACAAGCAGGTGCGTCCGGTGGTGCGTGAACTCGAGCACGCCAACACCTACCCCGAAGAGCTCATCGAAACGATGAAGGAGCTCGGGATCTACGGTCTCGCCATCCCCGAGCCCTACGGCTTCGCGCAGGTGTCGATGCCCTGTTATGCGCAGGTCACCGAGGAGTTGGCCCGCGGCTGGATGAGTCTGGCCGGGGCGATGGGCGGGCACACCGTCGTCGCCAAGCTGCTGCTCACGTTCGGCACCGAGGAGCAGAAGCAGAACTATCTGCCACGCATGGCCAGCGGCGAGCTGCGCGCGACGATGGCGCTCACCGAACCTGGCGGGGGTTCGGACCTGCAGAACATGCGGACCGTTGCGGCCAGAGAGGGTGACGAGTACGTCATCAACGGGTCCAAGACCTGGATCAGCAACGCCCGCAAGTCCGGTCTCGTCGCATTGATGTGCAAGACCGATCCGGCCGCGCAGCCCGCACACACCGGCGTCTCGATCCTGCTGGTCGAGAAGGTGCCCGGCTTCACCGTCTCCAAGGATCTACCCAAGCTCGGATACAAGGGCGTGGAGAGTTGCGAACTCAACTTCGACGGCGCCCGCGTTCCCGTCGACGCGGTGCTCGGTGGCGTGGAGGGCAAGGGCTTCGCTCAGATGATGAAAGGACTGGAGACCGGCCGCATTCAGGTGGCCGCCCGCGCGACCGGCGTGGCCCGCGCCGCCTTCGACGACGCGCTGCAGTATGCACAGGACCGCGAGAGCTTCGGCCAGCCGATCTGGAAACACCAGGCCGTCGGCAACATGCTCGCGACGATGGGCACCAAACTCGCCGCCGCCCGCAGCCTGCTGCTCGACGCCGCCGAACGCGTCGACACCGGCAAACGCGCCGACATGGAGGCCGGTATGGCCAAACTGTTCTGCTCGGAAACGGCCATGGGAATCGCCCTCGACGCGGTGCGCATCCACGGCGGATACGGCTACTCCACCGAGTACGACGTCGAACGGTATTTCCGCGACGCGCCGCTGATGATCGTCGGCGAGGGCACCAACGAGATCCAGCAGAACGTCATCGCCAAGCAACTCGTCAAGCGGGGTGGGTTGGACCTCTGAGCGTCGGGTTCGCGTGTCACACTCGACACCGACGAGCACACGCCAACCCGAGATCGCGCGAAACGGGTCCGAGAATGCAAGGAGCACAGCACATGTCGCCACTCTATTTCGAGGATCTCGCCGCGGGCCAGCGGTACGCGGGAACAACCACCGCCCGGATCACCGCCGACGACATCCGCGCCTTTGCCGAAAAGTACGATCCACAGCCGTTTCATCTGAGCGATGAAGGCGCGGCAGGCTCGGTGTTCGGATCGCTGGCGGCCAGCGGGTGGCATACCGCGGCGATCACCATGCAGTTGCTCGTGGCGAGCGAGTTCCGACCGGCCGGCGGGATCGTCGGCGCAGGTTTCGACGAGCTGAGCTGGCCTCGACCGGTACGCCCCGATGACGAGCTGCGTGTCGAGAGCGATGTGCTCGAGGTCAGGCCGTCGCGGTCGAACCCGCGAGTCGGAATCGTCAAGCTCCGCACGGTGACCTTCAACGAGGATGACAAACCCGTACAGACGTCCGTGGGCAACATCGTCGTCCCGACCCGCAGCGGATCACCGGCGGCCGACGCTCCCGCCTGACTGCGGCCGGCTGGACGTCGGATTGCTCACGCCGGCAGCGGGGCATTCGCGCCGGCGCCCGGCCCCCGGCGCACTGTCACCGACCCCCGATCAACGTGCTCACCACACTCGGAGCACACCGGCTCGAGCGTCGTCGTCTGACCGCAGCCGGTGTGCACGAGCTCGACCGGAGCGCCGTCGGGTGCCGACCACTTGTCGCCCCATTGACGCAGGGCGTTGATCACCGTCCACAGGTCGCGGCCTTTGTCGGTCAGCCGGTAGTCGTAGCGAACCGGATTGTCCTGGTAGGGATCCCGGACCAGGATTCCGTGCTCGACGAGCGTGTCGAGTCGCTGGGTGAGCACGTTGCGAGCAATACCCAGACGGGTCGAGAAGTCGTCGAAGCGCGTCACCCCGAACAGTGCGTCGCGGATGATGAGTAGCGTCCACCACTCGCCGACGACCTCGAGGGTCTGCGCGACCGAACAATTCATTCCGGAGAAGCTGGCGCGGCGCATGCGTCGAGTCTAGTGGGTTGCGTCAGACAACTCAATCTGCTTTCCTCAGTTTCGTCACGAAACTCACGACTGAGGAGACCCCGATGACCGACGTGGCTCATGCCCAGGAATCCGGCGTCGCGTCGGCTCCTCGGCGTCCGGCTTTGATCCTGGCGTTGCTGTCGCTCGCAGCTTTCATGGCGAGCCTGGATGTGTTCATCGTCAACGTGGCGTTCGAGGACATCGGACGCGACTTCCACGGCGTCTCACTGTCGGAACTGTCGTGGGTGCTCAACGCGTACACCATTCTCTACGCCGCGCTGCTCGTACCCGCCGGCCGGATCGCCGACCGCTACGGACGCAAGGCCGGCTTCTTGATCGGCGTGACGATCTTCACGCTCGCCAGCGCGGCATGTGCTGCTGCTGAGGGTATTTGGTGGTTGGTCGCCTTTCGCGCCGTCCAGGCGGTCGGGGCTGCGATTCTGACCCCGGCCAGCCTCGGGCTCGTCGTCGCCGCCATGCCGACGGAGATCCGCGCGCGATCGGTGCGGATCTGGGCCGCAACCGGTGCAGTGGCCGCCGCGCTCGGGCCGGCAGCCGGCGGCGTGCTGGTGGAGGCCTCCTGGCGGTGGGTGTTCCTCGTCAACCTGCCCGTGGGCGTGCTCGCGCTCGTCGGGGGCGCGGTGTTGCTCCCGCGATCGCGCAACGAGGCCGCCGAGCACCTGCCGGATCTTCTCGGCGCCGGTTTGCTCGCGATCGCCATCGGCGCGTTGACCCTCGGCCTCGTCGAGGGACCGACCTGGGGATGGACCGACGACCGGATTCTGCTGGCGTGGGCCGTCACCGTCGTCGGACTGATCGGTTTCCTGATCAGTTCGGCACGACACCGAGAACCGGTGATCGACCCGAATCTGTTGCGCGTGCGCGCATTCTCCTTCGCCAACATCACCGCCGTACTCTTCTCCATCCCGTTCGCCGGTGCGCTGCTCGCGAACATCCTGTGGATGCAGCAGGTATGGGGATATTCGGCGATCAAGACCGGATTCGCGGTCTCTCCCGGACCACTGATGGTCCCGATCTTCGCCGCCGTCGGGCACCGGCTCACCGCCCGGATTCCGGTCGGTGTGGTCATCGCTGCCGGCTGTGCACTGTTCGGCCTCGGTGGTCTGCTGATCTCGCTGTCGATCTCGTCCACACCCGCCTACGCGACGGCACTACTGCCGGGCTGGCTGATAGGCGGAGTGGGGGTGGGCTTGGCGTTGCCGGCGATCCTGTCCTCGGCAACCGCGGATCTGCCTGCCACACAGTCGGCGACGGGCAGCGCCGTAGTCAACATGAGTCGCCAGATCGGAATGGCCTTGGGCGTGAGCGTCCTCGTCGCCATCATCGGCAGTCCCCTCGGATACGACGCCGTCCATACGGTCTTCCAGCACGCGTGGTGGACACTGGCCGTGGTCGCGGCTGCGGGTGCGGTCACGGCACTCGGGATGACGCCTCGCCAGGGGGGCTCCGCGAACAACGCTGTCTGACTTTGCAGACGCTCGCGGTACACCACCGGCGTTCGTAAGTTCAGACGGCGTTCAGAACAACGCGCCGACGCTACTAGGCTCACCGACGTGCCCGCCGCCGAATATCACGAGATCGCCCGCACCCGAGACCGGGTGCGGCTGGCGGTGCAGGTGCGCGGGTCCGGGCCGACGCTGCTGCTCCTGCCCGGTCAGGCCAACAATCACCACTGGTGGGATCGCACCCGCGGCGACTTCGAAGCCCACCACACCACGGTCACCTTCGACTATCGCGGGACCGGCGCAAGTGGTTCCGGTGGCGAACGCTACAGCACGCGATTGTTCGCCGAAGATGCTCTGGCGGTGATGGATTCGCTCGCCATTGACAAGTTCGCGGTGTACGGCACGTCGATGGGCGGTCGTGCCGCGCAGTTCCTGGCGGCATCGGCACCACGTCGAGTGCGGCGGCTCGTCCTCGGATGCACCACGCCCGGCGGGATTCATGCCGTCGAACGAGACGAGTCGGTGCGTCGCTCACTGGCCGGTCCGGACGCAACCGCGGCGCTGCTCGACTACATGTATTCGCCGCAGTGGCGCGCCGCCAACCCCGGCCCATATCACGTACTCGGCGATCCGGACATGTCCGACGCCGACCGGCGGGCGCACCTGCTGGCGAGCAATCGACACGATGCGTGGGCGGTCCTGCCCGACATCACGAGTCCCACCCTGATCCTGCACGGCACCGACGACCAGATGGCGCCGGTGGCCAACGCCGAGATACTCGCCGAGCGCATCCCCGACGCCCGCGCACACATCCTCGACGGCGCCCGACACGCCTACTTTGACGAATACCGTTCGCAGACAGTGCCTCTCGTCCTGGACTTCGTGACCGGCTAGGCTGGGTGCCATGCGTTTCGGCATCTGCATCCTGCCCGATCTGACCTGGCGAGAGTCGCGGCCCCGGTGGCAACGCGCGGAGGAGATGGGCTTCGATCACGCCTGGACCTACGACCACCTGGTCTGGGGTGGCCTGCCCGACTCCCGCTGGTTCTCTTGCATCCCGACGCTGACCGCCGCCGCGACCGTCACCCGACACATCGACCTCGGCGCGTTCGTCGTCTCCCCCAACTTCCGCCATCCGGTCGCGTTCAGTCGCGAGGTCGCCACCCTGGTCGACATCTCCGACGGCCGCTTCCTGCTCGGCCTCGGTGCCGGCGGGACCCCCGACGACACCGTCCTCGGCGGCGACCGACTCCCACCCAAGCAACGCGTCGACCGCCTGCAGGAGTTCACCCTGCTGCTCGACCGCACCCTTCGTGACGATCACGTCGATGCTGACGGGCAGTATTACCGCGCCCGTGACATGCGGCTGGTCGGCGAACCGGTACGGCCGCGCGTGCCATTCCTGTTGGCGGGCAACGGTCCCCGATCAGTGCGCTTCGCCGCACGGCACGGCGACGGCTGGATCACCACCGGCACACCGTCGGAGACCGTCGACGACTGGTTCGACGGGATCCGCGCGAGCTGCGATGTGCTCACCGAAACACTCGACAAGGACGGGATCACCAAGGACTTCCCCCGCTACCTGAGTCTCGATGCCTCGCCGCGCAACGCCCTGGAGAGCGTTGACCTCTTCGACGAAATGGTCGGATGCGCATCGTCTTTGGGATTCACCGACGTCATCGTGCACTGGCCGAGATCCTCGGAGCCCTACCTGGCTCCCGACCACGTCCTCGACGAGGTTGCCGCCCGACTGCAACCCGGGCGTGCCGGCGCCGTCGATGTGACAGACTGATCGGTCATGAGCAAGGGCACACCGATAGCGGGCAAGGTCATCGCCATCACCGGCGGCGCAGCGGGCATCGGACGCGAGATCGCCCGGCACCTCGCCGACGCCGGGGCACGGGTGGCCATCGGCGATCGCGACCTTGACGGTGCGCGTGTCACGGCGAGTGAGATCCCGGGCGAGGCACATGCTTTCGCGCTCGATGTCACCAGCACCGAGTCCTTCGAGGCCTTTCTCAATGCGGTCGAGTCGTCCGTCGGACCGATCGACGTCCTGGTGAACAACGCCGGGGTCATGTGGGTCGGCCCCTTCGACGCCGAGACCGATGCGGCAGCCGACGCGATGCTGGCGGTCAACCTGCACGGCGTGATCCGCGGGGTCCGACTCACCGCGCCGCGGATGCGCCACCGCGGACACGGTCACATCGTCACGATCGCTTCTGCCGCTTCCAAACTCGCCCCTCCTGGCGAGGCGACGTATGCCGCGAGCAAGCACGGCGTGCTCGGCTACCTGACCGCAGTCCGTGAGGAACTCCGCGGCTCCGGGATACTCCTGACCGCGGTCATGCCGACCGTCGTCGACACCCAACTCGCTGCGGGCACCGCGACCGGTTCGGCAGCCATGCTGCAGCCGGTCGACGTCGCCGCCGCCGTCGTCGCGGCGATCGAGAAGCCGCGCTTCGAGGTGACCCTGCCATCCTTCGTGGGTCCCGCGGTGCGGGCGGCAGGGCTGCTCCCGCAGGCGATCCGAGATCTGTTGATGCGCCGGATGGTGCCCAACCAGGTTGATGCGGTGCGCAATTCGGCGACGCGGGCCGAGTACGAAGCCAAGGCGCTGGGCGACTAGGGCACCCCGATACCGGTGGCGATCCGAAGTTGTTCGGGGTCACGCCCGTTGGCGGCATTCATGTCGCATCGCACCGTTCCGTAACCCTCCGGCAGACCGTGCCCGTAACCGTCGCCGTTGGTGTACTGGTGGGCGATCATCTGTCGTCGCAGATCGTCGGTGCCGGCCGGGAATCTCGGAAGGGCACCGTAGGACGGGATGACGAAGCCGATCGGTGGCCGCACCCGCCAGATGCGTGCGTCATTGGGGTTGAGGTAGCCGATGACGCGGCGGGGTCGTCCGTCGATGTGCGGTCCGCGCCAGTCACCGAGTCCCCACACCAGGCGGTTGATGGAATCGCTGTTGTCGGAACTGATCTGGCCGCCCCACGATTCCACGTCGACCATCGACACCACGTCGGGGCGGTTCTCGCCTTGCATCTCGATGTGCGTGGTCATCACGTCTCGCCAGTTGGATCGGTAGACGCAGTACACGATCAGCCCGCGCAGTCGACCGGAGTCCAGCTAGGAACGGGCGATCGTCCAGTTCTGCTGGAAGTGGCGGTCCCGATAGGTCCCGTCGTTGGACCGGATGGACAGCCACCGGTACGGGTAGGAGTCATCGAGCACGGGCTGCCATTCGGAGATGTCGGCGAAGAGGGTGTCGGCCATGGTCTTCACCGGTCGCGGGGGCGGACCGCGATGTCGGCGGTGGGGACAACACGGTCGCCAACAACCGCTGCAGGGCGAAGACGTCGCCCGGTGCCGGACTCGACGAACTCCAGGGTCGGCGACTCGGAGGATGGCCGATTGCGATTGGCCCAGTCGCCCAGTGCCAGCAGGACCAGGGACAGTTCTTGCCCGGCTTCGGTGAGTATGTATTCGTCGCGCGTTCGACCGGTATCGGGCTTGTAGGGCCGCCGGACCAGCACTCCCCCGTCGACGAGGGTGTCGAGCCGACTCGCGAGCACGTCACGGGGAACCCCCAGGGACGCCTGGAATTCGGAGAACCTCGTCGTGCCCGCAAGAGCGTCACGAACGATCATGAGCGTCCATTTCTCGCCGAGCACATCGAGCGAGCGTGCGATGGGACAGCGGTCTTCCCCGCCGAGGATTCCGAGCATGACTCCAGGTTACCTGAGTCGGGAATATGAACCCTGCATGCTAGGTTCAACTTATCGACCCAGTATTGCTTCGGTCTCACAAAGGAGAAACCATGACGCAGTTGGATGGCGCCGTCGTATTGGTCACGGGGGCCAACGGTGGTCTCGGCACAGAATTCGTCTCACAGGCGATCGCACGCGGGGCGAGCAAGGTGTACGCCTCAGCACGAAATCCGCGAGCGTGGAGCGATGATCGAATCGTTCCGTTGACGCTGGATGTCACGGACCCGGGGTCCGTCGAGGCCGCGGCCGCAGATGCGCTCGACGTCTCGATCCTGGTGAACAACGCGGGAGTGGGCGGTGCACAGTCACTGATGTCGACGACTGTTGTGGAGGTCGAAGACGTCTTTGCCACCAACGTTTTCGGGGCACTGAGGGTTGCGAAAGCATTTGCGCCGACGCTTGCCCGCAACGGTGGCGGATCGATCGTCGACGTTGCGTCGGCACTGAGCTGGCTCGCAGTCTCGGGAGGCTACTCCGCCTCCAAGGCCGCACTCTGGTCGATCACCAACTCGCTACGCCTCGAACTGGCCCCACAGGGCACGCAGGTCGTCGGCGCACACCTGGGCTTTACGGACACACCACTCGTCGCCGGGCTCGACGTCGAGAAGAACGATCCGGCCGACGTTGTCGCGGCGATCTGGGACGCGGTGGGAACGGGTCAGCACGAAGTCCTTGCCGACTCGGCCAGCCGCACCATCCGGGCCGCCCTCTCCGGGCCCCTCACCGATCTCTACCCACAGCTGGGCGAACACGCCTGACGGTCCACCACCAGGAGGAACACCATGACCAACGCAGTGATCGTCGACGCGGTCCGCACACCCGTTGCCAAGGGAAAGCCGAACGGCGCCTACGCGCAGATACACCCGGTCGACCTGCACTCCCACGTGCTACGGGCCCTGATCGATCGCACTGGCATCGACCCGGCGCAGGTGGACGACGTCATCAGTGGCGCCGTCGGACAGGTCGGCGAGCAATCGGGTGACACCGCTCGCTGGGCGTTGTTGGGTGCCGGCTTTCCGGAGTCGGTGCCCGGCGTGACGGTGGACCGCCAGTGCGGGTCGAGTCAGCAGGCACTCCACTTCGCCGCGCAGGGCGTGATGGCCGGGGCATACGACCTGGTGATCGCGTCCGGCATCGAGTCGATGAGTCACGTTCCCATCGGGTCGCAGTCCATCGGGAAGGACTTTGCCGGCCCCTCGGTGACGGCCCGGTACCGCAACGGATTGGTGCCGCAGGGCATCAGCGCGGAACTGATCGCCGACAAGTGGAACCTCTCGCGCCGTGAGCTCGACGAGTTCGCCGCGGAGTCGCACCGGCGTGCCGCCGCGGCATGGAAGGACGGTCACTTCGACTCGCAGGTGGCGATCGTCAACGGCCTCACCATCGACGAGACGATCCGCCCGGACACCACCGTGGAGACGCTCGCGGGGCTGCGACTTGCCTTCAAGAGCGACTACTGGGTCCGGCGTTACCCGCAGCTGGAGTGGAAGGTGACGGCGGGCAACAGCTCACCGGTCAACGACGGTTCGGCCGCCATACTCGTTGCGAGCGAGAGCACGGCGTCTCGACTCGGTTTGGCCCCACGCGCCCGCGTCCACTCGTTTGCGGTCACCGGCGACGACCCGGTACTCATGCTCACCGGCATCATCCCCGCGACCCGCAAGGTGCTCGACCGCGCGGGACTCACCGCCGATGACATCGACCTGTTCGAGGTCAACGAAGCCTTCGCGTCGGTGGTTCTCGCCTGGCACAAAGAACTCGGCGTACCCCTCGACAAGGTCAACGTCGACGGCGGCGCCACGGCCATCGGACATCCCCTCGGGGCGTCCGGTGCGCGCCTGATGACAACTCTGCTCAACGCTCTCGAACGGACCGGCGGCCGATACGGGCTCCAGGTCATGTGCGAGGCAGGTGGACAGGCGAACGCGACCATCATCGAACGCCTCTGACGTGCGACCGGATCGGTGCCGTCCCGAGGGCACCCACCATGTGATCCTCACGCCGGCAACAGCTCCCGCCATCACTCACCGCGACACAAAACCCCGAACCCTCAACTGAACGGATCACCGAAATGCCCTATATCACCACCACCGACGGCGTCGACATCTACTACACAGAGCAAGGATCCGGACAGCCGATCATCTTCAGCCATGGCTGGCCGCTCAACTCCGACGCCTGGGCTCTCGAACTCAAGGTGTTCGCCGACGCCGGCTACCGCGCGATTGCACACGATCGTCGGGGACACGGCAGGTCCGGCAAGACCTACACCGAAAACGACATGGACCACTACGCCAAGGATTTGAGCGAACTCGTCGAGGCGCTCGACCTCCACGACGTCATCGTCGTCGGCCATTCCACCGGAGGCGGAGAAGTCGTCCGCTACGCCGCCCGGTACGGAAACGGCCGCGTGGCAAAGGTTGTCACCGTGGGCGCGGTACCACCGCTCATGCTCAAGACCGAAGACAACCCGGAGGGAGCGCCGATCGAGGTGTTCGACGGACTCCGCGAAGGAGTGCTCGGCGACCGCTCACAGTTCTTCAAGGAGTTGGCGGTCCCGTTCTTCGGTGGCAATCGCGACGGGTCGGACGCATCGCAGGGCCTCTACGACGAATTCTGGCGTGAGGGCATGGAAATGAACGGCGCCGCGGCGTACGACTGCATCACCGCGTTCTCCGAGACCGACCAGACCGAGGACCTCAGAGCTCTGGAGGTACCGGTGTTCCTCGCGTACGGCGACGACGATCAGATCGTGCCCATCGACGCAGCCTCGAAAAAGGCGGTCGGCCTTGTCAAGAACGGGACGCTGAAGGTGTATCCGGATGCGCCACATGGAATCCACGGCGCATTCCAGAAGGAGCTCGACAAGGACATCCTCGACTTCATCGCACAGTAGAGCGGCCCGTTACCGTTGTCGAACCAGCTCGGCGATCCACACACCGTCGAGCTGGTTCGACGAGCCGATCAACTGCCGGACTGCAGCTTCGCGATCTCCGCCCGTGCAGCAGTGACCAATTCGGCGTTCGTGTGCGCGTGACCCCAGAGCCCCCACCCACCTTCTGGCGCCTCCGTCAGCAGCACCCAGGTGCGTTCCTTGAGTGAATCATCGCAGCCGGGATGATGCCGGTCAGACGTTCGACCACGGCGAGTTGCTTGTCGCGGTCGAGCGCTCCGGTATTGGTCAGCACCTGTACCCGCACGTAGTTGCTGCCCCCGTCCACGTTCGACAACCCACCAGCGGGCAGGTCGTGCACGAATGCGGCCGTGTTCTTCCGAAACATCGGAATGTTCGGAACTTCTTCGATCTCCATCACCGTGGCCGCCAGTTCGGTGGCCAGGCGGTGCGGATCGGAAAACGTTCCTGACTCTGCGTATACATCGATCATCGGCATGGTGACGCGCGTCCTCTCAGATGGATCAACCCCAGGGCGAGGTTATGACGCCCATCATATGACGCGCGTCATAATGCGCAAGCCCCAATCATCGCCCGCCCACAACCCCTCGGGGTCAGCGGGCGGCCACAGAACTGCGAATGATCTCGTCCACCCCATCGAAGACAGCCAGGGAGTGCTGCGCCCGTCCGAGCAGTACTGCTCCCTCGTAGGCCGACAGCAGATACCGAGCAACATCGCGCGCGCGGTCCTCGGCATCGATCCCCGCAGAGTGGAGGATGTCGGCAAGCCTGTCTTCCCATTCCGCAAAAGCTTTGGCCGCAAGCGCTTTCAGTTCAGGCTTGTCGGCTCCCACGGAGACCGCCATGATCGCGCACGCGCCCGTGCACTCGGTTCGTTCCAGGATGCCTCGCCAACTCGCCGCAAACCTCGCCAGAAACTCAGGCAACTCGAGCCCGCGCATACCTTCCAGATTCTCCAGCGCGGCGTCGAGCGTCAGAGTGATCGCAGCACTCACGAGTTCGTCCTTGCCCCCGCGAAAGTAGTGGTAGATCGAACCGCGTGGTGCGTCTGCGGTCGCGAGGACGTCCACCAACGAGGTTTCGGCGTAACCCTGTCGGGACAACAGTGAGACCATCGCTCGTGTCATACGCTGCCGAACAGGTGATTCCATGACTCCCTCTGAGTGACTGACTACCGAAGAGGATACTTCGGCGAACACGCTCGCCGACTCTCAGCAACTCGACAACCGGATGTCAGGAATCGGTTAGACCCAGGTCACATGCTCTGTTCATGCGACTGATCATGGGAATCCACCTGACCGACGACCAGGTGGTCGTCGTCACCGGGACGGCGGCCTCGGTTGCCGGCTCGCATCCCGGTCCGCCGCACCTCTCGTCGCATCCGGCGCGGTTGTACTGGCCGGCGACCGCGGCACCGAGGTGGTCGCGTCCCGCCGACAACCCCGACGACGTCTATGGCCACTTCCTGACCCGCATCGCCGACCTGACCGCGGTGCGCACCGCGTCGGGTCGCGGCCGTGCTCCGCATCAATTGGTCACCGCAGCACTGCATGTGGCGATCGATGCCACCGAGCGCTCCGACCACGGGCACGTGGTGTCGGTGACGATCGCCCATCCTCCGCACTGGTCGGCCGAGCAGATCGGGATGCTCCGACGTGCCGCGGGCCGCGCGGTCGGTGCGACCACGAGCGTGTCGGTGGTCTCCGAGTGCGCCGCGATCTCCCGTTGTGTGCGGTGGTCGGCGCAGATGGGTACCGCCGATCTGGTCGCCGACCATCCGACGTTCCTGGGCGCGTGGGGTGCGGCGATGCTCGCCGCCACCGCCGTCACCAGGGTGCCGCTACCCACCGACCGGACCGCGCGCAGACCGGTTCGCACCGCCCCCGCGCACCGCATGGCGACGATCACCCATCCGATGCGCCGCATCGTCGATTCCTCCGTCGCCGACCTGCGATTACGGTGGAACGCGCTGGGTCACGCCTGACCCGGCGCCGTTCTCACCGTCGCGAAAGGTCTCCCACATGCATTCACCTCTGGACATCGCCACCACCGGGGCGACCCAGATCTGGACGATCAACAAGCCCGAGGTCGGCAACGCGATCACCGACGTGGAGTTCGTCGAGGCCTTCGAGGCGGCGGTCGACGCCGCCAACGCCGACCTGGAGATCAGGGCGATCATCCTGACCGGCGCGGGCAAGATCTTCTCCGCGGGCGGCAACGTCAAGGAGATGGCCGACCGGACGGGCATGTTCGGCGTCGACGAGCGAGCGCAGCGACGCGCCTACGTGGCAGGCATCCAGCGTCTGCCGCGGGCCCTGGCTCGCCTCGAGGTGCCGATCATCGCCGCGGTCAACGGTGCGGCCGTCGGCGCGGGCTGCGACCTGGCGATGATGTGCGACATCCGGATCGCCTCCGAGCGCGCGTCCTTCGCGGAGAGCTTCGTGCAGGTCGGGCTGATCCCGGGCGACGGGGGAACATGGTTCCTGCCGCGCGCAGTCGGATATGAGCGGGCCGCGGAGATGACGTTCACCGGCGACCGCGTGGATGCCGCGACGGCGGCCGAGTGGGGCATGGTGAGCCGCGTGGTCGGCCCCGACGATCTCCTCGGCGAGGCCCGTACGCTCGCCGAACGCATCACCAAGAACCCGGCCGAGGCGCTGCGGATGGCCAAGCGCCTGCTGCAGGAATCACGAACCAGCCCTTTGGAATCGGTCCTCAGCATGGCCGCGGCGATGCAACCCCTGGCCCATCTCTCACCCGAGCACACCGAGCGGGTGGAGAAGTGGCGCTCCCGCTGACAACACCTGGTAACCATTGACATTCTCAACGATTGCGTTCTATCGTGATCTCGATTACATCGGGCGATCGAGGAGTACACGATGCGCAATCAGGGCGTGGGCACGTGGCCGCTACGGGCCTCACGGCAGTCGCCGGACACCGAGGCCATCGTCTTCCGTGACCAGGCGATCACCTACCCCGAACTCGACGAGCGCACCACGCGGCTCGCCCACGCTCTCGCCGACCTCGGCGTCGGACGTGGCGACCGCGTCGCGCTGCTCAGCGCCAACCATCCCGCGTATCTCGAGGCGCTCTTCGCGGCCGGCTTGCTCGGCGCCATCCTGGTGCCGCTCAACGCCCGGCTGACCACTCCCGAGGTCGCCTACGCCCTGACCGATTCCGGTGCCACGGTGCTGATCCACTCCGCGGCATTGGCGGACGTGGCGATCGCGGCTGCGGCCGAGGCCGGCGTGACCACCCGCATGGTCGTCGACGGCGATCCCGACCCGGACGCCGTCGGCTACGAGATCAGCATCGCCGCCGCATCCACCGACCGCATCGATCTGGCCGTCACCCACGACGACCCGTGCTTCATCATGTACACCTCGGGAACCACCGGGAACCCGAAAGGTGTTGTCCTGAACCACGGGACAGTGACCTTCGCGGTCCTCAACCCGATCCTCGACCTCGACCTGCGCAGCGACGAGGTCGCGCTGGTGGTGGCACCGTTGTTCCACACGGCCGCATTGAATTTCATCTCGCTGCCCATCCTTCTGAAGGGCGGCACCGTGGTGATCGAGGAAGGCTTCGAGCCGGGCCGGGTGCTGCGGGTCATCGCCGAGCGCAACGTGACCTACGGCTTCGGGGTACCCACCATGCTCGACGCCATGAGCTCCCACCCGGACTGGGCGTCGGCGGATCTGAGCTCCGTCCGTCGCTGGATCGTCGCTGCGGCACCGGTTCCGCCGCGCACTCTGCATACCTATACCGAACGCGGCATCGCACTGTGCCAGGGCTACGGGCTGACCGAGACCGGGCCCGGTGCGCTGGTCCTGACCCCGTCGCACACTGCCCACAAGCTCGGAAGTGCCGGTGTCCCACACTTTTTCACCGATGTTCGGGTCGTCCGTCCCGACGGGGACGAAACCGCACCCGGGGAGCGCGGCGAGATCCAGATCCAGGGCTCCAACGTCATGGCCGGCTATTGGAATCGCCCCGACGCGACCGCCGCGGCATTCACCGACGACGGCTGGTTCCGTTCCGGCGACGTCGGCGTCCGCGACGACGAGGGCTACATCACCATCGTCGATCGTCTCAAGGACATGATCATCTCCGGCGGCGAGAACATCTACCCGGCCGAGGTCGAGGCCGTCATCCTCTCGATGCCCGGAGTGGTGGCGTGCGGGGTGTTCGGGGTCCCCGACGACAAGTGGGGCGAGGTCGGTTGTGCGGCCATCACCCTGGACGACGGCGCGGCACTGACGTACGAGCAGCTCGCGGCGTTCCTCGGTGAACGGTTGGCGCGGTACAAGATCCCGAAGTCGATGGTGCTGCTCGAGGAGATCCCGCGCAACGCCACCGGCAAGATCCGCAAGGACCGGCTACGGTCGATGTTCTCGGCCGCGCCCGTCCACGCCTGAGAAGGCGATGCGACGCAACAGTTCCCGTGCAGCCGCCACATCCCCCGCATCGGTGCCGGCCACGTACTCGGCCGTCACAGCGGCACTGCGCCTGCGCGCCTGGTCGCACAGCTCCGCCCCGGCCTCGGTCGCGACGATGAGCTTGTTGCGCCGGTCGTTGATGTCGGTGGTGCGCTGCACCAGCTTCCGGTCCTCGAGATCGTCGACGAGGGCGACGATCTGACTGGGGTCGAGACCTACCACGGTGGCCAGACGACGCTGGGTGATGCCGTCGGGTTCGTCGCAGACGGCCGCGAGCGCGCTGTACCCACGCACCTTCAGCCCCAGGGGCGCGATGGCGCGATTGGTCTCCTTGCTCAGCACCACGCTGGCGCGAGCCATCAAGAAGCCGAGATCGTCGTCGAGCATTCGCCGGGATGTCATGGGCCCTCCCATCGCGAGCACGTTACCACTTCCACAATCATTGACTTTCTCAATGGTTAGCGTTCTAATCGAATACATAACCCGAGCCTGAGGAGGCAACCATGGATCTGAACGGAAAAGTCGCCGTCGTCACCGGCAGTGGGCAAGGGCTCGGTCTGGCCTACGCCCGCGAACTCGCCCGCCGCGGAGCGGCTGTCGTCGTCAACGACGTCTCGGAGGAGACCGCGCAGGCCGCCGTCGCCGCGATCACCGCCGATGGCGGCCGCGCCGTGGCAGTGGTCGCACCCGTCGGATCGACGGAGACCGCGCAGGCGCTGGTCGCCGGTGCCGTGGACACCTTCGGACGCCTCGACGTCATGGTCACCAACGCCGGCATCCTGCGCGACAAGGTGCTCTGGAAGATGACCGACGAAGATTTCGACGCCGTCATCAACGTGCACCTCAAGGGCACCTTCACGTGCGTGCGCGAGGCCGTGCTGCGATTGCGCGAGCAGGGCGACGGCGGCCGTATCATCTGCATCGGCTCGCCCGCCGGGCAGCGCGGCAACTTCGGGCAGACCAACTACTCCGCCGCCAAGGCCGGCATCGTCGGCATGGTCCGCACCTGGGCGATGGAACTGGAGAAGGCCGGGATCACCGCGAACGCCGTCTGCCCGGTCGCCGTGACCGCGATGACCGCCACCATCCCGATCTTCAAGCCGTTCATCGACGAGGCCGAGCGGACCGGCTCCCTCCCCGACGTCATCCGTCGCGAGGTCGGGATGGGCACGCCCGAGGACGTTGCCGGGCTCATCGCGTTCCTCGCCTCCGATGCCGCTGCCGACATCACCGGTCAGGCCATCTCCATCGGTGGTGACCGTCTCGCCCTGTGGACGCACCCGGAATTGTCCGAAACCGCTTATCACGACGGCGGTTTCAGCGCCGAGGACGTTGCGACGGTCTGGCCGGGCGCCTTCGCCAACCAACTCGAGACGGTCGGCGAGGAGTTCCCCGACGAGGTGCTGGCGGCCGCGAAATGAGCACCCGCTACGAGTGCGCGGTCGACTTCGACACCATCGACGCCATCGACATCCACACCCACGTCGAGATCGACGGCTGCGGGCATCGTTCGCTCGACGACGAGTTGATGGCCGCATCCGAGAAGTATTTCCGCTCCGGCGAAAAGCGCACGCCGGGAATCGAATCCATCGCCGAGCACTACCGGCAACGCAACATGGCGGCCGTGGTGTTCACCGTCGACGCGCACTCGGCGTCGGGCCACTCGCCGAACTCGGTGGAGGAGATCGCCGAGCGCGCAGCGGAATTCAACGACGTCCTGATCCCCTTCGGTTCCGTCGACCCGCTACAGGGTAAGGCGGCGGTCAAGCGCGTGCACCGGCTCGTCGACGAATTCGGCGTGCGGGGCTTCAAGTTCCATCCGAGCATGCAGGGTTTCGAACCCAACGACCGCCGATACTACCCGGTCTACGAGGCCATCACCGAAGCCGGCGTGCCCGCACTGTTCCACACCGGGCAGACCGGAATCGGCGCCGGATTACCCGGCGGACACGGCATCAAGTTGCGCTACTCCGATCCGATGTTGCTCGACGATGTCGCCGCCGACTTTCCCGACCTCACCATCGTGATGGCACACCCGGCGGTGCCGTGGGTCGACGCCCAGATCTCGATCGCCACGCACAAGGCCAACGTCTACATCGATCTGTCCGGCTGGTCGCCCAAGTACTTCCCGCCCCAGTTGGTCAAGGCCGCCAATTCGATGCTCCGCCACAAGGTCCTGTTCGGATCGGACTTTCCGGTCATTCAGGTCGACCGATGGCGCAAGGACTTCGCCACCCTCGACATGAAGCCCGAGGTGCTGCCGTTGATCTTCAAGGACAACGCACTCACCGTCCTCGGCGTCAAACACTGAAACCCCACCCAGAGAAGGACTCGTACCGATGACCACTGCGTCACCCACCACCACACACCTGGCCACCCTCGCCGAGCTCGACGATCTCGTCGGCACCGTCCTCGGCGTCAGTTCGTGGCTCGAGGTCACCCAGGAACGCATCAACACCTTCGCCGACGCCACCGGCGACCACCAGTGGATTCACGTCGACCCCGAGCGCGCTGTTGCCGAGAGCCCGTTCGGCGGGCCGATCGCCCACGGATACCTCACGCTGTCACTGATCATCCCGATGTGGGGTGAGGTGCTCGCCGTCGACAGCGTGACGATGGCGGTCAACTACGGGCTCAACAAGGTTCGGTTCACCAACCCCGTCCCCGCCGGCGGACGCGTGCGCCTCAAGGCGACTCTCGCCAAGGTGGAGCACCTGCCCAAGGGCGGCGTCCAGGTCACCGTCGAGGGCGTCATCGAACTCGAGAACAGCGAGCGTCCCGCCGTCGTCGCCGAGGTCGTGTACCGCTACTTCGAGTGATTTGCCGGTTTTCGCCTACACCGGCCGAACGACTTCGCACCTTTGAATGACGTCGCAGGGCAACCGGTCTGGATATTCTGCCCGGGTGAGAACGAACATCGCCGAGCCACGCCGCCGCATGGCCGTGGCCTGTGTCGCGGCGGCCGCATTCGTCGCGGTCGCCGCGAGCGCGTGCGGCACCTCCACCGCCCCGACACCCGCCACCCCGGCGACACCGCAGATGACGGTGGCGGCGGATGCCGCGAAAGTCGATTTCGCGTCCGCTGATTCGGCGACGATCACCCCCGGCGTCCAGACCTACACCGGCGATGCGCAATGCACCACCAACTACGTCTTCGTAGACAAATCCGGCAACGTCTACCTCGGACAGGCCGCACACTGCTCGGGAACGGGTAAGGACACCGAGACCAACGGGTGCCAGAACAACAGCCTGCCGATCGGCACCGCCGTCACCTTCAACAAGGGCGGCAACCCGATCACCGGCGTGGGCACACAGCTCGGCGCGGGCACACTGGTCTACAACAGTTGGCTCACCATGCATCAGAAGGGCGAAACCGACCAGAACACCTGCAGTTTCAACGATCTCGCACTGATCAAGGTGAACCCGGACGACGTCGGCAAGGTCAATCCGTCGATCCCGTTCTGGGGCGGACCCACCGGCATCAACACCGACGGCACAACCCCCGACGCGAAGATCTACAGCTACGGCAGCTCGAGCCTGAAGTTCGGATTCAAGAAGCTGTCGAAGCAACACGGCGTCAGCAAGGCCGACCAGCCCGCCGACAACGGCTGGTCGCACATCGTGGAGATGCGTTTCCCAGGCATCCCCGGAGACAGCGGCAGCGCCTACCTCGACGCACAGGGGCGTGCCCTCGGCGTGCTCTCCACCATCGGTCTGGCGCTACCCCCGCTCAACAACATCGGCGACATCAGCCACGAATTGCAGTACGCACGAGCCAATTCCGGGATCGACGGGCTTCAGCTGGTACTCGGGACCGCACCGTTCAAGGGCGAGTGACGCTCTCGACGCGATACACCGCGCCGAATCCGTCGCGGCCCGTAGACAGAGAACCGCCACATCCGGCCGCCATCGGATGGGACACACTGCGTATTAGAGGTGGGTCTCCTACTTCAGCGGCGGAACCGGCGGACGCCCGCACTGCACCCAGTTGCCCACAAGAACCGCGTGACACAGCACCGCGACGAGAAACCAGCCCGACGCCACACCCAATCCGGTCTGCGTGGACCAGTAGCCGAGCACCGACAGCGGAACGGCGATGCCACTGATCGCGCCGGCCAGGACGCACCACCCGAACCGACGCCGCGTGACCGCCGCCGCGGAGAGCACGGTGCCGCCGACGCCGAGCCCGATCGCGATCTGACCGAGCAGTGTCCGGTCGCCGCCGACGTCGCTGGTCACCCAGGCGCCGATACTGGCGGCGGCCAGCACAACGATTGCCAGCCAGATCACCCGCACCGACCGCGGCCGCAACGGCACCTCGGCGAGCACCTGCCGCTCGATCTTGCGGAGCGAGGCCGCCAATCCCGGTTCGAGTTCCACCACCAACGCGCTTCCCCTACAGCCGGGCGAGCAGTTCGGCCTTCTTGGTTGCGAACTCCTCGTCGGTCAGGATGCCGCGCTGATGCAGACCGGCCAGCGACTCGATCGCGGCGAAGATGTCCTCGGAGCCGGCCGGAAGGTTCTGGGCCGGAGCATTCTGGGCGGGACCGTTCTGATCTGAAGGAATCTGGGCGGAGGCATACTGGGCGGCGGCAAACTGGGCCGAACCGTTCTGGGCTGGGGGTTCGGGCGCCGCCACCGGTGTGTCGACGATCTCCTGCCCACCGATTTCCCGCAAGCTCGAGACGTCGAAGGTGCCGTACTGGCTGGAGAAGCTCACCGAACCGGGGTACCCGCCCTGTTGCTGCTGTACGCCGCCGATCTGATGGTCGCCGGTGTCGAAAACCCTTGTCACGCCATTGACCTGGATGGCCAACCGCCGCGTCGCGGGGAACACCGCATAGCGCGAGTCGTTCTGTCCGCCGCTGGAGCTGGGCACCCCGAGGTCGGCGGGCCACCAGTTGTTGGCGGTACCGAAGCCGGCCCCGAACGAGCCGCCGAACGAATTGCTACTCGGCGCCGGCGGGAACACGATCGTGGTGGCGAGAAGCTGCGAGAGCTCGCTGCACAGCGAGTCGACGCGGGCTTTGAGTGCGTTGTCGAACATGTTGCCGACCATCGTCATGCCGCCGCGCATCCACTGTCCCGACCCGCCGAGTTCGGGAATGGAGAACTGGGCCATGGTGCCACCGCCGCTGTTGACCGCGTACAACATCGCGAGCACCGCGTCGCGCGAGAGGCCGTACCGTGCGGCAATGTCGGCGACCGCGCCCTCTGCCTCGGGGGTGAGGGTTGCGTCCATGATGAGGCTCTTTCGTCGAGAGTGGATTCGCGTCCCGCACAGATCGTGCGGGTGAACTCCCCCAGTGTACGAGGGCCCCAGTACGAGGGCCGCACCGTCGCGGCCCTTTCTGGCCGGGTGATCTCCTGGCATGGTGGAACCATGAGTTCCGTCGATGATCTCCATGGTGACCCGCACGTCGAGGAGTACCTGAGAACCGGAGGTGAACAGGGCTATCACTGGAATGGCACCGAGATCCTCATCCTGTTCACCACGGGTAACAAGTCGGGCGAGGAACGCCGACATGCGCTGATCTTCCGTCCCTGGGGCGAGAACGCCCACCTCGTCGTCGCGTCCAAGGGCGGCACCGACGCACCGCCGGCGTGGTTCCGGAACCTGGAGGCCAACCCCGACGCGCAGGTGCAGATCAAGGACGAGCGCTTCGCCGTACGCGCTCGGGTCGCCACCGACGAGGAGAAGCCGCAGATGTGGGCGACGATGGTCGAGGTGTGGCCCGACTACGATGCCTACCAGGCCAAGACCTCTCGCGTCATTCCGGTTGTCGTTCTCGAACGTGTCTGAGCGACAAGACTTCTGACGCCGGTGCAGCGGCCGCAGACGCTCGTCGCGACCCTTGTCGGCCTCACGCGCGTCTTGCGGGAGTCGGCGGCTCTGCGCGAGTGCGCAGAGCGCGACGGGGTGCATCCCGACGAGTACGCCCGAACCGTGGTGTTCGGACTGGTTCTCGCGGTCGCCGAGGGCGGCCACCATTACTCCACCGACGATTCCGCCGACCCGTTGCTCGCCGCGACGACCACACCGATCCTGAGAGCGCTGCGTGCGATCGACTGGGCGGCGCTCACCGCCGCCGACCCCGACCTCCACGTCCATCTCTACGAGCAGTTCCTACGCGTCGACGCGCCCACGCTCCGACGGTCATCCGGCACCTACTACACGCCGGTCCCGTTGGCGAACACCATAGTCCGGCTCACCGACCAGCTGCTGAGAACCCACTTCGACGCCCCCGCCGGGCTCGGTGACGATGCGGTGCAGATCGTCGACCCCGCAATGGGGACCGGCACGTTCCCACTTGCGATCCTGCGCCTGATCGGCGCCGCCAACGCGGGGCGACTTCACGGCGCGGAACTGCACTCCGGCCCGTTCACCGTCGCCGAGTTCCGCATCCGGGCTCATGCACAGGGCCCGAACCTGTTCCGCGCCAACACTCTCGCCGACCCGGACCGCTGGCTCGCCCTCGCCGACGAACGAGCCGAGCAACCGTCCGTCCGGGTCGTGATCGGCAATCCGCCCTATCGAGAGCGTGCACGCGGGCTGGGCGGGTGGATCGAGAACGGAACCGATCCGGCCACTGGCCGTCCGCCGCTCGACGCATTCCGGCTGCAGGCCAACGGCAGTACCGAGTTCGCGCTGTCCAACTCCTACATCCACTTCTGGCGCTGGGCGAGTTGGTGGGCGTTCGACGCCCCGCACGTCGAACGACCGCGCACCGAACAAGCACGCTCCGATCGACCGAGCCCGGGACTCATCTGTTTCGTCACCGCCACCGGCTACCTCACCGGCCCCGGCTTTCGGGGGATGCGAGAGTACCTGCGCCGCAGAGCCTCTCACGGGTGGATCATCAACCTCGGTCCGGAGGGTAAGAAGCCACCGCCCCGCAACGCGGTGTTCGCCATCGAGACACCGGTGTGCATCGGGATCTTAGCCCGCACCACGGATGCCGACGACGACATCCCGGCCCACATCCACTATCTAGACCTGCACGGCACCAGCGCCGAGAAACTCGCCGACCTCGACACCCTGACCTTCGACGATCCCCGGTGGAGACCGGCGCGCACACAATGGCATTCGCCGTTCACACCGGCCGCCGCGAGCGGGTGGGACAGCTTTCCCGAGGTGGCCACGCTCATGCCGTGGCTGTCCACCGGCGTGACCCCCAACCGCAATTGGGTGAGCGCTCCGTCGGCGACGACACTCGACAGACGACTGCGCGCCCTCCTCGACGAGCACGACGCCGACCGTCGGTCGGTGCTGTTCAAGACCACCGACAGCCGCAGCCCGGACAGGCGCGGGGTGCGGCCGTTGCCGGGTGTTCCCCTCGACACCACGCCGCCACTCGACGCCGCCATGCCGGACAACCACCGTGGACAGCCGGTACCGGTGGAACGAATCACGTTCCGTGCCTTCGACCGTCAGTGGTTGGTCGCCGACAACCGGTTGCTCGACCGCGCGCGCCCGGACCTGTGGGCGGCACGCCGCCCCGGCCAGATCTTCGTCGTCGAGCAACACTCGATCCGCCCCGGTGCCGGACCCGGCTTGTACTTCAGCGCGCTCCTGCCCGACATCAACGCCTTCAACAATCGCGGTGGCCGTACGCTGCCGCGTCTGCATCCCGACGGCACGCCCAATGTGGCGCCCGGTCTCGACCACGCGTTGCGCACCCTCGTCGGAGCGTCCGCCCGCGCCGAGGATCTCGTCTTCTACCTGGCGGCCCTCACCGCGCATCCCGGATTCGTCGCACGCTTCGACGACGAGTTGGCGACCCCGGGCGTGCGCATCCCGATCACCGGGGATTCTGCGTTGTGGGGCTCCGCCGTGGAGCTCGGGCGAAGGGTGGTCGGGCTGATGACCTTCTCCCTTGACGCCGTCGTCGAGATGTCCACGGCGGACATACAACTGCCGGAACAGACTGTACCGATGGACAATCTGCGTCCAACGACGTTCTCCCACGACGCTCTCGTCCAGACTCTCGTCGTGGGTTCGGGACGTTGGGAGCACGTCCCGCAGGCGATCCTCGACTACCGCGTCGGCGGCGTCGGCGTGGTGTCGTCGTGGGTGAAGTACCGGCTGGCCCGACCGGTGGGCAAGGTGTCCTCACCATTGGACGAAGTCCACCACCCCACCTGGCCCGCGCAGTGGTCGGACGAGCTGACCGAGGTGCTGTGCGCCATCACCGCCCTCATCGCGCTCCACGACGACATGGATCACCTGCTCCGCGAGATCCTCGCCGGCCCCCTCGTCTCGGAGGCCGAACTCACCGCGGCGGGCATGACGGTACCGGCGTCCGCCCTCGACCGAAAGCCCCGGCGCTAGATCGGATTCGGCGCCCCTGCACCACCGGCGTCGAGCCGCCTCGTCACACGTTCGCGTACGGCGCGAAAGTACGGCGCGCGGTGCGGGTGGGCGCGATGATGCGGCGAGTCCGGCCCGTGCCGGTCCAGCATGTCGCGCATCCGGTCCTCGACGTCCATCACGGCGTGGCCGGTCGGGCTGGAGGTCTGGTCGGCCAGTGTCAGGGCGTCGGTCACCTCGTCCTCGACGAAAGTGAAGTCGCTCAGTGCTTCGTCGATGCCGCGTTCGGCCGCGATGTAGCGCGCCCCGGAATGGTGGGCGACGAGAGCGCACACCTCTTCGGGCCAACCCCGCGCGCGGAGATACCTCGCGCCGTCCACGGGGTGAAAGCCGGTGTCTCGCAGAGCCGGAACGTAGCCGATGTCGTGGAGCCAGGCGGCGGCGATCAGCGCATCGCGCCGTCGCGGATCGACGGTCCGGGCGTACCGGGTGGCCTGCGCGGCCACGCGGGTCACGTGGCGGAGCCGGTTCGGATCTGAGGCCAGGAGTCGTGCTGCGAGTTCTCGCGCCGCGTCTGTGAGCGCGTCCTCGTCGTCCACAACCTCTCCTCCGCGTCCCCCGACGTCCCGGCACGTGTGATTGTGCCACGACGCCCCACACCGGACGATAACGTCTGTCAGATGTCACGACCGTCGCCACACACCGTCGTCGTCGGAGCCGGCGTCGCCGGGTTGACCACCGCCAGGTTGTTGCACAGGTACGGCCACAGCGTCGTCGTGCTGGAGGCCCGCGACCGGATCGGTGGCCGCACCCACACCGACCGCTCCGACGGATACGTCACCGATCGGGGCGCCTCGTGGATTCACGGCATCGACGACGCCCTGTTGTTCGACGCCGCCCGCGCATTCGGTATGCGGACCGTCGAGTTCACCGTCGGCAGTTATCAGCCACTGAGTCGGCCAACCGCCTACTACGGCCCCGACGGTTCCCGACTGAGCGAGGCACAGGTCGCCGCATTCGTCGAGGACATACAGACCGTCGACACGCTGCTGTCGGACACCATCGGCTCGGCCGGTCCGGGGCGCTCCTACCGCGACGCCGTGGAGGACACCTTGGCCGGGCTCGACTGGACACCCGGCCGCGCCGACCGGGTGCGGGAGTTCTTGGCGCACCGCACCGAGGAGCAGTACGGCGTCGAGAGCAAGGACCTCGACGCCCACGGTCTCGACGACGACGAGACCCTCGGCGACGAGGTGGTCTTTCCCGACGGCTACGACCGGCTGGCGTCGGCGCTGGCGCAGGGCCTCGACGTGCGGTTGCGCCACATCGTGACGCAGGTCCGATGGGCGGCGGAGGGTGTCGTCGTGGCATCCGATGCCGGGGAGTTCGCCGCCGATCACGTCGTATTGACCGTGCCGGTGGGCGTGCTGAAGTCGGGTGATCTGACCGTCGAGCCACCGCTGCCCGAACCACTCGCCAGTGCGCTCGACCGGCTGGAGATGAACGATTTCGAGAAGATCTTCCTACGCTTCGAGCACCGATTCTGGGATGACGGCGTGTACGCCGTCCGGCGGCAGGGGCCGGCCGGTCGCTGGTGGCATTCGTTCTACGACCTGTCCGCATTGCACGGCACCCCCACGCTGCTGACCTTTGCCGCCGCCGACTGCGCTCGGGCAATTCGCGGCTGGTCCGATCGCCGGATCGCCGATTCGGTGCTCGACGCACTGCGCGAGATCTACGGCGATGCCGTGAGCACACCGGTCCGTGTCGATGTCACCCGATGGCGCGACGATCCGTTCGCGCGGGGCTCGTATGCGTATATGACGGTCGGCTCGACGACCGCCGACCACGACGTGCTCGCCACCCCGGTCGGCGACGGCGTGCTCCACATCGCCGGGGAGGCCACATGGACCGACGACCCGGCGACGGTGACTGCAGCCTTGATGTCGGGGCATCGGGCGGCGGGCAATGTTCTCGGCCATCCGGTGGCGCTCGAGGAGTTGTGGCAGCCGGGCACGTAGACGCGACCTGGCTGTATCACCCAGGCGGGTCGCGTGCTTCTACTCATGGCGCTGCCGAGATCGCTTGCGATTGTTGTCGGCATGGCAACCTCAAAGATTCCCCAGAACCCCACCACCGCAGCATTCTTCCTGCAGGCCGCGATCGCCTTCGGCGTCAGCCTCGCGACCGCAGTTGTCGGCGTCTTCTATCTGCCGATCGACGCCTGGCAGCGCGGTTTTCTCGCAATCACCTTGCTGTTCCTCACATCCAGTACGTTCACCCTCGCCAAGGTGGTGCGCGACCGGCAGGAGCAGACGTCGGTGCGGGCACGACTCGACGAGGCGAGGGTGGACAAGTTGATCGCCGAACACGATCCCTTCAGCAAGGTGTCATGACTCGGGGGGCGCCGGGGGCTCGGTCAGAAGTAGTGCGCGCGACCGCCCACCGCACGGCCGGTGGCACCGAGGATCGCGAGGATCAGACCGATCACCACCAGGATGATGCCGATGGTCCATAGGATCGGGATACCGAAGATGAGTCCGAGGATCAGACAGATGGCGCCGAGGATGATCATGAGAAGCCTCTCGAGATGACGCGGATGAGGACTGCTCGGCGCTGCTGCAAGCACCTTCCACCCTAGACCTCCCGCACCCCGACGTATACGGAGTCAGTAGATGATCGACAAGAATCCGGCCGACGCCGTGCGGCAGGCGACCGGGCGCGGCGAGTTCGAGGCGCTGGCCCGCGCCGGTCACGTGGTGAGCGGGTTGTTGCATCTGTTGATCGCTTACATCGTCGTTCGACTTGCCTTCGGCGATCCGGGAAACGCCGATCAGTCCGGTGCGTTGGGTTTGTTCGCGTCGTCGACGGGTGGGCGGCTGGCGTTGTGGGCCGCGGTCGTCGCCTTCGTCGCGATGGCGTTGTGGCGCATCGCCGAAACGATCATCGGACCACATCCGGCCAATCCGAAGCCCGGTGAGGACGACGGCTGGCTCGATCGCGCCAAAGCCGCATCCCTGGCCGTGGTCTATCTCGCATTTGCTTGGTCGGCAGCACAATTCGCGTCAGGCCATGGACAGTCCAGTGGCAGCCAGAACGCCGGGATGAGCGCCCGACTGATGGAATCGGTTGCCGGGAAAGGACTTCTGATCGTCGTCGGACTCGTCATCATCGGCGTCGGTATCTATCACATCTACAAGGGCGTCACGAAGTCGTTCCTCGACGACCTCACCATCGATGACAACCCGGCGCTCACGGTGACCGGCGTCGTCGGTTATGCGGCCAAGGGACTCGTGCTCGCCGGCGCCGGCGTGCTGGTGATCATCGCGGCGGCGACGGCCGACCCTGCCAAGGCCACCGGTATCGACGGCGCGGTCAAGACGGTCGCGGGATGGCCGGCCGGCCAGGTTCTGCTCGTCCTGGCCGGTCTCGGGTTGGCGGCCTACGGCGTCTACTGCTTCGTGATGGCGCGTTTCGCGCGGATGTGATGGCGGGGCTCGATCACGTCGAATAGAGCCGTGTCGTCGCGGTGATCAGGTCACCGAGCGCTGCCGGCTCGTGATCGAGCCACCACGCCAGCCGGACCGCGATCCGTGGGCCGTCTTTGACTGGGCGGTAGGTGATGTCACCGCGCGCGTGGTGATGAGCCGTGGATTCGGCCGTGGTGCCGACGCCGCGGCCGGCGGCGATGGCGTCGAGCCAGCCCTCGACGTCGTGGATCTCGACGACCTCGGGTGAGCGTGCCGTCCCGGCCCACAGTTCGTGATGGGTGGTGCCCGACCGGGCGTCGACGAGTACCGGTCGGGTGGCCACCTCGGCCATCGTCAGACTGCGTCGGCGAGCCCACGTCGGGTCGTCGGTGGCGAAGGCCACCAGCCGCCGTTCGAGGCCGACGATCGCCGATCCGAACCGCTTCTCGTCGACGGGGACTCGGACGATCGCCACGTCGCAGAGCCCCTCGGCGAGCCCACCAGTCGCCGAATTGTGCCGCACAAGTTCGAGTTCGGTGTTCTCGTGGTGGCGCGCCCACTCGCGTTGCAACGTCGTCGTGTGTTTTCCGAGTGCGGCCCAGGCGTATCCGAGCCGGAGAACGGCGTGGCGGTTGTCGAGGAACTGGGTGAATCGTTGTGCCTCGGCGAGTACTCGACGGGCGTGCGGCAGCACCTGGCGGCCGGTGCTGGTGAGTTCGCATCCGCGGGGAATCCTACGCAGGAGCATCTCGCCCACCGTGCGTTCGAGGGAGGCGATGGTTCGCGAGACCGCGGCCTGTGAGACGTAGAGGCGCTCAGCCGCTTCGGTGAACGATCCGGCGTCGGCAGCGGTGACGAAGAAACGAAGTTCACGCAGGTCCCACTCCATGACCGCAGCGTATACCTGCGTCAATATATGCACTGGTCATCGGTATCGGTCCCTCATACCGTCAGGGTATGTACATGTCTCGTCAGACGCGCGGCATCGGACTCGTCCTGGGCAGCGCAGCATCCAATCAGACCGGAGCCGCCCTGGGTGCCATGGCCTTTCCGACGCTGACCCCGGTCGGGGTGGTCGCCGTACGGCAGATCGTCACCGCCGTTGCCCTCATGGCAACGATCCGTCCACGGGTCCGCGGGCTGACCCGCCGCCAATGGCTGCCGATCATCGGTCTGGCCGTGGTGTTCGGGGTGATGAACCTCGGCCTGTATTCGGCGGTGGACCGTATCGGGCTCGGTCTGGCGGTGACGCTGGAATTCCTCGGGCCGCTCACCATCGCGGTGTGCGGAGCACGCGGCACGGTGTCGGTCGGGTGTGCACTGACCGCGGCACTCGGCGTGGTGACACTGACCCGTCCCGGCCCGACGACCGACTACGTCGGGATCGGGTTCGCGCTGATCGCCGCGCTCTCATGGGCGTGTTACATCCTGCTCAATCGCTCGGTGGGCCGTCTGGTGCCCGGAGTGCAGGGCAGCGCCCTGGCCGGCCTCGTCGCCGCGGGTGTGTGGATGCCCATCGCCATCGGTTGGCTGCTCACCCGCCGGCCCACCGTCACCGCGCTGGTTCTCGCGGCGCTGTGCGGCGTGCTGTCGTCGATCGTGCCGTACGTGACGGACCTGACTGCGCTGCGGTGGATTCCTGCGCACCTGTTCGGAATGCTGACGAGCATCAACCCGGTGTGGGCCGCGCTCATCGGCGTGATCGTGCTCGGGCAAGGACTGGAGGTCTTCGAGTGGATCGGGATCGGGCTCATCGTCGTGAGCAACGCGTCCGCGCTTGTCGCCCACCGTGGTGCCGATGCTGGCGATGATCACCAGGACGATCGCCGTCAGCCGCAGGGCACCGGCCGCCTGGCCGAGCAACACCCAGCCGGCGATGGTGGCGACGATCGGCTCGAGACTGAGCAGCACTCCGAACACGTGCCGCGGCAGACGGCGTAGTGCCCCGAGCTCCAGGGTGTACGGAATGACCGACGACAGCAGTGCCGTGCCGAGAGCGGCGAGCGCGACGGTGGTGTCGAGGTGTCCGACCGTCAGGCCACCCATGCCGAACGGCAGGACGCACACCGTCGCGACGACCAGTGCCATCGCCAATCCGCCGGAGCCCGGAACTCGTTGCCCCACACGCGCACTGGTGAGAATGTACAGAGCCCAGAACGCGCCGGCGATCACAGCGAACAAGACGCCGAGGGGATCGAGGTTCGCCGCCTCGGTCATGCTCTCGACTCCCAGCAGCACCATCCCGGCCAGCGCCAGCCCGACCCACACCAGGTCGGTGCGTCGTCGTGACAGCACCGCGGCGAGGATCAATGGGCCCAGGAATTCGATGGAGACCGCCACGCCGAGGGGCAGCCGCGCGATGGCCTCGTAAAAGGTGCCGTTCATCCCGGCCAGCGCGACACCGAACGCAACGACCGATCGCCACTGCCCGACGCTCCAACGCCACGCCCGCGGCCGCGCCATCATCAACAGGAGGATTGCGGCAAGCCCCAGACGCAGCGTGGTGACCCCGGCGGCACCGAGCGCGGGGAATGCGATCCCGACGGCCAGCGCCGCGCCGAACTGCAGCGAGACGCACGAACCCAAGATCATCAGCACCGGCATGACTACCAGGATCATGCGTCGGAGCTGATCAATCCAGCGAATGTTTCTACTCATCTACCATTAGCAGAACTGAACGATCCTGGAGATGGTGATGCTCAACGTCAGCCGCCTGCGCATCCTGCGGGAGTTGCATCTACGGGGCACCCTGGCCCAGGTCGCCGAGGCGTTGTCGTACACCCCGTCGGCCATCTCCCAACAGCTGTCGCTACTCGAGCGCGAGGCGGGCGTGGCCCTGCTCGAGCGAGTCGGGCGAGGTGTCCGGCTCACCGATCAGGCGCTGACACTCGTCGCGCACGCCGAGGTGATCCTCGCCGAACTCGAACGCGCCGAGGTCGACCTCGCGCAGGCCCAGCCGTCGGTGCACGGAGTGCTGCGCGTGTCGTCGTTCCAATCGGTGGTGGCCGAGATCGTCCCGCGGGTGCTGACGCTGCTCGAACGCAGCCATCCCGCGTTACAGGTGGAGCTGACGCTGCGCGAGGTCGAGGGCGCGTATCGGGGATTGCTGTCACACACCTTCGATCTCATCCTCGGCGAACAGTTCCCCGGGCGGCCCTCACCGGTCCGGCCGGGCACCGATCGCGCCGACCTCATCCACGATCGGCTCCTGCTCGCCGTCCCGGCACAGGGACCGCTCGCGGTGGAGCCGTCCGGACTTGCCGAACTCGCCGAACTCCCGTGGGCACTCGAACCCGCGGGGACCGACAGCGGCGAATGGGCACGCGCCGTGTGCCGTTCGGCCGGCTTCGAGCCGCGCGTGCGGTTCGACGGCCCCGACACCCTGCTGCATTCGAGGTTCGTGGCCAACGGTCACGCGCTCGCCTTCGTACCCGCGTTGATCGCCGGCGACGACCCGCGACTGCGGCTCTACGCCCTACCCGGCGACCCCGAGCGGAGCCTGTTCACCGCGGTCCGCACAGGTCGCTCCGGCCATCCGGCCGTGCGTGCCTTTCGAGAGGCATTGGCGCACGCGGCCGCGGAACGTCGGCCGCAGGTGCCGAGCGTCGAAGTGTTCCGCGCGTAGATCAGTTGATCTATAGTTAGATCATGCGATCTACGGATGGTGATACCTTCACCGAGCGCGCTCGACGTCGGCAACTCGTCGGCTGCGCGATCGACGCGATCGCCGAATTGGGGTTCGCCCAGGCTTCGGTCCGCAAGATCGCCGAGCGTGGCGGTGTCGCGATGAGCGTGGTCCTCTATCACTTCGGCAACAAGGACGAGTTGGTCGCGGCCGTGGTGTCGGAGTGCTACCGAACCCTGTTGGAGGCGATGGTCCCCGCGGTCGGCGCCGAATCGACGGCGACCGGAAAACTGGCCGCGCACATCCGCACCCACCTGCAATACATGCAGACACACCGCGCACATCAGATCGCGATCATGGAGATCTCGCAGGGATTCCGTGGACGCGATGGCGCACGGCTCGCCGACGTCGCCATCGACGCCGAGCACCGCGACGGGCTCGCCGCAGTCGACCTCGAGGTGATCTTCCGACTCGGCGTCGACACCGGCGAATTCCGCAGCGTGTCAGTCGAATCGATGGCCACCGCGGTTCGTGGCGCGATCGGCGCGGCGCTTCTGCGCGTCACCGCCCAACACGACTTCGACCTCACCGGCTACGGCACCGATCTGATCGAGGCATTCACCCGTGCCTGTGCACCCGACCGCGGGTAGGCCTCCCACATTCATCGAACGACCTCCACCGAACGGAGCCACTCATGGCCGACATCCTCATCGCCGCATACGGTTCCCGCGGCGACATCATGCCGCTGACCGACATCGGATGCCGGCTGCGCGACGCCGGCCACCACGTCGTCCTCACCACCAACACCGACCTCGCCGACGAGGTACGAGCCTGCGGACTCGACGCCAAGCCTGTTGATTTCTACATCGATTCGGCGATCGATCCGGACTCGACGGACCCACGAAAACTGGCCATGCAGATGGTGAAGCCGGCCGGGATGCGTCAGCTCGGCCGTAATCTCCTGGCCGCCGTCGACGACGTGCCCGCCGACATCGTGCTCCTCACGCCGTTCGCCGAACTCGCCGGCCATCCGCTCGCGGAAGCACGGGGTATTCCGAGTGTCGGCCTGCGCCTGCAACCGCTGTCCGCAACGGGCTCCTACCCGCCGTCGCTGCTCGGTACCTCCTCCGCCGGAAAGTTCGTGAACCGCGCTGTGGGCCGGTCGGCCGGGCGCTGGTTCGACCGGATCTACCGAGGGGTTCTGGCCGACCTGCGCACCGACCTCGGGCTGCCACGAAGGTCCGCTCGATCTCTCCGCAACGCTCGGACGGCAGCGCAATGGCCTATTCTGCACGGTTATTCGCCGAATGTTCTACCCCGTCCCGCCGACTGGCGGCCCGGGCTGGAGATCACCGGATACTGGTGGCCCCGTCGATCCTCGGAGTGGGTGCCGGACGCCGACCTCCGCACCTTCCTGGAATCCGGTGCCCCGCCGGTCTATGTCGGGTTCGGCAGCCTCATGCTCCCACCGGACGAGGCGGCAGATCTGTCCGCGCTCGTGCATCGAGCAGTCACCACCGCGGGCGTCCGGGCGGTCGTGCAGAGCGGCGGCACCGACCTCGAATCCTCCGACGACGAACGCATATTCAGCGTCGGCCCGGTGCCGCACGAGTGGTTGTTCCCACGGGTGTCGCTGGCGGTGCACTCGTGTGGTGCGGGCACCGTGGCCGCAACCCTACGGGCAGGCATCCCGTCCGTCGGGGTCCCCTCACCCGGCGGCGACCAGCCGTTCTGGGCCCGACACCTGCAGCAGCTCGGCGCAAGTGCCGCAACGCTGCCGCGGCCACGCCTCGACGCCGACCGGCTTGCGGCGGCCATCGGCGAGACACTGGAGAAATCTCGATACCGCGACGCCGCAGCACAACTCGGTCTTGAGATCAGCCGTGAGGACGGTGCCGGGCGGGTAGTCGAGGCGGTCGAGGGGCTGCTCGATCCGCGCCCGCGCTGAATTCACAACCCCTGCGGATACCAGAACGCGCGGTAGGTGGTCATCATCCCCGACAGGGTCGCGTCGTAGATGAGGTGCCCGGTCCGGTCGAAGGACGACACGTGCCCGGTGGTGCCCCATCCGCCGAACACCGAACCATCGGACAGGGTTTCGGCGTTACCCATCGCCCAGGCGGTGAGGCGGTCGGGATGAGTCCACCGCGACACCAGGCTGACGGTGCCCTTCTTCCAGTCGGGCCGGATGGTGAGGATCGACGACGGGCCGCCGGTGCCGGGAAGGCTGGAGTTGTTGTCGAAGAGCCGAATCGCGCCGTCGGGCAACAGCTCCGCGTCGTGCTGATTGCGGAACGTCGCGTTGTCGGCGACCCGCATGGTGGACCGATTGCCGCCGATCACCGCACGCACGGCGCCGGTGGTTCCGTCGACGAGGTACAGCGCCGAGGTGTTGCGTGAGGACACCAGGTAGTTGCCCTTGCCGTCGGGGAAGATGCTGTTGATGTGGAAGTAGTCGAGTCCCTGGCCCGGCAAGGGCAACGGAGTGGTGGTTGCGGTCACCGGAACGTGAGACAGTGCGTCCCAAGAGAATTCGGTTCTGCCGCTGTCGATGTCGATGATGTAGAAGTGCGAGTCGACGACGGGGACCCGTGCTCCGTTGACCACAGCGGTGGTGCGCGCATAGCTGGTCACCGCGGCGCGGCGTCCGTCGGGCAGGATGCGGAACTCGTGCAGATCACCGGAGGTGCCGACCGGCGTCCGGAGTTGGTGCAGCACATGGAAGTCGCGGTCGGCGATGAAGTACGTCCCGTCGCCGTGACCGGCGCCGTTGGCACCCTGCCACCACGTGTACACACGTTGCCCGCGGTAGGTCTGTATCTGGAAGTTGCCGGCCTCCTGACCTTGTGGGATGACCCGTTGGTGCAGCAGCGCCCCGTTGCGGGCGCGGACCTGTAGCGTCGCCGGGTCGTGGGCACCGATGGCCCCGATCGCTCGCGGTACGGCGGGGTTATTCAGCAGGTCGGCGGGTGCCAGCAGAATCACGCCACCGAGACCGGGATTGCGATCCAATGTCACCGTGTAGCCGTTGGTGGCCGGTGGCGCAGCAGATGCCGTCGGCGCCAGCACCACGCCGAACCCGACGAGCGCCGACAAAAGGATCGAGAGGCACAGTCGCACGGCCACATTCTTCGTCACCCGAAGCACTCTGCCGCCGACCATCCCCCTGGGGCAAGTCCCTGCCCGATTTGAGTTCTTCCTGCGCGGATGGCGCGGGGCGAGTAGTCCGCTTCGCCCGATCCGCGTGCCGCACTACTCGTTACGTCGCCGGTTGTTCGGCGCACAGTTCGTCCTACCGGCCCGCCCCGGGTCGGCCGCCAGAGAACCTCAAGCCCCGAAAGGCCCCGCCATGAACAAGAAACACCTCATCGGTGTCGCCGCGGTCGTGACCGGCGTCGCCGCCGCAATCGCGCCCGCCGCCACCGCCGCAGCCGCCGATCCCCCCGAAGCGCATATCCTGCTGATCGGTACCGACTCGGCTCAGGCCACGTGGAACACCCACGGCCGCACCGGATGCTCGGCCACTGTCACCGAAGGTACGCAGGTGGAATCGGTCCCGAACATCCCTCCGACCGGTAGTGGCGGGATCATCAAGGTCACTCAGAATGCGACGTTGAAGATCACCTGCCCCGGCGGGGTCACGAGCGCCACCGCGCGGCTCTACGGACCGCGCAATCCATTCAACGACATGCGGACGAATTTCAACGATTCGACCGGTGATGCCTTCGGGTCGTGAGTGACCCTGGCGAGTCGTGACGGTGCCGCCTCCCCCGCGGCGGTGCCGTCACGGCGTCACTCAGGCCGAGAGCCCCATGCCGACCCGCTCACGCAACGCCTCGATCGCCGCCCGAGCACCCAGATAGTACGGTTTGGGTACCCGAATGACGTTGGGGCGCAACGCGGAGAGATGCTCGGAATCCTGCACCGAGCACGGCCAGAAATCGCCGGTGCCCGACGCGGGATGATCGGTTGTCGAGAATTCGAGACAGCCGGTCAAAGCGCCACACCGATATTCGATGCCGGTGATGTCGGCCAGCGCGAGCACCTCGACATGCACTCCGGCTGCCGACCCGGACTCCCAGCCGGTCTTGCGGATTTCGACGCGGTCGTCGAAGGCTGCCAGCAATCCGTGCCGCCCCGCGTTGAGGACCATCCACGGGTAGTCACTGTCGCCGGCGTGCTCGTCGACAGCCTCCCACTGCGCCTCGGTCATCGGTTCGCCGTACACCGTCACCCGCCGTCGTTGCGCGCGTCGCCGTCGGGTTCGCTCGGCGGCTTCGGTGCGCTGCCGTCGCCACCGGGTCAGCGCGGGCGCCACATCCGCACCCACCCCGGCGGAGTGCAGCGACTCGACGAAGTAGGTGAGGAACTCCGTCTCGTCCCGATGGAATTGCCCGAACACCCGCGGCCCGTCGACGGTGCGCAGTGTCAGCGTGGGCACCAGCCGTGCACCGATGAATTCGGCGCCGACGATGTCGTCGGCGGCCACCTGCATGGTGATGACGCCGCGACCGGACGCCGCGGCCGAGTTGAATCCGAGAATCCGGGCGTTCGTGATCGCCACGCCCTCGACGGTCGGTTTGAGTCGGTGCGCGGCGACGAACGCGGTGATCGTCTCCCCTTCGAGGAGGTGCGGCTCGAGACAACGCTGCCACTGTGCGGCGCCCAACGCCGACACCACCGGACTCAACTTGCTCATATCGGGAGCGTACGCCCAGGTCACCGAGGTCGCAGCGCGAGCGAAGCGGACACCGGTCTGGTTGGTGAGCGTCCCGCGGAATGCTCACCACTGCAGCGCAGCGTCGTCCTCCCAGAACGTGCCAGTCGGTCCGTCTGGCCCGAGTGAGGCGAGCCGGGCGACTGTCCGGGCGCTGATCTCGGGTGCGCGCCCGGGATGGCTGCCGGGCTCGCCGCGCAGGAGCACGACGCACAGATCGAGCGGCTCGTCGCCGATCTCCGAATGACGGCAGTACGCTATCCGGCCGATCCGGCGCTGCGCGATCTGATCGATGAATTGACCTCGTCGAGTGCGAGATTCGCCGAACTCTGGGAGTCCGCCGACGATGCGCCGGCCCCCGACGCCGCACGTCACAAGGTGATCGTTCACCCGACGGTCGGGCCGATCACCGTCGACTGCGACACCCTCGTCGTCGCCGGCGATGACCTGCGCATCATGATTTACACTGCGGAGCCGGACACTGCCGATGCCGAGAAGCTGGACCTGGCAATTGTTCTCGGCACGCAGGCACTGTCATTACGTGGACCGTGAGCGATCCGCACGGCCCATCGCGTAGAACTCCTCATTGGGCCGCAGGTTGGTGGCGTTGGCGATCCGATTGGACATCCCGAAGAACGCCGAGATCGACGCGATGTCCCAGGCGTCCTCGTCGGTGAAGCCGTGGGATTTCAGTGCGTCGTAATCGGATTCGGACACCGCGTAGGCCTCGGTCGAGACCTTGAGGGCGAAATCGAGCATGGCGCGTTGACGATCGGTGATGTCGGCCTTGCGATAGTTGGCGGCGACCTGATCGGCGATCAGCGGATTCTTGGCCCGGATGCGCAGGATCGCACCGTGGGCGACGACGCAGTACTGGCATTGGTTGGGGCTCGACGTGGCGACGACGATCATCTCGCGGTCGGCCTTGGTCAGATTCCCGGGCTTGTCCATCAACGCGTCGTGGTAGGCGACAAATGCCCGGAATTCGTCGGGGCGCCGGGCCAGCAGGAGGAACACGTTGGGGATGAAACCCGACTTCTCCTGGACTGCGAGGATGCGTTCACGCACATCATCGGGAAGGTTTTCGAGCGTCGGCGTCTCGAACCTGCTGATCGGGTGGGCGTCGGTCATGGTTGCTCCGTCTCAGCCGGGAGAGGTCAGCCCAGGAGATCTCGTGCCACCTGGGACACGGTGACCTTACCCTGCGTCTGTCCCCCCTGACCCGCAAGGTTGTTCATGATGGCGACGACGAATCGCTGGTTGTCGCCGGCGAATCCGATCGAGTTCATCACCGACCCGCCCTGCTCGTCGGACCAACCATTCTTGTTGCCGGGCGCCAGATTCGCCGGCAACGACTTGATCCCCCACTGCTGATCCGGTGCGACGCCACGCATCTCGCCGATGAGGTAGGCGCGGTCGGCCGGCGCGGTGCGGGTGAGAACGTAGTCGACCAGTCGTGCGAGGTCGCGTGGGGTGTCCTTCTGGAATCCCCAATAGGGATAGAACTCGGTGAATCCTCGCTGCGGCGCCAGTGACGTCATCCCGAACGCGCGGAAGTCACGGTTGAAGGTCTGGTGATCGGGCCCGGCAAAGGCGAACCAGAGTCGATCGGTCGCCTCGTCGTCGGAGCTGTTGAGCATGGCGTGCATGTCGGCGTGATTGGCGGGCGAGAGCGTGATCGCACCCGATCGCACGCAGTTCAGCAGGTCGGTGGCGATCGCCAGCTTGATCGTCGACGCCGTCCACACCGGGGTGTCGGCGTTGCGATCGGCGTACGTCGCACCGGTGACGCGGTCGATCACCACGATCCCGGTGTGGCCCGGCCGGGTGGCCGCGTAGGCGTCGGCGGCGGTCAGCCGACCCGGTAGCTCGACGGCACGCGCGGTGTCACCCAGAGGTGCGGCGTGTGCCGGTGCTCCGGTGACGGCCACGACCGATGCCGCCACCGCCGAGAGCGCTGCGGCGAGGGCTGTACGAATCATGTGTCGTCGCATGGGCGCCACCGTACGGCACACCTTTCATCGCACCCGACATCGTGTCGGATATGACGGAAACAGGTAGTTATAAATCGGAAAAGTCCGGCGCCCGATCCGTTTTCGCGTGCAATTCAGTACGGTAAAAGTTCTTCCGTCTGCTAAGGAGTTCAGATGACCCAGACGAGCGCGAAGCCTGAAGCGGGTGACAACCGGAACCTGCGCAGAGATGTCGGTTTGATCGGTCTGCTGTTCGCCAGCGTCGGGTCGATCATCGGTAGCGGATGGCTTTTCGGCGCGATGAATGCCGCGCAGAAGGCGGGTCCGGCGGCGATCATCTCGTGGTCGATCGGTGCGGTCATGATTCTGCTGATCGCACTGACCTTCGCCGAACTCGGCACCATGTTCCCGGTCTCCGGTGGTGTGGTTCGCTTCCCGCACATCGCCTTTGGCTCGTTCGCGAGTTACACCAGCGGCTGGATCCTGTGGATCGCGTGCGGCACGGTGGCGCCGATCGAGGTGGAGGGCGCCCTGCAGTACGCCACCAAGTACGCCGCGTTCACCTCCACATCGACGGTCAACGGCGACACGGTGCACACGCTGACCGGCCTCGGCTACCTCACCGCCGTGGTCCTCCTCGCACTCTTCGTGGTGGTCAACTACATCGGCGTCCGCTGGTTCGCCCGGGTCAACAACGTGCTGGTGTGGTGGAAGCTGGCGATCATCACCGTCGTCGTGATCGCTTTCCTCGTCACCCAATTCCATCCCAGCAACTTCACCTCCAAGGGCTTCATGCCCAACGGCTGGGAAGGCGTGTTCACCGCGATCGCCACCTCGGGAATCGTGTTCTCGTTCCTGGGTTTCCGTCAGGGCATCGAGCTCGCCGGCGAAACGTCGAATCCCCGGAAGTACGTGCCCATCGCCGTCATCGGGTCGGTGATCCTCACCGGGATCATCTATGTGGCGTTGCAGGTGGCGTTCATCGGCTCTCTCAACCCGCGTGACTTCATCCACGGATGGGCGACGATGGGGTTCACCAACGACTTCGGTCCGCTCGCCGCGATCGCCACCGCCATCGGACTCGGCTGGCTCGCCACACTGCTCTACATCGACGCGATCATCTCCCCCGGAGACACCGGACTGATCTACACCACCGTCACCTCACGAGTGTCCTATGCCATGGCGCGCAACGGAAATGCGCCGAAGGCACTGGCCAAGACGACCAACCGCGGTGTCCCGCTGATCAGCCTGTTCGTCGCCTTCGTCCTCGGTCTGATCATCCTGTTGCCCTTCCCGAGCTGGCAGCAACTCGTCGGGTTCATCACCTCGGCGACCGTGCTGTCCTTTGCTGCGGGGCCTGTTGTCGTTGCGGCACTGCGTCGTTCGGACCCGGAGCGCGAACGGCCGTTCCGTGTGCCCGGCGGCGACGTGATCCCGGTGTTGGCGTTCGTCGCCTCCAATCTCATCGCCGTCTGGTCGACGTGGACGATCAACCTCAAACTGTTCATCGCCGTCCTGATCGGCCTCGTCCTGCTGGCCATCCTGGAGATGGTGTACGACCAGCCGGTCCTCGAGATGCGTTCGGGCTCATGGATGATCCTGTGGCTGGCCGGTCTCGCCCTGATCTCCTATCTGGCCGGCAATCTCGACAGCAGCGCCATCCTCGGCTTCTGGTGGGCAAACATCATCACCGTGGTGTTCAGCGTCGTCGTGTTCTATCTCGCCGTGCACTTCCGATTGAACAAGGCCACGATGACCGAACACATGGACGCGGTGCTGGCCGAGGCCGACGCCGAAGAGCAGGAACTCGGGCCCGCGGCGAGCTGACGATCAGCCCAGGATCAGCCATCCGAATCGCAGGACGACAGCGGTGACGCCGCTGGTCCCATTCGGCCCGGGCGATCGCTTGCTCACGTTCGGAGAGATCGTCATAAGAGCCGTCGCCGGCGAGCACCCGCTGGATGTCGCGCTGGTTGCCCCCTGGCGAGGACTCCAACTCGCGGCCGATCCGGATCCACCGGTGATCTGTTGCACCGCACTTCGATGCTGGGCCGGGCCGATGGCCACCGCCGCGTTCCACAGATCTTTGTCGACTCGCGTAGGCCGCGATGCTGCTGCCATTGCGGCGCTGTATCAAAGTGATACGAGCTGCTCGCGGCGAGACAATGGTCCGCGAGCCTCCCGAAGACCACATCGCCCAGGAATTGACGCGATGAGCCACTAGGGTGGACCACATCTGAGAGGAGGCTCATGTCCACGCTCTACATCAAGCAGAAGATGCTCTCGCCGAGCGGCAAGTTCACCGTGCTCGATCAGTCCCAGCAACCGCGATACCTCGTCAGTGGCAGCTTCATGAAGATCCCCAAGAGCTTCACCATCACCGACACCTTCGACCGGCCGGTTGCCGAGATCACCAAGGCGGTGTTCAGCTTTCAGCCGAGGTTCACAGTCGAGATGAACGGTCGATTGGTGGCGACGATCCGCAAGGAGTTCAGCTTTTTCAAGCCCCGCTACACCATCGACGGTGTCGGCCTCGACGTCTCCGGCGATTGGTGGGACATGAATTTCAGCGTCCTGCGCGGCGGACAGCCGGTCGCCACGATTCACCGAAAGCTGTTGAGCTGGGCTGATACCTACGAGGTCGAGGTGCTCGACGATACGCTCGAGGCCACGATCATCTCGCTGGTGGTCGCGATCGATCGGGTGCGCGCCGACAGCGACGGCGCGAACGCCTCAGCAACGTTCTGAGGTCACCAGCGGACAGAAGATGTCGTCGACGAAGCCAGGTGAACCCGGGATGGTGTACTTGCCCCCGTGAGGGTAGTTGTCGACGGTAGTCCGGTAGTCGACCTCGAAGCCATAATCGGTGACCACCGCGCTGTAGTCAAGAAAGCCTTCGACCTGACGTCCGGCGAAAGCTTTGACCTCGAACGCAGCCAGGTTTATCGCCTGGAATCCGGGTTCGCCCCAATGCCGTAGCAGCGGCATCATCGCAGGACCGGAACCCTGGCTGCACGGTGCGCGAGGCCGCGCAGATCGATCATCTGGATGATCATCGTCGGCCTCCTTCCGGGTTGGGTCTGAACCTGCTCAGCCAAATGCCGAGCAGGATTCGTCGACGCCGGCTCAGGCGGGCAAAGTTTGCATTGCCAGTCCGGCGATGCACACCTGCTCGACACAGACACGGTGATCGAATTCCTCAGCGAAGTCACCGATCTCACAGGGTTTACCGAGAGAATGATCGCGCTGGAAGCCACGGCCGACGCCGACAACGTGCACGTCAATTGCGTCGGCGGCACCTCAGCCGACGGTTCGTCGGCCCGCTCGCCGGGCCCATCTCAAGCGCCTCGAGCGCGCCACCGTCTTCCGTCACCGACACCTCCGCCACCGATGACCAGCCCGAACCTTTCGAGCGAGCCGACATCGGTGTGGTGCGGGTGCCCTGAACTCCCCGCTACTCCGGGACCACCACGGCACGCCCGCGCAGATCGTTCGCCGCGAGTTTGCGGTAGGCATCGAGGGCGTTGTCGAGGGTGAAGCGCTCCACCGCAACATCGAGCACACCGTCGCGCGCCAGGTCGAGCACCTCCATGAGTTCATCGCGGGCACCCCAGTAGGGGGCCCGCACCGACACCTCGTAGGGCTGGGCGAAAATGCCCACCTTGGCCGTGGCCACCCCGTCTCCGAGTCCGACGATGGTCACATCACCCATCGCGCCGACCACACCCATCGCAGTGTCGATGGTCGGCTGATATCCGACGAAGTCGAATACCGCGGTGGCACCGTCGTTTCCGGTGATCTTGCGGACATTGGCGATGGCATCGGCGTCACTGAGCACTGCCTCATGCGCGCCAACCTCCTTGGCGAAGGCGAGCTTCTCCTCGGTCACGTCGAGCGCGATGATCCGGGAGGGGGTGAGGTGACGCAACATCTGGATCGCGACGTGACCGAGTCCGCCGGAACCGATCACCACGGCCGTCGTGCCGCCGACGAGCTTGCTCAGCGACGGCTTGATCGCGTGATACGGCGTCAGGCCGGCGTCGGTGAGCGGGACGGTGGTCACCGGATCCAGGTCACCGATCGGAACGAGATGCCGCGCGTCATCGACGATGAGGTACTCGGCCATCGCGCCATCGGTGCCCAGACCTGGCGGCATAATCCCCAATTCGATTGCGCGCGAACAGTAGTTCTCCAGCCCTCGAGCACAGAAGTGGCACACCCCACATCCCCACGGGCCGTAGACCGCGACGGCGCTACCCTCGGCCACCGCCGAGACCCCCTGTCCCACTTCGGCAACGACGCCGACCCCTTCATGACCGAGGGTCATCGGCAGGGGATACGGGAAGTTCTCCGCCGGCATGTTGAGAACGAAGTCGTCGGAGTGGCAGGCGCCCGCTGCGGTGACCTTGAGCAGTACCTGCCCGGGGCCGGGCGCCGGCTTGCTCACCTCACGGAGTTCGGGCTCGGCACCGGGCTTGATCATCTGGACGGCCTTCATCTGACATCACCTTTCGTACGGTCTCGGCCCCCCTTCCGTACTACGCCCTCATGGCCGATTGCGCATATGTACTCAGGCGGGGTTGATCCGGCTGGTCAGGAACTCGATGACACGACCGCGGCGGTTGAGCACGAACCTGTGTGCGGTCCCGTACTTGGTGCGGACGGTGAGGCCGTTGTTCACCAGTCCGAGCGTCCGGTACGTCGTGAGTCCGGCGATGTCCCGGTACTCGATGCGGGTGCTCCCCGTCTGGATGGTGAACGTGTGCGAGTCGAATGTCATGCCGGTCTCGTCGAAGCGGAGCTTGCCTCCGACCGCTTCTGCGCCGCGCGAGTAGTTCGTAGCGACTTTCTCCCCCGTGTAGTCATGCATGCGGGCGAGGGTAGGCCGCCCGCCCCCGAGGTGGACGGCGCCGACACGCCGATTCCGAAACGTCCGCCCAGTCGGTTTTGCGCGCAGTGCGCGCAATGATGGTCCTCGCGTGTCAGGGTCGTCAGGATCTCCTGGTGCCAGAACGTCCATACAGTGAGCCCGACCGCCCATGATCGAGGTCTCCCATCTCTACAAGATCTTCACCACGCAGTCGGGACCGGTGACCGTCCTCGACGACGTGACCTTCTCCGTATCCGGGGGCGAGATCTTCGCCGTCGTCGGCCCGTCCGGTGCGGGCAAGTCCACGCTGACCCAATGCCTGAATCTGTTGCAGCGGCCAACCTCCGGTGAGGTGATCGTCAACGGCGAGAACCTCGCCCATCTCGACGCCGACGCCTTGCGGGCCGCGCGGCGACGTATCGGAACCGTCTTCCAATCAGCGAATCTGTTGTCGCGCAGGACTGCAGCCGAGAACGTCGCGCTCCCTCTCGAGTATCTCGGCGCGACCAAGGCCGCCATCCGGACGCGGGTGGGCGAGTTGCTCGATCGCATCGGCATGGCCGACCGCGCCGATCTCTATCCCCATCAGCTCTCCGGTGGGCAGCGGCAACGCGTGGGAATCGCTCGCGCACTCGCGCTCAAACCCGCGGTGTTGCTCTCCGACGAGGCGACCTCTGGTCTCGATCCGCAGGCGACGACGTCATTCTTGAACCTCCTCGGCGATGTCCGCGACGAGCTGGGCCTGGCCGTGGTGTTCATCACCCACGAGATGGACGTCATCACGCGAATCGCCGACCGCGCCGGTCGGCTCGATCATGGGCACATCGCCGAGCAGGGTGCGGTGGCAGATCTCGTCCTCGACTCCGACTCGGTGCTGGGCAAAGCGTTGCGCCCACGTGGGATCGCCGCGCCGGCCGGACCCGGCCGCAGCAGCGTCGAGGTGACCTACAACTCGGCGGCCGTACCACCGGACTGGATCGCACGGGTGTCGAGCTCGATCGGTAGCACCGTCGGGGTGCTCGGAGCCAACATCCAGAGCGTCGACGGCGTTACCGCGGGCGCGTTGACCGTGTCCGTCGAGGACCACTCACTCGAGGCCTTCACCGCCGAAGCCGCCACCTACGGGATCACCGTCGGCGCCGGCGCACGTTCCCGGAAGGCCACTGTATGAGCGCGACCAGTAATCTGGCAGCGATCACCGTGCCGGTCAACGAGATTCCGTCGCTGCTGATCCCGGCCTTCGTCGACACGGTCCTCATGGTGAGCATCGTGATGGTGATCGTGTTGGTCGTCGGGGTACCGCTCGGCGCGCTGATCCACAACCTCGCCCCGGGCGGATTGTTCGAGAACCGGTCCCTGCACACGCCGCTGTCCTGGGTGATCAGCATCGGACGGTCACTGCCGTTCCTCGTCCTGATGACGGCGATCATCCCGTTCACCCGTCTGCTCACCGGCACCAACATCGGGATTCCGGCCGCGGTCGTCCCGATGTCGATCGCCGGGATCGCCTTCTTCACCCGCATCGTCGAGAACTCGTTGCGCTCGGTACCCACCTCGGTGGTGGAGGTGGCCAAGGCATCGGGTGGGTCGAACGCCCAGATCATCTGGACCGCACAGATTCCCGAGGCTCTTCCCAACATCGTCGGCGGGCTCACGATCAACACGATCGCGATGATCGAGTACTCCACGATCGCCGGCACCATCGGTGCGGGCGGCCTGGGATATGTCGCGGTCACCTACGGCTATCAGCGTTTCGATCACGGCGTGATGATCGCGACGATCCTCACCCTCATCGTCGTCGTCGCGTTGATCCAGGTGATCGGCGATGGCCTCGTCCGGCATCTCACCCCGGAGAAGTCGCTGCGCAGCAGAACCATTCGCGCCGATCGATCCAGTCGCAGCAAAGTCTGACCCACCCACTCCCCTGCTCAATCCACACCTACACCTACACCTACACCTACACGAAGGGCGATACCCCATGTCTCAGACCACCGGACCCCAGATCGACTCGACCGATTCCTCGCCACCACCGGGCGGTGACATCGAACTGCGCACCCGTCGTCGTTGGCCGATCTTCGCCGCGATCGGGGTGGTTGTCGTCGTCATCGCAGCGATCATCGGTTGGCGCTTCGCCGGATCGGATACCAAGTCCGCCAACGACACTCCCGGAGCGACGCTGACGGTTGTGACCGCCGAGGGTAATGCCGCCGAGGAAGCGCTCGTCGACTTCGTGTCGAAGAATGTCGCGCCCCGCTATGGGATCACCGTGGCGTTCAAGGGACTCTCGGACTCCACGACGCTGAACCGGGCGGTCAGTGACGGCGAGGTGGCGGGCACCATCTACCAGCATCGCCTCTGGCTCTCTCAGGTGCTCGACGCGAACCCCGACTTCCAGGAGGAGGCCGCAACGCCGGTGTTCCGCTGGGGATTCGGTATCTGGTCGGACAAGTACACCTCGCCCGCACAGATCCCGGCGAACGGCACGGTGTCGCTGTACTCCGACCCCGCGAACGAAGCGCAGGGCCTGTGGCTGCTCGAGCGGGCCGGTCTGATCACCCTGAAGCCTGGGGTGGACAAGTGGAAGGCCACCCAGGACGACATCGCGACGAATCCGAAGAACCTGCAGTTCAAGTTGCTCGACTTCGCGGCACAGTCGCGTGCGTTGCCCGACCTCGACGCCACCGTCGGCTACACCGAGTATTACCTCGCCGCCGACATCGACATCGCCAAGCAGATCTTCTCGCCGCCTGCGCCCGACGAGTTCGCCGGACAGCTGACCATCGGGTCGAAGTGGAAGGACGCCGACAACATCAAGAAGCTGGTCGCCGCTTTCAAGGATCCCGCCGTCCAGAATTACCTGCGCACCGATCCGCAGGTGAAGAACATCCTCTTGCCGCTCTGATGAGAGCCGTCGGAAAACCGGTCAGGAATCGAGAAGCCTGGGTGCGGTCACCGGTCCTACCGTGAGGACATGACCACAACCATCGATTCCCTGTCCCTCGGCGCCACCGATCCCGGAGACGCTAAAGCGTTCTACGACAAGGCTTTCGGACTCGGTGATCGGCTTCGTCTCCACCACAGCGACGAGCCGACCACCGGGTTCCGTGGGTTCGTGCTCTCCCTCGTCGTTGCCGAGCCGGCGGTCGTCGACTCGCTCATCGACCCGGCACTCGATGCCGGTGCCGAGCTCCTCAAACCAGCACGGCGCTCCTTCTGGGGATACGGCGGTGTCTTGCGCGCGCCGGATGGCGCGATCTGGAAGATCGCCTCGTCGTCGAAGAAGAACACCGGCGCACCGCTGCGGACGGTCGAGGACGTCGTGATGTTGATCGGCGCCGGCGACATTGCGACGTCGAAGGCGTTCTACACCCACCACGGCTTCGAGGTCGGCAAGTCGTTCGGCCGCAAGTATGTCGAGTTCGCCGGCGGACCGATCACGCTCGCCCTCTACGGGCGCAAGGCCGCCGCCAAGGACGCCGGTGTCCGCCCGGAAGGCGAGGGTGCACATCGCATCCGGCTATTCACCGGCACAGCCACGTTCACCGATCCGGACGGGTTCGTCTACAAAGACTCGTGATCCGGGCTGGGTTCAGCCGCCGTCGCCGATAACGGTCGCGATGTTGCGTTCGGCGACGGCGGTGATAGTCAGCGACGGGTTGGACGCACCGGCCGAACCGGGCAGCATCGCACCGTCATTGACGTAGAGGTTCCGGTATCCGTGGACGCGGCCGTAGGCGTCGCACGCCGTCCCCAAGGTGGCTCCGCCCATGCAGTGCGCCCAGGTCAGGTCGGGCTCGTAGACCACCGCATCGACCGCGAAGTCGGCGTGCCGCGCCATCACGTGGCCGATCCGTTCGCAGTTCTCCGCGACGCCGCCGTTGCCACCGGCCGGCCAGTCGAGGATGACCTGTTGCGAATCTCGGTGGTAGCGAAAGGTGCCGCGCGTCGGATCGACCGATGTGATGCCCATCTTGATCGCCGAGGTATTCATCGCTGCGGCAGCGGAATCCAGTGGTCCGAGAGAGAAGGTGCTGTTGACCATCACCCGGGCGAACTGCTCGGTGGTGTCGAAGAATCCGGCGGCGCCGACGGCCGACTGCTGATCCTTACGACTGCCCCCGACGGCGATGTCGATGTTGCCGTTGCCGTTGTTGCCCCAGCCGGTTCCGATGTGTTCGTTGAGGTTCGGCAATGTTCCGGTGTCGCGGGCACGCACCAGCAGCCTGTTGGTTCCAAGGCATCCGGCGGCGAGGACGAGGCGGTCGGTCGTCAGGGTCCGCCTGGTGAGGACGTCGCCGTACGGGCTGACGTAGTCGACGTCGAGAACGAACCGCCCCGAAGGTTCGACGTGGATGTCGTTGACTTGATGGCGCGGATGAATTGTCGCTTTGCCGGTGGCCTCGGCGCGGGGGAGATAGCTGTAGGTCAGCGAGTTGAGGGAACCATTGGAGTTTGCGAGCGCGCTGGTGGTGGCCATCGGTGCGGCGCGACCGGCGATCTCGTCGCGCACGACATTCCACCGCCAGTTGCCGGGAACGAAATACGGTGCATATCCGGCGTTCTCGCCGACACGCCAGAAATCTCGGCAGTTGCTGAAGCTGTGATCGCGATACACGTCCGGCGGTACCACCGTCGCCCCGAGGCCCGCCAGAGCCTTCGGGTACCAGGTCGTGGCCATGTCGTCGTAGTCCACGACGCCCTTGAACACCTGGTTGAACGGGTCGCGTTTGGACTCGGCGGTGATGCCGATGTACACCACCGATCCGCCGCCGACCGCCGCACCGCACATGATCGCCGAGTTGTTGTGCCAGCTGATCTCGAAGATCCCGCCGAAGTCGTCGACGGCGGCCATCGCGCCGAGGGTCTCGGCGTAGGCGGGCACCGTCAGCGCCGACGACGCGGATCGCTCGGCAAGGGATCGTTGGGCGTGCCACAGCATCCGGCCGTCCCACCCGAAGATCTTGCGCCACGGGTCGTGTGGCCACCGCGATCCGCGTTCGAGCACGGTGGTCTGAATTCCGGCCTCCGCCAGTCGAAGTGCGCTGACCGAGCCGCCGAACCCGGAGCCGATGACGATCGCCTCGGAGTGTTGACGGGGCGGGGTGACCGGACGAAAGATCTCCGGCACCAGCGATTCGTATCTGCCGTGTGCCGCAGGTAGCGCAGCGCTGCGCCCCGCACCGACTGTCGCCGAGACGCCGGCAGCTGTGACTCCGGCAGCGGTCAACCGCATAAACGATCGACGATCCATCATCTTTCGCCCCCCAGGGAACCCCATCTCGACCCTGAATCGATTCGCCGAGAGTAGCGCAGCAACGCCGAACCTTCTGAACGACAACGATTTTGCGTACTTCGGTTTCACGAATGACTTGACCTTCGGCCCGGTGGCGACAATCCCCCGCCGGCACCGGCACTTGACTGTTACCGCGCGACACATCTACTGTCGTCCTACTATGCCAAGTGGCATACATATCATCGATCGTTGACATGGACTGGGGAGTGAACATGGCCGACCGGGGTGATGCCGTGCTCGGGCATATCGGGCGACTGACCCATCGATTCGCCGCGTGGATAGTGCTGTTCTGGGTGGTACTCGCCGCCGCGCTCACCGTGACGGTCCCGCAGCTCGAGCACACCGTCTCGACCCGATCCGCCGATTTCGTTCCCGCCGACCTACCGGCCAACAAGAGCCTGGAGCAGATGGCCAAGGACTTCGGCGTTCCGGCGTCCAACGCGGTGGGCAGCGTGGTCCTGGTCAGCCGCAACGGCTTCGGAGCCCCGGAGCAGAGGTACTACGGCGCCTTGTTGCGGGCGTTGGTCGCCGACAAGAGCAACGTCGCCTACGTGCTGGACACCTACGGCAACCCGGTGACACGCGACATCGCGCTGAGCCCCGACGGCAAGGCGGTCACCGTACTCGTCGCCAGTGCGGGATCGGCGGGTTCGACCCGCGCCCACCACGCAACGATTGCGATTCGCGACCACATCGCGGCACTCCCGCGACCCGACGGGCTGACCGTGCACTTCAGCGGGCCGACCCCTACGCTGTCGGATCTGTTCTCCGGCATCGACGTGTCACTCCTGATCATCACCGGGGTCTCGGTCCTGCTGATCACGGTGATGCTGGCGCTCGCGTACCGCAGGTTCACGACCGCGTTGATCCCGCTGCTGACCGTGGGCCTCGTTCTCGCGATCGTCCGTCCGGTCATCTCCCTGCTCGGCGCACACGGCGTGCTCCCGGTATCGAACTTCACGATCGCGATCATGACCGCGTTGGTGCTCGGCGCCGGGACCGACTACGCCATCTTCGGAATCGCGAACTATCACCGCGCGCGCCGCGCCGGCGCAGAGGTCGTCGATGCGGTCACTGCCGTCTCGGTTCGTACCGCCCCGATCCTCATCGCGTCCGCCCTGACCATCGCCGCGGCCTGCGCGTCGATGGTGTTCACCAAGATCGGCATGTTCGCCACGGCCGGCCCTCCCACAGCGATCGCAGTGCTGATCGCCCTCGCCATCGCGTTGACATTGCCCAATGCCCTGCTGTCCCTTGCGGGGCGACGCGGGCTCGCCGAGCCGCGGCCGTCGACGGAGAGTCGGTGGCAGCATCGCGGCGCTCGAGTGATCCGGCATGCCGGGGTGTACACGACCGTGGCACTGATCTTCCTGATCGGAACCGCAGCCGCGACGACGACCCTGCGCCTCAACTGGGACGAGTCCGCGATGCCCGTCCGCGCGACCGACTCGACCAGAGGGTATGAGGCTGTGCGGCAGCACTATCCGACGGCCGAGATCTCGCCGGAGTATGTGACCTTCCGCGCCGATCACGACCTGCGCAACACAGCCGATCTCGCCTCGCTGGAGCTGGCAGCGATGGCGTTGTCCACGATTCCCGAGGTCGGGTTGGTCCGCTCGATCACGCGCCCCGACGGAAAGCCGCTGGCAGAGGCCGCCACCGGTTATCAGACCCGCATCGTCGGAGGCCAACTCGGCGATGCCGAGCACCGGATGTCGGCGGCCGAGCCGCAATTGAGGATGCTCGCCGAAGGGGCGCAGCAGCTTTCGACCGGAGCAGATGCGGCGGCCGTCCAGATGCCCGCGCTGGTGTCCGGTACCCAGCAGGTGGTGTCGATGGCCGGTACCGTTCTCGACGGCCTCGACCAAGTCAATGGCATCACCCGAACGGCGACCGGCGGCGACTCCCTGGCACAGACGCTTCCGGCGCTGCGCACAGCGCTGGCCACCGCCGCATCGGCCATTGCCGCACTCGACTCCCCGTCACGCGTGGCGACCGAGGCCCTGACCGAGCTCGATGAGGTGTTTACTCCGCTGGTGGGCGAACCCACGCCGCGGTGCACGTCGAGTCCGGCGTGCGCAGCCGCACGTGCGGCGTTCGCTCAACTCGATCGTGCGCTCGGCGGACGCGCTTCTGCCGCACTGACCTCCCTGCATGCCTTTGCCGGAGTCCCCACCGAGACGATCACCCGAGTTACTGGGCTACTGCCGCAACTCAATTCGGCCTTGAGCACCGTTGATTCACTGTTGCAGCAACTCGCCGGACGTTCCACCGAACAGGTACGCGCCGACCTGGCTCGTCTCGAGCAGGGCGTGGCCGATCTTTCCAGTGGCATGTCGCAACTCGCCGACGGTCTGCACCAGGTGCATGACGGGACAACGCAAATGGTGGCTCTGACCGGAGCGTTGACCGAAGGGCTGCACCAGGCCTCGGAGTACCTGACCACCATGGGGGACGCCACATCGACGGGCGCCGGAGCGGGGTTCTATCTGCCGCCGGATGCGCTGCACGACAAGCGCTTTGTCGCCGGCTCCCGGCTCCTGATCTCGCCGAATGGGCGCACCGCACGCATGATCGTCACATGGAAGGTCAACCCCTACAGTCAGGAAGCGATGGCGGCCAGCCGTCAACTTCCCGTCGTCGCGCATCGGGCGCTGACGGGCACCACTTTGGCCGATGCCTCCGTATCGACGGCCGGACTGGCGTCGCTGTCGGCGGATATGCAGGACCAATTGCATCGCGACTTCCTGATCTTCGCGTCGGTCGCCGCTGCGGCGGTCCTGGTCATCCTCATGGTGTTGCTGCGTAGCATCCTGGCTCCGGTCCTGTTGGTGGGCACCGTGATCCTGAGCTTTGCGTCAGCAGTAGGGGTGAGCGTGCTCGTCTGGCAGCACGTGATCGGCATCGACCTCGACTGGTCGGTGATCCCAGTGTCGTTCATGGCCCTCATCGCCGTCGGTGCGGATTACTCGATGTTGTTCGCCGACCGCATTCGCGAGGAGTCGCAAGAGGGGATGGTGCGCGGCATCATCCGCGGCTTCGGGAGCACCGGCGGGGTCATCACCACGGCCGGAGTGGTTTTCGCTGTCACGATGTTCGCCCTCATGAGCGGCACCGTCCTCAACCTCGTGCAGATCGGCTTCACCATCGGGGTCGGCCTGCTACTCGACATCGCGATCGTGCGCACGGTTTTGGTACCGGCCGCGATGGCGGTGATCGGCGAGAGAATCTGGTGGCCATCGCGACCCACTCCCACGTCCCGTACGGCAAAGGTGTGACGAATGCGCGGACGATCCGCACCATACACCTGATGAGTGCGCACCGTGGTGGAGCGTGACTCGTCGCCCGGGCGACACTGTCGATTCTGTGCCAGACGTCGTGGTGGAAGCGGGTGCTGAGCCTCACGACGGTGGTCGCGGCGATTTTCGCAGGGGCGTGCGTGATCAGCGGCAGCGGATGGATTGTCGGTACATGGATATTCGCGGGCGCAGCTCTGGCCTACATGGCATTCGGAATCATGGCGAACCTGGTATGCGTCTACATCCAGAACCGGCGGGTCCTGCGACCAGGATCACGGTGGGCATCCGGCGGCGACGAGACCCGGATTCGAATCGATACCCCGGCAACGACGCACGTCATCGACCGCAGCAAGATCCTCTCGGCGCGCACCACCGGCGCACTGGTCATCCTGCGAGTCCGCCCGAAGGTGACTCTCGGACTCCCGACCGCGGTCTTCGCCGAACCAGCACTGAAGAACCTCCTCGACCGACCCTGAAGCGCTGCCGTGCCGACGCTTTTCTACTGTCGGCACACCGGGTTCCGCCGCAGGATCTCCTGACGAGGTCATGCTGCTGGGTCCACCACTGACGACCGGCACCGGAAAGCTCTCCACGGTTGATCTCAGGACGTCGGTATTGTCCGGTCCGGACGAACCTCGTTATATGGCAGCGACATTCGCGGAAGGCGGAAGGTAGGTGACGCCTGGGTTCCCTCCAACGTGCTTGCGCTCGTCATGGAGATGCACGTTGGTGACGCCATCGAGCGAGACCTGCATACTCGGAGCGTGGATCTAGTACGTCATCTGCGGGTGTTCGTCGCCGTCGCCGAGGAAGGCCATTTCGGTCGTGCCGCCGATAGGCTCGCGATGACGCAGCCTCCGGTGTCGCAGGGGTTGCGCCGATTGGAGAACACGCTGGGACTCGAGCTGATTCTGCGAACGAGGCAGGGAGCAGAGCTCACCGAGGCAGGTGCGGAGTTGCTTCCTCGCGCCCGCCTGCTCGTGGATGACGCAAAGCGTTTCACCGATGTGGCCCGGTTGCTGCGCGACTCCGCGGGGGATGTGCGGTGGGGCCTGCCGCAGCACCTGGACGCCTCGATCGGAACCGGGGTGGCCTACGCACTCCGCGCACACGGCCGCCAACACACCGTGGTGGATACGTCATCGGCGCTGGTACAGCTCGTCCGATCCGGGGCGTTGGACGTGGCCATCATCGAGCATCCCTGTGTCACAGAAGGTTTGGAGGTTGGTCCGGTCACACAGTTGAGCCGATCGGTCCTGGTCGCGAGCGATCATCCGTTGACCTCCGCGAGGCGTCCGTCGCTGCGTATGTTGCGCGGCTTGGCACTCAGTTGCCCATCCCGAGACGATAATCCACCGGCGTTCGACGCCCTCATCGACCGTCTACGGGCGCGCGGACTCGACCCAGAGGTGCTTCCGTTCACCACCGCAGCGGCTCAGGCGGCGGCCGTCGCGTCCGGTGCGGCGTTCGCACTCGGATCGGCATCGACTCAGTCACCGTTCATCACGGCGGTGACTGTTACCGAGAACGATCTGGCGATACGGCTACGTGTGGTGTCGCGGACCGATTCCGTCCAGGACGCCGCCGACGCAGTGATCTCAGCGATCTGGACGTTGCGATGATCATCGATCCTGTGGGAACACAGGTGGCCCGCACCGTCGCGGCGATCTTCGCAGATGCCGGGTGCGCAGGGTGGGTGCATGCGCGGGTCATCGGCGGCCGCGCATCACAGGAGATCGATCTCGGCGCCGACCATCCGGTGGTGATGGCCTCGGTATACAAGTTGACTCTGGCAATCGCGTTCGCCCGGGAGGTCGACGCCGGGGAGATCGACGCATCGGAGCAGGTACTCGTGGATCCCCGCGCGCGGCAGGACGGACCGACAGGGTTGTCGTTGTTCGGCGATCCCGTTTCGTTGACCTGGCGGGACCTGGTGACCTCGATGATGGTGGTGTCCGACAATGCCGCGGCGGATGTCGTTCTCGAGCGGGTCGGACTCGAATCGATCGCCGCGGTCCTGGCTGACGCGCACACCACACACACCACCGTCGTGGATGGGGTCCGGCAAGTCCACGCACGGCTCGTCACCGAAACCGGCACCAGCACCGTGGCCGAGGCGTTCGCCGTGCTGGCCGACACTGATCGAGATCTTCAGGTCACCGCCTACGACGCCGCCTACACCAGTGCAACCACACCCCGGGATTGCACCCGCCTACTGGATTGCCTCTGGCGAGACGTCCTGGCAACCCCCGAGTCCAGCGCGTGGATTCGGCGTCTGATGGCGCAGCAGGTATCCCGGTCGCGCATCGCATCCGGCTTCAGTGTCGGTACCAGGGTGTGTGGCAAGACCGGCACCATCGGGCCGATCCGCAACGAGGTCGCGGTCATCGAGCACCCCGAGGAGTACCCCATAGCGGTGGCCGTGTTCACGCGCAGCGCCCGCGGCGATGCCGGCGGACCGCGCGTCGACGTCGCGATCGGTGCGGTGGCGCGCGCAGTCGTCACCGCGCTGCGTACTCCCCGCGACTCCGACGGTTGAGCTCACCACCACGAAGAATCGGCGCTCGGTATCACTGTTGACGTGCTCCGATACTCGATGGCTATGCACGTCGGCGCCAGTGAGACTTTCCCAGCCGATGCCATCATGGGGTGATATCAGCTCATGTCTCCACAACACCTCCGATTCCGAATCCGATCTGTTCGCAAGGTGGCGACCCTGATCACCGCGATGGCGGCAGCAATTGCCGTCGCCGCGCCCGCCACAGCGGCCGCGCCCGCGACCGCCGATTCGATCGACGCGCAGATCCGGCACATCGCGACCGCCAACGACGTAACGACCGGAGTGTGGGCGCAAGATCTACGAACCGGCCGGGTCATTGCGGCGGTGAACTGCGAACAGCGGTACCCCGTGTTATCGATGTCGAAGGTCTACCTGGCCGCCGCGGTGCTCGATGCCGCCCGACACGGACTCCTGCGGATGGACTCCCGAGTACCCGTACACGCCGATCACATCGTCGCGAACTCGCCGATCACGAGCACCTACGCGGGTCGCACCCTCAACTACTCCGAGATCGCCAAAGCAGCTCTGCAGTACAGCGACAACACGGCGGCCAATCTCATGTTCGCCGCGATCGGGGGACCACTCGGCGTCACCGCATACGCGCGCACAGCCGGAGATGGGGCCACAGTGATGGTCCGCGAGGAAACGGAACTGAACACCGCGTTCCCCGGCGACTCCAGGGATACGACGACGCCGCGCGCATGGGCCGCGGGACTGCGCTCGACCATGTCAGGAGCGCGCCTCGACCCGCGCGATCGCGTGACCCTACTCGGATGGATGCGCGGCACGCACACGTCGGACAAACGTTTCCGCGCCGACCTTCCGGCCGGATGGTCCACCGCCGACAAAACCGGCACCGGCGACTACGGCACCGCTAATGACGCCGGAGTCCTCTACGGTCCCGACGGAGCACTGATACTGCTGGTCATTCAGACCCGCAGCGCCACAAACAACTCCAAGGCAACAGCGCGGGACTCAGTGATCGGTCAGACCGCGGCACTCGTGACAGCACATGCCGCACGCTGATGATCCCGGCGAGAATGGTCGGCTGCCGCGTGATCGCGAGCGCTCGGTGCAGACTTACTATTGCTTAATGACCGATCAGTCATTAATAATGACTGCATGGTCACTAGATCTGCTCAGGGTCCCGTCCGTCTGTTGGGCCAGGTGATCGTCGTTTATGCCGTCGTGGCGATCAGCACAGTCGCCCTGCTGGGCATTCTGTCGGCGACTTCACCACATCTCGCGCCCACCGACGCGTGGGTCCACGCGATCATCGTCGGGGTGTTCGCCGTGGTCCTCCCGCTGCGCCTGCGTGGCGTCCGCTCCGGCAAACGAGGGAGCTTGCGCGCGATCGGGATCATCTCGGGTGTGCTGGTGGCGGTCAACGTCGCCGAGGCATCGATCCCCGGCTTTGTGCCGACATGGATGCGTGTGGAGATGGTGGCCATTGCCCTGCTCCTGGCGATCTCGGTGGTGCTCGTCATCCGAATCGCCACTGTCGGCGATAATGGGGCGCATGGACCGATCACGGCGGAGCGCTCCCGTCGCTGACGGCCCCCGTTCACGGGTGCGCTTGAGTGCTGACGCACGTCGGGCCCAGATCATGGCCGCGGCGATCTCGGTGATTGCCGAGCGCGGCTACGCGGCCGCATCGGCAACGGCGATAGCCATCACCGCCGAGGTCGCAAAAGGACTCATCTGGCGCTACTTCGATGACCGGGACGACCTGATGCGAAAGACGGCCGAACACATCGATGAGCGGTTGCGGACCGAAGTCGTCGACCAACTCGACTTGTCGCAGCCGGCCACCGACATCGTCCGGCAGGCCCTGCACCACCTGGCGTTGCTGACGCGCACGCACGCGGCGGAATTGCGGGCGCTTGATCACATAGTGCACAACCTACTCACTCCCGAAGGCGACCAGCGCCTCTCAGTCCACGATTACGAGACCGGCTACCGCCTCCAAGAGGAGCTGTTTGCGCGTGGCATCGCCGAAGGCTCCATGAACCCGGCCGACACACGCGTCATGGCGGTCACCTACCAGGGCGCTATCGACGCGATGCTCGGCTACCTCACCGCACATCCAGAGCTCAAACCCGCCATCTACGCCGAGCAACTCGCCAACCTCCTGATCAACGGCTTTGGCACTCGTGACCACGACGTGGGACCCGACGACGCCGGGCAGTGATCGCGTAGGCCGATTCGATGCGGGTTTCCTGTCGTTTGCGGTCGCGATGGTCGATTTGTATTCTGCCCCAAACTGATTCGATCATCGCTATTACCACCGCGCAGTACGCCTTGCCGCATTTGATGGTCGAGTCCGACATTCTCACTCCTCCGATGTTGCCGATGGTGGACTAGCCTGGCGGGATGCCGGGGGAACCGATTGCCACGCGCCAGCGGATCGGGACCTCGCTGGTCAACTTCGAGGTGGTGAGTGTCGAGGCCGAGGCCGCCGCCGGAGATCCAGTGCTGCTCGTGCACGGCTGGCCTGATGGCCCAGCATCGTGGCTGCCGCTCGCGAGGCATATCGCTGGTCACGGTCTTCGGGTGCTTGTGCCCGCGTGGCCCGGAGTGGGTGGTAGTGCCGCGGTCGGTGTGCCGGTGCGCGACGTGGCGAGCCAGGCCGGTCTTGTCCGGGCGCTCACAGAGTTGGTCGCGGCCATCGGGGTGAACGGTCCGGTGCATCTGGTGGGGCATGATTGGGGCGCGCTGGCGTCCTTCGGGGTCGCTGCGACGGCACCATCAACGATTGCGTCGCTCACGGCTCTGGGCGCCGGGTGGTCGCCACGGTCCGCGGCCGCCGAACTACCCGCCCCAGAGCAGCTGCACATGTTTTGGTATCAGTGGTTGCTGAATACCCCGATGGGGGAGCGATATCTCGCGACCCGTCGCGCCGAACTGGTCGCCCATCTCTGGCGACAGTGGTCGCCGGAGTGGCACTTCGAGACCGGGGAACCCGCGCGCGCGGTGGCAGCGTTCGGTACCGACTGGGCGGATGCGACTATCGGGTATTACCGCAACCGATGGTGGTGGGGTGAGGCCGCATCGCGTGAGGAACTCGCCGGCACGGACGCCGCCTTGGCCGCGGCACGGCGAATCACCGTTCCCACGCAGCTGATCCACGGAGAGCGGGATGGCTGTTTTGCGCTGTCGACCTCGCGGGCGACCGAGCGGTTCGTCGAGGCCCACTACCGACACACGGCGTTACCCGGTGTCGGCCACTTTCCGCATCGAGAAGCGCCGGACGAGAGCGCAGGCCTGATCCTGGACTGGCTGGAACGGTACCGCGATGGTTAGCCGCCGTGAGCGTGGGCGACCACCCGCGGGTGCCCGTCGCCGCGCCGACCGTGCCGCTGCAGCCCTCGTTGAGCGGGTCGGGTCGTGCGAGGGCGAACCCACGTTGGGCGACCTACTGACGGCCGCCAGGGCACTGACAGGATGCGAGACCCGGCTCGTGCCTGCTGATTTCGGCTCGACCCGACTGTTCGGCATGGTGGTGCGGTTGCCGGTCGCCGACGTGGTCATGTTCGACCGCTACGCCCCGCCGACGCACCAGTTGTTCACCATCCTGCACGAGGTGGGCCATCTACTTTTGGAGCACGCGCTGATGGATGGAACAGCGGAGCCCGCAGAGTCCGGTTGTGGTGGATCGATCGCCGACGAGCGGGCCGCTGAGTACTTCGCTGCCCGCGTCTCACATCTGCTCCGCGTGCGATCGGCGCGGATGGCGAATCCGGACTCATCCGCCGCCCGAATCGCCGACACGTTGACGGGCGGGACTCCGTGATCGTTGCGCCCGTGGAGTACCTGTGGGGCTATGAATCCGACGTGATCGTCTTTCTCCTGGTGGCTCTGCTGGTGGTCTCAGGGGTGCTCACCCGCAGGCGCCCGGTCGGTTCGCGGTACCGGCTCGCGCTCGCAACACTTCTGGTCGGGGTGATGTTCTATCAGTCCACGGCGCTGATCTTCGTTGCCGGTGCGGACCAGGTGGCGGGAATCCACCGGCCGACGGCGTTGCTCACCCACGCGTTGGGGGTCGTCTGGAATTGCCTGACCGTGCTGCTTGCGGTGTATTGGCGGGTGGGCCGGGTGCCGACGACGGTGGTGGCGCGGGTGGTGGCGTTCGGTGCGTTCAGCGTGGGTGCGCTGACGGTGTGTTTCATCCTGCTGTACCCGGGCCCGACCGACCCCAACTACATTGTCGGGATCGAGCCAACGGTTGTGGGCAAGGTCTATGTTGCGGTGTACGCGGCGTCGATGCTGGCCGCGAAATCGATTGTGCTGTGGGTCTGTCTGCCCCAGATTCGTCAGATGTCACGCCGGCCGGCCCAGGTGGGGCTGGCACTGGTGTGCCTTGGTTCGGCGATGATCGCGGCGTTCGCCGTGTGCCGGATGACAGCGCCATACTGGCGGGCCGTACTTCCGGATAGCGCTGACGTTGTCGAGACGGTCGCCTTCGTCGCACACGTCGTCGGTGCGATCGTTTACGCTGCGGGCTTCGGCTTCATGGAGGCGAGGTCGTTGTTGCGGTCGGTTCTCGCCCACGCCGACGACGTCCGCCGCTATCTGCGGTTGCGACCGTTGCTGGTGGCGATCGACCGGTATGAGACCGAGGGGCGATTCGGTGTCGTGTCCGGGTACGGGCAGCCCCGGTGGCCGGAGTTCGCCAGTCGCGCAGCCATATCGGGCTACGTGAGCGCTGCGGTCGTCGTGGTGTTCGACGCCGCCGGGTTACGCGCCCGGGCCCTGCGGGCTACCCTCGCCGACGACGGTCCGAGCGCCACCGGCGGACACGGTGCGGTCACCGAGACGACGCCGCTGTTCCATTTCCGGACGGTACGGACGTCGGACTACCGGTTGGTGGCTGCCACCGCGCGGGACTATCGGACGCTGGTACGCGGTTCGATCGGGCCCGAGGTCGCGTGTGCACGGGCGCTGGCCGCCCTTGCCGACGCGTTGGCGCTCACTCCGGCCCAGGATGATCACGATCGGTGACAGGCATGAGACCCTCCTTCTCCCGCAGCCGGTCGATGATCCGGGTGACCTCGTTGAGCGACTCGTCGGAGAGGCCACCCGCCCGCAGTCCAACCCGGGCGCCGGCATCGGTGAGCGCGCGGATCAGGTCCGCGTGTGCTGCAGACGACCCGGTAGCGGTTTCGGCTCCGCCGAAGAAGTAGTCCGTCGGTACCTGGAAGTACTCGGCGAAGGCCTGGATCAGGGCCATACGCGGATCTGTGACGACGCCGTTGCGCAGCTCCGACAGGTACCCCTTACTCACCCGGGTGCCGGTGACCGCCTCGAAGTCGTTGAGGAATTCGTTCAGGGTCTGCGAGCGGCCCGTCGTACGTTCGCGTCGCTCGAACAGTGCGTTGAGGCGCTCGGTGAACGTCTCTCTATCAGCCGTCATGTGTTTCTATCGTAGTCGCGGCCTCGAAGGAGGATGCCCTCTGTCTGGGCATTCGACATTCGCAACGCAGCCCATGCCGCGCCACCGAGAACCGCAAACGCCCCTGCAATCGTACTGAACGCCGCCACCGGGGAGGCGGACAGCGCATCTGATCCGAGCACCGCCACCGCCACCACCATCCCGAGTTGTCGGCCGACGTTGAATGTCCCGGCGCTCGCCCCAGACCTACCGGGCGTAGCCAGCGACATCGCCGTGCTGCTCAGCGTCGACGCGAGCACACCGGCCGTCACCCCTAGCGGGACCGTCGCCACCAGCGCCGCAGGCAGGACAGTCGCCGCGGTCGCCGCGACCACCGCCGCGGCGACCACCGCGACGGCCGGCGCAACACTCAGGAACCTCCGGTGCAGGTGATGCGGAGCGAGCAACGCGATGACGTTTCCGCCGAGCCAGCCCACACAGCAGGGGATCATCAGCCGGCCCGCGTGGACCACGTCGAACCGGCGGACGAGCTGGAGATACATCGGTAAAACGATCAAGGAGCCGTACGCGGCGAACTGATAGCACGTGCCGGCCACGACCGAAACCGAGAACGGCCGGTTGAACACCTCGGGCGGCACCATTGGTGCGGGTGCCCGGCGAACATGCCATACCAGCGCCGCCACGGCGGCGGTGCATGCGGCGGCGGCGAACCCGGCCACCACATATGCGCCGCGCATCGACTCGATCACGCCGCAAGCCAGCGCCGACAGCAGGACCGCGAGCAGCACCTGCCCGCGCCAGTCGATGCTGCGCGTCGTCGCCTCGCGATCGTCGACCGCCGGCAGTAGGAGCAGCGCGGCGATACACATGGGGATATTGCACGCGAATACCGACCACCAACCCAAGCCGGCGACAAGCACCGAGGCGAGTAACGGGGCGGACGCGATCGCGACGCCGCCGACAACTCCCCACACTCCGATCGCCCGCGCGCGCCGGGCGGGCTCGCCGATCCGGCGACTGATCACCGACAGTGTCATCGGCAGCATGAAACCGCCTGCCGCGCCCTGCACTATTCGACAGGCGATCAGAGTGGGCGAATCCGGGGCAACAGCACAGAGTAACGACACCACCGCAAACACCGCGGTCGCGCGGCGGTACAGCCGGGTGCCGCCGATCCTGTCCCCTAGTACACCCGCAAGCAACAGAACCGCACACAGAGGTACGGTATAGGCATCCAAGATCCATTGGCGGGCAACGGTTCCCGCGCCAAGGTCCGAGGCGATCGCCGGCAGCGCAACATTGACCCCGCTGGCGTCGAAGGCGACCATGAAGTTGCCCAGACTCACCGCCACCACGCCCAACCAGCCGAGAGCGGGGACCTTGCACCGAACCTGCTCGGGTGTGACCGTCATCGCGGTTCGCTACGCGCCAGACGTTCCCCGGGAGACTGCGTGGCGACGATCATCCTGTGCACCGGCACCTCGACGCCTGCCTGCTCGGCGTAAGCGAGTACCGCACCGTTCTGTTCGAACAGCTCCGAGGGTCGCCCGGCGAGGAGGTCGCGCTGCATCGACGACGTCGTCGCCGACTCGAATCCCACGTACACACTCATCGCCTCGGTCACATCGTCCGGACCGACGTGGACACCGTGCGCGCAGGCCACCGCCGCCACCTCCCGCATCGCGGCCTCGACCAGTGCATGGGTGATGGGGTCTGTGGCGGTGACCCCGGTCGGCTGCCGACACAGCGCGCCGACACCCCCGTAGGAGGCGACGAGCATCAGCTTGCGCCACAACGCGCGTCGCATGTCGAGGTTGACGGTCACCTGTAGTCCTGCGCCGAGCAATACCGTGGCGAGTCGGGCGTGCGCATCGGAGGGGCGGTCGGTGTGATCTATGGGGCCGACCTCGACTGCGGCGTCCCGGCCGAGGCAGCGGGCCGTCAGCGGGCCGATCCGCTGCGCGATCACGACACACGTCGCGGCAACCACATGCGAAGAGCCGACGATCTTTGCGACCTCGAGCGGCGCGTCCACGCCGTTCTGCACGGTCATCACCAATGTCCGTGGACCGACCAGTGGGGCCACGAGCTCCGCGACGCCCGGGACCTGCCATGACTTGACCGTGACGACAACCAGGTCTGCGTCGCCTCGCACGTCGGCGATGTCGGAGACAACGGTGACCGCCCGGGTTTCACGCTGCTGGTCGCCGTAATCGACGACAAGGGGTTCCCCGTTCGCAAATCGGTCCGCCGCGTCCGACCGGGCGACAAGAGTGACTGTCTCCACATCCGGCGCTGCGGCCAGTTTCGCCGCGAAGTACAGGCCGAGCGCTCCAGCTCCGACCACGACGATGTTCACGCGGACATCCGTTCCTCGGGACCTGTCGCGCCGGCCACGGTCCTCAGACCACGACGACCGAGAACATCCATCGCCGCGAGCTGCACGTGTTCCAGGCGCACCAAGTCGGAATAGAAGTCCTGGATCTGCGCGGCCAGGGCGTCGTAGTCAACCCGCTTACGCGCGTACATCTCGTCCATCTGCGTCGCGAGGTGGCCGTACACAGCGTCGAGGAAACCGGGGTCGGACACCGCATCGGCGTCCACCCCGCTTTCGATGAGGATCTGTCGAATATAGTTGGGAAACAATCCAATCCGATTGAGGAAGTAGTCGACGTCACGCGTCACGCCCAAGTAGTCCGGCACGTTGACAATGCCCGCATTCTCGTTACGGACCAGAAATCCGCTGATCGCCCGGTAGGGATCCGGCACAGCCATATAGGTCTCCTCGGAGAGCTGTGCCGCCCGCACGAGTCCGTCCAAGTTGAGCTCACCGTCGGCAACCGTGATCGAGTTGCGTGCGAAGACCGCTGCGATGCTCTCAATCTCGGGTAGTCCGGCGCGATTGCCGACCCCCGCCACACCGCCCTCGACCATCTGGAATCCATGGAAGACCGACATTAACGAGTTCGCGGTCCCGATGCCGTAATCGTTGTGCCCGTGCAGATAGAAGGTGATGTCGGGATTGTCGTGCACAAGGTTTGCGGCGAGGACCGCGGTGGCCTCGGGTAGCAGCGTGCCGACCGAATCATTGATCCGGATCAGCTCGATACCCTGCGCCCGACACCGCTCGATCTGAGTGCCCAGGTGCTCGTACTTCTGCTCGTCGATCGTGGTCGAGAACGCATTGAGCAGGCTGGACCGGAACCGGTGGACGCCGATACCCCGCAATCGATCTACCACTCGCTCGAAAAGGCAGTTGTGGCTGTCGATTTCGATCATCCCGACGCTGACATAGATCTCGTCGCGATACTCCGGTGGGAGGTCGCGCTCCAAGGTCTCTATCAGCGGCTCCCAGGTTTTGAGCGTGAGATTGAACGAGAACTGCGCGGCAGCGGGAATCCGACCCATGATGTGCTTGGCGTCCAAGACATTTCGGACAAATGCCGCCTCGTCGAGACCGGAGCCCACATCGATGTCGGTGACCCCGGCTCCCGTGATCGCCTCAATCAGCCGCAGCTTGCGGTGGTTGTCGGCTCCGAACGGTGCGCGCTCGCCACCCTCACGAATCGTCTCGTCGGACACCGCTTTGATCTCAAAGTTCTCATACCGGGGCCGGTGCCCCGCAGGAAAGGACAGCGCAGACATCGAAACTCCGTTCATGTTTGTGAACAATGTTGCCTGGCAGCGATCTAACGCGCCCGGGTGATGCCAGTCAAGACTGGTTCCGGGAGGGCAGGATCACAGGCCGCCCCGGTTGACAGCCACCCGGAGCCAGCGGAGTATCTGTGTCGTTCACAAATGTGAACACCTTCGAGGGTCCGCGGCGCGGCGTGCCCAACGCTCTTGTCGATCCACTCAAACACGTTTGGAGGCAAATGTGTTCATCGCTGTACAGATCTCATGGCTGATCCTACTGGGGATCGCGGAGTTGGGGGCGGCCCGCTGGGGGCGCGCCGTCCCACGGGGTGCGCGCACCGCCCGTAACCTGACTTTCACCGTGATCAATCATGTTGCGATACCGCCGTTGACGGTGCTCTGCTTGGCCGCGGCACAGGTCGTTCACCCGCCGGTCGGGATCAACCGACTCCCGATGTGGACTGGGATGATCCTTGCCGTCCTGGCGTTCGATCTGGCCGGCTACTGGTTCCACCGCGTCAGCCATCGAAGCCTGTTGCTGTGGCGATTCCATCAGGTCCACCACTTGGACGAGGATTTCGACTTCACCACGGGTGCCCGCGTGCACACGGTCGAGGAGTCTCTGCATCAGATCCTTCTCGTGGCGGTCGCTATCGTGATCGGCGCCCCGCCGCTCTACCTGACCGTCTTCGGAACCCTGGCGTTCGTGGCCGCGTTGTGGCACCACTCGAATCTCGCTGTCCCGCAACGGATCGAGCGCTGGCTCCGCCTGGTGGTGTTCACTCCGGAGACGCACGTGGCTCATCACCACGACCAGATAGAGGACACCGACACCAACTTCGGGTTCCTGTTCCCCTGGTGGGACCGGATGTTCGGCACATTCAACCGGCGGCAGCGAACCTCTGACTGGCGGATCGGCCTCGACTACTCCCGCGACCTCGGGCTCATCGGACTCCTTCTTGTGCCCTTCCATCCGCGCCAGCTCAAAGAGCTCGCACTACGACCGGCGACAGATGCCGGCCCGCGCTCAGCGCAGACCGCAAAGTCGGTGACCCGATGATCGCGGTACAGGCCATGCTGATGCGCGGCGGAACGTCGAAGGGGATGTATTTCCTGCGGTCGGATCTGCAGGAGACCGGCCAAGATCTCGACACGCTGTTGCCGATGATCATGGGATCGCCCGATCGACGGCAGATCGACGGCGTTGGCGGCGGAAGCACCACCACCAGCAAGGTCGCGATCGTCGGACCGTCCACCCGACCAGGCTGCGATATCGATTATCTGTTCGGTCAGGTCGACCTCGATTCCATGCGGGTGGATTGGACCCCCACATGCGGCAACCTCCTGGTTGGCGTCGGGCCCTACGCCGTGGAGAGGGGGCTCGTACCCGCCGGCGACCCACTCACAACAGTTCGAGTGAATCTCGTCAACACCGGTGCGCGCGTGGAGCTCACGGTACGCACTCCCGGGGGCATCGTCACCTATCAGGGAGATCATCGGATCGCCGGTGTGCCACGCCGGTCGGCACCGGTAGACGTCGCATTCACCGAGTTCGTCGGCGGCACCACGGGCCGCCTGCACCCGACCGGCCGACCTGTCGATGTCGCCGGTGGAATCGAGTTCACCGGCATCGACGCGGCCGTGTGCGCCGTGGTTGCCCGCGCCGAATCATTCGGCCTGGGCGGAGACGAGAATCCCGCAGACCTCGATGCCGACCGCCGCCTCGGCGAGGCGATCGAAGCGATGCGCCTACGCGCAGCGCTGCAGATGGGCATGGGTGACGTGCGCGGTCGCGTGCTACCGAAGGTGATGCTGGTGTCACGGTCGGGATCATCCGCCGCAGTCCGATCCCGCTACTTCGTCCCCATCGGCTGCCACCCTGCGCATGCGGTGTCCGGTGCGATAGCGCTGTCGACCGCTGCGGCGGTGGGCAATACGGTCGTCGACTCCGTGCTCGGCGGCCCACAGCGCGCGCCGCTTCTCATCGAGCATCCGGCCGGAGTCATGGAGGTCGACGTCGCGCTCGGTACGCAAGGCACGCCGATGCGCGCCTCGCTGCAGCGCACGGCACGAAAGTTGTTCGACGGCACCGTTTTCGTCGATCCAACCGCGATGGCCAGCTAATGGGGGCCGGCGGTTTGGTGCATGGCCGCACCGCGCGGTGGGGAGTGTGCGCTGTGGTCACAGTCGGCGTGGGTGCGGTGTTCACCGAGTTACGGATGCCCGGGTCCTGGCTCGTCGCCGCGGCGATCGCCGCCGGGATGGTGGCGATCATCGGCGGTCAGGAGCTGACGCCGCACCGTTGGGCACTGCGACCGGGCCAGTCGATCATCGGAATCCTCGCCGCGGCCCCACTCGCCACCGTCGGGGCCGGTACGGCGCAGCGCTATCTCATCGTGTCGATCGCAGTCAGCGCCGCGACCCTGGCCTTGTGTCTGGGGTGTGCTCGCGTTGTCGCATGGGCCGGCCGGGGTGCGGTTTCGCCGGCGACGGCCGTGCTCTCCACACTGGCGGGTGGGGCGAGCGGCATCTCGACGATGGCTGTCGACCTGGACGTTGATCATCGCTATGTGGCGTTCTCACAGTACCTTCGGCTTGTGGTTGTCACGGTCACTCTGCCGTTCGTGCTCATCGCGATCGGACTGCACCCGCAGCGGTCGACCGCCGTCGGCCACGCACCGAGTGTGCTCGGCTTGGCCGTCGCGGTGGCGATCGTCGCTCTCGCCGGTCGGATCGGTGCGCGGCTCTCGGTGCCGGCCCCGTACTTGCTGATGCCCCTGATGGTCACCCTCGTCGTCGAACTCGCCGTCCCCGGACTGCGGTTCGACCTGCCGAGCCTGGTCGTGGCGGTGGCCTACGTCGTGATCGGATGGCAGGCGGGTGGCTCCTTCACCCGTGCCTCGCTGCGGTTGTTCGTCCGGTTGTTACCCGTCACCGCCGTGCTGATCGGCGTGATGATGGGCGCGTGCTTCGCCATGGCCGTGGGAGTCGCAGTGTGGCTTCACATATCGTTGGGGCAGAGCTACCTCGCCACCACACCCGGTGGAATCTATGCGGTGATGGCGACTGCCACGGACACCGGCGCTGGTCCTGTGGTGAGCACGCTCCAGGTGATCCGGCTGCTGACGATGGTCTTCGCGGCGGCGATCGCTGCACGGGTGTTCTCCGACCGGACCCAGATCGGGCGCCGTCTGGGGTCGCGGGATCGCGCGGAAGCGCCAAGCGTCGCAGCGCCAAGCGTAGACACCAGGCTCGGCTGACCCTCAGCCGTGAGCCGTTATGAGAGGAGTTGCAGAATGGGTGGTTTCACGATCTTCGATGCGCACTTCCACATCATCGATCACGCGTTCCCGGTGGTCGAGAACAACGGGTTTCTCCCGGAGCAGTTCGACGTGGATGCCTACCGCGAGCACGCAGAGCGACTGCACGTGGTGGGCGGCGCGGTGGTATCCGGCTCGTTCCAGGCATTCGACCAGGCCTACCTGCGCGACGCGCTCGGTCGCCTCGGACCCACCTTCGTGGGGGTAACCCAAATTCCGGCCAGCACGACGGACGCGGAACTCATCGAGCTCGACCACGCCGGTATCCGTGCGGTGCGGTTCAATGTGCGCCGGGGCGGCTCGGAGACGATAGAGCAACTCGACGCCTTCGCCCGTCGCGTGCATGACATCGCCGGCTGGCACACCGAGCTCTACGTCGACGCCGCCGACCTCCCCGAGCTGGTCGACGTCATCGGGAGTCTGCCCGCAGTCAGCATCGATCACCTGGGCCTATCGCCCCAAGGCCTGCCGATTCTGCTGCGGTTGGTCGAGCGGGGTGTTCGGGTCAAAGCGACCGGATTCGGGCGGGTCGACCTCGATGTGTCGACCGCGATCCGGCAGATCGCGGAGATCGACCCGTCGGCGCTGATGTTCGGTACCGATTTACCGTCGACGCGTGCTCGACGCCCCTTCGCGGACGACGACATCGACATCTTGGTGTCCGAAGTAGGCGAGGAACACGCCGAAGCCGTACTCCGCACGAACGCTGAGACCTTCTATCGCACTTCCACATCCACGTCCGCAGCGACTCTTACTCAGACGGCAACACAGACGCGTTAGCTGAGCGGGTCCGTCACACGACGCTGTGCATGACAACGGTTGCGGCTCGGCGTGAGCCGTCCTGGCGTGTCCCCCGTGAACCGGTCCGGGCTGTTCTAGAGTCCTGATTGCCCTGATGAGGGCACGAAGGGACGATGGAGATCATGGCAGGACGGAAGCGTCACTCGGCGGAGGACATCGTGCGCAAGTTGCGCCGGGCAGACGAGTTGGCGGCGCAGGGTAAGACCGGTGAGGAGATCGCCGCCGACTTGGAGGTGTCGGCGGCCACGTTGTACAACTGGCGCCGCCAGTACGGCGGCATGGACGCCGATGCCGCCAAAGAGCTCAAGGAGTTGCGCGAGCAGAATAGCCGGCTCAAAAGGCTCCTCGCTGATGCCGAGTTGGAGAAGGACGCGCTGCGGGAGATCGCGAAGGGAATATTTTGAGCCCAACTGCCAAACGCGCCGCGATCGACATGCTCAAGGATGTGATGAACATGTCAGAACGTATGGCGTGCAAGGTTGTTGGGCTTTCCCGGTCGGCATACCGGCGTGTGCCGCTGGCGCAGACTCCGGCCGACCCCGATGCGGGCCTGCGTGAGCAACTACGGACCTACGCCCGCACACACCCGCGTCACGGGTTCCGGCGGGCGTGGGCACATCTGCGGTTCGACGACGGTATCGAGGTGAACAAGAAGAAGATCCACCGGTTGTGGAAGGATGAAGGTTTGCAGGTGCGTCGCGCGCCACGCCGGAAACGGGCCGGTCAATCGTCGGTGCCGATCATCAATGCGGACGCGCCGAAAGTGGTGTGGGCATTGGACTATCAGTTCGACTCGACCGTTGATGGGCACAAGATCAAGATCGCATCGATGGTCGATGAACACACCCGGATGTCGCTGCTGAATATTGTGGACCGCTCGATCACCGCCGAACGCCTGATCGAGGAGTTGGAGAAGACGTTCGCGATCTGGGATGGCCCGCCGCTGGTGCTGCGCATGGATAACGGGCCCGAGTTCATATCAGAAGCGTTGCGCGAGTTCTGTTCTGGGACTGTCGGGATCTCCTACATTCCGCCGGGCACGCCGTGGAACAATGGGTTCATCGAGTCGTTCAACAACCGGTTGCGAGACGAGTGTTTGAACCGCAATTGCTGGCCCACCATCTTGGAGGCCCGTGTGGTCACCGGCGACTTCAAGGATGACCACAACCATCGGCACCGGCATTCGGCACTGGGCTACAAGACCCCGGCCGAGTACGCTGCCGGATGCACCCACCAACATCACCCCGTGGGCTGCGAGATCGACTGATCGACTGCAAGTAGGAACTGGCTCTAGAACTGCCTGGACCGGTTATTGGGGACCTGCCACAGGCAGTGGACACGACGCGATACTCGGTTAGCGCGCACTCGCCGATTGGCGACGTCCCGCGAATCGGCTCGCACGCAGCACAGCTCGATACCGGTTGCGGGGAAGAGCGGGGTCGACTGACTGCGCTACTTTGGCCTGGACTCGGCTATGTACAAGTCGACAATACAGGTACGGTCATCAATGAATGATTTCACGCATCGTCGTCATTGAGACGATCGAGTTGCCACGTCGCTTTTTCTACTCCAGCGGCATTCCCCATGCTCTCATTCACCTTGACGCAATCTAAGAGATAGCTCCTCGCTTCGTCGAGGAGTCCTGCTGCACGGCAGCACTGCCCGAGAACGAGAAGTGAAATGGCTTCGTCAGGCTTGTTTCCTATTTGACGGTTTGCCGCCAACGCCGCTTTTCCGTTGGGAATTCCTTCGGCCGGTCGACCTTGTCGCAGTCGAAGCTGGGCTACCAATGCATTCGCGTTGCCGTGCAGTGCCGTTGTGGGGGAAGATAGAAGTGTCTCGATCACTTGGTTGGCGAGTTCGACGGCCGCATCAAGGCTTTCCTCTGCGACCTCAAGCCTTGCGAGGTTGATTAGTTGGGCGACGTCCCGGGCGGTCAACCGCTTGCGTCTACGTTGCAGAGATTCTTCAAAATTCTGGCGAGCAGACCTGAGGTCGCCGAGGTGTTGGTGCGCCAACCCTAGATCATCCAGGATTCTGCAACGAACAGCTTCGCTGGCGAGATCATCCTGCAGCAACAATGACAGCGCCTGCTCAAGACGCCCGATTGCGTCGTATTTCTTGCCTTGTGCGCTGAGAACCCTTGCCTGCGCTGAAAAGGCATCCGCAGCCGCCACGGAGTGAAGCGTGTCGTCTGCCGCAGAATAAAAGTCGATCGCCTGTTGTGTCTGTTCCAGAGCCCGGTCGAGCTCACCGTCGTGCCGCAGAAACGCGGCGAGGGCCAAATGCTCGTCCGGCCCACCGATCGCGGCCGCCTCTTCGAGCGCTGCACGGCCGAACTCTGGCTGGCCAAGTTCGACGAGCTTCTCGCCACGCAGGCGCAAACTCGCGGATTTCAGAACATCTTTTCCGGATGTGGGAAGCAAATCGACGTACCGGGGTATCTTCGGCACTACTGCCGTTGCCGCCCAAAGATTGAGGCGCTCAGCGAGCTTGCTCTTCAGATCCCTTGCTGTACGAATAGTTTCGAACATCAATAAATGCTGTTCGATGATCTGGTCCTTAAGCGGCTCTTCAAGTTTGAGCGGGCACTGCCTGGTCAGAGGGCCGGCGTGTCGTTGAGATGAAGCGCCCCTGGTCTCCGGAAATCTGGATGTTGCGACACATTCCGATTTCAGTTGAGGAGTACCAGGGGCATGGCTGATGCTACGTCGTTGTTGTTGGGTTTGGAAGGGCTCGAGGTCCGGTCGGTCACCCGGCTGGGAGACGGGTCGCGGGTGGTGGAGGTGGTAACCGCTGACCCGGCGGCCGCGAGGTGTCCGGACTGCAAGATCACCTCCGACTCGGTGAAGGGTCACGCGGTCACCCGACCGCGTGATATCCGATACGGGGATGATCCAATCCTGTTGCGGTGGAACAAGACCCGCTATTACTGCCAGAACTCGGGTTGTGAGCGCCGGTCGTTCACCGAATCCTTGCAGCAGGTCCCGCCACGGCGTCGTACCACCACCCGTCTGCGTACCCAGATCGGCCGGAGCATCGGCGAGGCGGCCCGGTCGGTGATCGAGGTCGCCGCGGCCGCGGGCGTCTCGTGGCCGACCGCTCACGCGGCGTTCGTCGAGCACGCCGAGGAGGTCCTCGCCGATGTGGAGCCGGTGCGGGTTCTCGGGATCGATGAGACCCGCCGCGGCAAGCCCCGCTGGCTCCGCGACAAGGACGGAGCCCGGTTCGTGCGGGTCGACCCGTGGGACACCGGCTTCGTCGATCTCAGTGGCGATCAGGGCCTACTCGGGCAGGTCGAAGGACGCACCAGCGCAACGGTCACCGACTGGCTGACCGCACAGACCGACGAGTTCCGCCAGCAGGTCACCCATGTGGCGATCGACCCGTCGGCCGCCTACGCCGCCGCGGTGACCGCCGAGTTGTTGCCCAACGCGCAGGTGGTCGTCGATCATTTCCACCTGATCAAGCTGGCCAACGACATGGTGACCGCGGTACGCCGCCGTGTCACCTTCGACGCCTACGGCCGCCGGGGCCGCAAGCAGGACCCGGAATGGGCGAACCGGCACCGGCTGTTGACAGCGCGAGAGAAGTTGGCGCCCAAGTCTTTTGCGAAGATGTGGAACTCGTTGATCGACAACGACCCCAGCGGTCAGATCATCATCGCCTACATCGCGAAAGAAGAACTACGCCAACTACTTTCCGCAGCCAGAGACAACGCGGACGACACGGACATCCGTGATCGTCTCTACCGCTTCTACGCGTGGTGCGCCGACGCCGATATCCCTGAGGTCACCCGGTTGGCAACCACCATCGAGACCTGGTGGCCGGCGGTGCTCGCGTTCCTGCACACCGGGATCACCAACGCCCGCACCGAGGGGTACAACCGCCTGGTCAAACAGGTCAAACGAGTCGCGTGCGGATTCCGCAACACCGAGAACTCACGCCGCCGGATACGATTCCACTGCACCCGCACCCAGCGGGCCAATGTCCACTTCCACTGCTAGGCAGTGCCCGCTCAACCTCGAAGAGCCCCTTAAGCTGACCAATCCGCTGAGCCGGGCTCGATGTGTCGAAGAACGCGACCCAGACGTCTCGCATCGGCTGGTCGGCTCTTGCCAGCTCCATCAGACCGGTGAACAGTTCCTCCTCGGTACCCGATGTGTACCCCCATGGACTGCCCGGCTCGCTACCCCAACTCGCTTTGAAGAGGACGACCTGAAATGGCACTCGTCGATCAGCTCGTTTATGGCCGCTTGCGGCCTACGTACGGTGCCGCGCACACGATCCCACCCAACTACCTCATAGGTGACACTATCTGTTCCCTCGCGTCGGCGATTGTGCTCATCAACAGTGGCGTGAACCGCGTTTCGCTCATCCTGTAAGTCGCCAGGAGAAGCAAGGAAAATTCGAAGCGGCAGTGCGTCGGTCATGTACCGGATGGTAGCCGGAGCCAAGCGGTTGGTCGTCACAGCATGCCGTTGTCTCCAGCGCGCCTTGTCGGCGGCCGAGCAGGCTTTGATTGACCCGTTGCTTCGCATGGTCGGAGAGCCTCGCGTCTTCACAGAGGACCGCGGAACGCATCAGAGCCAGCCGCTCGTCGTTTGCGGAAGAAGGCCGCCGACCTCGGAGCTTCATTGCGTTGAGGTCGCTTTGGGTTCGACCACATCGTCTGTCATTGCGAGCACCAGACTTTGAGAGGCGCATTGATGGTGGTCCTGACGTAGGTCTCGACAGCGGCAAGGAGATCGGACTGCTGTTGGCTCAATTGCGTCGAGCTCAGTCCGGGTTGGACAATCACTATTTCCATTCGCCTTCGATGGACCTGCGCTTGGGCCTGAAGCTGAAGCAGACGAGCCGCATCACCGGCTTCAAACGGGCTGACTCCCGTACGCTGGTGCTTTGCTTGAGCGCGACGCGCGAGCTGCTTGAAGAACGGGCCGAGATCGCTGCGCCTCCATGCCACCGACTTTTGAGCCTGGCCGCAGACTTCGTATAGGTCGGCCACTCGCGCGCCTGGCGTGACATCACTTGAGTACTTGCAGTGGAGGAGACGGACAAGTAGGCCCTCGTCGTCTAGCCTCATTGCGACGATGTCCGCGATCTCCCCTGGACCATCGTCGTCGATCACTACGTCCCATCCGTCAGCGTCGGCAAGCGTGTCTCTGATCGCTCGATATTGAATTGAGTGGCCGAGTTTATTGGCTTGCTGCGATTCGACTTTGATGTCCGTTCCGGACCAGTCGACCACAACGAGATTGTTGGTATCGAATGGTGCACAGTCCCCCCGCGGCCGGTAGAGAAGCCCACCTTCGACGATCCGGTCGTTATTGAGCAAGAAGACTAGGCCGGCCCGGTTCAGCCAGGTGCTGAGCGGCAATTCCGAACGCGGTCGAATCACTTGAATGTCGTCTGCGCTGGTGCAGGAGTACGTCACGTCACCTTCCATGCTCACTGCCGCTTCGTAGGACACAGTCCACGCGCGATTGGAGATCGCGAACTTGAATGGTCCCGTTGTGCTCGACGTGTCTGGAATGAGGTCGCAATAGACCGCCTCGATGGTCTTGTCTTCGTAGGTGAGCTTCATACTCTCCGCGTTCTGGGTGTGAAGCTCCCACGGCCACTCGACGCCGAGAAGTACTCCCTCTGGCCGACCGTCCAGTGGTTCGGGGAGTATGAAGTTTCCGATGACATGGTCGATGGTGAGTGTGTCGTCGAGGAGCTTTGCACCGATGGCATCGCACCAGTCGCACCATTGCTTCAGACTCGTCGCCGTTGAGTGCGACCAGATCCGACCCTTCTGGGACGCACTGATGTTGACGCGCTCTCCCTCGCGGAAACCCGATCCAGAGATGTTGGTCTGGGTCTTCGTACCGGCCTCGGCTGCGGTGAAACTCTCGGTGACGTCGGAGCCGACGTGCATCGAGAATCGACGAAACTGACTTCGAGCATCGAGAACGCCGACGTTCGTGGGCACAAGGCGCTGGACGTCACCCATTACGCGGTAGACCTGACTTCCGTTGAAGCGCAAAGCTCCTGGGCCAAGAACGGCCTCCGCGAGCTCTTCGAAGACCCCGTCGTTGGCCGAGTTGTTGATGTAGAACAGCCTGCGCTCGCTATCGAAGTACAAGACATACAGCTCGTAACCAATCTCGTCGAGCGTCTTGAGATCGCCCCAGCGGACCGGGATTCGACGCTCGACGACGCACCAAGCGACACCCGCCTGTGCGTTCAGGCCAATTGGATTGGTAAGCAGCGCCTCCTCGCCGAAGTAGCCAACGATTGCGTCAGTGTTCCACTGTGATGTCGGCGCTCTGTAGACGACAGCACTCATTTTCGGGAGCAGGCTTCGGAGCGCGACCTCGTCCGGCAGGCTTCCGAATCCGGCCTCAAAATCGCTGACCTCCTGCTGTTCATCGACGGCAGCCTCGGAGATGTCCCGGAGTAGGAGGTTCCAATCCGCGTCCTCGGCGTAGAGGCTTCGCAGGCGCAAATCAGGCTCAAGTTCTGTTCGAGCGACGAACATTGCGGCGTCACCGAACTCGCCACCAGAAGACGTTCGCGCGAATCGTCCAATGAACTGGAGGGTGACGCCCAGACTCTCATGCGAGTCATGGACAGCGGCGACTTTCAACGCGGGGAGGTCGAATCCCTCGCCGAGCATGTCGACACAAACTACTATGCGGGACTCTCGAGTCTTCAGGGCATCGACGGCTGCGTTGCGGCTTTTGGCCTTGAGGGTGCTGTATATGACTACTGGCTTGAGGTTAGGTGCCGCTTTTTCATAGAGCGCCAGGATGGCCGTCGCTCGCGGAATACTCTTGACCCGCGCCATCAGGATGTGGTCTCTACCCTCTCCGAGATCTGCCCGCAATCTTGCGACAGCTTCGGCCGCCAACGCCCCATCTGGGTTCTCGAAGTCAACCACCGACTTGAAGTCGATCTCCGAGAAGTACCCCTGCGCTTGGGCCTCGCGGAGTGGGAAGGAGTAGATGATCCGGCCTTGCAGGTGTTTCCCGTCCTCACGGAAGGGTGTAGCCGTGAATTGAATCACCGGTTTGCCGGCGAAAGCTGACCGGATGTCAGTCCAGGTCGATGCGGCAACGTGGTGGGCTTCGTCCACGAACAGATGGCTGAACTCGGCGAGAAATGCTGCTCGCACCTCTGAGGTCGATGTGTGAAGGGCAGACGGGGTGCTCACGACGACGTTGCAGGATTGAGCAAATGCAACAGCCTCGCCTTCTGCGGAGAACTGATGGCCGACGCGACCAACGACAGGGCGGATTGCGCGAGACGCGACGATGCCGAGTTCCTGGAGCACTCCAAGGCGGTCGAACTTACCCGCGATCTGTTCTCGCAACGCGTCTGACGGAACAAGCACAAGCAGACGTCTAGGTTGTGCTGTCACAAGGAGGCCGAGCATGGTCTCGGTCTTCCCGGTGCCCGTCGGCATCACGACGGTCGCGGGTTCGGGCCGTTTCGTGGTCCAGTAGCCCAGCACTGCATGGATCGCTCCCAACTGCGGCGAACGAAGACCGACCTCGCCCTCACTAGAGTCCTCCAGCCGCAGTGCACCACGGTAGCTATCGAGGACCTCGGCTGAAGAGTTGCGCGGCAGCGGGCCAGGCCTGTTCCAGGTCGCGCCTCGTACGCGGTCGCCTGCCTTCGTCCCGACCGGCAACCTGAGCCACAGATCGTCGGCCGCGAGTGGCTTGTCTACCGTCGAGGCGGGCCAGGTACCGAACACATTTGACACTTCCAGCGCGCCTGCGGTTTCTGAAACGCCTGTGAAGCCCGAAGCCGGTACCAGGAGTTGGCGGGCAATGTTGCCGTCAACAATTAGCGAGGCCGACCATTGATCTGCACTACGCCACACCTTGGCGCTCTGCCCTTGCTCCATCCCCGCTCAGCTCTCGTCAGAACGTGGCCGCCGCTCGCCATGCGGTCAGAACCCACGCCTCATCGAAACGTACAGGTCAGGATATGCCTCCACCGCGTATAGACGCTCCAAGCCTCGCGAGTCCGGCGCGCCGTCCAACTCCATGAGCATGTCGCGACCACCGACAAACGCCGATGGAACAAGATTATCGCTGGCCGCTACCAGAATCTCGTCGTCGCCAAGCGCGACGACGTATTGGTAGCCTGCTCGAATGTCGCGGGCGATCTGAGCACTACGCTCGACCCAGGCCATGCGCTCACCTGTAGCCGTTTCAACGTCGCCAGAATACCCGACAACACCCTGGCCACTCACTATTCTGTGGGTAACGAATCGTTTCTCACCTGCGGGAACATCCTTGTTTTTTCGCTTTTCAAGATTCTCGACGTAGCGATCGGCGGGCCGCGCCAAAGCCGTCGTCCGTTCATCCCAGTGAGTCGAAAGATCTGGGAGCGGCACGGCGCCAACGAATCCTTCAAGGGGCGGTGCAGAACCGTCAGCGCGTCCTCTGGGACTTCAGCGAATGAGTGCCTTAGCGCGGGCCGCAGAGCTACCGCCAGCCGTGGTTCGAGCGATAAGAAGAAGCGCTCAGCATCAAACAGGGTCTCGACCACCGACCTACCCGCAACGCCATCGCGATAACCGTGCTGCGCCTCCTTGCGAGCCCTCTTCTGAAACTCAGAGGAATCAGGCCCACATAGTCCGACGTAGTCCGTCGGAAGATTGGCGTAGTCCGCCCAGTGCCACACCGCTCTCATAACTTGGGCGCCAGCGTTCATCGGGACGCTATAGGCGCGGTTCTGGACCAACAGGTCGTCAAAAGTGACTGGCGAATGCGCTTCACAGTTGCGTACAAGTTCTAACCCCGTCACTACCCGACCGCCGGGCGAACGCTCACGCAATTTCTTGTAGGGTTCGCCGAGCTCCAGCTCGAAGACAGATTCGTCGAGGATATTGACAACGAGACATGCGCTCGTTGCCTCAATGAGGGCCGCAGTTCTGTCTTCGAGGGTCGCGTACCAGTAGGACAAGATGGCGCGGCGAAGGCCACGCATCTGCCTCATTGCCTTCGCCAACCCGGCTTCGGTCAAGCGGCCTAGTGGGCCTCGATCCAGCTCTTCCGTCGGTGGTGCCATCAGTGCAGCTGCTCCCTTTCCCTATCTTGGGCAGAACCTCCGGTACTCCCGGTACTGCAGTGCCGGTGCTTCTATCCATGCCTTCACCGAAACTTCGCAACACGTGTAGAGGCCAAACAGGTCGGCGTTCAGTTGCCGCTACGGGTCGGGGATCTTCAACTCCCAAGCCGATGGGTCTCGCCTGTCTGGGTCGGGATCAATCCGTTTGCTCCATGGAATGGAGTGTTGTGCGCCACCAACTCTCGCTTGGGTCGCTGATACTCATGCCTATGTCTGTGAGCCCTACTTCGGCAAATGTCGCGGTAAACGCCCCGCTATGGTCGAATTCGGCACCGCGGCTACGCGTCCAACGCTCGGGGTCGGGGTCCTCCTCGTCGACATCAGCGGTGAATGTGCCGTCAATCTCGCCGTCAATCTCAATTTGACCGTTCGCGTATCGCAATTCGTGGAAATAGACACCAATCGGGTGACGGCTCGGTGTGCTATTCATGCATATGTCGAGGTAGTCGTGATCACGTCCGCGCACCCATCAATGTCGCCGCGAACCTCTTCACGCACTGTGTCAAGCGCGTATCGGAGGGACAAGCCGAAAACGTCCTCGAGAACGACGGCCACGCGGCGAGACCTCCCGTCCAGTTCGACGACCGATACACCGTCGGTTCGCTGATAGGTGCGTCCTTCGTACTCGATCGGGGGGTGGTGGGTTGTATAGTCCTCGACATATGAGGCATCTAGTAGGTCTGGAAATCGACTGCGCAGGACGTTAAGGACGACGCGGCCAAGGGCCTTGATCGCACCCGCCGCAGCCTCGTCGGCTACGTCAGCCGCGGTGATTGCAAGGAGAACCTTAGTGATGTGGGTGTCTCGACGGAACCGGTCGAGGTTGCGCTGAACTGTCTCCGCTCTACTCCTCGCGCGTTTGAGTTGCGATTCGACGCGCGGCGCGTGCTGGTACACCTCATTGGCCTTTTCCTGATTGCAGGGCCCGCAGATCGGGGCAAGGTTTTCCACCGCGTCGAGGTCGAACACAGTTGTGGCAGCCTCGCGCGGTCGCCTGGGAACGATATGGTCGATCTGCAACTCACGAAACAGCTTTGGCGTGCGACACCAGTAGCACTTGCTGCCCCATGCTTCGGTGAGGGCGAGCAGCAGGAGTCGGTTGTGGTCGCTGGAGGTGTTCGAGTACCTGGCGTCGATTGGGTTCATAGGCGGGCGGCATCCGGGCGGCGAGCGCCCGTCACGGTGCGGGACGTGACCAGCGTGTGTGGCAGCACACAGCCAATTTACCTTGGGGCGGAGTGCCACGGCCGGAGTCAACGAGGAATCCAAGGGTTCAAGCCGCCGTGTAGATAACGAGCCTGGGCCTCATGAATCCAGCCACCCCCCATCATCGGGTATCCCCGAACTCTCAACGGGCTCAGCGCACTCGACGAGATGGCTCCGGCGCCACCGGCCAATAGCGAACTAGGTAGGATCCGAGGACCAACTCTGCTCGTACGGGCAGATCGCATCGTGCCTACTACGGCACCGAGTGCAGACGCGGAGCCCTGGATCGACGTTTTCGGACTGTCCGACGATCAACTATTCCAGGTGACCGACATACAACCCGGAACACGACACCATCTCCGGAATCGGTACGACAGCATTGGCGGAATCCGACATTGTGCCCGGAACCAGAAAACATCAGCCGACATCGAAGCCCGGAATAACCGATTTGGCCGACAATGACGCCGACACCGAGTCCGGAAACCGACAACTTTCGCCGGAACCTACAGAGAACCTACAGGCAGTTGTCAGCCCCTCGCCATATCCACGAACCGGCTCAAATGTAGTTGGTGCGCAACAGTAATCGTGGCGGTTGGACCATTGCGGTGCTTACCGACGATGATGTCGGCCTCACCAGCGCGGGGGTCGTCGCGCTCGAATGCGTCGGGCCGATGAAGCAGGATAACCATGTCCGCATCTTGTTCCAGTGAACCCGATTCGCGCAGATCCGACACCTGCGGCTTCTTGTCGGTTCGCTGCTCGGGACCACGGTTCAGCTGGCTGATCGCGACCACCGGAACCTCGAGTTCCTTTGCGAGAAGCTTCAATTGACGGGAGAACTCCGAGACCTCTTGCTGACGTGACTCGACCTTCTTACCGGAGGTCATCAGCTGCATGTAGTCCACCACAACGAGTTTGAGGTCGTTGCGCTGTTTGAGCCGTCGGGCTTTGGCGCGGATCTCCATCATGGTGAGGTTGGGTGAGTCATCAATGAACAGCGGCGCCTCGGAGATCTCACCCATGCGTCGGGCCAGGCGGGTCCAGTCGTCGTCGGTCATGGAACCGCCGCGCATGTCACCGAGTTTCACCTTGGCCTCGGCCGAGAGTAGTCGCATGACGATCTCGACCTTGCTCATTTCCAGGGAGAACATGGCGCCGGTCATGTGGTGGTGAATCGAGCACGACCGTAGGAAGTCCATCGCGAGCGTCGAATTGTGGGTGGGTACCATCGCCTCGCCCGCGAGGAACAGGTGATCATCGTTGTCGACCTGCACGCACCGCACCGGGACGCTGTCGACGGGACGCACCGCAACGATGCGCCGCACGCCTGCCGGCCCTCGAAGTTCCTTGTGCCGCAACGCTTTGTGGTGAACGGTGAACACGTCGTCGTCGGCGTCGACGCGCAGCCACCCGGTGGCCGAACGGCGGTAGGTGTAGCCGAGCCCGGCGACGAGGTCGGCCACCACGGCGGTCATGTGCCGGGTGGCGGCGGGCACCGTGATCCAGCCGTCGTCGTCGACGGTCGCGCGTGCGTCCAGCAAACCCGCGAGCAGGGCGCGGCGCTGAGCGATGGACCCGCGCAAGTACTCGTAGGGGATGCGCCCGCCGAGGTCGGCCATCAACGTCATCACGTCGACGGGCCCCTCGGCGTCGATGCGCATCCCGATCTCGGGATCATCGAAAGCCATACCGGCCAACGCGGCGACCGTGTACGGCCCGTAAGCAAATCGCTTGCGCGGCAGTTCAAGTGGCTTGGTGTTGCGGATGAACGCGCTGCCGACGTGGGCACACATGCCCTCGGTGGTGACGACCTGACTGCTGCCGTCGACCTCGATGGCCCACTCGTGCCAGGCGTCGGCGAGGATGCTGTTACCGTCGGCGAACTCGACCTCATAGCAGGGCCGTTCGGTCATGACATCGGTCGCGGCCACGACAGTGGTGGGGCGGCCGTGGGCGTCGAGCAGTTTGTCGCCGATGGCGACGCGGCCCATCGTGGTCCAGCCCGTGGGCGTCGGTAGCGGCGTGTCCAGCGACAGCGCCTTGCCAACACCCGGACGTGCGGCCACGATGATCATCTGCCCCGGATGCAGTCCGTTGGTGAGCTTGTCGAGATCGGCGAAACCCGTTGGCACACCGAGTGACAGCCCGCCTCGTGAGGCGATCGAGTCGATCTCGTCCATCGTGGGCTGCAGGAGTTCCTCGAGGGGGACGTAGTCCTCGGCGGTGCGGCGCTCGGTGACCTCGTACACCTCGGCCTGCGCGCGGTCGACGACCTCGGCGACGTCCTGGCCGTCGGCTCCGGAGTAGCCGAACTGCACGATGCGGGTCCCGGCCTCCACCAGTCGCCGCAGGATGGCCTTCTCGGCGACGATCTCGGCGTAGTAGCCGGCGTTCGCGGCTGTGGGCACCGTGGAGATGAGGGTGTGCAGATAGGGTGCACCGCCCACGCGGCGCAGCTCTCCGGCACGTTCCAGCTCGGCAGAGACGGTCACGGCGTCGGCAGGCTCACCCTTGCCGTAGAGCTCCAGGATGGCGTCGTAGACAGCCTGATGTGCGGGCCGGTAGAAATCGGCCGGCCGGATCTTCTCGACGACGTCGGCGATGGCGTCCTTGGACAACAGCATGCCGCCGAGGACCGATTGCTCGGCAGCCATGTCCTGCGGTGGTTGGCGGCCGAACTCCTCGGTCGGGATCGGCGGTTCGTCGTCGAAGCCCCCGGACCCCCCACGTCCGGAATCACGCCGGGCGCCGTGCCCGCGATCATCGACAACCGCCACCGATGCCCCAACCTCTCGCGCCGATCACGGCAGATCCGCAACGCGGATCCACCCCTGCTATCTCTGACGTACTCAGTACCCGATGTACTCAATACCCGCGGCCACCGACAGAACCCGCGATCACGTCGCCGACACCGGTGCCGATTCACCCTGAGAGGTGACCCTAGGAGGAGACCGACGCACGTTCAAACGCGCCTGTGGACCGAGCTGTGCACCAATTGTGGACGCTTCGCGTCCGGCCTGTGGGTCGCTGGCGACGGCCTGTGGACAAGATGGGGAATGCTGACGCGATTTGTCCCATCGCTGCAGTTCAGGCTATGTGCACGAATTCCACAGAGCCGAGTTCTTTACTTCCTCGGCGTGTCGCTTGAATGTGGCGGTCGGGCGTGTTGCGTGTGACGGCAACCACTGGGCGTTTACCACCTCGTGAACAGTCCGTGAGCCCGCGATGACACCGCGTTGGGACGCTCTCGAACCGCTCGGAGCGGGGCGTCGGCCACGACGAGGATCAAAAACTCTCCCGCCTCCGCACGACTGTGATGCAATGAAGCCCGTGTCCAGGATTCGCACGTTCGGTACGTTCTCGCGCGCGCTCGCCACGGTCGGCGTTGCCGCGGCCATGGCCGTCGTCGCGCCCGCCATGCTGGCATCGGATGCGTCGGCCGCTCCGCCGCCCCCATTGCCCGCAGAATTCGACCTGAGCCGCTACACCCCGGTGAACCCCGACGCGTTCCGCTCGCTGGCCTACGAGGACAACGGGCGGTCGTTCTTCACCACCGGCCGCTACATGTGCCAGATCGGCCCGCAGTACCGCTACGTCGGTTGTACGGGCAGCCCGGCCACCGCGCCCGCAGACACCCCGACATCACGGACACTCGGCGCGACCATTGCCGGCGATCAGCAGGGGCCGTTCTGGGTGCGCACCAACTGGCCGTTCGCGCCGACCTATCGATTCGGCTCCACGACCGGGTTCCGCCCGCCCATCCTGCACGTCGGGCAGCGGGTGACGATTGCAGGGGTTACCTGTACGGTGCCTGCGCCGAACGAGGTGGCCTGCCGAACCGGTTCTCGCGCACTGATCTTCGCGACCGGATGGCACAAGTTCTTCTATCCCGCATGGGATCAGGCACACGACGGCAATCCGGCGCCGCAGTATCTCCCTGCGGTGCTTCGGGGTTCGAGTCAACTGCCGGCGGCGCCTGTGGCGCCGGCGTGAGGTGCGTTGCAGCGTAAGGGTTACGCGGTCTCGAGGCTCGGCGCCTGGGGCGCCTCGCACCTCGACCATCGATCAGAAACGACCACCGATCGAAAACCGTCCAACGATCAGAAACGACCATCGATCGAAAGTCGTCCAACGATCAGAGAACGACCATCGATGAAATACACTTCGACCCGCCGACCACGCATGTGCGTGATCGGCGGGCCGAAAGTTGTTGCGTGCGAGCCTGATCAGCCGGCGACGACGGCCAGCGACACGGTCGCGGCGACGTCGGGGTGCAGGTTCACCACGATCGGGAAGCTGCCGGTGGCCTTGATGTGGCCCTTGGGCAGCTCCACGTTGCGCTTGTCGACGACGGGGCCGCCGGCCGAGCGGATGGCACCGGCGATGTCGGCGGCGGTGACCGAACCGAACAGCTTGCCCGAGTCGTGGGTCTTCACCGACAGCGAGACCTCGGAGAGGTTCTCGAGTGCCTGCTTGAGCTCGTTGGCGTGCTCGAGGCCGCGGACCTCGCGGGCGGCCTGCGCCCGACGGATGGTCTCGACCTGCTTCTCGGCGCCACGGGTGGCCTTGATGGCCAGACCGCGGGGCAACAGGTAGTTACGGCCGTAGCCGTCCTTGACCTCGACGGAATCGCCGGCTTCACCGAGGTTTTCCACGGCAGCAGTCAGGATGAGCTTCATATCGTGTTCTCTCCCTTCGGCTTATCGGCTGGTCGAGGTGAACGGCAGAAGCGCCACCTCACGCGAGTTCTTGACGGCCACAGCGACGTCGCGCTGGTGCTGGACGCAGTTGCCGGTCACGCGACGCGAACGGATCTTGCCGCGGTCGGACAGGAAGCGGCGCAGCAGCGCGGTGTCCTTGTAGTCGATGGTGCTGGTGTTCTTGTCCTTGCAGAAGGAGCACGCCTTGGTCTTGGTGACCTTTTCGACGCGCACCTTCCGGCTGCTCTTTTGCTTAGCCATGTGATGCTCCAGTCAAAAATGTTTCTTAGAAAGGTGGTTCGTCGTCCCCGCCGCCGCCACCGAACGAGGAGCCGCTCGCAGGGGCGCTGCCCCACGGATCCTCGGGTGCGGACTGGCTCGATCCGCCGCCGCGGCTTGCGCCACCGCCGGACGAACCGAAGTTTCCGCCGCCGGACGATCCGCCGCGCGAGGCGCGATTGACCGATGCGGTGGCGAATTTCAGCGAGGGACCGATCTCTTCGACATCGAGTTCCACAACCGTGCGCTTCTCACCCTCGCGGGTTTCGTAGGAACGCTGCTTGAGACGACCCTGCACGATGACGCGGGTGCCCTTGGTCAGGCTCTCGGTCACGTTCTCCGCAGCTTCGCGCCAGATACTGCACCGTAGGAACAGTGCCTCGCCGTCTTTCCATTCATTGGACTGACGATCGAAGGTGCGCGGGGTGGAGGCCACCGTGAAGCTGGCGACCGCGGCACCCGAGGGGGTGAACCGCAGTTCGGGCTCAGCAGTCAGATTGCCTACAACGGTGATGACGGTTTCGCCTGCCATGTGTCTCCCCTTGGTCGTGGTTGGGCACTCGATGGTCGATGTGCACCGGACTAGTGATTCACCCTAGGGTCCGGTACCGACTATCTCGGGACATCGGAGAAAGCCTGTGTACTACTTCCGGAGAACCTTGGTGCGGAGCACCGACTCGTTCAGCTTCAGCTGACGATCCAGCTCGCTGACGGTGCCCGGCTCGGCGTTCAGGTCGATGACGGCGTAGATGCCCTCACTGTGCTTGGCGATCTCGTATGCGAGACGGCGCTTGCCCCAGATGTCGACGTTGTCGACCTTGCCGCCGTCCTTGCGGACCACGTTCAGGAACGTGTCCAGGGACGGAGCAACGGTGCGCTCGTCGAGACTCGGGTCGAGGATGACCATCAATTCGTAATGACGCATGTGACCACATCACCTCCTATGGGCTCATCGGCCACGGACTGTCCGTGGCAGGAGGGTCGCCTGCGTCGGCAACCGTTCCAAGATACACGAGGTACCCCTGACCAGCGAAATCGCGTTCCACAGCCGATCGCGGACACGACCTGGCCGCTATTGGCTGCACGCTGGCGGCATCACATCCGAGAAAGGGCGCACCCTCATGTACTTCGCAGCCACCCGCATCCTCACCGACGACGTCGACGGTCTGGTCGGCTTTTACGAGACGGTCACCGGCTTGCGCGCGAACCGTCTGCACCCGTTGTTCGCCGAGTTCACCACCGATTACGGCACCCTGGCCATCGCGTCGTCGACGACCATCAAGGCAATGGGCGACGACGTACTCACCGCCGCGTCGAACCGCTCGGTGATCCTCGATTTCCTCGTCGGCGATGTCGACGAGGTGCACCGACGTCTCACCAGCGGGCATCTGACCGACGTCGGCGACGGATTCGTCAATGACGGCCCCGCCGATATGCCGTGGGGCAATCGCTCGTTGCTCCTGCGCGATCCCGACGGAAACCTCGTGAACTTCTACGCGCCTCTCTCCGACCGAGACTGACCTCGCATCGAAAGCGGCCCCGATCCCGGCTGACCGGTCCGCCGGGATTGGGGGTGAGCCAGGTCACCGTTCGCCGGTCGATTTCATGGTGCGCGGGGCGTTCCGCTTACCCTGTAGCGCATGTCCGACCGCCTGAGCACGACGTTCCGCTACGGGCGCGTCACCCTGTCGCGTCGCGGGGATCTGATCCTGATCCTGACCGTGTCCCTGTTGTTGACCTTGTTGTTCATGTATTGGAGCTATGAGGTCAAGATCAAGTGCGTCGGTCCACCGTTCTTCCCGGACGGGCGCAGCCACAAGTGGCCGGTCGGCGATCCGCACGCGATCATCCCCTGCTATTCGGATCTGGCGTACCTGTGGGTGGGCCGCGACATCAACAACCACGTCTTTCCGTACATCCACGGCGGTATCGGCGCCAACGGCCAACTCTTCGGTGGTTCGGTCGAGTACCCGGTGCTCTCGGGAATCCTGATGTGGCTCGGTGCGATCGGCGCGCACACCGACGTCGACTTCTTCCGCCATTCGGCGGCGCTGCTCGCGCCGTTCGGGGTGGTGATCACCGCGATGCTCGCCGTGCTCACCCGCTGGAATGTGTTGTGGTGGGCGATGACCCCGCCGCTGATCCTCTACGCCTTCCACAATTGGGAGCTGCCGGTGGTGGCGACTGCTGTCGGTGCCGTCGCCGTCATGGCGTGGGGGGCGAGCATCAAGCCGTCGACGGGCGAACGACGAATGAGTTTGCGTACCAGCGCAATTCTCGCGTCGATCCTGCTGGCCATCGGCTTCTGCCTGAAGCTCTACCCCGGATTCTTCGTGCTGCCCCTGGCGATCTACGTGCTGACCGGCGGAGCCGGCGGGCGCCGCGCACTCGACTGGGTCGGCGCCGCGTGGGTGGCCGTCACGGCTGCGCTCACCGTCGTCGTCATCCAGTTGCCCTTCATGGTGCTGGGCTACGACGGGTGGCGCGCGGCACTGACCTTCCAGGGCAAACGTCGCGCCGACGTGGACACCAACTCCATCTGGTACTGGGGTCTGCGCCATCTCACCGACGGCCAGAACGGCACTTACAACTCGATCGTCGGCGTACTCTCGCCGACGCTGATCGTGTGCGCCTTCGTCGTCGCGGTGTATTTCGGTTGGCGGCAGTACAACCGGACCGGGCTCTACCCGTGGATCGGCGTCAGCGCGGCGATGCTCGCCGGATTCATGGTGTTCCACAAGGTGCATTCGCCGCAGTACACGCTGTGGATTCTGCCGTTCTTCGTGCTGCTGCGGGTGCGCTGGCCGGTCATCGTGGCGTATCTGATCGCCGATTTCATCCTCGACACCACCATCTTCCGGTTGTTCGGCATCTACGTGTCGGGCGAGCCGATGAAGTGGTGGGTGATGACCGGCGTCAACGTCGGCGTGTGGGTCCACGCGGTGCTGCTCGTCTATCTCATCGGCGCCTTCGTCAGCGCCGGGCTGCGCGAACCCCTCGCCTCGATCGGCCGACGTGCAGACCCCACCGACGCGGCCCCGTCCGAACCCGACGACGCACCACCCGGGCAGCGCGTGCCCGCCGGGGCATGAGCGACTGGCTCGGCACCGGCCCGCTCGTCGGGGACCGGGTGACGTTGCGGCCGTTCACCATCGACGACGCCGACGCACTCGGACGGGTCGTCGGCGATCCGGCCCGATTCCGTTGGGTGCCCGGTGTCCCGACCGACGCCGACTCCGCGGCCGGATGGATCTCGGCGGCGCTCGCCGATCCGCAGCGCCGCGTGGCCTTCGCCGTCATCGACAACACCGACGGCCGGCTCGTCGGCTCCACGAGTTTCTACGACATCGACCCGGCCAACCTGTCGGTTGCCATCGGCTACACGTTCTACGCCGAGGACGTCCAGGGCACCGCGGTGAACCCGACCGCCAAATACCTGTTGATGCACCACGCCTTCGAGCAGTGCGGCGCCGTCCGGCTGGTCTGGCACACCCACGAGAGCAACACCCAATCCCGGGCTGCCATCGCCAAATTGGGCGCCACCTTCGAGGGGCTGCTCCGCAAACACCGACGCTTCGGTGACGGCTGGCGCACCACCGCGCAGTTCGCGATGATCGACGAGGATTGGCCGGCCGCGAAAGCCGCGCTGCGGGAACGGATTCGGGGCTAGGGGTACGCCCCGGCCTCCTCGATCACGGTCTCCTCGGCCCCAGCCCTCTGGGTGCGTCGCGCCCGCCCCCACGACAGCCGATCCGCCGCACCGTCGAGCACCCCACCCGCCGGGTCGTCGAGTTCGTTGCCCTCGTTGTCGCGGCGCATCAGGTCGTTCTCGGGCCGCAGGATCTGCCAGATGACGATGATGCAGAGCGCGATCACGAACAGTGCACGGATCACGATGATCGTGGTGAACCACTCCTGCGGCAACCACTTTCGGCTGGGATCGATGAACAGCGACATCCGCGGAATCCACACGAGGGCATCGATGGTCATCCACGCGAGCAGCAGACGCGTGTGCGGGATGGCCAGCACCGCCAGCGGCACCAGCCACAGCGAGTACTGCGGGCTCCACACCTTGTTGACGAGTAGGAACCCGGCAACGATCAGGAAGGCGACCTGCGCGACTCGCGGTCGGCGCGGCGCGGCCATACACAACCATCCGATGCCCAGGACGACGAGGATCATCAGCCCCAACGAGACGATGTTGAGGACGTCGACTCTCCACGTGACTCCGACCGCCTTGGCGGCAAGACGCAGCAAGGTGTCGGCGTCGGCGCCGCGGTCGGAGTTGAGCCGGAAGAACTCGTACCACCCGTGTGGATACAGGATGAGGATCGGCAGGTTCACCGCGGTCCACGCGATCACCGCCGCCGCGGCCGCCGCGCACCAGTCGCGCAGCTTGCCCGACCGCAGGCACAGGAAGAACAGCACCACCAGCACCAGCAGCGGATAGAACTTGGCGGCGGTCCCCAGACCGATGAACATGCCTGCGAGCCAAGGCTTCTTACGCGCCCAGCACAGCAGTGCCACGGCCAGGGCGGCGGTGGCGATGGCGTCGAAGTTGGTGAAAGCGTGCACGATCACCAGCGGCGACAGGGCCGCGAGCCAGGCCGCCCAGATGCGCGTCCGTGCGGTCAGCGCGGTGGCCCAGACGGTGACGAGCCAGAACAGCGCCAAACCCAGTGCGGCAAGGTCGAAATAGAGCACCGCCGGCAACGCACCCGGGAGACCCCAGCGGTCCGACGCCGACGCCCATTCACGCCCCAGCCAGGCCGTGGCATACATGTACATCCCGGTGATCACCGGATACTCCATGTACCGCTTGATCTCCTGGCCGTCACCGTTCTTCTCGAACCAGAAGGTCTTGTACGGGAATTCGCCCCTGTCGAGCTGTTCGGCACCGAAGAGCGAGATGACGTCGGAGTAGCAGAGGTCAGTGAATTGGCGCTGATCGTCGCGGTCGAGTTTCACCGCGGGCTGTCCCTGGCCCGGGTTCACCACCACTTCCTGCTGTAAGCAGCCGGCCTTGCCGAACCAGCTCAGCGCCAACGTGCACAACGCGAGCAGGAACAGCACCCGGATCGGCGTCCAATGACGGCTGCGTCCCACCGCTGCGTGCGCACCGAGGGGACCACCGACGACCCGAGAGGCCTCGGCGACCACCGGATCATGGTGACTCGGCATCAGCCGACGCGTGTCGGTACGAAGATCGGCGGCCAGCGGCGCGGGACTGTCATCGGCGACCTCGTCGGTCGGCGGCGGAGTCCCGTCAGCCACCGGGCGCAGGGACCGCTCCTTCGTCGCCGGTGCCGCCGCCGGTTCCACCGTTCCCGGTACCGCCACCAGGACCGCCGTTCCCGGTGCCGCCGCCAGGACCGCCGTTGCCGGTGCCGCCGCCGTTACCCGTGCCGCCGTTCCCGTTGCCGCCGTTGTTTCCGCCGTCACCGCGCTCTGGACCACCAGGAATCGGGATGGTGATGCCGGGTGCGATGGTGATCGCGCCTCCACCCGGGTACTCCGGGGTCGGTGTCCGGTCGGGCCGTGTCGAGGGATAGTTGTTGTATGAGGTGGGGGGCGGCTCGTACGGGACGCCGGCCTGGCCACCGACCGCTGCGGGTTCGGGGAACTGCTCGATGGGTTGGCCCTCGAGCGCGTCGTCCATGCCGCGCTTCCAGATCTGTGCCGACAGACCGCTGCCGTAGACCATCGACCCACTGGCGTTGACCAAGGCGGTGCCCTTGTCGGTACCCACCCACACCGCGGTCGAGAGCTGCGGGGTGTAGCCGACCATCCACGCGTCCTTGTTCTGGCCGGTGTTACCCAGCTGCGCGGTGCCGGTCTTGGCGGCCGACGGACGCGATCCCAGCTCGTCGTCGTAGAGGTTGTTGTTGTTCGAATACGCCGCGATCGGCTCGAGCGCCGCGGTCACGTTGTCGGCGACCTTGGCCGGGAACACCCGCTTGCCCGGGTCGGGCTGACGCTCGTAGAGCACGTCGCCGGTGGAGGTCTCCACCTTCTGCACGAAGTGCGGCGCACGGTAGATACCGGATGCGGCGAAGGTCGCGTACGCCGAGGCCATGTCGATGACGCGGGACGGGTACTGCCCGAGCACCACGCCGCCCTGCACGCTGCCGTTGGATTCCTGCAGCGTGTGCGCGATGTCGCCGAAGGACTCCGCGACGCCGGCGGCATGCGCGGCATCGGCCACGTCCTGCGCCTGGTTCTTGAGGTCCATCATCAACCGGTAGTACACGGTGTTCAGAGACATCTTCATAGCCGTCGCGAGATTGCACGAGCCGCAGCTCTCACCGTCGGAGTTCTCGACGGTCAGGCCACTGGATGTCGTGTACGGCGCCGAGCTGTACACCTTCGACAACGGGATGTCCTGCTCGAGCGCCGCAGCGAGGGCGAACACCTTGAACGACGATCCGGTCTGCAGCCCCGCCTGCGCGTAGTCCCAGCCTTGGGCGTCGTCGCCGCCGTAGTAGCCGGCGACTCCACCGGTCCGGGGATCGATCGACACGGCGGCGTCGCGGATCTGCGCCGGCTCGCCGACGAGAATCCCGTTGGGACACTTGTAGATGTCGTTGTCGCGGCATGCCGCTTGCACGAGGCCGTTCTGCACCTGCGGATCGATCGTGGTGGTGATCTTTAGACCCTCGGTATAGACCTGCTGCTCGGAGATGCCGAGATCTTCGACTTCGGCGAGCACCTGCCGCTCGATGAGGCCATTGGGGCCGACGGTCTCGCCGGTCGCCTCGGGCGGCGGCGCGACCTTCGGATAGCGGATCGCCGCTCGGTCGGCCTGGGTGATCGAACCGATCTGCACCATGCCGTCGAGCACGTAGTTCCATCGAGCCGTCGCCGCCTCCTGATGGACCGCCGGGTCGTAATAGGAGGGTGAGCGGATCGTCGCAGCAAGCACCGCCGACTCGGCCGGCGTCAGATCCTTGACGTCCTTGCGGAAGTACGCCTGCGCCGCGGCCGCGACACCGTAGGCACCCCGACCGAAGTAGATGGTGTTGAGGTAGGCCGCCATGATGTCGTCCTTGGACCACTCGCTCGACATCTTGGTCGCGATCACCAGCTCACGCAGCTTGCGCTGGTAGCTGTGTTCATCGCCGACCAGGGCGTTCTTCACGTATTGCTGGGTGATGGTCGACCCACCGCCCGCGAGATCGTTGTCGGTGATGCGACCCCACACCGCGCGAGACAGCCCTCGGATGGAGAAACCGTCGTTGGTGCGGAACTCGCGGTCCTCGGCGGCGATGACGGCGTCCTGCATTGACTTGGGAATGTCGTTGATACTGACGTCGGTGCGGTTGCCCTCCGGCCGCACGATCTTGGCCAGGGTGTTGCCCTTGGTATCGACGATCGTGGCGACCTGGTTCTGCTTGATGTCGCCGGGGCGCGGCACGGTGACCGTGGCGTAAGCGATCAGGAAACCCACGATCGCAACCAACGCGACAACCGGGACGATCAGACCGAGCGCACCCATGATCCACGCGATCAGCCGGAACCTCGAACGTTTCGGGTCCTGACCGGTCGTGGAGTCGGTGGATGTGGTGCGTCGCGATGTCGTATCGCGTGACTCGCTCATCGTCGGACCTCCCAAGGAACCGCATACACCATCGGCTCGACGTTCCTCACACTACTTGTCGGCATGACTGCCGCCTGTCGGCATGTTTGCCGCCCACCACTCTGACGCACCGACGAGCCGCAGCCAAAAGCCGGACATCGGAGAGGCGGCCGAGGGCCGCTTACTCGGCCACCCGACGACGACGGGCAGAGCGCGGAGGCAGACCGGCAACGTATGACTGCACGAGATGGTTCCAGCTACAGGTTCGGCACACCTCGACGACATGCACGGAGAATTCCTCGGCGGTCGTGTCGAGGCGGGAGATCTCCTCGGTCGTACGCGCCGACCCCGACACCTGGCCGAGTCGCTCGCCGAACACCCAGGAGACCAACGTCACGTGCTCTTTGCGGCAGATCGGGCAAAGCGTCGAACTGGGGCGACCGTGGAACTTCGCGGCGCGCAGGAGATAAGGACTCGCGTCGCAGACCTCGGCCACACCGACCCGCCCGGCATGGACCTGCGACAGCCGCGATCGCCGCTGGAGGGCGTAGTCGACGAGCTGGCGTTGCACGTGAACCAGCGTACGTGGTCGATATCGGCGTTGTCGGTGTGACCTGCCAGTGGATTCGTGCCTGCCGAGACCACGATCGCGCCCCCCAAGCCGTGGCCGATATCGACAGCGTTTATATCGGTGCGATACATTGGGCGAAAGCATCGGCACGACGAACCATCGGAGAGGGGGTCAGCAGTGCTCGAAATGGCGATCCTCGGCCTCCTGCTCGAATCCCCCATGCACGGCTATGAGCTGCGCAAACGGCTCACCGGGCTGCTTGGCGCATTCCGCGCGTTCTCCTACGGTTCGCTGTACCCGACGCTGCGTCGGATGCAGGCCGACGGACTCATCGACGAGACCAGTGCACCGTCTGGGGTGAAGGTGCGTCGCGGACGTCGCGTCTATCAGCTCACCGACGCCGGCCGTGAACGCTTCACCGAACTCGTCGCCGACACCGGGCCGCAGAACTACACCGACGACGGTTTCGGCGTGCACCTCGCCTTCTTCAGCCGCACCCCGGCGATCGCCCGGATGCGCATCCTGGAGGGCCGGCGTCGTCAGGTCGAGGAGCGCCGTGAAGGCCTGCGCGAGCTCGTCGGCCGCGCCACCGGCGCCTCCGACCGCTACACCCGCCAGATGCACGAGTTGAGCCTGGAATCGAGCGAGCGCGAGGTCCGCTGGCTCAACGAGCTCATCGCCGCCGAGGCCTCGGAGGCGTCGTCATCGGCGGCAGCGCCCACAGATTTCCCGGCCACCACGTCACCGACGTCAGGTACGTCACCGACGACCGGTGCCGAGGAGCAGGAAGAAACCGAGCAGGACGAACCGCTCGGTAGAACCCCCGTGTCGCAGCCCAGTGCTGCGGCCCGACAAGAAAAAGGAGAACCCGACCATGGGTGAGCCCAATAAGGTGCGCGTGGCCATTGTGGGCGTAGGAAACTGCGCTTCATCCCTGGTCCAGGGCGTGCAGTACTACAAGGACGCCGACGAGAACGCGACCGTGCCCGGCCTGATGCACGTGAAGTTCGGCCCCTACCACGTGCGCGACGTCGAGTTCGTCGCCGCGTTCGACGTCGACGCCAAGAAAGTCGGCTTCGACCTGTCCGACGCGATCTTCGCGAGCGAGAACAACACCATCAAGATCGCCGACGTGGCGCCGACCGGCGTCACCGTGCAGCGCGGCCACACCCTCGACGGTCTCGGCAAGTACTACCGCGAGACCATCACCGAGGCCGACGGCGACGGCGTCGACGTGGTGGCGACCCTCAAGGACAACGAGGTCGACGTACTCGTGAGCTACCTGCCCGTCGGATCGGATCAGGCCGACAAGTTCTACGCCCAGTGCGCGATCGACGCGAAGGTCGCCTTCGTCAACGCGCTGCCGGTGTTCATCGCCTCGGACCCGGAGTGGGCCAAGAAGTTCACCGACGCCGGTGTCCCGATCGTCGGCGACGACATCAAGAGCCAGGTCGGTGCGACCATCACCCACCGCGTGATGGCCAAGCTGTTCGAGGACCGCGGCGTCGCCCTCGACCGCACCTACCAGCTCAACGTCGGCGGCAACATGGACTTCAAGAACATGCTCGAGCGTGAGCGTCTGGAGTCGAAGAAGGTCTCCAAGACCCAGGCCGTGACCTCCAACCTGACCGGCTCGCTCGCCGGCAAGGTCGAGGACAAGAACGTCCACATCGGCCCGTCGGATCACGTCGAGTGGCTCGACGACCGCAAGTGGGCCTACGTCCGCCTCGAGGGTCGTGCCTTCGGTGACGTGCCGCTGAACCTCGAGTACAAGCTCGAGGTCTGGGACTCCCCCAACTCGGCCGGCATCATCATCGACGCCGTGCGCGCCGCCAAGATCGCCAAGGACCGCGGCATCGGCGGCCCGATCCTGCCCGCCTCGGCCTACCTCATGAAGAGCCCGCCGGAGCAGGTCGCCGATGACATCGCGCGCAAGCAGCTCGAGGAGTTCATCGAGGGCTGACGCCTGATCGTCCGACCCAGCGTTTCCGTGGCGGTTCTCCCGAAGGGGAGGACCGCCACGGTCGTTGGGGCGCAGACTGAGAGTCATGCGCACATCCGTTTGTTCGTTTCTCGTCGCAGCTCTCGTCATCGCCGGCCTGGCCGGCGCGGCTACCGAAGCGCCTCCTGCGCACGCCGCACCGGGCGGTAGCCCGACGGCGACGGTGATTCGGGATTGCGTCGGCGGTAAGCAGATTCGGCCGAGGACGATCTCGTCGATCTTCTGCGGCGATGCCGGAGTGATTGTCACCGACGTCACCTGGCTCGGATGGGCCGATGGCTGGGCCATCGGCTACGGCACTGAGCACCGCAAGCTGTGCCAACCTTCATGCGCCGCTGGACGATCCACCAGCGACCCCGTCGGAATCTGGCTGTTCGCCCCGGTTCGCGGCGCTTTCACCAAGGTGTCGCTGTATCACTCGGTCGCGGCATCGCCGGAGACGTACACACTTACCGGGTTGGTGCGGTAACACTCAACTCGAGGGATTGTCCGTTACGCGGCCTTGGAATCGGGAGCGACACTCGCGACAGACCTCACATCACCACCGCCCCCGCCCTCGCCTCCGAGAGTTGCTCTTGCGCCGCCGATGCTCTTCCCGGCGGAGATACTGCTGGTGCTCGAACTCCTTCATACCCGCACTCAGTGGTCCCTCAAGCCCTTGGGGCACAACGTATTTACCATCCTCCAGACGCATCCACCCGTAGGTGATCATCTCGTCGAGGGCCTCGCGGATCCCCGGTTTGTCCACGTAATAGGGGTCGTCGTGAATCCGGAGTGCGATTTCCTCGGCAGCCTCGTTGTCCATCTCTTCGTCATCCTCGTCCTCGTCGTCCCACAGGGAGTCGAACCAGTCGACGCCGCGCGGGGTGGAGGACGAGCCGGCGTCGATGAACGCGCAGAACTCCTCGCTCGATCCGCGGTTGCTCATCGATCGCTGATCATCAAGGAGTCGAACCACCCACTCCGAGAAGGTGGCCCGTACCTGATCGATCGGCGGGCGTCCATCGCGCCAGTCCTTGGCACCGGGGCCGCGGTGGATCACGCCGTCGCCGCCGTAGGAGATCAGGGCGTGGTCGAGGTCAGCCGCGTAGTGGATGAGTCGCGAGGCCAGCCCTGCGGAGATGCCGAGCTTCTTCGCGCACGCGTCCAGGCCCGCCGGCAGCTGACCGCCCGGAGCGGTCGGTTTTCCCTTCCCGATCCACTTCAGGATTCCCACGCATGGGTTCGACGGACAGCAGTGCCTGCCGTTCGGCGTCGAAGTCATCGAGGCGCAGGCCGTCGATCGCGGAGTCCACCACGGTGCGCGCGGCCCGCAACGCCGCGGGCGTGCCGCTCCATCTTCCGCTGGATTCGGTGAAGATCAGGTACGTGTGCAGGGCGAAGCCGAGCTTCTCGCCCGGCACCAAGGTGTCGAGTGCGGCCCGGAAGACGAGCCCCACCTCGGTGAGAATGTCGGCGTCGGTGGACGTCCAGGCGGTCGGGTCGAAGTCCGCGTTCGCTTTGTTCACCACCCGGAATGCGGCGTGGAGGTAGCGGCTCAGCAGCATCGACTCGTCGACGTCGATCTCGGGCACCTCGGCAAGCGCCCACAGGCGGTATTCGTCGACCAGTTCTATGCGTCGCGCCTCGCGTTCGCGTTGTGCGGTGATGTCATCGGACATGTCTTGAGCCTACGAAGTCGGATCGGTCTCGGCGAGGTCATCGGGAGGATCGATGGCGAGCACGATGCAGTCGCGAGTGTTTCCCGTGGAACAACGGTGACCTGGGCCGCCGCCCGCGGTGAGAAGGACTGTCGGGACGATCGGGCACAATCGGCGCATGCGACGACGACGTCTGGCGCTCGGGGCGTCCGTGGTTGCGATCGCCGCGATCGCCGGCTGTGCCGCACCCGGGGAGTCGGTGACGGTCACCTCACCCGGCGCGACCGCGGTGAATGACATCCCACCGAGCTCCACGACGTCATCGTCCTCGGTCGGGACAGCCGCGCCCACCGCGCTCTCCCCCGAAGCGGCGCTGGCGTGGTCGCAGCTGCAGGCTCTGCCGGTCAAGGGACGCGCACCCAAGACGGGTTACAGCCGCGCACAGTTCGGTCAGGCGTGGTCGGACGACGTGAACGTCGACGACGGTCACAACGGCTGCGACACCCGCAACGACATCCTGCGTCGCGATCTCATTGACATCGTCGTCAAGCCCGGCACGCGCGGATGCGTGGTCCTCTCGGGGACGCTGCACGATCCCTATACCGACAAGACCATCGGTTTCACGCGCGGCGCGGCCACGTCGTCGGCCGTACAGATCGACCACGTCGTGGCGTTGTCGGACGCCTGGCAGAAGGGCGCGCAACAGCTGACACCGCAACAGAGCGTCGACTTCGCCAACGACCCGCGCAACTTGCAGGCCACCGACGGACCCACCAATCAGAAGAAGCGCGACGGCGACGCCGCAACCTGGCTACCCCCGAACCGCGCGTATCGGTGCACGTACGCATCCCGGCAGATCGCCGTCAAGACCGCCTACCACCTGTGGGTGACCTCGGCCGAGCGGGATGCGCTGGCGCGCATCCTCGGTACGTGCTCCGCTCAGCCCTGAGCCTGAGGCCCGCAGTCCGGAGGCCGTAACCGTGAGGGCCGTAGCCTTGACGTCATGGGCGCTCGAACTCGGATCCCCACATGACCCCCGCACGCCGCTGGGTCGCCCTCGGCCCCGGCGGCCTCGATGATTTCGCCTTCACCGACGTCGACGTGCCGTCGCCCGCACGTGGTGAGGTGACGATCGAGGTGACCGCAGCCGGGGTGAATCCGGCCGACCTCAAGCACGCGCGTGCCGCGACGGATTTCCCGCTCCCCATCGGTTACGAGGTGGCGGGCCGGATCGTCGCGCTGGGGCCCGACACCGAGATCGGTTCGGGTGCTGCAGCAGTCGACGACGAGGTGCTCGCCTTCCGGGTCAGGGGCGGGTACGCGACGGCGCTCACGGTGCCTGCGGAGAAAGTGTTCGCGCGGCCGGAGACCCTGGGTGTCGACGAGGCGGCCGGGCTGCTGCTGGCGGGTACGACCGCCGCCGACATGCTTCGTGCGGCCCGTACCGCGCGGGACGAGCTGATCGTGCTGCACGGTGCGTCGGGAGCCGTCGGGGTTGCGGTGCTGCAGCTGGCGCGTCTGCGGGGTATCCGGGTCATCGGCACCGCGGGTCCCCGATCGGGCGAGCGCGTACGCGACTTCGGTGGCCTGCCCGTCACGTACGGTCCGGGCGTGCTCGACCGCATCCGGGCTGCCGCCGACGGTCGACCGATCGCCGCCGCGCTCGACGCCGTCGGCACCGACGAGGCGGTCGACGCCTCACTCGATCTCGTCGCCGACCGCTCGCGGATCGTCACGATCGCCGCGCCACGGCGCGCGGCCGACGATGGGTTCCTCGCCCTCGGCGGCCGCCAGCCGGAGAGCGCAGATTTCCGGGATACGGTGCGCACCAATCTTATTCGTCTCGCCTCCGACGGCGATCTCGTCGTCCCCATTGGTGCGGCCTTCGGTCTCCAACAGGCCCGGGAGGCTCTGCGCCTGGTCTCCGACGGGCATGCCGGCGGGAAGGTCGTCCTCCGTACCGACCGGTGACCCGTCGAGCTAACACAGGGGTACGACAGAAATGAGCAGTCCGGGAGGCCCCGACGGGCCTTTTCACGGCCTGAGTTCGGCCACCAGAAATCCGTAAACTGTTGCACAACAGTTGTTTTCACCGTAGGTCATTCACCCGTCCTACTGTTCGCTCAGCGGTCGGGTGATCGGCCGAATCGGACGCGTGAGGCTCGCGTCATGACCATGTGCGGGGTCAGACTGAGTGGGCGCCGACAACCGTCTCACTCCCGGAAACACGAGTGAGATAACCGATCTCACGTCGGCCACTTCTTCCCGAGGAGGAGCGCCGTGCTCACCATCAGCGATCTGGACCTGGCCGTGGCGATGACCGACCGTGCGCGCCGCAGGGTCCCTGCCTACGCAGACTTCCTGCGCCGCAACGGCATCGATCCCGGCGAACGTGTCGATGCCGAGGCCTTCACACAGCTGCCCGTGATGACGAAGGCCGGCTACATCACCCGTTACCCGCAGCCGGCCCGGTACTGGGACGGCCGGATCACCGAGGCGATGGTGTGGTCGTCGACGTCGGGCTCCTCCAGCGGAGTGCCCACCCAGTTCGGGCGTGGAGCGCTGGCCCTCGAGCAGAGTGCCGCGATGTACGACCGGATCTTCACCGACTCCTTCTCCTCACAACCGCGAACCACGTTGCTGATCAACTGTTTTGCGATGGGCACCTGGATCGGCGGCACGTACACGATGGCCGGCGTGAGCGAACTCAACAACCGCGGTCACCGACTCAGCGTCGCCACCCCGGGGATCGATCTCGACGTCGCCGTCGCCACCCTCGCCGAGCTCGGCCCCTTCTACGACCACGTCGTCCTCGCCGGATATCCGCCGCTGATCAAGGACCTCCTCGACAACACCCCGGCCAATCTGCTCGCGATGGACATCAAGCTGCTGCTGGCCGGCGAGGCGATCACCGAGAAGTGGCGCGACCACGTACTCGATCTGCTGCATCGACACTCCGAACCCGAGCGGATCTGCCTCAAGTACGGCACCGCCGACGCCGGGCTGATGGGCTACGAGACCCCGGCGAGTATCGCCGTCCGGCGAGCCGCCCTCGCCGACGCCGCTCTGTCGGAGCAGTTGTTCGGTCCCGGCATCACCGCACAGCCGACGTTCGTCCGCTATCACCCCGAATACCGCTACACCGAGTGCGACGCCGAGGGGCATCTGCTGTTCACGGTCGATTCGGCCATGCCGTTGATCCGCTACCGGATCAACGACCGCGGACGGATCCTCGACGGCGCGCAGCTCGACGAGATCCTGCGCGCGCACGGACACGACGACCTCGCCGGCGAGGTGGAGCCGCACGATCATTTCCTGGTGCTGCACGGCCGCACCGACATCGCGGCGATCTTCCACTCGCTCAACGTGTATCCGGCCAACCTGCGGCCGGCATTCGAGGACCCCGCGTTCGCCGCCGACCTCACCGGACGATTCGTCGTCGAGGTCCTCGAGAGCGAACAGCATCATCAGACCCTGCACATCCGGGCCGAACTGGCCAAGAACACCGCCGCCGATGCAGGTCTGGCCCGTGCGCTGCGCGAGCGCTGCCACGAGTCGTTGGTGACCACCAACTCCGAGTTCCGGGCGCTGAGTGCGTCATTGGGAAAAGCCGCCCGCCCCACCGTCTCCCTGTACGAGTACCACTCGGCGGGATTCGGTTCCGGCGCAAAGGACGTCTACATCCGAGGAGCAGCACGATGATCGAGATTCTTCACCCCACCCGCGACCGCGGCCGCATCGACACCCTCTGCACCGCAGGTGAATACCGACTGGTCGATGCTTGGATCACCGCACTGCCCGAGCTGACCGCACTCGCCGCGTTCACTGGCGAACCCGTCCCCGATGACGGCGACCTCGACGAGTGGAGCCGTTACGTCGTCTACCCCTGGCGGCACACCGTGGTGCGCACACCGATCGACCCGGTCTTTCACCGACTGCGCACCGCACGTAACCGCTTCCTCATCACCGACGACGAACAGGCCGCCTGGTCGACCGCGCGACTGGCGGTGGCGGGTCTGAGCGTCGGTGCCTCCGTCGTCGGCGTCGCGGGATTGACCGGCGCCCGCCGATTCCATCTCGCCGACCCCGACACCCTCGGGCCGACCAACCTGAACCGGCTGTCGGGTTCGGTGTGCGATCTCGGCGTCGAGAAGACGACCCTGGCTGCTCGGCGCCTCCTCGAGGCCGACCCGTACGCGGAGGTCACCACGTGGGCGCAGGGTTTCGAGCCGGCCATGGCACCGGAGTTCTTGCGGTCACCCGACGGCCGCGCGGTCGACATCGTGATCGAGGAGATGGACGACCTCGCCATGAAGGTCGCGCTTCGGGTGCACACCCGACGGGCCGGGTTGCCGCTGATCATGGTCACCGACGACGGCGACAACGTGATCCTCGACGTCGAACGCTACGACCTCACCCCCGACTATCCCCTCTTCCACGGCAGCGCCGGGGAGGTCACCGACCTCGACACCGCCGCCCTGCGTGATCCGGCGAATCGGGTCCGGCTGGCCGGTGCCATCGTCGGTGACGACGTGGCACCACGGCTCTCGCAGGCACTCGCCGAGGTGGGCCGGACCATTCCGTCGTGGCCGCAGTTGGGCACCGCGGCAAGCCTGGCCGGGGTGGTCGGCGCCTTCGCCGCCCGCACCATCGTGTGCGGGGGCGAACTACCTTCGGGCCGTTACCGTTTCGCGGTCGACGGAGCGCTGGCGGCGTGACGCGGGCTGCCGGTCACGCTGCCAGTACGTCGGCGTGACCGTTGCGGCGACACCAGCTCATCAGGTAGCGGGCGTGCAGTCCGCACCATCGGTACACCGACGCCTGGGTCATCGGCAGATCCTCATCGTGTTCGCCGCGCTGGACGATCATCGGCCCGATGTAGTGACTGGTGATCTTGTTGGCGGTGTTGGGTGACACCTTGGCCACCCGCGCCAGCGTCGCGGTGTCGGAGACGTGGCCGGCAGCGATGGCGCCGGCCATCCGACCCGCGGTCTGCCCGCGGCGTCCGGTGAACAGTTCGTAGAGGCTGTGCCGACGATTGGCCGCGGGGGTCTGGGGGAGCCGGCGGCCCAGTGCGGCCACGCTGATGGCGTCGGCGAACGCGGCGAAGCCGTCGGATTTGGCGACCACGCCCACCACTTCTTCGCGGCGGCGCGCCTCCTCGATGAGGTCGGTCTCCATGCTGTGACCCTGCGCGGTCAGCAGGACCGGCGCCAGCCGATCGTGGTTGCGCAACGACTCGATCACGTCGAGACCGTCGAACGCCCACTCGGTGTCCGGCCGGTTCCACACCAGGTCGGCGGTCACCACGTCGAACCGCACCCGGCCGGCGACCCGGCGAATGACCTCGGAATCATCAGTGGCCACCTCCACCGTCCAGTCGGCAAATCGCGACCGCAGCGGCGCCGCGACCACCTCGCCCAACGGGGAGGCCACCAGTACACGTAAGCCTTCCGACATGGCCTCTATTGTGCCTCGCTAACGACGTTCATGCGTAATCACGCATGACGATCGTCGTTTGGTGGCCGCCGACACCTGAATCCACACCATTTGTGTCGCACGAAATGGTGACCTGTCCTTGCACTCCGGACATCGTTGACTCCATGCCGCACGCCCCCTCAGATCACCCCGTCCCGACCGTCGTTCCCGACTCCGACGCCACCGTCACGGAGGCTGCGCCCCTGTTCGTCGCGGTCGCCGCCGAGGACGACATCCTCGACACCTCCCTGTGCACCCTCGTGGAGGCCTGGGGTCATCGGGCCGACATTCTGCGCCCCGACGCCGACCACTCCCGCTCCGGGCGGCCCGCCGACGAGTCCGGGACGGTCATCGTCGTCCGCTCGACGCGTCGACTGATGGAGGTCCGGCAACATCTGCGTCTGCGCAAGGCGATCGTCGTCGGGCTCGGCGTGCGCGCCGACGATCCTCGCGGTATCGATCTCGCGAACACCGGGCGCGCCCCGGCCGAGCTCGCGGCATTCCTGACCAGCGTCGCCGATCGCCTTCCCCACCAGTCGATCCGTGTCCGGCTGACCGATCGAGAACGACAGATCCTCACCACCTACGCGCTGGGCGCGACGATGCCTGAGACGGCCAAGCGCCATCACATCGCAGAAAGCACCGTGCGCGAACACTATCGCCGGGTGACCCAGCGGTACGCCGACGCCGGCAAGCCCATCGGCAACAAGGCACAGCTGCTGCTGCGGCTGATGAGTGACGGATGGGTGCGTCCGCGGGAAATCCTGCACTCGGCAGGGTGAGTCGGCTCGCATCATGGGGTCGGGTGGCAGCATGGGATTGTGCTGCTGCCGTCGCTGATCCCCCACGCCCCCGACCTGCCCGATGCCGTCGTCATCGGTGACGATCGCTTGTCACGCGAAGACCTCGTCGGCGCCGCGACCGCGGTGGCCGAACGTATTCGCGGGGCACACACGCTCGCCGTCCTCGCCCGCCCGACGGCCTCGACGGTCCTCGCCGTCGTCGGCGGCCTGATCGCCGGCGTCGCGATCGTGCCGGTGCCGCCGGATTCGGGGCGCCGCGAACTCGATCACATCCTGCAGGATTCCGGCGCCCAGGCCTGGTTGGGTGAGGCCCCCGCCGACACGTCGCTGCCCGCCATCCCGGTTCGGCGCTACGCCAAGTCGTGGCACTCCCACCCCGAACCACCCCCCGACGCGACCGCACTGATCCTCTACACCTCGGGCACCACCGGTTTGCCCAAGGGCGTCCCGATCACCCGTCGCGCGATCGCGGCGGGTCTCGACGCCCTCGCCGACGCCTGGGCATGGACGTCGGAAGACACACTCGCCCATGGCCTTCCGCTGTTCCACGTGCACGGTCTGATCCTGGGTGTGCTGGGACCGCTGCGTCGCGGCGGTCGGCTGATCCACACCGTCACGCCGACTCCCGACCACTATGCCCGCGCCGCCGACGCCGGTGCGTCGATGTTCTTTGGGGTTCCGACGGTGTGGTCGAGGATCGGCGCCGAGACCGAGTCGGCCCGCCGGCTGTCGGGGGCGCGGCTGCTGGTGTCGGGGAGCGCGCCCCTACCCGTGCCGGTGTTCGACCGGATCCGCGCGGCCACCGGCCACGAGATCGTCGAACGCTACGGCATGACCGAGACGATGATCACGGTGAGCACCCGCGCCGACGGCGAACGCCGACCAGGCTGGGTCGGACTCCCGCTCGACGGCGTGCAGACGCGGCTGGTCGAGGGCGATGCCGTGCTGCCGCACGACGGCGAATCCGTCGGCGACCTGCACGTCCGCGGCCCCATGCTGGCATCGGGATACCTCAACCGGCCCGAGGCGACCACACAGAGCTGGCTCGACGACGGCTGGTTCGCTACCGGCGATGTCGCCGTCATCGACGGGGACGGCATGCACCGCATCGTCGGACGCCGCGCCACCGATCTGATCAAGTCCGGCGGATACCGGATCGGCGCAGGCGAGATCGAGACCGTCCTGCTCGCGCACCCGTCGGTCGCCGAGGTGGCCGTGATCGGCGTCCCCGACGACGATCTCGGTCAGCGCATCATCGCCTACGTCGTCGGTGAGCAGGCCGCCGACGGGTCCGGCAGCGACCGGTCCGGCAGCGACGAGGACCTCATCACGTTCGTGAGCGCCGAACTCTCGGCGCACAAGCGTCCGCGCGAGATCCGTCGGGTGGAGTCGTTGCCGCGCAACGCAATGGGGAAGGTGCAGAAGAAGCTGTTGGGGTGAGCAGCGATCGCCGTCCGGCCGTCGCCGCGCCCGACGTAGTTTCCTTGTCATCCACAGTTCGTTCGGTCGGCTGACGCATCCCTGTCCGATGCCAAACTCTTCGCATAAGGTGTGTGGCATCGCACGTAGAGTTGCGGTGGCCGTTCAACGAAGGAAAGGCATACGGACATGGGCGTGAGCCTGAGCAAGGGTGGGAACGTCTCGCTGACCAAGGAGGCCCCCGGTCTGACCGCGGTCGCCGTGGGTCTCGGCTGGGATGCCCGTACCACCACCGGTACCGATTTCGACCTCGACGCCAGCGCCATCGCGCTGGGCACCAACAAGAAGGTGCTCTCCGATCAGCACTTCGTCTTCTTCAACAACCTGCGCTCGCCGGACGGCTCGATCGAGCACACCGGCGATAACCTGACCGGCGAGGGCGAAGGCGACGACGAAGTCATCAACGTCGATCTCGCGGGTGTCCCGCCGGAGATCGACAGCATCGTCTTCCCCGTCTCGATCTATGATGCCGACGCCCGCAGCCAGTCGTTCGGCCAGGTCCGCAACGCCTACATCCGCGTCGTGAACCGCGCTGGCGGCGCCGAGATCGCCCGCTACGACCTGTCCGAGGACGCTTCCACCGAAACCGCCATGGTGTTCGGCGAGCTCTACCGCAACGGTGCGGAGTGGAAGTTCCGTGCCGTCGGCCAAGGCTACGCCTCCGGCCTCGCGGGCATCGCCCGCGACTACGGCGTCAACGTCTGAGAAACCGACACATCGCGCGAATGCCGCACCCGCTCATGGCGACGGGTGCGGCATTCGTTGTACACACACCGGCAGTACACATGTCGTTTCGACTCCTGTCGCTCGTCCACATGTAGAAAGGCCACATCCCCGTGGTACTCCGAATATTCGGTCTCTCCATCGTCGTCACGGTCCTCTCCCTGATCGCCGCCTTCTTCTACGGCGGCACAACAGCCCTGTTCCTGACCCTCATCCTCGGCATCCTCGAGGTCTCGCTGTCCTTCGACAACGCCGTCATCAACGCCACCGTGCTGCGGCGGATGAGCGAGTTCTGGCAGAAGATCTTCCTCACCATCGGCGTGATCATCGCCGTGTTCGGTATGCGACTGGTGTTCCCGCTCGTCATCGTGTGGATGGCCTCGGGCCTGAACCCGGTCGAGGCGATGCGATTGGCGCTGAACCCGCCGGCCGATGGGGCCGCGTACTTCCCCGACGGCTCGCCGAGCTACGAAACCTACATCACCGACGCCCACCCGCAGATCGCGGCGTTCGGTGGCATGTTCCTGCTGATGTTGTTCCTGGGCTTCATCTTCGAGGAGAAGGAGATCACCTGGCTCAGCTGGATCGAACGGCCGCTGGAGAAGATCGGCAAGCTCGACCAGCTCGAGGTGGTCGTCGCGGCGGTCCTGCTCATCATCACCGCCGAGTTCATCGCACCCGACGAGGAGCGGTCGACGGTCCTGTTCGCCGGCCTCCTCGGCATGATCACCTACCTCGCCGTGAACGGTCTCGGTGAGCTGTTCAACACCGACGACGACGATCCCGACGAGTCCGATGACGAACGCGCACAAGCGCAACGCACGCCCGGGGTCGACGACGCCGCGGCGGTAGCGGACGCCGAGGTACGCCGCCGTTCCGGACCGAGTGATCTGGCCAAGGCCACCGGCAAGGCCGGCTTCTTCCTGTTCCTCTACCTCGAGGTCCTCGACGCGTCGTTCTCCTTCGACGGTGTCATCGGCGCATTCGCGATCACCGCGGACCCGATCATCATCGCGTTGGGCCTCGGCCTGATCGGCGCGATGTTCGTCCGCTCGCTGACCGTCTATCTGGTCCGCCAGGGCACGCTGAGCGAATACGTCTACCTCGAGCACGGGGCGCACTGGGCCATCGGCGCTCTCGCGTTGATCCTGTTCTACTCGATCGGCACCCATGTTCCCGAGGTCGTCACCGGCCTCGTCGGCGTCGTGCTGATCGTGGCGGCCTTCGTCTCCAGCGTCCTGCGGCGGCGCAAGGAGCCGGCGGACGCCAAGGATCACATCGAGATCTGAGTTCACACCACCAGATACACCAACGCGGCACGAACTCGTGGGCGCCCCCCTCTGCACGGGGCGCGTCTACGGGTTCGTGCCGCGTTCGCGTTCTGCCTGCCTCCTACTGCTGTTGCCCCAACTGCTGGGTGATCTCCTGATTGATCTGCTGCAGCCCGGGCACCGACAGCCCGGGCAGGTGGCCCTGGATGGTCCGGACGATGGAGGTGTCGTTGCGAACCTTCTCGCTCGACTGGATGAGAACCGTTCCGCTGCCGGTGAAGTCGAACTGACGCTCCTCGCCGGAGTTGATGCCGAAGCGCCGGCCGGCGGCGGCGATGAAGGAGTTCACCCACGCCTCGTCGAAGTGGTGGCTCGGCGACGGACAGTCGGCCCACCCGACGAGTGCTTCGGGGTCGACGCGCACCGGTGGTTCGGCGAACATCACCGGCCCGTTGGACGACGCGAGGAACTTCCCGGTGCCGATGAGCGTCAGGAAGCCGGGCACGATCGACTGCTGCAGCGACAACTGTGGCTGGAAGGCAAGGAGATTGGCGGCCCGGATGGTGAGGTTGCCGTCGTCGAGGTCGTAGGCGTTGATGTTGTAGCCGCGGTCGCCGATGACGAGCTTGCCCTGCCCCTCGGCCACCACGAAGTCACCCAGGTGCAGCGGAGCCGAGAACTGTTGTGCCACCATGTGCAGCAACTGTCCGGAAAGGCCGTGGGTCAGCGCCGTGAAGTTCATCTGCCCGTAGTAGGCGATCATCGCCCCCTTGGACATGAACCACGGCTGGTTGAGATCGATGCAGAACGAGTAGTCGTTGTCGGGGATGTTGTCGTCGCTCGGCAGGGTTGCCGGATTCCAGATGGTGTTGAGCTGGCTCACAACTTCTCCTCCGAAGCCTGTACGTAGACGACGCCTTGGCCGGCGCATTCCAGTTGCATTGCCTCACCGCCGGTTCGGCCGACGTTGCGCCAGCTGACGGTGGACCGCAGGGTGGTGTTGACCTGTCCGGCCGCACCGACGTAGGCCTGGGGGTCGACGGTCACCGGCGGCCGGTCCGGTGACACGGGGAGCTCGAAAACCCCTCCGTGGCCGAGAATCACGACCTGCCCGGGTCCGGACAGCTGTGTGGTGAACATGCCCTGCCCGGTCATCGCCCCGGCGGCCGCCGACCGCATCGAACGCAGCAGTCCTCCGCCACCACCGCCGCCACCTCCCTGCGAGGTCACCGACACGATGGACGCCTGCAGATTCGAGGTGTAGGCGAGTGTGCGTGAGGCCTCCACGCGGATCATCCCGCCCACCGCGCCGACGTCGATGATCTGTACTTCGATCCCACGAAAGCCGTAGTGCACCACGCCTTGTCCCTGGGCGACCATCGTCGACTCGTGTTCACCGGACATCATCCGCCCGGCCATGCCGGCGACTCCGCCCATGCCGCCCTTCCCGCCGGGGACACCGGCGACCTGGTGCGGTTGGAAGAAGACGTTGCCGGTGTAGAAGAGCATCGCCCCACGCCGCGCGACGACGGGCCCGCTGCGGCCGATGTCGACCGAGACGACCTTGCTGTTGACCTTCTCGAACATGTCGGTGCTCCCCTATCGCTCGGCCGGTTGGATCGAGACCACGCCGGTACCGTCCCAGCGCAGCGAGAACGCTTCTCCGCCACCCTGTCCCAGGGCACTGCGCCAGCTGACGTCGGTGACGAAGGACTGACTCAGCGCACCGCGCGCACAGACGAAGGCGTCGGGGTCGACGACGAGCGGATACTGCGGGCTCACCTCGAGGTGGATCAGTGGGCCGCCCTGCGAGAGCAACGCGATCTGACCGTGGCCGGTGACGGTCGTGGTGAACAGCCCCTGCCCGGCCGTCGCGCCGCGCACACCGGCGAAGGTGACGTTGGTCTGCAGATTCCCGTTGAGCACCATCAGCTGTTGGGATTCGACCTGCAGGGTCTCACCGTTCATCTCGATGATGGTGGTCTCGGCGGCGTTGTGGGCGAAGTACACCACCCCGCTGCCGGAGGCCTCCATCAACGACAGTCCCTCACCGGTCGCACGTTGCTTCACCCCGGCGAGAAGTCCGTCACCACCGCCGAAGCCGGCGGACTTGAAGTTGACCTGTCCCTCATAGGCGACCATCGACCCCGACAGTGCCCGGACCGCCGTGTTGTTGAGCCGGGCCTCCACCACCCGTTTGGAACGCTGTACGAGCTGCATACGCCACCCTTCGCGATTGTGCCGTTCGTCCGATACGGCACGCCTGCCGAGAAACCTAGTCGATAGCATCGGTGGCGTGCCCAGGAAGTTTGCGAGGAGATGGTTCGGGGCCAGCTCACGTGCGCGAGCCGATCTCGGCGAGTACACGACTCGAATGACGTCGGCGTTCCTCGCCTCCGAGTCCGCACTCTCCGACATCGACTCCGCGGTGCAGACCGCACACGATCTCGACTCCCGATCCCGCGTCCGGGATCAGTGGATCTCGGTCCGCGAACGCTACGCCGAGGTGACCGCCGAGTACCTCCGTCTCTCGGCCGCCGCGGGCGCGCCGGAAGGACCGCGCCCGGGCGTCGAGGAGCTCGCACGCTGCACCGACGCCCTGGAGGCGATGACCGGGGAGATGACCCGCTTCGGGCAGACCCACGCCGCCGAACTCGATCGCGCCCGGCATTCGATCACCGAACTCGGGGTGCTCGAACAACGCGCACGGGTCGCGGCGACCACGTCGGCGACGGCACTCGATCAGGCCCCACCCGAGCTCCTCGGACTGCGCACCGTCTCCCGCGCCGCCGACGCGTTGCGCGACGCGACGATCTCGTTCGGCAGCGCCGACGGCATCCGCTCCCGGAAGTCGGCGGCGACGGCGGTGCTCGCCGCCGCCGAACGCGTCGGGTCGGCGTTGTCGGACGCTCCCGGCTTCGCCGACCGCGCCCTGCGCGTCATCCGGTCGGTCGACACCCGACGCAGTGCGATCGAGACCCGTCAGGCTCAGATCCCCGACCAACTCTCGGCCCTGCGACGCGAGTTCAGTGGGGACTGCTCGCAGGATCTGCAGAACTCCGACGCCGTCATCCGCGAGCACCTGCGGGCCGCCGACGCCCACCTCGACGCGGCGCGGACCGCTTTGCGCACTATGCCCGACCAGGCCATTGACGATGCGGAGGCCGCCCGAGACGATCTCGACGCCGCAGAGCAGGCCGTCGACGCCGTCGGTGACCGGCTGCGACTGCTGCGTGAGGTGCGCGCCGATCCGGCGGCCACCGAGGCGCGGGTGCGGTTCCGGTTACGAGACGCACAACACTTCGCCGTCAACAACGCTCTGGTTGACGAATGGGGCTCGGTGCTCGATGCTCAGGCCGACCGGATCTCGAGGGCGCGGGGGGTGCTCGACCGAGTTCACCCCGATTACTGGTCGTATCTGACACAGCTGCGTGCCGTGGACCAGCGCATCGTCGAGATCGTCGACCGCATGAGAGGACAGGTGGCCGCACGATGACCACGACCGCGCCGCGGGGTGTCGACTCGACGCATGAAGTCGCCGACTCGACCGAATTCACCGGACCGAGGCACTTTCACCAGCTCGCTCCCGACGTCCTCGACCGGCTGTTCCTGCGTCGGCCCGAGCCGATCACGGCCCAGTGGTCGACGCACCGCACCGCCGTCGCCCTGGGCGCGACGCTCTACGTTCCGGCCACCCGCCCCGATCTGGCCGAGGTCATCGCACGACGTCATCGTGAGGGCGTCATCTCCATGGTCATCGACCTCGAGGACGCCGTCGCCGACGAGCATTCCGACGAGGCGATCGACGCGACCGTCGCCGCCCTGCACCAACTCGACGGGTCCGCGGCCGGGCAGATGTTGTTGTTCGTGCGGGTCCGCGAGGTCTCCCAGATCTCCTCCATCACCTCCAAGCTCGACTCCGCCGGGGCGCTCTCCGGGTTCGTCATCCCGAAATTCAGTGCCGGCGAAGCGGATACGGCGTTGCAGGAGATCAATCGGTCCGCGCGACGCCTCGGCGGTCACCTGTGGGCGATGCCGGTGCTCGAATCGGCGGCACTGGTGCACCGCGAGTCGCGTGATGACGAATTGGCCACCATCGCAACAGCTCTCGATGATCACCGCGATCAGGTGCTGGCGGTGCGGATCGGCGCCACCGACATGTGCGGGTTGTTCGGCATCCGCCGCGACCGGGACCTGACGATCTACGACGTACGGGTGGCCGCCGACGCGATCGCCTGCGTGGTCAACATCCTCGGCCGCGCGGACGGGACCGGTCACGTCATCACCGGGCCGGTGTGGGAATACTTCGCCGATCACGAGCGACTTTTCGCCCCGCAACTGCGCACCACCCCGTTCCGCGATCACGACGCGGTGTGGTTCCGCCAGCAGCTCGTCAGCCGCGACATCGACGGTCTCCTCCGCGAGATCGCTCTCGACCGCGCCAACGGCATGCACGGCAAGACCGTCATCCACCCCGCACACGTCGCACCGGTGCACGCGTTGAGCGTGGTCACCCACGAGGAGTACCACGACGCCGTCGACATCCTGGCCGGCACGACCGGCGGGGTGGCCGCATCGGCGTACCGCAACAAGATGAATGAGATGAAACCGCACCGCAAGTGGGCCGAGCGGGTGATGGACCGGGCCGCCGCATTCGGCGTCACCGCCCCCGGCATCAACTTCGTCGACCTGCTCACCGCGATGGACGCCGCGTGAGTTCATCGAGCCACGTCAGCACCGCCGAGCGGCCCGCGGACTGGGTGACCGAGCAGTTCGGGGTGTCGATGACCGGCACCGACGATCTGGTGATCCTCGGGCTGCGGCGCAACCGCCGTCGGGCGCACCTGTTGGTGTCGACGGTGCTGGGCAAGCACATCCCCACCCCGCCCGCCCGGGTGCGTGGTGCCGCCGACGCCCTCGGCGACGCCGTGATCGACCTGCTCGGTGCCGACCTCGCGGCGCGTGCCACGGTACTCGGGTTCGCCGAGACCGCGACCGGCCTCGGTCATTGTGTGGCTCACCGGTGTTCGGCGCGGCTGTATCTGCACTCCACGCGGCGCCACATCGCCGGTGTTCGGGTGTCGGGGACCTTCGAGGAGGGCCACTCGCACGCCACCACCCATCTCCTGCAACCACATTCACCCGAGTTGTTGGCGCTCGACCCGGCGGCACCGGTGGTACTCGTCGACGACGAGATCTCCACCGGCTCGACCGCCTTGCGCGCGATCACCGCGCTACAGCGGATCACGCCGCGCGACCGGTATGTGGTGGCCTCCCTGGTGGACATGCGCACCGATGCCCATCGCACCGAATCTGCGCGTGTCGCAGCCGAACTCGGTGTCCGGATCGATCACGTCGCACTCGCCGACGGCAGCATCGAGCTGCCCGAGGGGCTCGTCGACGCCGTGTGGGACAGCGTCGCCGACCCGCTCAACCCGGTCGATGACCGACGCGGCCGCGTCACCGAGATCGCTCTGCGGTGGCCGTCGGGCGTACCCGACGGTGGCCGACATGGGTTTGCGCACAGCGATTCCGAGGCTTTCGCTCATGCGGTCGCCGACGCCGCCGCGGCAGTAGCCGACCACCTCGACCCGGCGCTCGAGGTGGTGGTCGTCGGTCACGAGGAGCTCATGTACCTGCCACTGTGTCTGGCCGAGGACCTCGACCGGCGTGGCATCCCGACGCGATATCAGACGACCACCCGCTCGCCGGCGCACGTCCGCGACATCGACGGTTATCCGTTGCGCCGCGGATTCACCTTCACCGCGCCCGAATCCGACCCCGGGACACCCCGTTTCGTCTACAACCTGGTGCCGGGTGCATCAGTGGTGATGGTCATCGACACCCCCGCCGACACCGACCTGCTGCGCGCGCCGGGCGGGCTTCTCGACGTGGTGACCGCCGCGGGCCACGACGTGTGCCTGGCGATCCTCCCGACCGGCAAGGGGCCCCGATGACCACACCGGCACCACCGCCGTTACGCGGACCGGCATTCGGGTCATACGGCCCCGACGAGGTCACCTGGCTGCTGAAGGACCTCTCACACGTGGCGCTCGAAGGAGAGCTGGCCGAGCGTGAGCGTCGCATCCAGTCCGGTGCCGCACACTACGCCGAGTCCCTGCCGATCGAGTACCAGCCGGGCGCGCAGTACCAGGAGCTGTTCCATACGGCTCTGCGGGATTCCGCTGCCCGACTCGCACACGCCACCGCAGTGGTCAGCGAACTCGTTGTCGCCGAACGTGACCGGCAGCCCACGCTGGTGTCACTGGCGCGCGCCGGCACGCCCGTCGGCATCCTGATGCGGCGGTGGATACGTTTCGCACACGGCGTCGACGCACCGCACTACACGATGTCCATCGTGCGGGACCGCGGCATCGACACCGTCGCCCTCGACCACATCACCGCACGGCACCGACCCGAGTCGGTGGTCTTCGTCGACGGGTGGACCGGCAAGGGCGCAATCCAACGCGAACTCACCGACGCCCTCAACGCCTACGCCCGTGCCGGCGGCGCGCGGCTGGCCGACGAGCTCGCCGTCCTCGCCGATCCCGGGTCGTGTACCCGCACCTACGGCACCCGCGACGATTTCCTCATCGCCTCGGCGTGCCTGAACTCGACGGTGTCGGGATTGGTGTCGCGCACGGTGCTCAACGCCGACCACATCGGCCCCGGGGAGTTCCACGGCGCCAAGTTCTACGAACACCTCCGGGAGTTCGACGTGTCGAACCTGTTCCTGGACACCGTGTCCGAGCGTTTCGCCGAGGTGCAGCCCGACGTCCGGAGAAGTATCGAGCGCATCCTCGACAGTGATCGAGAGCCGCGGTGGTCCGGTTGGGCGTCGATGGAGCGCCTACGCGACGAGTACGGGGTGTCGTCGGTGAACTTCGTCAAACCCGGTGTCGGCGAGACCACCCGCGTGCTCCTGCGGCGCGTGCCGTGGATGGTTCTCGTCCGCGAGCCGGATCTGCCCGAACACCACCACATTCGGATGCTCGCCGCCGAACGCGGGGTTCCCGTCGAGGTGCGCTCCGATCTGGCCTACTCCTGCGTCGGGCTCGTCAAGGAGGATGCGTGAGCGACCCTGCCACCCCGGGACAGTTCGCCACCGGTCTGGTCGCCACCGACCTGGATCGCACCCTGATCTACTCCCGAACGGCGATGGGCGAGAGCCAGTTTGCCGACGTCGATCCGGTGTGCGTGGAGATCTATCAGGACGCGCCGCTCTCCTACATGACCCGCCGGGCGCACGGCCTGCTGTCGCGGCTCACCGAGCTGGTGCCCGTGGTACCGGTGACGACCCGAACCCCGGCGCAGTTCGGGCGGATCACATTGCCCGGCAGTCCGTTTCGCCATGCGGTCGTCTCCAGCGGTGGTCGTGTGCTGTGCGATGGCGCCGACGACGCGGCGTGGCGGGCCCGGATCGAGCGACGTGTTGCCGCCACGTCGGCACCGCTGGCCGAGGTGACGGCCGAGCTGGCGGCCCGCATCGACGACGGCTGGGTGCGCTCGCTGCGCACCGCCGACGATTTGTTCTGCTACATCGTCGTCGACCTCGACGCCCAGCCCGCGGGTTTCCTCGACGACTGGCGCGCGTGGTGCGCGACCCGAGGGTGGACGGTCTCGCAGCAGGGCCGCAAGATCTATGCGCTGCCGCGAGAGGTCACCAAGTCTGCGGCCCTGGCCCACGTCCGCGAGCGGCTCGTCGACGACGGCACGCTGGCCACCGCGAACGAGGTCTACGCCGCCGGCGACGGTCGGCTCGACATCGACCTGCTCACCTACGCCGACGCGGCCGTCCGACCGTGCCACGGCGAACTCGACCAGATCGGTTGGACGCGCCCCGATCTGACCATCACCGCCGATCCCGGGGCGCTGGGCGGGGAGCAGATCGTCGAATGGTTCCTCGCCCGTGTCGGCGCGGATGCCAGGATGGGGACATGACCGTACTGACCAAGGGCCAGAACGCACCACTGCCGGGAAGCGATGTCCTCGTCTCCGTCGATGTGGGAGCTCCCGCCGATCTGTCGGCGCTGCTGGTGACCGACGCGATGACGGTTCGCACCGACGCCGACTTCGTGTTCTACAACCAGCCCACCGGACCGGGCGTGGACCTGCAGAATCCGACGAACCGACCCGTGCTGCGGGTCCGGACCGACGCGGTGCCCACCGACATCCACGCCGTACGCGCGGTGATCACCCTCGACGACGCGTCGTCGAGCTTCGGCCGACTCGGGGCTCCGGTCGCCCACGTGACCGACGCCCGCGGCATCGAGCTGTTCACGTACACGATCGACGGGCTCTCCTCCGAGTCGGTGGTCGTGGCGCTCGAGCTGTACCGGCGCGGCGGCGGCTGGAAGGTCCGCGCGGTCGGTCAGGGTTACGCGGGCGGATTCGCCGACCTCGTGCGTGATCACGGCGTCTCGGTCGACGATGCACCGGCCGCCACTGTGACCCCGACACCGGCGGCCCCGACGCCGACCGTCCCGGTGACCCCACCCCCGCCACCGCCACCCGCGCCGACATCCGGATATGCCCCGCCACCACCGGGATTCACTCCGCAGGCTCACGCGCCGCAGGGATTCACCCCGCCACCTCCGGCACCCCCGGCACCGGCACCGGCACCACCCAGCGTGCCCGGCGAGGTCAGCCTGACCAAGAATCGGCGCGTGGATCTGTCCAAGGGACAGAAGGTGTCGCTGCGCAAGGACGGTGGCGTCGCGCTCACCCGCATCCGGATGGGCCTCGGATGGGACCCGATCAAGCGCGGTGGGTTCTTCGGCGGACGTCAACGCGACATCGACCTCGACGCCTCGGTGCTCATGTTCAGCCGCGGGCAGGTCGCCGACGTCGTCTACTACGGCAGCCTGCGCAGCGACGACAACTCGATCGTGCACTCCGGCGACAATCTGACCGGTCAGGGCGAGGGCGACGACGAGGTCATCAACGTCGATCTGACCGCGATTCACCCGGCCATCGACAATCTCGTCTTCACCGTCACCTCATATCAGGGGCAGACCTTCCAGGAGGTCGACAACGCCTACTGCCGCCTCGTCGACGAGACCACGGGCGCCGAGCTGGCCCGGTTCACACTTGCCGGCGGGATGGCGTTCACCGGGGTGACGATGGCGGTTATCTCCCGTGAGAACGGGGAGTGGAAGCTGCGCGCGATCGGTGACGGATTCCAGGGCAAGACCCCGCGCGATGCGGTGCCGCATGCGGCACGCCATCTGGCCTGACGCACGCGATCCGGCCTGACGTCAGTCCGTCGGGCCGTACATCGCGCCGTACCACAGCGCGGTCATGGTGGCGATCGCCGTCTCGTCGTCGGGTGCCTCGACACCGATATCGCCCTTGCCCGCCAGCCATGTCCAGCAAAAGGATTCGAGCATCGAGATGATCGCCGACGCCATCGTCGGCAGGTCGACGCCGGCCAGGTGGCCGGCCTTGCGAGCACGCTTGAGATGCGTCATGACCCCGCGCATCCCGACCGCGCGCATCTCGCGCGCACGTTGCGCGTACCTCTCGTCGGTCATCGCCATCTGCGTCAGCCCGATCATCTCCGGCAGATGCTGGCGCGACGTCGTCCAGTAGGCGGTGACCGCACCGCGCACACTCTGGTACGGGTCGTCGGACATCGCGGCCATCGACTGCTCCATCACCTCACCGGTGAACTGGTCGAGGAGGGCGTCGAGTAGCTGCGCCTTGTTCTCGTAATAGTTGTAGAACGATCCCGGCGAACGGCCCGCAGCGCGCGTGATGTCGGCGATCTTGGCGTTGAAATAGCCCTGCTCGGCAAACACCTCGCGGGCGGCGTCGAGCAGCGCCCCCTCGGTGCGCTCACCCTTGCGCTTGGTCGCCATCGCCGCTCTCTCCGTGTCCGTTCATGCCGGTGGTCACGCCGCGCGTGAGTCCGGATTGGAGATTACGGGACCGGCCGATCTGACCGTAACCGAACGCGGAACTGTTTCTAAATCTAGACTCAGTTTTAGAATCAGCATGTTCGGAGGTTCCGCCATGACCGCACAGGCCATCATCCACGACAGCATCGATGCCGCGGTCCGTCGGCGCGCCCGCGAGCACGCCGACGACATCGCCGTCGTCGACCCGTATCGCCACCTCACGTGGAGCGATCTCGATGCGGCCGCCGACCGGCTGGCCGCGTCGCTGTCGACACAGGGCGTCGGGCGCGGTGATCGGGTGGCGTGGTTGGGCCCGAATGTCGCCGCGTATCCGATCACCGTGCTGGCCGCGTGGCGTCAAGGCGCGTCCATCGTCGGGCTCAATCTCCGTCTGCCTGCGACGGATCTCGACGCGATGACGCAGGCGGTGCGTCCCACCCATCTGGTCCACGACGCGCACTATTCGGAACTTGCTGCCGCCCTGGATGTTCCGAGCCGAACCGTGGCGGCTCCCGACGACGAGGTATGGCCGACCATTGTGTCGGCGGGTGATGCCGGCGTCGATCGTGCGGCGATCGATACCGACGCCGACGACGAGGCGCTGATCTACTTCACCTCGGGATCGACCGGACATCCGAAGGCGGTGCCGTTGACCCGCGACGCGATCGAGGCGACGCTGCCCTATGCGGCCGTCCACCGCTTCGACGAGAACTCCCGAGCGCTGGTGATCCCACCGAACTTCCATGCCGCCGGGGCAACCTGGGCCAACTACGGCATGTTCATCGGGATGCGGCTGGTCTACATCGCCGACACCTCTCCGGCCGGTATCGCCGATGCCATCGTGGAGCACGGCATCACGCACACGCTGATGGTGCCCACCCTGATCCACTCGCTTCTCGGCGAACTCCGCGAGCACCCCCGTGCGCTTCCGTCGCTGCAACACGTCGGCTACGGCGCCTCGTCGATCACCCAGCAACTGCTCGGTGAGGCCATCGGACTCCTCGGCTGCGAGTTCGCACAGGTCTACGGCCTCTCCGAAACCGGTGGCGGCGTGGCCTTTCTGAAGGTCGAGGATCACCTGGGCGATCACCCCGAGCGACTGTCGTCCGCCGGAAAGCCGGGTGCCGGTATCGATGTCGAGGTCCGCGCTCCGGACGGGTCGGTACTCGGGGCCGGCGAGTCCGGCGAACTGTGGTTTCGCTCGCCCTGTGTGACACGTGGCTATCTCGACAATCCCGATGCGACCGCGCGGGTGCTCGTCGACGGCTGGTTCAACACCCGTGACATCGGCTTTCTCGACGACGACGGCTACCTGTACGTGCAGGGCCGTTCGGACGACATGATCTGCACCGGTGGGGAAAACGTCCATCCGCAGGTCGTCGAGGAGGTCCTCGCTGCGATGCCCGGTGTCGAGGAATGCGCGGTGTTCGGCGCACCCGACCCGCATTGGGGCCAACGGGTGTGCGCGGCGGTGGTCGCCACGGAACCGATCCGCGATGCCGACGTGATCGCCTGGTGCACTGAGCGTCTCGGACGTTTTCAGGTACCCAAGTCGGTGGTGTTCCTCGACGGACTGCCGCGCACGGCGACCGGGAAGGTCAAGAGGTCGGCGTTGAGTGTGTGATCGACCGCGTGTGGGATCGACCGAGTGTCACACCACATCGGTTGTCACCGCGACCATTTCGTCATTGATCGCCCGATCTTATGAATACGCCGATATTCCGTACTTGTCTTACATGGATGGCAAACCTAGCGTGGCAGAGGTATGGGGTGGATCACAGCTGAGAGGTCGCACATGTCCACATTCGTTCTCGTCCACGGTGCTTGCCATGGCGGATGGTCATGGCGACCGGTCGCCGAGATCCTGCGCGAACAGGGTCACACCGTCTACACGCCGACTCTGCCGGGGCTCGGCGCCGAAGACGCGCGCGCCGAGGTCCGATTGTCGGACTCCGTTGCAGCACTAGTTGATTACGTCGAGGCTCGGGACTTGCACGATATCGTTCTCGTGGGACACAGCTGGGGCGGGTTCCCCGTGTCCGGCGCCGCCGCGGCCATCGCCGATCGGATCGAGCGCCTCATCTACTGGAGCGCGTTCGTTCCGCTGACGGGCGAATCGCTCATCGATCTGTGCCCGCCCGCCTACGGCGACATGTTCCGGGCCTCGGCCCAGTCGTCGCGGGACAACTCGGTGATGTTTCCCTTCGAGGTCTTCGCAGCAGCGTTCATGCAGGACGTCGGAGCCGAGGTCCAGCGGGTGATCCACCCGCTCCTCGAACGCCAGCCCTTCCACACCATGAACGACTCGCTCGACCTCGACGACTGGGCGCGGCTCGCACTTCCCGCGGTGTATCTGCTCGCCGACGACGACTTGGCGCTGCCGCCAGGCGAATACGGCTGGGAACGCTTCGCCGAGCGCCTCCCCGCAGGCTCGCCGATGCTGCGGACCCCCGGTAGCCACGAAGCACAACTGTCGTCGCCCGCCACACTCGCTTCGAGCTTTGTCGAGGCGGCGACGGTGCCACTGCAACCGAAGGTGTCCTCTGCTCGGCAGTAGCCGAGGCGGAGGAGTGAGACGTGCACAGCCCACGCATCGCGATCATCGGCGCAGGAATCGGCGGCCTGACGCTGTCACTCGCGCTTCGTCGCCATGGCATCGCCAGTGAGATCTACGAACGCACCGAGGAATTACGGGAGGTCGGTGCAGCCGTCGCGCTGTCGGCGAACGCGACGCGCTTCTATGAGGGTCGGCTCGAACTCGGTGACCGATTCGCGAAGGTGTGGGCCGAGATACCCGAACTGATATTCCGCGACGGCCGCTCCGGCGAGGTCATCGGCCGGCACTACGGCGGCGAGGAGTACCGCCGCCGTTACGGCGCGCCCTACGCCGGCGTGCACCGGGCCGATCTGCAGGCCATCCTGTCGGAGGCAGTGGGTCCCGACACCCTGCATCTGGGCCGCACGCTCACCGGCATCGACGACAGCGGCACCGAGGCGATTCTGACCTTCCACGACGGCTCCACCGCCGCAGCCGATCTCGTCATCGGTGCCGACGGCGCCCGCTCCACCGTGCGACGACTCGTGCTCGGCTACGACGACGCCCTCTACTCGGGCTGCTCCGGCTTTCGCGGCATCGTCGACCCGTCTCACCTACGGTCACTACCCGACCCGGAGGCCATTCAGTTCTGGATGGGGCCGGGTGGTCACCTGCTGCACTACCCGATCGGGTCCGGCGCACATAACTTCTTACTCGTCGAACGGGGCCCGGCACCGTGGCCCTACCCTGCCTGGACTGCGCCGGCCACTGATCATGAACGGATGAAGCACTTCTCGGGCTGGCATCCGGCGGTGACGGAGATGGTGGAGGCGGCCCCCGTCGGGGATCGCTGGGCGTTGTTCCACCGCCCGCCGCTCGCGCGATGGAACCATGGCCGCGTCACGCTGCTCGGCGACGCCGCGCACGCCCTCGTCCCGCACCACGGTCAGGGCGCCAACCAGTCCATCGAGGACGCCATCGTCCTCGCCGACCAACTCGCCGCGGGCACCGATCTCGACGCCGCGCGCGCCGGCTACGAGGACCTCCGTCGAGACCGCACCCGGCGGGTGCAGTACGCCTCGATCACCACCGCCGACGTGCTCCACCTCCCGAATGACTCGCCACTTCTTTACGGGCGCAACGCCCGTCTGGGAGCACCCGGCTTACCCGCTCGCCATCTCGACTGGATTCACGGCTTCGTTGCCTCCCACTCCTGAGATCACGAGGTCCAGGCACCCGTCCAACACCGCGCGATCGTAGTACTCCGCCGGGGTTCCGCCCGCCACCGCGAGAGTTCGAGCGTGCCGAAAGTGGAGGTGCGCGTCGTGTTCCCAGGTGAATCCGATGCCACCGCTGACCTGGATGAGTGAGCTCGACGCCGCCAAATAGGTCTCGCCGGCCGCGGCATGGGCCAGTGATGCGAGGTGCACCGCGGTATCGGGGTCAGTAAACGTCGTGCGATCCAGCGCCGCGGCGCCCGCGGTCACCAGTCCGCGGGCACCGGCCACGTCGACCGCGGTCTGCGCGCACCGGTGCGCAATGGCCTGATAGCTGCCGATCGGGTGACCGAATTGCTCTCGGACTCCGGCGTATTCGACCATCAACGACACACATCCTTGAGCGCCGCCGACCTGCTCAGCGGCCCGCAGGAGCGTCGACGCATCGCGGAATCGTTGCAGCGCAGTATGATCGCCCGGCTCGGTGACGAGCAGGGCCGGCGCATCGGTGACGGTCACATCGGCGCGCGGCAGTGCGAAGTCGACGGTGGTTCGGGATCTCCGGTCGGCGGAGTCGTCGAGTACCACCAGCGCGGCGGCAACGCCGTCGTCGGTGCGCACCTCGGTGACGGCGAGCCCGGCAACAACACCGTGCGACAGAGCCACGAGCACACCGGTCGCCGCGCCGGCACGCCAGAGCGGAAGAGATCGCGGCTCTGTGATTTCCGTGTCGAGTGTCGACCCGGCGACGACCATACCAGCGAGCAGACCGTCGATGGTTCCGGTGAGGTCGACAGCATCATTGAGGCCACCCAGCGCCCCCTCCCCCAGAGCCCCCTCACCGAGCGCCCACGCCGCAAGGATTGCGGCCCGCACCGGTCCGGGATACAGGGCGGCTCCACACTCCTCGACGGCGGCCACCAAACAATCCAGACCCAACCCCAGACCACCCCACCGCGGCGGCATTCCCAAGCTGCACAGCCCGACGTCCGTGGCGAGCGTCCGCCAGCTGCTCTCGTCGAATCCACTCGGCTGCCGGCCATCCCTGGTGCGGCGTACCTCGTCGAGACCAGGTCGGGTCGCGAAGTAATCGCGCAGGGCGGCACGCACCTCGTCCGGCGAGATGTCGGGTGTGGTGCCGGTCGGACGGGTGCTGCTCAGAGACTCGTCCATGACCGCTCGCCCAGCCACTCGGTGATGCTGTCGACCGCCTTCTTCAGGTACGGCAGCTGAGCACGACCCGAATAGTAGTGGGTGGCACCGACTATCGTGTGCATCTGCTTGTCCGGGTGGCCGACGGCGTCGTAGAGACGTTGGGTGTGGCTCGGCGTGCACGCATTGTCGGCACTGTTACCGAGCACCAGCGTCGGCACGGCCAGATCGGCGGCACACCGCGGACCATCGCCGTTGGCGTCGTCGAAGCTCCACTGCGACAACCAACTCCGCAGTGTGGTGAAACGTGCCAGGCCCACCGGTCCCATGTTGACGATTCGCGGGTCGCCGAGGTAGCAACCCGGTTCACGATCGTTGGGGTCCTGGGTGAGGTCGAGCCACCGCGGGTCTGCCATCGTGCCGTGCACGACGAATCCCCGCTCCATCAACGGTTCTCCCTTGGCCCGCAGATCCTCGAGCTGCTCACGCACCCACGCCGTGATGCGCCGGTTCCGGGCGATCTGGGCCGCACGGTATCGGGTGAGGAACTCGTCGGTGTACGGCGGCTGATTCGGGTTGTTCGGGTTGTAGAGATCGAGTTCGGGATCACGCTTGTCGGGATCGGTCTCGTCGAGGACCGACGGGTCCATCCATTCGGTGAGCGTGCCGTGTCTGCTGACGTGCGCGGCGAGCAACATCATCCCGTCCGCCGCAGGCAGATCGAGCTGCGTCAGATCGGGCGGCTCGCCGGCGGGGGTCGCGGTGACCGTCGCATGTTGCGCCTGCTGCTGGTAGTACAGCGACAACGCTCCGCCGCCACTCCATCCGGCGAGAACGACATTGCGGTACCCGAGCCGATCGCGCGCGTCCTTCACGCATGCGCCGAGATCCTGGACGACCTTCTCCATGATCAACGCGCTGTCGACACCTCGGTAGCGGCTGTTGCAGTAGATGACGTGGTGGCCGGCGCGGGCCAGTGCATTGGTCATCGGTAGGTAGGCTCCACCGCCGATGGGGTGCATGAACACGATGACGGTGTCCGAGCTGATTCCCTTGGGCTGCAACAGATAACTCTCGAGCACCACGCTCTCGGTGACACCGCCGTAGGTGTCCCGGTAGGCCGAGGTGTCGTCGAAGACGACGAGATAGGGGATGCGGTCGTAGTCGAATTTGCGCGCCGTCGAATCCGTGGGGCTCATACCTGTGCCTCCGCGGCGACCTCGGTGGCTGCGGCGGCCGTCATCACCGGGGTGGCGGTGAGTCGAAGACGGGTGTCGATGGCGATGACCTGCCATTCGACACGCTGGTCGACCTCGAATCGGCGCCGGGCGCGTTCGCGTGCACGCTCGGGAATGCCGTGGTGGATTCCTTGTGGCGCATGCGAAATCAGCCCGGGCGGCATGTCGATGCCGAAGACGCTGCCGCCGTGGTAGAAGGCGATCTCGTCGAAGTCGGTGTTGCGGTGATACCAGGGCAACCGTTCGGTGCCCGGGCGGCCTTCGACGGGCCGGGGTAGGAAGTTCATCACGTACACGCCGGTGGCCTGCATGAACAGATGCACCGTCGGTGGCAGATGCACTGTCTCGGAGGTGATGACGTCGTAGTCCTCGATGTTGAAGGTGAATGCGAAGTTGTCTCCGCGCCAGCCTTCGACGTCGAGCGGGTTGAACGGGTAGAAGAGCGACGTGGCGCCCTCGCGCTGCCGGAAGCGCACCTCGTACTCCTCGCGCCCGTCGTCGGGGAACACCTCCGCCTCGGGCACGACCACCAACGACGGGTCGAACGGGAAGAAACGTCCCAGCACGCCGGCGTCGGGGACCCGGTACTCCTCGGTGGCCTCGATGATCAGGAAGTGGCAGCGATCGTCGGGGATCTGCCGGAAGGTGGTGCCCTTCGGGAGGTAGACCCAGTCGCCCGGGCGGTAGGCCAGTCGGCCGAACTCGGTCTCGAAATGACCGGTGCCGTCGTGGACGAAGATCAACTCGTCGCCGTCGACGTTGCGTGTGTAGAAGGGCGCCACGGTGTCTCGACGCGACAACGAGATCCGACAATCGGCGTTGTGGAACATGAGCAGCGGCTCACCAGCCGGATCGATCTGATCGGTCGGCGTCAGATCCGTTGTCGCGCGGTCCACCCCGGCGAGATCGCCGACGGCACGGTACTGCGTCGGGTCGTTGCGGCGGTACAGGTGTGCGGTTCGCCCGGTGAACCCGTAGCGGCCGAGCTCGTCGTCCTTGAGGTCCTCGACATCGCGGTGAACCTGACGAGGCGTCCGGCCCTTACGGTGGGTGATGAACGACTCCATCTCGACACTCCTTCGTGGGTGGTGCGGCACGGTCGTGCCGGAAATTATCGGCGGGGCAACCCGAGTCCGCGTTGGGCGATCACAGAGAGCTGGATCTCGTCGGTGCCGCCGGCCAGGTGCAGGGCGGGGACGCCGAGGATGAATTCCGACCACGCGAAGGTGTCGGGGTCACCGTTGTCGACGAATGCCCGTTCCCCGAGCACTTCGGTTGCCAGACGGGCGATCTCATCGGCGGCGCGGACCATCAGCAACTTGAGCACCGATCCGCTGACCGGCGCCATCCGGTGGCTCCACGATCCGGGGCTGAGCCCGGCCGCGGCACGCATGGCGGTCACTGCGGTTACGGTACGCGCGATCTGCGGCCGATGGACCGGATCCGACTCGGCGTCGAGGCGGCGCACCAACTCGACGAGCCGCGCCATCACGACCGGCGTCAGCGGGCCACCGGGTCCGCTCATCGTCGACCGCTCGCTACCCAGGCTCGTCGACGCCACCGCCCAGCCCTCACCGATCCCGCCGATCCGGCGGCTGTCGGAGACCCGGACGCCGTCGAGAAAGACCTCGTTGAACGCCGCACCACCGGTCATCTGCCGGATCGGACGCACCGTGATGCCGGGCGCATGCATGTCGAGCAGGAACATGGTGAGGCCGGCATGTTTGGGCGCCTCGGGATCGGTGCGCACCAGGGCCTCGCCGACGTCGGCGAGATGGCCCATCGAGGTCCACACCTTCTGACCGGTGATCACCCAGTCGTCACCGTCACGCACCCCACGGGTGGTCACCGACGCGAGGTCCGATCCGGCGCCGGGCTCGCTGAACAGCTGGCAGCCGATCAGATCGCCCCGGAACAGCGCGGGCAGCACGGAGTCGCGCCAGTGCGCGGGCGCGTGTCGGAGCAGGGCCGGAGCGACGATGTTCAATCCGACGAAAAGTGCTTCGCGGGACGGGAATCCGAGCTCGTCGAGGACGTTCTCCAAGATCTCGTCGTGTGCCGCGGACAGCCCGAGGCCGCCGAGTTCGACCGGACCGCCGGGCCACGCGACACCCGCGTCGAACAGCGCGCCCTGCAGTCGGCGCATCCGCGCGACCACCTCCTCGTGACCCGCGCGAAGCTCTTCTACCGCCGCGATCCGATCTCCTCCGGATTCACCGGCGTCGGGGTCTTCGACCGCAGAACAGAACTCACCGGTCATGTCTGCGAGACGACGCCGCAGATATCGGGCGAAGGCGTCGAGCCCCGTGGGAATCCCGTTGAGCGTCATGCCAATCCCGCGAGCTCCAGAGCCGCGCGCTTGGCCTTGTCCATGTTGTAGTGTTTGCGCGCCACCAGACGTTGCGCGTACAGCCCGCCGCCGGACTGCAGCATCGTCACCAGCTGCCAGCCACCGTAGGCGTCGGCGGTGAAGTCGCGGATGGCGTGGAACAGTCTGGTGCGGTAATCGCCGTCGATGCCAGCCTTGGTGCGCATGTACTTCTTGATCAGCGGGCCCACCTCGTCGTTGTCGAGGTCGGCGGTCGACGGTGCGGTGAGAATCGAGCCGCCGCCGATGTCATGGAGATGTCGGACCATCAGGCTGTAATCGGCTGCGGCGTAATGCTTCGCGGCATTGGTGTAGAGCTCGCTCGGGAAGTACCAGCCCTCCGGGCTCTCCTCGGCGTTGGCGATCGCCGCCTCGAGGCCGGACCGGACCATGGTGGCGTAGATGACCATTTCGGCGATCTTCTCGCGAATGTGGTTGATGCGTTCGGTGCCGTTGGCCTCGGCGATCAGCTGCGCCAGCCCGACGAGTTGATCGGCGAACTCCGACATGTGGGCGGTTCCGCCGAGACGCTCCCACAGTCCGAGCGCGTGGGCGAAGGTCGCCGAATGGCCGACCTGACCGTCGAGAAAGACCCGCTCGGCGGGGACGAAGACATCGTCGAAGATGATGAAGCCCTCGGGCATATTGTGTTTCGCGCTGACCGGGAAGTCGCCCTCGCGCTCACGGGGCGCGTAGCTGGTGTTCACGATGCGCACGCCCGGCGCGTTGACCGGCACCGCGCACGCGATCGCGTAATCCTCCTCGCCCGGTTTCATGTTCTTGGTCGGCATGACGACGAGTTCGTGACAGACCGCCGCCGACGAGATGTGCAGTTTGGCGCCACGGATGACGACGCCGTCGGGGCGGCGCTCGACGATCCGCGTGTAGACGTCGGGATCGTCCTGCGCCCCCGGCGGCAGCCGACGGTCGCCCTTGGCGTCGGTGATGGCCTGCACGCAGCGCAGGTCGTTGCGCCGGCAGTAGTCGAAGTAGTCCTCGATGCGTGCGGACGCCTCGGGGTGATCGGCGCGCATGCGGGCGGCCGCGGTCAGCAGCGCGAGCAGGCCCTGGCTGGTGGTGACGGTGACCATGTCCCAGTGCAGCAGGTCCGACAGCAATTCCTTGAGTTGGGCAGGGCTGCGCGGGATGTCGAAGTACGGACCGCTCGCATCATCGCCCGGCCGGTAGTGGTCGGCGTAACCCTGGCCCACGAGTTCGATGGCGGTGGCGAATTGCGGGTGCCGGGAGAGGTCCTTGACCTGCTCTCCCTCCGCGAAGATCCGGCGACCGTCGTCGAGGGACGCGACATAGGAGCCCCTGGTCATCATCGCCATGTGAGGCCTCTTTCGGGGTGAGGGGATCGGGCGCGCGAGTTCGGCTCGACTTTTCTGATGCTAGATTCAGATTCAGAAATATACAAGCGATTGTATGCCGGCCGTTGCATCTGCACGCCGAGTGGGTGAGGCTGGTTGTCATGACCGTGCAGGTACGCCCGGCGACGCATTTCGACGACGTTGCCACCATGGTCGGGCCGAAGCGTCCCGACGCCAACGTCTGCTGGTGCCTGAGCTATCGAATCCCCAACGCCCTGAACCGCACCCTGGCGAAGCAGGAGCGTGGAGGATACGTCCGGAAACTGTGTGCCGCCGATCCCCCGCCGGGTGTTCTTGCCTACCTCGACGACGAGGTGGTCGGCTGGGCCGCTATCGCACCTCGCGCGGAGACCACCTTCGCGACGAACCGCAGGATCCCCCACGTCGACGACCTCGACGTCTGGTCACTGTGGTGTATACGAATCCGGCCGGGTCACCGCAAGACCGGGCTTGTGCACCCCCTCATCGCCGGTGCCGTCGAGTTCGCACGGGATCGGGGAGCACCCGCTGTCGAGGCGTACCCCGTGGACAACCGCGGCGAACGTGTCGATCTCACGATGGCCTACGTCGGCACCCGCGCCATGTTCGAGACCGCCGGGTTCGTCAAGGCTTCCGACACGACGTCGGTGCTCAACGGCTTTCCGCGGATCATCATGCGCTTGCCGCTGGGGTGAGGGTGCGCGCTGGCCCGGATACTTTTCGGCACAAGGGGTCTCGAGGCTCCGTCGCTATCGCTCCTACGCACCTCGACCACCGGGAGGACAGCCCCGCCGCTGGGGTGAAGGTGCACCTCGACCACCGGGAGGACAGCTCCATCGCTGGAGTGAAGGTGCACCTCGACCACCGGAAGGAAGGCCTCCCCACCCGATGGTCGAGGTGCGAGCCGCGTGCGGCGAGCCTCGAGACCGCTTGCCACGGTGCTGGTTCCAGCTCACCGCGACCAGCGCAGCGCATCCAGCGAGCAGTCGGGGACGTGAATCCAGCCCTCCCGCAGCGTCACCGACCTGTCGGCCTCGTCCGGCAGACGAGTGTGCCCCAGCTGCGCGGCTCGAGCGATGAGTGCGGTGACGACGGCGTCGAAGGCGTTGTCGTCACGGCACATGAGCGCGTAATGATCGCCGAGGTCGAGCCACCCGGCCGCGTCCTGCAGCGCCGACACGAGATCAGCCAGCGACTCCCGGTTACCCGCCCGCTTGTAGCCGCGGGATCGCAGGCCCCAATGCCGCAGAGCGCCTGCGGGATACGCCTCCACCGCCCAGCCGTCCACACGATCGACGACGCCGAGGTCGGCCAGTAGCCCGGCGCAGCGGAACGCGACATGGGCGATCTGATCGGCGGACACGCTCAACGGTCGCCCCAGTCCGTGCTCGACGAGAAACCGGTCGGTGCGCCGAAATGCCAAGGGACGTCGGCGGTCGATGGCGTCGAGCCCGCTGCCGGTCGGCGTCGATCCTCGGTGGTGGGCGACGACGAAGTCGACGAACTCCTCCGGCCACCCGAACGGCGAATCGATCCCCACCCGCGCAGACCCGGCCACCAGGGCCCGGATCGTCGCATCGCCGGCGGGGGTCACCAGCTCGACCAGCCGCGCAATGCCTGCCGACCAGTCGATCACCGCGACCGCGGTCGATGCCGGTGCAGCCGCGAGATCGACTCCGGCAGTGCGTGTCACCCGCGTGACCGGTCGAGAGGCACTCAGGCCATCGCGCCGTCGAGGAACTCCGCGTAGGCGGGCAGATCGAGCTGACCGTGGCCCGACAATCCGATGACGACGACCTGCTCGGTGGGATCGTCGGCGACGTGGGCCGCGGCTGCGGCGATGGCATGCGTCGACTCCGGCGCGGGCACGATGCCCTGCGTCCGCGCGAACTGGACGCCGGCCTCGAAGGCCTTGCGCTGGGCGATGGCGATGCCCTGCACGAGTCCGAGTTCGACGGTGTGGCTCAGCGCGGGTGCCATGCCGTGGTAGCGCAAGCCACCGGCATGGATCGGGTCCGGCACGAAATCCATTCCGAGCGTGTGCATCTTGAGCAGCGGGGTCAGCCCGGCGACGTCACCGTGGTCGTACCGGTACTCACCCTGCGTGATCGACGGGCAGGCGGCGGGTTCGGCGGCAACGATCCGCGGATTCGACCGTCCGGCCAACTTCTCCCGCAGGAACGGGAACGAGAGACCGGCGAGGTTCGATCCGCCTCCGGCGCAACCGAAGACGACGTCGGCGCCGCCCGGCTCGACGCCGGCGAGCTGCTCGACGGCCTCCTGGCCGATGACACTCTGGTGGAGCACAACGTGATTGAGGACGCTGCCGAGCGCATACCGGGTGTCGTCGTGGGTCGCGGCGACCTCGACGGCCTCGCTGACCGCCATCCCCAGGCTCCCGGTGGTGTTCGGGTCCTTGGCGAGCATCGCGCGGCCGGCCTCGGTGAGGTCGGACGGACTCGGGTGCACCGTCCCTCCGTAGGTCCGCATCAAATATCCGCGGTACGGCTTGGAATCGTAGGACGCGCGCACCTGCCACACCTCGACGCCGATGCCGAACTGCGCTCCGGCGAAGGCCAGCGCACTACCCCACTGGCCCGCCCCGGTTTCTGTCGTCAGCTTGCGCACTCCGTCGACGGAGTTGTAATAGGCCTGCGCGACAGCCGAATTGGTCTTGTGACTGCCGACCGGACTGACGCCCTCGTACTTGACGTAGATCCGCGCACCGGTGTTCAGCGACTCCTCGAACCGTCGCGCCCGGATCAGCGGCGACGGCCGCCACATCCGGTAGATCTCCCGGACCGGCTCGGGGATCTCGATGTAGGGCTCGGTCGATACCTCTTGAGCGATCAGTCCTGCCGGGAAGAGTGCGGCGAGATCGTCGGGACCGACCGGCTCCTTGGTGCCCGGGTGCAGGTGCGGCGGGATCGGCTCGTCGAGCTCGGCTGCCAGGTTATACCAGTGCGTCGGCACGTCCACGGTGATCAGATCTGGGCTGGTGGCATCCACGTGCGTCGTCATGGCTGACAACTGTAGCGGGCCCGCACACGGCGAGTTGCCGGGTCGCCGCACCCAATCTGCGAGATTGCGGAGAGTTTGCTATGTTCAATTCTCGATCATCGGTACTCACACACGGAGTACTCACGACAAGGGGAGGTTGTTGAAGTGCGCAAGAAACTCGTAGGTCTCCTGGTGGCGCTGGCTGCCGTGACCGGGCTGCTTTTCATCGGGGGCGGGCACGCGAGTGCGGCCGACGTTCGGGACACACCGACAAAGGTGTGGGTGGGTTTCACCCCCGCCGAAACCAAGCAGATCGCGGCCAGCGGCGTCGAGTCGATCTTCGACACCCCGCAGCTGCGCCCGTACTGGTACGCCAATCCGGACCGCGACTCCCGGTACAAGACGTTCTACGTCCCGGGTAAGGGCTACGTCGTCTACACCAGCGCCCAGGCGATGGTGAGGGAGGCCGCAAGCCACCCCAACGGCCGAGTCTGGGTGTCGTACAACAAGACACTGCCCAAGCCGCTGACCTTGTGGACCGAGTTCTGATCCGGTGACGTTCTGATCCACTGACGCTCGGATCCACTGACGCTCGGATCCACTAACGGGCAACGGCACCCGGCGAGACGTTCGCCGGGTGCCGTTGTCGTCTCCGAAGAGGGCACGTCCGAGATCAGCTCCAGGTCCAGTCCCGGACCTCGGGGAGGTCTTCGAAGTGCTCGCGCACGTAGTCGGCGTGCCGGGCCAGTTGTGTGCGGCAGTACTCGGCGAGTTCGGCGCCCTTCTCCGGGGCGCGTCGCGAGCGGCGCAGCGCCTCGAGGACCAGGTGATAGCGACTCATCTTGTTGAGCACCACCATGTCGAACGGCGTTGTCGTGGTGCCCTGTTCGGAGAATCCGCGGACGTGGAACCGTCCGGGATGGGTGCGGCCGTGCACGAGTTGATGGACCGCGCGCGGGTAGCCGTGGAAGGCGAAGACGACGTCGGTGTCGCGGGTGAACAGGTCGATGAATTTCTCCTCGGACAAGCCGTGCGGATGATCGTTCTGCGGCAGCAGCACCATCAGGTCCATCACGTTGACCACCCGCGTGCGCAGATAAGGCACCCACTCCCGGAGCAACTGCGCGGCCGCGAGGATCTCCTGGGTCGGGACGTCCCCGGCGGCGGCGAGTACCACGTCCGGCGGTGCGGCGTCGTCGAACCCGTCGTCGGCGGACTCGGTGCCGGCCCACTCCCAGATCGAGGCGCCCGCCGCGGCCTGCTCGTTGGCCTCCTCGAGCGTCAGGTATTGCAGATGCGGCTGTTTGTCGACGACGAGGACGTTGACGTGATCGCGGCTGCGGAAGCAGTGATCGGCGATCGACAGCAGCGAGTTGGAGTCCGGCGGCAACCACACCCGCACGACCCCCGGCGACAGCGGCAACACCAGGTCGATGAGCCCGGGACCCTGATGGGAGAAGCCGTTGTGGTCGTTGCGCCAGCACGTGGACGTCAGCAGGATGTTGAGCGAGGCGACCGGCTCGCGCCACGGGAGTTCGGCGGCGTGTTGGAGCCACTTGGTGTGCTGCACGACCATCGACGCGCTCACCATCGCGAACGCCTCGTAGGTCGCGAACAATCCGTGCCGCCCCGACAGCGTGTAGCCCTCGAGCCAGCCCTGACACAGGTGCTCGCTGAGAACCTCCATCACCCGCCCGGACGCCGAGAGCCCGTCGTCGAACTCGGTGGTCGGGAGTTGCCAGCACCGGTCGGTGGCCTCGAAGACCGCGCCGAGGCGGTTGCTCGACGTCTCGTCCGGACAGAACAACCGGAAGTTGCCGCCGTCGTCGGGAGTCCCGTTCTCCCGGTAGATGTCGCGCATGAACTCGCCGAGCACGCGCGTGGTCTCGTGCAGGACGACGCCCGGCGAGTCGATGTCGAGGGCGTAGGACGAGATCGGTGGCAGACGGAGGGGGCGGAGCAGGCGGCCCCCGTTGGCGTACGGGGTGGCGCCCATCCGCAGATCGCCCTTCGGTGCGAGCGCGCGGATGGAGTCGACGACGCCGCCGTCCTCGTTGAACAGCTCCTCGGGCTTGTAGGACCGTAGCCAGTCGGAGAGGATCGCCAGATGTTCCGGGTTCTCCCGGACCCCCGACAGCGGCACCTGATGCGCCCAGTGCGTGCCCTCGATCTTCTTGCCGTCCACGAACTTCGGGCCGGTCCAGCCCTTCGGCGTCCGCAACACGATCGCCGGCCATGCGGTGTCCGGGCGCGGGCCGTCGCCGCGCGCGGCGGCCTGGATCTCCCGGATCGTGCGATAGGAGTCCACCAGCGCCGTGTGCAAGGCGGGGAACACCTCCCGCGGGTCCTCGCCCTCCACGAACACCGGACGCCACCCCTGCCCACTGAGGTAATCGCTGATCTCGGCGTCGGTGCTGCGACCGAGGACGGTGGGCCCGGCGATCTTCGCCCCGTTGAGATGCAGGATCGGCAACACCGCACCGTCGCGGGCCGGGTTGAGGAAGGCCGGAATCTTCCACGACCCCGACAACGGACCCGTTTCGGCCTCACCGTCACCGACCACCGCGGCGACGATCAGGTCGGGATGGTCGTAGGCCGCACCTGCGGCGTGCACGAGCGCGTAGCCGAGCTCGCCGCCCTCGTGGATGCTCCCCGGCGTCTGCACGCTGACGTGGCTGGGGATGCCACCGGGCGTCGAGAACTGCCTGCACAGTGCGCGTACGCCGGCGGCATCGAGGGAAACGTGCGGATAGATCTCGGTATAGGTGCCCTCGAGATATGTGTTGGCCACCAATGCCGGACCGCCATGCCCGGGTCCGGTGATATACAACCATTCCGACCCGGTGTCATTGATGATTCGATTGAGCACCGTGTAAATCGCCGACAATCCCGGGCTGGTGCCCCAATGGCCCAGCAACCGTGGTTTGATGTGGTCGACGGTCAGCGGCTCGGTCAGTAAAACGTTGTCCTGCAAGTAGATCTGCGCGATGTTGAGGTAGTTGGCGGCGGCCCACCAGCGCAGGTCTGCGTCGATGTCGGCGTCGTCGTAGCTGCTTTCGTCCTGGGGACGGTGGGCAATTCCGGTGCTGTGGGACATCGTGGGGCCTCTCACGGGCGTTGGGTGATTTCCGCAGTTCCTCCTCCATTCATACGTGCCGGGAGCGACCGCGTCAGCCGGAAACGACAAAACGCCGAGACACGACCCATTCGGTCACCGGGTGGTCACCGACCGATAACCCTTGGGCCCACATCCCTGGCGCGCAGCACCGCCGTGGCCGTGGCCGCGACGGTGGGGTCGTCGTCGGCGGCCATCTCTTCCAGCAGACGCTGCCCGTCCACGCCGGGAATCTCGGCGAGTGCCTGGACAATTCGCAATCGCACAGCCGGATCGGCGGCGTCGAGATGAGGACGGAGCCGGGCCAGGACGCGACCCGAGCCTCCTCGCTCGGCGAGGACGCCGAGGTACTCGGCGGCCTCGACGTCGCGCCGCCCGGCGACGATCATCGCGACCAGCGGATCGATCGACTCCGCCGAACCCCGCGCGGCCAACGCCGTCGCGGCACGATCGCGCACGTCGTCGTCGGCATCGGCGAGTGCGGGCAGAAGGATCGTGGCGGTCCGCTCGGAGTCGATGGCGGTGACGGCCTCGACGGCGCGCAGCCGTACCCGCGGATCGGCTGCGGCCAGGCCGTCGGCGAGGTGGTCGAGTGCGGCGTCACCGGCACGCGCCAACGACCACCGTAATGCCCCGAACACATTCGGATCATCCTCGGCCAGAGCAGCTTTCGCCAACTCTTCGATCGGCAGACGGGTGTCGTCGCCACTGAGTGCGGCCCGGATACGCTGCACGCCCGATGGTGACTGCAACGCGCGCAGCATCGCGACCGCGTCGAGCACGTCGGCCCACTGCGTGGGCGCGGTGGCGGCGACGCGCTGCAGTCGAGCCAGCAGTTCCTGCTCGGCGGCGATCCGGTCCCGGGTCCGGTCGATGAGGTCCTCCACCACCTGCATCGGCTCGTAGGCCGCCTCGTCGAGCGCGGCGCCGACCTCCGGCAGCGTGAGGCCCAGCGTGCGCAGACTCTCCACCTCGAACAACCGGCGAACGTCGGCGTCGGAGTACTCGCGGTAGCCGCCCGATGTCCGCCCGGTGGGGGTCACCAGCCCGAGTCGGTCGTAGTGACGCAGCATGCGGGTGGAGACCCCCGAACGGCGGGCGAGTTCACCGATGAGCATCGGCGAACCCCGAGTCGGGATCGTCGAACAACCGGATCGTCGCCGCGGCGTGGTCGGCGACGGCGGCGACCGGATGCGTCAGCCGCGCTTGCGCGACGTCGCGCCCGGGCTGTCCGAGCCCGATGAGAGCCCGGCTCAGACTCCGGCGCACCTCGTCGGTGCGCCGTCCGAACTCGGTGGCCAGATCCGCGGCAAGGCTGTCAACGGCGTCGGCGGGAACGAGCGCGACGGCCGCACGCCACGCGGTTCGCGCCACCTCGTCGTCGTCCTCATGCAGCATGGTCGACACGAACGGCCATGCCCGGTTATCCCCGATCTTCGAAAGGGAATGCAGTGCTTGGCTTCTCGCCTGAACGATGTCGGAGTCGAGTTCCTTGAGCAGCTTCGGCACCGTGACGTCGGCGGGCTGGCGGCACAGCGCCCACGTCAGCATGTCGCGGACGAAGAAGTCCGGCTCGATCGCACTCCGCGCGATCAGACGGTCGGTCACCTCCTCGGCGTCGAGATCGGCTCCGGCCGTACCCACCGCCATCGCCGCGCGCAGACGTACCGACTGATCGGGGTGCTCGAGTGCTTGCCACATCGTCCACCACCTCCTTTCCCCGTCCACTCCACACCTTGTCACCGTGTCAAGGTCAAGTCGTGGTGGCCGGCCCGCGGCGTTGGGTCACGCGTTGTCCTTGCTGCCTGGGTCAGGCGTTGTCCTTGCTGCCTGGGTCAGGCGTTGTCCTTGCTGCCTGCCCAGATCAGATAACCGAAGACGACGGCGATCACCGCGCCGGCGAGGGTGTCGAGAAGCCGGATCTCCGGACCGAGGGCATCCGGGGCGCCCACCGACGCGGACAACAGTGCCGAGAGGGTGATGCCGACGACTCGGAGCCCGTACAACTTGGGTCCGGTGAGCACGGCGAAGGCCAGCCCGACCGACGCCGCCACCGCGACCACGACGCCGCTGGGCCAGATCGCGACCACGGCGGCGGCCACCGCGGCACCGATCACCGTGCCCGCCACCCGGTTCACCGTTCGCCCGACCACCGAACCGTACTCGGGCCGGACGATGACAGCCACTGTCAGCGGCAACCAGAACCCGTGCTGCGGGGCGTGTACAGCGACGGTGATCGCGGTGGCAACACCGAGGCACAGCGCCGTCCGAACACTGTTGTGGACCGCTGCCGGGGTGCGCATCCTGTTCAGGACCCGAACGGCATCGCCTCTGATCGAGTGCGGCTGCGTGTCGGTCGTCGTGGCGAGCGGAGATCGTCGGAGGCCGGCCCGGAACGGCCACTCGGCGAAGTCGGCCACGCCGACCACCAATGCGCCGACGAGGTACCACACCGCCTGGTTCAGCGGGCTCAGCCCCGAACCACCGAACTGGCCGTAGGCGACACCGATACTGAGCATCATCCCGAAGGCGGGTCCGCCTGGCCCGACGACGCCGACCAGCCCCGACACCGCTGCGGCCACCACCGCGACGAGGATGATCGGCAGCACGCCGTGGCCGGTCGTCGAGCCACCGACGACGATCCCCACCGCGGCACCCGCAGACGCCGCCGCGAGCACGGTGAACCGGACCCGGTAGCTTTCGCCGATCACGAACGCCACCGAACACGCGGCGCCGAGATAGGCGACCCCCAGCCTGGCCCAGTCGCCGAGCAGCACACCGAGTATCAGGAGGGTGCCGCCAGCCGCGAGCGCGCGTAGCGCACCCGCCGTGTCCAGCGGGGCGTCCGACATCTGAAATGCCGACAACGCACTCGACTCCCGAAACCTTCGCACGAAGCCATCATCGCCTGTGTGAGGTTGCAAGCGGGCTGATCACGTGCGCGGCTTGCGATACTCCTGCCGTGGGCGTCCGGTGCCGCCGTACTGCAATGACATGACCAACCGTCCCGCCGACACCAGCGCCGCGAGGTGCCGGCGGGCGGTGGCCGCCGAGATGCCGATGGCGTCGGAGACCTGGTCGGCGAACAACCCCTCGTCGGTGTCGGCGAACAACTCGAGGATCCGCTGCTCGGTCGGCGAGGCGCCCGAGGACCGCTCGGCGGGCGCCGTCCCGAACCGCAGCCCCGACAACGCCGCATCGACCTGCGCCTGGTCGACCCGAGGCGCGTCGAGCACCCGCCTATAGTGCGCGTAACCGGCCAGGCGACGCGCCAACTCGGTGTCGGCGAAGGGTTTGATCAGATAGGCCAACGCACCCCCGCGGGTGGCCGCGCGCACCGCCCGCGCGTCGGTCTCGGCGCCGACGATGAAACAGTCACAACGCAATTCGGCAAGCAGGTCGATGCCGGAACCGTCGGGCAGGTAGACATCGAGCAACACCAGCTCGATGTCGGGGTGTTCGGCGAGCGCGGTGCGCGCCTGCGCCAGAGTCCCGGCGCGGGCGACCACCCGGAATCCGCGGACCGCCGTGACGATCGCGGAATGCAATGCGGCAACCCGGAAGTCGTCGTCGACGATCAGCACGCCGTGGCCGTCGGTGCTTGGCGTCTCGCCTGTCATGACCGGTCTCCCTCCTCGATGACGCCCGGTAGCCGGGCCACGAATACCGCACCGCCGCGCCCGGTTCCGCCCGGCTCGGCGATGGTCACGTCACCGCCGATTCGCCGTGCGAGTTGCCGGACGATCGACATGCCCATTCCCCGGCCGCCGGGGACGGCAGGGTCGGTCTTGGTGGTGACGCCCTCGGTGAAGATCTCCGCCGGATCGTCGAAAGCGATGCCCGGTCCCGAATCGGCCACCGTCACCAACAGTGTCGCTACTGTCGTACCGTCGTCGGCGCCCGTGCCCGGATCAGTCAGCAGTTCCACCTCCACCTCGGCCCCCTCGCCGCCGGCCCCCTCGCTGCCGGCCGCGGCGTCGATGGCGTTGTCGACGAGGTTGCCGACCACCGCGGTCACCGTGACCGCATCGGTGAGCGCGCCCGCCACCCACGTCTGAGGGCCGAGACGCAGGGTGACACCGCGTTCACGTGCATGACTGGCCTTGGCCTCGAGGAATGCCTGCAGGTGCGGTTCGTCGACGTTCTCGATGCCGTCGACGGTGCGTGCGTGCGGTCCGGTCAGATCGTCGAGGTAGGCCCGCGCCTCGTCGACGTTGTCGTGCCGCAACAATCCCGCGAGCACGTGCATGCGGTTGGCGGCCTCGTGGCGTTGCGCGCGCAAGGCCACACTCATCGCGCGTACGGCGTCGACCTCGCGGGTGAGTTCCTCGACGTCGGTGCGATCCACCACCGACAGCACCATGCCCAGGTCACGTCCGTCGGCGGTGACCCGATGGGACGACACGAGCACGATCCGATCCCCGACGGTGGCGGCGACCGGCTCAGGCGTCGGCGTTTCGACCACACCACGCACCCGGGGCGTCAGGCCGAGCGCGTCGACGGGCGTGCCCACCGGCGCGGACAACTCCAGCAGTCGGCGGGCGCGTTCGTTGGCGACCCGCAGCACGTTCGCGCTGTCGACGGCGAGGACACCGTCATCGAGCGAGTGCAGCACGGCCCGTTGCTCACGCACGAGTTCGGCGAGGTCGTCGGGCTCCAGTCCGAGGGTCAGGCGCCGCCATCGGCGGGCCAGCAGCACCGACCCCACCGCACCGACGGCGAGGGCCACGAGCGCGATGAGCCCGGTGGCGAGGATGTCGCGGCGGGTGTCGCGGGTGAGTTTCTGCGTCGAGACGCCGACACTGACCAGGCCGATCGGACGGGTCAGCCCGGGCTGCAGGATGGGCACCTTTGCGCGGACCGAGTCGCCCAGTGTTCCCCGATCGGTGGTGATGTCGATCTGGCCGGACAGCGCCCGGGACGGATCGGTGGAGACGTGCACTCCGACCTCGTCGATGTCGGGGTGGGCCAACCGGATTCCGTCGGCGTTGGCGATGACCACGAAGAGCGCACCGGTGCTGCGGGCCACGGCGGTCGCCTGGCGTTGCAGGGACGAGTTCACGAGTTCGGCTCGGTCGAGGTCGGTGCCCTGATGTGCGGCGACGGAGGCGACGACGTCGGGATCGTCGGCCATGGTCTGGGCGATGGCCAGGGCCCGTTGGGCGTATTCGTCGCGGACCCGGTCGTCGGATCCGTAGACCACGACGCCAAAACCGACGCCGAGGCTGACCGCGATGACGGCGAGTTGCAGGAGCAGTACCTGCGTTCGCAATCGCATGCGGTCAGCCTAGGCGTGGGAGGGATCGGCCGACAGGGAGATCCGGTTTGCGGCGACCCGGTCGGGGATCGTCAGAAGGGGATGGCGCCGAACAGGCAGCCGGCGAGGAGCATCACCAGCGAGACCACCGCCGCACGCCACAGCACCTTCTTGTGGTGATCGGCCAGTCCGACGCCGGCGAGCGCGACGAGCAACAGGATCGCCGGAACCAGCGGGCTCTGCATATGGAAGGTCTGACCGGTGATCGATGCGCGCGCCATCTCGGCGGGGTCGATGCCGTAGCGGGTGGCGGTCTCCGAAAGCACCGGCAGCACACCGAAGTAGAAGGCGTCGTTGGACATCAGGAAGGTCAGCGGGATCGACAGCACGCCGATGACCACGGCCATGTGCGGGCCCATCCAGGTCGGGATGCCGTCGGCCATCCAGTGCGCGATCGCATCGACCATGCCGGTTCCGCTGAACACGCCGGTCAACACCGCGGCGGCGAGCACCATCGCGACCACCGAGACGATGCTCGAGCTGTGCCGGGTGATGGCCTCCTGCTGGTCCTTGATGTGCGGGAAGTTCACCGCGAGAGCGATTCCGGCGAAGATCATGAACAGCACCGGGATGGCGACGACGTCCATGCCGAGGATCGCCAGCAGCGCCACGGTGAGTGCGGCGTTGATCCAGAACAGTTTGGGCCGCAGCGACTTCCGGTTCGGGTCGAGCACGCCGGTGAAGGAGGCCGTGGCGTCGGAGTCGTCGTGAGCTGCATCGTCGTGGGGTTGGGCGGGCAGGTCGCCGGTCAAGGCGGGGCCGGCCGAGTCGCCACCGGCGCCGGAACCGGTTGCCGCGCTGCTGGTTCCGCGACCGCGGAAGCGTCGACGGCCGGTGGGCGTGTCGGTGCCACTGCCACCGCCTGCTCCGGCGAGGACGAGTTCCTCGCTCGGGGCCAGCATCGAGTCCTTGATTTCCATGCGGCCGATGCGACGACGCTCGAGCACGCCGAGGTGGTAGGCGAACGCCAGAACGACGAGCATGCCGATAGCGAGTGCGGGCACCATCGGGAGAAAGACGTCGTTGGTGTCGATCTTGAGCGCACTGGCCGCGCGGGCTGTCGGCCCGCCCCACGGAAGGATGTTCATGGTGCCGTTGGCCAGGCCGGCGACGACGGTCAGAACCACCGGGGAGACACCGAGTTTCAGGTACAGCGGCAAGAGTGCCGCGGTGGTGATGATGAAGGTGGTCGATCCGTCGCCGTCGAGTGACACCACGGCCGCGAGGACCGCGGTACCGACGACGAGCCGGGCCGGATCGTTGCGCACCATGCGGACGATGAAGCGGATGATCGGGTCGAACAGGCCGACGTCGATCATGATGCCGAAGAAGATGATCGCGAAGAACAGCATCGCCGCGGTCGGGGCGAGCTCCTTGATGCCGTCCTTGATCATGTCGCTGATCCCGAGGCCCGCGCCGGCGAAGAGGCCGAAGGCGACGGGAACCAGGATCAGTGCGACAACGGGTGTCGCGCGTTTGGTGATGATGAGGAACATGAAGGTGGCGACCATCGCCAACCCGAGTGCTACCAACATTGCCTGAACTTTCTGCCGTGTTTCCCGACGACTCTGCGGTGTCGTCGGCTACACGAGGAGTCTGTGGGTAATGCGGATCACAGTCACTGTTGTGCTCGTAAGTCGTGTTTTGCGCATTTTGCGCACCGTGTCGTCCGGTTCAGTCGGGCAGCATCGGGGCGTCGTCGCCATGGTCGCGTCCGACGAGCACCGCGCGGGTGACGGAGTCCCGGCCGAAGCGGTTACGGAGTTCGTCCATCGTGGCGTCGAGTTCCGGCTGATGATCGTCGTCGAAGGGCAGGGTCATCTGCAGCGAGTCGGAGTCGTCGAGGCTGGCCAGCGACAGCCCGATCAGCGTGCACCCGCGTTCCCGGATGAGGGGCAGGGCGTCGTCGAACAACGCCCGGGCACAACCCATCAGTACCTGGGTGCGGTCGGTGGCCTCGGGCAGCGTGCGCGAGCGCGTGGCGCGGGAGAAGTCGTCGAAACGCAAGCGCAGCACCACGGTTCGGCAGACACGATCGGCGCCGCGCAGTCGCTTGCCGAGCCGTTCGACGATGGCGATGATCGTCGCCTCGATCTCAGCCTCGGGCCGGGGCCTGCGGCCGAGGGCCCGCTGTGAACCGATCGAGCTGCGCCGCCTGCCGGTCTCGACACGCCGCGGGTCCTGCGCGAGCGACAGGGCGAACAGGTGTCGGCCGGCGCCGGGACCGACGATGTGGCACAACGCCTTCTGGCCCAGACGCGCCATGTCACCGACCGTCGCGACCCCCGCGTCGGCGAGTTTGGCCTCCGTCACGGGACCGACACCCCAGAGCCGGCGGACCGGAAGCGGGTGCAGAAACGCCAGTTCGGTACCCGGCGCGACCTCGAGAAGCCCGTCGGGCTTGCCGACGGCGCTTGCCACCTTGGCGAGGAACTTCGTGCGCGCGAGACCGACCGTGATCGGTAAGCCGACCTCGGTGCGTACGCGGGACCGCAGGGTCTCGGCGATGGCGACCGGATCGCCGACGAGACGCCGGAGACCGGCCACATCGAGGAATGCCTCATCCACGGAGATCCCCTCGACGAGAGGCGTTGTGTCGCGGAAGATCTCGAAGACCGCTCGACTGGCCTCCATGTACGCCTCGAACCGAGGGCGTACCTCGATCGCATCGGGACACAGTGCCCGCGCCTCCCGGCCGGGCATCGGCGTCCGGACACCGCGCGCCTTCGCCTCGTAACTGGCGGCCAACACCACTCCACCACCGACGATGACCGGCCGACCCCGCAGCGCCGGATCGTCACGCTGCTCGACGGAGGCATAGAAGGAGTCCAGGTCGGCGTGGAGTATTGATGCCTCCCGTCTCGTCCCGCTGTCGATGCGCATCGGTCGAGCCCTTCTATCCGGCGCATACGCGCATCGAACGTATGGTCGAATACTACTTCAATTGTCAACGCGCTCCCCAACCACTGGTCGAAACGCATTCCCGCCCGGGTGGACGAGACGCTTCCCGATCGACGGCCGAGACGCTCCCCGATCGGTGGTCGAGGTCCTTCCCCGATCGGTGGTCGAGGTGCTTCCCCCTCGATGGTCGAGGTGCGAGGCGCCCCAGGCGCCGAGCCTCGAGGCCCTGCCGAATCGACGCTGAAACCCCACCACCAAACCCGTACGAAAAAACTTTCGACAACCCCTTGCCAACCCGACAAACCCGGCATGGAATCGAACACAACAGCGCGCAAACGCATGTGCGCTTATCGCCGGGGGGTGAGCAATGATGGTCGACACGACACTCCCTGACGTGTCCGGGTTGTCGACCACCCAGAAAATCGCCCTCGCCCACCGCTTGGTCGATTCGCTGGCATCGGATGACCTGACCGGCCTGTCCAACGATGACCTGGTGTCGGTTGCTCAGTCCACCGAGCGGTTGATCACCTGCGTCACCGTCCAGGGGGATCGGCAGATCGTCGAGTTCTCCGACCGTCATTTGGCGCGGGAGTACGGGTTCGGGTCGATCATCGACGCCATGATCGGCTTGTTGCGTGTGTCGGAACCGTGGCGGCGGTGGAAACAACTCACAGCGACCGCCACCTTCCACACCTTCACCGGCGAGGTCGCCGCCCCGAAATATCCGGCGTTGGCCGAAGCGATGGCCTCCGGGGCGGCCGGCCCTTCGCATGCGGCGGTGGTGATCGATGTGTTGGACCGTGTCCCCGCGACAGTGCCGTTCGACGAGAAAATGTCGGCCGACGCCACGATGGCCGGGTTCGCCCGCACCCACACCCCGTCTGATCTTCGGATCTTGGGGGCACGGGTGTTGGCGCACCTCGACCCCGACGGTGAGTTGACCGACGATGCTGATCGGCAACGGCACCGCCAGATTCGCATCGGGCGTCAAGACGCCCAAAAAATGAGTGGCCTGACCGGACAAATGACCCCCACCTTGACCGCACACCTCGAAGCAGTACTCGCCGCGTGGGCAGCCCCCGGAATGAACAACCCCACCGACCCCGACTCCCCCGACCGGCAGTCGCGACGACGCCGACCCCGACGCGTTGACGGCCGCCGCAGCCCGCGATCACCGCGATCAGGTGCAACGCAACCATGATGCGTTGGAAGCAGTCCTACGCGCCGGACTGGATGTGGGACTCGGCCCGCAATCGCATCGCGGGCTGCCGCCGCACCTGATCATCAAAGCATCGCTGTCCGACCTGATCGCCCAAACCGGGATGGGCGTCACGGCGACCGGCACCCTGCTGCCGATCACCGATGTCATCGCATTGGCGGCCCACAGCCAACCCTGGTTGGCGGTGTTCGACGACCACACCCGCCTGCCCCTGTATTTGGGTCGGGCGCGGTTGGCGAGTCAAGGCGAACGGATCGCGTTGTTCGCCAAAGACGGTGGCGAGTACTGCTCGTATCCCGGGTGTACCCAACCTGCCGCGCACGTGGAAATTCATCACGCCACCAAGGATCATGCGAAAGGTGGGCTCACCAACATCGGTGACCTCGCCCCCGCCTGCGGCAAACACAACCGGATGGTCGGCGACAAACCCGGACAATTCACGACCGGGATTTATCGGGACGGGCCGTGGGCCGGACGCTGCTGGTGGCGCAACAACACCCCCATCGGCGCAGCTGAACCGAACCCGAAACGCACCAACGCGCTCCCCGACGTCGAGGCCACCTTCCGCGCCACCCTCGACACAGTGCGCGCGGAGTTGCATCCACCACCCGACCCACCACCAAGTAGGGCCGCTGCCAGTGCTGATACCGATCTCGCCACAAGCGACGACCGGGACTCGATGCTGCCCACCAACCGAATCCGACGCAGCCGAGTCCCGATCGGACACGGCTACTACGACCTCGTCGAAATCCTCCACCCTGACCCTGGCCCGGACTCGCCGGTCGACACCCGACTCGCCCAACTCCTCGGCGACCGCGGACTCTAGACCGTCACATGCTTCGGTCCAGGGTCGGAAACCAGCAGCGGTGCAACAGGTCTCGAGGCTCGTCGCTAACGCTCCTCGGCACCTCGACCACCGGAAGAAGGGGAACGCCGCTATCGCTCCTCGGCACCTCGACCACCGAGGATGAGATTTCCCGGCGGTCTTCTGTGATCGCTTGCGCCTCCCCCTCCCGATGGTCGAGGTGCGCAGGAGCGCCAGCGACGAGGCCTCGAGACCCCCGAGACCCCCGACATCGAAACCCCCACAGCGGTGCTAGACAAGAGGACATGACCGGTCGAGAGCTGCCGAGACCGACGGCGCCGTCGCTGGCGGAGCTGCGTCGGCGCAACAGCGAGAAGTGGCGCACCTACCCCGACGACGTATTGCCGTTGTTCGTGGCGGAGATGGACTATCCGATCGCGCCGGTCGTGGCCAACGCCATGCGCACCCAGATCGAGACCTCCGACCTCGGGTACGCCGGCACCACCGGCAACGTGGGACCGGCGTTCTCCGGATTCGCCGAACGGCACTGGGGCTGGCAGGTCGACCCCGACGACGTGCACCTCACCACCGACGTCAGCGTGGTGATCGTCGAAGCACTCCGAGCCGCGATCTCACCCGGCGACCGCGTGATCATCACGCCACCGGTGTACCCGCCGTTCTTCGAACTCATCCCGGAAGCCGGCGGAACACTCGTCGAGACTCCCCTCGTCGCAGACCCCGCGCGTCCCACCGGCTACCGCCTCGATCTCGACGCGATCGGCGCGGAATTCGCTGCGGGCGCACGCGCAATCCTGCTGTGCCATCCGCACAATCCGCTCGGCCTCGTGCATCCGCGCGAGGATCTCGTCGCCCTGGCGGAGATGGCCGACGATCACGGTGCCGTCGTCGTCAGCGACGAGATCCACGCCCCGCTGGTGCACCCGTCGAGCATCACGCCGGAGGCTCCACCCTTCGTGCCGTTCCTGTCCGTCAGCGGTGCCGCTCGCAAGGTCGGCATCGCCGCCCATTCCGCGAGCAAGGCGTTCAACATCGCCGGCACCAAGTGCGCGCTCACCGTCGTTGGGAGTGACCTCATGCGCGCGGTCGTTCGACGACAACCGCACGAGGTGGCCTTCCGGACCAGTATCCTCGGCCGCGCCGCGTCCGCGGCCGCCTACGCCCACGGCGACGACTACCTCGCAGCGACGCTCGACACCATCGGCGAGAGCCTTGACCTTCTGGAGCAGCTTCTTGCACAACATCTTCCACGGGTCCGCTACACCCGACCACACGCGTCGTACCTCGCCTGGCTCGACTTCGGCGACACCGGCCTCGGCGACGACCCGGCCGGACCGATCCTCGATGAAGGGCGCGTCGCCCTCCACCGGGGTCCCGCCTTCGGCGATCAGGGCAACGGATTCGCGCGGATCAACGTCGCGTGCTCACCCGAGGTACTGACCGAAGCGATCGAACGGATCGCGCGCGTCGTCGACGCTCACGGCCAGAACTAGCGATCTACGTGCGCCGCGCCCGCAGCACCACATCGTTGATGTGGTGACCACCGCCGGCAGGGCGCCCCCGTTCACGGGTCTCGTGCGTGATCACCTGCCAACCGTCGCCCAGCATCTCGGCGATGTCGTCGGGCTGAACATAGTCGGCCGGATCGAAGCCGTGGGCACGCACGCCCTCGGGGGCATGTGCCACCACCAGCAGCGTTCCGCCTGGTCCGACCGCATCGATGAGCTTGCCCGCCACCGCCACGTCGGCCGCTGCAATCGGGAAGTAGTGGGCGGTGACCAGTGCGAAATCGCGACCCGGGACATCGTCAACGACGAGATCGGCCTGCAACCAGGTGATCGCCGGACGCGTATCGATCTCCCGCGCGCGGTCGACGGCGACCTGGGAGATGTCGAGCGCGGTGACCTGCCAGCCGTGGTCGGCGAGCCACCGGGCGTCTGCTCCCTCACCGGAACCCACCTCCAGCGCGGTACCCGGCGTCAGGTCCGAAACCTCGATCGGTAGTGCGGGATTGACGTCGCTCGTCCACAACCTGTCGGTATCGCAATACCGCGCATCCCATTCGTCCGCGGTGTGGGGATTGCGGTCTGTGGTGCTCATGCCTCGACTCTGGCACGACCGCACCCGAACGTCGACGCCCCTTGCCCCAGCGGCAAGAAGTGGCGCCCAGGGCGACGAAGTGAACCACTGAGAACCGGGGGGTGCGCACACCCCGCCCGTGGGGGCAGACTGGGACCCATGGCATTCCCCATTCGCATCGGTGTCCAGATCCAGCCCCAGCACGCTCCCGACTATTCCCTCATCCGCGACGCGGTCCTGCGCGCCGAGGATGCCGGCGTCGACGTCATCTTCAACTGGGATCACTTTTATCCGCTCTACGGCGATCCCGAGGGCGCCCACTTCGAGTGCTGGACGATGCTCGGCGCCTGGGCCGAGCAGACCGAGCGCGTGGAAATCGGCGCGCTGGTCACCTGCAACTCCTACCGCAACCCCGAACTGCTCGCCGACATGGCACGCACCGTCGACCACATCTCCGGCGGCCGGCTGATCCTCGGGATCGGCGCCGGCTGGTTCCAGAAGGACTACGACGAATACGGCTACGAGTTCGGGACCGCGGGTTCGCGACTCGCCGATCTGGCAGAGGCGTTGCCGCGTATCGACTCGCGGCTGAAGAAGCTCAATCCGGCTCCCACCCGCCACATCCCGGTGCTGATCGGCGGAAGCGGCGAGCGCAAGACGCTGCCGCTCGTCGCGCAGTACGGCGACGCGTGGCACGGCTTCAACGACGTCGAGACCTACCGCCACAAGTCCACCGTGCTCGCCGAGCACTGCGCCGCCGCCGGCCGCGACCCCGAGACCATCGAGCGGTCCGCGGGCGTGCAATACAAGGACGATGTCGATGCCCTGCTCCGCGACGCCGACGCCATCAGCGCCGAAGGCGTGACCCTGCTGACCGTGGGCATCACCGGCCCCGACTACGACATGACCGCCGTCGAGGCACTGTGCCGCTGGCGCGGATGAGCTGACGCCATGTCGGTGCTGTGGGTCGTCGGAATCGTCGCGGCAGTCGTCTGTGCAGGATGCTGGGTGGCGTCGCTGATCACCGGCGACACCTCGTGGGTGGATCGGATCTGGTCGATCACCCCGGTGGTCTACATGTGGATCTTCTGCGGCGCAGCCGGTTTCGACGACCCACGGCTGTGGGTGATGACGGTACTGGTCACCGCGTGGGGCGCACGATTGACGTTCAACTTCGCCCGACGCGGTGGCTACACCGGCATGGAGGACTACCGATGGCAGATCCTCCGATCGAAGATGAGCGGATGGCAGTTCGCCCTGTTCAACCTGTTCTTCATCGTCATCTACCAGAATCTGCTGCTGGTGCTGATCTCCCTGCCGGGTTACACCGCGCTGCGCCATCCCGGCGGTTTCGGTGTGCTCGACGTGATCCTCACCCTGCTGTTCGTGGCGTTCCTCGCCGGTGAAACCGTTGCCGACCAGAAGCAATGGGAGTTCTACCGACGCAAGGCGGAGGCGGCGCTGGCGCAGGGCGTCGAGCCGCCGTCTCGCTTCCTCACCGAGGGCCTGTTCCGCTACTGCCGTCACCCCAACTACTTCTGCGAACAGGCGCAGTGGTGGGTGATCTTCGCGTTCGGCGCGACGGCGGCCGGCACGGTACTGCAGCCGACCGTCCTCGGCGCCGTCCTCTTGACCCTGTTGTTCGTCGGGTCGACGAAGTTCACCGAGTCGATCACGTTGGCCAAGTACCCGGAGTACGCCGACTATCAGCGCCGCACGGCCGGCTTCGTGCCGATGCCACCGCGGCACCGCACGCTCGGCGCCACGTCGTGACGCCGAGCGCAGGGCTCATCCTTGGGCGCAATGGGCACTCACCCCTTGAACGCCGGATCGAGCGAGACCTGGTCGGAGTCCGAGTCGTAGTCGAACATCTCCCCGTAGCGTCCCCAGTCCACGGCGATCGCGAACTGCCGTTCGGCGTCGACGGTGCCGAAGCCGCGGCTGAGCAGGTCGAGGAAGAACCCAGCCCGCAATTTGCCGTCGGCACTGCTGCGCAGGGCGCGGATGATGGTGCGTACCAACGGCGCCCGCGTGCTGGCCTGGGTGGCGAAGATCTCCTTGCTGTCCTGGATGCTGGCGCCGTCGAACCGCGTGCCGACGTCGGTGATGTGCAGGTCACCGTCCCGGGCCTCCATCAGGCCGAGCAGCACCGCGGCGTCGACGAGCGGGAGGAGGTCGTCGATCTCGAAGTTGAGGGTGGTGGCGAGGTCGGGCAGATCGGCGTCACCACCTTGCGCGACGAGGATCTCGATGAGTCCGGCGATCCCGCCGACCGACGCGGCGGGCAGCGGCCGGTTCACCGGGGTCGCCTCGACGGCAACGGCATTCGGCTCGGTCACCGACCCGTTGGGGTCGAACCGCCCGGTGAGCACCCCGTACAGCTCGTCGACCAACGACACGAACTGCGGCGACTCCCGATCCCGGGGCCGGGGCATCGGCACTCGTGCCTCGTGGATGATGCGGCCGGGCTTGGAACCGAGGACGACGACGCGGTCGGCGAGCAGCACCGCCTCCTCGATGTTGTGGGTCACGATGCAGATGCTCTTGGTCGGGAAGTCCGATCCGGTCCACAGATCGATCAACTCGTTGCGCAGGTTCTCCGCGGTCAGCACGTCGAGGGCGGAGAACGGCTCGTCCATCAGCAGTAGGTCCGGCTGCAGTACGAGCGCCCGCGCGAATCCGACGCGTTGCCGCATGCCACCGGAAAGCTCACGCGGGTAGGCGGATTCGAAGCCGTCGAGTCCGATGGTGTCGATGGCGGCCAAGGCCCGCCGACGCCGCTCGTCGGGGCTCACACCGAGCGCGGCGAGCCCGAGCTCGACGTTGGCCTGCACCGTCAGCCACGGCATCAGCGCGAACGACTGGAAGACCATGGCCGTCGAGGCGTTGGCCCCCGACAACTCCTTGCCGTTGGCGAGTACCGATCCGGTGCTGGCCGGGATCAGCCCGGCGATGATACGCAGCAGCGTCGACTTGCCCGAGCCGGAACGTCCGAGCAGGGCGACGATCTCACCGGGTTCGATACGGAGGTCGATGCCGTCGAGCACGGTCAGCACGTCGCCCCGCGCGCCGTCGAAACTCTTGGTCAGTCCGCTGATCTCGATCAGGGGCGCGGGCACGATGGCACCTCGGGTCTTCTCGTCGGTGATGGTGACGGTCATGGGAATTCCTCTTTCGCAAGCAGTTTCACAGTGAGTAGCGGCGCTCGGCAAGGGCATAGAGCCGGCGCCAGAAGGCGGCGTTGGTGGCGACGACGAACAGACACATCACGACGATGCCCAGCAACAGCAGCGCGGTGTGTCCCGGCGCCGACGACGCGGTCTGTTCGGCGATGTAGTTGCCCAGCCCGTAGGCATGGTGGTCGGTGCCGTTGTAACTGACGAATTCGGCGACGATGGAGGCGTTCCACGCCCCGCCGGCCGCGGTGATGCCGCCGGTGACGAAACTGGCGAAGATGCCCGGCAGCAACACATATCGCCAACGCAACACCCGGGGCAGCCGCATGTCGCGGGACGCCTCGAGCAGATCGTTGGGGATCGCGCCCGCCCCGGCGATCACGTTGAACAGGATGTACCACTGCGTGCCGAGGGCCATCAGGACGATGCCGCCGATGTTCAGCGGAATGTGCCAGGCGATGAACACGGCCATCACCATGGGAAACAGGAAGTTCGCCGGGAAACTGGCACACACCTGCACCACCGGCTGCAGCATCCGGGTCAGCCTCGAGTTGAGTCCGATGATCACACCGATCGGCACCCAGATCGCGCTGGCGACGATCATCAGCACCACCACGCGCGCCATGGTCGCCAGACCCATGGCGAACACGCTGCCGACGGTGCTGAGATCGGCCCAGGCCGCGATCGATTCGACCACCCGCCACGTCGTGTAGACCAGGACCGCGAGCACCGCGACGACGAAGATGACGTCACCGGTGCGGCGGCGGGTCACGGTGGTCGTGGTCACCGGTTGCGTACGGCCACCGAGGAATCCGCAGACCCGATCGAGGAACGCGGACACCGGCGCGAACACGATGCCCGCGGCCCGGCCGGCGTTCGATCGGCGCAGCAGCGAGAGCATCACCGACTTGGGTTCCACGCCCGATGCCGAGTTCTCGATGCGGAACCGCTCAACCCAGGCGGTCAGCGGGCTCCAGAACACCGCGTTGAGGGCGACGACGACGATCACCATCGTCAGGATCGCCCACCAGATCCGGAACAGCTGACCGGCATCCGACGCCGAGGCGACATAGGCGCCGATCCCCGGCAGCGCGTAGGACTTGCCGCCGACGGTGACCGCCTCCGACGCGGTGAGGAAGAACCACGCACCACCGAAGCTCATCATTGCGTTCCACACCATCGGGATCAGGCCGCTGGGCACGTCGAGCCGCCAGAATCGTTGCCAACGAGTCATTCTCAGGTTCACCGCGGCCTCGGTGAGATCGCGGGGCTGGCTGACGAGCGACTGGTAGAACGCGAACGTGATGTTCCAGGCCATCGAGGTGAAGATCGCGAAGATCGAGGCGCACTCCAGGCCGAGCTCCGATCCGGGGAACAGGGCGACGAAGAACGTCACGGTCACCGACAGGAAGCCGAGGATCGGAACCGATTGCAGGATATCGAGAATCGGCAACAGCACCGTCCGCGCGCGCCGCGACCGGGCCGCCAGCGTCGCGTACACGAGGGTGAACACGATCGACAACCCCAGGCCGATGAACATCCGGAGAAGCGAACGTGCCGCGTAGTAGGGAAGTTTCGCGGGATCGGTGTCGATCGACGAAGGGGCACCGGCCAAGTCGGCGGGTGCGCCCATGGCGTGGGCCAGGGTGATGATGCACCAGATCAGGGCCGCGGCCCCGACGAGTACCAGGATGTCGGCGGGCCAGGCGCGCGGACGCACCCGCTCGGGGCGCCCGGCGGTCGGCGGCGCACCCCGACGCAATACTGTGGTCATGTCTGAAAGCCTTTCGCGGACAGTGTCATTGGTGAGAGGTGCCATTGGCGGGCCAGTGCCGTTGGCACAGTGGACTCCTCGGGCGTCAGCCACCCGATGGCACAGCAGTGAACGGCCGCGTCGGATCGGTCGTGCGGCTACGCGGGCACGACAACGAACCGGCGGGCAGCCGGAAGAGTCAGTTGATCAATGGGGGGTGGTACCCGTGTCAGCGCCGGGTACCGGATATAGACGGGCCGTCACTCATGTGCCCACCTCCTACGTCTCCTCGTCAGACCTTTGGCACTTCGCGGCGTCACCCGTACGACGACGGGAGCCAATCGGGACTCACCCTTGATCCGAATGAATCTGTCCTGACCCTTGGCGTCTCTCGACGTTCGGGGTCGCTGGCCTGTTTCCGCGAAGGAGCCTCAGCGAACAAGCGCACCTTGCGAAGCAAGGTTGGCACCGAAGCGCGCTGCGCGCAAGCCCGGACCCGCCGACCCCGGCAATACCGGCGACCTGCCACCGGCGGTGGGCCGCATTACGGGCAAGTCGGTCGTCGCCCGACGCACCTCACCTCGCCGTAACCTGCGCACTGATGCCCTAGATTGAGTGTCATGCTGTGTTCGGGATCGCCGGGGCAGACCCGGCACGCGATGCGATCATCGGGGCGTGTCTCGCCGACCACCTTCGGGTTTGCGGCGGTGATGCTTCTCGCTGCCGTCCTGTTCGGGCCGCTTCTGCTCGGGACGGGCGCCGCCCACGCGGAGCCGCCGAGCCGGCTGCCCGAGCCGATCTCCGACCCGGCCGGCGTCCTGTCGGTCGATCAGCGCACCCAGATCCAGACCGCGACCGACAACCTGTACAACGATCACAGCGTTCAGCTGTGGGTGGTCTACGTCAAGAATTTCGACGGTCAGACCCCGGAGCAGTGGGGTCGCAAGGCCGCCGAACTCAGCGGGCTCGACGATCACGAGGTGTTGCTCGCCGTCGCCACCGAGGATCGCGCCTATTGGCTCGGCACCATCGGTTCCGTTGACGGGGTGACCCAGTCGAACCTGTCCGACATCGCCACCGGCGACGTCGTCCCCGCTCTCAAGAAGGGCAACTTTCCGGGCGCCGGCGTCGCTGCCGCCGATGGCCTCTCCGATGCCCTCACCCCGTCGCACACCGGGCTGATCGTCGCCGGCTCGGTGGCCGGTGTCGCCGTCGTCGGGGCGGGTGGGATGTGGGTTTACTCCCGTCGACGCAAGCGCCGCGCCCTCGACAGCGGGCTCGAGACGCTGCGGGAGCAAGAACTGACCGTCGACCAGTTGGCCGCGCAACCGCTCGATGTGCTCGACCCGTGGTCGCGGGAGGTGCTCACCGACACCGACAACGCGATCCGCACCAGCGAGGAGGAATTGCGGCTCGCGGTTGGGGAGTTCGGTGAGGCGCAGACCGCTCCGTTCACCGCTGCGGTGGCGCGAGCGCGTGAGGCGCTGGCGGCGTCGTTCACGGTGCGGCAGCGTCTCGACGACAACATCCCCGAGACACCCGACGAGCAACGATCGATGCTGCTGCAGATCATCACCGCCTGCACCGACGCCGACGGCGCGCTCGACGCGCAGGTGGCCGCGTTCGACGAGATGCGCAACCTGCTGATCAACGCCGACGCCCGGTTCGACGAGATCACCCGGCGGCTGGTCGATCTGCGTACCCGCGCCGACGCCTCGGCCCGGCAGCTCGAGGCACTCGTCGCTCGCCACGGTGCGCAGCAGTGCGCCTCGATCCTGCACAACGTGGAGCTGGCGCGTCAGGAGATCGGATTCGCCGAGCGCAGCGCCGATCAGGGTCGCGAGGCGATCGCCCGGCCGGCCGGCGAACAGGGTCCGGCGGTCGCCGACATCCGCGCCGCCGAGGGCGCGATCACCCAGGCGACCCACCTGCTCGACGCCATCGACAACGCCGAGGGCAACATCGCCGCCGCGCACTCCCGGATGCCGGCACTGATCACCGAGGTCGAGGGAGAGCTGGCCGAGGCCACGCAGCTCGGTGCCGACGGCGGGCCGGAGCTGGCGTCGGCGGTCGCGACGGCGACCACGGCCCTGCAGTCCGCGCGCACCGGATTCGACGCCGACCCGCTCGGCGTGTTCACCGCGCTCGTCGACGCCGACGCCGCGCTGGACAAGGCTCTCGACACCGCGCGCGGGGCTGCCGCCGAACGCACCAGACGGTCCGAGATGCTCGGTGCCGCACTGACATCGGCGCAGGCCAAGGTGTCGGCGGCACGCGATTTCATCGGCACCCGACGCGGTGCGGTGCAGTCGGTCGCGCGGACCCGCCTCTCCGAGGCCGAGCGATTGCTGGCCAGCGCGCAGAACACCGGCGCCACCGATCCCCTCGCGGCCGCCGATGCGGCCCGGCGCGCGGGCTCGCTGGCCGATCAGGCGCTGATGGCCGCACAGGGTGACGTGGTCGGGTGGCAGCAGGGTCAGCAACCGCGCGCGCACGGATCATCGACGGCCGGAGCGGTTCTCGGTGGCATTCTGGTCGACAGCTTCTTGCGCGGGACGATGCGCGGCGGTGGCGGTTTCGGTGGTGGTGGTTTCGGGGGCGGCTACACCAGTGGTGGGCGCAGTCCCGGGTCGTTCGGCGGGTCGTCGAGTTCCGGCCGGATCGGGGTCGGCGGTCGGTTCTGAGCCCGGCGGCCGATCGGTGACGTCGTGCGGTTCAGCAGCACAGGGCTTCAGCGGCACGGGGTTTCAGCGGGCGGCGTTCTTGACGAACTCGGCCGGGGCGCCGACGGGTGGCCGGGTCCCGGCGAAGAACCCGCCGCGCACATGCCGGCGGGTGGTGTCGTCGTCGGTGGCGCGCGCCGCGGAATGCCACAGGTATCCGTCGTGCAGCAGGACGTCTCCGCGCTCGAGGTAGACACCGATCTCGCCGGGCACCTTCTCGAAACCGAGCGGCATCGCGAACGGCGGTGCGGTGTCGGTCCATCCGCGGGCGGGCACCGCGGTCGGCGGCACCTCGACGTTGTTGATGTTGCGAAACGGTGCGGGTGTGGCCCAGCGATGACTGCCGGGCACCACGCGGAGGAAGCCGTTGGCCGGCGAGGTGGCGTCGATGTGGATGGTGAAGGCCGCCGACGGCCAGATGTCCATGCTGGGGCTGGCCTGCCAGTCCGAATGCCAGCCGATCCGTGAGTACCCCGACTCGCGGCCCGGGCGGGCGTCTTGATAGACCACGCCGAACCCGTCGTCGGAACGCAGCCACGCGTTCTCACCGATCGACGCCCGGACCGCGGCGAGCAACGCCTCGTCGGCCAGGAGGGCGGGCACCGACGGGGCGAGTTCGTTGACGTACTCGACGTAGTTGGCGAATCGCTGCGCCTTCGATGCGTCGTCGAGGAACACCGTCGAACCGTAGCGGTCGTCGAGCTCACCACGAACCACCTTGTCCTGAGCCGAAACACACTCGCGTTCGATCGCGGCGATTCCCTCGGCGTCGAGTAGTCCGCGCAGCGTCGCGTACCCGTTCGCGTGATAGAAGTGCGCGAGTTCGGTGGTCTGGTCGGGGGTGAAGATGCCCGGTTCGCCGATCATCCGCGTCACGATAGTCCGGTGCGGCGCACCTCGCCGTGCGAGCGCGCACCGGCTGTTCGCCCCGTGTTCACCCGGAGATCGCCGCCGGTTCCACCGGCCTCCCTACTTCTCTGACAAGGTTCGCAAACAGCCCTTTGCGGACACTCGTCGTCCACCCCAGTTCCGGAGGTCTTCCTCGTGCGTATTCCGTTGCAGCTGTTCACCTCCGCAGACGATGCCGCCCGTGGTGCCGGCGTCGGCACCTCTGCGCGCGCCCGGATCACCTGCCGATACAAGTGCGGCGAGGCCTGCTGGCACGAGCCCGGCAACACCAGCGACAACGCCTACTTCCGAGACATCGTGCGCGCCGGGGTGTCTCGACGCGGATTCCTCAAGGGGTCGGCCGTGGTGGCGGGCAGCGTCGCGGCCACCTCGCTACTCGCGGCCTGCGGTGACGACGCGGCGAGCACCTCGTCGGCGTCGCCGCGGCCCGGCATGGATTTCGCGCCGGTGGCCCCGAACACCACCGACGCGGTGGTGATCCCGGACGGGTATCGCCAGCAGGTGGTGATCCGGTGGGGTGACCCGGTGCTGCCCGGTGCACCCGCCTTCGACTTCGACAACCAGACGCCGCAGGCGCAGTCCATGCAGTTCGGCTTCAACAACGACTTCGCCGGGCTGATCCCGATCGACGGCGTCAACGGTGGTGCCGGCGCGCCCCACCACTTCTATCTGGTGGTGAACCAGGAGTACACCACCGAGGAGTTCATGTTCCGCGGGTACGTGCCCAAGGAGCCGACCGAGCAACAGGCCCGCATCTCGATGGCCGCGCACGGGATCACCGTCGTCGAGGTGGCCGCGGTCCCCCGCTCGGGTGCGTTGACTCCGGTTGTGGGGGAACGCAATCGGCGTATCACCGCGTCGACCCCGTTCCGGTTGACCGGGCCGGCGGCCGGCAGCGAGTACGTTCGCACGTCGGCGGACCCGGCGGGGACGACCGTGCTCGGCACGATCGGCAACTGCTCCGGTGGCATCACGCCGTGGGGCACGATGCTCTCCGGTGAGGAGAACTTCAACAACTACTTCTCCAACGCGAGTCGGGTGACCGAACCCGCCGCCGTCGAGAATCTCGAGCGCTACTCGTTCGCCGACGACGCCGACTATCACCAGTGGGGTCGCTACGAGACACGCTTTGACCTCGCGCAGGAACCCAACGAGGCCAACAGGTTCGGTTATGTCGTCGAGGTCGATCCGCAGGACCCGGCATCGACGCCGATCAAGCACAGTGCGCTGGGCCGGCTCAAGCACGAGTCGGCGACCATCCATGTGGTGCAGGGTGGTTCGAATGCCGGCACCGTCGTCGCCTACAGCGGCGACGACGAACGCTTCGAGTACATCTACAAATTCGTCTCGAGCCGCAAGGTCACCGAGGGACGCTCGAAGACCGCGCGTGCGGCGAACCTACGCATCCTCGACGAGGGCACCCTCTACGTCGCGAGCTTCACCGGCGATCATCCCGAGCAGATCGACGGCAGCGGCCGGGTACCCGACGGCGGGTTCACCGGCACCGGCCGCTGGCACAAGCTGCTGACCGTCGACGAGAACGGTTCGGCCACTTCCCATGTCGAGGGCATGACGCCGCAGCAGGTGGCGGTGTTCACCCGGGTCGCCGCCGACAAGGCCGGTGCCACCAAGATGGACCGTCCCGAGGACATCGAGCCGCATCCGCAGACCGGCAAGGTGTATTGCGCGCTGACCAACAACACCAAGCGCGGCACCAAGGGCAAGGCCGCCGCCGACACCGCCAATCCGCGCAACGAGAACAAGAACGGTCAGGTCATCGAGATCGACGACGACCATGCGGGGACCGAGTTCACCTGGAATCTGCTTCTGGTGTGCGGGGATCCGGCCGAGGCCGACACCTACTACGCGGGCTTCGACAAGACCGCGGTGAGCCCGATCTCATGCCCGGACAATGTGGCCTTCGATCCGCATGGCAACCTGTGGATCTCCACCGACGGCAACGCCCTCGACAGCAACGACGGTCTCTTCGCGGTCGCACTCGACGGACCTCGGCGCGGCGAGACCAAGCAGTTCCTCACCGTGCCGGCCGGCGGTGAGACGTGCGGACCGATCATCACCGACGACCGCGTCGTGGTGTGCGTGCAGCATCCGGGCGAGGATGACGACCACTCCGCGGACAACCCGATGTCGCACTGGCCCGACGGCGGGAACTCACAACCGCGGCCCTCGGTGGTGGCGGTGTGGCGCGACGGAGGCGCGATCGGCGTCAACGCCTGACGTCACGGCCCCAGACGAAATAGGCGATGGGGCCGAGGAAATTCACGAAGGACGCGGCCACCCATGCCCGTTTGGTTCCGCGGATCTCGGCCGACGGACGGCGGGACAGATCCCACAGTGCCGCCGCCTGCAGCGCGATCTGCGCGAATGCTCCGACGCGGATCGCGGTCCGCGACCGTGGGGACAGTTCGGAGAACTTCTTTTTGCGTCGGGTCACACAGGTCACAGTACCCACCGCTTTTATTTCGTATCTCTAAGTATTAGACTTACGAAGCGTGACCGCCACGCATCAGGACTCCGCCTCCAAAGCCCGGGCCATTCGCCCGGCCCTGACCCGTCTGTACCTGATGTTGCGACGCCACACACCGATACCCGAGTATTCGTCGGCTCAGGCCTCCGGCCTGGCGACCCTGCTCGACCACGGACCGATGCGCATGGGTGACTTCGCCGCCCGCGAATCCATCCGCATGCCCACCGCCACCAGCCTCGTCGACGGTCTCATCCGCAACGGGCTGGCCCTCCGCGAACCCGATCCCACCGATCGCCGCGCCGTGCTGGTCTCACTGACCGACCACGGCCGGGCGGTACTCCAACGGGTTCGCGAACAGCGCGATGACGTGCTCGCCCACGCCATCGCCGAACTCTCCGACGACGACCGCGCCGCGCTGGCCGCCGCCGCACCGGCCCTGCGAGCGCTGCACGAAGTGCTCGAGGGCACCGTTCCGACACGTCAGCGAGGAGATCAATGACCACCCGAACACCGGCTGCCACAGCCACATCCGACGACCACTCACTGCTCGCCACCTTCGCCGCCCAACCCCGTACCGTCTGGGTGACCGCGTTCGCCGCGGTCATCGCGTTCATGGGGATCGGCCTGGTCGACCCGATCCTCAACAGCATCGCCGAGGCGCTCAACGCGCCGCCGGACAAGCTGACCCTGCTCTTCGGCGTGTACGTCGGCGTGCAGTGCGTCGCGATGCTGATCACCGGCTGGTCTGCGTACCGCTTCGGCCCGAAACGCACTCTGACCGTAGGGCTTTCACTCATCGTCATCGCCGCGGCCATTTCCGCGTTCGCCGGCGGCATCGACCAGCTGATCGCCTACCGGGTGATCTGGGGACTGGGCAACGCGCTGTTCATCGCCACCGCACTCGCCTTCATCGTGAGCTCGGCCAAGGGCTCCACGCACGGCGCGATCATGCTGTACGAGGCCGCATTGGGCGTCGGCCTGGCCGTCGGACCATTGCTCGGGGCGATCCTCGGCACGTGGACCTGGCGTGCACCGTTCGGTGGCACCGCGATCCTCATGCTGATCGGCGCCATCCTGTGCGCGGTGATGCTCCCCGCCGACGGGCCGCGCACGTCCCGTGAGCCGGTGGCGATCCTCGATCCCATCAAGGCGCTGCGCAACCGTACATTGCTGATCACCTCGATCGGCTCCGCCTTCTACACCGGCGCTCTGTTCACCGTCATCGCCTGGGCGCCGATTGCCATGGGGCTCAAGCCCATCTGGGCCGGATTGATCTTCTTCGGATGGGGTCTGCTCACCGCACTGGCCGGTGTCTTCGTCGCGCCGCGCATCGCCGAGGCGCTCGGTCAGCGTGGTGGAGTGATGTCGGCAATCGCCGCGTACGCCGTGGTGATGGCACTGGCCGGCGTCGGCACGTTCACCGGTCACGTGTGGCTGATCGGCCTCGCCGTCGTCCTGTCGGGTATTCCGTCCGGTGTGCTCAACACGCTGTTCACCGGTGTCGCGATGGGATCGGGTGACGGCTCGACACCGCGGTCGGTCTCGAGCGCCGGCTACTCGTTCCTGCGGTGGGCCGGTGCGGCGGTGGCCGCCGTCCTCGTCGCACATCTCGCCGAGTGGTTCTCCTCGACGGCCGCGCCCTGGTGGTTCGCCGCCGCCTACTGTGTGGTCGCCGTCATCGCGGTGAGCTTCGTCCGCACCACCGGCGCCGAATCCCACGAGGTGGCCGAAGAAGCGGTGCTCGTCGGGGCCGAGGAGTACTGAAGTACTCAGACCCGTTCTCATCCACGACCGCTCACCCACCGGGTGGGCGGTCGTCGTGTGTCGCTGGTGTGTGTCAGTCCAACCAATCCAGCACCGACGCGGCGGTCCAACTCTGCTGCATGCTGCCGAGCGGTTCGCCGGTGAAGGGTTCGTAGTACTCGGCGAAGGCGCCGTCGGTGGCCTGACGCAGACCTTCCTCGCGCAGTCGCGCCGACCGCTCGGGCCAGCCCCGACGCGCGAACGCCCAACTGAACAACCACGTCATCACCGGCCAGACCGGGCCGCGCCAGTACTCGCGCGACCGGAAGTCCGCGGAGATCGGCGACGTCGACGGGGGTACGGCGTAACGCAGGTCCGGATGTCCGCAGAACCGCGGCCCGTCGAACAGGCGGAGCAGTGCGCGTTCCTGCTCGCGCGACAACCCGCCGCACAGCAGCGGCGCGAACTGCGCGATCGTCTCGGTGGTGATCCACCTGTCGGCCCGGAGGTCGAAATCCCTTGCTGCGCCATTACGTTCGTTGGACGCCGCGGCCACACCGGTCCGGTAACGATCGGCCCAGGCCCGAAGGTCCCGGACGTCGGACCGCGGTTTGGAGTAATCCTCGCCGATGGTCGCCAGCACGTCGCAGGCCAGCGAGAAGATGGCGCTGACGAAGACGTCCTCCACGGCGAAACTCATCACCTTGGGGAGCAACTCGTCGTCATAGTTGGCGCGCTTCATCTCCTCGACCAGCCAGATATAGCGGTCGTACTCGTGATCGGTGGGTCGCATCGACAGGTCGGTGACGTGGTCGAGGTCGGCGCGCTGGTACGGGGGGAGATCGTCGCCGGGGGTCACGCCCGCGTAGGGCTTGTCCCAGCGTGGGGAGTTGTCCATCCCGGACTCCCACCCGTGATAAATCGTGATCCGCCCACGACCGTTGGGGTCACGGGCGTGCGCGAGCCAGCGATGCCAGCGCACCAGGGCGCCCCACCGCCGGTCGATGAACTCGTTGGCCATCGAGCGGGTGGTGCGACCGTGGCGTCGCGAGTGGTCGAGGATGCGTTGCACAGCGATCGCGTGCACGGGCGGCTGGGTGATCCCGGAGGTGTCGGGGTAGTCGGGCGCGCACTCGGCCAGGCGCGCGCACTCCCAGCGTCGGGGTCCGGGGAAGTAGCCGTCGCGGCCATTGGCGAACACGATGTGCGGGATCATCCCGTTGGACCACTGCGCCGAGAGCAGCGTGTCCATCTCGATGACCGCGCGTTCCACCGACAGCGGCGCCAGTCCCACGGTGACGAACGCCGCATCCCAACTCCACATGTGCGGGTACAGGCGGGGGGCGGCGCTGGTCATCGTGCCCAGGTCGTTGCCGCGCAGCAAATACGCGGCACGAGCCGCGAGCTGGGTCGGGGTGAAACCGTTGCGCGCCATGCGGAGATTCTGCCCCGCCGTGCTCATCGGCGCCGGATGAGGATCGGCGGACAACGCGACGCCGGGTTCTAAGCTCGGCTCATGCCCACCGCATTGATCACCGGGGCCAGTCGCGGCCTCGGCGCCGCCATCGCCCGTCAGCTTGCCCCGACCCACGATCTGCTGTTGGGCGGACGACCATCGGCTGAGCTCGACGCGCTGGCCATCGAATTGGACGGCGCCGGGAGCGAAGCGAGCGGGCCGAATAGTCACGGCGCCGGGAGCGAAGCGAGCGGGCCGCATGCCAACCGCGCATCAACGTTTGCGGTCGAGTTGACCGATCACGAGGAGGTGGCGGCGGCCGCGGAGGCCATCTCGTCGCTGGATGTGCTCGTGCACAACGCGGGTGTCGGGAGCAGTCTGTTGCCGGTCGGGGAGACTCCCGTCGAAGAATGGCGTCATGTCCTCGAGGTCAATCTCGTCGCGGCGGCGGAGCTGACCCGCGTCCTGCTCCCGGCGCTGCGTGCGGCGCGCGGTCACGTCGTCTTCATCAACTCGGGTGCGGGCCTGCGCGCCAATCCGGGCTGGGCCGCCTATGCGGCGAGCAAGTTCGGGTTGCGCGCGCTCGCCGACGCGTTGCGGCTCGAGGAACCGTCGTTGCGGGTCACGTCGGTCTTCCCCGGTCGGATCGACACCGACATGCAGCGCGACCTGATCGCGATCGAGGGCAAGGAGTACGACCCGGGTCAGTTCCTCAAGCCGGAGACCGTCGCGTCGGCGGTCGTCCATGCCATCGCGACGCCCGCCGATGCCCATCCCGCCGAGATCGTGCTGCGGCCGACGGGGCGATGACCGCCGATCAGTGTGACGTTGTGCCCGGTTTCCGGGCTCAACCTCACACGGGATGGTGTCTCAGAGCTGGTCTCAGAGCTGGACGAGATCGGCGGGTTGCCACACCGCTCGCATCGAGGCGATCTTGCCGTCGGCGTCGAAAACCATGATGTCGACCGGGGTGATCTCGAAGCGCATGCCGGAGGTGCCGGTGACGAGGGTGAACTCGAAGACCGCGGTGTCGCCGGCGATCTTCTTCCACTTCAGCGTCGCGGTGCGCTCGTCCATGTTGGTGATGATCGAGTAGAACTCGACGAGTTGCTCGCGGGTGTTGCGGACGTCGGCGCCGATCGGGTCCTCGACGGTCGCGTCGGGTGCATAGAGGTCGGCGATCTGCTCGGCGGTGCCGTTGGTCAGGAAGTCGATGTAGTTCTCGACGACCTCGGTGATCCGGGCCTGCGCCCTGTCGGTGTCCTGCGCACTGCTGTCCTGCTCGACGCTCATCGAGTGTCCCCTCTGCTCAAGAATTAGAACGTGTTCTTGTTTGACGATAGCAGCGGCGTACAGCGCCCGGAATGGGTTCTTCGGTCATCCGGACAACCGATACCCACAGCTGTCCGCACAGCATCGGACATCCCGAATTTGATAGGTTCGCGCACACACTGTGTGTCCGACGACGGCGCGGACGCGATCATCGGTTCGTCGAGGGAGCCCCATGACCCAGCCACCGGGAGACGGCTCTCGGGACCAGGGGTGGGTGGCGCCGGGAGCGGAGCGAGCGGGCCACGATGCGGTGGCGCCGGGAGCGGAGCGAGCGGGCCACGATGCGGTGGCGCCGGGAGCGGAGCGAGCGGGCCACGATGCACCTGCGCCGTCCGGCGCGGCCGACGAATGGACATCGACGCCGACACCACCGTCTCCGCCGACCACCGGCCCGCTGTGGGGGGCTGCGGTCGGTGGGCAGCCGGGTGCCGCGTCGCAGAATCCCGGGTACGTGCCGGGTCACTTCGGTCCGCCGCCGACGCACAAGCCGGGCATCATCCCGCTGCGTCCGCTGAACGTCGGCGATCTGATCAGCGGCACGTTCGCGGCGATCTTCGGTAATCCGCGCGTCTACTTCGGGTGGTCGGCGGTGGTGAGTGCGATCGTCACGGTCTGCGGCCTGCTGGTCCTGGTGGTTGTCCGGATGGTGAGCGAGTCGGGACTCTTCGATGCGGCAGCATGGCTGGCCGGCGGGCCAGACGCGATATCGGACGCCGCGTGGGTCGGGCGATGGATACTTGCCGGCTTGGTGGCCTACCCGGTCGCGCGCGATGTCATGGGTGCCCGCTCGGGTTGGGTCGAGTCGTGGCGGTTCGCGCGCGGTTCGATGTGGCGAATCCTGGGCAGCACAGCGCTTCTCGGGCTGGTGACCCTCGTGTGCTTCGTTCCTGCCCTGGTTCTGATCGAGCTCGGTCTCGATTCGGCGGACGTCGGTACGCTCGTCGCGGTGCTGATGGTCACCGCGGTGTTGGTGCTCGGATACTCGTGGCTCTACATCCGGATGTCGCTGTCGGTGCCCGCGGCTGCCGTCGAGGGGCTGGGTCCCGTTGTCGCCCTGGCGCGTTCGGTCTCACTCACCCGACGCTCGTTCGGCCGCTACTTTGCCGTGGCCCTCTTACTGAACCTCATCAGCGTGGTCATCGAGGTCGTACTGTCGTACATGGTCGACTCAGTGACCAGAATCGGTGGTGGTGTGTTCGGCGGTGTCGTCGCCATCGTGCTGGCTGTGATCGTCGCAGCGCTCGTGCAGCCGTTGATCGCGGTGGCGTCGGCACTGATGCATGTCGATGCCCGAATCCGCAAGGAGGGCTTCGATATCGAGCTGGACCAGTCGTCGTCCGGAGGAGGTGTGCCGTGGGCGCCACGTTGACCGTGCTGGCCGACGGCTTGACGCCGGGCAACGACGAGGCCCGCGAGTGGGCCCGCGATGCGTGGTCGGATTCGCGCGGATCGGGGCCCAGCGCCGCCGACCGGCTCGGCGACGACATCGGACGCTGGATCACCGATCGCCTACTCGATGTGGTGGGTGCGGGCAAGACCGTGCCGGGCATCATCGCGATCATCGCGGCACTCGTGGTGGTCGCCCTGCTGATCTACGGCATCCGATTCATGCGCCGTACCCCGCGTGCTGTTGCCGACGTCGATCGCAGTGTGTTGTCCGATGACCCGTCATCGGCGCGCACTCTGCGAGCCCGCGCCGAATCGCTGCTCGCAGAAGGGGACACGAACGGCGCCGTCGTCTTCGCGATGCGCGCTCTGACCCGACGCAGCATCGAGCGCACCGTGCTCGACGATCTGCCGTCGCTGACCGCACACGAGGTCGCGACCCGGCTGCGCCCGGTGTTCGCCGACCACGCAACCGATCTGGGCGCGGCCGCCGACCTGTTCGACAGGGTCGCGTACGGTCATGCATCGGCGACCGCCGACGAGGCCCGACGACTGCTGACCCTCGAGACCGAACTGGATTCGGCGCGGCCGTCCGCGGCGCGGGGCAACGATTCCGGCGCAACGTATGCGGTGCCACGATGAGCGCACCGAACACCACGTCGGCACTCGAGAAGACCGGTGGACAAGCGAATTCGAGCTCGGGCACTCCGGGCCCCGGACGCACGCGATCACACCGCTGGGTGTGGTGGGTGATCGGCGGTGTCGCCGTCGCGGTGGTCCTCGTACTCGCCGTGCTCGCACTGGTGTCGGCGGCCGGTAGCCGCTCGTCGAACACCACCCCGCTCGATCCCGGCAATCGTGGCGGCGCCGGAACGAGCGCACTCGCGTCCATCATCGACGACCACGGCGTTGATGTCTCGGTAGTACGCGGTCTCGACAGCCTGCGTGCGACTTCGGCCCCGGGTTCCGACACCACCGTGGTCATCAGCGGAGAGACGGTGATCTCCACCGACGTCGCCGAAGCCATCTTCGACCGGGTGCGGTCGGCGCATCGGGTCGTCCTGATCGATCCGTCGTATTCATTGCTCGCCGCCTTCACCGCGCAGGTCAGCACCTCCTACAGCGAGAGCCTTCTACCGGTGAGCAAGGCCGACTGCACCCTCGACGGCATATCGCCCTCCGACCTCGTCACCTCCGATTCGTCGAACGGCTTCACCGGCGGGCTGGATTCCACGACGGGTGTGACCCCATGCTTCTCACGCCGTCAGGGCGGCGGCGCCAATCTGGTCAGCATTGCCGCAGAGCCGGGCGGCCCGCCGGTGGTGGCGATGACCGCCCCGATGACCCTCAACCAGAATCTGGCGCGCTACGACAACTCCGGTGTCGCGATACGCACCATTGCCACCACCGACCACGTCCTCTGGTACGTCCCGCAACGCGACGACACGGTGCCGGATCAGAGTTCGAACTCCGACCAGCACAGCTCTCCATCGGTGTTCCCGCGCGCCGTCGGGCCGCTGTTCCTGCTGGCGTTCTTCGCGGTGCTGGCGCTGATCCTCTGGCGGGGACGCCGCTTCGGACCGCTGGCGACCGAGCCGTTGCCTGCCGTCGTCAAGGCCATCGAGACCACCCGGTCACGCGGCCGCATGTACCGCAGGGCCGGGGCCGCCGATCGCGCGGCGGCCGTGCTGCGGGTGCACACCATCGCCGGGATCGCCGGCTATCTGGGACTGCCGTACGACCCCGGCCATGCTCTCGATTCCCTCGACGAACCCGACGCCGACACACATGCGACGGATCCTGCTCTGGCTTCGATCATCTCGGCCGTCGCCGACGCCACCGGCCGGGACCCGGCGCAGGTGAAAAACCTACTCGCCGGCCCGCTGCCGACCACCGATCCCGACCTGGTTCGGTTCACCGACGCCCTGACCGCCCTCGACAAGGAAGTCCTCCGCAGACCATGAATCCCGAGACACCCGCTTCGGCCACATACTCCCCCGTCGACACCCCGCCGCGAGATCTGCGCGCCGCGCTGAGCGCGGTGCGTGGAGAGGTAGCCAAAGCCGTCGTGGGTCAGGACCCGGCGGTCGCCGGCATCCTCATCGCCCTGCTGTGCCGCGGCCACATCCTTCTCGAAGGTGTTCCGGGCGTGGCGAAGACGTTGCTGGTGCGGTCGGTCGCGTCGGCGTTGTCCGTGGACACCAAACGCGTGCAGTTCACTCCCGATCTGATGCCCGGTGACGTCACCGGCTCGCTGATCTTCGACAACGCCACCTCCGAGTTCACCTTCCGCCCCGGACCGGTGTTCACCAATCTCCTTCTGGCAGACGAGATCAACCGGACACCGCCGAAGACGCAGGCGTCGCTGCTCGAAGCGATGGAGGAGCGGCAGGTCTCGGTCGACGGTGTGCCCCGCCCGCTCCCCGACCCGTTTCTGGTGGCCGCGACCCAGAATCCCGTCGAATACGAGGGCACCTATCCACTGCCGGAGGCCCAGCTCGACCGGTTTCTGCTCAAGGTGACCCTGCCGGTACCACCCCGTGACGACGAGATCACCGTGCTCGCACGGCATGCCGCGGGATTCGACCCCAAGGACCTCGGCGCGGCCGGATTGCGGCCGGTGGCCTCCGCGGCCGACATCGTCGCCGCCGCCGATGCCGTCCGCCACGTTGCGGTCGCCCCGCAGGTGGCGGCCTACATCGTCGACATCGCCCGCGCCACCCGGACCTCACCGTCACTGGCACTCGGGGTCAGCCCGCGCGGCGCCACCGCCCTGCTGTCCACCAGCCGGGCGTGGGCGTGGCTGGGCGGACGCGACTTCGTCACGCCCGACGACGTCAAGGCGCTCGCCCAATCGACGCTGGCACATCGTCTTTCGCTACGGCCGGAGGCGGAACTCGAAGGTGTGTCGGTGGCGGCAGTCCTCGACGCCGCCATCGCCTCGGTGCCCGTGCCGCGCTGATGGTGCTCACCGGCCGCTTCTTCGCGCTCGTGGTGGCGGGCGCGATCCCGGTGATCGCCTACCCGCGCTATTGGGTGGCCCTGCTGTGGGTCCTGGGATGTGTGATCCTCATGGTCGCCGACGTCGTCGCCGCCGGATCGACGAGAACCCTTCGGCTCTACCGGCTTCCGTCGGCGCCCATCCGCCTCGGTGAGATCGGGAGCTCGGTTCTGATGGCGCACAACGTGACCGCCCGCCGGTTCCGGGCGCGAATCAACGATTCGTGGCAGCCATCGGCGGGCGCGTCGAACGCCGTGCACGCGGTGTCGCTGGCTCCTGGCGAGCAGCAACAGCTGGTGACGTCCCTGCAACCCACCCGCCGTGGCGATCGGCTCACACATCGGGTGACGGTACGACGGATGGGTCCCCTCGGACTGGCCGGGCGGCAATCGGGATACGTCGTACCCGGCTCCATCCGGGCGCTGCCGCCGTTCGACTCCCGAAAGTTGTTGCCGTCCAGGCTCGCCCGCCTCCGTCAGCTCGACGGCCGCTCGGCGGTCCGGATTCGTGGACAGGGCACCGAGTTCGACTCCCTGCGTGACTACGTCGACGGCGACGACGTGCGCAGCATCGACTGGCGCGCCACCGCCCGGCGACGGTCGACGGTGGTGCGGACCTGGCAGCCCGAGAAGGACCGGCACATCGTGATCGTGCTGGACACCTCGCGCACCTCCGCGGGCCGCATCGGTGATGCCCCGCGTCTCGACGCGGCGATGGACGCGGCGTTGCTGCTCGCCGCCCTCGCCGCGCACGCCGGTGATCGCGTCGATCTGATCGCCGGTGATCGCGTCGTCCACCGGCGCGTGGTCGGCGCATCGCGCACCACCGTGCTCGGCGATCTGGTCAACGCGATGGCCGCGTTGGAACCGGCTCTACTGGAAGCAGATTGGCCGCTGCTGGCCGCCGAGGTGAGCAAACTGACCCGGCAACGGGCGCTGCTCGTGTTGTTGACACCCCTGGAGCCGGCGGCGATCGAGGAGTCGATGCTGGCACCACTGTCGGTGCTGGCGCAGCGCTACAAGGTGGTGATCGGATCGGTCCGTGACCCGCAGCTCGCCGCGATGGCGGCGCTGCGCGACGACGCGGCAGACATCTACGACGCCGCCGCTGCCGCCCGCACCCTGGCGCTACGCGGACGCACCGAATCGGCGGTGTCACGCCTGGGCGTCGACGTCGTCGACGCCGACCCGGCAGGTCTGCCGGCGGCACTCGCCGATCACTACCTCACCCTCAAGTCGCGCGGTCTGCTCTAACCCAGTCGGTGTGCTCCCCGACCCGGTCTGTTCACTCTCCCATTGGTTGTCAGACGCCCCAATCTGGTTGACAACCATCGCTACTCGCCACCTGCACACCGTCGTCGTGTAGCGTCGGAGCGGGCTGGGGACCGTGTCAGGAGGGGAAATCCGTTGCGCCCGACTCACCTCAACGCCCCGGTCTCGGTGGCCGCCCTTTCGCTGATCGCCGCGGCGCTCGCGGCCGGGCATGAGACCAATGCCGCGGCCGTGTCCCCGGCAGCGTTGTCGCCGGCGAACGTTCGCCTGGCGTCGACCGTGCTGACGGTCGCCGGCAACACCTCCATCGTGAGCACGCCCATGCCACAGGAGCTCCGAGGCGAACTCTGTCACTCCCCCAATACGTGTCAGGTGGTGGTCTATCCGTCCGGTGCAATCGGCGGTGCCGCACTGCAAGTGGGTGTCACGGCCCTCACCTCGGATATCGCGACCACGCCGGGCAAGAAGATCGTCTTCGCCTACTCGCAGGGCGGCATGATCACCACGTCGTGGCTGCAGGACACCGCCTCCTCACCGTCGGCCCCGCCGGCATCGGATCTCACCTTCGTGCTCCTCGGCAATCCGCAGCGCGGGCTCAACGGTCTGGCACCGACTTCCGGTGCCGGGTCGGCCACCCCCACCGACACCGGATATACCGTCATCGACATCTCCCGCGAGTACGACGCCGAATCGGACTGGCCGAACAACCCGCTCAACGGGCTCGCCGTGGCCAACGCGATCGCCGGCTACTTCCTGGTGCACACCGACTACACCGGGGTCGACGTCGACGACCCGAACAATCTGGTCCAGACCGTCGGCGGCACCACCTACGTCCTGGTGCCGACCGCGAATCTGCCTCTGCTCGAACCACTCCGGATGATGGGCCTGAGCAGTGTGGCCGACCAGCTCAACGGTCCGCTCAAGACGATCGTCGATCAGGGATACAACCGGACCGGCTACACCGCCCTCGGCGACGACCCGGCCGCGCAGCAGACGATCGGCAGCGTCTTCGGGACCTCTGCCACCGCGAACACCGCGAGATCCGCCGAGAACACCGCATCCCGCACCGCGGCCCGTCAGAGCGTCGCGGCTCCGGCGGCCACCGGGTACGCCGTGACGACAAGCGCATCCTCGGCCCTCGGAACACCCACCCCGACATCGGCTCCCGCTGCCACCACGACAACTCCGTCGGTGCCGACACCAACACCGGAGGAATCAGTCACCGCGACACCGGAGTCCGGCGGCTACGTCGGACGGCACCGAGCGCCGGACTCCACGGCCGGGCAGGACTCTTCTGGGCAGGAATCCTCTGGGCAGGTCTCCTCCGGTCAGGACTCCGCTCAGGCCGCCACCGGCACAGCGTCCCCGCGATCCGGATCGGGGATGTCGCCGCGCTCACCGTCGTTGTAGGCCCACCGGCCTGCGGTGAACACGTAGACGAAGAAACCCACCCAGACGAACACGCCGATGCCGATACGTGCCCAGGTAGGTAACCCCGACGGCGTCACGAACGCCTCGATGAGCCCGGTGATCAGCAGTAGGACAACCAATCCCAGCGCGATGCCGATCGCCGCGCGACCCTGCTCGGCCAGTGACTGCATCCGTGTTTTCGGGCCGGGCGCGATCCATGACCAGAAGACCCGTAGACCCACCCCGGCGGAGACGAACAGACAGGTCATCTCCAGCAGTCCGTGCGGGGTGATCAAGCCGAAGAACACGTCGGCGCGGCCGTGCCGGATCATGATCGACGCGGTGACCGCGACGTTGAGGATGTTGCTCCACACCACCATGACGATCGGAAAACCGAAGACGCCGAATGCAATACAGGTGGCGGCGAGCCAGAAGTTGTTGGTCCACACCCGCAACGCGAACGACGTCGCGGCGTTCTCGGTGTAGTAGTTCGCGAAGTCGTTGTCGACGAGTCGTTGGATGTCGGCCGGGCTGCCGAACGCGGTCTCGGTGCTGGGATGGTCCAGGAACCACCACGTCATCGCGAACATCCCGACGAACGACACGATCAGAACGCTGAGCCACCACCAGCGCATCGCATACAACGCCGCGGGGAACGTCCGACCGAAGTAGCGGCCGACGATCGCCCAACTGCTCTCCTTGACACCGGCAGACCGGGTCCGGGCCTTGGCCAACAACGCCGAGAGGTAGCCGACGAGGGAGGCGTCGGGAGCGGTGGACCGGATGACCGAGAGATGCGTGGCCACCCGCTGGTAGGTGTCGATCAGTTCGTCGGCCTCCGCCCCGGAGAGCCTGCGGCGCTTGGTGAGCTGCTCGAGCCGCTCCCAGGTCGGTCGCTTGTCGCTCACGTAGGCATCGAGATCCACCTCGACAGCTTAGAACGCGAGAGGATCGAGGAGTGGCGATGTGTTCCGGTTGATCGACGCCGCTCTCGGCGTGGTGGCCTAGAGTGTGGCGCATGTATCCGCAGCAGATGACCTATCCGGTGCGGCCGTATCCGCCGGTCACCTGGGGTCGGGGCGCGGTCGGCACGGTCGGCGTCGGTCGCGACGACCAGGTGTCGGGTGAGGCCGTCGCCCTCAACTTGCCTGCCGCCTCGTTCGGGCTGCGGATTCTGTCCGGGGTGATCGATCTGATCCTCGGTTACCTCGTGTTGATCCTCGGCATCTACCTGTCGTTCAAGCTGGCCTATGACGTCGACGACGCGTTGTTCGGCGCCTGCCTCACGGTGTCGACGGTGATCGCATTCGCCGCGGTGCCGACGACGTGGGAGACACTGACGCGTGGGAGAACCCTCGGGCACGTGATACTCGGGTTGCGGACCGTGCGCGACGACGCCGGCCCGATCCGATTCCGCCACGCCCTGACCCGGGCGATGATCGGCGTGGTCGAGATCTACACGTTCTTCGGTGTCCCGGCGATGATCTGCGCGGCGGTGAACCGCCGCAACAAACGCGTCGGCGACCTCGTCGCCGGCACATACGTGATCCGCGAACGATTCAAGATCACGCTGCCCGAACCGATCCCGATGCCGCCGCCACTGGCCCCGTGGGCGAGCACAGCCGACATCGCCGCTCTCCCGGACCCGTTGGCGGTGTCGGTACGGCAGTTCCTGAATCGTCGTGAGGGCTACAATCCGGCGGCGCGCTCGGCTCTCGCGGAGCGTCTGATCTTCGCGATCGCGCCGTACGTCGCGCCCGCTCCTCCGCCGCAGGCGCCGGCCGAGGATGTCCTCGCCGCAGTCATGGCAGCACGACGCGAACGCGACACCGCACGGCTGGCCCGCGAGGACCGGCTGCGAACACGTTTGCTGCGCTGAGCTTTCCGGTCATCCGCCTCGGCGGCCGATGGACCCGTCGGTCATTTGAGGTCGGCGCTGGACTTGCCGAGGATGCGGCGGGCGATGATCAGCTGCTGGATCTGCTGCGTGCCCTCGAAGATATCGAGGATCTTGGCGTCGCGAGCCCACTTCTCGAGCAGCATGGTCTCCGAGAATGCCGCGGTCGCACCGAGTTCCACCGCCTTGTTGGTGATGTCGGTGACGGTGCGGCCCGCCTTGGCCTTCGACATCGACGCCTCGGTGGAGTTGGGCTCCTTGTTGTCGGCCATCCAGGCCGCCCGGACCGCGAGCAACCAGGAAGCCTCCCAATCGGATTCGAGCCGGATGAACTCGGCGACCGCGGCATGCTGGGTGGTCGCGGGGGCGTCGTAGTCGATGGTGTGGCCGGCGTCGCCGAGCAGGCTGCGCAGTTCTTCGAGCGCGGCCCGGCCGAGTCCCACGGCCATCGCGGCGACCACCGGGCGGGTGTTGTCGAAGGTCTGCATGACCCCGGCGAAGGCCTTCTTGGTCTCCACTTCCGGTGAGCCGAGCAGGTTTTCGGCGGGCACACGCGCGTTCTCGAACCGCAGGACCGCGGTGTCGGAGGCCTTGATGCCCAGCTTGTGCTCGAGACGCACCACGCTCACGCCGTCGGCGTCGAGGGGCACGACGAAGCTCTTGATCGCGGCGCGACCGGCACTCTTGTCGACGGTCGCCCAGACGACCACGTGGTCGGCGCGGGAGCCGGCGGTAACGAAGATCTTCTCGCCGTTGATGACGTAATCGTCGCCGTCGCGTGTGGCCGTCGTCGACACGGCCGCCGAGTCGGAGCCGAAGCTCGGTTCGGTGATCGCCATCGCCGCCCAGACACCGGAGAACTTCTCGAGCTGTTCCGGCGTGGCCACCGCGGAGATCGCGGCGTTGCCCAATCCCTGGTACGGGATGGACAGCATCAGGGCGACGTCGCCCCAACCCATCTCGACGCCGTGCAGCACGCCACGGATGTTGGCGCCGTTGACGGTGCCCGCATCGGCATCGGTTCCACCCGACTTGTCCGACTCCTTGGCCGCCTCTCGCGCCTTCTTGGCGAGTGCACCCAGGTCGTCGAGTTCCTTGGGGTATTCGTGCTCGGCCTTGTCGTACTTGCGCGAGACCGGTCGGAAGATGTGCTCGGCCGCGAGGTGGGCTTGCTCGACCGCCGAATCGAACTTCTTCGGGAGCTCCAGGTTGATCGCCATGCGGGCTATCTTACTCAGAAGTAAGTTGCTGTCCAGCCCACCTTCCCGAGCGCGATGCCTACCCTCGAGTGGTGGCCTACGACGATGAACTCGCGTTTCGGATCCGCGCATTGCTCAGCGGTGAGAGCAACGTGGACGAGAAGCCGATGTTCGGCGGTCTCGCGTTCCTCATCAACGGCAACATGGCGTTGGCTGCGAGCTCCCGCGGTGGACTCATGGTGCGGGTCCCGCCCGAGCAGACCGAGGTACTCCTGGAGTATCCGCACACCGAGCCGATGATCATGTCCGGCCGCGAGACACGCGGCTGGCTCCGCGTCGGCGGCGAGGGTGTGCGCACCGAGCGCCAGTTGAGCGGGTGGGTGACCCTCGGATCGGATTACGCCCGCAAACTCCCGGCGAAGTACTGACCCACCGGAGTGCCGAGGAACTGAAGCGCCGAAGAACTAGGGGATGAGCCTGCGCTCCCGGAGTTGCTCGAAGATCCTGGTGAACATCGCGTCGGTCTCGACGTAGTCGTGGAATCCGGCGCGTCGGCTCTTCGAGGTATCAGCGATCACGTCGTAGTCCCAGCCGAACACGAAATCGCCGAATTGCCAGGAGGAGACGTCCTCGTAGGGGGTGGGCTCGAGTCCGTACTCGGCGACCATCGCGTCCCATACCTGCTGCTTGTCGGCCATCACCTCGGACAACGACATGGGCAACGGATCCGCGACCGGGATATCGAAGAAGTCGGCGACCACCGACCACATGCGCTGCCACCGGAACATGTCGCCGTTGGTGATGTTGAAGGCCTCGTTGGCGGCCGACGGAGTCGTCGCCGCCCATTCGGTGGCGCGCGCGAGCAGGCCCGCGTCGGTCATTTCGATGAGGCTGGAGTAGGCACCCGGCTTGCCGGGAAAGCGCAGTGGGATTCCGAGCTCCTTGCTGATCGACGCGTACACGGCGAGCACCATCGCGATATTCATCGGATTGCCCACGGTGACTCCCGCAACGACCGACGGGCGGATCGCCGACCACGACCAGCTCTGTCCACGCTGCCGTCGCTCGAGCAATTGTTGCTGATCGACATTGAACTCGGGCGGCATGTGCGGCGGATCGCTCTCCCTGGCCGGGGTCGCGAACGGACCGAGATGAGCCCCGTAGACCTTGTAGCCCTGCATCAGGCTGACGTGCTCCAAGGCGGGTAGGAGATCCGCCGAATCCAGGACGTTGCGCAGCATCGTCACGTTCGGTTCGACGAGGTCCGACCAGTTCGGACGGTCCTGGTAGGCGGCGTAGAACAGATGCGTCGTCTCCGCGGCACGACCGATCGCGGCACGCGTGGAGTCGGGGTCGAGCAGATCTGCGCGCTCGTGACGTATGCGCGGCCCGTCGTCTCCGCCACGTCGGGATATCCCGACCACATCCCAGTTGCCCGTGCCTGCCAGATGCTCGACCAGGTTGCCTCCGATGACCCCTCGTGCACCGATGACCAGAGCGTTCCCACATACCGACATAAAGCCTCCATCGTTAGATCGTGATTTTACGATGAATGTATATCACAAGATCGCGATGTACAGATATGCTGGAGCGATGAGCAGCAGTGAGTTGGTCGACACCGACGAGTGGGTGGTCACCGCCCTCAAAGCGATCGCACATCCACAGCGGATGGCGATCATGCGATGGCTGCGCGACCCGGAGAGTTTCCCGCCGCAACTCGAACCCGCAAGCGAAGTGGGCGTGTGCCTCAAGCACATTCAAGCCAGGATGGGCGCATCCCAGTCGACCGTCTCGCAATATGTGGCGGTCTTGCAGCGCGCAGATCTCGTGCACTGCACCAAGATCGGCCAGTGGTCACACTACCGACGCAATGAGGATGCCCTCGCACGCCTCAATCAGCTTCTGCCCGAGATCATCTGACACTCGGCTTGCCGTTACGGAACGATGTTGACCAGTCGCCCCGGCACGATGATCACCTTGCGGGGCTCCCCGTCGAGCAGGGCGACGATCTTCTCGTCAGCCAGCGCCACCTCACGGAGCGTCGCCTCGTCGGCGTCGGCGGCAACGGTGATGCGGCTCTTGACCTTTCCCTTCACCTGCACGGCGATCTCGACGGTGTCGGCGACGAGCCACCGCGGGTCGGCGTCCGGGAAGGGCCCGCGCACCAGCAGTTCACCGTGGCCCAGGCGGTGCCAGAGTTCCTCGGCGATGTGCGGGGCCAGCGGGGCGAGCATGGTGACCAGCGGCTCCACGGCGGCGCGCGGGGCACCACCCTCGAACTGCTTGGTGAGGTGATTGGTGAGTTTGATCAGCGCCGCGACCGCGATGTTGAAGCGCAGCCCGGCGAACTCCTCTCGCACCTCGGCGATCGTCGTGTGCAGCAACCGCTTCGTCACGTCATCGAGCTCGGCGTCGGTGACCCGCACCGCGCCGGTCTCCTCGTCGACCACCAGACGCCACACCCGCTGCAGGAATCGCTGAAGTCCCACAACATCTTTGGTGGCCCACGGGCGAGACTGGTCGAGCGGCCCCATGTACATCTCGTAGAGACGCAGGGTGTCGGCGCCGTAGTCGGCGGCGATGTCATCGGGGGTCACCGAATTCTTCAGCGACTTCCCCATCTTCCCGTATTCCTGGGAGACCTCGTCGCCGTTGTAGAAGAACTTCCCGTCACGCTCGGTCACCTCCTCGGCGGGCACGTAGATGCCGCGCGAGTCGGTGTAAGCGTAGGCCTGGATCATGCCCTGATTGAACAGCTTTCGGTACGGCTCGCGGCTGGTCACATAACCGAGGTCGAAGAGGACCTTGTGCCAGAAGCGCGAGTACAGCAGGTGCAGCACGGCATGCTCGACGCCACCGATGTAGAGGTCGAGGCCGCCGGGATCGTTCGGCCCGTGCAACGCCGGTCGCGGGCCCATCCAGTAGGCCTCGTTCTCCTTGGCGCACAACGTCTCGTCGTTGGTGGGATCGATGTAGCGCAGCTGATACCACGAGCTGCCCGCCCACTGCGGCATCACGTTGGCGTCGCGGGTGTAGGTCTGCAGACCGTCACCGAGATCGAGTTCGACGCTCATCCACTCGGTCGCCTTGGCCAGCGGCGGCGACGGCTCGGATCCGGAGTCCTCCGGGTCGAAGGACACCGGCGCGTAGTCGTCGACTTCCGGGAGTTCCACCGGCAGCATCGATTCCGGCAACGCGTGGGCCTGACCGGCGGCGTCGTAGACGATCGGGAACGGTTCGCCCCAATACCGCTGGCGGGCGAAGAGCCAGTCGCGCAGCTTGTACTGGATGGTGCCGGTGCCGGCGCCGCGCTCCTCGAGCCACGCGATGATCGCGGCCTTGGCCTCGTCGACGCGCAAACCGTCGAGGAAACCGGAATTGACCAGCGGCCCATCGCCGACGAACGGCTCGGTGGCCACCCCCTGCTCGGATCCGATGACCTCCAGGATGGGCACGCCGAAGACGGTGGCGAACTCATAGTCACGACCGTCGTGAGCGGGCACCGCCATGATCGCCCCGGTGCCGTAGCCCATCAGCACGTAGTCGGCGATGAACACCGGGATCTCGCGCCCGTCCACGGGATTGGTGGCGTAGGTGCCGGTGAAGACGCCGGTCTTCTCCTTGTTCTCCTGCCGCTCGAGATCCGATTTGGCGGCGATCGCGGTGCGGTAGGCCGCGATGGCGGCGGCCGGGGTGTCGGCATCGCCACCGGTCCATCGGGGATCGGTGCCGGCGGGCCAGGCATCGGCGGTGAGCTCGTCGACGAGCGGATGCTCGGGCGAGAGCACCATGTAGGTGGCGCCGAACAACGTGTCGGGCCGGGTGGTGAAGACCTCGATCGTCGTGCCGCCGGCGGCAAAGCGGACCTGCGCGCCCCGGGAACGCCCGATCCAGTTGCGCTGCATGGTCTTGACCTTCTCCGGCCAATCCAGGTCGTCGAGGTCGTCGAGCAGGCGGTCGGAGTAGGCGGTGATGCGCATCATCCACTGCCGCAGGTGCTTACGGAACACCGGGAAGTTGCCGCGGTCGCTGCGACCGTCGGCGGTGACCTCCTCGTTGGCGAGCACGGTACCCAGCCCGGGACACCAGTTGACCAGCGAATCACTCTGATACACCAGACGATAGGAGTCGACGACCTCGTTGCGCTCGGCCGGTGACAGGTCGGCCCAGTCCCGTCCGTCGAGCTTGTCGTGACCATCGAGAGTGCGTGCACCCGATTCGAATTCGGCGATCAGCTCGGAGACCGGCCGCGCCTTGCGCTGCTCGGTGTCGTAGAAGGCGTTGTAGATCTGCAGAAAGATCCACTGCGTCCAGCGATAGAAGTCCACGTCGGTGGTGGCCACGCGTCGTCGTTCGTCGTGGCCGAGTCCGAGCCGACGGATCTGCCCGAGGTAGCGCTCGATGTTGGCCTCGGTGGTGGTACGCGGATGGGTACCGGTCTGCACCGCGTACTGCTCGGCGGGCAGGCCGAAGGAGTCGAAACCCATCGTGTGCAGGACGTTGCGGCCGATCATCCGCTGATACCGGGCGAACACGTCGCTGGCGATGAACCCCAGGGGATGTCCGACGTGCAGACCCGCACCCGAGGGATAGGGGAACATGTCCTGGACGAAGACCTTCTCGGGCGAGTCGGGAGCGCCGCCACCGAAGGCGCTGAGGTCACCGGCGAGCGGTCCGACCGGGTTCGGCGCCTCGAAGGCGTGCCGGTCGGACCAGTTCCGCTGCCAGCGCTGCTCGATCTGTCCCGCGAGTTCGGCCGTGTAGCGATGGGTGCCCTGGGCCGGTGGGGTCGAGGTATCCGCTGAAGTCACCCCACCAGCGTAAATGGTGGCCCGAGGCACATTGCAGCGGCACTCGCCCCGCTCGCACGCGGAGTCCGTGGTCGCGTTTCGCCACCGCACGCCCCAGCTCGTATGGTGGTCGGGTGAGCGTTCTGTCCGTCGTCGTCGCCGTCTGCGTGTTCGTCCTGGCCCTCGTGTGGGTCGTGGTCGGGGTCGCCGGTCTGCGCGGCAGGCTGCGACGCAACCGGTGGCTCGGCGTCCGCGCACCGGAGACACTGGTCTCCGACGAAGCCTTCGCGCTGGCCAACAAGGTGGCCGCCCCCGGCACCCTCGGCGCCGCGGCGATCCTGATCGCTGGCGGCCTGCTGACGGTCGGTGTCGGCGGCACGTGGTCGTTCCTGTTCGCCGTCGGTGCCCTGTTGGCCGCGCTCGTGGTGGTCGGCGTCGTCAGTGGTTACGGGGTGCGCGCGGCACGCTGGGCCGTCGACCCCGACGACGACTCGGGCTGTTCGTGCTGCTCGGCCGATGCCGGCTCCCATGACCACGCCGCCCCCGCCGCGGATTCGGCGAAATCCGACGCGCAGGGCCCGGCCGACGAGTGTGGCGAGTCGAGCTGCGCGTCGTGCACGCTGCGCGGAGTGTGCGCGGCCGAACCGGCAGCCGACACCGCCCAGCGCTGAGCGATTCGCATGCGCTCCCTGCTGAGCCGTTCGCCGATCGACGGGTTCATCCTGGCAATCCTCACGGCGGTCGTCGTCGCGGCCTTCCTGCCCGCCCGTGGCGAATTCGCCGACGTCCTCGACTGGGTCGTCGTGGTCGCCATCGGCTTCCTGTTCTTCCTCTACGGCGCCCGACTACACCCCCGGCAGGCACTCGAGGGACTGACGCACTGGCGCCTGCACCTGATCATCCTGGCCTTCACCTTCGTGGTGTTCCCGCTGATCGCGCTCGCGCTACAACCGCTGCTGCGGCCGGTGATCGGTGACGACCTCACATCGGGGTTGCTGTACCTGTGCCTGGTGCCGTCGACGGTGCAGTCCTCGATCGCGTTCACCTCGATGGCCCGGGGCAACGTCGCGGGCGCGATCGTGAGTGCGTCGGCGTCGAACCTGCTCGGTGTCGTCCTCACCCCGGTGCTGGTCGTGGTGCTCATGTCGAGCACCAACGGTGTGCACATCACCGGCTCGCAGGTCCTCGAGATCCTGCTGGAGATCCTGGTGCCGTTCATCCTCGGCCAGCTGTGCCGACCATTGGTGACGCCGATCCTGAAGCGATTCGCCGAGCCGACGAAGTACGTGGATCGCGGGTCGATCGTGCTCGTCGTCTACGCCGCGTTCAGCGAGGGTGTGCGCAACGGCATCTGGTCGATCGTCGGGGTGTGGCAGGTGGTGGCGATGGCGGTGGTCGCGATCGTGCTCGTCGCATTCATGCTGTGGCTGACCGGATGGCTGCCACGACGGCTCGGCTTCAACCGTGAGGACGCCATCGCCATCCAGTTCTGCGGAACCAAGAAGAGCCTCGCGACCGGTCTACCGATGGCGACGGTGTTGTTCAGCGGGTCGGTGGTCGGTCTGATCGTGTTGCCGCTCATGATCTTCCACCAGATCCAGCTGATCATGTGCTCGTGGTTGGCCACCCGCTACGGTCGCCAGGCCGCGGCCCTCGAAGCCGCCGCCTCCGGGTCGGAACCCGGCTGAGGGCCTCGCATACGAATACAGCTTCCACCGGAGCGGGCCACCGACCCGGATTCCACGGCGTGTCGCGCCGGATCGGTGGAATCTGTATTCGCCTTCGCCCCGCGGGGTCGGCTCTCAGCCGATGTCACCGCGATGCCAGCGGTGCACCGCCCAGCTGACGCCGTAGAAGACCGCGACCACACCGACGAGGGCGATCACCGCGTAGAGCAGGATCGTCGCACCGAGCACCGCCCCGGCGAAATAGCCGGCCAGCAGGACCGCCGACGCCCACGTCAGTGCGCCGATCGCATCGGCGATGCCGAACCGCACGAAGCTCATCCGACTGATGCCCGCCATCCGCGGCACGATCGTCCGCACGTACCCGACCCAGCGGCCGGTGCCGACGACGAGCAGCCCGGATCGTTCCAGACGCTGCTGGGCGTTGTCCCAGCGTTGTTCGCCGAATCGGCGCCCGAGCCCCGACTCCTTGAGCCGCTGCCCACCGACCCGACCCAGCCAATACCCGGTCGCATCCCCGGCGACCGCGCACAACACGACGATGACCACCAGCCAGGCGATGTTGGTGGAGCCGACCGCTGCCGCGACCCCGGCCGCGAGCAGCACCGCCTCGCTCGGCATCACCAGACCGGCGATCAGCAGGGCCGTCTCGAGGTAGACGATGCCCGCAGCGATCAGGTAGACCGCCCAGGAGGGAACCGACTCGATGACCCCGATGAGCCAGTCGGCGAAGGCGTGCACCAGTTCACCGTAACGATGAACCGTCCACGGGGTTTCTCACAGGGGTGCCGACAGGGGCAGGTTCACGAAGCTCGGGTTACTCGGATCCAGCTCGATGTGCTGGGGTCGAAGCCCGGAATCGTTGAGCAGCGGCCGCAGCGGGAGCCCGCGCGGCAGGTTCATCGCGAACACGTCGATCCGCAGCCGGTGACCCTTGCCGATCAGCGCCTCCGTCGGCAGCAATCCGATGTCGACTCCCACCGCCTTTCCCGGCGTCACGGGGTGGCGGGTGTCGAGGGTGAGCGTGTAGAACGGATCGATCACATCCCCGTTGGGCGCGAACTGCGAACGGCTACGGTCATATTCGCGCAGCGACGCGACCACCTGCCCGGAGCTGATGACCTTGGACGTGCCGTCCGGGGCGACGTCGTTGAGCGTCGCAGTCCAGTAACCGTCCGGGGCGCCGAGCACGGTGTTCAGATGCACGTTGCTGTAGCCGCTGACGCTGCGGGTGGTGGTCATCGGTGCGCTGGTGAAGCTCAGCGCGTTGCGTTCGGAGATCCGTGCGTCGTCGGCGCAGTCGGGGAAGATCGCGGTCAAGCCGGCCATCTGCTGTGCGGAGTCGCGCGAACACAGCGTCGCAAGTCCCGGCGCCACGGTCATCCGGCCGCGGGTCGCCGGGACACCGGTGCCCAAACTGCCGTCGCCCAGCGCATACGGGGCCGTGCCCGAGCGCCGATCACCCAGGTAGAGGCGCTGACGGGTCATGCCCGCACGGGGGAACTGGGAGGCGGTGATCCACCGGTCGCCGACCTGCTTGAGGTTCACCGGGCCGTAGCGGTCGATCCCGTTGTCGATTCCCTTGAGCCACTTGTCGAACCACGCCTTCTGCAGCACGTCGAGACGTGGTGGCGTACCCGGCCGGCCCTGCCCACCGCCGATCGTGAGGTGGTAACCGTCGCCCATGATCAACTGCTTACGTCCGGGCGCGAGCGGGATCTTGTTGTACATCGCGACCTCGGAGTTGGTGAACAGATCGAACCATCCGCCGTAGATGAGCGTCGGGGTGGTGATCGTGTCGGCGTGGTCCTGCCAGGCCGTACGCGGACCGGAATTCGGGCTCAGCAGATCGCCTAGCTGGGGTGGGATCGACGCGATGTCCGGGACGGTCAGCGCCTGGATGAGTTGCGGGAAGAAGGTGAACGGGTCCCGCAGGCGGTCGGCCAGCCACGTCCAGTCGAAGGTGCCGTTGAGCATCGACGCGACGTTGGGAACCAGCTTGGTGGAATTGACCAGGGTCAGCCACAGCGGCAGGAATCCGACGCCGAGCGCGCCGCCCGGTGCGACGATGTCACGGATCAGGTCGCCGCCCGGTTCCACCGGGAAGATCGCCTTGAGGGCTTCGGGATGTTTGTTGGCGGCCTGGATCTGGTTGATCGCCGAGTAGGAGACGCCAGACATGCCGACCTTGCCGTCAGACCATTTCTGCTTGGCGGCCCAGTCGATGACCTCGACGGAGTCCTGCTGCTCCCGTTGTTGGAAGACGTCCCAATCCCCTTGGGAGAAGCCGGTTCCGCGGACGTCGACGACCACCACCGTATAACCGCTGCGCACGAGATCGAAGTCGACGGAGAAGTTGCGCAGTCCCTGATCACGGATCAGGTGCGCGACGTCGTTGATGCCGTCGATCGGAGTGCCAGACAAGTTGATCGCCGAGGCCACCTGGACGGCCAGCGGCGCCAGCACCGGGTTGGCCAACGCAGCCGCGGTGATCGCGGAGACGAGTTTGGTGTACGGCGTCATGGTCACGATGACCGGAGTCTTGGCCGTCGTCGGTATCCGGGCCGCGTTGGCCGGGCGGTAGACGTTGGCGCGCAGGATGGTGCCGTCGCTCATCCGGATCGGGACGTCCCACTGGGTGTTGACGTCGGCGTAGGGCTGCGGGCCGTCGTGCGAGGCGAGCCACCGCTTGGCCGGGGCTCCGCCGTCGGGGCCGGTGGCCGCGTGCGCCGTTCCTGCGGCTCCCAGAGTCGGGCCGGTCAGCAGCGCGACGATCGCGATGACCGCCGCAACGACGACTCCCCGTATCCGAATTTCCCGTACCCGCATCGCCGTCCCCCCGGTGAGATGTGACCGGTCGAGAGCCTAGCAAGACCTGTGAGGCGTGTCACCGGTGCGGTGGGATCGCCCGATCAGGGTCGGCGCTCAGTTCCCGGTGACGTCGACGGGGTGGGTGGCCAACAACGGCAACGGCCATGGTTGGCGGCGTAGCACGTCGGCCCAGATGTCGGTGGTCGACGGGGCGAGGATGTCGCGGGGGAGCGCCGAGGCCAGCATCCAGCTGTCCTGGGCCATCTCCGCGTCGAGCTGCCCGATACCCCAGCCCGCGTACCCGGCGAAGATGCGGAGTCCCTCGAGCACCGGCCCGATCAGCTCGGGATCGGCGTCGAGGTCGATGAGAGCGACACGGCCGCTGACCGGCCGGATCTGTTCGATCCCGGAGATGTCGGCGCCGTGCCGGACAACGCCGAGACACAGGGCCGAATCCTGTTTGACCGGACCGCCGACGAACAGCGCCCGCGGCTGCGCGGCCAGATCGGTCCACGACGGCATCACGTTGTGAACCGCGGTCTGGCTCACCCGATTGAGGACCACTCCGAGGCTGCCCGCGTCATTGTGCTCGATCACATAGATCACGGTGCGCGCAAAGGTGGGCTCGAGCAGATCGGTCGACGCGAGCAGAAGCGTGCCGGCCCGAATACTGTTGGCCGACTCGATGTCTCGTGCCGCATCCGCGGCACCGCCGCCACCGCCGACGCCGCGTTCGGGCCGGTCGGGGGTGAGATCGTCTGCACTGTCACCGCCGTCCACGACATCCATCATCGCATGAGAAGTCGGCTCGGTCGGTAATGTAGGTACGTGAATTCCGCGGTGACCGAAGGTACGTCCTCGTGGAAGATCTTTACCCACTCACTGCGCCACTCACCCGGCCTGGGCCGGCTGCTCGCGGTGCGGTTGACCAGTCAACTCACCGACGGTGTCTTCCAGGCCGCGCTCATCGGTGGGGTTCTGTTCAACCCCGAACGCCATGCCGATCCGCTCGCCGCGGCGCTCGGTTTCGCGGTGCTGCTGGTGCCCTATTCGGTGATCGGCCCGTTCGCCGGAGCGCTGCTCGACCGATGGGATCGGCGCAGCGTCCTGCTGTGGGCCAACGTGTTGCGCGCGCTGCTGATCGTGATGGTGGCAATCGCGATCAGTACCGGCAGTTCCGACACCCTGGTGCTGATCAGCGCGCTCGCGGTCACCGGGGCCAGTCGGTTCGTGGCGTCGGGGCTGTCCGCGGCGCTGCCGCACGTCGCTCATCGCGAGGTCATCGTCGCGACGAACGCCCTGTTCACCACACTCGGCGGGGCGATGTTGTCGGTGGGCGCGGGCCTCGCGCTCGGCATGCGAGCCCTGGTCGGCAACGACAACGTGGGCAGCGCGGAGACCACGCTGATCGGTGTGGTGCTGGCCCTCGTCGCCGGCGTGCTCGCGCACGGCTTTCCGGCCCGCCAGCTCGGGCCCGACCGTCCCGACGACATCGGGCACTCGGCTGCACACGCCGTGGCCGTTGGCTTTCTGCACGGTGCGCGGGCGATTGCCCGATGCCGGCCCGCGTCGGCGGCGCTCTCGGCGATCGGGATACACCGGCTGGTCTTCGGCCTCAACACCCTGATGCTGTTCGTCTTCGCCCGGCACGTGCACGGCGGCGGTGACGGACTGAGCCGGATCAGCCTGGTCCTCGGATGTGTGGCGACCGGGGCCTTTGCCGCCGCGGTGACCACACCGATCCTCGTCGAGCGCTACGGCCGACGCGCCACGATCATGCTCATGCTGCTGCTCGGCGCGCTGGCCCAGGTGCTGCTGCTGACGTTCACGATTCCCGGCTTCTGCGCGGCCGCCGTCGTGCTCGGATTGGTCGGGCAGACCACCAAGTTGTGCGGCGACGTGGCCATGCAGGTCGACATCTCCGACTCCGTGCGCGGACAGGTCTTCTCCGTACAGGACGCCCTGTTCAACATGGCCTACGTCATCGCGATGGTCGTCACCGCGGTGATCATCTCCCCGGACGGACGTTCGGTGCCGCTCGTGCTGATCGGGTGCGCGCTCTATCTCATCGGGATCGTCGTGGTCCGCGGCCTGCATCCCGCCCGCCACGACTACTCACCGCCGCCCGTCCCCGACGATCACCTGCCGAAACCCGGCTCCCCCTCGGCGTAGGCGGCATCGGCGGTGCCGTCACCGTCGGAGTCGACGAGCACCTGGTCGGGGCGGCCGTCGGAGTCGGTATCGACGTAGAGCCGCCGGATCGCCCCCGCGTCGAGGAGGATCTCGATATCGGGGGTGCCGTTGCCGTCGAGATCGTGCGCCTGAACCCGGGTGTCGGTGGGAGCGGGATCCGCAGGGGTGGGGGTGGCCGGGGTGCGAGTGCCGCGGGTGTGCGGCGCGGGCGGCGCCTCCCGTGTCGGCACGGCGATACCCCAGATCCCGTTCCCCGAATCGCGATAGTGGTGTTCCACGGTGCCGTCGTCGTCGAGGTCGAGGGCCGCGAGGTCGGCAATACCGTCGGCGTCGGTGTCGATGAGCAGATCGTCGCGACGACCGTCACCGTCGAAGTCGAGCGCGATCGCGTCGAGCACGCCGTCGGCGTCGGTATCGGTGTCAGCGGGGGTGTGCCAGTGCGTGGGCTCTGCGTCGCCATCGCCGAACACGTACTCCAGGACAGGATCCATGGGGTATTGGACGCACGAGCCGACGCCACGGTTCCCTCGACGGTCGATGGTCGCGCCGAGGACCCACACGGTAGGTTCAACGGCTATGTACGTCAGCGTTCTCGGCGAGCAGTTCCACCGGGCGCGGCTGTCGCCGGCGATCACCCATCTCGATTCGGCGTCGGCGGGTCGGTCGTCCAACGCCGTCATCGGAACCATCTCGGCGCACCTGTGGCGCGAGGCCGAGCGTGGGTCCTATGTGGCGGCCGACGACCGAGCCGAGGAATTCGCCAGGGACACAAGGGATCTTGCGTCCCTTATCGGTCACACCGCCGATGAGATCACCTTTCGCGAGAGCGCGCGGGCCGCGTTGCGGGCACTGCTCAACGGGTGGAGCCTGCCGGTCTCGACGACGTTGTGGGTGGCCAAGAACGAGTTCGGGCCCAACCTCGTCGAATTCGAACGCCGCGGATATGCGGTGCGCCCACTGCCCGACGGCGACGTCAACGGGCACATCGACCTCGATGCCCTCGAGAACATGCTGCAGTTCGAGCAGCCCGACTTCATCCACATCTGCCACATCGGGTCGATGTCGGGGGTGGTGCAGCCGGTGGCGCGGGTCGTCGAGATCGCCCATGCGGCACAGGTGCCCGTCGTCGTCGACATGGCGCAATCGGTGGGTCACGTGCCCACGGTCACCGGCGCCGACATCGTCTACGGCACCAGCCGCAAGTGGCTGACCGGGCCGCGCGGGGTCGGCTTTCTCGCGGTGCGCCGGGACTCGTTGCGGACCGTCGAGATCGAGAGCTCGGAAGCGTTTCTCGCGGGCCGGTTGGGGCTCGGTGTCGCGGTCGCCGAACTGCAGCAGATCGGCCAGCAGCGGGTCTTCCGCGAGCTCGCGGCGATCGGCCGCGCAACCCGGGAACGCCTCGACGGGATCGGCAGCTGGGTGGTGTGTGAACCCGTCGACGAGCCGTCGGCGCTGGTCACCCTCGCCCCGCCGCCGGGCTGGCAGGACTCCGACCTCCGGGCTGCTCGCGATCGGTTGTTCGACGAACTCGGGATCCTGGTCACCGCCGCCGAATCGTGGCGGGCACCGCTGGCCGGGGATCAGGGAGTGTTGCGGATCAGTCCGCACCTCGACGTGCGCCGCGAGGACCTCGACCGGCTCGCCGACGCCCTGCGGACGATGGGGTACTGACGCGGTGCTGGTGCGAACGCAGTACTGGTACCGACCTCACGCGTTTACGCGGATCCCGTGCCGCCCTGCTCGGCCCACCATTGCCGAAGTGCCTCCTCCGCCTCGTCGCGCGAGAGCGGCCCGCGGTCGAGACGTAGCTCTTTGAGGTGACGCCAGGCCTTGCCGACCAAGGGGCCCGGCGGCACACCGAGCAGCTCCATGATCGCGTTGCCGTCGAGGTCGGGCCGGACTCGGGCGAGGTCCTCGGCGGCGCGGAGTTCGTCGATGCGGCGTTCGAGGTCGTCGTAGTTCTGTTGCAGGCGTCGGGCTCGTCGCTTGTTACGGGTGGTGCAGTCGGCGCGCACGAGTTTGTGCAAGCGGTCGAGCAGTGGTCCGGCATCGGTGATGTAGCGGCGGACCGCGGAATCGGTCCAGGCACCGTCACCGTATCCGTGAAAGCGCAGGTGCAGAAAGACCAGCGTCGCAACGTCTTCGACGACAGCCTTCGGATACTTCAACGCGCGCATACGCTTTCGGACCATCTTGGCCCCGACCACCTCGTGGTGGTGAAAGCTCACCCCGCCGGCGGGTTCGTGGCGCCGGGTGGCCGGTTTGCCGATGTCGTGCAGCAGCGCCGCCCAGCGCAGGACGAGATCGGGGTCGCCGTCCTCGAGGTCGATGGCCTGCCGCAGGACGGTCAGCGAGTGTTGATAGACGTCTTTGTGTTGGTGGTGCTCGTCGATGGTCAGCCGCATCCCCGGCACCTCGGGCAGGACGCGATCGGCCAGTCCGGTGTCCACCATCAGCTCGATGGCCTCGATGGGGTGTGCGCCGGTGATCATCTTGTCGAGTTCGACGCGGACACGTTCGGGGGTGATGCGATCGATCTGGTCGGCCATCTCGGTGATCGCCGCGGCGACGCGGGGTGCGACCTCGAAGCCGAGCTGGGAGACGAAGCGCACCGCACGCAGCATGCGCAGCGGGTCGTCGCCGAAGGACTCCTGCGGCGTCGCGGGGGTGTCGATGATCCCGGCGAGTGCGGCCGAGAGTCCGTCGAGGGGGTCGTGGAATTCCTCGGCACCCTTGCCGCCGATGCGTACGGCCATCGCATTGATCGTGAAGTCGCGGCGTACCAGATCGTCGTCGATGGACTCGCCGAAGGTGACCTCGGGGTTGCGACCGACGCCGTCGTACTTCTCGGCGCGGTAGGTGGTGATCTCGAGGATCAGGTCCTTGCGGCGCGCGCTGATCGTGCCGAACTCGATGCCGGTGTCCCAGATGGCGTCGGCCCAGCCCGACAGTAGTTCCTGGACCTTCTCGGGCCGGGCGTCGGTGGTGAAGTCGAGGTCGGTGCCCAGGCGGCCGAGGACGGCGTCGCGGACCGAGCCGCCGACGAGGTAGAGGTCGTGGCCGGCGTCGGCGAACAGCACGCCGAGCGGTTCGGTGATGTCGGAGAGCGCGCGAAGCGACACCGCCGCCGCGGCGAGGAGCCGGGTGCGGCGCTCGGCGGTGGTGGTGGGGTGGGGCTGCTCTGTCACGGCACGACAGCCTACCGGCGCCGGGAGCGAAGCGAGCGGGCCGTATGGGGCCCGGCGCCGGGAGCGAAGCGAGCGGGCCGTATGGGGCCCGGCGCCGGGAGCGAAGCGAGCGGGCCGTATGGGGCCCGGCGCCGGGAGCGAAGCGAGCGGGCCGTATGCAGCTGTGTGCGCTGCTGCCAGCACCATGTGGGCAAACGGCCGGTGACCAGCAGCTAGCATCGAAGGCGTGCCCACCGACCCGTCAACCGACCCCACAGACGTCTCCGACGACGTCAGCACGGGTGGGCGCCAGGCCGCAGAGGCCGGGTCGGGTGATGCGCGTGGTGTCGCTGGGCAGGGTCGGCGACGCGGTCGTCGGGGCCGGCGGAGGCGCCGGGGCACCCCGGAGTCGCGGTCTGACGCGGAGTTCCATCCTCGGCCGGAAACGCCTCCGACCAGCGCCGAACATCCGACGCCACGCCCGAAACGGCCTTCTCCGGCAGATCTGGCCGATCGTGCCGGCGGCACCAGAAACGGCACCACCGGCAGTCCGAACAAGAACGGGTCGAGTAAGAACGGCGCAGAGACGAACGGGACAGCCAAGCCCGGCCCGGTGAACGGGTCTGCGGCTCCGGTGAACGGGACCGGGGTGAACGCAACCGGCGTCAACGGGGCAGCAGGACACGGGGCACCAGCACACGAGGCAGCAGCACACAGGCCCAAGCCCGGCGGAACCCGCCATCCGTCACCGGCGTCCGTGGCCGCCGCCACACCGACCGGCAAGGGCACGCGGGTGAGCGCGCCCAAGCCATCGGATATGGCCGTGATGTCGGCCAAGATCACCAAAACCGGCCTCACCCAGGACGCGGCGGCGACGCCCGCGCCGACTCGGCGCAGGCGCGGCAACCGTCGTCCGGAACGCGCGGAGCGTCTGCGCACGGTGCGGGAGACGTCGGCGGGTGGGTTGGTGATCTCCGATCTCGACCTGCCGGTCGAGGAACTGTCGGCGGCCCTGATCGGCCGCGTCGACCGCCGAGGGCGCATGATGTGGTCGTTGCCGAAGGGCCACATCGAGACCGGGGAGACCGCCGAGCAGACCGCGGTCCGCGAGGTGGCCGAGGAGACCGGCATCCAGGGTCTGGTGGTCGCGCCGCTGGGCAAGATCGACTACTGGTTTGTCAGCGAGGGCCGTCGCATCCACAAGACCGTGCATCACTATCTGCTGCGCAGTGTCGGCGGTGAGCTCTCCGATGAAGACTATGAGGTCAGCGAGGTGGCGTGGGTGCCGTTGCACGAGCTACCCCGCCGACTGACGTACTCTGACGAGCGACGACTGGCCCGTATGGCCCGCGGTGTCATCGCCGACCTGGCCGCCGACCCCCAGCGGTTGGCCCAGTCCGAGGCCGAGAGCAGTCGCACAGAACCCAACGCCTATGAGAGAGCCGCAGCCGCCCGCAACCAGCGCCGAAACGAGCCGCCGCCTGCGGCGCCCTCGCGTCGGCGCCGGAGGCGTCCCCGCCGCCCCGCGGCCGGTGATGGCTGACCCCTCGTCGGGGCGCGCACGGTGGGCTCGGTTCCTCACGGTCGTCGCGGTGGCGGTGCTGATGGTGTTGTCGGCGGCCCCGGCCGCGGTGTTGTCTGCGGCCCCGGCCGCTGCGGCACCCGGCGACGCCGCCACCGCCCAGCCGGATCGGTTTGCGCAGATCGTCATCGACTCGATGACGCCATCGATGGTCACCAGCAGTTCGGGTCCCACGGTGGCGATCTCCGGGCATGTGATCAACACCAGCAGCCGGACGCTGCGTGATCTCGGTATCCGGCTCGAACGCGGCGACGCGCTGGCCGGTGCCTCCCAATTGAGGTCGGCGCTGGCCGGTGAGCACCCACCGATCGCCGCCGCCACCGACTTCAGCGATCTGTCCTCGGACACCCTGGCGCCGGGTGCGCAGGCGAGCTTCTCGTTGACGGTGCCGTTGTCGGGCGCGGGTGGTCTGCAGATCTCGCAACGCGGCGTCTATCCGCTGCAGCTCAACGTCAATGGCCTCCCCGACTACGGTGGCGTCGCCCAGGTGGCCGGATCGCGCACGCTGCTGCCGGTGCTGTCATTGCCGCCGGACCGCAGCCGGGCGGCCGCCTACACCGATCCGGGCAGCGGCGACGCGTCGTCGACGACACCCGGTCTCGGTGCCGACGGTTCGGTGTCCGCCGACACCTCCAGTCCGTCGCGATTCACCCTGTTGTGGCCGATTGCCGCACCCCCGCAACTCGCTCCGGGCGCCCTCGGCGGCAACACCGAGCCGGTACGTCTGATCAGCGAGGACATGGCCCGCTCACTGTCGCCGGGCGGACGGCTCGATTCGGTGCTCGCCCCATTGCGGGCGATCGCCGACGCCGCGCCTGCATCGGCGCCCGACCCCGGCTCGGCGTCGACGGCGCCACCCGCCCCGGGGGCGCAGTCCGGTCAGACATCGGACCTCGCGCGCAGCATGTGCCTGGCCGTGGATCCCAATCTGCTCGTCACGGTGCGCGCGATGTCGCTGGGCTATGTGGTGTCCTCCGATCCGTCCGACCCGACGTCGTCGACGGTGCCGGGCACCGGTCAGGACGCGGCGACCTCTTGGCTGAACGAGTTGCGCGACGTCGCCTCGCGACTGTGCGTCGTGGCTCTGCCGTTTGCCGGGGTGGACCTCTCCGCTCTCGCCGAGATCGACAATTCCGGCCTGACCGCGACCGCCCTGGACTCCCCCGCCGACGTCGTCGACTCTGTACTCGGCGTGAAAAGTGTTCGCGGACTGACCATTCCGGCGCTCGGTGCGATCAATCAGGCGGGCGCGCGGCTGCTCGAGGACACCAATCACTCCACCGTGCTGACCTCGGCGGTCAATCTGTCGACCGAGCAGCCGCAGAGCAGCGGCGCCTATCGCGTCGGACCGCTGGCCGCACAGTCCTACGACGAGCCGGTCACGGCCGCACTCGCGGCGCTCGGGACCAACCCGACGACACCGGCGATCACACCTGCCGACCAGATGGTCGACCTCTCCGCGGAGTCGCCGCTGAGCAGACGTCAGGCCGGCATCGGCGCGCTGGCGTTCGCCGCGGTGGACACACCCGACGATGAGCGCGCGGACTCGGGACAGGGCTCCGCCGGGCAGACCTCGGCAGCGCAGCTGCCGACCACCGGCCGCTCGCAGGTGGTTCTTCCGTCGCTGTACTGGTCGCCGAGCACCGACGACGCCAACGCGCTCATCTCCACCGCCGAGGTGCTGTTGGGTTCTCGCGTCGCCACCCCCACCCCGTTGACCAGCGTCGTCGGCTCGGCAGACGTCGCCCGGACCGCCGCCCGGCTGGCCCCGCCACCCGGGGTCGGACCGGTGTCGTCGGTGTCGGTGCCCCTGCCGGAGCAGACGGCGACCGCGATGCGTGAGCAGGCCGACCTCAGCTATCAGCTGCAGGGTTCGCTGGTGAGTTCGGCGGACGTGGAGACCACTCCGGAGCGCTACCTCGCACCGCTGCGCGAGGACATGCTGCGTTCGCTGACCGTGCCCGCCGAGGCCGGCGCGCAAACACGCACCCGACTCGCCGACACCCGGGCACAGACGATTCGCGCCGTCACCTCGACGCTCGATCGCATGCGGGCGGCGGTGACCATCCTCGACCCGGGCGGTCGCTACACACTCGCCTCCGAACGCAGCCCGCTGCTGCTGGTGGTACGCAACGATCTGGCGCTGCCCATCCGGGTGGACATCAGGACCAGCGCGCCCCACGACCTCGACATCGGCGACGTCGGGACGATCGAGATCCCGGCACGCGGCACGCGTCAGCTACAGCTGCCGACGCGGGCGGAGACCTCCGAGGCGATCACCGTCACCATCTCGATCGCGACGGTGACGGGTCTGCCGATGGGCTCCGACATCCGGCTGTCGGTGCATTCCAACGCCTACGGCAAGGCGTTGTTCATCATCACGATCATCGCCGGCGCGGCCCTCGTGCTGCTGACCGCGCGTCGCCTCTGGCACCGCTTCCGCGGCGAACCCGACCCGGCCGACGCCGACCGCCCCGAGCCCGACGAGCAGGAGCGTTTGCTCGCCGCGGCAACCTATCAGCAACGACGACGTACGCTGCACATCGAAGAAGTCCATTCCGGTGCGTGGCAGGACGACGCGGGGTACTCGTGGCCACCGGACCCCGAGCCGGCCGGCGCCACCGGGTCGGCGCGGCCCTCGCCGGGTGACCACGGATCGGAGAACCCGGGCCACCAGGACACCGACCCCGGGTCCGCCACCGGACCGAATCCCGATCCGGATCCCGATCCGGAGCCCGACGAGCCGGTAGCGACGGAGGATACGACGACACCGGCAGAACACAGCAGTACCCCACCGAGGTGACCGACGAGGTGATCAGCGTCAAGGCGACGATCGGCAAGGCGACGACGGACGAGGCAGGCGAATGAGCGAACGAGGACCGGGCGACCCACCGCGTCGCGCCGCACCCCGTCGCATTCCCCCCACCCCGGAACGGCAGACCCCCGACCGCCAGAACCCGCCCCGTCGGACCCAGTTCCGACAGGGACCCCTCCGCCCGAACGAGCCCCGCCCGAACCAACCCCGGCCACAGGGCGAGCCCACACGTCGGGGTCCCGCGCGATCGGGACCACCGCCGCTGGCCGGCCCGCTCGCCGACGCCCCGCCGCTCTCGGGCGCACCCGTCGCCCCCGAGACGCGACGCGTGGGCACGGGCCGCACCGCGGCATCCACCCCGACCCCGACGCTCGAACGCAACTCCCGCGCCGAGGAAACCCGGTCCGACGAAACCCGACCTGAGGACGCCCCGTCCGACGACTCCGCCACCGGACTGGCACGCGACTCCGACTCGAGCATCCTGCGGACCAGCGGGTCCATCGCGATCGCCACCCTGGCCAGTCGCATCACCGGATTCGTCCGGACCGTGCTCATCCTGGCCCTGCTCGGCGCCTCGGTGGCGTCGGCCTTCCAGGCGGCCGACGTCCTGCCGAACATGATCGCCGAGATCCTGCTCGGCGCGGTGCTCACCGCCATCGTCATCCCGCTGCTGGCCCGCGCCGAAGCCGAGGACCCCGACGGCGGCGCGTCGTTCATCAACAAGATCTTCACGCTGACCGTCGTCGTGCTGGGCATCGGCACGATCGCCGCGATCGCCGCGGCACCCCTGCTGACCAGCCTCAACATCGACAACGCGCAACTGCGCCCACTGGCGACCGGGCTGGCCTACTTCCTGCTCATCGAGATCCTCTTCTACGGTCTGACCGCACTGTTCACCGCGATCCTGAATCTGCGGGGCTATTTCAAGCCCGGCGCGTGGGCGCCGGTCCTCAACAACGTCATCCAGATCAGCGCACTCGTCGCGTACTGGCTGATGCCGGGGCAGTTGACGCTCAACCCGTTCCGGATGAGCGATCCGCAATTGCTCGTCCTCGGTATCGGGTGCGCGATGGGCGTCGTGTTGCAGGCGCTGGTGCTGTTGCCGTATCTGCGTCGCGCCGGTATCCGGCTCCGCATCGAGTGGGGACTCGACGCGCGCCTGCGCAAGTTCGGCAACATGGCGCTGGCGATCGTCTCCTACGTGGCGATCCTGCAGGTCGGTCTCATCGTCACCTATCGCATCGCGTCGGCCGCCACCGAGACCGGCATCAGCGTCTACGTCACGCACTGGCAGCTGTTGCAGCTGCCCTACGGTGTGCTCGGGGTGACGATCCTGACCGCGATCATGCCGCGGCTCTCGCGCAATGCCGCCGGCGACGACACCAAGGCCGTCGTCGACGACATGTCGCTGGCCACCCGGCTCACGATGGTCGCGTTGGTGCCCGTCGTCGCCTACATGACCTTCTTCGGTCCGGCCATCGGTGTCGCGGTGTTCAACTTCGGCCGCTTCGACGCCCATGTGGCCACGCAGTTGGGTTCGACGCTCGCCTGGGGTGCCTTCACGCTCATCCCGTATGCGATGACCCTGGTGCAGTTGCGAGTGTTCTACGCCCGGGAGGACGCCTGGACGCCGACCTTCATGGTCCTGGGTATCACCATCGTCAAGATCGCCGCGTCCTATCTCGGCCCGGTGCTGTTCTCCGATCCCGACCTCGTGGTGCGCTGGCTGGCCCTGTCCAACGGTCTGGGCTATCTCGTCGGCGCGATCGTCGGACATTATCTGTTGCGCAGCCGATTGCGCGCCGACGCCCGCGATCCGCGTGACGCCCGGCTGACCAACGTCACCCGCACGACGGTGGTGACGCTGGCGATCTCCGTCGGCAGCGCCCTCGCGGTGTGGTTGGTCGCCGAGATCTCCGGCCTGCATCTGGCGACACAGCACGGCAAGATCGGGTCGATCGCCTATCTGCTGCTGACCGCGATCGTGGTGCTCGGCGTGATCTATGCGGGCCTGGCGGCGGCCGGTCTTCCCGACGTGGTGTCCGTCCTGATGTCGGTGCGACGCGTGGCCGGTCGGTTCATCCCGGCACTTGCGCCGAACGGCGAACCGCAACAACAACCATCGGCAACGATCACGGTTCAGTTTCCGCGGGTCACCAGCGACGAGTCGCTACCGTACTCTGGTCAGGTACAGGTCGTTCGACGGTTCGATCGCGGTTCCGCGACGTGGCAGTCGTATGCGGTGCACACCGGTGGCGCCGCGGGCGGCGCCGGTGTGGCGCCGTGGACCCCGCCCCAACGACCCCCGGATATGCGCTATCGGAGGAGAGGAGTTCGCCGCGTGAACGAGAGCGGAATCGACGCCACACCGGAATCCCCGATCAGTCCGGCAGAGCCCGCTGCCGCGTCGGCTTCCGCTACCTCCTCGGCTTCGGAAAGGCCAGTCGCACAGCCGAATTCGGCCGTTGGCTCGGGTGGCGCCCAGCCGTCCGACGCGGTCCGCGCCACTCCCGTGGACCCCGATCGCGCCGAACCGATCCGCCCGGCGCGTCGTCGCGGACCCCGCCTCGTGCCCGGCGCCGCGGTCGCCGGCGGCCGGTACCGCCTGCTCGAACATCACGGTGGCACACGGGGTCTGCAGTTCTGGAAGGCCCAGGACATCAACCTCGACCGCGAGGTCGGGCTGACCTTCGTCGACGCCGAACAGCTCGCACCCCCTCCGGACAAGGGAGCGCCGAGCAGAGCCGGCGACACCGGACCGCAGGCCGTGCTCACCCGGACGTTGCGTCTCGGCCAGATCAGCTCGTCGGGCGTCGCCCGCGTGCTCGACGTGGTCCGCGGTTCCTCGGGCGGCATCGTTGTGGCCGAATGGGTTCAGGGTTCCTCGCTGTCGGAGGTCGCCGCCACGCATCCGTCACCGATCGGTGCCGCACGTGCGGTCCGCGCGCTGGCCGCCGCGGCCGAGGCCGCACACCGCTCCGGCGGCGCGCTGTCCATCGACCATCCGGATCGCATCCGTATCTCCGCCGAGGGCAATGCGGTACTCGCCTTCCCGGGCACCCTTGCCGGCGACGACGCCACCTCCGACGTCCGCGGGCTCGGAGCGGTGCTCTACGCACTGCTGCTGCAGCGGTGGCCGCTCGATGGCGCCACCGGTTCCGAGCTGGTGACCACCATCGACACGACCACCCCGGTGGGTGGTCTGGCGATCGCCTCGCCCGCCGCCGACGGCGAGGGTCCCGTAGAACCACGCGAGGTCGACCCGGAGATCCCGTTCGAGATCTCTGCCGTCGCCGCCCGCGCCTTGTCGGGTAGTCGTGGAATCCGTACTGCCGCAACGGTTCAGCATGTTCTGGATCAGGCCACCGTCGTCGACCTCAAGACCGACATGATCCCCGCGCTCGGTGACTCCGACGAGCCACCGGTGTCGATCGGTGGGTCGGGTCGGATCGGGTCCGACGAGCCCGCGCGCAGCAACCGGACCGTCGCGCTGCTCGTCGGCGCGGCTCTGCTCGTACTGTTCGTGGTCATCGCCCTGGTGGTGTGGCTGACCGGTGTCTTCGGCGGGGGTGACCAACAGACCGACATCAACAAGTTCCTGTCGTCGACCACGTCGGCGCCTGCACCGGCACCCGGCGCCGCTGCGCCCGCTGGTGGACCGATCACGCTGCGCTCGGCGACCCTCGTCGACTATTCCGGACAGTCCGGTGACAATCCCGACCTGGCCCGCAACGTGATCTCCGGAGCCGGATCCGGTTGGCGCAGCGACACCTACCGCACCGCCGACTTCGGCAGCCTCAAGCAGGGACTCGGCCTGATGCTGGATCTCGGATCGCCGCAGGCGGTCAAGGCCGTCTCGATCACCACCACCACCCCGGGATTCGCGGTATCGCTACGCGGCGCGCAGAGCGCCGACGCCACCCTGGCCCAGACGACCCAGCTCGCCCAGGGCACCGTCGATCAGCCCGACACCACGCTGTCGATCGCCAACCCCACACAGTCGCGGTATCTGCTGGTGTGGGTCACCTCGCTGCCCGGCACGGGGGGCAGCTATCAGGTGCAGATCTCCAAGATCAGCGCGACGAGCTGACCGCGCCGCTCGCCGATGGGGCGTCCCCGTTCGTAGGACTCCATCCGGGTGGTCCGAAGATGTAGCCGAGCTTGGCCCGCCATCCCGCCGCCGCCCGCACGTCACGGGCGATGGAGACGTACTCATGTGTCTGCAGCGTCCAGATGTTGTAGGTGCCAACAGGTTTGGTGAGTCCATAGTGCGGCCGATGTGCCTCGGCGCGAAACGACCCGAACATCCGGTCCCACAGGATGAAGACGCCGGCATAGTTGCGGTCGAGGTATTCCGGGTCGCTACCGTGATGCACCCGATGGTGCGACGGGGTGTTGAAGACGAATTCGACGGGCCGCCACATGCGGTCGATGTGTTCGGTGTGAATCCAGAACTGGTACACCAGATTAACGCCATAGCAGGCGAACACCACCGCCGGCGGGATACCCAGGAACGGCAACGGTAGCCACATCACCAGCGCCGCACTGATATTCCACTTCTGCCGCAGCGCGGTCGCGAAGTTGAAGTACTCGCTCGAGTGGTGGGCCTGATGGGTCGCCCACACCAATCGGACCCGGTGGGAGATGCGGTGATTCCAGTAGTAGAGAACGTCGACGGCGACGAATCCGATCACCCACGTGTACCAGGCGCCGATCGGCAACTGCCACGGTGCGACGTAGACGAAGATCGCCGTGTAGACCAGCAGCCCCGCGAGCTTCCACACTGCGCTCGTGGCTATGGACACCAGTCCCATCGAGATGCTGGCCCGCGCGTCACGCTTCTCGTAGGCACCGACCGGCGCCCGACGCTCGGCGGCGGGCCCGGTGTCCTCGGCATCGGTGGCCCGGTCCTCGAGCTTCCAGGCCGCGATCCATTCCAGCACCAGCAGCGCCAAGAAGAACGGGATCGCGAGCACCGTCGGCTCATGCATCGGGTCGGGGAGTAGGTCGAGCACGGCGTCGGTCTCCGGTGATCGTCGAGTTATCTGACACGGTACCGTGTCAGATCTGTGTGTGACACGGTAGCGTGTCAGATGACGGGTTGTCCACGGTGCCGTCAGATCGCGCACGCCGAAAGGGGAGAAGCAGTGTCGTCCCAGCAGCAGCGCTCCTCGGTGAACCCCGAGTCCGCGGAGGGACGCCGGTACGGGGGCGCAGAAGCCGAGGAACGCCGCGCACGCCGGCGACATGCCTTCATCGACGCCGGTTTGCAGTTGTTCGGGGAGCTCGGCTACCCCGCGGTGACCGTCAAACGGCTCTGCGACGAGGCCGGTCTGACCCAGCGCTACTTCTACGAGTCGTTCGCCGACCGGCCCGCGTTGCTGATCGCGGTCTACGAGCACTGCGTCGAGGTCACCCGAGCCGCAACCGTGGGTGCCGCCGCGGGGTATCTGCTCGATCCGGCCGGCGTCGCACCCGGCGCGGTGCGCGCAGCCGCCCGTGACACCCTCGGGGCGTTCCTCGCAACGCTGACCGGTGATCCGCGACGCGCACGGGTGATGCTCGTCGAGGTCGTCGGGGTGGATCCGGCGGTCGAATCGACGCGGCTACGAGCCATCCACGATTGGGCGAATCTCATTCTCGCGCTGTCGATGGGGGAGCGCGAGGTGTCGGCGGCGCAACGCCTCGCCGCGGTCGGACTCGTCGGCGCGGTCACGCAATTGCTCGTCGATTGGTATTTCACGAATGTCGCGCCCGATCCCGTGGATATCGGCGCCGAACCCACCGACCTCGACGTCATGCTCGAGGTCTGTGTCGATATGTTCGGTGCCACCTACGATCAGCTGATGCGCTGAGGTTCGGTCGCAGGACTCCCAGGACCAAGTATTTCCTCGGATCGTCGGCCATGATGGGGTCATGGCACATACCGAACTCGACGACCGGGTTGTCGCATTTCTCACCGAAGGCACTCGCACCGGAAAGGTGGCATTCGTCTCCGCATCCGGACGAGCGCTCGTCGCGCCCATCTGGTTCATCGTGGATAACGGTGTCCTTGTGTTCAATACCGGCGCCGACACCGCAAAAGGGCGTGCGCTCAGTCGCGATCGGCGCCTGACAATACTCGTCGACGACGAGCGCCCGCCCTTCTCCTTCGTCCAGGTCCAGGGCACTGCGGAGATCGGTGAGGATCCGGAGGATCTCCTCGATACCGCAACGCGTATCGCCGCCCGATATATGGGGCCGGACCTCGCCGAGGCATATGGCAAGCGCAACGCGGTGCCCGGCGAGCTCGTCGTCCGCGTCACGCCCACCAAGGTGAACGCGGTATTCGACATCGCCGACTGATCGGGAGTCCGAATCTCCCGGACCCGTCATTCGGTAGGGCACGACCTGGTCGACAATTCTCTGCCCTTGCGGGCGGAATACGAGCGGACTTCCATTTTCTGCTCACCGTCTCAGAGTTTTCTCAATCTGTTGCACAGCAACGTGATTGGAATATTCCGAGTTATTTGCGAGTTTCCTTACCGCCGGGCTGAGGTGCCCATAGACGTCGCCGCCGCCATCTGAGGACGGCGTGCCGGTGGCGTCCGTCGGCATCCCTCCACGCGGCCACCGCACACATATGCGACGTGCGGACCACGGCGTACGTTATTCTCGTGGCGTGGCTAAAAGACAAGTTGTGTCGTTCATAGATGATCTCGACGGCCGTGAACTCGATATCGACGATGCTCACACCATTTCGTGGTCGTGGTCGGGCGTCGACTACCAGATCGATGTGTCGTCGGCGAATCTCGACAAGATCGAGAACGGTCGGGTGCCGGTCGCCAAACTTCTCGAGGTGTCGACCCGGGTCGGTGGCCGTAAGCAGTCGACCGCGCCGAAGGTCAGTACCCCCGCGGCGAGCTCGGAATCCTCGTCGAGTTCAGCACGTCCGTCCACCAAGGTGATTCGCGAGTGGGCGCAGGAAGCGGGTTATGAGGTGCCGCTGCGTGGCCGACTCCCGAAGGAAATCCTCGAGGCTTACGACGCGGCAAACTGACCTGCACCCCAAATCCCCCGATTATCGAACTGACCCGGTACCCGATTCGCGACGTCGACCGACGTCGGGGTACCGGGTCATTTCTTGCTCCGATGGATGCGGTCACGCCTGTAATGCGCGACCGTATCTCCGGGTGATCGCATCCTGCAGCACGCCGGCAACGGGTCGGCCGAGCCTGGCCATGAGAGTGGCCAGCCTCGAAAAGGCGTTGATCGACAACTGAACCGACTCGTCAGAGGTCAGACGCAGTTCGAATCGTTCCTCACCCATTTCGGGGTGACCGGGCAGCGTCCCATACGTGAACCCGGCCACGTTCTCACCGGACTCCACCGCGACGATCGCCACGGGTGCCCGCACGGCATTCACCCTCCCGATCCGTAGGCCCAATATCGCCACCGCATCGTCGGTGACGGTGGGATGCGACGAGGCGACCGCGATATTCGCGCGCAATTGGATCTGCCAGGACATCATGGCCTCGCGAGCCACCTCGAAATGATTTCGGCCGTTGCCCAGTTGCGTCCGCAGACGGACGTGTCGATAGCCGGTGGGTGTCACTCCGGTCGTCGCGCCGACTTCCGAATAGGTGAGCTCCGCGGCGCGCAGCCGTCGTACTTCGACATCGTCGAGGAGTCGCAGGCAAGCGTGGGACAACTCATGACTGTAGCCGCGAACGGTGTGAAAGCGCTGGCGCACAGCGATTTCCGAAAAGCGCGTGCACTTGTCGTGGACGCCGCACGGTCACTCCGGGACCGGGTTGGGCGTGGTGATCTTGCTCACGCCTGTACAAATGTAGTAGTGAAGTCCGCCTATGTGATATTAAATCCCAAACGGAGCGTCTGATCGAGCAACGGGCTTTGATCTGCACTCTGGGGGGAGCACAAATGCGGACTTTCTTTCTCTACCGTCACGTGGACGTATCCGGGGTGACCGGTACCGGTGTGGTCGCCGAGGGCGTCGAATTCACCGACGGAAGCGTCGCGATCCACTGGGTGGCCGGCGAACACCGCTCGACCGCGGTGTGGGACGGGATCGCCGACGTCGAGGCCGTCCACGGTCATGACGGTGCGTCAACGATTCAGTGGACGACGTCGTCCCGGTAGCGATCTCGGGTGAGTCTCCGCGTCGACCGCTTGGGCTGCGCCGCAGGCACTCCCGTCGGTTGTGCACCAGGTGAATCAACTCGAGGACACCACCCTCGAGGACACCGCCCACGGTGTTGCATTCGGTCACGGGGACCGATGAACCAGGCGAGCGGGGTGAGATCTGCTACTCGATCGATCCGCGCCAGCATGCGGGAATCGTCGGCAAGTAGAAATCGATACCATCGCCGCGGTTGAGCCAGGTCTCCCCACCGCTGTGCGGGTTGTCCACAAGCACCGCATTACGACTATCCCGACACACGCGCGCCCACTACGCTCGATCCCATGTCCGGGGGGACCCACTCGCCACACGGCGACACACGCAACGACGAGCAACTGCTCGCTGCGCACACCCATGGCGATCCCACGGCCTTCACCACACTCATCACCCGGCACCACACCTACCTGTGGAACGTCGCCCTACGCACCACCCGAAACCCCGACGATGCCGCCGACGCCCTGCAAGAGGCACTGCTGTCGGCTCACCGCACCGCAGGTTCCTTTCGCGCCGAGGCACGCGTATCGAGCTGGTTGCATCGCATCGTGGTCAATGCGTCGCTGGATCGGTTGCGGCGCAACGCAGCTCGCCGCACGGTGCCGCTACCGGAGTTCGACACGGCGGTGCTCACCGATCACACCGACGACTATCAGCGCGTCGACCTGACCGAGACGATCTCTCGAGCGCTCGATGAGCTGCCGTCCGGTCAGCGGGCGGCGGTCCTCGCACTCGACGTCGAGGGGTACTCCATCTCGGAGGCCGCACAATTACTCGGCGTGCCCGAGGGCACGATCAAGAGTCGGAGCTCACGGGGACGGCTGCGCCTGGCCAAGCTGCTCGGGCATCTGCGTCACGAGTCACTGCACGACGGGTCGGAGTGAGACCGGCCGTGAACATTGCTGCGAACGCAGTGGAACACCTGGAGGTCCTGCTGCGTCCAATACTTCATGGGTCCCATCACCACCGGGTTCCCACCGGGCACGGGCTCGCCGCACCGGCCGGTGACGATTCGATCGGGGAGAACGACATGATCTTCGCGTCCCACGACGCGACGCAGGCAAGCGACACGACACGAGCGGAGCGCCGATGACCGACGACCACGCGCGCTCTGCAGACACACCACGCTTTCCGGATCCTCCCTATTCCGTGGATCTGCTGTCCGATCTCGATGCCGGCGTGCTCGAGCCCGATGTTGCCGCACACATCCGTTCCCGGCTCGCCGACGACCCCGGCGCTCGAGAGGTCCTCGCGGCACTGGAGAGTCTGCGCACCGATCTGCGCGACCTCCCGGTACCCCGGGAACCCGTGCCCGAGTGGGTCGACGCGCGCACGCAGCAGACGCTCGCCCGAATCGCCGCCGAGGTCGGTGGCGGAAGTGACGTCACACCGCTCGCGCGTCGACGGCCGCTGCGCTCGGCCCCACAGGCGGTGGCGCTGCTCTCGGTCGCCGCAGCGGTCCTGGTTGCCGTCATCGTGGGGGTCGTCCTGGTGAGCCACTCGGCCCGTCCCGACGCCCCCTCGAACCGTGTGCAGGCCGACGGCACCCCCGCGAGTTCGTCCGTTGCGTCCGGCGCAGCGGGTGCAGCTGCGGCGCTGTCGGTGCTCGGCCGAACCGACGGTGCACCATTCGCCTCGATGGCCGCGCTACGCCGGTGCACTGCGGCCAATGGTGTCTCCGCCGACACCCCGGTACTGGGGTCCGGGCCGGTGACCATCAACGGCGCCGGACAGGTGGTGATCCTGCTGGGTACCGGGATCGCCGGCCGCTTCCTGGCGCTCGTCGTCGGCCCCGAGTGTGATTCGGACAATCCGGCCACGATCTCCCGCACGATCATCGGGGGATGAGCCTGGCGAGATGACCTCGGTATATCGTTCGTCAACCATGCGGCGCAATCCCCGGATCGTGCGTCGTGGGGCCGACACGTCGGGGAACATGTCCGCATACCCTTGTGTTGAATGCCAGGTACGCGCCGCTCACCGAGCCGGCGCGTCGATGACACGGAGGACGAATTGACCCAGTCAGACAACCAGCAGATCCACGAGCTGATCATCGTCGGATCCGGGCCTGCCGGTTACACCGCGGCGGTGTATGCGGCTCGCGCCGAACTCGCCCCGCTCGTCTTCGAGGGAACACAGTTCGGCGGCGCTCTGATGACGACCACCGAGGTGGAGAACTTCCCGGGCTTCCAGAACGGCATCCAGGGTCCGGCGCTGATGGACGAGATGCGCGAACAGGCGATCCGCTTCGGCGCCGATCTCCGCATGGAGGACGTCGACGAACTCCGGCTCGACGGCGAGATCAAGGAGGTCGTGGCCTCCGGTGAGACCCACCGCGCTCGCGCGGTCATCCTCGCGATGGGTGCCGCCGCGCGGTACCTCGGTATCGAAGGCGAGCAGGAGTTGCTCGGGCGCGGCGTCTCGGCGTGCGCGACCTGCGACGGCTTCTTCTTCAAGGACCAGGACATCGCGGTCATCGGCGGCGGTGACTCGGCGATGGAGGAGGCCACATTCCTCACCAAGTTCGCACGCTCGGTGACGCTGATCCACCGCCGAGAGGAATTCCGGGCCTCGCGCATCATGCTCGACCGCGCCCGCAACAACGACAAGATCCGCTTCGTCACCAATTCGGCGGTCAAGTCCGTCATCGGCGACGGGTCGGTCACGGGCCTCGAACTGATCGACACCCGCAGCGGTGACACCCAGACCGTCGACGTGACCGGCATGTTCGTCGCCATCGGTCACGACCCGCGTAGCGAACTCGTTCGCGGGCAGGTCGACCTCGATTCGGACGGGTACGTCCAGGTCCAGGGCCGGACCACCTACACGTCGCTGCCCGGGGTGTTCGCGGCGGGCGACCTCGTCGACCACACCTATCGGCAGGCCATCACCGCAGCGGGCAGCGGATGCTCGGCGGCGATCGACGCCGAGCGGTGGCTGGCCGAACAGGGCGACATCGACCCCACACCCGTCGAGGCCGACGTGCTGGTCGTCGACGCGCACAGCTGATCGGCCGCACTCACCACCTCGGTGTGCGAACCCTCATACATACCCGGACTCATCACAGGAGGAAATCACCATGGGAGCAAATACCGTCGCCGTCACCGACGCCACGTTCAAGGACGCCGTACTCGGCTCCGACAAGCCGGTGCTCGTCGACTTCTGGGCCACCTGGTGCGGACCGTGCCGCATGGTGGCGCCGGTCCTCGAAGAGATCGCCGACGCACACGGCGACAAGCTGACCGTCGCGAAGCTCGACGTCGATGCGAACCCGGCGACCGCCCGTGACTTCCAGATCATGTCGATCCCGACGCTGATCCTGTTCGAGGACGGAAAGCCCACCAAGACCATCGTCGGCGCAAAGGGCAAGGCCGCATTGCTGCGTGAGCTCGATTCGGTGGTCGGCACCAACGCCTGACACCGATCAGATGGCGTATGACAGGCATCGTCACCGACGTTCCCGCTGGTGACGGTGCCTGTCGCTACATTGTGACCTGATCCGGTTTGGCCCACATCGGCCGAACTGAAAGAATGCTCGTGGTTCTGCCGAGTGCGTTTCCGTGAGTACCGGCGTCGAATCGCGATCCGCACGGACACTGACTGTTCGTCGCGACCAAGGAGTCTGAAGATGCCACAATTCCGACTGGGTGATCAGGGCTCGGCAGTCGCCGAAATCCGTTCGATCCTCGCCGGACAAGGTCTCCTCAGCACTTCTCACGGCCGGCACGCCGCCGAGGCCGACACGCAGGGTGACACTTTCGACGCCGACACCGACCAGGCTGTGCGCGCTTTCCAGCAGCAGCGCGGCCTCATCGTGGACGGCATCGTGGGACCCGCCACGTACCGCGCCCTGCGCGAGGCCTCTTATCAGCTCGGTGCACGGGTTCTCGCGTTCCGGTTCTCCGCGCCGATGGTCGGCGACGACGTCGCTCAGCTACAGAACCGCCTACAGAATCTCGGCTATTACACTGCGCTGGTCGACGGGGTCTTCGGCGAAACCACCCACAACGCGGTCTGCCTCTACCAGAGCGAATACGGGCTCTTCGCCGACGGAATCTGCGGTCCCGCCACCCTTCGTTCTCTCGAACGCCTCGGCACCCGGGTGACCGGCGGATCGCCGCTCGCCATCCGCGAAGAAGAGCACGTTCGTCGTTCGGGTCCCCGACTGTCCGGCAAGCGCATTGTGATCGATCCGGGATCCGGTGGGCTGCACGACCTTTCGACCGGTGATCTCGCCGACACCGAGAGTCGCCTGCTGTGGGATCTCGCTGCCCGCCTCGAGGGGCGGATGGCGGCCGCAGGCATGGAGACCTTTTTGTCACATGACGGCAAGGGACGGCCCACCGACGAGGAACGCGCCCGGGTCGCGAATATGATCGACGCCGACGTCATGATCTCGCTGAGAGTCGGGCACTACCCGAACCCGGCGGCAAACGGCGTGGCCGCCTTCTACTTCGGCAACAGTCACGGGTCCTTCTCCACGATCGGGCGCAACCTGGCCGGCTTCGTCCAACGCGAGGTCGCCGCGCGCACCCCGTTGACCGATTGCCGCACTCACGAACGCACGTGGGAATTGCTGCGACTCACCAGAATGCCGGTCATCATCCTCGACGTCGGATACATCACCAATCCGGACGATGCTCGGGTCCTCGAGGACGCCGATTACCGCAACGTCATCGCGGAGGCCATCCTCGTCGCGGTCAAGCGACTCTATCTGCTCGGCGACGACGATCGCCCGACCGGGACCTATACCTTCGCGGATCTTCTTGCCGCCGAAGAGATCTCCTGATACGTCGCGGTAAATCACCGCGGCACTTGGCTTTTCGCGGCGGTCTCGAGCCTAGAGTCTAGAGTCGCCGGCCAACCGGGGCGAAGGTGCGTTCCCTCCCCGTCATGTCGATCGCCGCCATCACCACCAGTTTCTCCAGAGCTCCCTCGACCTCCGACTTCCACCCCAAGCCTTCGTCGAGTTCCAACCGCAGGCGGGGGAAGCGGGCATGGGACGCAACGACGTCGAATCCCGAGGCTTTCAAGAAGGCGGCGTCGAGAAGACATCGAGTGCACAGGTCGGGCTGCGGGTTATCGAGAATCTCACGTGCGACGCTGACGATCTCTTCGTCCGACCATTCACTGATGTCGCGCATCCCCGGAGTCGCGTCAGGCGTCGGGTTCCGTCGCGCAGTGTCACCGCGGACCAATCCGAATGCCTCGACCGCGCGAACACCGCGACGCATGAGGTCGACGAGCACCGCATCGAGTAGGGGAGTGGCCACCTCTTCGTAACCGGGCTCCACCTGGATGGAGGTGAGGAGGATGGCGTCCGCGCTCACCGGCGACGTCGGGAACAGTCGAGATCGTGGAACACGACCGGGCGGGGCATAGAACGCCGTGCCGACGATCACCCCGGTTGTCGGATCGGTGGCGAGCTGCCCGCACGCTCCCCACTCCAGGAGTACCGAGGAGATCCACGCTTCCTTGTCGAACTCGCTCTCGAAGGGAGCGCGCGCCACACTGCGACCCATGATCTCGCCGCGACCCTCAGCTCCGGCAGGCCCCACCGACTCGGGCCGATCCAGCGGGCCGGCCATACTGGGTTCGACTTCCCAGAACACGCACCGACGCGCATGCGGAGGTAGTGACTCGAACGACTCGAGAGTCAGCCGCGAGACCACCGGTTCCATGTCAGCTCATCCGTCCCATTGCCACACTGCCGTCGGAAAACGCAGAAAATTCGAAACCACTTGTGCTGTAACGAGATTCGATGCTCATCGATGAGCGTTCACGTTGTTGCGTCACAGTGACGTTACTCCCGAGGGTGGTTGGTCGTGGAAAATCGTCGGCGAAATCACCTACCCGGATCGATCTCTCCGACGATTCGTTGAAGGTCGTCCACCGAACCGAATTCGACGACGATCTTGCCTTTTCGTTTACCCAAGCTGACCGTCACACGTGTGTCCAGTCGATCCGACAGGCGTTCGGCAAGGTCTTGGAGGCCCGGCATCTGCATCGGTTTGCGCTTGGTGGTCGGCGAGGGCGTCGCCGATCCGCCGTCGCGGTTCTCGAGGGTGACCGCTTCTTCGGTTGCGCGCACCGACAGTCCCTCGGCCACGATGCGCGCCGCCAACGCTTCCTGAGCGTCGCTTCCCGTCTCCAGGGACAACAGGGCGCGAGCATGTCCGGCCGACAGAACCCCGGCCGCGACGCGTCTCTGGACCGGAATGGGTAGCTTCAGCAGCCGAATCATGTTGGTGATCACCGGTCGCGAGCGGCCGAGTCGGGCGGCCAACTCCTCGTGTGTCACGTCGAACTCTTCGAGAAGCTGTTGATACGCGGCCGCCTCTTCGAGCGGATTCAACTGCGCGCGGTGAATGTTCTCCAGAAGTGCGTCTCGGAGCATGTCACTATCGGGCGTCTCCCGAACGATCGCCGGGATCGCATCGAGGCCGGCCTCTTGGCTGGCTCGCCACCGACGTTCACCCATGACGATCTGGAACTCGACACCGTCAGTGGTGGGTGCGGGCAACTTGCGAACCACGATCGGCTGCATGAGGCCGAACTCGCGGATCGAGTGAATCAGCTCGTTCAGCGCATCCTCGTCGAAGACGGTTCGCGGCTGATGCGGGTTGGGCTGGATGAGCTTCGGTGGGATCTCTCGGTACACCGCGCCTACTTCGTCGGGTGTACCGATCAGAGCCGGGGGAGCGGATGCGCCCCGCGTGCCGGCACCGTTGCCTGTCGCCGCAGCGCTCTGCGCGCCCGGCGTGCGAACCGACGACGCTGCCGAACCCCCACCATTTCCGGTGCCGATCACGACGTCTGCAGCAGCAGCTCCGAGTTTCGGAGCGGTCGGATCCTCGTCGGTGGGACCGGTCGGGATCAACGCCGCCAAACCGCGGCCGAGTCCACCACGTCGGTGTGCGGTCTCTTTCTGACTCACTGGATTCCTCTCGGGCAAGGCGGGCCGAAAATCTTGGCTGGCTGTTCAGTATCGGTCTGTATCAGGCGGGGATCAGGGCGCCGTGTCGGCGCGCATCGCGAGCTCACGAGCAGCGTCGAGGTAGCTCATTGATCCACGTGAACCCGGGTCGTATTCGATGATCGTCATGCCGTATCCGGGTGCCTCGGAGACCTTGACGCTTCTCGGGATGATCGTGGACAAGACCTTCTCGCCGAAGTGGCGGCGGACCTCCTCTGCCACCTGGTCGGCAAGCTTCGTGCGGCCGTCATACATGGTGAGAAGAATCGTGGACACGTGGAGCTCTTTGTTGAGATGCGCCTGCACCAACTCGATGTTGCGGAGCAGCTGCCCGACACCCTCGAGTGCGTAGTACTCGCACTGGATGGGGATGAGCACTTCGCGCGCCGCGACCATCGCGTTGACGGTCAGCAGACCGAGTGACGGCGGGCAGTCGATGAAGACGTAGTCGAAGCCGAAGTCCGCCATCGCCTCGTCGTTCAGCGCATTCCGAAGGCGGTTCTCTCGTGCGACGAGTGACACCAACTCGATCTCGGCACCGGCGAGGTCGAGTGTTGCGGGGACACAGAAGAGGTTCTCGTTGCTCGGGCTCTGTTTGATCGCCTCTCGGACCCCGACTTCTCCGAGGAGGAGCTCGTACACCGAGGCGATATCAGGCGCACGATGATCGATTCCGAGCGCGGTACTGGCGTTGCCCTGGGGATCGAGATCTACGACAAGTACACGGAGTCCGTGGACAGCCAGACCCGCTGCGAGGTTGACCGCGGTCGTCGTTTTTCCGACACCGCCCTTCTGATTGGCAACCGTCAGGACTCGGGTCTCCCGCGGGCGGGGGAGCCGTCCTGCCGCACCGGGGGTCAGCACCTGGCTGGCTCGGGCGGCCGCGGCGGCGATGGGTGTGTCGTCCAACGATGCCTCCAAGGCCGTCGAAGTAGCGGGCGAGGGAATGCGAGGGCCCGAGGCGCTCTTGCTCGGAGAGACGGTTTCACGTGAAACGTTGCGATCTTGCTGGACCACGCGAGGACTCCTTCGACCGTCCAATGGGGTGTCATCACCAGAGATCTCCGAGCCACTTGATGACGCCCTTCTATTCTGCGCCCTGCGACCGATCCGCACCAATTACCTCCCTGACCCACGAGAGTCCGATCGGCTGCGCCGATCAGCCCGTTTCTTCTTGGATGACTGCGACCCGCTGACACGATCATTTCGGACGCCTACGACAACCGTAGTCGGTGGTTCGATCACGCCGACACCACACTGGCGCACCTCGAGATCCATCAGACCCCGCCGTGCCACAGACGTGCGGTCCCGGTCGATCTCGTCGGGCGCTGACGACCCCTTGATCGCCACCAGCCGGCCACCGGGCCGGATCAGCGGAGCTGACCAAGCCGCCAAACGGTCGAGCGGCGCGACTGCGCGCGACGTCACCACGTCGGCAAGCCCCACCTCGTCACGTACTGCTCGTTCCTCGGCGCGACCCCTGACGACAGTGACTTCCAGTCCTAGGGATGCGACCACTTCTTCCAGAAATGTCGTTCGCCGCAATAGAGGCTCGACGAGCGTGATGCGGAGATCAGGTCGCGCCAACGCCAGTGGGATGCCCGGTAGCCCGGCGCCGCTGCCAATATCGATGACGTACTCACCGTCGGCGATCACCTCACCGAGAACCCCACAATTCACGATGTGTCGATCCCACAAGCGCGGTACTTCCCGCGGCCCGATCAGGCCCCGTGTAATGCCGTCGGTCGCGAGCATCTCCCGATACCGGATCGCGAGTTCGAGCCGCTCCTTGAACACCGCGTGGGCCGATGGGGGAGGGGAGGGGTCCGCGCCGCTGTCGGGTGCTGCACTGTCGCTCGCATGTTTCACGTGAAATGTGATCCTTCCGTTTGTGTGCCCCGCGCGGATGTTCCACGTGAAACACAGCCCTACGTCCGCACAGAGGTCAGGCTGCAAGAACTACACGTATGTAATTCGAGGGCCCAGAAATGACGAAGTCCCGGCGGTAACCGGGACTTCGTTCGTACCGACCTCATGGTCGACCACCTGAACGCCGAGGGGCGCCGGGCGCCTCGGCCGATCGTCAGTCGACCTTGATGACGACGACCTTACGCTTGGGCTCAACGCCCTCACTCTCGCTGATGACGCCATCCACAGCCGCGACAGCGTCATGCACAATCTTCCGCTCGAACGGGGTCATCGGTTCCAGCGCCTCGCGGCCGCCACTGTCACGAACTCGCTCAGCGACCTCGGTGCCGAGACGCGCGAGCCGATCGCGGCGGTCGGCGCGCCACCGCGCGATATCGAGCATGAGCCGACTACGGTCACCGGTCACCTGCTGGACCGCGAGACGCGTCAACTCCTGCAGCGCGTCAAGAACCTCACCCTTACGGCCGACGAGCTTGGCAAGATCGTCACCGCCGTCGATACTCACGACCGCACGGTCGCCGTCGACGTCGAGATCGATGTCGCCGTCGAAGTCCAACACATCCAGAAGCTGCTCGAGATAGTCACCGGCGATCTCGCCTTCTTCGAAGAGACGGTCACCCTCGTCTTCAGCACCCTCGTCTTCAGCACCCTCGTCTTCAGCACCCTCGTCTTCAGCGCTCTCATCTTCAGCACCCTCGTCTTCAGCACCCTCGTCTGCCGAATCATCACCAGCCGTCGCTTCCGACTCGCTCACTTCGGGTTCCGTGACGTCTGCTTCCGTGACGTCGGGTTCGGTCACAGGAGACTCGGTCGCAGATGACACGGTCGTAGAAGACTCGGTCACTTCGGGTTCCGTCACATCTGATTCGCCATGCGTCGCGGTCTCAGCTGTCATCTCGGTTCCACCTTCTTACTCGTACTTGTGATGTCTGGCGCGGTCGCCGGCAGACCCGGCCCGCATGGGGGTTACTCCTGGCGATTCAGCGCCGGCCGCCTTTACGGCCGCCGCGCTTTCCGCCTTTCTTCGACCCCTGATTCTTTGGTCTGGCTCCCGAGCCTCCGGAAGTCTGTGCCGCAGGTTTCTGTCCCGGCTTCGGTTTGGCAGGTGCAGACCCGTTCGTCGCGGACGAGGAAACGCCACCTAACTCACTCGACTCGGACTCGGCGGCAGCGGGGGATGCCGGAGCACTACTCGCCTTCGCACTACTCGCCTTCGCACTACTCGCCTTCGCACCGCCGGCCCCACCGATCCCGAGCCCCTTGGTGAGTCGATCCATCAGCGATGCGCTCTTGGTGCTGTCCGTCGTACTCGCGGACTTCTCGTCCACGGCCTCGGTCTTCTCGAGGTCGGTCTTCTCGAGGTCCACACCGTTGTCCGACCCTTGGCCGTCGCCGAGTTTCTTGCTGCGGTCCGGCTTGGCCCCGGGTTTGGGAGCGTTCGCCTTGAGCTTCTCCTGCTTGGCCAGTCGGGCCTTTTCTTCTTCTTGGGCGATGCGGCCGAAGACGAGGTGCTGCTGTCCGTAGGTCCAGACGTTGTTACTCATCCAGTACAGGAGGATCGCGACGGGGAAGAAGGCGCCGGTGACCAAGATGCCGAGCGGGAAGATGTACAGGGCAAGCATGTTCATCATGCGAGTCTGCGGGTTCTCGAGCGCGGCTTCTGGTTGGCGTGCGACCGACGCACGAGAGTTCATGTGGGTGGCGATGGACGCGATGATCATCATCGGGATGACGACGATGGCGATATCGACTCGAGTGAAGTCGATCGGCTGCCCCGGCTGGACGAACGCCGCCCACTCGGTCTTGGGCTCGGTGATGAACGACGACAGCGGCACCCCGAACAGACGGGCGTCGAGGAAGTTCTGCACCTGATCGACGTTGAAGATGTAGTTGCCGACCGACCGTGTCTCTTCGGGCGACATACCGAGTTGGCCCATGCCGTGCGCAGTCCGGTTGAACGACCGCAGCACGTGGAACAGGCCGATGAACACCGGGACCTGCAGAAGCATCGGGAGGCAGCCGAGCAGGGGATTGAACCCGTGCTCCTTCTGCAGCTTCTGCATCTCCTCGGTCATCTTGACCCGGTCCTTGGCGTACTTCTTCCGGATCGCCTGCAGCTGAGGGTTGATCTCCTGCATCTTCTTCGTGGTGCGGATCTGCTTCACGAAGGGCTTGTAGAGAATGGCACGCAGGGTGAACACCAGGAACACCACCGACAGTGCCCAGGCGACACCGTTACCTCCGGGAGAGTTCGGCGTGATGAAGTCGAACAGCCAGTGCCAGAACCACATGATCGCGGATACCGGCCAATAGATGAAGTTCAGCACGGGTCAGCTATCCCTCACTTCCATAGATGCGCGTACGCCGTCGTCGGCGATGCGATACGGCGTTTCCACCGCGTCCGATTGAGAAAGGTCCGATTGAGAAAGGTCTCCGGGGGCGACGTCGCTCTGAGCGCCATCACCCCGGGCCGCCCGCGGGGAGACCGGCGGATGCCGGAAACCGCGTTCGGGAACAGGGTCGTAGCCGGGCTTGTGCCACGGTCCGCACTTCAGCAGCCGGAGCACCGCCAGCGCACCGCCGTGGAAGAACCCGTGCCGGGTCAATGCCTCGACGGCGTAGGCCGAGCAGGTCGGCTCGAACCGGCATGTCGGCAGTCGCATCGGCGACACCCAGGTGCGATACAGCTCGATGACAAAGATGAGCGCGCGCCGCGGGAACAAATGGATCCATCGCATGACCCGAGTTGACCGCGAGTCCTCGATGTCGGTGGGCGAGGAGGAGTGGGGGAGGGTCTCGACATCGGTCATGCCGACACCCCGGTGCCGGCGACCTGGACCCCTGCGGAACGCGCTGCAAGCTCGCGAACACGCTTGCGTCCCATCACTTCTCGCAACTGATCGGCCAGTTCATCACTGGAGCGATGTGCGGCGCCCGGGAGTGCGCGGACGACGACGAAGGTCTCGGTGGCGGGAACTCTGACGCGGCTGTCGCGGAAGGCGGCACGTAGTCGTCGGGCCACACGATGCCGGACAACTGCGGGACCGACGGACTTGCTGACGATCAGACCCAGCCATGGCCCACCGGTCATCGCGACCTGGGTACGACGTCCGGACGGATCCGGCCACACCGACGGCACCACGGCGACGCTGACCACAAGATCACGCGTCGAGGTCCGCACACCGCGTTTCAGCGTGCGGGAGAAGTCGGATCCACGAGAGATCCCATGTTGGGCCGACATCATCGAACAACACGAAGCCGGCCGGACTTGTGGTCACGACCGGCAGCGCAGATCGAGATCAGGCCGTGAGCTTCGCGCGGCCCTTGCTGCGACGGCTGTTGACGATGGCACGACCCGCACGGGTGCGCATACGCAGCCGGAAGCCGTGTACGCGTGCGCGACGACGATTGTTGGGCTGGAAAGTCCGCTTTCCCTTGGCCACGGTGACTCCTTGTGCTCGGTGACATGGGCACGCCGATGACTCGCGTTCCCACATCCTGTGGTGGTCTCTGCTTATCCTGACGCGGTGCCGGACTAGTGCCGGGGTGGCGTCCCCCTCACCGACGCCGAGTACTCGACGACGCTGCTGATGACGTGATCCACCGCAAATCCGCAACCTGGATGACCAGTCGAGAGTACGGGAGTGGACCCGGCCAAATCAAACGAGCGCCGATCCCCCAGGCCAGCCCCACGCGTTCCCCCGATCGGAGGATCGTCGGCTGCTTTCCTTTGTCGACGCCCGATCCGGTCTGTTACGGTTTCGCCAGGCACGTCCCATTGCCGCCGGTCACGTCACATCGACGGTATCCGGTGACCACGACCCGCGGCGCCGCTCCTCCATCTCCTTTTATTCACAGATGTGGATAAGTGTGTGGACAAGTCCGCCCGACCCCGCCAAGGTGGTATCCGTCCACCCCCGACCGGCACCTGCCGATGCTGGTAGTTTCGTCGGGGCGGAAGCCGGTAGGGCACGCCGCCGGCCTTCGCAGCTCTGATGGGGAGCGGTCGTCGACGAAAAAGCAGGCGTCGATGGTGAGCAGGCGTCGAGCAGGAGGGTCAGAGTGACTTCGGATCGCGACTCCTTCGGCGAGGTCTGGAAGCAGGTTGTCGCCGAACTCAATGATGATGCCGCCCATCACGAACCGCTCAGCCGCCAGCAGAAGGCATGGTTGTCACTGGTTCAGCCGCTGACGCTGGCCGAGGGCTTCGCCCTGTTGGCCGTTCCGACGCCACTGGTCCAGGAACAGATCGAACGCAATCTGCGTGACACGATCCGCACGACGTTGAGTCGTCATCTCGGCCAGCCCGTTGACCTCGGGGTGCGGACGGCCACGCCTGCGCCGCTCGAGGAGACACCGGATCCGGCCACCGCCGATTCGGTGGGCCCCGGTCCCTCCACCGAGCCGGTTCCCTTGTCTCCCACGGCATTCGATGATTCCGGACCCATCCGTACGTTCGGCCCGTCCGTGCCCGGCCGGCCGTCACCCGACGGGTCGGGGCCGTTGCCGGGGCAGGGTTTCGCGGGCCGAGAGCACCGAGCACCGTCGGATTCGTTCCCCCACCCGACACCGATGGGCGCCGGCTACTCCGGCGCCGCCGATTCGACCGGTCAGGGGGCGCCGAACGCGAACCCCGGCGCCGAGTGGTCGTCGTATTTCGCCGAGCGACCCACCACCTCCACCGCGTCCACGTCGGGAACGCCGGTCAGTCTGAACCCGAAGTACACCTTCGACACGTTCGTGATCGGCGCGTCCAACCGTTTCGCGCACGCCTCGGCCGTCGCCGTCGCCGAGGCACCCGCTCGCGCCTACAACCCGTTGTTCATCTGGGGCGAGTCGGGACTCGGCAAGACTCACCTGCTGCATGCCGCGGGCCACTACGCCCAGCGTCTGTTCCCGGGTATGCGCGTCAAGTACGTCTCGACCGAGGAATTCACCAACGACTTCATCAACTCCCTGCGTGACGATCGTCGAGTCGCGTTCAAACGCCGCTATCGCGATGTCGACGTCCTTCTCGTCGACGACATCCAGTTCCTGATCGGCAAGGAAGGTATCCAGGAAGAGTTCTTCCATACCTTCAACACCCTGCACAACACCAGCAAGCAGATCGTCATCTCGTCCGATCGCCCGCCGAAACAGCTTGCAACGCTTGAGGATCGGCTCCGTACTCGATTCGAGTGGGGCTTGATCACCGACGTGCAGCCACCGGATCTGGAGACCCGGATCGCGATCCTTCGCAAGAAGGCCCAGATGGACAACATCGCGGTCCCCGACGACGTGCTCGAGTTGATCGCGTCGAAGATCGAACGTAACATCCGCGAGCTCGAGGGTGCCCTCATCCGGGTCACGGCGTTCGCGTCGCTGAACAACACCGAGCTGGACAAGTCCTTGGCCGACGTCGTGCTGCAGGCGTTGTTGCCGAACTCCGGGACCATCGAGATCAGCGCCGCAGGCATCCTCGCGATCACCGCCGAGTACTTCGACATCTCCGTCGACGAACTCCGTGGCCCGGGCAAGACGCGAGCAATCGCCCAGGCGCGGCAGATCTCGATGTATCTGTGCCGTGAGCTCACCGACCTCTCCCTGCCAAAGATCGGAGAGACCTTCGACCGCGACCACACCACGGTCATGTACGCCGAACGCAAGATCCGTAAGGAAATGGCCGAGCGGCGCAAGGTCTATGACCACGTGCAGGAACTCACCGCACGCATCAAACAGCGCGCCGACCGCTGACCCCGGCCGCCGGTACGCAGTCGCTGTACCCGGTCGCCGGTCTTCAGTCGCTCGTCTTCAGTCACCGGTCTTCGGTTGCCGGGCACGCACGCGCCGGGCTACACCGATGACGTATCCGCGCCAACTCTCAACTCACACGCGAGCCTTCTGTGGTTCCGACGCGCCGTCCTCACCCACGGGTCTCCGAGCTCTCGACGTCGGAAATCCGTGCCCGTCACCCTGTGGATGGACCTTGGGATCGACCGCGCAGATATGTGCATCGAAGGTGGACAGGAATCGAACAACACCCGTCATCCACATCAACCGCACCGCACCTCCACGGCTCATCCCACGGCTGTGCACACCCCAATCAGGTACATGGCCTGGTCAAACAGCACGATCTCCACAGGATCCACAGCGCCTATGACTATTGTTGATCTCTCTTTAAAGAAATCTCTTTTGAAGAAGGATGTGTGTACACACCCACTGCGGGGTCCGCGTGGACATCGCCGATTCGCGGCGTGGCGACTTGACCCCAACCGCCCACCCACACGCCTCGTCGTTCTAGAGTGGGAATTCCCGATTCGCTCCGAAGCGCGCACACACGCCGCTCGAGCGCATCCATGCCGGCCCGAACACCGACCCCGCAAGCAACCAAGGCAGACGAGAGAAGGGCGCATCCCCAGTTATGAAGTTTCGTGTCGCGCGCGACGAGTTCTCCGATTCGGTTGCCTGGGTTGCCCGAAGCCTGCCGTCCCGCCCGCCGGTGCCGGTTCTCGGCTGCGTCGTCCTGGAGGCTCCCGATGAAACCGGATCCGACGCCAACGCCGGTCTGACGATCTCCGGTTTCGACTACGAGGTCTCCGCGCAGGAATCGATCGCCGCGGAGATCGCCGAACCGGGCAAGGTCCTGGTCTCGGGCCGCCTGCTCGCCGACATCACCCGGGCGCTGCCCAACAAGCCCGTCGATGTCACGCTCGACGGATCCCGGGTGGCCATCGCCTGCGGTAGCGCGAAGTTCTCGCTGCCGACGATGCCGGTCGAGGATTACCCGCAGTTGCCCGACGTGCCCGCGGTCACCGGATCCATCCCGGCCGACCGGTTCGCCGAGGCGGTGTCGCAGGTCGCGATCGCCGCCGGCCGTGATGACACGCTGCCCATGCTCACCGGCGTCCGCGTCGAGATCGAGGGCAACACCGTCGTACTCGCCGCCACCGACAGATTCCGACTGGCCGTGCGCGAGCTGGAGTGGGATCCCACTCAACCCGATGTCAGCGGAGCGGTTCTGGTGCCCGCCAAAACTCTCTCGGAGAGCGCGAAGACCGCAGGTGCCGAGGGCACCGGAGCGGTGCGCCTGGCCTTCGGATCCGGCGACGCCATCGGATCCGAGGGCATCCTGGGTATCCTCGGCGAGTCGAAGCAGACCACCACGCGCCTGCTCGATGCCGAGTTCCCCAAGTTCCGTCAGCTGCTGCCCGCCGCGCACACTGCGGTCGCGACCGTCGAGAGCGGACCGCTCATCGAGGCGATCAAACGTGTTGCCCTGGTGGCCGAGCGCGGAGCACAGGTGCGGATGGAGTTCACCGAGGGATCGGTGCTGCTGACCGCCGGCGGCGACGAGGCGGGCAAGGCCGAGGAAGAGCTCCCCGTCGAGTTTCGCGGTGAGCCGCTGACGATCGCGTTCAACCCCGGATATCTGCAGGACGGCTTGTCGGCGATCAACGCCAAGTCGGTCGATTTCGGGTTCACCACGCCCAGCCGTCCGGCGGTGCTGCGGGTGTCGACGGGAGATGAGCCGGTCGCCGACGAGTCCGGGGCCTTCGTCGCTCCGGACAGCGCCTTCAGCTATCTGCTGATGCCGGTCCGCCTGCCGGGCTGACCGGTTCGCCTTCTCAGAAGACGTTCCTACACAGCGGTTTCCACATCAGAAGCGGATCGCCACCACCACCTTCGAGAGGATCGCGATGCAGCTGGGACTTGTCGGTCTGGGGAAGATGGGTGCCAACATGCGCACCCGTATCGTCGGCGCCGGGCACGAGGTGATCGGCTACGACCCGCGACCCGAGGTCTCCGACGTCAAGACCCTCGCCGATCTGGTGGGCGCACTCGACGCGCCCCGCGTGATCTGGGTGATGGTGCCCTCCGGCGACCCGACGCGGACCACCGTCGCGTCACTCGCCGAGGAGTTGTCGGCCGGCGACATCGTCATCGACGGAGGAAACTCGCGCTACACCGACGACTTCGAGCACGCAAAACTCTTGCAAGCCAAGGGAATCGGATATATCGACTGCGGTGTGTCCGGCGGCGTGTGGGGTCTGGAGAACGGCTACGGTCTGATGGCCGGCGGTGCCGACGCCGATGTCGCACGCGTCATGCCGATCTTCGACGCCCTGCGACCGGAGGGCGAACGCGCCGACGGCTTCGTGCACGCCGGACCGGTGGGCGCCGGTCACTACGCGAAAATGGTGCACAACGGTATCGAGTACGGCCTGATGCACGCCTACGGCGAGGGTTATGAGCTGCTCTCGGCCGAACCCTTGATCACCGATGTCGAAGGCACCCTGCGGGCCTGGACCCATGGCACGGTGATCCGGTCGTGGCTGCTCGACCTGCTCGTGCGCGCGCTACAGGAGGATCCGGGGCTGGAAGCGATCTCGGATTACACCACCGATTCGGGCGAGGGTCGCTGGACCGTCGAGGAGGCCATCCGGCACTCGGTTCCGGCCAATGTCATCTCGGCCGCACTGTTCGCCCGGTTCGCCTCCCGCCAGGACGGATCCCCGGCACTCAAGGCGGTCTCGGCTCTGCGAAATCAGTTCGGCGGGCACGCAGTTCGCGACACCACGGGCCGCTCGGTGGGGGAGACCGGCTCGCCGCCGGACACCTCGGCGGGCTAGTCGTGTTCGTTCGCGAACTGCATCTGCGTGACTTTCGCTCGTGGCCGCGGGTGGACGTGGAACTCGGGCCGGGATCGGTGATCATCACCGGCCGCAACGGCTTCGGTAAGACCAATCTGATCGAGGCGCTGTTCTATCTGGCCACCCTGCGATCGCATCGGGTCAGCACCGACGCACCGCTGGTGCGTTCGTCGGCGGCGTCGGCATTGGTGACCGCGACCGTCGAGAACGCCGGCCGTGAACTGACCGCGTCCTTGCAGATCAACGCCGAGGGCTCCAACAAGGCGTGGCTCAACACCGCACCCCAGCGCAGGCCGCGCGACATCCTCGGCGTCCTGCGTGCGGTGCTGTTCGCCCCCGAGGATCTGCTCCTCGTGCGCGGCGATCCCGGTGACCGCCGCCGCTTCGTCGATGAGCTTGTCGCACAACAGGGTCCACGATTCGCCGCGGCGCGCTCGGACTACGACAAGGTGTTGCGGCAACGTTCTGCGCTGTTGAAGACCGCCGGCGCAGCCATGCGGCGTGGTGGATCCGACGCCGACTCGGTGATCTCGACGCTCGACGTCTGGGACGCCCAGCTCGCGGCTCTCGGCGGACAGGTGACCGCCGCACGGATCGATGTCCTCGGCGATCTCGAACCACATTTCGCCGGATCGTATTCGGCGATCGCGCCGCACTCGCGGCCGGCGACGCTGCGGTATCGGCCCAGTGTCGGCGACGAGATCGTGCCTGCGGCAGGAGAATCCGCCGACCCGGAGGCCATCGAGGCGGCGCTGTTGACCCGGCTCGGCCAGATCCGCGGCAAGGAGATCGAGCGCGGGTTGTCCCTGGTGGGACCGCACCGTGACGACGTCGATCTCGTTCTCGGTACCGATGTGGCGAAAGGCTTTGCCAGCCACGGGGAATCGTGGTCGATCGCCCTCGCGCTGCGACTCGGATCGGTGGAGCTCACCAGGGCCGAGGGGATCGAACCGGTGATCATGCTCGACGACGTGTTCGCCGAACTCGACGCTGCCCGACGTCGCAAGCTTGCCGAGTTCACCGAGGGTGCGGAACAACTGATCATCACCGCGGCCGTCGCCGAGGACATTCCCGACGGAGTGGGCGGTCGGCGGATCGCGGTGAACATGATCGAGGAGGACGGGGTCCGGCACTCGGTCGTCGTGCCGGATCCGCTCGTCTCGGAAGCCGAGGGGTCAGGACTTGAGGTGTCAGAGCCTGAGGTGCGAGAGCCTGAGGTGTCGGACCCGCCGGGGAGACTGACGTCATGACCGATCAGCCCGACACAGGAGCACCTGACACGGGAGCACCCGACACGGACTCACCGGCGACCGGTTCCGTGGCGCCGGCCGACGGACTCACCGGCTACGAGCGTGCGCGGCGCGCATTGGAGGAGGCGAGGGCCTCGGCTCGCGCCGCCGGCAAGTCGGTCGGTCAGGGTCGCGCGTCGCCACCGCGGCGACGATCCGGCGTGCATCAGGGTGGTCGTCGGCGGTGGTCGGGATCTGGTCCGGACGCGCGGGATCCGCAGCCCTTCGGACGGCTCGTCGGTGGACTGGCCCGTGAACGCGGTTGGCAACCGCGCATCGCCGAGGGCACCTTGTTCGGCATGTGGGAGCAGATCGTCGGTGCCGACATCTCCGCCCATGCCACACCGATATCGTTGCGCGACAACGTCTTATACGTCCAGGCCGAGTCCACGGCGTGGGCGACGCAGCTGCGGTACGTGCAGGCACAGATCCTCGCCAAGATCGCCGCGGCGATCGGCGACGGGATGGTCACGTCACTGAAGATCACCGGACCCAAGGGTCCGTCGTGGCGCAAGGGGGAGCGGCACGTGCGTGGGCGTGGACCCCGCGACACCTACGGATGACCCGGTGATCTCGGCGGCTCGGGGACCTCGTCGGGCCGCGGCGTGACGCGCTACTCCACCCCACCGACAGTTTTCCGCGTCACGTCGACTCTGAGGCATATTTCATCCTCAGACCACGACCGGACCGGCAGATGCCGGAGAAAATCGGTCTGTGTGCAAATCAGCGGTACCAGATGTGGGTTTCTGACTGACTGAGGCAGTACAATGAATTGAGAGTTGTCCCGACAGGGGGATCAGCCGCCCGCGATGGCAGCGGTGACAGCGGACGATCACGTCCGACCACAGCATGTCGTGCGGGCACTTTTGTGCTGGTCATCTCATGACCGTCGGGTCGAAATCGATCAGAACAGGAGCGGACGCACCTCGTGGCCGACAGCAGTGACAAGACCGGTGGTTCGGGATCGAAGAAGCCCCGGAAGAAGCCGTCCGAGTACGGTGCCGAATCGATCAGCATCCTCGAGGGTCTCGAGGCGGTGCGCAAGCGGCCCGGTATGTACATCGGGTCCACCGGCGAACGTGGCCTTCATCACCTCATCTGGGAGGTCGTCGACAACTCCGTCGACGAGGCGATGGCCGGATTCGCCAGCAAGGTCGACGTCACCCTGCTCGAGGACGGTGGCGTCGAGGTCGTCGACGACGGTCGAGGCATCCCGGTCGGCATGCACGCAACCGGTGTGCCCACCGTCGAGGTCGTCCTGACCCAGCTGCACGCCGGCGGCAAGTTCGACTCGGATTCCTATGCCGTCTCCGGTGGTCTGCACGGTGTTGGTATCTCCGTGGTGAATGCGCTGTCGACCAAGGTCGAGGTCGAGATCGATGTCGACGGTTTCCACTGGTCGGAGACCTTCACCGATTCCAAGCCGGATGGCCTGATCAAGGGTGAACCCACCCGCAAGACGGGCACCACGGTGCGGTTCTGGCCGGACGCGTCGATCTTCACCGAGACGACCTCGTTCAACGCCGAGACCGTCGCGCGTCGACTGCAGGAGATGGCCTTCCTCAACAAGGGCCTCACGATCACCCTCACCGACCGGCGACCCAAGGCGGTCGAGGCGCCCGGTGACCCGAATGCCGAGGGCGAGGAGGGCACCACCGAGACCGCCGAACAGGTGAAGTCCGACGAGGAAAAGGCCGCTGCCGCAGGGAAACCCAAGACCCGGACCTACCATTACCCGGATGGCCTGGTCGATTACATCAAGCACCTCAACCGCACCAAGCATCCGATCCACAAGTCTGTCGTCGGTTTCACCGGCAAGGGCACCGGCCACGAGGTCGAGGTCGCGATGCAGTGGAACGACGGTTACTCCGAGTCGGTGCACACCTTCGCCAACACCATCAACACCCACGAGGGCGGTACGCATGAAGAAGGCTTCCGCGCGGCGCTGACACGAGTGGTGAACTCCTATGCGCGAGACAAGAAGTTGCTCAAGGAGAAGGATTCCAACCTCACCGGCGACGACATCCGCGAGGGTCTGGCGGCGGTGATCTCGGTCAAGGTCTCCGACCCACAGTTCGAGGGCCAGACCAAGACCAAGCTCGGCAACACCGAGGTGAAGAGCTTCGTCCAGAAGGCTTCCGGTGAACACCTCGAGCACTGGTTCGAGGCCAATCCGGCCGAGGCCAAGATCATCATCAACAAGGCCGTCGATTCCGCTCATGCGCGTATGGCCGCCCGCAAGGCACGAGACCTGGTGCGCCGCAAGAGCGCCACCGACATCGGTGGACTGCCCGGCAAGCTCGCCGACTGCCGCAGCAACGACCCGTCCAAGTGCGAGATCTACCTCGTGGAGGGCGACTCGGCCGGCGGTTCGGCCAAGACCGGACGCGACTCGATGTACCAGGCGATCCTGCCGTTGCGCGGCAAGATCATCAACGTCGAGAAGGCCCGTATCGACCGCGTCCTCAAGAACGCCGAGGTCCAGTCGATCATCACTGCCTTCGGTACCGGCATCCACGACGAGTTCGACCTGGCCAAGCTGCGCTATCACAAGATCGTGCTGATGGCCGACGCCGACGTCGACGGACAGCACATCTCGACGCTGCTGTTGACCCTGCTGTTCCGGTTCATGCGCCCGCTGATCGAACACGGGCACGTCTATCTGGCCCAGCCGCCGCTCTACAAACTCAAGTGGCAGAAGGGCGCCGAGGCCGAGTACGCCTACACCGACCGTGAGCGTGATGCCATGATCAAGGTCGGCCTCGAGGCCGGTAAGAAGATCAACACCGACGACGGCATCCAGCGCTACAAGGGCCTCGGTGAGATGAACCCCAGCGAGTTGTGGGAGACCACCATGGATCCGGCCACCCGCACACTGCGCCAGGTCACCCTCGACGACGCCGCCGCTGCCGACGAGCTGTTCTCGGTGCTGATGGGCGAGGACGTCGTCGCGCGCCGCAGTTTCATCGCCCGCAACGCGAAAGACGTTCGCTTCCTTGATGTCTGACGTCGCGCACCATGCCTGACCGGACACCACATCTGTGAGGATTTTTCATGACTGACACCACCCTCCCGCCCGCCGGCGGGGAAGGCGATCGCGTCGAACCGGTCGATCTCGGCCAGGAGATGCAGAACAGCTACATCGATTACGCGATGAGCGTGATCGTCGGCCGCGCGCTGCCCGAGGTCCGTGACGGCCTCAAACCCGTGCACCGTCGCCTGCTCTACGCGTCCTTCGACGCCGGTTTCCGCCCCGACCGCAGCTATGTGAAGTCGGCGAAACCCGTTGCCGAGACCATGGGTAATTATCATCCGCACGGCGACTCGGCGATCTACGACGCGTTGGTGCGTCTGGCTCAGCCGTGGTCGATGCGCTACCCGCTGATCGACGGTCAGGGTAACTTCGGCTCCCGCGGCAACGACGGGCCGGCCGCCATGCGCTACACCGAGGCACGGCTCACCCCGTTGGCCATGGAGATGTTGCGCGACATCGACAAGGACACCGTCGATTTCACGCCCAACTACGACGGCAAGACCAACGAACCCACGGTCTTGCCCGCGCGGATCCCGAACCTGCTGATCAACGGTTCCGGCGGTATCGCCGTCGGTATGGCCACCAACATCCCGCCGCACAACCTCACCGAGGTGGCCGAGGCGATCTTCTGGGCGCTGGAGAACCACGAGGCCGATGACGAGACGACCCTGGACGCCTGCATGGAGCGGATCAAGGGCCCGGATTTCCCGACGGCCGGCCTCATCGTCGGTGGTCAGGGCATCAAGGATGCCTACACCACCGGCCGCGGGTCGATCCGTATGCGCGGGGTGACCGCGATCGAGGAGGCCAAGGGCGGTGCCACGCAGATCGTGATCACCGAGTTGCCCTACCAGGTCAACCCGGACAACATGATCCAGTCCATCGCCGAGCAGGTCAACGAGGGAAAACTCAAGGGCATCAGCAAGATCGAGGATCACTCCTCCGATCGTGTCGGCCTGCGGATCGTGGTCACCCTGCGTCGTGACGCGGTGGCCAAGGTCGTCCTGAACAACCTGTACAAGCACAGCCAGCTGCAGACCAGCTTCGGTGCCAACATGCTCTCGATCGTCGACGGGGTGCCCCGCACCCTGCGCCTCGATCAGATGATCCGCTACTACGTCGCCCACCAGATCGACGTCATCGTGCGGCGCACCCGCTACCTGTTGCGCAAGGCCGAGGAACGCGCCCACATCTTGCGCGGTCTGGTGAAAGCCCTTGACGCCCTTGATGAAGTGATCGCGTTGATCCGTGCGTCGGCCAACACCGACGAAGCCCGCACCGGGTTGATGGACTTGCTCGAGATCGACGAGATCCAGGCCGATGCCATCCTCGCCATGCAGCTGCGTCGACTGTCGGCGCTGGAGCGGCAGAAGATCATCGACGAGTTGGACGAGATCGAACGCGAGATCGCCGACTACAAGGACATTCTCGACAAGCCCGAGCGTCAGCGTTCGATCGTGCGGGATGAGCTCCGGGAGGTCGTCGAGAAGTTCGGCGACGAGCGTCGGACCCAGATCATCGCTGCCGACGGTGACGTCGCCGACGAGGATCTGATCGCCCGCGAGGACGTCGTCGTCACCATCACCGAGACCGGCTACGCCAAGCGCACCAAGACCGACCTGTATCGCAGTCAGCGACGCGGCGGCAAGGGCGTGCAGGGGGCAGGGCTCAAACAGGACGACATCGTCGCGCACTTCTTCGTGTGCTCGACGCATGACTGGATCCTGTTCTTCACCACCAAGGGTCGCGTCTACCGCGCCAAGGCCTATGAGCTCCCCGAGGCCAACCGCACCGCACGCGGCCAGCATGTCGCGAATCTCCTTGCGTTCCAACCGGAAGAACGCATCGCCCAGGTCATCCAAATCAAGACCTACACCGACGCACCGTATCTCGTGCTCGCCACCCGCAACGGCCTGGTGAAGAAGTCCAAGCTCGAAGACTTCGACTCCAACCGGTCCGGTGGTATCGCCGCGATCAACCTGCGCGGCGAGGACGAGCTCGTCGGCGCCCAATTGTGCAGTGCCGATGACGATCTGCTGCTCGTCAGCCGCAAGGGGCAGTCGATCCGCTTCCACGCCGACGACGAGGCGCTGCGCCCGATGGGCCGGCAGACCTCGGGCGTGCAGGGCATGCGCTTCAACGCCGACGACGAGTTGCTGTCGTTGAATGTCGTGCGCGAGGGCACCTACCTGCTGGTGGCGACCTCCGGCGGTTACGCCAAGCGCACCGGCATGGACGACTACCCGGTGCAGGGGCGTGGCGGCAAGGGCGTGCTGACCATTCAGCACGACAAGCGCCGTGGCACGTTGATCGGCGCGCTCATCGTCGACGACGACTCCGAGCTCTATGCGATCACCTCCGGGGGCGGTGTCATCCGCACCGCGGCCCGTCAGGTCCGCAAGGCCGGACGCCAGACCAAGGGTGTGCGCCTGATGAACCTCGACGAGGGCACGACGCTGCTGGCCATCGCCCGCAACGCCGACGAGCCGGATCCGGAACCGACCGCCTGATCCGACGCCCGGACAGGCATTCCGGACACACGCACGAGCCACGACGCCATTGCAGCGTCGTGGCTCGTCTTGTGTGACGGCCACAACCGTTAGGGTGGACCCAACGTGCGCAACCGGAGGAAATGACACCAGTGAGCCAACCGAACGACCCGGACAACAAGACCCCGTCCACGCCGTCGACCGCGTCCGGTGGCCCGGCAGCCCAGTCGGGTCCGCCTCAGGGCGGCGGGCTGGTTCCTCCGTGGCAGCGCGGCCCGGGCGGAGTGGCCGGACCCGAGGCCACCGGCAGCGCTCAGGCCCCTGTGCCCGACAACGGAACCACCGAGCAGATCCCCGCCGGAGGTCGTCCCGGCGGACCCCCTCCGCGCGGGGTGGTGACCGGTAGCGGTACCGCCGCAGCCAGCATGAGTGGTCAGCAGGCGCCGGTGAAGAAACTCGATTCCCCGGCAGGTGCGCCCACCGTGACCGCCGAGGTGCCGCGCGGACGTTTCACCGAAACCCCCACCCGCAACATCGCGCGGGACCCCTCCCTGGAGTCCGAGTTGCCCGATCTCGACGAGATCCACCACACCAACACCGAGACCGCCCGAGCCGCGGCCGCCGAACCCGCCACGGTCGTCGGCTCCGCCGCACGCTCGGCGCCGGCGCAGGTCGGCTCCTCGGGGCGTGGTCTGCGCGCTGCCGTGCAGATCCGTCGACTCGACCCCTGGGCGACCTTCAAGGTGGCCGGCGTGCTCTCGATCGTCGGCTTCGTCATCTGGATGATCGCCGTCGCCGTGCTGTATCTGGTGCTCGACGGGATGGGCGTCTGGGAGCAGGTCAACAGCTCCTTCGGCACGTTGGTGACCACCGACGGCTCGACGTCGGAAAGCGACATCATCGGCGCCGGCAGCGTGTTCTTCTACGCGGCTGTACTCGGTGTGGTCAACGCCGTGCTGATCACCGCGCTGGGCACCATCGGCTCCTACATCTACAACCTGGTCGCCGAGCTCGTCGGCGGTCTCGAGATCACCCTGGCCGACCTCGACTAGTTCGGGCGCCGAGGCTCATCTGCGCAGCTCACGGGCGTGGGTGGGAACCGTTTTGGTTTCTCGCCACCCCGTCGGGTAATCTCAGTCCTCGGTTCAGGGGCCTATAGCTCAGGCGGTTAGAGCGCTTCGCTGATAACGAAGAGGTCGGAGGTTCAAGTCCTCCTAGGCCCACCACCCGAAACCCGGGGCCTTAGCTCAGTTGGTAGAGCGCTGCCTTTGCAAGGCAGATGTCAGGAGTTCGAATCTCCTAGGCTCCACTCTTTTTCGCCGACACGAGCGCTGAGAACCGAGCGTCGATGTCGTCGAGTTTCCTCAGTCCCTCGAGCAGACGCACGCTCAGGGCAGGATTACCCCTCGAGCAGACGCACGCTCAGGGCAGGATCACCTCTCGAGCACTGGGGAACTCGAATGGCGGCCGTCCGCCGCGTTCCTCACACAAGGGGCCCATCGATGTCCACACCGCGCTCACCTCAGGGTGAGTGTGGGCTCGGGCCGACTGGGCGTCTCGGTCGCCGGCCCGAGCCGGCGCAGGATCGGCCCGTGCCGGGCAACCAGCTCGAGGAACTCCGGGACCCGACCCTCTCGCACCCGATAGTGCGCGAACGCCGTTACCGGATCAGCCATGGGTCCATTCAGCGACGATGCCAACCATCTGTCAACCCCGATCCGGCGTCGGCTCATGCGTCGGCCACCGACCGCGCCGCACGCTCGGCATCGTCGCCGTATCCGATGAACAGGCGTGTCAGACCGTCGCACAGAACGTGGCGGGCGGCCGCAGCGGGCACCGTGCCGGTGAGCACCAGACTCGTGACCCCGTGCGTGATCGCCCAGAGCTGGGCGGCCCAGATCCTGGGAGGGTCCGCGGCGTCGGAGTCGGCATGCCCGGGGTCCGGCCGGAATCGGCCGGCCGCAAGGCACTTCTCGATCGATGAACACAGCGTCGCGAATGCCGTGCGTCCCGGCTCGTCGCCCGGAGCCGGTTCGACGAACATGAAACGGTACCGATGCGGTTGTGCCACACCGAAATCGAGATACGCCAACGATGCTGCCGCGAGCGCGGTCACGGGATCGTCCACCTCGGTGGCCGCCGCGTCGGTGAGGGAGGCGAGATGGGCGAATCCGTCGGCTCGCAGCGCCGCAAGCAGGGCCCCGGTGCCCCCGAATCGGCTGTAGATCGCCATCGTCGACGTACCCGCGGCGTCGGCGATGCGTCGTGCGGTCAACGCCGACGGTCCGTGTTCGGCCAGCAAGTCGGCGGCGACGGCCACCAGGTGGGCCGCGTCGACGCGGGCCGGCTCGTCGGCGGACGAACCTCGTGTGGCCACGTGTAGACCCCCTGACTTCGAGACGATTCTCACCACTGGACCCGACTATAACTTAGTTATAGAGTGCTTTCATGGGTGCCCCGCAATCCCGTTCGACCGGACACAGACGGCCCTCGCGGGTATGGACCGAGATCGGTTTCTCGGCGGTACCGTCCACGGTTTTCGCGGTGACCGCGTCGTCGGCGGGACTCGGGGCGGCCATCGCCGCGGCAGCGGCCACCACCGTCGCGATCGGGGCGTTCACCGTCTGGCGGTGGCGGACGGTGCGACCGGTCATCGGTGCCTGCGTCGGCGTCAGTATCTCTGCGGCGTTCGCACTCCACAGCGGTCGAGCCCGCGACTTCTTTCTGCCCGATCTCTGGTATCCGCCGATAGTGGCTGTCGCGCTGATCATTTCGTGCCTCGTCGGTTATCCGGTGATCGGTCTGGTATTCGGTGCGGTCACCGGGCGAGGGACCGGTTGGCGGCGCGACCCGTCGGCGCGACGACTGTTCGGCGCGGTCACCCTCGCCGCCGCATCGGCGTGCCTGACCCGCTTCGTGGTTCAGTACGTGATCTATCAGCACGGCAGCGTCGGGTGGCTGGCCGTCGGACGGATCGCCACCGGCCTTCCGTTGACGGTGACGATCCTCATGCTGATCGGCTGGGCGTTTCGCCACGTCGAACGACAGAAACGGCCGGACGTCCCGTCACGGGACGTCCGGCCGGTCGAGGCTAGAGCGGATGAGGTGAGTGCTACAGACGAGCTCTCACATACTGGGCGGCATCAACGGTCATGCCGTTGACGGCGTAGAGCACATGTAGACCGTTGGGTTGCCCGACCGGGGCACCGTCGCAGACGACGTCACCGGCGATGCAGTAGCGCTTGGTCTTGCCCTCATAGAGGGGTCCGACGTTCATCGGGGGAGCACCGACCTGCTTGATCCAGTTCGACGACGGCGGCGCGAACAGGATCGCGGCGGTCACGTGCGAGGCGGCGTTGTCGGCCAGCGGCTGCGGCACCCGGTCCTGGTACTGCCGGTACTGCGGGTCGATCTGGATCTTGTTGCTCAACGCGTAGGACGCGACGACAGCACCTTGCGAGTACCCACCGACCACGATGTGCGATCCGGGGCACTGCGCAGCCAGATACTTGACGCGGCGCTGGGTGTCGTTGACGCCCTTGACCACGCCCTCGACGAAGGCCATCCGGTTGTCGAAGTTGCTACCGGCCGGATAGTTCACGCCGTAGACGTTGACCGACTTACCGGGCAGCTGATTGCGCAGGGCCTGCTCGAAGGACAGGCCGGTGACGCCGACGGGTGGAGCCGTCTCCACGGTCCCGCGCGCGAACACCACCTCGACGTCGGCGCACGGGGGAGCGGCGGCGGCGCGGGGTGCCGGAGAGGCAAGCAACCCGGCCGCGAGCACGGTGAATCCGAACAGGATCAGAAGTGGACGCTTCATTCGTCGAATGGTACGCGAACAAGGTTCACTTTAGGTGGCGCGCAGCCCGAACAGCGTCATCGCAGTCACCTTCACCGCAGGACGAGCACGATGATGTACGCCACGATCGCCACGATCAGCGCAAGAATGTACGCCCAGCCGACGACGATCGCGACGGTGGCGAACGGTTCGCCGTATTCACGGGTGCGCCGGATCTGGTTGCGCGCTCGATACCCCAGGTACAGCCCGATCGGCGAGGTGCAGCCGATGACCGACAGCACCATCGCCCAGATGGCGAGCGTGCTCGTCTTGGCCGTCGACCGCGACGACGACCGGGCTGCGGTGGCGGCACTCTTCCCGCCCACGGGCGCCTCCTTGGACTCCGATGTTGGTTCCGTCGCGGGTACGGCGGTGGTCGGTGGTGAACTCTTGTCGGCGGACCTCGGTGGGATCCCGACGGGTGATGTCCCGACGGGTGATGCCCCGACGGGTGGGTTTCCGGCGGACGTGGTCCTGGTCGGCGCGGCATCCACGGCCGAGTAGGCACGGGGAGGACCCGAGGACTGTTCATCGGACCGGACCGTCGCGTCGGCTGCGTCGGCACCGGCCGGAATACCGCCGCGGGGTGGAGCTCCCTGTGGTCCGTTGCCTTGCGGCCCGCCTTGCGGTGCCGGTGGGGGGCCCGGAGGCCGAGCACCCGGCGGTATCGGTGCGCCGGGGCGTCGACGGCCCGGCGGAGGTGGAATCCGGGTGCCCGGGCCCGATCGGGCACCAGGAGGTGGTCCGCCGCGCCAGCCGGGACGAGGTCCCTGACCGGTGGTTCCGGGAGTGCCGACCGGAGGGCTGCCGGCGGGCGGACCACCGGCAGTCGTGCTCGGACCGGCGGGCGCACCCGAGGTCGGCGGTACCGGCCGGGGACCCTGGCCTGTCGAGGACACACCGGGAGGTCGCGACGCCGGACCCGGTTGTGGCGGTCGAGGACCGGATCCGGTATTCGACCCGCCACGCGATGCGGGTGCACCGGGCGCGACCGGTCCGATGGGCGGACCCGAGGGTGGTCGTGGTCCGGGACCGGTGATCGGAACACGCGGGTTCGACGGTGTGGCCGGCGGGCGGGGTCCCACGCCGGAATCCGAGCGCACGGCACCGGATGTCAGATCGGGGTTGCGGCCGCTGACCGGCGCAGTCGGCGGTCGCTCCCAGGGCGCCGACGCCGTTCCGGTGCCCGCCTCGGGCGCGTCGTCACGGGGGACGGGCGGCACTCCGTCGGGCGCGTCGCCGCGGCGAAGCTCCCCGCCCGGCCTGTTCTCGTCGGAGGTCACCGGTCCAAATTACCTTCCGGACCCTCCGGGCGATGCATGGTGCGTCCCGCAACGGCAACGGTTGCCCGACTTGTGGGGATACCCACGACCGGGATCAGAGAGCCACATCACCCTCGGTGGAGCCGAGATCGTCGGCCCCCTCGGCGGAGCCGAGATCGTCGGCCCCCTCGGCGGAGCGGAGATTCTCGATACGGGGCACCGTCGACGAGACCGGCGGGATCTCGGTGCGGGAGCGTCGCACGACGAACACCGCGGCGACGGCCGACAATGCTGCCGCCGAGGCAGCGGCGATCAGCAGGAGATACTTCTTCGGCATGACCCACAGCGTGCCAGGTCCGCTTTGCCGGTGCTACTCGCGTGGTTACGGGCCGTAGGGGAGCCGCCGTCGAGGGAGTCGCGAGGGATGTTGTCGGCGGACTCGTGGGGATGTCGCCGCCGATTTGGTTGGATGGAGTGGTGAGCACATCAACGCAGACCGTGACCATCCACACCAACCGCGGCGACATCAAGGTCGATCTCTTCGGCAACCATGCGCCCGAGACCGTCGCCAACTTCGTCGGCCTGGCCGCCGGCAGCAAGGACTACAGCGAGCCGAACGCCTCCGGAGGCGACTCAGGTCCGTTTTACGACGGCTCGGTGTTCCACCGCGTCATCGAGGGCTTCATGATCCAGGGCGGCGACCCGACCGGTACCGGCCGCGGCGGCCCCGGCTACAAGTTCAAGGACGAGTTCCACCCGGAGCTGCAGTTCGACCGCCCCTACCTGCTCGCGATGGCCAACGCCGGACCGGGCACCAACGGGTCGCAGTTCTTCATCACCGTCGGCCCCACCCCGCACCTGAACCGTCGCCACACCATCTTCGGTGAGGTCACCGATCCGGCCTCGCAGCAGGTCGTCGACGCGATCGCGACCACCTCCACCGATCGCAGCGACCGTCCGCTCGACGAGGTCCGCATCGAAAAGATCGAGGTCAACTGACCATCGGCCCCGCCGGTCCGCCGGCGGTGTGTTACCGACATCCCGACCGCCCCACCGCGCTGTCCTGCACGCGGTGCGGGCGGCCGGCTTGTCCGGGATGTCTGCACCCGGCCGCGGTCGGGCAGCACTGCGACGAGTGCGTGCGCGGCGACGGCGCGCAAGGCTCCGGCCGCCGGGACATCCGCCGACCCGACTTCGGCGACCGGGGTATCCGGTCGGTGGTCACGCGGCCCGTACGCGCCCGCCGCCCGCTGGCTACCTACACCCTGATCGCGATCAACGTCGCCGTCTTCGCCTACACCGTCTACGCCGCCCACTCCTTCAACGTCGAGGTGTCCCCACCGTTGCTGCACGGAGAGTTGGTGCGCGGCAACGTCTTTCTCGGCCAGTACTGGCGCTTGGTCACCGCTGGCTTCCTGCACTACAGCCTGATACACCTTGCGCTGAACATGATCTCGCTCTACATCCTCGGCCGCGACCTCGAAATCGCTCTGGGTATCGGACGTTTCGTGATGGTCTACATGACCGCGTTGCTCGGTGGCAGCGCCGCGGTGATGATCGCGCAATCCAACGCGGCCAGTTCCGCCGGCGCGTCGGGAGCCATCTACGGGCTGATGGGCGCCATGCTCATCGTCGTCCTGCGTCTGCGTGTCTCTCCGGCCCCGGTGCTGACGATCATCGCCATCAACCTCGTGATGTCGTTCTCGATCCCCGGCATCTCTCTCGCCGCACACGTCGGCGGCCTGGTGTTCGGCGCGGCAGCCACCGCCGCACTCATCTGGTCGCCGCGGCTCCTGCCGCAGTCTCTGCGCACCGACCGCAACGCCACCCTCATCGGCTGGGTGGCCGTCAGTACCCTGCTGGTCGTGGCGGTGGCCATCAGCGTCGTCGTCGCGGTGACCTACACCGGGCAGGTCATCGTCTACGTCCACTGAACCGCGCTCGGCACCGACCGGAGCATGCGTACTCAGCGACGATCAGGAGCACTCGTGCTCAGCGACAACCGGAGCACTCGTGCTCAGCGCCGCGAGTCCTCCACTGGAAACCCGGCGCGATCGAGCGCCTCGACGACGTCGAGTAGATCAGCACCGAGATCCCATCGACTGAACACCACCAGCATCGATTCCTCGCGTTCGGTGCCCCGGTCGGCACCCGCCGGCAGGTAGTCGATCTCGAGTTGACCGGATCGGCGTCCGATGCGACGCATCGTGAGAAGCCGGACGCGTTCGACGTCGGCGGGTGCCAGTGTCACGGCCCCGCCGATACGACGAATGGTCAGTCGTGGTCCGGCCGAGAGTTCGAGACGCGGCCGGATCAGCGACGCGTACGCCCCGAACCCGAGCAGCATCAAACCGGCGACACCGATGATCACCGATCCGACGGCGTCGGACGCGACGAACACCGCGCACAGCAGGAGCACGACGCCCGCGGCCAGCAGCGCGCCCGCCGCGAGTCGCGGCGTCGCCCATTGCTGTGTGGACAGATCGGCCGAGTTATCCACAGGACTTACTCACAGTGGGGATGACTTACACACATGTAATTTCCACACTGTGGATAACCGCGTGCAGGTCTTTGACCAGAATCAACGGCGATCCTCAGCGCCACTTCATGGTCATCAGCAGGCCCACGACCATCATCGAGAAGCCGATGAGGAAGTTCCACGCACCCAGGTTGTTCATCCAGTGCAGCGCCTGACCGGGGCCACCGTAGGTGGTCTCACCGGCAGCGAGGTAGTAGACGATCAGCCAGGCCAGACCCAGCAACATGAGGCCGAGCATCACGCCGACGTAGATCGAGCTGGAGGGACCGGCCTTCACCTTGACCGGCGTGCGGCTCGCCGGGTTGATGGTGTAGTCGGTCTTCTTCCGGACTTTTGACTTCGGCATGACTTCCTCTGTTGTGCAGCGAGCGGGTCATCGGCGGGCGATGAACCCCTTGCAACTTCTCGTTTCGCGTTCGGCGGCGGTGTCGTGGCGCGGTGTGTTGTCCGCGACACGCCCGGCGCATCACCTCTACGGTATCGCACCAGGTCGCCGCCACGAGCGCCCCGCGAGTCCCCGGGTAACCTGACACGATGACCAGCGCAGCATCGGAGGCGACCGGCTCCGCGAACCACGCGGCCCGCATCCTCGTCATCGACAACTACGACAGCTTCGTCTACAACCTGGTCCAGTACCTGGGCCAGCTCGGTGTCGAGGCAACCGTGTGGCGCAACGATGATCCCCGGCTGACGACACCCGACGGCGAGTTCACCGACGAGTCGCTGCGTGCCGCGTTGCGCGGACCCGACGGATCCGGTTTCGCCGGCGTCCTGCTGTCGCCGGGACCGGGTACGCCGCAACGCGCCGGGGCCACGTTGCCGCTCGTCGGTGTTGCCGCCGCCGACGGTGTACCGCTGCTCGGGGTGTGTCTCGGTCATCAGGCCATCGGTGCGGCGTTCGGCGGCACCGTCGACCGCGCCCCGGAACTGCTGCACGGCAAGACCTCTCTGGTCCACCACGATCAGGTCGGCGTGCTGCGTGGGCTGCCGGATCCGTTCACCGCGACCCGCTACCACTCGCTGACGGTGCTGCCCGAGACCATTCCGGACGAACTCGTGGTCACCGGTCGCACCGAGTCGGGCATCGTGATGGGCATGCAGCATCGGGAGCTGCCGATCCACGGCGTTCAGTTCCATCCCGAGAGCGTGCTCACCCAGGGTGGCCACCGGATGCTGGCCAACTGGTTGGGCGTCTGCGGCATCGACATCGACGAGTCCGCCGTCGCCGTCCTCGAACAGGAGATGGCCGAGGCGATCGGTCCGGCGCTGGCCGCCCAGTCCTGACCCGCCCACACCCGAGCCGCCGGTCCCGACGAGCCGGCTGTGCTCAGCCCGGGAGCAGGCTCGCTCGTCCGACAACGACGTTGATCGCCCCGTTCTTGGCCAGCTTCGATCCGTCCCCGGGGCTCTGCGACAGGATCTTCCCGTCGTCGGGGCTGCCGATCGGCACATTGCGGGGTGTCTGGTTCAGTGCGCCGTTCCATCCCGACCGCTGCAGCGTCGCGAACGCCTGGTCGGCGGTCTGACCGGTCAGATCGGGTACCACGATCATGTTGCCGCGGGAGATCGTCAGCTGCACCGTGCTGCCCTGCTTGATGGAGTCCCCGGCAGTCGGGCTGGAGCTGACGACCTGCCCCTGCGGCAGATCCGAATCGCCGGGCACCACAGCGATCTTGAGGCCGAGCTCCGTGAGCTGGGCGCGTGCGGCCGACTCGAACTGACCCACCAGGTTGGGCACCGTGACGTCCTTGGGGCCGGTGCTGATCCGGATGATCAACGGGTCCCGTACAGGTGTGTCGGTGCCGACGGCCGGGTTGGTGTCCACCACGTCACCGACCTCGACGTTGACCGAATCGACCTGTTGCACCTTGATATTGGTGAAACCGGCGTTCTGCAGCTCGGCCGTGGCGTCGGCCTGGGTCTTGTTGCGTACGTCGGGGATGCGCTGGCGCTCACGTCCGCTGGAGATGAACAGCGTGACCGTCGACCCCTCGGGTGTCGGGACGTTCTCGCCCGGTGCCGAGCGGGTGGCCTTACCGGCGTCGACGGTCTCGCTCGACTCGTCGAGTTGTTTGACCTCGAAACCCGCCTTCTCCAGGGTGCTACGCGCGTCGGCCGCCGACAGTCCGGCCACCGCGGGTACGGCCACCTTGCGCGCCGACCCGGACGACCACGGCGACCACCACACCAGCAACCCGACGAACAGCAGCACCACGGCCGCCACCGCGCCGGCGATCAGCCATGGGGGACGGCGTCGGGTCGGGGTGTCGTCGTCCTTGCCCGCAGCCGGCTGGCCACCGGTGTCGGCACGTAATGCGCGACGCGGACCCGAGCCGGTGTCGAGCCAGGCGGTCCGGTCCTCCTCGCTCATCAGCAGCGGCGCTGACGGTTTTCCGCCGGCAAGAACCTTGATCAGATCCGACCGCAGTTCGGCCGCCGACTGGTAGCGGTTCTCCTTGTTCTTGCTCATCGCCTTCATGACGATGGAGTCGAGCTCCGGCGGGATGTCCGGGCGCACCGCCGACGGCCAGCGCGGATCCTCGTGCACATGCTGGTGGGCGACGGCGACCGGCGAGTCACCGGTGAACGGGGGCTCGCCGGTGATCAGTTCGAACAGCACGCAGCCCATCGAGTAGATGTCACTGCGCGGATCGACCTTGATCCCGCGCGCCTGCTCGGGCGAGAGGTACTGCGCGGTGCCCATCACCGCACTGGTCTGCGTCATCGTCGACGTCGAGTCGTTCATCGCGCGCGCGATGCCGAAGTCCATCACCTTGACCGCGCCCGAGGAGTCGATCATCACGTTCGCCGGCTTCATGTCACGGTGCACGATGCCGTTGCGGTGCGAGAAATCCATCGCCGCGGCCACGTCGGCCATCCACGTCATGGCCTGCCGAGGTGCAACAGGACCGTTGCGCCGCAACACATCTCGCAGCGTCTCACCGTCCACGTACTCCATCACGATGAAGGGCAGCGGCCCCTCGTCGGTCTCGGCTTCACCGGTGTCGAAGACCTGCACGATCGTCGGGTGATTGAGCTTGGCGGCGTTCTGGGCCTCCCGGCGGAAGCGCAGATAGAACGACGGGTCCCGGGCCAGGTCGGCGCGCAGCACCTTCACCGCGACGTCCCGGTTCAGCAGGAGATCACGTGCGTAGTGAACCTCGGACATGCCGCCGAAGCCGAGCGTCTCGCCCAGCTCGTAGCGGTCGGAGAGGTGGTGCGGGGTCGACATCATGGCATCAGCACGGCACCTGGATCGGCCCGATGTTGCACGATCGGGTGGTCGCGCCCGGGTCGGTGGTCTGCGGCGTCGTCTCCTCGGGGGTCGTGGTCTCCGGCGTGGTGGTGTCCTCGGTGGTGGTGGTCGTGGTCGGCGGCCGCGACCGCGTGGTCGTGGTCTCCTGGGTGGTCGTCTGGTCGTCGGTGCTGGTGACCGTCTCTGTCTGGGTGGTCGTCGTCGACGACGGCGCCGGTGCGGGCGTGTTGTCGTCGGCGCTGGCCAGGTAGTACCCGATCAGGGCGATCGCCCCGACGAGCAGTGCCGTCGCGACACCGGCGAGCACCTTCTGCCCGGTTGTCCAGCCGCCCCCGCCGTTCCCGGCGGCAGCCGCGGCGGATGTGGTGGGCGGACGCGCCGAGGTCGGCGGTGGGGTCGAGTCGGTCATCGCGCGGGTCGCGTTGGCCCGTGCGGCCGCCGCTCCGGCTCCGGCGCCGACAACAGCACCCGCCGCCGCGGCCCCGGCGACCCCGGGACGCGGTGGCCGACGCCCGGCGCGCACGGAGGCGACGGCGTCGGCGAACGCCCCGCCGTTGGGGTAGCGCTGCTTGGGGTCCTTCGACATGGTGATGTCGATCAGTTCACGCACGTTCGGCGGGATGGTGTCCGGCAGGGGCGGCGGGGTCTCGCGAATGTGCTTCATCGCCACGGTGATCGCGCCGTCACCCAGGAACGGCCTCCGCCCGACGAGTGCCTCGTAGCCGACGACACCGAGCGAATACACGTCCGACGCCGCGGTCGCGTCGTCGCCGGTGGCCTGCTCGGGCGAGATGTACTGGGCCGTGCCCATCACCATGCCGGTCTGCGTGACCGGTGCGGCGTCGACGGCCTTGGCGATACCGAAATCGGTGATCTTGACCTGACCGGTTGGCGTGATCAGGATGTTGCCCGGTTTGACGTCGCGGTGCACCAGCCCCTGACTGTGCGCGGCCTGCAACGCGCGCCCGGTCTGCTCGAGCATGTCGAGGGTGTTGGCCACCGACAGCCGACCCATCCGCGAGATCACCGAGTTCAGCGGCTCGCCGTCGACGAGTTCCATCACCAGGTACGCCAGTGTGCCGCCGCCGCGGTCACCGGTCTCGCCGTAGTCGAAGACGTTCGCGATGCCCGGGTTGTTGAGCTTCGCGGTGGTCTGCGCCTCGGTGCGGAACCGTGCCGCGAACTCGGGATCGTCGGAGTACTCGGCCTTGAGCACCTTGACCGCAACCCGGCGATTGAGCCGGGTGTCGAGCGCTTCCCAGACCTGTCCCATACCGCCGGTGGCGATGAGACGCATCAGCCGATAGCGGTCGGCGATGATGGTGCCGTTCTGCAACGTCATCGTCCACCTCCTACATAAGCATTGATCACTGCCCGGCCAATGGGTCCGGCCACGGTGTTACCGACCGATTGCACACCGAACTTCCCATTCTCCACCACCACCGCGACGGCGATCTTCGCGTCCGTCGACGGCCCGAACGCGATGTACCAGGAATACGGGGTGGCGGAGTTCTCGTCGCCGTGCTCGGCGGTACCGGTCTTCGACGCGATCTGCACCGGCCCGCCGGACGGGTTCGATGCATTCTCCACCCCGACCATCATCGATGTCAGGCTAGCCGCCTGCTCCGAGGTGATCGGCGAGTTGATGGTGGTCGGTGGCGTCGTGTACAGGGTGCGCAGGTCCGCCGACTGCAACTTGTCGACCAGATACGGCTGCATCCGCACACCGGCGTTGGCCACGGTCGCGGCAACCATCGCGTTCTGCAGGGTCGACATCGCAACGTCCTTCTGTCCGATCGCACTGAGCGCGAGGGACGCGCGGTCGGGGATCGTGCCGACCGTCGACCGCGCCACCGGCATCGGGATGTTCGGCGCCGGCGAATCGAGACCGTAGAGCCGTGCGGTTTCCTTGAGTGTGTCGGTGGCGTTGGGCATCTTGTTGAGCACGAGGTCGGCGAAGGCGGTGTTGCACGAGTACTTCACCGCATCGGCGAGGCTGACGGTGCCGCTGCCGCCCGGGCAGGTCTCGTCGCCGTAGTTGGGCAGCTTCGCGGTGCTGTCGGGCAGCTGGAAGGTCGACGCCGCGGTCAGCTGCGTCGACGCGTTGAGTCCGTCCCGCAACGCCGCCGACGACGTGATGATCTTGAAGGTCGATCCGGGCGGATAGATCTCGTCGGTCGCACGGTTCTGCAGGCGCTTGTCCGCGCCGGTGTCGGCGCCCCACGCCGCCTCCCGCACGTTCTGGTCGTGGCTGCTCAGCAGATTCGGGTCGTAGCTGGGCGTCGAGGCCATCGCGAGGATCTTGCCGGTACTCGGGTCCATCGCGACGACCGCGCCGACGCACGGCCCGTCGCACGTGGCCCCGGAGTTCAGCTGGTCGTAGGCGATCTGCTGTAACCGCGGGTCGATCGTCGTGACGACGTTGCCGCCGCGTGGATCCCGACCGGAGAACATGTCGGTGAACCGCTGGGCGAACAACCGGTCGTCGTTGCCGGACAGGATGGAGTTCTCGTATTGCTCGAGTCCCATCGATCCGTATTGGATCGAGTAGTAGCCGGTGATCGGCGCGAAGGCGCGCGGGTTCAGGGGATAGCGGCGCAGGTATTTGTAGCGGCTGTCGGTGGCCTGCGACATCGCGATGACCTCACCGCCGGCGATGATCGAACCGCGTTGCCGGGAGTACTCGTCGAGCAACACCCGGTCGTTGCGCGGGTCGGAGCGCAGCTTGTCGGCCTTGATCACCTGCACGTAGGTGGCGTTGGCGAGCAGGACGACGATCAACGCGATCACCGCGACCGACACCCGACGGATCGGAGTGTTCACGTGCGCTTCACCGCCTGCGTGGGCAGCGACTCCACGGGCTTGGGGGTGGGCCGGCGCTTCGTCGGATCCGGCTCGCGGGCGGCGTTGGACACGCGGATCAGCAACGCCACCAGCACGTAATTCGCGAGCAGCGACGAGCCACCGTAGGAGATGAACGGGGTGGTCAGACCGGTCAGCGGGATCAGCTTGGTGACGCCGCCGACGACGACGAAGACCTGCACCGCCATGGTCACCGACAACCCGGTGGCCAGCAGCTTGCCGAAGCTGTCGCGGACGGTCACCGCGGTCCGCAGGCCGCGCACGACGAAGATCATGTAGAGCATGAGCACCGCGGCCAGACCGACGAGCCCGAGCTCCTCACCGATCGTCGCGATGATGAAGTCGGTGTTGGCGAACGGCACCGCATTGGGTCGCCCCGAGCCCAGTCCGGTGCCGAACAGACCGCCGGTGGCCAGGCCGAACAGACTCTGGCCCACCTGATAACCGGTGTTGTAGAAGTCGCCGAACGGATCGAGCCACACCGACACGCGCACCTGCAGATGTGGGAACAGCTGGTAGGCGAGGATCGCACCGACGGCGAACATGGTCAGGCCGATGACCACCCAGCCCACCCGTTCGGTGGCCACGTAGAGCATCGCCAGGATCGTGGTGAAGATCAGCAGTGGGCCACCGAGGTCGTTCTCGAGGGCGAAGATGCCGATCGCGACGACCCATGCGATGAGCAGCGGACCGAGGTCGCGGGCGCGGGGTAGATCCATGCCCAGGAAGTGCTTGCCCGCGGTGGTGAACAGGTCGCGTTTGGAGACCAGCAGGGCCGCGGTGAAGATGATCAGCAGGATCTTCGAGAACTCACCGGGCTGGATGTTGAACAGCGGCGTACGAATCCAGTTCTTGGAGCCGTTGATCTCCGACAACGATGCCGGCAGGATCGCCGGGATCGCCAAGAAGATCAGACCGCCCAGACCCAGCGTGTACGCGTAGCGCGACAGGGTGCGGTGATCGCGGATGAAGATCAGGATCGCGGCGAAGGCGGCCATCCCGAGGAACGCCCACAGCAGTTGTTGGTCGGCGTTGTCGGTCTTGGTCGTCGGATTGATCGATTCCCCGGTGTTGCCCGACCCGAGGTCGAGGCGGTGGATGAGAACGAGGCCCAGGCCATTGAGCATCGCGACCACCGGCAAGAAGACGGGATCAGCGTGCGGGGCGAAGCGGCGCACCACCAGATGCCCGATCGCGAACAGCACGATGTAGGCGGCGACGTACTTCGCGATGTCCCACGTCAGCGACTGATCCTGGGCGCTCTGCACGATGAGCAGCGCGACCGTGACCACCCCGATGGCACACACCAGCAGCGCCAATTCGGCGGTGCGTCCGGTGTGTTCGGGCTGGGTGGGCCGTGCGTGGGTCGGAGCGGCGGCTTGCGTCATCTACGGTTCCCGGCAGTTCGTTCCGGGCTGGTCAGCCGAGGGCGACGTCGACGATCCCGCCGAGCCGGAGGGTGCCGAACCGGAGGGTGTGGAGCTGCCGGGCGCCGAGCTGTTCGGGGCACCCGACGTAGGGGGCGCGGGCGCCTCGGTCACCGGGGCGATGTGGGCACCGCCGGGCCCGAAGGTCGCGGGCACCGGCGTGGCCGGCCCGGGTGCGGGTGCCGGGCTGGATGACGGCGGGGCGGGCGCGGGCGATTCCGACGGCATCGACTGGTCGTTGACGCCGGGCATCGTCGCCTTGCACAGCGGCAGCAGTTCGAGCTCGCTGGTGGTGCCGAGTATGTCGTTGAGCGGTTTGCCGGAGATCCGGTGTTCGCGGACCGCCGACTGCGAGAACGGCTGCAGGTCGGCGACGTTGAGCGCGGTGCAGTCGGCGGCGTCCGCGGGCACGAAGGTGATGCGCGCGGACTCCTTGTCGGCGTCGACGATGCAGCCCTTCTGCACCAGGTTGCTCACCGAGTAGAACAGCACGGCGTCGGGAGAGCCTTGGTAGACAACGACTTTCGAGTCCTGCTCGCCGATGTAGTAGGTGCGGTGCAGGTAGTAGCGCAACCCGAAGAAGCCCGCGAGGATGGCCACGATCACCAGGATGATGAACCCGATGGTGAACCATCGGCCCTTGTGTCCGGTCCGTACCGGCTCGTCGTCGTCGGGCAGGATCGTCGGCTGCTGCGGCGCCTCGAGCGGTGGGCGCAGCGCCGCCGCACGGCCGGCCGCGGTCTTCGGGTCCGGGGTGTAGGCGTCCTCACCGGTACCTGCGGCGCCGCCGACGATGGGCCGCGATTCGCCGTAGTCGGTGTCGACGACGTCGGCGAGCACGACGGTCACGTTGTCCGGTCCGCCGCCCCGCAAGGCGAGTTCGATGAGCCGGTCGGCGCATTCCTTGTAGTCGCTGATCGAACCGAGTGTCTCGGCGAGGGTTTCCTCGCTGACCACATCGGAGAGCCCGTCGCTGCACAGCAGGTACCGGTCGCCGGCACGCGCCTCACGCACGGTCAGGGTCGGCTCGACCTCGGTACCGGTCAGCGCGCGCATGATCAGTGATCGCTGCGGATGGGTGTGGGCCTGTTCGGGGGTGATGCGGCCCTCGTCGACGAGCGTTTGAACGAAGGTGTCGTCACGGGTGATCTGGGTGAGCTCACCGTCGCGGTAGAGGTATCCGCGGGAATCGCCGATGTGGCACAAGCCGATTCGGGAGCCGGCGAACAGGATCGCGGTGAGGGTGGTGCCCATCCCGTCGAGTTCGGGTTTTGCCTCGACCTGGGCGGCGATCGCGTGGTTGCCGGCCTGGGTGGCGTGATTGAGGGCGTCGAGCAGGTCTCCGGTCGCGTCGTCCTCGTCAAGGGTGCGCATGGATTCGATGACCAGACGGCTGGCCACCTCACCGGCTGCGTGACCACCCATGCCGTCGGCGAGCGCGAGCAACCGCGGACCGGCGTACGCCGAATCCTCGTTGTTCGATCGGACCAGACCCTGGTCACTACGCGCGATGTAGCGCAGTACGAGTGTCACGGGCGCAGCTCGATCACGGTCTTGCCGATGCGGATCGGCGTGGACAGCGGGACCTTCACCGCCGTGGTCACCTTGGATCGGTCGAGGTAGGTGCCGTTGGTGGACCCGAGATCCTCGACGTACCAGTCATCCCCGCGGCGGGACAGTCGTGCGTGCCGCTCGGAGGCGTAGTCATCGGTGAGCACCAACGTCGAATCGTCGGCGCGTCCGAGGAGCACCGGTTGCGTTCCCAGCGTGATGCGGGTGTTCGCGAGCGCGCCCGCGGTCACCACCAGGTACCGCGCGGACCCCTTCGTGGCCGGCTTCGCCCGTCCCTTCTCGGCCGTGCCTCGAAAGCGCGGCAGCCGGGATCCCGAGGCGGTGACGATGTCGGCGCGCACGGTGCGGATCACGGCATAGACGAACAGCCAGAGCAGCAGCAAGAAACCCAACCGGGTCAGCTGCAGCACCAACCCCTGCATGTCGTCATCCACCTCCAGCGCATCTCAACGGTCGTCGATCGAACGAGTCGGTCTCCGACGATACGGAGGATCCCCACCCGGGCGGGTCCGGGACGTACAAGACCCGAGGTGCATCTTATGGGCTCAACCCGGTGCGCCCGTCATTCAGATGTGTCAGTTCTGCATCAACGGGTGTCGTGCCTGCGTACGAACGCGCCGGTGTCTGCACATGGCGCAGTCACGGTGGTGCGTCATGCAGGCCGAACTCGATGCCCTACTGGAAGCGGACGGTGATGTCGGAGTGACCGACGCGAATGCGGTCACCGTCGGCGAGTTCCCAGCTGTTGACCTGCACGTCGTTGACGGTGGTGCCGTTGGTGGAGTTCAGGTCGGTGAGCATCGCTGTGCTGCCGTCCCAGCGGATCTCCAGATGACGACGCGAGACGCCGGTGTCGGGGAGGCGGAACTGTGCATCCTGGCCGCGGCCGATGACGTTGGAGCCCTCGCGCAGCGCAAAGGTGCGGTTGCTGCCGTCCTCGAGGATCAGCGTGATCGCGGTCGGCGCATAACCGGCTGCCGGACGGCCGTAGCCCTGCTGGTAGTCGTAGCCGCCCTGCTGGCCGTAGCCGCCCTGCTCGTACCCCTGCTGGCCGTAGCCCTGCTGGTAGTCGTAGCCACCCTGCTGGCCGTAGCCCTGGTCGTAACCCTGTTGGCCGTAGCCCTGCTCGTAGCCTTGCTGGCCGTAGCCGCCCTGCTCGTAACCCTGACCGGGCTGCGCATAGCCCTGGTCGTAGCCCGGTTGGCCGTAGCCGCCCTGCTCGTAGCCCTGCTGGCCAGAACCCTGCTGGCCGTAGCCGCCCTGGTCGTATCCGGGCTGTCCGTAACCGTTCTGCTCATGGGCGGGCTGTCCGTAGCCGGCCTGCTCGTGGCCCGGTTGGCCGTAGCCCTGCTGGTAGTCGTACCCGCCTTGCTGGCCGTAGCCCTGGTCGTACGCAGGTTCCGGTGCCCTGCGCTGGTCGTATCCGGGGTTCTGCGTCATCTCTGGGGCTCCTACTTGTTTGGCCGCATCGTGTGGATGCGGCTGTGACTGTGGTCGGGGTACGCCTCCGTCACGCACCGGTCGCGGCTGGGCGTCCGGGTTGACCGCGCCGCGCGCACGGAACATACCCGTGTGCAGGGACGGAGACTGGTCGAATTCGACGACGACCTGACCGTATGTCTGCCACCCGTTGTCCTTGATGAAATTCTCCAGGTGTTTGGAGAACCTCTTGCGGTTCAGCTCGTACTCGGCCGCGATCTGATCGTGGTCGGTCGGACTGAAGAGCAACGTGTAGCTGTTCGCGGCCAGGATTGTACCGTCACCGAGATTCTCCAACGATTCCTCGGCTTCTCGCTGCAGGCCGTTCTCGATCTCCTGCGGGGCGACCTCGCCGCCGAAAACGCGCGCGAAGCCGTCATCGACAGCACCCTCGAGCTTGCGCTCGATGCGTTGCAAAATCCCCACCGTCGACCTCCCTTCGCGGCTTGTGTGGCGTGTCGCCGTGCGTGTGGCCTTTACAGATGATACCGATACTGACGGCCCAGGCTGCCATGAAGCAACTGCTGTACCGTCTGCAACATACGCATCACCACCGTCATGTGGTGTGCGCCTACCCCTGAAATCATCCCTGACCAGCGCTTTGGCGTCCACCCCCTAGGTGGCGCGCAGCTGAATGACGCGGGTTGTCCGACGGGTCAAAGTTATCGTTTTTCACTTGTACTGGGGTGCGTGCTATCGTCGTCCAGGCCGTTGATCGAACCCATCGATTCACGGTCATGCCCGCCGAGAACTCGGCGGCCACGGGCGAGTGGCGGAATGGCAGACGCGCTGGCTTCAGGTGCCAGTGTCCTTCGGGACGTGGGGGTTCAAGTCCCCCTTCGCCCACCACGAGCGGTTCAGCTCAAATCGGTACATCAGGTCAGGTTGCGGAAATGCGGCCTGACCTTTTGTTTTATGTCGCCAACCCCGATGGGTCCGCAGACCTTGGGGTTTTGGGGATAGTCCGTCGGCAGTCCCCCCGCGCGCTAGATTGTGCGTCCATCCGAAACCAAATGCCTTCAGCTGGCCTCATGCCGGACACGAGGCATCCCGCCCTCGTTCTTCGCGCCACGCCGATACGATTAGCCGCGCAAGCGGCTGTCGGTACGCAAGTCTGAGGAGACTGTTGCGCGTGGAGAGGACAGCGCCCACCCGGTTCTTCGTGTGTAGTTCACGGTGGGGCGCGAGTGCTTCGCGTTGAGAGAACGGAATACGGGTTGAAGACGACTGATCTGGCGAAGGTGAAGAGCACGCTGTGGGCCGCGGCCGATGAGTTGCGAGCCAACTCGAAGCTGACGCCGGTGCAGTACCGCAATCCGGTACTGGGACTGGTGTTCCTGGCATATGCAGAGAACCGCTTCGAGGCTGTGCGTGGCGAGGTCGAGGCGAAGGCGTCGGCCCGTAACCCCGCGACGATCGCCGACTACAAGGCCAAGTCGGTTTTGTACGTTCCAGACCAGTCTCGGCTCTCGTACCTGAACGATTTGCCCGAGGGTGACGACATCGGTAAGGCCGTCGATGAGGCGATCAAGGCGATCGAGGCCGCAAATCCCGAACTCAAGGACATCCTGCCGCGCGGCTACCAGAAGCTCGAACGCTCCACCTTGATCGAGCTGCTGCGCTTGTTCGCGCCGCTGCCCACCCAGCTCGAAGGCGACGCCTTCGGGTTCATCTACGAAGACTTTCTTTCAAACTTCGCCGCGCAGGAGGGCAAAGGTGGCGGCGAGTACTTCACGCCGTACTCGATCGTCCGGCTGATCGTCGACATCTTGGAGCCATTCGAAGGGCGCGTGTTCGACCCAGCCTGTGGATCGGGGGGCATGTTCGTTCAGTGCGCGAAATTCGTTGAGCGCCACCATGAATCAGCTTCGCGTAAACTGTCAGTCTTCGGCACAGAGAAGACTGAAGACACGGTCCCTTTGGCCAAGATGAACCTCGCCCTGCATGGACTCTCCGGCGACATCCGGCAGGCCAACAGCTACTACGAAGACCCACACAAGGCGGTGGGCGCCTTCGACTACGTCATGGCCAACCCCCCGTTCAACGTCGACAAGGTCAAGAAGGACCAGATCGCAGGCGACAAACGATTCCCCTTCGGGCTACCCAAGCCCGACAACGCCAACTACCTGTGGATTCAGGAGTTCTACGCCGCCCTCGGCCCGACGGGTAGAGCGGGCTTCGTCATGGCGAACTCTGCGGGCGACGCTGGTCACTCGGAGAAGGAAATCCGCAGGCAGATCATCGAATCGGGCGCGGTCGATGTGATGGTCGCAATCAGCTCCAACTTCTTCTATACAGTCACCCTCCCGGTGACACTGTGGTTCCTGGACAAGGCCAAGGCAGGAACGCCGCGCGAGGACTCTGTGCTGTTTCTCGACGCCAGACATACATACCGGCAGATTGACCGCGCGCACCGCGACTTCATGCCCGAGCAGATCGAGTTCCTCGCCAACGTAGTGCGGCTTTACCGAGGAGAAAACGTCGAAACGCTCGCTGGCAGCGAGGTATTGCTCAAAGAGCATTTTCCCGATGGTAAGTACGTCGATGTCGCTGGTTTGTGCAAGGTCGCGGCGCGCACCGAGATTGCAGATCAAGGATGGAGCCTCAACCCCGGGCGCTACACGGGCTCCGCCGTCGTGGCCGAGAACGACGAGGACTTCACAGCAAGACTCGAAGAGCTGTATGAAGAATTCACGCGGCTCAGTGACGACGCCGAGGGTCTGCGGTCGAGCGTCGACACCGCCCTTCTGCGAATTCTCCAGCCATGAGCCAATGGACTGGTAGACCCGTCAAAGATCTGTGCTCGGCGGTCGTGGACTGCGTGAACAAGACTGCGCCGTCACAGGCGGAACCCACTCCCTACAAGATGCTTCGGACCACAAACGTGCGGGGAGGATGGGTCGACACAACCAACGTGAAGTACGTCGATGAGCCGACGTATGCGAAGTGGACCCGACGAATGGTTCCGGAACCGGGTGACATCATCTTGACCCGCGAAGCGCCCTTCGGCGACGTCGGAATGCTCCGGAGCAATGACCAGGTTTTTCTTGGCCAGCGACTTGTGATGTACCGCCCTGATCCCCTGGAGTGCGATCCCAACTTCTTGATGTACAGCATGATGGGACCGACCGTGCAGGCCGAACTTAAGAGCCTCGGCTCTGGGTCGACGGTTGAGCACCTGAGGGTGCCGGACTGCGAGAAGATCACTATTCCTTGTCCTTCGCTGGACGATCAGAAACGAATCGGTTCGATTCTCCGATCGTTGGACGATCTCATCGAGAACAACCGACGGCGGGTGGAGGTACTGGAGGAGATGGCGCGGGCCATCTACCGCGAGTGGTTCGTGAAGTTCCGCTACCCCGGCCACGAAGACGTGCCCCTGGTCGATTCCGCCCTCGGTCCGATTCCGAAGAATTGGAGCATCGCGCCTGTATCGGAAGCGATCACGGTGAATCCGCGCATCAAGTTGGACAGATCTGTTGAGCACCAGTTCATTGCGATGGGTGACCTCGACGAAAGCACAATGAGTTGTCGCCCAAGCCAGGTACGTGCAGGAGGCTCAGGCGCCAAGTTCATGCGAGGCGACACCCTATTTGCGCGTATAACGCCGTGTCTCGAGAACGGCAAGACTGGACTCGTGCAGTCTTTGGTAGAGGGTGAAGTTGGCCTCGGATCCACAGAGTTTGTGGTCCTTCGTGGCCGGGATGTCGGATCAGCGTTCACGTATTGCCTTGCGCGAGAGAGTGAGTTCCGAAAGCACGCAATCGCAAGCATGAGCGGTGCCAGCGGACGTCAGCGGGTTCGTAACGAGTGCTTCGATTCTTACCTCCTCCCCATCCCGCCCCGAGATCTATCCAATGCATTTGAGAGATCGATGGAACCGCTGCTTTCGCAGGTCGCAGTCCTGACAGACGGGACCGAGCAGCTTCGGGAGCTGCGCGACCTCCTGCTGCCAAAGCTGGTGACCGGGCAGATCGATGTGTCCACACTCGACCTGGACGCAATGGTGGGAGAGCAGGTGGCGTGATGATGGCACGGGGTCCGGAGTACGACTACGTCGAGAAGCCCAGCATGGAGTTGTTGGAAGAACTCGGGTGGACCCCCGTCGATGCGTTCCACGAAGTCCTTGGTGCCGCGGGCACCTTGGGCCGTGACTCCCAGCACGATGTCATCCTCACTCACCGTCTGCGTTTCGCGATGCGCAAACTGAATGGGGAGGACGTGCCCGACTTGTCGATCGAGGAGGCAGTCGAGGCGCTAACCAAAGATCGCTCGGTGATGGATCGAGTTCGCGCCAACCGGGAAGTCTATGACCTGCTGCGCGACGGTTATCAGGCTGAGTGGCTAGACGATAACGGAGACAAGCGAATTGAGGTCCTCCGATACGTCGATCTGCGAGACCCTCTGAGCAACGACCTGCTGGCGGTCCAGCAAATGTGGGTGAAGGGGCCGTTGCACAGCCGTCGCCTTGACGTGGCCCTCTTCGTCAACGGCGTGCCTTTGGTGGTGCTGGAGTTCAAGGAGCCTAATGCGCCGGTCAAGTCGGCCTACGACGACAACCTGACCGACTATCGGGACACTATTCCGCAGCTCTTCATACCCAATTGCCTTGTCCTGCTGTCCAATGGCAGCGAAGCGAAAGTTGGCTCGACATACGCGCGGTGGGACTTCTTCTCGGACTGGAAAGTCATCGACGCCTTCGGAGCACGCAGCGAGATCGCTTTGCAGACGGCACTGCGCGGCACCTGCGACCCGGCGAGTCTTCTGGACCTGTTTGAGAACTTCGTTGCCTACATGGAGCGGCCCGGCGGGCTGATCAAGATCGTTGCGCGTTCGCATCAGTACCTGGGTGTCAACGCCGCCATCGAGAATCTTCATCGTGCTCGCGCGGTCCACGACAAACGCCTCGGAGTTTTCTGGCACACCCAGGGATCGGGCAAGAGCCTGTCGATGCTGTGGTTCACCCAGAAGGTGCTTCGTCACGTCCGAGGCAAGTGGACTTTTGTAATGGTCACGGACAGATCCGAACTCGATACGCAACTCCATGGAGAGTTTGCCGATGCAGGTGCGGTCCCGCCTGAGGCGCGGGTCCATGCCGACTCCATCGTGCATCTCCGGGAACTACTGACAGCAGACCACCGCTACGTCTTCACCCTGATCCAGAAGTTCCAGCCGTCTAAGGGTGAACGGCAGATGCCGGTGCTATCCGACCGGTCCGACATCATCGTCATCACCGACGAGGCCCACCGGAGCCAGTACGACACTCTCGCACTCAACATGCGAACGGCACTGCCCAACGCCTCGATGATGGGCTTCACGGGGACGCCGCTGATCGCCGGCGAAGAGCAGGCGACCCGCCAGCAGTTCGGCGACTACGTCAGCATCTACAACTTCGGCGACGCCATCGAAGACGGCGCCACGGTCCCGCTCTACTACGAGAACCGCATCCCAGAGCTACAACTCACGAACGCGGACTTCGCCGATGATCTGGATGCGCTCCTTGAGGAAGCCGAGCTCGACGAAGACGCCGAGGGAGCCCTGGCACGCCAATTCGGCACCCAGTACACCCTTCTGACCCGTCCTGAACGCCTGAAAACTCTCGCCAAAGACCTCGTCTCGCACTTCGTCGGACGTGGCTTCTCCGGCAAGGCAATGTACGTCGGACTCGACAAAGCGGCCGCCGTGAGAATGTATGACCTCGTCCAGGAAGCGTGGGCCGAGTATCTCGCTGATCTGAAGCGTCAACACGACGCATTGCCGCCGCTGGAGCGACCATGGTTGGCGTCGCGGATCGAGCTGATGGAGACGATGGATATGGCTGTCGTCGTCTCGCAAAGTCAGAACGAGCTGAAGATGCTCGACGACCTCGGCCTCGACATTCGACCCCACCGCGAGCGCATGAACCGCGAGGATCTTGCCGAGAAGTTCAAAGATCCGGACGATCCGCTGCGGCTGGTGTTTGTGTGCGCGATGTGGATGACCGGCTTCGACGCACCGAGCGTGTCGACGATTTACCTCGACCGCCCGATGAAGAACCACACCCTCATGCAGACCATCGCGCGTGCCAACCGAGTCTTCCCCGAGAAGGACAACGGTCTCATCGTCGATTACGTCGGTGTCTTCCGGAACCTGGAGAAGGCACTTGCAGTCTACGGGGCAGCGAAGGAAGGTGGCTCGCCGATCGAAATCATCGATGCACTTGTGCGCGAGCTCGATTCGGCTGTGGTAGACGTGATCACCTTTTGCGCTTCTGCCGGCTTTGACTTGATTGCGATGCGCGATGCCGAGGGCTTCGACCACGTCGCGAAACGCGATGCCGCTGTCGAGGCCCTGCTGGTCGACGAGCAGACTCGCAACGACTTCACCGTCAAGGCACGGCAGGTCCGACGACTGTTCAAGGCACTCCTCCCAAACCCGAAAGCCGCAGCCCAGCAGCGCAACGTCGCAGCAATCCGGGTGCTGGCTGAACGCATCCATGAAGTCACCAAGACGCCTACCCCCGACATCGGAACCGTCGCCGACGCCGTGGACGCGCTCTTGGATCGCTCGGTCGGCGCCGAGGAGTACGTCATCCGCGCTGCGGCTGAGGGCAGCGAGCCCGACCCACTGATCGACTTGTCGCAGATTGATTTTGACGGGCTAGCAGCGAAGTTGGCTGGCCGCAAGCGCGCCGAGACAGACCGAATGGCTCAACTTCTTCGGCAGCAAGCCGTCGGCGCAGCATTGCGGAACCCGACGCGCTATGAGCTGGTCGAGCGGATCGAGCAGCTGATTGCGGACTACAACGCTGGCAGCGTCAACATCGATGAGTACCTGCGCCGTCTGATCGAGCTGTCGAATACGCTTACCGCAGAGGAGGAGCGTGCAGTTCGCGAAGGAATGAGCGAGGAGGAACTCGCGATCTTTGACCTGCTCACTCAGCCCGACCCCGTGCTCACTGCAGAGGAACGCAAGACGGTTCAGGGAAGCGCAAAGGCCCTACTGGAGCATCTACATGAGAAGCTCGTGCAGGATTGGCGCCGGAAGGTTGACGTGATGAACGACGTCAACAGCACCATCCGCCGCGTCCTCGATGCAGGTCTACCCGCAGCGCCCTACACCATCGACATTTTCCGCGAGAAGGTTCAGCTCGTCTACGACCACGTACTCAGCGCTTACGGAGATGACGGAGAGAGCGTCTACAACCGACGCGTTGACTTTGCCTTTACCGACCAGACGGTGGTGACGGTTCCGCGGGGTCCGATTGACGTGGACAAGATCGCTGATGATGTCGTGGCTCGCATCCACGCCGATCCGGCATTTGCCGTACATATCGCCCAACAGCTCGGGCAGCGGTCAGCTGGTAGTCAGTGATCGTGGTGGAGCGAGTGCTTGCCCGGCTGGTTTCGCAATTGGGTGTGTGCAGTGCCGTGCTGATCGGCGACATCGTCAGACACAGATCACCGGCTCCTACTGCGTGGTGGTCGCGGGACCTATACTACGGATTGTCAATAAGGAAGAATCACTATAGCCCGATTTCGCAAACAGAAGGAGGACGATTGTGGATAGACCCGCGTATGCAGATCTGTACTTCGGACTAAGCGACGCCGTGAACGAGGCCAAAAAGGATCCAGATCAGTTCTTCAAGAGTTACGTTAATATTGATAACATCGTCGAAGATGTAATTGCGGGAAATCGAACCTTCGTATTTGGTCCCAAGGGAACTGGAAAGTCGGCTCTTGGGTTGTGGGTCGAGTCCGACGTGGATGACGTTTGCGCGCAAGTTAGGGACGCTGCGACGTTGCCGTTGGCAGATATCCCCAATCTGCAAACGGGTCAAGCCGCGGGTGTGGAGCGCACTGTGACTGCATGGAAGTTTATCCTTCTCTGTAACTATATCGCGCTACTGCGCCGAGACAATGCATGCAAATTGAAGAATACGCGTGAGGTTGATCGTGTGACACGTCTTCTCCGTGGTTACGGATTTATGGGCGACGCTTCCGGCAAGGCACTTCTTAAGGTCGCCACAACCACGGTAGAGATTCCAATTCCTAAGGTTGGAAGCATCTACAAGAAAGAATCAAAATCGGTACTGAATATATTCTCGCTAATTCCGTACTTAGAGGACTGGGTATCTTCGGCGGAGTCACCGAATAGGCACGTATTGTTTGTAGACGGGCTCGACTCGATATATCTGAACGATCAACGCTACGACGAGAGTTTGGCGGCATTGGTTCAGGCATCCTATAGACTGAACCAATCATTGGGTGCAGCCGGAGCTACGGGATCAATAGTGCTGCTTCTGAGAAACGATGTATTCTCAAGGGTCTCGCTACGACTGCCCGACTCTCAGAAGATGCGCGATGACTTTGGTGTGGATTTGGACTGGAGAATACTCACTGGATCCGCCGGGCGGCATGCGCCGCTATTTAAGCTCGTAAACGACAAAGTCTCTGCCGCGGCAGGTGTGAATCTCGAAGTATTGGACTACTTTCCGCAGAAGATGCGAGTCGGCAGCAATCGGAATAGAGAGATTCCGACCATGCAGTATCTTCTAAATCTGACGCGGCACACCCCGAGAGATCTACTGCGCCTTTTCGATGAAATTCGAAAGGTTGCAGCGGCACAAGTGATTCCAAGCAGTCCCGACCGTCTCTCCTATAGCGCCATTCGAGAAGGGGTTGTCCAGTATTCTACAAAGTACTTTGTAAACGCAGTTAAGAACGAGTTCGCCGGCTATGAAGGCGGGCCAGAGGCTGCACAGGATGCGGTTACAGCTCTTCAATACCTGGGGTCTCAGAAGTTTAGTCGAGATGACTTTAAACGTACCCTATCGGATGCAAAAGGCGTTTCAGTGATAGAGCCAGATGTTGACCGCTTGCTCAAGCTCTTGTTTTTCGCTGGAGCTATTGGAAACCTAGTTGGAAATGATAGCTATATGCGCTTCTATCATCGCCGAGACGACTCGGAAATCTACCTGCGCGGCCCACTGATTCTCCATGGAACCTTGTGTCATGCCTGGAACGTCCCATTCGGCATTTAGTTAGAAGGGTGCGCCAGGCCTTATCTAGTTAGTTAGCTAGAACTGCCTGGATCGGCTATCGGGGAACCTGCCACAGGGGTCGATGGAGCATTGTTCGCAGCGATGCGACGACGTGGTGTAGCCGAGGGCTTCTCCCAACACGGCATGACCCAACCGAGAACGGTATACCGAAGGCGAGGGCCTCAGCGTCGGGCAGTCCTGACCTGATGCCACGTATGAAGCGCTCAGATCCACAGTTCCTGACCACCGACCTGGAGTTCGGCCGTTCTTGCCGCAACGTCCACTGCGATGCGCAGCACGTCTCCGGGCTTTGTCCCCATGGCCTTGATTGCAGGAAACCATCCCCAACAGAAGGTGTGCTCGGCGCCAAGCTTCACCGTCGCGACTGTTGCTCCGTCAAGCTCGACCTTCAACGCATCGCCAGCGAGCATGTTCCGGATCTCGGAGACGAAAGTCATCACTCCTGTGTTCATGAACGAGGTTGTGACATCCATGGTTTGGACGATCCGACCGTCGTGCGCCCACGCCCAAGACTTTCGTCGCGGCTCCGCCGCCGACCGTGCCTTCGCAGCTTGTCGGATCACCTGCACCGCCGCGGGGTTCGGTGTACTGCCGCGGAGGCCCCACACATTGGAACCAAACTTCTCCATCCACTCCGCGTAGGTGGTCCACACCCCGTAGGTCCCCTTCGAGATACCTGCGTCAATACACGCCTCCTCCAGCGACCGGCGGTCCATCACCTGGTACGGCGACTCCTTGAGAACATCGATCATCGTGGCGGAGATACTGCCCTGGACGTCGTGATAGTCGAGCGGTTCCACCGGCCGCACGAGTTCGTCGTCGACGACGAAATGCGGACTGTCTTCGAAGAACACCGTCATCGCGGCGACGGGCGGAAGTACGTCGATCTTGCGGAACTTCCACATGCGCCGCGCGCCTTCGTGTATCGAGGCCACAGTTTGCGGGGAGTTGACGGACAGAATCGACCGCGCGGTATTGACGAGACGGTTGGCATGCAGTCCATCGTTGTCCTTCTCAACCCACAGCCATTCTCCCGCCCAACGGACGCTCGGCTCGCGCCTGAGGACGATCTCGATGTCGGCGCAGTCGAGCGGGATGCCGGGGCTGGCGAGGTCCTGACGGATCTCCTCGACAGTGGTCAAGCCATGGGCGCTCGTGTGCTTGCTCGCTGTCGACAGCGCCTTCATCAGCGGTACCTCTGACTCCTCGACGACCCAGCCGTCCATACAGACAAGGTCGGTTCCGACAAGTCCGGTGGGCGAGGTTCCGGTGATGCCGAGGATGTTGAGGAACGCCGCACCGGTGAGAGTTGGACGCGTCAGACCCAACGAAGCCAGGTGATCACCGATCGGTTCGGGTACCGGCGAATCCGCAACGAGGACATTGGCGATCTCCATTGCTTGTGCGACCGCGACGCCATCTAGGTGCGGCTTGATCTTCGCCACGACTTGGCGGACACGCTCCCGGGTGACACCGATCGCGGCGCCCGCTTCATCGAGCGTCGCGGCCTCGCCGGCGGTGCCGACACGCATGGTCATGGCTTTGAGCCAGGCCTCGGATGGCGCTTTTGTGAATGCAGTCGTGTATGCGTGCACGATCGCGGCCTCGACCTCGTCCTCGAACGTCGGCTCTGTCATGAAGACGTGCCCTCCCCTTCTGTGGTCATGATGGCTGCTGTGCCGACGAGGACGTTCAACGCCAGTGTCACGCGGGTCCCGACAGACACACCCAACTCGGTGAGCAGCGGGCCGAAGCCCCAGATTCTCGCATTCCGCACCGTCACACGCGTCGACTTCGTCACCGACGCGACGCTGAACTCGCGGCCCTCAACGATCTCCGACACCGCTCTGGGCACCGCGATAACAGGACTCGGGCCGCGCGGAACGGAGAACTCGATCTGGAGCGACCCGTCCGCGCTCCATGCGAAGGACGTCGGACGGCTGCGCGCGGTTCGGCGCGGCTCGGTCACTCGAACATGCTCGTCGACCTCAGCAGGCCGCCGGCCCCGCAGCGCCCACCGTCCGCGACTGACCCGAGTAACTGCTGGGTGCATGCTCAAAGCGGTGGCGACGGTCGTCGGTTTCAGCCCCGCTTCTTCGGCCGAATCGAGCAGTACCTCTCGATCGACGCCACCCGGCTCGTTGGCGAGGGCTCGCGACAGGAACCGGCCGACCTGGTCCAGATCCTCGGGGAGTACTGCACCGACGATAGGCGGTTCGCCGGCGCCGGATCGGGCCGAAACGGTCAACCCGCCGACATCGTTCGCCCAGTCGCGAAAAGCGTCGATGTCGTCGGGTAGCGGTGAGTACGGCGGCTTGCCCCCTGCCCGTGCCCAGGCGTTGAGGACCTCGTCGTACGGGAGCGGGCCGGTCATGGTGAGCAGTCGACGAACCGCCCGGGCGGTAGCGGGTGAGTCGGCCGACGGCTCTCGAGGCGCCCGAAGCGTAGGCGACGAACTCACTGAGTTGCTCGCGCTTCCCGCCGGCAGGTCCATCATGCGGAGCAGGTCCTTGCGCGCTCGACGGACGGTCTCCCGCGAGACGCCGAGATCGGCAGCGATGGCATCGAGAGTCTCGCGACCTTCGCGGCCGGTGTCCAGGCCGGTGGCTCGCAGGGCCATGGCCACTTTGTTCGACGACCAGTTCCGAGTGACCTCGAGCGCAGCACGACGCAGACCGTCGATCTCGGAGCCATGCGTGAACTTCACATCTACATCTTGACACAGGGTAGCAAGTGTGCAAAGGTCGCATTCGGTAGTAAGTGTGCGAGCGAAAGAGGGCGGATGAGGCTGACCAAGAAAGACGTAGCGGTGATGGCGCTCGCCAAGGTCGGCGGCGCCAGCACTGTGATCGACACCGAGGATGCCGCGATTGCGGCCCACGCAATCGACCGCGACGCCTTCGGGTGGAAGAAGTACCCGGAGCGCGTCGACCTCGATGCCGTCCGCACCACGCTCCGCCATGAGGGCGAGGCGAAGAACCCTCGCATCGAAGGATCGGTGCAGAACGGCTGGCATCTCACACCGCACGGCCTCGCGTGGATCGAGGCCAACCGCACCCTCCTCGGCGACGGCGAGATCACCATCGCCGCGACTTCTGCGGCCACGCAACGTTGGCGAGCCGAGACCCGTGAGACCGGATCCGCCGTCAATCGGGTGCGCACCTCCGAGGCCTTCCGGCTGTGGAGTCAGGGCAAGGAGTTCAACTCCCGTCAGGCGGCAGGGGTTTTCCGCATCGACGAGTACACCCCGAGCAAAGACCGCACACGCAAGGCCGCGCAGCTACAGGAGCTGACGCGCGGCCACGGCGACATAGAAGCATTCATGAAGACTGCGATTCCGGCCGCGCTCGACCTTCGGGCACCCGTAGGTCGCCAGCAGAAGGGCAACGAATGAACAGCAACCTTGTGGTGAAATCCCACGTCGGCCGCGACATCCTCCAGTCCGCGCAACTCTTCAAGACGCCGGAAGCCGCCGTCTGGGAGTACGTGGTCAACTCCCTTCAGTACGTCAAGCCGAACGTGGTCCCGCATGTTCGCGTCACTGTCGATGTACCGGGTAAGAAGATCACCATCGAGGACAACGGTTTCGGGATGGACCGCGAGGACCTCCAGCATTTCTTCACCATGCACGGGGAGAATCAGCAGCGCCGCGTCGGCGTTCCGGGTCGAGGGAAGTTCGGCACCGGCAAGTCGGCGGCCTACGGGATAGGCTCGAGCCTGATGGTCTCGACCACCAAGGACGGCAAACGACAGACGGTTGAGCTCACCCGCAAGGCCATCGACAGCTCCGATGGCACCTCGGTCCCTGTCGAGTTCATCGAGGACAATGTCGACGCATCCGGTAACCCCAACGGCACGACGGTGACGATCAGCGGTATCAGCGTCCGCCTGGCCAAGGAACCCATCGTCGCACTCATCGAACGCCACCTTTCGGCATTCCAGGGGAGCCCGATTGTCACGGTCAATGGCCGCCTCTGCGAGATCGTGCGCCCGAAGCCCGCGATCACCAAGGTCTTCAAGCCGACGCCAGCTCAAGCCGCTGTACTGGGAGACATCGAGCTCACCGCGATGGCAGCGACAGTGCCACTCGAAGACATTCATCGCGGCGTGCAGATCACCATTGGTACCGACAACCTTGTTGCCGTCGAGACGGCCGGTGTCGACGCCAAGGAATACGGAAAGCTCCTCTTCGGTCATATCGACTGCCCCGCGCTTGACGACGCAAAGTACGACCCTGTCGCCGCGTACACGAACGACCGCAGCATGAAGCTCAACCCGGCGCATCCCGTGGTACAGGCACTCATCCCCTTCATCGGCGCCAGTCTTGAACAGCTTCGACAGGAGCTCGTTGAGGAGGGCCGCAAGGCAAAAGCAGACGCTGACCGCAAGCGCCTCAAGGAAACGACGAACAAGATCGAGGAGATCCTCAACACCGATCTCAAAGACTTCCGTGAACAGATCGAGGGCATGGGTAATAACACCCGACGTCGTACCCCGATCGCCGGCGAATCAGGGGGCGACGAGGAGGATCCGACGGACAAGGTCGTGGACCCGAAGGGTACGAAGGCCGGCCGCGCGGACGGTGTCGGCGGCGAGAGTATCGACAAGCCTGTACCCGGAGGTAGCACGCAGTGTGGCGGGAGCGGCGGGAACAGCGGTGGCGACAATGCCTCGCCAGCGGCAGAAGCCGACCCCGGAGGGGATGAGAAGATCGCACCGGCAGGTGCGGGTCACCGCCGTCTTCGCGGTGGTCTGAGCATCGATTACGACCACTACGGCGCAGACTACGACCGCTACCACTGGGAGCAGGAAGAACGGAAGATTATCATCAACTTGGACCATCCAGTGGTCAAGGCCGCCAAGGCGTTACCGGATGATGAGGCAACCTACCGTCGGCTCATCTATGAGATCGCGTTCACTGCCTACGCCGTGGCTCTCGCTGACTTGCAGTTTGAGCGCGACCCGGCACTGAATTCAAGCGACGCGACCTACGAGATCCGTCACGCCCTGCGGCGAGTGTGGGCACACGCCGGAGCACTGTACGCAGTCTGATCAGATTCGACTCTTCACAGTTGTTGCAGGCAAACCGATCTGGCGGCGTACTTGGTATCGAGCAGCCTGGCGCCGTCCGGTACGACCTCTAGGAGCGCTGGCGATTGCCCACGACGACGTCGCCACAGGTGATACGGGCCGGCCGGCTCGTCGAGGCCGTTCGCGAGGCTGGGTCTAGCCGATCGCCGAAGTGACATCGGGTCCTCGCAAGGACGTCGTGTTCTCGGCATCGCGCGGACGCAGTGCGTTGCCCGCCCAGATCCGTCCGATGTCCGACGCGGTGGATTCCGCAGTGCCCATGAGATGGCGCAGTTCTTTGATGAAGTCCTCGACCTCTACGCCCATCGTCGGTCTTGCCCGCTTTCAGGAACTGCGCTGCGTCTACAGGTGCGGTCGCACCCAGCGCTGATGGCGCTCATCGAAATTCCCTAGCGATGCTCATCTGAATTCCGACTTCTCCGCGAGTCAGGCTCGCGCGTACGCGGTGACCGGTCACGGCCGAGCGGAGGGCAAGCACTTCGATCTGCGACGGCGGGTGGAGCGTTTGGCCGAATCCTCACAGCGGGAAGGCTGACCCGGAGGGGGATCGTAGCTCCGCTACGGCCGCGGCGGCACGGGGACAACGTTTGCCGGGATGGGCACAGAGGTGGTGACCGTGGTCTGCGTCGTCGGCGGGGATTCAAGGTTCTCCCGCGTACTTGCCGGTGCGGGACGGGTAACGGCTGCGGCGATCAGTACGCCGACCCCGAGTACAAGCATCGCGACGTAGAAGGGGGCGATCGACCATGACCGCCAGACAGACCACTCCGGGACGTATGACTGCTTGAGCTTCTGCCACCTCGTCTTCTCCGGCGTGCCGTCCGCTGGCGGCTCGTCAGCATCTGTCGGATCCAGAGTGAACCGTGGGACCATGCGTTCCGCTCGCGCGATGGTGTTGTAGAGCTTCCGGAACGCCTTCTCGCTGCGCAGGTAGTTGGCGTCGAGGTACGCAAAGAGAATCACCGCGATAACACCGAGAAGCGCGAGTGGCCATAGGTGCTGGGTTAGAGCGAAGCCGAAGGCTGCTGTCGTGACCGGAAGAAGCCATCCCTTTGCGGACGAAGACGCCGCGGACTGTCGCGTCACCACCGCCTGGATGTAGTCGAGGTGCTTGCGTCGATCCTCGGGCGACAACTCCGGCTGTGCGGGCGGCGGAGTGGACCGGACCGCAGCTATCACGCGATGAAGCGCGTCGTCCTTGCTGGCTTCCGTGTAGTCGGTCTCTGGTGGCCAGATCGGTCCCATCGCGTCCCCGCTTCGTCGAGGAACCAACCAGGTGCACGTGAAGGTGTGGGACCGTCTGGGTAGCGGCATTGCCGTTGGACTGGATGACGTTGAGTCCCTCCGGCAGCAGGGCGGAGCGTAGTGCCGCCGAGAGGAACACTGCTGCGGTCGATAGCTCGGCCGATTCCTCCGGTCGCAGTCCCCAGATGTCTTCCACGTGCCGCCTCGGCACCACAAGTACGTGGCCCAAGACAGCGGGTTCCGTCGGAAAGAACGCGACGACATGCTCGTTCCGGTACACCTCCCGAACGCCTGGATCGTTGCCGGCGACGATGGCGCAGAACGGGCACTGCTCGGAGCTCACAGCAGGCGAGTCTTGGCCTGCGCAACCCAGCTCTCCAGGTTGTTGGACAGGTTCGCGTAGGTGGCCTTGGTGTCAATCTGTCCCTGCCAATTCGTCTGTGTCGGGTCGAACACGGGAACGCCGCTCACACCCGAAACCTTGGCGAATGGGTCCGCCCCGCGGCTGTCTGCGCCGGAGCTCATCGATGCTAGCCCGTGGATGCGCACACCGACGAGCGGCTTCTTGTCGTCCCACGCCTTCTCGATCTCGTACAAAACCCACGGCCGAGAGGCGGTCTCCTGACCAATCAGAACGACAACGGCGCGCTTGTAGGCCATCTCCTTGTGGATCCAGTTCTTGATCGCCTGATCACCCTGCTGGCGCACAGCCTCCCACTGCTGGGCGCCAAGAAGAGGCTGGCCCTCAAGCGCCCCGATCTGTCGGACGAGTTGCACTCGGTGCACGTCGCGCTCGTAGTGGAAGGAGTAGAACACGGTCTTGGTGGCCATCGTTGGCTCCTTTCAAGGCTTTCGGCGTCCTGTCGGAAGGACGGCTCGTTGAGGTTAGCTCCGAGGGGCGACACGAACGTCCGCGTTCAAGAGCCTTCGGCGGGTTCACCCTGTCGGATGACACGGAAGACGAATGGGGGCCGCCACAAACCCACGGTCGGCAATTCGTCACAGCTTCACTCGATAAGTTCATCGGTGGGTTCGCGGCAGTATCAACCTCGCCCACGTGGGAGAGCTTCGAGCTACGGCACCGCGGCATCGCTCCGGGTTGAATGGGTCGAAACGGCAGGACCCGCACCATAGACTGCCTATCTACTTGCTACAGGATTCTGCCAGGCATGCGAGTGCGCTGGCTGGCAGAGTCAGGAACGGACCGCGATGCAACCAACGAGTGAGCAGGGCGAGATCATCGATGCCGCACGCCAGGGATCCAGTCTCGTCGTTCAGGCCGGCGCTGGGACTGGCAAGACGACCACGCTCAAGCAAGTCTCTGAGCATGTCCGCAAGCAGACAATCTACATCGCCTACAACCGGGTGACCGCTGATGAGGCACGGCGGAAGTTCCCCCGGCATGTGGACTCTCGGACGATGCACTCCCTCGCGTTTCGAGCAGTCGGTAAGGATTACGCGGCCAGACTGAACGGACCACGCCAGACCGTCCGGGACGCTGCCGACGTCCTCGGCATTGGTGCGATCGATCTTCCACTTAGGGCACTCCTTCGCCACGGTCGGATTATCGACCGACTGCGTGGGGCTCGGCTTGTCGCTGAGGCGGTCAACCGATTTTGCATTAGTGCAGACGAGCAGATCACCGTCCACCACGTCCCACCGGAACCGCTTCTCAGCAAGTCCGAGTACAACCACCTCGCCGAACTGATCGTTCCCTACGCTGAGCGTGCGTGGAAGGACATCTGCAATGTCGAAGGACGACTCCGCTTCACACACGATCACTACCTGAAGATCTGGGCTCTTCAACATCCGAGGCTTCCTGCGGACGTCGTCATGCTCGATGAAGCACAGGACACAAATCCTGTTGTCGCACAGATTGTTCGTGAACAGACGAATGCGCAGCAGGTCGTAGTTGGTGACTCCGATCAACAACTCTACCAATGGCGGGGCGCGGTGGACGCGCTTGCCACCTGGCCCGCAGATCGCGAACTATTACTCACCCAGTCATGGAGATTCGGCCCGCAGATTGCCGATGAGGCCAACAAGTGGTTGTCCGTCCTGAACAGTCACAAGCGACTTACAGGTGTCGCGGCGCATCCCAGTCGCCTTGTGTCTCTGAAGCGCCCAGGCGCTGTGCTCTGCCGCACAAACAGCGGGACCGTCCGCCATGCGATCACGGAGCTCAGCGAGGGGAGGAAAGTGGCGATCGTGGGTGGCGGCGCAGAAGTGCGTCGGCTAGCTGATGCTGCCGATCAGCTCAACGGCACAGGATCAACCAATCATCCTGAGCTTTACTTGTTTTCGTCGTGGCAACAGGTCCGTGAGTTCGCCGATGAGCCAGCGGGTGCCGACATGCGCACATTTGTCGACTTGGTCGACAAGTACGGTACTTCCGAGATCGTCCGAGTCGTCGACTCCCTCACCTCGGAGGAGCGCGCCGATGTCGTCATCTCCACCGCGCACAAGGCCAAAGGCCGAGAGTGGACCAACGTGCAGATCTCTGACGACTTCAACCGGGCCACCACCGACAAGGACGGCGCGCCAACAGAACTCAAGCCCATCTGGCCGCCAGAAGCGATGCTTGCCTACGTCGCAGTCACCCGCGCGCGAGAAGAACTGGACGTGGGCGGCCTTGCCTGGATAGATCAACATATTAGGCCGACACCGGAGGCTCTCGCTCCCGTGGCGAAACCCCAGCCAACTCGTCCGGACTTCGTGTTCCCGAATCCCGGAGCCACTGCGGAGGGCTCCGAGGATCAGTGGAACGATGCAGAGAAAGTAGACGGCGGACCCAAGTGGTCGAGTAACCCGACCCGCACGGCAGGCCGCATCGCGCAGTACGACGAGTACATGGCCAGGAACGTTCTGGGCGATTCCGAGATCATCTGCCGATCGTTCTTCCAGTGCCACGCGGCTGCGATGGGCCCGGAGGGCGATGAACGCACCGATCGTGACTACTACCCGGCTCAAATGGGCTACGTAGGAACCCATTACGACATGCAGGTGGACGGGGTCCATCGTCGCATTTTGATCGTAGGAATGGAACGCGGCGAGGGCCCCTCTTTCCATAATCGCGAAGCGCGGAGCCGTGATCATGACCGAGCGAAAGTCCCGAGCAACCGCAACCCCCACATGCGCGGTGTCATGAATGCGTTGAAGTGCGCGATGGAAATCCCAGACACAGACTGGAACGACGAGTACCTCGGTATCCAGAACGCGGGACCAACTCACGTTTTGGACGCATACGCGTTGATCAACCTCCGGCTGTGCTCCGCCGTGAAGCGAACCGCACGGGGACGTGAGTCGGCGCAGATCGAAGAGATGTCGAAGAACTGCGAAACCCATCTCGCGGCCACGGTCCGCATCCTGCAACCGACGCTGACAATCATCCAGGGAAAGCGACTCTGGCCAAACGTGCAGTCCGCGCTCAACTTCGAAAAGAGAATCCGCGCAGACCTTCCGCTCTACCTAGGGCGCGTCGACAACACGCGACGCCTTGTCGCGGCGTTCAATCATCCGTCCGCGAGTGACCCACACGGGTGGAGCAATCCGCGATCAGAGTACTTCCGGACCACGGTTGCACCAACGATCGATCTCGCGAATGCGATCGTCGGTCGCGCGAGTGCTCGTCAAGCCGCGTCTATGAGTGACCGGGTTTAGAAGAAATCCTCGTCGGCAATATCGATATCGTCCTCATGTACCTCTACATGAGTTGCACCACCTGCTGGTTCAGAGTGCGTGTGTGCGTTGCCTCCAGGAGCGGTCTCCTTGTCAGTGTCCTGCGGCACTTGCGGAAGGAGCGCGAGCCATTCGCCTGCGATGGCGTTGGGGATGGATCCGCAATCTTCATGCCCGCGCAGGCACCGAAGGTAGACATCTGTCTTCTCCGAACCATCGGGTGACGCTGCCAGAGAATGCATTTCAACACTCCACAGGCCAAGTGAAGCACACGTCGGACACATAAAAACAGGCGCGGTGCCGCCCTCGAGCTCGCCCCACATGACCTTGAATCCGCCGTTGGTTAGCTGGTCGTCGATGAACTCTGACCCGAGCGTGTGGGCTGCGTCGGGATGGAACGTGCCCCGCGAGGCAGCCCAGGGGATCTCGTCGGGATCGGCGGACCACACGATCTCCCACCTCCATGTCACTGAAACATCTAGGTGCGCATCCTGGTTGGGCATCAACGAGTCCCGCTCGAGAACAGCATCCCACTGCTCAAGATGTTGACTGACGTGGTAAACCCTGCCAGCGCCCGTGGTGATGAGCAGCGTCCACGGTCGTTTGGAACGATTGCTGCGCCTGGTCTTCATGCCAAACCGCGCGCGGACTGCTTCGGTGGTGTCGCCGTACCCCAGATCAACGAATCGTCGAACAACAGACGCCACGGAGACGCCAAATGAAGCGGCCAGTTTCTCAAGAGCTGGTGAACGATCAGCCCACGCCGAGGCGCACAGTGAATCAGACTCTGCGTCCCAAAGGTGTTGACCGGCAGACTGAATGTTCTCGAGCAGAACCTCCATCCACTCGTAGTCAGGATCGGATAGCACGGTGAAGGCTCGTTCGTAGCCGCCGGGGGAGCGTTGCGCAGACGGTTCAGGCAAGGTGCCGAGGATAAGATAGTCGGCCCGGGCATCAACTGCTCCTGGTGTTCGCTCCAGTTGATCGGCAGCCTCATCGAGTGAGAGCCCGTCCCTTATGGCTTCGACCAGTTGCTCGTACTCGTCGAGGTCCCATGACCTGCCATGGTTTGCTGGTTTGTTCACTGAGCATTCCCGGGTGTCATTCGTTAATGACCGGTGCCGTCAGCCGCGCGTGATTCCAGCGGGCGACGATGCTGTTATTGCCGGGGTGGGTTCGCCGCCGAAGCGCGCGAGGTGCCATCGGGCGTGCGCGCGCTGCCTCCGGAGTTGAGAGGCAAGACTACCGCGGGTGCCGCCCTGCTCCAGGGCCGTGTCGATGTACTGGAGTTCGCGGATCAGCGAGAGTCTTTGTGCTGAATAGTCTTTAGCGCAGTTCGACGAGCAGAACATCTGGCGCCGGCCGCGGGTTGATTCAGGATAGTGACAACGCTGCGAGCAGCGGGGGTGCATACAGGGTGCATCGGAAGGGTAAAGAGCTCTGTGGGCGCACAGATCGGTGACGGATTCGGGTTCATTAAGCACGCGCAGGTTCATGGCTGATGGTCTACGTGGCAACACCGACAGATTACGTCAGTGATGGCTCACGGTTGACCCTTCCCCTCATTCGACTGGGCTTCGATTTATGCGTCCAGGCTATACGGCTGGCGAGGAAAAACCAGATTTGCGCACCCTTACGGCAGGCTCAAGTCCCCGACACGCCGAGAATCTCGCGATTCAATGATTCACCTTGCTTGGTGTCTTATGGTGCGTGAAGTGCTCATTCATAGGGGCGGAGGCAGACGCTGCGCCAACAGCGCCCGCCCCCTTCGGGCACCCGTCTTGGAGGGAGCCCGCGTGGCTCATCGTAGTGCCGTCGTGGCGCACGTTCGCTCTGTGTTGGCGGTGACACCTGTAGGCGTGGCGTGGAGGTGCCCGCAACGGGGCATTCCCCCACCCTGTTACCTTCGCGTCGAGTGATCGCGTTCAGACTCATCGCCTTCAGACTCGACGTTCGCATGGACACCTCTGCTCTGCGTGAGAACCGATGAGGTGTGTGCCGTGGGAAGGCCGGGGCGACGTGCTCGACACAGACGAATGGGAGGCTCGCGAACGCCGACTCCGTCGGCTCCTGCCGAGGCTGATGGGCGTCGACAGGTGACTCATCGAGCGCAACACTCGACCAGGACGCCCCGCTGAAGGCGCACAGCCCGACAAGGCGGTCAAGATGGTGCTGAGCTGCCCGGCCAGCCTCGGCAACGTCCGCTGTTCCCGTTGGCACAACCCGGACACCGAGGACCGGCTCGATCTGCCTCACATCGAACCCGGGCCGGACACGCCGCTGTATCCGTGCTGCACACAGCGCAGCGTCACGATCACACTGACCGACGACGAACGCAAATGACAACAGCTCAGGCAGTGGGCACCCGGATCCAACGACCACGCGATCTACCACGAGGCCGCACGAGCGCTCACCGAGCAACGATTCAAACTGATCAAATCACGGACGGTCGCCGGCCTGGTCCACCTCAAGTACGGGCCGCGCCGCGAACCAATGGTCAAGATCATCATCGCGATGGCCTTCGCCGTCGTGAACACGCGTGAGATCGAGCGCTTCGAATCGGCAAACCGCGACCGCCCAGAATCCATCGCCGCAAAATGGCGGCGCCTAGAACGTGACCTCGGATATCCACCGATCCGAATGCCCAACCGCACCTGACCTACCACCAACCACAGCGCGACTGAGGGCGGCCCCGAATCCGGGCCGTCCTCAGTCGCGCCTCCGGCACCGAAAACCAATCGAAGATCAACACGACTTCGAAGTGTCAGAACTGTGTGCGCTCCCCTGAAATAAGAAAGCCGACCTCCAGCCCGGATGATCACATCCAGCCGCCGTGCCCACATCGACCAACCCGGGCGCCCCAGCCTGCACACGAAAACCCATGGTCAGCGACGCGAAACTCGTCGGAAATCCGACATCAACTGATCGGATAGCGGCTCTCCGCATCATCTACACACAGGCACAATGAACCGCTCACCACGGATCGACACAAACGATCAGTATGACGTTTCACCCGGATCCCGGGCACTTCGTCATACTGATCGATTCTTTTCACCCGAGATGCCCGCCGAGGTCCACATCCGGCTGCCCACATACGGCCGAAACGAGTCCGCATCCGCGCGCTCCCAGTCCGCCCGCCACGACGCCGGTGGATCGGTCAGCAGGACACCCTGGTCGAGCCATTCGAAGATCTCGGCGTAGGAGCGCTGATCGGTCGCCGACAACCGCTTTCGGAGCAGGTGCGGGCTCAGTTGGGCCGGGTCGTCGACGCCCATCGACGCCATGATCCGCATGGCCTGGGCGACGGTCGCCTTCTGATAGTTGTAGACGCGTTCGCTCTTGTCGGTGACGTTGAGGGCGCGGGCCCGCTGCGGGTCCTGGGTGGCGACGCCGACGGGGCAGTGATTGGTGTGGCAGCGCTGCGACTGGATGCACCCGACGGCCATCATCATCGCGCGGGCGGCATTCGTGTAGTCCGCACCCTGGATCAGGCGTTTGACGATGTCGTTGCCGGAGGCAACCTTTCCGCTCGCACCTATCCGGATGCGGTCGCGCAGCCCCACGCCGACCAGCGCGTTGTGCACCGTCATCAACCCGTCGGTCAGGGGCAGACCGACGTGATCCTCGTATTCCAAAGGCGCAGCAGCGGTTCCACCCTCGGCACCGTCGACGACGAGGAAGTCCGGGGTGGTGCCCTCGGCGAGCATCGCCTTGCATATCGCGAGGACGTCGATCCGCGAGCCCACGCAGAGCTTGAAACCCACGGGTTTGCCGCCCGACAACTCTCGCAGCCTCGCGACGAAGCGGATCAACTCGCGCGGCGTCGAGAACGCCGAGTGCGCGGCCGGACTCACGCACTTCTGTCCTTGCGGCACACCGCGATAGCGGGCGATCTCGGCGGTCACCTTCGCCGCCGGCAGGACGCCGCCGATGCCCGGCTTGGCGCCTTGGCTCAGCTTGATGTTGATGGCCTTGACGCGGTCGTCGGCGGCTTTCTCCGCGAACGTGTCGGGATCGAAATGCCCGTCGGCGGTGCGGGTTCCGAAGTAGCCGGAGCCGATCTCCCAGAATACGTCGGCGCCCTGGAGGTGAAACGGCGTCAGACCACCTTCGCCGGTCTCGTGGACGAACCCGCCCTTCATCGCGCCTTTGTTCAAGGCGCGCAGCGCATTCGCCGAGAGCGCACCGAAGCTCATCGACGACACGTTCAGCAGCGCCATGTCGTACGGGCGGGTGCAGTCGGGCCCGCCGATACGGACGCGAAACGGCTCGGGCGGATTCTCGATCGGGGCGGTCGAGTGGACGAGGTACTCGTAGCCGGGCCGGTCGATGTCACGCTCGGTGCCGAAGGCGAGCTCGGCGGCAGTGCCTTTGGCGCGTTCGTAGATCAGCGAGCGGGTGTCGCGATCATAGGGCCGGCCGTCGAAGTTCCGCTCGACGAAGTACTGCTGCATCTCCGGGCGCAACGCCTCGAGCAGGAACCGCATGTGGCCGAGCACCGGATAGTTCCTCAAGATCGAATGCCGGCGCTGCGTGATGTCGTAGACGGCCACCGCCGCGAGGGGCACCAGGACCACCGCGGCGACGATCCACGCCCACGACCATTCGACGGCCGCGATCACCGCGGCCACCGCCGCGACAACGAGGACGGCTACTGCGGCAAACCGGACCATACGGTGCCTCATTCTCCGGGCACACCATTTGCAGCCCAACCGGTTTCGGGCTGACGGCGGCCTGGCACGAGTCTAGCCGCCGACGCTGTCGCCGCGGTGCGCACCTGCACCGATCAGTCATAGATCACCGCCGCGCCGCGTCGGCGCAAATCGGCTAGCCCGGCGCGCCGGGCCTCGATCAGCTCGGGAGAGTGCCCCACCCAGTCGGTCAGTTCGCCGACCACCCGCACCGCGTCACGCGAGCGGAACGAGCGGGTCGGGTTGCCGGGGAACTTCTTGTCGGTCACGTTCGGATCGTCCTCGACGGGTCCGGTCGGCTCGACGAGGTAGATGCGGCCCGGTCCGTCGCCGAGAGCCAGCTCGGCACCCCACGCCGCGGCGTCGAGAGTCCGCGTGAAGTAGATGTGGTTGGCGATGCGTCCCTCCTCGTAGTTCGAGCCGTATCCCGGCACCAGGAGGTCACCGGAGTTCAGCACGGCCTTGGTGCCGTGCAGGTAGGCGCCGGACTCGTGTTCTTCGAAGGGTGTCGGAGCAGCGGTCATCAATGGCCTTCCGCGGGCGGGTTGGTGGTGGGTCTGTGCCAGCGCACCGAGTGTGCACCCACCACCGGCCCTTGCCGCAAGCCCCACCTGCGGTCGTATGGTGAAAGGGGAAGCACACTGGTGAAAATGAGAAGCACACCGAGCCGCCGGCACGGCACGAGTAGTGCACTACCTGCGTTTCGCGCTCGCCGGCACCCGTAGTCCCTCGAGATGACCGAGTGGTGCAAATCGGACGGGGGTGTCCGAAGGTTGAGGGGACCGCCCCCGACCCGAGAGAGCACCCATGTCATACCCCGATCCTCGCGCGCAGCGCTCCGCTTTCACCGCCCATCCACCCCATCCCGCGCATGCCCATGGGCCGCAATCATTCTCGTACGGTCCCGACGCCCCGACGGTGATCACCCCGGCCGCGCCACCCGTACCCGGCGGGTACAGTCAGCGTTCCGCAATGCCGATGCCGATGGCGCCGGCGGCCGGCGCCATAGGGGTCTCACCGGCGGTCCGCATCATCGCCGCGCTGATCGCAACCACGGGGGCACTCACCGTGCTCGCCGCGTTCCTTCCGTGGGTCAGCGGATTCGTGACGGTCACCGGCGTCGGCAACTCCGAGGTCGGTGCGACCGACGGCGTCATCACCGTCGTGCTCGGCGGGATCGCGCTCGTCGCCGGCACGGTCAGCACACTTCTCGGCAGGAGGTCGGCCCTGCACTTGATCGCCGGCATCGGCGCGCTGCTTCTCGGCGCCGTCACGGTGCTGATCGCCGCCGCCGACATCTCCGGCGTCGGGGATCTCTCCGCACTCGGCATCACCGTCGGCATCGGTTTGTGGCTGACCCTTCTCGCCGGGATCGTGATGTCGCTCGCGGGAGTTGCTGCGATCGTCAAGCGAACTTGAACGACCGACCCAGAACCCTGTGCACTCCACTCCTGGTTTGTTAGCGTTGCCTAAGCTGCGCGGCATATCGGACGCACGCCCGATACGAGCCGGTCGCACTGAGAACGCAACGACGATGGGGGTGGGCAGATGTCCCGTGGATTCGGGGGAGCGGTCATGCGTGCGTTCGGCGCGCGCGATCATCTGGCGACGGTCACGAGCGTCGAGCAACGTGCCTCACACCTCGTTCGTGTGCGGTTCCACTCCGACACCCTGTTCTCCGAGGCGCTGACCGGGCCCACCTCGTGGATTCGGGGTTGGTTCCCCGACGACGACGGTCGTGAGCACCAGCGCGGCTACACCTTTGCCGAGGCTGACGCCGACGCAGGGACCTTCGCCCTCGACTTCGTGCTCCACGAGCCGTCCGGCCCGGCTTCGCAATGGGCGCGACAAGCACAACCGGGACAGTCCATCTCGGCGATGTACATGAGTTCGGTGCCGTTCGAGGTGCCCGACGAGAACCCGCCCGCCGGCTACCTGGTCATCGGCGACTCGGCGTCCATCCCGGCGATCAACTCGATCATCGACGCCGTGCCGCACGACATCCCGATCGAGGCCTACCTCGAGCAGCACGAGCCCGCCGACCGCGAGATCCCGCTCAACAGCCACCCGCGGATGCGGCTGCACTGGGTCCCACGCACCGACGCCACCGCACTCGCGTCCGCCCTGGAGTCCCGCGACTGGTCGGACTGGTACGCCTGGGCCGGCCCGGAATCGAACTCGCTCAAAGAGATCCGCAAACGACTCAAGGAGTTCGGATTCCCCAAGTCCGAAACCCACGTCCAGGCCTACTGGGCGCAGGGCAAGGCGATGGGTAAAGAGCGTGACCCCGACGCGGAGTCCCCCGACGGAACCTCCACCGAGGAGACTCCGGTGGTCGAGACGATCGAGCCACCCGCCGCCACCGGTGCGGCCGCTCCCGCCGACGCCGCCCCACAGGGCCAGTGGCGGGCCAACGCCGCGGGCAAACTGCTCGCCCCGCTGAAGCCGACGCTCACCATCGCCGGTGTCCTGCAGGCGATCGTCACGCTGCTCCAACTCGCTCCGTATGTCCTTCTCGTCGAGCTGTCCCGCCGCCTGCTGGCCGGCGCCGACTCCGGACAGCTGTGGTTCGTGGGCACGCTCGCGGTCACCCTGATCGGGCTCGGCATCCTGCTGGAGTCGGCGCTGCTGTTGTGGCTGCACACCGTCGACGCCCGCTTCTCCCGCGATCTGCGCAGCCGGCTGCTGCGCAAGCTCGCACGACTTCCCTTGGGCTGGTTCGGTTCTCGAAGCTCCGGCGGCATCAAGTCACTCGTCCAGGACAACACCCTCTCGCTGCACTATCTGGTCACACACGCGGTACTCGACGCGGTGTCGGCCGTCGTCGCGCCGATCGCGGTGCTGATCTACTTGTTCGTCGTCGATTGGGGGGTGGCACTGTTTCTGCTGTTACCCGTCCTCGGTTACGTGTTCACCATGTACCGCATGATCATCGCGTCCGGCTCCAAGATCCCGGTCGCGCACGCGTGGGAAGAACGGATGAACGGCGAGGCGGCGTCGTATCTCGATGCGCAACCGGTGATCCGGGTGTTCGGCGGCTCGATGGATTCGCGGTTCCGGGCCCGGCTCGAGGAGTACATCGACTTCCTCGAAGAGTGGCAACGGCCCTTCGTCCGTACCAAGACCGTCATGGACCTCGTCACCCGCCCCACGACCTTCCTGTGGCTGATCGCGCTGGTGGGTACGGGATTCGTCATCTGGGGCTGGATCGAACCGATCGATCTCATCCCGTTCCTGTTGTTGGGCACCACCTTCGGCGCCCGTCTCCTCGGCATCGGCTACGGTCTGAGCGGGCTCAAGGCAGGCATGCTCGCCGCGCGCGACATCCAGATCACCCTCGACGAACCCGAACTCGTCACCCGCGACGCCACCCCGCCGCGATCGACCGACCCCGGCGTCGTCTTCGATCGGGTCACCTTCGGTTATCGCCCCGCAGTTCCTGTCCTGCACGACATCTCACTGCATCTGGCGCCGGGGACCGTCACCGCGCTGGTCGGCCCGTCCGGCTCGGGCAAGTCCACCCTTGCGGCGCTGCTGGCCCGGTTCCACGACCCCGGCGCCGGAACGATCCGGATCGACGGTCGCGACATCGCCACCATGGACGCCGACGAGCTGTACCGCCAACTGGGATTCGTGCTGCAGGACACCCAACTCGTCACCGGGACCGTTGCGGAGAACATCGCGCTCGCGGTCCCCGACGCGAGTCGCACGCACATCGAGCAGGCCGCTCGCGACGCCAACATCCACGAGCGGATTCTCGCTATGCCCTACGGCTACGACACCCCACTCGGACCCGACGCCGCACTGTCGGGTGGTGAGCGTCAGAGGTTGACGATCGCCCGCGCCATCCTCGCCGACGCCCCGGTGTTGATCCTCGACGAGGCCACCGCCTTCGCCGACCCGGAGTCGGAGTTCCTCGTCCAGCAATCGCTGAGCCGCCTGGCCGCCGGTCGTACCGTGCTGGTCATCGCCCATCGGCTGCACACCATCGCCGACGCCCATGCCATCGTCGTCCTCGACGGAGGACGGATCGTCGAAACCGGAACGCACCGTGAGCTTCTCGCCGAGCGCGGGACCTACGCGACACTGTGGGCCGCGACCGAACCCGTCCAGCGGGACGCACCGACCGAGCAGGCCGCACCGACCGAGGGAGCCCGCCGATGATCACCACCTTGATCTCGCTGCTGCCGGATCGGTCCCGTCCGGATGTGCGGAAGTTCGTCGCGCTGAGTGTGCTCTCGGTGCTGCTGCGCGCGGTCGGCGTCGTGTTGCTCGTGCCGCTGGTGTCGGCGCTGCTCGACGGCCGCCACGGCGACGCGCTGGTCTGGCTCGCCGCACTGACTGCGGCCACCGTGGCCGGCTGGCTCACCGACTGGGTCGGCTCGCGGGTGGCCTACGACCTCGGATTCACCCTGCTGGGCAGCGGCCAACATGCGCTCGCCGAGCGACTGTCGCGCATCCGGCCGACCTGGTTCGGCGCGGAGAACACCGCCACCGCCCGGCAGGCCATCGCCGCGACCGGACCGGATCTGGTCGGCGTCGTCGTCTATCTGGTGGTGCCGCTACTCGGCGCGATCCTACTGCCGGTGGTCATCGGCCTTGCACTGCTGGCGATCTCGTGGCAACTCGCGCTGGTCGCGCTGGCCGGTGTCCCGCTGCTCCTGGGCGCCCTGTGGGCCAGTGGGGCCATCAGTCGGCGCGCCGACCACGCGGCCGACGCCGCGAATGCCGCCCTGACCGAGCGTGTCGTCGAGTTCGCCCGCACGCAACCGGCGTTGCGCGTCGCGCGTCGTGCCGATCCGGAGCGCAGCCTCGCCGGCGACGCTCTCACCCGCCAACACGGCGCAACGCTGCGGCTGCTGTTGCTGCAGGTCCCCGGCCAACTGCTGTTCGGTCTCGCCGCACAGATCGCACTGTTCGCGCTCGCCGGCACCGCCGCATGGCTCACCGTGCGCGGTGATCTGTCGACAGCGCAGGCCGTCGCGCTGATCGTGGTGGCCGTCCGCTATCTCGAACCGTTCACCGCGCTCGGCGAACTCGCCGGCGGCCTGGAGAGTGTGCGTCTGACCCTGCGGCGCATCCGGACCGTCCTCGATGCCCCGAGGCTGATCGACGGACCGACGTCGCGGCCGGCTCCGACCACGGCACCGCGGATCACGTTCGAGGGCGTCCGATTCGACTACGACGACCCCGAACACCCCGTCCTCGACGACTTCGACCTCGTCATCGAACCCGGCTCCACCACCGCCATCGTCGGCCCGTCCGGATCGGGGAAGTCAACGATCCTCGGACTCATCGCCGGCCTGCATCAGCCGACGTCGGGGCGCATCCTGTTCGACGGCGTCGATGCCGCCGACCTCGATCACGAGTCCCGCCGCGCGCTGACCAGTGTGGTGTTCCAGCAGCCCTATCTCATCGAGGGCAGCATCGCCGACAACGTCGCCGCCGGTGATCCGTCGGCGACACCCGAGCGCCTGCGCAGCGCCACCGCGCTCGCCCGGGTCGACGAGATTACCGACCGGCTGACCGATGGCGTCGATTCAGCGGTGGGAGAAGGAGGTTCGGTCCTTTCCGGCGGTGAGCGCCAACGCGTCAGCATCGCCCGAGCCCTGGTCAAACCCGCTCCCGTGCTGCTCATCGACGAAGCAACGAGTGCCCTCGACAACAGCAACGAACGCGCCTTCGTCGATGCCCTGTCGGCGCAGGACCGCCCACGCACCCGCGTCATCGTCGCCCACCGGCAGGCCGGCATCCGGCGCGCCGACCGGGTCATCGTGCTCGACCGGGGCCGCATCGTCGAGGACGGTAGTCCCGACGAATTGCTCGCCGCGGGTGGACGTTTCACCCGATTCTGGGAGCATCAGAGCGCCGCGGGCCGGTGGAGGCTGACCGGGGTGGGAACGAGCGGCGACGCGGGAACGATCGGCCAGGATTAGCCCCGGCGCGCCACCCAGATCCGCTCCGCTTCTCGCTTGCCGACGACACCGACCAGCGGGATGCGGTCGATCTGATCGACGGTCAGCATCGCCTCCGGACGAGCGATCCGCGCCAGCTCGTCGGCCGTCGGGAGGCCCACCTCGACGGCCGCCTCGCAGAAGTCCCATCCGGTGATGCTGTCGTGGATCCACCGGCGCTGCGCCTCGGGGCGCTGATGATCCTCCGCAACGAACCAATTGGCCACCAGCACCGCCTTGTCGGCGAGCAGGGTCCACATCTTGGTCCGGTCGATCCGCGCATGCGCCTTGGGCCGGGTGATCGCGAGCCAGCGCAGACTCTCGTCCGCCGGATCGAGCACCTGCCAGTACTGCCACCTCAGGTCCACCACCCCCTCAGGGTAAGGACCGCGATCCTTGGGGCCGCCGAACCCGACCGCCGAGGTGGCTGACGGCCAGAGATCTGGCACAGTAACGCTGTGCAGCCCCACCCGGTCATCTACGAGATCAACACCTGGCCGTGGTTGGAGCGGATCGGCCGGCGGCTCGGCCACCCCGTCACCCTCGCCACGGTGCCCGAGGACGTGTGGGACAGCATCGCCGTCGGACCCGTCGACGCCGTCTGGCTCATGGGCGTGTGGCAGCGCAGTCCCGCCGGCGTGGAGATCGCGTTGGCCGACGGCCAGCTCGTCGAGACCTTCCGCTCCGCGTTGCCCGACTACACCTCCGACGACGTCGTCGGCTCGCCCTACTGCATCCGCGACTATGTCGTCGACGAGCACCTGGGCGGGTGCGACGGGCTGGCCACCGCCCGCGCCGCCCTCGCCGCCCGCGGGATCGGACTGATCCTCGACTACGTCCCCAACCATCTCGCGACGGACCACCCGTGGGTCACCGCGCACCCCGAACGCTTCGTCGCCGGAACCGCCGAAGACCTCGCCGCCCGCCCGACCGAGTTCGTCGGGGTCGGCGGGCGGGTCCTGGCCAACGGCCGCGACCCCCACTTTCCGCCATGGCGAGATGTTCTGCAGCTCAACGCCTTCCACCCGGAGACCGTGGACGCCGCGATCGACGAACTGCGCGGGATCGCCGAGCGCTGCGACGGCGTGCGTTGCGACATGGCGATGCTCATGAGCACCGACATCTTCACCCGGACCTGGGGCGACCGGGTCGGACCGGCACCGGCGCAGGACTACTGGACGCGGGTCATCCCCGCGGTCCGCGAGCAGCACCCCGACTTCCTGTTCGTCGCCGAGTCCTATTGGGGTACAGAACAGTTGCTACGAATCCAGGGCTTCGACCACTGCTACGACAAGGCGTTCACCGACGCCCTCGAGCACCATCCGCACGAGGTCGCCCGCCTCATCCACCACGACCCGGACCCCGCCGGCAAGGTGCGCTTCGTCGAGAATCACGACGAGCCGCGCGCGCAATCGGTGTTCGGTCACCGCCACCGGACTGCGGCGCTGACCGCACTCACCCAGCCGGGCGCCCGCCTCGTCCACGACGGCCAGGCCGACGGTCGGACCACCCGCCTACCGGTGCAACTGCGGCGCGAACCTGCCGAACCGGTGGACCCCGACCTCCGCGACTTCTATCGCATCCTTCTGGGCGCGATCAGTGAAAGTCCGATGAGCACAGGCACTTTCGACCCACTGCACATTCACGGCTGGCCGGATCGGCCCACCGGGGGACTGGTGGCCTGGGCGTGGACCGATGCGCGTGACGCCCCAGGCGGCGGGTGCCGCCACCTGATCGTGGTCAACCTCGACGACGCCGCGGCCGCCGGTCGTGTGCAGACCCCGTGGCCGCAGCTCACCGGGTCCACCGCCACCCTCACCGACCTGCTCACCGGCATCGACCATCACCGTCCCGCCGACCCCGACGAGTACGTCTTCGTCATGCTGCCGGGGTGGGGCGCACATCTGCTGGAGGTCCACATCCATCCGTGATGCGGGCAGCCTGGAGTCTGTGATGCGCACCACCAAGTGGGTGTACAGTCGTGCACACACATTGCCGGAGGGAGGCCGATGAATCTTCTCCGCTGGAGCAAACGCCCAGCCGCGGGGGTCAACGCAAAGAACCCGCAGGCCAACGTCGTGCGCGGACTGGTCGCACGGGCCACCACACCGCTACTGCCCGACGACTACCTGCACCTGATCAATCCGCTGTGGTCGGCGCGCGAGTTGCGCGGACGCATCGTCGAGGTCCGCAAGGAGACCGACGTCTCGGCGACGGTCGTCATCAAGACGGGCTGGGGATTCCCCTCGGACTACAAGGCCGGCCAGTACGTCGGCATCGGTCTACAGGTCGACGGACGATGGCACTGGCGCTCGTACTCGCTGACGTCGTTCGGGGAGAACACCGGCGACACCATCTCCATCACCGTCAAGGCCAACCCCGACGGCTTCCTGTCGACGCACCTCGTCGACGGTGTCGCCCCGGGCACGGTGATCCGCCTCGCCGCGCCCAAGGGCGATTTCCATCTACCCGAGCCGCTGCCCGAGTCGATCCTGTTCCTCACCGCGGGCAGCGGGATCACCCCGGTCATGGGCATGCTGCGCTCGATGAGTGCACGCGGCGAGATCCCCGACACCGTCCACGTGCACTCCGCGCCAACCCGCGACGAGGTGATCTTCCTCGACGAACTCGAGTCCCTCGACGAGCAGGTACCGACGTATTCGCTTGCGCTGCAACTGACTCGGTCGGACGGCAAGTTCTCCATCGACGACATCGACGCGCAGGTCCCCGATTGGCGGGAACGGTCCTGTTGGGCATGTGGGCCGGTCGCCTTCCTCGACGAGATCGAGTCGGCGTACTCGGCGGCCGACCTCCGCGATCAGTTGCACATCGAACGTTTCGCCATCGCGCGGACCGACTTCGGCGGCGAGGGCGGCACCGTCACCTTCGCCAAATCCCAGAAGACCGCAGAACTCGACGGTGCCACCACACTCCTCGAGGCCGGCGAGAATCTTGGAATCCAGATGCCCTTCGGCTGTCGGATGGGCATCTGCCAAACCTGTGTGGTCCCGCTGGCCCAGGGGTACGCGCGTGACCTGCGCACCGGAGAGGAACGTCGCGAGGGCGAACGTATCCAGACGTGTATCAGCGCCGTATCCGGGGAATGCACGCTCGACCTGTAGAAGAAACCACTGATGCCGGTCCAGCCCGCGGCCGCATCCCATCACGCGGCACACCTCGCCGCACACCAGTCCGATCATCGGGAGGACGATGCTCATGGCGATCACCGACATCGACACCTATGCCCATCTGACCGAGGCCGACGTCGAGGCGCTCGGCGCCGAACTCGACGCCATCCGACGCGACATCGAAGAATCGCGCGGAGCGGCCGATGCACGATACATCAAGCGCACCATCACCTTTCAGCGAGCACTGGCCGCCGGTGGGCGGGTGGTGTTGCTGTTCAGCAACCGCAAACCCGCATGGCTACTCGGCGCCGGACTGCTCGGCGCAGCCAAGATCATCGAGAACATGGAGCTCGGCCACAACGTGATGCACGGCCAATGGGATTGGATGAACGATCCCGAGGTCCATTCGTCGTCGTGGGAGTGGGACACCACGTGCCCGAGCGTGCAGTGGAAGCACTCACACAACTTCGTGCACCACAAATACACCAACATCGTCGGGATGGACGACGACGTGGGCTACGGAATCCTTCGCGTCACCCGCGACCAGCCGTGGGAATGGTGGAACGTCGGTAACCCGATCTACAACCTGACGCTCGGCACGTTCTTCGAATACGGTGTGGCGCTGCACCATCTCGAGACCGAGAAGCTCCGCAAGAAGGAGAAGACCTACCGGCAGGCGGCCAAGGATCTGCAGATCATCGGCCGCAAGGTCGGCAAGCAGGCCGCCAAGGACTACCTGATCTTCCCGGCGCTCTCGGGTCCGAACTGGCGCACCACGATCACCGCGAACCTGACCGCCAACTTCATCCGCAACTACTGGTCCTACATGGTGATCTTCTGCGGTCACTTCCCCGACGGCGCCGAGAAGTTCACCGTCGCCGAGTACGAGGAAGAGGACCAGCCACGCTGGTATCTGCGACAGATGCTGGGATCGGCCAACTTCCGGGCCGGACCGATCATGCGCTTCATGAGCGGCAATCTCAGTCATCAGATCGAGCACCACCTGTTCCCGGACCTGCCCAGCAACCGGTACGAGGAGATCGGCGTCCGCGTCCGCGAACTGTGCGACAAGTACGACCTGCCCTACACCACCGGCAGCATCCTGAATCAGTACGCGCAGTCGTTCCGTACGATTCTCAAGCTGGCCCTGCCGAATGCGCTCTTGAAGGCGACCTCCGACGACGCCCCGGAGACCGCGTCGGAACTGCGGTTCGCCATCCGTGGCGGTATGTCGAACCACTTTGGCGTCGACCCCGACACCGGCAAACGCCGAGGTCTGCGCACGGCACTACGCGAACTGAAGAAGGCGCCCGTCCAGCCCGCGTAGCCGTCGCTTCCGCGGAATACGAATACAACTTCCACGTGAGCGGGCCGGCACCCGAGATTTCACGGCGTGTCGCCCCGGATCGGTGGAAGTTGTATTCGTATCTCCCGCGGCTCCGGGTTGTCCCGCTGGGTCTTCTTCGACCGATGGTCGAGGTGCGACGAGCCCCCTGGGGCGAGGAGCCTCGAGACCCCCTGAGCCACAAGCGGTCCCAATCCCACGGTCACTCAGATGCCGAGGTTTGCGTACCGCGCGCTTCGTGAACTCGAACAGGCGCCCGTCCAGTCAGCGTCGCCGCGCCTCACGTGGGATGCGAATACAGCTTCCACGTGAGCGGGCCGCCGACCGAGATTTCACGGCGTGTCGCCCCGGATCCGTGGAAGTTATATTGGTATCTCCCGCCGTTCCGGGTCCTCACCGATCGTCGGCGGGGTGTCTCCGTGGAGCTACAAACGATCCCAACCGCATGGCTACTCAGATGCCGAGGTTCGGCGCCGGCTTGCGAGAACCGAAGATGGCGGTGGTCCAGTCAGCGTCGCCGCGCCTCACGTGGGATGCAAATACAGATTCCACGTGAGCGGGCCGCCGACCGAGATTTCACGGTGTGTCGCTCCGGATCGGTGGAAGTTATATTGGTATCTCCCGCCGTTTCGCGTTCCATCACCGACGGGTGGTCGCGCCCCCCGCTGGAGTGTCTACGTCGACCGATGATCTCCGACCGGTGCTTTCCTCGAGACTCCCTGCACCACAAGCATTCCCAGAGCACACACCACTCAGAGCATGTGCACCTTGCGGTACACGCGGGCGGCGGCGGGGGTGAGCAGTCCCACGTCGTCGAGGAACTCCATGAGGTGCGCGCACCCGGTGCGCACCATCGACTGGAAGTGATGGTTGCGCCGCATCTCGCCGATGGCGCGGTGGTGATCGAGTCCGGCGTCGATGTAGGCCTGCGGGCGCACGAGGCTGGTGAAGATGTACGAGGCGGCGGTCGCGAGGTAGAAGGCGCTCCACTGTCGTTTGATGAAGCCGATGTCGCGCACCGACTTCCGCACTTCCTCGCGGGCGAACTTCATGTGTCGTGATTCCTCGAGGACGTGGATCTCGTTGACGGTGCGGATGAACGGCAGCACCCGCTCGTCACGCATGCACCCGCGCTGGAACACGTCGAGGATCTCCTCGGCGACGAGGATGCCCGCGTACGCCACCTCGTCCTTGACCGTCGCCATGAAGAACTTGCCGAAGCGTCCGAGCCGCGGATGCGGTTTGTACGACGTGCCGACCATCTTCTCGCTGGCCTTGGCGAACATGATCGAGTGGCGGCACTCGTCGGCGATCTCGGTGAGCGCGAACTGGAATTCGGGTCGGTGATAGTCGGCGAGGTACTGATCGCGGATGACCACGCCCTGCAGCATCATCTCGAACCAGATCCCGATGCACATGATCGACGCGAACTCGTGGCGAGTGAGCTTGATCCGCTGCTCCTCGGTCATCTCCTCCCAATAGGGAGTGCCGTACAGCGTCGACCATTCGGGGCTGCAACCGTACTTCGTCGGATCCATCGGGGCGTCCCAATCGATCTCGGTCATGGCGTTGCGGGACAGGCGCGCCGCGGATTCGAGGAGACGGGCGGAGACCTCGTCCGGGCCCGAGTCGACGGTGGATGTGAGGGGTGCCACGGTCATGAGTCCATGACAGCATCAACCGTGACATTAGTCAATGGCATCTTCAGGGCGCAGCGTCTGCCCAGACGGAGACCATTGAGCCGCAGTCAGCCCAGCCGTGAGCGATATGCGCACGGGCGATATCCGCCCAGCGCGATACCCATGACCATCGCGACGCCGACCGCCGTCGCGATCTGTCGCGGGTCGCCGTACGACGTGCCGACGATCAGCGGAGTGGCGATGACGGTCACGAGAAACGCCAGGCTGCGCATCAAGAACGAGCCCCGAGGCGTCGGTGAGTCCGCCCACGGATCGGGCAGCAGGGCACCGAGACCGATGACGATGAGCACCGAGATCACCACATCACTGGGTCGGTGCCAGCCGTCGGCGATCAGGCCGAATTCGATGACAGACGCCCACGTCGCACCGAGGGCGACGACGATCGGGCGCAGCCACTTCGGCGACGCGGCGATCAACACCACCACGCACGATGTGACCGCCGCGGCATGACCCGACGGCGCCGAATTGGACGTCTCGGCGATCCAGGAATGCAACCGCGGCCGGACCAGCACACCATCGCGCAGGTAACGGGTGAGCACCACGATGATCACCGGAAAGACCAGCAGCGCAGCGGTTTTGACGAGCGCGATGCCGACTGGCGTACGTCCGGTCACCGCCGGGATCACCGACCCGCCGACGGCAAGCATCGCCGCGATCACCCAGACCCGCGGATCGGTGACCGCCTGCACGGTGAGGATGTGCGGCACATGGGCGACGGCCGAAGCGCGCCGCGCCGCATCGAGGACGTACTGGTCGACGAGCTGTCCCCATGACGTCCGGACCGCGACGCCGTAGACCGCCGCCGCGAGTAGCAGTGCGATGACCGCGGTGACCACCGCCGCGCCGAGGCCCGTCGGCCGACGAGCCTCTCGGCGCGGCGTCACGTCGCCGGGCGGCGTCGTTGCCAGGACACTCATGTGCCCGAGGCTAGGCGACAAATCTGGGAAAAGGCTGGGTCGGGGAATCGGGCGAGTCGCGACACTCCGCATGTTCTCCGACGCCGACGCAGCGCCGCGAAGCACGCCCGAATTTCCCACCGCTGGACATGTTGCATGTCATTCAACACAGCCGTCACACTCTCGAAACAGTCCGAGAGTCTAATCACAGGCAACAAGTTTCCTACGGTGATCCAGATCGCTGGAGAGCCAACTGAACAGAAGGAGTAGATATGACCGTCGAAACCAGCAACGCACTCGAGTTCCGGGTTACCAGCGGAGCCTGGGAGAACCTTCCGAAGATGCCCGAGTCCGAGTATCCCGGCACCGAGGGCTTCATCGGTGACGTCTATGAAAACCCTGACGGCAGCGAGATGTGCTCGGGCTACTTCGAGCTTCGCCACACCGACGCGCCGCTGTATTACGAGTACGCCTACGACGAGATGAAGGTCGTCCTCGAGGGCGAGTTCCTGCTGGAGAACAAGGAGACCGGACAGAAGACGGTGGCCAAGGCCAAGGACGCGATCTTCTTCCCGAAGGGCTCCAAGATCTACTTCAGCACCCCGAGCTACGCGCTCGCGTTCTACGCCGGACATCGCGACTCCACCCTGCTCTGAACCGCCCGACCTCCGGAACGGACCAGTTCTGCCATGACCACCTCAGAGATCTCGGCGGAGACCGCCGCCCAGATCCCGTTCAGCAGCATTCCGGCGTGGGCGCGCCCCGCCGCGGTCGGTGGGGTCACCCCGCCGACCGCCGACCTCACACCCGACGGCGCGTCGTACCTCGTGATCGGCATCGGTGAGCCCGCGCACGCGTGGGCCACCGAGCGGGTCGCCACCCTGCCGTCGGGCCGGCCGAGCACGCTGATCTGCGTCGAATCGCCCGCCGAGGCCACCGACGCACTGCGGGATGCGCTCGCCTCCGCGACGGTCGGGGTACGCGTACACGTGGCCGGACCGGTCGGTGCCTGCCTGACGGTCCGAGCGGCGGCGGTCACCGCCGGGGTAGAGGACGACGAACTCGTGGTCGAACCCGTCGGTGCGGGCCCGATCGACGTGTTCTGCACGCATTGCCGGACGGTCACCTCGGCGCTCGCCGGCATCGACGACATCGTCGACTGCACCGGTTGCGGCCGCGGACTTCTCGTGTACTACCACGTCTCCCGCAGGCGCGGCGCCTTCCTCGGGTTCATGGCCGACGCCGAGACCCCGAATCGAGAGGACACCGCATGACCCTCACGACCAGTCGGCCCGCCCGCTCCGTCCCCGAGGACGGCACGATGACGTTGCGCGTCACCTCGATCGTGAAGAGCGGCCGCGACATCCGCACCTTCACCCTCGCCGATGGTGCGCCGCTACCCGGTTTCGTCCCGGGCAGCCACCTGGTGGTGCAGGCCGGCCCGCACACCAACGCCTACAGTCTCGTGTCCGACGGCACCGCGCCCACCGAGTATTCGATCTCGGTCCTGCGCGTCGCCGACGGCGCGGGCGGTTCACACTGGATGCACAGTCGGCTCCAAGTGGGTGACGAGATCCGGGTGTGGTTGCCGCGCAGCGCCTTTGCTCCGATCGCTCGCGCCACCAAACACCTGCTGATCGCCGGTGGTATCGGTGTCACGCCGATCCTCTCGCACCTGCGGGCGGCCCGCCGCTGGCACCGTGACACCCAGGTGCTCTACACCTTCCGGCCGGAGAACGCCGCGCACGTCGACGAGGTCACCACCCTCACCGACGGCCGGGCCGAGCTCTACACCGTGCGAGCCGACTTCGTGGCGCGGCTGGCCGAGGTCCTGACCACGCAACCGCTGGGAACCCATCTGTACGTGTGCGGACCCGGCGGGCTCATCGACCACGTCGTCGACTCCGCGAAGGCCGCAGGCTGGCCGGAGTCACGAATCCATTTCGAGCGCTTCGGGATCGACGCCCTCGATGCCGGCGATCCCTTTCGGGTGCACCTGACCGGCAGCGAGACCACACTCGACGTCCCGTCGGGCACCAGCATGCTCGAGGCCATCGAAGCGGCCGGCGTGGCCGTACCCAACCGGTGCCGTCAGGGTGTGTGCGGCGAATGCCGCATCCCCGTCACCGCAGGCACCCCGATCCACCGAGACCTCTACCTCAGTGCCGAGGAGAAGAACGCGGGAGACGCAGTGATGCCCTGCGTTTCGCGCGCCGCCGACGGATGCACCCTGGAGATACCACTGTGACCATCGATCTGCCACCTGCCCCGGCCCCCGACGCCGCCGGTGACCTCGTCACCGGTTTCCCGTTCCCCTTCCCCGAGGATCGCTACCGCTACAGCACCAACGTCGAGCCTGCGGGTACGCCCAGCGTGACCGCGGCCGGTCAGTGGGGTGCCGCGGTCGTCGACATCGACGCCGAGTACCGCCACGAACTCGATGCTCGCGCAGCGGTTCTCGCGTCCGATCCATCCCGCCATGCCGTCCTGCCGCACATGGCGCCCGCCGCCTGGGACGCGATGCTCACCGTGATGCGCGAGCTCGCCGTCGCCTACCCCGACCACATGCACCTGACCGCCACCGGCCCCGACACCTGGCAGTGGCGCAACGATCTACTCGGTGTCGAGGCCGACTTCCGCTACGGAGACCAGGCCACGCTGGGTGAGGAACCGTTGCGCTACATCACCTCTCAGGTCCAAGAGGATGTGGCCCTACTCGATCAGCGTGACGAGCAACTCTTCGTCGACGCCGGAGTCATCACCTTCGCCGCCGACTGGAGCTTCGGATTCGACGTCGGCATGAGCTTCCTGGAGATCCACGGGCCGGTCCCGCGCGTGAAGAAGATGGGTGTCATCACCCGGGCCCACGAATTCCTCAAACGCCTTCAGCCACATCAGCCCTATCGCCGCACCAACTGGACGCTGACCATCGGCCGCCGACTCGACGTCTCCACCGAGATCTACCCCGAATGGGGTCCCGACCGCGAGACGATCGCCCACGTCGACGACACCGAATTCGGCGCCCTGGTGCACCTTCGGGTCGAGGTCCAGCACCTGATCCGACTGCCCGACTCGGGTGCGCTGATGTTCCTCATCCGCACCTACCTGCTCCCGCTGGAACAACTCGCCGGCGTCGAGCCCTGGCGCCGCCGCACCGCCGACGTGCTTGCCGAACTGCCCACAGACATGGCCGACTACAAGGGCATCATCAAGTACAAAGACCGTGCCGCCCAATGGCTCCGCGATACCGCGCCGACGCCACCGAGTCCCGAGCCGCACCCCGGCTTGCCGCGGTGGCCGGCCACCCCACCCGAGGTGAACGTCGAGGCCGGCGCCTTCCTCATCGTGTCCATCGGCGCTGATCCGGGTGCCGCTCAGACCGCGCGCACCTGGGTCGCCAAGGCCAGCGAATCCGGGGCCACCCGACTGCTGGTCCTCGACACCCTCACCGACGCCGACGATGTCGCGACGCTGCGGCGCGCACTCGGTGAATCCGTCACCGGCACCAGGGTCATGGTCACCGGTGGTCAGTTCGACGTGATGACCGCACTCGCCGTCGCACGAGCGGCCGGAGCGATCGCCGACGAGCTGTCCGCCCATGTCACCAGCACCGACGATCTGCCGGTCTACTGCGCACACTGTCACACCACCAGCCGCATCCTCGCTCGCCCCGGCGAGATCGTGCAATGCCCGGAATGCTCGATGAGAGTCGAGATCCACGAGCATCATTCGGCCACGCGCGGCAGTTTCCTCGCCTCCGCCGCCGATGCCGGGGAGCTGTCATGACCGAAGCCGTGGTGACCCGAGCTGCTGTGAACGGAGTCGACAACGCCGACGCTTCGGCGGCGGGCACGCATCTGCACCCGGGTTATCGGACCGGACCCCGACTGATGCGCGTCGTCGAAAAACGCGCACTGACCGAGTCGGTCACCCACTTCCGGTTCGTGCCGGCCGACGATGCCGGTCCGTCACTGGTGCCGTATCAGCCGGGCAGTCACCTCATCGTCACGATCGGCGCGTCCGGAAGCACTGTGCGCAACGCCTATTCCCTCGTCGACGATGGTCTCTGGCCGACCAGTTACGGCATCTCGGTCCTGCGACGCGGCGAGGGCGGCGGGTCGGAGTGGCTGCACGACACCGTCACCGAGGGATCGACGGTCGAGATCGAAGGCCCCCGTTCGATGTTCGCGCCCGTCCTCGACCAGCGGCACGCGCTGCTGGTCGCCGGCGGCATCGGGATCACGCCCATCCTCTCTCATGTCCGGGCGCTGGCACGCGATTCTCGGGTGACCGCCGAGGTCATCTACTCCTATCGGCCCGGGCATGGCGCGCACCTCGACGACCTGCGTGCGGTGGCGTCCCACGACGGCATCACCGTCCATGAGGCCTGCGGGGTGGAGGAGACCATCGCCACCATCCGATCGCGAATGGCTGTGCAACCGTTGGGTACCCACGCCTATGCCTGTGGGCCCGCGGCGCTTCTCGACACCTACACGCAATTGGCCGCCGACGCCGGTTGGCCGGCGGCGCGTGTCCATCTCGAACGATTCGCCGCACCCGAACAAGACCCGGGCGACCCGTTCTCGGTTCGGCTCGCCTCCACCGGTGAGCGCCTCGACGTCCCCTCCGGGGTCTCACTGCTCGAGCGACTGCTCGACCACGGCGTCGCGGTGCCCAACCTGTGCCGGCAAGGAGTGTGCGGCGAATGTCGCATCCCGGTGCGAGCTGGTGCAGTGCTGCACCGTGATTTCGTCCTCGACGACGAGGACAAGACCGCGAACACCGCGATGATGTGCTGTGTTTCGCGTGCCCTCCCCGACAGCCCTGAGATCGAGGTGGACCTGTGACCCTCACCCCGTCCCTGACCGCATCGACAACCACTCCGCCGAGCCCTGATCTGCCGAGTTTCGACTCACTGACTCCCGCTGCGCGTGAGTATCTTTCGCAGCCCGTCGATCACTGCGCCAACATCCCGTGGCCGTTTCCCGACGACGCTTCCGAGTTCTCCTACACCGTCAACGTCGAGCCCGCCCGCGTGCCGCGGCGTACGCGCGGTGGGGAATGGGGACGCCACCTCGTCGACCTCGGTGGTGCCGAGTATCTGGACTACATGCGCGAGCGGCGGCGCATCCTCGACGAGGATCCGTCGCGTGTGCGGATCATGCCCGGAATGGACGTCGCTTGCTGGGATCTGTTGCTGTACTACCTCCGCGATCTGGCACTGGCCTACCCCACCGTGATGCATCTCACCGAAGGCGCCGACCGGCGGTTCCACTGGCGCAACGAGTTACTCGGCACCGACACCGAATTCGTTCTCGGCGACCTCGACAGCCTCCCGTGCCATCCGCTGGAGTTCCTCGCGCGCGAGGTCCCCGACGACCTGCTCCTCGTCGTCGAACGCGACGGCCGGCTCTACTTCGACGCCGGGATCGTCACCTTCGCCGCCGCCTGGTCGGTGGCCTTCGACGTCGGCATGGACATGTATGAAATCCACGCTCCGGTACCGGGTTTGATCCGTGACGGGATCGTCGCCCGCGCCGAACAGTTCCTCCGGCGGCTACCCGCCGACGCGGTCTATCGGCGGGTCAACTGGACGCTGTCCGCATCGGATTCGCACAAGCTCGACGTCAGCCTCGAACAACTGCCCGAGTGGGGTCGCGACATACCCACGATGATCGCCGACGGCGACTACGGTCGCGCGCGGCTTCGGATCGAACTCGAGCACTTCGTCCGGTTGCCGACCTCCGGTGCGGTGACGTTCAATATCCGCACGTTCATGGCCTCGCTCGACGAGGTCCGGCGCATCCCGGCGTGGGCCGAGCAGTTGGCCACCGTCATCGAAACCCTCGACGAGCGCATCGCCGCGTACAAGGGCTTCCTCGACTACCGCGACAACGTCGTCGCCTACCTCCGCGGGCACTGACCGCCCCATCACCCTCCATATCCCTCTCTACCAAGGACTGTCATGGAAGTAGTTGCCGCACACGCGGATCTGTCATGGATGCTGGCCGCATTCGCCTTTCTGGTACTCATGATCCCCGGCCTGGGTCTCTACTACGGGGGCATGCTCGGCGGACGCAACGTCCTGAACATGATGTCGATGGTGTTCGCCACCCTCGGAATCACCTGTGTCATCTATGTTCTCTACGGTTATGGCCTGGTGTCCGGGCCGTCCGTACACGGTTGGGGGATCATCGGTAATCCCGTGCACTACCTCGGGCTCGGTGAGCACCTCACCGACGATCAGTCCGGCGGCATTCAGGTGCTCTACATCGCGGCGTGGTTCATCCTGTTCGCCGCCATCACCGTGGCGATCGTGGCCAGTGGTGCGGCCGGTCGGATGAAGTTCAGCGCATGGCTGGTGTTCGTTCCGATCTGGCTGACCCTGGTGTACTTCCCGGTCGCACACTGGGTGTTCGCCGCCGACTCCGACGAGGGCGCAGGAGGCTTCCTGCTCAACAAGATCCACATCCACGACTTCGCCGGTGGTACGGCGGTGCACATGAACTCCGGTGTGGCCGCGCTCGCCCTGGCATTGGTCCTCGGCGCCCGGCGTCGCCGTGCCGAGCGCCCTCACAACGTGCCCATCGTCCTCCTCGGTGGCGGCATCCTGTGGTTCGGGTGGTTCGGATTCAACGGAAGTTGCGCCGGCGGAGCCAATTTCGTCACCCAGTTCGTCGTCCTGAACACCCTGCTCGCCGGAGGCGCCGGGATGCTCGGGTTCTGGGCGATCGAGAAGTGGCGTGAAGGTCACGTCACCGCGCTGGGTTCGATCACCGGTGCCATCGCCGGACTCGTCGGCATCACCCCGTCGGCCAACACCGTGACGCCGATCGGCGCACTGATGGTCGGCATCCTCGCCGCGGGCGTCGTCGCGTTCTTCCTGAGCTTCAAGCCGAAGTTCAAGGTCGATGACAGTCTCGACGCCTTCATCGTCCACGGCATCGGCGGCATCGTCGGCACCCTGTGCGTCGTGCTGTTCGCCGCCGGCAGTGCCCCGGCCGGGGTGACCGGTCTGCTCTTCGGTGGCCCGATCGACATCCTGTGGCGCGAACTCGCCGGCATCGTCATCACCTGCACCTTCTCGTTCGTGATGACGTGGCTGATCGCCAAGGCTCTCGACAAGACGATCGGCCTGCGCGTCGACGCCGAGACCGAGACCCAGGGACTCGACTCCTCGATCCACGCGGAAACCGCCTACGAGATCCCCGCGGCCGGCGTCGGTCACGGCGGCCTCTCGGGTATGTCGCCGGCACTGGCCACCCAGAGTGTCGAGCACGGACTCTCCGAGACCGCGCAGCCCGTTCGCACTTGATCGCTGTGCACGACACCGGGGGCGCACCACATCGTGGTGCGTCCCCGCTGCCATTTCGGGCCGCTTTCCCCCGATGGTCGAGCCCCTATTGATCGATCGCCGAGCGCTTCTTTCGATGGCCGGCCCCCTTTTTGATCGATGGTCGAGGTGCTCGGCGCCCCAGGCGCCGAGCCTCGAGACCCCTTGCACCGGTGCTGGTTTCGGGTTCCAGCGTCGCCTGCGGGGGTCTCGAGGCTCCTCGCCCAGGGGGCTCGTCACACCTCGACCATCGGGTGGGGTGGCGCAAGAGTAGGTGGTGCGGCCGCCGGTGAGTACACCTCGACCATCGGGTGGGGTGGCGCAGGAGTAGGCAGTGCGGCCACCGGTGGGCATACCTCGACCACCGACGACCGCCCCACCCAACCCGATACCTGCACCTCACAGCCCCGAAACGTAATCGCAACACAACGGGAGTCTACTACAGGTAGACAAAAGTTCATCGGAGTGGACATACTAGAGCCAACACAACCACCGGAGCACTGCCATGACTGACACCACCAACGATCTCGCCGAACTCTGCGCGAAGTCGGGGACCAAGTTCATCCTCGCCATGTTCGTCGACTTGCGCGGCAAGCCCTGCGCCAAGCTCGTCCCCGTCGAGGCTGTCGACGAACTCGCCACCAACGGTGTGGGTTTCGCCGGATACGCGGTCGGTGCAATCGGGCAGGAGCCCCGCGACCCCGACCTCATGGCCATCCCCGACACCTCGTCGTTCCTGCCGATCCCCTTCATCAAGGAGGGGCTGGCGATCGTGCACTGCGACCCGCACGTGGAGGGCAAGCCGTGGCCGTTCGCCCCACGCAACATCCTGCGGGCACTCATCGCCCAGGCCGAGGACGCGGGCTTCGAGCCGTGGGTGGGCGCAGAGGTCGAGTACTTCCTGCTCAAGCGGGCCGCCGATGGCACACTCGTGACCGCCGACGACGCCGATGACTCCGATCAGCCCTGCTACGACGTCCGCGGCCTCACCCGTATGTACGAGCACCTCACCGCGGTGTCCACTGCGATGAATCAGCTGGGCTGGAGCAACTACGCCAACGACCACGAGGACGGCAACGGCCAGTTCGAGCAGAACTTCGCCTACTCCGACGCGCTCACCACCGCCGACCGCGTCATCACCCTGCGCTACCTGCTCTCCACGATCGCCGCCGAACGCGGCATGGTCGCCACCTTCATGCCCAAGCCGTTCGCCGAACGCACCGGAAGCGGCCTGCACCTGCACCTTTCGTTGACCTCCAACGGTCAGCCGGTCTTCCCGACCGAGTTCGGTGACGACCGCGGGCTCGGCATCTCGCCCACCGCCTACGGATTCGTCGCGGGCGTCCTCGAGCACGCCTGCGCGCTGCAGTCGGTGATGGCTCCGACGGTCAACTCCTACAAGCGGACCGGCGCCACCGCCACCCGCTCGGGCGCCTCCTGGGCACCGCGCGTGCCCACCTATGGCGGCAACGACCGCACCCACTACATCCGCATCCCCGACGACCAGCGCGTCGAGCTGCGCGGCGGCGACGGATCGGCCAACCCGTACCTCGCGATCGCCGCCGCCCTCGGCGCCGGCCTCGACGGCATCAAGCGCAGCCTCGACCCGGGTGCGCTGGGTACCTGCCCCGAGCACGTCGGCACCCTGCCGCTGACGCTGCTGCACGCGGTCGACGCGCTCGAGGCTGACCCGGTCGTGGCCGGCACCCTCGATGCCGCGATGACCGAGGACTGGCCCGCCGACAAGCAGTCGGTCTCGGACTACTTCAGCAAGCTCAAGCGCGAGGAGTTCTTCGCCTGGCATTCGGCCGTCTCCCCGTGGGAGGTCGATCAGTATCTCACCGCTTTCTGACCACACATTCCCGTCACATCCCTGATCCGTCCACCCCCTGAACCACGAAAGGCCCACACCATGTGCGGAATCGTCGGGTTGCATCTACGCAACCCCGATCTGTATCCCCGCCTCGGGGAACTGCTCACCGGCATGCTCGGCGAAATGCAGGACCGCGGCGCCGATTCGGCCGGCATCGCCGTCTACGGCAACCCCAGCTGGGTGCCCGCCGACCACGCCTGCGTCTCCCTTCTCGAAATCGACGTCGACGCCGACGACGCGCAGGCCGCCGTCACCGAGGTGTTCGGCAGTGCGGTCGCCGCCCAGTACGTCGACGCCACCCTCGTGCTGTCGGCACCCGTACCCGCCGAGGAGCTGCTCGGCGCCGCTCGCGCCACCTACCCCGGCGCCCTGGTCGCCGGATTCGGTAGCGACCTGACCGTGCTCAAAGGTGTTGGTGCACCGCGAGATCTGACCGACCAGTGGGGCTTGGCCGCCGCACAGGGCTGGCAGGGCGTCGGGCACACGCGCATGGCGACCGAGTCCGCGGTGACCCCGGCCGGCGCGCACCCGTACGCCGTCGGACCCGAGCAGTGCCTGGTGCACAACGGATCGTTCTCCAACCACGCGACCATCCGCCGTGAATTGCGTGAGGAGGGAGTCGAATTCGATTCCGAGAACGACACCGAGGTCGGCGCACGCTTCGTCGCCCACCAGCTCGCGCAGGGCAAGGACGTCGAGATCGCACTCAAAGAGGTTTGCGCCACCTTCGACGGCTTCTACACACTCGTCGTGTCCAACCGCGACTCGTTCGCGGTGGTCCGCGACGCCATCGCCTGCAAACCCGCCGTGATCGCCGAGACCGACGACTGGGTGGCGATGGCCAGTGAATACCGAGCCCTGGCGCACCTGCCGGGCGTGGAGAACGCACGAATCTGGGAACCAGAACCGGAGGTGGTCTACGCATGGACCCGCTGAACACCGATCGCACCGTCTTCGATCTGTCCGAAACCTCGCTGCGCGAAGTCAATTCGGCACTGCACGGCGAGATCACCGGAGAGATCGAGATCAACTCACCGGCGGGCGCGCACAGCGTTGCCGCCGGGGTCAACGCACCAGTGAAGATCACCGTCAACGGTCACGTCGGCTACTACGCCGCCGGCATGAACCAGCAGGCCGAGATCACCATCAACGGCAACGCTGGTACCGGTGTCGCCGAGAACATGATGAGCGGCACCGTCGTCGTCAAGGGCAACGCCTCCCAGTCGGCCGGTGCCACCGCACACGGCGGCCTGCTCGTCATCGAGGGCGACGCCGCCGCGCGCTGCGGGATCTCGATGAAGGGCATCGACATCGTCGTCGGCGGAAACGTCGGTCACAACAGCGCTTTCATGGCCCAGGCGGGCCGCATGGTGATCCGCGGCAACGCCGGCGCAGGCCTGGGTGACTCGATCTACGAGACCCGTCTCTACGTCCGCGGCGAGGTCGCCTCCCTCGGCGCCGACTGCATCGCGAAACCCATGCGCGCCGAACACCTCGACGAGCTCGCCGGCCTGCTCAAGGCCGCGGGTTTCAAGGATGACGACCCGACCGAGTACTCGCGATACGGATCGGCCCGCGAGCTCTACCACTTCCACGTCGACAACACGTCGGCATACTGACCCCCGGCGAACCCACCGCTCGGCCCCTCGTCCGACGACCCAGCGCCGCACCCGGAGACATCATGAACCTCAGCAACGAACAGCGCGGTCTACGCGAATCCGCGACCTTCGACCGCACCACCATCGCCGCCATCCAGCGTGCCGCCGACACCGGCGTCTACGACATCCGTGGGTGGGGCGCCAAGCGCAAGCTGCCGCATTTCGACGACCTGCTCTTCCTGGGTGCGTCGATGTCGCGGTACCCCCTGGAGGGCTACCGCGAGCGCTGCGACACTGACGTCGTGCTCGGCAGCCGAAATGCCAAGTACCCCTTGCACCTCGACACCCCGGTCACCATCGCGGGCATGAGCTTCGGCGCGCTGTCGGCCGGCGCCAAGGAGGCACTCGGGCGCGGCGCGTCGGAAGTGGGTACCTCCACCACCACCGGCGATGGCGGAATGACACCGGAGGAGCGCGGCCAGTCGAAGAACCTGGTCTACCAGTATCTGCCGTCGCGCTACGGCATGAACCCCGACGACCTGCGCAAGGCCGACGCCATCGAGATCGTCCTCGGGCAGGGCGCCAAGCCCGGCGGCGGCGGAATGCTGCTGGGGCAGAAGATCTCCGAGCGGGTCGCTCACATGCGCACCCTGCCGGAGGGTATCGATCAGCGCAGCGCCTGCCGCCACCCCGACTGGACCGGCCCCGACGACCTCGCCATCAAGATCAACGAGTTGCGCGAGATCACCGACTGGGAGAAGCCGATCTACGTCAAGGTCGGCGCGACCCGCACCTACTACGACGTGAAGCTCGCCGTGCACTCCGGTGCCGACGTGGTAGTCGTCGACGGCATGCAGGGCGGCACCGCGGCCACCCAGGAAGTGTTCATCGAACACGTCGGCATCCCGACGCTCGCCGCGATTCCACAAGCCGTGCAGGCTCTTCAGGAGCTCGGTGTGCACCGCGAGGTCCAGCTCATCGTGTCCGGTGGGATTCGCAACGGTGCCGACGTGGCCAAGGCCATGGCGCTCGGTGCCGACGCCGTCGCCATCGGTACCGCCGCGCTGATCGCCCTGGGCGACAACGATCCCCGGTATGCCGACGAGTACGAGAAGATCGGCTCGGCGGCCGGCTTCTACGACGACTTCCAGGACGGCCGCGACCCGGCCGGCATCAGCACCCAGGATCCCGAACTGTCCGCCCGGTTCGATCCGATCGTCGGCGGCAAGCGCCTGGCCAACTTCCTGCGGGTGACGACGATGGAAGCCCAGACCATCGCCCGCGCCTGCGGCAAGGCACACCTGCAGCACCTCGAACCCGAAGACCTGGTGGCGATCTCGATCGAGGCCGCAGCGATGGCGCGCGTCCCGCTGGCCGGCACCAGCTGGATTCCCGGAGCAGGGGCGGTGTTGTGAGTACCGAGGCCGCATCCATCGTCATCATCGGTGGCGGCCTGGAGGGCGCGGCCACCGCGTGGGCGCTGGCGCAACGCGGCGTCACCGATGTGGTTGTCTGCGAACGCGATACCGTGGGCGCGGGCATGACGGGCAAGTCATCGGGCATCGTCCGCTGCCACTACGGCGTCAGTTCGCTGGCGGCGATGGCGGCCGTCGGGCTCGAGGTGTTCGAGAAGGCCGAGGAGATCTTCGGCACCGACATCGGGTTCCGTCAGACCGGCTACGTCGTCGGCGTCGGCGAGGCCAATGTGGGCAATCTCCGCAAAAGTCTTGCCGCGCAACGTGAGGTCGGCGTACAGACCGAGGAGATCGGTGTCGACGAGGTCGCCGCGATGTGGCCGGCCGCCGATCTCGAGCCGTTCGCGGCGTTCGGCTGGGAGGAACGCGGCGGGTACGGCGATGCGTATCAGACCGCGCAGGCCTTCGCCGCATCGGCGCGCGCCGGTGGCATCCGCATCCGCCAGAGCACGCCCGTCGCCGGCCTCATCGTCGACGGCGATGCCGTCACCGGCGTGAGACTGGTTGACGGATCGACGATCTCGGCCGAAACCGTCGTCGTTGCGACCGGCGCATGGACTCGACCGTTCCTCGCCGCCCACGGCATCGACGTCCCCATCGAGGTCCACCGCGAGCAGATCGTGATGATCCACCCCGGGATGGAACTCGGCAAGGTGCCGGTGTTCTCCGACCTCGTCTCGCTGCAGTACGTACGGCCCGACGTGCGCGGTGAGATCTTGTTCGGTAACAGCGATCTCGCCGAGCTGGAGATCGCCGACCCCGACAATTACCTCAATCGTGCCGACGAGGCGTTCCTGGATCTGACCGTCGACAAGGTCGGCACCCGCTTCCCGCAGTTCACCGACGCGGCCATCACCAGCAGCTACGCCGGGTGCTACGACGTCACCCCGGACTGGAATCCGATCATCTCCACCGGTCCGCTCGGCGGACTGGTGATCGCCGCGGGCTTCAGCGGGCACGGGTTCAAGATCTCACCGGCGGTCGGGCGGCTCGTCGCCGACCTCGTCGTCGACGGTCGCAGCAACGATCCGCGCATCCCGGAGTCGGACTTCCGGTTGTCCCGGTTCGCCGAGGGCGACCTGCTCAAGACCCGCTTCCCCTACGTGGGCGCGGGGGAGATGCGGTGAGGCCTATCGTGCGGGGCGCGGCATGTGCGCCCTGAACGGCGGGGTCCGCATCTCCGAGCTGCCCGAGGACCGGCGGTCGGGACTCATCGCCGAGCTGCCACGGTTCCCCACAGTGGACGACGTCTCCCGATATGCTGTCCCGGTGGCGGAGTCCGACGAATCGACAGGGATCGATCAGGCAGTGGCGGTACAGACGGCAGGTGCCGGCGATGATCCGCTGATCCGTAACCAGTCCGGTATCGCCCGTGACCGGCCCACCGACCAGTCCGTCGAGGAGCTCGAGCTCGAGACCGCGATCGCCGCCAACGTCCGGCGCCTGCGTCAGCAGCAGGGTCTGACCGTCGGCGACATGGCGGTACGCGTCGGCATCTCCAAGGCGATGCTCTCGAAGATCGAGAACGCCCAGACCTCGTGCAGTCTCAGCACTCTCGCGCGGCTGGCGACGGCCTTCGACGTCGCCGTGACCTCGCTGTTCCGCGGCGCCGACGTCGAGCGATCGGCGGTGTACGTCAAGGCGGGGGAGGGTTCGCGGATCGTGCGCTCGGGGTCCAAGGAGGGCCACGAGTATGAGTTGCTCGGGTCGTTGCGCGGCGAGCACAAACGTCTCGAATGCCTTCTCGTGACGCTCAACGAGGACTCGATCACCCAGCCGCTGTTCCAGCACCCCGGCACCGAGTTCCTCTACATGCTCGACGGCGTCATGGACTACGCGCACGGGCGCAGCGTGTACCGCCTCGCGCCCGGCGATTCCATGCAGCTCGACGGGGAGGCCCCGCACGGGCCGGTCGCCCTCATCGAACTGCCGATCCGCTTCCTGTCGGTCATCGCGTTCCCGGATTCGGCGGTCTGACGGCGGTCCCGGTCGGCCGGCTATCGGGCGACGACGGCTGCCCGGTCGGGGACCGGACGCAACGCGATCACCAGTGTCCCGGTGGCGATGACGCCGGCCGGCAACTCGGCATGCACCGTCCGCCGATGCCCAGCGGCGTCGACGACGGTGATGTCGGCCATGGTCGCTCCGGCCAGGCCGACGCCGACGAACGCCACGTCGGCGATCGCCGTGGTCAGCGGCAACGCTGCATCGACACGCACCACCGCGCGTCCACCCGCGACGTGCGCTGCAGTGATCCTGGTGACCAGAACCGGGTGAGCTGCATCGCACCCGTCGGTCGACGGGCAGCGCGGCTCACCCGTCGCGTCGATGAAGAATCCCGTTGTGTGACGCAGTGATTCGGCGCGCAGGTCGGTCTCACCGATGAAGAGATCCGTCCCCGACGAGTGAATGGGGACCGGCCAGAGCGTGGGATCGAAAGATCGGGACACCAGAACGCCTTTCAGAGAGGGCAGCAGCTCGAACAAGCTCACCTCTTCGGTTTACCCGGCTCTATGGCTCAGCAACAGGCATTCCGGCGCCAAGATGTCGTCAAGATCCGCGCGTCGGCTCGCCGACACTCCGATCACGGTGACCCACGCCACATTTCGCGAGAACAGCAACTCCCAAGGCGACGGGCATCGTGCGTCAAGCCTGACCGTGCATCGTGGAACACGTCAGAGAGAAACGCACACAGCGGATCTCGGAAGTGTCAACGAAAGAGGAGCCGATCATGGCCGAACCCCGTCGCAACAACAACCCCGCCCCGGTCCAGCGTCGCCGCCGCGTCCGTCGCTACGACCCGCGTTCGCGTCGGTGGCTCTGGGTGTGGCAGTGAGACAGCGCTCTGCGCGCTGACCCGTGCGCGACACGAACAACCCCGCCCGAGGACGCCGGGCGGGGTTGTTCGTGTGTGTCTGCGGGCGCGATCAACTCGTGGCGATCGCCACGTTCAGGATGACGATGAGCACGATCAGCACGATCGGGATGACCGAGATCGCGATCGCCAGACCGACGCCGTTGTACTGCTGTGGCGCAGGGCCGAGCGAACCGCGGGAGTACGCCCACACCGGCGCGCGATACTCCAGCTCGACGCCCTGTCCGGGCTGCACGAGCACCGGGAAATCGGCGGGCCCGATCCGCGGGGGCAGGAAGTACGGAACGTGGACGTGCACGTGATGCTGTCCCGGCGGCAGCGGGATCTCGTTGCGGCCCCACGTGCCGGGAAGCTCGTGGCCGTCGACGACGATCTTCGGCTTGATGAAGAACAGCAACCACATCAACGGGAAGAACTTCGCGTCGATGGCGACACCCTGCTGCTGACCCGCTTGCACCGGCGGCGCGCCCTGCCCACCGCCCGGATGATAGGCACCCGGAGCCGGATTCTTCTGCAGTGGGGCAGGATTCGGGGGCTGTGGCGCCGGTGGCCGACTGTAGTGGGGTGGCTGGGGCGGAGCAGATGGGGGAGCACCGTACCGGGGTGAGCCTGCCGGGGGAGCGCCGTATCCCGGGCCGGGTTGCCCGTACGGGGTTTGCCCGTAGTGGGGCTGTTGGCCGTACGACGGTTGACCCGGGCCGGGCGGCTGCCCGTACCGGGGTTGGCCCGGCTGCTGTTGCCCGTACGGGCCGGGTTGCCCGTAGGGCGGATTCGGAGTGTTCACCATGTCCCCCTCGATCATGCGAGCCGCGCGGCGTCGGGCCATCGTGGCTGGCAGTCAATCTACGCGATGACGGTTGCGCAGCAACGGTTTGCGGCCACTTCGGGATGAAAGAAGCGGCCACGATCTGTGGCCAATCTAGCCCCGTGCGCGGCGCGCGGCGATCAATCGAACCGGTTTGCGGCAAATGTCCGACCGGGATTCATTCGATCGACGCCGGCGCACCCGCATCCCCGCCGCTGAGCTGCGTCGGCGAACTCTTTCCCGCCCGGTCGAGATCCCACTCGGCCAGGCAGGCGCCGAACCAGCGGTACAGCCATTCCTGTGCGAGTGCGCGTGTCTCGCAGAACACGATCGGCACCGTCGGGAACCGGACCTGCGCCTCGGCGACGGCATCGGCCACCGAGGAGGCCGGTGCGTGTTCGAGTTTGAACAGTTTCGAGTACCCGGAGTCGACGATGACCGCCCCGCGCGGCTGTGCGGCGAGATCGGCCAGCAGGTAGGTCATCTTTCCCGACAACAGGCTCGACGCGAGGTCCTCGATGCTCTTGCGTTCGGCGGTGGCCACCAGGTCGTCGCCGTCGAAGACCGCGTAGTCGCCGACCGGTAGGCCCCGCTTGCTGGTCTGCGCCTGTTGCGCAGAGAACTTGTAGCCGTAGCGTTCTCGGGTGTCGACGACGATGTCGACCACGCGACCGTGCGCTCGCGCCTTGGGGATGGTCACGTTTGGTCGGGCCTGTTTGGCGGTGCGTCGCGACTGCCAGAACACCATCTCGCGTCCGCGGGCGCGGGTGAGCACGAACTGCGAGCGGTTCTCCCGTCCGCGTTCGAGCACCAGATCGATGGCCGCGCCGCGACGGCTGATCGAACGCACCGCCAGGCATTCGACGATCTCGGGGTCGTCCGGCCACTCGGCGACCCGCTGGCAATACACCTTGGTGGTGCGCGGCCACGTCTCCCGGGTCTTCAACACGATCCCGTCGGCGCCCAAGGGCAGTCGCACGAGGTAGGGCAGCGATGTGCCCTCCTCGGGGTTACGCGCGATCAGCAGGTCGTCCGGCACAGCACCCAGGGTGCCGGATCGAGGGGGCGCAGTCACCCCCGACCGGCCGGGGAAGCGCTCTCATCTGCAACAACCTGCCCTCGACGATCCCGCCCGACCGGACCCTCGGCCGCTTAGGTTAACCTAACCGGCATTGGGGAAGTCCGGTGTGCTGCGGGCCGCAGCCCGCAGCCGAAGAGGGAGAGGGGACCGCTGCAGTGCGTCGACGAGGACTGGTGCTGGGTGCACTACTGATCGGGGTGGTCGGCCTGTTGTGGTCGCCCCCGCCCGGGTCACCAACTGCACAGGCGGCGCCGAGTCTCACGTCCAAGGCCGGCGCGGGCACGGTGCTCAGTTCCACCGACATCACCGACGAGAAGGACGCCCGCATGACCGGCGCCCGCCAGGTGATCGCGATGACCTACCTGTCGGAGAACGCGCAGGGCACGCTGATCCCGGTCCGCGCCACCGTCTCGATCCCCGAGAAGAACCCGCACGGCGGTGACTACCGCATCTTCGCGTGGGCGCACGGTACCGCCGGACTCGGCGACGGCTGCACGGTCACCGACCGGATGGGCGTCCGCGTCGACGGCAAGGAACGCTGGCACGACTGGATGGGCCCCTGGCTCGACGACGGCTACGTCATCACCGCCACCGAATACGCGGGCGTCGGCGGACCGGGCGTACACCCCTACGCCGACGGAGAGATGCAGGGCAAGAACGTGATCGACTCGGTACGCGCCGCGCGGACCGTCGTCGCGCAGTACACCGACACCCGAGCCGGCACCGACTATCTCACCTCCGGTGGTTCCCAGGGCGGCCAGAGCGCCGTCTGGGCCGGACATCTCGCACCCACCTACGCACCCGAACTCCACAACGTGGGTGTGGCCGCCAGCTCGGTGCCCGTCGACACCTCACAGCTACTGAAGGTCGTCGCGCCCGGCGTCCCGCCCGTCGCGGTTCCCGACTACGTGACGTACGTGTCCTACGTGCTTGCCGGTGTGAAGGCCGCGCGCCCCGACGTCGACGTCGACTCCTACCTCACGCCGCTGGGTAAGAAACTCGTCGAAGACGCTGCGACACAGTGCTATCCGGAGTTCAGTCCGTCGACGCGGCAGTACAACGTCGGCCAGATGGTGACCAAACCACTGGCCGAGGGGCCGCTGATCGGCGTGGTGCACGAGCTCTCCGCCGTCCCCGACACTGGCTACCGCGCTCCGATGCTCATCCAGCAGGGCACGCTCGACGTGGTCGCGCCGGCTCCACTGACCTCGGCATGGGTCGACCGTGCCCGCGCCAACGGCGCCGAGATCGATTACCAGACCTACAACGACCAGCACGGACTCGGCGCATACTCCGAGACCGCGGCACTCACGTGGGCCGACACCCTGCAGTGGGCGCGGTAGGTCGGGACGGCCTCAGAGATCCGGCCCGCAGGCGTCGTGGGTGAGCGCCGCGACGATCTCCGGGCGCACCTCCTCGACGAACTGTAACCACTGGCCGATACCGGCCGCGACGTTGTGCCGGGAGAACGCGGTGGCCTCCACCGTCAGCACGGCGACGATGCAGGTGTCGTGCACGACGAGCTTGATCCCGGTGTAGGGCAGCGTCTCGGTCGCCACGAAGCGGTAGGCCGCAGGCAGATCCGTGACGTGCTCGACGACGGTGCCGAAGAACTCCAGTGTCGGGCGTGTGGGCAGGATTCGCAGCCACGACTTCACCTCACCGGTCGGCAACGGGATGTCGCCGTCGTCGTCGACCACCACCGGATGCCCCGACATGGTCTCGAGCGCCTCGAGCACCATCGCCCGTAGGTCACTGTGCCGTGCGGGCAGGGCGATCACCTCGAGCGCCGGCTCGTGACGGGCCGGCGCGTCCCCGGTCAGGAAGGCCGGATGTCCGACTCCCCAGATCTCGATCAGGGTGGTGGCGGCCAGCGCGGCGAGAGCGTCGACCTGGGCTCGATCGGCCTCGGAGGTCAACGATCCGTCACCGTCGTCGCGATCCCAGCCGAGGAGTTCGAGATCGGCGATGTTCTCGCGCAGCACGTCGGGATGTGGATGCAGGTCACCCTCGACGATCGTGCACACGATGCGGTCCTCGTGGGCGCAGAAGTTCAGCACGCCGTGCGATCCCTCGGGGATCTCGAGGTTCTGTTCGACGACGAGTGTCGCTCCGTCGTCGAGGTCGGCCAGAAGTGCGGCGAGCAGGTGACGGTATCGGGCCCAGGCATCGCTGACGGCCGTGTCGAAGTCGACGTTCCCGCGCATGTCGTCTGCACGCATGTCGTCTGCACCCATGGCACACCTCTCATCCGGGTGAAAACCCTCGTCCGGCCGGCGCTCGACGATCCGGCTGCTCGACGATCCGGCTGCTCGACGCCCGGCCGCATCGTGATCTGGCTGCATCATGACCCGGACTGCATCGTGACCCTGACTGCATCGAGACCTGGTTGCGAGGTTACGGTTCCCCACCACCGAGTGCCGCATCGCGCACGAGGATCCCCCCATTCGTAGGACCCAGGGCCAACCGTCCTGCCGGCACCACGATGTCGAATGCCCGTCGCCATCGCGTCACCCGTTGTTCAGCGCGACCCGACACAGTTCGGTGCCGGTGTGATCGGCCCTACACCGTTGCGCGTTACAGGACACAGGCAGGAGGAGACAGACGGGGGCTCAGACGGGGGTGAGCCCGATCAGCCGGCACAGCCGGTCCTCGTCGATCACGTGCAGTGCCTGGCCGCGCCGTTTGCGTTCCCGTGCGGCGAACAACTTGCGGCCCTCGTGTGCCCCGAGGCCGCCGTCGATCTGATGGGCGCGCACGAGCACGGTGGTGTCGTCGCCGACCATCGACTGCACGGCCGCCCCGGATTCCTCGATCAACGTGGTCAGCTCCTGCTGGGTGCCGGTACTGAACCGGCCGGTGATCACCACGCGGTGCCCGGCCAGCCGTGCCGGTCCCCGCGCGGGACTCATGTCGACCTTGTGCAGATCCGTCAGTGCGCGCAGGGCCTGCGTGCCGTCGACGTAGCGGGTGCCCTTGGCCGCGGTCGCGTGCCAGATCCAGCACTTGAGATCCTCGGGCGCGTCGAGGTCGCGGATGCGGGAGACGTCGTCGTTGGTCCAGTCCGCCCCGGTCAACAGGGTGCAGGTGAGCAGGCCGAGCTGATAGATGTCGAACCACGTCGCCCAGTGACGGTAGTCGTCGACATCGGCGGGCATGTATGCCGGTGTGTAGGCGTCCAGCGGTGAATGCCGCGGTGTCAGTGCATGTTTGGCGATCCCGAAATCTCCGAGAGCGAGCCGGCCGTCGCGCAGGAAGACGTTGTCGGGCTTGATGTCGCGGTGGGTGACGCCGGCCGCGTGCATCACGGTGATCAGACCGAGCAGGCCGCGGATCTCACGACGGACCCGTGCCGGACGCCATCCCGCCCACACACCGTCGGCCACGAGATCGCCGACCGTACCCTCGCGCATCCACTCGGTGACGATGACATAGCGCGTCATGCGTCCGGGACCGGAACCGAAGGCGAAGGCGTCGAGCAGCGCGACCACCTCCCGCCGGCCGGCGAGCAGATGCCCCATGTGCGCCTCACCGTGCCAGTCCGCGGCGCTCGCACACACCTTGACGCAGACCTTGCGCGTCACCCGATCGCTCGACGACGCCAGCCGTGATGCGCGATAGACGTGGCCGAAGCCGCCGCCGTCGAGGAGCCCGTCGATCCGGTAGCGATACCCGGTGTCGCCGACGATGATCTGTCCCGCACGGAGCGGCTGACGTGCCCCAGTCACGCCACCACGGTAGGGCATGGGTCCGACGGGCTCTCGCCGACACCGCCTCGGCCCACCGGCAGCACGACACACGCGCCGCCGGGGCGGCTCGCGCATTCTGTCGGTTTCGTACTGTTTTCCCAAATGCAATCATTCCCACGGCAGCAATGCCAAATAATCATCAGGCATGAAACAAGGAATCAGGAGCGGACCAGTGCGAAAAGCGGTGTGCGTTGTTGTCTGCAGCATTCTCGGCATTGCGGGAATGGTGCTCGCCAACGGACCCGCATCGGCCGCCGATTCGACATTCGCGGTCAAATCCGTGCTGAACGGCCAATGCCTCGACAACTCCGATGCCGCGGCCCGCCCCGGCAACCGGGTACTGCTCTACCAATGCCACGACGGGGCCAACCAGCGGTGGACGGTTGGCGCCGACGGCCGCGCTCGTGTGCAGGGTCTCTGCCTGCAACCGGTCGGGGCGGTCATCGCCAACGGCCGCAACCTCGAGATCGCGACCTGCTCGACCTCGCCGTCCCAGGTCTGGGGTCAAGGCGCCAACGACTCGCTACGACCCAACTACGGCAACTACTGTCTGACCGCCGCAAACGGCGCGGTCTCGCTGCGGACCTGCGCAGGGACGACGGCACAACGATGGACACTCACCTCGGCCGCGGCTGCACCCACCACCACGCCGACCACAACCACTCCTGCCACCACCACGCCACCCACGACCACGCCACCCACGACCACGCCGACCACCCCGGCAGCGGTCACCAGTCCCTCCGGCCAGGCGGCCCCCACGGCGAGCCTCCCCGGATGGCGCCACATCTTCGCCGACGAATTCACCAAGAACGCGGCACTCGGCTCGTGGGCCAATTCGTGTGAGCCCGACAAGATCGTCTACACCGGCGCGCAGGGCCAGAAATGGCGCACCTATCCCCAATGCTATCTCGACACCTACCAGAAACGCCCCTATCGCCCCGACGCGGTGCTCTCGGTTGACGGCGGCATGCTCGATTTCTTTCTCCATCAGGTCGACGGAAAACCCGCCGGTGCGAATCCGTCGCCGCTGATCACCGGATCGAGCCAGTACCAGACCTACGGCCGCTATTCCGTGCGAATGCGCGTCGACCGTCCGGGACTCTCCGAATACTATGTGGCCTTCCTGCTCTGGCCACAGTCCGAACAATGGCCCGCCGGCGGTGAGTTCGACTTCCCCGAGGGATCCCTCGCGGGCACCGCCAAGGGCTATCACCACTACTCCGGTCTCGGGTCGTGTGTCAGCTGTCAGGCCGTCGCCACCGACATCGGGGCCACGTTCACCAACTGGCACACCTACACGATGGAATGGAGTCCCGGCCGCATCCGCTACCTGCTCGACAACACCGTCGTCCTCGACACCACCGCCTGGGTGCCGTCGGGCCCGATGCGCTGGCAACTGCAGGCCGAGACCAACGGCAACGGCACCAGCTCCGGGCACCTGCAGGTCGACTGGGTGTCGGTCTGGGCCTACAACGGCTGACGCCGACTATTCGATCTCGATCTCCACCTCGGCCGAGCGAGGCGTCGCCTGACACGCCAGGAGGTAGCCGTCGTCGATGTCCTCGGGTTCGAGCGCGATGCCGTTCCCGTGATCCACGGTGCCCGAGACCAGTCGGGCGACGCAGGACCCGCAATCACCCTCACGACACGAGTACGGCGCGTCGATCCCTTCCGACAGCATCGCGTCGAGCAGGGGAGTCGTGGTGGCGCAACCGATCTCGGAGACGCTGCCGTCGATGTGGACGGTGAGCGCGCACTGTGCGGAGCTCTCGTCGGTCACCGACAGGGTGAAGGGGTCGCCGGTCAACGACACGTATCGTTCGATGTGCAGATCGGTGTGCGTCACGCCCGCCGCGAGCGCTTCGCGCTCCACGAGATCCATGAACGGCGCCGGACCGCACACGAAGACCTCGCCGCCGGACACCTCGGCGCAGAGCGGGGCGACGGCCTCGGCGGTCGGCAGCCCGTCGGAGTCCTCTCGCCAATGGTGCACGCGGAGTCGCCCCGGATGGCGTGCGGCCAGCCGGTCGAGTTCGTCGGCGAAGATGGTCGACGGCCGGTCGCGGTTGGCGTAGAAGAGGGTGACCGGACAGGTGTGCAGTTCCAGCGCCGACCGTAGGATCGACATGATCGGCGTGATGCCGCTGCCCGCGGCGAACAAGGTCAGCGGATGCTGCCACGAGTGTGGGGTGAACACCCCCGACGGTGGGATGATGTGCAGGACATCGCCCGCGGAGATGTTGTCACACAACCAGTTCGACCCGTAGCCGTCGGTGACGCGTTTGATGGTCACGGCCGGGATGTCGTCGAGCCCGGGTGCGGTGCTCAACGAGTAGCTGCGCGCCACCGAACCGGTCCGGTCGCTGGGGATGCGGATGGTGACGAACTGCCCGGGGCGTTGCTCGACCCCGTCGGGTAGCCGAAAGCGAATGGTGCGGGCATCGGCGGTCTCGTCGACGACCCCGACGACCTCGACGTCGATACCCAGTGTGCGCGAACCCGATTCGATCGGCGTTGGATCGACCCCCGCCGTTGCTCCCGCTCCCGCCGTCGCTGCCGTCACCGGTGCACCCCGTCACCGGATTCCGCGAGTGGCAGTGCGCGATACCACAATTCACCCAGTGCGCGACCGAGATCCTCGATCCGTTCGCGACGCGGGGCGGTGACCGGCAGGCCGACGTGCACGTAGGCCATCTGCTCGGTGGCGCAACCGAGGGTCTCGGCCAGCAGGTTCTTGTCGCAGTGCGCGATGACGCCCTGATCTTCGAGCCGGGTCAGCCACCGCTCGGTGCGCCGGACGAAGTCGGCGCGCAGGTTGAGCCACAACTGCTGGAATCCCTTGTTCTCGCTCGCGGCGGCCGCCTCACGGAGAAGACGCAGCATGTGCCGGTTGCGTGAATACGACTGCAAATAGGTCGTATTGACCTCGATCAGTGATTCGAGTTCGCCGTGCGCGTGATCCGGTCGTAGGCGAGCGGCGGCGAGCTCGCTCAGCGACGGCCGCAGCGCCGCGAGGAAGATGTCGTCGAGGCTGGTGAAGTGCCGGTAGAAGTTGCCCTGCGCGGTGTCGGCGTGGTGGGTGATGTCGGAGATCCTGGTGCGGGTGTACCCGTACTCGGTGAAGCACTCGACTGCGGCCTTGACCAGCTTGTCGCGGGTCTGCTCGCCACGCCGGTTGGGGCGCTTGGCAACCGACGGCGACTCGTCCATCAGTCCGGCGGCGGTGTAGACCGCGTCGATCCCGTCGGTGCCGGGGTTGTTTGACTCGGATGTCATCGGGCCGAGTCCTACAGGGTGGGCCGTACGAGCAGCGTGAGCGGATGGTCGGCGGGCGTCGGATCGGGCAGGAACCCCGCCAACGCCGTCAGGTACTCGTCCTGTCCGTCGCCGGCCGTCAAGGTGTCGCCGTCGTAGATGGTTCCGGTGGTGCCGTCGACGGTGACGGTGCGACCGTCGAGTTCCGCGCTGAGCCCGGTGCCGCATCCGACCACGCACGGCACGCCGATCTCGCGGCAGACGAGGGCGGCGTGCGAGGTGGTGCCCCCGACCTCGGTGACCACCGCCACGGACTCGAACATCGCCGGGACGTCCACCGGTGAGGTCGATGGGCGCACCAGCACCACCGCCTCGCCCTCCGCGGCGGCCGCGCACGCGGCATCGGTATCGGTGTAGACGATGCCCGTCGCGGCTCCGGGCCCCGCACCGACGCCCCGGGCGATCGGTTCGGCCGCCCCGCTGACGGTGGAGTCCTCGAGAAGTGTGCGTACCTGCTCGGCACTGACCCGCTCGAGTGCCTCGGCCTCGGAGATCACGCCCTCGCGCACCAGTTCCACCGCGATCCGCGCCGCCGCACGTGCCGACCGTTTCCCCGAACGGCACTGCAGCATGTACAGACGTCCGGATTCGACGGTGAACTCGATGTCGACGAGGTCGCGATGCTCCTGCTCGAGGATCTCGGCGATCTCGGCCAGCTGTCGATACAACTCGGGGTCGTGCGCGGCGAACTGCGCAATCGTCTCGGGTGTGCGCTCACCGGATACGACGTCCTCGCCCTGTGCGCGAGACAGCCACTCGCCGAACAACGTTCGTTCACCGGTGGCCGGGTCGCGGCTGAACACCACGCCGGTACCCGAGTGCTCGTCGCGATTGCCGAAGACCATCGCCTGGACGGTCACCGCGGTGCCACCGCCCGCTCCGAGACCATGGCGCCGTCGGTAGGCGGCCACGCGGTCGTTGGTCCACGACCCGAAGACCGCCCCGATCGCCTCCCGCAGCTGATCGTAGGGATCCGCCGGTGGCAGTGCGGTGTTGTCGCCGAGCACGATCTCGCCGTAACCGGTGCAGAACCGCTGCCAGGTGTCGCGGGCCCACGCCGGGTCCCCGGTCGCCGCCCCGAGGTCGGTCACCAGCGGTTCGGTCAGGCCGAGATTGAGCACGGTGTCCATCATGCCCGGCATGCTCTGGGCGGCACCGGACCGTACCGACACCAACAGCGGGAAAGGGCCCTGCCCGAAGCGCTTTCCGGTCTCCCGTTCGAGTTGTTCGAGCGCGGCCAGGGTGTCGTGCCACACATCGTCGGGGAGGTGACCCCCGGCGCCGTGGTACGTGCCGCACAGCGGGGTCGCCAGCGCGAAGGCCGGCGGGACCGGGAGACCGAGCGCTCGCATCCGGTTGACGCTGAAGGCTTTGCCGCCCAGCAGTTCACGGTCGGCGGGGGCCGAACCATCGAGTGCGAGTACGTGTCGGGTGTGTGTGGTGGTCATCGGGGTGATCCTTTGGTCCGGTGCGTTCAGACGGGTGAGGAGGAGCGGGAGTCGGTGGCGACGGGGCGCAGTGGGTTCTCGACGGAGGCCGCTCGGATGGCGCTGAGCCCACCGTCGACGGGGATGTCGATGCCGTTGACCCACGAGGCGTCCGGGGAGATCACGAAGTCGATGGCGGCGGCGGTTTCCGCGGCGGTGCCGTGTCGTCCCACCGCACCGGCCGATCGGCTGATGGCCTCGACCCCCATGGACTGCTCGAAGTCGCCGAGGATGGGTGTCTCGGTGGGGCCGGGGCTCACCGAGGCGGCGCGGACTCCGCGGGGCTGCAACGCCGCGGAGAGCGCGACGGTCCAGTCCACCAGTGCGCGTTTGGAACTGTCGTAGGCCGCCGAGCCGTCGACCCCGGTCTCCGCGACCCAGCGGTCGATGTCATCGCGGCTCTTGGCCGCGAGGAGTTCGGTGATGCGTTCGGGCGGTTGGGTGTTGCGATGCGCGGCGAGTGAGGCGACGTTGACCACTGCCGCGCCGGTGGTCATCCGCTCCAGGACGCGCAGTGTCAGTGCGCGGACGCCGAGGGTGTTGACCGCCAGGACGACCGACGCCGGCGCGGTGCCGGGAACCCCGGCGACGTTGGCCAGCGCGTCGATGTGGTCGGGGAGTGCGACAGCCGCGATCGAGCTCGGATCCGAGAGGTCGCAGTGGACGAATCGTGCTCGCGGGTCCGTGTTCTCGTGGAGATCGAGAGCGATCACCGTGGTCTGTGGATCGGCGTCGAGCAGGCGACGCACCAGGGCGGCACCGATACCCGACGCCGCGCCGGTCACCACGATCGTGCGTCCCCCGGGACCGTCCGAGGTGCCCTCCACGTGGTCGTTGGAGACATCGAGATGCTCGTTCATGACATCACCGCCTTGATCTCGGTGAACTCGGCCATACCGACGGCGCCGAGTTCGCGGCCGTAGCCGGAGTTCTTGGTGCCGCCGAAGGGCACCGCCGGGCGTTCGCGGGTGCGCACGCCGTTGATCTTCACCTGGCCGACGTCGAGATGGCCGGCGACCTCGACGGCGGATTCGGTTCGGGCCGACCAGACCTCGGCCGACAGGCCGTAGTCGGAGTCGTTGGCCATGGCGATCGCGTCGGCGAGGTCGTCGTAGTACTGGGTGACGAGCACCGGGCCGAAGATCTCCTCGCGAACGGCCCTGGCGTCGGCCGGGAGGTCGGCGAACACCACCGGCGTGACGAAGCACCGTGACCGGCCGAGGGCCAGGCTCTCGCCGGAGCCGGCGACGATGCGCCCGCCGTCGGCACGGGCCGCCTCGATGTGCGCGAGCACCTTCTCGGTGTGCGTGCGGGAGGCGAGTGGTCCGTGGGTGGTCGACGGATCGGCCGGATCGCCCAGCCGGAACGCCGAGATCGCCTCGGCCATGATGGATTCTGCCTCGGTGGCGCGACTCGCCGGCAGCACCAGACGCGTGGTCGCATTGCAGGCCTGCCCGGAATTGACCAGTCCGGAGGCCAGCACCCGGGGAACGACGGCATCGAGATCGGCGTCGGGGAGGACCACGGCCGGTGACTTGCCGCCGAGTTCGAGTGTCGCCCGGCGCAGCGACGCCGCGGCATTGGCGGCCACCGACCGACCCGCCCGGACACTGCCGGTGAACGACACGTGCGCCACCCCCGGGTTGCTCGAGAGTGCGGCCCCCGTGCTCTCACCGGTGCCGTTGACGACGGCCAGCGCGCCGGCGGGGAGTCCGGCGGCGATCAGGCATTCGCGTACCAGCAGGGCGTCGAACGGTGTTGCCTCCGACGGTTTGAGGACGACGGTACAGCCCGCCGCGAGCGCCGCCCCGACCTTCGCGATGATCTGATGGACGGGCATGTTCCACGGGGTGATCGCGCCGACCACCCCGGCCGGCACACGGTGCAGCCGCGCGCCGTCGATGTCCTCGGTGAAGGCGAATGTCTCCAGCGAGCAGGCGAACTCGCGGAGCACCGATGCCGGCATCGACTGCTGTGTGACGCCCGCGAGACTGATCGGCATGCCCATCTCGGCGGACACGGTCGTGGCGAGCGAGGCGTGGTTCTCGATCAGGTCGGCGGCGCGCCGCAGCACCGCGGCCCGGTCGGCGGCCGGGGTCGCCGACCACCCGGGAAAGGCGTCTGCCGCCGCGTCGACGGCCTGCGCCACGATCGCCGGCTCGGCGATGCCGGTGGTGCCGATGACGCTGTCGGAGAACGGGTCCACCACATCGATCGTGGCCGAGCCCGTCACCTCGTGGTGCCCGATGACGGCGGCGGGCGCGTGCCGGGTGCTCACGGCGGCGGTCATCGATGCGCCCGCACCGTCACCGGCAACGACTTGATACCGCGGAAGAAGTTGCTCTGCAATCGGTCCGGGCCGTCGAGGACGTCGATCGCCAGGCCGCGCTCGATGACCCGGGTGAAGAACAACTTCGCTTCCAGTTTGGCCAGATTGGAGCCGAGGCAGGCGTGGGCACCCCAACCGAAACCGAGGTGCTCGTTGGGGAATCGGGTGCCGATGAAGGTGTCCGGGTCGTCGAAGACCCGCTCGTCGCGATTGGCCGAGCAGAACCACATCACCACCTTGTCCCCGGCGGCGATGGTCTTGCCGTGCATCTCGACGTCGCGGGTTGCGGTGCGGCGCATCGAGATCACCGGCGTCACCCAGCGGACCATCTCTTCCACCACGACCCGGATCTTGTTGGGGTTCTCCCGCATGTGGTCCCACCATCGCGGATTCTCGGCGAGCACGTTGACCCCACCCGACAACAGATTCCGGGTGGTCTCGTTACCGGCGACCATCAGGATCAGGTAGTAGGCGTCGAGGTATCCGCGGCTCAGCGGCACACCGTCGAGCTCGGCGGCGGTCAGGACGCTGATCAGGTCGTCGGCCGGGCACTCGCGCCGCAACCGCTCGAGGCCGCGGAAATAGTCGAACGCCTCCTCCCGTGCGCGCACGGCGGTCTGCGGCCCCTCGGAATAGGTGGGGTCCTCACTGGCCATCTGATTGGTCCAGCGCAGCAGGTTCGGGCAATCCTCCAGGGGTGCGCCGAGCAGTCGTCCGATCATCACCAGCGGCAGTTGCGCGGCCACCGCCGAGACGAAGTCGATGCCGTCGTGGCCCTGCGCGTCGTCGAGGAGTTGATCGATGACGGCGGAGATGTCGCCCTCGAGCGCCTTGAGCTTGACCGGCCGCACCTGCGGTGTGACGATTCCGCGGAGCTTCGTGTGCTCCGGGGGGTCGACGTGATGGATGCTGCGCGCGCCCTCACCCTCGGCGCGGCGGCTCTGGATCTGGGTTCCGTCGGTCACCGAGAACGTCTCGGCATCGGCGGCAACGGTTTTGATGTCCTCATAGCGGGTCACCGACCAGAAGCCAGGACCCTCCGGCTCTTCGTTCCAGTGCAGCGGGTCGTCGTTGCGCAGGCGTGCGAAGAGTGCGCCGTCGGTTCCGGCGGCAAACGGGGCCAGGTCCATCAGGTCGATGTGGTCGGCGATGGTCATCTCATCTCCAGGAGGCTGTGGTTTGCGACTGTGGTTTCACTAAAGCATAGACTAAGGTGTGGTGTGAACCACAAGCAAGAACCTAATATGTTCCGAAGACGTGTTGGCGAGGCCCCGGTAGACCTGCTCCAATGCGACTGACAGTTCGCAAACGATTCGACCCAGACCACCATCGTGTGCAGCCCCAGGAGGAACGTGTACCCACCCACCACAGCGCGTGAGCGCCCCGACGCCGTGGCATATGTGATGGCCGGTTCAGGGGACCGTCTCACCTACGACGACCTCGACCGTCGCTCCAACCGAATGGCCCATTACCTGCGCCGACACCAGGTGGCGCCGGGGTCGACGATGGTGATCGTCATGGAGAACAACCTGGTCTGGCCGGTGGTGGTCGCCGCCGGGATGCGCACCGGTCTCTACGTGACCCCGGTCAACTGGCACCTCACCGGCACCGAGCTCACCGTCCTGCTCGACGAGGCGGCACCCGACGTGATCGTCACCAGTGTGGCGCTCGCCGAAACAGTCCTCGCGGCCGTGGCCGCACTGCCGGTGACCCCGCTGGTGTTGTGCGCCGACGGCGCTCCCGACGGATGCGCCGACCTCGACGCCGCGACCGCGGGATTGCCGGAGACCCCCGTCGCCGACGAACTACTCGGTGCCCGTGTCCTCTACAGCGGCGGCACGACCGGCCGGCCGAAGCGGTTCGCGCAACAGTTGCTCGGTGTCCACCCGGCCGATGCGCCGCAACGTCACTCGGGGCTGGTCACCAAGCTCGGCGTCGACGCGCACACCGTGCTGTTGTCGCCGGCGCCGAACTACCACGCCGCGCCCTTCACCTTCCAACTCATCACGCTCGCCGCCGGCGGCACCGTGGTGTGCATGGAGCGCTTCGACGCCGCGGGCGCGATGGCCGCGATCTTGACCTACGGCGTGACCCATTCCCAGTGGGTACCCACCATGCTGATCCGATTGTTGCGCCTACCCGATCGCGAGCGGCTGCCGCTGTCCCCGACGCACCGGGTGGCGTTCACCTCGGGAGCGCCCTGCCCGGTACACGTCAAGGAGCAGATCCTGGAGTGGTGGGGCGACATCCTGCACGAGTACTACGGTGCCTCCGAGGGATACGGCCACACCTATATCGACCCGAAAGAGGCACGCACACAACCGGGTTCGGTCGGGCGCCCGCTGGGCGCGACGCGCGTCCACATCGTCGACGAGTCCGGGGCCGACGTGCCGGCGGGTGTCGACGGCCGGGTGTGTTTCGAGGCGCTCGGGCAGCAGGCCTACCGCAGTCCGGGCGCTGCCGGCGGCGAACTCAAGCAGATGGGCGATATCGGGCACCTCGATGACGACGGATTCCTCTACCTCGTCGGACGCGCCGGATTCATGATCATCTCCGGTGGCGTGAACATCTACCCGGACGAGGTGGAGGCGGCGCTGCTGACCCATCCGGCGATCGCCGACGTCGGGGTCATCGGCGTACCGGACGCCGAGTTCGGTGAGTCGGTCAAGGCGGTCGTCGAGCTGCGTCCGGGCCGGACCGCCGCCCCGGCCGACATCATCGCCTACGCGCGAGATCGTCTCGCCCATTTCAAGGCTCCGCGGATCGTCGAGCTGACCTCCGATCTGCCGCGGCTGGCCACCGGAAAGCTCGACAAGCGCGCCCTGGTTGCCCGCTTCGCCACCCCGCCGACACAGCAGTCGGAATCGACTGCGCATCAAGGAGAGAGAGTATGAGCGCCATCAACGCCACCGACCCCGCCGTCTTCGAGATCCTGCACGCCCTGAAGGTCAAAGGCCTTGCCTCGGACACCTTCCTGGGTGATATGACCGGACTCGACGACGCAACCCTCGCCCCGGCGGTCGCCGGCGTCGTGGAGAACGGGTGGGCGATCCGCCGGGATACCCCGCGGATGAGCGGCACCATGCTCACCCCGGCCGGACGCGCCGAGTACGACCGGCGCTCGGCGGAGACCATCCTCGACGACGCCGTCCTGGCGCAGGTACTCGACGTCTACGAGAAGTTCCTACCGATCAACTCCGACTTCAAGAAGGTCTGTGCTGCTTGGCAGATGACCGCCGACGGGTCGCCGAACGATCACTCCGACGCCGCCTACGACGCCGGGGTCGTCGACGACCTGGGCGGGATCCATGAGCGCGTCATCGTCGTCCTCGCCCCCGCCGATACCGCCGCGCCCCGCCTGTACCGCTACGCCGGGCGACTCGGGGCAGCCCTGGAGAAGGTCCGCGGGGGTGATACCGCGGCCTTTGCCCGGCCGATGTACGACAGCTACCACGACATCTGGATGGAGCTGCATCAGGACCTGCTGCTGACGACGGGTCGCGAACGCGAGGCCGCCGACGAGGAGTGACCCAACCAGGGCCGGTGTCCTCGAAAGGCGTTGAGTCACAGCCTTTCGAGGGCGCCCAGGATCTCGTCGTGCCGGGAGTCGAGCTCGAGGGTTGCGTTCTCGTCGCCGACACCGCTCAGCGCGGTCACCGACACATATCCCGCCGCGACGGCGGCGCTGTCGGTGCCCTCGGTGAAGCCCCGTGAGCGTTCCTCACGATGCAGGGTCAGTCCGCCCTCGGCCGGCGACATCCGGATGCTGAACATGCTGCGGGCGGCCAGAGCGGTGATCCGGATACCCCCCAGGTCGGCGTAATCGACGTCGGGAACGTTGACATTTAACGACATTCGCGGCGATCCCGATTCCGTCATCCACTCGACGATGCGGGTGATCACTGCGGCAGCGGTGTCGTAGCGGTGTGCCGGCGGGAATCCGCAACTGACCGCGAGCCCGCTGATGCCCGCCACGCGAGCCGCCAGGACGGCCCCGACCGTGGAGGAGAACAGGATCGAGCGCCCGGTGTTGTGGCCGGGATTGACTCCACTGACGACGAGATCGGGTGCGCGGCCGTAGCTTCCGGCGCAGCACGCGACCACGGCCAGCGCCGGTGGACAGTCGAAGGCATACACCGGCGTCGTACCCAGTCCTGGCAATGACGTGGACAGCACCGGGATGTGGGTGCCGTCCTCGATGCTGCCGAGCGAACTACCACTTCCGCTGCGTTCGGTGAGCGGTGCAGCCACGATCACGTCGTGACCTGCCTCGATGAGGGCCGACGCGGCGGCACTCAGCCCGGGCGCGTCGTAGCCGTCGTCGTTGGTCACCAGAATCCGCATCGCGATCTCCGTTCGTCCGTCGCGTCTCGACCCCTGAAGTGTGACTGACAAATCACATATGTGTCCAGTGCGCTTGGTGGCAGATCGGCATCTGTCGCGCTCACAGGCCGAAACTCGAGCGGCGACTCCATTGACAACGTGAGGGCCATCACACAATAATGTGACGCAGTATTCGCTAACCGATTGCGGATCGATACCTCGACTCCCGATGCCATGACGACAACACACGACAGGGAAGGACGCCACGAATGAACAGCTGGCCCCTGATGGACGAGACCTCGAAGCTCTACCCGCTGTATTCGCGGGCCAATGTCGGAGAGATCTTTCCCGACCCGATCACTCCGCTGAATGCGTCGCTCGGATTCCAGCACACGCTCGAGCCGGGGTGGCGCGACGCGTTCGTCGCGTGTGGCGTCTGGGGTCACGATCTCTACGACACCCAGGTGGACTTCAACATCCTGCCGGCGTTCGGCAGTTACCTCTACATCAACATGTCGCTGATGCGCCTGTTCGGGGTTCGTGTGCCGGGTATGAGCGCCGAGGCCGTCGACCTGCAGTACTTCGGCGACATGCCCGGCATCCCCTCGTACGAGAGCGAGCGGCGCGACTTCGACGAGAACCCGGAGTTCGAGGCCAAGGCAGGCGCCTGGCTGGCCGAACAGGTGTTGGGTGCAACAGATCTCGCCGCCTATGACGCCGATCGGGTGGAGGTGGAGGAGATCCGGCGCACGCGACCGGACCTGAGCGCCATGACCGATGCGGAACTCGTCGACCGGATGAACTCCTTCGAGACACTGCTGCGCCGATTGTTCAAACACCACATCGAGGCCAGCCTGAAGAGCGGCGTCGGTCTCGGCGCCATCGCCCAACTCGCCGAGGCGGTGGGCAAACCCGAGCAGGCACTGACCCTGGTGGCCGGGCTCGGCAACGTCGACTCCGCCGGGCCGTCGCTGCGCATGTGGGAATTGAGCCGCGCCGCAGGCGATCCCGAGATCGCCACGCTCTTCGAAGCCGGGACACGGGGGCTCTACGCCAAGCTCAAGGAATCGCAGTCACCGGCTGTCGTGGCCTTCACCGAACAACTCGACCGCTTCCTGGCCGACTGGGACTTCCGTGGACCCGCGGAATGGGAGATCCGGGCCATCACCTGGGGAATCGATCCGGACCTGGCATTGGCCACCATTGACCGCATGCGCGGGGTCGACGCATCGGAGGCCCCGGAGAGCAAGTCGGCCGATCGTGCCGCGCAGCGCGACGCGTCTGCGGCCGCGATCCGTGAGATGGTCGCCGCCGACCCCGAGGCCTCCGCACAGTTCGAAGCCGTGCTCAACGCATCGGCACTGTGGATGCGCGGGCGTGAACGCGGCCGGACCACAGCAGCGATGCTGATCCACGAATTGCGCTTGCCCGCACTCGAATTGGGACGACGCGCGGCGGCGAAGAACGCCATCGCAGACGCACGCCAGGTCTTCATGGTCTTCGCCGACGAACTCGACGGCTTCATCGCCGACCCGGCGTCCTATCGCGACACGCTCATCGAGCGTGAGCGCATCTACCTCGACCTCTTCGACCGCACGCCGCCGTTCGTCGTCGACGGCACCCCGACGCCGGTGACCGAATGGCCGTTGCGATCGGCGCACACCGCGAGCATCGCCGCGGCGGGCGAGAGCATCGCCGGAGTCCCGGCGTGCGGGGGCACCGCACGCGGTCGGGCGCGCGTCATCACCAGCCCCGACGACCCCTCGGCACTCGAACCCGGTGACATCCTCGTCGCGCCCATCACCGACCCGTCGTGGACGCCGCTGTTCGTCGCGGCCGCGGCCGTGGTGGTCGACGTGGGTGCACCGTTCTCTCACGCTGCGATCGTCAGCCGCGAGCTCGGAATCCCGTGCGTGGTCTCGGCGACCGAAGCCACCAAACGCATTACCGACGGTGCGATGGTCGAGGTCGACGGTACCGCGGGCACCGTCACCCTGCTCTGACGACGTCCGCCCCCCCCGACTCGTCCGGTCCCGTCAGTCGCCTCGGCGGGACCGGACGATTCCACCTGCCCGTGATCTCCCCGCGCACCCGCGGACCCATCTCCCCACCGACTGATTCTGCGCCGACCGATTCCGCGCCGACCGATCCTTAGGACTCGAGTAACCATGCATGCCTCCGACATCTGCCCCGACTGGATCGACCGCATCCTCCACGACCACGGTGTACTGAGTTCCGATGTGACGGTCAGCGGGCTCGAGACCTCTGCCATCGGGACCGGACAAGTGGCCGACAGCGTTCAGGCCCGCCTGACGTATTCCGCGGATACCCCCGCGCCGTCGTCCTTTGTCGCCAAGATCAGCTCCGAGAACGAGCAGAGCCGGGCAGCCGGGCGCACCGAGATGAACTATCTGCGTGAGGTGCGGTTCTACGAGCAGATCGCGCCACGCCTGCCGGTGCGCGTCCCGGAATGCCATCACGCCGAGATCGATTCGAACAACACCGAATTCGTGCTCTTGTTGGAAGACCTCAGCCCGGCCCGGGCCGGTGATCAGCTCACCGGGTGCACCGTGGACGAGGTGCGTCTGGCGATGCGTGAGGCGGCTCGCATCCATGCGCCGTACTGGGGCTCCGACGAACTCGCCGGACTGCCGTGGCTCGACATCTCGGACACCTACTGGTCACGTTTCACCGAGATGATGCCGATCTGGTGGGCCGGCTTCGTCGAACGCTACCGAGACCGGCTGAGCGAGGCCGACATCGAGCTGGGTGGCGCCTTCACCGACCACATCGACACCTACTACGCCGCACTGCGCACCGTCCCGTTCACCGTGCAGCACGGCGACTTCCGACCCGACAACGTGCTCTTCGACGCCGCCGGCGGAGACGTCCCGCTCGCGGTGCTGGACTGGCAGACCGTCATCTACGGACCGGGGATCATCGATGTCGCCTACTTCATCGGCGGCGCGCTCGACACCGAGACGCGGCGCACCCACGAACGCGAGTTGCTCGAGGTGTACCACCAGGAACTGCTCGCGCAGGGCGTGGCCGACTATCCCTTCGACAGGTTGCTCGCCGACTATCCCATCGCCACGTTCCAGAATCTCGTCATCGGGGTGGCCGCGGCGATGCTCGTGACGCGCAGCGAGCGGGGAGACGACCTGTTCGTCTCGATGACCCGCAACGCCCTCATCCACGCCCGTGATCACCATGGCCTCGACCGCATACTCTCGGCCGCAACGAATTCCGGAGCCGCACATGTCTGAGCCCACCGGCGCCGCGGTACTCGAGGACGCATCGATCGGCACCGACCAACTCGGTTTCTACACACTCGGTGGACATGTCACGAGCCCGCGGGACATGTTCGACGAGTTGCGGCAGGCCGAGCAGCTCGGGCTCGGGCAGGCCTTCATCTCCGAGCGGCTCAACGTCAAGGAGGCGTGCGTCCTCTCGGGTGCCGCGGGTGCGGCAACCGAGAGGATCGGGATCACCACCGCGGCAACCAACATCAGCACCCGGCATCCGGCCGTCACCGCGGCGTTCGCCACCACCATGCACCGGCTCACCGGCGGACGGTTCACGCTGGGTGTGGGCCGCGGACTGCGCCCGCAGATCGCCGGGATGGGTCTGGAGCAGACCACCACCGTGCAGCTCGAAGAGTTCGCGCACCTCATGCGGCGACTGTGGCGCGGTGAGGTGGTCCGCGACTACGACGGTCCGCTCGGCCGGTTCCCGGTGTTGCGCCTCGACCCCACCTTCAACGAGGATATCCCGCTGGGCACTATGGCATTCGGTGACCAGACCCTCGCGATGGCCGGGCGCGCCTACGACGTGGTGGTCCTGCACACGTTCTTCTCCGACGAGACCACCGCCCGCGTCGTGCGCGAGGTCCGCAGATCGGCCGAACAGGCGGGCCGCGATCCGTCCGCGGTGAAGGTGTGGTCGTGCTTCGCCACGGTCTCCGACGAACTCGACGAACAGACGTTCCGGAAGAAGACCGTCGGCCGCTTGGCCACCTACCTGCAGGTCTACGGTGATCTGCTCGTTCGCACCAATCGGTGGGATCCAGCGTTGCTCGCGAGATTCCGGGAATCCGAAGTCGTCCAGCAACTTCCGGGATGGGCCGACGCTGTCGGCGATGCTGCGACTTTCGAGGCGCTCGAGGCGGTGATCCCCGCCGAGTGGCTGGCCTGCGCGGCAACCGGCTCACCGCACGCCTGTGCCGTCGCCACGCGGGCACAGTTCGACCTCGGCGTCGACGGGGTCATCATGCACGGCGCCACCCCGAGCGAGCTCGCGAGCACGGTCGCCGCCTTCACCGACCTGACCGCGGGCCACCGCGATCGATCGTCATCGACTTAGGAGAACCCGGTGCATCCCACACCCGTCGAGGTGGTCGAACGGTACCTGTTCGACCTCTACAACAATCAGGACCTCGCCGTCGTCAACGAGATCTGTGCGGATCCCATGGTCCGCCACGCGGCCGGCGGCATCGTGACGCTCACCCGCGTCCAGCAGATCGAACGAATCCGCGCCGACCTCGCCGCACACGAACCGAAGTTCTCCGTCGTCACCCTCATCGGCGACGACACCTACGCCTCACTCACCTGGAACGCCCACCGGATCACCACCGGCGAACGGCTGTGCGGCATCGAGATATTCAAGACAGAAGCCGGAATCATCACCGACGTCTGGAATTCCGGCTACTTCGAAGGAGAATGGTCATGACCGAGACCGAGCCGCACAACCCCGGTGCACCCGCACTCATCGACAGCGTCGCCGAGATCGAGGCCGCCTGGATACAAAGCGTTCTGCGAGCATCTGGAATCCCCGGCGCCACCGTACGGTCGGTGACGAGTGCGCCCATCGGGGCGGGCAACGTCAGCGACACCGTGCGAGTGACGATCGACTACGTCGGTGAACGCGGTGACGCACCGGAATCGGTGGTGGTCAAACTCAAGCCGAGCGATCCGGCCGTGCACGAACACGGGCTCAACAGCGGTGCCTATCACCGCGAGATCGGCGGGTATCGCGACATCAGCGACCGACTCGCCTGCCGAATTCCGTTGAAGTACTGGGTGAACGGTGACGAGACCACGATCAATCTGGTGATGGAGGATCTCACCGGCACGACGACTCCCGGCAACCAGATCACCGGGTGCGGGCCCGCCGAGGCGGAAGCTGTCGTCGTCGAACTGGCACGGCTGCACTCAGAGTTCTTCCCCCTGACCGACGCCACCGCGCCGGCCTGGATGATCCGCCTCCCCGAGGTGTGCGAGTACTGGTCGTCCAAGGCGACGCGCGGGGCGACGGCAGCACTCGAGCGGTTTTCGCGAGATCTGTCGGAGGAATCCCTGGACGTGATCCGCGAAGCCGGCGACCTGGTGCGTGACTGGCACCTGCTCCCGCACCGGCGGCTCACGTTTACCCACGGTGATCCCCGGGTCGACAACATCTTGTTCGAGCCCCTCGCCGACGGTGTCGGTGCGGTGATCATCGACTGGCAGGTCACCGGACTCCGCAACCCGATGTACGACGTGGGCTACTTCCTTTCCGGCAGTGTGGAACCCGAGGTCCGGCGAACACACGAGATGCGACTGATCCGCCGGTACGTCGAGGAGTTCGCGAGCAAGTCCGACGGATACAACGAGACCACCGCGGTGGCCGACTACCAGATCCAGTTGCTCAGCGGGCTCTACATCACGTTGGCCGCCATCGACGTGCTCCCCGATAACGAGGTCGTCAACACCTTGATCCTGGCGCTGCTGCGTCGTAACTGCGCGGCGGCGATCGACTGGCATTCGGTGGCGGCGCTACGCAACGTGACCTCCGTGCTGAGTGTGGGCTGACCTGGCGTGGAGCTCCTGCTGATTCGTCATGCCAAGCCGTTTCATCTGGTCGACGAGTCCGGTGCCGACCCGGATCTCACCGGCGAGGGCTGGCTGCAGGCCAAGCGTCTGGCACAGTCGGTCGGTGAGGGACGGTACGGCCCGGTGCACTCGATCGTCAGCAGCCCGATGCGGCGCGCCTGGCAGACCGCCGAGCCCCTGCGTGGGGTGCTCGGACATGACGTCGTCATCGACGACCGACTCGCCGAACTCGACCGCGGGTGGAAGGAGTACGGCATCACCCTCGACGCGTATGCGCGTCGGCGTGATCTCGTTCTCGATCTGAACGCCGGACGGTTGGGCGCCAACACCTTCGATCCGGAGGAGTTTCGCGCACGAGTGGTCGGCGGTATCGAGGGTGTGATCGCGGGGTCGGCAATCGCTGGGTCGGCAGAGGAATCCAGAGTGGCCGTCGTCTGCCATGGCGGGGTCATCAACGCCTACCTCACCCACGTGCTCGGACTGGCGCAATTGGTGTTCGTCCAACCGCACTACACCTCGGTCACCCGGGTGCTTGCCGAGCCCGACGGATATCGGGAGATCCTGTCGGTCAACGAGTTCGATCACCTGCACTCGTCGACGGGCACGGCTCAGTCCGGGGCTTAGCCTGGGGGTAGCCCCGCCAACGCCTCCACCGGGTCCAGGCTTCCGGCCGGCAGGCGTTCGCGGGCCAGTCGCGTCGTGGCCGCCTGCACGAGTTCGTTGACCGGGGTCGCCACACCGTGCAGGCGCCCCAAAAGGACGATCTCTCCTGCCAGGTAATCGATTTCGACGTTGCCGACACCACGCGTGATGCTCTGCCAGGTCGAGCTTCCATAGCTGTCCTCCCCGGTGTCACGGCGCACGATGTGGTCGGCGCGGCGCTCGCGATCGGTCTCGACACTGACTGCCTCGATCCCCGACGCAGCGAGTGCCGCCTCGCCCTCGGCGCGTGCGCGTGTCACCAACTCCCGATGTGCTGCACCGTCATTGCGATAGCAGGCGTCGATCCCGTTCACGAGGTTCATGATCAATTTGCGGTACTTCCACGCCGTGATCTGCGCGCGGGGTTCGGAGGGGAATCCGGCCGCGCGGAAACGCTCCGCCATCTGCTCGGACACCTCATCGGTGCCGGCCGGAAAGCGGCCCACATCGAGGATGCCGGGACGCGCCGCCGACCCCTGCACCACCACGCCCGGTTCGAGGTGCAACGCCGGCAGCATCACGCACACCGAGTACGTCCGGGCGAACCGACGCAGAATCGCCGGCTCATTGGCAACCCCGTTCTGCGCCGACGCGATCGGTGTGTCCGCAGGCGCATGCGCCCGAAGGTCGTCGAGGGCGTCGGCGGTCTGCTGACTCTTGACACACAGCAACACCACCGTGTCGTCGGTCCATTCGATCTCACCGGCGTTGGCGGCCACCGGAATCCGATGCACCTGACGTCCGTCGGCGGTGTCGAGGACGAGTCCGTGCTCGCGCATCGCCGCCAGATGCGCACCCCGCGCGACCAACGTCGTCGGGGTTCGGTTCGCATGCAGGTGTGCGCCGATGACCCCACCGATCGCGCCCGCGCCATAGATCACCACATGCATGACCTCCAGGGTAGGACGCGTCAGGCCGGCGGGTCCGCCAGCTCGTCCGACCAGCGATTCCGGTCCTCCTCGCTGATGAACGAGGCGGCAAAAGAGTTGCGAGCCAGGGTGATCAGATCGGCGTTCGAGAGATCCAATGCATCGGCGATTGCGATGAACGTATCTCCGGCATACCCGCCGAAATACGCCGGATCGTCGGAATTGATCGTGACGGTCAGACCTTCGGCCAGCATTCGCGGCAGCGGATGCTCGGCAAGTGTCGGCACGCACCGCAAGCGCACGTTCGACAGCGGACAGGCGGTCAACGGCATGCGATCGGCGCACAGGCGCCGAACGAGTTCGGGACTCTCCAGGGCGCGGATGCCGTGATCGACTCGTTCGATGCCGAGCGTGTCCAGCGCCTCCCAGATGTAGTCCGGAGGTCCTTCCTCCCCGGCGTGCGCGACCACATGCAGTCCGGCCTCACGGGCGCGGTTGAAGACCGGAGCGAACTGGCCGGGCGGGAAACCCACTTCGGCCGAGTCGAGGCCCACCCCGATGATCGAACCGAGATGCGGGGTCAGCGCGTCGAGTGTCTCGTGCGCCTCCCGGACCGGGCGGTCGCGCAGGAAGCACGCGATGAGGTCGGCGTGCAGGCCGGTCTCGGCCTCGCCGGCGTCCAGCCCGCGCCGCAACCCGGTGACCACGACGTCCACCGGCACCCCGCGCACGATGTGCGCCTGCGGATCGAAGAAGACCTCGGCGTGGCGCACGCCCTGCGATGCCGCTGTTCGTATGTAGGCCTGCGCGAGGTCGGCGAAGTCCTGCTCGGTCCGCAGCACGGCCATGCACGCGTAGTACAGATCGAGGAAATCGGGCAGATCAGTGAACGCGTGTGCCGCCCGCAGCGTGGCGACGTCGGCGTACGGCAGCGTCACCGAGTTCCGCCGGGCGAGCGCGAACACCATCTCGGGTTCGAGCGTGCCCTCGATGTGCACGTGTAACTCGGCCTTCGGTAAGGCCGTCAACGCCCGGTGGTCCATGACCGACCATCTTGTCACGAGGCCCGGGGTATGGGTGGGGTCGTCGCGACCCGGTCGGACCTCAGCGTCGAGCACGCCCCGAGCGTCTGCGCCAGCGCGAGTGCCTCCTCTCGCAGGAATACCGCCCAATTACCCAGCGCGGACTCGAAGTTCTCGATGTGGAAGACCGTGGACTCCAGCGACAATCGCGCCCGGACGGTCTGTTCGTGCAGCGTCAGGCTCACGAACGGATTCGACAGCGGGCGGCAGATCAGTTCGGCCACAGCACTCGAGGGGCGGATGCCGTCGGCGAGCGTCGCCGACAGTTCGATCACCGGCACCGACGGATCGACCATGAGTCGGAGGGAGAAGGGTTCGGTGGGGATGGTCAGCACGCCCTCGGGATCGAACTCGAAGATCGGGCCGGTCTCCTCGTCGAGTGAACCGAGGACCTCGAGCGACCCGATCACCAGCGCCCGCAGGTGCGCTGCGCTCCTCGTTCGTTCGGCCCCGTCGATGACCGCCTCGGGTGGCGGCGGTGAAGGGATGTCGCCGTGGCCGTGTCGTTCGGACTCCCCGAAGATGCTGTCGTACATGCGGTTTCCCTTCATCGGTGGCGGCGCCGACTCCGGCCGGCTCGCTTCGCACGGTAGGCGGAGTGCCGACCGCTGCGCGCCCCGGTGACCGATGAGGCACCCGACCTGTGGACACGGAGAAATCTGTGCATCGTCGACGCGCGCCCCTCCGGCCCCTGCGGGCCACGGCAACCACAAAGCGGACATATCGCCCACAGGGTCGCGGTCGGCGCGCGTAGCGTCGGGTCATGAGTGCATATGTGACGACCAACCCGACAACGGGAATCACCGAACGCGAGTTCGCGATGCTCTCCGATGATCAGATCGACGAACTCGCCCGACGCAGCCTCGGCGGATACGAACGCTGGCGCGACGTGCCCGTCATCGATCGCGCAGAAGCGTTGGCCCGCACCGCGGATCTGTACGAGAAGCGGTCCGACGAACTCGCCGCTGCCATCACGACCGAGGTGGGCAAGGTCACCAAGGAAGCCGCAGGAGAGGTCCAACTCGCCGCCGACATCTACCGCTGGTACGCCGAGCACGGCCCCGACCTGCTCGTCGACGAACCACTGGACCCGCAGGGTGCCGCCGAATCCCTGGTGCAGCACAAGCCGATCGGCCCGCTCGTGGGTGTGATGCCCTGGAACTATCCCTATTATCAGGTGGCGCGTTTCGTCGCGCCGAACCTGATGCTGGGCAACAGCATCATCCTCAAGCACGCCTCGATCTGCGCGGCCTCCTCGGCACTCATGGCCGAGATCCTGCACGAGGCGGGGGTTCTCGACGATGCCTACATCAACGCCTACGCCAACAGTGACCAGGTGGCGAAGCTCCTGGAGCACAACGCGATTCGCGGTGTCTCCCTGACCGGGAGCGAGAAGGCCAGTGCGGCCGTGGCCGAGGAGGCGGCGAAGAACCTGAAGAAATCGGTCCTCGAACTCGGCGGATCAGACCCGTTCATCCTCCTCGACACCGCCGACCTGGGCCGCACCATCATGGTGGCCTCCCGTGCGCGACTGTCGAATACCGGACAGGCATGTAATTCGCCCAAGCGATTCATCGTGCCCGATGCGCTCTACGACGACTTCGTCAACGGGCTGGTCAAGGCATTCGACGACGCGGTGGTCGGTGATCCGACCGATACCGATACCCGTGTCGGGCCGCTGTCGTCGGTCGAGGCGCGCGATACCGTCGCCGAACAAGTGCAGACCGCGGTCAGCCAGGGCGCGACGCTGCGCACCGGGGGCACTCCGCTCGATCGGGACGGTGCATTCCTGCAGCCCGCCGTGCTCACCGACATCACCCCCGACATGGACGCCTACTCCGAGGAGATCTTCGGCCCGGTTGCGATGGTTTATCGCTACCGGTCGGTGGACGAGGCGGTGACCCTGGCCAACGATGTCGAGTTCGGGCTCAGTGGTTCGGTCTGGGGCACCGATCTCGAGAAGGCCGCGCAGGTCGCCGACCGGCTCGACGTCGGCATGGCCTATGTCAACGAACACGGGACGACGCTGCCGGGTCTGCCCTTCGGCGGGGTCAAGCGGTCCGGCTTCGGGCGTGAGCTCGGCCGGTGGGGGATGCGCGAATTCGTCAACACCCGTTTGCGCCGCACCTCCTCGAAGTGAGCCCCGCGCACAGCTGAGGGAGTAGCGACAGCTGAGGGAGTAGCGAATGCCTCACCGCCGCGCCGGGCCCGCCACCGACATCCCGGCGGCCCGGGCGCGGCGGATCATGGTCAGCGTGTTGTCGACTGCCGCGCCGCCGGTGTCGTTGTTGAAGTACACGTACACGTCGTGGGAGTCGTCGAAGTTCTCCGCGATTCGCCGCAGCCAGGAGTCGATGGCGCCCTGTCCGTAGGCGACCGACCGCGACGACCGACCTTCGTGCAGGCGCAGATACCCGAAATCGGTTGTCGCCCAGAGCGGTGTGAGAGTGCGGCTGCGCCGATCCGCCCAGCACAGCGCGGCGTCGTGTTTGCCCAGCACGTCACGAACCTCGTCGCACCACCACGAGTCGTGGCGAGGTTCGACGACGATGCGCGCTCGATTCCCGATGAGGCCCAGGACCTCGTCGAGTTGCGTCGGCTCGGCGTGCAGGTTCGGCGGCAGCTGCAACAGAACCGGTCCGAGCCGGGAGCCCAGGCCCGCAGCGCGATCGAGAAAACGCTCAATCGGTTCCGCAGGCTCCTTGAGGCGCTTCACGTGGGTCAGATAGCGGCTCATCTTGACCGACATTCGGAATCCGGCCGGCAGCTGGTCGCGCCACGACTCGAATGTCGCCCTGTCGGGCAGTCGGTAGAAGGTGTTGTTGACCTCGACGCTGCAGAACTGGGAAGCGAAGTATGCCAACCACTCTCGCTGCGTGATTCGACGCGGATAGAAATGTCCGCGCCAATCCCGGTATTGCCAGCCGGAGGTACCGATGTGCAGCATCACCGTCGATGCTACGCACGCAGGTGAGAATTCATTTCGAGTCGGCCTCCCGGGGAGGCTCACGCGCGTAACGTGACCCACGGCCGTGAAGAAATCCGACATCAACCAATGGAGGCTCCCGATGTCCGATGCACGTGACACCGTTCTCGCTTACGCACCGAACGCCGATACCGCGGTGATCGACAAGATGGCGTCGACCTACGCCCTCGCGCTGCGCAACCGCGACGCCGCGCTGGTCTCGGCCAGTGACCCCGCGGAACTCAAGACGGTGCGCGAGAACTTCCTGAAGAAGAAGCTCGGACTCACCCAGAGTGACGCCGAACTCGACAAGGCCATCGCCGACGTTCTGGCCGGCATGAAGGACGGCAAGTCCAATCCGCGCTTGGCGGTGTACTACCTGCTCGCCGACAAGTTCGGCAAGCTCGACGTCTTCAAGTAGCCGGGCGTAGGGCAACAAGCCCACGACGAACACCCCCGTGACAGACAGATGACCGCGTCGGCCTCCTCGGCCGGACGCGGTCATCTGCGTTGTCGGGACGTCCAGCGCTGGGGACGCCTACTGGTGTGTGGGAGCTACTGCCGCACGGCACGCCCGCGGATCGCCAGATAGCCGGCGATCAACACGATCGCCACGACGATGCCGACGATGAACGGGATGACCTCCCAGCCGCCGTTGCTGTTGTTGTAGCCGAGCTGGTAGGTCAGCCACGATCCGACCAGTGACCCGACGATGCCGAGCACGATGGTCATGATCACGCCGATGTCCTGCTTGCCCGGCATCAGTAGTCGCGCGAGTGCGCCGACGATCAGACCGACAATGATGGCGCTGATGATTGTCCAGAGCATGGTGTCCACCTCTCTGTGGATGTCCGGTCGCGCGTACGCACGACCGGGATGACGACCAAGAGCGGCCCGCGGTCTCGAGGCGACTGTGCTCCCGGTTGACCAGGGCATCCGGGCGAACCGGACGCTGGTCCTTCATACGCTATCGCGTGGGACGCCGGCCGAGCTCCACTGCGACCCAATCGCAACGGGATTCCTTGTCCGCTCTGCGTGTCGTCTGTCCGACGGGGGTGATCGGTCCGAATCCCCCCCGAGCGCAGCATCGCAGGTGCACACCGATGGACGACGGGTACGTCCGTACCGGATCGTGTGCCGTCTGAGCTGTCCTGAATCGGCGATGCATCCACCCGTGCCGAATGACCGCATGCTGCGCAGGCGGGCATCTGACCAGCGGATTTGGAACTTCGCGCCGTGGTGCGTAACTTATTCGAAGTCAGCGCGCCGCGGCGCCGCCCCGGAGGGCTCCGAGAGGAGTTCGGTAGGGGAGAGGAAACCGGGTAGACGTTGACCGCCCCCGAGAAATCGATCCGGGCACAGTCATGTGCCAGGACGAGGACCCGGGGTCGCCAGAACCGAACGGCCGCGACCTGCGAGTTGCGAACACCGCGAGGATCTGGCACACTGGACGAGTTGCCCGTGATTGGGTGGCGAATCCTGAACGACAACTCGCTGGAGTTCGCCCTTGTGTGGGGTGGTGTTGGTGGGTGTGTGTTCTTTGAGAACTCGATAGTGTATTGGTGGATTGTTTGATGCCATTTGTTTTGTGGCATTAGAGTTTTGTGCATCGCATCCTGTTGTGGGGTGTGGTGTGGATTGTTTTTTGCCAGTTTTTTGGATTGTTTTTGTCAGGTTTTGCTTTCCTGGTTTGTGTTGAAACTGTTTGGTTTCGATGTTTTTTCATGGAGAGTTTGATCCTGGCTCAGGACGAACGCTGGCGGCGTGCTTAACACATGCAAGTCGAACGGAAAGGCCCTGCTTGCAGGGTGCTCGAGTGGCGAACGGGTGAGTAACACGTGGGTGATCTGCCCCTGACTTTGGGATAAGCCTGGGAAACTGGGTCTAATACCGGATATGACCATGGGATGCATGTTCTGTGGTGGAAAGCTTTTGCGGTTGGGGATGGGCCCGCGGCCTATCAGCTTGTTGGTGGGGTAATGGCCTACCAAGGCGACGACGGGTAGCCGACCTGAGAGGGTGATCGGCCACACTGGGACTGAGACACGGCCCAGACTCCTACGGGAGGCAGCAGTGGGGAATATTGCACAATGGGCGCAAGCCTGATGCAGCGACGCCGCGTGAGGGATGACGGCCTTCGGGTTGTAAACCTCTTTCAGCAGGGACGAAGCTTTCGGGTGACGGTACCTGCAGAAGAAGCACCGGCCAACTACGTGCCAGCAGCCGCGGTAATACGTAGGGTGCGAGCGTTGTCCGGAATTACTGGGCGTAAAGAGCTCGTAGGCGGTTTGTCGCGTCGTCTGTGAAATTCTGCAGCTTAACTGCAGGCGTGCAGGCGATACGGGCAGACTTGAGTACTACAGGGGAGACTGGAATTCCTGGTGTAGCGGTGAAATGCGCAGATATCAGGAGGAACACCGGTGGCGAAGGCGGGTCTCTGGGTAGTAACTGACGCTGAGGAGCGAAAGCGTGGGTAGCGAACAGGATTAGATACCCTGGTAGTCCACGCCGTAAACGGTGGGTACTAGGTGTGGGTTCCATTTCACGGGATCCGTGCCGTAGCTAACGCATTAAGTACCCCGCCTGGGGAGTACGGCCGCAAGGCTAAAACTCAAAGGAATTGACGGGGGCCCGCACAAGCGGCGGAGCATGTGGATTAATTCGATGCAACGCGAAGAACCTTACCTGGGTTTGACATACACCAGACGCCAGCAGAGATGTTGGTTCCCTTGTGGTTGGTGTACAGGTGGTGCATGGCTGTCGTCAGCTCGTGTCGTGAGATGTTGGGTTAAGTCCCGCAACGAGCGCAACCCTTGTCCTGTATTGCCAGCGGGTTATGCCGGGGACTTGCAGGAGACTGCCGGGGTCAACTCGGAGGAAGGTGGGGATGACGTCAAGTCATCATGCCCCTTATGTCCAGGGCTTCACACATGCTACAATGGCCGGTACAGAGGGCTGCGATACCGTGAGGTGGAGCGAATCCCTTAAAGCCGGTCTCAGTTCGGATCGGGGTCTGCAACTCGACCCCGTGAAGTCGGAGTCGCTAGTAATCGCAGATCAGCAACGCTGCGGTGAATACGTTCCCGGGCCTTGTACACACCGCCCGTCACGTCATGAAAGTCGGTAACACCCGAAGCCGGTGGCCTAACCCCTTGTGGGAGGGAGCTGTCGAAGGTGGGATCGGCGATTGGGACGAAGTCGTAACAAGGTAGCCGTACCGGAAGGTGCGGCTGGATCACCTCCTTTCTAAGGAGCATGCAACATTCCCAGGCCGGCGGCGTCTGTCCGTTGGGTGGGTGTGTGTTCATAGGGTGAAACATCAAACACGCCATGTGGCTGATCGTATGTGCGGTTGGTTGCGGGTGATCGTGCTGGGTGACTGGTGCGGTGCTGCTAATACACTGTCGGGGTTCTGAGGGAACACACTGGTTGTGTTGTCTTGGTGCTTGCAATGGTTGTCGTGTTGGTGAGGTGTCCTGTGGTGGGGCGCGGAGATGCGGTGATGTTGTGGGTGTGTGTTGTTTGAGAAGTGCATAGTGGATGCGAGCATCTTTATTTTTGCAATGCATATCGAATCAATGTTTTTGGTTTGTGTGTTTTGTTCGAGTTGAAAAAATGTTTGTAGGCAAATGGCTAAACTGGTGGGCGGCTTCGTTGTTTCGGGGGCGTCTGTGGGTTTAGGTGTTGTTGTAAGTGTTTGAGGGCGTTCGGTGGATGCCTTGGCACCAGGGGCCGATGAAGGACGTGGTAGGCCGCGATAGTCCTCGGGGAGTTGTCAAACGAGCTGTGATCCGAGGGTGTCCGAATGGGGAAACCCAGCACGAGTGATGTCGTGTTACCACCAGCTGAATGTATAGGCTGTGTGGGGGGAACGTGGGGAAGTGAAACATCTCAGTACCCATAGGAAGAGAAAACAATTGTGATTCCGTGAGTAGTGGCGAGCGAAAGCGGAGGATGGCTAAACCATGCGCATGTGATACCGGGTAGGGGTTGTGTGTGTGGTGTTGTGGGGTCTGTCTTCCTCGATCTACCTGTCGGGGCGTGAGTGAGAAAGCTGCATGCTAGGTGAAGTGGCCTGGAATGGTCTGCCGTAGGCGGTGAGAGTCCGGTAGCTGAAAGCGTGTGGTCTTGCGTGATGGTGTCCCCAAGTAGCAGCGGGCTCGTGGAATCTGCTGTGAATCTGCCGGGACCACCCGGTAAGCCTGAATACTTCCTGGTGACCGATAGCGGACTAGTACCGTGAGGGAAAGGTGAAAAGTACCCCGGGAGGGGAGTGAAAGAGTACCTGAAACCGGACGCTTACAATCCGTCAAAGCCTGTGGATTCTTTGGTGAATCGTGGGTGATGGCGTGCCTTTTGAAGAATGAGCCTGCGAGTTAGTGCTCGGTGGCGAGGTTAACCCGTGTGGGGTAGCCGTAGCGAAAGCGAGTCTGAATAGGGCGTTCTATAGTCGCCGGGTCTAGACCCGAAGCGGAGTGATCTACCCATGGCCAGGGTGAAGCGCGGGTAAGACCGCGTGGAGGCCCGAACCCACTTCAGTTGAAAATGGAGGGGATGAGTTGTGGGTAGGGGTGAAAGGCCAATCAAACTCCGTGATAGCTGGTTCTCCCCGAAATGCATTTAGGTGCAGCGTGGTGTGTTTCTTGCCGGAGGTAGAGCTACTGGATGGCCGATGGGCCCTACTAGGTTACTGACGTCAGCCAAACTCCGAATGCCGGTAAGTGAGAGCACTGCAGTGAGACTGCGGGCGATAAGGTTCGTAGTCGAGAGGGAAACAGCCCAGATCGCCGGCTAAGGCCCCTAAGCGTGTACTAAGTGGAAAAGGATGTGGGGTCGCGAAGACAACCAGGAGGTTGGCTTAGAAGCAGCCACCCTTGAAAGAGTGCGTAATAGCTCACTGGTCAAGTGATCCTGCGCCGACAATGTAGCGGGGCTCAAGTACACCGCCGAAGCCGCGGCACTCACATGTGAGCCCGCCGGTTCTCTATGGGGGATCGGCTAGGTGTGTGGGTGGGTAGGGGAGCGTCCTGCATCCGTGAAAGCGCCGGAGTGATCTAGGTGTGGAGGGTGTGGGAGTGAGAATGCAGGCATGAGTAGCGAAAGCAGAGTGAGAAACTCTGCCGCCGGATGACCAAGGGTTCCTGGGCTAGGCTAATCCGCCCAGGGTGAGTCGGGACCTAAGGCGAGGCCGACAGGCGTAGTCGATGGACAACGGGTTGATATTCCCGTACCCGTGTATCCGCGTCCATGCTGAATCATCTGTACTAACCATCCAAATCCTGATCGATACTCTTCGGAGTACGTGAGGGGGCTGCATGGGACCTTGGGTGGTAGTAGGCAAGCGATGGGGTGACGCAGGAAGGTAGTGGGGCCAGGCGATGGTTGTCCTGGTGTAAGCCTGTAGGACGGGGCATTGGTAAATCCGTGCCCCATATAGTCTGAGAGGTGATGCGTAACCGTTGTGGTGAATTCCATGATCCTATGCTGCCGAGAAAAGCCTCTAGTGAGTTGGTACACGGCCCGTACCCCAAACCAACACAGGTGGTCAGGTAGAGAATACTAAGGCGATCGAGAGAACTGTGGTTAAGGAACTCGGCAAAATGCCCCCGTAACTTCGGGAGAAGGGGGACCCATTCTGGTGACGACATTTACTGTTTGAGCTGGTGTGGGTCGCAGAGACCAGAGAGAAGCGACTGTTTACTAAAAACACAGGTCCGTGCGAAGTCGTAAGACGATGTATACGGACTGACGCCTGCCCGGTGCTGGAAGGTTAAGAGGACCGGTTAATCACTTCGGTGGTGAAGCTGAGAATTTAAGCCCCAGTAAACGGCGGTGGTAACTATAACCATCCTAAGGTAGCGAAATTCCTTGTCGGGTAAGTTCCGACCTGCACGAATGGCGTAACGACTTCTCTGCTGTCTCAACCACAGACTCGGCGAAATTGCAGTACGAGTAAAGATGCTCGTTACGCGCGGCAGGACGAAAAGACCCCGGGACCTTCACTATAGCTTGGTATTGGTGTTCGGTTCGGTTTGTGTAGGATAGGTGGGAGACTGTGAAGTGGCCACGCCAGTGGTTGTGGAGTCGTTGTTGAAATACCACTCTGATCGTATTGGACTTCTAACCTCGGACCCTGATCGGGTTCAGGGACAGTGCCTGGTGGGTAGTTTAACTGGGGCGGTTGCCTCCTAAAAGGTAACGGAGGCGCCCAAAGGTTCCCTCAGCCTGGTTGGCAATCAGGTGGTGAGTGTAAGTGCACAAGGGAGCTTGACTGTGAGACGTACATGTCGAGCAGGGACGAAAGTCGGGACTAGTGATCCGGCACCAACGTGTGGAAGTGGTGTCGCTCAACGGATAAAAGGTACCCCGGGGATAACAGGCTGATCTTCCCCAAGAGTCCATATCGACGGGATGGTTTGGCACCTCGATGTCGGCTCGTCGCATCCTGGGGCTGGAGTAGGTCCCAAGGGTTGGGCTGTTCGCCCATTAAAGCGGCACGCGAGCTGGGTTTAGAACGTCGTGAGACAGTTCGGTCTCTATCCGCCGCGCGCGTTAGAAACTTGAGGAAACCTGTCCCTAGTACGAGAGGACCGGGACGGACGAACCTCTGGTGTGCCAGTTGTTCCGCCAGGAGCATTGCTGGTTGGCTACGTTCGGAAGGGATAACCGCTGAAAGCATCTAAGCGGGAAGCCTGTTCCAAGATGAGGTTTCTCACCACCTTTGAGTGGTTAAGGCCCCCCACAGACCATGGGGTTGATAGGCCAGAACTGGAAGCCCAGTAATGGGTGTAGGTGACTGGTACTAATCGGCCGAGGACTTACAACAACATCCTTATATTCTTTCGTACTCTCAAAGAATCAAGATGTGTCGCATCCACTATGTACTTCTGAAACAACACGGTAAACAAATAAACCGTCACCACCCACAGTCTTTTTGTGGGGGTGCACGGGGGCGGAGCCCCCGTGGGAGGTTTCACAGAGTTTCGGCGGCTATAGCGGTGGGGAAACGCCCGGTCCCATTCCGAACCCGGAAGCTAAGCCCACCAGCGCCAATGGTACTGCACCCTAATCAGTGTGGGAGAGTAGGACACCGCCGAACACAAATTTGAGGGATGCCCCGCAACACACACCGTGTTGCGGGGCATCACCCATTCAACCCCCATGTCACGTTCGGCTCGATATCCTTCGAAGCCACTCGATCCATGCGTCCATGCCCTCGCCGGTCTTCGCGCTCACCGGTATCACGCGTGCGGAAGGATTGACCTGGCGTAAGGCATCACGGTACGCATCGAGTGAGACATCAAGATGCGGGAGCAGGTCGATCTTGTTGAGCAGGACCACGTCGACCGACCGGAACATGACGGGGTACTTGAAGGGCTTGTCCTCGCCCTCGGTGACGGCATACACTATGGTCTTCGCGTGCTCACCCACATCGAATTCCGCCGGACACACCAGGTTTCCGACATTCTCGATGACCACCAGATCGATCTGCGAGAGATCGAGGCCTTGCAAGGCCCGGTTCACCATCGGAGCATCGAGATGACACTCCCCGCCGAAACCATTGTTGGTGTTGAGTAGGGAGACCTGCGCTCCGCGGCCGGCGAGTTGGGCCGCGTCGAGATCGGTGGCGATATCGCCCTCGATGATCCCGACCGGCACCTCCCCGTCGAGTGCGTCGAGCGTCGCCTTGAGGATCGAGGTCTTACCGGAGCCGGGTGAGCTCATCAGATTCACCGCCACCACGCCGCTTTCAGTGAACAGGCGGCGATTGATGTATGCCCGACGGTCGTTCTCGGTGAAGATGGCCTCGAGGACGTCGATCCGTTCCGAACCGGTGTCATAGGCGCTCATGTCCCCGAACTCACTGCCGCTCACCTCGCCGGACGCGCGCTGCGTCGCCTCCACCGCAGCGAGGTCGTAGCTGTGTTCATGTGGTGGTCGCCGCGACCACCGAACTCGCCGCGGCCGCCGGCGTCGGCATCGAACTCGACGAATCCCGGATCCCGGTCCCCGAAGCGGTCGCATCGGCGTGCGGTTTCCTCGGACTCGATCCGCTGCAGATCGCCAACGAGGGAAAGATGATCGCCGTGGTCGCCGCAGACGACGCCGACGCGGTGGTGGCCGCCATGCACGCCCGGCCGGAGGGCCAGGGCGCGACCGTCATCGGCCGGGTGGTCGCCGCGCACCCGGGAATGGTCGTGGGCCGCACCGCCTTCGGTACCACGCGGGTCATCGAACGCGACCTCGGCGAACAACTGCCGCGCATCTGCTGATCGGCTGTGCTCTGTCTCCGCCGGGGCCCGTCCACGCCCTGGCGCCGGACACGGGGAAGATGGGGTGGTGGACACCTCACGGATCACGGTGAACTGTTCGATCCTGCTCACCGACCTGCCGCTGCTTCACCGGCCGCAGGCCGCGCGTGACGCCGGATTCGGCGCCGTCGAGTTCTGGTGGCCATTCGCCACCGCCGTCCCCGCCGACCGTGACGTCGACGCCTTCGTCACCGCGGTCGAGGACGCCGGAGTCCGCCTCACACACCTGAACTTCGCCGCCGGGGATCTGTCGGCAGGCGAGCGTGGACTGCTGTCGCACCCGGCCACCGGCGCCGAATTCCGTGACAGCGTCGACGTCGCGACCGGTATCGGATCTCGGCTCGGTGTCGTCGGCTTCAATGCGCTGTACGGCAACCGCATCGGCGATCTGGCCATCGAGGTCCAGGACGATCTCGCCGCCGAGAATCTCGCGTTCGCCGCCCGCGCGGCCGCAACCATCGACGCCTGCATTCTCCTCGAACCACTTAGCGGCATACCCACCTATCCGCTGACCCGGGCGGCGCACGCGATCGACGTCTGCGACAGACTCGCCCGCGACCACGCCGTCGACAACGCGGCACTGCTGGCAGACCTCTACCACCTTGCGATCAACGGCGAGAACCTCGACGACGTGATCGACACCGTCGCCGACCGGATCAGCCATGTTCAGATCGCCGACGTCCCGGGCCGCGGTGAACCCGGCACCGGCAGCCTCGACCTGTCCCGACCACTGGCCGCGCTCGCCGCCCGCGACTATCCGGGATGGATCAGCCTGGAGTACATACCCACCCGTTCCGATACCTTCGACTGGGTGCCGGACTTTCCCGCATTTCAGTGACGCAGAGACGGTGTGGTGAGGGAGCAAACGATGGAGGAAACCCCGTGGCGACAATAGGATTCATCGGACTCGGCGTGATGGGCAGCCCGATGGCCATCAATCTGGTCCGTGCCGGTCACACCGTCGTCGGCTACAACCGGACCCCGGCCAAGGCCGCCGACCTCGTCGCAGCCGGCGGTGACGCCGCCGAGTCGATCGCCGCGGCCGTCACCGGCGCCGAGTTCGTCGCACTCAATGTCCCGGCGTCTGCCGACGTCGAGGAGGTCCTCACCGGCCCCGACGGGGCCCTCGCCCACGCCGCGCCGGGCACCGTGGTCGTCGACTTCTCCACCATCGATCCCGCGACCGCGATCCGCATGGCCGAAACAGCGGCAGCACAAGGCTGTTCGTTCCTCGACGCCCCGGTGTCGGGCGGGCAGGAGGGCGCGGCCGCCGGCAGCCTGTCGATCATGGTCGGCGGCAACGACGACGCCTACGAGCGCGCACTGCCGGTCCTCGACGTGGTCGGTGACACCATCGCCCACGTCGGGCCGAGTGGCAGCGGTCAGATCGTGAAGGCGGCCAACCAGCTCATCGTCGCCGCGAACATCCAGGCACTCGCCGAGGCGGTGGTCTTCCTCGAAGCCCACCACGTCGACACCTCCGCCGCCGTCGGCGTTCTCGCCGGCGGCCTGGCCGGCTCCACCGTCCTCGACCACAAGGCGCACCGCATGATCGAGCGTGACTTCGCGCCGGGCGGTCGGATCGAGCTGCACCACAAGGACCTCGGAATCGTCACGGCCGCAGCCCGCGATGCCGGTGTGGTCACCCCGGTCGGGTCACTCGTGGCGACGCTGATGGCCTCAGCCCGCGCCAACGGCGACGGAGGCCTGGACCACAGTGCGCTGTTGCGAGGGGTCCTGCGTCTGTCGGGGAAGTTGGACGAGGACGCCGAGTAGGGCGAGGAGCCTCAGGTCGACGGCCTCAGGCCCGCAACACATCCCGGGTGACCTGCATCTGACCGAGATGCTGGGCGAGTTCGTGCACCACGTGCAGGATCACCCACTGCGGTGAGACGGTCGCGAGGTCGACGTCGGCTGTCGTACCCGTCGCATCCCGAGCGGCGATGCCGTCACGAAGGATCTGTTCGGTCCACGTCACCATGTCGGTGCGGGTGCTTCGGATACGTGCGAGAAGCTCGGGGAGCGAGCCGGTCGCCTCGAACTCCGCGGCCCGATCCCGCGGCAGAGCGAGACCGCATCCGAAGGTTCCGAGCCACCATCGCGTCATCTCCACGCAGTGGTGGGCCACCGCATACGGCGAGTTCGACCCGTCGACGGGGAGCCGTCGGTGAACCCCGGAGTCGGTGAGTTCCTCGAGCACAGCGACCATGCCGGTCCAGCACGTGTCGGCGGTGTCCAGGGCGGCAGCGGTCCACGAATCCATATCGAGGACTGTCGCACATCGGCGTCCTTCGGCCGCAACAGGCGCCGCCGCACCCCATCTGCGGTTGCCCTCGCCTGTCTTCAGTCATTTCGAAAGTAGAGATTCGGCAAAACCCCAGGTCGCGATCGATTGCTACTCACGGCAATGACTGAAAACAGGCGAGCAGGTGAGTCGGCCGTGTCACGATCCCTCTCGTGCGCATCGGAATGACGCTGCCCGTGATGGAGCCCGACCTGGACGCCGACGTCTTGCGGTCCTGGGCGACGGCCATCGACGACGGACCGTTCTCGTCACTGTGCTGGGGTGAGCGAGTCGCCTTCGACAACCCCGACACCCTGACGCTGCTCGGCGCACTCGCCGCGTGGACGAGCCGCGTGCGGCTGGTGACCACGGTCGTTGTCCCGCAGTTGCACGATCCGGTGATGTTGGCCAAGGCTCTGGCAACCGGCGACGTGCTCAGCGGCGGCCGGCTCACCGTGGGCCTGGGTATCGGCGGCCGCCACGAGGACTATCGCGCCGTCGGCGCCGACCTCGCCACCCAACGTATGCGCGTCCTCGGTGAACGTGCCCAGATCATGCGCCGGGTGTGGGCGGGGGAGAACCTCACCGGCGCCACCCGACCGGTCGGGCCGCCGCCCGTCCAGGCCGGCGGTCCCGAATTACACGTCGGGACAACGGGTCCGGCCACCATCCGCAGCGCCGCCGCCTGGGCGTCCGGCGTGGCCGGGGTGACCCTCGACCTCGATCTCACGCGGCAACGCGAACTCTTCGACATCGCACGCGCCGCGTGGGCCGACGCCGGGCGGCCGGCGCCGCACCTGGCCACCTCGTTCTGGTTCGCCTTCGGCGACGGTGACGCGCCGCGTGCGCAGATCCACCGACACCTGCGTCGCTACATGAACTGGATACCGTCGGAGTTCGTCGACGCGATGGCCCCGACCACCGGCTGGGCCGGGACCGAGGACGAGTTGCGGACAGTGCTGTCGGCGTTCGCCGACATCGGGACCGACGAGGTCCAGCTGATTCCCACCAGCGCCGACCCCGACCAACTGCACCGAGCCGCCGAGGTGGCCGCGGACTCCGCCTGACGTGACCGGCGCGTGACCACGTGCTCGCCGGGGTGTCGACTGCGCATCAACCTCAGCCTCTCCGGTGACGGCGCCCGATGAGCGGACCATCCTCGGCTCATGTCCATCACCACCAACGACACCGTCGAATGGAACACCTCGCAGGGCACCACTCACGGTACGGCTCGCGAGAAACGCACCTCCCCGTTCACGTTCGAGGGCCAGAAGTTCAACGCGTCCGATGACGAGCCCTACTGGATCGTCGAATCCGACAAGACCGGAGCAAAAGCCGCACACAAGGAGTCGTCGCTGACGAAGAGGGAGTAGTGGTCGCCGCAAGGTACTCGCAGCATTACGGCAGGCGGCGGCGCATCGCCCGCGCCGCGAAGTCATCGAGTGTTGCTGTCACCTCTACGGCTTGCCACATCCGGTTACGTCGGAAGCCGGTGAATTCCACCAGGACACCGGCCTCCACGAGCGGGCCGATGGCCCGGCTGGCATTTGCCGGCAAGATGCCGAGCTCGCCGGCCACTGTCTTGGTGTCCACGACCGGTTGGCGCAGAACAACATCGAGAAGCCGTTGAGCCGAGGACCCACCACGAACCCGGACGATATCGCGCCAGTGACTGCGGATTCGCCGAAGCTCCGACACCAGGTCGGTTGCTTGGGCGATCGCAGACATCGCTGCGTTGGCCATCGTCTCGATGATGGGGACGACATCGCCTTCGCGATACGCATCGAGGGTGGCGAAATAGTGTCCGGTGTCGGCGAGTAGTCCTGCCGAGACCGGAATCGTGACGGTGTGGGTCATTCCGTGGTGGCGAAACATGGACTGCACCAGCGCCCGACCGGTGCGTCCGTTCCCGTCCGGAAAGGGGTGGATCGTCTCGAACTGGGCATGTGCGATTGCGGTGGCGAGCAGTGGCGGCTGATCTGTGCGGCGCGCGAAGGTCAACAGATCATCGATGAGTTGGGGCACGTATCGCGCGGCGGGTGCTACGAAGTCGGCGCCGTGTGGACCCGCTCCAGAGCCACCGATCCATACCTGATCGGTGCGCCAGGCGCCGGCGATCGCCGGATCGTGGTTCTCGAGCAGTGCGCGATGCATGGCGAGAATGGTGTCGGCGTCCAATCGGTCGGCCAGCGCTATCGCCGCGCTCATCGCAGCGACGTTGCCGACGATGGCGGTCGCGTTGCGCTTCTCGGTGCTCCCGAGCTGTGCGAGGGCTATCTGTTTTGCGCCGGACGAGAGGTTTTCGATCTGGGATGACGAGGCAGACTCGGAGCGGAGCAGGATGGTGGCGAACGACGCTATCTCGCTGCCGAACTCGGCGTCGAAACGGGCGATCATCGCACTTGCCTCGGATACCAGTGTCGCCAGCGGCGCCGGGACAGCCGGAGTCTTGTCGGCGATGAGCGGCACGACGGCGGCGCGGTAGGGTCCGCGATGACGGTCCCGCTGCGCACGCGTGAGCAACTCGGCCGGAATTGTCGGTGTCCAGTCAAGGTACTCGTAGTCGATGGCCGGCCACATTCGCGACGTTCACCTATCTGAACGAAATAACTGAGAGCATGCGCCCACCATACCCTCACTTATCTGCTAAGTGAGAATAAGGAGAGGCCTACCCTCATCCAGCCGGACGCATCCGGGGTCGCGGCTCGTCGTCGGGCAGGACCACCACCCGCAGCGCGGCACGGAACTTGTCGGTGGTCACCCGCCAGCCCTGCTCCTCGTGGCGGCACGCCTGCGCCTCCTCCGGGTCGTCGGCCTCCTCGGCGGACTGTGCCCACGACAAGTACTGCTCCTCACATGTGCGGATCAGCTGCAGCATTTCCGCGCGGTCGTACCCGCAGATCTGGGCGATCTCGCGGGGACTGAGCACTGCGTTGTCGGTGTCGAGTTGCAGCACCGCCAGCAGGGTGTCCGGCAGCGGATCCGAATCGTCGGCTTCGGCCGGCGAATTCGATTCTGCACCAACGGTATCGGAGCGTGCGCGCACGCGTGCGACGATGCGCGGCACGTCATCGTCGATGAAGCCGAACCAGTCGGCCAGGCCGGCCCGCAGGTTGTCGCCGGAGAACACGGTGACGTCGATGACGCGGTGCGCGAACACCTGCCGTTGACGCAGCATCACCCGGATACCGTCGCGCGAGGTCGGTTGCGCTGCGATGTAGGGTGCCGCGACGAGGGGATCGGAGACGGAATCGGTGAGCATCGCGAACGCCACCAACCGCGGCAGATCCTCGTGCACCCGCAACCACGACGGTGGCTCGGTGGGCAACACGACGTCTCCGTCGTCGTCGACCTCGATGTGCTGGCCGGTGACCTCCTCGAGCATCGAGACGACGAGAGTCTGCAGATGTTCCGGACCGTGCGGGACGACCCCGGCGCGCAGCGTGGGCTCGACGCGGGGCGGCTCGTCGGCGAGGAACGGTGCGCGCAGGAATGTCGGATGCACCGTCTCCCACACCTGACGGAAGGTGTCGACGATGGCAGCGGCCATCTCGTCGGCGCGGGCATGTCCACCCTCGAGAATGTAGGAACCGTCGGCCAGCCGGCGCCAGCCGAGTGCGCGTAGCTGTCCGACCTGTACCCGGTAGCAGTCGACGGAGGTGTGCAAGGTGAACGAGTCCACGGTGAGCCGCACCCGATGTGCCCGCGTGTACCGGATGTCGATCCGCCCGTGCGGGCCCTCCGGGATGCTGGGGTCCTGTTCGATCCAGGTGAGATCGGCGGCGGTCAGCTCACGGAGGAATGCGGCGAATTCGCTGCGGAACTCCTGCTGGGCGTCGTCGATGGATGCATCGAAATCATTGGTGCGCATCGTTTCTCCCTCCGGTCGCGAAGGGAACGTTCCCTTCACCGATGACGATAGGGCAGGGGTACGACACTTTCGGAACGGCCGACGGCCGCCGTCAGCTCACCTCGGACGACACACCCCACCTGCTCGCGAGCTCGGCCGCGGGCGCCGACCACTCGCGCTCGCCGTCACCCCACGCCACCTCGGTGACACCGGTCGCGAGATCGACGTCGGCGCGCGCCCATGCCTGCGCCACTGCCCGCCCGCGCCGCAGCAACCGCAGATGCCCGTCGGCGAGTGTGGTCTCACACGGCCCGTCGAACGCCGGATGGGTGTTGCGGAACCGGCACAACGCCAGCAGCGCGCCGACCACCGGGCGGCGGAGGTCCTCGGCGATCTCGGCATGCGTGTAGTGGTGGCGATTGATGTCGCGGCCGACGCCGGTCCGATCGAGCAACTCCATGTCGTTGCCGCCGGCCAGCAGCCCGACGTAATAGACCTGCGGGATGCCCGGCACGAACAACTGCAGCGCGCGGGCGCTCAGATAGCGCTCGTCGTCACGCCCGAGAGCATCGTAGAACGTCGAATTGACCTGGTAGATATCAACATTCGCTGCCGACGTGCCCGTGGCGAGGCGACTCGTGCCGCCGGTGCGCCGGTGGATTTCCTCGACGAGCTCGTCGACTTCCTCGGGGGTGAGCAGGCCGGGACCCTCGACCGGGTCGGGCCCGACGTCGATGACCCCGATGCCGTCGTGGGTGTCGAGCACGGTGACGGCATTGTCGGGGCGGATCTGCAGCCATCGCACCAGTGCACGCGCATCGGCTGTGTAGAGGGTATGCAACACCAATGCGGGCAGAGCGAAGTCGTAGACGCGGTCGACCGAGCGCGCGATGGCGATCTGCCGCGCGAAATGCGAGTGCACCTCGACGAGGACCTTGACGCCGCGCGTGTGCGCTTTCGCCGCGAACTCGTCGATGAAGGTGATGGTCTCGTGTGTCATGAAACACGAGGTTCCCGGTGTCTTGATCGCGTATCCGACGGCGTCGAGACGTAGCGCGCGCACCCCGGCATCGGTGGCCGCGTCGAGGATCGAGTCGAGGTAAGCCCGGCCCGGCGCCGACCGCACGTCGATGTCGATTTGGGCGGCGGTGAAGGTGGTCCACACGTACCGCACACGCCCGCCGAGCGCGATGGCCGTGAACGGCAACCCGGGCCGCGGCCGGTAGATGGCCGTCAGCTGGTCCTCGGTGACCCCGTTCGGGAACACCGACGACAGCGTGAGAAACATTGGCGCATAGTCTGACTCATCGCCGTGGGCTACGACGTCACGGAACTGCGCCGAGTCCGCCGACACGTGGTTGATGATCTGATCGGCCATCACCTCGTGTGTGGTCGCGAGCTCTGTGATGTCGGCCCAGCTCCCCAGACGAGGATCGACGCGGGTGTGGTCGACGGGATCGAATCCGGCGTCGGCACCGTCGAACGGGGTGAAGAACGGCAGCACGTGGATGCCGCCGAACACACCGCCGAAGGGGCCTCGCAAGAGTGCGGTGAGTCCGGCGAGGCTACCGCCGAACCGATCCGCGTACGCAATCAGATGCACCGTGTTCTGCACGACGCCAACGCTACTGGGTGACGCACATCTGCGGCGGGAACCCGGCTCAGGCGAGGGTGCGCATGTGGGCGACGACCGACGGCCAGTCCTGCAGACCGACTGCGGTACCGAAGTGGATGTGGACGCCCTTGTGGTCGCTCACGAACTCCTTGACGCCCCGCAGTTCACGGTCATCGATGATGAAGTCTCCACGGTTGAGGTTCTTGTGGTGCGAGAGGATCAGCCGCTTCCACACCGGGGCGCCCTCGTCGACCCCGAAATGCTTGTGAACCCACAGCAGTTTGTCCGACCACGCGGACGGATTGTGCCACGGTGCCGTGGACAGGATGTAGGCGTCGAACAACTCGCTGAGCTCGATGAACGCCTCGATGGCACCCGGTTTGGGGTCCATCAACGCGAAGATGCCCGGAGCGTCGTCGTAGGCGGCGTGATCCTGTGGACAGAGCCGGTCGATCCCGGACTGGAAATCGACGAGGGTGTTGTCCATGTCGACGTACAGGATCTTCTTGCGGCGGCTGTTCTCTGACGATGCGGTCACGGGCAACTCCTCGATCGGGATGGCCCCAGTGGATCACGAGGCACCGACAACCGCGGCAACCATGGCCGGGGTGCTCCTCACGCCTGCGTCATCGGTGCCACCACCGGCGAGGTGGCGGCAAACAGCGCTGCGCCTCGCGCACAGACGAACTCGGCGTCGGCGGGGATGACGACGGGACAGTCGAACCGGGCGGCCACGCTGTCGGCGAGCAGCGGGAACGTCGGGGCAGCGCCGATGAGTACGACGTGGTCGGGATCGGTGTCACCGCAGCGCTGCAGGGCACGAACGATCTCGGCCGCCTGCGGGCGGGCGAGGCCGTAGAGGTCGTCGAGGGTGAGCGTCACACCGTGCTGTTCGAGTCCGCGGATGCCCGGTGTGACAACCTCCATCCGGGTCGACATGGTGCGCAACGTGGTTCGGACTTCCGCGCAGTGCGCTCGCACCTGGGCGAGCAGCGCCGGATGCGGCGGCACCGGATGTCCGGCATGGGCGGCCTTGGCCAAGACACGATGCTCGAGGCCGTCGTCGAGGTGGCACACCCCCAATCCGGGGAAGCGGTGCGCGGTGATGGTCGTCAGGTGTCCCGAGCGTGGCCGGCGCGCATAGCCGACGACGGCGCTGTCGTCGCGCAGGTCGCAGATGGTCACGCCGTGCGCCCGGTCGAGACCGTCGCAGTGATCCACCCATTCGAGTGCGGCGTCGGTGTCGGGGACGAGCAGCAGCGCCCGATGGTCGGTGAGTCCGGCGTCGACGAGACCGCGATGGAACAGCGACACCTGCGGGACGGTCCAATAGGTCGGGTGCGCGATGAGCAGCCGAGTGACATGTTCGCCGACAGCGGCCTCGATCTGAGCGACCACGACGACGAGCAGCCGGGCGGCGAGGTCGTCGGCGAGCCGGTCCGGACCGCCGGGTGCGCTCAGCGGACGTGGATCACCGAGGTGGTCGACGAAGTGGCGGTAGGTGGCATCGACGTGACGCCGATCGGGCAGGGCGGCGGCGGTGTGCGCGGGCCAGCGCAGCGCGGCCGGGAAGGTGTACTGCGAGTCGATCCGGACCGAACCGACAGATCGGTCGGCGGAGGCCGTTCGCCCGCCGGCAACCGGGTCGCGGATGACCGCAACGCGTACGTGATCGGATTGGAGATGAAGTCCGACAACCACACTCATGATCAACCTCCGCAGACGCCGGTGGAACGTCGGTGGGCCCGGGAGTGGCTCACCAGCATCTACGATGCGCCTCTGGTCTGGTGGGTGGCTGACGACATCGTGAGGATTGCCTGGCAGACAGGTTGCGGATTGGGCACGAGCACGCCCCCGACCCTGGGCCGGGGGCGTGCTCGTCGATCGGTCGGTGTGCTCAGCCGAGTTGGCCGGCCACGATCTGGCTCTCGAACTGCGGATGCGTGGACAACCATTCGGTCACCGCACCGTCGGGATTGGTGCCGCCGTACTTCTGGGTCATCAGATTCTCCAGCTCCGACAGGTCGGCGTCGGGAAGGACGAGGTTCTTGAACAGTTGCGCGGCCTTGGGGTCCTTCTCACCGAAGCCCTTGGTCGCGAAGTTCCACAGGCCCTCCTTGCCGCCGAGCGCACCCTTCGGGTCCTGCAGGTCGCGGATCTTGAACGCGGAGTACGCCCAATGCGGCTTCCACAGGGTGACCGCGACGTTGGTGTTGTCGGCTTCGGCCTTGCGGATCGAGGCGAGCATCGCCGCGGTCGATGAGGTGGTGAAGGTGAGATCCTGCAGACCGTACGCCGGGATCACCTTGTCCTTGACGATCGCGGTCTCACCGGCGCCGGGCTCGATGCCGACGAGGGTGTTGTTGTACTGCGACGCCATCGATTTCAGGTCGCCGATCGACTGCGCGGGCGACGAATCGTTGACGGCGATGGTCAGTTTCGCGTTGTCGTACCAGCAGCCGAGCGGTTCGAGCTGATCGCCGTAGCGGTCGATGTAGGTCTTGTGCGTGCTCGGCAACCACACGTCGGTCAGCACGTCGACGTCGCCCTTGGACGCCGCGGTGAAAGCGGCTGCCGCGTCCAGGGTTTTGACGTCGGCGGTGTAGCCGTTGCGTTGCAGGATGTTCTTCATCAGGTAGGCGGTGGCCGTCGACTCGTCCCATCCGCTGAACGCACCGATGGTGACGTTGGTGTCGCTGCCGGCGCCGAGGCTGCCCGCGGGTGCCTTGCCCTGCGTCAGCGAACAGTTCGCGTACTTCGACGCGAGATCGTTGGTGGCGCTGCCGGTTCCGCCGGAGCCGCTGTCGGAGTTCGAGTTCGACGCACCACAGCCGCTCAGAGCCAGTGCGCCGACCGTCACCGCGGCGGCGAGCACCCCGAGCTTTCTCGTCATCTTTCTCATCTCTACCTACCCTCTTTCCCTACTTCACTTCACTACTTCACGGTCTCGGGTGTTCAGAGTTGTGCGACGCGGCCGCGGTTGCCGATCGCCGAACTCAGCCGGTCGAGGTAGACGGCGATGATCACCACGGCCAGACCGGCTTCGGAACCGAGCGAGAGGTTGAGCGTCTGCAACGCCTCGTTGACCTGGCCGCCGAGCCCGCCGGCTCCGGCGAATCCGGCGATGACGACCATCGACAGCGCCAGCATGATGACCTGATTGATACCCGCCATGATCGTGGGCATGGCCAAGGGGATCTGTATCTGGCCGAGGATGCGAGCCGGGCTGGAGCCGAAAGCCTGTCCGGCCTCGACCACTTCGGGATCAACCTGACGGATCGCCAACTCGGTCAAGCGGATACCCGGGGGCATGGCGAAGATCAGAGTCGACACCACACCGGGAGTGGGGCCGATGCCGAAGACGATGATCACCGGGACCAGATAGACCAGCCCGGGCAGCGTCTGCATCAGGTCGAGAACGGGGCGCACGATCGAGGACACCACCCGGCTGCGGGCGGCGAGGATACCGATGGGCAGTGCGATGATCAGCGCGATGATCACCGAGACCAGAACCAGCGCAATGGTGTTCATCGCGTTGACCCACTGGTCGAAGGCGCGGATGAAGTAGAAGCCGATCACCGCGAAGATCGCGAGCTTCCACCCCTGCCGCCACCCGGCGGCCAGCAACGCCAGCACCGCGAAGATCACGATCATCACGTAGTACGGCGGACTCGACAGCACCGTGTTGAACGCATCGTAGAGACCGGTGATGACCGTCTTGATGGCGTCGAACAGCCAACCGGCATGGTCGGTCAGCCAATTGAAGGCCGACTCGATGGCGTCGCCGACGTGGATGCGCGGGTTGACGAAGCTCATGCGTTGTTCTCCTCACGCGGGGCGAGCGCGGCCAGCAGACCGGTCCGCGGAATCACACCGCGCAGCCGGCCGTCGTCGTCGGTCACCACCAGCGGCGCTGCGGATCGTGCTGACGGGGCGAACAATTCCGCGATCGGCGTCGAGACGTCGACCCGGACCAGCGAGTCGGTGCGCACGAGTGGTCGCAGATCCGGCGGGTCGTCGGGCATGGTGGCGATGTCGTCGTCGGTGAGGTAACCCAGCAGTCGGCCGTCGTCGGTGACCAGCGCGCGATCGGTCTGGTGGTGACGCATCGCGAGGATCGCCTCCCGCGGTCCGGCGGTGACGGGCAGTACCACCGGCGCGGGTTGCAGCACCGACGCTGCGGTCAGCACGCGGGTGCGGTCGACCTCGGCGGTGAACTTGGCGACGTAGTCGTTGGCGGGCTCGGTGAGAATCTGTTCGGCCGAACCGATCTGGACGATGCGGCCGGACCGCATGACGGCGATCCTGTCGCCGACGTACATCGCCTCGTTGAGATCATGGGTGATGAACACGATCGTCTTGCCCAGGGACGCCTGCAATTCGACGAGTTGATCCTGCATCTCCCGGCGGATCAGCGGGTCGAGCGCCGAAAAGGCCTCGTCCATCAACAGGATCGGCGTCTCGGCGGCCAGTGCGCGAGCCAATCCGACGCGCTGTTGCATACCGCCGGACAACTGGCGGGGATAGCGGTCGCCCCACCCGCGTAGGCCGACTGTCTCGAGCCAGTGGTCGGCGCGCTCAAGCCGTTCGGTCTTGGCAATTCCCTTTTCCCGCAATGCGTAAGCGGCGTTGTCTCGCACGGTGCGGTGCGGCAGAAGCGCAAAGTGCTGGAACACCATGGAGATCGAGTCGCGGCGGATCTGCCGCAGGTGCTTGTCGTTCACCGCGGCGAGGTCGACGTCGCCGATGAACACCGAACCGGCCGAAGGTTTCCACAGTCCGTTGAGGGTGCGGATCAACGTCGACTTGCCCGATCCGGACAGACCCATCACGACGAAGATCTCACCGGGCGCGACATCGAAGGTGGCGTCGATGACCGCGGCGGTACCGAGGTCCTTCACGTCGTCGGCGTCAGCGCCCCCGCGCAGGCGGGTGACGGCCTCGTCGGGTCGGCGTCCGAACACCTTGTAGACATGCTCGGCGCGTAGCGCGGGCCCGGCTGCGGACGCGGTGGCCGCGCTGTCGGTCTCGGGCGAGATGGTCACATCTCCTCCTTCCAGCAGGCACCCAGGCGTTGCGCATAACGCAACAAACTGTGCTCACGGCAATTGCGGCACCTTTTAGTCACCCTAAACAGAAGCTGTGTGATGCATGGGCGGTACTCGGAAATGAGCGACCCACCACCGCCGTGCCGGATTTGTCGGAGATCAAGGAAATGCTAGTGAGTTCTATCGTCCGAACACACGAATTCGGGCACGTGCCAGGCCGATCAGCCGGCTGCAGGGTTGCTGCGCTGTTACGCTCCGGGCCTGCGCCGCAGGAACTTTCAAGGAGACACGATGCGATTTGCCCGGGCGATGCTCACTCTTGGTTGTGCGGCACTGCTCACCGCGACGGCGGCGTGCACGTCGGTGAACGGATCGCCGTCCGGGGAGCAGTCGTCTGCCGTTGACCCGACTGCGTCATCGAGTACGGCGCCACTGGTGGTCAACGCGACGCTCGGCCAGGTGTGGAGCCCCTATCAAAAGGGATACGGCGAGGTCCGGCCGTCGGAGATCTTCAACGGTGGTGATCCCACCGGGATCGTCAACAACGTGGTGTGGTCGTCATGGGGCGGCCCGCAGGCCACCGGAACCGGCTCGGCCCTGTACGGAGGCTCCGGTGAGATCGTTGCCGAGCAACATGCCGAACAAGCAACCGTCGTCGCCTTCGACCTCGGCACCTGCGACGGTGCCCAGCGGTATCGGGCCATCGAATGGTTCTTCCCGCAGCACGGCGAACACTTCGACCCGAGCCGATCCATCAAGATCTGCTAGGGCGACTACGTCGACCCGACTTCGCCCGACACCGGCTCATCGACAGCCGCCATCAGCAACGGCCGCATCGGGTTCCGGTGCCTGGTCCGGAAATCAGCTGACGCCCACGTCATCGGGGGTGGTCAAGGTCGGCATGTCGGTACAAGCAGCCGTCGCAGCAACGGGATTGACGTTCCCAAGGGTGACGGAGCACGCGGTCCTGCGGTGCGCGGGCAGAACGAGTTCTACGTCGACGGCCATCCCGTCCGGTGCGTGGTGGCCACCGGTACCAGCGCCACCGGTCCCGCGGTCACCACCGAGAAGGGTGTCGGACTCGGCGACCCGCAAAGTGCCGTGACCGCCGCCTACCCTGACGCTCAACCGATTCCGCAGAACGGTCCCTTCGCCCGGCCGGGTTACTTCGCCACAGTCCCTGGTGGACAACTCTCGTTTACCATCAGCAATGGCGTCGTCAGCCGGATCGCCGGCGGAGCGGACGTGACCTCGCCGAACTGCTCGGTCTGAGAGCAGCGCCCGCATCAGGCACTCAGCGACGCCGCCGATTCTCGGGCCGCAACATAGGTGCGTTCGGCCTCGTCCGGTGAATCCACCTGTGGTGGAGAGCCGTTCAGCGGTTGCCGGGCGGATTCGCGGAGGAACACGACGGCAACCAGACCGACGATCCCGCTACCGATCAGATAAAAGCCGGGCATCAGGTGATTGCCGGTGGCGCTCACCAGCGCCGAGGTGACCAGCGGGGTGGTACCGCCGAATGCCGAGACCGCGATGTTGAATCCGATCGACAGCGCTCCGTAGCGTACCGAGGTCGGGAACAGGGCGGGCAGCGTCGAGGCGGTCGGCGCGGCGAAGCATGCCAGGATGACGCCGAACACCACGCATGCGACGATCGGCGCCCAGATGGTGTCCATTCCGAACAGGATGAAACACGGTACGGCGACCACGATTTGCAGGATCGCGCCGATCGCGAAGATGGGTCGGCGGCCGATGTGGTCGCTCAGCCGACCGAGGAAGACGATCAGGGCGACCACCACCAGCATCGACAGCAAGACCAGGAGGTCGGAGCTGAGCTGGCCGCGACCGACGACGTCGGTGAAATAGGTTGGTAGATAAGCGGTGATCATGTAGTTGGTGACGTTGTAGAGAATGACCAGGCCGATACACACCAGCAGCGGTCGCCAGAAGCGAACGAAGATGGTGCCGATCTCGCGGCCGGCGCTCTCGGTCTGTTTGACCTTGGCGTCGTGCTCGTCGAGCTGTCTCTGAAATGCCGGTGTGTCTTCCAACCGCATCCGCAGGTAGAGGCCGATCAGTCCCATCGGACCCGCGATGAAGAACGGAATGCGCCACCCCCACGACGTCATTGTGTCGTCGCCGAGCGCGGCATTGAGCACGGTCACCATCAGGGAGCCGAGCGAGTAACCGATGAATGTGCCGAAATCGAGCCAGCTGCCCAGGAATCCGCGTCGGCGATCGGGGGAGTATTCGGCGATGAAGGTGGTGGCCCCACCGTATTCACCGCCGGTCGAGAACCCCTGGATCATGCGCGCCACAAGTAGGAGGATGGGCGCCCAGATTCCGATGGCGCCGTAGGACGGGATGCAGCCGACCGCGAAGGTGCCGGCGGCCATCATGATCATCGTGACGGCGAGCACCTTCTGCCTGCCGACCCGATCACCGAGCGGGCCGAAGAAGAATCCGCCGAGCGGACGCACGAGGAACGCTGCGGCGAAGGTCGCGAAGGTTGCCAACAGCTGCGCGCTCGACGACGCATCCGGATAGAAGACCTTGCCGAGAGTGGCGGCGAGATAGCCGTACACACCGAAGTCGAACCACTCCATCATGTTTCCCAGCGCCGCCGCCCCGATCGCTCGCTTGAGCATCGGCTGGTCGACAACAGTGATCGACTCCTGTGTCAGCGGAGGCTTGCGGCGGATGAGCGCGGCCAACGAATGCAGGTGACGCTCGACGACGTGGGCGTGCGCCCAGTGCAGAGGCGACGGCCTGTGGCCGGCAGGTGCAGGATCAGGCATTTTCTTAGCCTAGGTAATCATCCCCGCTTTCCGCGAATCCGCAAGCGTTATGGGCGAATTGGGCAATATACGCGCTAAGTCCGACCCTTGCTGGGGATCGACGGCCTGTGGTTGTCCTCACCCGCTGGTTGAGCGCCCGCTCGTCGGCGTCGTCCCGCTGTCGCTGGTGTCCCCACCCGCTGGTCGAGGTGCCGAGGAGCGCCAGCGACGAGCCTCGAGACCCCTTGTGCCGAAGCTGGTTTCGTACCGCGTCCATCCCTACCGGGAGTCGGACGCATCCCGCATGTCGTCAAGTGGTGACATCCTCATCGGGAGGATGCTGCTCGATTGTCGTTGTCCACGCAGCACTGTCGGTGCGTGCTGGTGGATCGTAGGCGGGAACCCCGCCGTAGGTGTAGCCCAGTACGGCACTGTTGTAACCCCCGAGGGTGCGCTGCCGTTGTCGGCGCCGAAGATGTCTGGCAAACAGCGCGAGGAGGGCGGCGGGTAGCACGAGCGATCCGGCTCCGATGAATATCCCCAGCCACATCGATTCAGCATAAAGACCTCCTGGTGCGTTATCGATACTTCATGGCCAGTTCAGAGGCAAAGCCACGACCACTCGCCTGCTTTCAGTCATTCGCAAAGTAGCCAGCGCTCGCGACCTGGGCTTTTGCCGCAGAGCTGCTCGCAAAATGACTGAAAACAGGCGAGGCCGGGCTCGGCTGCAGCCGAATCCTCGCTAACCGACGTCCGCCGACTCCGGATCGTCGACAAGCCGGCGCAACCCCATTGACTGGAACGCGACCACGTAGATCAGTGTCCACAGCACCAGCCAGTCGACGAATCCCAATGCGTTGCCGGACAATCCGGAGGCGACGCCGGGTTCGTGGAGGACATGGCCTGCGGCAAACCGGTAATAGAGCAGGAAGGTGCCGACGGCCAGGACAAGGGTCAGCACCGCACGGACCCCGGGTGCGAATCGGTTGCCGAAGCCGTTCGCCCAGAAGATCATCCAGAACGCCCAGCACACGCCGATCTGTGCGGGAAACTGATGGATGGTGTTGCCCAGTTCGGCCGAGGCCTGGGAGCCGACGAGCAGTTTGGCCAACGGGAGCATCACGAAGTAGATCGCCGTCCCCAGCACGGCGTTGCCGATCGTCGCGGCAAGCGCCGTTTTTCCGCCGCCGCCGAACAGCTTCCACGGCCAGTTGTCGAGTGTCTGACCGGTCAGGATCACCGACACCACAATCGAATAGAACCATCCGAGCACGGTGTCGAGCGACATCATCGGATTGGTCACTGACGACGATACGGCCGGCAGTCCGATGACGATGTAGAGCGCCAGCGTGGGGATGGCCACGAATGCGATCTCGCACAGTCCGATCAACGGTTGCTTCATCCCCAGCGCGGTCCATGGCCAGTGCTGCCAGTTGAGCACCACCATCACCCACGTCCCGAACCCGAACAACACGAAGAGGGCGCCCGAGAAGTAGCCCATGCCGCCGGCGCGGGAACCCGCGAAGTCCCCGAACAGCGCACCCAGTCCGCTACCGAGCAGCCAGGTCACGGCGACGGCGAAGACCGCCGTCGAGACGAGGACGGCGATGCCGCGCAGGGGCTGGCTGAGCCGGTCGAATCCCACGAACTCGGAGTTGAAGCCGATGAAGACGATGAACAGAATCGCCCAGAACAATGCGGCGTTGAACGGCAACGGATAGAAGTGCCACGGGCTCGACGTCGGATCGGCGAGCAGATACCAGCTGAGCGCCGAGACCACGACGACGACGACGAGGTTCGACACCCCGAACAGAAGCCATCGGCGGGAGTCGGGCGGTGGCGCCGGATTCTGCTGGTCGGCGGGCGGTTCGACACCGGTGGTCATCGTCATGGCACTGCGCTCCTCGAGGTCTGCGTTGGGCAGTCCGCAACACTATGAGCTGCATCACAAGGTGGTGACAGGGTTGCGGAGCGTTGCACGACCTCCAGGTGCGGGCAACCCCCTGCAACGCTTGCCCCTGCGCGTAAGCCGACGACAGCGCCACGACAGCCACCTGCGCAACCCTGTCTGTATGACAATGCTGACCGCGATCGCCGACGACGGACACGTCCTGTCCGCGCACGTCCACGGAGCCGGTCCCACGATCCTCGTCGTGTCACCCGGCGGTGGGGACGCGACCTCGTGGAGCGCCGTTGCCGAGCACCTCGCCGACGCGCATCGGGTGGTGATCATGAACCGGCGGATCTACGAGCCAGACGCAGTGATCACGCTGCCGCACACGATGAGCCGAGAGGTGAGCGACATCGCGGCGGTCACGCGGGCCAGTGGTGCACCGGTCGTCGGGGTGGGGCACTCGTCAGGAGCGACGGCATTGCTGTGTGCGGCTGCCGAGCATCTGAACCTGTTCTCCGAGTTGGTGCTCTACGAGCCGCCGGTCCCGACCACGAGTCTGATCGGTGGCGTCGCGGAGAGTGCTGCGCGGGCCGCCTTCGATGCCGGTGACGCCGCACAGGCCATGCGGATCCATCTGCGTGACATCGTCGGCATGCCCGACCACCTGGTGACGCATCTGTTGGGCAACCCCACCACGGCCGAGTACATGACCCGCCACGCAGCCGGGCAACTCGCCGACACCGAGGCCATCGACGGCCTCGGCGTCGGGGTCGACCTCTATCGCACGGTCGGGCTGCCGGTGACCTTCATCGAAGGCGAGGACAGCCCACCACACCTGCGCCGACGACTGGCAGAACTCGGCGATGTGCTACCCGATGTTGTTGCACACCACATACTCTCGGGACAGGGACATGCTGCGAATGTGACCGGACCGGCGTACCTGGCCGAGGTTGTCACGGCGAGTCTGCACTGACCGGCCGCCGCGCAGCGGGGGGAGCAGCCATCGACGCCACGAGGGCCGACGCGCCGCAGATCACCAGGGAGCCGCCAGTCGCCCGCCCAGCCATGCGCCCATCGGTGGTGACGCCGCGCGGGCCAACGCCATCGGCACGGTAATGGCGGCCCACTCGACGCTCGTCGTCCCGATCCTGCAGAAACGCGGGCTGTTTCACCGTCGTTATCCCGCACGCACACTCCGCGAGCGCTTCGGGTTGCCGTTCCCTCAGTCCCCGGCCACCCACGCCCCATGCAGCCCCGCGGGCACGCGGATCGGCAGGTCGACCGTTGCGATCGGTCCCTCGGCCGGCCGGTCGGCGTCGAGGAGATAGAACCTCGAGCGCATCGAGTCGGGATCGGTCCCGATCGCACCCCAGTAGTCGTGGCCCTCGCCCGGGATGAAGATCGGCTCACCGATGGCATCACCAGGGGTCCAACAGGTTTCGGTGTCGGCGGCCAGATCGTGGAACCAGAGGCTGTCGCGAACGTCGCTGTCGTGGGGTCCGTGCCCGACCGTGGTGATCCGGCGATGGTCTTCGGTGAGCAGCCTGTCGTCGACGCGCGGGAACTCGATGTTGTGTGCGTGGTCGCTCAGGACGGTGCGGACGATCCCGCGGTTCGGGTCGATCACCGCGCGGGTCAGCGTCGACGACGCCGGGCGCTTCACGTCGGCGAAGCCACCCGGGTAGGTCCACTCGACGTAGTCGACGGTGACGGTGCCGTCGGCGTTGTCAGAGGCGTTCGCGTTGTCAAAGGCGTTCGCGAAGTGCCACACCCAGAACGGATCGGTCTGTACCCACCGGATCGGGCCGCCGTCGCGGGGGATCAGTGCGATCCGGGTGCCGTCGTCGGGACGCCACGACAGCAGTGACCCACCGGTGAGCATCGCCTCGATGTCGAAGACGAGCGGGCACACGAACAGCACCACATACCGTGAGGTGAGTGCCATATCGTGGATCATCACCGGTTCGGTCAGTCCGTCGACGGGAGTGGGTGTGCGCGTGACCGTTCCGTCGGCGGCGATCACCGACCAGGTGAGGTACGGCGCGTCGAGGGCGTAGTTGAACAGGACCAGCTCGCCGGTCGTCGGATCGAGCTTCGGGTGGGCGGTACTGCCCACGGTCATCGCGCCCGCGCAGTCGGTCGGGCCGAGCGTCGAGAGATCGGCCGGATCGAGCAGAAAGGGGCGGTCGGATTCGGCCATCGCCATCAGACGTCCCGAGTGCGAGACGATGTTGATGTCGGGCAATTGGCGGAAGGTGCCCGCGAGCTCCGGTCCGACTTCGTCGGCGCCCGGCGCGTAGCCATCGGTGATTCCCGACCAGAGTGCGTGTCCGGCAGCCTCTTCGGCGACAACCATCGGCGTGCGGACGAATCTGTTGGTGTAACGCACCGCGCCGTCGGCGATGCTGATGCGGTGCACCATCGCGTCGCCGTCGAGCGGGTAGACGTAGGAGCCGATCGGGTCGAAGCGCGGGTTGGGACCGTTGCGAAGATAGCTGCCGCGCAGGTCGTTGGGCAGGTCACCGTGGATCGTGAGGTCGGCGACGTCGACCTCCTCGCGTTGCGGGGCGAACACCCCGGTGAGGTGGCTGTGGTGAGCGAGGTCGACCGGGGCCGGCCGGGTGGAGGGCGAGGTGAGACTCATGGCGGGCGCCTTTCAGGCCTGATGCGAGGAGGTGGTGGTGGCCGTGGCGGGGACCTGGGCTCCGGCGATGCGCTGGGTCTGCTTGACGGCCAGGACGATCAGCACGATCGGGATCACCCAGTTGAGGATGACGTTGCCCGGAGCGGTGCCGGATGCGGCGTTGTCGGCGAGAACTCCGGCGACGACGTGGGAGCAGCCCATGAGGAACACCGCGGCCGCCCACAGCAGGCTGATCCGACGGTTCTTCTCACGGAAGATCGGTGAATGCCACAATGCCGGGTCGACGCTCTCGCGGGCGTACTGCTCGGTGAAGGGAATGGTGAATGCCGAGATCAGCATGATCGCCGCCAGCACGAACGTCAGTCCGCCGCGCGCGAAGTTGGCGAGCGTGTCGTTGAGTTGATCGCCGGCGAAGAGCCCGACCACGGCAAGGATGCCGAAGACGGCGATGGCGGTGACGTCGAGGATCTTCCAGCTGCGGCCGCGGAAGGCGCCCCACGCGGCCATCGCGAAGGCAATCGCGCACGCGACGCCTGCGGCGAGGGCGACGTTGTCGCCGGTGTTCTGGGCGACGAGCGAGAAGACGAACCAGGGGGCGAGCCCCAGGATCATGAGGAGTGCGTTCATGGCGTGTGTCCTTGTCGGAGTGGTCGGCCGGTGGTGTGCCGTTCTGTCGTCCACTCTCGTCCGTGCCGGTGACGCAGACATCTGCGTCATCACGGAGATTTCTCTGCCAACCACGGGGCTGTTCCGGCCAACCGAGACCCGGGTCGGGTCAGTCGCGATGCCGACCGGCGACGTAAGCGGCCAGCTCGACGCGGGTTTTCAGCCCCAATTTCGCCAGTGCGTGCGACACATGGGTTTGGACGGTGCGCGGAGAGATGAACAGTTGATCGGCGACGTCGGCGCCGGAGGCTCCCGTCGCCACGAGGTCGGCGACAGTGCGTTCGGTGGGCGTCAGACTGTCCCAGCCGTGGGTGGGCCGGTCGCGGACCGTGTTCGGGTCCATGCGCACACCCATCGGCCGCAGGCGGGAGACGATCCGGGATGACGCGGTGACCGCGCCCATGCCCTGGGTGAGCATCAGCGCGGTCCGCGCATACTCGCGTGCGGCTTCGGTATCGCCCAGAGCCGCTGCGGCACAAGCAGTTTCTTCCCAGGCGGAGGCCTCGACCAACTGATCACCCGCGGTGTGCAGGACCTCCGCCGATTCGCGGCCCACCTCGACCACCGCGCGCAGATCGCCGCGCCCGAGCGACGCATCGCAGCGGGCGCCGGCCAACGCCGCGATGGCCGCGAGGTAGGGCAGCTCGGTGGCTCCGGACGCGGCGAGGCCGTCGGCCACCGCCTCGACGAGGGCCAGGTCCTGGGCTCGGGTGCCGATCCGCGCGAAATCGACGGAGAACATCGTGGCGTGGGTGAACAGCCGTCGCTGCATCAGCGAGGTCCAGTTGGCGGTGGCCGCCGCGGCGGCGGGGCGCAGTTTGCGCCGGGATTCCAGCAGCAGGGTCTGCACGCGCTCGTGCACCTTGATGCCGAACTGGTCGGGCGCGTCGCCGGATGCCCAGGCGTCGAGTCGTGTGGCTGCTGCGGCGAGGTCACCGCGCAGGACGTCGATCATCGTGCGCCCGCCGTCGGCCAGCGACGTCCACCCCATGTCGGCACCGGCGGCGAGCTCCAGCCCGGCATCCCACGTGGCGGCCGCGTCGTCGAGGTGGCCGAATCCGAGTTCTATTCCAGCCCTGGTGAATTCGTGATATGCGGTCATCCAGTCGGTGCCACGGCTGGTCCGTAGTCGGGTCATGCCGGTGAGGAGATCGGCGGCCGCGGCCGGGCCGCGTGCGTAGAGCTCGATCAGCGGCGGCCAGATGTCGGCCGAGGTGGGGTGCGGTCCACGGCCGGCCGGGTCGGTGGTCTCGCGGGCCGAGGCCTGCAAGGTCAGCTGCAGCCCGGCGTCGAGATGTCCCAGGAGGAACAGACGCAGCCCTTCGGTGGTCAAACCGGGTGCCGAGCGTCGGCTCAGGTCGGTGGAGACGTCGATGAACGGAGTCGTCGGGACCGGCGAGAGCCCCTCGAGGAGCCCGACATGTCGTCGGAGGTCACCGAGGCGTTCGGCGACGGCGTCGTCGATCGGCAGGGCCAGGGTCTCGTCGACGAGCGCCCGGGCTTGGTGGGTCTCGCCGCGCGCGACGAGCGCGAACAGCTGGACGCCGCGCAGGCCGGCGAATTCCTCGGGGTCGGTGGTGTGCGCGAGCCCCTCGGTGGCGGTGGTGGCCGCGCGAGTGAGCTGGCCGGTGCGCGCGAGGGCGACCGAGAGCGGCAGGTGCACGCCCGTTGCGGTGTCGCCCTGCCGGGCGAGGGGATCGAGGAGGTCGACGACCACTGCGGGTGAGTGGGTGAGGTCGTCTCGGGCCCGGCGGACCGCGTCGGTGATGGCGTTCGGGTCGGTCCCGGACGCGAGTCGGTGATGGGTTTCGCGCTGGTGATCGCCGCGGGTCTGCGGCAGGTCGGCGATGGCGTCGTGCAGGATCGTGCGGAATGCCGGCGCGAGCTGCTGGTAGGTGACGTCGGCGTACAGGTCGTGGGTGAACGACAGGGTTCCGCCGTCGTCGGCGGTGAGGATGCCGGCGTCGGTGGCCGACTGGGCGGCACCGATCAGAGAGGCCGGCGCCGCGTTGTCGATGGCGGCGAGGTCGATGAGGGTCGCCGGTCCACCCCACACCGCGAGCTTCTGCGTCAGATCGCGAGCCCGCGAATCCAGCAGTGCCAGATGCTCGGCGACGGCATCGCGGTCGCCCGTCGACACGCGGGCACTGGCCCCGGCGCCCAGGGTGGCGCGGCCGTCGGTGATGATCAGGTCGCCCGACTGGTCGAGGGTGCGCAGCAGCGAGATCGCGTGCATCGGATTGCCATGGGCGGCGGCGAGCGCGCCGAGCAGGGCGCGGTCCGGCTCGGCGCCGATGACCTCGCAGCACACTGCGGCGATCTCTTTGCCCGACATCGGCGGTAGTGACCATTCGCGCGCCGTCGGGCGAGCGGCCAAGCGGGTCAACAGTTCTCGCTCGGGCAGCGGTCGGCGACCGAACACCACCACCAGCGGCAGATCACGCGCCGCCGCCGACAACCGCGTGAGCAGGGTGAGGGACTCCGCATCGGCATGATGCGCGTCGTCGAGGAACAGCGCCAGTGGCCCGTCGGCGCACATCGCGTCGACGTGGTCGTAGAGGGTGTCGCCGTAACCGTCGGGAATGGCCGCCAGCAGGTCGGCGCCGACGAGTGCGGCAGCCACCGCAAACGGCTGCCGCCACGACAACTCGTGGGCCGAGGTCGACGTCGTCCGCACATCGACCTCGGACCGCAACTGCGCCAGCGTGTGCGACTTACCGGCACCCGGGCCGGCGGTGAGGATCAGCGTCGTCGGCGCCGGGGCCTTTGTGGCGCCCCGAGAGGTGCCGGTCGGCGCGAGTGCCGTGGACAGGGCCGCGCGAAGATCGTCGATCAGCTCGCGACGGCCCTGCTTGTGCACTCGCGCCATGGGGTTCAGGGTAGACGGACGGCTATCGTCGTGACGGCGCGCGAAGGGGCGAGGCGGTGAGTATTCGATCGAGCGGGGCAACGCTTTTCGGGAGGCATCTCAGATACGGTATGCGCGCCGCCTGCTCGATGGCGGCGCTGTGGCGCTGACTCTGCCGTCGTTGACCAGCGCGCGAAGCGCAGGCCTGAGGGTGTTGACCGGTATCGCCAGTCTGTCGGCCAATTCATGCACGGTGAGCGTGCTTCCGTCAGATAGTTCATCGATTACGCGACGCTGAGTGGGGTTGAGCTGGGGATCGGCAGAACGAATTGCAGCTAGTTGAAACTCCCCCTGCTTGTGCTCGACGATACCTTCGGCCACAAGATCGTCCAGCGTCTGTTGGGCGACGGATGTATCGATCGCCAGCTGTCGTCTGAGGTCGTCAACGGTCACGCTGCCCAGATGATGGATCAGAGCCAACGCGTTGTCGCCCGTGTTCGTGCGGCGTCCACCGATGGAATCGAGCCAATCCCGTGTCTCGGGATTGAGCAGTCCAAATCTGTCCAGCACCGTGACAAACGATGCTGGAGTGCTGTGGAAACGTGGTGCCGGCAAGCCATTCTGAGTCATCTCGCCGAGCATGCGAGGAATCCCGGACCCAGCGTTCTCTCCAACCGTCTCGTCGCGATTGGTGAATGGCACCTCGGTGAGTAGTCGTGCGAGAACCTGATTGCGTGAGCGTGATTCGCCGTCGAAAATCGAATCGATTCCTCGCCCACCCCATAGTCCGCCGGGACTGTGCACCTCGAGGCGGTCCGGGTACAACTCCACACGTACTTGGTCGCCGCGTGCCATCTCGCTGTAGTCACGGTGGGTCACTGCATTGGTGATCGCTTCTCGTATCGCATCGATTGGAATCTCTGGAAGATCACTTGCTCCAGCGCCTTTGGACACTCGTCGAACGCGTAGGTTGCGCGTAACAGCGGTGACTGCGTCGTCGATCATGTCAGGTATCGATCCCTCGAGTACCGCGCGATCGACCATACGCTCGTCTCCGAGAACAACGTCTTTCTGAGCCCCGGGGTATGACGCGAAGCTGATCATGAGCTGGGGAAAGAACTGTTGTGGAAAGCTGCCAAGCGCCAGCACTCCTCCGAGGGTGGGGCAGCCGCTATCGCGGTCGATTACCCCGATGCGTTCGAGTACTTGTCTTTCGGAGTCCGCTCCATCCAACGCGCGCGGGCGGTTTGACCTCAGACGAGACACCGTCCGTCTGATGAGGTCGGCGTCGAGATCGTCGATCCGAGCTTTGATTACCGGCTCGCGATCGTCGTTGCTCGGGATGGTCAGTACTGACAACTGAAACACCGAGTACGTGTCGAGACGATGATCGCCATCACCGACGCGCATGTAGGTACCGCGCTCTTTGCCTTGCGCGGTGATGAAGCAGGGCTTCTCCGCGGCCGGCAATTCGTCCACCTCGACAACCACGACCGGCGAACCGTCGATCTCCATCTGCTCGACCGTCATTACAGGGGAGGGAGAAAGAGGGCCCGAAGGCTCGTTCCCGCCCCTCGGTCGCGCTACATCCGCGATCTGGTTCATGACCTTGCGGGCGTCAAAACCTGTTGCGGGTTCGAAGCCCGTGGCCTCGTCGAGGCCGAGAACAACGACGCCCCCACGGGTGTTGCTGAACGCACTCAAGGTCGGCCAAAGGCTCTTTCCGACTCCTGCTGCAGTCGATTTGACCTCGATTGATGACGTGTCGGTCCCAGGTAGACGGACGGTGGTCACCAGCTCTCGCAGCTCGGTTGGCCGCATGCCTGCCCCTGTCGGAGAGTGTCACTGATCCTCTCACTTATATCACTGAGCATGTCAGTGATATAAGTGACGCGCTCAGTGTATATCACTGAGTATGTCAGTGAGGAATAGCGCGCGCGGAGCTCACGTCAACCACACAAGGGGACCCCCACCCTCAGAGCTGCGTCACCGACAGCCCGCCGTCGTGGTACTGCGAGCGCAGGCGCTTCTTGTCGAACTTGCCGACACTGGTCTTCGGGACCTCGTTGATGACGGTCCAGTTCTCCGGCAGCTGCCACTTGGCGACCTTGTGGGACAAGAACTCTCGCAGCGAGTCCGGCGTCGCATCCGAGCCCTCGCGCAGCACCACGGCCACCAGCGGCCGCTCGTCCCACTTGGGGTCGGGCACGCCGATGACGGCGGCTTCGATGACGTCGGGATGCCCCATGACGGCGTTCTCCAGATCCACCGACGAGATCCACTCGCCGCCGGACTTGATGATGTCCTTGGTGCGGTCGGTCAGCGTGAGGTAGCCGTCGGGGGTGATGGTGCCGACGTCGCCGGTGCGCAGCCAGCCGTCGTCGAACTTCTCGGGGGCGTCGACGCCGTAGTAGGCGCCGGTGATCCACGGTCCGCGGACCTCAAGTTCTCCAACGCTCTCACCATCATTCGGCAATACCTTGCCGTCGTCGACGATGCGCGCCTGCACCGACGCCGGGAACCGGCCCTGCGTGTAGCGGTAGCGCCAGCGCTCCTCACCCTCGGTGCCGGCCGGCGGACGCGCGACCGAACCCAGCGGTGAGGTCTCGGTCATGCCCCAGGCGTGCAACACCTGGATGTCGTGTTGCTCCTGGAAGATGTGCATCAGCGACGGCGGCACCGCCGACCCGCCGATGAGGACGTCGTGCATGCACGAGATGTCCTGCGGATGCTGCTCGAGATACTGGTGCAGGCCCTGCCAGATGGTCGGGACGGCCGCGGCGAACGTCGGCTGCTCGGCGGCGATCAAAGCGGCCAGCGGCTCGGGCTGCAAGAACCGGTCGGGCATGATCAGCGACGCGCCGATCATGAACGCCGCGTAGGGAAGTCCCCACGACATGGCGTGGAACTGCGGGACCACGGCCAGCGCACGATCGCCCTGCTTGAGCGCCGGGCCCTCGGTCATGCACACCTGCATCGAATGCAGATAGATCGAACGATGGGAGTAGGCAACACCTTTCGGGTCGCCGGTGGTGCCGGAGGTGTAACACATCGCGGCCGCGTCACGCTCGTCGACCTCGGGCCAGTCGAAGGTGCCCGGCTGATCGGCGATCAACGCCTCGTATGAGTGGACCGTCATGCCCTCGGGTGCCTCGACGCCGGAGGTGTCCTCGCCGGTGACGATGATGTGCTTGACGGTGCTCAGCTCGGGCAGCTGCGGGTTGAGCAGCGGCAGCAGCGTCGGGTCGACGATGATGACGTGATCCTCGCCGTGGTTGGCGACGAACACCAGTTGCTCGGGGAACAGCCGGATGTTGAGGGTGTGCAGCACCGCGCCCATCGCCGGCACCGCCAGGTAGGCCTCGAGGTGCTCGGCGTTGTTCCACATGAAGGTGCCCACCCGCTGATCGCCGGTGACGCCGAGTCCGCGCAGCGCGTTGGCGAGTGCGGCGCTGCGGCGCCCCACCTCGGCGTAGCTGCGGCGGCGCGATTCGGTTCCCATCCACGTGATGACCTCGGCGGTGCCGTGGACGGTGCTGCCGTGGCGCAGGATCTGCGCGATCGACAACGGGACGTCTTGCATGGTGCTGCGCATCAGTTCTCCTGATCGGTGGTGCCTGATTTACGAGGATGACATTGCACCCTGCGACCATGGGCGAGATTACGCCGATCACATCCGTGACCAGCATGCACACCAGCCACAGCCCCCCGCGTCGTGCCCCGAGAATGTCGGAGCCCCTCGATACTCTCGGGCGCATGGCACCACTGCAGCCACTGGATATGGACGAGAGCTACCTCCGCGCGGAGTTCGACGGACCGACCGTCTCCCGCGGGGTGGCCTATGCGAACGAGGGGCGGATCTCCGGTCTCGCCTGGACGGCGGACGGTCGGCATCTGGTGGGGCAGTGTGATGGCTCGCGCGGCATGGTCTATGACGTCGAGGCCAGCTTCTCGAGAGTCGGCGGCGAGTTCGACCTCACCGACGCCTGGTGCACGTGCCCTGTCGGTGTCGACTGCAAACACCTCGTCGCGTTGCTGTTGACCGCGAGTGCGGCCGCACAGTCGCGGCGCGCCACCACCTCGATCGCCCCTTGGCGACTGCTCCTCGACGGACTCGTCCGCGACGAGGCGACAACCACTGTCGGGACCGCACCCCTGGGCATCCTGATCGAGATGCCCGGCGGCGGACCGAAGAAGATGACCGGGCCCACCCTGCGCCTGGTGACGCCGGGAAAGACCGGCTCGTGGGTTCGTACCGGGGTGTCGTGGAATTCGATCGAGCCGGAGGTTCGGTCGGTGTGGGGATCGTCCGGACAGGACCGCGCGGTCGAGGATTTCGTGCCCGAGCACCTCCGCCGGGTACGGGCCATCGGCCGTGCGATGCGGATCGGTGACCGATACGCCCGTGACCAGGTCTTTCGGCTCGAGGACGCACCTGCCGACATCTGGGACCTGCTCGCAGCCGCGGTCGACGCCGGGGTGGTCCTGGTGCCGCACGCCAAGACCACCCGCACCTCCGAGGTCCAGCTGGTCAAGGAGTCGTCGGCGCAGCTGGTGGTGACGCGCGATGACGACGGACTCGTGGTCTCGCCGAACCTCGTGATCGACGGCCACATCTGGGACGGATCCCCTGCCGGGCTCCTCGGCGACCCCGAGCCACACGGGATCTTCGCGCGATCCGACAAGACGTTGCTCATGGGTCCGTTCACCCCGCCGGCGTCTATCGAGGCGCTCAAGAACTTGTTCGCGAACCGTTCGGCGCGCGTTCCCGAAGCCGACATCGACGAGTTCGCCACCGAGATGCTTCCGCGGCTGGCCGAGTCGATGGCGGTCGAGGTGGTCGAGGATGCGCTGGTCGACGCCGAGGTCAGCGGCCCACAACTGCAGCTCACCGTCCGCTCCGACGACGAGGGCTCCGAGGTGACCTGGGAGGTCGCCTACGACGTCAACGGACGCCAACGGGTCTTTCCCGTCGACCACCCGTCGCGGCTTCGTGATCTCGACGCGGAGCAGCAGGCGTGGGCGAGCATCAGGCCACTCCTGATGCACGCAGCGACGCTGTGCGGCGACTGGCGGAGGCAAGCCGTCCGCCACCGCATCGCGTCGTCGAATCACGCGACGGACCTGAACCGCGCGACGGACCTGAACCGACTGCTCGTCACGCCGGCCAAGTCGCTGATCGAGGCCGCCGACATCCCGGCGCTCACCCGGCCGCTGCGATTCGCGCCGCTGGAGGCCGCGATGCTGCACGTCGAGGTGCTGCCGCAACTCCGGGAGCTCGGGGTGGAGGTGATCTTCGAGGGTGAGGTGCTCGATTACCGGGAGGCGGACTCACCACCGCAGATCTCGTTCGGCGGGAAGGACTTCGGCAATTCCGACTGGTTCGGGCTGACCATCACCATCGACATCGGTGGCAACAAGGTCGCCCTCGCCGACATCGTGCGGGAACTGTCCGGCAAGGCCACCCACATGCTGCTACCCAACGGCATCTACTTCGCGTTGGACAACCCGGAACTGAAGCGGCTGGCCGAACTCATCGACGAGGCCCGTGCGCTCGGCGAACTCGAGAACGGCAAGGTACGGCAACGCTCCCACAACGCCACCCTGTGGGACGAGCTGATGGCACTCGGCGTCGTCGACAAGGAACTCGCCGCGTGGGAGGCGCGGATGAAACGCCTCGCCGCAGCGCAACCGCCCGTACCGTGCGCGCTACCAGAGGGCTTCACCGCCGAACTCCGCGACTATCAGGCCGAAGGGCTGAACTGGCTGAATTTCTTGTGGGAGAACAGGATCGGGGGCATCCTCGCCGACGACATGGGGTTGGGCAAGACGGTGCAGACCCTCGCGATGATCGCGTCGGCGCTGCACGACGAACCGGACGGACGTTTCCTGGTGGTCGCACCCACCAGCGTCATCTCCAACTGGGCCGCCGAGGCCGCGCGCTTCACCCCCGACCTCGAGGTTCTCACCGTCACCGCGACCAGCGCCCGCGTCGGGGTCCCGCTCGCCGAGCGGATCGCCGGCAAGCAGATCGTCATCACCTCGTATGCGTTGATGCGCATCGGGTTCGAGGAGTTCGACGAGGCCGACTGGACCGGCGTCATCTTCGACGAGGCCCAGTTCGTCAAGAACCACAACTCCAAGGGCCACCAGTGTGCTCGACGGTTGCGGGCCGATTTCAAACTCGCCATCACCGGTACCCCGATGGAAAACAACCTGATGGAGTTGTGGTCGTTGCTGTCGCTGACCGCGCCCGGGTTGTTCTCCTCACCGAAGACGTTCACCGAGTATTTCCGCAAGCCCATCGAATCCGGGGTGGAGCCCGAGCGGCTGGCGTTGCTGCGACGCCGGATTCGGCCCGTCATGCTGCGCCGCACCAAGGAGCAGGTCGCCGCGGATCTGCCCGCCAAGCAGGAGCAGGTTCTCTCCATCGATCTGAACACCAAGCACGACAAGATCTATCAGACCCGCCTGACCCGTGAACGGCAGAAGGTGCTCGGGCTGCTCGGCGACTTCGACGAGAACCGCTTCGCGATCTTCCGGTCGCTGACCATGCTGCGGCAGCTGAGTTTGCACGCCGGGCTCGTCGAGGATCAGCATGCCGGGATCGCGTCGGCGAAGATCGACTACCTGGCCGAACAACTTCCGGACCTGATCGCAGAAGGCCACTCCGCGTTGGTGTTCAGCCAGTTCACCGGATTCCTGCGGCTCATCGAGGAGCGGCTGGTCGATATGGGTCTCGACGTCAGCTACCTCGACGGGTCGATGTCGGCGACCCAGCGCGCCAAGGAGATCAAGCGCTTCACCAGCGGTACGACGCAGGTGTTCCTGATCAGTCTCAAGGCCGGTGGCTTCGGGCTGAACCTCACCGAGGCCGACTACTGCTTCGTCTGCGACCCGTGGTGGAACCCGGCAACCGAAGCCCAAGCAGTCGACCGCGCCCACCGCATCGGACAGACCCGCCCGGTCAACGTCTACCGCCTGGTGTCGGCGGGCACGATCGAGGAGAAAGTCGTTGCGCTACAAGATCGCAAGCGCGAACTGTTCACCGCAGTGGTCGACGACGGCGACCTGTTCGGGTCGGCGATCGGCGCCGACGACATCCGGGAGTTGATCGGGGGGAAGTAGCGCGGTGGCCGATCCTGCACCAAGTGGTCGGACCGATTACGCTGTCGACGTGTCGGAGATGATGCCGGAGTCGCCGGGAAGTGGCCGCAAGTACATGCAGGTCGTGAACCAGGTGTTGACGGCCATCAGCGCGGGACGTCTGAGTCCCGGTGACCGGCTCCCCAATGAGCGGGATCTGGCCGTGGAGTGCGGGACGTCGCGACCGACGGTACGAGATGCGCTCCTGGCGTTGGAACTGTTCGGCGTCGTGGAGATCCGGCGTGGCTCGGGGTGCTACGTCACCGAACAAGGACACCGGATGCACAACCCTGCCCTGGGGCTGCTCGACGCCTCGCCGAACGAGCTCCTGGAGGCGCGGCTGCACCTCGAGCCAACGATGGCCCGGATGTGCGCGGGTCGTCTCAATCTCGACGAGATCCGCCGGCTCACCGCGCTCATCGACGCCTCGGACACCGCACAGACCCAGCAGGTGCTGCGTAGTGGTTTCGGCAACTACTTCCAGCTCAGTCAAGCGTTCCACTCCGAACTCGCCGGGTACTGCGGCAATTCGGTCATCGCCGGAGTGACCCGCCAGCTCGTGGACGTGGCGTCGCACCCGATGTGGGCGCTGCTGAACGGATCGAGCACGACGACCAACCAGCCCGACGTACAAGCCGACGAACACCGGGCGATTCTCGAGGCCATCGCCCTCGGTGATGCCGACGGTGCCGCCGAGGCGATGGAACTCCACCTGCGCAGGATCGGTGGCGATCTCTTCGGTGCCGACGAATCGCCAATAGCCCGGGCACCTCGTCGACGCGGGTGAGCCGGGGGAGCCGGGGCCGGTGATAGCGCAGCGGTAGCTCTCTTGCCGACGTATGTCCACAGAATTGGTCCGACCACCTCTGTAATCATCAGTGATCTTTGCGTTACGGTCGGGCAATTGCGCGGCCATACCGTGATGCTTGTCGGTCGATGACCGTACGAATCATCGTCATTGAGATGGAGGAGCGCGTCCCATGCGCCGGAAACAATTCACCAGGACCCTCTCGACCATGACGGCCGCGGTCGCCCTGTCCGCGGCGTTGTTGACCGCCTGCGGTAGCGGCGACAGCGCGGCCTCGGACGAGATCGTCGTCGCATCGCCGCAGTGCGCGCACTGTCTTGCGATGTCGTTGCTTCCCGATCAGATGCCCGGGCAGAAGGTGACCTATCAGAACTTCACCAAGCTGACCGACCTCAGCACAGGTCTGGCGTCGGGCCGAATCAGCGTCGGGCAGATCGACTACACCGCGCTGGTCAGTTTGGCCTCCAAAGGGCTACCGATTGTGGCCATCAGCGGCCAGGTCAACGGCGGCTCGGATTTCGTCACCAGTCCCGCCCTGCACCTCGCTGAGAACGACTGGCCGGCCTTCGTGACCGCGGCCCGCAAGGCCAAGTCCGAGGGGCAGCCGCTCAAGATCGCCTCGCAGTTCGGCACCGTGCAAGATATCGAGCTACGACTCGAGTTGCCCGCCAAGGGAATCGACCCGAACACCGACGTCGAGATGACCAACGTTCCCTACGAGGGAATGGGACAGGCGTTGTCGAACGGGTCCGTCGACGCCGCTATCCCGGCACAGCCCTTCGCCGCTGAGATCATCGACAAGAAATTCGCCCAGCACTTCGCCTACCCCTATGACCAGCCGGCGGGTGACCTCACCAACGTCGTCGTGGTCAGCAAGACCTACCTCACCGAGCACCCCGACAAGGTCAAAGAGATCGCCAAGGGGATGAGCAAGCTCGTGCCGTATCTGAAAACCACTGCCGGACAGCAAGCGTGGGTCGCGGCTATCAAGAAATACACCAACGTACCCGACGCCGCGATCACTGCGGCGATGCCGCAGCTCAGCCCGGACTACGACATGCCGATGAGTCAGATCGAGGCGATCGCCAACGCGATGTACGCACAGAAGCTGATTCCCGAGTCGCTGACCGCAGCGCAACTGCGCGACCACGTCGACTACACGCCGCTGTCGGAAGCGACCGGGAGTTCACCCGCCGAACTCGGAGACAACCAGTGAGTGAGGTATTGGTGGTAAGTGACACACCGTCGGCCACGGGGGTGGTAGATCCGCCGGAGCCGTTGGCGCCCAAGCAACATCGACGAAGAGCCGGTTCGATGAGCGTGGTGCGCAGAGTCCTCGTGGGGACGGTGGTCCCCATCCTGATCCTCCTGGGCTGGGACCTGATCGTGCGGGCGGGAGTATTCCCGACGGCCTTGATCCCCTCGCCGTCGATGGTGCTGGCGACCCTCGGCGATTGGGCGACCGGATCGAAAGGAGGGATGTTCTACAGCGGAAAGTTGTTGACCGACACCGCCGCGACCCTCGAGCGAGTGGGCATCGGCTTCGTCTCGGCCGCCGTCGTCGGAGTTCTCCTCGGCCTCCTCATCGGTGTATCCCGATGGGCAGACGAACTTCTCACGCCCACCATGCGGATCCTCGGGCCTGTTCCGCCGACCACCTGGATTCCGGTGTGCATCGTCGTGTTGGGCATCGGCTCGCTCACCAACTACTTCTTGGTGTTTCTCGGTGCGGTGTTCCCGGTGGCGGCATCGGCAACGGTGGCGGTCTCGGGAGTGTCGCGCGATCTGGTCCGTGCGGCGCGGATGATGGGGCGTCGACGGCTCGGCGTCACCTTCGCCATCGTGTTACCCGCGGCACTCCCTGGAATCGTCGGCGGCCTGCGGATCGGTCTTGGCCTGGCCTGGATGATGGCCGTGACCTCCGAGATGCTGGCTGTCCGTTCGGGTTTGGGATACACGATTTGGAACTGTTACAACTACCTCGACTACCCGGGTGTGTTCGCCGCCATGATCGTTCTCGGGATCTGCGGTCTGGCGACCGACATGATCTTGCGTGCGATCAGTTCGTCGGCCCTACGCTGGCACACCGCGACAGGAGTTCGCGCATGAGCGCCACCCCCACAGAGGTGACCGCTGCCACCACGGCGACCTCGGTTCACCTCGACGACGTGACCAAGCAGTACTGGCAGAGGGAGCGCTGCACCACCGCGCTGAACCGCTGCTCGCTGCACATCGAAGCCGGGGAGTTCTTCTCCCTGCTCGGCCCCAGCGGAACGGGCAAGACCACCCTGCTCAATCTGCTTGCGGGGTTCGAGCGCCCGGACGCGGGAACGGTCCGGATCGGTAGCCGCGACGTCGGCGGCCCCGGCCCCGACCGCGCCGTCGTGTTCCAGTCGCCGACGCTGTACCCGTGGCTCACTGCGGCAGGCAACGTCGCCGAGGGTATGCGCCATCTGAAACTATCGCGCTCGCAACGGAAGAGCCGTGCCATCGAACAACTCGCGGAGGTGGGCCTCGAACATGCCGCCGGCCGGTATCCGCACCAGATGTCGGGAGGTATGGCGCAGCGCGTCGGTATCGCACGGGCACTGGCCATGCGTCCCGACGTCTTGGTGATGGACGAGCCTTTCGCAGCACTGGACGCCTACGTCCGACGCGAAATGCAGGAGCTGGCCGTGCGTCTGCAGCAGGAACGCAACGTCACCACGTTGTTCGTCACCCACTCGATCGAGGAGGCGCTGGTACTCAGCGATCGGGTGGCCACCATGGCCGATGGCAAGGTGACCGAGATCTTCGAGGTCCGCTCACCCCATCCACGCGACGTGACCGCACCCGACTTCAATGCACTGCGCCGGGCCATCGCCGACCGTATCGAAGCCGGTGTCCGCGCCGAACGTGAGCGGACGCGGTGAGCACAGGTGACCGGATCACCGACGCACTAACGCGCCTCGATGAGTTCGCCTGGACCAATTGCATGGTCCATGTCGACCCCGACGCGATCCGCGCGGCTGCGGCGTCGGCGCCTGCCGGGCCGCTGCACGGCCTGCAGTTCAGTGTGAAGGATCTGTTCGCGGTGCGCGGAGTACTTTCGCGCGCAGGGAGTCTCGTTCTGGAGGGCTATCGGCCGACCGCCGATGCGACGGCCGTCGCCAGGGCACGGCAGGCCGGCGCGGTGTTCGTCGGGAAGTCCAACTGTGCGGAGTTCGGATTCGGTATCGACACCGAGACCCGACTGGGTGGTCGTGTCCTGCACCCGTTTCGGGACGATCTCTCGCCCGGCGGGTCCAGTGGCGGTGATGCCGTGGCCGTCGCAACCGGAATCGCCGACTTCGCGATCGCCGGCGACTACGGCGGATCGGCCCGCTGGCCCGCCCAGGCGCTCGGAATCCACGGATTGCGCACGGGCATCGGCGCAGTGCCCCTCGACGGCCGTATCGGCGGTCTTGGTGCCACACGGCGCGCTCCCACCGGGAGCGGTTCTGCACCGTGGCGACTGAATCACCTGGAGACCGTGAGCGTGATGGCGCGAGATCCGCAGACGCTGCGGCGAGCCACCAACGCCGTGTGTGATTTCCGTATTCCTCGCGCGCGGACACGACGGCTGTTGCTCTCCTTCGGCACCGAGATCGCCCCGATCTCGCGTGAGGTCCGCGCTGCGGTGGTCGAGGTTGCGGCGCGGGCCACCGAGCGGGGGTACACCGTCGATATGGCCGAGGACGTCTTTGCCGGGGCCATCGACACCTACAACCTGTTGCGCGCCCGGCTCGACGATCAGTCCGATGTGGCCGCTGTGGTCCGGGGCAATGAGGATCTGCTGTGTGATCAGACGCGCGAGGTGTTGGCGGACGCCCCTGGCCACGTCGTGATCGACGACGAGATCCGCGACGCGTGGACCATTGCGCTGCGCCTTCGGGAGCGCCTTCGGGAGGCCATGACCTCCTACGACGCGATTCTGATGCCCTGCGCTCCGGCTGGGGCGTTACCGTTCGGCGCGGGTGTGGAGGTCGACGGCGTCCGAGTGGAAGGCCATGCCCTGATGGCGCACCTGCGCGCCGTATCATTGACCGCCCTACCAGCGATGACCATGCCGGTGGATGGCGGGCGCGCGATCTCGGTGCAGCTCGTGGGTGCGCCCGGTGGCGAGCTCGACCTGTGCGATCTCGCTCAGGCACTGGCTGTGACCACGGGGCAGCGCACGTCGAACCAGAGCGCATCGGAGTCGACTCTGCACAGCGCAGGACGGAGATCATGATTCAGTCGACCGGTGTGGGAGGCGGTCGCGGTGTCGCCGAGTACCCGCGTGATCTGCGAGGGCGGGGCCGGAGCCCCCAGAGGTGGCGATGGCCCGGCGGACGACGCGTCGCAGTGAGTGTGGTGATCAACTGGGAAGAGGGCGCCGAGCACAACGTTCTGCACGGCGACGCGACCTCCGAGAGCGCCGGATGCGATGTCGCCGACGGCGAACCGCGGGTGGGCGCGCGGGATCTGCGTACCGAGTCGATGTACGGGTTCGGTACCCGCGTCGGCGCATGGCGGCTCCTCGATCTCCTTGACGGGTATGGGATTCCGGCAACGGTCTTCGCCGCGGGTATGGCCGTCGAGCGATATCCCGAGCTGGCCGTCGAGTTCGCCCACCGCGGCCACGAGATCTGCGGTCACGGCTATCGATGGATCGACTATCACGGCGTCGATGAGCACACCGAGCGCGAGCACATCGCACGCACCGTGGAAGCGATCACGACAGCCACCGGTCGGCGACCCGCAGGGTGGTACACCGGACGAACCAGCCCCAACACGCGGCGGCTGATCGCCGAGGAGGGCGGATTCGTCTACGACTCCGATGCCTACGACGATGACGTGCCCTATTGGGACCGAAGCCTGGAATCACCGCATCTGGTGGTGCCCTACGCCTTTGACACCAACGACATGCGGTTCGCGACCTCGCCGGGATTGAGCGGCGCACGGCAGTTCGGCGACGAGCTCATCGACACCCTCGATGAACTCGTTGCCGACAGTGCGGCGGGCCCAAGCATGATGAGCGTCGGCCTGCACCTGCGTCTGGCGGGCCGACCCGCCCGGACTCGCTCCGTTCGGCGGTTTCTCGACCACGCTGTCCAGCGATCCGACGACGTGTGGTTCGCCCGGCGAATCGACATCGCGCGGTGGTGGATCGACAACGCCGGGGTACCGGCCGCACTGAGCGAAGGAGCGGGCAGGTGACCATCATCGGGATGATCGTCCCGTCGTCGAACACTGTGGTGGAGCCGGCAACCGCGCGAATGCTCGCGGATCGGCCCGACGTGAGGGTGGTGCACACGCGGATCCGCGTGCACACCATCACGATCGAAGGTAGCGGCGCCGCATTCGACGCCGAGTCGATGGTGTCGGCGGCACGACTGCTGGCCGACGCCGGCGTCGATGTGATCGTCTGGAACGGCACCGCAGGATCGTGGCTCGGTGTGGGATACGACCACGACATCTGCGCCGCGATCACCGCGGCCACCGGCGTGCCTGCGACGACGTCGACGCTGGCGATTATCGAAGCCTGCCGTGCTTTCGGAGTGACCCGACTCGCCGTCGCCACCCCGTACACAGCAGATGTGGTCGCCGCCATCGCCGACGAGTACGCCACGCACGGTATTGACGTTGTCTCACACGCCGAATGGGGATTGAGCGACAACAGGTCCTTCGCCGATCCGCCGCCGGCGCAGGTGGCAGAGCTGCTCACTGCTGCGGTCGGCGACAGCGCTCCGCATGCGGTGGCACTGATCTGCACCAACGTCGACGGCGAGGCGGTGGCGGGCCAGATGGAGCACCTACTGGGAATCCCGGTGCTCGACAGCGTTGCTGCCACGTTGTGGTGGGCGCTGGAAGCCTCGGCCGGTGGTGCCGAGATCGTCGGGCACGCAACCCTACTGAGGCAGGCGTCATTTCGGCGCGGAGCCATGGCGATCGTCGACGAACTACGTCGGCAATTGGGCTGTGCCCGCGTCACCCTGCGCGTCGACCATGAGGAGCTCGGCCTGCACGTCGACACCAGTGTTGCCGAGGCTCTCGCGCCGGGGGAGCCGTCGATGATGCATGCCGGCCCGGTCGATCAGCGGTCGATGCAGACCGTGCAGTGGTTGCTGCGACATCGGGAAGTGCTGGTGCAGAATTCTTTTCAGAGTCCGCCCTTTCCGCCCTCGTCGCTTCGGGAGGTGTATGGGATAGCTGCCCAGATGCTCGGTCCGGTGGAGATCGGCGGTGAGGTGACGGCCTGGCTTTCGGCGCACAGCCGAAGCGAACGCCAATGGTCGGCCGCCGATGTCGCAGCGATGGACACAGCCGGAAAGGCTACTGCAGCACTGATAGCCGGACGAGATGGAGAGAAGAGATGACCGCGAAGACGATCCAGGTGTGCGTCGGCATCGACGTCGACTCCTGTGCAGGGTGGCTGGGCTCGTACGGCGGCCAGGATTCACCGAATGACATGCAGCGAGGGGTCTTCGCCGGCGAGGTCGGCGTTCCCAGATTGCTGCGGCTGCTGGCGCGCCGCGGCATGGTGAGTACCTGGTTCTGGCCGGGCCATTCCATCGAGACGTTCCCGCGGCAGGCGCAGATGTGCGTCGATGCTGGACACGAGATCGGGGCGCACGGCTACAGCCACGAGAATCCGAGGTCGTTGAGTCTCGCGCAGGAGCGCGATGTGATGGAACGCAGTGTCACGCTCATCGAGCATCTCACCGGTGCCCGGCCGCGGGGATACGTCGCGCCTTGGTGGGAGATGAGCGAGCACACGGCGGCAATTCTGGCCGAATACGGATTCACCTACGACCATTCGCAGAACTACAACGATTTCGTTCCGTTCTACGCGCGGGTCGGCGACTCGTGGACTCCCATCGACACCTCGGCGCCCGCACATACGTGGATGCATCCCCTGGTGCACGGACACGAGATCGATCTGGTCGAGTTCTGCGGCAACTGGTACGTCGACGACCTGCCACCGATGATGTTCATCAAAGGCCACGCCAACTCGCACGGCTTCGTCAACCCCCGCGACATCGAGCAGATGTGGAACGACCAATTCGACTGGGTGTATCGGGAGCTCGACTATGCGGTTATCCCGATGACCCTGCACCCCGACGTGTCGGGGCGTCCGCAGGTGCTGCTCATGCTCGAGCGGTTGCTGGATCGATGGGCGACGTTCGACGGCGTCGAGTTTGTCACGATGGCCGATGCGGCCGTCGAGTTCCGTCGCCGGTTCCCGCTCGGCGGCGCGGCTCGTCCCGAGTTCGTGGGGCGGTAGCAGACCGATACCGAATCCAGAAGTGGGAATCGGACAACACTCCACGGTGCGAACAGGGCGACCGGGCTTGTGGGTCGAGGGATCACTCGTCGGCGCGATGACCATGTGTGCGTGGCACCGTCAGGAAGGGGTCGGGACCAAGGAGGTATCGACGAGGAGATCGGTTACTGACGACTGGTGGAGTCCGCGCGGATGAGCGCGAGAACATCTGCCGTAGAACCGGTCTCGGCGATCTGCGGAAAGATCGACTCGACGCTGTGCGCGTGACGCTCGGCGCTCGAGTCGGTCATCGCATCCGTCGGCAGCGACACATGGAAGCCCGCTTCGTGGGCGTCGCGGGCGGTCGACTCCACCCCCGCGCCGCTGGCGATACCGACCACGACGACCTGCGTGACTTCACGCGTGCGCAGTGTCTCGGCGAGCCCGGTACCGACGAAGGCGCTCCGCGAGTATTTGGTGACGACGATGTCGCCGGGCTCGGGAGCGAGTTGATCGATGAACTCGGTGGCCTCAGGTGCGATCGTGCGCGCCGGCTGCCCGGCGTTGCGGTCGGTCCGGCCGGGCGGAATGCCCGCGACGTTGACCATCACCACCGGCAGATCGTGCGCGCGGAAGGCGGCGACCAGCTCGCCGATCCGATCGATAACCTGCGCCGTCGGATGCGGCGCCAGATCGTCACGGAACGCGATCCCGCGCTGCATGTCGATGACGATCAGCACGGTCATCGGGTCGAGAGTGGTCATGGTCACGATGGTTCTCCTTGCGTGCGCGTCGACTCGTCGAACCTGAAAGTACGCCCTGAACCTGGCAATGCTGGAATGGCTGTGCGGCCCCCGACCGTTGAAGAACGTAGAGGGCATCTGCACCCGTCTGACCTGGCGTGCGGGTGCCGCGACACGAAAAGAGGTGTGTGATGGTTGCCGACCTGAGCACGGCGAACGCAGCGGCGCACGGCGCGGACGCCATGGACGAAGCTCCTGCGCCGATCCTGCCCACCGAGGACGATTTCTACGACGCGCCGGAGGGTTTGGAGAGCCTGACGCCGGGCGAGATCATTCGCACGCGGCAGGTAGAGCTCAAGGACTTCTGGACCTCGCACCACCGCAACATGGGTTGGCAGGTGCTGTACCGCTCCACCGATCTCAACGGTGTGGCCTGCGTCGCCGCGACCACCATCGTCCTGCCGCGACGCCGAGCGACCGGGGCCAAGTTCCAGCTGCTGTCGTTTCAGTGCGCGATCGACGCCGTAACCTCGAGCTGTTTCCCGTCGTACGCGTTGCGCAAGGGGACAGGGGCGCGGCGTGCGGTGGCGCCGTTCGAGTTCCTGGTGGTGCGGCGCGCACTCGCGAAGGGTTGGGCGGTGTCGATCCCCGACCACGAGGGCATGCTCGGTGCATGGGGTGCGCCCCGGGAACCCGGATATCGCACGCTCGACGGCATCCGCGCGGCGCTCGCGCTCCCCGAACTCGACCTGACCCCCGACGTGCCGGTCGGCATGTGGGGCTACTCCGGCGGAGGCCTGGCCACCGCGTGGGCTGCCGAAATGGCACCGACGTACGCACCGGAACTGAACCTGATCGGCGCGGTGCTCGGCTCGCCGGTCGGCAACATGGCCTCCGCGTTGCTGCGTCTCAACGGGGGATTCCATGCTGCGCTGCCGATCATGGTGATCGCCGGGCTGCGGCGCGTCTACCCCGCGCTCGACGCTGCCATCAAGGAGCATGCCACCGAGTCGGGTCGGCGCAACCTCGACGCGATCGCCCGCACCGGAACACCGGACGCGTTGCGCGAATTCAAGAATCACGACGTCGACGACTATCTCGACATCCCGGTTGCCGACATGCTCGCGCAACCCGAGATCGCCGAGATGATGTCCGACATCCAACTCGGCAGTCACACACCGACCATTCCGCTGCTGGTGGTGCAGGCGGTGCACGACGAGGTGATCGACGTCGACGACATCGACAGCCTGGTCGACCGTTACCGCGAGAACGGGGCGTCGGTGACGTATGTGCGTGATCAGCTCAGTGAGCACTACTCGCTGCTGCCGCTGTCGGGGCCGCTGGCCGTCTCGTGGCTCTCGCACCGGCTCGCCGGCCGTCCGGCCCGCGATCGCACGGTGACTTCTGTTGCCGGACAACCGGAACCGCGGATCTCGCGGCAGTGGGTGACGGGCCCGTTCCGTTAGGCCGAGGCGGCGTCGACGCCGAAGGCGTGAGATCACTCAATTCCGAAGCGGCGCTCAAGGAGTCGTTCCCGGCTGCGCCGTTCAGCGAGCTCGTCCCGTGCTTGCGGATGCTGCCAGTAGTAGTGCAGCAGTGTGTGCAGGGTGAGTGGTCCCACGCATGACAGCGATGCGTCGTAGTCGGTTCGGCCGGCCAGGGAACGCACTTCGACGCGCATCGTTGCTTTGAACCGTGTGGGCCGCAACTCCAGAAGTGCCTCCCACGGTGTGGTGAGTTCCCGCCTGGTGCCTGGTTCGAAGGTCACTGTTGTCGGCGTCAGGATCACTGCGGAGCCCGTGCGTGGTCGGAACGCGGCGACGACCCCGCAGAAGCAGAGAGCTGCACCAACCAGCATCATGATCGTCACCAGCGTCTCGTCTCCGGGTTCGGCCATGTTGGTGACCGTCCCGGTGTACGCCGTAACCGATTGCCAGACAACCGATGAACGCTCCGAGCGAGCTCGGCAATAGTGCCCATGACCGCGGACGCACGTCGATGACCAGCCCACTAACGGTCGATCGCACCGGTGCGCGGGCAAGCGAACGTCTGTCGATGGACAGCAGGACGAACATGTTGAGCCCGAGGATGGTGAACGTGACACCCCAGGACAGCAGATAGATCTCGTGCGCCGGTGTGCGATCCTGCGCTCCGATCGCCGCCACCACCAGGATCCAGACGCCGCACACAGTGACCATCAGACCGAAGAGTGCGGTCAGTTGTTGCGCCCGCTTCCACGCCGTGGGCAGCGGAAGTTGTTGTCGTGTCGTCATTTCGGGCACACCAACCGTCCGATCTCGTCGCCTGCCTTGCCGAATACCCAGGTGCCGGCGGCAGCGCCGGCGCCGGCACCGAGTACGGCCAAGGGGCCGGCCGGGGCTGACAGCCCGGCTACTGCCGCGCCCATGGCCCATCCGCCCGCGCCGCCCATGACCCCGCTCATCAGTGCCCGGCATGCCTCGTAGTTGTTGTCGGCGTTGATGATGTCGGAGGCGGTCACCGCGATTGACAGCGCGGGGCCACCGAACTTCATCCCCGACGCTATGCCGGCGCGGGCGATCGGGCCGGCTTCGAGGTGTCCGTTCTTGGCGGCCACTTCCATCGAGGCCATGCCTGCGCCGAACAGTGTTTCGCTGGGATGTGTGAAGTAGCCGGCGTCGGCCGGCAGGCCTTCGTTGCGGGTGCCGTCGGGGTTGAGCGTCCACCCTTTCTTGGCGCCGTCGGCGGTCACCACCTTGTACGCGCCGCCCGACGGGGTTTGTACGCGTGTGGCAACGGTTCCCGAACGGTCGCCGCGGGTTTCGTTGATGGCGACCACCAGGTTGCCCTGCGGATCGTACTGAGTTTCGGTGTGCGAGGTGAGAGTGTCGTCCGCGGCGAACCTCGCCTCGACGACGCCGTCGTTCCCGACCGCCGACGTCGTGCGGTCGGTGATCACGGTCCGACCACCGTCCTGCATGAGCACGGTCGTCGTCGAGCCGTTGACGACGGTGTCGGTGTCGACGCGGGCGATCGTGGTCGCGGCGTCGACGTCGCGGATCTGCCCTGCCGGAGCTGCCCCATGAGTTCAGCCGGATTGGGTACTTCGTCTTGCGGAGGAGCCGCACTGGTGTTGATCATCGCCTCCATCAGGGTGGGCGCCTGCGGCAGGGTGACGGCCTGCGATTGTGCAGTCGCGCGCAGGCTGTTGGCAGTCGCATCGTCGGCGGTGCCGACGGCGAGCAGTTTGGTATTGGTCGCCGCCTGCGCCGAATCCCGTTGTTTGCGTAGCTCAACCAGCACCTCGGACGTGTACTCCTTCGGTCGGATCAGGACCACCCAGAGGTCGTTCACCCACAGATCACCGGTCTCCACAGCGGTCACGTGATCGAGCAGCGACGACCGTGCCCACGCAAGATCGTGTGCCCCGATCGTCAATGCACCCGAGACGGCCTCGGCCGCATCGGCGATCGCATACGCCGCACGCTTGGCCTGATCGAACGACCGTTGGGCCGCGGTTTGCGCCGGGCCCGTCCACCCCTGGTACTCGGGCAGTCCGGCGCATTGCCCCGCCGCGTACTCGGCCGCGGTCTCGATGGCCGACCCCGCGGTCTTTACGGTGTCGGCGGCTTCGGTGAGTTGTTCGGGTTGCCAGCTCTGCAGGCGAGAACGACTGGGCAGCATGCGGTGTCAGGACTCCCACACCGATGAGAGAGCGGTGGCGACCTCGGTGTCTTGAGCGACGTAGTTGTTGGCGCTGCCCCGCACGGCCGCACCCATCGCGTCGAGGTGGCGGGCAAAGGTGCCGACGAGATCGACGAATCCCTCGCCGACGAGAGCTGCGGTGTACGCCGTGGTCGACCCGGGAATGCACCGCCCGGCACCCGTGATCGCGTCGGCTAGGTGGGCGTCGGCCACCGCCTGCGACGTCTGCGTCACCTGTGTTCCGAATGCGCGCAACGCATCTGGATCGACGTCCACCACACCCCCGTACGTCCCGTTTGTCCGGTCGGGGATGAACCTAACACGGCCCGCGGGTGGGGCCGTGTTGGTTATCCACAGGACGGTGTGGGGGTCAGTCCTCGAGGTCGGGTACCGCCCACAGATGGCGCTTGGTGGCGGCCGAGTACAGCGGCGCGTCGCACGCGAGCGGTGTCAGGGTGCTGTTCGCTGCCACAGACGTGACGATCCATGGCAATTATTCCCGAAAGGTGTCCGAACCTCGGTGGAATCGATCACCCACAGCGTTCGATAGCGTCGAACGCAGCACGTGCCGCGTGACTGCCATGTTTTCAGCGAATGGGCAAACAGCCCAATCGAACTGGTCTCCGATCGAAAGTGAACTTGCCAAGAGTCTCCGTACGTGCTGGGAAGGAACACCATCGTCCGTCCCAGTTAGCATCTTTGACGATCCGATTGGGCTGAATGCGACGTACGACGACTCGTTTAGTCTGGAAAACTGTTCATCGAAGAGCTGTGAACTGGCGTTGAATTCCAGGCTACTGAGGATCTCGTGGTCCAGACCCGCGGTGCTTGGAAAGATGTGAAGGTGCGCGTGAGAGATGCATGGGCCGCTGACTCGGCCAGGGTCAGAACCATGTTCGAATACAGATGTCGGCCCAAATTCTATTTCGATGACCTTTCGCATGGTCTCCACGAGATCGACTGCGTGAGCCCGTTGATTCTGAGGAAGCTGAGCAAAGGATGTGAAATGCGTTCTTGGCGAGATGAGTACGTATCCAGGTAATAAGCAGCCTATCGTCGGGAAGCATACGAGATCGGGCGTTTCCACGATTATGCGTGATTCAGATGGCGACGATTGGAATCCACGGTTCTTTGATCCAATCATCTCATGAACTGAGAACTCCCGACAAAACTCACAGTCCGGATCTAAGGTTGACATCTAACTCTCGTAACTGAGGTAGGATTCGGCCTGCATCCTGTTGTATGCAACGAAGCCGCGGCGCGACATACTGCCCAGGAACTGGACTTCGAGATCGGCTAATTGGACTGTATTGAGAAGCAAGAATGCTTGCACATGGTCCACATTGAGCACTGTACGGTAGTACAGGCCGAACAGTGCCTCGCCGGAGCGTAGCTGCGACTGCAACTGATCAAACAAGGTGGAAATCCAGTATGTGGGCTCTTCTTTCGAAGAAGATATAACCGATTTGTTCTCCGAATAGAATCGAGAATCAACCCTCAAGGGGCGGCCCTCGACTGCGCAAAGCTCTGCCGGTTTGAACTGTACTTCACCTATCACTGCGGCAGCATTTAAGCGCTCCAGGACTGCCCAGTCGGGACTGTTACCCATCTATGCACTTCCTGAAGAAGATCTCACGCGCATCTCTTATAGTTTCTGCAAGGTCGCTGTTGACCAGCACTTCGTCAAACACATGGTGTCGCTGGCCGTCTTCTGTGACTATTTCGGGTTGTGAGTTGATATATTCGAGCGGCTCTTTTTGGTGGCTGGTGCGGAGGCGTAGCGCTCGCGTGTCATCACGGTTACGTTTTAATAGTCTCGCTTCGAGCTCGGTAAACTGGTCGGAGATCGAATCGCCAGGGGGTATCAATGCGATTGAAAACAGCCGCGACCCATAGTTGCGTTTAAGCTCTCCGGCACCCGCGTCGCCAGCATAGATGCTATGGATACACACAAGACCCTTGTCGATCGCACTATCAATCTCATCAAGATTTGTCGCATACGCGGTTTCGCCCGACAACTGCTTGTTGAAAATCCATCTTCCAGAGTCGACGATCCTACGGAATTCTTCGGGGTCGGCGTGAGTGTAGGTAGGATCTGCGATACTGTCGACGGGCCGGGTCGTCAACGTGGCGACTCGGTGAACCTGTGGTTCGAACTCTCTCACGAGGTCGTTTAGAACGGAGTCTTTTCCGACAGCGTACGGGCCGCTGACGTTAAAGATTCGAGCCTTCATTCATAGCCTCCTTAACAAGTCATAAACGAGGTTGGATATAACATTGAGAATAAGAGATGCGACTACTACCATTATTGCCTTGACTCCAAAACTTTCAATCACGCCGGCGACCCGAAGTATTCCGATGATTAACACCGTAAAGATGATCCAACAGATTGCAGGCCAATGCCTACTAACGAGCCGCGCGGCCTTTGGCGTGGTGGCTTTGTGAAAAACGATCCGGTGTCTTCCAAGCCAGATTGAATCGATATCAGCTGGCACGAGGGCGTGCCATGCCGATAGCGCTATGCTTATGTCATAGAGCATCCAGCTTGGCGGAGTGCTGCGATACTGGTTGCCTGCGAATATGTGCCAGCGGCCGTTATTCACCCCTTGAACGCAGTTTATTACACTATGGACCACGACGCTGTCGTCGTAGGTGCGGGCAGCGACGAGAGTTCGAAGGGCTGTCGCTGCGACTGCGTGTGAGTACTCGACGCGTAGGGTTCGTGAGCCAATGTCCACGCTAACTTCTTCGTGGGCCCCGCTTACCGGACTGCTGATCCAATCTGGATGCTCCTGATATACGTTGACAAGCCAACCAACTGCCCGCGATATCTCGGCGGAGTAGCGTCTATACGGGGTCTGAGCTTGCAATAGCGCCTGCACGGCTTCAGCGGTCGCCGCTACCGAGGTTTGACCGCTGGAGTCTCGCCATGCCCCAGTTGCGGGATCGACCTCTGTGAGAAGTCGACCAAGCGCTCGCTGGGTCGCGTCCTTGTATTCGCGCCCATGAAGGCACAGAACCTGAATGGCGATGGCGGTGCTGTAAGTCCTGTAGGGGGCACCTGGCGTGATCCCCCAGCCCCCCAAGGGTGACACCTCGTTCGCTTCAAGCCAGTCGAGACTGCGCGTCGCTGCTGATCGAGCTTCAGCGGCGAGTGCCGGATCGTGGGTTGATGCGCGCGCCAAAACTTCGAGTACGGCACAGGTGGCGTCCACCACGGGGATCGTGTTGAGATTTGAAACGAACGTCCAATACTCCTGGTCTACCTGGCGTGACAGTAGGCATCTCATTGCGGAAATCGCGTGAGCGGGATCGACTGCGGCCCCAAGTGCTCCCAGACTCACGAGCGCGTTCGCCGTCGCCACGGTACCAACACGATCTCGAGAGCTGAGAACGCGGTACCAGCCCGCCTCGCCGTTCCAGTGATGAAACGCTGTAACCCAGCGGTCGGTGAGGTCCGAGTTGGCTTTGTGAAGCGCATCCATTTGGAACGTGTAACCGGCAATTGGCAGCTTGCGTGACATCCAACCTTCTCGTTCACGTCCGACGAACCTGAGGTCCAGCCATCGTACTGTGCTCCGGCAGTCGACAGGACCCAGGCACTCCGTCGTTGTTGGCTGTTTAGCGGCGTCTGGCAACAAACTGCATTTGCACTGCTTAGCTCCTAACCTGTTCGGGTGGACGGTTCATCTGGCGGCGGCGATACCTCGGCCCGGCCCACCGCCTCGTCAACAGCCGTCCGTGCCCGCATGAGCCGCCAGCGCACCAAGGACACAGCCCCCGAGGTTCGGGTCCGCAAGATCCTGCATGCACGCGGTGCTCGTTTCAGGACCGAGGTCAAGCTCGAGCCGGATATGCGGACCCGAGCAGACATCGCCTGGCGGGGATTCGGCTGGCCGTGTTCATCGACGGCTGCTTCTGGCACGGGTGCCCCGAGCACGCGACGCGCCCGGCCGCGAATGCGGAATGGTGGGCGCAGAAGCTCGATGCGAACATTGCGCGAGATCGGCGCGCGGACGCGCTTCTCGCCGAGCGGGGCTGGACAGTGCTGAGGTACTGGGAGCACGAGAACCCTGAGCAGGTCGCGGACGACATTCTCGGCGCGATCCAGCGGTTGCGGGACCGCCCCGATGGGCCAACCGTCTTCGCGACGCAGAGGCCCACAATTTGTCCGTCAGAAGGGGGAAGTAGCGCTCCGATGGCGAAATCGCAGCCGCTGATCGAGTAGAACTCTTTGCATGGCTTATGTCCGGGCACCACATCCGACCGGTATGGGTCGGGAGCGGTGATGACTGGGGTGCGCAGTGCGAGGAAGCGGTGATGAACGACCGCGAACGCCCCGCGGTCGAACTCGATGCCGCCCAGCGCAGGGTGGTGGAGGCGCCGGCCGATGAGCGGCTGATGGTGGTGGCTGGAGCCGGACAAGGCAAGACAGAGGTCGTCGCGGAGCGCCTCGCGTTCCTCATCGACGATGAGGGCCTGTCCGCGTCTGCGGAGCTGTTGGTCCTCAGTTTTTCCCGTGCAGCAGTGCATGCGGTTCGTTCGCGACTCTCTTCCCACGATGTCGCCGAGGTGAATGTCCGTACGTTCGATTCCTTCGCGTCGCAGGTGCTCCTCGAGGCCGGGGAGGAACCCGCAGGAGGATTCGACGAGCGGGTCCGACAGGCGACCCGGTTGCTTCGTGAAGAGGCCGAGGGCACCGAATGGATCGCCGACTTCCGCCACGTGGTGCTCGATGAGGTCCAGGACTTGGTCGGCGACCGCGCGGAGTTCGTACTTGCCGTCGTTGCGCTGCTGCCCGACGACGCCGGCCTCACCGCGCTCGGAGACCCGCTCCAGGCTGTCTACGACTTCGTCCTCGATGAATCGGAGAGCCAGACGACGTCGACACGATTTCTCGACCAGCTCATCGCGACGCATGGGGTGACCGAGGTCGGACTGCTGAAAAACTATCGGGCACGCGGTGCCGATTGCATTCGTATGAGCGAGATCGGTGTCGAGCTACGGGACGTCTCCGACGCGAACAGAGCGCGGGAGATCTTGACGGAATTCCGCGGGTCCCTGCCACGGATCAGTCGCGTGGACGAGTGGGGCTTCCTCGCGGAGTACGCAGGGCGTTCGGCGATTCTGTGCCGAAGCAACGCCGAAGTCCTCCGAATATCCCGGGCGCTCATCGACGCGGGAGTCGCGCATGCCGTCCGACGCCCCGCTCAGGCTTTCGGCGCGGCGAAATGGATCGGTCGCGCGTTGGGATCGGTGAACGGCCCGATCGCAGCCCGCTCGGTCGTCGAGCGGCGACTTGGCGAAGTGCTCGGTGAATCGGCAGTCGACGATGCGTGGTATCTGCTCAAATCGACGGAGCGGCGCGCTGGAAGCCTCGAGCAGGTGGATCTGGGCCGGGTGCGGCGACGCATCGCGTCGGCAAATGTTCCCCTGAGCTTGACGCAGGAAGACGAGGCCGACGTCGTTGTGTCGACCATTCACCGGGCGAAAGGGCTCGAGTTCGAGAACGTCTTCCTCGCGGACCGGCGAGACCCACAACAGGGCGAGCAAGACTTGTGGGCGCAGGTCAGACTCGAATATGTAGCTCTTACAAGGGCATCCGAGAGGATCGCCGCCATTGACACCGCGCGGGCGCGAACAGTGGTGACCCAGGATCGCTGGCTGCCCGGTCGGCACCAAGAACGTGTCGGGCCGAAGGGAAGGACCAGGGCGCGAGCCTTGGAGATCGGATACGCCGACACCTTCGTTGCGCGACCGATCGGGGTGGGAGAGTACTCCGCGGCGGCGGTGCAGGATGTCCTCGACTCGATCGCGCCCGGCGCAGCCGTTGATGCCCAACTCGATTCGGAGAGGTCCGACTCGCTGCGGCCCGTCTATGCCCTGATCGTCGACGGCAGGCCGATCGGGATCACCACCGATGACTTCGGCACCGATTTCGCGGCGGTGTTCAAGGTCCGGTCGGGTTTGTGGCCCTACGAGTTGACCGACATCGTCCTGGTGTCGGTGGAGACGACCACGGGTGACCCTCGAATCGCCGAGGACGCAGGTTTGGGACCGGGTGGCTTCTGGCTGGTGCCCAGGATCGCGGGGCTGGCGCGACCACTGTGGGATGTCATGGAGAAAGTGGGATGAGCGTGGACGACGTTCTGGCAGAGAAGTATCGGTTCAGGGAGGCGATGGTCGACGCGTTGCGGGGAGACCTCGTCGGGCCCGCGGAGGGCGACGACGAAGTGATCGGCGAGGCGCCGCTGAGTCGATACATCATCGGAGCGCTGTGGCCGCAACCCGCGGACGAAGAGGACGCCGAGGCTACCGAGCAAGCCGCCGAGGCCGAGCCGACCGGCGCAGAGGCCGATGGCGAGTCCGACGAGGGCAGCCCGGTCGCGGAGTCGCGCATGCGGTTCCCGTCCTCGGTGGGGATGACCTTCTCGGTGCGTTCATCGGCGGACTCGGTGATCATCACCCCGAGCGCGGCACGATACGAGGAACTGACCGACGATGACGACGCAGCGCTCGGATGGCGGCGCCACGAGGTTCCCGCGGAGCCATTTTCGCAGCAACTTCAGCGACCCGGCGTCTACAAGTCTCCTGTCGCGGAGGGGCTCGAGCTCTATCGATACGTGCGCCCCGAACGGAACGGTGTGGTCACCGTGACCGTCGCCCTCAAGAACACCCATACCGCCATCAAAGGTGATCTGCGCGACGGTATCTCGTGGTTTCAGGTGGGTATCGCCGCACAGACCCAGCACGCCGACATCGTTGATCGGTCGGCCGCCCACAACATCGGTGTCGATGACGACCTCAACACCGCGGCCTTGATGTACCGCAACGCTCATACGTTCGCGATCGGACATGGCTGCGCAGCCGAGTGGGATCTGCACGACGTGCACGACGGCGCGGTCTCGAAGGTTGCCACCACGTTCATCCCGTCGCACGAGGTCCACCGCGCCAAGCCGGGAGTCGTCACGGGCATCGACCTGCACATGAAGACGTTGGCCGAGCGGCCCATCGAAGAGATCAGCAGCAACCTTCGGGGATTGACCAGCCAATACCGTTCGTGGATAGACCCTTTGGAGGGCGAGGTCAGCACCGGGACCGCACGCGTCGGCGGCGATCTGCAACCGGTCGCGGAGCGCCATCTTCGAGAGATGCGCAAGGCCGCCGATCGGATCGATGCCGGCATCCGGCTTCTCGAGGACGACGCCGACGCGCTGCGTGCGTTTCGTCTGGCGAATCGCGCGATGCAACTCCAACGTGCACGCCAGGATTGGGTGCGAGGTGGTGCGCAGGGAACTGTGGGCGACGGCGCCGACGCACAGTGGCGTCCCTTCCAGATCGCCTATGTACTGCTCAATCTCCCGGGCGTCGCCGACCCCGCCCACGACGACCGGGGGATCGCCGACCTCCTGTGGTTCCCCACGGGCGGCGGCAAGACCGAGGCCTATCTCGGGCTCGTGGCCTTCGTCATCCTCCTGCGTCGAATCCGCAACTCGGCGGCATACGGAGTCGCCGTCATCATGCGGTACACACTGCGTCTCCTCACCATCCAGCAATTCGAGCGCGCGTCCATGCTCATGTGCTCCTTGGAGACGGTTCGCAAGAGCAATCCGGAGCTGGGATCGCGTCCCTTCTCGATCGGACTATGGGTTGGCGCGGGCGCCACTCCCAACAGCCTCAGAGAGGCGCGAACGTCACTCAAGAAGCTCGCTCGTGGTGAGGAAGTCCAGGAGAAGAACCCTGTCCAGCTCACCCAATGCCCCTGGTGCGGAACCTTTCTCGATCACGGGAACTACAAGGTGGCGAGAATGCCGGACGAGCACCTCAACATCGCGTGCGGTACATCATCGTGCGACTTCCGCAGCGGGTTACCCGTTCACGTCATCGACGAGGATGTCTACCGCGAGCGGCCGGAATTGATCCTGGGCACCGTCGACAAGTTCGCCATGATGGCGTGGAACGAGAACGTCGGAAAGCTGTTCGCCCGCGACGGCAAGGGCACCCCGCCGGAGTTGATCATCCAGGACGAGTTGCATTTGATCTCCGGGCCGTTGGGATCGATGGTGGGTTTGTACGAGACGGCCGTCGATGCCGCGTGCTCGGTCCCGTCGATCCACGACGAGTACAACAGGGCGCGACCAAAGGTGATCGCCTCCACGGCGACGATCCGCCGCGCCGACGAGCAGATCGAAGCGGTATTCGCCCGTTCGGCAACCCTTTTCCCGCCGCCGGGCATTGATCCCGATGAGTCGTTCTTCGCCGAGCCCTCGGGCAAGGACGAACTCGGCACCCGAAGATACGTCGGTGTGATGGCCTCCGGAACCAGCCATGCAACCCTGCTCGTCCGCGTGTATGCGGCTTTGCTCCAGGCAGCGAAGGACATCGACGGCGACGATGCCACCCGTGACCCGTACTGGACCCTACTGGGCTACTTCAACAGTCTCCGTGTGCTGGGCAGCGCGAATCTCCAGGTCGAGGGAGACGTCAGGGAGCGTCTCGGGGTTGTGTCGAAGCGCAATGGCACAGCGCAGCGTGAACTCAAAACGGTCAACGAATTGACCAGCCGGGTTCCCTCCTCGGAGATCCCAGGAAGGCTGAAGGCATTGGAGCGCAAGGTCGGTGGCGGCAATGCGCCCGACGACGTGGTCCTGGCGACCAACATGATCTCTGTCGGCGTGGACATCGATCGACTCGGCCTGATGACCGTGATGGGTCAGCCGCAGGCGAGCGCCGAGTACATCCAGGCGACGAGCCGCGTGGGTCGTCAGCATCCCGGCCTGGTGGTCACCATCTTCAACTCGGCACGTTCCCGTGACCGTTCGCACTACGAGAGCTTCCGTCCATTTCACCAATCCCTCTACCGTGCAGTCGAAGCGACGAGCGCGACCCCCTTTGCCGCTCGGGCGAGAGATCGTGGTTTGCACGGCGTTCTCATTGCGATGACGCGGTTACTGGTGGGTGAGTTGGCAGGAAACGATTCAGCTCATCTCGCAGCCGACTATTGGGATGACCTGATCAAGGTCGGAGACCTGATATCCGAGCGAGTCGGACGAGTGGCCCCGGACGAGCAGGTTGCGACCGATGACGAAATAGCCGCGCTCCTGAAGGTGTGGGCCGACGAGGGCGAAGCGCGGGAGAACATGAAATACCAGAACAGCCGGAACCTTCTGGCGGCACTCATGGTCCGTCCGGAGGACGCGCTCACCAGCGAGGAGATCGAATACTCTCAGCGTGAGGTTCCGTGGCCGACCCTGCAGAGTATGCGCGACGTGGATGCCGAGAGCAGCCTGTATCAAATCCCCATGAGGAGGAAGAAGTGAGCATCTCCGAGGCCAAGGCCCGTCGCAGTCAACTGCTGAGTACCTACGGCATCGGTGGTCTGTTTCCCTCGGAGACATCGAGTTTCATGATCGTAGGATTGCACGAATGGAACGAGGAACGATCCCCGGTCATCAGTGAGCCCCGGCTTGCTCGATCATTGCGTGTCCAGGAGCTGAAATCGCCTCCGGCCGGCGGAAAGAAAGACGTCCCGGTCGTCCGCTTCCCCGAAACCCAGATCTGCCCGGGATGCCGCCGCATCGGCACCACGGCTGCGCTCGGAGGGGACTGGAACGCATCGAACTGCAAGTGCAAGGAAGGCCGGGCGGGCGCCGCGCTCTCACCGTTTCGTCTGATCATCGCGTGCCCGCGCGGACACATTGACGAATTCCCCTTCTACCAATGGCTGCATCGCGACGCGGCGGACCGAGGCGACTCGAAACACGAGATGCGGATGGTGTCACTCGGACGGACATCCTCACTGGACGACCTCGTCCTCGAATGCAGCTGTGGCGTCAAGGAACAAACTCTCGAGAAGGCCTCCCAAGCATCCGCGATGAAGGGAATCACCCGCTGCCGGGGACGTCGGCCGTGGCTCGGTGAGGACCACTCGGAGGAGTGTGGCGAGACCCCACGTGTTCTCCAGCGTGGCGCTTCGAACGTGTGGTTCCCCGCGGTTCTGTCGGCGATCTCGATTCCGCCCTATTCGGAAGCCTTGGCGAAGTTCGTCGACAAGCATTGGGCGGCACTCGAAGTTCCGGAAGCGGTCAACGATGCGTTGCTCCGGAACATCGCCAAACAGTCCCGAGGTCGATTCACGGTCGAGCAGATCGTCGCCGAGGTCGAACGCCGCCGCGGCGAGGAGACGGCGGAGGACATCGACGAGGAGCAGTTGCGTCGGCAGGAGTTCCAGGCGCTCATGGACGGGCGCGAAGAGGACAAGGACGAATCCGACTTCGTCTGTGAGAAGACCGTGGTCAAACGCCAGTTCTCCGGAGACGTTCCCGGCCTGTTCACGGATCTGCGCAAGGTCACGCGATTGCGGGAGGTACGGGCCTTGCGCGGATTCTCTCGCCTCAGCGGCTCCACCGACGAGGGATCGTTCTGCTCACTGTCACCCGAACCCCTGTACTGGCTGCCCGCCATCGAGGTCATCGGTGAGGGAATCTTCCTGGCACTCGACCGCGACGAACTGACCGATTGGGCTGCAACACCTTTCGCTCAGGGGCGGCGACGCAAGCTACAGGATGCCGCCGACAGACAAGGGATCGCCTTCAAACGTCCACCCACCCAGGTCGACATCGCCAAGGTCGCTCTGCACACGCTCGCACACATCCTCATCGACCAACTCTCCCTCGACGCCGGCTACCCGGCGTCCTCGTTGCGGGAGCGCCTCTTCGTCGACGACGAGATGGCCGGCATCCTGATCTACACCGCCAGCTCCGACTCCGCGGGCAGCCTCGGCGGTGTGGCCTCCCAAGCCGACCCGGAGAAGTTCGCCGCGGCGATCAACGAAGGACTTGACAGGCTCTCCTGGTGCTCCTCGGACCCTGTCTGTATCGAGTCGCCCGCCTCGGGAACCGACGCTCTCAACATGGCTGCCTGCCACGCGTGTGTGCTGGCCCCGGAGACCTCGTGCGAGCTCAACAACACCCTCCTCGATCGCGCTCTGCTGTTCGGGACCCACGAACCCGGCGAGGAGAGTGCAGGCCTCTTCAGTGCGTATCTGAGCCGGACATAGGCTGCCCTTGGGGCAGCATCGAGGAGGCAGACCACATGGCTGACATCGCCGCAGGTGAGCGCGTCATCGTCCGCGACGAGGAGTGGCTCGTGCGTGCCGTGCGTGCCACCGACCTGGACGGCACGCGCGTCGAGGTCACCGGCGTCAGCGAGTTGGTGCGGGATCAGGATGCGGTGTTCTTCGATCACTCAGAGCTCGATACCGTGCACCGGCTCGATCCGCGAGCGGGCACGCTCGTCGCCGACACGTCACCGGGATTCCGCCGCACGCGCCTGTGGTTGGAGTCGGTGCGACGTGGTAGCCCGATCCCGGCGTCGGACACCCGCATCACCGTCGGCCACGAGGCATTGCTCGACCGGATGGACTATCAGCTCCGGCCGGCCGCGCAGGCACTGAAGAACCTCCGGCCACGCATCCTCATCGGTGATGCCGTCGGACTCGGCAAGACACTGGAGATCGGCATCCTGCTCTCCGAGCTGATCCGTCGCGGACGTGGTGAACGCATCCTCGTGGTCACCCCGCGTGCGGTGCTCGAACAGTTCCAGCAGGAACTGTGGACCCGATTCGCCATCCCGCTGGTCCGATTGGACTCCGCGGGAATCCAGAAGGTCAAGCAGACGCTGCCCAGCTCACGCAATCCCTTCAGCTACTACAAGCGGGTCATCGTCTCCATCGACACACTCAAGAACCCGGCGCGGTACAAGCACCATCTCAAGAGCCAGCATTGGGATGCCGTCGTCATCGACGAATGCCACAACCTGATCAATCGGGGAACGCAGAACAATGAGCTTGCGAGATTACTTGCAGCACAATCAGATGCGTTCATCCTGGCGAGCGCGACGCCACACAACGGCAAGCAGGAATCCTTCGCCGAGCTGATCAACATGCTCGATCCGACGGCCATCGTCGACCCGAACGACTACAAGGCCAAGGACATCGAACACCTCTACGTTCGTCGGCACCGCAACTCCGCCGACGTGAAGCTCGACGTCTCCCACAAGTGGCGTGAGAGACGCAAGCCCGACATCGTCGGGGTGTCGCCGACCATCGCCGAACGAGCCGTGCTGCGCGAACTCGAAGATGTGTGGCTACACCCCACCGGTGACCCGGTCATCGAGGGCAAGGGACGCCAACTGTTCCCCTGGACCCTCTACAAGGCGTTTCTCTCATCGCCACGCGCCTTGCGCGCGAGTATCGCCCGCAGGCTCCGGACCATCGACAACGATAGGGACCGGGAGTCGGTCGCCCTGCAGCGGCTCGATGACCTCGCGGAACGAGCCGAGGCGACCACTCCCGCCAAACTCGAGGAGCTCGTAGCCTATCTGGGCAGGATCGGCGTTGCCGCGTCGTCCGACGAGCGCGTGGTGATCTTCTCCGAACGCATCGACACACTCGACTGGCTGCAGGCGGAACTCCGTCGCAGACTCAAGTTCCCGACCAAGGCGATCAACGGACTCCTGGCGGTGGAGGTGCTGCACGCGGGACTGTCCGACGAGAAGATCCAGGCGGTGGTCGAGGGATTCGGGCAGAAAGCTTCTCCCATCAGGATTCTCATCGCTTCCGACATGGCATCGGAGGGTCTGAATCTGCACAAGGAATGCCACCAGTTGGTGCATTACGATCTGCCGTGGTCGTTCATCCGCATCCAACAGCGCAACGGACGCATCGATCGATACGGCCAACTCCATTCGCCTCAGATCGCGGCGCTCGCGCTTGCCGCTGAGGATGACGTCACCGACGATCTGAACGTCGTCACGAAACTGCTGCAGAAGGAACACGAGGCCAACCGCGCGCTCGGCGACGCCGAGGTCCTCCTCGACCTCCACGACTCCAAGATCGAGGAGGAGACCGTCATGGAGGCCATCCGTACCGGCCGCGACCTCGACGACCTCGTACCCGAGCCCACCCCTGAGAGGCTCAATCCCTTTGCACGACTGATGGTTCAGGGTGGGACCCACGAGAGCGAGCCGGCACCGGAAACCGCGGCCCGGCTGTCGTTGTTCGACGACGACGACAACTACCTGACCGATGAACTCGCCGACATTTCCGCCGACGGCGGTACCGACCTCGACATCCATCGCGAGGACGAACAGGATCTGGTCGCCTTCAAGCCGCCCCAGGATCTTCTCACCCGCTTTCGGGACCTGCCGCCGGACTATCTGCGCGAGCAGGAGATCGAGAAGCGTCTGCGCTTGACGGGCAGCCCTGACCTCGCCAGGGATCGACTGACGCGTGCCCAACGAGCACAAGATAGTTCGTGGCCCGACGTGCACTTCCTGGCCCCCATCCATCCGGTCCTCGACTGGGCAGGGGATCGCGCGATCGGCCGATTCGGGCGCAACGAGATTCCCGTCGTCACCGGCGCCGTCGACCACCCCCATTTCCTCACCCAGGCTGTGTGGTCCAACGATGCAGGCCGTCCCGCCATCGCGCACTGGGGTGCGGTGACCGGCCTTCCCGACGTCCCAGAGGTCGTCGATTTCGAGTTCGTCGTCGAGGTCGCCGGGCTCAGTGAGGCGGCGGGCAACCCAGGGGTACCCGACGACGCCCTCGAGCCGCTCCAACATCTGGTCCCCGCGGCGGTCGACGCAGCCCGTAACCACATCCGTGCCAGACGCGACGACTTCGAACACAATCTGATCGACCGTGTCGAACGCTATCGCGCCGACCTGACCAGGTGGGAACAGGCCGCACTGACCATCGCCGCGGAGCCCGGCAAACGCACGGACGCCCGACTGGAGATCGAACAGACCGCAGGCAGCTGGGCCTCGATCATCGACTCGATGGCCGCATCAGGTGAACCGTTTGTGCGGGTCGTCGGCGTCATCATTCCGAAGCCCAGAGGGTGAGAGCATGTTCGATTCGATCCACAATGTCAACGACTTCCTTTCCGAGCACTGGTTGGCCGAGGTCTTCCCCACCAATCTGAAAAGCCTTGCTCGGCAATGGAAGGAATGGGCCGAGCAGGACAAGCCGACCCCGGTCAAGGGGCTCGCCTCGATCGCGAGCACGTACATCCGCGATCTCGGCGATCTCTCCGCGCTCACCGCCGACACCATCGACGCACGTGTGACCGAGCTGCACGCCACGTTGTTGGCAGCAGTTGGGTTCACCGCGGATCCGGTGACCATCGAGACCACACAGGCCGACACGACGATCGATGTTCCCGTCATCGCGCGCTACCCCAGCACCGGCTCCACCGACTCCCTGCACGTCCTGCAGGCATATCCGGTGGACAACGCCGACGCACTGTTCGGCGGTGACGCAGAACTCGTTGAACCTCTTCGACGCCACGTCACCAGCGAGAAGACCGAGACGATCGAGGGGGTCGGTGAGGCCGTCACGCAACTGTTCGTCAGCGATGCCGCACCCCGCTACCTGCTCGTCGTCGCCGGCGGCGTGGCCCTGCTGACCGACGTCGGCCGATGGTCCGAAGGTCGATATCTCGCCTTCGACGTGGCGACAGCACTGGACCGCCGCGACGAGAAGGCTGGTGGCGAACTCGCTTGGCATGCCGGACTCTGGTCGGCCAACGCCCTGCTCCCCGACGAGGAAGACGGCAAGGCAGAGATCGACCACTACACCGAAAGCTCGGAGAAGCACGCCGTCGGCGTCAGCGAGGACCTCCGTGAAGGCCTGCGCACCTCCATCGAGAAAATCGCCAACGAGGTTCTCACCCGACGCCGCGAGGCGGGCCTACCAGTGGAGGGGATCCCTGAACTCCCACGGGACCTGACCACACAGTCGCTGCGCTTCTTGTACCGAATCCTGTTCCTGCTCTTCGCCGAGGCGCGTCCTGAACTGGGCGTGCTGCCCGTGGGCACCCCGGAGTACGAGTCGGGCTACGGACTCGACCGACTGCGGGAACTCGTCCAAGTGCCCCTCGCCGGACGCTCCGCCGACGGGCACCACCTCCACGAGTCGCTGGATCTGTTGTTCCGGCTGGTCAACACCGGCCACAACGCAGGCGCCCGCGACGTCGACGGAATGGTCTTCGAGCCCTTGCGATCGGATCTGTTCGATCCGGCAAAGACTCCCTACATCGACGGGGAAGGGATGCGGATCAGCAACCGTGTCCTGCAAGAGGTACTCAACCTGTTGCTGCTCTCCAAACCCTCGAAACGCAAAGGTGCCCAGCGCGGCTACATCTCGTATGCACAGCTGGGCATCAACCAGCTGGGTGCCGTCTATGAGGGCCTGATGTCCTACAGCGGCCTCATCGCCGACGACGACATGGTGGAAGTTGCCAAGGACGGCAACGCCGACAAGGGATCGTGGCTGGTTCCCTCCACCAGGTCCGGTGACTACGACGCCGATGACATCGTCTGGCGCGAGGACAGACTCACCGGACGCAAGGACATCGTCCGGCATCCCAAGGGCAGCTTTGTCTTTCGGCTTTCTGGACGGGACCGGCAGCGCAGTGCCTCTTACTACACCCCGGAAGTGCTCACCAAATGCGTGGTCAAACACGCACTCGCAGAGCTCATCACAGAAGACACCACGGCTCAGGACATTCTTGAGTACCGAATCTGCGAGCCGGCCCTGGGAAGCGGCGCCTTCCTCAACGAGGCCATCAACCAATTGGCCGCCGAGTATCTGCGTCGGCGTCAAGACGAACTGCAGACCCCGATCAAACCAGAGGAATACACCACCGAACTCCAGAAGGTGAAGGCCTATCTGGCGTTACACCGGGCGTACGGTGTGGACCTCAACTCCACGGCCGTCGAGCTCGCCGAGGTCTCGTTGTGGCTCAACGTGATGCACAGCGGCCTGCAGGCGCCGTGGTTCGGATTGCACCTGCGTCGTGGCAACTCGTTGATCGGCGCACGACGCGCCACCTACGACCTGACCTCGCTGGGGCGAGCCAAGAAGAGCTGGCTGAAGACACCACCCACCGATCGCCCTCTGTCGGAGGGATTGATCGGCGACGGCGAGATCCATCACTTCCTCTTGCCCGCCGAAGGCTGGGCCGCGGTTGCCGACGCCAAGCAGGCGAAGGAACTCGCGCCCGATGCAGCGGCAGCGCTCCGAGAATGGCGCAAGAGCGTCACCAAGAAGCCGAACCAGAAGCAGACAGACCGCCTCAAGGCGCTCGCGACTCGAGTGGAACGTCTGTGGGCGTTGGTGTTACGGCGTCTGGAGATCAGTGAGCAGCAGATCTCCCGCCAGATTGACGTCTGGGGAGCCGACTTGCCCGTCGTGGAAGGCGCGGTGGACCGCGAACGTGTGGAGCGCGAGCTCCACGATCCAGAGGGACCATACGAGCGCTTGCGCCTGGCGATGGATGCCTGGTGCGCCCTTTGGTTCTGGCCCCTCACCGGTTCCGTCGCAGATGACGAACAGGGTCACCCCGGACCTCCGGGGCTCGACGAGTGGATCGTCACCCTGGAAGAACTTCTTGGCGCCGCGGGTATCAAAAAGGTTGAAGCCGGCCAGAGTTCGTTCCAAGACCTCGCCGAGGGATTCGAAGAACTCGCGCAGATCGACGATCAGGACCGCCAGTTCTCCGGCATGCGAACCATCCCGGAGCTGCTCTTGCGTCACCAATGGCTCGGTACGGCAAGGGAGATTGCGCAGGACCAGGGATTCTTCCACTGGGAGCTGGACTTCGCCCAAATCTTCCAGCGGGGAGGGTTTGATTTGCAGGTGGGAAATCCGCCATGGGTGAAGCCTACGTGGATGGACGATGCGGCCCTTGCGGAGTACGATCCCTACTTCTTGCTGCAGGACAAGATTCCCGCCCTGGTGTTTAATCGGCGGCGCGAGCTTGTACTGCAAATTCGTGGTGCCGAAGCAGGCTATTTGACAGCTCTTACCGATTGGGCTGGCACTTCTGCATCACTCAGCTCTTCCGTTGATCATCCTGTGCTGGCGGGGGTTCAGACGAATCTCTACACGAACTTTATGGAGCGTGTATGGAGAAATTCTGCGCCCCAGGGTGTTTCAGGATTGCTGCACCCAGAGACTCACTTTTCCGATCCCAAGGCGGGCGTGTTGCGGAATCAAGCCTATGGCAGGCTACGGCGGCACTGGCAATTCATCAACGAAATGCAGCTATTCGAAGAGATACATCACATGAATCTCTTCGGTGTCCACATCTATGGGCGGGTAACCGCGATAGCGTTTGAGCAGTGTTCAGGTTTGTTGACTCCCTCGACTCTGAACGATTCGATCTCCGGCTTAGGAACTGAGCTCCCAGGTATTCAGCTGCACGCGGGAGGGTGGGATACGCGTCCGCATCCTGACCGGATTGTTTCTGTGACTGGAGTGGTGCTGGCCGGCTGGGTCAAGCTTTTCGACCCAGCCGGGACAAGAGCTTCGGAGGCTCGGTTGTTGCGGCCGCTCACGAAGCAACATGAAGAAGTGATCGGTGTGTTCGCAGGCTCGCAGAGCAGATTATCGGATCTAGGATATCGGTGGACTAGGTGCTTTGAGGAGGACAAGGGAAAGCGGGATGGCTTTATCGAGTGGAAGACGGTCACCGCGCGCTCATGGGAGGAGGTAGTCCTACAGGGGCCGCATTTCACTGTGGCGAATCCATATGCGCGTCAACCCAATGACCCATGTCGGAATAATAACGATTACACCACCTGGGACCTCGAATCCCTTCAGGAGTCGGTGATCCCGCGAACCAACTATCAGCGGGCGTGCGACCGCGACACCTACGACGCCGGCATCCCGAAGTGGGGGGATCGGCCGGCGACCGAATACTGGCGGGTGGCGTGGCGTCGGATGACCCAAGCAGGACTCGAGAGGTCTCTTCATGCTGCACTGATCCCGCCCGGTCCTGCGCACGTGGACGCTGTTCATACTGCGGCGATAGAGCCGCTGAGCAGCGACAGAGCGCCAAGTATTGATGGGCAACCGGTTGAGGGAGTTTCGCGCACCGCATTGACTGCAGGACTCTGGTCCTCGTTGGCATATGACTATCTGGTGAAGGTCAGCGGCGCCAGCAAAGTCAATGCTGAGATGGTCGACCGATTCCCGGCGCCAGTCGATCACCCGGCCGCCACCCAGCTACTGCTCCGCACACTCCGTCTGAACTGCTTGACGCGCGACTACCAACCGCTGTGGGATGCGCTGTACGAACAGGGATTCGCCACCGACATGTGGACCGCGCCTTTCGGCGGCCAGCTCAAGCAACTCGGGGTTCCAGAGCCCCAATGGTCGATGAACACTCCGCTCCGCACCGACTTCGAGCGTCGCGCCGCACTGGTCGAGATCGATGCACTCTCGGCCCTGATGCTGGGGCTGACCGCAGAGCATCTCGCGCTCATGTTCCGCGCGCAGTTCCCCGTGCTCCGCAAGTACGAGTACGAGATGTATTTTGACGCCAACGGTCGCAAGATCGCAAAAGATCATCACGCACAAGGGGTTCAACAACGGAAAGAAGATTTCAAGCTCCTGCAGGAATGGATGATCGGCGGCGACCACGGTGACTTGCTGGACCGCTATACACCTTTCGAGCCAGACGCGGAGCACGCAGAGCCCTGGTTCTACAAGCCCGACCGTGAGGCGGAGATGCGCGCGGCCTATGCGGAGTTCGAGCAGCGATTGGCGGATGGATGACGCTCGCGCCACCCAGCCTCCCGTCGTTGTTGGCGTCGGAGACGCAGGAATCAATCGTCGAATACCTGACGACGACCTTTGCCCTCTCCGACCCCGCGACCCAGACGGTGTTGCGTGACTTCCTCGGTGATGCCGACACCGGGATCTTTCGTGGGCCCTACCTCAAGATCCGCACCCCGTACCAGCCCGTCGGTGACGGTTGGGTTTCACCGCTGGATTGGATGCCGTCGGGGTTCCGACCTTTCCGACATCAGGCAGAGGCATTCGGGCGCCTCTCCACCAACGGCAAGGTGGCCGAGCCGACGATCGTCACGACCGGTACCGGATCGGGAAAGACGGAGTCCTTTCTCGTTCCGCTCCTGGACCATTGCAAGAGAGCAGCGGCCCGGGGCGAGCGGGGAATCAAGGCGATCATCCTGTACCCGATGAATGCCCTCGTCACCGATCAAGCTCGTCGCCTTGCCGACTATCTGCATGGAGATGAGCGCCTCGCCGGCGTGAGTGCCGGTGTCTACATAGGCGGCGAGGGCAAACGAAGACATCCCAGTCGCCACGCGCTGATCGATCACAGGGACACCCTGCGCGCCAACCCACCCGACATCCTGCTCACCAACTACCGGATGCTCGATCTGCTCTTGCTGCGCCAGGCCGACACCCGCCTGTGGGACAACGCGACGACCACACTGCAGTATCTGGTGCTCGATGAGTTCCACACCTACGACGGAGCCCAGGGCACCGACGTCGCCATGCTCATCCGCCGTCTCGGTTCCCGGTTGGGACTGGAAGGTGCGGACGGCCCGCTGGGCCGGGTCACCCCGGTCGCCACCTCGGCCACTCTTGGTGGTGGCTCGAAATCCGTCGAACTCCGTCGCTTCGCGAGCACCGTGTTCGGCTCCGATTTCGGGTCCGATTCGGTCGTCGGGGAGACCTCGTTGGCACCCACCGACGTTGTCCGCGAGGTCGATTTCACCCTGGACATCCCCTCGGTCGCCGAGATCCTGGCCGTGCCAGAACCCGTCGCCGACGACCCGGCCTCGTGGGAGCCACTCGCACGTACCGTCTTCGCCGGCGGGCAATCAGGAGCCGAGGACTTCTCCGATCCCGTCACCATCGGTGGTGCACTGCGCCGACACTTCCTCACCCGCGTCGTCATCGACGTCCTGGGCGCGCAGCCCCGTACCGTTGCAGACGCAGTCCTCGACGTCGCGCAGGCGGGCATCCTCCCGTGGGGAGTGCACAACTCGACGGCCCCACGCGAGGCGCAGACCGCGCTGCTCAGATTCCTTGCGCTGCTATCGATAGCGCGAGTGCGAGACGTCTCCGGATCGCTGCGCCCTCTGGTCAATGTTCAGGTCCAGATGTGGGTACGGGAACTCAGCCGCATGCTCCGACTGGTCTCCGACACCCCCGACTTCCGTTGGTGGCACTCGGGTCCCGCCGAAGGACAACGACATCTGCCCGCGACCTACTGCCGAGTGTGCGGACGATCCGGATGGATGGCCGCGACCACCGAACTCGGCGACAGCCTCTCCGGTGAATCACCGGCCATCTGGCGCAACAGCGCGCGATCCGGCAGCCGTGCGAAAAACCGCGTGATGCTCGCAGCCAACCCGACCGAAGACGGGGTTCGTCACCTCGACCCCGAAACCCTCGAGGTGCATGCGGTGCCGCGCGAGGGCACCGTGGCCGTTCACATCTCCATCGACGATGAGGACGCCGCGGGTGAGGTGTGTCCATCATGCGGCGCCCGAAATGCGATCCGGTACATGGGCTCGAGCGTCGCAACCCTGCTCAGTGTCGGCCTCACCACGGAGTTCGGTTCACGTCTGCTCCCTGATGCGGAGAAGAAGACACTCGTCTTCACCGACTCAGTCCAGGACGCCGCCCACCGCGCCGCATTCATCGAGGGCCGCGCCTTCGCGTTCAACTTCCGCTCGGCTCTGTACGCCTGTGTGGAGGACGGGAACCGAACCCTGGCCGAGGTCGGGCAAGCACTCGCCACCCGGGCCACCACCGACGAGCTGTACGCCATCACCCCGCCCGATTTTGCCCGGCGCCTCACCACCGACGCCGACTGGCTGGACCACGACGACGGAACCCTGCGACGGATCCTGGCCACCAGACTCGCTTTTCAATCCCAACTCGAGGTCGGACTGGGCACACGCACCGGCCGCACACTCGAACTCACGTCCTCACTGGCCGTCGATGTCGACGTCGACCTCGCGTATTTCGGCGCGGCTGCACGCGACGTCCACCAGAACCTGCCCCAACTGAGCCTGACCGACCTTCCCGACGACGCGTCCTATCGCACCTGGCTGCTCGGACTGCTCGACCACCTCAGAACCGGCGGTGGCATCCTCCACCCGTGGCTGACGACCTACATCACGCAAGAGGGCAAGCGGTGGTCGATCTGGGGAGGTAGCGCCGACGGCATGCCCAAGTTCCCACGCGGTCGACCGGCGCCGTCGTTCTACACCACGGGTACCGCGGGAGAGACCGACTTTCAATCACTGAGTCCGCGCGGCGAATCCTGGCTGACCGACTGGACCAAGAGATGCCTGGGAGTCACCGCAGGCGAGGCGAGAGCCATGCTCATGAGCGTCGTCGCACTGCTCGCCGGCGAAAACGGACCCCTGCGCGACCGCGCAGGGGAGAAAGGCGCGCGCATCTTTGGCCTCGATCCGCAGTCGGTGACGCTCCACACCGACGAGCTCGGGCGGCTGGTGTGCCCCACGTGTCACCATCTCCAACCATGCTCTGCCTCTCGCATCGAGATCTGGGAGAACGCACCATGCCCCCGGATGCGGTGCACCGGACGGCTCGAACCAGCCGAGATCCCGGCCGCGAATTTCTACCGGACGATGTACCGAGGCGGTCGCATCCGTCGCATCGTCAGCGCCGAACACACCGGCCTCCTGGGACGAGACGAGCGTGAAGAGGTCGAAACCCGATTCAAGGTCGGCGGCTCGGCGTCGGATCCCAACATCCTCGCGTGTACACCGACACTCGAACTCGGCATCGACATCGGAGATCTGAGCACCGTGTCGTTGGCCTCGCTGCCACGCTCGACCGCCGGCTACCTACAGCGAGTCGGTCGTGCGGGCCGTTCCACGGGCAATGCATTCGTGTTCGCGGCCGTACCCACCTCACCGCGAGACCTTTACTACTTCGCCCAACCCGAGCATCTACTCGCCGGCGAGGTACTACCACCCGGCGCGTATCTGGAGGCCACCGAACTCCTGCAACGCCAATACCTGGCGTTCTGCCTCGACCGGATCGCCGGCGGCGCTCTGCGTATCGGGCCCCCGATGCCGGCGAGATTGGCCGACTGCCTCGACAACGGCATGGATGAAGGCCGATGGCTACGCGGCGTCGTCGACACCTGCACGGCCGGAGCCGCGAAGCTGTCCGCCGACTTCCGGGGTCTCTTCGGTGAGCACCTCAGTGATCTCGCACGAGAACAGTTGGGCGACTTCGCATCCGAAGGCCTTCGTCTGCGGGTGGCGGCCGTCGCTGCGCGATGGGTGGAGGAGACCGACGAGATCCGGGACCGGATGAGCGCCCTCTCGGAGGCGATCGCCGTCCTCGACGGTCACGGCCACCTCGACGATGCCCAGCGCGAAGACCGCAAGCGTTGCGCGGGCGAGTTCAAGGCACTCTCGGATCAGCTCTACGACCGCGCCACGATCGAGACGCTGACCGGGCTCTCCGGGGTGGGGCTGTTGCCGAACTACAACCTCCTCGATGACTCCACGACCCTCGACGTGCACCTCTGGTGGACCGTCGGACGAGAGGGCAACACCTCACAGGGGGACAAACCCCAGACCGAGGCCCTCGACCTCACCTATGAGCGGGGCAGCTCCACCGCATTGACCGAACTCGCGCCCGGCGCCTACTTCTACGCAGGCGGAAAGCGCGTCGAGATCGACGCCATGGACATCGGGCCCGCAACCAAGCCACACTGGCGCCGAACCCGGCTCTGTCCTGATTGTGGTTGGGGGACAACTGACTCCGCAACCGTACCGTCGTGCCCGCGTTGCCATTCCGGTGCGGTGTCGGACTCGGGTTCGGTCCACAAGGTGCTCGAACTGCGCAAGGTGTCGGCGGTTCACCGACTCGACGACGTCCTCATCGACGAGGAGGTGGAGGACCGCACGAGGACCTTCTTCGGCACCATCACCGGTGTCGACATCGAACCCGAGGACATCAATCGGGCGTGGCGGCTCAAGAACACGGCGTTCGGAGCCGAGTATGCGCGGTCGGCGACGATCAGGACCGTCAACACCGGCTACGGCGATGCGCCCGGCGAACAGATCACCATCGCGGGCGAGGCCCGCACCGCACCGGGTTTCACCACCTGTGAACACTGCGGGGTGGTGGCGCCCGGACCCAACTCCACGGACAAGGTCCGCCACCGCGGCTATTGCGTCACCCGTCGAGATGGGACCGAGAAATGGACGCGCCTGCTGCTGTCGCACGAACTGCGTACTCAGGCCGTCCGACTCCTGCTGCCCGTGTCGCTGCTGAACTTCGAGACGACCCTCGCCTCGTTCAAGGGCGCACTGCTCCTGGGACTGCGCAAGGACTTCGGCGGCGACCCGCAGCACCTGGCGGTCGTGGCCTCCAGCATGAGTGACACCCAAGGGGCCACCCGCCGGTTTCTCGTGCTCCACGACACGCTTCTTGGCGGAACGGGATACCTCGACAGGTTCGGCGACCCACAACGCATGCATCAGATCCTGTCCCTCGCCAGAGACGCACTTGCACAGTGCCCGTGCAGAACCGAAGAGCAGCAGGCGTGCCACCGTTGCCTCTACGGGGTGTTGCCGGCCCGGGACATGGAACACGCATCTCGCGAAGCCGCATTACGGTTGATCGAGGAGTTCCTGTCCGAGTGGGATGTCGAGAGCATCGGGACGGTCACCGGAATCGACATCGGCAAGGTGCAACTCAGCGAGTTGGAGATCCGATTCCGCGAGTTGCTCAAGTCCCGGTTGGACGCGCGAGAAGGGGCGTCTTACGAGGTCGCGCTCGGCGGCAAGGGCGAGGAACTCGACATCCGGATACCGGCCCCTGACGGCCGGACGCGGCGCTGGCGGATGCGTCCGCTGGTTCAGATGAGCCACTGCGGCGTGGCGACCGAGCCCGACTTCCTGTTCACCCGCGTTGACGCCCAGACCGCCGACGTCGCCATCTATCTGGACGGCAAGCAGTTCCATGCGAGCGTCGAGCACAATCGCACCGACGACGATGCGCGCAAGCGTGACGCGTTGCGGCGCTCCGACATCCGGGTCTGGTCGATCTCATGGGATGACGTCATCGCCTATGAGACGGGCTCGGCCAAGCAGCGTTCCGCCGACATCGTCCATCAGCACATCAAGAATCTCGTTGCCGAGAACGTGTCCGACAACCGTGTGCGTCACATCTGGGCCAACCCCATCGAGTTCCTGCTCGAATACCTCGCCGACCCCGATGCCACGGTTTGGGGAGAAGGGGCAGAGGCCACCGTCTTCGAATTGGTGACCGGCCCGGCCGAGCACGGCACCGCCCCGCACTTCCGGGTGGCACCGTCGGAACTGGCCACCGCTCTGATCGACGCGGCCGCCGGGGCGGCGATGACGGATGACGAGACCGGCGCGGTCATGGTCGTTCCCCGCCACGGGCTCAGCGGTCTCCCACTGATCATCTGCGCAGAACCGGAGTCCTTCCGGACCACGCTCGGGGTGTTCACACTTCTCGACGACCGGGCGAACGTGGTCGGCGGACCAGAGCACGACGCACGGTGGCGGGCCTGGCTGCGGTGGTCCAACATCCTGCAGTTCCTCACACTGCCGCGCTACGGCGACCTCATGCCCCAGCGCATGGCCGCGATATGGACCACCAGGTCGGTCGATGACTTCCTCGCCGTTCCAGTGCCGTTGGCGATCACCGCACGCGGTCGCGCCGACATGATCATCCCTCTGTCCGGGGAATGGGAGATCGTCCGCGAGTATGCCGATCCCGTCGTCGACGATTTGGTCACCGGTTTGGCCCAGGCCGGTCTCGCGGCCCCCGAGGTTGGATTGGAACTGGGCTCCGACGAGTCGATCTGGCAGGTCGAATTGGGTTGGGAACAACCGAAGGTGGCCGTGGTGACCGATGTCGACGAGGCTCGCGAGGCATGGTTGGACGACAACGGTTGGAAGGTGTTCCGCGTGGACACCGCGACAGGTGCCGGTGTGGACGACGTCGCCACAGCTCTGACGGAAGGGACACGATGACCCGATATGTGCAGATGCACGAAATGTTCCAGGGCTCCTACAACAAGCTCGACGGAAGCATCAAGTCCCGCGTCCTGAACTTCATGGTCAAGCTCCAACAGGACCCCGACGGAACCGGACTGGATTTCAAGCAGCCAAAAGGGGCGGCCGACAAGCACATTCGGACCGCCCGCGTCACCGACAACTACCGTGCCGTATTGATGGACCCGGGCGGGGAGTCCGCCCTCTACCTCATCGCGGTGATGAAGCACGACGATGCGTATGAGTTCGCCGAGAAGGTCACCATTCAGGTCAATGAGAAGACCGGGGCTGCCGAACTTTTCGACAAGGTGGCGTTGAAGACCGCGGTGGACACAGCACCCGTCGCCCAGCCGAGCGAACAACCATTCATGCCATCGACCGTCCGCACCTCGGACCTCGAACGCTTCGGCGTGGAACCCGGGATCGCCGAGCGCCTCACCGAGGTGACCGGCGAAGAAGCCTTCCTGGCCATCGCGGGCGCGCTTCCGTCCACGCAGGGCGGAGCCGTCCTCGACCTCGCCTTCGGCAAGAGCCCCGATGACGTGTGGAAGGACTACGCCCTCCAGGAACCCGGGCCCATCGACACCGACGACCTGGAGAAGGCGCTCGAACGCCCCATCTCCCGGCTCGCATTCACCGCCGCGGCCGGCGACAACGAGGCCGAGCTGCGCGCCGTGCTCGAAGGAGATTTCGCGAAGTGGCGCGTGTGGCTGCATCCGCTGCAGCGTGACCTGGCCACCCATGATGGGTGGAACGGTCCGTTCCGTGTCACCGGTGGCGCAGGGACCGGCAAGACCGTCACCGCCTTACACCGTGCCCGTCATCTCTCCCGACGCATCGAGGACAGCGGCAGTGGCGAGAAGGTGCTGCTCACCACCTACACCCGAAACCTTGTGCGAGACATCGAAGCCCAGCTGATCATGTTGGCCGGCAAGGAGATCACCGGCCTTGTCGACGTCCTCAATGTCGACGCACTGGCGCGTAAGGTTCTCACCGCCGGCGACAACGGTCGCGCCCTCGTCAATTCCTCGACCCTCGTGCAGGACAGCGACACCCGGGTTGCGCAGCTGTGGGTCACCGCCGCCCAGACGGCAACCGGGACGTGGGAGCCGGGCTTCCTTTCTGACGAATGGGCGCTCGTGGTGTTGGGCAACTCCATCGAGGACGAGGCCGGGTACCTTCGTGTACCCCGGACGGGTCGCTCACAGCGACTCTCCAGACCCCAGCGTGCCGACGTCTGGAAGGTCGTCGAACACTTCCAACGCCTCATGCGGGCAGAGGGACTCATCACCTTCACCGAGCTCGCGGCGCGCGCTGCATCGGCCCTCGCCGCGGACCCGGGACTGCGCGACAGGTTCGGCTACCGGAACGCTGTCATCGACGAGGCCCAGGATCTGCATCCAGCCCACTGGAAGATGCTGCGCGCTCTCGTCGCGCCGGGCACCGACGACCTCTTCATCGTCGGCGACGCGCACCAACGTATTTACGGCCGCCCGACACCGTTGTCCCGCTACGGAATCGAGACTCGAGGACGATCGCGACGGCTCACGATCAACTATCGCACGAGTCGCGAGATCCTTCGGTGGACTCTGCGAATGGCCGACCCCGACGTCGACGACCTCGACGTGGACTCCGACACCCTCCAAGGCGCCCGATCGGTGTTCGGGGGACCCGAGCCGGAAATGCTCGGTTTCGATTCTCACGGTGAGGAGAACAACGGAATCGGGACCCTGATCAAGACCTGGCGGGCAGAGGGGCTGGAACTTCGCGACATCGCGGTGTTCACCTACGAAAGACGTTATGTCGACGAGATATGCTATGCCCTCGAGTCCGAAGGGGTACCCAGCGCTGCCGTAGGGCCGAACACGGCGGAAGAGAAACTGGGTGATGTGGTTCGTGTGATGACCATGCACCGCGCCAAGGGCCTCGAATATCGAGGCGTGGTCCTCGCGCGGATGGGCGAGAAGGACTTCCCGCCTCCAATTCTGCTCCGGAAAGAGGGCGACGAGCTCAGCCGCGAGCGGAAGAAACTGCGAAGTGTTCTCTACGTTGCCGGTTCGAGAGCGCGTGAACGGATGGCGATCGCCTACACCGGCAAGCCTGCGAAGATGCTCTCATGACCGAGACAACGACCGCGGAAGGCGCCGTCGAGTTCGAACTCGACCAATCGCAGCGGGTGGTTGCAGAGGCTTCCGCCGATGCGCGGCTCCTGGTGATCGCGGGAGCGGGACAGGGCAAGACCGAGGTGGTGGCCTCTCGGATCGAGTACCTCGTCGAGGACGAGGGGCTCTCGGCGTCGACCGAGATCTTGGTGTTGAGCTTCTCGCGAGCTGCGGTGCATGCGGTGCGAACGCGGCTCGACGGGCGCGAGATCGCGCGGACCGACGTTCGGACCTTTGATTCGCTCGCGTCCTATCTGCTGTCGCAGAACGGGATCGAACCCGCCGGGGATTTTGACGAGAGGGTTCGGGCCGCCACCAAGCTGTTGACGACGGCGGACGAAGTCGAGGGTGTGGAGGACATCGCGCACGTCATCCTCGATGAGGTACAGGACCTCGTCGGCGATCGTGCGGAAATGGTGTTGGCGTTGCTCTCGCGCCTGGGCGAGGCCGCGGGATTCACCGCTCTGGGTGATCCCTTGCAAGCCCTGTACGACTTCACCCTCGAGGATTCGCGGAGCAAGCTCACGTCGCGGGAGTTCGTCGACACCCTGACGAATTCTTTTGGTGCCACCATGCTGAGCCTGGAACGCAACTACCGGGCTCGTGGCGAGTTCTCGCGCGGTGTGATCGAACTGGGCAACAGGGTGAGAGACCAGAGAAGGGACCGAGCGGCCCAGATCATCACCGAGTTCGAGAGCACGTTGCCGCACTCCGGGGTGATACGGGATTGGAACTTTCTCGACGACGACTCAGCCGGCCGGACGGCTGTCCTGTGCGCGACGAACGGTGAGGTGCTGAGGGTATCCAGGTTCCTCACGAAGCAGGGCGTCGATCATGTCGTCCGACGGCCTGCGCAGGACTTCGGCGCAGCCAAATGGATCGCGGAGCTGTTCGAGGGCTTCGAGGGGCCGGAGCTGGCCAGGTCCGATGTCGAGTCGGTGATCGAGAAGAAGCTCGCGGCCCGAATCCGGGATGAGGCATGGTATCTGCTCAAAGGTGCCGAAGGGCGTACTCGAACCATGAACCAGCTGAACCTCCCTCGGCTGCGCAGCTTGATATCGACCCACACGATGCCGCTGACTCTGACCCAGCCCGACCGAGCCCACGTGATCGTCTCCACGATCCACCGGGCCAAGGGCCTCGAGTTCGAACGCGCGTACTTCGTGCACCCCAACAGCCCCATGGACGACCAGGACGACTGGCCCGCCATCCGCCGGCGATATGTTGCGCTCAGCCGAGCGCGTGACGTGGTCGCGGTCATCGACATTCCCACCGAATGGGTGTGGTTCGACCATCGGGATGGGCGGCAGCGCGAGCGCCGAAAAGGCAAGTCCGGGAAGCATTACACCGTCGCGATCGAGCTCGGCGGGCGTGATGTGGTGGATACCAAGCCACTACAGGGAGACCCGCATAGGGCGCGTGAGATCCAGTCGAATCTGACCGGCGTATCGCCGGGGCAGGAGATCTTCGGCGTCTTCGACCCGGCGCAGTCGACCGCGGATGAACCCATCTTTTCGTTGGGTACAGCGGGCGGAGCCGAACTCGGATTCACCGACATATGGTTCGGTAGGGCGCTCGCCTACAACTTCGGTTGGCGGCGTGAGTTCCGCGATGGTTGGGATGGAACTGTCATCGATGGCGTACGCCTCGTGTCCGTCGAGACGGTCGCGGGAGACCCGCGACTGACGGAGGCTGCCGGGCTGGGTTCCTCGGGATTCTGGTTGGTACCCAGGGTTTTCGGGCTGGTCACCCCCCATTGAACCCGTGGCCGATCAGGCGTGTCGTCGCCGGAACTCCTCACGTACCTGCTCGAGTGTCTGGCCGGTGCGCTCGAGGCGCCAGTCTCGCCAGCCGTTCCTGCTGGAGCCGGTCAGATCACTCAGTGCACCGGACGGGCTGTTGTACTCGCGACCTCCGGCCAGTATTCGTCCGCCACGATTGATGCGGGCCGCGAACAATCGGCCCTTTCGTGGCTGCTCGTGGTAGATCCGGTCGTCCTCCTTGATGAGGCCGGCGAGCATGAGGTCTCCGATCGTCTCCTCGTAGGACGCTCGGGTGCCGGTGTCGCCCGACGGTGGAGATGAATCAACGCTCGAGAAGAGGGGCCCGCCGTTCGGCGACGTTCGGCCATCCTGTCCGCTGTCGTCGGGGGACACGGCTTCATCGGCCGGCCGAACCTTCTCGATATAGAGGGTTCCGGCGATCTCGCGAAAGACGAAGCCGGCCAGAGGATCGCGGGTCAACACGTTCAGGGCGCCGTCATCGTTCGGTGCGATGGTCGACACGCGGTCCTCCACGCGGGACACCGAGCCCACCGGGAGATCGTCGAAGAATGCCTCGATGTCGGCCCAGGCCGACTGCACCCAGTCATCGGGCTCGTCGACAACCGGGGGCTCGGTGGCCGTCGCTGTCTCCGTGTCGACGGCCGGTCCCGTATCAGGGTGGGGCCAGGTTCGGCAGAAGCCATCGGCCATTCGGGCACCACGCACGCTGATCGCAACCTCGTCCAGGTTCTCCGGGAGCTGCTGATTCAACGCGAGCGGTGACATGGAAAGAATGGAACGTCTTGCTGCCCAGCTGGTTTGGCGAGACAAGGGACGGGTCTCCGAAACCAGGGTCAGATTGCCCAACGATCCACGCGTCGTCTCGTCGATGAAGTCGGCCGAGTCCGCGAGCAGGGCGTAATCGAGGGCGTGCAGGTCCGAGTTGTCGTTCACCTGATCGTGAAGTCCCACCTCGCATCCTCGCAGGACCAGTCTGATCCGTGCGCGGGTCAGATTCTTGAAGATCGGGGCGGAGACGAGGGCCTCGCGGATCTCGCCGTCCGTGGGCCAGCGTCCCGACTCGGATGCGTTGTCGAGGAAGAACTCTCGCACAACGGGAGCGAGCGGTTGCTGGCTCCCTTTCAGGGTCTGCAGCAAGTCCAACAGCATGCGGTTGTAGTTCTTGCTGGTCGACCGGAGTACCGCGCGTCGAACCAACCACGACTCGATGTATCCGAAGGACTCGGCACGGTCGTCGGGGGTGGCGGTGCGATCGAGGTGGAGGACCACCGGTGACAGCACGGTGGTATCCAGCGTCTCCGCGGTCCGCAGAAGGCGATCGTGTGCGTCGTCTCCCGAGGGTTCGATGATCTTCCGATAGAGATCGCTGCATTCGGCGATCTCTCGGGTGAGCGACTCCAATTCCTCTCGTGACATCCCCGCGGACAGATCCTTGAAGCGTGTGAACAAGCCGCTCGCGAGTACCTCGTCACCTGTTCGCATGGTGAGGAAGTGTGCGAAGAACGCATCGACCCGCGTTCTGATGAGGCGTCCCTGGCGCACGTCTGCCTGCCAGAAGGGGGTCTCGAGCCTGCGCCAGTGGTCGTCGAAGATCTGCTCGACGTCGGCGCCGGCACGTTCCAGCAGTTGGAACAGTGAATTCTTGACCAAGTCGCTGGGCAGCAGAGGTGTCCCGCGGTCGTTGAGGCTCTCGAAGATGACCTGCGCGTTGTCATTTGCGGCGAGTTCGATCACGACCAACTGCAGCCCTGTCCGTAGGGCGTGGACGAGCGACTGGATTCGGGCGCGGTCCTGATCGACGTCGGTGAGCCACTCGAGCGTGGCTTCGTAGAAGAACTGGTACGCGTCGAGGAGCCGCGAATCCTGATCTTCGACGGGACTCCGGCGGTCGACGATCCCTGCGAACACACGTCGATCACGAAGCGTCGGCCAGACCTTGTACGGGGCGAACTCGGCGGTCGAGAGTTGATCCTCGTTGGTGACGAGTTTGTTCAGCGCCTTGGTGAACGCCTTTTCCACCTCCGCGGTCTCGAACGCATCGCGAATCGCGCAGAGCGCGATCTGGAGCGTGGTGATCCGCTGTTGTCCGTCGATGACCTGGAGCACGCTGATATCCGCCGCGTCCTTGTCCGTCGAATCGAGGACAACCGCGCCCAGGAAGTGCGGTTCCGTAGCTTGGCCTGCCGCGAACGATTCCGACATCGAGATCACGTCGGCCCACAGGGGTTCCCAGTTCTTCACCCTGTCCCACACGTATGGACGCTGGAATACCGGCACCACCAGACACTGCTCGCCCTCGAACAATTCGCGGACAAGTTTGGCCTCGGCCTTCATATGCTGAACCTCGTCGGTGGCAGTTGATCTAATACTTGAAGATCAACGTAGCGGATGGCGACGACAGGGGAAACGAGACGATGCAGTCACTCGGAGATTCGGTTCTCGATGAGATCACCAGGGTGGGTCCGTTGACGTCCGTTGAACTGGCCGAACGCCTTTCGCAAACGGTGACCGCAGTGCAGAAGGTGTTGCTGGAGAATGACCAGGTCTTCGTCGAGCCTGCCGAGGGCGCCGACGCATGGAATGTCGTCTCACCGGACGACATGGCCCGTCGGCTCGGAATGAATCGTGCTCTTCGGCCCTGGCAGGTCGAAGCCTTTCAGAAATGGGTCGCCGCAGAAAGGGCAGGTGTGGTCGAGGCCGTCACCGGTGCGGGAAAGACGGATGTCGGGGTCGCCGCGATCGCAGACGCCAGACGACGAGGAGTTCCCGCCCTGGTGTTGTTGCCCGATCGTGACCTTGCGGACCAATGGCGGGGCGTGCTCGAAGGCGCCTTTCCCGGGGTGAAGATCGGTACGCCGCACGCGACCAGGGCGCTCGCGGTTTCGGAGCAGATCGTCGTCACCACCGTCGAGGGACTGGGGAAGAAGAGGCTGACGGCTTTCCGCGACGTCGGCCTATTGGTTGTCGACGAGATCCAGCGCTTCGGTATCGCGGACGTCACCGAAGCGGTCTTCCCGCGCGTAGAACTCACCGAGCGGCTCGGTCTCACGGCATCGTACGGATGGTCGAATCCACAGGCGGACCGCGTGTTGCGGCCATACTTCGGGAACCGGATCGACGGCTGTGGCTATCCCCGGGCCGTTGCCGAGGGAATCCTCGCCGAGCCGCTGGTCCTCACGGTGGGGGTCAGCTTCTCGGCGCAGGAGCACGTCGAGTACGAGGCTCTCTCCCGGAAGATCGAGAGCGCCGAACAGAAGCTCCGTGATACCGGCGTGGATCTGTCCGCCGGGGTGTATGAAACAGCGCGAGAGATTGACGCTGGGTCGTTGGTCGGGGAGATCAGCTTTCTTGCCAAGGGCTACCTCGAGGCGGTCGAGGTGCGGCGCCGGGTGATGTCGGAGTGCAAGGCGAAGGTTGCCGCGGTGGAAGTGATCGCGAGGGGTGTCGGTGACGCCCGTCGAACGACCGTGTTCACGACCTCCGATGAGATGTCCGTGAGCATCGCCAAGGCCGCGCGGAACTCCGGTGTGGTCGCCGAGGCGGTGGTGGGGAACAAGGACGTCTCCTTCCTCCTGGGACGCTATGGAAGCGGTTCCGTCGACCTGCTCGCGACATCACGCCTGCTCGACGAGGGGGTGGCGGTCCCGACGTCGCAGGTGGGAATCGTGACCGCCGCTGCCCGTGCGAGCGCACAGATGTTGCAGCGCATGGGTCGGGTGGTGCATCCCACCGACTGGGCCGAGCGGACTGCGATGGTCGTCGTCTACGTCAATGGCACCATCGAGGACCCTGACGTGGGCTCGCTCGGAGAGACCCATCTTGATGAGCTCACACCGATTGCCGCCGAGCGTGAAGATGTGGGTCCGCGGGAGGCTGCGAAGCTTCTCGGCGAATGGCTTGCAGGTGGATCCGGCGAGGAAACGTCGGTGGACGACGAGGTGTCGACCGTTCCTGTCGTCGAGCCCGAATCGTGGGAGCCACGGGAAGCGATCCTCGACATCGTCGAGGAGCACCAAGGACTCGTGACATGGGCAGAGATTCGTGAACTCCTACCCGATCTCGAGGTTGAAACCGCCCTGATGGCGGGCATCGATGAACTGACGTGGATGCGCGTCGGGAATGCGTTGGTCGGTATAGGTGGTCGGACTGCCGAGTCAACGGATGATCGCGTCATCGTGCTCGATTCGTTAGCGCGCGCGTTCAGCTCACTCGGCGCAACACCGACCGACATCCATCGGATCAGACAGGCTGTCGGTGGTGGATTCGCGGAGGGATTGTCCGACGATCGGCTGCGGGAGTTCTGGGATGCGGTCGGCGGTGGGATCGAAGACTTCGACTCGCACGCTCAACCAGAGGCCTCCGAGCAAACGGTGACCGACGAAGATCTTCACGAACCGGGTACGCCCGCCCCGGTGGACACGCCCGAAACCCTGGCCGACGTAGACGAAGTGGCGAGCAGCCCAGCACTTGCCGCGGTTCTCGACCAGTTCCTATCCCGGGGATGGAGGGCACTTCGCGGGCCGGGCCATCCTGGAAGCACTGTCGTTGTCACCAATCAAGCCGGCACACAAAAAGTTATACGTGTGCACAGCGGGATGGGAGGTAACTGGCGTATCAACACTCACGACCAGGATCTCTCCGTCGGTCACGCCGAGCATGACGCGATCATCTTCTTGGACCGCGCCACCCTGCCGCCGAAGTTCTACATCGCACCCGTTGGGCCGTACGCGAAGCGGGTGAAGGCGGTGATCGAGGCACGCGCGAAGTCGAACCCGCGCGAGCGACTCAGCGCCCACGTCAACATCGAATCATGGGTGGTCAAGGACGGACTCGACAGGTGGGACCTTCTGGGGCTCGACGAGACCACGAACGCCGCCGACGATGGTGTCGTTGTCCCGGATGGACCCGCCGAGGTCATGGAAGTTCGCGATGAACAGATCCCGTCCCCTGTGTCACCCGGGCTTCAGTGGTCGGAGGACAAGGAGCTGCGGGTGGTGCTCGACTACGAAGGGCATCGCGTGGTCGGGTTCTTCGACCCCCAGACCAAGAAGCTCCGCATCGCCGTGGCGCAGGGCGCCACGAAGTTTGTGGGCAAGGAGTTTCGCAATCCTGCCGTGGCAGCGGGCACCGTCAAGTCGCGAATCGCGAAGCGAACTGTCTTCGGAGTCGGATTCAACGATTGGGTGGTCGACGAGAATACGCGGGAAACCCTCGCGGGCTTCTTGGAGGCGAGCTGATCGCGGCACGCCCCGCCCCGTCACGCAGGTCGCGTCCGTATGCAACCGAATGACTCGCGCCAAGGGCGGGTTACGGCTGCATCGAGGTCGCCGGCCTCGAATTCGAGACCCAGAGCAGCTGTCAGTATGTGCACACCCATCCGCGGAGGGATGGCGTTGCCGACCTGTTGTGACTGATTTCTCCCGCTCCATGGATAATCGTGCGGAAATGTCTGAAGGACACCAGCCTCTTGGACCGTCAGACGCCCATAGTCCTTGCCTCTGATACCGCGGATGCGGTTCCTGGACGCTTTGCCGGTGATCGTGTACGCGGGCAACGAGGAATCCCGCACGCCACGAGCTGTGGAAACACCGCCGGTTCCATAATTGGAAACCAGCTCGAACCGTGTCGGGCGGTTGCTGCTCGGAATAATTGAAAGCGCATCTTGCATCGAAACGCATTCCAGTAGTTCTTGTTCGTCGGTATGCGTTGGATGAATGCGACGGTAGCGGGAATGTGACGGGGTCAGTTTCCTCAACTTGCCCGCAGTTTTGCGACGGGCGATCAGCACCGCTCGACGACGAGTTTGGGGAACACCGAACTCTTCGGTATGGAGAACTCCGCGAAAGGTGTGATAGCCGATTTCATCGAGAGCTTCGGCCATCGCAGCCCAGATCGGTAGTACCGAGGGGACCTGTTCGAAGACCAACGAGTCGTAGGGCTTTTCTGACTCGTGAGCTGCCACCGCCCACTTCAGGGGCTCGAGAACCAGCCCGGTCCGTACATCATCGAGCTCACTGACCTGCCGCGAGACGTCTTCTCCCTTTGCGACCTTCTTGACGAGCAGCAGAAGCGTATCGAGCACTGAGCGGCCCTTACCGGAGCCGGCGACGGTAAACGTTTGACACGGGGGGCCTGCCGCCAGCGTGGATGCAGGAAACTGGTGGTACTTGTGGTCACGTACATCGCCGGGCTGTGTCGCGAGCTCTGCTGCGGTGCGCGTCATGCATGCGTCGGAATCCCACTCGATCCCGGTGGACCGAATGCCGAGCCAGTGCGCGGCGACATCCAGACCGCCTGGACCGGCGAAGAGGTCGATCACCGAGCTCGGGGGGATGCCAGGACTGTGCTTGATCATGACAGAAACCTGTCGAGAGTGGCGCCCAGCTCCAAGAGCGAAGGGTGCTGATCTGGAACTGACGCCAGCTCGGTACGTTGAGTGGTGAGGATATCCACTGAGTTCACGGTTTCATCGGGGTATACACCAAGCGCCTCTCGTGTTCGTTCAACCCAAAATTCCTTGGCCTGAGGCGTTGTCCGGCCCACGTTATTGTAGCCGCAGATGTCTGCCAGCAATTTGTCTGGATTATTAAAGGAAGGTAGATAGTCGACATTGGAGTGGAACCAATTTAGGATCTGACGCAACTGCTTGCAACGGCGTTCGGAGTTATCGTCATCACTATCTTTCGGGGGTTTGGTGACACCTAGGAATGCCAATTCTCTCCTGAGGTCGAGATCCGGAATCCTATTCGGATCCAAACCCGGAATCAATGGGGAGGGAGGGTGCTGATCACCGTCGAGCAGGACCTTGCAGTGTCCGCCCATCGCGGCTTGAACTGGAATGACCGTGTTGAGAACTGTCGACGCGCCACCTGGCACATAAACCACGTCAACTGATCGTAGGAAATCCTCGCCGCGTGCGCGACATGCGCGGAGAACGATCTCTTTGGCCAAAGCATCTTCTACCACTATTGTCCGCGGGGAGAAATCGGCACCGACACGAACGAACGCTTCATTTTGACTGGCTGACTGGGCTACAACTCTGACCTCTCCGGTAGGACTGGCTTCCAGCAGTTTCCGTGCTTCATCGGGAAGCACTGCCACCATCGCTGGGGCGTGGGTCGCCATTACGACCTGGTGGCCTTTGGCCTTGCACTCCTGAATGATCAATGTCATCAGGAGCGTTTGTGCCGCAGGGTGAAGTGAAGTCTCAGGTTCGTCCAGAAGAATAAGACTGTTCTTGGGGGAACGCATAATAGCACGAACCAGCATTATAGCGGCGAATTCTCCGCTTCCAGCGTATGCTTCGGAATAAGTTCGTCCAGTGACGGACATGGTTGCAGTCCAGCCTTCGACGCCAAAGAAATCATGTTTCACAAGGCGGATGGAGCTGTAGGAGCGCCCCAGTATTTTACCAACCCAGCGAAGTTCATTCGCCGAGAGCTCTTCGGCCTGTTCGAGAATCCTATCGGCGTTGTAGAGATAGTAAGTTGATTTGAGGTTACTCAGGGCGTTGCCGACGTGCTTCGAGTTGCGTCGAATCGAAGCCTTCTTTTCGGTAGTCCCATTGTGGCGGTGTCTCCAACTGAAATGCATGAGAATGTCGTACGCGGGAAGCTCTTGCCGGAAATCCAGATACGTCACGTTCTTCTTGATTGGGGACCAGCGTGTCTTGTTTCGGAGACTGCTGTCTGCTGGGTCGCCTGGATCCGGCATCTTTGACATTCCGTCGCGAGCGCGTGGTCGCTCGGTCTCGAAGTAGTCGAGACCTCGGGATGCCTTGAGTACGCGAGACTTTATGACCTCCGCCGTCGCCCCACTCGGAGTGAGATACGTATGAATATACCGCTGGGGGCCCTCGTCTCCCGAGTCGGATGGCTCATCGATCGGGTCCAGTGTTGTGTCGAACCAGAAATCGCCGATATTGTACTGGTCCGGACACGATTGAATTGCGCGCAATATCGAACTCTTGTTGGTGCCGTTCGACCCAATCAACGCGGTGATAGGGTATGTGAAGTCAATTTCTTGATATCGCAAGTTCTTGAACCGCGGAAACCTGATCTGCCGTATGAATGGCTCGCACTTACCCCGCTCGAACTCGCGACGGAGCGCGGAAATGGTATCGGGGTTGCCGCTATCGGACATGGGTGTACTATACCGATCCTCGGTTCAAGGTGCTTCATGCGACCCAGCGTTTCGGCGGGTGTCTGCTTGCTTCCGCTGGACGGCGGTAGGGAGTGGGACGGTGGGTTCATCCGACGATCTGTGAGTCAACAGGTCGACGACGCCTTGGGTAATACTTGAACAGCCGGTGAGATGGCTAATCGTCGCATTGGTCGAGCAGCGATCGGGAACGTGATAGGCATCCTTCAGGTCGGTTGCGGCAGCGCCTCAGCTCGTCACCACCGTGAGAACGACGGCACCCTTCTCGCATTTCGACCCGTACCCGGCTTCGTGTGCGGCCACGGCCGTCGGACTCACGCACGTCCAACCGTCGAACATCGCCGACAGCGTGTTGCCCTGCCGAGTGATTGACGGATCGGTGAAGTAACGATTGATCAGCGCCACCGCGTCCGTGCAGGTGATCTGACCGGAGTGAACGACGACCGTACCGGGTGAGCCCGAAGGAAAGGTGACGGTCCAACATCTGCTACCGGGAGTGGCGTTGGCTTCGGCGGCGGATCTCTCGCTCACCACTGGGCTCTGGATCGTTGACGCAGGTGTGTCGACCGGCTCCGGAGAACCGGACGTCGAGCAGCCTGCCAGTGCGACAGCGGCGCCAAGAACGGTGGCTGTCAGGCCATTTCGGACGGTCCGTCTCCACCTACGCCGGTCACGCATGTGTCTCCTTTGTCGGGTGTCAAGTGGCAACACGCTAACGCGGCAACGGCGTGATCGCGCGGCTACTTGGTCAGGTTCACCGAATGAGTGAGTGGCTCACACTTCGACCCGGCCGCGGTCCTTCCGCGCCAGATGCACCAGCCAGTTACCGTCGGCGGTGATGTCTTCGCCGTGTAGCGCCCGCGGCTCGACCACGAAGCCGAGTACCTCCTCGCCGTTGTCGAGGCGGACTTTGCCCAATGTCATCGGATACTCGACGTCGTCGACGAACGCAGCCAATGCGGCCGGCCGCAAGAGCCATCGTTCGCCGACGATGGCGGCCTGACCGGTATGGAGCACAGCGGGTTTCATCGGCTCGGTGTCGAGCGCCAGCATCGAGTACTCCGGCGCGGTGCGAACGATTCCGGCGAATTCGCCACCACGATCGGCGATTTGGTAATGCAGCGGTTGCCCCCGTCGGTGGGCACCGAAGACAATGATGTTGCGCAACGGCGGCGTCCACTGCCTCGACACCGAACGGCCCGAGAGTCGCTGTGCGATCTCAGCCACCACGGCGTCGTGAAAGGCCGGAGCTAGAAAGGTCACGCCGAACGACGATCCGTTCGGGCACGATCCCATCGGCACAGCGATCGCCGAGAGATCGGCGAGATTGGCGAACGTGGTGAACCGTCCCATGCGGGCATTGACCTCCGCCGGGTCCGCCGCGGTGTCGGCGATGGTGGGGTGCTCACCGACGGTCGGCAGCATGAGCGCATCGATCGTCTCGAATACCCGCACCGCCCGGGCCGCCTGCTCGCGCATCGCCCGCATGTCACGCAGATAGTCGACTGCGCTGATGCCGCGTCCACGCTCGATCACGTCGAGCACAGCCGGGTCGGGGTCCGAGATCGTCGCGAACTCCTCGCCGAACGCCGCAGACCGCTCCGCGACGATCCCGCTGCCGTACAGCATTTGCCCGACGGCCAGCAGTCCTGCGATGTCAACGGTGACGAGTTCGGCACCGCGCGCGGCGGCACTCGACACGGCATCGGCGAAAGCCTGCCGGTGACCGGGGTCCATGCCGTCGAGATCGCCCGGGGTGGGTACGCCGACTCGTGGCGTCGCAGGTGCACCGTGTGGGGCGTTCTCCGGCCAGCAACGCGACGCCGGGTCGTCGGCGTCCGGGCCACACATCACTGCTGCGCATCGTTGCGCCGTCCCGACGTCGCGGGCGAGGACACCGACCACGTCGAACGACGGCGATGCAGGCACCACCCCTGTCAAGGGCAGCAGCCCGCGAGTGGGTTTGATCCCGACGATGCCGTTCAATGCTGCCGGCACCCGACCGGACCCGGCTGTATCGGTCGAAAGGGCCGCATCGACGATGCCCTGTGCCACAACCACTGCCGAACCCGAGCTCGACCCGCCTGCAATACGATTCGGATCACTCACCGATCGCACCGCACCGAACGCACTGCGCGTTCCCACGACACCGGTCGCGAACTGATCCATGCTGGTGGTGCCGAGCACGACGGCGCCCGACTCGACCACTCGGGCCACGACGGTCGCCGACCTCGAGGGCACAACCATCCGCGAACGGGAGCCGCACGTGGTGGGCAGCCCTGCCACGTCGATGTTGTTCTTGACCGCGATCACCATGCCCGCCAACGGCAAACGCTCACCGCGCGCCAACCGGCGATCGACGGACTCCGCGTCGTGGAGGACGCGCGAACGATCGCGCAGGGTCACCCAGGCCTCCGGCCGCGCGTGCTCGGTGCCGGCGAGCTCATCGAGACGCCGAAACGCTGCGCACACTCGGGCAACCGCGGTATCCGTCATCGGGCAGCCGCCACGCCTGTGGTGCCGGCGCCCAGCGTCGTCAACAGTTGCTCCGACGAGGCGACCGCACCGAAGACCCCGCCCTGCATCGTCACCATCGACAGCGCCGCCTCATGATGCGCGGGATCGGTGGCGCCGGTGCAGTCGGAGAGGATGAGGCACTCGTATCCGCGGTCGTTGGCCTCGCGCATCGTGGTGTGTACACAAACGTCTGTGGTGATCCCGGTCAGGATCAGGTGGGTGATGCCGTTGCGCCGCAACACCAGATCGAGGTCGGTGGCGTAGAACGCGCCCTTGCCGGGCTTGTCGATGATGACCTCACCGCCGATCGGCGCGACCTCGTCGACGATCTGCCATCCCGGCTCACCGCGCACCAGTATCCGCCCGCATGGTCCGGCCGAGCCGATCTCCGCACCGATCTGCGCTGAGCGCCACCTCTTGTTGGCCGGGAGGTCGGACAGATCGGGGCGGTGCCCTTCTCTGGTGTGTATCACCAACATTCCGGTTTCACGCGCGGCGGCGAGGACACGGGCCGTCGGCTCGAGTGGAGTGCGGGTGAGTGCGAGGTCGTAGCCCATCGCGTCCACGTAGCCGCCGGGCCCACAGAAGTCGATCTGCCAGTCGATGCAGAGCAGCGCCGTGGACTCGGCACGGAAGGCGCCGTCGTAGGGCCAGGCATATGGTGTCGCGTCGGGCACGCGAGAGAAGGTGTATCCAGGTCGGGGTGAGGTCATCAGGGGTCCTTGTTCTGCAGTGAGTGGGCGCCGCTCAGAGTTGTTCGACGGCAGCCGGATTCCGGCCGGCGACGCGGGCGAGTCCTGCTGTCACCAGCGCGCCGACCACGATGCCCACCGCCGCCACGCACAACGACGGCAGCAACTCGTTTGCGGCCAGAGCGGCTGCCGCGCCGGCGCCCCAGGCAAGGAAAGGCGAAGCACGCCAGGCCTTCCCGTCGGCGGTGTTGTCGGTCTTGCGCTGCATGAGCGCGTCGACGATGAGGACCGCGCCCAACGGGGGAACGACCACACCGAGCAGATTGAGCCAGTCCTCGAAGTGGCTCCAGATGCCGAGCACGGCGAGCAACACGCCGATGGCACCGAGGATCACGGTGAGTGTGCGCATCCGGATACCGGTGAGCTGACTCCACCCGACGGCGCCGTTGTAGAGGCAGTGAGTACACACGGAACCGAGGTTGATGAAGACGAACGCCACGGCGAGCGGTACGAGCAATCCGCCTCTGTCGATGAGGATTCCGAGGAAGTCGCCACCGGTGGTGGCGGGATCATCGGCACCACCCATCGCCACGATCACACCGCCGATCGTCAGGGCGATGGTGTTGCCGACGGGGAACGCGGCGAACGAGGCGAGGAAGCCCTCGCGCCCGTTCTTGGACCACCGCGTGAAATCGGCTGTCATCGTTCCCGAGTCGGCGAACAGTGCGACGACGAGGGTCACCGCGGCACCGAAACTGAGGGCGCCACCACCGCCGGCGTAGCTCAGGAAGTCTCCGGAACCCGGCGTCGACGATGCCGTGACAACGGCGACGATGCCCAGTCCGAGATACAGCGGTGCGGCGATGACACCGATGACGGTCAATGCGCGAATTCCCAAGAGCGTGGCAGCCAGATAGCTGATCCCGGCAATGCCCGCGATCAGCGTCGCGTTCCAGCCCATTCCGCTGTTCAGCGTCGAGCCGGTCAATCCGGTCTGGAAGGCGAACCAGCCGATCACAACGGTCGTCAGGAAGCCGGCGGGGATGCGGTATCCGCGTGAACCGAAGGTGCGGGCGGCCATCATCGCGAAGTTCTCCCCGGTGCGGCCGGCGCGTGCACTCAACAGGCCGACGTAGACCATGAGGATCACGTTGCCGGTGAGGATGGCGGCCATGCCGAGCCAGAATCCCAGCGAGTACACGACCATCCCGCCGAACACGGCGCACGTCAAGATCATCGGGAAGCCGAGCCACACCGCCGACACCGAGAACAGCGACTTGCGCGCCGACCGTGGAACCGAGCGGTCTTCGTACTCGTCGAATCCGGGCTTGTCGACCGGTTCGGGCTCGCCCGCGACGACGAGGTCTGTGGTCGAGGCAAAGCTCGTCGTGCGGCGAGCCAGAGCGCTTTTCATCGAGGGCACCGCGAGGTCCTTCCGTTGATCGGGCAGTTCCTATAGGAAACAGCGCCCGAGGCCCGTGTGGGTTACCTCTGTGTGAACTGGTTGTAAATCGCGGTCCGTCGTGTAGTTGCTGTTAGTCGTTGGTGTTGGCGTCTCCTGAGCGGCGAGCAACAGCGGCGCCCGAGCTATAGGATCTCTGTATGCCATCGATGACGAATCGCCCCACGGCGTCGGCCGCGGACGACATCCGGTCGCACATCGAAGAGGAGATCCTTGCGGGGAGGTGGGCGCCGGGCGGCAAGATCAATGCCGACGAACTCGCACGGACCCGCGGTGTCAGCCACATACCTGTCCGCGAGGCGCTGCGTGCTCTCGAAGCCGACGGCTGGGTTGTCCGCAGACATCATCGCGGGATGTTCGTGCGAGAGCGCGACGTTCATGAGTTGACGGATCTCTTCGAGACGCGACTCATCGTCGAATGCCAGGCCGCGTCGCTGGCTGCACAACGACGAACGACCGACGAGCTCGAGCAGCTCGCCGCGATCATCGACCGTCAGCTGCTGGCGGTCGAGCACTCGGAACTGGCGCTGTGCAACGCGCTGTTTCATGACGCCGTCGCCGCATGCGCGCACAACGCGGTCTTGTCGTCGGTGGTCACCGACCTGAGCAAACGGGTCAGGTTCTACTATCTGCCCACCGCCGGTGCCCGGCAAGATCATTCGGTCGCCGAGCACCGCGCGATCGTTGAGGCCATCGCCGACCGCCGCTCGGCTGACGCCAAAGAACTCATGGCTCGTCACATCAGCGACACGCGATCCGACGCGTCGGATCGGCTGGGGGACTGAACGCTCGACGACCCTGTGCGCCAACCGTGTGATGAGCGTGGGCCGAGCCTCGTCGAGATCACCCCGACGAGACTGTCAATGGGCGCGCGTCGGTGATTACGAGGACGATCCGAACGGCGGCGCCGGTGCCGGCTTGGGCTTGACCTTGCGCCACGTGATCGACCACTTCGCGAGCGTTTCTCCGAGCGGGGCCTCATAGATCAGTGCGCTCGGGTCGGGGCCGTCCACCTCAAGGGCGACAGTGCCTTTCACCTGTTCGCCCGCGGACAGATAACCCGCATGCAGCGTGGTGGCATCGTCGCTGTACTCGACGTCGTCGTAGGTGGTCCCGTCGTCGGCCTTGGCCACGAAATACAGCGGATTGACCGGGATCTCGCCCTTGGTCGCCTGGATCAGAACGGAGAATGTGACGGTACTGCTCGACAGGTAGGCCTTCTGGAGCGTGACGTAGCCGGCCCAATCGCTGTGGGAGATGAAGCGCGCGTTGGATGGGGTGTCTGCGTGGGCCGTGCCGGCCGAGGAGAAGACCGAGACCGGCGCCAGGAAAGCGATCAGAGCGAGGATCGCGAGAAAAGTACGTTTCACGAGCCGAAGCCTAGCCGCAGGACGATTGGCACATTTCACGTCCTTTGGGTGGACTACTTCGGTTGGGGGACAGGGGATACCTGCTTCGTGTCGCGACAGAAGGTCTGCAAGCGTGGCGATTATCGCCCGGCCATGTCAGTCACCGATCCGATTCCAGAACGAGCCCTTGATGCCGTTGTCGGTGAGGAACTGCTCGAGGGCGTGGTTGCTGTCGAAGCGCGCCGAGATCGTGGCAAGAAGATCGTCCTCGTCGGTGAGATCGAGGAGCTCTCGCAGACGCGCGACGTCGTCGGGGGACAGTCTGCGTTCGTACTCGTATTCGCTGTAGTGGAACACCTTCTCGACGCCGGCGCCGAGATCGTGGCCCTCGATCCTGAGTTGACCGTCCTCGGTGAGCGTCACCGTCCGCAGCATCATGCCGTCGGCGTCCTGCCTGCTGGTCATGACTATGCGATTGCGTTTTCGTTGATTGCTATTCATGCCTTGAGTTTCGCAGGTGGTACCGACAAATTACGGCGGCGAAAATACAGTGCAAGCAGGCCGCGAACGACGACGCCGTACAGGAATGTGGTGAAACCGGCGGCGAATCCGATGCCGAACCACGCGAGGCCGGCGATCATCACCGCCCACGACGTGGCGACGAGCGTTACCCACGCCGCCTCGATCGACAGCCAGGGCGTGAGCCACGGAATCACGAGAGCCGCGACCAGCACCGTGGGAAACGGCACCAACACGAGGGGATAGCCGAGCCCGTCGGAGGCGCAGACCGCCGTGACGATCAGCGCGACGACGAGGACAACCAACCACATCGACCAGAACCTCAGGAGCACCTTCGGTCTCGGCTGAGGCCAGGCGACACCACGACGAGTGGTCGGCGACCGTCGGTCGGCCGACCCGGTGTTCGACATGGAACGCATGGTAGGGCGGCGAGTACGTGCTACGGATGGCGAACCACTCGGTGGTCGATCGGCTGAAGCACCTAAACCACCGACCGGACGGCCCGCTGGTTTAGTCTCTCTACAGATATGCCGAGCCCGCTCGCTTCAGCTGGCGAACTCGGTGTCGCGACGACGCCTCCATCGGCGGCGTCGCTGCTCGTCGAAGGCGAAGGGAACGTTATGACCGGCCCGCAGAATCCGTGGAACGACCCGAATCAGGGCCCGTCACAGTTCGACCAGCCGACGCAGCTGGGTCAGCCGGTGCAGCAACCCGGGTACTCCCAGCAGCCTGGATATTCGCAGCCGCCGGGCTATCAACAACCCGGATACCCCGAGCAGGGGTATGCGCAGCAGGGTTACCCGCAACAGGGATATCCCGGCAACGCGCAGCCCGGTTACCAGCAGCCCGGCTATCCGCAACCCGGCCAGGGCCCGGGCTTTCCGCCCCCGAAGAAGCGTCCGGTGTGGCCGTGGATTCTCGGTGGCGGAATCATCCTCCTCATCATCGTTGTCGTGGTGGCCGTCGTCGCTCTCGTCGGCTTCGGCAAGGACGTCGAGAACAAGGTCAACGGGCCGGTGACGGTGACCTACCAGGTCACCGGCGACGGGTCGAGTGCCTTCATCGCGTACATGACATCGGGTGGCACGGTCTCCGAGGCGCAGAATGAGTCGGTGCCGTGGACGATGGACGTTTCGTTCGCCGGCTCGCTCAAACCCGTGAGCCTGGCCGCCAGCAACGGCGTCGACGACTCGGGAAGCATCACCTGCACCATCAAAGAGGGCAGCAAAGTGATTGCCACCGACACGAAGTCGGGTGAGGGTGCCGTCGCCGCGTGTGGCGGCACCACCTAAACCGCATCAGGGTGATGTTGTGCCCGCAATCCGGGCACAACATCACCCGGAATGCCCGCCTTCGGCCCGCGCCCGCAGATACACCGACGCCCACGTCCGAAAAGGCTTCCACGCGTTCGCAATCTCGGCGAGTACGGCGTCGGGTCCGTACAACTGCGCCACCTCGGCGGTGAGGCGGCGTTCGTTGGCGGGCACGTAGTCGGGGGCGTTGGCGCCGCGCAGCACGATCAGTTCGGCGGCGAACGGCCCTATGCCCTTGATGTGTTGCACCTCGGTGATCGCGTCCTGTGGGTCCATCGCCCGCAGCGCGGCGGTGTCGAGTGCGCCCTGCTCGGCGGCGTCGGCGACAGCGTGGAGGTATTCGAGTTTGCGGCCGGGGAGGTCGATGTCGAGGTCGGCGAGTCGCGCCGGCGCAGGAAAAGCGCCGTCGTCACCGAAGCGGTCGGTGATGGCGGCACGGGTCGCCGCTGCCTGGGCGATGCGCACCCGCTGCGAGAGCACCGACCACGCGGCGGCCTCGTAGGCGGAGTGAAAACCGCAGGGCCGCAACCCCGGAAGCGCTCGCTGCGCGCGTTCGATCACCGGGTCGCGCTCGCCGACGGCGGGCCACCCCCGGGCGTCGACGTCGAGGGCGAGGAACCGTGCGGTCTGCTCGGCGGCCGCGTCGAGATCGCCGTCGCCACTCACCTCGATCTCCGCGGTCTGCCCACGCTGGGTCACGGTGACCCGTGCGGCCGACCAGTCGGCGTCGACCCGGAACACCGTCGACAACCGTCCCGGCTCCTGCGTGCCGCGCAACGCGGATGGGGTGAATCCTTCCCAGAACTCGCGGCTGGTGTCCAGCGACCATGGGCCGAGGACTTCGCGGGTGATCGTCAGCGTGCTCATGACGCCTCCCTTGTCGGCGAATTGTTCAGTGCGACTCCACTGTTCGCGCGAGAATCCCCAACGTGGCGCGCAGACCGGCCTCGGGGATGATCGGGAACCGGCCCTTGATGTCCTCGTTGGTCACGCGACTCCAGTCGTAGTACGTGGTCACCCGCGTGCCGTCGTCGGTGGCCTCCAGGCGATAGCCGTAACGGTGATCCAGCGGCGGGCGGACGGTGCCGGCGATCGTCCACTCGATCCACCGGTCCTGCTCGAAGCCGGTGATGATCACCCGCACGTCGTACTTGCCCATCGGCAGATCGTTGAGTGACTCGCGATCCATGTGCACGACGAACTCGTCGCCCACCGCCGACACCGGCGAGCCCTCGGCGCTCTGCAGCATCCCCGAACTGTCGATGGTGACGTGCCCGTCGGGCGAGGTGAGGACGGAGAAAATGGTTGCCGGGTCGGCCTGGATCACGCGGCTGATCTCGAACTGCTCGGACATGCGGTGCTCTCCCTGCGATCGACGACGTGGTAAGCCCAGGCTATGCCCACGCGCCGGACGCCGGTCGGCATCTCTGTCATCATGGGTCCGACGCCGAGGAACTCGGTATCGACGTCCGGTAACCCACCGGCGATCGAGGAGGATCGATCATGGCACAAACGCTCATGCTCACAACGGTATTGGAGCCGCGAGGCCCGGCCGCCGCGGTGATCCTCACCGACGAGCAGGCCGCCGAACTCGGGGCGGGCAAGAAGGCCTTCCCGGTGACTGTGCGCATCGGCGACGCGACGCTCGGCGCGCGCCTGGCACGCATGGGCGGGGAGAACCTCATCGGATTCAGCAAGGCCGCCCGCACCACTCTCGGGGTGGCCATTGGCGACACCGTCGACATCACGATCGCCGTCGACGACGCGCCGCGCGAGGTGGAGATCCCACCGGCGCTCGCCGAGGCGCTCGACGCCGATCCTGTCGCGAAAACCGTATTCGACGCGCTGGCCTACAGCCGCCGCAAGGAGTACGCGCGCTCGGTCGCCGATGCGAAGAAGGAAGAGACCCGTGCGCGTCGGGTGGCCGCAGTGCTCTCGGCGTTGGCCGAGAAGTGACGACGGTCGCTCACCCGGATGACACTGACCACCACCCATGGTGCACGTCAGTGAACTGTGGTTGATTGTCTGCCATGGGTGGGCGATGGTCGGCGGATCAGGTGTTGGCGCTCGCACCCGACGCGTCGTCGGTCAAGGCCGGCCAGAAACTCGCCACCCCCACCCCGTGGACGGGCACCGGCGCCACCGACACCCTGGTCTGGGGCCTGTGCAAGGGAAGCGGAAAGACGCCGTACCAAACGATCGTCGACATCGGCGCGCCCGCCTACAAATGCTCATGTCCGTCACGCAAATTCCCGTGTAAACACGCACTCGGACTGCTGTTGCTGTGGTCGCAGAACGAGGTCCCCGACGCCGCCGAACCCGCCGACTACGCCGCGGCATGGCGGGCCGGACGCGCCGACCGTGCCACCAAGAAATCCGCCGAACCGTCCGCGCCGAAAGATCCCGACCGCGCCGCCAAGACCGCCGCGCAGCGCGTCGAAAGGGTTCGCTCCGGTATCGACGAACTACAGCTGTGGCTGACCGATCAGGTCGGCAACGGCCTCGCCGGTGCGGAGATCGACGCCTACCGACGATTCGACGCCGTCGCCGCACGGCTCGTCGACGCCCAGGCGCCCGGACTGGCCACCCGCGTCCGACGCCTGCCCGCGCTGTTCTCCGGCGTTGATTCCGCCGCGGTCGACTGGCCCGCCCGCCTCCTCGAAGAGCTGGGCCGCCTGTGGTCGTTAAGCGTCGCCCACCAACGCCTCGACGAACTCCCCGACGACCTCGCGGCCACCGTCCGCAGACACGTCGGCTATCCGACAGCCAAAGCTGACGTACTCGCCGCCGACGGGATCGCCGACACCTGGTTGTGCGTGGGCCGCCGCGACGCCGACGAGGATGGCCTGCTGAGCCGACGCATCTGGCTGTGGGGCGCCACCTCGCGCCGCTACGGCATGGTGCTCGACTACGCGCCCACCGGCGCGACCCTGCCACTGCGACCGGTCACCGGCGAGGCGATCGCCACCACCATGCACTTCTACCCGGGCACGCCACGCCTGCGATGCGTCTACGACGACACCACCCCACCATCGGATGCACCGTCCGCCGACCCCGTCGGCACACTGGAGCCGATGACCCTCACCGCCGCCCGACACGTCCGCGCCCGCGCGATCGCCGACGACCCGTGGGCACAGACCTGGCCGGTCCTCGTCTCCGTCCGGCTCGGCCGCACCGACGACGCGACGCCCGCGCTCATCGACGCCGACACCACCGCGGTCCCGCTCACCGGCCTCGCCGATCGGTGGCCGCTGCTGCTCGCGCTCACCGGCGGCGCACACGTCGCTGTGTTCGGTGACCTCGGCCCGCAGGGACTCGACGTGGCGTCGGTGCTGGTGGACGGCACGGTGATCGGACTGTGAGCACCTGGGACGAGGTGGTGTCGGCGGCGCTGGTGGGCGCGCGCACCCGCCCGATCGGCGTCGACGGCGCCGACCCGCTCATCGGTGCACACCTCACCGCCGAGATCGCCGACCCGGCGGTGCTCAGTCTGCAGGTGGCCGCACTGACCGCCGCAGCGCGTAACGCCAGCGGATGCGAGACCACCAGCGCCACAGCCATTCCCGAGGAACCCGACGATCCGCGCCCTCCGATGTCGGCACTGGCCGCCGCGTACGCCGAGCGTGCGCTCGAGCTGTCGCCGGGCATGGCACAGTGGTGCCTGCACCGGCTCGCGGCATCGGGACTGCGCCCACCGCCGTCGATGCTGCCCGACCTGCTGCGACGCACCGCACGATCCGCTGACGTCCGCCCGGCGATCACCGTGATCGTCGGCTTCCGCGGCCGGTGGCTCGCCCGTCACGCGCCCGAGCTGAAAGCGGTTCTCGACGACGCCGCAACCCTCATCGTCACCGACGATCTCGACGACTCGGACTGGACCCACGGCGAACTCGCCGACCGCGCGGCGTACCTCGCCGCACTGCGTGAGCGTGACCCCGACGCCGCCCGAGAACTCCTGGCGGCCGGCTGGGCGGCGGAGAGCGGACCGGACCGGGAACTGTTGCTGCCTATCCTCTCTCGCCGATTGTCGGCCGCTGACGAGGACTTCCTCGAACGCGCGCTTGACGATCGTCGTGCCAAGGTGCGTGCCAGTGCCGCGGAGATCCTCGACCATCTCGACGGGTCGGCGCATCGGCAACGCCTGATCGCTGCGGCGAGCGCTCTCCTCGAACTCGGCAGCCAACGACGAGGGCTCGTTCGCCGCCACATCGTGCGCGTCACCCTGCCCACCGCACCCGATCCCGCGCTGGCTCGCGACGGGATCTCGCTGACCGCGCCCCGCGGTATCGGAGTCGGCAGACATGTCCTGACGCAACTGGTCTCGAGAATCCCGCCGCGATCGTGGGAGGAGTACTTCGAGCTGTCACCCGACGAGATCGTCGCCGCGATCGACCCCGACGAGATCGGGCTGATCCACGGACTGTGCACGGCAGCCGTCGCCTTTTCCGACTCCCGCTGGGCCACAGCGCTTCTCGCGCAACGCGAAGCGTTGCCCATGGTGGTGTCGCTCGCGGATCGGCAGGTCGTCATCGACACATTCGCGGCGCTGACGGTGGAGCGGCAGCTCGTCGCCCTCGGTGCTCTGCCGTCGCCGTGGCCGGAAGCGCTGGCGCGCAGCGCATTCACCGCTGTCCTGAAGATGGTGGTGAGCCAGAAGTTCATTCCGCGCGCCACCGCCACCTGGTTCGGCATGTTGGCAACCGGACTACCCGCCACCGATACCTGGCGGGCGACGGTCGACGCCGCGCGGGAGACGTATCCGGTCGTCACCACCCAACTCGCCACGCTCGCCGAGGCGTTACGGATCCGATCAGTCCTAGACAGGGAGCTTGAGTGACCACCGACAACGAACTCCTCCGCCCACACGCCGAGCAGCTCTACGCCGCGGAGCTGGAAGCGTTGGCCCGCACCGATGCCGCCGCGCGACCGGCCAGCTGGCTGCTGTCGCCGTCGGCGGTCGTCACCTATCTGCTCGGCGGCACCCTCGACGACGGCACCGTCATCACCCCGAAGTACATCGGGCCCCGTCGCATCATGGAAGTGGCGGTGGCGACCCTGGCCACCGACCGCGCCCTGCTGCTCCTCGGCGTACCCGGCACCGCCAAAACCTGGGTGTCCGAACATCTCTCCGCGGCCATCAGCGGAACCTCGACACTGCTCGTACAAGGCACCGCAGGCACACCGGAGGAAGCGATCCGCTACGGCTGGAACTACGCCAGACTCATCGCCGAAGGACCGTCGACCGAGGCGCTGGTGCCCTCGCCGATCATGATCGCCATGCAGCAGGGCAAGATCGCGCGCCTCGAAGAACTGACCCGCATCCCCTCCGACGTGCAGGACGCACTCATCACCATCCTGTCGGAGAAGACGCTCCCGATCCCCGAACTCGGCATGGAAGTGCAGGCCACCAAGGGATTCAGCGTCATCGCCACCGCCAACGACCGCGACCGCGGCGTCAACGACCTCTCCTCGGCGCTCCGCCGCCGCTTCAACACGGTCGTGCTGCCGCTGCCCGCCAGCGCCGACGAAGAAGTCTCGATCGTCACCCAACGCGTTGCCGCACTGGGCAAAACACTGGAACTGCCCGATCTGCCCACCGCCGCCGACGAGATCCGCCGCGTGGTGACCGTCTTCCGCGAACTGCGGTCCGGGGTCACCGAGGACGGACGCGCCAAGGTCAAAACACCCAGCGGCACCCTCTCGACCGCGGAGGCCATCTCGGTGATCACCCACGGCATCGCCATGTCGGCGCACTTCGGCGACGGCGTGCTGCGCCCCGCCGACGTCGCCGCCGGAATCCAGGGCGCGGTCATCAAGGACCCGTCCGCCGACGCCGTCGTCTGGACCGAATACCTGGAAAGCGTTGTGCGCGAACGCGACGATTGGGCCGACTTCTACCGTGCCGCCCGATCGGCACTGAGCTGAGCACATGCCACCCACCACCGCCGAGGACCTCAACGCGCCCGTCGTGGCCCCGGGCACCTACGTGCTCGGCATCCGCCATCACGGACCCGGCTCGGCGCGAGCGGTTCTCGGTGAGCTCGACCGCATCCGGCCCGACGCCGTGCTCATCGAGGGCCCGGCCGACGCGTCGGACCTGATCACCGCCATCGCCGATCCCGGCATGACGCCGCCGGTCGCGTTACTCGGCTACGCCGCCGACGACCCGTCCCGCGCCGCGTTCTGGCCGTTCGCCGAGTTCTCCCCGGAATGGCAGGCGGTGCGGTGGGCCACCCGGGCAGGTGTCCCCGTCGAATTCTGTGACCTGCCGACCTCCCTCGTCCTGGCCCATCACGCCGGACCCGTCGAGCGGGACCAGGAGTTCGACCCCACTCGCGCCGACCCGATCGGCCGGCTCGCCGCTGATCCGATTGGGCGGCTCGCCGCCGTGGCCGGCTACAGCGATCCCGAACGCTGGTGGGACGACGTCGTCGAAACCCGTGGCGAAACCGGCGGATTCGAGGCGATCGCCGACGCCATGATCGCGCTGCGCGACGACGAGACACCCGTCGAGGCCGGCGAGCCGAATCCCGAACGCCTGCACGAGGCACGTCGCGAGGCCCACATGCGGCAGGTGCTCCGGAAGACACTCAAGGCGCCCGGCACGGTGCGCGTGGTGATCGTCTGCGGGGCATGGCATGTCCCGGCGGTCTCCGGGAAACTCCCACCCGCCGTCGCCGACACCCGACTGCTCAAGGGGATGCCCAAGGTCCGCAGCCGGGTGGCGTGGGTGCCGTGGACCCACTCCCGTCTCGCCAGCGCATCTGGCTACGCCGCCGGTGTCATCTCACCGGGCTGGTACCACCATCTGTTTGCCACCACCGACGACGTCGTGGTGCGCTGGCTCATCCATCAAGCCAACCTGCTGCGGGACAAGGATATCGACGTGTCGTCGGCGCACATCATCGAGACCGCGCGCCTCGCCGACGCGCTCGCACTGATGCGCCACCGCCCGCTACCCGGACTCGCCGAGATCAATGAGGCCACGCTATCGGTGATGTGCCAGGGTGATTCGGGTCTCGCCGACCTCATGTACCGCGAAGCGGTGATCGGGGAGCGACTCGGCGGCGTCCCCGACGACGCGCCCGTCGTACCCCTGCAGGCCGACGTGACCGCCGCCGCGAAATCGGCTCGGCTGAAGATGGATCCGGTCGCCCGGGAACTCGTCGTCGATCTTCGCAAACCCGCCGATAAGGCCAAATCCCTGCTGCTGCATCGCCTCGCGATCCTCGGCGTCCCGTGGGGAACACCCGCCGAGGTGCGGGGAACCGGCACGTTCAAAGAGGGATGGACCCTGGCGTGGCGACCCGAGTTCGTCGTCGACGTGGTGATGGCATCGGTCTGGGGAACCACGGTGCGCGCCGCGGCCACCGCAAAGATCATTGACCGCGCCACCCGCGGCGAGTCCCTGGGTGACGTCACCGCCGCCCTCGAGGCAGCGTTGCCCGCCGAGCTCGTCGACGCAGTGCCCGCGGTACTTTCCGCACTGTCCGACCGGGTCGCCGTCGACCACGATGTGGCACAACTGATGTCGGCACTGCCGGCGTTGGGACGGGCCCGGCGCTACGGGGATGTCCGCGGCACCGACACCGGCGCACTCGGCGAGGTCGCCTCGTCGTTGCTGCTGCGTATCTGCATCGGCATCCCCGGCGCCGTCTCCAACCTCAACGACGACGCCGCCCGCTCCCTCAAGGATCACCTCGACGCCGTCCACGAGACGGTCGCGTTGCTCTCCGACGAGGACCGCACCCGGTGGACCGCCGCGGTGCGGATCATCGCCGACCGCACCGATGTCAACGGGCTCCTCGTGGGCCGGGCGACCCGACTACTGCTCGACGGCGACCACATCGACACCGCCGACGCTGCGGCCCGGGTACGGTTCGCCCTCTCGAGCGGCGCCACCCCGACCGCGAAAGCCCAATGGATCGACGGCTTCCTGGGTGACGGCGGACTGTTGCTGGTACACGACCGGGAATTGCTCGCAGTCCTCGACGGCTGGCTCACCGGGCTGACCGAACAAGACTTCACCGACGTTCTCCCGTTGCTGCGCAGAACCTTCGGCCTGTTCGACCGATCGGTGCGACGCAACATCGGCAACCGTGTCGCCTCACTCGATCAGGGCCATTTCAGCCAGAATGCCGACGCCGCCACCACCTTCGACGCCGAGCTCGCCGCGCCCGCGGTGGCCACGATCGCCGCACTCCTGGGGTTGCCATGACCGAACAGCCCACAGTCCCGGCGGAAGACGGCGCGCATCAGCGTGGCCGGCGATGGCGGCTCGTCCTCGGTGAACCCGCCGCCGAACAGTTCGCCGGACTCGGCGGCGCCGATCTCGAGATGGACGGCGCACTCGCCGCACTCTACGACGCGGACTCCACCAACAGACGTGGCGGGCTCGGGGCGTCGGCGCCGTCGGTCGCGCGGTGGCTCGGTGACATCCGAAAGTACTTTCCGTCCACCGTCGTTCAGGTGATGCAACACGATGCCGTGACCCGGCTGAACCTGCATGCGCTGCTCACCGAACCGGAACTGATCGACAGCGTCGAACCCGACATCGACATGGTCACCACCCTGATCGGTCTCGGCCGCGCGATCCCCGAGAGCTCCAAGGCTTCCGCGCGGGCGTTGGTACGCAAGGTCGTCGACGAGGTCGAGAAGCGGATCGCCGAACGCACACGCAGCGCCGTCGGTGCCGCGGTGGATCGTGCCAGCCACGTGCACCGCCCGAAACTGCGTGACATCGACTGGAATGCCACGATCGCACGCAACCTGCACAACTACCTGCCGGAGCAGAAGACCATCGTTCCCGAACGCCTCGTCGGGCACGGGCGGCGCGCCCAGGTGGTGAGCAAGGACATCATCCTCTCGATCGACCAGTCCGGGTCGATGGCGAGATCCATTGTGTACGCGTCGATCTTCGGAGCGGTGATCGCGACCATGCGGTCGGTGCGGACCTCGCTGGTGGTCTTCGACACCGAGGTCGTCGACCTCACCGACCACCTCGACGACCCGGTGGACGTGCTGTTCGGAACCGCGCTCGGCGGTGGCACCGACATCAACCGGGCCATCGCCTACTGCCAGGACCTGATCACCCGGCCCAACGACAGCATCTTCGTGCTCATCTCCGACCTGTACGAGGGAGGCGTGCGCGACGAGATGCTCAAGCGGGTCGCCCACATGCAGGCCGCGGGCGTGCAGGTGGTGGTGCTGCTCGCGTTATCCGACGAGGGCGCACCGGCTTTCGACCGCGAGATCGCCGGGGCGCTGGCGGCCATGGGCATCCCGGCCTTCGCCTGCACCCCCGATGCCTTCCCCGACCTGCTCGCCGTCGCCATCAATCGCGGCGACATCGTCGGATGGGCCGACGCCAACGAACTGTCACGTCGGGGGATGAGTGACGAGGAGTAGCGGGGCGGGGAGGCTCAATCGAGTTGTCGGCGAATGATTTCCGCCAACTGGTCTGGCGCGTCGCTCTGCACCGAGTGGCCCGCATCGGCGACGGTGATCACCTGGGCGGACGGCTGGATTCGACGGAGGCGGGCGATGTCGTCGTCGGTGGTGAACGGTGAGCGACCGCCCTCGACGAGGGTCAGTGGCGCCTGTACCGCGGCGAGGTCGTCCCACATCGGCGCCGGATCGGGTGCCTCGCGAATCCGGTCGTAACGCCACACCCACGCACCGTCGTCGCGTTGGCGTGTGTTGTGGATGACGCCCCGACGGACCGATGCGCGGGAACGATTCGGGGATGCGGCGGCGGTGAGGTCGACGATCTCCTCGAGTGTCGAAAACTCCTGCGGCCCTTCGATCAACGCGACCGTGCCGCGCGCCGCGGCAGTGAGATCGGCAGCGCGACACGGTGATTCGGGGGTGACGTCGACGAGGACGGCCCGCGGTACCGAGTCGGGAGCAATCGCGGCGATCCGCAGCGTCGTCAAACCGCCGAGCGACATCCCGACGACGAGGTCGGCATCGGGGGCGAGTTTACGCAGGACCGGGAGGAGGGTGTCGGCACTGACGTGCGGGCGATAGTCGTGGTCGTCGCGCCACGACGAATGCCCGTGGCCGGGCAGGTCGACGGCGAGCGCGGGCACGTCGAGATGCAGCATCATCGTGTCCCAGGTGTGGGCGTTCTGCCCGCCGCCGTGCAGCAACACCACCCGTGGTGACGCGGGCGTCCACGCGAGCGCGCTGATCCGCTGCCCGGCGACGTCGGCGTCGACGCGGGTGACCTGCGGCAGCGGCTCGGTGCGGCCGACCTCGTCGGCGATCTCGGCAAGCAGGGCGAACTCGGAGGTCATCGCCCGAGGTTACGACGATGACGGTCGGGTGCCGAGCTTTGGGCCCACAGCGATCGGCCACGACGACGCCCCGTGTGGACTACCGTCGCCCTCAGAGGCAACGGAGCCAACCAGAGGAGTTCACGATGACCACACTCGCGGCAACCGAGATTCTCGCCCGATCGTCGACCACCACAAGCGTCGGCTGGATCGGCTATATCATCATCGGCGCCCTCGCCGGCTGGATCGCCGGGAAGATCATGAAGGGCGGCGGCTCGGGCCTACTGCTCAACATCGTGATCGGCATCGTCGGCGCGCTGATCGGCGGCTTCCTGTTGAGCTTCTTCGTGGACACCGCGTCGGGCGGCTGGTGGTTCACGCTGTTCACCGCGATCCTCGGATCGGTGATCCTGCTGTGGATCCTCGGGCTGGTGCAGCGCTCCCGGACCTGAGTGTGCGTGCGGGTCAGGCGGTTGCGAGATACTGCCCGGCCCGCGCCAGGATCTGCTGGGCGCGACGGGCATCCAGCGAATGGATGCGACCGTCGGTGATCTCACTCTGACCGGCCAGACGCAGCAGCAGCGCGGCCAGCGCCGACCCGGTGCGCGACGGGATCACCAGTAGCGTCGCCGTCGTCGTGGGTGTCGTCAGTGTCATCAGCGGCGGGACCGCAGGCGCATCGGCGGAATCGAGACCGGGATACCGGCGGAAGCTCTGCCAATTGACCTCGATCGCCGTGATCTCCCCGAGGACCGGCGCCACCGCCGTCGACAACCGGCTCAACTCGTCGGCGATCTGGACGGTGTAGGGATACCAGGCCCCGGCCACCGCGGCTTTCGGGTCGCTGCACAAGCGGACTCGCGTGGGGCCGAGAGTCACCGAGGGTCGGCCGGTGGTTGCATTCACTGCGCACATTCCTGACTTGCGTCTTCCCGCATCGGATGACCAACACACGACCACGCGTCCACGTTGGGTATGAGTGCGAATCAGCTACCTGGGACTATACGCCACCGGGTGTGGGGTGCCGGGGAGCGCAGCGGCGTGCGGGTGCGCTCCCACGGGGGAGAATGTTCGCAGCGGTAACGATCCGGCCGGCCGCAGCGACATCCCCCACACAGTCACGAGTCGGGGAGAAGGAGATCTCCATGACATCGACTCCATCACCGACTTCGCGGGGCACGATCGCGCGCTGGGCAGCCATCGCCGCGACCGCGGCCATCGCCACGACACTCGGAACCGGTGCTGCCGCAGCCGACGACGGCAACACCAGCACCACCCTGTACACGCTGGCGAGCACCGGAGCGTGTGCGGGAACCCTCACCGCAGGTGTCAGTCACTACCCCAACGAAGCCGACCTCTTCGCCAACGGCACCCTCCACGGCGTCGGATCGTGTTCTCTCGACGTCGATTTCGTCTTCACGAGCCGTGCCGACGGACACACCGCGACCTTCACCCGCCACTTCTCGGGACCGGGATTCATCGGCCTGCCCGGCGCCGACATCGTCTCACCCGGTGCGCCGGGCGCGTACGACGTGACCGTCAGCCCGCGTGCCCCTCACCTCGGGGGGCAGCGGCTGACGATCGACACCGTGTATCGGGGATGAGTGCGCCGTCGGTCATCCGCAGGTCGAGAGGTCCTCACCCTTGCGACAGAACACGACGGAGTCCGCTTGTGGATAGACCGCGAGCAGCAGTGCGTTGTGTTCGCCGCGCTGCCCGATGATCGCGTGATACTGCTTGCCTGCGGCGAGCACGCCCTTGCTGCCTGCGCCGGTCTTGCTGATCGGGCGGTCGATCGTGGTCAGGATTCCGCATTTCTGGAAGATATCGGCGCGCTGGGGATTCCAGGTCAGCGTCCACGTCTCGGTGTTGGCGGTGTTGTCGCCGAACGTGATCTTGCCGCTGCCGTTGTTGTCGAGGACGATCTCCTTGGCCCCGTAGCCGACCCAGTCGCCCACGAACGGCGCGCGATCCGAGCAACCGGTGCTCGGCGCCGTCGTGGCAGGCGGATGGCTGTACTGCGGATCCTTGGTGCCGCCGGCATGTGCCGTGGCGGGCAGGGTCACCGCGAGTGCGGCAGCGCAGAGTGCCGCGGCGCCAAGGGTTCTCAATCGATTCACGAAGACTCCCGAAGTGGTGGAAGGGACAGCGGGTCGTTCCCGGACATTGCGCAGGGATCGGGGCGACCGTTGTCGGCCATTCGGGTGAAAGCGGGTGTAACCGTCCGAACGGACTACGGGCTGAACGGATCACGGGCTGAACGGACTATGTGCTGGTGGCCCGCCAGGTCGTGGTGACCGGCACGTCGTCGTCCCAGGGTTGGCGGGTGACGAGGTCGGCGACGTTGACGTAGCCACGTTCGAATTCGCCGGTGGCGGCGTCGACGAGGCGGTACTGCTGGGTCTGATGCTGGATGGGTTGAGCGTCGAGGAGGACGATGCGGACCTCGCCGGGCTCGAAATGGCAACGGCGTTGCAGGGATTCGATGAGCTGCTCGTTGGACAAGTGGCCGTCGCCGAAGTTCCAGCCCATCGCGGTGCTGCAGATGCGTTCACCATCGGTGAGGACGTAACCGGTCTCGTCGTACGGTGCCATCGCCCGGTGGGCGAGAGTGAACAGCGCCCTGCCGTGACTGTTGAACGCGCGGAACGCATATCCCATGTACAGCGGGATCTGGGCGGCCTCCGGGCTGCCGTAGAACCGTTCGAGTTGCGCGGCCGGCATGGATGCGATGGCGACGATGCCGCTCTCGATCTTCGCCGACGCCGACGGCTTCACACACCACAGCGAGGTGTCCCAGTTGCCCGCGTAGTAACGCATCCCGGGCAGGAACGACACATTGCGCGGGAACAGGTTTCCCAGGATGACGGTGCCCGCCGACACGCAGAACAGTACGACCGGCCATGGGGAGTGAAGATCGGCGAGACCGATACCGGGGTGCCCGACGAAGATGGCGACGATCCCGAACATCATGAAGACGTTCCACTCCAGCGGTACGCCCATCGGGATCGACGAGAGGATGCCGAAGTGGAAGACGAGCATGACGGCGGCGGCAACCGCGGTGAGCCATCCGCCGCCGGAGAAGAACAGCACCAGCGGCACCAAGCCCTCGACCGCGGTGGACACGTGTGCGATCCAGCGGGAGCGTCGTCCGGGACGCAGGTCGTCAGGAAAGTGTTCGAAGAACGTGCGTTTGATGGTCGGTGACCGCCAGATCGGGTTGTTCGACATCATCGTGGCGATCACGAATGGGAAGTGCTTGTTGAGTTTGCTCGTCGCCGCACCGACCCAGATGACGAGGAAGACGAGTTTGGCGCCGAGGATCATGTCGGTGCCCACGAACAGGAACGTCACGCAGAACGCGCCGTACACCTCGCCGCGGGCGGCGAGGAAGACCGTCTTGTCGCGCAGGCCCAGGACCGCGAGCAGCGCGATGATCGTCGCGATCTGCCAGATCGGGAGGACCCCGACGTCGGAGTGCAGGTCGCCGGTCGAGCGTGACCCCGAGCTCGCGAGTGCCACCACGATCATCACCAGGAGTGCCGCATAGAGGGTGACGTCGAAGGGGCCGCGGGTGTCTCCGGCGGTGAGGGGGACCTGGGGCCAGGGTGGTTGGCGAATGGTCTTGAGGCGCAACCAGTAGAGGATCGATCCCATCGGCGGGAAGAAGCGGTTGTTGAGAGGGCCGAAGCCGCAACCGAATCCGACGACCTCGAACAACATCGTGTAGAGCACGACCTTCTGGAAGACGATCGGCTCGTTGTACCAGGAGGCGACATCGACGATGCCGTGGATACCGGGGGTGGACACCACGATCGCCCAGCCGATGACGATGTAGGCGAGGATCTTGCCGGCGTAGAACAAGTGCAACGCCACCGGCGTACCGAAACCGACCTCGGCCCAGTGCCGCGCCATCGGCTTGATCTTTTCGGCGCGGCTGCCCTGGCTCCAGGTGGGAAAGTCGATGTCAGGGGTGTTCTGCTGGAGAAATCCCATTCGTGTTCGCGCTCCTCGATCACTGTGCCGTGACCGAACCTAACAAACCAAGCGAGCGCTTGGTGGGTGAACGGGGTGTCCGGGGCTTGGGGACCGGGCACGCGGGGGGTACGAATATAGCTTCCACCGAATCGCGCGAAAACGGCCGAAAATCGGGGTCGGTGGTCCGCTCAGGTGGAAGCTGTATTCACACCCGGGCTGTCGGGTACCGCGGTTGTCCACAGATTCGCCGCGGAGCGCGATCGAGGCCCGGAATCCGGGCAATCGCACGGCACACTCTCGGGTCATGAGTCCCGCTGATCTCACCTCAGCCGCCGATGACCGCTGGTTCGGTGTCTTCTCGTTCGCTGAACTCACCCGACGCGGGCTGGGCCAATCACAGGTGACTCGAATGGCCAAGAGCGGAGATCTGCGTCCTCTTCGCCGCGGGTGGTACGCGACCCCGTACGCCGATAGCCGCGTGGCGGAGGCTGTTGCAGCCAACGGGGTGTGCAGTTGTGTGACCGCGCTCGACCTGCACGACGTGTGGGTGCCGCCGTACGGGAATCGGGTTCACGTGCGGTCGCGGGAGTCCGGGCATCGCAATGGTCGGGCGAACCGCTTCTGTCGCCGCTACGGCCGTCCGCTCCCGGAGATCTACCCCGTCGACGACGTCCTCATGGCTCTCGCCCATGCCATCAAGTGTCTGGACACCGAAGGGATCATCGCAGTGTGCGACTCGATCCTTCACCGTGGTCTCGCGGAGATGTGCGATCTGCGGGAGGTGTTCGCGGCTGCTCCCGAACGTGTGCGGAAACTGCTGGACCGCTGCGACGATCGAGCTGAGTCGGGGACCGAATCCATCATGCGACTGCGGCTGCTCGCGATGGGGTTGTCGGTGGCCGTGCAGGTGACCATTCAGGGAATCGGACGGGTCGATCTCGTCGTCGGCAAGCGACTGATCATCGAACTCGACAGCATCGAATTCCATGACCTCTCACCGGAACAGCGTGAAGCAGACCGCATCCGCGACGAGATGGCGCACCGGCTGGGTTACCTGCCGCTGCGGTTCTCCTACAAGCGCGTGATGTTCGCGTGGGACGAAGTCGCCGAAACCCTCGCGGCGATCCTCAGACGCGGTGACCATCTGCGCGCTCCCGCCGCGGCCGCGGACTACGACCGATCGCTTGTCGAGGATTGGTCGGCCTGACACGTCCGCGATACGAATACAGATTCCACGTGAGCGCGTCACCGACCCCGAAAATCGGGCGTTTTGGACCACATCGGTGGAAGTTGTATTCGTACTCGTGCCTCCCCCGATCGGGGGAGGCACGAATCCACCGGTGGATCCGCCGATCGGCGGGGTTCGGAACGGGTGCTCGGCGGGCAAAGTCAGTGATGTCAGAACGAACGACTTCGCTAGCCCCGACCACTCCCGGCCAGGACCCGCGGAACAGGAGGAACATCATGAACATCTCGAAGAGCATGAAGAACCGCGCACTCGCCGGAATCGCCGGAATCGGCATTGCCACCGGCCTGGCACTGGGCGGTGCCGGACTGGCCAGCGCGGGCACCGTCCCGGTGACCCATCCCGGTGAGCCCACGATCGCGATGACGATCACCAACCACACCGACAAGACCGAATGGTTGGACGGCGCCACGGCCGGCACCGGCCAGTGGGTGCAGGCCCCGCGGCAGACACTGGCTCCCGGAGCCTCGGAGATCGTGGTCTCCAACGCCCCGAACAGCCCGGAGGAGACGAACTTCGTCAACTACCGGATCGGTGCCTTCGGGCCGCGCGCCACCTATGAGATCGAGAACATGGCGGGCAACGTGAACACCGCGATGACCGGAACCTCCGGCGGCGGCCACTACTTCATCAACGCCCCGCACATCGAGACCGGATACCCGAACGTGAACGTCTCCTACGACCGCTGGTGAGGTAAATCGGCCCTTCTCGCCTCGTCCCAGTCCGGGCCCAACCCGACCTGGGCGAGGTGAGCAACGGGATGGCCGCTGTGCAGTGCGACGGTGGCGACGAGGTCGTCGTAGGTCCGGCACACGTGGGTGGCTCCCGTTGCGGTGCCGACCGTCCACCCCTGAGTGATCACCCTGATGGACAGCCGGGGAGCCAGCGGCGCGAGCCGACGGGCAACCGCCGCCCGCCGACGCGGCCCGCTCACCCAGCGAGCGGCCCAGTCCACCGGCGCCCCGGCACATCCACCACACATCAGGGCATCACGTCTCCGGAGTTGGGACCCAGGACCTGCCCGACGTACAAATTCCCGCCCGGATTCGACGCGAGCAGAACCGCGGTCGGTGCCACCTCCTCGGGTGTGCCGAAGCGGCCCAACGGCAATTCGGCACGCTTGGCTCGCTTCCAGTCGTCGTCGATACCGTCGACCAGGGGCGTCTCGATGGGTCCAGGCGCGATCGCATTGACCAACACGCCGTCGCCGGCGACCTCCTGCGCGATGGACTTGGTCATCGCGATGACGCCCGCTTTGGCGGCGGCGTAGTGCGCCAGTGACACTCCACCTTTGATCGCCAATTGCGACGCGACATTGATGATGCGGCCGTCTTTCTGCGACACCATTGCCGGCAACACCGCCCGGTTGAGCATGAACACACTGGTCAGATCGATGTCGATCGTCTCGCGCCACTGGGCGCTCGTCATCTCGGATGCCGGCGCCTGGGTGAGAATTCCATGGGAACACACCAGGATGTCGATCCCACCGAGCTGGGCCACCATGTCGGACACGAGGCCAACGATTGCCGACTCCGACGTCGCATCGAGAATGACTCCCTCGGAACCGATTTCGGAGGCAACGGTCGCGACCACCGGGTTGCGGTCGGCCAGCACGACGGTGGCGCCGGAGTCGACGAATGCCGATCCGATCGCCAGGCCGATACCTGATGCGCCGCCGGTCACCAAGGCGCGCTTGCCTTTCAGAAGGTCAGACATCTGCGTGCTCCTCTCAGTCGCGCATCGCGGTGGTCAGCGCGCCGTCGACGACGATGGCCTGACCGCTCACGTACGACGCCGCTGGACTCGACAGGAAGCCGATGACCTCGGCGACCTCACGCGGATCCCCGACTCGGCCCCAGGGGATGTAATCGCCCGCTCGATCCAGTCCTTCCGGACCGAGCGAATTGATCGCGTCGGAGGACTGTGGCGTGCGGATCAGACCCGGGATGACGGCGTTGGCCCGAATCTGTCGGGGCCCGAATTCGACGGCGATGCTGCGGATCAACCCGAGGACACCGGCTTTGGCGGTGGCGTAGTGGGCGTGATCCTGCCACCCGTATACACCGCCGGCGATCGACGACACCGCGGTCACCGAACCGCCGGCACCCATGTGACGCAAACCTGCTCGTGCCGTGCGCATCACACCGTGCAGGTCGACGTCGAGGAGGTCGTGCCACTGCTCGTCGCGCAGGTCCGTGAACGAGGCCTGCCGTAGGATGCCGGCGTTGGCCACCACGATGTCGAGCCGACCCCAGGCGGCGACGAGGCTTTCGGCGAACGCATTCACCGAGTCCGTCGATCGGACGTCGACCTCAACGATCTGTCCCTCACCGCCGGCGTCGTGTACTGCACGCTGAGTGTGTTCGGGGTCGTGCGGATCGCCGCTGAAGGTGCCGATACCCACGCGCACCCCCCGTTCGGCGAAGCAGACCGATGTCGCTGCCCCGATGCCGGACGCCGCGCCGGTGATCATCGCGACGGGATTCTCACTCATGACGTGACCTCGGCGTTCTCGACCGCCGGAGTCGGCGACGACACCTTGCGTGCACCGAGAACGACCACTCCGGAGGCCACCGCGCCGAGCGCGCCCACCCAGAGCGCCGCGGTCGAGTAGCCGATGGATGCCGCGGTCAGGGCGGTGAGGATGAAGCCCGAGATGATCGCCCCGGGCTGGGACATCGCACCGATGAACGCCGAACCTGTTGCCCGGCAATCGGTGTCGAAGCACTCGGCCTGGAAGAACATGATGGCCGCGTACGGTCCCAGGAGGAAGAACAGGCCCATCATGTAGGTCACCATGACGTAGAGCTGGCCGGACGGACCGAGCAGCATAGCCGCGAAGAACACTCCGGCGAGCAGCCAGCCGACCGCGATGGTGTTGCGGCGCCCGAATCGGTCACCCGCCCACCCGTGGGCCAGATATCCGGCAACGGCAACGAGATTGGAGACGACGACGAGGAGCAGGGTGCTCGAGGCATCGATGTCCTTGCCCTTCTCCAGCACGGTGGTGCCGAGGACGGAGAACGTCTGGATGCCAAACCAATTGAGCAACCACGCCGCTGAGAGTACGAGGGTGTTGCGCAGGTGCTTACCCTGGAAGATCCGTGTGAACGGCGCGGCGGTCTGCTCGACGGTGGCGGTGGCCGTGGCCAGCGCTGCGGCTTCCTCGTCGCGGCCGTCCGCCCGCAGCTTCTTGATGGCCTGATGGGCCTCAAACTGCGGACTTTCCTTGAGCGAGCGGCAGATCAGGGCAACGATCACCGCGGGAACGGTGGCCAGGAGGAACGCGATGCGCCACGAGTCGGCACCGAAGATCGAGGTCACGATGGCGACGAAACCGGCTGCGATGAGCGCGCCCGCGGGCCATCCGGTTTGCACCATCGAGTAGACGAAGCCCTTGCGGCGCTTGATCTTCTCGTCCTCGGTCAGCTCATAGAGTTCGTTGAGGTAGGTGGCGTTGACCGACTGCTCCGCCAGACCGAGGCCGCTGATCGAGCGCACACCGATCAGTGATCCGGCGCCGAAGGTGGCAGCGGTCGCGGCCGACGACGCGGCGGTCCCGGCGACGGAGATGATCATGCCCTTGCGTCGTCCCAGCTTGTCGACCATCGGCCCGACGAGCAGCACGACGATCGCGGTCCCGACGCTGACGAGGGTGGAGACGAGCAGGGCGTGGCTGGTGGTCCAGCCGAACGACTCCTCGATTCGCGGGAGCAATGTCCCGAACAGGATGAAGTCGTAGACGGCGATTGTCCAGGCGAAGAAGGCGATTCCGGAGGCGCGGCGGGTTTCTCGGCCGGTCACCCGGCGCAGTCCGAGCTGCGTGGAGGATTGGGTGGGCATCTGAAGGTCTTTCTCGTCAAAGGGGGTGAGAGCGGAGGGGAGGGGGTGACACGTCGTCGGGTCTTTTGCCGGTCAGCTCTGGCGCGGCCGGCGGGACTTGAAGTCGGAGGCGATGGCGTCGAAGGTCGTCCAGGTGACCCCGTCGTGGCCATTGATGTGCTCGATCAGTCGCTCGAGCATCAACAGCACCTGCGGTCGGCCGGACACATCGGGATGAATGGTGAAAGTGAAGACCGCATAATCCATCTCGCGATACACCCAGTCGAACTGATCGCGCCACATCTCCTCGATGTGCCGTGGATTGACGAATCCGTGGCTGTTGGGGCTGCCCTTGATGAACATCATCGGAGGCAGGTCGTCGAGATACCAGCTGGCCGGGATCTCGACGAGGTCGGTCTCCTGACCGCGCTGCAGTGGTTTCATCCAGGTGGCGGCGGGCTGGTCGTAGTCGATGGGTGTCCACGAGTCCCCGACACGCACGTAGTAGGGCTCGAAATCGCGGTGCATGAGGGAGTGGTCGTAGGCGATGCCACGCTCGATCAGCAGTTCGTTGGTCACCTTGCTGAACTCCCACCACGGTGCGACATATCCGGTGGGGCGCTTGCCGGTACGGGTGTCGATGAGGTCGATGCAGTGGTCGAGGATCTCCGACTCCTGCTCGCGTGACATCGCGATCGGATTCTCGTGGCTGTAACCGTGGAGTCCGATCTCGTGTCCGGCGGCGACCACGGCGTCGAACTGTTCGGGGAACGTCTCGATGGAGTGGCCGGGCCAGAACCAGGTCGCCGGGAGTTGATGGCGTTCGAGCAGCTGGTTGAGCCGCGGGACCCCGACCTCGCCGGCGAAGATACCGCGGGAGATGTCACCCGGGGAGTTCTCACCGCCGTACGAGCCGAGCCAGCCGCCGACGGCGTCGACGTCGATCCCGAATGCGACAAAGATGTCCTTGGCCATGTCAGTCCTCCTGAGTGGGTGTGTAGGTATCGATGATGTGGGTGAGAGTGGTTGTGATGTCCGATGATTGGGACAGCAGCAGGGAGAGCAGGATGCGTGCCTGGGTGGCCGGCAGTGAACCGGACAGGATCGCGCCGGCAGCCACCATGTCGGTGCCGCCGCCGTGCCCGTAGACGGCGGCGACCTCGCCGAACGGGACCCGGCTGGCCAGAATCGTCGGGATGCCGTCACCGGCGAGTTGGCGGCAGGTGTCGACGATCGTCGGGTTGGCGTTGCCGATTCCGGTGCCGGCCAGCACGATTCCGCGTGCACCGGCGGCCACCGCCGCGTTGATCAGGGTTGCATCGGCGCCGGGGTACACCTCGATGATGTCGACGCGGGTGGAGTCGAAGGCGTCGGTGGGACGGGGGAGCGCAGCGGGTCGCGTGGGCGTTTCTCGGATGACGACCTTGCCGTCGGCGACCTCGCCCAGCGGCTCACGCGTGGTGGAGCCGAACGCGTCGAGGGCGCGGGTGCGGAGCTTGCGGGTCCCGGCGGCGGGAAGGATCTGTCCGGCGAAGACGACCAACGTGCCGAGCTTACGGGCATGCGGGTCGGCCGCCACCGCGACCGCGTCGGCCAGATTCCGGGGACCGTCGCCGTGCGGCGCATCGCTGGCGCGTTGCGCGCCGGTGAGGACGACCGGTCGCGCGTCGGCGTGGACCAGGTCGAGGAGGAAGGCTGTCTCCTCCATGGTGTCGGTGCCGTGGGTGATGACGACGCCGTCGACGGGATTCTCGGTGCGCTCGAGGAGTTGGGCAACGGTGTCGCTGATCCGGCGTAGGTGCGCAGGCGTCATTCGGTAGGAGCCGACCGTCATGAGATCGATCGACTCGACCTCCACGTCGGCGAGTCCGGTGGTCCCGAGAAGGTCGGTGACGGTTCGGGTGGCGACGACTCCGGTTGAGGTCGAAGTGGAGGCGATTGTCCCACCGGTTCCGATGAGGGCAATCCTGTGCATCAGGGCCACCTCATCGCCGTATCGGCGCACGTCGGAGACGGTGGCGCGCTGGGTGTGAACTGGGTCATGCCGATCAGCAAACCACAACACAAACGTTTGTGGCAATCGTTTGTGTAAATTGCGGCAAACGTTTGTGTAACGGCTCTTGTAACGTGGGGCACCGACGTCGAGGGAGGAGGCACCATGGGGCGGGTGCGTGGACCCCTGACTTTGCGGATGATCGCCACCGAGCTCGGCGTCAGCCCATCGACGGTTTCACGAGTGCTGAACACCCCCGGTGACGATGCGTTGCGCTGGGCCTCGGCAGACACGGTTGGACGGATTCGCACCTTCGCCACGGAGAACGGCTACTCACCCAATCCGCAGGCGTCGAGCCTGCGTACGCGGCGCTCGGGGCTCATCGGGGTGTTGGTGCCGCGTCTCCAGGACTACGTCCTGGCAACCATCTATGAGGGGATCGAGGAGGCCGCAGGCGAAGCGGGTCTGTCGACGTTCGTGACCAACTCGCTGGACCGGCTCGAGGCGCAGCGCGCACGTACCAAGGCGATGATCGACCGTCGGGTCGACGGACTGATCTTCGGTGATGCCCACCTCGATCACGAGTTCCTCGATGAGGTTGACGCACAAGGCATCAAGTTCACTCTCGTATCGAGGAGCGCGGGCTCCTATCCGTCGGCGACGGTCGACGACGTACTCGGCGGCCAGCTGGTGGGACAACACCTCGCCGACACCGGCCGTAAGAAGGTCTGCGTCGTGGCGGGCCTGGAGTTCACCTCGACGGCCAGAGACCGCACGCGTGGTGCGGTGGAAGCGCTGTCCGACAACGGCATCGAGGTTCCCGAGTCGGCCGTCATCTATTCGGGATTCGACCCCGCCGGTGGCCGGCGAGCTGTCGAACAGATCCTCGGAAGAGGTGAGGTGCCGGATGCGCTGTTCGCCACCAACGACTTTGCCGCACTGGGTGCGCTCGGCGCGCTGCGTGACGCGGGGTTACGCGTCCCCGACGACGTCGCGCTCGTGGGTTACAACGACACCCCACTGGCTGCGGCCGGGGCATTGCCGCTGACGACGATCCGGTCTCCGATGCACGAGATGGGCAGGCGCGCCGTGGGTTTGCTGATGCAGGTGCTTGCCGGTGAGGAGCCAGAGTCGGTGCTGCTGGAACCGGAGCTGATCGTGCGGAGCAGTACGTGAGCCATCGATCGGTTCAAGTTGCCGTGAGGTCGTCATGGCGGGTTGGCCCTACTCGTCAACGCTGACACCATGGGCACGAACCAGCGCGGCAAGCCCTTCGCTCCAGCCCTGGCCGAGTGCCCGCAGCTTCCACTCGGTTCCGGCGGGCTGGTGGCGTAAGTAGATCTCGCCCAAGACAAGTGCACGGATACCGGGTTCCGGTCGGGGAGTGAATACCCAGCGGTTCTCGTTCGCGGCAACGGACAGAGTTGTGGGGCCGATGCTGTCGAAGGTCTGATCGGTGTCAACGTCCGCGGTGGCGCAGATCAGAACCTTGACGATCCGCGGATCCAGGGCACCCGGGTACATGACAGCGCCTTCCCGAGAGCCGGAACCGTTGTGGCTCTTACCCGTCAGCCGTACGCTGCCGTCAGCGCTGCAGGGCTGGTTGTAGAAGATGAACGCGTCGTCATCGATCACGCGCTCGTGGGCGTCGAGCAACAGCAATCCGAGGTCGGCCACGCCACCCGCGGTGGTGAACTCCACCCGGACCTCCGCGTGCGCGGCATCAGGCAGGACGATGGACTCGCCGGCACTCATGGTGTACGCGTGGGGTTCTGGTCGGCCATCGGCGAGCGAGGGTCCTGTCGGCGGCAAGGAATCGGCGACCGGCGAGCGGTTGGTGCGATCGGGTTGCGGGCGGGCGAGTTGCTCCTGCAACCATTCTCCGAAAGGCGCGAGGGTATACGGGGTGGAGTCGGCTGGGCCGGCCGGCGATTGCCCACCCTGGAGATCGGCATCGAGGTCGCCGAGGATCGAGTCGTCGTCGTCCACTTCGCAGTTGTCGAGAAGCGTTGCGACACCGGGAAGTCCGTCCAGCGGCAACGAGGTGACCGAGGAGGAGATGTTGCCGGACGCGGTCGCCTTGATGCCACAGCGCACATCGGTGCCGATGTCGAGAAGCAGCCAGGCGTCGTCGGCGGTCCGCCTCGACACCCGCTCGACCTCGTCCCGCGACCACGACCCGTAGGCGATCAGACCGAGACGCGCAGTGTCGGGCATTCGGGTGATCACCGCGGCGTTGACCGTGGTGATCGACGGGGCCGTGGCCAATGCCTCGGACACCGTCGCCGCCAGGTTGGACACGAGAATGTGCATCCACCAACGCATCCGGTCGCGATTGGCCATGGTCTTGAGAGTGGGACGTCCGGCCGGCGTTTGGGCCGGCATCTGCGTCGGCAGTGTGTCGAGATCCTGCAGACGCATGATGACCGACAGCGCAGAGCCCTCGACGCCGACCGCACATCCCGCGGCAGGATTGTCCGCGAAGGCCGCGTTGACCGCCTCGCACACGGTGGTTTCCTCGTTGGCGCACAACGCCTGCCACCACCGGTCGGCCTCGGCCGACAGTTGTGCGTGAAGCTGATGGAGGCGTTGTGATTCACTGTCGCAGTACATGCGTGCGGCGAGCTCGGCATCGGCGCGTGCACGTTCCCGAGCACTGCGCGCGAATCGTCCGATCCCGTTGAGGTAGAGCGCCATTGCCTGTGCGCGCACCACGTCGGCGGAGATCGCCGGCGGAGGCGGCAGCAGCGGTCGAGATGCTGTCGGAAACTGCTGAAGGTGGGCAGTGGTCGTGTCGTGGTGCAGTTGGCGGAGACGCTCGATCGCCGCATCACGCTCGGCCTGCTGCTGGGCCCGTTCGGCGGCCCGCTGTGCACGGGCGAGTTGTGCCGGCGAGGGGCCGGTGTAACGAGTGGCGCCGCGTCGAGTCGTGGTGGTGCGACGGCGCGATCCGCTGCGCCCGGATGACAACGCCGTCGAGGCGAAAAACGGTCCCATCCCCGTCGACACCCGAGTACGCCCGCTGCCCACATGAACTCGCGCGATGCGGGGACCCACCGACGCACGGACGCCCCGGGTCGACACCCGCACGCGCATCCCCGGTACACCAACCCGAAAGCCCAGACTCATCGCGATCGATCGTAGTTCCCTCGTGGGTGCGGGGGTGTCCTCCCACCGGGTGACGCGCTAGGTTCGGATCAGACAAACCGCCCACCCACGAAGGACTCACATCATGCCCGCCGACCGACTCCTCCGGATGCCTTTCGCCAGCATCTATCCGCTCTACGTGCAGAAGGTCGAGCGGAAAGGGCACACCCAGGCCGAGGTCGATCAGGTCATCTGCTGGCTCACCGGTTACGACGCCGACGGGCTGCAGAAAGCCGTCGACGCCGAGGTGGATCTGGAGGCCTTCTTCGCCGAGGCGCCGCAGATGAATCCGAATACGTCGTTGATCACCGGCAAGATCTGCGGGTACCGCGTCGAGGAGATCGAGGACCCGCTGATGCAGAAGATCCGGTACATGGACAAGCTCGTCGACGAGGTGGCGCGCGGGAAGAAGATGACGTCGATCCTGCGGGGGTAGGTGCGTTGTCGTCGTGCGGGGTCTCGAGGCTCGGCGCCTGGGGCGCCTCGCACCTCGACCATCGGGAGGAGGAGCGGGGCGCCGGAGGCCATGGGGAGGGGAGTGGGGAGTGGGTGTCGGAGGCCGTCGGGAGGAGAACCTCGGCCGCCCAAGGGCATCACGGCCGGACGGTGACGAATCCGCCGTCGAGGAAGCCCAGGCAGTCGCCGGTGCGGTAGCCGAAGTCCTCGACGCGGCCGACGAACAGGGTGTGGTCGCCGCCGTCGTATTCGGCCCACGGGGTGCAGGTGAACCAGGAGGCGGTGTCGGCCAGGCGGGGCGCGTGACTGCCCTCGATCCAGCGGGGTTCCTGGTTGGGCCGGCCGGCAAAGTGCATGGCGAGGTCGCGTTGTTCGGCGCCGAGGACGTTGACGGTGAACGGGTTTCCGGTCAACAGGGCGTGTGCGCGGACGTTGCGCTGGATGGAGATCAACACCAACGGCGGGTCCATGGACACCGAGGTGAACGAATTGACGGTCAGCCCATGGCGTTTGGTGGTTCCGTCGGCGTCGGTGCCGTCAAAGGTCACCACGGCGACGCCGGTGGCGAAGCGGCCGAATCCGCCACGCAGATGAGGGGTGGGCGGTGCGTCAGTGAGGGTCATCGCGAGTCTCCTACAAGGTCCGGTGGGCGATGACCGCAGACGTTAGGGCCGCCCCGGACACCGCGGCAATGGGCACACGTGCTGTTGAGCGCGTCGCGCGCGGAATGCACAGTCTCGTGCACCCCGGGTCCAGAGCGCCGGCGACGCCGACATCGCCGACTTGACGATGCGCGCGGGAGTTGTGTGTCACAGAGCGAGACGCCCTGAGGTGGGTGTCACAGCCCCCGCCGGGAGCGCACCATGGCTCCACCGACATCGTCGTCGAGCGCCCCACGGCGCACGCGTCACCAAGGAGAGTCACATGCCAGACACGCCCGACATCGGAATCATCGGCGCAGGTACCGCCGGACTACACCTCGCCCTGCTCCTGCAGCAGGCCGGTGTCACCACGCGTATCTACACCAACCAGACCGCCGAGCAGGTGGCCGCGGGCCGACCGCAGAACAGCGTCTCGCACCACGCGCCGACCATCGCCCGCGAGGCGGCGATGGGCGTCAACTTCTGGCCCGCCGACGAGTACGGCTACCAGGTGCACTACCACCACCTCAACGTGCCCGACGGTCCGCCGGTCTTCCGCGGCGACTTCCTGCGACCCTCCCGAGTCCTCGACTACCGCATCTATCTGCCCAGGTTGATGGCCGAATACGAGAATCGCGGCGGCACCATCGAGATCCGCAACATCGAGCCGTCCGACTTCGCAGCGCTGGGCCGGGAGCATGATCTGGTCGTGGTGGCCGCCGGCAAGCGCTCCTTCGGCGAGTACTTCGGCGAACGACCCGACGTCTCGCCGTACGCGAAGCCGCAGCGTCATCTCGCGGTCGGATTCTGGGACGGCGTCGAGCAGACCGACCCGCGGGCGGTGACCATGAGCATCTCGCCCGGTCACGGTGAACTGCTCGACCTGCCGATCACCACCTTCGACGGCTGGGCCAGCGCGCTGCTCTGCGAGAACGTGCCCGGCGGCGATCTCGAGATCCTGATGACGCAGAAGGAATCCGACGACCCCGACGCCTACCGGCAGCTGCTGCTCGACAAGCTCAAGGTGCATCATCCGACGGTCTACGAGCGCATCGATCAGTCCCGCTTCAGGCTCATGCGGCCCGGCGACATCCTGCAGGGCGCGGTGCGGCCGGTGATCCGCGACGACTACCGGCTTCTCGACGACGGCACCGTCGTCCTCGCGCTCGGCGACGCGCACTCGACCGTCGACCCGGTCACCGGCCAGGGCGCGAACTCGGCGTCCTTCGAAGCGCAGGTCGTTGCCGACGCGATCATCGAGGACGAAATCGTCGACGAACGGTTCGCCAAGAAGGTCGCCCTGCGCCGACGCGAACGCGTCGACGGACTCAGCGCCTGGGTCAACACCATGATCGCCACCCCGACGCCACCGCATCTGCAGAAGTTGTTGGGTGCGATGTCCCAGATGCGTACGCTCTGTGACGAATTCACCGAGAACTTCAGCCATCCGCACCGCAACGGTGACATGGTGGCGACCCCCGAGCGCGTCGACGCTGCGATCGCCCGGCATGCCTCACTCGGTGCGGCAACCGCGAGCGGGAAGGTCGCCTGATGCACAAACTCGTTGTGCTGTACCCGACTCCGGACGATCCCGACCACTTCCGCGAGTATTACGAGAACACCCATCTCCCGCTCGCCGCGACGCTGCCGGGGCTGCTCGACTGGCGGCACAGCCTGTCGATCAACGCCGATCCGCAGAGCCCGTATTTCGCGGTGTTCGAAGGTGATTTCGCCGATGCCGCCGCGCTTGGTGCGGCGATGTCGTCACCGGAAGGTCAAGCGGTACAAGCCGATGTGCCGAACTACGCCAGTGGTGGCGCGGTGGTGATCGACTACCCGATCGCCCCGCACTGACCGATCGTCACGCCTGTCGCCGGGTCGCGCTCACTGCGCGGCCCGGCGAAATGCGCTGGGCGACATGCCGACCTGCTTGCGGAATGTCCGCGAGAAGTGGGAGGCGTCGGGGTAGCCCCACGACGCGGCGACGTCGGCAATCGCGCGGTGGGCATGCATCGGATCGGCCAGGTCGCGGCGAATGGCCTCGATACGCTGCTCCCGAATCCACGCCGAGACCGTCGTGCCCTGCTCGTGGAACACCTCGTGCAGATGACGGGTCGAGATGTACACCGCCCGCGCGATCGCGTCCGGATTGAGGTCGCTGTTGCGCAGGTTTTCGCCGATGTACTCGCGAATCCGCAGCATCAGGGGCAGGTGCCCGGGCGAGCCGCTCTCGACGGCCCGTGCGAGTGCCGCGGTGCTCAGCAACGCCGAGATCAGGTCGATCGTCGTGCGCACCACCCGCGCCGCGGCCGGACCCTCGACCGAGGCGAAATCCGTCGAGATCTCGGTCAGTAGCGGCGCCACCAGTCGCGTCAGTGACTCCTCCCGGCCCAACGAGATCGCGGTGATCGCGCGGACGTGATCGGGGCTCGGGTCGACCAGATCCCGCGGGAACATGATGACCACGGCGTCGATGTCACCGGCAAACCGCAGGTCATAGGGGCGTGCGGTGTCGTAGACGCTGATACTGCCCGGCGACATCAACGCCGTGCGCCCGTCCTGCACCAGCTCCCCGGCACCGTCGATCATCAGCGTGATCTTGTAGAACAACCGCTCCGACGCGTCGATGAGGGCCGGCGTGCGATGGACCTCATGCGGGGTGACGGCGAGCCGCGAGAAGAAGACGTCGTCGATGACGCGGCCGCGGATGGTGCCGGCGAAATGACCGTCGGAGAGGTCGTCGACCATCAACGGCACGAACGACCGCGACACCACCCGCTGCCACGCCAGCGCCGACTCGGTGGCGAATGCAACCGGCGGCTGGGCGGTGCCTGCCGTGCGGCCGGCGGGTGGTGCGCTCGTCACTGGAACTCCTTCGGTCAACTCCTCCAGCGTAGTCGGCGACGTGCTTTCCGAACAGCGTTATGGGACAACTCGTTGGGTGTGAGTTGTGCGCAGAACTGTTCTGTCACAACACAACCAATGACTCCGATGCGTCGAGCTGAGCGCGCACAGCCTTGGCGTGAGTCTTGAGGGAGAAGCCTGGTTCGCGCGCTCGCTCCGGTGTGAGCGGGGCCGGTCGGTGGGCGAGCAGTGTGCGGGCGGCGAGGTGATCGGCAGGGGCGCCGACACTCTCGACCCACGCCAGGGAGTTGTCGAGGAAGCCGAGGATGCTGCCCTTGCCCGCCGCCGGATCGCCGAGTCGCACGATCTCCTCGGCAGGACCGGGCAGGCCGGCGATCTGCAACTTTCGTCCGCCTTGCACCGTCCAGAACCACGGCACCGCGGAATAGGGCAGTGGCGCACCGCAGATCGACGCGGCGACGCAGCGCGCCTGATCGGTGGCGTTCTGGACGGCTTCGAGCCGCACTCGTTCGGCGGTGTGGTGACCGGGGAACGACGCCGCATCGCCGACGGCGAAGATGTGCGGGTCATCGGTACGCAGGTACTCGTCGACGACGACACCGTTGTCGACGGTGAGCCCGGCATCGCGGGCGAGGTGGGTGTCGGGGACGGCGCCGATGCCGACGACCACGAGATCGGCGGGATGGCGGGTGCCCGAGTCGTCCACGACCGCCGTGACCTGGCCGCCGGGACCGTCGATGCGCTGCACTCCAGCACCGAACCACAATTGCACACCACGACTTTCGTGGAGGTCGGCGAACAGCTGTGAGCTCGAGGCGCTGAGTACCCGGGCCATCGGACGGTCGGCGACGTCGAGGACGGTCACCGGAACCCCGCGATCGACGGCCGCCGAGGCGAATTCGAGTCCGATGAAGCCGGCGCCGACGACGACCACCCTGCTCGCCTCGGTGAGGGCGGCATGGAGACGGGCGGCGTCGTCGACGGTGTGTAGATGGTGAACGCCGTCGAGATCGGCTCCGGGGCAGCTCAATCGGCGTGGTTGGGCGCCGGTGGCGAGGATGAGATGGTCGAAGGGGAGTACGGCGCCGTCGGCGAGCCTCACCGCGCGCCGACCACGATCGATCCCGTCGACGCCGACACCGAGGCGTAGGTCGATACCGTTGTCGTCGTAGAACGTCGAGGGTCGCAACGGCAGTGGTGACGGGCTTGCGGCCGAGGTGACGTAATCCTTGGACAGGGGTGGACGCTGATAGGGGAAATGGCCGGAACGGTCCACCAGCGTCACCTCGCCGTCGTAACCCTTGCGGCGCAACGCGTCCGCGGCCTCGACGCCGGCATGCCCGGCGCCGACGATCACCACCGAACCCATCGTCACACCTGCGCTTCGGGGACGCGGACGGCCAGAGCGGAGAAGTGCTCACCGCTGCGGAGTTGGCAGCCGAGCCGCGAGGCGTCGGTGCGGTCGGTGGCGGTGCAGTCGAGCATCTCCTCCTCGTCGTCGCCGATCGGCGGCAACGCCGCGGCGTCGTCGACGTAGACGTGGCAGGTCGCACACATCGCCTGGCCGCCGCATTCGCCGACGATGCCGGCGACACCGTTCTCCAGGGCCGCGCGCATCACGGAGATGCCGGTGTCGGCCTCCACGTGGTCGACGGTGCCGTCGGGATGGCGATACGTGATCTGTGGCATCGTGGTCCTTCTTTCTTGTGCGGGAGTGGTTTTCGGCTACCAGCGCACCGGTAGGGCGGTCATGCCGCGAAACACCCACCCCTCGATACGGGCGGGTTGCTCCGGGTCGAGTCGCAGCCCGGGCAGGCGATCGAAGAGGGCGGGGAGGGCGATGTCGGCGACCTGGGAACGGGCCACCCATGCGCCTGCACAGAAATGCGCACCGCCGCCGAAGCCGAGGTGCGGCACCTTGGGGCGGAACACGTCGTACTCATCGGCGCGCTCGAAGACCTCCTCGTCACGGTTGGCGCTCAACGCCACCACACCGAGCTTCGCGCCGGCCGGCAACAACGTGCCGCCGAGCTCGACCGCACGCGTGGTCTGCCGGGGATACATCCCGATCGGCGCCACCCACCGGACGCTCTCCTCGAAAGCGTCTTTCCAACAGCCCTTTTCGCGGACCGCGGTGAGCTGATCCGGTCGGTCGAGCAGCGCCCACACCGTGGTGGCCAACGCGTCACGGGGTTCGTTGATGCCACCGCCGATCGACATCTTGAGATTGGCACGGGTATCGGCGAGGGTGACCTCGTCGTCCCCGAAGGCCGCGATATGGGAAATCAGCGAGTCATCGGGGGTGGTGCGCACCCGGATGAGCATTTCGTCGAGCGCCTGATCGACCTCGTCATAAGAGCGGCGCGCGGCCTCCCACACCTGCGGGTCGTCGGCGTAGTTGCCGGTGCCGTTGATCATGGTCTGACTCCACCGCAGCATGTCCTCGTGGGTGGCGTTCTCGAAACCCAGGACGACGCGCAGGTTTTCGGCAGCGTAGGGGGCGGCGAAATCGGTGACGAGGTCGGCCCCCGGGCCCTTGGCGGTGAACTCGGCGAAGAAACGCTCGAAGTTCTCGGCGAAGCGAGCACTCCAGACCTGTGTGATCGCACGGGGTTTGAGTACTCCGCCGTAGGAGGCGCGCTGGACGGCATGCGCGGGATCGTCCTTGCGCAGCATCGAATGTCCCATCGCCCGCTTCATCAGTGAGTTCGTCTCGTCGGCGGTGAAGGTGTCGGGATCGTGGTCGACGGTGTGCACGTCGTGGTAGCGGGTCACGAAGAACCGTCCGGCCGCGGGCACGTAGACAACCGGGGTCTCGCGGCGGAGTCGTGCGTAGATCGGGAAAGGGTCGCGGTGCAGATCGTCGAGGGTGACCCAGTCGGCGGTGACCGCCGGGTGTGCGGGTGAGGTGGTGGTCATCGGGGACTCCTCGGTGAGATGGGGAGGGGGTGATCCGGGCTGGATGCGGCTGGAGCTGTGGTCGCGGTCACCTCTGAGTGCACCAGGCAATCAAACACGCGTAAAGCGGTGAATTTCGTGCTGAAAACACGAGAGAATCGATGAATGTCGGACTTCACCCTGCGTCAACTGGAGTGTTTCGTCGCTGTCGCCGACCACGCCACCATTGCGCACGCCGCGGGTGCGTTGCATTCGTCGCCGTCGGCGGTGAATACCGCGGTCACCGAGCTGGAGAAACACCTCGGTGAGGCGTTGCTGATTCGTCGGCGTGCACATGGGGTCACCTTGACCACCGCGGGCCGGGCACTCCTGCCGCAGGCCCGGGCGCTGCTGGCGGCCGCCCGTGATCTCGCACCGGTCTCCGACGGTCAGGTCCACGGCCACTTCATGCTCGGCATCTACTCGACGTTGTCGGCGTCGTTACTGCCGGCGATCCTCGACGGCTTCGGGCGGGCGCACCCGCGGGTCGAGGTGGACTTCACCGAGGGATCGGGCGACGAGTTGCTCGCCGCCCTCGATGACGGCCGGGTCGACGCGGCGATTCTCTACGACCGCGACATCACCGGGCTGCCGCACACCCGTGCGCTCTATCAGGTTCGCGCCCACGTCCTGCTGCCGGCGGATCACCGGCTCGCCGGTGCCGAGCGGGTGTCGTTGCGGGAGTTGGCCGACGACCCGTTCATCCAGTTCGACGTGGCGCCCGCCTGGCAGAACACCTCGGCGCTGATGGCCGCCGCCGGGGTTAGCCCGCGCGTCGAATACGTCACCGGCAACTACGAACTCGCCCGATCCCTCGTCGGCCGAGGGCTCGGCTACAGCGTGCTGGTGAACCGGCCTGCCTCCGACACCAGCCACGAGGGACGGAAACTGGTCGTCCGAGAACTGGACCCGACACCCGAGCCGGTCGCCGTGGTGATCGCCTGGCCCCGTGGGCGCGCGGTTTCACGACCCCTGCAGGCTTTCCTGGACTGGGCGCCCGGACGGGTGTCGGGGCCGGGATAGGCTGCGCGGCTGCGGTTTATCTCGTGACGGGTTCGGTCGACAGACGTTGCAAGTCGTCGGCGTCGGTGGGACGGGAGTCGACGAACGGCCATCCGTGCACGGCAGCTCGGTAGTGCTCGGGAATGGCGCTCGCACCCCACCGGGCGCCGAGGAGTCCGCCGGCGATGGCCGCGACGGTATCGGTGTCGTCGCCGATCCGGATCGCCGCATACAACGCCTCGGTGAGGTGTGTCGTCGGATCGTCGGCGGTGGTCTGCAAGACGGCGGCGGTGGCCGCTTGAAGCGCGGTGACAGTGAAACCGTTGGGCACAAACAGGTTTGGCGACTTGGCGGTGGCCTCGTCGATCCACGACGACCACTGATCGTGGCGGGTCGCAGGGATCAGGTCGAGACCGGCGCCGACGTCGATGCGCTCCTCGGTGATGGCGACGCGGATCGCCTCGCACCACAGGACGCACGAGTCCCCGGCGAGGGCATCAGAGTGGGTGAGTCCCGCGACCGCGCGGGCAGCCCGGGCGAGGGTGTCGCGGTCGTCGGGGTGCGCGAGAACCACCGGCGCCGTGCGCATCAAAGCGCCGTTGCCCGCCGAGCGGGGGTGATCGGCGGCGAAGACCAGCGATTCCTCTCGCATGATCGCGCCGACGTGCGCGTCGGGGTCGGCGCGGAGTCGGCGGTCGGTGGCAGCGAGCACCGCTCGGGTCTGATTGCCGATATCCGGCGGGCTGCCGTGGAAATCCCGGTACCAGCGCAGGAAACCGCGTGCCACGGCGTCGAGTCCGGTCGCGGAGGTGAGGTCGTGGCCGTCGGCGACGGCCAGCGCGATCGCGACGGCCATGGTGGTGTCGTCGCTCCACTCACCGGGTTCATAACCGCCCAGACCGCCGCCGGTCATCTCCGGTGTCTCGTCGGCGGTGAGGCGTCGGGAGAACTCGTAGGGAACGCCGAGGGCGTCGCCGACGGCGGTCCCGAGCAGGGCGCCGTAAGCGCGGTCGGGGTGGGGCATGGGTGGCTCCTCTGGTTCGGGGTGGGTGGGTGGTAGGGGAATTGGGGCGGGAAACAGCAGCGGTGCAAGGGGTCTCGAGGCTCAGGCGCTAGCGCGCCTTCGCACCTCGACCATCGGAAAGAAGGTCCGGCGCTAGCGCGCCTTCGCACCTCGACCACCGGAAAGAAGGTCCGGCGCTAGCGCGCCCTCGCACCTCGACCATCGGAAAGAAGGCTCAGGCGCTAGCCTCGGACCGAGGCGACTTTGCGCGATTATGAGATTACTACTTTGCGCAGACATTCGCATAGTCTGTCGTCGTGGCCGCCGCGAGAAGCAGTCGTCTGACCGACTATCCGCGACCCAGCGTCGCCGTCGACATCGCCGTTCTCAGCGTCGTCGATGCACACCTGAACGTGGTGATCCAGCGCGATGACGCCGGTACCGCGATGCTGCCCGGACGATTCATCCGCGAGCGGCGCAGCGTCGCCGACACCGTGCGCGAGGTGCTCGAACTCAAGTTGGGGCTCTCGCCCGACCGCGTGCACCCGCATCTGCTGCGGGTGTTCGACGATCCTGATCGCGATCCCCGCGGGTGGACGATCTCGATCGCACATGCCGTCGCGCTGCCTGCCGCGCAGCTGACGAGCGTGGTCGGTGAGTTGGTTCCGGTCACTCCCACCGGTGCGTTGGAGTCAGCCGAGCCACTGCTCTACGACCATGACCAGATCATTGCAGCCGCCACCGACAGTCTTCGCAAACGCTATGAGGATCGTCCGGATCCCGACAACCTGCTGCCGACGCCCTACACCCTCACCGAACTGCGGGAACTGCACGAGGCGATCCTCGGCCGACGGCTGATGCGGGATTCGTTCAACCGGCGGGTGCAGCCGCTACTCGCGCCGCAAGTCGACGGTGCGGGCGAGCCGGTGACGAGGGTGGCCGGGGGTCGGCCGGCTCGCCTGTACGCGCGGAACGCGCCACCCACGGCGACGTTCGGATGGAAGCTCCCGAGCAAGGACGATGATGGATGAGGCCATCACCGCACCGATGACGGCGGCGGTCACGACGGCCGTCGGTGACGGGTGATACACCGCGACGAGCAGCGGCGCGCCCAGCGTAATGGTCCACGGAGCCAGGCGGTTCCATCGCGGGTCACCACGGAATCGCGCGGCGTCGGCGTACGGGTCGGGAAGTAGTGTGCCCACGCCGGCCACCAGAATGGTCGAGATCAGCACGTCGCTGAGCCGATGCCATCCGACGGCGATGAGCTCGAACTCGATCGTCGCCGCCCAGACGCCGAACACCATGGCCGTCAGTGTCCGCCGGTGCGGCGGCGTCGCACCGATCGCGACCACGGCCGCCGCCGTCACCGCCGCCGCATGCCCACTCGGGGCCGAGTTCGCGGTCTCGGTGATCCATGCGTGCAACTGCGGACGGACCAGCACGTGGTCACGCAGGAGCTCCACGACCACCACGGCCGTCGGCACGTACAGCCCCAGCGCCGCGATGTCGACGAGCTGCCGCGGCGTGGGACGCCGCCCGCCTGCCATCCACCGCGAATGCCACAGCGTGAGAAGGACAAAGGCGGCGAGGACGAACCAGACGAGTGGGCCGTTGAGCGTCTGCGGAGACAGGATCGCCGGCACCGGGGTCAATGATGGTGTGCCACGACAGATGTCGAGGATCGTCTGATCGATCAACTGGCCGGCCGACGTCCACACCGCAACCAGATAGATCCCGGCGGCCACACCCACGGCGACGATCGCCGCACGGATGCGTGCGACGACCTCCCGGGAACCGGGTGGGCTCGGGGCGTGGGAGGTCGTCGTCACCCGATCGACGCTAGGAGCGCCTGCTGGGTATCGGCTGGGAGCCCACTGCGAACGTGCGGGGCCTCGTCCGCTCAGCCGACGGTCACGGCGTCACCACATAGGTGGTGTGGCCGACGACGGCGCGGGTCATGTTGGCGGGATCGTTGATCGACTGCTGGGTGTAGTTGGAGTGGATGATCCACCGGCCGATGGTGTTCAGGTAGTTCGAGGCGCTGAAGCTGGCGCCGTCGGGCCAATTGTCGGTGTTGGCCCAGCCGTCCCAGCGGCGGCTGAGGTCGGTAACGGTGTACTGCGTGGTGTCCGGGGTGGGCAGCAACTGCACGCCGTCGAGCGTTTTCCCGGGGGCGCCACCGAGACGTCGTTGCGGATTCCCGATCAGCACGAAGGAAAGGTCATCGGCGGCGGGGGCGTCCGGTTTGTTCGCGTAGTACCGGAGCCATTCCGAGGCGATCTGTGCGCCGCGCGAGTAGCCGAAAACGATCTTCTTGCCGGGAGTATTCATGATTGCGGTGTTCAATGCGTCGCGCCCGGCATTCAATCCGGCCATGGTCAGATCGGCGTTCGAGGGCACCGTCACCGGCGTGCCGTGCGACGGCGCGAACCCGCTCAACGTGGTGTTCATCAGGTCGAACAGGTTGCCGAGGTTGAGATCCAATGGCTGGCAGGTCAATACGGTCGTGGCCTGGGCGTCGGCCGGTGACTTGGCAGGGGCCGCGTGAGCGGGAGCTGTGGTGATCAGCCCGGCGAGGACGGCGAAGGTGGAGGCGAACAGGACAATTCGGGCACGCAGATGTTGCACTGAAGATCCATTCGTAACCCCCGTGTAATTGTGGACACACAGGACACTACGCGGTGAAAGGCATTCCTGTCACCGCAGGAAATGTCGCGATCTGGTGTCAAGAAATGCGCAAAAGATTGCATCGTCCCGACATTGTTGACGTCGAGCGGTGAATGTCACCCGGCTGACGACAAATGACTCTTCTTGATGTCGGCTTTCTTGATCTTGCCCGACGGCGTGAGCGGCAGGGAATCGACGACGACGATCTCCTGGGGCTGCTTGTAGCGCGCGAGTTGCTCGGCGCACAGTGCGCGCAACTCGGCCACGTCGATGGGGTCGTCGAGCACCACGAACGCCACGCCCACCTCGCCGTAGGTCTCGTCGGGCACCCCGATGACCGCGGCCAGCACCACATGAGGATGCGACGTCAGCACGTTCTCCACCTCCGCGGGATACACGTTGTAGCCGCCGCGCACGTACATCTCCTTGCGGCGCCCCCTCAGCACGATGTGCCCGTCGGGTCGCGCGGTCGCCATGTCGCCGGTGCGCAGCCAGCCGTCGGTGCCGAAGGCGTCGGTCGTGGCATCCGGACGCTGCCAGTACCCTGCCGCCACACAGTCACCGGCGATCTGGAGTTCACCGTCGACCCCGGCGTCGACCGCGTTGTCGTCGGCGTCGACGACACGCGCCTGGAAGTCGCCGATGGGAACGCCGAGGGTCTCGACGAGTGTGTCGAGATCGTCGCCCTCGGCGGAGATGATGCAGCCACCCGAGGTCTCCGACAGGCCGTACAGATTGGCCAGGCGTGCGCCGGGGAAGGCATCGATGACGCGTCGCCCCAAGGCGGGATCGACATTCGACCCGCCGATCACACAGGTCCGGACCCGCGAGAGGTCGGCGTCGGCGAAGGTCGGTTCGGCCATCATCAACGCGAACATCGTCGGCACACCCACACACATCGTGGCGCCGTGCGCGACGATCGCGGCCAGCGACTGCTGCGGATGGAAGCCGGGCACCAGGATGAGTCGTGCGCCGACCGTCATTGCCGCGAGGACGGTGCACGTCAGGCCGCCGACGTGATTGAACGGCATGTGCGCGATCACCGCGTCGTCGGGACGTTGCTCGAGGTGAGCGGCCTGCGCACGCGCAGAGGCGAGCAGGCTCGCGTGGGTGAGCATGGCGCCCTTGGGTGCTCCGGTGGTACCCGAGGTGTAGAGCAGCACCGCGGGTGTGAGGATCGGAACCGGCTCCCATTCGGTGTCGACGTCGGGTGCGGAATCGATGAGGTGCTGCCAGGTGCGGCTGGTCGAGAAGCCCGCACCGTGCAGGAAGACGTAGTGATTTACCCCGGGCAGGCGTTTGCGGAAATCGTCGAGGAAGGAGACGAAATCGAAGCCGTGGTGTTCGGCCGCGCAGATGAGCACCGTCGCCCCGGACTCGTTGAGCATGTAGTCGAGTTCGGCCTCGCGGTAGAGGACGTTGAGCGCCACCACGGTCGCGCCGACCCGGGTGGCGCCGATCAGCGTGATGATCCACTCGGCGCAGTTCGGAGCCGCGAGCGCCACCCGGTCGCCCGGGCCGACGCCGATGGTCTGCAACGCGCGGGCCAATTGGTCGGCGGTGTCGCGGACCTGCGCGTACGACCACGTGCCCTCGGGCGTGACGAGGAACGGGGCGTCGGGGGTGCGGGCGACGGCGTCGTCCATGAGCGTCGGGATCGTCGGTGCGGTACTGATCGGGTCGGTCATGGAGACTCCGTGGTCGGCGATGGCGCGTCGGTGAACGCGCCTACGCTGATGATGCCGGAAGCCGGTGGCGGAGTCGCCGGGTTCGGGTTATCGCCGTGGTCTCGAGACCCTGTCGTGCCGGTGGCCGATCGGTGCGTTGTGGTCTGAAACCAGCACCGTGGCAGGCGGTCTCGAGGCTCGCCGCACGCGGCTCGCACCTCGACCAGCGGGGGGTGGCACGCGGCTCGCGGTGGGAACGGCGCGCGGCTCGCTGCTCGAGCGGCGGGGGGACCGCGTCGAGGTGCGGATCGGCGCGCGTCGAGGCTACCGCCTGCGGATGTCGATGGGCAGGCCGTCGGCCGGGGTGGGGCCGGTGCCGTATTCGAGATCGAGACGGTAGTCGGCGGGAACGGTCCACTCGAAGCGCAGCAGCATCTGGTGCAGGATCGACTTCACTTCCATCCCACCGAAATACAGGCCGATGCACTTGTGTGCGCCACCGCCGAAGGGAGCCCAGGCGAAGCGGTGCACCTTGTCCTCGCGGCGCTCCGGGGAGAAGCGCCCGGGGTCCCACTTGGTGGGCTCGGGCCACCATTCCTTGCGCAGCATCGTCGCCCACGGGTGGATCGCGATGATGGTGCCCGCCGGCACGTAGTGGCCGAGGATGTCGGTGTCGGCGATGGCTTTTCGGAACAACATGCCGACCGGGGCGTTGATCCGCAGGGTCTCCTTGAACGCGAGGTCCATGCTGGGCAGGGCGTCCTGATCGTCGTAGTCGAGGGTGTCCTTGCCCAGGGCCAGCGATTCATCCCGAAGGCGTTGCTGCCATTCCGGATTGCGGCCCAGGTAGTGCGTCATCATCGACAGGGCGATGGTCGAGGTGTCGTGGGCGGCCATCATCACGAAGATCATGTGGTTCACGACGTCCTCGTCGGAGAACGTGTTGCCCTCGTCGTCCTCGCTGTGGCACAGCACCGAGAACAGGTCGTCGCCGTTGCCCGCGCGCCGGGCAGGGATCTCGGAGCGGAAGTACTCCTGCAGCAACTCGCGCCCGCGCAGACCGCGCGCCCAGGTGAAGTTACCGACGTCGGACCGGATGATCGCCTGCCCACCGCGGACCGCGGCCTCGAAGGCCTGCTCGAGGCGGTGATTCTCCTCGGCGGCCAGCGTTGAGCCGACGAACACCTCCGACGCCAGTGACAGCAACAGTTCCTTGGTCTGGGTGTACATCGGGAAGCCGCGTCCCACATCCCAATTCGCGAGGGTCTTCTCGATGTGGGGGGTCATGAGATCGAGGTAGCGGGTCAGTCGTGGCTTGGCGAACGCCTGCTGCATGATCCGGCGGTGGTGCATGTGCTCACCGAAGTCCAGCAGCATGACCCCGCGCCGGAAGAACGGCCCGATGAGCGGCTCCCAGCCCTCCTCGCTGGAGAACGCCTTCTCGCGGTTCATCCACGCACACTCGATCGCCTCGGGGCCGACGAGGGTGACCATGTCCATGTTGAGCGACCCCGACCACGACACCGGCCCGTACTTCTCGAACCGTTCCATCGCGCTGCCGAGGGGATCGGCGAGCGCCTCGAAGGTGTTGCCGAAGAACGGCAGACCCGCGTCGCCCAACACCGGCTTCAGGCCGGAGCCGGCCGGCGGCTCGGCCAGCACCTTGGTGGGTCGTGGGTACACGGACGTGGCCGTTGCCAGCGCCTTCTGGAATCGCTTCGCCACCGTCGGCATCGTCTGACCTCCCACGTCGTCGGCGGAGCGCTCCACCGAACCATCTAGACACAAACTCAGATCTTTGTGTCAACGGCTGTCAGTGTACAAGGCCGATGTGGCCCCCGTCACCCCCTCCGATGGACGGGTGCCTTGGCGTCACCCGTGGTCGGCGGCCACCGGCGCGCGACCGAACACCAGCCCGTCGTCGACCTTGTCGAGACGGTGATCGAGCAGGTCACGGTAATAGTTGTGCCGAACCTCCCACGCCCCGCGCGTCCCCGACTTGGGATAGGCCTCCGGCGAACGCAGCACGTAACCGGCCTGCAGATCCCAGATGGACTTCGACGGCATCGACCGCTCGCGCAGATGCGGATAGGCGTGGGTGTAGCCGTACTCGCGCATGTAGGCGACGAGTTCGGCGATCGACTGGGCGGTCATGTCGGCGCGCAGCGTCCACGACGCATTCGTGTAGCCCAGCGACCACGCGAGATTCGGCACGTCCTCGAGGAAGCGGCTCTTGAACAGGAACCGGTCGTGCGGCTTCACCTCGGCGCCGTCGATGCGCAGGGTGATCCCGCCGAAGGCCTGCAATTGCAGGCCGGTCGCGGTGACGACGATGTCGGCGTCGAGATGACGCCCGGAGGTCAGGGTGACGCCGGTGGCGTCGAGGCGCTCGATGTGGTCGGTGACCATCTCCACCGACCCCGACGCGATCGCCTGGAACAGGTCGGCGTCGGGGACCATGCACATCCGCTGATCCCATGGATCGTAGGTGGGGTTGAAGTGGACGTCGACGGGATAGTCCGCGGGCAGGTTCTTGACGACGCCGGAGCGGATGAGTTTGCGCCCCAGCGCGGGAAAGCGATGGGTGGCGTGCACCAGCGCGGCGGTCTGCAGCGCATATCGCGACCGGATGACACGATGGGCCGCGTTGCGCGGCAATACTTTCCGCACCAGCGGCGCGAAGATCTGCTTCTGCGGCGAGGAGTAGATGTAGGACGGCGACCGTTGCAACATCGTCACGTGTGCGGCGGTACGGGCCAGCGCCGGGATGAGGCTGACCGCGGTCGCGCCGCTGCCGATGACGACGATGCGCTTGCCGGCGTAGTCGAGATCCTCCGGCCAGAGCTGCGGGTGGACGACCGGCCCGGTGAAGTCCTCGAGGCCGGGAAACGGCGGCGTGTAGGGGTGGTCGTAGTTGTAGTACCCGGTGGCCAGCGCGACGAAGCGACAGCGGTAGCGCTCGGCCGGGTGGGACTCGCCCTGCTCGACGGAGACCGTCCAGGTGTCGGTGCTCGAATCCCAGTCGGCGCCCTCGACCCGGCGATCGAACCGCATGTGGGTATCGATGCCGTGAGCGCGGGCGGTGTGCACCAGGTAGTCGCGGATGTGCTCGCCGTCGGCGAGTGCCTCCGGTCGCCGCCACGGCTCGAACGGATAGCTCAGCGAGAAGATGTCGCTGTCGGAGCGCACACCCGGATACCGGAACAGGTCCCAGGTGCCGCCGATCCGTGGGCGGCGCTCCAGGATGACGTAGCGCACGTCGGGATTGCGTTCGCGCAGGCGATAGGCGATGTCGATCCCCGACAGTCCCGCTCCGATGATGACGACGTCGGTGTCGACGGTGATCGGCTCGTCGCCGCTGGTGGTGGGCTCGTCGGTAGTTGTCACCGGTGACCTCCTCGTGATGCTCGTGCTCCCATCGTGTGACGAGCACGGGCGCGGGCGCAGCGAATCGGCCGAAGTCGCCGAAGAAGTCAGGCCCGCGGGTTCAGCCGCGTGAGAGGTGGAAGGTCAGCAGGGTGGTGCGGCCGTTGATCGAGCGGCCCCAGTATCCGCCACGGCCGTCGGGGGTCAGCTCGTCGCGGACGAATCCGACCGGGGTGCCGCTGTAGTCGATGACGACGACCTCGGCGTTGTCGAGGACCGAGCGCCCCGGATACACCCGGCCGGGGAACGCCCAGCCGATCGCGGTGTTGTTGATGACCGACGATCCGGTGAACGACTTGCCGTACCAGACGGTGTTGCCCGGCGGGAAGCTGGTCACCGTCCCCGCGTAGTAGCCGCCGGGCATGGCGGGTGCGGCGTGCGCGTCGCCCGCTCCGATCAGGCCGGCGGCTACTGCGGCGGATGTCGCTGCTGCGATGGCGGTGAGTCGAATGGTGTTGCGTGACATGGTGACTCCTGACCCGGGCAGGCCTGGTGTCCGGTTGGGGGTATTCGACCTGAATTCAACAATCGCACACCGGTGGCGACGGGAAGCGGATTTCGTCGACATCCCGGACCGTCACGGCCGCTCGCGGCCGTTCTCCAACCGGACACCACCCCACACGCCGCTCATCCGGTTGCGTCGGCCCCACTGTTCGCAGCCGGCCCGGATCGGGCAGACCGCGCACACTGACGCGGCATGGGAGTAGTCGTCGGTGGGAAAGGGGAACCAGTCCTCGGGATTCTCGCCGACGGCCGCGCAGGCAGCTGCCGCCCAGTCGAGGTCGAGCGTGGGCCGTAACAGCATCGACAGTGGCAGGGAGAGGGGACGCAAGTCCGGGGCGGTCATCGGCGGTCTCCTCTCCCCGCATCCCGGCGGCTACTCGAGTTGTCTTCCGAGAGTGAATAACTCCCAGACTTCCTTCTGGTCCTGCGCCCACGGGTCGTAGACGAACGGAGCATGGCGCAGGGCGATTCCGGCTTCTCGCGGTGTGCGATCGGCCTTGAACCCGTTGCATGACTTGCATGCCGCGACCTGATTTCCGAACGTCGATGCGCCACCGCGAGATTGGGGCATGATGTGGTCGACGGTGTCGGCCGGTCCCTCGCAGTACGCACAGATCCACTGATCGCGACGCAGGATCGAGGCGCCAGAGGCGTAGGAGTCCATCGTCTTTCCGGCGTACGGACGGTAGGCATCACGCTTGATCGCGACCACCTGATGAATGGGCAGGCTGATGCTCGGCGAATGCACGGTGCGCACCAGGGGGGTGCCCTCGACGTTGCGTGCGACACCGGTGGTCAACAGGACCGCGGCCCGGCGCCAGGTGACGCGCGCGAGTATCTGCAAACCGGCGTTGGTGACGAAAATGGTCATGGCTACTCCTGAAAGACGATGACGAACTCTGCTGGGAGCGTCACCGTTTCCGGATCAGCCGCAGAGGTTTCCGGGGCCGGTGGCGCAGGGGTGGAATCGATACATCGGGGTTGTCGTGCGACCGTCGTCCGACAGTCCACGCCGACAACCGAATTCGTTGTCGTCTCGCCATGCGATCTGCGAGATCATCTGCGCCACCTCCCTTCGTCGCCTCGTGTGTGACAGCGCGCCCAGGGTACCGCCGCTTCGGGGAGGCGTCCAGGATTTAACGGGGGTTGCGAGATGAACATCTGATTGCCTAGTGGTACGGGGGATAAATTAGTTTACGTTTGATGTCATACTGTCGTGCTGAATCGTGTTGCAGCGCCGCTGGTATTGAGTGATATGGATCGGGTTCGTTTGGAGGGCTTGGTGCGAGCCTCGACGACGCCTTCGGGATTGGCGCGGCGGGCCCGGATGTGTTTGATGTCTGCTGACGGAGCGGCGAATGCTGAGATCGCGGCGGTGGTGGGGGTGTCGCGTCCGACTGTGGACAAGTGGCTGCAGCGTTACCGTATCGGCGGGGTCGAGTCGCTGGTCGATGAGCAGCGCTCGGGACGCCCGGCAGAGATCGATGAGGCCAAGATCATCACAGCTACGCTGCAGCGGCCACCGAAGTCTCTGGGTGTGACCCCATTGGTCGGCCCGATTGCTGGCGCCGCGGGTGGGGGTCGATCACACCACCGTCTCTCGGGTGTGGCGCAAGTTTAAGATCACTCCATGGCGCAGCGAGACGTTCACGTTCTCCAACGACCCTGAGCTCGACGCCAAGATCGTCGATGTTATTGCTCTGTATATGGCTCCTGGATGAACATGGTCGAGTCCTGGTTCGCCATAATCGAGCGTCAGGCGATTCACCGCGGCACCTTCACCAGTGTCACCGCCCTCGTCACCGCCATCCGGCGATTCGTCACGAACTGGAACACTCGCTGTGAGCCTTTCGTCTGGACCAAACCCGCGAACGAGATCCTTGACAAAATCAAACGTAAGTGAAATTCAACCCCGGACCGCTAGGGCGAGGCCGGTGTGCATGGTGGTCGAGACCTGCCAGCCGACGACCATCCTCGAGAACACATCAAGGATGAACGCCGCGTACACCCATCCCGAGTGCGTACGGATGTAGGTCAGATCCGCCACCGGCAACGCATTGGGTGCCGCCGCGGTGAATTCTCGTTTCACCCGATCCGCCGGCCGCGCAGTCTCAGCTCCCTCGCTCCGAGTTGTCTTTCGCGTCTTTGATCGTGGTATGCCCTGCAGCCCATCAGTTTTCATCAATCGCTCGACAGTGCAGCGGGCCACGCCGAACCCCTTTCTACGTAGTTCGGCGTGTACTTTGCGAGCACCGTAGACACCGAGATTGTCGGCGTGCACGGTGCGGATCTCACCGCGCATCTGGCGGTCACGAACTGCTCGCGGCGCCTCGGTCTTCTGTCGGCTCGGCTCAGGTGGGCTCGCACCGTGGACGGAGCGATCTGGGCGGCCGTGTCGCGCAGAGCCGCGCAGATCGGATCGACTCCGTGTTCATCGCGATAAGAGGCCACGAACTCCACGATCAACGCTGTGGGCGGTCGATCTCCGCCGCAAAGAAAGCCGACGCCTGCTTCACGATCGTGTTCGCCCGCCTCAGCTCGCGGTTCTCCCGCTCCAGCTGCGCGATCCGGTCGGCATGCTCGGTGGTGGTGCCCGCCCGCACACCGCCGTCGAACTCAGCTTGACGAACCCAGTTGCGCAACGCCTCGGGATGCACCCCGAGCTGATCGGCAATCCGCTTGATCGCGCCTCTCGACGACTCCGGATCCCGTCGTGCTACCACCGCCATCCGGGTGGCCCGCTCCTTGATCCGTCCCGGTGTTTCCGGAGGGTTCGTCTCAAGGGAGAATGAAACCTATGGCAGTGGCAGGATCGAAGCGATACTCGGATGAGTTGAAGCGCGACGCGGTGGACATGGTCGAGCAGTTGGTGGCTCAGGGGTCCACCGAGTGGGCGGCGATGGGCAAGACTGCGGATTTGCTCGGAGTCGGCTCGGCGGAGACGGTTCGCCAGTGGGTGCGCAAGGCGCCGTCGGGCGCCGCGAGCGCGCCAGCCAAGGCCGATAGCGAGGAGGTTCGACGACTCAAGCGCGAGGTGGCCGAGCTCAAACGAGCGAACGGGATCCTGAAGGCGGCGTCGGCTTTCTTCGCGGCCGAGATCGACCGGCCACACCGCTAATTGTGGAGTTCATCCGCACTCACCAGGGACACCAGGTGGGTGCGGGTGGCCTTGTCTGGGGCGTCGATTCGATGTGCGCCGTGCTCTGCGAGCATGGTATCCACATCGCCAAGTCCACTTACTATGATCACATCAACCGCGGGCCGAGCGCCCGCATGTTCGCCGATGCGCAGGTCATCGATGCGATCTTCGCTTTGCGCCGGAAGCGACCGCTGATGCGGGTTCTGGGTTCACGCAAGACATGGATAGTATTGCGCAGCAGTGGTATTGATGTTGCTCGATGCACTGTTGAACGAGTGATGCGGGACATGGGATGGCATGGCGGGAGTAAGAAGAAGCGAGTGCGTACGACCATCCCTGATGCGGCAGCGTCGCGGCCGGCGGATCTGGTCGACAGACAGTTCTATGCTGCGGCACCAAATCGTTTGTGGGTAGCCGATTTTACCTACTGCCGCACCGAGTCGGGGTGGGCGTACACGGCGTTCGTTATCGATGTGTTCGCCCGCAAGATTGTCGGCTGGAAAGTGGCCTCGGAAATGACAGTGAACCTGGTTACCGATGCCATCAACAACGCGATAGACAACCGAAAGCGTTGCGGTGTAGTTGATTTAACGAGACTCATACACCATTCAGACGCGGGATCGCAGTACACAGCGATTGTGTTCGGGCAGCGGTTGGCCGAGGAAGGCATCGCGGCTTCTATTGGCAGCGTTGGGGATAGCTACGACAACGCGCTCGCGGAGTCGGTGAACTCTGACTACAAGAACGAACTCGTCGACAACCAGCCGCGATTTCACGGCGCGACCGAACTGTCACTGGGCACGGCCGAATGGGTGGCGTTCTACAACCGTGAACGCCCACACAGTTACTGCGACGACCTCACCCCCGACCACGCTGAGCGACTCCATTACGATCACATGCGCACCCTCAATCCGGAGGGGGCACTCACAACCTGAGCTCTCCGGAAAAGCCGGGGTGGATCACCTTGGTGGAACAGTAACGGTGTGTGGAACGAGCCACGCCCAGACACCTACAACACGCTCAGCATGACCTTCTGGGCCGAAGACGCCACCGACGCCGAACTGAGCATAACACTCTGCGCGACACTGTTGATCCCGAAAGACCTCACCCGAGATCCCCGAAGATCGCGTTCTCTCAGCGTTCATCGACACTCTGAACCCCTCCGCGATCTACGTCGTCCGCATCAACACCCCCGGCCCCCGCCAAACCGTCTACACCCGCTAACGGTCAGCCGGGCGCGACAACACCGCGCCGCCGACCTCAAACGGAGCCCGGAAGGCCGCGCACCTATCGTCGTCGTCCTGCCACGACCACCGCATACAGGACGACAGGCCCCCATCCCGGTCTCACATCAAGCCGTCACCCGGGCCTCAATCTGGCCGTCAGGTGGTACCGAATCGAGTTGACACAGATAGTCAGGCGACAACGTAACTGAGACGCGTTCGCGTCGCGAAGGGGCTGCGAGTCTGCGACCCACGTGCCTGCGGAATCTTGACGTTGCCGCGTGCCAGCGCCGGGCCATAATCTGGCACCATGTCGAACCAGGACTTTGAGGCGCGAAGACGCGAGAGGCAGCAGGCAGCTGGATATATGTTGCTTCTCGCGATCCCAGTCGTGGTTGTTGTCGCGTTGCTGTCGTTCGGCATCGCCTGGCCGGTCGCGGTGGGCATAGACGCATTGGTGTGCGTTCTGGTGTTGGGGCGGTGGCGGCTCCGTTGGGGGAGTTGGCCCTGGGACCGGGTCAGGTAATGGTCGCGATCGGGAATGATCGGACGTTGGCCGACCTCGTGGGTGCGTGCGGCTCCCATGATCCGGGTCGGCGCTACGGGGAGGCGGTGTCGGCGGGTGGCTGCAGGGGCAGTCGACGCCATGGGCTGTCGGGGCGCACCAATAGCGCGGTAACAGCTCTCGCTGCTTCTTTGCCGTAATCCCTGGCGTCGCCGATGTCGGTCAGTGCGCGCCAGTAGGTGCGGCCGATGATGACGCCCTGCCCGAACTGGCGCCAATTGGGGTAGTAGCTGCGGGCTGCGGAGAGGTTGGCGTGCAGAATCGACCAGCTTTCGTTGGTGTCGAGGTACCCGACGTGGTGGGCGGTGCGCACGACGAAAGGAAGGCGCGCGAAGTCCCAGGCCCGAATGTGGGTGGGCCAGCTCGGCGTCGTGTACCCGGAGAACGGTTGAGCTACGGTGCGGAGTTGGTGAAGTGCTTGGTGCGCCGAGATCCACGCGCAGGAAGGCTCGTTGCGGCTCAACGCGCGCAGTGACAGGTACGCGTGGTGCGCCTCGGTGGTGTGACCGTCGGTGCCCTTGATGAGCTCTGAGACCAATGGGAACACGACTTCATAGGTGGCGCTGTGCATCCCGTCGAGTAGGCGACCCGCGGTTTGTCGGGCCTCGGTGGTGTTGGTTATTCCCCACCACTCTCGCAGCCGGGTACGGATGCTGTCGTGCTCGTCGTCTAGGCCAAGGGTGTCGCACGGCATTGTGTTGAGGCTCGAGCACAGGTGCGCCCCGACGTTGAGTGCGCTTTGCGAGGCGTCGTCGATCGGAGCGGAATGACGCCAGGTGAACCTGTCGTTGGCCAGTGAACCTTCGGGGAAGGGGAATAGGTGCGTTTCGGGTCTGTCAATTGACATAGGACGGTCCAGTTCGTCGCAGGGGCGTCGGTGAAGGTGTCCGGTCCGGAGCCGAGCGTTCCGGACCGGAGTCTTCGGTACGGGTTCAAGAGGGTGGTGGTGCAACTCCGAACATTCGCGCAATGGCCCCGCGCATCGCTTCGTCATCGAGCGCGCCAGTCTCGCGGGCCCGCAACAGGGCCGCGAACCGCGAGAACTCCTCGACCACGTTGCCGGTGTTGGCGGGTTCATACCCGGATTGGACGGCGGTGTGTTGGCGCGCAGCCCAGCTGATAGCGATGTTAATCGCGGTAATCGATGTGGGGCCTTCGAACCATAAGGTGACATTGCGTTCGAGGTCGATAAGGTTAGCCTTGTGGTGTCCGTGCTCGTTGGTGTCGGCGGCCTCGAGCAACCACAGAACTACCTCGATGGGCAGTTCCAGCACGTCATCGGAGTCATCGTGCGGCACGTACAGGACGCGGTCGGTCGTGACCACGAAAAGTCCCCAACCGTGCGGCCGCAGCCACGCCGGGCGAACCGCCAGAACAAGTTCGCTCTCACCGAGGTGAGTGATGAACCGTTCAGCAGCTCGGGCGTCATTGCCAGTCGGATCCCACAGCAAAGCGGCTGCGATATCAGCACGCGAACGGTGCGCCGGACCGTAATCCGGACGCGATGGATGATGCCGCGCCGAGTCCGGAAACGGCGGAGATTGGTGATCCACGTGACTAACCTATTACCAGGACGCATCAGTGCTCGACGGGCCTACTGATCCGCGACACGGCACGCTCAGCGGCTACAACCGTCACACAAATGCCGCTTTCAGCACAACGTCGACCGCCGCCAGGTCGACACCCGCGCCAACGCGCGCGAACATTAACGGCCCTGGACCGCCGAGGACATCGTCGTCGCGCTACACACTCACCTCACCGTCTGGCAAGCCGCCACGCTACTCAGACGCACCGGATCAGCAGTTGCCAACGCCGGCCACCGATTCCGCAACCGACCACAGAACCACTGACATACATGGCAACTGTCCATTCTCACTTGATCTGTCGCAGTTGACCTGGGGTGCGACAGATCAGTTGAGACATACGCTGGAGCGAACGTCTCGCCTGACCTGTCGCAGGTGAACCTGAGCCGGTTGGAGCCACGGCTCGACATTCTGTATCGATATCTGTCAATATTGGTGCATGTCGATACAGACGGCGGGCGGCGAGAGTTGTTCCCCGTTGGTGAGTGAGCCCTTGTCGCCGGAGTCGGCGCAGTCGCTGGCGGCGGTGTTCAAGGCGCTCGGGGATCCGGTACGGCTACGGCTGTTGAGCTTGGTGGCCAGCCACGCCAGCGGGGAGGCGTGTGTCTGTGACATTTCGCCGACGTTTGATCTAGCTCAGCCGACGATCTCCCATCATTTGAAGGTGCTGCGCGAGGTGGGCTTGGTGGAGTCACAACGCCGTGGCACGTGGGTGTACTACCGGGTGGTTCCCGCTGTGCTGCAGCAGCTTTCGTCGGTGCTGTTGATCGATCCGGCGACCGCGATCGCGGGTTCGGCGTGCGCGGAGACGTCGTGACCGAGACGGTGACCCCGACGACCGGGCGGGGGTCAGTGGTGGGCAAGCTCTCCACGCTGGACAGGTTCCTGCCGGTGTGGATCGGTGTGGCGATGGCGGCCGGGTTGCTACTCGGGCGACTGATCCCCGGTCTGAACAGGACGATCTCGGCGGTCACGGTCGACGGGATCTCGTTGCCGATCGCCATCGGGCTGCTGATCATGATGTACCCGGTGCTGGCGAAGGTCCGCTACGACCGTCTCGACACCGTGACCGGTGATCGCCGACTCCTGATCTCCTCGCTGGTGCTGAACTGGGTTGTGGGTCCTGCGGTGATGTTCGCCCTCGCCTGGCTGATGCTGCCGGATCTGCCCGAGTACCGCACCGGTCTGATCATCGTCGGGTTGGCCAGATGCATTGCGATGGTGATCATTTGGAACGACCTGGCCTGTGGTGACCGCGAAGCGGCCGCGGTGCTGGTGGCCATCAACTCGGTCTTCCAGGTCGTCATGTTCGCCGCTTTGGGCTGGTTCTATCTCTCGGTCCTGCCGGGCTGGCTGGGCCTGGCGCAGACCACGATCAACACCTCACCCTGGGAGATCGTCAGATCGGTACTCATCTTTCTGGGGATCCCGTTGCTGGCCGGTTTCCTGACCCGCCGTGTCGGCGAAAACGTCAAGGGCCGCACCTGGTATGAGAACACCCTGCTCCCGCGCATCGGGCCGTGGGCGCTCTATGGGCTGCTGTTCACCATCGTGATCCTGTTCGCGTTGCAGGGCAACCAGATCACCTCTCATCCGTGGGACGTGGCCCGGATCGCGTTGCCGATGCTGGCATATTTTGCGGTCATGTGGGGCGGCGGCTACCTGATCGGCGCCGCCGTGGGTCTGGGCTATGAGCGCACCACCACGCTGGCGTTTACCGCCGCGGGCAACAACTTCGAACTGGCGATCGCCGTGGCGATCGCCACCTATGGCGTGGCGTCGGGTCAGGCGCTGGCCGGGATGGTCGGCCCGTTGATCGAGGTCCCGGTCCTCGTTGGGCTGGTGTACGTCTCGCTGGCGCTGAGAGGCCGATTCTTGGCCCACACCGATCCCGCCACAAGGTAATTCAGACGTGTGTCATCTACCGAAAGACGTCTTCTGATGGGCACAGCGTGAGCATCCGGGTGCTGTTTGTGTGCGTGAGCAATCGCGGCAAGTCGGTGATGGCCGAAGGGCTCGCCCGGTCACGCACCAATGGGGTGATCGAGGCGTCCTCCGCGGGCACGGCTTCGATGATCGGCGGCACGGTCAACAACCTGTCCGCACGCGTGCTGGCCGAGGTGGGCGCCGATATCAGCAGGCATCGGCCGCGTCAGCTCACCGACGACCTGGTTCAGACAGCGGACCTGGTGGTCTCGGTTGGTGCGGCCGCGGCCATCCCCACACCCGACGGTATCGCCGTGGAAATCTGGAACACCGCCGAACCATCCGAGCGCGGTATCGATGGCCTCGAACGGATGCGGCTCATCCGCGACGACATCGCCGCCCGCGTCGATGACCTCGCCCGCCGACTCAGCGCGCGCGCATCACAGTAACCGCAGAGCTGGTCTCAGCAACAACTCGACGCCGATTGTTGGGCACCGCCACAACACACAGTCTCCTCACCGGAATCCTTGCCGGACAGCAGGTTCTGGCTGGTGCCGAAGGTGTCTGAGTCGGCGAGCACGGTGTAGACCTCCCACCTCTGCGCGTCCGGGCCGGTGACCCACACCTTGTCCTGCGTCGCAAAGCAACACGTGGTGTTGATCTCCTCCTCGGTGAACAGACCCTCACCGGCCAGCCGCGCGATCTCCGCGTGCACCGCGTCCGAGGAATCCACCTCCACCCCCAGATGATTGATCGACCCACCCTGACCAGGATTCTCCAGCAGTACCAGCTTCAGCGGCGGATCGGTCACCGCGAAGTTCGCATAACCCGGCTTGAGCTTGGCCGGCTCGAGACCACCGCACGCCGAGGCCGAAACGCACCGACGCCCTCACTCCCGCCAGCGCAGGACCTCGAGGGCCGCGGCCACATCGACGACGGTGTCGGCGAGCGGTCGAGGGAGCAGGTCATCGGCGCGGTCGAGACGGCGAATCACGGTGTTGCGGTGGGTATAGAGCACTTCGGCGGTGCGAGAGGTGTTGCACTGCAGTCTGATCCAGGTGCGTAGCGTATCGATGAGATCGGCATCGGCGTCGGCGAGATCGCCGAGGGTGTCGGTGACGAAGTCGTCGCCCGCCGCGGTGTCGGAGGTCAACAACGACACCAAGCGGATGTCGTCGTAGTGGACGATCTGCCGTGTCGCACCCAGCCGGGCATGGCGCCGTTGGGTGGTCATCGCCTGGAAGTGGCTGGATCGGAATCCGTCGACGTCGGTGCCCGGTCGGCCGGCGGAGACCCGGACGTCGGGCAGCGACGACAGGTCGGGTGCGCCGAGCCCGTCGACCGGGAGCCACAACCACCAGGAGGTGGCGCTGGCGGTGACCGTCAGTCGCGTGGTGGCCTCCGCGGATCGGGCGAGGATGTCGGCTGCGGCCTCGAGATCCGGTGCGGCGTCGGGCGTCGCGCTCCACAACACGACGGAGATGTGCGGCCCGGCGAGGCGATAACCGAGTTGCGCCTCGGCGCGCGCCGACGGGATCGGGGCGCCTTCGAGAACGAGGGTGACAGCCTCGCGGCGGCGGGCATGTGTGCCGCGCGCGAGTTCTTCGCGTTCGGCCCGCATCTGCTCGCTCATCGCAGTGACCGTGTCGTCGATGAACGTCGAGATCGACAGTGAGGTCACGTCGAGGAGTTCGCGGAGTTCGGCGGGGTCGGTGGTGAGACCGAAGCAGATGTCCATCCACAGGCGCCACGCGACGCTCTGCGCGGTGCGGAAGGCGTCGAGCGAAGCCTCGTCGAGTCCGCGACGTACCAGGTCGTGGGTGGCGAGCATGATCTCGGGAGTCAGCTGCGCGGGTACCCGCTCCCCGGGCGAGTCGATGTTGTGCAGCGCCCAGCGTGAGGTGTTGGCCCAGTTCGTGCGGCGCGTGCCCGCCGCCAGCACCGGGTCTCCGGCGACCGCACGCATCCGGGCCCCGGACAGCGACGCCTCGTGGAGCTGTTCGACCCACGGCTCCGGCGGATCGAGGATGAGCTGCGCGCCGGTACGGATCAGATCCTTCGTGCGCGTCGACACCTGGGGCCACTCAACGTCCATGTGCACATTGTGCACCGTGGCCCGCGCTCATCATGGGCACAATGTCACTGGCGAGATCGGCTGGACGGGGGCATTCTGGATCGTGACAATGCTGAGTGTCATATTGGAGCGAGCGTCGCAGCCACGCCCCGACACCGGCGAGGCCCAGCCCCGAGGAGAGACCGTGCCCCAGACCACCACCCCCGTCGAGACCGTCGACGTGCTCATCGTTGGCGCCGGGATCTCCGGCATCGGTGCCGCTCACTATCTGACGACGATGGTGCCCCAAAAGTCCTTCGTGATCCTCGAGGGCCGCGATGTGGCCGGCGGCACGTGGAATCTGTTCAAGTACCCCGGCATCCGCTCGGACTCGGATCTGCACACCTTCGGGTTCGAGTTCAAGCCGTGGACCGACAAGCAGTCCATCGCGGACGCCGAGCGCATCCTCGACTACCTCTACGAGGCGATCGACGAGGACGACATCGGCGACAAGATCCGCTACCGGCACAAGGTGCACGCGGCGCAGTGGTCGTCGCAGGAATGCCTGTGGACGGTCGACATCGAGCGCACCGACACTGGCGAGCGGTCCCAAATGAAGGCCAACTGGCTGTTCTCCGGCGCCGGCTATTACAACTACGACGAGGGCTTCACCCCGCAGTTCGAGGGGCGCGAGCGCTTCCGCGGGCAGATCATCCATCCGCAGCACTGGCCCGCCGACCTCGACTACTCGGGCAAGAAGGTCGTGGTGATCGGCTCCGGCGCCACCGCAGTGACATTGCTGCCCGCGATGGCCAAGACCGCGGGCCACATCACCATGCTGCAGCGCACGCCGACCTACATCGTCCCGCTGCCCAAGCACGATCCGGTCGCCAACATCGGCCGCGCCGTCCTCGGGGACAAGCGTGGTTACGCGCTCGCACGCGCGAAGAACATTGCGCAACAACGTGTTCTCTACGAAGCCTGCCAGCGGTTCCCGAAGGCGTCGCGCAAGGTGATCCGTGCGATCAACAAGAAGCTGCTGCCCGAGGGCTTCGACGTCGACAAACACTTCAAACCGCCCTACAACCCGTGGGATCAGCGGTTGTGTGCGGTGCCCGACGGCGACCTGTTCCGCACCATTCGGCAGGGCAAGGCGTCGGTGGTCACCGACCGCATCGCAACCTTCACCGAAAACGGCATCCTGCTCGAGAGCGGTAAGGAACTCGAGGCCGACGTCATCGTCACCGCCACCGGATTGAATCTGCAGCTGTTCGGCGGCGTGGAGCTGAGCATCGACGGCGAGCCCGTCTCGATGCCCGACACCGTCGCCTACCGCGGCTTCATGCTCAGTGGCGTACCGAATTTCGCGCTCGCCATCGGCTACACCAACTCGTCGTGGACCCTCAAGGTCGGCCTGCTGTGCGAGCACTTCTGCCGGCTGCTCGCCTACATGGATGCCCGCGGGTATCCCGCCGTGCGCCCGATCGCCGACCCCGGCATGCAGACCCGTCCGCTGCTCGACTTCGGGGCCGGTTACGTGCAGCGGTCGCTCGACAACTTGCCGAAACAGGGTGTGGCAGAACCGTGGACGATGTCGATGAGCTACTACCGGGACCGTAAGTCCTTCGATTCCGACGTCGCCGACCCGAACCTCGAGTTCACGCGGACGCTGCCGGCGCAGGCCGGTACCGACGCGGAACTGGAGTCGGCGAGCGCCTGATCGGCGCTCATCACCACCCGCATCACCCTCCGAGGCGACCGCGTGCGACGAACCGCACGCGGTCGCCTCGGTAGTAGGAGCGGGTCTACTCGACGCAGGTCCCGTCCGCGTCGCGTGAGGTTCTCTCGATCTGGAGCAATGGGGTCCCGGTGGCGACCCGCAGGTGCGCCGCCTGATCGGGGACGGCGAGTGCGGTCTGCACGCTGTCCTCGACGTCGCAGATGACGATCCCGCGGGCCCGCAGCGTCGCATACAGCGAGCCGTTCACTGCGACGTCGTGCGCGAAGTTGTCGAATTCGCCTGGGATGTGCGCGGTTTCGAGCGCCAGTGGTTCATCGTTGACGATGCGCAGACGGGTGAGCCGATGGACCGGGGTGCCCGTCGGGATCTCCAGTCGCGCGGCGAGGTCGGCGTCGGCCGGGGCGTGGCCGGCGTCGAGTATCTCCGAATCCACGGTGCGACCCTGCGCGCCGAGGTCGTCGCTGAACGACGTCAGCTGGCGCACGTGCACCAATTTCGGTGGCGTGACGAAGTTTCCGCTGCCCTGAGTACTGCTGAGCACGCCCTCGGCGGTGAGCTCGGCCAACGCCCGGCGCAGGGTCGTGCGCGAGGTACCGAGCTCGGTGGCGAGCTTGCGTTCGGGCGGTAACGACATTCCCGGTTCCAGGTCGCCGATGCGCTGTTGGAGCGCAACCTTGACCTGGAAGTACCGCGGTCCGCGGTTGCGTGTTGTCGCAGGAGGCGTCGGCATGAATGCGAGCGTACCCATTGACGAACCGGATTGGTATATGCCAATCTGAGATCACCAACACATTGGTATACACCAATCCAGACCTCGCGGAGGTACCCCGATGACGACCCACCCGGCAACCGGACCACCGGTCGGGACGAGACGCACGTCCGGACTGATGGTGGGTATCGCCGCCGCCAGCATCGGCGTGATCTACGGCTACGACAGCAGCAACATCGGCGCGGCCCTGAAGTTCATCGGCGCCGACTTCGGCCTCGGCGACGCCGGAAAGCAGGCGCTCGCGACAGCGGTCGTGATCGGGGAGATCGTGGGCGCCATCGGAGCCGGCTGGCTGGCCAACCGCCTCGGCCGTAAGCGCTCGATGGTCCTCGTCGCGGCCACCTACTGCTTGTTCGCGCTGTTCAGCGCGCTGTCGCCGACGCACACCGTCCTCCTCGCGGCACGGCTGCTGCTCGGCGTGACCGTCGGGGTGTCGATCGTGGTGGTACCGGTCTTCGTCGCCGAATCCGCCCCACCACGCTCGCGCGGAGCGATGCTGGTGGCCTATCAGGTCGCGACCATCGTCGGCATCATCGGCGGCTATGTGGTCGGGTACTTCCTCGCCGGCCACGGCGCCTGGCGCTGGATGCTCGGCATCGCCGCGATCCCAGCGCTCGCGGTGACAGCCCTGGTCGCCGTCATGCCCGACACCCCACGCTGGTACGTCTCCAAGGGAAGGCTCGACGAGGCCCGGGCGACACTGCGCAACATCGAACCCGACGCCGACATCGACACCGAGATCGAGGAGATGCGGCAGGCACTCACCGAGGAATCCGGCGGCTCGCTCGGGGAGATGTTCCGCCGGCCGTGGATTCGCGCGACCGTCTTCGTCGTCGGACTGGGCTTCCTCATCCAGATCACTGGCATCAACGCCGTCGTCTACTACAGCCCGAAGCTGTTCGAGGACATGGGTTTCTCCGGTGACTTCGGCACCTTGATGCTGCCGGCCTTCGTGCAGATCGCCGGTCTGGCCGCCGTGCTGATCTCGCTGTTCACCGTCGACCGGTTGGGCCGACGCCCGATCCTGCTGGGCGGGATCGGCGCCATGGTGATCGCGACGGTCGTGCTGATCGTGACCTACGGCCCACTACACGGCGCCGGTACCACCGCGCACGTGTTGGGATTCGCGGGCCTGGTCCTGTTCACCATGGGATTCTCCTTCGGCTTCGGCGCGCTGGTCTGGGTGTACGCCGGCGAGGCGTTCCCCGCGCGGCTGCGCGCCAACGGATCGTCGCTCATGCTGACCTCGGATCTGGTGGCCAATGCCATCGTCGCCGCGTTCACGCTCTCGCTCATCAACGTCATCGGCGGCGCGGGCACCTTCGCGGTCTTCGGCGGATTTGCGCTGGTCGGTCTGGTGTTCGTCTTCTTCCTGGCGCCCGAGACCAAGGGCCGTAAGCTCGAAGACATCCAACACTATTGGCGCAGCGGTGGCCGGTGGCCCGAAGCGATCGCCGACGCGTCGCCCCGACAGACCAAGGTTGTCCGATGAGTATCGTCACCGACCCATCAGGCGCGAATACCTCAGGTGCGAATCCGACCGTCACCCTCGCCTTCGACATCGGCGGATCGAAGACCCACGCGGTGCGCGCCGAGAACGGCACCGTCGTCGCCGAGACCATCGTCGGCAGCGCCAATGTGTCCTCCATGGGGGTGGAGGAGGCCGGACGTCAACTCGACGCCGCGATCGAGAAGCTCGGTGGTCCCGACGGTGTGCACACGGTGTTGGCCGGATCGGCCGGTGTCGACACCCCGGCGAGTATCGAACGTCTGGAAAGCCTTTTGACCCAGCGTGTTCCGGGAGCACGGGTCGGGGTTGTCCATGACACCCACCTGATCCTCGCCGCCGCGGGCCTCGACGAGGGCATCGCACTGATCTCCGGGACCGGTGCGGTCGCCTGGGGTCGGCGTGAGGGGCGTTCGTGTCGGGCCGGCGGGTGGGGGCATCTCCTCGGCGACGAGGGCAGCGGCTATTGGGTTGCGCGCGAAGTTGTTCGGCGTGCCTTGCACGACAACGACCGGGGACTCGCCCCGGCACCGCTGTCGCTGCGCCTGGCGGAGGAGTGCGGGGTCGGCGAGGTACTCGACCTGCATGACCTGTTCTACACACGTGCCGACCGCCAATATTGGGCGCGCCGTTCCCATGTCGTGTTCGAGCGCGCCGCGGTCGCCGACGAGCGTGCCCTGGAGATCGTGGAGGCCGCGGCCCACGCACTGGCCGACCTCGTCGGCACCGTCGCCCAGATGCTCGGATCGACCGGACCGGTGGTCCTCGCCGGCGGCCAGGTGGTCCATCAGCCCCTGTTACAGAACCGGATTCGCGAGCTCATCGCTCCGAGGGGCATCACCGACATCCGCGTACTCGAGGTCGACCCGGTCCACGGCGCGGTGCGCCTGGCCGCATCCCTCGTCGACGCCCACTGACCCACTGACCCACTGACCGGCCCACCGGCCGAGACTTCTCGAAGGAGAACCATGAACACCGTCCTCACCGACCGACCCGGACACCTGATGGCCGCCGAGATCGCCGAACAACCCGACGTCTGGCGAAATCTGTTGCGCGACGGGCATGCCGAGATTCGGGATGTTGCCGCCCGGATCGCCGCGCGTCGACCACGATTCGTGCAGTTCGTTGCACGCGGCACCAGCGACCATGCCGCGCTTTACGGCAAGTATCTGATCGAGATCCGCCACGGACTGCCCGCCGGGCTTGTCTCACCGTCGACGATGACGGTGTACGGCGCCCGCCCGGACCTGCGCGACGTGCTCTACATCGCGGTCAGCCAGTCCGGCGGGTCACCCGATCTGGTGCAGTCGGTGCAGGTGGCCCGGGAGCAGGGAGCGCTCACGGTGGCGATCACCAACGCCGCGGCGTCACCGCTGGCCGACGCCGCGGAGTTCGACCTGCAGGTCCATGCCGGAGCCGAACGGTCGGTGGCCGCCACCAAGTCCTACACCGCGGAACTGCTTGCGCTGTATCTGCTCTCGGAGTCGATCCTCGGCCGTGACGGTGCTGCTGCTGCGTCGGCGCTACCCGATCTGGGGGACCGGGTCCTCGACGGGGAGGATCGGGTGCGGGCGGTGGCGCAGCGGTACCGGTTTGCGCAGCGGCTGGTGACGACCGGCCGCGGTTACTCGTATCCGACGGCGCGCGAGGCGGCGTTGAAACTGATGGAGACTTCCTACCTGTCGGCGCAGGCGTTCTCCGGCGCCGACCTGCTGCACGGGCCGTTGGCCACCGTCGACCCGCAGGTACCGGTGCTCGCGGTGGTCCCCGAGGGCGCCGGTGGCGCGGCGATGCAACCGGTGTTGGAGCGGCTCGCCGAGCGCGACGCCGACGTCTTCGGGGTCGGGGCCGCCGAGTATGTGTCCGGACTGACCGGTGGCTTCGTGTTGCCGACCGGAGCCCCCGACGCGTTGTCGCCGTTGCTTGAGATCATCCCGTTCCAGCAGCTCGCCCTGCACCTCGCCGTCGCCCGCGGCGGCGACCCGGACACTCCTCGCGGTCTGCGCAAGGTCACCGAGACGCTGTAGGGGACACCGCAGATGACTGTCATCACCGTCGCCGCCGGCCGCGTCATCAGCGGCGGGCGAGCGCTGGAGCCTGGCTGGTTCACCATGTACGACAGCCGGATCGTCGCCGTCGGGGAGGGTGCGCCGCCGACCCCGCCCGACCGCGAATTCCCGGACGCCACCGTCATTCCCGGGTTCGTCGACATGCACGTGCACGGCGGTGGTGGCACCGGCTACACCGATGGCGTCACCGAGGAGATCGTCGCGGCGGCGGCTTTTCACCGAACACATGGCACCACAACCACTCTCGCCAGTCTGGTGAGCGCGTCGCCGTCGGCGCTGCTCGATCAGGTCGCAGCACTGCGCGAGCAAGTTGAGGCCGGAGTGATCGCCGGCATCCACCTCGAAGGGCCGTGGCTCTCGCACGCACGGTGCGGTGCACACGATCCCAGGACGCTGCGCGATCCGGACCCGGAGGAGGTCGCGGCGCTGTTGCGCGCCGGGGGTGGTGCCGTCCGCATGGTCACCATCGCCCCCGAACTCGACGGGGGACTCGATGCCATTCGGTGCATTGCCGACGCGGGAGTCGTTGCCGCGGTGGGACATACCGAGGCAACCTACGAGCAGACCCGCGCCGCGATCGACGCCGGCGCGCGCGTGGGCACCCACCTGTTCAATGCCATGCGGCCGCTACGACATCGCGAACCCGGACCGGTACTCGCCCTCCTGGGCGACGACCGCGTCACCGTCGAGCTCGTCGGTGACGGAGTGCATGTACATCGTGACCTCGCGTCCTACGTCGAACGGGTCGCCGGTCCGCGGCGGATTGCGCTGGTCACCGACGCCATGTCGGCGGCGGGAATGTCGGACGGCTCTTATCGTCTCGGAGTGCTCGACGTTGACGTGACCGACGGTGTGGCCCGCGTCAGGGAGACCGGCGCGATCGCCGGCAGCACCGCCACCATGGACCTGCTGTTCCGCCGCGCCGCGCACGGGCTGTCCGACGGTGGCCCCATCACCCGCGAGGCAGTGATCGCCGCCGTCGAGATGTGTTCGCGCACACCGGCCCGCGCGATCGGGCTCGACGACGTCGGGGATCTACTCCCCGGATACGCCGCCGATCACCTGGTGATCGACGCCGATGCCCGGCTGGTGGAGGTCGTCGTCGGAGGGTGCCCCGGGTCGGTGGTTTAGACCGGTGACACGGCGTCCCCAGATCCCAGATCGGTGGTTCAGCCCGGAGGCGCGGCTTCCCCTGATCGGTGGTTCAGCCCGGTGAAGGGGCGTCCCCAGATCGGTGCGGGTGGTCTCGAGGCCCGGCGCCTGGGGCGCCGTGCACCTCGACCATCGGGGGATGGTCGCCGTCGTTCGGAGGGTTTCCCAGTTCGGTGGTTCACCCCGGCGATGGGGCGTCCCCAGATCGGTGGTCGAGGTGTGAGGAGCGTTAGCGACGAGCCTCGAGACCGGCTGCGGTGGTGCTGGTTTCGGGCCCCGGTGGCCCGGGGATGTTGGTTGGTGCGGGTGGTCTCGAGGCCCGGCGCACGGGGATCAGCCCGCCGGAGTTGTCGCCGGTGTCTCGGTGGTTTCTTCCGTTGTCTCCGTGGTGGTTTCCTCGGTCGTCGTCGGAACCTCGGTGGTCTCCGTCGTCGTCGGGTTCTCCACCGTGGTCGTTTCGGTGGTGGTCGCGATCAGTGTCTGCCACGTGGCCGAGGTGATCGGCACCGAACTACTGCCCAAGGACAACCGCCAGATTCCGGTCGAGTCGGTGGCCGAGGTGACCGACGACTGCGACAGCGAACTCTGATAGACCGACCGCGACAGTCCGTCGCTACAGGTGAGCGACACCGTGCCGGTGGTCTCCTGCGACGGCGCCTGGCACGTCACCGACTGATTGTTCTCGGTGAAGCTGAAGCTGCCGATGGAATCACCGCTACCGCTGAAGACGGTGGGCGACGGCGCCTCCGACGACGAACTGCTCGCACTCGAACTGGAGCTGCTGGTGTCGGACGACGTCGTGGTGCTGCTCGACGCCGAGGTCTCCTCGCTCGATGTCTGGCCTGCGGCCGAGGTGTCGGCACCCGATTCGGTGCCCGACGCGGCCTCGGTGGTCTGGCCCTCGGTCGGCGGTGTGTTGCCGTTGGATTCGGCCATCTGCGTGACCTCCGGCGCGGCCGCCGTCTCGCCTGCGCGGGCGAGCCCGTTCTCCGTCGCGGCTTCGTCACTACGTGCGGCCAGTGGCACGTTGAGTGCTGCCGGCGTCGGCAGTGCCTCGGTCAGCGGCGGCTGACCCGACAGATCCAGCAACCCGCCGACCGTGCGGTCGAAGAGCTGACGGGTATCGGGATTGAGCAGCGTCAACAGTGCGGCGGCACCGGCGGCCGGCGTATTCGCCTGGGCCGGAGCCTGATTGATCACGGTCGTGGTGTTGTTGACGACGGTGACGTTCTGCGTGTTGTAGGCGATGCGGGTGATGTAGTTGACCTGATAACCCTGCCAATGGGTTCCGCGGATCCGGTATCCGCCGATGGGGGCGGAGGCGGCCGGCCCGAGCGGATTACCGCACTGGCAGCGCACCCGGGGAACGCCGGCACTGTCGACGAGAACCGAGGTGCCGGCCTGCAGCACATCCTGGAACGGCACCGCCGAACCGCCGGTGTAGCTGTAGTTGGTCACCCAGGTGTCGGCCGAGAGGATCACCGGCGTCAGGGTGTCGAGGTAGTAGGGGATGGCCTGCGTGCTGATCCCGTAGACGCTCGCCCACGCGGCCGCCTGCGAGGGGTGCTGCGCGAGGAAGTTGCCCAGACCGGCCGGATCGCAGCTGGTGGAGCCGCCGACGTAGAGGCCCGGCGTGGTGCCGCTGACCAGTCGAGTGCCCTGATTCGGCGCGCCGGTCTGCGCGCTCAGGCGCAAACCGTTGTCGAGCGGCTTGTTGGTCAGGTTCGGCTGCGCCATGAACGGCGCATCACCCGGCGCGTCCGCGGAGGTCAGCGACAGGAAGGGGATGTGGAACTCGCCCTTCTTGTTCTTCAGCACGATCACCACGACCGAGGCGAACACGAGCGCGAGCACCGCGACGATCGCCGCGAGGATCAAGGTGAGGTTGCGCCGATTGCGTGGCTGCGGCTCGGGTGGCACGGCGCCGAACGGCATCGACGGATACGTGGGCGGCCCCGGTGGGTAGTACGACATCTGCTCGGTCTCCTACGTACGCCCGTGCCCGGCGAGGTTCGCCGCACGGATCGGTGGTGGTGTGTTCCCCGAGCCACAAGTATTGTGAGCGGCTCTGAGCAGGGGCAACCGCGTTCGGGTGGATTAGGTCGGCTGATCGGGAAATCCACCCGAACGGACTACACCGACGTAACAGACGTCCGATTCGTCGCGATGAACACGGACCGATACCGTCTCGCCCTCAGGCCTGGTCGCCGAAATCGAACAGCGCGGCCATCGTCGTCCGGCCGTCGAGCGCCTCGCGGATGATGTCGGCGTGCCCGCTGTGATGGGCGGTCTCACGCAACATGTGCAGGGCCATCTTGCGTACCGTCCACCATTCCCGCTCGGGCTGCCACGGCGCGGTTGCTTGCGGGATCAGTTCGTCGAGTGAACCGACCTCGGCGATCACTGCGTCGTAGGCGCGTGCGGCATCCCGGTAGGCGGTGAGCCACTCGTCGAATGTCTCACCGTCGGTGAGTTCGTATCCGTGCTCGAGATTGTCCATGTGGATCTCGGCGTTCGGGTCACGGTCGAGGAGGGTCTGGGTGTGCTCGCGCTGCACCATTGTCAGGTGCTTGAGGAGACCGCCGAGGGTCAGCTCGCTCACGGTGCTCCGACGGCGGGCCAGCTCGTCGTCGAGACCGCGCAAGGTCACCAGGAACATCGCGCGCTGATCCTCCAACAGGGTCAAGACGTCGGCCTTCTCGCCGGTGACGTCGACGGAGAGGGTGACGGAGGTGTAGGTGCCGGCCATGAGGGTGCCTTTCGGAGTGGTTTGCGGTCACCACCGAAACTACGAACCAATGCGGACAGATCCGGTCCGCATTCGCTCGGGAAGGGAAATCTGTTGCCGGGAAGCCGCGCGACGCGCACCATGCCCTCATGCCCGAGCCCTCCTCGTACTCCGACGAACCCGCCGAACTCTCGGCTCTGCGCCGCAAGCCGACTCGCGGTGGCGACCGCGCGTTGCTCGACGACGTCCTCGACTCGGTCCTCGTCGGAACCCTCTCGACCGTCGTGGACGGGTGGCCGTGGTCGGTGCCGCTGCTCTTCGCCCGCGACGGCGACGACATCCTCATGCACGGATCGATCGCCGCAGGCGCGCTGCGTCATGTGGCCGAGGGTGCGCCGTCGACGTTCACCGTGTTCGTCCTCGACGCCATCGTGGTGGCCGACAGTCTCTTCGACCATTCCGCGAACTATCGGTCCGCGGTGGTGCGCGGAATCCCCGAACGCGCCGATGACGACCTGGCCGCACTGGAAGCCTTGTCGGACAAGCTGATCCCGGGCCGTGTCGCCGAGACGCCGTCGATCACCGGCAAGGAGCGTGCCGCGACGATCGCCCTGCGGATGCCGATCGTCGACGGTCAGTGGATCGCCAAGGCCCGCACCGGAGGTCCCGGCGTCGACACCGACAACTGGACCGGGGTCGTGCCCGTCCGCACCGTCTACGACGACCCGATTCCCGCGACGGGCACCGAGATCCCCGAGTCGGTACGGCGCCTGGCGAGCGGTGACCGGTGACTACCTCTGCCGCAGGACGAATCGCTGGATCTTGCCGCTCGGTGTCTTGGGCAGCGCGTCGACGAAATGCACGCTGCGCGGATAGGCATGCGCGGCGAAACCCGTCTTGACCAGCTGCTGCAGCTCGGCCTCCAGGGCGTCGTCGCCGATCACACCGTCGGCGAGCACGACGAAGGCCTCGAGGACCTCACCGCGCAGTTCGTCCGGCCGGCCGACGACGGCGACGTCGATCACCGACGGATGGGTGATCAGCACGCTCTCGACGTCGAATGGTCCGATCCGGTAGCCGGCCATGATGATCACGTCGTCGTCTCGAGCACTGAAGAAGTAGTTGCCGTTCTCGTCGACCCGGCCCGTGTCGCCGGTCAGATACCAGCGCCCGTCCTCGGTGAACCGGGCCGCGGTCTTCTCCGGGTCGTCGAGGTAACCGGTGAACCACAGTGCCGGACTGGCCGATACGTCGATCGCGATCTGTCCGTCGACGATGCCGGTGGTGAAGCCGGGCATCGGTTGGCCCATCGATCCGGGGATCAGCGGTCGCCGCACTTCCGGGGCCCAGTGGTTGTTGATGAACATGCCGTGCTCGGTCTGGCCGTAGTGGTCACGCACCTCGGTGCCCAATGCGTCTGTCGCCCAAGCGATCACATCAGGTGTGAGAGGCTCACCCGCCGATGATGCGTGCCGCAGCGAGAAGCCCTCGATCGCACCGCTCTTGCTCAGCGCGCGATACACCGTCGGGGCGGCGGCGAAGTTGGTGACACCCAGCTCGCCGAGAATGCGAGCGGTCAGCTCCGGCGTGAAACCGGCCTGCAGCAAGATGTTCGGGCGTCCGGTGGCCAGCGGACCGAGGACGCCGTAATACAGACCGTAGGCCCAGCCCGGGTCGGCGGCATTCCAGAACACGTCGTCGTCGGTCACGTCGAGACCGAAACGCATGTACGTGACCATCGCCGCCAGTGCGCGCACCGGCACCGGAACCCCCTTGGGCGCGCCCGTGGTTCCGCTGGTGAACAGTAGGATCAGGTGCCCGTCGCCACCGACGGCCACCGATTCCTCCCAGGGCTCACTCGCGGCGAGCAGGGTGTCGAAATCGTAGGTTCCCGAACCGCTTTCGCTCGGACGCTCGGCGCCGGCGACCACCGTGGTCAGACCGTCGATTCCGTCGAGTTTGCCGACCTGGCTGGCCTCGGTCACCACGACGCCGGCGTCGCCTCCACGTAGCCGCATCTCGATCGCCGGTGTCGCGAACGCGGTGAACAGCGGGATGTAGACCGCGCCGAGGCGGGCGAGTGCCAGCAACGTGACCACCAGCTCGACGCGCTTGCCCATCAACACACCGACCCGTGAACCGCGCTCGACGCCGAGCTCAGCCAGGGCGGTCGCGAACTTCCGCGACTGCGCGGCCAGATCGCCGTAGGTGATGCGGGTGGTGACGAGGGCGTCGCCGCTGGTGCCGACCGTCACGAACGCGACGGCATCCGGGTCGTGTCGGTCGGCGAGCAGGGTCGCGGCATTCGCGTCGTCCGCGCCGAACTCGGCCAGCAACGCGGCCACCTCGGCCTCGACGGAGGGATGCGCGGGAGCGGTCTGGGTCATGGTCTCACCTGGGCCTCATGAGTAAGCTGAATCACAGTCGCACGCATTGTCTGCCGCGACCGACACTGCGTGCCACCCCCCGAAGAGGGGGCGCACACGACCGGAGGAGGTGACCGAGATGCCCGAATCGCTCGCGGCGCCGGTCACCGACGCGCTGCGCCGATTGCGCCGGGCCAGCGGTGTCTCACTTGCCTTCGGTGGTGTCGTGCAGAGTGGGCGGGGCCTGCGCCTGAGTCACTTCGTCGGCCACACCGTCGGTGCGCTCAACGGTGTTGCCGTCGACATCGGGCACGGACTCGGCGGCAAGGTGGTGGCCACCAACCGGCCGATGGTCGTCGACGACTATCTGAAGACGCCGCGGATCACCCACCGCTACAACGCGGTCATCGCGACGGAGGGCCTGCGGGCGATGGCCGCGGCACCCGTGATCGTCGACCGGACACCGGTGGCGGTGATCTACGGCGCCTTGCGCACCGACGATCCGCTCGGCGACCGCGCACTCGACGCCCTCGCCGTGGAGGCCCGCACCCTCGAACAGCAGATCGTCGCCGCCCGGACATCCGTCGAGACCGCGGCGGTCCAACCCGAGGCCGACGCGCTGCGCGTTCGGTTGACCGAGGCATATGCGCAACTGCGTGACCTCGCGCGCTCGGTCGACGATGCCGAGGTCGCCGCTGCGATCGGCCGCATCACCGACGGGCTCCTCGACGCCACACCCGAACACGAGTCGGTGGCGTTGACCCGCCGCGAGCAGGACGTGCTGGCGCTGGCCGCGCTCGGCTATCCCAACGCACGGATCGCCGACTCACTGGGCATCGGCGTCCAGACCGCCAAGGGCTATGTGAAGGACGCGATGCGAAAGCTCGGTGCCACAAGCCGATTGGAGGCAGTGGTGATCGCGCGGCGCTCCGGTCTACTGCCGTGAGTGTCATGACCGTCCCGGGCCGCCTCGTCCGCCTGGCCGGCCCGGCCGATGCGGCGGTCGTCGGTCGGCTGCTGTTCGACTTCAACACCGAGTTCGAGAGTCCGACCCCGAGTGCCGACGAGTTCGCCGGCCGCTTCACCCGTATGCTCGCCCGTGACGACGTGCTCGTCGTGCTGGCCGAGTCCGACGGGGAGCCCACCGGATTCGCCTACCTGACACTCCGCCCGACCCCGTACGGCGACGGGCCGCTCGCGCAGTTGGAGGAGTTGTACGTCGTACCCGCGCTCCGGGACGGGGGCATCGGCACCGCCCTGCTCACCCGGGCCGTCGACGAGGTGCTGGACCGCGACGCGATCGAGATGCTCATCAACGTCGACGAGATCGACACCGACACCCGACGCTTCTACGAGCGGCACGGGTTCACCAACATCGAGCCCGGTGAGGACTACCGGATGCTCTGTTACCTGCGGGAACTCTGATGGTCCGGCCGCGGCCGGCGGTCACCGGCGAAACGACGGCGCGCCGGTCTGGCGCCGTGACCATCGATGGCCGGTAACACCTCGACGCCGGGTGCGTCGGTGGCGGCGCGCACGCTCGCGTTACTCGGCACATTCGATTCCACTCATCGGGTGCTCTCGCTGTCCGAAATGGCCGTGCACGCTGGTCTTCCGCTGCCGACCGCGCATCGTCTCGCGGGCGAGCTCGAGCGGTGGGGTGCGCTGGTGCGCCGCCCCGACGGCCGGTACGTGATCGGCAGGCGTCTGTGGGATCTCGGGCTCCTCGCACCGATCCAGTCGGGGATTCGGGAGGTCGCCGAACCATTTCTCCACGACCTCTACGCCGCGACCACGGCAACGGTCCACCTGGCCATCCGAGAGGGTACCGCCGCGCTGTATCTCGATCGCATCTCCGGAAAGGAGTCGGTGCCGGTCGTCAGCCGGGTCGGCGGGCGGCTCCCGTTGGCCGCCACCGGCGTCGGGAAGGTGTTACTCGCATACGCCCCCAACGATATTCGCGAGGAGGTGATGGCCTCGCTCACGCGCATCACTGCGCACACCATCGTGAACCCGAAGCTCCTCGACGACCAGCTGCGCCGCGTTCACGACGAGGGCTACGCGACAACCGTCGAGGAGATGACGCTCGGCGCCTGCTCGGTGGCCGTCCCGGTGCGCGGTCCGGACGGAGTGGTCGCCGCCCTCGGCATGGTGGTGCCATCGATCAGCGGCCGACTACCGCGGATCGTCGCCGCGTTACAGGTTGCCGCGCAAGGGATCGGGCGCTCGCTCGGGGCGCCCTCCCGAGTGGGCGGTCCTTCACACGGTGGTGACTGATCGGTGGGTCATCTCCTGTGAACGGCGGTGCCCCATCACGCCTGGGTGAACCATCGGTGAGGCATCTCCCGTATGCGGCGGTGCCGCATCACACGATGGTCGAGGTGTGGAGGAGCGCTAGCGACGGAGCCTCGAGACCTGTTGTTTTGCTGCTGGTTTCGGATTTCCGGCGTCGGCTTGCGGTGGTCTCGAGACGCTCCGGCTCGCTGCGCTCGCGCGGGGCTCCTCGACCATCGAAAAGGGGCCCGGGCGTCTCGACCATCGGGAAGGGGCGGGGCTCCTCGACCATCGGAAAGGGGGCGAAGCTCCTCGACCATCGGGGGGGAGGGCCATCGGGGGGGGCATCGGACGCCCTCCGGATCAGACCGAGGGCCAGCCGGTGTATCCCTCGGCGAGATAGGCCGATCCGACCTCGGAGGCGGTCAGCGTTTCGAGTTCGCCGAGTTGGCGGCGCTCGTCAAAGTCCGATGCGTCGGAAGCCTTGTGCAGCATCGTCGTCATCCAGTACGAGAAGTGCTGAGCCTTCCAAACGCGGGCGAGCGCCCGCTCGGTGTAGGAGTCCAGTGCCGTCTCGTCGGGGGCAAGCAGCGCCCGCTCGATGGTCTCGGCCAACACCCGGACGTCGGCGAGGGCGAGGTTGAGACCCTTGGCGCCGGTCGGCGGAACCGTATGTGCCGCATCGCCGGCGAGCAGTAGCTTCCCGTCGCACATCGGGGTCTGCACGAAGCTGCGGAACGGCAGCACGCTCTTGTCGATGATCGGGCCCTCCTGCAACGAGAAACCGTCTGGTCCGGCCAGTCGGCGCTGCAGTTCGGCCCAGATCCGGTCGTCGGACCAGTCGTCGGGATTCTCGGCCGGATCGCACTGGAAGTACATCCGCTGCACCGACTCCGTGCGCTGACTGATCAACGCGAAGCCGAACGGGGAACGGGTGTAGATCAATTCGGGGGCGCTGCGCGGAGCCTCGGTGAGAATGCCGAACCAGGCGAACGGGTACTCGCGGAACAATCGCTGTGGGTCGGCGACGAGGTCGCGGCAGATGCTGCGTGAGCCATCGGCGCCGACGACGAGGTCGGCCCGGATCTCGTGACGCCCATCGGTATCGGTGTAAGCCACACGAGGGTCGTCGCGGTGGTCGGTGACCGCTGTGTCGGCGATGCCGTAGCGGAGGTCGCCGCCGTCACGAACCCGTGCGGCGTGTAGATCGATGAACACGTCGGTCTGTGGGTAGAGCCAGCATGAGGCGCCGACGAGTTTCTGGAAGTCGATGCGATGGCTGATGCCGTCGAAGCGCAGGTCGATTCCCTGGTGTTCGTGGCCGTCGGTGAGGACGCGATCGCTGACCCCGGATTCGACGAGCAACCGGACGCTGTCTCGCTCCAGGATTCCGGCGCGGTGGGTGGTCTCGATCTGCTCGTAGGTGCGGGTGTCGAGGACGATGCTCTCGATTCCGGCCCGATGCAGCAGGTGCGAGAGCATCAGGCCGGCCGGGCCGCCGCCGACGATCGCGACCTGCGTGCGGGTGGTGCTGGTGAAGGTGGACATGTGACTCCTCTGGTTGAGCACACGGTAGGGAGAGCGCTGTCACAACCACCAGACCGTGCTTCCACTCAGTGAAAGCACATGCCGATGTGCTGCAGAAGCGGGTGTCACGACCGGGCGGCTGCGGCACACTGGATTGTGACCCGCAGCACACAGCGGTGATTGCGTGGACATCCCAGGAGGCGTGAATGATCACCTACGACAAACTCTTTATCGGCGGCCAGTGGGTAGCCCCGGCATCGGGTGAACAGATCGAGGTCGTGTCGTCGAGCACCGAGGAACAGATCGGTGTGGTGCCGGCCGCGGTCGAGGCCGATGTGGACGCCGCGGTCGCCGCAGCGCGAGCGGCGTTCGACGATCCGCAGGGCTGGGCGCGCTGGGAACCGTCGCGCCGTGCCGATGCGATGGAACAGCTCGCCGACATCCTCGAGACCAAAGGCGAGGAGATGGCCCGCCGGGTCTCGGCGCAGAACGGCATGCCGATCGCCATCTCGAGTCAGCTCGAGACCGGCGTGCCACTGACCCTGTTGCGCTACTACGCGGGGCTGGCCCGCGGGTTCTCCTTCGAGGTCGAGCAGGATCACCTCTTCGGCGGGACAACGCTGGTGCGCCGGGAACCGGTCGGTGTGGTCGGGGCGATCGTCCCGTGGAACTATCCGCAGGCGCTCGCCGCGTTCAAGTACGGTCCGGCGCTGGCCGCCGGCTGTGCGATCGTGCTCAAACCGTCACCGGAAACGGTGCTCGACGCCTTCTTGTTCGCCGAGGCCGTCGCCGAGAGCGACATCCCCGATGGCGTTGTCAACGTGGTGCCCGGTGGCCGGGAGACCGGCGCCTACCTGGTCTCGCACCGCGACGTCGACAAGGTGGCGTTCACCGGGTCGACCGCGGCTGGCCGGCAGATCGCGGCCACCTGCGGGCAGTTGCTGCGACCGGTGACCCTGGAACTCGGCGGCAAGTCGGCCGCGATCGTCCTCGACGACGCCAATCTCGACCTGTCGGTGATGGGCGAGCGACTCTTCGAGAGCTTGCTGGTCAACAACGGCCAGACCTGCTACCTCGGAACCCGAATCCTGGCTCCCGACAACCGATATGACGAGGTCGTCGACACCCTGGCGGCGTTCGTGAGCAGCTTGCCGGTCGGCGATGCGCTCGACGAGTCGACGATGATCGGCCCGATGGCCAGCCGCACCCATCGCGATCGGGTGGAGGGCTACATCGAGAAGGGCAAGGGTGACGGAGCGCGCGTCGTGGTCGGCGGTGGTCGCAGCGAACGCGACCGAGGCTGGTTCGTGCAACCGACCCTGTTCGCCGACGTCGACAACCACTCGACCATCGCGCAGGAGGAGATCTTTGGTCCGGTCCTCTCGGTGATTCGCTACTCCGACACCGACGACGCGATCCGACTGGCCAACGACTCCGACTACGGCCTCGGTGGTTCGGTGTGGACCTCCGATCCCGACCGCGGCAAGGATGTGGCGCGGCGGGTGCGCACCGGAACCATCGGCATCAACCGGTACATGCCCGATCCGGGCGCGCCGTTCGGTGGCGTCAAGGACAGCGGTATCGGACGTGAACTCGGGCCTCAGTCGATGGAGGCCTACCTGGTGTACAAGTCGATCTACGCCTGACACCGGCACGTCCGGCCCGAATACGAATACAGATTCCACAAAGTTGGCCCGAAAACCCCGATTCTCGGGGTCCGATGTCCGCTCACGTGGAATCTGTATTCGTATGTCGCGGGTGGCGTCGCCTCGACGACCACTCTCAGTGGTTGCGCAGCGTCTCGATCAGTTCGTCCTTCTTCATCGACGAGTATCCGGAGATGTCGAGTTCCTTGGCGCGCGATCGGAGTTCATCGACGGTCCAGTCCTCGTACGAGCCGGAGCGACCGCCCTTGGAACCCACCGATGAGCGGCCCTCGTTGGCGGCGGCATTGGCGATCCGTGCGGACTTCTCCTTGGAGTTGCCCTCATCGCGGAGCTTTTCGTAGAGCTCGTCGTCCTTGACCGATGGGCCGCGATCCTCTTGCTGCGCCATGATCTTCTCCTCTCGTGTGATCCATGCTGGTGACGGGAGCGGGCCGCGATGCCCGGAAAGTTCGGGTCCCGGGCGTGTGAGTCCACTCCGTGAGGGTGTTTCCCACTTACCCTGGTCCCCAAACAGCTGGTTGACGAGGGAGGACAGCGGGCGTGAGCAAGAAGGACGGGGCAGGTAAGAAGGATCGGGCGATCAAGCGACTCGAGGCGGAAATCGGTCGCCTCACCAAGGAGCTGGCCAAGGTCGAGAAGGCTGCGCGCAAGCGGATCAGCCGCGCCGAAGGTGACGTGGCGGCACTGCGCGCCGAGGTGTTGAAGGTCGTCGGCCTGGGTGGCGACAAGCCGGAGCCGGACAAGCCAGAGCCGGCAGCACCCGCCACGACGCCGACAGCGCCCGCAAAACCGCCGACAGCGCCCGCCACGACCGCGACAGCGCCCCCAAAACCGCCGACAGCGCCGGCAAAGACGCCGACAGCGCCCGCCAAGAAGGCAGCACCTGCCAAGAAGGCAGCACCTGCCAAGAAGGCAGCACCGGCCAAGAAGCCGGCACCGGCCAAGAAGCCGGCGGCGCCGACGAAGGCGCCCTCACCCAAGTCGTCCGGCCGCGGCCCGACGGTCGCCGAACTTCGGGCACAGGCGAAAGTCAAGGGCATCAAAGGCTATTCGTCGATGACGAAAGCCCAACTCCTGGAAGCCCTGAAGTAATACCGCGCGCTGGGTGGTCCAGGGCGCTGGAGCAGCGTCGGCGCCCTACACCCCGGAGATGCCGTACGCGTGGATCTTTCGGTACAGCGAGCTGCGCGAGAGTCCCAATGACGCGGCTGCACGGACCCGGTTGCCGTCGCATTCGGTGAGTGCGGCGATGATCGCGTCGCGTTCGGTGGCCTCGAGGGTCGTCAGCGCGCGGGTGGTGTTCGCACGGCAGTACCCAGGCAGGTCGTCGGGCTGGATCTCGCCGACTGGTCGTCTGCGCAGGGCCTCGGCGAGCGCTTCGCGGAGTTGTGGGATGTTGCCGGGCCACGAATAGGCGGCAAGGATGCGCATGGCCTTCGGGCTGATCCGGCTGTTGCGTTGTGGTGCAAGGGCCTTGACGACTCGCACGACGATGGTGTTGAGATCGGTGCCCCGCAACCGCAGCGGTGGGATGGTGACGGACTGGCCGATACCCGGCAGCGTGACCACCGACGGTTGTTCGTCGGTGGGAGGTTCGATCGTGACCGCGAGAAGGTATCCCGCGTCGGTTGCGGCGGCCACCAGGTCTGTCACGGTGTCCACGGTGGTGGCTGAGACCTTGTCCAGATGTCGGATCACCAGCAGCGCGCAGTCGTCGACGGCGTTCTCGGGCCCGGCGACCTGCTCGCCCCGTTCCACGCGCTGCGCGTCGATGACGACCACCGGGGCGTCGCCGTACACCTCGTGAAAGGCCTCGGCGATCAGGCTCAATCGACCCGAGCCCGGCTCGCCGATGACCAGTACACCGGTCCCCGATTCGAGGGCGGTAAGTGCCTCGGCTCGGGCGGCCTGCCACGCCGGGCTGCTCGCCGGCTCGCTCCGCGCGATCGGCGTCGACAATGACCGAAGTGCTTGCAGCCGAACCGATCCCGACGGAACGTCATGGTCTTCGTCGAGCAACAGCACCATGCCCACGGTGTCGCCGTTGTAGGTGATGGAGGTTGATCGCAACCGAATGCTGCGCCCGTCGTCGAGGGTGACCCGACGGGCACCGGGATCGTGGCGGGACATCAAGAAGCGGGTGAACTCCACCACGCGTTCCTGGTCCGCAGGTGAGAGCATCTCTCGCGCAAGCTCATTGGCCATGACGGTATCGGCCCCGGTGAGCTGGGGGGTGGCGCTGCCGACAGCCATCACCGCTTGGCGCGGACGGGAGTCGGCGCGCAGGTAGGTCTCGAACAGTGCGCGTTTGGCCTGGCTGCGGTCGAGTAGCAGATTCCGGCCGATGTCGGCGGCGGCGGATCGGATCAGGGCGTCCACCAACGGGTTCCAGGTGTCGGCGAGCATGCTGGCGTCGAGGACCCCGGCGACGCGTCCGGTCAACGGGTCGAAGACCGGGGCGCCGGCGCAGGCGAACTGTACGAGCGACTGGTTGAAATGCTCGCTGCCCACCACGGTGACGGGTGCTCCGACCTCGAAAACCGTTCCGACGCCGTTGGTTCCGACGCCGCTCTCGTCGAAGCAGAACCCGCGCTGGAAGTCGACGCGGTCGAGCACGCGGCCGACGGCCGTGGAGCAATCGCGCCGGTCGACGATGCGTGCCTTGGCGTCGGTCAGGGCGATGGTGACCGGGACGTCGGACATGTCCCGGGCGAGGCGCTCGATCACCGGTTGCGCGCAGCGGGCCAATCGGGAATCGAAGTCGATGTCCTCGAAGAATGCCACGGTGTAGCGATCGGCGTCGACGCCGGCATCGTGGCTGCGCTCCCAGGATGCCGCGACCACGTCGTCGACACCCGCGGCACCTGCGGGCCCGTACTCGAGAAAATCTGCCCGGGCGGCTGCGATGCGGAGCTGCCGCTCACGGATATCGGTCATCGTCGAGCGTCCTCCTCTCGTCGATCCCCCTCTATTGTGACCTGCCGCACAAAGCCGATTATGCAACGCCCTCAACTGCGACGACACCGTCCGGTGGGTCAGGAATGGTGTCCCAATTTGGGACACCCAGGAGTGCCCGGACACTCTCGACACTGGCCTTCGAACGTGAGCACCATCACAATCAGGAGGAACAATGGCAACAACCACACTCGACGCGGCCGTGATCGGCACGGGAGTCGCCGGCCTGTACGAGCTGCACATGCTGCGCGAGCAGGGACTCGAGGTGCGGGCCTATGACAAGGCGTCCGGCGTCGGGGGCACGTGGTACTGGAACCGCTATCCGGGCGCCCGCTTCGATTCGGAGGCCTACATCTACCAGTATCTGTTCGACGAGGACCTCTACAACGGGTGGAGCTGGAGCCAGCGTTTCCCCGGGCAGGAGGAGATCGAACGGTGGCTCAACTACGTCGCCGACTCGCTCGACCTGCGCCGTGACATCTCGCTCGAAACTGAGATCACCAGCGCCGTCTTCGACGAGGACCGCAACCGGTGGACTCTGACCACCGCCGACGGCGACACCATCGACGCGCAGTTCCTCATCACCTGCTGCGGGATGCTCTCGGCGCCGATGAAGGATCTGTTCCCCGGACAGTCCGACTTCGGTGGTCAGCTCGTGCACACCGCGCGTTGGCCCAAGGAGGGCATCGACTTCGCGGGCAAGCGCGTCGGCGTGATCGGCAACGGCGCGACCGGAATCCAGGTCATCCAGTCCATTGCCGCCGACGTCGACGAGCTGAAGGTGTTCATCCGCACCCCGCAGTACGCGCTGCCGATGAAGAATCCGTCCTACGGCCCCGACGAGGTCGCCTGGTACAAGTCGCGATTCGGTGAACTGAAGGACACCCTGCCGCACACGTTCACCGGATTCGAGTACGACTTCACCGACGCCTGGGAGGATCTCACCCCCGAGCAGCGTCGGGCGCGGCTCGAGGACGACTACGAGAACGGTTCGCTGAAGCTCTGGCTCGCCTCGTTCGCCGAGATCTTCTCCGACGAACAGGTCAGCGAAGAGGTCTCGGAGTTCGTCCGGGAGAAGATGCGCGCCCGTCTCGTCGACCCGGAGCTGTGCGACCTGCTGATCCCGAGCGACTACGGCTTCGGCACGCACCGGGTGCCGCTGGAGACCAACTATCTCGAGGTCTACCACCGCGACAACGTGACCGCGGTTCCGGTGCGCGACAACCCCATCACCCGCATCCGGGAGAACGGCATCGAGCTTGCCGACGGCACCGTGCACGAGCTCGACGTCATCATCATGGCGACCGGATTCGACGCCGGCACCGGTGCGCTCACCCGCATCGACATCCGTGGTCGCGACGGCCGCAGCCTCGCCGACGACTGGAGTCGTGACATCCGCACGACGATGGGCCTGATGGTGCACGGCTACCCGAACATGCTGACCACCGCGGTCCCGTTGGCGCCGTCGGCGGCGCTGTGCAACATGACGACCTGCCTGCAGCAGCAGACCGAGTGGATCAGCGAGGCCATCCGGCACATGCGCGCCACCGGCAAGACGGTCATCGAGCCGACTGCCGAGGGTGAGGAAGCCTGGGTCGCCCACCACGACGAACTCGCCGACGCGAACCTCATCTCCAAGACCAACTCCTGGTACGTCGGGTCGAATGTGCCCGGCAAGCCGCGTCGGGTCCTGTCCTACGTCGGCGGCGTCGGCGCCTACCGGGACGCGACGCTCGAGGCCGCTGCGGCCGGCTACAAGGGTTTCGCACTGTCCTGACGGACAGTGTGATCCAGATCATATCCGTGGAAGGATAAAGCTATGACCAGCACATTCTCTTCACTCGATGTCTCCGCGTTCACCAGTGCCGCCGATCGGATTCTGGCCGAGGCCGTCACCGGGGACGCCCGCGTGCCCGGCGTGGTGGCGGTGGTGACCGATCGTGACCGCACCGTGTATTCCGGAGCTGCGGGCCAACGCAGCCTGGGCGGGTCGGCTCCGATGACCACCGACGACGTGTTCGCGATCTTCTCCACCACCAAGGCGATCACCGCGACCGCGGCGCTGCAGCTGGTGGAAGAGGGCCTGCTCGACCTCGACGCGCCGGCGAGCACCTATGCGCCCGCCATCGGCACCCTGCAGGTGATCGAAGGCTTCGACGACGCCGGCGAACCGATCCTGCGGGCACCGAAGTCGGTGCCGACCACCCGCCAATTGCTCACGCACACCGGAGGATTCGGCTACGACTTCTTCGACGAGATCTATAGCCGGCTCGCCGAGGAGAAGGGGCAGCCCAGCGTCACCACGGCCAGTCGGGCGGCGCTGATGACACCGCTGCTCTTCGATCCGGGCGAGCGGTGGCAGTACGGAACCAACATCGACTGGGTCGGTCAGGTGGTCGAGGGGTTGCGCGGAAAGCGGCTCGGTGAGGTGTTCGACGAACGCATCTTCGCCCCGCTCGGCATCGAGAACATGAGTTTCATTCTGCGCGAGGACTTCCGGTCGCATCTGACCGAGATCCACGCGCGCAACGCCGACGGCTCGCTGACCCCGATGGGTCTCGAACTACCGTCGCCGCCGGAGGTGGACTTCGGTGGACACGGCCTGTACGGGACCGTCGGTGACTACATGAAGTTCATCCGGATGTGGCTCAACGACGGTGTGGGCGAGGGTGGTCGGGTCCTCAAGGCCGAGACCGTGGAGATGGCGCTGCGCAATCATCTCGGTGATCTGCCGGTCACCATGCTGCCGGGCGTCATCCCGTCGCTGTCCAACGACGCCGAGTTCTTCCCGGGACAGTCGAAGTCGTGGTCGTTGCCGTTCATGATCAACAACGAGACGGCGCCGACCGGCCGCCCGGCAGGTGCCCAGGGATGGGCGGGGCTGGCCAATCTCTTCTACTGGATCGACCGGCAGAACGGATACGGCGGGTACTGGGCCACCCAGATCCTGCCGTTCGGCGACCCGACCTCGTTCACCAAGTACATGGAGTTCGAGACGGCCTTCTACGACGCCCTGAAGAGCTAGCCCCTGCACGGGCCGGCCCCGGGGGCCGGACGTCCGAGGAGTATCGGTGCGGGATCATCCGCACCTCGGCCCGCCATGCCGCCCCCCGGCATGGCGGGCTGATCACTCTTGCCCGCATCCGGGTACCGCCACACCTTCTTCGCTTTCCGAAACCACTTCTCTTTTCCCGAAACCAAAGGATGAGCCACATGTCCGCCTTGATGAAGACCTTCACGATGCTCGAGATCGGCAAGACCGCGATCGTCGAGAAGCCCATACCCACACCGGGCCCCAACGAAGCCCTGGTGAAGACCACCGCCGCACTGATCTGCACCTCGGATGTGCACACCGTCAAGGGTGCGCTGCCCGTCGAGAACGGGCGCACCCTCGGACACGAGTCGGTGGGTGTGATCGCCGCACTCGGCTCCGCGGTCACCGGTTTCACCGAGAGCCAGCGCGTCGCGGTGAATGCGGTGACGCCGTGCTTCGAATGTTCGTACTGTCAGCGGGGTTTCACCAGCCAATGCGGTGGGCTCCTCGGCGGCTACAAGTACACCGCGCAGGTCGACGGCAACATGGCCGAGTACTTCCTGGTGCCGGCGGCGCAGGGGAATCTCGCCCCGATCCCGGACGAGTTGAGCGATGACGCCGCGGTGTACGCCTGCGACATGCTCAGCACCGGACTGATGGGTGCCGAGCATGCGCAGATCGAGATCGGGGACACCGTGGCGATCTTCGCGCAGGGTGCGGTCGGATTGTGTGCCACCATCGGGGCGAAACTGCGGGGTGCGGGGCGGATCATCGCCGTCGAGTCACGTCCCGAACGCATCGCTCTGGCAAAGCGTTTCGGTGCCGACGACATCGTCGACTTCACCGACGGTGATCCCGTCGCGCAGATCATGGACCTCACCGGTGGCGTCGGCGTGGATGCCTCGATCGAGGCGCTCGGCTTCCCGCAGACCTTCGAGGCCGCGTTGGCCTGCCTCAAGGCCGGTGGCACGTTGTCGAACATCGGGTATCACGGCGAGAATCCGGCGCCGCTGCCTCTAGATCTGACGGCGTGGGGACTGGGCATGGGCGACAAGACCATTCGGACCGGACTGTGTACCGGTGGCAGTGACCGGATGTCGCGGCTGTTCACCCTGATGACGACCGGCAAGGTCGACCCGACGGTGATGACCACTCATCGCTTCGGCTTCGACGACGTCGAGGACGCGTTCGTCATGATGGCCGAGAAGCGCGACAACATCGTCAAACCGTTGATCACCTTCTGACCGGGCATCCGGGTACGGGAGAAGCCGGGGCGCGGTCGTTGTCACCCCACCGCGGTCAGCCAGAATGGGAACGTGACGAGCGACTCCGACGGCTGGCAACGACTGCGCACCGTCATCGACGGACCGCTGCCGGAGATCGCGGCCCGGTTCTCCCGGTTCCTGACGTCGCAGTGTCCGCACGACGCGCTGGTCATCTTCACCCGCGAGTGCACCGGGCGTCCCCGCAAGGTGGCCGGCGACCCGGCGATCGTCGATCGGGTCACCATCGCCGAACTCGATGCGATCAAGGACGAGACGGTCGTCGGTGAGGTGATCGAGCGCGACGCGGTGGTCGGGGGCGCGTCGCGTCGGGTGCGGGTGGTGCGCGACGAGACCGACACGCTGCTCGTCCTGGTGCCCAAGCGGGCGCTGTCGGGGTCGCCGAAGCTGTTGCGCGCCTGGTTTGCGATCGTCGCGGTCTCGATCCGCCAGCAGGTCGCCCAGGCCAGCCCGGACTATCTCGCCGAGTCGCGGGCGGCGTCGAGTGAGCGGGCGCGCACCATCACCCAGCTGACCGAGACCCACGAGGACACCCTCGCGGCGATCCTGACCACGCTGCGTGCCCGCGACCTCGACGATCGGACAGCCCGCACCCGCGCCGCCGACACCGCGTCGTCGGCGCTGATCGCATTGCGCACGGTCGGCGATGCCGACCACAAGCTGGCGACCGAGGCGCTGGCCACCGCGTTCTCCCGGTTGCAGGCCGAACTCGAACCGGTCCTGCGGCACGTCGACGCCGAGGTCGACTTCGGTGGACCGACCGTCGCCGGACGGTCGTTGCCCGGGGAGATCGCGCACGCCGCGCGGGCGATCGTTCGTGCCGTTGCGGTGGCGGTCGTCGCCCAGGCGCACCTCGTGCGGGTGCGGATCTCCTGGGATGCGCAGGGTGACGATCTCGTCGTCGACGTCCGTGACCAGGGCAGCGGCGAACTCGATGGGGACGCGTTGCGGCGCCAGCTGGCCGGACGGCTGCAGGCGCTCGACGGGCGCCTCGAGGTCGAGACGATCCCCGGCTGGGGCAGTCGGGTGTCGGCGCACATCCCGCTGCAGACTCCCGACGCGCGACCCTCCGAGGATCTGCTGTCGTCACTCAATCCGCGGGAGGTCGAGGTGCTGGGGCATCTGGCCCTCGGGCGACGCAACAAGTCGATCGCCACCGATCTCGGTGTCAGCGAATCCACGATCAAGTTCCACGTCACCTCGATCCTGCAGAAACTGCAGGTCTCCAACCGCGGGGAAGCCGGTCTGCTCGCGGCCCGGGCGGGTATCACGGCGCAGTGATCATTCTCGACGAGTCGGGGGCGGCTGTACTTTCGTCTAGGTAGAACCATCCATTCGGGCGGATGCATGTGTTCGTCGGCGCCGTGAGACTGGGACGGGACTACTACGACTGCATGGCGCAGTCCAGCGTTGTCCCCAACCAGAGTCGTATCGAGAGGATCGAGAAGCGGATATGTCGGAGCAGACGGTCAAGGGAGTCATCTCGCGGAGCAAGGGTGCTCCGACGGAGCTCGTCGATGTGGTGGTCCCCGACCCCGGGCCCCGCGATGTGATCGTGAAGATCCAGGCATGCGGTGTCTGCCACACCGACCTCGCCTACAAGCAGGGCGGGATCAACGACGAGTACCCCTTCCTGCTCGGGCACGAGGCGGCGGGCATCGTCGAGACCGTCGGGTCCGACGTCAGTCACGTCGAGGTCGGCGACTTCGTCGTCCTCAACTGGCGTGCGGTGTGCGGTGAGTGCCGCGCCTGCAAGCGGGGCCGTCCGTGGTATTGCTTCAACACCTTCAACGCGTCGAAGTCGATGACGCTGACCGACGGCACCGAGCTCACCCCTGCCCTGGGCATCGGCGCGTTCATCGAGAAGACGCTGATCCACGAATTGCAGTGCACCAAGGTCAATCCCGAGACCGACCCGGCGGTGGCCGGACTGCTCGGCTGCGGTGTGATGGCGGGTCTGGGTGCGGCCATGAACACCGGCAACGTGGGCCGCGGTGATTCGGTGGCCGTCATCGGCTGCGGTGGGGTCGGTGACGCCGCCATCGCCGGCGCGCGGCTGGCCGGTGCCACAACCATCATCGCGATCGACCGCGACCCGGCAAAGCTGGAGTGGGCCACCGATCTCGGCGCCACCCACACCATCAACGGTGCCGAGGTCGACGACGTGATCACCGCCGTGCAGGATCTCACCGACGGCAACGGGGTGGACGTCATCGTCGATGCCGTCGGCCGACCCGAAACCTACAAGCAGGCCTTCTACGCCCGTGACCTCGCCGGCACCGTGGTGCTCGTCGGCGTGCCGACCCCGGAGATGACCCTCGAGCTCCCGCTGGTCGACTTCTTCTCTCGCGGTGGTTCTTTGAAGTCCTCCTGGTACGGCGACTGCCTGCCCGAGCGGGACTTCCCGATGCTCATCGACCTCTACGAGCAGGGTCGTCTCCCGCTGGAGAAGTTCGTCACCGAACGTGTCGGACTCGGCGACGTCGAGGACGCGTTCTCGGCGATGGAGGCCGGCAAGGTGCTGCGTTCGGTGGTGGAACTCTGATGCCCCTGCAGATCGAGAACGTAGTCACCTCGGGAACTTTCAGCCTCGACGGCGGCACCTGGGACGTCGACAACAACATCTGGATCGTCGGTGACGACAGCGAGGTCGTCATCATCGACGCGGCGCACAAGGCTGCGCCGATCCTCGACGCGGTCGGCGGACGCACCGTCAAGGCGATCCTGTTGACCCACGGGCACAACGACCACATCACCGTCGCACCGGAGTTGTCGCAGGAGACGGGTGCACCGATCCTGCTGCATCCCGGCGACGACATGCTGTGGAACGACACCCATCCCGACGTCGGCCACGGCGATCTCGCCGACGGCCAGGAGATCGAGGTCGCGGGCACCGCGCTGACGATCATCAACACCCCGGGACATTCGCCGGGCTCCTCGGTGATCTACGCGCCGGAGGCCGGCGTGCTGTTCAGCGGTGACACCCTGTTCCAGGGCGGGCCCGGTGCGACCGGGCGCTCGTTCTCCAGCTTCCCGACGATCATCGAGTCCATCAGGACCAAGATCTTCACCCTCGATCCGGAGACCAAGGTCTACACCGGTCACGGTGACGGCACCACCGTTGCCGCCGAGGCACCGCACCTGGAGGAATGGATCAAGCGCGGCAACTGAGTCGGGGTCGGCGGGGCCAGATGATCGCGATCTATGGAGTGGCTCACAGTTGATTGCCAGACTATTGGTTGCATGCGCAAACACTGTCACTATTAGGCAATGCTAACCTCACTTGAGAAACTCTCCCCGTGGGCGATCGGGATCTTCCGGATCGTCGTCGGCTTCTTGTTCTTCTGCCACGGCACGTCCACGCTGTTCGCGTGGCCGGTGGCGCCGTACAGCGGTCAGACCGCGGACTTCGGCGCCTGGCCATCGTGGTGGGCTGCGGCCATCCAGTTCGTCGGTGGCCTGCTGATCATGCTCGGGGTCGGGACCCGCGTCGCGGCGCTCATCGGATCGGGATCGATGGCCGTCGCCTACTTCTGGAAGCATCAGGGCGACGGCCTGCTCCCCATCCAGAACGAGGGTGACTCCGCAGCGCTGTTCTGCTGGGCGTTGCTGCTCCTCGTCTTCGTGGGTGCCGGTCAGCTCGCACTGGGATCGGTGTTGTCACGCAAGGATTCTGCGTCGCGAGAGGCAGGGGTGGCCGAGCCGGCCTGAGGCTCTTGCCTGGTGATCGGAACCAGCTGCGGCGCAGTTGGTCTCGAGGCTCGCCGCACGCGGCTCGCACCTCGACCAGCGATCAAAGTCGCAGTCGGTAGGTCGGTTGCGTTCGGGGAAGTCGCCGTAGATCGGTTGCGGTTGGCGAACCCGGTTTTCCCCCGATGGTCGAGGTGCTCGGCGCCCCAGGCGCCGAGCCTCGAGACCCGCCGCACCGATGGGAATCCGGTCCCACTGACCACCGGCGTCAGCCGCGGAAACCGAAGCGTGAGTTGAGTTCTGCGGCGGCACGCTGCACGGTGGCGGCGAGCGAGGGGGCGTCGTCGGGATCGAGGCGGTATCTCGGTCCCGACACACTCAACGCGCCGATCACGGCGCCGCTGTGATCGCGGATGGGTGCGGCGACCGCGACGAGCCCGAGTTCCAGTTCTTCCTCGGCGATCGCCCACCCGCGGTCGCGGATACGGGCGAGATCGGCGAGCAGGGAGTCGATCTCGGTGATGGTGTGTTCGGTGTAGCTCGGCAGTCCGGCGACGAAGGTGGCGCGCACCTCGTCGTCGGATAGCGCGGCGAGTAGGGTCTTGCCCGACGACGTGGCATGCGCCGGAGAGGTCTGACCGATCCAGGTCTGCAGCGCAACACTCGAGGTGCCCTGCGCCTCAACGATGTTGACCGCCTGTGTGCCGCCGAGTACGGCGATGTTGGCGGTCTCGCCGAGTTCCGCGGCGAGCATCTCGCAGATCTCCTGTCCCTGTTTGGACAGGTCGAGCGTGGCGCTGGTCGAACTGGCCAGTCGCACCACGGTGAAGCCGATGCGGTACTTGCGGCCGACGGGCTCCTGTTCGACGAAGCCGCGTGCCTCCAGCGAGCCGATGACACGCGAGACCGTCGACTTGTGCACGCCGAGTTCGGCGGCGAGTTCGGTGACGCCGGCCGCGCCGTGCTGCCCGATGAGCTCGAGGATCTGCAGGGCCCGGTCGACCGACTGGACGGCGCCGGAGCCGGGGTTCTCGGACGGGTTGCTCTCCTTGGTGGGCATGACCCGACCAACTCTAGCCGACCACCCCAGTGGGGGATCGAACACCGAGGTCACGGCGATTACTTCCGGATGCGCGACATCGCGGGGTCGACGGAGACGTCGGGGCCGAGCACGGCCCGATAGGTGGTGCGTTGATAGGCGACGGACACCTCGACGCCGTCTTCGAGGTCGGCGGGCAGCCACGCGTAGGCCAGGCACGCCCGCTGCGTCGGCGACCAGCCCGCGCTGGTGATGTAGCCGACGACCCCACCGCCCACCGATACCGGCTCCTTGCCGAGGACGACGGCCGCGGGATCGGTGAATCGCAGGGTCCGCAGGCGAGTCGTCGAGACGCGTTCGGCCACTGCGCTCTTGCCCACGAAGTCGTCCTTGCTCATGCGGACCGCGAAGCCCAGACCGGCGGCATCCGGGGTGTGCTCGGTGGTCATGTCGGTGCCGGCCGACCGGTAGCCCTTTTCTATCCGCAACGCGTTGAACGCGATTCGACCCGCGGGGATGATCCGGTGCTCGTGCCCGGCGGTCATCAACAGATCCCACAGGCCGCGCCCGTACTCGGCGCCGCTGTAGATCTCCCAGCCGAGTTCGCCGACGTAGGACACCCGCATCAGCGTGACCGGAATCGGTCCGATCGTCGTCTGTACGCACCGGAAGTACTTGAGCCCCTCGTTGGTGAGGTCGGTGGGTGTCAGTGGCGCCAGCACCTCCCGCGCCGATGGCCCCCAGAGGCCAAGACAGCAGGTGGCGCCGGTGATATCGCGCAGGGTCACCCCGTCGGTGGGCAGGTGTCGGGCGATCCAGTCGAAGTCGATGGGACCGTTGGCGCCGACCTGGAACACATCCTCGGAGAGCCGGGCGACCGTCAGATCCGAACGCACACCGCCATTCTCGTCGAGCATGAGGGTGTAGGTCACCGATCCCACCGACTTGTCGAGATTGTTGGTGGTCAGCCGTTGCAGCAGATCGAGAGCGCCCGGCCCGGACAGTTCGTAGCGGGTGAGTGGGGTCATGTCGTACAGGGCGACGTGACTGCGGGTGTGCGCAGCTTCGGCGACGGAGATCGGCGACCAGTGCCGTGCCGACCACGAATCACGTTCCGGTATCCCGAATCCGCCGGCGACGAGGTCGTCGAGCAGACCCTGGTTGGCCTCGAACCATGCGGGCCGCTCCCAGAAGCCGGCCTCCCAGAACTGCGCGCCGAGCGCGACCTGGCGGTCGTAGAACGGGCTGGTCCGCACCTGCCGCGGCGCAGTGCGCTGATCGTGCGGGTGGATGACGTCGTAGACCTCGACGAAGGACTGTGAGCTCGTGGCGAGGATCGCGTCGTCGGTCAGTCCGGCCTCCTCGAACCGGTACAGATCGAACTCGTGGGTGTCGACCGTCGCAGCGCCGTCGATCATGGACTCGGCGACCGTGCGTGCGATGCCCGCGGAGTGGGTCACCCACACGGCCTCGGCCACCCAGAAGCCGTGCAGTTCACGGTGTTCGCCGACCACCGAATGGCCGTCGGGGGTGAACGAGAAGATCCCGTTGAAGCCCTCCTCCACCTTGCCGCCGGCCAGCTCGGGGAGCAATCGCGTGCTCTGCTCCCACGCCTGCGCGAAATCGTCGGGGGTGAACATCACCTTCGACGGCATCTCCTCGAGGGAGATCGTCGACTCGTGGTCGAGGGCGGAGACATCGGTCGGCATCGGCCGGTGACCGTAGTAGCCGATACCCAGCCGGTCACCGTGCTCGCGGTAGTAGAGGTCCTGATCCTGGTGACGCAGGATCGGCAGCGACGCCTCGGCGACAGTGGAATTGACGCCCTTTCGCGAGGTCAGCGGAGTGGTGTAGGCGTACTGGTGGGCCATCGGTACCAACGGGATCGTCAGGCCCACTCGACGGCCGAACTCCCGGCCCCAGAATCCGGTGCAGCACACGACGATGTCGGCGTCAAAGGTCCCGGTGGTGGTGCGCACGCCCCGAACAGAGCCATTGGACTCGATGACGTCGACGACCTCCTGATGGCCCACGAACCGTGCGCCCCGCTCGGTGGCGCGAGCGGCCTGCGCCTCCACCGCACGCAACGCCTTGGCGAGCCCGTCGCGCGGCGTGTACAGCCCGCCGAGGATCATGTCGGGGTCGAGCAGCGGATACTTGGCGACACATTCCGGGGGGGTGAGCAACTCGTGGTCGACGCCACGGGATGCGGCCCACCCGGCCTTGCGGTGCAGATCGCCCCACCGCACGTCGGTGGTCGCCACCTCGAGTCCGCCGACGTGGTTGAAGCACCATCCGTCGGGATGGGTCAGCGCCGAGAACTTCTCGCACGTGTAGGACGCCAACTCGGTCATCGTCTTCGACGGGTTGGTCGCGAAGACCAGTCCCGGTGCGTGCGAGGTCGATCCGCCGGTGGCGAACAGCGGACCGCGGTCGACGACGGTGACGTCGGTCCAGCCGCGCCCGGTCAATTCGTCGGCCAGCGAGGTGCCGACGATCCCGGCGCCGACGATCACGACTTTCGGTGTGCTCATGGGAGGGTTCTTTCGGGTCGGGGTCAGCTGAAGACGACGGTGCTGGTGCCGTTCATCAGGACGCGATTCTCGCTGTGCCATCGCACGGCTCGCGAGAGCGCGAGTGCCTCGGCGTCGCTGCCGACGGTGGCCAGGCGGCGCGGGTCGTGGGTGTGGTCGATGCGGATCACCTCCTGCTCGATGATCGGTCCCTCGTCGAGGTCGGGGGTCACGTAGTGCGCGGTGGCGCCGACATACTTGACACCTCGCTGGTGTGCCTGGTGGTAGGGCTTGGCGCCCTTGAAGCCCGGCAGGAACGAGTGATGGATGTTGATCGCCCTGCCACGCAGCGCGGTACACGTCTCGTCGGAGAGGATCTGCATGTACCGGGCCAGTACGACGAGGTCGGCGTCGTACTCGTCGACGAGTCCGAGCAGTCGGGATTCGGCCTGCGTCTTGGTATCCGGGGTGACGGGCACGTGATGGAACGGCAAGCCGGCCGAGACCGCCATCGGTTCGAGAGCCGTGTGGTTGGACACCACCGCGACCAGGTCGCCGCCGAGGGTGCCCGAGCGCCAACGGAACACGAGGTCGTTGAGGCAGTGGCCGAGCGTCGAGACCATCACCAGGATGCGTTGCGGCGCTTGATCGGTGATCGTGAACTCGGCGTCGATGCCGGCTGCGAGGTACTCGAAGGCGCGCGTCATGTCTTCGGCGCCGGCCTCGCGCGCGCACACGAACTCGGTGCGTACGAACAACGTGTGGGTGAGCGGGTCGTCGAACTGCCGGTGATCGGCGACCTCGCATCCGTGACTGTAGAGAAACGACGAGACCGCATGCATGATGCCGCTGCGCGACGGACAGCGCAGGGTGAGGATGAACGTGTCAGACATGGCCGGGTCCTTCTGTGCGGGTGCGGTCTTCAGCTACCGCGGGGGTCTGGCAGTACTCCGCTGCCGCGTCGAGCAGCCAGTGGGCGAGATGGTCGGCGAAGGACGAACGAACCAGCAGGGCGAAACCCGACTCCGGGTCGTCGCCGGTGCGGTGCAGGATCACCCCGGTCTGCGCGAGCAGTGTCTGTGCGGCCTCGTTCGCACCGAACGAGGCCGGTGCGAGGTCGATCGCGCAGCCGTGTGCGAGGACGGTGTGCGCGTGTTCGCCCGCCAGGAGTACGCGGGTGCGCTGGCCGGTGGCATCCATCAGATAGGTGCCGGGTCGGGTGTCGGCGAGTCGCCCGGTGACCTCGGCGAGATATTCGTGCCCGGGGATTCCGGGCCGGCACAGCAGCCATTCGTCGGGACCCAGCCAGATCGCCACCTCGCCGTCATCCGCGCCGTCTCGACGGACGTGGCAGGCAGACGGCAGATCCAACCGCGCGATCGCGTCCTCGTCGGTGGTCCGCACCACCACTTGGGCAACGGGCGACTCGCATAGCCGCACCGCAGGGGCGAGGGCGGCGAAGGCGCTCGCCCAGCCGTGCAGGGGCGAGCGGGAGGTACAGGTGTGCTCAGCCGTCACGACGAGCTCCTTCCGGATCGACGAAGACCGTTGTGGTGACCTCGACTTCGATCAGTCGATCACCGATCGGCACGTCGAGGAGGGCGCCGATCCGCTCGCGCCCACCCTTGACCAGGGCGAGGGCGAACGGCCGTCCGAGTTCGGCGCTGCGGTAACTCGAGGTGACATGCCCGAGCATCTCGACCGGCGGAGCCGGCAGCGAGCGGTCGGCGCGGTGGGCGATGATCTGCGATCCCTCCGGAAGCTTCGTGGCCCTGTCGGTGGGCAGCAAACCCACCAAGTGCTTGCGGTTCGGGTCCTGATTCGACGGCCGGTCGAAGGAGCGTTTGCCGAGGAAGTCGGCCTTCTTCTTCGACACCACCCAGCTCATGCCGAGATCGTGCGGGGTGACGGTGCCGTCGGTGTCCTGCCCGATGATCGGGTACCCCTTCTCGGCGCGCAGCACGTGCATCGCCTCGGTGCCGTAGGGGGTGATGCCGTACGGTGCGCCCGCGTCGATCAGTGCACGCCACAGGGTTTCGGCGTACTCGGCGGCCACGTTGACCTCGTAGGCGAGCTCGCCGGAGAAACTCACCCGGCCCAGTCGCACCGGGATCCCGCCGAAGGAGGTGTCGCGCCAGTCCATGAAGCCGAACGCCTCATTGGTGACGTCGAGGTCGGGGAATACCGCGCCGACGACCGCACGCGAGTGCGGCCCGACCACCGGGAACGTGGCGACATGGTCGGTCAGCGACGTCGTGAACACCTGTAGATGCGGCCACTCGGTCTGATGCCACTCCTCCATCCAGTCCAGGATCGTCGCGGCGTTGCCGGTGGTGGTGTAGACGGTGTAGCGGTCCTCGGCGATCCGCATCACCGTGCCGTCGTCGATGACCATCCCGTCCGGCCCGCACATGACGCCATAGCGCACCTTGCCGACCTTCAGGGTGCTCATCAGGTTGGTGTAGAGCAGATCGAGGAAGACCGGCGCGTCCGGGCCGGCCACGTCGATGACCCCGAGCGTGGATCCGTCGAGGATCCCGACTCCCGAACGGACGGAACCACATTCGCGCAGCACCGCCGATTCCATGTCCTCGCCGCCGCGCGGGTAGAACCGCGGACGCTTCCACTGCCCGACGTCCTCGAAGATCGCACCACGCTCGATGTGCCACTCGTGCAACGGGGTCCGGCGGATCGGATCGTAGAGGTCGCCGCGGTTGCGTCCGGCCAGCGCGGCGAACGACACCGGCGTGTAGGGCGGACGGAAGGTGGTGGTGCCGGCGTCGGAGACGTCGACCCCGAGGAGTTCGGCGACGATGCCGGAGGCGACGATCCCCGAGGTCTTGCCCTGATCGTGGGCGGTGCCGATGGTGGTGTAGCGCTTGACATGTTCCACCGAGCGCATACCTGCGCCGACCGCGCGCCCGATGTCGGCGACGGTGGCGTCGCGCTGCAGGTCCACGAAGGACAACGTCGGCTCCGACTGCGGCACATGCCAGTACACGGCGGTCGCGGCCGGGGTGCGGTCGGCGGTGCGGGGTACACCGCGGTACTCGGGTAGGACCGCGCCGAGGGCACGCAACGCGGCGAGGCCGGCGCGCCTGCCGTCGGTCAGGCAGGAGCCGGTGGTCAGCAATCCCGCTGCGGCGCCGGCGATGTCGGTGGTCGGCAGGGTGCCGGTCGGCAGGAAGGCTGCGGCGTCGGCGTCGAAGGCGATGGTGCCCCGCATCTGGCTCCACAGGTGCGCGGCCGGGTTCCAACCACCCGAGACCAGCACGGTGTCGCAGCGAATGATGGTGCCGTCGAGCAACTCCACGGCCTCGACGCACTCGTCGCCGATGGCTCGCACCACCGCGCCGGAGGTGCGAACGTCGATCCCGAGATGGGTGGCGCGCTCGAGAAGATCCGACGAGACGTGCGCCCTGACATCGACGAGGGCCACGATGTGCACACCCGATTCGGCGAGGGCGAAGGAATCGGCGTACGCGGAGTCGCCGGCGGTGAACATCACGGCTTCGCGACCGACGAGTACGCCGTATCGGTGGAGGTAGTTGGCGGCGGCACCGGCGAGCATCACGCCGGGAAGGTCGTTGCTGCCGAACACGATCGGGCGCTCGTGTGCGCCGGTCGCGATGACGATCCGTTTCGCTCGGATGCGGTGCACGCGTTGCCGCGAGATCCGGGTCGGTGCCCCGAGTGGACAAGCTTCGCCGAGATGATCCGTGCGACGCTCCACCGCCAGCACGAATCCGTCGTCGTAGCCGCCGAATGCGGTGGTGCGGACGAGGCGGGTGGTGTGTGGGTGCGCGTCGAACTCGGCGACCGCGTCGGCGATCCACGGGGCGTCGGGCGTGGCGCCGCCGGGTTCGGGGCGTTCGTCGACGAGCATGACCCGCACGCCGGCGCGGGCGGCCATCACCGCCGCCATCAGTCCGGCGGCACCGGCGCCGACGACGAGCACCTCGGGATGGTGGTGCATCGAATCGTAACGGGCGGTATCGATGTCGGCGGACAGCTTGCCCCATCCGGGGACGCCGTGCGCGGTGAGTCCGGGACAGAGTTCGATCATGGTGGCCGGCACCATCGGTTCGCTGTAGGGGGCGTCGATACCGACCTGGGCGGTGGCATCCTCCGACCAGGAGCCGGTGATCCCGCGGACCCGACCAAGATTGACGCTGCTGGTGATAGTACGGACGCCGTTGGCCAGCAGTGCCGAGGCCAGGGTGTCGCCGGCGTAGCCGGTGTAGGTGACGCCGTCGAAGACGAAGTCGATGGGCCGGGTGCGGTCGATGCGGCCACCGGCGGGGGTGCGGAGATCGGTGAGTGAGTGGGTCATCGGCGTGGCCCGGGAGCTGAGGTCGACACCGGGGCGGCGACCGGCGTGCCGGTGAACCGGTAGGTCACGGTGTCGCGGGTGATGGTGAACCACCGTCGGCAGCCGGCGCTGTGGCACCAGCGTTCGGCGAGAACACCTTTCGGGTTCGGACGGAAGAACAGATAGTCGGCCCACTCGTCGTCGTCGAGGGTCTGCGGCTGCGCGGGATACTCGACGCCCGCGGCGGCGCCGTAATGGAACTCGGTCTCCTCGCGCGGCCCGCAGTGCGGGCAGGGAATCAGTTGCATGGGGTTCTCCGGGCTTGTGTGGAGCCGATGGTCTGCGCTGGTGGCCGGTGGACTAGTGCGCCACGGCGGCCGCGCCGTGCTCGTCGATGAGTCGACCGGTGGTGAACCGGTCGATGGTGAACGGGGCGTTGATCGGGTGCGGCGCGCCGGTCGCGATGGTGTGGGCCAGGCACCAGCCGACAGCGGGGGTGGCCTTGAATCCACCAGTGCCCCAACCGCAATTGACGAAGAGGTTGTCGTAAGGGGTGGCGCCGAGGATCGGGGAGGCGTCGGGGGTGACGTCGACGATGCCGCCCCAGGTCCGCAACAGCCGGGCGCGGGCGAAGATCGGGAACAGCTCGACGGCGGCCGCCATCTGCCGTTCGATGATGTGGAACGCGCCGCGCTGGCCGTAGCCGTTGTAGGAGTCGACGCCCGCACCCATCACGAGTTCTCCCTTGTGCGCCTGGGAGACATAGACGTGCACCGCGTTCGACATGACGACGGTCGGGTGGACGGGTTCGAGGAGCTCGGAGACGAGTGCCTGCAGCGGATGGGATTGCAGCGGCAAGCCGAAGCCCAACTGATCCGTGAGAGTGGAGGTGTGCCCGGCCGCACACAGGGCGACGGTGCCCGCACCGATGCGCCCGCTCGAGGTGTTGACCGCGGTCACCTTGCCGTCGGTGGTCTCGAACCCGGTGACCTCGCAGTTCTGGATGATGTCGATGCCCGCGGTGCTGGCGCTGCGCGCGAATCCCCAAGCGACCCAGTCATGTTTGGCGATCCCGCCGCGCGGCTGGAAGGTCGCCCCCATGACCGGGTAACGAATGTCGGCGGAGGTGTTGACGATCGGGCAGATCTCGGCGACCTGCTTGGGGTCGAGCCACTCGGCGTCGATTCCGTTGAGCCGGTTGGCCTCGACCCGGCGAACGGAGTCGCGGACGTCCTGCTCGGTGTGTGCGAGATTGAGAACGCCCCGCTGACTGAACAGGATCGGATATCCGAGCTCTTCCTCGAGACCCTCCCACAGTTTCAATGCGTGCTCGTAGATGCCTGCGCTCTCGTCCCACAGGTAGTTGGACCGGATGAGCGTGGTGTTGCGGGCCATGTTGCCGCCGGCGAGCCAACCACGTTCGAGGACAGCCACATTGGTGATGCCGTGATTGCGGGCGAGATAGTGGGCGGTGGCGAGCCCGTGCCCGCCGCCGCCGACGATGACGACGTCGTAGGTGGGTTGGGGGTCGGGGTTGTGCCAGAGGAAGTCGGGGTGCTCGGGGAGCCCGGCGCCGGGAGCGGAGCGAGCGGGCCGTGTGGGTGGGGCGCCGGGAGCAGGGTCGGATGTCATGGTGGCCTCAGAAATCGATGACGACAGGGGAGATGGGTTCGGAGCAGCAGAGCAGGATTTTGCCCTGCTCGATCTCGCGGTTGCGGATGCCGCCCTGATGGTTCATGACGACGTCGCCGGAGACCTTGGTGACCTTGCAGGAGCCGCACAGGCCGACGCCGCAGGTCGAGGGCAGGGTGACGCCCGCGGCCGCGGCGGCGGCGAGGATGCTGCTGCCCGCGGTGACGTTGACGCGGCGGGCGCGGCGGGTGAAGTCGACGGTGATGCCGGGGCCGTCGTCGTCGGTGGGCGTGGGCAGGACGAAGCCGAAGCTCTCTTCGTGGATGTGGGCGAGAGTCGCGCCGGAGGCGACCAGTGCGGATCGGACGCCGCTGCGGAATTGGCCGGGGCCGCAGAGGAAGACCTCTCGGTCGGCGAGATCGGGGCACATGCGCAGGAGGGTGTCGGCGTCGAGGCGCCGGGGCGTCGGTGCCGTCGGGTCGTCGAGATGTGCGCGGGTGAGCGCGAAGGCCACATCGAGTCCGGGATGGGCGACGGAGAGTTGTTCGAGTTCGGCGCGGAACGGGATGTCTTCGAGGGTGCGGGCGCTGTGGATGAACACGATGTCGGTCTGCTCGCCGGAGCGGTACGGCCCGGACGTGGTGCCGTCGGTGGCGGCGCGAATCATCGACATGATGGGGGTGATCCCGCTACCCGCGGAGATGAACAGGTAGCGTTCGGCGCCTTTGCCCATGTAGCTGAATCGGCCGAGGGGGCCGCTGGCGGTCATCGTCATGCCCGGTGTCATGTTGTCGTGCAACCAGTTCGACACGTGGCCGCCGGTCTTGCGTTTGACCGAGATGGACAGGGTGTCGGGGCGGGTGGGTGGTGAGGAGATGCTGTAGCAGCGTTGCACGGTGCGGCCGTCGATGGTGACCCCGATGGTGAGGAACTGCCCGGGGTTGAACACGAAGGTGTGGGGTTCGACGGTGCGGAAGGTGAACGTCGTCATGTCGTGGGTGGCCGGGGTGCGTTCGACGCAGACCAGCAGGTGTTCGTCGCTCATCAGGCGCTCTCCGGAATCTCGGACACCGGTTGCGCCACTTGATGTGTGATGCCCAGTGTGGTGCGCAATGTGATGATGTACCAGTTGATGAAGGCCTCGACCTGGACCTCCGACGGGCCGTACGGGCCGGGAAGGTAAGCGGGGTCGGCGATGCCCTGATGGGCGAGCGCGACGAGGTCGGCGTCCTGCTGGTTGGTGATCTCCCAGACGCCGGTCAGCCGGTCGAGGTCGTAGTCGATGCCTTCGACGGCGTCGGCGTGGACCAGCCACGTGGTACGCACGAGGGTTTGGTCGGGGGCGAGCGGGATGGCCGAGAACAGTACGGCGTGGTCGCCGGTGATGTGCAGCCACATGTTGGGTTGCAGGTGCATCGAGAGGCGGCCGAGTCGGCGATCGGGAAGGGCGTCGGCGAGTGGGCGGGTGCAGGCGACGGTACCGTCGAGGGTGAACGATTCGCCGGCAAGATCCATCGGCTCACGCTCGATATGGAATCCGGTTGTGCGCGTGTCGAGTTGAACGATCCGGTCATAGGGAAGTCCGCGTTGTCGCCACAGGTCGGTCATCTCGTCGGTGGCCTGACGATATCGGGCGGTGGCGGGACGGAGCCGTTCGGGGATGGCGTCGGAGTCGGCGAAGCCCCAGATCGGGAAGAACACGTTGAGCAGTTCTGGGTGGCCGCCGCAGTGATAGCACTCGCGGTTGTTCTCCATGGTGAGTTTCCAGTTGCCGTTCTCGATGAGATCGGTCTGTTTGGCGACCTTGGCGTTCGCGAGGCCGTGGGGTTCGAGGTAGGGCGTGACGATTGCGGCGACCTCGTCGATGTCGGCGGGCGGCTCGTCGGCGAGGCAGATGAAGATCAGCCCGGCAATCGTGCGGAGCGCGACCGGCCGGAGTGAGAAGCATTTCTTGTCGAAGCCGGGCGCCTGGGCGTCGGCGAACATCAGCCGACCGTCCATGCCGTATGTCCAGGAGTGGTAGGCGCAGACGATGGTGCCGGTGCTGCCGTGGTCGTCGGTGAGCAGCCGGGCGCCGCGGTGCCGGCAGACGTTGTGGTGGGCACGGACGACCTGCTCGTCGTCGCGGGCGATGATGACCGAACTTCGGCCGAGATTCACCGTGAGGTAGTCACCGGGCTCGGCGATCTCGGCTTCGGTGGCGACGAAGATCCACCGCTTGGCGAAGATCTCGTCGAGGTCGCGGTCGAACCATTCGCGGTCGACGTAGAACGGGGCGGGCAGGCTCTCGCCGACGACGCGCTCGCCGAGGAGCGCCCTGGTGTTGGGGTCGAGTCGGTCGGATTCGGCTCCCGCCTCGGCGGCGCCCGCGACCATGTGTGCGGTCATGGGAGATGAATGCCTCTCTTGGCCAGTGATTTTCACGTGGGAATCGATATGTGGGTATGCGCGCCGGGTGGGCGGGCTCCGCGAACCATCCCGGTTACAGCATCAACGTCTGAAGTTGCACTATGCGCAACACCGCGCACGTGATGCAACAAGTGTGCGGTCTATGGCAGGCGATGTCAACCGCATCGGAGACGGCCTTTTCCGAGGCCGTCCGACTTGTCGGATCGTGCAATGTTGCGCCGGGCGCATGCCACCGATTTCGGTGCGCAAACCACTAGCCTGGCGGGATGAAGCGGGGAGCGCTGACGCGGCTGGTTCCGCCGGCATTGGCCGGCTATCAGCGCTCGTGGCTGCGGGCCGACCTGGTCGCGGGATGCACCCTCGCGGCCGTGGCGATCCCCGAATCGATGGGATACAGCGCCATCGCGCATGTGCCGGTCGTCGCCGGGCTGTACACGATCATCCTGCCGACGATCGTGTTCGCGCTGATCGGCTCGTCCCGGCTGATGGTCGTCGGCGCGGACTCGGCGACCGCGGCGCTGCTGGCATCGGGTATCGCCGGGCTCGGCGTTGCGGGGCTGGTGCCGGACTCGCAGGCATGGCTGCAGTGGGCGTGCCTGATCGCGATCGTCACCGGTGGACTGCTCGCGGTGGCCCGACTGCTGCGCCTCGGATTTCTCGGTGACTTCTTGTCCACCTCGGTGCTCGTCGGATTTCTCGCCGGCACCGGTATCACCGTCATGACTGGCCAGGTTCCGGGAATGCTGGGCCTGTCGAGCACCGACGGATCGATCTGGTCACGGTGGTGGGCGATCCTCAGCCACCTCGGCGACATCAACTGGGGAGCGGTCGGCTTTGCCGTGGTGACCCTGGTCGCGCTGCTGGCGGGCGGGCGTCTGATGCCCCGTTTCCCGGCGGCCGTCGTCGTGGTCATCGGTTCGATCGTCGCCGTCGCAGCCTTCGGGTGGTCCGACCGGGTTCCGGTGATCGGCTCGGTCCACGGTGGCCTCCCGGACTTCGGGTGGCCGGGCGGAATGGGCTCGGGAGGAATGGGATTGGGGGAGATCGCCAAGGCCACCACCGTCGCATTCGGTTGCGCGCTGGTGATCCTCGCCCAGAGTGCCGCGACCGCTCGCAGCTTCGCGCAGCGGCACGGGGAGAACGCCGACATCAACCGCGACGTCCTGGGTCTGTCGGGGGCCAATCTGGTGGCGGGCTTCTCCGGCACCTTCGTCGTCAACGGCAGCCCCACCAAGACCCAACTCCTCGACGACCAACGCGGGCGGACCCAGGTCGCAAATCTGACGATGGCGGTGATCGCGCTGCTGGTGGTGGTGTTCGCCACCGGCGTGCTGACCCGTCTGCCGCATGCGGTGCTGGCGGCGATCGTGTTCCTGATCGCGCTGCGTCTCATCGACGTCCACGGGTTCGTGCGGATCTGGCGGGTCCGGCGAGTCGAGTTCGGTATCGCGGTACTCACCGCGGTCATCGTCGTCGTGTTCGGTGTGCAGGTCGGTATCGTCGCGTCCATGGTGGTCTCGCTGCTCGAACTGGTTCGACGCCAATACCGGCCAGAACGTTTCGTGCTGGGCGTCAGTGGTGGCGGCCGGCCGCGGTACGAGTCGGCGACGCCGGGCAGCCAGTCGTTGCCGGGCTTGATCGTGTTCCGGTACGACGCGGAGCTGTTCTACGCCAATGCCGGTCGGTTCTCCGACGACGTCATGCACCTGGTCAAGCAGGCCCCGGACCCGGTGCGGTGGCTGGTGCTCGACGCGTCGGCGATGACCGACGTCGACTATTCGGCGTCGACGGTGCTCACCGACCTGATCGGCTACATCCATTCCCGCGGTGCGCATTTCGCGCTCGCCGGTGTCGATCCCGAGTTGCAGCAGACACTGCGCACCGACGGGATACTCGCCGAGTTGAATCCCGACCACATCTTCGCCTCACTCGAGGATGCGCTGCGCGCCTACCTGCAGGCGCATCCGGACTCCGGGCCGCCCGGTTACGATCCGTCCGCGCTCGACCTCCCACCGGAAACCCGGGGACAATGATGCGTTTCTCGTCGGTGGTGCAGGCGTCGGCCGCGGTTGCGGCGACCCGCTCACGCACCGCGAAAACCGCGGTGCTCCGCGAACTTCTCGCCACCGCCGCCGACGAGGTGGGTCTTGTGGTGGCGTGGTTGTCGGGTGAAATCCCGCAGGGACGCCTCGGAATCGGCTGGCGCACCGTGCGAGGAATCGATGCGGCGCCGATCCCTGACGAGGAATCGCTACTGACGGTGGCAGAGGTCGACGACACCTTCACCCGGTTGGCAACGACGTCGGGAGCAGGGTCGGTGGCCGCCCGAGCGGGGTTGCTGGGCAACCTCTTCGGCCGCGCCACCGCCGACGAACAGAATTTCTTGCTCCGGTTGCTCACCGGCGAACTGCGGCAGGGCGCGCTCGCCGGTGTGATGGTGGAGGCGATCATCGCCGTGTCCGAGCAACCTGCGCCACTGGTCCGTCGAGCGCACATGCTCACCGGGTCCCTGTCGGAGACCGCGACATCGGCGATCGACGGTGGCCGCGCCGTCTTGGAGGGCATCGGCCTGCAGGTGGGGCGGGCGGTGTCGCCGATGCTGGCGACACCCGCGGAGAATCTCGACTCGGCCCTGGCCAGTCTCGGACCGGATCTCGTCGTCGACCACAAACTCGACGGCGCCCGCATCCAGGTGCATCGCGACGGTGATGAGGTGGCCGTGTTCACCCGAACCCTCAACGACGTGACGGCACGGGTGCCGGATCTCGTTGCGGCAGTGCGAGAACTACCGCTGCGGTCGGTGATCCTCGACGGCGAGACCCTGACCCTGTTCGACGACGGCCGACCTCGCCCGTTCCAGGAGACGATGAGTCGGTTCGGGTCGATGGTGGAGGAAGCCCCAGGGGTCGACAGCGGTCCGCGGTTGTTGCGACCGTTCTTCTTCGATTGTCTCCATCTCGACGGCGAGGATCTGATCGACCGGCCCCTCGTCGAGCGGCTCGACGCGCTGGATTCGTTTGCGCCGCATCTGCGGATCACATCGGTACGCAATCCGACGCCCGAGCAGGCCCGGCATACCCTCGAGGCGGCTTTGGCCGCCGGTCACGAGGGGGTCATGGTGAAGTCGTTGTCGGGTCCGTACGCGGCCGGTCGACGAGGTAAGGCCTGGCAGAAGGTGAAGCCGGTGCACACCCTCGACCTCGTCGTCCTCGGCGCCGAGTGGGGGTCGGGGCGCAGGACCGGATACCTCTCGAACATCCATCTGGGAGCGCGTGATCCCGATGGCGGTCCGCCGGTGATGGTTGGCAAGACCTTCAAGGGGCTCACCGACAAACTGCTCCAGTGGCAGACCGAGGAGTTCCCGAAACACGAGGACCACCGCGATTCGTGGACGGTCTATCTGCATCCCGAGATCGTCGTCGAGATCGAACTCGATGGTGTACAACGCAGTTCGCGGTACCCGGGTGGAGTGGCTCTCCGATTCGCCCGCGTGCTGCGGTACCGTCCCGACAAGACCGCCGACCTTGCCGACACCATCGATGCGGTGCGCGGGCTCCTGCGATGAGCGTGTGGGCCGATTCCAGCTCCGGCGCAGGCGGTCTCGAGGCTCGCCGCACGCGGCTCGCACCTCGACCAGCGGGGGGTCTGTCTTCGGGCGGTTGCCATCCGATGGTCGCCCCCGTCCGCTGGTCGAGGTGCCGAGGAGCGTTAGTGACGAGCCTCGAGACCTGTTGTGCCGATGTCATTGTGGACAACAGTGGTTCGATTCCAGCTCTGCTGCTCGAGACCTGGTGCGCCGACGGGTATCCGGGCCGCAGTTATTCGAATCCAGCTTCGGCACAAGCGGTCTCGAGGCAACTCGACCATCGGGAGTGGACGGTTCCCGATCATCGGGGGAAGGTTGTCGACTATCGGGGCAGGCCGCTCGACGCGAAACTACTCGACTGTTTGGAGCAGGCGCAGCAAGTCAGTTGATGGGCACCGTGATCCGGGTGCGGACCCGGCGCTGGATGTCGCTGATCTCGCGAACGCCTTCGCTGAGCATGCTGCGTTCCAAGGGGGAGAGGTCGCTGAGGACGATGACGTCTCCGGGGGTGTGGCCGGCGCGGAGTTGGGTGATCTGGTGGCGAAGCCGCAGGCGTTGGGTCATGGCGAAAACCTCATGCAGCAGTGAGGCTTCCGCGGAGGTGAGGGTGCCCACGTCGACGGCGCTGTGGAGGCGCGCAGGGGTGGGAGCCGAGGTGATGCCCGCAGTCAGGCCGGCCCAGCGTGCGAGATTCACGATGGGTGCGATGACGTGCGCCTTCAGGTCGACGGTGCCGCCGCGGCGGGACAGGACGTCACGCAGGCTCCGTACGCGGGGCCGCAGCGACAGCGCGTTGAGTAGTTGCAGGCGTAGGGCTTCGGGATGGTCGGCGGGCATCGACGAGAATGCCGAGGGGGCTGTGTGCAGACTCTCGGGGCCGAGGATGACGCGGCCGTCGATCAGCAGTGACGACATGATGAGACCGTGGTTGGCGAGTGGTGCTGTCAACCATCGGCGTGCCGCGAGCAGCCAGTCGTCGCAGGATCGCGAGAAGCTCGGGGAGAAGGCGACGGCACCGTTGGTGTCGGCGGGTAGACCGCAGTCGTCGAGGATCGTGTGGGTGCGACGGGCCAACGCGCGGAATTCGTCTGCCGAACGGTCGCCGTCGTCGATCCAGCTGAGGGCGGAGTCCACGTCGGAGGACGGCATGGCCTCCCGGCGCGCCACGCTACCCAGGGTGATCCAGGCGAAGCCCGACAGCTCGGGGTGGTCTTCGAGGGCGAGTTCGACGGCACGGCGGGCTGTGGTGTCGATGATCAACGACAGCACACCGCAGGTGGATTCGGCGTCGAGCCCCGCGCTGACGAGGTCATCGGCCAAGCGTGGCATGGCCTGGGTTGCCGATGCGAGTGCGGCGACATCGGTGGAATGAGCGATTCGTCGTTGCAGTGAGCCGCCACGGCTCGCGGCGACCAGCAGATCGGTCTCCTCGAGTACCCCGATGGCGCGGCCGCGCGGAGAACACACCGGCATGTGACGAACGCCGGCCTCCAACATCTCCAGCCAGGTGGTGATCGCGTAGCGCCCGGCGTCGACGGAGCGCGCCGGTGCGGTCATCACCTCGGCGACCGGCACATCCGGTGATCGTCCGGCACCGACGACGCGGTGGGTGACGTCGCTTTCGGTGACGATTCCCAGTGTGCCGTCGGGCAACTCGACGAGCACACATGATTGTCCGGCCGCACCCATCGCACGCACCGCCTCGGCCACGGGGGTGTGGGGAGCGACGAACACCGGAGCGTCGCGGATCAACGACGACACCCGCGTCGTCGACGACCAGCCCGCGGTGGGTGCGGGCCGGGCGGAGATGGACTGCCAGGCCGACTCGGCGAGGAAGGTCAATCCCGACCGTCTGCCGAGCACAACGCGTACCTCGTCGGCGGGCAATGCGATGGCCGACGCCGGCTCGGCAGCACGTGCGACGAACCGAGCCTCGCCGCCGATGATGAGCGGTATGTAACCGAACAACGCTCCTGGGCCGAGTGATTCGAACACTTCCGGGCGGTCGAGATCTGCTCCCGGAGCCGTCAGCTCCACCCGCCCGGAGCGGACCATGAACACCGCATCCGCGGAGCCGTCACCGTATTCGGCGATGACCTCGCCGGAACGGAATCGACGGATACTCGCGCCGGCGGCGATCCGTGCCAGCTCGTCGTCGGCCAGCTCCTGGAAAGGTGAATGGGCTCCCAGGAATTCGACGGTGTCGGAGTCCTCGGACCCGGCCATCACTCAGGTACCGGACCGGATCAGGTCGGCGCATTTCTCGGCCATCGTCATCACCGTGATGTTGGGGTTGACGATCGGCAGGTTGGGCATCGCCGACGCGTCGACAACCCGTAAACCGCTGACCCCCTTGACCTTGAGGGTCGGATCGAGTACCGCCATCGGGTCGTCGACGGCACCCATTCGCGCGGTGGCGGCCGGGTGGTAGACGGTGTTGTGGGTCTTGTGGAAGTAGTCGATGATCTCGTCGTCGGTGGTGACGTCGGGGCCCGGGGCGAGTTCGCGGGCCACCCATTCCCGAAGCGGTGACTGCTCGGCGATGCGGCGGGCGAGCTTGACGCCGGCGAGCATGACGCGTTCGTCGTGGCCGTCGGGATCGGTGAAGTAGCGCGGGTCGACCTTGGGCCGGTCCCGGAAATCCTGTGACCGCAGACGTACGGTTCCGCGTGACCGTCCCTGGGTGACGTTGGGGGTCAGGCAGAATCCGTTCTCGGTGGTCGGATAGCCCCAGCGCAGGGTGTTCATGTCGAAGGGCACACTGCCGTAGTGCATCATCAGATCCGAATGGTCCAGCCCCTCCTGGGTGGTGGTGAACAATCCGATCTCCCACCACTGGGTGGAGTCGGTGACCATCGGGCGGGCGGCCTCCCAGAAAACGAGGCCCTCGACGTGGTCGTCGAGGTTCTCGCCGACTCCGGGGGAGTCGACGCGCACGGTCACGCCCATCTCGCGCAGATGCTCGGCCGGTCCGATCCCGCTGAGCATCAAGAGTTTCGGCGTATCGATGGCACCGGCGGTGACGATCACCTCGCGGTTGGCGGTCACCTCGTCATAGCCGGTAAGGTCGGGGCGTTGGAATCGAACTCCGGTGGCGCGCAACGAATCGTCGATTAGGATCTCGCTGATCCAGCTGTCGGTGAGCACGGTGAGGTTGGGGCGGGTGCCGAGAATGGGATGCAGGTACGCGTGCGAGGTCGACATGCGCTCGCCGGCCTCGTTGGCGTTGATCTGAAACCATCCGGCACCGTTGAGATGCCACTGGTCGCGATTGAACTGCACGGTGGGCAGACCGACCTTCGCGGCGGCGTCGAGGACGGCCTGGCCGCACGGGTCCACCGCCGGAACGTCACGCAACCGGACCGGTCCGTCATGGCCGTGCGGATAGCCCTGATAGTCGCCGTCGGCGACGTTGTTCTCGACGCGGGAGACGTAGGGCAGCACGCCGTCGGGCCCCCAGCCGGTCGCGCCGGCCGCCTCCCAGTTGCGCAGTCCCTGGGCCAACGGCCAGAACGCGATACACGAATTGTGTGAGGAGCACCCGCCGAGCACCTTGGCGCGGGCGTGACGCATGAAGCTGTTCCCGCGCTCCTGCGGTTCGACCGGATAGTCCCAGTCGTACCCGGAGTCGAGTAGATGCATCCATTCCTTGAGTACCAGGATGTTCGGATCGTCGACGTCGCTGGGCCCGGCCTCGATCAGGCAGACCGTGACCGCCGGATCCTCGGAAAGGCGTGCGGCGAGCACACATCCGGCGGTCCCGCCACCGGCGATGATGTAGTCGTAAGAGGTCATGAGCGTGCTCAGATCCTTTCGGGGGTGAGGTGACGAGGCGGTATATGACCGGCAGGACAGTCGCTCACAGTCCGCCGCCGATCTCGTCGGCGGTGGGCAGCTTTGTTGCGGTGGAGTGGGATTCGAGCACGCCGATGTGGCGACGGCCGACGGTGAGGTACCAGAGGAAGCCGACGCCGAAGATGATGCCGATGTAGACGAAGGCGCCCCAGGTGTTGTACCAGGGTTCGCCGTAGATCTCCGAGCGTGGCCACGCGAGGTTGAGCGCCATGCCCACACCCCAGACCACGGCGACGATGTTCACCGGCAGGCCCCACCGGCCCATGGTGAAGTATCCGCCCTCGGCCAGGTCCTTCGGCGGCCACTCCCCGCGAAACCGCTTGGCCAGCAACGGCCCGGTGACCAGGAGGTAGGCCAGGTAGATCATGATGATCGCGATGGAGGTCAGCACGGTGAAGATCTTGGGCTGACCGACATTGATGACGAGAATGAGGACGGCGACGATCCCGATGACCAGCGACGGGATCACCGGGGTCTGCCGGACGGAATCGACCTTGGCGAGTTTCTCACCGAAGGGCAGGGCATTGTCGCGGGCCATCGCGAACATCAGGCGAATGGCCGCGGTGTGCACGGCCAGTGAGCAGACGAAGACCGCGACGACGATCGCGACGAGGAAGACCTTGCTCGCCGGCCCCCACATCACCTGCTCGACGATGTACTGCAGGCCACCGGAGGCGTCACCGAGCTTCGGATCCGACAGGTTCGGCGCGGCCATGATCGCGAATACCAGGATGGCACCGCCGATCACGAACGAGGCGAGAATGGCCCGCAGGATCGCCTTGGGTGCGGTTCGGCGGGGTTCGACGGTCTCCTCACCGAGCGAACTCGCGGTGTCGAAGCCGTACATCACGTACCCGGAGGCCAGCGACGCGATCAGGAACGCACCGAGATAGCCGCTGCTCTCGCCCGCGCCATAGCCGTTGGTGGAGAAGAAGATCTGCGGACCACGAGTGATGTTGCAGGCCAGAATGATCGCGATCAACACCGCCGCGATCAGCTCGACGAACACACCGACGGAATTGATCAATGACATCAGCCGTACGCTCCAGGCGTTGATGGCCGTGGTCAGAGCGATGAGGATCGCGCCGAGGATGACCGCATTGACCGCATAGTCGGTGGCATCGTCACCGCTGCCGTAGATCTGGAAGCCGCTCCACAGTCGGGGCAGATTGAGCTGCATCGCCAGGGCGACCGCCGCGAGGGTGACCACCGATGCGGTGAACATCAGCCAGCCCGCCGACCAGCCGACGCGTTGGCTCCCGAGTCGCTTGGCCCAGTTGTAGACCGATCCGGCCACCGGGTACTTGGCGGCGAGCTCCATGAAACATAGTGCGACGCAGAGCTGCCCGACGAAGACCATCGGCCACGACCACAGATAGGCCGGGCCGGCGTTGCCGAAACCGACGTAGAACAGCTGGAAGGTGCCGGTCAGGATCGAGATGTAGCTGACGCCCGCGGCGAAGCTGGCGAACTTGCCGATGGAGCGGTCGAGGGACTCCTTGTAGCCGAAGTCGGACAGGCCGTACGATTCGTCCGCCGAATCCTTCGGCGCACCAGTGGGAGCTGTACTCATTGATCGTCCTTCTGTTGATCATCCTCGTGCGGAGTGAACCACTGCGACGCCGACGGCGCGGTGTTGTGCCAGATATGTTTGGTCTCTTGGTATTCCGCGAGACCGGTGGGGCCGAGTTCACGTCCGTTGCCGGACTTCCCGAATCCACCCCATTCGGCTGCCGGGGTGTAGTAGCCGAAGTCGTTGAGCCACACCGTCCCATGGCGCAGCCCGCGCACCATGCGTTCGCCCAGCGCGGCGTCGGAGGTGCGTACCCCGGCGGCCAGGCCGTAGTCGGTGTCGTTGCCCAGGGTGAGTGCCTGCTCCTCGGTGCTGAATCGCTCGACGGTCAGGATCGGCCCGAAGGTCTCGTCGCGGACCACCGACATCATGCGATCGCAGTGGTCGAAGATGGTGGGCGCGAACCAGTATCCGCCGGGTGCGAGCCCCTCACGTTCGGGATGGCCGCCGCCGCAGCGTAACTGTGCCCCCTCGGCGATGGCCGATGCGACGTGGGCGTTCATCTTGTCCAGCTGGGCCTGCGACACCAGGGGGCCGGTCTTGGCTGCCGGGTCGAGACCGTTGCCCATGACGATCTGGCCGGCCCGGGCGACGAGGGCGTCGACGAACTCGTCGGCGATGGACTCGTGGACGATGAGGCGCGTTCCCGACGAACAGACCTGGCCCGAGTGCAGGAACACCCCGGCGAGTACCTGTTCGACCGACGAGTCCCAGTCGGCGTCGGCGAAGACGATGTGCGGGTTCTTTCCGCCGAGTTCGACGGCGACCTTGGTGACGTGACGCGCGGCGGTCTCGGAGATGATCCGCCCGGTGGCGAGCCCGCCGGTGAACGAGATGAAATCGACCTCGTCGGTGTCGGTGAGTGCGGCACCCAGCGACGAACCGGCTCCCTGAACGAGATTCAGCACACCTGCAGGCACACCGGCCTCCTCGCACAACCGGACGAACGCGATGGTGCTCAGCGGGGTGACCTCGCTGGGCTTGGCGACCATTGTGCAACCGGCGGCCAACGCAGGGGCGATCTTCCACGAGATCTGCAGAAGTGGATAGTTCCACGGTGCGATCAGCACACAGACCCCGATAGGTTCGCGCACCACCCGACTGATCACCCCGGGCACCCCGGTGTCGACGGCCCGATCGGCCTCGGTCTCCACCAGACTTGCGTAATAGCGGAAAACCGACTCGACGTCGTCGATGTCGATCTCGCTCTCGGCCAGCGTTTTTCCGGTGTCGAGGGTCTCGATGCGGGCGAGTTCGGCCTTGTCCCGGACGAGGAGATCGGCGATGCGGCGCAGCAGTGCGGCGCGTTCGGCGACCGGGGTGGCCGGCCAACGGCCGTCGTCGAAGGTGGTGCGGGCGGCCGCGATCGCCGCGGTCACGTCCTCGGGGGTGGCCTCGTCGACCCGGATGAAGCTCTCACCGAGCGCGGGGTCGATGATCTCGCGGGTACCGCCGTCGGCGGCGTGATGCCACCGCCCGGCGGTGAACAGTTGGGCCTCGCCCAGAAGCGGTGATGAAAAGGTGTCCGACGAGACGGATTGATCGGTGGTGCTCACGTGAAGTGGCCTCTCCGCGTTGGGTGGATGGTGCTCTCACGGTGTGTGACGAAGACGGGATGAACATGATGAGACAGCGAACACGAACGAGATCGGGGGACGCACCCACGGTGGCGGTCAGGGCTCGCACGGGCGCGTGGACGTGCGCGAGCGCCGAAGGACGACGGTTCACGATGTTGCTCTGTGCGCAACGCTGCGCATCTGTTGCAACAAGTGTTGTGGCGGCCGGGTGTTCTGTCAATAGGTGAGCAGTTCGTGGCCGAGTCGGCTCCCGTCGCCGAGGGGACGGGAGCCGTGTTGGGCGACATGATCAGCGCAGCGGGAGCTCGGCGACGATAGAACCGGGAGACGTTGCGCCGGCAGCGGGTTCGACACTGAAACCCAGTGCCGTCGCGTCGCCGATGTGGGGGATGACAGCAGTCGTCGAGGGCGCGATGTCCTTGTCGGTCATCGTGCCGGCCAAGGTGGCGCCCTGCGGGCCGAGCAGCCACATCTGGTAGACGGTGCCGGGCTGGGGCGGCGGAACGTCGTTCATCACCAGGACCGCGGCATCGGCGCGCTCGGAGTAGGTCACCGACGCGCGCCCGGTGGCCACCGCCCCGGAGCTCACCCGAACGTCCTTGGCGCTGAACACCTTGGCGGCGGTGGGCTGCTCGGTGGTGGTCTTGCTCGGCAGTCCACTGCCGATGGCCCATCCGATGGCTCCGACCGCGACGGCGACCACCGCGGCAGCGGCGAGATAGGCAATCCGGCGTCCGGTCCGGGCGACGTCGGGAGTTGCCGCAGCACCGCCCGACGGCCCGGCCGTCGGGGCATCAGCGCGTGCGGCGTCATCGGCCGATCGCGGGCGGATCTCGCGGACCCCGGCGGTGCTCGATCCGGTGGCCTCCCGGGCTTCCGCCGTGGCCGCAGCCAACAGCCGGGCGCGCAGTTCGGCGGGCGGGGCCGTGGCGGTCGACGCGCTGACCGTGGCCATCGTCTCCCGGGTCGCGGCCACGAGGGCGTCGAACTCCGCACGTACCGCCTCGTCGGCCCGGGCACGACGGCGTCGGACCGAGTCCAGCTCGGCCGGTGACAGGGCATCGAGCCCCATCAGCGGCGCCATCGCGAGCAGTTCGTCGTCAGACATCACGATCCCCCAGGCATTCCCGCAGACGCGCCAGACCGTCCCGGATACGCGACTTGATCGTCGGCAGGGCGACCGAGAGCTGCTCGGCGACCTCCCGGTAGGTCAGTCCGCGGTAGTACGCGAGCGACACCGACTCGCGCTGGATGTCGGTGAGACTGCCGAGGCAGTTGATGACGCGTTCACGTGCCTCCCGGACCTCGACGGCGTCGGCGACCTGATCGAAGTTGATCGACGCCGTGGCCTGGCTGTAGGTCGTCTCCCGCCGATCACCGGCGACCTCGGAGCGCACCCGATCGACCGCGCGTCGGTGCGCCAGGGTGATCAGCCAGCTCAACGCCGAACCGGCAGCCGGATCGAACTTGTCGGCCGACCGCCACACCTGCAGGAACACCTCCTGCGTGGTCTCCTCGCTGTATCCCGGATCGCGCAGAACGCGAAGGACCATGCCGTACACGCGATCCCCGGTCCGGTCATAGAACTCGGCGAACGCCGCCGAGTCGCCGTCGGCGATCCGCGCCAGCAGATCCGGCAGCGCCGCATCCTCGCGGCCGTCGGTTGCCGTCACCTCGACGCCTCTGATCTCATCGCCGATCACCCTAACCCGCGGCAGGGGGGCGCTCAACGATTCGGGTGTCCGGCTCGCCCGGAGAACACCCGGTGCGGTCGTCGACGGGCCGAGCAACGGTGACACCGGGCGGACTGCCGGCTGTGTCATCGGGCGGCCTGCCGGCCGGGTCATCGTGCGGCCTGACGGCCGGGCCACCGCCAACCCGGCGGTCATGGCGTGGCGCGGGAGTCGGCCGTTGGCGTCGATGAGGGCGGCAGCGGGAAGAAATACGAGGTGCGTTGCTGGTACTCGGGATAGCCGGGTCGCGTGCTCATCGACTTCTCCAGCAACCGGGCGCCGGTGGCGAACACGAGGAAGTAGGTCATCACCACCGGTGACAGGACGGTGAGGACGCCGGGACACGGGACGAGCGTGGGACCGGTGGTCATCGCTCCCGACGTCGCCGCCAACAGCCAGATGCCCCACCACACCGACGCGTCGCCGAAGTAGTTGGGGTGACGTGTCCACGCCCAGAGTCCGCGATCCATGATCGCGCCCTTGTTGGCGGGATCGGCCTTGAAGGCGCGCAGTTGCGCGTCACCGATTGCCTCGAAGCACAGCCCGAGGGCGAACAGTGCGATGCCCAGGCCGCCGACGATCCATGCGAGTGCGGGGGTGGGGCCGGCGACCGCCGACACCTGGATCGGCAGCGACACGAACCACTGCGCGGCCCCCTGCGTCGCGAAGATCTTGCGGGCAACGACTGCGAAACCGTTGCCGCCGGAGCGTTCCAGCATCTCGGTGTAGCGCGGGTCCTCACCCTTGCCCTTCGACTTGCCCACCATGTGCCAGGCCAGTCTCAGCCCCCACACGCTCACACCCAACGCCAGCAGCCAGCGGCGCGTGGGATCGCCGCCACCGAGGATCAGCGACAGCCAGGCGACCGCGACGAATCCGAGGCCCCACGTGACGTCGACGACGTTGAAACGCCCGATCCGGTAGCCGATCGCGAAGGTGATCGCCTGCATCACCGCGAGCAGGATCAGCGACGACAATGTCAGGACGAGGAATCCCGTCCAACCGGTCATGACCGCTCCCGGGAAGCCGTGCCGGTCGTGCTGCGGGTGAACAGCAACTGGTGGACGTCGAGGTATCCGGCCCGGAATCCGGCCTCGGAGTAGGCGAGATAGAACTGCCACATCCGCATGAAGGTGGCGTCGAAGCCGAGGTCGGCGATCCGGCGCCGGTGGGAATCGAAGCGTTCGCGCCAGAGCCTCAGCGTCTCGGCGTAGTGCGCGCCCATCGACAGCGAGTCGGTCAGCCGCAGCGTCGTGTGCTTGTCGGTGACGGCGCGCAGCGCGGGCAGCGAGGTGAGTTGACCGCCGGGGAAGATGTACTTGTGCACCCAGGTGTAGGTGTGGCGGGATGCGCGCATGCGATCGTGCGGCATGGTGATGGCCTGGATCGCGACCTTCCCGCCGGGCGCGAGAACGCGGTCGATGGTGGAGAAGTATGTCGGCCAATACTTTTCACCGACCGCCTCGATCATCTCGACCGACACGACGGCGTCGTAGGTGCCGTCGACCTCGCGGTAGTCGAGGAGATCGATCTGCACCTTGTCGGCGAACCCGGCGTCGGCGACGCGACGCAACGCCAGCTCGCGCTGCTCGGAGGACAGGGTGACCGAACGGACCGTGGCCCCGCGCGCCGCGGCACGCAGGCACAATTCGCCCCAGCCCGTTCCGATCTCGAGCAGTCGCGTGCCCTCCCCGACGCCGGCGAGGTCGAGCAGCCGGTCCACCTTCCGGCGTTGGGCGTCGGCGAGATCATCCCAGAGTGGGTGCAGCACAGCGTGTTCGGACGAGAACTCGGGGTCGACGAACAGTGCGCTCGAATATGTCATCGTCTCGTCGAGGAAGGTGGCGAACAAGTCGTTGGACAGGTCGTAGTGGCGCGAGATGTTGGAGCGGGTGTTGGCCGTCGTGTTCTCTTCGTCCTCGGGGTGTTTCGGCAACACCACCCGGCGCAGGGCCTGCAGGGGTCGGGGGACCAGTCGCGCGACCCGGGAGGCGAACGGGGTGAGGACGCCAACGAGGTCGTCGGTGCTCCAGTCGCCGGCCATGAACGACTCGCCGAATCCGATCAACCCGTGCGAGCCGACGCGTCGGGAGAAGTCGGTGGGACGCCGAATGATCATGCGCGGCTGCACATCGTCGGTACGGCGGCCGCCGCGGGTGCCGTCCGGATACTCGATGCGCACGTCGAGTCCGGCGGTGGCGTGTCGGAACAGCCAGGACGCCGCCGCGCCCCGGACCCGCGCGGATCGGCCGGTGGGGATCGCGGCGGCGTCGGGCCAGCGTCCGGCGTCGGGTGGGGTGACCTCGGAGTCGTCGGGTCGATGGATGGGGGTGCTCATCGGTGTCCTTTCGTCGCGGTGGAGGCGAGAGTGGAATGAACGAGATGATCGGGACGGGGTTGGACCGGGAGTCGGCGGGCCCATAATCCGATGCCCTGCAGCCGGATTCGGGCGGAGACGACGAGCGGGGCGAGAGGCGTGCGCAGTTGGGCTCCAACGATCGCACGGGCCGTCGCCGGGCGGGCGTGTCCGGTCAGGGCGGCGACGAAGGGCCCGGCTCCCGGGCGGTCGAGGATGATCGAGACCGACACGCGGCCTTGGTCATCCGGCTCGGGGACACGTAGCCGATAGCGGCCGGAGACATCGTGGAACGGTGAGACGTAGAACTCCTTGTCCACCTCGGCACGGCCGTCGGCGTCGGGCGTCACGATATAGCAGTGGCGCTCGCCGTAGGTGTTGTGCACCTCGGCCACCACATGCGCGAGGGCGCCGTCGGCATCGTGGCACCAGAAGACGCTGAGCGGATTGAACGTGTATCCGGCGACGCGAGGCGAGAGCAGCGCGCACACCGGGCCGTCGGCGGGTGCGACACCCGCGCTGCGCAGATGACCGTCGAGACGCTGCCGCAACGACTGTCCCGGCCGCATCGGCTCCGGGAAATGGTCGGCGGCCCGGACATCGGCGGCCAGGCGCAGCAGACCACGAAACCGGGGTGGTGCATCGACATCGATGAGCCACGAACTGCTGCGGTAGGTGAACGTGTGGCGCAGCGGTGAACGCCGCGTGTGGGTGATGCGCGTGGCGACGACGGCCGGTAACCGGGTCGCGGGCGATGCCGGGCCGATCATGTCGGATCATCCTGGAGGGCAACGGATTCGGTGGCCACACGGTGGAGGGAATCGGCCAGCCGCCGGGCGGCGCGCTCGCCGGACGCCGCGCCGTCCTCGTGGAATCCCCACCCGTGGTAGGCGCCGGCGAATACGATGCGATCACTGTCGATATCGGGGAGGAGTGCTTGTGCAGCAACCGATTCGGTGGTGTAGATCGGGTGCTCGTAGGTCATCTCGGCGAGAATCGTCGATTCGTCCACGAGGTCGGTGCGGCCGAGGGTGACGAGCATGCGGGGGTCGGCGGTGGGCAGCCGCATCAGACGCGTCATGTCGTAGGTGACGGCGACGCCGGAACCATCGAGCGCGTCGGTCGGTGCGTGGTCGGCGCGGATCTGGTAATTCCAGGACGCCCAGGCCCGGCGGGCGTGCGGCAGCAACGAGATATCGGTGTGTAGGACAGCGGGTTTCGCGCAGTAGGAGATGGCGCCGAGGACCCGTCGCTGCGCGGCGGTCGGGTGGCCGAGTGCGGTGAGGGCCTGGTGCGGATGGGTCGCGAGGACGACGGCGTCGAACTGCTCGGTGGGGTGACCGTCGGCGGTGACCGCGACCGCGGTACCGAGATCCTCGACGGAGCGCACCGGCGCGCCGAGGTGGATGCGACCGCGATGGGCACGCAGGTGGTCGGCGACGGCGTCGACGTAGGTGATCGAACCGCCGACGACGGTCCGCCACGTCGGCGACCCGAACACCGACAGCATCCCGTGGTGGGCCAGGAAGGTGAACAGGTAGCGCGCCGGATAGGCCTGTGCGGTGCGCGCATCGCACGACCACACCGCGGCGATCAGGGGCAGCAGGAAGTTATCGACGAAGTAATCCGACAGCTTCTCGCGGGCGACGAACTCGGTGATCGGCTCGTCGGAGTCGGGGGTGTCGAGGACCTTGCGTGCGGCGCGATGGAAGCGCACGACCTCGCCGAGCATCCACAGGTAACGGCCCCGGGTGAGGGTGCGCGCGGTCGGGATGAGCCCCGAGAGGCCCAGGGCTCCCGCATATTCCAGACCGGTGCGTTCGGAGTGCACCGACATCGACATGTCGGTCTCCTGGGTCGGCACCGCGAGCTCGTCGAAGAGCCGCAGCAGGGTGGGGTAGGTGCGGTCGTTGTGGACGATGAACCCGGAGTCGACGGCGACGGTGCCGCCGACCCCGGACTGTGTGATCGAGTGCGTGTGGGCGTGGCCACCGAGACGGTGATCGGCCTCGAACAGGGTGACGTCGGCGTCGGCGGAGAGCCGGTAGGCGGCAACCAGACCTGCGACGCCACTGCCCACCACCGCGACACGGTGGGGACGGCTGGTGCGGGGTGCCGGTGGACCCGAGGTTGTCATGCCCGAAGTTCGGACTCGACGCCCGTTCGGATGGGTCAGTACCGCTGCGGCGGGGGCGGGGTGGCGATGTAGCCCGCCTGCGGCTGGTCGGCGTCGACGATCTCGGCGCCGAGTGGTAGCAGTGACAACGGCACCATCTTGAAACTGGCGATGCCCAGCGGGATGCCGATGATCGTCAGGTACAACGCGATGCCGGAGGTGATGTGCCCGATGGCCAGCCAGATCCCGGCGAAGATCAGCCAGATGATGTTGCCGATGGTCGACGCGGCACCTGCCTGTGGTTTGCGCACGACGGTTCTCCCGAACGGCCACAGTGCGTAGTTGGCGATCCGGAAGGACGCGATGCCGAAGGGGATCGTGATGATCAGGATGCAGCAGATGATTCCGGCGACGACGTATCCGATCGCCATCCAGAACCCGCAGAGCACCAGCCAGATGATGTTGAGGAGTGTGCGCATGCGCCCATTGTCCGCTGTCGGGGGGGATCGTGGTGCAACGTTGGATGACCGCCGGCCGCCACCCCGACGAACAGGGGACCGCAAGGGTATACCCGATGTCATGCGTGGTGTCGTGGGCCCTGGCTAACCTGTGCCCATGGCCCCGGACGCCCAGCGTGCACGTGTCACCGCGTGGTGGGTCATCACCACCGTCGTGCTGGTGATCCGGTTGCTCGCAACGATCGCGGTGATCCTGCTCGCGATCGGCTGGGCGGTGGCGGCGATCAGGGATTCGATGAACAACGTTTTCTTGTGGCCGGCCGTCGGCAGCGCCGTCGCACTGCTGATCAGCACCTATTTATACGGATATCTGCGGGCGAGGTACCCGCGTCGCAACGCCTGGCTACCGTGACCGCCTGCGTGAATCCCGAGGTCGTTCGGGACGGATCGCAGGCCGCCTGTAGCCCGCGTCACACCCGACTTGGCATAATCGACCGCACAGAGGCAATTGAGAGAAGACCTATGACCGAACTCGGCTCGTCGCGCATCCGGCGTGCCTATGAGGATTTCCTCTCCGGCATCACACCGCCCTCCGACGCGGTGCGTTCCGTGGTGCGCGATTCGTGGTCGAGGTCGATGTCGCGCGGGGTCGATCCGACCGAGGCGCTCCCCGAGGACGACACCAGCGCGACGATGACGATGGCCGAGTTCACGCGGTATCGCGAGGCTCATCCGATCACGTCGGTGCGCCCGCTCGTGCAGTCGTTGATGCTCGACGACATCGCCGACTCCGGCGTCGTCGTCGCCCTCACCGATCAGGTCGGCCGACTGCTGTGGGTCGAGGGCAGCACCGACGCCGTCGACCGGGCGAGCCGCATCAACTTCGTCGAGGGTTCGGTGTGGAGTGAGGACGTCGTCGGCACCAATGCCCCGGGCCTGGCGCTCGCGGTCGGCAAGGGTGTGCAGGTGATCGGCCCGGAACACTTCGCGGGCTCGGTGCAGGATTTCAGCTGTGCCGCCGCGCCCGTCCACGACCCGGTGACCGGACATGTCATCGGCGTCATCGACGTGACCGGCGGTCGCGAGGTGGCCGCACCGTTCGCCCTGGCCGCCGTCCGCTCGGTGGTGGCCGCAGTCGAGCGCGAACTGCAGTCCCAGGCGGTCAACCTGGCCGACCCGGCGACCTTCGCGGCGTCTGCGGACAAGGGCGACGCACGGCTGACGGTGTTGGGCGACAACAGCTATCGGTGGCATCGGGAGGGTGATCCGGCCGGTGAGCGGACGCTGTCACGCCGGCACGCCGAGATCCTGTTGCTGCTGCAGGAGTATCCCGAGGGCCTCAATACCGAACAACTGGCCATGCACCTGGCCGGCGACGGCATCGACCCGGTCACCGTGCGCGCCGAGATCTCGAGGCTGCGCCGTGATCTCGGCAACGACGTGGTCACCTCACGGCCCTACCGCCTGACCGTCGACATGACCTCCGACGTCGCGGACCTGCGCCGTCGCATCGCCGAGCGCGGCGAACTGTCGTCGGTGATCGACGAACTCGGCCGAGGCGGACTGCTGGGGGAGTCGTCGGCACCGGGCATCAGCGAGATCTTCGAAGTGGTCCGTGAGGATGTGCGGTCACGGGTGATCGCCGAGGGTGATGTCGGCGCCCTGCGGACCTGGACGTCATCGATCCACGGTCGCGACGATCTCGTCGCGTGGCGCCGACTCGAGCACCGCCTCCCCGTGGGACATCCGGACCGCGCCGTGGTCGGCGGGCGAATCAGGTTGCTGGACAAGCGATACGGGGTGTAAGGGTTCCGCCCTGGGTATCGGCCGTTCGGGTGATACCGGCTGCGGGAAGTGCTGGGTACTGTCCACCCATGTCGGATTTCGGTAGTTCCCGTAGCGCCGCCCCCATGGTCCGACGTGGTGGGTTCGCGCTTGCCGGAATCGGTGCGTTGTCGGTGCTGGCAGGTGCCTTCGTGGCGAGTTCGTTGGCAATGATGGTCGTCGGTGCCGTCGTCGCCTGGGTGGGGCTGCTCGCTGCGTTCGCGGTGACGCCGGGTGGGGTGCTGCGCAGCATGTCGTTGCCGCTGTTCGGCGTCGGACTCCTCGGGATCATGAGCATCGAGACAACGGTGACCACCGAGTACTACTCCGGCGCCACCTCGTCGTCGACTGATGCCTCCGGCCTGGTCTTCGGGATTCCGTGTCTCATTCTCGCGCTGGTGTGTGCAGCGGTGGGCACGGTGCTCCGACAGCGCAATGTCGGCTGGCCGCGCAACCTCGGCGCCCAACTGTCGCAGCTCGGCAACACCGCCCACCGGACCGGTACTGCATTGGGTCGCACCGGTTCCGCATTCGCGCGGAGCCTGCAGAACGGGGGCGTTGCCGGCGGTCCGGCCGGACCGGCCACGTGGCCGGGTGCGCAACCCCGACCGCACCTGCCGCGGCCGGCGGTGGTGCCGCCTCCGCCTCCACCGCCTCCTGCTGTCGGGGTGGACGGAACAACCGCTGCTGCCACGGTCACCGCCCCCGTCGGGCCCGGCGAACTCCATGAGCGGCTGCTCACCGTGATCGGTGCCCGACCGACGCCGGCTGGGTCCGAGCCGGTGGTCCATCTCGTCGAGAATCGGCCCGGCCGAATCCAGGTGGCGTTCGGCGCGTCCGCACAGGTTCCGCTGTTTCTCGTCGAGGTGTCCATCGTGCCGGCCGGAACCGGGTCGACCGCGCGCTTCACCACCGTGAGCGGGCACGGTGAGACGCTCGACGGGCTCTATGCGCGTGTGCGGAGAGACGTTCCGTTGCTGTGCCCGGGCGCAGTGGTCGTGTAGCAGGCCGATCTACGAATACAACTTCCACGTGAGCGGGCCGCCGACGCGAAATCCACGGCGTGTCGCGCCGGATCCGTGGAAGTTGTATTCGTAGGTGGCTCATCTGCGTCGACGCGAACCACCGATGGGGCATCCGCCGGCGATGTCACCGCCGATCACCACGAGCCCCCGCCGCCACCCCCACCGCCGTAGCCGCCCCCGCCACTGAACCCGCCCCCGCCACTGAACCCGCCCCCGAATCCACCACCCCCGAATCCGCCGGCGTGCATCGACCCGCTCGACGCACCGAACGACGACGCCGTGGCCACCACGCTGGAGTTCAAGCTGTGAAACGTCGACGTGGCGGGGTCGGGGTGGACGAGGTCGCCGGAGACGGCGGTGCCCGTCCCGGACAGCCAGCTCGGCAGTGCGTGGAGCCCGGATGCCTTGAGATGACCACTGGTCCATGTCGTCGCACACCCGAACATGATGGCGAACGGGAGAAGTCTCGAGTAGACGTCGGCCGGTCCGGCCGGTCCGGCCGTGGCGGACGCTCTGCGAAGTCGGTGTTCGAATCCCGCGGCCTGTCGGGACAGCTCGCCCGCGGGGCGCAGACCATCACGCAGTGTCGCGCCGCGGACGAACAATCCGCTGCTGCCGATACCGAGCGCCGCGATCGGTAGGACTGCCAACGTGAACGGTGTCCATTGGGCGGCCATGGCAACCAACGCGACGACGAACAGAGCGCCGACGACGATGCGATAGTTGCGAAGTGCGTTGGTGTGCAACGTGATCCCGGAGTCGGCCGCCCACTGCGCGGTGGCCGCCGCGAGGTTGGTGCGGGCCGAGTGCAAGGCCTCGGCTGCTGCGGCCGTGCCGGTGACCAGTTTCAAACCCTCGCCGCGGATGCGCATCGTTGCGCCCATCCGCCGGCAGAGCGGATCGGCACGCTGCCATTCGTCGGTGGTGGCCAGTGAGATGACCGACCACTTCTCCCCGTTGCGGCGTAACTTCACCAGTCCGCGTTCGGCCATGTAGACGATCATCACCGACACGGCATTGGCGGGCATCGAGCCGTGTGCCGCGACGAACAGCTGGACCGGATTGAGCGGCTGGGCGGGATCGTCCGGGTTCGCGGGTGGTTCGAGCGCGGCCGTGGGAGCCGGATTCCGGCGTGGCACACCGAAAGTGGCGCACAGTCCCAGGCACAGGGTGATCAGTGAGATCACCGTCAGCACCAGCACCCCGGTTCGCGAGCGACCGAGGATCGAATCCCACTGCTGCGGCCAGGACACCTGTGTCCGTGCCGGGGCCGCGAGTGGAAGCGTGGCAGTCACTGCCACCCCGGTGCGCGGCGGCAGTGGCCCGGTCGTCACCGTGGCGCGCTCGGGTTGACCGGGCGGGGTGCCGACCGTGCATCCGGCTCGCGCGGCGGTGTCACACGCCACGTCGGTGGGCCTCGCCAGAAACCGAACCGTGACAGTGGATCGGCGTATCGGCATCTGCCAACCGTCGGCGACCACACGCCACCGCAACAGTGAGCCGTGGCCCTGCGGCCCGGCGACGAGCACTCCGTGGATCGCATAGCTGATGGTGAAGGTGTGGGCGCCGGGGGTGAGATGGTGGTCCGGATCGCCGATCCGGGCAACCAGATAGCGCCCGTTGTGATGCCAGGAGGTCGAGACCGGCACGTCGCCGCCGTCGAGACGGACACGGATGTCGGTCGGGGTGAGGCGTGCGGAGGAATCGGAGGCGTCGACGACGTCCCAGAAGCGGTAGATCCCGTGGCGTCCGGGCGGGAAGTCGGCAGTGACCGTCTCCGACGCGTCGAGAGTGCCGTCTGCGGCGATGCGGTAATCGGCGTGGTAGTCGGAGATGGATGCCGGATCGTCGGTTGCGTCGGTGGACCCGGCATACCCGATGATCCATGGCCAGAAAAGGGCGACGGCCACCAGCATGGTCGAGCCCCCCAGCACCAACAGGCGTTTCACGCAGAATAGGCTATATCAAATTCGCTATAGTGCATGGCTGCGTCATTTGGTGGTGCGCGGCGGCCGCGCCGAGGCGTGGGTGTGCGGCCCGGGCTGGCTCAGAGCTGCGCGTCGGCCATCGAACCGATGAGCAGCAGCGCCGCCGCGATGGTGGTCGCGATGCACAGCACCACGAGCAGCAGGCCGACGCCCAATGTGACGAGCGGACGCGGGTGGGACTCGTCGCGAGCGCCGGCCGTGTTGCGTTGTGCGGGATCGTTCTGAGCGAGAACCATCGTGGCGCCACCCTCTCGTGAACTCGATGCACCTTCCGGGACTTGACTACCGCAAATCCCGCCTTGTGCAACAGGTAATCGGTACGAATTCCCCCTTTCGGCCGACCCAACGTCGGGCCAACGGCGGGTGGATCGGGTCGACCGCCGACGACTCTTGACCTGCGGTTTCGCGGCGATGCAACGTTGTGAACGCATCTGCAACGTGGCTGCAACCACAGCCCTCCTACTGTGTGGAACAGATCACATCGGCTGCCGTCGCGGCTCGGTGTGGCATCCCGCAACTGGCCGACGCCTGTTACTGCACTGAGGAGCTGGACACACATGACTGTTTACGCGAAGCCGGGTACCGAGGGTTCGGTGATGAGCTTTGAGTCGCGTTATGACAACTGGATCGGTGGTCAGTGGACCCCGCCGGTGAAGGGTCAGTACTTCGAGAATCCGTCGCCGGTCGACGGCAAGACCTTCTGCGAGGTCGCCCGGTCGACCGCCGAGGACATCGATCTCGCACTCGACGCCGCGCACAAGGCCGCACCGCAGTGGGGCAAGACCTCGGTCGCCGAACGTTCGCTGGTGCTGCTGCGCATCGCCGATCGTCTCGAGGAGAACCTGGAGAAGATCGCCGTTGCCGAGACCTGGGACAACGGCAAGGCGGTCCGCGAGACCCTCGCCGCCGACATCCCGCTCGCCGTCGACCACTTCCGCTACTTCGCCGGCGCCCTGCGCGCCCAGGAAGGCTCGATCTCGGAGGTCGACGAGGACACCGTCGCCTACCACTTCCACGAGCCGCTCGGTGTGGTCGGCCAGATCATCCCGTGGAACTTCCCGATCCTCATGGCCGTGTGGAAGCTCGCCCCTGCGCTCGCCGCAGGTAACGCCGTCGTCCTCAAACCGGCCGAGCAGACCCCCGCGTCGATCCTCTACGTCATGAGCCTGATCGCCGACCTGCTGCCCGCAGGCGTGATCAACGTCGTCAACGGCTTCGGTGTGGAAGCGGGCAAGCCGCTCGCATCGAGCAACCGCATCCGCAAGATCGCCTTCACCGGTGAGACCACGACCGGCCGCCTGATCATGCAGTACGCGTCGGAGAACCTGATCCCGGTCACCCTCGAGCTCGGCGGCAAGAGCCCCAACATCTTCTTCAACGATGTGATGAGCGCCGACGACGGCTTCCTCGATCGTGCGCTCGAGGGCTTCTCGATGTTCGCGCTGAACCAGGGTGAGGTCTGCACCTGCCCGAGCCGCGCGCTCATCCAGGAGGACATCTACGACGACTTCATCGGCAAGGCCGTCGACCGCGTCTCGAAGATCAAGCAGGGCAACCCGCTCGACACCGACACCATGATGGGCGCCCAGGCCTCCAACGACCAGTTCGAGAAGATCAGCTCATACCTGGCCATCGGAAAGGAAGAGGGCGCGAAGGTCCTCATCGGTGGCGAGCCGGCCGACCTCGGCGGCGACCTCTCCGGCGGCTACTACATCAAGCCGACGGTGTTCGACGGCCACAACAAGATGCGCATCTTCCAGGAAGAGATCTTCGGCCCGGTGCTGGCCGTGACCACCTTCAAGGACTACGCAGACGCCATCCACATCGCCAACGACACCCTCTACGGACTCGGTGCCGGCGTGTGGAGCCGCGACGGTGCCACCGCCTACCGTGCGGGCCGTGAGATCCAGGCCGGTCGTGTGTGGACCAACACCTACCACGACTACCCGGCCCACGCCGCCTTCGGTGGATACAAGCAGTCCGGCATCGGACGCGAGACCCACCTGATGATGCTCGAGCACTACCAGCAGACCAAGAACCTCCTGGTCGGATACGCTCAGAGTGCGAAGGGATTCTTCTAAACCGAAGAGGTGCAACGATGACCACCGAACAGAACGTTCCTGATCGGGTGGTCGCCACAGACGCCGCCGTGCAGCTCCTGACCAAGTTGTCGGAGCTGCACGGCGGACTCATGATCCACCAGTCCGGTGGATGCTGTGACGGTTCCGCCCCCATGTGCTACCCCGTCGGGGAGTACCGAGTGGGCCAGCGCGACGTGCTGGTCGGCGAGGTCGATCTGCCCGAACCCATTCCGGCGGTACGGGTCTGGATCAATGGCGACCAGTTCGAACTGTGGAAACACACGCAGTTGATCCTCGACGTGGTACCCGGACGTGGTGCCGGATTCAGCCTCGAGTCCCCCGAAGGAGTGCGATTCCTCTCGCGGGCAAGGGCTTTCAGCGAGGATGAGAATGCCGTGCTGTCGGCGAACCCGCCGTTGACCGGCGCGGCGGTCGGCGTCTGATCGTTCCACGCGACGTCTGATCGTTCCCACGAGGTCCAATCGACACGTGCCCGTTGGCTCGCTCGGCGAGCCGGCGGGCACGTGTCGTGTCGAGGGCGCCTGTCGTCTCATCGGGGGAAATGTCCGAAACCGTGGATAGCGGATATGTGCCGCTGTTACCGGCGAGTCTGTTGCGTAGTGCAACCAAGTCCACCAATGGCGATGTGACGGAGGCGAATACCTGATGAAACGTGTGATGACCAGGGTGCTTGCGGCCGGAGCGGTCGTGGGTGCCGCATCCCTGATGGTCCCGGCAACGGCGTCGGCGGCGCCGGTGTCGTCGGCGAACTGCGCGCGGATCGCGACACCGACGGCGCCGAACGGCTGGGGAAACAGCTTCCCGGACGAGACCGGTCTGGCAGGCAAGATCACGGCCACCAACGTGAACGACGACGACGGATCACTGCAGTTCACGACGAGTCCGCAGGTGCCGCGGCAGGCGTCGTACCACTCGGCGGGTGATCTGCCGTTGACCCAGCTGGCCGGAAAGCCGTTGACCTTCCACAAGTCCACGGGCAATGCGAACTGGCAGATCCGGGTGACCGGCGCGAACACCGGTGAAGGGAATGGCTTTGCGACGCTGGTCTGGTCGGCTTCCGACGTAGCGGGTGCGCCTGACGCCGCGTCGTCCGATCAATGGTGGGCAACCCGCGCCCTGGGCACGATCCCGCGGGGCCAGACCGGCACCCTCGCCGAGCTGACCACCGCCGCCAACTCAGGCGGAAAGACCACGGTCGTCGAGTATTACGGGATCTCCAGCCAGCCCAACAGCGGCAGCGGCACCGTGCACGTCGACAACGTGACCTTCAACGGCTGCACGACCAACTTCGCGGTCCGGAGTGGCAACGGCTCGCTGGGCGGCCTCGAACTCCCGAGCTTCGGATCGTCGTAACCCGGGATCCGCGTAACCCCGGATCGTCGTAACCCGTTGTGATGCCGGGGTGTCAGCCCGCGTCGAGCCACCAGCCCCGCACCATGCCGGGCGGCCGGCCGGGTTCGATGTAATGCTCGGTGCCGAAGGCGAACGGGAACGCCTCGACCGGTATCGCCAGTAGCTGACGAACGTCGCTCTGGCTGGCGTGGCAGGCCAACGCTTCGCGTTTGGCCGCCACGTCGTCGCCGAGATCGACGGCCCAATGCAATTCGGCTTCCGGTGTGCCGATCGGATTGCCGTCGTCGCCCGGGGCATCCGGGTCGAATCCGCCGGTGTCGTTCTCGCCGGCGGAGTCCTTTTCGCCGAACAGGCCCATCTCGGCGGCCAGGACGAACATCTGCCGCATGAGGTCACGATTCATCGTGACCTCCAGATAGCGTGGTCGCTTGGCGGCGAGTTCTGCTGCGGCGCGGGTGGTGTGGTGCAGCATCACGTGATCGGGGTGACCGTAGCCGCCGTGCCAGTCGTAGCCGATGACGACGTCGGCGTCCTCCTCGTCGAGGATGTCGGCCAGACGTCGAGCCGCTTCCTCGACGGGCGCGCGGGAGAAGACGCCGTCGGTGCCGTTCTGGGTCCATCCGGTCATCCCCGAATCGGCGTATCCGAGCCACGCCACGCGGGCGGTGCCGGTGATCGCCGCCGACGCCTCGGCTTCACCGCGCCGTCTCATCGCCACAGTCTCTCCGGGAGCCAGATCGTCGGGCACGTCGCCGTCGCCGTGTTCTCCCGGGTCGCCGTCGGTGCAGTAGACGACGACCACCCGGTGCCCCTCACGTGCGGCGCGAATCATGCTGCCCGCGGTGGCCGTGGCCTCGTCGTCGGGATGGGCGTGGACGAAGACGATGGTGCTCATGCGCTACAGCATCTCAGGTCGGGATACCCGGGGCGGTCGTGGCAGTACGCTGCTTGCAGCACTGTCGTGAACGCACGCCGCAGCGCATGCCGGTATGCGCACGGATTCGGAAAGTTGTCACCATGCCCAACTCCCAGCCGCCCGCAGCGGTGGATGCCATCGACGGGAGCATCCTGGCCGCGCTCGCCGAGGATCCACGAGCCACCGTGCTGGCGATCGCGGATCGGACACAACTCTCGCGGAACACCGTGCAAGCCCGGCTGTCGAAGCTGGAGCAACGGGGAGTGTTGCGCTCCTTCGAACGCAGCATCGATCCGGCGGCGTTGGGTTACCCGCTCACGGCGTTCATCCTGACGAATGTCACCCAGAGCCAGTTGACGCCGATCGGTGAAGCGCTGGGTGATGTTCCCGAGGTCGTCGAGGTCCATGGGCTCAGCGGGATCAGTGACCTGCTCGTGCATGTCGTCGCCCGCGATGCGGATGATCTGTATCGAATCGCCGGCCAGATTCTCGACATCCCCGGGGTCACCCGGACGACCACCGCACTCGTGATGCGGAAACTGGTCGACTACCGGATCTCCGGGTTGCTGGAACGGTTGACTACGGAGTGACACCAACCGGCGCCGGCGCCGGGAGCGCAGCGAGCGGGCCGAATGTCTCAGCGGCCGCGCTGGCACACAACCGGTTTCGACGCGGTTGCGCAGACTGCTCACCGATGATCCGGCCTTCGGAGGGATGGTGTGCACAATGCTGAGATCTCCCGGCATCGCTTGATTGATCTGCAGGCCGGTGGTCGACTGAGAGGTGAGTTCTGCACACAGAACCGGGTAAGGATGCCTCCCATGAAGTCAGCACAGATACTCGATCCGTTCGAGCGCCCCGCCGACACCGTCACGCCGGACGCCCTCCGCAGCATCGAGGAGCGCGTGCTGTGGTTGTCCACGGCCATCATTCATCACGCGAATCGTGTTCGCCCCAACCCGTCCGGGCTGAAGGTCGGCGGCCACCAGGCCTCGTCCGCGTCGATCACGTCGATCATGACCGCACTGTGGTTCGAACATCTCACCGACGCCGACCGGGTGTCGGTGAAACCGCACGCATCGCCTGTGCTGCATGCGATCAACTACCTGTTGGGCAACCTCGACGAGCGCTATCTCACGACGCTGCGTGAATTCGGCGGGCTCCAGTCCTATCCGAGCCGCACCAAGGATCCCGATCCCGCCGACTACTCCACCGGATCCGTCGGGATCGGTGCCACGGCACCGATCTGGGGTGCGATTGCACGTCGCTATGTCGACGCCAAGATCGGCCCGGCCGGTAAGGGTCGTCAGTACTCCTTGGTCGGCGATGCCGAACTCGACGAGGGAGCGGTGTGGGAGGCGATTCTCGACCCGTCGGTTCGTGATCTCGGCGAGATCGTGTGGATCGTCGACCTCAACCGACAGTCGCTGGACCGGGTGGTCCCCAACATCGCGGCCGGGCGTTTGGCGAGCATGTTCGACGCCGCCGGCTGGCAGGTGATCACCGTCAAGTTCGGACGGCTCCTCGAGACGCTGTTCACCCGCCCGGGCGGAGATGCGTTGCGCGAGCGCATCCTGAGCATGCCCAACGCCGAGTATCAGCGGCTGTTGCGCTGCACCGCAGAGGAATTACGGTCTCGGATACCAGGTGACGGGGAGCGAGCACCGGAGATCGCCACTCTCATCGCAGAACTCGACGATGCGACCCTGACGGCCGCGATCCGCAACCTGGGTGGCCACGATCTCGACGCGTTGCGTCAGGCTTTCGCCGACATCGACGACACCCGGCCGACGGTCATCATCGCGTACACGATCAAGGGACACGGTCTGCCCACCGAGGGACACCCGCAGAATCACTCGTCGCTGTTGACGGTGGAGCAGTTCGACGAGTTGGCAGCGAAGATGACGATGGATGCCCGACATCCGTGGGCCCGATTCGACCCCGAGACCGACGCGGGACGGATGTGCGCGCAGACCGCACGCCGACTGGCCCGCGCGCCGATCCAGATGCACACTCCGCCAACGGTTCCTGATGATCTCGGCCGCACACCGGGCGGGACGTCGACCACGCAGGCCGCTCTGGGTCGGGCGCTGCTCGCCCTGACCCGCGACGCCCCGGAGTCGGCCGAACGCATCGTCACCGTGAGCCCGGACGTCAGCTCGACGACGAACCTCGCCGGGTGGCTGAACAAGGTGGAGATCTGGTCGCCGGCCGAGCGACGAAACTGGTTCGACGACGACGCCGAGACGATCATGCACTGGCGGGAGAAGCCGACCGGTCAGCACATGGAGCTCGGGATCGCGGAGACGAATCTCGTTGGGCTGATGGGTGAGCTGGGGGCCACCTGGAGCCGCTGGGGCCAGCCGCTGTTTCCCATCGGCGTGATGTACGACCCGTTCGTGGAGCGAGCTCTGGAACCGTGGTCCTACGGCATCTATGCCGGCGGTCAATCGATCCTGGTCGGTACGCCGTCGGGGGTCACCCTTGCCGCGGAAGGCGGTGCCCACCAGTCGATCACGACCCCTTCGATCGGTCTCGAACAACCCGGCTGCGTCAGCTGGGAACCCGCGTTCGTGATCGACACCGAATGGACACTGCTCGCCGCGATGCGTCTGCTTGGGCGCCCCGATGGGAGTTCGGCGTACCTGCGCCTGTCGACCCGGCCGGTCGATCAGTCGCTGGCCGCGGTGCCCACCGATCCCGCGGCCCGGGAACGTCGGCGCCGTCAGGTGGTCGCCGGGGCCTACCCGCTGCGCAGGGTTGCCGATCCGGTGGTCACCCTCGTCGGTATGGGCGCGTTGATGACCGAAACCCTGGCGGCTGCAGATCGTTTGGCCGCTCAGGACATCGCGGCAGACGTCGTGTGTGTCACCAGTCCGGGCCTGCTCTTTGAGGCGCAACAGGCACGGCGTGGTCTCGCCGAGGCGCCCACCTGGATTCTCGACCAGGCGTTCCCGGCCGATCGGGCCACCCCGATGGTCACCGTCCTCGACGGCCACCCGCACACCTTGGCATTCCTCACCGGTATCCGCGGAGTCGCCGGTGCCGCGCTCGGCGTCAGCCGCTTCGGCCAGGTCGGATCACTCGATGACGTCTACCGCCACCACGGCATCGACACCGGCAGCATCGTGCGCGCCGCGCTCGACCTCGTCGGCGCAGCGGGGAGCTGACCATCTGATGACAATCGCGCTGCGTACCGCGACGCCGATTCCGTTGCCGGCCCTCGGCGAACACGTCACCGAGGCCGCGGTCACCCAGTGGCCCTAGTAGGCATTGCCACGATAAACATCATCACGGTCGATCAGCACCACGCCGATCCGGCGGTCGGCGTCGGCGGCGCGGACGAACATCTGCCGCATGAGGTGCGGACACCGAAGCGTCGGTCCGAACCGTTGGATGCGGGCGGAGAAAAGTGAGGTGCGAGCCGGTATCCTCGACTGATGGCGCCGACGGCCACGTCGAACTCGGCGACCCGGGACACGCGATTCTGCCGCAGCGCGGACGGTACTCGGATCGCCTACGCCGTGCACGGCGCGGGTCCGCCGCTGCTGTTGGCCTCGTGCTGGCTGAGCCATTTGGAATTCGATTGGCAGAGCCCGGTCTGGCGGCACTTCCTGATCGATCTGGGGCAGATCGCGACGGTGATCCGTTATGACGAGCGCGGTTTTGGCATGTCGGACTGGGACGTCGGGGATTTCGGATTGGACGCGCGTGTCGACGATCTCGCCGCTGTCATCGAAGCGGCCGGTCTGAACCGTTGCGCGATCCTGGGCATGTCTCAGGGCGGTCCCGTCGCGATCGCCTACGCCGCACGGTGTCCCGAGCGAGTGAGCCGGCTGATTCTCTATGGCACGTACGCCGCCATCGATCGCGATGACGGCGAGATGGAACTCGAACGCACGCTCCAACAGCTGATCAAGGTGGGATGGGCACGGCCCGACAGCACTTTTCGGCGGGTGTTCACCCAGCTGATGATCCCCGGAGCCACCGAGGAACAGGCCTCATGGCTTGACGACCTGCAGGCCCGGGCGACGACTGCCGACAACGCCACACGGTCACGATACGAGCGGGGGATTGCCGATGTGCGTGCGTTGCTTCCGGCGATCACGCAGCCGACCTTGGTCGTTCACGCGAGGGGCGACCGAGTCAATCCCTTCGCCGAGGGCCGACAGCTCGCCACCGGCATCGCGGGCGCCCGCCTGATGACGTTGGACAGTGACAATCACATCACTCTTTCCGACGAGCCGGTCTGGACCGATGTGGTCCATGAGATCCGATCGTTCATCTCCGCCGATGCGGTGTCCGCGGTGGACACGCCAAGCGCGGTGCGCAGTCTCAGTCACCGTGAACTCGATGTCATTCGACTTGTCGGCCGCGGTATCGACAACTCGCAGATCGCGCGGGAGTTGTCGATTTCGGTGCGCACCGTGGAGCGGCATCTCACCAGTATTTACACCAAGTTGGGCCTGCGTGGACGGTCGGCGCGAGCGGCGGCCGTCGCACGTCTGTTGGGCGGCTGAGCGTCGTCGAAACACCGTGTTGTCCGCCGCTGTCCCGACCGATTGACTCACTGACATGGCGGTCGGCACGGATTCGTCGGGAGGAGGTTGAGCAATAGCGTCGGTGGTGTCGAAAACGCCTGACGCAACGAAGGAGCGGAAATGAACGAGAACAAGGCTGCCATCAGCCTGACCACCGGCCTCGAAGACACCGAGAAGGTGACCGTGGCGTTCCTCGTCGCCGTTGCCGCAGCGGAAAGCGGCCGTCCCACAACGGTTTTCCTCACCAAGGAAGCGGTCCGGCTGGTGGTGAAGGGGGTAGCCGTCGGCACTGCCTGCGCTGGTTGCCCGCCTCTGGAAAGTCTGATGGAGCGTTACGAGACCGCAGGTGGCCGCTACCTCGTCTGCCCCATCTGCGTGAACTCCAAGAAACTCGACCCGGGCACCTTCATCTCCCGCGCCGAGATGGGCGGCACCGTCCAGCTCTGGGAGTGGATCGGCGACGGCGCTACCACGTTCAGCTATTGAAGCGCCGATGGCCACGGCGACCACGGTGAGGTCCCGTGGCCAGTCGCGCCATATTGCTGACAGTGGGAGGGATCGCGCGGTCGCAGGTCGGCGGCGATACCGTTCACGGACGATTGTGGCCACCTCGTCGTAAACGACATCAAGCTCGTCCGGTCCGCGAGGAATCAGACGTCAGCCCTGCCCGGTCTCGTCGTCGGTGGTCCCGGACCGCATCATCGCCAGTCCCAGGCCGGTGATGCCCAGCACACCGACGAAGACGGCGACACCGCTCCAGCCGAACGACGAGAACACCAGGCCGCCAACGGCTCCCACCACGGAGCTGCCGAGGTAGTAGTGGAAAAGGTACAACGACGACGCCTCGGCGCGATGGGTGGTGGCCCGCGCCGACACCGCGCCGCTCGCCACCGAGTGCGCCCCGAAGAAGCCCGCGGTGAACAGGAACATGCCCACCAGTACCGACCAGAGATGTTCGGGGACAGTGACTCCCAGGCCGGTGAGCATCACCACGATCGAGGCGGCCAGCACCGGACGGCGGCCGATGTGGTCGGCGAGCCGGCCGGCCAGCGCCGAGGAGGCGGTGCCGGCGAGGTACATGAAGAAGATCGACGCGATCACCGCCTCACCGAGGTCGAACGGGCTCTGCAGCAGCCGATAGGTGAGGTAGTTGTAGACCGTCACGAAGCCACCCATCAACACGAAACCGATGAAGAACAGCGGCAGTAAACGGCGATCGGCGAGGTGTGACAAGAGGTTTCGCGCGGTGACCGACGGGGATACCCGACGCGGGGTGAAGAATCGGGACGCCGGGATCGTCCGCCAGAAGAGCAGCGCGAAACCGAGTGAGGCCAGACACGCGATCTCCAGTGCCCACTGCCACGACATCACGTCGACGGCGAACCCGGGGATGAGCCGGCCGACGAGACCGCCGATGGTGGTGCCCGCGACGTAGCGGCCCATCGCGGTGCCCAACGAGCGGCCCTCGACCTCCTCGGCGAGATAGGCCATCGCCACCGCAGGCACCCCCGCGCACAGAACGCCCTGGAGGGCGCGTCCGGCGAGCAGGACCTCGATCGACGGCGACCACGGCAACACGACGCCGATCGCTGACGCAGCGACCGCCGAGATCACCATGACCCGCACGCGCCCGAAACGCTCCGACGCGACACTCGCCGGGATGATCGCGATCGCGAGGAAACCGGTAGTCAGTGAGATCGCGAGCGCCGACGTCGTCGGCGATGTCCCGAAGTGCTCCGACAGATGCGGCAGCAGGGCCTGCACGTAGTACAGGGCCATGAACGTCGTCATACCGGCCGCGAACAGGGCGACGGTGGCGCGCCGATAGCCCGGCGAGCCGAGGGCGTGACGGGTCTCGGGAAGCGCGGGTGCGGCGATGCCGTCTGCTGTGGTGCTCACTGTTCCAGCGTGAGCCGACTCTCCACATGCTCAAAATGAATCTTTGTGCACTTATCTATTCATTACTGAATAAGCGCAGCTAGCATGGCATGGTGCATGACGAGATCGAGTGGTTCATCACCATTGCCGAGGCCGAGAACCTGACGGCAGCCGGTGAGCGGCTCGCCGTGTCGCAGCCGACTCTGTCACGGTTCGTGGGCAGGCTCGAGCGAGAGATCGGCGTTGCGCTGTTCGATCGTCGTGGCCGGCGACTGGCGCTGAACGCCTACGGCCGTGTGTATCTCGAACGTGCGCGACGTGCGCGCGCGCAACTCGACGCCGCGCGCCGCGAGATCGACGACATGCGGCGACCGACGCGCGGTGTGGTTCGGCTGGCGTTTCTGCATTCGTTCGGCATCACCCTCGTGCCGCAGCTCATCCGGGCGTTCCGCGAGCGCAATCCGGGTGCGGGATTCACCCTTGCGCAGGACTCCGTGGCCACCGTCGTCGAGCACATCGAGACCGGTGACGCCGATCTGGCCATCGTGGCGCCGCGGCCGATGCGGACCGACATGGCGTGGCAGCCGATCGCGCAACAGAATCTGGCACTCGTGGTGCCGCGCGGGCATCGCTTCGCCGGTCGGGCGGGTATCGGTCTGGCAGAGGCCGCCGACGAGGAGTTCATCGTCATGCAACACGGATTCGGCATGCGCCGGATCTTCGACGAACTGTGTGCGGCGGCCGACATCACCCCGACCATCACCTTCGAGTCGGCCGAGCTCGCAACGATCGCCGGGCTGGTCGGGGCGGGTCTGGGCGTGGGTGTGGTCCCCGTCGACGATGCGAACCGGGTCGCCGACGTCGTGTTCGTCCCGCTGGCGGGTGAGACACGTGAGATCGGGTTGACCTGGTTTAGGCCGCGCCCACTTCCGGTGGCGGCCGAGCGGTTTCGGGCTTTTGTCGGAGAGCATGCCGCGGGTGGTGTGGGATCGGCAGCGGAGCAATAGGTCTCGAGGTCCGGTACATCCGGGTGGTTTGTCCGATAGGTTCGGATTGACTGGTGGGCAAGGTAATTCGGTCAACCGAGCTCCATCGGCCGAGCGGCGCAATGGTGTCATACTCGCGTGGTGGGGTGAGTTCCCCGCGAGGTGATCAGGGAGGTAAGGCCAGTGAATGCTCCGTTGGACCCCGTTGCGAGTGCGCGGCTCGCCGAGAGTGGTCGGCTCTTCACCTCGGATCTGTCGATCGACGAATTCGTCCTACTCGAATCGGCGGGATTCGAGCCGCTGGGTCTGGTGATGGGGACATCGGTGTATCACGTCGGCATCCAGACCGCGTCGATCCGGCAGAGCACGGAGATGCAGGTGCTCACCTCGGCGATGTACAACGTCCGCGAGAACGCCATGGCGCGAATGCAGGCCGAGGCCGACGCACTGCACGCCGATGGGATCGTCGGTGTCCGACTGGAATGGCGCCCGCACGGCGCCTCGCCGGAACACATCGAATACCTGGCGATCGGCACCGCGGTGCGGTTCACCGCGAAGCCCGGCGCCTATCGTCGTCCCGACGGGCGGGCGTTCAGCTCGCATCTGTCGGGTCAGGACCTGTTCAAACTCTCGCAGGCCGGGTACGCGCCCGTTGCATTCACCTTGGGTAACTGTGTGTATCACGTTGCGGTGCAGGGCTTCATGCAGACGCTCAAGCAGATGGGCCGCAACGTGGAGATGCCGCAGTGGACGCAGGCCTACTATGAGGCACGCGAGCTCGCGATGACCCGCATGCAGGCCGAGGCCGAACGTGACGGGGGCACGGGCATCGTCGGGGTGCAGTTCTCGGTGTCCGAATGGGTGTGGGGACCACACACATTGGAGTTCTTCGTGATCGGCACCGCGGTACGGCGGACCGGAGAGCCCACCCCGGTGCGTCCCTCGCCGGTCCTGTCCTTCTGATCATGACCATCCCAGAGTCCGGGAAGTTCGACATCGATTCCGCGACGAGGGTTCTCGCCGCGGTACTGACATCGCCGGCGGGCGCGCGTACGGCCATCGGAGCGTTCGCCGATGTACCCGGACTCGTCTATCAGGCCGAACAACCCGCCAGATTGCTCCGTGCCGCCAAGCCGCCGGTACTACATGCGGGAGAGTGGGAGTTCGTGGCGGCGGGCCCGGGCGCGGCACCGATGGAACTGCGCCACACCGTACGCGGCATCACATTGCAGACCGAGCGACCCGCACCGTCGGACGCGGCGCGTCGACTCGCCGTCGAAGTACTCTCCGCCGCACAACAACTCGGCTCGGAAACCGACATCGCCGTGCATTCGGCGCTCTACGGTCTCGCCGCGATCGTCTGAACGCTCCGGCGGGCGGCGAGGACCTTGTCGGCCAAATCGTCGGGATGGATGTTGCGGCGCGGGCGCACCGCGTCCATCGTCCGCAGACGCCCGGCGAAGCGCGCGAGCGCCCGGCGGTCGGTCGCCGAGACCGTGATCCCCAACATCTGCGCGGCGACCGGATGCTGCATCGCCCGCACAGCCCGCGTTGGAAGTTGTTGGAACAGCCAATAATCCGGGCGCAGCAACTGATCCCGATACCAGTCGAGGCCCGGTACCGGATCGAGTTCGGTGGCCAGCGCATGCGTGAAGTAGTCGCCGAAGTCGTCGAGCGAGGCGGGCATCTCCCGCGCCGAGATCCCGTACCGCCGATACCACTCACAGGTCTCGTGGTAGAGCCGAGGCTCATCGTCGGCGTCGAGACCACCGAAGAACACCTCGACACAGGTGAACAGGGCATCCACGTAGGTGGCGTGCTCGAAGAAGAACACCGACGGATTCAGTGCGTGATACGCCCGTCCGTCCGGTCGGTGTCCGCGAAACGAGTCGTGGCTGTAGCGGATGAGGCGCACCTCGTCGAAGTCGGCGTCATACCCCGACCGGATGATGCACGGCACCGTGCGTTGCTTTTGTGCACGAACACCCGGCGCGGAACGATGGAGAACTCGTGTGTCGCCGCGGCGATCGACGGGTGCAACATCTGCAATGACACCGCTCGGCAGATCGACATCACGAACCGTCGATCGGCAAGAAAACGCCACAGCAGCGATGTCTCGTCCAGTCGAATGCGTGCGGCACCGGAACGTGCTGACGTCATCGTGGCCCCCCGACCTCATGTGAGTGGGTCCACGATAGCGCGAGACGGGGCCGCGATCGACGATGTCCGGCAATCGAGACCCGGCACGGCGGTAAGCTCACCGGCATCGACCCGGGTGTACCCGAGACCGACACGCCAACCGAGACAGGGCACGACGATGACCCACTGGTTCGACCACGCCATCGTGGCCACCGGTCGTCTACCGCTGTTGCTGTTCCTCCTCGCGTTCATCGCGACATTCCTGTTCATCCGGATCAGTGTGCGGCTCATCCGCGCGCAGGTGCGCTGGTGGCCGGGCAACGTCACGCCAGGCGGGATGCATCTGCATCACGAGTTCTTCGGTGTCATCGCGATGCTGTTGTCGGGGTTCGGTCTGGTGGCGCTCTCGCGCTTCGACACCCCGATCGCCGACTGTGTGCTCGCGGCGATCTTCGGGATCGGTTGCGCGTTGGTGCTCGACGAGTTCGCGCTGATCCTGCATCTGCGAGACGTGTACTGGGAGAAGGAAGGCCGCTCGTCGGTCGACGCGGTCTTCGTCGCGATCGCGATCGGGGTGCTGTTTCTCCTCGGGTTACGGCCGCTCGGCTTCTCCGATGCGGCCACCGAGATCGCCGCCGGCCCCGACCCGGGTACCCGGATCGTTGCCGCGGTGATCGTCACCGCCAATGTGGTGCTGGCGGTGATCACCCTGATGAAGGGCAAGCTGTGGACCGGGCTGATCGGGATGTTCATCCCGTTCCTGTTGCTGTTCGGGACCTTTCGCGTGGCCCGGCCCCGATCACCGTGGGCGCGCTGGTTCTACGGAGGTAAAGAGGGCAAGCTCGACAAGGCGATCCGCCGTGAGATCCGCTATCGAGAGCCGCTGATCCGCTGGAAGATCGTGGTCCAGGAGGCGCTCGCCGGCCGCTTCGGCGTCCCCGATCTCCCGCCCGTGCTCCCGGTGACCCCGGCTGCGCTGCCGCCGAAGGTGGCCGCCCCCAATGCGGTGGCGACAGCCATCCGATGGCGACGGACCCGTCGCGAACTGCGGGCGGTGCCGACCTGGCGTCTGCCGGTGATCCTGGTGGTGCTGGCGGTGATTGCCGCGATCCTGTGCATCACCCTCGACGAATCGCTGGGGCTGAAGGTGGATTCGGGGACCTTGGCCACGGTGTTGGGGGTCATCGCGGGAGCAATGGCCACGCTGACCGGTCTGGTGTTCACCGCGGTCACCCTGGCGATGCAGTTCGGGGCGTCGCAGATCTCGGTGCGTGTCATCCCTCGGCTGCAACGCGAGCCGGTGATGCGCTGGTCGATCGGGTTCTTCCTGGCCACCTTCGTGTTCAGTGTGATGGTGGCGATGGACCTGGCGCTGGCCGAACCCGACGACACCACGCCCGGGGTGTCGACGGCGATCGCGGCACTGCTGACCGTCGTCTCGGCCTTCCTGTTCATCGCGCTGGTGGCCAAGGTCGGCACCGTCCTCAACTCCGCGCAACTCATGCGCTGGATCGCCGCAGACGGCCGCTCGGCGATCCGCCGCCAGTTTCCCGACGAGGTTGCCGCAGGGGAGGTTGCCGCAGAGGAGGTTGCCGCAGGGGAGGTTGTTGCAGAGGAGGTTCCGGAACACGCTACGCACGCCGCTGTGGTACCCGTCGGCCCACCCGCCGTGGACTCCGGGCATCCCGACGATGCGCGGCGCATCATCCACCTCAAGGAGACCGCGACCCGCGGCCGGGTGCTGCTGGCGGTCAACGTCGCGAAATTACAGCGATACGCCGTTTCCGGGAACGTGCGATTCGACCTGCTGGTCGCCGTGGGCGATCACGTCCCGCACGACGTCGGGGTGATCGCCGTCAGCGGTGAGCACCGCGACTCGATCGCCGCCCACAAGGTGTTGCGCTGCTTACTCTTCGGGGATATCCACCAACCGTCAGTGAGCCCCGCGGCTGCGCTGCAATCGATCTCCGACATCGCCCTCAAGGCGATCTCCAGTGCGGGCAACGACCCGAGCACCGTCGTCCTCGCGCTCGACCACACCGAGGATCTGCTGCTGATGCTGGCGCCCCGCGTGCGTGCGGATCTGCTCTCCACACGAGCCACCCTGGTCGGTGGGTACCGACGGAGCTGGGCCGACTACGTCGCCATCGGCACCGACGAGATCCGTCGACACAGTCACGGGCAGGCACAGGTCCACCGACGTCTGCGCGCGCTGTACGAGACGCTCGCGCGCCGATGCCCGGCTGATCAGCTGCCACCGATCACCGAACGTCTTGCGGCGCTGGACCAACAGATAGACCTCGAGTGGCAGGTCCCGCTCGACCGCAGGCTCGCCCGCGCGCCTGATCGACAAGGCTCCGGGTCGGAGCGGGGGTCGGTGGGCTGAGGAGTCGGCACTGCGCGCCGGGCCCCTTGCGCTGCGCCCGATCACAGCCACGTGCGGCTGCCGGAACTACTTGCGGCCGCCCAGGATTCCGCCCAGCAGATCGCCGAGACCGCCTTCCTTGCCGCCACCGCCGAGCACGCCGCCCAGGATAGAGCCGAGGCCGCCGCTCGCGCCGCCACCCAGCGCGCCGCCGAGGATCGATCCGAGATCCCCTGCACCGCCACCGGATCGGCCCTCTCCGCCCTTGAGCAACTTCGACGCCAGGTAGCTCATCACGATGGGCGCGAGGATCGGAAGGAGCTTCTGGATCAGCCCCTGATCGACGGCCGCAGCGGGCACCTGACCACTGACCGCCGACGCGACGTTCCCGGTCTTGTTGCCGAAGATGTGCGAGACGATCTTCTCGCCGTCGGCGGTGTCGACGTCGCCGAGGCTGATCTGGCCCTGCGCGAGATCGTTGTCGTGTTGGGCGAGAGCCCCGGTGATGTTCCGAGCGCCCTGCTCGTCACCGGCGTGGTGTTCGAGACCGCCGACCAACGCCGGAAGCGCCTGTGCCACCGCCGAGTGGGCGGTCGCCTCGTCGACACCGAGCCGACCGGCGATCTCGGACATGGGTAGGCGGGACATGAGGTCGTCGATGTCGGACATGGTCGCTCCTGACGGGAATCGATGTGGGGGAGAGGATTTCAGAGTGCGGTCACGGATTCGGTCAGGAATGCGGTGGCGCGTCGGACAGCCGGGCGGGCGTCGGGCGTGAGTCGGCCGAACATCTGGAAGACGTGGCCCTGTCCGCGCCACGCCTCGATCTGTGCGTCTGCGCCGGCGCGCACCAGTGCCTGGTGGTAGTCGCGGGCGTCCTGACCCATCACCTCGAGGCCGCCGTACTGGATCAGAGTGCGCGGCAACGTGATCCCGTCGTCGAGCGGGATGCGCATCCGGGGGTGGTCGGGATCGGCGTCGCCGGTGTAGAGACGCAGGATCTTCTGCGCCGCAACGGCATCGATGATCGGATCGCGCGCCCCTGCGCGTTCGTGTGCGACGGCGGTGGCGAAGCTGGGATCGTAGAGCGGGGAGAAGAGCACCATGGCGCTGGGTTGCGGGGTGCCGGTCCGGTGATTGTCGGCGAGCAGATCCAGCGCGAGATGACCGCCCGCCGAATCCCCGGCCACGACGATCCGGTCGGCGTCGATGCCCTGGTCGAGCAGCCAGTGATAGCCGCGGATGGTGTCGTCCCCTGCGGTCGGCCACCGGTATTCGGGACCGAGGCGATAGTCGAGGCTGAACGCGAGGAAACCGGTCTGCCTGCTCAACCGCGCGACCAGACCCCGATGCGTGCGCGGCGAACACACCACGTAGCCCGAGCCGTGCAGGTAATAGATGATCGGCCGATCACGCCCGCGGGTGAGGCCGGGGCCGTGGGCGTCGACTGTGCCCACCCACTCGCCGCGCACCTGGCCGTCGCCGTGACGGGTGGCGATCGGGAGCACCGCGGTGCCCGCCGGGACCGGGCACATCGCAGCCAGCGAGCGGTTCACGCCCGGCCGGGTGGCCCGCAGCATCCGGACCGCCAGTGGCGACGGGCCGTAGCGGGTGGCCGCCATCAGCGGTCGGCTGACCCGGCTCAGATAGCTGTTGAGTGCTAGTGACCGGCGTGAACCCGGACCGATGTGGGTGGCGGGGTGCGGGGGTCCCGCAGGATCGGACAGTTCAGGGGCGACGGCGTTCACGAAATCGACAGTAGGACGACGGGCGGCCCGGCATGAGCGAATTGGGCGCTGTCGGCGTAGGGAAAGCGCTGTCGGTGGTGAGAAGAGCGCTCTCGGCGTCGGGGAGAGCGCTGTCAGCGAGGAGAAAGGCGCTGTCGGCATGGAGAAAGGCGCTGTCGGCATGGAGGAGGGCGCTGTCGACGAGGAGAAGGGCGCTGTGGGCGGCGGGACCACGGACACACTCGTTGTGCGCCATACGCTGCGACGTCGGCGTCGATGTGGTAGCCGGATTTCGATACTGGGCACCGCGCGTGAGAAAATACCTGACAATGCTTAGCGAGCAGGGTGGTTCCTGCCTGGCAACGACTGCCGGGTCCAGGTGTCAGCAACGGCGCTGACCTCAGGGGACGCCACCGTCGGATCGTCGGAAGAACCAGGTCAGCCCATGGTTTCGGTTCTTCCGGGGGCACAGGTGACGGTGTCGCGTCCGCACAGACGTATACGGGTCAATCGGTGCGCAACGTCGCGCGCGAAGTGAGGCAGATTATGAAGCATGCTCCTGGTCCCACAGGGCTGTACGACCCCATCCACGAGCACGACGCCTGCGGTGTCGCCTTCGTCGTCGACATGCACGGCCGACGCAGCCGGGACATCGTGGACAAGGCCATCACCGCGCTGATCAACCTCGAGCACCGCGGAGCCGCGGGTGCCGAACCGAACACCGGTGACGGCGCCGGCATCATGATCCAGGTTCCCGACCGCTTCCTGCGTGAGGTCGTCGACTTCGAGCTGCCCGCCGAGGGCGGCTACGCCACCGGTATCGCCTTCCTGCCGCAGGGCTCCAAGGATGCCACCGAGGCGTGCGAGTCGGTCGAGAAGATCGTCGAGGCCGAGGGGCTGCGGATGCTCGGCTGGCGCGAGGTGCCGGTCAACGAGAACGGTCTCGGCGCACTCGCCCGCGACGCGATGCCGACCTTCCGTCAGGTGTTCATCGCGCTGCCGGAGGGCACGCCCGATCCCGACAGCATGGTGATCGAACGCCGGGCCTTCGTGGTGCGCAAGCGCGTCCAGAACGAACTCGGCACCAAGGGTGCAGGCGCCGACGGCCCGGGCCGCGAGACCGTGTACTTCCCGAGCCTGTCCGGCAAGACCTTCGTCTACAAGGGCATGCTGACCACCCCGCAGCTGCGCGAATTCTATCTGGACCTGCAGGACTCGCGGGTCGAGAGCGCACTGGGCCTGGTGCACTCGCGCTTCTCCACCAACACCTTCCCGTCGTGGCCGCTGGCGCATCCGTTCCGGCGCGTCGCCCACAACGGCGAGATCAACACCGTCACCGGTAACGAGAACTGGATGCGGGCCCGTGAGGCGCTCATCGACACCGAGTTGTTCGGTGACGACGTCTCGCAGAAGATCTTCCCGGTGTGCACGCCGGGCGCGTCGGACACCGCGCGGTTCGACGAGGTCCTCGAGATGCTGCACCTCGGTGGCCGCAGCCTGCCGCACGCGGTGCTGATGATGATCCCGGAGGCCTGGGAGCGTCACGAGTCGATGAAGCCCGAGCACAAGGCGTTCTACGAGTACCACGCCACGCTGATGGAGCCGTGGGACGGACCGGCCTCGGTCTGCTTCACCGACGGCACCGTCGTCGGCGCCGTCCTCGACCGGAACGGCTTGCGCCCCAGCCGGATCTGGGTCACCAAGGACGGCCTGGTCGTGATGGCCTCGGAGGTCGGCGTCCTCGACATCGACCACGCCGACGTCGTGCAGAAGATGCGGCTGCAGCCCGGCCGGATGTTCCTGGTGGACACTGCCGCCGGCCGCATCGTCGACGACGAGGAGATCAAGGATCAGCTCGCCGCCGAGCACCCGTACCAGGAGTGGCTCGACAAGGGTCTGGTGCACATCGACAACGTCAAGGCGTTGCCGCACCAGCACATGTCGCACCACCGGGTCACCCTGCGGCAGTTGACCTTCGGCTACACCACCGAGGAGCTCGACCTGCTGGTGGCGCCGATGGCCCGCACCGGTGCCGAGGCGATCGGCTCGATGGGCACCGACACCCCGATCGCGGTGCTCTCGGCCCGGCCGCGGATGCTGTTCGACTACTTCCAGCAGATGTTCGCCCAGGTCACCAACCCGCCGCTGGATGCGATCCGCGAGGAGATCGTCACCGCGATCGGCGGGACCATCGGTTCCGAGGCCGATCTGCTGCACCCGAGTGCGCAGTCGTGCCGTCAGATCGTTCTGCCGACACCGGTTCTCGACAACGACCATCTCGCCAAGCTCGTCCGGATCAACGACGACCCGAATCTGCCGGACTTCCGCAGCGCCCACATCCACGGCCTGTACCCGGTCGCCGAGGGCGGTGCCGGTCTGCGTGCAGCCCTCGACGAGGTCCGTGCCAAGGTCAGCGCGGCGATCGCCGACGGGGTGAACCTGATCATCCTGAGCGACCGCGAATCCGACGAGACCCTGGCCCCGATCCCGTCGCTGCTGCTGACCGCGGCCGTGCACCACCACCTGGTGCGCGAGCGCAAGCGCACCCGCGTCGGGCTGATCGTCGAGTCCGGTGACTGCCGCGAGGTCCATCACGTCGCCACCCTCGTGGGATTTGGTGCGGCGGCGGTCAATCCGTACATGGCCTTCGAATCGATCGAGGACATGGTCGAGCGGGGCGCGCTCGGCGACATCGACTTCGAGACCGCCCGCGCCAACTACATCAAGGCCGCGAGCAAGGGCGTGCTCAAGGTGATGAGCAAGATGGGTATCTCCACCCTCGCCTCCTACACCGGCGCACAGCTGTTCCAGGTCATCGGTATCAATCAGGACACCGTCGACGAGTTCTTCACCGGGCTGCGCAGCCAGCTCGGCGGAATCGGTCTCGACGAGATCGCCGCCGACGTCGCCGCCCGGCATGCATTGGCGTTCAACGACCGTCCCAGCGAGCGGGCCCACCGCGAACTGCCGGTCGGCGGTGAATACCAGTGGCGCCGTGAGGGCGAGTACCACCTGTTCAACCCGGACACGGTGTTCAAGCTCCAGCATTCGACGCGCACCGGTCAGTACAAGGTGTTCAAGGAGTACACCAAGCTCGTCGACGACCAGTCGCGCAAGCTCGCGACGCTGCGCGGTCTGTTCGACTTCAACTTCGGTGACCGCGACCCGATCCCGATCGACAAGGTCGAATCGGCCCGCGACATCGTCAAGCGGTTCTCGACGGGTGCGATGAGTTTCGGCTCGATCTCGGCCGAGGCGCACGAGACCCTCGCGATCGCGATGAACCGCCTCGGTGGACGCTCGAATTCCGGTGAGGGCGGCGAGGATCCGCGCCGCTTCCACCACGACGAGAACGGCGACTGGCGCCGCAGCGCGATCAAGCAGGTCGCGTCGGGCCGTTTCGGTGTGCACTCGCACTACCTGAGCAACTGCACCGACATCCAGATCAAGATGGCGCAGGGCGCCAAGCCCGGCGAGGGTGGCCAGCTGCCGCCGCACAAGGTGTACCCGTGGGTCGCCGAGGTGCGTGGTTCCACCCCCGGTGTCGGGCTGATCTCGCCGCCGCCGCACCACGACATCTACTCGATCGAGGATCTGGCCCAGCTGATCCACGACCTGAAGAATGCGAACCCGCAGGCGCGCATCCACGTCAAGCTCGTCAGTGAGATCGGTGTGGGCACCGTCGCCGCGGGTGTCTCCAAGGCGCACGCCGACGTGGTGCTCATCTCCGGGCATGACGGCGGTACCGGCGCCTCGCCGCTCACGTCGCTCAAGCACGCGGGTGCGCCGTGGGAGATCGGTCTGGCCGAGACCCAGCAGACCTTGCTGCTCAACGGTCTTCGCGATCGCATCTCGGTACAGGTCGACGGTCAGCTCAAGACCGGACGCGACGTCGTGGTCGCCGCGTTGCTCGGCGCCGAGGAATTCGGGTTCGCCACTGCACCACTGGTGGTGTCTGGCTGCATCATGATGCGCGTGTGCCACCTCGACACCTGCCCGGTGGGTGTGGCCACCCAGAACCCGTTGCTGCGTGAGCGTTTCACCGGCAAGCCGGAGTTCGTGGAGAACTTCTTCCTGTTCATCGCCGAGGAGGTCCGCGAGTTGCTGGCCCGTCTGGGCTTCCGCACCCTGCAGGAGGCGGTCGGCCACGTCGAGGCCCTCGACACCGGAAAGGCGCTGTCGCACTGGGGTTCGGCCAAGGCCGGCAAGCTCGACCTGTCCTCGGTGCTCGCCGAGACCGAGTCTCCGTTCATGAACCAGGACCTGTACTGCTCCGGCGTGCAGGATCACGGTCTCGACAAGGCGCTCGATCAGCAGCTGATCGCGCAGAGCCGGGAAGCGATCGACCACGGAACCCGGGTGAGCTTCTCGTCGAAGATCACCAACGTGAACCGCACCGTCGGCACGATGCTCGGCCACGAGGTCACCAAGGCCTATGGCGCGCAGGGTCTCCCGGACGGGACGATCATGATCGACTTCACCGGCTCGGCAGGCAACAGCTTCGGAGCGTTCGTACCCAAGGGCATCACGCTGCGACTCGAGGGCGACGCCAACGACTTCGTCGGCAAGGGACTCTCGGGCGGCCGTATCGTGGTGCGCCCGGCGCGCAATGCCCCGGACGGATTCGTTGCCGAGGAGAACATCATCGCCGGCAACGTCATCGGCTTCGGTGCGACCGCGGGCAAGATCTTCTTGCGCGGTGTGGTCGGCGAGCGGTTCTGTGTGCGCAACTCGGGTGCCACCGCGGTCGTCGAAGGCGTCGGCGATCACGGCTGCGAGTACATGACGGGCGGTCGTGTGGTGGTCCTCGGCGGCACCGGGCGCAACTTCGCGGCGGGCATGTCCGGCGGCATCGCCTATGTGCACGACCCGCGGCAGAACTTCGCCGACAATCTCAACCCCGAACTCGTCGAACTCGAACCGCTCGACGACGAGGATCTCGAGTTCCTTGCGGGCATCATCACCGAGCACCGCGACGAAACCGAATCGCCGGTCGCCGCAGCACTGCTCGAGCAGTGGGAGACCACGCAGACGCAGTTCGCCAAGGTGATGCCGCGCGACTTCAAGCGTGTGCTGGCAGCCGCCGCGGATGCCGAGCGAGATGGACGAGACGTGAACGAAGCGATCATGGAGGCCGCACGTGGCTGACCCCAGAGGATTCCTCAAGCACACCGAGCGGGAGTTGCCCGACCGTCGACCGGTCGACCTGCGCCTGCTCGACTGGAAAGAGGTCTACACCGACTTCGGCAAGGACCACCTGCAAACACAGGCCAGCCGATGCATGGACTGCGGTATCCCCTTCTGCCACAACGGTTGTCCCTTGGGTAATCTCATTCCCGAGTGGAATGACCTGGTGTACAAGGATCGGTGGGACGACGGGATCGAACGTCTGCACGCCACCAACAACTTCCCGGAGTTCACCGGGCGGTTGTGCCCGGCGCCGTGCGAGGCGTCGTGCGTGCTCGGCATCAATCAGCCGCCGGTCACCATCAAGCAGGTGGAGGTCGAGCTGATCGACAACGCCTGGGACAGTGGACTGGTCACCCCGGTGCTGCCGACCGAGCACACCGGCAAGAACATCGCCGTCGTCGGGTCCGGGCCCGCGGGACTGGCCGCCGCACAGCAGCTCACCCGCGCCGGTCACACCGTCTACGTCTACGAGCGGGCCGACCGCATCGGTGGCCTGCTGCGCTACGGCATCCCCGAGTTCAAGATGGAGAAGCGCCACATCGACCGTCGTCTCGAGCAGATGAAGGCCGAGGGCACGGTGTTCCGCACCGGTGTCAACGTCGGGGTCGACATTACCGTCGCGCAATTGCGTGAGGACTTCGACGCCGTCATCCTGGCGATGGGCTCGACCATCGGCCGCGATCTGCCGATCGAGGGCCGCGAACTCGACGGCATCCACCAGGCGATGGAGTTCCTGCCGCAGGCCAACCGCGTGCAGCTCGGCGACACCGTCGATGGCCAGATCACCGCGAAGGGCAAGAAGGTCGTCATCATCGGCGGCGGCGACACCGGCGCCGACTGCCTCGGTACCTCGCTGCGTCAGGGCGCCGAGATCGTGCACCAATTCGAGATCATGCCGCGCCCGCCGCAGGAGCGCGCCGAGTCCACCCCGTGGCCGACCTACCCGCTGATGTACCGCGTCTCCTCGGCCCACGAGGAGGGCGGCGAGCGGGTGTTCTCCGTCAACACCGAGATGTTCGTCGGCGAGAATGGCAAGGTCACCGGCCTCAAGGCGCACGAGGTGGTCATGCGTGACGGTCGTTTCGAAAAGGTCGAGGGCAGTGACTTCGAGCTCGAGTGCGACCTGGTGCTGCTGGCGATGGGTTTCGTCGGGCCCGAACGCGCCGACCTGCTCGACAAGCTCGGCGTCGAATACGACCAGCGCGGAAACATCAAGCGGGACGACGAGTTCCGGGCCGTCGGCCAGGAGAACGTCTTCGTCGCCGGCGACGCCGGCCGTGGTCAGTCGCTGATCGTGTGGGCGATCGCCGAGGGTCGTTCGGCCGCGGCGGCCGCCGATCAGTATCTCGCCGGCCGCACCGATCTGCCCGCTCCGATTTACCCCACGCAGGTCGCTCAGCGCTGAGGCGCGACGATCACGACGACCGGTGGTCGGCGGCCCCGCCTGGGGCGCCGGTCACCGGTCGAGTCGTCTGCGGAGGGCGTGCTCAATCGGTGGTGATCAGCTCGGCTGCGATCAGTTCGACCGGCCCTCGAGGGCCTTGGTCATCTCCTTGGGCACCGAGTCGGCGAGGCGGTTGAAGATGACCCCGAAGATCGGTTCGGCGATGGCGCCGAATCGCTGGAAATCGACGGTCGCCGCATAGGTGATCGAGGTGCGGCCGTTCCCGGCGTCGGTGAACGAGAGGTCGTCGGTCGTCGTGGCGGTTTTGTTGGAACCGGTGAACACGACGTGGTCGGGGTCGTCGCGGGTGAGTTCGTAGGTGAGCTCGGTGGAGATGCCGTACAGCTTGGTCTTGTTGTGCCAGCTGGTGCCGAGACCGATTGGGCCCCGGGTGTTTTGCGTGCATTCGACGGTTCCCGGATCCCATTGCTCCGCGTTGGCGAAGTCGCGGAGATAGGTGACGACCTCGTCGCGGGGACGGTCGACGGTGAAGGTGCGCGAGACGTTGACCACAGCATGGCTCCTTTGTCCGATAAGCGGTGTCGTTCACCGGTATTTCGTCGCCGAAGGGTTTGCGGACCGTCTCCCCGGTCCTAAACTCGTTCGGGTATTGGTCGGTGGTCGCGGGTCTGCGGGGACCCGGCCGATGGCCGCGATTGAAGGGGAGGCGCTCGTGCGCAAGCTGTTCGTGATGGTCCTGACCCTGCTCATCGCTGCGATCGGCGCGGTCGCGGCGGGTGGCACGGCGCACGCCGCCGACTGCCCGCGGCTCTATGTCATCGCGGTACCGGGCACGTGGGCCGACGGACCCGGACTGCTCGGCGACGTGACCTCCGGTCTCGGCGCCGACACCCAGGTCGCCTACGTCCGCTACGACGCGACCGCATTCCCCTGGGAGAAGGCGATCTACGGCAAGTCCAAGGCGCAGGCGGTCTCGAACGTCACCGGCCTCGCGGTCACCATGCTGCGACGCTGCCCGGCCACCAAGATCGCGCTGACCGGCTACAGCCAGGGCGCCGACGCCGCAGGTGACTTCGCCTCCGAGGTCGGCGCGGGCACCGAGCGGGTGCGTCCACAGCAGGTCGCCGGGGTGGTGCTCCTCGCCGATCCGCGTCGTTCGTCGAAGGATCCGCTGGTGGGACCCCCGCTCACCGGCCAGGGCAGTGGCGGACCCCGCATCGGCGGCATGGGATGGCTGACGCCGGTCACCCGCCAGATCTGCGTGCCGAGCGATCTCTACTGCAACACCCCGCGTGACTACTACGTCACGCGCGTCGTCGGCTACCTCGCCGAGACGAGTGATCCGACGCCCAGCCAGTACGGGCAGTACCAGCTCGAGGCGGCGGCGATCGTCAACGAGATGCTCACCCAGGGTGGCCCCGGGCGGATCGTGCAGGAGCTGAGCAACGCGCGGGCGCGAGAACAGATCATCGAGTTCAACAAGTTCATCCAGTCGGGATCGCACGGCGACTACGCGACGTTCCAGGTCAAGCCGGGAGTGACGGCTGTGCAGTGGGCGCACGACTACCTCGCCGGACTGGCGTGATCTTCGCCACGTCGTGATTTCCCGCAGGTCACCGGGTCGCGCGTCGCTACCAGGGCGGTAACGATTTCCGTGTCATCATCGACGTACACGGGTGTGGTTGCGAGTGGGAAAACCGCCGCTACAGTAAGACGAAGTCAGTATCCGTTGTATTGATTCAGGGAAGCGTTGAGTCATGAAGTTGGCTGAGACACTCCACGGACCCCGTCGACCCGCCCGGCTCGGGGCGCTGTCCATCCGACGGCCCCGCCGTCAGGCACGAATGTTCCCGGCCGAGGCCGAACGGCTGATCACCGCTGCCGAGCTCCGTCGACTCCACGGCTGAATCGACTCCACGGTTGAGCCGGAGCCGGCCGCTGCCGTTGGGCCCGGTCGGTGGGACTCATCCGGACGAGACACGCGCGGACTGCCCGCCCAATTCGACGACGTCGCCGACCACGAGCTGACGGCCGCGTCGGGTCTCCACGTCGCCGTTGACGCAGACCAATCCGTCGGCGATGACCTCCTTCGCCTCCGCGCCGGAGTCGATGAGGTTGGCCAGTTTCAGGAACTGGCCGAGCCGGATGACCTGATCACTGATCGCAACGTCGAACACACCGCCATCCTGGCAGACGGCAAGCGTTCCCGGCGAGCCGAACCGCGCACTAAGGTTGTCTGTCATGGCGGTCGAGACCGGAGTGCAGCAGGCCCCCGACGACGAGAAGCAGCACGGATCGGTGCCGCCGGATCGGAAAGCGGCCGAACGCCGTTCGGCGGATCTGCTCGACCAGATCCGGCATCCCCGGGGTTTCGGGCACAACGCGCCACGGATCGCCGGCACCGTCGTGGGTGTCATGGCGGCAATTGCGTTGGCGTCGAGCATCTTTCCGTTCTTCCGGCACTGGATTCACGTACCTCGCGACTATGTCGACAACTACATCGTCGCGATGCCCGAGACGAGCTTCGCGTGGGCCTATGTGCTGGCGTTGGTGGCGATCGCGCTCGCCGCCCGCAAACGCATCGCCTGGTGGATCTGCGTCATCCTGTTGGTGCTGTTCATGCTCACCAACGCACTGCTGCTGATCCCGGCGATCGGCTCTGATCTGGACATGACCCGCACCGAGCGGATCAACACCGGGGTCGGGCTGGCGATACAGGTGGCCATCCTGTTCTTCCTGGTTCTCACGTTCCGGCAGTTCTACACACGGGTCCGCCGCGCCGCGTTGCTCCGGGCGCTCGGTGTGCTGATCACCGGGCTGGTGGTCGCCACCATGCTGGGCTGGGGTCTGGTGGTACTGGTGCCCGGCAGCCTGGAGTCGGGGGAGCGTCTGCCGTATGCGTTCAACCGCGTCGTCGCCTTCGCGACCATCGATCAGCGCACCTTCGACGGCCACCACACCCACCCGTGGATCAACGGGTTGCTGGGACTGTTCGGGGCTCTCGCCCTGATCGCCGCCGCGATCGTGCTGTTCCGGTCGCAGCGGCTCAAATCGCTGATGACCGCGGAGGACGAACGACTGATCCGCGCGCTCATCGACCGGTTCGGCGATGACGATTCGCTGGCCTACTTCTCCACCCGCCGCGACAAGGCCGTGGTGTTCTCGCTCGACGGTCGGGCGGCGATCACCTATCGCGTCGAACTCGGGGTCGGACTGGCCGGCGGTGATCCGATCGGCGACCCGGGCTCGTGGTCGGGGGCGATCGCGGAGTTCCTGACGCTGTGCGAGCGGTACGGCTGGCATCCGGCGGCGATGGGAGCCAGTGAGCGCGGCGCCGAGGCGTACGACGCGGCGGGTTTCGGCACGCTCAACATCGGTGACGAGGCGATCATCCACACCCGCGACTTCACGTTGTCGGGACCGGCGATGAAGAGCGTGCGCCAGGCGGTCACCCGTAACCGGCGGGCCGGGGTCACGGTACGAATCCGGCGGCACAGCGAATTGTCGGACGCGCAGATGGCCGAGGCCGTCGCCCGCGCCGACGCGTGGCGCGACACCGACGAGGAACGCGGCTTCGCGATGGCGCTTTCGCGACTCGGTGACCCCGCCGATGGCAACTGCCTGCTCGTCGAGGCGATCCAGAACGAGGGCACCGACGACGAGAAGGTCATCGGCCTGCTGTCCTTCGTCCCATGGGGGCGGCGGGGGGTGTCGCTCGACCTGATGCGCCGCGACCGCAACGGCGTCAACGGCGTGGTGGAGACGATGGTCGTCGAGCTGTGCCAGCGTGCCGAACAGGTCGGCGTCACCGACATCTCCCTGAATTTCGCCACCTTCCGCGCCTTCTTCGAGCACGGCGGGCAGATCGGCGCCGGCCCGGTGATGCGGGCGAGTTACTCGGCGTTGATGTTCGGCTCACGGTTCTTCCAGATGGAGTCGCTCTACCGCTCCAACGCGAAGTACCTGCCGGATTGGCAGCCGCGATACCTGTGCTTCGAGGACGCCCGCATGCTCCCGCGCGCGGGGCTGGCGAGCATCGTCACCGAGGGCTTCGTGCGCCTACCGCGCTTCGGCCGCAAGGAACAGTACGAAGCCGGCGAGCCGTCGGTGCCGCCGGGAATCGACGTCGATGCGCTCGTCGCGCAGTTCGCCGACGAGGCCGATCAACAGGCGGTCACCGTGCATCGGCCCGAGCAGGTCCGGGTGCGGATGGCCAAGCTCGAACGGCTCGTCGCCGAGGGCTTCGACCCGTACCCGCCGGCCGACGCGCCCACCCACACCATCGCCGCGGCCCGGGAACTGCCGCAGGGCACCCAGGTCACCATCGCCGGCCGGATCACCCGGTTGCGCGACTTCGGCAAGGTGATCTTCGCCGACCTCCACGATTGGTCGGGGCAGGTGCAGCTGCTCATCGAGGATTCCCGGATCATTCCGGGAACACCGGATTTCGGCTCCGACGTGGACCTCGGTGATCTCGTCGAGGTGCGTGGCATGCTCGGCGAGAGCCGCAAGGGCGAACTGTCGGTGCTGATCGACGCGTGGCGGATCAACGGCAAGTGCCTGCGCCCGCTGCCCGACAAGTGGGCCGGTCTGACCGACCCGGAAGCCCGTGTGCGCCAACGCTATCTGGATCTGGCGACCAACGCCCGCAGCCGGGACCTGCTCAAGACCCGCAGCGTCGTCGTCAAGGCGCTGCGTGACTTCCTCGCCGCACGCGACTTCCTGGAGGTGGAGACGCCGATCCTGCAGCGAATCCACGGCGGCGCCAACGCCACCCCGTTCCAGACGCACATCAACGCCTACAACCTCGACCTGTATCTGCGTATCGCACCCGAGCTGTATCTCAAGCGACTCTGCGTCGGTGGGGTGGAGAAGGTCTACGAGATCGGGCGGAACTTCCGCAACGAAGGCGTCGACTTCAGCCACAATCCCGAGTTCACCAGCCTCGAAGCCTATGAGGCGCACAGTGATTACCTGAAGATGCTCGATCTGACCCGGGAGATGATCCAGTTCGCCGCGACCGCGGCGCACGGTGAGCCGGTGATCTACCGGACCGGTGACGACGGCACCGTCGAGCGCATCGACATCTCCGGCGACTGGCCGGTCAAGACCGTGCACGAGGTGGTCTCCGAGGGTGCCGGTGAGGAGATCACACCGGAGACCAGCGCCGAGGACCTGCGTCGGATCTGTGATCGGCTGGAGATCGCTCACCGCCCCGACTGGGATGCAGGGGCACTGGTGCTCGAACTGTACGAGCACCTTGGTGAGGACCGCACGACGTTCCCGACGTTCTACATCGACTTCCCCACCTCGACCTCGCCGCTGACGCGTGCGCACCGCAGCCGTGCGGGCGTCGCCGAACGCTGGGATCTCGTGGCCTGGGGCGTCGAACTCGGCACCGCCTACACCGAGCTCACCGATCCGGTCGAACAACGCAAACGGCTGACGGCGCAATCGATCCTGGCCGCCGACGGTGATCCGGAGGCGATGGAACTCGACGAGGACTTCCTCGAGGCACTCGAATACGCGATGCCGCCCACCGGCGGACTCGGCGTCGGCGTCGACCGCGTCGTCATGCTGATCACCGGCCAGTCGATCCGCGAATCGCTGCCGTTCCCGCTGGTCAAGCCCGACGAGGGGTAATCGTCGCCGACGGCGCTCATCTCAACGCCGACGGCGCCTGTTTTGTCGCCGACAGCGCTCGTCTCAACTCCGAGAGCGCTCGCCTCAACGCCGAGAGCGCTTGAGGACGCGACGCGAAGGCGCTGTGGGCGAGGTGAAGGGCGCCGTCGGTGAGATGAAGGGCGCTGTCGGCGCCGAGACGAGCGCTGTCGGCGGGATAGAGGGCGCTGTCGGCAGAGCAGGGCTCATTACCTGTTGGTTGCGGTTACACCTATGCTGGTCGGCATGAGTGAGCTCACCTTCACCCCGACCGCCGACCTGGTCGACGAGATCGGTGCCGATGTCCGTAGCTGCGACGTCCAGTTCACCCAGTACGGCGGCGTGCGCGAGTTCGTCGGCCGCGTGAGCACCGTGCGCTGCTTCCAGGACAACGCCCTGCTCAAGTCGGTGCTCGGCGAATCCAACCCCGGTGGTGTCCTCGTCGTCGACGGTGACGCGTCGGTGCACACCGCACTGGTCGGCGACCTGATCGCCGAACTCGGCCGGTCCAACGGCTGGGCCGGCATCATCGTCAACGGCGCGATCCGCGACGCGAAAGCGATCGGCGGGATGCAGATCGGGGTGAAGGCACTGGGTACCAACCCGCGCAAGTCCACCAAGACCGGTGCAGGTGATCGCGACGTGCCCATCGACCTCGGCGGCATCACCTTCGTCCCCGGCGACACCCTCTACTCCGACGACGACGGCATCGTGCTCGTCGCCGCCGTCTGACCGTCACACCCATCTCCCGATCGCTGACGAGGAGCGCACAGATCATGGCCCGACCCACTCCCGAATACTTCGCCCGCCTCGGTGCGCTCGTCGCCATCGACAACGCCGCCGACCGGCCCACCCGCCCGGTCCTCGAGGCGTTCAGCGGTGTCGAGATGGCCACCATCCCGGTCGGGACCGCCGCCGATCTCGAGACCGCCGTCGCCCGCGCCCGCATCGCCCAGGAGGGCTGGGCCGCGCGCAGCCCGCAGGACCGCGCCAAGGTCCTCGACAAGTTCTCCGAGCTGGTGCACCGCAACGCGGCGTCGCTGATGGACATCGCGCAGGCGGAGACCGGCAAGGCGCGCGTCTACGCCCAGGAAGAGGTCATCGACGTCGCGCTGACCGCGCGGCACTACGCTACCGCGGGCCCCAAGATGCTCTCCGACCGCAAGGTCAAGGGCATCATCCCGGGCGCGACGAGTGTGCGGGTGCGCTATCAGCCCAAGGGCGTGGTCGGCGTGATCAGCCCGTGGAACTATCCGCTGACCCTCGCGGTCTCCGACGCCGTGGCCGCGCTGCTCGCCGGCAACGGTGTGGTCATCAAACCCGACAGCCAGACCCCGTACTGCGCGCTGGCCCTGGCCGAACTGCTCTACGAGGCGGGCCTACCCGCCGAGTTGTTCGCCGTCGTGCCGGGCCCGGGAAGTGTTGTCGGACAAGCGATCGTCGCCACCACCGACTACGTCATGTTCACCGGCTCGTCGTCCACCGGCGCCACGCTTGCCGAGCAGGCCGGCCGCCGTCTGATCGGCTTCTCCGCCGAACTCGGCGGCAAGAACCCGATGATCGTCACCGCGGGTGCCGACATCGACCGCGCCGTCGAGGGCGCCGCGCGTGCCTGCTACTCGAATTCCGGGCAGTTGTGCATCTCCATCGAGCGGCTCTACGTCGACGCGATCATCGCCGACGAGTTCATCGAGAAGTTCGGTGCATTCGTCCGCGGCATGCGCCTGGGCGCCACCTACGACTTCAGTGCCGACATGGGCTCGCTCGCCTCGGCCGCCCAGGTCGACACCGCCCAGGCACACGTCGACGACGCAGTGGCCAAGGGCGCCACGGTGATCGCGGGCGGCAAGCGCCGCGCCGACCTGGGACCGTTCTTCTTCGAGCCGACCGTGCTCACCGGTGTCACCGATGCGATGGAGTGCTTCGCCAACGAGACCTTCGGTCCGGTGGTGTCGGTGTACCCGGTCGACTCGATCGACGAGGCCATCAAACTCGCCAACGACACCGACTACGGACTCAACGCCAGCGTGTGGGCGGGCAGCAGTGACGAGGCCCAGCGGATCGCCGAGAAGCTGCGGGCCGGCACGGTCAACATCAACGAGGGCTATGCCGCGGCGTGGGCGTCGACGGCAGCCCCGATGGGCGGCATGGGCATCTCCGGCGTCGGACGTCGGCACGGCGAGGAGGGCTTGCTCAAATACACCGAGCCGCAGACGATCGCCGAGCAGCGGTTCATCGGCATCGATCGCGCGCCCGGGATCCCGCAGGGCCTCTACCGCGCGGCGACGCCGTTCGCGATGCGCGCGCTGAAGTATCTGCCCGGTCGCTGACCGGCGTTCTCGAGTACTCGACCACCGAGCGTTCGGCCCGTCCGGGGCCTGAAATCCCCTGATCAGCCGACACGCACACGGCGTGCCAATCCGGTTGGATGCAAGAGTGTTCTCGAGTGTGCGCCGACGTTCCGGCGTCTGGTCGGTCGTGCTGATCGGGGTCGTCGTCGGGGTGGTGGCGGCTTCGTCGGCATCGTCGACGACGGCTGCACCGGTCGCACGGGTGGTGCCCGGGCCGGTTGCCGCCCCGCCGACACCCCGTGCCCAGCAGCTCGTCCTGAGTTTCACCGGTGACAACATCCTGGGCACCGACGACAAGTTCTCCACGGCGACGTCGTTGCCGACGGTGTGGGCGGACAACGGGCGGCGGCCGGACTACTTCTTCCAGAACGTCAAAGCGCTGTTCGACGCGGACGACCTGACCGTCGCCAACTTCGAGGTGGCACTCACGCGCCGCGGCACCCAGCGCTACAAGGGGGTGGGCGAGGTCTATCACTTCCATGGCGATCCGGCGCTCGCGGCGACTCTGCCCGCGGGCGGGATCGACGTGGTGACCGTCGCCAACAATCACACCTTCGATTACGGCCAGGTCGGTTTCGACGACACGCTCGCCGCGCTCCGGGGTGTCGGTGTCGAGTACTTCGGCACCGGTGACGAGAGCGAGGGGTCGGGGTACGACCTGGACAACCTGACCATGATCAAGGGCGTGACGTTCGGCTTCGTCGGATACCAGGCGTGGACCGACAGCGCACAGATGCGTCGAAAGCTGGTGTCGGACATCAAATCCCTGCGAGCCCGCGGCGCCGACGTGGTGATCCCGTTCATGCACTGGGGCATCGAAAGCGAACACGAACCTTACGGCGTGCAGACCGAGCTCGCCCATCTCGCGATCGACGCGGGCGCCGACCTCGTCGTCGGAACCCACCCCCACGTCATCCAGTCCATGGAGATCTATCGGGGCAAGCTGATCGCGTATTCGTTCGGCAACTTCGCGTTCGGTGGCAACAGCAATCCGACCGACAAACGCACCTTCATCCTGCAAACCCGCTTCGACATGGCCGGTACCTCGGTGCGCGGCGTCGATTTCCGGGTGATCCCGACGCGGGTGTCACGCACCGAGTCCTACAACGACTACGTCCCGACGCCGTACCCGCCGGCGCAGGCGGCACAAGTCCTGGCGTTCATCAACGGGCTCTCCCCGACCCTGAACGGTCGCGCCGCCAACGCGTTCGTGCCGGTGGTCCCGAACCCCGTCCGAACGACTCCGGCACGGCCGAGCGGGGTCGACGGGCCGGGCTGAGGTTCAGCGCGACGCCCAGCCGTTGGCGTTGCCCGCCTGCGACCACTCGCGGTCCCACAGGACGTCATGGACGCGTGCGACCCGGCGTCGGACCATGGTGACGCCACTCAGTACCAGCGCGAACATCGCACACCACGCCAGCACACCCACCCACACCGCGCCCAGAACGCGTTCGGTGGGGCCGGGGTGATCCTGGAGCCGGGTGCCGTCCGGAGTGGTCCACGCCGGGGTGGTGGAGCCGTCCTTGGTGCCGCGGGGCACCGACGTCGAATCGGTGTGCACGCCCGAAGAAGTGCGCCACGAGACGGTGGCGGTGGTCTCGACGGCGGTCGGATCGGAGTCGGAGACGCTGACGACCGTGGCGGAGATGGGGATCGCGGCGTCGGCGCGGTCGGTGACCGAACGATAGGTGGCATCGGCCGCCCACACGCTCAGCGGGATCGCCAGGAGAAGGATCACGACGGACGTGACGACCGCGGCGGCGATCATCCGATCGCCGCGCCGCATCAACGGATTGTGGGACCACGGTAGATACGCGGCCCCCCGCCGATACGACATCCGGTTGTCCATCATTACCTCGCGATCGCGAACGCATTCACCTTCCACAATTCGCTTCGGTAACGGTTTTGACAAACGCGAAAGCCCAGGTAACAGGGAAGTGTGAGCAACCCAACACCGCGCACACGCTCACAGGCTTCTCCCAGTCGTCGTCCAGTCGGGCTGGAGAACCGGACATCATTCTTGAACCCGATGCAGTGCACCGCATGAACGAGGCCAGTGCACTGGCGGGGCGGATCGCCCGGCGTACGTCCACCCCGGCAACACACGCAGTGAGCAACGCCGAGACGTGAAGGTCTCGCGACAGGAGGAATGATGACCGCAATACTGGATCGGCCGAGTTCGTCGCCGCCATCCGACGACGCCGCCCCACTGAGCCAACGGCGCAGCGGGCGACCGATGCCGTGGAGCAAGCTGAGCCTGACCGGTCTGTTGACCGTCACCGGCGTTCTCTATCTGTGGAACCTCTCGGCCAGCGGCTACGCCAACACCTTCTACGCCGCGGCGGCCTGGGCGGGGTCGCAGAGCTGGCGTGCCTGGTTCTTCGGCGCGCTGGATCCGTCGAGCTTCATCACCGTCGACAAGCCGCCGGCCTCGCTGTGGGTGACCGGGTTGTCGGTGCGGATCTTCGGCATGAACTCCTGGGCGGTACTCGCCCCGCAGGCGATCATGGGCGTCGCGGCGGTCGCGTTGATGTACGCGACGATGCGCCGCGTCATCGCCGATCCCCGCCAGGGCGCCGCGGCCGGCCTCATCGCCGGCGCCGTGCTGGCGTTCACCCCGGCAGCCGCTCTGATGTTCCGCTTCAACAACCCCGACGCGCTGCTGGTGCTGTTGATGGTGGCCGCGGCCTACTGCACGGCGCGGGCGATCGCGACCAACTCGGGCCGCTGGCTGGCCCTGGTGGGCGTCGCGCTGGGCTTCGCGTTCCTCACCAAGATGATGCAGGGCCTGCTGGTGCTGCCGGCATTCGCGCTGGCCTACCTGCTGTTCGCGAACAACGGCTGGCTCAAGCGGATCGGGCAGTTGCTGCTCGCCGCGGTGGCGCTGGTGGTGTCGGCGGGCTGGTTCGTGCTGGTCACGATCCTCGTCCCGGCGAGCTCGCGGCCCTACATCGGGGGCTCCACCGACAACTCGTTCATGAATCTGGTGCTCGGATACAACGGGCTGGGTCGCATCAGTGGCGGTAACGGCCCGGGCGGCGGCGGTGGCCCCGGTGGCGGGCAGGCCGGCGGCTCCTTCGGCGGTTCGACGGGTCTGAATCGACTGTTCGGCTCGGAGATGGGCAACGAGATCTCCTGGCTGTTGCCGGTGGCGCTGTTCGTGGTGGCCTTCGGGGTGTACCTGATGATCCGCAGCTTCCCGATCTTCAACTACCGCAACGGTGTTGACCGCGTCGAGTCCGGCGCCATCGTCACCTGGGGTGGCTGGCTGCTGGTGACCGGGATGATCTTCAGCTACATGAGCGGCACCATCCACCCGTACTACACGGTGGCGCTGGCCCCTGCGATCGGCGCGCTGGTCGGTCTGGGATCGGTGTTCGCGTGGCGTCGGCGGGCGCACTGGGACGGACGCATCGCGATGGCCGCGATGATCGGACTGGCCGCGTGGTGGGCGATCGTGCTGCTCAATCGCAACGACTGGGGGCCGGTGTGGTGCCGGTGGCTAATCGGTGCGGTGGCCGTCGTCGCCGTGATCGGTGTGATCGCCGGAAGCGTGCTGGGTCTGAAGAAGGTCGTGGCCGCCTCGGTGCTGGCCGGTGCACTCGCCGGATTCGGTGGTACCGCGGCCTTTTCGATCGCGACCGCGGCCACCGCACACAGCGGGTCGATCCCGACCGCGGTGCAGACCTCCTCGGCCGGTGGCGGCATGGGCGGTCCCGGTGGCATGGGTGGCTTCGGTGGACGAGCAGGGCAGCACGGCTCGACGCAGGGGACCCAGGGGACCCCGCCGTCGGGGACGGCGTCCCAGAACGGTTCGGCCCAAAACGGTTCGGCCCAAAACGGTTCGGCCCAAAACGGTTCGGCCCAGAACGGTTCGGATCAGCAGGGTCGGCGTGGCGGTGGCATGGGCGGCTTTGGTGGCGACGTCTCGTCGAACAGCGATCTGGTCAAGCTGCTGCAGTCCACCGACACCACCTGGGCGGCGGCGACCAACGGATCGCAGTCGGCGTCGGGGATCGAGATCGCCACCGGCAAGTCGGTGATGGCCATCGGCGGCTGGAGTAACGATCCCGCGCCCACGCTCGACGAATTCAAGAAGATGGTGTCGGAGGGCAAGATCGCCTACTACATCGGCGGATCGGGCGGCGGCCCCGGCGGTAATTCGGAGATCTCGACCTGGGTGTCGCAGAACTTCACCGCGACGACCGTCGGCGGACAGACGGTGTACAAGCTGATCTGATCACCCGCCAGACCACGGCAGCCGCGACCGAATCGGTCGCGGCTGCCGTGCTGGTCACTTGCTCATTCCATCGTGTAGTGAAAGGTGATCGGGTAGCCGTCGTCGCTGTGGCCGGTCAGATCAATCTCGGCGTGTCCGCGCATGGCTGCCAGACCGCCGGTGCCGAGGCCCTCGACGATCTCGATACGCTCGTGCACGCCGGTGGCGTTGTGGAAACCGTTGTGCTGCAGCACGAGGCTGCCCTCGTGGCCATCGATGGAACCCTCGAACGCCTCGAAACCCGCACTCGGGGCGTCGGCGCCCTCGATGTAGGTGAGCAGGTAGGCGAGGGTGCTCGTGCCGGTGGCGTCGCCCTGGTAGGAGTAGGCGACGTCGGCGCGACTGAATCCCCGCGCCGGGTAGGTGACGCCGCTGATCTCGACGGTGCGGTCGTCGGTGGTGTAGATCTTCTCCTCGTTCCACGAGGTGACCTGGAATGTGGCTGTGACGGAGTGCGTCCGGGTGGTCGATGAGGTGCTCATGGCTCCAGGGTGCCGTCGGGGTGTGGGCGTGGTCTTGTACAAACGCGACATCGGTCCGACACTGATTGTGATGAGCGAGGACGGAGACAACGGCATCACCACGCAGCCCGAGCTGGGCCGTGGGCCACGGGCGATCATCGGGTCTGCCGCCGCGATGCCGTTCCGGGTCTCGCGTCTACGTGCGCCTGCCGATCTCGCCCGCTGGGTCGACTACTTCTGGATCGTGCGCTGGTCCACCACCGAAACCCATGAGCAGCAGGTCATTCCGCAACCCGTGGTGCACGTGGCCGCCGAGGACGGCAGGCTCTGGGTGCACGGGGTGGGGGAGAGCAGGTTCTCGCGGACACTCACCGGCGACGGCCAGGTGTTCGGTATCGCGTTTCGTGCCGGAGGTTTTCGGGGATTTCTCGACGGTCCGGTGAGTGCGTGGACCCGATCGGTGCGCACGGTGGCCGACGTGCTCGGCGTCGACGATCGTCAGATCGCACGGCAACTCCTGGATCCCGCCGCCGGCGACGACGAGTTGCTGACGATCGCCGCCCGGTGGCTTGCCGAGCGTGATCCCATCGACGACCCGGTGATCGACGAGGTCGCCGCGCTCGCCGAGATGGCCGAACAGGACTCGTCGATCACTCGTGCCGAGCAGCTCGCCGCGCAGGCAGGAGTCAGTCTGCGGACGTTGCAGCGGCAGTTCGGTGAGTACGTGGGCATCGGACCGAAGTGGGTCATCCAGCGGTTCCGGATGCTCGACGTCGCGGCCATCGCCAATGCGGGCGGAGACGTCGACTGGGCCGACACGGCGGTGCGCCTGGGATTCAGCGACCAATCGCATCTCACGCGCGCGTTCAGTCGCATCGTCGGGAAACCCCCGGCCACCTATGTCCGGACCGAGCGGACCGGGGGTAGTGAACGGTGAGCGGGTTCGATGAGCGCCGGACGCGCTACTGTCGATCAGTGCGCTGCCGCCGGAACGGCTTCGGCGGTCATGGACGGGAGGCATGATGACGGACGACAGCAATACCGGCGAGACCGGCCGGATCAGTGAATTCGGCAGGGACGGATATGTTTTCGACGTGATCGACTCAGGCCGTGTGGGGTCGGGGGAGGTGCCGGGCGCCGGAATCCCGATCGTGCTGTTGCACGGTTTTCCCGAACGCGCCTCGTGCTGGAACCTGGTCACCCCGATCCTGAACGAGCGCGGCTACCGCACTGTTGCCCCCGATCAGCGCGGATACTCCCCGCGGGCGCGTCCGGCCGCCGTCCGTGATTACCGGATCTCTGAGCTCGCCCGCGACGTCATCGCGCTGGCCGATGCCCTGGATGCCCCGAAAATCCATCTGGTGGGTCATGATTGGGGATCGGGAGTGGCGTGGGCCGTCGCCGCCGACCACCCCGATCGTGTCGCCACGTTGACCGCCCTCGCGGTTCCGCATCCGGGGGCCTATCTGCGAGCGATGCCGCGCGGCCAGCTGCTGCGGTCGTGGTACATGGGGGTGTTCCAGATCCCGGGATTCGCGGAATGGGCGCTGAGCAAAGGCGTGTCCAACCCGCGGGCGGTGCGATTCGGTCCGCCCGGTTTCGCCGAGCAGCTACGGACCGAGATCATCGACTACGGGGCATTGACCGGCGGACTCAACTGGTATCGCGCATTGAAGTACGGCGATCGTGGTCTGATGAACCGCAAGGTCACGGTGCCGACCACCCACATCTGGAGTGACGGCGACATCTACCTGTCCCGGGCCGGTGCCCGCGGTTGTGCCCAGATGGTGGATGCCCCTTACGATTTCATCGTCCTCGAAGGAGTCGACCACTGGATTCCGCAACGCCGCCCCGAGCAGGTGGCCGAGGCGATCCTCGCTCGCATCGCCTGAGGAACCGACACCACGCTGGTGGAACTCGCCTTCATGCGATGGTCGCGGTCGATACGAATATAACTTCCACCGGAGCGGGCTTCGGACCCCGTTTTTCGGGGGTTTCGGCTCAATTCGGTGGAAACTGTATTCGCGATCGCGGCTCGCACCTCGACCATCGGGGGGAACCTCCCATCCCGATGGTCGAGGTGTCGAGGAGTGCTAGCGACGAGCCTCGAGACCCCTTGTGCTGAAGGGATTCCGGGCCACGGGCGGCTCGCACCTCGACCATCGGGGGGAACCTCCCATCCCGATGGTCGAGGTGTCGAGGAGTGCTAGCGACGAGCCTCGAGACCCCTTGTGCCGAAGGGGTTCCGGGCCACGGGCGGCACGACACCTCGACCAAGGCTTACGCTCGGCGCAGGACCTGTCCGAGCGACCCCGTGGTGTCGGCGCGTGAGCGTTGCGAGTCCTGTAGCGCTTTCACGCCGAGATGTACGCCGGCGATGATGATCGCCAGGACGGCCATCGGCACTCCGGCGAGGGTGAGCAACAGCCAGAAGAAGGTCCAATGAGCAAGGCCGACAAAGGATACGACGAGCATGACCGGGACCACCAGCCACGACACCCAGCGCCGCATGACGATCGCCGCCACGATCGGGGGCACGGCGAGTGCCAGACCCAATTGGATCAACGGCCACGGCCCTAGTGCAGAGAAGGTCGAGTCCTCGCACGTGGCGCCGGGTCGGGTGCCCGTCTCCTCCAGTACATTGCCCTTGCCGCAACCCATGGACACGAAACCGACCGGCTGAAACGCCGCCCAGATCTCGAATGCCAGAGCACCCACCGCGAGTACGCACCACAGGCACCGAATCGCGGCCATGGTCGTCAGCTCCGCCGACGCCGAAGTACCTCGATGAGCAGGATGAGGGCGGCGAGAAGGCCGCCGCCGACGACGACCGGCACGCGGACGGGATAAGGGAGCTCCGTGGGGGCGCCGGCGCGCAACTGCGCGAACGTGGCTCGTTGGGCATCGGATTCGGCGACGACGTCGACGATTGCCGTGCTGTCGGATTCTGTGGGCGCAGGCTGCTCGGACGCCGACGGCACGGGCGGCGCAGCGGCGGGTTCGCCGGTGACCGGCTCGTCAAAGGGTAATTCGGGTTCGATGACGGCGCGGGCCGCTGTCGCTGTCGGTTCGGGTGCCGCTGTGGGTTCCGGTGCCGGGGGAACCGACTTGGGTGGGGCCTTCTTGGCCGGAGCGGTACCCGCGCTCGGTGACGGCCGCTTGGTGGGCGGCGCCTTCTTGGCCGGTGCCTTCTTCGCCGGGGCTTTCTCGGCGGCCTTCTTCGCCGGTACCTTTTTCGCAGCCTTCTTGGCCGGGGTCTTCTTCGCGGGGATTTTCTCGGCCGCAGGTTTGTCGGCTGCGGTTTCCTCGACGTCAGCGGTCTTCGGCGGAGCTTTCTTGGCGGGTGCTTTCTTCGCCGGGCTCTTCTTCGCAGGACTCTTCTTGGCGGCCTTCTTGGCCGGTGCGCTGCGACCGGCCGTGTCGGAACCCGCCTCCGGTGCACCACTCCCGGCCGTCCGCCCGTCGGACGATGGGCGCGCCTTGTTCGGATCCGGGTCGGTCATGGTGCGGTCGCTCCCTCGCGTGTCGCTGACGTGGCGAAACCAATCCTAGACACGTGCACACACCGGACACGGACACCCCGGACACAGCACGACGCCGTCACCGGGCGCCGTTACCGGGCGCCCACGTCGCTCAGGACCGGACGCCGAGCCTCGCGAGGATGTCGGCGTCGATCGCGCCGAGTTCGTCCTCGATCGCGCGGTGCGCGGTGCGTCGCTGCCCCGTGGCCATCGCCTCGGCGGCGTCCACCGCGATGGCGAGGTTGTCCAGACGCTTGCCGATCGCGTCGACAAAGGCCTTGGCGTCGGCGGTGGTGTCCTGCGCGGCCACCTTGTCCAGGGAAGTGCGGGCGGTGGCGATCCGTGCGGCGAGGCTCGCACCGTGTCCGGAGAACTGGCGCAGCACATCCGGTGCGACGCCGACCCGCTCGGCCTGCATCGACGAGAGCCGACCCCGCGCGGCCACAGCGGCGCGATACACAACCGGCGCGACGATCGGTGCGACGAGCCGTCCGACCGTCAGATAGCGACGCACGCTCGCCGGGCTGTAGGGCTTGGCATCGGCGGCAGCCTTCGCCTTCGCGGCCACCGTCTTGGCCTCGGCCTGCGCGACCTTCACCTGCGCCTTGCTCGCCTTGCGGTCGGCCTTGGCGGCTTTCTTCGCAGTCTTCTGCTCGACCTTGAGCTCTTTGCCCCGCAGCTTGTGCTCGGCCTTGCGGCGTTCCTTGGCGGCCTTGCGGCGATCCTTGGATTCGAACTTTGCCTCGAGCTTCGCCTTGGCCTTGAGTGCCTTGGCCTCGGCCCGCCGTTCGGCACGGCTTCTACCGTCGGACGAGAACACACCCATCGGGGCACCTTTCGCTGGGACTGCCGAGTCTTTGTCCACCTGTACGCGTCCACCTACACGATCGCGACATGACGCGCGCAACCGCGATGGTGAACCCACCGACACAAGCATTACATAGGCTCGGAAACAGACTGTGACGGGCGATACCGCACAACCGGGGACAGCAGGAGGTGGCGACGACGGTGCCGAGCCTGCTGCATGCCCGTGACCTCGCCGGGTGCGAACATCGCCTCGCCCTGGATTCCGCGCACCCCGACATGGCCCGGGACCGTCCGCAGACGCCCGAGGCCGCGCGTCGCACCGAGGCCGCGGCGCTGCATCGGGATCGTGTCCGTGATCTGCTGCGTGCCATCCACAGCGACCAGGAGCCGAACACCTTCGTCACCATCGGCCCGGGGTCCTCGGCGCAGCGGGTGGCGCGGACGTTGCAGGCATGCGACGAGGGTGCGCGGTGGATCTGGAATGCGACGCTGCCGATCGATCCCGACCACGGCCGTCGGGGACATTCGGAACTGCTCGTGCGCGTCGATGACGGCTACCTGCCGATCATCGTGGTGAACCATCGGGCGTCCTATCCGGCCAAGCCGCGACGCGGTGCGCCCGCCGAGGGCGCGGTCCCGTTGCTGACCAGCCCGTTGTGGGGATGGGTGCCGATCCCCGACCCACACCGCACCATCCGCAATCACCGTCGTGACCAGTTGCGGCTTGCCCACCTGACCCAGATGTTGCTTGACGAGGGACTGTCGCCGACGCGTGACGAGCCGGATCTGTATGCCGGGGTGATCGGCCTGGACATCGACTGCATCGTCGTGCATCGCATTGGAACGACGCTGCCCGACTACCGGTCGGTGTTCGAACGCCGTCAGGCGATCGCCGCGGGGTCGGCGCTGACCGCGCCGCGCCGGGTCTCCGAGTGCCGCAGCTGCCCGTGGTGGGAGAAGTGCGGTCCCGAGCTGGAGGCGCGCCGCGACATCAGCCTGGTGGTCTCCTCGGGGCAGGCCGACACCCTGACCGAGGCGGGTATCCGGACGGTCGATCAGCTCGCTCGGTACGAGGGGCCGGCGCCGCAGTCGTGGCCGTCGAACGTGGCCTTCGACGACGCCGTGGTCAACGCGATCGCCTGGCTCACCGACGTGTCCCTGGTTCGTCGGGTCGAGCAGCCGCGCGTGCGGCGGGCCGACGTGGAGGTCGACGTCGACATGGAGAGCTACGGCGAGGACGGCGCCTACCTGTGGGGCACGTTGCTCACCGACAACGTCGACCGCGACCGGCCGGTGCGCTATCGGCCCTTCGTCACCTGGCATCCGCTCCCGACCGCCGACGAGGCCCGCTCATTCGCCGAGTTCTGGGCGTGGTTGACCGCCGAACGCCAGGCCGCCCACGACAGTGGCAAAACCTTTGCTGCCTACTGCTATTCGCAGCAGGCGGAGAATCGGTGGTTGCTCTCCTCGGCCGATCGGTTCGCCGGCGCCCGCGGTGTCCCCACGCGCGCCGAGGTCCAGACGTTCATCGATTCGTCCGAGTGGGTCGACATCTATGAGGCGGTGAGCACGAATTTCGTGTGCCCGCAGGGCAAAGGCCTGAAGAAGGTCGCTCCCGTCGCCGGTTTCACCTGGCGCGACGACGAGGCCGGCGGCGCCGCGTCGATGGATTGGTACAAGGCGGCTGTCGCGCTGGGCACCACCGAACTCGATCTCTCCCAACGTGATCGGCTGTTGGCCTACAACGAGGACGACGTGCTCGCCACCAAGGTGTTGCGGGAATGGATGGACGGTGACTGGACCGATCCCGACCTCGCTCGGCGCGTCCCCTATCAAGAAGAGCTGCTGACGCTGCGCCGACGGTCAGAGGCGCGTCGAACGCAGGGCGTCGAGGAACGGCCCGGTGCCGACGAGCGCGACGGCGCCGAGCAGTAGCAACAGGCCGGGCGAGATATCGCGGAAGAAGCCGCCGACGCCGGCGAGGGTGACCTTGGGTTCCGTGGCGGGTGCTGCTTGCGGAACCGCCTTGACCGGCCGCGGTGTGGTGGCGCGCGGTGAGGGTGGGGCCGGCGCCGGAGAAGCCGTCGGGGCGGAATTCGGTGTCGATCGGCCGGTGTGCGGAGCGGATGTTCCGGGAACCCCACCGGCTCCGCCGGCACCTCCGGCAGGTGGTGCGACGGGCACGACCGGCGGCACCGGTGCGGCGGGTACCGCGGGTGCGGGCGCGGTGGCCGTCGGCGAAGGCCGCTCACGCTGCGGATTCACCACGTTGCCCGTCGACGAGGTGGACGTCGACACGGACGGCGGGGTGTAGGTCGGTGCGGGGTGGGGCGGGACCACGACCGCGGTAGTGGTAGAGGTCGTGGCCGGCGAGTTGCTCGTCGTCGATGTTGTGAGGTTTGACTCCGTGCTGGTCGTCGGTTCGGAGTTGCTCGTTGTCGGCCCGACTTGCGACGATCCGCCGGTCGATCCACACGAGGAGAAGCAGTGACCAGATGGTCCGCCAGGCGACCCCGATCCGCCGCCCGGTGACCACGACGGCGAGGCAACGGCCACCCCGACCCCGACCCCGAGCATGAGCATCAGCGCGGCGAGCAGCGTGAGTAACGGCACACGTCGATGCCGACGCGGCGTCGGTGTGCGGTGCCGTCCCATCGCTGGTCTCTCCTGCTGTCGTCGGGTGGATCTCCCGATTTTCGAGTGATCCATCACTATCCACACGGCCGTGTTTGCCTCGTATTCACCGATCTGTGACTGTAGGATCACAGACTGATCACGGCCAATGGACCCCTGTCACATTGACTGTGACTAACACCACAAAAGCTTCAGGAGTGCTGGCTGCGCCGCTGAAGTGGTTCCCGAGGACACGGCCGTGCGAAGTTTGATGATAGCTGCCGTTGCGGAATCTCGGGTTTACGGTCTTTAATGTTTGCACATGCAAGTTTCAGGTTTCGGAGAAGGTATGACGTCACGAGGCGATGAACGGCCCGCGGGTTCGACGACGGGGGCGATCGACAAAGACAAGCCGGTCGACACCGACCCCGGCCTGTTCGCGCGCAGATTGGAAGAGCTGTTCCGCACCGTACCGGGGCCCAACGGCCGTGCGTACAGCGCCAAAGCGATCGCGGCGCGATCGACCGAGCGCGGATTCCGACTCGGCGAGTCCTACCTGAGCCAGCTGCGCTCGGGTAAGGCCAAGTCGCCGTCATTCCGTACCGTCGAGGGGATCGCGGCCGCGTTCGGTGTGGATGTCCACTACTTCCTCGAGGATCGGGCGGCCCAGCGCACCCGCGACGAGATCGACCTGATGCGCCTGCAAGCCGACACGAACGTGCAGCTCGCGGCGTTTCGACTGGCCGGTCTGTCCAGCGATTCGGTGACCGTGGTCAACGAGCTCATCAAGGTTCTGCGCGAGCAGCAGGGGCTGCCGAAGGATCCGCCGGATATCGTGGCAGCGGGGTTGACCGAAGAGCAGGCCGATGCGCGGCTGCGCGTCGTCGGCGGCAAGGAGATCGAGGACTGATCTCCGTCGTCGCCGCGGACCCGCTCCGCCACGACGAGGAGGGATGTCCGATGCGCAGTTCCCGCGAGATGTGGTCGCTGTGCCGTTCGGTACTCGCCCCGCTCAACCTCGATCTGCCACTCGACGTCGATCAGCTCTGCGACCGCTTCGGCGCACGCAGGGGACGGCCGATCCGCCTCATCGCACACCCGCTTCCGGCGGGAGTGCCCAATGGGGTGTGGCTGGCCGCCGAAGACGCCGACTACTTCTTTCACCAGGTCAACACCACGCGCTGGCATCGTGATCAGATCGTCATCCACGAGTTTGCGCATCTCATCGCCGGTCATCAGATGCTTGCGAGCATGCCGGAAGTGCTCGCCGGGCTCAGCGCCGCCGACGCCGACTCGTCACTGCGCGGCACCTGCTACGACGACGAGCGTGAACGTGAGGCCGAGACCCTGGCCTCGATGATCCTCACGTGGGCGGCCAAGGCCAGCGACGGCGTTGGGCAGAGTTCCGCCGACCCGGAGATCCGCGGGCTGCAGCGCCTCCTCGGAGGCCACAAGGGGTGGCTGTGATGTCGGTGCATCCGTTGGCCGCCGAGGTCCTCGCCGCGCGATGGCTGACGGCGTCGGCAGTGATCAACGTGCTCGCGCTGGTCATCTTCGCCGCGGCGTTGTGCTGGCGGATCGACCAACTCCGTCGACACGGCGGTGGCTTGCAGGCCTTCGCCATGACGGTGGCGGTCACCGCGTTGACCCTGGCCTTCGTCGTCGACAACGACTCGGTCGCGCACACCCTCGACGACTGGTTGTTCGCCGGGGCCTCGCGGGTTGTCCTTTACGGGCTGCTGGCGCTGGGCGTGGCCGCCCTGATCGTCGTGTTCTTCTATCCCGGCCGCTCGGTGACCCGGGAACGGCGTGCAGGCGTCGAAGCCATCCCGCTCGTCGCCGCGCTGATCGGGCTGCAGGTCAGCCTGTCGTTCGTGCCCGGGGAGATGCGTGATGCGTCACTGAGTCATTGGACGCTGACCAACTGGGGTTACGCGCTGTTCTATCTGATCGCCTGCGGCTATCTGGCGTATGGGTTCTTCGCCTGCGTGCGCAGCGTCGCCAAGTATCTGACGCACGCAGACGGGTACATGCGCACCGCGCTGATCCTGCTGATCGCCGGGCTGGGACTGCTGGCGATCGGCTCGGTCGTGCAGATCGTCTACGTGCTCGGCAACGCGACCGGCGTGATCGACGCGTCGTGGCTGTTGACCGCCAGCCGATGGCTCGAGGTGCTCGGTGTCGTCGGGTTCCTGTTCGGGATCAGTTTCCCGATGCTGCGGTCGAAGTGGCAGGGACTCACCGCGAATCGTCGGCGCCGTCGGGCCGCGCAGGACCTGTTGCCGTTGTGGGAGCTGGTGACCGACGCGGTCCCCGAAGTGGTCCTGCCCGATCCCGGGCGCATGTCGCCGACGGCGCTGCTGCATCGGCGGGTGGTCGAGATCCGCGACGCGCTTGCGCAACTGAGCCCGTTCCTCTCCGACGCCTTCGAGTATGCAGGTGTTGATGTTCGTGCCGGGATGGTGCGGATGGCAGTCGGGCGCCGCAAGACCGAGGGGGTTCGATCGGGGGCGGTGCGTGCCCTGCTGCCCGCGCTCGACGACGGTCTCGAGGGCGATGCGGCCCCGCTGCTGGAGCTGTCCGCGGCGGTCGCGGCCCTGCCGGACGTCGAGGACGACGACACCGACGCGCCCAGTAGCCCGAAACGCTTTGTCAAGGAAGAAGATTCACAGGAGAGCCCTCAGGGCCGGCACGCTGCGCGTTGACCGGCCCCGAGGGTTGAGCAGTGCTCAGCGCGGCGCCATGCGCAGTGCGCCGTCCATCCGGATCGTCTCGCCGTTGAGGTAGTCGTGGGCGACGATGAACTCGGCGAGTTGGGCGTACTCGTCGGGTTCGCCGAGACGCTGCGGGAACGGGATGCCCTCGGCGAGAGTCTTCTGGAACTCCGGGGTGATCCCGGCGAGCATCGGGGTCTTGATGGTGCCCGGCGCGATCGTGCACACGCGCACGCCGACCTGGGCGAGATCGCGGGCCGCCGAGATCGTCATCGCATGGACGCCGCCCTTGGACGCGGCATAGGCGATCTGACCGATCTGCCCCTCGAACGCTGCCACCGACGCGGTGTTGATGATGACGCCACGGGCGCCGTCGTCGCCGACCGCCGGTTCCTGCTGCATGCGGTTGGCGGCCAACCGCATCACGTTGAACGTGCCGACCAGGTTGATGTCGATGATCTTACGGAACAGATCGAGATCGTGCGGGCCCTTCTTGCTCAGGACGCGCGACGCCCAGCCGACACCGGCACAGTTGACCGCGACGCGCAGCGGCGCGCCCGATTCGGCGATGGTGTCGATGGCCGCCGACACCTCGTCCTCGCTGGTGACATCGGTGGCGATGAAGTTCACACCGCCCGGCGCGCCGTCTTCGGTGGCTTTGTCGATACCCGCCTGCAGGTCGAGGCCGAAGACCTCGGCGCCGGCGGCGGCGAAGCGGGCCGCGGTGGCCGCACCGAGGCCGGAGGCGGCGCCGGTGACGATGACGGAGGAGCCGGAGACGTCCATCGTTTCATGTCCTTTCGGGTCCGGCCCGAGGTCGAACACCCCTGGCCGATCGTTCGTTCGGTGTTTTCCCGAACACCCTAGGACATGTCGAGGCCGACTGGCTATCGGGACCCGTCGGTGTGGCTCGGCTGATTGACCATCTGCTGATCCGCCACGTGCTGTTCGGACCCCTGCTCCCGCTGCTCGTCCACCCGCTGCTCGTCCACCTGCAGATCGGAGCCCTGCTGATCGGACACCGCGTTCTGATCGGACACCGCGTTCGCCTCGCTCGCCCGGCGACGCCGGTGGACGTGGCGGATGTAGACCGAGCCGACGCCGATGAGCACGACCACCGCGGAGATGGTCCCGATGACGACCGGGGTACTCGCCGCAGTGAGGCCCTCGAACAGCAGCCAACCGGCGAAGACGAAGAACAGCACCGCGGCACCGAGGGAGATGACGCGCTCGGGCAGATGCTTGCCGAGCAGCATGCCCACCACGATCGCCAGGGCGTCGGCGGCGACCATGCCGATCGTCGAGCCGATCCACACGCCGACCCAGTCGTTGTCGGTCGCCAGGGTGATCGTCGCGAGCATCGTCTTGTCGCCGAGTTCGGCGAGGAAGAACGACGACATCACGGCGAGGAAGACCGAGGTGCCGACGCGATCGGCCTTGGTCTTCTCGTCGTCGTCGAGGTCGTCGCCGCGCAGCGTCCACAGGCCGAAGATCAGCATGGCCAGGCCGCCGCAGATCGAGAGCATGTCCGACGGGATCGACAGACCCAGGAAATGGCCGAAGAACACCGACACCGCGTGAACGGCGGTGGTCGCCACGGTGATGGCGGCGAGGACGATCCACCACTTGTAGCGCAACGCGTAGGTCATGGCCATCAGCTGCGACTTGTCGCCGAGTTCGGCGACGAAGATCACGCCGAAGCTCAGAAGGAGGGCAGCAATCATGACGGCCACGTTAGCCATACCTCAGTACCGCCCGCAACGTCTCGCGCAGCCGTATTTCCGCAGGTAGGGGGCTCAAAATCGAAAGTTTGGGTACCCTTAAAAATCGATCCGGCCGGCGGCGCGGGAGGCTTGGGCGCCTTACGCTGCGAGAAGCATCGCCAGCACCGCGGTGTCCGGGTCGGCGCCCGGGTCGATTCCGACCTGGTTGCGCAGGTTCACCACGGTTCCGTCGGCCTCGGCCTCGGCCCACCCGGCACGGTGCTCGAGGCCGAGTTCGGGCAGTCCGGGCAACAGCACGCACCCCGAGGCCACCTGCGAACACTCCGGCAGCGACGGACGGGTCCGTGAGGGCGGGTGCAGCATCAACAGGGCGGGTGGATTGGTGAGAAAGCGCCCGGCCTCTAAGAAGCTGTCGTCGACCACGTTGCCGACGGCGACCATCATCCCGACGGCGTCGTCGGCGGCCTCCTCGGGTCGTTCCTCGACGACGCCGAAGATCGTGGTGGTGGGCAGGAATCCGGGCCGGCAGGCGATGCGGACCGAGGCCACCAGGGTCTGGGTCCATTCGAGGGTCGATTCCGGCCAGCGGCCGGAGATGAGGATGCCGTTGAGTTCGCCTTCCTGGTGAACCGGCGTGAGTCCGATCGCGGTGGACTGCATGGTGACTCCCTCCTGGCGAGGTACTACCTGAACCGGCTGGCGAACAACCGGTGAAGAAAATATCCACCCTTCCCAGCGCCGCGACAACTCGAATCACCGGGATGTGACGGTACTTTTACACTCCGCGTTCACAGCCTGCTGCGGACCGTGTGCGCCGACGCCGCGGCGGGCTGCCCAGCACGTCCAGGCACACTGGTGAGGTGCGAAGAAGGACCGAGACACCTTCGGCGGGGAAGCCGAGTGCACCCCGCGGACCGCTGCGCCCGGTCGAAATAGCCTCGATCGCGATCTTTGGCGGGCTGGCCGTGGCCGCCGTGGTCATCGCCGCGGTCATCCCACTCGCCAGTGCGGTGCGCGTACTCGCCCCGGTGCCGCTGGCCCTGATCGCCGCCCGGACACGCCCGCGCGCCACCGTCGCGGCGGCGGTCGCGAACACCGGGGTGGCCTTCGCGATGGCCGGCAGCGGTGCCGCGCTGTCGGTGTTCGGCTCGGCGGTCCTCGGCGGCATCATCGGCGAACTCAAACGACGCGGCCGTGGCGTGCCGGCGATGCTGGCCGCGGCCACCATCGTGGCGCCCGTCGTGGCCGCGGTGACAGTGCTGATCCTGCTGATCCTCAAACCCCTGCGCGAGCTGGTGCTGGCCGCGTTGTCCAACTCCCTCGAGGGTGCGGCCCGGTGGATCGGGAAGATCCCCTCGATCGGGGACGGAATCGCCCACGGACTCACCAGCTTCCGCACCAGCATCGTCGACTGGTGGTGGTTGTGGATTCTGGTGTCGGGGGCGGTCGGCACCTTCCTGACGATCGTGGTGGCCTGGTGGATTCTGGGCGCGGTGATCACGCGGCTCTCCGACGTGCCCAGCGAGGACACCCTCGACGCCGGGGACGCAGAGGTCACCGTCGGTGACGACACCGTCATCGCCCCCTTGCCGATGACCCTGCGCGACGTCGAGTTCTCCTACGAGCCGGACGGGCGGCGCATCCTGCGCGGCATCGACATGACCATCGAGCCGGGCGAGTTCATCGCCGTCGTCGGCGCCAACGGATCGGGCAAGTCGACATTGGCCAAGATCCTCGCCGGACGACGCCCGTCGGCGGGCACCCTGACCCGCCCGGGTGCTGCGGGCCTCGGTCGCCTCGGCGGCACCGCCATGGTGTTGCAGCGCCCGGAGACGCAGATGCTGGGCTCCCGGGTCGCCGACGACGTCGTCTGGGGTCTTCCGGCGGGCCTCGACGTCGACGTCGAGGCGCTGCTCGCCGAGGTGGGACTGGCCGGCCTCGGCGAACGTGAGACCTCGGATCTGTCGGGCGGGCAACAGCAGCGCCTGGCCATCGCCGGGGCGCTGGCCCGTGATCCCGCGTTGCTCATCGCCGACGAGGTGACCTCGATGGTCGACCCGCAGGGCCGCGAGGAGATCATGGCGTTGCTCACCGCGCTGCCGCGCACCCGCGGCGTCGCCGTCGTGTTGATCACCCACCGTGCCTCGGAAGCCGCGGCCGCCGACCGCGTCGTGCACATCGTCGACGGTCGGGTGGTCCCCGAATCGCCGACGTGGTTTCCCGCCGCCGGACCGGGCGGCGAGGCGCGGCCGGAGACCGTCGGTGAGACCCACGCGATCGGCCATCGCGCGCCGCTGTTGCGTCTGACCGACGTCGGGCACACCTACCTCGCGGGTTCGCCGTGGGAGGTGCGCGCCCTGAGCGCGGTGTCGCTGACGGTCGATCGCGGTGACGGTCTACTGATCGTCGGTGGAAACGGTTCGGGGAAAACAACTCTCGCGTGGATCATGGCCGGACTGATCGCGCCGTCGGAGGGCACGTGCGAACTCGCCGACGACGGTGACTGGGCGAAGGTCACCGGCAAGGTCGGTGAGGTGGGGCTGGCCTTCCAGCACGCGCGTCTGCAGATCCAGAAGCAGAACGTCGGCGAGGAGATCATGGCCGCCGGCGGCGAGAAGGTCGGTACCGCCGAGGTGGCGCGGGCCCTGGAGTCGGTGGGTCTGCCGCGCTCGATCGCCGCCGCCCGCACCGACTCGCTCTCGGGCGGTCAGATGCGCCGGGTGGTGCTGGCCGGTCTGCTGGCCCGCCGGCCGGAGGTACTCGTCCTCGACGAGCCGCTGGCCGGACTCGACCCCGGGGCCCGCACCGAGGTCATCGGCGTGCTCGCCGGGTTACGGCGTGCGGGGATGACGATCGTGATCATCTCCCATGACTTCACGTCCCTCGGCGAGGTCTGCGATCGTCGCGTCCATCTGGTGCGCGGTGTCCTCACCGAAGGCGGCACCGACCACGTCGACGACGGTCCCGCACTCGACATCAGCCCGCACGAGCCCGAGGTGACCGACGCCGCCCGGCCGACGCTGTTCCGCGGAAAGAGGTCTCACGAATGACGATGCGTACGGTGCCTTTACGTCAGGTGCCCGGCGATTCGGTGATCCACCGGCTGTGGGCGGGCACGAAGCTCCTCGTGGTCTTCGTGCTCAGCGTGATGACCTGGGTGTTGCCGTCGTGGCCGGCACTCGGCATGGTTGCCGCGGTGCTGGTGATCACCGCACTGATCGCCGGCATTCCGTTGGGCGCGATCCCACGGCCGCCGTGGTGGTTCTGGGGGCTGCTGCTCCTCGGGGCGGCCGTCAACGCCGCGGTCAGTGTTGCCGCGGTGGTCGTGTTCGCCCGGGCCACCGCGTTGGGCCTGGTGCTGGTCGCCACCTCCATCCTGGTCATCTGGACGACGCCGCTCGCCGACGTCGCCCCCGCGATCGCGACGTTGATGCGCCCGCTGCGATGGCTGCGGCTGCCCGTCGACGAGTGGGCCGTCTCGATTGCGCTGTGCCTACGTGGCCTGCCGATGCTCATCGAGGAGCTGCGTCTGCTGCGCGCGGCACACCGGCTGCGACCGACCGCGCCCGCCGACTCCGGACACCCGGCCGCCGAGATGGGCATCATCGACATGGTGGTCGCGGCGATGAGTTCGGCGCTGCGCCGTGCCGAGGAGATGGCCGAGGCGATCACCGCACGCGGCGGCACCGGCCGCCTCACCGCCTACCCGTCCCGACCGCATCGGCGGGACTGGGTGGTGCTCGGCATCGTTGCGGTCGCCTGCGCCGGGGCGATCACGGCGACGGTGATGCTCTGAGCGTCGGGAGTGCCACGGCGAGCCGGAACCCGTCGTCGACGTTCTCGGCGCTGACCTCGCCGCCGTGGGCACGGACGATCTCGTGCACGATCGCCAGTCCGAGCCCGGCTCCTGCCGATGCCCCGGCGCCGCTGTCGTGGGGTGTGCGGGCGCGCTCGGACCGCCACCCGACCTCGAAGATCCGGCCGAGGTCCTCGGTGGCGACGCCGTCGCCGTGGTCGAGGACGTAGAGGATGAGGTGACCGTCCTCGACGCAGTCCGCGGAGACGAGGATCTCCGAGTCCGCCGGGGCGTGTTTGACGCTGTTGGTGAGGAGATTGACCACCACCCGGGTGAGTTCGTGCGCATCCGCCCAGACCATGTGCCCGGCGATGTCGGCCTGGGTGATGGTGATGCCGCGAGCGCGGGACAGGTGTGCCACGTCCGCCACTGCATCGGAGACGATGTCGAGCAACTCGACCGACTCGCACCGGAGCACCAGCGCGCCGCTGCGTAGCCGGGACAGCTCGAACAGATCGTCCACCAGCCGATTCATGGTGTCGGTTTGTGTGCGGATCCCTCGGAGGTACTCCACGGGCTTGTCGGCGACGCCCTCCTCCAGTCCCTCGGCGAGAGCCCGAATCCCGGTCAGAGGGGTCCGCAGATCGTGCGAGATCCACGCGAAGAACTGGCGGCGTGAGGCGTCGAGTCGCTCGATTTCGGCGCGTGCCTCGGCAAGGCGCGCCGAGGTGTCGGCCAGTTGCGCCGACACCTCGGAGATCTCGCGTGACGCTCCTGCCTCGATGGACACGATCTCGCCGTCGCCGACCCGGCGTGCCGTGTCGCGGAGAGTACTCATCGACGTGCGGGCGATCCGTCCGACGGCCACCGCCGCGAGCACACTCATGGCGCTGGAGATGGCGACGACCCAGATCAATACCTGTAGATCGTGATGTGACACATACATTTCCGCGGCGATGACGATCACCGATCCGGCAATCGCGACGGGGGCGGTCAACACGACGACGGCGAACTGCGCGGTGATGGAGGCACGCCGGCCGAGTCGGATCGCAGCCAGTGCCAGCACGGACACAGCGATCGTCCACACCGCGGCGATCGCAATCACCGTCAGCACGTCGCGGTAGGTCAACCCCATCATCGGTCGCCGGCCACGGTGAATCGGTACCCTGCGCCCCACTCGGTGAGCAGGTGACGCGGGTAGCGTGGCTCCGGTTCGATCTTCTCTCGAAGCCGTCGCACATGGACGGTCACCGTGGAGGCGTCGCCGAACGCCCAGCCCCAGACCTCACGAAGGATGTCGTCGCGTGAGAACACGGTGTCGAGGTGCTGAAGGAAGAACAGTAGGAGCTCGTATTCCCTTGTGGTGAGCGCTATTTCGCGGCCATCGCGGAAGACTCGACGCCGCGCGGGATCGACCCCGAAAGGCCCGCTCGAGAACGCCGAGATCGGTTGGCGGCCATGACTACGGCGCAGCAGGGCGTCGATCCGCAGCTGCAACTCGCGCAACGCGAAAGGTTTGGCGAGGTAGTCGTCGGCACCGGATTCGAGTCCGGCGATACGGTCATCCACTGAATCGAGTGCCGTCAGCATGATGACCGGCGTCAGTGGGATGTCCGCACGGATCTGGCGACAGAGCTGATCGCCGTCCACTCCGGGCACCATGCGATCGAGAACCACGAGATCCGGTGCTGCCGAACGTAACACGTCGCTGGCTCGCGATCCGTCGGCGATCTGATGGACGATGAACCCGGCGGCACGCAGGAAGTCACCCACCGCGACGAGTACCGCGGGGTCGTCCTCGACGACCATGATCTCGGCTCCTGCATTCACCGCACCGAGCGTAGTGCGTTCGCCGCCCACGGTGGTCCGGACAACTCTTACGGTGCTGAAATCTTCTCCCGCAAGGCCGGTGTCGCTCACTACGTTCGGCTCAGTCGTCATCCATAGACGACGACATCGGCACACGCAAGACGCCGACCGAATGACTCCGCGAAGTACACGAAAGGGATCCCCATGAAGAAAACCCAGTTCGCCGGGCTCTGTGCCGCAACACTGGCCGCCGGCACGCTCGTGCTCTCCGCGTGTGACAGTTCGGGCTCATCGACGACGGCTGCCCCCGCCGGCGGCTCGTCGATGTCGATGACCTCGACGATGTCGATGTCGCAGCCGGTGGGGGCTTCCCGTGGCGGTACCTTCGCCGGCATGAATGGCAAGAACGTATCCGGCAAGGTGACCGTCAACGGCGACAGCGTTGTGCTGACGGGATTCTCCTCCGACGAAGGCCCGGACCTCCACCTCTATCTGACGAACGGCACCGATGAGGCGGCCGTCGGCGCGGGTAAGCAGATCGGTCCGGTCCGCTACGACGCTGCCTCCCAGACCTTCATGGTCACCGGGGTCGACCTCGCGATGTATCACAACGTGGTCATCCACTGCGACAAGGCCAAAGCGGTGTTTGGTGCCGCCCCGCTGTCATGAGCGCCACCCTTCAGGTGCTGGGCTGGTTGCCGGCGACCGTGGTCCGGGTGGCGCTCGGTGTGCTGTGGCTCCATGAGGGCTTGCTGAAATACCAAGCGGGATTCGGCTCCGCCGACATCAGACTCGTCGTCGGGAGCGCGGCATCGAATCCGCGTGTCCCGTCGTACTTCACCGCGTTCTCCGACCACGTGTTGAGTCACTCCACCACCCTGTTCGGGTTCGTGATGCCCGCACTCGAGACGGCGCTCGGAGTCGTTCTCGTCCTCGGTGTGCTCACCCTTCCGGCAGCGCTCGGCTCGGTGTTCACATTGATGACGTACTGGTCCGCGGATCAACTCATCGGCGAGTATCCGATCATGGTGCTGCTGTCGGTCGTGGTCGTCGCCTTCCCGGTCGCGGCCTCGCAGTTGTCGCTGACCGCAGCCCTCGACCGGATCACTGCCACGCATCGGTCGCGAATATGGCGATCACTGGCACCGGCGCGACGGTGGTTGTGACTCACCGGTTGCGAGGGACGTCAGTTCGGGCACTGAGCGGTGAAGTGCCAGACCGTGCTTTCCGAATCTGTGGAAACCCGCACAGTGACGACCGAGGAAGAGCCCCGCGGTACCGCGACTCTGATGCTTCCGGAGCCCAGTCCCGAAAGAGGTCGATTGAATTTGTTCGCCGACTCGGAACCGCGCCATCCAGTCGTGGCGATCAGCTTGTTCTCGTAGATCACATCGAACTTGTCCGGTTCGTCCTCGGCGTCGAAGTTCAGCACCAACGACGTGGGGCCGGTCCGACCGATGCTCTTGGGGAAAGTCTGCGGTTCGGCAGCGAAGCCTCCGGAGCGCGGCGTGTTTTCGACGTCGCAGGGCGTTACCGGGCCGCTATAGGCCGGGTCCTGGGTCCCGTCGGCCTGGGCCAGACCGGGAGCGGCGAGGGCCAAAGCGGCAGCGGACAGGGCGGTGGCGCAGAGGGCGCGCACGGTGCGAGAGGGCACGAGTTCTCCTTCGAGGGAACGTCACGGTGAACAGAGCAGTGCGACGCTAACCGCCTCGGGCAAACCGCCGATATCGGTTGATCGGTCCATTCATCTCTGTTCGGTGTCGTCCGTTCGGCCGAAAACTGCTCTATGGCATCGGAATCGGGGACACTAACACAATTGAGACTTGGTGACCCTGGTTGAGACTCGGCGACACGGACGTGGGACATGCCCCGCCGTGAACTGCGCGAATCTACCGGTCACTCCCAAGTCGGTTGTCATCCAAACCTGCATGTCACCCAGTTCGCCTGGGCGCCTCACAAACCACGGGCACCAACTGATTCGTCCGTGTGTAGACAGCCGCGGGTCGAGTGCTCCCGGGTACGTGTCACAGCTCCTGGATGTTTTGTCATCCACCACAGGCTACTCACGCGCCCAGTCACGAGCGGACACCGATGGCGCAATGTCATTGTTGGGGCGGTCGACGCGGGTGACACTGAGGTAGGCGACGAGTGCGATGATCACGACGAAGAAGACCGAGTTGACCACGGTCTTGCCCAGTCCCAGTCCGCCGGCGTCGGCGGGTTGGGTGAGCAGGTCGCCCAGTGAGGCGCCCAGCGGGCGGGTCACGATGTAGGCGGCCCAGAACGCGAGGACGGCGTTGATCCGTAATCCGTAGTGGGCGAGGGTGATCGTGGTGATCACGGCGGCGAACAGCACCAGTGACCACCCGTAGCCCAGGGCGAGGCGTTCGGCGATCAGATCACCGGCGGCGGTGCCCAGGGCGAAGGTCAGCAGGATGGTCAGCCAGTAGAACGCTTCGCGGCGTGGCGTGCGGATCGAGTGGATCGACAAGGTGCGCTCTACGGCCCACCAGAGGACGAACACCACGACGAGCGCGCACGTGAACACCGTTGTCGTCACCGGCAGGGGTACGCCGCGGTCTCACCAACCGTCGTCGCGAGGATCTTGATCACCCAGAAGTAGATGGTGACCTCGGGGACCTTGCTCACGGCGTACCGCGTGGTGTGTGGAGTGCCGTGGGTCAGTGCGTCGCGGTGCATCGGCTGTTCTCGTGATCGTGGTCGTCGCGTGAGCGGGTGGGGTCGATGAACGCGTGAAACCGCTCCGGGAGGTGCGGGCTGAGGCGGGTGAGCGTGGTGGCCGTCACCGCGGGTGCGATGGCAGCGACCCCCACGCCCAGGGCGATCGCCGCGGTGACGTCGGTCAGCCAGTGCGCCCCCAGGTATAGGCGAGTCGCGGCGGCGACGAGTGACACCGCGAGGGCCACACAGATCGCGGCGGCGCGTGGAGCCAGGGAAGAGCGGGCGGTGAGGGCAACCGCGAGACCAAGGGTCAGGGCAGCAGTTCCCGACACATGCCCTGATGGAAACGACATCGATAGCTCTGTACCGCCGATCTGGTGGGCTATCGGGGGGCGCGCGCGACCGACCGCGATCTTCAGGATCTCGCACATCGCGCCGGCCATTGCCACCGTCATCAGTACCTGAGTCGCCCGGGGGAGCGAGCGATCGCGCACACCCAGAACGGCGGCGCTGATGACCGTCCACATCCCCACCCACACCGGACTGAAGATGACGGTGAGTGCGGAGACGATTGCGGTCATACCGGGGGATCTATGTTCGACGAACCATTCCCCTACAGCGACGTCAAGGCCCGCGAACGGGTTGTGGTGCGACGCGATCGTCACACCGAGGAGCCACACGAGGAACAGCAATGCAGTTGTGGCGGCGCGGTGTGGTGTGGTGCCACCCGCTAAAACGGTGTTCACCCGCGCAACTGTGCCGAGGCATTGCTGAAGCGACGCTGTAGCGGGCTGAGTGAACGCTGAAATGCCATACTGCGGGCGCGGTAGGTGAGTGCTTAGTCTCGTCCTGTGACACCCATCGTGCGATCGGTAGTCGCCTGGTTGCGGCGGTGCACCGTCGGCGTGCGGGCGCGTTTGACGATTCTTGCGACGGTACTGCTCGCCGCAGCGTTGGCCGCGGCAGCAGGTGTGATGTTGCTGGTGCTGCACAAGTCGCTGCTCAATTCGGCTGATGCTGCGACCTCAGCGCGTGCCGTCGAGCTCGCGACGACAGTGCGCACCGAGTCGATGAGCGGTCTCGACGCGTCGGCGCTGACGACCTCGAAGGACATCGACGTCATCCAGATCATCGGCGCCGACGGTCGTGTCATCGCCGGCACCGCCGGTGACCGTAGTGCGCCGCTCACCCACCCGCTCGGACCCGGTGAGCGGTCCACCCTCGATGGCGCAACCATAGGCGACGATCCGACCGAATATCGCGTCACCGTTCTGGGCGTCACGAGCCCCAGAGGCCCGGTCACCATCGCGGTCGCCGCCGCCGAAGGTCCTATCACCGACGTAGTGGTCACTGTGGCAATCCTGTTCGCCTCGGTGTTCCCACTCATCCTCGTGCTACTGGCCGCCACCACCTATTTCTTCGTCGGGCGGACTCTGCGACCGGTCGAACAGATTCGTACCGAGGTCGCCGCCATCACCAGTAGCGATCTGAGCCGGCGCGTCTCCGAACCACACACCGGTGACGAGATCGACCGGCTGGCAACGACAATGAACGAAATGTTGCAGCGCCTACACGTCTCCAGCGAGGCTCAACGTCGGTTCGTTGGCGATGCTTCCCACGAATTGCGCAGTCCGCTGGTCACCCTGGTGGGCCTACTCGACCTCGCCCGCGTTCGGGGCTTGTCCATCGATCACTCGACCATCGACACCATCTTGTATCCCGAGGCGGTACGCCTGCAGATGATGGTCGATGACCTACTCCTCCTCGCTCGCTCCGACGAACGCGGTATCCCTCTGCGCCGCAGCGTGGTCGATGTCGACGACATCGTCGCTGACGAAGCCCGACGCTTGACACGCCTCGGCGGAGTCGCGGTCACCGCCCGCATCGATGCCGTGCAGGTGCACGCAGATAGCGAGAAGCTCAGCCGCGCAATCCGCAACATCGCCGACAATGCGATGCGCCACGCACACGCGGCCATCCGAATCGATGTCCACGCCGACGAGGTAGCGCAATCCTGCGCGGTGACCATCGCCGACGACGGGCCGGGAATTCCCGCCGCCGACCGCGAGCGGGTCCTCGACAGGTTCGTCCGCCTCGACCCCGACCGCCGCCGCAGCAGCGGCGGGTCAGGACTCGGCCTGGCCATCGTCGATGAGATCGCCCGCGCCCACGGCGGGACGGTGACCATCACCGCGGCTCCGATCGGTGGTGCTGCCGTCACCATCACAATTCCGGTCGACCCCCCGGACACCATCAGGGGGCGTGCGCTATCAGTCGACCGCAACTAGCCGGTACCCGATCCCACGGATTGTCTCAATGGACGCGCACCCGAACGGCCGGTCGACGCGTTTGCGGAGATAGCCGATATAGACCTCAACAACATTGAGGTCACCATCGAAGTTGTTGTCCCATACCGCATCAATGATCTCGGTCTTGGTGACCGCGACACCGACATGCTGCAGAAGAAACTCCAGCACGCTGAACTCCTTCGGCGTCAGCGCCACCTCCTCACCCCGCCGGTGCACCAGATGCGCCGAAGGATCCAACGTCAACGACCCCGCGGTCAGGACCGCCGGTCGACCCGGCCCGCCCCGCCGGATCAACGCCCGCAATCGGGCGACGAGGACCTCGACCGAAAAGGGTTTAGTCAGGTAGTCATCGGCCCCGAGGTCAAACGCATCGATCTCGTCGTAATCGCCGTCTTTGGCAGTCAGCATCAGCACCGGGGTCCACACCTGCTCGGCGCGGAGCCGACGGACCACCTCGTACCCGTTGAGGCCCGGCATCATGATGTCGCACACGATCGCCTGGTACCGGCCGTGCAGAGCGTGCATAAATCCCTCATCGCCATTGTTGGCGACGTCGACCACCCACCCCTCGGCGACCAGAGTTCGGCGCACAGTCTCCGCGCCGTTGGCGTCGTCGTCGATTACCAGGATTCGCACGTTCACTCCCTTGCCGTCAGCTCAACCAGTACAGCAATCCGGCAGTACCCCGGTGTGGGCACTGCCGGATCGGTGTGTCGAGGTTAGTTCTGACCGGATGCGTCCGGGATGTCTCCAGCCTCAGGTTTGTCCACCGCACAACGGTCGACGGCGGCCGACCCACAGGGGTCGGCCGCCGTCGGCGGTGAAGATCGGGAACTCAGGCGGGGACGATGAGGCCCTTGCCCTGCGAGGTCGCCCGGCCGAAGCGCTCGGCGGCGTCGGCCCAGTTGACCACGTTCCACCAGGCCTTGACGTAGTCCGGCTTGACGTTCTGGTAGTCGAGGTAGAAGGCGTGCTCCCACATGTCGAGCATGACGACCGGGATGATCGCGGCGGGGATGTTGCCGCTCTGATCGGTCAGCTGCAGGATCACGAGCTTGCCACCGATGGTGTCGTAGCCCAGGATCGCCCAGCCCGAACCCTGCAGTGTGGTCGCCGCAGCGGTGAAGTGGGCCTGGAACTTGTCGAAGCCACCGAACTGGTCGTCGATGGCGGCGGCCAGGTCGCCCTCGGGCTTGTCGCCTCCGTTCGGCGACAGGTTCTTCCAGAAGATCGAGTGGTTGGTGTGGCCACCCAGGTGGAACGACAGGGTTGCCGACAGTCCGTAGACCTTGCCGGCGATCGATCCGTCTGCACGAGCCTCGGCCAGCTTGTCGAGGGTGTCGTTGGCGCCCTTGACGTAGGTGGCGTGGTGCTTGTCGTGATGGAGCTCCATGATCCTGCCGGAGATGTGCGGCTCCAGTGCCGCGTAGTCGTACGGGAGATCCGGCAAGGTGTATTCAGCCACGGTAATCCTCTCTGCGCACATACCCCCTTGGGCACATGCCGTTCGGGTGTTGCTTTCACTATCGACGCGCGCGTGATCGCCCCGGGTGGACGCCGCCTCGCGGATGCTTCCAGCCTTCCCCAGTGTTTGTGGGAATGCAACAAACACGGCCCAACAAAGTTCAAGCAGGGTTGAGGTATTGACGAGGTGCGGTCAACGAGAACCCAAGAAGCACAATGGATGTGCGGGATTCATACCGAATATCGCTTCGCTGTGAGCGAATCGCTCAGGATGCTGCGCCCTCACCAGAGGGCGAGCGCGACGAGCAACACGACGAGCGCGAAGATGCTCAGACCGATGCCGATGCACGAGGAGCGAACGTTGTAGGTGGGGCGGGGAATCGACTGGCCACGCGTGAGCGACGGACGAAGATCGTGGGTCGCATCAGTGGCCATCGTCGTCCTTACGGGTTTGCGGGTCGCGTGGTGGACCAGGCGCCTCGGGGCTGTCGAGTCGGACTACTCAGTGACGGATATCACAGCCGTCTTCGTCATCATAAACACACTGGCAGTTCGGGCTCAACTTCGCCCCCGGCGACCCGCGTAGACTCGAAGGCATGTCGTGGCTTGACGAGCTCCTCACCTCCCGCTCCGGAAAACAGCAGCTGATCTCGGCCGATGCGGCATTGCCGGGCCGTGCGACGCCGGTCCCGCTCGCTGCGGAGAACATCGTGTTGCACCACCCGATGCGCGGTGAGTCCCCCGATGACGGGCTCGGCATCGGGGTCTTTCCCGACGGCCTTGCGGAGGTGGTCCTGGCCGGCGGTTGCTTCTGGGGCATCGAGGAGATCTTCTGGCAGGTCCCGGGGGTGTGGACCACCGCGGTCGGCTACGCCGGCGGCTTCACTCCCAACCCGACCTACGAGGAGACCTGCACCGCTCGCACCGGACACACGGAGTCGACGCTGGTCGTCTTCGATCCCGCGCAGGTGAGCCTGGAGAAGATCCTGCAGACCTTCTGGGAGAACCACGACCCGACGCAGGAGATGCGGCAGGGCAACGACATCGGCACCCAATACCGCTCGGCGATCTTCACCCTCTCCGACGCCGACGCCGAGGCGGCCCGGGCGAGTGCGGCCACCTTCCAGAAGGCCCTCGACGCCGCCGGCCTCGGTCCGATCACCACCGAGATCGCAGCCCTCGAGCGAGCTGGTGACGGGCATTTCTACTACGCCGAGGACTATCACCAGCAGTACCTCGCGAAGAACCCGCACGGGTACCGCTGCCACGCGGCCACCGGCGTCACCTACCCGGCCTGATCCGCGGCGGTGCCCCCATCCATCACCGCGGGGCAGTGGAATCGCACACTGCTGTGTCGTCAACACCTGCTCGCCCGCGCCGACGAGGACGCCATCGAGGTGATCGACCGGCTCGTCGGCATGCAGTCACAAGACCCAAAGGCGGCGTTCTTCGGATTGCAGTGCCGCATCGAGGGTTTCGAGCCCGACGAACTCGATGACCTGCTCACCGACCGGGAGGTCGTGCGCATCGCCTTGCTGCGCGGCACCGTCTTCCTCGTCGACGGTGCCGACGCCCGCTGGATTCGTCCGCTCGCGCAGCCGGTCCTCGACGGTGAACTGCGCTCGGCGCACGCATCCACGCTCGCGTCGACCACCCCGGCGGCGGTGATCGACGATGCCCGGGAGTTGTTGGGCGACGGCCCGATCGGCGGCGACGAGCTCGGACGCGCTCTCGCCGAACGGCATCCCGGAGAGAAGCTGTCGACGCTGACCGCGATGGCACGATGCGCATTGCCGCTCGTGCAGACCCCGCCGCGCGGGCTCTGGCGGGGCAGTGGCCGCCCGACCTATGCACTTCTCGACGACTGGATCGGTCCCGGTGACCCTGCGCTCGCCGGCGAGGAAGCCCGCCGCGAACTGATCCGGCTCTACCTGCGCGGCTTCGGCCCGGCGTCGGTAAGCGCGATCGGAAAGTGGTCGGGGCTCAAGGGATTACGTACGCTCGTGGAACAGATGGAGCGCGAGTGGGAGCTGGCCGCCTACGCCGGACCGCAGGGGCAGACCCTTTACGACCTCGAAGGTCTTGACCTCGCCGACGAGGACGAGCCCGCGCCCGTCCGGCTGATCGCGCCGTTCGATCACGTCCTCGTCGCCCAGGGCGATCGGGCCCGCATCGCCGACGACGACCTGTTCGCGCGGACCGTCACCCCCAACGGGCGCTCCCCGGGCTTCGTCCTCGTCGACGGCCGGCTGGCCGGCACCTGGCGGATACCGCCGGGCACCGACACCGTGGAGACCGACCTGTTCGGTATGCCGAGCCGCGTCGTGCGGACCGAACTCGACGCCGAGATCACCCGATTGCGGGAGTGGATGCGTCGAAGCAACGCCGATGTCAGCAACACCGGTGTCACTGTCCCGTCCGCGGATTCCGGTCGGTGATGCAGTAGTACCTGCCGACCGGGTCGGCCATCACCGTCCACGACGGGTACCGGGCCACGACGCGGGCGCCCCAGTCCTCGTGACGGCCCACCTCGTCGTCGACCGATGTGGTGGCCAGGTCGAGATGGGCCGACGCGTGCCCGGTGCCCCTGTTGGTATCGGTGCCCTTGCCGGTATCGGTGCCACCGTCGGAATCACCTGCGGAATCCAAGCGCTGCAACAGGATTCCCAGGCTCAATGCGGGGTCGCGGCGTAGCGCGACGAATTCGGCACGCGCCCGCTGGCTCGTCGGCCAGCCCGTCAACTGTGACCAGAAGACGACCTCGCGATCGAACAGAGATGCCGGTACATCGATACAGATCTGGTCGATGATCGAGATCGTGTCCTCCGGCCACCGGATCGGACGGGCGCGACGCGGCGAGCCCACCGCGGGCACCAGGCAGAACCGCATACCGGCGGGGGAGTCGTAGACCAGATGGGTCGGGTGATCGGCGACGAGGGTCGCCCCCAGGTCGCCGGCCTCGATGGCCGCGGCCCGCGGGTCGTCGACGTGGATGTCGAGGTGAACGCCACCGGCGCCGTCCTGCACCCGCTGCACCCGCAGATGGGCGTCGCCGCTGAACGGCTCGAGCGTGGCGAATTCGCGGTGCTCACCGCGCGGGGGTGACACCGTCGATCCGGTGATCGCGCGCCAATAGGTGACCTCGGTCCCGAAGTGCGACGCTCCGAAGTCCAGGAACGCCGTGAGCCAGCGGATCTGCACGTCAGCAGTCTAGGTGGGGGACCCGCATCCCACCGATGCCCTAGGCTCGGTGGGATGAGCCGTGGACCGCTGGGGCGGATAGCGAAGAAGCTGGCGCACAAGCGGTCGGACAAGGTTGCCGTGGTGCGCCTGGACGGGGTGATCGGCCATGGCGGTCCGGGGCGGCCGGGATTGTCGACGACGAGCGTCGAGCCGGTTCTCGCACGCGCCTTCGACATCGAGCATCTGCGCGCGGTCGTCATCGTCATCAATTCGCCCGGTGGGTCGCCGACGCAGTCGGAGTACATCGCCGAACGCATCCGGCAACTCGCCTCGGAGAAGGGCGTGCGCGTCCTGGCGTTCTGCGAGGACGTCGTCGCCTCCGGCGGGTACTGGATCGCGTGTGCGGCCGACGAGATCTATGCCGCCCACACCTCGCTCGTCGGCTCGATCGGTGTGGTGTCGTCCGGCTTCGGGTTCGTCGATGTCCTCGGTCGGCTCGGGGTGCAACGGCGTCTGTACTCGGCCGGTGAGAACAAGGTGCGGCTCGACTCCTTCTCGCCGGAGAAGGCCGACGACGTCGAATGGTTGCAGGGGTTGCAGCACCAACTCCACGAGACGTTCATCCGGTGGGTGCGCCAACGCCGCGGTAAACGACTGGCCGCCGACGACGACGTCTTGTTCACCGGGGACGTGTGGATCGGCGAGCGGGCCGCCGAACTGGGACTCGTCGACGGCATCGGGGTCATGCGGTCGGTGGTGGCCGAGCACTATCCCGACGCCGAGATCACCGTCGTCGACGCCCCCAAACCGCTGCTCGCGCGGATCGTCGGCGATCAGGTCCGGGCGTCGGTGGTCGCCGAGGAGTTGATCGGCGGCGCGGTGAGTGCGCTCGAACGTGCCAGCGCGGTGCGGTTGCGCTGACGGGCCGAAACCGGCTCGCGGTGCGAATTCGGGACACTCGTGTGTGCTGTTGTGACGCGAATCATCCGTGCGGCCGGTTGTTGTCCCCACGTTATCCACAGGATGTGGGGATAACTGTGAACTGCTCATTTCGCTCAAGCGCTGCACTGTCGTGAACTGTTTGACGCGCTGCTGTTGCAAACTCGTGACTGTCGTCACAGTGGGTCGGTTGACCGTGTCCGGTTCTCCACAGATTCCACAGTCTCATCCACACCTTGATGGTCTGCCGTGTCTCAGGTCACAGCAGACGTGCATGTGCATGTGGATAGCATTATGCAGACCTACATAGTAGGCGGTCCGGGTTTGGACGAATGTCAAGTCGGGGTGTAGTGCGGTGGATCGCCCGCCGGCCTTCTCGCGGCGGCGCGGTCGGCGGCGCCGCCCCTGTGCGACGATGGATCGGTGAGCATGGGCGAGATTCCACAGGTTCCCGTGACCGAGCTGCCGGACGACTTCAGCACCGCCACCGACAAGGTACTGCTCGACGTCCGTGAGGACGACGAGTGGGTCGACGGCCACGTCCGCGGCGCCGTGCACATTCCTCTCGGCGAGGTCCCGGGCCGACTCGACGAGATCGATCCCGGCACCGACCTCTACGTCATCTGTCACTCGAGCGGGCGGTCGATGCGGGTCCTGCAGTATCTGCTGCAGGTCGGCTACGACGGCAGCTGTGTGCGTGGCGGGATGCTGGCCTGGCGCGAGAACGGCAAACCGGTGGAAACCGGATCGGGGCCGGTCTGAGGATGCTCGACCTCTGCCCGCGTTGCCGCATCCAGGCTCCGCACCGCGATGGACGTGACCGCTGTCCCCGGTGCGGCGGTCCGCTGACCGTCGTGGCCTCCGACGCCGACGCCGCCGCGGTCGTCGCCGCCCACCAGCAGGCGCCGAGCGTGCCGCCGCGTCCGGCTGCCTACAGTCCTGCGGCCCCGCAGCAGTCCGGTGCGCGCCCGACCGGTGTGCGCCCACCGTCGGGTCCGCCGCGGATGTACGGCGGCCGCCGGGTGCGATGGGTGGCCCGCCGCCCGGCCGACACCCTGCCGCCGCCGCGCCCGCCACGGCGTACCGGCCCGCGGCTGATCCCGCGGTACGTCTACCTCCCTCGGTGGGGTCTCGTCGACACCCCGGTCACCGAGGACGAGCCGCGCAACTCTCCTGCCCGCCTGGGGGTGGCGCTGACCGGTGCTTTGCAGATCGGCGGGGCCGCGTTCGTCGCGTCGACGTGCGCGCACCTGCTGCGCTATCTCTTGCTGGTGATCAATCGATCGACGACGCTGCCCGGCTGGTTGATCGGTCTGAGCACGGTGCTTGTGTTGGCCGCGGGCATGCTGGCGATCGCCGGATTCGTCTACGCGACCGTCGTCTTCGTCCGGTGGGTTCTGGCCGTGCGATCCGAAACCTATGGCGCGCGAGGGTTTTTCGACCCACGGCCGCGGTGGCAGAGCATTCCGCTGGCCGCGATCCCGCTGGTCAATGTCGCCGGCGCCGTGCTGCTGTTGCAGGAACCCGCCGAGATGCTCGACGACGTCGCCCGCAGTGCCGCGCGTACCCGGTTGCGCAAGCTCTGGGTGGGCTGGACGGTGGTCAACGTGATCGCCGTGCTCACCGGCATCACCTGGTGGGTGGGCGCGGTGTCCGGCTCCATCCAGACCGGCGCGAACGCCCTGTTCATGGTCGTGCTCACCGCGGCGGTCTCGGCGGCGTTCGCCTTCTGGGCCGCACGTCGGTTGCCCGCGGTGTTCTCGGGGAGCTCCGCCGAACCGAAAGTCCCCGCACACCGATGGGTGGTGGTCGCATGAACCTCGCCGAGCAGGTCTCGCGGTCGGGTAAACCTGCCGTCGTCGCACATCGCGGTGCGTCTGCCGATGTGGCCGAACACACCTTGGCCGCTTACGAACTCGCGCTCGAACAAGGTGCCGACGGACTCGAGTGCGACGTCCGCCTGACCGCCGACCACGAGCTGGTGTGCATTCACGACCGCACGGTGGACCGCACCTCCGACGGCACCGGCATCGTCAGCGAGATGACGCTGGCGCAACTGCGTGAACTGGACTTCGGCAGCTGGCATGCCGGGGGTGGCCCCGCCAAGGTCCTGGCCCTCGCCGAATTGCTGACACTGACCCTGGACTGGCGTCGCCCGGTGCGGTTGTTCATCGAGACCAAGCATCCGGTGCGCTTCGGCAGCCTCGTCGAACAACAGCTGCTGTCGACCCTGCACGACTTCGGTGTGGCGACCCCGCCGTCGGCGGATCACAGTCGGGCCGTGGTCATCTCGTTCTCTTCGGCGGGGGTGTGGCGAATCCGCCGGCACGCGCCGATCCTGCCGACCATCCTGCTCGGCGAGACTGCGCGCGTCCTCGGCGGCAGCGCCGCGACCGCCGTCGGCGCCACCGGCATCGGCCCGTCGGTCCAGACGCTGCGGATGCATCCCGAACTCGTCGACAAGGCTGCCGCCGCGGGCCGCGTCACCTACTGCTGGACGGTCGATGAGGCGGCCGACGTCCAGCTGTGTGCCGACCTCGGCGTTCGCTGGATCGCCACCAACCACCCGCAGAAGGTGCGCGACTGGCTCGTCACCGTCGACTGACGTGCAGCAGGCGCACGCGTCGGCGCCGTCGGCGTCCGTGAGAGGGTGGTCCCATGGGCAAGAAGAGCAAACGGGGTAGTGGGCCGCGTCCGGGAAGTAATCGAGCCGAGCGGGTGGCCGCACGCAAGGCGCGGGCGGCGGCAGCGCTCGCGCCGTCGCCGCGCCCGTTCGCCGGCCTCGCCGCCGAGTGTGACCTGGTGGCGTTGCGCGCCTTCGTCCCGTCGGCGACCGCGGTGCTCGACCTCATCGAGCCCGGACCACCGCAACCGGAGTTGACGTCGGTGATGCCCGACGACACCGCGCCGGCGCCGCAGGCACCGGATGCGACGCGCAACAACGTCGTGCTGGCTACCATCCTGCCCGGCGCGGTCGCGGCGATCACCCGTGAAGTACGCGGCGCCACAGAGGGTTTGGCGGCATTGCAGACCGATCCCGACCCCGATGACCTGAATCGGGCGCTCGCGGCGGCCATCGAATGGGCTGCACACACCGGCCCCGGAAACGAGTACCGGCACGGCGGCGAGGAGGCCGACTGCCCCGAGCTCGCCGACATCCTCGACGTCGACGCGCAGCTGCCGATCATTGTGCACAACGACTTCTCGTGGTGGTTCCCGCCGGGCAACGAGGTGCCGCCGGAGATCGCGGCGATGCTCGAGCGCGCCAACGAAACCGTGCTGCCCACCGCCCGCATGCATGTCGACAGCGGCAACGGGGCACCCTGGTGGGTCGATGCCGGAGAACGGGCTCACCTGCGCTGGGTCCGGCCCGAACCGGAGGACGACGTCATGACCGCCCTCGCGCGACTGCACGCCGCAGGGCGGCTGACGCTCGGGGAGGGGTCGCGCTTCGCCGGATCGTTCCGCACCCACGGACTGCTGGTGCCGGTGTTCGACCTCGACAACGAGCGCCATCACGAGGAGTGGTACGACGCGCTGGATCAGTTCGACGGGTGGCTCACCGATGCGCTCGCCGAGACCGCCGAGCTGACGATCGAGGAACGCAGTTCGCGCGACGGCATCCGCGGTCGGCAGGTCACGCTGCGCTGAGACGCAGCGCGGTGGGCCGTCAGATGCGCGGCACCCGCGCGCGTGTACGACGTCGGCGGGAGGCGGCGGCACCGAAAGTGACCAGGACGATCGCCACGATCGCCGCGGCCAGGCTCGCCGACGGCCACCAGCGGGCGAAGCCGTCGGCGATGGCACTGCCGCTGGCCGAATGCGACCACGTGCTCGCACCCAGCAGGAACGCCACGGCCAGGAAGGTCACGGCGGTTCCGTACACCGCCGCCATGGCGGCGAACCAGCGTGGCACCGTGGTGCGCCGGTCGGCTCGGGAGCTGATGCCTCTCTGAGGGTTCATACGCGATGAAGCCATGGGCCCACCCTGCCCGACGCTGCTGAAGAATGGCTGAATATCGACAGAGTTTCTTCCCGATCGGTGAACAAAACCGACTATTCGGACACTCGGGCAGGGTGGGATGACGCGCCCATCGTCAGAGGTTGCCGCCGGCCGCGGTGGGCGCAGTGGCATCGGGTGCGGCCGGACCGTTCACCTCGCGCTCGACGAAGTTCTCCAGATCGAACAGGTTGCCGTTGGCGCGCTCGGCGATGGTCTGCAGCGTCGTCATGGTGGCGACCTCCTCGACCTGTTCCTTCAGGAACCACTGCATGAACTGCTCGCCGAGGTAGTCGCCGCTGTCACGGGCCGACTTGGCCAGGTCGACGATCTGCTGGGTCACCCGGCGTTCCTGTTCGAGAGCCAGGTCGATGGGGGCTCGATAGTCGGCGAAATCGTTTCGCGGAGCGTCGATTCCGGGGATATCGACCTCCATGTCGCGGTCGAGGAAATACTGCACGACCATCATGGCATGGTTGCGTTCCTCCACGGACTGCGCATAGAAGTGCTTGGCCAGCTGCGGCATGTCGTGGTTGTCGTAGTAGACCGCGACGGCGATGTACTGCTGCGACGCGGCGAACTCGTTGCCGATCTGGTCGTGCAGCAACTGGTGGAACTTGGTGCGTTCGGGAGTGCTCATAGCGGACAGAGTAGAGGGCGTGAGCAGGGCATTTCATCCCAGTGAAGCCTTAGAAAGGCAAGTCTCGCCTATCTTTTGGGCTTCCCGGATGGTGTCAGCCGGCCGGTTGGTCGAGGTATTCCCGGGGAATCTGCTGACCTTGGCGCAGAGCGTCGAAGAACTGCTTTGTCGTGTCGTCGACGGCCAACGAACTGCCGTCGTCGGTGTCCACGGGACCTCCGTTGGGGGTGGTGATCGTCTGTGGCGAACTCCGCAGCCACCATGCGAGCCGCGCGAGATCCCAGATGTGCGTGCCGTTGTCGACGGTCAGGGTGTCGACCGTGCCGTTGACGAACGGGAACAGCCGGAACGGATTCAACAGCACCGACGGGCTCGTTGCCTTGGCCATCAACGCCGCCAAGAACTTTCGTTGGTTCTGTACGCGCATGAGGTCGGCGTCGGCGAAGGCTCGGGTGCGCACGAAGCCCAATGCCTGTGTGCCGTTCAGGGTCTGGCAGCCGGCCTTGAGATTCAACCCGGCCTTGGGATCTCGCAGTGGGGTGTCGATGCACATGTGCACGCCGCCGACGGCGTCGACGAGGGTGTCGAAGCCGCCGAATCCGATCTCGGCGTAGTGGTCGATGTGCACCCCGGACAGTCCTTCGACGGTCTGGATCAACAGGGTCGGGCCGCCGAAGTTGAAGGCGGCGTTGATCTTATGGCTGCCCTGCCCGGGAATCGGGACGTAGAGATCACGCGGGATGCTGATGATCGTCGCCTTCCCCGACGGCGGCTTGTAGATCAACATCATGGTGTCGGTGCGCGCACCCGAGTCGTCACCGGTCGACAACTGTTTGCGTTGCTCCTCGGTGAGGCCGCTGCGCGCATCGGTGCCGACGATCAACCAGGTGGTCCCCGGGGTGCTCGCAGGCTTACCGGCGTACGGGGCGAGTGCGTCGACCCGGTGCAGTTTGGAGTCGTAGTAGAACATCAACGCCACCGGCGTGATCACCAGGACCAGCAGTAACACCAGCAGGATGGTCCCGACCCTGCGGCGGGTCAGGCGACGGGTGCCACGCGGGCGACGCAGCGCGCGCTTGCGCCGGTCGGGTTCCTTGGGGGCGACCGGACGCGGGGCGTCGGGGCGCGGCCTGCGCGGTGGCGCGTCGGAGGCGGATCGGCTCTGCGCCGGCACCGGCTTGCGGGCCGGCCGCTCGCGTCCGGGGATCGGCTCGGGCTGTTGTGGCGGTGCGTACCCGGGAACGCCCGAATAGGCCTTCGGTGGTTCGTAGACGTCGCTGCGCGGACGGTTCGGTGGTGCGACCCGGCGCGTCGGGTCGGCGGCGTCGGGTGTTGGAGGTGTGGGGCGTCCGGACGGCCGCGGGTTCTGCGGAACCGGGGGTCGGCGATCGGCGCCGCGCGGGAATTGGCCCGGCGGGTACGGGCCCCGGGGGCCCTGGTGCGATGGGGGCGGTCCCATCGGTGCCGGATTCCGCCGCGGCGGGGCGGGCGGAGGGCCGCCGCGTCGTCCCGCATTCGGCGGTTCTGGCTGGTTCACCTCATTGAATGTACCGACGGCTCAGGCGTGCCCGTGTCATTCGTGCGGTTGTGTTCGGGGTCGTGACCGCAGCGGGCGCAGCTCACCCCACCCACGACAGGTGGTTGTGCAGCAGTGCATATCCGACAAATGCGACGACGTCGATGACCGCGTGCGCGATGACCAGCGGCCATACCCGGTTGGTGAGCTGGTAGTACCGGCCGAAGATCAGTCCCATCACCACGTTTCCGATGCCCGCGCCGACGCCCTGGTACAGGTGATATCCGCCACGCAGGATCGCGCTGGCGGCCAGCGACCCGTTCTCCGACAGCCCGAGTTGGCGCAGTCGCGTGATGAAATACGCGACGACGACGATCTCCTCGGCGGCCGCGTTCCCGATCGCGAGCAGGATGTAGAGCACCCAGTGCCACCACGGGCCGGGCTCGCTGGGGATCAGATGTGCGTTGATCCCCAGTGCGCGGGCGGCCGCCACCAATCCGAGGCCAGGCAGGCCAATGACGGCGGCCAGGAGCAGGCCGGGCGGGATGTCGGGGGTGCGGATGCGGCCGAGGCCCACACGGCCGAGGATGACACCGCCACGCCACAGCAGATACACGCCGAGAGCGCCGATCGCATACAGGCGTACGGCGCTCATGAGTTGTCGGAGGAAATCGATCGCGCCGACCGTGGACTGGCTGGGATTGAGTGCCACCGTCGCGTTGCCGACGCCGCTGGTCATCTGCAGCGCGATTAGCGACAGGATTGCCGAGATCGCCGAGAAGCCGAAGGTGAGGATGCCGACGATGACCAACTCGATGATCAGCCCGCGGCGCTCGCACTGGTCGGTGACCACGTCGACGACCTGCTGTGCTGCGGGACGCACGAGGGACGAGAGTCGCATGAGACGTCAGCCTACGGGGCGGATGTGTGAGGCGCGGAGATCCGGAGGGTAGGGGTGCTGATGGGGCGCTGGGTGCGGTCGGTCGCCTGTTTTCAGTCATCGGGTGAGGTACCCGAGCGCCGTGACCTGGGGTTTTGCGCCGAGGCTACTTTGAGAATGACTGAAAACAGGCGAGAGGGAGGAGACGTGGGGCGATGCCCGGTACCCCGTGACGCGATGAGTCAGGTGTATCGAGGTGGTTCGCTCGTGGGGTCGTCCACGACGACGTCGATCCGAGTGTCCGAAAGCAACTCGTCGACGGCCCGGGTGTTTGCGCCGATGCTTGCGAAATGCGGGTCGACGTCCTTGGTGATGCACCAGGCGCGATCGCTCGGCCAGATGAACGAAGGCAGTGGCAGCAGCTTTTCCAGAGGCGGTTGGTGCGCACCGGACTCACTCGGTTCGGTCCACGCGAAAAGATCTGAGCTGCCGCGAAATAGGTAGTAGCTGCGGACGATCGTCTCGGAATCAAATACCCCGCCGCGCAGGTCCACCTGCGCGGCGGCTGTCGACTTGTACTCCGGGTAGGGCCACCCCTCCCAGATCAGGAAGTAACAGTCCTCGGGAGTGGCGGTGTGGCTTCGCAGGAGCGACGTCGCGACGGCAATCTGCCACAGTTCGGTTGGGCCAGAGGCGATGTGGTCGGGAATCACGGCGTCGTTCTCGCGCTGACCGACATAGGCGGGATCGGGGATGAACCGAAGGCGCGCGGTCTGTTCATACCCGAGTGGACCGCGTGCCGTCAGGTCATACCACTCGCGGTCCTGATCAAGGATCCACTGCGCTGCCGCCTCATCCGAGCACGGCTGTACCGACATGTGCGGTGTCCTCTCCTCAGGTGTCCTCGTTCAGCGACTGCGAATGTTGTTTGCCCGGTACGGGTATCCGTCCTGGCCCTTGTTCTCGTACTCGAACTCCACCTCTTGCCCAGGGCTCAACGAGCGGAATCCGTCACCGACGACCTCGCTGAAGTGCGCCCACGCACCACCCGGTGTGGTCACGGAATCGAGCACACCCCAACCATCCTCGCTGTGCCAGACGCGAACGATACCCACGGTGTTCGGCAGAGTCGGCTTCTCCACTCGCGGAACCTGCGAGTCGTCGATGGAAGCTTCACGCATCGTCGTCAAGCCGTCGGGTCCGGCCTTGCCGACGCTGTTCCACAACGCTCCCGAATACGGAGAGGGAGAACGCTTCCGAGGGGTAACGCCGACCGGCCACACAGCATGGATCAAGAAATCGCATCCGTTGACAGGGATTTGGGCACGTGAGTATTCGAACTCCACCTCGGTTCCCGGCCGGAGATCCAACATGGGCCCAACGCTGTGGTCAGCGACAGCTTCGCCCCTGATCCGGAACGAGTCAGCGGAGGCGGCACCCGGCAGAGAAGGGGATTCGACAATGCCCCAGCCCTCGGCCTGGTGCCAGACAGTCACCACTCCCGTTGTCGACATTCCTTCACAGTAAGTCTGGAAGCGATTCGGTGAAAGTGGTTTCCGGTCGATGCCGATTAGCCAGGCTATCTCACCCGGCAAACGCGGAGCGCACAGCCGACTTATCGCCGTCGATCTCGATCAGCGACAGCGCCAGTGCGTCGTCGAGAGTGAAGGCGCCTGCGGCCAGTCCGAGAACGTAGGCGGGCTCGGCGCGCACCGTGGCGACGAGGTCGCGACCGTCGTGCGGCAAGACCTCGAATCCGTAACGCGTCGTTCGCAATTGCAGCGGCTCGTCACCCACGTCGAGCCCGATCGTCGGCGCCGAGCGGTCGGTCACGCGCCTGTCGAGCAACGCCGGAACGGCGAGGGCCAGCCATTCGAGCCGGAATTCGTCGCCCTCCGGGCCTCGGGTCATCAGGGGAGTCGACCAGCGGATGAAGCCTTCGATCGGTTCGCGTAGCTGCGCGCCCCACGGCGTCAACGCGTACTCGACGGTGCTGCCCGTGCCTGTCAGGCGGCGTTCGAGAACGCCGGCGGTCTCGAGATCGCGGAGTCGACCGGCGAGCAGATTGGTCGCGATGCCGGGAAGCCGGTCGAGGAGATCACGATAGCGAGCCGGGGACATCAGAAGTTCGCGAACGATCAGCAGGTTCCATCGGTCGCCGACCACTTCGAGCGATCGAGCGAGCCCGCAGTACTGGCCGTAGCTACGCATGTGCTTGATCTTCTCAAGTGAAGAATAGTTGGTCAAGTGATTTCGCCGGAGCGAACGTCGTAGCCACCGCTCGATCCCGGCGATCGCCTGTTTTCAGTCATTTCGAGAGTAGACGCGAGGTCTGACCTGGGCTGAGGTCTGACCTGGGCTTTTGTGCCGCAGCTACTTCGGGAATGACTGAAAGCAGGTCAGGGGGTCGGTCACAGGGCCGGCTGCGGAGAATCCTGGTCGGATGCGGCGCTTCCGGTCGGCCCCGTCCGTAGTGCCCAGCCACGGGCGAGGGCGAACGTCGCGGCGACGACCGCGGTGGCGGCGAGAGCGGTCGCGACCCAGGTCGTCATATCGGTGGTGTAGCCGAGGTGGCGCGCGACTGCGACACCGGACCCGGTGGCGGCGGCCGCACCGAGAGGCAATGCGACTGCCGTCGCCAATGCCGTTGTCTCCCTGCGGGAATCCCTCGACATTCGCAGGACCAGGTAGACGGCGGCGACGCCGAGGACGTAGGCGAGGACGGCGCTGATCCCGTATGCGGCCAGCTGTGTGGTCACGTCGTAGTCCACGCGTCCGGCGAAGGCGGTGCCAACGATGATGAGCGCCGGCGACAACGAGACGATCACGCCGAGTAGACCTGCGCACACCACGCGGCCGAGCCGGTTGTCGGTCGCTCCGGAGACGCGGACGCCTGCCCACCACAACACCACTCCGAGGATGAAGCCGAGGAGTGCGCCGATTGCTGCTGAGGCCGCAAGTGATGTAGCGACGTCGGTATCAATGAAACTGGTGTCGTAGATGCCCGGCCCCCACGTCACCGAGAAGCCCTGCCCGGAAAAACCGAGTCCACCAATCGACGCGATGAAGGCCGACAACGCTCCGGCGAAGGACCGCAAAACCGACGAGTTGGCGCCACATGGCAGCCATCATGCAGGACGCGGGGAGGTGGGGAGCGGTGAACGGGGTGGTGCTTCGTTGTCGGCTTACCGGGGTCTCGAGGCTCGGCGCCTGGGGCGCCTCGCACCTCGACCACCGGGGATGGTCAGTCCGGCAGGCTGTTCATGAACGGACAGCCGGCCAGGGAGCGCAGCGCTCGGGAGAGTTCGCCGACGTCGGTGACCGGGCGAGGGAAGGGGAGGCGGACGTCTGCATCGCCGTCGGCGCCCTCGACGCGAAAGCGGATGCCGAAGCGGTCGAGCCCGAGCGGACGCACGCGGCCTTTGCGCAGGTCACGGGGGAGTTTGCGGGCGAGTTGGCCGACGACGTCGGCGTGGTCGGCGTCGAGGTGGGCGATCCACTCGCCCTCGTACTCCCAGAACGGGTCGGGGTCGGCGACGGCGAGTTCGCCGGCCGCGACGGCCGCGGCACCAGAACTGCTGGCGACGACGGCGCGACCGACCTGCAGCCGGATCATCGACCGGCCGTGACCGATGTCGAGCAGGCCGCCGTTGGGGTGCTCGGTGGCGATCTCGACGGCCAGGTCGCGCTCGAGGTTGCGGGGCACTGCGTGGGCGGTGCCGTTCAGCCAGACCAGCGATCGGACGCGTTCGCGCAGGTCGATGGGTGCGCAGTCGGTGATCTCGACCATCGCCGGCACCCCGTCGGCGGCGTCGCCGGCCATGACGATCGCCTCGCAGTCGGTGGGGACGAGCAGAAACGCCTGCGACTCGAACAGATGCACCAGATCCACCGGCGTCGGTTCACTGCTCGATGTTTGTGTCGGATCCACCATGGCGAGCATGGCCGCATCGGCCCGGCGGCAGGCCGTCGCGATCACCTCGGCGTCCGACGGGCGGTCGGTGATGGCACGTGTCATGGCGATCCTCACTGGTCGTGCTGCGGTACCCGCGGTTCGTCGCCGAACCGATTGGAATGAAGGTAACCCTAACCTAAATCTTGATCCGTCTGACGTCAATGGTGAGACTCGCGCTGAGGCGATCTCGACAGCGTTCTCGATTAGGCTCTTGTCGTGACACAGTTCGCGTACTTCGGCCCGCCGGGAACCTTCACCGAGATGGCCCTCGACAAGTTCCTCGCCGACGCGTCACTACTGTCTGCGCTGACCGGTGGCACCGCGAGCAACATCGACAAGCGGCCCGAGAAGAGTCCAGTCGCCACCATCGAGGCCGTCCGATCCGGTCGCGCCGAGTTCGCATGCGTGCCGATCGAGAGCTCGCTGGAGGGGTCGGTGCCGGCCACGATGGACGCGCTGGTGCCCGACCCCCGCGCCGTGGTGCCGCGCGTGCAGGTCTTCGCCGAATGCGACCTCGACATCGCCTTCACCATCGCCGCCCGTCCGGGCACCGCCGCCGCCGATGTGCGCACCATCGCCGCCTACCCGGTGGCCTCGGCGCAGGTGCGGGAAAGCATCGAAAAGCTCTTCCCGGGAGCCGAATTCGTCACCGCGACGTCCAACGCGGCGGCCGCGGTCGACGCCGCCGACGGGCGTGCCGACGCGGCGGTGTCCACCCGGCTCGCCGCCGAATCATCCGGGCTGGGGGTGCTGGCCGATGGGGTGTGTGATGCCGCCGACGCCGTCACCCGATTCCTGCTCATCGGGTGTCCGTCGGCGCCGCTGCCACGCACCGGGGCCGACCGCTCGTCGGTGATCCTCGAACTGGCCAACGAGCCCGGCAGCCTGATGTCGGCGATGAATGAATTCGCCTCGCGAGGAATCGATCTCACCCGAATCCAGTCCCGGCCGCGACGCGACCTCGAACGTGGGGTGACCATGCCCGGGCAGTACCGGTTCTTCCTCGATGCGGTCGGCCACGTCGACGACGCCGCCATTGCCGAGGCGTTGCAGGCGCTGCACCGGCGCTCGGAGCGGATAACGTTTCTCGGTTCGTGGCCGATGGGCAGTGGTGGCGGCACCCCGCCGCCCGACCATGACGCCGACGCGCAGTGGTTGGCCCGGATACGCAGAGGAGAGGACTGATGGCCCGGTTGCACCTGGTACGGCACGGTGAGACGACGTCGAATGTGATGCGTCGCCTCGACACCGCGTTACCGGGAGCCGCGCTCACCGATTTCGGTGTCCGCCAAGGTGTTCGATACGGTCTGGAGAACCGCGGCATCATCACCGAACACCCGCAGCGCCCAGCCGTCCTGGTCAGCTCACTGGCGCGGCGCGCCCAGCAGACCGCCGAACTGATCAGCTCGGTGTGGGAGGTGGAGCCGCGCATCGTCGAGGGCATCCACGAGGTGCAGGCCGGTGAACTGGAAGACCGCAGCGACGACGAGGCGCACGGGGTGTTCCGGGATGTCCTCGACGCCTGGTACTCCGGCGCCCCCGACACCCGCATCCCGGGCGGCGAATCGCTGCAGATGGTCTACGACCGCTACCTGCCGGCCATCGACGAACTTGCCGCCACCTACCTGAGCGGTCCCGACGCCACCGACGTGGTCGTTGTCAGCCACGGTGCGGCCATCCGACTCGTCGCCGCACGGTTGGCGGGGATCGACGGGAAATTTGCCGCCGCGACGCATCTGCCGAACACGGGCAGCGTCGAACTCGAGTATCGCGACGGTCTGTGGGTGTGCCATCGCTGGGGCGCCACCCGGGCGCCGTTCGACGAGGCCGTCGACGAGCCGCTTGTCGTCACCGACGACTCGGTGGGCGACAACCCGATGGGCTGAACCGCCCGCGACCTATGAACCGCCCGCAACGCAGGAAGGGCACTCAGCCCCACCCGTTGGCATGCAGCCACTCGTCGTCGATACCGAAATGGTGCCCGACCTCGTGCATCACGGTGATCGCCACCTCCCGCACCACCTGCTCGCGGGTGTGGCACATGGCGAGGATCGGCTCCCGGTAGATGTGGATCGTGTCGGGCAGGAACCCGCCGTAGTCGTGGGTCCGTTTGGTCAGTGCCACACCGGAATACAGTCCCAGGATGTTCGGGGAATCGGGGTTGCGCGGCTCGATCAGGATCACCACGTTGCTCATCGCGTCGGTGAGCTCGGACGGGATCGCGTCGAGGGCGTCCCCGACGAGTTCTTCGAATTCCTCGTCGCGCATGTGTACGGCCATGGGTGCTACCCGGCCGGGGCGGCGGTCTCGAACGGATTCGGGGTGACCCCCGGTGGCAGCGGTACCGGCGTCGGAGTCGCGCGCCCGGACGGGCCCGGCGCGGGCGGCTGCGGGACCTTGCCGTTGACCAGGACGGTGCCGCGCGCGTCTCCGACGAGGGTCGCGAAGCCGCCGCGATCGGGAAGACCCAAGAAGCACACGACCTTTCGGCTTCCCGACAGCCAGCGGGGTTCGCTGATCACCGACCACTGGGTGTTCAGGGTGGTGGCGTCGAGTTTCTGCTTGCCGCCGACGAATCGCTCGGCCTGACCGGGGCAGATCGTCGTCAGATACTCGTTCTGCGCCTTCTCGCCCGGCCACGGTTTCCCCGAGGTGGCGTCACCGAAACGCTGTGCGAGATCGACGATGCCGGTGGTCTGGAAGGCATGTGGCTCCGAACAATTGACCACCGTCGGTGGCGACGCGACGCGTCGCGTCGCGGCATCGATGCCGATGCAGGTGCCTGCCGGCCACTGGAAGGACTGGTCCTGCTCGCCGACCTTGCCGGAGAACAACTGTGGCGTGCCATCGGCACCGGTGATCTGCAGACCGCAGCGCAGTTCGCGAGCGCCCTTGGCCCACTGCTGATCCGACGGGTACATCAGCCCCACCGAGAACCGGCCGTCGGGATCGAGACGACCGTTGAGGTACCGGTTGACGATCACCGGGCACTGCTCGTCGCGGATCTGGCCGAATCGCTCGGGCCCCGGCCACGACGCGGAGTCGCCGAACTCCGACCCCGGCAGCAGCGCGGTGTTCAGGGCGCCGGCCACCTCGAACCGATGCTCGGTGGCACAGTCGACCTTCGCCGGATCGCCCGGACGATTCTCCGGCCAGGTCAGGCAGTCCCCGGCGACCGATCGGGTGAACGCGTTCTCCGCGAGGCGTTCACTCTGTCCGATGTCGGTGCCACCCACGCTGCCGCGATCGTTGAATACGCCCATGGCGAACGCCACCCCGGCGGCAACGAGGGCGCCGACGACGATCGCGGCCAGCCCGACCCGCACCGCATTGCGCTGCAGCCATCCGCGGTAGTCGGACGGGGGCGCATCGGCGTCCGCGTCGGCGGCCTCGAAATCAGTGGCGTCCCCGAAGTCAGTGGCGCTCCCGAAATCAGCGGCGTCCGAGTCGTCGCTCACCCCGGCCGCCGACCACGCCTGTGGTCGGGTCGCGGTGTCGTCGGCGATCGGCGCGAACCGGGTGGTCTGCTCGTTCGCTGCGGGATCGCCGGACTTGCCCAGGTCGACGGTCTCGTTCGCCTGGTCCTCGTCCGCCTCGTCGCGGTCGGCTTCGTCACTCATCGTCCTCCATGATGCCTGGTGACCCGGCGATCACCGAGGGCCCCACGCCCTACACTCGGCCGGGTGAGCCCCGAACCCGACGAGATCGATCCGGAGGTCGTCGCACTGGCGACCCGCCTGTTCGATCTGGCCCGCCGCGGCGTGGCCGCCGATCTTGCGGCCTACCTGGACGCCGGAGTGCCCGTCGACCTGCGTAATCAGTCCGGTGATTCGCTGCTGATGCTCGCGGCCTATCACGGCCACGCCGACGCCGTCGCTGCGATCGCCGCCCACGGTGCCGATGTGAACCTCGCCAACGATCGCGGTCAGAGCCCGCTGGCCGGTGCGGTGTTCAAGGGTCATGACGACGTCGTCGCGACCCTGCTCGAGGCGGGCGCCGACCCGCACGCAGGCACACCCACCGCCCACGACACGGCCGTCATGTTCGGGCGCGACGATTATCTCGCCCTGTGGAACCGCTGAGCCGGCGCTGAGCTCCGCACTCCTGATCCGGGCGTGCCCGGCCAGGTCAAGTAGGGTTTGAGATCGTGATCGACCTCAAGATTGTGCGCGAAGATCCCGACCGTGTCCGCGCCTCGCAGCAGGCTCGTGGCGAGGACTCCGGCCTGGTGGACCAACTCCTCGACGCCGACGCCGCGCGACGTGCGGCGATCGTCGAGGCCGACTCCCTGCGTTCGGAGCAGAAGGCGTTGGGCAAGCAGGTGGGCAAGGCATCGGGCGAGGAGAAGACCGCGCTGCTGGCCAAGGGCAAGGAGCTCGCCGAGCAGGTCAAGGCCGCGGTCGCGCGCCAGAACGAGGCCGACGAACGGTCGCAGGCCGCGCACATCGCGATCTCCAACATCGTCGAGGGCGCTCCGGCCGGCGGCGAGGACGACTATGTGGTGCTCGAGCACGTCGGGGAGCCGCCGACCATCGAGAACCCGAAGGACCATCTCGAACTCGGCGAGTCGCTCGGTTTGATCGACATGGAGCGCGGCGCGAAGGTGTCGGGGTCGCGGTTCTACTTCCTCACCGGCCAGGGCGCGCTACTGCAGCTCGGCCTGCTCACCATGGCGGCGCAGAAGGCCACCGCCAACGGCTTCACGTTGATGGTCCCGCCGGTGCTGGTCCGCCCGGAGGTCATGGGCGGCACCGGATTCCTCGGCGCCCACGCCGACGAGGTCTATCACCTCGACAAGGAGGACGACCTGTACCTCGTCGGCACCTCGGAGGTGCCGTTGGCCGGCTATCACATGAACGAGATCCTCGACCTGTCCGACGGGCCGAAGCGCTACGCCGGCTGGTCGACGTGTTTCCGCCGCGAAGCCGGCTCCTACGGCAAGGACACCCGGGGCATCATCCGCGTGCACCAGTTCGACAAGGTCGAGGGCTTCATCTACTGCAAACCCGAGGACGCCGAGGCCGAACACCAGAAACTGCTGGCGTGGGAGAAGGAGATGCTCGCCGCGATCGACGTGCCCTACCGCGTCATCGATGTGGCCGGAGGTGACCTGGGATCGTCGGCGGCCCGCAAGTTCGACTGTGAGGCATGGGTTCCGACGCAGAACACCTACCGCGAACTGACCTCGACGTCGAACTGCACGACGTTCCAGGCCCGACGGCTCTCGATCCGTTACCGCGACGAGTCCGGGAAACCGCAGACCGCGGCGACCCTCAACGGCACGCTGGCGACCACTCGCTGGCTGGTGGCGATCCTGGAGAACCATCAGCAGCCCGACGGCTCAGTACGTCTGCCCGAGGAGTTGGCCCGGTTTGTCGGCACGGAGGTGCTGACCCCGGCATGATGGCGGGATCGGCAGCGCACAGATGGGCATGACATGACGGTCGCGCAGGGATGACAGTCGCGTGGAAACGGCAGGGCACGAGATGGCGGTGAGTGCGCGATGATGGCCGGTGTCATCGCCGCGGTCATCGGCTCGGTGGCGTTCGCGTTGGCCGCGGTCCTGCAGTCGATGGCCGCCGAATGGACCGCCCGACGAGAAGCCGCCGAACAGCGCGCCGCCGCCCCGGCGAACTCCGGCGGCACGGCGACCGCGACGACGACGAAGGCCGCCAAGCGGGCGCATCCGAGTCTGCGATCCACGGCCCGCACCATGATCAAATGGCCGTTTCTGCTGGGTCTGTTCTTCGACGTGATCGGTTTCGGCGCAACGATTCTCTCCGCGCGGCTCATTCCGTTGTTCCTGTCGCAGTCGATCATCGCCGCGCGGCTGGTGGTCACCGCCGTGCTTGCCATGGTGATCCTGCACGTGTCGCTGCGGACGCGGGACTGGTTCGCGGGCACGGTCGTCATCGCCGCGCTCGTCCTGCTCGCCGTCGGCGCGGGACCCGAGGGAACCCGCAACGAGCAGTGGATGCACTGGGCGACGCTGGTCGCGACGTTCGTGCTGTTCGGCCTCGGGCTGGTGTTGATGCGGGTGCTGCACAAACACATCGCCTCGGCCACCGGGCTCGTCGCCGGCGCGATGTTCGGCGTCATGGCGGTGGCTTCGCGTGTCCTGCACGGCCTCTCGCCGTTCTCTGCGTCACATCTACTCACCGACCCGGCGCTCTACGGACTCGCCTTCAGCGGCATTCTCGGCTTCTACCTGTTCACCGTGGCGTTGCAGACCGGCTCGGTCAACGGTGCCGCCGCCGCGCTCGTCGTCGGGGAGACGGTGATCCCGGGTGCGATCGGCATCCTGCTGCTCGGCGACACCATCACCAACGGCTGGGAGATCCCCACCACCATCGCGTTCATCGCCGCGGTCATCGGCGGTGTCATCGTGTCGTCGTCGAGTGCGGTGCAGGCCGTCGAGCACGCCGAGGCCGCGGCCTACCACCACGAGCATCGGCCGCGTCCGCTCGAATCCGCGCCGCCGCGTGCGGCATTGGAATCGGGCTCCGATCACGGCACCGGCAAGGACTGAGGCGTGATCGTCGGGTTCATCGCCGCCGTTCTCGCCGCCCTGGCCTACGGCACCGCGTCGGTGCTGCAGGCGCGCGGTGCCGCCGAGGTCGACGACGGTGCACAGCATGACGAGGTGCCGAGCGCAGCCTCGACGTTCGCGGCTATGATCACCGTCTCGTTCCTGATCGGCTTCGCTCTCGACGCGCTCGGATTCATCGGGAACATGGTTGCGGCGCGCACCATGCCACTGTTTGTCGCGCAGCCGATCATCGCCGCGAATCTGGTGGTCACCGCGCTGCTGGCGATGGTGGTGCTGCACGCCCGGCTGTCGGTGCGTGACTGGACGGGCATCGTTCTGGTCATCGCCGCGCTCACCGTCCTCGGTATCGCGGCCGGCGACGAGGGTCACGACGACGCCGGACGATCCCTGCATTGGGGTGTGCTGATCGCCGGTGCCGTGCTGATCGCATTCGGTCTGGTGGTGATGCGGTTCTCCGGAGCGCGCGTCGCCGTCGGGGCCGGTCTGCTCGGTGGCGTGCTGTTCGGGGTTCTCGCGATCGCAGTGCGTGTCGTCGACGGTGTCTCCCCGTTCGACCTCGGCCGACTGTTGACCGATCCGGCCGCCTACGCGGTCGTGGTGTGCGGGGTGGGCGGGTTCTACCTGTTCACCGTCGCACTACAGACCGGGTCGGTCAGCGCCGCCGCGGCGTCCCTGGTGGTCGGGGAGACCGTGGTGCCCGGCGTCGCGGGCATCGTGTTACTCGGCGACACCGTCCGTCACGGCTGGGCGGTGGTCGCCGCCGTCGCGTTCTTTGTGGCGATCGCCGGTGCCATCATCGTCGCCATGTCGTCGGCGGTGGCGGATGTGGAGGCGGCGGGCTGAGGCGCCACCTCCACCGCCATCGCTCCTACTGCTCGGGTTCCATGTTGATCGGCGGCGGGGTGGGACCACGTCCGGCACGCTTGAGGAGTACCCCACCGACCACCATGGCGGCGCTGACCGCCAACCAGAGGACCAGGATCCACAGGTTCTTCGACCACGCGTCGGTGCCGTCGAAGTAGGCGATGCGTTTGAGCGCCTCGAATCCGTTGGACGTCGGAAGTATCGGATGCAGCACCCGATAGAACGCCGGGGCCATGTCGGTGCCCACCGCGATGCCCGATGTCGAGACACCGAGGAAGATGAGTACGAGCATGCTGACCATCATCATCAGTGGCCCGATGAGCATCGACCCACCGAGTTGGAACAGGCCGCACGTCAGAGCGATCACGAACAGCGTTGCCGCGACCGCGATCTCGTTGTGGTGCAAGATGCCGATCCATTGGTAGCTGATGAGGACCTGCGCGAGGGCGCACACAGCCGAGATCACGACGATTGCACCGACCTGCCATCGCAGGCCCAGACCGCGGCCCAGCATGTAGGCGATCATCGCGCTCAGATAGCCGCCGAGGATGGCTCCGAGGCCGAGGTAGAGCACGCCGGCACCGACGAGGTCGCTTGTGGGCAACGGCGCGACGTCGTCGACCTGTAGCGTCTTGCCCGACGCCGCGGCCACCGGACCGAAGACCTGCTTGACCACCTGCGTGGCCTGCAGGTTGCCCGCGCCCGCGAGGGTGAGCGTTGCGCTCGCGGGATCGTAGGCGCCGCGGATCTCCAGCTGCTGCAACTGCTCTCGCGCAGTACCGGCATCAGGAACCGAGGTGAACTCGAACCCGTCGCCGGTGACTTTCTCGAGCTGGGTCGTGAGCTGTTGTGTCACAGCCTGATCGGTGCCGACGATGGCGACCTTCATCTCGTGCGGCGTCGGGTTGTGGAACAGTCCGATGAAGGTGAGCGGCAGGAAGGTCACCAGGAAGATCGGGACCACGGCGGCGCCGGCCAGTGCCTTACGCCGCGCATGCTGGGCTGCGGTGACCTCCCGGTTGTCGCCGAAGAAGTGCCGGAAGCCGGGGCCCTGCAGGCTGTTCTCCTCCGGCTTGGCCGAGTGACGCATCGCCGCCAAGGCGATCATCACCATTCCCAGCAGTGCCCACAGTGCCAGCGTGGACAGGGTGGCGCCCATGCTTGCGTCAGGGAAGTAGATGAGTCGTCGCAGACCATCGAGAAGTGCGGGGGTGGGCAGGATCCGGTTCATGGTGCCGAGGAAGCCGGGCACCATCTCGGCGGGTATCGCCGCCCCCGAGGCCGGTATGCCCATCAGGACCATGATGAACACGGTCGGGATGATCGCGACGGGTCCGATGAGCCGCATGGCCCCGAGGTGGAAGCATCCCACGGTGAGCAGACCCGCATATGCGAGGAGCGCGGCTTTGATGAAGCCGGAGTCGAGGCTGCCGTACACCGAGTAGGCGATGAAGGTCGGGATCGTGGTGAGCAATGCGCCGAAGACCGCCAGAAGAATGAGCTCGACCCGCAGGCTCAATCCGCCCACCGCCATGCGTAGAGCCGATGCGAATGAGAAACCACCGAGCACCGCGGCCAACCCGACGAAGAGCAGTGAGTTGGCCAGTTTGTCGTTGCTGTTTGGTGGGGTGACGTCGATGACGTTCACCGGTTTGTCCGGATTCTGTTTCTGCGCAACGGCACTCAGGAACGTCTCGGCGGTGTTACTGGCGATGGGTCCGCCCGCCGATGCCACGTAGACGTCGTTGGTGACCGGGTTCCAGGCGCCTCGGATGTCGAGGTCGTCGATCGCGGCGCGGGCCGCTCCCGGATCCGCGACGGTACTCACCGCGAAGCTGCCGTCGGACTGGGTGGTGATCGCCGAGGCCATCTGCTGGGAGGTGCTCGTGTCGCCGATGATCGCCACCTTCATGTCGTGTGGCGTCGGGGAGTGCAGGCCCCAGCTGTAGAGCAGTGGCATCACCACCATCATGAAGATCGGGAAGATCAGCGCGCCCAGGAAAACCTTCTTGTGTGATCGGGGGTCGGGTGGGAACGGGCTGGTGTCGTCGCCTGTCGACTCCGAGGCAGTCTCATCGGAACCGTTTGTCAGGGTGGATGTTTCGCTCATCACGAACCTCACTGCGGGGCTGGTTGTGGGTCTGGGGTGTCGGAGGTCTCCGGGGCGTGTGAGCCGCGATATCGGATGCATCGGTGAATCCGTCGGAGAACCGCTGATGGCGGCAATGCTAGCGCTGTCGTAGACATTTGTAAACAAAAGGGTGATGCCTGCTAGGGTTCGACGTATGGCATCACGGTCGGCCAGCCTCGATCCGCGGGCCGAGAAGGCTCGCGGAGAACTGAAGGCTGCCGCGTGGCAGTTGATGCTCGAACGTCGCGTGGAGACCATCTCGGTGAGCGACATCGTGCGGCTCTCCGGCGTGAGCCGTCCGGCCTTCTACCTGCACTTCACCGATCGCGACGACGCGATCGTGGCCGCGGTGGTCGACCGGCTCGACAAAGCCGTCGCCGTGGATGCCGGTCCGCAGGAGGTGATCGCGGCGCTGATGGGCTTCGTCGTCGACAACATGGAGTGTTACCGAAATCTCTACCCCAGTCTGGCTTCTCAGCGATGCGCAGAGGTTTTCCGCTCGCGGCTGCGGCCGCAATGCGAGGAGATCGTCGTGAGTCTGCGCTCGGGCGGAAGTGGGTCGGGCTCGGTGTCGGCGGACACATTGACCACGTTCCTGCTCGGCGGCTTCATGGAGATTCTGGCGGCGTGGGCCGCATCCCCGGGGGCTGTTGCGCCCGACGAGCAGGCGTCCACGCTGCTGGCCGGTTTGACGCAATTGGCCGAAGGGCGCGGTGCGCGCCGCTGAAGTGCTCGGCTGTTTATTGCACGAAACCGGGCCCTGCACGACACAATGACTGACATGTCGACCCCCGGACGTGCGCGGCGCCGCGCTCTCGTAGTGATCGTGTTCTTGGCTCTGTGCGCGTTGGTGACGGGCGGACTGTCGGCCGGGCCGGCCCACGCCGCGCCGCCGGCCCCGCCGAGTGCCGACCCGTTCTACACACCGCCCGCCGGGCTGTCGTCGGCGCGGCCGGGGGCGATCCTGCGGCAGCGTGAGGTCGCCCTCGGCTACGCCGGAAGGGGCCTGCCGGCGCAGGCGACCCAGCTGCTCTATCGGACGACCGATACGTTCGGCAACCCGTCGTCGACGGTGACCACCCTCATCTCCCCGCCCGGTGCGGCGCCCGGATCGGCGCGAAAGATCGTGTCCTATCACGAGTTCTACGATGCGCTCGGCAGCCAATGCGATCCGTCGTACACGCTCCGTGGCGGAGCGTCACAAGCCGCGCCCATCGATCTCGCCATGATCACCACGATGGTCGCCGCGGGATACACCGTCGTGGTGCCCGATTATGAAGGGCCGCAACTGCGGTGGACGATCGGCCGGGAATCGGCGTATGCGGCGCTCGACAGTATCCGCGCCGCCGAGCGCCATCTGGGTGTCCCGGCGTCCACGCCGGTCGGTCTGTTCGGCTATTCCGGTGGCTCCATCCCCACCGGCTTCGGCGCCGAACTCGCCCCGGCCTATGCGCCCGAGCTGAATCTGGTCGGTGCCGCGGCCGGCGGAGTGCTCGTGAACCCGGCACACAACCTGCCCTACGTCAACGGCACGCCACGGTGGTCGGCGGTCATTCCCGCGCTGATGAACGTCTACGACCGCACCTACGACATCGGCATCGGACAGTATTTGTCTCCCAAGGGAACACAGGTCCTCAATGAGATTCGAGGGGAGTGCATCAACGACTTCCTCGGAAAGTACCCGGGATTGACCGATGCGTCGCTGCTCAAGCCGCAATACCCGTCCCTGCTCGACGTCCCCGGTATCCCGGAGGCCATCGACGCCAACGTCATGGGATCGGTCGGGACACCGCGCACACCGATGATGCTCGGCATCGGTGACGCCGACGGCCGCGGCGACGGGGTGATGCTGGTCGGCGATGTCGTCGGACTTGCGAGAAGCTATTGCAGCCGTGGGCTTCCCACAGAAGTGCACGTCTACCGGGGTGACGATCACCTACGTGCTTTCGGGCCGTTCACCGCCGACGCGTGGACCTTCTTGCAGGCCCGGTTCGCCGGGCGGCCGGCGGGTGGGTGCTGAGCTCACACCCCACCCAGGTCGCGCACCAGGATTGCGGCCTGCACCCGTGAATCCAAGCCGAGTTTCATCAACACGCGCGACACGTGCGTCTTCACCGTCGCCTCGGTGATGAACAGCGTCGACGCGATCTCCGCGTTGGCCAAACCATCGCCGAGGCAAACTAACACGTCTCTCTCGCGGGCAGTGAGATCGTCGAGTGTGGTGGGCGGGGGAGTGGGTGAGCCGCCGGGTGCGGTCCGAACGGCGTCGACGACGCGGCGGGTGATCTCCGGCGACAATGCCGCGTCACCACGCACCGCGGCGCGGGCGGCATCGATGATGGCCTCCGCCGACGCCGTCTTCAGTAGAAAGCCACTCGCCCCCGCCCGCAGCGCGCCGAAGACATACTCGTCGAGGTCGAAGGTCGTGAGGACGACGACCGGGCAGATGTTCTCGCCGACAATCACTTCGGTGGCGCGGATGCCGTCGGTCCCCGGCATCCGGACGTCCATCAGCACGACATCGGGGCGCAGGCCGCGGGCGCCGGTGATCGCCTGGTCGCCGTCGGTGGCCTCCCCGATGACGTCGATCCCCTCGGTCGGCTCGAGCATCATCCGCAGACCGGCCCTGATGGCGGCGTGGTCGTCGGCGATCAGGATTGTCGTCACGGGTGGAACCTCTCTGCGTCGAGGTGAGCTGTTGGAAGCGTTGCGGTGATCCGGAATTCGTCGGTACCGCGCTCGACGCAGAGCGCCCCGCCGACCGCGTGGGCGCGAGTGCGCATGTTGACCAGGCCGCGTCCGGTGTGACGATCGCCGGCCGGATGGTGATCGTGATGGGCGGCGAGTCGATTGCAGATGTCGAGGACCAGGGCGTCGTCCGTATGGGTGATTCTCACCCGAATCGGTTGTCCCGGTGCATGTGTGGCGGCGTTCGTCAGTGCTTCGGCGACGATGCGGAACGCGGCGATGTCGACGACCGGCGGCATTGCATCGATGCCGTCGGCGGCGGTGATCGTGGCCGGTATCTCGATGGTGATGTCGGTGCCGGACTCGGCGATCGGTTCGGTCAGCCGATCGATACGTCGCAGACCGGCAGTGGTGTGTCGGCCGTCGGTGCTGTGCTCGCTGCCGTCGGAGAGTAGGTCGATCAGCCCGCGCATCTCGGTCAGCGCCTCCACGCTGCTCGTCCGGACCGCGGCCAGTGCCTTCCCCGCGAGGGCGGTATTCTCCGGATACTGCAGCGCCGCAGCCGATTGCACCGCGATCGCCGACAACCTACCGGCGATCACGTCGTGCAGTTCGCGGGCCAGGCGACGACGTTCGTCGGCGACGGCCTCGATCTGCTCTCGCTCGCCGAGTTCGGCCAGTGTCCGCGAGTGTTCGCGCTCCAGGGACAACGCGCTGCGGTGTTCGCGCACGGCCTGCCCGTACGCGAGGGGCGAGCCGATCAGTGCGAGCAACCACAGCACACAGATGAAGAGCAACCGCCAATCATCGTGGGCGACCACGGACACCAGCAAGAACGTCGCGACCGACACGACGGCTGCCAACCCGTACAGCACGCGGACGAGGCGGGCACCGCCGTAGACGCACGTGGAGTAGACGATGTCGGAGAACACCAACCACACTCCGATGGACGGGACGGTCAGCGAGTCCAGCACCAGCGCCGCACTCACTCCAGTGAGTGCGATGGCCGGTTCCCGCGAACGACACAGTTGAAAGCACGCCGCGATACCCAGCGAGACCATGCAAAACCACGTCGGTAGCGGGCTCGCATTCTCGTCGAGCACCCCGAGGCCGGTCGCGTACAGGCTGACGCCGAGGGCCAGGAACAGCAGCGTGAGGCCGGCGTCGTTGAGCATCGCGCGGGACACCGGAAGTCGCCACATGCACCCATCGTCGCACGAGCCGACATTCCGGTCATCCGACGAAAGGATGACTTCTCCCGACCCAGGAGTGCTCGATGGGATGGCCGATGCGGTCGGGTTGGTATGCGCGCCACCGTGGTGACATGACAGATGAAGTGTTGCGGTCACCGGTCCTGTGGGTCATCGTCGGGTGCGAGATCGGGTTCTGGGTGCTGGTGTGCGCGGGGATGTCGATTCGCTACATCCTGCGCAGGCGCCGGGCGTCGACGGTGGTGTTGGCGCTGGTGCCGTTGGTGGACCTGTTCTTGCTCGCCGCTGTGGCCGTTGATCTTTCGCATGGCACCGAGGTGACGACGGTGCACCGGCTGGCCGGGATCTACCTCGGTGTCACCGTGGCCTTCGGCCATTCGATCATCACTTGGGCGGACGCACGCTTCGCTCACTGGTTCGCCGGTGCACCGGCGCCGGCCCGATCGCCTCGGGGTGGTGCGGCCGCGATGCGCCACGAGTTGGTGCTGTTCGGTCTGTGGCTGATCGCGGCAGCGATCGCCGCGGGCGCGGTGCTACTTCTGTCGGTCACCGTGGCCGACGATCAGCAAGCCGCGGACCTCCGTGGGACATTCGGGATGCTCGGGGTGGTCACCGTCATCTGGTTGGTGACCGGCCCGGTGTGGCAACTGTTCTCGACGGCCGACGACCGGCGTGGTGCGAAGCGGTGACATCGTGGGGGGTGATGCCGTGGGCGGCGGTATCTGGTCACGGACGCACCGGTGGATTACCCAATTGCTGCTGGAGAAGGGCGGCGACGTTGTTGCCCACCAGGTTTGCGAACGCCGGCCAGGTCTGGGGATCCAGTGCCATGCTGCCCTGGTCGCTGGTGTGGCATCCCGACGCGACGGGCTTGCCGTCCAGGCGATCGCGCATCCACAGGATCGACGGACCGAAACCCTCGATCGCCAAGGTGATGTGCTCGCTGAAGTGATCACGGATGTAGCGCACGCGAGCGCCGGGACGCGCGCAGTACTCGCCGACCATGGTGGTCACCGGTCCCACCGGGGCGATCCAATCCGGGTTCGAGTTGTAGACGAACATCGGAAAGTCGGGCGTCGTGCGGCCCATCTGCAACTCGCCCAGCACCTTTCGTGGCACCGGATAGTCCAGCGGATCGCCGGGCAGATCGATGAGTCCCTTGATGTTGACGAACGGGGCCAATGCGGACTGATAGGTCAAGCACAACGGGTTCTTGCCGGCGATGAGCGCTTTGCCCAGTGGGTTCACGTGTCGATCGAGAAAGCGCTCGAGTTCCGGGTACTCACGACTGACGCCGATGACCCCGGCAAGAACCAGGCCCGCCGCAGCATTGTTGTTCGCGAGGTCGACCATCGCTCGGATGTCAGCGGGGACACCGCCTTCGGCAGCGCCGACGATGGGCAGCTCGGGGGCGTAGGTCTGTTTCAGTTCGGAGGCCCAACCGGTGGCGATCGCGCCCCCGGAATAGCCCATCATGCCGATCCGCACGTCGCGGCGTAGAGCCAGCGGCGAGAAGTTTCGTGCGGCTCGGATGCCGTCGAGGGTGATGCGTCCGGCGAGCGGGCCCGCGGCGAAGGCCGAATCGGGGCCCTCGTGGTCGGGGATGACCACCGACCATCCGGCGGCGACGAGCGAGGTGATCTGCAGCATTTCGAAGGTCGAGTCGACCGAACCCGTCAGGTTTCCCGGGATCGACGCCTGCTGCAATGCGTAGGACGGGGCACAGTATTGCGCGGTGGAATCCTCGGCTGATTGCCACGACACGAGTTTCGACGGACCGGACCGGGCGGGACCACGCGGTTTGAGCACAGTGGCAACCGCCGCGATCGGTTCGCCCCGGGTGTTCGTCGAGCGGTACGAGACCTGCCAGCTGTCCACGTTGACCGGAATGAAGGACAGTGCAGCAAGATTGACCCGTCGGGCAGTGATCAGATCCCCTGGCTTCTTGGAAGCGAACTCGGCCGCCGACGGGCGATAGAACTGCGTGTCGAACTCGGGGATGGCGGGCGGGACTGGGAACGGGAGTGCCGGCGCAACCGGTATCGCGCCGGCCGGTGGGCTTGCGCAGAGCGAACCCGCCGAGACCGTCAGGAGTACCCCGAACAGGACACCCGTCACTCGAGCCCATGATTGCACTGACACCCACCGCATGGCTACACCCTCCCCGTCATCATGTGAGACAGATACGTCTCACATGTGTGCAGAAACGTACACGAGTGTGGGATGGGCCACAACCGGCCTGCTGTGTCGGGTCGACTGCGAGGGGTTTACAGCTCGGCGAATGCGACCAGGATGTCGGTCAGAACGTCGACGACCTCGTCGAGTTCACCGGGATGAGGGTCCAGGCTCCAGTCGTGAATCACCGATGTCAGCGCCCCGACGAAGGCCGTCGCCAGATGGCCAAGCCGCGGTGACGGTGTGGCACCGGCGAACTCGCTCATTGCCGCCACGAAGAACTCGACCCACTCATCGCGACCGTCGAGTCGGTGTAGCTCTAACTCCCGACTCACCCCGACCACCTGGACAAAGGACACCTCCGCGTGTCGTGGATCGGTCCCGACGGACTCGACGTAGGCGCGCATCGCCGCCGACGCCAGCACCCGAATATCGCGAGAGCTGTTGGTGGACAACACCTGCTCGATTGCCAGCCGGGCGGTCGACTGGATCTCGTCGTACAGCTTGGTGAGAAGGGTCTCCCTGCTGTCGAACAGGTCGTAGAACTGTCGGCGAGACAGCCCGGCGGCCTTGCACAGCGAGGTCACCGACGACGCCGCATAGCCGATCGTGGAGAACTCCGCCAGCCCGGCCTCTAGAAACCTGCGCCGGCGATCTGCCTGTCGATCGGCCAGGGTGCGGCCGCCGTATGTGCGGTCACGGTGGGCGGTCACATCACTGCAGACGACTGGCCCGCAACTCGTGACCCTTCGATGTCAGGCAGCGGCCGGTCGGCAGATCCCATTGCCAGCCATGCAGATTGCACGTCAGCTTCTCGCCCTCGATCACGCCGAACTTGCTCAGGTCGGCCTTGAGATGCGGGCATCGACGCTGGATCTCCCAGCCGTCCTTGGTGATCGACGCCGAGTCATCATGCGCCTCGGAGAACCAGCCGTCGGCGTAGGCGATCCGCTCGTCGGTGAGGCACTTGAAGAACGTGTAGAGGAATTCGTTGTAACCGCCGATGCGCCACGTGGTGAACCGCGTGGAGAGGAAGATCGTGTTGACCCAGTCCGGTTCGTCGTCGCGCAGCACGGTTCGTACGATCTCCGGGGCGATCCGGAAACCATAGCGGTACTTGCCTTCTCCCTCTTTGGGTTCCCGCACTACGCGGTTGGGGAAGTCCAGGACGACGGTCTCCTCGCCCATCACCAGGCCGACCGGATAGCCGATGCCGTCGCAGATCAGGTCCGAGGCCACCATGATCGGCTCGAACAGCTCCTTGAGTTCGGGGAGCAGCGGGTCGCCTTCGACAGGGGCCCAGGTGGCCTTCTCCGCGGCGATGACCGGGGCGAACTTCTCCTTCATCCGCTCGAGATAGGCCTGCTTGTTCTCGCCGAAAACCTCATGCGGCGCATAGGGATGGCTGATCTCGTTGAGTGTCGACCCGGTGAAATCGGCGACCGAGCCGGAGACCATCATCAGCCCGCGGTGCTTCTCGCCGTCGTCGGTGCCGTGGATCCGCATCTGTTCCAGGAACGTCTCCTGATCCGGGAAGATCGACGTCACATCGCCCGGGCGCGGGTTGTCGGCACCCTCGATCCCGGACCCGAAGTCGTTGAGCGAGAACAGGTCCTCGTCGAGGAACATCGGAGGACCGGCGGACGGCACCACCCAGGTCGCACCGACCTGCTCGATGTAGGAGCGGGCACGATCCATGCCACGCTGGCGTTTCTGCGCGGCGAAATTCGCCTTGGACCGGCGCGGGATGTCGTAAACCATCGGGTACCAGATCGCCCCGGAATACTGCAGCAGGTGCACGTCGACGTGCCCGAACTGCGCACCGATGACGTCGAGATCGATGGGCCGGGCGTCGTTCATGTTGAACACCGTCGTCTCGCCGTCGGAGACGATGAGTCCCGAGTCGCCGATCGGCCCGTCGGCCGGCGCGCGCAACGCGATGATCATCACGTCGAGTGAGCCCTTCGGGCCGTCGACGGTGAACTTCTGTGAGTCGGTGGTCTCGACGAACTTGCTGAAGCCGAGCTTCTCGAGCTCACGCTTGAGGTCGGGGACCGGGTAGTCGGGCAGCAGAACCGTCGCGTCCTTACTGACGTTGTCGCGCAGGTTCTGCTCGTCGAAATGGTCGCGATGCAGATGCGAGACGTAGAGGTAGTCGCATTGCCCGAGACGCTTCCAATCCAGCTCCGAGTTGTCGGGGAAGGGCACCCAGGACGCGAAGTAGGCGGGATTGGTCCACGGATCGCAAAGGATCGACCCGGCGGTGGTCTGGATGTGGAATCCGGCGTGACCGATGCTGGTGATCTGCACGTTTGGCCTTTCGGAGGGGGTGCGCGGGGCTGCGCGCGGTGACGCGTTGCCCATCCAATCTATCGACCCGCGCTGAACCCGTCGTGGGCCCTCGGTACCTGGTGGGGTGACCGTCGACTCAGTGGCCGTCGCAAACCCGCAACTTTGGGTGATCCTGGCGCCAGGTGATCACGGCGATCGCCTTCTGGCCTTCACTGCGGCGGAGTCGATCTGTGTCTCAGCCGCGGTGTCGCCTGGTGTGACCGCGACGTCGGCGCGACCACTAAGCTCGACCCATGGAACCCGTGTACTCCACCGTGATCACCACGGCGCGGTTGTTGTGGCTGGCCGAAGGTCTGAAGTTCAGCATCTCAGGTGTCGAGAACGTGCCCAAGTCGGGTCCGGGCGTGGTTGCGATCAATCACACCGGCTACCTGGACTTCACCTACGCCGGCATCCCCGCGTATCTCCAGGGTAAGCGGTATGTGCGGTTCATGGCCAAGAAAGAGGTCTTCGACAACCGGTACTCGGGCCCGATCATGCGAGCACTCAAGCACATTCCCGTCGACCGGGCCAACGGGGCGCAGAGCTATCACGACGCCGTCAGCTATCTCAAGAGCGGCGAACTCGTCGGTGTGTACCCGGAGGCGACGATCAGTCGCAGCTTCGAGCTCAAGGAGTTCAAGTCCGGGGCCGCGCGCATGGCCCTCGAGGCCGACGCCCCGATCATCCCGACCGTCATCTGGGGCGCCCAGCGGGTGTGGACCAAGGGCCATCCCAAGCGTCTGGGCCGGACCGGCTACAAGATCGCGATCGGCGTGGCCGAGCCGATCGAGCCCGTCGGCGACGCCGAGGTCATCACCGCGCAGTTACACAAGGTGATGAGCGAGAAGTTGCTCGAGCTGCAGGATGCCTACGGCGAGCACCCGAAGGGTGAGTTCTGGGTGCCCGCCCGGCTCGGCGGATCGGCGCCGACGCTCGAGGAGGCCAACCGGATGGACGCACAGGAGCAGGCGGCCAAGGCTGCGCGGCGGGCCGAGCGCGACGAGCAGGGTGGGGAGCCGCAACCGGGCGCTTAGTGGTGCCGTGCGTTCATACCGGGTCGGCGGCCGGTACCGACTCCTCACGCATGTCGAGCGTCGGGGCAGGACGCCGGAATCCCCGGGTGAGGAAGATCAGATAGGTGACGCCGACTGCGAGCCACACCAGCCCGACGGTGATGGCGGTGGCCGACAGACTGGTCCACAGCCACATCGTCAATCCGAACCCGATCAGCGGCAGCACACCGAAACGCACCAGGTCGGAGACGCTGCGTCGCCGCTGCTCGATGAGATAGATCTTGATCACCGAGAGATTGACCATCGAGAAGGCGACGAGAGCGCCGAAGCTCACCATCTCCGCCGCGGTGGACAGGCTGATGGTCAGCGCGACCAACGACACCGCGCCGACGATGACGATCGCGTTGGCCGGCGTCGCGAACCGCGCGTTGATCCGGCCGAAAACCTGCTTGGGCAGGGTGGCGTCGCGTCCCATGGCGTACAGGATGCGGCCCACGCTGGCCTGCGAGGCCAACGCCGAGGCGAAACACCCGGCCACATAGGCGGCGGTGAAGAAGGTTTCCAACGCGGTCCCGCCGACCCGGACCATCACATCGTTCGCCGCCGAGTCGACGTCGGTGAAGTTGACGTAGTCGGGGAAGGCCAGTGAGGCGACGAGCGAGACGACGATGAAGAGCCCGCCGCCGATGACCGTCACGAGGAGGATGGCGCGGGGGATGAGTCGACGGGGGTCGCGGGTCTCCTCCGACAGGGTGGAGATCGCGTCGAAACCGAGGAACGACAGGCACAGGATGGCCGCCCCGGAGAACAGCAGACCCATCTGGGCATTGCCGAAGAACACCGAGCCGATCGACGGGGTGCCGGCATCGCCGGTGATGTGGCGGATGGCCAGGGCGACGAAGACGACGATGAAGACGACCTGGAAGACGATGAGCGCGTAGTTGAATCGGGTCACCATCTTGATGCCGAGCACATTGAGGGCGGTGACCACCGCGATGGAGGCGACCACCCAGACCCAGGCCGGGACCGCGGGCCACAGCGCGTTGACGAAGATGCCGATGACCAGGAAGTTGATCATGGGTAGGAAGATGTAGTCCAACAGCAGTGCCCATCCCGCGGCGAAGCCGACGGACCCGCCGAACGACCGCTGCGTGTAGGAGTAGGCCGAGCCTGCGACGGGATGGATGCGAACCATGGCGCCGTAACTCAGCGCGGTGAAGATCATGGTGGCCAGCGTGATGACGTAGGCACCCGGCAGGTGGCCCTCGGTGCCGTCGGTGACCACACCGTATGTGGTGAACACGGTGAGCGGCACCATGTACGCCAAACCGAAGAAGATCAGCTCGGGTAGCCCGAGGACTCGGTTCAGATGTCCCGATGACGGTGTGGCAGAGCCGGGTTCGCTCGGGCTGGATGGGGTCGTGGGTTCGGACATCAGTGATCTCCTCGGTGATGGACCACGGCGCCACCGGCGATGGTGGTGACGACGACGGCGTCGGTGGGCAGGTGGGCTGAGCGGGTGATGTCGAGGTCGAGGACGGCGAGGTCGGCGCGGGCGCCGACGGCGATCCGTCCGCCCGACGGGTCGTGGTTCACATACGCCGATCCGGCGGTGAAGGCGCGTAGCGCGGTGTCGAGATCGAGTGCCTGCCAGGGCAAGAACGGCTCGGCATCGCGGTGGTCGGGGTCGCGACGGGTGATGGCGACCTCGATCTGGGCCAGCGGGTCGGCGGTGGTCACCGCCCAGTCGCTGCCCATCGCGATGCGCGTGCCGTGGGCGACGAGATCGGCGAAGGGGAATTGAAGAGCGGCACGGCGTTCGCCGAGGAACGGGATCGTCAGCGCATCCATCTGTGGTTCGTGCTGGGCCCAGTACGCCTGCAGATTGGCCACCACATCCAGCGCGGCGAACCGCGGGAGGTCATCGGGGTGAACCAGTTGCAGGTGGGCGATGTGATGACGAAGATCGTTGGGGCCATTGGCTATACGGGCACGCTCGACGGCGTCGAGGCAGTCGCGGGCGGCGCGGTCGCCGATCGCGTGCATGTGCACCTGGAAACCCGCTGCGTCCAACGCGGTCACCGCATGCTGCAGGGTGTCGGGATCGACGTAACTGAGCCCACTGCCGGTGTTGCTGCCCGCACCGGCACCGGGGTGGTCCACGCAGGAGCAATAGGGTTCGAGGAGAGCGCCGGTGTAGTTCTCCATCACCCCGTCGGCCATGATCTTGACCGTCGTCGGCGAGAAGTTCGGTGCCGCACCGTGTTCACGCTGCGCGGCGAACAGTTCGAGCTGTTCGAGCCCGGCGTGGCGATCCCACCACAGCGCGCCGACGACACGGGCGGTGAGCCCTCCGTCGTCGCCGAGATCGCGGTAGGCGGCCAGTGTGTCGGGGGTGACCCACGCGTCCTGCCATCCGGTGATGCCGAGGGAGTGCAGGTGGTGTTGTGCCGTGACGATCGCCGCGCGCCACTCGGCGAGATCGGGTCGGGGCACGTGGACGGCGTCGAAGGCGTATGCCGCTCCTTCGTGCAGCGTCCCGGTCGGAAATCCCTGGGCATCGCGCTCGTATCGGCCGTCGGTCGGGTCGGGTGTGTGCTCGTCGATGCCGGCGATCTCCAGCGCCCTGGTATTGACCCAGGCGCCGTGGACGTCGCGGTTCATCAGGAACACCGGCCGGTCCCCAACCACGGCGTCGAGGTCGTGACGGTCGGGTGTGCCGCCGGGGAAGTACTCCATGGCCCAGCCGCCGCCGACGATCCACGGCAACTCCGGATGCGCGGCCGCGTAGTCGGCGATCTGCTGGAGGTAGGCGTCCTTGCCCTCGGTGTCGTTGAGCCACAAGCAGTTCAGGTTGTGCCCGGCGAACGGTGCGTGGACGTGGGCGTCGACGAATCCGGGCAGGACGAGGCCACCCGGGGTGGTCAGCACCCGGGTGTCGGGACCGATGAGCGCCTCGGCCGCCGCACCGATCGCGCTGATGTGGCCTGCGGTGACGGCCACGGCGGTGACGCCGGGGTGATCAAACACTGCGGCACCGGTGATGACGAGATCTGCTGCCACCGATTGCCCCTCTCTACTGTGCGGAATCAGTAACCTCGGACGAGGTATGGTGTCCATAACAGCTGTGCCGGAACGTTCCGGCCACTTGAATCAGCATTTCGTAACTTCTAGTTAACATTTCCCCCGACGTGGTTCCCGCGCCCCGCGCCGGGGCTGCCGATGCAGACCGCCGACCATCGGCGCCCCTACTGTGGTCCTCATGAGTTCTCGCCGTGCGACCCTGCACGACGTGGCCCGGGCCGCAGGGGTGTCCACCACGACGGCATCGGATGCGTTGGCCGGCCGCGGCCGCGTTGCCGACCGCACGCGTGCCCATATCCTCGAGGTGGCGTCGGGGCTCGGGTATGTGGCCAGTGCGGTGGCCCGCGGGTTGCGCTCGGGAACCGCCGGGGTGATCGGACTGTTTATCCCCGAAGAGACGGTCGGCCTCGACTACTACCTGCAGCTGATGCAAGGGGCGGCCGAGGCGGCCATCGGCGAGGGGCTTGCGATCACCCTCGTGCCGCCCGGTATCCGGCGCGAGCAGATGGCCGCACTGACGCTCGACGGGCTGATCGTCTCCGACCCGAGTCTCACCGATCCGGTGATGGAAACCGTTCGCGGACTTCCGGTTCCGCATGTCACGCTGGAGCGTGACCTTGCGCCGGACTCCACGGCCGTCGCAGTGGTGACGATCGACCACCGCCATGGCGTGGAGACACTGCTCACCCACCTGGCGGATCAGGGAGCGCGTCGTATCGCGGCGCTGGTACCCCCGTCGACCACCGCCTTCGGTGCCGACCTGCATCGTCTCTTCGCCGAATCCGACCACGACGTTCGCGTGCGTGACGTGAACTTCGCGACCGACCCCGAACAGATCATCGCCGAGGTGACCGCGGTGCTCGACGATGCGCCCGACGCGATTGTCGCGGCGCCCGACGGCGCGGCCCGGTTGGCTCTCGACGTACTCCTCTCCCGCGGCATCGAGGTTCCGCATCAGATGCTGCTCGCCGGCTACACCGACACCGCCGCCTACGTGTTCTCCCGCCCCGACATCACCGCCGTCGATCTCGCGCCGCGCAGCACCGGGCGAATCGCGGTGCGGGCCATCTGCGACGTCCTCGAGGGGCGTCCGCCCGGTCCCGCCCTGGTCGAGACGTCACTGAGGGTGCGCGCATCGACGGCCGGACCGCTGCGCGCGAGGCCGTGAGGCGAAGTCTCGTGCGGGCGGTGACCCGATAGTCTGACCGCATGACCAACGCGGATCGGGAACCGGTGTTCCGGGCCCTGGAGATCATCGCGAACACCCTCGCCCGCGTGCAGAAGGTGGATCTGCGGTTCACCGGGCTCGACAACATCCCCACCCGGGGCGGCGCGGTGCTGGTGGTGAATCACACCGCCTACGTCGATTTCCTGCCCGCGGCGCTCGGTCTGTACCGGGTCGGGCGGCGGGCGCGGTTCATGATCAAGTCCGAGGTCATGGACGTCGCCATCATGCGATTCCTGGTGAACCACACCCGCACGATCCCCGTCGACCGTTCGCAGGGCACCGACGCCTATCGTGCGGCCGTCGAGTCGCTGCGCTCCGGTGAGATCGTCGTGGTGTACCCGGAGGCGACGATCAGTCGCAGCTTCGAGCTCAAGGACTTCAAGACCGGCGCGGTGCGCATGGCGCTCGAGGCGCAGGTCCCGATGATCCCGACGATCGTGTGGGGAGCGCAGCGGCAGTGGACCAAGGGCGGCAAGCGTCGGATGGGGCGGGCGGGTATCCCGATCGCCGTCGGCTACGGGACGCCGATCCACGTGCCCGCCGACGCCGACGTCGAGGAGCAGACCGCGCGGTTGCGCGCGCAGATGGCCGAGGTGCTGCACGAGGTGCAGGACGCCTACCCGCATCCGGCCGGTGAGTTCTGGGTGCCGACGCGACTCGGTGGCACCGCACCCACCCCGGAGCAGGCTGCGGTCATCGAAGACGAGGAAGCACAACGCAAGGCGGCGGCACGCGCGGCGAAAGCGGCTGAACGAGAAGGGAAGTCGCGTAGATGAACGTCGAAGACAAGGAGCCGGTGACCATCTCACGGCCAACATTGATCGCCAGCGACGTCGACGGCACGCTGATCGACGACGAGAACCGGGTGTCGGAGTACACCAAGACGATACTGGCCAACGCGTGTGCCGCTGGCGCCGAGTTCGTCCTCGCCACCGGCCGTCCGCCCCGGTGGATCGCCGAGATCACCGACCAGTTCGACCCGTCGCGCATCCGTGTGCGACATGCGGTGTGCGCCAACGGTGCCATCCTCTACGACGTCGAGCACGATCGCATCATCTCCTCGGCGACACTGTCGCCGGAGATCCTCGTCGAACTCGGGGCGATCGCCCAGGCACGGATCCCCGGGTGCGGCATCGCCGCCGAACGGGTGGGTCGATCCGCGCATGACGCCGCCACCGCGCCGTTCGTGGCCACCGCGGGCTATCAACACGCGTGGCTCAACCCCGACCATGTCGAGGTTGGTGACGAGGAGATCTACACCGAACCCGCCGTCAAACTCCTCGTCCGCGCCCCCGGCATGCCGAGTTCGGAGATTGCGCAACGACTTTCCGGAGCCATAGGCGACCTGGCGCAGATCACCTTCTCCACCGACAACGGGCTCGTCGAGCTCTCGCTGCCCGACACCCACAAAGCCTCCGGGCTCCGAAAGTTGCTGGACCACAACGGCGGTGACGGGTCGACGACCGTCGCGTTCGGGGACATGCCCAACGACGTCGAGATGCTCACGTGGGCGTCACACGGTGTCGCCATGGGTCACGCACACCCGGCCGCGCTCGCCGCGGCCGACGAGATCACCGTCGGCAACAACGAGGACGGGGTCGCCCGCGTACTGGCTCGGTGGTTCGGTGAGGTGTGATGTCCAGCCGGGCAGCGTCATCCACTACTGTGCTGGTGCTGGCGCCTCGGGGGCCGGTGCGTCGGGCGCCGGGGATTCGGGCGCGGGCGGTGCCACCGCACCGGCGAGTGCCCGGATCTGATCGAGTGCCGGATATCCCTGAATACCAGGACAACTGGTGTTGTTGTAGTCACGATGACCGGCGATCACCGGCAGGTGCGTCTGCGTTCCGGGCGGAAACTTGCTGTCGGAGAAGTACTCCGACGTCAGCGTGGCCGTCGCGGCGGGATTGAGGCCCGCCCGGTTCAGGCGCCACTTGAGGAATCGGCCGACCGCGGCGAGCATCTGGCCGCTCGGTGCGACCTCGTCGAGATTGCCGATCATCGACACGCCGACGGTGTTCTTGTTGAAGCCACCGGTGTGGGTGCCCTCGACGTTGCGGTCGAGGCCGCCGAACGCGCCCTCGAAGATCTGCCCGTACTTGTCGACGAGCACGTTGTAGCCGATGTCGCACCAGTTGAGGGTTCGTGCGTGATACGCGTAGATCCCGCGCACGATCTCGGCCGACTGCTGCGGCGTGTAGTCGTTGCTGCCCGCGGTGTGGTGGACGATCGCGCCGTTCAGTGTGGGGGAGATCGTCGGCTGCGAGCAGCGGATGCTCTCGTCGGCACCCCACGCCGCACGCGAGATCACCTGCGGGCCACCCGAGAGGGTCGTCAGCATCGATGAACCCAACGAGAGCAGGCTGTCGGGGCTCAGCAGCGTCGCCGTCAGCTCCGGCAGCACGGTGCTCGCGAGGTTCTTCAAGATCTCCCCGGCGGAGCCGACCACGAGATCGGCCAGGCCGGCGCCGGTGGAGTCGGCGGCCGGAATGGCGCTCTGCCCATCGGTGAGCGCGAGCTGGATCTCCTTGGCGGCCCCCACCCACACGGGTTCGGTGCCGCCGGGGTGATCGGCCGAGGGGTCGGCGGAGGTCTTGATGGGCTCGAGTTCGACCCAGTCACCCCACCCGCGAACCGGGTCCTTGGCCCGCAGCATCATCGTCGCGTCCTCGGCGTCGTCCCAGACCGGCTTGTTCCACGTGAATCCGACCATCTTGAACGGGGTGTCCCGCACGAGATGCTTGACCAAGGCGCCGACCGGCCGGCGGCCGGGCGCTGTCGGCGACGTCGAGGGCGCTGTCGATGCAGTGGAGGGCGCTGTCGGCGACGTGGCGGGCGCTGTCGCGGTGGGCAGGGGGAGCGCGGACAGATCGATCTCCGGCAGCCGGATCCCGGCGCGAGCCAGGCCGGACCGCGCGAGCCCGACCACCGCATTCGGGACCTCGCGGAGGTCGACGGTATCGATGGTGGTGGGGTCGGCGCCGGTGGGGTCGCTGGAGGTGGAATCGATGGCGCCGGCGTCGTCGGGCCCGGTCGAGCGATGGGTGTCGACCGGTCGCACCGACGGCGTCGAGCGATCGGAACCGAGATCGACGAACAAGGCCGCGCCGAGGGTCATCGCCACGGCGGCAAGGACCACCGAGGGCTTTCGTCGTGGATACCGCACTGGTCTTCTCAGCTCCCTCGGGTCGGTTGGGCGTGCCGCGCCGATCGTGTCGTGGTCGCCGCGGTGCAGCCGTGCGCCCACGCCGCATCGAGACAACTCGTGATGCGGTTGTTATCTCCTGTGGTTGGTGATATTCAAGTGACTTGTCTATCGTCACATGAGTCCCACTATTCACATACGTAACATTCGATCATGAGAAACGAGACCTCGTGGCAGTGACGTCCCTGGTCGGCCGAGTCCTGACCATCCGCACCCGACCGGGCCACGCCCGGCGTCGGCGGATGTCGACGGTCATCGGTGCCGTGTCGGCCACCGCACTCGTGGGCGGCGTCGGCCTCGTCGGCGTCACCGCGTCGGACCGTGTCGAGATCGGCCTGACGGCCGGCTCGGAGATCACGCTGATCGGCCACGGGTTCGGCCATGGTCGCGGGATGGGACAGTACGGCGCCTACGGCTACGCCAAGCAGGGCTGGTCGTATCGGCAGATCCTGCAGCACTTCTACGGGGGCACGACATTCGGCCGCCCGGCCAACCCGATCGTCAACGTCGCCCTGTCGAACAAGAGCGGCGGCGTGAGTGTGCGCTCGGACGCGGGCATGTCCGTCGGCGGGCAACCGGTCGCGCCGAACCAGGCGGTCACCGTCAGCGGCAACACCGCCTCGATCACCGCCGGATGTGGCGGTCCCGTCGTACGCACCGTCAACGCCGCATTCGCCGATCCGGTCAACACCGCCCCGAACCGGCCGGCCAACGAATTCCTCAAGTTCTGCGGATCCAACGAACCGTTCCGCGGGTCCCTCGGCCTCGACGGCGGACGGGTCACCAATCGGCTCAACGTCGACGACTACGTCAAGGGCGTCATCGCCAAGGAAAGCGTGCCCGGGTGGGCCACCTCCGGCGGCATGGAGGCGCTGAAGGCCCAGGCCGTGGCCGCCCGCACCTACGCGCTGGCCGCGATCGCGAGCGGAAAGAAGATCGACGACACCCAGAATTCGCAGGTCTACGGCGGCGTCACGGGTGAGGACCCGGGCGGTGACCAGGCCGCCGACGCGACGGCGGGTCAGATCCTGCTGCAGAACGGCCAGCCGGCGTTCACCGAATTCTCCTCGTCCACAGGCGGATACACCGCGGGCGGCCGGTTCCCGGCAGTCGTCGACGACGGGGACGCCGCATCACCGAACCACAACTGGACCACCACGATCAGTCCCAGCGCCATCGCGAGCGCGTTCGGTCTGCCGAGTCTGGACAGCTTCGAGGTGATCCAGGCCAACGGGCTCGGTGCGGAGAACGGGCGTGCACTCAAGGTGCGTGCCACCGGCGGCGGCCGCAGTGTCGAGGCGTCCGGCGAGGACGCACGCATGAAGCTGGGCCTCAAATCCGACTGGTTCGCCGTGCAGGGCCAGCGCACCCCGCCGCAGATCGTGAAGCCACCGACCGGTCCGGCCGGCGGACTCGGCTCCCTCGACCTCGGATCGCTGGACGCGGGATCGCTCGGCGGGATCGCCGATCAGGTGGTGCCCGGTGCCGGTGATCTGGTGAGTACCGCGGCCGCGGCGTTCCAAGGGCTGCTCGGCAGCCTCGGCGACGTCCCCGGAACGCTCGGGACCGCACTCGGGGTACCGACCCTGACGCCCGACGGCGCCGGCGTCACCCAACTCTTCCAGCAGGGAATGTTGTTCTTCTCCAAGCAGACCGGCGCGCACGTGCTCGCCGGACGCGGCTACAAGAACTTCCGGGCGCGCGGCGGCATCCCGGTCCTCGGCTTCCCGAAGGCCAACGTCCTGCGCTAGCTGGAAGGGCCTGGGCCGGTCAGTTGCCGGGGCCGGCGACGACGACGTTGGCGGCCACGTCGACGAGCTTGGTGTTCGACTCCTGCGACAGGCGCGCGAGGAGCAGGAACGCCGCCTCGGCGTCGATCCGATAGCGCTCCATCAGCATGCCCTTGGCCTGTCCGATCAGGTCACGCGACCCGAGCGCATTGCGCAGTTGTTCTTTCTCCCGGACGGCACCGAAGGTGGTGGCGCAATGCGCGGCGAACAACTCGGCCAACGAGCAGGTCTCGTCGTCGAAGGCGTAGGGGGTGGTGCTGTGCAGGTTGAGTGCGCCGAAGTCGTTGCCGTCGATGTAGAGGCAGAAGCAGGCCATCGAGGCGACGCCCAATGCGCTTGCCGCAGCAGCGAACCGAGGCCATCGCGGGTCGGCGCCCAGGTCGTCGATGCGCACGGTGGTGTCGTCGACGGCGGCGCGGACACACGGGCCCTCGCCGAGTTCACGCTGGAGATCGTCACACTTGCCCGCGAGATCGCCGAACATCACCGGCGTCTCGATCCGACCGCGGGTGACCAGCGTGACACTCGCATACTCGGCGTTGTCGATCGTGTCCACGGCGGCCTTCGAGATCGCGCGCAGCACGGCCTCCTGGTCGTTGCTCTCAACCCGTAGATCGTTGATCACCTCGGTGATCCGGGTGGTGATGTCCTGCGTCATCCCCTCAACTCCTTGCTGCCGACGACTTGATGGTCCGTGGACGGCTGTGCGCGCATCCCGCGACGCAACTCCTGAGATTACCGCGCACCTCGAGCGCGGTGCGCCCGGTCAGCCGGGAGTGAGGCCCTCGCGCTGGGCGACGCTGTCGCGCGGAGCGCGATGGAACACATCCAGGCAAAGGTCTCTGTCCCGATAGCCCGAATAGTGCGACAGGGGCGAGCGCAGCAGCCGGTCGTGGACCGCGTCGCCGGACTGTGGATAGTCGGCCACCGGCCACCGCCAGTGGACCGCGATCACCTCGCCGTCGTCGGTCAACGCCCCGGGCAGTCGCTCGACGACGGCGTCGAGGTCGGCGTCACCGAGGTAGTAGAGCACCTCGCTGAGCACGATGAGGTCGAAGGTGCCCGGCGGCCACCGACCGGTCAGATCGCCGGTGGACACGCTGACGCGGGCGTCGGTGGTGGCCAGCCGGCGCACGGCGAGTTCCACCGCCCGCGCACTGACGTCGATACATGCGATCTCCTCGCTGCGGTCGGCGAGCGCGGCGCTCAGCACGCCGATGGAACAACCGGGCTCGAAGATCCGCCGGTAGCGTGGCGCGGTGAGCGACGCCAGCGTCAGGGCATACTTGCGTTGTTCGTACCACCGGTCGGTGAATCCCCAGGGGTCGTCGGTGTCGCGGTAGATGTCGTCGAAGTAGTTCTCCGGCAACGTCTTCAGGCTGCCGTCGGGGCGACGCGGCGCGGCCATCAGGTGAACACGTATTCGGTCGGCCGGGTGAGATGGGCCAGCACATGCGGCGGCAGGATCGCCTTGTCGGCCGGGTCGTCGGACAGTGGCCGGACCTGCGAGGCGAAGGCGTGGACGGCGGCGTGTTTGACCGCAACCTCCAACGGGGACAACGGCGCACGTCGCAGACGATCCCACGGCACGGCGTCGTCGCCGGGAGTTGCCCAGTGCCACATCCAGATCGGGTACATCCAGAGTGGCACGCCGCGGCGGGCGCACACCTCGCGGGCGCAGTTTCCGAGCGCCTCGTGATCGGGGTGACCGTCGCCGGACCAGACCGCGAGTACGGCCACCGACTCGTCGCCACAGGCATCGAGGTAGTCCTCGACGATGCGGCACATCGCCTCGTGGTGGGCGGCGAGCTCGCCGTCGGGCAGGCCGTGCCACCGTGGCCGGTCGAGTCCGAGGAGGGTTGCGGCCGTGTCGAGTTCGAGATGGCGCCGCATCACCAGTCGTTCGGGCGAGACCGTCGCCGACCCGGGATGTGATCCCGAACCGTCCGACATGCAGACCACGGTGACCGCGACGCCGGCCCGGGCGGCGGTGGACATGATCCCGCCGACGCCGAGGACCTCGTCGTCGGGGTGGGCGCCGAGGACGATCAGCCGGTCGACCGTCACCGCGAGATCGGCCGGAGTGCGACTCGAAAGCCATTCGCGCCAGTGTGATTCGGGGGTGCCGGGAATGTCGATCGGTCGCCCGGCGAAGCGCAACTGGGTGGGTGAGGGGCCGATGGTGGTCATCGCGTACCTGCTCCGGACTCGAGGGTGATGCCGTCGCGGCCGGCGAAGCGGCCGAACAGCGGGGACTCGGTGAGCCGTCCGAGGTCGATCAGATCCCGCTCGGCATGGGATTGCCGAAGGTAGACCTCGAGGTCGGCGACGGCCTGCGCGTGCTCGGGGTCGCGCACCAACGGCGTCGGACCAAGGGCCCGCGCCACCCGGTCGATGACCTCGGTGGCCACCTGCTCGACGGACCAGCGGACCGACAGAGCGAGGCGTCGCGCCCCGTCGAGGTCGGCGGGGTGCGCGTCGACGATGCCGGCCGCCTGCTCGAGCATCGCGAATCCGGCCAGTAGGCGGGCGTCGATCGCGCCGAGATGCATCGCGGTCACGTCGTCGGCCGGGGACGTGCGGAAGATCGCATCGGCGACCTTGCGCGCCCCGCCCCACCAGCACGCGGCCACGCCGATGCCGCCGTGGAAGAACCCGGGACGATCGAGGTAGGCACCGGGGGGACCGATCGGGCGGGCCGGTACGTCGTCGAGATGCACGGTGCCGGTTTCGGTGGTGCTCATCCCCGCCGCGGCCCACTCGGTGGTTTCGCGACGCACGCCCGCCTCGCTGAGGTCGACGGCGAACAGGGCGCGGGCGCCATCGTCGACGTCGGCGGTCACCAGGGCGTGCGTGCACGTCTGTACACCCGAGCACCACGGCTTCGCGCCGCGCAGCCGCCACCCGCGATCGGTGCGGCTCGCCTCGATCCGAGGGCGTGACGGCTCGGCCGCCCACACGCCCCAGAATGACCCGTATTCGGTTGTACCGGAATCGATCTCATGCAGGATCGTGCGCGCGTCGAGGTGGGCCTCGACGAGCCGGCCGACCGCGATGTCGTCGTGGGTGAGGTTGGCGAGCAGACGCCAGCGTGCGGCGGTGTCGCCCTCACCCGGATGCGGCACCCGATCGCCGAGATCGTCGGCGATCCGGCGGGCCCGGGCTGCCGGGGTGGCCGGCGGGGTCATGCCGAGCGCCGTCCGGTCGGCGAGAGCGAGCGCAGATGCGCCGCGAAGCCCTCGGGAGCGCGGCCGTGCCGACGTGTCGAGGTCGCCACCGGGGCCTGCGCGCACCAGGCGATCGAGACACCCGCCGACTCCAGGCGTTCGATCAGGTCGACGTCCTCGTCGTGCGGCAGCTCGCCGAATCCGCCGACCGCCAGGTAGGCGTCGGCGCGCACCCCCAGGTTCGCCCCGTGGATGTGACGGTGGCCGTCGTGATCGCGATACAGACGCCGGTAGCGATCTGCCAGCGCCGCCGGCCACCGCGTCCAGTCCTTGGGTGTCACCGTGCCGGCGTAGGCGAGCGCGCCCTCGGCCGCGCGCGTCAGATGGCGCTGCAGCCAGTTGCCGGGCACCTCGGAATCGGCGTCGGTGGTGGCCACCCAGGTCCGCTCGGGGTCGGTCTCGGGAGCACCACCGCGCAGCAATGCCGCGACGCCGGCGGCCCGAGCCGCCCCGACCGTGCCGAACTCGCCGACGACCGACAGGACCTCCGTGCCGACCACCTCGGCGGACCCGTCGGTGCAACTGTCGAGGACCACCCCGACCTGCACCGGGACAGGCACCGCGTCCGCGGCGACCCGCACGGCGCGCAGGCAGGCCGGTAGCAGGTCGCGCTCGTTGTGGGCGGGAATCACCACGACGATTCGATCGACGGCGAGACGATCGGAGTCGTGAGAGAAAGGTGATGCGTTCGGCACGGGCGGCCCCTGAACTCATTCGCGCGGTCGGGAGGATCCCTGAACGGCGATATCGGGAGTTGCAGGCCCAATGGCTGAAGGCCGGTATGAAACTCTCAGGTTACCGGACTCGCAGGTGAACGTCGCTCCTGCGGACGGACGACATCGGCCGCGCATCCCGACCCGCCACATCGCTGCCGGCTTTGGGATTCCCTTGGTCGGGTCGGTTACCCTGAACACCCGTGGCATCCAATACCAGCGCCGATTCGCCCCGCTCCGGCCCCTATGACCTGATCGTCGTCGGCTCCGGATTCTTCGGTCTCACCGTCGCCGAGCGTGCCGCCGCCGAACTGGGTAAACGTGTCCTGGTGATCGAGCGTCGAGGCCATCTCGGCGGCAACGCGTATTCCGAGGCCGAACCGACGACCGGCATCGAGATCCACAAGTACGGTGCGCACCTGTTCCACACCTCCAACCAGAAGGTGTGGGACTACGTCAACCGCTTCACCGACTTCACCGGCTATCAGCACCGCGTGTTCGCGATGCACAACGGTCAGGCCTACCAGTTCCCGATGGGCTTGGGTCTGGTCAGTCAGTTCTTCGGCCGGTACTTCAGCCCCGACGAGGCGCGCGCGCTCATCGCCGAGCAGGCCGCCGAGATCGACACGAAGAACGCGGCGAACTTCGAGGAGAAGGCGATCAGCCTGATCGGACGCCCGCTGTACGAGGCGTTCATCAAGCACTACACCGCCAAGCAGTGGGAGACCGACCCGAAGAACCTCCCGGCCGCCAACATCACCCGGCTGCCGGTGCGCTACACCTTCGACAACCGGTACTTCAACGACACCTATGAGGGCCTCCCCGTCGACGGTTACACCGCGTGGCTGGAGAACATGGCCGCCGACGAGCGCATCGAGGTGCGCCTGGACACCGACTGGTTCGACGTGCGCGACGAGCTGCGTGCGCAGAGCCCCGACGCGCCCGTCGTCTACACCGGCCCACTCGACCGCTACTTCGACTACTCCGCCGGACGCCTCGGCTGGCGCACCCTCGACTTCGAGACCGAGGTGCTGCCCACCGGCGACTTCCAGGGCACCCCGGTGATGAACTACAACGACGCCGACGTGCCCTACACGCGTATCCACGAATTCCGGCACTTCCACCCCGAACGCGACACCTACCCGACCGACAAGACGGTCATCATGCGGGAGTACGGGCGTTTCGCGAAGGACGACGACGAGCCGTACTACCCGATCAACACCCCCGAGGACCGAGAGATGCTCGCGTCCTACCGAGCCCTGGCCAAGACCGAGACCACCGACTCCAAGGTGCTCTTCGGTGGACGGTTGGGCAGCTATCAGTACCTGGACATGCACATGGCCATCGCCAGTGCGCTCACGATGTTCGAGAACACCTTGGCGCCACACCTGCGAGACGGTGCGGCGCTGGTGGGTTCCGACGCGTAGTGCCCGAGCACGACCACCGGCGATGACAGTGCATTCGCAGACCAGAGCGGAGTAATGAGTGTGACCCCTGCCCAACAGGAGAACGTGACCGCGCCGTCGGCGGCCGAACCCGACTCCACGGCGGTCGAACTGCTGCAGCGGGTCATCTTCCCTCGGCCCGGCGAACCCATCGACGTGCGTTCGCTCTACCTCGTCGAATCCGCGAGCAATGCGCGCCGTGCCCACGCCCCGAGCCGCACCTCGGTGATTCTCGGCGCGGAGTCCGAGGTCAGCTTCGAGAGCTACTTCAACGCCTTCGCCGCGGCCTACTGGCGACGCTGGTCGATCCTCACCTCGGTGGTGTTGCGCGTCGAGGTGATCGGCACCTGCCGCGTCGATCTCTACCGCTCCAAGGTCGACGGCTCGCGCATCGGCATCGGTGGCGATCTGGTCCCCATCGACGAAAACGGTCGTGGCACCATCGAATTCGAGCTCGACCTCGGACCGTTCGAGGACGGCGGATGGATCTGGTTCGACGTCACCACCGACACCGAGACCGAAATCGTCTCTGCCGGCTGGTATTCGACGATCCCGGTGCCCAGCGGTCCGGACACCAAACGTGTCACCGTCGGCATCCCGACGTTCAACCGGCCCACCGACGCGGTGAACGCTCTCGCCGCACTCACCTCGGATCCGTTGGTGGACGAGGTGATCGACGCGGTGCTGATGCCCGATCAGGGCACCCGCAAGGTCATCGACGAGCCCGGATACGAGCAAGCCGCTGCGGCACTGGGCGATCGGCTGCACATCTTCGATCAGGGCAACCTCGGTGGTTCCGGTGGCTACTCGCGGATCATGTACGAGGCGTTGCGGCTGACCGACTCCCCCTACGTCCTGTACATGGACGACGACATCGCGATCGAGCCCGACTCGATTCTGCGTGCGTTGGCGATGTCGCGGTTCGCCCGCACCCCCATGCTGGTGGGCGGGCAGATGCTGAACCTTCAGGACCGCAGTCACCTGCACTGCATGGGTGAGGTCATCAACCACCACACCTTCATGTGGACCGCGGCGCCGTTCGTGGAATACGACCACGACTTCGCCGAGTACCCGCTGCGTGACCGGGAGAACTCGAAGAACCTGCACCGCCGGATCGACGTCGAGGGCAACGGCTGGTGGATGTGCATGATCCCGCGTGTCTGCGCCGAGGAGATCGGCCTGCCGATGCCGCTGTTCATCAAGTGGGACGACTGGGAATTCGCTTTGCGCGCAGGCAAGGCCGGATACCCGACGGCAACGGTTCCCGGGATCGCGATCTGGCACATGGCGTGGAGCGACAAGGACGACGCCATCGACTGGCAGGCGTACTTCCACCTGCGCAACCGGCTCGTCGTCGCCGCGATCCACCACGACGGTCCGATCAAGGGCATTCTGCAGTCCATGGTCAAGGCAACCGCCAAACACCTTCTCTGCCTTGAGTATTCGACGGTGGCTATCCAGAACGAGGCGATCCGCGACTTCCTCGCCGGCCCCGACCACATCCGCTCGCTGCTGCCGACCGCGCTGCCGAAGATCGCCGCCATGCGCAAGGAGTACCCGGATGCCGTGGTCCTGCCGTCGGCGACCGAGTTGCCCCGAACCAGTGGTGAGGCGACGCATCTGGGGACGACGGTGCCGAGCAACCCGGTCACCAAGCTGCGGGCGCTGGCCGGGGCGATCGTCAACAACATGCGTCCGGCCGATCCGCGGCATCACGAAGTGCCCCAAGCCAATTACCCGCCGATCGAGGCCCGATGGTTCTCTCTGGGCCGGGTCGACGGCGTCACCGTCACCACCGCCGACGGCCGCGGCGTGGTGTATCGCCAGCGCGACCGCGACAAGATGATCGCCCTCGCGCGTGAATCCGCGGCGCTGGTACGTGAACTCAACGAGAGGTTCCCCGAGTTGACGGAGCGCTACCGCGCCCAACACCGGGACCTGACCAGTAAGGAGAGCTGGGCGCGTGTCTTCGGAATCGACTGATCGGGGCCCATCGCCGGCCGCCACGGCGCAGACCGCGGAGCCGACGGGTGAGGTCGCCGCACTGATCGGTGTCCAGGGTGTGCTGCTCGAGGCGCCCGGCGTCGTGCCCGCCGCCCGTGGTCTCTCACACTTCGGCGAGCACTCCCTCGGCTGGCTGGCGATCAGCGCCGTCGGCTGGGGGCTGGCCGTGCGACGCGACGACGCCACCGCGCAACGCCGCTGGCTCGAGGCCGGCGCGGGGGCCTTCGGCGCACACGCGGCATCGGTGATCATCAAGCGCATCGTCCGGCGCAAGCGCCCACACGATCCGCGGATCCGGGTCGGGGTGTCCACACCGAGCCGACTGAGTTTCCCGTCGTCGCACGCCACCTCGACGACGGCCGCGGCGATCCTCATCGGCCGGGCCGCGGGTTTGCCGCCCTACCTGCTTCCGGCGGTGCTGGTGCCGCCTATGCTCACCTCGCGACTGGTTCTCGGGGTGCATTATCCGAGCGATGTCGCCGCCGGAGCCGCGATCGGCGCACTGAGCGCCGGTGCCGTCGTCGTCGGCGATCAGTTCATCGAGCGTGCCGCCGATACCGCGGCCCGCCACCCGCGATCCACCCGGCTCGCAGGTGCTGCTGCCCGTGTCGGCGCAGTGGCGCTGATGCCGGGGTCGACAGCGCGTCTCCTCGTGGGGCGGGTCGTCGGCGGCAAGTCCACTAAGGAGAAGGCATGAGCGAGGAGCCGATCGAGCACGGAAAGGTCAAGGGCCCGCCCAAGAACCTGGCCACCGGGCTGATCAAGGCCGTCCGGCCACGTCAGTGGGTGAAGAACGTCCTCGTCCTCGCCGCTCCGCTGGCCGCGGGTAGCGATGCCCTGACCAACGCCGGTGCGATGGGACGCGTCGGCCTGGCGTTCATCGCCTTCTGCCTCGTCGCCTCCTGCATCTACCTGGTCAACGACGCGATGGACGTCGAGTCGGACCGCAACCATCCGACCAAGCGATTCCGGCCGATCGCCGCCGGCGTGGTCCCGGTGCCGCTGGCCTACGGCCTCGCAGTGGTGCTGGGCGCGGGATCGATCGGGGTGGCGCTCATCGCCAACTGGCAGACCGCCGTGGTCATCGCGATCTATCTGGTCATCCAGCTCGGTTACTGCTTCGGGCTGAAGAACCAGGCCGTCATCGACATCTGCATCGTCTCGTCAGGCTTCGTGTTGCGCGCCATCGCCGGTGGTGTGGCGGCCGAGATCCGCCTCTCCCAGTGGTTCCTGCTGGTGATGGCCGCGGGTGCGCTGTTCATGGCGGCCGGCAAACGCTACGCCGAGCTGCAGCTCGCCGAGCGCACCGGCGCCAAGATCCGCAAGGCGCTGCAGTACTACACCACCAGCTACCTGCGGTTCGTGTGGACGCTGGCGGCCACGGCCGTCGTCCTCTTCTACGGACTGTGGGCCTTCGACAAGAACTCCGGCCACGACACCAACGTCGCCTACGCCGTGTCGATGGTGCCGTTCACCATCGCGATCCTGCGTTACGCCGTCGACATCGACGGTGGTCAGGCCGGAGAACCCGAGGAGATCGTTCTCGGTGACCGCGTACTGCAGGTCCTGGCGGTGGCCTGGATAGTATGCGTGGGTGTCGCGGTCTATGCAGTCTCCTGATCGAGGGCAGTCTCCTGATCGTGGGCGGTCTCCAGATCACGGGCGAGGGCAGTTGCCCGAGGACGACGCGCCCACCCAGTGGCTGCGCCTGAATCTCGGCGGCGACGAGCCCGACGAGGAGCGCACGGTCGGCGCGAACGAGCGCACGGTCGACGACAACGAGCGCCCGGTCGATGAAGATGAGCGCCCGGTCGATGAAGATGAGCGCACGGTCGACGTAAAGAAGCGCACGGTCGGCGAGAAGAAGCGCACGGTCGACGTGGGCGCGTGGCGCCGTTGGGGTGGCCGCGAGTGGACCGCCGTCATCAGCTTCCTGATCGGTGCCATCACCGTCACCACATTCTTCGCCATCGGCGCGTGGCAGCGGCGTTGGATCGCCGACGACGGACTCATCGTGCTGCGCACCCTGCGCAACCTGTTCGCGGGCAACGGGCCGGTGTTCAACGCCGGGGAGCGGGTGGAGGCCAACACCTCCACGGCGTGGACCTACCTGCTGTGGTTCTGGGCGTGGGTGACCGACGGCCAACTCGAGTACGTCGCCCTGTGGGTGGCGCTGGTGTTGTCGGTGTCGGCGGTACCCATCGCGATGTACGGAACCGCCCGCCTGCTGCGCCGACGCCTCGGTGGGATCACCGGCGACGGGTACACCCTGCTGCTTCCGCTCGGCCCGATCATCTACATCGCGTTGCCGCCGGCACGCGACTTCGCGACCAGTGGCCTGGAGAACGGGCTCTGTATCTTCTGGGCCGCGGTGCTGTGGTGCCTGCTGATCTCCTGGTGTCGGCGCCCGTCCGGGGCCGACGCGACGCGAGCCGGTTCGGCGGCCACGCTGTTCCTCGCCTTCTGGGCCGGACTGGCACCGCTGGTTCGCCCCGAGCTCACGGTCATCGGCGGGATCGCGCTGGTGCTGGTGTTCCTGGCGCCCCAGTCGTGGAAGATGCGTGTCGGCATCGTCGTCGTCGCCGCGATCCTCCCGGTGGGCTACCAGATCTTCCGGATGGGCTACTACGCCCTGTTGGTTCCCAACCCGGCCGTCGCCAAGGATGCCAGCGGCTCCAAGTGGCATCAGGGTTTCCTCTACCTGGCCAACCTCTTCGGGCCCTACACGCTGCTGTTGCCGGTCGTCCTCGCGCTCGTCGCGGGCATCCTGCTCGCCGTCGGGGTGCGCGCACGCAAGCTCAGCCCCACCCGGCCCGAGCCGGCGTCGCAGGCCCCGAGGTCGATGCGTGCCCGGTTGGCCGCGTGGTCGCGGCGTCTGCAGACACCGGGCGCGGTGGTCACCGCGATGGTGCTCGCCGGCTTCATCGTCGGCCTGTACTGGCTGCGTCAGGGCGGCGACTTCATGCACGGCCGCGTCCTGCTGACACCGCTGTTCGTGATGTTGTTGCCGCTCATGGTGATTCCGGTGACCATCCCGGTTCGCGGTGTCGCCGCGGCCTTCCGCCGCACCCGCCGGCCCGCCCCCGCCAACACCGACGGCGCTCCCGCCAACGCCGACAGCGCTCCCGCCGACACCGACGGCGCTCCCGCCAACGCCGACAGCGCTCCCGCCGACACCGACGGCGCTCTCGCTAACGCCGACGGCGCTCCCGCTGACGCCGACGGCGCTCCCGCTGACACCGACGGCGCTCTGCGCGCCCGCCGCACACGCCTGCAACTGGTTGGCTCGACCGTCCTCGCAGCCATGTGGATCACCACCATCGCCTGGGCGGCGATCGTCCACGAGGATGTCCTGCCCAACGCCGGCATCGACATCGGCCGCAGCGGCATCGTCGACGAGCGACGCTTCTACGTCACCAACATGGGCATCGAGAACCCGGTCACCGCCAAGGATTACCTGGACTATCCGCGCATGAAGGCGATGGTCGAGGACATCGCGCAGTATCAGAAGGAGGGCGGTGTGCTGATCGCGTCCTTCGACTACGACCAGTGGTACATCGCCCGCCTGCCCGCCAGCACCCCGCAGGACAAGCGCCATCTGACGGTGTTCTTCCTCAATCTCGGCATGACGAGCATGAATGCGCCGCTCAACGTGCGGGTCATCGACCAGATGGGGCTGGCGTATCCGATCGCCGCGCACACCGAGCGTCTCGACGACGGCCGCATCGGTCACGACAAGGTACTGCCGACCGAGTGGGTGGTCGCCGAAGCCGGAGCGGTTCCGCGGGCTCCGATCCTGCCCGGGTTCCTCGACGAGGACGTCGTCCGTCAGGCGCAGGTGGCCTTGACGTGCCCGGCCACCCGGGATCGGATCGCCTCCTACGAGGCGCCGTGGACGTGGCAGCGGTTCAAGAGCAACCTGATCCAGTCGTTCACGTTCACCGACTATCGCATCGACCGCAACCCCGAATACGAGATCGAGCACTGCGGTTTGACGATGCCTCCGCGTATCCACCCGCGCTGACCGCGGAAGCGCGGACGCTGTGAGGAACCTGCGCGCAGCATCAGAGGAAGTTGCGAGAAATTATCTCGAATCGGTAACGTGCCGCGCAGTGCGACCGATAGACCGACCGTGAGAATGCGGTGGGACCGATCCGTCCGCACCAACCTGAGAGAGCTGTGAGAGACATCACAGAGTTTGTCAGGGTTCGGTGGCTGCAATAGGCTGCCGGGGGTTCCTCGTGTGCAAGAAGCGCGAGGGTTCGGTGTGGGGGATCGGACGTCGCAGAGGTGTAGTCCGGAGTTCGACGCGATGGTGTGACTGCGTCGGAACCGGTGACAGAGGGAGAATGCAGGTCGATGGGTGTAGGTGAACTGAAACCGAAGGCGTCCACGGGACTCAGTGCACGGTTCGTGGCGATCGTTGTCGCCGTGATGACCGTCGCGGGTCTGATCGGAGCAGTGGTCGGAACGGGCCAGGCCGATGCACGCGTCAATGGCACGGGCTTCCGGAAGACCCTCTGGATCGATGCCTGCGGCATGCCCACCAACGGCGCCTTCGGCAACAAGTCCATGGCTCCCGGCAAGGTCCAGGTGCGTACCTGGTTCAAGCCGCAGAACAAGCGCACCGTCATCCTGCTCGACGGCATGCGCGCCCAGTACGACTTCTCCGGCTGGGAGATCAACACCAACGTCCAGGAACTGGTCAATCGCGGCGTCAATGTCGTCGAGCCGATCGGTGGACCGGCCAGCTTCTACACCAACTGGAACGCGCCCAGTAACTTCAACGGCCAGCAGAGCCGCTACATGTGGGAGTGCGTGATCAACAACCGCCTCCCGCAGGCACTCCGGGCCAACGGATTCCAGGGCAAGAACGGCAAGTACGCCATCATGGGCGTGTCGATGGGCGGTAACGCCGCGCTGGTCCTCGCCTCCAAGCGTCGCGACCTCTACTACGCCGCCGGCTCGCTGTCGGGTTACAACTTCCTCAGTGCCCCCGGCATGCACACGATGATCCGTCTGGCGATGCTCGACGTCGCGCCGCAGCCGTGGAACGTCGACGCCATGTGGGGTCCGCCGTGGGACGGCCGCTGGTACGACAACGACCCGTCGCTGCGTATCAACCGCATGCAGGGCCTGAAACTGTTCGTCGGTTCCGGTAACGGACTCTTCGGCAAGTACAACGCGCTGCCGAACGTCTTCGACGACCTGTTCAAGGGTTCGACGCTGGAGTTCCTCGCGTTCACCCAGGCCAAGGCCTTCGAAGGACTCGCCTTCATCAACGGCCTGCCGATCATGAGCTACTACGCCAACGGCACCCACGCCTGGGGCTACTGGCAGGACATGGTCTGGAACGCCTACTCGCGAGGCTTCTTCAACTGATCAACTGAGTTCGACTGATCAACTGAGTTCACGGGACAACCCCGGCCGCCACCACACGGTGTCGGCCGGGGTTGTCTCGTTGGTCCGGCATGACCGGCAATCCACGCAACTCTCATCACAGAAGTCACAAAAATCTCACCCGCCACAGCGTGGCGTCGCGCCAACGCGGGGTGCGACGTGTAAGAAACACCTGAGGCGTAATGACACCAGTGAGATTTCTGTGACTTGAGGGGCCACTGAGTCGACGCGGTCGCCGACCGCGATGCGTCGACCATCAGGGGTGCGAAGGAGCGCGAGGGTATGCGAACAGTGAGTGCGGGGCGAACGAGTGGACCCAAGGCCGCTCGCGGTGCGAAGAGCAGGCGAACGCCACGAGTCGTCATCACAATGGTGGTGGTCGTGCTGGTGGCGCTCGGTTGGGCCCTCATCGGCCAGCAGGACGCCGTCGGCGCCCCGGCGCCGGCCCCGGCCCCGGCGAGTCCGGCGGCGCCTACGGCACCAGCGAGCCCGGCCCCGGCGGCCACCCCCGCGGCCCCGGCGGCCACCCCCGCGGCCTCTCCGGCGCCGACCCAGCCCGCCCGCGTCACCAAGGTGTTCTGGTACACCGACCGTCGCGTCGCGCTCTGGGTGTTCTCCCCGTCGATGAACACCGAGATCCAGGTCCAGATTCTGCTGGCCCGTGACTGGTGGGCCAATCCGACGGCGCGGTTCCCGCAGCTGACCATGCTCGACGGTCTGCGTGCGCAGGACGATCAGAGCGGCTGGGTTCTCAACACCGACGTAGTCGATTTCTACAAGGACAAGAACGTCAACGTCATCCTGCCGATCGGTGGCGAGTCGAGTTTCTACACCGACTGGAAGGAAACCGACAAGGGCAAGAACTACAAGTGGGAGACCTTCCTCATCCACGAGCTCCCACCGATCATCGAGGGTGATTGGCGCTCAACGGATGTGCGTGGCATCGAGGGGCTCTCGATGGGTGGCTCGGCGGCCATGATGCTCGCTGCACGCAACCCCGGGTACTACAAGTTCGCCGCGTCGTTCTCCGGCATCCTGCAGCTGACGTCCTACGGGATGCCGCAGGCCATCCAGTTCGCCCTGCGTGACGGTGGCGGCTACGACGCGATGAAGATGTTCGGCCCGCCCAGCGATCCGGAGTGGAAGGCCCACGACCCGTACCTGCTCGCCGACAAACTGCGGGGCACGAGCCTTTACATCTCGTCGGGCAACGGCATGGTCGGCCCGTACGACAAACCGTCCGACATTCCGATGCTCGCGACCAACTACTCCGGCGTGGGACTCGAGCTGCTCTCCCGGGTCACCTCGCAGCAGTTCGCAATCAAGTTGAACCAGTTGGGAATTCCCGGGCAGGCTGTCTACCGGGCGTCGGGTACCCATACCTGGCCCTACTGGGAATTCGAGATGCATCAGGCATGGCCGCAGGCGGCCGCGGCGCTCGGTCTCAACGGTGACAAGGTGGCCTGCGGGGTCAGCCCGGCGTTCAAGAAGGTCGCCGGCCCGGCTCGGCTCGGAGTGTGCCTGACGCCGGAGTACGGGGTACCCGGCGGGCGTGCCCAGGACTTCGCCGAGGGGCGGATCATCACCGGGCCGAAGGGGCCGCAGGTGGTCGGCGGTGCGATCGGCGGCGCCTACGTCGGCGCGGGCGGACCCGGCGGCAAGCTCGGTCTGCCGACCAGCGGTGAGATGCCGTGGGGTCGCGACGGTGGCAAGACACAGACCTTCGAGCACGGCCGGATCAACTGGTCGCCGAAGGGCGGTGCGCAACTCGCGCGATAGATCCAGCTCACACACGCGGCACCGGACATCGGGTGCCGCGTGTGTGCGTCCTGAGATCTCACTGTGGAATCGCAATGTTTGCGCAGGTGAGGTGGCTCCGGTGACGAATGATGTCCGTCTTGTTGGGTAGCCTTGCTGGCGGTTGGGACAAACCACCACATGTGTGTACGTGGTCACCGGCGCGGCCCGGTCGAGCCAGGGGTCGGAGGGTTCGAGGCGGCATCGGTGATGCGTGACGAGGAAGAGATGATGACGAAGTTCTTGAGGCTGGGTGTGCTGATGACCGGCGTGGCGTTCGCGCTGGGATCACTGGCGGCGTGTTCCGACGATTCCACGGCGAGCGCCCCGATCACCAGCAATCCGGTCACCACGACGTCGCTGTACTCCGCGCCGTCGAGTGCCTCGGCGTCGAGCACGCCGGAATCCGGCCAGGCCTCGGTCGGCGCCACCTCGACCACCGGCGGGTCCGCGTTGCCGGCCACCACGCCCGGTTCGGCGGCGCCGGCATCGGGACAACTCACCGCGCCCGACGGAGCGCCGCTCGACGACAAGGCCAAGCGATACCTGCAGGCCCTGCGCAGCCAGAACGTCACGCTGCTCGGTGACACCGACAACGGTGTCGCGCTCTCGCTGGCCACCTACGTCTGCGACGCGCAGAAGAAGAACACCGACCCGGTGACCACCAAGGCGTACGTCACCGCACTGGTCGCGCCCGGCACCCAGAACACCGCGGAGGCCAATGCCAAGGCCGACAAGGTGATCAAGGCCGCCCAGGACAACTATTGCTAGCGGCAACCGACCTGTGAACGCCCGGAAGAAACGCTCACGGACCTCACGTGCGCTGCGCCTGCTGATGCTCGCGGTCGCACTGATCGCCGTCATCGCGATCGTGCTGATCGTGATCTGGATCAAGGGCATCGTCGAGGGCCCGCCGGCACCGCCGCGCGGTGGTGGCCCATCGACGACGACGCCACCGAACCGACCGGAGGCCCAGCCCGCCGACTGCGCCGACGTGTTGACGCTGGTGATCCCGGGCACCTGGGAGTCCACGCCGAACGACGACCCGCTGAACCCGACGTCCAAGCCGGCATCGTTGCTGCTGCGCGTCTCCAAGGCGATCAAGAGTGAATTCCCCGAGTCGCGCACCGAGGTCTACACGGTGCCCTACATCGCCGAGTTCCGGAATCCCGCGAACCTCAACGATCGGCAGAGCAGCTACAACGACTCGCGTACCCAGGGCTACAAGCGTGCCGCGGGCAAGATCATCTCCACCCACGAGCACTGCCCGCTGACGCGCTACGTCATCGTCGGTTTCTCGCAGGGTGCGGTCATCGGCGGCGACCTCGCCTCGGCGATCGGCAACGGTCGTGGGAACGTCCTGCCGCAGGCCGACGCCGACCTCGTCCTCGGGGTCGGACTCATCGCCGACGGTCGCCGTCAGCCCGGCGATCAGCGTGACATCGGGCCCAACCCGCCCGGCGTCGGTGCCGAGATCGCGCTCGCGGGTATGGGGTCGCTGGTGCCGGGGACCACGATGACCGGCCCGCGTCCCGGTGGCTTCGGGGATCTCCAGAGCAAGGTCGTATCCATTTGTGCCCCAGGCGATCTCATCTGCGACGCACCGACGGCGTCGAATCCGTTGAGTGCCGTGAGCCAACTGGCGAGCGCGATCAACAACCCGGTGCACGCGATGTATGCGACGCCGCGGTACTGGTCTCTTGACGGCGCGACCGCGACCCAGTGGATGCGCGGCTGGGTCAACGGACTCATCGACGAGGCCCCGCGTCCGGCGCACAACTGAGCGCCCACGTCGCGGCGTCGCGTGCTGCGGCGTGTCTGGGAAGGCGCTGAGCGGGGACCGATCCGTTTGGGCGGCGCCGACCTGCTGCATTAACGTTGTGGGCTGGCTCGGCGGTGTCCTGCGGAATGGGGACGCCCCGCACGGCCACGAGAGCTCATGACGACGCCGCGAACGCGACGAGGAGAACCACAATGACCCAGGGCGAGACCACCGGGACCGGTGGCGGCGAGACCACGCTGCGCGCGTTCCGGTTCGGCGCCGGTGGTGAGGGCAACAAGGACGAGGGCGGTGCCCGCAAGTTCGTGAAGTTGGCCCAGACCGCCGAGGAATACGGATACGACACCTTCGCCGTACCCGATCACCTCGGCAACCAGGTCGGCCCGCTGGCTGCTCTGGGAGCGCTGAGCCAGGCCACCGACCGCATCCGGCTGGCGACGTCGGTGCTCGCGAACGGCTTCCGGCATCCGGCGCTGTTGGCCAAGGAGGCCAACACCATCGACGTCCTGAGCAAGGGCCGCCTGGAACTCGGGATCGGTGCGGGCTGGCTCAAGGAGGAGTTCGACAAGGCGGGCATCGAGTTCGAATCCCCGGGTGTGCGCATCCGGCGGCTCGATGAATCGTTGACGATCCTCGACAAGCTCATGCGCGGGGAGACCGTCGACTTCGACGGCGAGTTCTACCAGATCAAGGGGCTCGAGGGCAGCCCGCGACCGCGTCAGGGGCCGCGCCCGCCGATCGCCGTCGGCGGTGGCGGACCCAAGATGCTCGCCCTGGCCGCCAAGCACGCCGACATCATCTCCGTGGCGCCGGGCACCACCCCCGACGGGCGGATGAAGCTGTCGGACATGACCATCGAGAAGACCGCCGAGCGGGTCGACCGCATCCGGCAGGCCGCGGGCGACCGGTTCGCCGAGATCGAGCTCAACTGGACGATCGCGGTCATCGTCATCACCGACGACCGGCAGTCCACTGCAGAGATGGCGCTCAAGGCACTCGAGCAGGGGTATCCGCCGAACATCGAACGCGACACCGAGTTCACCGTCGACGACGTGCTGAACTCGCCGTACATCGCAATCGGATCGTTCGAGGAGATCGCCGAGCAGATCCGCGAGGTGCGGCGGCGCACCTCGATGTCCTACGTCGGGGTGTTCCCGACGCAGATGGATGCCTTCGCGCCGGTCATTTCGCTCCTCAAGGGAGAGTAAAGTGTGTCCTCGGTCCGGGGGCAGGAAGCCGCACGACAACCGCCGGTGAAAGGCTGCTGCAGTGGAGTGATCGCACTGCGGTGGAGTCAAGGTGGACATGACGATCACGAAGTGAGTGAAAGGGTTGGGAAGTGTCGTGCGACCGCGACCGACGCGGTCCACGGACGAATGGGTACCGACACGACCACCGGTGCACGGCAAGGAACGACCCGAGGGTCACACTGAACCGAGCAGCGCGGTCGGGCGCCGCGGGGTGTGCCACGAGGTACGCACGATATGCCCAAATGGGGGCAGGAACGTGGGGGCCACAGGAGTAATGAATGCTGAAGACTGAATTTGAGCAGTTCCTCGACGAGAACGGTCAGCTGCACTTCACCGAGGACGCGACACTCGTCGACTACGTCGAGCGCAACGTCCGCGATGCCGCCGACACACTCGCCTACCGCTACATCGACTACAGCCGGGAGCGCGAGGGCGAACGTCAGGATCTCACCTGGGCACAGTTCGGCAAGCGACTCCGTGCAGTGGCGGCACGGCTGCAACAGGTCACCAAACACGGCGACCGCGTCGCCATTCTCGCCCCGCAATCGCTCGAATACGTGATCGGCTTCTTCGCCGCGCTGTACGCGAGCAACGTCGCGGTTCCGCTGTTCAGCCCCGACGAGCCCGGTCACACCGACCGGTTGACCGCGGTGCTCTCCGACTGCGAGCCGACCGCGATTCTCACCTCCACCAAATCCGCCGAAGCGGTGCGCAACTTCTTCGCCGACCGCCCGGCCAAGGAACGTCCCCGCGTCATCGCCGTCGACGCCGTGCCCGACTCGGTCGGCTCGAGCTGGGTCGCACCCATCGCCGGCAAGGACCACAACAAGGACACCGTCGCCTACCTGCAATACACATCGGGCTCGACGCGCGTACCCGCAGGTGTGGAGATCACCTACCAGGCGGTGGCCGCCAACGTCCTGCAGATCTACGACTGCATCGAGATCGACCGCAACGCCCGCGGCGTCACCTGGCTACCGATGTTTCACGACATGGGCCTGCTCACGGTGATCCTGCCCGCTCTCGGCGGCAAGTACATCACGATCATGAGCCCGCAGGCCTTCGTGCGCAGGCCCGGCCGGTGGATCCGTGAACTCGCCGCCGACGACGACAACGCACCCACCTACGCCGCCGCCCCCAACTTCGCCTACGAGCACGCCGCCGCCCGCGGCCTGCCGAAGGAAGGGGAGAAGCTCGACCTCTCCAACGTCATCGGCCTGATCAACGGCTCCGAACCGGTGACCGTCAGCTCGATGAAGAAATTCAACGAGGCATTCGGCCCGTACGGACTGCCCAAGACCGCGATCAAGCCGTGCTACGGCATGGCCGAGGCCACCCTGTTCGTGTCGGCCACCCAACGTGACAACGAGGCCAAGGTCATCTACGTCGACCGCGAAGAACTCAACGCCGGCCGGATGAAGGTCATCGACTCCGACGCGCCCAACGCCGTCGCCCAGGTCTCCTGTGGACAGGTCGCGCTCAGCCAGTGGGCCGCGATCGTCGACGCCGCCGAATACGACGAGAACGGTGTGGGCATCGAGAAGGCCGACGGGGAGGTCGGCGAGATCTGGCTGCACGGCCTCAACATCGGCGCCGGCTACTGGAACAAACCGCAGGAAACCAAGGACACCTTCGAGAACACCATCACCACCCCGCTCGCGCAGAACAGCCACACCGACGGCGCCCCCGCCGACGCCACCTGGATGCGCACCGGCGACTACGGTGTGTGGCTCGACGGTGAGCTCTACATCACCGGCCGCGTCAAGGACCTGGTGATCGTCGACGGCCGCAACCACTACCCGCAGGACCTCGAATTCAGTGCGCAAGAAGCCAGTCCGGCCCTGCGCCCCGGATTCGTCGCGGCCTTCGCGGTCCCGGCCAACGAACTGCCCAAGGTGGTCTTCGAACAATCCACCAGCGGACTGACCTTCGACCCCGACGACGCCTCCGAGCAACTCGTGATCGTCGCCGAGCGCGGACCGGGCAAACGCCACGACCCGCAAGAAGTCGCCGACACCGTGCGCGCCGCCATCGCCGGACGCCACGGCGTCATGGCCCGCGACATCCTGCTCGTCCCCGCCGGGTCCATCCCACGCACCTCCAGCGGCAAGATCGCCCGCCGCGCGACCAAGGCCGCCTACATCGACGGCAGCCTGCGAGGTGGGTACAAGCAGACGGCCTTCCCAGATGCGGGCGTGTAGCGCAGCGAAGCCTTTCGCCGCACACCCTCCGCGTCGGCCGGCCGCCGTCACGAACCCGCGCGGTCATCGAGCCGTCGCCAAGTACCCTGAGAAACGATGTCTGAACTGAATAACGACGAGCCGAACAACCAGGTCGACGCCACCAGCACCGACGGGGAGACCGCCGGTGGGCTGACCGTCTCCGAACTACGCGACTGGTTGCGTGACTGGGTGGCGCAGGCCACCGGTGTACCGGCCGATCAGATCTCGGATGACCGCCCGATGGAGGAGTTCGGTCTGTCCTCGCGTGACGCGGTGGCGCTGGCCGCCGACGTCGAGGACAAGACCGGCGTCATCCTCACCGCGACCGTCGCCTACAACCATCCGACGATCGCGATGCTGGCGACCCGCATCATCGAGGGCGATCCCGACGAGGGCATCGACGCCGACGACGACCGTTTCTGGGAGCGCGAGCGCAGCGACGCCGACGACATCGCCATCGTCGGGCTCTCCACGCGATTCCCGAAGGCCGGTCAGTCGCCGGAGTCGACGTGGGAGGCCCTGATCGAGGGCCGTGACGGCATCTCCGACCTCCCCGACGATCGCTGGACCGAGTTCAAGGCCGACCCGCGGATGGCCGAGGTCCTCGAGAAGCGCAACCTGCGCGGCGGATACCTCGACGACGTCAAGTCGTTCGACGCCGACTTCTTCCAGATGAGCCCCCGCGAGGTCGAGATGGTCGACCCGCAGCAGCGGCTCGCGCTCGAACTGACGTGGGAAGCCCTCGAACACGCACGCATCCCGGCCAGCGATCTCAAGGGCGGCAGCGTCGGCGTCTTCGTCGGCACCTCCACCAACGACTACCAGCTGATGGCCGCGCTCGGCCTCGGTGAGGGCTCCGACGAGACCGCGGCCTACGCCCTGACCGGCACCGCCACCTCGATCATCGCCAATCGCGTCTCCTACTTCTTCGACTTCCACGGCCCGTCGGTCGCCATCGACACCGCGTGCTCGTCGTCGCTGGTGGCCGTCCACCAGGCGGTGCAGAGCCTGCGTTCGGGCGAGTCCGAGGTCGCCCTGGCCGGTGGTGTCAACATGATCCTCACCCCGGCGGCGACCGTCGGCTTCGACACGATCGGCGCGGTCGCCAAGGACGGGCACATCAAGGCCTTCTCCGCCGACGCCGACGGCATGGTGCGCTCCGAGGGCGGCGGTCTGTTTGTTCTCAAGCGACTCGCCGACGCCCGCCGCGACGGCGATCAGGTCCTCGCGGTGATCTCGGGTACGGCAGTCAACTCCGACGGCCGTTCCAACGGCATCTTCGCGCCCAATCCCGAAGCGCAGGTGGAGGTTCTGCGATCGGCGTATGCCGACGCCGCACTCGATCCGCGTCAGGTCGACTACGTCGAGGCGCACGGCACCGGCACCATCCTTGGTGATCCGATCGAGGCCGACGCACTGGGCCGGGTGGTTGGTCGCGGACGTGTCGTCGGCGCCCCCGCGCTGCTCGGATCGGCCAAGACGAACTTCGGGCACATGGAGTCCGCAGCCGGCGCCGGGGCACTGGCCAAGGTCGTGTTGTCCATGGGGCACAACAAGATTCCCGCGTCCCTGAACTACGCCGGACCCAACCCCTACATCCAGTTCGAGGCGACCGGACTCAAGGTCACCGACGAGATCACCGAATGGCCGCGCTACTCCGGGCACGCCATCGCGGGGGTGTCCGGATTCGGCTTCGGCGGCACCAACGCCCACGTCATCGTCCGCGAGGTACTCCCGGGCGACCTCGAAGAACCGGCCGCCGTCGCCGATCTGGCCGACGCGGCCGCCGCCGAGACACCGGCCGCCGACCTCGACGACGACGAGGACTTCCTCACCGAGGCCGAACGTGCGGTACTCGCCGCGCAGTCGGTCGCTCCTGAAGCCGATGCCGTTGTCGCCGAACGTGATCCGGCCGACGACTTCGCGCCATGCGCGGTCGACGGGTCGGTGGTGCCCCTGGTGATCTCGGCGTTCCTGCCGTCGCGGCGCCGCAAGGCGGCCGCCGATCTGCTCGAGTGGCTCGAATCCGATGCCGGACAAGCCACCCCGCTCGCCGACATCGGACGGGCGCTCGCGCACCGCAACCACGGGCGGTCGCGCGCCGTCGTGATGGCCCGCTCCCACGAGGACGCCGTCAAGGGTGTGCGTGCGGTGGCCGAGGGCAAGGCCAATCCGCTTGTGTACTCGGCGGATTCGCCGGATGCCGCATCGGCGGTGTGGTTGCTGAGCGGCTTCGGATCGCAGCACCGCAAGATGGCCAAACAGCTCTACACCGAGAATCCGGTGTTCGCCAAGTACGCCGACCGCGTCGATCACCTCGTGCAGCGCGAACTCGGATACTCCATCGTCGAGATGTTCCTCGACGACGCACAGACCTACGGCATCGAGACCAGCCAGGTCGGCATCTACACCATCCAGGTCGCACTCGCCGACACGTTGCGCCACTTCGGCGCGCAACCCGGTGTGCTGGTACCGCATTCGATGGGGGAGGCCTCGGCCGCCTACATCAGTGGTGGTCTCTCGCTCGAGGATGCGACACGGGTGATCTGTCAGCGCTCGCGTCTGATGGGTGAGGGTGAGTCGATGCTCACCGGCGACGACATCCGGCTGATGGCGCTCGTCGAGTACTCCGCCGAGGACATCAACGACGTCCTCGTCGACTACCCGGACCTCGAGATCTGTGTCTATGCGGCGCCGACTCACACCGTCATCGGTGGTCCAGAGCCGCAGGTCGACGCCATCGTCGAGCGCGCCGAGAAGGAGGGCAAACTCGGCCGCAAACTGCAGACGAAGGGTGCGAGCCACACCTCGCAAATGGACCCGCTGCTCGGCGAATTGGCCTACGAGCTCACCGGAATCGAACCACTGCGCCCGACCGTCGGCTTCTACAGCTCGGTGGACCGCGAGACCTTCTATCGTCCCGGACACGAGCCGGTGCACACCATCGACTACTTCCTCAAGGGACTGCGCCACAGCGTGTGGTTCTCGCAGGCCATCGCGAAGTCGGTGGAGAACGGTCACCGCACCTTCCTCGAACTCTCGCCCAACCCAGCGGTCCTGATCTCCGTTGCGGCGGTGACGTTCTCGGCCGGACTCCAGAACGCCGAGCTGATCGAGACGCTGCGCCGCAAGGAAGACGAGAGCTTCGGCGTCATCAATGCCCTGATGAAGCTGTACGTGCACGGTCACGCCGTGGACGTCGCGTCGCTGTTCGGCACCGGTGCCGGCCGCGCGTTCGCCGACATCCCGCGCACCCGCTTCGAGCGAAAGCCGTACTGGCTCAAGGCCACCGTGAATTCCGGTGGTGGCAGCGGATCGATCCCCGGTGCACACGTGGCGCTGCCCGACGGCCGGCATGCCTGGGAGGTCAACGCCGGCGCGGTCACCGACCTGCGTGAGCTGGTCCGTGCCGCGGCCGCACAGGTCCTCGCCGAGGCGACGGTCGGTGCCGCGGTGGCCCACGGCGCGGTCGGTGCCGGTGCTGGCGAGGGCACGCTCACGACGACGCTGAGCCCGCACCCTGGTGGTGCGTCGGTGACCGTCCATGCCAAGCACGACAAGAACTTCCGCCTGCTGTTCGAGGCGGTCGTCACCGGCGCCACTGTCCCCGGTACCGCCGACGGCGCCCCCCAACCCGCCGACAGTGCTCTCCAGCCCGCCGACGGCGCCATCGATCCGCGCAAGGTCGGCTACATCGACAACTCGGTGGTCGTCGAGGACGAGATCATCGACGACATCGGCAACAAGTGGGATCCGCAATCCGGCGAGTCGATCGACGACCGGCTCGCGATCATCGTCGGTGAATCCATGGGTTACGACCCGGAGGATCTGCCCCGCGAGATCCCGCTCGTCGAGTTGGGCCTCGATTCGCTGATGGCCGTGCGCATCAAGAATCGCGTCGAATTCGAGTTCGACATCCCGCAGCTGCAACTTCAGGCCATGCGGCAGGCGAATCTCTCCGACGTCTCCAAGTTCGTGAACTACGCGGTCCATCACCGTGACGAACTGGACGACCTCGCCGAGAATGCCGCCGGCGGAGGCGAACTCGACACCGCCGCGCTCAACGCCTACATCGACGAGCAGAACGCCAAACGCGCCGACAGCGCTCCCTCCGTCGCCGACACCGCCCCAGCTCCCGCCGACAGCGCCCCCGCTCCCGCCGACAGCGCTCCGGCTCCCGCCGACAGCGCTCAGAAGCCCGCCGACCTCACCTCGCAGGCCGCGGTCGCCGAGGCCGCGGGCTCCGACGTCCCGCCACGTGACGCCGCCGAACGGCTCACCTTCGGGGTGTACGCGGTGGTCACCAAGCGTTCGGCCGGCGGCATCTTCAACAAGCTGCCGGTCCTCGAAGAGGATGTGGCACAAGCCCTCACCGACAAGCTCAACGAGCGCACCGGTGGTGACATTGACGTGGAGGACATCCTCGATTCGGAGACCATCGAGGAGATGTCGAACTACGTTCGCGAGTTCCTCGACGCGGCCGCCGATACCGACGGATTCGTGCGCTACCTGCGACTGATCGACGGGAAGAAGACCTACGACCCGCAGGCCGGTGACCCGACGCCGGTGCTGCTGTTCCACCCCGCCGGCGGTAACACCTCGGCGTACGAGGCGCTGCTCAAGCGGCTGCCGGAGTCGGTGCCGGTCATCGGTTTCGACAGGGTCGAGGGCAGCATCGAAGAGCGTGTGCGGCAGTACATGCCACGCCTGCGCGAGGTGCAGCCGCACGGCCCGTACGTTCTGGTCGGCTGGTCGCTCGGCGGCGCGCTCGCCTACGGTGCCGCGCAGGTGTTGCGCGACGCAGGCGAGGAGATCGACTTCGTCGGTCTCATCGACGTCGTCCGTCCCCGACACGATGTTGCCGAGACCCCCGACACCAAGCGGGCACGACTGGAGCGGTGGAAGGACTTCGCGATCCGCAACTACGATCTCGACGCCGACATCCCGATCCCGATGGATCGGCTCGTCGAGGCCGACGACGAGGGGCAGTTCGCGATCATCATGGAGATGATGTCGATGTCGGGCACCAAGATTCCCGGCGGCATCATCGAGCACCAGCGCACCTCGTTCATCGACAACCGCGCGCTCACCAACATCTCCCCGACACCCTACGGCGGCAAGGTCGTGTTGTATCGCGCCGACAAGATGCACGATGGCGCAATCGAACTCGAGCCGCAGTGGGCGGAGATCGACGAAGACGGTCGGTGGGGTGAGGTGGTCGACGACCTCGAGATCATCCACATCGGCGGCGATCACCTGTCGATCGTTGATGAGCCGTATATCGGCAGAATCGGCGCCGACCTGACCCGCCGACTCGGTACCGTCGGTTCCACCACCAGCAAGTGACAGACCGCGACACCGCGGACCACGCAGAGGATCACATGGACACCACCGCAGCCAAACTCGCCGACCTGAGGGCCAAGCTCGAACTCGCCAAGGAGCCGGCCGGGGAGAGGGCGGTCGCCAAGCGTGCGAAGAAGGGCATCTTCTCCCCGCGTGAGCGGCTGGCGATGCTCTTCGACCCGGGTACCTTCATCGAGATCGGTGCCCTGGCCAAGATGCCCGGCGCCGCCGAGACCGGATACGGCGACGGCGTGGTGACCGGTCATGGTCTGGTGCACGGACGTCCGGTCGCGGCGTTCTCCCACGACCAGTCGGTGCACGGCGGCACCGTCGGAGAGATGTTCGGGCGCAAGGTGTCCGCGCTGATGGAGTGGGCCGGCAGGATCGGTTGCCCGATGGTCGGCATCAACGACTCGGCCGGTGCGCGTATCCAGGATGCGGTGACCTCGCTCGCCTGGTACGCCGAGATGGGTCGGCGCAACGACCTGCTGTCCGGGCTCGCCCCGCAGATCTCGATCATCCTCGGCAAGTGCGCCGGTGGCGCCGTGTACACCCCGGCCAACACCGACATCCTCGTCGCCGTCGAGGACAAGTCGTACATGTTCGTCACCGGTCCCGACATCATCAAACAGACCACAGGCGAAGAGATCTCGGCCGAAGACCTCGGCAGCGCGCACAATCAGGCGCGGTGGGGCAATATCCACCACGTCGCCGCCGACGAGAAAGCCGCGTTCGAGTGGGTCCGCGAGTATCTGCAGTACATGCCGTCGAGCTGCTACGAGAAGCCGCCGGTGATCAATCCCGGGCTCGAGCCCGAGATCACCGACTCCGATCTCTCGCTGAACTCGTTCATGCCGGACTACGACAACGCCGGTTACGACATGCACGACATCATCATCAAGCTGTTCGACGACGGTGCGTTCCTTGAGGTCGGAGAGTTGTTCGCCCCCAACATCATCACCGGATACGCGCGCGTCGACGGACATGCCGTCGGGGTGGTCGCCAACCAGCCGAGCGTGATGGCGGGCACCCTCGACACCGACTCGTCGGAGAAGGCTGCGCGATTCGTGCGCATCTGCAACGCTTTCGGCATCCCGCTGATCTTCCTCGTCGACACCCCGGGCATCCTCCCGGGTCTGGCCGAGGAGCAGAAGGCGACGATCCGACGTTCGGGCCGCTTCCTCTACGCCTACGTCGAGGCGGACGTCCCGAAGATCACCGTGGTGCTGCGCAAGGCCTATGGCGGTGCGTACGCGGTGATGGGTTCCAAGCAACTCGGCGCCGACCTCAACTTCGCCTGGCCCTCGGCCAAGATCGCGGTGATGGGTGCGGAATCGGCGGCGGCGGTGCTGACCCGTCGCCAGACCGAGGGCTTGTCGGCCGCCGAGGCCGATAAGGTTCGTCGCGACTTCATCGACTTCTACAACACGATGATGGCCACGCCGTACCTCGCCGCCGAGCGCGGCTACATCGATGCCGTCATCGAACCCGCCGAAACCCGACTCCAGCTACGGAAAGCGTTGGCGCAGTTGCGGGACAAGCAGATGATCCGCACCCCGCGCAAGCACTTCCTGATGCCGATCTGACGGTTTCCGTCGCGTGCGCTCGGGGTGTGGTGGTTCGGAACCAGCACCGCGGCAGGTGGTCTCGAGGCTCGTCGCTATCGCTCCTCGACCATCGGGGGATGGTCGAGGTGCCCGGCGCACCAGGCGCCGGGCCTCTAGACCCCGTGCACCGTTGCTGGTTCCGCCGCTCACCCCACCGCATGCCCGACGAGGCGCCCGATCGCGAAGGTCACGATCATCGCTATCGCGCCGCCGACCACGACGCGGCACACCGGTCGCCATGGTGACGAGCCGCCGAGCCGAGCGCCGGTGAATCCGGTGATCGCCAGCGCGGCGACGACCGCGGCGAAGGTGATCGGGATGCGCAGCGACGCGGGCGGGATCAGGATCGCCAGCATCGGCAGCAGCGCCCCGCTGAGAAACGACACCGCCGACGACGCGGCCGCCAGCCATGGCTTGGTCAGTTCGTGTGGGTCGATCCCGAGTTCGACATCGACGTGGGCCTCGAAGGCATCGCGGGCCGTCAGTTCGGTGGCCACGCGGCACGCGGTCTCGTGCGTGAGCCCCTTCTCCTCGTACAAGCCGACGAGCTCGTCGAATTCCGCCTGCGGCTGCTCCCGGAGTTCACGGCTCTCCTTGGCCAGCAACGCTTTCTCGGTGTCTCGCTGCGTGCTCACCGACACGTACTCACCGAGCGCCATCGACACCGCCCCGGCTGCGAGCCCGGCGATTCCCGCAGTGAAGATCGGTCCCCGGTCGGTGGTCGCGGCGGCCACACCGATCACGATTCCCGCGGTGGAGACGATGCCGTCGTTTGCACCGAGCACGCCGGCGCGTAACCAGTTGAGGCGATTCGACAGCGATCCCACGGCATGGGGTTCGCCCGAATGCTGATGCGGCGGCTCTGCCGGATCGTGCTCGGCAGCCGCGCCGTCGAGAGGGGTCATGGACCCACCCAAACGCCGAAAGCCGCGCTGCGCAAGCAAGGTGAGGCTGAGCATCACCGGTGGTATGCCCGCGCAGGGCGGGTGATTCAGGCGAAGCGTTGCAGGATCGAATGCACCGCCTGCGTGACGGTGAGCCGGTCGTAACTCTGGACGAAGTCGAAGGTGCGATCCAGATCGTCTGCGCCGCAGTGCTGATCGCGCGCCGAGAGCAGCGCGGCGAAGTGCGGACCGAGCACGGCGACGTTCCACTCCTCGACCAGGTCGTCGTCGGGGGCCAGTGGCGCGCGATGCACGTTGCCGTCGCGGACGTCGACGAGATCGACCCCGTACACGCCGGCCAGCCCGGTCCGTTCGGACATGGCACGCCAGCGTGCTGCGGTGCGCTCGGTGAAATGCCGGGCGTGCTGGAAGGTCCCGACGACGACGGCGGCACCGCCGATCGCTGCCTGCTCCTCGAGTGCCTTGCTCATCTCGATCAGCAGCCGTTTGTTGCCCAGCCGCGGCGTCAGCGACGCCGAGGCGATGGCGTAGGGCGTGGCCGCCTCGGGCGGCGGCGACGACCACACGGGCAGCTCGGGCAGTGCGACGACGGTCGCGGTCTGCAGCGCCGCCGGTGACTCGACGGACGGATACAGCGCGCCCGTCCCGAAGGACGCACCCAGGGTCATCGCTGCGACGCGTTTGGCATCGGTGTCGACACCGTCGGCGATGACGACGGCGTGCGAACGTTCGGTGTGCGCGGCAAGGGTGTGCGCCAGCCGGGCCGGGTCGAGGTTGGTGCCGTCGGGTTCGATGATGGCGTCGAGGAGGTCGGCGCCGGTGATGACGATGTCGGGTTCCACGAGTGAGAGCAGGGTCGCCGCCTGATCGCTGCTGGTCAGGCCGTCGACGCAGACGATGCGTCCTTCCTGCCGCGCCCGGGCGACCCGCGCCAGGGTGCGTTGGGGACTGCGTTCGACGGCGTCGGGGAGTACCACGAGCACTCGCTGCTCGAGCCGTTCGCGGGTGTCGTCGTCGAGGCCGTCGATGAGTTCGAGGTCCATCGGCACCAGCAACGGCAGGATCTTGGCGATCGACTGAGCCGTCGGCGTGGCCGCATACTCGTTCCTGCGGCGGTCGAGGACCTGGTGTTGTTCCATCAGACGGGCAGCGCGACGCAGTGCTCTTGCAGTACCCAGGCGCGTCCCGGTGGGACCACGCAGGGTGAGTTCGACGGCGGCGACGGCGCCGTCGTGCAATCGACACACCGGTGCGAATTGCATGTGGATCTCCAGATCATCGAAGAGGGTGAATCCGCTCTCCGCTGCGATCTGACCAGGCTGGGATGTCATCGATTACCACGTCCATCTGCCTCTCGTGGCCTCAAGATCCGGACAATCACTGGTGACTGTCGTTCGACTACTTGCGGCCAGGCGGTGGGATGCGGTTGGCTTCACATCCGGTGTATCGGCAGAGGATTCTCCCCGGTACTCCGGTGAATCACCCCAGGGGCAGATCCCTTGGAGGGCAGATCTCTCGGAGGGCGGATCGCTCAGAGCCGGGACAGTGCGAACACCGTGCCTGCGGCCAGGATAACAAAGAACCCGACGAGGGCCAGGGCGAGCAGGATCGAGCCGACGAAGCCCACGGCCATCACGGTCATCCAGATGATGACCGCCACGATCATGGCCCACCACCAGAAGCCGACGCGGGACTGCCCGGAGTCCGGTGACGCCGGGGTCGCGGAGACCTCGGCATCACCGGCGGCGGGGTGGATCATGGCCGGATGGCGGGCATCCGCGGCCGCAGGAGCGGAATCGGTTGGCATGAGCAGGTTTTCAGCTGCGAGCCGCGGCTGCGGCGTCGGCCTCGGTGGTCTGGCCGGCCGTCGCGAGGTCGCCGGTGTAGCTCTCGAGGTGCGCGCGAACGAACCACTGGAACTTCTCCAGCTCGGCGGTCTGACCGATCAGGATGTCCTCGGTCACCGGGTCGAGTTCGCCGGTGGTGGCGATCGCATCGCGCTGCGAGGTGATGAAACCGTCATACACCAGATTCAGCGCGCCGAGGTGCGCCTGAGCGGTATCTCGTCCGATCGAGTAGTCGTCCCACGACCGGTCGGCCTCGATCGCCTTGGCCGTACCCTTCGGCGATTCGCCGAGGGTGGCGATGCGCTCGGCGATGGTGTCGGCATAGCCGCGCACCAGCTCGACCTGCGGATCGATCATCTCGTGCACGCCGATGAAGTTCGCGCCGACGACATTCCAATGCACATGCTTGAGCGTCAGGTGCAGATCATTGAGCGCACTGAGACGCTCCTGCAGAATCTTCGTGACGGTAGAAGCGGTTTCGCTGCTGAGTCCGGGAGCGGTGAATGTGGTCATGCCGCAACGCTATGACCGAGGTCGGGCCTGCCCAAGTCTCACCCGGTATGCGTCACGGAACCGAAATGGTCGGTAACGATCGGATAACGCCGCGAGAGTGAGTCCCTCGGCGCAGCCGATCGTCAATAACCGCTCGAGCGCATCGGTGCCGGGTTGTAGAGCCCCGATCGCCGCGCAGTACCGAGATCGAGCTGCGCCGGTGGTGCCGGATCGATCTCGGTGAATCGTTGCAGGCCACCCCAATCCCGCGCCCAGTTGTTGCGCAGATACGTCGGCAACAGGGTGGGTATCAGCATGGCCTCGGTGATGCCGAGTGGGCCACCTGCCGTACCGGCCATCCAGGTCTGGCTGTTCTTGCGGGTGGCGTCGGCGTCCGGCATGATCCGCCACTTGGGTACCTGCAGCACACCGTCTTTCACGGCCATCGGCTGCTGGCAGGGGAACACCATGCCGGGTAGCCAGTCGATGAACACCGGATCGGTGCGCCCGACGACGTCGTTGAGGGTGGCCATGGTGGTGATCCGCGGCGGGGTGAGCGCCACCCATTCGGCAGGCGCGCCGGCGGTGTCGCGGACCTCGATGCGCACGACGTCTGCTCGTGCCGGCGAATTCGCCAGGGGGAAGCGCAGATTGCGCCAGGTCGGCGCCTCGCCGATGTCAAGTGGCGTCATCGTACCCAGCGGTATCACGCGCCCGTCGGCGCCGAGCCGGCCGAACCGCGCGATCACCTGCTGGCCGGGATGGACGACGCCGACCCCGTCGGTGGCCTGCGCCGATCCGGCGACCGCGATCGTCAACAACGGCGCGGAATCCGAGGGTGCCGGCATCGAATACCAGGACGTGGTCAGGCTTGCGGTCCCGGTCGGCGACCCGTAGGTGCCCAGAACCGGGGTCTGTGATGGGCTCAATCCGAAGGGCAACTGCACCGTCGACCCGTTGACACCTCGTGCGCCCTGACCGCCGGCGGTGCCGCCCTGTGCGGAGTCGTCCGACGACGAGGACTCGGTGGCGCCCGCACCTGATTGCGCACTGTTGGTCGCCGACGACGCGCTGTCGTCCTCGGTGGAGTCGACGCTGAGCTGGTTGGGAACCCCGTTGGGGGAGAAACCATTCGGTGGCAGACCGGTCGGGGTGCCGGCGAGCGCGCCGGAGGCGTCGGGTGCCGGCCGGCCGTCGACAGCGGCCGGGCGCAGCAGGCCGGTGTTCGGGTTCGCCTCCACGAGCACATCGTCCGCCAGACCGCACGAATTGCCGGTGAGCGCGCGCATGTTCGAGTTGAGCCAGGAGAACGAATCGCGCTGCGCATAGGCGCCCTTGGCGAAGGTGGCGACGGTGAACACGATGACGAAGCACGAGATGACCGGTAGCGGCGAGAATTTCAGCCGCGAGTACCAGTGATCGGAGTGGCCCGTGCGGGTCGGCTCGTCGACGTAATCGTCGCGGAAATGGAACCACAGCCCGACCGCCGCGGTGATCACCGCGAGAACCAGGAACACCCAGCCGAACTGCACGCCACCCAGCGACGGCGGGCGATCCCACCACGGGACACCGTAACTACCGACGAACCACCACCCGTTGGTGCCGGTGAACGAAATGCCGGTCACCGCGAGAAGCGCTGCGGCGAAGAATGTTCGGTTGCGGCGCGACCGCAGGATGGCCGGTGCCATCATGGCCCCGGCCGCGGCGGCCAGACCACCGGCGATGCCGGCGTACACGCCGAAGTGGTGGGTCCACTTGGTGGGCGTGAACGAGATGAAGAACATGGTGCCCAGGGTCACCGCGATCAGTCGCCAGATCGGCGCGCGGGCAATGCCGTTCGGGTGAACACGGCGCAACAACCGCAGCAGCACGACGACCAGGCACAGGATCATCACCAGAATCCCGAAGCGTCGCGTCAACGTACCGTCGGCGGTGGGCAGGATCAGGTAGTAATACCGAACCGGCTCCTCCCACCACTCCAGGGTCGGGCCGACGTCGGTGGCGACCCGATTGCCGACGAGCAGCGGCATCAGCGGTTGTGCGGCGAAGATCTCGAACAGCACCGCGGTGCCCGCGGCGAGGATCGGCGCCAGCATCGGCACCAGACCGTCACGGCGACGTCGGATCACCACGGCCTTCACCATCGGCCGGACGCCGGCGAGCAGGGCGGCCACCGCCATCAGACCACCGGGCGCGAGCGCCAGGGTGAACGCCGCGGTGATCACCGCGACCGCGTACGGCAGCAACCGGCGCGTGGCGATCGCACGCTCGACGCAGCACCACGTCAGCAACGCGCCCACCGCCTCGCCGGGTTCGGGACGCAGACCGTTGTTGTACGGCAACCAGATCGCGAGGTAGACGAACGCCGCCGACCACACCGCCGGGGTGCTGTGACGTACCGCGCGACCCAACCGCGGAATCACCTCACGCGAGATCAACCACCAGCCGAGCAGACCGAGAGCGAACGCGGGCAACCGCATCCACGGCGCCGCGAGACTGACGTGGGTCATCGCGGCGATCACCTGAAAGTGCCAGCCGAACGGGTCCTGCGGTACCCCGAAATAACGGAAGTAGTTGTCGGCGTACCCGGCAGCGCCGGTGATCCGGCCGACGGTGAAGTTGTAGCCATCGTCGGAGGTGTTGGCGCCGGCGATCCACCAGAACGCCAGGATCACGAACACCACGACGTCGGGCGCGCGGATCGTCCACCACCCCGAGGGCAGGAAACGCTTGTGCCCCCGACCATCCCGATGGTCCAGAACGCCCAGCAACACCAACGACGCGATCGTCATCGCGATTCCCAGGACGATGACGATGATCTTGAGCGTGGTCGGGGAGTTCACATACCGGGTGTCGATGGTGGCGTGCAGGCGTAGACCCTCGCGGGATGCCGTCGCAGGGAGATCGGTGTAGACGCCGACGATCTGCGGGCGCATCTGCTGATCGGGTACCGAGAAGGTGTGCTGGCCGTCGCCGGGCAAGGTCGGTGCCGACGACGCCGACCCGGGTCCGTAGGCGAAGCGCGCCGAGACACCGGTGCCGTCGGCATGGAAGAGGATGCGACAGTTCGGATTCGACTGCGCAGCTGCACGCGGGGTGCTCAGCAGGACCAGGTCGCGGTCGGTGACCACCAGCGAATCGGATGTTGCACGGACGAACAGTGCCCGCGCCGACGCCTGCTGCCCGCCCTCGGGCAGCGTCGAGAGCAACATCCCGCCCGACGCCGGCAGCTCGGCGGCCAGCGAGCACGGCACCGCGGCGTCCATGTCGATCGGCACGAAGGCCACCAGCGGCGCGGCGACGTTGCCGACCGCCGATCCCTGCGGCCAGTTCAGTTCGGCCGTGGACTGATTCACCGGCAGCAGTGGGGTGAGGATCGCCAGGAGGAAGCCCACGAGTCCGGTGACCGCGGCGGCGATCCGCACGCCGCGACCACCAGGCTGTGTCCCAATACCCCGGGTCCGGATACCCGGTGTTCCTTCGGCGACATCGTTCTGTCGATCCTCACTGGTCATCCGACGACTCCACCCTGATCGATCCCGTCCGTGACCAGCCCCAGCGAGTGCTCGTGCCGACGGTCAGCGCAGCAGTGGGGGCGCCCGCGGCCAGCGGCGTCAGTTTCTCCAGTGCTCCCCAGCCCTGGTACCAGTCGCCGGACAGATACGTCGGCACCGTCTGCGCCGACGTCGTACTCTCCGAAATGGCCAGGAGGCCACCGTCGTCGGCGTCCTCCCAGGTCTTCGACTGTGAGTTCGCGGTCACGAAGTCGGGTTGGATGCGCCACCGGGGCACCTGCGCGACCCCGTGGGTGACCTGCAACGGCTGCTGGCACGGGAAGTGTGCGGCCACACTGAAGTCGATCAGCGTCGGCGCATCGGAACCGACAACCTGTTGCAGCGTCGCCAATTTCGGCGCCCGCGGAGGGGTGATCACCAAGAACTGATCCTCCCCGAGATTGTCGTCGAGCAGTGACAGCCGCATCACCGTGGCCGTCGGCGGTGCCGCCGCCATCGGCACCCGGAGATTGCGCCACGGCCGATTCGCGATCACCGGACCGGGATCGATCGGCAACACGTCGGGGCCGACCTGCTCGAAGGAGCCGTCCGGTCCCGGCCTGCCGAACTGCACCACCACCTGCCGGCCGAAGATGTACACCCCGAACATGTCGATGCTCGCCACCGATCCGGCGGCCGAGAACACCAGCAGTGGAGTCGAATTGCGCGCCGGCAGGTCGTACCAGTCGGTGGTCAGCCGGGCCTCGCCGTTGTAGCCGTAGCTGCCGAGCACCGGCGTCGTCGCGGGATCGAGGCCGTACGGGAGGGCCGCGGTGGAGCCGTTGACGGTCCGCGGGCCGCGCCCGCCGGTGGTCCCCGCGCCGAGCCCGCCGGTGATCGCGAACGGCTGGGAGAAGGGGGCGGCCACATTCATCTGACCGGGACGAGCACTACCGGGCTTGGGCGAGAGATCGTCGGGAACACCATCGGGGGAGAAACCGACCGACGTCGCACCGGATCGCGTGCCCGACAACGCCGCCGACGCCGTCTCGCCGCCCGCCGGGCGCAACATGTTAGCGTTGGGGTCCGACTCAACGAGGACCTTGTCGGCCATGCCACAACTGTTGCCGCGCAACGTGTTCAGATTCTCGCCGAACACCGTGAACGCCGGATACCGGACCGCCACCGCCTTGGCGAACACCAGCACCTCGGAGATCACCATCAACGCCGCGATGATCGCGATCGGCGACGACGCGACAACCAGGCGCCGGCGATCGGCGCGGCTGTGCCCGTCGCCGTGCGCGAGTCCGCGATTGGCGACGTAATCCAGGCGCAGGTGTTGCCACACCGCAAGTGCCGCAGCAACAACCGCGAGCACCAGAAAGATCGTCGACACCCCGATACCGGCCACCACCGGCGCCCGATCGAACCACGAGATGCCGTACTCGTAGGCATACGGCCAGGCGTTCTTGCCGGCCATCGCCGCAGCGAGCGCGAAGAACAACCCGGAGACGAACACCGTCAGGTTGCGCGTGGAGCGCGCCGCCGACTGGGCCACCGCCACGGTCGCGGTGGCGGCCAGCGCCGCCGCCAGACCGGCGAAGATGCCGAACTGGATGGTCCACTTGGTCGGGGTGAACGCCAGCAACAGCAAACTCACCCCGACGGCCCCGATCAACCGCCACGCGGGACCCGGCGCCACCCCACTGATCCGGCTGCGCCGCAACATGACCGCCACCGTCACGATCAACGCCGCCAGCAACAACAACACCGGCACCCGCCGGGTCAGGGCGCCGTCCTTGGTGTTGACCGTCAAGAAGTAGTAGCGCAGATACTCCTGATTCCAGTCGATGACAGGCCCGGTCACATACCGGACCTTGATCGCCTCGATCACCGTCGCCAACGTCTGATCACGGAAGACGACGACGAGCACCAGCGCCCCGGCAGCGACGATCGGCGCGACCAACGGCGCCAAACCCGCCTCGCGCCGGCGGGCCAGCAGGATGTGCAGCAGCGGCCGTGCCGCCACGATCAGGATGGCCACCCCGATGAGACCCTGCGGGGCCAGCGCGAGGGTGAACCCGGCGGCGACCGCGGCAAGGGCGGCCGGGAGCAGAGCCCGTGTGGCGATGGCCTTCTCGGCGGCCCACCAGGTCAGCAACGATCCCAGGACGATCATCGACTCGCTGCGCAACCCACTGCAGAACGGCAGCCAGAACGCTGCGAACACCAACGCCGCCGACCACATCGCCCACCGCGAACGGCTCACAGCGCCACCGAGTCGCGGCAACAACACCCGACTCAGGACGAACCAACTCGCCAATCCCGCAACGAGTTGCGGCACCAACATCCACAACAGTGCAGGCGAGACCGCCGACCAGTGCCCCAGGAAGGCGTAGTACCAGTCGAACGGCGCCTCCGGAATCCCGTAGAAGCGGTAGTAATCCGAGAGGTAACCGAACGAACCCGCGGTGCGCCCCATGTTCAGGATGTAACCGTCGTCGGGTGTCCCCGCACCCACCAACGTCCACACGCCCAACACCGCGGTCACCACGAGATCGGTCGGCGATGGGCGCAGCCGCCGCGCCCATCGGGGGCGCGCACCGACCCGCCTGCGATACCCGCCGAGCCGGTCCAGCCAGAACAACGCCCCGAGCGACACCAGAACGCAGAGCACCGCGAGGATCATCACGAGCAGCTTCAGCGTCGACGGCGTGCTCTCGTACCGATTGTCGACCTGCACGTGCGCCCGCATCCCCGACCCGGCGGCCCGCACCTGCGCGGTGGACAGATCGGTGAACATCCCGTCGATCTGCGGCCGAGCGTCGGCGCCCAGATCGCCGGCCGCGTTGCCGACACGTGCGCCGCCCGGCTCGGCGAACTCCGCTTCCGTCGCGCGCGCCGAGGAGAACACATGAAGCCGCGCACACGCGGCGAGCTCGGCACGCGGGATCGAGGCGGCCGCCACGTTGCGGAACGTCACCGACACCGCATCCCGGCTCGCCGTCACATACAGGGCCTTGGCCTTCGAGTCGGGAGCGGCCGTCGGCATCGTCGCGAGCACCACGCCGCCGGCGGCGGGCAGGCCGCGCAGCACGGCGCAGTCGATCGTGACGTCGAGGGACTCGGCCGTCTGCGCGATCAGCGGCGCCGTCACCGACGGCGTCGTCGCCTGCGCGCCCACCAGGCGCTGCGGCCAATCGAAGGACGCCTGCGTCACGCTCACCGGCAACAGCGGGGTGATCACACACAGCACCGCGCCCATGACACCCGCGATGACGGCGATCAACGTGACCGGTGCAGAACGGACCGTGGGCGACCCCGTCGGCCGACACTGATCAGGCGCGGGAGACGACGCGGTCACGGGCACGATCCCACATGCTATGTGACCCGCTCGAGAGACGGGGTTCCGTCACCGCGCCGCCCCACTTCACCGATGAGTGCCGATCACCCAGGAGGGGCTCGCCGGGTTGCCCCATGCTCCTGCATAGAGCGGCCGGTCGTACCTGGCGGCAACTCCGGTCTGGAACTCGATGGACTGGCCGACGGTACGGCCACTCGATGAGCTGTGACCGAACCCAGGGGTGACTGCATCCACAGCGCCGCCCACATGGGCGTTGTGCACGGCGGCGGCCTCGCCCGGGGTCAGGGTGACCATTGCGCCGTTGCCGTACGGAGCGACGGTGAATGCGGAAGCGACCGGCGCTGCCACACCCGCTCCGAGCGCACCGAGAAACACCGCCGAGCACGTGATGATGATCCTGCGACCGATGAGAGTCATGGCCGAACCCTTCTCGTGAGAGTGGTCGACGACGTGGTCCGTCGCCGACGCCGGTCGATACCGGCGTCTCAGCCAAACCGATCGGCAGAATGCAGTCAAACGGATTCAATATTGACAACAGAGAAGTTCCAGGTAACTGACGGATACGCGTTTTCCGGACCGGAATATCTTGTGGCCTGGGCGAGGACGCCTCGAGACCATCCCGTACCGCGACACCGACTACTGAGACGGCTCTCAGTAAGCGTCCACTACTGTGTCGGTCTGAGATGACTGAGCCCGCGACGCCGACGTCCACCACGCCCGATCGGCGTGGCGATCGACGCACCCTGCACATCGGTGGGATCGCGATCCCGTCGAATCCACGCACCTGGTCGATCGCGGCCGTGGTGGCCGGACTGATCGCCGTCGTCGCCGCGGCCCTGACGCCGTTCCTGCCGGTCACCGCCCACACCGCGACCATCACGTGGCCGCAGCCGCAGTCATTGTCGGTGACCGCCCCGCTGGTCGCACAGACGCCGTCGAGTCTCGATGTGACGGTCGACTGCCGGGTGCTCGCCGAGGCCGTCGGGAAGACGGGGACCGGATCGACGGTCGTCGTGTCGACGATGCCGCGCAATGCGCAGAAGGCCACCGATTCCGGCCTGTTCATCACCGCCGGCTCCGGCGGTGTGACGGCCGCGGTGCGCAACTCCCAGCTGGCGAGCGCCACGCCCGAACAACTCGCCACCTGCCAACGCCTGCACGTGTGGGTCTCGCGAACCGACACCGCCGGGATCACCCACGCACGCTTCGTCGGGGTGCCGGGACCCGCAGCGCAGGGCACCGCCGAAGCCGCCGACCAGCCCCAGGTCGCGGGACTGTTCACCGACCTGGACTCGACGTCGGGAATGGCCGCCCGCATCGCCGTCGACAACCGCTTCGATACCACCCCGTCGGCGATCAAGCTGACCGTGATGATCCTCGGTGTGCTCGCCGCACTGGTCGCAGCCGTAGCCGTCGCGGCCCTCGACATCCTCGGCGGCTATCACCGGCGCATCGGCCTGCCCGACGTCCGCCGACTGCTGATGCCGCGCGCCGTCGACCTCGCGGTCACCGCGGTGCTGGTGGTGTGGCATTTCCTGGGTGCGGGCAGCCCCGACGACGGCTACATCCTGGAGATGGGCCGCAACAGCGTCGACGCCGGATACCTCGCCGACTACTACCGCTTCTACGGCATCCCCGAGGCGCCGTTCGACTGGTATTACTCGTTCCTCGCGCACTGGTCGCAGATCTCGACGGCGGGCATCTGGATGCGCCTGCCCGCGCTGGTCGCCGGACTGCTCGGCTGGTTCATCCTGAGCCGTGTGCTGCTGCCACGACTCGGTGGTGCGGTGCGCCGCTCACAGTGGGCGATGTTCACCGCCGCAGCGGTGTTCGTCGCGTTCTGGATGCCACTTGACAGCGGCCTGCGCTCCGAACCGATCATCGTGCTCGGATCGCTGCTGACCTGGTGGGGTGTGGAGCAGGCGATCGCCACCCGCCGGATGTTGCCGGCGCTCGGCGCCACACTGGCCGCCGGGATGACCCTCGTGGCCGCACCGCAGGGACTCATCGCGGTCGCGATCCTGGTGGCCGGGTCGCGGCCGATGCTGCGCAACGTGCGCCGTCGCGCCGCTGAACACGGTCTGCTCGCGACGCTCGCCCCGGTCGCGGCGATGGCCGGGGTGGTCGTCATCATCGTTTTCCGCGACCAGACGCTGGCCGCCGTCGCCGAGGCGGTTCGGGTGCGCTACACGGTCGGTCCGGTGCTGTCGTGGTACCAGGAGTTCCTGCGCTACTACTACCTGACGCTCAGCAGCCAGGACGGCACCCTCGTGCGCCGTGTGCCGGTCGTGCTGCTGTTGGCCGCGGTCTTCGTCACCATCGCTGTCATGTTGCGCCGCAAGCATGTTCGCGGCGTCGATCCGGCGCCGGTGTGGCGCCTGATCGGCACCTTCGGGCTGTCGATGCTGCTGCTGTCGTTCACCCCCACCAAATGGACGATGCAATTCGGTGTGTACGCAGGCGTTGCGGCCGCATTGGCGGCGGTCGCCGCGGTGGCCGTGGCCGAATCGGCGCGCCGCTCACCCCGCAACCTCTGCGTCTACATCGCCGGCCTGTTGTTCGCCTGCGCGGTCGCCGCCGCCGGCCAGAACGCCTGGGGCTGGGCCTACGACTTCGGTATCTCTTGGTTCGACAAAGCGCCGGTGCTGGAAGGTCAACAGCTCTCGAGCATCTTCCTGGTGCTCACGGTGCTCGCGCTCGCCGCCGCGGTGTGGTTCCATCTGCGCATCGACGTCGACGCCGAACAAGGCCGGATGCGGGAGAACTCGCGCACCCCGGGGTGGGTGAAGACCGCGATCGCCTCCTCGCCGATGGCGATCATCGCGACGCTGGTGGTGCTCATCGAGTTGCTGCTGTTCGCCAAGGCCGCTGTCGCCCGGTCGGATTCGTACACCACCGCCAGCGCCAACCTGCGCGCGCTGACCGGCAATCCGTGCGGGATGGCCGATCAGGTCCTCGTCGAACCCGACCCGAACACCGGTGCGCTGCGACCGATCGGAACCGAGGACATCTCCCGGGCACTCGCCGGGAAGTCCGAGGGCTTCGACCCCAACGGGGTCGCCGGAGATCTCACACCCGACTCGACGACGGTGAGCGCGGGCACCATCAATACCGGCGCCGATCCCTCCCGGCCGTTCGTGGTCACCGGTGCGCAACCGGGCACCACCGGCGGAGTCGGCCCCAAGGGCGTCAACGGCTCTACCGCGGCACTGCCGTTCGGACTCGATTCGGCCCGCACACCGGTCATGGGCAGCTACGGCCACGACAACGGCACCGCGACCCTCACCTCGATGCCGTATGCGCTGCCGGCCCGTACCTCCTCGCCGCTGATCGTCATCACCGCTGCCGGGCCGGTGTTCTCCGTCGATCAGGACGGGGTGATCACCCCCGGCCGCTCGTTGACCGTCGAGTTCGGAACCTCTAGCGCCTCCGGTGACTTCCGGCAGATCGGGCCATCGGTCGTGCCCCTCGATCCCGGACCGGACCGTCCCAACCGCCCATGGCGCAACTTGCGTATCCCGATGTCGTCGGTGCCCGCGGGCGCCACCGCGATGCGGATCGTGGCCGTCGACGACAATCTCGCCAACGATCAGTGGCTGGCCTTCACCCCTCCGCGCGCGCCGCGGCTGGAATCGCTGCAGAACCTCGTCGGTTCCACCGCGCCGGTGTTGCTGGATCTATCGGTCGGCAGCCAGTTCCCGTGCCAGCACCCGATCACCGTGACCAACGGCATCAGCCAGATCCCGCAGTGGCGGATCACCCCCGATCGCACCACGACGTTCTCCAAATCCAAGTCGTGGCAGTCGGCGACCTCCGGTGGCGGCATCCTCACCACCGCAGACGCGTTGACCTCGGCGAGCACGATGGCGACGTATCTGCAGGGTGACTGGTATCGCGATTGGGGTGCGCTGCAACAACTGACACCGTTGGTGCCCGATGCGCGACCGGCGACGGTGCGCACGGGCGACACGACGGAATGGGGTTGGAACAGGAGCGGAGCGATCAGGGTGGTGAGCGAGAATGACTGAGACCACCACGACACCCGCGCCCACCGAGCCCGCCGGCCGTAGCCGCCGGATCCGCGTCGCACGGATCGTCGCGGTCGTCGCCGGCCTGATCGGCATCGTGCTGGCGCTCGCGATGGCGGTGCTGCCGGTCACCTACACCAAGGTGCAGATCAAGTGGCCCCAGCCGACCTCGCAGAATGCGTCCGGGGTCGAGAACATCTTGGCGCCCAACGTCTCCTACACGCCGACCAACCTCGACCTGAGCGTTCCGTGTCGGCTCGCCGCCGATCTGCCGGCCCGGGGCGGAGTGCTCGTCAGCACCGTCCCGGAGAACGGGGCCGAGGCGGGCAAGGTGGGGCTGTTCGTCCGCGCGACCACCGACCGGTTGCTGGTCGCCCAACGAAATGCCGTTCTGCTCAACGTCCCCCGGGCGCAGGCGCAGAGCACTCCGGACTGCACGATCGTCATCCACGCCGACACCTCCGGTATCCGCGGTGAGATCCAGGGCTTCTCGGCGGCCGACGGCGCATCGACCTCGTTTCGCCTCGACGATCCCAACGCGCGCCCACAGATCATCGGTGTCTACACCGACCTGCCTTCCACCGTCGACACCACGGGACTGTCGTACTCGTCGACCGTCGACACCCGCTTCGTGTCGAGCCCCACGACACTGAAACTCGCTGCGGCGCTGGTCGGTATCGTCATGGCCATCGCCTCGATGATCGCGTTGGCGGTCCTCGACACCCAGGACGGGCGCAGACGCCGTCGCCTGCTCCCGGGCCGGATGAAGCGGCCCCGGGGGGACGACGAGGACGCTCCCGCGCTGCCGCCCGGTCGTAAGCCGTGGTGGCATGTGAGCGTCCTGGATGCGCTGGTCGTCGCCGTTCTGATCGTCTGGCTGTTCGTCGGCGGTAACACCGCCGACGACGGATACCAGGTCACCGTTGGCCGGATCGCTCCCGGCGCAGGCTATCTCGACAACTACTACCGGTATTTCGGTGTGCCGCAGGACCCGTTCGGGTGGCACTACCAGTATCTCGCGCTGTGGATGCAGGTCAGCACTGCCACCCCGTGGCTTCGGCTGCTGCCGTTGATCTTCGGCGTCCTGTGCTGGTTCATGCTCTCGCGCGGGGCGTTCGGCCGGATCGGCAGCGCGGTCCGCAATTCGCGTGCGGCCCGCTGGGCCGGTGCCTTCGCCTTCCTCGCGGTGTGGCTGGCATTCAACAACGGTCTGCGTGTGGAACCGTTCCTGGCCGTCGGCATCCTCGCCACATGGTTGTTGGTGGAGCGTTCCGTGGCGACCGGACGCCTGTTCCCGCTGACCCTGGCGATCGTCGTCGCGGCCTTCACGTTGACCGTCCACCCAGCCGGCGCCATCGCGGCGGTCGCCCTGATCGCGGCGTTGCGACCGATCTTCGTGCGCTTGCGCTTCCGGATTCGACGCGACGGCTGGTTCCCGACGCTGACCCCGATCCTCGCCTCGGGTCTGCTCGTGCTCTACGAGATCTTCGCCGACCAGCCACTTGCTTCGATCCTTGAGGGTGTCAAGGTGCAGGGGATCGTCGGACCCACCAACAAGTGGTGGACCGAGGCCATGCGGTACTACATCCTGCAGAACCCCACCACCGACGGGTCGATTGCCCGCCGGGTCGGGATCTTCATGACGCTCTTCGCGGTCATCCTGATCGTGCTGGTGCTGTTGAGCAGGCGTCGAGTACCCGGTATCGCCACCGCGCCGCTCTGGCGGATCGTGGCGATCCTCGCCGGAGCCGTTGGCGTGCTGGCCTTCTCGCCGACCAAGGCCACCCATCAGTACGGCGCCTTCGCCACGTTGACCGGTGTGCTCGTCGCCGCGGCGACCGCGTTCATCTCCCCGCAGGTTATCCGCCGACGATGCAATCGGACCTTCATCGCCGCGGCGGCCACCTACGTACTCGCTGTCGTCTTCACCGGCCGTAACCAATGGTGGTACGTAGGCAGTTACGGCATCCCGTGGGGCGACGACACCCCGAACGTGGCCGGAATCAAGCTCTACCAACCGATTCTGCTGATCGCCGTCATCATCACGCTGGTCGGCGCTTGGCAGTATTTCCGCGACGACCGCCGCGCCCAACTGGGTGAGCCGATCGTCGAGCCGACGTCCGGGGTCCGCGGGTTCCTCGGCCGGATGCCCACCTACTCGCTGGCGATCGTGCTCGCTGTCGTGCTCGTGTTCAACATGATCTCGTTCGCCAAGGCCATTCAGACCCAGCGTGGGTCGTGGTCGTGGGCGAGTTCCAACGTCAACGCCCTGCGCGGCAACCCGTGCGCGCTGGCCGACGCGATCCTCGTCGAAGCCGACCCCAACAAGGGCCTGCTCTCCCCGGCACGGGTTGCCGGACAAGAGAACTCGTCGCCGGGTGCGGCGCTGGCCGGCAAGGACATGGTCGGATTCACCCCCAACGGGGTGGCGACGGATCTGCAGACCACCTACGACGACGACAACGACGCCGACTCCGATCAGCAGGACCCTACTCAGACCGACCCCAACGCGGCCACCGACACGGGCGAGAACTCCACCGGCACAGCCGATACCGCGGGCGGTACCACCGCAACGAAGGGTGTCAACGGCTCGTCGGTGAAGCTGCCCTTCGGTCTCGACCCGGCCAAGGTGCCGGTGCTCGGCAGCTACGGCGCCCCGGGCAGCCGCGCCTCGCTGACCTCTGAGTGGTATCAGCTGCCCAAGCGCAGCCCCGATGCGCCGCTGGTGACGATGTCGGTCGCGGGCACCGTCGGTTACATCGACGACCTGGCCGTCACCCATCCGGGACCGGAGCTGCGACTCGAGTTCGGTCGTGTCGAGCCCGACGGCTCGGTGACGACGGTCGCCTCGCAGGTGCCGCTGGGGATCGCCACCGACCCCGCATGGCGCAACATGCGGTTCCCGCTCGACAAGGCGCCGCCACGGGCAAGTGTCGTCCGCGTCGTCGCGGCCGACACGTCGTCGGATCCCTCGGGCTGGCTCGCGGTGACCCCGCCGCGGGTGACCTCGATGGTGACGCTGAACGACCTTGTCGGCAGCAAGGATCCGACGCTGCTCGACTGGGAGGTCGCCCTGGCGTTCCCGTGCCAGCGGCCGGCCGAGGTACACAACGGCATCTGGGAGATCCCGAAGTGGCGGATCACCCCCGACGCCGACGGTGAACGGGTCAACTCGCGCAACTGGATGGCCGGTAACTACGGCGGTCCGCTCGGCATGGTCGACAACGATCTGTCGGCGACGGTGCTCCCGTCCTACCTGCGCAACTCCTGGGCGAAGGACTGGGGCAGCCTGCAGCGACTCACTCCGCTGGTCGACCAGACGCCCGCCGATCTCGTCGTCACCCAGGACACCCACACCGGCCTCTGGACCCCGGGACCCATGCGCGCCATCATGAACTGACGCCGACAGCGCTCACCAGTTCGCCGACAGCGCCCACCACCGCATCGACAGCGCTCACTTAGATCGATGGTCGAGGTGCCGAGGAGCGCCAGCGACGAGCCTCGAGACCCCTTGTGCCGACAGGCTTCCGGTCCACGGTGGTTCGGTTCCAGCTCTGCTGCAAGCGGTCTCGAGGCTCGCCGCACGCGGCTCGCACCTCGACCATCGGGTGGGGATTTCTCTATGGAGTTCTCAAACAACAGATGCGGTCCCGGCCGGCCGGGTGCGGGGATTCAGGTTGTGGGGCAGGGTAGGTCAGGCTGCGGTGTCGTCGAGTCGCATGGTTCTGCGGTGGTAGGACGGTACGGGTTGTCGTTTCGGGTCGATGCTGGCGGGTGGGATCAGCCAGGGGTGTCGGTCGTATCCGATGATGATGTCCCAGCCGTGGTGGTGGACGTCGTCGTGGCAGCTGGTGCAGAGTAGGCAGCCGTTGTCGAGGTCGGTGGGACCACCGTCGGCCCAGTGGTGCACGTGGTGTGCTTGGCAGCGTCCGGCGTGGGCACCGCATGTGATGCACCCGCGATCCCGGACGAGTAAGGCTTTGCGTTGTCCGGGGGTGAATAAGCGTTTCTCTTGACCAACACTGAGCGGTACCCCATTGGGGTCGAGCATGATCTTGGTGATGGTGGTGTCACACGACAACAGTTTCGCGGTCGCTTCGGTGATCGCGCCCATGTTCTGCAGGTCCCTACCGAGGGCCGGGTTGTCGGCCGGCCACGTCCACAACAACCCGTTGGTGGGTTTCGCGGAGAAGGTCGTGTCGGCCAAGCCTTGTGCCGCGAGTTCGACGATCGTCTCGAACGCGGCGGCACAGATCTGTTCGGGCGTCCGCGGATAGGGTGACCCATCCGGCTGAGGCTTGGGAGCCGACAAGGTTTCCATCAGGGTGCGTGTCTTTTCGCCGGCGATGATGTCGAGGTTCGCCGAGATTTCCAGCCGTCCGTCGTCGGTGATGCGGTCGGTGTAGGAGTTGATCGTCTTGTCTTCGGCGGCCGGCAACCCACCAGGCGTCTCCGCGGCGAGCTCGTTACCCAGCTGCCGTGCGTAGAGGTTGATTTCGGCGGGGGTGAATCCGGCGAAGTAGTGTGACAGCAGTTTCCGGAGATATTCACACCGTTGGACGGTGTCCAAAGGTTCGGGGCATCGGGTGTCGATGTGCGCCAGTCCGCGGACGATGGCGTCGGCGTATTCGGAGGAGATGGACCCGTCCGCGGCATGCGCCAACAACAGATCGACATCGGTGGCGGCCGAGATACGCACGTACCGACCTGCGACCGAGGGCGCGAAACCCATGCTGATCAACAACTCCCGAAGTCGGGTCGTCTTGTGGTCGGCGACGCCCAGGCGATCCAGTTCGCCGGTGAGGGTGGTGGCGTGGTGATCAACCAGGTTCCGCAACAACAGGACTTGTTTCATCGCGCCGAAAGCCTCGGGTCCGGTCATCTCCGGATTCCACTGCAGGTCGCTGAGTTGGGTGACGATGGCGGCGAAGACTGCCTCGGCGTCAACGGTTTCCGCGTCAAGAATGGTAGTGGAGTCGATCATGGGCCCCTCCCCGGTGGCTGATCGGTGTGATGGGTCGAGTCTACATCGCCAGGGTGTTCGATGCAAGGGGTGTTTTGGTGAATTCTGGTTGTGGACAACGTGTTTCGGCGCCAGTTTTCTGTCGGTGGGGTGTGGTAGGGGAGTGTGGGTTTCGTTTGCCAAGCTTTCGATGTGGTTGGGGGGCTTGTTGTCTCGCCGGGTCTCGAGGCTCGCCGCACGCGGCTCGCACCTCGACCATCGGGGGAAGAGTGCTCGGCTATCGTGCCGGGAGGGCTGGTCGACCATCGGGGGGACGGGTTCTCGAGTATCGGGCAGAGCGGGTTGATCGACCACCGGGGCAAAGGTTCTCGAGTATCGGGAGGGGAGGGTTCTCGACGATGGGAGGGCGCCTTGTCCGCGGGAGTAATGTGTACGCGGCCCCTACGTGTAGGCGTGAATGGTGCAGCGGGGGCGTCCGCGAAATCGGCTCGCGCTTGGCTTTCGGGTGGTGGATGTGATTGCGATACTTGTTATCTCGCCGGGTCTCGAGGCTTCGTCGCTATCGCTCCTACGCACCTCGACCATCGGGAAAGGGGTCGACCATCGGGAACGGACTCGACTATCGGGAACGGACTCGACCATCGGGAAAGGTTCAACGATCGGGAACGGATTCGACCATCGGGTAGGGCCCCGGCGGTGACCTCAGTGCCGGATCGGCGCCGGAGCCCAGAGTCCGCTGCGGGTCGCGGTGCCGGTGGTGATCTCGGCGTGGCGGGTCACGTTGTCGTAGGGGACCAGCCGTTCCAGGGAGCCCCAGTCGCGGCCGACGTCACCCTTCAGATACGTTGCCAGAGCGGTCGGTTCGAGCAGCACCTGCTCCCATCCGATCGGGCCGCCGCCGAAGGCGTCCTGCCATGCCGAGACCGCCGCGGACAGATCCGCGCCGGGCTCGATGCGCCACTGCGGCAGTTCTGCGACACCGTCGTGGTGGGTGAACGGCCGCTGGCACGGGAACACCAACCCTGAGGTCCAGTCGACGTGCACCGGAGCGGTGGACCCGACGACGTCCTGCAGCGTCCGCATCTGCGGCAGCCGCGGCGGGGTGACGATGATGTAGCGATCCGAGGCGAGGTTGTCGTCGGTGGCGACGATGCGGACCGCGGTGATGTTGTCGGGCAGATCCGTGGTGGGTACCCGCACGTTGCGCCACGAGGGCATGGGTCCGGGGTCGATCATGTTGACCGAACCGGTCGCCGTCAGGTCGGCATCGCGGGTCGTCGACCCGATCTTGCCGGTGGTGTACTCCAGCACCAGATTCTGCGGGTTGTCGAACTGCCCGGCGATCGAGAAGGTCACCAGCGGGCGTTCCCGATAGTCCGACGGCAGCGCGTACCAGCCCGACGTCAGATGCGCCGGGGTCTGATCGTCCTTCGAATAGCTGCCCAATACCGGGGTTCTCGATGGATCGAGTTCGAAGGGTAGGGCGGCGTGGCTGCCGTTGACACCCGGTGTGGTCTCCTCGCCACCGCCGGTGCCGCCGGCGTTGGCGATCAACACGTCGGGGTCGGCCGCGGCGTCTCCGGCGAGCACTCCGAGTGCGCCCGCAGGGGTTTTGGTATCGAGATCCTCGGGCACGGCGTCGGGACCGAAGCCAGTCGTCGCCGGCTCCGTCGACGACGTCGGCTGGGTCGCGGGTCCGGCGAGCGGATCGGTGAGTGTCTTGTCGACCGGCGACAATTCGTAGTTGCTGGGGTTCTCCTCCACCCAGATCTTGTCGGCCATGCCGCACTGCTTGCCCGCCAGCGCCTCCAGGTTGGAGCGGGGTACCGAGTACGAATCACTTTGGTGGATACCGGCGAACGCGGCGGTGACGAGCTCGAAGACCACCACCAGTGCGGCCACCCAGGCCAGCGGGGCCCCGGCGAGGGAGTGCCAGGTGCGCCGATACCAGGGATGCTTCTCCGACTTCCACTGGTCGTCCGGCTCGGCATCGGGGTCGGTCCCGGTGAACGGTTCACGGAAGTGGAACCACAATGCCAGCAACAACAACAGCAGTGCGATTGCCAGGAACAATGTGCCCAGACGCACGACGATGGTCGGCTGATCGACGCCCCACGGCATTCCCCATGCCGAGGAGTAGTAGTACGAGTTGGGGCCGGCGAACGCGAGTCCGACGATGAAGAACACGAGCGCCGCATACAGCGTGCGGTTGCGGCGCGAATGCATCGCGCTCTGGCTGGCCGCGATGGCGGCGATGGCGGCCAATGCCGCTGCGAGACCGGCGAACACACCGAAGTGGTGGGTCCACTTGGTGGGCGTGAACATCAGGAACACCAACGACGCGAACGTGATTCCGACGATTCGTCGGGTCGGACCGATGGCGGTGCCGGGGATGCGGGACTTGCGGATCAGTACCGCCGCCGAGACCACCATCCCGAGGATCATCGCCAGCACGGCGAAGCGCCGGGCGATGGAGCCGTCCGCGGAGAACGCGAACAGCGAAGAGTAGCGGTCGATCTCGTTGTACCAATGCAGCGACGGCCCGAGCGCCGACTTCATCTTCGACGAATCCAGGAAGGAACGCAGCGTCAGATTCGAGAAGACCACGAAGATGACGAAGGTTCCCGCCGCGAGTATCGGGGCGAGCAGCGCGAGGAACGACCGCCACCCGTTGCCGATCACGCGTGCGCGCTTGATGAGCGCCAGGATCATCGGTCTGGCGCCGGCGATCAACGCGGCGACGGCCAGCAATCCGGTCGGTCCGGCGGCAAGGCTGAATGCGCCGAACAAGCACGCCAGCGCCGCGGGTAGGAGCCGGCCCGTCGCGATCGATCGCTCGACCGAGCACCAGGTCAGCAGAGCGCCGAGGCAGATGATGGGTTCGGGACGAAGACCGTTGTTGAACGGGAACCACGACGCAAGGAAGACGAAGGCCGCGGTCCAGGCGACGCCGGGCCGGGTGATGGCCGCCCGGCCCAGCCGCGGCAGCACCTCGTGGCTGATGATCAGCCACGACACGACGCCGCACAGCAAGGCGGGCAACCGCATCCACGGACTGGCCACCGACACGTGGCTGAGCAGGCCGAAGGCCTCGTAGTACCAGCCGAAAGGCGCCTCGGGAGCGCCGTACCAGCGGAAGTAGTTGGCGGTGTACTCACTGTTCTGCGCGACGCGGGCCATCGTCATCAGATAGCCGTCGTCGGAGGTGTTGGGTCCGATGAAATGCCACACCAGCAGCGCGATCAACACCACGTAGTCGCGAACGTTGAGGCGCCACCAGCGCGCCGGGAAGATCCGACGATGCTTGCGCTCGTCGGTCGAATCCAGCGCGGCCAGAGCCATCAACGACAGCAGGGTGCACACGATGCCGACGATGAGGACCAGCCACTTGAGGATCGTCGGCGTGGAGGTGTAGCGGGAGTCGATGGTGACGTGGGCGTGCAGGCCGGGCAGCGGCGCGGCCGGCCCGGTCAGATCGGTGAACAGGCCGGTGACCTGCGGGCGCTGATCGGAGGTGTAGAGGTCGCGGTCGCTGGTGTTGCCCGACAGTGACTCGCCCTTGTCGTTGGTCATCCCGACGAATTCGGCGGTCACCTCGTCGGAGTCGGCGTGCACGACGATGTCGCGGCAGTTCTGTGCGTCGATCTGCGCGACGGTCGCCGACACCAGTGGCACGTTGCGATTGACGACCTCGACGGTCTGCTTGTCGGCCGGATCGGTCGCAGCGCCGGTCTTGCGGATGAACAGGCCACGCTCGGGTGACTTCTCCGCCCCCTTGGGCGTCGTCGACAACAGCACCGACTGCCCGTCGCGCAGTTCGCCGACCGCCGAACACGGCACGCTGATGTCGAGGTCGATCGGGACGTAGCTGATCAGGGGCGCGGTGACCGAGTTGATCTGACCGTTCTGCGGCCAGGTGATCTGTGCGGTGGTCTGGTTGACCGGCATGAACGGCGTCGCGAGGGCGAGAAAGAGGCCGAGCAGGCCCGTGATGATTGCTACGAGCTTCGCTCGCCCGACCGTCAACGCTGCTGGCACAAACAGTGATGGTAGTGGGTGGCCTGTACGCGCCGGGATCGCACTAGGCTGACGCTCATGTCGACCGATTCCGCCTCTGACGCGCAACGACTGCCGATCCTGCTGCTCAACGGACCCAACCTCAACACCCTGGGTTTGCGGCAACCGGACATCTACGGCGCCGACACCCTCGCCGACGTCGTCGCCCTCGCCGAGCGCACGGCCGCCGACGTGGGTTTCGGGTTACGGGCCGCGCAGACCAACCATGAGGGCGAGATGATCGACTGGATTCACGAGGCGCGCGGTCAGGTGTCGGGCATCGTGATCAATCCGGCCGGCTGGACCCACACGTCGGTGGCGCTGGCCGACGCGCTGGTGATCCCCGAGGTGCCGATCATGGAGGTGCACATCAGCAACGTGCACAAGCGGGAGGCCTTCCGGCATCACTCCTATGTCTCGCCGCTCGCGGCCGGGATCATCGTCGGCTACGGCATCCGCGGCTACGAGTTCGCCATCCGACGGCTGGCTGAGATGGTCGACGCCGACCGACCCTGACTGCAACCCAAGGGTTGCGAATCCGGATCATTGGTGCAACTATCGAGTTGCACATAATCCTCCGGCGAAAGGCCCTCTCATGACCACCGACCTCGACCGCATCGAGCACCAGGTCCTCATCGACGCACCCGTGCAACGGGTCTGGGATCTCGTCAGCGAACCCGGCTGGTACATCAACGACAAGACCCTCACTGAGCATCGGATCGAGACCCGCGACGGCATCACCACCGTCGTCGACCCGGTGCACGGCAGTTTCTCGATGCTGATCGTCGAACTCGACGAGCCCCGCTACGCCGCGTTCCGCTGGCTCATCGACGCCGACGATCCGTCGAGCACCTCCACGCTCGTCGAATTCTGGCTCACCCCCACCGATTCCGGTGTCGAGGTGAAAGTTGCCGAGAGTGGGTTCGCCTCGCTCGACGAGTCCGATGTCAATCGCCGGTCGCGGCTGGAGGATCACACCGAGGGTTGGCGATTCGAACTCGAGTTGGCCAGAGCCGCTCTCACCGAGGAACATTCGCGTGCCTGACCAGAGTTCCACCCGCCCGGCTCCGGTCGAGGTGTTCGCGGCGCTCGCCGACGACACCCGCTGGCAGGTGCTCGTCGAACTCGGCCGGCGCCCGGCGTCGGCGTCGGCGCTGGCCACCCAACTCCCGATCTCGCGGCAGGGCATCGCCAAACACCTCAAGGTGCTCACCGACGCGGGGCTCGTCGAGCCGGTCAGGGTGGGCCGCGAGGTGCGCTACGAGGCCGTCGGCGCACGGCTCTCCGAAGTGGCTCGCAGCCTCGAGGTGATCGCCCGCGGATGGGAGCGCCGCCTGACGACGATCAAGGAGCTCGCCGAAGGCGGCCCCGACAACCCCTAGCGCGACAACCCCCGGCGCGACAACCCCCGGCGCGACAACCCCTAGCGCGCCAATGCCTCACGTGCCATCTCGGCCACCGAGCCGTCGACACGCGGCCCATGGCCGGGGAACAGCACTGTCGCATCGAGAGTGGTGAACGCCTCCACGCTGCGCCGGGCGGCAGCCACGTCGTGCTGGAAGACGTCGGGGATGCACTGGCAGCCGGAGATTCCCGAGATCGGGTGATCGCTGACCAGTGCATCCCCGGACACCAGTACCGCCCCGTCGGCGACGAGGTAGGCGCTGTGACCGTCGGTGTGCCCGTGTGACGCCACCGGCACCGGCGCGCCCGGCAGATCGAGCGGACGCGGCAGATCCGCGGTGTGCGCAAAGGGCTGGGTCGACCCGATGCCCTTGCGGCTCAACACACCCAGCGGCACAACCTCGGCCAGCCAACGCCAGACGCGCGGCCGATGGGCGACCGATGCGATGCCGATCGGCGACGCCTGCTGCAAATAGTCGCGGCGGGCGTGGCCCACTTCGTCCGGGTCGGCGAACACCGGAAAGCCATGACGCGCGGCGAGACTCACCAGCCCGCCGATGTGATCGACGTGGGCATGGGTGAGCAGTGCACCCCGGATGTCGGACGGGCTCGCACCGACCCTCGTGATCGACTCCTCGACCAGGGCCGCCTGACGCGGATACCCGCCGTCGATCAGGGTCACTCCGGAATCATCCTGCAGGACAACCCAGTTGACGGCTGCCGTGCCGACGAACCAAGCGGTCGACGACGCGCCGTCGACCCGGCTGATCACCATCTTCTCGGCCGGCATGATCATGGCCTCACTTCCGCACGACCAGCACGAAGGGCCCAACCTCGGTGACCTCGAACCGTGGGTCGGCGAAGGCCTTGGGGTCGAAGGTGACCGTGTAGCGCTTGACGTTCGGGTCGTTGGGGTAGACGTCCTGCGCCAGCCGCAGCGTGTATCCGCCCGCGGAGTAGCGGAACAGGAAGACGTTGGGTGCCCGCCACGGCGAATGCTCGAGCTGGTTGATCATCTCGTCGGGAGTCGTTGCCTGAGTCCACTTCTCGATGGTCGCGGCGCGCTTGTCGAACTCGGCGAGCGGATTGGCGTAATGCGAGGTCAGCCCCTGGAACCCCCAGTACGGATAGACCGAGAGGAAGCCGTAGTCGGCGGTGAGCACCACGTTGTCGGTGGCCGGTCGTCCGGTCTGTTCGGTGATGAGCCGATCGATCTGCGGGAAGAACGATTCGGCGCCGGCCGGCCGCTGGTCGGCGCGCTGCCCGAAGCCGTCGGTGTCGGTGTAGGCGGTGTTGATCTCGTTGGAGAGATAGTCCGGAATCCCTTGCGCCATGGCCACGGCCGCGATCGCCGCCACCACACCGATGACGACGCGGATGTCGCCGAAGCGCCCGACCGCCCAGCGTGCGAGATCGACGACGCCCAGCACACCCGCGGCGGCGAGCACCGCGATCAGGATCGGCTCGAGGCGGAAGGAGAGCAGGGTGGAGCCGGTGGCGGTGCGCAGCATCGACAACAGGCAGAACAGGTAGATGCCGACAACGGTGATCCCGAAGGTCAGGGCCACCGTGCGCTGCCGGAACCGCAGCAGAATCCACAGCAGCCCGATCATCGTGATCGCACCGGTCAGACTCAACTCGAACATCGGCAGCGGCAGCACCGATCCGCGGCCGGGGAGATAGTGCTCGGCGGTGCCCCCGCTCGACGGTTCGTTACGCAGCCGCGCCAGCAGATACGGCGTCCACACCAGCAGTGCGATCAGGCCCGAGACCACCGCCATGACGATCAGCCGCACCGCCACCGCGATGACCAGGCTCCGCCTCGCCGCGGAAACCGCTTGCGCGGCAACGGCCTTGTTCGCCACCCCACGCCAGCCGACGGCGATCACCGCCAGCGCCATCAGAACCGCAACCCCGGCGAACAGTCCGGCATAGAGGGTGTACGAGGCGGCGCACAGTCCGAGGAACACCCCACCTGCGACGACCGCCCACCAGCTGGTCCCCGAACGCAACCACCCTGATGGGCCGTCGGCGAGACGTCCGTGTCCGCGCAGGCCGTACATCATCGGGATCAGCAGCGGGATGCCGATCACGATCAGCACCGCCGCATACGGTTCGGGGGAGGCCTGCATCAGGGTGGTCACCGTGACCGCCAATGCGACCGCCGCGCCCCGGTCGGCGCCGAGCATCCGGTTCCACAGCACCACACCGATCGCGGCGGCCACCGCGATCGTCAGGATGGCCCACGGCTTGTAGGCCTCCCAGCCGGGCTGACCCATCGCGTTGGCGAACCGCCCACCCCACCAGAACCACCCGGCCGGATAGTACGGCGGCAGATCGACGTAGGTCATGTCCGCCAGATGCGGGCTCGAGGTCATGCGGGTCAGGTACTCGGTGCGGAACTGCTGATCGACCGAGAGGCCGAACAGATAGAGCCGGGTCGCGCCGAGCGGCATGCCGAGGGTGGCGGTGACCAGCCCGGCCACGCCGACCGTCGACACCAGCGTGGTCAGCCATCGCGACCGGCCGTAGCGATACAGGATCGCCGCGCCCACGAGCAGCAGCACCGCGATCACCTGACCGACGGTGGTCAACGCCCGTGTGACGTTCGACGAATTGAACGCGGGCCACTGGACGGCGTCGATCACCTTGAGTCCGACCATTGCGACGACTCCGCCGATCACGACGGCCACGACCAGCTCGATCACGGTGATGACGTGCGGATTCGCGAGGCGACGGGCCGCGGCCCCGGGCGGTCGGGGGGCGTCGGTGGCCGGGCTCTGCGTTGACGTCACGCCACCAGTTCTAGCAGTAGCGCCGGTACCCGGACCCCGACGGCGTCGGTAAATGCTCACTGTCGAGGCTTGCATCGGACGCGGCGTCAGCTTCTAGTCTTCGTATCCATGGCGACCACCCGCACGAGTACCACCGGTTCGACGCCCCTCGGCGCGAGTGAGCACGGTTGGCGGGTCGGTGAACTCGCCGAGCTGACCGGCGTCACGGTGCGGACGTTGCGGCACTACGACCAGTCCGGATTGCTGCAACCCTCCGGGCGGACCTCGGGCGGGCACCGGCTCTACGACCCCGACAACGTCGCACGGTTGTACCGAATCCTGGCGCTGCGGCGGCTGCGGTTCGGGCTCGCCGACATCCGGGCCTTGCTCGACGATCCCGAGTGGGACATGGCGGAGATGGTGTCGCGCCACGCCGCGGAGACAGAGCGTGCCCTTGCGGCCACCGCACGGCTCAGCACACACCTGCGGGCGATCACACGCGTGATCGACAGCTTCGGACAGGCGTCGTCCAACGACCTGTTCACCATCATGGAGGAGATGACCATGCTCGATTCACCGGTTCGCGGCACCACCACGCTGCTCGTCTACGACGACCTGCCTGCGGCGCACGCCTTTCTGATCGAGACGTTCGGACTGACCGGGGGGCCGATCGAACGCTCCCCGGACGGGACGGCGGTACACGCGGAGGTCTACGCCGGAGACCAGGCGTTGTGGTTACACCCCAGTGGTGAGGGCTACCGATCCCCGCGCGAGCTCGGTGCGGTCAGCAGCATGGTCGTCATCGCCGTCGACGACGTCGACGCGCACCACGAGCGGGCCCGCGAATACGGCGCGACGATCGTCGCGGAACCGACCGACCAGCCCTATGGCGTGCGCGAATACGGCGTGCGAGACCTCGAGGGGCACCTCTGGTACTTCCACACCCCGCTGGAGGGCCCGTGACCGCAGAGAGCGTCGTCCGCGACCTCGCGCTCGCTCTCCCCGATGTGGTCGAGCGTGACCACCACGGCTTCCCGTCGTTCCGGCTCGGCGGCAGGATCATCGCCACCCTGCCCACGTCGAATCGGTTGCGCGTCATGCTCGACGAGCACGGCATCCGTTCGGAGGCGGTGAGTCATCCCGACTCCTGTCGCGAGTTCTATTGGGGTAAAAAGCTTTCCGCTCTCGAGGTCGATCTCGACGTTGCCGACGACGCGCTCGTCGACGACCTGCTCCATCAGGCGTGGGAGCGGCGCGCGCCCTGAGGGTCCACGCCGCCGGGTCGCGCGTGGTCGGTCAACCGGCCGACCACGGTAACCGGCCTGGTCATGACGGCGATCACATCCTTGTCCGCAACTTTGCTCGGCTAAGGAATGGGGTTCGTCATGCGCCACCGTTGGGTGTGGGTAGGAGTCGTGGCCGCTGTGGCGGCCTTGCCGCTGGTGACCGGGTGCGCCGACACCGGCACCGGGTCGTCGGCGTCGAGTGTGGTCACCGTGACCGCGACACAGACCACGCGTGCGTCGGCACCGGTGTCCGGCACCGTCGCGACGAGCATCATCGCTACCAGTCCGGTCGAGACCACCACCGGGGACGCGCTGGCGTCTCCCGTCGGCACTCGACCGCCGACCACCAACCCCCTGCCGCCCGGCCACGGTATCGGTGCGTCGGCCTACCTCGGTGCCTGGCAGCGTCACGAGAGTTCGTTGACGTTCAACGGCGACCACACCACCGGGTCGGTGTTCTTGGGTGCCAACGCCATCGACGGCGAGAAATGGGGATTCACCTGGACCATCGACCGGGGCGTGATCACCGCGACGTTCACCGGGTTGATCGAGAGGTCGGGCGACGGCGTCGGCGGTATGGCCACCGGCCAGACGTTCACCGCAACGCCGACAGTCGATTCCGCGGGCACGGAGATCCTCGTCACGACAGGTCTCGGCGAAACCGGTTCGGAGTTGACGTGGTGCCGGTCAGGCCACGGATCACCCGGCTGCGGCGCCTGATCGCGCAGACGGCTGTGTCTCACCCGGCGGCCGAGCGGCGTAGGCGGCGAGGAACGTGCGGACCCCGGCACGGATGACGGTGTCCGGGTCGCCCGGACCGCGGACTGCCGGGAGTTCCTGCACGCTCCCGGCGGTGAGCATGATTAGCTGCAGCGCGGCGATCTCGGCGTCGTCGATGACGAACATGCCTGCGTCGGCATGACGCCGCAGTTGCCCGGCGATCGCGTGTCGGACCCGCAACGGCCCGGCGTCACGCCAGGCGCGCAACGTCTCCGGCGCGATGTGCGCGGCGTCGGCGTTGATCTGCCGCACCATCGCGAAATGGGTCTCCACCGCGGGATCCGTCGTCGACCAATGCCGACCGAAGGCGATCAGATCTGCTTCCGGCTCGACGATCCGGCCCAGGAGGCGGTCGGCCGTGGCGATCTGCAGTTCGGCAACCCGTGTGGCGCTATCCAGGATCACCGCTTTGAACAGTGATTCCTTGTCGCCGTACTGGTTGTAGATGGTCCTCGTCGAGACCCCGGACTCGGCTGCGAGGTCGGTGATGCTCGCGCGGCTGTACCCGTCACGGGCGAAGACCCGTAGCGCCCCGTCGAGAAGCGCCCGTTGCTTGTCTGCTCGCATCCGAACATGGTCCCACCAACCAAACGTGCAATCAACATTGCACTAAGTGCAATGATCGTTGTACTTTGAGCTCATGACACCTTCACCTTCCACACAGCAGTCGGACTCGGAACGGCTACGCCTGGCGGTTCTCGTCGGGAGCACGCGCCCGGGACGACGGTCGTATCTGGTCGCCGAATGGGCGGCGCATCTCGCCCGCGAGGCTCTGGCCGGTCGGGCCGACGTGTCGATCATCGACATCGCCGACTTCGACCTGCCCCTGCTCGACGAGCCGCAACCCGGCGAGCGGCGCGTCCACCGCTTCGAGCGCATGCTCGACGAACTCGTGCAGTGGTCGGCGGCCCTGCGCCCGTTGCGTGCGTCGGTGCCGACATGAGGCGTGTATCAGCTCGTGCCACAACGCGTTCCGATCCTCGTCTCGACCGGCGAACGAGGCGGCTGTGCGGGGTGATCGTGCTCGGCGCGTTCGCCACCGGACTCGATGTGTCGGTGGTCAACGTCGGCCTGACCGACATCGGCGCCGATCTCGAAGCGCCGCTGTCGCAGACACAGTGGGTCGCGACCGCCTACCTTCTGGCGCTGGCACTCTCGTTGCCGTTGGCCGGGTGGCTGGGTCGTCGCTACGGCACCGGCGTGATCTGGCTGCACGCTCTCGCCGCCTTCACGGTGGCATCGGCGTTGTGCGCCATGGCGCCAGGTATCGGGCTGCTCATCGCCGCGAGAGTGCTGCAGGGGCTTGCCGGTGGGGTGCTGATTCCCGCGGGTCAAACGATCCTCGGACAGGCGGTCGGGCCCGAACGGCTCGGCCGCGTGATGGGTGCCCTGGGGATCGTGGTGGGGGCCGCACCGGCCCTTGGCCCGTTCGTGGGTGGGCTGATCCTGACGGGATTGTCGTGGCACTGGTTGTTCGTGATCAACCTCCCGATCGGCGTGGTCGGGGTTGTGTTGGGGCGCAGGATGATTCCTCGTGGAGTAGCCGATCCGGCGGTTCGGCTGCACCGGTCCGGGGTGATTCTCGCGACGGCGGGTCTGCCCTTGGTGATGTTCGGGATGACGCAGTGGGGCGACGCCGGGAAGCTCACGCCGCTCATCGGCGCCGCGCTCGGCGCCGGGGTGGTGATCCTGGTGGCCTTCGTCGTCGTCAGCCGCCGCGCCGAGAATCCGTTGATGGATCTGTCGCTCTACGGCGTGCGGGGCTTCCGGGTGGGCAGCGTCGCCGCGTTGTTCTCCGGTGCGCTGGTCTTCGGCAGCGGACTGGTGTTCACGCTGTACTTCCAACTGGCCCGAGACCTCGATGCGTTGGCCACGGGACTCAACCTGCTCGGCGCCGCGCTGGCGACCGCGGTGTGCGCGCCGTTCACCGGTCGCTGGATCGATCGATACGGCCCCGGGCCGGTCGCGCTGGCCGGCGGATTCCTTGCGATGGTCGGCAGTGGCGCGTTGATGGTGTTGCCCACGACCGCGCCGCTGGTCGTCGTGCAGCCCCTGCTGGTCGTACTCGGTGCGGCCGTCTCGCTCACCGCGATGCCGGCCGGGGTTGCCGCGTACAAGGCGGTGCGCACCGATCAGCTTGCCGACGGGGTCACGCAGGTCAACGTGTTGCAACGGGTGGGGGGTTCGTTCGGCGGAGCGATCTTCGCCGTGCTCATCGCGACGCGAGTAGCCGACCCGCAGAACGCATTTCAGGTTGCCTTCGGCGCCCTGCTGGCGGTATCGGGCTGTGCCGCGGTGACAGGCTGGTGGATGATGCGGGCCACCGCGACCCGGGCGAGCGCAGACGTAGCAGAACGTTCGCCCATGGCGTGACCTTCTGCTACATCTACGTGCCGGTCGACGACAACCACACCGGCAGGACAACTACACCGGCAGGACAGCTACACCGGCAGCTTGCGGAACACCTTCCGCGGCACATGGCGCAGCCCCATCATGATGAACCGGAACGGACCCGGCACCCAGATGATCTCCTTGTGGGCATCGACGCCGGCGACGACGGCACGCGCGACGTCCTCCTTGTTGACCGTGAGCGGAGCCTCGGCGACGTTCGCCGACAGCCGCGTGCGGACCTGGCCCGGGCGGACGACCAGCACGTGGGCGCCCGACGGGGCGAGTGCCTCACCGAGACCGAGGTAGAACCCGTCGAGTCCGGCCTTGGACGAGCCGTAGAGGAAATTGGAGCGCCGAACCCGTTCGCCGGCAACTGAACTCATGGCGACGATCTGGCCGTGGCCTTGCTGCTTGAACTTCTCGCCGAGTAGGACGCCGACGCTGACGGCGGCGGTGTAGTTGATCGTCACCTCGGTGACGGCCTTCTTGTGGTCCTGCCAGACGGCCTCGTCGTCGAACTGCACGCCCGCGGCCACGATCGCCAGGTCGATGTCGCCGCCGGCGAAGGCCTTCTCGATGACCTCGGGGTGGGTCTCGGGCTTCAGGGCGTCGAAGTCGATCACCTCGACCTCGGTGGCGCCGGCCGACTTGACGGTGGTGACGGCGGCGTCGGCGGCCGGGTCGCCGGGCACCACGGCCAGGACGACGCGTGCCGGGCCGCGCTTGAGGAATTCACCCGCGATCGCCAGTCCGATCTCGGAACTGCCGCCGAGGACGAGGATGGATTGCGGTGCGCCAACGGCGTTGAACATGAACGAATCTCTCTGGTGTCGACAGCTCCGGAAAGCTGTTGTGGGGGAGTGGGATCAGGCGAGTTCGAGGCGGCGCGCCATGTCGGACATGAACACGCCGTTCGGGTCGATCGCCCGCCGCGTCGCGATCCACGAATCGATCTCGGGATACATCTTGTGGAAGCTCTCGGCCGAGGTCCGCGAATCCTTGGCGGTGTAGAGGCGTCCGCCCATCTCCATCACGCGGCGGTCGAGGTCGTTGAGGAACTCGGCGAGCCCCTTGCGCAGCGGGAAGTCGAGGCAGACGTTCCAGCCCCGGAACGGGAAGCTCAGCGGTGCGCGGTTGCCGTCGCCGAACAGCTTGATCACGTTGAGGAAGCTGACGTGCCCCGACGCCTGGATGTCGGTGATGATCTTCTTGAACTCGGCCTCGTTGCCCGTGGGCACGATGAATTGGTACTGGGTGAAGCCACCGCCCCGCGGGTAGCCGCCGCCGCGACCGTAGGCGTTGTTCCACTCCGCGATCAGATCCAGCGGGTGATAGAACTGCGGCAGGCTCTCGATGATGTTGCGCTTGTTGGAGCCGAGCCGGTAGTAGAACTCTCCCACCAGCGAGAAGTCGAGCTTGTTGTCGAGGTAGCGCGGGAAGATGTTCGGCAGGGTGATCAGCGGCTTCGCGTCGAACCGGAGCGGGTCTTTCTTCAGCTTCGCGGGCAGATCGTCGACCTTCGCGAGGTTGCCTCTGCTGAAGGTGCCGCGGCCCAGCTTCGGTGGGCCGCTGATGGTGTCGAACCAGCCCGACGCGTACTCGAAGCCGTCCTCGTAGCGCTGCCCGAGATGCAGGTCGATCGTCTCGTCGAGGCTGTTGGTGGTGAAGGTGTCGGCGAGGAAGTATGCGGTTTCGGTGCGCTTGAGCGCGATCTTGGCGCGGAGCACGATGCCGGTGAGCCCGATTCCGCCGACCGTGGCCCAGAAGAGCGAACCGTCGGGATCGTCGGGGGAACCGTCCGGCGTGATCACGAGGACCCGCCCGTCGGCAACGAGTAGATGCATCTCGACGACGGTGTTCCCGAAGCTACCGGTGACGTGGTGACTCTTGCCGTGGATGTCATGCGCGATGGCACCACCGATGGTCACCTGTCGGGTCCCCGGCATCACCGGCACCCAGAAGCCACGTGGCACGACCACCTTCATCAGGTGATCGATCGACAATCCGGCGTCGACGTCGACGATCCCGGTCTCCTCGTCGAGGGAGTGGATGCGCGTCAGCGGCGTCATGTCGATGGTCAGGCCGCCGGAGTTCTGGCCCGACTCGTTGTAGGAGCGGCCGAGCCCGCGGGCGATCACGCCACGCTTGAGGTAGTCGGGTTTGTCGGCGTTGTCGTCGGCGACCCGGGCCACTGCCTCGGCGATGACCTCGGGATACGGCGTCGAGAGGACATGCCCTTCGATGGGTGTGGTGCGCGACCATCCGACCAGCGTGCGGGTCGTGATCGGCAGCAATTCTTCAGTAGACATCGGGGTAGAGAGTACCCGCCCGCGCCGACGGGCCGGGCGGGTCGGCGGGGACGGAGTGCCTCACCAGCCCAGTACGGCCGCCGCGGCATTGCGTCCCGGAATGCCGCTGACCCCGCCACCGCGGCGGGCCCCGGCGCCGCACAGCAGCAGCCGCGGGTGCCGTGTTTCCACGCCCCAGGTGCCGACGCCGGCGTCCTCAGGTGCCCACGGCCACTGCAGCGAGCGGTGGAAGATGTTGCCGCCGGGCAAGCCCACGGCATCCTCGAGATCCAGGGGCGTCTTGGCCTCGATGCAGGCGTTGCCGTGGACGTCGGTCGCGATGACCGAGGCAATGGGCTCGGCGAGAACCGAATCCAAGGACGCCAGGGTGGCCTCGACGGCGTGGGTCGTCGCGCCGGGCGCGGCGAACACCTCGGGCGGCATGTGCAGGCCGAAGAGGGTCAGGGTGTGTTTGCCGGCGAGATCGGCGCCCAGGATCGACGTGTCCGACAGTGTGTGGCAATAGATTTCGCAGGGCGGTACCTTGGGTACCTCGCCGCGGCGGGCCTGCGCCCAGGCGGTGTGGAGTTGCTCGTAGGACTCGTTGATGTGGAAGGTGCCCGCGAACGCGGCCCGCGGGTCGACGTTCGGGTCCCGCAACTCCGGCAGCCGGTCGAGCAACAGATTGATCTTGAGCTGGGCGCCGCGCGGCGCGTGCTCGGTGTCGACGGGGTCGTCGAGCATGGTGTTGAGGACCACGGGCGCGCACGCCGCGTGCACCATCGAGCCACGCACCCGACCGATGCGTTGCCGATGACCGCCGGCCTCGGTGGCGCTCGCCTCGGTGCGCACGAACTCGACGGTCCCGTCGGCCGGGTCGACGCCGACCACCCGGCAGTTCGTGTGGATCACCGCGCCGGCGGCCAGCGTCGCCTGATACAGCGCTCCCGACACGGCGCCCATCCCGCCGACCGGGACGTCCCAGTCGCCGGTTCCGCCACCGATGAGGTGGTAGAGGAAACAAATGTTCTGCTGCAGGGAGGGGTCGTGCAGGTCGGCGAAGGTACCGATCAGCCCGTCGGTCGCGACGATCCCGCGCACCACGTCGTCGTCGAAGTACCGCTCGATGAGCTCGCCGAGCGGCCGGGTGGTGAGCAACTCCCACATCTCGGCGAGGGAGGAGTCCCCGTCGGTCACGTGCGCGCGTATCTGGTCGGCCGAGCGCAGCGGCTCGATGAGGGTGGGGAACAGGCGCCGCGCGATTTCACCCATCCGCTCGTACACCCATTGCCACGCCCCGAATTCGGTGTCGCTGCCGGTGATGCGGGCGAAGGCGGCGGCGGTGGCCTGCTCGTCGGCGGTGTCGACGAGCAGACCGTGCGCGGGATTCGACGGCAGCGGCGTGTACGACGAGTAGCGTCGCCGGATCAGTTCGACGTCGAGGTCGAGGTCGGCGATGACCTCCCGCGGCAACAGCGACACCAGGTAGGAGTAGCGCGAAAGCCGTGCTGCGACACCGGGAAACGCCATCGCCGAGACGGCCGCGCCGCCCACGTGGTCGGCGGCCTCGAGGACCAGCACCGACCGGCCCGCCCGAGCCAGGTAGGCGGCCGCGGTCAGCCCGTTGTGCCCGGCGCCGATGATGACGTCGTCGTAGGTCGCCGTGGCGGTCATGATGGGCTACTTCATGATTCGCGCGACGAACGGGGTGGAGTCGGGCATCGAGGCGAGCACGGTCCCCGAGTGATCCTGGGTCGGGTAGACGTGGAAGTCGACGGGCTGGCCCGCGGCGACCATCTGCGCGTACAACGACAACGCCGACGGTGCGGGTACATCGGTGTCGAGGAGTCCCTGCCCGAGGAAGATCGGCCGGTCGTACCCCGAGAACGGGGTGCCCATGTAGTCGGTCAGTGCTGCACGCACATTCGGGATCGACGAGACCGGCTTGGCGAGGAACTCGCCGAGCGTGACGCCCTGGACCACCGGCTGCATCTCCGCGTAGCAGAGCGTGCGTGCCTTGGCGACGATTTGCCGGCCCCGCGGGGTGAGGATGCCCGGCACGTTCACGTCGGGGCGGGCATCGGCGAAGCCGGCGAGGATGTAGGCGGTGTAGACGTTCAGCGAGGTCGGCAGGGCAACCGGTGCCGGCGCGCCCAGCGCCACGATCTGCTCGATGTTGGCCGGGGTGCCGGTGGCCACCACACCGCGATAGTCCAGGCCGCTGCCCGCCGAGAGTGCCGTCGCCCGGCGTGCGGCGTTGAGTGCGGCGCCGGCCCCTTGCGACTGGCCGACGATCGCCCACTTCTTGGCCAGCGGCAGATCCATCTGCTGCGCCGCGCGGACCGAGTCGACCACCGACTGGGCCTCCGCGGTCCCGCTCAGGTAGTTCATGAAGCCCGGTGTGCCGAGGCCGACGTAGTCGGTGGCGACGATCGCATATCCCTGATCGAGCCAGTGGCCCAGGTATGTGGCGTCGCGGTCACTGTGCGGCAGCACCGACGGCGCGCAGTTGTCGCCGAGGCCGGTGGTCCCGTGCGCCCATGCGATCACCGGATACCCGCCCGCCGGTGCGGGACGCTTCGGCAGGAGCACCTCACCGGAGCTGACCGCCGGGCGTCCGTGGATGTCACGCGTCGAGTACAGGACGCGGTAGGCGCGACCGGCCGCCGGGATGCTCACCGACGATGCCAACGGCACCTGCGTGATCAGCGCGCCGGGCGCACCGATCGGTCCGGAGTAGCCGGTGGCGTCGAGTCCGGAGGTGACCGGGGCGGGGGTGGCGTCGTCGTCGGCGTGGGCCGGACCGGTGGCCAGCGCCGGCAAAGAGATCAGCGTGGCGATGGCGACGGAGGCGAGGGTGAGACGGCGAGTGCGCGGGAGACGGCGGAACATGGATCGAACCTATCGCCATCGGTTCCCCGCCGTGGCGGCTTGGTCTCGAAGTGGTCGGGCCGTCTCGAACTGGTAGGGCCGTCTGGAAGTTGTCGGGCGCCGCCACCGCTTTGCCCCATATCCTGGGCAGGTGGACATACCGTCGGTCACCCTCGCGTCCGGATTCGCGTTGCCGCTGGTCGGCCTCGGCACCTTCGACATGCTCGGAATGCCGTGCGCTCAGGCGGTTTCGCACGCGCTCGATTCCGGCTACCGCCTACTCGACACCGCGTCGCGCTACTCCAACGAGCTCAGCGTGGGCATGGGGATCGAGGAGTCGCGGATCGACCGCTCCGAGGTGATCGTGCAAACCAAGCTCGGTGGCGGCGACCAGGGATTCGACGAGGCGATCACTGCTGCCAAGGAGAGTGCGCGTCGGCTCGGGGTGTCCTGGATCGACGTCTACCTGATCCACTGGCCGTGCCCGAGTCTGGGCCGGATGGTCGACTCCTGGAAAGCCCTGCTCACACTGGCCGACGAGGGGTTCATCCGGGTGCCCGGCGTCTCCAACTTCCGGGAACACCACCTGCAGGCGCTCTACGACGAGACCGGGCGGTGGCCCGAGGTGAACCAGATCCAGTGCTCGCCCGCGCTGGCTCGCGGTGATCTGCGACAGTTCATGCAGGACAAGGGAATCCATGCGCAGGCGTGGCATCCGACCGGGCGTAAGGAGGGCATGCTCGGCGACGCCACGATCATCCGACTGGCCCGCAAATACGGCAAGTCGCCCACCCAGATCGCGTTGCGGTGGGCGGTGCAGCAGGAGATCGGCGTGGTGCCCAAGTCCTCGCACAAGGGCCGTCAGCTCGAGAACATCGATCTGTTCGACTTCGAGCTCGACGCGAGTGACCTCACCGATCTCGAAGGACTCGACCGCGGTGAGGGCGCAGCGCGCAACTCCGACATCGAAGAGGAGTTCTGAACGGGTGCGGTATCGGAGGGTCTAGGGTGGCAGCGTGCCAGACCCCATCCCCGGTGAGCCGAACGGCCCGCACGAGACGAGCCCGCACGAGATCGGGCACGACGATTTCGCGACCCGACATGCGCCGATGGTCCCTGAGCTGCCGCTCGACGATCAGGAGGCGTCCACCAACGTCCCGCTGGCGACGCAGATCTTCCGGTTCATCGTCACCGGCGTCGGTTCGGGCATCCTCGACTTCGGTCTGACCGCGATCCTGCAGTACGGGCTCGGGGTGCCGGCCGGATTCGCCAAGGCGGTCGGCTTCGTCTGCGGCACCACCACCGCCTACATCTTCAATCGGCGCTGGACCTTCCGCGCCGAACCCAGCATGGCCCGCTTCGTCGCCGTCGCCGTGCTCTATTGCGTGACGTTCGTCGTCAACGTCGGCGTCTACACCTTCTTGTCGCATCAGTGGCCGGAGAAGCTGCTCTACAGCCTGCTCGCCTACGTCATCGCGCAGGGCCTGGCGACGATCATCAACTTCATCGTTCAGCACGCGGTGATCTTCAAGATCAAATGACCCGTGCGGTCGTCGTCGGTTCGGGCCCGAACGGGCTGGCCGCCGCCGTTCGCCTGGCGCAGGCCGGGCTCGACGTCGAGGTGCTCGAGGCGGCCGCGGACATCGGCGGCGGAACCCGCAGCAGCGAGCTGATGCGGCCGGGTGTCCTGCACGACCACTGCTCGGCGTTCCATCCGCTCGGGGTGGCGTCGCCGTTTCTCGCGTCGTTGCCGCTGGAGCGGTACGGGCTGCGGTGGCGGTGGCCGGAGATCGACTGCGCCCATCCCCTCGACGACGGCACCGCCGGACTGCTGTACCGCGATCTCGACGCGACCGCGCGGGCGCTCGGAGTCGACGGCGCGCGGTGGAAGGCGCTGTTCGGCCCGCTCGCGGCGCGGATGGACGACGTCGCCTCGGAGATCCTCCGGCCCGTCGCGCACCTGCCACGGCATCCGCTGGTCCTCGCACGCACGGGCCTGCGGGTGCTGCCGCCCGCGACGGTCCTGGCGCGCTTCCTACGCACCCCGCAGGCGCGTGCGCTGCTCACCGGGATGGCCGCGCACGGCTTCACCCGGCTCGACCGGCCGGGGTCGTCGGCGGCCGGCGTCATGCTCGTGGCCGCCGGGCATCGCCACGGGTGGCCGGTCGCGCAGGGCGGCTCCTCGTCGATTACGGCGGCGCTGGCGGCACTGCTCGGTGATCTCGGTGGCCACGTCCGTACCGGGGTGCACGTGCGTGATCGCGCCGATCTCGCCGACGCCGACGTCGTGGTGCTCGACGTGTTGCCGGAGGCCGCCGCGCAGATCCTCGGCGATGCGATGCCCCGTCGGCTACGCCGCACGTTCGGGCGCCGACGGCCCCGTGCGGCGGCATTCAAGGTCGATTACGTGATCGACGGTGAGGTCGGCTGGGCCGCACCCGGCTGCGAGCGTGCGGGCACGGTGCACCTCGGCGGGAGCCACACCGAGATCGCCGACGCCGAACGACAGGTGCTCGCCGGGAGGATGCCGCAACGGCCGTTCACACTGGTCGGGCAGCAGTGGCTCGCCGACCCGGGCCGCGCCGACGGCACGTTGCGTCCGTTGTGGGCGTACGCCCATGTGCCCGCCGGATACGACGGGCCGGCGGCCGAGGCGATCACCGCGCAGATCGAGCGATTCGCGCCGGGTTTCGCCGATCGCATCGTCGACATGCACGTCACCTCACCGGCCCAACTGGCACAGGACAATCCGAACCACGTAGGCGGTGACATCGGAGGCGGACCGAATGATCTGCTGCACCTCGTGGCGCGACCTCGGGTCACGGTGCGGCCGTACGGTACCGGCGTTCGCGGTGTCTATCTGTGCTCGTCGTCGACCCCGCCGGGCGGTGGGGTGCACGGCATGTGCGGGTTTCACGCTGCCGGAGCGGCGCTTGCCGATCTCGACCGGTAACGGTGGGTGGTCAGGGCCGCGATGAACAGTACGTGGCAGCAACGGACATGTCGTGTCGGGCGCGTCGCTGATGGTTCGCTGTGAGCTAGTCTCGGTTCGGGTTGGGGTGACCGCAACTCGCCACGTCCACCGACTATTGAGGGCCGATGCAGCAGGAAATTGACCGGATGTTGGTACAGCGAACCCTGTTCGCGGGGCCGAATCCCCGTGTGGTTCCGGGGATGTACGTCGACGCCAATGCCGCGTTGGTCCGCTCGGATCGGACCACGGTCCGTATGGAGCCCGGTGCGATCCTCAGTACCAACACGTATTTCGGCCGTTTCGCCGCAAGCTACTGGCAGCGCTACACGACGATCTCTTCGGTCCGACTCGAGTTCGATCACGAGTGCGCACCCGATGCGCAGCTGCGAGTGGAGATCAAGGCCTCCGATCCCAGTGGTCGATGGCGTCCGATCGACGCCGTCGAGGTGACCGGTCGTGGCCGGGCAGTCCTCGATCTCGACGTTCGGCGCTTCGTCGACGGTGGCGCAATCTGGTTCGACGCCACCGCAATTGGCGGTGGCGCGCGGATTTCGGAGGTGACGTGGTCGGTGCCCCGGCCGCAGCGCAACCGGCTGATGTCGGTGGTGATGTGCACGCACAACCGTCCCGCTGACGCCATCTCCACGCTGCTGACCCTGGCCTCGGACCCGGTGGCGCTGGACCTGATCGACTCGGTGTACGTCGTCGACCAGGGCACCGCTCGCGTCGACGCCCACGACGATTTTTCGAAGGTCAAAGACGTTCTGGGACCACGCCTGCAGTACCTGATCCAGCCGAATCTCGGTGGCGCAGGCGGATTCAATCGCGGCATTCACGAGCTGACGAAATCCGGCGAGTGTGAGACCGACATCGTCGTCATGGACGACGACATCCTCTGCGAGCCGGAGTCGGTGGTGCGCCTGTCGGCCCTGGCCAACAATGCGTCCCGCCCGGTCATCGTCGGAGCGCAGATGCTGTTGTTGTCGGAGACCTATCGCGTGCACATGACCAGCGAGTGGGAGGCCCTCGACGAGCTCAAGGCCGGAACTCCCGGTGCTTTCGGCAAGTCGGGGCTCAACGCGTTGAAGAAGCACCAGGATGCGCGCAGCGACGCCGGCTGGAACGGCTGGTGGACGTGTCTGCTGCCGGCCGAGGCTGTCGTGGCCGCGGGGCTGTCGTTGCCGCTGTTCTTCCAATGGGACGACATCGAATTCGGAATCCGGGCCCGCAAGGCCGGGTTCGCGACGGTGACGTTGCCCAATGCCGGTGTGTGGCATGCCGACTTCCACCTGAAGGATTACGACGACTGGTCGCGATACTTCAGCTGGCGTAACGCGCTGATCGTCGCCTCGATCCATGGGCGGTTCGATCCGACGGAGGTCGCCACCACCGTCGCCCGCGAGATCACCGGGCACATCGTCTCGATGCAGTACGGGCTGGCCGAGACGTTTCTGCTCGCGGTGCGCGACTTCATGTCCGGCCCGTCGATACTGGCCGACGGTGGACGCACCAAACTCGCCGAACTCTCGGAGCTGCGCTCGCATTATCCCGACACGGTGCGCCACGAAGCCGTCGAAGGGTTGGTCGGCGACCCGCGGATCGTCACCAGAGGCCATGAACCGCAGGACAACAAGCTCGATCAGGTGATGGTCAAGCGGGTGGTGCAGCAGGTGCTCGGTCGTGTCGGCGGTGGGCGCGTCGCGATTCCGGCACACAGTGCCCGCTGGTGGCATGTCGGTCTGTTCGCCGAGGCGATCGTCACCGACGCGTCGCAGACCGGTGTCCGAATCAGACGCCGCGACAAGCAGATTGCGGTGCGACAGCTACGCGAGCTCACCTCGCTGTGTCTGGAACTGCGTAAGAACGCACCCGCGCTGGCCGCGCAATGGCAGGCGGCGCTGCCGGAACTCACCAGTCATGAGAACTGGCAACGACTCTTCGACGGCGACTGAGCCGCCACGGACCGACCGGCGACGATTGCTCGTCGCCTGCTCGGTCGTCGGTGTGGTCGGCGTGCTGCTCTCGGCACTGGGTTCGTGGCGTCCGTCGTTCTGGTACGACGAGGCGGCGACCGTCTCCTCGGTCGATCGCAGTTACACACAACTGTTCTCGCTCGTGCACCACACCGACGGTGTGCACGCCCTGTACTACCTTCTGCTCAAACCGTGGACGGCGATCTTCGGGTTGTCGGAGTTCTCGGTGCGCTTTCCGTCGGCGATCGCGATCGGTGCGGCCGCCGCGGCGATGGTCATGCTCGCGAACCGGTTGTGGGATCTGCCCTTCGGGGTGATGGCCGGTCTGATGCTCCTCACCGTCCCCCGGGTGATGTGGGCGGGCAGCGAGGCCCGGTCCTACGCCGGCACACTGTTCTTGGCGGTCGTGCTGACCTGGCTGCTGATCGTCGCCGCCGACCGCGGGCGATGGTGGTGGTTGGGCTACGGGCTCGTCGCGATCGTCGCTGTGGTGTGGTTCTTTCTCGCTATCACCCTGCTTCTGGCCCATGCCGCGTACCTGTTGCTGAGGCAGCGCAACGCATTTCGTGGCTTCGCCGTCACAGTGATCGCCGTGGTGATCGTCGTGTCACCGTTCGCCTGGTGGGTCCACGGTCAGCGTGCGCAGATCTCGTGGATTCCGGAGATGTCGATGCAGCGGGTCGTGACCTACGCCCTGTGGGAGTTCTTCGTCGGGTCGTGGCCGTATCTCATCGTCGCCGGTGTGGTGGTGGCGGTTGCGCTCGTCGCGGCGGTGTTGACGTGGTCGGTCGAGCGCGCCGGGCTGTGCGTGCTCGCTTGGTGTTGGCTGTTGATTCCGGCAGTGCTGGTCTTCGCCATCTCGTGGACCGGGACCCAGTTGTATGCCCCCCGATATCTGGTGTTCACGGTTCCTGCGCTGGCCCTTCTGCTGGCGTGGTCGGCGACGACGGTGGCCCGCGAGAACCGGTGGATCACCGTGGTCGTGCTGGTGGCGCTCGCAGCTGCCGCAACTCCGGAGTACCTGGCTCAGCGTGGCCCGTACGGCCGTATGGGCGGCACCGACTTCTCCGCCGTGGGCGACTACATAGGTGAGCATGCCGCCCCGGGGGATTGCGTCGCCTTCGACGGGGCGCCGTCATGGAGTCCGGAGTCGCAGCGGGTGGTGTTGCAGACCAAGCCGGATGATTTCGTCGGACTCCACGACATCGGACCGAAAATCGATGCCGCGCAGTCGGGCCGACTGTGGGATGTCCCGAAACCGGTGTCGGCGTACCGAGGCTTCGCGCGCGGCTGCGACGTCGTGTGGGTGGTGACCGACGGCGAACGTTCACGAATGTCGGTGCTCTACCCCGGCGGCATGTCGGATTGGTTCTTCCAACCATTTCATTTCACCAACTCGGCACTCTACCGGGAGATCTCGGCCGCCGGACTCCACATCACCGGCCGCGCACAGTTCAACCACTCCCAGGTCGTACGGATGCAACGCTGAGCGGGTTGAACGCTCGGCCGGTCTCGAGGCTCGCCGCACGCGGCTCACACCTCGACCATCGGGGGGACCGTTCCCACCCGGCGCGGGAATGCTCCAGCCTTCCATCCCGGTGGTCGAGGTGCCGAGGAGCGCCAGCGACGAGCCTCGAGGCCCCTTGTGCCGACGGGATTCCGGGCCACGGGCACGACGTACCTCGACCATCGGGAGGGGATTTCTCTATGGAATTCTCAAACAACAGATGCGGTCCCGGCCAGGCCGGGTGCAGGGAATCAGGCTGCGGCGTCGTCGAGCCGCATGGTGCGGCGGTGATACGACGGCACTGGCCGTCGTTTCGGATCCACGCTGGCGGGTGGGATCAGCCAGGGGTGTCGGTCGAATCCCATGATGATGTCCCACCCGTGGTGGTGCACATCGTCGTGACAACTGCTGCAGAGGAGGCATCCGTTGTCGAGGTCGGTGGGACCGCCATCGGCCCAGTGGTGCACGTGGTGTGCTTGGCAGCGTCCGGCGTGTGTTCCGCATTTGATGCACCCGCGATCCCGCACCACCAACGCTTTGCGTTGTCCGGGGGTGAAGAAGCGTTTCTCTTGACCAACACTGAGCGGTACCCCATTGGGGTCGAGCATGATCTTGGTGATCGTGGTGTCACACGACAGCATCCGCGCGGTGGCTTCGGTGATCGCACCCATGTTCTGCAACTCGCCGCCGACGGCCGGGTTGTCGGCCGACCATGTCCACAACAGGCCGTTGGTCGGTTTGGCGGAGAAGGTGGTGTCCGCAAGTCCTTGTGCCGCGAGTTCGACGATCGTTTCGAACGCAGCGGCACAGATCTGCTCGGGCGTCCGCGGATCCGGGGACCCATCGGGCTGAGGCTTGGGAGCCGACAAGGTTTCCATCAGGGTGCGGGTCTTTTCGCCGGCGATGATGTCGAGGTTCGCCGAGATCTCCAACCGTCCGTCGTCGGTGATGCGGTCGGTGTAGGAGTTGATCGTCTTGTCCTCGGCGGCCGGTAACCCGCCAGGTGTGTCGGCCGCCAACTCGTTCCCCAACTGCCGCGCGTAGAGGTTGATCTCGGCGGGGGTGAATCCGGCGAAGTAGTGCGACAGGAGTTTCCGCAGAAACTCGCAGCGTTGGACGGTGTCGAGGGGTTCGGGGGAGCGGGTGTCGATGTGGGCCAGTCCGCGGACGATGGCGTCGGTGTGTTCGGAGGAGATGGATCCGTCCGCGGCATGTGTCAACAACAGATCGATATCGGTGGTGCCGGCGACCCGCACATACCGCGAAGCGACCGAGGGTGCGAAACCCATGCTGATCAACAGCTCCCGCAGTCGGGTGGTTTTGTGGTCGGCGACGCCCAGTCGGTCCAGTTCGCCGGTGAGGGTGGTGGCGTGGTGATCAACGAGGTTCCGCAACAACAGGACTTGTTTCATCGCGCCGAAAGCCTGCGGGCCGGTCATGTCCGGACTCCATTGCAGGTCACTGAGTCGGGTGACGATGTCGGCGAAGACCGCCTCGGCGTCAACATCTTTGACGTCGAGAGTTGTGGTGGTGTCGATCATGGGCCCCTCCCCAGTGGCTGATCGGTGCGATGCCTCCATGGTACTCGAACATATGCAGTAGGGCAAGGGTGTTCGACAGATCTGTGCAGGGAAAGATGCTTGTGGACAACGGGATTGAGTGCTCGGCCCAACTGGAATTCATGTCGGTGGGGTGTGATAGAGGCTTGTCGGCATTCGAGTTGCATCGGTTCGACGCTCGGTGGGTCACCCGCCGGCGAACTGGGTGCATGCGGAAGCGAGCACTGTGGTGACGGCCGGTTGCGGCAGCATGGGAAGTGAGTGGTGAGTGGCCCCATCGATGATGTCAATCTGACAGTGCGGCAGAGAGTCTCGTGCCGAGGCTGCGATCTTGCCGACGTCATGGACTCTGCTGCCTGCCGCGAGGATCACCGACACCGGCACCGCCAACTCGGCCAGCGCCGCCGCCTTCGGTCGGCGCGGGACGCGTGGTCGAGTGGAGGGGAAGTGTGCGGCGCCGATCGCCGACAATTCGAGCCATTGATGATCCAACGCGGCACCGCCGGTCTCCCATTCGAGAAACGTCCGCTGCCGAGAGCGACTCGGCCGCAGCAGAATCGGTACTGCGTGGGCGAGGTATTGCATCCGCATTGGTCCAAAACATGAATTGGGGTCGAGCAGCACCAGTCCGCTCACCTGTTCTGGATGCCTGAGCGCAAAGCCCAGGGCGACCATCGCGCCGTAGGAGTGGCCGACGAGGATCGGACGGTCTGCGCGCAGAGAAGCCAGCGTCGTTTGGAGCCACTCGAGAACATCGTCGACCGACCGGATGCGGTCGCGTCCAGGGACGGATAGCCCGGGGTCTCCGATGAAGTCCGCTGCGTGGCAACGCCGATGCGCGCCCAGGGGTTCGGCGACGGTGAACCATTCCGTCAGTGTCGCACCGGCTCCTGGCAGCAGCACGAGATCCGTGCCGGTGCCGCGGCCCCATGATGTCGTGTGAGTCGTGCCGAATCGGGACGGCAGATCGGCGTCTGTGGCGTCTGTCGGCCAGTGCTCACGTAGGGCTTGGTAGAGGCCCAAGAACTCGCGACCAGCGGGGGTTGAAGCGAACGCGTGGCCGTCAGCCATGACAGTCCTCTCGAAGATCGTGTAAGTTGATCATCAAGGTAATTGATCGATGAGGTACTGTCGAGCGATGCGCCGCGACGACAACCTCGACGATTCGCGACCGGAGTATCGGCTCATTCGTGAGTTGCGCGCGTTGACGGTCGAATTGGACCTGTTCGGTGCGCAATTCGCGAAGTCCGAAGGGCTTCACGCCACCGATCTGCGAGCGTTGATCGTCCTGCTGGAGGCCGAACGCGATGATGAGGCGGTAACGCCGGCGGTGCTCGGTCGTACCCTGGGTGGACTCAACTCGGCGACAGTGACCGCAATTCTCGATCGGCTCGAACGACGCGGGATGGTCGTGCGAACGCCGGATCGCGACGACCGTCGCCGAGTCCTCGTCGAGGTGACCGAGCACGCGCGAACTGTTGGTAGAGGTTTTTTCGGTCCGCTGATCGTCCCGGCGGTGGAGGCGCTGGAGGACTATGGTCAAGCCGAACTGCGGCTCATCGAGCGCTTTCTCGACGATATGACGCGAATCGTCACCGACGTGCGGAAGAAGTGATCGCTGCCCTCAGCCGTTGACCTTGGCGATCACGTTGTCGGCGTACCAGTTCAGGTGATCGAGCTTCTTCTGTAGGGGCTCGGTGTCGTCGCCGATGATGTAGGGCAACCGGAAGCCGACGATGACATCGGTGATGCCTTTGTCCTCCAGGCGTTTACAGCCATCGACGGTATAGGCGTCGAGCGAGATGACGTGGATCTCGAAGGGGTCGTTAAGTTTTCCCTCGGCCTTGCGGATGTCGGTGATCTTGTCGAGCAGGGCGTCGAGTTCCTCGGGCGGCCCACCGCCATGCATCCAGCCGTCGCCGCGGACCACCGCTCGGCGCAGCGCCGCGTCGGCATGACCGCCGACGAGTAGGGGAATCGGTTCGGTCGGAGCAGGTGCCATCTTGATCTTCGGGAAGTCGTAGAACTCGCCGTGGAACTCGAAGTACTCCCCGGAGGTGAGCCCACGGAAGATGTCCATGCATTCGTCCATACGCTTTCCGCGCCTGCGGAAGTCGACCCCCATGAAGTCGTAGTCCTCGGGCCAGGGGCTCGTGCCGACCCCGAGCGCGAGCCGGTTGTTGGTCAGGTACGCAACCGAACTCGCCTGTTTGGCGACGAGGGCCGGCGGGCGGACCGGCAGCTTGAGCACGAACGGTGTGAAGCGAATCGTCGAGGTGACCGCTCCCAGGGCGGCCGCCTCGATGAAGGTCTCGATGAACGCCTTGCCCTCAAGGAACTCTCGATTGCCGTCGGGCGTGTACGGATAGGTCGCGTCGGACTCTTCGGGATAGGCGAGTGAGTCCGGAATCGTGAACCCCGCATATCCCGCTGCCTCGGCGGCTTGCGCGAGCGGCGCGTAGTAGGCCGGATCGGTCATCGCCTCGGCGAAGGTGAAACGCATGCTCTACTCCCGGATAGCCCGTCGTGGTCCGTCTCCACAGTAGAACACGTTCTAGTTTTGCGGGGCAAGGTTCGGGAAAGGCAGCGCCAACGGCGCGAGAGAACTCGATCGGGGGCGACGAACCGGGGTAAATCACCCCTCACTCCGGTCGGACGAACCGTTCCCGCCGGCCGAGCCGCTGCAGGCGCAGCCACTCGGAGAAGCCCTTGACGTCGTGTTGTTGCACCAGGAAGTACCAGCCGAAACGCGCGTACTCCTGCGGGAGCAACTTCCGCATCCCGGGCTGACTCATCAGGTAGCCGCGGTTGCGGTAGGTGAAGAACCGCTTGGTCGGGTTGTCCGGGTACTGGGTGTGCATCCGTCCGCCCATGATCGGCCGGAACTCGTCGGAGCCGTAGGGGTGGAGATACGCAGTGGTCAAACAGGTTCCGAACGGCAGACCGGACCGCTGCAGTCGGCGGTGCATCTCGACCTCGTCACCGCGGAAGAACAGACGCAGGTCGGGGACGCCGACCATGTCCAGGGTGTCCGCGCGGAACAGGGCCCCGTTGAACAGTGACGCGATGCCGGGCAACAGGTCGTCACCGCTGTCCTCGCCGTTCTCGAATAGCTCGGAACGCTTACGCCGCCAGGCGATTCCACGTCGAAGCGGAAAGGCGAGGGTATCCGGATCGTCGATGTTGACGACGACCGGTGACACTTCGGCGAGGTTGTGGCGGGTCGCGCAGCCCAGCAGGATATCGAGAACCTCGGGCCCCTCGGGCCGGCCGTCGTCGTCGGCGCACCACACCCAGTCGGCGCCGAGGGCCAGTGCGTGCAGCATGCCCAGCGCGAAACCGCCCGCCCCGCCGAGATTCCGCTCGGATCCCAGATACGTTGTCGGAACCGGCTGAGTAGCAACGAGTTCGGCGACCGCTGCCTCATCGGCATTGTCGACGACGACGATGTGGTCGACGGGCCGGGTCTGTGTGGCGAGGACCGATAGTGATGCGGCTAGCAGCTCCGCGCGCCGATGGGTGACGACGACCGCAACGATCTTGTCGCGCATGCTCATTCGGCGGTGTCGGCTTCCTTCTTCAGGCCATCGAGAACCTCACGCACATGCGATGCCGCCTCGGGTCCCTCGTAGGCGTTCACCACGTCCTCGATGCCGCCGTCCATGCGCACCTCGCCGTGGTCGATCCACAGGGCGCGGTCGCACAGCTGGGCGAGGAATTCGTTGGAGTGGCTGGCGAAGACGAGGATGCCCGAGCGCTCCACGAGCGCCTCGAGACGGGTCCGCGCCTTCTTCATGAACTCGGCGTCGACGGCGCCGATACCCTCGTCGAGGATGAGGATCTCCGGATCGATGCTGGTCACCACGCCGAGGGCGAGGCGCACCCGCATACCGGTGGAGTAGGTGCGCAGCGGCATGTTCAGGTAGTCGCCGAGCTCGGAGAACTCCGCGATCTCGTCGGTCTTCTTGAGCATCTCCTTGCGGGTCAGTCCCAGGAACATGCCGCGGATGATGATGTTCTCGTAGCCGGAGATCTCCGCGTCCATGCCGACCCCGAGGTCGAAGACGGGCGCGACGCGGCCGGTCACCTGGCAGTGCCCGCGCGTCGGCTCGTAGATCCCCGACAGCAGTCGCAGCAGGGTCGACTTGCCCGCGCCGTTGTGCCCGACCAATCCGACGCGATCGCCGTGCTCGAGATGCAGATTGATGTTCTTGAGGGCCTCGACGACGATCACGTTCGACGCATTGGCGCCGATCACGCCGCCGGCCGCACCGATCACCGATTTCTTCAGCGAGCGCGTCTTGGCATCGAAGATCGGGAAGTCAACACACGCATCCCAGGTGTCCACCCGGACGGTGCTCTTGCTGGTCGCCATGGTTGTCGCCTTATCTCCGCCGGTCACACCCAGTAGGCCACGCGGGCGCGGTAGTTGCGCATCACGGCCAACGCCATCAGCCAGCCGACGATCGTGCAGCCGATCACGACCGCCCAGTGATAGAAGGCCACCGACTCGCCGAGCAGCGGGCCGCGCGCGATGTCGAGGTAGTGATACATCGGGTTGAGTTCGACGAGTTTGAGTCGCTCCGACTTCTCTCCGGTCTGCTTGCCGAGGTTCTCGGTGGTCCAGATGATCGGCGTCATGAAGAACACCAACTGCACCGCTGTGGTCAGCAGCTGGCCGATGTCGCGGAAGCGGGTCGAGAGGATGCCGAAGACGATCGACACCCACACGCCGTTGATGACGAACAGCGCGATCGCCGGGATCACCAGCAGGGCAGTCCAATTCAGCGGCTGCGGGAAGATGATCAGGATGGCGATGTAGATGACGATGTTGTGGGCGAAGATGATCAGCTGCCGCCACACCATCCGGTAGACGTGCACGCTCACAGGTGATGGGAGCTGTTTGATCAGGCCCTCGTTCTTGGAGAACACCTCGGCGCCCTCGAGGATCGAGTTCTGGATGAAGTTCCAGAAGATGAACCCGAGCGTCACATACGGCAGGAACGACTTGATGTCCATGTGGAACAGCTCGCCGTAGAGCAGGCCCATCGCGACCGCGGTGACGCCGGTGGCGATCGTGATCCACAGGGGACCGAGCAGGGAGCGGCGGTAGCGCTGCTTGATGTCCTGCCACCCGAGGTGCAGCCACAGTTCGCGGGCATTCAGACCCGCCGACAGGTCGTCGAACGCCCGGCGCATGGACCGCGACGTCGCACCTGTGGGCGGCGGTGGGACCCGCCCCTGCATCACTTCGGCTGACACGAGGCCACAGCATACAAGCGGCGGAACCACCGCCGGCGTCCAGAGGTACCGATCAGAGGTACTGACCGGTGCTGCCGTGTCCGCCCGCCGACGGTGTCATCCCCGGTGGCAGCGCTCCCTGACGCATCTGCTCGAGTTGCGCGCGAGCGGCCATCTGCTGGGCGAACAGTGCGGTCTGGATGCCGTGGAAGAGCCCCTCGAGCCAGCCGACGAGCTGGGCCTGGGCGATACGCAGCTCGGCGTCGGACGGGGTGGTGTCGTCGGTGAACGGCAGGGCGAGCCGCTCGAGCTCCTCGCGCAGCTCCGGTGCCAGCCCGTCCTCGAGTTCGCGGATCGACGACTCGTGGATCTCGCGCAGCCGGTTGCGGCTCGCCTCGTCGAGCGGAGCCGCACGGACCTCTTCGAGGAGTTGCTTGATCATCGTGCCGATCCGCATGACCTTCGCCGGCTGCTCGACCATGTCGGCGACGCTGGAACCGTCGGAGGACTCCGAGGAGGAACCCTGCGCCGCGGCCTGGGTACCCAGCGGGGAGTCGGCACCCAGGATGACGACCGAATCGTTGTCGGTCTCGGACGCTCCGTCGCGATCGGGGGTGCCGAAGGGATTCGCATTGTTGCCGTCAATGACCATGTTCTCCATTGTGCCCAACCGGCTTGCGCCCGACGTACGGAACCGGTCATCGGATACCCGCTGATCGGCGCACAGGCCGCGTCTATCGTGGGGCCATGCCCTTCGATGTCGCCCATGCGCGTGGACTTTTTCCCTCGCTCGGCGACGGCTGGATTCGCTTCGATCCGCAGGCCGGGATGGTGATCCCGGACTCGGTGGCCTCCGCGGTGTCCCGCGGATTCCGACAGCTCGGGGCGTCGCCGCGGGGCCGGTATCCGGCGGCGCGCGAGACCGCCGACGCCCTCGACGGCGCCCGCCGGGCCATCGCCGACCTGGTGGCCGGGCAGGCCTCAGGCGTGGTGCTCGGACCCTCGCGGTCGGTGTTGCTGTGGACGCTCGCCGAGGCGATCAACCCCAACAAATGGCTGTCGGGCAACGTCGTCGTCAGCCGCCAGGACGACGAGCCGAACATCCTGCCGTGGGTGCGCGTCGTCGACCGCGTCGGTGGCACGCTGCGGTGGGCCGAAATCGACGTCGAAACCGGAGAACTGCCGGCCTGGCAGTACGACGACCTGATCGACCGGCACACCGCTGTGGTGGCGGTTCCCCTGGCCTCGTCGACGCTGGGCACCCTCACCGATGTCAGCGACATCGCCGCGCGGGCGCGGGAGGTCGGCGCGATGGTCGTCGTCGACGCGTCGAGTGCCGCGCCCTACCTTCCGCTCGACATCGACGAACTCGGTGCCGACGTCGTCGTCGTGTCCGCCGAACGGTGGGGTGGGCCGCGGATGGCGGCGATGGTCTTCGCCGAGCCGCGGGCGATCGACCGGTTGAACACGATGTCATCGGATCCGCATGCGGTGGGGCCTGAGCGACTCGAGATCGACGAGCATCAAGGCGCCCTACTGGCCGGCGTCGTGGCTTCCGTCGAACATCTCGCAAGTCTCGACGAGACTGCTCTGGGTAAGCGTCGGCGACGACTGACCACTGCTCTCGACGGCGTCAACGAGTACCTGCAGCGGCTCGGTTTCTACCTCATCAACTCACTTGACCAGCTCAATCACGTGTCGGTGATCGGCAAGAGCGACAACCGGGTCCCGTTGGTCAGCTTCGCCGTAGACGGGGTTGGGGCCGACACCGTGGTGCGCAGACTCGCCGACAACGGGATCTGTGCGCTCGCCGACCTGCCGAGCCGTGCGCTCGCCCGCATGGGCGCCGGCGATTTCGGAGGAGCTGTCACCGTCGGGCTCGGACCGTATTCGACGCCGTACGAGGTCGACCATCTCGTGCGGACACTCGGTTCGTTGGCGTGAAGTGGACAACTTTGTCGGTCGCCCGACCCACTGAGTTAGTAAGTTCTGCTCTGGTGCACTATTTTGTGGAAAGTGAACACCGAGGAGTCCGCGCGGCTGTCCGACGACGAGTTGGCCGTGTGGAGTGCTTTCGTCGACGGGGGCTGGGCCCTGATGGCCGAGGTGACCGCGGGCTTCAGCGCCGCGGGGGTCTCGGTCAACGACATGCGGGTGCTCGAGATCATCGCCGCCCGTGAAACGATCGGGATCAGTGAGATAGCCGCGGCCATGCATGCCGGCGTGAGCACGGTGTCGCGCGTGGTCGCCCGCCTCATCGAGGACGAAATCCTCGAACGTGTGCACTCGCGCTCGGATGCCCGGCACCGACTGGTCCGCCTCACCGACCACGGACGGGCCCAACTGCGCGCACAACTCGACATCCGCGACGCGGTGGTCCGTAAGCATGTCATCGAGGTGCTCACCAAGGAGGAGTTCGAGTCCCTCCGCCGCATCTTCGGCAAGATCCGCGACGGCTCCTCGGCCCGCCCCTGTTCGGACGGGCTCGCCTGAGCCGCCAGCTCTTGGCGCCGGGGGTAACCGGCTTTGGGTGATCAGTCTGCGGTGATCAGACTGCGGCCACGCGCAGCAACACCTTGCCGATCGCCTCGCCGCTGTCGAGGCGATCATGCGCTGCCGCGGCGTCGTCGAGGTCGTAGACGCTGTCGATGACCGGCAGCACCTTGCCCGCCTCGATCAGCGGCCAGGTCACCGTTCGCGTGTGCGTGACGATCTGGGCCTTGCCGCCGTCCCCATCGACCGGTCGGGATCGCAGCGTCGTCCCGATCACCGACGCGCGTTTACCCATCAGCGCGGCGATCGACAATTCGGCCTTGGTGCCGCCCTGCATGCCGATGATGACCAGGCGGCCGCCGGTGCGCAGCGCAGAGATGTTCTGCGCCAGATACTTTGCGCCGATGATGTCGAGGATGACGTCGGCGCCTCCGCTTTCGGTGATCACCTCCACGAAATCGTCTGTGGCGTAATTGATCAGGACGTCGGCACCGAACCCGGCGCATCGATCGAGCTTCGCCGCGGTACGTGCGGTGACGGCGACGCGGGCGCCGAGTGCGTGGGCGAGCTGGATGGCGTGGGTGCCGATACCGCTCGATCCGCCGTGGACGAGGAGCAGTTCACCAGCTCGCAGGCCACCGGCCTCGATGACGTTGGAGACCACCGTGCACGCCACCTCCGGTAGCGCCGCCGCGTCGGCGAGAAGAACCCCGGCCGGGACCGGCAGCACCTGCGCCGCGGGAACCGCCACCCTCTCGGCATATCCGCCGCCGGCGAGCAACGCGCACACCTCGTCGCCGACCGACCAGCCCGACACCCGTGCCCCGACCTCGCTGATCCGGCCCGAGACCTCCAGCCCGAGGGTCTCCGGTGCGCCGGGAGGCGGCGGATAGTTGCCGCGGCGCTGGAGCAGATCAGCGCGGTTCACCCCGGCCGAGACGACGTCGATGACGACCTCGCCGAGGTCGGCGACCGGATCGTCGATGGTGGAGACGGACAGATCGCCTGACGAAGAAACGGTGACGGCACGCATCACCCGATCGTGGCACAGGGCGGCCACCGTGCGCGGTCGGTGCTGGTAGGCGCGCTGCGTGCACGGGCCGCATCCACCAGCTGGCGACGCGTCAGGAGATCGGTGGCGACCCGTGAGCCGATTCGGCCGGCTGCAGGGCCCTCACGTACCCTTTTCGGCAGGGAAGCGTGGCAGAGCGGCCGAATGCACTCGCCTTGAAAGCGAGCGTGGGTAAAACCACCGGGGGTTCAAATCCCTCCGCTTCCGCCAAATGGGCGTTATTCGAACTCGGCGCGTACGCAAGTACGCGCCGAGTTTGTTTGTGCCTGCGGATGGGTCTGACCTGCAGGTTTCGCTGTGCGAGCAAGAGGGCTTCGGTGAGGGTGAGGCCACCGAGGTCGAAGGCGGTGTCGCCGGATGCTGGCTCTAATGTGTTGTCGGATGGCGTGTCGGGGGTGTCGGTCATCTCATTAGTCATGATCTCGGTGTCGGTGTCGGTGTCGGTGTCGGTGTCGGTGTCGGTGTCGGTGTCGGTGTCGACGGCGAGCAGTCCGCCGAATCGCTGGTGCACGACAGCGGACTGCACCTGTCCGTCCTCGCCGATGTATATCTGGTCCCGGCATCCACTACGGGACAGTAAAGCGACTCATCTGAGACGTGGACCAAAACACTTACGCAGGGTTGTAGGTCGATAATGCGCCTCATGATGAACGCTACACGGGCCCCTCGGGGGCCGATCGTGTGCGATAAAGCGAGCGTTTCTGCGGCGGTGACATGTTCCGTCGCCGGAAAATGCTAATACTCAGAGCGGTTCGCTTCGCTCGATTCGTGTGCGCCCCCGTGCTGTTCGCCAGAGGATCATGCGGGCCAACGCGGTGAGGAGGGTTGTGCCGGCGAGTGTGGCGAGGACGATGTCGATGAACACGAGACTGCGACCAGGGACGTACGTCGGTGAGCGGTGTACGGCGCGGTTATGGTGCGCATCGGCTGGCGGGCCAGAGGGTGACGTAGTCGATGTTGCCGGGGCCACCGTCGTTGGGGGTGGCGATCCCGATCTCGATGCATCCCTCAACAAGGGTGGCGGCTTGGGCGTCACGTTGGATGACATGGCCCCAGGTCGGGTTGTAGACGAGGTTGGGAATGTAGGGGATGCCGGAGAATGCGGTGCCCAGGTTGTTGTGGGCGACGAACGCGGTCTGGGAAACGGTGAGTGTGACGCCGTGGCGGGTGTAGTCACGGGCATCGGCGTGACCGGCTCCGAGGGCTCCAGCGGCCACAGATGTGGCGGCGACGATCCCGGCCGGTGCGGCAGTGGTCTTTGCGTGTTTCATGTCGGACCCCCGTGATGTGTAGTGAACTGGATCGAGACTGTACTACAGCTGATGGCTGTCTGCTGAGGTACGTGTATTCGCTTGGCGGGGCATATCTTTCGGGGGAGGTGTCGTCCGGGCCGGGTGCGTGTGATTGTCGGTGGCGGGTCTGCGTTGTCGGATTTTCCGACTCGTGTGCGCTATCCGGTCGTTGGTGTGGTGTACCTGGCCGTGTTTGAGGACGAGGGTGGATCGGAGTAGTGAAGGCGAGGTTGCCGTGGTAGGCCCTGTATCCACGTGGTGTCCCCTTTCCGGGGGATTCTTCTCAGTTCCGGAATGACGTTCAGAGGGTTCTGACCTGCTGATTTGTCTCGGTGCCAGGCCATTTCACCGAATTGTTATCTTGCCGAAAGGTCGACCTTGTGGTTTGCTTTCGGCAATCAGTTCGGCATCTGACATTCGCAGTTCGTGGTGTCGGATGGATGTAGCGAGGGGACGGCATGGCGGTGGGGATTGGTTCGGTGAGGCGACGACGATCGGGAGTCATGCGACGTCGCGGCGTGCTGGCGGGTGCTGGTGTCGTGTGTGTGGTGGTCGGGTCGGTGATCGGCGCGGGTGCATCTGGTGCTGCCCCGAGTTCGTTTGCTGATCAGCAGACGACCAAGCGCACGGATGATGGATGGGTTGTCTCGGCGATCAAGTCGCACGAGCAGGTGCGTTCGGTGCCACCCCTCAACCAATCGCCGTGGACGAGAGAGGGTTTCCTGAGTCTGAAAGGTGAGGGCGTCATCGCTGGGACCGGGTCGGTGCCGGTGCAGGCGGGCACTGTCGCGGCCGGGTTTCAGATCGGCTGCAACACGGATGTGACGTCGGGTGCCACGGTCGGGGTGTCTGGTGGGCCGTCGGCGCAGATGAACATTTCGTATCCGCCGGCGGTGGTGATCGGTGCGACGGTGACCCCGAATATTGCGACGACGTTGCGGCCGGGCACGATCGCGGATATTCCGTTCGGCAGCAAGAAGATGCAGACCGGGAAAGCCGGTATCACTGTCGACGGGGTGCATGTGAAGGTCGACGGTTGTTTGGGGCCGGTCGCCCTGCGCGCGTATGTGACCGTGAGTGTGTCAACGGCGTTGAACGACAACACGATCAACGTGTACGGAAAACCGCACTATCTGTGACCTGGTGTCGCTGGCCTCCTCACCGGCATGCGGTGCCTGAGGGACGACGTTCCCTCCCTCTCTCTTCTCGTTCCCAATCTTCTCCCTGAAGGGCTGTGATCTCGTATGACTGCTCCTGCTTCGTCTGTTCCGGGTGGCGCGCATCGGTTTGACGCCGATGCCGTGACCTCCGAACTCCCTACCATCCGTAGTGGTGGTGATCGCTCGCTCGATGACCGTGACGCCACTACTGCTGCGCCGAACGACGCTGCCGACACCGGTAGTGGGGTGCCGGTGCTGAAGGTGATGTTGTTCCTCGTCGGCTGCGTGGTGCTGGTGTTGGCGGCGGCGAACCTGTCGAATCTTGGTGAGTGGTCGGACCGGTGGGGTGTGATCCCGGTGTTCCTGGTGTTCTTTCTGGTGATGTCGATCGCCGGACGCTGGTTCTGGGCCGGAGCGGACGCCATCCTGGGTGCCCTGATGTGGGGCAAAACCGAATGACACCCAGCAATCATCAGCACGCTGAGCCCGCTCGGGAGTTGCAGACGGTACAGGCTCGTCGTGGCCGTCACCGGGTGCCCCGTCGTCGTCTCGGCGCCGGGCTGATGGCGGCAGCCGTCCTCGCTATCGGCGGCGGGGTCACGGTCGCCGCACTCGGGAGTGATGCGGCTCCGGCGCATGCGGATGCGTTGTGTGATCAGATGCGCGCCCAGTATGGCTCGAACTGGCCGTGCATTTCGGTTCCGACGAATACGTTCCAGCCAACGACGAACACCCCGGCACCTACGACTGGCACCAATGGTGCGGGTTCAGGCGGCCCGCAGGTTGGCTCCAATATCGGGCCCGGCCCGGGCGAAGGCAACGGCACACCCATCGTGACCGTGCCCGGACAGGCCGCTCCACAACCACCAGCAGCAGGTGGCGGCAGCGGCGGCTCCACGCCGACCAACCCGAACACTGGCGGCGTCCGTCCGACACCACCAGTACCGCCGGGCGACACCACCGGGCAGATTCCGGTGGTGCCCTCCACCGCTGCACCGGTGGCGACCACGGTTCCGGGCGCGACCACTGCGAACCCACAGCCAAGCAACCCGCCGCACGCGTTGGATTCCGGGTCGAAGCAGCCGGAGATCCCTCTGGCGGTATGGGTGGTGGCGGGTGCGGCGGCGTTTGCTGCGGCCAATCCGCGGGCACGTTCAAGGCTGTCGAGCTACAGCAAGGGGCTCAAGATTCCGGGAATCTACCGGACGCTGGCTGACGACGAGATTCCGTTCCCGAACACTGATGGCCGAGAGTACGCCTATCCAGACGAAGATCTTCCGATTCGCGGGGGATGGCAGGGCGATGTTCAGGTGACAGGAAACATGAGGTATCACCCCGACGCCGGGCAGAAGACCGGCACACTCACCTTTTCTGACAAAGCGACACCTGTCGTCTCCAACGGAGACGCTCGCATGACCCGCAACAAAGTTCGGGTCTGGGTCAACGGCAAGGACGTCACCGACCAGGCAAATATCGAGTACACGCCCACAGGTGTGAAGGGAAGCATCAAGGTCAACGAACTTGATACGGTGATTGTCCGGCATGTGTCGACGATGCAGTGGAGCGAAGGCTCGGGTAACACGCGAGTCAGTCGGACATCGAATGGCGATGTCCTCGGATATGTGAAAGTGGTCAACGATGCCGACGCAATGGGTAAGGCGCTCCGCATTGGAAACGGCCACGGCTTTGACAAACACCAGGCGAAAGGCGACCTTCCGCGCGGAATCGTCACACGAGATGAGTACATCGATATGATCTATCGCACGATTCGATGGGCGCCGCCACAGGACCATAAGAACTTGAACAGAGGCCGAGAAGCGTGGTGGGACGGACTGCGCGGGGCCGTGATTGTCTACGATCCTAATAATGAAGGAACGGCATTCGCTCCAATCGACGGGAAGGCGTACTTTGACGAACTATGATCATGGGGGGAATATATTGAACGCGCTTAATCCCGCTGAGTTGGAACTGATGAAAGCTGCCATACTTAATGGCATTGATGCAACTCCGGAAGAGTACTTCAAGCTGAAGACGGGAGTGGATCGATCTAAAGGAATTCGGAATATTCTCGCGCCGTTTAAAGAGTTCGCGGCAGGGGCCGCTGTTCAAGCTGATATCTCCACATTCATTGAGTGTATGAAGCTATCTGTGATGTTCGTTGCCGATTTTGAATATCACGCGAGGACAGGCTTCGAGAAGGATGATGTTCTCGCGTTCATCGTTTCAATGGAGACCGAAGGTCAACCGCCTGAGCGATACCCTGCAGATTTGAAGTAGGTCAACTGTGTGAGGCATGTCGATCGCTCACTGGACTACGTCGTCAGCCGATCTATCACTCCGTAGTTGAGTGTCCTGCCATCAGGTCATTGGCCTTGCCGCTTGTGCTCCAGCGTCTGAAACGTGTCTCGGTAGTAATGATAGAGCAGACCGTCTCGTCGCGGCACGATAGCGTTTGGGTACCGGACTCTATCGACGGTGAGCCAAGCCTCAACAGCTTTCGCTGACTTGGCTGTCATGTGCTTTCTGCTGTTTGTGCAGGTCAAGTACGCGGTGGGTAGCCGGGCTGGGGTTTGAAAGCCATGACGTTCCTTCCGCCAAGAGTTCGTCGTCGAATCGGCACGTTGTAGCAGAACGTTCGCCCCTGGCGTGACCTTCTGCTACATCTCGCCTCGTCGCGGGCTGCGTCCTGCGCACGTGTGCCACAATCCGCGAGTGCACTCGATACGCAGGCGGGAACTGGCGCTGGCAATGGTGTTGGCGGCAATCGCCGGCTACCTCGACGCTGTCGGCTTCCTGCATCTCGGTGGATTCTTCGTGTCCTTCATGAGCGGCAACACCACCAGGGCGGCCGCGAATGCCGCCTCCGGTGACTGGGTGCAGGCCGGGCGGGCCGCCGGCCTGATCGGGCTGTTCTTCGTCGGCGTCGTCGCCGGGTCGGTGCTGTCACGCTTCGCGCACGGCAGAGTGGTGGTGTTGTGGGCAACCACAGGGATTGTCGGTTGCTCCGCCCTCGCTCAGACTTTGGGCGTCGGAGTGCCTGCGATCCTGGTGATCTCGGTGGCGATGGGCGTGCTCAACGCCACCTTTCAGCGCGGAGGCGAGGTGTCGATCGGGTTGACTTACATGACCGGAACCCTGGTCAAGGCCGGGCAGCGGCTGGTGGACGGCTTCTTCGGTGGGTCCCGCACTGCGTGGTTGCGTTACCTGGCGATGTGGATTGCTTTGTCCGCCGGAGCCATTGCCGGTGCGTACGCGTACACCCGCATCCCCGACGCCGTGCTCTGGATCGCTTCGGGCGGACTCCTGCTGGCCACGTCGGTGACCACGATCGTGCGCCGGCGCTCAGTACTCGTGGAGTCGGATGGCGAAAAGTGATACAGAACATAATGATTCGGCGGCGACGCACAGGTCATTGCTGAATCAAGGTTGCGGTGGACCCGAAGGGGTTGGCGCGTCACCCGACCCGACGAGATGGATCGGGCGACGCCAAGTCGCCGCACTAGTCGACGCTGCCGGTGCAGGTCGCCGATGCGTACGGACCCGTCGCAGTCTGTGTGTACTTCACTTGGTCGCCGACGATGATCTCGCACTTGGTCGAAGCAGTATCGGACTCGTCATTCGTGACGGTGAGCGACGCTGCCTTCGCGAACCCCGTGACCGTGACCTTCTTTTCCCAGGGAAGCGTGACATTCGTCGCCTGCGCGATGTTGAAGTCCTCGTCGGTCCACGTGATCGACGCAGTTCCGGTACCGCTCACGCGATACGTGACCTCGACTTCCTTCTTCGACTGCTTGTCGACCTCGTTGGCCGCAGTGCCCACGAGAGCAACGCAACCGCCGATGATGAGAACGAACACGAGGATGACGCCACCGAGAATCCACGGCCAGATCTTGCGCTTCTTCGGCGGCGGCTGAGGCGGGTAGGGGTATGGCTGCTGGCCGTAGGACTGTTGTCCGTATGGCTGCTGGGGCTGATACGGGTTGGGGTCGCCTCTGCCGGGCGGGGGAGGGGTGGTCACTGCGCCGGACTCCTTTGAACGCTGATGCAGGTAAAGGAACCGTAATCAAATGCTGCCTGAGATCAGGGCCGTTCGGCTTGCGAATCGTCCGGCCGGGGGACAGCGTGACAGATCTCAGAACTCCGTCCCCGTGAGCTTTTCGGCCGCCTCCCAGAGTCGGCCGGCAAGTCCGAAATCGCAGGCCGCGTGCGAGCGGCCGAACAGCACCGGCCGGCCGCGGAGCGCGCCGATGCCGTCGACGCCGACGTAGCTTCCGGTCGCGATCGGCTGGGTGAGGCAGTAGATCGTGGTGGCGGCACCGGCGTCGACGTCGTTGGCGAACAGTTCGGCACCGCCGCGGACGATGTGATGTGCCAGTCCGAGGTGCGGTTTGTTGGAGATGTTGGACGCCACCCAGCCGGGCGTGGTCAACATCGTCTCGATCGGCGAACCCGTTGTGCGCAAACGCCGGTCGAGTTCCAGACCCCACAACATCACCGCGAGCTTGGATCGGGCATAGGCGCGCGGTGGGCTCCACGACGCGTCGGAGTAGTTGAGATCGTCCGGGTCGATTCGCGCGGCCTTGTGCGCGTCGGATGCGACACACACGATGCGTCGGCGGACCTGTGCGAGAAGGAGATTGGTGAGGGCGAACGGGCCGAGGAAATTGGTGCCGATGCCGAGTTCGAATCCGTCGACGGTCTGGGAGTGCGTGTGCGGGAACAGGCCGGCGTTGTTGACGAGGAAGTCGATGGGCCCCTCGATGGATGCCGCGCAGTCGCGCACCGACGACAGATCCGCGAGGTCGAGCCGAACCACCGAACAGTCGCCGCCGAACTCCGCTGCGTTGAATTCTTCTGCGCGGCGGCGCCCCAACTCGACGTCACGGGCGGGCAGGATCACCGACGCACCCGCGCGGGCGAGTGCGCGCGCCGTCGCCAACCCCAATCCGTTGGTGGCGCCGGTGACCACCGCACGGGTCCCGTTCAGAGACGCGAGATCCAGACCCTCGAACGGATCCCGCTTTCCCCGACGGCCCGTCATCACGCACTCACCTCGAGAGCGTCGTCGAGCCAGTCGAACATCCGCTCGGCGGTCACCGCCCGGCCCATCGGCTGGCAGTGCCAACTGGCGCCCTCGGCGGCGGTGAAATCGACGACGGTCGACGACGTTCCGGTCAGCATCGCAGCCAGCCGGGCCGATTGCCCGGGCCAGAACTGCTCGTGTTCGGGGGCGGTGATCAACATCGGGGTGGTGATCGCGGCGGCCGCATCGGCGTCGAGGCGGTAGCGCATGACCTCGCGCATCGTGTCGAAGTACTGCCCGTTGTGCCCATAAGGTCGTGCCCGCCACGCCCACATGCGTTGGGTTGCTTTCTGTCCGGTCAGCCCGAGGGCCATCTCCCGATCGAATCGCTTCGCCTTCGAGGGATCGTCGAGCATGCCCACCAACGATTTCGGCAGGTGCGTCGTCCACGACGCCGACACATCGACCACCCCGGGATCGACCACGGCCGCCCGATAACGGTGCTCCACGGACAACGCCTGCGGCACCCAGAAACCGGCCTGTGAAATCCCGTACACCGCAAGGCGTTGCGCATCCACACCCGGCTGCGCGATGATGGTGTCGGTGACCGGGGTCAGCACCGCCTCCCAATCGGGGCGGAACAGCGCCGATTTCTCGAACAGCATCGACTGCTGCCCCGGGCCGTCGAACAGTACGACGTTGTATCCCCGGGTGAGCGCGGCGTGCCCGGCCGCACACCACAGAGCCGAGATCGACCCGTCGCTCCCGTTCACCAACACCAGTGTCGGGCGGGGCCGATCGTCGTCGGCGGGCCGCACCAACCAGCCGGGCATGGTGGTTACGCCATAGGGGATGGAAAGGCGTTGCGCGGCAAAGGCGCCGGCGCCGACGAAGCCGTCCCACGCGGCGCGGTGTTCGGCGAACACCGTCATCCGTTGTGTCTCGGTACCCACCCCGTCGAGGCCGTCGAAGGCGGTCGAGAGATAGTTCGCCGCACGCAGATACGCCGACGCTGCGCTCTCTCGATGCCCGTGGGCAAACGAGTCGCGCGCAGCGCCGGCCACCCGACGGCCCACCGCCAGCCAGGCATCGGCCCACGCCTGCTCGTGCCCGGAGTCGAGGGCGTCGATGGTCGCGAGAACCTCCCCGGCGTCGGCGCCCCCGGATGTGCAATATCCGAGCAACAGTCGGACCTCGTAGTCGCGGCCCGAATCGGAATAGAAACCACGCGAGAATGCCTGATGGATCGGGTGGGTCAGCTGCATCTACCGCTCCTTCTCCGCCCCCGGATCACAGCTTACGTTCGGCGCCGGGGCGAAACGCCCTAAACTGGCGCCATGAGTACCGATGAGGTCGTCGAACAGATCCTGCGCACCTACGACACCATCACGGTGGTCGGGGCCAGTGCCAATCCGACCAAGGCCGCCAACGAGGTTCCGGAGTACATGAAGTCGAAGGGATGGCGGATCATCCCGGTCAATCCCACCGCCACCGAGATCGTCGGGGAGCAGGTGTACCCGACGCTGGCCGACGTGCCCGAACACATCGGTCTCGTCGACGTCTTCCGCCCGTCCGCCGACACCCCGGAGATCGCCCGGCAGGCCGTGGCCGCCGGCGCCACCGCACTCTGGCTGCAGTTGGGTATCGCTTCACCGGAGGCCCGGGAGATCGCCGAGTCGGCCGGCCTGCTCTACGTCGAGGACCGTTGCCTCATCATCGAGCAGCGCCGCACCGGGATCACCGCGGGCGCCTGACGCTGCCGTGAGCGCCGTCGACACCTTCTGGCATTCGGGTCGGTTGCCGCTGTCGTTGCTGTTCCTCGCGTTCCTGCTGACCTTTGTCATCACCCGCACCATCACGCGGTTGATCCGCGCCGGTCGAGGGCCCTTCCACAACAATGTGCGCGGCGGCGTGCACATCCACCACGCCGTGCCGGGGCTGGTGTTGTTGTTGGTCGGTGCGGTGATGTCGGTGACCGTTGCCGGCCATCGTCCGGGCGCGCTGATCGCCGCGGTCCTCATCGGTGTCGGCGCGAGCCTGGTCCTCGATGAGTTCGCCTTGATCCTGCACCTCGGCGATGTCTACTGGAGCACCGAGGGCCAACTCTCGGTACAGGTGGTCTCGCTGACCACGGCTGTTCTCGGGCTGTTGGCGTTGGGCGTCAATCCGTTCGACGACACCACCGCCGCGGACAACGCACAGCTGCACGGGAATTGGGGCGTGCTGGTGGTGCTGCCGATCCACATCGCCTGCGTCCTGGTGTGCGTCGAGAAGGGCAAGTACTCGACCGCCGCGGTCGGCGCGTTCATTCCGCCGGTCGGCTGGATCGGCGCGATCCGTTTGGCCCGGCCGCACTCTCGGTGGGCCGGCCGTCACTATTCACCGGCCAAGAAGGCACGGGCCGCCACGCGCGCCGACGGTTTCGACGACCGCTTCGGCAAGTGGGGACTGACCATCGAGGACTGGGTGGCGGGCAAACCGTCGAGCGGACCGCCCCCGGCCGCCGGGCCTACCATGTGAGGCATCAGTGGAGTCATCGGGTGGAGGGACATGGCGGAAGCGACAATCGGCGAAGCGGAGGCGGTCGCCGTACCGGACCTCGGCGAGAACCCGTTGCTGCTGGAGCGACAGGTGTGTTTCGCCCTGGCCATCGCCAACCGATCGGTCCTGCGCATCTATCGCCGACTGCTCGAGCCCCTCGGCCTGACCCACCCGCAATACCTGGTGATGCTCGCGCTGTGGGAGTCCTCGCCCCGCGCGGTCAAGGACCTCGGCGCGGTGCTGCAACTCGATTCGGCGACGCTCTCGCCGCTGCTGAAGCGGCTGGAGACCAACGGGCTGATCCAACGCCGCCGCCGTGACGACGACGAACGCAATGTCGACATCGCACTCACCGACACCGGGTGGGCGCTGCGCGAGCAGGCGCTGACGATCCCGCCGGCGGTCGTCGACGCCCTCGGGGTGGACCTCGCCGACCTCGAGGACCTGCACCGGGTGCTCACCCGTGTCAACGTCGCGGCGGTCCGCGCCGCGCACGCGCCGGAGCCGCTCGCATGACGTGGTCCCGTCTGGCGGTGCCGCAGCCGCGCAGCGTTGGGACGGGACTGGGCTAAGGTCGCACTATGTCGGCCATCGCGATCGTTGTCATCGGCGTCATCGTTTTCGTCGCACTGTTCATCCTGATCGGCGCGATCTGGTTCGCCTGGGATTCCGACAAGCGGGTCCGGGCGTTCGCGCGGTCGACCGAACTGATCCCGGGCAAACCGAGCCGCGCCCCCGACAACTGGACGACGGCGACCTCGCCGGAGGCGTTGCTGCACCGCCGGGTTCGTTACGCGATCGCCGACGTGCACCAGAATCCGGCGATCCCGCACGACAAGGCGACTCTGGCCGACCGCGACCGGCTCGACGACGCCGTCTTCGCCCTCGACGATCAGCTGATCGCGGCGGCCGATCTCGACGGCGACGACAAGACCGACCGCCTGCAACAGCTCGAGGGCGTGGTCGAACAACTCGAGGAGCTGCCCCGCAAACTGTGGGAAGCGCCGTTCGAGAAGCAACGCGAGGACATCGAAGCCGTCACCGCGGCACTGCTGCGCGTCTGACCGGCGGCACTGCTGCGCGTCTGATCGTTGGCACTGCTGCGCGTCTGATCGGCGCCGCTGGGTTCAGGCCTCGGCGAGATCGACCAGTGTGCGCACCGTCCGCAGGTTGCGTCCGGTCCCCGTCACCCCGAGACCCCGAGCGATCTTTGGCGCGCTCAGTGTGCTGCCGGCGACCCCCGCCGCGTAGTGAATGTGCAGGTCGCTGCCGATGACCGCGAGATCGTCGGCACCGAAGTCCTTGGCCACGAAGGCTTCTGCCTTGGCGGTATCGGGTTCACCGGTCAAGAAATAGATATGCGCAAACTTCTCGTCGCTTGCTTCGAACGGGTAGGCCTCGAGTGCGTCGCGCAGTTGCGTCGCCGACCGGGCGATCACCTCACGGGAGAAGCCGTAACGTTCCTCGATGGTGGCCTCGAGTGCACGTGCGAAGTCGTCGGCGGAGTCGGGTGGCGTGCAGATCAGATTGCCGGACGCGATATGGGTCGTCACCTCGGTGGCACCGAGTTCGGTTGCCATGGCGCGCAATTCCGCCATCGGTAGTTTCGCGCCCCCGACGTTGATCGCGCGGATGAGAAAGACCGGTCGTGCCATGCGATCAGTCTGGCACGGCGGCGGGTTCGGCCGGGGGCGGACCGATATACCGTGCGGCGGGCCGGATGATCTTGCGAGAGCGGGCTTGCTCGAGGATGTTCGCACACCAACCCACGACCCGACTGACCGCGAAGGTCGGCGTGAACATCGACCGCGGCACGCCGCAGCATTCCATCACCACACCGGCATAGAACTCGACGTTGGCGTACCGCGGCTGATCGGGGTGGGCCTGCGCCAGGACCTCGGTGATGGCTGCCTCGGCGGCGATGGCCTGCTCGACGAGGGGTCCGCCGAGTTCACCGGCGATGTCGCGCAACATCATTGCGCGCGGATCAGCCGTGCGATAGACGGCGTGCCCGAATCCCATGATGCGCCGGTGTTCCTCGACCTGACGACGGGCCCACTCGGCGGGGTCGCCGAACGCGGCGATCTCGTCCAGCGCATCGAGTGCGCGGTCGGGTGCACCACCGTGCAGCGGCCCCGAGAACGAACCGATGGCTCCGCACACCGCCGCGACGACGTCGGCGCCGGTGGAGGCGATGACCCGGGCGGTGAACGTCGATGCGTTAAAACCGTGGTCGATCGTGGCGATCAGATAGTGCTCGATGGCCCGCACGTGCTCCTGTGTCGGCTCCCGACCGGAGATCAGGTACAGCCAGTTGGCCGCCGCGGACAGGTCGCGGCGCGGCTGCAGCGGCTCCTCACCGGCGCGGATGCGGGCGAGCGCACCGAGGATCGTCGGGGTGAGGGCGGCCACCCGGATGGCGTCGGTGCGGCGCTGTTCGTCATCGCTGTCCCAGAGCGGCCGGACCCCGGTGGCGCTGCCCGCCGCCGAGAGCACGGTGCGCAGCCCCGACAACGAGTCCCGCTCACCGCCGAGCAGCGCCGCCGCGGTGAGGATGCCCCCGACCTCGGGCGGCAGCACCGACATCCGGTGCACCACCTCGACGAAGTCGTCGAGTTCGGCGGCACTCGGCAGATGGCCGTATAGGAACAGGAACCACACCTCCTCGAATGAGCGGGTGCGCGCCAACTCGATCGCCGAGTACTGGCGGTAGTGATAGAAGCCCTCGGCGCCACGCACGTCACCGATCTCGGTGTCGGCGACGACGAGGTCGTGCAGTCCCGGCGGGGCGATCACTGGTTCGGTCATCACAACTCCTGACGGTGGCTGGAGTCCGCTCCGGCAGCGGCTCGGTGCTTTCAGGGTGGCGAGGTTGAGCAGTGTGGTCAATGTTGATTCAATCAATGTGTGACCCGCGCGCACACCCGCCGATTCCCGACGCCCATCCGTCACGACGGGCGCGACTACCTGACCACTCAGCAGGTCGCAAAGGTGTTGGGCGTCAAGCTCTCCACCGTCTATGCCTATGTCAGTCGCGGGCGCCTGCACAGTTCCCGCATCGCGGGATACGACGGCAGCATGTTCGCCGTCGACGAGGTCGACGGACTCCTGCAGGGCTCGCGGCATCGGCCGCCGGCCGGGGTCGCCGAACGCATCCGCACCCAGCTGACATATCTGCACGACGATTGGCTGCACTATCGTGGTCGCGACGTCGCCGACCTCGCCCGCACGACGAGCTATGAGGACGTCGCCCAATTGCTCTGGGGCGAACCGTGGAACGATGCCGAGACCGCGCCCGCGCGGGGAATCGGAGCCGCGGTGCGACGTGTCGCCGGAACCAACTCGCGCGGGCTGGACCGGATCCGGCTTACCGTCGACCTGCTCGGGGCTCGAGACCCGTTGCGCCATCACATCGAACCCGGCGCCGTCACCGAGAAGGCCACCCGCGTTCTCCTCACCGCCGTCGACTCACTGGCTCCTGGAGAAGCGGAAGGTTCACTGGCACAACGACTGTGGCCACGCCTGACCGACGAGCCCGCGACACCTCGCGCGGTCAAGGTACTCAACGCGGCATTGGTCGCGCTCGCCGACCACGACCTGGCCGCAGGCACCGTCGCCGCGCGGGTCGCGGCCAGCGCACGGGGCAGCGTCTACGCCGTCATCGGCGCCGGACTCGGTGCCTTCGACGGCCCGATGCACGGTGGCGCAACCACATTGGCCTACCGATTCCTCGCGGACGCCCTCGACGACCCGACCGCGGCCATCGCCGACGCCCTCTATGCCGACACCCCGATCCCCGGGACCGGCCACGTGATCTACCGGGCCAGCGACCCCCGGGCGACGGTGCTGCTGGAGATGCTGGCGCGCAGCGGTGGTGGTGATCGACGCGTGCAGCCTGCGGTTGCCGCGATCGTCGACGCCGTCGGGCCGTCGACCTTCGTCAACTCCGACCTGGCGCTGGCGGCACTGGCGTTGCGGTACCGGATGCGTCCGGACGCCGCCGAGACGATCTTCGCGCTGGCACGGATCGCCGGCTGGATCGCGCATGCGCTCGAGGAATACCAGGCGCCGCGGCTACGGTTTCGCCCCGAGGGCGTCTACACCGGGGTGCGACCGAGCGGGGCCCACGCCACCTGAGCAGTTCAGATGTGCGGTTGCGGGGAGGCGACGGCGAAGGTCCGTCGGAACGGCAGCGGCGTCCCCCAGGGCCGCGACGGGAACGCCGCACGCAGACGCGCCTTGTACTCGTCGGTGAAGCCGTCGACGAGGTCGTCGGGCAGACCTTGCAGGAACGGACGCGCGCCGGTCCCGGAAATCCACTCGAACACCGGGTCCTCGCCGTCGAGGACGTGTAGGTAGGTCGTCTCCCAGGCATCGACGGAGTAGCCACGGTCGGCGAAGAACTCCAGGTACTCCTGCGGACCGGTGGTCGGCAGCCGCCGCACATCGTGCAGGTGCTCGGCGTAGGGCTCCTCGCGGGAGAGTTCGTCGAGCAACGTGTGGGTGGCCGAACTCGCGTTGTTGGGCACCTGCACCGCGAAGGCACCGCCGGGCGTCAGATGGTCGAGGAGGTCGCCGATCACCGAGAACTGGTCGGGGACCCATTGGAACATCGCGTTGGAGACGATCAGGTCGACCGGCTCGTACGGCTTCCAGGTGGTGACGTCGTGGACGTCGTAGTTGGCGTCGGGATCGGAATTGGAGCGCAGCGCCTCGTCGATCATCTCCGCCGACGAATCGATACCGAGGATGTGCGCGTCGGACCAGCGTGCACGCAGATAGCGGGTGAGGTGGCCGGGCCCGCAGCCGAGGTCGATGATCGTGGCGGGCTCGATCGGGACGCGCGCGATGAGGTCGAGAAACGGTCGCGAGCGGGCGTCGGCGAACTGGAGATAGCGCGTCGGATCCCAGACAGGCATGTCTCCACCCTAGTCGTTTCGTCCCGGGGCTGCGTGTCTCGTAATCTCGGAGGAATGGCGAACGATCCTGACACGACCCCCGGTTCCGACGATGTCGTGGAGATCTCCACCGACGGCGCCTGCCTGGGTAATCCGGGTCCCGGTGGATGGGGAGCGGTGTTGCGGTACAAGGGCACCGAGAAGGAGATCTCCGGCTCGGCGCCCGACACCACCAACAACAAGATGGAGTTGCAGGCGGCGATCGAGGGCCTCGCCGCGCTCAAGCGGCCGTCGACGGTGATCCTCTACACCGACTCCAGTTACGTGCGCAACGGCATCATGAAGTGGGTCGCCGGCTGGCAGCGCAACGGCTGGAAGACCGCCGACAAGAAGCCGGTGAAGAACGCCGACCTGTGGAAGCGCCTGATCGACGAGGAGAAGCGGCACCAGGTGGAGTGGCGCTGGGTCAAGGGCCACAACGGTGATCACTACAACGAGATCGCCGACCGCCTCGCGACCTCGGCGGCCCGCGAGATCGCGCAGGTGCGCTCGTGACCACGCGGGTGCCGGTGGCCGTCGAACCGACCCGTGACGAGCACGTCGTCGCCGCCGTCGAGGAGGCGGGCGGAGAAATCGTCGGACTCGACGAGGCGCGGGTGCTGGTCTGGCTCGGCGACCCCGACGGCTTTCCCGCGCTGCCCGACGCCGTCGAGTGGGTGGCGCTCAAGACGGCCGGGATCGAGGGGTTCGTCAACGCCGGGGTACTCGACGACAAGCGGACCTGGACCAACGCGTCGGGCTTCTACGCCGAGAACGTCGCCGAGCACGCGCTGGCGCTGCTGCTCACCGGACTGCGACAGATCCACACGTCGATTCGCGACCACTGGGACAAAGAACCCATCGACACCGCGGTGCGCACGTTGCGCGGTGCGACGGTGGCGATCGTGGGCGCGGGCGGAATCGGTGTGTCGCTGACGCCGCGACTCAAGGCCGGTGGCGCGCGGGTGCTCGCGGTCAACCGGTCGGGCCGACCGGTCGAGGGCGCCGACGAGACGCTGCCGTCGTCGCGGATGGACGAGGTGTGGCGCCGCACCGACCACGTCGTGCTCGCGGCGCCGTCGACGCCGGAAACCCACCACCTGATCAACGCCGAGAGCCTGGCCGCGCTGCCGGCGCACTGCTGGATCGTCAATGTCGCCCGTGGGCCCCTCGTTGACCAGCAAGCCCTCTATTGGGCACTGCGCGGTGGTGAGATCGCCGGTGCCGCACTCGATGTCACCGATCCTGAGCCACCGGCCGCCGACGACCCGCTGTGGTCGCTGCCCAACTGCATCATCACCCCGCACATCGCGAACCCGTCGTCGGGGCTGACGCGGGAACTCGCGCCGTGGGTGGCCGAGAACCTCCGGCGGTTCGTCGCCGGGGAGGAGTTGATCTCCACGGTGTCGGCCGACCGCGACTACTGAGTCGCCGGCCGCGGCCCAAGAGGCCCAAGAGTAGGGGAAGACCGTTCTTCCCCTACTTTCCGATTCCTCCCCCAGAGATTTCTGCCGGAAGAACGAAAACCCCGCGGAAGAGCGTGCAGGTTCGGCCTTGCCTTCGAGCGCGCTCAAAGGCCTAGCGTTGCTGCCATGAGCACAGAACACCTGATGCGCAAGGCCCTCGACGCGCTCGGCGGCCTCGACGGACCGCTGTCGGTGGAGGTGATCCACTCCCTCGTTGGCCTCGACGAGATCGCCGAACCGATGAGCGTCGCGCAGGCTGCCGACGCGCTCGACGTCTCGCCGCACACCCTGCGCTACTACGAGCGCATCGGGCTCGTCGAGGTACCCCGCGACGCCGTCGGCAACCGGATCTACGACGCCGACGCGATGCGCCGACTCGTCTTCTTGACCCGGATGCGGTTGTCCGGCATGGCCATCCGAGATCTCCAGCACTACGTCGAGCTCGTCGACGCCGGAGACGACACCGTCGATGAACGCCTCGACATGTTGCTCGAACACCGCGACACCATCCGCAGACAGATCGCCGAACTGACGCTGTCCCTCGCGGCCACCGAATACAAGATCGCCACCTACGGAGGAAGGACCCAACCATGACCCCCCGCGCTCCCCGCCGCATCGGCTCCCTCGAGGTCTCCGGCATCGGATTGGGCTGTATGGGAATGAGTTTCGCCTACGGCCCGGCCGACCAGGACGAAGCACTCGCCACCCTGCACCACGCTCTCGACACCGGGATCACCCTGCTCGACACCGCCGACATGTACGGCGGCGGCGCCAACGAGAGGCTGCTGTCGACGGTGCTCGCCGACCGCCGCGACGAGATCGTCCTCGCCACCAAGTTCGGGATTCTCACCGATCCCGACACCGGATTGCCCAGCGGTGTCGACGGCTCACCCGACTACGTCCGACGCTGTGTCGACGCGTCGCTGCAGCGCCTGGGCGTCGACGTCATCGACCTCTACTACCTGCACCGAGTGGACCCGACTCGGCCGATCGAGGAGACCGTCGGCGCGATGGCCGACCTCGTGGCCGCGGGCAAGGTCCGCGAACTCGGCCTCAGTGAGGCGGGCGCCGACACCCTCCGGCGAGCGTCGGCCGTGCATCCGATCGCCGCTCTGCAATCGGAGTGGTCGCTGTTCAGCCGCGACATCGAGACCTCCGACGTACCGGCAGCGCGTGAACTCGGTGTGACCGTGGTGCCCTACAGTCCGCTCGGTCGCGGCATGCTCACCGGCTCGGCGGCCGCCGCCGCACCCGGCGCGGGTGACTTTCGCGCGACCTTGCCGCGCTGGCAGGCCGAGAACCTCGACCACAACCTCGCCCTCGTCGACGAGATCGGATCGGTTGCAAGCGAAGTCGACGCGACGGCCGGGCAGGTCGCGCTGGCCTGGCTGCTCGCCCAGGGCGACGACGTCGTACCGATCCCGGGCACCAAGCGCCGCACCTACCTCGACGAGAACATCGGCGCGCTGTCGGTGACGCTCACCGCCGAGCAACTCGAGCGCCTCTCGGCGTTGCGTCCGGCGGGAGAACGTTATCCCGACATGAGTTGGGTGGCCGGGGCGTCGGCCTGATCGAGCGGGCAAAAAGGTAGGGGAGGAATGTTCTTCCTGAAGCATTTCGTTCGTCCCTCAGCAATTGCCGGGGGACGAACGAAACTCCCGAGGAAGAACGTCACCCGCTTCGCCAATCACTAGAACACGTTCTAGTTCTGTGGCATTGTCGAGTCGTGATACTCGACAGGTTCCGGATGACCGACACCGTTGCCATCGTCACCGGCGCGGGCCGCGGACTCGGTGCGGCGATCGCCATCGGCTTCGCCGAGGCGGGCGCCGACGTGCTGATCAGCGCACGCACCGCCGAGCAGCTCGACGCCGTCGCCGACGAGGTGGCCGCGCGGGGTCGGCGCGCGCACGTCGTGGCCGCCGATCTCGCCGACCCCGACACCGTCGCCGCCCTGGCGCAGGCGGCGATCGACGAGTTCGGCCGCCTCGACACCGTCGTCAACAACGTGGGCGGGGCGCTGCCACGGCCGCTGCTCGACACCAAACCCCACCACCTCACCGACGCGTTCACGTTCAACGTGACCGGCGCGCACGCACTGGTGCGGGCGTCGGTGCCGCATCTGCTGGCCAACCCCGACGGCGGCTCGATCATCAACATCACCTCGGCGGTGGGTCGCACACCGGGCCGCGCCTATGCCGCGTACGGCACGGCGAAGGCCGCGCTGGCCCACTACACCCGGCTCGCGGCGATGGACCTCAATCCGCGCATCCGTGTCAACGGTATCGCCCCCGGGGCGATCCTCACCTCGGCCCTCGACATCGTCGCCGCCGACGAGACCATGCGCACCACCATCGAGGGTGCGACGCCCCTCCACCGACTCGGGGACCCCGCCGACGTCGCCGCGGCCGCTGTGTATCTCGCCTCGCCCGCCGGCGCGTACCTGACCGGCAAGATCATCGAGGTCGACGGCGGCATCGTCACACCCAACCTCGACTTGCCGATCCCGGATCTGTAAGTCGGGTCCGCTCGTCATCCAAGCCGTTGCGCCAGAACACAAGCCACACCCTGGAACCCTACGCAGTTCCGGGGCGTCGGGGTCGGCTGTCCGCTCTCCCCTTCCAGGGGGCCATTCGCCGGTAAGGTTGTGACGTGGACCAATTCCTCCACTTCGCGGGCGACTACTGGTGGCTGATCTTCCCGGTCGGCGGCATCGTCGGCGGCTGGGCCAACCACGTCGCCCGATACAACGAGAAGCGCAGACGCGACAAGATCGAACTCGCGCGCATCAAGGCGACCGCCAAGGCCGAGGAACTGCGCAGCACCCGTGCCGACAAGGCCCAGGTGACCAAGGTTCTCCAACGACACGACGAGATCAACGAGAAATGGTTCGCCTACGAACTCGACCTCGCGACGCTCATCGAGTTCCCGATGCTCATCGACATGCGTGAACCGCTCACCCTGGCCTTTCATCAGGCCAAGGTGCGCGCCGACGACATGCGACCCGCACCCGGTGAAACCCTCGATCCGGAGACCTTCGCCGAGTACCGCGACGCCGTCGGTGTCTATGCCGCGTCCTTCGACGCCGCCGAGCGTGAGGCGCGACGCCGCAAACAATCGGACTTCTCGCCCATCGAGCGCGAATCCCTGGACCGCGCACGCAAACTCATCTCCGTCGCCGCCGACGCCGCAGCCACCCCGGCCGAGCGGCAGGCCGCCTACCGCAAGGCTCGAGCCGAGCTCGACGGCCTCATCGACGTGCCGACGCCCGCCGCCGAACAACTCGAACGCGGCATTGCAGGCGAATTGGAGCGCGGCCAATCCTGACCGGGCCGCGGGGCCCCGGATGGGCCCCGCAGCCGGTCGGTCACGAGGTCGGCTGGGTACGCCGGGTCGGTTCCAGCGACTTGCACGCGGCCAGCGCCTTGGTCCAGGTGGCCTGATCGACCCCCGGGGGCGCCGTCATGGTGTGCTGACGGGCCGCGGGAGTACCGCCCGAACCGCCCTCGGGTGCCTGGCCGGGCGCACCCGACGGCGCTCCGGCCGGCGCACCCGACGGCGGGGTCCCGTCCTCGGATCGTCGCCGCATCCCGTTGTGCGCGGGCATGGTGACGCCGTTGTTGGCCATGCACTTGTCGAATGCCGCCATCTCGGTGGCCCGAGTCGAGCCCGCGGTGGTGGAGGTCGACGACGACGCCGACGAGGACGTGGCGGCGGCGTTGGTCGGCGTCGACGAGCTGTCGGTCGACGAGCAGCCCGTCAACACCGCGGCGAGCACCGCGGCCCCACCCACGCCCATGGTCACCAGACGAATCTTCATGAAAACCCCATCTCGGTCTTTCGGATCGCCGCATCCGTTGCGGCGGTGATGATCCTGTGTACCGGGGCTTCTTGGTAGTCGGCTGTAGAGGCGCTAGCAGTCTTCTGGCCGGGGCTCGATCAGTCGGTGTCCAGCGCGCCCGCGAACTGGCTGCGGTAGAGGCGACAGTAGGCGCCCTGGGCGGCCAGCAGCTCCTCGTGATTACCCTGCTCGACGATGTGCCCGTCCTCCATGACGATGATGGTGTCGGCGTCGCGGATCGTCGAAAGGCGATGGGCGATCACAAAACTGGTGCGATCGGCCCGCAGGTTGGCCATGGCCTGCTGGATCAGCAGCTCGGTGCGGGTGTCCACCGAACTGGTCGCCTCGTCGAGGATCAGGATCGTCGGCCGCGCGAGGAAGGCACGGGCGATCGTGATGAGCTGTCGCTCACCGGCACTCACGCCACCACCCTCGTCGTCGAGGACGGTGTCGTAGCCGTCGGGCAAGATGCGGACGAAGTGATCGACGTGGCTGGTCATCGCCGCGGCCATGACCTCCTCGCGGCTGGCGGTCGGGTCGCCGTAGGCGATGTTGTCGTAGATGGTCCCGCCGAACAGCCACGAATCCTGGAGCACCATCCCGGTTCGCTCACGCAGGTCGTCGCGCGTCATCGCGCGGGTCTCCACACCGTCGAGGCGGATCTGCCCGGAGTCGACGTCGTAGAACCGCATGATCAGATTCACCAGCGTCGTCTTGCCCGCGCCGGTGGGTCCGACGATCGCGACCATGTGCCCGGGACGCGCCACCAGCGACAGGTCCTCGATCAGGGGCTTGTCCAGCAGATAACGGAACGCGACGTCGTCGAACTCGATGCGGCCCTTGTCCTCCGACGGACTCAGCGGCTGCGCCGGATCGGGGGTCTGTTCCTCGGCATCGAGGATCTCGAAGATCCGCTCAGCCGAGGCGACGCTGCTCTGCATCAGGTTGATCATCGAGCCGATCTGGGTGAGCGGCTGGGTGAACTGTCGCGAGTACTGGATGAACGCCTGCACCTCACCGAGACTCAGCGATCCCGACGCCACCCGCAGGCCGCCTACCACGGCGACGGCCACGTAGTTGAGGTTGCCCAGGAACATGATGGTCGGCATGACCATGCCCGAGATGAACTGCGCACGCCAACTCGACTGATAGAGCTTCTCGTTGCGTTCGTCGAAGGTCTGCTCGACCTCGCGTTGCCGACCGAACACCTTGACCAGTTCGTGCCCGGTGAACGCCTCCTCGATCTGGGAGTTGAGCTTTCCCGTCGAGGACCACTGGGAGATGAAGTGCGGCTTGGACCTTCGGGCGATGATCGTCGTCGTGGCCACCGCCAGCGGGACCGTCACCACCGCGATCAGCGCCAGCAGCGGCGAGATCCAGATCATCACCACCAAGAGTGCGATGACCGTCAGCACCGAGTTCACGAACTGGGAAATGGTCTGCTGCAAGCCCTGTGACAGGTTGTCGAGGTCGTTGGTCACCCGGCTCAGCAGGTCACCGCGCGGGGTGGTGTCGTAATAGCGCAGCGGAAGCCGATGCACCTTCTGCTCGATCTCGGCGCGCAACTCGCGCACCGTGTTGACCACGATGACGTTGAGAATCCGGAACGCCAACCACGACAACAAGGATGACGCCACGTAGCAGATCAGCACGATCAGCAGCGTCCAGGCGACGGTGGTGAAGTCGATCCCGACACCCGGGGTCAGATTCATCGCCGACACCATGTCGGCGAAGGTGCCCTGCCCGCGCGCACGCAACCCCTCGACGGCCTGCTCCTTGGTGATGCCCGACGGCAACGCCTTGCCGATCGCACCGTCGAAGATGAGATCGGTGGCGTGGCCCAGAATGCGTGGTGCCGCCGCGAGGAGGATGACCGACCCGACGATGGCGGTCAGCACCGTCGCCATGCGCCACCGATAGGCCATCAGCAGGCGCACAAGACGTTTCATCGACGGACCGAACGACTTGGGCTTCTCCAGGACGGGGCCGGCGGCCATCGGGCCGCGGCCGGGACCCGGGCCGCCTGCGGGGCGGGTCATGCGGGTTCTCCGATCGACAGCTGCGAACGCGCGATCTCGGCGTAGGTCTCGCAGGAGGTGAGCAATTCGTCGTGGGTACCGAGACCGACGACGTGGCCGCGGTCGAGGACGACGATCTGGTCGGCGTCGACGATGGTCGAGATGCGTTGGGCCACGATGATCACCGCGGTATCGGCGGTCGCGGGCCGAAGGGCGGCACGCAGTTTCGCGTCGGTGGTCAGGTCGAGTGCGGAGAACGAGTCGTCGAACAGATACACCGACGGCCGCCGGAGCAATGCCCGCGCGATAGCCAGACGCTGGCGCTGTCCGCCCGAGACGGTGGTGCCGCCCTGTGCGATCGGGGTGTCGAGTTGCTGGGGCATCGCGGAGACGAAATCGGTTGCCTGCGCGATCTCCAGTGCCGCCCACACCTCCTCGTCGGTGGCGTCGGGTTTGCCGTGCCGGACATTGGTGGCCACCGTCCCGGAGAACAGGTAGGGCCGTTGCGGAACGAGCCCGATCACCGACCGCAACTCATCGGGATCGAGCTCGCGGACGTCGGTGCCGCCGACGCGCACCGCGCCCTCGGTGACGTCGATGAGTCGGGGGACCAGACCGAGCAGCGTGGTCTTGCCCGAGCCGGTGGACCCGACGACGGCGGTGGTGGTACCCGGACGCACGTCGAAGGTGATGTCGGACAACACGTTCTCGTCGGCTCCCGGGTACCGGAACTGTGCGGCGTCGAACGCCACGGAGGCGGGATCGCCGGCGAACCCGACCGGGGTACTCGACGGCACCACCGACGTCTCGGTGTCGAGGACCTCGCAGATGCGCTCGGCACACACCGCGGCCCGCGGCGCCATCATCGCCAGGAACGACGCCATCATCACCGACATCATGATCTGCATGACGTAGCTCATCATCGCCGTCAGCGCACCGATCTGGGCGCTGCCGTCGGAGACCGCATGACCGCCGAACCAGATGATCGCGACGATCGTCACGTTGGTGATCACAGTGACCGACGGGAACATCAGGGCCATCATCCGGCCCACCCGCAGCGACGCGTCACTCAACTGGTCATTGGCGACGGAAAACCGTTGCATCTCATGGCGTTCGCGCACGAACGCCCGCACCACGCGGATACCGGTGATCTGCTCACGCATGATGCGGTTGATGGCGTCGAGGCGCTCCTGCATGGCGCGGAAGCCGGGGATCATCCGGGCGATGATGAAGCCCATCGTGATGCCGAGGATCGGCACAGCGATCAGCAGCACCCACGACAATCCCGGCGCCACATGGACGCCCATGACGATGCCGCCGATACACATGATCGGTGCCATCACGAGGATGGCGGTGCTCATCACGAGGAGAAGTTGCACCTGCTGCACGTCGTTGGTGGTGCGGGTGATCAGCGACGGTGCGCCGAAGGTGCCGACCTCGCGTGCGGAGAAGGAGTTGACGCGGTGCAGCAGATCGTGGCGGATGTCGCGGCCGGCGCCGAGTGCGGCCCGCGCCCCGAAATACTGGGCGATCAGCGTGCACACGATCTGCACGAAGGTCACTGCCAGCATCCACGCGCCGATCCGCAGGATGTAGCCGGTGTCGCCCTTGGCGACGCCCTTGTCGATGATGTCGGCGTTGAGCGTCGGCAGATACAGCATGGCCACCGTCGCCACGAGTTGCAGCAGGATCACCGCGGTGATGTGCGCGGGGTAGCGGGACAGGTAGGTCCGGATCAGACGGGTCAGCATGGGGCGATCACCTGATTGACGGTAGCAACGGGACGTTCTCTCGGCGAACGGTTTGTCCCGGCGGCCGCAACCCGGAGGGCGGGGTGATCGGATGCGCCAAGCGTGTGGATCAGCCGCTGTTCACGCCAGCAGCGGCGCCAGTCGCGTGGCGTACTCGGTCATCGCCGGCACCTGCCGCGTCATGATCTCGGCTTGGTCGGCGCGACCCGAGAGTGCCAACGCGGCGACAAGCGTTCCGCCCGGTGATCGGACGCCGACCGCGATGCACGCGCGGTCGGGATCGAGTTCGCCGACCTGCAGCGCGAAGCCGTCGCGGGCCACGGCTGCCAACTGGTCGGCCAGCGCGTCGCGGGTGGTCGGCGTACGGGAGGTGATCGCGGTGAGCGGGAAGGTGACCACGTCGTTCACGTCGGCCTTCTCGCCGAGCAGCAGTTTTCCGATGGCGCTGGCATGTAGATAGGTGTTGAGTGTCCGCTCGTCGGCCGCCGGCGGGAACTCGGTGTCGAGGTCGGCCGCCCGCACCGAGGTGTTGGTGAAGTAGTAGAGATGCGCGCCGAACCGGATGGACAACCGGAATTCGGCGAGCACTTCCCGCGCCGCGGTACAGACGCGCGGGATCAGGGTGGCGTCCACCAGCGCGCCGGTGCGCGGGCCGAGCGCAAATCCGGACAAATCCGGCATCCGCACCACAAACCCTTCTGCGACGAGCAGATTCAGCAGCCGGTAGATCGTCGCCGACGGAATGTCCAGGCGATCGGACAGGTCCTTGGCGGTCACGCCGACGCCGGATCGCGCCACTTCCTCGAGGACGCGCAGCGCGCTCTGCACCGCTTTCGGCTGACGACCGGACAGACTCGTCCCGCCCGGGCTCATCGCAACACCTGCCACGGGTCGTAGTCGTTGAGGACCTGATCGGCGGTGGTCTCGTCGAATACCCCGACCTGTTCGGGCAGCCCTGGCTCGATGCGGCGTCGAATGAGGAAGATCGCCATACCGGCTGCCACCAGCACCGCGTAGGTGATGGTCGCAATCCACACCGGGGCGTCGATGGTCAGCGCCGCCCACACGATGATCCCGACAAAGGCTGTGGCAGTACCGATCCCGATGATCGTGGGCAGTCGTCCCGGCTCCCCGATGCGACGCAGGAACACCGGCGCCCCGACGCACACCAGGAGATAAGCGCAGATGTAGCCGTGCGCCGACACCGCGAGCAATCCGATCAGTGTCGATCGCGCGGAGCCGACGACGAGCAGATACACCACGGGGACCACGGTGATCACCGGAACCGATGCCAGCAGTGCGACGGACGGGGTCCGAAAACGTTTGTGCGTCTTGCCCAATGCCGGTGGGAGCACGCCCTCCCGGCCCATCGCGAACAGCGTGCGCGACAGTGCCGTGCACGATCCGATCACGCAGGCGAACCAGGAAGCGGTGATACCGAGTTCCAGCACCACCGACAACACCGTCGATCCCGGGCCGTCGGATCCGGGCAGACTCAGCACGATTGGTGCGGCGTTGCCGCCCGCCACCTGATGGCCCGATTGGGCGACGGCGGCGAAAACGTAGAGCACGCCCAGGGCCAGCGGTGACCACCGCACGGCGCGGGTGACGGTCTCGAACGGCCGCTTGGCCTCCCGCGCCACCGTCGTCGCGCTCTCGAATCCGACGAAGGCCGTGGTGGCCAACAGAAGTGCGAAGCCGGGTGCATCGTGCACATCCGACGACGCCGCCGGCGTCGATCCGCCGCGCGCCGCGAGGACCGTCAGGACCACCGCGGCGGCGACGACCGCGAACATCTCGATCGCCAGGGAGATCCGTGCGGACAGCTTGATGCCGCGGATCATCAGTGCGAGTGCCACCGCGCCGACCGCCAAGGTGAGGAGGGCGACGATCAGCGGACTGTCGCGCACGCCCACCCGGTTCAGGAGTGCGGCCAGGTAGGCGCCCGCTCCCAAGGTGCTGGCCATCGCGGCGCCGGCGTAACCGATCATCACCGACCAGCCGGCGAACACTCCCGCACCGGGGCCGAGGCCCTTGACCGTGTAGCTGTAGATGCCGCTGACCGCGACCATGCGTGTGGAGAACTGGGTGATGCAGTAGCCCACCGCGAGAAACAAGAAGGTGGTCGCGACGAACACCGGCACCGTCGCGTGGCCCGCGGCGGGGAGGATGAGCACCGGGACGGTGACCATGACGGCCGACGGGGCCACCGCGGCCACCGACTGACCGAGGACCTCGACGAACGACAGTCGGCCTCGCGGGAGACCGGCGACCGGTGACCGACTCCGAATGCCCTCATGGTTGTCCATCGCCTCACCTGCTTCCGCGCGACCCCGCACCACAACGCAACGTAGCCCATCGGGCGCGTCGGCTCATCATTTCGACGATGAATTCTGTTCGGAGTTCAAATGAGAACCATCCGGTCCGGCGATTCTCATTTGACGGGTTTTCGCAGGTTCGGCCAGCGTGATCAATGTGTATTCGTGGTCTGGCGATGCGGGTGTCAGCGGTCTCAAATGAGAATACCGGCTCCCGGAAATACCCATTCAGAATCCATGGTGACACAGGTCATATCGCGGGCGTAGGGTCAGCTCGTGAGTCACTCGACACCCGCTCTGTGGTGCGAAGACCGGTGCGGACCCGCCGGATGCACAGAGCCTGTCGTCGGGCGAGATCGCCTCCCGGACATGTCGCACTGACCGACTGACGGCACTCTCGGCAATCGACTCACCGACGTGAATTCCTCACGTGAATTCACTGTTGCGCGAAATGAGAATGGTTCACGCGTGCTTTCTCATTGGTGATCGCGCAATTCTTACCGATGGGCAACACCACGGCAAGCGGATGCGACCACGATGATCTCCGGCAATAACAATCGATTCTCTTCTGTAGCGAAGGACGACGTACAGACATGACCACCAAGGCTTCCTCGGCGGCGCCGCCCGCGACCGCGGCCCGCACACTCACCGGCCGACTCGGGACCACCGCGATCGTCTTCATGGTGATCGCGGCGGCAGCACCGTTGACCGTGATCGTTGGTACTGTGCCGCTCGGTATCTCGGCCGGCAACGGTGCGGCGTACCCCGCCTCGTATGTGATCTGCACGGTCGTTCTGCTGCTCTTCGCGGTCGGCTTCACCGCCATGGCCCGACACATCCCCGGCGCCGGCGCGTTCTACACCTACGTCGCTCACGGACTCGGCCGGCATGCAGGCCTCGGCGCCGCATTCCTCGCCCTGCTCTCGTACACGGCGGTGCAAGGTGCCGTCTACGGATACATCGGTGCCGCCATCAACGAACTCGTCACGTCCCACGGGGGACCGTCGGTGCCCTGGTACGTGTACGGGCTCGCCATCCTCGTCGTCGTCGCGACCCTCGGCTACCGCCACATCGAACTGTCCGGCAAGGTCCTCGGCGTTCTGCTGGTCTGCGAGGTCGGCATCGTGATGGTCATCAACCTGTCGGTCCTCGGGCATGGTGGCGGAGCCCACGGCCTGTCGACGACGGCACTCTCGCCGTCGGCGTTCTTCCACGGTGCCCCCGGCATCGCACTGATCTTCGCGCTCGCCGGGTACATAGGATTCGAGGCCACCGCGGTCTTCCGCGACGAAGCGCGCGACCCGGCCCGCACCATTCCCCGCGCGACGTACTGCGCACTGCTGATCATCGGCGCCTTCTACGCGGTGAGCAGCTGGCTGATGGTCAGCGCGTGGGGTGACACCGAGGCGATCAAGATGGCCACCGACAACCCGGAGGGCATGATCACCGAGACCGCCGTCCGCTACGTCGGATCCGCCGCCGGTGATCTCGTCCAGACCCTGCTGGTGACCAGCCTGTTCGCGGCCATCCTGTCGTTCCACAACGTCCTCGCCCGCTACATCCACTCGCTCGGCAACAGCGGCGCCCTGCCGTCGGCGTGCGGTCGTTCGCACGCCCGTCACGCCTCACCGCACATCGCCTCGGTCGTGCAGACCACGACGGCGGTCGTGCTGGTGGTCGCGTCCGCGCTCGGCGGCCTCGACCCGGTCACCCAGGTGTTCGCGTGGTACGCGGGGGTGTCATCGGTGGGCATCGTCGCCCTGATGACGCTGACCTCGGCCGCGGTGATCGTCTACTTCCGACGCACCCGCAAGGACACCCGGCCGTGGCAGACCCTCATCGCGCCCGGACTCGGCCTGCTCGGTCTCGCCGCGCTGCTCGTGCTGACCGCGCTGAATCTCCCGTTGCTCGTCGGCGGTTCGGACACCCTCGCCGTCATCATCGCCGTCCTGCTGGTCGCGGCCTTCGCTGCCGGCGCGATGGTCGCGGTGACCAGGCCGCACGCCGCCCATCACCTCACCTCGGCCGACAACTGAATCCCACCACCGCTCAATATCGCTAATTCTGAATATGGTTACTGCACAAAACTATTCGAAGGAGAACCACTCATGAGTACTGCTGTCACCACCGCCCCCGAGATGATCGGCCAGACCGGCCCCGACCATCCGTTGACCCCGCTGTCGGCTGCCGAGATCACCGCGGTCCGCGGCATCGTCGACGATGCCGGGCTGCTGAGTGAGCACACCCGCTTCGTGTTCGTGACCCTCGACGAACCCGCCAAGGATGTCGTACTCGCCTACCGGGCGGGCGATGACATCGTCCGGCAGGCCCGGGTGCTCCTCCTCGACCGCGAGACCGGGACGGGCAGCAGCCTGCTGGTGTCGTTGACCGAGGCAAAAGTGCTCGAGCGCACCATGATCGACGCCGCGACCGAGGGGCAGGTGCCGATTCTGGACGAGGAGTTCGAGGACATCGAGGCCTATCTCCTCGCTTCCGACGACTGGCTGGCCGCGATGAGCAAGCGCGGCCTCGAGCCGGCCAACGTGCGCGCGGTCCCGTTGTCGGCGGGTGTCTTCGGCCACGAGGACGAGGTCGGTCACCGGATCGTCCGAGTCCTCGCGTTCTATCAGTCCGACCAGGCCGACCTGCCGTGGGCGCATCCGATCGACGGCGTCGTCGCCTGTGTTGATCTCACCGGCCGTCAGGTGCTCAAGGTGATCGACGAGATCACCTTGCCGGTGCCCGCCGAGCGCGGCGAGTGGGATGCGGCCCCGCATGCCGTGCCGACCCGTACCGACCTCAAGCCGATCGAGATCACCCAGCCCGAGGGTCCGAGCTTCGCCGTGGAGGGAAACCAGATCAGCTGGGCGGACTGGACTTTCCGCTTCGGATTCGACATCCGTGAGGGCCTGACCCTGCACCAGCTCTCGGTGCGCGATGGCAACGAGCAGCGTCCGGTCATCTATCGGGCGTCGATCGCCGAGATGGTGGTCCCCTACGCCGATCCGTCACCGGTTCGGTACTGGCAGAACTACTTCGATCAAGGCGAGTATCTGTTCGGTCGCTATACCAACGCTCTCGAACTCGGTTGTGATTGCCTCGGCGACATCACCTACTTCGACGTGACCATCGCCGACGAACAGGGCAACCCGCGGGTCATGAAGAACGCGATCTGCCTGCACGAGGAGGACTACGGCGTGTTGTGGAAGCACACCGACATGTTCAACGGGATGGCCGAGACCCGACGCTCCCGACGACTCGTCATCTCGTTCTTCCTCACCATCGGCAACTATGACTACGGCTTCTACTGGTACCTCTACCTCGACGGCACCATCGAACTCGAGGCCAAGGCCACCGGTATCGTGTTCACCTCTGCCCACCGCGGACCCGATGGCTTCTCCACCGAGATGGCCCCCGGTCTCGGTGCGCCGTTCCACCAGCATCTGTTCTCGGCGCGACTCGACATGGCCGTCGACGGCAACCGCAACACCGTCACCGAGGTGGATGCGGTGCCCGTCCCGATCGGGCCGGACAACCCGTGGGGCAACGCATTCCGGGCCCAGAAGACCACACTGCACACCGAGTCCGAGGCCATGCGCAGCGCAGACAACCTCAAGGCCCGGGTCTGGCACATCACCAACCCCGACAAGCAGAACCGGCTCGGCCAAGACGTCGGATATGCCCTGCATCCCGAAGGACAACCGAGCTTGCTGGCCGACCCGCAGAGCTCCATCGCAAAGCGGGCCGCATTCGCCACCAAGCATCTCTGGGTCACGCAATACGATGCAGCGCAGCGGTATCCGGCTGGAGATTACGTGAACCAGCATCCGGGTGATGCCGGCCTCCCGGCCTACGTCGCCGCCGACCGCGACATCGAGGGTGAGGACATCGTGCTGTGGCACACCTTCGGACTCACCCACTTCCCGCGGCCCGAGGACTGGCCGGTGATGCCGGTGGACTACGCCGGATTCAAGCTCAAGCCGGTGGGCTTCTTCGACCGGAATCCCTCGCTCGGCGTCCCCTCCGGGCCGAAGGGGCACTGCTGCGCGGACTGACCCTACAGACGGGGGACACTGAATAATCGCTGGCGCTGCCGCATTTCGGTGCTCTACGCTTGGCGCCGAGAGCGGGCCGGAGTCGATCGGTTACCACTCATAACGGGCAGGTTGTGGGTTCGAGTCCCACCATCACCTCCGGGTGGTGTAGCTCAACGGGTAGAGCAGCGAAACCCGGTCGGCGCAACATGCCCGCTCTCGCAGAACGTCAGAAGGTCGCGGGCCGGATTCCGGTCGGTTATCACTGCGGATGATCATCCCGGTCGGAGATGACATGTCCGCGACCTTCGTTCTGTGCCATGGTTATTCAGGAGTCAAGGATGGATGTTCTCAGCACGGTCGGTACGCGCCGCACCAGTCAGCTCGACAAGAGCGATTCCCGTCAGGTGGCCAACAGTGCCGGCGGTCAAACCTTCGAGGTGACACCGGTTGCGCGACTCCGTCGATTCTTGATCCTCGGTACCGAGGGCGGTACGTACTACACGAGCGCGGCCGATCTCACCAAGGAGAATGCCGCTGTCGTCATGGATTTCGCGCGGAACGACGCCGGCACCCTCGTCCGTGAGATCGTTTCGATCTCCCAGAGTGGGCGTGCGCCGAAGAACACTCAGGCGATCTTCGCGCTCGCCGCTGCGGCATCGCTTGCCGACGACGCCGGTCGCCGTGCAGCGCTCGCCGCGTTGCCCGACGTCGCACGTACCGGCACTCATCTGTTTCTGTTCGCCACCTACGTCGAGCAGTTCCGTGGGTGGGGAAGGGGTCTGCGACGCGCGGTGGGTCAGTCGTATCTGGGCAAGGCCGTCGACTCCGTGGCCTACCAGGCCGTGAAGTACCGGAGCCGCGAGGGCTGGTCACATCGTGACCTGCTGCGCCTGGCGCACCCGGTCACCGACGATGCGCAGCGTCGCGCGTTGTTCGACTACATCACCCACGGCCGCGCCGAGGGTGTCCCGCGCATTGTCGAGGGATACGAGAAGGCGCAGTCGGAGCCGCACCGAGCCGCGGCTCTCGTTGCGCAGTACGGCCTGTCGTGGGACATGCTGCCGGACGAGTCGCTCGGCGATCCGGAGGTCTGGGAAGCTCTGCTGGACAACGGTATTCCCCCTACTGCGTTGATGCGTCAGCTTCCGCGGCTGACCCGCATGGGTTTGCTGCCGGCGACGGGTGTTCGGACGCCGGAGGTGGCGGCGCTGCTCGCCGATCCGGACCGGCTGCGCACGGGGCGTGTGCATCCGCTCACTGTCCTGGTGGCTCAGCGCACGTACGCGTCGGGCCACTCGGCGCGCGGCAACAGCTCGTGGACACCGACGCGCGGAGTGGTCGATGCGCTCGACGCGGCGTTCTACGCGGCCTTCGGTGCCGTCGAGCCTTCGGGTAGAACGCACTTGCTGGGCCTCGACGTGTCGGGCTCGATGGGCGCGCCGATCTCGGGAATGCCGATCACGTGCCGCGAGGCGTCGGCGGCGTTGGCGTTGGTGACCGCGGCGACCGAGCCGGAGTACATGATGATGGGATTCACCTCGGCGACCGGCCGAAGTGGGTTCGGTGGTGGCACGGAGCTCACACCGCTGCCGATCAGTTCTCGTCAGCGACTCGACGACGTGCTGCGCACCATCTCCGGACTGCCGTTCGGTGGCACGGACTGCGCGTTGCCGATCCGATGGGCACGGGAGACCAAGACCCACGTCGACGTCTTCTCGATCTACACCGACAACGAGTCGTGGGCCGGCCCGATTCATCCGCATCAGGCGCTTGCGCAGTACCGGCGTGAGGTGAATCCGAACGCGAAGCTGGTCGTCGTCGGCATGACGTCAACGGGTTTCACGATCGCAGATCCGAGCGATGCCGGAATGCTCGACGTCGTCGGATTCGACTCGGCAACACCGCAACTGTTGTCGGGGTTTGCTCGAGGAGACGTCTGAACGGCTTCGACGTTCGCGCCGCGGGGTCCGAATCCAGCGCTGACGCAGGGGGTCTCGACGCTCGCCGCCCGTGGCTCGCACCTCGACCATCGGGGGAAACCGCCCTCGGTGGTTGAGGCCGCCCCCGCGGGAATGCTCCAGCCCTTTCCCTCCCGATGGTCGAGGTGCCGAGGAGCGCCAGCGACGAGCCTCGAGACCCCGTGCGTCGATGAGTATTCGGGCCGCGGTGGTTCGGTTTCAGCTCTGCCGCAATCGGTCTCGAGGCTTGCCGCACGCGGCTCGCACCTCGACCATCGGAGGGGAGGGCCTGGCGCCTGGGGTGGCGTTCACTTCGACCATCGGGGGAGACCGCCCTCGGTGGTTGAGGCCGCCCCCCGCGGGAATGTTCCAGCCCTTGCCCTCCCGGTGGTCGAGGTGCCGAGGAGCGCCAGCGACGAGCCTCGAGACCCCGTGCGTCGATGAGTATTCGGGCCGCGGTGGTTAGGTTCCAGCTCTGCCGCAATCGGTCTCGAGGCTTGCCGCACGCGGCTCGCACCTCGACCATCGGGGGGGAAGGTCCGGCGCCCGGGGCGCCGGGCATCTCGACCATCGGGAGGGGGACGCCGACGACCTCAGCCCTTTGTCAACGCAATCGCCGCCTCGCCGGTGTAGGTGAGGTAGGTGAAGGACTCCTGGAAGTAGAGGTTGACCGTGTCGCCGTCGTGCGAGTCGTAACCGATGGAGACGTCCTGACCGATGGTCAGCTCGAAATCGCCGCCGCGGGTGGACAATACGAACGCGCCGGAGATCGCAGGCGCCCACACGATGTCGCCGTCGATCAGCCGCTGGATGTGCTGGCGGATCGGATAGCCGTGGTTGGAGGTCTCGTTGATCAGGTTGTAGACGTCGGCGGAGACCGCGATCGAGTACGGGCCGTCGATGGAGGCGAGTTTGAGGGTGGAGAGCGCTTGGCTGAACGCTTCTGGGTAGTCGCGGACGTCCTCCGGCAGCGCGATGGGCGTGGAGCTGGTCTCGGCGCGAATGCCGGAGATCCCTGCGGCTGCATAGCCTTCGAAGATCGCTTGATCCTCGGCGAGCGCGAGTTGGCGCGCGGCGTCGACGACCGGGTCCCAGTCGGAGTCCTCGGCGCCGCGGTCGACGTCGTCGATGGCCTCGCGGGTCACGGTGAACGGAACCTTCAGTTCGACGAGCGGCTGCACATGGCGCTGGAAGGCGAGGATGCCGTCGGCGGGGGAGTCGATCTTGGATCGATGCCCGCGGGTGACCGACGACGCCTCGAGCCCGAGGGGGCCCTTGACGTCGACGATCCGACGCCCGGCGCTATTGCGCTTGAACGAGCGGGTCGCCTCTTCTTCGATCGCCTCCCACGCCGCGGTGGAGATGGGCGCGAGTTCGCGATGCAGGTTGTTCATGAGGCGTCTCCTTGGTGGTGGGTCGGATCGATCGGGGTGGCAGTGCGTCAGTGCAGTGAACCGATGCCCAAGGACCCATCGCTCGGACGCGACGGAGAGGTGGGTTTCGGTCCGGCGGTTGCAGGCGGGGCGTCGTCGGAGTCGTCGTCTTCGGTGTCGGCAACCGGGGCCGGGGGTAGATCGTCGAGGAAATCGACTGTCGGGGTGAAGAACTGGGCGCCGGTTACCGCGGTGGTGAAGTCCAGGAGTCGGTCGTAGTTGCCCGGCGGGTCGCCGATGAACATCTTGCGCAGCATCTCCTCGGTGACGTCGGGGCCCGAGGAGTACGCGATATAGAAGGTGCCCGCCTCACCGGTGCCGAGTTCGCCGGTACCGGAGACATTTCCGTAGGGCATGTTGTCGCGGACGATGTCGATCTCCTCGCCGTTGGCGTCCTCGACGACGTTGAGTGCGATGTGCGAGTTGGTGGGCTTCACGTCGTCGGACATCTCGATGTTGTCCAATTTGGTTCGGCCGATGGCGTTTTCCTGCTCGGTGACGCCGATGGCGTTCCAGGCGGCGAAGTCAGTGAGGTAGCGCTGGATGGCGACGTAACTGCCGCCGGCGAATGCCGGGTCCTCGTCGCCGACGGTGATCGCGTCGATCGCCGCCTGCCCCACCGGGTTCTCGCTGCCGTCAACGAAGCCGATCAGGTCACGCAGATCGAAGTAGCGGAAGCCATGGATCTCGTCGACGACGGTGACCGCCTCGCCGAGATCGTTCATGGCGAGTCTGCCGAGCTCGTAACACAGGTCGGCTTGATCGGCCTTGATGTGCAGGAGTAGATCGGCCGGGGTGGCCGGCGCGGTGTGCACCGGCCCCTCATAGACGACGAACGGCCGCAACGATCGTGGGCGCGCGCCGTCGAAGAGGCGATCCCAGGCGGCCGAGCCGATCGAGACGATCCCGGCGAGTGCCTGATCGGGGGCACGCGAAGACACCGAGTTGATACGGGAGCCCAGCTCGGCGAGGAAATCGCGGACGCCGGACTCTCCGCCTTCGTTGATCGTCATGACCAAAAACAGGGCGTGTGTGGTCTTGCGTGTCAGAATCGTCTGCGGCACCGGCACGTCGTCTACCCTATCCGACTGCCCGGATGGTCGTGGGTACTGAGGCAACCCTGCGAAAGATGAGATCAGGCAAGCCTTTTCACTCCGCGCCGCGCTGGGGTACTACTTCCGCGCAATCGCCCGCCCCGCAACCCGGCCGGAGAAGATGCAGCCACCGAGGAAGGTGCCCTCGAGAGCGTTGTAACCGTGGACACCGCCGCCACCGAAACCGGCGACCTCTCCGGCGGCGTAAAGGCCCTCGAAGACCGACCCGTCGGGTCGCATGACCGCCGAATCGAGGTTGGTCTCGAGTCCACCGAGGGTCTTGCGGGTCAAGATGTTTAGCCGCACCGCGATCAATGGGCCGTGCTCGGGGTCGAGGATCCTGTGCGGCTTGGCCACCCGGGCCACCTTGTCGCCGAGATACTGCCGCGCATTGGTGATGGCCATCAGCTGCGCGTCCTTGGAGAACTTGTTGTCGACGTCGGCGTCGCGCGCGGAGATGATGCGTTCGACCTTCTGTAGGTCCAGGTGGGGTCCGCGGGTGATCGTGTTCATCCCGTTCACGAGTTCGGCGAGGTTGTCGGCGACGACGAAGTCCTCACCGTGTTCGACGAACGCGGCCACCGGTCCGGGCGCGCCCTTGGCCAGACGACTCTTGGCGGCAAACTTGAGATCCTTGCGCGTCAGATCAGGATTCTGCTCGGAACCCGAGAGCATGAACTCCTTCTCGATGATCGATTGCGTGAGGATGAACCACGAGTAGTCGTGACCGGTCGCGAGGATCGCCTTCATCGTCGAGTTGGTGTCGAAGCCGGGGAAGTTCGGCGGAGCCAGCCGGTCGCCGTTGGCGTCGAGCCAGATCGATGAGGGCCCGGGGATGATCCGGATGGCGTGGTTGGGCCAGATCGGGTCCCAGTTGATGATGCCCTCGGTGTAATGCCACATCCGATCGCGATTCACCAGACTCGCGCCCGCGTCCTCGGCGATGCCGAGCATCCGGCCGTCCACGTGGGCGGGTACGCCGGCGATCATCGTCTTCGGCGCCGGACCCAGGCGCTCGACCGGCCAGTTCTCGCGGATCAGATCGTGGTTGTGGCCGATCCCGCCGGTGGTGAGGACGACGGCGCCGGCGCGGATCTCGAAGTCGCCGACCACCTCGCGGCTCGACGCCTTCCCGCGCTCGAGGTCGGTGGGCTCGAGCAGGGCGCCGCGCACCCCGACCGCCATATCGTCCTCGACGACGATGTCGTCGACGCGATGGCGGAAACGGAACTCGACCAGGCCGCGCCGCTCGGCGTCGAGCACCGGCTCGGAGAAGATCCGCACCACCTCGGGGCCGGTACCCCAGGTCAGGTGGAATCGCGGAACCGAGTTGCCGTGGCCGTCGGCGAATCCGCCGCCGCGCTCGGCCCAGCCCACCAGCGGTGCCCGCAGGCCCAGGTCGTGCAGGTATTGCCGCTTCTCGGTCGCGGCGAAGTCGACGTAGGCGCGGGCCCACTGTCGCGGCCAGTAGTCCTCGTCGTCGCGGTCGAAGCCGGCCGAGCCCATCCAGTCCTGCAGCGCCAGTTCAGCGGAGTCGTGGATGCCGAGACGTCGTTGCTCGGGGGTGTCGACGAGGAACAGCCCGCCCAACGACCAGAACGCCTGTCCGCCGAGATTGTTGCGATTCTCCTGATCGACGACGATCACCTTGCGTCCGGCGCGGGTGAGTTCGTATGTGGCGACAAGTCCGGCCAAACCGGCCCCGACGACAATCGCATCGGCCTGCTGCTGAGTCACTGGACCTCCTTGAGAGTCGACACCGACACTAATGCGCGCGACACCTGATCGGCACCGGTGCGGCGTGGCGCACATTCACGCGCAACTCTTTAAGGACTCTCAGGACATTTCGGACCGCATCTCAGAATTCTTTTTCCAATGTGATCAAGTCGACGTCCAACCGTGATTGGCGCAGGTGACGGCAGTCACCCGAGCCTGGCAGGATCTGTCGCAGTGGGTGGTGGCCCCTCGAGCGCCTTTGCCGCGGTGTTATGGGGCCGTTACTATCGGCCGCGACGGGGATCGTCCCGGGCGGAGAGCCGCCACCACCCCGCACAACCCATGTGAACGAGCCCGCTCGGGTCACGATCGTAAGGATTGACAACTGATGCTGACTCGCGCCCGTAAGCGCCTGGTGGCGGGAATGGTGGCCTTGGCCGCCGTTGCCGGTGTCACCACGGTTGCCGCGCCAGCCGCCCATGCTGCCCGAGGCTGCGGAGTGGAGAACGTCTACTCCGCCGCCATGCACCGCTCGGTTCCGGTGTGCATCGTCGACGGAGGGGCGGGTGCCAACAAGCCCACCCTCTACCTCCTCGACGGCCTGCGCGCCCCGAACAACAACAGCGGTTGGCTGATCAACACCAACGTCGCGAACTGGATGGCCGGCAAGGGCACCAACGTCGTGATCCCGTTCGGTGGCGGCGGTAGCTTCTACACCGATTGGGAGCGCCCCGACCCCAAGCTGGGCGTCAACAAGTGGGAAACCTTCCTGACCCGCGAACTGCCCGCCTACATGGCTGCCAAGCACGGCAGTGACAACAAGCGCAACGGCATCGCCGGACTGTCGATGTCGGGCACCTCCGCGCTGAACCTGGCCTCGCGTCACCCGGGCTTCTACAAGGCCGTCGCGTCTTACAGCGGCTACCCGACGGTGACCATGCCCGGGTTCACCCAGGGCATCCAGGCCTCGGTCTCGACCATGGGCGGCGACCCCAACAACATGTGGGGCTTCTACCCGGCCGGTGAGTGGTTCCAGAACGACCCGTTCCTCTCGGCGGGCAACCTCTCGGGTCACTACGTCTACGTCTCGGCCGGCACCGGCATGGGCAGCAAGTACGACTCGTCGATCACCCCGGGCAGCGCGAACTTCAATCCGGTGCACTTTGCCCAGATGGTCCCGCTCGAGGTCGCCGCGTCGACCAGCAGCCAGATCTACATCGCCCGCCTGCGCACCCTGCCGTTGCACCTGACGACCCGGATCACCCCCGATGGTGACCACTGGTGGACCTACTGGCAGGACGATTTCAAGCAGTCCTGGCGTACGACCTTCGCCCCGGCGTTCTTCTGATCGACTGATCGGAGTCTGGACGCCCGCGAGCGCCTGAACGAACACGAACGAGGGCCGGTGATCATTGATCACCGGCCCTCGTTCGTTGTGTAACGGGAACTCAGACGGGTCGGCGGACGGCATCCGCTCGGCCACCCGGCTGCTCCGGGACGGCGCTGGGGCGCGCGGCCCGCGTCGGGGAGAGCACCTGTGCCGCCTGCCGTGCCGCGACGGACGTCGAGATCAGCACACCGGCGACCGCGCCGCCCAGCGCGCAGCCAAGAGCACCGAAACGCCACATATGCTCACCTCGCTCACCTCGCCGGACGCTCAGTCAGCCACGGTATAAGCCGACTTACACACTTGCGAGGTGGGAGCCGCGGGCGTGGGGGACCCGACAATCCCCACGGGCCCGTGCGCTGGGCCTCGATCTGCAGGCCCTCGATCAACCGCGGGCGATCATCACCGCCCGCGACGACCAACCCTCCGCGATGAGCTACTCCGCCGGCGGCCGCCGGAAGACCGACGTCTCGTCGTCGGGGTCGCTCTTCTCGTGGGCGCCGCCGTCATGGGCGATCTCATCGGAACCCGTTGACGTCGAAGGTGAATCGTCGATCGACCGGAAGTCCCGATCGCCGTCGATCTTCGGTGCCGGTCCCTCGACGCGGGGGATGCGTTGGGTGGGCCGATCCCACAGATAGGCGCTGTCGTCGTCCTCGGGATTGGGGGACTGCGGTGCACTGTGGCGGGAACGCTGGGAGGCGATGACCGCGGTCGGTGCCGCCGCTGCTGCCGCACCGCGCGGCTCGACGACGGTCGGCTCCTCCGAACCGGGCTCGTCCCATCCGAGCTCGGCTCCGCCGGCCTCGTCACCGTCGGGCACCTCGGCGCCACCTTCGGCGGCCGCGAGATCTCCGCGGTCCAGGTCGTCGTCGGGATCAGTCGGGCGGTTGCGGCGGGCGCGCAGCAGCAACAGCAGCCACGCGAGCAGCAGGAGCACACCGACAATGCCGAGGATCATCGGCAACCAGAGATTGCCGAGCTTCAGCAATCCCATGTAGTGCTTGGCTTTCGATGCCTGCTCGGAGACGGTGCCATCGGTCCAGGCAAAAGTGCCCTTCAGTGCGTCGAGTTGATAATTGCGCACCGCGGCCGGGGTGGACTCGTCATCTTTGTACGGCGACCGGAAGTATTGATGCTGCTCCTCACGGCCGTCGACGATCGTACCGGTCTCCGGCTCCACCCAGACGTCGCGGGTCGCGGTCGCGTAGCGGTGCATGTTGACCTGGTCGTTGGGTCGCACGCCGGCACCCGAGATGCCCCACCACTTGGCCGGCATCGTCAGCATGGTGCCGAGCGCGGCCTCGTTCTGCGGGTTGGGCAGTGTCGACAGATCGGTCTCGGGGACCTGGGCCCGGAAGTGGTAGGTCTTGACGCCGTCGATGGTCTGCTCGCCGACGAACTTGGCGTCGGTGTCCTGGCGGGTATTGAGGTCGTAGTAGAGGTACGAGCGCTTCTTGGTGTCGAACGGGAACTTGTACTGGAAGCCCTTGCGGTTGGTGAGCTGAACCGACACGTCCTTGGCGTCGACACCCTTGGGGGCGGCCTCGACCTGCAGGGAGCTGACCGTGCCGTTCGGCACCGACGTCTTGCGGCTCACCGAAACCCGGTCGATGCTCGCGGTCAGCAGGCCGTCATTGCACTCCAGATCGCCGCTGGCGTTGGGTGCCGGCGGCTGCGCCTCGTCACCGCCCGCGGTGCGCGTGCGGTCGACCTGCACGGTCTGGGCGGACTGGACGGTGGCCTGCCGACGATCCGACGGGTCGACGATCACCGACCGGCGCTGCTGGGTCAGGTGCGCCTGCAGGGTTTCGGCCTTGGCCTGACCGATCGAGCAGCGATCGAAGATCACCGCCGGGAAGCGTTCACCGGGAGAACCGTCGGCCGGCACGGTGGTCGCATTGGACGTGATATCGAGATCGAGTGGAACCACCCGGAGTTGCGGGACCAAGGCCAGCGGAATGGCGATCGCGGCGGTGATACAGGCCACGCCGAAGAACGCCAGCAGCGCCGGCAACACTCGTTTCATCAATCGTCTCCCTAGGGTTGGCGACGTCGAGCCATCGTCGGGCGCTCGCGACTGCGTTCCACCCTAATGGCGGGTGCCCGCGGCGCGGCCCAACGCCTCGCCATCGGCTCAGCGGCCTGCGGATCCCGTCGATCGACGATCACGCTCGGCCTCTTTCATGATCCCGGCCATGTACCCGTAGATCTCGCGGTCGCTCATCGCCTTCCACCGCGGGGCCAGCAACTTCATGTACTTCTCGACGTAGAGGAGTTGCTTGCCCACCAGCACCAGCTCGCGCGGCAGCCGGGCGTCGTGGGCGCGTGCGACGGCGGCAAGCTGACGTCCCAGATCGGTGTAGCTCATCGAGCCGAGGTCGGTGTTCGACAACGGCTTGGCGACTTTCTCGATGTCGGCGCCGCCCGCGGTGGTCGAGCCCGGATTGCGTACCGCGCCGAGCAGGAAGATCGCGCGCCCCGCCGATTCGTAGTCGTTGCGCACGATCAGATCCACGACGAGCTGACGCAGGATGCGTCGCGTGCGTGGGGTGAATCGTCCGACGATGCCGAAGTCGAGCAGCACGAGCCGGCCCGCGTCGTCGACGAGCACGTTGCCCGCATGCAGGTCGCCGTGGAACAGGCCACCGTGGAACGCCGACTCCAGAAGGGACAGAAGGAGATTGCGGCACAACGCAACACCGTCGTGCCCGGCGGCGCGGACTGCCGCGGCATCGTCGATGCGGGTGGCGTAGATGCGTTCCATCGTCAGCACGCGGGCGGTGGTGAACTCGTCGTAGACGGCGGGCACGCGTACCCGGTCGCCGAACGGGCCCGGGCGCAGGCATTCGTACCACTCGCGCATCGTCGACGCCTCATTGCGGAAGTCCAGTTCGGCGTCGAGGCCGGTCGCGAAGTCCTCGACGACGTGCCGGGCGCTGAGCATGCGACCGTACTCCGACAGTTCGGCCAGCGCGGCGAGGCGATCGAGAATGGCGACGTCGGGTGCCAGCCGTTCACCGATGCCCGGCCGTTGGATCTTGACGACCACCTCGGTGCCGTCGGCGAGCGTCGCCGTGTGGACCTGGGCGATCGACGCCGACGCGATCGGCTCGGTGTCGAAGGTCGCGAACACGTCCTCCGGCGGCCGGCCGAACTCCTCGATGAATAGTGCGCGCATGTCGGCATCGTCGGCCGGGGAGACCCGGTCGAGCAGCGACTCGAACTCCGACGCCAGGGTCTCGGTGAAGACTCCCGGGCTCGATGCGATCAGCTGACCGAGCTTCACGTAGGTGGGTCCGAGATGCTCGAAGGTGGTGCGGACCTCGTGGGCTGCGCGTCGGGTCGTGCGCTGTGCGGTCGGCGGGCGCAGCCGCAGCGCGTCGGTGGCGGTGCCGAACGCGAACCGGGCCACGCCAGCCGTGGCATGCACGGCCGTCGAACCGAATCGGTAGGCCTCCGACAGCGGCGAGACCGGCCGCAACTGCGTGCGCACCGATCCCTGCTCATGCGGATCGAGAAGACCGGAGGGTTCCGTGCGGGGGGTGTTGACAAGGGGCTTGTTCATGATCGTCACCGCCGGCCAGTGTACCGAGCGCCACCTCGTCCACCCTGCTTCCAGGGACATCGGGGCTCCCAGGGAGATCGGGGCTCCCAGGGACATCGGGAGCTACTCGTGGGCGGGTTCTCCGGTGACGCGATGGTCGGCATGATTGATGGCCTCGGCGACGAGACGGCTCACGTGGCCGTCGCGGATGCGATAGATCATCCGCCGGCCGTCCCGGCGGGTGTCGACGAGTCCGGTGAAACGCAGTTTGGCCAGGTGCTGGCTGACCGCGGTGCGTGACGCGCCGACCGCGGTGGTGAGCGCGGAGACGTCGGATTCGCCCTCGCTGAGCAGCCACAGCAGGTGCAGGCGCGTCGGGTCGGCGAGCATCGCGAAGGTCGATGCCGCGGTGCCGAACAGCTCGGGGTCGGCGTGTACGCGATGGTGCAGACTCGGCGCCGGTGAGTCGTCCTCGACCTTCATCTGACCTCGTCCACCTGACCTCGCTTGCGGTGCGGCGGCTCGGGCGCGCCGTGAGGTCATCGTAGGGGAGAGATCGCGAGCCGCGCGGGCGACGACGCGGACTCGTCGACGGTGGCGGCCCGGCCGGTCCACGTCGCGAATCCGGTGGCAGCCGCGGCCAGCGCTGCCAATGCGCCGACGGTTGCCGCCGAACCGGCGAGTGCCGGGCCCCACCCGGCGATCGAGTAGGTGAGCAGGAATCCGGCGTGCGACAGCGAGAACTGCGCGGCGAAGACGTCGTCGCGCGCCGCGGTCGGGGTGCGGTCGCGGATCAGCCGGGGCACGGTGGTGTTGACCAGTGAGGTGGCCGCGCCGAGCACCACCCAGGTCAGCAGCAGGGCCGCGGTACTGGGCTGCGCGGCCAGCCACCAGGCGGCACCGGCCAACCCGACGGCGCACCCGCCCGCGCCGACGAGCAGCACCGCCGAGACCCCCGCACGACGGGACAGCACGGGTACCAGCAGCGTCGCGACGAGCGATCCGCCGCCGAAAGCCGCCAGCGCGACGGCGACGGTCGAGTCGCTGCCGTGCAGATCGGCGCGGACGTAGACGACGGTGCCGACGAATACCACTGCGGTGGCCGCCGCGACGGCGAGGTTGGCCCACAGGATCCGACGGAACACTCGGTGGCCGAACATGATTCGCGCACCCGAGCCGAGCCTGTCGACAAAGGTGGCCATCGTCGGAGAGGTGAGGTGGGTGCGGTGTAGCCCCGAGGAGCGCACGAGCAGCGCCGAGCAGACGAAACCGACTGCGGTGCAGGCGAAGAGCGTCGAGTAGGACCACACGGTCAACAATGCGGCCGCGAGCAGCGGGCTGAGCAGCGCCTCGAGATCGTAGGCGGCTCGCGACGCCGAGACCGCGGCGGTGTAGTCGTCCTCGTCGGCGACGACGTGGGCCAGCGTCGCGGAGAACGTCGGCGTGAACGTCGCCGACGCCGTCTGCAGGGCGAAGATGAGCAGGTAGATCTGCCACGTGTGCTCCACCCACGGCAGGCACGCCGTCATGGCCGTGCGGGTCAGATCCGCGCCGATGAGCACCCGGGCCGGGGAGAACCGTGCGAGCAGGGCGCGCATGACCGGCGCCATCACCACGTACGCCACCATTTTGACCGCCAGCGCCGCACCGAGGACCTGTGCCGCGTCGTCGCCGGCCAGGCGGTAGGCGAGTAGTCCGAGCGCGACCGTCATCAGCCCGGTCCCGGCCAGCGACACGATCTGCGCCAGATAGAGCCGGCCGAACGTCGGGTTGGTGAGCAGGGTTCGCACAGGACGAACCGTACCAATATGTGCGCATCTGCGCACCTAAAGGGTATGTCGGGCGCGTGCGGTGGCGTAGAGTCCGCCGGGAGAGGTTTTCGACTGGGAATCGAAAACGTGCTCCGCGGGTTGTTCGCAGGAGAGAGTCCCGTCGCCGCAGCCGCTGTGACGGGAGCAAGGAAAGAGGTGGACCATGGCCGTGTCACGATCCGCCGACCTCGTCGTGGTCGGCGCGGGAGTGGCGGGTATCGCCGCGGCACTCACCGCGCGGGCAGCCGGACTCTGCGTCGTACTGGTGCACAAGGGTCCGCGATGGCAGACCGACCGCACCGAGCAGCCGACCGCCACCTTCTACGCCCAGGGTGGTGTCGCGGTGGTCATGCCCGACAACCCCGTCGACTCCGTCGATTCCCATCTCGCCGACACCCTGGCTGCCGGTGCAGGCCTCAGTGACCCCGTCGCGAGCCGCCCCATCCTCGACGCAGGCTGGGCGGCGGTCTCCGAATTGATCTCGTGGGGAACACAATTCGACCGTGATCACACCGGTGCACTGGCTCGGACCCGAGAGGGTGGCCACCGGGTACGGCGCATCCTGCACGCCGGTGGCGACGCGACCGGCGCGGCCGTGCAACGCGCATTGTGGTCTGCGCTGGGCGAGGCGCAGGCCGCAGGCGGCATCGAATGCCTCGACGAATCGGTGGTGACGCGGGTGCTCACCGACGTCGTCGGCCGTGTCGTCGGCATCTCCTACCTACGCAGCAGCGCCGACGGTGTGGTCGGCGAGCCCGGCGTCGTATCGGCACCGACGGTTCTGTTGGCTACCGGTGGTGCGGGGCATCTGTATGCGGCCACGACCAACCCGTCCGGGGCCACCGGCGACGGAATCGCGCTGGCACTGCGTGCCGGAGCCCGCGTCGCCGACCTCGAGTTCATCCAGTTCCATCCGACGATGCTGTACACGCCGGGCGAGCGCGGGCGGCGCACCCTGGTGACCGAGGCGATCCGCGGCGAGGGCGGCCGGCTCGTCGACGTCAACGGAGCGTCGGTGACCGCGGGCCTGCACCCGCTGGGCGATCTCGCTCCCCGCGACGTCGTCGCCAACGCCGCGACGGCTGCCCTCGACCGCACCGGTCATCCGTGCGTCTACCTCGATGTTTCGGATATTGATCGCTTCGCCGATCGATTCCCTACGGTCACCGCGGGTGTGCGGGCGGCCGGGCTGTCCGTCGAATCCGGTCTGATCCCGGTGGTGCCCGGGGCGCATTACCAGTGCGGTGGCGTGGTCACCGACACCGTCGCCCGCACCGGGGTGCCCGGTCTGCTCGCGGCCGGCGAGGTGGCCCGCACCGGTCTGCACGGAGCGAATCGCCTTGCCTCCAACAGCCTGCTCGAGGGCGTGGTCATGGGCATCCGCGCGGCCGGCATCGCGATGGCCGATCGCGACGCGATCAGGGGAGCCGCAGTCGACGAGGTGCACGGTGACGGGGTGCACGGTGACGGGGATCTTCCCGCGCTCGACCGCAGGACCCTCCAGGATGCGATGAGCCGACACGTCGCGCTGCGCCGCGACGCCTCCGGCCTCGCCGAGGTCGCAACGCTGCTGGCGTCGGCGCCGAGGCGCCGGATCGTCGGGGTCGCCGACGCCGAAGACGCGTCACTGACCCTGGCTGCCGGTGTGGTCGTGGCCGCGGCCGCCGCGCGCCGCGAGTCACGCGGCTGCCACGTGCGATCGGACTTCCCGCGGTCCGACGTCGACGTGAGGTCGAGGTATTTCGGTCTGGAGCGCGGTGTGATTGCCGAGGTCGCCGACGCCGCGCCGGTGAGCCTCCCGGGGTAGCCCCGACGGGTCTTCCTTCGTACACTGACCGGCGGGGGTCGCGTTTCATACCGCACACGGTGACGAGCAGGCTGTCGGTGCGGCAGGTCCGCCCTCGGTGGACGTCGCGTGGACCCACCGGGCACAGCGCGGTCGGGCCGCGCGAATGGGAGGTTCGATGGACAGCGAGGGTTGCTGGTCGACGGTGGTCAGTACGGCCGCCGAACGCCGCGCGCTGGGACTCCCCGAGTCGGCCGGGTGGATGCTCGAATGTCGTCTGCCGATCGGTCACCGCGGCAATCACGCGACCGACGGCAGCATCACGCCGCGCAATGATCGCCGATTCTGGCTGGAGTGGAACGATTTCGACCCCCACGCGCAGTCGCTGATCGAACGCAATCCGTGCCCGGTGCGCTCGTTGGAGAACGCCCCGTGCCTCTACTTTCACGGTCACCCCGGGCCGCACCGCTACGTCCGGTCCAATGGCCATGCGCCGACCGCGATGTCCGGGATGGCCGCGGGTGGCCACGGACATGCCGGGGTGCACTCCTCGGCCCCCGGGCCGGAGTACTCGACGCAGGGCCCGACGACACCGGGTGCGAGCGGATCCCACGGTCCGTCCACCGGTGACCTGCCGGTCGCCGGGGTAGGTGCCCGCGGGTCGCATCGGATGCCGGAGCCGCCCAGGCCCGAACCCTCTCGTCCCGAGCTCTCCATGCCCGAACCGCCGACGGCCGAGGAGTCGGACTATCGGGGCGGCCGTCGGTCCACCGACTCGGCGCCCCCGCACGATCAGACCCCGTATCACGGCCGACGCCATAGTTTCGACATTCCCGCGTCGCGCCCGGAGCCCGCCTTCGCGCCGGACGAGCCGTACGCGGCCGCCACATCGGCCTCGCGACCCGTGGCGCCGGCGCCCTCGGAGTACTCGGCCCGGGAATCGGCCGGGGCGTCGGATGATCCGCAACCGGCTCTGGGCTTGACCGAGGTCGGCGACGCTCTTGACGACGTCGCGACGGCTCTGTCTCGACTGGCCGCCGCGCTGCGTCGCGACTGACCGCCGACAGTAGCGCCCTCCACCCCGCCGACAGCGCTCTCTACCGCGCCGACAGCGCTCTTTTCCACGCCGACAGCGCTCTTTTCCACGCCGACAGCGCTCTTTTCCACGCCGACGGCGCCCTCTACCGCGCCGACAGCGCTCTCTACCGCGCCGACAGCGCTGTCTCCGTCACACACACCCATACCCTAGGGGGGTAGCGTTTACCGACGCGGCGGCGTATACCTGTAGGGGGTATCAAGGCTCGGTGCCCGAGGAGGACATCATGGATCACGCCGAACATGGCTACATGAGCAACAAAGATGACTATCTGCGCCGCCTTCGGCGGATCGAGGGCCAGGCTCGCGGTCTGCAGCGGATGGTCGAAGAAGAGAAGTACTGCATCGACATCCTGACCCAGGTCTCGGCGATGACCAAGGCCCTGCAGGCGGTCAGTCTCGGCCTGCTCGAGGAGCACATGAATCACTGTGTGGTCCGGGCGGCCCAGGAGGGCGACGCCGAGGGCAAGGCCAAGGTCGACGAGGCCGTGCAGGCCATCGCGCGTCTGGTCAAATCCTGAAATATGCTGTCCCACAAGTGATTATCCACTGACAAGGAGTGTGCTCATGGCGAGCGAGATCTACACTGTCACCGGCATGACCTGCGGGCACTGTGCCGCGTCGGTTCGCGAGGAGATCGAGGAGATCCCCGGAGTGCGCAACGTCGACGTGACCGTCGATTCGGGACGGGTGGAGGTGACCAGCGATACGCCCCTCGATCGCGAGGCGGTCGCCCGCGCCGTCACCGAAGCCGGCTACCAATTGGTGTGACCCGCACATGATCCCGAACACCGTCGCGTCGAGCACCGTCGTGCGGGTCGCCGCCTTCCTGGTGGCGCTCGCGGCGGTGTTCGCCATCGCGTTCGCCGTCGGGCATGCGGTCGCGCCCGACACGGGAGTGGCAGTGCCCGAACATCACTCGACCACCACCGATCTCCACGGAGGTCACCGATGACCGCACCCACCACCGAACGCCTCGACCTCGACGTCGAGGGGATGACCTGTGCGTCGTGCGCCAACCGCATCGAGCGCAAGCTCAACAAACTCGACGGCGTGCACGCCACCGTCAACTTCGCGACCGAACGCGCCCACGTCGAGCATCCCTCCGATGTGGATACCGCCGCGCTCATCGAGGCCATCCGATCCGCGGGGTACGACGCCGCACCTGTCGACGACGGCCCGTCGGCGCCCGACGACGCCGACGCCGACCCGGATCTCGACGCGCTGCGCACCCGAGTGCTGATCAGCGCGGCCCTGACCATCCCGGTCGTCGTGCTCGCGATGGTCCCGGCGTGGCAGTTCACCTACTGGCAGTGGCTGTCGTTGACGCTCGCCGCACCCGTGGTGGTGTGGGGTGCGTGGCCATTCCACCGCGCCGCCTGGGTGAACCTGCGTCACGGCGCCACCACCATGGACACCCTGGTGTCGATGGGGACGCTCGCCGCCTTCGGGTGGTCGCTCTACGCATTGTTCCTCGGCACCGCAGGCGAACCCGGCATGACTCATGGCTTCGACCTGATCCCCCAACGCGGCGACGGCGGCGCCAACATCTACCTCGAGGCCGCGGCGGGCGTCACGACCTTCCTGCTCCTCGGTAGATACCTGGAGAAGCGCGCGACGCGCACCGCCGGTGACGCACTGCGCGCGCTGATGCGCCTGGGCGCCAAGGATGTTGCCGTCGTACGCGACGGTGTCGAACAGCGGATTCCGATCGCGCAGCTGGCGGTCGGCGACGAATTCGTCGTGCGGCCCGGTGAGAAGATCGCCACCGACGGCGTCGTCGTCGGCGGCGCCTCGGCGGTCGACGCGTCGATGGTGACCGGGGAGTCGATGCCGACCGAGGTCGGCCCCGGCGCCGCGGTGGTCGGCGCGACGATCAACACCAGCGGCCGACTGCTGGTGCGGGCGACCCACGTCGGCGCCGACACCGCGCTGGCCCAGATGACCCGGATGGTCGCCGACGCCCAGGCCGGCAAGGCCGGGGCGCAGCGCCTCGCCGACCGGATCTCCGCCTGGTTCGTTCCCGTGGTGATCGCGATTACCGTTGCTGCACTGGGATTCTGGCTGGGAGCGGCGGTCGCGTCGGATTCGCCGGTGGGCTTCGCGTTCACCGCGGCGGTGTCCGTGCTGATCATCGCCTGCCCGTGTGCGCTGGGGTTGGCGACTCCGACCGCGCTGATGGTGGGCACCGGTCGCGGTGCGCAGCTGGGAATTCTGTTGACCGGCCCCGAGGTTCTCGAGCAGACACGGCGGATCGACACCGTACTGCTGGACAAGACCGGCACCGTCACCACCGGTGTCATGCAGGTCGAGAAGGTCCTGCCCGCCGACGGAGTCGACGCCGATCGCCTCCTGGCAGCTGCGGCGGCCGTCGAGTCGGCATCCGAACATCCGCTCGCCAAGGCCATTGTCGCTGCTGCCCAGCATCTTCCGATCGGCGACGTCACCGACTTCACCAGCACCGAGGGGGTCGGCGTCAGCGGGATCGTGGGCGGCGAGAAGGTGCGCGTCGGCAGCCCCCGGGAACTCGGTGAGCGGCTACCCACGACGCTGCGCCGGGCACTCGACGCCGCCCACGAACGGGGAGCGACCGCGGTGATCATCGCCATCGACGGTGATGGCAGCACCGAGTACGGGGTGATCGTCGTCGCCGACACGGTGAAAGAGTCGTCACGAGAAGCGATCTCCGAACTCAAACGCATGGGCCTGACACCCGTGCTGCTGACCGGTGACAACGCCGGCGCGGCCCGTTTCGTGGCCGGCGCGGTCGGCATCGACCAGGTGATCGCCGAGGTGCGGCCCGAGGAAAAGGTGAACGCGGTCAAGGACTTCCAGCGTCAGGGTAAGACGGTGGCGATGGTCGGGGACGGCATCAACGACGCCGCCGCGCTCGCCCAGGCCGATCTCGGTGTGTCGATGGGTACCGGAACCGACGTCGCGATCGCGGCCGCCGACCTCACCATCGTCGACGGTGATCTGCGCAAGGTGGTCGACGCCATCGCGCTCTCGCGGCGCACGCTGCGTACCATCAAGGGAAACCTGTTCTGGGCCTTCGGATACAACGTCGCCGCGTTGCCGATCGCGGCGGCGGGACTGCTGAACCCGATGATCGCCGGAGCGGCGATGGCCTTCTCATCGGTGTTCGTGGTCGCCAACAGCCTGCGGCTCAGAGGTGTCCGCCCGTATGCGTGGTGACGCACCGACCACAGTCCACACCGCACCCGGCGAGTCCGATACACGGGAGTTCAGCATCGGTCACGGTGTCACCGGAGTAGTGTCCGCCTGTGTCCACCCTTGCGAAACATCGTCAATCGGATCGTCGAACGTGTCATCGTCGATCACGACGTTGGCTGGCTGGCTGGGCGCGGGAGGATGACCTATTCATGAAGCGGTAGTGCGGACTTCACGCACCCGAGGCCCGCATAGGCATGTCCACCACTCACCCGCGGTGGCGCGTGTCCTGCTTTCCCGCGACGACATCGACCCAACAAAATAGTTGGTAGAGCCAGACTCGGGCGAACAGGAGTTACGTCGTCCAATCCGAACGCGTGGTGGAGGACTTTGAACTTCTCGCCGCTTTTGATCCGCTCGTCTCGGCAACGTCGGCCAGCAGCTCGTCCGCCAGTGTGACGAGGTCGGCGAAGGTGGAGTGGCGCAGCCATGGCGGACGGATTGCGTAAGCAATGTCCTCAATCGGTGTGTTGCCTGCGGCCCCCGGGGCGAAGGGGCACCCCCCCAGCCCGCCCAGCGTCGCGTCGACCATCCTCGCGCCACAATTGATCGCAGTGATCGCGTTGGCCACGCCCATGCCCCAGGTGTCATGGCCGTGAAACGCGACACGCACATCTGGGTGCGCGTGATGAACTGCGGTAACCAGATGAGCTACCTCGCCGGGGACTGCGCGACCGAGGGTATCGCACAGAACAATGTCATCGACCCCCTGAGTGCGGGCGTCCGCGGTAATGTCCAATATCCGTTGAGGATCAACGTCACCATCGTAAGGGCATGAGAACGCGGTCGCGACACACATTTCAATCCGGCCACCGAGCTCTTGGACCATCTGGATTGCCGAAGGAAGGGCCGCGACGCTTGCTTCGGTATCACGCCCGATATTCGCGCGGTTGTGAGCGTCGGATGCCGAGAAGCAGTACTGGAAGTTTCGCGCACCGGCCTGCGCGGCCTTGTCGATGTGACGAGGCGTTGCCACCCACACCCAGCATCGCCGGAGTTCCTCGGGCGTGAGCTCTCCAATGAGTTCGAGGGAGTTGGCCATAGGAGGTACGAGGTCGGGCCGAGCCATGGAGCCGATCTCGATCTCGGGTACGCCGAGCGCCAAAAGTCGGCGCACGATGAGTGCCTTTTTCTCTGTTGGCAGTACTTTCCCAGTTAGCTGAAGGCCATCGCGTAGGGATACGTCCCTGATCGTGGTGGTTGAGCTGATGGCCGAAGTTGGTGTCATACGTGTGCCTCACCAGGTAGCGTATCTGCAAATCGTTCAAGTATTTCGCGCGTGCCTTCTCCGAGATCAGGGCCCAGGCTGCGAATGGGGCCGGAGCGTTCTCCGATGACCGGAACAATCCCGGAGAAGTAGACATCTTCGATATTCCCGGCGATGTCAACACGGTGCTTCTGAATCATATTGCGTGATCGGAGTTGCTCGTCATCACAGAGATCCTCGGCAGTGTAGATCGCGCCGGCTGGAATAGAATCTGCGTTGAGCTTTTCCAGTACGAAGTCTCTCGAATGTTGTGCGGTCCATTCTCCGATGGCCACATCCAGTTCGTCCCGGCGACGCCAGCGTCCGGCGTTGGTGGCGAGTTCGGTGTCGGCGGCCAGGTCTGCTCTGGCGATCACCGCCATAAGCCGCTGAAATATGGCGTCGCTGTTTCCCGCGATGACCACGTCGCGACCATCGGCACACGGGTAGGCATTGCTGGGCGCTATGCCTTCGATACGTCCACCGACCCGCTCCCGGCGCACTCCATACGCGGAGAAATCTGGGATGAGTGATTCCATGACCGACAGAACCGACTCGTTGAGAGCGACGTCGATGGTACGACGAGCGATCGGTGGAGGGCTGGGCGAGGTCTCGCGTTCATAAAGAGCCATGATCGTGCCGAAGGCCGCGTACAAGCCGGCGATGGTGTCCCCGATGGATACCCCTGTTCGCGCCGGCGGGCGGTCGGGTTCGCCGATCAGTGCTCGCATTCCGCCCATCGCTTCGGCGACTGCGGCAAATCCTGGCTGCCCAGACATCGGACCCGTTTGGCCAAAGGCGGATATACGGGCGATGACCAGCCTCGGGTTGAGGGCATCGAGTGTCTTTGCGTCCAGGCCCCACCGGTCCAGGGTTCCCGGTCGGAAGTTTTCGAGGAGGACATCACAGTGCGGGATCAGCCGTTGGATGGTCCGCTGCCCCGCCTCCGTTCGAAGGTCGATCTCCACAGAACGCTTGTTGCGGTTGATGGTGCGAAAGAGCATCGACGTCTCGCCCGCATAGAGTCGCCACCCGCGTAGTTCGTCCCCGGTATCGGGGCGTTCGACTTTGATGACTTCGGCGCCGAAGTCGGCGAGCATTCGGCCCGCAGTGGGTGCGGCGATATAGTTCCCCAATTCCAGTACGCGGATACCGGCCAGCGGCTGGGATGGGGTCACTTGATACCCACCACGGGAAAGCGTGCGGCTAGCCATTGCTGAATCTGCTCGCCCGCAAGGGAGTACCCGGTGGGTTCGCCAGGTGCGATGGGTCCGCCGAAGTGTGTCCCCCGAACTGCGACGTGTGTCTTGTCTCTGGCCGCGAGCGCGCCGACCATTCGCCGTGTGTCCGAGGGAAACGCGGCTTGGTCCCCGGTGAGTTCGATAAACAGCGTCGGAACTTCCACTCCGGCGGCGCATCGAACGAAGTCGGCCCGCGAGGAAATTCCCGACCACGTGGATAGCCATGCTTCCGGTGTCGTTATTCGGCCGAACCCGACTTGGCCGTAGTTGATCAAGTCCGGTCGTCGACCGAATACGGATCCATAAGGCCGCTCATTGGGATCGATGTGCAGGTCGACGGTGCGCAAGTCGGCGTCGGTTCGATAGACCACCATGATATGTGGAGCCAGCGAACGTCGGCGGTAGTTCATATCACCGGTGGTGTCGAACTGCGCGCGTGCCGTGCGCGTGGCTTCGATGCTCTCGCGCGCGAGAGTATCGAGTCGTTCGACTCGCGCATATTGGGCCTGCCGGTAGAGTTCGACAAATTCCTCGCTGTACTGTGACGAGTTCGGCGGCTCGGCAAATCCATTCCGCGGGGAATAGGCGTTGAGTGCCTCGATGACCGACATGGGGTCGGCTTCGTCGCCGACGGAGGGGTCAATACACCCCAGAAGTAGTCGTCCTTGGCCCGGGTGCGGAGCAAGGAAAATCGTGCCGTCGGCAGGAGGGAGGTCGGCCTCGCCGAGTCGGGACGGGCGCCCGCTCGGACTGGTACGAAACCGTCTCTCCGACGGTAGTCCCGCCTGTTCGGCGTAGTACGCATAGAGCGTTCCGCCGCCTGAATGGCCTAGGGTGACCACGGATTCAAAACCCGCGTCGCGAAGGAAAGTCATTCCGGCAGCGACATCGAGTAGAGCTTGTTCATGGTCGAGGTTGAGGTCGTTGTTGGGCGAGCGCGTGTGCTGCGTCCAGACCGAGACGCCGCTTGTCAGAAGCTCGTTGACCATGCCGTGATGGGTGACGTCGGCGCGCGGATGCATCAGTGTGACCACCGTCGTCGATCCTGGGATCGTGGTGAGCACGCCGTGTACTCGGGCATTGTCCGCGGTGGTCAATTCGTGCACCGTGGTATGTGAATATTCGGGCCGGTCGGAAGTGTCGAGGTAGCGACCTGAGCCGAGTGAGGTCGAGCGCGTCATTCGGTTTCCACTCTCATCATGTGTTTGTCGAGTACGACGACAGTTCCGCCGGCGAGTCCGGCGATGGCGCTGTACCAGACAGCGTGGCGACAGCCGGTGGCCTTGCGATCGAATTCCAGCGATGACTCTTCAGTGTGGATGCGGTAGTACGGGCCGACCATGCTCGTGGACAGTGATGCATCGGCGTGGGCGAGTGTGACGATGCCGGCGTTCTCGGGTACGTCGAGGATGTATAGGTCGATCATCGACGAACCTCAGCCGTGGCAGGTGATGTGGATGTGCTTGGGTCCTGCCAGCGCGCAGCCCGCTCGACGATCAGTTCTGCCTTACGGGCGAGTAGCTTGCCGAGCGTCGGCTCAGGCCTCCGGGTGATATCGATGAGTGCCTCGATGGCGATCTCGGCATCGAGATCTTCTTGCGCTGTGACTGGGCGCAACGCCCGGGTCAGTTCAATCATGTATCCGTTGGGGTCGTGGGTGTAGATCGACTCGATGGTTTCGTGAGTGACCTGCATTTCGACTGGCCACTCGCTGCTGTCGAGACGCCGGCGATACTCCAGCAGTACTTCTTCTGATTCGACATGGATTGCCAGGTGTCGTGAATTGAGGAAGAACTCGGGCACTTCGGCGCCGAAGCCCGAATATGCATCGCCGCGGCCGGTCAGGTTCTGCGGCTGCAGTCCGAAATAGTAAAAGAACGCCAGCCGGTCTCCGTCGCCGATATCGAAAAAGAAGTGCACGAAGTCGGGGTGGTCGGCAGGCCCCCAACCTGCAGCACAAATCGAATGCACCACCGGGAAGCCCAGCACATCGCGGTAGAACCGCACCGTGGCCTCAGGGTCAAAGGTTGGGTACGCGGTGTGGTCGACACCGTGAACGAGATGCTGGTCGGCGAGATCTGCCATGTCAATCCTCCTGTACTGGAGCGGGATATGGCCACGCTAGGACTGTGGCGCAAGGCCTGTCAACACTTCTGTCGAATTACGGACGCAGTCGTGCTACGCCAGCGTCCGAGTATTGACACGTGAGTCCCATCACAGTACGTTGTGTCGAGAGGCGTGAGCCACCCGATGTGTCGTCACTGTGAAAGAGGTCCCTGTGGGAACCGAAATGAGGTTCGTATGAGTGGAGTTGTCCCCGTTCGTCAGCGTCGGGTTGCTGTCGTCGGCGGCGGATCGGCAGGAGCGTTCTGTGCTCGGCTGCTGGCTCGCCGGCATAGTGATTGGAAAATCGATCTCTATGACCGCATCCCCGAATCCGAGGCTCTCGGATTCGGTGTCGGGCTGACCGGCGCTCTTCTGGAAACGATCCGAACTGTCGACGCCGCCGTCCACGCCGACATCATGTCGATGTCATTCCAGTTCTCGTCGGCGTCGTTTCGGCTCCCCGCCGGAGAGGTGTTTCTCAACGCGTTTCATCACGGCGTCGCCATCGATCGTGGTGGCCTGATTCGGATACTTCGTCATCGAGCCGAAGACGCGGGAGTGGGGATGCACATCGGTGTCGATGCTGACGCCCTTGCGTTGAGCTCAGAATATGACGTGGTGGTTGCCGCCGACGGCGTCAGCAGCCAGACCAGGGAGCGGCTCGGCGACGAGCTCGGCGCCACCGTGAGTGTCGGGCGCGGCCAGTTTATCTGGTGCGGTAGCGATACTGAGTTGCCCGGCACGACCTTCATGCCTGTGCGCACCGACGACGGGGTGTTCGTGGTGCACGCATATCCCTATGCAGAGGGAAAGTCGACATGGGTTGTCGAGACCGACGATCATGCACTCGCGCGAGCCGGCCTTGGTGCCGACGTGTATCCGCGGGGTGAATCGGACGAGAAGAGCCTTGCTTACCTTTCGCATGCGTTCTCTGATCTCCTGGGTGGCAGCCCGCTGCTCGGCAACGCTTCACGGTGGGCGCATTTCCGTACCGTCCGTTGTCAACGATGGTCGCACGGCAACGTCGTATTACTCGGCGACGCGGTGGCCACCGCGCATCCGTCATTGGGCTCGGGCACCAAACTGGCCATGGAGGGAGCTATCGCGCTCAGCGTCGCGATGGAGCACTCGGACGGCAGTCCTGACGCTGTGGCGCAGGAGTTGCATTCCTATGAGGCGGGTCGGCGTGGTGCAGTCGACCGGCTCCAGTGGCGTGCGATGCAGAGCAAGATCTGGTGGGAGTCGTTCCCGTATCGGATGGATGGCAGTCCCGAGCGAGTTGCCGTGTCGTTCATGAGCCGGGGTGGAGCCGTGGGGCTCGATGATCTGCGCCGCACCGATCCTGAGCTCGTACGAGGCGCAGCAGCTGCGTATGCGGACGTAGTCTCTGACCAGGTGCCGCCTTCGGTCCCGGACGAGTGGATTCTCGGTCAGGCCGCCGTCGGTAATCAGAGCACACGCATTGTCGACGACCTGGCCGACCTTGATGAAATCGCAACGTTGACTGTCGACTTCGATGACGCGTGGGGCGAGCGCGCGACAGAACTCATCGAACAGTTGCGCGGCTCGGCATCCCACGCGTCGGGGGTTGTCGTGGTGACGGGCGATGCCGGGAGACCGGCACTGGTTCATCGCCTGGCATTCGGCGAGCGGGTACGTCTCGAACTAGGCCTACCCGTTGCGATCGTCCTGGATCGCAATCTTCTTGCTGACGGGATCGATGCGCTGGTGGCGGGCCGCGTCGACATGCTCCATCCCATCGCACCGGCCACGGAGTTGGAAAGGGTTTTAGCCCAATGAAACTCACACAATGGCAAGACGATGTCGAACCCTTCGACGAGGCCGACGCGGCTCGGTATCGGGAGGTTTGGGGTTCTGCAACAATCGGTCAAGAACTCGCGGCCCAGGCCACGAGAACTCCAGATGCGTTGGCGCTCATCGGTCCCGATCGCTCCCTGACCTATCGCGAGCTTGATGACGAGACCGATCGTATCGGTGCGGGACTGCTCGATGCGGGCCTCAGGCCGGGTGCGGCGGTCATGTTGCAACTGGACAACGATGTCGCCACGGTGGTGGCCTGGTACGCCCTGATGAAAGCGGCGCTGATTCCGGTGTGCACCCTAAGTGCTCATCGCGGCAACGAGATTCGTCAAATTGCCGCCCAGACTCACGCCGCCGGCCACATTGTGCAGTTGTGCCACAGGTCTTTCGACCTGCTCGCATTCGCCAGGTCGCTTGCCGAGCAAGATGGTTCTCAGCGGCTGGTGTTCCCCCTCGATGACGCGCCCGGCTCACTGATGACGGCCGGTGCCGATCTTTCACCGGAACGCGTCCGAGAGCTGGTCGATGCGGCCCAGGCTCAGATCGACCCCGATGATGTCGCGGTCTTCCAGTTGTCGGGTGGCACGACCGGCGTCCCCAAAGTGATTCCCCGCCAGCACCAAGAATACTGGTACAACGCTCTCGCGTGGGCGCAGAGGCTGGGCTGGGAATCCGACGTGCGGGTGTTGCACATAGTCCCGCTGGTCCACAACGCCGGGATCGTCTGTGCGCTTCATGCTGCGCACGCGGTGGGCGGTGCATTTGTGATCGGTAGGCCTGATCCTGACGACATGCTCGACGTGATGACCCGGCTGGAGATCACCGACATGCTCATTCCACCCGGCCTGGCCGCCGGTATCGTGGCGCACCCGGGACTCGATGCCGCCACCCGGTCCCTGCGTCGTATCACGATGGGGGGATCAGAGATCAGCGACGCCGTCTTCGAGGCGTTCGAGTCCCGCGGGGTGCCCGTGCTGAATATGTTCGGTATGGGCGAGGGCCTATGTATGGTCTCTCCGCTGGGTGCTCCGCGTTCAGTTCGCCAGCACGGTATCGGCACACCGCTGTCGCGTCTGGACGAGGTGCGGGTGCTTCGACTGGGCGAGGAAGTAGAGGTCGACGACGACGGCGTCGTCGGCGAACTGTGCGCTCGCGGTCCCTACACGATTCGCGGCTACCTCGCGGCCCCGGAACGGAACGCCGTCGCTTTCACCTCCGATGGCTTCTACCGTACTGGCGACCTCGTTGCCCGGCACCAGTGGGACGGCGGCGTCTACTACACGTTCGAAGGGCGCGCGAAAGACCTGGTCAACCGCGGCGGCGAGAAGATCAGCGCCGCAGAGGTCGAGGGCCTCGTGATCGGGCTTCCGGGGCTGCGTCGGGCAGCCCTGGTGGCGGTGCCCGATGAGCGACTGGGCGAGCGTGGATGCCTGTGCGTAGAACTGGAGCCCACTGCACCAGAGCTCACGCTTGATCAGATCCGTCGACACCTCGACGACCGTGAAGTCGCGAAGTTCAAATGGCCTGAGCGCCTTGAACACTTCGACTCACTTCCAACCACACCGTCGGCCAAGATCGACAAGGTTCGGCTGTCCCTGCTCGTCGCCGAACGATCGGCGACAAGCACCACGTCACACACCGCAAACGCGACAACGAGGAGCTGACATGCAATACGTGCTGGGAATAGACGTCGGTGGCACGTTCACCGACGCGGTTGCTGCCGATGAGCAGGGGCGGGTGGTCGGCGCGAAGACGCCGTCGACCCCGTCCGACTACGCCGACGGGGTGCTGAACGCCATTTCCGAGCTGGCTGAAACGCTGGGCATTTCCGAAGCTGAACTGCTCGCGAACACGGCGTACATCGCACACGGAACGACCTCGACGCTGAATGCATTGGTCACGGGCAATGTCAACGGCGTCGGATTCATCACCACCAAGGGTCATGGTGATTCCATCGCCATCATGAATGTCGAAGGCCGCTATCTCGGCCTGTCGGGATCAGAGGCACAGGACCTGATCAATACCCGCAAGCCCGCACCTCTCGTGCCTCGAACCAAAGTCATGGAGGTGACCGAGCGCGTAGATCAAGGTGGCACGATCCTTGTTCACCTGAATGAGGACGAGGTCCGCGCGGCGGTGCGAGAACTCGTCGATAGTGGGATCGACGCCATAGCCGTATCGTTGCTGTGGTCGTTCCAGAATCCCGCACACGAACGCCGTATCCGTCAGATCATCAACGAGGTCGCGCCAGACGTCTTCGTCTCGATCTCGAGCGAGGTTTCGCCTCGAATTCGCGAATTCTCCCGCAGCTCTACGACAATCATGAATACACAGCTTGGCCCTCCGTTGAAGCGCTATCTCGAGCCCTTGTCCGCAGAGCTCAAACGACGTGGAGTTGCCGGTCCGCTGCTGATCATGCAGAGTTCGGGCGGCACGGTGTCGTCCGCCGAAGCGCCCGCTTCGGCCATCACGACAGTGGGATCGGTGCTCAGTGGCGGAGTGGTGGGTGCGTCAAGGCTGGCTGCTCAGCTGGGGCATCGGAATGTCATCACCGCTGATGTGGGAGGAACCACCTTCCTCGTGGGTCTGGTCGTCGACGGTGAACCCGTGCGCGCTGCGGGGACCATCATCAATCAACATCCGATCAATGTGCCCACGATCAAGGTCGATGTGATCGGTTCCGGCGGCGGGGCAATCGCCTGGATTGACGCTGGCTGGAATCTGCGGGTGGGACCGAAGAGTGCCGCGGCCGTTCCCGGACCAGCCGCATACGGTCACGGAGGGATCCACCCCACGGTCACAGACGCCGACCTCGTGCTCGGAATCATCAACCCGGACTACTTCCTGGGCGGTAAGCGTGCGTTGCGCGTAGATCTTGCCGAGAAGGCTCTGCTGGAGAATATCGGAAACCCATTGGGACTCAACGCCCGCGAAGCCGCGGCTGCGGTCTACGAGGTCCAGAACGCCCAAACCGCGGACTTGATGCGCAAATCCGTCGTCGAGTCCGGAAATGATCCGCGCGATTTCGTCGTATACGCCTTCGGCGGCGCTGGTCCGATCCACGCCTCGGCGTTCTCGATGGAACTCGGCGCCAAAGAACTTGTCATCCCTCTCGGAGCGGCGGCCTCGGGCTTCTCGGCCTATGGGCTTGCCGCATCGGATGTGATCGTGTCCGCCGAACTGAGCGACCCGTCGCCTTTCCCGGTGTCGCCGGATCGAGTCAACGAAAACTTCCGAACGCTTGCCAGCCAGGTGAGCGATGCACTTGACAGGCAAGGTGTCGAGTTTGAATCGCTCTCTTTGACCAGAGAGTTCGACGCTCGTTACACGGCGCAGATGTTTGAGGTCATCGCGCCGGCGCCGCCAGAAGATATTGATGAATCCGGCATCGGGTTGATGACCGAGTCATTCGAGCGCCGCTACGCCGAATTGTATGGCGAAGGTTCAGGATTGCCTGCCGCAGGGCTGCAGATCATCACCTATCGAGTTCGCGGTGTCGGCCGCCTGCCCTTCCGGCCCACCTTGCCGGAGCATCTTCGGGCCGACAGCAGCAATGCGCAGGAGGCCATCAAGGGGCACCGGCAAGTGTTCTTACAGGTCGAGCGCGGATTTGAGGAGACCGCGATCTACGACTACGGACTACTCCGCGCAGGACACCGCATCCAAGGTCCAGCGGTGGTCGAAGTGCCCACCACCACTGTGACCATTCCGGCTGGCTACGAGGCGCACATCGACGCTCTCGGAAACATCAGAATCCCGCTGGACACTCACGCCTGAACTCACGAGGAGATACCAATGACCGATCTCATGCCGGTCCCCGGCTCGGAGCGATACAACAGCCGCCCACCAGAGATGGATGAACTCGCCCAAAGCGTGGCCCCATCTCTCAAACTGCATCACCTGCAACAGGATCAGGAGTCCGTCGACCCTTTGACCTATGAAGTTGTCCGTCACCGAATCTGGTCAATCACCGACGAGATGGGGCAGACCCTGAAGAGGATGTCCGGCTCGCCAGGGGTCACCGAGGCCAACGACTTCGGGTTCGCCATCTGTGACGAGCTTGGACAGGAAGTGCAGGTCGGTACCTACAACACCGGATTGGTGGCATCGACTGACCTGGCTGTGTACTGGACGTTGCGCAACCATGCCGACAATCCGGGTATCGAACCGGGTGACATGTTCCTGAACAACGATCCGTGGGTCGGTGGTGGCCTGCACCAGAATGATGCGACCATTCTTGCCCCATTGTTCTGGGAAGGCGAACTCTTCGCGTGGACGACAGCAAGCTGCCACCTGATCGATGTGGGTGGCCCCAAGCCGGGATCAGCGAATCTCGCGGCCACCGATGTCTTTTCCGAAGCTCTACCCACCCCGCCCACCAAGGTCGTCAGGGACGGCATCATCCAGAGCGATGTACTGGGTATGTTCACCCGTAGGTCCCGGATGCCCGCATTGGTCGAACTCGATGTTCGCGCCGAAATCGGCGCCAACCGCGTCGGTCACCAGCGTCTGACCAAACTGATCGAGCGTTACGGCCCCGCGACGGTCAAAGCGGTCATGAAACGAATGATGGACGATGCCGAGGGCCGTCTGCGAAATCGGCTTTCCTCGATTCCCGACGGTGACTGGCGAGCGACCACATTCATCGAGCAGTCGGTCATCGGCGATCGCGACCTCCACAAGATCACGTTGCACTTGACGAAGACCGGCGACCACCTCACTTTCGACTTCACCGGCACTGATCCGCAATCGGGTATGATCAATAGTCCCTACGCGGGTATGCGTGCCGGCGTGGTGTTCGCGATGCTCCCCGTGCTCGCCGGTGACATACCGTGGGCAGCCGGAGGGATCATGCGATGCTTCGACCTGATCAGTGACGAGGGCACGATCAACAACGCCACTTTTCCCGCAGCGATCGGCTGGGCGCCCATCTCGGCCGGCTGGGCGACGTCCAACGTCGTCGCCGAATGTCTCGGCAAAATGCTCGATACCGCACCTGAACTGAGATCACGAGTCCAATCGGTATGCACAGGCGCCTACGACATTGCGACACTGGCAGGTATCGATCAACGCGGCGCGCCATCTGTCGGAATCATGTTCGACACCATGGCCGGCGGCTTCGGCGCACTGCCGCATCGGGACGGAACCGACACTGGCGGAATCTTGCCGATCGCCATGGGCCGCGCACCCGACGTCGAGATGTCGGAGTTCCTCGGTCCGTACCTATTCCTCTGGCGCAGAGAGGAAACCGACTCTGGTGGGGCCGGGCAGTTCCGTGGCGGAGTGTCGATTTCATCGTGCCTGATCCCGCACGGGACTCCGATGCCGATGGGCGGAAGTTTCAGCGGCAACGGCAAAGCCCGCCCGGACGCGAGCGGGTTGGCAGGCGGTTACCCCGGAGGGGTTCAGACCGACCTCATCGTCCGCGGAGGCGATGTTGGCTCACTGCTTGCAGGTGGCACGATCCCGCAGACCGTAGAAGAAATCGGTGGATCGGTGGAGGTTATTCCCAACAGGCTGGAGACAGTCATCATGCTTGATGACGTGATCATCATCCACCCGTCAGGCGGTGGAGGCTATGGCGACCCCATCCTGCGCGACCCGCAGCTGGTGGCCGACGATGTCAGAAATCGGAAGGTGTCGCGCGCCGCGGCCGAGAGCCTCTATGGCGTGATGATCGATGACAACGGCCAGGTGAACGCAGTTGCCACCGAGTCGGCACGAATCGAGATCCGGCGGCAGCGCGGCGCAGACCAGCCCGACATCCCGCTTCGCGGTGCCGATGAAACGGGTCACACCGGCCACGATCACTTGAATGCGAGTCTGACTGTGACAACTGTCAGTGGCGTAGCTACTCTGACGTGTCGCCAGTGCGGCACCGCTCTGGGTTCGTCGGAAGCAGCGCTCGCCGACAATGCCAAGGTCCACGAACTTGCGGTTCGCCAGGTAACCCCGGAAGCGCCAGTGCCAAGCAACTACGTCGACATCGACACGATGTTTAGGGCTTTGGTCTGTCCATGCTGTGGGACGTACTTTGAGACGAGCGTAGTACCCACGAGCAGCGTCGAAGCTGTGACCTAGAAGAAGGAGCGGAGGGCGGCAATGGCCGATTCGGACACCACTGGTTCGACCGCAGCAATGCGGCGCGATCTCGTAGAAGACGAACTGTTCGACAAGGCCAGCCAACTGTTCGCGGAGAAGGGCTTCGCAGGAACAACCCTGCAAGACATCGCTTCAGCAGTAGGAATGAGCCGCCCGTCGCTCTATCGCTATGTTCGCAGCAAGGAGGAACTACTCGAACGAGTCGTTCGCGATGTCACGGAAACGGCCGGCAACCTGGTTGATGAGGTTTTATGTGAGAACGCGGAGACCCCGGATGTTCAGTTGCGCAGACTCATCGTCTCTATGGTCGAACTCGTAGGAAGCAATCCGGCGGAGTATCGCCTACTGGCCCAGAATGAGTCGTCGTTGCCGAGTGAGCTCGCCGCGCGACACAGGAGCACGCGGCACAAAGTACTAGAGGCAGTGACCGGTGTCATCAGTGAGGGGCAGCGGCAGGCGAGGTTCTCGCCCGTCGATCCACGAACCGCCGCGTTGTCGATCATTGCGATGTGGAACAGCGTCGCCCTTTGGCATCACTCCGACAACCTGACCACGATCGCGCGTGACATTGGTGAGATGGGGGTAAGGAGCATTTCCGTACCAGAGCATTCGGCGGGTAGCACCCCGCACGAACTCATCGCACTCGCCAGAGAAACGCTTGATCGACTCGAAGTCACCATTCCGGCCGCTGATCATCCTCACGGGTAATGAGACGGCCGCGATGGTGCGATGAAAAGAAAGAATTATGAATTCCCCACGTCATACCGTCGTCATTGTCGATGCGATACGCACGCCCATCGGCAAGGCGCGCAACAATGGAATGTTCGCTTCGGTACATCCCAACCACCTTCTCGCACAGGTCTATCGGTCGCTGTTCGATCGTACTGGTGTCGATGCAGGCCAGGTTGGACAAGTCCTGGCCGGCTGTGTTCAGCAGCTGGGGCCTCAAGCGTCCAACATCGCTCGGAACGCGTGGCTTCAGGCGGGTTTGCCGACTCACGTACCGGCCACCTCACTCGACTTTCAGTGCGGTTCTTCGCAACAGGCTCTGCACCTGGCCGCTTCGACCATCGCGGCGGGCACACATGACTGCGTGGTCGCCGCAGGCGTCGAATCGATGAGCGTCGTGCCCTTTTCCGCCGGTCTACGGGCTCAGGAGGAGTTTGGCGATGCCTTCACCCCAGAGATGCAACACCTCTACGAGCTACCGGCGCGAGCCAATCTCAGTGGCCAGGGTGCGGCGGCGGAAAGGATCGCAGACAAATGGAACCTGAGCCGTCCGCAGCTGGATGACATGGCCGTCCAATCCCATGCACGGGCGGAGGATGCGCGGAGGAAGGGGGAATTCTCCCGCGAAATTCTTCCTATCGAGGTGAAAGGCGTGGCCCACAACGACGACGAGGGAATCAGGCCCGGAACTTCCGCCGAGAAACTTGCTGGCCTCGCTCCGGCGTTCGGCGGCAAACTGACCGCGGCAACCTCGTCCCAGGTATCCGACGGTGCGGCCGCAGTCTTACTCATGTCAGAGCAGCGCGCCGCTGAGTTGGGCCTGCAGCCTCGGGCCATCGTCCGCGATCACGTTGTCGTCGGCGACGATCCGCACATGATGCTTACCGGACCGATCCCGGCGACAAAAGCGATCCTGAAAAGAAATTCCCTCTCCGTGGCCGATATCGGTGCCTTCGAAATCAACGAAGCATTCGCTTCCGTCGTCGGCGCGTGGATGGCCGATCTCGAGCCTGATCCCGAACGGGTGAATATCAGGGGCGGTGCGATGGCTCTGGGGCACCCACTCGGCGCCTCAGGCGTCAGACTCATCGCAACACTGCTGCACATCATGGAGGATACCGGGGCCCGATACGGCCTCAGCACGATGTGCTGTGGGGGAGGACTGGGCACCGGAACGCTGGTTGAGCTTCGGTGACAGCGGTGGAGACTGGCGAAGTGGTCCGATTGGCCAAGACGGTGACCGAATTCGACGTCTACGGGTTCGCCGGTATCACCGGCGACTTCTATCCACTTCACATCGATGCCGAGTACGCCCAAGAACATCCTGCCGGAGCACGAGTGGCGCACGGAGTACTGATCTTGGGCCTGATGTCTGCAGCCGCGGGGCAGTGGATGACTCGCAGGGAAGTCGATGGCTACTCGTACGGCTACGACACTGTTCGATTCATCAAGCCCGTCTATTTGGGCGACACCATCTCGGTGACTTTCACCGTCAAGGGCGAGCGACCCGAGGAAGGCGGCAAGATACTCTGCGCCGTCGATGCGCACAACCAGCATGGAGAGCTGGTGGCCGTCGCCACCCATGTCATCTGGCTGAATTGAGTGCGTGAGGTTCCCCAGTTTGAGTGGACACCCGAGATAGTGGGGCTATGGGCCCTGCTGGAAGGATGTCACTATGTAGAGGACGCGTCGGTCTGATCCGTCCCGGTGTTTCCGGAGGGTTCGTCTCAAGGGAGAATGAAACCTATGGCAGTGGCAGGATCGAAGCGATACTCGGATGAGTTGAAGCGCGACGCGGTGGACATGGTCGAGCAGTTGGTGGCTCAGGGGTCCACCGAGTGGGCGGCGATGGGCAAGACTGCGGATTTGCTCGGAGTCGGCTCGGCGGAGACGGTTCGCCAGTGGGTGCGCAAGGCGCCGTCGGGCGCCGCGAGCGCGCCAGCCAAGGCCGATAGCGAGGAGGTTCGACGACTCAAGCGCGAGGTGGCCGAGCTCAAACGAGCGAACGGGATCCTGAAGGCGGCGTCGGCTTTCTTCGCGGCCGAGATCGACCGGCCACACCGCTAATTGTGGAGTTCATCCGCACTCACCAGGGACACCAGGTGGGTGCGGGTGGCCTTGTCTGGGGCGTCGATTCGATGTGCGCCGTGCTCTGCGAGCATGGTATCCACATCGCCAAGTCCACTTACTATGATCACATCAACCGCGGGCCGAGCGCCCGCATGTTCGCCGATGCGCAGGTCATCGATGCGATCTTCGCTTTGCGCCGGAAGCGACCGCTGATGCGGGTTCTGGGTTCACGCAAGACATGGATAGTATTGCGCAGCAGTGGTATTGATGTTGCTCGATGCACTGTTGAACGAGTGATGCGGGACATGGGATGGCATGGCGGGAGTAAGAAGAAGCGAGTGCGTACGACCATCCCTGATGCGGCAGCGTCGCGGCCGGCGGATCTGGTCGACAGACAGTTCTATGCTGCGGCACTAAATCGTTTGTGGGTAGCCGATTTTACCTACTGCCGCACCGAGTCGGGGTGGGCGTACACGGCGTTCGTTATCGATGTGTTCGCCCGCAAGATTGTCGGCTGGAAAGTGGCCTCGGAAATGACAGTGAACCTGGTTACCGATGCCATCAACAACGCGACAGACGACCGAAAGCGTTGCGGTGTAGTTGATTTAACGAGACTCATACACCATTCAGACGCGGGATCGCAGGGCGGATTCAACCGGTCGTCGCAACACTTGACTGTGTCTGCGACTGTAGCAGTTCGTTGAATGCCTCGGCCGGTGTTCGCCATCCGAGAACCTTGCGCGGCCGGCTATTGAGGGCAGCTGCGACCGCCCCGATCTGGCTTCGATCCCAGCGAGCTAGATCGGTGCCCTTCGGAAAGTATTGCCTGAGCAGGCCGTTGGTGTTCTCGTTGGTGCCTCGCTGCTACGGGGAGTGCGGTTCGGCGAAGAACACCGCGGTACCAGTCTCGACGGTGAACTGAGCGTGTTGGGCGAGTTCTTTGCCTTGGTCCCAAGTCAGCGACTTTCTCAACTGCAATGGCAGAGAACCCATGTGATCTGTCAAGGCATCTCGCATCGCCTGTGCGCCGTAGCCGCCCAACGCCGGCCCGTTCTTCACCGGAGCGTCGATACCGTAGCCAGGCAGACGTGGGAGATGGATCAGCATGGTGAACCGCGTGCTGCGTTCGACCACCGTGCCGATCGCCGACCGGTTCAGGCCGATGATCACCTCGCCTTCCCAATGCCCCGGCACGGCGCGATCAGCAACCTCGGCAGGTCGGGCACTGATCAACACCTCCTCGGTGACGTGTCCGGTGGCCTTACGACGCGAACGCGCCCGCGGCACCCGCAATGCCCGGCCGGTGCGCAGGCAGGTCACCAACTCGCGCTTGAGTGCACCACGGCCCTCGATGAACAGGGACTGATAAATCGCCTCGTGAGAGATCCGCATACTCTCATCATCCGGGAAATCAAGCTCAAGGCGATGGGAGATCTGTTCGGGACTCCACGCCACCGCCCACCGCCGATCCTCACGACGAGGCTTGTTGCGGCCCTTCCACTCTCGCGGTTTCGGGCCGCTGACTACCTGCCCATCCTCATCGCGCACCACACCCTCGAGACGGTCCTGCACATACTCACGCAACCGTGGGTTGGCCACCAGTTTGGCCTCCTTCGGTCGACGCGCCATCAGCTCCGCTTTCCACTGCGCCACCGAGGCGCGGTACTGCACCTTGCCGCTACGCGTGGCCGCGTTACGACGCAACTCGCGTGAGATCGTTGACGGCGAGCGGCCCAGCATCTGTGCGATCGCGCGAGCGCTCTCACCGCGGTCGTGTGCCAGCGCGATCTCCTCACGCTCGGCGAACGACAAATACCGACCGGACCCGCTGCGCAACTCGAACGGTGCCATGCCCCCACCCTGGCGGAACCAGCGCGACCCAACCGCCTGCGACACGCCGCACGCGGCCACAGCGTCGTCACTCGTCAAGCCTTCAGCAATCTTGGCCCAGAACCGGCGTTCGACATCGCGGCGATACGGCGGACGGCCCGGCGACCGCATCGCGGGCCTACCCGTCACCGTCACCATCCAACCGTCCGGACGACCCATACAAACACCCTCTCTCCCTACGGGTGTTGCGTCCACCGGTTGAACCCGGTCAGTACACAGCGATTGTGTTCGGGCAGCGGTTGGCCGAGGAAGGCATCGCGGCTTCTATTGGCAGCGTTGGGGATAGCTACGACAACGCGCTCGCGGAGTCGGTGAACTCTGACTACAAGAACGAACTCGTCGACAACCAGCCGCGATTTCACGGCGCGACCGAACTGTCACTGGGCACGGCCGAATGGGTGGCGTTCTACAACCGTGAACGCCCACACAGTTACTGCGACGACCTCACCCCCGACCACGCTGAGCGACTCCATTACGATCACATGCGCACCCCCAATCCGGAGGGGGCACTCACAACCTGAGCTCTCCGGAAAAGCCGGGGTGGATCACACAGGCGATGCGAGATGCCTTGACGGATCACATGGGTTCTCTGCCATTGCAGTTGAGAAAGTCGCTGTGAACCGCCCCGGGTTTGTCGGAGGCTCTCGAACCTGTGAAGGATGGAGAGCATGGCAGCACCACGGAAGTACAGTGAGGAACTCAAGGAGCGGGCCACGCGCATGGCGTTGGAGGCCCGCCAGGATGCGCAATCCTCGCGCGGGGCGATCAAGCGGATCGCTGATCAGCTCGGCGTGCACCCCGAAGCGTTACGGACCTGGGTCCGTCAGTCCGAGTTCGACGGCGGCGTGCGTGCGGGCACCACGAGCAGCGACGCTGAACGCATCGCACAGTTGGAGCGGGAGAACCGCGAGTTGCGTCGGGCAAACACAATTTTGAAGCAGGCGTCGGCTTTTTTCGCCGCGGAGATCGACCGCCCACAGCGTTGATCGTGCGTGTTCGTCGCCGCTTTCCGCGATGAACACGCCAGTCGATCCGATCTGCGCGGCCCTACGCGACACGGCCGCCCAGATCGCTGCGTCCACGGTACGAGCCCACCTGAGTGCGAACAAGACCGAGGCGCCACGCACGGTGCGTGACCGGGAGATGCTCGGTGAGATTCGCACCGTGCACGCCGACAATCTCGGGGTCTACGGTGCCCGCAAAGTCCATGCCGAACTACGCAGAAAGGATATCGACGTGGCGCGCTGCACCGTCGAACGATTGATGAAAGCCGATGGGCTGCAGGGGATGCCGAGGTTGAAAACACGTAAGACGACACGCAGCGACGGAGCGGAGACACCGCAACCGGCCGACCGGGTGTGCCGGCAGTTCACCGCGCAGGCACCCAACGCGCTGTGGGTGGCGGACCTGACCTACATCCGCACCCACTCCGGTTGGGTGTACGCGGCGTTCATCCTCGACGTGTACTCGCGCGTGGTCGTCGGCTGGCAGGTCTCGACCACGATGCACACCGACCTCGCATTGGACGCCCTCGACATGGGATTGTGGGCGCGTGATCGTGCCGGCCAGGATGTGGCCGGGTTGATTCATCACTCCGACCGTGGAGTGCAGTATCGAGCGATTCGTTACACCGAGCGTCTCGCCGAAGCCGATGCGGTGACTTCGGTTGGTTCCAAGGGTGATTCGTACGACAATGCGATGGCTGAGGCGTTCAACTCGTTGTTCAAGGCCGAGTGCATCCGCAACCCGATCATGCGCCCGAAGGGCGGGTGGGGCGGCGTTGGCGAGGTCGAGATCGCGGTCGCGGAGTACATCGAGTGGTTCAACCACCGACGGTTGCACGGCGAGATCGGGCATGTTCCACCCGTCGAGTACGAGGCCGCCTACTGGGCGGCCCACACGGTCACCAGCTACCGTGAGAACCCGGTCCCAGCAGAAGCTGGAACCAACTAACCGAGCCTCCAGCAAACCCGGGGCGATTCACTGACTTGGGACCAAGGCAAAGAACTCGCCCAACACGCTCAGTTCACCGTCGAGACTGGTACCGCGGTGTTCTTCGCCGAACCGTACTCCCCGTGGCAGCGAGGCACCAACGAGAACACCAACGGGCTGCTCAGGCAATACTTTCCGAAGGGCACCGATCTAGCTCGCTGGGATCGAAGCCAGATCGGGGCGGTCGCAGCTGCCCTCAATAGCCGGCCGCGCAAGGTTCTCGGATGGCGAACACCGGCCGAGGCATTCAACGAACTGCTACAGTCGCAGACACAGTCAAGTGTTGCGACGACCGGTTGAATCCGCCCTGACTTCCCGCATCGCTGTGATGCACCAAACCCGTTGAGGTAAAAGCGAATCCGGATCTCCGTCGAGTGAACAGTGCTTGTTCGACCACACTGGTCACCAACGGTGTGTGCTTGCTGGTCATGACCCGCCATCCGAGGATGCGCCGTGAGAACACATCGACGAGGAACGCCACGTAGACGAACCCGGCCAATGTCCACACGTAGGTGAAGTCGGCGACCCACCACTGATCGGGATGTGTGGGTGTATTCCACTGCCGCTCAACATGATCAGGGAAGCGCGGTGCCGTCTCGTCGCGACGGGTGGTGGTGATGCGATGCGAGCCACGAACCGCGCCGGAGATTCCGCAGATCCCCATCAGCCGGCCGATCTGGTCGCGTCCCATCATGTGACCGGCACGCCACATCGCGTGATACATCTTGCGCACCCCATACACACTGCGGTTCTTCTCACACTGCTGGTAGACGGCGTGCGCGGCATACGCCTCGGACAGTGTCGCTGCCGAGATCGTGCCCCGCTGTTTGTGGGCGTAGTAGGTGGACGGGGCGATCTGCATTCCGTACTCGGTGAGTACCCGGCAGATCGGATCGACCCCGAACTGGTCGCGGTGAGCGTCGATATACTCGACGATCAACGGAGTCGGCGGTCGATCTCCGCCGCGGCGAAAAACGCCGACGCTGTCTTCAAAATCTCATTGGCTCTGCGTAATTCGGCGTTCTCCCGCCGAAGTTCACGCAATTCCGCGTCATGGGCGGCCACCGTCGTCCCCGATCCGGAGACGATCGGAGTGTCCTTCTCGATCCAGTTGCGTAGCGTCGCCGGATTGATGTCGAGCAACTCCCCGACATGACGACGCGCTCCTGACTTGGACTCGCCGGGCTCGGCAAGCCGATCCCGATACATCCTCACCGCCCGCTCACGGGTCTCCTGGTCGAACTTCCGTGGTGCTCCCATATCCGTATTCTCCTGGTGAGATCACGGTCTCCACCAGACCCAGGACGGTTCAGCGTGGTCGGCCAGGGTGTTGAGCAAGGTGGTCTTGCCGACCCCCCGCAGACCGGTCAGGATCAGACCACGGTCGTAGTTGCGGCGCTTGCTGCGCGCCACCAGCAGGTCAAAGCTGTCGATCTGCTCATCGCGCCCCTCCAGAGCAGGGGGACGCAGCCCGGGATCCGGGTTTGAACGGGTTCAGCTCGCGATCCATCAGCCAAATATAGACACATCTGGCCATGTATGGGAAAAATCCCATACATGGCCAGATCAGTCGAGAGCTTCGAAACGCTCACCTGATCACGGCAGATCACTCACGTGTGACTGCCGGGTGACGCCGTAGTTGGTGGCGTTGACAGCCATCTGGGAGTTGGCGACCTGTGGCGATAGCAAGGTAGCCCTGTGGCGATAGCAAGGTGCCGATCAACTAGAACTCCCGCAGTTCCGAGCGCAGCCGGAACCATCCATACCGAGGCCCATCGCTAGGCGGAGGGTCGGGTGTTGGTGTGGTGGTGGTCGTCATGGAGGTAGTGGGAGACTCCCATGGCATATGTCAATGAATGCACATATGCTGTAGTTGACATAATCTTAGTTATCGGCCAAAAAATAAGACGAGTTCAAACAGATGCGACAACTCGTCCTACTGAATCTTGAGCGAAACCGCTGGCTGCTCCCGGTGTCGAGCTCTGCGGCCGCCGTGGCCCAGTAACCCAATCTGCAGATCAGCAGCAGTGCATGCAAACAGATGAGAGATTCTCGCGTTGCACGAGGTTGACCACAGCCAGCTTGGGCCGCCAAACCCTGGCTACGGGTTCAGCGTTAGCCGGCGGTTCGTCGCTGGTAACGACCGAGAAGCAGCCGCCGCCGAACGTGCTTCACCGACACCGACAACCACCGAAGAGCATCGTCACTCGATACGGCAATTCCTCGAGGATGTCGACCCGGACACCGGCTACATCGAATAGGCTGCCCCGGGCGGCAAACGGGCACTGCATGGGGTTTGGTTACTCGTCCTACTTCGACATGTCTCGTTACCAGTTATAGGTTGGCGTACAATGTGTTTCGTCACCAGTGACGAAACGTCGCGGGTGCCACAGGCGGCGATGTGGGCCGGTCGAGACCGGTGATGAGGTCGGCGGCTCGGCTCTCGCTTGTCTGTATGTCAGTGGTTCTGTGGGCGGTTGCGGAATCGGTGGCGGGCGTTGGCGACTGCTGATCCGGTGCGTCCGAGTAGTGTGGCGGCTTCCCAAACGGTGAGGTCGGTGCGTAGCGCGACGGCGATGTCCTCGGCGGTCCAGGGTCGTTGGTGTTCGCGCGCGTTGGCGCGGGTGTCGATTTGGCGGCGGTCGATGTAGTCCTTGGTGCGGGCTTTGCTGGCGGCGCTGGGTGTGCGTGGTGTGCGGCGGGCGTCGATCGCTCGCCGTTGCTCGATCGTCATGGCCCGGCGGCGCCGGGTTTCGGCAGCGGCTTTGGCTGCCCGGCAGCGCTCACAGTGGCATTTGTGGCTGTTGTAGCCGCTGAGCGTGCCGTGTCGCGGATCAGTAGGCCCGTCAAGCATGGATGGGGTCCTCCGAAGATCGTCAGCCGTGGGACGGGATAGCGACTATGGCCACGGCCACGGCAGGACGGAAAGCACGTTGATGATCCGCTTGATCCACGGATGACGCTGGAGGCGTTCTATTGACCTGGCCCCGCCATCCTGGCGATGTTGCCCGGCTCGGGGCTCGTGCCCGCCCTTGCTGAACGGGTCGGCAGGTTCTTCGGAGTGTGCCATGCTCAGATGTTGATCAGTCCTGATCGCGGGCTAACTGAGTGATCCTTCGCGCGTATGCCCACTCGTGGAAGATGAGGCCGACGATCGACCAGATCGCAATGAACTCGTACAGATCGGTCACTGGACTGATTGTGTATCCGATGATGCTAGCGACGAGTCCTATACCCGCCATAGCAAAGCCTATGCGGCGCTTGATAATTATGCGCTGCTTGACTGTGCTGCCGAGTATCGGTGTCGAGGGGACTCGCGTTGGGTCGCTGCTGGATGACATGGCGGAGATGACTGCGATCGCCATGAATGGCGCTGCTATAGCGGCCTGTTGCGCGGAGATCCCTTTGTCAAGCCACATCACCAGACCGAACGCTGCAGCGGCGCCACCTGCGACGATCGCCGCCAGGCCAGCGATCACGGTGAGGATGTCGCGGAGGGACAATGCGGAGGTAGAGCCCTTGAGGTGCCGGTTGTCAGACATGTCGTTCTCCAGTGATCGCATCGCGTTCTAGACCAACTTACTGGGGTCAGGGCCGGTACCTGTGCCTGGTCCGGTTGCCGGAGAGTGAGTGCTACCGATTGAACTCTGGCCCTCGATGCCGCTGCCCGCACCCGTACCCGAGCTGGTGCTGCTGTTGGCGGTGCCGTTACTCGGGGCATTAGGAGCGACTTGCGGTGCCGGTGCCGGTGCTGGTGCCTGCGGAGCGGTCTGCACCTGGGGCGTTGGGGTTTGAGGGGTGGTCTGCACCTGCGGTGAGCGAACCCCGGGTTGATTCTGCGGTGGTGGCGACGTTGCCGGTTGGTGACCTGAACTGTGCCCGGATTGAGCGTTCTCAAATTCACGCCGGAGGTCATCAATTTGGTCTTGGAGCTGATCTTCTCGTGACTCGTGCGGATCCGGCTCGTGGCTGGTAAGCCAGGAGATGAAGCCATCGAAGATTCCGCGAATCGCAATAGCAGCGGCGGTGCTGCCGATCTGTAGTCCCTCGATGCCATCGAAGATGAGTCCGCCGATGGCTATCGCCATGTCCGCAATTGCCGTCTCCGGAAAAAGGAAGACGATGACACCAGCGATGACGGCGATGGCCAGTGCCGCTCCAATTCCGATCAGTGCGTTGTGCACGATCGGGTTCTTGACGAGTGAGCCGCCGACGCATCCGCCGTCGGCGTGGTGCCCGATGAGGCAGAAGCCGAGTTGCTGGATCGATTGTTTCCATTCGTCGGGGCTGGGATTGTGGATGTTGACCGGGGAGTCGCCGTTGCCTTGAGCGTTGGGTAGCGCGGTCGGGGCGTCGACCGAGTTGCGCTGCACTGGTGGCGGCGTGAATGCCGGGGGTGCAGTCGGAGTGACCGCGGGCGCCTGCTGAGTGTTGGGTTTAGCCGCGGTCGCTGGTGAGGTGGGCGTGGCAGCGGCGGCCTGCTGGGTGGGGACCGGCACGATGGGGGTGCCGTTGCCTTCGCCGGGGCCGGGTCCTATGTTGGAGCCGACCTGCGGGCCACCCGTACCGCTGCCGTTGCCACCACCGGTCGGTGCTGGTGGTGTGTTGGTTGTCGGGTTGAACGTGTTGGTGGGCACCGAGATACACGGCCAGTTCGAGCCATACTGCGCGCGCATCTGATCACACAGAGCGTCCGCTCGAGCGGGTGCCGGCGTCGACAGGGCTGCAGCCACACCCATAACGCCGAGGGCGGCGGCGATCAGAACGCTCAGCGTGAACACCCTGACCAGCCGCCGCTGAGACTGGCGTGTCGAATACGACGACTGCCGCGCCCGCATCTGTGGTGCCTCTGTTGCCTCGTTCATGATGTTCTCCCCCGCAGTCACAGGTAGTGGGGTTGTCCGTAGACGTTGATGGTGTTGTCGTTGAGTGCGGTGGAGACGGCGACGGTGACGTAGGCGCGCACCGCGACTGGTCCCAGGCAGCCGTCGACTTTGACGTGCACCCCGTCGGCGGTGATGCCGGCTTTCCCGGTCTGCATCTTCTTCGACCCGAACGGAATGTCGGCGATCGTGCCCGGCCGCAACGTGGTCGCAATGTTCGGGGTGACCGTCGCCCCGATCGTGACTGCCGGCGGGTAGGACACGTTGAGGTTGGCTGACGGGCCACCCGATACTCCGACCGTGACACCGGAGGTCACATCGGTATTGCAGCCGATCTGAAACCCGGCCGCGACGGTCCCGGACTGGATCGGCACCGCCCCGGTACCGCCGATCGCCGCTTCGCCCTTCAAGGACAGGAATCCTTCACGGGTCCAGCTGGATTGGTTGAGCGGCGGCACGCTGCGCACCTGCTCCTGCGATTTGATCGCGGTGACCCGCCAGCCGTCATCGGTGACCTTGGAAGCCTGACGATCAGCAAAAGTATTCGGCGAGGCCCCGGCAAAGCCGACGCCGGCTACCGACGCGGCGACTGCCAGCAGCAGACCGGCACCGCCGACCGCCGCTCGAATCGCTGGCCGCCGAGCCGCGCGCGACCTATCCCCCACCCTCATCTGTTCTCCCCTGACCCGATCCAATATCTCGCGCCGCAAATAGGCGATGTCCGATAGTGGATTCTAATGTTTGACACAGCAAACCATGACGGAGGCTGTTCGGCAAGCTAATCAGAGGGTGACGATTCCCCATCGCGGGAGAACTACCTGGTCAGTGCCGTAGTGGCAGGCTGGTGGCCCATCGCAGATTCCCCCAAAACGGGGACTGGAATGAGGGTGTTGAATGAGGTGATTGTGAGGTGCCCAGGCGATCCATCGAGTCTCAACTACTGATCGCTCCAAACACGCGATTCCGGGTGGCGTGTCCCCCGTGAACCGGTCCGGGCTGTTCTAGAGTCCTGATTGCCCTGATGAGGGCACGAAGGGACGATAGGGATCATGGCAGGACGGAAGCGGCACTCGGCCGAGGACATCGTGCGCAAGTTGCGCCGGGCCGATGAGTTGGCGGCGGAGGGAAAGACCGGCGAGGAGATCGCCGCCGACCTCGAGGTGTCGGCCGCCACGTTGTACAACTGGCGCCGCCAGTACGGCGGCATGGACGCTGATGCCGCCAAAGAGCTCAAAGAGCTGCGTGAGCAGAACAGCCGGCTCAAGCGACTGCTCGCCGATGCGGAGTTGGAGAAGGACGCACTGCGGGAGATCGCGAAGGGAAAATTCTGAGCCCGACCGCCAAACGCGCCGCCATCGACATGCTCAAAGACGTGATGAACATGTCAGAACGTAAGGCGTGCAGGGTGGTTGGGCTCGCCCGCTCGGCCTATCGCCAGTTACCGCAGGCGCAGACCCCGGCTGATCCGGACGCCGGCCTGCGGGAGCAGCTACGGACTTACGCCCGCAAGAACCCACGCCACGGGTTCCGTCGGGCCTGGGCGTGGCTGCGGTTCGATGAGGGCGACACGGTGAACAAGAAGAAGGTGCACCGGCTGTGGAAGGAGGAAGGTCTGCAAGTGCGTCGGGCACCGCGACGTAAACGGGCTGGCCAATCGTCGGTGCCGATCGTGGTCGCGGATGCACCGGAGGTGGTGTGGGCATTGGACTTTCAGTTCGACTCCACCGTCGACGGACACAAGATCAAGATCGCGTCGATGGTCGATGAGCACACCCGCATGTCGTTGCTGAACATCGTGGACCGCTCGATTCCCGCCGAACGCCTGATCGAGGAGTTGGAGAAGACGTTCGCGATCTGGGATGGCCCGCCGATGGTGCTGCGCATGGATAACGGGCCTGAGTTCATCTCCGAGGCCCTCCAAGCGTTCTGTGCTGGTTCGGTCGGGATTTCCTACATCCCGCCGGGCACGCCGTGGAACAACGGGTTCATCGAGTCGTTCAACAACCGGTTGCGCGACGAGTGTTTGAACCGCAACTACTGGCCCACCCAACTCGAGGCCCGCGTGGTCATCGAGGACTTCAAGGACGACCACAATCACCGACACCGGCATTCGGCACTGGGCTACAAGACCCCGGCCGAGTACGCTGCCGGATGCACCCACCAACATCACCCCGTGGGCTGCGAGATCGACTGATCGACTGCAAGTAGCAACTGGCTCTAGAACTGCCTGGACCGGTTATCGGGGACCTGCCACGGGGGCCGCGGAGTGAAGGAAGTAGTCGGTCACCTGTGTGTTCTTAGGGATTGCCGAGCCCCTTCCGTGCCCACGCTGACCTCTGAGTTCTGTTAATCGTTACCGGGCCTGGGGTCTGGTTCGAGGTCGGGCTGCCATCGGACGGAGAGTATGTCCTCGAGTTCTTCTGGGGCTAGGCCGGTGCCAGCTTTCGATAGATGAATTTGGGATAGTGTTCGACTGCTTCCTGCTCGGTAGACAATAGTGAGCTCAGAACCCGTGTCTGACCGTTCTGGACCACTGATCTCCAGGTCAACAACGTCGCTCCAGGCAACTTTTTTGGGCTTTCGTAGTCCGTGTTGGACCACGACATGTTCGTCGTCAATGTGCATTGCCATTAAGGAATGGTGGGGAGAAAAAATAATGATGATGAATCCAAGTAGGGTTGCACCTCCGAAAAAGGCTGTCCCTATGATGCCGGAGACTAGCCATGGAGTTCGATAGTGCCCCGTGGAGTGGTGGACTTCGGATACGCGTGGACTCACGCGTAGTGATCAACGAGTCAGGTGAATGCTAGGCGTTTTGGTGGGATTGTTCCAGTGCTGTCGCGGCGGCGTGTTGCTTGGTGGTGAGGACATTCTTGAGTTCGACCATCGACACGTCCGACAGGTAGCGGCGGGTGACTTGCCATTCGTCGTGGGCCTCGATCACCACCGCGGTCGCTAACCGCAGAAACGCCGCCGAGTTGGGGAAGATTTCCACAACATCAGCCCGGCGCTTGATCTCCTTATTGAGACGCTCGATCGGATTGTTCGACCAAATCTTCTGCCAGTGCGCCTTGGGAAACGCACTGAACGCCAACACATCCGGCTTGGCTTCCTGCATCATCGCCGCCACCTTCGGAAACGACGCCTTCAGGGTGTCGGCCACCTGGTCCCACTGAGCGGCGATGGCCTCGGGTTCGGTATGCGCGAAGATCGTCTTGACCGCCGCGGTCACCACCGGCGCCTGTTTCGCCGAGACCGCCCCGTGCAGGTTGCGCATGAAATGCACCCGGCACCGCTGCCACGAAGCGTTCGTGAATTGTTGTGCTGCAGCAGCTTTCAAACCAGCATGGGCATCGGAGATCACCAACGCCACTCCCGACAGGCCACGCGCTTTCAACGAAGCGAAGAACTCCCGCCAAAACTCGTAGGACTCCGAATCACCGACGGCGGTACCGAGCACCTCCCGGGAACCGTCCATCGACACCCCGGTGGCCACCACCAGTGCCTGAGAGACCACGTGCGCCCCCACCCGGACCTTGCAGTAGGTCGCATCAGCGAACACGTACGGAAATGTCGTATGAGACAGGGAGCGTTCCCGGAACCGCTTGATCTCCACATCGAGGTCGCCACAGATACGGGAGACTTCGGATTTGGAGATCCCGGTGTCCACCCCGAGGGCTTTGACCAGGTCATCGACGTTGCGGGTGGATACCCCGTGCACGTAGGCCTCCATGATCACCGCATGCAGGGCCTTGTCGATGCGGCGGCGGCGTTCGAGCAGCACCGGGAAGAACGATCCCGCCCGCAGTTTGGGGATCTTCACCGACACATCACCGGCCGGGGTCGACACCGTCTTGGAGCGGTGGCCGTTGCGGTGGGTGGAGCGTTCCGCGGAACGCTCATAGCGGCCGGCGCCGATCTTCTCGCATGCCTCAGCCTCGATCAGAGCTTGCAGGCCGGCGCGCGCAAGTTCGGCGAACACCGCGCCGGAATCGGCGGAGGTGAGTGCATCAAGCTGGGCGAGCAGGGCAGAATGGTCGTGGGTCATCGCGTATCTGTGTCCTTCTGTGAGTCACTTTGGTCGGTAACTCATTGACCAGTACGCGATGGCCCACCCCAACCCTGTACGACACGCCGCAACAGGGCGTCCTGCCGTGGCTGACGTCAGGCCCGAAACCCCACCACTCCAGGGGACTCACCCTGGAGTTCCGGAGGTGTGGGCCAGGGGCACGTCTCCTACGAGAGATTCTTTGTCTCCGAAGGCAAGCCACAAAGCCGCTGACGTCATCGCCGTGCCCACGGCTAATCCTGATATCACGAGGCGTGCTGGTGTCTTGAGTGTCCACGTGTCGTCGAACGCCGCGGAGGTGTCGACCTCGCCGCGGAACGCCAATAGTGCCAAGCCGAGGCCACCCAGGATCGCAGCGATCAGAAGCAGCAACGAGGACTCCTCTTCATCATCCGGGACACCCCTAGCCGAATAGCGTGTTCCACATCTTTCGAGCCCCTGCGCCGATGTTGCGGCCGTAAGTGAACCGCCCGGCGGGTTAGCTGCCGGGATTGCCCTCGCAGGCTTCGAGCAAACGTGGTCTGTTGAGGACGCCGCAGACGTGTGGGAAGTGCTGAACTGGATGAGTGACAACCCTCCACCGCAACGTGAAGGATGGGTAGTCCAGTACAGAAAACTCTCCGTACTGAAGCCGAGGCTTCCTTTGGAAAAGGGCGAATCAGACGCCGTCCTTTTGTGGAAACAATCGTTCGAGCGTCGGTAAGTAGGCAACACCAAACACCGTGGTGACGCTAGATCTGCACTATCAGAGAAACAGCACTCCGATCAATAGGCCGCCAACGAAACCAAGGGCTGGGTAGACGATTAGCCAGCCTATCCATCCAGTGAGGGCTCTACGGAGTGGTGACACTACCCCAGCGTCCTTTGCGGGACAGCACATTCAATTCGATCGTGCTGATATCTGGTTCAAGCGCCTTCCATTCCTTTATCGGGGCTGTTGAAGTGATTACAGTCAACCCCGATCTGCTCGCGCTTTGCAGGGGATACGTATGATGGACCCTGCGGACTGCCAGTGTGAGGCCTTCGTGATTGAATGCCCCTTCATCGACGCTGAGTAGGCCGTCGTCAGATACATGGTGGCCAAAGACAACGCTGCGATACAGTGACGCAATATCTTTGTCGGTCGCAATTGACGACAAGCTCAGGGTTTCATACGAATCGAAGTCAAAGTACTGGATAACTATATTCGGAACAAACTCACCCTTCGGCGCGGGGTGAAGAAACATCGTACTCGCCATCACAGAATGCGCCTCAGAGGAGCCCGCTTCACGCCACTCTGTAGGAACGGCAACCTTGGCCGTCTCGGACGGAGCGCGAAGCCTAGCCACACTTCGCGACCCGCGAATCACCTGCTCTACGGCTATAAGGCTCATACGAACTCCTGTGACAATGACCTAGTGAAGAGAACTACCGATAATGAGACCAGCCATAATGGCGGTAGCGGTAGGGATCGAGTACAGCTGAAGAATGAAAGTATTAGTGGACGGCCGAAAAAATTCTGAGAACGTGTACAGCGGCTGCACGGATGACCGATGTGACGTGGGCTTTTTCCTATTTCGTTGCCGGTGTCGAATCATTCGATGCACTAGGTTCTCCTCTTACTGTTAGTCAAACAGTCCCTTGATCCACCGGGCAGCGTCCGCGCCGGCCTGACTTCCGACCGCAGCACCGATACCTGCACCAACAGCTGTGCCGATGGGGCCAGCGAAGGTTCCGATTGCCGCTCCGGCCGCCGCGCCGCCCAGCGTACCCCCGGCTAGCGAGCCGACGATGCCGGCTGCTGCGTCACCGCCGTCTTCCTCGTCGCGAGAGTATTTGCCCCACTCATCAGCGACGGTGAGCGCGGTTCCCAGTACGAAGGAGCCTCGGCCAAGCACCTTACCAGCGGCCCCGATACGCGCGATATCGTCGCCGCCGAGTCCTGCTGTGTTAATGGAATGCGACCGCCCTGGCTGCCGGAATGCGTCCGCAAGATCGTTGCCCCGTTGCTGGGCGGCGCCAATGGCTGCGGTGACTGCTGGGCCGTTGAGATCCAGTGGTTCTCCGGTGGCCGGATTGGTGAACAATGACGAAGCGCCGCCCTCGTCACCGGTGGCGGATTGTTCGGTCCCTGCGATGTTGATGGTGTAGGTGGTGCCGTCGGGGTTGGTGCCGGTGTATTGGGTTTGTCCGGTGAGGGGGTGGGTGATGGTGGTGGCGGGTTGTCCGGTGACGGGGTCGGTGCCGGTGTTGACGATGAGTCCTTGTTCGCGCAGTCCGGTGCGGGTTTGCGCGCCTTGTGCGGTTTGTTGCGCTTCGGGGCTGGTGTAGGGACCCATGCTGGTGGCGGCAGTGAGTTGATCGGTGAACGCTTGGGCTAGATCGTTACCGGTGGCGCGCACACTGAACTGAGCACCGGTGGTGGGGTCGGTGTAGACGTTGATCGGATTGCCGTCATCATCGACGGTGGCAGTGACCGCATAGCCCTGCTCGCGTGCACTGATGCGTTGCTGAGCGCCAGCGACGACTGGATTGGTGGTGGCATCGGACGGTCCCTGACTGGCAACGATCTGCCGGTCGGCGGCGTCTTGGCCTTGCGAGTCCGACACCGCCTGCTGGGTGGCTGGCGACATCCCGGTCGGTACCTGTGCGGTATCTCCGGTGGTGGGGTCGGTGACGTTGGCGACCGGGGTGCCGCTATCGGTGGCGCCTGAGGTGACCGCCAACCCTTGGTCGCGGAGGGCTTGGCGTTGCTGGGCGGCGTCGCGACCGGAGACTTCGGGGCCTTGGGTGTTGGCGGTCATCTGGTCCCACTGGCTCTGCGAGTTCGACGCCGCCACCGCTTGCTGGGTTTGCGGGGATTGCCCGGTGGCGACCTGCCCACTTTCTCCGGTAACCGGATCAGTGACGTTGGCGACCGGGGTTCCGTTCGAGGAGGTCCCCGAGGTCACATCCAAGCCTTCTTGCCGCAATGCTTGGCGTTGCTGGGCGCCGTCACGTTGATCCACCCCGGCTTTTCCGGAGACCTCAGGTTGTGAGTGCCCCCTCCGGATTGGGGGTGCGCATGTGATCGTAATGGAGTCGCTCAGCGTGGTCGGGGGTGAGGTCGTCGCAGTAACTGTGTGGGCGTTCACGGTTGTAGAACGCCACCCATTCGGCCGTGCCCAGTGACAGTTCGGTCGCGCCGTGAAATCGCGGCTGGTTGTCGACGAGTTCGTTCTTGTAGTCAGAGTTCACCGACTCCGCGAGCGCGTTGTCGTAGCTATCCCCAACGCTGCCAATAGAAGCCGCGATGCCTTCCTCGGCCAACCGCTGCCCGAACACAATCGCTGTGTACTGCGATCCCGCGTCTGAATGGTGTATGAGTCTCGTTAAATCAACTACACCGCAACGCTTTCGGTTGTCTATCGCGTTGTTGATGGCATCGGTAACCAGGTTCACTGTCATTTCCGAGGCCACTTTCCAGCCGACAATCTTGCGGGCGAACACATCGATAACGAACGCCGTGTACGCCCACCCCGACTCGGTGCGGCAGTAGGTAAAATCGGCTACCCACAAACGATTTGGTGCCGCAGCATAGAACTGTCTGTCGACCAGATCCGCCGGCCGCGACGCTGCCGCATCAGGGATGGTCGTACGCACTCGCTTCTTCTTACTCCCGCCATGCCATCCCATGTCCCGCATCACTCGTTCAACAGTGCATCGAGCAACATCAATACCACTGCTGCGCAATACTATCCATGTCTTGCGTGAACCCAGAACCCGCATCAGCGGTCGCTTCCGGCGCAAAGCGAAGATCGCATCGATGACCTGCGCATCGGCGAACATGCGGGCGCTCGGCCCGCGGTTGATGTGATCATAGTAAGTGGACTTGGCGATGTGGATACCATGCTCGCAGAGCACGGCGCACATCGAATCGACGCCCCAGACAAGGCCACCCGCACCCACCTGGTGTCCCTGGTGAGTGCGGATGAACTCCACAATTAGCGGTGTGGCCGGTCGATCTCGGCCGCGAAGAAAGCCGACGCCGCCTTCAGGATCCCGTTCGCTCGTTTGAGCTCGGCCACCTCGCGCTTGAGTCGTCGAACCTCCTCGCTATCGGCCTTGGCTGGCGCGCTCGCGGCGCCCGACGGCGCCTTGCGCACCCACTGGCGAACCGTCTCCGCCGAGCCGACTCCGAGCAAATCCGCAGTCTTGCCCATCGCCGCCCACTCGGTGGACCCCTGAGCCACCAACTGCTCGACCATGTCCACCGCGTCGCGCTTCAACTCATCCGAGTATCGCTTCGATCCTGCCACTGCCATAGGTTTCATTCTCCCTTGAGACGAACCCTCCGGAAACACCGGGACGGATCACCACGGCGGCCTCGATGAGCTCAGTACGCATGTGATCGGCCAGCGACCAGCCCAGCACGCGCCGCGAGTGCTCATCGCGGATCGCACACAGGTACGCATCCCCCTCACCGCAGGTCAGATAGGTGATATCCGAGGTCCAGACAGCATCAAGACGGCCCTGATCAAAGACCCGCCCCACCCGGTCGGGTGGGAACGACGCCGTCGGATCGACCACGGTCGTCTTGACCTTGAAGGTGCGGGGGCTGATGCCCTCGATACCCATCTCGGCCATGATCTTGGCGACGGTATTCTCCGAGACCGACGCGCCCTCGTCGTGCAAGTCGGCGGTGATCCGCAGGGGAGCCGTAGGTGCGTTGCGATCTCTTCCAGTGAGCCACAATCTTGACTTCGAGATCACGGCGACGCTGCTGTCGTGCGGTGAGTTCGCCACGCTGCTGACGACCCGCCCACGCATAGTATCCCGAGCGTGAAACCCCCAGCAGTTCAACAAGAGCAGTGATGTCATTGCCGGCGCACTCCGCGGCGATGAGTTCATAACAGCTCACCGGTGTTGCTGTGCCGCAAAGTACGCCGAGACTTTTTTCAGGAACGCAATGTCGCGGTCCTTCTCGGCGGCCTCGGCACGTAACCGCACCAACTCCGCGCGCTCACCGGCACTGAGCTCACCATCGGGCGGAGCTGCCCGCCCCTCGGTGATCACTCCGTCGCGAATGCGTTCGGCGCGAACCCATTTGCCCAGCAGATTCTCATGCACGTTCAACTCACGAGCGACCTCAGAAATCGGGCGGCCGCCATCAATCACCCGACGAGCAGCCTCCGCCTTGAACTCAGGCGTAAACGACCGACGCGTCCTCGACACAGTGACATCCTTCCAGCAGGGCCCATAGCCCCACTATCTCGGGTGTCCACTCAAACTGGGGAACCTCACTCAACGCCAAGATCCGACAATTCATCACCGGCTGGAACAACCTCAAACATCCATTCGTCTGGACCAAAACCGCCGACGACATTCTCACCACGGCCAACCGTCAACCAATTTCAGAAACGAACCACTAGATTCGGCAGCTGTTTCACCTCGTCGAGCCACTCTGCGTTACCGGTCAGGTTCTGCGACCACGCACACAGCTGAGTATCGACGGCGTGGCGCACCGCTACTTCGGCGATACCTAGAACTTCACTTAGAGCGGCGGCCATCCGGACGTTCCAGACGTAGAGTTCAAGTACTTCGTCGTCGGTCGAGCACTGCGAACGGTAGTGCACCAATCAAACGCGCCCACGTCTCTGTTGACGGCTGCCTGGGTCCCACCACCGTGCGGGTGATCGCCCGGTTCTCGGTATCCACCCCCACCGCCGACGACACACTGAACGTGTACAGCGCCCGCACCTGGCTCTAACAGCCGCGGCACTGATCGACACCCCTCTGACTTTTCCTGCTGAAGGACACCGTTGTGATGCCTCCTATCCACATTCAGCCGTCGCAAAGTCGGCGGCCACTGCACCTGGTGATCGGTGTGCTCGTCCTCGCGCTCCTCGCAGTCATGGTTGCGCTGACCACCTCGACGCCACCTGCCGGTGCCGAAACACCTGCCGAACGCTGCGCCCGCGAAACCGCCGCGTACAACCACAAATCTCTATCCCGCTCCCGAGGGTGCTGACCTACAGCCTCGGCCGGCGATGATCGCCAACCCCCGCACCCTCGTCGGGGGAGTGGCCGTCATCGCCGCAACCACCGGCCTCGGCGCGTGGCTACTGACCTGGTGCACCAACACCCTCGTGCTCGACCGCCTCGCCGCCACCCCAGCCGCCACCGGCTGGTCGCGGCCACCATTCGACACCTCACTGATCGTCGGCTACGCGGTCCTCGGCGTCCTCGCCGCCGCAGCACTGCTACTGGGACTGTTCGCGATCGTCGACCCGCCCCGGCTCTACTACCGGTGGACCGCCACCCTGCTCGTACTGCTGTTCGGCGTTCTGATCTACTCCGCCGAGATCACCGCCGACGCGAACTGGCGACACGCCCTCGCTCCACTGCTGATCACAGTGGTCCTCGCCACCGCGACCATCACCGCTGTCGGGGCGGTCGGCTCAGCCAAAGCTGCCACATTGCGCACCCTCAGCGAACGATCCCAGCATGTGTAGTGGCGTAGTTGTCCGTCACCAGGTGCAGTTCCTGTTGCGCATCGTCGGTGACTCCGCCGCGCGCGCTTCAATTCAGCCGAGTACCGCTTCGATCCCGCCGGGAGGGGATCAGGCGCTGCCGGTGGAGAGTCTGTGTACACACACCTGGCACAGGCGCCGCCAGGTGTCTTCGTCGATTCCCGCGAAGGAATCGTAGGTAGCCAGGATATGTCGTAGCCGTTCGAAGTAAGCGAGCTCCGAAATGCCGAACGTCACGAAGATCTCGTCGCTGCTGCCGCCGCCGAACGAAGCCCACTGCACCGCGAACGCGACTATTTCGTCATGGTCCTCGTGTTCGGAATTTTCGCGCTTCACCACCTGCGCATGATCGCGCAGTCACACTGTGTCGAAGGTACTTTTGGAGGATCTGCGAATATTTTCCGCTATTGTTCACAGTCACGCAACAGTGGTCCGGCTGACGCCAGCGGCGAGTCGAAGCCGCTCCGAGCGAGGTATCCGGCCCAGCGGCTCACCGTCACGGATCTCGCGCCCGAAGCGGTGGAGGCACTCGAAGAACTCGCTGAGGTAGTTCAGTGCACGCAGTCCGGTCACTCTGCCGGCGGGCCGCGTTGATCAATCACATAAGCGACGCCGTCATCTCAGTGTCGAATGACATGTGCGGTCCACTACCGACGGTGATCCACGAAACGGGGCAGACCACCGTATTCACCTTCCCGGATCGCCGTGACGATGCCTACCAGGTCCGCGCGACGCTGCGCGTCCGGTGGGAAGACGACCCCGACACCGGCCTGAGTACCGCGTGGTGGGCCGAATTCACCAGACCGACATGCCGTCTCGACGGAGAACTCGGTGGGCTGGTCCCCCTGAAAATGGTTCAAGACGTCGTGGCCCAATGTCACGGCGTGTCTGAGCCACCGGCATCGATAGGCTCTCACTAGAGGTACCCGCATAAAGACCCCGACCTCTAACTGTGCTGCCTCATGAGGTTGGTGCCTCGACGTCGCCGCTGTACAGGACTAAAGTCCTGACCTCGGAAGGTAAGAGGTCCCTATAGGCAGTGGGTATTTGGTCCTGCATGCGCGGAGTTCCTCCATTGCCAGTTGCGGTCAGCACCGATCAGATTCAGCATTGTTGAGGGCTCATAGCCAAATGGTCTGCAAAGCACTTGGGGGACTACATGACTGCTGCCGTATTGTGCGTTGTGGCGGTATGGCTTGGCCTCTCGGTTAGCCTGAGCCTTCTGATAGGTAAGGTCATCAGACGTGCAGACCAACTCGAAAGAAGATCACCCACTACGCTCACGAGAAGCCACAACCCGACCGCCTTGAAGATCGTGCACGCCACCCGGGCCGCGGGCGAGTATGGACGGTCTCAAAATGGTCCTCCTTGATGCCGCGAAAAGCACGGAACAGCGGGACGAATCGCAGTCCGTTGCTCAGGCACTAGTCCACTTAGCCTCGATCCACCGATCAGCTTTGTGGCGTGCTGTGAAAGGTGTTGAGCACGTTCGGCCGGCAGTGGGTGTGTGAGAGTCACCGATCTCTGATGTCGGCGTGTTTCACTGGGTTTCGTGTCGGGGCCGAGTTCTGGCCGGTGGCTAGGGATCAGGCTGGGTGTTGTCGTCCGATCGTGCTGCTGAACAACAGGTTCCACTCGTGTTTCCACGGCCACCTGGCCGGTAGGTGCATGGTGACGCGCCGCGCTGAGGACGCGGTGCGCGCAGGTATGCAGATCAGGGTGCGCCGGACCGTGGACGTGGTGGCTTTGGCCAGACGCCCGCCGCCGAGGGTCGCGGCGGCACGAGTCAGGTTGAACGCGATGACCGCGCAGACCAGCCAGGCGGCGTTCGCGCAGAACTTTCCCGACGGCAGATGAGCCAGCGCGGATGCCTTCAGGTCGGCGTGGACCTGTTCGATGATCGCGTGTCCGCGATGAACCTTGTCGGCGGTGACGGTGTCGAGATCGCTGGTGGTGAAGAACGCATGAAACCGCCACACCTCGAACAACCCGTCCCCGTCGGGTGCGAAGTCGGGGATACGGCGAACCACCAGCCGCCCGGGAATCTGCAGGCGCTTGGCTTTGGAGGTGAACGCGGTGAATGGTATTTCGGCGACCTCGGTACGTGAGACCCACTGCCCGGAGTCCTCGTCGAGAATCGCGTCGGTGTACTCAATTTTCGTCCACGCATCGGGCCGCGATCTCACTGATCGCCGCACGTATCCGCGGGTCTTGGCGCACGGTGACTGATACCTGGGCGCCGGCACCGATTGCGGTACTGACAGCACGGTGGCCGTAGAACGCTGAATCCGCCCGCACCAGCACCGGCCCCGACGCGTCAGCCGACCGCAGACGCCGCACGCTTGTCAGTGAATCGCCCCGGGTTTGTCGGAGGCTCTCGAACCTGTGAAGGATGGAGAGCATGGCAGCGCCACGCAAGTACAGTGAGGAACTCAAGGAGCGGGCTACCCGGATGGCGGTGGAAGCGCGACGGGATCCGGAGTCCTCGCGCGGCGCGGTCAAGCGGATTGCCGATCAGCTTGGGGTGCATCCCGAGGCGTTACGGACCTGGGTTCGTCAGTCCGAGTTCGACGGCGGTGTGCGTGCGGGCACCACGAGCAGCGACGCTGAACGCATCGCACAGTTGGAGCGGGAGAACCGCGAGTTGCGTCGGGCGAACACGATCGTGAAGCAGGCGTCGGCTTTTTTCGCCGCGGAGATCGACCGCCCACAGCGTTGATCGTGCGTGTTCGTCGCCGCTTCTCGCGATGAACACGCCAGTCGATCCGATCTGCGCGGCCCTGCGCGACACGGCCGCCCAGATCGCTGCGTCCACGGTACGAGCCCACCTGAGTGCGAACAAGACCGAGGCGCCACGCACGGTGCGTGACCGGGAGGTGCTCGGCGAGATCCGCACGGTGCACGCCGACAATCTCGGCGTCTACGGTGTCCGCAAGGTCTACGCCGAACTACGCAGAAAGGATATCGACGTGGCGCGCTGCACCGTCGAACGATTGATGAAAGCCGATGGACTGCAAGGGATACCGAGGTTGAAGACACGCAGGACCACCCGCAGCGATGGCGCCGAAACCCCGCAACCGGCCGACCGAGTCGGCCGGCAGTTCACCGCCGAGGCGCCGAACACCTTGTGGGTGGCGGACCTGACCTACATCCGCACCCACTCCGGTTGGGTGTACGCGGCGTTCATCCTCGACGTGTACTCGCGCGTGGTCGTCGGCTGGCAGGTCTCGACCACGATGCACACCGACCTCGCATTGGACGCCTTAGATATGGGATTGTGGGCGCGTGATCGTGCCGGCCAGGATGTGGCCGGGTTGATTCATCACTCCGACCGTGGAGTGCAGTATCGAGCGATTCGTTACACCGAGCGTCTCGCCGAAGCTGATGCGGTGACTTCGGTTGGTTCCAAGGGTGATTCGTATGACAACGCGATGGCTGAGGCGTTCAACTCGTTGTTCAAGGCGGAATGTATCCGCAACCCGATCATGCGCCCGAAGGGCGGGTGGGGCGGTGTCGGCGAGGTCGAGATCGCGGTCGCGGAGTACATCGAGTGGTTCAACCACCGCCGTCTGCACGGCGAGATCGGGCATGTTCCACCCGTCGAGTACGAGGCCGCCTACTGGGCGGCCCACACGGTCACCAGCTACCGTGAGAACCCGGTCCCAGCAGAGGCCGGAACCAACTAACCGAGCCTCCAGCAAACCCGGGGCGATTCAGCTGAGCAGAATTGCCCGGAACCGCTATGGCGGGAGACGATGCGTTGGGGGTTGACCGGCTCTTCGAGGTTGGGCGGGCAGTGCCCAACCTCGAAGAGCCCCGTGCCGACATTCTTCTGGCGAGATCACGGTCTCCCCAGATCCAAGGACGGTTCACACAGACAATGCAGTGATCCGAACCCTCAGCACACTGGTATTTCGGTCACAGTGACGTGCAGGAGCCACTGGCAATCGGCCGATTGGCCAGTCTGTCATCGATCCAGGCCAACGCCTCGGCGGTGACGGGTAGGAACGGCAGGAGGTGGCCGATGGCCAGGCTCGGCAGAACATCGGGTATCCATCGCGTCGAGCGGTACTCGACTCGCGCTCCCTTGGCACACCAGTCGCGTGCGAGTTGGCGAACCTGCCCGGCAGGAATCACATCGTCGTTGCTGCCGCTTGCGACGAGTACCGGGGCCATCGGCCGTAGGGTGCCAATGCGCTGCTCTTCGGTTCGCTTGCGGAAGTGTGGATTACGCGCGAGCAGTTCCGCTGCTGATTGGCCGCCGACCAAGTAGTCCGAAATGGATCGGTAGAGGGTTCGCATGACATTCTCGGGTACGCATGTCCGTGCAACCTCACGCCTCATCTGCTGGCCCTGGGGCGTGAGGAATCGGTCAATCTCAGCACGGGTGTCCGGGTAGTCGGCGTAAACCCCATTGATGTAGTAACCAACCAGACCCACTCCTACCCCGCCTGGTCGTTGATTGCGAAACGGTCCGGCAACCACGGCCGGTGCGGTGAACATTGTCGCGATGAGGTCGGCCGGCGGGGCGCCGCTGTAGGTGCCACGGATCGGTAGTTCGGGAGCATAAGCCGCCTGCGATTCAGCGGCTGCAGCGGCCGCGCCACCACCCTGGGAATAGCCGAACACGATCGTTGGTGTTGCCGGCGTAACCTCCGAGTGCGGAAGGCGCTGTGCTGCTCGAATCGAATCCAAAACAGCGTGCGCCTCAGCAAGACGATTGACGTAGTCGTGCATCGCCGGTGTTCCGAGCCCGGCGTAGTCAGTGACCACCACCGACATCCCGCGTGCCAGCAGCGGATAGATTGACAGAACCTCGTACTCCGCCATCAGGTCGAGTGGGAAGTTGTAGTGGATGAGTTGACCCAGCAATTTTGACGGTGCGCACTGGTCACCCTGACCCTGGGTGCCGACGGCGACAGCAACGACTGGCCGAGGTCCAGGGCCGTGCCAGGCCTGACTCGACTTGATAAATGTTCCGGTTACCGCATTCGGACGCCCGTTTGCGTCTGTGCTGCGGTACATCACCTTCGTCGCGGTTCCCGGAATCTGTCCTGCGCCCTGTGGCAGCGCCAGTGCCAGTGTCATCGGGGCGGAACGGATCACGTCTCCTGGCCTACCACCGGACAGCGGGACCGGCGGCGAATAGAAAGATGCAGTCGAATCCTGCGCCCCGGGGGCGGCTGGGGCATTGCCGGACCAAGTCGCGCTCGGAGCCATCGCTGCGATCAGGGCAATGATAGGCGACAGACAGAAGATGGTGAAAAGACGTCGAATTCTCATTTCGTGCTCAGCCTTTCCGTTGACTTGCCAGGTTGATTCCACCAGCCGCTTCGCGCTCCTCCTGCCTTCGAGTCACTCGGAAGTGCGACTCGTTGGGCTGTGTAAGCATTTCGGTCAGCTTTGAGCGGGTAAATGGCCACAAGTCGATATTCCCACTCTCGGTGAAGTACCAAGAATTGCACCCAGAGTTCCATACCGTGGTCTTGGCGGCGGAATTTACCTCTCGGTTGAATTCCTCGGTTGCTTCCTCGGTGACCTCAGTGGTAGATATTTCGCCGACTCTAAATTTGTCCAGCCAGGAGAGAATATAGCGGGAGGTGACTTCAGCAGAGTACTGCAGTGAGATCGAGCCGGTCGGGGAGTTTGGTCCAAGTACTGTAAATAGATTCGGCAATCCTGGGATCGCGGTCATGCGATATGCGCGTGGACCGTCAGCCCAGATTTCATCGAGCTGACGACCTTCTCTGCCAGTGATACGCATTGGCCGCATATAGTCATGCGCCCGGAATCCGGTGGCCAACACAATGATATCCAGCGGAAATTCTCGGCCATCGACGGTCTGGATCCCCTCCTCGGTAACCCTGGCGATGTCAGTGGTGACGAGTTCGGTATTGGCGGAGCGCAAGGCGCGGTAGTACGTGCCAGAGACCACCTGCCGCTTGCAGAGTGGCTCATAGTCGGGCGTCAGCGACTCGCGTAGTTGCCGATCCTGAACCTGCCTGCGCAAGCAGAGCCGGGCATACTTCTGGACCGCTCGGCGCCGCCATGTGTCATTGAGGATGACGTCCGGCAGCACCGCCGATGCCTTCAACGACATCGCGTAGATCCAGGCATGCAGACCTGGGCTTCGTTCCAGAATCCTCGATACCAGTTTCGGTTGGCGTAAGTGCATGGGGGCCCACAACACCCATTGTGGTGAGCGGACGAAGTGTGTCAGCGAGCGCGCGGGTTGCTGCAGCGCCGAAACCACTTGTACTCCTGTCGAACCGGTTCCGATCACCGCAATTCTTGCTCCATCAACGTCGAGTGACTCGTCCCAACGGGCCGTGTGCACAACCTTTCCCTTGAACTCGGCGAGGCCAGGAATATTCGGATACGCCGGATTATGTAACACTCCGGTCGCGCAGATCACAAAATCGGCGAGGATTGTTTCTCCGGTGTCCGTCACCACAGTCCACAGTGCCGAAGCGTCGTCGAAATCAGCGGAGACCACGGTGGTATTGAGTTGAATGTGTTCATCCAACCCGAACTTGTCGACCACATCTCGGTGGTATCGCTGAATCTCAGGACCGGGAGCCCAGATCGACGACCAATCCGCTTTTGGAGAGAAACCGAACTGATAAAGCTGCGAGGGAACGTCGCAGGTCAGTCCCGGATAACGATTCCAGTACCATACGCCACCGACGTCGGAACCCTTCTCCAGAACTCGGAACCGACTATATCCGGCTCCCTGGAGAGTATAGGCCATCGTTATCCCGGCAATCCCGGCGCCGATAATAACAATCTCCGGCTCGCGCTTTTCTTGACGATGGGTAGGGGTCATGCGGAGGTCTCCTGGGCCTGAAGCGTGCGCCATACTGTTCGGCGCGCATTGACTAATGCAGCAGTGAAAGCCGCCTGTCGGCGACCTCGGGACATGAAGTTCCAGCCAAGCGCGGCCATGTCCTCGGAATTCGGTGTGATCGCGATGACTCGCAGTCCTTGTGCCCGCGCTCCGGCGATCTCGTGATGAAGTACACGGGACATCGGTTGACGCAGGAGGGTGCGCTCGACCATGCCCCCGAGCCCCGGTGCTCTGACGTTGGCATCGGAGGCCATTGGAGCGATGACGTAGAGAACATCCAACGATGAGGGATCGATGAGGTCGACCGACGCTGTTGACGCCACACCTCCGTCGATGAAGGTGCGGTCGGCGATAACGACCGGCGGCATCCAGCTGGGCACCGCCCAGGAGGCACGCAGCGCCTCATCGACAGTTGCCGTGAGCGCATCTGGTGCCCCGAATGCCATGCGAGTACCGGTGGCCGGCTCGAACGCCACAAGCCGCGCGCCGGGATGCGCAAGCCAACCGTCCGGGCCTGCGGCGTGTTGAGCAAGCGAGGTCAGAAATCGGGTGTCGCCGCGTCCCCTTGGCGCCAAGGCGCTCAGGACTGCATGCGGCCCGACTCCGCGGGTGAATACTGCCTCGGGACAGGTGAGTTTCAGTGAGGGCCGTGGCGGAAGAGTTCGTGGCGTCAGGGCGAGGTGCTCTCGCAAGACATCGTCAGGAGGCGACCCGGCCTGCATAGCTGCCAGTTGGGAGATCGAATATCCGCCGGCCAGCTGTGTCACGATCTGTGCGCCCGCCGACGTTCCCTGCAAGAGACTGGCGTTTCGGGGGTCCCAGTCGAGTTCCTCCGCAAGCGCCATAAGTGCTGCGGTTGCCCAAGCGCCGCCGATTGTCCCGCCGCAACCGATAGCGATTCCAATCCTGGTCATGATGCCGCCCCACGTGAGTGGCTACTGTGCTGCGCGGCATGACGCGACACCCGGCTGATGTAGGCACCACGGGTGACCGGATCGGTACTCAGTGCCCTGCGATCGTCGATCGACTTGCGCGCGAACCGTTCTAGTCGTTCCGGCATAACTGCGGAGACCAGCGTCCACCCGGGACCGACCCACTCCGGCACTGATGTCTGCGCGGCGCGTGTAGCCAGCGTGCCGATGACGGCGTCAGCGACATCGATCGGATCCACGGTGGGTAGCGCACCGCCGAGAGTGGCGCCGGAGCTGAGCTCTGTGCGAACCGCGGCCGGCAGGATGGCGCAGATACTCACACCGGTGCCGTCGTACTCCTGGCGAGCGGCGAGAGAGGCGCCCAGTGCCCCGAACTTGCTTGCGTTGTAGGTCAGCATGCCGGGAATCGCGATCCGACCGGCCATCGAGGCCACGTTCACAATGTGCCCGTTCTTGCGCTCGATCATTGCCGGAATGACCGCACGGATACCGTTGAGCACCCCACGAACATTCACATCGAGAATCAAATCCGTGGTTTCTTCCGTCTCGTCAAGAAACGGCCCGAGCGGCATCACGCCGGCATTGTTCACCAGGACATCGACGCACCCGGCGCTTTGCTCAATCGTCGACACTGCCGAACTCCATGAACTGCGATCGGTTACATCGAGTGCTACCGCGTAGGAACCTGGAATTCCCGCAGCAGTTTCTTCTGCGACATCAATATCGATGTCGCAGATATAGACGGTTGCACCCTCATCGGCAAATCGACGTGCAGTTTGCGCGCCGATGCCCCGCGCACCACCGGTGATGAGCACAGTTTTCTCTCGAAGGTCGGGGATTGAGTGTCGGCGGGAAAATGGGCTCATCACTTGAACTCCCTAATAGACTGAGTAAGAAGCTCTCGACGCAGAGTCTTTCCGCTCGGATTGCGTGGAATTTCAGAAACGTCGAAGAATTGTTTCGGGATTTTGTACCTCTCGACAATCCCGCGAAGGTACGCGGAAAGTTCGTCCCGCTCGATAGCATTGGCATCATCTCTGGCAACGACAAAGGCTCGCAGTACTTGTCCGAACTCCTCGTCGTCGACGCCGATAACGGCCGCATCGGCGACCTTGCAATGTCGCGTGAGCGCCTGCTCTACCTCGAGAGGAAATACATTCTCTCCACCGGAGACAATCATGTCGTCGGAACGACCACGGAGAAATAGCAGACCAGTCCGATCGACATACCCTACGTCTCCGGTGTCGACGTAGCCGTCAACGACGTCTTTGTGGTGCGTGACACCGTTCCGGTCCGGGGTATATCCGGAATATCCAAGCGGTCCACGCACCAGTATTCGACCAGATATGCCACTCGGGGCGAGGTTGCCGTCGTCGTCGATGATGCGGATCGAGACTCCGAGTGCAGCTCTGCCTGCCGTCGCTGGGAACTTCGCCAGATCGGCTGCTGTGGCGATGCTGACCACCCCGGCCTCTGTGGAGCCGTAGCCGTTGACCAGGATGTCACCGAACATCTCGCGGAACCGAACCACCGTTGCCTCGGTGATCGGCGCGGCGCCGGTGGCAACGACCCGAAGCGATGATCGACGAGCAACATCGGCGGCAGACGGCGCGTCCAGAATGCGCTGGATCATGACGGGAACAGCGAACATGATTGTCACGCGATGACGTTCCAGATCCCGCAAGACCCCATCGGCGGCGAATGTGCGGTGGGTGACCGTTGTGACCCCGAGTGCAATAGCCCCGAGGAGGGCAAGGAGACCGAATCCGTGGAAGAACGGTGGTCCGATCAGGGCTACGTCGCCGGACCTGAGTCCGCCTCGCGCGGCACCGGTCGCCGCCAGCTGCGCAATCCCCATGGGCCGGACAGTGCGTGGCACGCCCTTGGCCAATCCCGTGGTGCCCGAGGTCAGGAGCGTGATTCGTCCCGCGCTGCGGGCAAACGAGTTCCGCCGAGCACGAGAGCCCCGCAGTGCGCGGATCGCGGCGTCCCGGTCCGAATCAGAGTCGATACAGATACACCGGCCACCAAAGTCGCTGGCGTGCAGTGCTTCTGTGAACTCAAGGTCATGCAGAACAACGTCGGGAGTGTGACGGTTGAGCAACGCTGCCAATTGACTCGCGGGCAGTTCGGTGTTGATCGACACGGTGTCGCTGCCGATCATCGCCGAAGCGAGAAAACCGATCACGAATCCTCGGTGATTGCGGCACAGCACCCCGACAGAGCTGATGTGCTGGTTGCTCTCGCGCAGTGCGACAGCCAGATCGACTGTCGCCTGGTAGAGCTCCGCGAACGTCAGCGACCCCTCGTCGTCGATGATGGCGACTCGGTCGGGATATCTGGCGGCCGACACTGCGAGCAGGCTTGCCGGGGTGGCGCCGTGGCGCCCGAGCGCGGAGATGACTCGGCCCGTAGCCATCGGGGACAGGGCCAATGCGCCACTGCGTGAGAGTGCGACAGTTGCCTCCAGCCATTGCCGTCGGCGCCCCCTCGCCGATGCCTTCGCTGACATCAGACAGCCTCGGTCGAGGTCAGCGCCGCGGGTTCGGAATTCTTCGACATGGCGCGCTGGAACGCCGCGTCTGACGCGGCAGTCTCGCTACTCCGCCGGTCGACGAGCGAAAGAACACTGCCGAATGGCCTTTCGAAGACGATGCCGAAGAGGCGAATGAGTCCCGTCCCGCGGGGGGCAAGGTGGCGTGGCCGCCGGGTCACCGCATAGGCCACCACGCGTGCCGCCTGACTGGGTGTGTGGCCGGGCGACTTGCTCACCCAATCCGTGGCAACCATACGACTCTTGATGTGGCCGGCATAGATCGTGGTCACATCGATGTTGTCCCGCTTGACCTCCAACGCCACCGACCTGAGCCAGACATCGAACCCGCCTTTGCAGCCAAGGTAGAACGACCACCGTGGCGCGGCGGGCGTCAGCCACAGGCCGGCCGTGGCGATGCTGACAATATGGCCGCCTCCGTTCTCCTTCATGCTGGGAAGCAAGGCCAAAGTCAGTCGCATTGGTCCCGTGAAGTTCGCTCCGACCATCGCATCCATGTCCGATATCCGCTGGGCGCTCCGGTAGATACTGCGGCGAAGTGACTTTCCGGCGTTGTGAATGACGATGTCGGCGGGGCCGTGGAGGCGGAGCATCGACTCTGCGAACGACGTCACCGATGCCGCGTCGGAGAGGTCGACTCCGTATGCATGAGCGATGCCGCCGGACGCGGTGATCTCGTCGGCCACCTCAGCCAACCGGTCAACGCTACGCGCGATCATCACGACGACCGCGCCGTTCCTGGCGAGCAATCGTGCCGTGGCCTCTCCCTGTCCGAACGATGCGCCGGTCACCAACACCGTCTTGCCTGCGACCGCACGACGAATTCGAGCATCGTCACGTTCCATCGGCGGGCCGACCAGCCTGAGCATCAGGAGCTCGCGGAGGGCGTTGACGGAGTGACGTCGATTCTGAAGTAACATCATTATTTGAGATTATGCCACTATCTGAACAACCGCAAGGCGCTACTCGTCGGATAGGATCGGCGACGTGAACACGTCGGTGAACTCACGAGTGGTGAGCCAGTCGCAGAATCGTGCCCGCCTCAAGGCATGCGCACGGCAACTGCTGCTGGCCGATGGCTACGCGGCCACGTCCATTGCGAAGATCACCGGTGCTGCGGGACTGACGACTGGCGCCTATTACTCCAACTTCGACAACAAGGCGCAGCTCACCATCGAGTTGCTCCAAGACCTGCAAGCGGAGAATCAGCAGCACGTTGAGGCGATCCTCGCGACAGCCGATGTTGGCGCACGTATCAATGCCCTTCAGGCATGGGTCGAAACGATCCTCGCCTCTGGGTGGCCGCGACTGGAGTTGGAGTTCGCGCTCGCCAGCCGCGGTGACGCGGGTCTGGTTGAGCAGGAGGGTCACCGTAACCATGCGGCCACTCGCGCTCTGGAGGAATCGTTGGAGCAGCTGGCTCCTTCCCTCACGCAAGGTCCCGTGCCCGTCCGTCGAATTGCGGAGATCATCTTGGATCTTGCCTACGGATTGGCGGTCCGCACCGTCATCGATCCGACGGTGACCTCGGACCACCTTTTCGAGATCATCAACATCGTTGCCGGACTTGTCGGTACACCCACCGCCATGTGATCGGCGCACCGGCCCAAGGCCATTGTCGAGGCTGTGTACTCCGACATCCTTCCTTGGACTGTCGACACTGCCCAGAATCCGGCACGGACGCTGAGACATGCCGTGCGAAGCTACAGGACTTGGGGTAGTCAGCGAATCCCGGGTCTGAGGTCGCGTCACAGATAGGCGAGAAGGTCTAACGGGTAGAGAGCATAGCGTTCTGTCCGCGTAGGGTTCTTCGACTACTTATTGCGGTCAGAACATGCACAGTGACTTACCCGATTCGGCGCCCCGCCGCATGCCGCCCGGCCCGCCGGCCGAAGTAGGAGCCCTCGCCCAACTGGGTGCCGCTGGCGTAACCCTTGCTGTCCTGCGCGATGTTGGCCGCGCACGCCCCGGCCGCATAGAGGCCGGCGATGGGGGAGCCGTCGGCGTCGAGGACCTCACCATCGACCGACGTGGCCATCCCGCCCATCGTGAAGCCCGCGTACATCGCCTTGCCCAGACTCATGTCGAAGACTGCCCACGGCCCGTGATCCTGTGGCGCAAGGAATTCCGCGGACTTGTGGAAATCAGGGTCCGTGCCCTCGGCCGCGTGGGTGTTGTAGCGGTCCAGGGTCTTCTGCAGGTTCCCTGACGGAATGCCCAGGGCCTGTTCCATTTCCGCGACCGTCTCGTACCCGTCGATCAGGGGCACCAACGGCATCCGCGGACGCTTCATGTGCGCTTCGTCGACGACGAGGTACGCCGTCGAATCCGGTTGTTCGAGAACGAAAGCCGAGGTCCGGGAGTGATAGGAGTCCTCGGCGACGAATCGGTCGCCGTTCGTGTTCACCGCGATCCCGGTCAGCAGGATCGACGGCGGATACACCGGCGCGGTGCAGAACGCCTGATCCATGTGCTTGAGGACGGCCCCCGCCGACACCCCCATCCGCAGGCCGAGCCCGTCGTCGTAGGTGTTGCCCAACACGAACGGCTTCTCGGTCAGCCACGGCACGTGCTCGGCGACCATCGCCGGGTTCATCACGAAGCCACCCGCGGCGATGATCACCCCACGGGCGCCGATGACCCCGTGCTCGCCGGAGATCGAGCGCCATGCCACGCCGGCCACCGAGCCCTCGTCGTCCACGACGAGATTGCGTGCACCGGTCTCGTATCGGACCTCGACGCCGAGTTCGGCGAGTCGCTTCACCAGCAGTTCGACGACCATCGCCGCTCCGCCGGTGTCACCGGGGACGGGCACCTTGTGGCCACGCGGTGCGGGCTTGGCCATGTCCTTGAACGGCCAGACCTTCTCGTTGCCGGTGTACATCAACCCCTGCGTCTCGGGCTGGACCACCGCCTTCTCCGGGTAGTAGCTGCGCTCGAAGGCGAAGCCGAGATTCTCCAGCCACTCGAAGTGATCGACGCTGTCGACGCAGTAGGCGTGGATCTTCTCCGGCTCGGGATCGCGTGAGACCGCGGTGATGTAGCGCTCCATCTCCTCTGCGGAGTCCTCGAAGCCGGTCGCCTGCTGGACGGCCGTGCCGCCACCGAGGTAGAAGTGGCCGCCGGCGAGCGCCGTCGTCCCGCCGGCCTGGGCTGCGCGTTCGAGAACCAGCACGCGTGCGCCTGCGGTGGCCGCCTCCACCGCGGCGCATCCGCCCGCGATGCCGAGGCCGACGACCACCACGTCGACCTCGTCGCTGAATTCGTCGACCGATCCGAGTGCGACGGTGTCGGGGATCGCTGTGTCCGCTGCCATGGCCATCAGCCTAGCCCACGAAATAGAACACGTTCTAGTATTGCCGGGTCGTTCGGTCACGGCCGGGTCCGGCATCCGACCGACTCGGCGCCGCCTTTCGACGACACATCCGCCGCTCTCGGCGTATCAATGGGTGTGGCCTCCGGACTCGACCCCGACCCCGACACCGTCCGGCACGCACCCGGGCGGCGCGTGCCGGTTCCGGTGAACGCGCTCACCGGCATCATCGCCGTCGCCGCCGCGCTCGGGGTCGGCGAACTGGTGGCCGCGTTCATCTCACCGGAATCCTCGCCGTACTTCGCCGTCGGATCGAGCGTCGTCGACGACTCGCCGCTGTGGATGCGGGAGTGGGCGATCAGCACCTTCGGCACCTCCGACAAGCTCGCGTTGTTCGTGGTGATGGGTGTGGTCATCGCGATCCTCGCCGGGGTGTGCGGGGTGGCCGAACGCCGCCGACCGCCGATCGGGTCGATCGTCATCGTGGTGTTCGCGATCGTCGGGGTCGTCGCATCCCTCGGGCGCCCCGGAGCCTCGGCGATGTACATGCTGCCCTCGCTGTTCGCGGGCGCGGCCGGGGTGATCGCCTTGCGAATACTCGTCGGCATCCTCGACGCCGACGCGGACACGACCCGGGCCCAGACAGCCCCGTCCGAGCACCCCGACGACGGCACCGGAGTGCTGCACGCGCCCGCCTCACGCCGCTTCGTCCTCACCGCCGCCGGGATCGCCGCGGCCGCCGTCGCCGTCGGCGCGCTCGGACGGACGCTGCTCGCCGGTGCCGCCAAGACCATCGCCGACCGCAACGCGCTGCGATTGCCCGCCCCGGCCTCTCCGGCACCGCCGGTACCGGCGTCGGCCGACATCGGGGTACCGGGCGCGACCCCGTTCGTCACGGGCAACGCCGACTTCTACCGGATCGACACCGCCCTTCAGGTCCCGCAGTTGACCACCGGCGACTGGCAATTGCGGGTGCACGGCATGGTCGACAACGAGTTCACCCTCTCCTGGGACGACCTGCTGGCGATGCCCATGACCGAACGGCTGGTCACCCTGACGTGTGTGTCCAACGAGGTCGGCGGCGACCTGATCGGCAACGCGCGCTGGCTCGGGGTCCGGATGAAAGACCTCCTCGACCGCGCAGGCGTGCGCCCCGGCGCGAACATGCTGTACTCCACCAGCTCCGACGGATGGACCTGCGGCACACCGGTATCGGCGATCACCGACAACCGGGACGCACTGCTGGCGATCGGGATGAACGGCCAGCCGCTACCGGTCGAGCACGGCTACCCCGTGCGGCAGGTGATCCCGGGTCTCTACGGATACGTCTCGGCCACCAAGTGGGTCGTCGACTGGGAGCTCACCAGCTTCGACAAGGCGCAGGCGTACTGGACCTCGCGGGGGTGGTCGCAGCTGGGACCGATCAAGATCTCCTCTCGTATCGACCGGCCGTCGAGCTCGGATCTGCCTGCCGGACAAGTGGTCCTGGCCGGTACCTCCTGGCATCAACACACCGGGATCGCCGGCGTCGAGGTCCGCATCGACGACGGCCCGTGGGAGCAGGCGACGCTGGCCGCCGACTACAGCGACGACACCTGGCGGCCGTGGAAGTACGTGTGGCAGGCCGGTGCCGGGCAGCACACCGTCACGTGTCGGGCGATCGGCAAGGACGGACAGGTGCAGACCTCGGCGACCGCCGACCCGGTGCCCGATGGCGCGACCGGCCTGGATTCGCGGACCTACTCCATTTCCTGAGGAGCGCACCGGGGCCGCGAAAGTGCACAAACGCGGCCATCGCGGCGCGCTCCCGTTACACTCACCTCTCGACGCGGGCGGGGCGCTGTCGCGAGCCGATGAGCTGTCGGTTCGCCGGGTTCGACGACGGATCTCTCAGGGAGACACATGCGTATGCGGCGCTCGATGCTGACGGTCGCGGTGGCGTTGGCCACCGCGATCATGTTCGTACAACCGGGCTTTCAGCCGGGTATGGCGCATGCGCTGCAGATCGGGCCGATCGTCTTCCCCGACATCAACCCCCCGGCGACGATCGATCAGGCCAAGCCGACCATCATCGAGACACCGCCGTGGGCGCCGCACCTCGACAACGGGGACGTGGTCGTCCTGATCCCCGGCACCACCGACTACGACGGCAGCGACCAGACCGCCCGGACCCTCGGTATCGGTCTGTTCGGCGGCGTCACCACCGACGCCGACGGCAAGACGATCGTCGACCCGCACGCCGCGCCGTCGATCGACATCGTCTCCTACCCGGCCGCGTTCGGCATCGACCCGTTCGGCTTCCCGATCTATCTCGCCGGCTCGGACACCTTCACCCATTCGGTGGAGGTCGGATCGATCAACGGGGTGCGCGACGCCGAAACCGCACACGCCCAGAAACCGGCGGGCACCGTCGTCATCAACGGCTACTCGCAGAGCGCACCGATCGCGATGAACGTCGCATACCTGTTGCACCAGAAGAACCTTCAGGGGATCGGCGACATCCCCGACGACCAGCTCGCCGTCATCGTCGGCGCCGACTCACGATTCCCGCACACCGGGGTCGAGAACGTCGTCCCGAGCTTTCTGCCCGGCATGTACACCAACGGCGACCGCAACCCCGCTGACACCGGCGACATCGCGGTCTATTCCTACTGCGTGCGCGGCGATGCCACCTGCGGCGTCGGCAACCCGCTGATCAATCCCGTCTCGACGTTCTTCTACCTGCTCCCCGGCTTCTACGTGCACGCCTTTCTCACCTACCGGATCAACGAGTACTCCATCGCCAAGGAATGGACGAGCGACAGTGGCAACACCACCTACATCGTCTACGACGGTGGAAATCCCTGGGGAATGATGTTGCGCGACCTCGGGATTCCGGTCCCCAAGGAAGTCGACGACGTCCTGAGCACCCTCGTGCCGGTGCCCATGCCCGGTCATCAGTCGACCCTCGCCGACCTGCGCATCCCGATGCCCGACGCCCTTCGGCAACAGTTGAGCGCGTACGAGGTACCGACGCCCCGAGAACTGCAGGAACTGCTGTACGCGCGGCTCGGCCTCGACATCCCCGTGCACGACCCCGACGCCTGCGCCGCCACCCCGTCGGCGTGCCACGCCGACTACAGCTCGGTGCTGCCCGCGCCGACGGTATCGAACAAGTCGGCATCGAGGACGTCGGCGAGCGCCACCGCGACCACCTCGGCGGCGTCGACCCAGGCTGCGTCGCCTCAAGCTGCGACCACCTCGGCCGAAACGACTGTCGCACAACCATCTACCACTGCGCCGACCACCACCGCCACGTCGACAGCAGCGACTCCGACGACAACGACAACGACAACGACAACGACAACGGTCACGGCAACGACGTCCCGGCCCGAGTCGTCCCAGACGGTATCGTCCCAGCCCGAGTCGTCCCAGACCCGGTCGCTTCAGTCGAATTCGGACGACACGCCCACGACGACCTCGGCCCGATAGCGCCGACCCGCCGACCCCGATAGGGTCGGCCGCGGGGGCCGGTTGAAAGGTGGGTCGCGTGCGTCGGGTCTTCGTGGGTGTCACCGCGGTATGTGCCGCGGCCGTGTGTGCGGTCATCCCGATGGCCGCGGGAGCCGTCCCGGCGAACGCCGCGACCGACGATGGTCTGCCCACGATCCGACAGCAGCCGAGTTGGCTGCCACCCGATCTCGGCCGTGACTCGACGGTCGTTCTCGCGCCAGGTACCACCGACTTCGATCCGATCAGCGCCCACGACATCGTCGGAGGCTCCGCACCGGCGGGCGCCGATCAGTACGAGCGCACAGTCGGACTCGGATTCTTCGACCCTTATCGGCCGAACGTGCAGATCGTCGACTATCCCGAGGCGTTCGGCTTCACCGTCGCCGGACGACCGGTGGGCATCGTCGGGCATGACGCGTACAACACCTCGGTCGACGAGGGCACCGCCACCGGACTCGCCGACGCGCAGCGCGCGTGGATTGCCCAGGGACGCAGGGGAACCATCGTCCTCAGTGGATATTCACAGGGGTCCGCGGTCGCGATGAACGTCGCCTACCTGCTCCATCAGCAGTACGCCGCCGGGGTGCCCGGCGCGATCCCCGACGGCAACGTCGTCGTGGTGACCGGCGCCGACACCCGCTTCCCCGGCACCGGAGCCGAAAACGTCTTCCCGAGCGTGCTGCCCGGCGCCTACACCAACGGCCCGCGCGACCCGGCCGCCACCGGCACCACCCGCGTCATCTCCTATTGCATCAGGGGAGATCTGGTGTGCGACATGGCCAATCCAATCGCCGATCCACTCGGCTGGGTGTTCTACCTCGCACCCGGTGCCACCATCCACGGCAAGTTCGGCGATCAGGTCAACAAGTTTCCCGTCGAGCGCACCTGGTCGTCGGGCAACACCACCTACGTCGTCCTCGACGGCGGCAACCCCTGGGGCATGTGGCTGCGCAAGGAAGGCGTGCCACTCCCGGCGAACTTCGACGAGACACTCGACCGCCTGATCCCGGTGCCCGAACCGGGACAGCCGTCGGCCGACGCCGCGGGCAACCGCGTGCCGACCCCGCGGGAGGTGCAGCAGTCGCTGTTCGCGCGCCTTGGCTGGGATGTCCCGGTCACCGATCCCGATGCCCGGGCGGCCCAGCGGCGCGCGCACCCGGCCACGGCCGTGCAGCCGCGGATCGGCTCGACCCGCCCGGCCGCCCGGACGCAGCCGCCGCGGCTGCCGACGCCCGCCGAACTCGCGGCACTGCTCGCCTCGCTCGGCCATCCCGCTCGCTGACCGTTTCACGGACGCCGACGACCGGTGTGCGCCGAGTCAAGCAAAAGTGAGCAATTCAACGCCCACGATCAGCGTCACCTGAGGTCATGCTATGTTCGTCGCACGTTTTTCTCAGGTGGCGACGCAATCCGTTGCCCCACCCCGACCGCATCGCTGCGGCACGGCCGATCAGCGCACCGACCGGGCCGATCGTTCGTCGTCGTCGTCGATGCACATCTGACAAGTCGCAACGTGATGAGTCGCTGACAACCGACGACAACGAAAGACAACGAATAGCAATGAGTGTGGGTGTCGTGCGCGAAACGGCCTCCGGAGAGCGTCGTGTGGCGCTGGTCCCGAAGGTCGTCGCGTCGCTGGTGGGCAAGAAAGTCCCCGTGATCGTGGAAGAGGGGGCCGGTCTCGGGGCGCTGATCCCGGATTCCGAATACGTCGACGCGGGGGCGACGATCGGCGATCCGTATTCGGCTGATGTGGTGCTGCGGGTATCGCCGCCCACCGACGCCGAGATCGGCAAGTTGCGCAGTGGCCAGAAGCTGATCGGTTTCCTGGCTCCACGCAACGCCGACAACAAGATCGGTGCACTGCGCGATGCGGGAGTGGAGGCGTACGCCGTCGAGGCGATCCCGCGTATCTCGCGCGCACAGGTGATGGACGCGCTGAGCTCGCAGGCCAACGTCTCGGGCTACAAATCGGTCATCGTCGCCGCAGATCTGTCGACGCGGTTCTTCCCGATGCTGACCACCGCCGCGGGCACGGTGAAGCCGGCGACCGCGCTGATCCTCGGAGTGGGTGTGGCCGGATTGCAGGCGTTGGCCACGGCCAAGCGTCTGGGCGCGCGGACCACCGGCTACGACGTGCGGCCCGAGGTCGCCGAGCAGGTGCGTTCGGTCGGTGCCCAGTGGCTCGATCTCGGTATCGACGCCGCCGGTGAGGGCGGATACGCCCGGGAATTGACCGGGGACGAACGGGCCCAGCAGCAGCAGGCACTCGAGGACGCGATCAAGGGTTTCGACGTGGTGATCACCACCGCGTTGGTGCCGGGTCGGCCGGCTCCGCGCCTGGTCACCGCCGCTGCGGTGGAGGGCATGAAGCCGGGCAGCGTGATCGTGGATCTGGCCGGGGAGACCGGCGGCAACTGCGAGCTCACCGAGCCCGGGCAGACCGTCGTCAAGCACGACGTCACCATCACCTCGCCGCTGAACCTGCCGGCCACCATGCCTGAGCACGCCAGCGAGCTCTACGCCAAGAACGTGTTCGCCCTGATCGATCTGATGCTCGATGAATCCGGCGCGCTGGCACCGGATTTCGAGGACGAGGTCATTGCCGCCGCGTGCGTGACACGCGACAAGGAGGTGTCGGCCTGATGTACACCGAACTATTGGCCAATATCGCGATTCTCGTCCTGGCGGGATTCGTGGGTTTCGCCGTCATCTCGAAGGTCCCCAACACCCTGCACACCCCGCTGATGTCGGGGACCAACGCCATCCACGGCATCGTCGTGCTCGGTGCGCTGGTGGTGCTGGGATCGCTGCCCGCCGACGCCAACTGGGGTGTGCGCATCATCGCGTTCGTCGCGCTGGTGTTCGGAACGCTCAACGTGGTCGGCGGGTTCGCCGTCACCGACCGCATGCTGGGCATGTTCAAGGGTAAGAAGGAGACCACCAAGTGAGCGCCACCGTCGTTGCTTCTACCTACGTTCCCTACATTCCGGCGGTTGCCAATTTCAGCGGCGACTCCGGGCAGGTCTCCGATGCCCTGGGGTACGGCGTCACCGCCCTCTACATCGTCGCGTTCTCCCTGTTCATCTACGGCCTGATGGGCTTGACCGGCCCGAAGACCGCTGTGCGTGGCAACTGGATCGCCGCGGTCGGCATGGGAATCGCCATCGTCGCGACCCTGCTCGGTGTCTACAACAACGCCGGCGATGCCGGGGTGCCGGGAATCAACTGGATTCTGATCGTCGTCGGCCTCCTGGTCGGTGTGGCGCTGGGCATTCCGCCGGCACTCAAGACCAAGATGACCGCGATGCCGCAGCTGGTGGCGCTGTTCAACGGCGTCGGCGGTGGCACCGTCGCGTTGATCGCGTGGTCGGAGTACATCGAGTCCGATGGCTTCACCCACCTGCACGAGACACCCAACGTGCACGTCATCGTCGGGTCGCTGTTCGCGGCGATCATCGGTTCGATCTCCTTCTGGGGTTCGCTGGTGGCGTTCGCGAAGCTGCAGGAACTGCTGAACAAGAACTTCGAGAAGAAGCTGGTCAAGGCGGCCAAGGCCTTCCAGTTCGCCAACATCGTGCTGGCCATCGCGGCCATCGCGATCGCCGTCTACATCGGTGTCTCGGCCGATTCGACGTCGGCGACGCCGTGGTACTGGATCGTGGCGTTGCTCGTGGTCGCCGGTGTGATGGGCCTGTTCGTGGTGTTCCCGATCGGCGGCGCCGACATGCCGGTGGTCATCTCGCTGCTCAACGCGATGACGGGTCTGTCGGCAGCGGCCGCGGGTCTCGCGCTCAACAACCAGGCGATGATCGTGGCCGGCATGATCGTCGGTGCCTCGGGTTCGATTCTCACCAACCTGATGGCCAAGGCGATGAACCGGTCGATCCCGGCCATCATCTTCGGCGCGTTCGGCGGCGGTGACGACGCCGGCGTCGGTGGCGGTGGAGCCGAGGGCGGCACGGTCAAGGCGACCTCGGCCGCCGATGCCGCGATCCAGATGGCCTACGCCAACCAGGTGATCGTGGTGCCGGGCTACGGTCTCGCGGTCGCGCAGGCCCAGCACACCGTCAAGGAGATGGCGACCCTGCTCGAGGCCAAGGGCGTCGAGGTCAAGTACGCCATCCACCCGGTCGCCGGCCGTATGCCCGGACACATGAATGTGCTTCTGGCAGAAGCGGATGTGCCCTACGACGCGATGAAGGAGATGGACGACATCAACGGCGAGTTCGCTCGCACCGATGTCGCGATCGTGATCGGCGCCAACGACGTCACCAACCCGGCGGCGCGTAACGATCCCGGCTCGCCGATCCACGGGATGCCGATCCTCAACGTCGACCAGGCGCGATCGGTGATCGTGCTCAAGCGCGGCATGAGTTCCGGGTACGCCGGCATCGAGAACCCGCTGTTCTATCTCGATCACACCTCCATGCTGTTCGGCGACGCGAAGAAGTCCGTCGACTCGGTCATCGAGGAGCTCAAGGCTCTGTAAGGAGCCCTGACCGCCACACCCCGACGCCCCGCCTGCGGAGCGACCACCGTGAGTCCTGTGCGACGCGGTGTTCGCCGCCCGGGCGGGGCGCCGTCGTGTATCGGGGCTGTCGTGTTCCGGTGTCGTCGTGTTCCGGTGTTGTCGAACCGAGACCGACGGTTATCGAGATGAGACCGGCTCCGGCTGGCAGCCGCACCCACCGCGCCCTACTGTTACTCCAGTGACTGGTGTGACCAGAGTGAAAAAAAGGTTTCGTCGAACCACGGGCGTCGTCCTGGCGGCGTCGGCGATCACCGGTGTCGTCGTCGGAACCCTGCCGTCGTCATCGGAGCATCACGTGACGACGGCAGCGGTCAGCGTCGACCCGGCCACCCTCTACAACGCCGCGCAGCAGAAGTTCTCCGCCGGCGACGTGCCGGCCGGTCTCGCCGATCTCCAGCAGGCGCTGACACTGTCGCCGGCCGACGGGCAATCCCTGGCGCTGCAAGCCATCTGGGCCGACCAGGTGTCGGACGCCGCAGCCGGCAAGGCAGCGGTGAATCGACTGTCGGTGATCAATCCGTTGCTGGCCAAGACCGCTCGGTCCATCATCGACGGCGTCACCGCGGCCGCGGCCATCGTGCCGAGCACCGAACCCACGACGGTGTCGGGGAATCCGGCTATCGTCATCCTCGGCTTCGGGCTGTCGCCACAGGGTAAGCCCGCCCCGGAATTGATCAAGCGTCTCGCGGCAGGCAAGGCCGAGGCGGCAGCGATGCCGACGGCCCCGATCGTCGTCACCGGCGGCAAGCCGCAGAATGGGGTCACGGAGGCCGCGGTGATGAAGAAGTGGCTGACCGACAACGGGATCGACGCCTCGCGCATCCTCACCGAGGACTCCTCGGTCTCCACCGTCGCCAACGCGCAGAACACCGCCAAGCTCCTGGCCACGCGCGGTATCGGCGACGTCGTTCTGGCCACCTCGCCCAACCACATCCGTCGCGCCGCAGCCGATTTCGCGGCGACCGGGTTGCGCGTGGTGCAATCCATCACCACCGACACCGATCTCGCGAAGAACGCGACGCCGCTGCCCAAGGACAAGCAGACCGGTATTCGCGTCGAGGCCACGCGTACCGCGGGCATCCCGGCGAGCCGAAGCCTGCTGCTGCCCTCGGATCAACTACCCGACGTCGGGCCGGGTCTCATCGGCGACATCGGCGGCAAGATCCTCAAGGAGCTACTGGAGTCGGGGTCGAGCGGCGGACAATAGAGCGGTCGGTTCGACCGATGAGTTCTCGCGTGCCGAGGGGTCTGTAGTGGTACCCACCCCGCCACCAGGGCGGGGATGACCACCCCGGAGGACATCATGAACACCATCGACTCGACCACCGCCGTCGGCACCACCGCCGCCCCGGGCGCCCCCAACGGATCCCGACGACCGGCGCGCATCGTCGGGATCGTCATCACCGTCGTGGTGGCGGCGTTCCTGGTTTTCGACGTCGCGGGCAAGCTGGCCCGGCCCCAGGCCGTCGTGGACTCGATGGAGTCGCTGGGCTTTCCGCTCGGACAGGCAACCGTGATGGGAATCGTTCTCGCCGTGTGCCTGATCGTCTTCCTCATCCCGCGTACTGCCGTTCTCGGTGCCCTTGGGCTGACTGCGTACCTCGGGGGAGCGGTCACGGCGAACATGCGCATCGAATCGCCGGTGTTCAGCAGCACCTTGTTTGCGGTGTATCTCGGGGTGCTGCTGTGGATCGGTCTGGTGTTGCGCCGGCCCGAATTGCTCGCCGTTCTCGGACTCCGTCGACGGAATTAATACAAAGCATTCTTTTGTTTGTGGGTGAACGTGATGCCAATGTCATATCACGCGCCCCAAGTACGGTGACGTCGCACACAGTCGTCACCGTATTTCGGCTGTTCTCACCCCATTTCACACGTATCGGTCAACACGGACGTAACGCGCTATCGGTACTTTCGGACCCATGCCAAAAATCGGGGATCGATCGCACATACATTCAAGACCGGCCATACGAGAAGTGATTCGCTACGATCTGCCGGCATCGCTCGTCGTGTTCCTCGTGGCGTTGCCGCTGTCGATCGGAATCGCGATCGCCTCGGGTGCCCCGGTGATGGCCGGTCTCATCGCCGCAGTCATCGGCGGTATGGTCGCCGGCGTGATAGGCGGTAGTCCCCTTCAGGTTTCGGGTCCGGCTGCCGGGTTGACGGTGGTCGTGGCCGAGCTCGTCGCCAACTTCGGGTGGAAGGTCACCTGCGCGATCACCGTGTGCGCCGGTGTGCTGCAGATCCTGTTCGGGCTCAGCCGAATCGCCGGGGCGGCACTGGCGATCGCACCGGTGGTGGTACACGCGATGCTCGCCGGTATCGGAATCACCATCGCGCTCCAGCAGATTCATGTTCTGCTCGGCGGGAGTTCGTCGAGTTCGGCGGTTGCCAACATCACCGGACTACCCGATCAATTGATCGAGTTGAATGTCGCGGAGGCGTCGGTGGGACTTCTCGTCATCGCCGCGTTGCTGGCGTGGCCGCGGCTGCCCGCGACCGTCCGCAAGGTCCCCGGTCCGCTCGGTGCCATCGTCCTCGCCACGGTGGTGGCCATGATCGCAGGCCTCGACGTCAAGCGAATCACACTGGACGGCAACTTCTTCGAGTCCATTGCGCTCCCCGAGCTCCCGAGCGGGAACTGGTCGGCGTTCATCCTCGGCGTGCTGACGGTGGCTCTGATCGCCAGCGTCGAGTCGCTGCTGTCGGCGGTTGCCGTGGACAAGATGCACGACGGTCCGCGCAGCAACTTCAACCGCGAACTGCTCGGGCAGGGCAGCGCGAACATGGTGTCGGGTGTGCTCGGCGGGCTACCGGTCACCGGTGTCATCGTGCGCAGCTCCACCAACGTCGCGACCGGTGCGCGGACGCGGTGGTCGGCGATCCTGCACGGGGTCTGGGTGTTCGTCTTCGCGGTGTTCCTCACCGCGCTCGTCGAGCAGATCCCGACCGCCGCGTTGGCCGGGCTGCTGGTGGTCATCGGCATGCAGCTGGTCAAGCTCGCACACATGAAAACCGCTCTGCGGACCGGTGATCTGTGGGTTTACGGCGTCACCGTGACGGCCGTGGTGTTCCTCAATCTGCTCGAGGGTGTTGCGATCGGTCTGGCACTGGCCGTGGTTCTGGTGCTGTGGCGCGTCATCCGCCCCGACACCCATACCGAGGAGCAGCCCGACGGCCGCCACATCGTCCGAGTGCGTGGCTCGTTGAGCTTCCTGTCGCTGCCTCGGATGAACAGCCTGTTGCGCCGGATTCCGGAGGGTGCGCCTGTCACGATCGAGCTCGACACCGACTTCCTCGACCACGCCGCGTCGGAGATGCTCGAGGACTGGATTCGGGCTCGCCGCGCGGCCGGTGGTGAGGTGATCATCCTCGAACGTGGCCGTGCCCGAATCGAACACGCCTGGCAGGCTCCGCCGCGACGCCATACCGGCGGCATCGTCGGCTTGACCCCGTGGCGTAGCCGATCGACCGTCGCCGACGACGAGCAGGTCGGCGAGGTTCCGGCGCCGTTGCGCTCGATCATGGCCGGTGTCACCGAGTACCACCGCGATCATGCCGAGGTCCTGCGCGGGCACCTGTCCGACGTCGTGGACTATCAGGAGCCCGACGCGTTCTTCCTGACCTGTGCCGATTCCCGGATCATGCCCAACATCATCACCTCGAGCGGACCGGGTGACCTGTTCACCCTGCGCAACGTGGGCAACCTGGTGCCGACCGGTGATCACGCGGACTGCTCGATCGAGGCCGCCCTGGACTTCGCGATCAGCGAGGTCGGTGTCAGTTCGGTGGTGGTGTGCGGACATTCGTCCTGCGGCGCGATGCGCGCATTGCATCTGCAGGCCGATACCGCTCCGGCCGACACGTCGATGGCCCGCTGGCTGCGCCATGGGGTGCCCAGTGTGAGCGCGATGCGTCTGGGGCATCCGGCCGGACGTGCCGCTGCCGCCATGGGTTTCACCGAGATCGACCAGCTCGCCGTGGTCAACGTCGCCAAACAGGTCGAAACCCTGAGTCGGCACCACCTCGCCGGCCGCGCCGCCGCCGAATCCTCCCTGCGAATCATCGGTCTGTACTTCGACATCCGGACCGGCCGCGTCTACGAGGTGTCGCAGACCGGTCTGCACGCCGCCGGCGTGGGCCACCACGTCAGCCGGATGCTGGAGCGGGAGGCGACCGTCGAATCCTAGTGGTCCGAAACCGGCACCGTGGCAGGAGGTCTCGAGGCTCGCCGTACGCGGCTCGCACCTCGACCATCGGGGGATGGGGGTTCTTCCCCGGTGGTCGAGGTGTGGAGGAGCGTTAGCGACGGAGCCTCGAGACCTCTTGTGCTGAAGGATATTCGGTGTGCGTGGTGTCGGAAACGGCTCTGTGGCAGGTGGTCTCGAGGCTCGCCGCACGCGGCTCGCACCTCGACCATCGGAGGGGGCGTTCGTGACGGATCGATCCGCTCGGGGGTGGGCGCTCGTACCTCGACCATCGGGGCGGCATCGACCATCGGGGGATGTCACGCCTCACCCATCGATGGGAGGGCTCAGAACATCACCGCCCGGAAATGGGTGATGAGGCGGTCGCCGTCGATCAGGTGGAATGCGATGCCCGGTGGCTGGCCCCGGTTGATGATCTCGGTGCCCTCGAACGGGAGGTTCAACGTGGAGGCGACGCCCGGGGCGATGGCGAGCGGCCGGTCGGCGAAGCGGGTGACGCACGCCGAATGTGCGTGACCGCAGACGAAACCGACGATGTTCGGGTGGGTCGCAACGAGCTCGGCGAGGCGCTCCTCACCGGTTTGGCGGATGGTGTCCATGAAGGTCATGCCGATGATGACCGGAGGATGGTGAAAGGCCACCAGGACGCGGGTATCGGCGCCGACGGCGTCGATCTGCGCGGACATCCACGCGAGGGTGTCGTCGTCGAGGTAGCCGTCGTTGCGACCGGGGATGGAACTGTCCACCGACAGCAACAACACGTCGTCGACGAGCAACGAAGAGTTGACCGGTGCCGTGCTGCGCTCGTCGCCGAGTACCTCGCTGTAGTTCTCACGCTGGTCGTGGTTGCCGACGGTGACCAGCGTCGGCAGCGGCGAATCCAGGACGCGGTAGGCCTCGACGTACTCGCGCGGTGTGCCCTCGTCGGCGATGTCGCCGGTGACCAGCAACGCGTCGATGCCGTCGGCACGCGCGTTGAGGTAACTCAGGGTCGACTCGATCCGGGCACGGTTGAACCGTGTTCCGTTGAAATGGAGGTCGCTGATATGGGCAACGACGAACACTCACACTCCCTTGTCGACTGACCCCTGAGGCTAGCCGCATCAGATCACGCGAGCGCGCCGAGGGGCGAACGCGCAGTGCCGGGTGTGTCGCAGAGCACCCACGCCATTGACACTCGAAGCGCCCACTGTCAAGGTTGGTCCGATGAGGCGGCGTCGGCAAGCAGGTCGAGACGGGCACACCCTCGCCGGCCGGACGGCCGTCGTCACCGGCGGCGGGTCGGGGATCGGCGCGGCCTTCACGCGGGCGCTCGCGGGGGCCGGAGCCCACGTGTGGTGCGCCGACATCGACGAGCAGGCAGCGACGAGAACAGTGGAGGCGACCGGATCGCGGCTGGCCCGTGCCGTCGGGCTCGACGTCACCGACGCCGACGCCGTACGGGCCGTCGTGGATTCGGTGGTCGCCGAGCACGGACACATCGACCTGATGTTCAACAACGCGGGGATCGCACTGGGCGGCAACACCGAGGAACTCACCGCCGAGCAGTGGGACGCGGTCATTGACGTCAACATCCGCGGCGTCGTGCACGGTGTCACCGCGGCGTATCCGCACATGATCCGGCAGGGCTCGGGCCATATCGTCAACACCGCGTCGATGGCCGGGCTCACCGCGGCCGGTTTGCTCACCAGCTACGTGATGAGCAAACACGCGATCGTCGGATTGTCGTTGGCGTTGCGGACCGAGGCCGCCGCGCACGGGGTGGGGGTGCTCGTGGTCTGCCCGGCTGCGGTGGAGACCCCGATGCTCGACGCCGACGGCGTCGGTGGCTTCACCGGGAGGACGTATTACCTTTCGGACCAAGGGATTCGGACGCCGTATCCGGCGGATCGCCTGGCGTCGGACACCCTTCGGGCGATCGAGCGCAATCAACCGTTGCTCGTGGTGCCCGCGCAGGCCCGGATGGCCTGGCGGTTCGCGCGGTTCTCGCCCGGGCTCATGCAGACCATGGCCACACGTTTCGTCGCCGGCCAGCGGGAACGTCAAGGGTTGTGACGTTCGATGGCTCAGTGCAGCGTACGGTCGAACAGCTTCTGTAGCTCTGCGTAGTGGTACTCGGCCGCGTCGTGGTTGTACGGCACGGTGTCGGCCATCGTGTAGCCGTGCGCGGCACCGGGATACACGCTCGCGTGATGAGTCACCCCGCTCGAGGTGAGGGCGTGCTCGAACTGGGCGATCGCCTCCGGGGGCATCGACTGATCATGGTCGGCGTGCACGGCGAGGACCTCCGCGCGCACGTCGCCCAGTGACAGATGCGGGCTGTCGGGAGCGTCGGTCACCACCCCGCCGGTGTGGAACATGCCCACGGCGGCAACATCATCGGGACGGGTGGCGGCGGCCAACAGTGCCAACCGTCCGCCCATGCAGTATCCGGTTACACCGATGGCACCGGGCCGCACCCCGGGTTGCGTATGCAGCGCATCGAGGTACGAGCCGAGATCACGCCGGGCAAGGTCGGTGGTGAGCGCCTGCATGCGGGGTCGCACCCCGGCGAAGAAGGCGGCTCGGCTGTCATCGTCGAGGAGCGGCCCGTCCGGCGAGGTCTCGGCAGCACTGCCGCTGCGGTAGAACACGTTGGGCGCCAACACCACATAGCCCCACGAAGCGATCCGATCGACCATCGTCTCGATCTGCGGACGCAGACCGATCGCGTCGATGAGAAACAGCACTCCGGGCCAGGTGGCGTCGGCGTCGGCCGACACCGGCCGCGCCATGTACGCCTCGGCGGGCCCGTCGGCCGCAGTGATGGTGAGCATCTCTCCGGTGGTCTCGGTCATCATCGTCCTTTCGATCGCAGTGGAGTGAGGGTGTGTCAGAGGTCGCCGGGGAGTTTGTCACGCCGGATTCCCCGCCAGCTCGGATGTCGGAGATGACCGGTGCTCGTCCAGTCCATGAACCGCACCTCGCCGACGATCTTCGGCAGTACCCACACCGCATTCGCCGCGACCGGCCGGTCCAGTTTGTCCAGGAACGGCGACCGTCGGATGGTCAGCGGCTCGAGTTCTTCTGCGAGAGCGTTGAGTTGGGCTTCGGTGAAGCCGGTACCGACGCGGCCCACGTAGCGCAGGCCGGTCTCCTCGGGCAGGCCGAGCAGCAGAGAGCCGATGGTGTGTGCGCGGTTCCCGCGGCCCGGACGCCAGCCGCCGATCACGACTTCGATGTCGCTCCAGTTCTTGTGCTTGAGCCACGAATTCGATCGTCGCCCCTGCTGATAGGTCGACGAACGGCGTTTCGCGACAACGCCTTCCATCCCGTGTTCCCGGCTGTACTCGGCGGCCGCCGCGCCCGGCCCGGGTAGTAGCGGCGGTACCTCGACGTAGCGGGATCGGCGGAAGGCCGGGGCAAGTTCCTCGAGCAGCTCGCGACGCTGCGACCACGGTTTGCGTAGCAGCGACGTCCCGTTCAGGTAGAGCAGGTCGAACAGATACAACTTGAGGGTGACGTCCTCGTCGGCGGATCTGCGTCCGGCGAGCAATGTGAAATTGGTGCGGCCGGTGGCATCGAGGGCGACAACCTCACCGTCGAGGACGACATCGATCAGTCCGAGTTCGTCGGTGATGCAGGCGAGTTCGGGAAAGTCGGCGGTCATGTCCAGGCCGGAGCGCGAGGTGAGCTTGAATTCGCCACCGATATAGCGGACCAGGAGACGATACCCGTCCCACTTGCCCTCGAAAGCCCAGTCCTTCGAGTCGAGTTTGTCGATGGATTCATCGGTGGCCAGCATCGGGCGTGGATCGCGCAGGCTCTCCGGCAGGATCGGGCGTGGTTCGTCGCTCATCAGGTGGGCGAGCCAGTTCTTCTCGCCGGTCTTGATCAGCGCGTACCGGCCTTGGATGCGGTCACCGTGCAGCCGGACGATGATCTCGTCGGCGCGCCACTTCTCGGTCTCATAGGTGCCGCGATCCCAGATCTCCACATGTCCGCCGCCGTACTCGCCGGCCGGGATGTCGCCGGAGAAGTCGGCGTAGTCCATCGGATGGTCCTCGGTCTGCACGGCGAGACGGTTCTGGTCGGGATCGTCGGGCAGGTTCTTCGGCACGGCCCAACTCACCAGCACACCATCGTGTTCGAGCCGGAAGTCGTAATGCAGGCGCCGGGCGTGATGCTCCTGGATCACGAAGATCGGCCCACCCGGCTCCTGCCCACGTGATACCCGGGCCTCGTCCTTGCCGGATCGTGACTTCGTGAATTCGGTGTCCCTGAATTTCTTGTCACCGAAGGGCTCCGGGGTGACCGCGGCGTTGCGTTTGCGGCGGTACTCGCGCAGGTTGATCACCTGACCACTCTCGGAGGTGCCCGAATCGGGCTGTACCGCAATATCAACCGCATCGCCCGAGTCGCCCAAGTCGTCGGGTCCGGCCGGCGGCCCATCGTCGTCGAGTCCGTCGAGGAGATCCCCATACTCCTCGATCCGTTCGAGGACCTCGGTGTAGAGCAACTGCGTCAGGTCGGGATCGGCCATCTCGTCCCAGGTCCGGGGTGCAGCCACCCACGGCTGCTCGCGGCCCCGCAGCGAATACGGCGCGAGTGTGGTCTTGGACGCGCTGTTCTGGCTCCAATCAATGAATACTTTGTGGGGCCGTTCGGATTTCGCCATGGTCGCGGTGACCCGATCGGGCTGCTGCTGGGCCAGTGAGGTGGCGATCTGCTTGGCGACCGTTCGCGCCGAATCCGCCGACACCGGGGTCGGGAACCTCGCATACACGTGAATTCCCTTGCCGCCACTGGTGACCGGGTACGAATCCAGTCCGGCGGCGTCGAGCATGTCGTGGATGTCACGGGCGATGTCACCGCACTGCGCGAGAGTGACCCCGGGCCCGGGATCGAGGTCGAGGACGAGACGATTGGCCCTGGGGCCCTCGGCGGCGAAGTCGGCGAGGGCATCGTTTCGGGGCAGTCGCCACTGCGGCGTGTGCAACTCGAGTGCCGCCATCTGCGCCAGCCACACCAGTGTTGCGGGCGAATCGGCGACGACGTACTCGATGATCCGGCTGCTGTGTTCGACTCCGCGCCGGGTCACCCAGTCGGGGATGCCCTCGGGGACCGACTTCTCGAAGAACGGGGTGGAGTCGACGCCGTTGGGCCAGCGTTTGCGGGTGACGAGACGATCGGCGAGATGCGGGAGCATCACCTCGGCGATCCGCGCGTAATAGTCGATCACGTCGAACTTGCGGGTGCCGGTCGACGGATAGAGCACCTTGGCCAGGTTGGTCACCGAGATGGTGTGCCCATCCACCTCGAGTGTCTGCCCGGACGCCATGGTTCAAGCCTGCCACGTCCGAGATGGGCGTGGGACCCGCAGAGACCGGGTGAGGATGGCACAATGGCGACCATGCGCTCGATCTGGAAGGGCGATCTGAGCTTTGGTCTGGTCAACGTGCCGGTCAAGGTCTATTCGGCCACGGAAAGCCACGACCGGAAGTCGTATCAGGTCGACTCCTCCGATGGCACCCGCATCCGCTATCGACGGGTCCGTGAGGGTACCGACACCGAGGTCGAGTTCTCCGACATCGCCAACGCCTACGAATCCTCGGCGGGCGACACGGTGATCCTCACCAAGGACGATCTCGCGTCCCTGCCCGTGCAGAAGAGCCCGGAGATCTCGATCCTGGAATTCGTGCCGGTCGACCAGGTCGATCCGATCTACTTCGACAAGCCCTACTATCTCGAACCGTCGTCGAAGTCACCGAAGGCCTATGTGCTGCTCGCGCGGGCGCTGCAGGAAACCGACCGGCTCGCCATTGCGTCGTTCACCCTGCGCAACCGCACCCGGATGGCGGCACTGCGGGTCATCGAGCCCGGCGTGATGACGCTGCAGACGCTGTTGTGGCCCGACGAGGTCCGCAAGCCCGACTTCGGGTTCCTCGACGACGACGTCGAGATCCGGGACCAGGAACTGACGATGGCGTCGTCGCTGATCGATTCGATGGCGCAGGACTACGACCCGAGCGAGTTCTCCGATACCTATCAGGAAGAGCTGGCCAAACTGATCGACGCGAAATCCGATGGCTCCGAGGCATTCCCGGAAGCCGAGGAGGATTCCACCGAGGATGAGGACTCCGAGGTCGCCGATCTGCTCGCCGCGCTGCGGGCATCGGTGAAGGACCGCGGGCCGGCCGAGGAGGCCGACGACGCCGGCGCATCGAAGGCGCCGGCGAAGAAGGCCGCCAAGAAGGCTCCGGCAAAGAAGGCGGCCGCCAAGAAGGCGCCCGCCAAGAAGGCCGCAGCGAAGAAGGCTCCGGCGAAGAAGACGGCGTCGTCGGGATCCGACGACGAGTCGAAGACCGCGGCGAAGAAGACCTCACGCCGCGCGAGCTGAGTCGCGCGCGGCGAAAATCGGTGGCCGCCGACGCCCGGTGTCGGGCAAGCTCGTGAGGTGAGTTCGTCGACGTCCACCCTGCCGCGCGCGCTGCGCCCCTTCGGCGGTGGGCAGTACCGGTTGCTCGCTGCGGGCCTGATGTTCGCCCTGTTCTCCGACGGCGTGTGGACGATCACGCTGGTGTGGCAGGTTATCGGTCTCGGCGGGGGACCGGGCCAGGTGTCGCTGGCGACCGGCCTGGCCGCGGTCGGCATGGTGATCTCGACGCTGGCCGGCGGCGTGCTAGCCGACCGGGTGTCGCAGCGTTTCATCATCATCGGGCTCGAGATCGTCAAGATGGCGGTCTTCGCGGTCGTGGCGTTCTGCGCGATCGGCGGCGTCCTGACGATGCCCATCGTGGCCGTGGCGGCCGTCTTCGGCGGGATCACCACGGGCATGTACTACCCCGCATACTCGGCGTTGTTGCCGGGCATCGTCGCCGCCGATGAACTCCAGGCCGCCAACGGCATCGAGGGCATCGTCCGGCCGGTGCTGTTCCAGGCGGCCGGCCCGATGATCGCCGGAGCGGTGATCGCCGCGGCCGCGCCCGCCCAGGCGGCGCTGGTCGCCGCGGTGGCCAGTGTCGGCTCGGCACTGTGCTATCTGCGGATGCGTCCCGTGCCGTTGCGTCGTGACCCGAAGACCTTGCGCGGTCCCGCGATTGCCTCGATCGTCAGCGATCTGGCGGAGGGATTCGCCTACATGTGGCGCACCCCGTGGTTGTGGTCGACGCTGTTCTTCGCGACCATCCTCGTGCTGGCGACGATGGGGCCGATCGAGGTACTCATCCCGTTCGCGTTGCAGGAGCGGGTGCACGGCGGCGCCGGTGATCATTCGCTGGTGCTTGCAGCCTTCGGCGCCGGCGCTGCGATCAGCTCGCTGGTGTTCGCCTCGATCCCGATGCCGCGGCGATACCTCACGTTGATGTTCGGACTGTGGGGCTGGTCGTCGATCCCGTTGGTGCTCATGGGCGTTGCCGGGCACACGTGGGTGTTCATCATCGCCGGATTCATCATGGGGGTGCTGTTCGACGGGCCGATGGTGTTGTGGGGCACGCTGTTACAGCGCCGCGTCCCGCCTGCGCTGCTGGGCCGGGTGGCCAGTCTGGACTTCTTCGTCTCGGTGGTGCTCATGCCGGTGTCGATGGCGTTGGCGGCTCCGGTCAGCCACGCGATCGGACTCACCGCGACGTTCGTGGTGTGCGGACTGGCGCCGGTCCCCTTCGCGGCGGTCTTCTACGTCGCGGCCCGACTGTGGCGTGACGAGATCGATCACCCGCTCGATCTGTCCACTCCCGGGCCGGCCGTCGCGGTGATGCACGACGAGATGTCGGCGTCGGCATATGTCGACGCCGACCACGTCAGGGCGTCCGATCAGGACTGATCTGCCGCGCCGAGGAACTCCGCGGCGGCCTCGACGATCGACTCCGTCAGTGCCGAGAGCAGGGGCGAGGCGAGCTTCCAGTACTGCCAGTAGAGCGGAACGTCGACGCGCCGGTCGGTGAAGGTGACCAGGCGTCCCGAGTCGAGCGCGTCGGCGATCTGCACCCGCGGCACCGCTCCCCAGCCCATCCCGTATTCGACCGCTCGGTGGTACTCGGTGGAGGCCGGGATGTAGACCGCCGGCGGATCGGCCGGTGACGGACTGAGCATGCGAAGTACCTCGCGCTGCAGATTGTCGCTGCGGTCGTACTGCACCATCGGCGCCCGGGCCAACGCGGCCTCGGTCGGACCGTCCGGCATCCATCGGGCCAGGTAGTCCGGGGTGGCCACCGGGATGTAGCGCATGACGCCGAGCGTCTGCATCCGGCAGCCGCGGATGCGGTCCGGGACCGAGCTGATCGCCCCCAGCACCTCACCGGTCCGCAGATGGTCGGCGTTGCGGCTCTCGTCGTCGCGGATCACCTCGACGGCGGCCGGATGGCCGTGATGAAAGCGGGCCAGCGCGGGCAGCAGCCACGTGGCCAGCGAGTCGGCGTTGGCCGCGATCGGTAGGTGCACGAGGGGTTGGTTGGCGTCGTGAGCGCCGTCGGAGGGCGCGCCCGCCAGTTCCAGCCGCGCCTCGGTGGCCAGCAGTTCCCACTGTTCGGCCAGACGGAGCAACACCTCCCCGTCACGCGTCGCCCGCACCGGTTTGGTGCGCTGGACCAGGACCCGACCGACGGAGTGCTCCATGGCCTTGATGCGCTGGCTGATCGCCGACGGCGTGACGTGCAACTGTGCCGCCGCGGCCTCGAAAGTGCCGGCACGCAACACGGTCGCCAGCGTCCGCAGGCCGTCCTGACTGACATTCATATGAAGTCACTCTAATGATTCCTGAGAAACATTCGCTGGTCTTCGGATTGTGACGCTCCTAGCGTTGTTGTCATGAACGCTTTCCTGCTGCCGGCGCTGGCCGGCCTGCTGACCGGCGCCGGGCTGATCATCGCGATCGGACCGCAAAACATCTTCGTTCTGCAGCAGGGTGTGCGACGCGTCCATGTGGCCCCGGTGGTGGCGGTCTGCGCGATCTCCGACGTCGTGCTCATCACCGCGGGGGTGGCCGGCCTCGGTGCGCTCGTGAGCGCCCACCCGAGCGTGGTGACCGCGGCCAAGTACCTCGGCGGGGCGTATGTGATCGTGCTCGGGCTGATGGCCGCCCGTCGCTGTCTGCGCAGTCGGGAGGCGATTGTCGACAATGCCGGCGAGGTCACCACGGCGGGCCGCTGGGTGGCGATCGGCACGGCGCTGGCCCTCACCTGGCTCAATCCGCACGTCTATCTCGACACCGTGCTCACCATGGGTGCCATCGCCAACAGCCACGGAAACGGCAAGTGGGCCTTCGCGATCGGCGCCTGCTGCGCGAGCCTGATCTGGTTCTCCCTGCTTGGCGGCGGTGGTCGTCGCATGGCGCCGATTTTCGCCAAACCCGTCGCATGGCGCATCCTTGACGCCGTCGTCGCCGTGGTCATGATCGGCATGGGCGCTGCGCTGGTGGGGTCGGCGTAGGGCGTCGACACCGGTGCGTTTGTGTGTCGACCTCGGCGATGTGTGTCCTGCAGGACACACAAACCCGAAGTCGGCACACATTCGCAGCGCCTCGCGGGCTCAGACCAGCCCGTGCCGATACGCGTAGGCCACCAGCGCCGCACGGTCGCGGCATGAGGTCTTGGCGAGCAGGTGGTTGACGTGGGTCTTGACGGTGCTCACGCCGACGACGAGGTGGGAGGCGATCTGTTGGTTCGACATCGCCTGCGCGATCAGGCCGAGCACCTCCACCTCGCGTTCGGTGAGACCGTCGGGCGCCTCGGTCGGTGCTGCCGGCGCTGCCGACCGCTCGTGGGACAAGACCGCGCGCAACGCCTTCTCGTCGAGCATGGACCGACCGCCGGCCGCGGCGAGCACCGCCGCCTCGATGGCCTCGGGATCGGCGTCCTTGTTGAGGAATCCGACGGCCCCGGCGTCGAGGGCCTCGACAATCGTGGTGTCGTCGTCGTAGGTCGTCAACGCCACTGCGGCAGTGCGTGATCCTCCGGCGCGCAGCCGTCGTATTCCCTCGATGCCACCGATACCGGGCATGCGGAGGTCGGTGAGCAGTACGTCGGGGTCGGTCCCGGCGACGAGGTCGAGGGCGGATTCGGCCGAGGCCGCCACCCCGAGGACCTCGATGGTGTCGAACAGCGAGAGCATCGACCGCAGGCCCTCGCGCACCACGGTCTGATCGTCGGCGATCACCACCGTCACCGTCACGTCGTCACCCTCACGTCGTCACCGCCATGATGAGCTCGAATCCTTCCTCGCACGGGCCGTGGGTCAGCCTACCGCCGGCCGCGGCGACCCGTTCGGCGAGACCGGCCAAACCGTATCCGCCGCTGTCGTGTTCGCGATCGGTGAACCCGTCGGGATCGCCGACGGAGAGCATCCGGAGGCCCTCGGGTCCGAACTCGATGCGCACCGGTGCGCCCGCCGCGTGGCGTAACGAGTTGGTCAGCCCCTCCATCACCACCGATCGGGCGATGGCGCTCCACTCGGCGTCGAGATCGTCGGGCGAACCCGCGACCGTCACCTGCAATCCGGTTGCGGTACCGAGGCGTTTCAGGGTCGGCTCCAGCCAGGCGCTCAACGGTGCGGCGCTCGCAGCGGGTCCGTCGCGCAACGATCGGACCGCTTCTCGTGCCTCACCGAGGCCGTCCTTCGCCAAGTTCGTTGCGGTGTCCAGCTTCTCGGCGAGATCGGCAGAGACGCCCTCGCATCGGGCGATGAGCGCGGCGCCCTGCAGGGTGATGATCAACCCGGACAAGGTGTGGGCGAGTACGTCGTGGAGTTGGGCGGCGAGCACCCGACGGTTCTCCGCCTCGACGGCACGCGCGCGCTCGGTATCGATGATCTCCCGTTGTGCTGCAGCGACTTCGGCGATCTCACGCCGGTAGCGCCGAAGATGCACCCATCCGAACACCACCACGGCGACCATCAGATTCACCAGCAGGGTCCACCCGGATTGATGCAGTTGTGACCAATGGACCGTCAGCGCGAGCATCGGGACGGCGGCCAGGGCGGCGGTCATGGGGAGGGCAACGGGTGCAAGCGCGGACGCGGCCACGCCGAGTTGGGGAACCCACACGGTCGCGCCGCCGGCGAAGGCGACGCCGACGACCGAGGCGGCCCCGATGACGATCGCCGAGTCACCGAGTGAGGTGGCGGCGAGGAAGCGTTGCGCGGTCATGGGTTGTATGCCGCCGCGCGCCAGAGCGACCACGAGAACCGCGGTGGCGATCCAGCCCGGCGCCGCGCGCCACGGTGACACCGACGTCGTGTCGAGCACCGTCGACACGATCACCAGCGCGCAGACCGCGTACCGCACCGCGAGGACGTCGGGGCTCGCCCGCCCGGGGTTGAGAACACGCGCAATGCTGGGCACGACTCACCGTATCGAGGGTGTGCCCGCTCGCGGAGTCACACGCGCAGAGATCAACCCGGCATCCACCCCGGGGTGGACGACCTCGCCGCGAGAGTTGGCGAGAGTGAAGGCATGACCACAAACACAGCCCTGCCGATCGCGGTCGGCGTCATCGTCCTCGGCTACATCTTCTACCGCCAACTCACCGAGCGGCCCATCAAGGACAACCCGCTGAAACTCCCGGCGATCCTGCTGGTGATCGGCGTCATCAGCTCCGTGAACTACCTCCAACACGCACCGCGGGTGACGGTCGGGGAGGTCGTCTCGACACTGCTCGGGTTCGTGGTGGCCGCGCTCATCGCCGTGCCGCGCGGTCACACGATGCACATCTACCGCAACGCCGCCGGGGTGATGGTGCGGCGGGGCAATGCGATCACCATCGGGTTGTGGTTCGTCGCCATCGGCGCCCACCTCGCCATCGCGGTGTTCGGCCCGACGGTCTTCGGCGAGCCACGGGGCAGCCTCGGCGGGCTCGAGAGCGCGACGATCCTGGTGTTCCTCGGCATCAGCCTCGGGGTGCAGGGGCTCGTGGCGCGCAAGCGCGTGCTCGCCCACGGCCGGACCGCACACAGCCTCGCCGGGTGAGCGGTGCGTATCTTCGACTGCGATGCCCGACGACGGACGTCGCACGGGCTGCCGACACGAGGAGGTCGCGATGACCACGCCGGGGTGGGGACGCATCCGCCAGAACGACATCTACACCGCGGGCATTCACGACCGGCGCCCCACCGTGCCCACCGACTTCGCCGAACTCGAGCGTCGTGCCCGTAAGGCGATGTCGGAGCGGGCGTGGGCCTACATCGCCGGCGGTGCGGGGGAGGGCCGGACGATGGCGGCCAACCGGGCCGCCCTGGATCGGTGGGCGATCGTGCCGCGAGTGCTGCGCGATGTGTCGCAGCGCAGCCTCGAGACGGAATTGTTCGGCGCCCGGCTGCCCGCGCCGATCCTGTTCGCGCCGGTGGGGGCGGGCGGGCTGGCCATGCGCGACGCCGACGTCCACATCGGGCACGCGGCTGCCGAACTCGGTGTGCCCTACATCTTCTCCAATCAGGGCAGTGCGCCGATGGAACGGGTGGCCGCCGAGATGGATCGTGTGAAATCCGGTGCGCCACGGTGGTTTCAGCTGTACTGGTCCACCGACGACGATCTCGTCGACTCGCTGTTGCGCCGCGCCGAGAACGCCGGCGCCCAGGCCGTCGCCGTCACGCTCGACACCACGATGCTCGGATGGCGGCCCCAGGACCTGAACCTCGGTTCGCTGCCCTTCGCCAAGGGTGAGGGCATCGCCCAGTACACCTCCGACCCACGGTTCACCGAGATCGTCGCCGACCGCGCCGCAGATGCGTCCGGCGAGAGACCCGAGATCTCCCTCGGTGCCCTCAAAACCCTGTTCTCCATAGCCCGCAACACGCCGGGAACATTGCTGCGCAACCTGATCCGGCCCGAACCGCGCGTGGGTGTGCAGACCTTCCTCGACATCTACTCGCGCCCGTCGCTGAGCTGGACCGAGATCGCCTCCCTGCGTGAGCGGACGTCGTTGCCGATCGTCCTCAAGGGCGTGCTGCATCCCGACGACGCGCGCGCTGCCGTCGACGCGGGGGTGGACGGCATCATCGTGTCCAATCACGGTGGCCGCCAGATCGACGGTGAGATCAGCTCACTGGACGCGCTCACCGATATCGCACCGGTCGTCGACGGGCGGTGCAAGGTCCTCATCGACTCCGGGATCTACACCGGCGCAGACGTGTTCAAGGCGCTGGCACTCGGCGCCGACGCGGTGTGCATCGGTCGCCCGCACATGTACGGGCTGGCGATCGACGGCGCCGACGGTGCCCGGGACGTGGTGGCCAACATCATCGCGGAGCTGGATCTCACGCTCGGACTGGCCGGCGTCACCTCGGTCGACGAGGTGGACGCCGACGCGTTGCGGCGGATCTGACACCCCGCCCGCGACCTCAGACCAGCGGGCGCTTGGTCCGCATCCGCCACTTCACGTCGGCGAGCAGCAGGTTGAACGGAAAGGCGCGCAACGGCTTCGGCAGGCGCTGGATGATCGCGCGGGCAATCGCGTTGTGCACGTCGAAGAATCGCTGCTGCCACGGCTTCATCTCGATGCCCATGGCGGCGCGGAAGCCCTCGGGCAAGAAGCCGAGGGTGAAGATCTCCGAATGCCATCCGAACAGCCGCGAGACGAGTGGGTGGGCGAACTCCATGCGAGCGATCGACATGAGGTGCTCGCGGATGACCGGATCGATCTCGAGCCGGTCGATCATGCCGTTCCAGTAGTCGTCGAAGTCTGCGCGGGTCGCCGGCCACATCTCCCGTGGCATCTGCAAGGTGGTGCCCATGACCACACCGGCCTGGTAGGCCTGTTCGGTGATCGCGTCGGGGTCACCGAAGATGCGCTGCACGTCCTCCCAGCCCTTGTAGAGGCAGGCCGCCACCCACAGCTGCAGTTCGGGATCGAAGGCGTTGTACTTCACCGGGCTCTCGGGTGTGGAGCGCACCTTGGCGTGCGAGCGTCCGACCGCGCGGCGATAGGCCTTGCGCACCTTGGGGTCGCCGCTGGCCGCGACCGCGAGGTAGGCGAGTGTGGTGCGGGTGCGCTTGACCGGATGCTTGAACAGGTTGCCCGAATCCACCTGGCTCTCGTAGACGCCGTAGCCGACGGCCGGCAGTGCCAGCTGCATGATCACGTTGGCCGGACCGGCCAGCGTCGCGATGCCCAGCATCTCCATGTTCGCCGCGGGCAGGGCGTCGAGCTCGGCACGCGACATCCGCGCCGCGCGCGGCAGGAATTCGGTATCCGGGGCGGGAGCGGCGAGGTTGGCCTCGAGGGCGCTGTCGTGCGCCAGAGGTGAATCGCCGAGTGCTGCTGAATCACCAAGTGGCCCTGAATTGCCGAGTGCTGCGGCGTCTTGTGTGGTCATGTCCCGACCTCCGATCGGACCGGATGTGCGCGAAACCCCTCGAGTCGCGCAATCTGGTAACGGATGTTTCCCGATTGATTGAACCTGTTCTCGCCGAAAGATGTCAAGGGAGGATGACAAGATGGGGGCCGTGACCGACGGCTCCTCGCGCGATGAGACACCGCAGTCCGAACCGGGTGCCGTGCGCGCCGACCCACAGGCTGCCGGTGCGCCGCTGCGTTCCTATGGGGGCGTCGACGGCGACGAGCGCATCTCCCGTCGCCGTGAGGCGCTGATGGACGCGACGCTGGAGCTCCTCGATGCCGAGGGGGCGGTCACGGTGCGCGGTATCTGCCGCGCCTCCGGGCTCAACCCGCGCTACTTCTACGAGAGTTTCGAATCGGCAGACGCCCTGGTCGCGGCCACGTTCGACCGGGTCATCGAGGAGATCTCGGAGGCGGCGCTGACCGCCTTCGCCGCCGGCGTCGGCGTGGCCGGCAAGGTCTCCGGTGCCGTCGGTGCGATCGTCGACATCGTCGACGCCGACCGGCGCAAGGGGCAGTTGCTGTTCTCGCCGTCGTTGCTGTCGCCGGTCGTGGCCGCCAAACGCAACGAATCCACCGGGTTGTTCGCGATGTTGACCCTGCACACCGCCTCCGATGCGCTCGCGACGGAGGTCGGTCCGGAAGCCATCGCCGCGGCCCAGTTCCAGGTCGGGGGGCTCGGTCGTCTGGTCTCCACATGGCTCGACGAGGAGATCCCGCTGGGTCGCGACGAGCTCGTCGCGCTGAGCGTGCGGCTGATGATGTCGCTGGTGGGTGCGGTCACCGACGGTGGTGACGATATGTTGGAGCCATGAGCGACGGAGTGGGTGACACAGGGGTCGAGGAGGCGGCAGCGGATTCCCGGTCGGATGTTCCCGAGGGAACACATGCCTCGGAGGGTGTACAGACCACGTCGTCGTGGCGCGATTACGGCGAGGCCGAGCTGCCGGTGCCGCTGGCCGCCGCGCTGGCCGCGTTCGCCGAGCACGGCTATCACGGCACCTCGGTCCGGGAGATCGCCGCACGCGCCGGCCTGTCGGTGCCCGGGCTGTATCACCACTACCCGTCCAAGCAGTCGCTGCTGCAGGGCCTGCTCGAGCGCACCATGACCGATCTGCTGGCCCGCTCCGAGCAGGCGATCCGCGAGGCGGGGCCCGAGCCGGTGAGACGCTTCGACGCCGTCGTCGAGTCGCTGCTGCGTTTCCACATGTACCGCCGCGAACAGGCCTTCGTCGGATCGACCGAGATCCGCAGCCTCGACGACTCCTACAAGCCCACCTACATCGGGCACCGGGATCGGCAGCAACACATGGTCGACGAGATCGTCTTCGCCGGGGTGGAGGCGGGCGACTTCGAGACCGAGTACCCGAAGGATGCCGCGCGTGCCGTGGCGACCATGTGCGTCGGCGTGTCGACCTGGTTCAAGCTCGACGGCGAACTCGGCGCCGACGAATTGATCCGGCGGAACCTGGTTCTCGCCCGCGAGATCGTCGGCTACCGACGGGGCTGAGCGCTTGACCCACGACCGGTGGGGTGGCAGGGTGTGGTCTCGACAGAGCGAACGCTCGGTCGGCATCGGCTGATCGGGCTTCAGTTGAGGAGACCGAATGCCCATTGACCTGAGTTACGGCGCCGACGTCGAGGATCTGGTCGCCAAGACCTCCCGCTTCATCAAAGAGTACGTGCTGCCGATCGAGGAGCGCTTCGCCGGTGACATCGAAGCCGCAGGCGGCGACGAGATCCGCCGGGAGATGAACGCCAAGGCCAAGGCGGAGGGCATCTTCGCGCCCCACGCGCCGGTGGAATTCGGCGGTCTCGGCCTCGACATGTCCGATCGCGCTCCGGTCTTCGAGGCGGCCGGCTACTCGACCTTCGGCCCGGTGGCGCTGCACATCGGCGCGCCCGACGAGGGCAACGTGCACATGCTCGCCCACATCGCGAGCGAGGAACAGCGACACACCTATCTCGCGCCCCTGGCTGCCGGTGATGTGCGCTCGGCGTTCGCGATGAGCGAGCCGTCGCCCGGTGCCGGCTCGGACCCCAACGCCCTCGCCACCGCCGCGACCAAGGTCGACGGCGGCTGGAAGATCAACGGCGAGAAGCGATTCATCACCGGAGCCGACGGCGCCGGATTCTTCATCATCATGGCTCGCACCGCCGGCTCGCCCGGTGACCGGGGCGGTGCGACGATGTTCCTGGCTCCGGCCGACCGCGAGGGCATCGCCGTGGGCCGCCACATCCACACCACCGACCGGTCGATGGTCGGCGGTCACTGCGAGGTCCGGTTCACCGACGTCTTCGTCCCCGATGCCGACGTGCTCGGTGAGGTCGACGAGGGATACCGCTACGCACAGGTGCGGCTCGGTCCGGCGCGCATGACGCACGTGATGCGCTGGATGGGATCGGCGGTGCGTTGTCAGGACGTCGCCGTCGACTATGTCTCGCACCGTGAGGGTTTCGGCGGCAAACTCGCCGACCTCGGCATGATCCAGCAGATGATCGCCGACAATGAGATCGACCTAGCGGCCGCCCGTGCGCTGCTGGTCAAGGCGTGTGCGGAACTGGATTACGGCGGCCACGCGTCCAACGAGACGTCGATAGCGAAAACCTTTGCCGCCGAGGCATTCACCCGGATCGCGGATCGCTCCATCCAGATGTGTGGAGGCACCGGCGTCTCCGACGACCTGCCGCTCGCCCGCCTGCACAACGAACTGCGGCCCTTCCGCGTCTACGACGGACCGTCCGAGGTGCACCGGTGGGCGATCGCCCGTCGCACCATCGGGCGTGCCCGCAAGGCTGCTGCGGCCGCGGAGGCCGCCAAGTGAGCACCGCATTCGATCCCCGGAGCGTCCTCGATCCCGCGGTACTGCGAAAGTTCCTGGAGGACAACGACGTCGACGTCGCCGGTGGTCTGCAGATCGATCTGGTCAGCGGCGGCAAGTCCAACCTGACGTTCTCGGTCACCGACGGCGTGAAGAAGTGGATTGCCCGGCGCCCGCCCACCGGCGGCCTCACACCGTCCGCGCACGACATGGCGCGGGAGTGGACGGTGACCAGCGCGCTCGGTGCCACCGACGTCCCGGTGGCGCCGACCGTCGCCTTCGACGCCGACGGTGCGATCCTCGGTGCGCCGTGCACCGTCGTCGAATTCATCGACGGAACCGTCATCCGGACCGCAGCAGAACTCGACGCGCTCTCTGATGCGGAGGTCGACCGCAATCTCGACGGTCTCGTCGCCACGCTCGCCGCGCTGCATGCCGTCGACTACGAGAAGGTCGGGCTCGGCGAATTCGGACGCCCTGCAGGCTTTGCCGGCCGCCAGGTGAAACTGTGGGCGCGTCAGTGGGGCATCGTCAAGACCCGTGAGCTGCCCGACGTGGAGCGGCTGTGCGACATCCTCGCCGACCGCGTCCCACGGGACGCCCGCGCGACCATCGTGCACGGCGACTACCGCGTCGACAACACCATCCTCGAGGCCACTGACCCCGGAAAGGTTGCCGCGGTGGTGGATTGGGAGATGTCGACGCTCGGTGACCCGATCACCGACGTCGCTCTGATGTGCATCTACCGGGAACCGGTCTTCGACACCGTTCTCGGATTCGACGCCGCATGGACCAGTCCGCGGTATCCCTCGGCCTCCGAGATCGCTCAGAGGTACGTGGCTGCGACCGGAAACGACCTGGGGGACTGGGACTTCTATCTCGCGCTGGCGAGCCTCAAACTTGGTGTGATCGCCGAGGGCATCAGTCACCGCGCCCGCGCAGGCGCGTCTCCCGAGGCCGGCGCCGAGAAGGCCTCGGAGGCGACGGCGGAGTTCATCGCGGCGGGGCTGCGATTCGTGGGGTGAGCGCGTGGGGGTAGGCCCCTACCGGAAGGTCGCGACGCCGCCGTCGCGGTCGTCGAGGTGGGTGTGTTCGTTGAACGAGACCACCGAGACGCCGCGGCGTCCGACGATCAGCTTGGTCACCGACGCGTTGATCATCGCGCGTGCGACCGCGGGCCACCGCTGCGGGGGCACATCCCACAGGTCGGCGATCCACTGGGCGATCACGCCCGCCGAGGACACCACCAGCACCGTCTGGCCGCTGCCCGCGCGCGCGGCGGCGTCGTGTCCGGCGGCGTCCACCCGCTCGCGGAATGCGCGGTAGGTCTCGCCGCTGCCGTCGTGCGCGACATCCGGGGTGCCGTCGCGATCGATCCAGGCCGACAGTGAATCGTCGAGCCGTTTCTGATAGTTGCGACCGTCGGCGAACTCCGCTGCGCTCGCCTCGCCCACTAGGGCCGGCAGCGCGTACTCGTTCCAGCGGGGGTCGATGACCGCCTCGGGGGCGTCGTCGAAGCGGCTCAGCACCCCGGCGAGGGTGTCGCGCTGACGCGGCAGATCGCCGCAGAAGGCAGTCGTGATCCGTACCGTCTGTGCGGCCAGGAGATCGCCGGTGAGACCGGCCTGCACGATCCCGGTCGGGGTGAGACCGCCGACCTCGCCGGAGGCGCTCGAGGCTTGCGACCCGACGATCCCGTATGCCTGCGGGTCGGCCTGACCGTGCCGCACCAGATAGATGACACCCATGAAGCGAGCCTATTGGTGGCCTCGGTGTCGGGGACCTCGAGGGTCGGCGATGACTTCGCGGGTGCCGGCGGGTCAGTCCTTGGTGACGATGCACATGTGCGATTCCCCGACACCATGCTCCGCGCGGTGCGGCTCCACGCCGGGCGTCCGGTGGTGGTGCCGATGATGTTCGTCAATCTGCCGGTCGCCGACGTCTCGCGATCGCGGGAGTTCTTCTGCAGGCTCGGTTTCGACTTCGACGAGATGTTTTGCGATGCGTCCACCCTCTGCATGCCAGTGAATGAGCAGACGATGGTGATCATGCACCGCCGCAACCGTTTCTGCGGCTACGCCTCGTCGCCGGTGGCTGATCTGCGTGCCGGAAGAGAGGCGGTCCTGGCGTTGTCGGCGTCGTCGCGGACAGAGGTGGACCGATGTGCCGATGCGGCGTTCGACGCCGGGGCCACGCGGCTGCGCGACGCCGACGACCTCGGCTTCATGTATGCCCGCAGTTTCTGCGACCCCGACGGGCACGCCTGGGAGTTCGTGTGGATGGACGGCGCGCAGATCGCCGGCGAGCTGGGTTGCCGAAGCGAATGACCGATAGCTGACTCGGCAGTAACGTTGCGCCTGCCGAACGCGACTCTTTGTTTCAGTGAACCGCGAAGGTTCGGGGTGAACTCAGGATGCGGTGGGGAGGACTGTGAGGTGGAGAAGACGCACACAGGCAAGTCGCACGCAGGGCAACAACAGAGTGGAGTCGGTCGCCGGCCGGTTCGTGACCTCATTCGCGAATGGTCACGCTCCGGCGACGAGGGCCGGTGGCTACGCGAGTTTTGCGCGCGGCGCGGGTGGGGACGATTTCTGGCGTACTGCTGTGCCCTCGGCGGGCTGGTGATGGCTCTGGCGGTGCTGTTCAATGCGATCGTGGGCGCGCAACTGGCCTACTCGAGCAGCCGGTTGGTCATGTGGATCTGCGCGGCGGTGGGAGTGCCGTGGGCGCTGCGGTGGTTGGGGCCGTGGCCGAGCCAGCGGGAGATCGTCGGGCTGGTCATCGTCGGGGACATCACCATCGGCGCCGCCTGCCTGCAACACTCCGACCGCATCACCGGTATCGCCGGCATCTCGTTCTTCGCCGTCCTCGGCATCGTGGTGGCACTGTTCTCCACCCCGAGCGTGCAGGCCTTCCATTTCACCGTCACGGGCGTGGTGCTCGTGGTCCTGCTGATCTTGCTGGGCCGGGAGCAGGGTATCGCCGTGCTCGTCGGGGTCGGGATGCCGAAGGCATTGGGGGAGATGATGGTATGTGCGGGCCTGCCGGTCGTGCAGTTCGCCTACTGGGTGATGCGGACGAACGCCGACGACTCGCTGTGCGATCCGTTGACCGGCGTCGCCAACCGCCGTGGCCTCGACGACCATCTGGCGCGCCAAGACGCCGAGTCAGTGGCGCACCCGGTTATCGGTGATGCGTGTGGCGTGATGTTGGTCGACGTCGACGACTTCAAACATGTCAACGACACTTTCGGGCACGGTGCCGGCGACGCCGTGCTCACCCGGGTGGCCGCGGCACTCACCGAGGTCTTCGGTCCCGAGGCACTCATCGCGCGTGTCGGTGGTGACGAATTCGTGGTCATCGGCCGGGTCGGCGATCACCGGTTCCGGGCATGCGCTCGGGCCGCCGCCCGCGCCATCAGTGCGTTCCCCGATCCGCCGATCACGGTGTCCACCGGAATCGCCACCGCTGCAGAGCCGTTGTCGGCCAACCTGTTCGACCAGCTGATGGAACAAGCCGATCAGGCCATGTACCGGGCGAAGGGTCGCGGGCGCCCGCGGCGAGATGGTGCGGCGTCGGAGAACATCGCCTGACGGGTTGGTGACTCAGTCCGGCTGGTGAAAAGCGCTGGGGATGCTTGCGGCAGGAGCGTCGTACGGGGTGGCAGGGAGCCCGAAGCGGGCGAAGTCCTGCTCCAGGGTCTCGCTGAAGAAGGCGACGACGTGGGCGACCGCACGGGCTTCGGGGTCGAACTCGAGAACCTGTAGCTGGAACGGCCGATGGACGCCGTCGGGCTCGCGCATGTACAAACCGAAGGCGAACTGCCCGTTGGCGATGGTGGGCAGCAGGATCTGGTCGCCTGCCTTCTCGGCAGGGCAATTGCCGCGGATGAGCGTGCCGATGGCTTCGCCACCGAGATACCAACCGGTGAACGGCGGCATCTCCCAGATCGAGGAATCGGTGAACATGTCGACAATGGCGTCAACGTCGTAGCGTTCGAAGGCCGACACGTACTTGGCGAGTAACTCGCGCTTCGCGTCGTCATCGAGTGTGGACTTCGAATCCTCTTCGACGCGAACATTTTTCAGCTGCTCCCGAGCGCGTTGGAGTAGGCTGTTGACGGTGGCGGTGGTGACGCCGATGGTCTCGGCGACCTCGGCTGCCTTCCACTGCAACACATCCCGCAGGATCAGAACAGCGCGCTGACGCTCGGGCAAATGTTGCAGGGCGGCGATGAACGCGAGACGAATGGATTCGCGCGCCCCGACGACATAGGCGGGGTCGGCGTCGTCGCCCGGCGTGATCTCGTCAACCGTGCCGGCGTACGGCTCGAGCCAGGGGACCTCGTGGTCCTGGGTGAGGGTGTCGGTGGGGTCGTAAGCGTCGCCGCCGAGTCCGGACGGCAACGGGCGACGCTGGCTGCTGCCCAGCGCCGTCAAGCAGGTGTTGGTGGCGATCTTGTGCAGCCAGGTGCGGACCGACGCGCGCCGGTCGAACTTCGCATACCCCCGCCACGCGCGTAGATAGGTTTCCTGGGTGAGGTCTTCGGCGTCGTGATGCGACCCCATCATGCGGTAGCAGTGGGCGATGATCTCGCGGCGGAAGGGCTCGGTGGCCGCCAGGAACTCGGCGTCGGTGGGGCCGGAGGACAGAGTCGTCGCCGGGGGAGTGGCGGGGGTGACGGACATGCAGACAAGGCTACGACGACCCCCCGACAGCTTCCAGGCGATTGGCAGACTCACGACGCGGTGGCGGGCCCCGGCGACTTTTGTGCGGCGTGCGTCAAACCTGGTTCGACGCACCACGGTCGGCCTATCATCGCCCGTGAGCGCCCATGTGTGCAGGTCAGGGCGCGTGTTGCCGAGGTGTGACGTGTGCACGTGCGAGCTTGCGGATGCGGTGCGCCGATTGCTAGCTTGAGGTCCATGACGTGCAGCGAGAACAGCCGCATCCCGGAGGTGACCTACATGATCACCGCCCTGGGTTGTCGTCTGCCGTTCGCTCGTGTCCTGTGTTGTTGTCGAATGTCCTGATCGCCGAGTCTCTCAGCGTGCTTTCCCGACGCCCGCGATCTCCTTCGTCTCTTTGACAACCCTTCCCACAACAACGCCATTCGCGGTGCTGAAAGCCTCGGCGCCGCAGCCCCCGTCGAGACACTCGACCGTTGGACGCCGATGGCAGCCTGTGGCACATTCACGAGGACACATTCACTCATGACCGCAACGATCGACCACCGCACCCGCACCGCCGCTCCGACGTCCGCCTCGCCGCGCATCGTCCGGCCCCGTCCGATCCCCGGTGGTTCCGCCCGGGTCGATACGCGGGCGCTGCGCAAGGGGGGTCGAGGCATCCACGTAGCGACCCCGCAACTCGAACTCTCCACCAAGCCCTCTGCGCTGGTGCTGCGCACCGCCCGACTCTCGGGGCCGGTGTTCCGGGACGAGGCCGCCGAACTCACCGGACTGTCGATCTCGACGGTGAACCGACAGGTCGGCGCACTGCTCAAGGCCGGACTGCTGCGTGAACGTGCCGATCTCGCACCGGCCGGCGCCATCGGGCGGCCGCGACTGCCCTTCGAACTCAATGTCTCGACGTTTCTGACCCTGGGTATCCACATCGGATACAAGGTCACCTCCATCACCACCCACGATCTGCTCCACCGTGTCGTCGGCGCGATCCAGATCCCCACCCCGATCGCCGATACCCCGGAACAGACGCTCGCTGCGATCGGCGAGAGCGCCCAGCGCTTCCTCGGACGCTGGACCTCTCGTCGCGTCCTGTGGGCCGGCGTCGCCGTCGGCGGCCGCGTGTCGTCGGGCGGATTCGTCGATCATCCACGCCTGGGCTGGGAGAACGCTCCCGTCGGGCAGGTCATCGCCGAGTCGGTGGGTCTGCCGGTGTCGGTGGCCTCGCATGTGGAGGCCATGGCAGCCGCCGAGCTCGTCGTGAACCCCAGCGGGTCCGACGCCGATCAGCGGTCGAGCTTCCTGTACTTCTATGCCCGCGAGATGGTCGGTATCGCGTTCAGCGTCGATGGCACCGTGCACACCCCTGCCGGTGGGCCGCCGGTGATCGGGCACTTCCCTGCGTCGGGTACCACGCTCCTCGACCCGAACCGCACCGGTCGGCTGGAGCCCACCGTGTCGGATACCGGCGTCGTCGAGGCGGCGCAATCGCTGAATCTGCCGGTCAACGACATCGAGGGAGTGGTGGCGATGGCCCGTAGCGGTGACGCGACCGCCCGCGCCCTGCTCGAGGAGCGAGCACAGGTACTCGGTCGTACGGTGGCGCTGATCGCCGACATCTTCAACCCCGATCACGTCATCCTCGGTGGGCAGGCCTTCACCGACTACCCGACGACCCTGCCCGTCGTCGCCGGATCGCTGCGGGAGACCTCGGTGGTCCCCAACCGTGATGTGCGCGTCTCGCATTCGGGCACGACGGTGCAGCAACAGGCGGCCGGTGCGGTCTCCCTCGACGCCGTCTACAGCGATCCGCTCGCCGCGCTCGCGGTCACGGAGTAATTCGGAAACAGCCTCGGCACAAGGGGTCTCGAGGCTTCGTCGCTATCGCTCCTACGCACCTCGACCATCGGGGTGGGGGGCCGGTCGATGGTTGGGTGGTCGGGGTGCCCCCCGGATCGATGGTCTCCCCTGATCGTTGGTCGAGGTGTGACGAGCCCCTGGGGCGAGGAGCCTCGAGACCGCCGTCGGTTGGTGCTGGGTCGGAATCGGCGTCGGCGCAAGGGGTCTCGAGGCTTCGTCGCTATCGCTCCTGCGCACCTCGACCATCGGTGGTAAGCACGTCGCCCATCGGGATGGATGGGGGCGACGGTCCCCGATCGACGACCTGGCCGGGTCAGTCGGCCGTGCGCTTGGCGTAGTTGCGCAATGCGAACGGGGAGAAGATCGCGGTCAGGATGATCGCCCAGATGAGCGTTGCCAATTCGGGGTGACGCAACGGCCAGGCGGCGTCGGCTGCGGCGTCGGGGCCGTTGCCCCAGAGCACTCGCATCGCCTGCACCAGCGCCGACATCGGGTTCCACTCGGCGATCGCCCGCAGCCACGGCTGCATGTTCTGGGTGGGCACGAAGGCGTTGGAGACGAAGGTGATCGGGAACAGGATCGAGAACATGAACCCGTTGACGGCCTCGACGCTGCGCAGCCACGAGCCGATCAGCACGCCGAACCAGATCATGCCGAAACCGAAGAGCAGCACCAGTGCGAAACCCAATGCCCCTTCGGCGACCGAGGTGGTGATGCGCCATCCGATGATCAGCCCGGTCAGGGCCATCACGACGATGCCGATCGAGGAGTGGATCAGGCTGGCTATGCTGCGTCCGACCAGCACCGACGACCGGCGGATGGGCAACGACCGGAATCGGTCGACGATGCCCTTCTCCAGGTCGGCGGTGATCCCGGTGGCGACGATGAACGCGGTGAACACGATCGTCTGACCCATGATGCCGGGCAGCAGATATTCCTTGTAGCTCACCCCGGGGACGCCCAGGCTGATCGCCGGACCGAAGACGAACGCGAACAACACCACGAACATGATCGGCTGAATCGTCACGTCCGACAGCATCTCGGGCATGCGTCGGGTATGGATGAGATTGCGGCGCACCATGATCCAGGACTGCTGCGCCAGATTCGTCTGGTGTACCGCAGGCCGGTCGGTACGGGCGGCTGCGGTGGTGGAGGCGCTCGTGGTGGTCATGCTGCTCCTTCGTTGGCCGACTCATCGTCGGCAGAGGCGTCTTCGGCGCGATGGCCGGTGAGGGAGAGGAAGACGTCGTCGAGGCTCGGACGAACCAGGCCGAGGTCGTCGACGGCGATCTGTGAGTCGTCGAACCAGCCGGCGATGCGCGTCAGATCCGACAATCCCGCGGCAGCGGTGGTGACGGTCCGCGCGTTCTCGTCGACGAAGACCTCGTTGCCGCTGCGCGACAGCAGGTCCCGTGCTTGCGGGAGGTCGGCGTCGTCGGAGACGGTGATCACCACGCTGGCCGCGCCTGCCTGTTGTTTCAGCTGCAGCGGGGTGCCGTGGGCGATGATCGCGCCGCGGTCGATGACGACGATGTCGTCGGCGAGCTGATCGGCCTCCTCCAGGTACTGGGTGGTCAGCAACAAGGTGGTCCCGGATTTCACCAACTCGCGCAACACGTCCCACAGTTCGTTGCGACTGCGCGGATCGAGGCCGGTGGTCGGTTCGTCGAGGAACAGCACCGGTGGTGCGGCCAGGAGGCTCACGGCCAGGTCGAGTCGTCGGCGCATGCCACCCGAGTACGAGCGGACCTGTTTGTCGGCGGCATCGGTCAATGAGAACTGTTCGAGGAGCTCGACGCTGCGCCGGGCGAGGTCGCGACGGCCGATGCCGTAGAGCCCGCCGATCATCTTGAGGTTTTCGCGACCGGTGAGGATCTCATCCACGGTGGCGGCCTGCCCGGTCAACCCCATGTTCCGGCGCACCGCGTCGGGTTCGGTGATGACGTCGTGACCGGCGATGCGCGCGGTGCCACTGGTCGGGGTGGACAGCGTCGTCATCATGCGCACGATCGTCGTCTTGCCTGCGCCGTTGGGTCCGAGCAGCCCGAGAACCGATCCCGGGGCCACGGAGAACGACACGCCGTCGACGGCGGTGAAGTCGCCGAAGGTCTTGACCAGATCGACGGCTTCGATCGCGGGATGGTCGCCGGTTGCGGCTCCTGAGGAGGGTGCTGCGGTCATGGTTCTCCACGCTAGTAGACGGAACGGGTGGGTTGGCCAGCGATTTTCTCGGCGCCGGCAGTGTTCGCAGGTATGGACCGCGAGCGCATGCGCAATTCATCGGTGAGCGAGCAAACACCCGTCGAATGCCGCGAATACGGATGGTGAGCGGCGATCTCCCCGATTCTGCGGATAAGCTACGTGCCATGCCCTCGATCCGGATCCGTGATGCGGCGCTTCTGCTGGGAGTCAGCGACGACACCGTGCGGCGATGGATTGCGGCCGGAACGTTACCCGCGAGCACCGACAACGCTGCCGGGTCGGCCGGCGGGGTCACGACGGTCGACGGGGTGCGGTTGGCCGAGATCGCCGTCGAACGCGCGCACGCCGATGCCGCGACATCGCCGATGCTGACCTCGGCGCGCAACCGGTTCACCGGATTGGTCACCGATGTCGAGATGGACGGGGTGATGGCCAAGGTGGGTCTGCAATGCGGGCCGTTCGCCGTGACCTCGCTGATGAGCGCCGAGGCGGCCCGCGAACTCGAACTGGAGCCAGGTGTCGTGGCGACCGCGGTGGTCAAGGCGACCACCGTCATCGTCGAGCGTTCGGCCGCGGATCTGTGACGCGATTTCTCTTGAGCTGATCCCGATCTCTCCAATAACCCCCGACTAGGAGTACAGATGACCACGGTTCGACGTGTGACCCGCTTGGCGTGCCTGGCGAGCGCCGCAGCGCTCATCACCGGCCTCGCGGCGGGTTGTTCTTCCGACGACAACGACAAGACCCCGCTGACGGTCTACGCGGCGGCGTCGCTGAAGAAGACGTTCACCGAGATCGAGACCGCCTATGAGAAGCAGCATTCCGACGTTGATGTCACGCTGAACTTCGCCGGGTCGTCGGCGCTGGTGAATCAGATCAAGCAGGGTGCCTCCGCCGATGTCATCGCGACCGCCGACGAACCGACCATGGGTAAGCTCGGCGGTCTCGTGAACGCGCCGCAGGTCTTCGCCCGCAACACACTGGTGATCGTGACCGCGAACGGAAATCCCAAGCAGGTGCGGGATTTCGCGAGCCTTTCCGATCCGTCGATCCGGACGGTGGTGTGCGCCGTGGAGGTGCCCTGTGGTGCGGCCACCGCGGAGGTCGAACGCAACACCGGCGTCGACGTCAAGCCGGTGAGCGAGGAGTCGTCGGTAACCGCGGTGCTCACCAAGGTCACCTCCGGTGAGGCCGACGCCGGACTGGTCTACGTCACCGACGCGAAGACGGTGCCCGGCAAGGTGACGGTGGTCGACGATGCCGCCTTCGCCAAGGTCGTCAACAATTATCCGATCGCGACGCTCAAGGCGAGCAAACATCAGCAGCAGGCAACCGATTTCATGAGCTTCGTGCTCGGCGAGACCGGACAGAAGATCCTCACCGACGCCGGTTTCGTCGCGCCGAACTGACCCTCGCCGATCTCCGGATGCGCCGCGTTCCCCGATGGATTCATCTGCCCGCCCTGCTGGGGGTGGCGCTGATCCTCATCGGGCCCCTGGCGATCATCGTGCGGATGCCATGGGGGATCTTCGTCTCCTCGGTGACCTCACCGGATTCCGTTGCGGCACTGCGGTTGGGGGTGGTCACCGCGGTGGTGTCCACCGTGGTCTGCGTGCTGCTCGGGGTGCCGATGGCCATCGTGTTCGCCCGCTACGACGGCGTCGTCGTGCGGATCGTCCGCGCACTGGTGCTGCTGCCGCTGGTGTTGCCCCCGGTGGTCGGGGGAGTGGCCTTGCTCTACGCGCTCGGTCGATACGGTCTCGTCGGACAGTACCTCGACCGCGTCGGCATCACGCTGGCCTTCACCACTCCGGCGGTGGTGATCGCGCAAACCTTTGTGGCACTGCCATTTCTGGTACTCAGTGTGGAGGGCGCGTTGCGCAGTGGCGATCAGGGGTTCGAGCGGATCGCGGCGACTCTCGGCGCGTCGCCGACGCGGACCCTGTGGCGGGTGACGCTGCCCATGGCGCGTCCGGCATTGTTGGCCGGTGGGGTCCTGGCATTCGCCCGTGCGCTCGGCGAGTTCGGTGCCACCATCACCTTCGCCGGGAACCTTCCCGGAACCACGCAGACCGCACCGCTCAAGATCTACCTCGACGCGATCAACGACCCCAGTCAGGCGTTGCCGCTCGCCCTGGTGTTGATGGTGGTGGCCCTGGTGATCGTCGTCGGTGTCCACCTGCGACGCTCGACCGTGGTGGCGGCGTGACCGGTATGGCTATGAATTCGCTGGAGCAGCAGGGTTTTCGAGCATCGGTGCGGTGCACTGTCCCCGATCTGGTCGCCGATATCGAGGTCGCGCCCGGCGACACCCTCGGCATCATCGGCCCGAACGGAGCCGGGAAGTCGACCTTGCTGTCGATCGTGGCGGGCCTGCGTCGCACCCCCGACTCCCGGGTCGCGGTCGGATCGCGAATTCTGCAGGGCGACCGGACCTTTGTGGAACCACACCGTCGATCGGTGGTGTTGCTCGAGCAGAAGGCCAGACTGTTCGGTCATCTGTCGGTGCGGCGCAACGTCGAATTCGGCCCGGCGGCGGCCGGGTTGTCGCGCAAGGACATCCGGAATCGGGCACAGCGCTGGCTCGACGCGGTCGGGGTCGCCGACCTCGCCGACCGCATGCCGTCGGGGCTGTCCGGTGGGCAGGCGCAGCGGGTCGCGATCGCTCGGGCGCTGGCCACCGAACCCGAGGTGTTGTTGCTCGACGAGCCGTTCGCCGCGCTCGATGTCGATGTGGCCCAACAGATGCGTTCGCTGATGCGCCATCTCCTCGCCGACCGTGCCGGGATGACGGTGCTGGTCACCCACGATCTCATCGACGTGGTCAGCCTGGCCGATCGGATCGCGGTGATCGACGACGCCCGCATCGTGCAGACCGGGCCCACCACCTCGGTGCTCACCCGTCCCGAATCGGCGTTCGCGGCGACACTGGCCGGAACGAACCTGATCGTCGGGCAGCTGCGTGGTGTCGATACCGTCGTCGCCGACGACGGCATCCGGGTGGTCGGTACCGCGGCCGAATCCGCAGCCGCCGGTCGGGCAGCGGCGGCATTCTCGCCTCGCGCGGTGGCGGTGTATCTGCGGCCACCGCAGGGGAGTCCGCGCAACAGTTGGCACGGAGTCGTGGAAGACGTGATACCGCAGGGTGATCGGGCTTTGGTCCGCACTCGATGCGGCGCACACCGGGTCGGGGCCGAGGTGACCTGGGCGTCGGTCGTCGACCTTGATCTGAGTCCGGGCACCGACGTCGTGCTGAGCGTGAAGGCCACCGAGGTCTCGGTCTACGGCGCGGCCGGATCGCCCTCGTAGTACTTGTTGGCCTCGAGAACCTTGGCTCGCAGCTTGCGATACCCCCGCACCGACAGTGGTGAGATCGACCGCAGGTGAAAGGGTTCGGCGTCGGTGAGGTCGGCGGCCAGGGCCTCGTCGAGCAGGACGGTACCCGGCCGGGCCGAACCACACAGTCGCGCAGCGATGTTGACCGGTTCACCGAAGAGGTCACCGAGCCGGCTCAGGACGGCACCGCGGGCGAGCCCGACCCGCAGGGGTGGAATCGGTCCGTCGTCACTGAGTCGCTGGATCGCGAGCGCCGCAGCGGCCGCCTCGGCACTGTCGTCGAAGCTGAACATGACCGCGTCTCCGAGGGTCTTGACGACGTGACCACCGCGGTCGGTGACGATGTCGAAGGTGCGTTCCTCGAAGTTCTCGAGCAGATCCTCGAGTTCGCCCATCCCGATGCGTCGCGACAGGCTCGTGTAGCCGACGATGTCGGCGAAACCGACCACGAGATCGTGCTTCTCGTCGGAGTCGCGGGCGACGTCGCGATCGAGCGCGAGCTTGAGGTGACGACGCCAGATCAACCGCTGGATGACGTCGATGGCGCCGATCATCTGCTCGCGGGTCCACGGGACGTCGGGATCGCGATCGAGATCCAGGATCTGGTCGGCCTGCCACTCGGTCAGCCGCGACATCGTCTGGCCGATCGCCCGGGCGGTGGCGATCTGGGCCTGCTCCGGCAGGGTCTCCTCGGAACTGGCGAAAAGCCGCAGGGCGTCGACCTCGTCGGGGGTGAAGATCTTGTCCGTCGTGGTCCGATGCGCGAAACCGAAGGCGTTCCACAGCCTCTCGGCGTACTCCGGCGAGATTCCCAGCTCGGCGATGAGCTCGTCGCGGGAAAAGCGTGGCTCACCGGAGTCAGCGGCGGAACTCATCGGGGCGGGCTCCCGTCGTCGTGGTCCCGGTGAGTCTAGCAACGGTGGCGACGCGCTGTGACGATGGCGACGTCGCGGGGACGATGGCGGGCCGCGTCCGTCAGACCCCCAGGACGCCTTTCATCAGATACGCCATCCGGGCCGGGAAGTCGGGGCGCGAGGTGCCGCGTCGGACGCGGACGGCGTCGTTGACGATCGACAGCGCGGCGTGTACGGCCACGCCTGCCTCCGGCCGGTCGAGGTCGGGATGAGTGCGTGTCATCAGGTCGACCCAGCGGGCGACGTAGTTGCGTTGGACGTCGAGGAGGTCGGCGGCGTCGGACTGGCCGATGAAGACCGCCGAGTTGTTGAAGCCGACCGACAGGTCCGGGCTGGAGGTGAGCGTCGAGACGTACGAATCGACCAGCAGGGACAGGAGTTTCGCGCTGTCCGACGTGGTCGAATGAGCGGCCATCGCGCCGGCCTCCAACCGGGTGGCGCTGCGCCGGCCGATGCCGACGAGGATGGCGAGCTTCGAACTGAAGTGCCGGTAGACACTCGGACCGGTGATCCCCACCGCGGCACCGATATCGTCCACGCCCACACCGGCATAGCCGCGTCGGGCGAACAATTCGGCTGCGGCGTCGAGGATCTCGTCGCGGCGGGTACGGGATCCGCCGGACATCACCGGCGCCGGCACCATCGGCGGGGCGGAGTCGGGTCGCAGGGTGATCAGCCGATGCACGAGGATCTTGAGCTCGGCCAACGACCGGGTGGCCGACAGGCGCGCGTTGTGCACGCCCAGACTTCCGGCGACACTCAGCGTCGCCCAACACAATTCGACGGCCTCGCGCTCGGGCATGCCGGTGCCCGCGGCGAGGACCCCGGCCCACCGGTGCATGACGCCGCGGATGCGCAGGACGATCACCCGGTTCTCCTCCTCGCTGAGGTGCTGGCTGGCCGAGCGCCACAGTGACGTGGCCGCGGGCCTGCGCACCCCGATCGAACACACCGCGTCGACGAGTTCCTCCGGGCTCGAGTCGGTGCCGTCGAGCAACCGGTCGGTGCACGCCTCCAACTCGTCCACGCCACCCATCACCGCGGCCAACAGCAAGGCGTGCTTGTCGGCGAAGTGCCGGTAGACCGAGGGTGCGGTGACACCGGCGGCCCGCGCGATGTCGGCGAGGGCGACCTGGGTGTAGCCGCGCTCGGCGAACAGCGTCGCCGCGTGGTCGGCGAGCTGCCGCTTGCGGTCGGCCGGTCGGGCGCGGGTGGGCTTCGGGCTAGGCATGGTGAATCGACCATAGCGCAGAAATGCCGGTCCAGATCAAGTGTTGACCTCAGGGTATGGCCAAATAAGTTATTCCGCGTTAGCCTGTCGTGGTAACCGTCTCCGGTTCATGTGAAAGGAACACAGCATCGTGGCCGATCAAGCATTCATCTACGAGGCGTTGCGTACGCCGCGTGGCAAGCAGCGCGGCGGAGCGCTGCACAGCGTCAAGCCGGTTGATCTCGCATCGGGGATCATCAACGAGGTTCTCGCCCGGCACGGGGGACTCGACCCCGCAGAGATCAACGACGTGATCTTGGGTGTCGTGTCGCCGGTCGGTGAGCAGGGCGGCGTCATCGCCCGCACCGCGGCTCTCAACAGCGGTCTGCCCGAGACCGTCCCCGGCACCCAGATCGACCGCTTCTGCGCGTCGGGCCTGGAGGCCACCAACATGGCGGCGTCGAAGGTCGCCTCCGGCTTCGACGATCTGGTCCTCGCCGGTGGCGTGGAGTCGATGAGCCGTGTCCCGATGGGTTCCGACGGCGGCGCCCTGTTCATGGACCCGGCGACCGCGTACGACCACTACATCACCCCGCAGGGCATCGGTGCCGACACCATCGCCACCATCGAGGGCTTCAGCCGCGAGGACGTCGACGGCTACGCCGTGGAGTCGCAGAATCGCGCTGAGAAGGCTTGGGCGAGTGGCTACTTCGCCAAGTCGGTGGTTCCGGTTCGTGACATCAATGGTGTCATCGTGCTCGATCACGACGAGCATCGTCGTCCGGGCACCACCGTGGAATCGCTCGGCAAGCTCAAGCCCGCCTTCGCCGCGCTCGCCGAGATGGCCGGCTTCGACGACGTGATCATGCAGAAGTACCCCTTCCTCGAGAAGATCAACCACGTCCACACCGGTGGCAACAGCTCCGGCATCGTCGACGGTGCCGCGGTCGTGCTGCTGGGCAGTGAGGCGGCCGGCAAGCGCAACGGCCTGACCCCGCGCGGTCGCGTCGTGGCCTTCGCCGAGGTCGGCTCGGAGCCCTCGATCATGCTGACGGGTCCGACCCCGGCGACCGAGCTGGCGCTGAAGAAGGCCGGTCTGACCGTCGACGACATCGACGTGTTCGAGCTGAACGAGGCGTTCGCGTCGGTCGTCATGAAGTGGATGAAGGATCTGAAGATCCCGCACGAGAAGGTCAACGTCAACGGCGGCGCGATCGCGATGGGTCACCCGCTCGGTGCGACCGGCGCGATGATCTTCGGTACCTGCCTTGACGAGCTCGAGCGCACCGGCGGTCGCTACGGCCTGGTCACCCTGTGCATCGGCGGCGGCATGGGCGTCGCGACCATCATCGAGCGTCTCTGACGGCCACCTCACCAAAGGAATCTGCGAAAAACCATGAGTGACAACATGATCAATTGGGAGAAGGATGCCGACGGCGTCGTCATCCTGACCATGGACGACAAGAGCCAGGGCGCCAACACCATGAACCAGACGTTCATGGACTCGATTGCCGCCACGGTCGATCGTCTCGAGGCGGAGAAGGACGACATCACCGGTGTCGTCATCACCTCGGCGAAGAAGACCTTCTTCGCCGGCGGCGACCTCAAGGACATGACCGCCGAGCAGACCCAGACCAAAGAGGAGATCGCCACCGCGATCACCGAGCGCACCAACGGCATGAAGAAGGTGCTGCGTCGGCTCGAGACCCTCGGCAAGCCGGTCGTCGCTGCCATCAACGGTGCCGCACTCGGTGGTGGCCTCGAGCTCGCGCTGCACACCCACCATCGCATCGCCGCGGACATCAAGGGTGTCCAGATCGGCCTGCCCGAGGTCACCCTCGGCCTGTTGCCCGGTGGCGGTGGCGTCGTGCGTACCGTGCGACTGCTCGGCTTCCAGGCCGCGCTGATGAACGTGCTCCTGCAGGGCCCGCGATTCAACGCCGCCAAGGCCAAGGACACCGGTCTGGTCGACGAGCTCGTCGGTTCGGTCGAAGAGCTCGTTCCGGCCGCCAAGGAATGGATCAAGGCCAACCCCGAAGCGGTCCAGCCGTGGGATGTCAAGGGCTACAAGATGCCCGGTGGTGCGGTCACCAATCCGTCGGTCGCGGCCAACCTGCCCGCCTTCCCGGCGATCCTGCGCAAGCAGATCAAGGGCGCCAACATGCCGGCTCCGCGCGCCATCCTGGCCGCGGCCATCGAGGGCGCCTACGTCGACGTCGACACCGCCGACATCATCGAGACCCGCTACTTCGTGTCGCTGGTGACCGGTCAGGTCGCGCAGAACATGATCAAGGCGTTCTTCTTCGACCTGCAGCACATCAACAACGGTGGCTCGCGGCCGGAAGGCTACGACAAGTACACCGCCAAGAAGGTCGGCGTCATCGGCGCGGGCATGATGGGTGCGGCGATCGCCTACGTCTCGGCCAAGGCCGGTATCGAGGTCGTCCTCAAGGACGTCGACATCGAGGCAGCCAAGCGCGGTAAGGCCTACTCGGAGAAGCTCGAGGAGAAGGCGCTCTCGCGGGGCAAGACCACCCAGGAGAAGAGCGACGCGCTGCTCGCGCGGATCACGCCGACCGTCGATGCCGCGGACTTCAAGGGTGTCGACCTCGTCATCGAGGCGGCCTTCGAGTCGGTCGAGGTGAAGAACAAGGTGTTCCAGGAGATCGAGGACATCGTCGAACCCGACGCGGTGCTCGGCTCGAACACCTCGACGCTGCCGATCACGATCCTCGCCCAGGGCGTCAAGCGCCAGGAAGACTTCATCGGCATCCACTTCTTCTCGCCGGTCGACAAGATGCCGCTGGTGGAGATCATCCGCGGTGAGAAGACCTCGGATGCGGTGCTGGCCAAGGTGATCGACTACACCCTGCAGATCCGCAAGACCCCGATCGTGGTCAACGACAGTCGCGGGTTCTTCACCAGCCGGGTCATCGGCACCTTCATCAACGAGGCCATCGCGGCCGTCGGCGAAGGTGTGGAACCGGCACTGGTCGAGCACGCGGGCACCCAGGCCGGTTACCCGGCCGCGCCGCTGCAGCTGTCCGATGAACTGAATCTCATCCTGATGCAGAAGATCCGCAAGGAATCCCAGGCTGCCGCCGAGGCGGACGGCAAGGAATTCCCGCAGCACGGATCCTTCGCCGTCATCGATTACCTCGTCGAGCAGGGCCGTCCCGGCAAGAAGGAAGGCGCCGGCTTCTACGAGTACGACGAGAACGGTAAGCGCGTGCGACTGTGGCCGGGTCTGCGGGAGAAGTTCGACTCCGGCAGCAGCCAGCAGTCGCTCGAGGACCTCAAGGAGCGCATGCTCTTCGCCGAGGCCGTCGAGACCGCGCGCTGCATCGAGGAAGGCGTCATCACCTCGGTGCCCGACGCCAACATCGGCTCGATCTTCGGCATCGGCTTCCCGGCCTGGACCGGCGGTGTGGTGCAGTACATGAACCAGTACGAGGGCGGCCTGGCCGGCTTCGTCGAGCGCTCGCGCGAACTGGCCAAGAAGTATGGCGCGCAGTTCGAGCCGCCTGCCTCGCTGGTGGAGAAGGCGAACAAGGGCGAGAAGTACTGAGCCGCTTGATGAGCTGAGCGATACGCGAAAGTGGGGGAAGAATCTTCTTCCCCCACTTTCGCTTTCGTCCGCGGGAAATCTCTGGGGGGACGAGTGAGACACCCGGGGAGGAATCTTTCCTCCCCGGGTGTCGTCGTCGGTGGCGACGGTTGCGTCAGTTGTCGTCGGCCACCGGCGCGGCAGCCGAATCACCCACTTGCGCAGCATCACCCACCGACAACACCAGCCTGGTGCCGTACGGCGCTTCCTGGACCAGGCGCAACTGTGCCAGTGCCGGGTGTGCGTCGAGCACACGGCCGGCGTTGGCGAGTGAGCGCAACGCAGCCGTCTCCGCTCGTGCGGTCTCCAGCTTGGCCAGGCCGCGTGCCTTGGCGGAGATCAGCTCGGTTGCCGCCGAACGGATCTCACTCGGCACGATGACATCCTTGAGCAGCGCCTCGGCGACGGCCACACCCACGGTCGCACCGACCGTTCGCGCAGCGGCGAGCACGACGCCCATGTCGACTGCATCACCACGTGCCATCAGATCCTCGAGGGACACCGACGCACAGGCGTCGCGCAGCGCAACTTGAGCCGAGAGGTAGATGGCCGACCACGGGTCGTTGGACTGTTCGACGAAGGCGACGGGGTCGGTGATCGTCGCGCGCAGCGCCACCGTGACACGCACCGACACCCCCTCGGCAGTCAGGATCTCCTGCGGTGCAACCGAGATGACGCGCGCACGCATGTCGACCCAGGTGTAGGTCGCCGTCCGGCGTCGATGGTACTGGCCGGGTGTCAGCGTCCGGGACAGTTGTCCACGACGGTATTCGAGAGCGCAATGGCCGGCCGGGACGGAGACCGTGGCGAATGCGGATGTGATGATGGACAAGGCGAACCTCCCTTCGGCGGCGGTGTATGGCGGCGGACACCGCCCGCGGGCGGCGGGTCGGTGGGGCCACGCGAGAGACCTCCACGCGTGGCCGCAGGACCGAGGCCACCGGTGATCCCGGGGACGGTGCCGAAAGGGGAGTCGAACCCCGGTGCCGTAGCACGGACCGTAGCCATACCTTAAATGGATGCACGAGAGTACAACGCGCAGAACATGATCAGCGGTACCCCGCGATCGGCTACTCCCTCGTGCGGGAGTGAACTCTGCCAGGGCGGGTGGCGAGGGCGCAAGCGAATAAACGCTCAGCGGATCAAGCCGCGCTCGAAGGCCACCCGCACCGCGGCGGCGCGGTCCTTCACGCCGAGCTTGGGGTAGAGCCGCAGCAGGTGCGTCTTGACCGTGGCCTCACTGATCATCAGCTCGGCGGCCACCTGACGATTGGTGCCGCCACCGGCCACCGCGCGCAGTACCTCGCATTCGCGTTCGGTCAGCGCCTCGAACCGGTTGCGGCTCATCAGACTTGCCGCAGCACTCGGGTCGAGGACGCTCTGACCGGCTGCGGCGCGGCGTACCGCCGCGATGAGATCGGCACGCGGCGTCGCCTTGAGAAGGTATCCGTCGGCACCTGCGTCGACCGCGGCCCGGATGTCGGTGTCGGTGTCGTAGGTGGTGAGCACGAGTATCCGTGGCGTATCCGGGTTCTCGGCTCGCAGGACTCGGATCGCGCCCACTCCGTCGAGTCCGGGCATCCGCAGATCCATCAGCACGACGTCGGGGTGCAGCCGGGCGATCGTGGTGAGTGCCTCGGCTCCGTCGGCGGCCTCGCCGATCACCGACATCCCCGGCTCCCGCTCGAGCATGCCGCGAATACCGTCGCGAACCACCGGATGATCGTCGACCACGACGATGCTGATCGTCGCATCACTGGCGTCGCGCATCATCGCCTCGTCTCCGCTCGATCCGCCGAGTGCGGCGTGCCCTCGCAGGTCGACGCCGGGAACGGTACCGCCACCGAGATGACACAGCCGGCTCCCGGTTCGGCTTCGATCTCGAGTGTCCCGTTGATCAGCGCGGCGCGCTCGGCCATGGCGGTCAACCCGAAACCGCCGTCCGGACAACGCCGCGTCTTATCGGGGGTGAAACCGCGTCCGTTGTCCCGGATGTCGAGCAGCAGGGTGTCGTCGAGGTAGGTCAGGGTCGTCACCACCTGGGTGGCCCCGGAATGACGGGCCACGTTGGCCAGTGATTCCTGGGTGATCCGCAGCAGCGCATCGTCGCCCACCAGCGGGCGTGGGGAGCCGTCGACCCGTAGCGTCGCCGCGATGTCGTGACGTCGGGAGAACAGTGCGAGTTGCTCCTGCAGGGCGGTGGCCAGGGACCGGGCGGCCAGCGGTAGCGGCTGCAGGGCGTTGACCGCGCGACGTGCCTCGCCGAGCCCTTCGCGTGCAAGGGCTTTCGCGTTCTCGACGCGATCGCGTACCAACGAGGCGAGATCGTCCTCGTCGATCGATTCAAGCTGGGTGACGACGGCGACGAAGCCCTGGGCGACGGTGTCGTGCAGCTCGCGCGCCAACCGGGCCCGCTCGTCGTGGACACCACTGCGGCGGGCCTGCTCGATGAGTTCCTGCTGGAGTTCGGCATTGCGAGAGCGTTCGGCGATCAGCTCGTCGGTGAGTTCCCGACGACGCAGCAGGGTGGACTCGCGCGCATCGATGACGGCCACCACCGCCAGGCCGATCACCACGTTGAGCACCCAGCACAGAACCGAGGCCCACCACGGGTCGGCAAGGTTGTGCCAGCCGTTGCGCTGGGTGGCGGTCATGAGCACACACGAGCCGGCGACGCACAGCAGCATCGGCGGCCCGGTGAACAGCGAAGCGTAGAGCATGTAGCCGGCCCATGACGCGATCCCGGCCATCGGCGTCACGGCGATCGCGGCGGCCAACAGGGCGGTGGTGATCCCGAACACCGCGAACCGACGCCACATCGGCGAGATGTCGATCCGGATCCAGAATTCGGTGAACGCCATCAACGTCAGCATCAGGACGGCACCGATCACATGGTGCAGATGTGTCGCCGGCACGAGTTGGGCGACCACCAGTCCCGCGAGGTTGAGTACGCGCAGCCCCCATACCTCCGATTGCGGCGGCAGCAACGTATCCGGCCAGGTCAGCGTGGTCGGGCGGTCGATCCACCGCCCGTGGGGCTCGCGTTCTCGAATGCGATGCAGCAGGATGCTACGAGGCCGGGTGCTCGGTGGTCGTGGGTTGCGGCGTCGGGTGATGCCACGCGGGCGAGGGTGCAGCGCCGCGCGGTTCTCCGACGCGGCTACTCCCACTGGAACGTCCGCATCGCGATGATCGTGGCGAGTGCTCCCCACACGACCAGTGTGCCGAAGAAGCCGATCGGGGGCCAGCCCGTGGTCGCCGTGTCCACCAGTGCCTGGGTGCCCGCACCCGAGGGCGTCAGATTCGAGATCGTGTGCATCCATCCGGGCATCGTCGACCGCGGTATCCACAGGCCCGCAAAGAACTGCAACACGAAGAACGCGAGGGTACCGAATCCCGCGGCCACCTTGGCATTACGGAACAACGACGCGATCACCATGCCCAGGCCTAGGAACGCCCAGCACGACAGCAGATAGCTGATGACGAAGCCGAACAGACGGTGCGGCCATTGGCCGGAGATGATGCCGGGAATCACCACGATCAGCGCGAGGCACACCAGCGACACCCCCATGATGAGCACGAACTGGGCGGTCAACAGCAGGAAAGGGGAGACCGGCGTGGTGCGTAATCGTTTGAGCACACCCATTTCCCGGTACCGGGTGAGGACGTCGGGCAGCGCCTGGACGGCGAGCATCGACAGCACGAACAGCACCAGGATGGGCTGGTACACCTGAAAGGTGCTCAGGCCACCGAAGGAGCCGACGGGCTTGCGGGCGGACGGGATGGAGGCGATCACGATCGCCGCGGCGACCGGCAGGATCACCGTCCAGAGAACGACACCCGGGTTGCGCACGAGAAGTCGGGCTTCCGAGGCGATCATGGCAGTGGCGGCGCTCATCGTCGGGCTCCTTGTGTCGTGTCGGTATCGGCGTCGGTTGAGGGGTCGGGCTCGGTTGCGGTGGTGAGCGCCAGGAAGGCGTCGTCGAGGCTCGGCTGGTCGACGCGCAGCTTGCGGCAGGCGATCCCGCGCTCGTGCAGCGCGATGATGACCGCCGAAGCCACGTTGTCGGTTCCGGTGACGATCACCCTCTCGCCGCTGTGGTCGATGCGGTGGACGTCGGGTAACGCGCTCAGAGCGTCGACGTCGACAATGGCGTTGGGTACGAACGACATTCGTTGGTCGGCGTGGACCGATGCGGCCAACTCCGCCGGGGTGTCGAGCGCGACGACCCGTCCGTCGTCGATCACCGCGACGCGGTCGCACAGACGCTCGGCCTCCTCCATGAAGTGGCTGACGAGCAGCAGGGTGACGCCGGTGTCCTTGAGGTCCTCGAGCAGGCCCCACACCTCGCGGCGGGCGCTCGGGTCGAGGCCGGTGGTGAGCTCGTCGAGGATCGCGACCTTCGGATTGCCGATGAGCGCCAGTGCCACCGACAGCCGCTGCTTCTGCCCGCCAGAGAGCTTGGCGAAATAGGTGCGTTCGTGTGCGCGCATGTCGAGCCGCTCGAGCAGTTCCCGCCAGTCGCGCGGCGCGTCGTAGAAACTCGAATACAGCCGCATCACCTCACCGACGGTCTGCTTGTCGGGAAGTCGGCTCTCCTGCAACTGGATTCCGAGTGCCTCCCGCAGACCGCGGTCCTCGTCGGCCGGGTCGAATCCGGCGACGCGGACGTGCCCGCCGTCGCGTTTGCGAAGACCGCCGATGCACTCGACCGTCGTCGTCTTGCCCGCGCCGTTGGGGCCGAGGATGCCGAAGATCTCGCCCTGCGCCACCTCGAAATCGACACCACGAACGACCTGCTTGTCGCCGTAGCGTTTCGTCAGTCCTGCGACCTCGATCATTGCCATGACATCCAGCATGGCCGGATCGAGCGGGCAGCGGATCCACCGGATGACCACACCTCGGTCAACCGATCGGTGGACGCGGGTGGGCTCGCCGAAGTAGTGCCGGTGGCCGCGGCCTTCCAGTGCGGCAGGCCGATCAGGACGGGTTGTGGATAACGGTCCGGAGTCCGGCGGCGTGGACGCTGTGGCCGGGTACCGTGGCGGCGGATATGCCGCGGTGTATTGCTCGGCGTCGGAGATCTGTGGAGGCGGTGGAGTGCCAGCTCAAGCGTGGGTGACGCTGGTGGTCGGCGGCGTCGGGGTTCTGGGCGTCACTGCAACCATCCTGCAGCGGACTTATGCTGACCGACGAGCGGAGTGGTGGCGGCGAGCGGCGTGGGCTGTCGACCACACCTTGTCCGATAACACCGATGCCCAGGTGTTGGGGTTCGACGTCATGGCAAAGCTGCAGACGTCGCCGCTGGTTACGAAGACCGAGGCCGACGTGTTCTCGAGTTGGGGCCGGACAAGACTGTTCGATCACCGAACACGTGACAATGCGAGCGATCAGAACGACAATGATCGACAGGAGGGCACATGACCACAGCACGCCGCGATCTACACACCCGGCGCACTCCTCTTGCCCCGGCTGCTCGGCGCGCCGCGGCACGAATGGTGCTTGCCGCTGACAAAGCGGCCGGGCGACAACAGGATCCGCACATTCTCGCCATTGCGGAAGGTCGTGACGAGAATCTCTCGCCGGAATCGCTTCCCGAGTAGATCAACAGACAAAGCGGCCGGTCAGCTCGCCAGGAACGCCGCCACCGTCGCCTCGAAGGCCTCCTTGGCCTCGATCATCACCCAGTGGCCACACCGCGGAAAGATGTGCAGTTGTGCGTCGGGGATCAGCCGCATCGGCGCCAGCGCCATGTCGGGGGGACTGACACGGTCGTCGCGGCCCCAGGTGAGCAGCGTCGGGCAGGAGATCTTGTGCATCATCGCCCAGTACGGCGGGATGTCGGCGGTCGCCATGAACTGCTGTTGCATCTCGAAAGATGCTGAGCCGTACATCGTTCTGGCCGTAGCCAAGGCGTCGGGATTCATCGCCACCTCCCAGCGCTCACTGATGAGTTCCTCGGTGACCAGGGTGCGGTCGTAGACCATCGCGGTCAGCCAACGGACGAGCTTGTCGCGATCGGGGTCGTCGGCGAACTCCTGCAGGAGACGGAGGCCTTCGCTCGGGCTGGGGCTGAACAGGTTGGGGCCGACGCCGCCGATGGTCACCAGCTTCTCGACGCGATCGGGTGTGCGGATGGCCAGGTTCACCCCGACGACGCCGCCCATCGAGTTGCCGATCATCGGCGCCGAGGCGATCCCGAGTGCGTCCATGAAGGTGATCACCGACTTGCCGGCGGTCAGCACCGGCATGCCCTCCCACGCATCGCTGACCCCGAAGCCGGGGAACTCGATGACGTAGCAGTGATGGGTCTGGGCGAAAAAGCCGAGGTTACCGCGGTAATTGCGCCATCCGGTCACGCCCGGGCCGGAGCCGTGGAGCAGGATCAGCGGCGGTGCGTCGGCAGCGCCGGCCTCGTGGTAGCGCAGCACGCCCTTGTCGGTGGTCAGCTCGCGTCGGGTCGCGTCAAAGGAGACATCCACCCCCACAGACTAGAACGTGTTCTAGTTGTTTGTCATCGGGGTCGGCCGTCAGGTGCCGAGCGCTTCGGCCTCCTCCTCACCGAACCGCTCCTCGAGTTCGGCAGGGGAGTAGTCGAGATCGATCTCGGCGACGTCGCGACCGCGGGCCGACTCGATCGCATGCAGCCGTCGCTGTGCCCGGTCGGCGGCGTAGGCGAGGAACTCGTTGTTGTCCAGACCGAACGGCTGCTCGTCGAACTGCTCGTTGACCCACGTGATCATGTCCAGCGCCAACGGCATCAGCTCGCCCATCCGGGTGTTGATCGCCTCCCACAGCGAGTCGTCGGCGGCCACATGACGACGGCAGGTGAACGTCCCCCACGCCATGTGGCGCCGCTCGTCGTCGCCGATGAACCGGATCAACCGCTGCATGCCGGGGAAGATGCCGTGCCGGGTGCACACGGTCTGCCACGCGTGATAGCCCGTCAACGCCAGCGACCCCTCGATGACGTGGTTGTAGGTGACGCTGGCGCGGATCTGATTGAGCGGGGACGGATCGTGGTCGAGGACGTGCAGGCTCTGCGGCAACTCCTCGTAGAACAGCTGGCGGTAGTACGGGTTGTCGGCGACGAAGGACTGCAGATCGTCGTCGAGCCCCACCGAATCCATCCAGCGACGGAACACCTGCGTGTGCTTGGCCTCCTCGAAGCAGAACTGCGACAGATACATCTCGTCGCCGAAGCGCCCCTCGGCGGCCATCGCCTTCATGAACGGCTGGATGTCCTGGGTGACGGCTTCTTCACCCGCGATGAACTGACTGACCAGAAACGTCGTGCTGCGTCGTTGCTCGTCGGTGATCTCGTGCCAGTCCTCGGCGTCGCGGCTGAAGTCGATCGCGGCCGGATCCCAGAACCGCCCATTGCCTTTCACGAACAGCCGCAAGGGAAACGAGTCCCAGTTCAGTCCACCGCGACGCAGCGAGGCGAAGTCCGCCCGCGTCGGGGTGGAGTGTTCGGCGAGAGTCATCGTTGGTCACCTGCTTTCCCAGTGCGGTGAAGCCGACGCTATCGGGTTACCCGCCGGTTGGGCTGGAAATCGCGTAACCCTCAGGAAACACTTCCCCCCGCCGCCGAGGTGCCGGTGACGACCGAATTGCCGGAGTCCTCGTCGGGCTCGGATCTCTTGTGGGACAAGCTGCTTGGCCACCAGATGCGGCTGCCGATATCGAGTGACAGGGCGGGTACGAGCAGGGTCCGCACGATCAGGGTGTCGACGAGGACGCCGAAGGCCACGAGGAACGCGACCTGCGCGAGGAACAGCAGCGGGATCACCGCCAGGGCCGCGAAGGTGGCGGCGAGAACCACACCGGCAGAGGTGATGACACCGCCGGTCGAGGTCAACCCGCGGATGATGCCGGCGCGGGTGCCGTGCCGGATCGACTCCTCGCGCACCCGGGTCATCAGGAAGATGTTGTAGTCGATGCCCAGGGCGACGAGGAACACGAACGCGAACAACGGGACCACCGGGTCGGCGCCGGGGAAACCGAAGGGGCCGTTGAAGAGCAGGGCCGCCACACCGAGCGTGGTCGCGAACGACAACACCGTGGTCGCCAGCAGCAACACCGGCGCGAGGATGCTGCGCAGCAACAGGATCAGCACCGCGAGGACCACGATCAGCACGATCGGGATGATCAGATTGCGATCGTGGATCGCGGTGGTGCGGGTATCGAGGTCGACGGCCGTCGTACCACCGACCTTCGCGTCTGCCCCGGAGATCGCATGCACCTTGGCGCGGATGCGTTCGACGGTGTCCTGCGCGGCGAGGGACTCGGCGTTGTCCGACAAGGTGGCCTGCACCGCGACCTCGCCGTCGCGGACGACGGGCTCGCCGTTGCTGCTGAGCACACTGACCTGCGCGACACCGTCGACACCGCGGGTCGCGGCGACGACCTCGTCGGCGCGATCGGCACGGGTGAGAATCCACGTCGGGGTGCCGGCACCGGCGTCGAAATGCTGTGCCTGCAGTTGCGCGCCGGCAACCGAATCGACGTCACCGAGGAAGAAGTCGGTCTGGGCGATGCCGTCGGCCTTGAACATCGGGGCGAACGACGCACCGATGACCAGCAGGATCAACGTTGCGATCCACACGGTACGGGGGCGCGTGGCGACCCACTGGGCGATCGCGTACCAGAAGCGATGGGTGTTCGAGGTGGCGTCGTCGAAGTCGGCGTTGGTGGCGCCGGACTTTGTGTTGTTGGTGTCGGTGTTGTCGGCGTCGGTGTTTGTCTCGGCGGTCTCGACCAGGTGCGGGCGCAACGGCCAGAACGCGGCCCGGCCGAGCAGGGCCAGTGCGGCCGGCAGGAAGGTCATCGACGCGAGGAAGGAGGCGACGATGCCGAGCGCGGCGACCGGTCCGAGGCTGCGGTTGGAATTGAGGTCGGAGAACAGCAGGCAGAGCACGCCGAGGATGACCGTGCCCGCCGACGCCGCCACCGGCTCGATGGTGGCCCGCCACGCCCGACGCACCGCCGTGTACTTGTCGGCGGTGTGCATCAGTTCCTCCCGGAACCGCGACACCAGCAGCAATGCGTAGTCGGTGGCGGCGCCGAAGACCAGGATGAACAGGATGCCCTGGCTCTGCCCGTTGAGTTCCAGCCAGCCCTGATCGGCGGCGAAGTACACCGCTCCGGAGGCCAGACCGAGCGCGAAGATCGCCGAGATGAGCACGACGAACGGCAGGATCGGGCTGCGGTAGACGACGACGAGGATCAGTACGACGACGGCACCGGCCACCAGCAGCAGCAGACCGTCGATGCCGGCGAAGGCCTCGCCGAGGTCGGCGACCTGCCCGGCCGGTCCGGTGACCTTGACCTCGAGGCCGTTGGGCGGATTGGCCAGCGAATCCCGCAGTGTCTTGACGGTGTCGGCGGGCTCGCCCTTGGTGGAGATCGGGATGAAGACCTCGGCGGCCTTGCCGTCCTCGGAGCCGATGACCGGTGAGAACGCCGACGCGAAGCCCTCTTTGTCCTGCAGGCGCTGGGTCTGCTCGGTGAGGTAGGCACGGTCGGCCGCGGTGATCCCCGAGTCGCGGACCGCGATCACGATCGCCGGGATCTCGGTGGTGTCCTGGAATCGGGACAGTTGATCGTTGACCTGGGTCGACTCGGCCGAAGCGGGCAGGAACGCGGTGTTGTCGTTGGTCGAGACCGAGGCGAGTTTCCCGGCGAACGGCCCGAGCCCCCCGCCGATGATCAGCCACACCAGGATCAGCAGGGCCGGAATCAGCCAGCGCAGAAACGAGCGCCGGGAAGGTCGAGAGTCGGGCATTTCCGAACTGGCCATGCGGTCATCCTTTCACGAGTCCGGAAGTCATTCGGCGCCGCGGCGGGATCGGAGGGGTCGCGTGCGGCGGTGAACCGGTCGCGTCGGTACTTGCGTACCGATCGCGGGCATTGCCGACGCCGAGCGGTGCGTAGATGCCCTGCGGGGGAACCTATCTGACGAAATCTATGCCGAGGCGTGCATGGATGGACGACGATGGCGACCGGGGCATTTGACTGTGCCGAGAAAGGGGCAGAACCATGAAGACCAAGGGCGCGATCCTGCGCGAACCCGGACAACCGTGGCAGATCGAGGAGATCGAGGTCGGCGACCCGGTCGCCGGCGAGGTCCAGGTGCGCTTGGCCGCGTCCGGGCTGTGCCATTCCGACCATCATCTGCGCACCGGCGACAGCCCGGCACCGATGCCGGTGCTCGGCGGCCACGAGGGCGCAGGCGTGGTCACCAAGGTGGGTCCGGGCGTCACCCGGCTGGCCGAAGGTGATCACGTCGTCACCGCATTCATCCCGGCCTGCGGCACCTGCGAACCGTGCTCGCGAGGGCTGCAGAACATCTGTGACGAGGGCGCACGGTTGCTGACGGGATTGTCGATCTCCGATGACACCCACCGCCTGCACACCGCCGACGGGACGCCACTGACACCGATGTGTCTGCTGGGCACCTTCGCGCCCTACATCACCGTCAACGAGGCGTCGTTGGTCAAGATCGAGGACGACATCCCGCTGCGCGAGGCGGCGCTGCTCGGTTGCGGTGTGGCCACCGGATGGGGATCGGCCGTCGAGATCGGCGACACCCACACCGGCGACACGGTGGTCGTCATCGGTATCGGCGGCGTCGGGATCAATTCGATCCAGGGTGCCGCCGCGGCCGGCGCGCGCTACGTCGTCGCCATCGACCCGGTGCCGTTCAAGCTGCAGATGGCCGAAAAGCTCGGCGCCACACACACCTTCGCCTCGATCGAAGAGGCCGCCCCGGTCCTCGGTGAGATCACCTGGGGCAAGATGGCCAACACCACGGTGATCACCGTCGGCGAGATCTTCGGTGACATCATCGCGCCGGCGTTGAGCCTGACCGGCAAGGGCGGCCAGGTGGTCGTCACCGGCATGGGCAACTTCGCCTCGATGGACGTCAAGCTCAACCTGTTCGAGCTGACCCTGCTGCAGAAGCGGGTCCAGGGTGCGATCTTCGGCGGGACCGGACCGCGTACCCAGATCCCGAACCTATTGCGTGAGTACCGGGCCGGGCGGCTGAATCTGTCGGATCTGATCACCACCACCTACCGGCACGATCAGATCAACGAGGCCTACGACGACATGCTGTCGGGCAAGAACATTCGCGGAATGATCGTCTACGGCGACGACGACTACTGACCCGCACCGAAGTTCGATACCGAAGTTCGACACCGAAGTTCGGCACCGCGCTAACCGGCCGGCCCGTCGTGGCCGGTCGGTGTGCGTCGTGTGCTGACCAGCAGGCTCAGGAACCGGATTCCGAGGCCGAGCAGGGCGAAGGTGCTGACCATCTGGATCGACACCGCGACACGGGTTTCCTGTGCGACGGCGGCGATGTCTCCGAATCCGGTGGTCGTGAACACCGTCAGACTGAAGTACAGCGCGTCGATTCGCGTGAGCTTCTCGGTGAAACTACCGTGATCGTAGTCGGAGAAGATGAAATACATTGTCGCGAAGGCGATCACGTAGAAGGTGGCCAGCGCCACCAGCATCTCCAGGGCGGTGACCACCGGGTACGGTGACCGCAGGAAGTGGCGGATCTCGTAGCCGCAGAACGCGATCAGCAGTGCGACACCGACGAAGAAGCCGAGAGCCCTGGAGTTGCTCGCGGCGTTGATGGGCAGCAGGAAGTAGCCGAACAACAAGATCACACCCGCCGCGATCGGCCGCACCACGGCGGCGGCCATCTCGCGGCGGGTGATCTCGTGGCCGCCGATCAGTCGACGGCGATGCGGTTCACCAGATCCGGACACGGTCGGCGTCCGGGAGGAACAACGCGTCGCCCTCGGTGACGCCGAACGCCCGATAGAACGCGTCGATGTTGCGGACGACCCCGTTGCACCGGAACTCCGGCGGCGAATGCGGATCGATCGACAGTCGGCGGATGGCCTCGGCGTCACGGGTTTTGGTGCGCCAGATCTGCGCCCAGCTGTAGAACACCCGCTGGGTTCCGGTGAGGCCGTCGATCTCCGGCACGTCGGTCCCCGAGGTCGCGAGATCGTAGGCGACGAGCGCGATCGACAACCCGCCGAGGTCGCCGATGTTCTCGCCGATGGTGAACTCGCCGTTGACCTTGTACTTCTCGTCGAGACCCTCGGGTGTGAACTCGTTGTACTGGTCGATGAGTTTGCGGGTGCGAGAGGAGAACTCGGATCGGTCGGCGTCGCTCCACCAGTTCACGAGATTGCCGTCGCCGTCGTACTTGGCGCCCTGATCGTCGAAGCCGTGGCCGATCTCGTGTCCGATCACCGCGCCGATCCCGCCGTAGTTGGCGGCGTCGTCGGCATCGGGATCGAAGAACGGCGGCTGCAGGATGGCTGCGGGGAAGACGATCTCGTTCATGCCCGGGTTGTAGTAGGCGTTGACCGTCTGCGGCGTCATGAACCACTCGTCACGGTCGACCGGTGCGCCGATCTTCGCGAACTCCCGATCCTGCTCGAAAGACGCGGCGCGCGCGACATTTCCGACGAGGTCACCACGATCGACGGTCAGCGCACCGTAGTCCCGCCAGCGCGCCGGGTAGCCGATCTTCGGGGTGAACTTGTCGAGCTTGGTCAGCGCCTTCTCCCGGGTGGCCGGGGTCATCCACTCCAGTTCGGAGATGTTGCGGCGGTAGGCCTCGACGAGGTTGCCGATCAGTTCGTCCATCCGAGCCTTGGCCTCGGGCGGGAAATGCTTGGCCACATACAGACGTCCGACGGCGAAGCCCATCGCGTTCTCGACGAAGCCCACGCCGCGCTTCCAGCGGTCCCGGTTGGTCTCCGCGCCGGTCAGGGTGCGACCGTAGAAATCGAAGTTCTCCTCGACGAACGCCGAGGACAGATACGGCGCGGCCGTGCGCAGCAGCCGCCACGACAACCAGGTGGTCCAGTCCGACAGGGGTGCATCAGCGACGAGCGCCGAGACGTCGGTGACGAAGGACGGCTGCCCCACGACCACCTCGGCGAAGGTGGTGTCGCCGACCGTGCCCAGACCGCCGAACCATGAATGCAGATCGAAACCCGATGCCGCGGAGCCGAACTCATCGAGGCTCATCAGGTTGTAGGTGAGCTCGGCGTCGCGTCGGCGGACCACGTCCCAATGGTGCCCGGCGATCGCGGTCTCCAGACGCAGCACCGTGGCCGCCCGGTCGTCGGCGTCGTCGAACCCGGCGAGGGTGAACATCTTCGCCACATGCGCCCGGTAGGCGTCGCGGGTCTCGGCGTGCTTGTCCTCGCGGTAGTAGGACTCGTCGGGCAGACCGAGTCCCGACTGCACGACGTGCACGAGGTAGCGGTCGGACCGGCGGGCGTCGGTGTCGACGTAGAACCCGAACAGCCCGCCGACGCCGCGCCGCTGCAGCCGGCCCATGCGTGCGGAGAGTTCACTCACGTCGGAGATCGCGGCGATGGCCTCGAGCTCGCCGGAGATCGGGCCGATGCCGAGCGCCTCGATGTGCTCGGTGTCCATGAAGGAGCCGTAGAGATCGCCGATCTTGGCGGCGTCGGTGCCGCTCTCGGGATTCGACTCGGCGGCCTCGACGATGATGTCGCGGACGTTCTCCTCGGCCCGATCGCGCAGCACGTGGAAGGCGCCGTCGACCGATCGGTCCTCGGGGATGGTGTGGGACTCCAACCATTTGCCGTTGACATGGGTGAACAGGTCGTCCTGGACGCGCACGGCGTCGTCGACCCAGTCGAGGTCCAGTCCGGAAGCGGGGAGAGAAGTATTCGACACAGTCACGCGTTCCATCCTGTCACCGCCGTCGCGATCCGTCAGCCGGCATGGCCGCCGACGGTGCTTCGGCCGCGATCCATGCGGTTCTCGCGATTGACCGGCGGCTGTCGGTGGTGCTGGGTAAGTTCCACGCCATGTATCCCGAGATGCCTGATTCGCGCCCGCCCTCCGGCCAGTTCCCGTCGGGGCATCAGTCCTCGGGACAATTGCCGTCCGCAGGCGACTGGTTCCCGGCGGCCCCGCCCGCTCCGGCCCCGCTCGCTCCGGCCCCGCCGCCGGTGGCCGGTCCGGTGTACCCGTCGCCGGTCCCGTACGGGTATATGCCGGTTCCGGTGCCCGTCGGCCAGTACCCGCCGGTCGTGGTGGTCGGCAGTGAGAAGAGCGTCGGTGTGGCGCTGGTCCTGACCTTCTTCTTCGGTCCGCTCGGCATGTTCTACTCCACGGTCACCGGTGGGCTGGTCATGCTGGGGGTGTACGTCCTGGCCGCGCTGCTGTCGATCTTCACGGTGGGGATTCCGCTGTTTCTGGCGTGGATCGGCTGCATGGTCTGGGCGTGCACGGCGGCGAACGAACACAACAACCGGGTACGCGCGCCGCTGGTCGGGCGGTACTACTGACGATCTCGGAAGTGGTTGCGGCCGAAGCGATGTGATCCGGACCTGGCGACGCGTTCGGTGACCGCATAGACGGGTTGGTCCGCGGTGGTCGCGCATCGCTCGCCTGTTTTCAGTCGTCCAGCGAGTAGCTCGACTGTAAAAGCCCAGGTCAGCGAGCGCGGCTACTGGGGAAATGACTGAAAGCAGGCGAGCGGCCCAGAATCCTTCAAAAGCTGGGTTCAGAACTCTCCGAGTGCCGAGTTCATCGCCCAGTACAGGATCTCGGCGTTCTCGCCGGCCGTCAGCACCACGTCGCCGACGTCGGTTCCGCGTGCGGCGTCCCCGGCACCGAGCTCGATGGTTGCCTGCGGGTCGTCGGCGTCCGCCGATACATCCACCGATCCCGTGACGACGAACAGATGGGTGAACCGGGCCCCGGGGAGCCGGATCGTGGAGCCTGCCGCGGGTCGGGCGGCATACAGCGTCGCGCCGGCGTTCGCGATCGAGATGGCCGCCTCGTGGGCGGGATCGCCGGAGGCCACCGCCACCAGGGCGCCGGTGGACAGCTCCGCGGAGATGTCGTGCTGGGCGTAGGAGGGGGACAAGCCGTGGCTGTCGGGCATGACCCACATCTGCACGTAGTGCGTGGTCGAGGTCCCCGACCCGGGAAGGTCGGGCCACGGGTCGTTGCGTTCGGAGTGATCGATGCCGCGACCGGCGCTCATACGTTGGGCCAGACCGGGGACCACGACGCCCGCATGGCCCGCGGAGTCACGGTGGACCAGCGAGCCCGAGCTCACCCATGTGACGATCTCGGATTCTTGATGATGATGTGATCCGAAACCACAATCGGGCGGTAAAAATTCTTCATTAGATGCAATTAAGGCACCATGGTGGGTGTTGGCTGGATCATAGTGATCCCCGAAGGAGAAGCAATGGTAGGAGGTGAGCCAGGCGGTCGCCGTCAGGCTCCTGTCTCCGGCCCGAATGACCGTGTAGCCCATACCCCATTATGGGCATCCGAGAACAGCACGGATTCGGGCCCGTCCCGCGCTGCCCGCACACCTCCACGCTCGACTGCCCCACGCTCGACTGCCTCACGCTCGGCCTCGGGACGTCACCGGGCCGCCGATGACGAAGCCGAGGTGCGGCCCGCGCCGAACGCACCTCACGACCGGCGCGTCGGCGACGGTGCACCGGTCCGCCCGCCGCGCCGGCCGCAGACGGTCGACCAGCGTTCGGTGCTCGGGGTTCAGGTCCCGAACCCGACGGCCCCCAATCCGGTGGCCCCGCCCTCCCGGCGGCAGGCGCCACCGATGCCCACCCCACGTCCACGTCCACGCGCGGGCGACATGCCCCCGCGATCGCGCGCTCGGGCCACCGCGACTCCCCGCCCAGACCCTGTGCGTACCGCCAGGCATTCGCGTGCCGATGCCCCGTCGAGGCCGTCCGCATCGACGATCGCCGCCCCGACGACCCGCGGCAAAGGGAGGGGCGTCGCGTCCGACAAGGGCGTCGTGTCACTGACGAAGACGGTCACCCGCGACAAAACCGCAGCACGAGACACGATCGTGACCGGTCCGAATCCCGACTGCAAGCCCACGGGATCGAAATCGCGTGTAACTAGAGTGAAAATTGTGACTATGGGTTCTCGTGTGAAGTGGGCGGTGCTGGCCGCGTGCGTCGTGCTGATCTGTGCGGCCGCATTCGGCATCAAGGAGTTGGTCGCGCCGACCCCCGACACCGGAGCCAAGGCGGCGATCAATGCCTTCGCCGCCGCGTGGGGACGCCAGGACGCGGCGGCGACGGCGTCGCTGACCACCGCACCCGGTCAGGCCGGGGAGTCCTTCACCCAGACCTTCCAGGCGATGAATGCCCGCGAGGTCGACGTCGAGGTCCGCAAGCCCGTCGAATACAGCGACGGCACCGCCTCGTTCTCGCTGCAGACGACGTGGAAGTTCGACGCCGACCACAGCTTCACCTCGACCACCTCCGGCGGTGCGCGGCACCTGTCGACCGGGTGGAAGGTCACCTGGGATCCGGCCGTGATCTATCCGGGGCTGCCGGCGGGCGGCAACCTGCGGGAGATCCGCACCGATGCCACGCCGGCGCCGACGGTCACCAGCCGGTCCGGCAAGACGTTCATGTACCTGCAGCCGGTCAACGAGATCGTCCTCGACCCCACCCAGACCCGCAACGTCAACGCCTCGGCGACGGCACTGGCCAATGCGCTTTCCCCGATCGCGCCCCTGATCACCCCGTCGGTGATCAATCAGAAGCTGGCCCAGACGCCGGGGCAGGCCATCACCGCGGTCACCCTGCGCAACTCCGACATGGCCGTACTGAACCGTGACCCGGCGTCGGTGCCCGGTGTCACCGTGCGCAAGGCCGGCATGCTCGTCATGGCCGACCGGCGCCTGTCCTCGCCGTTGGAGGCGGGTCTGACCAACTACTGGCAGGCTATCCGCGACGCCACCGCAGGCTGGCAGGTGCAGATGGTCGGGCCGGGCATGGCCCCGCAGCGACTCGACGGCGAGCAGGGCCCGCCCGGGCCTGCCGTGTCCACCTCGGTCGACCAAGGCGTGCAGCTGGGTCTCGGTGACGCCGCCGTCGAGGTCGGCCAGCCGGCGACGATCATGGCGCTCGACGCCAAAACCGGAGCGATTCTCGGTGTGGCACAGAACGATTACGCAGCCGGCCGGGGCAACAACCTCGACGCCGCCTACCCCGTCGGCACCGCCCTCGACCCGGTGCTCGCCGCCGTCGACAAGTCGGCCCGCGCCAACCAGGAGACCACCGATCAGGTCCTCGATCGGCTTGGCCTGGGCGTGCAGTTCACCATCCCCGGCGCCAGCGCCCCTACCCAGGGGTCGGGCGTCGCGACGATCGATCTGCAGTCCGCGGCGTCGCGGATGTCGATGACCAACATGGCCGCACTCGGCGTGGCGATGGCGCGCAGCGCGTCGGGCACGTTGAGCTCGGTGGCGCCCTACGTCATCAACGGAGTCCCGACCAAGGTCGCCGGCGGGTCACTCGGGCCTCTCGATGCCGGACTGACCAACCCGATCTGGGCCGCGATGACGACCACCGCCAAGACCGGCGACGCCAGCGACCTCACCAGCGCTCCCGGGTTGCGGGCGCTGGTCGGCACCAACGGCCCCGAGGGCCCCGGGTGGTTCGTCGGCGTCCAGGGCGGCAAGGTCATCGTCATCTACACCGAGGGACCGAAGTCGGGGACCGCGGCACTGCAGGTGGCGCAGAAGTACTTCCGGATCAACTGAGTCATCAATCGCGACCCGGTGTGGACCGAGGCCCGATCGTGGCCGGCTAGTGTGCGGCGTCGGCCGGCCGGGGTGGCTTGGCGGTCGCCGTGCGCCGCAGGATGAGGGCTGCCAGCGCACGCCAGCCCAGCAGTACCAGGCCGAGGAACAGCGTCGCGACAATGATGAAGCTGACCTCGGTGCCCTCGTGGAGCAGGTATCGCAGGATCATGCCGACGGTGACGGTGCAGAACCAGATGGCCAACCCGGCCGGCGCCAGCCGCTCCGGGCGGAAGTCGCGACCGAACCAGTCGCTGGAACGGACGTGGGAGTAGACGTAGACGATCGACCAGCCGACCGCGGTCCCGGCGAGGAACGGCCACAGCGTCTGCGCCACACCCAGCGGGTTGAACCCGTTGTGGTGTGAGGCCCGTCCGATCAGCACGAACACGGAGACGGCGACGATGTCGACGAGTGCGGTGACCGGCAACTGCACGTGTGCAGATGCCTGCGACTGGGACCGGGCCCCCCTGGTGGCCATGTCAGGACTCGACATGGTCACCCACGGTAGTCCGAAATCCTCGTCAGGCCGAACTCGTTCCGTCATTCGGAGGATCCGGGCGGCCCTCGGTGCGGGGCGAATCGTCGGATGTGCCGGTGTCGTCGTGCTCCTCGAGTTCGTCGATCACCATCTCGCGTTCGCGGTCGTAGGTGGCTTCGAGTTCGCCCTTGTCGCGAATACCCGTCCGGAACTTCGCCAGGATCACGACCCATCCGATGGCTGCGATCAGCACGTAGCTGACGATGCGATAGACGAGCACAGCGGTCAGCGCGTCCGCGGCCGGCATGCCCGCGGTGGTCAATGCGGGCACCAGGACCGCGTCGACGACGCCGATTCCGCCGGGAAGCAGCGGCACCGCGGTGCCCACCGCCTTGCCCGCGGCGTAGGCGACCATCACCCCCGAGATCGACGGGTGCACGCCGACGGCCCAGCACGCGAACATCAGACAGGCGATGTCGGTGACCCAGTTGAACAGGCTCCAGCCGAACGCGATGGTGGTGTCGCGTCGGGTCAACTGCACCGCGCGGAGCTGTTCGAGGACCTCGTTGAAACGCTCCAGACCCGAGTCCTCGGGCTTGTTGCGCAGATGGTTGTACCAGCCCAGGACCCGCTCGCCGGTGGACTGCAGCGACTCGGGGTGGGTGGCCAGGTACTGCAGGACGACCGCGACGGCGATGAAACCGACGATGGAGAACATCAGCGAGAACGGGCTGGTCTTGGCACCGGCGAGCACGGCGCCGCCGAAACCGAGGACGGCCAGGCCGACCCCCGCCAGCAACCCCGACATCACCACCTGCCAGGACGCGACGACCGGCGTGGCCCCCCACTTGCGGGTTTCGCGATAGGTGAACGCCGGCGCCAAGACCTGACCGCCGGGCATCGTCTGCGACAGCGAGTTGGCCGCCAGCACCACCGCCAACGATTTCAGCTGCCGGACCCGAACCCCGGCCGACCGCAGCAGTGCCCGCTGGACCTGGGCGAAACTGTCCATCGACAGCACGGCGGCGAACATGCACGCCACCAGCCATACCCAGTCCAGATCGCCGGTTCGGTGCCAAACCTGCTCGAGTTTCGGCCAGATCAGCACCACCTCGACCGCGAGGATCACGATCACCAACGCGAGCAACACCCATCGGAGCCACCAGAATCGGCGACGCAGAGCCGGATGCGCGCCGACCGACGGATGCTCCGATGACATAGCCATCACCCTAACGACCGCTACGCTGACAATCGTGAACGATGGTTCCCCGGCGGGCTCCGCGTCCGGCGATGGTGACGACGGGTCCCAGCCAGGTGCGTCCCAACTGGGTCGGGGTCTGGCCGACCTCGACCGGTCGGCGGTACATCCGATGGTCCGCAAGGCGGCGGAATGGAGTTGGCGGCTTCTGCTGATCCTCGCCGCGATCTACGTCGTGGGTCGGTTGTTCAAGAAGTTCGACGAGGTCACGGTCCCGTTGGCATTGGCGATCCTGCTGTCGGCGTTCCTGGTGCCCGCCGTCGACTACCTCAATCGCCGCCGGGTTCCGCGATCGTTGGCGGTCGTCATCGTCATGCTCACCGCGCTCGGCGTGGTCGCGGGCGTGCTCACCTTTGTCGGACGCGCCTTCGTCAGCGGGTTCCCGCAACTGACCAACGAGGTGGTCTCGACGGTCGACCAGACGCGGAAGTGGTTGACCAACGGGCCGTTGGGTATCGACCCCTCCCAGGTCAACCATCTCGGCAACAACATCATCGACCTGATGCAACACAATCAGGCAAAGCTCGCCAGCGGCGCGCTGGCCACCGCGACCACCGCCACCGAACTGGTCACCGGCCTGCTGTTGATGATCTTCCTGATGATCTTCTTCCTCTACGGGGGCGGGCAGATCTGGGAGTTCTGCGCGCATCTGATCCCCCGCGGCTCCCGGGAGAAGGTCGTCGCGGCGGGGGTCGCCGGCTTCGGCACGCTGGTGGCGTACGTGCGCGCAACCGTCGTGGTCGCGCTCGTCGACGCCGTCTGTATCGGTATCGGTCTGGCGATTCTGCGTGTGCCGCTGGCGCTTCCGCTGGCCACGGTCATCTTCCTGTTCTCCTTCATCCCGATCGTCGGTGCGCTGATCAGCGGAAGCCTCGCGGTGATCATCGCGCTGGTCACCCAGGGCTGGTTGACCGCGGTGATCGTGCTGGCGATCCTCGTCGGTGTCATGCAACTCGAAGGCCATGTGCTGCAACCGTTCCTGATGGGCCGCTCGGTGCGACTGCATCCGGTCGCCGTGGTCCTCGGGATCGGCGCGGGTATCGTCGCCTCCGGCATCGTCGGCGGCTTGCTCGCCGTGCCCGTGATCGCCTTCGCCAACACCGCGATCCGCTATTTGCGCGGCACGCCGCTCACCGAGGTGATCAAGGGCGACAAGGGGTTCGAGGCCGCGCCCGACCCGCCGATCTGGGATCGATTACATCTCGATCAGGCGATCGTCGACGCCGAACAACTCGCCGAGGAGATCGGCGACGACGACGTCGACGCCGACCGCGACGGCCCCAAGAACCCCAGCCCCAAGAACCCCGGCCCCAAGGATTCCGGTCCCGAAGACACCGGCGCCAGGGATTCCGGCGCCAGGGATCCCGGTCCCAAGGCCTGAGGTCTCAGTCGCCCGTCTGGCCGCTGCGGCTGCGACGCAGCAACTCGTGCACGCTGATCCGGTCGTCGTCGTCGGCGTCGCGGGCGTGACGATCCGACGTCGTCCGGTCACGGCCCGGTGAGGTGGCTCGCGGGTCGTCGGCCGACGGCGAACCCGCACGATCGGGCCCGGTACGACCCGCGGCCGGGTCGGGGACGTCGGCGGTGGTCGTCGGGTCGGCTATGGAGCGTGGCGGCACCAGCCGCGAGGACCCCTGCGACAGACCACGATCCATGGGGGAGGGGCGGCCGGGGCGCGATTCGGGGGGTGTCGGGCGGCTGCGTCGAGCACGTTCCTCCGGGCTCAACGATGCCGCCAGCGGGCGCTGACCGGTCTGGTCGAGCTCGGGCCGACGCGACAGCGGTGATACCGGTCCCGGTTGTGGTCCGCTCGCGCTGCCGGGCGCCGGTGCCGACTGTGCTGGTCCCGACGGTGCGGATCCCGACTGCGGTGTCGGCGGGCGGCGGGTCAGGTCGGGACCCCGACGGTGACCCGGCTGGGATTGAGTGCCCGGCTGGGGTCTGCCTGACGTCTGCGGTGCCGTCCGCGGGCGCGGCGCGCTCGGCGGTTGCGGCCGTGATGCACCCGAACTACTCGGTGCACCCGAACTGCTCGGTGTACCCGAACTACTCGGTGCACCGGACGATTCCGCTGCCCCGGCGGCCGGACCGGCCGCACTGAGACGGATGCCGCCCTCGCCGAGGCTCCAACCACCGGTATCGGGACGGTCGGGAGTGTTCGGCGAGTAACGCCGCGGCGGTGCCGGCGGCGGAGCGTCTGCCGGTGTCGAGGCCACGGGACGAGGTGCACCCGGACGGGGGCCGTTCGCGACGCGCGGCGCGGGCATGTCACCCGACGGAGGCGCGGACGGACCGCGTCGTGCGCTCGCCGACGGTACCGGACCCTGCTGGACGGGACCCTGCTGCGCTGGAACCTTCTGTGCCGGAACCTTCTGCGCCGGAACCTTCTGCGTGGGAACCCGTTGCGGCCGTGCGCGGTTCGGTGCCGAGATGGGTGCGCCCGACCCGGCTGCGGCAGGCCTACGAGTCCCACCCGGCTCCACCGTTTGCGGCGTGGCCCGACCGGCGCGGCGTCGCGTACCCGCGGCCGGCGGCGCCGCGGCCATCACCGACGTCGGAACCTCCGAGACCAGGGTGCCCGCACTGATCGCGCGCGGCGCGACGGCGTCGGGACGCTTGTCGTCGGGCTCCTCGTCGAGAATGATCTCGCCCAGACCGATCTTTCGCTGCAGCGTGCGCATCCACCGCGGTGCCCACCAGCAGTCGTCGCCGAGCAGCTTCATCACCGACGGCACCAACAGCATGCGAATGACGGTGGCGTCCAAGATGAGTGCGGCGATCATGCCGTACGCGATGTACTTCATCATCACGATCTCGGACAGGCCGAACGCGCCGGTCACCACCACGAGAATGGCGGCGGCCGCGGTGATGATGCGACCGGTCAGCGCGGTGCCGACGCGGATCGCCTCGGTCGTCGACGCCCCGCGTTGTCTGGCTTCGACCATGCGGGACAACAGGAATATCTCGTAGTCCGTGGACAGACCGAACACGATGGCGATGATCAGAACCAGCACCGCGGCAAACAGCGGGCCGGGTGTGAAGTTGGCGATGCCTGCGCCATGGCCGTCGACGAAGATCCACGTCAGGATGCCCAGCGTGGCGCCGAGACCCAACACCGACATCAACGCCGCCTTGATCGGCAACACCACCGACCCGAACGCCAAGAACATCAACAGCCCGGTGATCAGCACGAGCATCAGTGCCATCAACGGAAGTCGTTGCAGCAGAGCATCAATGGAGTCCTGGGTGAGTGCCGGTGTGCCGGCCACCCACATGCGCATACCGCTGGGCACATCGATCTTGCGCAGGTCCTTGATGGCCTCACCCGCGGTGTCGCGATTCACCAGACCCGCCGACATCTGCAGCACCTGCAGCCCCGACGAGCCGTAGCTGCCGGTCAGGGCGCCGTCATCGGCGGAGGAGCTGAATTTCTTGGTGAAGCCGGGGATCTTGTTCGCCTCGTCGGCGATCTGCGAGATCGCATTACCCGCCGACGAGTTGTTCTCGTCGTACATGATGACGAGCTTGATGTCCTCGGTGCGTTCGGTCGGGAAGTACTTGTCGAAGGCTTCCTGTGCGACCCGGCTCGGATTGTCCGGCGGCAGATACTGCTCGCTGATACCACCGAACTTGATGCCGCCGAACGGGATCGTCAGCACCAGCAGCAACAGCACGGTGGGCACCGCGGTGGCCACCGGATGCTTCATCACCCAGCCCGAGAGCCGACCCCAGAATCCGTTCTCGATCTCTTCGCGCGACTTGGTGCGGCCGGTGAGGTCGGCGACGCGGTGGTCGAGCCGATCGGCACCGGACGGGGAGAATTTCCGGACGATCGGGAACAGGGTGTAGGAGAGCATCCAGCGCAGCGAGAACGCATCGACGCGCGGCCCGAGGATGGCCAGGAGCGCGGGCAGCACGGTGATCGAGAGGATCGCCGCCAGCGACACCGATGCGATCGCGCCGTAGGCCACCGACTTGAGGAATCCCTGCGGCATGATCAGCAGACACGCGATCGCCGCGACGATGATCGTCGCCGAGAACACCACCGTCTGCCCGGCGGTCATCACGGTTCTTCGTACCGCGGCCTTCGTTGAATACCCCTCGGCGAGCTCTTCTCGGAACCGGCTGACGATGAACAGGCCGTAGTCGATGGCGATACCCAGACCGATCAGGGTGACCACCGATTGGGCGAAGATGTTCAGCTCGGTGATCTGGGCGATCGCATTCATGATGCCCAGCGAGCCCGCGATCGTCAGGCCACCGATGAAGACCGGCAGACAGGCGGCGATGACACCGCCGAAGATGAAGAACAGCATCAACGCGACCAGCGGCAGGGCGATGATCTCGGCGCGATGGATGTCGGCGTCCATCCCGCGCGCCATCGCGCCCGCGACCGGCTGCAGACCGGCGAGCTGGAACGTGGTGCCCGCCGGCAGGTCGTAGCGCTGCGCGATGTCGTCGAAGAACGGCTCGATCGCCTTGAAGTTGTTGAGCACCGTGGTGTCGTCGTTGCCGGCGACACCGATGCTGATGAACGCCCGCTGCTGATCAGGGGTGATCGTGCGGGATCTGACGATGTCCTGCGCAGCCTTGCCCGCGGCGTCGGTCGGCGTGAAGAACGGGTCGATGACCTGCTGGTTGTTGCTTAGCGCCGACTGCTCGCCCTGCGGTGTGGAGGTGTCGCCGTTGTAGGCGCGCTGCACGATCGTCGGGTACTTGGTCAGCATGTCGTCGACGAACTTCTCGACCTTCGTGCTGATCTGCGGGTCGGTCACCTTGGTGCCGGGCGGGGCGGTGATCAGCAGGATGACGTCGGAGCGGTGATCGCGGCCGAGGGCGGTGTCGGCGACGACCGAACCCTTCGACGACTGCGACGTCGGATCGAACCAGCCGCTCTGGCTGAGATGTTTGCTGAGTCCGAGGCCGTAGAGCCCCAGTCCGCCCATCAACACCACCAGGACGGCGATGACGGCGAAGCGCATCCGATAGACGAATGTGCCGATGGCTCCGAACACGCCGAGTCCTTTCTGAAAGTCCGGGGAAGAATTGTCGCAGCGCCTCCTGAGCTCTCCCTGAGGTACTGCCCGTGAGGCCCCCGACGCCTCGTTCCTGCGGTTATGCCGGCCGGCTCACCGGAGAAGCGCCGACAGCGGCCGGAACGGCGCCAGCCACGCACCCTCGTCGGGCAGCGAGTCCAGGCCGATACGCGGTAGCGGTTCGCGGAACACGCCGGGGATGTCTTCGAGATCGACGAACTCGAGTTCGTCGGTCGTCAACGCCCAGCTGGCGTGTTCGCGGAAACCGATCACGGTGACCGGGACACCGTCGGCGACGATCTCCAACAGTGGTTCCCGGAACGCCTGCCCGTCGGCAGACGCCACGATCAGTCCGGCTAACCCCACAGTGTGCCTGCGCAACTCGATGTGGTCGAGCATGTCGGAGTCGACGTCGCTGTCCTCGGACACCTTGGGCTTGGCGAACACGGCGTACCCGACGTTGCGCAAGGCCTCCACCCACGGCCGCACGACATCGGCGCTACCAGGCACGATGTTGGTGAACACGGTCGCCTCGGGTTCCACCGGACGCCCGGTCGCCGAGCCGTCGGCGGCTGTGTCGAGGTCCACGTCGCCGACCGCGCGCCGACCGGACAGATCGGCTGTCCGGGTCAGCATCCACCGTCCGAGGGCGTCGAAGCGCGGGCGGTGTGCCGCGGTCGGCCGGCCGCCGAGAATCGCGCCGAGCCCCATGTCCATGTTCGGTGCGTCCCAGACCAGCAGCATGCGCGGGGCGCCGCTCTGGCCGGCGATCGTGTCGGCGAATCGACCGCCGGGCGGGGTCGGTGCGGCGTCGTTCATCGATTCTCCTCGGCCCTGGTGGGTGGGTCCTGCGGCAGCTTGACGTAGACGAACTCGTTGACGTCGCGTCCCTCGCGTTCGGCGCGTCCCTCGAATTTCGTCGTCGGCCGGCTCAGTGAGATGGGCGTCGGGCGGGTCGCCGGCACGACGTGCGGCGCGGCCGGGTCCTGGGTGGCCAGGATCTCGGCGATCCACTCGGCGTAGTCGGCGTGGTCGGTGGCGATGTGCAGAATGCCGCCGTCGACGAGCCGATCGGCCATCAATTCGACGGTGCCGCGCTGGATGAAGCGGCGTTTGTGGTGGCGGGACTTGGGCCACGGGTCGGGAAAGAAGACCCGGATACCGGTGAGACTGCGCGGCCCGATCAGTTCCCGCAGCACCACCAGTGCGTCACCGCGGATCATCCGGACGTTGGTGAGGCCGCCCCGGTCGATCAGGCCAAGTAGCTGGGCGAGTCCCGGTTTGTAGACCTCGACGGCGACGACGTCGACGTCGGGTTCGGCCTGCGCCATCGCCGCGGTCGAGATCCCGGTGCCGCTGCCGACCTCGAGGATCCGCGGCGCGTCCCGGCCGAACGCGGCGGCCATGTCCATCGGCGGCTCCGGCGTCTGATCGGCTCCGGTCGCCAGATCTCGGCCGAGGCGGGGCCACAGGGTCTCCCAATTGCGCTGCTGGTTGGGCGTCAGGGTGCCGCGGCGGAACCGGAAGCTCGTCACCCGCGGGTACAGCCGGGACCGATCGGCGTACTCACCGGCGGGCTGGTTCCGGACGGAATCGCCCTGCTCACGCGCGGTGGCGTCGGCGGCAGGGGGCACCGGTCGGTCAGTGTTCACCGGTCCATCGTGTCCTATCGCCGTGACGAGGTCATCCTCGACACCCTGGGCCTGTGTATTTCTGTGACGCAGGTCGGGCTTGTCCGGGTTAGGCTGCCAGACCAGGGGAGATGTGGGGGAGAGGTGAATGACCGACCGACGTGGTGAGCTGGCGCGTGTGCTCGACGGCGCTCCGTCGGCGGTGTGTGACGTCCTGCCCGCCACGGTGCGCGCCGAGGTGTCGGCGTCGGCGAGCCATCACCGGCGTGCCCTGACGATCGCGGTCACCGGCCGTCCGGGCACCGGGCGCGACACCATGACGCGGGCGGTGCGCGAACGCTTGCGGGTCGGCGCGCTCGGACCGGGCGAGGACCCCGACGCGATCGACGGCGCCGATCTCCGGGTGCACGTGATCGTGGCCGCGGTACGCCGCGCCGACCACGAGATCCTTGCCTCGTTGCCCGTCGATCGCACGATCGTCGTCCTCGGCAAGGCCGACACCCATCCCGATCCGCGCGACGCCGCGCACGCAGCGGCCGATGCCGCCCGGGTGCTGGGCCGACCGGTCACGGCGGTCTCGGCCCTTCTCGCCTGTGCTGATGTCACCGAGGCGGAGTGGACCTTCCTCGCCGACCTCGTCGCCCGCGACGAGCAGATGCCGTCGATGGCCGGGCACTTCCTCGTCGGCGATCCCGGCGGGCGCGAACGCACGCTGCGACGCGGCTTGCTGCGGCGCCTGGACCGGTTCGGTATCGAGACCGCTCTGGACCTGATGGGTGCCGGCGCGGTGGTCGACGCCGCCGGTCTCAACGCGACGCTGCACCGGCTCAGCGGCATGGAGGCGCTCGTCCCGATGGTCGCCGCGTGTGTCGGCGAGGTCCGGGCACGTCGGGAGAGCGCGATCCGCGACCGCCTGGAGGGTCTGGCCGTCGCAGGGGTCGCGCGCGAGGGGATCGAGCAGTTGCTGCGCGTGCCGGAGGTGGTGCGGTGAACGTGACCGCGGCGCAGATCAGCCCGGATGGTGTCGGTACGGGTGGCGACGGTACAGGTGGGACCGGTACTGATGAGATCTACCACCAGGTGTGGCAGGCGACCGGCTTCGATGTGACGAGCATGCCCGAGCCCGGGGCGTCGATTGTGGTGGCCGGCGCGGTGGATACGGACGTCGAGGATCTGCTGGCCGCCTGCGGTGAGGTCGCCCCCGATCTGCCGATGTCGGTGGCCGGTTCCGGTCCGGTGACCGGCGGGTTCGGCGCGGGCCTGATGGTGCTGAACCCGTCGTCGGATCTCGACGCCGACGAGGTCGAACTGTTCATGAGGTTGCGGACAGAGGTGGGCACGGTGGCCCTCGTGTGTACCGGAATCGACGCATTCTGGGAGTGGCCGCGACGACTGCGCGCGCACCGCGCCGTTCTCGATCCCGCCGAGGAGCTCCCGGTGTTCGCGGTGTCAGCGGCGGCTGCGCTGGCCGGCGCGGTCGACGAGTCCGGGTTCGCCGACCTGGTGGCCTGGATGCAGGAGGGTCTGACGCGCCCGATCGAGCAGCGCGTCGAGCAGGCCCGGCTCGCGGCATGTGTGGCGGCACTGGACCGGTGTATCCGCGACGACCATCTCGCCGCGACCGACACCGCGCACACCGACCCGGAGGAACTGATGCGTCGCCGCCGCACCCTGGTGGCCACCCGTGACCGCGGACGGACCGACCGTCTCGCCGCGGTACGCGCCGGGGTCGCCGGCGTTCGCACGGCCACCGTCGCCGACGCACAGACCGGATTCCGGGCGCTGCTCGCCGCGGCGAACCGGCGTTGTGCGCATGCCACACCCGACGAGCTGGCGACCCACCTGACCTGGTTGGACACCGAGATCGCACAGATCAACCACCGAGTCGATACCGCCCTCGACGACCGGCTCGAGGCCGTCGGGGCGACGGCACTGCTCGGGGTCGACGGCGACGAGCAGGGGCGCGGTCCCGGTCCGGCGGGGCAGGCGGCAGCGGCGGTCCGTCGTGCCCCGCCGGCCGGTCGTCGAGGCGCCGAGGATGCATTGATGGTGCTCATCGGTGCGTCCACCGGGGTCGGCGTCGGACGCCTCATCGTCTCGCCGATGGCGTCGGTGCACACGCTGCAATGGATCTCGATGCCGTTGACCCTGGTGATCGGCGTGGCCGTGGCGTTCTGGGTGATCCGGATCCGCCGCGCGGCCGCGCGGCGCACCGATCTGCGGTCCTTCTCGGCAGAGGTGCTCACCGAGGCTCGCGGCCGGCTCGAACAGCGCATCGCCTCACGGAGCACCGAGGCCGAGTCACGTCTGGCCGGGCAGATCACCCGGCATCATGAACGCCGGGTCCGCCACGTCGCCGCCGACGTCGCCGAGATCGACGCGACCCTGCGCCGGCTGCGTGCCGCGCAACCGGCCGGGGCCACCTCGGAGTCGGTTCGGTTGACCGAGCTGCGGCGCGCGGTGGCGTCACGGCTGGCCGAGGCGACGCGAACGCCAACACGGACCGAGACGACCACCGCACCCGCGGTCATGAGGAGTGAGCCGGTCATGAGGAGTGAGCACTGATGGAACCGTTCGTACTGGGCGAGGGCGGGGACCCGGACGACGACGCGGCCGCCGGGCTGTGGCATGGCGACGCGGAGATCGAGGACGCGGCCCACCTCGCCGGACTCCCCGACACCCCGCTACCCGGTGAGGAGTCCGCCGCAGGTGCCGACGACCACCTGTGGATGTATGAGGACGGTCGGGTGTGGGATCTCGGTCCCGCCGACGTCGACACCGACGCCGACGGTGTCGCCGACTCGTTGACCCGGACCGGCCCCGACGGCATGACCGTCTACACCGACCGCGATCACGACGGGCGCGTCGACACCGTCACCCGAATCGGCTCCGACGGCGACTACGAGGCGCACCGTCTGGCCGCCGACGGACGCACCTGGGTGCCGACCGATTCGGGCAGGCTCGACTGACACCCGGGCGCGCGCAACGAGCCCGCCGACGGGTCGCGCAAGGGCCTGCGGGGCTCGCGCGATAAGGAGTGAATCGGACTTTCGCGAGGATCTCAAACCGTCATTCGGGGGTGATATCGCAGGTCACGGAGTTTCGGGGATTGCCGGCTGTCGTAAGTGGACCTATGGAAATGTGGCATATACCGCATCTGTTAACCCCGCCACCTAGCGGACGTTCGGTGACCGTATCCTGGGGATAAGCCGCCGTACCCCGGTCACCATCGATGGTGGCCAACTCCGAGGAGGAGATATGACCTCAGCAACCATTCCCGGATTGGATCCCGACAGCGCCCCGACCGCACATGCGGGTTTGCTGGCATGGGTCGCCGAAGTCGCCGAGTTGACCCAGCCCGACCGGGTGGTGTGGTCCGACGGCAGCGACGAGGAGTGGGAGCGGCTGACCGCAGATCTGGTCGAGGCCGGGACGCTGGTCAAACTCAACGAGGAGCGCAAGCCCAACTCGTATCTCGCCAAGTCGGACCCCGCCGACGTCGCGCGCGTCGAGTCGCGGACCTTCATCTGCGCCAAGACTGCCGAAGAGGCGGGCCCCACGAACAACTGGGTCGATCCCGACGAGATGCGCGCAACGATGACCGAGCTGTACCGGGGCAGCATGCGCGGCCGCACCATGTTCGTGATCCCCTTCTGCATGGGGCCCCTCGGCTCCGACGACCCGAAGCTCGGTGTCGAGCTGACCGACTCCGAGTACGTCGTGCTGTCGATGCGCATCATGACCCGCGTCGGCCCGAAGGTTCTCGAGGCGCTGGGCGACGACGGCTTCTTCGTCAAGGGTCTGCACTCGGTGGGTGCCCCGCTCGAGCCCGGTCAGGCCGACGTGCCCTGGCCGTGCAACCCCGAGAAGTACATCACCCACTTCCCCGAGGATCGTGAGATCTGGTCCTACGGTTCGGGTTACGGCGGTAACGCGTTGCTGGGCAAGAAGTGCTACGCGCTGCGGATCGCGTCGGTCATCGCCCGCGACGAGGGCTGGATGGCCGAGCACATGCTGATCTTGAAGCTGACCAGCCCGGAGAACAAGGTGTATTTCGTCGCCGCGGCCTTCCCGAGCGCGTGCGGCAAGACCAACCTCGCGATGATCCAGCCCACCATCCCCGGATGGAAGGCCGAGACCGTCGGCGACGACATCGCATGGATGCGCTTCGGTGACGACGGCCGTCTCTACGCGATCAATCCCGAATTCGGGTTCTTCGGTGTCGCCCCCGGCACGAGCGAGGACTCCAACCCGAACGCGATGAAGACGATCGAGGCCGGTAACACGCTCTACACCAACGTCGCCCTGACCGACGACGGTGACATCTGGTGGGAGGGTATCGGCGGCGAGACCCCCGCGCACCTGACCGACTGGCTCGGCAACGAGTGGACGCCCGCGTCCGATCACAAGGCCGCACACCCGAATTCGCGATACTGCACCCCGATTTCCCAGTGCCCGTCGTTGGCGCAGGAGTGGGACGATCCGCAGGGTGTGCCGATCTCGGCGATCCTGTTCGGCGGTCGTCGCAAGACCACGGTGCCGCTGGTGACCGAGGCCCGCGACTGGCAGAACGGCGTGTTCATGGGCGCCACCGTCGGTTCCGAGCAGACCGCCGCCGCCGAGGGCAAGGTCGGCACCGTCCGCCGCGACCCGATGGCAATGCTCCCGTTCATGGGTTACCACGTGGGTGACTACTTCGCGCACTGGATCAACCTCGGCAAGAACGCCGATGCGTCGAAGCTCCCGAAGGTCTTCTACGTCAACTGGTTCCGTCGTGGTGACGACGGTCGCTTCCTGTGGCCGGGCTTCGGCGAGAACAGCCGCGTGCTCAAGTGGATCATCGGGCGCATCGAAGGTGAGAACGAGGGCGTCAACACCCCGATCGGCATCGTCGCCAAGCCCGACGAAATCGACGTCGCCGGCCTCGATCTGCCCGCCGAAGATCTCGCTGCCGCACTCGATTTCGACCCCGAGGAATGGCGCCGCGAGTTGCCGCTCATCGAGGAGCTGTTCGACTTCGTCGGTGAGAAGCTGCCGACGAGCCTGTCCGACGAGCTCGACCAGCTCAAACAGCGCCTCGCCTGAAAGCCTCGATCATCCGTTGAGATGACACGGGACTCCTGAGGTATCGTTGCCCCCTATGAGACTTCGCTCATGGGGGGCAGCGTTCGTTTCGGCGCTCGCCGTCTCGCTGACCATCGGATCCGGCGTGGCGACGGCGGTGCCCGGTTCGCCGGTTCCCGGCCAATCCATGGCCACCTCGCGATATGTCGACACCGAGATCGTGCCCGGCATACCGTCTTTCGGGGCTATTTCGGGTATCGACCAGACCGCCAACGGCGACTACGCGATGATCTCGACCGATGTCGGTCGCGCCGGTCCCGCCCGCTTCTACACCACTCACATCGACTACTACCCGTCGGTCGGCCAGCTCGGCATCCCGCGCTTCACCGGCGGTGGCACCGTGCTCAGCCCGCTGAATCTGCCGCTGCTGCCCGGTGATGCGCAGTTCGAGGGCATCCGGTCGGTCGGTGGTGGCTACGTCGTCGTGAGCGGCGGGGCGCATCAGTTCGTCCGTCAGATCGGCCCGTTCGGTACGTTCGTCCGAGATCTCCCGCTGCCCGCTGCGTGGCGCCCGACGCGGACCGCAGGTGTCAACGGCCAGAAGGGACTCACCGGGGTGGCCGTCGGGCCGCGGGGACAGATCAGTGTGATCACCGCCGGCGGGCTGCGCCAGGACCCGGGTAACGCGGCGCGGCTGCTGACCTTCGGATCGGGTCGCGGACAGAGCGAGTACGTCTACCGCACCGACCCCGACAAGGTCGCCGCCGATGTCATCGCCGTCAACAGCACCGACTACCTGGTCCTCGAACGCGGTCGCGGACGTGTGACGAGCATCTACTGGGCCACCACCCGCGGCGCCGACGCGGTGACCGGCAAGGCCAAGCTCTCCGGCTCCGAGAAGGCGATGCCCAAGACCGAGATCTTCTCGGCCAACCCGCTGCCGAATCTGGTGACCGGCAACATGTCCGGAATGGCATGGGGCAATTGGCTTCCCGACGTCCGCGGGCAGAACTATCGGGCCCGGATGCTCTACGTCGTCACCAACAACATGTTCGCCGGACCGACCCGCGTGCACGCGATCGAGGTGCGCTTCCCACGTCGCTGACCCACACCCGGACACGGGCCACGCCCGCGACCGGGGTGAGTTCAGGGACAACCCCGATGGCCATTCCGGCGCCGACCTGGCACCGTGGTGGCCATGACATCAGCGCACGCAGAGATGACGCAGCCGCGCGGCACCGCCGCCGCGGCCGGATCCGAGGGTCTGACCAAGGTCTACGGAACAGGTGACACCGCCGTTCACGCTCTGCGTGGCGTGACCATCGAGTTCGCCGCCGGACAGTTCACCGCGATCATGGGACCGTCGGGGTCGGGGAAGTCGACGCTGATGCACTGCCTCGCCGGTCTCGACGACGCCACCGGGGGTCGCGCCTACATCGGTGACGTCGCCCTCACCGGGCTCTCCGACAAGGAGATGACCAAACTCCGCCGCGACCGCATCGGCTTCGTGTTCCAGTCGTTCAATCTGGTGCCCACCCTGACCGCGGCCGAGAACATCACCCTGCCGCTCGACATCGCCGGCCGACCGGTGGACAAGGAGTGGTTCGACACCGTCATCGGCCGCCTCGGCATCGGGGATCGGCTCGGCCACCTACCGACTGAACTGTCGGGCGGCCAGCAGCAGCGCGTCGCGTGTGCACGCGCACTGGTCGGCAAGCCCGACATCATCTTTGGTGACGAGCCGACCGGCAACCTCGATTCCCGCTCCTCCGGAGAGGTTCTCGCGATCCTGCGCGCGGCCACCGACGAGTTCGGGCAGACCGTCGTCATCGTCACCCACGATCCTCGCGCCGCGTCCTACGCCGACCGTGTGGTCTTCCTCGCCGACGGCAACATCGTGCGGGAGCTGACCCGCCCGACCGCCGACGACGTGTTCGAGGTCATGCGCCACCTCGATGACAAACCGGGGGATGGCAAGCCGGGGGACGCGACACCGGTCGACGGGCTCACCGGCACCACGGATTCCGGTGCGCCTGCTGCCGGGCAGGCCACCGCCCCGGTCAACCCGACCGACGGAACGCCCCGCGGGCGCCACGAGGCTCGCTGACCAATGGCCGCATCATCGGTGATGCGCAAGGTCTCCCTACGAAACCTGCGTGCGCACAAGCTCCGATTGTTCCTGACCGTCTTCTCGATCGTCCTGGGTACCTCGTTCGTTGCCGGGTCGATCGTGTTCACCTCCACCATCTCCCACGCGTTCAACTCGATCTTCGAAGGCGCGGCACAAGGTGTGGCCGTCGAGATCACGCCGCAACGATCGACCTCCGACGGTGTGCCTGACAGCGTCGTCGACCAGCTCCGGGATCGTAAGCAGGAGTTGGGGATCGACAAGATCGTCACCAATCAGCAGGGGCCGGTGACGATCGCCGGCGCCGACGGCAAGGCGCTGCAGACCGGTGGTGCCCCGAGTGTCGCCACCGCCTACATTCCGCCGGATCAGGCGATCTCCTCGGAGAGACTGCTGCCCGGTGGCCGGGCGCCCAATGGGCAGAACGAGATCGTGCTCAACTCCTCGGCCGCCGACAAGGGTGGCCTGAAGGTCGGATCGAAGACGAAACTCGTGATCGGACAAGGTAGTACGCAGCCGTTGGAGGTGACCGTCGTCGGCCTCGTCGACCTGCCCACCTCGACCGGCGGGTACGTCAACGTCCAGTTCGACCAGCAAACCGCGTCTGACATCTTTTCCGACGGTTCGCATGTCGCGGTGGTCGACATGTCCGCGGTGTCCGGGGTATCCGCCGACGAACTCGCCAAGCGGGTGTCGGCGCTCGTCGACACCGACGAGTACAAGGTGCGTACCGGCGACCAGGTGCGCGCGGACGAGAAGGCCCAGGTCAACCAGTTCCTGACCATTTTCACCGGAATCCTGTTGGCATTCGCGGCAATCGGGCTCATCGTCGGTACCTTCATCATCTACAACACCTTCTCGATGATCGTCGCGCAACGCAATCGTGAACTGGCCCTGCTGCGCGCCATCGGTGCCAGCCGGCGTCAGGTGTCGCGTTCGGTGCTCTTCGAGGCGTTCGTCGTCGGCGTCATCGGCGGGCTCGTCGGGCTCGGTGTCGGCATCGGATTGGCCGCGGTGTTGAAGGCGGTGGTCGGCTCCGCGTCGGGTCTGCCGAGTGGTTCCCTGCAGGTCGGTCTGTGGGCGGTGCTCGCCGCGCTGTTCGTCGGGATCGTCGTCACGATGGTCAGCGCGTGGGTGCCCGCGGTCCGTGCCGCACGGGTGTCCCCGGTGGAGGCGATGCGTGCCGGGGTCACCGAAGGTGCTGCGCCGCTCCGCAATCGGACGCTGGTCGGCGTCGTCTTCTTGCTGATCGCCATCGGCACGATCGCGTGGGGCGCGATGGGCGCAGGCCTATTGCGCGCGGTGGTGGTCGGTATCGGCGCTGGTGCGGCGATCGTTGCATCGGTGTTGGCCGGACCGGCACTGTCCAAACCCATCGTGGGTGGTCTCGGCCGGGTGATCGGTGCGCCGTTCGGCACGGTCGGACGGCTGGCCCGGACCAACGCGGTGCGCAATCCACGACGCAGCGCGGCGACCGCGTTCGCGCTGACCCTCGGTCTGATGCTGGTCGCCGTGATCGGCACCCTCGGCGCCTCGTTCAAGGGAACCGTCGATCAGGCCGTCGACGCGGGTATCCGGGCCGACTACATCGTTGCGGGCACCAACAATTCGCCGGTGCCCGAGTCGGTGGCCGGGGCGGTCACCAAGGTGCCGGGCATCTCCGACGCCGTGTCGTTCGGCATCGTGTCGGCGCGTATCGACGGTCAGCCGCGCACCGGGTTCGCCGCTCTCGGTGGTGATCTCAATGGTGTGTCGGTATTGAACATGCTCGACGGCGCGTCCGACAAGCTGCCGGCCGACGGGATGTTCATCAGTGAACGCACCGCCAACGAGCGTGGCTGGAAACGTGGGCAGACCCTGACCTTCACCTCGGCCGACGGGTCGCAGGTGCCGGTCACGATCGCCGGCGTGTACCAGGACAACGAGGCGCTGCAGCCGTGGATGGTCGGCTCGCAGGTGTATGAGAAGGTCATGCCGGAAACGAGCCGGATCACGTTCGGGCTGTTCGTCAAGGCCGCTCCCGGCACCAACCTCGACACGCTGCGTACCGATCTCGAGAACGCGACGTCGGGATATCTGACGGTGCAGGTGGAAACACGCGAGCAATACAAGAGCAGCATCTCCGAGCAGATCGATCAGATGCTCGCGACGTTGTACGCCATGCTCGGGCTCGCCCTGCTCATCGCGGTCCTTGGCATCATCAACACCCTCGCGCTGTCGGTGGTGGAACGTAAACGCGAGATCGGCATGTTGCGCGCGATCGGAACCCTGCGCAGCCAGATCAGACGGACGATCTATCTGGAGTCGGTGCTGATCGCGATCTACGGGGCTGTCCTCGGCGTCGTTCTGGGCTCGGTGATCGGATGGGCTCTGGTGCGCACACTCGCCCGGTGGGGGCTCGGTGATCCGGTGCTGCCGTGGAGCTTGATGGGGTGGACGCTGCTCGCCTCGGCCGTGGTCGGCGTGTTGGCCGCGTTGTGGCCTGCGGTGCGGGCGGCGCGGACGAAACCGCTCGAGGCGATCGCCGAGGGATGAGTTCTCCGGGTTGTCGGGGTTGGTGGCCGCGGTTTGGCACAATCGGCGCATGACTCAGCCACCGGAAGATCCGTGGGACCCGAATCGTCCGCCGCCGCACACGCGTGCGTTCGACCCTGATCAGAATCCGGCGGAGTACCCCGACGCGGGTTATCCCCAGACTGGATACGACCAGACCGGATATGACCAGCAGGGTTATGGTCAGGTGCCGGGCGGGCCGCCGCCCACCGGACCGTACGGTGAGCCGCCGTCCGGAGGCGGTGGCGGGGGTCGGCGAACCCTGATCCTGGTGCTGGCGGTCATCGCGGCCCTGGTGTTGATCGTGGTCGTCGCAGTGCTCGTCGTTCGGAGTAGCGGCGGCGGTGATTCCACGGCGTCGCCGACGACGAGTTCGGTGTCGGCGACGTCGTCGACCACTACACCCACAACCACGACCACCACCGAGACGACAACCGAGGAGACGACCACCTCGCGGGTCCCCGCGGGAGCTGTCGTCTACCAATTGACCGGCAGCGGTGACGTTGCCGGAGTGCGCTACCGCAAGGGTTCGGAGTTCGTCATCGATCCGGTGACCGCCGCGCCATGGTCGATGACGACGACGGTCACCGGCGGCTCGGCCGAACTCACCGCAATCGTCGTTCGTGGTCCGGTGACCTGCACCATCATGCACGGTCGCGAACAGCTGACCTCAACCACGAGCAACGGTGGCCTCCTCCGCTGCGTGGCGGATCTGCCGAACTGACCATCCCTCGACCTGCTGCGCCGATGGGTGTCCGGGCCACGGTGGTCCGGTTCCGGCTCTGGCACAGCAGGTCTCGAGGCTCGCCGCATGCGGCTCGCACCTCGACCAGCGGGGGGAGACGCCCATCCCGGTGGTCGAGGTGCCGAGGAGCGCTAGCGACGAGCCTCGAGACCTGTTGTGTCGAAAGGTTTCCGGTCCGCGGTGGTCCGGTTCCAGCTCTGGCTCAGTCGGTCTCGAGGCTCGCCGCACGCGGCTCGCACCTCGACCAGCGGGGGGCGTTCCCACCCCGGGTTTCGTGCCCGATGGCCGTCCCATCCCGATGGTCGAGGTGCCGAGGAGCGCCAGCGACGAGCCTCGAGACCTCTTGTGCTGACGGGATTCCGGGCCACAGGCGGCACCACACCTCGACCATCGGGTGGGGATTTCTCTATGGAGTTCTCAAACAACAGATGCGGTCCCGGCGATGCCGGGGTGCAGGGAATCAGGTAGTGGGGCAGGGTAGGTCAGGCTGCTGCGTCGTCGAGTCGCATGGTTCTACGGTGATACGACGGCACGGGTCGGCGTTTCGGGTCGATGCTGGCGGGTGGGATCAGCCAGGGGTGGCGGTCGAATCCCATGATGATGTCCCAGCCGTGGTGGTGCACATCGTCGTGGCAGCTGGTGCAGAGGAGGCAGCCGTTGTCGAGGTCGGTGGGACCGCCGTCGGCCCAGTGGTGCACGTGGTGTGCTTGGCAGCGGCCGGCGTGTGTTCCGCATTTGATGCATCCACGATCCCGGACGAGTAAGGCTTTGCGTTGTCCGGGGGTGAAGAAGCGTTTCTCTTGACCAACACTGAGCGGTACCCCATTGGGGTTGAGGATGATCTTGGTGATCGTGGTGTCGCACGACAGCATTTTCGCGGTGGCTTCGGTGATGGCTCCCATGTTCTGCAGGTCCCCGCCGAGTGCGGGGTTGTCGGCCGACCAGGTCCACAACAGGCCGTTGGTGGGTTTGGCGGAGAAGGTGGTGTCGGCCAATCCTTGTGCCGCGAGTTCGACGATCGTTTCGAACGCGGCGGCACAGATTTGTTCCGGGGTGCGGGGGTCGGGCGACCCGTCGGGTTGAGGTTTGGGAGCCGACAAGGTTTCCATCAGGGTGCGGGTCTTCTCGCCGGCGATGATGTCGAGGTTCGCCGAGATCTCCAACCGTCCGTCGTCGGTGATGCGGTCGGTGTAGGAGTTGATTCTCTTGTCCTCGGCGGCCGGTAGCCCGCCCGGGGTTTCGGCCGCCAACTCGTTCCCCAACTGCCGGGCGTAGAGAATGATCTCGGCGGGGGTGAAGCCAGCGAAGTAGTGTGACAGCAGTTTCTGCAGGTATTCACACCGGTGGACGGTGTTGAGGGGTTCGGGGGAGCGGGTGTCGATGTGGCCCAGTCCGCGGACGATGGCGTCGGTGTGTTCGGAGGAGATGGATCCGTCAGCGGCATGTGTCAACAACAGATCGATATCGGTGGTGCCGGCCATCCGCACATATCGACCCGCTACGGCGGGTGCGAAACCCATGCTGATCAACAACTCCCGAAGTCGGGTGGTTTTGTGGTCGGCGACCCCTAACCGGTCCAGTTCGCCGGTGAGGGTGGTGGCGTGGTGATCGACCAGGTTCCGCAACAGCAGGACTTGTTTCATGGCGCCGAAGGCTTGGGGTCCGGTCATGTCCGGATTCCATTGCAGGTCGCTGAGTTGGGTGACGATGGCGGTGAAAACTGCTTCGGCGTCAACGGTTTCCGCGTCAAGAATGGTAGTGGATTCGATCATGGGCCCCTCCCCGGTGGCTGATCGGTGTGTGGGTCGAGTCTACCTCGCCAGGGTGTTCGATGCAAGGGGAAGTTTGGTGAATTCTGCTTGTGGACAACGTGTTTCGGCGCTCATTCTTTGTCGGTGGGGTGTGGTAGGGAGTCCGGGTTTTGTTTGCCAAGCTTTGGATGTGGTTGGGGGGCTTGTTGTCTCGCCGGGTCTCGAGGCTCGCCGCACGCGGCTCGCACCTCGACCATCGAGGGAAAGGGTTACGACCATCGGGGAAGGGTTCTCGACCATCGAGGGAAAGGGTTCTCGATCATCGAGGGAAAGGGTTACGGCCATCGGGGGAAAGGTTCTCGGCCATCGGGATAGAGGGTTGCTCGGCCGTCGGGGGCGACGGTCGGGTAGGGCGGGTTGCTCGACTGTCCCGGGGGGCTCCCCAGCGGGCGCCGACCATCGGGGAAGGCCTCGACCATCGGGGAGTCGAGTCGTGCTAGTTCTTGCGCAGTACCACGACGAGATTGGTGGCCAGGAACTCGCGGAGTATCGGGACGCGCAGTACCCACCAGGACGGTGCCGGAAGGTAGCGGGGGAAGGCGGCGATCAGCGTGGTGTCGTCGGATCGGCTGCGGGCCCAACGTAGGCCAGCCGTCGCGGTGACCGCGAAAAGGGAAGTGCCGTAGAGGTTCTTGGGCGGATGTCCGTGCCGTCGGGTGTACCAGCGAGCGGCCCTGTGGCCGCCCGCGTAGTGGGTCAGGCCCATCTCGTGACCGCCGAAGGGGCCCCACCACAAGGTGTAGCTGACGATGACGAGTCCGCCGGGGCGGGTCACGCGGATCATCTCGTCGCACATCTGCCACGGTCGTGAGGTGTGCTCGACGACGTTCGACGACAATGTCACGTCCATCGAGTCGTCGGCAAAGGGGAGTGCCTGGCCGGAGGCGCGCACGGTGCCGCGATGTTCGAGACCGCCCGCATGCATCTCCGTCGGATCGGGTTCGACCGCCAGGTAGTGGGCGCCACACGCACCGAATGCGTCGGCGAAGTAGCCCGGGCCGCCGCCGACGTCGAGGATGACCGAATCGTCGAGGTCGGCGAACGCGCCGACCATGGCCGCGGTGTCACGGGCGAGTGCGCCATAGAAGCGTGCGGGATCGGTCTGTTCGTACCGGAAGTCCGACAGCAGGCCGGCTGCGCGGCGGAATGTCGCGAGTCGGCGCATCTTCTCGGTCGGTGCGGGCACAGGCGGGATGCTACCGCTGCGGCACGGGCCGGACGCTGCCGCTACGCCGCCCCCGCGGTCGGTACCCTGGTGAGGCGATGACACCTCCCACCCACGTGCTGCTCCTCTGCTGGCGAGATACCGGCCACCCGCAAGGCGGTGGCAGCGAGACCTATCTCGAACGGGTGGGTGCCGAGCTGGCGCGACGAGGTGTCGAGGTGACGTATTTGACCGCGGCGTACCCCGGTGCTCCCGACGACGAGCGTCGCGACGGAATCCGATTCGTCCGGGCCGGCGGCCGGATCTCGGTGTATCCCCGAGCACTCGGTCTCCTGCTGGCCGCCCGCATGGGTCGCGGGCCCCTCGCCGGCCGTATGCCCGATGTGGTCATCGACACCCAGAACGGCGTGCCCTTCTTCGCTGCTCTGACCCGCATCGCACCGACGGTCGTGCTGGTCCACCACTGCCACCGCGAACAGTGGCCGGTCGCCGGTCGGGCGCTCGGGCGACTCGGCTGGTTCATCGAGTCCACTCTGTCGCCGTGGGTACACCGGTGCAGCCGCTACGTGACGGTGTCCGGGCCGTCGCGTAGCGAGCTCGTGGGTCTCGGCGTCCACGACGCCCGCATCGACGTGATCCGTAACGGCCTCGATCCCGTGCCCGCCGACGTGAAATCGCCGAGCACAACCACATCGACGCCGCGCCTGTGTGTGTTGTCCCGGCTGGTTCCGCACAAGCAGGTCGAGCACGCGCTGACCGTGCTGGCCGATCTCCGCCGGGCCGGAGTCGACGCCGAGCTCGACGTCATCGGCGACGGCTGGTGGTCCGGCGAATTGCGCAGCACCGCAGATACTCTCGGGGTGAGCGGGGCGGTCACGTTTCACGGTCACGTGGACGAGGTGCGAAAGCATGAGATCCTCGCGCAGGCACGTGTTCACCTCATGCCGTCGCGCAAGGAGGGGTGGGGGCTCGCCGTGATGGAAGCTGCTCAACACGGCGTGCCCACGATCGGGTATCGGAGTTCGGCCGGGCTGGCCGAATCGATCGACGACGGGCGGACCGGTCTGCTGGTCGACGGGATGGACGAGTTCCTCAGCGCCACCCGTAAACTCGTCGACAACCCGGACGAGGCGCGCCGGCTCGGCCGCGCGGCGCAGCGCAAGTCCCAGCGCTACTCGTGGTCGACGACGTGCGACGAGATGCTCCGCGTCCTGCGCGACGCCTGTCGCTGAACGACATTCACCAACCTCTCGATGACCGCGGCGAGAGCGCCGACGACCATCAGCAGCGCCCAGATGACGTGTCCTGCCCACGCCCAGCCCCGCGACATTGACGACGCCCGCGGCGTCACCGCCCCGCCGAGATCGAACAGCATCAGATCGGGTCCCGAAACCACCGGTGTCAGATCGGCGAGCTCCGCTGGAACGGAGGTCTGGGGACCGCGCTCGACGAGCACCCAGCCGACGCCGAGGTCGGACAGCGCACGCGGGTTCGCTCCGCTGCGCAGAACACGATTCACCTGCGCTGCAGTGTGATCGGCGTGATCGACGACGACGCCGTCGACCCGTAGCTCGCCCGATTCGATGACCGGCGCACGCACCATCCGGGTCGTCGGGTCCAGCGACGGTCCCTCGGCGAAGGAGTATTGGCGCACCGTGCCGGGCGGCCACAACGCCACCGCACCGCGGTCGGCGGGCACCATGGCGGCAGCCTTCGTCCAGTCGTCGGGGTAGTGCGCCGGAGTGATCCGGCCGCCGACCCCCCACGCCAGATCCGGCAACGGGGCGATCACCAGCAGAGCAATGGCCGCGAGCGCGAAACCCGCAGGCACATAACGCCGCAGCGCCACCACCGCGGCCGCCGAAGCCAGTGCCACGAACGGCATCACCAGGGCCAAGAACTTCTGGGTATCGCGCACCAAGCCGGCACCGGGAACAGCGTCGACGACAGCCCCCAGTGCCGCCTGCCCCGGGCCCGCCGCGGTCACCGCCACCAGCAGCACGACGACCGCCGCCAACGCTGCCACACCACGCAACAGACCCGGAGCCGGCGACGCGGAACGGCTGCGCCACAACCACACCGATCCGGCGACGATCACCACGAGCAAGCACGCGGTGGCGATCGCGGCCCACCAGATCGTGCGGCTCGTCGGCACGGCGTCGGAGTTCCAGATGCCACCCAAACCCAGTGCGGTGCCGAGCGGACCCAGCAGCGGCTCGGACCGCAGCGAGAACGCGCGTACGCCGGCCGGTCCGTCGGAGGCGATCGATCCACTACCGATCACCGCGGACATCAACCACGGCAACGCCGAACACACCCAGAGCGCACCGAGTCCGGCAAACATGCGCCACCGTCGGATACCGGTACAGGACACCGCGGTCACCCCGGCGATCACTGCCGCCATCACCGACCCCGTCGGCGTCAACCCGGCCACCGCGAGCAACCCACCCACCTGCGCCCACCCGACCCACCGCCCACGTGCGCGCCCCTCGGCGACATCGGCGACGGCCACGACGATCCACCCGAGCGCGGCGTATCCGACGAGCAGACTCCAGTTTCCCTGCAGCAGGCGTTCGGCGACAAAGGGGTTCCACACCGTGACCACGGCCGCGGCCACCGCTCCGGAGCGTCCGGCCCCGGGGACCAGCCGAAAGGCCAAGCGCCCGAACCCCACCGCCGCGAACAGCACCGCGGCAGCGAGGGCCACCAGAACCACCACGCCGCCGCCGACGACCGACCCGGCCACCGCCACGAACCAATCCTGGGGAACCGCACGAGGTGCGAGCGGACCGATCCCGAGCGCGGCATCGGTGACGAAGGACCGCGGCGTCGACACCGCATCCCGGTATAGCAGGTACCCGCCGCCGAACAGTGGTCCGACGATCACCGCCGACAGCACCGCGCCGACCCCGTAGAGGATCGGTAGCAGCCGCGGGTTGGTCACGGGCGCAACGTCTTCCCTCGCCCGCGGATCAGTAGTGGTAGGTGTCGGAGGGGGCCGACGCGTGTCCGGGATCGACGTCGTAGTCGGACTCGGTGACGGCGTAGGCGCGCGCCAGGTCGAGGATCTTGGTGGCGCGGGCGATGCGCGGCAGATCCGATCCGTTGCGGATCTCGCCGCCGTCTCGCTCGAAATCGGCGAAGAACTCACGCGCCCAACTGATGTCGTCAGGCGACGGCGACAGCCCCTCGTTGACCGGGGCGCACTGGTCGGGGGTCAGACAGATCTTGCCGGTCATGCCGAACTCCACGCTCACCGCGGTCGCCTCCGACAACTTCAGCGCCCCCGACCCCACCGTTGGGCCGTCGATGGCGCTGGGCAGGTGGGCGGCCTTGGCGGCGATGGTGAACCGCGACCGGGCATAGGCCAAGGTGGCCGGGTTGTCACCGAAGCCGGTGTCCCGCCGAAAATCGCCGATGCCGAATGCGAGACGGAAAGTGCCTTTCGCCGTGGCGATCTCGCTGATCCGCTCCAGTCCGCGGGCGGTCTCGACCAGTGCGACGATCGGCACGTTGGGCAGACGCTTCGCGGTCTCGGTGACGTGGTCGACCGACTCCACCATCGCCAGCATCACCCCGCCGACCGACGTCGTGGCCAGCGCGTCGAGGTCGTCGGCCCACCAGGGAGTGCCGAAACCGTTGACCCGCACCCAGTCTCCCGGTCCGCCCGGATGGTCGTCGGACTCGGTGGCCAGCCACCGCAGCACGTTCTCGCGGGCGGCGACCTTGTCCTTGGGTGCGACGGCGTCCTCGATGTCGAGAACGACGATGTCGGCGCGCGAACGGGCGGCCGGGGCGAACCGCTCGTACTGGGCACCGTTGACGAGCAGCCAGCTGCGCGCGAGTACCGGGTCGATCCGCGAGCCGATGTCGCTCGTGTCGGGGTCGACGGTGGTGTTCTGCTGGTCGTACATCCTGGCCTTCTCGAGTGGTGATCGACGATGAATCCGTTCCATCGTTTCACACCCCGCCGCGGTGCCCGCCGGCCCCGACGTCCCCAACAGCGCGAACACTCGGCACGCCGCGGTGCGGCACACTTGAGCGCATGGCGACAGCGATCCGGATGCGCGGGCTGGTGGGCGCGCTGGGATCGGTGGCCGCCGGGTCGATGACGGCGAATCTCGCGGCCTATGTCGTCTATGTCGGGGCCGGACGGTGGCTTGCGCCGGGCGATTACGGGCAGTTCGCGCGACTGCTGTCGGCGATGCTCGTCCTCGGTGTCCCTGCGTTGGCGTTGCAGTCGGTGATCGCCCGCGAGGTGGTCCGCGGACGCGGTTCCGGGCTCGCCCGGGTCACGGCGACGACGGTTGCGGCCGTCGTCGTACTCGCGCTCGTTGCCGTCCCGGTGGTCGTCGCGGTGGCCCGGACCGGCGCGGCCGCCACGGCTGCTGCCCTCGCGGCTGCGCCGCTGCTCGTGGTGATCGCCGCCGGTCAGGGCGTCCTTCAGGGGCTCGGTGAGTTCCGCGCGCTGGCGTGGGTACTCGGGGCGGTCGGCATCGCGCGGTCGGTGCCGATGCTGGTGGCCTTCGCTCTCGGCGCCGGCCCGACGTGGGGGCTCGCCGTCGGCACCCTCGGCACGGCCGTCGCCGCTGCCGTCGTGTGGTCGGCGGTCGGGGTGGTCCGCCGCGCCGATACCGGCCGCACCCGGCGACCCCCCGGCGTGAACGGAGCCAACCCGGACACCACCACCACCGGGGTGGGTGCCGCGGGAGTGCTGCGCGCCTCGCAGGTGCAACTGGTGCTGATCGTGGCGGTCTCGATCGACCTGCTGCTGTCGGGAACCGTGCTGCACCCCGACGACGCCGGGGTGTATGCCCTCGGCGCGGTCGCGACCAAGGCCGCCTTCTGGCTGCCACAGGCCATCGGCGTCGTCTTCTATCCGCGGCTCGCCGATCCCGCGCGCTCGCGGACCGCCCTGCGTCAGGCGGTGGCGGTGGTCGCGTCGATCGGGGCGATCCTCACGGTGGCCGCCGCCGCTCTGGGTCCGTTGGTGCCACTCGTCGTCGGCGACGCCTACCGACCGCTGGTGGGACTGCTGTGGCTGTTCGCCTACACCGGCTCGGCGATGGCCGTGCTGCAGGTTCTGCTGTTGTCGGCGATCGCGGCCGATCGCACCCGCGCCTCCGCGGTGACCTGGCTGGTCGTCGGGATCGAGGTGATCGTGATCGTCTGCGTCGTCGATTCCGTCGTTGCGCTCGCGGTGACGGCCGCCGTGGCCGTGACCGCGGCCGCCGTGGCGACCGGCATCGACTGCGTGCGGGCGATGAGCCGCACGCCCATCGAGGCGGACGAGGTGCGCCGGCCGGCGTGACGATCGTTGGGCTGCTTCGGGTTAGCGGGTTACTCGCCCGCCCGACGCGACCCGATCGTCAGCACCAGCCCGCCGACCACGGCGACGACGCCGAGGACCGCGGCGGCGATCGGTACGACCCGACCCCAGATCACCAGCGGCGTCGACAGACTCCCGGCCAGATCGGACAACCGGCTCCGGGTGGCGTCGTCGTAGGCGAAGGTCGCCTGCAGATTCGTCAGGCGGAAGTCGCCGAACGCCGGGTCGGGGAGACGATAGGCCTGATCGATGGTGACCCGCTCGTCGAGGATCGTGCCGGTCGAGGTGTCGACCGACAGTTCCCACCGGGAGCTCTGATGCAGGGTCGCGGTGAGTTGTCGCGCCGGATCGCCGCCGACACCGAACCACGACGCCGGGCGCGTGATCCGGGTCGGCGGCGCGCCGTCGGGCACCCCGGAACGGGTGGCGTCGAGGTCGGTGTCGGGGACCTCGGCGACGAAGCGTTGCGCGCTGCGGCCGTCGACCTGCGCGTCGCCCTGGGGTGTCAGCGGCACCGACCGCCGGGTCGTCGGATCGAAGAAGGTGTGCTCGGCGACGCTCACCCCGAACGGTAGGACGTAGGTGTAGCCGGTGCGGTCCGGCGCCGCGACCGGCACCGCGTTGCTGTCGTACTGGATCTCCGAATTGCCCTGCGCCCCGTTGCTGTTGGCGCCAAGATCGGGTGTCGCGGAGCGGCGCGAGAGGGTCACGCGATCTTTGAACGCCGACAACGTCGGATCGGTGCACGCCGACTCGCCCGACGCGGGTGGCACCTCGGATCCGGGGCGGGCGGCGTCGGCGTCGGCGATGCGGCCGTCGAGCCAGATGCGGTCGCCCTGCACCGACGTGCCCGCCTGCAGGGTGATCACCCGTTTGTCGGCCGGGCGGACCGCGACCACGCGTTGCTGCCGGACCAGCGTGGCCGGCAGCGTACGTGCGGTCGGGGTGTTCAGCGAGCAGCGATCCAGGATGGTGGCAGTCGGAGCGGGCGACCCTGATTCGCCCTCGGCACCGGTCGGGACGCTGGTGGCGACGGTGGTCACGTCGGTTGAGAGTGGAATGAGCTCGAGCTGGCCCACCAGCAGTGTCGGCAGCGCCAGCGCGGCCGCCAGGAGGAATCCGCCGAAGAAGATGATGGTCGGCCCGAGCAGGTCGCGCGTCGACCAGCGGCTCGGGCGGGGGCGGTCGTCGGCGCCGGGCTCGGGCATAACGGCGAGCGTACGCGGTCACCACACCCGCCTCAGGACGGCTACGGTGTTCTCCAGAATGTCCACCCAGCCCACGCCCGATGCCACAAGCACCACCCGCGCCCCGTCGACCGGGCCCGCTCGCTGCGCTCCCGGCGCCCCGTCGACCGGGCCCGCTCGCTGCGCTCCCGGCGCCCCCGAATACCGGCGATTCTTCCCGCAACTCGAGGGCATGCGTGCGGTGGCGGCGCTGGGCGTCCTGACCACCCACGTCGCCTTCCAGACCGGTGTGGTGAGCACGCCGGTGATCGGCCCGATCCTGGGCCGGCTCGATCTGGCCGTCGCCCTGTTCTTCGCGTTGTCGGGGTTTTTGCTGTGGCGCAACTGGGTGGCCGCGGCGCATCGGCAGGCTCGCCCGCCCTCGGTGCGGCGATATCTGCGGCACCGGGTGGTACGCATCTGGCCGGCATACGTGGTGGTCGTCGTCGTGGTACTGACGCTGCTGCCCGAGGCGCGCGGCGCCGACCTCACTGTCTGGCTCGCCAATCTGACGCTCACCCAGGTGTTCGTGCCGCTGTCGCTGACCGCCGGACTGACCCAGATGTGGAGCCTGTCGGTCGAGGTGGCCTTCTACCTGCTGCTGCCGATCCTCGGAGCCGCGTTGATGTGGTTGCGCGGAGCGCGGGTGAGCGCCCGGGTACCCGCACTGCTGGGTCTCGGCGTGATCAGCCTCGGCTGGGCCTGGGTGGCCCGGGCGCTGCCGCTTCCCGACGGAACCGAGCCGACGAACTGGGTGTTCGGTCACCTGCCGTGGTTCGTCGCGGGCTTGGTCATCGCCGAGGTGGCCGGCGCCGCCGACTTCGGTGAGCAGTCGAGGATCACCCGCGTCATCGAGCGCATCGGTGCCCGTCGGTGGCCGATGCTGGCACTGTTCGTCGTCTCCTACGGTCTGGCGTGCACGCCGATCGCCGGACCCACCGGGCTCGGCGTCCTCGCGCCGTGGCAGTTCGCCGTGAAGATGGCGCTCGGCGCGCTGTGCGCATTCGCCCTGCTCGCACCCCTGGTATGCGAGAAGCCGTTCGGGAACTCGCCGCGGGTGCGAGCGCGGTTCCGATTCCTCATCTCACCGGTCATGGCGGCGTTGGGCCGCTGGTCCTACGGCATCTTCATCTGGCACGTCGCAGTGCTCGCCGTGGTGTTCCCGCTCTTCGGGATCGTGCCGTTCTCCGGCAACACGATCCTGGTGTGGTGCCTCACCGCGGTGCTCTCGATCGGGATCTCGGCGGCGAGCTACGCCTTCGTCGAGGAACCGACCCGGGACTGGTTGCGCCGTCGCGAAAGCGCGCGGCGGGCGCGCAGCCGCGAGAACCAACGCCGTACCGAGGCCGGCATCGCCGAGGAGATCACCAGCGACACCGCGACGAACGCCGGCAACTGAACCCACCACGAGAAGCCGTGGTACCCGGTCGTCGCATGCCAGGGCCCCGACGCCAATCCCACCGTGGCGAGCATCATCGCGACGAAGCAGGCGACCACGATCACCCGCGACCGGGCGAGTACGACCGCCGCCCCGGCGACCACGCTGATCAGCACCGCCCACCATCCGGCGAACAGCCACGACGCGGCCAGCCAACCGAGCGCACCGACGCAGGCCACCGCCGTACCGCCCACCGCCGTACCGCCCACCGGCGCAACGGGAACCGGAGCGGGGGGCAGGCCGGCCCGTTGTCGCCACGGGAGGAACGCTGCTGCGAAAAGTACTGCGAGCAACACGAATCCGACGATCAGCGACCATCGGTAGACGCTGTCCCACCGGAACTTCAACGTCACCGTGCCGGATGCGCCGGCCGGAACCTGCCACCCCTGCTGCCAGCCGTCGACGACGACGGGATCGAGTGTACGACCGCCCAATTCGGCCACCCATCCGGGATTGGCGCTCTCCGGCACCGACAGAATCCGGGCGGTCGGCGCAGCATCGACGTGCACGCTGCGCGCAGTCGACTGCCACTGCTCGACCTTCGGACGGGTCACGGCACCGGCGGCCGTCGCACCGGGCATCGCGGTGTTGCCCAACCAGGTGGTGTCGACGGTGAACGCCCGCCCCGGATTCACCGACAACTCCTGCTCGCCCGCGGGCAGACGGATCGGCGCCGATGAGCACGGGCGGGCCACCACCGGCTCCCCGTCACGCAACGCGGCGGCGGTGGTGTGTACCGACAGGCCGATGACCTGACCCGACACCGTGATCCCGATGCCTGCATCGCAGCCGATGTCGATGGGCCTGCTCAGTGGTGGCGCGGTGGGCGGGGCGGGGGAGATCGTGATGTCGGCGATGCCGACCGGTGCGCGACTGGCGAATCCGAGACTGTTGACGTCGAGGAGGTCGGTGCGGTCGAGCATCGTGAGGGTGATGCGATCGGTGACCGCCGGCCGCAGACCGACGACGCCGTCGGCGCCGACGTGGACCCGTTGGGGGCCGGTCCCGAGATCCACCGCCACCTCGGTCGGCGCGGCCGGATAGCCGCCGGCGGGCGCGAGGATCCGCAGACTCTGCACTTCCTGCGGTGCCGGCAGCGTCAGGGTCAGAGTGGGTTTGTCGCCCTTCTTGGTGGGTTCGGCTGCGGTCCATACGGTTCCGGGGTCGCCATCGACGGCGGCCTGGCTCGACCCGCGCGGATCGTTGACCTCTGACGCCCCGGTCGCCCGCACCGTTGCCGGCGTGCGCAGCAACGCGTCGAGTCCGTCCCCGGGTGTGGGTCGCAGCACCACCGCGGGCGTGACGTCGACGCCGTCGGGGACCGAGAGCGCGCGCGTCATCACCCCCGGTGTCTCGGGACTCAACCCCAGACCCGACGCACACAGCACCCGCGCCGCGGGTGAGTCGTCGTCCGGGCCACCGGGTTGGTTCACACACGTGGAGCGCCCGGAGAGTTCTTGGGTGAGAAGCCATCCCGCCACCGGTGTACCCGGTGCAACCCGGGGTAGGACGACGCGGTGGCGGATGGTCAGCGGCAGCCCGGACGCCAGATCGATGACCCCGACCTCGCCGAGCGCGAACTGGTTTCCGGCGCTGCCGTCGTCGGTGGCCGAGGCGCGGATCTGCACCCACCGGGTCGGTCCGCTCGGTGCGGTGACCGTCACGGGCTTGCCGGGTTGGAGACCGGAGACCATGGTCGACCCGGCCTCGGTGGTCACCACGATCGACGAGACGTCCGGGCCGAGTGCCTTCGCTGTTGTCAGTCGCAGGGCGAGATCGCTTCGCGGACGGTCGAAGTCGAGGCGCATCCACTGTCCGACCGCCGAGGTGAGACCCGCCGACGCCCACGCCGTGGAGGGATCGCCGTCGAAGGCGGCGGCCGCGGAGTTCGCCGGTGAGGTCTGCCCGGGCTGGGTGGCATCGGCCGCCGACCCCGACGTCGAGACCCGCACCCCGTCCGGCTGGTTGTCGAGAAGCCACTGCCCTTCGGTGAGTGGTTGTCCGGCAACGGGATAATCCGGCGCCGCGTTCTGCGTCCGGCGCGGATCGCCGGGCGCACGGATCGCCGAGCTGTGGTCGTCGACGCGGCCGAAATCGGTCTCGCGGTCGGCCGGGGTGTCGGTGAGGATCACCGGCGCCGACGGCAGGTCTGCGCGTTGTGCGTCAGCCTGCATCAGTGTGGGGCCGGCAGGTGGTTCACCCAACCGTGCCCGCAGATCCGCCAGTGCGGCAAGCGCTTCGGGACCTCCGGCGACACGCGGCATCGACGCGGCATCGGTCAGCAACGGACCCGTTCCGCCCGCCGCGTCGACCCGGTAGATCTGGATTGCGCGCATCGGTGGGCGTAAACCGTTGTCGCGCACCACACCCTTGGCGCTGGGTTGGCTCACCAGCGGACCGAACGACGCGGCGCGGGTCAGGCCGGGTGACCCGTCGAGGGCGTGCTGGGCCAGCAGCGGACGCGCCGACCGCGAGGTGTCGGGGTCGAGGTCGGCGCGTAACACGACGAAGCCGATCCCCTGATCGGACAGTGTCGCAGCGAGCCCCGGCGATGCCCGCCCGTCGGCCAGATCGCGCTGAACCGAGTCGAGAGCCCGGATCGCCCCCGGCGGCGTCAGCGGGATCGCGTCACGGATGGCCCACGGGGAGTCGGCAAGTGGTTGCAGTGGCTCGTCACGCGTCAATCCCCACAACTGGTCGGCCGATGGTGCGCCCGGAACGACAAGCGCCCGTTGTTCGACGCCGTTCGGGGAGACACCGCCCTGGGATACACCGTCGTGGGCGTGCGCACCGAGCCACGACGCGGTCTGTGTCCAGTAGTCCGGGATGGCGCGATACGCGCCGTCGGGGGCGAGTTGGCCGGTCCACATCAGCGAGCCGGCGCCGGCCGCGGCGACGAGGACGACCAGCGCCGCGGCCACCGGCCGTGATCGTTGCGGATGTGCGAACGCCCCCAACCACTCTCGGGCGGGCGCCGACCCCGGCAGCGGAACGCGCGCCAACAGGTGTGCGACACCGAGCACCAACGGCAGCCGGACGAACGGCTCGAACTTGTGGACGTTGCGCAGGAATGCGCCCGGGCCGTCGAGGAACACCCGGACCGGCTCGGCGATCGGTGACCCGAGCCCGCCCGCGTATCCGGTGCACATGAGCAGCAGCCCAATCGTCAGGATCGCGATCCAGCGTCGCCGATACGGCATGTGCCGCATGCACAATCCGGCCAATCCGGCGGCGGCCAGGGTGCCGGTCGCCAGAACCGCGGCGGGCTGGGTCACCAGCACGGCGCCCGCCACGCGTTCGGTGGAGATGAACGGCGTCCATGAGCTCGTGCCGCGCAGTACCTCGGTCAGCGACGTCCACTCGGTGGTCACCCGCGAGGATTCGATGAAATCCAGGAACGGCGGCGACACCCGCGACAGGATGAGCAGTGGCACGATCCACCACGCGCACCCCAGTGCCAGCCCGGCCGCCCAGGCAACCCCGAAGCGCCACCACCGGCGCACGTCGGTGCGTACGCACAGCAGAAACCACACGACCGCGACGCCCAATGCCGCGAGCGTGGCGACCGCGTTGACCGCGCCCATCAGCGCGACGGCCACCGCCGAGCGCATCGCGTGCCGCCACACGGGCGTGTCGTCGCGGCGATCCAGCGCATGTACCACCGGCAGCAGCACCCAGGGGGCCAGCATCATCGGCAGTGTTTCCGACGAAATGGAGCCGATCGTCGTCAACACCCGCGGCGACAACACGAAGATCGCGCCGGCCAGCAGACGTGAGCCCATCGATCCCACCGCCAGCGCCTCGGCGAGACGGACGAGACCGACGAAGCCGACGAACAGGAGCACCGCCCACCACAGCCGCTGGGTCACCCACGGCGCAAGACCGATCAGCTCACCGGCCGCGTAGAACGCCCCGTGCGGGAAGAAGTAGCCGTAGGCCTGGTTCTGCACCTGGCCCAGCGGTGCCTGCGGCGTCCAGAGGTGCACCGCGCGCGCGAGGAAGCCGAGCGGGTTGGCGGTGAGGTCGAGTTTGGTGTCGGCGGCGGTCAGGCCGGGCGACTGCAGGAACGAGACGACCAGCGCGACCAGCGCGGCGACGGCCACACCGCGGCGGTCGAGCGTGCGCTGCGCGGCCGGGTCGCTCGAGCTCACTGCGGCCGGGTCGCTCGAGCTCACTGCGGCCGGGTCGCTCGAACTCACTGGCTGTCGCCGGAGCCACCCCGTGATCCGTAGTCCACCGAGCCCTGCACGAAGCCGCTGTTCGGAGTGATGTTGTTCAGGTCCGTCGACGGGCTCGTCTGCGCCGACAGGACCCCGCCGAGGAGCACCGCGCCGAGTCCGACCAGGATGCCGGCAACTCCGGCGACGGCTCCGGCGATCAGGCGGTTGTTGCGCATGGTGGCCAAACTACCATCGGCGCGCAGAGCGCTCGCGTGAGTGCGCGGGCGCCTCGCCGTGCCCGCGTTCAGTCGGCAACCAGCCGGGACCCGTCCAAGCGACTGAATCGGCTGAACGGCCAGGCGAGTCCGTAGAGCTCGTCGGCCGCCTCGCGTTGGCGGCGGATGACGTACCGGCCGGGGGCGATCCCGCTCGCGCCGTGCTCGGGATGCAGCAGATAGGCAACCGACGATGCGTCGACGACGCCGAGGGTCAAGCCGTCGCCATCGACGAACCATCGCCCGGTCCAGGTGCACTCCCCGTCGGCGAGCAGGGTGTGCGGGTTGCCGCCGCCGGCGCTACGGAGGATCTCGATGCCTGTCGGCGGCACCGGTGTGGGCGTCATCGACGCCCCCGACCGCGCCTCGGCGGCGGCGACCATGCGCCACGGGACCACGAGGAGGTCGCCCTGCGCCTGCAGCCCTGCGGTGACCGGGATGGTGAGTGCGGTGTCGAGGTGATCGAGGACGCCGAGACCACTCTGCTCGGTGAGTTCGGCGAGGGTGGTGGTGGCCGATGCCGGTGAAATCATGTGTGTGTCTCCCGTGTGTTCTGATGCGGTGGTGTGTTCCGGTGCGGTGGTAGGCGGGATGCGCCTCAGGTTCGGCGGACGAGTTGGGCGTAGTCGGCGGCGTCGAGACCGTAGGTCCAGGCCGCGGCGGTCAGCGCGGTGGGCACCCAGCCGGGCACGTGGATGCCGTAGCGTCGGCGTCGGCCGTCGCGTTCCCGGGAGCCGTTGGTCACCAACAGGATTCGTTGATTGGTCCGCCATTGCCGTGGGCTGGCGTACAGCGTGAGAGTGGCCGCCTCGTTACCGGGATCGTCGGACTCGTCGATCAGCTGCATCCCGGCGTCGTCGATCCATTGATCCCAGCCGATGCGTTCGATCGCGGTGCGGCGGATCTCGATGTTGCGTTCGGCGGCGATGCGTTCGGGTGTCGGATCGTCGATCACCCACTGCGGCACGATCGTTCCGTGAATGGCGTGGACGGCACAGCCGTCGGCGTAGGCGACGGCGCGACCGTCGTCGGAATGCAGCCGCCGTGTGCCGTGCGGGCTGTGCGGGATGGGTTCGGTACGCACCGATACGGGCCGTTCGGCAAGGACGCAGACGTCGTCGAATGCCCACCACCACCCGGCGGAAACGGCTAGGGCCGTGGTGATCTCGAGGAGTTCGACCTCGCCCGGCGGCAGCCGCACCAACCCCCATCGGTGGACGACGAGCCCGAACGCGCTGCGATGCGCCTCATGCTGACCGAACCACGTGCCGACGCCGGGCATCACCGGCAGCGTCGACTTGATCGGACGGCCGATGTTGTCGAAGAGGCTGGTGCGCAACGAGTCCCGGATGGTTTCCCGGATGACGTCGACGACGTCGGTCCCGCTCTCGAGTGCCTCCGCCGGGCTCAGGGTCTGTGTGCGTCCGGGGCTCACGTGCGGATTCGGAAAGGTCGGCGTCAGCCGATCGAGACGCTTCTCGACGGCGTCGCGTGAGCGTGTGAGCATCGCGGCGATCCGATTGGAGGCGTCGTCACGTCCGGGAGCTGTCGTGGTGTCGAGCTTCTCGGTCCGGATGGACCGCACTGCTGCGTGCGGCGAACTCTCCCAGATGAATTGTGGGGGAGGGTGTTTGGCGATCCGGTAGAGATCGGAGATCGCGGCTTCGGTGGTGGTGCGATCGGCCCGCCGGGTGTCGAGTCCGTGCTCGAGCCAGGCCTCGCGGGTGTGGATCAGGTGGTCGGCGATCGCCGACGACTCCGAGTCACCTGGTGGTGTTGGTGGAAAATGATTGCTGGAGAGTATCTTCCGGCGATCGATGCCGGCTGGGTGGAACGGCACGGGGCTCACGCGAGGGAGGCGGTGGCCGCCTTTCCGGTAGTCATGACTGTCAAGGATGGCACCACCGGCGCGTGAGCGCAAGACGCCGCGGGGATCACGGTGTCACCTGGGATCACGGTGTCACCGGAAATTGCTTGTCGCACTTGGCCGGAACGATGAACACCGGTCGGTGGCAGTGCTTCAGCACGCGGCAGGCCACATTGGATCGCAGGAGCGCCTTGAGTCCGGAGTCGCCGCGGGTGCCCGTCACCAACAGGTCGACGTCGAGGGCATCGGCGGCGGCGACCAGGGCACCCCACACCGTCGACTCCACCTCCACCAGCGTTCCGGTCGCCTCGAGGCCCGCGTTCCGCGCCATCTCGACGCCACGCGTGTTGGTCTCGGCGGCCTCCGTGCGCAGGGCATCATCGACGTCGAGTTCGAGCGGAGAGGTGTCGACGAAGGGCTGGATGCCGGCCGAGAGACTCGACAGCCGGGCCGGATTGAGCGTGCCCGGCTGCCAGGCCGTGACCACGTGCGCTGTCGTCGCCCGCAGGAAGTGGGCGGCGTAGGTGATGGCCCGTTCGGAGTTGGCGCCGCCGTCGAACGCGATCATCACCGACTGGGGAACCGGACCGGAGCCGGACACGGACTCAGCCGGGGCGGAGTCGATCCGCGCGCCCTGCTCCCGGTGTCGAGAGTCCATTGCCCAAGGGTACATGCAACACTCGTGCCATGGGCCCAACTCGACGACGCCGTTTTCGCCAGGTTCGTGACCTGATCGCGCTGGTGGCGGTGACCAGTATCGCCGTGGTTGGCTGCGGCACCGATTCCTCCTCGTCGGCCGCGCCGACATCGTCGAGCGCGTCCTCGTCGGCGTCGACGCGGTCGTCCCCGCCCGCGTCGACGAGTGCCGCCGCGCCCGTCGGTTGCGGTGCGGCGACGCTGGCGAAAATGTCGCTGCGACAGAAGTTGGGTCAGTCGATCGTCGTCGGCGTGACCGGAACCGACGACGCGCTGTCGTTGGTCAAGCGAGAGCCGGTGGGCGGCATCTTCATCGGCAGTTGGACCGACAAATCGATCCTCACCGACCAGGGCGCCCTCGAGAAGGTCACCGCTGCCTCGTCGATCCCGTTGATGGTCAGCGTCGACCAGGAAGGCGGCCGTGTCTCCCGGTTGTCCTCGCTCGGTATCGACAGCCCGTCGGCGCGTGAACTCGCGCGCACCAAGACACCCGAGCAGGTCCGTGCCCTCGCGGCGAGTGAGGGCAAGAAGATGCGGGCGTTGGGTATCACCGTGGACTTCGCCCCCGACGCCGACGTCAGCGACGAACCCGACGACGCGGTCATCGGTGACCGCTCGTTCTCCGACGACCCGGCCACGGTGGCCCGATACGCCCAGGCGTTCGCCGAGGGACTTCAATCCGCCGGCGTGATGCCGGTGTTCAAACACTTCCCGGGGCACGGGCACGGTTCGGGCGACTCCCACCTCGGTGTCGTGCGTACGCCGCCGCTCACGCAACTCGAGCGCAGCGATCTCGTCCCCTACCAGACGCTGCTGGCGAATCCGGGAAACGCGGCGGTGATGGTCGGGCATCTGATCGTGCCCGGACTCACCGTCGGCGACACACCGGCCAGCCTGAGCGTCAACGCCATGCGCATGCTGCGGACCGGGCAGCCCTACGGCGGCCCGGCCTTCGACGGCGTCGTCTTCTCCGACGACCTGTCGGGGATGGGTGCCATCACCCAGCGGTATCCGCTGCCGCAGGCGGTGCAGCGCTTCCTCGTCGCCGGCGGCGACATCGCCCTGTGGATCACCACCGACAAGGTGACCGCCGTCCTCGACAGCCTCGAGTCCGCGGTTCGTTCCGGGCAACTGCGCCAGTCGCGCGTCGACGAGTCGGTCGTGCGCATCCTCAAGGCGAAGGGACAACTGCGGTGCTGATGACCGCCGGAGGAAAGCGGGGTGAACCCGCATGAGTGATCCCCACCCGCCGCATCGGCCACCGCCACCACGTCCGCGCGTTGCCGTCACCCCGTTGGCGCAGCCTCCGGTCGTGCGCACGCGTCGCACACATCTGGCCGTCGGGTTCGCGGTGCTCGAGGTGGTCCTGCTGGTCGTCGCCGCGGTGGTGGTGCTGATGTCGCGTGACGCGTTGACGACTGCTCTGCGTGCCGAGCTCGCGGCCGACAATCAGGGCGCGAGTGCCGCCGATGTCTCCACCACCGTGTCCATCGCGCTGCTGGTCGCCGCGGGTGTCGCGGTGCTGGCCGTCGTCGCGGCGGTCCTCGGTGCGCTGCTCGTGCGTCAGGGTGCGGCAGCGGCTCGGCCCGTGCTGCTCGGCTCGGCGGCGCTCGTGACGGCGCTGGCGGTCGCGTGGATCCTGACGACGAATTCGCTGCCCGCCGATACCGATACGGTCCTGCCGATGGTGTGGGTGTCGCGCTATCTGCCGTCGGCGGCGGCGCTCGCCGGAGTTCTCGCGGGTGTGCTGGCCCTCATTCCGGACGGCGGTGCGACCCTGCGCTGAGGGTCGCACCGGTGGCCCGGCTGATGGGCGGGCCGGTCGACGGGTCCGGCCGTCCGAGTTCGGCGAGGATGCCCTCGGCGCTGCGCACCGCCACCGTGGCCGCGTCGACGACCTGCGGATCGGCCAGCGGATGTGCCGCTCGGGTACGCCACCTGCCGACCGCGGCGATCGCCGCGCCGCGCACCTCATTCGGGGTGGCGTCGTGCGCAAGTCCGAGGCGCACAGACGGATACACGCCCCGGTCGCCGACGAGTCGGCTCAACTCGTCGAGTGTCTCGGCGGGCAGACCGATTCGTCCGGCCCGCACGGCGCCGATCAACCGCAGCTCGCGGAAGCCGTGGGTGTCGGCGAGCGCACGTCGCACCGACGAACGCAGTTGGGCTGCCGCGGGTTCCGGGCTTCCGGCGAGGATTCCGTCGAGGGTCCGCAGAGCCGAATGCGACTTGAGCTGCCAGGCCCGCTGACCGAATTGCACGGTGATCAGGGAGCTGAGGTCCGAGAGACCGCTGCGCGCCAGCAACTCCGCCGACAGTGCCGACGACGTCGTCGTCCCGAATCGGATCAACGTCACCGCCAGTCGGATGCCGAAGACGCCCAGCCGGTCGGCCAGGGCTTGCCGGGCCTGCGGGTCGACGGTGGGCAGGATGTCCGGGCGGGTGAATCGGTCCATGCTCAGCAGCGCTGACTCCAGATCGTCGGCGGACACCGAGGCCAGTGCGAGCAGCGCCCGGAACTCCCTCTCCCGCAGCGTCTGTGCCCCCAACGCCAGCAGCCCCGACACCGGGAGGACCGAGTGACACAGGCCGCTGCGGGTGAGTTCGCCGGTCAGACGTGCGGCGATCTCCTGCGCCGACAGCATCGCATCCACCCGCCCGGCGCCGAGTTCGTCGGCCCGGGAGACCACCCCGACGACCCCGAGCGGACCGGCCGAGGAGCCCATGGCCGCCGTGATCCGCCGCAGCATGGCGGAATCGGCGGCGGTGAGCGTGCGCAGCAGATAGACGACCGCATCCACCCGAGGTCGCCCGTCCTCGGGTGCGAGGAGACGTTCGGTCGACGCCGACAGGTCCGACGACAACGACGCCAGCCCCGGGGTGTCGACCAGCGCGCGATGCTCGAGCGCCCGTGTCGGCCAGGTGACCTCGATGCGATCGAGACGATCAGCGGTCAGGGTCCCGAGGTCGAAGCCGAGCCGGCCGTCGATGCGGGTCACCGGAACCGCAACGGCGGCACCGTCATCGACGCATGCGGTGACCGACGCCGTGCGGCCCCGGCGATACCAGGTGACCACCCGCGTGCACTCGGTGGCGTCGGTCGGCGCGATGTCCTGCCCGACCAGGGCATTGAGCAGGGTGGACTTGCCCGCCTTCAGCGAGCCGGTGAGCGCGATCCGCAAGGGCGCGTGGAGTTGTCGTTCACACTCCTCGACTCGATCGAGTGCGCGTCGATCGCCGGCCATGGCCGTGCGCGCGGCCGCGATGAGGTCGGGAGCCTGGGGAGTGCGGCCGGGTGCGGGACTCATCAGGCGGCCGGTCCGGTGATCTGGTTTCCGGTGATCTCCTCGGCCGCCCGACGCAGCGCCGCCACCGCCGACAACTCGCTCTCCAGCGTCGCCACCCGGGTGGCGCGCTCGGAATCCTCCAGTGCCGCCGCCGATTGCGCGGCGCTGAGCGACTCGTTGATCGAACGGGCCGCCTGTTCGGCGATCTCGGCGAAGTGATCGCGCAGGATACGCTGCATCGTGCGCAACCGGTCGCGGGATTCCTTGCCGACCTGGAAGCTGACGTCGTCGGTGAACGACCGCACCACCACCTTGGCCTTGTTGCGGCGATCGGCGAGCCGGGCCTGCTTGTCGTCGCGATAAGCCTTGCTGCCCAACAACAATCCCGCACCCACCGACACCGGATTGATCAGCGCCATACCCATCATCGTGGAGATCAACCCGAACATCAGCACGCCGCCGTAGGAGCCGCGCATCCCGACGATCACCTTCTGGGTGATCGACATCGACGACGTGTTGGGCGCGCTGAGCTCGGTGACGGAATCGAGGATGCCGTCGACACCGGCGATGTCGATGGCCGGCAGATCGGCGTAGCCGGCCTCGGCGAAGTGCTCCGCGAGCCGCTCGGCCAGCCACACCGAGCGTTCATGCGCCCACACGAAATTGTCGCCGACCGCGGTCGCGGTCTGATCGATCAGCCACTCCGACAACCGATCCCAGTCCTTCTCTGGATCGCCGTCGTCGATGGCGCGCTCGGCCTCCCGGGTCACCGCCCGCAGCCGGTCCCGCAGGTCGTGATCGATGTCGGCGGCCAGGTCGGAGATCCCGTCGGTGAGGGTCTGCTGCCAGTGTGAGGACGACCGACGCAGTTCCTCGGCCTTGGCCCGGGCCTCGCGCAGACCTCGCACCGCACGATCGGCGGTCTCCGGATTCTTCAGTGCCGCAAGCTCACTGCCCAGGGTCAGGGCCAGATGCTCGGAGACGGTCCGCAGGTCGGTGCCGGCCGCGGTGCGCGCGGACCGCCGTGCCGAGGGCACCACGGTTTCCCGGAGATACCGATAGAGGTTGGCGAAACCCGCCTCGGCATTGAGTTGTTCGTCGCCGAGACGCAGGGCGTGGGCGCGCATCGTCGACGAGACGGGAAGCAGCGGGATGTCGATGCCCGCGGTCTGCAGGTGTCCGCGGTCGGCGTCGGCGATCCGACGCCAGTGCGAGTAGAGGTCGGTCTTGGTGAGCAGGCAGGCCACGGTCGGGCACAGATCGACCACCTGACGCAGAAACGCCATCTCGGGTGCGGTGAACTCCTGGCTGGCGTCGGTCACCATGAACACCGCATCGGCGGCCGCGACCATTCCGAGAGTTGTTGCGGCATAAGGATGTCCGTGGCCCCCGACGCCCGGGGTGTCGATCACGACGAGTCCGTCGGCCAGCAGTGGTCCGGGCGCGGTGATCTCCAGTCGCATCACCTCGCGTCCCTGGGTGTGGGTGCTGGAGGGGGTGACGGCGGTGACCTCGTCGAAGGGGATCGGGATCGGCTGGTCGGTGCCGGCGACCACCAGCTGGGCGGCGGGCTGCTCGGCGTGGGAGATCAGCGTGGGCACGGCGGTGCTCTCGTCGTCGCCCACCGCGCACACACCCAGGTTCAGCAACGCGTTGACGAACTGGCTCTTGCCCTGTTTGAGGTTGCCGACGACGACGATGCGCAGTCGGGGATCGGAGAGTCTTGCGTGGGCGCCCTGCAAGCGGGCGGTCAGGTCGTCGCGCCGGGTCTGTGCCGCCAGTGCCGCGACCCGACCGATGAGATCGGCGATCGTCGATCCGGTGGGGCGAAGATCGGAGGAAGCGGGCGCGGCGCCGTGCGGCGCGGGAGTATTCGGCGTGTTGTCTTGTGGCGCGGCCGGATACATGACCTGTTGTTCGGCGGATGTGTGCGACATGGTGCTCCCACGGTAGCCCGACCGGTGCCTTCGGGTCGCGGCATCCCGGTGAGAAAGCGAAGACCCTTTCCCTGCCCGCGGCTCCGGTCACGCGGGCAGGGAAAGGGCAGGGGGGATGTGGTCGGTGATCCCCGAGGAGATCACCGACCACCATCTCCTCGGCGGCGCGAGCCGTGAGGCCACGCGCGCGACGGTGGACGTCGTCAGCCGCCGAGAAGTCCTTCGTGGCCCCCGATGCCGTGTCCGGCATCGGGATGCGGGGTCGTGGACTCGGTGCCGGAATCGGCGCCGGTCAAGCCACCTCCGAGGCCGCTCTCGAGTCCTCCGGACAGGCCCGAGGTGAGATCGCCGGTCGCGTGGGTGGTGGCGTCGAGGGTGTGGCCGAGCGGGTTGTCCGCGGCCGCGGAACCCGTTGCGCCGGAATCGGTTGCGCCGGTCCCCAAACCTCCGGCCGTCAGATCGGTCGAGCCCGGATCGGCGGTGCCCGGATCGGTGGTGCCCGGTCCCAGGCCGATACCGTTCGCGCCGACCTGGGCGATCGATCCGAGTGCGCCGTGGCCGCTTTCGGTGACGGTGCCCTCGGTGGTCGTCGCGTTCTGCAGGCCGGAGAGTGCTGTACCGGCCAGGCCGTGACCGTCGATCGAACCGCCGGCGTCACCGCCGGTCAGCCCACCGAGGTGCGAGCCGATCTCGCCACCGAGCCCGCCGGCGGCCGCGCCGCCCCCACCGAGGCCCAGACCACCGGTCAGATCATTGCCGACGTTGGTGGGCCCGGTGCCCAGATCGGTGCCGGTGCCGATGCCCGACTCGCCGATACCCGCGCCGGTGAGTCCGGCGCCGCCGAGCGCGCCGAGGCTGCCGCCCAACGCCCCGTCCACCGTTGCGCCGAGGTGGTGGCCCGCGTCGGACGTGCCCGTCAGTCCCAGTCCGAGGTCGGGCGTGTGGTTCAGATCGGTCGAGAGCCCCAGACCGCCGGTGAGGTCCGAGCCGGCGCCGGCGAGGCCGTCGGCGATCGCCGCGGTCTGCAGGGCTGCGCCACCGCCGGCGGAGATCACACCACTGCCGACGATGCCGTTCTGGCCGAGTGTCAGGGCGGGCTGCGCGACGGCGACGAGGTCGGCGTCGACGATCCGGTCGATGCCGCCGCCGGCTTCGAGTGTCGAGGTGAGGCCCGCGGTGATCGACCCGGCCTGGCCGGTGTCGAGGTTCAAGGCGCCGCCGAGCGCCGAGGTCAAAGCGGTGCCGAGATCGGCGCCGTCGACGAGCGAGCCCGCGACGGCGCCGCCGAGGTCGCCGCCGAGGGCCGAACCGAGGACGGCCCCGAACGATCCGCCGAGCGCGGAGCCGATCTCGCCGCCACCGCCGAGTGCGGAGGACAGCGCGCCGGACAGCTCACCGGTCGTCGCGGTGAGCGCCGCGGAGTCGAGGCCCCCGATCAGCCCACCCCCGACCAGTCCACCACCGGCGAGCTGATCACCGAGTGCTGCGTCGAGGGCGCCCCCGAGTTGCCCGATCAGTGCCCCGTCGACGCCCAGAGCGGTACCCAGGTCGGCCGCGAGGACCTGCCCCAATGTGGCTTGCGTTGCGCCGCTGAGGCTTCCGTCGATGCCGGTGGCCGCGGCGAGCATCCCGCCGAGCGACCCGCCGAGCGCGGCGGCGAGGTCGCCGCCGAGTCCGCCGACGGCGCCGAGTTCGGTCGCCAGCCCCCCGGCGAGGCCACCGTCGAGCAACGCCGACAGTTGCGCGCCGCCCACCCCGGCGGTGTCGAGCACCCCGGCCAGCGCGCCGCCGAGATCGAGTGCGGTGGAGGCGCCGAGCGCCGAGCCGAGCGTGGCGCCGAGGGTCGAGTTCAGGGTGGCGCCGAGCGCGGTGTCGAGGCCCGCGCCGGTGGCGAGCAGGCCGCTCACGGTGCCGTCGGCGTCGATTCCGCCGGCGAGCGCGGCACCCAACGCGGCACCGAGGTCGCCGGCGACGGCACCGCCTGCGCCCAGGGTCGAGGTCAGGCTTGCTCCGAGAGCGGCGCCCAGGTCGGTGTGTGCGTCGAGGGCCGTCGCGAGTCCACCGGACAGGGCCGTGGAGATGCCGCCGGAAAGGGCGGAGTCGAGTGCGGCCGTCAGTCCGGCGCCGCCCGCGCCACCGATCCCGAGTGCCGCGGTCAGTGCCGCCGACATCGCGGTGCCGGCCCCGGCGCCCGCGGTCAACGCGATGCCACCGGCAGCGGCTGCGCTGCCGGCCAGCGCGGCGCCCAGCGCACCGCCGAGCCCGGCGGCCACCGAACCGCCGGCGGCCAGACCGGTCGCGAGTGCACCCGACAGGGTGGTGGTCAGCTCGCCGGCGAGGGAGGCGACGGCGCCGGCGTCGAGAAGTCCGGTCAGTTCGGCACCGACCTCACCTGCCGCGGCGAATGTGCCGGTCAGCGCGGTGCCCAGCGCGGCCGACGCGCCTGCACCGAGGTCCAGGACACCCGAGAGACTCGCACCGAGTGCGGTGGCGGCGTCCAGGCCTGCGGTCAGTCCGGCCGCGAAGTCGGCTCCGAGGGCTCCGCCCGCACCGAGCGCGGCACCGAGGGTGGCGCCCAGCGACGCGGCGAACGCTCCGGCGATCTGGCCACCCGCGGTCAGCCCGGCCGACAGTACGGCGCCGAGTTCGGCACTTCCTGCTCCCACGAGACCGGCACCGACGGACAGCACCGCGGTGAGCGAGGACGACAGTTGGGCGGCGAGCTCGCCGCCGAAGCCCAGCGCACCGATCAGCGTCGTTGCCAGGTGGCCGCCGATCTCGGCTCCGCTGCCGAGTGCACCCCCGACCAGGGCGTCACCGCCGAGCAGCAGGTCGAATGCGCCGCCGAGCGCGGCACCCAGTTGGCCGGCGACTGCGCCGCCCGCGCCGACGCCTGCGGCCAGGGTCGCCGCGAGTCCGACCGCGAGTTGTCCGGCGAGGTCCAGCTCGGCGAAGGCGATGCCGCCGAGATCGATTGCGGTCAAGGCGAATCCGGAGAGATCGGCGCCGCCGACCCCGATGCCGCCGAGGACGCTGCCGAAGTCGATGGAGCCGAGAGAGAATCCGCCGACGTTCACACCGCCCAGCCCGAGACCACCCAGCCCAACACCACCCAGCGCTGCGCCGCCGAGGCCCAGTCCGCCCAGTGCTGCGCCGCCGAGACCGAGTCCGCCCAATGCCCCGCCGCCGATGCCCAGCCCGCCGAGCGCCCCGCCGCCCACAGCGCCGCCTGCACCCACAGCGCCGCCTGCACCGGCGATGGCGCCGAGCGCGCCACCGGTGCCGCCGCCGGCGACCAACGGTGCCGCCGCGGCCACCTCGGCCGGGCTGACCCCACTGAGTCCGGCCGCGGCGAGCACGGTCTGCGGCGATCGGCAATACCCCTCAAGGGCTTCGTCGTCGCGCAACAGCCCCAGGATGAAGTCGAGAACGGCATTGTTGCTGCTCATGGGAAGTCTCCTCAAATGACATGCGGTGGATGACGACCACGCTATGGCGACCGCCGGGCCGGCACATCGGGGAAAAATCCCCCCTTGCCCGGCCACCCCCTGACACGCCCGGCGAGGGGGTGTTCCCCCTACGGCCCATGCGCCGGGTGACCAATGCGGGGAAAATCCCCCATCTTTGCCCCGTCGGCTAACGACACGCCGGGCTGTCGCGACATGATGAGCAGTGTGACCTGCGGGTCACCCGGCGCGTCCACGCCGGTTGAGGAGACTGAGGAGAGACGATGACCGTCGACATCCGGCATGACGCGACACCCGAGCCGGCCGGGGGTGTGGGCGATCATGAGGCGGCGACCGCGTTGGCGATCGGCATCAAGATCGGCACCGACCTCTCGATCGCGGTCGGTGCGTACGCCGACGGCTGGGCGGGTACCGTCACCCGTCCGACGGTCGAGCTCGCCGGACGTGACGACTTCTTGCATCGCATCGGCGATCCGGTCGGTCTCGTCGACGCCGCAGGGGATCCGGTGTTCGCCGAGGCGCTCTACGCGCAGGCCGTCCATCGGCTGCTCACCGAGATACTCGATGCCACCGGCGCGGACCCCCAGACCGTGCATGTGACGTTCGCGGTCCCCGACGGGTGGTCTCCGGCGGTGATCGCCGACGTCGGCCGCGCGGTGCAGGCGGCCACCGGGCTCACCGCGGACCGCTGCGACTGGACGAGTGCGGCGGTGACCGCGGTGACCGCCGCCGAACACAGCACGGGGGCCTTCGCCGACGGTGATCCCGTCGTCGTCTACGACTTCGGTGCGTCCGCCACCACGGTGACGGTGCTCGCCGCCGGCACCGATCCGACACCGTTGACGCGCCCGCTGACCTCGACGCTGGTGAGCGGCCGCGACATCGACCGGCTACTGCTCGATCACACCCTGGAGGCCACCGGGCTCGGCCACACGTTGGGCGCCTCCGTCGACAATCTCTCGATCCTCGCCGACCTCACCGAACTCCGCGGGCGCTGCCGCACCGCGAAGGAGCGGCTGTCGACGGATACCGGTACCGCCGTGGACATCTCGGTCGGAGAGCATCGCACGCAGGCCCGGCTCGTGCGGGAGGACGTCGACGAGCTGGTGCGTGGGCCGGTGCTGGAATCGGTGAGCCTCGTGCGCGACGCGCTCGCCGCCGCGGGCGTCAATCCGCGTCGGGTGGCGGCGATCGTCGCGGTCGGCGGCGGCTCGTCGGTCCCCATCGTCTCCGAACTGCTCGAATCTGCACTGCACATCCCGGTGATCCTCGACCCCGATCCGTCGGGCGCCGCCGCGGTGGGCGCGGCGTTGATCTCCGCAGACTGTCTTGCTGCGGACCGTCTTGCCGCTGCCGGTGGCCCCGACGACGCCACCGCGCTGCTTGCCGCGGCCGCGCCCCTGCCCGCACCCGCCCCGATCCACGCCGTCGAACCGGCACCGGTCTCCGAAAGTGCTCCGGCGCAACGCCTCTCCAATCGCAAGCGCGGTGTTCTGGTCGCGCTCGGTGTGGCGGTCATCGCGGTGTTCACTGCCGCCGGATTGTCGGTGGGTACCGGACTCGTCGGCTCGACCAAGCCGGCGACACCCGCGCCGGCCGAGGGTGCGGTGCCCAGCGGAGCACACGGGGCATCGACCCCCGCGCGATCGACGGCGGCGTCCGCCGCGGCCGGTGGCCCGACGACGTCGAGGTCGGGCGGTGCCGCCGCGACGACGGGAACCGCCGGGCGCACTGCCACCACCGGAGCGCCCACCTCGACGGCCGCCGGTGCCCCGGCCGCCTCGAGCGGCGCGCAGCCCGGTCAACCGGCCGCGTCCACCGCGGCACCGCAGCCGTCGACCTCCAACGGGGGTACCGACAACGGTGGCGCGACAAACGGGGGCACGGGCAGCGGTAGCGGCACCGGGAACACCGACACCGGCGGCACCGACGACGGCTCCGGCGGTGGTACGTCGTCCGGCGGCTCCGGCTCCGGCAACAGTGGCTCGGGTGGCGGAATCGGTGGCGCGGTGCGCCAGTTGCCCGGCGACGTCCTCGGTGGCGTCGGTCAGATCACCTGTGGTCTCGTCGGACTTCCGGCGTGCCCGTGAGCGAGGGCCTCGCGGCCCCCGCCGTGGCGCCTCTGCCCGCCGATGATTCCGATCCCTGGGCGCTCCGCGTCGTCGACGAACTCGGCCACCACGATTGCGGTCTCGATCTCGCCGTTCTGGTCGGTCCGCCCGGCAGCGGCCGGTCGCGGGCGCTGACGAGCCTCGCCGAACGCCTGCGTGCCGCCGGTGCGCGGGTCGTCGTCGGCATCCCACGGGATGCGCAGACGCCCGACACCCACGGTCGCCGGCCCGTCGTGGTCGCCGACGACGTCCATGCCTGGCCCGTCGCGAGCATCGCCCGGTTGCGTTCGGCGCTCGACGACGGTCACCTCGCCGTGCTCGCCGCGACCGAGAACAGGTTGCGCGACACCATGATCACCGGTCTCATCCAACGGTCCCGTCCGGGTGGCGGAGTTCGCGTGTGCACTCCGGTGTCGACCGCGTGGGTGCTCGATCGTGCCCTGCTGCGGCGCGTCGACCTCGATCCGACGCAGGCCTCCCACATCCGACGCACGTGCGCGGGTGCACCGGGCCTCATCGACGAGATCCTCGTGACGCTGGCATCCGAGTTCGGTGCGGCACATCCGGATTCGCCTCCGCTCAATCCCGTCGAGAGGGCGGCGGTGCTCGCACGGAAGGCGTACCGGCGGCGCCTGGAGCATCTCGATGACGCCGTGCTCGGCGCCCTCGCCGTCGCCGTCGAGGGCAACGGGCTCGACACCTCGGTGGTCGCCGAGGTCCTCGACATCGACGAGCAGAGCGCGATCACCGCGGTCGACCGGGCTCGGGGCAGTGGTCTGCTCCTGAGCGCCGACACCCTGGTGCCGACCGCTCAGGGGCCGCTGGTGGAGACGCTGGGTCCGGGGCGTGTTGCGCAGGTACGGCGCGCGAGCGTGGTGCGCCGCATGGGAGTCGGGTCGATCTCGCCGGGTGATGCGATGGCCGCAGCGGAACTGGGTATTCGTGAGCCCCGGGTGAGTGCGGCGCTGCTCGAGGCGGCGGCCCGGGCGTCGGCGTCGGAGGCGGAGGTGCTCCTGACCGCGGCCGCAGGCGCCGGTGGTGATGCGTCCGAGATCGCCATGCGCCGAGCACATCTGGCGCTGGCCGCCGGTGAGGTCCACCGTGCATCACAGATTGTCGACGAGATCATCGGAGCTGCAACGAGTCCCGCGGTCACGCACGTCGCCCCGACCGTTCTGGCGGCGCGGATCGCGCTCGCCGCCGGCCGGCCGTCGCACGCCGCCGACCTCATTCGCTGGCTGGGCCCTAAGTATGCTGCGACGCAACCGATCACGGCGGTCCGCGCCTTGCTCGACGTCGGGGATCGCGACGCCGCCGCCCACTACCTGACCGATACCGGTGCGGCGCCGACGGCCGCGCGCACGGCGCAACGCGACGCGCTGCGAGCCCTGTTCGGTGAGCCGATCGGCGGCGCTACGCTCGACGGACTGCTGCGGGCGCTGCCGATGTTGACCGATCGTGACGACATCGCGTGGCCCGCGCTGATGCTCGCCGTGCAATCCGGGGATGTCCTCGCCGCCCGGGTGGTGGCCGACGAGGTCTTCGACGCCGACCGCCGTGATCTCGCCCTGCGGTGGATTGCGCTGCTGCTCGATCCGCACACCGCGGCGGGCGCGCCGACGCTTGCGCCGGTCACGCCCACGCCCGCCGATCGGGTGCGTGCGGAGGTCGCCGCGCTCGGCCCGCTGCCGACTCCCGGCGGCTGCGGACAGACACTGCGTGCGGCGGCCGCCGTCGAGTTCGGGCTCGCCGACACCCTCACCCTCGGCGAGTTGTGGCTGTCACTCGCCGCAGCGGGCGAACAGGCGCGCGTACGGGGTCAGGTCGCCGCATTCGACGAGGTCGTCGCCGGAATCGGAACCATGAGCGGTTGGGCGGTGACGTGGAACTGGTACGCGATCCGCGCGTGCGCCGCCGCCGGCGACCGGATGGGCACCGAGGACCGGCTCGCCCGGCTCGAGACGGCACTGTCGGCGAATCCCGGCGACGAGCGCACCGCGACCCTGGCGGCGGCCGCGCGTGTCGTGCACGATCTGGCCTTCGCCGCAACACCGATCGACGATCCGCGGGTGGTGCAGGCCCGCGCCGGACTGGTCGCCATCGGCGCACCGACGGACGCCGCCCGTCTGTGCGCCGACACCGCCGCACCCGACCTGTCGAGCCCGCGTCTGACGAGCGCCGAAGCGCCATCCCCGCAGCTCAGCCCACCATCGGGGCCGTTGACCGATCGTGAGGCGCAGGTGGCCCACGAGCTTCTCGCCGGCTGCACGTACGCCGAGATCGGCGCTCGGTTGTTCATCTCGGCCAAGACCGTCGAGCATCACGTCGCCCGTATTCGCCGGCGCTTCGGAGGTGGGTCTCGATCGGAGGTCCTCGCCGCGTTGCGGGCGGCTGGTTACCGCTGAATCTTACTGAACGGTAAGATGATCTGATCCCTGCCGCGTGGCGGGGGTGTGGCGAGTGTGAGGAGCCATCATGGTCGGCGGGACCAAACGACTGCCCCGCGCGGTGCGCGAGCAGCAGATGCTCGACGCCGCGGTCTCGGTGTTCGCCGAGAACGGCTTCCGGGACACGTCCATGGATTCGATCGCAGCCCAGGCGAAGATTAGCAAACCGATGCTCTACCTGTACTACGGGTCCAAGGAAGAGCTGTTCAGCGCATGTATCGCCCGCGAAGGCGGCCGATTCATCGACGCGATGGCAGTCGGTTTCGATCCCAAACTCCGTCAGAGCGAGCAGGCCCGCACGGTGGTGCGGGAATTCCTCCGCTATGTCGATGAGAACCGCGAGTCCTGGCGGGTCCTCTACCGCGTGGCCGTCGGCTCGGCGGCCTTCGCCGACACCGTCAGCACCAGCCGTCGCCACATCGTCGACATGGTGTCGGATCTGATCCGTCGCGGCACCACGGTCGAGGGGGCGCTCGACATCGATTTCGAGCTCACCGCGATCGCCCTCGTCGGCGCCGGTGAGGCCGTTGCCGACCGCATGAGCGAGGGCGACGTCGACCTCGAGACCGCCACCGATCTGCTGGTCGGCATCACCTGGCGCGGTCTGAAGGGCGTCGGAATCCACACCCCCTCCTGAGACGAATCACCGGTAGGAACGCAGAACTCCCGCCCGGCAGTGCCGGGCGGGAGTTCTGGTATCCGTGGTGTCTCAGTTGGTGCGGGTGGTCGCCGTCAGATGCGGATACCCCTTGCGCCGGTTCAGAATCGAGATATCGAAGCTCCCGGCGCCGTAGGTATTCGGCCCGCTCGCTGTGCTCCCGGCGCCGTCCACCCTATGCGTGTAGACGTTCACCTTGGCCGGCAACAGAATTGGCTTACCCCACCGCACCGTGTAGGTGACGGCGTCGGGCAGTTGCGCCTCGACATTGGCGATAGCCGCTGCCGCACTCCACATCCCGTGCGCGATGGCCTTCGGGAAGCCGAACGCCTTGGCGGTGAGATCGCCCATGTGGATCGGATTGCGATCCCCCGAGGCGGCCGCGTATTCGCGGATCTTCGCCAGATCCACTGCGAGCACCGCATCCGGAGGCGGTGGCGCCTGATCCCGCGGAGCCGGCCCGCGCGGTTCGTCGGAGAGGCTGGTGCGTTGCTGCTTGAGGAACGTCGCCACCTGCCGGGTCACCAGCTCGGTGCCGACGCTGATCTCCGAGACCATGTCGACGAGCATGCCCTTGCGGTGTTCACGCAGATTCTCGGCGTGATTCTCGATGGTCAGCGGCTCGTCGATCCCGATCGGACGCAGTCGCGTGATCGTGTTCTCCAGATGCACCGAACCGACTGCGCCGAAAGGGAAGTCGCCGTCGGTCATGATCTTCATGGCCAGCGGGAACTGCAGCACGAACGGATAGGTGATCGGCAACGTCGGGCCGAACTGCTGTCCGGTCGCCCGGGTGTAGGCCAGCAGCCGATCCGGATCGATGCGGATGTTCCCGAGCCGGTAGCGCCGGTCCGGGATGGCCGCGTCGGCGCGGATCCGGGCGGGCTTGCCGATCACCGGGAGCATCGCGGTGACCGCCTTGGAGTAGACGTCGGCGGTGCTCGGCGGCGACGAGAGGGTGATGGTCTTGCTCATCACGCCCCCAGGAATCCCTGGCCGCAGACCCGGACCACGTTGCCGGTGATGGCGTTGGAGGCCGGATTGGCAAAGTAGGCAACGGTTTCGGCGACGTCGACGGTCTGCCCGCCCTGCTGCAGCGAACTCATCAGGCGACCGGCCTCGCGGGTGGCCAGCGGGATCGCGGCGGTCATCTTGGTCTCGATGAAACCGGGGGCGACCGCGTTGATCGTGATGCCCTTCTCGGCGAGCAGCGGGGCATAGGTGTCGACGAGACCGATCACGCCGGCCTTGGAGGCGCCGTAGTTGGTCTGGCCGCGGTTACCCGCGATGCCCGCGATCGACGACACGTCGATCACCGCGCCGCCGGGCTTCAACGCGTCCTTCTCGACGAGCGCGTTGACCAGCTGCTGCGGCGCGATCAGATTGACCGAGATCACCGAATTCCAGCGCGCCGCATCCATGTTCGCGAGCAACTTGTCGCGGGTGATGCCGGCGTTGTTGACGATGATGTCGATACCGCCGTGGCGGGTGAGCGCGTGCTCGGCGAGCTTCTCGCCGGCGTCGGGTGCGCTGACGTCGAGCGGCAGCGAGGTGCCGCCGACCTTGTTGGCGGTCTCGGCGAGGGCCTCACCGGCAGCCGGGATGTCGGCGCAGATCACGTGGGCGCCGTCGCGGGCCAACACCTCGGCGATCGTCGCACCGATACCGCGGGCGGCACCGGTCACCACGGCCACCTTGCCCTCGAGCGGCTTGTCCCAGCTCGCGGGAGCGGTGGCGTCGTCGGCGCCGACCCGGATCACCTGGGCGTCGACGAAGGCCGACTTCGCCGACAGCACGAAGCGCAGCGTCGACTCCAGGCCGGTGAGCCCGGTCTTGGCGTCGGGGGAGACGTAGACGAGTTGCACGGTCGACCCCTTGAGGAGTTCCTTGCCGAGCGAGCGGGTGAATCCCTCGAGGGCCCGCTGGGCGACGTGCTCGTCGGGATCGGTGATGAGTTCGGGGGTGGTGCCGAGCACGACGAAGCGCGCACACGCCGCGGTCGAGCGCATGATCGGCTGGAAGAACTCGAAGAGCTGTTGCAGTTCGGCGGGGGTGGTGATGTCGGTGGCGTCGAAGACCAGGCCGCCGTACTTGTCGGCGCTGCGACCGGTGGTGGCGTTCTCGATCAGTGTGTAGTCGGGGCCCGAGAGGAGCTCACGCAACGGTTCGACGAGACGGCCGGCCCCGCCGAGCAACACCGGGCCGGGGAGCGGCGGCTCGGAGGCCTTGTAGCGCCGCAGGGGCGGCGGGACGGGCAGTCCGGCCTGCTTGGCGATGAACGCACCCGGCCCGGAGTGCACGAAACTCGAGTACAGGCCTGCGGTCGTGGAGTTGGCAGCCACGTGAATCTCCTCTGAATTGTTCTCACGCTCGGTGTGATCGAGGACGCTGCTGGGTGGAGCGCCGTTCGACATCTAACTTACTCTGGAGTAAGAATACGTTAAAGGTACCAATCGACACCTGGGAGATCTCTCGTGGCCAACACACCCAAGACCCGCACCGAGCGCCCGGTTGCGATCCTCGGCGGCAACCGCATTCCATTCGCGCGGCAGGACAAGGCATATGCCAAGGTCAGCAACCAAGACATGTTCACCGCGGCCCTCGACGGCCTCGTCAGTCGCTACAGCCTCCAGGGCGAACGCCTCGGCATGGTGGCCGGTGGCGCGGTGTTGAAGCTGTCGCGTGATTTCAATCTCATCCGCGAGTCCGTGCTGGGATCGGCGCTCTCGCCCTACACCCCGGCCTTCGACATCCAGCAGGCGTGCGGCACCGGCCTGCAGGCGATCACCGCCGTCGCCGACGGCATCGCACGCGGTCGCTACGACGTCGCGGTCGGCGGCGGCGTCGACACCACCTCCGACGCACCCATCGGTGTCTCCGAGGGCTTCCGTCGTGGCCTGCTCGAGGTGAACCGGGCCCGCAGCACCCAGGATCAGGTCCTCGGACTGCTCAAGGCCCTGCCCAAGCTCGGCATCGAGATCCCGCGCAACGGCGAGCCCCGCACCGGGATGTCGATGGGTGAGCACGCGGCGATTACCGCCAAGGAGTTCGGCATCAAGCGCGCCGACCAGGACGCACTCGCCGCGGCCAGCCACCAGAAGATGGCCGCCGCCTACGACGCCGGTTTCTTCGACGACCTGGTCACGCCGTTCCTCGGCCTGACCCGTGATCAGAACCTGCGCGGCGACTCCAGTGTCGAGAAGCTCGCCAAGCTCAAGCCGGTCTTCGGGGTGTCGCTGGGCGACGCCACGATGACCGCGGGCAATTCGACGCCGCTGACCGACGGTGCGTCGACCGTGCTGCTCGCCAGCGATGAGTGGGCGCAGGAGAAGGGCATTCCGGTGCTGGCGTACTTCGTCGACTCCGAGTCTGCGGCGGTCGATTACGTCAACGGCCCCGACGGCCTGCTGATGGCCCCGACCTACGCGGTCCCGCGACTGCTCGAGCGCAACGGCCTCACCTTGCAGGACTTCGACTTCTACGAGATCCACGAGGCCTTCGCCTCGGTGGTGCTCGCGACGCTGCAGGCGTGGGAGTCCGAGGAGTACTGCAAGGAGCGGCTGGGCCTGGACAAGGCGCTCGGCGCGATCGACCGCAGCAAGCTCAACGTCAACGGCTCGTCGCTGGCCGCGGGACACCCCTTCGCCGCGACTGGCGGACGCATCGTGGCCCAGGCGGCCAAGCAGATCAAGGAGAACGGCGGCGGGCGCGCGCTGATCTCGATCTGCGCCGCGGGCGGCCAGGGCGTCACCGCGATCATCGAAGGCTGACGGGATTTCTTCGGCGTGGGATTCCTTCAGCGTGGGGTTCCTCGGCGCAGGATTCCTCCGATGAATGGACACCCCGTGTTGTAACGAAGGCGAAAGTCCCGTAGATATACGGGGTAGCTTCGGTTGAGCTGTCAGACCCCCGACCCGACAGCTCAACCGGAGCGCCTCTCACAGAGGGCCTGATCAGCGTGTAATCGCCGGTCAGGCCCTCGATTGCGTTATGGGGAGAAGCCACCCGGGTCGCATTGACCGGATTTGTTCGGTATGAGTGACAGCGTGGGAACAGTGCGGCGACGTCGATGGCGGTTGGGCGCACGAATCACCATAGGTGTGATTTACGTCATACTCCTGACGTTGTCCATGGACCTCCTGGTCACCTCCGGGCACACCGCCCGCGGTGCGGTCACCGCCGGCCGCGACGTCGGCAACCTGTCCCCGGTGCGTCTGGACCACAGGCTCGACGAGGTGGCACAGCAGGCGGGTGAGCCCGTGCGGCTGCGTACCGAATCCGGCTCGGCGTCCGTCGACCCCGCAGCGCTGGGCGTGATGTTCGACGCCGACGCGACCGCGGTGGCCCTGCAACGTCAGCCGCGTAGTCCGCTCACCCGGTTGCTGGCGCTCTTCGGCCGCACGCACAGCGTCGCGCCGGTGGTCCGGGTCGACGCCGCGCGGTTCGACGAGGCGATCTCCGCTCATCATCGCGATCTGGAACGGTCCGCGGTGGAAGGCGGGGTGCACTACGACGGGGTCCGTCCGGTCGCCGATCTGCCCGCCGCCGGTCGGCGCGTCGACCGTGACGCGGCGCGCGCGGCATTGGCCCGCGAGTGGCTCGACGGTGATGTCGTGGAACTGCCGATGGAGCCGTTCGCGCCGACCGTGAGTGCCGAGGTGGTGCGGGCGACCGTGGCGGGTCCGGCGGCGCGTGCGGTGTCCGATGAGGTCGAGATCACCGGTCGCGGCGGTGTTCGGGTGAGTCTGTCACCCAGGCAGATCGGCGCCATCCTCACCTTCGTTCCGGACGGACGGGGCGGGCTCGTCGCGCACGTCGACCGCGAACGCGGTCGTGCGGCGCTGGCCGCGCTGCGCGACTCCGAGACCCGGCCCGCCGATGCGAGATTCTCGCTAGCGACGGGCCGCCCGCGCGTCGTGCCGGCCCGCGACGGCGCACACGTCGACTGGGACAAGACCTTCGCCGCACTCGAACGCGCCGTCGTCGGCGCCGGGCGACGCACCGCCGCAGCCGTCTACCGGACGGTGCCGCCCGCCCTGTCCACCGAGAAGGCACGCTCGCTCGGGGTCACCGAGGTGATCGGCGAGTACACCACCGGCGGTTTCTCGTCCGCGTCCGGTGAGAACATCCGGCTGGTGGCGGCGGAGGTCGACGGCGCGCTGGTCCTGCCGGGCAAGAACTTCTCCCTCAACACCCACACCGGGCCGCGGGGCACCGCGCAGGGCTACGTCAGCTCGACGATCATCGATCACGGCCGCGCGTCGAACGCGGTGGGCGGCGGTATCTCCCAGTTCGCCACCACGCTCTACAACGCCGCCTACTTCGCCGGACTCGCCGACGTCGACCACACCGAACACGCTTACTACATCTCGCGGTACCCCGAAGCGCGGGAGGCGACGGTGTTCGAGGGCGCCATCGACCTCGTCATCGGCAACACCTCGCGCCACGGCGTCCTGATCGAGACCACGTGGAGTCCGTCGTCGGTGACGGTTCGGCTGTGGGGCACGAGAAGTGTCGAGGTCCAGTCGATCACCGGTGAGCGCTACGCCTACACCGCGCCGGAGGTGCGGCGGGTGCCGCGCGGGCCCGACTGCATCGCGAGTCGCGGCAGCCGCGGATTCACCACCAGCGACACCCGGGTCATCACCGATGCCCGCAGCGGCGCACTGATCAGCCGGCACACCCGGACCGTGCGCTACGCGCCCGAGCCGATCGTGCGGTGCATCTGACGCCGACGGCGCTCGTCCCGACGCCGACAGCGCTCCGCAGTTCGCCGACGGCGCTCCGCAGTTCGCCGACGGCGCCCGACGTATCGGCGCCCTACACTGCAGTGCGTGGATGTGGCCCAGAGAACCGACGATCGTTCCCCCAAAGACCTGATCGCCGAGACGCTGCGCGAGGAAATTCTCGGCGGTGACCTCCCCGCGGGGCAGCGCCTGATCGAAGAATCCATCGCCCGACGCTTCGGTGTCTCACGGGTGCCGGTTCGAGAAGCGCTGGCGCAGTTGGAGTCCGAGGGGTTTGTTCTCACGGTTCGGTATCGCGGGGCCACGGTGGCTCAGGCGCCCCGTACCGACGGCCTCGGCCTGCTCCAGGTGCGGCGAGGGCTCGAGGTACTCGCCGCGCAGTTGGCCGCCGAGCGGCGTGGCGGCGCGAGCGTCGACGAATTGGCTGCGGTCGCACGCTCGGAACGACCTGTACGCGCCGGTGACGGGCCCTCGTTCCACGAACTGGTCGTGACCGGTGCCGGCAACTCGCAGCTCGCAACGATGCTCGCCGACGTCAATCGTCGTGTGGCGTGGGCGCTCGGCGACGATCGACACGGAGCGACCCTCGATCACATGGCCATTGCACACGCGATCGTCAGTGGTGCCGTGGTGCAGGCCGGATTCATGATGGAGGAACACCTCCGTAAGGACGAGGAGCGATTCGCGGCGCCGGATTGAGAGTCGTATACGAAAATGCGGACCAACTTCGCGATGTAACGCAATAGACGCGGTAGTTCACCGTCATGCAACACAGTTTGTATACAACTTTAGAGGTCGCGGTGCTGCGGCAACCCACTTCCACCTCTCATTTGGAGCACACGCTCATGTCCACCACCTCACCTTCGGCCGCGCCGAAAGACGTCCCCTCCGCACCCGAGCCCACCCCGTCCGCAGGCGGTTTCCCGCAGAACGGTCGCGATGCCGTGGCGACGGGATCGCTCGCCGCAGCCCTGGACCGCATCGGATTCACCCGCGCCCAGGGCTGGGTGATCGTTCTGCTGATGGCCGGGCTGTTCTTCGACAGCCTCGAACAGAACTCCACCGGTTCCATGGGCCCGCTGATCAAGGACTCACTGGGGATCGGCAACGCCCAACTCACGGCGATCAACACAGCGACCGTCATCGGCGGGCTCGTCGGACGGCTGGTCGGCGGCTATGCCGCCGACCGGTGGGGCCGGCGGTTCGCACTCAGCTTCAACTTGCTGATCTACACCCTCGGCGGGCTGATCAGTGCAGTGGCCGTCAACTACGAGATGCTGCTCTGCAGCCGGTTCATCGTCGGTGTCGGGCTGGGTGGTGAGTTCACTGTCGGTCTCGCGTTGCTCGCGGAGGTCGTGGCCACGCGCTATCGCGGGTCGGTGCTTGCGAGCCTGAACATCTCGTCCGGCGGCATCGGCAACATCGCCTCCTTCGGCTTCTTCGCGCTGGTCCTCGGCTCGCTCGGCGGCCTCCTCGGTGGCAATACGCACTCCTGGCGCTGGACTTACGTCATTCTCGCGGTGCCCGCGTTGCTGGTCGTCGCGTTCCGCCGCTACCTTCCGGAGTCGCCCCGCTTCCTGGTGGACAAGGGACGCGTTGACGAAGCCAACGAGAGCCTGAACCGTCTTGGTGGAAAACGCCTTTCGGATCTTCGCCGGAAAGGCTCGCCGACCTCGTTCGTGGCCACCACCGACATCCCGGTGGTGGTGCAGAGAGTGTCCATCGTGGAGGTCTTTCGCGGCAGCAACCTCCGCCGTACCGCGGCCATCGGGACAGCGTCATGGATGTCGTTCGGAGCGCAGGTGACGCTGCTGTTCCTGATGCCAATTCTGTTGGTGTCGCGCGGATACTCGCTGACAGACTCGCTCGTGTTCACCATGATCATGAATATCGGCAGCCTTGTCGGTGCGTGCGCCGCAGCAGTTCTCGCGGGTCGGGTGCCGCGGAGGATCACGGTCATGTCGGCGGCCACACTCGGCTGCGCCTCGGCGATCTGTTTCGCCGCCTTCGCTAATTCGGTGGCGACCATTCTCATCCTCGGCGCGGTGTTCCAGTTTTTCACGATGCTGCTCAACACCATGCTCTCGGTGTGGTCGCCGGAACTCTTCCCGACCTCGGTGCGGGCGATGGGCGCCTCGGTGGTCAACGGAATCGGCAATGTGGCGGGGGCGGTCATGCCGTTCGCCGCGCTGTACTTCTTCGGCCTCGCCGGCGTCGCCGGTGTCTTCCTGATGATCGCCGCGATGTACGCACTCCTCGTTGTTGCAGCCCGATTCGGCCCAGAGACCTTCGGGCGGTCCCTGGAAGAGATCCACACCGAGTCCTAGATCAAACCCTTTCCGCACGTTAACGATCCATCCAATTTCGAAAGGTTTCGCAATGCAACGCCTGACCATCAGCGCGACCTCCCACGCTCTGAACTATCTGCCCGCCTACCTCGCCGACTCCGACGGTCTCTTCGCCCGACGTGGCCTCGATGTCGAGCTCATCGCACGCGACCCGTGGACCGGGGTCCTCGATGACCTCGCTGCCGACAGCGCCGAGGTCGCCCTGGGCGGACTGTGGGTACCGGCCATGTACGCCGGTACCGCAACGCAATTCACCACCTTCGCCCAGTTGAATCACCAGTTCCCCAAGGCCCTGGTCGTGCGCACGGACGCTCTCGTCGGTGAGTTCGCCTGGACCGATATGGAGGGGACCACAATCCTCGCGCCCGGCATTGGGGGCAGCGCCCCGTATGCGTTCACCGCCGGACTGATGCGAGAGGCGGGAGCCGATCCGCGATCGGTCACCTTCCTGCGCGATCTGTCGACGCCGATGTTCCTCGACCTGTTCCGCGGCGGACTGGGGGATGCGATCGTGCTCGATCTGCCCAACGCGCTGGCGGCACAGCGCCGGGGCGACGGACACATCGCGGTCGACTACACGGTGTCGGGCGGGCTGGGCCCCAACAGTGTCTTCTACTGCCGCAAGGACCGTTTCGACGAGCTCGTGCCGGCTCTGGGTGCGTTCGTCGATGCCATCGGCGAGGCGATGGATCTGTTGGCGACTGCGTTGGTCGAAGATCTCAGGCCGCTGATGGCCGAGCGCTGGCCCACTGCCGACCCAGCTCACCTGGCGCAGTCCTGCGCCCGGCTGCAGGCGTCCCAGACCTGGGATACCCCGCGCATCGACGCGGCCGCCACCGACCGCTGGCTCCGAATCCTGTTTGACGAGAGGATGATCCGTAAGCCTTTGGCATATGGTGATCTCATCGACGAGTCGGCGCTGGCCGTTTCGGCCGCCCATCCGGTGCGATGACCGGCCAGTGTGTCGAGGGGGTGGCCATCGACGACGAGATGATAGACCACCTCCTCGACCCACTGCGTCTGATGGCTGCGGTGGAGCAGGTGCACATCGATCTGCATTGTGGAGTCGTCGCCAACCCGGTGGCCGCCGACATCGTGGTGCCGGGAGCGCAGGCGGCGGTGCATCCGATGATCGCGGTGTCTGGGGTCGACGGTGTCTGCGTCGCGAAGATCATGACCGACTCACCGGAACGAAACAATCGCGGTGCACCACGCCAACTCTCGACGATCCTGGTCACCGACCTCGACTCGGGTCGGGTGCGCGCGATACTGGCCGGTGGTCGGTTGACCGCCGCCCGTACCGCGGCGGCGAGCGCGGTGGCATCGAGTCATCTCGCGGCCGCGGGCGCCCGTGTTCTCGGGGTGATCGGTGCGGGCCGGCTGGCCCTCGAGCACGTCCGATTTCTGATCGCGCGCATCGACAGCCTCGACACCGTCGTCGTCTGGTCCCGATCCGCTCGGCGGACACGGGAGTTCGTCAGTGCGATCAGCCACTTCGATTGTGACGTTCAGGTGGTCGACGATCCCCGTGAGGTCTGTTCTCGTGCCGACATCGTCTGCACACTTACGCCGTCACCGACGCCGATCCTGCGCGGCGAATGGCTGCGCGCCGGAACGCATCTGAATGTCGTCGGTGCGCCACCCCGGCCGGACCATCGGGAGATCGACGCCGAGGCGCTCCGTCGGTCGCGGGTGATCGTCGACGATGTGGCCACCGCCAGGACCGCCTCCGGGGCCGTCGTTGCGGCCCTGCGGCATGGAGTCGTCGATCCCGCCGATGTTGCCACCGACCTGGGGGCGGTTATCAGCGGAGACGCGATCGGCCGTACCGGGGACGACGAGATCACGATGTTCGTCTCCGTGGGCCTCGGTGCCCAGGACCTCGCGGCAGTACGCGTTCTCCTCGACCTTGATCACGAAACGCTCACCACGGCGCCTGCCCGACCGCGGTGAGAATGCAGGCGCCGAGCAGAACCGCCGCCGTCACCCCGTGGATCCCGAGTGCGCGGGATCGGCTGCCGTGTTGCCCGAGCACGATCAGCATGTCGCCGAGCGGGATCAGCGCCAGCACGCCGAGGAGCAGGGGCACGCGATCGGTGCCGGCAACAAGGAATGCGAGTACCAGAACACCGGATGTCACATCACGAATCCCTTTGACCTGCCACCATCCACGGTCGTGGGGCGACAGCGATGTCGGCAGGCCGAAACCGGCGGCGTTGGTGGCGCTGCGGGCCAGATAGGCGGCGCCGATCACGATGATGCCCAGCGCGATCCCCACACCGATCGCCGCCCCGATCCACCACAGGATGCTGGTCATGGTTGCCGCTCAGATCGCCAGGGCGATGACGAGTGCGGCGAGCGCGACGGTCTGCAATGCGATGCGCGCCGGCATCACCGAGTCCCATCGCTCCTGCAGTTCCTCGGCGTCGGAGGGGATGACACCACTGAGCGCCGCACCGGTTTGCCGTGTGTTGATCGGTTTGGCGACGAAGGCATAGAGGGCGAGCCACACCGTCAATGCGGCCACCGCAACCGTGCACCACAGCGCCGTACCGGAGTGGCCGGTGACGAACGCGGCGATCGTCGCGGCGACGGCCGTCGCAGGGTCCGCGGTGACCACCCGTCGGCTGGCCGATGAGATCGAGTACACGCCGCCGGTGCTCTATCAGCACTTTCCCGGGGGGCGCGACGAGATCGTGACGGCGGTGGCGATGCTCGGATTCGCGGAGTTCGTTGCCTCGGTGTCCGGCGACTCGGTGTCCGGCGAAACGGACTCCGAAGGTCGGGTCGGTGGCCTGATCGATGCGTATCTTGCTTTCGCGCAACGCAACCCGGCCACGTACGAGGCGATGTTCGCCATGCCGATCGCCGCGCGGTTCGCTCACGACGAGACTCCTGAGATCATGCGTCGCGCATTCTCGACCTTCGTCGAGGCGCTCGGTGGCGGGGATGCCCTCGGTGAGGACGTCGGCGTTCAGGTGCGCGCGGAACTGCTGTGGAGCGCGCTGCACGGGGTGTGCGAGTTGCGCAGGTGCGGGCGGCTGGACCCCTCGATGGAGTCCGCGCGGCGGGCTGAGCTCGTCGCGTTGTTCGCGGCCCGGTCCCTTACCGACTGATCGCTCGGGCCCGGGTTGTTAGGCCTGTCACAAGGCGTCGTAGGCTGACGTCGTGGATATCAACGGAGCAAGTGCAATCGTGACGGGTGGGGCGTCGGGCATCGGCGCCGCGGTGGTTCGCCAGCTGGCGGCCAAGGGGGCGAAGGTCATCATCGCCGACCTCAACGCAGAAAAAGGTGGTGAGCTCGCCAAGGAGGTCGACGGCAAGTTCGTCGCCGTGGACGTGACCAAGACCGAGGATCTCGAGAACGCCGTCAACCAGGCGACCGAGCTGGGCCCGCTGCGGGTGCTGGTCAACTCGGCCGGCATCGGCTGGGCGCAGCGCACCATCGGCAAAGATGGTGACTTCGCTTCCGCGCACAACCTCGACGCGTACAAGAAGGTCATCGCGATCAACCTGATCGGTACCTTCGACGCCATTCGGCTGGCTGCCACCGCAATGAGCCGCAACGAGCCGCTGGAATCGAACGAGCGTGGCGCGATCGTCAACATGGCGAGTGTTGCGGCATTCGACGGCCAGATCGGCCAGGCGTCGTACTCGTCGTCCAAGGGCGGCGTCGTCGGCATGACCCTGCCGGTCGCGCGTGACCTCGCGGCCGTGGGCGTGCGCGTCAACACCGTCGCCCCTGGCCTGATCGACACCCCGATCTACGGGGAGGGCGAGGCCGCCGAGGCATTCAAGGCCAAGCTCGGCGAGTCGGTGCTGTTCCCGCGTCGTCTCGGCGTGCCCGACGAACTCGCGTCGATGGTCGTCGAGCTCGTCACCAACTCCTACATGAACGCCGAGGTCGTCCGCGTCGACGGCGGCATCCGGATGCCACCGAAGTAATTCCGGCACAAGCCCTCTCGCGGTCACGGCCGCGTCGAACCCTCGGGTCCGACGCGGCCGTGGTGGTTCTCGGGGACCTCAGGCGTTCATGATCACTTTGAGCGCCTTGGTTTCTGCTGCACGGGAGAACACGTCATAGGCGTCGATGATCTCGCCGAGCCCGAATCGGTGGCTGATGAACGGTTCTGGATCGATACGGCGTTGTGCCACCAACTTCAGTAGTGTGCCAAGCGTATTGGTGTTCACCAGGCCCATCGACATCACGATGTTGGAGATCCAGAGATCCTGGATGGGCAACTCGACGGGCTTGCCGTGCACACCGACATTGGCGACATGGCCTGCGGGGCGGACGATGTCGAGGCACATCTGGAACGTGTCGGGAATGCCGACGGCCTCGATCGCGACGTCGACGCCGAGACCGTCGGTCATCGCCAGGATCTCCTCGCGCCACCCCGACGAGGTCGACACGACCCCATCGGTCGCCCCGAACCGGCGGGCCTGTTCGACCCGGTTGGCGTCGATGTCGACGGCGATGACCCGGCTGGGCCCGTAGAGACCCGCGGTGGCGATGGCGGCGAGCCCGACCGGGCCGGTCCCGATCACCGCGACCACATCACCGGGTTTCACCGCACCGTGGCGGACGCCGATCTCATGGCCGGTGGGCAGGATGTCGGAGAGCAACGTGCCCTGCTCGGGGCTGACCGCCGACGGCAGCTTGTGGACCGAGTTCTCCGCGTAGGGCACCCGCACGTACTCGGCCTGGGTGCCGTCGATGAGATGGCCGAAGATCCACCCGATACCCGACGTGCCCTCGCTGCCCAGGCAGTGCGAGTAAACGCCCTGTTTGCAGAACGAGCATTTCCCGCATGAGGAGATGCAGGACAAGATCACCTGGTCGCCGACGGCCAGCGTGGTCACGGCGTCGCCGACCTCGGTGATTGTGCCGACGCCCTCGTGTCCGAGGATGCGCCCGGGGGTGACGGCGGGAACGTCACCCTTGAGGATGTGCAGGTCGGTGCCGCAGATCGTCGTCGTGTCCATCTTGACGATGACGTCGGTGGGTTCACTGAGCTTTGGGTCGGGGACGTCCTCCCAGGCCTTCTGGCCGGGGCCGTGGAAAACGAGTGCCTTCATCTGGTGTCACCTCACGTGGTCGGTCCCCCCGGGTGTCTCAGGCCCCCGCAACTCACGTTACGTATGCGCGCCCGGACATGGGTACCGATCGGTGCCCGGATGCGTGTCAATATGAGAATTCGCCGGAGGTCCGCGCGCAGTTCAGATGCCGGATCAGGCCGCGCCTACCCGACCACATCATGAACCGGTGGTTGGCGTACAGCACCGGACGGCCGATGCGGATGAGGGTGAGCGGCAGCGGTGTGGTGAGGTCGACGACCTGACGGAACTCGGCGCGACAGTCGTCGGCGGAGGTGCCTGGGTGAATGGTCCACCGCGTCCACCCCGTCAGGTCGCCGTCCACGCGCGCCCGCAGGACGCCGGCCGCGGGGTCGACGATGTCCTCACGCACGTGCACCCGAAGCGATATCGGTAGCAATGACCGCAGCACCGCATCGCCGGAGGTGTCGTCGACCCTCGTCGCCTCGCGGACCTGCGGCCACCAGCTGGGGTAGGAATCGGCGTCGGCGAGCGCGGCCAGCACGATGTGGTGGTCGAAGGGTAGTGGCCAGACGGAGTGCATCCGGAAGGTCCGTGCGCTCACGTCGTCCAGTATGCGCCGAATCGCCGAGGGGCCGGGATCTCGACGGAGACCCCGGCCCCTCGGCTGTGCGGCGTTCTCTTGTGTCAGAAGGCGGCTTCGTCGAGCTCCATGATCTCGCCGTCGATGTTCTCGACGGTGGTGCGGATCGAGGTGAGCAGCGGGAGCATGTTCTTGGCGAAGAAGCTCGCGACGGCGACCTTGCCCTCGTAGAAGGACTTGTCGTCGCCGGTCACGCCCTCATCGAGCTTGGCCAGCGCGATCTCGGACTGGCGCAGGAGCAGCCAGCCGATGAGCAGATCGCCGACCGACATCAGGAAGCGCACCGAGCCCAGACCCACCTTGTAGAGGTCCTTCGGGTTCTCCTGCGCGCCCATCAGGTCGCCGGTCAGGGATGCGGCCATCGCCTGCACGTCCTCGAGGGCGGTCTTGAGCAGCGCGCGCTCGGCCTTGAGACGGCCGTTGCCGGCCTCGGTGTCGATGAACGACTGGATCTGCCCGGCAACATGCGCGAGGGCCTGACCCTTGTCGCGAATGATCTTGCGGAAGAAGAAGTCCTGCGCCTGGATGGCCGTCGTGCCCTCGTAGAGCGAGTCGATCTTCGAGTCGCGGATGTACTGCTCGATCGGGTAGTCCTGCAGGAAGCCCGACCCACCGAAGGTCTGCAGCGACTCATGACCGAGGTTGGCGTAGGCACGCTCGGAGCCGACACCCTTGACGATCGGCAGCAGCAGGTCGTTGACGCGGTGTGCCATCTCGGGATCGGCGCCGGAGACGATCTGTGCGGCAACGGAATCCTGGTGCGAGGCGGTGTAAAGGTAGATCGCGCGCAGCCCCTCCGCGTAGGCCTTCTGGGTCATCAGCGAACGACGGACGTCGGGGTGATGGGTGATGGTGACCCGCGGCGCGGCCTTGTCGGTCATCTGCACCATGTCGGCGCCCTGCACACGCTCCTTGGCGTAGTCGAGAGCGTTGAGGTAACCGGTCGACAGCGTCGAAATCGCCTTGGTGCCCACCATCATTCGCGCATGCTCGATCACCTGGAACATCTGCGCGATGCCCTTGTGAACCTCGCCGACGAGCCAGCCCTTGGCCGGGACCCCGTGCTGGCCGAAGGTGACCTCACAGGTGGCCGACGCCTTGATGCCCATCTTGTGCTCGACGTTGGTGACGAAAACGCCGTTGCGCTCGCCGAGTTCACCTGTCTCGAAGTCGAAATGGAACTTCGGGACGAAGAACAGTGACAGCCCCTTGGTGCCCGGGCCGGCGCCCTCGGGGCGGGCGAGCACCAGGTGGAAAATGTTCTCGGTCATGTCCTGGTCGGCAGAGGTGATGAAGCGCTTCACGCCGTCGATGTGCCAGGAGCCGTCCTCCTGCTGAACAGCCTTGGTACGTCCGGCGCCCACATCGGAACCGGCGTCGGGCTCGGTGAGCACCATCGTGGCGCCCCAGCCGCGCTCGGAGCAGATGGCGGCCCACTTCTTCTGCTCGTCGGTTCCGTTGTCGTAGAAGATGTTCGCGAAGCCCGAGCCTGCTGCGTACATGAACACCGGCGGGTTGGCGCCGAGGATCATCTCACCGATCGCCCAGTACAGCGATCGGGGCGCCGGCATGCCACCGAGCTCCTCGTTGACGCCGACCTTGTCCCAGCCACCCTCGACGAGGGCGTTGTAGGACTTCTTGAAGCTTTCCGGGATGGTGACGCTGTGGGTGTCCGGGTCGAAGACCGGCGGGTTGCGGTCGGCCTCGGCGAAGGATTCCGCGATCGGGCCCTCGGCGAGAGTCCGGACCTCGCGGAGCATGTCCACGGCGGTCTCATGATCCAGATCGCCGAACTCCCCCGACTCGAGCACCTTGTCCAGTTCGAAGACCTCGAAGAGGTTGAACTGCAGGTCGCGCATGTTGCTCTTGTAGTGGCCCATTTGGATTCCTATCTGATGCGGGCTGAATCCCTCGCGGGTGGTCGCTGGATGTGTCGGCAGGTGAACTCGTGCAAACGCCCGGTGGATGCTCTGAAGGGAACACGACCGAACGACCGCTAAGTTACTCGCCGGTAACCCCAGGATACAACTCGTTCGCAGGGTCGACAAGCCGAGATTTCTGTGACGTCCGCTAACTTCTGCAAGCGCGATGTGCTGTAGCGCGAATCTCTGGGCCGTTATCGAAAACCCCGGCGGCTAGCCTGTCCGCATGCCCACTGATTCCCTGGTCCTCGGATGTATGTACTTCGGCACGCGCACCGACGATGCCACTTCCCGGGTGCTGATCGAGCGATTCCTGGAACGCGGCGGAACAACGCTCGACACCGCGGATTGCTACGCGTTCTGGGCATCGGGGACGGGCTCGGGCGGACAGAGCGAAACGATGCTCGGTCGGTGGTTCGCCGACAACCCCGGAGTGCGCGAACAGGTGACGCTGGCGACGAAGGTCGGGCCGGAGCCCGTCCCCGGACGGCCGGGTGAGGTTGTCGGTCTCGGTCACGACGTCGTCATGCGGTCGATCGAGGCGAGTCTCGCGCGACTACAGGTCGATCACATCGATCTGTACTGGGCACACCTGGAAGACCGGCAGACTCCGATGGCCGAAGTGGTCTCGACGTTCGGTCGGCTCGTCGACGACGGCGTGGTCGGACGGATCGGTATCTCGAACCATCCGACATGGCGCGTGGAGCAGGCGCGCGCCCTCGCGTCGGTCGCCGGCACCGCGCCGTTCACCGCACTGCAGTTGTCGACGTCGTACGTCCGGCCACGCCCGGACACCACCGTGCCGGGTAAGGATCACCGCTTCGGATTCGTCACCGACGAGACCATCGACTACGTCACCACCCATCCCGAGATCGAACTGTGGGCGTACAGCCCGCTGATCCAGGGCAGCTTCGACCGCGCCGACCGTCCGTTCCCCGAGGCCTACGACCACCCGGGAACAACCCGACGCCTGGCCGAATTGCATGGCGTCGCAGATGAACTCGATGCCACTCCCGGTCAGGTCGTCCTCGCCTGGCTACTCGGCGGCTCGCCAATGATCCGCCCGATCGTCGGCGTCAGCACGCCGGCCCAGCTCGACGCCGCCCTCGACGCCGCCGAACTGACCCTCACCGACGAGCAGCGCACGAGGCTCGACGCCGCGGTCTGATCCGGTCGTCGACCGCTCCCGCCCCCGTTGCTAGTGCGCTCCCGCCCCCTGATGGTCGAGGTGCGAGCCGCGTGCGTCGAGCCTCGAGACCGCTTGCGGCGAGCCTCGAGACCGCTTGCGTCGGTGCTGGTTCGGCTCGGCGGGTGGTGCGGATACTCATCGGCGAGAGGGGTCTCGAGGCCTCGTCGCTATCGCTCCTCGGCACCTCGACCATCGGATGGAAAGGGCCGGAGCATCACTCGGTTTTCTTGGATCGATGGTCGAGGGGTTCCGCCATCCGACGCTCGCCCCTTCCCCCCGATGGTCGAGGTGCGAGCCGCGTGCGGCGAGCCTCGAGACCCGGCGAGATGACAAGCATCGCAACCACATCCATGACCCACTCGACGCAATGGAGCGCCCGGTCGATGAAATTGAGCGCCCGGTCGATGAGTAGAAAATAGTTATCCACAGATTTCTGGAGCCGAGCGATCGCCACGCAGGTTTTGTCGGTACCTCTTCGTACACTTGTTCTCATCAAGTCCGATCGCGGGAGGGGAGGTTGTTCGGATGTCGACCACATTGACGTTCACCGATCCGGATGCCGACGCGACCACCATAGGGTCGATGTCCCGCGACGAGCTCACCGAGACCGGCCCGGACCTGCTCCGCGAGTCCCGCAAACATGAAGCGCGCGCGGTCCTGGCAGCCGCCGCGCTGGCCGATCGGGTGTATCGCGAGCGTTTGGCGGGCCAGTCCGAGGTCGAGGTGTGGGGCTCGGTGATCGAGCACGCCGACAAACTCGCACGCGCCGAAGTGTCCCTACAATTCACGATCTCCCGAAGCAAAGCCGGCAGCTGGATAGCGCTGGCGGACCTCCTCAAAGAACTCCCACTGATCCGCGCCGCCTATCTGAACGGGGAACTCTCCACGAATCGGGCCTCGATCATGGCGCGCGCCGCCCACCGTGGCGCGGACATTGACGCGGACACCGACAGCGTCGATACCGGTGATGAGTCCGGGATGTCGTTCGAGGAGATCGTCCTGGATTACGGATCCGACCGGACACGGTGGTCACACCGTGCCACCCCCTGGGGCATTGACGTATGCACCCAGCGCGACCTTGCGCGCTGAGGTGCTCGCCAACGACGCCTGGTGCCGATACCCGTACTGTGGGATGCCGTCACACCTGTGCGACCTCGATCATTGGCGGCCGTTCAACCATGCCGACCCCGAAGCCGGCGGGTGGACGGTGCTCGGTGATCTGATCCCACTGTGCCGGGCCGATCATCAACGCAAGCATCTCGCCGAGTGGGTGCCGACGCTCTTTCTGGATCGGCGGGTGGAGTGGCGGAGTCGACGGACGGGGCAGGTGATTGTCACATTCCCGCGGTGACGATCTCTATGTCTGTGGGGTGGAACCAGCTGTGGCTCATCGGGTCTCGAGGCTCGGCGCACGCGCCTCGCACCTCGACCATCGGGGGAAGGTCCTCGACCATCAGAAACAGGGCGCCTCGATCACCGGGGCGCTACAGGGCCGACCGCAGGTAGTCGAGATCGTCGGGGATTCCTTCGGCCGGCGTCTCGAGGATGATGGGCGCGTCGGCCGCCGCCGCGACGGCGACGAGAACCTCCGGGTCGATGTGCCCCGACGCCAGGTTCGCGTGACGGTCGCGGCCGGAGTCGAACTCGTCGCGGGAGTTGTTGAGATGCACCAGATCGATGCGCCCGGTGATCTCCCGAACCCGCTCGACCAGTCCGACGAGATCCTCGCCGCCGGCCCACGCGTGACAGGTGTCGAGGCAGAAGCCGGCCTGCTCGAAGTCGCCGACCGCCTCCCAGAGCCGATCGATGGCATCGAGGGTTCGGGCCATCGCATGGTCGCCGCCCGCGGTGTTCTCGATCAGGATCGGGACCCCGAAGCCGCCCTTGTCGACCTGACGGTCGAACAGCTTGCGCCAGTTGGCAAACCCCTCCGCTGAATCTTCCCCGTCGCGCAGGTGACCGCCGTGGACGACGAGACCGAACGCCCCGAGGTCGGCGGCTGCGGCGGCCTGCTCCTCGACGGCCTTACGGGAGGGCATGCGGAGCCGGTTGTTCAGACTGGCCACATTGATTTGATAGCTCGAGTGAACGACGACGTCGATCGGGGATTCGCGGAAGGCTTGCGCGTCCGGACGGGGGACCGGCTTCTTCCACTTCTGAGGATCGGTGACGAACATCTGGAAGACGTCGACGCCGAGGTCCGTTGCGGTGGTCAGCGGGTCGTCGTCCTCCCGCAAGTGAGCTCCGATGCGCATGGTTGCCAGCTTAGGGCGCGCACCCCGACCCGAGCCCTGCAGCCCGCACCCCGCGGATCGGAGTCGCTCAGTCGTTGGGTTCGGTCTCGACGGTGATCGGTACGCCGGACGCGATCAGCAGTCGGCACGGTGCCTCGGTGTCGGGGTACAGGTTCAACCACTGATGACCGCCGCCGTGCGAGTACACGGACTCGAGCGCACGGTCGAGCCGCGCTTCGGCTTCCTTGGTGATGATGTAGCGCTGATCGCCGTAGCGCAGGAACCTGTTGGGCATCTACAACCTCCTGACCGGATGCCGGCCTTGCCGATCGGGCACGTGTCTCACAATCGCAAGCGCGTGTGATGTGTCCCACTCGAAGTCTAGGTCGCAAGGTCGACCAGCGTCGGCCCGTCGGCATCTTCGGCACTCCTGACGTGCGAAGGGGCGAGGCGACCGGCCACATTCAGGAATGTTCATTAGGCTGACTGCGGGTTACGTGTCGGTAGTGCGGTGATGAAGAGGCGGTTTCGCGTGAGTGTTGACGAGGCAATCGATGTGCCCTCGCTGGACGACCGCCGCCGACGGCAGGCCCCTGAGCAGGCCGTACGCGAATCCATAGCGGAACAGGACGACAATCCCGGCGTCGACGATCCCGGCGTCGATGAGGCGGGGACCGACGACGCGGGGACCGACGCAACATCCGGCGCGGACGACCCGCCGGAACTCGGACCGATCCTCGCCGACATCGCCGCAGCCGCCGAGATGGAGGCCGAACCCGAGAAGCGCCGCGACCTGACGATGGTCCGTCGCGTCGCGATCGTCGCGTGGGCGCTGTTCATGGTGTGGGAGATCGTCGAGCACGGGCTCGCCTTCGACCGCACCCGTCTGATCATCTTGCTGTGCCTCGGGCTGATCGCGGCCAGTATCGGGCGCCGCCGCGTCATCACGGTCGTCATCGACTGGGCGCCGTTCGCGCTGATCCTGCTGCTCTACGACTGGACCCGCAACGTCGCCGAGTTCATCCAGGTCCCGGTGGCCTGGCACCTCGCCCCCGACGTCGACAAGGACATCTTCGGGGTGGTTCCCACGGTGTGGCTGCAGGAGCACCTGAAGTCGCCGTCGGCGCCGTGGTGGGAGGTCATCACCAGCGTCGTCTACATGTCGTACTTCGTCGTCCCCTACGCGCTCGCGGCCATCCTCTGGCTGCGCGACCGGGCGACGTGGCGACGCTTCGCCGCATGCTTCATCGCCACCACATTCCTCGGGCTCATCGGATACACGTTCGTTCCCGCCGCACCACCATGGGCGGCCGCCCGGTGCACCGCCGCCGAGGTCGCCGACGGACCGCGCGAGGCGATCTGCATGACCACCCCGCAGGCCACTGAGCCCGGCGGGATTCTCGGCCCGTTCGACCCGAGTCACGCCGGCGCGGCACCGTACGTCGAACGGATCTCCGCGCGCGGGTGGGAGTTCCTCAACATCCACGTCGCGTCCAACCTCATCGAGATCGGCCAGGGGAAATCCAACCTGGTCGCCGCCATCCCCTCGCTGCACGCCGCGCTGACGATGCTGCTCGCCCTGTTCATGTGGCCGCGCGTCAAAGCGCTCGGCCGAACACTGTTCCTGGGTTACGCGTTCGCGATGGCGTTCACCCTCGTCTACACCGCCGAGCACTACGTGTTCGACATCCTGCTCGGCTGGGCATTGGCGGCCCTCGTCGTCGCCGTCTACCAACTCGTCGACCGCAAGCTCATCGCGCCACGCAACAAACGCAGGGCGCAGGCAGACGCCGAGGCGTCGCCCGTCGGCTGAGGCGGCCCCACCGGTTAGGCTGGTCGGCGATGCGCGTCCCACGAATCGACCACCGGCAGTGGTTGCTTCGGGTCTGCGTCATCGGGCTGCTCGCCATCGCGGTGCTGCTCATGCACTCCCTCGTCGCCGGCGCCCCGCGCGAGGCACACGCTGCAACGCACCACAGCACTGAACACCACGGCACTGAACACCACAGCGCCGCGACGATGACCGACGCCGCGGACCCGGAAGTCTCCCACCTGAGCGACGCAGGAGACTGCGTCCTGGGTCATCACTGCGTCTTCGTGCGCGCCGACGACGCGCCACTGCCGCCGATCATTCTGTTGGTGCTCGTCTGGGGATTCGCGGCGCTGCCCGCCCTGGTGGGCATCGCCCCCGCTCTCCTCGGGCACCTCGGGCGACCACCACCCTGGGCGCAGCCCACACATCTGAGCCTGTCGGTGATCCGCTGCTGATGGACCGGTCCCGGACCACCATCACAGCCATATCGACTCTCACACAGGAGCTTTCAGATGTCTCTTCGCACCACCCGCAGGGCCGCCTCGGCGGCAACGGCACTCGCCGCGGCCACATTGATCGTGGCGGGCTGTTCGTCGTCGGAGTCCTCGTCGCCCGCCGGGCACGAGTCCTCGGGACATGGCACGACGGCAACCTCGTCGACCCAGAACGCAGCGCACAACCAGGCCGATGTCATGTTCAACCAGATGATGATCCCGCACCATGAGCAGGCGGTCGAGATGGCCGACCTGGTGCCCAGCCGAACCGACAATCCCCAATTGCGTGCGCTGGCAACGCAGATCAGGAATGCCCAGCAGCCAGAGATCGATCAGATGACCGCGCGGCTGAAGTCGTGGGGCGTCGCGGTCGACGACGAGGGCGGCCACGGCGGTCACTCGATGAGCGGTGACATGGGCGGGATGATGTCCGACGCGCAAATGACGTCGCTCGAGAACGCCCGCGGCGCACAGTTCGACACGTTGTGGTTGCAGGGCATGATCGCCCATCACCAAGGGGCGATCACCATGGCCGATGCGGAACTTGCCGGTGGGATCGACCTCGAATCACGGTCGCTGGCAACGCAGATCAAGAACACTCAGCAGGCCGAGATCGATCGGATGAACGCCATGCTCGGCCGGTAGGTCCCCGCTCGACGCTGTATTTCACCCGCGATCACCCGCGACGCAACGGCAACCGCATCAGATAGACCTGATAGCCGAACGACACGGAGTAGGTGAAATACAGCGTCGAGCCCGACGTCGACCACGGATGGATGAACGGCGCGTACCCCGAGTACGGGTCGTCGCGGGAGACGACGAGTTCGCCGGCCGACCACGGTCCCTCGGGCCGATCCGCGGTCCGCAGTTTGACGCCCGGCTCGGTCTGTACCAACGAAATGTATTTGCCAAGATACGAATCCCACGCCACCGACATCTCGCCGTTCTTCGGCGCCATGATCGGTGTAGCCGCACTCGGGACGCGCGGCACCCACCGGCCGTTCGAGAAATACTCGTAGGCGTTGATGTTCTCCATCTGCGACGCCGGAACACGCGCCAGATAGACTGCGCCCCAACGGCTGTCGGGTGTGCCGTACTGGTACACGGTGTCGCCGACCTTGAGGTAGGCGGCCATCTGGAACTTGACGTTGCCGCCCGAGTTGGCGCGTTGCGGTCCCACACGCCGCCAGGTGCGTCCGTTGTCATCGGAGCGCGCGAGGCCGGAGAAGTTGGTGACCCAATGACTGTTGGCGACCCAATGTTTGACCGACATGAAGTTCAGGTACTGCGTCTTGCCCACGGCCACACCGGCGGTCGGGATCAGGGTGATCTCCTTGCGCAGGTCGGGTTTGAGCAGTCGGCCGGCATGTCCGGGTGGGCCGGTGTGGCCGGTGAAGGTCATGCCGTCGGCCAGGTTGTGATCGGTGCTGCGCAACAACACATTCGAGCGCCAGTGGAACAACGACCCGTAGAGCAGGGACCGTCCGTCGAAGGACTGGGTATCGCCGAAGGCGGTGAGGATCTCGCCGCGTCCGTTGTCCCACATGACGCCGAGGTCGGTGCCGAGGATGTCGTAGCGTCCGACGGTGTCGTTGATGGCGCCGGGGCCGGTGAGCCGGGCGACAGTACTGCTCATGCCTGCGGCATATGTGGTGGCGCCGGCCGGTCCGCCGCCCACGCCCGCCACCATCAGGCCGATCGTCGTGACCGCGACGGCCACCGCCGTCCTCGGGCCCAGGGGAATCGATCTCGGGCGCAGGCGAGGCCGGGTCATGCGGTGGACCCTAGCAAAGGCGAGTGGATCACGCGTGTGCCCAGCGATCACGCTTCGCGATAGCGCCCGCGCACATCAACGCTGGTGAAGTCGATTTCGGCCGCCGCGTTGTTCACCGCCGTCACCATCCCGACACCCCACATCCCGTCGGCGTCGTAGAGCCCGGCCGTCGACGCCGAGATCCCGTCGTGCTCGGTGTGCGAGTCGGCCTCGACGCCGATGCGATCGCCGCGCGGCAACCGCGACAGGGCCACGGTCAGATCGCAATTGATGAAACCGATCCCCGTGGTCCCCCAATTGCAGATCAGGCTGGTCGATTCGGCGCTGATCGCGGCGCGTACGAACGGTGTCAGTTCCGTCCCGACGACCGCCGGTGCGGCCCGTGTCCACACCCGTTTGCGCAGCCCGTTCTGGTGGTTGCCCATGTTCTGGTCCCATTCCCCGACACCAGCGGCGTCGGAGGCGAAGCGGGGTGCCCAGTCGTCGACCGCGGTCGTCGGCGGCGAGAAGGTGCGCGCCCCGGCATCACGTTGCCACCGCTGCCCCGGCGGATTCTGCGACTCGCGCAGGAACACCGCGGTCGCCCGCGCCACGATTACCTCGGCCTCGGCCTCTGCCGCGCTGTCGTCGGGGAACTGCACGACGTCGACCTCGGCGACCCGAATCCGCCCACCCGCTCGCAGCACACGGGCTCGGGTGGTGGTCGGAATCTCCCGCGCCGCCTTGAACAGGTCGATGGTGAAACGTGCCGCCCGGAAACCCGGCTCGGCGATCCGCTGCTCGGCTGCATGCGCGGCCAGCGCGCAGACCGCGGGTCCGTTGAGGGTGCCCGGCGCCCACAGGCTGCGGGCGTAGGCAAGTGGCAACACCCGCCCGTCGGTGTCGGGCCGGAAGAAGGCGATATCGCTCACATCATCTTGTCTACCGGTTCACCCGCTGCGGATGATGCGCGGGTCGATCGGGCGATACCGCCGAGAGTCCTTCGGCCCAACCTGCGCCGACCTCTCATCCCCGACACCGAATTCGGGATAATCTTCGGCAATGACATTCGGTGTGAACACCAGACAATTCCCGAACGAGATCATCGGCGCGGTCCGCACGGCATTGATCGTGACGTCCATCGTCGGGATCGTGCTCGGCCTCGTCGCCGTCTTCTGGCCCCGCGCGACCACTCTCGTGCTCGCCGTGCTGTTCGGCATCTCGCTGATCATCGCCGGGATCTTCCGGCTCTACCAGGCATTTGCCGCGACATTTCTCTCCACCGGATTGCGGGCGCTGCTCGGCGTCGTCGGGGTGCTGACCCTGCTCGTCGGCATCATCGCCCTGTTCAGCCCGGGTGACGCGGTGTGGCTGCTCGCACTGTTCATCGGCATCGGCTGGATCTTCCAGGGCGTCCACGACCTGTTCAGTGCGGTTTCCGGTTCACAACACTCCCCGACCTGGTTCCTGATCCTCTCCGGCGTGATCTCGGTGATCGCCGGCATCGTGATGATCGTCCTCGGTCAGTACGCAGTCACGGTCGTCGTCTTCGTCGGCGGCGTCATGCTCGTCGTCATCAGCATCGTCACACTGTGCACGCTGCCCAAGAAGATCGAGAGCGGCCCCGACACCCTCTGAGCGCGTCGTGTGCGAACAATCGAAAAGAAGGGCCGCAACCGGATTCCGGTTGCGGCCCTTCGCGTCAGCCGAACCAGGGCGCGATCGGATTGCCCTGCCACCGGGTGTGTGCAGGCACCACGTCACCACGCATCACCAACGACGCCGGACCCACCGTTGCCGACGTCCCGATCCCCGAGGCGGGCAGGGCGACGCAGTGCGGGCCCATCGTCGCACCCGGTTCCAGGACCACCCGGTCGATGGCCATCACCCGGTCGTGGAACAGGTGGGTCTGCACCACGCAGCCACGCTCGACGGTGGCGCCGTCACCCAACGTCACCAGGTCGGCCTCGGGAAGCCAGTAGGTTTCGCACCACACGCCACGACCGATGGTGGCGCCGAGCATCCGCAGCCACAGGTTCAGGATCGGCGTACCCGTGGCGGCATTGGCGAACCACGGTGCGGCAACGGTTTCGACGAACGCATCCGAGAGCTCGTTGCGCCACACGAATGAACTCCACAGCGGATGCTCGGAGACCACGATGCGTCCGACGACGAGCCATTTGGCGGCTGCGGCGATACAGCAGGCCGCCGCGCCCGCGACGAGCAGGATCAGTCCGCTGACCAACCCGGCGATCACGTAGTTCGCGTGAAAAGCGATGTACTGCAGACCGATCAGCATGAACAGCCCGAGCACGAACGACACCATCACCGGGATCAGACGCAGGGTCTCGATGACCGACCGGGCCACCTTCAGGCGCATCGGCGGATCGAAGGTGCGTGAGGTGTCGGTATGGGCGGCGGTGCGGCGCAACCGAACCGGCGGACTGCCCAACCAGCTCGAGCCGGACTTCGCCCGGTCGGGAGCCGCCGACAGCACGGCGACCAGGCCGTTCTTGGGTACCTTGCGGCCCGGCCCGGCCATCCCGGAATTGCCGAGGAAGGAGCGTTTGCCGATCTTCGCGTCGTCGATGTGCAGCCAGCCGCCGCCGAGTTCGTAGGAGGCGACCATGGTGTCGTCGGCGAGGAAGGAACCGTCGTCGATGGTGGTGAACTTCGGCAACACCAGTGCGGTCGAGATCTCGGTGCCCTTGCCGACCTTGACGCCCAGGATGCGGAACCACCACGGCGTCAACAGGCTTGCGTACAGCGGGAACAGGTACGTCCGCGCCGAATCGAGCAGCCGTTCGGTCATCCACACCTGCCAGCCGACCCGCGACCGCACCGGGTGATACCCCTTGGTCATCCCCAGGCCCAGCAGTCGTACGAGCACCGCGGTGATCACGGCGAACACGCCCAGGCTCACCAGCGTCGCGGCCGGGGTCAGGATCAACGCGCGGACGGCGACGTCACGCAGCCGATCGGCGTGCAGTGCCCACGTGCCGATCACCACCAGGCCCGCGGCCAGCGAGATCAGCGGGATCGCGGCCAGCAGCAACGACGACACCCCGTACACCGGGACCCAGCCCGATCGTCGGGGCGGGCGATGTGCCGGCCACGGATGGTCGGCCTTGCCCACCTTGACCGCGGGCGAACCGGCCCAGTGCTGGCCCTTCTTCACCCGGCCGAACACCGCCGAGCCCGGCCCGATCTCGGCGTCGCGGCCGATCACCGCGCCCGGTGCCAGCGTCGAGCGGGCGCCGATCGAGGCGCCGCGCTTGATCACGATCTCACCGATGCGCACGACGTCGCCGTCGATCCACCATCCCGACAGGTCGACCTCGGGTTCGATCGACGCGCCCTCACCGACGGTGAGCATCCCGGTCACCGGGGGGATGGTGTGCAGGTCGACGCCGCGGCCGATGCTCGAGCCCAGCGCTCGTGCCAGGTAGATCATCCACGGTGCACCGGACATGTTTGCCGCACCCGCGGCCTCCAGCAGCCGCTCGGCCACCCACAGGCGGACGTGCACCGACCCACCCCGCGGGTAGTCGCCGGGGGTGACGCCGGCCAGCAGTGCCCGCGCTCCGGCCGCGGCAATCAGCATCCGGCCCGGCGGCGTGATGAAGATCGCGAAGGCGACGATCACCACCCACCAGTTCACCTCGACCAGCCACGGCACCGAGACATCGAGTGCACGGGCCGCGGCGCCCGCGACGTTGTTGGTCACGCCCAGCCACGTCGCCCACTGCAGCCCGGTCAGGGTGGTCAGCGGCACCGACAGCAGGATCTGGGCGATACCGGTACGACGCGGAGTCGGGGTGACCTCGCGTTCGACGACGACCGTGGCCGGCGCGATCGCGTCGAGCATCCGCGCCAGCGACCCCAACCGCGGGTGATCGTAGAGGTCGGCGACGGTGACCTGCGGATACCGTTCCCGCAGCGCGGTCACCAGCTGCGCCGCGGACAGCGAGCCGCCGCCCTCGGTGAAGAAGTCGGCGTTGACGCTGGCGATGCGAGCGCCGAGGACGTCGGTCCAGCGGTCGGCGAGCCATTGTTCGGTGGCGGTGAAGTCATCGGCGTCATCGTCGTCGTCGGTGCCCGCCCCGGGCAGCGGCCAGGGCAGCGCGTTGCGGTCGACCTTGCCGGAGGTACGGGTGGGCAGTTCGTCGACGAGTGCCAGTCGCGGCACCATCGGCGCCGGCAGTCGCTCGGAGAGCAGGGCGTGCGCCGCCGACACGTCGAAGTCGGGGTCGGTGGAGACCAGGTAGCCGACGAGTAGTGCATTGCCGGCCACCGATCGGCGTACCGCGGCGGCCGCACCGCTCACCCCCGGAAGATGTTGCAGCGCATTGTCGATCTCACCGAGCTCGATGCGCCGACCGCCGACCTTCACCTGATCGTCGGCGCGCCCCTGGAAGACCAGGCCCTGCGCGTCGAGCCGGACGAGATCACCACTGCGATAGGCGCGTTCCCAGCCGAGGGCGGGCATCGGCGCGTATTTCTCGGCGTCCTTGGCCGGGTCCAGATAGTGGGCCAGGCCGACGCCGCCGATGATGAGCTCGCCGATCTCGCCCTCGGCGACCGGCCGGCCCTCGGCATCGACCACCGCGAGATCCCAACCGGGAAGCGGTAATCCGATCCGCACCGGTCCCGGCCCACCCAGCGGTGCCGCACAGGCCACCACCGTCGCCTCGGTGGGCCCGTAGGTGTTCCACACCTCGCGACCCGGAACAGCCAGTCGCTCACCGAGTTCCGGTGGGCACGCCTCCCCGCCGAAGATCAGCAGACGCACCGCCTCGAGCGCCTCCGGCGGCCACAGCGACGCCAGTGTCGGAACGGTGGACACGACGGTGATGTCTCGGGAAACCAGCCACGGGCCCAGGTCCATTCCGCTGCGGACGAGTGACCGCGGTGCCGGCACCAAGCACGCACCGTTGCGCCAGGCCAGCCACATCTCCTCGCACGAGGCGTCGAAGGCCACCGACAATCCGGCCAGCACCCGGTCACCCGGGCCGATCGGCTCGTCGGTGAGGAACAGCCGGGCCTCGGCGTCGACGAAGGCCGCGGCGTTGCGATGGGTCACCGCAACACCTTTCGGGGTCCCGGTCGATCCGGAGGTGAAGATGATCCATGCGTCGTCGGCGGTGGTGGGACGGCAGGCGCCGGCATCACCGGTCGCGGCATGCGGTTCCTCGGGAGTCGACGTCGGGTGCACGCCGTCGGCGTCGATCAGCACGTCGATCCCGGCCTCGCCGAAGACGAGTTCGGCGCGTTCGTCGGGGTCGTCGGCGTCAACCGGCACATACGCCGCTCCGGCGTAGATCGCCGAGAGGATCGCGGTGTAGAGGTCGCGTGACCCCGACGGCATCCGGATACCGACACGCCCGCCGCGCCGCACCCCGGCCGCCGCGAGACGGTCGGCGCCGCGGCGGATCACTGCGCGCAGTTGCGCGTAGCTGTACACCCGCTCACCGTCGTCGATCGCGGGCGCGTCGGGATACCGAGCGGCGGTCTCGTCGAGAATGTCACAAAGTGTTCGCGGGTCGCTGGCCTGCGACGACAGCAAATACTGTGCTGGGATCTCCACACTCACCACCGTTGTCTAGACATGGAACGAGAAATATATCGCGACCAGTCGTCGAGTTGCGTCGGACACGGGTGAACGGAAGGTGTCGATCGTCCCCGTTCTCCCGCATCCGGTGACCCTGCACGCAAAGGCTGCCGAACAACCGGAACGAACTCTGATCTCGGTGTAGGTTCGCTTACGCCAGAGGTTGGAGCTGACCCGTCCAGACCGGTCACGCCCTATCGGACCCGCCCGACGCCGGCACAGGAGGTAGTCGTATGCCGATCGTCCAACACCGCAAGGCCAGCGCGCTCTCGTATCCGATCTGGGTGGGCAGTCGGGTGTTCCTGAAACCGTTGCTGTCGGTATGGCCGCTCAACCGGGAGGGAATGGCCGGACTCTTCCTCATCGATCGCATGTTCGCCGTCGGGCCCAAACCGCACAACGTCGTCCGGGAGCAGATCCGCCTCGGCGACCGGCCGGCCGAGGTGATCCTGCCCACCGGCCCCTCACGCCGGGACTCCGACACCGCGATCCTCTATCTGCACGGCGGCGCCTTCGTCGTCGGCGGGGTGGGGACGCATCGATCGATCGCGGCGCGACTCTCGCGCGCCTGCGAGGTGCCGGTGTTCTCCCTCGTTTACCGGCAGCTGCCCGCGGCCGGGGTCGGTACCTCCGTCAGCGACGCGATGTCGGCCTACCGGGAGTTGCTGACCGAACGTGGATACCGACGCGTCGTCGTCGCCGGCGATTCGGCGGGTGGATTCCTGGCCGCGAAGGTCGTCGAAGGGGCTGCCGCACAAGGGCTCCCGGCACCGGCAGCGCTGATCGGGTTCTCGCCGCTGTTGGATCTCGATCTGGCCGACAATCCCGACCGCAGCAGCCGTTCCGACGCCTACATCCCCTTGTCCCAGCTGGTCAAGCTCGCGCCGCACTTCTTGCGCGGCCCGGTCGCCTTCACCGGGGTGCGCCGCATCGCCGCCCTCGACCTCGAGGACTTCCCGCCGACCATCATGATCACCGCGGAGAACGAACTCCTCGAACCCGATGTCATCGATCTCGTCGAGAACCTCGACGTGGCCGGGGTCCGTGCGGAGGCCCACAGCTATTCGTGGCAGATTCACGCGTTCCCGGTCTTCGGTTCGCACCATCGGGAGACACTGGAGGCCATCGAGGTGTCGGCCGAGTTCGCCGGCCGCGCGATCCGAGAGGCGAAGAGCGCTGACGACCGAGAGAGCAAGTGGGCCGGATGACGAGCGGGACCAGCCCGCGCGCGTAGCTGGCGCGCCGGATGCGCGGTTCACGCTGGCGGCCGAGCGGACGCTGCTCGCATGGGTTCGGACGTCGCTGGGGTTCCTGGCCGGTGGCGTCGCCATCGTCTACGTGGCGCCCGACATCACCGATCGCGCGCTGGAGACGACCTTGGGCCTGGTGATGGTGGCGCTCGGGTGTGCGATCGCCGTCATGGGCGGTTGGCGGTGGCGCCGGACCGATCGTGCGCTGCGTGAGGGTGGCCCGATGCCGGGGTCCTCGCATCTGCTGGTGGTGGTCGCTGCCATAGTGGTGATTGCGGTGGCGATCGCGTTGACGATCGTCATCGGGCACTGAATTTTTCTCGAGCCACTGAGTACTTCCCGAGCCACAGACCAGGAGGGTCGGCGTCACCATGACCGATCACCAGTTCCAGAGCGCCGCGCAGACCTTCTCGCGGGGCATGGTGACCATCGGGGCGATCATCGTGATGGTCTGCGTCGGCTTCCTCACTTACATCTGGTGGCGCGACGGCCGGTGGCTGTGGGTCACCCTCGGCATCGTCCTGATCGTGGTGAACATCGCGATGCTCGTGATGACCTACCGCAAGGCTCGGCTCACCCCGCCCGCACAGCCCGCGGACGACGAGGACGACTGACCCCTCCCGCGGGATCGCCGCGACCGTGCCATACGAATACAGATTCCACCAAGTTGGCCGAAAAACCCTGATTTTGGGGGTCGAGGGTCCGCTCATGTGGAATCTGTATTCGTATGTGGCGCGCTCGCTCAGTGATCGTCGTGCGTCGGCGCCGTCAGGCCGACCGCGGCGACGACCTCGTCCACGAGGCGATCGAAGGTTCTTTGATCACGGTGGTGCCGGCGAGCCCGCCGACGATGTGCTGGCCCGGTTCACACCGGCCGGGGAGTCGCTGTGCCACAGGACCGCCTCGCGCATGAGGTCGTCGCGCAGGCTCGTCCTGCCGCCGACACTGATCGCGCGGCGCACCACCGGCCGCGCACCCGAGAGCTGATCCCGCGGAACCGGCACACGCCCTACGCCCCGGCCGCGCAGCACGCCTCGTCGTCGTCGGCGGCGAACTGGGTGCGATAGAGCTGTGCATATCGACCGCCGCGCGCGAGAAGCGTGGGGTGGTCACCGCGTTCTACGATCCGGCCGTCCTCGATGACGGCGATCTGATCGGCGGCGCGGATCGTCGAGAGGCGATGCGCGATGACGATGGAGGTGCGTCCGGCCAGGGCCTCGCCGAGCGCCTCGGAGACCGCGGCCTCCGACGTCGAATCCAGATGTGCGGTGGCCTCGTCGAGGATCACCACCGACGGTCTCGCCAGGAGCAGTCGCGCGATCGTCAACCGTTGCCGCTCACCGCCGGAGAGCCGGTAGCCGCGTTCGCCGACGACGGTGTCGAGGCCCTCGGGCAGCGACGCGATCAACTCCTCGAGTCGGGCCCGGCGCAGCGCCTCCCAGATCTCGTCATCGGATGCCTCCGGCTGTGCCAGAACCAGATTGGCGCGGACGGTGTCGTGGAAGAGGTGGCCGTCCTGGGTGACCAATCCGACGGTGCGGTGCACGGTGGTGGCGGTCAGGTCACGCAGGTCCACGCCGTTGAGCTCGATACCGCCGTCATCGACGTCGTAGAGCCGGGTGGCCAGCGATGCGACGGTCGATTTGCCCGCGCCGGAGCTGCCGACGAGGGCGAGCATGCCGCCTGCGGGGACGTCGAGGTCGATGTGGTGCAGCACCGTCTGACCGCCCCGATTATCCAGTTGCGCAACCTCTTCCAGGGAGGCCAGCGACACCTTGTCGGCCGATGGGTAGGCGAACGACACGTCCCGGAAGCGCATCGACACCCCGGCGTCGGAGCGGGGTAGGTCGACGGCGTCGGGCTTGTCGGCGATCAGTGGTCGCAGGTCGAGCACCTCGAAGACCCGCTCGAAACTGACCAGCGCACTCATGATCTCGACGCGGGCGTTGGCCAGTGCGGTCAGCGGCGCGTACATGCGAGTGAGCAGCAGGGCCAGGGAGACGACGGCCCCGGCCGACAGGTGCTGGTGCACGGCCAGCCAGCCCCCGAGTCCGTACACCAACGCCAGTGCCAGTGCGGAGACCAACGTCAGCGCCGTCATGAACACTGTGTGCAGCATCGCGCGCCGAACCCCGATGTCGCGCACACGATCCGCGCGGTCGGCGAACTCCGCCGACTCCTGCTCCGGGCGTCCGAACAGTTTGACCAGCGTCGCTCCCGGAGCGGAGAACCGCTCGGTCATCTGCGTCGACATGCGGGCGTTGTGCTCGGCGGCCTCCCGCGACAATGCGGCCATCCGCCTGCCGAGGCGGCGGGCCGGAATGACGAAGACCGGCAACAGGATTAACGCCAGGACCGTGATCTGCCAGCTGATCGCGATCATCACGCCGAGCGTCAGCACCAGTGTCACCAGATTCGACACGACGCCCGAGAGTGTGTCGCTGAATGCACGTTGGGCGCCGATGACGTCGTTGTTGAGCCGGCTCACCAGGGCGCCGGTGCGGGTGCGGGTGAAAAATGCGATGGGCATGCGCTGGACGTGGTCGAAGACCGCGCGTCGCAGATCCAGGATCAGGCCCTCGCCGATGTTGGCCGAGAGCCATCGCGTCACCACCGACGCAGCCGCCTCGGCCACCGCGATCACGGCGATCAGACCGGCGAAGCCCGCGATGGCCGCGGCGGCACCGGAATCCTGTGCGGTGATCAGGTTGACCACGTGCCCGGCCAGCAGTGGTGTCACCACCGTCAGCACGGCGGTGAAGATCGACAGCACCAAGAAGGCAACGATCCGGCGGGCATGCGGGCGGGCGAAGCCGCCGATCCGGCGCAGTGCGCCGAGCCGATCGGGGCTGCGGGGCGTGGCGTCGGGGGAGGTCATCGATTTGTACATGACGTCCCACGCGACCGATTCCATACTCATGGCAGCCAGGTTAGAACTTCAAGCGAACTTGATGTCCAGATCCCGAGGCAGAACGACTGGTCCGGAATACGAGAAGGGCCCGTACCGAGACCTCGGGGAGAGGTGACGGTACGGGCCCTCGTCGAGGGGGCCGTGAGTGTCAGCCGGCGGCCTGCGCCAGCGGCGTCCCGATGTTGTCGACGACGTAACCGAGGCTGAGCACGGTCTGCCAACCGAACGCCTTCTCGAGTTCACCCTCGAGGTAGACGCTGTGGTTGTCCTTGACCGCGGGCAGGTTGGCCAGCGCGCTCTGGTCCAGGATCGTCTGCTTGCCCTTGGGGGCGTAGGACAGCTGATCCCACACGATCACGTCGGTGTCGAGCTTGCGGGCTTCCTCCAGCGACAGCGTCGCATAGAACTTGTCCCCGGCAGCCTGATCGACCTGGGTGTTCGGCGCGAAGCCGAGCGAGGTGAAGAACTGCGTGCGGGGATCGGCCGCGGAGAACGCCGACAGTGCGCTGCCGTCATAGGTGGCGACGCTGATCGTCTTGCCCTTCCAATTCGGGTGGGCGGCACCGAGGTCGGTGATCTTCTTCTTCACGCCTGCGACGAGCTCGGCAGCCTTCTTGGGCTGTCCGACCGCGGCACCGATCTCCTCGGTGGTCACGTCCCACGGCTGTTCGTAGTCGGCGTAGTCGGCCTTCTGCGCGATCACCGGGGCGATCTTGGACAGCGCGTCGTAGGTGTCCTTGTCGATGCCGGAGTAGACGGCGACGATCAGATCCGGTTTCATCGCGGCGATGGCTTCCGGATCGATCTCCTCGGCGTTGTAGATCTCCGGCTTCTGGCCCTTGAGCAGATCGGTGGCCCATGCGCCGACCGCAGCGCCCTTGGTGGTGGTCATGCCGTCCCAGTTGCGCACCGTCACCGGCACCACGCCGAGTGCGAGCAATGCGTCCTGGTCGGTGTAGCCCAGCGACACCACACGCTTGGGTACCGCGGTGACCTCGGTGGAACCGAACTTGTGGGTGATGGTCGCCGGCAATGCACCCTGCTCGGCCGCCGGCGCCGCACTCGACGACGAGTCGTCGGAATCCGAGCCGCAGGCCGTGAGGAGCGCCGCCACCAGGGCGACGAGCGCCATCAGGATCGCACCACCACGAATTTTGTTGAACGTCACCATATCTCCTGTGTTCTCTCGGCGAAGCCGATCAGATTTCGTCCACATAACCGGCACGCGTGCCGAAGTACTCGGTAGCCGGTACCTCCCGGCCGTCGTCGAGGCGCAGACGATCGAGAACGATCGCCGGGGCCGGACGATTGGGGGCGTCGGAGCCGCACACCACCGCGATACCGCCTTCGCATTCGACGGTGACGCGTCCGGGGGTGCCGCCGAAGCGGCCCCGCGAGACGTGCGCGCGAATCACCCGCAGCCGCTCACCGCGGAATCGGAAGTGCGCGTTCGGGTACGGGTCGGACTGGGCGCGCACCAGCAACTCGATGTCGGCGGCGCTCGCGGTGAAGTCGATCCGGGACTCGCGGTCGGAGCGCTTGTGGAAATACGTGGCGCGAGCCGGGTCCTGCTGATGATCGGTGAGGGCGCCCTCGGCGAGGGCCGACAGCGTCGAGAGCACCAGGGGCTCGATCAACTCGGTGGTCGCCGCCACCAGTTCGGTGGTGGTGGCGCTCGGTCCCACCGGAATCGACTGCTGCGCCACGATCGGGCCGCCGTCGAGCGTCTCGTCCATGCGGTGGACCGTCACCCCGACGCGGCTCTCCCGATTGAGCAGGGCCCAGAGGATCGGCGAGAATCCCGCGTACTCGGGCAGCAGGGAGTCGTGGACGTTGAGGGTGCCGTGGGTGGGCAGGTCGAAGACGCTCTTGGGCAACCAGGTCCGCCAGTTGTTGGCCAGGATCACGTCGGGCTTCGCCTGGTGCACCGCGTCGATCAGGGCGTCGTCGGCCCGCTGGGCCACGTGGACCGGTACACCGTGAGCCTGCGCGAGATCCTCGACGGAGTCGCTGAACATCTGCTCGTAGGGGTGGGAGCTGGTGGGATGGGTGACGGCCAGGACGACGTCGTGCCCCGATTTCAGGGCCGCGGTGAGAGTCCGGTGTCCCCAGGTCTGATAACCGAAGGTCACTACGCGCACCACGGTAGGTTAGTGGAGCCTTAGCTTATGAGTCAATTCCACGAAAGGGTCAAAATGCCCGTCTCCGCTGACCTGCTCACACCGCACCCCGGGGTGGTCTTCGATCTCGTGGACGAGCGCAGATCGCCGTGCTGGCCGCGGTATCGCGTTCTGCCCGACGGCGGTGCCGAGGCCTTGCTGATCACCGACCTCGACGCGCGCGGCGCCACCGTCGTCCGCGAGGACGGCGGTCCGACGGTCGGGTTCGTGCCGATCGCGGCCGACGATCTCGCGGCGCTGGTGGGTGGCGCGTCGTTGCCGCTGCCCGAGGCGCCCGGCGTCGCCCGCGTCGAGATCGCCTTTCCGGCAACCAGTTATCGCATCGCACTCGGTGACGATGCACCCGGCGCCGACCCGTTCAACGCCGACAGCCCGGGTGGGCTGGTGTCGCTGCTCACCCATCCGCACGCGCCGCGGTCGGGGCTCGACGGGGTGGACCTGTGGCGACCGGATTCGCCCGACGGGGCCGCCGAGGCGGCCGAAGGTGCTCGCCCGCAGCGCATTCGACTCGATCGTGGCGTCCTCGGACGTCGCGCGACGATGCACCTGAGCGTTCCGCGTCGGCCCGACGACGACGGCGTCGTCCCGGTGGTGTTGCTGCTCGACGGCGATGACTGGCTGCACCTGTATCCGCTGTCGTCCGCGCTGGCCGCCGCGGCGGCCGGATCGTCCGAGTGGGTGTCCGTGCTCGACTCGGTGGCATTGGCCTACCTGCCCGCACCGCTCGACCGGTCGGCGCGGGAGGACGAACTGACCTCGGCCGCAACGGCATCCGCGGTGGCGACGTCGGTGCTGGCCGCCGTGGACGCCGATCTCGTCGGGCGCGGGTTGCGTCGCGGATACACCGTCCTGGCCGCGCAGAGCCTCGGCGGAATCGCCGCGGTGCGTGCCGCGGTGGCCGCCGCGCGCGCGGGCTCGGCGACACAGGGTATCGATGCCGTTGTCGCACAATCACCCTCGTTCTGGTGGCCGGCTCCGGCGGCGGGCGGGCCACTCGACGGACCCGACGGTGGTGCGGTCCTCGGAGAACTCGACGACGACACGTTCGACCTCTCGTCGCCGGCCCGCTCGTTCCGGTTCACCGTCGGCAGTGGCGAGCCCGCCATGCACCGGCACATCGACGCGGTGCGCGCCGCGCTCGCCGACCGCGGCGCCCGGGCGACCATGCGTGTCATCGACGGCGGCCACGATCATGCCGTGTGGCGGCTCGCGCTGGTCCGTGACCTCTGCGACGAGCTCACCACACGGCACTGAACCTGCTGTGACCACCTGGTCGCAGTCATTGTGTCTCATCCGAATTCGGCGGCGATCGCCGAGACGGTCCGAAGCTCGTAGACCTCCCGTACCGATACCGGCCGGCCGAACTCGCCACGCAGCAGCGCGGCCAGCCGAACCGCAGACATCGAATGGCCGCCGACCGCGAAGAAGTCGACATCGACCTCGAGATCGTCGCAGTCGAGGGCCTCGGCCATCAGTTCGGCGACGAGCTCCTCCTGCGGCCCGGCCAATGGGCGGCCGCCGGACTCGACGAGCTCTCCGGCGCCGAGCTTCGCATGGTCGATCTTGCCGTTGAGTGTCAACGGAATCCGCTCCTGCACCGAGAACCGGGTGGGCACCAGATAATCGGGCAGCGCATCGCGCAGACCGTTGCGCACCAGACCGATCAGAGCCGCCGGATCGTCGGTGTCGGCGGCCAGATGACAGCACAGCACCCCGTCGCGGGCGAGGGTCACCGCATCGCGGACGCGGTCGGCGAACCGCTCGAGCACCACCGCCGATACCTCACCGGGATCGACGCGATGGCCGCGGATCTTCACCTGGTCGTCGGTGCGGCCGAGATAGTCGATCAGGCCGTCGGTGTTGCGCCGTACCAGATCTCCGGTGCGATACATCCGCTCACCGGCGGCGCCGGCCGGGCACGCCACCATCGTCGCAGCGGTCCTGGCCGCGAGATGGAGGTAGCCGCGAGCCAATCCGACACCGGTGACGTACAACTCGCCGGCCACCCCGTCGGGAACCGGACGCAGCCACTTGTCGAGGATCATCACCTCGGTGTTGTCCACCGGCCGTCCGATGGACGGCGTGGCCGACTCGTCGGTACCCACGCCGAGGGTGTTGATGGTGTATTCGGTGGGCCCGTACAGGTTGTAGCCTCGGGTACCCGCGGTGGCCCGTAACCGCGCCCACAGGGTGGTCGACACCGCCTCGCCGCCGAGCAGGATGAGTGGCGGAATGTGTGCCTGTGCCCCGAGTAGTCCCTCGGCCACGAGTTGATCGGCCTGTCCGGGCGTCACATTGAGGACGTCGATCCGCTGCTCGGCGACGTAGGTGACGAGCCCGGTGGCGTCGCGTCGCAACTCCTCGTCGCAGATGTGCACCTCGTGACCCTCGGCGAGCCACAGCAACTCCTCCCACGACATGTCGAAGGCGAACGAGATGGCATGGGCCACTCGGAATCTCCGGTCGGCGGCCCGCACCGCCGGGGCGAAGATCCGACGCCGGTGATTGGCCAGCATGTTGGCCAGGCCGGCGTGGCCGATGACGACGCCCTTGGGGGTTCCGGTGCTCCCGGAGGTATAGATCACGTACGCGTCGCCGTCCGCGCGGGCGCGCGAGGCGGCGAGTGCCGGTGCCGCGGGATCGTCGGTGACCGGCATCAGCCGGTCGGCGGGAACCACCGTCGACATGCGCTGGCTCGACTCGTCGGAGACCAGGACGATGTCGGGATCGCAGTCGTCGCAGATCGCACGCAGCCGATTGTCGGGATGCTCGAGATCCAGTGGCGTGTAACGCGCGCCGGACCACAGCACCCCGAGGATGGCGACGACCACCTCGGCGGAGCGCGGAACCGCGATCGCGACGGTCGAGCCGGGCGCGACCGACGCCGCCAGCCGGCCGGCCAGCCGCATCACCCGATCGGCAAGCTCCCCGAGACTCCACCGCACCGCGCCGCACACCAGTGCCACCGACTCCGGTTCGCGGCGCACCGCCGCGGCGAACTCGTCCACCACGGTCGACGACCACGGCCCGTTCGCGGCCGCCACCGCAGCCGGATTCGGGCCTGACACAGCAGGATCGGATGCCACCGGCAGGGCGGCCAACGGCGTATCCGGTGCCTGAGCGGTGCGCGAGAGTGCCCGCAGCACAGCCATGGCGTGGTCGGCCAGCCCCGTTGCGGTGGTCTCGTCGACCAACTCGGCGCGATACTCGACCTTCAGCGTCATCTCATCGCCGGGGGTGAACACCCACGTCAGCGCGAAGTGGGTGGAGTCCTCGGCCTCCTCGGTGAGAATCCCGTGCCGATCCCGGGTCTCGCGGGCCGCCTCCGGATCGAGGAAGTTCTGGATCACCACCAGCGAATCGAAGAGGGCGGCGACGCCCAGCTCGCGATGGATCTCACCGAGATCGGCCCCGTCGTGCGGCATCGCCGCGGCGCGATCGTCGGAGACGCTGCGCAGCATCTCCCGGACCGGACGCCATGCGTCGACCTCGACACGGACCGGCACGGTGTTGAGGAGAACTCCCACGACCTCGTCGATGCCGGGCACCTCCAGCAGATCGCGCCCCGACACCGACAGCCCGAACAGCACATCGGACTCACCGGTCGCCCGGTGCAGGGTCAACGCCATGGCAACGGTGGCCAACGCCGTCAGCGTCACGCCGTGTGCACGTCCCGCCGCGAGCAGATCGGCGGTCTCGGTGGTGTCGAGGGAGCGGATGATCTTGCGCGGCAATGCCTCGGCGGCAGCCGGGGGCGGCGCGTCGAGCGCCGCGGGCCGGCCGAGCAGTGTCGGCCCGGCCATCCCGCCGAGAACCGAACGCCAGAACGCGATGTCCTGCTGGTGATCTCGGTCCTCGAGCAGTGTGGCAACCTCGGCGAAGCCGGGCCGTGCCGGCCGTGGGGTACGCACCGCGGACTGTTCGCGATCGTGCAACCGGTCGAGGAACTCGGTGAGGAAACGCGCCCTCGACCACCCGTCGAGCAGTGCGAGGTGATAGGTGAACAACACCGTGTCTCCGTGGCCTGCGCGTCGGACGATGGTCGCACGGGCTGCGGGAGAGCGATCGAGCGGAATCGGCTGTGCGCGATCACGTTCTCGCAGGGTGTGCTCGTCGGCCGAGGTGCCGTCGGTGTGGACGATCTCGACCGGCAACAGCACGCGCTCGTCACGGCCGGGTAGGTACTGGGTGGGTGTTGCCGCGGCCAGGTCGAATCGCGCGCCCATCGCCGGGTGCACGACGACGGCGTCGGCGAACGCCTCGGCGAGCTGATCCGGGTCGATCTCGCGATCGAAGGTCAACGCGGTCTGCGCGTGATACGACCCCGACGGCGCGACCTGTGACTGGAACAGCAGGCCACGCTGCAATACCGTCGGCGGCACCTGCACCGGGCCGCGATCGGCCGTCCGGTCGATCTCGGCGGCCAGCGCACCGACGCTGCTCCGCACCGCGTCGGTGATCGTTTCGGCGGTGATCTCCTGGCCGGCGATATCCGAGATCGACTCGGCCACGGCAAATTGCACCACCAGGCGCGGTGGTGACCCACTGACCCAGACGTCGGCCTCGACGGCGTACGGGGTGCGCGGCGGGGCGGACGGCGGCGGGGTGGGCAGCACCTCACGGCTCTCGCCGCGGCCCAGATAATTCACCAGGATCTGTGCGCCGCCCTCGGCGAGCAGTCGTGACGTCCGCGCGTGGACGTGGCGCAACGCCATGTAGCCCAACGGGTCCGGCCGATCGGCGAGAGCCGCGGTCAGTTCGCGGGAAGTCACCGCGGCGTCGGCGCGGGCCGTCACCCGCACCGGAGCGATCTGGGTGAACCATCCGACGGTGCGACCGCAGTCCAGTGCCGCGTCGCCGCCGCGCACCGGCTCACCCGGATCGGGGCGACCGTGCCCTTCGACGTCGACGAGCAGGGTGGGTTCGGTGCCGAGCAGACGTGCGACCGACGCAAGCATGAGGGCGACGATCACCTCGGTGACCGCCCCGCCGAGCGCGGGCGCGGCCTCGTCGACGACGACGGCCACCTCCGGACCGTCGACCTCGACGGTGTGGGCGGTGATCCGGTCTGCGTCGAATACCGTTGCCGCGACCAGAGGCTCGGTGGTGTGCAGGTCTCGCCAATGACCGAGGTCCGATGCGATGACGGGGCTGTAGGCCGCGCGCATCACCTGCTGCGCATACGTGGCATACGAACTCGGCTCCGCAGCCGGACGCCCGCCACGAAGGGCCTGCTCGACGTCGTCGATGATGACCATCCACGACACGCTGTCGACCACCGCATGGTGGGCCAGCAGCACCACGCCGTGTCCGGCGTCGAGGAGGGCGGCGGCGATCGGTCGGCCGTCGGCGAGGCTGATGTTGCCGATCAGTTCAGGCACCGCATCGGCCGGGTCGGCCGACGCCGACTCCCGCACCGGCGGCGCCACCGGACCGGAATCCGGCATCGAGATCGACAGCGCCGCTTCGGGCTCGGTGCCGGTGATCACGGCGCCGAGCATCGGGTGCGCCTCGACGACGGCGGTGAGAGCAGCGCGGAGCTGATCGGCGGTGACGCCCTGCGGCGTCCGGAGCAGCCGTGCCTGCACCAGGTCGCCGGGGAATCCCCACTCGTGCTGGCGGAGCAGGATGGGCGTCGGCACGGGTGCCGCGCGAGCTCCGGAATCGGTTGCCGCACTGCTCATGACGGCCACCGCGTCGGCGCCGAGGCGTTCGGCGATCCGTGCCGGGGTCCGGCCGAGGAACACATCGCGCGGGGTCACCTTGACACCGCGCGCGGCGAGGCGGTTGGCCACCCGGATCGCCACGATCGAGTCGCCGCCGAGCATGAAGAAATCGTCATCGCCGCCGACCTCGTCGACGTCGAGGGCTTCGGCGATCACCGACGCCACGGCGGTGACCCGCGAGTCCGGGACGTGGGGGTCTCCGCTGTCCGGTGCTGTCATCTCGGGGATCTCGGCGACGGGGATCTCGGCGAGTAGTTCCCGCAGCCGGTCGTCGTCGCGTTTGCCGTTGACGGTGCGCGGCAGGGCATCCACCACGAGCACCTCGTCGGGCACCATGTGCGCCGGAAGGGACTCCCGGGCCGCACGCCGCGCGCGAGCCGCGTGATCCCCGCCGGAGCCCGGTGCGCCGTCGGCGACGATCGCTGCACGCAGGCGCGGGCCGTCGGCGGTGTCGACGGCCACGACCGCGGCCTCGGTGGCGACACCGGAGCGGCGTAACGCGGCCTCCACCTCGCCCGTCTCGATCCGGAAGCCGCGTACCTGTACCTGGCGATCGGCCCGCCCGATGTAATCCATGCCGCCGTCGGCCCGCACCCGCACCACGTCACCGGAGCAGTACAGACGGTCGCCACCGGCTCGCAAAGGAGTGGTACGGAACGGGTTTGCGACGAATCGGGTGGCGGTCAGGTCCGGACGCCGGTGGTATCCCGCCGACACCTGCGGTCCGGAGACGTACAGGATGCCGGTGTCGCCCACCGCCACCGGACGGAGTTGCTCGTCGAGCACATGCGTCACCAGACCGTCGAGCGGACGGCCGATGGGGCTGCCCGAGTCCTCGCGTATCCCTTCGGTGATCGCCAGCGCCGTGACGTGCACCGTGGTCTCGGTGATCCCGTACATGTTGATCGCCACCGCATCGGGGTGGCGATCCAGCCACCGGCCGGTCAGCGCCGGCTCGAGACGTTCGCCGCCGAAGATCAGGTACCGCAGATCCGGAAGCGTCACGCCGGTCGCGTCGAGCGCGGCGAAGGCCGTCGGAGTCTGATTGAGCACGGTGATCCGCGCATCGCGCAGTGCGCAGGCGAGATCGGCCGGGATGCGGGTCAGCGCGTGATCGACCACGACGGCCAGCGCGCCGGCGCGCAGCGGTGCCCACAGCTCCCAGACCGAGAAGTCGAAAGCGAAGGAGTGTGCGACGCACCAGGTGTCGTCGGGGCCGGTCACCACGTGGCTCTCGGCGTTGCGTAGCAGCGACACGACGTTGCGGTGCGTCACCACGACGCCCTTGGGGACTCCGGTGGAGCCGGAGGTGTAGAGGATGTATGCGGGGTCGTCGGGGCGGACGCGATGCGGTTGCGGGAGTGCACCGCCCGGCCCGGCGGGTGAATCGCGTCGGTCGGGATCGGGGCACAGGACCGGGATGTGGTCGTCGGCGATGCGTTTCGCGAGCCCCGCATGATCGGGAGAGGCGACGATCAGGGCGGGCCGGCAGTCGTCGACGATGAGGTCGAGGCGCTGCTGCGGCGAGTACGGATCGAGCGGGACATAGGTGACCCCGGCCAGTACCGCAGCGATGACGGCCTCGGCGAAGCGGCTCGAGCGCTCGATCAGCAATGCGACGCGCGGTGGTGGGTCACCGGCTGTCGAGGCCGGCAGGGCGCGGCGGATCTGCTCGGCGAGTGCTGTTGCAGCGGCATCGATCTCGCCGTAGGTGCGGGCGGCCGGGGCCGACTGGGCCCGCAGGTCGCCGAGTGCCGGACGGTCATGGTGCGCGCGGACCGCCGAGTTCCACACGTGCGCGAGCGTCGCATCATCCCGGTCGTCGTGCTCGTCGTGCTCGTCGTGCTCGTCGTGATCATCGGGGGCATCGAGGGCCGAACTCACCTCCGCGACGGTGCAGTCGGTCAGCAGCATCGTGGTCGCGGTGACGAGGTGCGCGGCGATGCGTTCGGCGCGAGCGCGAGGGATCACCGACTCGTCGTGGATCATTCGCAGCGGTGCAGGGGCGTCCGAGGTGATCACCAGCGTGAGCGGATAATGTGGGGCGCCCTCGTTGACGATGTCGACGATCTCCAGGCCCGTTGCGCTGGTGTCGATCTGATCGGCTCCGGTGCCGATCTCCACCACCACGAGGGTGTCGAACAGCTCTCCCGCCGACCGTCCGGCCGTGCGGGCGATGTCGGTCAGGCCGATGTGCAGGCAGTCGCGAACCCGATCGTGGTGTGCGGCGAGATCCTCGACGAGGTCGCGGGCGCGCCGGGTGGGCGCCGCGCCCGGCGCGCGGATGGGCACGGTGTTGATGAACATGCCGACGGCGTCGTCGATCCCGTCCACCGGTGCGTCTCGCCCGGAGACGGTCGAACCGAACACCACGTCGGTGCCATCGTCGACACCGGTCATTCGGCGCAGCGCCAATCCCCATGCGGCCTCCACGACATCGGGGAGGCGCAACCCGGCCGCACGGGTACGTGCCGCCAGTGTTGCGAGTTCCGGTGCGTCGAGAGACATCTCGGATAGCGCACTCGATGCCGTGGCGCCCGGCGCCACCACCACCGGATGGAGCCGACCGGCTAGTTCGTCGCGCCAGCGCGCCACGTCGGCGTCGTGGGGACGGGCGGCGATCCAGCGCAGGTAACCGGCGAAACCGCGGTCGAGGCGGTGTACGGGCACCTCGGTGCGGTCGCGTTCAGCGGTATCCCCGTAGCCGGCATCCAGGTAGCCGGTATCCCGGTAAGCGGAGAACAACTCGCGCAACGCGATCGGCACCGACCACCCGTCGGCGATCAGGTGGTGCACCGTCTGCACCACGACGTGGTCGTCGCCCGCGGGGATCACCGTGTAGCGCATCAGGGGTGCCGTCTCGGGATCGAAGCCGCGGTCGCGATCGGCCCGGGCGATCTCGTCGATGCTCGCCGGTCCGCTGGCTGCGTCGAGCACGGTGAACTCGAGCCGATCGGCGCAGTCGGTGTCGAGGACCTGATACACCCGACCCGACCGTGTCGTCCGGAACGCCGCGGCCAGGGTCGGGCGGCGCCGCAACAACATCGCGGCCGCGGTCCGCAGCCGCTCGACGTCGAGGGGTCCGCGCAGTGTCAGGATCTGTTGCTCCACATACATACTCGACTGTGCGCCGTCGAAGATGCTGTGGAAGTGCATACCCTGCTGCAGCGGCGTAAGCGGCAGCACGTCGACGAGGCCAGGACCGTCGATGGCGTCGAGCTCGTCCTGATCGAGGATCACCTCACCGCCCGGGGTGAGGGCGAAGTCGCCGGCCGAATGCGATGCCAGCGCAGCGATCCCGGACACCGCCCGGAGCGAGCGCTCCCACAGGTCGAGGAGCCGGTCGATCCGGTCGTCGCCGAATCGCCCGGCGGCCCAGGAGATCGTGGTGCGCAGGACGGCTCCGTCGGGGCCGGGTTCGGTGATGGCGTTGAACTCGAGTTCACGGGGGAGGCGTTGCCGCGGGTCGCGACGCTCACCGAGTTGGCCCGTCGGACCCAGCGGCGCGAAGTCCTTGGCCTCGGGGGTCCCGACCCGGCCCAGATAGTTGAACAGCACCTGCGGCGACCGGTCCGGCGCGGTATCGGCTTCTGGGCCGAGATAACGTCCGATGCCGTAACCGATTCCGCGGTGGGGAACCACGGCGAGCTGGTCCTTGACGGCCTTGAGTGCGCGGCTTACGCCCGCGGGGTCGTCGAGGTCGACGGCGCCGGGGTCGACGAGCACCGGATACAGCGTGGTGAACCAGCCGACGGTGCGACTCAGATCGGCCTCGCCGCCACCCGGGGTCGGGATGTGGCGGGTCTCGCGGCCGTGGCCCTCGAGTTCGATGACGCTGTGGGTGTGGGTGTGGGCGTGCGCCCCCTGGTGGTCGGGTCCCCGCTGTTCTGATCGGAACCGGGCCAAGGTCAGCGACAGTGCCGTCATCAACACCGCTTCGGCGGTGGCGGCGTATCCGGTGACGACCTCGCCGAGCAGTGCCTCGGCGGCCGGCCCGCCGAACTCGTGCACCCGCGTCATCTCGTCGGCCACGCGGGCGGTCAGCTCCGTGGGGTCGTCGGCCAGCGGGGTGTCGGGGCGGGCGAGCACCTCGTCGAAGTAGGTGCGGTCGGCCTCGAGTCCAGGTGCGGCCGCGGCGAGCAGTTCGCTCCACCGCCGCAGCGAGGTGCCCTCGGTCTGCACCGGTGGAGCCGAATCGTTTGTCGGAGAACCGGAGTCGTCGAGTGACCCCGCGCGTCGCGATGCCATCGCGCGCGTCAGGTCGTCGGTGAGGATGTCCCAGGACACGCCGTCGATCACCAGGTGGTGGATGACGAGGAGAAGTCCGCGGGTGCCGTCGGCCGCCACGCGCAGACCGGCGGCCAAGACCACGCCGTGTGCCGGATCGAGCTGTCCGGTCAGCCACTCGATACCGTCATCCGTGGTGGCCGAATCCAGTTCGGTCACCGGGACGACGCCGATCTCCTCGGCGCGCGGTATCCGCAGGTGCAGCCGTGGCCCGGTGACGACGGTCGCCGCGAGTGCCGGGTGCGTGCGCACCGTTGCGGTCAGGATCGACTGCGCGGCAGCCTGATCGAGATCGTCCGGGGCGCGGAGCTCGACGGCCTGCACGAATCCGTGGATGTGCTCGGCGATCTCGCCCGCCCACCGGATGATCGGCATGGCGTCGACGACGCCGTCCGGACGATCGTCGGGGTCGGGCTGGTGGCCGGTGCGCGTGACGCGCGTGGCCAATGCGCGCGGCGTGCGGGCGTCGAAGACATCGGACACCGTTGCGCTCCAGCCGTCTCGGCGCAGTGCGCCGAGGACTCCGATGGCGCGCAACGAATCCCCGCCGACGTCGAAGAAGTCGGTGTCTGGGCCGATTCGGTCGACACCGAGGGCTCCGGCGAGTGCCGCGGTCACCGCGGCCAGCGCCGGGGAGGCCTCCGCGCCGGACTCGCCGATCGCGGGATCGGGTTCCGGGCCGAGTGCTTCGGAGAAGTCCGGATCGGGCAGCGCGCGCCGATCCAGCTTGCCGTTGACCGTCATCGGGAACGCGTCGAGCACCATCACCGTCGCGGGCACCATGTAGTCGGGCAGCACCGACCGCGACCACTCCCGGATGTCCGCCCCGCTCGGGTGGCGGCCCTGATGGCAGACGACGTAGCCGATCAGGCGGCCGTCCTGCAGTGTCACACAGGGCATCCGCACGTCGGGATGCTCGGCCAGCCCGGCCTCGACGTCCTCGAGTTCGAGGCGCATCCCGCGGACCTTGACCTGATTGTCGGCGCGGCCGAGGAATTCCAGCGATCCGTCGTCGAGGCGTCGGGCCAGATCGCCGGTGCGGTACATGCGCTCACCCGGCCGCCCGAACGGATCGGCCACGTAGCGAGCCGCGGTGAGATCACCCTGGCCCACATATCCACGCCCGAGCAGGAACCCGGCCGCATACAGTTCGCCGGTCTCGCCGGCCACACTGGGCCGCAACTCGTCGTCGAGCACATACAGTGCGGTGTTGGGGTTCGCCGATCCGATGGACGGGCCCATGCGATCCTCGTCGCCGGCATAGATCACGTGGGAGACACCGATCGTCGCCTCGGCCGGACCGTATCCGTGGTACATCGGGATCTGCAGTTGTTCCCGGAAACGCCGGAACAGTGCCTGCGTCAACAGTTCCCCGCCACACCAGACGTGCCGCAACGAGTCCAGCCGCGACCCGCCGTCGGCCAGTGCGAGCAGCACGTCGAGCATCGACGAGACCAGATAGGCGAAGGTGACGTGCTCGCGGGCGATCAGATCGAGCAGATACTGCGGATCGCGCTCACCACCGGCATGGGCGACCACCACCCGGCCGCCGCTGATCAACGGCAGCAAGATTTCGTTGACGGAGATGTCGAAGGCCAACGGCGCCTTGAACAATGCGGCATCGGTGGGGCCGAACCCGAGGATCTCGTCGCGTTGCCACAGCAGTCGCTCGACGATGGCCTCACGCCGGATCATGGCGCCCTTGGGTTTTCCGGTCGATCCCGAGGTGAACACGACATAGGCCAGCCCGGCTCCGCGCATCGGTCGCGTGACGGGATCCACCGCCTGGTCGGGTAGTGCTGCATCGCAGTCGAATTCAACGATTGCCGGATCATTCGCGCGGTCGTGGGACGAATATGCGCCGCGGCGGGTGACGAGCACCCGCACCTGCGCGCGCTCGATGACGTCGCGTCGGCGGGCATCGGGCCACGCGGGGTCGACCGGCACGAAGGCGCCACCGGTCATCAGCGCGGCCACGATGGCCACCACCATGTCGGCCCCACGGTCCATCGCGATCCCGACGAGCGCCTCGTCACCGATGCCGTGGTGTTCGAGATCATCGACCAGAGAGGCTGCGCGAAGCCATAGTTCGCGATACGACAATCGATGCCGGTCGTCGATCACGGCAAGCGCATCCGGTGTGGCCCGGACGTGCTCGGCGATCAGTTCCACCACATCCGGTCGTCGCCGCGGGGCGTCGGTGTCATTCCATCGACGCTGGCGCCGCAGACGCTGCTCGGCGGTATCGGGCCGGACGGAGTCCAGCCGGCGGTCGGGGTAAGTGACGAGATCGCCGAGGAGGTCGGTGAGGTCGTCGGGCGAGACCGGTGCGTCGATGCTCACGCCGAGCCCGTCGCCGTCGAGGCGGGTGCTGACCCGCACCGATCCCACCTCGGCGATGACGGCGACGTCCTCGGGATTGTCCGTGCGGTTTCGCAGCGTCGCAACGGTATCCAGCCCGCCGGCCAGGTCGACCAGGCCGACCTCGCCGGGGGAGTGCGATCCGAACAGCGTCGCGGCGCCGATCTTGGCGGCGGTGGGTCCGCCGTCGACGACGCGCAGCGATACCGCCGGGACCGGTGAACCGTCGACCGCTCCGGCATGAGCGGCCCACCAGGCGGTGGCTAGTGCGACGGTGGCTGCGGTGGCCCCGGCCCCCACATCACCGAGGCGCGAGCGCATCTGGCGCACCGACGCCGGGGCGATGGTGGTGAGGACATTCGAACCGAGCGAACTCATCGTCAACCTCTCTGTGGCGCCGGCGGCATGCGAGAGACACGTCCATGCACTGCCGGCGGATCGGCCCGTGGTGGTGACGGACCCTATGGAGTCGGACCGGGTGATATCGAGCCGGGATGGTGGGGTGAGGTCACATGCCCGAGTGCGAGTGGTGCCCGCCCCGCCCCGACGCCGCGAACTCCGATGCGGCCGGTTCGGGCCGCGCCAGTTCGGAGATGATGGCCGAGCGCAGTTCACCGGCCCGGATGGCGATGTTGGACAGCAGGGTGGCCCCGAGGCCGTGGGTGCCCTGGGTGGCCCCCTGAACGAACAGACCCGCGATGCGGGTGCCGTCGACGATCGCCTGGTGGTCGCGGCCCACGACGCACGTGTCGCCGATGGTGCTGATGCCCTCGACGCCGGGTGAGGTGAATCCGGTGGCGCAGACGACGGCATCGACGGTGACGGTGTCGCGGGTGCGATGAATGCGGTCGAACAACTCCACCTGCACGCGTCCCTGATCGGTGAGCGCGGCCCCGGTCACCGCGGTCGATCGTCGCAGGCGCAGACGGCTCTGGCCGGTCACCGACTCGCGGTAGTGGTGATCATGCAGGGTGGTGAGCAATTGCGGCTCGACACACGAGTAATTGGTGTAGCGGTGCCGGTTGAGCAGGTCGGCGCGGACATCCTCGGACGCGGCGTAGAAATCGTCCACCGCGGAGGGATCGAACACCTGGTTGGCGAAGGGGCTGTCGTCGGCGGGGGCGAAGCCGTAACCGTGGAATGTGGAGGTGACGCCTGCGCCTCGGGTGTAGAGAAAGTCGATGGCCTCGGCGGCCGATTGCCCACCGCCGACGACCAGGAACTCCGATCCGGCGATGTCGCTCGGCAGCGCGTCGAGGTGGTCGAGGAAGCGGTGGTTGTGGAACACCCGGCCGCTCTCGGTCAGCTCGGGGCGATCGGCCCACTCCGGCAACCGTTCTCGCAGGCCGAGCGCGACGACGACGGTGCGCGAGAAGTATGTCTCGACCGACCCGTCGTCCAGTGTGGTCACCACGCGAAAGCGTGCTCCCGCCGGGGCGTCGGCGTCGGCGTCGTGGGGATCGACCTGTTCGATCCCGATCACGTTGCGGCCGTAGCGGACATCGGCGGCGACGTGGTCGGCGACCCAGGACAGGTAGTCGGCGAATTCGACCCGTTCGGGGGTGAAGGTCTGCCGGTTGATGAAGCCGGTCAGCCTGTCCTTCTCCACCAGATAGTTGACGAAGGTGAATCTGCTGCGCGGATTGCGTTGGGTGACAAGGTCCTTGAGGAACGAGATCTGCATGTTGGTCCCGGGTAGGAGCATGCCGGGGTGCCAGCCGAACGTGTGGCGACGTTCGAGGAACACCGCGTCGAGCGGTGGAGAGTTCTGGGCTGCGTCGTCGTATTCGCTCATGGCGATCGCGAGCCCGAGGTTTCCGGGTCCGAATCCCACGCCCACCATGTCGCGAGTTGTGGTCATTGGCTTCACTATCACACACCCCTGATTTGGTTAGCCTAGCCTTTGTTTGTCCTCCAAAGATACGACATGGTCGGCCAGCCGGAGAAACGCGGGACTCGCGGCCAGGACGAGAGTGGTCTTTCCCCGCCGCCGTCGGCGGACGGTATCGGCGGCAATCGCCGAGGTCACCGCGTCGACCGCGGAGGTCGGATCCACCAGTACCAGAATGTCGGGATTCGCATGGAGTGCGCGGGCCAGCGCCACACGCTGGCGCTGCCCGCCGGAGAGGTTGCCGCCGCGGTCGGCGACCGGGTGATCGAGCAGGGCCGCGGCGTCGTCGACCAACTCGTCGAGGCCCAATTCGGTGAGGATCTCCGCCGGCTCCGAACCGGGTGCGTAGTGCGTTCCGTCGGGGTGGACGACCGCGCCGAGGCGCCCGCCGAAGATCGCCGGGTGCCGCGCGTCTGCGAGCACCACGCTGCGGAGCCCGGCCGCATCGAGATCGCGGAGTTCCATGCCGCGCACCGAGATCGACGGTGCATCGTGGTGTGCATCGGGTCCCGCGGCGAGAGCGGTGGCGACCCGTGCCGCCTGATCGGTGGTGCAGTCGACCGCCACGAGTGCGCCTGCGGTCACCGCGATCTCGGTGGTGTCCACCTGCAGGAGGAGATCGGGATGCGTAGTGCGGTCGGCCGCGTCCGACGGCGCCGTGGCGGTCACCGCGGCACCGCCGTCGCCGGTGCGCCCCGAAGCCAGCAGCACCACCCGGCGCGCCGAACCCCGTGCCAGCGCGGCAAAGCGGGGCATCCGGCTCAGCTGCCCGAGGGGCTCGGCGATGAACTGGCTGAGTCCGACCACCGCGACCAGATCGCCGATGGAGATGTCACCGGAGAATGCGCGGACGCCGGCCAGCGTGCCGACCACGCCGACGAGAAGGGCCGCTGCGCCAGCCGAAATGCCCTCGTACACACCGGAGATCCGGGCCAGGTGTTCGGCATGGCGACGCGTCGTGGCCGACAGTGCACGATAGCGGTGATATGCCGGACCGCGCCCGGCGAAGCCGCTCAGCGGCCGCAGTCCGCGCAACAGATCGGCCACCGCGCCGGTCGCCCGGGCGATGAGCTCCTGCTGTTCCTCGGTACGGTGGGTAACCTTGCGCGACAACAGGTTCAGTGCGGCCAGCAACACCACCGTACTGACCAGGGCGACGCTGCCCAGCAGCGGATCGATCACCGTCAGCACCACGGCACCGGCCAGCACGCCGACCGCCGAGGAGATGGTCACCGGGATCACCTCGATGATGTCGGAGGCCTGCGCGGTGTCCTCGGCGATCACCGTGACGTACTCGTCTCGCGACAGTGGCGAATCGTTGTCGCGCGCGGTGATCACCTTGGCGGACAACATCGCCCGCAGGTGGCGCACGTGTCCGGCATTGGCCCGCTGCAGCCCGCGATAGGCGGTGCGCCACGACACCGACACACACGTGATGACCGCGCCGAGAGCCGCGATCGAGATCACCGGTGCCCACCAGCTACCCGAGGTCATCGCACGATCGATGATGACACCGAGCAGGACCGGCACCGCCGCCTCGGCGGCCTGATACACGCACAGCAGTACCGAGCCCACCACCACCGCGCCGCGATTGCGTCGGACGGCATCACGAAGCAGGGCGACCGCGGCACGGTCGGGTGTCCGGCTCATCGGGCGCCGTCCTCTCGAATCCCATCGTGCTCGGTCGCGCTCGACCACACGCGCCACAGCGCGGCGTACCGGCCGTCGGCGTCGAGGAGTTCTCGGTGGGTGCCGTATTCCACCACCCGGCCGCCGTCGATGACGGCGACCGCATCGGCCGCCGCCGACTGGCTGAGGCGGTGGGCCACGATCAACGCGGTACGTCCGCGGGTGACGGCCGCCGCCGCGGCCTCGAGCCGCGCCGCGCCGCGCGAACCGGCCTCCGCGGTCGACTCGTCGAGAACCACCACCGGGGTGTCCCGCAACAACAGCCGTGCCAACGCGATCTGCTGGGCGCGCATCGGGTCGAGCGCGAGGCCGCCGGAGCCGATACGGGTGTCGAGGGCCTCGTCGAGGTCGCGGACCCAGTGATCGGCGCCCACCTCGGCCAGCGCCGACCACAACTGCTCGTCGTCGGCGTCCGGGCGTGCCAGACGCAGATCGTCGCCGAGGGTCCCGGCGAACACGTGGGTCTCCTGCGTCGCCACGCTCGTGAACGCGCGGATCCGGTCCTCGCCGAGACCGGAGATCGGCACATCGTTGTAGCGGATCGCATCCGGCGGCGCGCCGATCGGGGTGAGCACCCCCGCGGTCAGCGAGGCGATGGTGGTCTTACCGGCGCCCGACGCGCCGACCAGCGCGAGACTGGTGCCGGCCGGGATCGTCAGATCGACGTCGTCGACGGCCGGGGCGCCGTTCGCGTGATAGTGGTGTCGCAGCCCGCGCACCACGATCTCCACCGGCCCCGGCTCGGCGGGCGGCAGATGCGGCCGGGTTCCCGGAGCGAGGGTGTCGATCACCCCGACGACCCGGGTCATCGCCGCCCCCGACCGCTGTGCCTCGTCGAAGAAGGTCAGGATGGCGCCGATCGGATTGAAGAGCCGATGAAAGAGCAGGGTGGCCGCGGCCACCTGGCCGAGGCTGACGTCACCGGCGCGCAGCAGCAGCCACCCGACGACGATGATCAGTGAGAGACCGACGAATTCGGCACGGTTCTCGCGTGAGACGAACCGTTCGAGTACCCCGAACACCGAGACGGAGATGTCGCGTACCGAGCGGGCCGAGGAGTCGATCCGGTCGCGGGTGGCGGTCTCGAGACCATAGGCACGGACTGTTGTCAGCCCGTCGATACCTCCGACGAGGCGGTCGATGTGATCGGCCTCGGCGGTGCGGAGCTCACGATACTTCGGCGAGGACCGGGGCAGATACCAGCGCATGGCCGCGACATAGGCCGGTGCGGCGCCCAGGCCGGCCAGCGCCAAGCGCCAGTCGAGGGTGAACAACCCCGCCACCGAGACCGCGATGAGTACCGACGAGCTGAAGATCGCCGGGATCGCGGTGCGCGAGCCCGCGACGAGAACTGCGATGTCGGCGCCGACCCGTGACAGCGCGTCACCGTGTCCGGCCCGTTCGATCCGGGTGACCGGCAGACACAGCACCGCGGCCACCACCCGCTCGCGCATCGTCGCCAGCAGGCGCGCGATCAGGGTGGCGAGCAACGTCTCCGACAGCGCGGTGAACACGGCGGTCACCACGGCGGCGATCACCACCGCGATCCCGACGTCGACGAGGATTCCGCGGTCGTTGCCCGCCCGGACCGCGTCGACGATCGAACCGAGCGCGAGCACCGCGACCAGCGAGGCTCCCGCGCCGATGACGGAGGTGAGTGTCACCCCGATGCTCAACGGCAGATGCCGGCGCAACTCGGCGCCGAGGTAGGCCATCACCTCTCGCGGTGTCGCGATCGGCAGCAGCGTGGATGTGTCGGACTCGTGGTGTTCCGGCAACGACTGCGTCATTCGGTGCGGCCCCGTGATTCTGAGCGGCCCCCCGCCACGATGTCGGTGCACCGCTCGCCGACGGGTACCACCAGCGGACGCGACGACACCGGATCGGCGATGACGCGGCTGCGCAGACCGAACACCTCCCACAGCATCTCTTCGGTGATCACGTCCTGCGGTGCGCCCTGGGTGATCACCGCGCCGTCGCGCATCACCACCAGTTCGTCGCTGTAGCGGCAGGCCAGCGCCAGATCGTGCAGCACCATCACCACCGTCCGCCGCTGCTCGGTGTGCAGGACGTCGATGAGGTCGAGGACCTCGAGGCTGCGGGACAGATCCAGGAACGTCGTCGGCTCGTCGAGGAGCAGCGTGTCGGTCTGTTGGGCGAGCACCATCGCGATCCACACGCGCTGCCGCTGTCCGCCGGACAGGGAATCGACGGTGCGGTCGGCCAGGTCGGCCACGCCGGTCTGGGCGAGAGCCGCGTGCACCACGTCGCCGTCGCCGGCCGACCACTGGCGCAACCAGCTCTGGTGGGGATGGCGGCCGAGGGCGACGAGGTCGGCTACCAGGATTCCCTCCGGTGCGATCGGGCTCTGCGGCAGCACCGCCATCGCGGTGGCGAGTTCTCGCGTCGAGAGATCACCGAGCGCGCGTCCGTCGATCTCCACGCGACCCGACGAGATCGGGATCAGCCTCGAAAGTGCTTTGAGCAAAGTCGATTTGCCGCAGCCGTTGGGGCCGATGATGCAGGTCAACCGCCCGCGCGGGATGGTCAGGTCCAGGTTGGTGATCACCGGCGTGCCGCGGTAGCCGACGCTGATTCCGCGGGCGGCCAGGGCCTCGGTGGTGGGCGCACTCATACGGTCACCTTTCGATTCACGCGAATGAGAAGGACGAGCAGGAACGGCGCACCGAGGGCGGAGGTCACGATGCCGACCGGAGCCGATCCCAGGACGTAGCGAGCGAGGAGGTCGGCGTAGAGGACGAGCGCGGCTGCGACGAGCGCGCTGCCGATCACCGGCGGTGTGGGGCTGCGGTAGAGGAGCCGGGCCAGTTGCGGTGCGGCCAGCGCGACGAAGGTGATGGGTCCGGCCGCGGCAACCGTCGCCGCGGTCATCACCACAGCCGGGATCCACAGCAACAACAGGGTGGTGCGGATCGGTACACCGAGCGCGCGGGAGACGGCGTCGCCGAGATGGGTGACCCGAAAATCGAACGCCGCCAATGCGATCAACGACATCCCGACGCCGATGGTGATCCACAGTGGGACGACCTGTCCCCAGGTACGGGCCTCCAGTGAGCCGGTCAGCCACGACACGACGTCGGCGGCCTGCGCCAGACGCGACTGCACCAGCATCAGCGAGATGACGGCGGTGGCCAGGGCATTGACCCCCACCCCGATGAGCACCAACCGCATCGATTCCAGGCCGCCCCGGTAGGCCAGCGCGGTGATGACGACGGACACCAGGATGCCGCCGAGGAACGCGGCCCCGAGTGTTCCGATGGTGACCCCGCCGATCACCAGGCCCGCGGGCAGTAGCACGAGCATGGTGACGGCGGCCGCCGAGGCGCCCATCGAGACGCCCAGCAAATCGGGGCTGGCCAACGGATTCCGGGCCAGTGACTGCGTGATCGCACCGGCCGCACCGAGCGCCACACCCACGCCGAGACCGACCAGCACCCGCGGCATCCGCCAGTCGAGCACCGTCACCCGGTCGATGCGATCGCCGCCGCCGACCACGACCTGCGCGACGTCGGCCAGCGGGATGAAATAGGGTCCCGACGCCAATTCGACGAGGGCGGCGATGACCACGATCGCCGCCAGCAGCAGCGTCAGCAGCACCCCTCGGCGCTTGATACGCATGCGCGGTAGCGGCCAGACGAGTTCGTCGGGGCGGGGAAGAGTGGCCGTCATGTCTGCACCATCCGGCGACGGACCAGATAGATGTAGACCGGCACGCCGATGAACGCGAGGATCACCCCGACCTGGACCTCGGCGGGACGCATGACCACCCGGCCGATGACGTCGGCGACGAGCATCAGCGCGGCACCGGCGGGCATACACGCCACGAGTAGCCAGCGATGGTCGGGTCCGGTGAAATGCCGCACGATATGCGGCACCACCAGCCCGAGGAAGGCGATCGGTCCGGCTGCCGCGGTGCCCGCGGCGGCCAGCAGGGTCAGGGCGAGAAAGCATGCGCCGCGGATCATTCCGACCCGGACGCCGAGGGCGGTGGCCAGTTCCGGACCTGCGGCGAGCACGTTGAGCGACGGGCCGCATGCCAGGGCCACGACCACGCCGACGATCATCAGCGGCGCGACACCGGCGAGGATGCCGAGGTCGCGTTCCACCAGCGAGCCGGCACTCCAGAAGCGGTACTGGTTGAGGCTGGCCTGATCGTTCAGGATCACCGCCGTCGTCCCGGCGATGAAGAATGCCGAGCACGCCGCACCGGCGAGGATCAGTGACAGCGGGTTGGCGCCTCCGCCTCCGAGGGAAGCCACCCCGAAGACCAGGGCGGCCGCGATGATCGCGCCGGCGACGGCGAACCACACGTAGGCCGACACGCTCTGCAGGCCGAAGAGGAAGACCGCGAGCACGGAGAAGAATGCGGCGCCGCCGGAGATGCCGAGGACTCCCGGATCGCCGAGCGGGTTGCCGGTCAGGCCCTGCACGAGCGCACCGGACAGGGCGATCGCCGCACCGACCGCGATGGCCATCAGTGTGCGGGGAATTCGCTGATCCCACACGATGATCCCGATGTCGCCGCCATGGCCCCGACCCGCGGTCAGGGCGTCGATCACCTGGGCCGGGTCGGTCCAGCGCGTGCCGATCCACATCGACAGCACCGCGCCCACCAGCATCAGGACGACCGCGACCGACACGGTGAGCACACGGCGCCGGGTTGCGGTCGTCGTCGATGGGGGTGTCGACGGGGGTACTGCCGCCGTTGCCGTCATCGTCACCACCTCTCCCGGTGCACTCGGTGCCGCTTTCGCCGGATCCGCAGCGAGTCTATATGGAGCCTTACCTAAGTCCCTCCGCCGCCGGTGGTCCCTGGCCGCCGGTGGCGGAGGCTGCACTGACAGACGATCGATTCCATGAGTAGGTTGGAACACTGAGTGTTCGTTCGGTTCGTGGCCGCCGATGTGGCCGGCAGTGAGGTGGAGTCATGGCACAGGAACTCAAGCTCGGACTGAAGGCGTCGGCGGAGCAGTTCGATCCCCGGGAATTGGTGGAGATCGCGGTCGCCGCCGAGGAGCACGGGATGGACTCGGTCGCGGTGAGCGACCACTTCCAGCCGTGGCGCCACAACGGCGGGCATGCTCCGTTCTCACTGGCGTGGATGGCCGCGGTCGGCGAACGCACCAAGCGGGTCCAGATCGGTACCTCGGTGATGACACCGACGTTTCGCTACAACCCGGCGGTCATCGCCCAGGCGTTCGCGTCGATGGGCTGCATGTACCCGGGTCGCATCATGCTCGGCGTGGGCACCGGTGAGGCGCTCAACGAGTACGCGACCGGATTCCAGGGGGAGTGGCCGGAGTTCAAGGAGCGCTTCGCGCGACTGCGCGAGGCCATCGCCCTGATGCGTCAACTGTGGACCGGTGACCAGGTCGACTTCGACGGCGATTTTTACCACACCCAGGGTGCGTACATGTATGACGTTCCCGAACAACCGATTCCGGTGTACGTGGCGGCCGGTGGGCCGGTCGTCGCGCGCTACGCCGGACGGGCCGGCGACGGGTTCATCTGCACCTCCGGCAAGGGCGCAGAACTCTATACCGAGAAGCTGATCCCGGCGGTCAAGGAGGGCGCGGAGAAGGCCGAGCGCGACTTCGCCAAGATCGACCGGATGATCGAGATCAAGATCTCCTACGATCCCGATCCGCAACTGGCGCTGGAGAACTGCCGATTCTGGGCTCCGCTGTCGCTGACCGCGGAACAGAAGCACAGTGTCAACTCGTCGACGGAGATGGAGCGGTTGGCCGACGAACTGCCGATCGAGCAGGTCGCCAAGCGCTGGATCGTCGCCTCCGACCCCGACGAGGCCGTCGAGAAGGTCAAGTTCTACACCGACGCCGGCCTCAACCACCTGGTGTTCCACGCGCCCGGCCACGATCAGCGGCGGTTCCTGGCGAACTTCGAGAAGGATCTCGCGCCGCGGTTGCGCAAACTGGCTGTCGCCGACTAGGTTTCGCGGTTCGTCAGACGTCGGCGGGTGCCAGTGACGAGGGCTGCACCGTCGGATGCGTGCGGTGCACCTGCTCGTAGAGCAGGCCGATGACGCGCTCGGCCACCGGATTCTGCCGCGCCCGATGATGGCGGCGCAACGCCAGTGCCCGCCGCGGGGTGGGCTCGGCGATCGCCACGGTGCGCACGCCCGCAGGGAGGTCGATCACCGCCAATGCCGGCACCACGGTCAGCCCGACACCGGCGGCGACGAAGCGCATGGCCGTGCCGTAGTCGTGGGTCTCGACCCGAAAGTTCGGGGTGAAACCCGCAGCGGCACAAGCTTTCAGCAGGCCTTCGCGACACGGTCCGCGTGCCACGTCGTTGTCGATCCAGGCGTCGTCGGCGAGTTCGCGTAGGGTCACCCGGTCGCGACCGGCGTATGCCGAGCCTTCGCCGACGACCACCAGATAGTCCTCGGTCACCAGCGGTACGGAGTCGAAGCCGGGAACCGGGGTGACGATCGGTGCGCGGCGCAGGGCGCTCTCCGGGCTCTCCACGTAGATCTCGATGTCGGGTGCGCTCGCCTCGGGATCGGCCAGTTCGATCAGCCGGAGATCGAGTCGGGTGTCCGGGAACTCGCGACCGATGGTCGCGATGACCTCCGGCATCCACGCGGCGCCCGCGGACGCGAAGTAGGCGACGCGCAGGGTGCCGGCGTTGCCGTGCCGCAGATCGGCGACCAGACCGTCGAGGCGTGCGAGACCATCGAAGACCGCCGAGGACTCGGCGGCCAGCGTGGTTCCGGCATCGGTCGGGACGATTCCCCGCCCGACCCGTTCGATCAGCGTGAGTCCGGTCTCGCGCTGGAGCCCGGCGATGTGCTGGCTGACCGCGGACGGGGTGTACCCGAGGGCGGCGGCGGCGCCGCCGATCGACCCCTCGGCGACCACGGCGCGGAAGATGCGGAGGCGATGCGGATCGATCATGCCCACGACCATACAGTCACACTGATGGGTCATTGTAGAAATATGAAATTGTGCTGAAGTCTCCAATGGTCGACGATGAGACACATGACCCTCGGATCGCGCACCCTGAATCTCCCGGCGCTGGCCGCACTGACCACGGTCACGCTGTGGGCACTGTCGTTCATCGCGATCCGTTCGGCCGGGCACGCATTCTCGCCCGGCGTGCTCGCGCTCGGGCGGTTGGCCGTCGCGGTGGCCGCCCTCGCGGTGATCGTCGCCATCGCCGGCATGAAGACCCGACGAGGCGCTCGACGCTCGGCGTTCCGCCCGCCGCGCGGCCGGGCCCTGGTACTCGTGCTGGCCTACGGGGTGGCCTGGTTCGGCGTCTACAGCGTGGTGCTCAACTGGGCCGAACGCCACATCGACGCCGGGACCGCCTCGCTGCTGGTGAACTTCGCCCCGATCCTCGTCGCGGTCTTCGCGGGACTCTTTCTCGGCGAAGGGTTCTCCACCCAGTTGAGCGTCGGGATCGCCATCGCCTTCGCCGGCGTCGTACTCATCACGTTCGGCGGCGGGGGAGCGCACGCCGACTGGCTCGGCGTCGGGCTGGGTCTGCTCGCCGCGGTCCTCTACGCCACCGGCGTGCTGTTGCAGAAGGTGGCGCTGGCCACCGTCGACGCCCTGACCGCGACCTTCTGGGGCGCGGTCGCCGGTCTGGTGGTCACCCTGCCGTTCGTGCCCGCCGCGATCGGTGAGGTTTCCTCGGCCTCGGCCGCCGACCTCGCCTGGATGGTGTTCCTCGGCGTCGGACCCACCGCGATCGCGTTCACCACCTGGGCGTATGCCCTCTCGCGCACCGACGCCGGCGCGATGGCCGCGACCACCCTCGTCGTTCCGGCCCTGGTCATCGTCCTGTCGTGGCTGCTGCTCTCGGAGATCCCGACACCACTGCGCATCGTCGGCGGAGTGCTGTGCCTGTTCGGGGTGGCACTCACCCGCGGCCTCATCAAGGTGCCCGGCGGCGGGCGATCAGTCGTCGGCGGGCGCCCGATCGTCGAGCGTGAGCTGGAGGAATGCGAGGTCAAGCCATGACCCGAACTTCGTCCCGACCTCGGTGAGCAACCCCACCCGGGAGAAACCGAGCCGTTCGTGCAGCCGGATCGACCCGGTGTTGGCGGCGTCGATACCGGCGACGATCACATGTACCCGATTCTCGCGGGCGCGGGTGATCAGCGCATCCATCAACAGGCTTCCGATACCGCGTCCCTGCTGTCCCTCGCGGACATAGACCGAGTGTTCGACGGTGTGGCGGTAGCCGTCGTGCGGGCGGTACGGACCGTAGGTCGCGTAGCCCAGGACATGTGCTGCCGCCGGATTATCGGCGGAGTCCGCGACATCATCGTCCACGGCGACGAGCACGGGGAAGCCGGCGGTCTGCCGCCCGGTGAGCCACTCGCGGCGGTTGTCGGCGTCGACGAGCTGGTCGTTCCAGATCGCGGTGGTGTGCTCGACGGCGTGGTTGTAGATGACGGTGATGCCGTCGACGTCGCCGGGTTCGGCGTCGCGGATGTGCATGGCGGCCCCCGATGCTCGATAGGTGTGGACGAGGCGATTCTCACCGATGCGGGCGCTCCACATCGACGCGGGGTCTTCGATAAGTTCTTCAGGTGGATCGCGATCGGATGGTGGAGGTGGGAGTCGGACTCGTGTCGCGTTTCGGCGCGAAGACGCTGAGTCTGACCTCGGTGGCCCGGCACGCCGGGGTGGCACGGGCGACCGCCTACCGCATGTTCGGTGGCCGCGACGCGCTGGTCGCCGCGATCGTCGACCGCGAGGTCGCCCAGTTGCGCGTGCAGTTGCGCGAGTGGGCGGCGACCGAATCCGATGCCGCGGGCAAGGTGCGCGCCCAGATCCGTCACGTGCTGCCCTACATCCGTGAGCACGAGGCCCTGCAATATGTGCTGCGTCACGAACCCGAGGAGATCGTGCGGGCGTTGATCAGCACCACCGACTCCGAGGGGCCATCGCTGGTTGCCCGGATCGTCGACGAGGCGCTACCCGACATGGCGCCCGAGATCGGTCAACACCTGGTGCCCGACGCCCGTGGGGCAGCCGAGTTCCTGGTGCGCGTGATCTATTCGGTGATGCTGGTTCCCGACAGCTCGTTGTCCGACGAGCAGATCGCCGACCTGGTGGTCCGGGCGATCGTCAGCGATGAGCCCGACGAAGCGCCGGCCACCGATCGGCCGGCCGACTGAGGTCGAGCAGAACCACTAGGGTTACGGCCATGGGTGCAGAGACGACCACCGCCACCGACGAGGACGGATCGAACGACCGGGCGGTGGTGTCGGGCCCGGTGGTGTCGAGCCCGGAGGTGTCGGGCCCGGAGGTTTCCACCAAGGTCTACATCGCCTCGGCCGAGGGCGACACAGGGAAGTCGACCGTCGCGCTCGGCGTGCTGTCTCTACTGAGTGCGACCGGCGGTCGGGTAGGGGTGTTCCGGCCGATCTCGCGGGCCGGCGCCGGCGAGCCTGACTACCTCGTCGAGATGCTCATCGAGCATGCCTCGGCCGACATCGACTACGACGACTGCATCGGCGTCACCTATGACCAGGTACACGCCGCACCCGACGGCGCGATCGCCGAGATCGTGGCCCGGTTCCACGCGGTGGAGGCGCTCTGCGATGCGGTGGTGATCATCGGCTCGGACTACACCGATGTCGGCAACCCGTCCGAACTCGCCTACAATGCGCGCGTCGCCGCCAACCTCTCGGCGCCGATCATCTTGGCGCTCAACGCGTCCGGACGTACGCCGGTGGAGGTGCGCGAAACCGCCGAGCATCTACTCGCCGACATCGCCGCCATCCACGCCACCACGGCCGCCGTGATCGCGAATCGGTGTGACCCCGAACAGATGTCGGCGGTGGCGGCCGAGCTGTCGAGGATCTCGGTGCCCACGTGGTGTCTGCCGGAGCAGCCGGTGCTCTTCGCACCGACGATGGCCGAACTCAAGGATTCGTTGCGGGCGAGTCTGTACAGCGGCGACCCGGAGCTCCTCGACCGCGAAGCGCTCAAGGTGATGGTCGGCGGGATGACCGTCGAGCACATCCTGGAACGGCTGTCCGAAGGTACCGTGGTCATCGCCCCCGCCGACCGCTCGGACGTCCTGCTTGCGCTGGTCAATGCGAATGCGGCACAAGGATTCCCGCGGCTGTCGGGCATCATCCTCAATGGCGGGATGCGACCGCACCCGATGATCGACGCGCTCGTCGACGGTCTGCAGTCGACGCTGCCGATCATCATGTGCGAGCAGGGGACCTACGAGACCGCCCGCACCGCGGCCAACACCCGCGGCCGCGTCGCCGTCGGGTCGGCGCGCAAGATCGAGGCGGCACTGGGTCTGATGGAGACCCACATCGATCCCGAGGCGATGATGAAGGTACTCAAGGTGCCGACCCCCGCGATCATGACGCCGCAGATGTTCGAGTACGGGCTGATCGTGCGGGCCCGCGCCGACCGCCGGTGCATCGTGCTGCCCGAGGGCGACGACGACCGAATCCTGCGCGCGGCAGGGCGATTGCTTCGTCGTGGGGTGGTGTCGCTGATCATTCTCGGCGACGAGACGGCCGTACCGCGCCGCGCCCACGAGCTCGGGGTGGATCTCGACGGTGTGCAGGTCATCGACCCCGCGACCTCACCGCTCACCGACGAGTTCGCGCAGATCTATGCGGAGTTGCGTAAGAACAAGGGTGTCGACTTCGAGCAGGCGCAGGAACGGATGCGTGACGTCTCGTACTTCGGGACGATGCTGGTCTACACCGGGCGTGCCGACGGTATGGTCTCGGGCGCCGCCCACACCACCGCACACACCATCCGGCCCGCATTCGAGGTAATCAAGACGACGCCGGGGGTCTCGACGGTCTCGAGCGTGTTCTTCATGTGTCTGGCCGACAAGGTGCTCGCCTACGGTGACTGCGCGATCGTGCCCGACCCCACCGCCGAGCAGCTCGCCGACATCGCGATCTCCTCGGCGGCAACGGCTTCCGGATTCGGCATCGAGCCGCGGGTGGCCATGCTCTCGTATTCGACGGGCAGTTCGGGAACCGGCGCCGACGTCGACAAGGTGCGCGTGGCCACCGATCTGGTCCGCGAACGTGCCCCACAGTTGTTGGTGGAAGGCCCGATTCAGTACGACGCCGCCGTCGAACCGTCGGTGGCGGCGACCAAGATGCCCGACTCGCCGGTCGCCGGGCGCGCGACGGTGCTCATCTTCCCCGACCTGAATACCGGTAACAACACCTACAAGGCCGTCCAGCGCAGCGCCGGAGCGGTCGCCATCGGGCCGGTGCTGCAAGGCATTCGGCGGCCGATCAACGATCTGTCCCGCGGCGCGCTGGTCGACGACATCGTCAACACCGTCGCGATCACCGCGATCCAGGCGCAGAACATGGCGACAACGAGGCGGCGAGAAGCATGAGCGACCACATCGCCGGGGCGGTCCTGGTTCTCAACGCGGGCTCATCGTCACTGAAATATCAACTGGTACACCCCGATACCGAGGTCGTGGTGGCCGAGGGGATCGCCGAACGGATCGGCGACCACGACGGTTCGATTACCCATGAGCAAGGCGGCGAGAAGACCACCGAGACGCTCGAACTCCCGGATCACCTCGCCGCCATCCGGCGAGTGCGAGAGCTGTTCGCCTCGGGCGGTATCGATCTCGCCAGTGCAGGACTCTCGGCGGTGGGGCATCGGGTGGTACACGGTGGACGCACCTTCTACCACCCGACACTCATCGACGACCACGTCATCAGTGAGATCAGCCGTATCTCCTCGCTGGCACCCCTGCACAATCCGGCCAACCTGACCGGGATCGAGGCGGCCCGCGAAATGCTGCCCGACGTGCCGTCGGTCGCGGTCTTCGACACCGCGTTCTTTCACGGACTACCCGAGGCGGCGGCGACCTACGCCATCGATCGCGGTGTGGCCAAGCTGCATGCCATCCGCCGCTACGGGTTTCACGGGACCAGCCACCAGTATGTGTCCGGGCAGGTGCCGCCGCTGCTGGGCAAGGACCCGTCCGAGGTGCATCAGATCGTGCTGCATCTGGGCAACGGTGCGTCGGCGTCGGCGATACGTGGTGGCGACCCCATCGACACCAGTATGGGGATGACGCCTCTCGAAGGACTCGTGATGGGTACCCGCAGCGGCGACATCGATCCCGGCGTCGTGCTCCATCTCCATCGGGTCGTCAAGCTCGACGCCGACCAGATCGATGCCCTCCTCAACAAGAACTCCGGTCTCAAAGGGCTTTGCGGTGACAACGACTTCCGGTCGGTCACCGAGCGCATCGAACGTGGCGACGAGGCCGCGAAACTCGCCTACGACGTCTACATTCACCGGCTCCGCCGCTACATCGGTTCGTACATGATCGATCTGGGTCGGGTGGATGCGATCACCTTCACCGCGGGTGTCGGGGAGAACGCTGCGGGCGTCCGCGCCGATGCGCTTGCCGGGCTGGAGAACTACGGCATCGTCATCGATCCCGACCGCAACGCGGAGCGAAGCAGGACGGCGCGACGGATCTCCACCGACGACAGTGCGGTCGCGGTGCTGGTGGTCCCGACGAATGAGGAGCTAGCGATCGCCCGGCAGGCGGCCGAGGTGGTCGGGGAAAGCGCCTGAGCAAACTTACAAGCACTCTGGACTGTTTTTGATTTTGCGGCTACGATCGCCGCTATGGCTGATACCGATGCGGCGCCCGCAACCGTGCCGCGTACGCAGGCGCAACGCTCGGCGGCGACGCGGGAGAAGGTACTCGACGCGACGATCGCCTCACTGATCGAGCGGGGATACGGGGCGACGACCACCCAAGAGGTCAACCGCCGGGCCGGGGTGTCGCGCGGGGCGCTGCTGCACCAGTTCCCCACGCGGGAGGCTCTCGTGGTTGCCGCGATCGGACGCCTCGTCGATCGTCGTAAGGCCGAGATCATCGAACGCGCCGGCAGTGGTGCGGAGGATCTGACGCTGCTCCTCGAGGTGTTCGACGGGCCGCTCTTCTACGCCGCACTGGAATTGTGGGTGGCCGCCCGCACCGACCCGGTGCTGCGGGAAGCGCTGATCCCGGTGGAGGAGCGGATCGCCGGTGAACTCGTCACCACCGGTGTCGCGGTATTCGGCGGCCGGTACTCGACTGAACAGATCGAGCTGGCCGCCGAACTGGCGCGCGGCCTGGCGATCTCACGGCTGTTGCGCGAGCCCGGCGCCGACCGCGAGTTCGCGCGTCGGATGATCACCACGCTGATGGAGGCATTGAACCGATGAGCACGAACCCTGTGGCGGAACCCGACGTTCTGATCGTCGGCGTCGGATTCGGTGGCCTTGCCGCGCTGCATCGTCTGCGGACCGACCATCCGGATCTGACGGCGCTGGCGGTCGAACGCGCCGAGAGTCCCGGTGGCGTGTGGCGCGACAACAGCTATCCGGGTGCCGCCTGCGACGTGCCCACCTCGTTGTACTCGTTGTCGTTCGCCGACAACCCGGACTGGTCTCACACCTACGGACGTGGATGGGAGATCAAGAACTACGCCGAGTCCGTCGCCGCCGAGTTCATTGATCAGATTCGGTATGGATGCGAAGTGCTCTCTGCCACATGGGACTCCGACGAGCAGCGTTGGTCCGTCGAGACCTCCGAGGGGCCGATACGTTCCCGCTTTGTCATCGCGGCACCCGGTGCGTTGTCGGCGCCGACGATACCTGCGGTCCAGGGGCTCGACGCCTACGAAGGCACCGTCTTCCACACGGCTGCATGGGATCACGCGCACGACCTGACGGGTAGGCGGGTTGCGGTGATCGGTAGCGGGGCGTCGGCGATCCAGGTGGTTCCCGAGATCGTCGACAAGGTGGCCGAACTCGTGGTCTTCCAGCGCACGCCCTCGTGGGTCATCCCTCGTCTGGACCGCACCATCGGACCGATGGAACGAGCTGTCTATCAACGATTCCCGAAGGCGCACCGGGCCGCCCGGAAGTTCACGTGGCTCACCCACGAGTTCCATGTGTTCGCGATGGCGCACCACCAACGAGTCCTCCGCGCGTTTCGCGCGATCTCGCTCGCGCACCTGCGTCGGCAGGTCACCGATCCGGGGTTGCGCCGGCGACTCACGCCGGACTTCAGCATCGGTTGCAAGCGAATCCTGATCAGTAACAAGTGGTATCCGGCGCTGGCGCATCCGCGCACCAGGGTGACCGGTGCTCTGTCATCGCTGACGCCGACCGGTGCGGTGAGCGCCGACGGTACCGAATTCGACGTCGACACCGTCATTTTCGCGACGGGTTTCACCCCGACGAGTCCGCCGTTGGCGAAAGTCATCGTCGGACGCGATGGTCGGCGACTCGACGAGGTGTGGCACGGTTCGCCGAGCGCCTACCGTGGCGTCGAGGTCCCCGATTTCCCGAATCTCTTTCTGCTGTACGGACCCAACACCAATCTCGGTCACTCGTCGATCATCTTGATGCTCGAAGCCCAGGCCTACTACATCGGGCAAGCCCTGACGCACCTGAAAGCCGTAGACGCACCAACCGTCGAGGTCACCGAGGCGGCACACGACGCCTACGTCGCCGCCCTCGACGCCCAACTGAGCACCACCGTCTGGAATTCCGGTGGTTGCGGCAGCTGGTATATCGACTCGACCGGCCGCAACTCGGTGATGTGGCCGACCTACACCGGCACCTACCGCCGCATGATGTCGCACTTCGACCCCGCCGACCACGTCATCGGTGTGCCCGCCCCCGTCCGCGAACCGCTGGCTCGCTCGTGACGTCCTGCGGTCCGAATCCAGCGTCATAGCAGTCGGTCTCGAGGCTCGCCGCACGCGGCTCGCACCTCGACCATCGGGGGGACCGGTCCCTCCCGGATTGCCGTCCCACCCCGCGCGGGAATGCTCCAGCCCGTCCCATCCCGATGGTCGAGGTGCCGAGGAGCGTTAGCGACGAGCCTCGAGACCCTTTGTGTCGAAGGGGTTTCCGGGCCACGGGTGGCGCGACATCGCAACCATTGGGGGTGTTTCCATCCCGGTGGTCGAGGTGCCGAGGAGCGCTAGCGACGAGCCTCGAGACCCCTTGTGTCGACAGGCTTCCGGTCCACGGTGGTTCGGTTCCAGCTCTGCTGCAGGTGGTCTCGAGGCTCGCCGCACGCGGCTCGCACCTCGACCATCGGGTGGTGACCCCCGCCCTCCGGGGGTCACCACCGTGGGATTTCACTATGGAGTTCTCAAACAACAGATGCGGTCCCGGCCGGCCGGGTGCAGGAATCAGGTAGTGGGGCAGCGTAGGTCAGGCTGCTGCGTCGTCGAGTCGCATGGTGCGTCGGTGATACGACGGCACTGGTTGTCGTTTCGGGTCGATGCTGGCGGGTGGGATCAGCCAGGGGTGTCGGTCGAATCCGATGATGATGTCCCAGCCGTGGTGGTGCACATCGTCGTGGCAGCTGGTGCAGAGGAGGCAGCCGTTGTCGAGGTCGGTGGGACCACCATCGGCCCAGTGCTGCACGTGGTGTCCTTGGCAGCGGCCGGCGTGGGCGCCGCATTTGATGCATCCACGGTCGCGGACCAACAACGCTTTGCGTTGGCCGGGTGTGAAGAAGCGTTTCTCTTCACCAACACTGAGCGGTACACCGTTGGGGTCGAGCACGATTTTGGTGATCGTGGTGTCACACGACAACAACTTGGCGGTCGCTTCGGTGATCGGACCCATGTTCTGCAACTCGCCGCCGAGTGCCGGGTTGTCGGCCGACCAGGTCCACAACAGGCCGTTGGTCGGTTTGGCGGAGAAGGTGGTGTCGGCCAATCCTTGTGCCGCGAGTTCGACGATCGTTTCGAACGCGGCGGCACAGATTTGTTCCGGGGTGCGGGGGTCGGGGGACCCGTCGGGTTGAGGTTTGGGCGCCGACAGCGTTTCCATCAGAGTGCGAGTTTTCTCGCCGGCGATGATGTCGAGGTTCGCCGAGATCTCCAGCCGTCCGTCGTCGGTGATGCGGTCGGTGTAGGAGTTGATCGTCTTGTCCTCCGCCGCTGGTAACCCGCCAGGTGTGTCGGCCGCCAACTCGTTCCCCAGCTGCCGTGCGTAGAGGTTGATCTCGGCGGGGGTGAATCCGGCGAAGTAGTGTGACAGCAGTTTCCGCAGGTATTCACACCGGTGGACGGTGTCCATAGGTTCGGGGCATCGGGTGTCGATGTGCGCCAACCCGTGGACGATGGCGTCGGTGTGTTCGGAGGAGATGGACCCGTCGGCGGCATGCGCGAGCAACAGATCAATGTCGGTGGTGCCGGCCATCCGCACATATCGACCCGCTACGGCGGGTGCGAAACCCATGCTGATCAACAGCTCCCGTAGCCGGGTGGTTTTGTGGTCGGCCACGCCCAGGCGATCAAGTTCGCCGGTGAGGGTGGTGGCGTGGTGATCGACCAGGTTCCGCAACAGCAGGACTTGCTTCATGGCACCGAAGGCTTGGGGTCCGGTCATGTCCGGATTCCATTGCAGGTCGCTGAGTTGGGTGACGATGGTGGCGAAGATTGCTTCGGCGTCAACGGTTTCCGCGTCAAGAATGGTAGTGGATTCGATCATGGGCCCCTCCCCGGTGGCTGATCGGTGTGATGGGTCCAGTGTGCCTCGCCAGGGTGTTCGATGCAAGGGGAAGTTTGGTGAATTCTGCTTGTGAACAACGTGTTTCGGCGCCGATTTTCTGTCGGTGGGGTGTGGTAGGGAGTCCGGGTTTCGTTTGTCTTGCTTTCGATGTGGTTGGGAGGCTTGTTGTCTCGCCGGGTCTCGAGGTCCGGCGCTTGGGGCGCCGTGCACCTCGACCATCGGGGAAAGAGTTCTCGACGGTCGGGTAGGGCGGGTTACTCGACCATCCGGGGGTGACCGTCGGGAGTGATGTGTCCTCGGCTTCACTGTGCAGACGCGGCTGGTGAATTGGGGGCGTCTGCACATTCGGCTCGCGTTCAAGTCGTGCGACGGTAGATGTGGTTGGGAGAAGCGCTATCTCGCCCGGTCTCGAGGCTCGCCGCACGCGGCTCGCACCTCGACCATCGAGGGAAGAGGGGTTCGCGACGGCCGGGTGGGGCGGGTTTATTCGACCATCGGGGAAGAGGGTCTCGAGGCCCGGCGCCTGGGCGCCGTGCACCTCGACCATTGGGAGAAGTGGCGTCGGCTCCCGGGCTGACGAGATCAGAAAAGGCTATCGGGCCGAACGTAATTGGCGAGGTCGACGAGGAGGAAACGGTTGTCGCGGTTGTTGCGCATCTGTCGGGCGAGGGTGCGCAGCGAGCGCTCGGTACCGGCACGCAGGCCGCGCTCGGTGAAGGGAACGCCGAGAAGTGTGCTGGGTTCGCCCGACTCGTCGGGATGCTCCATGATCCACCCCATCGCGGTACCGAGGACGATCAGTTGCAGACGCGATTTCCTCGGCTCGGAGTCGGGCATCGCCTCCAGGCGTCGTGCCGCCTCGACGAGCTGACGCTTCTGTACGAGTTCGGGGGCGCGTCCGTGGACGAGGGCGAGGACGGCGGTGGCACGAGCGGTGTTGTAGTGCCGGCTGGTCGGCGGGACCTCGTCGAGCGGTTCGATCGCGGCGTCGAAATCGCCTCGGGCCACAGCCAGGCGTGCGAGACCGAAAGCAGCGGTGACGATGCTGTGGTCGGTTAGCCACAGGTCGTGGTAGAGCCGATCGGCCACGTCGTACATCTCGGCGATGCGTGCATCCGGGGAATGTTCCGGCTCTTCCTCGCTCGGATGTTTCTCGTCGGTCAGCCACCGCCCGATGATCTCGGCGGTTCCGGCGGCGGCGAGCTTCGGGGCCACCTCGCCGGGCATCGCCTGCAGCACATCGGTGAATCGTTCATGGGCGAGTTCGGGTTCGTCGTTCATGAGGGCGCAGATTCCCATGTACCAGTCCACCCGCCAGGACTCGCCGTGCTGTGCGGTCACGTTCTGCAGCACCGACAATGCGGTGTCGACGTCGTCGAGTTCGAGGTGTGCGCGGGCCTCGGCCAGATCGATCTCCAGTGACGGGTGCGCGTTGTTCGACCGTCGACCCAGTAGTGACGAGAATCCCTCGGCCCGTGCCGCATTGATGGAATCCAGGGTCTGCCGGGGGTCGGACAATGCCGCCGAGTTGAGAAGTCCCGCGGCCGGGTCGGTGGGATTGACCAACGGCACGGGCAGGGCATGGGCGATGTCGACGGGGTCGTAGAACGCTGCGAGGTCGGGGTCGAAGAAGCCGTCCACCGGTGCCAGCATCAGATCGGTGCCAAAAGTGGAGCGTTGCGGGGTGAACACCGTCGACAGGGAGGGTCGCGGCACCCCGGTGTGCACCGCGACGGTTTCGCGGAGCACGTTGAGCATCTGGGTGGTCATCTCCTCGGCCGAGGAGAATCGCTCTGCCGGGTCGGTGGCCGTGGCACGTTGCAACAGAAGGTAATACGACGGGTTCTCGGCGAGCACCGGGATGGTCTCCGGGTCGGGCAACCCGTCGAGATATCGGCCCTTCTCCATGGGCATGTCGAGGGTGAGCACCGCCAGCGTGCGACCGATGCTGTAGATGTCGGTGACCACCTGCGGCCCGGACTGCACGATCTCCGGAGCCTGGAAACCCGGTGTGCCGTAGAGATGCCCGTATCCGTTGATCGCCGACACGGCACCGAGATCGATGAGCTTGACCTCGTCGCTGGAGACCATCACGTTGTCGGGCTTGACGTCGTTGTACACCAGTCCCACCGAATGCAGATACCCGATCGCGGGCAGCACCTCGAGGATGTAGGCCATCGCCTGCTCGATCGGCATCACCGCATGCGAACCACCAGAATCGGCTCCGGCGGAAGTGATCTGCTTGAGGGTCTGGCCGCCGATGTACTCCATCACGATGTAACCGAAACGGTCGTCGTCGGCGGTGACATGCTCAACGAAGTTGTAGATCTTGACGATACCGGGATGGTTCACCGACGCCAGGAACTGCCGCTCGGCCAACGCGACCTGTTGTGCCTCCGAATCCGAGGAATTGAGAAGGCCTTTGAGGACGACGGGACGGTCGGACACGTTGCGGTCGATCGCCAGATAGATCCACCCCAGTCCGCCGTGTGCGATGGCGCCGGCGATCTCGTACTGGCCGGCGACCACGGTTCCCGGCGCCAGGCCGGGGACGAACGAATAGCGGGCACCACAGTGCGGGCAGGTGCCCGCGAGATCTCCGGCACCCTCGCCGTCGTCGCGGCCCACCGGACGCCCACATCGCCAGCAGGTGCGCTTGCCCTCGGGTATGACCGGAAAGTCCAGAACGGCGTCGGCCGGCTCGATATCGACGACCTTCGGTAGTTCGACCAGCCCGGTACCGAGCCGCCGATCATGGACTTGCGGACGGCGTTTGGGTACCAGGCGCCGGGTGTGGCCCACCGAGGCCAGCGCCTCGGTGGGGATGACCGGCCCCGACCGCACGACGGGATCGGTGGAGCCGGTCACCGGGGAGGTGGTCGTGCGACCACCCGACGACGTCATGCCCGTGTCGACGAGCGCGGCGAGATCTGCCCGCTGGGTGCCGGGATCGAGGTCGGCCGGATCAGCTCGCTGCGTGCCGACGTCGAGATCACCGAGATCGGCTCGCTGCGTACCGATGTCGAGGTCGGCGGGTTCCACCCGCTGGGTACCCACCTCGGCGTCTGCCTCGTCGTCGTGTTCGGTCATCGTCGCTCAGTCCCGGTAAATCGCCTGTGGTGGACCGTAGCCGGGGCCGATGTTGCTGAGCCACCGGTTGTAGATGGCATACCAGCGTCCGTCGGCCACCGCCTGCGCGAGCACGCCGTTGACGAAACGCACCATGTCGTCGTGGCCCTGGGGGAGCCCGATGCCGTAGTACTCCGAACCGAATCCGGGGCCCACCATCTGCACCCACGGGTCCTGTGCGGCCAGACCGGCAAGGATCGCGTCGTCGGTGGTGACGGCGTCGACCTGGCCCTGCTGCAACATCACCAGACAGTCGGCCCAGGTGACGGTCGTGATCATCTTGGCACGTGGCTGTTCGGCCTGCATCCGTCCGATCGAGGTGGCGCCCCGGGCCGAGCACACCCGTTTGTCGGCCAGACCGTCGACATCGGTGATCCCGGAGTTACGCAGCACGAGTATGCGTTGCGAGGCAATGTAATACGGGGTCGAGAAGCTGACCGACGCCAACCGGTCACAGGTGATCGACATGGTCTTGACCACCATGTCCACCGACCCGCTGCGCAGCGCGTCGATGCGATCGTTGGAGCTGAGCACCCGGAACTCGATGCGGTTGGGGTCGCCGAAGATCGCCTGCGACACCTCGCGCGCGAGGTCGACGTCGAAACCCTGCAGGTCGCCGCTGATCGGGTCGCGAAAGCTGAACGGGTTTGAGCCGATGTCGGTGCCGACGATGAGTCGCCCGCGCGCCGCGATCGCCGCCATGGTGCTGCCCGGTGGCATCTGCTTGGGTTCCGGCATCGGATCGGGCGGTCGCAGGCTGGCCGTTGCGTTGCAGGCGTCGGCGTCGGGGACCGGTTCGGTGGTCGTCTCGGTCTCCGCGCCCGGTGGGGTCGGGGTGATGGCCTGCGCGGCGGGCGGTGGCGAGTCGGGTGCGGTGAAGGTGACACAACCGGTGGTGAGCAGGCCGAACGCGAGCACCACAGTCGCGACGGCGCCATCTCGGCCCATCAACCTGCGGCCCAACAATTTGCGGCGCCTCATCGGTACTCCCGAACCCGCGGCACCAGGCCGAGCGCCAGTGCCACGGCGGCGAACACGGTCAACACCAGAATCCCCGACCCGGTGTATCCGATGACGCGCTGAGCGGTGTTGATGTCGTCGCGGAACGACGTGCGGGTGGTGGTGATGGCATCGGTGAGCGACGAATCGACCGCGGCGTAACTGCTCGCGGTGCTCTGTGGGTCCGCGCCGATGGTGAGGGTTCGGGCCTGTGCGAAGTCGCCGCGCTCGATGGCCGCGCGCGTCTTCTGGTCGGACTCGCGCCATTGATCGAGGGCGGTCGTGATGGACCGCACCTGGGTGCTGGTCAACGCGCCGTCGTCGGAACTGGTCTGGCCACCGAGGTCGGCGAGGATCGTGCTGATCCCGGCGGTGGCGCCGGAGAAGGTCTGATCGAGATCGGACTGATCGGTGCGCTGGACCAGCGACAAGGTCTCCGCCGACCGCGCCTGCTGGGTGAGGATGCGGGCCTCGGTGAGTTGCCGCAGCGGGTCGGCGCCGTCGGTCTTCGCCGAATTGGTCGCGGCCACCGAGGCCAGCCCCGACACCAACAGCCAGACCAGACCGCCGAGGGTCGCGGTCAACGCGGCGACCACCCCGATGTTGAACCGACGACGGGTGCGTTTCTTGAGGAAGCGTGAGGTGCCGATCAGCGCGAGCGCGAGAACCAGCAACCCGAAGTACACCCCGTAGGGCGGGATGGTCAGGGTGCGTTGGGGATCGGCGATGGCGCCGGATCGGCGCTCGTAGAGGCGCTGCGCCGCGGGCAGGATCTGATCGTGCATCACCGCCGACGCCTGCCCGAGATAGGCGCTGCCCACCGGGTTGCCCAGTCTGTTGTTGGTGCGCGCGGTCTCGATCAGCCCGCTGTAGACGGGGATCGTCGTCGCCAGGGTCTGCAGGTCGGCGTTGACCGCGCGATCGTCGTGGTCGGTGTCCTCGCCGGGCGCCCCCGAGGTGCCTGCGGCCTTCATCAACGACGCCGACGCGGTGGCCAGCGCATTCGAATAGCGGCTACGCAGATCGGGGGACTCCAGCCCGCCGGAGATGAAGGCCGAATTGGCCGAGGCGTCGGCGATCGACAGCGAACTGTAGAGCACCTGTGAGGCCTCGGCGAGCGGCTCGCCCTGGTCGATCATGTTCTTCAGCGCGTTGGTGCGGTCCTGCAGCACGGTCGATCCGTACCAGCCCACGCCCAGGATGGCGATAACGAGCACCACCCCGATCATCACCAACTTCCCGGGCGTGGTGCCCGCGTAGTGGCGCATCGTGGCCAACGGCGATTGGGTTCGGGTGCGCCCCAGCGACATCAGCTCGCGACGGTCGGCGAGGACCTGACGGATCGGTGGCGACGACGCATTGGGCCGGATGGTCTTGCCCGCACGGGTGAGCACCGTCCGCACGGGAGATGCCTGGCCGGTCACTACACGATCCCTTCTGGCTCGTCGGTCGTTCGTGTCGTTGTCCTCGCCCCGGCATCCCCGTCCGAAGTGACGACGTGGCCCCCTCGGGTCTTATCGCCTTTTCGGTGCCGGTCTGTTTCCACCCTAGCCGCGCGCACGTGACCTCGGACTCACCACGCGTGGTGTTTCCGGGAACCTGGCTCCAGTGGCCGCACTCACATACGGTGGAGGTCGGCGGCGAGTCCCGGAGAGCCCGGATCGCCGGTCGGCGTCAGGAGTCGCGGTGCGTGGAGACGGGGACGGCTGGGTCATCGACACCGATGGGTCACGGTACTGGGGTGTCAACGGTGCGGCCGGATTGTTGCTGCGCACCCCGCAGCCCGACGGCCGCACACTGATATTGCTGCAACATCGGGCGGTGTGGTCGCACCAAGGTGGGACGTGGGGACTACCCGGTGGTGCGCGCGACTCGCACGAGAGTGCCATCGACACCGCACTGCGTGAGGCGCAGGAAGAAGCGGGTCTCGACCCCGCCGACGTCGAGGTGGTCGCCGCGCTGGTCACCCACCGCGCCAAGGGTGGCTGGACGTACACAACAGTCATCGCCGACATCGACGAACCCGTTCGAACCGTCGCCAACGGCGAATCGGCGGAACTGCGCTGGGTCGACGAGGCCGACGTCGACGAATTGCCGTTGCATCCGGCATTCGGTGAGGCTTGGCCCGATTTGCGGGACCGGATCGCCGCGCTCGATCCCCAGAACTGAACGGGCCCCGGCCGCTACCGGGGCAGCAGTCGGTTCGCGCCGGCGATGAGTGCGTTGACGTTGGCTTCGTCGCCGGTGGCGCCGTCGCCGTAGGCCCAGCACTGACGGTCGTCGCGCTCGCACAGCAGGAACGCCGCGAACCCGCCGTCGGTGGGACGCTGGTGCAACGACACGATCGACACCGAGGCGCCGAGGTCGTGCAGGATCGAGGTCATCGCGCCGACCGGTCCGGTCGCGGTGGCCGACATCGACATGATGCGGTCGGCGTAGGCCATCGTCGCGCGGCATTCGATCATGTCGGCCGGTGCGGGGGTGATCGAGAGCGAGCCGAGCCGGATCGTGCCGGTGTCGGCGTACAGCTCGGTGAATTCCTGCCAGGTCATGCCGTCTGCCTCCTCACGGATACCTCGGGGTAGTCGCGCCGCGTCGCCGGGCGACTCGGTACAGGAACAGGGTGCAGGGGAAAGGTGACGACTGTGCATCGTGGATCATCGTTTCGGTCGAAGAGAAGATGACCGACGAGAACGCGCAACGACCCCGCAGCGGGGGGTCGGTCAGATCAGACCCCCGCTGCGGCGGGTTACGAGCGCGATTCGTGTGCACATGATCAGGCCATTCTAACGCCGTCGCACACCCGCGGGCAAGGGAGTTCCGGGTGTCCGCGGGCGACAAAGGTGTCCGGTGCGGTCTACGCCAGACCGGCGCGCAACTGCGCGGCAGCGGCCGTCGGGTCGTCGGCGGCGGTGATCGCGCGCACCACCACCGCGCGCCGGGCTCCGGCGTCGCGGACCTCGGGCAGCCGCGCGGCGTCGATGCCGCCGATCGCGAACCACGGCTTGGATACCTCTCCGACCTCCCGCACGAGCCCGAGGCCGGGGGCGGCGCGCCCGGGTTTGGTCGGTGTCGGCCAGCAGGGACCGACGCAGAAATAGTCGACGGCGTCGTCGGCGATCGCGGCGCGGGCCTGGTCGGGATCGTGGGTGGAGACCCCGACGATCACGTCGTCGCCGACGATGCGCCGCGCCTGCTCGGGCCGCAGATCACCCTGACCGAGATGCAGGACGTCGGCACCGGCGAGCAGCGCGATGTCGGCGCGATCGTTGACCGACAGCAACGCCCCGTGTGCGTCGACGACGCCGCGCATCTCCGCAAGGATCGCCAACTCCTCGCCGGCCTCGAGGGCCCCGAACTCCCGCTCACCGGGAGATCCCTTGTCGCGCAACTGGATAAGGTCGACACCACCGGCCAGGGCGGCGTCGACGAACTCCAGCAGATCGCCGCGTTCACGCCGGGCGTCGGTGCACAGGTAGAGACGCGCGGCACGCAGACGTGCCCGCCGTGGATCGTCGGTGGTGGCGATCTCGCGCGCAATCCGGTTCTCTCGGGGCATGTCTCACAGGCTAGGGCACGGGCGTACCCGCACCCCTCGCCGCGCTGTTAGGGTGGAGGACACGACACGGGAGTCCGGGGTACGCCGGGCTGAGAGTGCGGGACGCCCCCGCTGACCGTCACACCTGATCCGGATCATGCCGGCGAAGGAAGGACTGCAGAGCATGAGCATCCGAGCATGAACCCCGCCGACCGCGCGGACACCGCGGGCGGCACTCGCCGCACCCTCGCCGTCGTCGGCGGTGGTGTCATCGGGTTGACCTGCGCACTTGCGGCCGCCGATGCCGACTGGCGGGTCACCGTCGTCGACGCCGGCCGAGACCGGCGCGCGGCATGGGTGGCCGGCGGGATGCTGGGCTCCCTCGGTGAGGGCCACCCCGGTGAGGATGCGCTGCTCGCGATCTCCGAGCGGTCGGTCCGCCGATGGCCGGCGCTCATCGAGCGACTCGGCGACCCGCAGATCGCCACCGCCACCGACTCCCTGTTCGTCGCGACGAGCGCCGCCGACGCGGCGTATCTGACCCAGCTCGCCGACTTCGTGTGGTCGACCCGTCCGCACGCCGTGGATCGGCTCAGCCGCATCGACGCCGCCGGGGTCCGGGCACGGGAACGGGCGATCGGAGCGCGGGTGCGCGGCGGCTATCTCGCGACAGGTGAAGGGGCCGTGGACAATCGGCGACTCCTCACTGCCCTCGAGACCGCGCTGGTCGCGGCCGGTGGCCGGATCACCACGCGCCGCGTGGCCGATCTCGCCGAGCTCGACGACGCCGATCACATCCTGCTCGCGGCGGGCGCCGGGCTGGCGGATCTGTGGCCGGGAGCCCCGATCCATCTCGCCAAGGGCGAGGTGCTGCGGCTGCGCGCCGACCTCACGACGGTGCCACCTCCGCGTCATGTGATCCGGGCACGGGTCGACGGGCGCATGGTGTACCTGGTGCCGCGACACGACGGAATCGTGGTCGGCGCAACCCAATACGAGGGCGACATGGACGAATGGCGCTCCGGCGAGACGTCGCCGCAGGCCGTCGGCGTCGCCGAGTTGCTCGCCGACGCGATCGAGGTCTTCCCCGGCGTCCGCGACTATGCGCTCGTCGAGGCCGCCGCGGGATTTCGCCCGTGCTCACCCGACGGATTGCCGATCATCGAACGGCTTGATGAACGGATCGTCGTCGCCGGTGGCCACGGGCGCAACGGAATCGTGTTGGCGCCGTATACCTCCGAGGTGTTCATGGGTGTGCTCGCCGACGACGGGTCGCTCGTCGGTGCGCGCGAGGAGAGGAATGCGACATGACGATCACGGTCAACGGCACCGACAGCCCGCTTCGCCCGGGCGGATCGGTGCGCGACCTACTGGCAACGATGGGCCTGCCGGACAAGGGGATTGCGGTGGCCGTCGACGGCACGGTGGTCCCGCGCAGCCGATGGGACACCGTCCTCGACGACGGTGCCACCGTGGAGGTCGTGACGGCGGTGCAAGGTGGCTAGCGTCACCCGGGTACCACCCGTCGATGGTTCACCGGCCGCCGGCACCCTGCGGATCGCCGACCGCGAGTTCACCTCCCGACTGATCATGGGTACGGGCGGGGCGAGCACCCTCGACGTGCTGTCACGCGCACTGGTGGCCTCCGGCACCGAGCTGACGACCGTCGCGATGCGCCGGGTCGATGCCGGCAGCACGACAGGCGTCCTGGATGTGTTGCGGCGCCTGGGGATCGCGCCGCTGCCGAACACCGCGGGCAGCCGCACCGCGGCCGAGGCGGTCCTGACCGCGCAACTCGCCCGCGAAGCACTGGAGACCTCATGGGTCAAGCTCGAGGTGGTCGCCGATGACCGCACCCTGCTGCCCGACCCCGTCGAACTGCTCGACGGCGCACGGCAGTTGGTCGATGACGGCTTCACGGTGCTCGCCTACACCAACGACGATCCGGTGCTCGCGACGCGGCTCGAGGATCTCGGGGTCGCCGCGGTGATGCCGCTGGGGTCGCCCATCGGAACCGGGCTGGGTATCCGCAACCCGCACAACATCGAGATGATCGTGTCGGCCGCGGGGGTGCCAGTGGTCCTCGACGCGGGCATCGGCACGGCCAGTGACGCCGCGTTGGCGATGGAACTCGGTTGTGACGCAGTTCTTCTGGCGTCCGCGGTGACGCGCGCCGACGATCCCGAGCGGATGGCGTCGGCGATGCGGCACGCGGTCGCCGCCGGGCGATTGGCCGCCACCGCGGGCCGGATTCCCCGTCGACGATGGGCGCTGGCCTCCTCGCCGGAGCTCTGAGTTGCGCCGTTCGTCGGACGGGCCACTCGTCCGACGGTGCGAGGTCATTCAGTGGCAGGCCTGTGGTAACGGGCGGTGTGTAGTGTCGTCGGCATGCTGAGTGTCGAGAACCTCACCAAGGACTTCGGCAACGTCCGTGCCGTCGACAACCTGTCGTTCGAGGTCCGTCCGGGGGTCGTCACCGGCTTCCTCGGCCCGAACGGTGCCGGGAAGTCCACCACGATGCGGATGATGCTGGGTCTGGACCGGCCGACGTCGGGCCGCGCCATCATCAACGGCAAGCCCTACCGCGAGCTCGATCATCCGCTGCGGCAGGTCGGCGCTCTGCTGGACGCGAAATGGGTGCACCCCAACCGAAGTGCGCGCTCGCATCTGCGGTGGCTGGCCGCGAGCAACGGCATCCCCGCCACGCGTGCCGACGAGGTGCTCGAGACCGTCGGCCTGACGCAGGTGGCCCGTAAACGGGCCGGCGGCTTCTCGTTGGGGATGTCGCAGCGGCTCGGGCTGGCCGGCGCGCTGCTCGGTGATCCGCACACCCTGCTCTTCGACGAGCCGGTCAACGGGCTCGACCCCGAGGGCATCGTCTGGATTCGCAACTTCATGAAATCCCTGGCCGCCGAGGGTCGTACGGTGCTGGTGTCGAGCCACCTGCTCACCGAGATGGCACTGACCGCCGAGCGGCTCGTGGTGATCGGCCAGGGCAGGTTGATCGCCGACAGTTCGGTGTCGGACTTCACCGCGTCGGCTCGCACCGTGGTGCGGGTCCGGACCCCGCAACCCGAGCAGTTGCACAACGCACTCGTCTCGGCGGGACTATCGCCGCGCCCCGAGCAGGACCAGCAGGGTCGGCCGGTGCTCGCCCTCGATGACATCACCACCGATCAGGTCGGCGACGTCGCCGCGGCCGCCGGGGTCACCGTGCACGAACTCGTCGCGCAGACCGCCTCGCTGGAGGAAGCGTTCATGGCGATGACCGCCCACGCCGTGGAGTATCACGGCGGCACCGAGCAGCCGGGCGCTGCCGTGGCGCCGCCCGCACCCGCGCCGGGTTTCGGTCCGGTACCCGGGCAGGCGTCGGGCCGGCCGGGTCAATGGGGGCCACCCGCACAGGTCCCGCCCGGCCAGTACCCGCCCGCACAATTCCCACCCGGCCAGTACCCACCCGGCCAGTACCCACCGCCCGGTGGCCACCCGCAGCAGGGCCCTGCGGACGGGGGACCCCGATGATCCAGTTGTTGCGTGCCGAGCAGATCAAGCTCACCTCCATCCGCTCGCCCTACTGGTGCATGGGCCTCGTGGTGATCCTCAGTCTCGGCGTCACCGCGCTGTTCGCGAGTCTGGCCAGCAATGTCAACGAGACCGCCGGGCCCGACACCGCCACGGCATCGACCTCGGCCGATGTCGACGGCTCCGCGCTGAGCGTCGCGCTCCTCGGGCTCAACCAGTTCGCCGTCATCGTCCTGATGATCATGGCCGTCCTCGGGATCACCAGCGAATATCGGTTCTCGACGATTCGCGCGACGTTCCTCGCGGTGCCCAAGCGCACCTCGGCGTTGCTGGCGAAGGCAACGGTCTACGTGTCGCTGACCTTCGTCACGATGCTGGTCCTCACCGTCATCTGTGTGGGCATCCTGGTCGCCGGCATCGGCGGCTTCGGCTTCGGCGATGCCACCGTCATCCGGCAGATCTGGGGCATCCCCGTCTACGCGGCGCTGTGTGTGCTGCTGTCGATGGGGGTCGGCGCACTGGTGCGGCAGACAGCCGGCGCGATCTCGATCGTGCTGGTGTGGATGCTCGTGGTGGAGACCATCCTCGGCGCGGTGCCCAAGGTGAAGGACTGGGTCGGGCCGTTCCTGCCGTTCGCCAACGGATCACGTTTTCTCTCCGGGGCCACCGCCGGCGATGACTACCACTGGAACTCCGGTGTCTCGCTGGTGTACTTCGCGCTGTGGGCCGTCGTCGTCTTCGTCGCCGGGGTGTGGTTGGCGAATCAACGCGACGCGTGAGCCGCCCAGCTCGTCCGCGCCCGTCGAACAGCTGAACCAACGCTGCGTTTTAGCTGATAAAAGGACTAAAATACCCACATGGCGAACTGGCCTCTGGTCCAACGCGAGAAAGAATACCGAGCCATCTCCGCCGCCCTGCGGGACGAGACCGCGGTCTGCGGTGTGGTGCTGACCGGTGATTCCGGCGTCGGCAAGACAACGCTCGCGCGACACGTCACGGCCGGGATCGGCACGGGAGTGCGATGGGTTGCCGGGACCGAATCGGCCCGATCGATCCCGCTCGGTGTCTTCGCCCACCTCGTCGGCCCGGCGACGTCGAGCGATCCGGTCACCTATCTCGCGGCGGCTCGCGAATCGTTGCTCGCCGCCGGTAATGCGGTCATCGGCGTCGACGACGCCCATCTGCTCGACGAGCTCTCGGCCACGCTGCTCCATCAGCTCGCCATCGACCGAGCCGTGCACATCGTGGCGACCGTCCGCAGCGGCGAGTCCGTCCCGGACGCGGTGACGTCGTTGTGGAAGGACAACCATCTCCTGCGGATCACCTTGTCGCCGTTCACCAAAGAGCAGAGTGTGGAGTTGGTGGAGTCGGTCCTCGGTGGGCAGCTCGAGGAGCACTCGGCCGACCGGATGTGGGCGGCGTCGGGAGGCAATGCGCTGTTCCTGCGGCATCTCGTCGACGGCGCGCGCCAGGCGAACACCCTGCGTCAGGTCAACGGCGTGTGGCAGCTGCGCGGGCGCGCGGCGATCACCTCCGAACTCGCCTCACTGCTCGACGGGCGTATCGAACAGCTCGACGAGGCGGTGCTGACCGCGCTGAAGTATCTCAGCCTGTGTGAACCGCTGAACCTCGACGTGCTGGCCGAGGTCGCCGGTGAGGAAGCAGTCGAGCAGGCCGAGATCGACGGGCTCGTGCGCATCGAGCGAGAGGGGCGCGAACTCAACGTCGGCTTCCACCATCCGCTGTTCGGTGAGGTGATCCGGCGCAGGCTGGGTTTCGCGTCGTCGCGGCGGTTGCGGGGGAATCTCGTGCGCGCGTTGCGGGAACGTCCGCTCGCGACCCCGCTGGACCGTATCCGGCTGGCCGAGCTGGCGCTGGAGAGCGACACCTCGGCGGTCGATCTGGGTCTATTGTCGGCGGCCGCCGGCGACGCACTCAACCTGGCGCAGACACCGATGGGGGAACGTTTCGCGCGGGCGGCGATCGAGGAGGGCGGCGGTCCGGCCGAGGCCGAACTGCTTTCCCGGGCTCTTATGTGGCAGGGCCATCCCCACGAGGCAGAGGACGTCCTCGCCCACATCGACACCACCGGACTCGACGCGCCGCTGCGGCTGCGGATCGGTCTGCAGCGCGTCGGCAACATGTTCTGGGTGATGAATCAGGCCGAGCGCGCCGAGGAGATCCTCGAGAAGGTGCGTGCCGAGGTCGACGACGAGAACCTGCTGCGCATCGTCGACGGCATCGCGTCGGCGTGCGCGCTGTTCGAGAATCGCATCGCCGACGCGATCGCGCTGTCCGACGTCGCGCTGGAGTCCCCGAACGCCCTGCCGTGGGCGGTCGAGTGGGGAGTCTTCGGCGGGATGTTGTCGCGCGCGTTGTCCGGTCGCGGAGACGAACTCGATCCGCTGGCCCGTCGCGCACGGGAGGCCGAACGCTACACCGACGGGCTGCTCCGGTACCCGGCAGGCATCGGCGAAATCCTCGGACTGATCCTGTCCGGACGGGTCGACGCGGCCGGTGACGCGGTGCAGCGCTACGTCGCATTCGCCAACACCGCACAGTATCTGAGCTGGGCGATGTCGGGAATCCTGGTGTCGGCGGTCGAGTTGGCGCGCGGCGACTGCGCGTCGGTGGTGCGGCGTATCGAGCAGACCCTGGCGACCCTCGACGGCGACGAGTACTCGGCATCGTGGAACTTCCCCGCGTATGTCTTTCTGGCCCAAGCGCTCAGCGCGTTGGGCGAGGCGCCCCGCGCCGAGGAGGTGTTGGGTCGCGCACGCGCCCGGGACGGGCTGCACGTCGCGGTGTTCCGGCCGATGCTGTGGGTCGCCGAGGCGTGGCAGGCCGCCGCCGCGGGAACGGTGTCCATCGGTATCGAACGTGCCTGGGCAGCAGCCGAATTGGCGGCCAAGACCGGGCAGCTGGCAGTGGAGGCGGAGGCGTTGCACACCGCGGTGCGCTTCGGTGATGCCAGCGCCGGACCCCGTCTGGCCGAACTGGCCGAACAGGTCGACGGCCCGCTCGCGGGCATCTACGCCCGCCACGCTGCGGCCTACGCGGCCGGCGACGGCATCGAACTCGACGTCTGCGCAGCCGATCTCGAGAAGCTCGGTCGTCGACTGTCGGCGGCCGACGTCGCCGCCCAGGCCAGCGCCGTCCACGACCGTTCGGGTCGACGGTCGGCGACGGTGGCATCGTCGTCGATGGCCAACCGGCTGGCCGCCGCCTGCGGTGGGCTGCGCACCCCGGCCCTCGTCGAGGCCGCCCAGCCGTTGCCGCTGACCACCCGCGAACGCGAAATCGCCAACCTCGTTGCCTCCGGCCTGTCCAACAAGCAGATCGCCGCACGGCTGACCGTCTCGGTGCGCACCGTCGAGGGCCACATCTACCGGGCGTGCACCAAACTCGACGTCACCGACCGCGACGGTATCGCCGACCTCATCCTGCGCGAACGCTGACCGCCAGGGGTGTATCCGCACCACCTGTCTGACCGAACCAGCACCGGCGCAAGCTGTCTCGAGGCTCGCCGCACGCGGCTCGCACCTCGACCATCGGGGGGAAGGGCAAGCGTCGGAAGGTGGAAGCGCTCGACCATCGGGGGGCGGGTCGACCATCGGGGGCCGGGTCGACCATCGGGGGAAGCGACCGAATGGTGCGGCGGACCTTTCCATCCGATGGTCGAGGTGCCGAGGAGCGATAGCGACGAGCCTCGAGACCCGGTGCGCCGACGCGTATCCGGGCCACAGCGGTCCGACATCGGCAGCAACGACGCTGCCCGCCGTCACGTCGGGGGGAGGCGCTGGGCTCACTCGCCGGTCCGGATCGCCGGCCCCACCTTGAGGCTGAAGCCGGGGATCTCGGCCAGCGGGACGTGGGCCTCGTAGGTGCGGTCATATCCGGTCGCGCAGATCCGCCAACCATCCGCGGTGCGGCGGTAGGTGTCGTCGTAGAACGCGGCGCCGATGAGCATGAACTCGAAGTCGGGCACGATCACCCGATCCGAGAGGTACCAGCGCCCGTGTGCGACATCGCCGGACACCTCGATCTCCGGGTGCGAGACGCGATGCTCGGTGATCACCCCGGGTCCCACCGATGTCCGCATGAAGCCGACGAGTTCCTCGCGGGTGGTGAAGCTCAGGGAGTCGCCGTATTCGCCGGTGACGTCATCGGTCAGGGTGTCGGCGAAGGTGTCCCAGTCCTTGGTGTCGAGGGCACGGAGGTATCGGTACTTGAGCGCTTCGATGGCGGCGACGTCGTTCACCCTTCGAGGACTACCGCAGCGGCATGGCCGATGACCCCGGAATCGCCGAGTTGATCAGCTCTTGCGGGTCGTCCCCGGCAACACACCGGCGTCGATGACCGCCTTGACGTACGGCCGGATCGCCTGCAGCGCGTCGTCGAGCTCGGTTCGGGCCCAGAGCTGTTCGCCAAGAGCGTCGGTGGTGGCCTCGACGTCGTCGTAGAGAGCGGCACCCGCGGCGGTCAGTCGATGCCCGTCATCGGTGCGTTCGGCGAGTCCACGCTCGACGAGCCGATCCACCGATGCCTCCCAGTCCTCCTCCGACCACCCGCGGGTGAGCAGCGTCATCGCACGACCCATCGACCGCCGCCGTACGGTGGGGTCGGGGAGCGTGGCCTCGTGGAAGACTGCGGCGTCGATGCCGTTGAGCCCGCTCACGACCAGGGCGGCAATGTGGTTGTCGCCGCGCCATTCTCGCACTATCGCGACCGCGTGCCAGAGTCGCAGGTGCGCAGCGGTGGGAGCCGGTGACTCCGCCCACGCGGCGGCCAACGGGCGACCGGCGTAGGGCAGCGTACGTCCGGCGTCGGCGAAGACATCGGCCAGACGGGCGATCTCCGGATCGTCGACGCGCTCGCCGAGGATGGTCCGCAACTGCTCGTCGAGCATCGTCCACCGCGCCTGCGACACCCGCTCGAGGCCACACGCCACCGCCTTGGGCCAGCTCTTGGCGATCGACGTGGGAGCGAAGTTGAAGAAGGCCGAGGTGACCACCGTCGGCGCACACTCACCCAGTGGCGCCCCACGAGCGCCCACATAGAACGCGTGCGGATTCAGGCCCGTGGCCTCCTGTGCGGCACCGAGGCCGGGGTTGAAGTAGGCGAGGATGTGGAAGGGCTCGAGAGTCTCGTACGCGCGGCGCGCATACGAGATCTGGTCAGACGACATGCCTCACACGTTTGCCGCTGACCGGTGCGGGTGTCAAGGCGCGGCCGGGATGTCGCCGAGAGTTCACTGCGCTCGATCGTGCCCGTTGCGGGTCGCCGGGCGATGCTCGTCGTCGCGCGGTATGCCGAGGTCGGCCTCGAGGTCTTCTTCGACGAGAGTGAAGTCGGCGTCGCAGAATTCGTTCTCGTTCGGCGACAGCTCCAGACTCTCCTGCTCGCCGAACTCGTCCTCCTCGTCGAAATCCTCACGGCCGCGTCGCCATCCGCCCTTCATCGGTGGCGCCTCGCCGAAGTGGTCGGGATCACCGGACCCGTACCAGGCGACGAGAACCGCACCGACGACGGCGCCGATGAAACCGACGACGGCCAGCCAGCCGAGGCCCGCCTTGGCGGTGTCGCCGAGGAACAGCACTCCGACGAGGCTCGGGCCCGCGGTCTCGCCGACCACGAGCACCGCGGTCACCCCGTTGACCGCCCCGAGCTGCAGGGCGACGGTCTGCACGAAGAACCCGCAGGCACCGGCGACGGCGATGGTCCACGCGGCCGGGTCGAGCAGCAGCACCTTCAGGTCGAAGGGGTGTACGCCGTCGAGGATGCGCACGGCGATCGCGATGACACCGAACAGCAGACCGGCCATCGCGCCACCGACGATCGCGCCGTGGCGTCCGAGCCGGTACACCCCGAGCAGGGCCAGAGCCGACAACAGGATCGTCGCCCCGAACAAGCCCCAGTGGATGGTGTCGGCCTGGCCCTCACCGGTGGTGTGCGACGAGGAGAATCCGAGCAGGCACAGCGAGAACACGACCAGCCAGATGGCGATCCAGTCGCGGGTGTGCAACGCGATGTTGAGCATGATCGTGCCGAGCAACGCCGTCACGACGAGATTCGCCGAGACGATGGTCTGCGACAGGAACAGCGGGAGGAAACGCGCGGCGACCGCGCCGCCGGCGAATCCGACGATCACCATGACGGTGCCGAGGATGAAGGAGGGGTCGACGAGCGTCGACATGGTCGACTGCAGTGACGGGCCGCCCGCGGCGTTGGTGCCGACGACGCCGTCCTCGCGTTCGGTCTGCGCGACCCGGCGCGCACCGAGTGCTCGGAGCACCGTCGACATGCCGTAGGCGACGGCGGCCAGCGATGCCGAGATGACGCCGATCACGAACAGCATCGCCGCACCCCTTTCGCCCGACCGAACGTAGCCAACCTAACAATCCAGAGAATCCCAACGATGACCGCGGGTCCGCTATTCCATGTAATCCGCCCCCGCCCGCTCAATGCAATCGATTTGTACCCTTCGCCCGACTGTCGTCACCCGGGGTCGGGGCCGAAAGCGGTGTGAGGTGAGTATGCGGCAGGGGTCCGACAAACCGTGGCGGCCCGGCAGCCGCCGCAGCCACCGGGGCGCACACGCCTAGACTCGCCCCGTGGCCTTCTCCGGTAAACACATCCTGATCACCTTCGGCCGGTCCTTTCTCAGCCTGAATCTGGCGCGCCTGCTCGCGGCGGCCGGGCATCGGGTCACCACCGTCGACTCGATTCCGGTGGCGCTGACCCGGGTGTCGAAGGCCGTCGACTCGTTCCACCTTGTCCCGCCGCCCAAGTTCAAGCCGCAGGAATACTGCCGTGAACTGGCCAGGATCGTCGTCGACGAACACGTCGACATGGTCATCCCGATCCACGAGGAGACCGACATCCTGTCGATGATGCGGGGACTGTTCCCGTCCGACTGCGAGCTCTTCCTGTCCGATTTCGAGCTCGAGAATCGGTTGCACAACAAGTACGACTTCCAGGAGATGCTCGTCGAGCACGGCATCGACACCCTGAAGTTCGCGCGGCTCGACGGTCCGGAGGACATCGAGAAGCTCGATTTCACCGGCCCCTTCGCGGTCAAGAAGTGCTACTCGCGCGGCTCGCAGAAGGTGCACAAGGTGTATCCGGGCGATCGGATGGAGTGGCTCGATCACGATCCGAGCAACCCGTGGCTCGCGCAGGAGTGGCTGACCGGCGATCGCTACTGCACGTACTCGGTGGTGCGGGAGGGCAAGATCTTCGCGCACGCGACCTACCCCGTCGAGTACGCGATCGGTGGCAGCTCGTGCCTGTCCTTCGTCTCGGCGCAGCATCAGCCGATCTTCGACTGGGTCGAGAAGTTCCTCGCCGACACCGATTTCACCGGGCAGGTCGGCTTCGACTTCATCGACCACCCGGAGAAGGGGCTCTACTGCATCGAGTGCAATCCGCGTGCGACCAGCGGGATCATGATGTTCCGGCCGCACAATCGCGTCGACGAGGCGTTCTTCGGCGAGAACGACGAGCTGATCGTCCCCGACGACGACGTGCACACCATGATCAAGGTCGGCATGACGATCTTCGGGTGGCGCGAGGATGCGCGGCAGGGACGAACCATGCGGCAGTACTTCCGGGACCTGCGCGGATTCGATGACGTCATCGGCGTCCGCGGTGACCGACTGCCGGGTTACGCGCTTCCCGTCGCCTATCTCGGAATCGTGCGCAGCTGCCTGAAGTACCGGGTCGGCCTTGCCGAGGGCTTCATGCACGACCACGAGTGGGACGGGCACGTCATCTGAGATCCGGCGGTATCCGCCACCCGCCGCCACCCGCCGGTGCTCGCCGCGCCGAATCGGCGCCGCTGTGTTTTCGTGTTCCGGTGACCATCCATCTCGGCCATCTGATCCACATCACCGGTGCCCCGACGCTGCAGCAGGCGCCCGCCGCGCTGGTCGACATCGCCGACGGCGCACTGGTGATCGACGACGCGACCGGCGTCATCGTCTACAGCGGTCCGCGCGCCGGCATGCCCGACGATGCCGAGGAGGTCACCGTCGACCATGGTGGCGCCTATCTGATCCCGGGATTCGTCGACGCCCACATCCACTTCCCGCAGACCTATTCGCTCGACGCCTATGGGGGCGGGCAACTGCTGGAGTGGTTGAGCACCTGCATCTTTCCCGCCGAGGCCCGGCTCGCCGACCCGGAGTTCGCCCAGCGGATCGCCCGTGACTTCACCACGCGACGGATCTCGACCGGCACGACCGCGGCCATGGTGTTCGGGTCGGCGTTCACCCACGCCCAGGGCGCGTTGTTCACCGAGACCGCCCGGGTGGGGCTGCGGCTGGTCAGTGGACGCGGAATCCAAACGGTCGGACCGGATTCCGCCGAGCCGCTACTCACCTCCGAGGCCGACGCCATCGCCCTGACCCGCGCGGAGATCGAACGCTGGCACGGTACCGATACCGGAGACCCGTCAACATCGTTGTTGCACACCGCGATCGTGCCGCGGTTCACGTTGTCGGTGACCACACAGACGTTGCGGGCTCTGGGCGAGCTGTATGCGGAGGTGGCCGACACCGGGGTGTATGTCCACACCCACCTCAACGAGAACAATCGGCCGGGCACCGGTGAGATCGACACGGTCAAACAGCTTTTCGAGGTCGACAGTTATCTCGACACCTACGATGGGAAGTTCCTGCCGGGCTCGGCACACGGGGGCGAGAGTCTGCTGGGGCGTCGCACGATCCTGGCACACGCCGTGCACTGCACCGACGCCGAACTGGATCGGATGGCGCAGACCGGGACGTCCATCGCGCACTGCCCGACCTCGCAGCTGTTTCTCGGATCGGGCACGATGCCGTGGCGCAGAACTGTCGGTTCCGGGGTGACCGTGGCGGCCGGAAGTGATTGCGGCGCAGGAGATGAGTGGCTGATCTCCCGCGTGCTCTCCGATGCGTTCAAGGTGCACATCTCCGAGCCGGGAGACGCGGGTGTGTCGATCCATCCGGCGCAGTTGTTGTTCACCGGAACGCTGGCCGGCGCGCGAGCTCTCGACGCCGAGGATCGGTTCGGCAACCTCGACGTCGGCAAGGAAGCCGACTTCCTGGTGATCGAGCCGTGGCGATGGCCGCCGCTCGAGTCCGTTCTGGCGAACGGGATTCGCGCCGACGACGCCGATCTCGCCCGCGAACAGGAGCTGTTCGCGTTGCTGATGGCGCTGCGCGAGCCGGCGATCGCCGAGGTCTACGTCCGCGGTCGGCGAGTGAGCTCGGACGAGGGGTGAGTCCGGACGTGGGTGCCCGGCCCGGACTGGGCGATGATGCCGATGAGGGCACCGATTCCCGCGGCGCAGGCCACGAGTACGAACACTGCGGAGAGTGCGAGGAGTTCCATGGTGGTCATGTGGTCCTATTGTCCGTGGCAGCGCCCTCACGTCCACTCACCAGCGCATATGGTGTCCATCCTCACCCGTCCGTCGCGGATGTGACCCGGCTCGGATCGGTCGCGGGCGAGCGCCGATCCGAGCGCGTCGGCGCCGGTCAAGCCAGTGCTTTGGCCTTCAGCGCCCGAACTCCGCCTCGGTGATGGTCCCGGCGTCGAGGAGGGCCTTCGCGTCGGCGATCTGCTCGGCCGCCGATTTCCCGGCGACGGATCTGATGTAGTCGTTGGTCGGATCCTGCATCTGTTGCTGCGCGGCGATCGTGCGCCGGCTCATGCCGCGGCCGCGGGCGATGAGGTAGACCAGCGACGTCAGATACGGCACGACGATCAGGAAGAGGATCCAGGCCGCCTTGGCCCATCCGGAGAGTTGATGATCGCGAAACAGGTCGCTGAGGATGTAGAACAACACCAGCAGATAGGCGACGAAGGCGAAGATCACCACCATCGACCAGGTGAACTCCCAGAACGAACTCCACATGTCGATCTCCTCGGGTGTCGGACCCGCGCGGGGTCGGTGCGTTCAGACGTGTCGGCTCCACCTTGCGCCGAAGCCGATGCATCCGGATCACCCGCCGCGGATGAAAACGAGTGGTCGGGTCACCGGTTTCTCGGTCTTCATCCCGATGGGGTGATGATTCCGGCACGTCCCGGTGCGAGCCTGGGGTGATGTCCGCCGATGATGTGCCACTCGGTCCGATCGACTATCTCGTCGTCGAATTCCCCTCCGACGCCCGCTTCGACGGCTCTGCCCTCGCTCACCTGCGAGATCTGGTCGAGCGGGACGTCATCGCCGTCCTCGATCTCGTGATCGTTCGCCGAGACGCGGAGGGGGTGGTGGCGATTGACATCACCGAGCTCGGACTCGACGGCGACATCGACGTCTCGCTGTTCGCCGAGGCGGCCTCCGGGCTGATCGGCGATGACGATCTCGCCGAAGCCGCAGGCGTTCTCGAGCCCGGTCATGCCGCAGCGATCATCCTCTATGAGAATCGCTGGGCTGCACCATTCGTCGGCGCACTGAGCCGCACCGGGGCACAAGTGGTCGCCTCGGGCCGCATCCCGGTCACCGACCTCCTCGCCGTTCTGGATCGATAACCTTCTCGAGAGGACTTCATCATGTCCGGACTCCTGCGCGGGATGGCCCGCACCGCGGTCGTCGCCGGTACCGCCACGGCGGTCTCCAAACGGGTCTCACGCCGTCAGGGACAGCGGTGGGCCCAACAGCAGTACAACCCACAGCAGTACGGTCAGCAGGCGGCGGCGCCGCAGTATGCCGCTCCCGCACCGCACTACGAGGCACCGGCGGCGTCGAGCGCCGACCTCATCGCAGAGTTGCAGCAACTGGCCGACCTGCGTGCATCGGGTGTGCTGACCGACGAGGAGTTCGCCGCCGAGAAGCGGCGAATCCTCTCGTCGTGACCACACCGTCGGCCGGAGCGCGACCACACCCGAGCGTCGCCGACCGCGCGGAGTCTGGGAGACAGGCGGCTGCGCGGGTACCGCTCGACGGTCTGGGCGAGGTCGGCGACGGTGCCGACCGTGACCCGGTCGGGCTGCTGCTCGGACAAGCCGCCGACCGCGTCCCCGAACTGGTGCCGATCCGGCACGGCCGGATGGCGCGCACCCCGTTCACGTTCTATCGCGGGGCCGCCCTGGTGATGGCCGACGATCTGTCACGCACCCCGAATTCCGGTCTGCAGGTGCAGTTGTGTGGCGACGCGCACCTGAGCAACTTCGGTCTGTACGCCACCCCGGAACGTCAGCTGACCTTCGACGTCAACGACTTCGACGAAACCTACCCCGGCCCGTTCGAGTGGGACGTCAAACGATTGGCGGCGAGTCTGGTCGTGGCGGCCGTCGCCAACGGCGCGACTCCCAAGGCGGGCAAGGAGATAGCGCGTGCCTGCGCGCAGGAATACCGGGAGACGATGGCGGCGCTCGCCGGCATGGGAACGCTGACGGCCTGGTACAGCCACGCCATGCCGACCGAGGGACTCGAACAGGTCGGTGCGCTCCTGGACCGCACCACCGCCAAGACCGTGCGCCGCACCATCCGAAAGGCTTGGGGCCGTGACAGTCTGCAGGCACTGGGGAAGCTCACCGTCGTCGAGGACGGTCAGCTCCGCTTCGTCGACCAGCCCCGCTGATCGTGCCGATCGAGAGTCTCCTCGGGGACAGCGCCGCGGGATTCTACGACGAACTGCGGGTCCGCTACGGAGACTTCCGATCCACCATGGCACCGCACCATCAGGTGTTGCTCGACCGATTCCACATCGTCGCGATGGCCCGCAAGGTCGTCGGGGTGGGCAGTGTCCGGACCCAGGCGTGGGTTCTCCTCCTCGAGGGCAAGGACTCCGGTGATCCCTTGATCCTGCAGGCCAAAGAGGCCCAGCGCTCGGTGCTCGCCGCCTACCTCGAGGGCCCCGAGTACGAGAACGAGGGAGAGCGGGTCGTCCTCGGACAGCGACTCATCCAGGCGGTGAGCGATGTGTTCCTCGGCTGGAACGGCGGTGCGGGTGTCGACGGCAAGCATCGCGATTTCTATCTACGCCAGCTCCGGGATGCCAAGGGCTCCTTCGCGATCGAACTGTTCGACACGCCCGCGCTCACGGTCTACGGGCGGATGTGCGCGCGGGTGCTCGCCTTCGGACACGGGCGCTCGGGAGATGCGGTGGCCATCTCGGCCTATCTCGGCGAGACCGACATGTTCGACAAGGCGATTCGCCGTTTCGCTTCTCGGTATTGCAAGGTGAATGCGGCCGATCATGCCGAGTTCGTCGCCGCCATCGAGCGGGGGACGGTCACGGCGATTGCCGAGTACTGAACTCGAGCAAAGCCTCTCGTCTGCGTCTTCGCTGAGACACCGCGCGATCTTCAGCTGAGACACCGCGCGGGCCGGACACGATTCGAGGGTCACTCGGGGTGTGTCCGGCCCGTGCGTTCACACGATGCGGCAGGGTTCACCCGCGCATCGGGCTGACTGTGATGTCCCGGCTGGTATACGCCGGTGTTACGGAGCCCAGGTCCGCGGTGCGGCGTCGGCGGTGTCGTCGGCAGGAGCGGTGACCCGGTAAGCCCGGTTCACCGCGGACACCACGGCGCGCAACGAGGCGGTGGTGATGGACGAGGCGACGCCCACACCCCACACGGTCTCGCCGTTGACCTGTGCCTCCACGTACGACGCGGCGTTGGCGTCGCCGCCCGCGGTCATCGCGTGCTCGCTGTAGTCGAGGACCCGGACATCGAATCCGACTGTCGCCAGGGCGTCGACGAAGGCGGCGAGCGGACCGTTACCAGTCCCGTTGATCTCCTTCTCGACGCCGTCGACCTTCACGACTGCGGTGATGGTGTCGTCGCCGCCGTCGACCTCGGAGGCGTCCACACGCTGGCGCATCCGCTCAAGCGGACGCACCGGGTGCAGGTATTCGTCGGCGAAGACGTCCCACATCTCCTTCGGCGAGACCTCGCCGCCCTCACCGTCGGTGAGCTTCTGGATCTCCCGGCTGAACTCGATCTGCAGGCGTCGCGGCAGGCTCATGCCGTGATCGGTCTTCATGATGTAGGCCACGCCGCCCTTGCCGGACTGGCTGTTCACCCGGATGACGGCCTCGTAGCTGCGGCCGACATCCTTGGGGTCGATCGGCAGATACGGTACAGCCCAGGTGATGTCGTCGACGTCGGAGTCGTCGGCATCCGCGTCGACCTTCATCTGGTCGAGGCCCTTGTTGATCGCGTCCTGATGGCTACCGGAGAACGCGGTGTAGACCAGGTCGCCGCCGTACGGATGACGCTCGGGCACATTGAGCTGGTTGCAGTACTCGACGGTGCGCCGGATCTCGTCGATGTCGGAGAAGCTGATCTGCGGATCGACGCCACGACTGAACATATTCATGCCCAGGGTGACCAGGCAGACGTTGCCGGTGCGCTCACCGTTGCCGAACAAGCAGCCCTCAATGCGGTCGGCGCCCGCCTGATATCCCAATTCCGCTGCGGCGACGGCGGTTCCGCGGTCGTTGTGCGGGTGCAGGCTCAGGATGATCGAGTCGCGACGAGCCAGGTTGCGGCTCATCCACTCGATCGAGTCCGCGTACACGTTGGGGGTGGCCATCTCCACGGTCGCCGGCAGGTTGATGATCATCGGCTTGTCCGGGGTGGGGGCGATGATCTCGGTGACCGCGTCGCACACCTCTTTGGCGTAACTCAGTTCGGTGCCGGTGTAGGACTCGGGCGAGTACTCGTAGCGCCAGTTGGTGTCGGGGTACTTCTTCTCCTCCTCGAGGACCCGGCGTGCGGCGTTGGTGGCGATCTCGGTGATCTTGCCCTTGTCGGCGCGGAACACCACGCGACGCTGCAGGACCGAGGTGGAGTTGTAGAAGTGGACGATCACATTCGCCGCACCGCGGCAGGCCTCGAAGGTCCGCTCGATCAGTTCGTCACGGCACTGGGTGAGAACCTGGATGGTGACGTCGTCGGGGATGGCGCCGTCCTCGATGATCTCGCGGACGAAGTCGAAGTCGGTCTGGCTCGCCGAGGGGAATCCGACCTCGATCTCCTTGTAGCCCATCCGGACCAGCAGGTCGAACATGCGACGTTTGCGGGCGGGACTCATCGGGTCGATCAGGGCCTGGTTGCCGTCGCGCAGGTCCACCGCACACCACAGGGGTGCGCGGTCGATGATCTTGTCGGGCCAGGTGCGGTCGGGAACCGATACGGCCTCGACCTCGTCGGCGAAGGGGCGGTAACGGTGAACGGGCATCGCCGAGCTGCGTTGCTTGTTCCAGGCGGGCTGGCCGGCGGGAATGGGTCCGGTGGGCTCGACGATACGGCTTGCGCCGGAGGTGAAGGTGTCTGCTGCTGCCATCATTGGTCAATCTCCGAAAGTCAAAGAGGGAAGATGACCGGCGCATAAAAAGGCCCGCGACGGAGGGCCGGTCGATTCAGACCCCGCCGCGGCAACCGAGAAGGAGCGCGCGCTGCATGCGCTCGACAGTACTCCTGATGGTCGTGACGGATCAACCACGGGGTGGCTCGCCTCTCGGTCCCCGTCGATCCGGTGGTCACGGTGCCGGGGGACCGAGCAGCAACCGGCGCTCGGTCAGCATCCCGACGAGCGTCGGGTCGAGCGATCGGCTCTGATCTGCACGCCAGCACCATGACAGTGTCTCGTATCCGACCTGACACACAGCCACGTGGTGCGCCCAGTGCTCGCGGGCCCATGGTGGGTCGTCGCCGGCCGCGTCGGTCGCGGTCATCTCCGACTCCAGCAGCGTCCACTGCAGGTCCCGGCGGGCGACCAGCGATTCCGGTGCTCCGACAGGCACCACCGTGACCGTCTCCAGCACGTGGTCGACGTCGACGAGTACGGCGTCGTCGGCGCGGGTCGCGCTGCGTCGATGCAGGTGGGTGCCGACCAGCCACATCGAGGCGATCGCCAGAACCACGCCCACCAGGGTCTCCAGGAAACGATCGCGGACCGGGACGGTGATGTCGGCCGACGGGGTGCCCATGAGCATCGCCAGCGGCGTGATGAAGGTGACCGCCACCGCGTAGTTACCGACGATCGTCAGCTCGATCAGCACATTGAGCACGGCGATCGAGACGATGAGCGCGGGAACGCCGAGATCGAGCAGATGAAGGGCTGCGAAGACCACCAGCCCGACGACGGTGCCGGCCAGCCGGTGTGCGCCGCGGATGACCCCCCGAATCCGATCCGGTCCCAACTGCAGGACGAGCACCGCGCCGAGGATCGCCCAATCGGGCCGGGTGAGCCCGACGACGACCGAGATGGCGCCCGCGCAGAACGCCGACACGATCACCCGGCCGGTGGTGATCCGGGCGTGGCTGAACGGGGCCGCGGCCTTGCGTAGGCGGTGAGCGACCGTCGGGCGTCCCAGCGGAGGTGAGATCGCCAGCGGGTCGCGAGCGCCGTGCAGTCGATGCATCGCCTGCCAGAGCTGTTGTGCCAAAGCGGTATTCGTTGCCGCAGCGTCATGCAGCACGGTCCACGCGTGCAAAGTCGACAGGGCGACGCCGTGCCGTCGTGCGCGATCGGCGCCACGATTGCCCTCCAGGTAATCCTCCGCCGCCGCCATCGCGGCGAGGGTTGCCGCCGTTTCCGGGCCGTGAGGTCGCCACAGCCCGGGCGCCATCGCCACGATCAATGCTCCGACGCCACCGGCGGTGGTGGCGATGACGAGTGGAACGAGATCGACCCCGTGGCGCGTCACCACGGACGCGACCGCCGCGGTGAGCACGAAGAAGAACGGGCCGGGCGGTCCGAGGCGCAGCGCATTGACCCCGAAGGTGACCAGGGCTGCACCGGCGACCAACAGTGCGACGATCACCAGATCCTGGGGTGTTGACGCGTGGGGTCCGGCCCACGCACCGAGGGCGCCGTACCCGGCGGACGCCGCCACGAGCAGGACGGACGCGGTGAGCACCGCCCGCCACCGCACCCGGTAGGGCCGCTTCTCGCCATACAAGGCGGCGAACCCGCCGAGAGCCGCGAGAAGTGCATCCCGCTCGAAACCCACGAGATACAGCGCCACGGCCGGTATCGCGAATGCCAGACCGGCGCGCAGCGCCGCAGCCCATCGCCCGCGGATGTCGGGGACGGCGAAGAACGCACGTCTGATCGACGGACGTGGGGGCGGCGAAGGTCGAGGGTCGGTGTGGGGCATCGCCGACTCACTGTAGAGCGCGCGACCGCCACGGTCACCGGCGATCAGCAGCACGAGGACAGCCGGCTCCCAACATTGCCTCATACGGTTGGCTCCAGTCGATCGCTGCTTCGAGCCGATCGCCGACGACATCAATCCAGAAGGAGCCGAGAGTCCCCATGCGTAAGCACATCCGCCGCCCGGTGTTCCGTCGACTGTCGATAGGTGTGGTCGGCGTCGGCATCGTGACCGCCGCCGCCTCCGGTGGCGTGGCCACCGCCGCGCCCGCGGCCCCTGCTCCCGTCACCGCCCCGATCACCGCGCCGGTCGTCCAGAAGTAGAGCGCCGATTCGCGAGACCCTCGTCCCCTGACGGTCAAGGCGCCCTTTCCCGACCGACGAGCATCCCTTCCCCCGGTGGTCGAGGTGCCCTTTCCCAATCGACGAGCATCCCTTCCCTCCGGGTGGTCGAGGTGCACGGCGCCCCAGGCGCCGGGCCTCGAGACCCGGTGAGACAACAAGTCTCCCAACCGCATCCATTGTTAGCAGGGCCCGACGCGGGCCGAACTCGCAGACGCCCCCACTGCACGAGCCGCGTCCGCACATTGAAGCCGCGAACTCATCACTCCCGACGGTCACCCCCCGATGGTCGAGTAACCCGCCCACCCGACCGTCGCGAACCCCTCTTCCCCCGGAGGTCGAGTAACCCGCCTACCCGACCGTCGCGAACCCCCCTTCCCGATGGTCGAGGTGCACGGCGCGCCTAGCGCCGGGCCTCGAAACCCGGCGAGATAGAGTGCCTCCCAACCATATCCACCGCCACACGACTCGAACGCGAGCCGAACTTGCAGACGCTTCCGCTGCACCAGCCGCGTCTGCACAGTGGAGCCGCGGACGCATTATTCCCGACGGTCAACCCCCCCTTCCCCCCGATGGTCGAGTAACCCGCCCTACCCGACCGTCGAGAACTCTTTCCCTCGATGGTCGAGGTGCGAGCCGCGTGCGGCGAGCCTCGAGACCCGGCGAGATAGATTGTTTCCCAACCACATCCAAAGCAAGACAAGCGAAACCCGCACCCCCTACCACACCCCACCGACAGAAGATCGGCGCCGAAACACGTTGTCCACAACCAGAATTCACCAAAACACCCCTTGCGTCGAACACCCTGGCGATGTAGACTGGACCCATCACACCGATCAGCCACCGGGGAGGGGCCCATGATCGACACCACCACAATTCTTGACGTCAAAGATGTTGATGCCGAAGCGGTCTTCGCCACCATCGTCACCCAACTCAGCGACCTGCAATGGAACCCGGAGATGACCGGACCCCAGGCTTTCGGTGCGATGAAGCAAATCCTGTTGTTGCGGAACCTGGTTGATCATCACGCCACCACCCTCACCGGCGAACTGGACCGGCTGGGCGTCGCCGACCACAAGACGACCCGACTGCGGGAGTTGTTGATCAGCATGGGTTTCGCGCCCTCGGTCGCGGGTCGGTATGTGCGGATCTCGGCCACCACCGACATTGATCTACTGCTCGCGCATGCCGCGGACGGGTCCATCTCCTCCGAACACACCGACGCCATCGTGCGCGGGTTGGCCCACATCGACACCCGCTCCTCCGAACCCCTCGACACCGTCCAACGGTGCGAGTTTCTGCAGAAACTGCTGTCACACTACTTCGCCGGATTCACCCCCGCCGAGATCAACCTCTACGCACGGCAGCTGGGTAACGAGCTCGCCGCGGAGACGCCTGGTGGGTTACCAGCGGCGGAGGACAAGACGATCAACTCCTACACCGACCGCATCACCGACGACGGACGGCTGGAAATCTCGGCGAACCTCGACATCATCGCCGGCGAAAAGACCCGCACCCTGATGGAAACCCTGTCGGCTCCCAAACCTCAACCCGACGGGTCACCCGACCCCCGCACCCCGGAACAAATCTGTGCCGCCGCGTTCGAAACGATCGTCGAACTCGCGGCACAAGGATTGGCCGACACGACCTTCTCCGCGAAACCCACCAACGGGTTGTTGTGGACGTGGTCGGCCGACAACCCGGCCCTCGGCGGGGACCTGCAGAACATGGGTCCGATCACCGAAGCCACCGCGCGGATGTTGTCGTGTGACACCACCATCACCAAGATCACCCTCAATTCTGACGGTGTACCCCTCGACGTCGGACGCCAGGAACGCTTCTTCACCCCCGGCCAACGCAAAGCCTTGCTGGTGCGGGATCGCGGGTGCATCAAATGCGGCGCCCACGCCGGGCGCTGCCAAGCACACCACGTGCACCACTGGGCCGACGGCGGTCCCACCGACCTCGACAACGGCTGCCTCCTCTGCACCAGCTGCCACGACGACGTCCACCACCACGGCTGGGACATCATCATGGGATTCGACCGACACCCCTGGCTGATCCCACCCGCCAGCGTGGATCCGAAACGACGGCCAGTGCCGTCCTATCACCGACGCACCATGCGACTCGACGACGCCGCAGCCTGATTCCCGCACCCGGCGTGGCCGGAACCGTATCTGTTCTTTGAGAACTCCATAGAGATTGTCCTCACCCGATGGCCGAGGGTGCCCCCTGTGGCCCGGAATCTCTTCGACACAAGGGGTCTCGAGGCTCGTCGCTGTCGCTCCTCGGCACCTCGACCATCGGGATGGGACGACCACCGGGTGCGGGTAGGGCGGAGCATCTCAGATCGCTGGTCGAGGTGCGAGCCGCGTGCGGCGAGCCTCGAAACTGCTTGCAGCAGAGCTGGAACCGGACCACTGTGGCCCGGATGACCGTCTGGTCGGAAGGGCGCCGGCGTATACCGGTTGCCCGGATACGTCTCGATCAGTGTGCGGGTAGGGCGACCGGCCGGGGCTCGCGTAACCGGCTGTGGAGTGCTGTCAGTAGACCGGCGATGACCTCATCGGCGACGGGTCGCGCGGGGTAACGAACGCGCAATTCGAGGCCGGTGTCGGAACGGGTGAACCAGAACTGCGCCGTATCGGTCGACGTCACCGCCGAGATGTGTTCTGCGCCGGGGAGTGCCGGTCCGAACTTGCGGTAGTCCAGGTAGGACACCATGAAGATGTCTTCGGTGGGCAGGTGTGGACGGCACTGAGCCAGAACGTGATCGAGAGGCAGGTCGGTCAACTCGGATGTGTGACGTAACCACGTGGTTGCGCTCTCGGGGTCACCGGCACTCACGACCACCGGGGCGTTGGACACCATCCACCCGGCCGTGTCATGCCATCCGGAGGTTCGGGGGCCGCGTGTGTGTATCGGGATCAGCGTCGCCAGGCGTTTCGGGCCACCCACGTCGGCGAACGCGGCGGCGAGTGCCGACAGGATCGTCGCGAACGACAAATCCGATAGCAGTTCAGCACACTCGGAGTCATCGAGCAGAGGAGTCACGTTGGTTCGTTGCGGTGCGCGGCCGGTGCCGAGGCACAGCGGAAACGCCGGAACGGCACCCTCGGTGAGAGTGAAGAAGTCGTGCCACACCTGCATCAGTCGCGTTGAGTCGGCGTCGTCACACCGGTTCTGTGACGACGCCCCGGCGGCGTCGATCAGACAACGATCGGCGTAGCGCAGCGTCGCAGGTGACGGCGTTGTCGCGTCGGTGTAGTACTCATACAACCGTCGGAGTACCAGGTCGATGGTGATTGCGTCGGCGTGAGCGTGGTCGAACGCGCAGATCACCGTGTCGTCGAGGATTCCGAAGAATACCCCGGGAACCTCGCCGGCCCGACAACGCTGTGTGAGCAATGATTCCACGAAACCGTGCCACACCCGCCCGACCACTCTGGGACGGACCTGAAACTGCGTGGCGTCGAAGATGTCTTGCGTCGGGACCACGGACACGGTGAAAGACGCTCGGAGGGCATCATGTTCGCGGAGCAGGCGAGTCACCGCTCCCGCGACCCTTGACGGATCGGGACGTGCGTCGGGCAGGGTCACTCTCCCGGCCAGCCATGCCCCGCGGCCACTGCGCTGGGCCCGTAGATGGTTGCCCTGATTGAAGCCGACCGGCAGCCCGCGATGAGCGGGCGCGCCGACCCAGGTCACCGACATCTCGGTGAGGGTACCGGTCAACTCGACCTGATCGATGGCGGTGACGCGCATCAGCTGACCTCCACGGTGTTGGCCGCCACTGCGGCGGCGAGAATGTCTCGGAGCGTGCGAAACCAGCGGCTCACCGAGTCGGAGGCCACCGGGTTGTCGGGGCGCTGGGTGATGATCCGGAGCCCGTCCTCATCGCGGGTGATCCACAACGACGCATTGCTGGTACGTCCCTCGCCGGTGAAGACGAGAAGATCGGTGGTGTTCGGAGGTGTCGGAAACCATCGGAGGTCCAGGTAGGTCACCATCTGTGGGCTCGCCACGACAGCTGGGTCGATCGCGCCTTCGGCGAGGAGGACGCCCAGCGCGGCATGGACGGGGACGCTCGCGGCCGCCCGGGATCGGGCAAGAGCAGCGGCCGCGTCGTCGAGTACATCCTCGAGCGTGTCGCCGGCCACCTCGAAGCCCACGGGTGCGAAATTGCAGAACCACCCCTGGGAGCCGGCGTAGTGGTCGGCCCGCCGGGTGCTGACAACGGCTGCCGTGGCATACCATTCGGCGTCGGCCACCGACCGCAGCGCCAGTCCGAGTGCTGCGTAGATCACCGCTGTCATCGAGGTCTGGTGTCCGTTCGCCAGCGTGGCCAGCCGAGTCGTCGTCTCGCTGTCGGCGAGGATGTCGGCGTCGACGTACACGGGCTGTGGAATCACCACTCCACCGTCGTCGGAGTCGAGGCCCAGAGGTAAGGGGAAGGCGGGGATTGTCCCGCCCGACCGTCCGAGCACTCGGCGCCACTCGGCCACGCCCGGTGAGTGCGCCGAGACCTGTGCTGCGCAAGTCGCCTCGGCGGCAACGTGGTCGAGGAAGCTGTCGTGTGTATGGGTGACCAGCGGATCGTCGGGCAGGCCACGGTAGCGGGCCAGGATCTCGGCGATACCGAGTATCTGCGACGCTCCGTCGCCGTAGGCGTGATCGACGCCGTAGTAGAGATCGAACGATCCCGGACGGACGACCGCCCCGAACGCGCAGCCCGGCCACGAATCGAACACCGCTGATATCGGAAGGCGTTGTGCCAAATGCTGATGCGGATCGATCGCACCGAGCGTCATCGTCGTGAACGCCACGTCCTCGACGTCGACGACATACCGAGTCACCGCAGAACCGTTGAGCCGGAACGACGATCGAAGACCCTCATGCGCACGGACGAAGTCCGTCAGGGCCGTGGTCATGCGCTCGGTGTCGAGATCGTCGTGCACCGTGATGACGCTGCAGGTGAATCCGCGGTGCTCGCGCCCGGCCTCGCGGTGCCGGAGCGTAGAGGAGATGTGGTCGTGCTGCAGGAAGGACGGCCCCACCGGATGCGGCGGTGCGACGGCCGCCGCGGCGAGGGACCGTTCCGACGGCGCCCAGCACACGACGTCACCGGAAGCGGGTGCCCACTCGTGAGCCGGACCGAGTCTCATCGCGGCTCCGCCGAGCGCGTCGTCGACAAGATGTGCTCCGGCGGCGTCGCGGTGTCGAGCGTCAGTTCACCGCGACCGGCGACCTCGAGGAGGACCGCCCGGTACTCGGCGAGCAGAGCATGGATCGACGCCGCGGCGATCTCGTTGTTGGGGAAACGAAGGGAGATGTTGATCCCCTCGTGGAGGCGATTGATCCAGAGGTACACCTCGTCGAGGTTGTGAATCCGACTGCGCAGCGCGCGATCCCGGTCGCCCCAGGCGTCGGCACCGGGTACGTGCCGCCCGTCGACGAAGGAGACGGCGAAGCGCGGCGCCTCGGTGATGCCGAGAAGTGAGGCGATACGCGGATGCGGCGCATGTGCGAGAGCCGCATGCCTACGCACCCCACTGCTCACCGAACCCAGCGCAGCACTGAAGGTTTCGGCACCCTCCAGTGACATCTCGACCGGCACGAGTCCCACATACCAGCCAGCCGCGGCCAGCGACTGCGGATCGGTGCGCGTGTGCATCGGCATCACGAACCGAGTCGTCGTGCGGCCGGTGAGCCGCTGGATCGCCACTGCGAGTGCGGTGAACGCCCCACCGGACATCGACGCGCCGTGATTCTTACAGGCCGCGGCGAAGGCGTCGGTCTCCTGCGCGGTCAGCAGCCATCGAGAAATGCTGGATTGCCATCCTGCGCTGTCGGCCACCGCTCCGGTGGGCTGTGTCGGCAAGGGGAGGCGAGGCATCTGTAGCCGGCCGTCGTCGGCGGTGAGGAAGGACCGCCACGCCTGCACGGCAGGGTGTTCGGCGGTGATGGTTTCGGCGGTCCGGAACTCGCGGGCGCAGTGGTCGACGTAGGAGCCGCACGACGGCAGCGCCGGTGTCCGCCCTTCGACGATCGCCCGATGGATCTCGCGGAACTCGGCGATGAGCAGTAGTTGGGTGTAGGCGTCCATCACCGAGTGATCGGCGGCGACGATGACGGTGACGCCCTTCGCCGCCTCGATCGGGCTGTCGGGTTCGATGGTGACGGCAACGACATGTGGCCACCGCACGGCGCTCACCTCACGGGCGAAGAACCGCTCGAGATGCCGGTCGACGCCGACACCGGGCGGGGGAGTCTGCTGTTCCCGCGCGGAGATCGTCACCGAGTCGGCGACCACGACCACCCGGGCGTGGGTGTCGCCACGGCGGGTGACGGTGGTCCGGAAGGCGTCGTGCCGAACGATCCAGGCGCGCAGCACCGCGGCGAACGTCGAGTGATCGAAATCGGCGGGCAACCGGAAGGCGGTACCGATCCACGATCCCAATCCGAGATCTCCGGTCTCCGGCGTCGACTCCGAATTGTATAGATGCGCAGTGTGATTGGGTGACAGTGGTCGATCGTCGGATTGCCAGCGGTCGGGTTCGACCGTCGGGATCCACTCGGTGATGCGGCCCGCAGGGACCGGATAGTCGGCGAGCTCTGTGTACTCCATGACATCCCCCGGGGTGACTAGACGGACGGAAACGGCGTGCGCACGGTCCCCGTTCCGCGCGTCAACGCCGTTGGGGAGAAAGGCTTCACATCGATAGCCGTGAATGCCGTCGGCATCGCCCGTCGTCGGGTCGTCGGCGGCGTGTGCCGACCGCCATCCCCAACCGCTGACGGTGACACGTGTATGACATTAGGGCCGCCGCAGTGAGGTGACCAGCGGAGCAGGGTGAGACATAGGTGACGTTTCGCCGGGCTTGCCGTGTCCGTGGTTAATGATGCAAAATACCCGGTTTTCCCGTGATTCATCACGGCCTGAGGAATCGGGGGAGGCGAGCGTCCGAGAATTGACGCGGTGGGCAGACGTGGTCGTTTTCATGCGAATTCGTTGATGTGACCCAGAACCCCATGTATTGCCAGGCATCCGAACCTGACCTAAGCTCCGCAGGGAAGGACATCACGGGGGTCATGTTCGACGACGGTGGCGATGCGCGTGCTCGCCGATCACCGTTCTCCGGTGTGTCTTCACCCGATGTTCAATGCGATCCGGCACCGATGCCGGTGGATTTGCCTTGTCGGCCGGCCGTGGTGCCGATCGGCTACGACACAAGGGATTACGGTGATCTCAGAGACGTCCACCCGTGCGGTTCGCGATGGTGCACATGCCGATCGTGTCGAGTCGGTGCCGCAGGATGACGGCCGGGTTCTCTTGTCGGTGGTGATCCCGGTGTTCAATGAGGCGGACACCATCGGGACCTGCCTGGATCTGCTCATCGACCAGATCGACGACATCGCCGAAATCATCGTGGTCGACAACAATTCGACGGACGCGACGCGCGAGATCGTCGAGGAGCGAACACGGAGGACCCCGAGAATCCGGGTTGTCGATGAATCCACCCAAGGTCTTGTGCATGCGCGAAATGCCGGAATGGACAGCGCGACCGGGGACGTCATCGCCCGCATCGACGCCGACACCCGGATTCCGGCGGGGTGGGCGCGGACCATAGTGGAGTTCTTCGAGGCGGATTCGCAGGGCCAATGGTCGGCGCTGTGCGGTCGGGGCGCCGCCTACGGGTTGCCCTTCGAGGGCTCGATGAGCAGGATCGCGCGGCTGCTCCGGCCGGTGGCGCGGCGCCTGCGTCGCGAACGGGCGAGCGCGCAAGAATCGTCCGAACCCCGCGAGATCCCGGTCCTCTACGGATCGAACATGGTGGTCCGGCGCGAGGTGTGGCAGGTGATCCGCACGCGAGTGAGCATGCGCCGCGACATCTTCGAAGACGTCGACATGGGCTTGTGCGTGCAGGATATCAACGGGCGCAACGCTTTCCTGGCATCGCTGACAGTGGGTGTGTCCCCGCGGCGGATGGAGACCGGTGTGTCGGCGTTCGCCGAGTACATGAGTTTCCTGCCGCGGACCCTGCTGCTACATCGCCGTTATGGGCTGGCCGCCGGTGCGGCGTTCGGCTATCTGCCGCCGGTCATCATCGTCCACGCCGCGCGCCTGGTCCTGATCCGCGCCTACGACGCCGACGCCGGCACGTTCTCGGTCCGCAACCTGCCGCGCTCGACCACCGAACGGGGTCTGCCGTGACGGGACGTTCATGACCGCGCGAGTCGACAACCCCGGCAACATCGTCGGTGCCGGACCACGTCGCGGTGCGGCGGCGCCACCCGTACCGCGGGTGAGCGGCCCGGACGAGGCGTTCCTGCTCGCCGAGGAGAAACTCGGCTACGGCACATCCATCCAATACTGTTGGGTCCTCGATCACGACCCCGGGCGCGACGCCGTCGATCGGTTCGCCGAGGCGCTGAGTCGCGGACTGCTCCATCGCAGTGTCGGACCGCGCCGGGTACCGGGGGCGCAGCGCCGGTGGTTGCGGTCACCGGCTGCGCCCCAGATGATCTCCGGTGCCCGTATCGACGATGCCGCCATCGGTGCATGGGCCGACGAGGTTCTGCGCGCCACCGATCTCCGGCCGTCACGAGGACCGGCGTGGCGCCTGCACACCACCACCACGACGCAGGAACGCCGCGTCGTGGTGCTCATGGCTTCACACCTCGTCGCCGATGGTGAGGCGATCATGCGTGCGATCATCGCGGCCGCCGATGGTGCGGTCGTCGAGCTGCCGGGCATACACAGCGCGCGGGGGTTGGCGGCAGTGCGCGCCGATTTCCGCGACAGCGCGCGCCAGGTGCGGGCGGCGGGACGCTCGGCCCGGGCGGCGTTGCGTTCGGCGCGGGAGAAACGTCACTCGGCTCGCCCCGCGTCCACGGCCGAAAGCGTCTCGGCTGCACCGACCTACGATCCCTACCGCGCCGGCCTGGTCGCCGTGGACATCGACCGTGACCGATGGCATGCGTGCGCGAAAGCCCATGGCGGCACCGGAAACACCCTGTACACCGCCGTGACCTGCGGTGTGGTGCACAGGTCGGGAGTTCCTGTCGGAGAACAGCTGCGCGTGAGCGTGGCGGTCAGCAAGCGTGGCGGGCCCGAGGACCAGCGGGCGAACGCCTCGGGTGGGGTATGGCTGCGGATCGACCCTCGGCGCCGCTGGCCGGACGATCTGGGATACCTTCGGGCACTGAGTCGAGATGCGTTCGCCGCCTATGCGACGTCGGGAACCGACGTCCCCGACGATCTGCAGCCGCTGGTCCGGATGATGCCACGCCGCGTTCTGGGTGTCGCGTTGCGCAGTGTTCCGGCACCCGATGTCAGTGTGTCCAATCTCGGGGTGCTCGACGAGAAGGTCCGCGCGATCGGTGGTGTGCCCGCGTCGTCGTTCCTGCTGCGATTGCTGGTGCGCGACGGCGCCGACCGGGATCTCGCGGTGCCGGGCCCGGGTCTGTCGACGTGGATCGTCGAGTACGGCGACCGTGTCACCATGACGTTCGCCGGTTTCGTGCCCGAGTACTACGGCGACGGCGAACGTCTCGCGGGACTGGTCGGCGACGAGTTGTCCGCGTGGGGTCTCCCACACAGGTTCTGGTGAACTCGGCGGTGATCCACACAGCCATGCGTACCGGCACGCCCGGTGGGGCGCACCTGGTGTTCCTGCTCTACGGCAGCCGAGGCGACATCCAACCGGGCCTGTGTCTGGCCCTGGAGTCGGCGAGCCGCGGACACCGTGTCACGCTTGCGGTTCCGCCCAACCTCGTGCCGCTGGCAACCGCTGCCGGGGCCGGGGAGGTGGTGCCGATCGGTGCCGACACCGATCGGCAATGGTCCTCCGACGAGGCACTCGACGCCCAGCGAACGGCACATCCGTTGCGTGCGGCGAAATTCGCGCTCGACACCGCGCGTTCGGGTATCGCGGCATTCGACGACGCGATGATGGCGACCTTTCTGGACGACGATCCCACGATCACCGAGGTCGATGCCCTCATCGCCGCACCGCTGTGTCAGGCTCGTGGGCTGGCCGTGGCCGAGAAACTCGGTGTGCCGCTGACAGTGCTGCGATACGCGCCGATGTCGGAGAACACGGTGATCGGACCGATCCCCGGGGTCACCGACGGGTGGACACCGCACTGGACGCGGCGGGCGTGGCGAGCTCACGACGGTGTGGTGTGGTCGCTGATGCGACACGGCGAGAACCGCTTTCGGCGACGAGCGGGTCTGTATCCGGTTCGCACGTCGTGCGCGGAGCGACTGAACCTCGCACAGATCCCGCAGATCCAGGCCTACGATCCGGGCATCGTGCCCGGCCTGGCCGAGCAGTGGCGGCCGGGACCGTCGATCAAACCGGTTGTCGGCTTCCTCGACCTGCCCTCCCGTGCGCGTGCGGCGCTCGACGAAACATCAGGTGCCGATGTGCATCTGGTGCGGTGGCTCGATGCCGGGGAGCCGCCGCTGTTCGTGGGATTCGGGTCGATGCCGATGGCCGATCCCGCGGCGACGCGCGCGATGATCGCCGCGGCTGCCCGGCGCCACGGGATGCGATGCGTGTTCGCCTTCGGTGATCGGCCGGGGGCGCAGAGTATTTCCTCGGATTCCGGTGCGTCCTCCGCAGCCGGGGAATCTTTCGATACCTACGACGTGGCTGCAGTGGATCATTCATGGTTGCTGCCGCGGTGTGCTGCGGTGATACATCATGGAGGCGCCGGAACCACCGCCGCCGGTCTGCGTGCCGGCATCCCGGCGATCGTGTACTCGTTCACCGCCGAACAGCCGTTCTGGGCCGGCCGGATCGCCGACCTCGGGCTGGGCACCGGGCGGCGCTTCTCTCACCTCACCACCGAGACGGTGTTCGACGACCTGGCGGTCGCGCGCAGCGCCTCGGTTCGTGCCGCCGCCACCGAATTCGCGGCGAGGATGATCAGCCCGGATCACGCGGTTCGCACCGCCGCTGACATCGTCGACGCACGTGTGCCGCAGGGACTTTCCCGATAGCAGCGGTCTGAAGGCGGTCAGGCACCCCAGACTGTGACGGGCAACCGCCAGCGCCCGAGTTCCTCGGCGACGAGGCCCCTCAGCGTCGGCTCGTCGGGTACCCGAACGGGGTCGAGAGCGGTCAGGCACAGGGTGACCAGACCGGCGCTGCGTGACGACCATCCGCTGATGCCTCCGTCCATGCGGCGCAACACTTCCGGGGTGGCGCCCAGCGTCATCGACCGCATGGCGACCGGTCCGGGTCGGCCGAAGCCCAGGCCGGCGAAGTCGTTGCCCAGCGATCCGAGGTTCGATGCAAGGCACAACGGTGCCCGGGCATCGGCGGCCAGACGCGCAACGATGCTGTTGCCGAACGGTTGCGCGATCCGACCGAGGAGTTCGAGCGCTCCCGGCTCGTCGGACACCGCGGCGAACGCAGCCTTGCTCGCCGCGCGTAGCGGACGCAGATCGCGGTGTCGTGCGGCACTCAACCGATAGAGCGCGGTGGCACCGGTGGTGGCGTTGGCCCGTCGATCACCGGGCGTTCGGGTCGAGACCGGTAGCCCGACGGGGATCTCGTCGCCGTCGGCAACCCGGCCGGTGGCTTCGAGGACGCCGATCACCACCGCCGTGAACAGGGTGTTGGCGGTCCCGCCGACAGCGGCTGCGGCCGAGTCGAACTCGGTCTCGTCGACGGTGACCACCACCGATGGGCTCGGTGCGGGAACGCCCGGTTGTCCGGTCGCGGGCAGCGGCTCGACCGGCGGTGCCGGCGGGCGGGTGGGGGTCGTGGGCCGTGACATTACCAGCGCTCGGGCGGCATCGGCGGCACGCAGCAGGGTCCGGGCACCGTCCCGGACCGCGTCACCCACGCCGGCCCGGGCGTCGGCGGTGTCGAAGGTCCCGCCGACCACGGCCTCCTCGATACCGGTGATCACCGCACCGCCGTCGGCGACGACGTGCGAATTGACCCACGACACGACGGTTTCACCGGTGTCGTCGACGTGGACGGCGGTCAGTCGCCATGCCGGGCCCACCACGGCATCCACACCGACTTCGGCCTGCCGCGGGGCCCACCCCGGTATCTCGTGCGCCGCGATTGCCTCGCCGCAGACCGCGTGGGCGCCGGCAGAGGGCGTGTGAATCCATCTGTCCCGCTGCGGGAACGGCGTCCGATTCACCAGTCGGGCCAGGCGTCCGCCGCTCAGGGCGCCGCCGAGCTCCGCGAACTCACCGGGGTCGACGCGGCCCGGAAGACGCCAGATGGCCTGATTGACGACGGGGACACCGAGGGCGTGTTCCATACGGAGGAACAGGTCGTCGTCGACGGTGAGACGTTCGGGCTGGTCGGGGGACACCTCACGCCTGACGGAGGTAGGCGCGCACGGTGATCGGCGCGACGACGACGATGATCGCCACCGCACCGATGAGGGTCCAGCCCACGTGTGCGGTGACCTGACCGTCGTTGATCAGCGAGCGGAGCGACGACACCAGATGTGAGATCGGATTGACGTCGGCGAGCGTGCGCATCCAGTCGGGCATCGTCGTCACCGGGACGAAGATGTTGGAGGTGAACGTGAGTGGCATGAGCACCAGCATCGACACCCCCTGAACCGCAGAGGCTTTCGACATGAGCACTCCCATCAGCGCAAAGATCCAGCTGATCGCGAAGGCCGCGAAGAGGGTCAGGACGATGCCGGCGATCGTGCCGAGCACACTCGACGGCCGATACCCGAGGATCATGCCGACGCCGATGGACATGACCGCGGCGATGAGATACCGCACGACGTCGGCGATCAACGAGCCCGCGAGTGGCGCGATACGCGCGATGGGCAGGGAGATGAAGCGGTCGAAGACACCGCGGTCCATGTCCTCACGCAGTTGCACGCCGGTGACCACCGACGCGGTGATCGCGACCGAAACCAGCACGCCCGGAACCAGCTGCGGCAGATAGGCGTCGACGCTGCCGGCGATGGCGCCCCCGAAGATGTTGGCGAACATCACGGTGAACACGATCGGGATGACGATCACATCGAACAGCTGCTGCGGAGTGTGCTTGAGCCGCAACAGTCCTCGGCGCGCCATCGTGATGGTGTCGCGGACGGCCTTGCCGATACCGATGTGGTCGACGGGGGCGTCGAGGTGCAGTCCCGGGGTGGGGATTTCGGTTACGGTGCTCATGTGGCCACCTCCGGTGGCGGTGCTCATGCCGCCACCTCCGTGGACGGCCCGGCGGTCAGGGAGAAGAACACGTCGTCGAGGCTGGGCCGTCGCACCGAGACCTCCCCGACACCGATGCCTGCGCCGTCGAGCGCCACGACCGCACGGGCCGCGGCCGACGGATCACTGATCGCGGCGATCAGCTGCCCGTTCTCGGGTGTGGTGGTGACCGCGGTGTCCAGAGCGGTGCGCAGTACCTCGCGCGCCTCGGAGAGGTGTACCGGGTCGACGGTGATCTCCAACGAGCGGTCGCCGACCCGATCCTTGAGGGTGTCGGCGTCTCCCGAGGCGACGACCCGGCCCTTGTCGATGACGATCAACGAATCCGAGAGTTGGTCGGCCTCATCGAGATACTGCGTGGTGAGCAGGACGGTGCTGCCCTGCGCGACCAGATCGCGGACGCTGGACCACACCTGGGTGCGGGTGGTCGGGTCGAGGCCGGTGGTCGGTTCGTCGAGGAACAGCAGTGCCGGGGTACGGATCATCGATGCCGCGAGATCGACCCGGCGCCGCATGCCGCCGGAGAATCCGCTGACCGGACGACGCGCGGCGGCACTGAGCCCGAACCGGTCGATGAGATCGGTGGCACGAGCGCGTGCGGCCCGACTGCTGAACCCCAGCAGCCGCGCGAACAACTCGAGGTTCTCCGCGGCGGTGAGATCCTCGTCGACCGAGGCGTATTGGCCGGTCAGCGAGATGAGCGAACGCACCGCGGTGGCCTGGGCGGTCACATCCCGGCCGAAGACCGTCGCGCGTCCGGCGTCGGGGCGGATCAGCGTCGCGAGCATGCGCACGGTGGTCGTCTTGCCCGCGCCGTTGGGGCCCAGGACGCCCAGGATGGTTCCGCGAGGCACGGTGAACGACACGTCGTCGACGGCGACGACGCCACCGAAGGTCTTGCGCAGGTGTTCGGCGTGGATCGCGGTGTCCGGAAGCGTGTCGGCATGGTGAGTGCTGTCGGCGAGCATGGTGTCGAGCCTGCCCGACGCCGCTTTCATTTCGCTTTCACGTGCTCGTCAGCGCAAGAGTGTGACCAGTGCGGTGCGTCGTGAGCGGGGACCGTCGCCGAGATCGATGACCGCGAAATCGCGCCGATAGCGGGCGCCCCGAGCGGCGGCGGCGAGGACATCGGAGGGTCCGGTGCCGGTGACGAGTGTGACCGCGGCGGCCGCGGCGCCCAAGGCGGGCAGGTTGACGACCGGCGCTGCGACCAAGTGCGACAACGAAACCCGCAACGACTCGGCGGCCAGACGTGCGGCGACCACCTCGCCGGTGCGCTGCAGGATCACCGCGCGCACACCGTGCAGGTAGGCGCAGTGGGCATCGGCGGGTGGCCCGATGATCTCGATGGCGCGTTCGGCGGATCGGCGAGCGCCCGACGGATCGTCGGCGACCCGCAGATCGGCAAGTGCGGCGTGGGCGGTCGCGACGAACGCTCGCGAAGAATCACCGGAGTCGCGCAGACAGGTCTCGAGCAACTCGACGGCAACATCCGGCGCGGAGACCGACAACGCGATCGCCTGATGGACCCGGGTGCGGGAGCTCTCTTCCAGGAATCCCAGGGCCGCATAGCCGTCGGCGGCACGCGCGAACAGGGTTGCGGCACCGGCACGGTCGCCGAGGAGCAGGTGTCCGCGGCCGAGACGGTGGCGTGCCGCCGCGGTCAACCATGGATGACCGGAGCGTTCGGCGGCGACGACCGCCCGCAACGCCGACCGCCGGGACATCGACGTCGCGGCAGCGAACTCGGCGATGTCGGAGCGCGCCATCTCGGCCACGGCGGCGACCATCGGATTCGCCGAACGCGAGGCCCGCGCGAGCACGTACGCGAGCCGGCGTGGCGAGCCGCACACGGCCTCGACGATCGGGGCGAGATGCTCGGGGGGAGGGTGTCGCCGCGCCGTCCGGCGCAGCGCGGTACGGGCCCGCCCGGCTGCCCGATACCGGCCGAGTGCAATGAGATAGCCGGTGGCACTGAGGAGTCCGGGGATCTCGGCCGGGTCGTCGCCGCTCGCGACGGCTGCCTCGGCGAGGTCCCCGAGTTCCGGTTGTCCGCCGGTGCGCACCACCCGCCACAGCGTGATCGGCAGCAGCCGGGCGGGTGCCCCGGGGTCGTCGGGGTCGGGGTCGCCGACGACGGAGTCGAGGACGGCGAGCACCGCGTCGGTCGTCTCGTCGAGCCGAGCGAGGGTGGCGGTGACGTCGGTGCCCGTCAGTTTCTCCGCGACGTCGGTCATGAGTCGGCTTGCCCAGGCGACCTTCTCGCGAAGCAGCGCGGTTGCGCGCGCGGGATCGGCAGCGGTGCGGGCTCGAGCGAACTCCCGGACCGTCTCGGTGAGTCGGTACCGGGTCGCCCCGTCCGGATGATCGACGACGGCGGCGAGCGAATGATTGCAGACCTCGGCCAGTGATCGCTCGGTCACCTCGGCGAACATCAGCGCGTCGTCGAGGCGCACGTCACCGGGAAGCGAGGCGAGTGCCTCCAGCGCGTGCTGTGCGTTGTCGGGCAACAGTTCCCAACTCGTCGAGACGATCTCGGCCAGTGATCGCCGGCGTCCGCCGCCGGTCGGGGTGAGGAGTTCGAACCGTGAATCGACGCGATCGAGGAGGTCGCGGGGGGAGAGGTGCCGTAGCTGTGCGGCCGCGAGTTCGATGGCCAGGGGTGAACCGTCGAGCCGAGTACACAACTCACCGAGCACCGTGACATCGGTCTGTATTCCCGGTCGCAGTGCGCGAATCCGCCGTTCGAACAGTTCGGCCCCGTATTCGGGGGTCAACGGTGACACCGTGACGACCCGCTCGTCGACCAGGCCGAGCCCGATGCGGCTGGTGGATACGATGGTGAGATCCGAACGTCGAGAACGGATGTCGGTGATGAGATCGGCGACGAAGCCGACCAGGTGCTCGCAGCCGTCGAGCACGATCAGCGCGCCGCCGGCGGCCAGGTGTGCCAGGGCGGCACCGGCGATGGCGGCCGCGGACCCCGAACCGGGTGTCGGTGCAGGCGCGGTGCCCTGCTCGGGCAGGGCACCGCGCCCGAGTGCGGCCGCCACGGCCGCACGCACGTCGTCGGGGGACCGCGCGGCGGACAGATCCACGAAGACATTGATCGGGGTCTGGACGGCGATGTACTCGGTGACCAGTCGTGTCTTGCCGATCCCGCCGGGACCCAGCACCGTCACCACCGACGACTCACGTAGCGCCGCGGACAACTGCGTCATCATCTCGGGATCGGCGAGGTAGTCGTCGGAGGGAGGTGGGGGAGTTCGTGGCGGCGGCGCGTAGGTGAGCGCGGCGCTGTGGGCCGCAGCCAGTTCGGGTCCGGGGTCGGCGCCGAGCGCCTCGGCGAGCTCGGCGGCGATCCGGGCGTGGATCTGCAAGGCGGCGTTGGGGTCTCCGGCGGCAAGGGCGGCCCGCATGTGTACCGCGGCGAGATGCTCGTCGAGTGGTCGGCCCTCGCGTGCGGTCGCCAACTCGGTGGCCACGATCTGTGGTTCGGTCCGCAGCCGCCGGCGCCAGTCGGCCTCCTGTAGTGCGCGAAATACACGTTCGGCACGGGCGGTGAGCCGTTCGCGCAGATCGCCGTCGGGGAGGTCGGCGCCCGGCTGGCCGCGCCAGTTCTGCAGCCCGGCACCGCATCCGGTGTCGGATGGCCGCGTTGACCGTGAGAGACTCTCGGCGACAGCGAGATCCGACACCGGCCCGTCGACGACCAAGCGATATCCCGCCGCCGAGCCGGCGATCGCACCGGCGCCGAGAATTCTTCGGAGACGCGAAATCTGGGTCTGGACCGCCCCGTTCGGATTCTGGGGAGCCCGGTCCGGCCAGGCATCGGCGACGAGCGTGTCGACGGAGACGGGTCGCGGATGGGCAAGGACGAGTGACACCAGCAGGCTGCGCGCACGTCCCGAGGTGACCGGCGTCGGCTCGCCCGCGGCGGTGAACACACAGACCGGCCCCAGCACGCCGACCCTCGGGTGGGTCCGGGCCGCCTCGGTCACGATGTCAGGCCGGGATCACTGTGCGGTGGCGAACGGCTCGCCCCACCTGCGGGCGAACGCGATCTCGCTCAGCGGCAACCGTTCTCGGGGTTGGCTGTCGCGGTCGGCGACGTCCGGGTCGAGAAGCGTGCGGTCGTCGGCGAGGCGGCCGAGCGCGAGTATCACCATCGGCCGTTTGTCGGCCGGGACGTCGAATGCCGCACGTGCGTCGCTCGCGTCGAAGCCGGCCATGGGATGGGGGTTGATCCCCATGGATACCGCCTGAATGCTCATCTGGGCCACCGCGAGACCCAGGTCGACGGCGCCGTAGTCGTGTAGTTTGGCGTCGTCGGCGGCGTCGCTGGTGCACACCAGGATCAGCGCGCCGGCCGCAGGCGCCCACCCTTTGTTGCCGCGAGTGAGGGTGGAAGCCAGCCGCTCGAACGTGGCGTCGCCGCGGAGACCGACGACGAAGCGCACCGGCTGGATTCGACCCCACGTCGGCGCCCACCGCCCGGCCTCGAGGATGTCGGTGATCTCCGCAGCGCTGATCACGGCGTCGGGGTCGTATCCCCGCGCGCTCCAGCGGTCTTCGATGAGTTCGTGCACGCCGTCGAGACTACGTCGTCGGCTCGTGGCCGGCCGGGGAGCGCAGCGTGGCTGTCATGCGCGGCGCACGACCTGAGCACTGTGTCCGAGGCCATCTCGGGTGGGCACTGTGACAGACCCCGTCGGGCTCTGGTCCGCGACCCGGTCAGCGCGGCTCGGTATCGGCGACCTGGTCCTCGCGGAGGTTTTCGCGCATGGCCGCGAGCCATGCGCGGTATTCGGTGTACACCGTGGTCAGTGCCTCGGCGGGCCAGCCCGCCGGGAGTAGCTCGTCGGGCAGCAGTGGATCGGTCTGTAGGTGATGTACAGCGGCGACCATGATCCGGAACCGCCTGGGCTCGTCGGCCGCACCTCGGTTGGATACATCGTCGAGAGCGTCGAGGAACGCGTGGCCTCGGCGCGACCAGGCGTCGAGATCCCACAGTCGGTGGGCGAGTTCGGCGGAGCCCGACAGCGGGCGGGCCTCGAAGCAGGTCGACACCTCGAGGAGACGGGCCGAGAACGGTCGGTCCAGATTGGCGGGCCGGGTCCAGACGCCCTCGCGCAGTTGCGCAACCCGTTGGCGTGCCATCTCCGAGCGCAGGGCGACCCGGTCAGCGGCGTCGCGTCCGGTGGTGGTGACGACCGCCATCTCCCACAACCCGGTCCACGGCCGGCGTTCGGGTGGTTCGACGTCTCGTTGGCGCTGCACAAGGCGCTCGGACAAGGTGTGGCCGGCGTCGTCGCGGATGAGGTCACCGCCGGCCACCATGCGCGTCAGCGCTACCCGCGTCGTGGACTCCGCGATGCCGAAAAGCCGCATGGCGCCAACGATCTCGCGCACCGTCAGCGTCGGTGGGTGAGCACCGAGAAGCAGGCTCAGGATCGCCGAGCGCGCCGGGACGGGAGGGGCGAGCGGATCGGTCATCGCATCCGGACGTTACACCGCGCATCGGCGGCGCCGATGAAACGGCGCCATTACACCATTGCATCAGGTGATCTTCATATGTAATGCTCGGTGGATGGCCACCCACGAAGTGACGAATCAGGTTCCTCCGCTGCGCGATGCGAATCCCGCCCGGTCCCCGGTCGTCGCCGACGCCATGCGGTATCTCGGCCTGAGTGCCGACGACATCGGTGCAGTCGAAGCGCTCGGCGCACTGGCGGGCCGCGCGGAGACCCTCGCGCTCGGGGATCTGGCCGAACAGCATCCGCCCGTGTTGCAGGTGTTCGACCGCTACGGCCATCGGATCGACGAGGTCTCCTATGACCCCGCCTATCACCAACTCATGGACCACGCGATAGGTCATGGGCTGCACGCGGCGCCGTGGGCCGATCCGTCTCCGCACGCCCATCTGCGTCGAGCCGCGCAACTCAGCGCATGGGGGCAGGTCGATGCCGGGCACCTGTGTCCGGTCTCGATGACCTATGCCGTCGTCCCGGCGTTGCGGGCCGCACCCGAATTGTCCGCAACCTATGAATCACTGCTGAGTTCGCGCGTATACGACCCGGGCCTGCGGTCTCCGCTCGACAAGCGTGGACTCATCGCGGGGATGTCGATGACCGAGAAGCAGGGCGGCTCCGACGTTCGGGCGAACACCACGACCGCGGTGCGCCACCGAGACGGTACCTATCGGATCACCGGACACAAGTGGTTCACCTCCGCACCGATGTCGGATCTGTTCCTCGCGCTCGCGCAGGCCCCGGACGGGCTGACCTGTTTTCTCGTCCCGCGGGTACTGCCCGACGGCGCCCGCAATCCCTTTCTGCTGCAACGACTCAAGGACAAGCTCGGCAATCACTCCAATGCCAGCAGTGAGGTGGAATACGACGACACCGTGGGCTGGCGGGTCGGGGACGAGGGTGCCGGGGTCAAGGTCATCGTCGAGATGGTGAACCTCACCCGCCTCGATTGTGTGCTGGGGACCGCAACGGCAATGCGCTCGGGCGTCACCCAGGCGGCCCACCATGCCGCATACCGCCGCGCATTCGGCACGACACTCGCCGATGCGCCCCTGATGCGCAACGTGCTGAGCGACCTCGCCGTCGAGGCCGAGGCGGCGACGACGGTGGCGTTGTGGCTGGCCGATCTGACCGATGTCGCGACCCGTGGTGATGCGCGTGCCGGCCTGCTCCGGCGAATCGCGTTGGCGGTCAGCAAGTATCACGTGTGCAAGCGCGGGCCCGTCCATGCCGCGGAGTCGCTGGAATGTCTGGGTGGCAACGGATATGTGGAGGACTCGCGCATGCCCAGGTTGTTCCGGGAGTCGCCACTCCTGTCGATCTGGGAGGGCTCGGGCAACGTCGCCGCACTGGACGTGTTGCGGGCCATCGCCAGACAGCCCGAGACGCTCGGGGTGTTCCTCGACGAGGTGAAGCGGGCGGGCGGGGCCGACCGGCATCTGGACCGGGCCGTCGCCGATCTCGAATCGACATTCGGCGCCCTCGATCCCGCCGACACCGATGCCCTGCAGTACCGTGCCCGTCGCATCGTCGGCGACATGGCGATGGTGCTGCAGGGTTCGCTGCTGGTGCGTTTCGGTCACCCGGCCGTCGCCGACGCCTTCACCGCGAGTCGACTCGGGGGTGAGCGGGGAGACGTCTTCGGCACACTCGCCGCAGGCGTCGACACCCGGTCGATCATCGAGCGGGCCACACCGAAGATCAGCTCCCGCTGATCGCGTCCTTCGGGTTCCGCATCACCACAGCGAGCACCACCGCCAGCGCGGTGAGCGTGATCACCGCGGCAAGCGAGGCGGCGTGAACCCCGTCGACGAAGGCCGTGCGGGCCGCGTCGGCGAGTGCGGTGCCGTCGGCACCCATGCCGGTCGCCCGATGCAGGGTCTCGCCGAGGGTGTCGCCGAAATCGGCTCCCGAGCTGTGCTCGCGGAACACGAGCGTCGCCAGTGAGCCGAGCAGCGCCAGACCGAGTGCGGTGCCCAATTCGAAGCTGGTCTCGGAGATGCCGGAGGCCGCACCCGACCGTTCGGGTGGAACCGATCCGACGACGACGTCGGAGACCAGGCTGAACTGCACGCCGTAACCGATGCCGGCGATCGACGTCGACACCAGATAGATCCACAGCGGGCTGTCGGTGGACAGCCACAGCAACCCGAGGTTGCCCAGCGCGGCGAGCACCACCGACCCGACGAACGCGGTGCGGGTACCCACCCAGGCCGAGACCCGGCTGGCACCGATCGAGAAGACAGCGACGGCGATCGCCATCGGCAGCCCGGCCAGCGCGGCGGCCAGGACGTCATGACCCATCACCGACTGCAGGTACACACCCGTCAGATACGACATACCGCCCAGCGCCATCATGCCCACGAGCGCGCAGGCGACCGCGGCGCTGAAGGCGACGTTGCCGAACAGCTTGAGGTCGAGCAAGGGGGCTCGGGTACGACGTTGCTGCAGGAGGAACACCGCGAACATGATCACGCCGACGACGCCGATCACCGCGACGAGCGGGGTGACGCCGTCGGCGGCCATCGTCTTGATCGAGTACACGATCGGCAGGATCGCCAGCAGCGACAACGCCACGCCGAGGAAGTCGAAGGGATCGGTCGACGGTGCACGGTATTCGGGGACCAGGCGCGGGGCGAGCACGAACAGCACGGCCAGCACCGGGACGTTGATGAGGAAGACGACGCCCCACCAGAAGTGGTGCAGCAGAATGCCTCCCACCACCGGACCGATGGCCGAACCGCCCGCGAAGGCGGCCGTCCAGACGCCGATCGCGCGGGCACGATCCCGGGCATTCGGAAACATGTTGGCGATCAGCGACAGACTCGACGGCATCAGGGTCGCACCACCGATACCCATCAGTGCGCGGGCGGCGATGAGTATCGCGGCACTCGGGGCGAAGGCGGCGACGACCGAGGCGACACCGAACATCGCGGCACCGGCGAGCAGAATCCGTCGCCGGCCGAGCCGGTCGCCGACATTGCCCATCGTGATCAACAGACCGGCGATGAGGAACCCGTAGATGTCGAGAATCCAGAGTTGCTGGGCGGCGCTGGGGTCGAGCGCATCGGTGATCGACGGGATCGCCAGATAGAGCACCGAGAAGTCCATCGACACCAGCAGGACGGGCAGCGTCAGCACGGCCAGTCCGAGCCATGTACGGCGATCGGCGACCGAGGTGTCCCGGTGGCGCTGATCGGTCGTGCGGCATTCGGTGGTCATGAGGAGGGCTCCGTATCTGGGGGTATCTGGTGTCTGGATTCTGCATCCGGGGACGAGGTGGATGTGGCGTACGCGTCGTCGCGGATCGGCGCCCGCGTACGACGTACGCTCATTGACGGTACGGATATGGGTACGCTGTACGCAAGTGGAAAATTCCCAGTGCGGGGTGAGAGGAGCGTGGTGGTGGCCCAGCCGGTCCAGAAGCTGACGTCGTCGGCGATCGTCGAGGCAGCCATCGTCGTCGCCGACCGCGACGGGCTCGACGCGCTGTCGATGCGCCGGATCGCCGACGAACTCGGCGTCGGCGCGATGTCGCTGTACCGGCACATCGCCGACAAGGACGCGTTGCTCCACGCCATGGCCGAGGAGATCGGCACCCGGTTTCCGTATCCGGTGCAGGATTGCTCACCCACGTGGCGTGAGCGCATCGAGATCGCCGTCGACGTCGACTGGGCTCTCTACCAACGCCATCCATGGGTGGTGCTCGCGTATGCGACGCCGCGCTATGCCTTCGGGACCGAGTCACTGGCCGGACTCGATTGGCTCATCGCCGGATTCGTCGACGTCGGCGTCGGGCACGTGCGGGCGGCGGAGATGGCCCTGGCGTTCTGGTCGTTCGTGAACGGCGTCGCGCTGGCCGCCGTCGGCGAACAACTCCTCAGTGAGCAACTCCGGCGCCCGGGGGCCGAGGCGTCGCCGTCACCGGCCGGCGGTCTGGCCGACCTGATCGCCGGGCGGCTCGCCGTCGACTCGACGAGCCTGCCGCAGCTGGCCGCCCTCGCCGGCAACCCGGACGCGACCCGACTCTCGGACCCACGAGCGGTGCTCGACGCCGGGCTTCGCGTGCTGTGTGGGGGATTTGCCGCAGAAGTGTCGGGTGGCTGAGAGTCCCGGACCTACATGGCGTGCGGGTACACCGTCAGCATGTGCGCCCCGAACCACGAACTGGCCAGGACGATCGGCACCATCACGGCCACCCCGATCGCCGGGCGGGCCCGGGCGAGGACGATGGCCAGCGGCAGGAGCAGCACGAACGCCGGCAACAGCAACCGGGGCCGGCTCATCATGAGACCACTCGACGCCACGATCGACGCCGTCACCAGGACACCGTAGGTCAGGACCGGCCACGGCAACCGGGCCCAGAGCGCCACCACCACCATCACCAGCGTCGCGACGATGATCCACGACGTCGCGACCGGTGCCACCTCGCCGGAGTTCACCAGTTGATCGTTGACGAAGGTGAATGCCGCGACGCCCCAATCGAAACGGGTGTCCCAGCCCTGGGTCTGGATCGTGAACCATCCTGTCGGTGAGCCGGTCTGGGCCCACACCACGGCCAGAAAGCCGAGGTAGCCGAGCGGGCTGAGGACCACCGCGAACCAGGCGCGGGCGGCCACCCACCCCGACCACGGTGACTCAGACCGGCCGAACAGGTCGATCAGCGCGGCCAGCATCACCACCCCGATGACGACCACCGCGGTCGGACGGACCGTCCCGACCAGGCACGCGCAGATCCCGGCGAGCACCCACCGCCGTTGCAGCACCCCCACCAGCGCCCAGATGCTCAGCGCACAGAACAGGGTCTCGGTGTAGGCCATGTTGAGGACCACCGACATCGGGGTCGCGGCGAAGATCGCGACGAGATACAGCCCGACGCGCCGGGCATACGGGTCACCCGCGTCGATGTGGTCGAGAGTGGCGAGCATCGGTGTCCGCCCGGCCATCCGCTCCACGCACAGCACACCCAACCGCGCCGTCCCCACCGCGGCCACGCATCCGAGCACCAGATTCAGTAGTACGGCCGCACCGAACGGACTGACGAAGGGAAGGTGGGCGAGTGCTCCCACGGCGTACGGATAGCCGGGAAAGAAGGCGAAGGCGGTGTCGGCGGTGTGATAGCCGCGGGCGTCGGTGAGCTCGACGGGCACACCGTCGTATCCGTGCTCGGCGATCGCGAGCATCCATTTGCTGTCCCACGCCGACAACGACTCCCGCAGCGACGAGCCGCGCAGCGCGTCGAACCGGGCCAGCACGAGAATCCCGACGGCGCGAATCAGCAGGTAGATGCCGATCGGCGCGAGCCACGACCGCCACTCGGGGGTGGGCAGTGCGGTCGCTGCCGACGCGTGCGTCGGTTCGCCGGGGTCGGGTGTGCGCGCGTCGCGGCCGACGGCACTCGTGGTGGACACGCAGAGATGGTAGGTCAGCGACCTGTGGAAAGTGCGACCTGCGGGAGGGCGCCGAGCGGCGGCTGCGAGGTGCACGAGCGTCGCCGGTAAGGTTGTCCCGGCAAACAACGCATCGACACACCTTGCAGGAGGGCAGCCGACGTGGCACTCGTAGTGCAGAAATATGGCGGATCCTCGGTCGCCTCGGCCGAGCGGATTCGTCGTGTCGCCGAGCGCATCGTCGAAACCAAGAAGCAGGGCAACGACGTCGTCGTGGTCGTCTCGGCGATGGGTGACACCACCGATGAGCTGCTCGATCTGGCCCAGCAGGTGAATCCGGCGCCTCCGGCCCGCGAGATGGACATGCTGTTGACCTCCGGTGAGCGCATCTCCAACGCGCTGGTGGCGATGGCGATCAGTTCGCTCGGCGCGCAGGCGCAGTCGTTCACCGGCTCGCAGGCCGGGGTGATCACCACCAGCAGCCACGGATCGGCCAAGATCATCGACGTCACGCCCGGGCGCGTCCGCGCGGCGCTCGACGAGGGCAAGATCGTGCTGGTCGCCGGCTTCCAGGGCGTCTCGCAGGACACCAAGGACATCACCACGCTGGGCCGCGGCGGCTCGGACACCACCGCCGTCGCGCTCGCCGCGGCGTTGGAGGCCGACGTCTGTGAGATCTACACCGACGTCGACGGCGTCTACACCGCCGATCCGCGCATCGTGCCCGACGCCCGCCGGCTCGAGACCGTCTCCTTCGAGGAGATGCTGGAGATGGCCGCGTGCGGCGCCAAGGTCCTGATGCTGCGGTGCGTGGAATACGCCCGCCGATACAACGTTCCCGTTCACGTGCGCTCGTCGTACTCGACCAAACCCGGCACGATGGTGGCCGGATCGATGGAGGACATCCCCGTGGAAGAAGCGATTCTCACCGGCGTCGCGCACGATCGCAGCGAGGCCAAGATCACCGTCGTCGGCCTCGAGGACCGGCCGGGCTACGCCGCCAAGGTGTTCCGCGCGGTCGCCGACGCCGAGATCAACATCGACATGGTGTTGCAGAACATCTCCAAGGTCGACACCGGCAAGACCGACATCACCTTCACCCTGCCGCGTGAGCTCGGGCCGCTCGGCGTGGAGAAGCTGACCAAGCTGCAGCAGGAGATCGGGTTCACCGAGGTCCTCTACGACGATCACATCGGCAAGGTGTCGCTGGTCGGCGCGGGCATGAAGAGCCATCCCGGCGTCACCGCCACCTTCTGTGAGGCGTTGAGCGAGGCCGGCATCAACATCGAACTCATCTCCACCTCCGAGATCCGGATCTCGGTGCTGTGCCGCGACACCGAACTCGACGACGCGGTGCGCGCGCTGCACGCGGCGTTCGATCTCGGTGGCGACGAGGAAGCCGTCGTCTACGCAGGAACAGGGCGGTAAGGGACATGGGCGAGCGAAGCGACGGGAGATTGTGATGGGACTTTCCATCGGAGTCGTCGGAGCGACCGGGCAGGTCGGCGGCGTGATGCGAACCCTGTTGGCGGAGCGCAAGTTCCCCGCCGATTCGGTGCGGTTCTTCGCGTCGTCGCGCTCGGCAGGCAAGAAGCTGCCGTGGGGTGACGGCGAGATCGTCGTCGAGGACGCCGCGACCGCGGATCCGTCGGGACTCGACATCGCACTATTCTCCGCGGGGGCGACGATGTCGCGCGAGCAGGCACCGCGCTTTGCCGCCGTCGGGGTGACCGTCATCGACAACAGCTCCGCCTGGCGCAAGGATCCCGATGTGCCGCTGGTGGTTTCGGAGGTCAACGGCGAACTCGCCAAGAACCCGCCGAAGGGCATCATCGCCAACCCCAACTGCACCACCATGGCCGCGATGCCGGTGCTCAAGCCGCTGCACGATGCGGCGGGCCTGCAACGGTTGATCGTCTCGTCGTATCAGGCGGTGTCGGGTAGCGGGCTGGCCGGCGTCGAGGAACTGGCGTCGCAGTCGCGCGCGGTGATCGATGACGTCGAAAAACTGGTCTACGACGGGTCGTCCGTCGACTTCCCGGCACCCGACAAGTACGTCGCGCCGATCGCCTTCGACGTGATCGCACTGGCCGGGGCGTTGGTGGACGACGGGTCGGGGGAGACCGACGAGGATCAGAAGCTGCGCAACGAATCCCGCAAGATCCTCGGACTGCCCGAGTTGCTGGTGAGTGGTACGTGCGTGCGAGTGCCGGTGTTCACCGGGCACTCGCTCTCGATCAATGCCGAGTTCGCCGAGCCGCTCTCGCCGCAGCGTGCGAGGGAGATCCTCGCCGGCGCAGCGGGGGTCGAGGTCGTCGATGTTCCAACGCCGCTGGCCGCCGCGGGCCGCGACAACTCGCTGGTCGGTCGCATCCGTGCGGATCCGGGTGCCCCGGACGGGCGGGGGCTGGCATTGTTCGTCTCCGGCGACAACCTCCGTAAGGGCGCGGCGCTCAACACGATTCAGATCGCCGAACTGCTCGTCCCGTAGCGGGCGCACGATCATCCCCTCACCCCTTCGACCGTAAGGCGTTGCGCCATGTCCGCACCCGACTCCCCGTCCCTCGACTCGCGGCTGGGGCATTACTACGTGATCGACGAGCCGTACCTGGTCGGTCGCGAGAAGGTGCGCGAGTACGCGCGTGCGGTGCAGGACTACCACCCGGTGCACCGGGACGAGAAAGCCGCTGCGCAACTGGGGTATTCGGGTGTGGTGACGCCGTTGACCTTCACCTCGATCCCGGCGATGGCCGCCAACCGCGACCTGTTCGAGTCGGTCGTCGTCGGCTACGAGACCTACGTGCAGACCGAGCAGGTCTTCGAGCAGCATCGGCCGATCGTCGCCGGTGACGAACTGACCACCGACGTCGAGTTGTCCTCTGTTCGGCGGGTGGCCGGACGCGACCTCATCACCGTCACCAACACCTTCACCGACGCCCACGGCGAGGTGGTGCACACGATGCACACCACCGTGGTCGGGGTGACCGCCGACGAGGTGGACCCGGGCATCTCCGATGCGGTGCGCAGCATCATGGTGCACGACGTCAACATGCTCTCCGCCGAGCAGTCGGATGCGGAGTATCACAAGACGGTGCGACCCGAAGGCGAGCAACACATCTCGACCGGAGGTGTCGACCGTGAGCCGGGATCGTTGCGGTTCGAGGACCTCTCGGTCGGCGACGAACTCCCGACGCGTCACGCCCGGCTGTCCCGCGGGGATCTGGTGAATTACGCGGGGGTGTCCGGTGACGGCAACCCGATTCACTGGGACGAGTCGATCGCGAAGCTGGCCGGGCTGCCCGACGTCATCGCGCACGGCATGCTGACCATGGGTCTCGGCGCGGGTTTCGTCTCCTCCTGGTCGGGTGATCCGGGTGCGGTGACCCGTTATTCGGTGCGCCTGTCGCAGGTGGCGGTGGTCTCGGCCGCCGAGGGCGGCGACATCGAGTTCAGCGGGCGGATCAAGTCCCTCGACGCCGAGACCCGCAGCGGCGTGGTGATCATCGTCGCGAAGTCCGGCGGCCGCAAGATCTTCGGGCTGGCGACGATGAACGTGCGCTTCGCCTGACGGCCGGAATCCCCGACGCCTGGAATCCCCGACGCCTGGAATCCCTGACGACCGAAAGGGCAACGCGCCCAGGATATGTGGCGGGCGGGTCAGCTGCGCTCGTCGGCGACCGCTTGCGCCGCCTCATCGATGATTGCGCGCATGGCGTTCTCGGCGGCGTCGGGTTCGCCGAGCCGGATCGCGCGGGCGACGTCGTCGTGCAGTGCGATGGCCGCGGGGTTGGGCCGGGCGGGCATCATGCCGTGATGGGTACGGCCGGTGAGGACCTCGCCGACCACCCCGGTCAGTGTCCGGAACATCTCGTTACCGCTGGCCTCGAGAAGGCCGCGGTGAAAGATCTTGTCGGCCAACAGGTAGGCGTCGAGGTCTCCGGTCCGTCCGTGTACGGCCATGTCGGAGGCCGCGGCGGCGAGTACGCGGCACTGGTGTTCGTCGGCGCGCTGGGCGGCCAGTGCGGCCGCGGCGGGCTCGATACCCCGGCGTAGCTCGGACAGCGTCAGCAGGAAGGCGGCGCGATCGGCGCCGTCGAGGCGCCACCGGATCAGTCGCGGATCGAACACACTCCAGCGGGTTCGGGGCTGCACGGTGATCCCCACGCGTCGCCGCGACGCGACGAGTCCCATCGATTCGAGTACGCGGATCACCTCGCGGGCCAGGGTGCGGGACACCGTGAACTCGGTCCCGATCCCGTCGAGGGTCACCACGGCGCCCTCGGGCAGATCGCCGGAGGCGATGCGCACCCCGAGTTCGGTGAGCACCTGTTCGTGCCGATCGGTGGCGGCAGTGGTCTCGGTCACCCAATCATCTTCTCATTCGCGGGTGTCAATCGCGAAGCGCTGCCGTTTACGGTCGTGCGATCCATATAAAACGATGATTGGAATCTTGGGCTTGCAATAGTCATACCTTTGAGGCAATCTATGTGACCAGTAGCACAGCAGCAGAGGAGCGGGCATGGGGTCACCGGTGGTGGTCATGGGAGTATCCGGATCCGGAAAGTCGACGGTCGGCGCCGCGTTGGCGCAGCGCATGCGGGTGCCGTTTGCCGACGCCGACGACTTTCATCCGCAGTCGAACATCGACAAGATGACGGCCGGTCGCGCGCTGACCGACACCGACCGGCAGCCGTGGCTCGACCTCATCGGGGACTGGCTCGGTGAGCACGGCGACGGCGGGGTGATGAGTTGTTCGGCGCTCAAGCGCGCCTACCGCGACCGGTTGCGCAGCCACTGCCCCGACACGGTTTTCGTCCACCTCGACGGGCCGCTCGAGGTGATCGCGCGGCGGCAGGCGTCCCGGCCCGGGCACTTCATGCCGACGTCGCTGCTGCACTCACAGTTCGACATCCTCGAGCCGCTCGGGTCCGACGAGCGTGGAGTCATCGTCGACGTCGACCAGCCCGTCGACGCCATCATCGACCGCATCGCCGCCGCACCACTGATCGCCGACGCCACCGGAGGCGCCCGATGAACACGCTCACCGTCCTCGCCGCCGAGACGACATTGCCCGACCCGGTCGGCTCCGGCTGGCATCTCGTCGTCGCCGCGCTCGCGGGCATCGCCGTCATCGTCGCCCTCATCACGTGGGCCAAGGTCCATCCTTTCCTCGCCCTGATCGCCGGTGCGGGCACCGTGGGAATCGTTGCCGGCGAAGCGGTTCCGAAGGTCATCGACTCGTTCACCGCGGGCTTCGGATCGACTGCGGCCGGGGTTGGCATCCTCATCGTGCTCGGCGCGATGTTCGCCAAACTGCTCGCCGATTCCGGCGGTGCCGACGAGATCGTCGACACCATCGTCGGCCACGCCGGGCCGCGGATGCTGCCGTGGGCGATGGCCCTCGTGGGTGCGGTCATCGGGCTGCCGATGTTCTTCGAGATCGGCCTGGTGTTGTTGATGCCGGTCATCTACCTCGTCGCCCGGCGCTCGGGTCTCGGCCTGATCCCGATCGGTATCCCGGCGCTCGCCGGACTCTCGGCCATGCACGGCTTCGTCCCGCCGCATCCCGGGCCGCTCGTCGCCATCGACGCACTCCACGCCGATCTCGGCCTCACCTTGGCTCTCGGTGTGGCCGTGGCGATTCCGACCATCATCGTTGCCGGTCCGCTGTTCGGCATGCTGGCCGGGCGATGGGTCGTCATCGACGCGCCCCGCACCTTCGATGCCGACCCGGGTACCGTCGGCGCCCGCTCCGAGAGTTCCCCGGAGGAGTCCGAATCAGACTCCGGCGCAACACCTTCGGCACGATCGCCCAAGGGGCCGGGATTCGGCCTCACCCTCGCGACGGTCCTGCTGCCGGTGGTGCTGATGCTCGGCAAGGCCATCGCCGAGATCGTCGTCGACGACGACGGTCAATGGATCCGCAGGATTCTCGACGTGCTCGGCACGCCGTTGGTCGCACTGCTGATCGCCGTCGTCGTCGCGATGTTCACCCTCGGCCGCCGATCGGGCATGACCCGCGACACCCTGTCGTCCTGTGTGGGATCGTCGCTGCCGCCGATCGCGGGCATCCTGTTGATCGTCTCGGCCGGTGGCGGCTTCAAACAGGTCCTCGTCGACACCGGCATCGGCACCCTGCTCGCCGACTGGGCATCGGCCGCCAACATCTCGGTCATCCTGCTCGGCTGGGTGCTCGCCGCACTCATCCGCGTCGCCACCGGATCGGCCACCGTCGCGACCATCACCGCGTCGTCATTGATGCTCGGACTCGTCGACGGGCTGAGTTCGGGCCAGGTGTCGCTGGTGGTTCTGGCGATCGGCGCGGGCTCGGTCTTCCTCTCACACGTCAACGACGCCGGATTCTGGCTGGTCAAGGAGTATTTCGGGATGAGTGTCGGGCAGACCTTCAAGACCTGGTCGGCGATGGAGACGATCCTGTCGGTGACCGGACTGATCGTGGTGTCGGCGCTCGGCCTCGTGATCTGAGGGTGACCGGGATCTACCCCGCGAGGTTACTGTGCGGTAGCTTACCTAGCCATGAGACGAATTCGGGGATTGAACTCATCACGGCGAACCTGGGGGATTCGGGGTGCGGCGGTGCTCACCGCCGGCGCGCTGGCCGCCGCCGGAGCGAGCCTGGCAGCACCGTCGGCCCAGGCCGCAGACTTCTACACACCGCCCGCGCACTTCGCGAGCGCACCGGGATCGATCATCCGCAGCGAGCCGTCACCGCTACTGCTGCAGATTCCCGGCATTCCGAACCAGTGGCCGGGCACCGCCAAGCGCGTCATGTACACCTCGGAATACCAGGACGGTTCGCCGGCCGCGGTGACCGGAACGGTCATCGAACCGACCGCCCCGTGGCGTGGCAAGGGCCCGCGACCGACCGTCGTGCTCGGCCCCGGCACCGTCGGGCAGGGTGATCAATGCGCCGGATCGAAGCTCATGTCGTTCCCGCTGGCGATCGATCCGAGCAAGCCGTCGATCGCGGTGAACTACTCCGGTCTGGAGATGAATCTCCTGCTCATCAACGGTGTGCGCGTGGCGATCACCGACTACATCGGGATGGGCACACCCGGCATCCACACCTATGTCAATCGACTCGAATCCGGCCACGCCATGCTCGACGCCGCGCGCGCAGCGCTGAAGATTGCCGGGGCACCGGCGAATTCACCGGTCGCGTTCTCCGGCTACTCGCAAGGCGGTGGTGCGGCGGCATCGGCGGCCGAACTCGCCTCGACCTACGCACCCGACCTCAACGTCAAGGCCACCTATGCCGGTGCTCCGCCCGCGGATCTGTCGAAGGTGATCGACCGCATCGACGGCACCGCGATCTCCGGCGCCATCGGCTACGCCATCAACGGCCTCGAAGCCCGGTACCCGGCGCTCAAGACCGTCGTCGACCGGCAGACCAATGCGGCCGGACACACTGCACTGCAACGGTTGTCGACGCAGTGCATCGGTGACACGATCCTGTCCTACGGATTCCAGCGGACCAACTCCTGGACCCGCAGCGGTCAACCGCTGTCGGCGATCGTCAACGCCGACCCACAGGTCCGCAAGATCGTCGGGGACCAGCTGATCGGCAAGCTCAAGCCCAACGCCCCGGTGTTGCTCGAGGGCGGGATCAACGACGACGTCATCCCGTATGACCAGGTCGCCCAGCTGTATCGGGACTGGAAAGCGCAGGGCGCCACCGTGTCCATGGTCACCAACACCCTCCCGCCGATCTTCCCGGGACTGGTCGTGAACCACGCGCTGCCGATGCTCACCACACTGTTGCCGGCGACGAATTTCCTCCTCACCGAACTCGCCAGGTGACATGACGGCGGGTCGACGGGTCCGGGCGGCGGCGGTCGCGGCGCTGATCACCGGCATGGTGGTCGCCGGCTCGGGCCGCGCTGCCGGGGACCCGCCGCCCGATCCGGGGCCGCCGATCCTCGGACCGCCGGGCACGTCGCTGATGCACGGGGATCTCGAGTCCACCGACTCCACGCCTCACCCCGGACCCGGCCGCGGCGCCCGGCTGCTCGCGTCGTCGGTACCGGGAGCCGCGTGCGCGGCAACCTTCGTGGGCAGCGACGGCATGCCGGTCTCGTTGTGCACCAGGTACATCGGAGCACACGGAGACGGGTCTGCCGGCGGGTTCGCGGTGCCGTCGGTGACGCTGTTCGATCCGGCGTCCGCCGCACCGCTGGCGTCGGTTCAATTGGCCAAGGGCGGATTGCTCGGCGGGGTGTACGGGTACCTCGACGGCCGCGACCGGGTGGTCGTCGCCGACGGCTCGAACGCGATCCTCTTCGTTGCCCACCGGCACACCACCCGCGGGTGGCAGGTGTACGTCGACGACCGGATCGACGTGTCCGGGCACATCCCCTCCGGCGACTCGATCACCGGCCTGGCGCCGGATGGGTTGGGCCGCATCTGGTTTGCGACCACCCACGGCGTGATCGGCACCGTCGACACCGACCGTCGGGTGCACTCGGTGCATCTGCCGCCCGGCGAGGACCTCGGCAACGGACTCAGCGTCCGCCCCGGTGGTGTCTCGGTGCTCACCACGCACGCGCTGTACGAGATGTGGGCGACCCCGGGTGCCGCGCCGCACACGATCTGGCGACAGGCCTACGACCGCGGCCCGGCACGCAAACCCGGCCAGCTGACGTGGGGATCGGGCACGACGCCAACGTATTTCGGTCCCGGCGGCGACGGCTGGGTGGCGATCGTGGACAACGCCGCGCACCACCCGTCGCTGATCGTGCGAGACAGCGACACCGGTCGGCTCGTGTGCACAATGCCTGCCTTCGGCACGTCCGGTCAGGGCACCGAGAACTCCCCGATGGCGTGGGGTGACTCACTGGTCATTCCCAGCACCTATGGCTATCAGTACCCGCCGATGGCGGTGTCGGGGCCGTCCGTCCCGGCGACTTCGGGCTTCGTCGGCGGGTCGACCCGCATCGACGTGACCGCGCGCGGCTGTCATCGGGTCTGGGAGAACAACGACCGCCTCGCGTCGTTGCCGAAGCTCTCCCGCGCCGACGGACTCCTCCACGGCCTCGGATACGGGCCGTATGTGCCGGGGGCGATCCAACAGAGCGGGCCGGTCGACTACATCGCGAGCGACTTCGCCACCGGACGGCGGGTGGTCACCCGGCAGATCGGTACCGCTCCGATCGACGAGCCGCTGGAACTGACGGGCACCATCGCCGCCGATGACATGTTGTGGCAGGCGACGGTCGGTCACATGCTCAAGATCGGCCGGTGAGCTCGGTGGTCGACGGTCGCCCTCCGTGTTCCGATGACCGGGCGCGCCACCGCGCCGACGCGACGAGTGTCACAATGCGACCATGATCGATCCCACCTCCGAGGACCCCGACCGCAGGCCGTCGCAGGCCGAGCTCGACGCGCAGGACCTCGCCGAACTGCAGCGGACCTCGGCCGACCGGGACCGGGCCAATCTGTACCCGAAGCCGCCCACCGCGCCCGGGCCTGCCCCGGCCGCGTTGGCACTCCACGCCCGGGTGGCCTTCTGGGGAGCGGCCGCGGCCGGGCTGGTGTGCGTCGTGTACGGGGCGATCAACCTCGGAGCGATCAGAGATCTTCTCCGTGATCGGATGCTCGCCGACGCCGTGGCCACGCCGAAGGGGCAACCCAACGCCGGTCAGATCGACACCTTCGCGTCGGTGCTGCCGGTCGCCGGGTTGATCATCACGGTGCTGTTCCTTCTCGGCGCATATCTGTTTCTCCGGGCCGCGGTCACCCATCACAGCCGCAACTGCCGCAACTTCTTCCTCACGATCGTCGTCCTGAACCTGATGTGTATCCCGATCGGGATCGACATGTTCTTTCGCTATCCGAGCCTGTGGTCGGGGACCGTGGTTCTTGGATGGATTCAGTTCGCGTTGCTGCTGGTGTCGGCGGTCATGACCCTGCGCCGTGTCGTCGACCGCTGGCTGCCCGAGTCGACCCGGATGCGCCCGACGCGAATGCTACGGGCCCGGTAGGGAACTCACCGCGCCCGCAGCCACCGGTCACCCGGCGGTCGCGGCGATCAGCTCTTTGGTGAACTCAGCCTCGTCGATCCGGGTGCTGCGGCCGTCGGCGACGACGATCTCGCCGTCGACCATCACCGTGTCGACCAGACGCGGCGAGCCGGTGGTCAGCAGCGAGGCGCCCGGATCGCGAACGGGGAGTGTGGCGTAGTCCCGGTCGAAGCGCAGGAGCGTCAGGTCGGCGGGGGCCCCGACGGCGATGCCACCGATCGATTCGGGGAGTCCGAGCGCGACGTTCGCGCCGCCGCAGGCGATGTCGAGCATTGTGGCGTTGTCCATCAGATCCGCGCGCCGATGCACCGCCCGCTGCACATAGGCGCCGATGCGCAGCGTCTCGAGCATGTCCTGGGTGTCGTTGCTGGCCGCACCGTCGACACCGAGCCCCACCGCGAGGCCGCGATCGAGCATCGCGGGCACCGGCGCGACGCCACTGCCGAGTCGCATGTTGGACAATGGATTGTGCGAGATCGCCACACCGCGGTCGGCGAGCAGGGCCTGCCCGTACTCGTCGAGTTCGACACAGTGCACCGCGAGCACCCGATCCCAGAGGAAACCCCCGCGATCGAGGTAGTCGACGGCGCCGACACCGGCGTGCTCACGGCACATCACATCGTCGGTCGGCGTTTCCAGCAGATGGATGGAGACCGACAGGTCACGCTCCTGGGCGAACTCACGCAGCGTCGTCATGCCCGGCTCGGTGAGCGATCGCGGATTCGGGACCGCGAGGGCGATAGAGATCGTCGATCTGTCGACCTGTGCCCGAAGGTGATCGATGTGGTCGAGGACCTCGTCGAGGGGTTGCATGAGCCGTGGCTCGAAGCCCCACTTGCGGGTCGCGTCACCCCGATCGGCGACGCCCCGCCCGAGTAGGGCGCGAATCCCGGTGTCGCGCAATGCCGCGATGACCGCACCGTGGACCTCTTCGGACGGATGGGGCCACATGTGCTCGACGACGGTCGTCGTGCCCGACCGGAGACTCTCCAAGCAGGCGGCCACCGCCGCGAGATACGCGCGCTGCGGTGTGATGGCCACCGACTGCTCGCCGATGGCGAAGAGCCACTCCAGAAGTGGTGTGCATTCGGCGATTCCGCGCATCAGTGACTGCTGCAGGTGGGTGTGGGTGTTGACGAAGCCGGGGATGAGTACCGCGGGCGGCCCGGTGTCGGGGGAGGCGGTGGTGTCGGTGATCGCACTGACGACCCCGCCGGCCACGTACACATCCTGGTGGGCGACCCAGGTGCCGCCCACGCGGACGGTGACGTCGGAGAACGCCCGGTCGCCGACAGGCGCGCCGTTCGGGGCGGTCATCGACGACTCTTCGCGGCGTTGAAGTTGGCCGAAAGGCGTTGGGCGATATAGTCGGCGGCGGTGATCGGCGGGTACTTCCCCACGGCACTCTCGATCACCACATCGGTGTTGGCCTGCGCGAAGTAGGCGATGGTGTAGCGCGGGCCCTGGTACTCCCCGCGTCGCGGTGCGCGCACGCGATGAAAGTTCGACGGCAGGGCGTCGTCGGACCATCGCATCAGCATGTCACCGATGTTGCAGGTGATGGCCTCGTCCGAGGGTTCGACGGGAGTCCATGCCTGGCTGTCGGTTTCGGCTCCCGGTAGCACCTGCAGACCGCCCTGTCCCGATCGCTGGAACAGCAGGGTCAACACGTCGAAATCGGTGTGCGCGCCGGCCCGCCAGATGTTGGGCTCGTCGAGCAGCTCGTCGGGGAAGGGGTAGTAGTGCAACAGCCGCAGGGTGCTCTGATAGGTGTCGACGGCCGGATCGTGTGCGCGCGTGAAGAACTCGCGATCGAAGCCAAGCTTGTCGGCGAAGCAGCCGAGCAGGTCCATGGCGATCTGCCGGCACCGCGACTCGAAATCGTCGAGGGTACTGCGGAATCCGGCGAGCTCGTCCTCGGTGGGCCACAATCCGTCCATGCGCGGGCGGGTGAACTGGTAGGACTCCTTCTGATCCGGGGTGCCGACCGACGGACGCACCTGGGTCATGAACTCCCAGCCCGCGTTCTGCCCCTTCTTGAGCGGATAGCGCTCCTTGACCTCTCGCGGCAGTGCGAAGAACCGTTCGGACATGGCGAACGCATGATTCACCACGGACATGTCGATGCCGTGGTCGACGATCTGGAAGAAGCCGATATCGGTTGCGGCCGACCAGAGTTGCTCGGTGAGCTCGGCGCGGCGGGCGGCGAAGTCGGCGAGGGAGATCTGGCGGACCTCGCGGTCGGCGGTCTCGGTGCCGGCACCACCCATCCGTGACTCCCGGGTGAGTTCGGCCATCGGGGTGGCCGGCATGTGGGTGGGATCGGTGTGGGTGGCAGACGAGTGGATGTCGACGGTGGTCGTCGTGTCGCTCATGGTGTGACTCTCTCGGTGGTGATGAGACGGTGTGCGCTTTTCGACGCCGGCCGCGTGAGAGAGGAGTGGCCGACGGACGCGAACAATCGGCTCCTTGCCGATTGCTACACACGATCTCGTGCAAAAGACGATACGACAGCTTCGGCCGACCCGCCATCCGAGCGGGTCGTACCCGGAAAGGTTAGGCATACCTGCATTAGTTTGGAGTTGATCCAATAGTTGGAGTTACTCCAGAAAAGGGCTACACTGGGGTCATGCCCGAGATCGACGTCGTCACCCCCGCGCAGCTGCACCGGCAGTTGCGCGGAGCGGGCATGCGCGTCACGGCACCGCGGGTCGCGGTGCTGCAGTTCGTCCACGGGCATCCGCACTCGACCGCCGACGCCGTGGCCTCCCATGTGCGGGACCATCTCGGCGGCGTATCGACCCAGACGGTCTACGACGTGCTGCGCACGTGCGCCGACAAGGGGCTGCTGAGACGGATCGAGCCCGCGGGTTCGGCCGTCCGCTACGAGACCCGGACCGGCGACAACCATCACCACCTGGTGTGCCGGGTCTGCGGGGACATCACCGACGTCGACTGCGTCGTCGGTGCGGCCCCATGCCTGAACCCCGACCACGATCACGGCTACCTCGTCGAGGAAGCCGAGATCACCTTCTGGGGACTGTGTCCGCGATGCCGGGGCGCAGCGCCGGCGTCCGCCGAACCCGAGGGGCCGTGACCCGACGCCGGGAATTCTCGGCGAATTCACCCTTTCGGGAACGAAGAGTCGTCGAGAATGGTTGCAGAGCAAGGTAGTTCGACAACAACCGGCAATCCGCTCGATCCAGTACGTCCAACAGCCGTCCATGGGCGGCCGACAACCGAGGAGACATCATGGCTATCGAACCCGCATACAGCATCTCGTCCAAGGCCAGTGGCGGCGGCCGCGACGGAGAAGTGGTCTCCGCAAGTGGTCAGATCGACCTCGAACTGCGTCCGCCGAAGGAGCTCGGTGGCAGCGGCGACGGCAGCAACCCGGAGGAGCTGTTCTCCGCCGGCTACGCCGCCTGCTTCCTCGGTGCCCTGCGCGCCACCTCCAAGCAGGCCGGCACGCCGGCCCCCGACGACGCCACCGTCACCGTGACCGTCGGCATCGGCAAGGACGAGTCCGACGGCGGCTTCGGGCTCGTCGTCGGCATCGAGACCTACCTGCCCGGCCTCGATGAGGCGACGGCCAAGGAACTCGCGGAGAAGGCCCATGCCTTCTGCCCGTACTCCAAGGCCACCAAGGGCAACATCGATCACAATCTGACGGTCCGCGTCTGAGGACGCCGCGACCACCGCACCACCGCGTGCCCTCGGCCACCAGCCGGGCGGCCGCACCACAGGAAGGAGTCACACCATGACTGCACTGTCCACCCCCATCACCAGCACCCTGAGTGATGAGCAGAAAGAGATCACCGGCAAGGCCCTACAGGAGACCCTTGTCGACCTGATCGATCTGTCACTGATCGCCAAGCAGGCCCACTGGAACGTCGTCGGCGCCCAGTTCCGGTCGGTGCACCTCGAACTCGACGAGCTCGTCAGCGTCGCTCGCGACTTCACCGACGCGGCCGCCGAGCGTGCCACGGCCATCGGTGTCAGTCCCGACGGCCGGGCCGAGACCGTCGCCAAGACCGCCGGTACCAAGGGCTTCGGCGAAGGCTGGACCAAGGACGCCGACGTCGTCGTCTCGATCGTCGAGAACCTCAAGGCCGTCATCGCCGGTCTGCGCGAGCGCATCGACGTCACCGAGGACGCCGACCCGGTCACCCAGGACCTGCTCATCGGCTTCGCCTCGAAGCTCGAGCAGTTGCACTGGATGTGGCAGGCACAGGTGGCCTGAGCGCACCGATACCCGGTGGGAGCGAGAGCGACAGCCTGGTTCTCGGCTCCACCGACCACAACGACGGACCCCGCCCACACGGCGGGGTCCGTCGTCGTATCCGGGGTGGGACGTCGTTGCCGACCGGCCCGGGCGAGCTGTGACCTGACGCACGTCGCCGAGGACGGCGGCGGTAGCGTGAGGGCGTGGAGTACTGGGGAGTCATGGCGGGGATCGGACTTCTGGCCGCGGTCGTCGCGGGCATTGCCTTCGTCCGTTACCGCGATCGGGAAACAGAACAGCTACGACGCGGGGCGTCACTGGCCGGTGAGCTGCGTGCCCTGGCCGCCGGTGATGCGGTGCGACTGGCCGCGGTCGAGGAATACGAGACCTCGCTCTATCAGCGACTGTTCTACGTCTCGACGGTGTCGCCGCGGGTGCGCAGCGCCGTGTGGTGTCTGCTTGCGGCGGTCCTCTCGGCTGCCGGTGCGTTGGCGACACGCGGTGACGGTCTGGCGTTGACGATCGTGCACTGGGCGGCGTTGTTCCTTGCGGTCGTCTTCGCGCTCGCGACACTGTTCTTCGCGGGGCTCGCCGCATTCCACGCGGCCACCACCCCGCGCGTGTCCTTCGCCGAGTCCTACGCGAACGACGGCACTGCTGGTTCCGACGCCGCTGGTTCCGGCACTACTGGTTCCGACGCCGCTGGTTCTGGCAGCGCCGTACCCGATACCGCCGTACCCGACGCGGACACACCGGCGGACGCCGACGCACCGGCCGCGGAAAAGGCTCCACCCACCCAGTGACTTGCTGAATTAAGTGAATTCGTGCGTCAATCCGGGACAATAACCGGTGATCTTCGACAACAACGAGCCGTATCAGCAGACCTCCGAGGAGGTCGCCGACCTCGCGGGCGTCTGGATTCCCGTCGAATCGCTGGGCAACGACTTCGTCGGCGTCCCGATCGCCCCCGTGGTCACCGGGACGCCGTTGGCGTGCGCGGCTGCGGCGTTCATTCGCAACTTCGCGTTCGACGTCGCCGCACGCGGCGCCGATGTGGACCCCGACACGGAACTGGCCGTGATCGACCTCGTCCGGGCGATACTCGCCCGCAGGCAGGCCGATCAGTCACCCGACCGCGTCTGCACCGATCCGGTGTACGTTCGCGAGGCCACGCGGGCATTGATCGATCATCATTTCCGCGATCCGGAGTTCAGCGCGGAGACGATCGCGAAGACCCTGCACATGAGTCGGCGACATCTGTACCGCTACTTCGGCGACACCGATGACACGCCGGCCACGATGATCGCGACGCGCCGCCTGGAACGCGCCCGGGAGTTGTTGGCCTACCGCGAGGGTGCGGGCCTGGATTCGATCGCCGCCGCATCTGGGTTCACCTCGGCGGCGACCTTGCGCAATCGATTCCGTGCGGCATTCGCGTCACTCCCCACGAATTCCGTCGCTCGCTCACCGACGGCCGAGGCGAAAGCGCCCAGGGTGCGGGGCGTGGTGACCCGGGGGCAGGTTCGTGACGCGTACCGGACTCGATCCGCGGCTGGTGGCGCGTTGGCGACGCGAGGTCGGACTCGCGGGAGACGACGCGGGCGATGCGGTACGTCTGCGTGGGCGGGCGGGTGCGTCGACTCTCGGGTGCGCGCGAGTCGTCGGCGACGCGAGGACCTTCGATTGTGTGTACGTGACGCGGTCGTTGCGTCACCTGACAACGTTCTGCGCGCTCGTCGCGCCGGGTGTGTGCGAACGAGATCGGCGATATCGAGATCACCGGCATACGGTCGACTCCGAACCCGGTGTTGCCGTTCTGGTCACCGGTTTCTCCGGGTCGATCATCATCCGTCGCGGCGACGAGCAGACCACCTACGGCCCCGGACAACTCGTCGTGCACCCCACCTCCGAGATGGCGGTCATCGAGGTCACGGGCGCGGTCGACCCGGCCGGAGTGGTGATCCCCGTCGACAGTCTGGGCGAGGAGCTCGGCCGCCGTACCGTCCGCGTCCAGACCCTGCTGAGTCGGGCCACCGCCCAGTTCGTGCGTGAACTGGCCCTCTCGTCGCTGACGCGGGCGCCGTCGTTCGATCCCGACGTCGAATTGGCGGCGATCGATCTGGTGCGCGCGGTTCTCGACAACCAGCGCACGGACCTGTCTCGCGTCCGCGACAATTCGCTGGTGATGTGGGCGGCGGTCGACGACCTCATCGCACGCCGACACACCGACCCCACCTTCGGTGTCGCCGACATCGCCCGGGAACTCAACATCAGCAGGCGTCATCTGTACCGGCATTTCACCGACTCGTCGAAGTCGTTGTCGGACTTGATCTCCGAGAGGAGAATCGCCCGTGCGCAGGGTCTGTTGGTGGCGCCGCACCGACACACGTTCGCCGAAATCGCCGCCGCCAGCGGATTCGGCTCGGCCGCCACCCTGCGCAGCAGATTCCGGACCGAACTCGGTCTGACCCCGGCAGAATATCGACGGTAGATGAGCGTCGTCGCCGACTCGACGCCGCCGACGCGGAGGCCGGGACGGCCGATCCTCGATCCCGCCGAGGACTCCGCGGCCCAAGGCTGATCGCCGCGCCACCCGCCCGCACGACGCGATAACTTGGGGACACGACCTCGCCGCGCGGGCATGCGCGTGGCGTCGAGGCGGCCGACGACGAGAGGACCCGACGTGACCGACGACGCGATCGCAGACCGCGTGCACGATCTGATGGGAAGGGCGCGCACGGATCTCGCGGAGATGGTGGCCTTCGAATCGGTCTACGACCCCGCCGGGCCCGCGCCCGCCGACTGCGCACGGATGGTCGACTGGCTGCAGGAGACCTTCACGGAGGCCGGCGTATCCGACGTCGAGGCGCACGTCACCGCCGACGGATCGCAGGCGGTGACCGGACACATCCCCGGACCGGCCGACGCACCGACGGTGCTGCTGTACTTCCACCACGACGTGCAGCCGCCGCTGGACGCCGACGCCTGGGACTCACCGGCGTGGACGCTGACCGAACGCGACGGCCGCTGGTACGGGCGCGGTGCCGCCGACTGCAAGGGCAACATCGCCGTGCACCTGACCGCGCTGCGGGCGATCGGCGACGACCTCGGCGTCAACGTCAAGATCATCGGTGAGGGGTCCGAGGAGCAGGGCTCCGGCGGTATCGAGGATTTCGTTCCCAAGAACCCCGAGCTGTTGCGCGCCGACGCGATCCTCATCCTCGATTCCGGCAACATCGAAGTGGGCCGCCCGACCCTGACGACGAGTCTGCGCGGGATCGCCAACGTTGTCGTCAGCGTCGAAACGCTCTCCTCGGCAATGCATTCCGGGATGTTCGGAGGTGCGGCGCCGGATGCGCTCGCCGCCCTGATCGCCATGCTGGCCACCCTGCGCGACGATGCGGGCAACACCACCGTCACCGGGCTCGACTCCGATCAGGTGTGGACGGGCATCGACTATCGAGAGAGCCAGTTCCGGAAGGACGCAACGGTTCTCGACGGGGTCGGGGTGCTCGGGTCGGGGTCGATCGCGGAGATGGTGTGGGCCCGCCCGGCGGCGACCGTGCTGGGTATCGACTGCCCGCCGGTGGTCGGCTCGTCGGCGTCGGTCGTCCCGCGGGCCCGTGCGCGCATCAACCTGCGTGTGCCGCCCGGCATGGATCCGGCGGCCGCCCAGGATGCGCTGATCGCCCACCTGCACGCCGTCGCGCCGTGGCACGTGCGGGTGTCGGTGGAGCGTGAGGCGATCGGAGCGCCGTTCTCGGGGTCGACCGATGGGCCTGCGTTCGAGGCGATTTCGCGGTCGTTGAGCACCGCCTACGGAACCGAGGTCGTGCAGCAGGGGCAGGGTGGATCGATCCCGCTGTGTACGGTGCTGCAGAACACCTTTCCCGACGCCGAGATCATGCTGTTCGGGGTCGAGGAGCCGCGCTGCCTGATCCATGCGCCCAACGAGAGCGTCGACCCGTCGGAGATCGAGCACATGGCGCTGGCCGAGGCACTGTTCCTGCGGGACTACGGCTCTGCGAGGTGAGCTGATCAGCTCCCGCTGAACCGCTGCACCAGAAGATCTTTCACCTGCGGGCGACTGGCTGCGACGAGAGTGAACATGGATTCGCGGGCCAGACGTTGCGCGACGTTGCCGGAGAGCAGGGCGCGACCACCGTCGGCGGAGACCAGCGCGGCTGTGGCGTCGACGGCGATGCGGGCGGCGTCGGCACGCGCGTCGATCATCGGCCCGGTGTCACCGGCGCCGAGCGCGTTGTCGAGACGGGCGCGGACCTCGCCGGCCCGTTCCCGAAGCGTGCGAGCGGCTTTCACCTCGCCGCCGCGTTCGAGCAGGGCGGTGGCGCGACGCAGGATGCCGAACGGGAGGGTGCCGTTGATGCGTAGGCCGGTGATCTGGGTGGCGAAGAATCGCTCGAGGCTGACGCGAGAGACGATGTCGGCGTCGTCGACCCGCACTCCCTGCACTCGCAGGAATACCGTACTCGTGGCGTTGCACACCGACAGGTGGGTCGGGGTCACCGCGATCCCCGGAATCGGTTGGGTGACATCGACGATCGCCGCGATCACGTCGTCGGTCTGTACATCCCGGGCCGAGATCTGCAGGATGTGCACGATGCCCCAGCCGCTGACGAACGGTGCGTATCCGTCGAGAATCCAGCCGCCGTCGGTGCGTGTGGCCGTCATCCGCGGCGGGGTCGGGACGACACCGGCGTAGGCCACTCCCGCCCGAACCCGGCCGGCGACGGTTGCATCGAGATACCGGTCCCGCAGTGTGTCGTTGTCGGTGCCCGACAAGGAGATCACCACCCCGTGATGCTGCAGCCAGGTGAACGCGGTGGGCAGGCATCCGCTCGCGAGGACTTCGGCGATCTCCAGGACGGAGGTGAGATCGAGTGGCGGGTCGCCGGTGACCAGCCCGTAGAGCCCGGCGTCGGCGAGTTCGCGCCAGTGGGAGTCGGGAACGGTGCCACTGTGGTCGACGTCGCCGGCCGCGGGGTAGAGGACCTCGTCGGCGATGCGGTAGGTGTCGGAGAGGAGTCGCTCGACGCGACCGGATCGGGCCGGGTCACCGGTGGTCGGGGTCACCCGTTCACAGTAGCGCCGTCGCACCGGCTGCAGAGCGATGCAGCCGGTGCGAGAACGAACGGAATCAGTCGATCAGACGGTGCACAGCGGCGAGTAGTCCGAGCGTCCGCCGGTCGTCGGTGAGATCAGGAAGGTGCACGAATTGAATCCCGCGGCCTCGGTGCGGCGCTTGAGCATCCGCAGCTGATCGGTGGTGAGCACCTTCTCGCGGCTTAACACGAATCCGGACAGGCGTGTCGGATCACCGACGATCGCGAACTGGTACGGCTCGGTGCTGTTCGCGCCCGGCCCGGTGGCATCGCGACCCTGCGCGTCGCCGACCCAGGTCACGATGTAGTTGGGGTTGTTGCCCGGGTTGATGGTGTTGGGTACGCCCGGAAAGGCCACCACCAGTTGTGCTTTGGTGACCGGATCGATGACGGTGGCCTTGCCCTTGATGCCGTCGGGCTGACCGGTGAACGAGGTGCACTTGTTGTCGACGCCGATGGTCGTCGCGTTGATCTGGGTGTAGGTGGCGTTGGTGTCCTTCGCGCAGCGCACACCGAAGAACGACGGGATGGTCGCCTGCTGCCACCACGTGCCGAGATATCGCGTGACGTCGAGCTTGGCGACCGGCTTGAGCGGCGCGGCGTCGGCGGTTGTGGGGGTGAGGATCATCGCGACGGCGGCGATGGTCACCACGAGTGGTGCGAGCATCAGCCGAACTGAACGGCGAGCGAACGTCATGGGGGGGTCCCTTTCGATCGGTAGGTGCGCGTCATTCGTCGCCGCTGGTGCGTCCGGATGGGTCGCCGCGGAGGGCCTCGGTCACGCGAGTGCTGAGTGCGCGGAATTGCTCGGCCTCAGCGGAGGATAGGGCATCGGTCAGGCGTTGCTCGACGACACGGACGTGCTGATCGGCGACGTCGACCAGCCGGGCACCGTCGGCGGTGAGGTGGGTGGTTCGTACCTTTGCGTGCACCGTGGACGTGTGGCGCTCGATCACGCCACGGGAGTCGAGGATGTCGAGGGTGGCTGCCATCGTCTGCTGCGTGACGCCGGTGATCCGGGCCAGCTGGGTGGCCGATCGCCCCGGTAGGTAACGGATCGCCATCAGCGCCGCGTACTGCGGAACGGTGAGGTCGAAGGGGCGCAGCACGGCGCTCTTCGCGGCCATGAGGGCTTGTTCGGCGTGCTTGACAAAGGTCCCGAGGCGGGAATGGGCCTCGCGGAGGTAGGCCTCCTCGTCGGCTCGCGACTCGGCGTCGCGGTCATCTGTGTTCACCCGGCCGCCTTCTCTCGGTGCTATCCGGTGCGTCGATGTCATCCGGTGCCGATACTGAGGAGTTCGACGCCGACGAACCCATTATCGACGTCAAAATGTCTATCACAGAGAACTGTGTCAGAATCGGAAGCTGTGACCGAAAGCCAGGGGGAGAATCAGCAGATGCGTCCGTTTCGATTCGGTGTCAACCTCTTCGGGATCGACGGTGATTTCACCGAGCAGGTGAGGGCGGTGGAGGCCACCGGCGCCGATGTCCTGATGGTGCCCGATCACTTGGGTTTCACCGCTCCGTTTCCCGCGTTGGTCGCCGCTGGTGCCGTCGCGCAGCGCATGCGCCTGGGGCATTTCGTCCTCAATACCGGCTTCTACTCGCCGGCACTCCTCGCCCGGGATGTCGCTGCCACCGACCAGTTCACCGGCGGCCGTCTGGAGATCGGCTTGGGCGCAGGCTATGCCGAGAACGAGTTCGTCGATGCCGGCATCCCGTTTCTGCCTGCGGGCCGACGCGTCGACCACCTCGCCCGCACCGTCAGACATCTGCGCGAGACCTTGAGCGATCCGCAGTACCGTCCGGCACCCGTGCAGTCTCCGCCGCCGATCATGGTCGCCGGCGTCGGTGATCGGGTGCTGACCCTGGCCGCCCAGCACGCCGACATCATCGCGCTGTCGGCGATACCGGACCGCGCGACCCTCGCAGACCGGGTTGGATTCATCAAATCAGTTGCCGGACAACGGTTTGCCGAGCTCGAATTGAACCTCATCATCTTCGGGCTCGCCATTGACCGCGAGCCCCAACTCGACGGACTCCGGTCGCTGCATCCTGGAGCCGGTGACGATGAGTTGCTCGCAAGCATGAACGGATTGTTCGGCACCCTGGACGAGGTCACCGCACAGATCCGTGATCTGCGTGAATCGTTCGGCGTCAGCTACTTCACGATCATCAATCCCGACGGCCCGACGCGCGCCGACCTGGCACAGCTCATTGCGGCGGTCAGGCCCACGGAATCAGGTGCTGACCAGGCGATTTAGCCTGCGAGGCCTGTCGGGGGTAAGCTATCGCAGGTTGTACACGGGGTGTGGCGCAGCTTGGTAGCGCGCTTCGTTCGGGACGAAGAGGTCGTGGGTTCGAATCCCGCCACCCCGACGTGTTGGTTGAGACACAGTTGAGGCCCTGGCCAGGAGAAGTCCTGGTCAGGGCTTCCTCGTTTCTGTGTTCGATCCGGTGTCAATTTTCGTGGTCGTCCGCAGGTCCGGCCATGCCGCGGATGCGTCGACACTCGTGAGGGGCGTGAGCGACGCCGGCGATTCTCCGCGTCCATGGCTGTTGCCGGTCAGGTGCCGGTTTCGTTGGACGAGGAGTTCACCTTCGGGCGGTCGTTGCTGATCACGGCCTGGCGAATCTCTCAGCTTCGCGCGCGTGACGCCTGCTCGAAACCCACGACGTTCGCGGCGCTGGGATCGTGACGCCGGGTCTCCGGTGGACAGTCATCAGCGTCGAGACCGTTCTTGCTTGCGCGCCGGCGGTCTCATTCCTGACGGCTAGGTCACCACGACAAGCGTTGCCGTGACCAACATAATTGACGAATTCATCACTACCTGGCATTGTCGTGTCGTGGTACCGCCCGATGAATGAGCGGCTCACGAAGAACGGGAGTCCCCCTCAATGCCGGACGAACAATGGACCAACTCCGTCGGCCGCCGTGCAGTGATCAGCTCTGCGGGTCGTATAGCTGCGGCCTCGACACTCGGTGGCGCGATGTTGGCCGGTGCAGCTCCGTTGGCTGACGCGGCGCCCGAGCAGGCCGACGACGTCGCGCTGATCGATGTGCACGCCCACTACCTCCCGAGCTTTTCGTCGCAGAGGCACGTCGGGCGGGAATCCCATTTCCCGACGGAATGCCGTTCTGGCCGAACTGGACCGTGAATGATCATCTCGCTTGCTCGATTCCACAGGCATCGAGCAAGTGATCCTCTCGGTATCGTCTCCGGGCGTCCATCTCGGCAACGACGCACAGGCCGTGGCGCTTGCCCGCCGTGTCATGATTTCGGTGCTCAAGTCGTGAAGGACCACCCGCGCCGCTTCGGCCTTTTCGCATCGCTCCCGCTGTCCGACGTCGTCGGTGCAGTCGCTGAGGCGCGGCGCGCTCTCGACGCGACCGCGTCGACTTCTTTCGTTGGCAGGCACACCTCGACAGCCTCCGCCCTTCCATGCCCGAAGCCCTCGCACAGCTGTGGTATGACATGGCCGGTACCCCGTTCCCGCGAACGATACCCACGCTCACCGCAGTGGTCGGCACCAGCAAGGTGCTCTACGGCAGCGATCATTTCTTCACCCCCGCGGCGGCGGTCATAGACAGGTTCGCTCCATCGAGCAGGCACCGTCGCCCAAGGGGTCGGGCGGGTGGCGTTCACTCACCCGGTCGAATGCCACACGCCTGCTCGGCTGAGACGCTCAGTCGGTCGTCACCGACACCCGACACCTGACACCGAGGAGGTGCAGCGGTAGGCGTCGGCGTAACTCATGCCGACCTCGGCGACCGTGGTCCCGGTCTCGCGCGCGGGGCCGCATCGACGATCTCCTCGACCGACAGATACGTCCGGTCGGCGGTGGGGCGATCGTTCTTTCGCGCGTGGTTCATGCCACCGGTCCGGCGGCTGCGGTCAGGACGGTGGGGACGAGGGTGAACACTGAGGCAATCGAGCGACCCGCGGCCATGACCGTGCCGTCGGGTCGCACGATCGCGCAGCGTCTGTGGCTCGTTTCGAGCCACAGACCCAAGCCATCCCTGGGTCCGACGACGAGTGTCGATGCTCCGCGGCGGGTGATCTCCCAGTTTTGGTCCTCGGTGGGCTCATCCAGGGTGACGAGGACAAAACCCGACACCACACTGTCTAGGCGGCAGCCATCGGTGCTCACCGTGGCGTTGGGAGCGAGCGTCCCCGCGAGACCGTTGCCACCGACTGCGCCGCGGAGTGGCCCCGGCAGCCGTCCGCCCGGTGTGTCGCGGACGTAGTACGAGGGCGATAGCGGTGGGGTGGCGCTGTCGGTGAGTCGCGACACGATCGCCGGTGTGCGGGCAAGGATCGGCGCGACGACACCACGCAACCGATCACCGCCGCGCCCGCCGCCGGTCATCAGCGCTCCTGTCAGGACGGCCAATCGGATCAGGCCAACTGCATGCGGTTTGCGCTCGTCTTCGTAGCTGTCGAGGCTGTGTTGCGGCACTCCGCCGGACAGCACCGCGGCGAGTTTCCAACTCAGATTCGCCGCGTCTCGAATCCCGGCGCCCATCCCCTGCCCGATGAACGGCGGGGTGAGATGCGCGGCGTCACCGAGCAGGAAGACGCGCCGATCGCGCCACCGCTGGGCCACCCGGGCATTGAAGGTGTATTCCGCCGAACGGATCAATCTGAGGTCGGGGTCCCCTGCGTACGACAGCCACGGACGCATCAGGGGGAGTACCGCAGCGAGTTCACGGAAATCCGAGGCGATCTCGCCCTCGAGGAGTTGGAACTCCCAACGGTAACGCGTGTCACCGATCCTCATGTAGGTGGCGGCGCGGCGGGTGTCGCATACCTGCTGCACGCCCTCCCACTGACCGAGATCGGCGGTGGTCTCGATGTCGATGACCAGCCATCGCTGACTGAAACCGAGGTCTTTCCACTGAGTTCCGACAACCGAGCGAGTCATGCTCCCTGCGCCGTCGCAGCCGAGGAGGTACCTGCCGTCGACCGTGAAGGGCTCGCCGGTGGCGCGTTCGGTGGCGTGTACGGTCACCGATTCGTCGCCCTGCGTGATGCTGTCGACTTCCACGCCCCCACGCAAGGTCACGAGGTGACCACGCCGCGCCACGGCGGTGCGAAGGAGGCGCTCAAGATCGGGCTGATCGAACATCGACGCGGCCGGGAACCCGTGCACGCCGATCTCGACGTCACGAGGGAACTCGGCGATCAGGTCGAGGGTGTCGGTGACGAGCCGCAGACCGCGACCCGGGCGCGAGATGCACGCGAACTCCTCGGCGAGGCCGAGGCGGGCGAGAACCCGATAGACCTCGTCGTCGAGATGCACCGCACGCGGCTGCGGATAGATGTCGTCCCATCGCTCGAGGATCGTCGATGGCACACCATGATCCGCCAGCAGCGCCGCGGCGGTGAGTCCGGACGGTCCGGCACCGATGATGACGACGGGCGTCTTCTGTGCTGTCACCGGACGTCCGCCCACTGCCACCCGATCGGGAAGGCGTCGAGCACTCGCGCTGCCTTCTCACGATCGACAGGCGGCACGATGAGCGCGACGACCGCGCCGTCATCGACACGTGAGGACACCTCGGTCTCGAGTCCCGCCTCGACGAGCGCAGCGGTCACAGCCGACTCCGTCGCGCTCGCGCGTAGCGCGAGCTTGTACGGCTTGCCCACGTCGGTGACCGGAAGAGCGTCAACGACGGTGATGGCTTTCGGTGCCGCAGCGGCCTCGGGGACATGTCCGGACGCCCACTCGCGCAGCTCACCCGCGCTGACCGTCGCGCCCTCGCGTAGGGTCACGTAGCCGACGGGAACCTCACCGCTGTGGACGTCGGGACGTCCGACGACACCGGCGCCGGTCACGTCGGGGTGATCGAGGAGGATGTCCTCGATCGTCCCCGGGTCGATGTTGTGGCCACCGCGGATGATCAGGTCTTTTGCGCGGCCGGTCAGCGTGAGAAAGCCGTCAGCCGTCACCGACCCCAGATCGCCGGTGTCCAACCATCCGTGACGCACACTGCCGGCCGAGTCGAACTCGAGACCGCTCGCGGCCCGTGATCGGACGTAGCCGGCGAAGACGGTCGGCCCGGACACCACGATCCGTCCCACCGCACCCTCGGCGACGTCGCCCCACGACTCGTCGACCGCGCGGATGTGTTGATACGGCATCCGCTGACCCACCGACCCTGCGGGCTGTCCGTCGAAGAAGCTCCGGACGCTCGCGCAGGTCGCCTCTGTGAGACCGTACCCCTCGAGGAGTGGAGTCCCGGTGTGGGACTCGAACGCGGTGCGCACGGCCGGCGGCAGCATCGACGCTCCGACGAGACAGGCACGCAGACTGGAGATGTCGGCATCGATCGGGCACTGCGCCAGAACCGAGTACACCGTCGGGACGCCGCTCATCGCGGCGATACGGTGACGCTCCACGAGACGCCAGAAGACGCCGTAAAGGTCGAGGTCGCGGTATCCGAGAGGCCCCGCCCACACGACCGTCTGCCCACGCAGGATCGGTGCGAGCACCGTGACCATCAACGCGTTCACGTGGAACAGGGGGAGTGCAGCGAACAGCACCGAATCTTCGTCGAGAACACTGTTCGCTGCGATCATCCAACTGTTCGCGAGCTCGTTACGATGGGTGTGCGCTGCCAGCTTGGGAGTACCGGTGGTACCGCCGGTGTGGAACAGCGACGCGATCTCGTCGGCGTCCACGATGTCGGCGACGGGCGGTCCCGTCGGGGTGTCAGCGAGGTACGCGACCGAGCGCGCGCCGGGGATCGTCGGGACCTCACCCGCTGCGCCACCGGTCGGTTGCAACAGGAACACGGTCTCGACGCTGGTCTCCTCGATGATGTCGGCGAGGTTCGTGACGACGTCGGGTGCGAGATCGGATCCTGCGGCGACGAGCACGCGGGCGCCCGACCGCCGCAGGAGGTCCGCGACGTGGCGGGCGTCCATGGCGGGGTTGATCGGCGCGACGATGCCGGCCCGCTGCGCGGCGAGGATGGCCTCGACCAGCTCGAGACAGTTCGGTGACAGCACCGCAACCGGGTCGTGGCGAGTCACACCCGCCGCGCGCAGGACCGAGGCGTGGTGCTCGACGGCGCCGAGTAACTCCGCGTAGGTGCGTTCGACGGGTTGTTCCCACCGTGCCGCGTCGGGAAGTACGCGCAGGGCGGTGCGGTCGGGCCACAAGGTTGCCGCACGGACGAGCGCGTCGAACGTCGTCGCGGGCAACCCGCGTTCATCTAGTGGGATGCTCTCGATCTCCGCGAGATCACCGGGGTTGTCGTATCGAGGCCACAGCGCTGTGTTCGATGTCGTCATGCGTATCGCACCACGTTGCGCTGTGTGCCGAGATCCAGCATCCCGTCCCCGGAGCGGATGGTCGCCTCGACGACGTCTCCGTCATGAAGGTACTTCGGGTTGCCGGCCTGACGCTTGAAGAACGCCTTCCACTTTACGTGCGGCGGCAACAGCGAGCCGACGATCTCGATCGGCTTGGGAGGTGCGGTCAACGCCGTGCCGCCGGGCGTCCCGGTGAGAACCAGGTCGCCCGGATCGACACGCTGGAACCGGGTGAGGGTGCGGAGCGCCTGGAGCGGGCTGTAGACCATGTCCGCGACGGTGCTGTTCTGTCGGGTCACGCCGTTCACCCGGAGCTCGAGGGTGAGGGTCGCGAACTTCTGCCACTCGCCAGGCTCAAGGAGCACCAGTACGGGGCCGACCGGGGTGAAGGTCGGGTACGACTTCGCCTCGTAGAATTGCGTTTTTGGGAGCTGTACGTCACGCGCCGATACGTCGTTGGTCACGACGATCCCGGCGACGCAATCAGCAACGAGTTCGTCGTCGACGGACGACCCGACGGGGATGGTCTGACCGAACACCAGGCCGATCTCGACCTCGTAGTCGAGGAGGGACACGTGCGCCGGCTTGACGATGTCGTCGAACGGACCGGTGATCGACCCCGACGACTTGCGAAAGAAGGTGAGCGGGACCTTCTCGGGGTTCAAGCCCGAATCTCTCACGTGTGACACGTAGTTCGTCATCTGAGCGATCACCCGGCAGGGCGCGGTGACCGGCGAGACGAGATCCAGCGTGGACGGGGCGACTGCGTCGCCGGCGCCCTCCGCGGCAGAGGCGACCGCTGCGATGTCGGCGATCAGCTCGGCGGTCGTGGTCGCACCGGTGTCGATACGACGGGCGCCCTGGTCAACAGAGACCCACCAGGCGTCGGCAGTGCGGAGAACGGAGAAGCTCATGAGCGGGCAACTTTCAGTAGGCCGAGGAGGCGATGGACGTCGAATTCGTTGTCGGACTCTCGCAACGAGGTGAGGATCGAGGTGAACTCCCGCAGTGCGGCGCGTCCTGGTTTCACCCCGAGGAAGTCCGCTGTCGCGGGCGGTCCCCACTGGTTCAGGCCGGACGCGGTCATCGGAGCCCAACCGGGGGTGATCGAGTGGTCGAAATGGTCGCCGTCGGTGAAGTGTTCGACGAGAAAACCGTCGGGATCGCGCCAGTAGTCGAAGATCTGGCTGCCCTGGATGTGGCGACCGATGCCCCAGGATCGATCGTAGCCACGATTGACGAGGTACTCGCCGCCGGCGGCGAGCGCGTCGAGGTCACTCACCTGATACGCCGAGTGCACGTAACGGTTCGCCGGCCCGAGCGTCATCGCGAGAGTGTGATGGTCCGATGGCGCGGTGCCGCGGTCGCAGCGGATGAAACTCATGACCGGGCCGCGATCCCGTTGCCCTGGGTAGTAGAGGAAGTCGCTGACGATGAGGCCCAGATGCCGCAGATACCAGTTGAGCGCCTCCAGGTATCTGTCGGACTGCAACACGACGTGGCCGAGCCGCTCGACGACCGCCGGCGCCCTCGGGGGACGCTGGGTGGCGTTCGCCCGGTTGCGGGCACCCTCGAAGTTGAACGGGGCGCGCACCGTTTGCAGTGGTAGCGCAGGCCACTCGGTGACGTCGGCGACGACCCGGACCCGACAGCCGCTGGGGTCACGGGTGGTAACCCCGTGGCCACCCAGCGCCTCATCCAGGGGTTCGACCGCACGGCCCCACGCGCCGGCGATCGTCGTCAGGTCGGCTCGATCGCCGGCCCGGAATGCCACTCCGGTGAACGCGGTTCGCCGAGCACGCCGCACGATGACGCAGGGGGCCCCGGCGAGCGCACCCCGAAGGTGTAGTTCCTCGCTGGTCTGCAGCGTCGGCGTGAATCCGAAGTCGACGGCGAACGCGGCTGTGCGCACCAGGTCGGGCTTGTCGAACTCGAGCCAGGCGATGTCGTGCACCTTGATGACGGGGTCGGGATGTCGGCCCGGGTGTTCGCCCGGCAGGGCGCCTTCATCTGCGTGCAACCCGTCGTGCACATCCTGGGTGACCGACATCGCAACTCCACTTCGTAGTAGTGACGATATCGTCACTTGCGAGATACCGGTCAGTCAAGACGTTTGACGATATCGTCAGAATCGGTTCTGTGCGACGATGGCGGGGTGGCAGTGACCGGCGTCGGAGGTGCGGACAATCCCAGCCGACTCGAGCGGCGGAAACACCGCACGCGCTCGTCGCTTGTCCGAGCAGGACAGCAGTTGTTGGCCGAGGGGCGGACGTCGGTATCGGTCCTCGACATCACCAACCTCGCGGATGTGGGAAACGGGTCGTTCTACAATCATTTCGCGTCCAAGGATGAGCTGTTCGAAGCTGCGGTGCTCGCTGTACTCGACGACCACGGCGCGGTGATGGACAGCTTGACCGCGGACTTGCCGGACCCAGCCGAGGCCTTCACCCAGAGTTTTCGCCTGACCGGCCGGCTCCATCGGCGTTTTCCTCAGATGAGCCGCGTGGTGGTCAACAGGGGTATCGGCATGGCCTCTGCCGACGCCGGGCTCATTCCACGTGCACGTCGAGACATCGAGGCAGCAGTGCGCGCACAGCGTTTCGATGCTGAGGATGTCGACGTGGCTGTGGCAATCGTGGCGGGCGCGGCGTTGTCGCTGGCGGTGCTGCTACACGCGGAGCCCGAGCGCGACGACGCCTCGACGACCGACCAGGTGACCAAGCATGTTCTGCGCAGCCTCGGAGTCGTGGACAGCGAGATCGCACGCCTACTCGCACTTCCCCTGCCGGAGCTCACCTGACCGGGCAATGGTGTGGTGAAGGGTCCGGCGCCACGAGCTCCGCGACAGCCTGCACCGGCAGCCTGGTGGCGAAGTCAGAGATCCCCGAAGCAGGACGCCGATCCTCCGCTGTACGGCGTGACTCGCTCCACCTGCCCGCCAGCCACCCGTCGGACCGCGAACATGCCGGCCCGGCAACATCGGAAACCTGTTGTCGGGCTGCACAGGTCGGCCCAGCGGGTGGTGTAGTAGCTGGTGGCGAACATCGTCTGCCCGGTTATCCAGAAACCGAGCTCGGTGTTGTCGGCCTGCGCGTCGATGAACCACGCGTGCGCGTCGTCGGCGTTGTCGATGTCGCGGGTGGCAGGACGGAACCCGCCGGAGTGAGCACTTGATAGTGGGCAATGCACCTCGGGTACCCGCTTGCGCGCGGATCGAATCCTCTCAGGGCCCGTAAGGGGCATGATCGAGATGGTGAGCACTCAGACGATCCTCGAACGTTCCGACGGTGCGGTGCGGATCCTCGGCCTCAACAGACCCGAGCGCCGCAATGCCGTCGACGGTCCGACGGCGCAGGCGCTCGCCGACGCATTCCGTCGTTTCGACGCCAACGAGAGCGCGTCGGTGGCCGTGCTCTATGGAGAGGGTGGAACCTTCTGCGCGGGAGCCGATCTCAAGGCCATAGCCGACGGCAGCACCCGCAACCGCGTCGAGGCCGACGGCGACGGGCCGATGGGACCGACGCGACTGCGATTGGGTAAGCCGGTGATCGCCGCCATCTCCGGGTACGCGGTCGCGGGCGGATTGGAGCTGGCGATCTGGGCTGATCTCCGTGTCGCCGACGACGACGCGGTGCTGGGGGTGTTCTGCCGCCGCTGGGGCGTACCGCTCATCGACGGCGGCACCGTGCGGCTGCCGCACCTCATCGGGTCGAGTCGCGCGATGGATCTCATCCTCACCGGCCGTGCGGTGTCGGCGCGCGAAGCCTTCGACATGGGGTTGGTGAATCGACTCGTGCCCTCCGGGCAGTCCCTGAAGCGGGCGGTGGAACTCGCGCATGAACTCGCGTCGTTTCCGCAGACCTGCCTACGCCACGACCGGCTCTCGGCGCTCGAGCAGGAAGGGATGGCCGAACCCGACGGCATCCACAACGAATACCTGCACGGACTGCACTCGATCCAAGCCGATACCGTCACCGGGGCAACACGATTCGCGCAGGGCGCCGGGCGGCACGGGTCGTTCGGGGAGTGACGCGGTACCACGCCCTCGATCCGTCTGCCAGGCAGCGTTGCGGCGCCGATCGCGTCACCGGACAAGGGTGACGCGCGGCTGCGCTCCGTCAGCACCCCAGCTGATCGGCGAGGTCGTCGAGGTCTCGGGCGTGGATGTCGTTGTCCGGCGAGCCCGAATCGTCTTTGAGCTCCGGGTCACCCCATTCGAGGGGACGCTCGACGAAGGCCGACCGTAACCCGTGGGAGCGGGCGGCGTCGAGATCGGATTGGTGGGTCGCGACCATCATCACCTCGTCGGGCCGCGCTTCCATCAGCCCGGCCAGCCCGAGATAATTGCGTTTGGCCATCTCGGTGAGCAGCGCGACGCTCCCGTTGCTCAACGCGCACACCGTGAATCGACGTCGCAGACGGGTCAGGCCGCGCGCCGAGTCCGGCCACCCGGGGATCTCGCGCCAGGCGTGCACGAGGTGGGTGGCTCGGTCGTCATCGATCGCGACGCCGAACTGTGCGGCGACCTCGGCCAGGGTGTCGGCCTGCAGGTCGTCGAGTCCGCGCCAGCCGATCTCACCGGCCTCGACGCGAGCGATCGCCGGGGAGTAGCGGGCCCGCCATTGCCGCGCGAACTCACCCGCGTCGACCTCGGGTACGGTGCGCGCCACCGCGGCGCTGATGCCGCCGAGCCAGTCGGCGACTGTCCCGAAGGTGTCGAATGCCAGCACGCGAGGAGGCGTCGACATTGCCGGCATCGCGTCAGCGCGCGTCGGTGGCCAACTGCGGCAGCGAGTGGTCCTCGTCGTACTCGGCGTCGCCGTGGGAGACCGGGGTGAGGGTGAGCAGACTCGCCTCGGGTCGGCAGCAGAACCGTGCGGGAACATACGGAGAGGTACCCAGACCGGCGCTGACGTGCAGCTTCATCGTCGACCCCCACGCCGAGGCGCCCTTGACCCGGGAGCGATCGAGGTGGCAGTTGGTGACGAGCGCACCGACGAGCGGCAGGCACAGCTGGCCGCCGTGGGTGTGCCCGGCGAGCACGAGGTCGTATCCGTCGTCGGCGAAGCGGTCGAGGACCCGTGGTTCGGGTGAATGTGTCAGACCCAGACGTAGCTGGGCGAGCGGATTGGGCCGTCCGGCGATGGTGTCGTAGCGGTCGCGTTCGATGTGCGGGTCGTCGACACCTGCCGCGACCACCCGCACCCCGCCGACCTCGAGTTCGCGCACCGAGTGCGTGGCATCGAGCCAGCCACGCTCGACGAACGCGGCCCGCAGATCCTGCCACGGCAGGGGATCGCCGTGCGTGCGCTTGTGTTCGGTCTTGAAGTACTTGAACGGATTCTTCGGTGTCGGACCGAAGTAGTCGTTCGATCCGAACACGAAAAGGCCGGGGCGCGAAAGCAATCCGCCGAGGGACTGGATCACCGCGGGCACCGCTTGCGGATGCGCCAGGTTGTCGCCGGTGTTGATCACCAGGTCCGGTTCGAGCGCTTCGAGTTCGGTCACCCAGGCTTGCTTGAGTCGCTGGTTGGGCATCATGTGCAGGTCGCTGATGTGCAAGACCCGCAACGGGGTGGCGCCGGGTTCGAGTACCGCCATCGTGGTGTGACGCAAGGTGAATGCGTTGCGCTCGATCAGCGTCGAGTAGAGCAGTCCGGCAGCAGCCGCCCCCGCACCGACGGCAAGCGTCCGTGCTGCCGTCGACGTGGGGAGAAGGCCGTCCACGCGCCAGGACCGGGTCGAATCGAGGATGGACATTTCCTCAGGATACGCGCCGCCCGAGGGCACGCGTCAGGGTCGTGACGGACAACCCCGTCCGGCGACTCGGCCTCAGCCGGGCAGATCGATCACCACCGGCCCGACGCCGGGTACCTGCACCGTCGTCTGGGTCGGGCCGTTGCTGCCGCCCGGGGACTGACGTCCGTTGCTCACGTAGATCGTGATCGTGCTCCCCGGCAACGCCGAGTCCGACGGTGCGGTGAACACCACCGTGCCCTGCGGGCGCGGGGAGTCGATCTCGAGCTGGGTGACCTTGAAGCCGGCAGCCTGCAGCCTGGCGGTCGCGTCGCTGGCGGTCAGACCGGTGACGTCGGGGACCCGTCCGCGACTGTTGCCGGACACGTACTGCGGATCCTGCGGTGGCAGGCTCGTCGGCCCGAACTTGTTCGCGACCGGCAGGATCGCCGAATACCAGGTACGTGCCGGCTCGTATCCGCCGTAGAGGTTGCCGTCGTAGCAGGACCGCAGCGGGCTGGTGCAGATGCCCTCCGGGTTGGGACCGTCGCTGTAGACGTAGACCGACCCGGCGATGTTGTTGGTGAAGCCGAGGAACGCCGCCGAGCGGTGCGCCTCGGTGGTGCCGGTCTTCGCCGACACCGGCAAATTCCAGCCCGTCGAGCCGGCGGCCGCCGCCGAGGTGCCCCCGCCTCGATCGTCGAAGCTCATCGCACTGGCCAGGGTGTTGGCCAGACCCTGCTCGACGACGCGGTCACATCCCGGTGCGTTGAACGGCACCGTGGTCAGTACCGGTGCGCCGTCGGGGCCGGGCACCGCGTTGCTGTTCTCGTCGCGCTTGATGGTGCTGATCGAGCCGATCGGGTTGGGCGGGCACCACACCCCGCCCGAGGACAGGGTGGCCGCCACATTCGACAGCTCGAGTCCGTTGACCGGGAAGGGGCCCAGGGTGAACGAACCGAAGTTGCCGTCCTTGACGTACTGGGCGATCGACTTGTCGCCGTCACCGGAGGTGCCCGGCGTGTTGTAGGAGCGCAGACCCAGGCGCACGGCCATGTCGACGGTCGGCTTCACCCCGGTCTGCTGCAACAGCTTGACGAAGGCGGTGTTCGGTGACTGGGCCAGCGCCTGGGAGACCGACATCGACGCGGGATAGCGGCCGTCGTTCTTGACGCAGTAGCTGTCGGCAGGACATCCGTTGGAGCCGCCGCTGCTGCCCATGCCCTGCACGGCCAGTGTCGACGGGACCGGGATGTTGGAGCCGGTGCCGAGGCCCTGCTCCATCGCCGCGGCCGTCGTGAACACCTTGAACACCGAGCCCGCACCGTCACCGACCAGCGAGAACGGCTGCGGCTGCACGGTTTGGTCGGCATTCTGATTGAGCCCGTAGTCGCGGCTCGACGCCATCGCCAGCACGGGATGGGCGGTGGTGCCCGGCCGGATCGCGCTCATCACGCTCGCGACGCCGTCGGCGTGCGGATCGGCCTGGGTCTGCACCGCGCGCTCGACCGAACGCTGCACGTCGGGGTCGAGGGTGGTCTTGATGATGTATCCGCTGCGCATCACCGAGTCGCGGGAGATGCCGTTCGCGGCGAGGAACTGCAGCGCGTAGTCGCAGAAGAATCCGTTGTTGCCGGCGCCGATGCACCCCTGGGTGGGGATGTTGGGATTGGGGACCACCCCGAGCGGCTTGGCCTTGGCCGCGGTCAGCTCGTCGCGGCGATTGGGGAAGTTCTGGATCATCGTGTCGAGCACGGTGTTGCGTCGTGCCAGCGCAGCCTGCGGATTGGTGTACGGGTTGAGCGCGCTGCTCGACTGCACCATGCCCGCGAGCAGTGCGGCCTGCTCGACGGTGAGGTCCTTGGCGTGCTTGTTGAAGTACACCTGCGACGCGGCCTCGATGCCGTAGGCGTTGTTGCCGAACGGCACCACGTTGAGATACCGCGTGACGATCTGCTTCTTGGCCTCCTGCTTGGCCGCGGCGTCGGAGAGGCCCTTGCGTTTGGCCTGCTCGGTGAGCGATTGCTCCATCGTCAGCGCCATCCGGACCTCACGCAGCTTGCGTGCCGGGGTGGTCTCGGTGGCTGCCTCCCGATCGGCCTCGGTCCGCGCGAGCACGAGGAGTTGATAGTTTTTGATGTACTGCTGATCCAGTGTCGACGCGCCCTGCTGGACCTCGCCCGAGGACGAGTTCTTCAACGCGGCGCGGATGGTGCCCTTCCAGTCGACGCCGTCGTGCTCGAGGAAGCGGCGGTCCTCGATGGAGATGATCGCGGCGACCATGTCGGGCGAGATGTCGTTGTAGCCGACCTCATAGCGGTACTGGTCGAACAACAGCGCGATCGGGTTGCCCGCCGCGTCGGTCATCGTCGAGACCTGGGGCAGGGTGCCGTTGAGCAATTCCGACGAGACGTTCTCTACTGCCGAAGCGGCTCTGTTGGACACCAGTCCCACCCCGCTGGCGACCGGATACAGGAGTCCGGCGACGAGCACGCCGGCCAGCACGCACGCGGCAGCGAGCGGCCCAAGCTTCTTCGAGATCGGCACCCCGACAGAATACGTGTGATTTCCTCAACACCCTCGCAGCCCGCGTCGCCGCGCATGGCACCGGCGGGGTCGGTGGCGATGACCAGGTGTTTCGCCGAGAGTCTGCACGGTTGTGCCAGTTTTTCGGCCTCAGGGGTTGCGGTGGCATGCACAGATCCCTAGATTGAGGGCAGAATGTGACTCACTTAACAGCCGATGCGGCAGAGTGTTAGAGATATCAAACTCGATCAATTGTCCAGGTGAGCAAGCGGGTTGCAGTCGCAGTGCGGTGACGTGGTCATCGCAGACAACGACAGACAGGGGCGATAACGATGGCAACAGCGGCAGTATCGGCAGACGAGGCGCGGTTGACCTGGGTGTCGCAGGCGAGGTGTCGCGGGGAGAACCCGGACGACCTGTTCGTGCGGGGCGCAGCGCAGCGCAAGGCCGCCACGATCTGCCGGCACTGTCCGGTGCAGTTGCAGTGTGGCGCCGACGCTCTCGATAATCGCGTCGAATTCGGGGTGTGGGGCGGTATGACCGAGCGTCAGCGCCGGGCGCTGCTGCGCCAGCATCCCGAGGTCACCTCGTGGTCGGCGTTCTTCGAGGCGCAGCGTCGCCGCCAGCGCGTCGCGGGCTGACCCGGACCACAAACTCACATCACCGGCGGGAGTACCCCGCCGGTGATGTCGTGTCCGGGGGTGTGTGGTCCGTTCGGGGGACAGCGTGGATCCGGGGGCAGGGCCGATCGGGGCGCAACTTCAGTCCGGCGGGAGACCGAAGGTGCCGGCGTCGAGGAACCGCCGCGGAACATGCTGTGTGTCAATCGCTTCGAAAGTCGGTGCCACAGTGATGCGACGTCGTTACTCGCCGTCGGCGACCGCCGCGGTGACCACCGGGGCGTCATCGACGTGGCGTGCAGGGCTCGTCGGCCTCGTGTTCGGAATCGAGGTCAGCCCCGACCGGTGATCTGCTCGGCTACGGCGCGCAGGGCGACGCGGTCGGCCACCTCGAACGGCAACGACGGGACGCCGACGATCGGCACCGTCGGATGCGCGGAGGTGAACCGCCCCAGCAGGTGGACCTCCCGTTTGGCCGTCGCGGCACGCTCGGCGTGCACCAGCAGCACTCCGCGCGTGAGGTCGTCGTCGGCCTTGTCCACGGCCACCCGCGCGACCTCTTCGGGGATGCCGGTGAGGTTGGGGTGGGTGCGATTGAGGATGAGCCCGGCCAGCGGCATCGACTCCTCGGAGAGGCGATCGACGAAGAAGGCGGCCTCGCGCAGCGCATCCGGCTCGGCCGCGGCGACCACCGCGAAGCGGGTACCGGGCTGTTTGAGCAGTTCGTAGGTCTTGAGCGCGCGGTCCTGGAAGCCGCCGAACATCGAGTCGAGTGACTGCACGAACGTCGCGACGTCGCGCAGCATCTCGCCGCCGATGATGGTGGAGACCCCGCGCATCGCCAGGCTCATCGCGCCGGTGACCATGCGGCCGACGCCGCGGCCGCCGCCGACGAGCACCTTCATCAGTCGGCCGGACAGGAACGACCCGAGGCGCTGCGGTGCGTCGAGGAAGTCCAGGGCGTTGCGCGACGGTGGGGTGTCGACGATGATCAGGTCCCACCGGTTGGTCTCCAGTAGCTTGCCGAGCTTCTCCATCGCCATGTATTCCTGTGTGCCGGAAAAGGATTCGGCGACAGTCTGGTAGAAGGAGTTCTCCATGATGGCCGCGGCGCGCTCGGGTGTGGAGTACTCCTGCACCATCTCGTCGAAGGTGCGGCGCATATCGAGCATCATCGCGTCGAGCGATCCGGTGCCGTCGATGGCCACCGGTTGGGGATCGTTGGTCAGCTCGCTCATGCCCAACGATTGAGCGAGCCGCTTGGCCGGGTCGATCGTGAGCACCGCGACGGTGCGGCCGTGTTCGGCGGCGTGCAGGGCCATCGCCGCGGCGGTCGTCGTCTTGCCGACGCCACCGGCGCCGCAGCAGATGACCACGCGGGTCTCCGGGTCGGCGAGCACCGAACCCATCTTCAGGTCGAGGGGCATCAGGCACCCGCTTTCTGCAGCAGATTGGCCAGTTCGTAGAGGCCGCCGAGATCCATCCCGTCGCCGAGGGTGGGTAGTTCCAGCGTCGGGACCTCCACCTCGTCGAGTTGGGCCTTGGCCACCTGCTGCGCCTGCAGCCGCGAGGCGTGTTCGATCGTTTCGGTGAGCAACCCGGCGAAATCGGCTTCGCTCGCCTCGATGCCGGCGTCGGCGAGCCCGGACGCGACCCGCTGTGCGTCGACGTTGCCCTCGGCGATGTCGTCGATCTCATCCGACGGCAGATGCATCGGGTTCACCCGGTTGATGATCAGGCTGCCGACTCGGAGGTTCTTGCCCCGCAACTCGTCGACGGCCTCGATGGTCTCGGTGATCGGCATCGCTTCGAGGAGGGTGACGAGGTGGATCGCGGTCTCCTCCGAGTGCAGCAACCGTGCCACCCCCTCGCTCTGGTTGCGGATCGGGCCGGTCTTGGCGAGGTCCGCCATCGCCTTGGTGACGTCGAGGAAGCTGCCGATCCGGCCGGTGGGCGGGGAGTCGACGACGACGGCGTCGTAGAGCCGCACGCCTTTTTTGTTGGTCGCGATGATGCGTTCCTTGATCTTTCCGGTGATCAGGACGTCACGCAGCCCCGGGGCGACCGTGGTGACGAAGTCGATCGCACCGATCCGCTTCATCGCCCGGCCGGCGAAGCCCAGGTTGTAGAACATGTCGAGGTATTCCAGCAGCGCATGCTCGATGTCGAGGGCCAGCGCCCACACCTCGCCGCCGCCCTCGGCCGTGGCGATGCGGGTGTCGGTCGGCGGTAGCGGTGGCAGGTCGAAGAGTTGCGCGATGCCCTGGCGCCCCTCGCATTCGACGAGTAAGACGCGCTTTCCCGCGGCAGCCAGGGCCAGCGAGAGCGCGCCGGCGATGGTGGTCTTGCCGGTGCCGCCCTTACCCGAGACGAAGTGCAGGCGTGCCTTGGCGGCCGAGTCCGGCCAGATGTTCGGTGCGGTCACTGCCTCCTCGTCGTCGAGAATCGCTGCGACCCCGTCAGGTCGGGGTCGGCTCTGCCGACCGCTGGATGTCTGGTCGCCCCCGGGCGTGTCGTACACCACGGATTCACCATATCGACTCAGTCGTCGTCCAGGGTCACTCCGGTCAGGTCATTTCGCCCGATCGTGCCTGCGAGCACGCCACCTCGATGCCCTAGGCTTGGGGCCATGAGTGATGTCACCGCCTGGGAATACGTGACGGTTCCGCTGCTGACCCACGCCACCAAACAGATTCTCGATCAGTGGGGCGCCGACGGCTGGGAGCTGGTCAGTGTGTTGCCCGGCCCCACCGGAGAGCAGCACGTCGCCTACCTCAAGCGGCCGAAGGGCTGAGGCCATGAGCACCTGGACACAACGGCTCGACGAGCTGGGAATCGAGTTGCCGACGGCCCCCACCCCGGTCGCCAATTACGTTCCGGCCCTCCGCTCGGGGAACCTGGTCTACACCTCGGGGCAGTTGCCCTTCGTCAACGGTGAGCTGTCGATCCACGGCAAGGTCTGCACCGGCGCGGAGGGTGTCGTCAAACCCGATGAGGCGACGGCGGCCGCACGGCAGTGCACCATCAACGCGTTGGCCGCGATCAACGGACTCGTCGGACTGGATTCGATTGTGCGCGTGGTGAAGGTGACCGGATTCGTCGCGTCGGCACCGGGCTTCACCGGGCAACCGGGTGTCCTCAATGGTGCGTCGGACCTGCTCGGCGAGATCTTCGGGGACGCTGGCGTGCATGCCCGCTCCGCGGTCGGGGTCACCGAGTTGCCGTTGGGGGCGCCGGTGGAGGTCGAACTCGTGGTCGAGGTCGCTGACGCTTGAGTGCTGAGGTCGTCGCGGCGCTGATCGTCGCCGCGGTGGCCGCGGGCTGGGTCGACGCGGTGGTCGGTGGGGGTGGTCTGATCCTCATCCCGGCTCTGCTGATCGGTGCGCCCGGGATCGTTCCGGCGTCGGCGCTGGCGACCAACAAGCTGGCCGCGGTCGTTGGGACCGCGTCCGCGGCGTGGCGTTATTCGCGCACCGTGCCGCTGCGGGCGTGTCGTCTCGCGCCGGTATTCGTCTGTGCCGCAGTCTGTTCGGGCGCGGGAGCGTTCGTGGCGAGTCGGTTGCCCACCGACGTCTTCACGCCGATCGTCCTGGTGATGCTGGTGGCCGTGGGGTTGTTCGTCGCGCTCAATCCCGGGTTCGGATCGGGTGTCTCGCGGACGCGGTCCCGCAGGTCGGTGGTGTGCGGGCTGGCGATCGCGGGGATCGTCGTGGCCTTCTACGACGGGCTCATGGGTCCGGGTACCGGAACCTTCCTGATCATCACGCTGACCGCGTTGGTGGGTACCGATTTCGTGCAGAGTTCGGCGACGGCGAAGGTGATCAACACCGGAACCAATCTCGGGGCGCTCGCGGTGTTCGCCGCGCAGGGACACGTGTTGTGGTTGCTCGGATTGGCGCTGGCGGTGGGCAATGTCGTGGGGGCGCAGGTCGGCGCGCACATGGCGCTGGGCCGCGGCAGCAGGTTCGTGCGGTGGGTGCTGCTCGTCGTCGTGGTCGTCATGGTGGCCAAGCTGTCCTACGATCTGATCGCCGGATGAGCCTGACTCACCCGCGGTGTCGGCGCGGCATTACCCTGGCCCCATGACCGCCCCTGACGACCGCCCTCGGGACAGCGAGGTTGTTGCCGACGCCGACCCGGTGCATCCCGCCTACGGGGTACTGCGCGAGGTGACGCCGTTCGCGTCGGTGTTGTTGTGCGACAACCCCGGCGTGATGGAACTCGACGGCACCAACACGTGGATTCTGCGGGCGCCGGGCAGCACGGAATGCGTCGTCGTCGACCCGGGCCCGCCCCGCCACAAGAAGCACGTGAAAAGGGTTGCGGCGCAACCGGGTATCGCGCTGACCCTGATCACCCACCGGCACTTCGATCACACCGGCGCCATCGACGCGCTGGCCAAGCGGACCGGTGCGCCGACCCGTGCCCGCCTGCGGTCGCACTGCCGCGACGCCGCACCCCTGCGTGATCGCGAGGTCATCGACGTCGCCGGTCTGCGCATCACCGTGTTGTTCACGCCCGGCCACACCGGCGACTCCGTCAGCTATCTCGTCGAGCACGAGGGGCAGCGCGCCATGCTCACCGGCGACACGATCCTGGGTAGCGGCACCACCGTCATCGATCCGTCCGACGGCAGTTTGCTCGACTACATGGGTTCGCTGAACCGGTTGATCGTCGATGGTGCCGAGGCTGCGCTGCTGCCGGCGCACGGTCCCGATCATCCGACGCTCGAACCCGTCGCGCGCTTCTACAAGGCGCACCGTGAGGAGCGGATCGACCAGATCCAGGCCGCGCTCGACGAGATGGGGGTGTCGGCGAAGAAGGCCAAGCCGATGAACGTGGTCCGCAAGGTCTATGCCGACGTCGACAAGAAGTTGTGGCCCGCGGCGCGGATGTCGGTGAAGGCGCAGCTGGAGTATCTGCGTCAACTGTGACGGCCGGCCGAGGGCCGAAAACAGTTCTTCCCCCACTCTTTCGTTCTTCCCCGGGAAATTGTCGGGGGAAGAACGAGAAAGTGAGGGAAGAACGTCGAGCTCAGGTCAGCGGGCGCGGCGGGCGAGTCGCTCGGAGTCGGCGATCAGCACGCTCTTGCCCTCCAGGCGCAGCCATCCGCGCTGGGCGAAGTCGGCGAGCGCCTTGTTCACGGTCTCGCGCGAGGCCCCGACGAGCTGGGCGATCTCTTCCTGCGTGAGGTCATGGGTGACGCGTAGCGAGCCGCCTTCCTGGGTGCCGAAGCGCTGGGCCAGCTGCAGGAGCTGCTTGGCCACACGTCCGGGCACGTCGGTGAAGATCAGGTCGGCGAGGTTGTTGTTGGTGCGACGCAGACGTCGGGCCAACACGCGCAGGAGCTGCTCGGCGATCTCCGGGCGGTCCTTGATCCAGGCGCGCAGCGCATCCCGGTCCATCGAGACCGCGCGGACCTCGGTCACCGTGGTTGCCGAGCTGGTGCGCGGACCGGGATCGAAGATCGACAGCTCGCCGAACATGTCCGACGGTCCCATGATCGTCAGCAGGTTCTCGCGACCGTCGGGCGACCGACGGCCGACCTTCACCTTGCCGGACAGGATGATGTACAGCCGATCACCGGGTTCGCCCTCGTGGAAGATGACATGTCCCCGCGGAAAGTCGACAGGCTGAAGCTGCTTGGTCAGTGCCGCTACGGCAGAGGGCTCGACACCCTGAAAAATGCCTGCCCGCGCCAGTACTTCCTCCACCAAGGAGTCCCTTCTCACTCATGAATCCCGGGTGTGCTCCACTGGCACACCCGCTGCAACGCTACTCTCGCCCCCAGCATATGTGTTGAATGGGTCACCGGCGTTGTAATGGGTGGCGTGTCTGCTCTCGGCGAACACCGGACGTCGGCGATCCCGCGCAGCGGTGCATGCCGGCGCGACGAGCCGGGTGGAGTAGCAGGGGTGTGGCGTCGGGTCAGCCGGCCCGGCGATTGCGCAGTTCGTCCAACGCGGCCGGCATGCCCTCGCGGGCCAGGGTGTCGACATCCTCGGGATCGGCAGCCGACAGGAATTCCTCGACGTTGTCACGGTTCACGGTGACGCGATCCGTCCAGGACTGGACCTTCTCCATGCCGAGGGCGAAGAGCATCAGTACGGCCGGGAACAGCAGTACGGCAAGTCCTTGCATGGCCACAAGTAAACACAATCGGGCTCACGACTCCCAACCAGAACGGCCGCGGTAACCCAGTTGTGACCAAAGCGCGCCGCTGGTTGACATCGGCAATGTCGGGCGCCGCACCGCGCCCCACGCCGCCGCGCATCGCTAACCTGGTCGGGTGAGCGCGCGCAAGCCGGCTGCATCGGCATCCGAGCCGAAGGCTGCATCGACAACCCAGCCGAGGTCGGGGAGGGGTTCGGGCACGAAGAAGGCCGAGACCCACCTCGGGTTGGTTCGTCGTGCCCGCCGGATGAATCGCACGCTGAAGGTGGCTTTCCCGCACGTCTATTGCGAGCTCGATTTCACCACTCCGCTGGAACTGTCGGTGGCCACCATCTTGTCGGCGCAATGCACCGACGTCCGCGTGAACCAGACCACCCCGGCGGTGTTCGCCCGCTACCGCACCGCACTGGACTATGCGCAGGCCGACCGCACCGAACTCGAGGAATTGATCCGCCCCACCGGCTTTTACCGGAACAAGACCAACTCGCTCATCGGGCTCGGTCAGGCGCTCGTGGAGCGCTTCGACGGCGAGGTGCCCCACACCCTGCCCGAGCTGGTGACGCTGCCCGGATTCGGCCGAAAGACCGCAAATGTGGTGTTGGGCAACGCGTTCGGGGTTCCCGGAATCACCGTCGACACCCACTTCGGTCGTCTGGTCCGGCGTTGGGAGTGGACCGAGGAGACCGATCCGGTCAAGGTCGAGCATGCCGTCGGCGAACTCATCGAGCGCAAGGAGTGGACCGATCTGTCCCACCGGGTGATCTTCCACGGCCGACGTGTCTGCCATGCGCGCAAGCCGGCGTGCGGGGTGTGCATCCTGGCCAAGGACTGTCCTTCGGCGGGTACCGGGCCAATGGACAAGACGGCCGCCGCGGCCCTGGTGAAGGGGCCCGAGACCGATCACCTGCTGGCGTTGGCGGGGATCACGTCGTGACCACCGACAATCTGCCGCCCGTGGAGAAGCCGACCCCGCCGGATCGCCGGCGGGGCTCTCGTTTCCCCCCGGCCGCGCGATGGACACTCGTGTTCTTCGTCGTGGTAATCGCCCTCGTCGTCGCGATCTGGCCGCGCGATTCGTCGACGGACGATGACGCCCAGCAGATCCGTCCGTCGGGTGCCGCCTCGGCCACCGACGTGCAGGTCGACGACGCGCAGTTGGCACAGGCCCGCGCCGACGCCGCGATCGCACCGTGTCCGCAGGTCGGCGGGCCCGCGCCGACCGGGGCCGCGGTGCTGGCCGGGGTACGGGCACCGTGTCTGTCGACCGGGGCGAGCTACGACCTCGGCGCCGGGACCGTCGGTAAACCTCTGGTCATCAACATGTGGGCGGTGTGGTGTCAGCCGTGCCGCGCGGAGCTTCCCGTGCTCGCCGACTACGCCGAGCGGGCCGGGTCGGCGGTGACGGTGCTGACCGTTCACGCACGCGAGGGCGCGGGTAGTCCGTACCTGGTGCTGCGGTTCCTCTCCGAGCTCGGGGTGCATCTGCCCGTCGTCCTCGACACCGACGGACAGGTCGCGGCCGCGCTACGGGCTCCCCGCGTGTTCCCGTCGACGATCATCCTGCGCGCCGACGGTTCCGTCGCGAAGGTCGCGCCGATGGTCTTCGAGAATCCACAGCAGATCGCCGACCAGGTCCGCATGGCGACCGGGGTCACCACGTGAGCACGAGTGATCCGACGCCGATCCCCGAACCCCACATCGGCCCGCTGGTGGCGCGTGAACGGATTCCGTCGTGGATGCACCGGCTCACCGACGACGTCGGCTCGGTGACCGAGATCGTGCTCAATCGTGGCGGTGACCGCACCCGATGGGCGGCGATGGTCAACCGGAACCGGCGCGCGGCCGCGGTGCTGGTGTTGTTCTCGGGGTCCTTCGACGCCGACCCCGACTATCCCGGTGGGCTGCCCGCCGACGCCGAGGTGCTGCTCACCGAGCGCGCGTCGACCCTGCGTCAACACAGCGGGCAGGTCGCCTTCCCCGGCGGCGGCTACGACCCGGGTGACGACTATCCGGTCGGCACCGCGCTGCGGGAGGCCGACGAGGAAACCGGCCTGGCGACCGAGGGGGTCGACGTGCTGGCGACCCTGCCCAGCTTCCCGGTCCCGCCGTCGGGTTTCGACGTCGTCCCGGTGATCGCCCACTGGCGCGAACCCGGTGAGGTGCGCGTCGTCGACGAAGGCGAGACCGCCCGCGTCGCCCGCGTCAGCATGCGTGAGCTCCTGGCACCGGAGAACCGATTCCAGGTGCGCCGATCGGTCCTCGGTGCCCGCGCCTATCAAGGTCCCGCGTTCTTCGTCGACGGACTGCTCGTCTGGGGTTTCACCGGCGGCCTGATCGCGGCGATCAGCGACGCCGCCGGGTGGGGGCCGGCCTGGGACACCGACGACGTCCGTCCGCTCGACGAGATGATCCGACGCGCCGGCAGCCGGCAGGAATCGGGTTTCCGTGCGGTGCACCCCGACCATCTGCGCGACGCCGACGGCCGGGGCGGCCGATGAGCGGTTCGACGTGGGTCGACATCATCGTCGTCGCGGTCGCCCTGATCGCCGCGATCAGTGGTTTCCGGCAGGGCGCGGTGGCCTCCGCGCTGGCCGTGCTCGGTGTGCTCCTCGGAGCCTTCGCCGGGATTCTGCTGGTGCCGCATGTGATCTCCCGGATCGACGATCCGACGATGCAGCTGGTGGCGGCCGTCGGGGTGCTCGTCGCGCTGGTGGTGATCGGCGAGATCGCCGGCATGATCCTCGGTCACGCCGCCCGCGGCGGCATCCGGTCACCGGAACTGCGGGCAATCGACAGCGGCGTCGGACTGGTGCTGCAGGCCCTCGCGGCGCTGGTGGCGATGTGGCTGATCGGCACCCTGCTGGCAAGTTCGCATTCGCAGGCGCTGACCAAGGCCGTCGACGGCTCCAAGGTGCTCGGCGCGGTCGATGATGCGGCGCCCGGGTGGCTGGCCGCGAAGCCGGTCGACGAGTTCCGCCGACTGCTCGAGGATTCCAAACTCGACGGCGTCATCCCCACCACCAACGCCGGCCAGGTCGCACCCCCCGACCCGGCGCTGCTGGACCTGCCGGTCGTCGCGCAGACCGAGCCGAGTGTGGTCAAGATCGAGGGCGAGGCACCGAACTGCCAGCAGGCCCTCGAGGGCAGCGGTTTCGTCGTCGGCCCGGATCTGATCATGACCAACGCGCACGTCGTCGCCGGGACCTCGACGCTGCAGGCCCAGCAGTCCGACGGCACCTCCTACGACGCCGACGTCGTGCTCTTCGACAGCGTCAACGACGTCGCGATCCTGCGGGTCGACGGCATCGACGCGCGGCCGTTGCGATTCGCCTCGAAGACCGCATCCACCGGCGACGACGCGATCGTCCTGGGATATCCGCAGGCCGGACCGTTCCAGAAGACCGCGGTGCGGGTACGCGACATGCGCCAGCTGCCGACCGCCAACATCTACCGCAACCGTCAGGTCACCCGCGAGGTGTACACGGTGCGCGGTGTGATCCGTCAGGGCAATTCCGGTGGGCCGATGCTCAATTCGGCCGGCGAGGTGCTCGGTGTGGTGTTCGCGACGTCGGAGAACGCCGCCGACGAGACCGGTTACGTACTCACCGCCGCTCTCGTGCAGAAGGACCTCGCCCGTGCCCAGGGCCGCTACGGGCGGGTCTCGACCGGGGCGTGTGTGCGCGAATGAGCGATGCACATGAGTCCCCCGACCCGGGCGCCGTCGACGACCACACCGCCGAGGTGGCCGGAAAGGTCACGGAGGCACTGGAATACATCGAGCGGGCGCGGGGTCATCTGTACGGCTTCCATCAGCTCGTCGGGCATGCCGACGCCCTGCTCGGGGAGGCGGTCGACGAGATGCGCGATGCCGGGTACACCGAACTCGCCGATCGGATCGAGACGGAGATGGTGGGCCGCAACGTGATCGAGGGTCGCTGGACCTTCCAGATCGTCGAGGAATTCGACGACGGCTATCACGCCGCGTTCACCGACACCGAGGCTCGGGTGCGCGCGGAACTGACCGGCGGGGTGCGTCACGTCCACGAGGCGCGGATGAAGGAACGGCGACGTACCCACGGACATCGCGACCACACCGCCGGCCCGGGTGATCCGGGCAGCAGGTGATCGGCGGCGCTCGGTGAGGCCTGCGCTCGGTGATCGGCGGCGCTCGGTGAGGTCTGGCTCAGGAGGTCAGCAGGCCGATCAGCGCGGCGTTGACCGCGTCCGGCTGTTCCTGATGGGCGAAGTGTCCGCTGTCGGGGATCTCCCGGACGTCGAGATGGTCCACCCACTCGCGGCTCTCGCGCATCGCGTGGTCGGTGATGTAGGGATCGTCGGCGCCGCGCAGCGCCAGCGCCGGGATGTGCAGTCTGCGGTGCATGAGACGCATGAACCGGATGCCGTCGGGCCGGAACTGCGACCGGAAGGCCCAGCGCTGGTATTCCAGACTCGAGTGCGCCACATAGGGAATCTGGATGGCCGAGCGGTTGAGTCCGACGGTCTGCGCGTAGTCGTCGGTGCCGCGCCAGGCGCTGCCCGCGCGTTGATCGAAATACCGTGCGATGAAGGCGCCGTCGCGGCGGGTCAAGCGTGCCTCGGCCGACCGTGGGAGCTGATTGCGCAGGAAGTTCGGGAGGAACGCCGTGCGTTGCGGTCCGCGCAGCAACACGTCGTGGCGCAGGGAACGCGGATGCGGTGACGCGATCACCGCGATGCGCGACACCGCGCGCGGGTGCAGGGTTGCCGTCGCCCAGCAGACCAAACCGCCGTCGGCGTGCCCGACCAGGGTTGCGTCGGTGTGCCCGAGTGCGCGGACGAGACCGTTGGTGTCACCGGCCAGCGTCCACCCGTCATAGCCACGAGGCGGTTTGTCGGTGTCGCCGTACCCGCGCAGGTCGACCGCCACGGCCCGATGACCGGCCTCGGTCAATGCGGTCAGCTGATGACGCCAACTCCACCAGAACTCGCCGAAACCGTGCAGCAGCAACACCAGTGGCCGATCCGCGATCGGCTCGTCGACCTCGACGGCATGAAACCGCAGGCCGTTCGCGCGGACGTCGAGATGCCGCCAGACGCCGGGGAGCCGAACGCTCGACGGGTCGGGCGCGGCCATCGCTCAGCCCTCGCGGGCGGGCGGGATTCGTGGGTGCTCGGCGGTGGCCGACGCGGTCGCGGCGGCGTCGTCGGGCACCGCGATCTTGGACCGATCGGCAACGGGCGGGCCCGACTTGGGCAGCACCGACGGGATCTCCTTGACGGTCTCGATGGTCTTCTTCGGACCGCGGATCTTCTTGAAGAACAGGTAACCGGCGATGGCGACCACGATGGTGATGACGACCAGCAATCCGAACACGATCAGGAACGCCGCCCAGCGCGGCAGCCATTCGCTGAGGAGTTCGGCGAGGAAGAAGAAAAAGAAGAAACTCGCATACAGTGCGGTCACCCCGGCCACGGCGAGCGCACCGGTGCCGGCCCCGGCCTTCTTGGCCTCCGCGACCAGCTCGGACTTGGCCAGCGCCACCTCGGAACGGACGAGCGTCGACACGCTCGCGGTCGCGTCCTTGACCAGGTTGCCGATGCTCGGCTCGCCCTGGGGCCCGAGGTCGGCGTCGGACAGGGGGATCGAGGGGACCGGACGTCCTCCTGGTGCAGACCGGCCGTTCTCGTTTCGGCTCACAGCATCCTCCGTATCTGGGGTATGGGGCATATGTTGCCATGTCGGCCGATCGAGGTGGTCAGTGCCGCCCGCGGGCGCGGCCTCGTCACCGACCGACGGGCAGGTGCCGACACACGAGATGCGCCACCGGGTTGGGGCACCCGGTGGCGCATCTCGCGGGCCGTGCAGCGCTTCTCGCCGCGGGCGAGCTCCGGCCCGATCAGGCCTTCTTAGCGCGGATCGCCTCGAAGACCGAGGGGTCGACGAGGGTGGAGGTGTCGCCGAGTTCGCGTCCCTCGGCGACGTCCTTGAGCAGGCGGCGCATGATCTTGCCCGAGCGTGTCTTGGGGAGTTCGGGTACGACGTTGATCTCGCGGGGTTTGGCGATCGGGGAGATCTCCACCGACACCTGTTGGCGCAGTTCGGCGATCAGCTCGTCGCCGGTGTTCTCGATGCCCTCGCGCAGGATGACGAAGGCGACGATGCCCTGGCCGGTGGTCTCGTCGGCGGCGCCGATGACCGCGGCTTCGGCGACGCCGGAGTGCCCGACGAGGGCGGATTCGACCTCGGCGGTGGAGATCCGGTGGCCGGAGACGTTCATGACGTCGTCGACGCGACCGAGCACCCACAGGGCGTGGTCGTCGTCGTAGCGGGCGCCGTCGCCGGCGAAGTACCAGCCGTGTTCGGCGAAGCGGGACCAGTAGGTCTCGCGGTAGCGTTCGTCGTCGCCCCAGATCCCGCGCAGCATCGACGGCCACGGCTTGTCGAGGACGAGGTAGCCCTGCTCGCCCGCGCCGACCGGGTTGGCGTCGTCGTCGACGATGGTCGCCGATATGCCGGGCAGCGGTGCCATCGCCGAGCCGGGTTTGGTGACGGTCACCCCGGGCAGCGGGCTGATCATGATCGCGCCGGTCTCGGTCTGCCACCAGGTGTCGACGATCGGCGCGGAGTTGCCGCCGATGACCTCGCGGTACCACTTCCACGCCTCGGGGTTGATCGGTTCGCCGACGCTGCCGAGCAGTCGCACCGAGCTCAGATCGTGGGCGTCGGGGATCTCCCGGCCCCACTTCATGAAGGTGCGGATCAGTGTCGGCGCGATGTAATAGATGGTGACGCCGTACTTTTCGATGATCTCGAAGTGGCGGTGTTCGTTGGGGGAGTTCGGGGTGCCCTCGTAGACGACCTCGGTCGCCCCGTTGGACAGCGGACCGTACACCAGGTAGGAGTGCCCGGTCACCCAGCCGATGTCGGCGCCACACCAGAAGACGTCGCGGCCTTCCTTGTGATCGAAGACGTAGTGGAAGGTGTAGGACGCCTGGGTGAGGTAGCCGCCCGAGGAGTGCACGATCCCCTTGGGCTTGCCGGTGGTGCCCGAGGTGTAGAGCAGAAACAGCGGGTGTTCGGCGTCGAAGGCCTCCGGGGTGTGCTCGGGGGACTGCTCGGCGACGGTGTCCTCCCACCAGACGTCGCGGCCGTCGACCCACGAGAGGTTCTCGTCGTGATTGGTGCGGCGCACCACGAGGACCTTCTCGACCGATTCCGCGGCGTCCGCGCCGGTGCCGAGGGCTTCGTCGACGGCGGTCTTCAGCGGTGCCGGCTTGCCGCGGCGGTACTGGCCGTCGGTGGTGATGACGAGTTTGGCCTGGGCGTCGTCGACGCGGGAACGCAGTGCGCCCGAGGAGAATCCGGCGAACACGACAGAGTGGGTCAGGCCCAGTCGCGCGCAGGCGAGCATGGAGATCAGTGCCTCGGGGACCATCGGCATGTAGATCGCCACCCGGTCTCCGGCGGTCAATCCGATCGCGGTGAAGTAGTTCGCGGCGCGGCTGACCTCGTCCTTGAGCTGGCTGTAGGTGATGTCGCGGTGATCGCCGGGCTCGCCGACCCAGTGGATCGCGACGCGATCACCCTTGCCCGCGGCGACATGGCGGTCGACGCAGTTGACCGAGACATTGAGCTTGCCGCCGACGAACCACTTGGCGAACGGGGCGTCCGACCAGTCGAGGACCTCCCCGAAATCGGTGTCCCATTCCAGCCGTCGCGCCTGCTCCGCCCAGAACTCCAGACGATCGGCCTCGGCCCGGTCGTACAGTTCGGCGGTGCCGTTGGCCTGCGCCGCGAACTCCTCCGACGGCGGGTAACCGGGAGTGGTGTCGGAAGCGGAAGTGGTCATCTGAGCTGGCCTTTCACTGGTCGGCAACAACATCGCGCGTGGCAGCCGCACGTGAGCCGGCTGCCACGAGATCCTCATTGTGAGGGTAGTCACGTTGGATACCCGTTGCAGGTGGCGGGGCGACAAAAGGTGTGCGCTCGTCGTCGAGCGGTCGGTTCTCGGGGGTCGGCGTACTCCGGCGTGGTCTCTGCGCGTTTTGCCGGATTGTTGGTTCGCAGCGCGAAGAAAAATGATTGTTCGGCGAGACGGCTCGTTGACTCGTGGGTATGGTTACCTCCCGGTCAGGTTGTTGACAGCTTCCGGCCACGATCCGGTAAGGATCGGGTTCGTCCACGTCCACGCGCGGTCCACGATGCTGCGCGTGCAAATGCAGAAGTCCGGCCGGAGGTGTAGTACAGCGCCTTCCGGCGTCGAATATTGCCGGTTACCACCGGCGTGCCTCGGAGGGCGATAGCGAGTGAAATTGAGGAAGATCTGGGTGGCGTTGGGTGCGGCCGTGGTGGCCGCCGGCGTCCTATCCGCATGCGGGAGTTCGTCGGACGACTCCAACGGTTACATCCGGGTGTACGGCGGTGAGCCGGAAACCGGTCTGATCACCACCACGACCAACGAGAACATCGGCGGCCGCGTCGTCGACGCGTTGTTCACCGGCCTGTATGCCTATGACGCACAGGGCAATCCGCGTCCGGCGATGGTCGACAAGCTGGAGACCACCGACAACAAGAACTACACCATCACCATCAAGAAGGGGTGGAAGTTCGACGACGGTACCGAGGTGAAGGCGCACAACTTCGTCGACGCCTGGAACTTCGGTGCCTACACGCCCAACGCCCAGAAGCAGCAGAGCTTCTTCGAGCCCATCGAGGGCTATGACCAGGTCGCCGCGGAGAATCCGACGGCCAAGACCATGTCCGGACTGAAGGTCGTCGACGACTACACGTTCACCGTGGCCCTCAAGCAGCCCAACATCGACTTCAAGCTCGGCCTCGGATTCACCCCGTTCAAGCCGCTGCCCGATGTCGCCTTCAAGGACATCAACGCCTTTGGTCAGAAGCCGATCGGCAACGGCCCCTACAAGTTCGTCGACTGGCAGCACAACCAGAAGATCGACGTCGAGGCCAAGGCGGACTATCCCGGTCCCGACAAGGCGAAGAACAAGGGCATCACCTTCGTCGCCTACCAGGACCCCGACGCCGCCTACAGTGACCTGCAGTCGGGCAACCTCGATGCGCTCGAGGTCATCCCCACCTCGGCGTTGCGCACTTACAAGAAGGATCTCGGGGAGTCGCAGGTCATCAACAAGCCCGTCGCCTATAACCTGACGATGACCATTCCGGAGACCTTGCCGCACTTTTCCGGTGAGGAGGGTCGCCTACGGCGACAGGCGATCTCGATGGCCATCAACCGTCCGCAGATCGCCCAGAACATCTTCGCCGGTACGAGGTCCCCGGCCCGCGACTTCACCTCGTCATCGCTGCCGGGATACGACGCCAATATCCCCGGCTCCGATGTGCTCGACTACAACGCCGCCAAGGCCAAGCAGTTGTGGGCGCAGGCCAATGCCATCGCCCCGTGGTCGGGCAGCTTCGTCATCGCCTCCAATTACGATGGCGGACACAAGGAGTGGATCGACGCGGCCTCCAATGACATCAAGAACACGCTGGGTATCGACGCGCACGGTGAGTCGGTGCCGACCTTCAAGCAGCTGCGCTCGGAAGTCAACGCGCGCACCATCAAGACCGCCTTCCGCACCGGCTGGCAGGGTGACTACCCGTCGATGCTGGAGTTCCTGTACCCGCTCTATGTGACCGGGGCCGGCTCCAACGACGGCGACTACTCCAACCCGCAGTTCGACGCGGCGATCAACAACGCGCTCGCGCAGCCGACCAACGATGCGGCCTACAAGGCGGCCAACGGCGCTCAGCAGATCCTGCTGCAGGACCTGCCGGCGATCCCGCTGTTCGACTACGTCTCCACGCTGGGTCTGGCCCAGGGGGTCAAGGGAACCATTACCTGGAACAACCTCCCCGACTACCCGAACCTGACCAAGGGCTGAGGCATCCCGCCCGTTCGGCGGGTACCGGTCGTCACCGCACGGTGATGACCGGTACTCCGTCGGGTGGGTCGATGCTGCGCACGAGAGACGAATTGACATGCTCTGGTACACAATCCGACGAGTTCTCCAGCTGATCCCGGTCTTCTTCGGGGCCACGCTGCTGCTCTACTTCATGGTGTTCAGCCTGCCGGGCGATCCGACCGCGGCGATGGGTGGCGGCAAACCGCTGACCCCTGCGGTCCGCGAGCAGATCCGGGAGCAGTATCACCTCAACGACGGCTTCTTCCAACAATATTGGCACTATCTGAGCGGCATCTTCACCGGTAACCTCGGCCTGTCCTTCTCCGGACGACCCGTTGCCGACGTGATGGCCCAAGCATTTCCGGTCACCATCCGGCTCGCCGTCTTCGCGCTGATCATCGAGGCCGTGTTCGGCATCCTGTTCGGCGTCATCGCCGGTCTGCGCCGCGGCGGATGGTTCGATGCCACGGTGCTGTTCGCGAGCCTGGTGGTCATCGCGGTCCCGATCTTCGTGATCGGCTTCATCGCCCAGTTCCTCTTCGGGGTGAAGTGGGGGATCGCACCGGTGACCGTCGGGGCCAACGACGACCTCGCACACCTGTGGTTACCGGCCTTCGTGCTGGCGTCGGCGTCGTTCGCCTACGTCTTACGATTGACCCGTAATTCGGTGGCGGAGAACTCTTCTGCCGACTTCGTGCGGACCGCGACGGCCAAGGGTGCCTCCCGTCCGCGGGTGGTGATCGTGCACATCCTGCGCAACTCGCTGATCCCGGTGATCACCTTCCTCGGCGTCGATCTCGGCGCACTGATGGCCGGTGCGGTGGTCACCGAGGGCATCTTCAACATCAACGGGATCGGTCAGACCATCTTCCGCAGTGTGAGTCTCGGTGAGGCACCAACGGTGGTGTCGATCGTCACCGTGCTCGTACTCATCTACCTCGTGGCGAATCTGGTCGTCGACCTGCTCTACGCCGTGATCGATCCGAGGATCCGCTATGCCTGACAGTTTCTTCCCACCCGAATCCGAGGCCGAGGTCCTGCGCTCGGACGCCGAAACCCTCGGCGAGAGCGACCCTTCAACCCTCGGCGAGAGCGACCCTTCGGGCCGTCCGTTGCCGGGCCAACATCGCTTCGTCGCCCCTGACGACGAGGTCGAGGTCCTCGATGCCGATCCGGTCCGCGACACCGGCGGCTCCGCCGGTTTCTGGAAGGGCGCCTGGTTGCAGTTGCGGACCAGTCCGACCTTCATCGTCGCCTCCGTCATGATCATCCTGGTGATTCTGATCTGCCTGTTCCCGTCGCTGTTCGCCCATCAGGACCCGCGTTACTGCCAGGGCGGCAACAGCCTGTTGCCGCCGAGTTCGTCGCATTGGTTCGGCACCGACCTGCAGGGCTGTGACATCTACGCACGCACCATCTTCGGGGCCCGCGACTCGGTGATCGTCGGCGTGTGCACCACGTTGCTGGTCTTCGTCGTCGGTGGTCTGATCGGGGTCCTCGCCGGCTATCTCGGCGGGTGGCTCGACGTCCTGCTGTCGCGCGTCACCGACGTCTTCTTCGCGCTGCCGCTGATCCTGGCCGCGATCGTGATCATGCAGATGTTCACCCACCGGACGGTGTGGACGGTGGTGGCGATCCTCGCCGTCTTCGGCTGGCCGCAGATCGCGCGCATCGCCCGCGGCGCGACCATATCGATCAAGAACAACGAATTCATCACCGCAGCCACATCGCTGGGAGCCTCTCGGCGGCGCATCGTGTTCTCGCACGTGGTGCCGAATGCACTCGGCCCGGTGATCGTCACCTGTACGGTGTCCCTCGGTGTGTTCATCGTGACCGAGGCGACGTTGTCCTACCTCGGCATCGGGCTGCCCGCCACGGCGGTCTCCTGGGGTATCGACATCGCCGCCGGTCAGAGTCTGCTGCGGTCGGGCAATCCGATCCTGCTGTATCCCGCAGGCGCACTTGCCCTCACGGTTCTGAGCTTCATGCTCATGGGTGATGCCCTGCGCGATTCGCTCGACCCGAAATCGAGGACACGATGACCGAACAACCCACCGCCGCCGAGACCGGCGACACCGCAGGCGCCGTCGCCCCGCTGTTGGAGATCCGGGACCTCGAGGTGTCCTTCGGGAGCGCGAAGAACCCGACGCGCGCGGTGTCGGGGGTGAATCTGCGCGTCTATCCCGGCCAAACCGTCGCCGTGGTCGGCGAATCCGGGTCGGGCAAGACCACCACCGCCAATGCGGTGCTCGACCTGTTGCCCGGAACGGGCCGGATCACCGGCGGCACCATCATGTTCGACGGCATGGATCTCACGACGGCGTCGAAGAGACAGATCGACCAGTTGCGAGGCACCGGAATCGGTCTGGTCCCCCAGGACCCGATGTCGAACCTGAACCCGTTGTGGAAGGTGGGATTCCAGGTTCGCGAGGCGATCGAGGTCAACAAGGTCGCCAAGGGGGCCGCCGCGAAGAAGCGCGCCGCGGAGGTCCTCGAAGAGGCGGGCATGTCCGACGCCGCGTCCCGGATGAATCAGTATCCCCACGAGTTCTCCGGGGGTATGCGTCAGCGCGCGCTCATCGCGATCGGTCTGGCGTGCCGTCCGAAACTCCTGGTCGCCGACGAACCCACCTCGGCCCTCGATGTGACGGTGCAACGACAGATCCTCGATCACCTCGACGGACTCACCGACGAACTCGGCACGGCGGTTCTGCTGATCACGCACGACCTCGGATTGGCCGCCGAGCGTGCCGACCACATCGTCGTCATGTATCGCGGCAAGGTCGTTGAATCGGGTCCGGCCACCGAGATCCTGCAGCATCCGCAGCACGCCTACACCCGGCGGCTCGTGCAGGCCGCACCCTCGCTGGTCGCCCGGCGCAGGATGCGGGCGACGACGACACCGCGCCCCGACGGGCCGGCTGCGGAGGCCGACGTCGTTGGGAACAGTTCGCCGACAACCGATTCCGATGCCCTTATCGTCGCCGACAAACTGGTGAAGGACTTCCCGGTCCGTGGCAAGGTGCCGTGGCGATCGACCCCGTTCCGCGCGGTCGACGACGTCGGCTTCGCGGTGCCGCGCGGCACCACCACCGCGATCGTCGGGGAGTCCGGATCGGGTAAGTCGACCGTCGCGCAGATGGTGCTCGGCCTGCTGGCGCCGACGTCGGGTCGTGTCGAGTTCGACGGCACCGACGTCTCGACGGTCCGTGGCCGCTCGGCGCTGGCGCTGCGGCGTCGTATCCAGCCGGTGTTCCAGAATCCCTACGGCTCCATCGACCCGATGTTCTCGATCTACCGGGTGATCGAGGAGCCGTTGCGGGTGCACAAGATCGGTGACAAGGCCTCGCGGGAGAAGCGGGTGCGTGAACTGCTCGATCGGGTCGCGCTCCCGGCGTCGGCGATGCATCGCTACCCCAACGAACTCTCCGGTGGGCAGCGCCAGCGCGCGGCGATCGCGCGCGCGTTGGCCCTCGAGCCGGAGGTCGTGGTGTGCGACGAGGCGGTCTCGGCGCTCGACGTGCTGGTCCAGGATCAGATCCTGACCCTGCTCGATCACCTACAGAGCGAGATGGGGTTGACCTATCTGTTCATCACCCACGACCTCGCGGTGGTCCGCCAGATCGCCGACGACGTGCTGGTGATGGAGAAGGGACGCGTCGTCGAACACAGTTCGGCCGACGAGATCTTCGCCGCGCCGCGCGAGGAGTACACGCGAGCGTTGCTCGAGGCGATCCCCGGCCGGTCGATCCCCCTCGGGGGCGGCGTGGCCTGACGGCCGCCATCGCCGACGCTCGCCCACGCGACAGCCCGGGCGGGTCGCTCCGGCGGTGCGGATTATGGTGTTCGGATGACCTCCGACCCGCTCGCACCGCTCGCCGACCTGCCCGGGGTGGCCGCCGCGGCCGACGCCGCACGCGACGCGCTGGGCGCGGTGCACCGGCATCCGGCGAACCTGCGCGGCTGGGACAAGACGGCCACCGAGGCGTCCTGGCGAGCCGGACGGTCATCGGCGGCCATCGACGGCGGTAGCGTCGAGCTGCGTCGTGACGGCGACTTCGACGACCCGGTCCTCGCCGGCGCCATGCGCGTGGCCCAGGCACTTGACGGTGATTCGCTGGAAAGCCTCACCTCGGTGTTCCGGCGTGCTCCCGCACAGGCCTTCGCGCGATTGCACATGCTCGCCGCCGCCGATCTCATCGATGATCCCGACGAACTCGGCCGCCCGCGCGCCGATGCCGACGTCGCGACCCGCCTGGACCTGCTCAGCCAGTTGATCACCGGCGGCACCAGGGTGGGTGCGCCGGTCCTCGCGGCCGTCGTCCACGGGGAATTACTGAGCCTGAACGCCTTTCGATCCGCCAACGGGATCGTCGCCCGTGCTGCGTCGCGGTTGGTGTGTACGTCGTCGGGTCTTGATCCGCACAATCTCGGCGTCCCCGAGGTGACATGGCTGCGGCGGGTCGCCGACTATCGCGTCCTGGCGGAGGCCTTCGGCACCGGCCGTGCCGAAGCGCTGGGGGAGTGGATCGTCTTCTGTTGCGAGGCGCTCACCGCCGGTGCGGCGGAAGCGAAGTCGATCGCCGACGCCGCACGGGCCGGCTGACCGGGCGGTACAACACCGGGGTCACGCAACACTGGGCCCATACAACATTGGGCTCACACAACACTGCGGGCGGCGATCCGGTTCGAAAACCGGGTCGCCGCCCGCATAGCACGAACGAAAGCTACCAAGCGTGCTTGGTGGGTTGTGGGTACCGCCTCGGCGATTGACCACGGTCATCTGCCCGAATACCGTTCCGGCGCTGCCAATCTCGTCCCATCACGACGCCATCAGATGATGTCGTCGGCGCTGTCCGAGGGTCGGGGCGCTGCCGTCGAGGGTAGTCGTTCACATGGCCGCGATGTCGCAGGCGCACAACACTTGTGCCTTATGCGGCTCGCTCCGCGTGGGTACTTGCCGCTCGTGCTGGGAAGTGCTCGGAATGGGGGTCCGCTCCTTCTCTTCCGGGGCGAACTTTGCCTTCCGAGGTTCCGTATGACCTTTGTACACCGTGATCGCGATCACATCAAGACTCAAGCGTGTCAATGTTCGGTGGCGTTCACGTCACCGACGACTGGTGCACTGGTGCAACGGTTTACGGCATTTCAGAGGTGCAGTCCGACGCTCGCCGCGGCGGTGCGTCGAGGCCTGGTGAGACGGATTCCGACGCCGCATCCCACCGCGGCGCCGAGCCCCAGGGCCACCGCCGCGGCCAGCGCTGGCGCGCCGGCGAACGACGGGTCCGGATCGCGGTCGAAGTCGAGGATCGGCCAGCCGTTGTCCTCGGCGTGCCGGCGTAATTGCTTGTCGGGGTTCACCACCGTGGGCCGCCCGACGACCTCGAGCATCGGCAGATCGGTCACCGAATCCGAGTAGGCGTAGCAGAGGTCGAGATCGTAGCCGTGCTCCTGCGCGATCTGCAGGATGGCCGCGGCCTTCTGTTCGCCGTAGCAATAGAAATCGAGGTCGCCGGTGTAGTGGCCGTCGGTGATGTGCATCCGGCTGGCACGCACGTGATCGACGCCCAGCATGGCGCCGATCGGCTCGACCATCTCCTGCCCCGACGCCGATACCAGGGCGATGGCATGTCCCTTCTGCCGGTGCGCGTCGATGAGATCGACCGCACCGCTGTAGACGAGCGGCCGGACGACGTCGTCGATGGTTTCCGCGACGATCCGGTTCACCTCGGAGACATCCCAGCCCTGACACATCGTGGTGATGTGCCTGCGCAGCCGCTCGACGTGGTCGGCGTCGGCAGCCGAGCGGGCAAAGCTCAACTGGGTGACGGCCGAACGAAGCAGCGTGCGGGTGTCGAGCAGGCCCTCGGTGAAGAACTGGCGACTGAAGGCGAGGACCGACGATTTCGCGATGACGGTCTTGTCGAGATCGAAGAACGCGGCGACCGGCGGCGTCTGATGGACCCGCGGGCGCTCATCGCTCATTTCGGGCATCGTACTGGAGTTACGCGATGTTGTAAGTCGAGTTCGGCTATCCCGCTCGATGCGGGTCGAGGAGGCGGCGATTGCCGCTGTGTGTCATTCGTTCAGATCAACAAACCCGCAGGCAGTGAGACGAATTAACGATGTTGTGCCGGGTTTCGCGAGTTGTTTGCGAGTGTCGTACGAACGTGTATAGTCGTGAGTACCCGGTCTTCGGACCGGTGCCCTTCAGCCCGACCCCCCGGGGCTGAAGCGCGACGACCCCGGCCTCCTCCCCCCCCCCCCTGGCCGGGGTTGTCCTCTATCTGGAGCAAGTCAGCTCGCCGATTCCCCTATCGCCGTTGCCGTTCTCCCAAGCGCGTGGTGCCTTCCCGCGTGGTGCCTTCCACAGAACTCTCTGCGTCCACAGGCCGAGACCCTCCGCGCACGCGGACACAGAACGACGACGCCGGAATCGGCCACGATGGCGCTCATGACCGAAGCCCTCCTCGCCCTCGTCAACGACGATCTGCGTGATGACGTCGCCAGGTGCGCCGCGGCCGCAGGCTATCGGCTGATCCTCGGTGATCCCGCGACCTGTCGCGCCGAGTGGCTGCGGTCTCGTGCGGTCGTCGTCGATCCGCCCGCGGTGGGCGCATTGGCCTCGACGTCGGTGCCGCGCCGAGCCGGGGTGCTGCTGGTTGCCGACTCCGCGCCTCCCGCCGACGTCTGGCGTTCGGCGATGGATCTCGGCGCCGGCGACGCCGCCCTGTTGCCGGCCGACGAGGGGCATCTGGTGCGCGCGCTGACCGAGTTGCGTACGCCACGACGGGCCACCGGTGGCGGAGTCGCGCTGATGAGTGCGCACGGCGGGGCCGGGGCGTCGGTGCTGGCCGCCGCCGTGGCGACGGCAGCGGGTGAGGCCGGCGAGCAGGTGTTGCTGCTCGACGCGGACGACCTCGGTGGCGGTCTCGACCTCATTCTCGGCATCGAGGATCGGCCGGGGTTGCGATGGCCGGATCTGACGCTCGAGGGCGGTGCGGTCAACGGACTTGCGCTGCACCGCGCTCTGCCGCGAGTCGACGATCGGATCGCGGTGCTCACCGGCCGTCGCGACGACTCCCGCCCGGTTCACGCCGATGCGGTGCTCGCCACCATCGACGCCGGGCGCTCGCACGGTGATCTGGTGGTCGTCGACCTGCCCCGCGCCGACACCGACATCGTTCGCGGCGTGGTCGAATCGGTGGATCTCGTCGTCCTGGTGACCTCACCGACCGTTGTCGGCTGTGCCGCCGCCCGCCAGATCGCCGACCGGTTGCTCGCCGACGCCGCCGATCTCGCGCTCGTCGTGCGTGGTCCCTCGCCGGGCGGGCTGCGCGCCCCGCAGATCGCCGAGGCCGCCGACCTGCGATTGCTCGCCGCCTACCGACCGGACCCGCGACTGCCGGCGCGGCTGGAGAGCGGACGACCGGGGATCGGCGCGCGCAGTCCGTTGGGGCGCGCGGCACGAGCGGTGTACCGGGCCCTTGGCGTCGGTGTCGGTGGTGTCGGGGCCCAAGGTGTCGGGGCCCAAGGTGTCGGGGCGCTCGGTGTCGGGGCGCTCGGGACGGGGCGGACCGGATGAGCGCACACACCGACGAGGCGCTGCTGGATCGGGTGCGTTCCCGGTTGGCGGCCGACGCGGTGGAGCCGACGGCGGCGGTGATCGCCGACGCGATCCGCGCCGAGGCCGGTGGGGTGCTCGGCGACACCGATCTCCTCGCCGCGCTGCGATATCTGCAGACCGAGTTGACCGGCGCCGGCCGGCTCGAAGAACTTCTGGCCGAGCCGGGGATCGCCGACATCCTCGTCGTCGGGCCGCACCGGGTGTGGGTGGATCGGGGTGCAGGACTGGAACTCTCGGGGATCACCTTCGACGACGACGCCGCGGTTCGCAGGCTGGCCGGACGGCTGGCGTTGGGTGCCGGACGCCGACTCGACGACGCCCAGCCGTGGGTCGACGGGCAGTTGTCGAATGTCGGACGCCGGGGATACACAGTCCGCCTGCACGCGGTGATCCCCCCGTTGGCTGCCGACGGCACCTGTTTGTCGCTGCGCGTGCTGCGCAGTGCCGGTATGGGTTTCGATGCGATGGTGGCCTCCGGTGCGATTCCGGCAGAGGCGGCCGAGGTCGTGCGGGAGGTGCTGGGTGCCCGGTTGTCGTTCCTGATCATCGGCGGCACCGGGTCGGGCAAGACGACGCTTCTCGGTGCGCTGATCGGACAGATGGGCGCCGCCGAACGCGTCCTGTGCGTCGAGGATGCGCTCGAACTGACGCCGACCCACCCGCACGTCGTGCGACTGGTCGCGCGAACGGCGAATGTCGAAGGGGCGGGCGAGGTTGCGGTACGGGTACTGGTGCGCCAGGCGCTGCGGATGCGGCCCGATCGGATCATTCTCGGCGAGGTCCGGGGTGCGGAGGTGATCGACCTGCTGACCGCCCTGAACACCGGACACGACGGCAGTGGCGGCACCTTGCACGCCAACTCGACCGCCGAGGTGCCCGCCCGGATGGAGGCGCTCGCCGCCTTGGGCGGGATGGGCCGCGACGCCCTGCACAGCCAGCTCGCCGCGGCCGTCCACGTGGTCTTCGGCGTCGCCCGCAACGTCGACGGGACGCGTGGACTGTCCGAGATCGGTGTCCTGCGTCGCGGTGCCGATGGTCTGGTCACCGTCGTGCCGATCTGGTTGCGCAGTGCCGGATTCACCTCGCACCGAACTCTTTTCGACGAGATGGTCGCGACCCGATGACAGTGATCCTGTGTGCCGCGGCTTGCGCGGTGCTGTGGTCGGGTGCGCCGCGTGCCGCCCATCGTCTTCGCCCTCCGGTTGGGCGCAATCCGCAGGCCAGGGGAGTCGGGGTGCTCCGACGGCTCGTCGTGCCGATCGGGATCTGCGGTGCGCTGCTGGCCGGTGGCATCGCGGCGGCGGTCGCTGCGGGAATCGTGGCGGGCGTCCACATCTGGCGGGCCCATCGACGCCGTACCACCGAGCAGGTCGACGCGCGACGAGATGATCTGTTGACCGCGCTGTCGTTGATGATCGCCGAACTCTCGGTCGGTGCACCACCCGCCCATGCCTGTGCGGCCGCGGCGGCGGAGATGACGGCCATGGCCGGTGCCGGCGGGGAAGGCGTTACCGGACAGACGGATTCGGTGCCCGCAGCGCTGTCGATGCTGGCCGGCCGCGCCGAGCTCGGCGGCGGCATCCTGATCGACTCCGCGGCAACGCACGGCGACGACGAATCGTGGCAGCGTATCGCCGTGGCCTGGCAGACCTCGGAGACCCACGGGCTGCCGCTGGCCGATCTGCTGGGATCGGTCCGCTCGGATCTGTTGGCCCGCAAGGCCTTCGTCGAACGTACGCGGGCCGGAATGGCCGGCCCCCGGGCCACCGCGACCGTCCTGGCCGGACTACCGGTCCTGGGCATCGCCCTCGGGCAGGCCACCGGTGCGCAACCGCTGTCCACGCTGCTGGGCGGTGGGCTCGGTGGAATCCTGCTGATCGTGGGCACCGGTCTGGTCGCGGGCGGGCTGCTCTGGGCGGATCGCATCGCCGCGAAGGTGGTGGCCCCGTGAGCGGCGGTCTGCGCATGGGAGTGGCCCGGTGAAGGCCCTGGCCGTGCTCCTGGTGGCCCTCGCCTGCTGGATCTGGCCGGCCGCGCGATGGCGTCTCTACCGGGTGATCGATCTGCCCGCACCGCCCACGCGGGAACCACGATTCCTCGGGGTGAGTGACCGCGGGACGGACCCGTTCGCCACCGCGGCCGCACTGGACCTGCTCTCGGTGTGCCTACGTGCCGGACTACCTGTGGCACAGTCGATCCGGGTTGCAGCGTCGAGTGCGCCGCCGTCCCTGGCGCGGCCGTTGACCTCGACCGCAGAACTCCTCGAACTCGGCGCCGACCCGGACCGGGCCTGGGCTGCTCCCGAGGTGTCACCGGGTGCCCGACGACGTCGGCGGCGGGCGTCGTCGACCGACCTCGGCGCCGAATGTTTCGCGGATCTGACGATGCTCGCCCGACGATCGGCGCGAGCCGGGTCGGCACTCGCCGACGGGGTCGGCGAACTCGCCGAACACCTCCGCCGGCGTGCCCACGACGAAGCGCTGGCCCGCGCCGAGCGGGCCGGGGTGATGGTCAGCGGCCCATTGGGTTTGTGCTTCCTGCCGGCCTTCATCTGTCTGGGCATCGTGCCCGTGGTCATCGGCCTCGCGTCGCAGACCCTGGGAGATCTCTAGGGCGTGTCTCCCAATTCCCTTTGCGCGTCTTTGCGGCTCGATGGCCCCCTGGCGGCGTTGTCGTCGGTCACGATAGCTCCGCTATCGCTCCCCTTCGAGGCTCGTGCCTCGCACCTCAGGACGGCGCCTCCTCCGCCTTGCCAGGAAACCATCGACCTCGCAAATCCATCGGAGAGGAATTGGGAGACACGCCCTAGAAAAACTCGCGCCGGGAGGGAGCCAAATCGCCGCCCGCTGCGTCCAATTACCGCAACGTCCGAACCCCGAAAGGAAAAACCATGTCACACACCATGAATCAAAGCCCTCCCGACGATGCCGACCCCATCGAGAACCCACGCGGCGTTCCCGGCTTCCGCGCTGCGGGTGACTGGCTCAACGCCCAGACGTTGCGCCTGATCAGCGACGAGGAGGGAATGAGTACCGCCGAATACGCCATCGGCACCATCGCTGCCGCAGCATTCGGGGCGATCCTCTACACCGTCGTCACCGGCAACGACATCGTTTCCGCACTCACCGGGATCATCAACAAGGCCCTCAACACCTCGGTGAGCTGATGGGAGCGCGGCGTCGGGGCGTGGCGCGACGTGGCGTGCTGCGACGTGTCTTGGACGATGACGCGGGCATGGTCACCGTCGAGGCGGCGTATGCGATCGCCGCGATCGTGGCCGTCCTCATCCTGGGTGTCGGGGCGATCGGTGCGGTGATCGCCGAGATCCGGTGCACCGACGCCGCCCGTGAGGTCGCGCGGTTGACCGCGGCCGGTGACGCCGGGGCGCGGGCGGCCGGAGCCCGGCTGGTCGGCGCCGACGCGACCATCGCGGTGAGCGAGCAGGGCGGCAAGGTCGTCGTCTCGGTCTCCGACCGGGTGCTGTCGCTGCCCGGGCTGACGATGTCGGCCCGGGCGGTGGCGGCCAAGGAGCCGGACGGCTTTGATCAGGTCGACATCGCGCCGGGGGTGACGCCGTGAAAATGCTTGTGCGCCTTGCCCGTGACGATCGTGGTTACGCCACCGTCGCCGCGGCCGGGGTCATCGTCGGGGTGGTGTCGGTCCTGGTGATGCTGGTCTACGTCGGTGCGGCGGTGATCGCCCGGCACCGGGCGCAGTCGGCCGCCGACCTCGCGGCCCTCGCCGCGGCCATCGATCACGTCTCCAGTGACGGTGATGCGTGCGCAACCGCCCGGGAGGTGGTCGACGATCAGCGTTCGGGGGTGGTGCTGCGTCGGTGTCGGACCGACGGCGCCGACACCGTCGTCGAGGTAGGCGTGCCGATCACGCTGGGGCTCTTCGGTTCTCGTGATGCGTCGGCGGCGGCGCGGGCGGGTCCGGCGGAGTGAACAAACCAACCTCGAAGGGCCCTAACCGATGGCGTCGTCGCCGACGATGATCCGTTTCGGGTACACCCGTACCGAATGCATCGGCGCGAACCACACCTGACCGAAATACACCGACGTGTCACCCCGGTAGGCCAATTCCAGGACGCCGTCGCCGTACGCGGTGCGGATTCGCGGGCGCACCGCGCTGACGAACGGCGCCCAGTGCACCACCTCACCCTCGGTGAGGAAGCCGCCCGCAGCTGCCCAGGTGTCACCCGAGGAGCCCTCGGAAATCGCGAGGTACACCTCACCGAGCGACGGGCTGATCCGGGGCCCGACCATGGCGCTCTGCAGATACCACTGCGCGGTATCGGCCACGGCCGGGTTCTCCAGGCTGGCCGACGCCCACGCGAAGTGGATGTCGAGGGCGTCGAGTGCCTCGGCCTCGGAGAAGAACACGTCGCTCTCACCGATCGTCGACGGCATCCGGTCGGGTTCCTGGGTGGGGCGGGCGAGCAGGAAGTACACCGGGCACGGCCGCAGGATCGTGCCCTGCGCCCTGGTGTGCCCGGCGTCCCGGTCGAGCCCGGCTTCCCCGTCCTGCCCGGCATCGCTGTCCTGCATTGGTCGATTATCGCCGAGAAACGAGGGTTTGGTTCCCTCCGACACGGAATTCACCGAGACGCCTTGATGATTCACGTGGGCGAAGGCTACGCACCGGGGCGCTGACCTGCGTCGACGATGCTCGGACGGGCGCAGGTGGCGTCTCACCCTGCGAGCAACGCCGACAGCAGCGACAAGGTGGTGATGGCTCCGGCCTTGTCGAGGGGATCGTTTCCGTTGCCGCACTTGGGGGACTGCACGCACGACGGGCAGCCGCTCTCGCAGCCGCAGCCGGCGACGGCGTCGCGTGTGGCGGCGATCCAGGCGGCGAATTCGGTGTAGCCGCGCTCGGCGAACCCCGCGCCGCCCAGATAGCCGTCGTAGACGAACACCGTCGGCAGTCCGGTGTCGGGGTGCAGGTTGGTGGAGAGCCCACCGATGTCCCAGCGGTCGCACGTCGCGATCAGCGGCAGCAGACCGATGGCGGCGTGTTCGGCGGCGTGCAGCGAGCCGGGCAGGCGGGTCGCGTCGATCCCGTCGGCGGCGAGGACCTCCGGCGGCAGCGTGTACATCACCGCGCGGGTGTGCAGGGTCTGACGTGGCATGTCGAGTTCGACGGCGTCGAGCACCTCGCCGGAGAGCAGCGTACGGAGATAGCCGACGACCTGATGGGTGACGTCGACGTCGACCAGCGCTGTCCGCAACACCCCGTGATCGGTGGCGGCGACGACGTCGGTGATGGTGATCTCGGCGGTCTCCCGCGCCGAGGTCGTCCAGTCCGGCTCCTCGGGATGGGCGAGCGCCAGTCCGTCGTCGAGGTCGAGTTCGTCGACGACGTAGGTGCGGCCCTGATGGATGTGCACGGCCCCGGGATGCACGGTGGCCGGGGCGCGTCCGGCGTCGACGGTGCCGAGTAACTCCGAGGTGGTCGCGTCGACGATCAGGATCTGCCCGCCGATGCCGCCGCGAATGTCGATGTCGCCGTGCGGATCCACCCCGGGCGCGGCATACCAGCCGGCCTTGCGCCTGCGCAGCAGCCCCTGCGCCGCGAGGTCGGCGACCAGCTCGCCGGCGCGCCATTGCTCGATCTCGGCGTCCTGCAACGGGAATTCGGTTGCCGCACAGAGTAGGTGGGGGCCGAGGATGTAGCGATTGGTCGGGTCGATGACCGGCGCCTCCACCGGCGTGCCCAGCAATGCCCGCGGGTGATGGACCAGATAGGTGTCGAGCGGATCGTCGCGGGCGACGAGCACCACGAGCGCGTCGCCCGAGGTGCGCTGACGACCGGCACGCCCGGCCTGCTGCCAGAACGATGCGACGGTGCCCGGGTACCCGGCGATGATGACGGCGTCGAGGCCGCTGATGTCGACGCCGAGTTCGAGTGCGTTGGTGGTGGCCACGCCGACGAGTTCGCCGGAGGAGATGGCCTGTTCGAGCTTGCGCCGGTCCTCGGCGAGGTATCCGGCACGGTAGGCGGCTACCTTGTCGACCAGTTCGGGAGCGCTGTGCGCCAACAGATCACGGGCGCCGAGCGCGGTGATCTCCACTCCGCGCCGACTGCGTCCGAAGCACAGCGTGCGTGCGCCCTCGATGACGAAATCTGCGAGTAGTCTTGAGGATTCGGCGCCCGCGGACCTGCGGACCGGTGCACCGTTCTCGCCGCTGATCCCCGGCACGAAATCGGGCTCCCACAGGGCGATGGTGCGTTCGCCGCGCGGCGATCCGTCCTCGGTCACCCCGACCGCCGGTTCGCCGATGAGCCGGGATAGCGCAGCCGCCGGGTCGGCGACGGTCGCGCTCGCCGCGATCACCGTCGGATTCGATCCGCACGCACGTGCCAATCGCAACAACCGCCGCAGGACCAGCGCCGTGTGTGAACCGAACACCCCACGGTAGTGGTGACATTCGTCGATCACGATGTATCGCAGGTGCCGGAAGAACTGCCGCCACTGTCCGCGCACCGGGCCCGTCGACGAGCCACTCCCACCGGAGAGCACGCCGGTGAGTATCCCGATGTGCAACATGTCGGGGTTGGTGAAGATCCACCGGGAATGCGTGCGCGCCCAATGCCGTATGTCCGGATCGGTGTCGCCATCGTAGGCGCACGGTGCGAGGTGTGCAAAGGGTCCGCGGCCGGCGGTCAGTGCGGAGACAGCCCGGATCTGGTCGGCGCCTAGAGCTTTGGTGGGAGCCAAATACAGTGCGGTGGAGTGTGGTTCGGTGAGGAGTGTATTCAGGATCGGTAATTGGTAGGCCAGTGATTTCCCGGACGCGGTGCCGGTGGATATGGACACATGCCGACCCGAGTGTGCATGTTCGGCTGCTGCTGCCTGATGAATCCACGGTTTCGTGATGCCGTTTGCCTCGAATGCCTCGCGCACGTTCTCGTCGACCCATTCCGGCCAGTCGGTGAAAGTCGCTGTGCGCGATGGGATGACGGACAGGTGTGTGACAGGACCAGAGTCCGCTTCGGTACCGGCGAGGGAACGGCGGAGGAGTTCGGTTCCGAAGGTGTGCAGGCTCATAACTCTTTGTTGTCGTCTGTGTCGCGTGGAGTCGAATGTGGTTCTCGCGCTAAGCGACGGGAATTCGAGACCGGATCGATATGTGGCGCTCTGGCGTGACGCCCGCGCAGATGTTACCGCTTGATGTCAATCGGCTGTAATCGTCCACATTTTCGTTCCCACTGGTCCTGTGACTATCGCATCGGTGTCAGACGTGATTGACTATGTGCGGCCGCAGCTTCTTCCGATGCATCGTCACTGCGGTGATCGGGGGAATCGGGTTGCAGCCGTGGTACTGAGTTATTCCCTCACCGAACCGCGTCCACGGTTCACCGGGGTTTCTTCGAGGTATGGCGGTCAGAACCGGCCACGGTGCGAGTACATCTCGTATCGGAGTCAGATCGAATGAATGTGAAGGATTGCAGTAATGGCACAGGGAACTGTGAAGTGGTTCAACGCGGAAAAGGGCTTCGGCTTCATCGCTCCTGACGAGGGGTCCGACGACGTGTTCGTCCACTACTCCGAGATCCAGGGATCCGGTTTCCGCACCCTCGAAGAGAACCAGCGCGTCGAGTTCGAGGTCGGGCAGGGCACGAAGGGCCCACAGGCGACGGGCGTCCGCGCCGTCTGATAGGCGACCTCGCGGCAACGCGAAGAGTTTGTCTTGAACCGCTCCCGGTCTGGTCATCCAGACCGGGAGCGGTTTTCTCTGCCCGGCTCCGGAGTTCATCGCGACCCGGGTGGCGCGCGGGGCCACCGGTATCGCGCGGCGCAGTAGTCTCATAGCCGTGGGTCAGTTGGCGTTCTTCTCCGCGGAGACCGACGAACCGACGATCGACGACCTGGCGGGTCTGCTCGCCGGTCCCGGGCAGTCGGCGCCGGTGTATGCCTGGGCGGACCTGATCGGTACGCGCGTGTCGGTCGTCGTCGCCGAACTGTGGCGTGCCGATGCAATCGCCGAGCAGGTGCGGACGGTCGGTCTCGAGGCCGAGGTCATCACCTCCGACGAGGGCAATCCGCTGGCGCGCACCGCGCCGAGTCCGGATCTCGACGAATTGCACCGCCGCTGGTCGACGGGTGCGGTCAAGACGATGCCCGCCGCGTGGGTCCCGACACCGCATGCGTTGCGGTTCTGGGTACTGGCGGCCGGCCGCACCGACCCGACCGGACAGTATCTCCTCGGGCTCGACGCGCATTGCCCGGACTCGCATTCATTGCTCGCCACCGCATTGATGCGGGTCGGCATCGCTCCGACCCTCGTCGGCAACCGGATCGGGGCGCCCGCGCTGCGGGTGGGGCGTCGCCGACTGGCGCGGTTGGCCGAGTACGTCGGCCCGCCGCCGCCCGGTGCGTCGGCTCGCGAGTGGCCCGGTGCCGACTGATCGCCGAGACGCCCGCGCCCGTCGGGTCCCCGCATCGGGCCACGCCGATGACGCCAAAATGTGATGCATGCTTCACAGCCGTCTGACCAGGTGATTCCTTAAAAGAATGAGAGATGTCCGGTCCGTCGGGTATACCTTGCCGGGAATTCGGATGTGCAATAGGCGCTATCTATAAGGTACAAACCCACTGAACGAACAAGAGCGGCTCCGGGCACAATCATCCGCCCGGTGACCGACTCGATAGCGAAGGACCCCCGTTGGCCGAGACCAGCACCACAAGCCCCACGAGCGGCAAAGCGATCCGACGACTCGTGATCGTCGAGTCGCCCACCAAGGCGCGCAAGATCGCCGGGTACCTGGGATCGAACTATGTGGTCGAGTCCTCCCGTGGGCACATCCGGGACCTGCCGCGCGGCGCCGCCGACGTCCCGGCCAAGTACAAGGGTCAGTCGTGGGCGCGGCTCGGGGTGAACGTCGACGAGAACTTCGAACCGCTCTACGTGGTCTCACCCGACAAGAAGTCGACGGTCACCGAACTCAAGTCGCTGATGCGCGACGTCGACGAGCTCTATCTCGCCACCGACGGTGACCGCGAGGGTGAGGCGATCGCCTGGCACCTGCTCGAGACGCTCAAGCCGAAGATCCCGGTCAAGCGGATGGTGTTCCACGAGATCACCGAGCCGGCGATCCGGGCGGCCGCGGAGAACCCCCGCGACCTCGACATCGATCTCGTCGATGCCCAGGAGACCCGCCGCATCCTGGACCGTCTCTACGGCTACGAGGTCTCCCCGGTGCTGTGGAAGAAGGTCATGCCGAAGCTATCGGCGGGCCGTGTGCAGTCGGTGGCCACCCGCATCATCGTCGAGCGCGAACGCGAGCGGATGGCGTTCGTCTCGGCCGAGTACTGGGACATCGACGCGACGATGAACGCCGCCGGGTCGCAGGAGGACGCGTCCAATCCGCGTAGCTTCTCCGCACGCCTGGTCAATGTCGACGACGCCCGTGTCGCGACCGGCCGTGATTTCACCCCGAAGGGTGTGCTGAAGAAGGCCGACGGCGTCATCGTCCTCGACGAGTCCCGGGCCACCGCGCTGGCCGGTGCCCTCGACGGCGCCGACATGACCGTCACCTCGGTCGAGGAGAAGCCGTACACCCGGCGGCCGTACGCGCCGTTCATGACCTCGACGCTGCAGCAGGAAGCCGGCCGCAAGTTGCGGTTCTCCTCCGACCGCACCATGCGCATCGCGCAACGCCTGTACGAGAACGGCTTCATCACCTACATGCGTACCGACTCGACGACGCTGAGCGAGTCGGCCATCAACGCCGCTCGTACCCAGGCGCGAGAACTGTACGGCGACAACTTCGTTCACCCGACCCCACGGCAGTACACGCGAAAGGTCAAGAACGCCCAGGAAGCTCACGAGGCGATCCGCCCGGCCGGTGAGACATTCCGGACTCCCGGCCAGGTCGCCGGTCAGTTGGAGACCGACGAATTCCGTCTCTACGAGCTGATCTGGCAGCGTACGGTGGCCAGCCAGATGGCCGATGCCAAGGGCACCACGCTGAGCCTGCGGATCACCGGAACCGCCTCCAGCGGCGAGGAATGCACCTTCGCCGCGTCGGGTCGCACGATCACCTTCCCGGGCTTCTTGTCGGCCTACGTCGAGACCGTCGACGATCAGGCGGGCGGCCAGGCCGACGACGCCGAGAACCGTTTGCCGCAACTGACCGAGGGCCAGTCGTTGACCGCCTCGGAGCTGCGGGCCGACGGCCACTCCACCAACCCGCCCGCCCGCTTCACCGAGGCGTCGCTGGTGAAGGTGCTCGAGGAGCTGGGCATCGGTCGCCCGTCGACGTATGCCTCGATCATCGGCACCATCCAGGACCGTGGCTACGTGGTCAAGAAGGGCAACGCGCTGGTGCCCTCGTGGATCGCGTTCGCCGTCGTCGGCTTGCTGGAGGCCTACTTCGAGAGCCTCGTCGACTACGACTTCACCGCGTCCCTCGAGGACGATCTCGATCAGATCGCCAATGGCCAGGAGAACCGCACCCGGTGGCTCACCGAGTTCTACTTCGGTGATTCAGCCGCGAATGCCGAGCATGACGCGGAAATAGCTGGCTCGGATATCGCCAAGCACGGCGGGTTGAAGAAGCTCGTCGGGGTCAATCTCGAGGAGATCGACGCCCGCGAGGTCAACTCGATCCGCCTGTTCGACGACGAGCAGGGCCGACCGGTCTATGTGCGCGTCGGACGATTCGGGCCGTACCTCGAACGCAACGTCGCCGCGAGCGCCGACGCCGAACCGGACCTGCAGCGGGCCAACCTGCCCGCCGACATGACGCCCGACGAGCTCACCCTCGCCGTGGCGGAGAAACTGTTCTCCACCCCGCAGGAGGGACGCACACTCGGCACCGATCCGGTGACCGGGCACGAAATCGTGGTCAAGGAGGGCAGATTCGGCCCGTACGTGACCGAGATCCTGCCCGCCGAGGACGACGGTGACGATTCCGGCTCGGCCGGCGCGCCGGCGACGATCCCGGCCGGGCCCACCCCGCGTGACGGTGGCGGCGCCGGTGACGGTGAGGTCGTCCCGCTCGACGACACCCCGGCCGGCACGGGCGGATCGACCTCCGGCGGTTCGACGGCCACCAAGACCGCCGCCAAGAAGGCGGTCGCGAAGAAGACCGCTGCGAAGAAGACCGCCAAGAAGGCCGCGGGCCCCAAGCCGCGGACCGGATCGCTGTTCAAGACCATGGACATCTCCACCGTCACGCTCGAGGACGCATTGAAGCTGCTGTCGTTGCCGCGCGTGGTCGGCGTCGACCCGGCGTCGAACGAGGAGATCACCGCCCAGAACGGGCGCTACGGCCCGTACCTGAAGAAGGGCACCGACTCGCGGTCGCTGACCAGTGAGGATCAGCTGTTCGGCATCACCCTCGACGAGGCTCTCAAGATCTACTCCGAGCCCAAGCGTCGAGGCCGGGCCGCTGCCGCGCCGCCGCTGCGCGAACTCGGCAAGAACGACGAGGTCAGTGGGCAGCCGATGGTGATCAAGGACGGCCGTTTCGGTCCGTACGTCACCGACGGCGAGACCAATGCCAGCCTGCGCAAGGGTGACGAGGTCGCCTCCATCACCCCCGAGCGGGCGATGGAGTTGCTCGCCGACCGCCGTGCACGCGGCCCGGCCAAGAAGGCGACCAAGAAGGCTGCGAAGAAGACGCCGGCCAAGAAGACCGCTGCCAAGAAGACGGCTGCCAAGAAGACCACTGCCAAGAAGACCACTGCCAAGAAGACGGCCGCGAAGAAGACGGCACCCGACGCGTCGGAGGGCTGAGGTCCGAATCCGGCCCTGGCCGGTGGATGAGCGTGCCGAGGTGAGGCGTGCTCAGGGCACCTCGGTGAGCGGGATCGGGCTGGTATTCATCGGGTCGACGTGCGGGCGCGCCAGCAGGGTCTCGATGCCGCGTCCGCGCAGTTCGACGCCTTCACCGATCTCCCAGTACTCGGCCTCCTCGTGCGAGGCCAGGAACACCGCACGAGCCGACCCGAGCACACGTGTCGGCTCGTCCTTCGCGAGCTCGGTCAGCCGGGCGGCCTCGTTGACCGGGTCGCCGATCACGGTGTACTCCAGGCGCTGTTCGGAACCGATGTGGCCGGCGATCGCCTTGCCCGCCGACACCCCGATGCCGATGTCGGTGTCGCCGAGGGTCTGGTAGAGCTCGATGCGCAGCTCGCGCGCCGACGCCAGTGCGCGACCGGCGAAGTCCTCCAGATCCAGGGGCGCACCGAAGATCGCGAGTGCGGCATCGCCTTGGAATTTGTTGACGAAGCCGCCGTGCCGCCCGACCACGGCCACCACCACACGGAAGAACTCGTTGAGCATGTCGACGACCTCTCGCGGGGGCCGGTTCACCGCCAGGCGCGTCGAGCCGACGATGTCGACGAACAGCACCCCCACGTAGCGTTCCTCGCCGCCGAGCTCGGTGCCGATCTCGATGGCCCGTCGTGCGACGTCCTCTCCGACGTAGCGGCCGAACAGGTTGCGCAGCTGCTGACGTTCGCGCAGATCGGCCACCATGTCGTTGAAACCGGCCTGCAGCAGGCCGAGGTCGGAGCCGTCGTAGATCTTCACCGCGGCGTTCAGATCGCCCGCGGACACCTTCGACTGCGCACGGCGAAGTTGTTTGATGGGGTCGTTGATCGCCGCCACCACGCGCACGATCGCGAGCAGGCTGAAGGCCAACGACGCCAACGCCATCCACAGGATCGGCCGTTGCAGCCCGGCGGCGTCGGTCTCGATGAAGTTCAGCCGTTGCATCGTGATCAGCCCGATGATGACCATCATCGGCGCCACCACACTGATCACCCAGAACACGGTGATGCGGGTGGTGACCCCCGGTGCGATCGCGTTGTCGGGGTTGTTGGCCATCGCCGCTACCGTGATGGGCCGCAGCACCTTCTCGAACTGGAGGAAGCTGAGCACACAGGTGACGATTGCGCCGATGAAGCTGGCCATCGCGACGATGAACGCATCCCGGTGCGAGACAGTCAGATTCACGCAGGTGAACAGGATGCCGCCGACCAGCCACATGCCGACGTTGACCGCCGACAGCAGCATCGGCAGTTGTAGGGCACGCCGCCGGGCGCCCTCGTTGTCCAGGCGGGTACGGCGCCGATGCCAGATCAGCACCGGCAACGACAGTTGGATGCTGAAGACCGCCCCGACGATCATGGCCACCACGAGGTAGGCGGCGAAGATCGCCTGATTGAGGGTGGTGATCTCGTCGAAGCGGAACGAGTCGCTTGCGGGCATCCCGAACCGCAGGAAAGCGAAGGTGAACAATGCGCCGACGAGGTTGGCGCGCAGCATGTCGAGCGCAAGGATCGGCCACGGGGTGCGGATCAGCCACTTCCCCGTGTGCAGGGCTTTTGACACCCTCGACCGACGCTCAATCACGTCAACTACGGTAGCTGGCTGCTTGCAATTGTTAAACGCGGTCGACGAATCGGACGTGTCCGACGTGCGGTTTAGGGTGTGGGTGTGACAAATGTCTTCGACCGGATGATCGGGCAGACGACGGTCATCGCCGACCTGCGTGACGCCGCCCGCGCAGCGCGTGGCCTGGCGAATCGACTCGACGAGCACGCCGCCGGTGCCGTCTCGATGTTCGGTGAGGCCGACGGCAACGAGGATCTCGGCGATCCCGCGCGGTCGTCGATGACCCACGCATGGTTGTTCACCGGACCGCCGGGCAGCGGTCGGTCGGTGGCCGCGACCTGTTTCGCCGCTGCGCTGCAGTGTCAGGACCCCGACGTCATCGGTTGCGGCGAGTGCCGCGCCTGTTCGACGGTGATGGCGCAGACCCACGCCGACGTCCGCAACATCGTGCCGCAGGGATTGAGCCTGTCGGTGGACTCGATGCGTGAGATCGTGCAGGTCGCCTCGCGTCGTCCGGGCACGGGCCGCTGGCAGATCGTGATCGTCGAGGACGCCGATCGGCTCACCGAGCAGGCCGCGAACGCGCTGTTGAAGGTCGTCGAGGAACCGCCCTCACGTACGGTCTTCCTGCTGTGCGCCCCGTCGGTCGACCCCGAAGACATCTCGGTCACACTGCGCTCGCGATGCCGGCACATCGCCTTGACCACCCCGTCGACCGCCGACATCGAGCGTGTGCTCGTCGATCGCGACGGCATCGACGCCGAGGCGGCCCGCTGGGCGGCGTCGGTCTGTGGCGGCCACATCGGGCGCGCGAAGCGCCTGGCCACCGACCCCGACGCCCGGGCGCAACGGGAATCGGCGCTCGGGATCGCGCGGGCGGCCACCCGCGACTCGACGGCGTACAAGGCGGCCGAGGATCTCGTGCGTTCGGCCGAGACCGCGGCCAAGGCGATCAGTGCCGAGCTCGACGAGGCCGAGACCGAGGAACTCAAGACCGCCCTCGGTGCCGGCGGCACCGGCAAGGGCACCGCCCGTGCACCACGCGGGAGCGCCGGGGCGTTGAAAGAACTGGAGAAGCGCCAGAAGTCACGCGCCACCCGGGTCGGCCGTGACGTCCTCGATCGGGCCCTGGTCGACCTCGCCGCCCTCTACCGCGACGCTCTGGTGCTGTCGATGGGTGCGCAGGTGACCGCCATGCACCCCGACAAGACCGACGACACGACCCGGCCGATGGCCTCGTACGCCAGTCCCGAACAGTTGCTGCGATGCGTGGAGGCGGTGCTGGAATGCCGCGAGGCGCTCGACGTCAACGTCAAACCGAAGTTCGCCGTCGACGCGATGGTCGCACGGATCGGGCTGGCGATGCGCGCGACCGAACGGGCGTGAGTCCGCGCGATCGGGCCCTCGCTCAGGCGTCGCCGTTGCGCTTGGCGAGTTCGCGGACCCGGTTGAGTTCGGAGATGTTGCCGAAGATCGCGATCCAGTTGTAGGCGAGACACGAGATGATGCCCCACCAGCCCAGCGTGAGGCAGTGCGTCTGTGCCGCCCAGAAGGCCTTGCGGATCTCGGGCCAGGTGCCGACCGTCTGCTTGGGGCTGGTCAGCGCCACGACCACCATCCCGGTGTGCCGCTTGAAGACCGCGCGGTACGCGCCCGTTGGTGCACCGCGGTACGCGCCCGGCGGGTGGGGCTGACCCAGGTACGGCCCGGCATACGGTTGCTGCGGGTACGGCTGTGGTTGTGGGTACGGCTGTGGCGGACCCACGTAGGGCTGTTGCGGATACGGCTGGCCCGGATGGTGCTGCGGTGCGTTCATCGTCATTCCCCTCATACTGATTCCCCTCCTACTGCGACCGCTCACACGCTAGGGCACGTGGACCTGAATCCGGGGCGTGCGTCGTTCAGGTGGACGAACTCGGTTACGCGTCGGTAACCCGACAGAAACGACGCCCTCCTAATGTGGCGTCGCATGGTTCTCGCCACGCCGCGCCCACCCGGCACCGGACTCAACATCACCGGACTCACCAAGGAATTCACCACTCGAACGATCCGCGGATCGTCGACGGTGACCGCCCTCGCCGAGGTCGACCTCAAGACCTCGGAAGGGGAGTTCTTGTCGCTTCTCGGTCCTTCGGGCTGCGGAAAATCCACGGTTCTGCGCATCCTCGCGGGTTTGGAGTCCCCGACGTCGGGGACCGTACTGATGAACGGGCAGTCCCCGAAGGAGTTGCAACGTAATCACGAACTCGGGATCGCCTTCCAGGACTCGGCGCTGCTGCCGTGGCGGTCGGTGGAGTCCAACATCAAGCTGCCCCTGCAGGTGGGTCGTATGCCCGCCTCCGATGGGCTCGTCGCCGACCTCATCGAGCTCGTCGGACTCACCGGATTCGAGAAGGCCAAGCCCGCGGTGCTCTCCGGCGGTATGCGCCAGCGGGTTTCGATCGCCCGCGCGCTCGTCGTCCGCCCCACCGCGTTGTTGCTCGACGAGCCGTTCGGCGCGCTCGACGACATGACCCGACAACGACTGAACATCGAATTGCTGCGTATCTGGACCGAGAAACCCGCCACCACGCTGATGGTCACCCACGGGATCGCCGAGGCGGTGTTCCTTTCCGACGTGGTCGCGGTGATGAGTCCGCGGCCCGGACGCGTCATCGAGACGGTGCGCATCGATCTGCCGCGCCCCCGGACCCCGGAGATGATGCGTACACCCGAGTTCCACGCGATCCACGATCACCTCTCGGGCTTGCTGTTCGGCGCGAAGGGCGCCGATCCCGCCGCCGCGGAGGCTGTGGGTGGCTAGCATCTCGGCGTCGCGCGCGGGTGCCGACCGGTGGGCCGCGGGCGCGATCGGCATCGTCGGTCTGATTCTGCTGTGGTGGATGGCCGGTGCCCTGCAGTGGTTCCACGGCACCATCCCCACCCCGTGGGCGGTGTGTACGGCCATCGGCGACAAGGGTTCTGCGTTCTACGTCGACAATTTCTCGGCGACCATCTCGCTGGCGTTACGCGGATTCCTCTGGGGTAACGCGCTGGCGATCGCGCTCGCGGTGCTGGTGATCGTCGTGCCGCCGGTCGAGGGCCTCGCCACCCAACTCGCGATCATCTCCTACTGCACGCCGATCATCGCCGTCGCACCGATCGTTCAGGTGGCCTTCGCGGAGGTACAGACGATGATCGTGTTCCTCGCGGCGATCTCGGTGTTCTTCACGACGATGATCGGCACCCTGTCGGGGTTGCGTTCGCCGCACAAGGGCAGCCTCGATCTGGTCCGGGTGTACGGCGGCGGACGTCTCGTGCAGCTGTGGCGGGTCCGCTCGGTCGCCGCGCTCCCGAATACGTTGGCCGCCATCAAGATCGCCGCCCCCGCCGCGGTGCTGGGTGCGGTACTCGGCGAGTTCCTCGCGATGCCCGAACAAGGTGCCGGACCGGCGATGATCATCGCCCAGCAGGCCGGCGACATCCCGCAGGTGTGGGCGATCGCGCTGCTCGCCGGGCTGGTGGCAGGTATCGGTTACGCGGTCGTCGCGGTGGTGGCGCGGTTCGTCACGCGGTGGTCGACGGGGTTGGCGGTGCTCGGATGAGCGCCGGGGCCGGAAGTCTGTGGGCGGTCGCGAGATTCCTCGGATCGCTGCTCGCCTCGCTGATCCTGATCCTGGTGATCTGGTGGCTGTTCCTGTTGGCCTTCCCCGACATCGGACCCATCATCGGGCGCACGCCGGCCGACGTCTACGCCTACCTGTTCACCGCGCCCGACGCGGCGGATTCGCGTCACCAGATCCTCGCCGACCTGTGGATCACCCTCAAGGATGCGGCGGTGGGCTTCGTCACCGGCATGATCGCCGCGGTGCTCGCCGCCGCACTGTTCGTCGTATACCGCCCGGCCGCACAGACATTCATGCCGATCGCGATGCTCCTGCGGTCGGTGCCGCTGGTCGCGATGACCCCGCTGATCACGCTCGTCGTCGGACGCGGTGTCGCTGTCGTCGCGGTGATGGGTGGAATCGTCGTGTTCTTCCCGGCACTGGTCATGATCATGACCGGGCTGTCCAACGCCCCACGACATCTCGACGACGTCATCGCCGTCTACGGCGGCGGCCGATGGACCGCGCTACGACGCTCAGCCGTGCCGTCAGCGGTGCCCGCACTGTTCAGCGCGGCCAAGGTGTCGGTGCCCGGCGCGTTCATCGGCGCGACCGTCGCCGAGTGGCTCGGAACCAACACAGGTCTGGGAGCCACTCTGCAGCAAGCCCTTCCGGCCGCCGCCTACGACCAGCTGTGGGCATCGGTCGTGGTGATCACGGTGTCGTCGATCATCGTCTACGCCGTGGTCGGCGTGATCGAGACGGTGGTGCTGCGGCAGATGGGCATGAGTGAGAACTGATCGAACCACCGTCCCGGGCCATCGTCGCCCCGGGACGAACCAACAGGTAGAAGACCCGGCACAGCCCGGAAAGAGGGGACACCACACCATGAATCAGCACCACACCACTCAGCGCGGAACCGCCGGTCGGAGCGCCGGATTCGATCGCCGATCCTTCCTTCGTTACACGCTGATGGCCGGTGGGGCAGCGGGTGCGCTCGGCGCCGCCGGTGTGCTGTCGGCGTGTAGCAGCGGCAGTTCGGGCGGCAACGGGGCGTCGTCGACCAATCCGAAGGTCCAGCTGTCGTGGCAGAAGAACATCGAATTCGCCGGTGAGTACTGGGCATTGGAGAAGGGGTACTACCAGAAGGCGGGCGTCGGCACACCGGAGCTGCTCACCGGCGGTGGTGCGGGTACCGGCGTGGAGACGGGTCTGACGTCGAACAAGGTGTGGATCGGCATGACCGCCCCGCAGCTCACCGCTCCGGTCATCCTGCAGGGCGCGAAGCTGAAAACCGTTGCGGCAACCTTCCAGAAGAACCCGTTCTGCATCGTCTCCTCGGCGGCCAAGCCCATCAACACCCCGCAGGAGATGAAGGGTAAGAAGATCGGTGTGCAGGCCTCCAACGAGAACGTCTTCAAGGCGCTGCTCACCGCGAACGGGCTCACCGAATCCGACGTCCAGAAGATCACCGTGCAATACGACCCCACCCCGCTGACCAAGGGTGAGGTCGACGGCTGGGTCGCCTACATCACCAACGAGCCGATCACGTTGGCCGAGCAGGGTTTCGAGAACAAGGCGTTCCTCTTCGCGGACTTCAACCTGCCGCTCGTCGCCGAAACCCTCGTCGTGCGCCAGGAGACCATCGACGACGAGCGCGACAAGGTGAAGGCCTTCCTCAAGGCCGACATCCAGGGGTGGTACGACGCCGTCGCCGATCCCGCGGGCTCGGCGAAACTCGCCGTCACCAAGTACGGCAAGGATCTCGGACTCGACGAGGCCGAACAGGTCAAGGAAGCGACCGCCCAGAACACCCTCGTCGTCTCCGACGACACCAAGGCCAACGGGCTGCTCACCATGACCGACGCGTTGATCGCCGAGAACATCGAAGCCCTCGCCAAGGCCGGCTACCAGATCAAGCCCGAGCAGATCTTCGACATGTCGCTCATCAAGGAGGTCTACGAGGAGGACCCGACCTTGAAGCGGGCCTGATTCTCCCACCCGCTCTCCACTCACCGACCTGGGTCGCTCTTCATGGTGGTCGAGGTGCGGAGGAGCGATAGCGACGGAGCCTCGAGACCCGTTGCACCGGTGAGTATCCGGTCCCACATGTATCGGAACCATCACCACCGCAACAGGTCTCGAGGACCCAACTGTCACCACTCCACCACCCAGACCCCCAACAATCTCCATCGACCGGGCGCCATATCCCGTCGACCGGGCGTCACAATCCGCCCACCGGGCGTGCTCCGATACGCTGAAGGTCTGCCCGGTGCACCGCGGCCCGGGCGAACTGTGACGAGGAGTGACGACATGTCCGAGTTCATCAAGAAGATCAAGGACGAGGCCAAGGCGGTCGAGGCCGCGATCGACAACGAACTCACCGTGCTCGAGGGCGTCCCCGGCTATGACCCGCTCGCCAAGGACGAGGACGAGGACGAGTCCGACGACGCCAGCGCGACCGCCAGCGACGACACCGAGGGTGGCGGCTCCCCGGTCGACGAGTCGAAGTAGCGCACCCGTGTCGGTGTCGACCGACCTGTTCGTCACCGCGCTCACGGCGCATCAGTGGATCTACCAGCACAGTCATGGTCTGCTCGGGCACCGTCTGCTGATGGGTAACCCGACCCTGCTGCTGCACATGACCGGACGCAAGAGCGGGCAGCCACGGACGACGGCGTTGACCTATGCCCGTGACGGCGAGACCTATCTCGTCGTCGCCTCCAACGGCGGGTCGCCGCGCCCGCCCGCATGGCTGGCCAACCTGAAGGCCATCCCGGACGTCGAGATCCAGGTCGGCCGTCGTCATGTTCCGGTCACTGCCCGCGCCACCTACCCGGACGACCCCGACTACGCCCGACGCTGGGACCTCGTCGATGACGTCAACAAGGGGCGCTACGCGCAGTATCAGAGCAAGACCACGCGTCCCATCGCGATTGTCGAGCTGACCCCGCGGGTGTGATCCATCGCGTCGTCGGCCGCCGACGTTGGAATCACCCTGAGCCAGATCATGCGTGTTCGCCGCGCGTCCACGGAGAGTGGGTGGCGACGAACGAAAGGTGATCGCAATGACATTGGCTCAGATCGATGCCCGCACCGACCGCGCGGCGGCCGCAGAACAGCTCTACCGGGACGCAGGCATCACCGTCACCAAGCTGGGGGAGCACATCGGCGCTACGATCGACGGTGTGCGCCTCGGCGGTGACGTGCCTACCGAGCAGGTCGAGGCCATCCGGACCGCTCTCGCCGTGAACAAAGTGGTGGCGTTCTCGGGGCAGGAGCATCTCGACGATGCGAGTCAGTATGCGTTCGCCTCGCTGCTCGGTGAGCCGACTGCGCCGCATCCGACGGTCACCTCTCGCGGTGATCAGCTGTTGACGATCGAGGGAGCCGCCAACAGCTGGCACTCCGACGTCACCTTCGTCGACCGCATCCCCAAGGCGTCGCTGCTGCGCCCGATCGTGCTGCCGAGCTATGGCGGTGCGACGACGTGGGCCTCGACGGTCGCCGCCTACGAGCAGCTGCCCACGCCGCTGCGGTCGCTCGCCGAGGATCTCTGGGCCACTCACTCCAACCTCTACGACTACGTCAGCCAGAAGGAGCCGTCGGGCGGTATCGACGTCGTCCAGAAGCAGGAGCACTACGCCGAGTTCACCAGCACCGAGTACGAGACCCTGCATCCCGTGGTCCGAGTGCATCCCGAAACCGGGGAGCGCAGTCTCCTCCTCGGACATTTCGCCAAGGAGTTCCGTGGACTCAAGGCCTCGGAGTTCGCGAACCTCTACCACTTACTGCAAGATCGGATCACCAAGCTGGAGAACACCTTCCGATGGAAGTGGAGCTACGGTGACCTGGTCATCTGGGACAACCGCGCCACCCAGCACTACGGCATCTCCGACTTCGGTGACCAGAAACGTCAACTGCACCGGATCACTCTCGCCGGCGACGTACCCGTCGACATCCACGGCCAGAGCAGCCGGATTCTCCAGGGCGACGCCTCGCACTACTCGTCGGTGGAGCAGTCCCGGCGGCTGGAGGTCTTCGCTGCCTGAGTGACGCTCATCTGTGAATGAACTGAGAGAATGCTGAATCAACTGTGGCCCGGTTCCCGAGGGAATCCGGCCACAGTCGGCTGTCGCCTGCGGGTTTCGACCTGTCACTCGGCCGGACGATCCTGAGAGAGATTTTGCTATTTGACACTTGCGAGTGGTTTGTCTGGATTAATGTCGCCGGTGCACGACGGGGAAGTCGGGGGGCTCCTTCTCCACTCGCACACCGGATTGAAGGAGCCGATCCATGGGACGACACAGCCTCGTACGCGAACCCGCCACCCGCCGTATGGCTTTGGGTGCCACCGCCCTTGCGGCGTCGGCCACCCTGACAGCCGGTCTGGCCTTCGGCGACGGCCAGGCACAGGCCTCGATTCCGCAGGTGACCAGCGGCCTGGCGAGCATCCACGACTGGTCGACGGCGACCCTGGATGAGGTGATCGCGGCGTTGGGGATCGAGTCGACGAGCGCTCTTGGTGGGGTGTCCCTGGACCCGGCTGGCGAGATCCGGGATGCGATAGAAGCACTGCTGAACAGCAATATCCTGACAGAGGGACTCACTGAGCAGTTCCTCGAGTGGTACGACTCCAGAGTGGGCAACTCGACCACGATTGCAATCGGCCCAGGTCTGGCAGCGGGAGCAGCGCTCGGCGGTAGCAACAGTACGTTCGCTCTGGCGGTGCTCGGGATAGCGGTGGCCACAGCTGGACTCAACGATCTGGAGAACTACATACCCGCCGCAGTCGTAGATGTCCTGGAGGATATTCCCGTCGTTGGTCCAGCCGTCATCTCGTTGATCGAGGGGCTGCTACCCGAAGACGTCATCCTCTGCTTCGGCGGACTCGCAGTGGCCAACTCCTCAACAGCAGGGTCATGTGCAAACATCGCAGCGACGGTGGATCTTCGGTACGACAAACCCGACGGTCGCGTGGAGCTCGCTCTGACCAACCCGGCCTCGCTGCTCACCCTCCTGTCCGATAGCTCGCGGCTGGGTCAGGTCGTGGTCGACGCACTGACCGGCAATCCGATTTACCTCGCCGACGATTTCTTGCGCCTGACGCTGAACGGTTCTGGCGCCAACCTCGCCTTGACCAGCGATTACGGATACACTGGCCCGATAGCGATTTCGTGGCTGGGTTCGTCGTTCGTGCTGTTCCCTGGAACGTTCAAAGCTCACGGCACCAACGGCCCCGACTACGTCAACTACCTGAGCCTGCCTACCCTGACGCTCGGCACCCCGACGTCTCTGCAGCAGATCATCCCGACCTTCGACGTCTCGTCGTTCAACTTCTTCGATCTGTTCACCATCCCGGCGTTCAACACCGGCAACCTGACCTCCGCGTCGCCGACGAGCGCGACGGTCCCGGTGTCGGCGTTGCGGTCGGCGCAGCCGGAGCTGATGAGCGTGTCGGCCGCCGACGCCCCGACCGCCGACACGCCGACCACGGACGCCCCGACCACCGATGCCGGGGATGGTGGACAGACCGCAGGGACGCCCGCCTCGACCAACCCGGCGGCCGCTCCCTCGGCCGGCGATTCCACTCTTGCCACCGGCTCGACGGATACGGATCAGGGTGCACCGCAACAAGATACGCCGACGCCCGCACCCGTCGTGACGACCCCGGCCGGGCAGGCCGACGCCGGTGATCAGGCCGGCGGTGCCACGGGCGACCAGGGTGCCGCGAACCCGGCACCGACCACCGACGACTCGTCCTCGACGCCGTCGAGCTCACCGGCGGCAGGGTCCGCGGCGACTGGCGGCACCGGTGCCTCCACTGTGAGCGATCAGCAGCAGCCCGCAGCCTGATCGCCCATGCGATGCCTTACGATCGCCGCATGATTTCAGTCGGGGATTTGCGGAGGAACGTTGAGGCGTCGGTCGTCTTCTTCGTCGTGGTGACGATCATCAATATGCTGCTCACCCATCAGGGCTTCTGGGAGTCGGTGAAGGACGGGTTGATCTTCGCCGTCATCGCGATGGTCGTGTACGTGGTGTGGGACTTGGCGAGTACGGCGTTCCGTGCGCGTCGGCGGGGTGACGCGCACGGAAGTACCGACAGTCGATAGGGGCGCTCACTGAGCCGGCCGGTACTCGACCGCTGACGGTGTGGCCTCGGGTGGAGCCGAGAGCCGACCCAGCATGATCGTCGACAGCAGCATCACGCCGAGTGCGACGAAGATCGCGATGTCGCCCGCGTTTCCGACGCGGAGGGCCTCGTCATAGATGGTCAGTCCCAACGACATTGCGATGATCGGTTTGAGGACGGTGACCGCGGGCAGGCTGGTCTGGACGTCGCCGGCCTGATAGCTGGATTGCTGCCACAGGGTGCCGAGCGTCGCGGTGACCGCCATCGCCCAGAACTCCCAACTGGCGAGTCCGTCGAGTAGCCCGTCGCGGAATGCGGCGATCCCGGTCTTGGTGAGCGGTGCCGAGAGGCCGAGGAGGACGCCGGCGCCGATGGCCAGTGTGAGTGATCGCCATGTGCCGTGTGGCAGTCGTGAGCCGCCGGCCACGCAGACGATCACGACGGGGATCATCACGGCGAGCGGAATGATCCAGTCGCCGAACGGCGGATCGTCGATGCCCTCGGTGGGTTGCCCGAGCAACATGAACACCACCAGCGACGCGGTCAACAGTGCAGCCCACGTCCATTCGCGCGCGGTGAGCATCCGACGTTCGGAGTAGGCGCCCATCGGCAGGGCGAACAGCAGCGCGGTGACCAGCAACGGCTGCACCAGCATCAGGCTGCCGACCGCCAAGGCCCAGGCCTGGACGACGAATCCGAGGATGTCGGCGGCGATGCCGGCCAGCCACGTCTTGCGTCGGAAGAGTGCGACGAAGAAACCGGCACCGACGGCGCCGTCGTCGGGCAACCCTCGGGTGCCGGCGGCCTGGAGCACCGATGCGATCGCGAACAGCAGTGCCGCGGCGAGCGACAGGATTATCGCGACGATGTCCACGCGCGCTCCGTGGTCGGTGTAACCGGCGATTCGACGTGTCGCATGAGCCGAAGCGTAGTGCACCGCGCTCGGATTCGGGCGAGGCCCGGCGTGCGATCGGACCGTGACCCCGCTCGATACGCAGGACCCCGCCGGACAGAAAGGCGACGACCGGATCGGTCACGCCGTGTCCTGCTCGCCCATCAGGGCGGTGCCCGCCAACTCCGCGGGGGAGTGTCGGAGCCGTGTCGGAAACAGTGTGTCGTGAGCGACCCGGTCGTCGCGTGTCATGTTTGGTTGATGTGTTCGTCTCGGACCTTGTTCGATAACCACCTCCTCTGTCGGACAACGGTTGTCGTGGTGTGCGGTCGGCGCGGAGGGTCACGTTGATGTGGTGACGGCCGGTCGGGCCTGCGTCCCGCGCGCAGATCGGTGTGTTCGTGACTCGCAACAATCGAACGCTGAGAGAGGACGCGCAGTGTTGCGTGCAGCGTCAGGTCGAGGCGCATCGTCCGGTCGGACCGACGTGAACGAGGGAGTTCGCAGACCTCGATTCCGTGCCGCACCAACCACATCCGATCCGCTGCCGACCAGGTGACACTCTCATCGAGAATTGGACGGCAGAAGCCTGCGGCCGGACGGGCTATGGTCGCAGTCCGGATGCTCTCGCCCGCGTCGAAGTCGGTCGAGAGTTGCTCTCCTACAACAGTTGTCATCGTTCACCTCCGGCGGCAAAGGATGCTGTCGACACCAAAATAGCACCACGAACCGAATAGTGCCAGCGATCTTCGCCAACGAGTGCTAGAAGATATGGCGAACATCGTCACGACGAGAAGGTAAGGGGGGCAACATGACTGACAGATTTCGGGTTCGTCGCGGAACGGCTGGGGCAGCCATCGCCATGGACATGTCCACCTTCCCGCCCCTGCCGCCCTGGCGGCCGGACGACCGACCCCTGGCATCCCAGAGTGGCGACGAACGTCCGCTGTGGCCGATCCTCATCGTGCTCGCCGCGTTGATCGTCCTGCTGGCGGTCGACGTGGCGACTCGGCACTGGTGGAGTTGACGCGACGTCGGTCCCGGCACAGCCCGACCAAGCCCTACACGCTTCGCACGAACGGGAAGGTGGAGCGGTTCAACGGCGCACTAGCCCGGGAATCGGCCTACGTCCGCGAGCCCGCCTCGGAAGCGCTCGACGGGATAACGGCGATGGATCGCTTGCGCGACGCGCCGGCGAAGCGGCCAAGGAGAGCTTGTAGTGAGGGGCCTCGGAGAGCCGCTGCCGTGCCTAGAATCGTGGGTATGACCGCTGCCGCGTATCCCCAGCTGATGTCGCTGGAGCAGTGGCGTGCGTTGCCGGAGGCGCCCGAGCAGCGGGTCGAGCTTCAGGAAGGCCTGGCGATCGTGTCACCCCGTCCCACCCCCGCACATTCCCGCGCGGCGTCTCGGTTGTGGCAGCAGTTGGCCGCGCAGCTTCCGGACGGCTTTGAGGCGTTGCAGGAGGTCGAGGTGGTCATCGACGCGGCCACGCCGGCAACGGTGCGGATTCCTGATGTGATTGTCCGGCGCACCGATGCCGATGACTCGATGATTACCGCTGACCAGGTGGTGTTGGCTGTTGAGGTTGTCTCGCCGGGCTCGCGACGCACCGATCACGTGATGAAGCGCAGTGAATACGCCGACGCCGGCATCGCCCACTACTGGATCATCGACCTTGACGCCCCGGTCGCCATCACCGTTCTCAGGTTGGATTCCGATGGGTATGTCGGTGACCAGTTCAACGGCGAGGTGACGGTGGAATCACCGTTCCCGGTGACGGTCGCCCTCGACATCACGTAACCCCGGCGGTGAGAGGGGTCCCGGTATGCCGTGTCCACCAGTCCGCGCCGACGCTCGCCATTCCGCTCATTTCCGGTGGGTAAACGGTGGGTCAGCTCACCGGCGCCAGGCGATCGAGGACATGCCGCACATCCCCGGCGACCTTCGGACGCTGACGGTAGTGCTTGCGCGTCGTCTCCGGTGTTGTGTGGCACAGCTGCTCGGCCGCCGCCTCGATGCCCACCTCCTCGGCGAGGATTGTCGCGGTGAGAGTTGCTGTGCAAGTGGACAGTTCGCACGAGGGTAACGACCCGATCCACGCCTTGAATGCAGCGAAGGTCAAAGCGCCCCACATCGATTGAGGTGGGGCGCTCTTTTTGTATCCCTACTCGATCTCCTCACCGAGACTGCCCTCCTCGTCGTAGTAGAAGACCTGCTGCTCGCTGCGTGCATCCACCAGCAGCGCTTCGCCAAGGTCGATTCGAGTGGAGAGGATTCCACGATCCGCGAGTATCTTCCTCGCCGCATCGATCCGCTCAGTTTCCGTGAAGTGCTTCGGCACAACAGCCGAGCCGCTGGATCTGTCGCATGGCATGAGTACTCCTAATCGTGTTCAGGGAGAACGTTTCCCTGCCTCCAAACGATAAGGGGCACACTCCACAAAGTCGGTCCAGTGCCTCGGAAGAGGTCAGTCAGTTCGACTTGCGGTCGCTCGGGGTGCTTCGTCAGTCGTTGAGCCCCAGTTCAGCAAGCATCTTGTCGAACGACATCGTCGGCTCGTCGCGGGATTCGTACACGGCCAGCCGATCTCGGAGGTCTTCGATCTCATCAAGCAGGCCGTCGTAGCGTTCCGGCGACAGCATGATCGCGGCCGGCTTGCCGTGGTTCGAGATCACCGTTGGCTCATCTTCGGCGTCTCGAATCAGCTCGGACAGCTTGGCCTTCGCCTCGCGGATGGAATAGCTCATCGGGTGTAGACCTCTCTTCGGTGGCCGATACGAACGACCACGATGACGAGTTCGCCGTCGTCAATGATGTAGACGACGCGGTAGTTGCCGACGCGGATGCGGTAGCTGTCGGTGGTCCCCGACAGCTTGGTCACGCCGTGCGGACGCGGATTCTCGGGCAGCGACTTGATCGCGTCGCTGATGCGCTTCTGCTCGACGCGAGGGAGCTTGCCAACGACTATGCCGCGCTGGTCGTGATCCTCAGCTCGTATCCGCTCATGATCGTAGTCCACCAATGTGGACCACATTGGGGAAGCGATTGTGGACCACATTCGTGGACCATCTTGTGGCTCCCAGTCATCGCCCAGGGCCGCGGCGAGCCGATCTCGGAGGGCTCTGGGCCTCGGCTCGCTTGCCGAAGGTCACTTCGTTAACCTCGACGGCCAGCGCCATCAGCTCGGGGTCGGGTGGCACCCACGCCGGATTGGCAGCCATCGCGTTCGGTTGGCGCCGGCGCATGAGCACTCGGACGCTCTCGGCAGCGGCTCGCAGAAGTCTCGGTCGGGCACGGTTCCGGGTGGGTAAAGGGTGGGTCAGTGCCGATCCTGGGGAGCCGAATCGGTAAACCCGCTGGTTGTGGAGCCGCCCAGGGGAATCGAACCCCTGACCTATTCATTACGAGTGAATTGCTCTACCGACTGAGCTAGGGCGGCGTGCTGCGCGAGGCAGCGGTGACGAGTGTAGCGAGTCGCGGGCGCCGAGCAAAAACCGCCTCGGTCAGGCGGGAAAGTCCGCGCCGCACGGCACGGGCACCGGGCGCTGCGGATCGAGGGCGCCCTGCACCAGGGCGCCGACGGTCGGGGAGTAGATCATCCCGAGATGTCCGACCACCGAGTGCGGACATACCGACTCGACGACGATGTTGGTGACATTGGGCGCCGGATCCATCAGTGCGTTGGCCAGCGGAAACACGACCTCGTCGTGGGTGCTGGCGAGGTTGACGTAACGGATTCCCGGGTGCAGGGGCCCGTTGTCGCCCTGGCCGGCCGGCGGCGGGGCGGTTCGGGGCGCCCACGGGGAGTTCGCGTACCCGCGGTTGGGTGCCGACACGTCGACGATCGTCGCGATCTGATCGGCCTTGCCGGGCACCTGGGTGACCAGCTGCGCGATCGCCCCGCCTTGCGAGTGTCCGACGAGGTCGACCTTGGCCGCACCGGTGCGTGCGCGCACCGCGTCGATGAACGCAGCCACCTCGCGCGTCGACTCCGCCTTGTCTGCCAGCGCCCCGATATTCGCGCTCCACGGCGTCTGTCCATAGGTCAGGCTGAACACGCAGAAACCGGCGTTGGCCAGCGTCGGAGCAAGATAGGCCCACGCCGAGAGCTGGTTCGACGCGGTGCCGTGCAGCAGGATCACCGGATCTCGGCCGTGGCGGTCGGTGCAGTGGTCGAGGTTGGCGCCCGGTGGTGAGGTGGTCGCCGGACGCAGATAGCCCGCGGCCTGTGCGGCGATGACGTCGGTGGTCACCGGAAACGGGGCGGCCGACGCCGCGGCGGTGCCGAGGATGCCCCCGCCCACTGCGGCCAGGAGTGCCGCCGCCGCGATGATCAGGGTCCGCATCCGCGTGCGACGACGTGTAGTCATCGTGTGAGTATGACGCCTACGACGCCGCGAATTGCTCGGAAATCTGAGTCAACCGCACACTGTTGCCCGACGGATCGCGAAACCCCGCGTCGATGCCGTACGGCCGCGACTCCGGCGCCTCGGTGAACTCGACGCCGCGTGCCGACAGATCCTCGTAGGCGGCCTGGCAGTTGTCGGTGGTGAGGAAGATGGTGCCGGCGAAGCCCTTGGCGGTGAGATCGGCGATCTCGGTCTGCGTGGTGCCGTCGATCATCGGCGGACCCGGGATGGCCATTAGCACGATCGACACGTCGTCCTGCCCGGGCGGGCCGACGGTCAGCCACCGGAAGCCGCCCATCTCGGACATCGTCACGTCCTCGCGGACCTCGAGGCCGACCCTGCCGGTCCAGAAGTCGAGTGCGGCGTCCTGGTCGTGCACCCAGAGCTGGGCGCTGGCGATGCGAATCATGATGTGAGCCTTCCTGGTTGGTGCTCGTCGTGCGGTGGTCTTGGCGAGTGATCTCAGCCTAGGAGTCGGCGTCGGGTGTGGTCTTCTTCCCCTGTGCTGTCTTCGGTTCGGCCGTGCGGGAGGTGGGCGCCGGCCGGGTGAACACGCGCAGGACGCATGCCGGCACATGGGCTTGATCGCCCGCGGGCGGGAACGACGCGCGATAGGCGGTCGGGGTCTTGCCGTAGGCGCGGGCGAAGCTCGTCGTGAACGAACCGACACTGCGAAGCCCGACCGCGATGCAGATGTCGGTGACACTGCGATCGGTGTTGCGCAGCATCGACGCCGCGCGTTCGAGGCGTCGCGTCTGCAGATAAGCGTGCGGGGTCTCGCCGTAGGCCGCGGTGAACGCGCGGGAGAAATGCGCACGCGAGAGTCGGGCGGCGGCCGCCATGTCGTCGACGGTCAGCGGCTCGGCGAACCGCGCGTCGACGAGTTCCTTGGCACGCAGGAGGTAGCGGGCCGGCGGCGGTGAGGGCATGGATCGATTATGGGCTCGACACCTACTCGCTGGGGGACTCGCGTCGCAGGAATTCCTCACCCCGCGGTGACAACCCGTAGCCGACCTCGAGGCTGTGGGTCAGGCCGAGCTTCTTGAGCTTGCGGACGTCGAGCTTGAAATCCGGCCGCGGGCGGCCCACCTCGGCGGCCAGTTCGGTCGACACGACTCCCGGTCGACGGGCGATGAGCATCAGCACCTTTCGCGTCCACGGTCCGTGCGGGGCGCGGGAATCGAGCCGATCCAGGCGGGTGCGCAGATCGTCGAGATCGGCCGCGGAGAGCGCGGCATCGTTGCGCAAGGCGATCCGCGGGTCGGGGCCGGCGTGCCGCAAGCCGATGCGGAAGACGGGATCATCGGTGCGGCGCAATGCCTTACGTGCCTGTTCGGCGGTGTCGAAACCGGCGCGACGCGCGTCGGCGTCGGCGATCTCGGAATCGGTGACCTGCTCGACCGAAGTGATCTCGATGAGTTCACCCTGACTGACGAAACGCGAACCCGGATGCAGACGCGGCGCCGACCACCGACGGAAGGCCAGGTCGACCTCACCCTCGACGATCCGTGGCATCAGCCGGGCCGGGATCAGCATGAGAGCAGCGTAATCCCGGTGATGCCCGAAACGACGGTGTTCGCGTCAGGGATCGGCCGTATGGTCGGGTCATGAGCGACAACCCCTACACCCCACTGACCGCCGCCGAGGTCACCGCCGCCGTCGCCGACCCGTGGCGGGTCATCGCCAACGCCCTGCAGGTCGCCTATCGGACCCGGAACATGGTGACCGGCGGGCGATTCGTCGCCCGCATCATCGACGCCGCCGAGGAGGCCAACCACCATCCGGACATCGATCTGCGCTACGGATCGGTGCACCTGACACTCACCACGCACAGCGAGCATCGGATGACCGATGCCGACGTCGCGTTGGCGAACCGGATTGCCGACATCGCCCGCGAGATGGATCTCGAACCGTTCGCCGCGCCGCCCGCACGTTTCGACCTCGCGATCGACGCGCTGGACATCACCGCGATCCGCTCGTTCTGGAAGACGGTCCTCGGCTACAACGACGATCCCGACGACACGCTCGACCTCGTCGACCCCACCGGGATTCTTCCCCCGATCTGGTTTCAGCAGATGGATTCGCCACGGCTGCAACGCAGTCGGATGCACGTCGATCTGTGGCTGCCGCACGATCAGGTGCAGGAACGGATGGCAGCGGCCATCGACGCCGGCGGACACCTGGTCACCGACGCCCACGCTCCGTCGTTCTGGGTGCTCGCCGACGCCGAGGGCAACGAGATCTGCCTGTGCACATGGCAAGACCGCGAAAAATCCGACTGATCGGCCGGCGTTCGGTCTTGAATCACGCGCGGTCGCCTGTTTTCAGTCATCTGCCGAGTAGCTCGTGACCCGCGACCTGGGGTTTTGGGCCGAGGCTACTTTCGAAATGACTGAAACCAGGCGAGTTGTCGGCGCGTTGGGTCAGTCCTCGGCGCTCGCCGCTGCCGTGACGGCCGCGGCCACCGCCGGCGCGACCCGCGGGTCGAGCGGGCTCGGCACGATCTTGTCCACCGCGAGATCCTCGGCAACCACCGACAGAATCGCCTCTGCGGCAGCCAGTTTCATACTCTCGGTGATGCGGGTGGCGCCGGCGTCGAGCGCTCCGGCGAACACCCCGGGGAAGGCGAGCACGTTGTTGATCTGATTCGGGAAGTCGCTGCGCCCGGTGGCGACGACCGCGGCGTGCTTGGCGGCGATCTCCGGGTGGATCTCCGGATCCGGGTTGGACAGCGCGAAGATGATGGCGTCGTCGTTCATCGACGCGATCACACCCTCGTCGATCGTGCCCGCCGACACCCCGATGAACACGTCCGCACCGGCGAGCGCTTCGGCGGCACCGCCGACGAGTCCGCGTGGGTTGGTGCGGGCGGCGAGGTCCTCCTTGAACTCGTTGAGACCGTCGCGACCCTGCGACACAATGCCCTTCGAGTCGAGCACCACGACGTCGGAGATCCCGGATGCGAGAAGGATGTTGGCGCACGCGACGCCGGCGGCGCCGGCCCCGGAGATCACCACCCGCAGGTCGGTGAGCCCACGGTCGAGCAGACGGACCGCGCCCTTGAGGGCGGCGAGCACGACGATCGCGGTGCCGTGCTGGTCGTCGTGCATGACCGGGCAGTCGAGGGCCTCGATAACCCGTCGTTCGATCTCGAAGCAGCGTGGCGTTGAGATGTCCTCGAGGTTCACCGCACCGAAGCTCGGGCGCAGACGCACCAGCGTCTCGACGATCTCGTCGGGGTCCTTGGTATCGAGGACGATCGGGATCGAGTTGAGTCCGGCGAACGTCCGGAACAGCGCCGACTTGCCCTCCATCACCGGCAGCGATGCGCGCGGACCGATGTCACCGAGCCCGAGGACCGCCGAGCCGTCGCTGACCACGGCGACGAGTCGATCGGTCCAGGTGTATTTGTTGACCAGCTCGGCCTCGGTGTCGATCGCGCGCGAGACCTGGGCCACGCCGGGGGTGTAGGCGATCGACAGGTCCCGCTGGGTCTGGATCGGGGACCGCAGCTCCACCGAGAGTTTGCCGCCCACGTGGGCCAGGAAGATCTCTTCGTCGGTGATCGGATGATCGGCGATGGTCGGTTCGCCCACGCGGTGTGTGGTGTTGTCTTCCGTGCTCGTCACGGTCATGTCCTCCTGCTCGGGTGGCGACGACGCCACCGGCTGTGCGCGCGAATCGGCGACGATGACGATCCGGCGCGTGAACCGCGCGGTCGTGTGGACCGGCCGCGGGATGACTGAAAGTCTCTCACTCGCGCATCACTCCCCGGTCACAGTGGTCCGGGTGTGGTGATCCAGGCAACAAACCGGTGGTGGCTCCCGTTGGCCGACGGTTAGCATGCAACTTGTGTCTATGTTGTATTCGTCTGCTGCCTCGGCCTCCGATCGGGTGTACGACGAGGTCAAGGAACTGATCCTGACCAACGAGATCTCCGGCGGAGAGCTGATCAGTGAAGGCGAGGTCGCCCAGCGCTGCGAGGTCAGTCGTACCCCGGTCCGCGAGGCCTTCCTGCGACTGCAGGCCGAGGGGTGGATGCGGCTCTATCCCAAACGTGGGGCCCTCGTTGTTCCGGTCACCGACCGCGATGTCCGCGACGTCGTCGACGCACGCCAACTCCTCGAGGGCCATGCGGTGCGCGCGGTCGTCGCCGCCGATGCGGCGACGACGCGACTCGTCGAGTCGCTGCGCCGCAATCTCGAGGAGCATCGGCTCGTCGAGCACGACGACATCGCCCGGTTCTCGCGGGTTGACGCCGAATTCCACCAGCACATCGTGGCCGCCGGCGACAACGCGCTGCTCGCCGGCTTCTTCACCGGCCTCGGCGAGCGTCATCGCCGGATGACCACCACGAGCGTGCGCCGCGACCCGGCGATCGCGCAGAGCATCCTCGCCGATCACGCCGAACTCCTCGTTCTCATCGAACGCCGCGACGCCGACGGCTTCGAGGCCGCGCTGCGCCGTCACCTCAGTGACGTCCACGACCTGCCGGGAGACCTGCGATGACCCTGACGACCGCATCGACCGCCGCGCCCGAGGGCATCGCGCGCCGCGCCACCTGGCCGGCCGTCGCTCTCGCGGTGTTCGCCTCCGCATGGGGCGGAAACGAATTCACGCCCCTGCTGGTGATGTATCGGCAAAGTGGCGAGTTCTCGGCTGTCGCCGTGGATGCGCTGCTGTTCCTCTATGTCCTCGGCATCGTGCCCGCGTTGCTCATCGGCGGACCGCTCTCGGATCGACTCGGTCGCCGACCCCTGATGTTGCCGGCGCCGATCTTCGCCGCGCTCGGCTCGCTGCTCCTGGCGTTCGGCGCCCATTCGATCGTGCTGCTGTCGGTGGGGCGGGTGTTCAGCGGTGTGGCGCTGGGTCTGTCGATGGCGGTCGGCGGCAGCTGGATCACCGAGCTCAGTGTCCGCGCCGGTGACCGTCCGGCCGCGGGCGCTCGACGTGGTGCGATGAGCCTGACCGCGGGCTTCGGCGTCGGCGCGGGTGTCGCCGGGGCGCTGGCCCAATGGGCGCCGTGGCCGCACGTGCTGGCCTATGCGGTGAACATCTCGATCGCCGCCATCGCCGTGCTGTTGATCCTGCGTGTCCCCGAAACCCGTGAGCGGCAACAGAATCCGGGCCGGCTCGTCGACGATCTGAAGATCCCGTCGGCCGGGCACCGACGATTTCTGCTCGTCGTGTTACCGGTGGCGCCGTGGGTGTTCGGTGCGTGCGCCACGGCGTATGCGGTGATCCCGGCGTTGATGTCGGTGCGCACGTCCGGCGCGCCGATCGCCTTCGCCGCGCTGTGCTGTGTGCTCGGGCTGGCCGCCGGTTTCGGCATCCAATCGGTGGGGCGACGCATCGACGACCCCGACGGTGTCCGCGGGGTCGTGAGCGCCCTGGTGGTGCTCGCGATCGGAATGGGCTTGGCGGCGTTGGCCGCTCACGTGCTGACGATTTGGCTGTCCCTGGTCGCCGCGACCGTGCTGGGCTGTGGATACGGCATGGCGATGATCGCGGGGCTGTTAGAGGTCCAGAGGATATCCGGTCCCGAGGATCTGGCGGGTCTGAGCGCGGTGTTCTACGGCGTCACCTATCTGGGGTTCGCGGTCCCGGCCGTGTTGGCCTGGCTCTCACAGACATTCGGCGCCCTGACCTATCCGGAGATGTTCCTGTTCGGTGTGGGTGCGGCACTGGTGTGCCTGGCGATCGTGGGGGTCGGGCACCGGATGTATCGCCCCGACCTCGACGATCGTGCGGCAGGCGCTCAGGCGGGCGCGGCGGGTTCGACTCCCTGACCCAACGCCGCACTCAGGCGGCGGAGTTGGTCGGCGTCGAGTGAACGCAGTTGTGGCGGAGCCGGATCGGGGACGGCGGCCACGACGTCGAGCACCGCGCGCCCGGCATCGGTCAGATGCACGTACTTGCACCGTCGATCCTGCTCGGTGACCTTGCGGACGACGTAGCCCGCCGACTCGAGATCGGAGACCGCCACCGAGACCGCGGGCGGATCCATGGTGGCCGCGCGGGCGAGCTCCTTGAGCGGCGTCGGTCCCTGCGCCACTCGTCGGAGCACGCGGATTCGACTGAACGGCAAGCCGGTTGCCGCGACCACGTCACGCCGCCACGGGTCGCGGGAGTCGAAGACGAGGGTGATCATCGCCTGCCAGACGTCGTCGACGAGGCTGTCGATCGTCGACGTGTCGGTGTCGTGCTCAGACATCGGCGGTCTCCGGTTCGATGAGGCGTGCCGAGACGTCGGCGGCGGTGTTCTGTCCCCAGCGCGTCGTCGACACCAGGCCCAGGACGAGGATGATCGCGCTGAAGATGACCACCAGAATCCACATCGGGTGCATGTCGGCGGTGAACTCCGGCCCGATCCCGGATGCGGCGACGCCGGTGATGCTGCCGGCCAATGCCACACCAATGCTCACGCCGACCTGTCGGCTGGTGGAGGCGACCGCCGACGCGGCGCCGGCACGATGGCGCGGCATCCCGCTGACCGCGGAGTTGGTGATCGGCGCGTTGATCGCACCGAAGCCGATCCCGAAGACGGCGAAGATGATCCCGATCGTCACCAGCGAGGTGTCGCGCTCGATGGTCGTCATCAGCGCGGAACTGATCAGCATCGCGATGCCGGCCAGCACCAGCGACGGTCGGGTGCCGAAGCGCCCGACGGCACGTCCGGACAGTGGCGAGAGGATCAACACCGCCACCGCGGGCGGCAGCAACATGGCGCCGGTCTGGATGGCCGACAGACCGCGCACGTCCTGCAGGTACAGGGACATCAGGAACAGGAACGCACCCCAACTCGCGAATGCGCAGACCGCGATCAGCGTGGCCGAGGAGAACGGCACACTTCGGAAGAACCGCAGGTCGATGAAGGGGTCGACGTGGTGCCGTTCGGCGATCAGGAATCCGACGAAAGCGAGTGCGGCAACGACGAATACGGCGATGGTCGCCGGAGAGCCCCAGCCCTGGACCGGGCCCTCGATCAATCCGTAGACCACCGCGGCCAGGGTGATCACCGCGAGCACCTGCCCGATCGGGTCGAGGGTCCGCATGACCGGCGAGCGTGACTCGGGCACGAAGATCGCGGTCAGCACGATCGCTGCGGCGCAGATCGGCAGGTTCACCCAGAAGACCGCGCGCCAGTCGATGAGATCGATGAGCACGCCGCCGATCATCGGGCCGAGCGCCATCGAGATGCCGACCACCGCACCCCACATGCCGATGGCCCGAGCGCGTTCCTTGGGCTCGACGAAGACCTGGGTGATGATCGACATCGCGACCGGGTTGAGCATGGAGCCGCCGATGGCCTGCAGGGCGCGGGCGGCGACGAGCACCGCCACCGAGGGCGCAAGACTGCAGGCCAGTGAGCCGATCGCGAAGATCGTCAGCCCGATCTGGAACATGCGTTTGCGTCCGTAGCGGTCGGCCGTCGCACCGGAGAGCATCAGCAGGGCGGCGAGGACCAGCGTGTAGATGTCGATAACCCATTGCAGTGATGACACCGACGCATGCAATTCGGTGCGGATTGACGGGAGCGCGACGTTCACGATCGTCGCGTCCATCGAAACGATCAGCAGGCTCATGCAACACGTCGCCAGAATGATCATCTTGTGACGCGGGGTCAGCTCCGCCGCGGAGATGCTTGTGGACATACAAAGATTGTAGAACTACAAGTATCTCCGAGGCGAGCGTCTCATTCCGGACATCGGCCCCGTCGGGTCGACGCCGGGGAACTCGCGATCAGGCGTCGGGATAGCCGTTCGGGTTGTTCGACTGCCACCGCCAGGTGTCGGTGCACATGTCGTCGATCGTCTTCGTCGCATACCAGCGCAGATCGGCGTTGGCGCGCGACGGGTCGGCGTAGGAGGCGGCGATGTCACCGGGGCGTCGCGGGGCGATCTCGTACGGGATCTCCCGGCCGCTGGCCCGCTCGAAGGCCTTGATCACCTCGAGAACCGAAATGCCTTGTCCCGTACCGAGATTCCACACCGACATCGGCTCGTCGTGGCTGCCGACGCGCTCGAGTGCCGCGACGTGACCGGCCGCGAGATCGTCGACGTGGATGTAGTCGCGCACACCCGTGCCGTCGGGGGTGGGGTAGTCGTCACCGAACACCGACAGTTTCTCGCGCCGCCCGACGGCGACCTGCGCGACGAAGGGCATGAGGTTGTTGGGGATGCCGGAGGGGTCCTCGCCGATCTGCCCGCTCGGATGCGCGCCGACGGGGTTGAAGTAGCGCAGTGCCGCGATCCGCCACGACTCGTCGGACGCGGCGACGTCGCGCAGGACCTGTTCGATCATCACCTTGGTCCACCCGTACGGGTTGGTGGCCGAGGTCGGGGAGTCCTCGGTCATCGGCAGCACCGGCTCGGCGCCGTACACCGTCGCCGACGACGAGAACACCAGCGTGTGAACGTCGTGGCGGCGCATGGCGCGTAGCAGCGAGAACGTCGAATCGAGGTTGTTCTGGTAATAGTCGAGCGGTTTGGCGACCGACTCGCCGACCGCCTTGAACCCCGCGAAATGGATGACCGCGTCGATCTGCTCACCGGCGAAGAGATGTTCGGTCTTGTCGTAGTCGGTCAGGTTGAACGCATGAACCGGCAGGTGGACCCCGGTGAGCGCCTCGAGCCGGCCGATCACCGTCGGTTTGGCGTTGGAGAAGTCGTCGACGATCACCACATCGTGGCCGGCCTCGACGAGTTTGATCACCGTGTGGGAGCCGATGTAGCCGGCACCGCCGCTGACGAGTACGCGCATGAGCACCACGGTAGAAGGTCGGGCTGGGAAGTGCTCGTGCGGCCGGTGTGTGCCGGATGTGTTGCACCGGCTCGGTCAGTGGTCGCTCGCGACCGCGATCGAGGCCGGGGAGTATTCGACCGGACCGTATCGCCACGGCAGCACCCCGGAGCGGTGCACGACGTGGCCGACGGTGATCTCGACGGTCCGTTCTTCCGGCGTCGCGTACCGCACCGTGGCGCGACCGGTGATCTGCAGCAACGCACCCGTATCGAAGTCGGGGACGGTCAGGCCGGCCCGGTCGTCGAGCTCCAGGTTGCCCAGGCTGTTGAACATGGCGTTGCCGGGATGATCGGCGAAGCCGATGACGGTTCGGTCGGGGCCGCACTGCAGGAAGCCGGGCATCCCGCCGCGATGCGAGCAGTCCGCCCCGAAGCCGGGTGCGATGGTCGCGAGGACGGCGGTGTCGGCGCGATGCAGTAGCTCGATATCGGCCTCCGTCAGGTGCGCGGTGTCGGTACGTGTTGTCGGCACGACGGGGTCGGTGCCGACCGCCGGCCGGTGTGGTCGACTCTGAATGTATTTGGGGCAGTTGGCATAGCACTGGTCGACGTCGATGCGAATGCCGTCGGCGTCGGGGTGGACGGTGCCGTTGATGCGCGCCCGTCGGCGCCGGGTGAGGTCGATGGCCAGTAGTCCGACCTCCGATCCCGCGTCGAGGTCGTGCAGGGGATCGTCGGCGGCCGGATGCGGCAGGTGCAGGGTGGTGTCGTCGACGACCTCGATCAGACCGGCGTCTCCGACGAGTGTCGACACCCAGATGCGGTGCGCCGCATCGATACCGCTCAGATGAATCCACGGCTGGTCGGCGAGGAAGCCGATCAGCGGTGTCGGCATGCTCGATCGGATGGTGCGTGCCATGCGCGCGCCGGCCTCGGCCAGGCCGGCGCTGCGCTGGGCGGCCAGTTCACCGGCGTGGAAGCCGGTGGCCATCAGAAGAATCCGCAGCTGGGGGTGCCGTCGTCGCGGGTCGGGTGAGTCTGCGCGCCCTCGGCGGTGCAGATCTCGATCCGGATGCCGTCGGGGTCGGTGAAGAAGATCCCGCCGGAGGTCATGCCGGGCATGTGCGCGAGGATCTCGTCGTAGATCAACGGTACGTCCCGCGAACGCAGGAATTCCTGTGCGGCTTCGACATCGGCGATCGTTGGCACGTTGAACGCCAGATGGTGCAGGCCGGCCATGGCCGTCGGGAACTCGTCGGCGCTCTGCTGCCACAGCGTCAGGACCAACTCGGCGCCGCGTCCGAGGAAAGCGAACTCCTGTCCGGGATCGTCACTCCGCCCCAGCACGTCGAAACCGAAGACGCCCGTGTAGAAATCGACCGATCTGGCCAGGTCGGTGACGTTGAGCGCGACGTGTCCGGTCGCGGCCACCTGCAGTGGTGAGGTCTCGGATGTGGGTACGGACATGATGCCTCCTGGCTGGTCACCGGCGGGATGCTGCCGGTGTAACTGTCTAAATGACGTTAGGAGGTTATCGATCGTGGCGCAAGGGGGTGTGCGCACAGGTGCCGACCCGCCTTTACCCTGGGATCATGACCTCGCAGGCCGATCCGCGCCCGCTCCTCGGCGAGCCGCTCCCGCTGGATCTTCTCGACACCCATTGGATCGAGGGTGGCCGCCTGCAGGATCTACTGAAAACCGTTGACGGCGTCGAGATCTGGTTACGATCAGCGATCCTCGACGAGCGACACCGGCCGGAGCGGGCCGACGCAGCATTGCGGGTGGCGCTGTGCACGACGCGTGAGGCGATCGCCTCGGTGGCCCAGCGGCCCACCGAGGAACAATCCCGTTCGGCGCTCAATGACGTTCTGGCCCATGGGCATCGCGAGCTGTCACTCGGAGCCGACGGGGTGCACGACGAACTCGTCGTCGACGATCCGGCGTGGGCGGTGCCGTGGCTCGCCGCCGAAGGCTATCTCGACCTCCTGGCGCGGGTTCCCGACCGGATTCGACAATGTCAGCACCCGCAGTGTGTGCTCTGGTACCTCGATACCAGCCGTTCGGGGACGCGGCGGTGGTGTTCGATGGCGATCTGCGGCAACCGCACCAAGGCCCGGCGGCACCAGCGGTCGCGGCCACGGAGCTGAGTTGCCCGGTTCTCGGTTCTCGGTTCTCGGCTGGCGGCCGCGCCGAGCACTCAGCTCGGGCAGGTGTTGCTGGCGAGCGCGCCACCCCCGGTGAGCGGTCCGACGGGGCCGATTGTGAAGGAAAGGCACTGCGAGAGGCCAGTTCCCGGCAGTATCGTCATACGCGAGGGATTCACCCCGAAGATGAAGCTCGAATGTGCCAGCACGGAGGGATGGCCAAGGGTCGGGTACATCGCGAAGGTGGCGGGTAGTGCTGCGCCGACGAATCCGTATCGGCGGCTGCCCGGCGTGCCTTGCGCGGGGGTGTGTAGTTTGCGCAGCACGGTGTAGTAGGTGGGCGGGTTGACGGAGGAGTGCTCCTCGATGACCCCGGCGTATTCGTAGACCTGTACCCCGACGGCGAACATCGCCTGGTAGGAAAGATCGCCGAGTTGGTCCACCCGGTGGATTCCCACGCCCGCCGTCGAGGGGGTGGCGTCGGCGACGGGTGCGAACGTAGCGGCCGTGCTGCCCACAATGCCCAGTGTGATCAGCGCTGTCGCGATGCGACGGCGCTGACCGGTGAGACGATGACCGACCGGACGTGTTCTCATGACTGCTTCTCCGAAGTCTGTCGAGGTGGACGCTGTGATCTCGATGTCGGGCCCGGTCCGGGCGACGTTAGCCGATCGGGCGAGTCGACACCATATCGTTACCGGCAGATCGGCCGGGATTTGATAGACCTGGAAGGCGAGTGATGGGGGAGTCACGATGCGACGAGATGTCGAGTTCGATTCACACGGGGTGATATGCCGTGCCTGGTTCTACCGACCGGACGATCCGGCCGGTGATCCACCGGTTATCGTGATGGCGCACGGGTTGGGTGCGGTGCGTCGCATGCGCCTCGACGCCTTTGCCGAGCGCTTCACTGCCGCGGGATATGCGTGCCTGGTGTTCGATTATCGGCACTTCGGCGACAGTGACGGTACTCCGCGAGGGCTGCTCTCGATCCGTCGGCAACTGGCCGACTGGACTGCCGCGTTGGCCTATGCGCGTACTTTGTCGGGCGTCGATACCGCACGTATCGTGCTGTGGGGCACGTCATTCGGAGGTGGTCACGTCTTGGTGGCCGGTGCGCGGCATTCGGAAGTGGCCGCGGTGGTCGCTCAATGTCCGTTCACCAGTGGCCCGGCCTCGACACTGGCGCTGGATCGCCGCGGTGCGCTCAAGGTGACGATGCGCGGACTGGCCGATCTCGCGTCGGCGGCACTGCGCCGTCCACCGGTGCGCGTGGGATTGGCCGGTTCCGGACACGAGGCGGCGTTGATGAGCGCACCGGATGCACAACCGGGCTATCTGGGTTTGATCCCGCCCGACCTCGAATTCACCAACTCCGTTGCTGCGCGGATCGGCCTGGCCATACCGCTCTATGTGCCCGCCCGCAGTGTCTCTCGGCTGCGGGTGCCTACTCTGATCTGTGCGTGCGACGCCGACAGTGTCGCGCCGGTCGGCCCCACCATCGCTGCGGCTCAGGGTAATCCGATGGTGACTCTGCGTCGCTATCCCGATGGTCACTTCGACATCTACGTAGGTGGTGCGTTCGAACGAGTGGTCGCCGACCAGATCGAATTCCTCAGCGCAACTGTGCCGGTCAGCCGATGACCTGCTCGGTCTCGGCATACCGTGCCTCTGCCGACGACTTGGCATCGCTCCACCATCCGGGATGCGCGCGATACCAGTCGATCGTTGCTGCCACTCCGGATCGGAAGTCCACATACTTTGGCCGCCAACCCAATTCGGTGCGCAGCCGCGTGGAGTCGATCGCATAGCGGCGGTCGTGGCCGGGCCGATCGGTGACGAAGTCGAACGCGTCGCGCGGTTGCTCGAGCAACTCCAGGATCGTCTCGACGACGGTGCGATTGTCAACCTCACCGTCGGCGCCGATGAGGTAGGTCTCACCGATGCGGCCGGCGTCGATGATGGTCCACACGGCGTCGTTGTGGTCATCGACGTGGATCCAGTCGCGCACGTTGCGTCCGTCGCCGTAGAGGCGGGGCCGCACCCCGGACAAGACGTTGGTGATCTGGCGCGGGATGAACTTCTCGACGTGCTGATACGGCCCGTAGTTGTTGGAGCAGTTCGACAGCGTCGCGGCCACGCCGAACGAGCGGACCCAGGCACGAACGAGCAGGTCGCTGCCGGCCTTGGTGGAACTGTAGGGGCTCGACGGGTTGTAAGGGGTCTGCTCGGTGAAGCGTGCCGGGTCGTCGAGTTCGAGGTCCCCGTAGACCTCGTCGGTACTGATGTGGTGGTAGCGCACCCGGTGTCGGCGGACCGCTTCGAGCAGGGTGTAGGTGCCCACCAGGTTGGTCTGGACGAAGGCCGACGGATCGGCCAGAGAGTTGTCGTTGTGTGATTCGGCGGCAAAATGCACAACGAGGTCGGAATCGGCGACCAGCCGGTCGACCAGTGCGGCGTCGGCGATGTCGCCCTCGACGAGTTCGACGGAGTCGGCGACCGGATCGAGGGTGGTGGGGTTGGCCGCATAGGTCAGCTTGTCCAGTACCCGGATTCGTGCGTCCGGGCGATTCTCGACGGTGCGCAGCACGAAGTTCGCGCCGATGAATCCGGCGCCCCCGGTGACCAGGATGCGCATGTCGGTCGAGCCCTTCGTGGTGTCCGGACAGCTGCGGACGAGTGTTGTGGCCGCCCCGGTCCAACGGGACGCCTCAGGAGATGGCCGTGTCGAGGATACCGAGAGTAGTCCGGCTTCGGCCCGCTACCCTGGCACCCATGCGCGGGATCATCCTGGCCGGGGGCACCGGTAGTCGCCTCCACCCCATTACTCAGGGGGTCAGTAAACAGCTGGTGCCCGTGTATGACAAGCCCATGATTTACTACCCGCTGTCCACGCTGATGCTCGCCGGCATTCGGGAGATCCTCGTCATCACCACGCCCACCGACGTCGACGCCTTCCGTGGGCTGCTCGGCGACGGCAGTCAATTCGGCGTCGAGCTGAGCTACGTGACGCAGCCCTCGCCCGACGGGCTCGCGCAGGCATTCACCCTCGGCGCCGAGCACATCGGCGGCGATTCGGTGGCCCTTGTGCTCGGCGACAACATCTTCTACGGCCCCGGACTCGGTTCGCAGTTGCAGGGATTCGGCGACGTCGACGGTGGGGCGATTTTCGCCTACTGGGTCGCCGAGCCGGGTGCCTACGGTGTGGTCGAGTTCAACGAGTCGGGGACGGCGATTTCGTTGGCGGAGAAGCCCGCCGCACCGAAATCCAATTACGCGGTTCCGGGGCTGTACTTCTACGACAACGATGTCGTCGAGATCGCGCGTGGGCTACAGCCCAGTGCGCGTGGGGAATATGAAATCACCGACATCAACGACCACTATCTGCAGCGTGGCAAGCTCAAGGTCACGGTGCTGCCACGCGGCACCGCCTGGCTCGACACCGGCACCTTCGATTCGCTGCTCGATGCGGGCAATTTCGTGCGGACCGTCGAACAACGGCAGGGACTCAAGATCGCGGTGCCCGAGGAGATCGCCTGGCGTCGTGGATATCTCGACGACGATCAGCTCGCGGCCCGGGCCGAGCAACTGCGCAAGTCGGGTTACGGCGATTATCTGCTCGAGATCCTCGCCCGTGGAAAGGGGTTCGCGTGAAGGTCCGAGAGCTCTCGATTGCCGGTGCCTGGGAGCTGACCCCGGTACTGCACGGGGATGCGCGCGGGGTGTTCACCGAGGCGTTCAAGGCCGACGTCCTCGCCGAGACCATCGGGCACCGCTTCGACCTCGCGCAGGTGAACCTGTCGGTGTCGGCGGCCGGGGTGTTGCGCGGCGTGCACTTCGCCGACGTCCCGCCCGGACAGGCCAAATATGTCACCTGCGCCACCGGAGCGATTCTCGACGTGATCGTCGACATCCGAGTCGGCTCACCGACATTCGGTACCCACGACACCGTCCTACTCGACGACGTCGACCGCCGCGCGGTGTATCTGTCGGAGGGGTTGGGCCATGCCTTCTGCGCGCTCGCCGACAACTCCACCGTCACCTACCTGTGCTCGACGGGCTACAACCCGGGTGCCGAACACGGGATCAACCCGATGGATCCCGAACTCGGGATCGATTGGCCGACGCTCGCCCGCGACGGCAGTCCACTGGTCTACGAACTGTCCACGAAGGACACCGCGGCCCCGGGTTTGGACGCCGCACGGGCGTCCGGTCTGCTGCCGCGGTTCGACGACGTCGAGGACTATGTGCGCGCGCTGCGCGAGAAGTGATCTCACGCAACGGCGTTCAGGGTGTCGGGTAGGCCGGAAGCTCGGGGGTGAACAGCCACTGTTGCCACAGGTCCTGCAACGGGGCCGAGGAGAAATTGGCCGCGAGGGCGATGAAGTCCTCGGTGGTCACCGAGCCGTACCGGTATTTGTCGGTCCAGCGGTGTAGCAGGGCGAAGAAGTTGCCGTCACCGATGGTCAGTCGCAGAGCGTGCAGCGTGATGGCTCCGCGCTTGTAGACCCAGTCGTCGAACATCTTTCGCGGTCCGGGGTCGGCGAGTGCGACCCGCACCGGACTCGCGGCGAGCTTGGCGTAGTAGTGCCGGGCCCACTCGTCGGCACTGCGGCCTCCCGAGCGCTGGCTCCACAACCACTCGGCGTAGCAGGCGAATCCCTCGTGCAGCCAGATGTCGCGCCACCGCGCCAGCGTCACCGAGTTGCCGAACCACTGATGCGCGAGTTCGTGGGCGACGAGTCGCTCCGAGCGCGACGTGCCGTCGCAATGGTTGGCGCCGAAGGTCGAAAAGCTCTGCGCCTCAATGGGGATCTCGAGCGGATCGTCGGTGACGACCACGGTGTACCGCGGAAACGGATACGGGCCGAACATCTCGACGAACGCCTCGACCATCTCCACCTGGCGGCCGAAGTCGATGTCGAGATTGCGGGTCAGTCGCGGCGGGAGCACCGCGTCGACCGGAATCGGCTTGGTGGCCAACGACACCTTCTTGTAGGGCCCGACCTGGATGGACGCCAGATACGTCGACATCGGCTCGACCTGTTGATAGACCCAGGTGGTCTGGGCCGCGCGTACGCGTTTGGATTCCAGGACGCCGTTGGCCAGGGCGTAATACGGGCTGTCGGCGGTGATCGCGATCCGGTACGTGGCCTTGGCGAGCGGATGGTCGTCGCAGGGGAACCACGACGCCGCACCGTTGGGTTGGTTGGCGCACAACGCACCCTCGGTCAGTTCTTCCCAGCCGACCTCACCCCAGGCGCCGCGGATCGGCCGCGGTGAGCCGTGATAGCGCACCACGATCGTCATCGCGCCGCCCGGCGGAATCGGCGCGGCCGGGGTGATCGAGAGTTTCTTGTTGCGGTGCGAATAGCGCACCCGCTTGTTGTCGACGGTGACGCGCGAGACGCTCAGCGTTCCGGCGAGATCGAGGGTGAAGCGCTGGAGGGCGACGTAGGACGTCGCGGTGAGCGTCGCGGTGCCCTCGAGTCGGTTACTGGCGACCTTGTACTCGAGTTCCAGGTCGTATCGGGAGATGCGGTAGCCGAGGTTCCCGTTGTCGGGGAGGTACGGGTCCAGTTCGTCGGCGGGTGATCCGAGGAGGGGCTGTCGCGATGCCTTGACCGACTTTCCCCGCACTCAACATCTCCCTCGTCCTCGGTGGCGTGTCACATGGTCGGTCCGGTTCTCCGGGCACGCGGGCGTCGCGGGTCGGTCACGGGCTGATTGCGATGGACTCGACCGGGTGACGATCGCGTGTCGGGCCACCTATTCGAGCACCGACCGTGCGGAAACTCAGAGTACCCGTCGAGGGGTCGGTGGGCATCGCATGCCGGTGTGCCGCAATTGTAAGCGGACCATGGTCCGTATATCTTGGGTTCGGTCAGAGCAACGCCCCGCCACGACTTGGCGGATCGAGAAACGGAAGTGGCACATGAACGGTCTTCGCGGCATCGCACTCCTGGCAGCCCGGGTGATCCTGGGCTATGTCTTCATCATGCACGGCTGGCAGAAGCTCCATACCAATGGAATCGACGCCACCACGGCGTTCTTCAAGTCGGTGAACGTTCCCTGGCCGGAGTTCTCGGCGTACTACGCGGCGTGGGTCGAGCTCGTCGGCGGAATCCTGCTCATTCTCGGGCTGCTGCTGCCGCTGGTCTCGATCCTGCTGATCATCGACATGATCGGCGCAATCGCCACAGTGCACTGGGATCACGGATTCTGGAGCAACGACGGCGGCTACGAATTCCCGCTCGCGCTCATCGCGGCACTGCTGGCCGTGGGATTCGCCAACGCCGGAAACTTCGCGGCGGACAGCTACGTCTTCCGGCGTCGTCGGGGTGGGCGCGCGGTCGAGGTCTGACCACCGCCATCGAGTGAGTGTAATGTCCGGTTGGTCCGATCGGACGATGGTCACGGCGTTCCTGGCGACCTAGCGTCGACGGATGCACCCGGACACACCGGAACCCGAGTCGGGCAGACGATTTCCGCTGGCCTACTCCGCGGTGCCGCCGCCCCCGCCGCCACCTCGACTCGCTCCACCGCCGCCACCACCACCACCACAATTCGCGCCGCCGCCGGCTCTGCCGATGTCCGGGTTCGTCGGAGCGCAGTGGCCGGTTCCGGAGGCGCCCCGTGCGGTGCCCATGCCATGGCAGGTCGTTGTTTTCGGGGTGTATCAGTTGGTGATGACGGTGTTCGCCGTCGTGGGCGGGATCGTCGGGGTGGGGCTCAACGCAGGCGGATTCGAGCGCACCACAACCTACGAGGTGCGCGACACCGGGGAACTGGTGATCTCCGACAACAATGCCGAGGTCGTGGGTGTGATCGTTGCCGGGCTCGCCACCGTCTACGCGCTGGCTTGTCTGACCGCAGCGATCCGCTACCTGCGCGGGAAGCGCGGGGCGCGACGTTTCTTCATCGTGATCTGGGTGATTCCGTCGGTCTTCACGATTCTCGCCGTCGTGCTCGCTGTCACGCCGGAACCTGCTGCGCTGAGCCCGTGGCATGTGTTGTTGACGGCGGGCTCGATGATTCTCGTCATCGTTCTGCCCGGTTATTTCCTGTTCAACGCCCGGACCCGCGAGTACTTCAGCCCGCACGCCGTCTTCATCCGCGAATCACTGCGCCGCTCGGGGCGGCGATGACGAACCGCCTCAGGCCACCAACCCGTCGATCGTCGTGCAGGTGAACGGCGGGTCGTCGGCGGCGAGTCGTGACCGCAGATCGCCGAGGTCGGCGAGGACGTCGTCGGCGTGGCGCAAACCCACCCCGTCGATGGTTCCCGGCGTGACCAGGGCTTCGGGGTCGAGGTCGTGGCGATGGGCCAACGCGGCGCCGAGGAGCCGATGGGCCTGGTCGCGGTCGACGTCCCAGAGGGCGTCGGCGGTCAGCAGATACAGGCGAACCGCGGGCGGGTAGTCGTCGAGGTGTACCAGCGCCCACGCCCAGTGCTTGGCGACGTCGACGGTGTCGCACTCGCCGCGCCCATGCGTGCGCACGTATTTGCCGTGCAACTCGCGGCACAGCGGCGTCGCGTCGGCCCACAGGCCCAGGTGCGACATGCAGCGCACCGAGTCGTGGAGGTTGGACAGATACATCGGCGAGTACGGTCCCTCACGTCGCGACCGGATCTCGCGCAGCACCGAGAACTCGGCCAGCGCGTGTCCGTATTCACCCGCGGAGAGCAAGGACCGGGCTTCGTCCTGCATTTCCTCGATCACAGTCGTCATTGTCGCCGAATCCGGGCACAAAAGTGATCTGTTTCACAAAGACGTAACCGCTCCGAGCCTCGGTGCGGGGCCGAAGGACCTCGTTCGGCCGGGCATGCTGGCCCGCGGTCGCGCGGCCTGGCATCGTGAAAGTGTGAGCGGTTACGAGAACGACAGCACCCCCGAAGGCTCGGACGGCGAGTACAGCCTCGACCCCGACGATCAGCTGCAACCCGAGGACACGCTCGATGATCGTGGCGTCGACGACGTCCTCGACGAGGGCTTCTCCCCGCCCGACTACGCGCCCAAGGGTGCCGTGCACGGGCTGACCGCGCAGGAGATGCGCGAGGGGGAGACGCTGGACGAGAAGCTCTCCGAGGAGGAGCCCGACGTCGGGGCGAGTGATCCGCTCGACGACATCGCCGCCGATGAGCGACGCGACTGGCGGTCGCACGAATCCGACGCCGACGACGAGTTCGTCGATGATGCCGATCAGGTGGGCGGGCGTCGCGCCGGTCGATTGCTGGCGCCCGACGCCGGCGACTACCGCGACGACGAGGCCGAGGCCGTCGCCACCGACTGCGGGATCGACGGGGCGGGCGCCAGCGCCGAAGAGGCTGCGGTGCACGTCGTCGGCGACGAGGACTGACGTCTCGATCGCTAGGTCTTCAGCTGTGAGAGTTGTTCTTCGACAGCCGACTTGGTTGCCTCGGCATCGGCGCCCGCTGCGCGCAGGCGTGCGCCCGCGGCCTGATCGGTGAACAGTGCCAGCAGCAGGTGCTCGGTGCCGACGTAGTTGTGCCCGAGTTCCAGCGCCGTCCGAACCGTCTGTTCGAGAACCGCTTTGGCCGCGTCGTCGTAGGGCAGGACGGTGTCGGCATCGCGATTCGCGGTGGGATCGGTGTCCACCGGCGCGGTGGTATCGGTCAAGACCGTCGGGTCGACGCCCTGTGCGGTGAGTACCAGTGTGGCCAGTGACGACGAGTCGGAGGCCAGTCCGTGGGCCAGGTGGGTCGAGCCGACGGTGCGTGCGCCGGTGGCAACCGCGTGATTGTGCGCCGACGAGATGACGTTGCGTGCTCGTGGGGTGAAGCGGCTGAACGGACTCGGTTCGTCGGACGCCGGGTTGCGGCCGACAAACCGTTTCTGCGCAGCCTGTTTCGTCACACCCATACTGGCGCCGATCTGCGTCCACGACGCGCCGGAGCGGCGGGCCTGATCGACGAAGTGTCCGATGAGGCTGTCGCCGACGTCGCCGAGGTGGGCGGCGGCGGTCATGGCGTCGGTGAGTTGTTCGAGCGGATCGTCGTGGACCTTGTGGATCCCGCTGATCAGGTCGTCGAGGCGGACTCCGGTCACTTGGGTGGGTGTGGGATTGTCGCTCATGCGTCAACTCTAGGTTGACGACCCTTGCTGCGTCAACCATGAGTTGACGCCGACGAACGGAGTGGACGAACGGTGGATGCGCGCATTGTCCTCGTTGACAGTCGGCGCAGTCGTGGGAACGATGGAGTGGGCGGGGTCGATGAACCCCGCGTCCGCACGCCACGGGAGGACCTCCAGTGAGCATCACCGAACGCATCTCCGTACCCACCGATCAGTCGCCGGCGCAACGCTTTCGAGAAGTCCGGGAGCTCACCGACCTACTGGCCGACCGGTTGTCGCCCGAAGACCAGACCCCGCAGTCGATGACCGAGGCCAGCCCCGCCAAATGGCATCGGGCCCACGTCACATGGTTTTTCGAGGAGTTCATCCTCCGTCGTGATCCCGGCTACGTGGTGTACGACGAGACCTACCGCTATCTGTTCAACAGCTACTACGAAACCGTCGGCGAGCGTCATCCCCGACCGGATCGGGGTCTGGTCACGCGCCCGGGCGTCGACGACATCACGCATTACCGCAACTACGTGGACGCGGCGATGGAAAGTGCCCTGACGCGTGGCGCCCTCGACGACGCCGCACTCGATCTTGTCGAACTGGGCTGCAATCACGAACAGCAACACCAGGAGTTGCTGCTCATGGACATCAAGCATCTGTTCTCGACGATTCCGCTCACCCCCGGCCCGATCTACGTCGACCGCGAACTCGATGTGCCGAGCCTGCCCGGCCCGATGACATGGCGTTCGGTCACCGGTGGCGTCACCGAGGTCGGTGCCGATCCGGGAGCCGGATTCTCCTACGACAACGAGGGACCGCGGCATCGAGTCTTCTTGGAGGACTTCGAGATCGCCGAGCGCCCGGTCACCAACGCCGACTGGCTGGAGTTCATCGCCGACGGCGGTTATCGGCGCCACGAGCTGTGGTTGTCCGACGGATGGGCGCACCTGCGGCAGACCGGTTGGCAGGCGCCCGGCTACTGGCACCGCGACGACGACGGACAGTGGACGACGTACACGCTTTCGGGACGGCGACCGCTCGATCCCGGTGAACCGGTGCTGCATGTGAGCTTCTACGAGGCAGATGCCTACGCCCGGTGGGCCGGAGCCCGTCTGCCCACCGAATTCGAATGGGAGACCGCCGCATCCACGCTCGGTGCCCAGCGTGCAGAGTTGTTGGACCCGGATCGTTGTCACCCCCGATCGGTCGCCGGATCCGATGAGGCGGCGATGATCGGCAATGTGTGGGAATGGACCTCGAGTGCCTATCTTCCGTATCCGGGATTCGTCCCGGCGAACGGGGCGGTCGGCGAATACAACGGAAAGTTCATGAGCGATCAACATGTTCTGCGCGGCGCGGCCGCCATCACGCCCCGCGGTCACGAGCGCGTGACGTACCGCAATTTCTTCCCGGCGCCGTCGCGGTGGGTGTTCGCCGGACTGAGGCTCGCCCGGTGACCGTCGAGACACTGCCACCGCTGGCCGCCGACGCTCTCGCCGGATTGTGGTCCACCCCGCCGGTGTTGCCGACGAAATGGCTCTACGACGAGCGCGGCAGCAGGCTGTTCGACGAGATCACCCGACTACCCGAGTACTACCCGACCAGACGTGAGACCGCGATCCTGCGTGATCACGCCGACGACATCGTCGATGCCACGGACGCGGCGATGATGGTCGAATTCGGTTCGGGCACATCGACCAAGACCCGGCTGCTCCTCGACGCGTTCACCCGCGCGGGTCAGCGGATCGGCCATCGCCCGACCGGACGATTCGTCTACGTGCCCGTCGACGTCAGTGCCGAGATGCTCACCGAATCCGCAGGCATCCTCGCCGACGACTATCCGGGCATCGACATCCGGCCGGTGGAAGCCGATTTCACCGATACCGGGCTGGTCCTGCCGTCGTGCGATGGGTCGCGGTTGGCGGTGTTCCTCGGCGGGACGATCGGCAACTTCGACGACGATGGGCGCCGCGCCTTCTTCTCCGGCCTTGCCATCACCCTCGCCCCCGGCGACTACTTCCTCCTCGGCGCCGACCTCATCAAGGACACCGGTCGGCTCGTCGCCGCCTACAACGACAAGGCCGGGGTGACAGCGGATTTCAATCGCAACATGATCGAGGTCCTGCGCACCGGGCTCGACGCCGTCGGGCTGTACGCCGACGACTTCGACCACATCGCCCGGTGGAATCCCGAGCGCCGCCGCATCGAGATGTGGTTGCGGGCGCGGCGGGAGATCGACGCCTACTTCGGTGACCTGCAACGTCGTTGGCGCTTACCGGCCGGTGCCGAGATCCGGACGGAGATCAGCACCAAATTCGATCTGCCGGTGTTGCACGGCGAACTCGCCGAGGCGGGACTGGCGCCCGTCACGAGCTGGACAGACCCGATGGGAGATTTCTCCCTCACCCTCGCTCGTCGGTGACCGCGTCGCCCAGGATCTCACGGACCCGCGGGATGACCTGTGTGCCATAGAGTTCGACGCTGCGCATCATGGCGCGATGCGGCAGTGTGCCGTGGGAGTACTTGAGGTCGAAGCGATCGAGCCCCAAGGCCCGCACGGTGTGGGCGATCTTGTGCGCCACGGTCTCCGGTGAACCGACGTAGAGCGAACCGCCGGGTCCGGTCGACCGGTCGAACTCGATGCGCGTCGGGGCGGGCCAACCGCGTTCGGCGCCGATCCGCGCCACGTATGCGCGGTAGTGCGGCCACAGTTCGTCGCGGGCCTGCTCGTCGGTGTCGGCGACGTGGCCGGGTGAGTGCACGCCCACCGGGAGGTCGGTCGGTTTGTCGAACTGAGCCAACGCCCGTCGATACAGGTCGGCGTACGGGGCGAACCGTAGGGGATCGCCGCCGATGATGGCGAGCATCAGCGGTAGGCCGTACCGCGCGGCGCGCACCACCGACTCCGGGCTGCCGCCGACCGCGATCCACGTCGGTAGCGGGGGAGTCTCGAGCGGTGGGTGGACGATCTGAGCGGTCAGCGGTGCGCGGGTGGCCCCCGACCAGGTGACTGGCCGGCCGGTTCGCAAGTGGGCGAACAGATCCAGCTTGTCGGAGAACAGTTCCTCGTACTGTTCGAGGTCGAAGCCGAACAACGGGAACGACTCGGTGAACGATCCGCGGCCCAGGATGACCTCCGCACGACCCGACGACAGCGCGTCGAGCGTGGAGAAGCGCTCGAATACGCGGATCGGGTCGTCGGAACTGAGGACGGTGACCGCCGTCCCGAGCCGGATCCGGGTGGTGCGTGCGGCGATCGCCCCGAGTACCACCTCCGGCGCGGAGACGGCGTAGTCGTCGCGGTGATGTTCACCCACGCCGAGGAAGTCGACGCCGACCTCGTCGGCGAGAACCGCTTGATCGAGCAGGTCGCGGATCGACTGGGCCGCCGAGTTCGGTGCGCCTACCTCGTCGACCGTCACATCGCCGAAGGTGTCGAGCCCGAGTTCTACGTTCACCCCACCGATTGTGCCGAACCGGCGTCCGTTGGGGACGTTGGTCATGAATTGTCCGTCTTGCGGGTGTGATTTCATGTTTTTGTGAGATGCTGATTCCGGTCAGAAAACTGGCCACGCACTCTGATCTCTTAACTAAGGAGCACTCCCGATGTGGGATTCGTTCTGGAACTTCTTGTGGTCGATGGTGATCATCTTCGCGTTCGTCGCGTACTTGATCGTTCTCTGGTACATCATCGCCGACCTGTTCCGTGACCATAAGGCCTCGGGCTGGTCCAAGGCGCTCTGGGTGATCTTCCTGATCATCCTGCCGTATCTGACGGCGCTCGCCTACCTGCTGGTCAAGGGGCAGGGAATGGCCGAGCGTGCCCAGAAAGCCGCAGTCGAATACAAGAAGGAATCCGACGATTACATCAAGACCGTCGCGGGTACTTCTCCGGCACAACAGATCGCCGATGCGAAATCGCTTCTCGATTCCGGTGCGATCAACAATGAAGAATTCGAGCACCTGAAGGCGAAGGCGCTCGCGCACTGAGCCCGATCACTACAACGACCGCCCGCTTCGATCGACGAAGTGGGCGGTCGTTTCTTGTGGTGGGGACCGCCGGAGGGTCGTTGCGCGCTACAGACTCTCCGGCTCGGAGACGAACGGATGATCGGTGTGCCCGACGAGGTCGGCGACCGAGGCGATGACGCGTGTGGGCCGGTACGGGTAGAGCTCCACCGACTCCGGCGTCGAGATCCCCGAGAGCACCAGGATCGTCTGCAGGCCCGCCTCGAGTCCGGAGATGACGTCGGTGTCCATCCGGTCACCGATCATCAGGGTGTTCTCCGAGTGGGCGCCCATCCTCCGCAGCGCCGAACGCATCATCAGCGGATTCGGCTTGCCTACGTAATACGGGTCGCGGTTGGTGGCCCGGGTGATGAGCGCGGCGACCGCACCGGTGGCCGGCAGCGAACCCTGGGTGGACGGTCCGGTCGCATCCGGATTGGTCGCGATGAATCGGGCGCCGCGCTCGACGAGCCGGATCGCGGTGGTGATCGCCTCGAACGAATAGGTCCGTGTCTCGCCGAGAACCACGTAGTCGGGGTCGACATCGGTGATGACATAGCCGATTTCGTGCAGGGCGGTGGTCAGGCCGGACTCGCCGACCACATACGCCGTGCCGTTCGGACGCTGGGTGTCGAGGAAGCGGGCCGTCGCCAGAGCCGAGGTCCAGATGGCGTCCTCGGGGATGTCGAGGCCGGTCCGCAGCAGGCGCGCACGCAGATCGCGTGGCGTCCGGATCGAGTTGTTGGTGAGCACGGTGAAAGGAATCCCGTTGTCGCGTAACTCCGTAATCAGTGCGTCGGCGCCGGGGATCAGGTGCTCCTCGCGGATGAGCACGCCGTCCATGTCCATGAGGTAGTTCCAACTCATGGTGCCAACGCTACGGGGTCGTGTCCGGCCGTGGCGACCCCTGTTGCGGCGGATCGTTTCGTCGAGCAGCCCACCTATGATGAGCACCATGAAACTCTCGCGCGCGGTACCGATCCTGACGGTCGACGATCTCGATGCCGCGGTGCGGACCTACCGCTCGGTGCTCGGGCTCGACGTGCTGATGAACCTCGGGTGGATCGCCACACTGGGCAATGCCGCGGCCGCCGGTGGCGGCACCGCCCAGTTCAGTGTGATGACCCGTGACGCCACCGCGCCGGTGAACCCGGTTGCCTCACTGGAGGTTTCCGACGTCGACCAGGCCTACGCCGATGCGCTAGCCCAAGGCGTCGAGATCGTGCACCCGCTGTCCGACGAGGAGTGGGGTGTGCGCCGGTTCTTCTTCGCCGACGCCGACGGCAATGTCGTCAACGTGCTGTCGCACGCATGATCACCGCGTGGGTGCTTGCGGACTGATCACCGCGCTGGTGCTTGCGGACTGATCTCGACCCGCCAGAGCGGGTTCACCGGACCGTGACCGGCGCCGAGGGGGTAGGCGGCCTCGAGTCCGCGCGTCACCCACTGTTTGGCGAAGGCCACCGCCTCGGGCACCGAATGGTCGTGGGCGAGCGCCGAAGCGGTGGCCGCGGCCAGCGTGTCACCGGCCCCGTGGTCGTGGCCGGTGTCGACGCGGGCGTGCGTGAACTCGTGGAACTCCGCGCCGTCGAACAGCAGATCGGGGCTCTGATCGCTCGACCGGAGATGCCCGCCCTTCACCAGGGCCCACTGCGGCCCCAGATCGTGCAGTGCCCGCGCGGCATCGCGCTGGGTCGGCTCGTCGACCACCTCGATGCCAGTGATCAGCCGTACTTCGTCGAGGTTCGGGGTGACGATGGTGGCCAGCGGAAAGAGTGTGGTGCGCAACGTGTCCAGGGCTTCGGTGGCCAGCAGCGGATCGCCGTGCATCGACGCACACACCGGGTCGAGAACGAATGGGATGTCGGTGTCGCGGCCGATGCCGGCATCGGCGCATGCCTGCGCGACGGCGGCGATGATCGGTGCCGAGGCGAGCATCCCGGACTTGGCCGCATCCACGCCGATGTCGGAGACCACCGATTCGATCTGCGCGGCCACCACATCCGGAGTGATTTCCTGAAAACCGCTGACGCCCAGCGAGTTCTGCACGGTCACCGCGGTCACCGCGACGCATCCGTGCAGGCCCAACAGGGCGAAGGTGCGCAGGTCGGCCTGGATGCCCGCGCCACCACCGGAATCCGACCCGGCAATCGTCAGCACCCGCACGGGTGTCGATCCCGGTGCGGCGGTGGGCAACAGGGGTACGTCGGTCACGCAGAACTCCCGGCGTCGATCGGCAGGTAGATCCGGCCACCCGCATCGGCGAACTCGGCCGACTTGGCCGCCATCTCCTCGGCGATCTTGCGGTCGATGTCCTCGGCGGTCACCAGATTGTTCTCTTCGGCATAGGCGCGGACGTCGGCGGAGATGCGCATCGAGCAGAACTTGGGACCGCACATCGAGCAGAAGTGGGCGGTCTTGGCCGGCTCGGCGGGCAGCGTTTCGTCGTGATACTCGCGGGCGGTGTCCGGGTCGAGGGCGAGGTTGAACTGGTCGTTCCACCGGAACTCGAAGCGCGCCTTGGACAATGCGTCGTCGCGTTCCTGTGCGCGAGGATGTCCCTTGGCGAGGTCGGCGGAGTGTGCGGCGATCTTGTAGGTGATCACGCCGACCTTGACGTCGTCACGATCGGGCAGCCCCAGATGCTCCTTGGGTGTCACGTAGCACAGCATCGCGGTGCCGGCCTGCGCGATCATCGCGGCGCCGATCGCCGAGGTGATGTGGTCGTACGCGGGTGCGATGTCGGTGGCCAGGGGTCCCAGGGTGTAGAACGGTGCCTCGGAGCAGAGCTCCTCCTCGAGGCGCACGTTCTCGGCGATCTTGTGCATCGGCACGTGGCCCGGACCCTCGATCATCACCTGCACGCCATGGGATTTTGCCTTCGTGGTGAGCTCGCCGAGGGTACGTAGCTCGGCGAACTGCGCCTCGTCGTTGGCGTCGGCGATGGACCCGGGACGAAGACCGTCGCCGAGGGAGAAGGTGATGTCGTAGCGGGCGAAGATCTCGCACAACTCGTCGAAATGTGTGTAGAGAAACGATTCCTCATGGTGCGCCAGACACCAGGCGGCCATGATCGATCCGCCACGCGAGACGATGCCGGTGACCCGGCGCGCGGTCAGTGGGACATAGCGCAGCAGGACCCCGGCGTGCACGGTCATGTAGTCGACGCCCTGCTCGGCCTGCTCGATCACGGTGTCGCGGTAGATCTCCCAGGTCAGCTTGATGGGGTCGCCCTTGACCTTCTCGAGGGCCTGATAGATGGGTACCGTGCCGACCGGCACGGGCGAATTGCGCAGGATCCACTCGCGGGTCATGTGGATGTCGGAGCCGGTGGAGAGGTCCATGATGGTGTCGGCGCCCCAGCGGGTGGCCCACACCATCTTCTCGACCTCCTCGGCGATCGAGCTGGTGACGGCCGAATTGCCGATGTTGGCATTGACTTTCACGGCGAATGCCTTGCCGATGATCATCGGTTCGGATTCCGGATGACGATGGTTGGCGGGGATCACCGCGCGCCCGGCGGCGACCTCGCGGCGCACCACCTCCACCTCCACGCTCTCGCGCGCAGCGATGAATCGCATCTCCGGTGTCGCCAGACCTGCTCGGGCCCAGGCCAATTGGGTCGCCGCACCGTCGACCGGGGCGGGTCGCTGCCACTGGTCGCGAGTAGGGGCGAGGCCGTTGGCGACGTCGATGCTCTCCCGTGGATCGGTGTAGGGCCCCGACGTGTCGTAGACGTCGAGATACTCGCCGTTGGTGAGGTGGATGCGTCGCTGCGGAATCCATAGTTCGTCGACCTCGAGGTAGTGCTTGGTGCTGCCCTGAATCGGGCCGGTTGTGAGGATGTCGTTGTCGACGGCCCCGGTGGTGGATACCTCGGTGGTGGATACACGTGTGCCCATGAGCGTTCTCCCTACGCCGGCATTACCCGGACAGGTTCGGGCGGTCGGCGACCGCCAGTCGCCCTCTCAGCCCCCGGATCGTGGGAGCCCCCGCGTGGTGAAGTTGTGTGAGCTGTGCGCGACGAAGCGCGCACACGACACCATACCCGGATTCGCCGGTGCCGGAACCCCCGCCGCGTCGTCGACCCGTAACCGGGTGGTCGGAAGGTTGTTTCCGCGAGACGCCTTGCGCCTACGTAACCGTAGGGTAGGGTGTGACCCGGATCACAGAGGTGGGTCCGTCGTCGGAGGGGCGCCGACGACTCGTATTTCGTTGTCGTGTCACCGCGACGTGATGAGGGGTTATGAACACAATGAATCGCAAACACCGGCATCGCCCGCCGCAGTCGGCGCAATCGATTCTGCAGCAGATCTCCCAGGTCGTGCACAATCCGGATCGGGAGCGATTCGAGCTCTGGGTTGCGGGCGATCTCGTCGGCGTCCTCGGCTACTCGATCGAGGAGAGGGACGGTCAGCGCACGGTGACCGTGCTGCACACCGTCCTCTACGACGAGTACACCGGCCACGGGCTCGGCACGCGGCTCACCCGCGGGGCTCTGGCATTCATCCGGGATCAGAACGCCCGCGTACGCCCGGTGTGCACCTTCACCAAACAGTTCCTCGACGGCCATCCCGGGATCGTGCCGATGGCACCGGTCTGAACTGTGTCGATGGCACCGGTCTGAACCGTTCGATTCAACGCACGGGCACCGTCCCGGTTGGTTAGGCTACCCTGATCTCGATACCGACGTTCGAGGAAAGGGGCCATCTCCCATGGCCGAGACCACACACAAGGCGCCGTCGCGCGGGTGGCAGGGGGCGGTGCTCAAACTGCTGCGTGCCGACGATTACGAGTTCACGGTCACCAGCACCGAGAAGATCACCGAGCACTACATCCGGCTCGGCTTCACCGGCGGTGGTGTGCTCACCGATCGGCCGGTCCATCCCACGATGTGGGTACGGCTGTGGTTCGAGTCGAACGGCAAGGCTCATCAGCGTGGATACACCCTCGCCGACCCGGACCCGGCCACCGACAGTTTCTTCATCGAGTTCGCCGTTCACGACGGTGCGGCACTGCGATGGGCGTTGGCCGCCAAGCCCGGTGACACCATCAGCGCCACCTTCATGGGCTCCAAGTTCGCGATCCCCGAACCCGCGCCCGCCGGCTGGCTCGTCGCGGGCGACCCGGCGTCACTTCCCGCGATCAACTCGCTCCTCGACGCGCTCAGCGCGTCGTCGGGGCCGCAGGTCGGCGCGACGATCTGGTTCGAGTATTCCCACGACGACGACCGCGACCTGCCGATCCGGTTGCGCCCACAGGACACCATCCATTGGATCGCGCGTGGCGCCGACGGGAGCGCCCTCGTCGAGGCGGTGCGTGCTGCGGCCACGGCACAACCCGACCATTTCGGTTGGGTGGCACTCGATTCGGTGAACACCCGGGTGGTCGCCGACGTGTTCCGCACCGAATTCGGACTCGGCAAGAAACGTGTCAAGGCGCTGGCCTACTGGCAGGTCGACGCGGCCCCGTCCTGATCGGCATCCGTACGGATGACTCCGTACGGATGAATCCCGCCCATCCGTACAAAGCGGGCTTGGGTTTGATGCCGTATGCAGGTTAGCCTTTCCTGAACAGGGGCTTCGGGGGAGTGAAGGTCCTGCTGCCACGACAGGAGCACGACAGTGACACAGGCGCATGGGACACAGGCGTACGGGACACAGGGGCACGGGGCCACACCCGGCTATCCGGGTCAGGCATACGGGAGTGGGGCTTACGACACCCCCTACGGAGACGACCAGCCGACCGAGCAACACGCAGCCGCGGCTGGAGAGGTCGAGCCGGCAGAGTCGGAAGGCCAAGATCCGGAAGGCCCAGACGAGGGCGTGTCGGGTGGCTCGTCGCTCAACTGGCCCACGGTGCTGGCGTCGGCCGGTGTCGCCGCGGTGATCTCGGCGCTGATCGTCACGATCGGGGTGGTCGGGTTGCTCGTGGTCGACAACCGCAACGGACTGCAGAATACGGCCGCCCAGCCGACGGTGGTGAACCTCGGCGGCGCCCAAAGCGCGCAGGCGCCGGCGGCACCGGGTGCCGCGGCACCGTCGGCGCAGGCACCGGCGGGTCAGGTGCCCGCCGCGGCGCCGACCGAGGCCGTCCCACCGGCCGCCGGCGCGGTGACCCCGACCGCGGCGGTCCCCGCGCAGCCGGCCGCACCACAGGCAGGCGCACCCCAGGCCACCGCGCCCGCGGCGGTTGCCCCGGCGGCTCTGGCGCCGGCGCAGTTGACCACCAAGGTCAAGCTCGTGATGAACACCGGCGCACCCCGCGCCACCCGTGCCGCCGAACTCCAAGGCGGCCAGCAGGCACTGACCTCGGTCGACGCCGTGTCGAGGTTGTTGGCCGCGTATCCCAATTCCGGGTTCAGCTATCAGATCATCGGCCCGGTGACCGTGAGCGGTACCACGATGAATGCGCAGCTTCAGATGTCCTTGGTGGGCAACGGGTCTCGCTACAAGCCGATGAGATGGCTGTGGCTGGACGGCAAGTGGAAGCTCTCCAACGAGAGCGTCTGCGGCATCGCCTCCTACGCCATGATCCCGTGCTCGGTATGAGGGCGGGCGTGGCCGGGATGCGGGCACTGCTCGGAGTGATGATCACCGCCGCAGTGATCATCGGACTCGCCGCCTGCTCGTCGCCCGACGAGTCGGATTCCGGTGGCTCCGTACAGATCAACCTGCCCGACGGCCGGTCGGTGACGATCCCGCAGACCCCCACGCGGATCGTCACCCTCGGTGGGCAGTGGACCGATGTGCTGCTGTCGTTCGGGCAGAAACCGGTCGGCTACTACGACGCCATCCAGGCCACCGCCAAGCAACTCCCGCCGTGGTACGGCACCAAGCTCGCCGACTCCACGCCGCTCAACCCCAACGGGGACATCGTCGCCGATGTGGCCAACCTCAAGCCCGACCTCATCGTCGCGCCCGGATTCGCCTCCATGAGCGGGGTTTTCGACAAACTGACGAAGATCGCGCCGACCATCGACAAGATCAGTGGGGCCCAGGTAGATCCGTGGCAGGACATGGTCACCCTGATGGGCACCATCCTGCATCAGCCGGACAAGGCCACCCAGATCATCTCCGGCGTCGACGCCAAGATCAACGCCGTCGCCACGGAGTACCCGGGGCTGAAAGGCAAGACGTACTCGTTCGCCTACATGTATGGGTCCGACCAGATCTCGGTCCTCGGTGACCCGCAGGACGGGGCAGGCAAACTCTTCACCTCACTGGGACTGACGATGGCACCCCGGCTGGTGCAACAGAGCACGACGACCGGACAGCCGAGATTCCAGATCAGCGCCGAGAACCTGCCGTGGCTCAACTCCGACGTCCTGGTGATGGCCACCCAGTCCGACGCCCTGCGTACCCGCCTCGTCGGGCTGCCCGGATACCGCAACCTCACCTCGGTGAAGACCGGCGCGGTGTCGATGATGGATCAGGTACAGATCACCGGACTCAACGAGCCGTCACCGAACGCCACCGTCTACGTCCTCGACCGGTTGCGTCCGGCCCTGGCCCGCGCGGCGGGGCAGTAGCGCCGCCGAGACCGGCGGTCGGGAATCCCTCAGCTGTCGGGGATCGCCGACGCGACGGCGATGCCGGTGGCCCGCCACCGCGCCAGGGTGGCCCGACGTGCCGACGCCGGCGTCGAGAGCAACACGGCGAATGTGGCCGGGGGATCGGCGAAGTCGCGGTAGTGATCCCGGTAGAACACCAGTGACCGCGCGAACCAGCTGAATGTGTCGTCGGAGTGCGGCAGCACACGCTGCGCGTCGGTGAGTACGGTGAGGAATCCGGTAATCCCCGCGGGCTGATCGAGATCGCGCATGCAATCGTCGAAGGCGTCGGCGTTGCGCCCGAAATGGTCGGGGAATCGCCAACTCCGGGCGAACTCGTCGAACACGTCGGGGCGAGTGGTCAGTCGGTTGCCGGCGATCACCCGTACCCGGAAGCCGTCCGGTCGGGGCACGTCGGCGGTGGCCATGTCCTCGGGGTCCTCGATCAACCCCACCGCCGGCCCGTGTCCGGCGGCACCGATCAGGAACTCTTGCAGCGACACCCGTTGTGCCGTCATGTCTTGTGCGTCTTCATGAAGTCGGGCCCCTGATGAGTACGAAGGTCTGATAGTGGTCGTCGGTGTACCAGGCCGATCCGTCGCTGCCGGTGACGATGCGCTCGGCGTCGCGGGATCGGCCCGGTCTCTTCGGGTTGACGTCCCATTCGCGGTACGTGATCGCCTTTCCCGATGACGTGGCCGACGGCAGCCGACCCTCGTTGTTGCGGAACACGATTCCGCCACGGGTACCCGGTGCGTTGGCTGCCGCGGGCCACGTGCCCGCATCGATGAGCGCCAGCGTCTGGCGCACCCGGGCGGGAACCCGGCTGCCCGCCGGGGGGGGATGTGGATGGGGTGGATGTGGACTGGGCGGAGGTGCTCCGTGTGCTCGAGTGTGCGCTCGGCGACGAGGCCCCCGACGTCGAGGTCGTGGCATGGGAGTTGTCGATCACCCAGGTCACGATCACGACGACGGCGATCACCACCAGCGCGGCCGCGGAGATCACTGCCTGACGACGACGCCGAGCCGGACTCGGGGTGGGTGTACCGCGACCTTTCGCCCCGCCGGTCACGACGACGTCCGCAGTTCGATGTAGCGGTAACGGTGATGTAATGCGAAACCGCGTGCGCGATACCAGGTACCGGCGATCCGGTTGCCGGACTCGACCTGCAGGTACGCGCGTGCGGCCCCGTTCTCGGCACCCCACTGCCGCAATCGTGTGAGCATGGCGTCGCCGAGGTGCTCGCGGCGTCGTGTCGGATCGGTCCACAGCGCCGTCAGGCTGAGCATGCGTGTGCCGTCGGGTGATTCGGTGACCGCGCCGCGACCGATCGCGATCGGGCGGCCCGCCTCCTCGATGGCGGCGAAGGTCACCGGCGCGTCGTCGAGGGTCGCGCCCAGTACCGGCGTGGCCGCCGTGATGTCGGTGTCGGGGCCGAGATAGGCCCGAAGCCAGTCAGGGGTGGGGGTGGGGCGCAGTGTGACGTCCGGGTGTCCGGGGAATGGGCGATCGGTGCTGGGCCCGGCGGTCAACACGTGGATGACCGTGGACGCGGGCACGCCGTCGACCCCGGGCGGTACCAGTCGTTCGGGTGTCGCGATCAGGGTCGGCAGATCGCGGGCGGCATACCAGGATTCGATGGTCGATCGGGTGTTCGGGTCGAGGCGCGCCGAACGATCAAGGGCGATGGCCGAATTGGCGCGCCGGGAGATGCCCGCACCGGCCCGCACCAACCAGCCGTCGATCCACGCCTGCTCGGTGCCGGGCCAGGCGGCGGCCGCGGCGTGCTCGAGGGCGCGAATCTCGCTGTTGCGCACAGGAACCGCCGACAACACGCGCAACGAGGTGATCGCCGAGCGTGGTATCGCCTCGACGGTGCCGTTCCGGTCGAGTCGAACGGGGTCCCCGTCGTCGACGAGGAACCCGGTCACATCCGATTGGGTGGGGCCGCCGGCGCGTGCGGGAGCCGGATTGGGGGAGTCACGCCAATCGGCGGGAGTCGCCTCGCCCAGCAGATATCGCACCACGACGCGGTCGCCCCGGTATGCGCCGAGGTCGGGCCCGTCGTCGCCCACCGCCATCGCCGGAATCAGTCGTCGTCGTGGCCGAAGGGGTCGGCCTGCTCGCCGGGCACCCAGGTGAGTCCGGGCACGCCCCAGCCATTGCGTTTGATGGCCTTCTTGGCGGCGCGGGCGTTGCGGCCGACCAGGACATCGACGTAGAGGAAGCCGTCGAGATGGCCGACCTCGTGCTGCAGCATCCGTGCGAAGAATCCGCGGCCCTCCAGCACGACCTCGGCGCCCGTGCGGTCGACGCCGGTGACCCGCGCCCAGTCGGCCCGCCCGGTCGGGAACTGCTCGCCGGGCACCGACAGGCACCCCTCGTCGTTGTCGTCGGGGTCGGGCATGGTCTCGGGGATCTCCGAGGTCTCCAGTACCGGGTTCACGACCTCGCCGCGACGCCGCGTCGTGGACAGCCGGGACTCGCCGTCGGGGCAGTCGTAGACGAACATCCGCTTGCCGACGCCGACCTGGTTGGCGGCCAGGCCGACCCCGTTGGCGGCGTCCATCGTCTCGTACATGTCGTCGAGCAGGGTGACGATCGCCGCCGAGGGTCGTCCCTGCGCGTCGAGTTCGACCGGCTCGGTCGCGCGATGCAGGACCGGTTCGCCGACAATGCAGATCGGGAGGATTGCCATGCGGGACAGATTACTGTGCGCGAATATTCGTCGACCGTCGGTGACGGCGGGGCCCGGGGACGGGGTGAGCCGGGCCGGCTTCCCCCGCGAGTCACACCACCTCGGCCGGTGCCGTGCGTGGTTAGATATTCACGAACCACACCGCTGTGATTCTCGATGGCCGGCTCGTCGGAAAGTGCGCGGTGTGAGGTGTTGCAGCGAGATCTTCGAGGGAGCGAGATGGACGGCGCAGCAGCGCGTGACCAGAAGCAGCAGAGTGAACGGCCGGATTCGGTGACCACTCCCGACGATGGTGCGCAGGCGGTCGACCCGAATGCGGTCGGACCCGACGGTCTGTCGCGCCGCGACCACGACATCCTCGCCTTTGAACGGCAGTGGTGGAAGTACGCGGGGGCCAAGGAAGAAGCGATCAAGGAACTGTTCGGACTCTCGGCGACCCGCTACTACCAGATCCTCAACGCCCTGGTGGACCGTCCCGAGGCGCTCGCCGCCGACCCGATGTTGGTCAAGCGGCTGCGCCGGCTGCGGGCATCCCGGCAGAAGGCGCGCGCCGCGCGCCGGCTCGGGTTCGAGATCACCTAGCGGCGGCTGCAGCGTCGCGGGCGCACCGGCCGATGTGCGTTAAGGTCATCGGTGATGAATGCTGATCGCGAGTCGAACCGCCTGCCACTGCGGGCCGGCGCCATGGTGCTCTTTGCGGTCGCCATCGTGTTCGTGGCCCTGGGATGGCATCACGCGGCGACGTCCGGCGACAATCCCGAAGCCCAGTTGCAGGCCGCCCAGTCCAGCGTGCCGAGCACCACGAGCGCCCCGGCGAGCACCACGTCGTCGTCGGCGACCGGCAACGCGCGGATCTGCGTGATCAACGCGGGCACCGTCACCGGGCTGGCGACCGAGGTCGACGAGGAACTCAAGGGCAAGGGCTTCACCACGATCGGCATCAACGCCCAGAGCAACTACGACGGCGGCTTCTCGCAGAACACCGTCGTGTACTCGTCGTCGGCGCAGAAGGACCAGGCCGACCAGATCGCCCAGGCCCTCGACAACGACTACACCGTCGACTCCCGCGCGAACCTGGGGAGTTCCTTCAGCAGGTGCGTCGGCGGTATCGCCGTCGTCGCGGTGCAGCGATGACCCGGCATGCCTTACCTGGCGATCTCGGGCACCCCCGATCAGGCTCTCCCACCGCCGATCCCGCATACTTCAGTGCCGGGCCCATGGCACTGCCACCGGAACGAGTGTCGGCATCTGTGCCGGCACGAGTGCCGGTGTCCCATCACACATCACTCGAGGAGCGAGATGACCGTCAATTCGAAAGCAGGCTCTGCGACCATGCGTGCCCTCGCGGTGCTCGCGTCGGCGGGTGCCGTCGGGTTGGCCTTGGCGGCATGTACTCCCAACGAGCCGACGACCAGCGAGAAGGGCACCACCCCCGCGGTGCAGACCGGTGACCAGGCGCCCCAGGGTGGTCTCGTGGACGCCGACAACATCCCGGCCAGCGGTGGCCAGACCGAAACCGCCTCGCTGATCAACACCGACGGCAAGAACATCGGTGAGGCCGTCTTCCGGCCCAGCGGTTCCGCGCTCGGTGTCACCGTCACCGTCAAGGCCGGCAGCGGCATCCCCGCCGGATTCCATGCGATGCACATCCACTCCGGCAGCGCCTGCAACACGGCCGATAAGTTCGTCTCGGCGGGCGGACACCTGCAGGTCGACGGCCACACCGGTCACCCGTCGAGCGGCGACCTGGTGTCGATCAACATCCTGTCCGACGGATCGGGTTCCACGACGACCTCGACGTCGGCAGTGGACCTGTCGCAGATCGCCAACAAGACGATCATCATCCACGAGAACGCCGACAACTTCGCCAACATCCCCAATCGGTACACCTCCAACGGCCAGCCCGGCCCGGACGAGGAGACGATGAGCACCGGTGACGGTGGGGCGCGTCTGGCATGCGGTCAGATCTCGGCGGCTCAGTAAGTCTGCCGCCACACCCGGCGCGCCGAGGCTGAACTGATGCCGGTCAACACCCTCATCGGATTCCGCGGTTCGCCGACCCCGACGCTCGGGGTGGAGTGGGAGTTCGCGCTGACCGACAAGGTCACCGGCGATCTGTCCAACACGGCGGCGGATCTGTTCGCCGAGGTCGGCGCACGGTTCCCGGGACTCGACGGCAAGGTCCACAAAGAACTGCTGCGCAACACCGTCGAGCTCGTCACCGGCATCTGCAACACCACCGCAGAGGCGGTCGCCGACCTCTCGCACACGCTGCACGCGGTGCGCGGCGTCGTCGACGAACTCGGTGTCGACCTGTACGGTGCGGGTACCCATCCGTTCGCCGAATGGTCGACGCAGTTGCTCACCGAGGGGCATCGATACGCCGAACTGATCGAACGCACCCAGTGGTGGGGTCGGCAGATGCTCATCTGGGGTGTGCACGTGCACGTCGGTATCGACCACCGCGACAAGGTGTTACCGATCTTGTCGTCGTTGCTCAACTACTATCCGCATCTGCTCGCGTTGTCGGCGTCGTCGCCGATGTGGGCGGGCCAGGACACCGGCTATGCCAGCAACCGCGCGATGATGTTCCAGCAGTTGCCGACCGCCGGGCTGCCGTTCCAGTTCGAGAAGTGGAGCCAGTTCGAGGCGTTCGTCGCCGACCAGAAGACGACCGGGATCATCGACCACATCAACGAGATCCGCTGGGACATCCGGCCGTCACCGCACCTGGGCACCATCGAGGTGCGGGTGTGCGACGGGATGACCAACCTCACCGAACTCTCGGCGGTGGTCGCGCTGATCCATTGTCTCGTCGTCAATCTCGACCGTCGCCTGTCGGCGGGCGAGGAACTCCCGCAGATGGCTCCGTGGCTGGTTCAGGAAAACAAGTGGCGCGCAGCACGTTACGGCCTGGATGCGATTGTCATCCTGGATTCACGGTGCAACGAGCGGCTGGTGACCGACGACCTCGCCGACCTGCTGGTCCGGCTCGAACCGGTCGCCGCCGACCTGCAATGCCTCGACGAACTCTCACAGGTTGCCGCAATCGTGGAGCGCGGCACCAGTTATCAGCGCCAGCGCGCCGTGTACTCTCAGACCCACGACATGCGTGACGTGGTGGCCTCGGTGGTGTCGGAGCTGCAATAGTGCGCTGATCGGTAACGCGCAGCGGCAACAGCCGGCCATTGTCTGGGGTCACGGGCTCGGGTCATGGGCTCGGAGAATTTCTGCTGCACTACGCCCGTCGAGGCCGTTCCATCGGAGGAAGTCATCTCGATCGAGTAGGTGCCCGGAGAGGGGGACACCCAGGACGCGCGCGCCTGCGGCTACCCCGGCGGTGATGCCGGGAGCCGAGTCCTCGACGACGATACAGTCGCCGATGTCCACGCCCAGTTTCCGCGCCGCCAGCAAATAGGCATCCGGAGCGGGTTTGCCGTGCACCACGTCCTCCGCGGTGACAATGACGTCGAACGGCGTGAACGGCACCGCCGCGACGACACGTTCGGCGAGCACTCGATACGACATGGTGACCAGGGCGGTGGGCACGCCCAGTTCTCTGAGCTCGGCGAGTACCTGGACGGCGCCGGGTTTCCACGGAACCTCCCGGGTGAGCCGTGCGGTCACGTCGAGAAGGAAACGCTCGATGATCTCCTCGGAGGTGGCTACCGCGCCTGCGGCGATCAGCGTTCGGGCCATGTCGGGAAGCGTGGCACCGTTGAGAGAGCGCGCAAGCCCGGAAGTCCATTGCCCGCCGCCCTCTTCGAGAAGAGCGCGCGAGGACTCGGCGAAGTAGCCCTCGGTGTCGACGATGGTGCCGTCCATGTCCCATAGCACTGCGGCCGGACGACTCACTTGTGCACTGTCCTGGCCAGACGCACCGTCGAGAGGGCGTCCGCCAATCGCTCCACCAGCAGGCGCGCGTCGGCGGGCGAGTAGGTGAGCATCGGGCGGATCTTCAACGTGCTGCTCGTGGGACCGCACACCGAGATCAGCAGCCCGATGTCGCGACACGCGTTGATCAGGTCGGCCGTGAAGTCGATGGCGGGCGTCCTAGTTGTCCGGTCGGTGACCATCTCGACCCCGAAGTAGATTCCGGCGCTGCGGATATCGCCGATCTCCTCGAACCGCGTAGACAACTCGTCCAGGTCGTCCCGCAAGATGCTCCCGACCTTCTCGGCGTTGCCCGCCAGGTCTTGTTCCACGATCTCGGTCAGCACGGCCTGCGCCGCCGCGATCGGGACGCTGGAACCGCCGAAAGTGTTGAAGTAGGGAATATCACGGCCGAAGGAATCCAGCACGGAGCTGGTCGCCACCATCGCCGCCACCGGCACACCATTGCCCATCGGCTTGCCGAGGGTCACGATGTCGGGAACGGCGTTGTCGAGGGCAAAGCCCCAGAAGGCGTGGCCCACCCGTGCGAAGCCGGGCTGCACTTCGTCGGCGATGACGACGGCACCGGCGACATGCGCTGCGGCGTAGGCGCGGTGCAGCACATCCCGGCTCGGGAACACTCCGTCGGATGAGAAGATGCTGTCGGCCAGGAACGCCGCGGGGCGGTGACCACGCTCGCTCAACAGCGCGAATGCATCGCGGATTCGGCTCGCGAACTGTTCACCCACCGAGGCCCCGTCCCCGACCCGATAGGAGTCCGGTGGCGCGACCGCGATCACGTTGTCGGGCAGGTCGTTCGGACCGCCCGCCGACGGTGACACCTCTGCGCACAATGCGGTGGTGCCGTGATAGGCCTCTGCGGTCACCACGACGCCGGTCCCGCCGGTGACATGTCGGGCCACACGTAGAGCCAGATCGTTGGCTTCCGAACCCGAATTGGTGAACATCACCCGATCGAGCACCGCGGGGAAGGTGCCCAGCAACTGCTCGGCGTACTCCACCACGCTGTCCTGAAGATATCTCGAGTGCGTGGACAACTTGGAGAGTTGTTGCGACACGGCAGATACCACGGCGGGATTGCAATGGCCGACGCTCGCGACGTTGTTGTAGGCGTCGAGATACTCGTTTCCGTCGGCATCATAGAGCCGGGTACCCGAGCCGCGCACCAGATGGACGGGCCTGCGGTAGAACAGCCGATAGCTGGTGCCCAGCGCGGCTATTCGTCGGTCGACGAGTGCACGGCTGTGCGGATCGAGGCCGGTGGCCTGACTGATGTCGAAACGATTGCCATCCAGGATGGAGGACCTACCCATGGTTGCCTTTCACGGTCGGCGAAGTGGCCGTTGCAGCGCAACGGAAGTCAGCGAGTCAGATGGCGGGGACGCCTACAGGGTGCCGATCCAGGAACCCCAGCGCGGATCGCGTAGCCGCGACTGTGCGCGGTGGAGCTTCCACACCCCGTACTTGTGATAGTCGAAGTCCCAGCCACTGTTCAGCTTGGCGTTGACGATGCCCCACAGACCCCATTTGACGTCGGCGAGGAAGCCGCACACCTGAACTCGCGCGAGTGCCTGTGCGCAGACGGCCCCGTAGAACTGTTCGACGCACTCCGCCAGGCGGTGATCGTCGTAGAAGAATTCGGTGGTCATCACCGCCAGCTCGTAGGCGCGTTCGTTGTTGGACGAGAACTCGAAATCCACCAGACGCATCGGTTTGCCGTCGGAGATGAGGAAGTTACCGGGCATCGGGTCGTTGTGACAGGGTGCGAGATCGATACCACCGGCCAGCAGAGCCTGCTGGGCGCTGTGCTGCTCACGCATCAGTTCAGACCAGAAGCGAGGCAAAGTGATTCCGAGCTCGGCAGTCTGTACCAGGTGTTCGTCGATCATGTCGAGCACGGTCTTGGTGGACGGGAGCGGCTCGATGCTCCCGAATGCCCGGTACAGACCGATGATTTCGCTGGTGATCTCGGGCTGCTTCATGTCGCCGTTGGTGCATGCGCGATAGCCTTCGAGGAATTCGATGATTTCGATACCGGTGTCGGCGTCGAAGTGCACGATCCGTGGGCTGATGCCCAGCGCCCCGGCACGTTCTGCCGCGACGTGGGCGTTCTTGCGGTCGATGAAGGCTTCCGAACCCGCGCCCGGGATCTTCAGGAAGAAGGGTATCTGTTCGCCCTCGACTTCCAGGCGCCAGTTCTCGTTCTGCAGCCCACCGTGTACCGGCGAGTAGGCGACCTGCCGGCCTTGCCACTCGATGACCGCATCGAGGGCTGCCTCGACGGCGTGCTCGGCCTCGGTCCGGGCGTGTCCGCGTATCCCGCCCGTTGGCACCGCGCTGTTCTCGTCCTGGGCACTGAGCGTGCTCACGCGTTGATCCTCCTCAACAGCTCGTGACAGCGGTTGCTGGACAATGCCATGCGAGCGCGAAGCAGTTGCCAGTCGCCGTACTTGGAGTACTCGTGGGTTCCCGGGTCGAGGGCATCGACCAGGATCCCGACCATCGCCTGCCGTACGTGGTCGGCGAAACCGTAGATCATGGCTCGGGCAAAAAGAGACTCGTCGATACTGCCGCAAGCGATTTCAAAGAGTTCGCGCGCGTGGTTCTCGTCGTCGGCGAGTTCCACGAGTGTTACGCCGACGTCCTGGAGCGGGTCCATCAGCCCCGACCAATCCCAGTCAACGAGCACTGGTGTGTCGTCGTCATGGGCGAGCATGACATTCGAGAGGTTGCCGTCGCCGTGGCGAAACACGATGTCGTGACCGACTGCTGAGATACGTTGTTCGGCATCGCCGAGCGTGCGACGGAGGAAGGCCATCTCGGCCGGGATCGCGGCACCGGCACGGCGTGCCAGAGCGTGCAGCGCGGAGATGTCGTCAAAGACACTCATCTCGCGGGCCACCTTGGGTTGCGCCGTATCTACGGAGGCGCGCACGGCGAAGAGTGCCGCCACCCGCTCTGCGGAATCCAGGTCTGCAAGAGTCGCTGTCTTGTGTGATTCGGTGAGGTCGGCCATCACGATCAGGCCTGACGCGGTGTCAGTGGTCATCACCGCCGGTGCGATGCCGGCGAGACCTGCGGCCGACGCCGCCGCCGTCGCTGTGTCGACATTCACATAGGTTGTGGCACAACCGGTATAGCTGCGCACCAGCACCGGTTGACCGTCAAGTGTGCCTCGCAGGCGGACGGTGTCGGCACCCCACCAACTGGGGCTGGCCATCGTCGGTGTCGCGTCCAACGGATCGGTCAGGCCTGCGATGGGTGAGACCGCGACGCTCATGGCTGCTCCCTCCATACCGCGCCCGGCTGGGTGCGGGGCTCCAGTGGCCAGTCGAGGCCCCGTCCGCGCCGGCCTTCGAGCCAGCCTGCCAGGGCCAACACCCGGCGGTCGGAGAACCGTGGTCCGGCAAGCTGTACCGCAACAGGATGTCCTGCGTCGTCACCGAAGGGCAGTGAGATCGCCGGCTGCCCTGTCTGGTTGAACCATGCAGTGAAACTGCAATGCTCAAGGGGCCTGGCAGGATTCATGCCCAGATCAGTGGCGGGAAAGGCTGGGCTCGGAAGCGTCGGCGCAAGGACGAAATCGACAGACTCTTGCGCTGCGCACCAACGCATCTGATCCTGCATCACCCGGCCCAATGCTCGTTCGTAGTCGGTGGCACTACAAGTCCCGGCATCGACGATCCAGCGCACCAATCCGGGAAGCACCTGAATCCCACGCTCGCCGAATGCCTCCAACTCGGCGCGTGCCCGAACCAGGTAGAGCGTGTCCAGCGCATCGTAGGCATCGGCGGCGAAGGGTGCGGGCATCTCGGTGATGGTGCACCCTGCGTCGGCGAACACCTCCGCAGCGGCGCCCAGTGTCCGCAGCGTGGGTGCGTCTGCGGCGAAACCATATCCCATATCGGTGAGCAGTCCGATGCGCAGGCCGCGTACGTCGTCGAGGGGCGGTATCGGTGCTTCCCGATCAGCTTCGTCCGGCAGTGACAGCGTGTCGCGCGGATCGTGACGGGCGATGACCCGGTAGATGTCCGTGAGGTCGGCGACCGTCCGCGCCATTGGTCCGGCGCTGCGCACGGTGCTCGGCGCCAGATGCGAGATCCTGCCCTGGGTCGGTTTGATGGCGACGATCCCGCAGTGCGCCGCGGGCAACCGTACGGAGCCGGCGATGTCGGTTCCCACAGCGCCCCAGGTCAGTCCGGCAGCCAGTGACGCACCCGCTCCCGAGCTGGAGCCGCCAGGCGTGACCTCGGTATCCCACGGATTGCGGACGATGCCATAGAGCGAGGAGACGCCGGAGGCGAGCATCCCGAAGTCGGGCATCGTGGTCTTGGCGACGATCACCGCGCCGGCTTCGCGCAGTCGTGCGGTGGGTGGGGCGTCGAGGGTGGCGTCGGGCAGGCCGTCGTTGGGTAGGCTGCCGTGTCGCCATGGCAGTCCCACCGCGTTCACGCTGTCCTTGACCGTAACCGGGACACCGTCAAGCGGTCCGAGTTGGTCACCGGTCGCCCATCGCCGAGCCGATGCCTCGGCGGCGACCAGTGCGCCATCGAGATCGGTGGCGGCGATCGCGTTGATCGCCGGCTGTACGCGATCCATGTGCGAGATGGTCGCGGCCAGTGCCTCGACCGGTGTGGTTGCTCCGGAGGCAAAGTCCTGCCGCAGCGTGTCGATGGTCGACCCGATGAGGGATGGCCGTATGTGCGGTGGCATGAGCCGATCATCGGCCGTGACCATTTCTGGTCCGACGTCGCAAGGTAAATTCCGTATTGCCGTGGCGAGGTGCGAGTTCCCGATGGTGGTGCGACGCTTGTGGTCACGTCGTCGGCGAGGATGCGGAGCAGCGGCGTGAGTGCTGACGTTTCCGCGTCGACGACACGGTGAGTGATGGACGAGGACAAGACCTTTGCAACCATTTCGCGGTTGGCTGATGACCTGGCCGGCCGCGGATTCGTCAAACTCCCCGCCGAGCGGGAGTTGGCGCAGCGTCTTCAGATCTCGCGATCGGCGGTGCGTCGTGCGCTGGCCGGTCTGGAACAGCAGGGTGCCATCAGACGAGTGCGCGGCCGCGCGGGTGGGGCCTTCCTGACCGCCGCCGAATCGCGGCCGGACGACACCTTTGCCGACTCTTCGGACGTGGCCGCGAGCCGTCAGGTCGAGCGCACGCTCGACACCGTGGTCGGGGTGCCGCAAATGCTCCGGTCGCAGGGCTTCGAATCCGGGACCAGGCTGTTGTCGGCGAGTTACGAACATCCCAGCAGTGAGGAGCGCACCTACTTTGGAATCGGCCCGGATGATCTGATGGCCGCGATCGTGCGTATTCGCTTCGCCGACGGTGATTCCTTGTCGCTGGAGTCGTTTCGAATTCCCGCGGGACGCTTTCCACGTCTGCTCGAGCACTCGTTGATCGGTTCAATGTACGAACTGCTCGATGAGCATTACGACGTGCGCGCCGCGGCGGCCCAGGAACAGATCCGTGTGGTGCCCGCGACACCGCGCGTTGCAGCGGCGCTGGCCGTTGAGGTCGAGACCCCGCTACTCAAGGTCACGCGGGAGAGCGTAGATCATCGGGGTGAGCCGCTGGAGCGATCCGTCGACTACTTCCGCGCCGACCGCACCGTCCTCCACGTCACCGCCCACTCTCGTGACGAGGCCGATTTTCCGGGGCCACGGCTGCAGCACAGACTCGAAATCGCCGATGGCTGACGCCGATCAGGTCTCCGGCACGGCGTAACACCTCCGTTACTACCGGGCGCGTGACCAGTAATGGTCATCTCGCACACTGACGATGCACGCCCGGAGTGGACTCGGACGAGGACAATGGTGTCCGATCCCTGCGGCCCCTCATTCCCGAGCCGGTTCGTCATCGCACACCGAGCACTCCGCTGTGCGCTCATTCCACCGAGCCCGCTCATCCGGGTGATTCCCAATCGAAGAAAGGAGCCGCACGTTGTCTCACTTCATCAAGAGCCTTGACCGGAAAACGATAAATGTGACGTTCGGCATTGTTTACGCCTTCGCTCTGCTCATGGCGCTGTTCCCGCCACTTTATCTGAGTGCCAGCGGTACTCGCGGTCCCATCATCTTCGGCGTCCCGTGGTCGATCCTCTACTGGATCCTCAACGCTGCGCTCGTCGGCATCAGTCTTTCCGCGCTCTACATCGTGGAAAACATTCGCGGGGAGGCGGACAGCTGATGGCAATCATGTTGGGAATGCTCCTCGCGTTCTACGCGGTGGTTGTCGGAATCCTGTATCTGACCAAACAGAAGTCACAGCCGACCTTCGACGAATACTCGGTAGGCGGACGGAGCTATGGAACATGGTTCGTGGCAATGTCTTACGTCAACTCGTGGTGGCCCGGGTCGACTTTCATCGCGTTCTTCGGGCTGGCCGCCGGCGCCGGTGTGTTCGGTATGTATGCCCTTGCGTATTCGACGCTGGGTGTGGCCTTCATGTACCTCATGGCGACCCGGGCGTGGCGCTGGGGCAAGGTATACGACCTCCGTACCCAACCGGATCTGCTGCGAGTGCGTTACGGTTCGCAGGCCGTGCGCGTGATTGCCAGCATCATCGGTGTGGTGTCGCTGTTCCCGTGGGTGGTGCTGGGTATGCAGGCACTGGGGGAACTCTTCGAAATCGCAAGCGGCGGAGCATGGTCTGTGGTGGCATCGCTCATCGTGGGCCTGGTGGTCATCCTGATCCGGCAGATCTGGACCGTCCAGATGGGGATGCGCGGTCTGATCATGACCGACATGTTCCAGGGCATCGTCGCCTACGGAGTCTCGTCGCTGGTCGGCATCATCATGCTCACCGGAGCATTCGGAAGCCCGATCAGCTGGGGCGACCTGGCATCGGTTTCCGACAAGTTCCTGGCGATGCCCGGCGACGGCGGCAGCTATGGCCCCTGGTACATCTTCGCGCTGATCTTCACCGGTGTGATCGGATCACTGTGCTGGCCCACCAGTTTCCAGCGCATCTACACCGCATCCAGCGTCCGGACCGTCAAGAAGGGAACGCTGGCAACGATTGTGATCTCGGCGACCTTCTACACCATTCTCATGCTCGTCGGCATCGCCGCGGTGAGCATTCCCGAAGTGGTTACCGACCCGCAGTCCGCGTGGTTCACGATCATGGACCAGTTCGGCGGCACCTGGATGCTCGGACTCGCTGTGGTCATCGTGTTCGCCGCGCAGATGGGGCACACCGATGCCAGCGTGCAGGTCGCGGGGCTGCAGGTGTCCAACGACATCATCGCCACCATCAGGAGGCGGCCGTTGTCGGATCACCAACTCACCGTCATCGCCAAGACCAGCATGGTGATCTACATGCTGCTGGCTGCTGCGATCGCCTTCCTCACATTCAACTTCGATCGGCTGCAGTTGCTCGCGCAGATCTCTTACCAGGGCATCATCCAGTTGTCGGTGCCGTTGTTTCTCGGCATATTCTGGCGTGGCGGTAATCGCCACGGAGCCATCTGGGGCATGGTCTCCGGATTCGTCATCGCCGGCGTGCTCACACTGGTATTCCCCGACGACATCTCAGCACTCGGCAGCATCACTGGTGGAATCGTTGGCTTGGCAGTCAATCTCGGAGTCTTCCTGATCGTGTCCGCGCTGACCGGGCACTCCGCGGACGAGCGTGCGCGGGTGGAAGAGATGTTCCGGGTGGCCGCACGGGTTCCCTCCGATTCGGCAGAGCCGACTGCAGCACAGCATGATCCGGCCCATCCGAGTTCCACCGGCGACATCGAGCAGGTCGTCGAGCCCCGAAAGCCCGTGGGGGCGGGCGAGGCCGGCTGACCTCTCGGCCGATCAGTCAAGTCCCACAGAGTGACCGGATGGGCGGGTGAGGCGTACTTCGTGCGCCCGCCCATCCGTGACTTTCCCATCCTCCCCGTCAGATACGGAGACCACCATGGACGTCGATCGCTACGCCTGGATGACCGCCACCGACATCGCCGAAGAGATTGCCGCGGGACAACTCACCGCACTCGAGGTGGCCGAAGCGGCCTGTGGCCGCATCGAAGCCCTCAATCCGGCGCTGAATGCCTATGTGCACTACGACCGCCGGCAGATCATCGATGACGCCAACCGTCTCGACGCACTCCAGGCCGCGGGCGCGCCACTCGGCCCACTTCATGGCGTGCCCTTTGCCATCAAATCGTTGACGGCGGTCGGTGGTTTGCCAGCCACACACGCGATGAAGCCGTTCGCCGACGAGATCGGCGCGGAAGACGCAGTGGTCGTACAGAGGATGAAGGAAGCGGGCGGGTTGTTCACCGGCTTGACCAACGCCCCCGAGGCCGGCTACTACGGCGGCACCGACGGTCACCTGTACGGGGCCACGCACAACCCGTGGAAACGAGGATTCTCCGCCGGCGGTTCGTCCGGCGGGTCGGCTGCAGCCGTCGCCGCGGGAATGGTGCCGATCGCCGAGGGCGCCGACGGCGCGGGATCGGTTCGCATCCCGGCCGCGATGTGCGGGGTGGTCGGTTTCAAGCCGTCGTTGGGACGAATTCCCCACTCGCTCTTGCAGACCAAGTTCGAAACGTGGGTCTTTCACGGACCGATTGCACGCACCCCGGCCGATGCGGCGTTGATGCTCGACGTGATGAGTGGTTTCGATCCGAGCGACCCAATGAGCCTGACCACCGAGAACTGTTCGTATGTGTCGCATTTGGGGCGATCGATGGCCGGTCTACGTGTCGCGTACTCTGCGGATCTGCACATCGGCTACGTCGATCCCGAGGTCGCCGCGCTCTGTCGGGATGCAGTCGAGGCGTTCGCCAAACTCGGTGCCACCGTCATTGAGGACACACCGGCTTGGGGTCAGCCGGAACAGGCCATGTGGGAAGGCATTTGGGTACCCGGTTTCGCCGCGGACAACGACCTGTTCACAGACTGGGCTGATCTCCGTGGTCAGGTCGACGACCAGCTCATCGAGATCCATCAGCAGGCCAAGACACTCACCGCAGAACAGATCGGTCGCGCACAGGCATTCCGGTCACGGATGTACGACACATTCACCGAGTTCATGCAGACCTATGACCTGCTGGTGTCGCCGACTCTGGCGACCGCCACCTTCCGGCTCGATCGGTTCGCCCCGGAATGGTTGTCCGGAAGGCCACTTCGCTCGCAGCTGCTCGGCTGGTTGTTGACCTATCCCTACAACCTGCTCACCTCGCCGGCCATCACCGTTCCGGCTGGTTTCACTGCCGACGGACGGCCCGTGGGACTACAGATCGCGGCCCGGCATCGTGCCGACGGAGATGCGCTGGCTGCCGCGCAGGCGTTTGCGACGGTACGACCGTGGCACGACCGGCATCCCGAGTTGTGCATGGCGAGCCACGACACCCCCACCGTCAAGACCACGTGACAGGAGTGAAAGTGATTGACCTGAAGGGAAAGAGCGCCGTGGTTACCGGCGGCTCCCGCGGCATCGGACGTGCGTGCGCACTCCGACTGGCGCAGGCGGGTGCGTCCGTGGCGATTCTCGACCGCACCGACTGGAAGACGCCTGAGACCGAATCGTGCTCCGGCCAGATCCGCAGATCCGGGGGCACCGCTGTCTCCTACGAACTCGACGTCTCCGACTCGGCGCAGGTCGACGCGGTCTTCGAGCGGATTGCCGCGGACCGGGGGATCGACATCCTCGTCAACAACGCGGGAGTGTTGCACGCGGGCAGTGCAACCGAGACCACCGACGAGGTATGGCGCAACCAGTTCGCGATCAACGTGGACGGCACCTTCTTCTGTACCCGAGCCGCGTTGCGCGCGATGCTCGATGAAGGTAGCGGCGGCAAGATCATCAACGTCGCTTCTATCAGCGGCCTGCGTGCCAATCCGGGTTTCGCTGCCTATTGTGCCAGCAAGGCGGCCATCGTCAACTTCACGCGGCAAGTCGGAATCGATTACGGTGCACAGGGAATCAACGTCAACGGAGTTGCTCCCGGCTTCGTGGAGACCGAGATGACCGCCATTTACCCGCCGGAGATCCGGGCAGCGCTGGAGGGGCAGACGCCGAACGGAAAGTGGGCGAGTCCCGATCACATCGCCGACGCGGTCCTCTTTCTCGCGTCGTCGTTGTCTGACCATATCTGCGGTGAGATCGTCGCGGTGGACGGGGGCTGGCTGGTGGGTACCCCGGTCGTCGTACCGGCCGGAACAAGTGGGACAGTTGAGTGAGAGACGGTTATGAACACGAATGATGCTGCACACGAATCGATATGCGATACCGCCATCGACTTCGTCTATCTGTCGGAACCGGACATGGTGGCCGCAGGCGTCACCGACATGGCTGCCTGCGTCGACACGATGGAGGAGATGTTCGGCGTCCTCGGTCGCGGCGACTATCGGATGGCGGGCAAGAATGCCGACTCGCACGGATCGATGGTCGCCTTTCCCGATGACCCGCAGTTCGCGGGCATGCCACGCAATACCGAGGACCGCAGATTCATGGCGATGCCCGCCTACCTCGGCGGCCGATTCCGTGCGGCGGGCGTCAAATGGTACGGCTCCAACATCGAGAACAAGGCATCCGGGCTGCCACGCTCCATTCACCTGTTCGTGCTCAACGACGTCGACACCGGGGCACCCCGCGCCGTCATGTCCGCCAATCTGCTCAGCGCGATGCGGACCGGAGCGGTCCCGGGAGTCGGCGCTCGGCTCTTTGCCGCCCCGGAAGCCACGACGGTGGGGATCGTCGGGCCAGGCGTCATGGCGCGTACCGCGCTCCAGTCCTTCGTCGTGGCCCGCCCTAGTATCGAGGAGGTGCGGATCAAGGGGCGTAGCCCGCGCGGGGAGAACGCTTTTCGGGAATGGGCGGCCAAGGAGTTGCCCGACATCCGCGTCGAGATCATGCCCGACAACGAGAGCGTGGTGCGTGGTGCAGACATTGTCACCTACTGCACCACCAGTGGCGGAACCCGGGACAACTACCCCGAACTGCGGCGGGAGTGGGTCAAACCGGGAGCGTTTCTGGCCATGCCCTCCTCGGCGCGCGTCGACGACGGGATGCTCGCCTCGGATGTCCGCAAGGTCGTCGACAACCTCGGCCTCTATGAGGCGTGGGCCGAGGAGTTTCCCTATCCCACATACGAATCGATTGCCATCATCGGATGTCACTTCACCGACCTGGTGCACGAGGGCACGCTTGCGCCGGAGGACATCGACGACATCGGCAAGATCATCGCCGCCGGTGACGTCGCTCGTCGCGACGACGAGATCGTGCTGTTCTCCATCGGGGGGATGCCCGTCGAGGACGTGGCGTGGGCGACGCGAGTGCTCGAACGGGCGGGATCTCTGGGCATCGGCACCCCGTTGAATCTGTGGAACACACCGGTGCTCGCGTGAGAGATCGGTTCAACCACACGCCGAGGGCCGACGTCGACGTTGCCGTCATCGGCGCCGGAACGGTCGGCGCGCTGACCCTGTGGCAGCTTTCCCAGCGCGAGGGGCTGTCGGTGATGGGAATCGAGCACCACGGCCGCGCGCATGGCGAGGGTTCGTATGCCGGGGAGTCGCGACTGTTCCGACTCGCCTACAAGGAGGGCCCGCTCTACGTCCCGTTGCTCGTCGAATCCCGTCGCATGTGGCACCAACTACAGCAAGAAGCCGGCGTGGAGATGTTCCTGCCGGTCGGGGCGCTGAGTGTGGGACCGGCCGACCGTGCCGAGATGCAGGCGACGCGTGACACCATCGAGGCTTTCGATCTGCCGCACCGGATGCTCGACAACTCCGAACTGCGGCGCGAGTACCCGCAACATGCTGTGGGCGGCGACGACGTGGCGATCCTCGACAGCCAGGGCGGCGGTATTCGCCCTGAAGTGGCGGTACTGAACGCCCTTCGGCTCGCAGAGGAACGAGGCGTCCAGATCCGCTATCGGAGTCCGGTGCTCGCCATCGAACCCGACGCCGCGGGGGTGACGGTACGGACGATGAGCGGTGACGTACGCGCTCGTCACGTGGTGGTATCGGCGGGATCCTGGGCGTCGCGGTTGGTCGGGGCAACGGCCGACCTATTGACGGTGCAACGTCTCGTGCTGGCCTGGTTCATGCCTCGAGACATCGATCATTATGCGCCGCAACACTTTCCCGTATTCATGCGCGATGTGGGAGATGTGCATTTATTCGGCGCGCCCAGCCTGGACGGCTACAGCGTGAAGGTCAGTCCCGGACATGTCGGTCTGCCCGCGGCGCGTACGCCGGAAGAACTGACGTCCGGAGTCGATTCGCGGATGCGTGCCCTTCTCGGCGCCCGCGTACACGAGTGCTTTCCCGACATGAATCCGGAACCGGTACGTGTGAGTGAGCACCATGACGCGTTCACGGCGGATCGGGTACCGATCGTTGACTTCGACGACACCGGGCGGGTCGTCTTCGTCGCCGGATTGTCGGGCCATGGGTTCAAGCTCGCACCGGTCTTCGGACGCATGGCGTGTGATCTCGTGGTCGATGGGGAAAGTGATTGGTGGAGAGCGGAATTCGGACTCGGAGCCCACATGGAACGAGCATCGAGGGTGGATGACCGCCTGTGATACGTCACCTGAACCCGGGGTCAGGAACGTAGGCTGCGCAGCCCCGCACGGATCTCTCGGACCAGGATCTCGGGTTGTTCGAGCGCGGCAAAGTGCCCTCCGTGCTCGGCTTCGCCGTAGTGAACGAGGCTGCGATAGGTGTCCTCGATCCACGTCCGAGGCAGGCGTGGGATGTCTGCGGGAAAACGGTCACCGCGACCGGCAGTGTCAGCGTCGGGCCCGCGAAGCCGGCCGAACCGTTCTCCCAGTAGATTCGTCCGGACGATGCCGCACTATTGGTGAGCCAGTAGAGCGATATCACGTCGAGCATGTCATCGATGTCGAGGGCATCCTCGGCGAGTCCCTGATTGTCGGTCTTGGATTGGAACTTCTCGTAGATCCAGGTCGCCTGTCCGGCAGGGGAATCCGCCAGCGCGAACCCGACGGTCTCGGGCTTGGTTGCACTCGACGTGCTGGGTGCCAACCCAGATGCCGGAATGGGCGAGATCGCCACGGCGGCAGGCGTTGTCCGACGAACGGTCTACGGACATTTCCCTTCCCGTGTCGAACTCGTCCAGACGCTCGCCGGACGTGCCGTGACCGAGATGGTCGCCGTGCTCGCCGACGTCGACACCGTTGATGCGGATGCGGCGTGGACACAATTCGTGTCCCGGCTCTGGCCGGTGGTGGACCGGTACCGAGTGCTGGTGGCATTGCGTCGCGGCGAATACGGCGAGACGATTCACGCCTTGCTCGGACCCATCGACGAGCGGCTCGCCGACCTCGTCCGGCGTGGCCAGGACACCGGTGTTTTTGCCCGGCACCTGCCTGCGGGCCTGCTGAGTCAGATCGCCTACGGAGCCGTGTTTGCCATCGCCGACGGTGACACATCCGAGGACGGCGCCGCGGCCGCCGCCATCACGAGTCTGCTGATGTTGGGTGTTCCCGAGGCTCGTGCGATCGCACTCGTCGACGAGGTCGGCACGGCGACGTGATTGCCGAGCCGGCGTCGGGCAGATTACAAACCGCTAGTCCCGGTCCCCGCGCTCCATCTGGTCCCGCGACATCAGCCCGTCCTGGGCGCGCTGCTCCTGATAGACGAGCCGGCCGATGCGGTGGGCGACCACCGGCGCGGTGATCAGCGCGAACAGCCCGGCCAGCACCAGCATGCCCATGTCGACGTGCGTGCCGCCGATGCTGACCATCGCACCGATCAGCATCATCAACAGACCCAGGGTCTGGGGTTTGGTCGCCGAATGCATGCGCGAGAGTGTGTCGGGGAAGCGCAGGATGCCGATCGCGGCGGTGACCGCCATGAGCGCTCCGATGGTCAGGAAGACGGCACTGACGATGTCGGCGATCATGCTTGATCGTCCCGAACACGGAAACGGGCGATGGCCACCGACCCGACGAAGCTCACCAGCGACAGCGCCACGATGCCCGGCACCACCGTCGTGTCACCGCTGTAGGCCGTCCACGCCGCCAGTCCGCACATGCACAGCGCGATCAGTGCGTCGAGTGCGACCAGTCGATCGAGGGTGGTGGGCCCCAACAGGATTCGGGCCATCACCAGCACCGCGGAGAAGAGCAGCGCGATCGCGATGAAGTACCACACGACGGTCATCGGCTGCTCCCGTCGCCGAGGCCCTGGGCGCTCGCGCGGTCGGCGGGCCGCACGTGGTGGTAGTCGTCGTCGATGCCGTGATACGGGCTCGGATGCCATTCGCTGTCACGCTCGAAGGCCTTGATGAACATCCGCTCCACGTAGGACACCTGCTTGTAGAACTGCCGGACCTTCTTGTCCGAGCGTACGTCGAAGACGTGGACGTAGAGCATGCGACGGCGGTGGTCGATCTCGAGCACCATCGTGCCGGGTACCAGGTTCAGGTAGTCCACGGCCAAGGTCAGCACCATGTCGGATTTGATCGCGACACGCACCCGCATCACCGCACCGAGCGGAGGCTTGCCCGGGCGGACGGCCACCCACGCCACCTGCGCGCTGGAGACGAAGAAGTCGACGATGAGCCGGCCGACCAGCGCGAGCACCGTCAGCGGGTGGATTCGTCCCTCGACGGGCACCCGCGGCAGCGGCAGCAACACGCCGATCGCCACGGCCAGCACGATCCCGGCGATGATGTTCGCCCAGGACACGGTGCCCCACAACAACACCCACACAAAGGTGAGCCACGCGATCGACCACAGGCGGACGGCGGCCTCGCGGCTGTCGTTGCCCAGCCACCGCGGGATGCGCAGCCGGTTGTGCAGCCACACCCACGCGCTGACCGTCGTCCACGCGAAGAACAGCACCGAGTAGCGCGCGGTGTTGATCAGCAGACGCTTGACCGGCCCCTTGCCGACGGGTTTGACCGGCGCGATGCGGTCGGGCCTGTTCTCACTCGGCTGTTTCTCCTGGTTCTCACTCATCGGTCACTCCCGAGTACCGATCCGATGTAGACGTCGCGGTTCATGATGTCAGTCGCCGCGCGGTCGGTGAATCCGAAGATCGGGCCGGCCCAGATGGTCAGGGCGATCCCGGCGGCGACCATGAGCGCGGTCGGGACGACCATCGTGATCGGCATGCGGCCGACGTCCTCGCGGTCGTCGAAGGCGATGTCGGCGCTCTCGTCGATCAGTGCCGACGGTGCGCTGTCGGAGAGCTCGCCCTCGGGGGCATCGGCGCGCGGACGCCAGAATCCCTTGGTCCAGATTCGGGCCACCACATACAGGGTGAGCAGGCTGGTGACGACCGACCCGGCGACGAGCACCCACGCGAGTACCGACCCGTTCTCGGTGCCCGCCTGGATGAGTGCGACCTTGCCCAGGAAGCCCGAGAACGGCGGGATACCACCGAGATTGAGCGCCGGGATCAGGAAGAGGGCGGCCAGCACCGGGCTGGCGATCAGCCCGCCGAGGCGGCGCAGCGACGCCGACCCCGCTTGTCGTTCGATGAGTCCGACGACGAGGAACAGCGTCGTCTGCACCAGGATGTGGTGGGCGACGTAGTAGATCGCCGCACTCATCCCGAGTTCGGAGGACAGGGCGATACCGAACACCATGTAGCCGATGTGGCTGACGAGGGTGAATGACAGCAGTCGCTTGATGTCGGACTGTGCGATCGCACCGAGGATGCCGACGATCATCGTCAGCAGACCGGCGACGAGCAGGATCGGATCCATCGATCCGCCGGGGAACAGCAGGGTGTGGGTGCGCATGATCGCGTACACACCGACCTTGGTGAGCAGGCCGGCGAAGACCGCGGTGACCGGCGCCGGTGCGGTGGGGTAGGAGTCGGGCAGCCACGTCGACAGCGGGAACACCGCGGCCTTGATCCCGAAGGCGACGAGTAGCACCGCATACAGCGCGTTGCGGGTGCCGTCGGGCACGTGATCGAGGCGCACCGCCATCTCGGCGAGGTTGAGTGTGCCGGTGGTTGCGTAGGCGAAGGCGATGCCCACCAAGAAGATCAGCGACGACACCATCGACACCATCACGTACGACGCGCCGGCCCGCACACGATCGCCGGTGGCGCCGAGGGTGAGCAACACGAAGCTCGCGGCGAGCAGCACCTCGAAGGAGACGAACAGATTGAACAGGTCGCCGGCGAGGAACGAATTGCACACCCCGGCACACAGGATCAGGTAGGTCGGCAGGAACACCGACACCGGCTGTTCGGACGCACCGTCGCGGATACCCTGGCCGATCGCGTAGACGACGACGCACAGCAGCACCAGCGTCGCCACCACCAGCATCAACGCCGCGAGCTGATCGACGACGAGGGTGATCCCGAACGGTCCGTTCGGATGTCCCTTGTCGTCCCAGCCGCCGATCGCCAGCGAGTAGGTGCCGTGCGCATTGGTGAGGTAGAGCATCATGCACGACGCGACGAGTGTCACGATCAGCGCCGAGACGGTCACGATCCGCTGGAACAGTGGGTTGCGCCCGCGCAGCAACGTGAGTGCCGCGGCGAGCATCGGCGTCAGCGTCGGCAGGGTGATGAGCACCGGGAACCACGAGACCTGGGGGATCACGAACGCCCCCCGTCGGAGTCCTCGGGCTTGTTCGTACCGTCGGCGTCGTCCGTGCCGTCGGCGCCGGGTTCCGCATAGGCCTCGCCGGTCTCGATGACGTCGACGACATCGGTGGCGAGTTCGTCGACGACGTCGGCGTCCTCGGGCATCAGGTCGGTCTCGATCCGTTCGCGGTGCAGCGCGATGTACTCCTCCTCGGTGAGCGGGTTGCCCTCGTCGTCGAAGAAGTCACCCGCACTGGTGTCGGCGCCGGTCACCGGGTCGTCGCTGCGGTCGCGGTCCGGTGCCGACTGCAGCGAGCTGGTGGCGACCTTGACGTCCTCGGTGTCGTCGTCGACGTCCTCGTCGCGGTTGAGTACGAACAGCCGGTAGACCATGGCGAGGATGAACGCGGCCACGCCCATCGTGATGACGATCGCGGTGAGCACCATCGCCTGGGCGAGTGGATCGGCGTCGTGCGGGCGGGCTTCGGAGGACCGGCCCATGATCGGCGGATTGCCCATGCCGCCGGCCAGCACCAGGATCAGCAGGTTGACGCCGTTGCCGGCGACCAGCAGGCCCAGCAGCATTCGCACCAGGCTGCGTTCCATCAGCAGGTAGGCGCCGCAGGCGATCATGATCGCGATGACCACGAGCAGGCCGAGGTTGACGCTCATCGGCCCGCACCTCCGGAACGCTCGCCGGCGTCCTGGCGGCGCAGTGGTCCGCTCGGGAAACCGGCACCGGTCTCGACGTCGAGGCGCGCGCCGAGACTGCGTAGCACGTCGAGCACCAGGCCGATCACGATCAGATAGATGCCGAGATCGAAGAACAGCGCGGTGACGAACTTGATGTCGCCGAGGACGGGCACGGTGATCTGGAAGACCGCCGACGACAAGGCCGGGGCGCCGAGGAACATCGAGGTGACCGCGGTGGACGCCGAGATGAGCAGGCCGGCGCCGAGGAAGGTGCCCGGTTCCACCGGCAGCGCCTCACCGAGCTCGTAGCGCCCACCCGCGAGATACCGCAGCACCAGCGCCAAGCCCATCGTCAGGCCGCCGGCGAAGCCGCCGCCGGGCGAGTTGTGGCCGGCGTAGAAGAAGTAGACCGAGAGCACCACCATCGTCGGGAAGATGAGACGGGTGGTCGCCTCGAGCACCATCGACCGATGGCGCGGGTCGCGGAACTCGCTGCCCAACAACCACGTCGTGCGGTCGGGCGGGATCGGATCGTCGTCGTCATCGGTGATTCCGAAGTGCCGGGCGGCGTCGGCCACCCGCGGCGCCGCACCGAAGCGGCGGTTACGGAACACCAACGATGCGACGCCGGTGGCCGCGACGATCAGCACCGACACCTCGCCGAGGGTGTCCCACGCGCGGGTGTCGACGAGGAGCACGTTGACGGCGTTGGCGCCGTGCCCGAACTTGTAGGCGACCTCGGGGATGGAGATGCTGACCGGCTGGGCCGAGCGCGCGGCGGCGGCGAACATGCCGATCAGCACGATCGAGACACCCAGCGCCAGACCGATCGCCGCCCGTAGCGGCTTGAACCCGGTCGCATGCCGCGGTTCGGGTTCGGCGGGCAGTTTGCGGATCACCAGCACGAAGATCACCAGCGTCAGCGTCTCCACCAGGAACTGGGTGAGCGCGAGGTCGGGGGCGCCGTACAGCGCGAACAGCATGCCGCATCCGTAACCGGTCACCCCGACCACCAGGGTCGCGGCCAGCCGGTTGCGCAGGATCACCGTCGCCAGCGCCGCCGCCGCCATGATCACCGCGATGACGGCTTGGGTCATCGAATCGAAACCGTTGGGCTGCAGGGTGTTCCGATTACCGAGGAACAGCATCACGGTGGGCAGGATGATCATCGTCGACAAGATGACGCCCTGGGTCACCGGCAGCGAGCCGCGCTGGGTGTTGCGGGTCAGCAACAGCGACAGCGTGTCGGCGCCACGCAGGGTGGCGTCGTAGATGCGGTCGGCGTTGATCAGCGGGCGCGACCCGAACACCACGTCGCGCAGGCGCCGCAACACCAGGAACAGCACCGCACCGCCGAGTACGACGATGACCGAGAACACCACCGGCAACCCGAAGCCGTGCCACATCGCGAGGTGCTCGAGCTCGTGGCCGTAGGCGGGCAGCGACGCGGCGTACGGCTCGAACCAGTGGCCGAGCCATCCGCTCCAGAATCCGGCGATGACGCCCAGCGCGGCCAGCAGCAGCGGCGACAGCAGGAACATCGGCGACGGGGGGTGCATCTTGGCGACCGCCCGGGTCGGCAGCCTGCGGACCTTGCGTCCGAACGCGCCCCAGAGGAAGCGGCACGTGTAGGCGAAGGTGATCACCGAGCCGACGAGCAACACGATGTCGACGGTCTCGGCCTGCCATGGTTGCAGCGACCCGGTCTCCCAGACGGTGCCGAACGCTGTCTCCTTGCCGACGAAGCCGAGCGTGAACGGCAGCCCCGCCATGCTCGCCCCGGCCACCGCGGCGATCGCCGCCAGGACCGGCAGCCGGTGGCCGAGGCGGGCCAGTTTGCGGATGTCACGGGTTCCGGTGGCGTGGTCGATGATGCCGACCACCATGAACAACGACGCCTTGAACAGGGCGTGTGCGACCAGCATCGCCAGGCCGGCCATCGCCACGTTCGCGTCGCCCATACCCATCAGCACCGCCATGAACCCGAGCTGGGAGACGGTGCCGAAGGCCAGTACGAGTTTGAGGTCGAGTTCGCGCATCGAGCGCCAGCCGCCGAGGAGCATGGTGAACGAGCCGAGACCGATGACCATGATCTGCCAGCTCGGCAGCGGTGCGAACGCCGGTGCGAGACGACCGATGAGATAGATGCCGGCCTTGACCATCGCCGCGGCGTGCAGGTAGGCGCTGACCGGGGTGGGGGCGGCCATCGCGCCGGGCAGCCAGAAGTGGAACGGCACGATCGCCGACTTGCTCAGGGCGCCGACGAGCAGCAGCACCACCGCGACCTCGACGTAGACACCCGCGGCCGGCGGGTGGGCGAGCAGATCGCTGAGCAGGTAGCTGCCGGTCCGTTCGCCGAGCATGATGATGCCGACGAGCATCGCCAACCCGCCCAGCGTGGTCACCAGCAGCGCCTGCGTCGCCGAGCGCCGCGAGGTCGCACGGATGCGGTAGTAGCCGACGAGCATGAACGACAGAACGGTCGTCAGTTCCCAGAAGATGTAGAGGACCAGCATGTTGTCGCTGGTGACGAGACCGAACATGGCTGCGGCGAAGGCGACCATCTCGCCGCCGAACACCGCGACGCGTGGTCGCGCGTCGTCGAAGTAGTGGGCGCAGTAGCAGAGGACCAGGGTGCCGACGCCGAGGATCAGCACCGACAGGATCGCCGCGAGCGAGTCCATCCGCATCACGATGTTCATGTGCAGCGACGGCACCCACTGCAGCGTCTGCACCTCGGGTGCGCGGTCGGAATCCGGCCAATGCGTCAGCACCCAGAGCAGCCCGCCGAACGGGGCGAGCGCGACGACGTAGAAGCCCTTGGTGCCGATCCAGCGGATGATCCCGGGTGCCACGAGCGCGCTCAGTGCCAGGGCGATCAGCACAGTGAGCAAGGGGGCGCACTCCGTCTCTGGTCGGTGGGCGGGGTGGTCACGGGGGTGCGGATCGCGGTCGCGGTGATCGCCGATCGGACGCGATCACGCGCCTGTCCCGGTGTGTCACCGGACGAGACCGGCGTTGTCTATCTTACCGTTGCGGGCATGCCCCGGTTCGACAGAGTCGCGGCGACGGTCCTCGCTGTGGTCGTCGCCACTGTGCTGATGCTGTTCGCGGCAGGGTGCTCCGACGACGCGCCCGCCCAGCGCGAGGGACTGCCGAAGGACTTCCCGTCGTCGCAGGTCCCGCTGATCGACGGGCACGTCATCTCCGGTGACGGCACCACCGACGAGTGGAATGTGGTGGTGCAGGCGCCGGCGAATGCGGGCAATCCGATCGACAAGGCCGTCCGGGCGCTCACCGACGCCGGGTATCAGGAGGACGGTCGCGACAGCGAGGGTGGACAGACCGTGGTGCGGCTCTCGGCATCCAAGGACGGCAAGACCTACTGGGTGACCGTCGGCATCACCTCGCAGGCCGCCGCCGGGGGGACGTCGGTCTTCTATCACGTCTCGGCGTAGTCGCATCGCGACGGTTTCACAGTCGACTCACAGCGATCGGGCAGTCCCGACCAAGCGGACGTCGGCACCGTGGAGTCACTTCCATCAGGCCCCCGACAGCGCTCCTCAGACGCGCCCCGGGCAGACCCGCGAAAGCGAGAGTGACTCATGTCGGCTCCCGACACCACGACCCAGGCTCACGTGCCCGACCCGAACGAGGGCGATGACCCGACGACTCCGGTGACCGAACCTGCTCTGGCAACCGAACCCGCGGCGGTGACCCAGCCCATAGTCCGGGCGCGGCCGGACGAGGTCGACGAACCGGTCGCGGTGAGCGGTCCAGCAGTCCCGTCGAAGACCAAGAACGCGATCATCGCCGGTGGTATCGGACTCGCGGTGGGATTCGGGCTCCTCGGCTTCGGCGCCGGATACGTCGTCGGGCACTCCGGGTCGTCGAGCACCCAGCAGCAATTCCCAGGGGGCGGCAGCGGCCAATTCCCGGGCGGGGGCATGAACGGCGGGGGCATGAGCGGCCAGTTGCCCGGTGGTGCGAACGGCCAGTTGCCGGGTCAGCAGAACGGTCAGGTCCCCAACGGGCCCCAGGGCGGTCAGGCTCCCATTGGGCCCCAGGGAGGTCAGGCTCCCATTGGGCCCCAGGGAGGTCAGGCTCCCAACGGTCAAACGGCCGCACCCACCCAGACGCAGTCGCAGTCGCAGTCCAGCTGATCCGGGCACCGGTGCGCTGCCCGGATCAGCCGGGCTGCTCGCCTGCCACCTCCGGCGGAAGCAGCCGGGCTGGGAAGTTCTGGTAGGTGATCGGACGCAGGAATCGCGCAATCGCTTTGGCGCCCACCGAAGTGGTGTGGATGGCGGTGCTTGCTGGATACGGGCCGCCGTGGTGCTGGGCGTCGGTCACCGACACTCCCGTTGGCCACTGATTCCACAGAACCCGGCCGGCTTTGCGCGCGAGAACATCGGTCAACGAGTGCACGTCGTCGATGTCGGATTCCTCGCCGTGCACCGTCGCGGTAAGTTGGCCGGGTAGTGCCGCGGCCAGCGTCGCCAGCTCGCCGGGGTCGGCATAGGTGACGACGACCGATGACGGTCCGAAGCACTCCTGGAGTAGGGTTTCGGGCGCCTCGACGACCCGTGCGGCCGTGGTGCGGTGCAGTTGCACGGCGGCGGCGAGTTCGGAGTCACCGTCGACGCAGCGCAACGTGTTCACGCCGTCGAGAGCGGTGACCTCGCCTACCGCGCGATCGAAGCCGGCGCGCATCGATGCGGTGAGCATCGGTGCCGGGTCGGGCAGAGTGGTCCGCTCGAGGGCGGCAAGCGTCGCCGAGCCGTCGGGGACGATGAGAAGCCCTGGGCTGGTGCAGAACTGACCCATGCCGAGGGTAAACGACGTCACGTACTGTTCGGCGATCTCGGCGCCACGTGCGCGGTCGGCCGCGGCGGTGACGAACACCGGGTTCACACTGCCCAGCTCGCCGAAGAACGGGATTGGGTCCGGACGCGACGACGCGACGTCGAACAGAGCGCGCCCACCGCGGGTGGAGCCGGTGAAGGTTGCCGCCCGAACCCGTGGATCGGTCAGCGCGGTGATTCCGGCGTCGACCCCGGCAATCGTGCCGAACACGCCGTCGGGGGCGCCGGCATCGTGCAGGGCGGTCGTCATGAGGTCGCCGATGCGTATCGAGAGCCGCGGATGGCCGGGATGGATCTTGACGACCACCGGGCAACCCGCGGCCAGTGCCGAGGCCGTGTCCGTGCCCGGGATGCTGAACGCGAACGGGAAATTGCCCGCCGCGAAATTGAGGACGAGTCCCAGCGGTAGATGGGTGCGGCGCAGATCAGGCCGCGGTGCGCCCATCGGCCAGTCAGGGTCGGCGTGATCGACGACCGGATCGAGGTGCCGGCCGGCGGCGACGTACTCGCCGAGATAGCGCAGTTGGAAGGTCGTTCGGACGAGTTCGCCGCGCAGTCGTCCGATGGTCAGATGGGACTCCTCGGCGGCCAAATCGATCAGTTCATCGGCATGCTCGTTGAGGACATCGGCCATGTGTGCCAGAGCGAGAGCCCGCTCAGCCGCGGGGGTTGCGGCCCAGGTCGTGGTGGCGCCGTGGGCCGCCGCCACTCTCGCCTCGATCTGAGCCGGGGTGGAATCGGTGGTCTGAGTTGGTGTATTCGTCATCAAGAATCCTTCGGTGTCCTCGGCGGCGATCTGGGTGTCGATCGATTGCGTTGCCGGAGGCAAACTACTCCGACCGACGCTGGGCGTAGGCGCGGAGATTGTCCACCTGTGCGGCGTCCAGCGACGGGCGCACCCGGGTGCGGGCGTCGGCGACGTCGTCGGCGGTGACCGTGGCGGCCTCGATGTTGCGGCGCATCGCCGAGAGTGCGGCCTCCCGCAGCAGGGCCGAGCAGTCGGCGGCCGAGTAACCGTCGAGATCTGTTGCCAGCGCCTCGATGTCGACGTCGTCGGCGAGTGGGACGTTGCGTCCCGAGGTGCGCAGGATGTCGGCGCGTGCCTGCGCATCCGGTGGTGGGACGAATACCAGTCGCTCAAGCCGGCCCGGCCGCAGCAACGCCGGATCGATCAGATCCGGACGATTGGTGGCACCGAGGACGACGACGTCGGCCAGCGGTTCGACGCCGTCGAGTTCGGTGAGCAGCGCGGCGACCACGCGATCGGAGACCCCGGAATCCGACGACTGACCGCGCCGGGGCGCCAATGCGTCCACCTCGTCGAGGAAGATCAGGGAGGGCGCGGATTCCCGTGCGCGGTCGAATAAGTCGCGGACCGCGCGCTCGGAGGCGCCGACCCACTTGTCCATGAGTTCGGCGCCCTTGACGGTGTGCACCGAGAGCCGGCCCGACGCGGCCAACGCCCGTACCACGAAGGTCTTGCCGCAGCCGGGCGGTCCGTAGAGCAGCACCCCGCGCGGCGGATCGACACCGAGACGGGTGAACGTGTCGGGATGTTCGAGCGGCCACAGCACGGCCTCGGTGAGCGCCTGCCGGGTCTCGACCATGTCGCCGACGTCGTCGAGCGTGATCGATCCCAACGACACCTCCGGCGACGTCGCACGCGACACCGGTCGGATCACCCCGACGGCGCCCCGCAGGTCCTCGGCAGTCAGTGCCGGTGCGGCCGTCGATCCGGCCGCGGTCACCCGGGCCGCCGCCCGCAGGGCCGCCTCCCGGGTCAGGGCCGCGAGATCGCCGGCGACGAAACCGGGTGTCCGTGAGGCGATTTCGGAGAGATGCAGGTCGCCCTCGGTGGGCACGCCGGTGAGGATGGCCGCGAGCAACCGGCCGCGCAATGCCGCGTCGGGCAGCCCGATCGAGAGCTCCCGATCGCAGAGTTGGGGATCGCGCAATCGGGTGTCGACCGCTGCCGGTTGTGTCGTGGTGGCGATCAGTGCGATCGTTCCGGGTTGATCATCCTTGCCGGCCAACGCTTCTCGTAGGGTGTCGAGGAGGAGTGTGGAGACCGGCTCGGCCTCGGCGGGTAGCAGGGCGTCGACGTCGGTGATCAGCAGGACCCCGCCGCCGGGACGCAGTGAGGACACGGCGTCGGTGACGGTGCGTAGTCGCGAATTCGCCTCGGTCGCACCGACGGTCGGGCCGTCGATCACGGCCAGTGGTCGCCCGGCCGCCACCGCCCGTACCAGCGTCGCCTTGCCCACCCCGGCTGGGCCGGTCAGCAATACCCCAAGGCGCGGGACCGCCCCCAGGGTGCGCAACACCTCGGGCTGATCGAGCGTGATCCGCAGCCACTCGGTCAGTTTCGCCACCTGATCGTCGACGCCGACGAGCTCGGCCACCGGCCGCACTGCACCCGTGACCGCGCCGACAGCGCTCGCCACCCGGCCGACAGCGCCCGTCACCCCGCCGACAGCGCTTCTCACCCCGCTGACGGCGCCCGTCACCCCGCCGACAGCGCCCGTCACCCCGCTGACAGCGCTTCTCACCCCGCTGACGGCGCCCACCGCGGTGGTGTCCGTCCACACCACCGCGGTGTTGGGCTGCACGCTGACCGGCGCCCCGGGGTCGGTGGCGGTCACCGTGAGAAGCTGTGTGGTCCAGGTGATCCCGACGGAGCGGGCCAGGGCGCGCACCGCCTCGCTGGCGGTCAGTTCGGGTCCGAGGTCGCGGGGGAGCAGGGAGACGGTGTCGCCCACCGAAAGCACCTTGCCGAGCAGTGCGCGACGCAGGGTCGGCGCGTCGACGCCCTGGCTGGCCAACGCCGACCCGGTGACCGTCACCCGGGTGGCCGCCTGCACCTGCACCGGCTCGACGACCACCGCGGCGTTCTCGCGGACGCCGGTGTTGGAGAAGGAGATGTCGTCGAGCAGGATCGTGCCGGTCGACGAGTCCGCGGGGGCAGCGGCGACGACGGCGGCGCTCACGCGCGCACCGGTGATGCGTACCGCATCCCATTCGCGGAGTCCGAGTGCGGTGAGCGCCTCGGGGTGTACGCGCACGATGCCGCGGCGGGCGTCGCCGGCCGACGGGTTCAGGCGTGCGGTGAGCGTGAGTTGGGCGCTCACGCGGTGGGGCTTTCGGCGTCGTCGGGATGGGACGTGCCGTCGGGACGGGGTGTGATCGTGCCGGTGCCGGCGGGCCGGTGCAGGCCGAGGCGTGCCTGCGACTTCTTCATCGTCTGCCGACGCCGCGGAATGACGCGCCGTCCGGGCGTCTCACGCGCCATGGCCCGCCGCTCCGCGCGACGTTCCCGTGGTGGCGCGTCCCAGTGTTCGGGGCGCGAGGCCACCCATCGACGAGAGCGCCACGCGAACGGGATGTGCGCGGCGTAGCCCGCGATGCCGATGATCATCAACACGTAGGGGAAGGTCACCAGCAGTGCCGCGCCGACGGCGACCAGGATCAGCAGGACCGGCAGAGCCCGCGGAGACACCTTCGCCGCCTTCAACGACGCCGTCGGTACCCGGCTGGCCGCGAGGAACGCGACGATGAGCAGCCACGTGCACACCACCGGCAGCGACGTCCACCAGCCCGACCCGAACTGCTGCAGCAGCCCGACGGGCAGCAACGCGATGATCGCGGCGGCCGGTGCGGGCACGCCGACGAAGAAGTCGCGGGTGTACGCGGGTGCGTCGTCGTCATCGAGCAGGGTGTTGAAGCGGGCCAGGCGCAACACGATCGCGCACGTGTAGACCAGGCCGATCAGCCAGCCGATGTCGGCGTGCTCCATCAGGGTCAGATACACCAGGAATGCCGGCACCACACCGAAATTGATGGCGTCGGCGAGCGAGTCGATCTCCGCGCCGATCTTGGTGGTGGCACCCATCAGACGCGCCACCCGCCCGTCGATGCCGTCGAGTAGTGCGGCCGCGACGAGTAGGGCCAGTGCCGCATTGATGTTGTCGTTGGACGCGAACCGGATCGCGGTCATGCCCGCGCAGATCGCGAGGATCGTCAGCGCCGACGGTACGAACATCCGGCCCGCCGACGCCTGACGCCGCAACCGCGACTGCTCGGCTGGGGTGTGTGCGCGTCCGGCCACGCGCGCGGGCGTGCGGTGTGGGGTTCCCGGCCGGTCGGCGCGCGGACTCATTGGCCTGCCGCTGGATCGGCGCCCGGACCGAGGACGGCGATCGTCGTCTCGGCCCCGATCGTTCGCTGCCCGAGCCGGACCTGCGGCCTGGTGCCGGGCGGCAGGTAGACGTCCACCCGCGAGCCGAAGCGGATGAGCCCATAGGTGTCGCCGACCGACAGTGCGTCGCCGACCGTCGGATTGCACACGATTCGACGGGCGAGCAGCCCGGCGATCTGCACGACCGCGATGTCGGCGCCCGTCGCAGTGCGGATGGTCATGGTGGTGCGCTCGTTGACCTCGCTCGCGTCGGGGAGATCGGCCGACACGAACCGGCCGGGCGTGTGGGTCACCGAGGTCACCGTGCCGGCGATCGGCACGCGCTGCACGTGGACGTCGAACAGCGAGAGGAACACCGACACCCGAGGTCGCGGCGCGTCGCCGAGCCCGGACTCGGGGGGCGGCACGGCCTCGTCGAGAAGACTCACGGTCCCGTCGGCCGGGGCGGCCACCGCGAACGGATCGGTGGGCGCGACGCGCGCGGGATGCCGGAAGAAGGCCGCGCAGGCCCCGGCGGTCAGGACCGCCGGTGTCCGGATCCAGCGGTGACGCCGACCGAGCACCGCGACGGCCGAGGCCGCGGCGACGAAGGGGAGGCCCGCCGGGTGGACCGGGGGTACGGTCTCGCGGGCCAGGGTGACCAGATGTGCCGGGGACAATCCGTCTGGTGCGTCCTCACGCGGGCGCCTCGCCACAGTCATCCTCTCCGACGTCGTCAACGCGACCGCTCGCCGCGCCCGTTCAGCTTAGAGCCCCGGGCGCCGGTGGCTCCACGTGCTGGGAGGCGGTGTGCATCGACGGCGATTGTGCACAGCCGGCGAGATCGGTGGCACAGATCACCGAACGCATGTACAATAGATCAAAAGTTCGACGCCCGCGTTACGGACACCCGGGGGGGTGGCAATGCTCGAGACGACCGACGATCTTCGCGAGTTCGCCTGTGCGCTCGTCGAGATGACGGCGGCGGCCACACAGGCCGATGCGGTCGAGCGGATCACCGTTCTGGAAGAACTGAAGTCCGCCGCCGCGGCCGCCCAGGTGCGCGAGACCGCCCGACTCGACGAACTGCGCGCCGCCGATGACACCGAACGCAATGTGCCCCAAGGTAAGAGGGGTAAGGGGTTGTCGGCCGAGGTCGGTCTGGCGCGCAAGGCGTCAGCGCAACGAGGTGGCCAATTCCTCGGGTTCGCGCGGGCCCTGGCCACCGAGATGCCGCACACCTTGGGTGCGCTCGAGGACGGCGATCTGACCGAGTGGCGCGCGACCATCCTGGTCCGCGAAACCGCCTATCTGACACGAGAATCCCGCGAGGAGATCGATCGTGTCGTCGCCGGGGACCGGCAGGCTCTGCTGAGCATGGGGGATAGGGCGTTGACCGCGCGGGCCAAGGAGTTGGCCTACGAGCTCGAACCCCGCACCGTCGTCGACCGCAAGGCGAAAGCCGAGCGTGATCGTCGGGTTTCGGTGCGCCCCGCACCGGATCTGATGGCGCAGGTGTCGGCGCTGGTCCCGATGGCCCAGGGGGTGGCGGTGTTCGCCGCGCTCACACGCCACGCCGATGCAATTGTCGGGTCCGACGGACGCACGCGGGATCAGATCATGGCCGACACTCTTGTCGAGCGGGTCACCGGTCAGGCGTGCGCCACCGCGGTGCCGGTCGCGGTGAACCTGGTGATCTCGGCCGAGACGATGCTCGGCGGGGATGCGTCGGCGGAGATACCCGGATTCGGGCCGATCCCCGCCGAGATGGCGCGGCAGCTCATAGCCGACGGCGTCGACCCCGACGGCGAGAGCGCCTCGACGATCCGGCGTTTGTACGTGCGGCCTGCGGAAGGCACGCTGGTGGCCGCCGACGCGCGGTCGCGGTGCTTCCCGTCGAGCCTCGCGCACTTCGTCCGCATGCGCGACCGGCGGTGTCGGGTTCCGTTCTGCGATGCGCCGATCGCCGAGATCGATCACGCCCAGCCGCACCGGCACGGTGGTCCCACCTCGCTCGCCAACGCCGACGGCACCTGCGTGGCGCACAACCGCGCCAAGGAAGCCGATGGTTGGACCTACACGCCTATCGACACCGAATACGGGCACATCCTCGACGTCACGACACCGACCGGCGCCTGGCATCGGAGCCGGGCGCCGCATCTGGTCGGTCGGCAGCCCCGCGCGTCGATGACCTCGACATGGCGAAAACCCAAACATCCCAATCGGTTACGCCCCGCCCGCCGACCACGCCGGTCACGTCAGCCGAACCACGTCCACCAGGTCGCCGGCCGCCAGTGACACGGTCTCGGCGGGGATGTCGACCAGCGCGTCGGCGTGCGCGAGGTTGCTCAGATGGTGTGATGCCGGTGGCCCGACGGTCGTGACGGCCGGTCCGTCGGGGTGGCGGACGAAGACCGCACGCTGGAACTGACGTTTGCCCGCCGGTGAGGTCAGGGCGGTGGTCAGCTGTGCGCGCATCCGTTGCCGGCGCAGATGTAGGCCCATCGCGGCGCGCAGTGGGTCGCGGATGAACACCTCGAAGGACACCAGCGAACTCACCGGATTGCCGGGCAGGGTCACGATCGGCACGGACCGTCCGGCCGGACCGCGATAGTGCCCGCAGCCCTGGGGCATCCCCGGCTGCATTGCGACCTTCACGAACTCCACCCCGCCGGTCATGCCCAGCGCTTCCTTGACGACCTCGAAGGCGCCGGCACTGACCCCGCCGGAGGTGAGGATGAGGTCGGCGTCGGCGGCGATCTCGTCGAGGCGATGCAAGAACTGGGTCGTGTCGTCGGGGACGAAATGTACGTGGATGGCCTCGGCGCCGGCCTCGATGGCCGCCGCGGTCAGCATGGCACCGTTGGACTCGTAGATCTGTCCATGCCGCAACGGAATTCCCGGCGCCACTAGCTCGGACCCGGTGGACAACACCGCCACCCGCATCGGCCGGAACACGCTCACCGTCGAGAACCCGAGCCCGCACAGCAGCCCGATTTGCGCGGCACCGATCCGGGTACCGGCCGCAAGCGCGGGCTGCCCGGCGACGATGTCGGAGCCCGCCGGGCGAATGTGCTTACCGGTCGGCACAGCGGTGGTGATGCCCACCTGCGTGCCCTCGACGGGTTCGGCGCCTGAGAACACGGCGGTGGTCAGTTCCACCGGCACCACCGCGTCGGCACCGGCCGGCATCGGTGCGCCGGTCATGATGCGGTGCGCAGTTCCCGGTGCCAGCGGCGGCGGGTCGACGCGGCCGGCCGGGATGTCGGCGTCGACGCGAAGGTGCACCGGCTGCGCCGGCGTGGCCGCGGCGACGTCGGCAGCGCGGACCGCGAAGCCGTCCATCGCCGAGTTGTCGAAGCCGGGTAACGAGATCGGGGCGACGGCGTCGGCGGCGAGCACCCGACCCAGTGCGGCCGTGACGGGCATGGTGACCGCCTCGGGCGTGCCGAACAGACTGGCGACGACCTGCTGGTGTTCGGTGACCGTACGCATGCGCCCAAGCATGCCATCGCCCCTGTGGCGCGCACGCACCGCCGACGCGCAGGTTCGCCCCGCACGCCCTAGATTTGAGGGATGACGCTCGGGTTGCTGATGGACATCGACGGTGTGATGGTCACGTCGTGGAAGGCGCTGCCCGGCGCCGTCGAGGCGGTCCGCATCCTCGCCGACCGCGGCCTGCCGCGGATGTTCTTGACCAACACGACGTCCCGCTCACGCGGTCAGATCGCCGACGCCCTCAACAGCTGCGGGTTCGAGGTGTCGGCCGAGGAGATCCTCACCGCGGCCAAACTCACCGCCGAATACCTCGCGCAGACCTATCCGGGCAAGAAGGCGTGGGTACTCAACGAGGGCCCGATCGCCGACGACATGACCGGCATCGCTCTCACCGACGACCCCTCGCAGGCGCAGGTGGTGGTGCTCGGCGGCGCCGGGCCTGTGTTCACGCATCGGGCACTGTCGATCGTGCTCGAGCTGATGTTGGCCGGGGTGCCGGTGGTGGCGATGCACCGATCGATGATCTGGTCGACCGCGCAGGGGCTGGCCATCGACACCGGCGTCTACCTCGAGGGTCTGGAGAAGGCGTCGGGTCGCAAGATCCGTGCCATCGGCAAACCGTCACCGCTGGGCTTCCGTGCTGCGGTGGAGATGATGAACCTCGAGCCGACCCAGGTGGTGATGGTCGGCGACGACATGCACAACGACGTCCTCGGCGCGCAGGCGTCGGCGCTGATCGGGGTGCTCGTGCGGACCGGCAAGTTCCGTGAGGAAGCACTCACGGCCCTGCAACGCGACGAGTTCGGGCCGGTCCCCGACCACGTCATCGACTCAATCGCCGACCTGCCCGCCCTCATCGAGAAACTCGACGGGTGAGGGTGCTCCTCAGCCCTCGACGGCGCGCTTGATCTTGCCGAGAGTCTCGGCCATACCGAGTTTCAGCTCGGCCTCGAAGTTCTCGGTGCCGCCCATCAGCTTGTCGACCAGCACCGACGACACCGTCGACGTGGTCCCGCCCGGCACCTCGCGACGCTCGGTCACGGTGACCCCGCTCGCCGTCGGCGTGATGGTGTAGCTCCACACGGTCCGGTTCTCGGCGACGCGGAAACCGAGCTCCTGGTTGGGGGAGAACCGGACGATCTTCGACGTCGTCGGCCACACCAGCGGCCCGCGGCGGTTGACGTTGATCGTCTTGGTGCCCAAGCCCACCGGGCCGCGCACGATCATCTTCACGCACTGCGGACTCCATTCGCCCATGCGCTTGAGGTCGGAGATGACCTCCCACACCTGTTCGGGTGTGGCGTCGATGTCGATGGACTCCTCGATGAGTGGTGCGGCCATGCGGTGATTCCCCCTGCCTGGTGTCTGTCCGGCCGGACGACGCGCGCCGTCCTCACAGGGGACACTAGGGCACTTATTGAGCAAGCGTCAATAAGCCCCTGGTGTCAGCGAAGCGGGGCTGGCGAGGCGTCAGGCCAGCAGAACCGCGGCGATCACCGCGCCGATACCGAGGAAGACCGTCGCGGTCACCCAGATCGCCGGATGTTCGCCGTCGTCGTCGAGCAGCAGGGTGCCGAGCTTGCCGGGGGTGAGCCAGTCGATCAGGACGAACGACCACATCATCACCGCTATGGTCAGCGCGACGTAGACGATGGTGTAGACCAGCCCGCGCCACAGCTCGAGATAGGCGGTGTCGATCACTGAACAGACCATCACCGCTGCCAGTCCGATCACTATCGAGACGGTCAGGATCGTGGCGTTGCGGTTGTGGTCGACCCAGACCAGTTGCCGCAGCCGGCCCGGGGTCACCAGATCGAGGGCGACGAAGCCGACGATCAGCAGTGCGATCCCCACCAGGGAGAACGACGCACCATGTGCCAGGTTGTCCCGCAAGATCTCCACTGAAACTCTCCCGTTCTCGCACGTCAGCGGCGAACCGCATCCCTGCGGAGAACCCTAGGCCATCACCGGCGCCCGATCGGGCAAGAAGCCGCGGGCGCGTGGCCGGCGTCGGCGAGAAAAGGTCACACCCTCACTCGGTCAAACCCTGGATGGGCCAAACCCTTACGCGGCCAGCGGGTCGGTTGTGTACTCCACACCATGACCTGGTTGTTGCGCCTGCTCGAATCCGAGCACCGGCATCTGCTGTGCGGCGTGGAGAGTTTGTGCCCGGAGGGGGTCGGCGCCACCGATCTCGGCGCCGACCCCGCCCGGGTCGAGATCAGGACAGGGCGACCAGATCGTAGGAGTTGACGTTGCGTGCCAGGCTCTGCACGTGCTCGGTCGCGTCGCCGAGCGTGTGGCTGATGGCGGTCAGTCGGCTCGTGTAATGGCCGACCGGGTACTCGGCGGTCATACCGATACCGCCGTGCATCTGGATCGCCTCCTGCCCGATGTGGCGACCCGAGCGGCAGATCTGCAGCTTGGCGCGTGAGGCGATCACCGGGTCGGCGATGCCGTCGGCGAGCGCGGTCGTCGCATACAGGCTCATCGACCGCGCCAGCTCGAGCTGCACGTACATGTCGGCAGCGCGGTGCGTCAGCGCCTGGAACGTCGCCAGTGTCACCCCGAACTGCTTGCGCGTCTTGAGGTAATCGACGGTGAGGTCCAGTGCGCGTTCCATCGCGCCGACGGCCTCCGCGCACAGTGCGGTCTGGATGCCGACCTCGACGTCGGCGAGCAGTGCCGAGGCGTCGCCGGAACCGAGGCGGGTGGCCGGAGCGCCGTCGAAGACGATCTGAGCGCCTCGACGCCGATCGTGGGTGCGGTAGGCGGTGCGGGTGACGCCGTCGGCGTCGGCGTCGACGAGGTACAGGCCGACCTCGCCGTTCTCGCGCGCCGACACGATCAGCTTGTCCGCGCAATCACCGTGCGGCACCAACGATTTGCTTCCGGCGAGCTTTCCGTCGGCGGCGGTGGTGGCCACCGCGGCCGCAGGCCAGCGGTCGCCGGCCTCCTGATGGGCGAAGGCGAAAAGCAGCTCGCCGCCGGCCAGGCCGCCGAGGAGTTCCTCGCGCAGGTCGCCTTCGGCGGTCGCGACGATCAGCGAGCCCGGGACCAACGCCGCGTCCAGGTACGGCTCGGGTGCCAGCGCTCGGCCGATCTCGCCCATGACCGAGGCGAACTCGACGGGGCCCGCTCCGGCGCCGCCGTCCTCCTCGGGGATGGTCAGGCCGAGAATGCCGATGTCGGCCAACGACTTCCAGACGTCGCGGCTCCAGCCCAGCTCGGTGTCGGTGACCTTGCGCAGCGTCTCGACGTCGTAGGTCTTGCTCAGGACGTCGCGGACGGTGTCGCGCAACATCGTCTGTTCTTCGGACAGTTCGAAATCCATGTGTGTTCCTCGTGTGTCGGGAGGTCGAATGGTCGTGTGTGCGGCGCGATTACAGGCCGAGCACGGCCTTGTCGATGATCTGGCGCTGAACCTCCGACGAACCGCCGTAGATGGTCACCTTGCGGTAGTTCAGATAGGTCGGCACCGACAGCTGCGCCCACTCCGGGGCCTCGATGTCGGCCGATCCGTTGGGCGCGGCCGGATCGAGTCCGGCGACCGGGAGCGAATCCGGGCCCGCGATGTCGGCGAGCAACTCCATCGCCTCCTGCTGCAGCTGGCTCCCGCGGAGCTTGAGCAGCGACGACGCGGGATTGGGCTTGCCGTCGGCCGACGATGCGACCACACGTAGCTGGGTCAGCTCCAGGGCGAGGACCTCGTTCTCGAGTTCGGCGAGGCGCGCGGCGAGGAACGGGTCCTCGATCAGCGGCTTGCCGTCGGCCGCGGTGACCTCACGGGCGAGTTCCTTGGCGCGGGCCAGCTTGGTCTTGGTGTAGCCGACGCGCGCGATACCGCTGCGCTCGTTGCCCAGCAAGAACTTCGCCTGCGTCCACCCCTGGTTCTCCTCGCCGACGAGGTTGTCCACCGGAACCCGCACGTCGTTGAAGAAGACCTCGTTGACCTCGTAGCCGCCGTCGATCAACTGGATCGGACGCAGTTCGACGCCGGGGGTGTCCATCGGGAACAGCAGCATCGAGATGCCGGCCTGCTTCTTGACGTCGGGGTCGGTGCGGCACAGGCAGAAGATCCAGTCGGCGAACTGGCCGAGGGTGGTCCAGGTCTTCTGGCCGTTGACGACGTAGTGGTCGCCGTCGCGCACCGCGCGGGTCTTCAGCGACGCGAGGTCCGAGCCCGCCTCGGGCTCGGAAAAGCCCTGGCACCACCAGATGTCGAGGTTGGCGGTCTTGGGCAGGAAGCGTTCCTTCATCTCCTGCGACCCGAACTGGGCGATGACGGGGCCGATCATGCCCGCGTTGAACGGCAGCATGTCGGGCACCGACGCGAGGCTCATCTCCTCGCGGTAGATGTGGTGCTGGATCGGGGTCCAGTCCTGTCCGCCCCATTCGGTCGGCCAGTGCGGTACGGCGTAGCCCGCCTCGTTCATGATGCGGGTGGTGGTGACGATGTCCTCGGGGTAGTTCAGCTTCCCGGCGGCCGAGCGTTCGCGCAGGTCCTTGGGGATCGCGGTGGTGAAAAATGTCCGAAGTTCGTCGCGGAAGGCTTCTTCACTTGAACTGAATTTCAGGTGCATGCCTACCTTCATACTCTTCGAGGTCGCGGACGCAAACCCGGCCCCGGAGATTCGCCCGCCGGCGGGTGCGCGCCGACGCCAGTCCGCCGAGGACGGCCAGTGCCAGCACGTAGCCGACGTAGATCGCGACGGTGGCGCGCAGGCCGAGGTGGCCGACGACGAGTCCGGCGATCACGGCGGGCACACTGAAGGCCACGTAGCTGACGATGAAGACCGCCGAGAACACCTGTCCGCGTTGTGGGGCGGGTGTCTGTGCACTGATCGAGTCCAGTGCACCGAGGAAGGTCCCGGCGAATCCCGATCCGGCGATCAGCGACCCGACGATGTACACCGGCAGGGACTCGGTGAGCACACCGGCCAGCGAGATGACCGCGCCGCCGGCGAGCGCCGGATAGCCGAAGGCCAGTTTGGCCTGCGGCGCCCACGATGTGATCAGCAGCGAGGTCAGTGCGCCTGCGGCGAAGAAGACGAACAGCAGCAGGCCCGCCTCGGCGTGATTGGCGACGCCGAACACGCGCGCCACCACCGACGAGCCGAGCGAGAGATAGAGCCCACCGAGCGACCATGTGGCCACGAACGCGGGGATGGCGGCCCAGAACTGTGAGCGCACCGCGGCGGGCACCGACGCCTGCGGTGCCAGGGTGCCGAGCAGATGACGTCGTGACGAGAAGCCCACGCGTTCAGAGGTTTCCGGGATGATCAGCAGTGCGATCAGGAGTACGGCGTAGAGGGCGAGGACGATCTCGTAGACCAGGAAACGCGGGTGCGGAGCATATTGGACCAACACGCCGGCCACCGCGACCCCGCCGGCGAGACCGATGGTCGGCCCCGCCCCGGTGATCGCCGACGACAGGCGTGGGCTCGGAGCCATGTCGACGACGGTTGCCGTCAACGTGCCGATCGCGGCACCGGTCGCCAACCCTTGCAGCGCACGAGCGGCCATCAGCGTGCCCACGCCGTCGGCGAGGAGGAACAGCACCATGCTCGCGATCAGCAGGACCAGGGCAACCGCGAGAACGGGCCGTCGGCCGATGTGATCGGAGAGCGATCCCACCGACAGCAGGCTGATCAGCATCGTGACGACGTAGATCGCGAAGACGCCGGTCAGGGTGAACGACGAGAAACCCCACAGCTGTTGGTAGACGGGATAGAGCGGTGAGGGCGCCGCCGACGCGAACAGCACCATCACCACCGTGGCGGTGACCACCCAGAACGCGCGGTGCGGATGTAGTCGCGACACGGGAACCTCCGAAGTTGACGAGCCGGCAAAAGCAAAGACGTTTGCGTTAGTCAAACTAGCCGGGATGGACCCCTAAAGCAACGCAGTTTGCAATAATCGATTCCATGGGTGCGACAACGGCGACGAATGTGCAGGTGTACGAGGGGCAGCACCCGCGCCGGCCCGGCGGCCGCAGCGCGCGCGTCCAGCAGGCGGTGTACCGCGCCGTGGGACAACTCGTCGGTGCCGGTGAGCGCGAGACCATGACCATCCCGCAGGTCGCCGAGATCGCCGGGGTCAATCCGACGTCGATCTACCGGCGGTGGGGATCGATCACCGCACTCGTCGAGGAGGTGGCGGTCGCCGCCCTCACCCAAGGGGAGGATCTCCCCGACACCGGCACCCTGCACGGCGATCTCACCGACTGGGCACAGATCATCGCCGACGACATTGGGCGGCCCAAACGCCGCTCCTACCTGCGCGCGATGGTCCTTGCGCGCGACGAACTCGTCGACGAATGCCCGTGCTGGGAGATTCGGCGCACGCAGGCGCAGCAGATGGTGGCCCGTGCCACCGACCGCAGTGAGTCCACGCCGACCGTCGAGCAGATCCTCGACCACATCATCGCGCCGCTCTATCACCACGCGGTGTTCGGCAAGGCCATGGACGACGCGTTCGCCGCCCGACTCGCCGGCGATGTGATGGCGATGATCGCCTGATCAGCCGCCGATAGCGCGTCGGAAGAACGGCCACGACCGGTGGAGCTGATCCTGCCAGTAGCCCCATGAGTGGGTACCCGGCCGGCCGACGTCGGCGGTGAAGGGGATGCGCAGTCCTCTGAGGCGTCCGAGGAGCTGCTGGGTGCAGATGCTGGTGGCCGCCTCGATCCCGCCGCCGAGCACCACCTGATCGGTCAGCGTGATCGGGTCGCGCACCGCCTGCGGGGTGTCGTGCGGACCGGGCAGACCGCTGGAGTTGGAGATGTAGAGCGCGGTGCCGCGCAGCTTGCCCGCATTGCGGACGGGATCGTTGGCACGCCACAGCGGACCGTTGTCGGGGCCCCACATGTTGACGGTGTTGCCGCCGCCGCGACCGTCGACGACGAGCTTGATGTACTGCTGCCCCAACGGGTCCGACGTCGACGCGCAACCGCTGTAGGACGCTGCCGCCCGATAGAGCCCGCGATGCGCGATCGCCAGATTGAGCACCGAGGTCCCCGACGACGAGATGCCGCCGATCGCGTTGCGTCCGCTCGTGCGGTAGGCCGAGTCGATGACCGCGGGCAACTCCGAGCCGAGGAACGTCGACCACTTGTTGACGCCGAGCGTCGGATCACGACGAATCCAGTCGGTGTAGTAACTGAATGCGCCCTGCTCGGGGATGACGACGTAGACGTTCTTGTCGGCGAAGAACGTCTCGATGTCGGTCCGCGCGAGCCAGGAGGCGCTGTCCTCACCGCCGCCTGCGCCGTTGAGCAGATACAGCACGCCTCGCGGCTGCGACGGATCGCGCGGCTTGATCACCGTCAGCGGGATGTCGCGGTCCATCGCATCGGAGTGCACGACGATGGTGGTGAGCTTCTCCGACGGCGAGCCCGCCGACACCATGTGCCCGGCCGCGTGGGCCTCGGGAGCCACACCGACCGGAACGAGTAGCGCGGCGATGGCCAGCACCGCGATCAACAGTCCGCGTCGTGCTCGTCGCGTCATCCCCGGGCCCCGTTTCGTGTGCATGTGGATGGAGTGGACGCTATCAGGGTCGACGCCCGCTAGGGTGGGCGCGCATGAGGCATGTGCATGCATTCGGAGACGACGCACTCGGGCAGTCCGACGCACTCGGCGTGGCGGCGGCCATCGCCGCGGGTGAGATCTCGGCGACCGAAGCCGTCGACGCCGCGCTCGAGCGGATCGACCGGGTCAACCCGCAGATCAACGCGATCGCCATCGACGACAGGGAACGTGCCCGCAAGCGCGCCGCCGATGACGATTTCGGTGGTGGCGTGTTCGCCGGCGTGCCTTCGGTCATCAAGAACAACACCCTGATGGCGGGTATCCCGACGACCCACGGCTCCGCGGCGGTCCCCGTGCTGGTGGCCACCGCCAACGAGCCGTTCACCGATCAACTGCTCGCCACCGGACTGAACATCGTCGGGGCGTCGACGCTGCCGGCGTTCGGTCTGACCGCGACGACCGAATTCGTCGACCGTGACCCCACCCGCAATCCCTGGGACACCGACTACTCCTCGGGTGCGTCCTCCGGCGGATCGGCCGCACTCGTCGCATCGGGGGCGTTGCCGATCGCGCACGGCAACGACGGCGGCGGATCGATCCGAATCCCGGCCGCCGCGTGCGGACTCGTGGGGCTCAAACCCAGCCGCGACCGGGTGGTGGCCTCGCCCGAGGGTAAGGCGATGCCCATCGACCTCATTTCCAACGGGGTCATCAGTCGCAGTGTGCGCGATACCGCCCACTTTCTCTCCGATGCTGAGAAGTTCTGTCCGGCACCGGGTCTCCCACCCGTGGGTCTCGTCGAGGGGCCGTCGGAGCGGCGCCTGCGCATCGCCATGCTCACCGAGCCGCTGACCGGACAGTTGCTCGACGACGACACCCAGGCCGGCCTGACCGCCACGGCCGAACTCCTCGAAAGCCTGGGCCACCGCACCGAATTCATCCCGGTACCCGTCGACCGTGCCTATGTCACCCAGTTCACCGATTACTGGGCGATGCTGGCGTTCTCGCTGGACCGATTCGGAAAACGGATGATCGACAAGGGTTTCGACCGCAGCAAGCTCGATCCGTTCACCCGCGGACTCTCGCGCATGTACCTGCGCCGCATGTGGCGTACGCCGTCGGTGATTCGCGGACTCAAACAGTCGACCGTGCGCTTCCAGGAGACCTTCGCCCGCTTCGACGCGGTCCTGTCGCCGACGCTGGCACACACCACGCCGAAGATCGGATACCTCGATCCCGCAGGCGATTTCGACGAGATCTTCGACCGCCTGACCCGCTACGTCGCGTTCACCCCGGCCAACAACACCTCCGGCGCGCCGGGTATCAGCCTGCCGCTCGCGCAGACCTCACAGGGCCTGCCGCTCGGCATGCATTTCACCACCGACCTCGGTGACGAGCGCACGCTGCTCGAGCTCGCCTACGAACTCGAGGCGGCACAACCGTTCGCACGAATCAACGACGCCGGCTGACGCCGGGAACTCAGGGGGAGATGTCGGTTGGGGGTAGGGCTGTGTGGTCGAGCTGTGTCGAAAGGGGCCGCGCTCCTGGCAGCGGGAGGCGGGCTGGGCGCGGCTGTGATGGCTGTCGTGGCCTTCTTCAGTCGGCGGCCCGCCACGCTGATCGGAGGTGACTTCGGTTCTGTCACTTCTTTTCTCGGCACGGTGGTGGGAATGGCCATCGTGCAGGCGGTGGTTTTGGTCGCGGCCGTGACCGGGGTGATGGTGAGACGTGTCCGGCGTCGAATCGCGTTCTTGGTGACCCCGGTGATCTCCGTGTTTCTCGCGGCCTCGGTCGCGGTGGGCGTTGACGTTGATGGCTGCATCGGTGGCGGTGCTGTTGGTCGCGGCGGTTCGCGCGGGCGGACCGGCGGCCATGACCGGCACACGAGCCGTGCCCGTCGGCGCGCTTGCCGGCGGCCTCGTCGTCGTGTGTGCCGCCGCCGGCTCGATCGTTGCGGTGAGATCTCGCCATCCCGCGGAAGCCGTTGCAGCGGTTCCTATTCCATCGATCCCGACAAGCCTGGGAACCCGCACCGTCTACACCGTACCTGCGCTCGGTCCGTCTGCGGTGATCCCGGCTGGTCCGGGTTTCGTTGTGTTGGGCCGGGATTCGGTGGCCGCCTACCACGGTGAGACCGGGCAGCGACGGTGGGTCCGATCGTTCGCAGATCTACCGTTCGGCTGCCGCACGGTGGGGAAATGGGCTGCTGGTATGGCGCCGACGGCCGATCCGGGAGCGCGATGGTCGACATACGAAGCGCGTCGACCTCGACCATCCGTGGCGTCGACCTCTATCCGAACGGGATACCCGACGAGATTCCGGTCGGACAACGACTCGCCGCCGTCGGCGATGGCATCGTGAGCGGGGTGGTGGCCCCGACCGGACCGAATGTCGTAGCGGTGATCGCCGCCGATGGGCAGGCAACGACGTGACCCGCGCCTTGCGACAAGGTATCCGGGGTCCTGCCGGTACCCGGCGCCATCCTGATGACCTGCTTCCGCCACGATCGACCGAACACCGTGAACGACGTCGTCGTGCTGGGTATCCGGTAACACCGGTCGAGGGGCGCGCAGGCGGCGGAGGTGGACTCCCGTGCATCAGACGAACCAGAATTGATACCAATATTGGAATATTCTGTGGGTATGGATGGTGTAGAGATCGGTCGGCGGCGGCGCGCCGGAATGACTCAGGCGCAACTCGCTGACGCCTCTGGCATTGCACAACCACATATCTCTGCCTATGAGGGCGGAAAGCGAACGGTCACAGCCGATGTTGCGGCCAAGGTCGACGCGGCGACACGGCTGCGGCCGTCGGAACTGATAGGTCGACACCGAGAAGAGATTCGTGAGATGGTGTCGGCTCACCGCGGCCGCAACGTCCGTGTATTCGGTTCGGTGGCCCGCGGAACCGATACCGAGAACAGCGACCTCGATCTCCTCGTGACCTTTCTCCCCGATACGCATCTGGGAGAGGTCGGGGTTCTGATCGGTGAGTTGAGAGAGCTTCTGGGCGTCGATGTCGACGTGGTCAGCGACGGAGCTCTGACCGACAAGCGCTTCTCTCGGCGGGTCCTCGCCGATGCGGTGCCTCTCTGATGCCAGAAGAGAGTCGCGTCTCCATCGGCGAGCGCTATGGCGACCGCGTGCTCGACCGCCTTGACGACCTCATCGACCATTGTCGGGAGGCTGAGGAGCTCGTCGCAGATGGAAAGCCCGTACTCCTGGCAAGCTGGCGTCAGCAACGTGCGGCCGAGGCGGTGATCGGCCGCATCGGCAACACTGCGTCGCACCTCCCGGCGCGATTCCGCGACGAGTTCGACGGCCAGCTGTGGACTCTGATCGTCGGCATTCGGATCAAGGTTGCTCGCGAGTATCACGATCTCGACTACCGCCAGGTGTGGACAGCACTCGTCGGAGCGAGGGCGTTGCGCCTCTACGTCGAGGACGACATCCTGGGAAGGTGAGGCCCCCGCGACGCCGAGTCGCCCCGGCTCGGTGCGCCTCAGCCCAGCGCGGCCGACAGCCGATCGGCGAAGTCCGTCATCACCTGTCGATCTCCCGGGACACCCGGCTGCCAGGGCAGTCGCAGGCGGTCCCGGTCCCGATCGGCGTAACGCGGTATGACGTGCAGGTGAAAGTGGAAGACGGTCTGCCAGGCGTCGGCGCCGCAGCAGTTGAGGAGATTCACGCCGTCGGCGTCGAGGTCGCCGACCACGGCGCGGGCGATCCGCTGCGCTTCGAGGGTGACCGCCGTCAGACCCTGCGCGTCGATGTCGAGCAGATCGGTGCTGTGGCGCTTGGGAATCACCAGTAGATGGCCGTCGTTACCCGGCGCGATGTCCATGAATGCGTAGGTGGTTTCCGTTTCCGACACCCGGACACTCGGCGCCGTACCCGCGACGATCGCGCAGAAGATGCAGTTGGTCATGCCCGAATGGTAAAGGCGTGTCTCCCGAGATCACCTCGGGAGACACGCCTTCGGGGTCACCGGATGCCGTCCTAGTGCGCCACTGCCTCCTCGGCGCCCACGCCGGTCAGGGAGCGAACCTCCATCTCGGCGTTGCGTTCGGGGGTACCGCGATCCGACGGCGAGGTCAGCGTGCCGACGATACCGAGCACGAAGGCCAACGGGATCGAGACGATGCCGGGATTCTCCAACGGGAACCAGGCGAAGTCGGCACCGGGGACCATCGAGGTGGCCTTACCAGAGACCGCGGGCGAGAACACGATGAGCAGCAGCGTCGAACCCAGGCCACCGTAGATGCTCCACAGTGCACCGCGGGTGTTGAAGCGCTTCCAGTACAGCGAATACACGATGGTCGGCAAATTGGCCGCGGCGGCGATGGCGAACGCCAGGGCCACCAGGAAGGCCACGTTCTGGCCGTTGGCGAGGATGCCGAGCACGATTCCGAGGACGCCGAGAGTGATTGCGGCGTAGCGTGATACGCGGACCTGGTCGTCCTCGCTGACTTTGCCGCGCTTGATGACGTTGGCGTAGATGTCGTGGGCGAAGGACGCCGAGGCGGTGATCGTCAGTCCGGCGACGACGGCGAGGATCGTCGCGAACGCGACGGCTGCGATGATGCCGAGCAGGATCGTGCCACCGAGTTCGAAGGCGAGCAGTGGCGCTGCGGCGTTCTCCTTGCCTGCGGCCGCGAGGATGCGGTCGGGTCCGACGATCGCGGCGGCACCGTAACCGAGGATGAGGGTGAACAGGTAGAACGCACCGATGAGCGCGATCGCCCAGACCACCGAGCGCCGAGCCTCTTTCGCGGTCGGGACGGTGTAGAAACGCATCAGCACATGCGGAAGGCCGGCGGTGCCGAGAACCAGGGCGATGGCCAGTGAGATGAAGTTGATCTGCGATTCCATCGACCCGCCGTACTTGGCGCCGGGCGCGAGAACGTCACGGGCGGCGACCTTTTCGCTCGACGATCCACTGATCGCATCTTGTGCGCCGCCCAGGATGTGGGACACGTTGAGCCCGAACTTGGCCAGCACCAGGACCGTCATGAACGCGGCACCCGCGATCAGCAGCACGGCCTTGATGATCTGCACCCAGGTGGTGCCCTTCATTCCGCCGACGAGCACGTAGACGATCATCAGCGCGCCGACCACGGCGATCACGACCGACTGCCCGGTCCGTGAGGTCACGTCGAGCAGCAGGGCGACCAGGCCGCCGGCACCGGCCATCTGTGCCAGCAGATAGAACAGCGAGACCGCCAGTGTCGAGATCGCCGCCGCCAGTCGTACCGGGCGCTGCTTGAGGCGGAAGCTCAAGACGTCGGCCATGGTGAATTTGCCGGTGTTGCGCAGCAATTCGGCGACGAGCAACAGCGCCACCAGCCATGCCACGAGGAATCCGATGGAGTAGAGGAAGCCGTCATAGCCGTACACGGCGATGGCGCCGGCGATGCCGAGGAAGCTCGCGGCGGACAGATAGTCACCGGCGATGGCGATGCCGTTCTGGGGCCCGGAGAACGCGCGGCCACCGGTGAAGTAATCGGTGGCCGACGCGTTCTTCTTGCTCGCGCGGATCACCACGAACAACGTGATGGCGACGAAGGCGACGAAGATGGCGATGTTCGCGATGGGATTACCCACGGCGGCAGATGCTGCGAGAGTGGTCATTTGGCGGCCTCGTTCATCATCTCGGTGCGGATCGCCTCGGCCTTGGGGTCGAGGTCACGATTGGCGAAACGGACGTAGAGTCCGGTGATGACGAATGTCGTCACGAACTGCAACAGGCCGAGAATGAGGCCCAAGTTGATGTCACCCCACACAGGCGTCGCCATGAAGTCGTGCGCGAACGCCCCGAGCAGCACGTACACCGCGTACCACAGCAGAAAGAAGGCGGTCATCGGGAACACGAAGCGGCGCAGGGTGCGCTTGAGATCCTGGAATTGCGGACTGGCCTGCATCGCGACGTATTGCTCGCCCGTCGGATGCGCGGGCGCCGGCGGCGACGCCGGCGTGGGTTGGTCGACAGTGGACACGAGATCCTCCCAAACTGTGATGGTTCGCCCAAACTGTGATGGTCGATGACTCATAGAGTTGATGAGGTCCATGTCACACACAATGGGGTGGCGCGGGTCACACGACGAAACCGGTCATCCGTGCGGTGGGCGGTCGGTCGGCCCCGACGAACGGTCGGTGTCGAGGGGTACGCAACGACACGACGGCGGGAGAGGATGGCGGTATGACGCTTCTGTGGGATCAGCACGCATGTCTGCCGCTGCAACCCGACGCCGACGTCGGATACCTGCGGCGATTCGACCGCAACGGGCCGACATATGTGTCGGTCAACGTCGGCTACTCGCCGCAGAGCTTCGACGATTCGTCGTTGCTGCTGAGGCGTTTCCGGGCCGCGATCACCGACCACCCGGGCCTGGCGCTTGCGACGACGCCGTCCGACATCGAGGCCGCGGTCGGGCGGATCGCGGTGGCCTTCGATCTCGAGGACTCCAATCCCCTCGACGGTGACCTCGCCAACGTCGCCCGGTTCGTCGACCTCGGCGTTCGCACGATGCTCCCGTCGTACAACCACGCCAACCGCGCCGGGTGCGGGTGCCTCGATACCGACGACACCGGACTGACCGCGTGGGGTCGAGACCTCGTCGCCGAGATGAATTCGGCCGGGATGGTGCCTGACGGTTCACACTGCTCGGTGCGCACCGGCCTGGATCTGTGCGAGGTGTCGAGCAAGCCCGTCATCTACAGCCATTCGTGCATGCGCGGTGTGTGGGATCACCCTCGCAACATCACCGACGATCAGGCCCGTGAGTGCGCCGCGACCGGCGGGGTCGTCGGCATCACCGGTGTCGGGATCTTCCTCGGCCCCAACACCCCGACGCTCGAGGCGATGACCCGCCACCTCGAGTACGCGGTCGAACTCGTCGGCATCGAGCACGTCGGCGTCAGCACTGATCACTCCTTCGACGCCGAGGACTTCCTCGCCGAGATCCACGACCATCCCGAGGCGTTCGACGAGTCCTACACGCGGTGGGGGCCGATCCGCTGGATGGCGCCCGAGGTTTTCGTCACCCTGGGAAGCCATCTCGCCCAACGGGGCTGGGCCGCCGACGACATCACCGCGGTACTGGGCGGCAACTTTCGGCGGGTTGTCGAGTGCTCGTGGTGACGGTGTGTGACCTCACTGCGCCGATCCGTCGCGGGGGAGGCGTTCGACGCCCATCCCGACCCGTTCGGGGACGTGCATCCGCGCGAAGGTGCGCGAGAGGTCGCTGGGTACGCGGGTGCGGGTGGCGAGGCTGACGAGCATCATCGTCGCGAAGGCGAGCGGTACGGTCACCGCTGCGGGGAAGCCGACGATGACCGCGGGCCATCCGCCCAGCGAGGTGTCCCCGATACCGCCGGCGATCGCCAATAATGTTGCGGTGCCCGACGACAGACCACCGACCAGCATGCCGGAAATGGCGCCCGCGGGGGTCAGTCGGCGCCACCAGATACCGAGGATCAGCAATGGGCACAGGGTCGAGGCTGCGACCGCGAACACCAGACCGACCGTGCGCGACAACTCCAGAGACGTTGCGGCCACACTGAACACGATGGGGATCACCCCACCGATCACGGCGGCGACCCGGAAGTCGTGGATGCGCCCGCGCAGGACGTCGGTGGAGATCGCCCCGGCCACACTGACGAGCAGTCCCGACGAGGTCGCGAGGAATGCGGCGATCGCGCCGGCGGCCACGAGTGCGGCGAGCAGTTGGCCGGCCACCCCGCCGATCGCCGCCGACGGCAACAGCAGCACCGCGGCATCGGAGGTGCCAGTGATCAACAGTTGCGGCACATAGAGTCTCGCGAAGACCCCGAGCAACATCGGGAACAGGTAGAACAGGCCGAGCAGGGCGATCACCGTCAGCGCGGTCCGGCGTGCGGAGCGTCCGTCCAGGTTGGTGTAAAACCGCACCAGCACATGCGGCAGCCCCATGGTGCCGAGGAAGGTCGCGATGATGATCGAATACACCTGGTACAGGGGATGATTGCCGCCGAGACCACCGCCCGGCGCCACCCAGGACGCACCGGTCGTCGGGGCGCCGGCCACCACCGGAGTGGCCGCGCCGGCGTCGATCCGGATGGTGCTGCCCGAGCTCAATGTGTACTCACCGGGCGCGCGAAAGGCGGCGTCGTCGACGTGTGTGCCGTCGATGGTGCCGGTGACGTGCACCCCGGCGGTCTCCGGGACCGACAGCACGGTGTCGGTGGTGATGTCGACGGTGGTGGCGACGTCGACGCGCGGCGGCGCGGGCTCGCCGACCGGTTCGCGGTGTGCGAGGAACACGATCACCAGGGCCAGCGCGGGTACCCCGATCGCGGTGAGCTTCAACCAGTACTGGAATGCCTGGACGAACGTGATCGAGCGCATGCCACCGCCGACGACGTTGACGATCACGATCAGCCCGACGGCCACTGCTCCCACCCAGACTGGTACGCCCAGCAAGATGTTGAGTGTCAGTCCGGCGCCCTGGAACTGCGGGATCAGGTACAACACACACACGACGACCACCACCAGCATCGCCGTCTGACGTGCGGGCCTCGACGAGAGGCGGAACTCGGCGAAGTCGGGCACGGTGTAGGCGCCCGAGCGCCGCAGCGGGGCGGCGACGAACAGCAACAGCCCGAGGTATCCCGCGGTGAAGCCGACCGGATACCACAGCGCATCCGCGCCGTATTTGGCGACGAGCCCGGCGACACCGAGAAATGATGCCGCCGAGAGGTATTCACCGGACACCGCGGCGGCGTTCCATCGGGAGCCGACGCTGCGTGAGGCCACCAGGAAGTCAGACGTGGTACGCGCGAAGCGCCCACCGTAGGCACCGATGACGATGGTCGCCAGTGCCGCCGCGACGAGCGCGAACGCGGTCAGGATCGTCCCCGACATCAGTCGTGCTCCGAGGGGCCGTCGCCCGCGTCGTCGTCGACGACGCCCATGAAGTCGCGTTCGGCCTGCTCGGCCAGATGCACGTAGAGTCTGCCGAACAGATACAGCAGCGGATAGACGAGCACCCCGAGGACCAACCAGGACACCCGGATGCCGAACACCGTGTATTCGCCGAGCGCTGGAAAGACGATGCCCAGCAACGGAACCAGTGCGATGATCGCCGCCACGCTCAGGCCCAGCCGCAACGCCAAACCCAGCTGTGCGCGCATCAGGCCGCGCACCAGGGCGTCGCCGACCTCGGTCTGCTCGTGCACCTCCACCCGCGTGCGCACCACGCGTGCGCCGCGTCGGCGGGCCAGCACCACCCGCTCCCGCTGCGGTGGTCGCTCCGGGCCCGGAGGCGTCTCGCCCCGGTCCGAGGTCACTGCTCGTCTCCGGTTCGGTAGGCGCGCATCGGGTCCCGGATGAGGCGATCCTTGAGTTCTCGGACCTGCCGGCGGCTCACCGGGAGTTCCACCGCCTCCGAACGGCCGTTGGCGCGTACAGCCACCATCGTCGTCGAGCCGGAGGCCCGCAGCCCGGTCACCATACCCAGCGCCACCAGATACGACCGGTGAATACGGGCGAAGCCCTTGTCCTGCCACCGGGATTCGAGGGTGGACAGCGGAATCCGCACGAGGTGTGCGCCGTCCGCCGAATGCAGCCGGGCGTAATCGCCGACGGCCTCGACCCACGAGATCGAATCGCGTCGGATCAACGAGGTCACTCCGCCCAGTTCGACGGGGATGACGTCGTCGTCGCGCGTGGTCGACTCGGGGGAAGTCGTGGGTGGGGCGGCCGCGGCGGCGACCCGATCCACCGCCTCACGTAACCGGTCCTCGCGCAACGGTTTCAGCAGGTAGTCCAGCGCGCCGACGTCGAATGCGTCGACCGCGCGGTCGTCATGCGCGGTGACGAACACGATCTGTGGGGGACTGCTGAGTTTGCGCAGCACGGTGGCCAATTCGATGCCCGAGAGGCCGGGCATGTTGATGTCGAGGAAGACCGCGTCGATCCGGTGGTCGCCGAGTTCACGCAGCGCTCCGGTGGCGTCGCCGGCGGCGAAGACCTCGCCGATCCCGGGCGCGCGGCGCAGCAGGAACACCAGTTCGTCGAGGGCGGGGCGTTCGTCGTCGACAGCCAGGACCGACAGTGCCATGGGTGTCATACTCGCACCCCGGCACGGAATTTGGGGACCCGCATCCCCACCTTGGTGCCCGCGCCGATGCCGGTGTCGACCACCAGGCCGTAGTCGTTGCCGAATGCCGCGCGCAGCCGATGGTCGACATTGGTCAGTCCGACCCGAGCTCCCGCCGATTCGTCGCGCGAGGGCGCGCCGTCGGTGGGCGGATCGAGCGCGTCGATGTCTCCGGACCGCAGGAGCTCAGGGTCCATGCCGACGCCGTCGTCCTCGACGGTGATGACGCAGTCGGTGCCCTCGTCGCGCGCGGTGATCGTGATCGATCCGCCGCCCTTGGCGGCGAGTCCGTGCCGCACCGCGTTCTCGACCAGCGGTTGCAGGGCCAGGAACGGCAGCACCACACCCAGAACCTCGGGCGCCACATGCAGTTTCACGTCGAGCGCCGGGCCGAAGCGCGCGCGCTCGAGGGTCAGGTAGCGGTCGATGTTGCGCAGTTCATCCGAGAGCAGGGTGTACTCGCCCGCCGCGCGGAACGAGTAGCGGGTGAAGTCGGCGAACTCGATGATCAGTTCGCGTGCCCGGTCGGGGTCGGTGCGCACGAATGACGCGATCGTGTTGAGCGCGTTGTAGATGAAATGCGGACTGATCTGTGCGCGCAGGGCCAGGACCTCGGCCCGGTCGAGCCGCGCCCGCGAGGCGTCGAGCTCAGCCAGCTCCACCTGATCGGAGACGTACCGGGCGACCTCCGCGATGGCGCCGAGCATGCCCGGGCCCGGGCGACTCACCGTCGCGACGACGAGCGCTCCCGCGCCGGCGTCCCCGGCGATCAGCGGCTCGGCGACCAGCGCGCGCACCGGGGAGTCCGGACCGGACGGATCGTTGACGAGTACCCGCCGCTGCTGCGCCAGCGCCGAGGCCGCCGCCGCGTCGGCCGCGGTCAGCACACGCGTGGTCCACACCGGGTCGTCGTCGTGGGCGAGTGCTTCGGCGTCCGCGTCGTACAGGGCCACCCCCTGCGCAGCGGTCAGCGAACGCAGAGGTGGCAGGGCGTCGCGCGCGGATTCGGCACCGAGCCCGCCCCGTAGCGATCGCGCAGCCAGCGACGCCGTATGCAGGGCGGTGTGTACGGCGCGTTCGGTCGGCGTCGCGACCACCCGCCGGGTCCGGATGAGGACCACGAGGCCGACGACGATCAGCGCGGCCAACACCACCACGATCGCCGCGAGATCACTCGACATCGGAATTCACCGACTCATTGTCGCGCGATCGGCGAGCCCGGGATCGGAACATTGCCGGATGTGTCGTACAGTTTCTCCGGCGACGGCAGGGGGCCAGCGTGAAGGGGGAATCCAGAATGGTGCGATATCTGTCGGCGAGACTCGTGGGTGCGCTCGGGGTGGCGGGGCTGATTGCGCTTGCGCTGACCGGCTGTTCGGCGCTGCCGTTGCGCAAGTCCACGCCGGTCTCTTCGGTCACCGAGAGCCAGGACGCCGGTGGCGACGTCGACTTCGACGCCGCGATCGGAGCGTGCGTCCACCTGTCCGGCACGATGATGGACGCCAAGATCGACCACGCGACCTGCGGACAGGCGCCCGCCAACTATGTGGTGGTGGCCAAATCGCCGACCAAGGAGGCCTGCCCGTCCGACGTCGACCAGGCCTACTACGTCACCCAGGGCGGCACCCAACAGGGCGCACTGTGCCTCGACACGGATTGGGTTGTCGGACAATGCATGACAGTTCCGAGCTTCGGCGACCCGGCGCACGTCCCGTGCAGCTCCACCGATTCCGACGCCCGTCGCATCCTCGCCGTCCTACCCGGAGCGACCGACGAGAGTGGTTGCCCGGACGCGACGACCAACTACTACACCTACGATCAGCGGCACAAGGTCGTCTGCGTGGAGAAGCTGAGCTGAGAGTTCGGCGCCGACAGCGCCCGTCCATACGCCGACAGCGCCCAGCAAAGCGCTGTCACGGCGCTGGAGAGCGCTGTCGGCGGTGAGGAGGGCGCTGTGGGCGTCAGCCCTGTTCGCGCAATTCCCGCCGCAGGATCTTGCCGGTGACGGTCTTGGGGAGATCCCCGACGACCACCTCCACCGAGCGCGGGTACTTGTAGGCGGCCATCTGCTCCTTGCAGAAGGCGATCAGTTCATCGGGATCGACGGACTGTCCCTCCCGAAGGGACACATAGGCTTTCACGGTTTCGCCACGATAGTCGTCGGGCACGCCGACCACCGCTGCCTCACGCACCGCCGGATGGGTGTAGAGCACGTCTTCGACCTCACGTGGCCACACCTTGTAGCCCGAGGCGTTGATCATGTCCTTCTTGCGGTCGACGAGATAGAACCAGCCGTCGGCATCCATGAAGCCGACGTCACCGGTGTGCAGGGCGCCGCCGGGGATCGATTTCTCGGTGGCCTCCGGCTTGTTCCAGTAGCCGGCCACCACCTGTGGGCCCGACGTCACGAACTCGCCGACCTCGCCGACAGCGACGTCGTTGCCCGCCTCGTCGACGACGCGCACCACCGTGTTGAACACCGGCACACCCACCGACAACGCTCCCGACGCGGGATCGACCGGCGCCCGAACACCCAGCGGCACACCGTGAGACGGGGAATTGGTCTCGGTGAGTCCGTAGATGTTGTGGATGTAGGCCCCGAAGACCTGCTCGAGCCGATCACCCATCGCCGGGGCGATGGGCGCGCCACCGGAGTACAGGATGCGCAGACTCTCGAAGTCGTCGGCGCCGGCACCCGGCGCCGACGCGAGAGCGTTGAACGCGGTGATCGCGGCGACCGTGAACACCGGACGGTGTTCACGGATGGCGTCGAGCATGACCGACGGCTCGAAGCGATGTGCCAGGATCAGCGGTGAGCGGGCGATCATCGCGAACATGACGTGACCGACCAGTCCGGTGATGTGGAACAGCGGCGCGATACCAAGGATTCCTTCGCCGGGTTTCAGTCCGGTCCAGTCCCGATAGGTTTGCGCGTTGAACGCCAGATTGCCATGAGTGTTCATGGCGCCCTTGGGATTACCTGTGGTTCCCGAGGTGTAGGCGAGGACGGCCAGATCATCGGGCCCGGGAGAGACATCCGGGAGGTCGCCACCGACGAAGTCGTCGATGATGGTCACCAGATCGAGAGTCCCCTCGGGCCGGGTGCGCTCGAGCTCGGCGAACAACCGGGGATCGCTGCGCGTCTGGAAGTCCAACGCGGAGCACGTGATCACGGTGTGCACCGACGTCGACCCCGACTCGATGACCCCCTTGGCGACACCGGTGTAGAGGTCGTCGAGGGTGAGCAATGCCACGGCGCCGGAATCGGTGAGCAGATAGGTGAGCTCGCGGGCCTTGTTCATCGGGTTGATCGCCACGGCGGCGCCACCGGCCCGCCACGCGGCGAGGAGTCCGATCACGAACGCCGGATTGTTCTGGACGTACAGACCGAGGCGGTCACCATCGCCGAAACCATGCTCGCGCAACGTGACTGCGACGGCACGTGAGGCGCGATCGACCTCGGCGAAGGTCAACGACTGATCGAAGTAGATCAGGAAGACGTCGTCGGGATTCTCGGCGACGGCGGCGTCGAACAACGCCAGGCCCGACACGTACTCCGTCGTGATGTCACCGGCGGTGCCCGGCGGGTACAGAGACGACCAGGGTCGCGCGGCGTAGAGTCCCTCGCTCACTTGATCACCACCGGGTTGACCGGCGAGCCGGTGGCGTTGTGGATCTTCAACGGTGCTGCGACATAGAAGAACTCGTACACTCCGTCGTCGGCACAGTCGGCGGCCAGCTTCTCCAAGTCACAGATCTCGGTGAAGGCGATGCCGAGGTTGCGCATCAACGCGTTGTGCAGCACCAGGGCGACCCCGTTGTTGGGGTCGGTGGTGATTTCGTTGGCGATGGTGTCGGTCACCAGGTTGGGGATCTCCTTGGCGTGGAACCACTCCACGAGTTCGGGTGAGTACACCAGGCCCGGCTCGCAGAAGTCGTCGTAGAACTTGTCGCCCTGCTGGAAGAACAGTTCGAGATGGTTGGTCCTGATGATCAGGATGTCGCGCGGCTTGATCTCGATTCCCTGTGCCTGGGCACACTTTTCGAGATCGGTGTGATCGTAGGTCTCGCGCGGGCCGAGGTGGTCGACGCCGCGGTGGCGCGCCATGTCGAGCAGCACGGCCCGGCCGGCGACGCCACGCTCGGCGATCGGCTCGACGCTGGCCTTGTCGAGGCCGCCGATGGTGGTCCGGGCGTCGAAGCCGTTCCAGATCTTGCCGCCGTACCAGACGTGTCCCAACGCGTCGTACTGTGTGGAGCCCTGCAGGAAGGCGTTGATCTTGTCGTCGGCGTAGTGCAGGCCGCCGGGGAACGCGGGGCCGTCGCCACCGTCGTCCCAGTGCGACTCGTCGAGGATCATCTCGCGGGTGGCGGGGCTGCGGCCCGGCCAGACCGGATCGCCCTTCGGGTCGCCGATCAGGCGTTGCAGGGTGAACAGCGCGCCCTTCTTGATGAGCGACGCGCCGGCGATCACCTGTTCGGCGGTCAGGTAGTTGAGGCTGCCGACCTCGTCGTCGGGGCCCCACTTGCCCCAGTTGGTCGGCGCGTTGTCGAGGAGTTCGGTGAGCTGGGGGGCTTCGGGAGCGGTGGTCATCGTTGATCCTCCAGTGATGAGCGAATGTTCTGAACTGTCCGAGCGATCGTTCAGGCCAGGTTCAGTGAGATGAGCATCACAGATGCCCCCGGGGTGCGTCAACCCCCTCGGCGCAGCGGTGTTCGGGTGACGAAGTGGGCCGGGCGAGTTCAGTTCTGCTGAACTCGGTGGCCCATCATCGCCAGGGCGAGTTCGGCGTATTCGGCGGCGACCTCGGCCGGTGATTGCGGGCCGCCGGATGAGTACCAGTAGGGCAGTGCCATGCACATCGTGGCGATGGCCCGGCCGGTGTTGTGCGGGTTGGGGGTGGTGAACTCGCCGGCCGCCACGGCGTCCGCGGCAACGACGTCGAGGTGCTGTTGGACACGGCGTCGCGAGTCGGCGACGCGGGTTCGGTCGGGCTCCTCGAGGCTGCGCATCTCGGTGGCGGCGATGAAGGCGAGGTCGCGCCGGTGCGTGTGGCACAGGGCGAGCGCCTCCACCATGAGCGCGAAAGATGGCACCGGATGCGGATTTTCATTGGCAGCTGCCGACATCCGCCAATGCACCTCGGTCATCATGACGTCGAAGAGCGCGACGAGTAGCTGCTGCTTGCTTCGATAGTGGTGATAGATCCCGGCGACGCTGATCCCCGCCGCGCCGGCGACCACGCGCATGGTGGCACCGTGATAGCCGGTCTCGGTGAACACCTCCACCGCGGCGGCCAGGACGGGGTCGAGGTCGAGGTCGGCGAAGTGTCGCCAGTCGTCATCCCCGCGAGCCGGGGTCGGACGGACGAAGGTGTCGCCGGCCAGCAATGTGCCGGCGGTCACCCCGAGCACCGCGGCGACGGCGTTGAGTCGTTCGACGGTGACGGCGACCTTGTTGTTCTCGATCGCGCTCATCGTGCCGACACTGACCTCGAGGCGCCCCGCGAGATCACGCAGGGTCATCCCCGCGTTCTCCCGCGCTCGTCGCACCGCGGCACCCACCGCAGGTTCAGTCACGCTGAACAATGTACGGGCCGAGTCGTGCTCGTGTCGCGATTCGCGCGTTCACCACTGCTGCACGGGTTGCGGCCGTACACTCACGCACGCGATGCGCACACCAGACGACCCCGATCCCCGACGACCGACGAGCGGCCCGGGCCCCGGCGACTACGACCGGCGCCCGTGGCTGATCCACTACGCGCCGGATCTGGGTGCACACCTGACACCGGGCGCTGCGAATGCATTGCAAATGTTCGAGGCGACCGTCGCCGACCGGCCCGATGACAACGCGCTGGACTACCTCGGACAAACGATGACGTGGCGGGAGGTCGACGAGGCTGCCGACGCGGTGGCCGGTCTGCTGGTCGCGCGCGGCTTCGCACCCGGCGATCGACTCGCCATGCTCCTCCAGAACGACCCCGCGTTCGTCATCTGTCTCGTCGCGGCGTGGCGGGCCGGCGGGATCGCCGCGCTCATCAGCCCGATGGTCACCGCCGACGAACTCCGGCAACGACTCCGCGACCACACGCCGACAGCCCTGGTCGCACTCGACGACCTCTACCTCGACGTCGTCTCACCACTGCTCGCCGACGGAACCAGCAGTGTGCGCGTCGTGATCACCACGTCACCGGTGGACGGACCGAGCGGTCCGGTCGACGAGCCGAGGCTCTTCGACGGTGCCACCCGTCGCACCGTCGCCGATGCCGTCGACCTGCACACCCTGATCGCGAATGGGCATGCGCGACAGGTCTTTGCGCCCCGACCGATCGGCCCGCGGGACATCGCGGTGGTGATGGCCACCTCCGGGACCACCGGGCCGCCGAAGGGTGCGTGCCTGACCCACGCCAACGTCGTGTTCAGCGCGCACGTCTACCGACGATGGTGCGCACTCGGGGCCGAGCCGATCCTCGCCGCCTCCCCGCTGTTCCATGTCACCGGCCTGATCGGCGCCGGGGCGCTGTCGATGCTGACCGGGTCCCCGCTGGTGCTCACCCACCGGTTCCGGGCCGACGTCGTCCTCGACGCGATCCGCCGTACCCGGCCCCGGTTCATGGTTGCGGTGATCACCGCCTACATCGCACTCGCCGACGAACCATCGTTGCTGCCAGGGGATCTCGACTCCCTGGAACTTCGGTTGTCCGGTGGGGCGCCGATCGATCCGGCGATCGCCTCGCGCCTACAGGATCGTCTCGGAGGCTACATCCACAACGTCTACGGACTGACCGAGACGTCGTCGCCGTCGCACATGGTGCCCATCGGCGCGCAGGCGCCCTTCGACTCCGAGACCGGGGTGCTCTCGGTCGGGGTGCCGGTCTTCGACACCGTCGTGCGCGTCGTCGGTGATGACGGAGCAGATCTACCGCCCGGCCAGATCGGCGAGCTGGTGGTCTCCGGCCCGCAGGTGATCGGCGGCTACTGGCGCAACCCTCGTGCCGACGCCGAGGCCTTCGTCGGTGGCGAATTGCGCACCGGGGACATCGGTTTCATGGATACCGACGGCTGGTTCTACGTCATCGACCGCAAGAGCGAGATCATCAACGCCTCCGGTTTCAAGGTCTGGCCCAACGAGGTCGAACGGGTCCTGCGCACTCATCCCGCGGTGGTCGACGCGGCGGTGGTCGGCATCCCCGACGACTACCGTGGCGAGTCGGTCAAAGCCTTCGTTGTTGTTGCCGAAATGGAAGCCTCCGAAAAGGATGTCGCCGAGGAGGATTCGGCGGAGATGGTCGCGCCGACCGAGCAGGAGCTCATCGACTACTGCCGAGATCATCTGGCGGCCTTCAAGTATCCGCGCGAGATCGAGCTGGTCGGCGAACTGCCACGCACCGCCACCGGGAAGTTGTTGCGGCGCAAGCTGCGGTGAGGTGTCCCTGTCGGATCAGTGATCCGGTGAGGACAGTTGGACCGCGGCCGATCTCGAGAGTTGTCGCAACCGGTCGATAAGATCCTTTCATGCTGACGGCGTGGGCTGATGAGAGCGGGTCGCGCCCGGACCTCGATCCGAACGCATATCTCCTCACCGCCGCGTTATGCGAGGAGGACGACGTGTCTGAGCTCCGCAAGACGATGGAAAGTATGCGGATTGGTGAGCCCAAGGTGCATTGGCACGGCAGTAGCGAGGAGCGCCGGGCGGAGTTAGTGGCAACGGTGGCTGAGCTGCCGGTGACCGCCCTCGTCGCCGTGCACGTCGAACAGGGCGCGACTGACCGTCGACATCGGCGAAAGTGTATGGAGTATCTACTGCCTCACTTGGCGAGCATGCCATGTGCGACGATCACGTTCGAATCTCGCGGCCATCTCGACTCGAGCGACTTGGCCACCACGCAGCTATTGCGCTCACGAAGAGTGGTGGAATCCACTCTGCGCATCGAGCATGCTGTGGGTCGGCTCGAGCCGGCATTGTGGATTGCCGATGTTGTGTGCGGCGCCGTAGTGCAAGCACGCATCGGTCGTCGGGACTATCTCGAGGCACTCCGTGGCGCTGTCGAACTGCACAACGTCATTGGCTGATGAACGACGCAAGCCGCAGGCCTCGTCATCCGGCGAGTAATCCTGCGGCTCACTTCCATACCCACCGCGATGGGTTGGCTGCACCGTCGAGATTACGTGTCCGGTAGTTCCGGCGCAACCGACGTCTGCCTCGCTGCCCGACCCCACCACCTGCGCCGATCACCGCAACGGGTAGAAATCCGCCTGGTTACCCGACGCCGCTGCAGCGAGGGTCGCCGCGACCCGCTCGACGTCGTCGCGCAGCGTGGCGATCGTGACGCGCACGTGGTCGCCGCCGCGCCGTGGCTCGACGACGAACGGATCACCCGGTGCGACCTGAATACCGTTGGCGGCCAGATGGATCAATGCGTTGCGTTCGTCGGAGACCGGCACCCACACGTTGAGGCCGTCCGTGCCACCCACGTCGATTCCCTTGTCCGCCAACGCCTCGACCAGTGCCGAGCGGCGGGACCGATACACCGCGCGGGCGTTGTCGACGGCGGCGACGGACGCCTCGTCGGTGAGCAGCTCGTAGAGCACCCGTTGCAGCAGTCGCGGGGTCCAGCCGGGGCCGAGCATACGGGTGGCGGCGACCCGATCGATCACCTCCCGCGGACCGGTCATCGCGGCGATCCGCAGGTCGGGGCCGTGCGACTTGGAGAAGCTGCGCACGTGGACCACCTGATCGGGCAGCCACCGGCCCAGGCTGATGTCGGGGGCGGCCACGGCGGCGCCGCTGTGGTCGTCCTCGATGACGACGCACCGCGTCCCCCGGACGGCACGCGCGAGATCGCGGGCGCGGGCCGCGGTCATGCTGACACCGGTCGGGTTGTGGGCACGCGGCTGCAGGAGCGCCACCGTGGGGGCCTGGGCCATCGCGCGGGCGAACGCATCCGGATCGGGCCCGTGGCGGTCGATCGGCACCGGGATGTGCTGCAGGCCAAGGGTGTCGAGGAGATCGAGGAACTGCGGAAACGTCGGGTCCTCGACGATGACGCGGTCACCGAAGCGGGTGACCGCCTGCAGCGAGCGGGTCACCGCGTCGAGGGCGCCGTCGACGACGGTCAGTGCCTGCGCCTTGGACGGCCAACGGGTGCGCAGCAGGTCGCCGAGCTCGGGAACCACGGGATGATCGTGATAGCTGGTCGTCGCGGCCCGCTCGGCCACATTCGACAGTGCGGCTTTCAGTTCGGGGAGCAGCTCGGGGTCCGGTGATCCCTTCGACAGATCGAGCCCGATGCTGCCGTGGGTGCGGGCCATCGTCGCGGTGCGCGACACCCGGGGCACCTCCGGTGAAACGGCGCCGTCGGCGACGAATGTGCCGCTGCGTCCGCGCGAGACCACCAGGCCCGAGCGGGACAACGCCTTCCACCCGTAACTGACGGTCGCGGGGGAGACCCCGAGCTGGGCGGACAGGTCGCGCACCGTGGGCAGGCGATCACCCGGGACGAGTTCACCATTGCGGATCATCCGTCCGATGGCGCCGGCGATCCCCGCAGGCGTGGGGTCGTCGATCACGATGCGCTGCGGCGTCACCTCGGTGGCGGGGTCGTGCACGGTCATCGGATACCTCGGTGGATCGGTCGGGGCGGTCGGTCGGGATCGAGAAGTGTCTTGAGGAGATTCTGTCGTTTCGGCCCCGCGGTCGTAACACATACTCCATAGTGAGAAATATTCCGGAAATGTTTACTCGCCAGAGTGTCATTTATTCAATCACAAGTTGACGAGTCCCACCGACGACGGAGGAAACAAGCGATGACCGTGATCAGGGCGGCGATCACCCAGGCGGAATGGACCGGCGACGAGGAGTCGATGGTCGTCAAGCACGAGGGCCTGGCCCGCGAGGCCGCGGCTCAGGGCGCGAACATCGTCTGCTTCCAGGAGCTCTTCCACGGTCCGTACTTCGGGATCGTCGAAGACGCCAAGTACTACGAGTACGCGCAGTCCGTCCCGGGCCCGCTGACCGAACGCTTCGCCGCGATCGCGAAGGAACTCGGCATCGTCATCGTGCTGCCGGTGTACGAGGAGCAGATGGCGGGCCTCTACTACAACACCGCCGCGGTCATCGACGCCGACGGCAGCTACCTGGGCAAGTACCGCAAGAACCACATCCCCGACGTCGACCGGTTCTGGGAGAAGTTCTACTTCCGGCCCGGCAACCTCGGATACCCGGTCTTCGACACCGCGGTCGGCAAGGTCGGCGTCTACATCTGCTACGACCGGCACTTCCCCGAAGGCTGGCGGGAACTGGGCCTGAACGGCGCCGAGATCGTCTTCAACCCCTCGGCCACCAAACCCGGGCTCTCGAACCGCCTGTGGGAACTCGAGCAGCCCGCCGCCGCGGCCGCCAACCAGTACTTCGTCGCTGCCAACAACCGGATCGGCACCGAGAGCGGCGAATTCGGCGACAAGGCGGTCACCTTCTACGGCAGCTCCTACTTCGCCGACCCGCGCGGCAACTACGTCGGCGAGGTCGCCTCCACCGACACCGAGGAGATCGTGATCCGCGACCTCGATCTCGACCTGGTGCGTACGGTCCGCAACGACTGGCAGTTCTACCGCGATCGCCGCCCCGACAGCTACGACGCCATCCCCGCCCGCTGACCGCGCCTTCTCGTGAGAGGATCTCCATGGCAACCACATTCATCCACGGCGGCACCGTCGTCTCGGCCACCGGCAAGGGCGCAGCCGACGTCCTGGTCGACGGCGAGCGCATCGTCGCCCTGCTCGAACCCGGCTCGACGGTGCTGGGCGCCGATCTGGCCACCACCGCCGACACCGTCATCGACGCCACCGGCAAGTACGTCATCCCGGGCGGCATCGACGCGCACACCCACATGTCGATGCCGTTCGGCGGCACCCAGGCCAGCGACACCTTCGAGACCGGCACGCGGGCCGCGGCGTGGGGTGGTACCACCACCATCATCGACTTCGCCGTCCAGAAGTTCGGTGAACGACTGCAGGATTCGCTGGCCACCTGGCACTCGATGGCCGACGGTGAATGCGCGATCGACTACTCGTTCCACCAGATTGTGGGCGACGTCAACGCCGATTCGCTGGCCGCCATGGCCGGCCTGCAGGACGAGGGCATCACCAGTTTCAAACTGTTCATGGCCTATCCGGGCGTCTTCTACAGCGACGACGCGCAGATCGTGCGCGCCATGCAGGTCTCGGCCGAGACCGGGTTGCTGACCATGATGCACGCCGAGAACGGTCCGGCGATCGACGTCCTCGCCGAACAACTCGTCGCCGCCGGCAAGACCGATCCGTACTATCACGGTATCGCCCGCGCCTGGCAGCTGGAGGAGGAGGCCACCCACCGGGCGATCATGCTCGGAAACCTCACCGGCGCACCGCTCTACATCGTGCACGTCTCGGCCAAGCAAGCCGTCGGCCAACTCGCCGCCGCCCGCGACGCCGGCCAGAACGTCTACGGTGAGACCTGCCCGCAGTATCTGTATCTCTCGCTCGAGGATCAGCTCGGCGCACCGGGTTTCGAGGGCGCCAAGTGGGTGTGCTCGACGCCGCTGCGATCCAAGCACGATCACCACCAGGACGAGGTGTGGCAAGCCCTGCGCACCAACGATCTGCAACTGGTGTCGACCGACCACTGCCCGTTCTGCATGAAGGGCCAAAAAGACATGGGCATCGGGGATTTCACCAAGATCCCCAACGGCATCGGCTCGGTCGAACACCGGATGGACCTGCTCTACCAAGGGGTGGTCGACGGCAAGATCAGCCTCGAACGCTGGGTGGAGATCACCGCGACCACCCCGGCCCGGATGTTCGGCCTCTACGGACGCAAGGGTGTCATCGCACCGGGCGCCGACGCCGACATCGTGATCTACGACCCCGCCGGGCACACGTCGATCGGCATGGGCAAGACCCACCACATGAACATGGACTACTCCGCGTGGGAGGGATACGAGATCGACGGCGCCGTCGACACCGTCCTGTCCCGCGGTTCGGTGGTCGTCGCAGACCGTGACTACGTCGGCACCAAGGGCCACGGGAAGTTCGTCCGCCGTGAACTCAGCCAGTACCTCATCTAGGAGCATCATGGATTTCGGAGTTGTCCTGCAATGCCATCCGCCGTCGGCGCGCACCATCGCGCTCACCCGCCTCGCGGAATCGCATGGCTTCAGCCATGTCTGGACGTTCGACTCGCACGTGCTGTGGCAGGAGCCCTACGTGCTGTTCGCCCAGATGCTCGCCGAGACCCGGCGCGTCACGGTGGGGCCGATGGTCACCAATCCCGCGACGCGCGATTGGACGGTCACCGCATCGCTGTATGCCACGCTCAACGAGATGTACGGCAATCGCACGATCTGCGGTATCGGGCGCGGTGATTCGGCGGTCCGGGTCACCGGCGGCAAGCCGACCACCCTGCGTGATCTGCGCGAGTCGGTGAACGTCATCCGCGAACTCGGCAATTCCCGTGAGGTCGAGATCAACGGTTCCACGGTCAGATTCCCGTGGAGCTCCGGTTCGTCATTGCCGGTCTGGGTGGCCGCCTACGGCCCGAAGGCGTTGGCGCTGACCGGTGAGATCGCCGACGGATTCATTCTGCAACTCGCCGATCTCGACATCGCGTCCTGGATGATCGACACCGTCCGCTCCGCGGCCTCGGATGCCGGCCGCGACCCCTACGACGTGAAATTCTGTGTGGCAGCGCCGATGTACGTCGGCGACGACCTCGATCACCAGCGTGATCAGTCCCGGTGGTTCGGCGGCATGGTCGGCAATCACGTTGCCGACATCGTCGAGCGCTACGGCACCGACGGCTCGATCCCGGCCGCCCTCACCGACTACATCAAGACCCGCGAGGGATACGACTACAACCAGCACGGCCAGGTCGGGAACACCCACGCCGACTTCGTCTCCGACGAGATCGTCGACCGCTTCTGTGTGCTGGGTACCGTCGAGGACCACCTCACCAAACTCGAGGCGCTCGGCAAACTCGGTGTCGACCAGTTCGCCGGCTACCTCCAGCACGACAACAAGGAGGAGACGATGCGCATGTACGGCGAGCACATCATCCCGACCCTCATCCGCGGCGGCGTCGCCGTGCGAAAGGAGCAGTGAGATGAGCACTCTCGAGAGCTCGGTGCACGAGCGCGCCTATCAGCTCGACCGCCAGTACGTCTTCCATTCGTGGTCGGCGCAGGCCGATCTGAACCCGATGGTCATCACCGGCGGCAGCGGTTGCCGGGTGTGGGACGACGCCGGGCGCAGCTATCTGGACTTCTCCAGCCAGATGGTCAACACCAACATCGGGCATCAGCATCCGCGTGTGGTGGCGGCGATCGCCGAGCAGGCGCAGACGTTGTGCACCATCGCCCCGGCGACGGCCAACCTCGCCCGCGGCGAGGCCGCCAAACGGATCGTCGAGCGTGCCCCCGACGGGCTGAACAAGGTCTTCTTCACCAACGGCGGCGCCGACGCGGTGGAGAACGCGATCCGCATGGCCCGCCTGCACACCGGCCGTGACAAGGTGCTCAGCACCTACCGCTCCTATCACGGCAACACCGGTGCCGCCGTCGTCGCGACCGGTGACTGGCGGCGCGTGCCCAACGAATTCGCGCGCGGCCACGTCCATTTCCACGGTCCCTACCTCTACCGTTCGGAGTTCTGGGCGAGCACACCGGAACAGGAATGCGAGCGGGCACTGGCACATCTGGAGCGGACCATCGTCGCCGAGGGGCCCGCGAGCATCGCGGCGATCCTGCTCGAATCGGTACCCGGGACCGCGGGGATCATGGTGCCCCCGCCCGGCTACCTCGCCGGCGTGCGCGCACTGGCCGACAAGTACGGCATCGTCTACATCGCCGATGAGGTGATGGCCGGATTCGGCCGCACCGGAACGTGGTTCGCCTTCGAACCGCACGACGTGACGCCCGACCTCATCGCCTTCGCCAAGGGCGTCAACTCCGGATATGTGCCGATCGGCGGGGTCATCATCTCCGACGCCATCGCCGAGACCTTCGCCCACCGGGTCTTCCCGGGCGGACTGACCTACAGCGGGCACCCGCTGGCGGCGGCGTCGGTCGTCGCCGCCCTCGACGCCATGTCCGAGGAGGGCATCGTCGAGAACGCCGCACGTGTCGGCGCCGAGGTCATCGGACCCGAACTCGAGGCGCTGGCAGCGCAATTGCCGATCATCGGCGAGGTCCGTGGCGTCGGCGTGTTCTGGGCGATCGAACTCGTCACCGACCGCGCCACCCGGGAACCGCTGCCCGCGGCGCAGGTGGCCGGACTGAAGTCCGAACTCGCCGCGCGCGGGCTGCTCGCATTCACCGCCGAGAACCGCATCCACGTGGTCCCGCCGTGCATCGTCTCCGACGACGAGGTCCGCGAGGCCATGGCCATCTATCGAGAAGTACTGTCCAGCAAGACGATCGAAGGAGTGACGAAGTGACCACCACGGTGCTCGACCATTACGTCGGGGGCAAGGCATGGGCGGGGGATTCCGAGCGCACCTCTCCGGTCTACGACCCGGCGCTCGGTGAGGTCAGCAAGCAGGTGCGCTTGGCCAGTGCCGCCGACGTCTCGCAGGCCGTCGCCACCGCCGTCGGCGCCTTCGACGGGTGGGCCAACGCCTCCATCGCGGCCCGCCAGGCGGTCATGCTCCGCTTCCGCGAACTGCTCGCCGCGCGGCGCGACGAGCTCGCCGAGATCCTGACCGCCGAGCACGGCAAGGTGCTCTCCGACGCGGCCGGCGAGATCGCGCGCGGACTCGAGGTCGTCGAGCTGGCCCTGAGCATGCCGCAGCTGTCCAAAGGTGAGTTCTCCCAGAATGTCTCGACCGGCGTCGACGTGTACTCGGTGCGTGAACCGGTGGGCGTGGTCGGGATCATCAGCCCGTTCAACTTCCCGGCGATGGTGCCGCTGTGGTTCTTCCCGCTGGCCATCGCGGCCGGCAACACCGTGATCCTCAAGCCCAGCGAGAAGGACCCGTCCGCGGCGAACTGGCTGGCGGAGCTGATGACCGAGGCCGGACTGCCGCCGGGCGTGCTGAACGTCGTCCACGGCGACAAGGAGGCCGTCGACGCCCTACTGACCCACCCGGACGTCCCGGCGATCTCCTTCGTCGGGTCCACGCCGATCGCGCGGTACGTCTACGCCACCGGCACCGCACACGACAAGCGGGTGCAGGCGCTCGGTGGCGCGAAGAACCACATGCTGGTGCTGCCCGACGCCGACCTCGACCTGGCCGCCGACGCCGCGGTCAACGCCGGATTCGGCAGTGCCGGTGAGCGATGCATGGCAGTGTCGGTGCTGCTGGCGGTCGACTCGATCGCCGACGAGCTGATCGAGCGGATCGCCTCCCGGATGGCCGGGCTGCGCACCGGCGACGGCCGCAAGGGCTGCGACATGGGTCCGTTGATCACCGCGGCGCACCGCGACAAGGTGTCGGGCTACATCGACATCGCCGAGGCCGACGGTGCCCGCATCGTCGTCGACGGTCGCGACGGCGAGTTCGACGGCGGCGCAGACGGATTCTGGCTGGGCCCGACGCTGCTCGACGGGGTGCCGCTCGACTCGGCTGCCTACACCGACGAGATCTTCGGACCGGTGCTCTCGGTGGTCCGGGTGTCCGGCTTCGCCGAAGGCGTCGAGATCATCAATGCTTCTCCCTACGGAAACGGCACGGCGATCTTCACCAACGACGGCGGGGCCTCCCGACGATTCCAGCGGGAGGTCACCGTCGGGATGATCGGGATCAACGTGCCGATCCCGGTTCCGGTGGCCTACCACAGTTTCGGGGGTTGGAAGGCGTCGCTGTTCGGCGACGCGAAGGCGTACGGCAGTGCCGGTTACGCCTTCTTCACACGGGAGAAGGCGGTCACATCGAGGTGGCTGGATCCGTCACACGGCGGCATCAACCTGGGTTTCCCCCAGCATGATTGACCCACTTCACTTTTCGGAGAACTGATGACCGACACAACACTTCAGCAGACGCCGGAGCGTTCGGCGCTGCTCAATGCCGATCTCGCGCCCACCGCGGAGGGCAAGGCCACCTGGCGCTCGTGGGACCTGTTCTGTCTGTGGATGACCTCGGCACACAGCCTGGGTAGCTACACCTTCGCTATCGGCATGCTCGCCCTGGGCCTGTCGGGGTGGCAGACGATGCTCGCCCTGTTCGTCGGCGTGCTCGGACTCTGGTTGGGCTCCAACCTGATCGGCGTCGCCGGACAGAAGGTGGGCGTACCGTTCCCGGTGTTCGCACGCGCCACCTTCGGCATCTTCGGCGCCAACATCCCCGCCCTGCTGCGCGGACTGGTCGCGGTGTTCTGGTATGGCATCCAGACCTACCTGGCATCGCTGGCGGTGATCGTGCTGATCGTGCGCATCTGGCCGGGAATGGAATCGTGGACCACCGGTGGTTTCCTCGGCCAGAGCCCGCTGGGCTGGATCACCTTCATGGTGCTCTGGGCGGTGCAGTTGCTGGTGCTCAGCTACGGCATGGAAATCGTGCGCAAGGCCTCGGATTTCGCGGGACCGGTGGTGTGGATCGGCATGATCGCACTGGCCATCTGGATGCTCGAGCAGGCCGACTGGAGCATCAACTGGCACGCCCGCGTCGGCGACGTCCTGTCGCTGCCGAGCACCATCGCCGCCTTCGTCGCCGTCGCCTTCCTGATGATCGCGTACATGGCCGGCCCGCTGGTCAACTACGCCGACTTCGCGAGGTTCGCGCCGTCGAAGAAGGCGATCAAACGCGGTAACGCCCTGGGCATTCCACTCAACGAGACGGCATTCGTGGTGCTCTCGATCATCATCTCGTTGTGCTCGCTCAAGGTGTTCGGCGACGGTACCCTCGACCCGGTGGCGCTGGTGTCCAAGATCGACTCGAACGTCGTCGTGGTGATCGCCGCGGTGTTGTTCGCGATCGCCACGGTGGGCATCAACATCGTGCTGAACTTCGTCTCGCCGTCCTACGACATCAGCAACGTCGCACCCAAGTACATCTCGTTCCGGACCGGCGGCATCATCACCGCGGTGCTCTCGATCGTGGTGTTGCCGTGGAAGGTCTGGGGTAGCGAGACCGCGATCGTGTACTTCCTCGGCGGTGTCGGTTCGTTGATGGGCCCGGTGTTCGGCATCCTCATCGTCGACTACTACCTCCTACGCAAGGAGAAGACGAAGGTCGACGATCTGTATTCGGTCGATTCCGACGGTGCCTACCACTTCACCCGGGGATTCAACCCAGCCGCGGTGGCGGCACTGGTGATCTCGGGTATGGTGGCCGCGCTGGTGGCGCTGGTGCCCGAGTCGCAGAACATCACGGCGCTGAGCTGGCCGGTCGGCGCGGCACTCGGCGCGATCCTGATGCTGGTCCTGAGCCGGTTCACCGGTGCGGGTCGCGTGGCCGGTCGCTCGACCGCCGACGTCCCGGTGGAGTCCGAAGTAGGAAGCGGGGTCACCGGCTCGCAGGCGTGAGCCGCTGCGGCACAGTCGTTCTCAGGCCCGCGTCCCCGTCGACACCTCGTCGTCGGCGACGCGGGCCTTGCCGGTGATCACGATGACGGCATCGGCGAACACCGTCGGCTATGAGCAACTGTCACCTATTCGTGCAGCAGTCCCCGGTGCCGGACGATGGTGCTTACAGCGCCCGAAACTGTAGTATTTGTCGGTTCGTGTTAGCTGGCGGGAGGTCCGGGACGTGAGTGGTATCAGGTTTGTTGACTTGCGCGTCACCGGGTGGGCTGAGTGTGTCGATGCGGCGTTGCCGGGTCCATTGGTGGTGGTGTGCGGTGACGTCCCTCAAAGCCCGGCCGCAGAATTGCTGAACCAGGCGACATTTGCCTCGGACCGCGGAGTGCAGTATCGAGCGATTCGTTACACCGAGCGTCTCGCCGAAGCTGAAGCGGTGACTTCTGTTGGTTCCAAGGGTGATTCGTATGACAATGCGATGGCTGAGGCGTTCAACTCGTTATTCAAGGCGGAATGTATCCGCAACCCGATCATGCGCGCGAAGAGCGGGTGGGGCGGTGTCGGCGACGTCGGGATCGCGGTCGCGGAGTACATCGAGTGGTTCAACCACCGCCGTCTGCACGGCGAGATCGGACACGTCCCGCCGGTCGAGTACGAGGCCGCCTACTGGGCGGCCCACACGGTCACCAGCTACCGTGAGAACCCGGTCCCAGCAGAGGCCGGAACCAACTAACCGAGCCTCCAGCAAACCCGGGGCGATTCAAAGGCCTGCTACGCGGCAACGTTGCTTGCACGAGTTGACAACGCCAATCCTTCAGATTTTTGTTGCTCCGTGGTCGACGGGGAGTTGGATACCGGTGATGGTCCGGGCGTCGTCGCTAGCGAGAAAGACCACAGATGCTGCGATGTCTTCGGGCTCGGAAATTGGTGGCTCGAACCAGTACTGGCCCATGGCCGCGGCGTAGGACGGGTTGTCTTCAAAGACCTTCTGTCCGTCGATCCCCATGCCGCCCATCGCGGTGTTGACCCCCCACGGGTGTACAGAGTTCACGCGGATCTTATACGGTGCAAGCTCGATAGCTGCCGTTTTCACGAGACCAACGACTCCATGTTTGGCGGCGCTGTAGTGCGCCTGTCCGGGAAGCGATTTGATACCTGATACGGAACTGGTGGCAATGATGGACCCGCCGTTACCGAGGTCGATCATTGTTGGCACTGCGGCGCGGAAAGTGTTGAATACGCCGGTGAGGTTAATATCGATCATGTCGTTCCATCGGCGTGGTGTCATTTCCCAGAACCGACCCCAGGACACGATTCCTGCATTTGCAACAACGATGTCCAGCCGACCCAACTCTTCGACTCCTCTGGTCACCAGGGCCGTTAACGCATCGGCATCGCGGACATCAGCCGTGGCGTGAATGGCGCGCCGCCCGGTCTTCTCCACCAAGGCGACCGTTTCCTCCAGATCCGCTGGTGTCGCGGCCGGGTAGTCGGTTTCGGTGGGCTGGGCACAGAGGTCGGTGATGATGACGTCTGCCCCCTCCTCTGCGAACGCGACGGCCTCGGCACGTCCTTGGCCGCGGGCGGCGCCCGTGACGAACGCAACTCGCCCGGTCAGTCGACTCGACGATGTCATGAGTTTCTCTTTTCGTTGGGAGGTCGGCCGACCTCAGGGCTCAACAGATGATCAATTGAGAGCAGCAGCGTCCGGACTGTGTCGAGGATCGGTTGGTCGGTCTGGCGGGCCCAGCTTTCCACGCCGACTCGGTTGGCCGCGATCACGCATCCAGCAGCGAAATCCGCCTGGGCATCGGCGGGACCCATCCCAAGGCGTTGAGCGAGAACAGGTCGTAGGGCGTTGAGAGCGCGATCGTGAACGCTCAGCCAGGCCGGGTGCAGGGCGGGTGAGTCTGCCAAAGCGCGCAGGAACAGTCTGTGCCGACGACCGGAAGGACCCTCCAGTGCAGTCCTGAGCGCTTCGGTAAGGCCGTCGATCACGTTCTCGTGGGGTGGACGTGACGCGAACGCCTGTACGTACATGTTCCAACCGGCATCGAGAGCCGGGCCGATAGCCTCTTCTTTCGCTGCAAAACAGCGGTGGAAGGTTCGGACGGAAACGTTGGCGGCCTCGGCAATCTCAGCCACCGTTGTCGCGGAGTATCCCTTGGCCACGAACAACTGGAGCGCGGTGTCGGAAACGTCAAGCAGGGTCTGCTCATGCCGTCGCGCCCGCAAAACTGGTCCGTCGCTCACAGCACTCAGCATACAAGCGTCTCGGCACAATATGCCAAAACGGCACTCTCTGACAGTGGCGGTCCGCATGCTACGTGGTCGCCGGCACAGTCATCGACACCCCCGGACCTCGACGATGGGCCCCCAGCACACGATGACACCCCGCTCACGGCAAGTGTCGGCACCCGGCGGCGACCAATCGCAATCCCGCTGATCACCAAGACATTTGAGCGACGAGGTAACGGAGTAGGGAACGAGTATGGGGACTGTCGTGAGAGCAGTGCGAGGTTCCTGCGGGCCGCCATGGCGACGTACTCGAGGTGGCTCGCCAACTGGTCTGTCAGGCCCGCGAGGCCGGCGGAAGCCTGACTGGCCCGGGCGGTTTACTCGAAGCGATGACGAGCACTGCCTCGCCACGAGGACATGCTGCGCCAGGTGTTCGAGGTGTTCGACGGCCCTACCGCCCGGTTGGCCGCCCGCGTCACCTTCGCCGACCTCGAGATCCTTGGGGACGGCTGTTGCAGTCCTGACCGTGCACCGGCTCGTGCACAATGGCGGGTCATGACCACCGACATCCCCGGCGAGTCGCTCGACGAACTCCCACCCACCCAGTGGGCCGGCCACCCCAACACCCTTGCCGGGGTAATGGGTTGGGCCGCAGGTGTGTTGGGTGTCGGCCCGCAACCGGTTGCGTCGATGCCGAAAGTCGCGGCCGCCGACGTCGTACTGCTGCTCGTCGACGGTCTCGGTGATCGGCTGCTGCACCGTCATGCCGATGTCGCGCCGACGCTGTCGGCGCTGCACACCACCACCCTGCGGGCCGGGTTCCCGGCCACCACCGCCACTTCGATCACCAGCCTGACCACCGGTACCGCGTGCGGCCTGCACGGCATCATCGGTTACGCCTTCCGGCCCGATGACCACTGCCGTACCACGGGTCCGCGCCGGATGCTCAACGCGTTGCGCTGGACCATGGACGCCGCCGACGGACCGTCGGCGATGGCCACCTATCCACCCGATCTCGTCGCCCCACTCGCCGGTGCGCTCGCCGGACTCGCCGAGCACGGGGTGTCGATCAGCTACGTGATGCCCGGGGAGTTCCGCGGGACCGGCTTGACCCAGGTGGCCTTCCGCGCCACCGGACGCCATCTGGCCGCCAATAACCCCGACCTCGTTCGTGAGGGTGTGGGCACCGCGCTGGCGCAGCGGTCGGGCCGCCGGGGATTCGTCTACGCCTACCTCTCCGACCTCGACGCCGCCGGACACCGATACGGCCCCGGCTCACCGGAATGGCTGCGCACCCTGCGCACGGTCGATGCACTCGTCGCCGACCTCGCGGCGGATCTGCCGGCCGACGCCGTGCTCGCGGTCACCGGTGATCACGGCATGCTCGCCGCGGGACGGCGCGTCGATCTCGACGCGGACCCGCACTGGACGGCCGGGGTGGAGATGATCGCCGGGGAACCGCGGGTGCGCCACCTCTACGTCGCCGACGGCGCCCGCGACGACGTTCTCGCCACGTGGACCACCGAACTCGGCGCCGACGCCCGCGTCGCCACGCGCGAGCAGGCCGTCGACGAGGCGTGGTTCGGCATCGAGGTGAATCCGGACATCGCGCAACGGATCGGTGATGTCGTGGCCGTCGCCCGCGACCGCACCGTGTTGGTCCGCGGCGACGCAGAACCGCTCGAGGCGAGGATGATCGGGCACCACGGCGCGTGGACCGCCGACGAACAACTCGTGCCGCTGCTCGTGGCCCACGGCTGAGGAGGTCCGACCAGACCTTGCACTCGCCATGGTCGAGTGCTAAAACGGACGTTGGCACTCACGGACCGTGAGTGCCAGGTCGGGACGGTGAGATCGGTTCCGAATGACACACCGGTCGTCCGTCGCGGGCACCGAGTCCGGCCATAGATACCTGGTGTCACCCCCTATCGGAGGATCACTTACCCATGGCCAAGCAAATCGCGTTCGACGAAGAGGCCCGCCGCGGCCTCGAGCGGGGCCTCAACAGCCTCGCCGACGCTGTCAAGGTGACGTTGGGCCCCAAGGGTCGCAACGTCGTTCTGGAGAAGAAGTGGGGCGCCCCCACCATCACCAACGATGGTGTCTCCATCGCCAAGGAAATCGAGCTCGAGGACCCGTACGAGAAGATCGGCGCGGAGCTCGTCAAGGAAGTTGCCAAGAAGACCGACGACGTCGCGGGTGACGGCACCACCACCGCCACCGTGCTCGCCCAGGCGCTCGTGCGCGAGGGCCTGCGCAACGTCGCCGCCGGCGCCAACCCGCTCGGCCTCAAGCGCGGCATCGAGAAGGCCGTCGAGGCCGTCACCGAGTCGCTGCTCAAGAGCGCCAAGGAGGTCGAGACCAAGGAGCAGATCGCTCAGACGGCCGGCATCTCCGCAGGCGACGCATCGATCGGTGAGCTCATCGCCGAGGCGATGGACAAGGTCGGCAAAGAAGGCGTCATCACCGTCGAGGAGTCCAACACCTTCGGGCTGCAGCTGGAGCTCACCGAGGGCATGCGCTTCGACAAGGGCTACATCTCGGGCTACTTCGTGACCGACGCCGATCGTCAGGAAGCCGTCCTCGAGGATCCCTACATCCTGCTCGTGTCGGGCAAGGTCTCGACCGTCAAGGATCTGCTGCCGCTGCTCGAGAAGGTCATCCAGGCAGGCAAGCCGCTGCTGATCATCGCCGAGGACGTCGAGGGCGAAGCCCTCTCGACCCTGGTCGTCAACAAGATCCGTGGCACCTTCAAGTCCGTCGCCGTCAAGGCTCCGGGCTTCGGTGACCGTCGCAAGGCCATGCTGGCCGACATCGCCATCCTCACCGGTGGCGAGGTCATCAGCGAAGAGGTCGGCCTCTCGCTCGAGGGTGCAGGCGTCGAGCTGCTCGGTACCGCCCGCAAGGTCGTGGTGACCAAGGACGAGACCACCATCGTCGACGGCGCCGGCGATGCCGACGCGATCGCCGGTCGCGTGGCGCAGATCCGCACCGAGATCGAGAACAGCGACTCCGACTACGACCGTGAGAAGCTGCAGGAGCGCCTGGCCAAGCTGGCCGGCGGTGTTGCGGTCATCAAGGCAGGCGCGGCCACCGAGGTCGAGCTCAAGGAGCGCAAGCACCGCATCGAGGACGCCGTCCGCAACGCGAAGGCTGCCGTCGAAGAGGGCATCGTCGCCGGCGGTGGCGTGGCCCTGCTGCAGTCCGAGCCGGCCATCGACGCGCTCTCGCTCGAGGGTGACGAGGCCACCGGCGCCAACATCGTCCGGGTTGCACTGTCGGCTCCGGCCAAGCAGATCGCCTTCAACGCCGGGCTCGAGCCGGGCGTCGTCGCCGACAAGATCCTCAACTCGCCGAAGGGCACCGGCCTCAACGCCGGCACCGGCACCTACGAGGACCTGCTGGCCGCAGGCATCAACGACCCGGTGAAGGTCACCCGCTCGGCGCTGCAGAACGCAGCCTCGATCGCGGCGCTGTTCCTCACCACCGAGGCCGTCGTCGCCGACAAGCCGGAGAAGAACCCGGCCCCGGCCATGCCGGGTGGCGACGAGATGGGCGGCATGGGCTTCTGAGCTGATCAGAACCCAGCGCTCACACAGCGTTACACGTTCGAAGGCCGGTCACCCCACGGGGTGGCCGGCCTTCGGCGTCTGCGCAGATTCCGCGGAACGTCGCGCCAGGAGCGAACCTTCCGCGGAATCTGCTGCGCGTGGCCGGAATGCCGGCCCGATGACGACGGTTGAACCGCTCGTGAGTTCAACGATCCCCGTCGACGTGTGGTCCGACATCGCCTGCCCGTGGTGCTACATCGGCAAGCGCAAGTTCGAGGCAGGTCTCGCCGAATCCGGTCTCGCCGATCGGGTCACCGTCACCTATCACAGCTTCGAGCTGGCCCCCGACACCCCGGTCGACTTCGACGGCACCGAGGTCGACTTCCTCGTCGGCCACAAGGGCATGCCCCGCGACCAGGTCGGGCAGATGCTGGCGCAGGTCACCGCGATCGCCGCCGAGGCGGGACTGACCTACGACTTCGACGCGCTACAGCACACCAACACGCTCACGGCGCACCAACTGCTGCACTTCGCGAAAGCCCAAGGGCGCCAGCTCGACATGGTCGAACGGCTGTTCCGCGCCTACTTCACCGAAGGTCGGCATGTGGGACGGGCCGCCGACCTCGCCGACCTCGCGGCCGACATCGGACTCGACCGCGACGATGCGCTTCGCGCCCTGACCGACGGCACCTACGCCGACGCCGTGGCCGCCGACATCGCGCAGGCCCGTGCGTACGGCATCAGTGGCGTCCCGTTCTTCGTGATCGACGGACGCTACGGTCTCTCGGGCGCGCAGTCGCCGGAGACCTTCGCCGACGCATTGCGCACGGTGGCGCGGGAGCGCGCCGATGCCTGACGACGATTCGTCGCCTTCGCCGCTCGAGATGATCGGGCAGGCCGGCCAGGTGTGCGTCGACGGCGTGTGCGCCATGCCCACCGGACCCGACCAGACCGACGGCACCGAGTCGGTGGACACGGCGCCCTATTCCCGCCGACCACCGGCGGATCGGTCTACCAACCCGGAAACGGCAGGGCACCCCGCGTCGTAGCGGTGACCGACGGGTCGGGCGGGAACGCGCCGAGAGGTAGTGTCGCCGCACCGGGGACGAGAAATCGCACGCAGCAACCGGTTGCGTCCTCCGGGGGCGACAGGTCGACGCGCCACGCGTATCCGTGCGGCAGGTTCTCCAGTGCCGCCGCCCGGCCGTGTTCGTTGTGCGTTCCCGGGGTCTTCGTGACGAGAACGGGGGATCCGATCCGTTCGCGAACGGCATTGCGTACGAGCGGATCGAGGAGCAGCTGCACGTGGGCGACCGGATCCAGCAGGCGACGGTGGCGCGGGCCCGCTGCGCAGAGATAGTCGCGCTCGGCCCGGTGTGGTGGCAGCCCTGACGTGCCCGCACAGTACATGGGACTCGTTGCCTCGCCCAGGGATCGGGCGGTGACCAGTTGCCACAGCGCCCGGGCTATCGCCGTGCGCTGCGCCCGCACATCGTGTCCGTAGCCGCCACCCACGGCAATGATCTCCGAATCATCCACCGCGGCAAGGGTTACCACGCCACCCAGACACGTGGGCAACAACTGCAGTGTGAGCGTCAACGGGCAGTCCGCCCACAGGCCGGCCGTCTGCGCATGTGGCGGGACCGAGGCGTCGACGACCTGGGGCCGGTCGCCCGACCACCACCGCCACAGCGCGTCCTCCACGGCCAGGCCCGCCCACGCCTCGGCGACCGCGGCCGCATGGGTCCGACCCGCACCGAGGCCGGCGAGGAACGGTGGATGATCGCGGGGTTCGCCGGGCTCGGTATCCCATCCGCGCGGAAAGGCGAGGGTGTAGGGCACCCAACCGGAGCGGTACCCGGCTCCCTCGGTCGCCGACAATCGACATCGGGTGGCGGCCACCCAGGTGCGAGGTATGTCCGTATCCGGTTGAGTGACCGGGCATCCCGGCTCCGTGAGCAGATCGGGATCGATCAGGCCCAGGGCCGCGACGTCGAGTGCCTCCGCGCCCTCGGCCTCCAGGTCGTCGCCCGCGGCGAACCTGCGCGGCAGCCGATGGTGATCGGCCGACCACCAGTGGCGCAGTGCCGCCCACCGCAGCGAGTCCGGATCATCGACGGCAGCGAGGTCGACCACGACGGCCTGGGCGTCGACGCCCTCGTGTCGGGGTAAGGACACCTGATGGTGCCGAAATGCCACGGGAATGTCGCCGCGATGTCGTATTCGTGTGGCGCGCAGCGTGTCAGGCATGCGGCATCGGGAAATAGTTGAGTTGATCCTCGGCGAGTGGGGTGGTCCGCCAGCCGAGCTCTACGGCGAGGTTGCGGACCCGTGACCGGCCGAGGAAGGGAAACGCCGCCGGCGCGTTGCCGACGGTCCCCGGCGCGATGACCCGAACCACGCGCATGCCCGCGCTACCGATGTCGCCGGTGGTGATGTCGACGACGATCGGATCGATTCCGTTCGCGAGTAGCGCATCACGATACCCCGCGGCAGATCGGGTCGGGAGTTCGGCGATGGTCCGCACAGGGATACTCGTCGTCGGCTCGAGCAGATGCGCCATGCGGTGTCGGGCCCGCGGATCGAGGTAGACCTGCTGCTGCACCATGAGGTCGTCGCAGTCGTGCATGTCGGCGCGGAAGTCGTCGAGGTAGGCGCGGTCGGCCCGCCAGGGTTTGAATGCGCGCCCGTTGAGTTCGCCGTCGGCCATCACCTTCCAGTGCAGACCGTTGGACCGCAACAGATCTCGTGATCCCTCCTGCAGCGTGAATGCCTCGGTGAGCGCCTTGCGCGCGGCGTCGGCGAACCGCGGCCGGGCGGAGAACCCGACATTGACCAGTGCGTCGACGTCGTCGTGCACCACCGACGCCGCCACCGGGACGCCGAACTCGTTGTCGAGGCGGATCACGAACTGGCGCATCCCCGGTGAGAGACCGGGCATCTCGATGCCGTCGACCGCCGGTAGCTGCGCGGCATTGAGCCACCAGACCATCGTCGCGTGACGCTCGATGATCTCCTCGAGGGCGCCGGCGACGGCGAAGTCCTCGTCGGGTCCGGCGGCGATGCCGGCGAAGGCGCAGAAGTTGGTCGGCGGCGCCGCGGCGAAGCCGGCGGAGTACCAGTTGACATAGACCAGCGAGGCGGGCACCAGGACGTCGGAGCCGTCGGCGAGACGACGCCCGGGTACCCAGTGCACGCGGAGATCGCGGGTGAACGGGACGAACGGGAATCCGGGGGAGCGATGCTGATCGTCGCTGTAGAGCACCAGTTCTCGCGGATCGAGAACCGGGATGCCGCGTCGGGTGAGCTCGTCGAAGGAGCCCCAGGTGACCGGCAGGGTGTCGAGGATGTTGCCGCAGTAGCGTTCCGCGGATTCACCGAGCGCCGCCAGCCGTGCGCTTTCGGCGTCGTCCAACGTCGAGCCCTGGCAGAGAATGTTGTTGGCCCACGGGCTGACCGCGCGGATGTCGGCGACGTCGGCTTGCCGGGTGGCGAGTGTGGCGGGCACGCGGCGATCATGGGTGACGCTGCGCACGCGGACGATGACCCCGGTGCGATCGTCGACGAGGTCGTCGATCGTGTGATCGCGATGGACGGTCGTGCGGTGCGGCATCGGCAGAACGGGGTGACGTCGGTGGGCCACCCCGTCGTCGGCGATCCACAACTCGTGCAGGACATCACCTCCTCCGGCGACGCGATCCGACGATGCGGGGGCACCGTCGGCGATGATGTCGAGCGCGGCGGAGATCAACGGGGCCAGCTCGGCCGGTGACGCACCTTGATCGCCGGTGATCGCAGGGGTGCGCAGCACGCGGTGAACGCGGGTGTCCCGGGCGGCCGCGAGCCGGCGTGCGGCCGTATCCTCGTACGACGCACCGCATCCCGGGGTCACCAGAGGGCCCACCCACAGTCGACTGCGCGTCAGCTCGACGGGTATCCACGGCACCCGCATGTCGTGGCACATCCGATCGATGTCGATCAAATCGGACTCCCGTGCACCACGGATGCCCACGACCAGAGCGGTTCTCGCGGTGAATGCCCGGTTGACAGCGGCACGAGCGCCCGTCCATGCGAAGGGCACGAGACCGTCATCGGGATGCGCCAGTTCGACGAACGCCTCGACGAGGTCGTCGTCTCCGGTCATGACCGCGCTGATGCCACGGCGGGGAACTTCCGGCACGCTCACGGTGTCCGTTGCGAGGGTCGACGAGTGTGCGTGCGCGTCGACGAGGGCGCGCAGCGGCCGGACGGCGCGCGCGAGGTCCTCGCCCATCAGGTCGTCGCGACCGGCCTGCCACGCCGTCATGAGTATTACTGCCGTCGCGGCGGGCAACCCGATCACGTGATGCGATTCGCCGCGGCTGATCACACACGACGTGGCGTCGAGTGGACGTATCTCGACGCCGGTGGCCGGCGCGATGGCGGCGGAGATCAACGGGCGTGGGGTTGTCATGACACACTCCAGGAAACAATGGCGGCCGGCAACGGCACGGAACGGAACTCAGACGGTCGAGAGGACGAGAGGCGCTGCCCCGGAACGTGTCCCGGGGCAGCGCCGACACCAGCTCCTCCGGGATCACTTCCAGGAGAAGGCGGTTGCCACGTGACCGTGATGATTGGAATTGGGTGCGAGCACCGCCTCCTCGGCACGTTCTTCTTCGACAGCGACGATCGTGATCTCCGACATGGATTCACCTCCTTTCGACCAACTCGTAGCGGACAACAACTCGGGGTGGGCTCGACCGGATCTCACCGCGACCACTCGGCCGGGTCGCCATCATCGGCGGTGCCGATCAGCTTGCGATAGGCCGGTGAGGTCTCGACCAGCTGGTCGTGGTGTCCGGTGGCCAGGATTCGCCCGGCGTCGAGCAGGGCGACACGGTCGCAGGCGCGCATCACCGCGACGCGATGCGACACGATGATCGTGGTGCGATCCCGGCGAGCGTTGCGCAGGGCCGTGAGGAACTCGTCTTCGGTGTCCGGATCCAGCCCCGCGGTCGGCTCGTCGAGGACCAGGACATCGGGCTCGCGCAGCAGCCCGCGGGCCAGACCCAGCCGTTGGCGTTCACCGCCAGACCAGGTCGCGCCGCGCTCGGAGATCATCGTGTCGAGACCGTCTGGCAGCCCCCGGACGTGATCGGCGAGCCGGGCGTTCTCGAGCGCATTCCAGATGTCGGGGTCCGAGGCCTCGGGACACAGGAGGTTGTCGCGGACATCGGCGTGAAAGATGTGCGCGTGCTGACCGACGAGAATCACGTGTTGCCGTGTTTGCTCCGGTGTGCGGGTGGCCACATCGACACCACCGATGAGGATTCGACCGGATTCCTCGGCGATGAGGCGGGCCAGTGCCAGTGCGATCGTGGATTTGCCTGCGCCACTGGGGCCCACGATGGCGAGGGTCTCACCGTCGGCGACGGTGAGATCGAGCAGGCGCACCGCCGGATCGGGTGCCTCGGGATAGCGGACGGTGAGCGCGGAGATCTCCACCGACGTCGAGTTGGTCTCGGCATCTCCGGCGGCCGTCCGAGTCGCTGTCGGGCGGACACCGGCGGTGGTGATCAGACGGTGGACCCGAGACGCCGCGGCCGAGGACTCGCCGAGCTTGCCCAGCGCACCGGTGATGGCCATGGCGGGCGAGACCCCGGCGCCGGCGAAGGTGACCAGGACCGGCACCATGGCCGGGTCCAGCTCCCCGGCACCGACGGCGCGCACCGACAACACCAACGCGGCCAACACGATTGCGACGGTTGTCGCCTCGATCAGGCCCTGTTCGATGCCACCGCGGACCGCCAGTGCGCGCCTGGCCCGCTGGATGCGTCTGGTTCCCTCGGCCGCCTCCGCGGCGACGACGTCGAGCCGACCGAGCAGTACCGACTCGCGGGCGCTGGTGCGCGCGGCCAATGCATCCGCCGACATCTGCGAGATCGAGTTGCGCAGTGCGTGGCCCTGTTTCACGGCTGCGGGCAACAGCAGCAGCGGTATCGCGACGACGATCACCTGCGCCAGCGGCAGCAGCAGACCCACGGGCCCGAGCCACACCACGGCGCCGATCGAGACGGTGGCGCCTGCGGCGGCTCCGGCGACCACCTGTGCTGCGGTGTGCGCGTAGAACCATTCGAGGCTCTCCGCATCGGTCATCGCCGCGGAAATGGTGTCACCGGATGTGCGCCGCGCGAGTCCGAGCGGGGCGAGTCGGGCAATGGCCCGATGGACCCGAAGGCGGATGATGTCGATCACGCGATAGGCGAGGACGTGTGCAAACCACTGCTCGGTCCACGAGGCGATTCCGATCCCGACGACGGTGGCGATGAGTCCGGTGAGCATCACCGGCACCGAACCGTTCCGGGAGACGAGCGCCGACGCCGTCGCCACCGACAGCAGCGATGAGCAGATGCCGAGCACCAGCACCGTCCACACGATCGCCACCACACCGACGAACAACCGGGTCTGGTCTCGCATTTGGGAGGACAAGGCCGCGATCGGGGCGATCACACCGCTGAGGGTGGTATCGGAGGAGTCGTCGGAATCAGCTGCGGTAAGGGGTTTTACGGGGATCGGCGGGGTTTCTGGCGCCGGGATGCGGGGGTCAGTCATGGGCTTCCTGCCTGCCGGCGACGACTACCTGGCTGTCTGCGATGATTCGGCCCCGATCGACCGTCACGACGCGATCGGCCGCGTCGGCCACCGCGCTTCGGTGGGTGATGGCGATGATCGGTAGATTGGGATGGTTCGAGCGCAACGCCGCCAGCACGGATCGCTCGGACTCCGGATCGAGTGCGGAGGTGGCCTCGTCGAGGATCAGCAGATCACGATCCTGCACGAGGGCGCGCGCGATCGCCACCCGTTGACGTTGCCCGCCCGAGACCAGCGAACCGTTCTCGCCGACGGGCGTATCCAGAGTGAAAGCGTCGTTGTCACAGCCGATTCCGACAGTCTCGGCAGCGCGGACGATGACGTCGTTGTCGGCCCCTGCCGGCAGGCCCAGAGCGATGTTGTCGGCCACCGTACCCGTGAACAGCACACAGTCCTGGGCCACGAGAGCGACGTGTCGGAGACGCTCGTCCTCGGTGAGGGCGCGGCCGTCCAGCAGAACGGTTCCCGAGTCGGGGGCGAGTAGGCCGCATGCCACGGCCGCCAGCGTCGACTTGCCCGACCCGGTGGCGCCGACGATCGCCGTCATCCCGGGGTGGGCCGTCAGCGAGACGTCGATGAGGGTCGGTGCGCTCGCCCGCGGATGGCGTGCGGTGACCGACACCAGGCGCAGCGGCGGCTCGTCGGCGCTCGGACCCGCTGCATCAGTGAAGGATTCGGCGCGCGAGGTGGATGCGGCGGTTGCGTGGGCCGACTCCTCGTCCAACAGGTCGAGGATTCCCGGGCCCGAGAACGTCCCGAGGTAACCTGCATGCCATTGTGATGCCAGGTCGCGGAAGGGGCGCACGAGTTCGATCGAGAGCAGAACGAGGGCGAAGACATCGAACGCGGAGAGGTGGTCGCGCCCGAGGGCCACCGTCACCAGGACCACCGCGGGTATCGCGGCGAGGGAGAACCCGGAGAGCCCCGACTCGATCAACGAGATCCGAAGCTGGCGAAGTGTCCGGTGCAGCAGCGACTTCGAGGCCTCGGCGAGCTGCTGCTCGCGACGTTCGTCGGCACCGAAGGTCACCAGGGTCGTCATCCCGTGCATCGATTCGACAAACTCTGCGTGCAACTCCTGATAGGCGTCCCAGTGGTCGGACCCGCGTGCGGCCAGCGCCCGATCCCAAAGGCGCGGTAGGAAAGGGAGAGTGATCGTTGCGCACATCGCGATGACGCCGGTCATCGGGTCGATGACGATCATGGTGATTCCTGCGGCCAGCACCACCGTGACGGTCACACCGATCTGTGGCACGTAGCCCGACAGGTAGGCGTCGAGATTCTCCACCCCGTCGACGACCACGGCGTGGTCGCGTCCGCTACGGCCTGCCCCGGGATCGCCGGCGCTGCGGCGGACGAACGAACGCAGTGCGCGAGAACGGATATCGGCCTTGATCCGCCCCATCACGGCCTGCGCGATCAGCTGCCGGAGCAGCACGAGGATCGGCCGCGCGATCAGCACGAGCGCCAGCGCCACGGTGATCGGCACGAGCGAGTCGCGCGACCAACCACCGCCGGTGAGCACCCGGGCGAAGATCTGCGAGGTGAGCAATGCCTGGGCGAGCCAACTCGCGGCGATGGCCACACCGATCGCGATCAACGCAAGCAACGTCGTTCGCCGCCCCTGCCACAGCCGTAGCAGCGCGGTATGCCCCATGTCACCCAGCCTTAATGGAAACGGTTATCATTTGTGCGTGACCGTACGAGTCAAACGCCCTTTCGTCAACCGGGAGGCCCCCGCCGCGCGACGGCGATGGGGCCGGCCCGCCGCGGTGCTCACCGTGTTGGCCGTGGGCACCCCGGTGCTCGCGGTGCTCATGGTCGGTGTCGGTCAGGTGACCCTCGGACCCGGTGCGGTCCTCGACGCCCTGACTCGTACGGGTGGCGCCACCCCGACCTCGGCGGCGGCAACGGTGTTGTGGGAGTTGCGCTTACCTCGAGTGATCGTCGGCCTCTGCGTCGGCGGCGTGCTCGGCGCGACGGGCTGTGCGCTGCAGGCGATCGTCCGTAACGACCTCGCCGATCCGTACCTGCTCGGTGTCTCCTCGGGTGCGTCGCTGGGGGCGGCGCTGGTGATCGCCACGGGATTCGGCGCGGCTGTCGGGGTGGCCGGCGCGACAACCGGGGCGTTTCTCGGGGCGGTCGTCGCGCTGATGCTGGTGGTGGTCCTGCTCGGCGGAGCCCGGGCGCTGAGCAGTTCGCGACTGGTACTGGCAGGTCTGACCGTCGGCTACTTCGCGGCCGCGGTGACCAACCTGGTCGTCGTCCTCTCCGACAACCGAGATGCGGTGCGCGCGGTGATGTTCTGGATGCTCGGCTCCCTCGGCAAGTCCTCATGGCAGCAGGTCCCGGTACTCGTCACCGTGAGTGTGCTGGTGGTGGCCGTCCTCGCGCTCTGGGGCAGGCGTCTGGACGCCGTGGGGCTCGGTGACGACGTCGCCCGCAGCATCGGTGTCGATGCCCAACGGTTGCGACTGCGCGTTGCGGTGTTGTCCGCGTTGGCGATCGCCGCTGCGGTCGCGGTCAGCGGCGCCATCGGATTCGTCGGTCTGGTCGTTCCGCATCTGGCCCGGCACCTCGTCGGCGCCACTCATCGATTACTCATCCCGACCAGCGCGTTCATCGGCGCGTCGGTCCTCATCGCTGCCGATGCCCTTGCCCGAACCGCGCTGGCGCCCAGAGAGATCCCGTTGGGTGTCCTGACCGCGCTGATCGGGACCCCGCTGTTGATGTATCTGCTCCACCGGCGACGGCGCTCCGAATCGCACTGAGCCGCAATTACTCCCGCGAAAGAAAAGGAAGAAACTGTGATACGAGATCTCTGGTCGTCTCGACGTGCTCCGGTCGTCGGTGGTGTGGCGGTGCTCGCCGTGGTCCTGCTCGGCTGTTCGGATGGCTCCGGTGGAGCCGCTGATTCATCGGCGGCACAAGGGTATCCGGTGACGGTGGCCGATTGCGGCAAAGATGTCACGGTGGCGAAAGCGCCCGAACGGGTACTCACCGTCGGAACCGCAGCGGTGGAGATCCTCGACGCTGCCGGGGCCTCACAGAAGATCATCGCGCGCACCGGGGAATTCGGCGCGCCGCTACCCGCCTCGCTCACCCACCGGCCGGACGACTCCCTGATCGTCGATCCCTCTGACCCGACGACCGAGAACATCATCGTCGCCAACCCCGACCTGGTCTTCGGCTACGGACTGTTCAACGCCGACCCCGCTCAGATCCGGAAGTCGGGGATCACGATGCTGACGGTACAGGGCGAGTGCGGACACGACGCATCCACCGATGCCGCACCGACGGTCGACCTGGGCACCATCGGCGCCGACGTCCGGCGCCTGGGCACCGTGTTCGGGACGTCGGCGACCGCGGATGCTGCGGCGAGCGCACTCGACAAGCGGATCGCCGCCGCCCGACGAGCGCCGACCGGGCACACCGCTGCGTGGGTCTACTACTTCTCTTCCGAGGACCCATTGTCGGCGTACGGCGGGTCGGGGCTGCCGAATGCCATGCTGAACAGTGCCGGACTGCAGAATGCCTACGCCGATCAGCACGAGACCTACGCCACGATCTCCACCGAGAGCCTGATCCGGCGCCAACCCGAGTGGATCGTGGTCAAGTACGGGGGTTACGGCGAGAGCGAGGCCGACGCCCGAGCGAAATTCCTCGCGGAACCGGGGGTGAGCACGCTCGAAGCGGTACGCGCCGGGCGGATCGTGATGCTGCCCGCCGACTCGTCCAATCCGTCACCGTCGGCGGTCGACAGTTTCGAGAAGCTGGTGGCTGCCACCGCTGCCACCGTGCCGTCGCGGTGAGCATTGCCGACGCCGCCGCGCAGCCGGGAGCCGGTTCGGCTGCAGCGGTGGAGGTGTCGGACGTCAGCGTCGAACACCGTGGGGTCATCGCGGTGCGAGAGGTCTCGCTACGCGTCGATGACGGTGAGAAGGTCGCACTCGTCGGCCCGAACGGCTCGGGCAAGACGAGTCTGTTACGTGTGCTCGCCGGGATAGCACGACCCACGCGCGGCGTATGCCGACTGCGTGGCCGACCGATGCGGGCCCACTCGGACTCCGAGCGGGCCCGCATGGTCGCATCGGTCGGCCAGGACGAGTACAGCGAACTGCCGTTCACGGCCCGGGACGTGTTGTTGCTCGGGCGATCTGCGGGCATGTCCGACTGGCGGCCGTACCGGGGTGAGGATCACCGCGCCATCGAGGAACTCGCCCGCCTGTGGGAGGTGGACGGACTACTCGACAGAACCCTGCACGAGATGTCCGGCGGTGAGCGACGACGCGTCCTGCTGGCCCGGGCCTTCGCGCAGCGCGCCGACATCGTCGTGCTCGATGAACCCACCAATCACCTCGATCTACGTCACCAACACGACATCCTGGCCCGGGTCGCGGACTCACCGCTCACGGCGGTGGTGGCGTTGCACGACCTGAATCTGGCTGCGGCGTACTGCGACCGCGTCGTCGTGATGGATCGGGGCACGACCGTCGGCGACGGGCCGCCCGGCGACGTGTTGACCGCCCGACTCGTGCGAGAGGTGTACGGGGTCAACGCACGTCGCGAGGACACCGACGGACGGGTGCGGCTGCTCATCGGCCGGTGACCCGTAACCTCAGGCGGGGGTCGGTTCGATGAGGACCTTCATCTTCTTCCCGGCGTGCAGCGCGTCGAAGCCCTCGGCGACGACGTCGTCGATCGGCACGGTGGTGACCCAGCCGGTGGTGTCGTAATGCCCGGCCGCCATCAGTTCGATGACCGCGTCGAAATCGGCGGACGTGTAGCCCAGTGAGCCCTGCATGCGGGACTCGCCGAACAGCAGGCTGAGCAACGGGGTCTCGATCGGCTTCTCGTAGACGGCGACACAGATGAAGGGCGAACGCGCTGCCAGACATGCCAATCCGGTCGCCACGGTCGCGGTGACACCTGCGGCGTCGAACACCGCGTCGGCGCCACGGCCATCGGTGTCCTTGGCGATCACCGCGACGACGTCGTCGGTGGTCGGATCGAGTACGCGCGCACCGAGAGCGGCGATGGCCTCGCGACGCGGCGCCGACGGTTCCACGACGGTGACGTCGGTGAGCCCCAGACCTCGAAGGGCATACCACAGCCCGATGCCGATGGGCCCTGCACCGAAGACGACGGCGTGATCGCCCGGTCCGACCTCACCGAGGCAGGCGGCGTGATAGGCCACCGACATCGGCTCGACCAGTGCACCGAGTTCCAGCGGCAGATCCGCGGGCAGCTTGTGCAGCATGCGAGTGGGTACCACGGTGTACTCGGCCATCCCGCCGTCGGCCATCAACCCGTGGAAGCCGATCTGGGCGCAGGTGTTGTAATGCCCGCTCGTGCAGCGGTCGCACGTGCCGCAGGAGTAGATGGGCTCCACCGCAACCCGGTCGCCGACGTCGAATCCCTGCACATCCGAACCGATTTCGGTGATGGTCCCGGAGAACTCGTGACCGAGGATCAGCGGTGCCTGCTGCCCGGTCAGCGGGTGCGGTTCGGTGGGGATGTTGAGGGGGCCGACATAGTATTCGTGGAGATCCGACCCGCAGATCCCGTTGAATCCCACCTTGATCTTGACCTGGTCGGCCGATGGTGTCGGTTCGTCGGCATCGACGATCTCGACGTGTTGCTGTCCGTAGAACATTGCTGCGCGCATGATGTTTTCCTGCGATTCGGTTTCTCTGGAGTGGGGGGGTTGCGAAGGGTCACGCACAGTTGAGCTGTGCGAACTCGCCGCGATGAAAGATCAACGGCGCCACCGAACTGTCGGCGGCGAGTTCGGAGACCCGGCCGTGGACGACGACGTGGTCGCCGCCGTCGCCGATCGACGCGACCTCGGCCTCGATCCAGGCGCAGGCGCCGTCGACACGCGGTGCCCCGTTGTGGCCGGGCGCCCATGTGACGCCGGCGAACTTGTCACCGCCGGACCGGGCGAAGCCGAGTGCGAGATCGGCCTGATCGTGGCCGAGGACGTTCACACAGAAACGTCCGGCGGCCTCGATCCGCGGCCAGGTCGTCGACGTCCGGGCGGGCAGGATCAGCACCATCGGCGGGTCGAGCGACAGTGACGAGAACGACTGGCAGCAGAATCCGGTGGGGCCCTGCGGTGTCATCGCGGTCACCACGGTCACCCCGGTGGGGAAGTGCCCCAGCACATGTCGGAAGTCCTCGAGGCTCATCGGGCCACCTCGCCGACCGGTGCGTCGATGATGTCGCGACGGATCTCGCGTTTGAGGAGTTTGCCGGAGGCGTTGCGCGGAAGGCTCTCGACGAAGTGAATCTGCTTGGGCACCTTGTATCCCGCCAGTTGACCGCGTGCGTGCGCGATCAGCTCGGCCTCCTCGACCTCGCCGGAGCGCACCACGAAGGCCGCGATCGCCTCGATCCACTTCTCGTCGGGGACACCGATGACCGCCACCTCGGCGACCGCCGGATGGGTGTAGAGGGCGTCCTCCACCTCACGCGAGGCCACCAGGATTCCTCCGGTGTTGACGACGTCCTTGATGCGGTCGACGACGGTGACGTAGCCTTCCTCGTCGATCGTGACCAGGTCGCCGGAGTGAAACCAGCCGTCGCGGAAGGCTTCTGCCGTCGCGGTGGGATTGTTCCAGTAACCGTCGCACAACTGCGGTGACCGGTAGACGACCTCACCGCTTTCTCCCGGTGCCACATCGTTGCCGTCAGTGTCGACCACCCGCAACTCCACGTTGAGCACCGGGAGTCCGCACGAGGCGGGCCGGGCGGCGTGGCCCGCGGGCCGCAGAACGGTTGCCAGCGGCCCGATTTCACTCTGCCCGAAGGCATTGTAGAAACCGAGATCCGGCAGTCGCTCCTGCAGGCGCGCCAACACGGGAAGCGGCATGATCGACGCGCCGTAGATCGCCTTGCGCAACGACGAGAGATCGCGCGTCGCCAGATCCGGATGCTGCGACAACGGAACCCAGACCGTCGGCGCGAGGAAGATCGAGCCGATCCGCTCGGACTCGATCAGACGCAGAACCGTGGGAACATCCGGGGCCTTGATGAGGCGATTGGTCGCGCCGATGGCGATGTAGGGCATCATCAGGACGTGCATGCCGGCCGAGTGATACAGCGGCATGGCATGCAACGGGTTGTCGTCACGGGCGTAGTCGAGTGCCTCGATGGACGAGAAATACTCGTGGATCAGCGCCCGATGCGACATCATCGCGCCCTTGGGGCGCGAGGTGGTCCCCGAGGTGTAGAGCAGCTGCACCAGATCGGTGTCGGCGACCTCGGCATCGACGACCGGGACGGTGCCGGACGTCGAGGACTCCAGCAGTGCGTCCGGACCACCGTGTAGCGGGCTGTGTTCCACCGACGACGCCGCGCTCACGTGTGTCGCCAGATCCGGATCGACGAGCACCAGCGCGGCGCCGGAATCGTCGATCAGGTATCGCAACTCCTCGCCGGTGAGCGCATAGTTGACCGGAACGTGGAGGAGCCCGGCGCGTGAGCACGCCAGGAACGCCACCAGATACGCATCCGAATTGCGGCCGTAGGTCGCCACTCGATCGCCGTGGCCGAGCCCGCGCGACAGCAGGGTGTGTGCCGCGCGGGTGACCATGTCGTCGAGTTCGGAGTAGGTCCACGAACGCTCGTCGAAGATGATCGCCGTGACGTTCGGGTAACGCCGTGCGGTCCGCCGCAGAATCGCGTCGACGGTACTGGATCGCAAGTCAGTCATGATGTGAGACAACTCTTTCCATAGAATTTCCAGACCTGGGTTGCCGTGGGATCGCTCGATCGGCCGGTCAGCGGACCTGCGTCTCTTCCTGGTACTTCTGCGTCATGTGCTCGACCGCCTTGAGCTGGGCCTGTGCATGGGATTCACGCACGGTCCGGGCGTGCTCGGCGGCGTCGACGGTCGGCTGGTACTGGCCCTGGAAGTGCGGGATCACATCGCGCATGAAGATCTCGTAGGAGCGCTTGGTGGCGGCGACGTCGGCCCAGTCATGACCCATCAGCAGCATCGAGCCGAATCCGCCGGACTGATCGACCAGACGCTGCACCTGGGCGCGCGCCTGCTCGGCGGTACCGATGACGCCGATTCCGGCATTGTTGATGAAGTCGATCATCTCGCGAAGGTTGCTGCCGGACACCGCCATCTGCGGGAAGGCGGCGATGTGCTGGAAGTACTCGAACCAGTGCTCGATGCCGTATTCGACGTCGCGGTAGGCCTGCTCCTCGGTTTCGGCGATGTGGAACGGACCGACCAGCCGCCAGCCGGAGCGATCGACCTTGGCGCCGGAGTGCGCCGCGCGCTCATTGACGACGTTCCAGTGATGGGCCAGGGCGTCGAAGCCGTCCGGGGTCAACGTCGCGCCGATGCTCAGCAGTCCGAGCCCGTAGGTGCCGGCCAGGCGGGCGCCGGTCGGCGAGGCGACCGCGGCGACGGCGACCTCGATGTCGGAGTACGGACGCAGTTGCAACCGGGCGTCGATCAGCTCGTGGGTGATCGTCTTCTCCGTCACCGTCTCCCCGGCGAGGAGCCGCAGGATGATGCTGAGGTTGGGCTCGAGGATCTCCCGGGTCTGAATGGGGTTCAGGCCGATCATCGCCGAGTCGGTGGGCAGGGAGCCGGGACCGACCCCGAGCATCACGCGACCACGGGTGAGGTGGTCGAGCATCACCATGCGATCGGCCACCCACAGCGGGTTGTGGTAGGCGATCGAGGTGACACCGGTGCCGAGCTTGATGTGCTTGGTGCGCTCGGCCGCGACGGCGATGAAGATCTCCGGCGACGCGACGATCTCCGAACCTGCGGAGTGATGTTCGCCGATCCACGCTTCGTCGTAGCCGAGCCGATCGAGGTGTTCGATCAGTTCGAGGTCTTGCGCGAGGGCAAGCGTGGGGTTTTTACCCGGCTTGTGGACCGGTGCGATGAAGGTTCCGAATTTGATTCGAGACACGAGACTTCCTCCGAGTGTGGCCGGCGTCGAACGGTGGCCGGGCTGTAACCAGGCTCACACCGGTCGCGGCGACGCGATATTCCACGAAGGTGGAGTTGTTCTTGGCCTGTTCGGGGAGTCGTGCGCTCGTGTGGCGTGCGCTGTGGCGTGATCTACGCCGTCACGGGGTCGTTCCTGACCGAAGGTCGCCGGCTCACACGCGATTTTCGGACCGGGCTCAGCCCAGGCAGAGGGCGAGCTCGGTCCGGGACCGGCAACCGGTGACGGCCAGGATCTGGCTCATGTGTTTCTTCACGGTGTCCTCGGCAACCACCAGCACGGCCGCGATCTCGGCGTTGGTGAGGCCCTGTGCGACCAACTGCGCGACCTCCTGCTGGCGGCGGGTCAGTTTCGTCAGCGCCGGTGCGCGATGCTCGGGCAGGTGGCGGGCGATGGCGGCGAGTTGCTTGCCCAGTAGTCGCAGCACCGTCATGTTGGCCTTGGCCGGATTGGCCTCGTGCGAGAACAGGCCGATCAGACTGTGCCCACCGGGATGCCGCAGATAGATGGTCCGCACGCCGTCGATATCGGAATCGCGCAGGCGCGCCAGATAATCCCGCGTGGGTGTGGGTAGATCCTTGAGTTCATCGGCCGACAGTGCCGCGTTACGGGTGAGGATCGCGTGGGCCTCGGGGAGCCGGAACACGTCGTCGTAGCGCAGGCCGGCGTGATACATCCGGAACAGCGGCAACATCCGGCCCTGCAGTACGGGCTGCGGATCGTCGAAGAGCGCATCGTAGGTCGGTCCGGTGAAGCACGTGGTGTGGCGCAGATCGAACCGGGTGCCGAGGGCTTCGTGCAGTTCGCCGGTGAATTCGGTCAGTGATTCGGCGTCCTGGACGCGTTCGAGGACACCGAAGATCCGGTCGTAGTCCTCGACCTCGAGATGGGTGTGATCACGTCCTGTGGAGCGTGCTCCGGGCATGCCCTACCTCCTCGACACCGCCGACGCTGGCGATCATCCTAGCCCGGGCCACGCCCTGGTGAGACCGGATTCGCCGATCTCACCGCAACCCTTATCGGCGAGTCGTCCAGAAATCGAGCTCCAGCTCGTCGTCACTGTCGACGGTGCGGTACTTCGCGAAGTCGGTGACCCCGTTGGCCGAGAGCACCTCGTCGTCGATGTAGCACTGGCCGGTGGCCGCGGCCGGGTCCTTCGACAGGATCGCGTAGGCGGCGTCGGACATGATCTCGGTGCTGCGGCTGCGAGCGATCATTTTCTCGCTCAGGATGTTCCGCACGGCGGCGGTGCTGATGGTGGTGCGCGGCCACAGGCAGTTCGACGCGACGCCGTCGGCAGCCAGTTCTCGCGACAGACCCAGGGCGACGATCGTCATCGAGAACTTCGACACGGTGTAGGCGGTGCCGATCTCGTCGAACCAGTGCGGCTCCAGGGAGATCGGCGGCGACAGGGTCAGCACATGGGCGTGGTCGGACTTGCGCAGATAGGGGATTGCGCTGCGGGACAGGGAGAATGCGCCGCGTGCGTTGATGTCCTGCATGAGGTCGTAACGCTTCATGTCGATCTCGGCGGTCGCGGTGAGGTTCAGTGCGCTCGCGTTGTTGATGACGATGTCGATTCCGCCGAAGCGTTCGGCGGTCGCGGCGACGGCGTCGGCGACCTGCTGGTCGTCACGGATGTCGCCGACGATCGGCAGTGCTTGTCCCCCGGCCTCTTCGATGGCCTGCGCCGCGGTGTAGATGGTGCCGGGAAGCTTCGGATGCGGCTCGGCGGTCTTGGCAAGCAGGGTGATGTTGGCGCCCGCGCGGGCCAGCCGGACCGCGATGGCCTCACCGATTCCGCGGCTGCCGCCGGAGATGATGGCGGTGCGTCCTTGCAACGTCTTCTCGGATGCGGTCACGGGTGGATCCTCTCGGTGGGAGTGCTCGACGCCCACGTACAACTGAGCGATCGATCGGTCACGATAAGGGTGCCTGCTGGTCTTGTGCCTGTCAATACTGTGATCAGACACCGGAACCGGCGGCCTTCACGGCTGTGCCGGAAGCGCATATCACCGTGCACTGTTCGGCTTATCCGAACAATGTGAGGTGGAGCCTGCTGACTACGGGCGTGCACCGACGAGATTGAGGGCGTACCGGGTGTAGAGCGCGGCGATCCGCTCGGGGGTGTCGGGACCGTCGGGGTCGTACCAGTCGGCGACGCCGATGCACAGTCCGACGACCGCGCGGGAGGCATCACGGGGGCGCGGGGCTCCGAACCGGCCCTGCGCGGCGGCGCGATCGACCTCCGTGTCGAACATGCGCTGCAGCGCGACGCGACGATCGGCGATACGGCGCCGGTTGGGCTCGACGAGGCTGCGCATTTCGGTGGCGCCGAGAAACGACAATCGCCGACGGTAACTGTGGTACAGGACAAGGCTTTCCACCATGAGGGTGAAGGCGCGCACGGGGTCGCCGCCCGCGTCGTCCCGCGCTCCGGCCGCGCGATCGAGCAGCTCGGTCATCGTCTGGTCGAACAGATCGACGAGCATGGCCTCCTTGCTCTCGTGATGGTGGTACAACGACGCCACCGACAGCCCTGCGGCGTCGGCGATGTCGCGGATGGAGCACCCGTGATATCCCTTGGCCACAATGCAACTCAGCGCCGCATCGAGAACCGGGTCGGCGACCTCGGCGCCGCCGAAATCGCGCCACGCCCGTGAGGTGCCCGCGTCATCATCGGTGTTCCCGGGCTCGTCGAAGCCGGGCGGGGGGCCGTCCTCGAGCAGTGTCGAGGGGTGTATGCCCAGTGCCGCGGCAATGGTCTCGAGTCGTTCGACACTGATGCCCGTCCGCTCGTTCTCGGTGGCGCTCAGCGTCGCGGGGCTGATCCCGATCCGGCGGGAGAACTCGCGCAGGGACACCCCACTCGTCATGCGGGCGCTGCGGATTCGGGCGCCGGGGTGACGTCCGGAGGGGGAGTGCTCGACCACGGCGTTCAGGATATCCGAACAAGAGGTGAATTCCCTGACGCGCCCGATGCTTCGGCGGGTGCCGGTTTGGGATACTCGTGCGATGACCTCGTCGCCGGGTGCTCCCAGTCCCGTCCAGACCCTGCCGAATCTGCGTGACCTCGGCGGGTGGGCGACCGCCGACGATCGGACGGTCGGGTCGGGTCGGGTCTACCGGTCAACGGACTTCTCCGCCATGGCCACCGCCGACCTGCCGCGCCTCGAAGCGCTGGGCCTGCGCACGATCTACGATCTGCGCTCGGCCACCGAGCGGAAAGCGTTGCCCGATCCCCAACTCGACGACGTCGTCGACATCCACCTCGACGTGCTCGCCGACGCGACCCTGGCGATTCCGGCCAACATCGGGGCTTTCCTGTCGGATCCGAAGACGGTGGCGATGGCCGGTAAGGAACTGTCCGGGGGCAAGGCGCGGAACCTGATTGCGGGCACCTATCGGGAACTGGTGTCGCTGTCCAGCGCGCGCTCGTCCTATCGGTCCTTCTTTCGTGGGCTGCTCGGTGAGCATCGAGCGCCGGCGCTCTTCCACTGCACCACCGGCAAGGACCGGACCGGCTGGGCGGCGGCATCCTTTCTCACCCTGATGGGCGTGGCGAAAGACGATGTCTACCATGACTATCTGCTCACCAACGAGCGCCTCGTCCCGGCGCTGCAACCGATCTTCGACGACTTCGCCGCCGCCGGTGGCGATCCCGACCTACTGATTCCGGTGCTCGGGGTGGATGCCACCTACCTCGATGCTGCCTTCGCAGAGGTGGACTCGACCTACGGCGGGATCGAGGGGTATTTCAGCCGCGGCCTCGAGATCGGTGTCGAGGACCAAGTGCGGCTCCGGGAGTACTTCCTGACCTGACCTCGCGGTAGCGTCCTGGCTCATGACGACTCTGTCCGTGGACGACGACCTCGCCGGCTACCGGATCGTGCGGAGACTGGGGCCCGGTGCCCTCGGTGAGCGGTATCTGGCCGACCATCCGCGGCTGCCCCGACGCGATGTCCTGACGGTGCCGCATCCCGGGTCGGGTGACGATGCCGACGCCCGCGCCCGATTCACTCGCGCGGTCGACATCGCCTCGTCGCTGCTGCATCCGCATATTGTTCCGGTCCACGACCGAAGTGACAGTGACAGCGGCGGTGGTGGTGACAGTGGCAGCGATGGGGACGGGGTCTCGTGGGTGTCGACGGCGTACGTCGACGGCAGTGATGTCGGGGTCCTCCTCGCCGAATCCGGGACGCCGCTGTCGCCGGATGCGGTCGCCGACATCGTCGCGGCGGTCTCCCACGCCCTCGATCATGCGCATGCGCACGGCCTTGCGCACACCGACCTGCGGGCCGGTGAGATCCTGCTCGACGCGCAGCGCCACCCGTACCTGACGGGCTTCGTCCTCGCGGGCCCGGCCGAAGTCGCCGACGATCAGGCGCAACTCGCCCGCATTGCGATCGACATGCTCGGGAGCACGGTCGGCCTCCAGGTCGATCACGTGATCAGCCGGGGATGCTCGGCCGACCCCGCTCAGCGGTATCCGTCGTGTCGTGACTTCGCCGCCGCGCTGCGGGCTGCGCTGGGTGGCGTCGAGGACGGTGTGGCGAGCTCGCCAACCGTCGTCACGGCGACCGCCTCACCCACGGTTGTCCCCGCGCCGCCCACTGTGGTGGCTGCTCCGCCGACCATGGTTGCGGCGCGACCCACGATGGTGGCCGCGCCACCGACCATGGCGGCGCCGCCGATGCCGGTCACCGCCGGCCCGATCCGATGGAGCGGCTATCCCGGAACCGTCGAGCAGCTCCGCGGGCTGGCGTGTGGCGCATTCTTCGCCGTAACCACGTCGCAGGATCCCGTAGACCACCTGACGATGGCCGAGAGCGATCGTTCGATCCGCAAGATCATCCGTCGGGCATGGGCGATCACCGACACCGCGTCGGCCATCGACACCACCGAACTACTGGCCCTCGGACTGGTCACCGCCGATTACGACGCCGTCCTCGCAGGACTGACGCACATGCAGCCGGGGGCGCCGCGGTCGGCGATACGGCTCGACCCGGCTGCTGCCGACGCGATCGCCGCCGCGAGTGGTGTCGACGCCGCCCGAGCGCGGACCGTCGCGCAGGCCATCGCGCTCTCGCGAACCCTGCCGCAGCAGGTGCCGGTCAGCACCGCGGCGTGGGAACTCGGGCAGGCCGTCGAGCTGGTGCGGATGTGTCATCGTGCGGGACTGGTCGAGGAGATCTGGGCGTGGGCGGCGATCATCGACCTGGGCCGACGCGCGGAGCAGCGCTACGCCGACTGGACGGCGTTTGCGCTCGGCTTCGAGTGGGGTCGGGCGCTGGCCTGCGCCGAGGATGCCCGTGACCCGGCCGCCGCGGCCGACGAGTCCTGTGCCCGCACGCGTCCTGTGCTGAGCCTGCTGCTCACCGATCCGAGCAGCCCCTGGACTCGGATACCGCTGCAGCAGTAGGTATTCCGACGAGCCGGGGACTCGGCACTAGCGGAACACGATGCACGTCGTCGTGCCGTGCGCGACGAGCTTTCCGTCGGCGGCGAACACCTTGCCCTCGGCGGTCGCGGTGCGCCCACCGACGTGGATGACGGTGCCGACGCCGGTCAGCTCGTCGGCGTCGAGGGCCACCGACCGGATGTAGTTCACCTTCAGTTCGAGGGTGGTGTAGCCGACACCGGCGGGCAGGGTGGTGTGAACCGCGCAGCCCATCACCGAGTCGAGCAGGGTGGCGCAGATGCCGCCGTGGACGGTGCCGAGCGGGTTGGCGAAGTCTGCCGTGGGGGTGACGGCGAAGTGCACCTCGCCCTCCTCGATGCGGACCGGGCGCATACCGAGCAACCGGCCGATGCTGGGCCGGTCGTCGTCGGGGGTCGACTGCCAGGCGCGCAGGAGTTCGAGCCCCGACATCGCGCTCGGATCGGTGGAGGCGGATGTGTTCGTTGAGGTCGTCATGATTATGTATGGTTGCATAGGAGCGCCGCATTATGAAGGCCTACATAGGAGTGATGCCCGATGGGTGACGAGGCCACCGACATCGTGACGACCAAGACCCGCACACGCGGCCCGCGTGAGCGCATGGTCGTGCACGCCGCCGATCTGATCGGTCGCGACGGTGTGGCGGCCACCTCGATCGGTGATGTCATCGCGGCCAGCTCGGCCCCGCGCGGCTCGATCTATCACCACTTCCCGGGTGGCAAGACGCAGCTGATGACCGAGGCGGTGCGCTACGCGGGTGATTTCATCGCCACCCGCATCGGAGGTCAGCATCCGGGCTCGCCAGCCGAAGCCATCATCGGGATCGGCGACGTGTGGCGGCGAATGCTGGTCGCCACCGATTACCAGTTCGGCTGCCCGGTCCTCGCCGGCGGCCTCGCCCGGCGATCGGAGCCGTCCGTCGCCGACGAGGCCGACGAGATCTTCGGTAACTGGCTGCGGCTGATCGCGGCCCGGCTGGTCTCCGAGGGGGTCGCCCCCGAGCGGGCCGATTCCCTGGCCAACCTGGTCGTCGCCGCCATCGAGGGGGCTGTCGGACTGTGCCAGACGCAGCGCAGCGTGGCCCCGCTCGACCAGGTGATCGGCGAGCTCGCACGTCTCTGCGACGACGCCGCCGCGCACTGATCGCCACCCGCTGGGCCTGCGGGGTCGTGCGGGCTCTCGACCACCTCGGGCTCCCGATGTGAACGACGACATAGTAGGTTCTTCGTTCAAACATGTCGTGGGGCACACATCTGCGGGAGGTGGTGGGGCGATGACACCGGTGTACCGAGATGTCCTCGGCTCCGACTTCGACCGTCTGCACCCCAACATCGCGTGGCGCTACAGCATCGACTCCACCTCGAACGTCGCCCAGATCGGGACCGGCATCCTCGAGTCGGTCTACATCACCCCGGCGCTGCCGCCACCGTTCTTCTGGTACTACGGCAAACGCAACGCGCTGCCCTCGAAGACGAGCCGGATGGTGCCGTTCAGCCAGGGACATTATTGCTACACCGACGAACTGGGTCGAGAGAACCTGGCCGTACTGCGCAGCTTCGACTACACCTCGGGGACGCGCAAACTGAATTCGCTGCTCGTCTCCGGCCGCACCGGCCTCGTCGACTATTTCGGTGACGGACCCGAACTGCTCTACCCGATCGAGCCGTCGGTGACCGACGCCGGTGAACTACTGCTCGAGAGCGGGCCGATGCGCTGGCTCGGCCGCGGCCCCAAGGTCGGGATGAAGGGACTGTTCGGCGCCCAGATGAAGTACATCGAGGGATGGGACGAGGAACGTCAGCGGTTCCGGTGCGACGCCACCGTCCGCAACCCGGTGATCGGCGAGATCCTGCATTTCCGCGGCTGGTTCACCGCCACCGACATCGCCTGCGGCGTGCGCGACATCCCCGACGAGGCGTGGCCGCTGAACCTCGTCGACCGCGAGGTCTGAGGAGCCGCAGCCGAATCCGGTCCGCTCCGACGAGGTTCTCCTGCCGCGGCACCTCACCGCGCGGTACATTCTGCGCATGGCTGTCTCTGCGAGAACCGAGTTCGATGTCGCTGCACCCCCGTCGGTCGTGATGGAGGTACTGATGGATGTGGAATCCCTGCCCGAATGGTCCGGCCCGCACAAGGCGGCGGCCATCGTGTCCGAACACGACGACGGCACGCCCGATCAGGTCACCATGACCGTGTCGGCCGCGGGCGTCAACGACGATCAGACCGTCTCCTATGCGTGGACCGACAACACCTGCTCCTGGAGTCTCATCGAGTCCAAGATGCTGGCCGAGCAACAGGGCAAGTACACGGTGACGCCGTCGGGCGACGGGTCGCACGTCGAGTTCGAGCTCGAGATCGACCTCAAGGTGAAGTTGCCCGGCATGCTCGTCAAACGTGGCCAGAAGACGGCCGTGGAGACCGCCAAGAAAGGTCTCACCGCAGAGTCGGAGCGCCGCGCACAAGCCTGATTTCGAACGTCAAAACCCAACGGGGCCCGTCGATTTCGATCGGCGGGCCCCGTTGGCATTCGGGTGGTCACGGTCGGGCGACGAGTGTGCGGGCAATAGATGCCGTTCCGTGACCGAGTCGGCCGGGTCGGTGTCGGTGACGGGAGTACGCTGTGCTCAGTCTGACCATCTGGTCTCACTTCCGCCATCGTCAGATGGCTGTCCCAATACGGCGAGGAGGCCGATTCACGTTGCGTATTCACAGGTTTGCGACACGGGCCCTGATCGTTGCGGTGGGCGGCGCAGGAGCGATCTGGGGCCTGGGCCTCGGTGGCGGTGGTGCCCAGGCGGTCACCTGTAACGCGACGAATGGTCATGAGGTGCAACAGATTCAGGGCACCAGCGGATGCGGCGCGCGCGCCGGTGTGGGCAGCAACGCCAGCGCTCAGGAAACCGGTGGGGGTACGGCGGTGGCCGTGTCCGACCGCGGCGGCAATGCCACCGCGATCAACCAGGCGCCCGGTTCCTCGGCGCTGGCCGGGGCCACCACCAACGGCACCTCGTACTCCATCACCACCGGACCCAAGGCGCTCTCGGTCGCCCAGGCCCGCGCGGGCGGGTACTCGGTCGCCATCGGTGGCTGGGGAGGCCAGGCGTACTCGGGTCAGCCCGGCGTCGGATGCTCGGGCGGGTTCGCCGCGGCCGTCGACAGCACCAGCGGCAAGGCATGCCTGAAGTACGGCTCGATCGACCTGCACAACTGATTTCACGGGTCCGACTCCTCAGGTCTGTCCGACTTCCCAGGTCCAAGGTCTCCTCGTTCACCCCTTCGACACACGACGTTCGTGACCGCGGCATATCGTTGATCCGTGACCGAGTTACACGATCTGGAAACCCTGGGCCCCGACTTCAGCAAGCTCAACGGGCGCGAAGCGCTGCAGAGCCTCGTCGATCTGCACGACACCACCCAGTTCGAGGTGAACGACGACGATGACGACGATCCGGTGCTGCTGACGCTGCCCGAACGCAACGTCGTCGACACCTGGCGTGAGGATTACCCGTACGAGGAGCGGATGAGTCGCCGCGAGTACGAGGTGACCAAGCGCAGGCTGCAGATCGAGCTGCTGAAGCTGCAGAAATGGTCCAAGCAGACCGGCCAGCGTCACCTGCTGGTGTTCGAGGGCCGCGACGCCGCGGGCAAGGGCGGGACGATCAAGCGGTTCAACGAGCATCTCAATCCCCGTGGCGCGCGGGTCGTCGCGCTGGAGAAGCCCTCGGAACGCGAGTCCACCGAGTGGTATTTCCAGCGGTACGTGCAGCATCTGCCCGCGGGTGGCGAGATGGTCTTTTTCGACCGCTCCTGGTACAACCGGGCCGGCGTTGAGCGGGTGATGGGTTTCTGCACCCCCGAGCAGTACGACCAGTTCATGGATCAGGTCCCCGCGTTCGAGAAGATGCTCGTCGACGACGGCATCAACCTGGTGAAGTTCTGGTTCTCGGTGAGCCCGCTCGAACAGCGCACCCGCTTCGCGATCCGGCAGATCGACCCGGTCCGGCAGTGGAAACTCTCCCCGATGGACCTCGCGTCGCTCGACAAGTGGGACGCCTACGGCGCGGCCAAGGAGGCGATGTTCACCAAGACCGACACCGACATCGCGCCCTGGACGGTGGTGAAGAGCAACGACAAGAAACGCGCGCGGATCAACGCGATGCGTCACGTGCTCAACCTGTTCGACTACAAGGGCAAGAACGACGAGCTCGTCGGTACCCCCGACCCGCTGATCGTCGGCCGGGCCCGGGTCATCGCCGACGAGTGAGCGAGTCTCGGCAGGTACCCTCGTGCCGGTGCGAACGTTTCTCAGTGCGCTGCTGACCCTTGTCGCGATGGTGGCCATCGTCGTCGCCCTGCCGTCGATGTGGGCTGCCGAGCGGGTGGTCGATGCCGACGGTTTCGCCGATGTGGCCGCGCCGCTCGCGCACGACCCACAGGTGCAGGCGTTCATCGCCGACGAGATCACCGAGCAGGTGTCCTCCCGGGTCAACGTGCCCGGGGCGTCGACGCTGATCGAACCGTTCGCGAAGCGCTACACGCAGGGGCAAGACTTCCCCGCCGACTTCGCCGATCTGGTCCGACAGCAGCATTCCTGGCTCTTCGATCCGGCGCCCGCGGGCGGCTCCCAGGAGATGCAACTCGACATCACCGCGATGGTGAACCGGGCGCTCAAGAGCGCCAACCTGCCGTTCGTGACCTCGGTTCCGGGCAAGATCGAGGTGCCGATGGCCGAGGGTAGCGGGCTCGAGGCCGGTCGGTATCACACCGTCGGACAACAGATCACGACGATCGGATACGTCGCGACCGCGGTCGCGGTGATCGCCGGTCTGCTCGCCCTGCTCGTCGCCCGACGACGGGGGACGGTGCTGATCGCTCTCGGTCTGGGCGGGTTGCTGGCGGCTTTGCTGAGCTGGCTGGCGGCGCTGAACGCGACGACGCTGGTCGACCGTCAGTTCGTCAATCACTCCACCGGCAACGCCCTGACCCGAGCGGCCACCGATGCGCTGGCCAACGACCTCACGTGGTGGGCGACGGTGGGTGCGATCGCCGGGGCGATCGGGATCGTGCTCGGCATCGTCGTGCGGCTCATCGCGCGCTGAGTGTGTCCCGGTCCCCGGCGCGAGCGTCGCTCGACCGGCACACTGATCACCGGGGCTGACGAGTGGGAGACGAGGTGGACCGACTGACGAGCGCCGGCGCGTGGATCTGGGATCGAATCCGTTCCGCTCCCGTGACCTGTGTGTGGCTCGTGATCCTGCTGATGACGACCATCCTGCAGCACTCGATGTCGCCGAAACATCTCAACCACGTGCTCGGTCATCAGTCGACCAACATCGTCAATCTGCAGAAGGATCCGTTCCAGGTTCTCCTCGCGAGCCTGTTCTGGCTCGACGGTTCGTACTGGTTTCCGTATCTGATCCTGTTCTGCATCTTCCTGATCCCGGCCGAACGATGGCTCGGCACCGCACGTTTCGTCGTGGTCGGTCTCAGCGCGCACGTCGTCGCCACCTATGTCAGCGAGGGATTGCTGCGGCGTGCCATTGCATCCGGTGATGCGAGCGCGGACCTGATCCGCATCCACGACGTCGGCGTCAGTTACTTTCTGGCGGCGGTCGCGGCGGTGCTGGCCTATCACATCGCCCGCCCGTGGCGGTGGGTGTACATCGCCGGTTGCGTGGTGATCTACCTCGTCCCGCTTCTCACGCACATCACGGTCACCAACATCGGGCACGCATGCTCGGCGCTGATCGGATTCGCCTGGTACCCACTCACCCGCGGCCTCGCCGGGCAGCAGTGGGACCCGATGGTCGTCGTCCGGGCGATTCGGCGGCATCTCGGTTCCCGGCACCGGTCACAGTGCAGCGAGTAGCCACCGAAGGTCCGGGGCGTAGACGTCACCGGGTCCGCCGAGGCAGCTCACGACGCGGGTCGTGACGCGGGCACCCTTCGCACGATAGGTCGCCGCGGCGCGTGCGAGGTCATCGACGGGCGTCACCGACACCGGCGAGAGGTTCGAGTCGCACCGCGTCAGGCGCAACCGTGCGGTCGGGGTGGGCGAGGTGGGGGTGGCCAGCGCGGCCGCGTCGAAGGCGCGCCGGAAGTCGGGGTCGGCCCACGGGGAATGACCCGGCCGGAACAATGCCGGCAGCGGTACGTACGACAGGGGGAGATAGGTCGGGACCGCGCACGAGTGCCGGAAGGCGTCGGCGATCCTCTTGCCGACCGCGGTGAGTTTGTCGTCGATCCGCATCTCCGGGTGCCCGGTCTCCAGACCCAGCAGATCGGCGAACGCGAATCCGGCTCCCACCGTGCCGCTGTTTCGGCGGATGAAGTTGCGGTGATCGGGCACCATCTGACCGATCATGATCGCCGGGATGTGTAGTTCGGGCGCATAGGTTCCGGCCTGCTCGGCGGCCACCGCGGCGGCGCCGCTCCCGCCGCCGGACGGACCGTGGATACCGATCGGCGACGCCGCGGTCAACCCGGCCGCGGGCACCGAGCGGGCGGCGCGGATCGCGTCGAGCAGCGCATGCCCGTCGAAGCTGGGCAGCAGCGTCGGGGTGGGCGACGGCCCGCCGTCGTCGGCGAGATCGGCGACGACGACGGTGTGGCCCGCGCGCAGCGCTGTCGATGCCGAATCGACCGGGCCCATACCGCGAACCTGATCGATCACCGAGTTGCGTGACATCGACGAGGTCGGCCGGCAATAGGAGCCCATGCTCTCGTCGGCCACACCCATGCCGATCAATGCACGCGCGCCGTGCGCCGGAGTTGCCGACGGGACGAACAGCGACGCGCTCGCCGTGGTCCGGCCGCCGAGAGGTCCGGTGGTCACGTACAGCATCCGGAACCCGCGCACACCTGCCACCGCGCGTTCCACTGCGGGCGCAGCCATCGGTTCGATCCGCAGGATCTCGCCGAGACGGGCGTCGCCGGCCGGCGGCGTGTGCGCGTAGAACGGATCGGGATCGGCAATGACCGATCGCATCGCGGCATCGGCGATCGCGCCCAGATCGAGAGGTGAATTCGGCTGTGCCGCAGCATCTCCGGCGTTCAGTGCGCCGGCGATCATCGAGACGGCGATCGTGGCGGCGACAAGCGGAGCGAGCAGGCGGCGGTGCGCCGCAACGCGCGAGGTCGAGAACTTCAGCACACCATCCCCCGATTGAGTGCCCGGGGACGTCCGGCACGGTCGCCCCCGACGGGCCGACGTCACCCGCAGGGGTGGTGTCGGCATGACCGCGCAGACCTTACGGCACGCGGCGGGCTCGTGGTCGGTGGTGGTGAGCGAACGCACACCGCCCGGGCGCGGTCGGCGATGTGTGCGGCAGGCGGTGTGCGGTGGGAGCGGAGGGTGTGCGCTACTTGCGGCCGGCCTTCCAGTTCAGTCCCCAGCCGTAGGCCTCGTCGACCTTGGACTGGGAGCCGCGGATGTAGCGCACCTCGCGATTGACGACGAGTTCGCCGCCGCGGTTCTCCAGCAGTGCGATCGCGCACGAGATGGCACCCTGATCGGCTTCGTCGAGACGCACCTCGATTTGCGGCCCATTCGCCGGGAAGAGGGTCACCACGCCGTTGGCGCTCGCCCAGTTGGGGGTGCCCTCGTAGATGTAGGCGAAGATCAGCACGCGACGGATCTGATTGGACGCCGACAGGTCGATGTACATGTTCTCGCCGCCGGTGTTCGATCCGGAGCGGTCGTCGCCGTCGAGCCAGATGATCGGGCGGCCCTGGTACGGCGCCTGGAACGAGTTGCCGAGGGCCTGCACGATGCCCTTGCTGCCGTCGGCGAACTCCCAGAGGCAGGCGAGGTCGAGGTCGACGCCGGTGGCGCGTTTGAACAGTCCGCCCTTGGAGCCGGCGGTCCAGTTGAGGTTCACCCGGACCTGGCCGGTCGCCGAACCCTGCTTGGTCAGCGACACGCTGGGTGCGGACTTGGTCAGCGTCACCTTCGACAACGACACCGGCGGCTGAGCCTGGTTCGGGTAGCCCTGTGGCGGCTGCTGATAGGGCTGTGCCTGTGGAGTCGGCTGTGGCTGGGGGGCCGGCGGCGTCTTTGGTCGCTTGGTGTAGTCGATTCCCATGGCAGGTGATTCCCCTCTGAATCTGGTGGTCGAGGTCGGTGATGTCCGATTCGGCGAATTCAGCCTAGCGAATCACGGGCGCGGGTTGTCGTTCGTCGCCGGCAGCACCGCGCGCGCCCGGGGATCGAAGGCGGCCGCGACGGTCAGCGCTCCGCTGCTGTCGCGCCGGCATGCCGCCACCGCGACGTACCCGGGACGTGCGACGGAACCGGGGATCGCGAACCCGCCGTCGATGTCGTAGCGGGTGTTGGTGATCTTTTTCGTCCACGCCGCCGGGTCGGTCGGCGACTGCGGAGGTGCATCCGCCCGAATGACGACGAGGGCCTCGGTGACGCCGTCGGGCCACACGAAGATCACCCGGTTGCCGTCGACGCGGACGTCGGTGACGGCGGGCAGGTCATCGGCCGGTGGCGCGGTGGGGGTGGGTGTTGTGGGTGCAGGAGCCGGGGGTCGGGGTGGGGTTGGCGGGTTGCCGGAGATCGCGACATCGGAGTGCACGCCCGCACGGGTCGCGGTGACCTCGTAGGTGGGCAGCGGGGTTGCGGTGCCGGCGCCACCGTCGTCGAGTTCGGTCTCCGCGGTGCGGCCGACGACCTGCCTGCGGCCGTTGCGCTCGACTCGGGTGACCCGATAGCTCACCCCGGCGGTGGGTGACGGGTCCCAGCTCACCCGCACCGTCCCGTCGACCGTCTCGGCCCGGACCGTTGACGGCGCTGTCGGAGGCAGACCGGTGGCCGGTGCCGGCGGCGGCTCCGGTGTCGGTGCTGGAGGTGCTGGTGCTGGAGGTGGTGCCGGTGCCGGCGTGGCGGCGTCCAGGGTTCGTTGCGCCTCGTCGGCGACCGCATCGATCTGACGGAGTGCGGTGGGATCGTCGCCGGCGGCCGCGCGCGCCTGGGCACATCGCCGCCGGGCCTCCTCTGGGCGGCCCTTGCGCAAAGCCTGTCGGGCCGAGCGCAATTCGCGCTGCCAGTCGCCTGCTGCCGGGGTGTGCGGCGTCGGAGCCGGTGCGGCGGGTGCGGTTCGGGCTGCGGCCGGTGCGGGGGCCGGCTCCTCGACGGCACCACCGTACTCGGCTGCGATCGTGGCGATCAGCCGCCGCGCGTCCCGGGTACCGAGACCGAGTTCACGCGCCTCGTCGAGCATGAACTGATGATCGTCGGGGTGCAGGCGATCCTCGACGAGGATCGCCGCCCGGATACGGGGCCGCAGATGGTCGGCGACCCGGTCGGTGACCGAGGCGAGGTAGGCCTCGGTGACCTCGGCCGGCCCGAGCAGGATCTGCTCGATGTCGATGAGGAGTTCGTCGACGATCGCGCGCATGCGGCCGGCGGGCAATTCCCGTGCGCGGTGGCGCATTCCGTCGACGCGCAGTCGGATCTCGCCGCGGTCGGCGGCGTTGTCGGTGGTGAGATCGAGTACCGCGAGCAGTGTGTGGGCAGGCGGCCCGCTGCGGCGGCGGCTGAACTCGGTGAGCAGCTCGGTGATCTGGGAGAGTTTGTGGGCTGAAAGCGCTTGCGGCGGGGCAGGCGTGGAAGCCGTTGCCCCGGAGGGGGTATCGGGCACGATCCGGTGCCTGCGCAGGCGGGTCGCGACCTCGTCGGCGCTGAGTCCACCCATCGCGCCGATCTCGTCGAGACCGCCACGCTTTCCTTCCGGGATGCCGCCGTAGCGGGCGACGAGACGCTCGATCGCGCTGTCCAGCAACTGATATCGCTGCTCATCGAGCTCGGCGTGGCGCGCCTGCACAGACCGGGCCAGCGTCACGCGGCGGGCCGACTCACGTAGCGGAGCACTGCGATCGGCGTGTTCGGCAACCAATTGCTCCACGAGTACCCGGTACTTGGGGTGGTCGCGTTGTTTCTGCCAGAACGCCCACACCTCGTCGATCCGGGTGATCACCTCGGGGTCGGAGAGGGTGGCGGCCTCGGCGATCGGGATGTCGTACAGCTCGAAGGGATCGGATTCCTCCACGCCGCCGCGGCGTTCCACCGCGGCGAGGACGCGTTTGCGGTAGTCGTTGCCGACGAAGGGTTCCACGGCGCTCAGACGTCCCGGCGTCGACTGCGGTGGACCTGGTCGAGTTCCCGAGCGACCTCCGACCGCGACAGCGTCGCACCGGTTTTCGCGGTGAGGGTCAGCGGTATGTCCGCCTCGACATGATGGGCTCTGACGTGCAGCACGCCGTCGAAGCCCATCTCGAAGGTGACCCGCACCTCGCTGTTCTCGTCGTGGCCGGGCGGGATGTCCTCGATGGCGCCCTCGATCAGCATCTTCGCGTCCCGCGGTGAGGGCGAGGCCTCCTGGCCGAGTTGTTCGACCACGGTCAGCTCGATGCGGCGCTGGTCGGCGCGCACCGTCCCGAAAGAGCGCTGGACCCGGATCGGCAAAGGCTGGTTGCGATGCACCAGCCAGGTGACCTCGAGTTCGCCGTTGCGTCCGCTGACCGCGAGTACCCCGAAGCCGCGTGAGACCACGGTGTCGACGCTGATCTGGAGCATTCGACGGACTCCGGCGACCGGCATCGCGAACGCCGCGGCCACCCGCGCGGCGGCCTCGTCGACATCGGCGGGCGCGGCGTCGACGAGCGTCGCACCGGGCGCCAATCGACCCCGGGTGGTCAGGTCGGCGGTGACCAGGCGCTCGATCTCGAGTTTCTCCCCGTAGATCGCCGCGCCGCGCGCCACCGCCAGGTCCGGATCACGCAGTTCCGGGGTGATCCCGAGTCGTGCGGAGATCTCGCGCGTCACCGCAGGCATCCGCGACGAGCCGCCGACCAGCAACACCCGATCCACCTGCGCCACCCCGCGTCGGCGCGCGCCGGCCAGGCACGAGTCGGTGAGGTCGAGGGTCCGTGCGAGGAGTCCGGCGGTGAGCTCCTCGAGTTCGGTGCGGGTCACGCTCAGTACCGACCGCACACCGTCGTGCGAGACGATCACCGAGGTCGAGTCCGATTCGCTGAGTTCGTGTTTCGCGCGTTCGGCGGCCATGATCAGGGCTTGCGAACCGGCCGAGTCGTCGAGGGGATCCTCGGCGTCGGGGTGTTCCTCGCAGAACTTCCGCGACAGGTACAGGGCGAGCCGCTCGTCCCAGTCGGCGCCGCCGAGTTGATGGTCGCCGTCGACGGCGAGCACCGAGATGCGCCGGTCGGTGAGTTCGATCACCGTGGCGTCGAAGGTGCCGCCGCCCAGGTCGTAGACGAGGACCGTCTCGTCGGGTGTGGTCGGTGTGGCGGTGTCGGTCAACCGGCTGAATCCGTAGGACAGTGCTGCCGCGATCGGCTCCGACAACACCCCGGCGACGTCGAGTCCGGCGTAGGTGCCCGCCTGGATGGTGGCGCGGCGTTCCTCGTCGCCGAAGTAGGCGGGCACGGTGATCACCGCACGCTCCACCTTCTCGCCGGCGAACTCGGCGTTGGAGACCAACGATTTCAGGATGAGTGCCGAGATCGCCGGTGCCGACCAGCTCCGGCCGTGCGCGACGAATCGCCAATCCACTTCGCCCATGCGACGTTTGACGAGCGCACACACATTGTCGGGGTCGAGTCGCGCCTGCCTTCGGGCGCCCTCGCCGACGACGTGGTCGTGCACCGACGGCAACAGCACGACCGACGGTGTCGTCGGTGCACCGTTCCAGTCGCCGATCACCTCGGGCCGTCCGTCGCGGTCGATCGCCGCGATCGCCGAATTCGTCGTGCCCAGATCGATGCCGTATACGCCCACGGTCGGGGATCGTAACAGCGCGACGCGCGCCGAGTGGGCGCCTCGATGTCGGGAACGCCGGGTTCTACGCTGGTCGGATGACCGAGGGTGCAGACGGGGTGGCCGGTACCGGCAAGGGTGCCGGTGCTGATGAGGTGGCCGAGCAGGTCCGTCGCCTCGACGAACGGGTCGAGGATCTCGGGCGGGTAATCGCCCGCCAGTCGCAGTCGCTGGAGCGGCTTCTCGACGCCGAGAAGAAGCGGTCGGCGCGCGATGCGGCCGGCGCGGACCTGGCCCTGCTGGTGGACCTGCTGGCCCTGTTCGGCGACGCCTCGGGTTGCGCCTCATCGTCGGCCGACGCCGCCGATCGCGCCGCGTTCACCGCGCTGGCCGACGGCCTCGAACGCCTGATCGTCGGACACGGCGGCACGCCGGTGACGCCGCGGGTCGGCGACGACTTCGACGCCACCACCATGGACGCCGTCGACACCCGGGAGACCGGCGCGGCCGACCGGTCACGGACGGTCGCCGGCGTTCTGCGGCCGGGGCTGAACGTCGGGTCGCGGTCGGTGCGCCCCGCAGCGGTCATCGTCTACCGCTGACGGCTCAGCCGTTGGCCGATCCGATGGTGCGCCAGAGGAATTCGTACGCCAGTGCCGACTTGAAGGCCGCTTGCTTGTTGTCGGCGGCGCCGCCGTGCCCGCCCTCGATGTTCTCGTAGTAGCGGACGTCGTGACCGTATTCCTCGAGTCGCGCAACGAGTTTGCGGGCGTGCCCGGGATGGACGCGGTCGTCGCGAGTGGAGGTGGTGACCAGAATCGGTGGGTAGGTCTTCTCGCGTGTGAGGTTCTGATACGGCGAGTACTCACCGATGTAGGCCCACTCCGCGGGGTCGTCGGGGTTGCCGTACTCGGCCATCCACGACGCGCCCGCGAGCAGCAGGTGGTAACGACGCATGTCGATCAGTGGGACTTCGCACACCAACGCGCCGAACAGCTCCGGGTACCGGGTGAGCATCACGCCCATCAGCAGGCCGCCGTTGGAGCCGCCCTGCGCGCCGAGTTGCGCGGGGGTCGTCAGTCCACGTGCGACGAGGTCCTTGGCGACACTCGAGAAGTCCTCGTACACCAGGTGCCGACCGGCCTTTTGGGCTTGGGTGTGCCAGGCCGGGCCGTATTCGCCGCCGCCACGGATGTTGGCGATGACATAGATGCCGCCGCGTTCGATCCAGTTGCGGCCCGAGAGCGCCAGATAGCCCGGAGTCAGCGAGTTCTCGAAGCCACCGTAGCCGTAGAGCAGTGTGGGGCCGCTGGTCACGTCGCGGCGCCGGATCACGAAGTAGGGGATCGGGGTGCCGTCGTCGGACGGGGTGAAGAACTGTTCGGCCACCACGGATTCCGCGTCGAAGAACTGCGGGGTCTGTTTGATCACGGTGACCTCGGTGCCGCTGTCGCCGTGCAGCAGGCTCGGTGGTGCGGTGAACGACGTTGCCGACCAGAACACCTCGTCACTGTCGTCGGGATCGGTGTCGAGGACCGAGACGGTCGCGAGTTCGGGGAGCCCGGGTTGTGGCACGGCCGTCCAGTCGCCGAGGGTGCGGACGGTCACCTCGGTGTGCACATCGTGCAGGGTGAGCACGATCAGGTGGGACCGAGTGAAGGAGAACGACTGCAGGCTGGTGTGCGCGTCCGGGGTGAACAGCACCGTGTGTTCGCGCGCCCCGGCGAGGTAGGACGGGTAGTCGAAGACGAGCAGAGTGCCTGCGGGATAACCGGTTCCGCCGACTTCCCAGTCCGAACGGGGGCGGACGAACATCCAGTCGTGGTGCACGCTGACGTGGGCATCGGTCGGCACGTCGAGCAGGATCTCCTCGGTGCCGCGGAGCTCGTAGGTGAGCTCGTTGAAGAAATCCGTTGCGCGCGAGACGAAATGACGCTCGAATCCGGGTGTGTGGTCGTAGCCGGCACTCACCGCCACGTCGTCGACGGAGCCGGCGAACACCGTCGGCGCCGCATCGACCGGCGTGCCACGCGTCCACCGTTTGATGACGCGCGGATACCCCGACGTGGTCAGTGATCCGTCGCCATCGGGCTGTACCCCGAAATCGGTGCCGACGTAGACGGTGTCCTGGTCGATCCAGGAGATCGACGACTTCGCCTCGGGAAGCGTGAAGCCGTCGTCGACCCAGGTGCGGGTCGCGACGTCGAACTCTCGGACGACGGCGGCGTCGGCGCCGCCGCGCGACATCGAGATCAGGGCACGGTCGTACTCGGGCCGGTTCATGGTCGCCGACTTCCACACCCAGTTCTCGTCCTCGGCGGCGGCGAGGGCGTCGACGTCGATCAGGACGTCCCAGTCCGGGGAATCGGTGAGGTACTGCTCGAGCGTCGTCCGCCGCCACAGTCCGCGGGGGTGCGCCGCGTCGCGCCAGAAGTTGTAAAGATACTCACCCCGACGTCGCACGTAGGGGATGCGGTCGTCGGTGTCGAGGATCTCCAGGGCCTGCGCTTCGAGCTGGGAGAACCGGTCCGAGTCGGTGAGTTCTGCGAGGGTGGGCGCATTGTGGTCACGCACCCAGGCGAGTGCCTCGTCGCCGGTGACGTCCTCGAGCCACAGGTACGGGTCGTCGGCGGAGGTGGTGGTGCTGCTGTCGGTCACCTCGCCAACGTACCCGGCCGCGGCCGCCGCGTCCCACATGCCGGACGCCGCATACAGAGCTCGCGCGAGGACGACGAACTTTCCGACTTCGTCCGCCTCGCCCAATGAGGGCGGGCGCTGCCCACCCCGCCGTGGCCGCGGTGACCCACAACGGAGATGCTCAGACCTTCCCAGACGATGGTCGAGGTCCTCGAGACCTGTTGTGTCGACGGGTATCCGGTTCACGGTGGTCCGAATTCAGCTCTGGCTCAGTCGGTCTCGAGGCTCGCCGCATGCGGCTCGCACCTCGACCATCGGGGGAAGACGCCCATCCCGGTGGTCGAGGTGCCGAGGAGCGCCAGCGACGAGCCTCGAGACCTCTTGTGCCAAACGGGTTTCCGGTCCACTGGCGGCATCACACCTCGACCATCGGGTGGGGGTTGTCTCTATGGAGTTCTCAAAGAACAGATGCGGTCCCGGCGATGCCGGGTGCGGGGATTCAGGTTGTGGGGCAGGGTAGGTCAGGCTGCTGCGTCGTCGAGTCGCATGGTTCTACGGTGATACGACGGCACGGGTCGGCGTTTCGGGTCGATGCTGGCGGGTGGGATCAGCCAGGGGTGTCGGTCGAATCCCATGATGATGTCCCAGCCGTGGTGGTGGACGTCGTCGTGGCAGCTGCTGCAGAGCAGGCAGCCGTTGTCGAGGTCGGTGGGACCACCATCGGCCCAGTGCTGCACGTGGTGTGCTTGGCAGCGTCCGGCGTGGGCGCCGCATTTGATGCATCCGCGATCCCGGACGAGTAGTGCTTTGCGTTGTCCGGGGGTGAAGAAGCGTTTCTCTTGACCAACACTGAGCGGTACCCCATTGGGGTTGAGGATGATCTTGGTGATCGTGGTGTCGCACGACAGCATTTTCGCGGTGGCTTCGGTGATGGCTCCCATGTTCTGCAGGTCCCCGCCGAGTGCGGGGTTGTCGGCCGACCAGGTCCACAACAGGCCGTTGGTGGGTTTGGCGGAGAAGGTGGTGTCGGCCAATCCTTGTGCCGCGAGTTCGACGATCGTTTCGAACGCGGCGGCACAGATTTGTTCCGGGGTGCGGGGGTCGGGCGACCCGTCGGGTTGAGGTTTGGGCGCCGACAGGGTTTCCATCAGGGTGCGGGTCTTCTCGCCGGCGACGATGTCGAGGTTCGCCGAGATCTCCAACCGTCCGTCGTCGGTGATGCGGTCGGTGTAGGAGTTGATCGTCTTGTCCTCGGCGGCAGGTAACCCACCAGGCGTCTCCGCGGCGAGCTCGTTTCCCAGCTGCCGTGCGTAGAGGTTGATTTCGGCGGGGGTGAATCCGGCGAAGTAGTGCGACAGCAGTTTCCGGAGATATTCGCACCGGTGGACGGTGTTGAGGGGTTCGGGGGAGCGGGTGTCGATGTGGCCCAGTCCGCGGACGATGGCGTCGGTGTGTTCGGAGGAGATGGACCCGTCCGCGGCATGCGCGAGCAGTAGATCAATGTCGGTGGTGGCCGAGATCCGCACGTACCGACCTGCGACCGAGGGTGCAAAGCCCATGCTGATCAACAACTCCCGAAGTCGGGTGGTTTGTGGTCGGCGACGCCCAGTCGGTCCAGTTCGCCGGTGAGGGTGGTGGCGTGGTGATCGACCAGGTTCCGCAACAGGAGGACTTGTTTCATTGCGCCGAAGGCTTGGGGTCCGGTCATGTCCGGGTTCCATTGCAGGTCGCTGAGTTGGGTCACGATGGTGGCGAAAACTTCCGCGGCGTCAACATCTTTGACGTCAAGAATTGTGGTGGTGTCGATCATGGGCCCCTCCCCGGTGGCTGATCGGTGTGATGGGTTCAGTGTGTACCTCGCCAGGGTGTTCGATGCAAGGGGTGGTTTGGTGAATTCTGCTTGTGGACAACGTGTTTCGGTGCTGATTTTCTGTCGGTGGGGTGTGGTAGGGAGTCCGGGTTTCGTTTGTGTTGCTGTCGATGTGGTTGGGGGGGCTTGTTGTCTCGCCGGGTCTCGAGGCTCGCCGCACGCGGCTCGCACCTCGACCATCGAGGGGGAACAGATCTCGACCATCGAGGGGGGAGGGTGCTCGATCAACGGGGAGGGTGGGTTGTTCAACCGTCGGGGGCAAGGGTTCTCGGCCATGGGGGCTCGCTGTTCGGGGGAGGGCGCTCGACCATCGAGGGGGAGGGGTGCTCGGCCATCGGGGGAAGGCATCTTGACCGTCGGATAAAGGGTGCTCGGCGATCGGGACGAAGGGGCGCATGACGACGGTGTCGGAATCGTCGATCTCAAGGATTCACGTCGTGTGCGGTGGTCTCGCCGCGCACCGTGTACTCGGCGTGCGTATGGATCCCCGGCGTGCACATGGTGCCGGTTCGACTGCTCCCGCAGTCGGCGCGCCGGCGGCAGCGGGTGGCCGTGGTTGAACTCGCAGCGCTTCAGCAAGAGCGGGCCGGCGGCTTCGGGCCCCAGCGGATCGGTGCGGTGAAGGCGTGGGCGAATGCGACCCGGCGCCCTCCGGTGTGGGACAGGTGGATCGGGGTGGGGTGGTGGGACGAATTGTTGTACCGATTCGCGAGCTACCCGGCTATCACGGTGTTAAGGTGCTTTGTTCATTGTGGGAGCAGCCCGCAATATCGACGGAGGAGGCGCTCATGCGCACTCTGGTACCCGGTTGGGCGAGACTCCCGCACAGCACCGGATCGCTGGCGCGGACGACTCTCGCGCTCCTTGCCGCGGGCACGTTGCTGGTCGCCTGCGACTCCGGGTCGACCTCGCCGGACGCGTCGTCGTCCTCCTCGGCTACGCAAGAGGACCCCAACGCGCAGGCTGCGGTCCCACTGCCCGCCAATGCGGTGGAGACCGCGGTCGGTCGGCTCGACGGGCTCGTCGCGACGCTGATGAACTCCACCAAGATCCCAGGAATGGCGGTCGCCGTGGTGGAGGGCAACAACGTGCGCTACGCGAAGGGATTCGGGGTGACCGGCGAGCCCAACGGGGCGAAGGTCGACGCGGACACGGTATTCCAGCTCGCCTCGGTGTCGAAGTCGGTCGGCTCGACGGTGATCGCCCGCTTGATCACCGACAAGGTCATCGGCTGGGACACCCCGGTTGCCGCCAACTATCCCGGGTTCGCGCTCGCCGATCCCTACGTCAGCACCAATGTCACCATCGCCGACATGTACGCCCACCGATCGGGACTTCCCGAGCACGCGGGCGACAAGATCGAAGACCTCGGCTACAACCAGCAGGAGATCATCAACCGCTTGCGGCACATACCGCTCGCGCCGTTTCGCTCCACGTACGACTACACCAATTTCGGTCTCACCGCCGCTGCCGTCTCGGCTGCCAACAAAGCCGGCACCGACTGGGCCACGTTGTCGCAGAACATGATCTACGCGCCACTGGGAATGTCGCGCACCAGCTCGCGCTACGCAGACTTCTCCACTCGTCCCAATCATGCCCTTGGCCACGTCAAGGTCGACGGCAAGTGGGTGGTCTCCCCGTATCCGCGTGAACCCGACGCGCAAACGCCCGCCGGTGGGGTGTCGTCGTCGGTCAACGATCTGACCCACTGGTTGTCGATGCTCCTCGGATCGGGCACCACATCTCAAGGACGCCAGATCATTTCCGGTGATGCCCTGACCCCCGCGATCTCCCCGCAGATCGTTTCGTCGCCCCCGGCCGAGCCCACCGACCGGGCCGGTTTCTACGGGTACGGTTTCAACGCCTCGATCACCGAGGGCGGCCGGACCCAGTACAGCCACTCGGGTGCGTTTGCCAGCGGCGCCGCCACCAACTTCCTCGTGCTGCCCTCGGCGAACGTGGGGATCGTGGTCCTGACCAATGCCGCACCCGTCGGTGCCGCGGAGACCTTGACCGGAGAGTTCGCCGACCTCGTGCAGTTCGGCGAGGTCAAACACGACTGGGCCGGACTCTACGGCCAGGCATTCGCCGCGATGAGCAAGCCCTCGGGTTCCCTCGTGGGCCAGTCGGCACCCGCCGATCCCGCGGCGGCGCAACCATTGTCCAGTTACGTCGGCACCTATCAGAATCCCGTGTACGGGCCCGCCGAGGTTCGCGAGCAGGGTGGCGGGCTCGTGCTGGCGATGGGGCCGGGTGGCAAGGTTGTTCGCGAGCTGCGCCACTGGGATGGCAACACCTACACCTTCACCCTGGCCAACGAGAACGCCGAACCGGGGTCGATTTCGAAGGTCACGTTCAACGGTCCGACGATGACGATCGAGTACTACGACGACGGGACGAGCGACGGCGTGTTCACGAGGTGATCGACGGGTCGGTACGTACCGGGCACTCGGTGCGTGTGTAGATCGTCGGCATGCACAGGTTGCAGTGGATGCATTGCGACGACGTCGACGGGTCGGCGCTGATCCGTTGTGGCAGATCGGGTTCGCGGAGTAGGGCGCGGCCCATGGCGAGGAAGTCGAAGCCCTCGGCGAGCGCCGAATCCATGGTGGCACGGTCGGTGATGCCACCGAGCAGGATGATCGGCAGATCGACCGCCTCCCGTAGTCGGCGTGCCAGCGGCAGCAGGTAGCCGGGGTGGTACTCGTAGTGCTTCAGGAAGAACGGGCCTGCGGCCTTCAGGCCCCAGCGCATCGGTCCGGTGAACGCGTCGGCGAATGCGGCTCGCGGCGCCTGCCCGTGGAACAGGTACATCGGGTTGAGAAGTGAACTGCCCGCAGTGGGTTCGATCGCGTCGAGGTATCCGTCCGCTTCGAGTAGCCGCGCCACCGCACACGCCTCGTCGACGTTGAAACCGCGCCACCGGCGCGCGGGTGCGCCGACGGCACCGACGCCGTCATACATGTTGAGCTTGGCCCAGATCGCGACCTCGCTGCCGACCTCTTCGCGCACCGACTCGAGCACCTCGCGGGCCAGTCGTGCGCGGTTGATCAACGAGCCGCCGTACTCGTCGCGACGGCGGTTGAGTAGCGGAGACAGGAAGCTACTGAGGAGATAGTTGTGGCCGCAATGGATTTCGAGTGCATCGAAGCCGGAATCGACCGCGATGCGCGCCGCGCGGGCGAACGTGGTGCGCAGCGCGGCGATTTCCTCGACGGTGGGTGAGTGCGTCATCGACATCCCCATCGGCGCCGGGATCGGTGACGCGGCCAGCGCCCGAGCCCGATTGGACACCGAGTTGGCGACCGGACCGGCGTGACCCAATTGTGCTGCCGCACGGGAACCTTCGGCATGGATGGCCTCGGTCAGCCGGACCAGACCGGGCGCGGCCTCCGGGCGAAGCCAGATCTGATGACGGTCGGTGCGGCCCTCCGGGGAGATCGCGCAGTAGGCCACCGTGCTGATCGCGACCCCACCCGCGGCGACCTCCCGATGAAACTCGATGAGATCGTCGGTGACGAGGGCGTCGGGGGTGCGGCCCTCGAAGGTCGCGCACTTGATGAGGCGATTGCGCAACTGCAGTGGACCGAGGCGGGCGGGCGCGAACGGGTCCGGCGCTGATGGGTCCGACGCAGTGGTGTTGGTGGTCATGACAACTCCTTGGAGACAACCGGTGCGCCGAGCCCGGCGACCACGAACCCGCGCAGCGCCGCGATGGCCTCGTCGGAGAGGGTTCCGGTCCCACCGAAGCGGTGGAGGATCAGCGTGAACGCGAGCGCCCACCGGCGTCGTGCGGCGCGCGTGTCGAGGCCGGGCACCAGCGGCGAGAGCAGATCCACCCAGTCGTCCAGACGGAACCAGCGGCGCGTCCACGCCGCGTCGGGATGGGCATCGACGAAGCGTGCCAGTAGCTGCAGATGGAGATGGCCGACGGGATCGGCCCGAAGTCGGACGAGCGGGTCGACGACGAGGTCGATGAGGTCGGTAATGGTGCGATCCGCGAGGTTGCTGCCGCCGAGGGCGTCGGCCCACAGCGGCGCCAACCGGTCCTCCAGCAGGGCCGCGACCAGGTCGTCCTTGGATCCGAAGTGATAGTGCACGGCCGCCGGATTGACCCCGGCCTCGGTGCAGATGGCCCGCACCGACACCGCGTCGGGGCCGTCGGTCAGGAACAGTCGCTCGGCGGCGATCAGCAGGTGTTCGCGCGTCACCCGAGAGCGTGTCGGTGCCATACCGCTCGATCAAAGCAGATCCCCATCACCGATTCAATCAGTGATGGAAAATGGCTGCGTTCGAGGTGGTTACCGGTCAGTACCGGGGACGCTCTGCGCTGGTACCCGACGTCGTCGTAGGGTGGTGGCCGTGGCTGAACACTTCCAAACAGTTGTCCTGGGTGCTGGTCCAGGTGGGTACGTGGCCGCGATCCGGTCCGCCCAGCTGGGCATGAAAACCGCCGTCATCGAAGAGAAGTACTGGGGCGGTGTGTGCCTGAACGTCGGATGTATCCCGTCGAAGGCACTTCTCCGGAACGCCGAGCTGGCGCACATCTTCAATCATGAGGCGAAGACCTTCGGCATGTCCGGTGAGGTCTCCTTCGATTTCGGTCCGGCATTCGACCGCAGTCGCAAGGTCAGTGAGGGCATCGTCAAGGGTGTCCACTTCCTGATGAAGAAGAACAAGATCACCGAGATCGACGGATACGGTGTGTTCCAGGACGCGAAGACCCTCAAGGTGGGGGATCGCGAGATCACCTGGGACAACCTCATCATCGACACCGGCTCGACCGTCAAGTTGCTGCCGGGCGTCGAGCTGAGCGACAACGTCGTCACCTACGAGACCCAGATCCTCACCCGCGAGCTACCCGAGTCCATCGTGATCGTCGGCGCAGGCGCGATCGGCATGGAATTCGGGTATGTGCTGGCCAATTACGGGGTCGACGTCACGATCGTGGAATTCCTCGATCGGGTCCTGCCCAACGAGGACATCGACGTCTCCAAGGCCATCGCCAAGGAATACAAGAAGCTCGGCGTCAAGGTGCTGACCTCCACCAAGGTGCAGACCGTCACCGACAACGGTGACAGCGTGACCGTCACCTACAAGGACGCCAAGGACAATGACGGCGAACTGACCGTCGACAAGGTCCTGATGTCGGTCGGCTTCGCCCCTCGCGTCGACGGCTACGGCCTCGAGAAGACCGGCGTCGAACTCACCGAACGCGGCGCCATCGCGATCGACGACCACATGCGCACCAACGTCGACGGCATCTACGCCATCGGCGACGTGACCGCCAAGCTGCAGCTCGCACACGTGGCCGAGGCGCAGGGTGTGGTCGCCGCCGAGACGATGGCCGGCGCGGAGACGATGACGCTGGGCGATTACCGCTTCATGCCGCGCGCGACGTTCTGTCAGCCGCAGGTCGCCTCGTTCGGTCTGACCGAGGCGCAGGCCAAGGACGAAGGCTACGACGTGACCGTGTCGACCTTCCCGTTCTCCGCCAACGGCAAGGCGCAGGGACTCGGCGAGACCGCCGGCTTCGTCAAACTCGTCACCAACTCCGAGACCGAGGAACTCCTCGGCGGACATCTGGTGGGCGACAACGTCTCCGAGATGCTTCCCGAGCTGACGCTGGCCCACAAGTGGGACCTCACCGCGCGTGAACTCGCACGCAACGTCCACACCCACCCGACGATGAGCGAAGCGCTGCAGGAAACGTTCCACGGCGCGATCGGGCACATGATCAACCTCTGAGTCACGCGACGAACGCGGCCCGTCCCGGCCGACGCCCGTGGTGTACCACCGGCGCTGACCGAGACGGGCCGCGTGTGTGTCGCGAGCCGTCGATGCCGGAGCGCCCGGCCCCGCTCAGCCCTGCGTGGCGACCTTGTTCACCGCCGCGGTGAAGAACTGCCGGAAGGCGGCGTCGTCGGGAGCGGCGCCCGGTGTGATCGCGGTGTAGAGGGCCGAGACGCTGTACCCCTTCACCGACGCGAAACCGGTGTAGGTGGTCACGGTCACGGCCTGGCCGGCCGTGGAGACCTTCTGATCCTGACGCAGCACCAGGACATCGCTCGGCTCCGCCTGGGTGGTCGGCGCCGGCACCACCGTGTTGGTCGCGGTCGCGGTGGTTCCTGCGGCCGCGCCGGTGTTGATCGTGATCGAGTAGTTCTTGCAGGGCCCCGTCGCCCTCGCCCGTGCCGCGGCGACGTCGCTCGGTTGCGCGGCGAGGCCCTCGCTGAGAATGCCGCCGCTCGTGGAGGTCGCGACCGCGACACCGAGCTTCGAGGCGTCCACGTCCGGCAGCTTCTGCAGATCGGCGCACGCGGCCGGGACGATCGTCGCGTTGCGGGTGGTGCCCTGGAACTGCGACACCGCCTTCTGGAACTGATCCTCCGGCAGCGGGGTGAGGGTGAATCCGGCCGGGAGATCGGCCGCGGTGACCACCAGGGCCTTGACCTTCGCGGGATCGCCGCTGCTCGTCGACGCACCGCTCGACGACGCTGTCGACGGACCAGCCGACGACGCGTCAGCGGCCTGCGGGGTCCCCGACGTCGTGCAGCCGGCGATCAGCAGGACCATGGTGGTGGCCGTCGCGGCCGCCACGCCACCGCGGATCGTATTGCGCATGAAATGCCCCCTGTGTCGATGCTTCCGGGCACACCGGAGCCACCGATGAGGATAACGGCGGGCGAGGCGTCCGCTCGACGGATGGTCGTTCGGTTGAACGTCTCGTCCGCGGTGGTTCGTCCCCGCCGGGATTGTCGGCGTCAATGGATACAGTCGAGGACGATGAACGCCGAGCGCACCAGGGTGTGGATGCCGCCGGGACCGGTGGATCTGCGATACACGCTGGGACTGCACCGGCGCGGCGGTGGCGACCCGGCATTCCGCTACGGCCGAGACGGGTCGGTGTGGCGCACGAGCCACACCCCGGACGGACCGGCGACCCTGACCGTGCGCGTCGACGGTGAGCGCATCGTCGGCCGCGCGTGGGGCGACGGCGCCGACTGGCTGCTCGAATCGATGCCCGCGATGCTCGGCGGCGACGACGCCCCCGAGTCCATGCCCATCCACGACGAGGTGGTCGCCGGACTCGTCGCCCGCTCACCCGGGTTACGCATCGGGGCCACCGGGCGGGTGTGGGAAGCGCTCGTGCCGGCCATTCTGGAACAGAAGGTGGTCGGCGCCGAGGCCTGGCGGGCGTGGCGATACCTGGTGCGCCGCCACGGTTCCCGGGCGCCCGGGCCGGTGCCCGACGACATGCGTGTCCCGCCGCCGCAAGAGCAGTGGCCCTCGATCCCGGTGTGGGACTGGCATCGCAGCGGCGCCGAACCGGTGCGGATGCGCACGATCCGAGGCGCCACCTCACTCGATGTGGACCGGCATGCCGACCGGCTCGACATCCTGCGCGGTGTCGGCCCGTGGACCGTCGCCGAGACCCGGGCGCGAGCGGTCGGCGACGCCGACGCGGTCCCCGTCGGCGACTACCACATCCCCTCGGCGGTCGGGCAGACGCTCATCGGGGAGCCGGTGGATGACGCGCGGATGCTCGAACTCCTCGAACCCTATGCCGGACACCGCTATCGGATCATCCGGATGGTCGAGATGCACGGCTCACGTCCCGAGCGACGGGGCAACCGGATGAGCGTGCGCGACTATCGCACGTTCTGACCGCAGAACAAGCACCCGGCGCCGACCCATCGCGCGATGCACCCATCACACAGTGCGAACATCGGTGTCGAGTCCGGAACCGGCCGAAGCCACTTCGCGTCATGCTGAGTGCAATCGTTCTGCCGGCGCCGGAACTGCCGCATCATTGCCCACCATCATGGCAATTTCTCTTACCTCCGGTTCCAACTCCTCGGGTTCCACGCCTGCGGGGGCAACGCCGCCCGGGCGGCCACCGGGCACCAGGTCGGCGGCGCAGATCCGCGCGGCACGACACTCACGGGTGCTGACGTGGATACGGGTCCTCTCACCCATCGGCGTGCTCGCACTGTGGCAGCTCGGCAGCGCTCTGGGGTTCCTTCCGCAGGACAAGCTGCCCGCACCCTCGCTCATCGCCGAGGCCGGCTGGGAGAAGCTGCAGAGTGGTGAACTCACCGACGCCATCGTCGCCTCCACCGAACGTGTGGCGATCGGCCTGGGGCTCGGCGTGCTCATCGGCATCGGGCTCGGCGTGATCGTCGGACTGAGCCGGATCTCCGATGCGATCATCGACCCCAACATGCAGGCGATCCGGGCGCTTCCGCTGTTCGGTCTCATCCCGCTGTTCATCCTGTGGTTCGGGATCGAGGAGACACCGAAGATCCTGCTGGTGGCTCTCGGCGCGATCTTCCCGCTGTATCTCAACACCTCGGCGGCGATCCGACAGATCGATCCCAAGCTCCGCGAGAACGCCAAGGTCCTCGGATTCGGCCGCCTGCAGACGATTCGGGAGTTGGTCATCCCCAGTGCCATGCCGCAGATCCTCGTCGGACTCCGGCAGTCGCTGGCGATCGCCTGGCTCAGTCTGATCGTCGCCGAACAGATCGCGGCGACCTCCGGGCTGGGATACCTGATCAACAACGCGCGCGACTTCCTGCGCACCGACGTCGTGTTCTTCGGCCTGATCATCTATGCGGCACTGGGATTGATCACCGACGCCATCGTGCGGGCGCTGGAGCGATACACCACGCGCTACCAACGGACCAACTGAGGAAGGCTGCCCCATGACCGCCATCATCGATGCCGCGAGCGCCACGCGGACAACCCAATCGACCGAGATCGCCGGGCAGGTGTCGGCGGCGACCTTCGCCTACGGCGACGCGGAACCGGTGCTGCGCAACGTGTCCCTGACCGTGCGCACCGGCGAGATCGTCGCCATCATCGGCCGCAGCGGCAGCGGCAAATCGACCCTGCTGCGGCTGCTCGCCGGTCTGTCGCAACCCTCGACGGGTGACGTCACCACGTCGGGGGCACCCGCGGTGGCATTTCAGGAGCCACGGCTGTTCCCCTGGCGCACGGTGCGCCGCAACGTCGAATTCGGGGTCGTCCGTTCCCGACTCAAGGGTGCGGCCGCCGCCGCACGGGTCAGCGACACCCTCGCCGAGGTCGGGCTGGCCGACAAGGCCGACGCGTGGCCGGCGCAACTGTCCGGCGGTCAGGCCCAACGGGTTTCGCTGGCGCGCGCCCTGGTCGCCGACCCGCAACTCCTACTGCTCGACGAGCCCTTCGGCGCCCTCGACGCATTGACCCGGGCGGCCATGCACCGGTTGCTCATCAATCTGTGGCAGGTCCACGGATTCAGCGTTCTCGTCGTGACCCATGACGTCGACGAGGCACTGCGCCTCGCGGACCGGGTGGTGGTGCTCGCCGACGGGCACATCGCCGCCGACGTCACCGTCGACGCGCCGCGGGATCCCGACGGCGCAGCGCAGACCGCACATCTGCGGACCCGACTGCTCGACGCCCTCGGCGAATAGGGCGCTCACCGCACGTTCACGCTCAACAGTTTTCTTGGCCCGACGTCTGTCGGGTCGGCATCATCGAAAGGCTCGTGGAAGAAATGTCTCGTGGTTCACGCATGTCCGCCGGAGGGTTCCGCGGGCGTGCGACCGTACTCGTCGTCCTGGCCGGGATTCTCGCGCTGGCGCTCAGCGGCTGTGTCAGCAAAGAGGATTCGACCGGCGCCGTCGCCGACGCCAGCGTCGACCCCGCACAGTTGGCCGGCCTGACGTTGCGCGTCGGCGATCAGAAGGGCGGCACCGAATCGCTCATGCGCGCTGCGGGAGAACTCGATTCGCTGCCGTTCAAGGTCGAGTTCTCGACGTTCACCTCGGGTCCGCCGGAGATCGAGGCCGCCACCGCGGGCAAGATCGACTTCGCCGTCACCGGTAACACTCCTCCGATCTTCGGTGCGGCGTCGAACGCGAAGATCAAGATCGTCTCCGCCTACACCAACAACGCCGGTGGTGACGTCATCCTCGTGCCCGCCGGCTCCACCCTGACCTCCGTCGAACAACTCAAGGGCAAGAAAGTCGCTGTGGCCAAGGGGAGTTCGGCCCACGGCAATCTCCTCGAGCAGTTGGGCAAGGCGAACCTGAAGCTCGGCACCGACGTCACCCCGGTCTTCCTGCAGCCCGCCGACGCGCTGTCGGCCTTCTCCAGCGGCGCGGTCGACGCGTGGGCGATCTGGGACCCGTATACCGCGATCGTGCAACAGGATTCGGGTGCGAAGATCCTCGCGTCGGGGACCGGGGTGGTCAACGGCTACGGCTTCGGCATCGCGTCCAACGAGGCACTTGCCGACGCGAAGCGCAACACCGCACTGCGGATCTTCGTCGAACACCTGGCCAAGGCGAGCAAGTGGGCGTCGGCCAATGTCGAGACCTGGTCGCAGCAGTACGCGAAGGCGATCGGTATCGACCCGCAGGCCGCCCTGGCGGCACAGCAGCGCAGCGTCCGGCCGGCCATCGAGATCGACGACACCGTGGTCGCCTCGGAGCAGAAACTGGCCGACGCCTTCGCCGCCGCCGGGCAGCTCGACCACAAGCCCGTCATCGCCGACTTCGTCGACAAGCGCTTCAACTCCGCGGTGGCGCCCTACGCGGTGAGTACGCAATGACCGCAGAAGCCCAGCGCGACGCTCACTTTCACTGGTTCCTGCCGACCTCCGGCGACGGACGTGAGGTCATCGGCGGACTGCAGTCGGCGGGCATCCTGGGCACCGCGTCGGCGATCCGGCCACCCGATCTCGACTACCTCGCGCTGGTGGCGAAGACCGCCGAACGGTTGGGTTTCGAGTCGGTGCTGACCCCGACCGGAACCTGGTGCCACGATGCGTGGCTGACCACCGCCGCACTCATCCGGGAGACGAGCCGCCTGAAGTTCCTCGTCGCCTTCCGGCCCGGGCTGATCACCCCGACGCTTGCCGCCCAGCAGGCCGCGACCTTCGCCGAGTTCTCCGGCGGCCGTCTCGCCCTCAACATCGTCACCGGCGGTGACGCGCAGGAGCAGGCGCGGTTCGGTGACCGGCTCACCAAAGAGCAGCGCTACGCCCGCACCGGGGAGTTCCTGCAGATCGTCCGGCACGCCTGGACGGGAACGCCGTTCGATTTCCCCGGTGAGCATTACGACGTCACCGGCGCGGTGGTGGGCCATCCGCCGAACCCGGTGCCACAGGTGTTCTTCGGTGGTGCCAGCGAGTATGCGCGCGAGGTGGCCGCGGCCACCGTCGACACCTATCTCACGTGGACCGAACCGCCGGAGAAGGTGGCCGCACTCGTCGAGGACGTGCGTGCCCGCGCCGCCCGGCACGGTCGGGAACTGACCTTTGGAATCCGGGCGCACGTGATCACCCGCGACACTCGCGAGGAGGCGTGGGCCGAGGCCCGCAAGTTGGTGTCGCGGATGGACCCGGCATTGATCGAGCTTGCCCGCCAACGGCTCTCGCAGTCGGAGTCCGAGGGGCAACGCCGGCAGCTCGCCCTCAACGCCGACCTGGACAACCTCGAGGTGTACCGGGGCTGTGGGCGGGTTACGGCCTGGTTCGTCCGGGAGCCGGAACCGCCTTCGTCGGCAGCCACGCCGAGGTGGCCGACCTCATCGCCCAGTACCGGGCGATCGGCATCGACCACTTCATCCTGTCCGGGCAACCGCACATCGAGGAGGCGTTCTGGTTCGCCGAAGGCGTTGCGCCGCTGGTGCGTTCGGTCAGTTCCCACCGGGAGCCCGCGCCAGCACATACTGCCCCTCGCCGATGACGGTCTGCTCGATGTGCTCGGCGCCGCCACGGCGCAGTGCGCCGGTGATCTCGTCGCGCCCGAAGACGCGGTAGCCGCCGATGGCCGCCACCGTCTTCACGCCGGGCACCGTCGAGACCGGTCCGGCCACCGAGGTGAACACCACCAGCAGCGCACCGGGGCGCGCCACCCTCAGCATCTCGTCGAGCACGGGGAGCGGGTCGGGGACCAGGTAGAGCGCGGCCAGGCAGATCACCTCGTCGAAGGTGTTGTCGGCGAACGGGATCGCGTGCGCGTCGACACGGAGGTAGCTCGCGCGGACGATGCTGTTGGTGGCGACCGCGGTGTGCAGCATCGACGGTGAATAGTCGATGCCGACCACGCGTCCGTCGCCGGTGAGGCCCGCAGCGATGTCACGGGTGTAATTGCCTGGTCCACAGGCGATGTCGAGGACCATGCGATCCCCGGGCCGGCACAGGTAGGCGCGCAATGCGGCGTCGTAGTCGGCGGTCTCGGGACTGCCGAGACTGAAGCCGCGGGTGAACACCGGCCGCCACGCGTGCTCGTAGACGCGGGAGAACAGCGGGTTGCGCATCATCCGCGCGGCAAATGACGGCATTGTCGGGCGCCCTCAGGCGCGGACGTCGAGTTGCACCCGCAAGGTGTGCAGGGTGGTGGCCAGCATGTCGTATTGGCCGACGAGCAGAAGCAAGCCGATGGTGCGGCGCTCATCGAGATGGCGGCGCAACGCCTCCCACGCGACGTCGTCGACGTCGCGGGTGGTCACCAGTTGGTCCACGACGCGCAGGATGGCGCGTTCGCGATCCCCCCACCCGGCGTCGGGACCCTCGAGGATGCGCGCGAGTTCGTCGTCGGTGATACCCGCGCGCTTGCCGATCCGACGATGATGGTCGAGCTCGTACGCCGAACCGCGCAGATGTGCGACACGGATGATCACCATCTCGGAGTCCTTGCGGGACAACGTCCCGAACGGCATCAGCCGCGCCCCGAAATACATCCACGCCCGGAACAATCCGCGGGTGCGGCCCAGCGTGGAGAAGATGTGGGTGTCGTGGACACCGGTGACGCGCGCGGCGAGGCGGGTGAAGGCCCAGTTGGCGGGGCCGAGGTCGCGGAATCCACCGGGAGCGATCCGAGGGGTGCTCATGGCATCACGGTAGACTACGGCGATTATGACGACTATCACACCGCGCGTGTTCAGTTCCCTCGATGACGTCAAGGCCGCGATCGGCGAAGACCTCGGCTCCGGCGAATGGCTCGAGATCACCCAGGAACGGGTCAACCAGTTCGCCGAGGCCACCGGCGACCATCAGTGGATTCACGTCGACCCGGAGCGCGCGAAGGCCGGGCCGTTCGGTGCGCCCATCGCACACGGCTTCCTGACGCTGTCGTTACTGCCGATGCTCGCCGGGTCGATCTTCACCGTCGAGGGCCCCAAGCTCGTCATCAACTACGGCTTGAACAAGGTGCGTTTCCCCAATCCGGTGCCGGTCGGCTCCCGCATCCGCGCCAACGCCGTGATCACCTCCGTCGAGGAAGGCCCCAAGGGCGTGACCATGGTGGTGGTCAACACCGTCGAGATCGAGGGCTCCGACAAGCCCGCATGTGTCGCCGAGAACGTCCGGGTGATGGTCTACTGACCCTCGTGTGGATCAGGGCGGCGGCGCGCCGGTGACGGTGGTCGTCGTGGTGTAGGTCGCGGTGGTGCTCACGGTCACCGTACTCACGCGCACCGTGGTGTTGGTGACCGTCGTCGTCTGTGTGGTTCCCGAACCGCCCCCGCACGCGGCGAGACAGGAGACCACGACCAGTGCCGCCACGTCCACGGCGAGGCGCGCTCGCGTCCAGCGGATCGGCGGTCGTGTCCGATCAACCTGTGGCACAGGCATTTTCCGACGGTCCCTGTGGATGTGGCCCATCACGATGTCTCCGTGGCGGTCACCGTGGCGACCGTCGACGTCGTGGTGGTCGTGGTCGTCGTCTCGATGACCGTCGTCCTGGTCACCGTCTGCACCGTCGGTGTCGAGTCGTCGCCGCATGCAGCCAGGCCGAGCGTGGCGACGGCGACGGCCACCAATGCTCCGGTGAGGCGTTTCATGAGTCTCCTTGGTTCCGTGCCGGTTGCCGGCGGGGTCATGACGGGAGGTTCACTACCGCGCTCGGGCGGGTGACCGGCGACGTACCGAACTGATTGTTGCCGACCTGGCCGACCTCGTTGGCGCCCCAGCAGTAGATGACGAGATCGGAGATCGTGCAGGCCGTACTGCGGGCGGTGGTGATCGCGGTGACCTTGCTGTCCATTCCCGTGACGAGCTGCGGAACGGTGGGCTGGTTGCCGACGTCGGTCGAGCCGGTACCGATCTGCCCGTCGTCGTTGTCGCCCGCGCAGTAGGCCCTGGCCCCGGCGACCAGGCAGGTGGCGAAGTATCCGGCCGAGATGTCGGTGACCGGTCCCGTCGGTCCGGTCACCGGTGTCGGTGCGGTCGCCGGCGACGACTCGCTACTACTGATCTGATGAAAAGTGTTGTCGCCCCAGCAATATGCCTTCTCGTCGGCGATCGCGCAACTGTGATAAAAGCCGACGCTGATATGGGTGACGGTACCGGCGATTCCCGGCACCGCCACGGCTGTGGTGCTGTCGGCGGTCGAGCCGTTACCGACCTGTCCGTCGGAGTTGTAGCCCCAGCAGTACACGGCACCCCCGGCTATCGCACAGGTCGTGCGATACGCCGACGAGATGGCACTCACGGTGCTCGGCAGTCCCTGTACGAGCGTGGGCGTGATGACGTCCGACGAACTCTCCTCGACGCCGTTGCCGAGCTGGCCGCTCGAGTTGTAGCCCCAGCAATAGGCTTTTCCGTCGGCGACGGCACAGGTGCTGTAGAAGCCGACGGCGATGTCGGTCACCGTGCCGGGCAGGCCCTTCACCTGTGCTGGGCGCACCACCGGAGTCGACGATTCCTGGCCCGACCCGAGTTGCCCAGTGCCGTTGTCGCCCCAGCAGTACGCGCTACCCGCGGCCACTGCGCAGCTGTGATCGGACCCGGTGACGACCTTGTCCACATCGTCGAGACCCTCGACACGGGTGGGTGCGAGCACGTATTCGCTCGTACCGTCCGACGGCGGCGGATCCCCGTTGCCGACCTGGCCGCTGGAATTGTCACCCCAGCAGTAGGCGTGGTGATCGACGACGGCACAGGTGGTTTCGCCGCTGGACGACAGCGCCGTCGCACCGACGCGGGGTGGCGCGGGAGACGGCCGGGTGAGCAGCACGGTGGTGACGGTGACTCCGGCGACGAGCAGCAGCGTGAGGACAACCGCGCCGCCGATCAGCAGTGACCGTCGCCGTCGACGTGGCCTCGGTGGCGCGGGCGGCCACGCCGGTGGCGCTCCGGGATGACCCCTACCGGGATAGCCAGGGTGACCGGGGCCGGGGCCACCGAACGGCATCGGACCCTGCGGCGGCGGCCGGGGTGGGAGATATGCGCCGATCACCGGTGCCCCGATCGTCGCCGGCCCATGTTGTGTGACGGGACCGGACGGTCCCCACACGGGGCCGATGATCGTCGGCGGCGCCGGTGGGGTCGCCAATGCGGATGCCAGCGCCTCGGCGAACGCCGAACAGGTGCCGAAGCGCTGCGCGGGATCGGCGGCGAGTGCGCGCGCCAGCACGGTGTCGGCCGCGGCGTACGCCGGCTGGGTCGGTGCCAGCGGCGGCACGGGTTTGGTCAGCTTCGACGCGAGCAGCGCCGCGGGTCCTTCTCCGCCGAACGGCGCACGGCCCGAAAGGATTTCGTACGCGGTGCAGGCCAACGCGTACTCGTCGGAGGCCGCGCTCGCCGGTTCACCGTCGATCACCTCGGGAGCAGCGTGGACGAGGGTGCCCAGGAACAGGTTGGTCGATGTCACGTGCGGGGACTCCGCGGCGCGGGCGATCCCGAAATCGAGCGTCACCACCCGATCGATGGCGCCGGTTCCCGCGTCGCGGGTGACGACGATGTTCGCGGGCTTGATGTCGCGATGGATCACGCCTCGACGGTGCGCGTGATCGAGGGCGTGTGCGACCGCCGTGATCACGGTGGTCTTCTCGCCGGCCGAGAGCCTGGCAAGGGACAGGTCGGCACCGTCGAGGTAGGGCATCGTGAACCACGGAAGGCCGTCCTCGACGCCGAAGGCGTGGATCGCGTTGATGTTCGGATGATCGAGGGACGCCACCGTCCGCGCCTCGTTGATAAAGCGTTCCCGCAGGCCGGGGGAGTGGGCGGCGCCCGCGATGACCTTGAGTGCCTGCTTGCGTCCCAACCCGGGATGCTCGACGAGGTACACCTCGCCCATTCCGCCCGCCCCGAGCTGTCCGATCACCCGATGACCGGCGAAGACCTGACCTGGTTCCAGCATCGAATCCCCCCGTCGATCCGATGAGGATAGCGAACGGTCGATGCACCGCCGTGATCGGCGCCGGTTTCGTCGGCCGACGCCGTCTCGTCAGATGTTCATGTAGGGCGAGACCGTGCTCCCGTGCTCGTTGACCCGCAGCCGTGTGCCCAGCGAGGGGAAGGCGCGTTGCGCGCAGTGCTGGCGCTCGCACACACGGCAACCGGCACCGATCGGGGTGATCCGCGCCTGCGGACCGATCTCGAGACCGTCGGAGTAGATGACGCGCGCGGCATGCCGCAGCTCGCACCCCATGCCGATCGCGAAGGTCTTACCGGGTTGGCCGAAGCGTGCCGCCCGCCGCTCGACGGTCCGTGCGATCCAGAAATACTCACGGCCGTCGGGCATCTCGGCGATCTGGGTGAGGATCTTGCCCGGTGAGCCGAACGTCTCGTACACATTCCACAGCGGGCAGGTACCGCCCGAGGACGAGAAGTGGAATCCGGTGGCGGACTGGCGTTTCGACATGTTGCCGGCCCGGTCGACACGCACGAACGACCATGGGATGCCCCGCAGATTGGGCCGTTGCAACGTCGAGAGCCGATGGCAGATCGTCTCGTAGGAGACCGCGTAGAACGCCGAGAGCCGTTCGATGTCATACCGGAAATCCTCGGCCGCGCCATGGAACTGGCTGTAGGGCAACAGGGTTGCGGCCGCGAAGTAATTGGCCAGACCGTACCGGCCCAGCGAGCGGGCCTCGTCGCTGGTGAAGGTTCCCGCTTCGACGAGCTCGTCGATGAGATCACCGAACTCCAGCAGCGCCAGTTCGGTTGCGAGTTTGAAGGCGCGCTGCCCCGACGAGAGCGCCGCCGACACCTCCAACCGGCGGGTGTCCGGGTCGAACCGGTGCAGCACATAGTCACCGAGGTCCACGCGGCGGACGACGGTGACGCCGTGACGCTTCTCCAGGCGATCGATGATCTCGCGGCGCACATCGCCGGAATGCATGCGCATCCGGGTGGTCATCTCCTCGGCGGCGATGTCGAGTTCGTGAATGTAGTTGCGGCGCTGGTAGAAGTAGTCGCGCACCTCCTCGTGTGGTGCGGTGATCGCGCCACGCATCGATCCGTCGCCGCGCTCGTCGGTCGCCGCGGCGAGTTGATCGGAGGAATTTCGGTAGCGCCGGTACAGCGTGACCATCGCGTTCGCGATGTCGGGGTGTCCGGCGACCATCGCGCTGATCTCCTGCGGATCGAGCGCGGTGTCGGTGGCCTCGACATCGTCGTCGAGCAGCACCTCCCGCAGCTCGGCGACGAGGCGGACGTCGTCCTGGGAGTCGAAGAATCCGGCGTCGACGCCGAAGGTCTCGGTGATCCGGGCGAGCACCTTGGCGGTGAGTGGCCGCGCATCGTGCTCGATCTGGTTGAGATAGGACGGGGAGATCTCGAGGGTCTGGGCCAGCGCGACCTGCGAGAGGCCGCGCTCGGAACGCAGTTGGCGCAGGCGTGAACCCACGTAGCTTCGCGCACCCGCATAGGTCTTGGTCACCGCACACCTCCGCTGCTCACCATCGCCGGGACACCCCGGCCGATGCGCCCGATCCCGGGGGAGTCGATGAGCTTCAGGGTACGGTGACGGCGTGCGGGTAGGGCGCGCTCATCGGCGCAGGGGGAGGATGGCGGGGCCGGCGGCGGTGGTGCTGGGCCTCGTCGCGACGGTGACCGTGGCGTGTGGGCATGCGCCGACGACCGTCCCCGATCTGGCGGCCGTACCTGCCGACCTGCTGCTCGACCCGTCGACGCTGCCGGTCGGATTCACCGCCACCGAGCTGTCGGTGTCCCAGCTCGTCGACGCCAACTCCACGCAACTCAAGGCGGCCGACGCCACCGAGGTCACTCCGCAGCAGTGCCGGCCCACCGCCGATGCGAAGCTCAATCCGACCCTGACCGAGGCGAATTCGGCGGTGCTGGCCGCGCAGGCCTCCTTCGGGGGGCTCGTCGAGCTGGTGACCACCGAGATGCGTGACATCGGCGCCGACGTGGCCGCCATGATCGGCTCCTGTGCGCGCACGCAGACGATGATCACGACGGGCAATCTCGCCGGGACGGGCATCGTCACCGTGCATTCCGAGATGGCCGCGCCCGAACTCGGCAAGGACGCCGAGAAGGTCGAACAGATGCTGCTCGTGAAGTCGGCGACCACGACCACCTTGGCGGATCGGTCGGTCCGTACCCGTATCGACTACGTGGGCTACGCGATCGTCGCCCGCCCGGGTGGGGCCGCGCCGGTCTCGGTGAGTCTCACGGTGTCCGGCGACCCGACCGACGCCGTTGCGCCGCCCGCGCCTGTCCCCACCGCCCACGCCCCGATCGCCGAACAGGACTTCGTGACGCTGTTCGGTAGTGCGCTGTCGGTGGCCGCCGAGGGTCGCAAGGCCTGAGCGCGCAAGGGCTCGGCGCGGCGTCCGGTCGTGGTGGCTTCGCGGTGTTTCGTGTGAAGGTCGTCACATCTGCACGGTGGGGCTAACCCCGCAGGTACTCCAGCGCGCCGTCGACTCCCGCATCGACCGGCACGGTCGGATCGCAAGAAATCCCAGTACGCGCGTACTTTTTTATGAGACGGGCGCGACTTTCACACGGCGTCCTTCGCAACATTTGCAAAACCGAGGGCAATCGTGGCCAGTGTTCACAGCACAAACCTCACTGGACCTGCGGCTTTGCCCTGTGGCACTCTTGGTTGCAGACACACCTGGTTCGCTCCGGCGAGTTCGCAAAAGTGACAGTGGCCCTCCGGCCGCGGTCATCGATTGCACCTCCCGTCGAATCCGGGCGTCTGTCAGCAAGGGATTCGGCTCCGGGCTCCAGGCACGGGCCGCACACCATCGGTCACGTCGGGCCGAGTAGTACAACGAAAGCGAAGTGGCTAATGAGCAACGTCGGAAAGCCCCGTACCGCCGCGGAGATCCAGCAGGACTGGGACACCAACCCGCGCTGGAAGGGCATCACCCGCGAATACACCGCCGACCAGGTCGTCGAGCTGCAGGGCTCGGTCGTCGAGGACCCCACCCTGGCCCGGCGTGGCGCCGAGATCCTCTGGGAGGGTGTCAACGGCGACAACTACATCAACGCCCTCGGTGCCCTCACCGGCAACATGGCCGTTCAGCAGGTGCGCGCCGGACTCAAGGCCATCTACCTCTCCGGCTGGCAGGTCGCCGGTGACGCGAACCTCTCCGGTCACACCTACCCCGACCAGTCGCTCTACCCGGCCAACTCGGTCCCGTCGGTCGTGCGTCGCATCAACAACGCGCTGCTGCGCGCCGATGAGATCGCCAAGGTCGAGGGCGACACCTCCGTTGACAACTGGGTCGTGCCGATCGTCGCCGACGGCGAGGCCGGCTTCGGTGGCGCGCTCAACGTCTACGAGCTGCAGAAGGCCATGATCGCCGCGGGTGCCGCCGGTACCCACTGGGAGGATCAGCTCGCCTCGGAGAAGAAGTGCGGCCACCTCGGTGGCAAGGTGCTCATCCCCACCCAGCAGCACATCCGTACCCTGACCTCGGCTCGCCTGGCCGCCGACGTCGCCGGCGCGCCGACCGTCGTCATCGCCCGTACCGATGCCGAGGCCGCCACCCTGATCACTTCCGACGTGGACGACCGCGACAAGCCGTTCCTCGACGGCACCCGCACTGCGGAAGGCTTCTACGGCGTGAAGAAGGGCATCGAGCCCTGCATCGCCCGCGCCAAGGCCTACGCCCCGTACTCCGACCTGATCTGGATGGAGACCGGCAAGCCCGACCTGGAGCTGGCCCGCAAGTTCGCCGAGGCCGTCAAGAGCGAGTTCCCCGACCAGCTGCTGGCCTACAACTGCTCGCCGTCGTTCAACTGGAAGCAGCACCTCGACGACGCGACCATCGCGAAGTTCCAGAACGAGCTCGGCGCAATGGGCTTCAAGTTCCAGTTCATCACGCTGGCCGGCTTCCACGCCCTCAACTACTCGATGTTCGATCTGGCCTACGGCTACGCCCGCAACCAGATGAGCGCCTACGTCGAGCTGCAGGAGCGCGAGTTCGCCGCCGAGGAGCGCGGTTACACCGCCACCAAGCATCAGCGTGAGGTCGGCGCCGGCTACTTCGACAAGATCGCCACCACCGTCGATCCCAACACCTCGACCGCAGCCCTCAAGGGCTCGACCGAGGAAGGTCAGTTCCACTAGGACTGGCTGTTCGCGCGAAAGACGCACCGGACAGGCGGCCCGTGACTCACGTCGCGGGCCGCCTGTTCCTGTACGGGCAGTGTGTGACCGTACCCCGCAGGAGGTGCGTCGCCGCCGAAATCCGTTGTTGTGTATCGACATTGAGTTCTGGTTTTCTGATTGATCTGCTGCGAGGAGTGCTGCAATGTCCGGTGAGGTCATCTCGCGCGTGGGTGTCGTCGGCGCGGGGCAGATGGGCGCCGGGATCGCCGAGGTGTGCGCTCGCGCCAACGCCGACGTCCTGGTGTACGAGGCGACGCGCGAACTCACCAATGCCGGGCGCTCGCGCATCCTGCGCTCCCTCGACCGTGGGGTGTCGAGCGGCAAGCTCACCGAACGTGAACGCGAACAAGCCTCGTACCGACTGCGATTCACCTCCGATCTCGGGGATTTTGCCGATCGGCAGATCGTCTGCGAGGCGCTCGTCGAGGACGAGCTGGTCAAGACCCAGATCTTCGCGCAGCTCGACAAGGTCGTCACCGATCCCGATGCGGTACTCGCCTCCAATACGTCGTCGATCCCGATCATGAAGCTGGGCATGGCAACTCACTGCGCCGAGCGGGTGATCGGTATGCATTTCTTCAATCCGGTGCCGGTGCTACCGCTCGTCGAACTCGTCACCACGTTGGAGACCGCGACCGCGGTGAGCGAGCGCGCCGAGACGTTTGCCCATGATGTGCTCGGTAAGCAGGTGATCCGGTCGGCCGATCGCTCCGGATTCGTCGTCAATGCGCTGCTCGTGCCGTATCTGTTGTCGGCGATCCGGATGGTCGACACCGGTTTCGCGACCGTCGAGGACATCGACAAGGGCATGGTGCTCGGTTGCGCACACCCGATGGGCCCGATGCGGCTGGCCGATCTCGTCGGGCTCGACACCGTCAAGGCGATCGCCGATTCGATGTACGAGGAGTTCAAGGAACCGCTCTATGCGCCGCCTCCGCTGCTGTTGCGCATGGTTGAGGCGGGCCGGATCGGTAAGAAGGCGGGGCGTGGTTTCTATTCCTACCCCGATGGGGCTGCCGACACGTAGGTGCAGGCGACACGTAGGTGCAGGCGACGAGTAGGTGCGGGCGGCCGGGTTGCTATGACCGTGCTAACAAAGCGCTTGCAATTGCTAGCGAAGCGTGGATACTGGTATGTGGAAGCGCCGCAACACCGACGATCTCGGCCAGCTTTCACCGTCCCGATGATCATTCGTCGATCTCGAGAATCGAGATTCGTTGCGCTGCTGAACTTCTGACAACCCACCAAGGAGGCCGCAATGAGCACCGCCGAACGAACCCTGGCAAACCCCTTCTACGCAGTCGTCGGCGCGGGCGATCTGGCCATCGCACAGGTGACCGATGCCGTCGCGCAGCTGCGCGAGCGGACCGAAACCGCCACCGAGACCGCGAGCACCCGCTTCGAGGAGACCAAGAGTCGGCTGAACAACCTGCCCGACGAGGTCCCGAGTATCGATGAGCTGCGTGCCAAGCTGAATCCCGAAGAGCTGCGCAAGGTCGCCGAGCCCTACGTCGAGCTGGCCACCACCTTCTACAACTCGCTCGCCGAGCGCGGCGAGGAGACCCTCGAGCGCCTGCGCCAGCAGCCGCTGGTCCAGGAGGGTCTGACCCGCGCCGAGAAGACCTACAACGACGCCGTCGATCTCACCGAGGATGCCCTCGGGGTCGTGTCGACCCAGACCCGCTCGGTCGGCGAGCAGGCCGCCAAGATCGCCGGTCTGGTCGGAGCCCGCGTCGGTGAGGCAGGCGACGCGCTCGACGACGCAGCCGATGCCATCGGCGACAAGGTCGACGAGGCTGCACTCGAGGCCGGCGAGAAGCTCGACGAGGCCGCCGAGGCTCTCACCGAGGCCGGCGAGACCGTCAAGGCGCAGGCCGCGACCGCCGCATCCAAGATCGACGGGGCGGCAGGCACCGTGGAGGGCAAGGCGCGCACCGCCAACGACTCGCCCGCCAAGAAGATCGCCGCCGCCAAGAAGGCTCCGGCGAAGAAGGCCCCGGCCAAGAAGGCTCCCGGCCGGGCGACCAGCTGAGCTGATCCGGACTGAACCGAATTCTCAACGACCCCTACGGCTTCGGCCGTGGGGGTCGTTGTCTGTCGGGTGGTCGTGTATCGGGGGTGTCGGGCGGCTCGGGCGAGTCGATGGTCAGCACCGCCAGCGCGCCGTCGTCGCTTCGGTAGCTGTGGTCGGAATCGGACACCCACTGCAGGGAGTGGCCTGGGCCGGCGGTCTTCTCGGCTCCGATCGGGCCGGCGGTGACGTGTCCGCGCACCACCCGGATGTGTTCGACGACGCCGGGTCCGTGGGCGGGGGAGATCGTGGTGCCGCCCGGATGAACCGCAAGCCAGAACACTTCGGTGGTGGCACCGCCGGGATGGTGTTCGACGTGCAGAAGTCGCGCCGAGAGGTGCGGGCCCGAGCCCTCGGTGCCCGAGTCCTCGCCGAGTAACGCGGTCAGCGGTACCCCGAGCGGGCCGGCGACGGCGTAGAGAGTGTCGAGAGTCGGGTTGCGCCTGCCGGATTCGAGTTCGGACAGAGATCCCTTGCCGATGCCGGCGGCGCGGGCCAACGCCGACAGGCTCATGCCGCGTCGCTCGCGGGCGGCGGTGATGCGCGCGCCGATCGCAGGTCTCCCCGGGTGTTCCATAAACAGAACGATAGCGCTATGGTGGCCCGATGACCACCTCTCCGGCATCGTCGATCAGCGAACCGATCACCGCGGGAATCATCACCGCGCTCGTCGGCTTCACGTCGTCGTTCGTCGTGGTGGTCGCCGGGTTGCGTGCGGTCGGCGCCGATCCCGGACAGGCGGCGTCGGGTCTGCTTGCTCTCACCGTGACGTTCGCCGTCGGGATCATCGTTTTGTGTGTGGCCACGCGTAAGCCGATCACCCTGGCCTGGTCGACTCCGGGAGCGGCGATGCTGGTGGCGGCGGGCGCGGACTATCACGCCGGCTGGCGGGCTGCGGTCGGGGCTTTCCTCGTCGTCGGAATCCTGATCCTGGCGACGGGGCTGATCCCGGCGTTGGGTGATCTGATCGGCCGGATACCAACTCCGATCGCACAGGCGATGCTGGCCGGGGTCTTGCTGACGCTGTGTCTTGCGCCCATGAAATCGCTTGCAGCGCAGCCGCTGTTGACGCTGCCGATTCTCGTGGTGTGGCTGGTTGCGACGAGGTGGCTGACCCGCTGGGCGTTGCCCCTGGCGTTGGTGACCGCCCTCGTCGTGATCGGCATCTATGTGGGCGTGCACGGTATCGGCGCGGGTGTGACGACGCAGTGGTGGCCGCAGATCACCTGGACCACTCCGAGATTCGATGTGTCGGCGATCGTCGGGTTGGCCATCCCGCTCTATGTGGTGACGATGGCGTCGCAGAATGTTCCCGGCGTGGCGGTGTTGAAGTCGTTCGGATACGACACCCCTTGGCGTCCGGCTATGTTCGTGACCGGGATCGGTACGGTCGTCGGCGCGCCGTTCGGTGGGCACGCCATCAACCTGGCTGCCTTGTCGGCGGCGCTGGCCGCAGGAGAGGAGGCGGGCGCCGACCGAACCCGGCGATGGATCGCCGGGGTGTCCGGCGGCATCAGCTATCTGGTGCTGGCGGTGGCTTCCGGAGCGCTGGTCACCATCACCGCGATTGCGCCGCAGGGGTTGCTGGAGTCGGTGGCCGGGCTCGCATTGCTGGCAACGTTCGCCAACGCTTTACTTGGTGCGTTCACCCACAACGAATTTCGGATCGCATCGGGTCTGACGTTCGTCACCGCTGCCGCCGGCGTGACGTTCTGGGGGATCAGCGGCGCCTTCTGGGCCATCGTCGTCGGGCTCGTGTCCCACGGTGTGCTGCGTCGTCGAGAGTCAGCGTCCGGACCCGACGGGCATCGAGGAGTTGAGGATCGCCGGCGTAGCGCTCAGTGACTTGTGAGTCTGGCATCTCTGTGCCGTTTGATATCCGGGCGAAGTTGCACGAATCCAGCTCTGGCTCAGTTGGTCTCGAGGCTCGCCGCACGCGGCTCACACCTCGACCATCGGGGGGACCGGTCCCTCCCGGATTGCCGTCCCACCCCGCGCGGGAATGCTCCAGCCCTTCCCGCCCGGTGGTCGAGGTGCCGAGGAGCGCCAGCGACGAGCCTCGAGACCTGTTGTGGTGAAAGGATTCCGGGGCACGGTGGTCCAGTTCCAGCGACCGCTCAGGCGGTCTCGAGGCTCGCCGCACGCGGCTCGCACCTCGACCATCGGGGGAAGACGATGATTCGAAGGATGCTCCGCCCTTCCCACCCGGCGACCCTTCCCACCCGACGGTCCTTCCCATCCCCGGTGGTCGAGGTGCCGAGGAGCGTTAGCGACGAGCCTCGAGACCTCTTGTGCTGACGGGTTTCCGGGCCACAGGCGGCACCACACCTCGACCATCGGGTGGGGGTTGTCTCTATGGAGTTCTCAAACAACGGATGCGGTCCCGGCCGGCCGGGTGCGGGGATTCAGGTTGTGGGGCAGGGTAGGTCAGGCTGCGGTGTCGTCGAGTGGCATGGTGCGTCGGTGATAGGACGGTACGGGTTGTCGTTTCGGGTCGATGCTGGCGGGTGGGACCAGCCAGGGGTGTCGGTCGTATCCCATGATGATGTCCCAGCCGTGGTGGTGGACGTCGTCGTGGCAGCTGGTGCAGAGCAGGCAGCCGTTGTCGAGGTCGGTGGGACCGCCATCGGCCCAGTGGTGCACGTGGTGTGCTTGGCAGCGTCCGGCGTGGGCACCGCATGTGATGCATCCGCGATCCCGGACGAGTAGTGCTTTGCGTTGGCCGGGGGTGAAGAAGCGTTTCTCTTGACCAACACTGAGCGGTACCCCATTGGGGTTGAGGATGATCTTGGTGATCGTGGTGTCGCACGACAACAACTTGGCGGTCGCTTCGGTGATGGCTCCCATGTTCTGCAGGTCCCCGCCGAGGGCCGGGTTGTCGGCCGACCAGGTCCACAACAGTCCGTTGGTGGGTTTCGCGGAGAACGTGGTGTCGGCCAATCCTTGTGCCGCGAGTTCGACGATCGTCTCGAACGCGGCGGCACAGATTTGTTCCGGGGTGCGGGGGTCGGGCGACCCGTCGGGTTGAGGTTTGGGAGCCGACAAGGTTTCCATCAGGGTGCGGGTCTTTTCACCGGCGATGATGTCGAGGTTCGCCGAGATTTCCAGCCGTCCGTCGTCGGTGATGCGGTCGGTGTAGGAGTTGATTCTCTTGTCTTCGGCGGCCGGTAACCCGCCAGGTGTGTCGGCCGCCAACTCGTTACCCAGCTGCCGCGCGTAGAGGTTGATCTCGGCGGGGGTGAAGCCAGCGAAGTAGTGGGACAGCAGTTTCCGCAGGTATTCACACCGTTGGACGGTGTCGAGAGGTTCGGGGGAGCGGGTGTCGATGTGGGCCAGTCCGCGCACGATGGCGTCGGTGTGTTCGGAGGAGATGGACCCGTCGGCGGCATGCGCCAACAACAGGTCAATGTCGCTGGTGGCCGAGATTCGCACGTACCGACCTGCGACCGAGGGCGCGAAGCCCATGCTGATCAACAGTTCTCGGAGTCGGGTGGTTTTGTGGTCGGCCACGCCCAGTCGGTCCAGTTCGCCGGTGAGGGTGGTGGCGTGGTGATCGACCAGATTGCGGAGCAGGAGGACTTGTTTCATCGCACCGAAGGCTTGGGGTCCGGTCATGTCCGGGTTCCATTGCAGGTCGCTGAGTTGGGTGACGATGGTAGCGAAAACTTCCGCGGCGTCAACATCTTTGACGTCAAGAATTGTGGTGGTGTCGATCATGGGCCCCTCCCCGGTGGCTGATCGGTGTGATGGGTCGAGTCTACCTCGCCAGGGTGTTCGACGCAAGGGGTGTTTTGGTGAATTCTGGTTGTGGACAACGTGTTTCGGCGCTCATTTTCTGTCGGTGGGGTGTGGTAGGGAGTCCGGGTTTCGTTTGTCTTGCTGTCGATGTGGTTGGGAGGCTTGTTGTCTCACCGGGTCTCGAGGCTCGCCGCACGCGGCTCGCACCTCGACCAACGGGGAACGGTACTCGGTCATCGGTGGAAGGCGCCTTGACCAGCGGGGGAAGGGCACTCGGTCATCGGTGGAAGGCACCACGACCATCGGGAGGGGGACACCACGACCATCGGGAGAGGTACTCGGCCTTCGAGAGGGAGGTCAGTCGGGGAGGGCGGCCAGACGTTTCTTCTCGGCGGCGACGTCGAAATCGGCGGCGGGCCAATCGAGGTCGAGACCTGACAGGGCATCGATGAGTAGTTCGCAGATTGCCAGGCGGGAGAACCATTTCCGATTGGCGGGGATGAGATACCACGGGGTGGCGTCGGAGTCGCAGCGGTCGAAGATGGCTTGGTAGGCCTCGAGGTAGTCGTCCCAGTAGGCGCGCTCGTCGAGGTCGCCCGGGTTGTACTTCCAGTACTTGTCGGGACGGTCGAGGCGTTCGGCCAGTCGAGCCTTCTGCTCGTCCTTCGACACCACCAGAGCGCATTTCACCACCGTCGTGCCGGCGTCGACGAGTTCGTGCTCGAATCGATTGATGATGTCGTAGCGTGCTTCCCACTCCGATTGCGGTACCAGGGAATGCACGCGCACGGGCAGGACATCCTCGTAGTGGGAGCGGTCGAAGATGCCGATGCGTCCGGCCGGAGGCAGTGCCTTGCGGATGCGCCACAGGAAGTCGTGGGAGAGCTCCTCGGGTGTGGGCTTGCCGAATCCCTTGATGCTCAGACCTTGTGGGTCGAGCAGGCCACCGACGTGTCGCACGATCCCGCCCTTGCCCGCGGTGTCCATACCTTGTAGGACCAGCAGCACCGAGCGGTGGTCGCCGGCTCTGCCGTTGGCGAAGAGCAACTCCTGCAGGCTTGCGAGGATCTCACCGCGTTCGGTGAGCAACTCCTCGCCGAGGCGACGGTCGCCGTCGAAACCCGGTGTGCTGTCCGGGGCGAAATCGGCGATCGGGCCGACAGTCCCCACGCGCAATGCGTCGATCGGTTCTTGTGCCCAGCCCTTCGTCGAACCTCCGCCGCGCTTGCCCATGATGCAACCTCCTCGTCGTGTGATCCAGAGGGTACCCAACACGACCAGGGCCGCGGGTCAGGTCGGCGGGTAGAGTGGTCCGCCGCCGAAAGCTTGGCGATGCGAATCGGGCTGCGCGCCATCATTGTTGACGATTCCGTGTTCGCGCCCGTATTCCGCGCTGATGAGGGTGTGTCCGGTCAGGTCGGCCAGCGCCGGGTCGTCGGTGAGCGCCGCGATGACCCGACCGACGAACTCGGGGTCCTCGGCGCGCTGTAACGAGAAGCCCGCGAACTCCTCGACGCCGAGGGAGAGCAGCAACTCGGTGCGGATCAGGCCCAACCACAACGACACCGCGTGAACGCCGGTGCCCTGCAGTTCGACGGCCATGTCGGCGACCATCTTGTCCAGTGCCGCCTTGCTCATGCCGTAGAGCACCGAGTGCAGGTGACCGCGTGTCCCGAACGACGAGATGTTGATGATGAGACCCGACCCGGCGGCCACCATGATCCGGCCGGCGTGCACTGACGCCACGTAATGGGCGCGCAGTCCGACCCCGATCAACGAATCCCAGTCGCTCACCGGCCGCTGCCAGAACGGTTCGCTGAATCCGCCGAACCCGCGCGGTGCCGCCCACACGTTGTTGACCAGCAGATCGAGGTGGCCCTCGGCGTCGTCGATCGTCTCGAAAACCTCGCCGACGGCCGCGTCGTCGGTGTGATCACAGGTGATCACCCGGGCTCCGTCGGGTCCGCGCCCACTGCGCGCGGTGGTGTAGACGGTCCAGCCGGCGTCGAGAAGTGCGGTGGCAACCCCGAGACCGACACCGCGACTGGCGCCGGTCACCAATGCCACCCGACTCACCGGAGTGGGGCCTCGTCGTCGGCCGAACCGCGCTCGTGGTTGTCCCGATGTCCTTCGGTCCATTCGTGATCGGGCAGCGGTGGGGGATCGGCCATGAATGCGGTACGGGAACCGTTCACCGCGGCGACCCCGACGATCGAACTCCATACCATCATCGTCAGATAGTCGATGAGATCGTCGACGCCGATGGATCGTTCGCCCATCCACCAATCGACGGCACGCTGGATACCGCCGACGAGGGTGTACGCCCACACCTGGGCGCCCGCCGAATCACCGTCGCGTTCAGCCAGCCGCATCACGATGGTCGACGTGAGCAACTGCGCCACCAGCTTCTCCGACTCCGCCGAGGTCACCGACGAACTCGGCGACGCCGACAACGCGAACCGGTACAACGCGGGTTCGTCGGCGACGGCACGGACGTAGACGCTGATCACGGTGCGGGTCAGGGTGTACTCGTCGACCTCGTCGGTGATGGTCTCGATCAGCCGCGGCATCAGGGTGGTCTCGAAGAACCGCACCGTCGTGGCAACCCCGAGATCGTTCTTGTCGGTGAAGTAGCGGTACAACACTGTCTTGGAAACGCCGATGTGCCGGGCGATCTCGTCCATCCCGACGTCGGCGCCGAGTTCACGGACGGCGGCCATCGTGCCGTCGGTCAGCTCGGTGCGGCGCTCCCGTTTGTGGTTTTCCCAGCGTTGCCGACGACCGTCGGGTTTGACGCGTTCCTCGACCGACCCGCCCAGCAGCGCCTGCTCGATTCCGCGGGTCACGTTCGTCGCCGCCGACACCGCGGCGCGCGCCGCCGCGGCCGGACTGGGACGATTTGCGATCACCCGGCCAGCGTAGTCGCTGCCGGCGGGTAGAAATGGATGGGTGTCAACTGTGACTACGGACGTTTCCGGTACCGGCAGGCATCGGGCCGCGTCGGCAAGTGCGCCCGGGTTCTCCTCGGGCGGTTTCGCGTCCGACGAACGCCGCCGCCGCGACCTGCGCAAGATGAAACTGCTGGCAACCAGCTTCCTCGTGGTCGCTGCAGTGATCTACCTGTTCACCCGCTACCTCGAACACCGCGACGGCGCCGACGTCGCCGCATGGGTCGGCTATGTGCGTGCGGCGTCGGAGGCCGGCATGGTCGGCGCGCTGGCCGACTGGTTCGCGGTGACGGCGCTGTTCCGGCACCCGCTGGGCATCCCGATCCCGCACACCGCCCTGATTCGCAAGAAGAAGGACGACATCGGCGATCAGCTCGGCGGCTTCATCGAAGAGAACTTCATGACGCCCGAGGTGATCGTGCAGCGCGTCGAGCAGTTGGATCTGCCGCGTCGCGTTGCGACCTGGCTGGCCGATCCGAACAACGCCCCACGGGTGTCCGACGAGGCTGCCCGCGCCATCAAGCTCGCGTCAGAGATGTTGCGCGACGAGGACATCGAGCAGTTCATCCAGGCCACCCTGCGGTGGGCGGCCGAACCCGAGTGGGCGCCGCCGATCGGCCGCATCCTGCACCAGCTGATCGCCGAGGACCGTCTCGAGCCGGTCTTCCAACTCCTGTGCGACCGCGCCCACGACTGGGCGCTGGGCAGCCAGGACCTCATCGACCGGGTGGTGGAGAGCGACGTCGGACCGGCCTGGAAACCGAAGTTCGTGACCAACCTGATGGGCGATCGGATCTACCGCGAACTCGTCGACTTCACCTACAAGGTCCGTGCCGACCCGGATCACGAGATGCGTCGGTCGATGCACGAATTCGTCGAGCAGTTCGCCGACGACCTGCAGAACGACCCGGAGATGGTCGCCCGATTCGAGAACATCAAACGCGAACTCGTGGGCAGCGAGGAGGTGGCCGGCGCGGCATCGACCGCCTGGAACACCGGCAAGGCCGTCATCGAGCAGATGCTCGCCGACCCGAACAGCACGTTGCGCAACACCCTGACCGACGCCGCGATCAACCTCGGCGAGCGGATCCGCGACGACCGGCCACTGCAGGAGAAGATGAACTGGTGGGTCGCACGTGTCGCCAATCACGTTGCCACCAACTATTCGAGAGAGATCATCTCCGTCATCACCGAGACCGTGCGCGGCTGGGACGCCGAGGACACCAGCCGCAAGATCGAACTCCAGGTGGGGCGCGACCTGCAGTTCATCCGCATCAACGGCACCGTCGTCGGATCACTGGCGGGACTGGCGATCTACACGATCTCGGTGCTCATCTTCCCCTGACCGGTCCCGAGCGAGGGCCACGACGCCGCGCCGCGCTGCATGCACTGTGCTTGCACGTGTTAGCACTGGGGTCGATACTGGGCTCGGCGAGCCACGGGAGGTGACATGACAGCGAAGAGGCCCCACCAGAGCACGTCCGACGAGCACCGCTCGGACGGCGACGATCCCGTCGACGACGCGTCGAGCCCCGACGAGGACGACCGCGACACCGGCGGCGTCGGACACACCGTGGAAGCCGTCACCGCAGTCACCGCGGTGGCCTCGGATGCGGTCGCAACCGCGGCACAGGACATCGGTGGGTTCATCCGATCCCAGCGAATGGCCGCAGAGGTGTCGTTGCGGCAGTTGGCCGAACGGGCCGGCGTCAGCAATCCCTACCTCAGCCAGATCGAGCGCGGACTCCGCAAACCCTCGGCAGATGTGTTGGCGCAGATCGCCAAGGGCCTGCGGGTGTCGGCCGAGGTGCTGTACGTTCGGGCCGGGATCCTCGAAGAACGTCCGGCCAGCCCGGTGCGCGATGCGTTGATCGCCGACGATTCGATCAGCGAACGCCAGAAGCAGATGCTGCTCGAGATCTACGAGTCCTTCCGCAAGGAGAACGCCACCGACGAGCCGATCCCCGACGAGTGACCACTGGGTGACTCGGGCGGTCGATTCACCACCCGCACAAGCGAATCGAGGAGTTCCGATCATGCCGGACAACCCGTTGTCGACAGCGTTGGGTCAAGTGTCGGCCCTGCTCAACGATTTTCGTGAGCGCGGTGAGGCCGCCACCGAGCAGGCCCAGACCAAGATCGCCGAGAGCATCGAGTCCGCCCAGGAGCGGATCACCGAGTCGCGTGAGGATCTCACCGAACGCGTCGCCGAGCGAGTCGATTCCGCGCAGTCCACCCTCGACGAGACGCTGGCCGCCGCGCTGGCGACGTTCGAGGAGGCCAAGAGCAAACTCGCCTCCCTGCCCGTCGAACTGCCCGCCGAGATCGAAGAACTACGCGCGCGATTCTCCCCGGAAGAACTGCGCAAGGTCGCCGACGCCTACCTCGCGGTTGCGGCCGCGCTGCTGGCATCGCTGTCCGAACGCACCGAAGAGGTCGTCGACCGACTCAAGGCCCAACCTCTCGTCGGTGAGAACCTCCCGAAACTGGAGAAGGTCTACAACGACGCCGTCGCCCTCACCGAAGACGCGCTGGGCACCCTCGCGACGCAGACCAAACTGATCAGCGGCCAAGCCGCCCGCGGAACCGGTGTGGGACAACTGACCTCGCGGCGAACCGCCAAGAAAGCCGCTCGCGCAAAGGGTTCGGCCACCAAGGCGCTGCCCGCGGCGAAGAAGGCTGGGCCGGCAAAGAAGACGGCGCCGGCGAAGAAGACGGCGCCGGCGAAGCGGGCCGCACCGGTCAAGGTTGCGGCCAAGGAAGCCGAGGCGAAGAAGGCTGCCGTCGTCGCGAAGGCGCCCGCGAAGAAGACGGCGGCGAAGAAGACAGCGGCCACGAAGAGCCCTGCGAAGAAGACGGCGGCCACGAAGACGGCGGCCAAGAAAGCTACGGCCAAGAAGGCCGCTGCGAAGAAGACCGCTGCGAAGAAAGCTCCCGCCAAGACCACCCCGGCGAAGAAGACGGCAGCCAAGAAGACTGCGGCAGCCAAGAAGACCACCGCCGCCAAGAAGACCACCGCAACAAAAACCACCGCCGCCAAGAAGACCCCAGCGAAGAAGACGTCCGCACGCAAGTCGACGCGCTCCTGAGCTCGCGCGCGTCCGACAAAACCGACAGGGAAAGCTAGAGTGGTTGCGTGAATTTCGTCAACGTCCTCGCCGCAGGTCAGAACCTCGTGTTGTGGGTGCTGACCGTGGTCGCCGGTGTCGCGGCCATCGTCGCCCTCGTCCACGCGTCCATGCAGCGCAAAGACGCCTTCCCTGCGGTCGACAAGCAGAGCAAGGTGCTCTGGGTGTCGTTGCTGGCCCTCGCGACCCTGTTCATCTGGCTGTTCCAGGCGCCGACGCTGTTCTACCTCATCGGCGTCGTCGCGCTGATCGTGTACCTCGTCGACGTCCGGCCGCGCGTCGACTCCATCCAGAACAAGCATTGGTTCCGCAAGATCCGGTGAGCTGAACCCGGGTCCGCGCACCCGTTTGCGCCGCGCAGGTTTCGCCAACCGCCCGCGACCGTCCTCGTGACGGTCGCGGGCGGTTCTCGTATGCCACGACGCCGGGCGACGGTCCGCACCGACGAGTGACGAGCGCCACAGGCATTTAATATGCATCACAGATGCAAATTATGATCTGATGATCACATGCAACTGACCCGCTTCACCGACATCGGCTTGCGCGTGGTGATGCGCCTGGCCGTCTCGGGCGGGTCGATGACCACTCGGGTCCTCGCCGAGGAGATGGCCGTGCCCTATACGCACGTCACCAAGGTGACCGGCCGTCTCGCCGAACTCGGCGTCGTCCACTCACGGCGGGGTCGCTCCGGTGGGCTGGTGATCACCGAGCTGGGCCGCACGGCCCGAATCGGTTGGCTCGCGGCCAGTCTCGAAGGTGACGGGGAGGTCGTTGACTGTGACGGTGAAACGCCGTGCCCACTGCGCCGGGCGTGCCGGTTGCGAGGTGCGCTCGCCGCCGCCCGCCGTGCCTTCTTCGACAGCCTCGACGACGTGACCGTCGGGGACCTCGTGACCGACCCCACCGGAGCGGTCCTGCTCTCCCTCGACATCCCGCGTCGCGCCGAGGCGACGTCCCACAGTCGGGCCGAACCCCCTCGGGCCGAACCCCCTCAGGTCGAACCCCACAGTCAAGCCGAATAGGTTCGGCAACAAACGATTCCGTCGTCGGACGGAACGGATCAGATCGGAATCATTGTGCTCACCACGCCCACTCGCGAGGTCATCGCGGCCACCCTGCCCGCTGTCGACGGCGCACTCGGGGAGATCACCCCGAACTTCTACGCGCGGATGTTCGTAGCTCACCCGACGTTGCTCGACGACATGTTCAACCGCACCCATCAGCGGTCCGGTGAACAGCCGATGGCGTTGGCCGGGTCGATCGCGGCCTTCGCCAAGCTGCAACTCGAACCCGATCTGCGGCGCCAGCGCTTCATCATCGACCGCATCGCGCACAAGCATGCGTCCCTCGGGGTCACCCGCGATCAGTATTCGATCGTCCACGAGCACCTGTTTGCCGCGATCGTCGAGGTGCTCGGTGCCGCGGTGACCCCGGAGGTCGCCAATGCGTGGGACGAATTGTATTGGGAGATGGCCGATGTGCTGATCCGCGAAGAAGCCGACCTGTACGCCGCGGCCGGCGTCGAACCGGGTGCGGTGTGGCGCGATCTCGTCGTGACCCGACGCGATCAGGTGGCCCCGGACGCGGTGTCGTTCACCCTGGCCGCGTCCGACGGCGCGGATCTTCCGGCATTCTCTCCCGGGCAGTACATCTCGGTGCAGGTGCCGCTGGCCGACGGCGCGCATCAGATCCGCCAGTACAGCCTGATCGGCACGCCGCAAGCGCGCGCCGAGTGGCGGATCAGCGTCAAACTCGCCGGCGAGGTGTCGGCGTATCTGCACGAGAACGTCTTCGAGGGCGACTCCGTGCACGTTTCGATGCCGTTCGGTGATCTCGTTCTGCCCGAGGATGATTCGCCGTTGCTGCTGGCATCGGCGGGTATCGGGTGCACACCGGTGATCGGGCTGCTGACCGCACTCGCCGAGTCCGGAACCGACCGCCCGGTGACGGTCCTGCACGCCGACCACTCGCGGGCCGGCCAGCCTCATCGTGGGCAACTCGGCGCCCTCGTCGAGCAGATCGATTCGGCACGGCTGTACCAGTGGTATCAGCACGGTGCCGACCATCTGGTGTCCGACGCGGTGCGCACCGGCCGGATGTCGTTGGACGGTATCGATCTCGCCGACGGCGTCCACGCCATGCTGTGCGGCCCCACCGGATTCCTCGACTCGATTCGCACCCAGCTGCTCGACCGGAATGTGCCGTCAGAACACATCCACTTCGAGACCTTCGGGCCGGAATTGTTGCGCACCGGCACCTCTCGATGAGTGCGTCGTACGCGGTGGCGACCGCGGTCACCTTCGTCTGGTTGGGCATGGTGCTCGCGATCTCGTTCCTGGAGGCGCCACTGAAGTTCCGTGCTCCGGGCATCACCATCCCGCTCGGTCTGGGGATCGGGCGGTTGGTGTTCCGTGCGCTCAACGCCGTCGAGACAGCGGCGGCGCTCGCGCTGATCGTGTGCGCGGTCGCCGGGGGCTGGGTGGGGCAACCCGCGGGCATCCTCGCCGTGGTTGCGGTGGTGGTGCTGGCGGTCCAACTCGTCGGCATCCGGCCCGCTTTGAACCGTCGCTCCGACGAGGTGCTCGCCGCCGGAGACGTCGACGGCCCAAGCAGTCACGCGCACCTGATCTATGTGGCCGCCGAGGTCGTCAAGGTGGGTGTGCTGGTGGCGACCGGCGTCGTGCTGCTGGCCGGATGACAAGAGCGCTCTTTGCCGGATGACCGACGGGAGACACGAGTCGTCGGGCGCGGGTCGCCGGGCGTACGACACACGGCGAATACACTGTCATTCGTGGCTGAGTATCGGATCAACGACCTGGCAGAGGCGTCCGGCGTCAGCGTCCGCAACATCCGGGTCTATCAGGACCGTGGGCTGCTGCCGCCGCCGACGATCCGCGGTCGCACCGGCTGGTACTCCGACGATCACCTCAATCGCCTGAATCTCATCTCGCGGATGCTCGAACGCGGATACACCTTTGCCACCATCAGTGAGCTCCTGCACGCGGCCCACTACGGGATGAAGGTCGAGCATGTGTTGCGTGGCGCGCCCACCAAGGGCGGGCGGTTCCGCAACTTCAAGCGCGCGGCCACGATCACCTTCACCGAGCTGCGCAAGACGCTCAACGCCAGCGAGCGCTCCATCGCGCTCAGCCAGAAACTCGGGCTGCTCGTCAAGGACGGCGCCCACTACGCGATCAAGAACCCGGAGGTCCTCGAGGGTGCCGAGGTGCTGGTCAAGAGCGGCGTCGACATCGACGTGCTGCTCGACCGCTTCGTGCGAGTGCAGGACGATCTCGAGGATGCGGCCCGCAGTTTCGTCTCGATCATCACCGACAAGTACCTCAACGAGAACCTGCCGACCCTCGGCGAGGCCAAGGTCAGCAAGATGGCCGAACTGATCCAGACGGTCCGGCCGATGGCCCACGAGATCGTGGAGACCACGTTCCGCAAGGCGCTCGACGACGAGATCACCCGGGCGATCGGCGAGGCGTCGACGTACTTCGACGTCGCCGACACCGATGTTCCGGCCACCGATTTCCCAGCCACCGATTTCCCAGCCACCGATGTTCCCGGCGCCGACGTCGCCGATGGACCCGCATCGGGCATCGATCCCGAGGCCGCAGGCGATGGCGCCCAGAACATGACAACGGGTAGTGTTACATCGGATGCTGTGTCCCCCGACACGTCCGAGGACCCGACGCCGGGTACCGAGGAGCCGGTGGACACGCCGCGAACACACCGTCCGACTCCGCGATCGTCCTGATCGCCACGCTCGGCCGGTGTCCTGAGGAGAGGGTGGACACATGAGTCGACGTGGGTGGGCCATCGGTGGCGTCGCCGCCGGTGCAGGTCTGATCGGGGTCGGGGTGGGCACCATCGGTGCCGGACTGGTACGCGAAGCACTACATGGCGATCCGGCCGTCGACGACGGGCCCGACGATCTGCTGGCCACCCCGACGGCCCCGTGCGACACCAGAACCGTCCGCGCCGCCGACGGCACCCGGCTCAACGTGGTCACCTACGGTCCCGGTGCTCGCGGTGACGACGACGCCGGTGACGTCATCGTCGCGGTGCACGGATGGACGTGCAACACCACCTACTGGTATCCCCAGATCAACGCCTTCGCCGGTGAACGCACCGTCATCACCTACGATCAGCGCGGACACGGAGCGAGTGAACTCGGCCGCAAACGACCCACCGTCGCGACCCTCGGCCAGGACCTCGACGCCGTCCTCGATGCCGTCGTCCCGCCCGGGCGCCGAGCGATCCTCATCGGCCACTCCATGGGCGGCATGACGATCATGTCGTGGGCGGCGCAGTACCCGCACAAGGTGTCCGATCGTGTGTCGGCGGTGGTCCTCGCCTCCACCGCGGCCAAGGCGGTCATGCAGAATCACCTGCTCATCCCGCTCGACCTGCCGCGCTACAGCAAACCGTTCGCGCCCGCGGTCACCAAGCTCATCACCTCGGCGCCACTTCCCGTGCCGCGCAGCTCGTATGGGCCGCGGATGTCGCAGTACATCGCGCTCGGCTCCACCGCTCGCGCCTCGCACGTCGAGTTCGTGGACACCATGATCATGAGCTGCCCGCCGCGCGCACGGGCCCGCTGGGGTGCGGCGATGGGCAAGCTGGATGTGACCGCGGGGCTGGACGCGTTGACGGTCCCGACGACGATCGTGGTCGGCAGCGCCGACCGTCTGACCCCGCCCTCACACGCCGAGCAGATGGCAGAGGTGTTGCGGCGCAACGGAACCCTGCGTGATCTCGTCGTACTCGACGGGGTGGGGCACATGTCGACGATCGAGGCCGGGGCCGTCGTCGACGACACCCTCGCGGCGGTCATCGCGGATGCGGAGCAGTCGAACCCGCAGACCGATCGCGTCCCGTCGGTCTGAGCGGCAACTCCAGGCGGAACACCGCACCCTGTGTCGCGCCGTCCGGTGTGCGCGGCAGCAGGCGCACCTCGCCCCCGTGGGCGCGGGCCAGCCCGCGCGCCACCGCCAGTCCCAGACCGGCGCCGCCCGAGCGTCGATCTCGTGAATCATCCAGGCGCACCATGCGATCGAAGATCCGCTCGCGGTCGGCGTCGGGGACGCCCGGTCCGGTGTCGCTGACCGTCACGGTCACCCACCCGCCGGACTCGGTGGGTACGTGCGCGACCGCCACCTCGACGTGCCCGCCGGCCGGGGTGGCCTGACAGGCGTTGTCGATGAGGTTGGCCAGGATCTGCGAGATCCGGCCGGGGTCGGCGAGTGTCGGCGGGGCGTCACCGGTGGCGACGACCGTCAGCTCCGGATGCAGGATCGCCACCCGCCGACACTGATCTTCGGCGAGGGCGACGAGGTCGACCGCCTCGGGATGCAGCGCCAGTCCGGCATCGATGCGGGCCATATCGACCATGTCGCCGACGAGTCGTCCGGCGCGGCGGGTCTCCTGAACGAGCAACAGCAGCAACTGTTCCCGGTCGTCGGCGGATGCGTCGGCATCCATCTGCAGCAGGGTCTCGGCGATCGCCTGCACCCCGGTGACCGGGGTGCGCAACTCGTGGGCCGCGTCGGCCACGAACTGCCGGACCGACTGCTGAGCGGCCCGCTGATTGGCTTCGGCGCCCTCCAGGGAATCGAGCATGTCGTCGAAAGCCGCTGCGGTACGCCCCAACTCGGTGTCGGTCCGGGTCGGGGCGAGGCGCTCACCGCGTCGGCCACGTGCGATCGAGCGCGCCACATCGGTCATGGTGTCCAACGGCGCCAGCGCAAAACGCATGCCGAACCACAGCAGCATCGCGGTGAGGACGAGCGCCCCCGAACCGGTGATCGCCATCCCGATCAGCAGACGCGACTGCACCCCGCCGAGCAGATCGCCGTCGATGGCGAGGGTCAGTGTCGCGCCGTCGGCCCAGGAGGAGTTGGGCGCCTTGAGGGTGATCGCGCGGCGGGCGACCGCGTCGCGGGTCGGGTGGCCGAACACCTCACCGTCGGCGAGTTCGAGTCGGGCCCGCACCGAGCGGCCCTCGATGCGCTGCAGGAAGATCTCCGGGGTACGTGAGGTCCGGGCGTACTGCTGGGCGAGGGTGGCCCGATCACTGAGCAGCGCCCCGGCGGCACGATGGCCCGCGACGGCGAACAATGCGCTGCCGATGGCGATCAGCGCGACCAACGACACCGCGAGCACCACGACGGCCAGAGCCGTCACCCGGCTGCGCAACGAGCTGCCGGACAGTCGGGTGCGGATCGTCGTCATGACGGGCGCAGGGTGTAGCCGCGGCCGCGTTCGGTGTGCAACAGACGCGGACCGTGGGCCTCGAGCTTGCGGCGCAACGCACTGACGTTGACCTCCACGAGATTCGGGTCGTAGTGGTCGTAACCCCAGACACCGGTGAGGATCTGGGTCTTGGTGACCACTCGGCCGCGCCGCTGTGCGAGGTAGGTGAGCACCCGGAACTCGGTGGGTGTCAGAGCGATTCGCTCACCTGCGCGCGTGGCGGTCCCACCGTCGCGGTCGATCTCGAGGTCGTCGACATAAAGGATGTCGGTGCGTCCGCCACGTCGGCGCAATACCGCGCCGACGCGCGCCACCAACTCCGCCATCTCGAACGGCTTGACCACGTAGTCGTCGGCGCCCTCGGTGAGGCCGTGCAGTCGGTCGGCGACGGCGTCGCGCGCGGTCACCATGATGATGCCGGCGTCGCTGCGCCGCCGCACCACGTCGAGCAGGGTGAAACCGTCCGAACCGGGCAGCATGACGTCGAGCAGCACCGCGTCGGGGTGCGCCTGAGCCAGATCGTGTTCGAGTCGCGAACCGTCGGGGCGTGCGAGGACCCGATGCCCGGCCTCGGTCAGTGCCGCAGCCACCGCGACACGGATCGGGGTCGAGTCCTCGATGACGAGGACGGTGGCGCTCATGTCAGCTGATTCTGCCAGCCCGCGGTCACGTCTCGGTCATCATCGATCACCGTGCCCGATCAACTCGGCTGCGCCGAGGTCGGGGCCGGTGCGCCAGTGGTCTGTGGCGTCGCGGAGCCGGCCGGGGTCGGGCGCTTCGCGACGATCCGTGCGGTGACGGTGTCGCCACTTCGGGTTCCGGCGACGACGACCCTATCGCCGACGGCGAAGTCGTTCTGCTGCTGCGGCTTCCGCTCGGTCCCGAAATGGGTGTCGCCGGTGATGTCGACGGTCACCGTCTTGTCGCCGCGGGTCTGCACCGTCCAGGTCTGGCCGTTGATCGCGGTGATCTGGCCGGTCACCCCGCGTCGGCTTGCCGCGGAGGTGGCCTCACGGTGGGTCTTCTTGCCGTGCTGGGCGGTGGCCGCGACGGGCTGTGTGTGCGAGTCGTCGTGTCCGATCGCCCACCCGATACCGCCGCCGATGAGACCGCCGATGATGAGGGCAGCGACCCCGGTGAGCAGCGCGGTGCGCTGACTGTGCCAGAACGACGGCTTGGGTGCCGGACCGGGAGTGCCCGGTCCCTGCGGTGGCATCGACGGTGGTGGGCCGGAAGGGGGCGGTCCGGAGGGTGGCGGGCCGGAGTACGGGCCGGGATGACCCGGGATCGGTGCCATCGGCGTCGTCGGGTTCGCCCCCTGCGACATCGGTTCGGTACCGAACTGGGTGGTGGGCTCGTCGGGCGTGGCGTCGTGCGGTTGTCGGCCTGGTTCTTGCGGGTTCTCGGTGTCTGACATGGCGACCACCGTAGGGCGGGGGAGTACGGGGCAACTGAAGGCTTTCTGAAGGTTGACCCGACAGGGCCGACGGTGCGCCGGTCGCCGGGTGGGATGCCGGATCTGCGAGGGTCGTGCTGAAGACTCTCTGAAGGACCGGCGTCATGGCCTGGTTGGCGGCACCGGGGTTGGCCAGACTGGCAGCCATGACGCAATCGGCCGATTGGATGGCGGCGGCGAGAGTGGTGCGGCGGTTGGGGTTCGGCGCGACCGGAACCCAGGTCGACGCCGTGGTGGCCTCGGGGATCGACTCCTACCTCCAGCGTGTGCTGACGCCCACTCCCGCGCTCGATCCTGGGGTCGATGCCACCCCGGCACCGCACTTCGGCATGCCGGCGCGCGTGCCGCGCACCGCGTCGGCCACGGTGCGCAAGAAGGTGCAATCCGAACGTTCGGCGCAGACAGCGCAATTGGTGACCTGGTGGACGAATCGGATGATTGCCGCCGAGGTTCCCGAACGGGAGAAGCTGACCTTTATGTGGCACAACCACTTCGCCACGTCGATCGCCAAGGTCGGCTCTGCCGCGGAGATGCTCGCCCAGAACGAGAAGCTGCGCACGATGGGACTCGGACAATTCCGTCCACTGGCCTACACCATGCTGACCGATGCGGCGATGCTGCGCTGGCTCGACGGCGCCAGCAACGTCAAGGGCGCCGCGAACGAGAACCTCGCCCGCGAATTCATGGAACTGTTCGCCCTCGGACACGGCAACGGGTACACCGAGACCGACGTCCGCGAGGGTGCACGGGCCCTGACCGGGTGGCGACCGGACAACCGCGGTGGCACGATACTCAAGCCGGCGCTGCATGATTCGGGCACCAAGACCGTCCTGGGCGTCACCGGCGATCTGGACGCCGCGAGCTTTTGCGACGCCGTACTTGATCACCCGACTTCCGCCGGCTACGTCGCCACCAGGGTGTGGCAGCACCTGGCCGGGGACACTCCGCCGTCGGCGGCTGTGCTGACCCGGTTGACCTCGGCGTACGGCGCCGACCGTGATCTGCGCGGTCTGGTCGCCGCGATCGTCACCGATCCCGAGCTCGGTAACTCCTCAGGAGTGGCCTCCCCCGTGCAGTGGCTCATCGGCGCCACCCGGGCGTTACAGCCGAAAACCGGTGCTGCCGAACTCAAACAAACAACCTCTACTCTCAAGACACTGGGCCAGCAGCCCTTCTACCCACCCGACGTCGGGGGCTGGCCGTCCGGGCAGGCGTGGCTGTCGACCGCCGGCGCCGAAACACGCTGGAACGCAGCGACGCGACTGGCACGCGACGCGCAGGTCACCACCATCCACGACGCCGCCGCGGGCGAGCGTATCGACGCCGCAGCGCATCTGCTCGGTGTCGGTCGATTCTCCGACCGAACCGTGAAGGTGATGCAGGGGTCGGTCAAGAATCCGGTGACGCTCACCGCGATCGCCCTCAACAGCCCCGAATACCTGACCGTCTGAACATCATTCGCGCGATCCGAGGCAGGACCACATGAAGACCATCGACGTCAATCGCCGCACATTCCTCGTCGGCACCGGTGTGCTGGCCGCACTCGGCGCCGCTGGCGGGGTTGCGACCGTCACCTGGGACGATCTGCACCGGGCGAGCGTGGAGCATCCACGAGTCGTGGGCAACGGCGTACTGGTCATCCTCACCATGTACGGCGGGAACGACGGCATCAATACGCTGATCCCATACGCGGACAGCGCCTACCACGACAACCGACCCGAACTCGCCTACGCCCCACAGGACGTGCTGCACCTCGACGACTCGCTTGGGCTGAACCCGGAGATGAAGGGACTGCATAACGCGTGGGGCGACGGGACCCTGGCGATCGTGCGCGGTGTCGGGTACCCGCAGCCCGACCACAGCCATTTCCGCTCCATGGACATCTGGCAGACCGCGTCGCCGGGGTCGGCGGTGCCGAGTGGATGGATCGGACGATGGCTCGACGCGACGGGCGATGATCCATTGCGCGCCCTCAACATCGGGCCGGTGCTGCCGATGCTGTCGATCGGGGAGAAGTCGACGGCGGCTGCCCTCGACCCCACGGGCAGCCCGCTCGCTGCGCCGGTCGTCGCGCGGTTGGCGCAACTGGGAGCGCCGTCGGCGCCGGACAGTCCCGCGGAGCAGATGGTCTGCACGTCCTACGCCGCCGAGAGCAAGGCGGCGTCGGCGCTGCGTGGGGTCCGAGCGGCGTCGAAGGGGACGACCGGGTCGGCGGGCGCACAGGGCAAAGCGCTTGCCGAACAACTCGATACGGTCGCCCGGTGCGTGAGCGCCGGAGTGCCGACCAAGGTGTACTCGGTGAGCATCGGCGGATTCGACACACACGCCGACGAACGCGAGACACAGCAGAATCTGCTCGGTGAAGTCGACTCGGCCCTGTCGTCGTTTCTCACCCGGATGGCCGGTGACCCGCGTGGCCGCGACGTCATCGTCATGGCCTACTCGGAGTTCGGTCGTCGCGTGCGCGCCAACGCCTCTCAGGGCACCGACCACGGAACGGCGGGCCCGGTCTTCGTCGCCGGCGCCCCCGTCCGCGGCGGCTTCTACGGTGACGAACCGAGTCTGACCGACCTGGACGACGGAGACCTCAAGTCCACCACAGACTTCCGCGACATCTACGCCGAACTCCTGGGAACCGGCCTCGGCACCGACCCTACGCCGTCGGTGGGGACGGGACGGCGGGCGGTCGGGTTTCTGTAGGTGGGGTGGGGTTCAAGTAACCTGCGCTGCCCGATGGTCGAGCAACCCGTCCTCCCCGATGGCCGAGTGCCTTTTCCTCGATGGTGCGAGGTGCACGGCGCCCCAGGCGCCGGGCCTCGAGACCCGGCGAGACAACAGGCCTCCCAACCACATCGAAGCAAGGCAAACGAAACCCGGACTCCCTACCACACCCCACCGACAGAAAATCGGCGCCGAAACACGTTGTCCACAACCAGAATTCACCAAAACACCCCTTGCGTCGAACACCCTGGCGAGGTAGACTCGACCCCTCACACCGATCAGCCACCGGGGAGGGGCCCATGATCGACATCACCACAATTCTTGACGTCAAAGATGTTGACGCCGCGGAAGTTTTCGCTACCATCGTCACCCAACTCAGCGACCTGCAGTGGAATCCGGAGATGACCGGGCCCCAAGCCTTCGGTGCGATGAAGCAAGTCCTCCTGCTCCGCAATCTGGTCGATCACCACGCCACCACCCTCACCGGCGAACTGGACCGACTGGGCGTGGCCGACCACAAAACCACCCGACTCCGAGAACTGTTGATCAGCATGGGCTTCGCGCCCTCGGTCGCAGGTCGGTACGTGCGAATCTCGGCCACCAGCGACATTGACCTGTTGTTGGCGCATGCCGCCGACGGGTCCATCTCCTCCGAACACACCGACGCCATCGTGCGCGGACTGGCCCACATCGACGCCCGCTCCCCCGAACCTTTGGACACCGTTCAACGGTGTGAATACCTGCGGAAACTGCTGTCCCACTATTTCACTGGTTTCACCCCCGCCGAGATCAACCTCTACGCTCGGCAGCTGGGTAACGAGTTGGCGGCCGACACACCTGGCGGGTTACCGGCCGCCGAGGACAAGAGAATCAACTCCTACACCGACCGCATCACCGACGACGGACGGCTGGAAATCTCGGCGAACCTCGACATCATCGCCGGTGAAAAGACCCGCACCCTGATGGAAACCTTGTCGGCTCCCAAGCCGCAGCCGGATGGGTCGCCGGATCCGCGGACACCCGAACAGATCTGTGCCGCCGCGTTCGAGACGATCGTCGAACTCGCGGCACAAGGATTGGCCGACACCACGTTCTCGGCGAAACCGACCAACGGGTTGTTGTGGACGTGGTCGGCCGACAACCCGGCACTCGGTGGGGACCTGCAGAACATGGGCGCGATCACCGAAGCGACCGCCAAGTTGTTGTCGTGTGACACCACGATCACCAAGATCATGCTCGACCCCAATGGGGTACCGCTCAGTGTTGGTCAAGAGAAACGCTTCTTCACCCCCGGGCAACGCAAAGCCTTACTCGTCCGGGACCGCGGGTGCATCACATGCGGTGCCCACGCCGGACGCTGCCAAGCACACCACGTGCACCACTGGGCCGACGGTGGGCCCACCGACCTCGACAACGGCTGCCTCCTCTGCAGCAGCTGCCACGACGACGTCCACCACCACGGCTGGGACATCATCATCGGATTCGACCGACACCCCTGGCTCATCCCACCCGCCAGCATCGACCCGCAACGACAACCAGTGCCGTCCTATCACCGACGCACCATGCGGCTCGACGACACAGCAGCCTGATTCCCGCACCCGGCCTGGCCGGGACCGCATCCGTTGTTTGAGAACTCCATAGAGACAACCCCCACCCGATGGTCGAGGTGTGGTGCCGCCTGTGTCCCGGAAACCCGTTTGGCACAAGAGGTCTCGAGGCTCGTCGCTGACGCTCCTCGGCACCTCGACCACCGGGATGGGAAGGGTCGCCGGGTGGGAAGGGCTAAGCATCCTTCGATGCATCGTCCTCCCCCGCTGGTCGAGGTGCGAGCCGCGTGCGGCGAGCCTCGAGACCTCCTGAGCCGACGCTGGATTCGGATCACGGTGGCCCGGATACCCATCGGTGCAACGGGTCTCGAGGCTACGTCGCTATCGCTCCTTCGCTCCTCGACCAGCGTAACAAAGGCGGCTCGCAGAGGCGTGGCACCTCGACCAGCGGGGTCGATCGTCGGGCGCGGTTTACAGCGCGCAGTTCACCAGAACCGGCTCCGGGTGCAGGGCGATGCCGAAGGTGTCGGCGACGCCGTCGCGCACGTCGCGGGCCAGGGCGAGAAGTTCTTCGGTGGTGGCGCCACCGCGATTGGTCAGGGCCAGTGTGTGTTTGGTGCTCAGGCGGACCGGGGCGTCGGGGCCGGGGTATCCCTTGGCGTAGCCGGCGCGTTCGATGAGCCAGCCGGCGGAGAACTTGACGCCATCGGCTGCCGGATAGGTGGGGACCGCGACGTCGGCGCCGAGGCGGGCGGCGATGCGGTCGAGAATGGCCGGTGCGTCATCAGCTCCGACGATCGGGTTGGTGAAAAACGAACCGGCACTCCAGGTGTCGTGGTCGTCGGGATCGAGCACCATACCCTTGCCCGCACGCAGCGCCAGGACCGCCTCTCGGACCGTCGTGGCGTCGGCGCGGCCGCCCGGCTCGACCCCCATCGTGGCGGACAGCTCGCGATACAGCAATGGCTGACTGGCGCGATCGTCGTTGAGCCAGAACGACACCGCGACGACGACCATCTCGTCGCGATGCTTGAGCCGCGACGTGCGGTAGGCCAGACCGAGTTCACCCGGTGCCACCCATCGCAGGGTTCCCGAACGACGGTCGAGCACCTGGACCTCGCGCAAGACGTCGGCGACCTCGACACCGTAGGCGCCGACATTCTGTACCGGCGTCGCACCGGTCGATCCGGGAATCCCGGAGAGACATTCCAGCCCACCGAAACCGGCCTCGACGGTCGCGGCCACCAGATCGTCCCAGGCGACCCCGGCGTCGGCGGTGACGTGGGCTCGACCGGATTCGCGCCCGGTCCCGAACTCGATGCGGCCGCTCTCGATGCGGATGGCGGTTCCGGCGAAGCCTGCATCGGCGATGACGAGATTCGAGCCGCCGCCCATGATCAGGACCGGCTCGGCGGCGGCGTCGGCGGCGAGGATCTCCTCGACGACTGATCGGGTGTCCTCGCAGCGGAGCAGCGCCCGTGCCGGGCCGCCGACCCGCAGGGTGGTCAGCCCGGCCAGTGGGACGCCGGGCGGCAACGAAGTCTCGGTCACGGGGCCAACGGTAACCCGTGACGGCACCGCACCACCGACTTGCCGGAGTTCGGTGTTTGCACCCGATCCGTGTGCACGCGCGTCGAGTAATCTCTCATCCCATGGCGAGCCCGCTGCAGCACTCGGTGTCCTATCCGTTCTCAACCGCCCGTTACTGGGACGTCGTATCGACCGAGCAGTACTGGCACGACCTGCTCGAGGCCACCAACTCCAGCCACGGCAGGCTCGAATCCTTCGCATCGGACGGCACCACGGTGACCGTGACAATGCTGCAGGGGGTGCCCGAGGACCGGCTGCCATCGGTGGTGACCAAGGTGCGCCCCGGTGACCTCGAGATCCCCCGCACGATGACCTTCACCCGGGCTGCGGATGCGGTCAACGGCACGATGCACGCCTCGGTGTCGGGCGCCCCGGCCGACGTCGAGGGCGCCCTGGTCGTCTCCGGTGACCCGGCCGGCGTCGAGTACACGGGCAGCGCCAAGGTGGGGATTCCCTTCGTCGGCGGCAAGATCGAGAGCGCCGTCATCGAGCAGCTCGTGGACCTGCTCGACAACGAACGGGAGAAGACGGTGACTTGGGAGGCCGATCACCGCTGACGTAACCTGGCCGTCATGGCACGACGTCTCAGCTACTCCGCGCGTTATGCACATCCGGTGGAGAAGCTCTACGAAGCTCAGAGCACCCGGCAGTATTGGGATGACATGATGGCGGGCTTCCAGATGATCTCGCCGCACTGCGAGGTGGAGGACTTCCGGTCCGATGAAACCGGCCTGAAAGTGGTGCTCAAGCAGCACATCGGCCGCGATCAGCTGCCCCCGATCGCCCAGACCGTTCTGATGAAGGACATGGTGATCACCCGCGAGGAATCGTTCGGGCCGTTCGACCCGGACAACACCAAGGGCAACTACACGGCGTCGATACCCGCGGGACCCGGTAATCTGCAGGGCTGGCAGGAACTGTTCCCCACCGAGACCGGTTGCACGATCCGCAAGACCACCGAGGTCAAGGTCTTCATCCCGTTCGTCAACGGCAAACTCGAGCAGCTCATGCTGGTCAACCTGGTGGATCTGTTCCGCGCGGAGGCCGAGTACTCCAAGGACTGGATCGACAAGAACCTCTGACCGCGTGACACCCACCCCGAGACCTCACGGTCGGGTGACCCGGGGGACCACCAACATCAACCGTCTGCGCCGCGTCGACCGGTGGATGGCGCACGAACCGTCGATCGTCGCGGCGCTGGCCGCCGTCGCGCGACCGATCGTCGTGGACCTCGGATACGGCGCACGCCCCGACACCTGCGTCGAGATGGCCCGGCGACTGCGGCCCGTCGCACCCGACCTGCAGATGATCGGCCTCGAGATCGATCCCGACCGCATCGTCGCCCCGATCGACGGCGTGCGATTCGCACTCGGCGGTTTCGAGCTCGCCGGGGTGCGGCCTCAACTGGTTCGCGCGTTCAACGTCCTGCGACAGTACGACGAGCACGAGGTGGCCCCCGCGTGGTCGCAGATGATGACGCAAGTGGCTCTCGGCGGGCTGATCGTCGAGGGCACCTGTGACGAGATCGGCCGTCGATGCGCTTGGGTGCTACTCGATGCCGACGGGCCGCGCACCCTGACCCTGTGCTGGTCGCCCGCGCACACCGGGAGACCCTCCGACCTCGCCGAACGGCTCCCCAAAGCGCTCATCCATCGGAACGTGCCGGGTGAGCGCATCCACGAGCTACTCGTCACCGCCGACCGCTGCTGGGACAACGCCGCCGGTCAAACGGTGTTCGGGCCACGCGCACGCTGGGCACAGACCCTCACGCTGATGCGTGCGGCCGGCGTCGACGTCGCGATTCCGCGGCGCCGCGTCGTCGACAATCTGTTGACCGTGCCCTGGGAGACCGTCGCACCGCGCGGGTAGTTTGGCCACATGCGCATCGCGATGGCCCAGATCACCTCCGGTACCGACCCGGACGACAATCTGCGTCTGGTCGCCGAACACACGGCCGCAGCCGCCGCCGACGGAGCCGTTCTCGTCGTGTTCCCCGAGGCGACGATGTGCCGGTTCGGGGTGCCGCTGGGCCCGGTCGCCCAGTCCCTCGACGGGCCGTGGGCCACGGGCGTCTCGCAGATCGCGCGCGAGAACTCGGTGACCGTGATCGCGGGCATGTTCACCCCCGGCGACGACGGGCGGGTCGCCAACACCCTGCTCGTCGCAGCACCCGACGGCACCCGCATCGGCTACGACAAGATCCACCTGTACGACGCCTTCGGCTTCCGGGAATCAGCCACTGTCGAACCCGGAGACGTCGCGCGGACCGTGACGGTCGACGGCGTCCGCGTCGGTCTGGCCACCTGCTACGACATCCGCTTCCCGGCACTGTTCACCGCACTCGCCCGAGAAGGGGCCGAGGTGATCGTCGTACCCGCGTCCTGGGGTGCCGGGCGCGGCAAGGTCGAGCAGTGGCGGACACTGGCCACCGCACGTGCCCTCGACTCGACGTCCTACGTCGTTGCCGTCGGGCAGGCCGAACCCGCCGACGACGAGCTCCGCGCGTCGAAAGCGCCGACCGGCGTAGGACATAGCCAAATCTCAGATCCCTTCGGTAGCGTGGTCGCGTCGTACACGGGGGAGCAACGGCTGGGTGTACACGACCTCGACCTGGATGTTGTCGCCAAGGCTCGCGAGCAACTCGCGGTCCTCGCCAACCAGCGGGAATTCCGAATCGAACCGACGCCCGTCGCGTACGAACTGTGATCACGCAAGACCGACGCCCCTAGGACGGAGTGCATGGCCGACGACACGACCGACGATCCGCAGACCCCTCGTGGTCCCGAGGATCCGGATGCCACCAAGCAGGTCGGTCGGGAGAACGCGCCGCGCGACCACTCCATAGGAGGGGACGCGCCGACCGAGCAGCCACCGGCCGAGCAGGCTCCGGCACAGCAAACCGGGGCGGATCAGACTCCGGCCCAGCACGGGGCGGGGGAGAATCCCGCCCCCGACACCGAGCAGTGGGAGCCGACCACCACCTCCCGCCATGCGCGTGCCTACTCGCAGATCTCCGATGCCACCACGACCCCGGTGACCCCGCCGCCCGCGGCGCACCCGCAGACCGCGCAGTTCACCACCGGGGAGAACCCGGCGGGCGGAGGCGATCCGGGAACGGGTGCGCATGCGGTACCTCCGACCGGCGATGGCGTCGTCACGACGGCGCCGACGAAACGCGGCAAGGGAAAGTTCATCGCGCTCGGCGCGGTCGGGCTCGTGCTGGTGATCATCATCGCGCTCGTCGGCACCGAACTCTTCTTGCGCAGCCGGGCCACCGACTGCCTGGAGAAACAGTTCGGCGCACTGACCGGTCAGCCCACCAACGTCTCGATCAGCAAGAAACCCATTCTGCTGCAGAAGTTCTCGAACGATTATCCCTACGTCCAGGTGGACACCAGCGACGCCAACTCGACCCAGATGCAACTGCACATGAGGGCCGATGGGGTCAGCCAGGACGGGAACACGGTCAAGGTCGATTCGCTCGCGGGCACCGGGTACGTCCCGTTCCAGCGGGTGATCGAGCTGAGCAAGCAGGGACAACTCTCCGGTGGCTCGACCGACAACAGCGGGACCAACGGTGGCACCACCAACGGCGGCACCGGAACCGAGGGCTCCGGCATCTTGGGCAGTACCCAGGTCAGCGCGGTCACCGGCAACGCCGCCGACGGCACGATCAAGGTGGACGCCGCGGTACAGGTCGCGATCTTCCCGGTGCCGGTCAGCCTCACCATGAAGCCGGTCCTCGACCAGGGCAAGGTGCGCTTCCAGGTGGAGCAGGCCAGCGCCTTCGTCTTCGGGATTCCCGCCGACTTCGCCCAGCAGTTCGTCGACGGCTTCGGCGACAGCCTCTTCGGTGACCTCACCAAGGAAATCAAGGTCACCTCCCTGAAGGTCACCGACCAGGGCGTCGACTTCGCCGTCACCGGTAGCAACGTCGATCTCGGGTCGGCAGCTGCGTCGACGTCGAGCTCGGGTTCGGCGCCGACCTGCTCGATCCTCTGAGCCGGACGGGCCCCACCACCTCGCAGGTACGCTGGGTGATGTCCGATTTTCCGACCCCGTTCCGGAGGAACCCGTGGGCCAGCTGCTCCTGATCGCCGTCGTCATCCTGCTCGTCGTGGGGGTGGTGGTGGTCATGCAGCGGCGCTCCGGTGCCAACACCGCCCGCACCCTCGACGACGCGAAGGCCGACGCCCGACAGGCCATCGAACGGCTCGGCGGTCAGGTGTACATGCTGGTCGGTGACTCGCCGGCGGCCAAGCAGGCGCTCGCCGACGCCGCCGAACGGCACACTGCCGCCGGCTCACAGATCGACCAGGCCACCAGCCCCGCACAGGCCCGACTGGCCAAGCAGACCGCCATCGAGGGCTTGTACTACATCCGCGCCGCACGGACCGCGATGGGCATGGACCCCGGACCGGCGATCCCCGAACTCGACGGCCAGAAAAGTGCGGGTGAGGTCACCGAGAACCGTGAGATCGACTTCGAAGGCCGCACCGTGCAGGCCTCGCCGGCACCGTCGCCGACCACCCCGAACTACTACCCGGGTGGCCGCGTCGCCGGCCGACCGGTACCGGCCGGCTGGTACTCCGAACCGTGGTGGAAGCCGGCGCTCGTCGCCGGAGCGTGGGGTGTCGGCTCGATGTTCCTGTTCTCGGCACTGTTCTCCGGCATGGCCGGGGTCAACTACGACGCGGCCGCCTTCGAGAACGGTGTCGGCGACGGCACCGACGCCGGAGCCCTCGATTCCGGGGATTACGGCGATGGGGGCTACGGCGATGGGGGCGGGGGCGACATGGGTGGCGGCGACGCCGGGGGCGACATGGGCGGTGGTGACTACGGCGGCGGTTTCGGTGACTTCGGTGGCGGCAACGACTTCGGGGGTGGCGGGGACTTCGGTGGCGGGGATTTCGGCGGGTTCTGACCGCGAATCACCCATGCGCCCAACTCTTCCGGGCTGATCCCGCGGGGTTCCTCCTGGCCGCAACGTCTGCGGCCGAACGTCTGCAGCCGATCGCTATTCGGCGAAGCCCTCCAGCACCGCACGGCTGCCCGACAAGCCGAGTCGGGTGGCGCCGGCAGCGATGAGTTCGGCGGCGAACCGTGCATCGCGGATTCCGCCGGATGCCTTCACCCCGACGCGCGCGGGAACGGCGGCCCGCATGATCTCCACTGCCCGCACACTCGCGCCGCCGGCCGGATGGAACCCGGTCGAGGTCTTGACGAAGCTCGCCCCGGCGCGGGCCGCATGCGCGCAGACCTCGGTCAGGGTGTCCTCGCCGGCGAGGTCGAGCAGCGCCGCCGACTCGACGATCACCTTGAGGACGGTCTCGTCGCCGACGGCCTCACGCACGGTGAGCACGTCGGCGAAGACCTCGTCGAATCGTTGTTCCCGCGCGGCGCCGACGTCGATGACCATGTCGACCTCGTCTGCACCGGAGTCCACGGCCAGGCGCGCCTCGGCGGCCTTGACCAGCGAATGGTGCTTGCCCGACGGGAAGCCGGCGACCACACAGGACTTCTGGTCACCGGTGTCGATCGGCAGCATCGACGGCGACAGGCAGACCGCGTAGACGCCGAGCTCCGCGGCCTCGGCGAGGGTGGCCTCGGCGTCGGCGCGGGTGGCCTCGGGCTTGAGCAGGGTGTGGTCGACGAGGGCCGCGACATCGGCTCGGCGTAGGTCGGTGATCGTCACACAGACGAGCTTGGCACACTGAAGGACCGTGACCACCCCCGCCACCGCTGTCCCATCCAGCTCAGTCCCCGCCACCGCGGTACCCACCACCGACGCCTCCGGTGCCGACCGTCGCTATGTGCTCACCCTCGGCTGCCCCGACCAGACCGGGATCGTCGCGCGGATCTCGAGCTTCCTCGCCGAGATCGGCGGCTGGATCACCGAGGCCGCCTACCACTCCGACGAGGACTCCGGATGGTTCTTCACCCGGCAGGCCGTCCGCGCCGACACGGTCACGATCCCGCTCGACGAGGTGCGCGCCCGATTCGCCGACATCGCCGCCGAATGGGGACCGCAGACGGAGTGGAAGGTCACCGACACCGGCGAGGAGAAGTCGGTGGTGCTGCTCGTCAGCAAGGAAAGCCATTGCCTCACCGACCTACTCGGTCGGGCCGATCGCGGTGAACTGCCGGCGACGGTGTCCGCGGTCATCGGCAACCATCCCGACCTCGGCGGACTGACCGAACGCTTCGGGGTGCCGTTTCATCACGTGCCCTTCACCGGACCCGACGGGAAGTCCGGTGCGCGAGCCAAACGCGCAGCCTTCGACCGGGTTGAGGAGATCGTCGACAGCCATGCGCCCGACGCGGTGGTGCTCGCCCGTTTCATGCAGATCCTGCCTCCCGAACTGTGCGAGGCGTGGGCCGGGCGCGCGATCAACATCCACCACAGCTTCCTGCCCAGCTTCATCGGCGCGCGGCCGTACCACCAGGCATTCGCCCGCGGCGTCAAACTGATCGGCGCGACCTGCCACTACGTGACCGCCGACCTCGACGCCGGCCCGATCATCGAGCAGGACGTCACCCGGATCGACCACTCCGACAATGTGCGCGACATGGTCCGGCAGGGCCGCGACATCGAAACCCTGGTCCTGGCACGGGGTTTGCGGTGGCACCTCGAGGACCGTGTGCTGGTGCACGGCCGCAAGACCGTGGTGTTCAGCTGAGATCGGTTCAGCTGAGAGCGATGGTCAGCCGGCCGCCCGGCTCTCGATCGCCCGCCGGGTGTCCTCCTCGATGAGGTCGGCGTTGATCATCGCACCGCACTGCACCCCGGCCGCCGCCGAGGCCCCGACCATTGCCGCGAGATCCACGGAATTGCCTGCCGCCCAGACCCCGTCGATCGGGGTTCGCCCGGTGCGGTCGGCGGGGATGATGCTGCCCATCGGGTTGTCCTCGAGTGTGCCGCCGAGCGAGGTGTAGATCTCGGCTCGGGCGCGCATTCGTGGTGCGACGACGAGCGCATCGAGCTCCAGCTCGCGGCCGTCGTCGAACAGCACTGCGCGCAAACGGTTGTCGGCGTCGGCGTCGACCCGCGCGACCGGTCCGGCGGTGATGTCGATCCCACGTACCTCGGCCTGCAACCGCTGTTCCGGGGTGAGTGGTGTCATGCCGTGATCGATGAGGGTGATGTGAGAGGTCAACTGCGAGAACAGCATTGCCTGGTGCATGGCCATCGGCCCGGTGCCGAGGACGCCGACCCGCCGACCACGCACCTCGTAGCCGTGACAGAACGGGCAGTGCAACACGTCGCGGCCCCAGAGTTCGGCGAGCCCGGCAATGTGGGGGAGTTCGTCGACGAGTCCGGTCGCGATCAGCAGTCGGCGGGCGACGACGGCGGGGCCGCCGGTGCTGTGCACCTCGAAGCCACCGGTGCTGTGCACCTCGAAAGTGCTGTCGGCCAGGGGTTTCAAGCGTGTCACGGCGGTGACGGTGCCCTCGCGGATGATCGCGCCGTATCCGATGGCCTCCGCGCGTCCGGCGCGCAGCAGTTCGGTCGGGGCGATGCCCTCCCGGCCGAGGAGGTTGTGCGCACCGGCGGCGGGTGCGTTGCGGGGTGCGCCGGCGTCGATGACGACGACCGTGCGCAGCGACCGCGCGAGGGTCACCGCAGCGGACAGCCCGGCTGCGCCGCCGCCGATGATGGCCACGTCGACGGTCTCGGTTGCCGTGGTGGTCATGAGATCTCCTGGTTCGCTTCGGTGGTCGATGTGGGCACGGTCGCGATCCAGATCGTGCGCGCGGCCCGTACGGCGAGGTCCGGGCGGCAGCGCAGGGAGGTGGGTCCGTCGCCGAGCAACTCGTCGAGGGTGGCCGCGTCGGTGTCGGTGAGGTCGTCGGCGAGTCCGGTGCGCACCCGAGAGAACCATGCCTGCGCGTAGGCGCGGGTGAGTGCGGTGGGTTCGGGAACGTCGATGCTCACGGTGTGCCGTGTGCGCATGTCAAAGCCGGAGGCGGTGATCGTGTCGGTCCAATCGGGAAAGCTGTTGGCGCCCTTGGCCCGCATGAGCTCCTCGATCCGGTCACCGAGGTCGGAGAGCGGCGGTCCGGTCTGCAGGAACCGGGGCTGATGCGGCATCTCGATGACCGCCAGCACGCCGCCCGGCCGCAGATGGGCTCGTGCGGTGCGCAGGAAGGCGGCGGGGTCGGCGACGTGATGTAACGACGCCGACGCCCACACCACATCGGCGGTCCCGACGCTCGCCGGCCAGCCGTCGTCGAGGTCGGCGGTCACCGTCCGCACGGTGCCCGGTCCGGCGGCGTCGATGCGTGCGGTCATCTCGGCGGAGCCGTCGACGGCGACGATCTCGGCGTCGCCGAAGGCCGCGGCGAGGGCGCGGGTCCCGACCCCGGTACCGGCGCCGGCGTCGACGATCACCTCGATTGGCCGGGTGGCCACGGTGCGGATGAGGGAGATCGCCTCGTCGAGGTAGGCGCCGGTGACCGCGGCGTCGAGTTCGAGTAGCTCACCGATGTCGGTGCCCTCATGATCGTGTGCCCCATGATCGTGTGCGCCGCGATGATGCCCGCCGTGGTCGTTCGTCCCGTGTGCATGCCGTCCGTGGTGTCCATGGTCTGGTCCGTGCGTGCTGGTCATGATGCCGAGGCTAGCGAGCTGATGCGCAGGAAGCATACGATATTGCCCATGGAGCAAGAAATCGATGCGGTGGTCCGTCAGCGCATCCGCGCGATGCGCGTCGCCAAGGGGTGGACCTTGGATTCGCTGGCACATCGCTGTCACCTGAGTCCGTCGACGCTGAGCCGGATCGAGACCGGGCATCGGCGGGTCGCGCTCGATCAGCTCGTCCCGATCGCCCGCGCGCTGGGCACCTCGCTCGACGTCCTGGTCGAGCCGGTCGGCGACGCCGACGTGGTGATCCGCCCCGAACCCCACACCAACGAGGGCATCACGGTGTGGCCTTTGTCACGTGACAACACCCCGGCCGGCGTGACCGTGGCAAAGATGCGGCTCGACGAATCGGTTCGGGACGCCGCCCGCGAACTGCGGGTGCACCCCGGACACGAGTGGTTCACGGTGCTCAGCGGCACCATCCGGCTGCGGCTCGGCGAACGGACGATCATCATTCCCGCAGGCCACGCCGCCGAGTTCGCATGCACGGTTCCGCATTCGTTGGCGCCCGATGAGGGACCCGCGGAGGTCCTCTCGATCTTCGACCACGACGGTGAGCGCGCCCATCTGCGCGGGTCGCCCGCGTCGGCGGCATCGCTGTCTTGACCGAATCACAGCAGGCAGAGAGCCGTTCATCAGCTGGTCTCGGTACCCTGGTTCCGACATGAACACGCAGCCGACACCCAGCCGACGCACCGTTCTCGCGGCGGCAGGCATCGCCACCGCGGGCCTCGTGGCCGCCGCCTGTGGACGATCCGACGACACCACCTCCGCCCAGAAGTCGAAGCAGCCGACCGTCAAGGTCACCTACACGCCTGCGCTCGACGATCCCGCCGCACCCAATCCGACCGCCAAGGTGGAGGTCAAGGTGTCGGGCGGCACGCTCAACCCCGACGTCAAACTGGTCAACGCCGGCGGCAAGGCGGTCACCGGCACGCTCTCCGACGATCGCACCACCTTCACCGTCAACGAGGTGCTCGGCTACGGCACCACCTACACCTGGCAGGGCAGTGCCGTCGGCCAGGATCGGATGACGGTGCCGGTCAAGGGGTCGTTCACCACTCTCGATCCCAAGCAACAGCTCAACGTCGTCGTCAACATCGCCGACGGGCAGGAAGTCGGCATCGCCGCACCGCTGATCCTCAAGTTCGACGGGACCGTCGACGACAAGGAAGCCGTCGAGCGCGCGCTGACCCTGACCACCACACCGCCCACGGAGGGCAGTTGGGCGTGGCTCGGCGAGGACAACGGTTCACGCGTGCACTGGCGCTCCAAGGAGTACCTCACCCCGGGCACCAAGATCCACATGTCGGCCAAGCTGTACGGGCTCGATCACGGCGACGGGGCCTACGGTGCCGCCGACGTCACCAGCGACTACACGATCGGCCGCTCACAGATCGTCAAGGCCGACGCGCCCAGCCACCAGATCGTGGTGGTCCGCGACGGATCGACGCTGATGACCCTGCCGTGCAGCTACGGCGAGGGCGACGTCGACCGCAACGTGACCCGCTCGGGCATCCACGTGGTCAGCGAGAAGTACGAGGACTTTTACATGTCCAACCCGGCTGCGGGGTACTTCAACGTCCACGAACGCTGGGCGGTGCGCATCTCCAACAACGGTGAGTTCATCCACGCCAACCCCGAAACCGTTGGCGTGCAGGGTTCGTCGAATGTGACGAACGGCTGCATCAACCTGTCGCTGGACAACGCGCAGCAGTACTTCGCCACCGCGATCTACGGTGACCCCGTCGAGGTGACCGGTACCCGGATCGATCTGTCCGAGGCCGACGGCGACATCTTCGACTGGACCTACGACTGGGATACCTGGAAGTCGATGTCGGCGATCAAGGGCACCCCGCAGTCGGCGTCTGTGCCCGCGACCCCGAGCGGTGCACCCTCGTCGGTGAGCGCCCCGAATTGAGGGTCTCGCCCCCGTCCGCCTAGCCGGTCTTGATGTTGCGCCGCGCCGAGGCCTGATCGCGCGGTTTGAGCACGATCTGATCGAGGTTCACGTGCGGTGGCCGGGAGGCGACGAAGCCGATGACCTCGGCGACGTCGTCGGCGGTCAGCGGCGTCAGGCCTTGGTAGACGGCGTCGGCGCGTTCCTTGTCGCCCTCGAAACGCACCAGCGAGAAATCGGTTTCGACCATGCCGGGCGCGATCTCGGTGAGACGGATCGGCTTGCCGAGAAGTTCGTAGCGCAACGTCCGATGCAGCACCCCCTGAGCATGTTTCGCCGAGGTGTAACCGGCGCCGTTGTCGTAGGCCTCCAGGGCGGCGACGGAGGTGATGGTGACGATCAGCCCGTCGCCGGACGCCTCGAGCGCCGGGAGCAGCGCCTTGGTCATCCGCAGCGTCCCCAGGACGTTGGTCTCCCACATCCAGCGCCAGTCGTCGAGGTCGGCGGTGGCCACCGGGTCGAGGCCCTTCGCGCCGCCGGCGTTGTTGACGAGCACGTGCACCGAGTCCAGACCGTCGACGAATCGGGCCACCGACTCGTCGTCGGTGACGTCGAGTTGCTTTCCGGTACCGCCGATCTCGGCGGCCAGCGCCTCCACCCGATCGACCCGGCGGGCGCCGAGGACGACGTGGAAGCCCTGTGCGGCCAGGGCGCGGGCGGTGGCCGCGCCGATCCCGGAACTCGCACCGGTAACGACGGCGACGCGGGTGACCTCGGAGGCGGTGGACTCACTCATAATCGTGAGTTTACGTGCCGGGTCGGGTGAGGCCCTGCGGCCCCGGCCCGGCACCGAGCCCCGGACTCGGTCTCGACGCCGATCGGGCTGTGCCCACCGACGGCGATGCTAGATTCTGCAGTCATGCACACGGTCATCCCGGCGACGCTCGGTGTCGGGACGACCCCCGCGGCGCAGGTGTTGCAGCGCATCCGGGTCGGTGCGCCCATCACCCGTGACACCCTCGCCGCCGAGACCGGATTGTCCCCGGCCACCATCAACCGCCAGGTGACCGCGCTGACCGAACTGGGCTTCGTCGTCGAACGCCGCGACCTGGTCCATGCCGGAAGCATCGGTCGGCCGAAGCATCCCCTGACCCTCGACCGCGACAGCCTCTGCGTCGCGGGGATGCACATCGGCGCCCGACGGACCCTGCTGGCCATCGCCGACCTGGGCGGGCGCACCCTCTACAGCCACGCCGTACTCACCCCGCGCGACGAGCCGCACGCGTCGGCGGCCGAACTCTGCCACGCCTTGCGCGAACTCGCCGACCGGTTCTCCGGGCGCCGCCTGCTGTGGGCCGGTATCGCGTTGGGCGGGCGCGTCGAACGTGCCAGCGGTGTCGTCGACCATCCCGTCCTCGGCTGGCGCAACGTCCCCGTCGGGGCGCAACTCGCCGAGGCGCTCGGCGTGCCGGTGTCGGTGTGCGAGCACGTGCAGGCCATGGCCGCAGCCGAACTGTTGCTGAGTTCGGCTCGCAGCAGCGCGAATACGGGACTTTTCTTCTACGCGCGCGAAACCACGGGTATGGCCCTGACCGTCGGCGGGCAGGTGGTGGTCCCCGACCGTGGGGCGGGCACGATCGCCCACATCGGTGTCGACGCCCCGACCCTGTGCGGGGGTGCGGCCACCCTGCAGGACGTGATCGGAGTCGACGTCGCACGCCGCGCCGCGCAGCGCCTCGGCGTCTCCCCGGACGCGTCGGTGATCACCGACGAACGTGCCCGCATCCTCGGGGAGGTGGTCGCCGTCTTCCGTGACGCGGTCAATCCCGACGAGGTGATCGTCGCCGGTGATGCGTTCGCCGCGCATCCGCAGGGGCTCGGACCGGTGCAGGCGGCCTTCGACTCCGCGTCCAGGATCGGTTGGCCGCTGGAGCTCACGGCGTCGCGGTTCGGGTTGTCGGTCCAGGAGAGTGCGGCAATCGTGGTGGCGCTCAGCGTGATCTACGCCGATCCGGTCTCCGCGATGACCCACTGCCGCGCTCGGCCGTAGCGGCCCGGGTGCCCGTGACGCAGAGTCCGGCGTTTTGCCCTACCGTGACAGTCATGACGATCCCCCCTCGCGACGTTGCCGCGACCATGTCCATCTCCGTCACCGCACCCACCGAGATCGAGATGCAGATCGCGGTGGCCCGTATGCCCGGGCTGTCCCTGGACGAAACCCTTGAGGTCACCCTCGACGGCAAACCGGTGTCGGTGGAGGAGATCGTCGACAACTACGGCGGCCGTATCCATCGGCTGTCGGTGGAGTCCGGTCGGCTCGACGTCGACTATCGGGCCGCGGTGACCACGCCCGCCGATCCGGCCCAGGTCGCCGTCACCGATCATTCGATCTACTTGCGCCCCAGCCGATATGCCGAGGCCGACAAGTTCTTCGGATTCGCCGCGGGACAGTTCGACAGCTCGTTGCCGAAGGGTGAACTCCTCAACCAGGTGACGGCGTTCGTCGAGGATCGCCTCGATTACATCCCCGGTGCGAGTGACCCGATCGACGGCGCCGCCGACACCCTGCTGGCCGGTGCGGGCGTCTGCCGCGATTACGCGCATCTCGTGGTGGCGTTGCTGCGCGCGTTGAACATCCCGGCCCGGTTGGTCGCCGTGTACGCGCCGGGCTGCGATCCGATGGACTTCCACGCGGTCGCCGAGGCGCTCATCGACGGCGTCTGGGTGGTGGTCGATGCCACGCGGCTCGCTCCTCGCCAGGGGCTGGTGCGCATCTCGACCGGGCGGGACGCCGCCGACACCGCATTCCTCGACAACCACGAGGGGTCGATCAACCTCGACTCCTACCAGGTGACCGCGGTGGTGCGCGGTGATCTGCCCATCGACGACGGAACGGGCCGCATCAGCATAGGCTGAGCGGTGTGCGCGCACTGACGTGCCCGATCTGCAACGCGCTGTCGGGATTCGAGAACCAGAGCTGTCCCCGTTGTGGCACCTCCGTCGGAGTGCACCTGCCGAGCCGATCACTGGTGGTGGCCTCCGAGGACGGCGTCGACATCGACGGCCGACGCTGGGAGCGGTGTTCGAGCTGGTCGCGCACGGGCTGCAACTGGATGACGCCCTCGGAGGTGGGGGAGGGCGAGATCGGTTTGCGGGGACTGTGTTTCCCGGATTCGCTGGTGCGCCGCCAACCCGATCCGTCGGACACCATTGCCGTGGAGAAGCTCGCGCCGACCACCTTCGATCTGCGGATGGTGATCTATCAGCTCGCCGATCTGGGGTTGCCGATCGAACCCTACTGGCGCACCAAGGGCGGGTTGGCCTTCGACCTGTTGTCCAGCCTGTCGGAGGGCAAGCAGGTGATCATCGGGCACGCCGGTGGCGTCATCACCATCGATCTCGCCGAAACCCTTGCCGCACATCGTGAACGGTTGCGGGTGTCACTCGGCGAGCCCTATCGCACCATGGTCGGGCACTTCCGCCACGAGACCGGGCACTACTACCAGCATGTGCTCGTCGAGACCGGCGACGGGGCCGACCGCTATCTGGACCGGTGCCGCGAGATCTTCGGCGACGAACGAGCGAGTTACAGCGACGCCCTTGATCGGCACTATCGGCAAGGGCCACCGGCGGATTGGCGTGACTCGTTCATCTCCGAATACGCCACCATGCACCCGTGGGAGGACTTCGCCGAGTGCTTCGCCCACTACCTGCACATCACCGGGACCATCGACACCGCCCGGGAGTCCGGGCTGATGCTTGAGAGTGATCAGGTGCGTTTCTCGATGGACCGCGACATCGTGCCGCTGGCGACGTACGCCGATCAGCCCATCGAGAAACTGCTGTACGACTGGAAGTGGCTGTCCACCATGTTCAATCGCGTCAACCAGGCGATGGGCAGCCCGCCGCTGTATCCGTTCGACATCCCGCAACCGGTGGTGCGCAAGCTCGGCTTCGTCCACCGGGTGATCCGGGAGTCGGCCAAGCGTGATCCGGTCACCGACCCAATGGTCGCCGAGCCTGCGGTGTCGTGACACAGCTCCAGTGGCCCGGCCGCCAGGTCAGCCGAGCGCCTCGCGGCGATGTGCGGTAACGAATTCGAGGACGGCGGCCACATCCGCCGGATCGCCGACGCGATACTGGGCGGCGGTCTCACCGGGGCCGACCTTGATGCTGATGTCGTGGTCGTGGCGCAGATGGGCGAAGGCTTTCTCGTCGGTGACGTCGTCACCGAGATAGATGACGACGTCGGCGCCGGTGCGGTCGCGCAGGAGGTCGAGCGCCAGGCCTTTGCTGGTCTCGATGACGGCGAGCTCGATGACCGCCTTGCCCTCGGTGGCCTCGACCCCGTCCCACCGGGCCGGGCCGAGACGAGCGCGGTCGAGCGCGGTCGCGGCGTCGGCGGGGCTCGCATTGCGCACGTGCAGGGTGGTGCTGACCGGTTTGATCTCCACCGTGACACCGTCGAATTCTGCTGCGATGGAGTCGAACTCGTCGATGATCCGGGCGAGGAGCTGCTGCTGCTCGGCGGTGACCGGTTGGCCGAAGCCGGTGTCGAACTCGCTGCCGTGGCTGCCGACAAGGGTGATCGGGTCGTCGGCGAGACCGGACAGCGCGGCGAGATCCGACAGCGCCCGGCCGCTCACCACGGCCACCGAGGTGCGGTCGAGTCGGGCGGCGGCCCGTAACGCCTCGATCGATTCGGGCAGACCGACCGCGTCCTGCGGCCGGGAGACGATGGGTGCGATACAGCCGTCGTAGTCCGATGCGAGCAGCAGCCGCTCCACTGTGCTCGCCCGTAGCAGCGCGTCGGACAGTGGTGCCGGGATGCCCTCGGCGCTCATCGCCGGTCGGCCGACTCGTCGGCCCCAGATGCGTCGGTCCCGGTCTCGTCGGTCACTGTCTCGTCGGTCCCAGCTTCGTCGGACTCGGAATCCAGCAGGCGCACACCGCGGTTCGCCGACGCCTCGGTTTCCGTTGTATCGGCCAGGGTGCCGAGGAAACTCGCCGCCCATTTGCCGACGTCGTGGGCCAGTACCTGCCTGCGCAGGGCGCGCATGCGGCGTCGGCCGTCTTCTGGGGCCTGCTCGACGGCGGCGACGATCGCGTCCTTGACGCCGTCGAGATCGTATGGGTTGGCCTGATACGCCGACCGCAATTCGGCTGCGGCGCCGGTGAACTCGCTCAGGACCAAGGCGCCACCGAGGTCGCTGCGGCACGCCACGTACTCCTTGGCGACGAGGTTCATCCCGTCACGCAGGGGCGTCACGAGCATGACGTCGGCGGCGACGAAGAAGGCGATGAGGTCGTCGCGGGGAATCGGGCGGTGCAGGTACTGCACGATCGGCCGGCCGACCTCGCTGTAGCGGCCGTTGATGTTGCCGACGAGCTGTTCGATACCCGCACGCATCTGGATGTAGCTCTCCACGCGTTCGCGGCTCGGTGTCGCCAGCTGCACCATGACGGTGTCGGCGGCGTCGATCCGCTTCTCCTCCAGCAACTCCTGGAGCGCTCGGAGTCGAACGTCGATGCCCTTGGTGTAGTCGAGTCGGTCGACGCCGAGCATGATCGTCTTCGGGTTGCCGAGTTCCTTGCGGATCTCGGCGGCACGTTTGCGGATCTCCTTGGATCGCGCCTTCGTGTCGAGCTCGCCGGAATCGATGGAGATCGGGAAGGCCCCGACCCGTACCGTTCGGAAACCGACCTGCACCACACCGAACCGCGACCGCACACCGACGGTGCCCTTGCTGGTGGCCTGACCGGCGAGACGCCGTGCGAGATAGAGAAAGTTCTGGGCGCCACCGGGGAGGTGGAATCCGATGAGGTCGGCGCCGAGGAGTCCCTCGACGATCTCGGTGCGCCAGGGCAGCTGCATGAACAACTCGACCGGCGGGAACGGGATGTGCAGGAAGAACCCGATCTTGAGGTCGGGGCGCAGCATCCGCAGCATCTTCGGGACGAGCTGCAGCTGGTAGTCCTGCACCCACACGACCGCACCCTCGGCGGCGGCCTTCGAGGCGGCTTCGGCGAAGCGACGATTCACCTCGACGTAGGTGTTCCACCATTCGCGGTGATATTCGGGTTTGACGATGACGTCGTGGTACAGCGGCCACAGGGTGGCGTTGGAGAAGCCTTCGTAGTACTCGGCGATCTCCTGCGTCGACAGCGGCACCGCCTGGATGCCGATGCCCTCGACCTCAGGGTTCTCCTCGGAGTCGGCGATACCCGACCATCCCACCCAGGCACCGGTGTGGGAGCGGAGGATGGGTTCGAGAGCGGTGACCAGACCGCCGGGGCTGCGCTTCCAGGTGATCTCGCCGTCGGCGTCGACCGACTTGTCGACGGGTAGCCGGTTGGCCACCACGACAAATTCGGCGCCGGATTCGGGTACCGCTCGGCTTTCCGAGGTCACGGGTCAGGCGTTCTCGCCCGGTGCGATTCCCAACATCGCCAGCAGCATCCGGCACTCGTCGGCGTCTGTCGCGTAGGCGGCGACGACGCGTCGCGCGGAGATCGCGGTCTCGTCGGCCACCGGCTCCAGCTCTTCGTCGGCGATGTCGGTGGTTTTGGCTGCTGCCATCATGTCCCCTCGGTCGTGGCCCCGGATGGGGCGCCCCGGTCGTCGGATGTCGTGGTTGTCGCACCGTCGTGTGGTGCGCGCGACCTCCTATGGTACTCGGTCACCCGCTGAGGGCTTCGCGGTCACCACTCGATCCGGCGGCGTCGGCGCAGGCGGCGCCGGTGTGCCCATTCGGGCCGGACGATCTGGGGCCGGCGCAGCGTGCGGGCGATGAACTCGCCGAGGGTCACCCCCGCGGCCAGCGCGCAGCCCACGCCCAGTGCGCTTCCGGCCCAGGTGAGTCCGTCGAGAGTCTGATCGTTGAGCAGCCCGTACAGACCTCGGTAGACGGCGAGACCCGGCAGCAGGGGCGTGATGCCGGCGACGGCGACGACCAATGGCGGGGTGAGTGCACGGCGCGCCAGCAGACCACCGAGCATCCCGATGCAGACCGCGGCCAGACCGGACCCGATGACGTCGCCGACCGGGATGAACGAGGCGCCCGCGGCGACGCCGACACCGATCACGCCCGAGATGAAGGCGACCGGCAGCGCGCGCCGCTCGGCGTAACAGGCCAACGCGAACGCGAATGCGGCGAAGGCGCCCGCGGCCACCCGTGCGGGGATGTCGACGGCGGCGAACTCGGTGGTGGTGGTGATGGCAGGCAGATAGATGCCGACCGCCGACAGCATCCGCAACGCCATGCCGACGCCTGCGATGATGCCGCCGGTCATCAGCAACAGCTCGAAGAAGCGGGCGACACCGGTGATCGGTGCGCCGGTGATGGCGTCCTGCACCGAGCCCACCAACGACAGCCCGGACAGCAGCACGACGATGCCCGCCGCAATGACCTGGGACGGCATGATCTCGATCCCGAGTTTCTCGCCGCCCTCGAACACCAGCGCCGCCGGGACCACCGCGATGAAGCCGCCGGTGACCTGTTGGAAGAAGATCGGGGTGCCGATGCGATTGAGCAGCCGATTGATGGTCACGGTCACCCCGGTCGTCACGAACGCCAACAGCGCGATCAGCGGTCCGCCACCGAGCAGCACGCTGATGCCTGCGGCCATCAGCCCCCACGCGAGAGTCGCGACCTTGTAGGGGTAGGGGTGCGGGGCGGCGATGATCGCGTCGACCATCCGGTGCGCGGTGGCCGGGGTGATCGCCGAATCCCGGATGCGGCGGATGAGTTTGTCGACCTGCGCGAGTCGGGTGAAGTCCAGCGACCGGTAGTGGACGGTCTCCATCGTCGTGATGGGCGGCAACGTCGCACCGCGTCGGGCACTGACGACGATGGTGTTGTAGGTGACATCCACATCGACATCCTCGATGCCGTAGATGTTCGCGACGAACTGGATCTGGCTACCGGTGTCGATCGCGCCGGTCCCCGAGTCGAGTAGCACCGCGCCGATCTTGGTCGCCAGGTCGAGCACCTCGGTGATGGCCCCGACGTCGAACCGATCGATCGGGCGCCGGGGCGCCACCATGATGCTGCCGGGTTCGATGGTGTCGATCGTGGCCTGGCTGGTGCCGATGAGGCGGCGGGCGGTGCGGCGGATATACTCGCGCAAAAGCATGCCTCCTTAGCTCAGTGGTAGAGCACTCGCCTTGTAAGCGAGCGGTCGTCAGTTCAATCCTGACAGGGGGCTCGCCTGCAGACCGCGGCCCGTCCGGTGTGATTTCGGACGGGCCGTCGGTGTGGGTGGGTGCAGTGGATGTCGTCGAGTTGCCATCGTCCCGCGCCGGCCTGTGTGCGCGATTAGAGTTCGCGTATGACTTTCCACGTCGACTCCGAAGTGGGGACGCTCACCCAGGTCATCCTGCACAAGCCCGGGATCGAGTTGTTGCGTCTCACACCCGACAACGTCAAGGGACTGCTGTTCGACGACGTCATGTGGGCCGAGAAGGCGCAGGAGGAGCACGAGCAGTTCCAGCAGATCCTGCGCGATCTCGGGGTGACGGTGCATCTCTATCAGGACCTGCTGGCCGAGGCACTCGCCCAGGACGGTGCGCGCGACGAGTTGGCGGCCGAGCTGATCACCGAAACCCAGTTCGGGACCGAACTCGACGGACCACTGCAGGAGTTGCTCGACGAACGCACACCTGATCAGCTGGCCGAGTTGTTGATCGGCGGCATGCTCAAGCGAGAGGCGGCGCCACACCTCGGTGGCGTGTCGAGCCTGCTGCTCCACAGCCTCGACGACGACGGCTTCCTCCTCGCACCGCTGCCCAATCACCTTTTCCAGCGCGACAATTCGGCGTGGATCTATGCCGGGGTCAACCTCAACCCGATGGCCAAACCGGCACGGCAACGCGAGACCATCAACTCGCGGTTGATCTACAACTTCCATCCGATGTTCACCGCGGAGGAGTTCGCCTTCTACAACGGCAACGATCCGTTGCGGCATACACCGGCCACCATCGAGGGCGGTGACATTCTCGTCATCGGCAACCGCACGGTGATGATCGGCATGAGTGAACGCACCGCCCCGCAGGGCATCGAGGTACTCGCCGAAAACCTGTTCAAGTCGGGGGCCGTCGACAAGGTTATCGTCGTCGAACTCCCGATGGAGCGGGCGTTCATGCATCTCGACACCGCCATGACCCAGGTCGATCGCGACGCGTTCAGTGTCTACCCGTATCTGCCGGATACGTTGCGCTCCTACACTCTGGTCCCGCGAAATGATCAGGGACACTTCACCGTGACCGAGAACGCCGAGTTGTTCGCCGTGGTGGCCGAGGCGCTCGGGGTGGACACGTTGCGGGTTCTCAAGGCACCGATCGACCGGCTCGAGGCGGCCCGGGCGCAGTGGGACGACGGCAACAATTTCTTGACCGTGTCGCCGGGTGTCGTGGTCGGGTACGAGCGCAATGTCACGACCAACAAGTATCTGGGTGACAACGGTATTCAGGTCATCGCCATGTCGGGGTCGGAGCTCGGGCGTGGTCGAGGCGGGCCGCGGTGCATGTCCTGTCCGATCGAGCGTGAGGCCTGAGCATGAGTGACACACAGGGCGGCGGCGACTCTTCGGCTCCGGTGGTGGAGACCACCTCAGGCGCCTATCTCGGTGTTCGTGACCACTGGATTCACGTGTGGAAGGGCATCCGGTACGCCGCGCCGCCCGTGGGTGAGAATCGTTGGCGCCGTGCGCGTCCGGCGACTCCGCATACTGGGGTCGTCGACGCCGACCGGTTTGGTGCGGTATGCCCGCAGGCGCGTAATCCGGCGATCGGTCTGGGTAGTGATCCGGTGATGGACGAGGACTGTCTGTTCCTCAACGTGTGGGCCCCGGTGGCCGGCGCCGACTCACCGCGACCGGTGATCGTGTGGGTACATGGTGGCGCCTACGTTTTCGGGTCCGGCAGCCAACCGCTGTACGACGGCACCCGGATGGCCGCGCAGCGTGACGTCGTTGTGGTGACGATCAACTACCGCGTCGGCGCCTTCGGCTTCGCCGACATGGGGCCGGTGATCCACGGCGCGGAAACCAATGTCGCGTTGTCGGATGTGTTGGCCGCGTTGACGTGGGTGCGTGACAACATCTCCGGGTTCGGTGGCGACCCGGCGCAGGTGACGGTGGCCGGCGAGTCGGCTGGTGGTGGGATCGTCACCACGCTGCTCACGATCCCGGCCGCTCGCGGACTGTTCCATCGGGCGATCGCCCAGAGTTCACCGGCGACGGCGGTCGCCTCGGCGCAGCGTATGGGGATTGTCTCCGAGCGTATCGCCGCCGCGATTCCCGGCGATCTGCGCTCGGCGTCGTCGGCGCAGTTCGTCGACGCGCAGATGCAGGTCTTCGCCGAAGTGCCGCAAGAGAATCCGGGAATACTGGCCTTCACGGTCACAGTCGACGGGGATCTGGTTCCGCATCATCCGATCGACGTGTACCGGGCCGGTGAATCGATCCCGGTGCCGCTGCTGATCGGAACGAACCGCGACGAGTCCGCGCTGTTCCGTTACATGAAATCCCCGTTGATGCCGATCGATCTGCCGACGATCCGCACCATGTTCGAGCGGATCGCGCTCGAACAACCCGAACTCCATGTCCCCGATGAGCGCACAGTGCTTGCTGCGTATCCACGAAATGCCAAGGCTGCCGGGCTCGGGATTGCGCGTGACCTGGCTTTCCGGATGCCGACGCTGTGGGTGGCCGACGCGCACGCCGAGGTGGCGCCGGTGTACATGTACCGATTCGACTGGGCGCCAAGGATGTTCCGTGTACTGCGCCTCGGCGCCACGCACGGCACAGAGCTCAACTACACCTGGGGCAATCTGCCCGCCGGACGCAAGGACATCACCTACAAGCTGGGCGGACGGGCAACCGGTGAGAAGATTGCCGAACGCCTCCTCGGTCGTTGGGGATCGTTTGTGCGACAAGGTGTTCCCGACGTCCGGCTCGACTCGGGTCCGACGCCCTCGTGGCCCCGATATCGCAGCGACGATCGCCGTTCCCTGGTGATCGACGAGGACGATCGCGTCGTCCAAGGGCTCGACGACAACCTCCGCGACACCTGGGGCAACGACATCCTCGCCTTCCGTTGAGGTAGCGCTGTGAGCTGAATCCAGCTCTGGTGCAGACGGTCTCGAGGCTTGCCGCACGCGGCTCGCACCTCGACCATCGGGGGAAGGCGATGATTCGAAGGATGCTCCGCCCTTCCCACCCGGCGACTCTTCCCACCCGACGGTCCATCCCATCCCCGGTGGTCGAGGTGTCGAGGAGCGCCAGCGACGAGCCTCGAGACCTGTTGTGGTGAAAGGATTCCGGGGCACGGTGGTCCAGTTCCAGCGACCGCTCAGGCGGTCTCGAGGCTCGCCGCACGCGGCTCGCACCTCGACCATCGGAGGAAGACGACTCGCCGCGGAAGGATGTTGACGCATTCCCGCCCGACGGTCCATCCCATCCCGATGGCCGTCCCATCCGACGGTCCATCCCATCCCGGTGGTCGAGGTGCCGAGGAGCGCTAGCGACGAGCCTCGAGACCTCTTGTGCTGACGGGATTCCGGGCCACGGGCGGCACCACACCTCGACCATCGGGTGGGGATTTCACTATGGAGTTCTCAAACAACAGATGCGGTCCCGGCGATCCCGGGTGCGGGGATTCAGGTTGTGGGGCAGGGTAGGTCAGGCTGCGGTGTCGTCGAGTCGCATGGTGCGTCGGTGGTAGGACGGCACTGGTTGTCGTTTCGGGTCGATGCTGGCGGGTGGGATGAGCCAGGGGTGGCGGTCGAATCCGATGATGATGTCCCAGCCGTGGTGGTGGACGTCGTCGTGGCAGCTGGTGCAGAGGAGGCAGCCGTTGTCGAGGTCGGTGGGACCGCCATCGGCCCAGTGGTGCACGTGGTGTGCTTGGCAGCGTCCGGCGTGGGCACCGCATGTGATGCATCCGCGATCCCTGACGAGTAGTGCTTTGCGTTGTCCGGGGGTGAAGAAGCGTTCCTGGCGTCCGACGTCGAGGGGTACACCGTCAGTGTTGAGGGTGATCTTGGTGATGGTGGTGTCGCACGACAACATTTTCGCGGTCGCTTCGGTGATGGCTCCCATGTTCTGCAGGTCCCCACCGAGTGCGGGGTTGTCGGCTGACCAGGTCCACAACAGTCCGTTGGTCGGTTTGGCGGAGAAGGTTGTGTCGGCCAATCCTTGTGCCGCGAGTTCGACGATCGTTTCGAACGCGGCCGCGCAGATTTGTTCGGGCGTGCGGGGATCGGGGGACCCGTCGGGTTGAGGCTTGGGTGCCGACAGGGTTTCCATCAGAGTGCGGGTCTTTTCCCCGGCGATGATGTCGAGGTTCGCCGAGATTTCCAGCCGTCCGTCGTCGGTGATGCGGTCGGTGTAGGAGTTGATGTTCTTGTCCTCGGCGGCTGGTAACCCGCCAGGTGTGTCGGCCGCCAACTCGTTACCCAACTGTCGCGCGTAGAGGTTGATTTCGGCGGGGGTGAATCCGGCGAAGTAGTGGGACAGCAGTTTCTGCAGGTATTCACACCGGTGGACGGTGTTGAGGGGTTCGGGGGAGCGGGTGTCGATGTGCGCCAGTCCGCGGACGATGGCGTCGGTGTGTTCGGAGGAGATGGACCCGTCAGCGGCATGCGCCAACAACAGATCGACATCGGTGGTGGCCGAGATCCGCACGTACCGACCTGCGACCGAGGGTGCGAAGCCCATGCTGATCAACAACTCCCGAAGTCGGGTCGTCTTGTGATCGGCCACGCCCAGTCGGTCCAGTTCGCCGGCGAGGGTGGTGGCGTGGTGATCAACCAGGTTCCGCAACAACAGGACTTGTTTCATCGCACCGAAGGCTTGGGGTCCGGTCATGTCCGCGTTCCATTGCAGGTCGCTGAGTTGGGTGACGATGGCGGCGAAAACTTCCGCGGCGTCAACATCTTTGACGTCAAGAATTGTGGTGGTGTCGATCATGGGCCCCTCCCCGGTGGCTGATCGATGTGATGGGTCCAGTGTACCTCGCCGGGGTGCTCGATGCAAGGGGTGTTTTGGTGAATTCTGCTTGTGGACAACGTGTTTCGGCGCTGACGTTTTGTCGGTGGGGTGTGGTAGGGGTGCGACTTTCGTTTGTTTGTCCTCGATGTGGTTGGGCAGCTTGTCATCTCGCCAGGTCTCGAGGCTCGCCGCACGCGGCTCGCGCCTCGACCATCGAGGGGAAATGGTTCACGACCATCGCGGGGGAGAGGTTCTCGATCAACGGGGGGGGGAGGGTTCTCGACCATCGGGGGGAGGGTGCTTGATCAACGGGGAGGGCGGTTGCTCGTCGATCGGGGAGGTTTTGACCATCGGGAAGGTGCGTCGTGCATTGCCGTAGCATCGGGGCATGAGTGCGGTGGATGACATCGGGGCGTTGCGGCTGACGGGGTTCGCGCACGGCGGGGGGTGCGCGTGCAAGATTCCCCCGGGCGAGTTGGAGGCCGCGGTGGCCGGGCTGACCGGGCAGGTGGGGGAGAACATCCTGGTCGGTCTCGACGACGGCGATGACGCCGCTGCGGTTCGGGTACGTGACGATCTGGCCGTGCTGTCGACCGCCGATTTCTTCACTCCAGTTGTCGACGACGCGTTCACGTGGGGTGCGATAGCCGCCGCAAATGCGTTGTCGGACATCTACGCCATGGGCGGACGCCCCGTGGTGGCGATCAATCTCGTTGGCTGGCCCCGGGATACGTTGCCGATGGAGTTGCTGACGGAAGTGCTGCGGGGTGGTCTCGACGTGGCCGGGCGGGCGGGATGTCCGGTGATCGGCGGACACAGCATCGACGATCCCGAGCCCAAGTACGGGATGGCCGTGACCGGAACCGCGGACCCGGCCCGGCTGATCCGCAATGACGCCGCGGTGGCGGGACTGCCGATCACGCTGACCAAACCGATCGGCGTCGGTCTCCTCAACAATCGTCACAAGCAGACCGGTGAGGTATTCGAGGCTGCGATCGCGACGATGACCGCGCTCAACGACACCGCCTCGCAGGCGGCGCTCGCGGCCGGGGTGCGCGCCGGGACCGACGTGACCGGCTTCGGACTGCTCGGACACCTGCACAAGCTCGCGCGCGCATCGGGCGTGGGTGCCGTCATCGATCGTGCGGCGGTGCCCGCTGTCGACGGGGCACTCGAGGCACTGCGCGACGGATTCGTGTCCGGCGGTACCCGACGGAACCTCGACTGGGTGCGGCCGCATCTCGATGCGGCGGACACCGTCACCGACGACGATCTGCTGTTTCTCGCCGACGCACAAACCTCCGGCGGACTTCTGCTGATCGGTGAAGTGCCCGGCTTTCCGGTGATCGGTGAGACCGTGGCCGGTGCTGGAATCCACGTGCGCTGAGGCTCCGAGACTCTCCGATGCGGAGAAGGGGTCTTTGGACCCACGTGCTCGCGCCCGGTGCGTCGTACATTCGGTCCGCAGGTTTTTCGGCGGAAGCGAGTACCAGGATGGGCGAGTTGGACACGCCCACTTCGACGTTCACATCATGGTTTGTCGGTGATGGCGAAGTCGAGTGGGGATTGCCGTTCTGGGAGCGCATCGGCCACATGCGCCTCAAGCAGATCAGTTTCTCCCTCGGTACCCTGATCATGACGATCGCCGCGGCCGGCGGTGTGTTCAGCCCTGCCGGTGAATACAACGACGTGGTTCGTTCGCTGCTCGCGGTCGGGGTGGTTCTCGGGGCGACCTACGTCGTGCGTTGGTGGGTGTTGCCGCCACGCGGACGTACCGAGGCCGTGATGCTCGTGGCGGCCACCGACGTGATCGTGGCACTGGCCTGCATGAGTCATCCCGATCCCGCGTTGGGGCTCGCCGGCACCTCGGTGTTCCTCGTCGTCAGCATGCTGGCGGCGTTCTACTGCGCGCCGGCGGTCCACGCGTTGCACGCCGTCTTCGCGGCGATCGTCATGTGCGCGATCGTCATCCGGATGGCGGACGAGCCCGGACCCGGGCACCTGGCGTTGGCGGTGTCGAAAGGTGTTGCCCCGGTAGCTCTCGTCCTGTTCGTCCTCCCGATGGCTCAGTTCATGTTCTGGCGCCTGGGCAGCGACGCGATGGTGGCGCAACATGATCCGTTGACGCGCCTGGTCAATCGCCGTGGGCTGGCGCGGTTCGCCCCACGTCTGCAGAGCACCACCGGTCGGGTCACGATGATCATGATCGACGTCGACGAGTTCAAGCGGATCAACGACACCCGAGGCCATCAGCTCGGAGACCTGGTGTTGGTGCAGATCGCGAATCGGATCGCCGACGTCGCCGCACGCGCGGAGGTCGCGGGCCGGGCCACGATCGCCGCGCGGATCGGAGGCGAGGAGTTCGTCGTCGTCCTCGATGGCGACATCGACGACGGATGCCGGATCGCCGCCGACCTCTGCCGTGATGGCCACGCACATGCGACGCCGCCGGTGACCATCAGTGTCGGGGTGGCCGGTGCGCCCGCCGCGTCGTGGAATCTCCACGACCTCCTCCGCGAGGCGGATCTGGCCATGTACGAGGCGAAACGTCAGGGCGGCAATCGGTTCGTCTGCTCACCGCAGTACCCGAGTCGGCACCATCCCCACAGCGGGTCGCCGACGCCGAGCCTGACCCACGGTGTCAATAACCCGTGGTGATCGAATCGTCGGTGACACCGGCCGCCCGGCGGGCCGCCAGGCGGCGTTTCTGCGGAATGATGGTGTAGCGCGGATCCTTTGCCGATTCGATGCCCGCGTGGAAGACCCCGAAGCGGGTACAGGCCGACGCCGCCAGCAATGTTACCCCCGAGACCGCCGACACCGTGCGGGACCGGCCCGAGAACAGTGCGCCGACACCGCCGACGACGGCGAGCCGTTCCGCCCAGCGCATGAGCGTGCCCGCACGCCCGTGGTGAAGCGGCTCGGCCGCAACCGAATCCATACGACGCTCCATGAGCCGGGTCGCCGCCACATCACCGATGACGCCGGCAACGGCGAGACCGCGGGCCGGTGCCGCCTCGGCCACCGGCGTGGTGACCATGGCCAGTCCGCTCGCCGCCAGACTCGCCGAACCGACGAACACGAACGGCAGGTCGCGGTGCATCGCATTCCATGTGGGAGTGGCGGTGTCGCCCAACAGGACCGCGGTGTACACCGCGAGCAGCGGCCCGAACGCGCCACCGACGAGACCGGCGGGAGCCTCACCCAGCCGCAGCACCGTCCGCAACGGCCCCAACGGAAGTCGCTCTCCGGTCATCCGGTCCACCTCGGCGGCGGCGGCCACCCCGATGCCGCCCGAGAAGGCGGTGAGAATCCACGATCCGACGCTCATCGGAGAGGTGACCTTGAAGGTCCGCAACATGTTGTAGAACCGGTCCGGCCGACCCAGGTCGGCGACCAAGGCCACCGCACCCAGCCCCACCGCTGCCAGACCGCCCAGCCGGGCGTTGCGGCGCAACGCATCCCGCCCGGTCAGTTGGGCTCCTGCAGCCAGCACACCCGACCCGCCGCCGATGCCACCGAGGAACAGATACAGCGCGATCTCGTCGCCCCACGGCGGGGGTTTGACCACCGGATGGCCGTAATAGCCCTCGCCGGTGAGTTTCTCGAACTCGGCGTCGGGCACCATCGACATCTCACGCAACCCGTCGGTCCCGACCGTGCCGGGTCGTCGCCGCGTGACCCGATTGCGAATGCGGTCGCGGCGTCGTGGCGGCTCCGGCGGGCGCAGCGCGTCGTACTCGGAGGTCATCGGGTGCTCACCGCCCGCGCCCGGTGAGGAATGAGACCGCTGCGGCGGCAAGCATTCCTATGGCTGCGACCCCGGCACGCCGATACATGCTGGGCAGGTCGGCGGTGCACACCCGGGGGTCCGGCGGCAGCCCGTACACCTCGGGTTCGTCGAGCAGCAGGAACACCGACCCGGTGCCGCCGACGCCGTCGTTGGTGTTCGCCCCGTACAGCCGGGCCTCGGTCATGCCCTGTGCGTGCAGATGCGCCACGCGTTCATGCGCGGCGTCGACGAGGTCGTCGTGGTCGCCGAACTTGATGGAGGTGGTGGGGCAGGTCTTGGCGCAGGCCGGGGTCTCGTCGTCGACGAGACGGTCATAGCAGAGCGTGCACTTCTGTGCGACACCACGTTTGGGCACCGGGGGCTGCTCACCCTTGCGCTGGCCCTCGCGGGTGGTGGGTTCGACGGTGCCGTCCGAGCGGCGTTCGACGACCCCGAACGGGCAACCGGCAACACAGGTTCCGCATCCGTTGCACACGTCGTGTTGTACGACGACCGTCCCGAATTCGGTGCGGAACAACGCGCCGGTGGGGCAGACGTCCAGACATCCGGCATGCGTGCAGTGCTTGCACACATCCGACGACATCAGCCACCGGAACTCAGGGGTATCCGGTGGACTGACGTCGGCCTGTGCACCGGCGACCCCCTGCACCTCACCGACCTCCCGCGGGGTGTCGGTCGACGTCGGCGCCCCGGCCGCGCCCGGCAGCGTGGGCATCCCCAGATCGGTGAGTGCGCGGCCGGATTCACGTGCGGCACTGATCTGTTCGCGGTTCTGCTCGATGAAGGCGACGTGCCGCCAGGTACTCGCGCCGAGGGCGACGGTGTTGTCGTAGGACATCCCGGTCAACTCGAGATCACCGTCGCGCGGATTGCCGTTCCACTCCTTGCAGGCGACCTCACATGCCTTGCAGCCGATGCAGATCGAGGTATCGGTGAAGAAGCCCTTCCGCGGGCGTTCGCGATCGCCCCAGTGGGCGTCCGCGGTCGGGTCGGTCGGTCCGGACAATTGGCCCATCTAGTCAGACCTCCCTGGTTCGCCGGGTTCGGGGTACACCGTTTCCTGTGCCGGGTCGGTGATCCGGGTGTTGTCGGTCTCCACAGTGACCCCGGCGCGTTCCTGGTAGCGGCGTACGAGGTCGAGCAGCGCGGGACCTTGTGGGCGCCGGCCCGCGATCACGTCGCAGGAGGCCACCTTCGACTCCTGGATCTGCACATTGGGGTCGAGGGTGACGCCGAGGAGGTCGTTCACCGCGTCGCCGGTGACGACGGCGTCGCCGCCCTGACCCCAGTGATACGGCAGGCCCACCTGGTGCACCTCACGGCCGTTGATGCGCAGCGGCGTCATCCGATCGGTCACCAGCACCCGCGCCTCGATCGCCGAGCGGGGCGAGATGATCGTCGCCCACCCCTCGTTCACCAGTCCGCGCGCGGCCGCCAATTGCGGTGACACCTCACAGAACAATTCCGGTTGCAGCTCGGCCAGGAACGGCGACCATCGGCTCATCCCGCCGGCCGTGTGATGCTCGGTCAGTCGGTAGGTGGTGAACACGAATGGATAGACCTCGTCGCCCCGGTCACCGGCGCTCGGCGCACCCAGATTGTCCCTGCGCGCGAACGTGATCCGCGCCGGCGCCTGCTGTTGCGGATACAGGGCGTTGGCCACCGGCGACTCGTGCGGCTCGTAGTGTGCGGGCAGCGGTCCGTCGACGAGTCCCTTCGGGGCGAACAGCCATGCCTTGCCGTCGGATTGCATGATGAACGGGTCGTCGCCGGCCAGCCCCTCGGCACCGCCGAGGTCTGGATCGGGCCGCGCATCGGGCGCCTTGTCGACCGGGAAGTCGGGCACGTCGTCGCCGGTCCACCTGCGGGCCTGGGCATCCCACCAGATGTAGCGTTTGCGCTCGCTCCACGGCCGGCCGTCGGGGTCGGCGGAGGCGCGGTTGTAGAGGATGCGCCGATCGGCCGGCCACACCCAACCCCACTCGTGCTGGCTGACCGAATCACCGCCCTGCGGTACCCGACGCGCCGCCTGATTGGTGGCGTGCGCATATACACCGGTGTAGATCCAGCAACCACCCGCGGTCGATCCGTCGGCCGCCATCTGCGTGTACGACGTGAGGTTCTCGCCCGCATGCGGCCCGGAGGTGAAGTACCCGTTGATCTCCGAGAGCACCGCCTCCGGATCCGGGTTGCCGTGCTCGTCGAGCGGGTAGTCCCACGTCAGATCGAGCAGCGCACGGTCGCGTTCGTCGGTCGAGTCGGCCAGCCGTTCCCGGATACGCCGGCCGAGCTCGTAGAAGAAGTCCAACTCGCTCTGCGCCTGCCCAGGCGGCGATACGGCCTGGTGGCGCCACTGCACCATTCGCTGTGTCTGCGTGAAGGATCCGGCTTTCTCCACGTGGGTGGCCGCGGGCATGAAGAACACCTCGGTGCCGATGTCGGCGGTGCGTAGTTCACCCGAGGCGATCTCGGGTCCGTCGCGCCACCAGGTGGCCGACTCGATCATGTTGAGGTCGCGGACCACCATCCACTTCAGCTTCGACATCGCCATCCGCTGCTGGCGGCCGTTGGCCGACCCGACGGCCGGATTCTGCCCGAGCACGAAATAGCCCTCGACCTTGCCGGCGAGCATGTCGACGGTCGTCTGATAGGTCCCCGCGGGACCGGACAGACGTGGCAGGAGATCGTAGGCCCAGTCGTTCTCGGCGGTCGCCTTGTCACCGAACCAGGCCTTGAGCAAGCTGATCATGTAGGTGTCGGCGTAGGCCCAGAACCCCTTCTGCTGTGGGGAACCCACGGCGGCAAGGTAATCGGCGAGGGTGTCGTGCTTACCGACCGACGGCATCGGCAGGTAACCGGGCAACAGGTTGAACAGCGTCGGGATGTCGGTCGACCCCTGTATGCTGGCGTGCCCGCGCAACGCCATGATCCCGCTGCCCGGCCGACCGATGTTGCCCATCAACAACTGCAGGATCGCCGCGGTACGGATGAACTGCACCCCGAGGGTGTGCTGCGTCCAGCCGGTCGCGTACCCGAAGCAGGTAGTGCGGTCGCGTCCGGAGTTGTCGGCGATCGCCTCGGCGAGATAAGTGAAGTCGGCGATCGAGATACCGCACATGTCGCGCACCATCTCCGGGGTGTACCGGGCGAAGTGGCGTGTGAGGATCTGAAAGACGCTGCGCGGGTGGGTCAACGACTCGTCGCGGCGTACCCGCGCGTGCTCGAGGGGTGGGCCGCCCGAACCGTGTTCGTCGCCGGCGGCGCGAGCCGAGGCCGACGCCCCGTGCTCGTGGCCGTCGGGCGAGGCGACCTTGCCGTCGGACGGGTGGTCGTAGGCCCACGTCGTCGGATCGTAGGTACCGGTCTCGGGATCGAACCCGGAGAACAGACCGCCGAGATCCTCGGTGTCGCGGTAGTCCTCGGTCACCAGCGTCGCGGCGTTGGTGTAGGCCACCACGTACTCCCGGAAGTACCGCTCATGGGTGAGCATGTAGTTGATCAGCCCACCGAGCAGCACGACGTCGGAGCCCACACGGATCGAGATGTGCTTGTCGGCGTTGGCCGAGGTGCGGGTGAAGCGGGGATCGACGTGGATCACCCGAGCGCCACGCGTGCGTGCCTCGACCACCCACTGGAAGCCCACCGGGTGTGCCTCGGCCATGTTGCCGCCGATGAGCACGATGCAATCCGCATTGGCCATGTCCTGCAATGACTGGGTGGCGCCGCCGCGTCCGAACGAGGTCCCCAGACTGGGAACCGTGGCGGAGTGTCATATACGCGCCTGGTTCTCGATCTGGATGGCACCGGCCGCGGTGAAGAGCTTCTTGATCAGATAGTTCTCTTCGTTGTCCAGCGTCGCCCCGCCCAGCGAGGCGATACCCATCGTGCGGCGCAGTATCCGGCCCTGCTCGTCGGTGTCCTGCCACGTGCGTCGACGGGACTCGACGAAGCGGTCGGCGATCATGTCGATCGCGGTGTCGAGGTCGAGGTCGGTCCAGTCCGTGGCATACGGCGCCCGATAGCGAATCGTGGTCTGCCGCATCGGATTGTTGACCAGTTGCTCACTCGACGCGCCCTTGGGGCACAGCCGTCCGCGCGAGATGGGGGAGTCGGGGTCACCTTCGATCTGGATGACCCGGCCGTCCTTCACATAGACCTTCTGCCCACATCCGACAGCGCAGAACGGGCAGACACTTTGCACGACCTCATCGGCGTCGGCGGTGCGCGGTGTCAGGTCGCGCGTCTGCGCCGACTGCACGGCCGGACCCCGGCCGAACCTGTCGCCGGTGCGCAACTGGCGGAACACCGGCCACCCCAGTGGGCGGAAGGAGGGCACGAAGGCGAGTCTAGACCGTCGGCGTCGACGTCCGCGCACGCCCGCGGAAAAGACTGCGGGCCGCACCCTCGAAAGGGTGCGGCCCGCGAATCTGTCTGCGCCTCTTGCCCGGCGCTCTCGCCCGGGACGAGCGTCAGTGCCCGCCTTCGCCCTCGGCCTCATGGCCGCCGCGCGGCTCATCGACCCGGGTTTCCAGGGTGGTCGCGTCGACCGCGGCATCGGCCTTGATGGTGCCGGCGTCGACCCAGTTGCCGTTGTCGTCCTGCACCTGGAAGTAGAAGGTGAGTTCGGTGGTCAGTCCCGGCGCGACCGCCTTGCCGGCGCCGTCGAGTTCGGCCATCATCGCCGACTCACCGAGCAGCACGGAGGTCGGCCGGGCTGCGCTGGTCGTGGTCGCGCTGGACTCGGTGCTGCCGGCCTCCGCAGTGGTCGATGCCGTGCTGCTCTGCGACTCGTCGGAGGCGCTCGGCTCCGAGCCGTCCGGCAGGACGTTTGCCGGGTTGCCCGCGCGCACTGCCTGTCCGGGCGCGATGGTCGGCTCGCCGGTGATGGTGACCGTCGCCGAGGACGGTGCACCCTGCTGGGACACGGCGATCTTCGTCAGCTTGTAGGTCTTGGTGGGGCTGCTGTTGGCGATGGTGAACGACACCTCGAACGGCCCGCCCTTGTCGAACACGGTGTCGGCCTGATCGGCCGGGTAGACCACCTGGAGGTTGCGGATCTCGACCTTGTCCCAGGTCGCGGTGGCCTCGCCACCGTTGACCCCGGGCATCATGTTGGAGGTCTGCGCGATCTGTCCCGCACCACAACCGGTGGTGCCCAGCGCAATGGCGACGCCCGCAGCCGCGATGGCGGTCGCCGACGCCAAGCGTCGTGCAGTCGAAGGTCGTCGCCGAAGTCGAGTTGGCACGGACACCCGTTCCTCCCAGGTAGTCGAACGCATAAACGCAGTGAACGAACGCTGCACTACGCAGCGTAGTGGGCGCGCGTCACAAAATCCCGGCGGGGTGCCAGATTGGCCCGTGTCGCGTCGAGGTCGCCGACGGAGCGGACCCGGACAGCGGGCGCGAGTGTGGCTGTGGATGCCGCGCTTGCGCAGAGGCGACACGCTTGCTAAAGGGTGGTGCCTCACCTGCCCAAACGCCGAGGCCGAGCACCCATCATGGCCTTGACCTGCACCGTTGTCTGGGCCGTCTGGGGCGCCCGTGTTAGACTGGCCATACTCGAAAGGGGCACGGAACATTGAATTTCAAAGTTGGCGACACCGTTGTCTATCCCCATCACGGTGCTGCTCGGGTCGAAGACATCGTGATTCGGACCATCAAGGGCGAACAGATCGAATACCTGGTTCTCAAGGTTGCCGATGGTGACATGACCGTCCAGATTCCCTCATCCAAGCTCGAGTACGTCGGCGTGCGTGATGTTGTCGGCGAGGAGGGGCTCGATCAGGTTTTCCAGGTTTTGCGCGCCCCGCACACCGAGGAGCCCACCAACTGGGCTCGCCGGTTCAAGGCCAACCAAGAAAAGCTCATCTCCGGCGACATCATCAAGGTCGCCGAGATCGTCCGCGACCTGTGGCGTCGTGAACAGGACCGTGGACTGTCGGCAGGCGAGAAGCGCATGCTGACCCGCGCTCGTCGCGTCCTCGTCGACGAGCTCTCGCTTGCTCAGAACACCGACGACGAGAAGGCCACGAGCATTCTCGACGAGGTTCTCGCCGCGGCGTCGTAGACGTCGTCTGCTGTGACCGCAACACCCGGGTCGGCGTCGGCGGCCCAGGACGACCGTGTGAACTCGCAGGTCTGCGTGATCATTCCGGCCGCCGGTTCGGGAACTCGGCTCGGTGAGTCGATTCCCAAGGCTTTTGTGGATCTCCATGGGCGCACCATTCTCGAACGGTGTGTTGATCAGGTTCTCGATCTCGATGCTCATGTGGTGGTTGTCGTGCCCGCCGACCTCGTCGGTCGGGCACGATTGCTTTTGCCGCCGCACGTCGAGGTGGTCGCCGGAGGTGCGCATCGTTCCACCTCGGTGCGTGCCGGACTCGCCGCGGCCGGTGACGCCGGGATCATCCTGGTGCACGACGCCGCTCGTCCACTCACCCCGGCCGGCGTATTCCGTCGGGTCATCGACGCGATCCGTGCCGGACATCGCGCCGTGATCCCCGGGATTCCGGTGGCCGACACGCTCAAACAGATCGAGCAGCTCGACACCGATCTCGCACGGGTCACCACGACGGTCGATCGAGATCTGCTTCGCGCGATCCAAACCCCGCAGGGCTTCACCCGCGAGGCGCTCGTCGCCGCACATGCCGACGACGAGGGCCTGGCCACCGACGACGCCGGTCTGGCCGAACGCATCGGCATCCCGGTCCACGTCGTCGAGGGCCATCCGATGGCCATGAAGATCACCACCCCCTGGGACCTACGGGTCATCCGTCAGATCCTGGACTCCGGAGAGGTCGTGACATGAGGGTCGGAATCGGCTCCGATGCCCATCGCGTCGAGTCGGGCGCGCCGTGCTGGATGGTCGGGCTACACTTCCCCGACGACGCCGGCTGTGAGGGCCACTCCGACGGTGACGTCGGCGCCCACGCATTGTGCGATGCGGTCCTCTCGGCGGCCGGGCTCGGCGACGTCGGATCGGTGTTCGGGACGGGCCGCCCCGAATGGGAGGGTGTGTCCGGCGTGCAGATGCTCACCCATGTCGCCGACCTGGTGTCGCAGGCGGGGTTGCGCGTCGTCAACGGTGCCGTGCAGGTCATCGGCAACCGCCCCAAGATCGGCCCGCGCCGCGCCGAGGCGCAAGAGGTGCTCTCGGCCGCGCTCGGCGCACCGGTGTCGGTGTCGGCGACCACCACCGACGGGCTCGGCATGACCGGACGGGGCGAGGGAATCGCCGCGGTGGCCACGGCGCTGGTCGACGACGGTTCGGCTCGCGCCGCCGGGTAGAATCGCACGTCGTGACCCTGCGCCTGTATGACACCGCCACCCGGGAGGTACGCGACTTCGTGCCCCTGCACACCGGGCATGTGTCGATCTACCTGTGTGGCGCCACCGTTCAGGGAGTTCCGCACATCGGACACGTCCGCAGCGGCATCGCCTTCGACATCCTGCGCCGCTGGTTGCTGCATCGCGGCGACGACGTGCTGTTCGTCCGCAACGTGACCGACATCGAGGACAAGATCCTGCGCAAGGCTGCCGAGGCCGGCCGGCCGTGGTGGGAGTGGGCGGCCACTCACGAGCGCGAATTCTCCGCGGCCTATGACGCGCTCGGCGTGCTGCCGCCGTCGGGGGAGCCGCGCGCCACCGGATTCGTCACCCAGATGGTCACCTACATGGAGCGACTCATCGAACGCGGTCACGCCTACGCCGCCGACGGCAACGTCTATTTCGACGTGCGCAGCCTGCCCGATTATGGTGCGCTCTCGGGTCACAAACTCGACGATGTCCATCAGGGTGAGAGCGCGGGCACCGGCAAACGCGATCCGCGCGATTTCACGCTGTGGAAGGCGGCCAAACCCGACGAGCCGTCCTGGCCCACCCCGTGGGGTGCGGGGCGTCCGGGCTGGCACCTCGAGTGCTCGGCAATGGCCACCTCGCTGCTCGGTGCGGAGTTCGACATCCACTGCGGTGGAATGGATCTCATCTTTCCCCACCACGAGAACGAGATCGCGCAGGCACACGGCGCCGGCGACCCGTTCGCCCGGTACTGGCTGCACAACGGCTGGGTGACCATGGGCGGGGAGAAGATGAGCAAGTCGTTGGGCAACGTGGTGTCGATCCCGGCGATGCTCGCGCGCATGCGGCCGGTGGAATTGCGCTACTACCTCGGTAGCGCGCACTACCGCTCGATGTTGGAATACTCCGACGGCGCCCTGACCGAGGTGGCCGCGGGCTATCGACGCGTCGAATCCTTTGTCGAGCGCGTACATTCGCGGGTGGCCGAGGTCGGTGTGGGTGAGGTGCCCGCCGAGTTCGCGGCCGCCCTCGACGACGATCTGGGTGTGCCGGCGGCGCTGGCCGTCGTGCACAACACCGTGCGCCAGGGCAACACCGCCCTCGAAGGCGGCGACGGGCCCGGGGCCTTGGCCGCGGCATCGGCGGTGCGGGCCATGACGGGCATCCTGGGTGTCGATCCGCTGGACCCGCACTGGCATTCCGATGCCGCCGACGACTCGGCGGCCACGTCGGCACTCGACGTGCTCGTGCAGGCCGAACTGGCCCGACGGTCGCAGGCGCGCGCCGACAAGGACTGGGCCACCGCCGACGCGGTACGGGATCGACTGGCGCAGGCCGGTATCGAGGTGACCGACACCCCCGACGGGGCACAATGGAGCTTGAAAGGCCGGGAGTAGATGGCGGGCAACTCGAAACGCAAAGGCGCCGTACGCAAGGACGGCAGCAAGAAGGGGCAGACCGTCGGCTCCGGCGGTCAGCGACGCCGCGGACTCGAAGGGCGTGGGGCCACCCCGAAAGCCGTGGACCGTCCGTACCATCCGGCGCACAAGCGTGCCAAGGCCGCCGCGAAAACCACTGCGGGACGACCGAGGTCGCGCAAGGACGACGGACCCGAGTACGTCCTGGGTCGCAACCCCGTCGTCGAGTGCCTGCGTGCCGACGTGCCGGCGACCGCCCTGTACGTCGTCACCGGCAGTGATCCCGACGACCGGGTCGCCGAGGCGGTCAAGCTGGCCGCCGACCGCGCCATCTCGATCCTCGAGGTGGGCAAGGGTGAGCTGGATCGGTTGTCGGCCAACGGTATGCACCAGGGCATCGCCCTGCAGGTCCCCGAATACAGCTACGTCCACCCCGACGATCTGATGCGCGATGCCCTCGACAGCGGCACCCCGCCACTGCTGGTGGCGCTCGACAACATCACCGACCCCCGCAACCTGGGTGCGGTCATCCGATCCGTCGCCGCCTTCGGCGGCCACGGGGTGCTCATCCCGCAGCGGCGCAGCGCCTCGGTGACCGCGGTGGCGTGGCGGACCTCGGCGGGTGCGGCGGCCCGGCTGCCCGTCGCGCAGGCGCCGAATCTGACTCGTACGCTCAAGGATTGGGCGCAGTCGGGTGCGCAGCTCGTCGGTCTCGACGCGGAGGGGGACGTGACGCTCGACGCCTACGACGGCACCGGGCCCACCGTCATCGTCGTCGGTTCCGAGGGCAAGGGACTGTCGCGGCTGGTGCGCGAGACCTGCGACTCGATCCTGTCCATCCCGATGGCCGGCGACGTCGAGAGCCTCAACGCGTCGGTGGCCGCGGGCGTCGTGCTCGCCGAATTCGCACGGCAGCGGCGCCTGACGTAACGCGCTATGACCCGGCGCTGACCCGAATCCCGGCCAGCCGCAACGCTTCCCGCACCTCGCGGGCATGTCCGACGGCGCCGGGGGTGTCGCCGTGCAGACAGATCGACTCGGCGTCGACGCGCAGCACCGAACCATCGACGGCCACCACGGTGCCCTCGGACACGAGCCGTACGACGCGCTGCGCGATCTCGCCACTGTCGGTGAGCACGGCGCCCGGTTCGGTGCGCGGTACCAGGGTGGCGTCGGGGGTGTAGGCTCGGTCGGCGAACGCCTCGGCGATGACGGGGAGCCCCGCGTCGCGGGCGCGGTGCAGGACAGGCGATCCTGCGAGACCCATCAACGGCAGGGTGGCGCCGAGCTCACGCAACGCGTCGATGACGGCGTCGGCCTGCCGGGTGTGGTGCACGATCGAGTTATACAGCGCCCCATGGGGTTTGACGTAGGTGACCTCGACCCCGACGGATCTCGCGAGCCCTTGCAGTGCGCCGATCTGGTAGAGGATGTCGGCGGTGAGCTCCGCCGGGGCGATGTCCATGAAGCGCCGCCCGAATCCGGAGCGGTCGGGGTAGGAGACCTGCGCACCGACGCGCACCCCGGACACCGCGGCCCCGCGGCACGTCGCGCGCAGCTCGGCGGGGGTGCCCGCGTGGAAGCCGCAGGCGACGTTGGCGCTGGTCACGATCGCCAGCATCGCCTCGTCGTCGCCGACGCCCTCGCCGAGGTCGGCGTTGAGGTCGACCGACCGCCCGACCTCTTGCCCGGCGGCCACATGCGCAGTGTTCGACGTCACTGCCGCATTGTAGATTCGACTCCATGGGAGTTCCGAACACCGCAGTGGCCGACACCAGGGTTTCGACCGCGGAGGGGATCGTGTCCGGGGTCCGCGGCCGGCGTTCACGGCGTGGCACCGTCGCCTGGCGGGGCATTCCGTATGCGGCGCCGCCGGTCGGCGGTGGGCGGTTCGACGCGCCGCAGCCGGTAGCTCCCTGGCCCGGCGTGCGGCGCTGCGAGAACTTCGGTGACGCCGCGATCCAGGACAAACTGCTCACCGCGACCGGCCTCGGACGATTTCAGCCGGTGAGCGAGGACTGCCTGACCCTCAACGTCGTCGCCCCCGACACCGTGGCGAGCACGCCACGACCGGTGATGGTGTTCATCCACGGCGGCGCCTACATCCTGGGCACCGCCGCGACCCCGCTCTACGACGGCACGCACCTCGCACGTGCGCAGGACGTCGTCGTGGTCACCATCCAGTACCGGTTCGGGCCGTTCGGGATGCTCGATTTCAGCGGCTATTCGACGCCGGAGCGGCACTTCGACGAAAACCCCGGTCTCAAGGACCACATCGCCGCCCTGCAGTGGGTGCAGCGCAACATCGCGGCCTTCGGCGGCGATCCCGACAACGTCACCATCTTCGGCGAGTCCGCAGGCGGGACCTCGGTGCTGTGCCTGCTCGCCGCGCCCGGCGCCCGCGGACTGTTCCACCGTGCGATCGCCGAGAGCCCGGCCACCGACCTGGCGATCTCCCGCGAGAGCGCCGCGCTGTTCGCCGACGAGTACCTGCGACTGCTGCTCGACCCGAAGCGGCGCAGCACCGACACCACCAGCGTGCGTGAGCCGATCGACCCGCACGAGGCGGCCCGGATTCTCGACGTCGCCTCACCGGAGGAGCTCCACCGCGCCGGCGGGCGGCTGATGGGCTTCGCCCGCCACGCCGACAGCGTCGAACCGACCCCGTTCGGGCCGGTCTACGGCGTGCCGTCCCTACCGCAGTCGCCGTATGCCGCGGCCCGCGACGGCAACACCGCGCCGGTCCCGCTGATCATCGGCACCAATCGCGACGAGGGCAAACTCTTCGACAAGTTCTGGAATCTGCTCCCCGACACCCAGCGGACACTGCTGGCCATCGAGGACGAAACCGCGCGCGACGAGATCATGAACCAGTACGCCGGCGGCGCCGACGATCAGTTGCGGCTGAGCGCCGACAGCATCTTCTGGGCTCCGGTCACCGCCTTCGCCGACGCGCATCGCGAGGTGGCACCGACGTATGTGTACCGCTTCGACTTCCACACACGTGCCCTCGCGCGCGCCGGGCTCGGTGCCACGCACGCGACCGAGCTGTTCGCGGTGTTCGGCGGTTACCGGATGCCGGTGTTCGCCGGGCTGGCGACGGCCGACTGGCGTGCCGCCGGCGCGATGGTCGACGAGATGCAGTCCCGGTGGGGCGATTTCGCCCGCGGGCGGCGTCCCGGGCTGGATTGGCCGGTCTACGACGCGGCGCATCGGCCGGTGATGGTCCTCGACCGCACCAGCCACGTCGAGTCCGACCCGGACGCGTCGCGCCGGCAGGCGTGGGATCGGGGGCGCCAACTCCTCGTCGCGTCCGGCGGTTCACCGCAGGCACCGTCCGACGTCGCCGCGCTCGACGGCTGAGCGGACCGGCTGAGCGGACCGGCTCACCCGGCGGTCACGGCGTCCGGTGATGTACGGAGTCCGCTGTTTCACGGAGTCCACTGACGCGGCGGGTCCGACATCAGGAACGACAGCACCAGCGGATTGAACAGTTCCGGCGACTCGATCGGCAGGATGTGCGTGCCCGGCAGGATCGCCAGCCGCCCGCGGGGCAACGTGCGGGACAGTTCCAGGCTCTGCTCGAGGTGCACCACGCCGCGGTCGGCGGCGACGACGAGTACCGGTGCGTCGACCTCCGCGAACTCGGTGACCGCGTAATCCGGTCCGTTGATCAGGAAGTCCTCGGTTTTCGCGTACACCGCGTCGAAATGCTCTGGGCCGTCCGGACTTTCCTCGTTGTAGGTGCCGCGCAGGAAGTCGACGAGATCCGGGTCCCGGTCGGTCATCCGGGCGAAGAACTCCGGCGCGTCGCGTCCCGCGGAGTTGATGTAGTTGCAGGTGAGGACCACCCGGGACACCAGATCGGGGCGCACCCGCGCGACGAGGAGCGCGAGCATCGCGCCGTCACTCCAGCCGACCAGGTTGGCCGGCACCCCGACCGCCGTCTCGAGATAGCCGATGACCTGGGCGAGCATCGCGTCCATCGACCACGGCCCGGCGATATCCGGGCTGTGGCCGTGGCCGCTGCGCTCGGGGACGAACAGATGCAGGCCGGCGTCGGTGAAACCCGCGATCTGCGCACCCCACGTCGCCGCCGAGGCGAACGCACCGTGTAACAGGACCGTCGGCGCCCCGGCCGGATCACCGCCGACGAAATGCCAGATCAAGGCGCCGTCGACGTCGATGTAGCAGCCGGCATCGACGCGGTCGCCGACCCGGAGCCCGGGATGGGTCATCGCGGCCGTCGGGGACATGGCGCGCTGCGTCGGATGCGGGACTCGGAGGGCATGGCGCCCATGCTCCCAGAGTCCCCGTAGCGCGGTGAGAACGTTTGAGAGTCGAAACGGCATCGGTCCTCTCGCGCACGAGTCGGGACCGCCGCGCGCCGCGCCCCGCCACGTATGTCGACCCGACCGAAGGTGCACATGCGGCGGTCTTTACCGATACGGTGACTTCACCAGTCTCGATAACCGCGAGAATTCTCGGATGATCGCGCCATCGTCCAATACCGGCGGTCGAAGGAAACCATGATCTTTCGTATGCGCGTCACCCCTATTGTCCGCGCGGTGACCGTGTGCCTGCTCGTCCTCGGCCTCGCCGGCGGCCCCGCAGCACTGGTCCGCGCGGCACCCGGCGACCCGCCTCCGCCGATGTCCCTCGAACAGATCGGGTCGTCGCCGACCATCACCTTTCCCGGCCAGCAAGGGGAGGTGTCGCTGTCGATTCCGGTGCCCGACAATCTGAATCCCGACGAACTCCGCGGTGCCGTGTCGTTGCCGTCGTTCGTCACCGGCGGCACGGTCGACGTCGTGCAGGGTTCGCGGCTGATCTCGCGGACCCCGATTCCGACCGCGCCGAACGCGCAGATCGTCCTGCCGTTGGGCGGTGTCACGGTCAGCGCAGGCGCCGCCGACATCACCCTGCGCGCCTATCTGACCGTTCAGGGAATATGCCAATTCGACCCCGACAATGCATTCACCATCTCCGGTGCGGTGGTCTCATTCACCGGGCGAGAAGCCATTCCGCAGACCGTCGCACAATTCCTGCCCCCGATTCTTCGGCAACTGACCCTCGTCATTCCCGACGACGTCAAACAGGCCGAGGGTGCGGCGGCCGTGGACCTCGCCGCGGCCGTCGTCGCGCACTACGGAACCGCGTCGGTCCCGGTGACCACCGTCGCGCGTCCACGCGCGGATCTCGCGCCGCCCACGGCTCCCGGACCACTCGAACGCCAGATTGTGATCGATTCCTCGGCGCCGGCGGGGCTGTCGTTGCGCGGCGGCCCGCAGGGTTCGGCGTACCTGGTCGTCGGGGGTCCCGCCGATCAGCTCGTCGCCCAGGCGCGCCTGCTGACCAGCAATCTCGCCTCGATCGCCGCGAGTTCGTCGGCGGTCGGCGGCCCCCTCTTCGACGCCCCGCAACTCGCGCCGGACGTGCAGACCCTCGCCGACCTCGGCATCGGCGATCAGCAGATCGTCTCCAACACCTGGCCGTCGATCTCGGTCGGGATCGATCAGACCCGTCTGGGCCGTCCGTCCAAGAACATCCGGGTCCAGCTCATCGGCTCGTATGCGCCGGCGGGCGGCAACGATGCCGTGATCTCGGTGCGCATCGGCCAGCGTGTCATCGCAACACTGCCGACGGACTCCTCGGGCACCTTCAACAGCTGGGTCGACCTGCCCGACGACGCGGTCACCCGCTTCACCCAACTCACCGTGACGCTCGAGCGCGGCGGGGTGAACGAGGGCTGCGGCAACGGTTCCCGGTCGAGTCTGTCGTTGAGTTCGGCCGGCGAGATCACCAGCGACGTCGCCGATCCGCCACAGCCGGCCGGACTCGGGTCGGTCCCCGAATCGTTGATGCCGTGGGCCAAGCTGGCCTGGACCAGGGGCGATGTCGGCGATGTCGGTCGCGGTGTGGAGATCGCCGCCGGTCTGCAGCGGCTGTCGGTCATCCCGCTGGGCCTCGACGTGGTGTCGATGGCCGACGCCGCGTCGTCGCAGCAGCCGGCCGTGCTGATTTCGGCCGACGGCCGGGGCCTGCCCGATCTGACCTTGCCGGTCAGCTCGTCGGGCGGCACGGTGACGGTGCATGCCGCGACCGGTTCGTCGGCGCAGATCACGCTGAACCCGGCGCTGCGGTACGGATCGTTGCAGGCGACGCAGGCCGGTGGTCGGACGGTTCTGGTGGCGACGTCCACCGGTGACGGCTCCGACCTCGACGACTTGTTGCGCTGGCTCGACGACGACAACCGGTGGACCTCGATCGCCGGTGACGCGCTGATCAAGGTGCGTGATCAGGACCCGGTCTACGTCGACGCCGCGGCGTCGACCCCGCGTCCGTCGGCATCGTCGGGACCCGGTACGGGTGCGACGATCGGCATCATCGTCGGCGTGCTCGTCGCCGCGGTCGTCGTGGCCGGTGCGGTGATCCTGGTGTTGCGTCGCCGCCGGGCCGGCGGCGACGCGGACAGCGCCCCGGACGAGCGGTGATGGTCCCACCATGACGGTGACCGAGCCGACCACCACACCCGCGTCCGCCCGCCCGGGTGCGGTGGCCCTGCGCATGGCCGATCACCCGTCGGTGGTGCTCGCGGTGCGCTGGCTGGTCCTGGCCGCGCTCACCGTCATCGCCTTCCGGGTCACCCTCCTCGCGGTGCTTGCGGAGATGCGTGCGCTGACGCTCATCATCTACGTTCCCGTGCTGCTGGCGCTGGTGTTGATCGCGGGGATCGGCAAGTCCTGGCGTCCCACCCCGGAACCGCCGATCTACGACCGGCAGACCGACACGATCGTCGGGTCGATCGTGTTGCTGGTGTCGGTGTCGGTGCAGTTCATGGTGAATCCGCGGTATTCGCAGGCCTACATCACCGCCCACATGGACCTGCTGGCGTTGTGGTTGTTCGTCCTCGGCGGGGCGATCGTGATGTTCGGTCTGCGCCCGGTGATGCGGTTCCGATGGACCTGGGCGCTGGCGCTGCTGATCTGGCCGGTGCCGATGCGGGTGGTGATCCTCACCGCCGGTGGCGGCCCGGTCGCCGCGGGCGCGGTGATGGTCGTCGTCGCCGCGATCGCGACGCTCATCGCCGTCGGACGCAACCGTCGACGGGCCTTCATCGGCGCCGCGCTGTCGTTGGTCACCGGCCTGGTGATCCTGATCGTGATGGACGTCTATGTCGAAGGCCTGCAGCGTGTTCTGCTGGTGGTGGTGCCGGCGGTGGCCGCGGCGCTGATGTCCTCGCTCGTCATGTACTTCGACTACCGCAACCGGCATCGGCTGGGCTGGTCGCCGCTGGGACGCAACGTCCATCCGCCGACGCTGGCCCGGGTCCGTAGGCCCGGGCTGCTGTTGCTGCTGGCGACCGTCGTCATCGCCTTCATCCCGGTTCCCGTGACGGCGGCGAGTTGGCCGAGCGCGACCATTCCGGGCATGCCCGTGGGTGTGCCGCTGGCCCTGCCCACCGACTGGCGGCAGGAGGCGGTCACCCGGTACGACTGGGCCGAGCGCTTCTACAGCTCGGGATCGGTGATGTACCGGCAGATGGTCGTGCAGCGGCAGGGCAGTCCCCGGTTCGACAAGCAGTCCCGGTCGCGGCGGGTGGCCGTCGACTCCGTGGACACCGGGCGGCCGCTGTCGCTGCAGACCTATCCCTACATCTTTCGCTACGACATGGTCGGCGACCGGTTCGGTCCCTCGGTGGAGGTGCCCATGCCGCACGGTGTGCGTGCCTGGATGTGGACGGTGATCGACGACGCCCGCTACCTCAGCTACACGGTCGTGTCGTGGTGGTGGAACAACGGTCGTCTCACCCAGCAGGTCGTGCTGTGGTCGGTCGACAACCACGAGACCGACGCCTACTTCCCGGCGCCGACCTACACCGTCACCGGCAACGTCAACACCATGTTCACCGTCCTGTTCCGCGGGAACGCGGCCATCCGCGACACCACCCCCACCTACAAGGACCGGGATCTGTTGGTGGGCCTGGCCGCCGGGATCGTCGACGCGCAGGTCGAGGCGGCCCGACGAGAGGTCGGGACGTGAGTGCCGAGGACACCGGAACGCCCGTGCGGGCCCGGCATCGCCGCGACGCCGATCCGCGGAGCCGCTGCACGCGGCCGACGCGTCCGGTCGCCGAGTTGCTCGTCGACGAGGACTATCGGCAGCAGGCCCTCTACGACGCGGTGGAACGGCTCCGCGACGCCGACGCCGACGCCTCGGCGTCCACCGCGTTCTCCCGGCCGCAGAAATACGGCGGCCTGGCCCTGCTGCTCGTCATCGTCGTGTTGATCGGCTTCTTCCCGATCCCGACACTGGCCACCCTGATCGGCATCGCCACCGTCGGCTACGTGGTCACCCTCATCGACCGCCTCGTCATCTTTCGGCGCGGCCTGGTCAACGGCGCCATCGCCGTCTCCGACGAGCAGGCCCGCGCCCTGTCCGACGACGATCTGCCGCCCTACACCGTGCTCGTGCCCGCCTACGGCGAACCCGAGGTCGTCGGCGACCTGATCAAGGCGGTCGAATCGATCGAGTATCCGCGCGACAAATTGCAGGTACTCCTGCTGCTCGAGGAGGACGACGAACCGACCATCCGGGCCGCACGCGCCATGGAGGACGAGGGCGGCGTGGTGACGGTGGTGCTCACCCCACCGGCGCAGCCACGCACCAAACCCAAGGCGTGCAACTACGGTCTGCACTTCGCCACCGGCGACATCGTCACGATCTTCGACGCCGAGGACAAACCGGACCCGCTCCAATTACGCAGGGCGGTCTGGGTTTTCCGCACCATCGGCGACGACTCGGTGGTGTGCGTGCAGGGCAAGCTCAGCTTCCACAACGCCACCGACAACCTGCTGACCCGCTGGTTCACCGCCGACTACGGCATCTGGTTCGGCTTCCTGCTACCCGGCATGATGGTCAGCCGGGCCCCGATTCCGTTGGGCGGCACGTCCAATCACTTTCTGCGGGACGTGCTCGACGACATCGGCGCGTGGGATCCGTTCAACGTCACCGAGGACGCCGACCTCGGGGTGCGGATCGCCGACAGCGGCTACCGCACCGCCGTGCTGGATTCGGTGACCCTCGAAGAGGCCAATGTCGATGCGATCAACTGGGTTCGGCAGAGGTCACGCTGGTACAAGGGCTACATGCAGACGTGGCTGGTGCACATGCGCCACCCGATCGCGTTGTGGCACATCCTCGGTCCGGTGGCGTGGGCCCGGTTCACCTTCCTCATCGCGGGCACCCCCCTCATCGCGTGCATGAACATGGTCTTCTGGTTGATCCTGATCATGTGGATCGCCGGCCAGCCACCCGTTGTCGCGCACCTGTTCTGGGGTCCGATCTACTATCTGTCGTTGATCTCGCTGATCTTCGGCAACGGCTCGGCGCTCTACATGAACCTGATGGCCATTCGGGAGGACGACCGCAGCGAGCTGGTGATCTCCGCGCTGTTGGTGCCGGCGTACTGGGTGCTGATGAGTATCGCCGCGATCAAGGGGATGTGGCAGATCCTGTTCAATCCGTCGTACTGGGAGAAGACGGTGCACGGGTTGGCTTCCGGCGGTGCGGAGACCGGGCCGGCGAGCGGTACCGGTGCGGCTGGTCCCGAAACCGGTGGTGGCGCATGACCCGCAATCGGGTGCTGGTGCTGTTCGTGGCGATGTTCGCGCTCTACTGCGGGGTTGGGTTGTACCTGGCGGTCGATGTGCACCTGTACTTCGGTGACGCGCTCTCGCGGGTGCAGTCCGCGCAGTCGGTGTTGTTCAGTCGCAGTCCGCATCTGGCGGCCATCGGATTCGTCTTCACGCCGCTGACGGCGATCGTGCAACTCCCGCTCACCGCGCTGACCCCGTGGATTCCGCAGATGACCACCGACGCGGTCTCGGCGGTGATCATGTCCTCGGCGTTCATGGCCGGATCGGTTGTCCAGGTGTCCGGCGTCGCCCGCGACCGCGGCCTCGATCCGGTGGTGGCGACGCTGGCGACCGCGTGTTACGCGCTGAACCCGATGATCGTGCTCTACGCCGCCAACGGCATGAGTGAGGCGCCGTATCTGTTCTGCCTCGCGTGGGCGGCACGGCGGCTCATGCGGTGGGTCGACACCGACGACGTCCACGAATTGTCGGTCGCCGGAATAGCATTGGCGTTGAGCTACCTCACCCGCTACGACGGTGGTGCGGCGGCGTTGGCGAGCACGATCGGGGTCGCCTGGGTCAGCTTCTTCCGGGCCGATCGCACGAAACGGGTCAGCCGTACCTTCCTCGACGCGGTGCTGGTGGCCGCGCCGTCCGGGGTGGCGTTCATCGCATGGGCCTTCACCGGATGGCTCATCACCGGAAATGCGTTCGCGCAGTTCTCCTCGGAATACGGCAATGCGGCCATCATCGAGCAATCCGGCGGCAGTGGATCCAGCGGTGCGGGCGAGGCCCTGCGATTCTCGATGACCGAGTTGGCGATCCTCGCGCCCCTGCTGCCGCTGCTGGCGGTGCTCGTCCTGGTCGTGCGAGCCCGGCACCGCCGTGTGTACGCGGTGCTGGTGCCGATGGCGATGATCGGCGCGGTGCTGGCGTTTCAGATCTACACCTACGCAAAGGGTTCGACCTTCGGTTTCCTGCGGTTCTACATGACGGTCATCCTGTTGGCCGCACTGGTCTCGCTGCTGGCGGTGCCCGCCCGGCGCCAGTCGCCGTATCGCCGGCAGGGGCCGCGCACCACCGTGGTGGCCCACTGGACCGGCGGTCCGATCACCCGGTACGTCTTCTCCGGCACCATCGCGGTCATCGTGATGCTGGTGTCGTTGCCCACCACGGCATTCGGGATGACCTCGCCGAAATACGCGCCGCAGGAGTTCGCGCTGTCCTCGGTGGTGTGGCCACGCCCCGACTCGGTCTCGCAGCGCTATCTCGACGAGCGACGGATCGTGCGCAGCTTCTCCACCGAACGTACCCTGGCGCGCTATCTCGACTCACTCGACCTACCCGACGGCAGCGTGCTCACCGACACCGTCTACGGATTCGCGGTCGTCGTGCAGTCGCGACGGCCCAAACAGTTCGTCATCCCGTCCGACTCGGACTTCGTCGAGGTCCTCAACGATCCCAAAGCCGCAGGCGTGCAGTACATGCTGGCGGTGCCCGCGTCCGGGCGCGGCCTGTCCGACGCCCTCAATCAACGCTATCCGACGCTGTACGAGAACGGCGCGCAGATCGCCGTGCGGGTCCTCGACGTACGCAACCAGGGTGCCGATCTGCCCGACTGGCGGGTGTACCGGGTGACCGGGAGTCGGTCGGGCTGAGGTCGGCCCCCGACGGCGCGACGCGGCTGGGGACTCAGACGATAGCGTCGTCGACCACCTGCCACGCGGGGTCGTCGTAGCCGATGTCGTAGGTGCACTCCTCGGGACGCGGATCGGGGACGAACGCCCACAACAACACCCCGGCGACGCCTTCTCGTCGAATGTCGGCGAGGCGGGTCCGCGATTCGGCGGCGCGGGTCGAGGTCGACAGGCACGACCCGGCCTTGATGCCGAGTTCGTTGACGACGATCGGCTTGCCGAGGCGTTGCGCCAACGCGATTCGCGCGCTGAGGTCGCTGCCCGCCGGTGGGATGCCCTCGTCGTTGCGATAGTCGTGGTAGTCGAGCACGTCGAGATGCGGCGACTGCGCGACGATGTCCATGTCGGTGCCGGTGGTGCCGCATTGGTCGCCGCCGGTGAAGCCGGCGAACATGGGGTGGCGCCGATCGATGTCGCGCAAGGCGGCCCCGGCGGCATCGAAGAAGTCGCGCAGGACCTGTGCCGCCCCGGGTTGGCAGGTGCGATGCGCCAGGTCGCAACCGCCCGTGCCGCAGCTGCTGGTCTCCGGTTCGCCGACGAGTTCCCAACCGGCGAGCGATGTTTCGCCGGCCCAACGCTTGACCGCGATCGACATCCACTCGGCGTAGGTCATCCCACCGACGGCGCGGGTGGTGCGCCAGCCACCGGCGTACCACGAACGGTCCTTGAACACTCCGTCCTCGCAATCGCCCGACGAACCGGTCAGCACCGGCAGCACCATCTGGTGGTGCCGCCTGGCTGCGGCGAACACGGCATCGAGAGGCCCGAAATCGAGTCCGCCGGTGTGCTTGTTGACCGCGAACATCGAGTACAGGTTGAAGCGGGTGAGTGCGCGCGGCGGCAGTGCGCCGAAGTAGCGATCGAGATCCACCTCGGCCCCGCATCCGGCGTTCACCGCCCAGTTGGTGCCGAGTTGATAGGCGTTGAAACCCGAAGGCCACCAGGGTGTTCCGTCGAGGTGCAGACCGGTGGGAGTGGTGTCGACACGTCCGGCGAAATGTGTGGTCTCGGCACCGGATTCGGAACCCGGGTTGAGGTAGCTGCAGGCGTTGAGCCCGAACAGGACCACGGCCAGCACTATGCTGATGACCGTGGTTCGTACGCGAGTGCGACCGTTCGGCACACCGCGCAGCCTACTCCGGTGACTATTGTCGCGGAGGTGAGACGTGAACCGTGGCACCGAATACTCGCTTCCGTCGTTGGCGCCGTTGCCTGCGCCGTCCTGCTCGTCGGCGTGGCCGGCTGCGGCGACGAGTCGTCCTCTGCGACGGGTTCGGAGCCGAGCGCGTCCCCGTCGCCATCCGCCTCGCCGGCTGCGTCCTCGTCCGCTGCATCCACGGAGTCGTCGTGGATCGAGCCGACGGCGTCCCCGACGCTCGATCCGGTGCACGTCCCGCCCTATATCGATCACGTGCAGTGGGTGCAGACGCAGGTCGGGCCGAGCCTGCAGATCTATCCGACGCCCTCGGGTCGCAAGACGACCTCGGACAACGGCGCCGACGTCGCGTGGGCCGAGGTGCTCGCGCTGGCGCCCAACGCCGACACCCCGGGTATGCGCGCCCAGTTCGACTGCCACTGGACCTACGCGCGGATCGTCGCGCCCGACAAGCCGAGCTGGAACATCGAACCCGATCGCCCGGTGGTGTCGCAGCAGGAGATGGTCAACACGATGTGCAATCCCGGCGGTCCGGAGGAGTGACGCCTCGGTGCCGGTGCCGACGGTGATGCCGGTGCCGGGTCAGGTGCGGGTGGCGTGCGTCCGCCGGGAGCCGATCGCCCGGCACACGAGGTAGATCACGAACGAGATCGTGGTGACGAACACCGACACCGGTAGTTGCGGCGCCAACGAGAGCAGCAGTCCGCCGACCGCCGCGATCTCGGCGAACAGCACCGACAGCACCAGAACGACCGTCGGGTTGGCGCTCAGGCGCGCGGCGGCGGCGCCGGGGGTGATCATCAACGACATCACCAGCAGCGCCCCGATGATCTGCACACCCTGCGCGGCGGCGAGGCCGACGAGGATCGCGAACACCACCGACAGCACCCGCATCGGCACGCCGCGCGCCTGCGCGACCCGGGGGTCCAGCGAGGCGAACAAGAGCGGACGGTAGACGACGGCGAGCACCACCAGCACCACGGCGGTGGTGATCGCGATGGCGGTCATCCCGTGCACGCCGACACTGACGACCTGCCCGGTCAGCAGCGCGAACCCGGCACCGATGCGGCCGTAGAGCGCCAGGAACAGCACGCCCAATCCCAATCCGAAGGCCATCACGACGCCGATCACCGAATCGCGTTCGCGGGCACGATTTCCCATGAATCCGAAGACGGCGGCGGCGAGGACCGCGCCGATCACCCCGCCGAGATTGATGCTGACACCGGCGAGCAACGCGGCGGCGGCGCCGGTGACCGACAGTTCGCTGGCACCGTGCACCGCGAACGACATCTGCCGCGACACGATCAGCGGGGCGAGGACGCCGGAGAGCGCGCCGAGCAGCGCCAGCGCGATGAGCGCCTGCCACACGAAGTCGTAGTGCAGCAGCCGCGCGGTCTCGGCGAAATCCCAGAAGTCGCGGAGTTCGACGTCGGCGGCCACGACGGTACGGGCGGCCAGAACGGTACTCACAGGCCCGGATGCTCCTCGTCGGCGTGGCAGTGTGCGATGCCCTCTTCGCCGCCGACGACGAGGAGGCGGCCGTTGACGCGCACCACCTCGACGTGACTGCCGTAGAGCGCCGAGAGCGTCGCCGTCGTCATCACCTTCTCCGGCGGGCCCGCGAGGAACTGGCCGCCGACGAGGTAGAGCACCCGGTCCACATACGGCATCACCGGGTTGATCTCGTGCGTCACCAGAACCACTGCGGTGTGTGCGGTGCGCCGGCGACGGTCGATGAGTTCGACGACGCGTTCCTGGCTGGCCGGGTCGAGGCTGGCCAGCGGCTCGTCGCAGAGCAGCAGCTGCGGATCGGTGGTCAGCGCCTGCGCCACCCGCAGACGTTGCTGCTCACCGCCGGAGAGCAGCCCGACCGGGGCATCGGCGTAGGCGGTCGCACCGACCTCGGCGAGTGCGGCATCGACGATGCGTCGGCGTTCGCCCCGCCCGCGCAGACCGATACCCCACCGCGCCCCGTCGACGCCGAATCCGACCAGGTCGCGGGCACGCAGGGCCATGGTGTCGGCGTCGTCGGCGTGCTGCTGCGGGATGTAGCCGACGGCGTCGGTGACGTCGAGGTCACCGGCGCTCAACGGGTACTGGCCGAGCAGGGTGCGCAGGAACGACGTCTTGCCCGAACCGTTCGGACCGAGGACGGCGACGAACTCGCCGGCCTCGATCGTCAGGTTCAGGTCGTCCCAGAGCACCCGCTCGCCGAAGGCGAGCCGCGCGTGGCGAAACGAGGCGACCGGGATCGGCGTGGCGGGGGCCGGGGTGGCGGGGATCGGGTTGGTCATCAGGCTCCGGACGAGTTCAACGCATTCGCGAGGGCCTCGACCTGACCGCGCTGCCAGACGACGTAATCGCTGACACCGTCGGGCAGCGTTTCGGTGAACTTCACGACCGGTACTTTCGCACCTTGGGCGACGGTGAGCAACGCCTCGGTCACCGAGTCGACGGCCTGGGTGTTGTAGATGAAGGACTTCACGGTGCGGGAGGTGAGCAGGTCCTGTAGGGCGGCGCGGTCGGCGGCCGACGGGGACTGGCCCTCCTCGACGGCTGCGGTGAAGCCGGCGGGGGAGACGTCGTCGAGTCCGGCCTCGGTGAGCAGGTATCCGGCCAGCGGTTCGGTCTGGGCGACCTTGGTCCCGTCGTGGGCGGCCTTGATCTGGCTCACCTGATTGCGGACGGCGGCGAGTTCGGTGTTGAAGCGCAGGGCGTTGGTGCGGTAGGTCTCGGCGTGGGCGGAGTCCTTGGCGGCCAATGCCTCACCGAGTTTGGTGGCGACTTGTCCGACGACGGCCAGGTTGTAGAAGACGTGCTCGTTGACCTCGTGCGAGTGGCCCTCGTCGGTGCCGGTCTCCTCGGTGGACTCCTCGTGACCGCCCTCCATGATGTCGAAGGCGTTGATCACCGTGCCGGAACTGTTCTTGGCGGCCTGCTCCATGTACTCGTCGTAGTGGCCACCGTTCATGAGGATCACCGAGGCGTCGGCGACCTTCGCGGTGTCCGACGCCGACGGCTCGAACTCGTGCGGGTCGTCGGCGCTGTTGGTGAACAGCGCGGTGACCTCGGCGTCGTTTCCGGCCACCGCGGAGGCCACCGAACCCCAGACGTTGGTCGAGGTCACCACGGTCGGCTTGTCGCCACTCGACGAGTCCCCGCCGTCCTCCGAACAGCCCGATAGGACCAGGGCCGCGGCGGTCAGCAGACCTGCGGAGGCGACCAATGCACGCTTCATGGAGTAGCACCCTTCGCGAAAACGACAATCGTTACCGAATGCAGTGTAGGCGACGGCATTCGTCCCGACGAATCGGCGCCCGTTCGCCGGTTGGGTGCGGTTTACGCGGGAGGGTGGGAAGGAAGCACGACCGGCACGACGAAGCGGGTGAGGAGGTCGCGTTCGGTGCCGGCGTCGGGCGCCGGGGCGGCCAGTAGGGAGACCATCACCCGCACCAGCCAGCCGGCGCGATCGGCGAGGTCGGTGTCGGCAGGCTCGGGTGCCAGCCGGGCCAGGATGCCGGTGGCCAGGGCGTCGATGGCCGGCGAGAGCAACGCCAGCTGGGTGGACGTGCCGGCCATCTCGGCGTCGAACCATGCGGACAGCGCCGGGTTCCGGCGCACCCCGGACAGTGCGGTCTCGATGGCGGAGACCAGCCGATCGGCCGGTGGGCCGAGCTCGCCGATACTTGTGGCGATGTCGGCGCCGATGATCGTCGCCGTGCGTTCGACGTAGGCGGCCAGCAGGCGGTCGCGACCGGGGAAGTAGCGGTACAGGGTGGCGCGCGAGCAGCCCACCGCGTCGGCCACATCGCGCATGGTCACCGAGGCCACGCCGCGGGTGACGAACAACGATTCGGCGGTGTCGAGGATGCGCGTGGCCGCCAGGTCGGCGCGGTCGGCGGCCAGCCAGTCGGTGGGCGAGGTCATCGGTGCGCCGGGCCGGTCCGGAACGGGACGCGGGTCGGTCGTCGGACGTAATGTCCTGGCGCCCATTCGATTCCGTCGACGTCGACCTCGAAGTCCGGGTACCGGGCCAGGAGTTCGGTGAGCGTGACGGTGGCCGCCATTCGTGCGGCGGCCGCGCCGAGGCAGTGGTGGTCGCCGTGGCTGAAGGTGAGGATGCCGCGCGGGCGGCGCGTGACGTCGAGGGCCTCGGCGTCGGCGCCGAAGACGTCCGGGTCGCGGTTGGCCGCGGCGTAACAGAGCAGTACCTTGCGGCCGGCGGGGATCTCGACGGGACCGGTGGGGGTGTCGTAGTGCACCGGACGCGTCGTGGAGCGGCACAGTCCCTGCACCGGGGAGGTCAGTCGTAGTAGTTCCTCGACGGCGTCGTCGACGAGGGAGGGGTCGGCGACGAGTTGTGCTCGTTGATCGGGATGTTCGGACAGCAATGCCAGCGAGCCGCCGAGTAGTCCGGTCGTGGTGTCGTTGCCGCCGGCGATCATCGTGAACACGAACGCGAGGATCGAGACGAGGCCGGCGTCGTCGTCGGCGCGTCCGGCGGCGACGAGGGTGGAGACGGTGTCGGAGCCGGTGCCGCCTTCGGTGCGGCGCTGCGCGATGAGGTCGGCGAAGTAGCCGAGCAACTCACCGGTCGCGGCGCCCGCGGTCCCGGCACCTGGGTCGGCAGCCCCGCCGACTGCGCCGACGATGGACTCGGTCCACTCGTCGAACCGCGGCCAATCCTGCTCCGGCACACCGAGGTAATGCGCGACCAGCATGCTCGGCAGTGGTTTGAGGAGCAGCCGTGCGATGTCGACCGGGGTGTCGGGCCGGTGATCGGCGATCCCGTCGAGGCGACTGGTCACGAAGTCGTGGATGCGCGGCTGGATCGACCGCACCTGACGTGGGGTGAAACCGCGCGCGACCAGTGCGCGGAAGGCGGTGTGACCAGGCGGGTCCTGCATGACCATCGGCGGGTTGTCGGCCATGCCGATGGCCTCGATCTCTCCGTCGACGACGGTGAGTCCCGCCGCCGAGGAGAACGTCGACGGGTCGGTGGCCGCGGCCATGACGTCCACATGCCGGGTCAGCACCCAGAAATCCGCGCCCGACGGATCGTCGGTGACGTGATGGACCGGTGACTCCGCTCGCAGGCGCGCGTACATGCCGAACGGGTCGCGCCACTGCGCGCCCGAGCGCAGATGGAAAAGCGACTCATGAGACGTCGTGGTCGTCATGTAGTGATAGTGAGACACTATTGCTCGAGTGTCAATGTCCGAGTCGAGAGGTCTGGGGCATGCGGGTGAAACATGGTGGGCGGTCGGGGCCGTCCCGACCGGGGCGCTGACCCGAACCATTGCCGTGTGCTTCTCTAAGCTGAAGAGATGAGTTCGTCACGGCCCCGGCGCATCGCGTTGATCTCGGTGCACACCTCGCCGTTGGCGCAGCCCGGTACCGGCGACGCGGGCGGGATGAATGTCTACGTCTGGCAGACGGCGCAACGTCTGGCCCGGCGTGGGGTGAAGGTCGAGATCTTCACGCGGGCGACCTCCTCGGCGGATGCCCCGACGGTTGCGGCCGCCGACGGGATCACCGTGCGACACATCGTGGCGGGACCGTTCGAGGGGCTCGACAAGCGGGATCTGCCGGCCCAGTTGTGCGCGTTCACCGCAGGTGTGTTGCGCGCCGAGGCGATGCAGCGGCCCGGCTACTACGACCTGATCCATTCGCACTACTGGTTGTCGGGGCAGGTGGGCTGGCTCGCCCGGGAGCGGTGGGGCGTGCCGTTGGTGCACACCGCGCACACGCTGGCCGCGGTGAAGAACGCCTCGCTGGCCAAGGGGGATGCGGCCGAACCGCGGCTGCGGGTGATCGGCGAGCAGCAGGTGGTCGCGGAGGCCGATCGGCTCGTGGCCAACACCGACACCGAACGCAATGAGCTGATCACCATGTACGACGCCGACCCCGGCCGTGTCGACATCGTGACGCCCGGTGCCGATCTCGACTGCTACACACCGGGTTCGCGCTCCGATGCGCGCGCGGAACTCGGGCTGCCCGCCGAGTCGAGCATTGTGACATTCGTCGGGCGTATCCAGCCGCTCAAGGCTCCCGACGTCTTGCTCGCCGCCGCGGCACCACTGATCGAGCGGAACCGGGCAACCGGTCGTCGGCCGGTACACGTGCTGATCGTCGGCGGACCGTCGGGTAGTGGGCTCGACCGACCGACCGCACTGATCGATCTGGCTGCAGAACTGGGCATCTCCGACGCCGTGACATTCTTGCCGCCGCAACCCGCGTCGAGGCTGGCACAGGTCTATCGGTCGTCGGATCTCGTTGCGGTGCCCAGCTATTCGGAAAGCTTCGGCCTTGTCGCCATCGAGGCGCAGGCGTGTGGTGTACCGGTGTTGGCTGCCGATGTCGGCGGACTCGGGGTGGCCGTGGCCGACGGCAGGTCGGGGATGCTCGTGGACGGGCATCAGATCGGGGACTGGACGACCGCGCTGGAGAAGATGCTCAGCAGTTCCGATCAGCTGGCCGCGATGGGACGCCGCGCACGCGAGCACGCCGAACAATTCTCGTGGGAGCACACCACCGATGCCCTGTTGGCGAGCTATGTGCGAGCGATGGATTCCTTTGCGGGTAACCGTGTCCCGGCCGTCGGGGTGACCCCTCTGGTACGTGCGACGCGTCGCTGGCGCCGCCGCCGTGCGCGAATGCCCCTCTGAGTGATGGTGTCTCGAGAGATTCTCGTGGCCACAACCGTCGAAGCGGAAGGAAGACGATGAGTCACACCGACCACATCGAACTGCTCGAAAAGGTGCTCTCCGAACGGGAGATCCCGTTCACCCGTAAGAGTTCCGGCGCAGCCCAGGCCGAGCACCTCGTGCTCGAGCTGCCGGGGGAGCGCAAGCTCAAGACGACGGTCCTCCTGACCGCCGGCACCTACGGCGTGCGGGTGGAGGCCTTCGTCTGCCGCCACCCCGACGAGAACCACGAAGGAGTCTTCAAGTTTCTCCTCAAACGTAATCGCCGGCTCTACGGCGTGGCGTACACGATCGACAACATCGGCGACATCTACCTGATCGGCCGGATCTCCGGAGATGCGCTCACCGCCGACGAGGTGGATCGTGTTCTCGGCCAAGTACTCGAGGCCGCCGATGGCGACTTCAACACACTGCTCGAAATCGGCTTCGCCACCTCGATCCGGCGCGAATGGGCGTGGCGCGTCTCGCGCGGCGAATCGCTGCGCAACCTACTCGCCTTCGAGCACCTCATCGACAAGGACTCGTTGCCCGAACCAGGAGAACCGTTGCCGGACAGGTACGTTCCCGGCGAAACCTCGGTCATCGACGACGCCTCCGGTAGCTGAGCGTTCCGCCCGATCCCTGCTTGTCGAGGTCCCTCCGGTGGTCGAGGTGCGAGCCACGTGCGGCGAGCCTCGAGACCTGGCGAGATAACCAGCCTCCCAACCACATCCGCTCCCCAATGAGCCAAACGCTAGCCGAACTCGTAGACGCCCCCGCTGCACCATCCGCGTCCGCACAGTGGAGCCGCGAACGCATTACTTCCGAGGGCCGAGCACCCCTTCCCCTCGATGGTCGAGAACTCTTCCCCTCGATCGTCGAGCAACCCCCTACCCGACCGTCGCGAACCCCCCTTCCCCGATGGTCGAGGTGCGAGCCGCGTGCGGCGAGCCTCGAGACCCGGCGAGACAACAAGCCTCCCAACCACATCGACAGCAAGACAAACGAAACCCGGACTCCCTACCACACCCCACCGACAGAAAATCGGCGCCGAAACACGTTGTCCACAACCAGAATTCACCAAAACACCCCTTGCATCGAACACCCTGGCGAGGTAGACTCGACCCATCACACCGATCAGCCACCGGGGAGGGGCCCATGATCGACACCACCACAATTCTTGACGTCAAAGATGTTGACGCCGAAGCGGTCTTCGCCACCATCGTCACCCAACTCAGCGACCTGCAATGGAACCCGGACATGACCGGACCCCAAGCCTTCGGTGCGATGAAACAAGTCCTCCTGCTCCGCAATCTGGTCGATCACCACGCCACCACCCTCACCGGCGAACTGGACCGACTGGGCGTGGCCGACCACAAAACCACCCGACTCCGAGAACTGTTGATCAGCATGGGCTTCGCGCCCTCGGTCGCAGGTCGGTACGTGCGAATCTCGGCCACCAGCGATATCGATCTGTTGTTGGCGCATGCCGCCGACGGGGCCATCTCCTCCGAACACACCGACGCCATCGTGCGCGGACTGGCCCACATCGACACCCGCTCCCCCGAACCTCTCGACACCGTCCACCGGTGTGAATATCTCCGGAAACTGCTGTCCCACTACTTCGCCGGCTTCACCCCCGCCGAGATCAACCTCTACGCGCGGCAGCTGGGTAACGAGTTGGCGGCCGACACACCTGGCGGGCTACCGGCCGCCGAGGACAAGAGAATCAACTCCTACACCGACCGCATCACCGACGACGGCCGGCTGGAAATCTCGGCGAACCTCGACATCATCGCCGGGGAAAAGACCCGCACCCTGATGGAAACCCTGTCGGCGCCCAAGCCTCAGCCGGATGGGTCACCCTATCCGCGGACGCCCGAACAGATCTGTGCCGCCGCGTTCGAGACGATCGTCGAACTCGCGGCACAAGGCTTGGCCGACACCACCTTCTCGGCGAAACCCACCAACGGGTTGTTGTGGACGTGGCCGGCCGACAACCCGGCCCTCGGTAGGGACCTGCAGAACATGGGTCCGATCACCGAAGCGACCGCGAAACTGTTGTCGTGCGACACCACGATCACCAAGATCATGCTCGACCCCAACGGTGTACCGCTCAGTGTTGGTCAAGAGAAACGCTTCTTCACACCCGGCCAACGCAAAGCCTTACTCGTCCGCGATCGCGGGTGCATCAAATGCGGCGCCCACGCCGGCCGCTGCCAAGCACACCACGTGCACCACTGGGCCGACGGTGGTCCCACCGACCTCGACAACGGCTGCCTCCTCTGCACCAGCTGCCACGACGATGTCCACCACCACGGCTGGGACATCATCATCGGATACGACCGACACCCCTGGCTCATCCCACCCGCCAGCATCGACCCGAAACGACAACCCGTACCGTCCTACCACCGCAGAACCATGCGACTCGACGACGCCGCAGCCTGACCTACCCCGCCCCACACCCTGAATCCCCGCACCCGGCCGGCCGGGACCGCATCTGTTGTTTGAGAACTCCATAGCGAAATCCCCACCCGATGGTCGAGGTGTTCGAGCGTCCGTGGCCCGGAATCCCGTCAGCACAAGAGGTCTCGAGGCTCGTCGCTAGCGCTCCTCGGCACCTCGACCATCGGGATGGGACGACCACCGGGTAGGGTGGAGCATCTCAGATCGCTGGTCGAGGTGCGAGCCGCGTGCGGCGAGCCTCGAGACCAACAGCGCCAGCACTGGATTCGGGCCACGGTGGACCGGAATCGTTTCAGCACAAGGGGTCTCGAGGCTCGTCGCTGGCGCTCCTCGGCGCCTCGACCAACCTCGACCACCGGAGTGGGGCGACCGCCGGGCGGGAGAAGCGTCAGAAGGTCAGTGGTGTGGTGGCGCTGGGGCCCTGGCGGTATCGGGCGAGGTCGACCGACTGCCAACGTCCGTTGAACTCCGGGATCGGCAGCGGGAACCAATAGCTCGAGTCGAGCCACATTTGGCCGAGGAGGGGGACCGGGCCACCGGAGATGTCGTGCCACGTACCGATCGGTGCATCCCGGAACGTACCGACATTGTGTCCGTCGACGAAGAAGTTCACATACTCCTTGTCCAGCTTGATCGAGTAATCATGCGGATTGGCAAGTAGTTTCGGGTCGAGGAGGACGATCTGCGGGAGCAGGGTTCCGGCCTTCTTGACCATCATGAAGAAGCCGCGCGGCATGTCCTGCGCGAACGCGTGGAACAGCGGCGTGGTGAGAAGCTGGCTGGCCTGGCCCATGAATCCGGCCGAACCGTTCCACATGAACCACGCGACCTCAAGGCCCAGCGGATCGATGGAGCGATTCGAGATCCCCCAACCGGTGGTGCCGTTCCACGTCAGGATCTGTTGTGTGCCGGTCACTCTCATCGTCATCGTCTGGCCCGGCTCGAAGACGGGTTTGGCGAGGAGTTCGGCGTTGTTGTACGGGAACAGGCCTTGCACCGTCGGTGGGACGGAGAACGTGGCGCCTTTCGGGCCGAACGACAAGCGACTGTAGCCGACATCGGTGTTGCACCAGTCGCGAGGCGGATGGGCGAAGTTCTCGTCCATCGGGCGAGAGGGTTGTGGCGCGCCGGTGCCGATGTAGCCGGCGGCGGCGCGCGCGTTGAGCACCGCGCAGTTCGGCACGCCGTCATCCACGCCGGGGGTCTGGATGTTGGGGTCCGCCGATGCCATGCCGGCACCGGCGATGATCGCGGCTGCCGCCGCCACCGCGACCGTCTTACGGATGGCTGATTCACGCTGCATGACGCCTCGATTCACGGAGTGATTCAAATGTGGAAACAGACGTTATCAGAAACATCTTTCGGGATCTGTTCCAGCTTCGGCGAAAGCGACATGCCGGACCGAGGTCTGCGTCACAACGTGGCAATGACTGTTGATACGATTGCGCTGATCATCCTGTCCAACGGAGGTGCTATGAGCTTCGCGAGTCCTTTTCCCGATGTCGAGATCCCCGATGTGAGCCTCTACGAGTTTCTGTTCGGGTCGATTGCTGACGCCGATCTGGAGCGGGTGGCGCTGGTTGATCCGAAGTCCGGTGCGGAGACCACGTACGGCCAGCTGATCGGTCAGATCAATGCGGCGGCGGGGGCGCTCGCGGCGCGCGGTATCGCGGTCGGTGACGTCGTGGGTGTGCTGTCACCGAACATCCCCGCGTTCGCCACCGTCTTCCACGGCATCCTGCGCGCCGGTGGTACCGCGACGACGATCAATGCGTTGTTCACCGCGACCGAGATCGCGAAGCAGCTTCGGGATTCGGGTGCGAAGATGCTGGTCACGATCTCTCCGATGGCTGAGCAGGCGCTCGCGGCGGCGACCGAGGTCGGTATTCCCGGCGAGAACGTGATCGTCCTCGACGGCGACGGGCAGGACGCGACGGGCCATCCCAACGCCGCCGATCTGCTCGCACCGAATCTGGCTGCCCCCGAGGTCACCTTCGATCCGGCGACCCACGTCGCGGCGTTGCCTTACAGTTCGGGCACCACTGGGAATCCGAAAGGTGTTGCGCTGAGCCATCGCAACCTGGTGGCCAACGTGGCGCAGATCAAGCCGTTGCAGGGGATGACGCCCGATGATGTGGTGATTGCGGTGCTGCCGTTCTTCCACATCTACGGGATGACGGTGTTGCTGAATGCGGCGTTGTACAACCGTGGTCGTCTGGTCATCATGCCGCGCTTCGATCTCGTCGAGTTTCTCGAGAACATTCAGAAGTATCGGGTGACCAGCGCTTATATCGCGCCGCCGGTCGCCGTGGCGTTGGCCAAGCACCCGATCGTCGACAACTACGATCTGTCGTCGCTGACGGTGATGATGTCGGGGGCGGCTCCGCTCGATGACGAGTTGGGCAAGGCGGTGGCCAAGCGTTTGGATCTGCACATGTTGCAGGGCTACGGCATGAGTGAGCTCTCGCCGGTCAGTCACCTCATCCCGATCGACACGACTGCGGCGTTGGGTGTGGAGGAGCCGCCGTTGTCGTCGACGGGGTGGGCGATCCCGAACACCGAGAACAAGATCGTCGACCCGGGGACCGGCAAGGAGATCGAGCTCCCTGCCGAAGGATTGTCCGAACCCGGTGAGCTGTGGGTGAAGGGCCCCAACGTGATGCTGGGGTATCTCAACAACGAGCAGGCCACCGCCGACACGATCGATGCCGAGGGTTATCTGCACACCGGTGACATGGCGCAGGTCGACCCGACCGGGTGTGTGTACATCGTCGATCGGCTCAAGGAGCTGATCAAGTACAAGGGTTATCAGGTGCCGCCGGCGGAGTTGGAGGCGTTGTTGTTGACGCATCCGAAGATCGCCGACACCGCGGTGATCGGGGTCAACGACGCCGACGGTGAGGAGATCCCGAAGGCGTTCGTGGTCACCCAGCCCGATGCCGACCTCGACGAGAACGAGGTGATCGAGTTCGTCGCCGCCAAGGTCGCGCCGCACAAGAAGGTCCGCGCCGTCGAGTTCATCGACGCCATCCCGAAGTCGGCGTCGGGCAAGATCCTCCGAAAGGACTTGCGTAAGTAGGCGACCGGCCGGTCATCGGGCACAATCGCTGCGGTGATCCCCATCCGCCACCTCGTGCTCGCCGCGTCGCTGATCGCCACGACCGCCCTGACCGTCGGTCTCGGCGTTACCGACCCGGCGACGCCGCTCTACTATCCGACGCGGTTTCTGGTGTGGAATCTGTTTCTTGCCTGGATTCCGATGATCTTCGCGGTCGGATTCGCCGTCGTCCGGCGGCGCGTGTGGCTGATCCCGCTCGGTGTCGGGTGGCTGGCGTTCCTGCCCAACGCGCCCTACCTCGTCACCGACCTCGTGCATCTGCGCGAGGGCTATGACCTGTGGCGGCACATCCTGCAGTACGGCTTCGCGGCGTGGACCGGCATCATCCTCGGAGTGGTGTCGTTGCTGCTGGTGCACCGCCGCCTCGGTCGGGAGTTCGGCCCGATCTTCGGCTGGCTGGCGGTGGTGTGCTCGGTCGGACTCTGCGCGATCGGCGTCGTGATCGGGCGGTTCCAGCGCTGGAACTCCTGGGATCTGCTGACCCGGCCCGGATACGTCGTCCGCTCGACCCTGGGATGGGTGGGTTCGCCGTTCTCCCACGTCGAATCGACCGGTGTCGCGGTGGCCGTCGCCCTGTTCTTCGGGCTGGCTTATCTGACGATCTGGGCCGTCGACGGCCTCGACGCAATGCGGCCGAGCAAGCGCTGAACCCACCCGACCGGTGTGACAAACTATCGACCATGAGCAACGGCACCCTGATCCTGATGCGGCACGGCGAGAGCGAGTGGAACGCGTCCAACCAGTTCACCGGCTGGGTCGACGTCGCGCTCACCGACAAGGGCGAGGCCGAGGCGAAGCACGCCGGCGAGCTCCTCGTCGACCATGATCTGCTGCCCGACGTCCTCTACACCTCACTGCTGCGCCGGGCGATTGCGACCGCGCAGATCGCGTTGGACACCGCCGATCGGCATTGGATTCCGGTGGTGCGCGACTGGCGTCTCAACGAGCGTCACTACGGTGCTCTGCAGGGCCTGAACAAAGCCGACACCCTCGAGAAGTACGGCAAGGAGCAGTTCATGCTCTGGCGCCGCAGCTACGACACCCCGCCGCCGCCGATCGACCCCGACGCCGCGTACAGCCAGACCCATGATCCGCGGTACGCCGACCTCGCCGAGGTGCCGCTGACCGAATGCCTCAAGGACGTCGTCGATCGGCTGATCCCGTATTTCACCGAGACCATCGCCGCCGACATCACCGCCGGCAAGACCGTTCTCATTGCGGCGCACGGTAATTCGCTGCGCGCGCTGGTCAAGTACCTCGACGGGATCTCCGACGCCGACATCGCCGGTCTCAACATCCCGACGGGCAATCCGCTGCGTTACGACCTCGACGAGAACCTCAAGCCACTCAATCCCGGGGGTACCTACCTGGACCCTGAGGCCGCCGCGGCGGGAGCCGCAGCGGTCGCGGCGCAGGGACAGAAATAGCCGCGTGTTGTGATCTGTAACACAATCGTCATGGCGACGCTTGTGTGACAGGCGCTACATTGGGTGCATGGCAGATCCGGGGCACCTGCGCATTGCTCATTCGGCTGCGCGCGAGCGATACGAAGCAATCCTGACCACCGACTCCGACGGTGACGAGATCACCGTGGGATATGTCGATTACGTCTCCGAGCCGTACCAGGTGGTGTTGACCCATACCGTCATCCCGGATGCGTACTCCGGTCGCGGATATGCCGGACAGCTCGTGCAAGCGGTTCTCGACGACATCCGCAAAGCCGGAAAGCAGGTCGTGCCGGTGTGTTCGTATGTGCGGCGCTTCATCGATCGTCACCCGGAATACGCCGATATGGCGGTCCCCGTTCCGCAGTGAGAATCCGCCTGCGCCACCCCGACCACGCGCCGGTGAGCATCGGCTGCGCCGCGGCAATCCCGGTCGGGGGTCTTTTCTCGGCCATTTCGGTGCCTCAGGTCACGTTTCGGTGGAACACCGCGTGAACGGAAGTCGAATTGTGCCGTCGGGAATGTTCGCGGAGTTTCCGGGACCGTAAGCTGCCAGTGTGACCGCTGCATTCATTGCCGGGGCCATCGTGGCAGTTGTGCTCGCGTTGTTGCTCGGGTACGAGCTCGGTCGTGGCGACGTACGAGGTCGGTGGTTTCGGAGACTCACCCGCGCTGCCGCGCCCGAGCCACCCGAATCCGTCCAGCCCGCATCCGTCCACTCCGACGCCGACGTGATCCCCAGCGGCGCACCCGTCGTCGCCGACCGCCCGCGCGAGGTCCCGGACTCGGCGGCCTTGCGGGAATCCGATCTCCCCGTGGTCACCCCGGACGGACAGATGACCAAGGCCGGGCTGCTCAGCCTCATCGTCCGCAACTCCGAGGTCGCCGTCGCCGTCGTCGACGAGTTCCGCGACGTGGTGCTCTACAACCATCGGGCCGTCGAGCTCGGGCTCGTGTCCGAGCATCTGCTGGCCGAACCGGTGTGGGAGCAATCGCTGACCGTCCTCGAGACGGGCGAGCAGACGCGGTTCGACTTCGTCCCGCCGACCTCCACGCTGGGATTCCTCTCCACCGGACGCGCCACCAAGCGCAGCGCCGAATCGGTGCGCTGTCTGGCCCGGCTCGGCTATCACGGTGATGAGCGCTACGCGATGATCTACGGCACCGACGACACCGAGAACCTGCGGGTGGAGGCCACCCGCCGTGACTTCGTCGCCAACGTATCCCACGAGCTCAAGACCCCGGTCGGCGCGATCGGTCTGCTGGCCGAGGCGCTGATCGAGTCCGCCGACGACGCCGAATCCGTCGAGCACTTCGGCCACCGCGTCGTCGCCGAGGCCACCCGGATGGGCAACATGGTGTCCGAACTGATCGCGCTGTCGCGACTCGAGGGCGGTGAGAAGCCGCACTTCGCGGCCGTCGACGTCGACGAACTCATCGACTCCGCCATCGACGGGGCCGCGGTGAGCGCCGAGGCCGCCAACATCGTCCTGCGTGCCGACGAACCCATCCACACCTGGGTGCGCGGCGATCGGATGCTGCTGTTGACCGCGTTGAGCAACCTGATCGTCAACGCCATCGCCTACTCGCCGGAGAACACGACCGTCTCGGTGAGCCGACGGGTCACGACGTCGGCGGGCGTGCCGATGGTGTCGATCGCGGTCACCGATCGCGGTATCGGCATCAACCCGTCCGATCAGCAGCGCGTCTTCGAACGTTTCTTCCGTGTCGACAAGGCGCGCTCACGCCTGACCGGCGGCACCGGTCTGGGCCTGGCGATCGTCAAACACGTTGCGGCCACCCACGACGGCACTATCAACCTGTGGAGTCAACCCGGAACCGGGTCGACGTTCACCCTCTCGATTCCCCAGGACCTCGACGCCGAGAATGCGCACGCGTCCGAGGAATCCGAGAAGGAGTCCCGCCGAGCCGATTCCCAGATCGCGTGACCTCTTCGAAGGAGGACGATGAAGTCACGTGAGCACCGCAACTACGAGAATGTCTGAGAAATAAGGAGTTTCACGAGTGACGCATGTACTGATCGTCGAGGACGAGGAGTCGTTGGCCGATCCGTTGGCCTTCCTCCTGCGCAAGGAGGGGTTCGAGGCGAGCGTCGTCAACGATGGTGCACAGGCCATCTCGGTGTTCGAGCGCATCAGCCCCGACATCGTCCTACTCGACCTCATGCTTCCCGGGGTGTCGGGGACCGAGATCTGCAAGTCGCTGCGGGCCCGGTCGAGCGTGCCGGTGATCATGGTGACCGCCCGCGACAGCGAGATCGACAAGGTCGTCGGGCTCGAACTCGGTGCCGACGACTATGTCACCAAACCGTATTCGGCGCGTGAGCTCATCGCGCGCATCCGGGCGGTCCTGCGTCGCGGGGGAGATGTCGGCGACGACGATCTCGCCTTGGCGGTTCTCGAATCCGGACCGGTCCGCATGGATGTCGAACGCCATACCGTCGCGGTCAACGGGGAGTCGATCACGTTGCCGCTCAAGGAGTTCGATCTCCTCGAATATCTACTCCGCAACTCCGGGCGAGTGCTCACCCGCGGGCAGTTGATCGACCGCGTGTGGGGTGCGGACTACGTCGGGGACACCAAGACCCTCGACGTCCACGTCAAGCGGCTGCGCTCGAAGATCGAGCCCGATCCGGCCTCGCCGAAACACCTTGTGACGGTGCGTGGATTGGGCTACAAGTTCGAGCCGTGATCAGCCCGCGGCGTCGGCATCGGTGTCGAGCAGCTCGTACTTGATGTCGGTGTCGCGACGGCTCGTCGCGGCCCGGGTCGCCGGATGGATCGCGATGAGCCCGAGTCCGTTTCGGCGTCGGCACGCATCGGCGAGCGCCTCGTAGGCGGGGCGGCCGATCAGCTCGACGAGTTCGGGCTCGTAGGACTGCCACACCTGGGTGGCCCCGACGTGGGCGTCGGGGGACCCCGAGCAGTACCACTTCAGGTCGTGGCCGCCCTCGCCCCAGCCGCGGCGGTCGTATTCGGTGATGGTGGTCTTGAGGATCTGGGTGCCGTCGGGCCGCTCCACCCAATCCTGCTCACGACGCACCGGAAGTTGCCAGCACACATCGGGTTTCACGATCAGCGGTTCGAGACCGCGACGCAGTGCCATTGCGTGCAGCGCACAGCCGGGCCCCCGCTCGAAGTCCGGACGGTTCAAGAAGATGCACGCGCCCTTGTGTTGGCGGGTCTTCAGGGCGGGCTCGTCGTCGAGTTCGTCCTCGACGAGATACCCGCGCGGGCCGAGCGGGTCCTTACCCGACCCCTTCTTGTGGAACTGCCAGTCGTCGGCGGTCAGCATCGCCACACCCTTGGCCAGCCGTTTGCGGTCGTCCTTGTCCGACAGGTAAGCGCCGTGCGTGCAGCATCCGTCGGTCTCGCGGCCGTCGACGATTCCCTGGCAGGCGGGCGTGCCGAATACGCACGTCCAGTGCGAACACAGCCAGGTGAGGTCGGCGTTGATGACGTGTTCGGGATCGGCCGGATCGGCGAATTCGTACCATTCCCGGGGGAAGTCGAGATCGACCTCGGGAGTGGGCGTCATCCGCGGGGCTGCGCTGGGCTTGGGCACACGCCAACGGTAACCGCCACCGCCCGATCGCCGCACCACAGCGACCCGCCGCAGACAACCGAACCCGCGACGCACTACCGTGTATCCGTGCGTTTAGGAGTCCTCGACGTGGGCAGCAACACAGTTCATCTGCTGGTGGTCGATGCCCACCGCGGAGGACATCCGACCCCGATGAGTTCGACGAAGGCGGTATTGCGCCTCGCCGAGCACATCGACGCCGACGGGCGTCTCACCGACGGTGCCGCCGAACGGCTCGTCGATTCGATCGAGGAGTTCACCCTCATCGCCAAGAGCTCCGGCTGCGAACAGATGATGGCGTTCGCGACCTCCGCGGTCCGCGACGCCACCAACTCCGACGGCGTCCTCGCGCGGGTCGCGGCCAAGACCGGCGTCCAGGTGGAGGTTCTCACCGGTCGTGACGAGGCCCGGCTGACGTCGCTGGCCGTGCGCCGCTGGTACGGCTGGAGCGCCGGACGCATCCTCGCGCTCGACATCGGTGGGGGTTCGCTGGAGATGTCGAACGGCGTCGATGAGGAACCCGACGTCGCGCTGTCGCTGCCACTGGGCGCCGGCCGCGTCACCCGCGACTGGCTGCCCGACGATCCGCCGGACCGGCGTCGCGTCGGTGTCCTGCGTGACTGGCTCGACGCCGAGATGCGGCCGGCCGCCAAGGAACTCCTCGGACCGGGCAGGCCGGACATCGCGGTCGGCACATCGAAGACCTTCCGCAGCCTGGCCCGCCTGACCGGCGCCGCGCCGTCGGGGGCCGGGCCGCGCGTCAAGCGGACCCTCACCGCCGGTGGGCTGCGGCAGCTCATCGCCTTCATCTCGCGCATGACCCGTGACGACCGGGCCGAACTCGAGGGCGTCAGTGCCGATCGGGCCGGACAGCTCGTCGCCGGGGCACTTGTGGCCGAGGCGGCAATGCGCGGACTCGGGGTCGATACACTGGAAATCTGCCCGTGGGCGTTGCGGGAGGGGGTCATCCTTCGTCGCCTCGATGCGGAGCCGGCCGATACCTCGGATCCGGCGGCATCAGGCATCGGTGCACGCGACGTCCACTGACACGCGAGCGACGCGAGTCGCCGTACCGCCACCTCCGGCGGCGCGGCGAGATTGGTAAGGACGGAGAGCGCACTTCGATGGCGAACACACCCGGAGGCAACGAGCCCGGCGGCCGCAACCCCGGTGGCGGCGACCCCGACGGGGCGACCGACTCCCGGCCCATCTCGGTCTCGGAGCTGCTCGCCCGGACGCAGGCCGCCGACGCGGCGGACGCGACCACCGGTGCACGCCGGGACCGGGGACGTCGGCGCGCGGGGCGTGCCGGTGCCGTTTCGGTGTCCGAGCTGACCGGTGAGATCCCACGGGTCGAGGGACCCGCCGCTTCTGACACCCCGGGCACCTCCGAGACCCCTGCCGCCCCAGCCCAGAGCACCGCCGCCGCTCCCGCCCAGAGCAGCCCGGCCGCGCCTGCACCTGCGCCGACCGGCCCGGAGACCGCACCCTGGTCGCCATCGCCCTCCTCGGGCGCGTTTCCGCGGTCGCAGAGCCCGCTCGCCGCACGTGGGCCGGCGACCGGTCCGGTCACCGAGCCCGCCCCGCGGGTGAACCGTGGCGCGAGTTCGGGGGCGGCGAGTGGCATGCCGAGCTTCGCGCCGCCACCGACCCGGGACTTCACCTCTGGTGACGTCTCGCGTCGATTGCGAGACCAGCCGGTTGCATCCGACGCCACCGTCACCGCTGCTGACACCGGCCCTGACGCCGCCGGCACCGATCCCTCCAGCCACGACCCGGCCACCGCGAACGCGGTCACCGGCATCATCCCGCTCGTCGACGATGCCGACGCCGACGCGGCCGCCGCCCCCGAGGACGCGTCGCCCCGCAGCGGCCGGTTCGAGGAGGTCTTCGACGAGGACTTCGAGGCCTATCGCTCGTTCGCCGACGTCGAGCACACCGACGAGGAACCGAAGAAGAAGCGCCGCTGGTTCGGTCGCGGCAAGAAACAGGGCGCCGAGGCAACGAGCGCGGCCGCTGCAGGTGCGGCCGCCGCGACGAGCTCTGCGACCTCGCAGGTCGCCGACACCGACGAGCCCGCCGACACCGGGAGCCGCGCGGGTATCACCCACCAGCCCGATGACGTCGCCGCCGATGCCGTCACCGGCATCATCCCGATCGTCGACGACAGCGAGCTCGGCGACGACGTGCACGTCCTCGACGCCGACGATGTCGAGGGCGCCGATCTGGCCACGCCCAGCGGATCATTCGGTGCCGAGCACGGGCCGTTCGATCGGGCCGATCACGAGCCCGCTCCGACCGTGGCCGCGAACGTCCTCGACCCCGACGACGAGCCCGAACCGCACCGCGACCCCGAGTCGCACCGCGATGACGCGCGCCACGACTCGGCTCCCGCCGCAGGCACGGGGGCCGCAGCCGCCGGACTCGGTGGGCTGGTCGCCGCGAGCCGCCGGGCAGGCCGCGACACCGACTCCACCGACGAGCCTGCCGAGACCGTTGCCGCGAGCGTCCTCGACGATCATGCCGACGCCGACCATGCCGCGGCCCACCCCACCGACGCCGACCCCGCCGAGAGTGGACCCGTCGCCGTCGCCGAGGAGACCGCCGACCCGGAGACCCGAGATCGCGCCTCGAAGGCGCGCAAGACACGAAAAGCCAAGCCCGCCAAGGATGATGGACGCGAGTCGTGGGCCGATCGCAAGCCGGTGCTGGCGTGGCTCGCGGTGATCGCCGAGGTCGTCGCCGGGTTGGCGATCGGCGTGGGTCTGTTCTGGGGCTTCACCGAGCTGTGGAAGTGGAACCCGTATTTCGCTCTGGTGCTCGCGGTGTTGGTGATCTTCGGCATCGTCACGTTCACCCATCTGGTGCGTCGGACGTCGGATCTGATCACCACCTTGCTCGCGCTCGCCGTCGGGCTGATCGTCACGATCGGCCCGCTGGTGCTGTTGTCGACGTGAGCGAGTCGCGCGAAGCCCTCGGTCCCTCGCAGGTGGCCGGGGAGATCCCGATCGGACTCTCCACGGCGTCGGTCTACCCGCAGAACACCGAGGCGGCTTTCGCCTACGCCGCCGACCTGGGCTTCGACGGCGTCGAGCTGATGGTGTGGGGTGACCCGGTCAGCCAGGACATCCGGCACGTCGAGCACCTCTCCGAGCGCTATCAGGTGCCGGTCCTGTCGATCCACGCTCCGTGCCTGCTCATCACCCAGCGGGTGTGGGGACGCGATCCGCTCGGCAAACTCGCCCGCGCCGCGCACGCCGCCGAGGCGCTCGGTGCCGCCACCGTCGTCGTGCATCCGCCGTTCCGCTGGCAGCGCGCCTATGTCGAGGGTTTCGACGATCTGGTGGGGGAGCTGTCGGAATCGGACGTCTCGGTCGCGGTCGAGAACATGTTCCCGATGCGCGCCGACCGCGTGTTCGGGTCGGGCGAACGCTCCGCGCGCCGCCTCGTCCGCCGCGGCGGGACGCCGGGCCCCGCGGTGTCGGCGTTCGGCAAGTCCATCGACCCCACCGACGACGGCTACGACCACTACACCCTCGACCTCTCGCACACCGCGACCGCGGGTACCGACGCCGTGGCCCTGTACGAGCGGATGGGTGCCAACCTCACGCACCTGCACCTCGCCGACGGCTCCGGGGCCGCCACCGACGAGCATCTGATCCCCGGCGACGGAACCCAGCCGTGCGCGCAGGTGTGTCACCGGATCGCCCGCAGTGATTTCTCCGGCGCGGTGATCCTCGAGGTCACCACCTCCTCGGCGCGGACCAAACCCGAACGGCAGGCGATGCTCGCGCGTTCGCTAGATTTTGCCCGGCAGCACCTCAAGCGCGAGACGAGCCGGACCCGGTGACTGCCGGAGGTGACATGAGCCCGAAGCTGACCGAATTGCTCGACCTCACCGTGATGGGCGGTCCGGTCGCGGCGCCGACGGCACCGGCGGACCAACCGTCGATCACCTACACCACCTCGATCGATCCGGCGTTCACCATCGGCCCCAAGGTGCACGGCGGGACCATGCAGATGATCATCGCGCGGGCGGCCTCACGCGCCTTCGACGATCTCGCACCGAGCAGCCCGAACACCTCCGTGCACGCGGCCGACCTCGTGCCGGTCGCCATCGCCAGCGACTATCTCGCCGCGCCCGATCCGGCGCCGGTGCAGGTCACCGCAACCGTCCGCAAACGCGGCCGCACCGTGACCCTGCTGCACGTCGATCTCGCCCAGAACGGCCGGACCATGGTGTCGTCGTCGGTGACGCTGGCCCGCCCGGACACCGGCGCCTCGCGGCACTCGTCTCCGCACGTGCTCGACGACCTCGCCCCGACCCCGGCCGCCGACGCCCTCCACATCCGGGACTCGCCGATGGCCGACATCATCCATCTCGGAGCGGCGCTCGACACCGCTCTCGACACGCACAGTTTCCCGGCGGCCCGCGGGCAGACCGGCGATCCGGTGGTGCGCGGCTGGTGCCGTCCCAAGGGCGCCGAACCCGACGCGGACTTCGCGGTGCTGGTGTGTGACATCTCGCCGCCGGTCGTGATGAACCTCGCGGTGTTCGGCTGGGCGCCGACCGTGCAGCTGACCACCTACATCCGTCGTGAGCCCGCCCCGGGCTGGCTGCGATTCGCCGCGACGAGCCTGGAGGTGGGCCCCGGGATGTTCGAGGAGGACCACCTCGTGGTGGACTCGACGGGTGCGGTCGTGGCGCAGTCGCGCCAGCTCGCCCTGATCCCGGCCGGCTGAGTGCTGAAGACTCCTGACACACCAAACCCGACCCCAGCAGACCTGTGAACGAGAAAGGCACACCCCACCAGTGACCGAGCGCATCGCGATCGTCGGCGGCGGCAAGATCGGCGAGGCCCTGCTCGCCGGGCTGATCGCGGCCGGAAAACAAGCAAAGAACCTCGTCGTCGTCGAACGTGTCCCCGAGCGGGCCACCGAGATCGCCGACGAGTACGGGGTCCTCGTCACCGATGACGTCACCACTGCCGTCAGTTCGGCGCAGTTCGTCTTCCTGGCGGTCAAGCCGGACGACGTCGAGGGTGTGCTGCGCAAACTCGCCGCCGCCGACGACGACGCGGAGTCCGAGCGCGTGACGGTGACGCTCGCCGCGGGCATTCCGCTGGCGCGATACGAGAAGATGTTGCAGGCGGGGTCGCCGGTCGTGCGGGTCATGCCCAACACCCCGATGCTGGTCAATGAGGCCATGTCGGCGGTCGCGGCCGGACGCCACGTCGACGACGAGCAACTGCGGGCGGTCGTCGGGCTCCTCGAGTCGGTGGGCCGCGTCGCGGTGGTGCCCGAGAAGCAGATGGATGCGGTCACCGCGATTTCCGGGTCCGGGCCCGCCTATGTCTTCCTGATGGCCGAGGCGATGATCGATTCCGCGGTCTCGTTGGGCCTGACTCGCGCACAGGCCACGACCCTGGTCGTGCAGACCATCCGCGGTGCCGGCGTACTGCTCAGCGACTCCGGGCTCTCCCCGGTGGATCTCCGCGCGGCGGTCACCTCGCCGGGCGGAACCACCGCCGCGGCGGTGCGCACCCTGGAGACGCAGGGGTTGCGCGGGGCGTTCTACGAGGCGACCGAAGCGGCCGCCGAGGCCAGCGCGCGCGCTGGACGTCGAGCTGACGTTGAGGGTTCATAGTCCTGACACGCCGACCCGTCGGCCCCACGATTAGTGGTTGTTCCTCGAGAAACCCCAGTATGTTGTGGTTGAGTACGGCAAAAAGGTAGTTTCCTGGCCACTCACGTCGCTTTTTTCACATCAGCCACGCTAAGCTCCTTTAAGCACGTGCGTGTCTGGTGTCCGCCGGAGGGGAAGCCGGCGGCCGCGACGCGTGCTCCGGAGGTATGAGAATTTCATGGCACCTGCAGAGACTCCAGGAGACAGGTCGGCGTCGGTCGGCAACGCGGCTTCCGGGTCGCAGTTCCTGACCGTCGCCGAGGTCGCATCGCTGATGCGGGTCTCGAAGATGACCGTCTACCGCCTGGTCCACAACGGTGAGCTGCCTGCCGTACGCGTGGGCCGGTCGTTCCGTGTGCACGCCAAGGCTGTGCACGACTACCTGGAGACGTCCTACTTCGACGCCGGCTAGACCCTCGGGCGTGCGGCCCGCTCCACGCCGCGATGGTCGGACTCCGGTGATTTCGGTTTGACGGGGTCCGGCCGGTAAGGTGGGACTTCGGCTACGCCGCACCGGCTCGCCCGTCCGCGTCGGATATCCGTCGGGATTCACCACGACGGCGGTCACGACGCACGGCGACCGTCCCGCAGCACTTGCGGGCTCGATGAACATTGCACGTGAAGTGAGGAAGCACCCCATGGGTTCAGTGATCAAGAAGCGCCGCAAGCGCATGTCGAAGAAGAAGCACCGCAAGTTGCTGCGTCGTACCCGGGTGCAGCGTCGCAAACTCGGTAAGTGAGCTGATCGCCGGGCCCTCTCGAGGGCTTCGGCGCCGCAGCATCCGGTGTGGCCCGGCCACGCACCACAAGAACCCGCCTCGCGCGGGTTCTTGTCGTTCCGCGACCAGGGCAGCGCGACACCGTGCACGGCAAACCGCTCGCCCGGTGCACTGCTCGCCCGGTGGACTGCTGGTCTCTCGGGTTAGCCTGAAGCCATGACCGACGCGACCGATCCGACGCCGCGGACCGTACTGGTCACCGGTGCCTCGACCTTCCTCGGTGGCTACCTGGTGGCCCGGCTCGCCGCCAACCCCGAGATCCGGCGGGTGATCGCCGTCGATTCGCGCGTGCCGCGCAAGGACCTGATGCGACGGATGGGTCGCGCGGAGTTCCTACGCCTCGACATCCGCAGGCCGGCGATCGCCAAGGCCATCGCCAACTACGACGTCGACACCGTTGTCCATGCCGCGACGTCGATCATGGACACCGCGCCGCACTCCGCCGCGATCAAGGAGTTCAACGTCGTCGGCGCCATGCAGGTGTGCGCGGCCTGTCAGCGCAGTCCGTCGGTGAAGCGTGTGATCCTGCGGTCCACGGCGATGGTCTACGGTGCGAGCGCGAGCGATCCGTCGCACTTCTCCGAGGAGATCCCCGCCAAGCGCGAACCCACCCGTAGCTATGGCCGCGATCTGCTCGACGTCGAGGGCTACTTCCGCGGACTCGGGCGCAGGCGCCAGGACATCGAGGTTACCATCATGCGGCTGCAGGCGATGCTGGGGCCGCGGATCAACACCCGGATCAGTTCGTATCTCTCGTTGCCGGTGGTGCCGACGGTGTTCGGGTTCCAGCCACGGCTGCAGTTCCTGCACGAGGAGGATGCGCTCGCGGCGATGGAACACGCGACTCTGGCGAGCCGGCCGGGCACGTTCAACGTCGCCGGCGACGGCGTGGTCACCCTGACGCAGGCGGTGCGGCGCACCGGGCATCTCGAACTGCCCGTGCCCGGGCGTCTGCTCGCACCGATCACCGGGGTGCTGCAGGATCTCCGGTCGGCCAAACTCCGTAGCTCGCAAACCGAGTTCCTCACCTACGGGCGGGTGCTCGACACCACCCGGATGCGATCGGAACTGGGATTCGCGCCGCGCTACACCACCCTGGAGACCCTCGACGACTACATCGCGCGCAGCGGGGTCACCCCGGTCATCAGCGCCGACCGGTGGCGCGGACTCGAACGCAGCGTCGTGCGGACCGCCCTGCAGTTGCGGTGACCGTCGGGTCGGGTGCGCGCCGGAGGTGATGGATGTGACGGGAAAGTCCGGTGTGACAAGCGATGTCACGATTCTCGGCGAGTGTCCGCGTAGGACATGCAACCCCTTCGCAACCCGCGTACCATGGGTGGTCAGCAGTTCGTCGGGCGTCGAACGCACCGCCCGTGGCAGGGCTATCGTTGTCGGGTAAGACCGTGAAGACAATTTCCGTTGGGCACGTCGAAATCTAGGTTGTGGGGTGAGAGCGTGGCGGGTGGTCCGGTACCTGATACGCGCACCGCGAAGGTCATTCAGCTCTATGCGAGTTCGGCACCCTCGTCCGAGCGGCAGCCCGGTCTCGACGCCGGCAAGGGACGCCATCCCAGTCAGCAGCCGGGCCCGGTCCGTCCGGCCGAGCCGGCACGTCGTGACATTCCGGGTCATCCCAACACCGACGGTTTCGGTCGGGAGCCCGCGTCGGTGACACCGATCAGCGACGAGATCGCCGTGGACGACAGTCTCGGCGTCGAGCACGGGCGCGTGCGGCCCTCGCCGCTGTTCAGTCTCGGCGGTATCCGCAACGCCGTCGCTGATTCCCTCACCGCCACAGCGGGTTTCATCCGTGAGCGGATGACCGGGGATTACGAGGTCGACGATTTCGGTTTCGATCCGCACTTCACCGAGTCGGTGTGGTTCCCCGCGATCCGCCAGGTCTACGAGAAGTGGTTCCGGGTCGAGGTCACCGGGGTGGAGAATCTGCCCGTCGACGGCGGGGCGTTGCTCGTGGCCAACCACGCCGGGTCGATCCCGATCGACGCGATCATGACCTCGCTGGCCGTCCGCGACAATCACCCGACCGGCCGTTATCTGCGAATCCTGGCCGCCGACATGGCATTCGATTCGCCGGGCGTCAGTGAGGTGGCACGCCGCATCGGCGCCACCCTGGCATGCACCGCCGACGCCGACCGCCTGCTGCGCCAGGGCGAGCTCACCGCGGTGTGGCCGGAGGGATACAAGGGCATCGGCAAGCTCTACAAGGATCGCTACAAATTGCAGCGATTCGGCCGTGGGGGTTTCGTCACCACGGCGCTGCGCAACGCCGCGCCGATCGTCCCGGTCTCCATCGTCGGTTCCGAGGAGATCTACCCGATGATCAGCGACCTCAAGCCGCTCGCACGCGTACTCGGGTTGCCGTACGTGCCGATCACACCGACCTTTCCGTGGCTCGGCCCGCTGGGCTTGATCCCGCTGCCGTCCAAGTGGCACATCCATTTCGGTCGGCCCATCGAGACCGACAGCTACGACGCCTCCTCCGCCGACGACCCGATGGTGGTCTTCGACCTCACCGACCACGTTCGCGAGGAGATCCAGCAGACGCTGTTCCGTATGCTCTCGCGGCGCGGCAGCGTCTACTTCGGCTGACGCGGTCCCTCGAAGCCCGCATCCGGGCGTATGCGGGCCGGTATAGATTGGGCGCATGTCCTTCGATGCGGAACTGGGTCCGCTCAACTACGTCGTCGTCACCTTCGAATCGCTTCCGCTTCCGGCCGCCGGATTCACCTCGCTCGCCGGTCTCGCCGACGCCGGGCGCATCCGAATCCTCGACGTGGAGTTCGTCCGGCGCGCCGCCGACGGTGCGGTTGCGGTGATCGATGCCGCCGAGGCCGGAATGCCCGACTTCACCGGTGCCACAACCGGACTCATCGATGCCGACGACGTCGCGACCGCGGCACAGACCCTGCGACCCGGGGGCGTGGCCGTGGTCGTCGTCTACGAGGACCTGTCCATCGTCGAGCCGGTGCGCCGCTGGGAGGCCGACGGCGGGATCGTCGTCGCCGAGGGGCCCATCGTCGTCGACGAACTCCTCGATGCCCTCGACGCCACCGATACCCCCGATGCCACCGACTCACTCGAAGCCACCGAAGGGAAATGACATGAGTCTGCTCAGGACCGCCGGCCGGGCGGCCGTCGCCAGTTCGGTACACGGGCGCGTCCAGCGCCGCCAGCAGCAGCGTTGGGCTGCCCAGGGTGCCGCAGCACCGGCCGCACCCGCGCCCGCGCCCGCGCCCCCGGCACCCGCACCGGCCGCGGCACCAGCGCCCCCGGCACCGGCCGGCGATGCGCGGTCGGAACTCATGGTGTCGCTGACCGCACTGCGCAACGCCGGGGTCGTCACCGACGCCGAGTTCGCCGCGATCTCCGGAAGGATCTTCGCCTGATGCGCGCCGTCGTCTGTCACCAGGGGCAATTGAGTGTGCAGGACGTGAGTGCACCCGAGCCGGGTCGGGGAGAGGTGTTGCTGCGGGTCCGCCGGGCGGGCATCTGCGGGTCGGATCTGCACGCCCGGTTGCACGGTGACGAGACCGCCGACGTGGCCGCCGCCGTCGGCTATGACGCGTTCATGCGGTCCGAACAATCGGTGATCATGGGCCACGAGTTCGTCGGCGAGGTCGTCGCCTACGGCCCCAAGTGCCGCAAGAAATGGGAGCCGGGCACCGCCGTGGTCTCGCTGCCGATGGTGCGCCACGGCTCGGATCCGCACCTGACGGGTCTGTCCGAACACGCCCCCGGCGCGTACGCCGACTTTGTCATCGTGTCCGAGGACATGACGATGGAGGTCCCCGACAACGTCTCTCTCGATGAGGCGGCCCTGACCGAACCGATGGCCGTCGCCTATCACGCGGTGCGCCGCGGTGAGGTTGGCCGTCGTGACGTCGCCGTCGTGATCGGTTGCGGCCCCATCGGATTGGCTGTGATCCTGATGCTCAAGGCCACCGGGGTGCGGACCGTCATCGCCAGCGATCTCTCGGCGGGCCGGCGCGATCTCGCGCGACAGGTCGGTGCCGACGTCGTCATCGACCCGACCGTGGACTCGCCGTGGGACGCCGTCGTCGACAAGGGCCGGTACATGTCGCGGGCCTCGGATCTGTTCGGTGCCGCCTTCGACGGGATGCGCACGCTGCGCCGAATCCCGGTGGTGCCGTGGGCCTCGGTCTTTCATCTCGCCGACAAACTCGGGGCCACCCCGAAGGGGCCGGTCGTCTTCGAATGTGTCGGTGTGCCCGGCATGATCGAGCACGTGATGACCGGCGCGCCGCTGCGCTCGCGGATCGTGGTCGTCGGGGTCTGTATGGAATCCGACGCCTTCCGCCCGGCGATGGGCATCAACAAGGAACTCGAGCTGCGGTTCGTCTTCGGTTACGATCCGGCCGAGTTCCACGACACGTTGCAGATGATCGCCGGCGGTGACGTCGACGTCACCCCGCTCGTCACCGCCACTATCGGACTAGACGGTGTCGCAGCGGCTTTCGACGCACTCGGCTCGGCCGAACATCACGCGAAGGTCCTCATCGACCCGGCCAGCGAGGTCGTCGCACTCTGACCGCCGCACTCTGGCCGCCACGGGTCGGGGCCGTGGGTGGTCGGAGGTCGAGTGGCCCGTGGGTTCAGCGCCGCCGCCACAGCCGGGTGGCCGCGGCCACCCCGCCGCCCGCCGCGCCGAGGGCCAATGCCGTTCCGGCGCCGTACTTCGCGGCCTTGCGGGCGGTGCGGAAGTCGTACATCTCCCAGCCGCGGACCTTGGCGACGTCACGCAGATCGGCGTCGGGGTTGATGGCGACCGCGGTGCCGACCAGCGACAGCATCGGGACGTCGTTGTGAGAGTCGGAGTAGGCGGTACACCGCTTGAGGTTCAATCCCTCGCGAATGGCCAACGCGCGCACCGCATGCGCCTTGCCGGGGCCGTGCAGGATGTCGCCGACGAGGCGTCCGGTGAACACCCCGTTGTGGCTCTCGGCGACGGTGCCGAGCGCGCCGGTCAGTCCGAGTCGGGTGGCGATGGTCTGGGCGAGCTCGACAGGGGTGGCCGTCACCAGCCACACCTGCTGACCGGCGTCGAGGTGGCGTTGCGCCAAAGCCTTTGTGCCCGGCCAGATCTTGTCGGCGATGTACTCGTCGTAGATCTCCTCGCCGAGCTCGACGAGCTCGGAGGTGGGGCGTCCGGCGATGAAGCTCAACGCCTTCTCGCGCCCCTCGGCGACGTCGTTGGCGTTCTCCTTGCCGGTGATCCTGAACTTCGCCTGGGTCCACGCGAAATCGACGATGTCACTGTAGGAGAAGTACTTTCGGGCGGCCAGGCCGCGCGCGAAATGCACGATCGAGGCGCCCTGCACCAGCGTGTTGTCCACGTCGAAGAATGCGGCGGCGGTGAGATCGCGGGGTGCCTCCGGGCTGTCGTCGGCCGGTGGGCGTGCGCGCAGTGAGTCGACGGCGGCCTTCGCGCTGGCCTCACCGGCGAGTGACTGCCGCAACTCCTGTGCGGTCTGCCGGAAGCGGCCACCGGCGGCACTGGCACGTTCGGTGAGCCACGCGGTGACCCGATGGCTTTCGTCGTCGGCGTCGTGGTCGTCGGGATCGTCGCCGTGATCATCGTCCTCGGCGTGTACACCACCGTCGACGAGGTCGGCGTAGGCCTCCCAATCGTCGCCGGACGGCTCCGCGGGACTCGTGTCGGCACCGGGCAGCCCGGTGGGGTTCGTGTCCCGGCTGGAATTCGTGTCCCCGGTTGAATTCGTGTCCCCGGTTGAATTCGTGTCACCGTCAGCGGTCACACCCACAGTTCACACCTCCGCGACGGCCCGTACGGGCGGTTCGGGCTCGACGGGTACAGCCTAGCGGGGGGCCGCGGCGCCACGACGGCAGACTGGTGGTCCTCGACCCGTGGGGTCGATGATGAGAGGTATGTCGTCCCTGCCGGGGGCCGGTGTCGGAAGGAGCCCATCATGACGATCACCCTGCTCAGCCGCGACGGGTGTGCGGCGTGTGCGCGCGCCGCCGACGATCTGGCGCGGATCTGCGCGGAGGAGGGGGCCGATCTCGAGATCGTCGACGTCGATGCCGCCGCGGCGGACGGCGATGTCGAGTTGCGTGCCGAGTTCGGCGATCGGCTGCCGGTGATCCTGCTCGACGGGGAGGAACACGGGTATTGGGAGGTCGACGAGCCCCGGCTGCGTGCCGATCTCGCCCGACGCTGATCTCGGCGCGGGCGGGGAGATCAGCGGGGTCGTGCCCGGCCGCGACGTGACCCGGGTATACGCTGATCGGCATCGACGCGGGCGACGACGGCCGCCCGCCCGGGTGTGTGGGAGTGGGTGTGCGGCAGTGAGCGTCAGTTCGGAGTCCGGTGACATCCCCGACCCCACCGTCGCCCGTCTCGCGAGTTATCTCTACGTTCTGCGGTCCTTTTCCCGGCGCGGCGTTCTCGTCGCCTCCAGTGGCCAGCTGGCCACCGCTGCGGGTGTGAATCCGGCGATCCTCCGTAAGGATCTGTCCTATGTCGGGGCCAACGGGGTGCGTGGCGTCGGATACGACGTCGGCAAGCTCACCGCCCGCATCTCCATCGCGCTGCACACCGACACCATCGCCACGGTCGTCCTGGCCGGCGCCGGCCGTCTCGGCCGCGCGCTGCTCGCCCACACCGGTGTCGGACGCGGCTTCGTCGTCGCCGCGTTGTTCGACGACGATCCCGACACCATCGGTCGGCGCCTGACCGCCGACACGCCGGTGGTGGCCGCGCTCGACGACATCGAGACCGTGTGCGCCGATCCGTCGCTCGGATCGGTCGACATCGGCGTGGTCGCCACCGCCGATGAGCATGCACAACGCGTCGCTGACGCGTTTTCCGCGGTCGGCGTGCGACAGCTTCTCAACGTGACGCCGGTCGGTCTCGTCGTCGACTCCGATGTCGTCGTCCGTCAGGTTGATCTAGCCTTGGAATTGCAGGTATTGGCCTTCACGGCGTCGCGCGGCCCCCTCGGCGCGCGCAACGCCGATCAGTTGCGCGCAGTGGCGGACCGGTAGGGGATATGAAAACGGTGACGGCGTGAGTGTCTTGTTGTTCGGTGTTTCGCATCGGAGCGCACCCGTGGAGGTGCTCGAGCGGATCGCGGTCTCCGACCACGACCGGCCCAAACTCGTCGACGAACTGCTCGGTTCGCTGGCCATCTCCGAGGCGATGCTCGTCTCCACCTGCAACCGCGTCGAGATCTACGCCGTCGTCGACGCCTTCCACCCCGCGCTCGAGGCCGTCGGCAAGGTCATCGGCGACCACTCGGGCATGAGCGTCAACGACCTCACCCGCCACGCCTACGTCCGCTACTCCGAGGCCGCCGTCGAGCACCTGTTCACCGTCGCGGCCGGTCTCGACTCGCTCGTCGTCGGCGAACAGCAGATCCTCGGCCAGATCCGTAACGCCTACCTCGATGCCGACGCCAACCGCAGCACCGGCCGCGTCCTGCACGAACTGGCCCAGCAGGCGCTGCGGGTGGGCAAGCGCGTGCACACCGAGACCGGTATCGACCGGGCCGGTGCGTCGGTGGTGTCGGTGGCCCTGCACCGTGCCCAGTCGTTGCTCAACAGCCCCATGACCTCGGCGGTCGTCGTCGGCGCCGGGGCGATGGGCGGACTCGCGACCGCGCAACTCGCCCGTGAGGGCGTCACCCACCTGACCGTGGTGAACCGCACCGTGGCCAATGCCGAGCACCTGGCCGGCAATGTCACCGCTCACCACGGCATCGATGTGGACGGCGTCGGGTTCGACGACCTGCCCGCGGTGATGGCCGAGGCCGACGTCGTCGTAGCGTGCACCGGTTCGGTCGGTTCGGTGATCGGGGTCGGTGACGTGCATTCGGCCCTCGCCGCGCGCGGAGCCGACGCCGACAACCCGCTGGTCATCTGCGATCTGGGACTGCCGCGCAACGTCGATCCGGCCGCCGCGCGTCTGCCCGGCGTGCACGTCGTCGACATCGCCGGACTCCGCGGGCACGCCGAGGCCAAGGCCGCCGAGGACGACACCCTCGCCGCCCGGTCGATCGTCGCCGGCGAACTCGCCGACTACCTCACCGCACAGCGCCAGGCCGAGGTCACCCCGACCGTCGCGGCGCTGCGGCAGCGGGCCGCCGACGTGGTGGAGGCCGAGATCCTGCGCCTGGAGACCAAACTCCCCGGGCTCGACGATCCGCAGCGCGACGAGGTCGCCAAGGCGGTGCGCCGGGTCGTCGACAAGCTGCTGCACGCGCCGACGGTGCGGGTCAAGCAACTCGCCTCGACGCCCGGTGGCGATCACTACGCCGAGGCGCTGCGTGAGCTGTTCGAGCTCAAGCCGGGCTCGGCCGAGGCCGTCAGTGCCCCCGAGACCGGGCTGGGCCAAGCAGGGAACTCGGGCCAGACCGGGAATCCGGGCCAAGCTGGGGATGCACGTCACACCGGTCTCGATTCCACCCCCGACCAGGGAGAACGTTGAGCGATTCGCAGAACCGGGCCGTCATTCGCGTCGGCACCCGGGGGTCGTTGCTGGCCCGCACCCAGACCCAGACGATCATCGACGCCCTCATCGCGGCCGGGCATCCGGCCGAATCGGTGATCATCAAGACCGCGGGTGACGCGTCGGCGGCCCCGGTCGCCGAGATCGGTGTCGGCGTGTTCACCACCGCGTTGCGCAACGCCCTGCACGACGGGCGTATCGACGTCGCCGTGCACTCTTACAAGGATCTGCCCACGGCACCCGATCCGGGGCTGGTCATCGCGGCCGTCCCGCCGCGCGAGGATCCGCGAGATGCCCTGGTCAGCAAGGGTGGGCAGGTACTCGGGGAGCTGCCGCCGGGATCGACGATCGGTACCTCGGCCCCGCGGCGGGCGGCACAGCTTAAAGCATTGGGTCTCGGTTTGGAAATCCGCCCCCTACGAGGCAACCTTGATTCTCGGTTGGGCAAAGTCGCCAGCGGCGAACTCGATGCGGTCGTCGTCGCGCGTGCCGGACTCGTTCGAATCGGAAGGGCCGATGAGGTCACCGAGGCGTTCGACCCGGTGGTCCTGTTGCCGGCACCGGCGCAGGGGGCGCTGGCCGTCGAGTGTCGCTCCGACGATGCCCAACTGGTGAGAACTCTCGCCGAGTTGGACGACGAGTCCACCCGTGCGTCGGTCGACGCCGAACGCGCGGTGCTCGCGGCGCTGGAAGCCGGGTGCACCGCTCCGGTCGGGGCGATCGCCGAGGTGGTCGAGTCGCTCGATGACGACGGGCGCATCTTCGTCGAACTGTCGCTACGGGCGGCGGTGGCGGCCGAGGACGGATCCGATGTGATCCGCGCTTCGGTGGTGGGTCCGGTGGATCGTGCCGACCAACTGGGCAGGGATCTCGCGGCCGAACTGCTGGAACTGGGAGCGGGCGAGCTCGTCGACTCTCCCTAGTTCCGGTGAGGAACACACAGCTCTCAGCGGATGAGGGCAGGAGAGTGCGAACGCATGAGCCGTACGACCAAGAAGGCCAATCCGGGGCGGATCTTTTTCGTGGGATCGGGCCCCGGGGACCCGGACCTGCTGACCGTCCGGGCACGGAGCGTCATCACCTCCGCGACCACTGCCTACGTCGACCCCGACGTACCGGCCGCGGTGGTCGCCATGATCGGTGCCGCGCACCGCGAGGAGCCCGCCGACGACCGGCGGAAACCGGCCAAACAGACCGCTGACAAAGCCGGTGCGGAAAAGCCGGGCGCGGAAAAGTCGGGCACCGAGAAATCGGGCGCCGACAAGCCCGGTTCCGATGCGGTCGCCGACGGTGTCACCGACATCGCCGCGACCGAGGCCAAGCCCGCCGAGGCCAAACTTGCCGACTCCGAGTCGGCCGCCGACCATCACGGCGAGGCCGACCACGCCGATACCGATGCCGACCAGGTGGTACGCCCGGCGCTCGGCGATCCCGGCGAGGTCGCCAAGACCCTCGTCGCGGCCGCCAAGGCCGGCGACGACGTGGTGCGCGTGGTCTCCGGGGACCCGCTGACCACCGACTCGGTACTCACCGAGGTTCACGCCGTGGCGCGTACGTCGGTCACCTTCGAGGTGTTGCCGGGTCTGCCCGCCGCGTCGGTGGTGCCCAGCTATGCCGGCATGCCGCTCGGTTCCAGCCACACCGTCGCCGACGTCCGCGCCGAGGGCGTCGACTGGGCGGCGCTGGCCGCGTCGCCGGGGCCGTTGGTGCTGCACGCCACGTCCGGGCATCTCGCCGAGACCGCCAGCGCGCTCACCGAGCACGGGCTGGCCCCGCAGACACCGGTCGCGATCACCATCAACGGCACCACCTGCGCGCAGCGGACCATCGAGGCGACGCTTGCCACGCTCAACGAGCAGGGCAATGCGCTGACCGGTCCGTTGATCCTCACCGTCGGCAAGGTCGTCAGCCAGCGCGGCAAGCTCTCCTGGTGGGAGTCGCGCGCGCTCTACGGCTGGACGGTGCTGGTGCCACGCACCAAGGACCAGGCCGCCGACATGAGCGAACGCCTCGTCGGACACGGCGCGATCCCCAAGGAAGTACCGACCATCGCGGTCGAGCCGCCGCGCAGCCCGGCCCAGATGGAAAGGGCTGTCAAGGGTTTGGTGGACGGACGCTACCAGTGGGTGGTGTTCACCTCCACCAACGCGGTGCGCGCGGTCTGGGAGAAGTTCGCCGAGTTCGGACTCGACGCGCGAGCGTTCTCCGGGGTCAAGATCGCCTGCGTCGGAGAGGCCACGGCCGAGCGGGTGCGGGCCTTCGGGATCAACCCCGAACTCGTGCCGTCGGGGGAGCAGTCCTCACTGGGTCTGCTCGAGGACTTCCCGCCGTATGACGACGTGTTCGATCCGGTGGACCGAATCCTGTTGCCGCGGGCCGACATCGCCACCGAGACCCTCTCGGAGGGGCTGCGTGAGCGTGGCTGGGAGATCGACGACGTCACCGCCTACCGCACCGTGCGCGCGGCCCCGCCGCCCGCCGAGACCCGCGAGATGATCAAGACCGGTGGTTTCGACGCGGTCTGCTTCACCTCGAGCTCGACGGTCCGCAATCTCGTCGGGATTGCCGGAAAGCCGCACGCGCGCACCATCGTTGCGTGCATCGGTCCCAAGACCGCGGAAACGGCAACCGAATTCGGGCTTCGCGTCGACGTGCAGCCGGAGAACGCGTCCATCCCGGAACTCGTCGACGCGCTCGCCGAGCATGCCGCCCGACTGCGGGCCGAGGGGGCGTTGCCCCCGCCGCGCAAGAAGTCGCGGCGGTCGCGGTCCTAGGAGGGTGACGATGGCCCCGGTGATCCGTCCCCGCCGACTGCGCACCAGTGCGGCCATGCGTCGTCTCGTCGCCGAGACCACGCTGGCCCCAAGTGATCTCGTGCTGCCGATGTTCGTCGCCGACGGCATTGACGCGCCGCGCGAGATCACGTCCATGCCGGGCGTGGTCCAACACACCCTGGACTCGTTGCGCAAGGCGGCCGACGAGGCCGTGCGCGCCGGCGTCGGCGGGCTGATGCTGTTTGGGGTGCCCGCGGCCGACGACAAGGATGCCGTCGGCTCGGGCGCCGACGACCCCGACGGTGTGCTCAACCGCGCACTGTCGGATCTGAGGTCAGACCTCGGTGATCGCACCGTGCTGATGGCCGACACTTGTCTCGACGAGTTCACCGACCACGGCCACTGCGGCGTGCTCGACGGGGCGGGTCGCGTCGACAACGACGCCACGCTCGACCGGTATGTGTCGATGTCGTTGGCACAGGCGCGATCCGGTGCTCATCTGCTCGGGCCGAGCGGGATGATGGACGGTCAGGTCGCAGCCATCCGTGAGGCGCTCGACGCGCAGGGCTTCACCGACACCGGCATTCTCGCCTACGCCGCCAAGTACGCGTCGGCGTTCTACGGGCCGTTCCGTGAGGCGGTCGGGTCGTCACTGCAAGGTGATCGGCGAACCTATCAGCAGGACGGTGCCAACCGGATCGAGGCGTTGCGCGAGGTGCGACTCGACCTCGACGAGGGCGCCGACATCGTCATGGTGAAGCCGGCGATGAGCTACCTCGACATCGTCCGCGACGTGGCCGAGATGTCCGACGTTCCCGTTGCCGCCTACCAGATCTCGGGCGAGTACTCGATGATCACCGCCGCCGCCGAACGCGGCTGGATCGACCGCGATACCGCGATTCTGGAGTCCCTCACCTCGATCCGACGTGCGGGCGCCAAGATCATCCTGACCTATTGGGCCGCGGAGGTCGCCGCGCGGTTGGGCTGAGCGCGCTCTCCCTCCCGCCGACAGCGCTCTTCTTCCCGCCGACAGCGCCCGTCTCAACGCCGACGGCGCTCTCCTCCCCGCCGACGGCGCTCTTCTCCTCGTCGACGGCGCCCGTCTCAACGCTGACAGCGCTCTTCTCCTCGTCGACAGCGCCCGCGTTCCTGTCCACCGCGCTGAAGTTCTTCCACAAATCGGCCATGCGATGGACCTATTTGCCCGTGCGGTGCGTCGAACCCCTATGCGACGAAGACTCACGACACCGGGCACCTCGGACAAACGAATACAGAAGGCGCTGACACGCTCCGGGCTGACAGCCGACGAACTCGACGTCGGCCTGCGGCGACTGCACGGCGACGCACTGGTTCCGCGCGACACATTTCTCACAGCGACGCAGCGGATCGCTGCGGTTGTCGCCAACACCGGCGGTCAGCCGATCGTCAGTGCGACGGCCGCCACGATTCTGCATGGAAGTCGTTGGTATGAAGCAGATTTCGCCATCGAACTGATCCGTCATCCCACGGGATGCAACCGTGGGACCGGCCTCACGCAGATCACCCGGACCGACCTCACCGACGACGACATCGTCGACGTCGACGGGGTGCTCGTGACCTCGCCGGTGCGAACCGCATTCGACATCGGGCGCGTTGCTCCCGACTGGCGCGCGTTGGGATATCTCTGTGCCCTGGCCCGTGCAACCGACTTCTCTGTTGCCGAGCTGGGTCGATACGTCGACGACCGGCCCGGACGACGTGGTGTCTGTCAGCTTCGGGAAATGTTGCCGTACATCAATCCGGCATTCGAGTCCCCGCCCGAGGCCTGGCTCTTTCTGATCGCCGTCCGCGGGCAGCTACCCACTCCCGACATCCAGATCGAGGTGTCCGACGCCGATGGGATTGTCTACGCGCGAATCGACCTGGGTTATGAGGAACTCAAGATCGGTATCGAGTACGACGGCGAGGAGTTCCATTCGACGCCGGACCAGGTGGCGTACGGAGAACGGCGCCGCAGGATGCTGGAGGCGGCCGGATGGATCATGATCTACATCGACAAGGTTCGGCTCCGAGACCCGATGGGGATCATCAGGGAGATCGCCGCCGCCCTCCATGCTCGGGGAGCCTACTGACGTGGTCGGAGCGCGTCGGGCGCTGTCGGCGTCAGCGGGAGCGCCGTCGGCGGGAGGGAGGGCGCTGTCGACGAGGAGGAGGGCGCTGTCGGCGGGAGGAAGGGCGCTGTCGGCACCGGGTTCATTACCCTGGTACCCATGTCAGCATCCATCGACCCGGGCCACGGCACCGGGCCGCAGCCCGACTCCCCGGAGGGTGCGAAACCGAAGCTCGTCGAGTCGATCGTGATCGCCTCCGAGCTGTGGCTCGTGGTGATCGTCGCACACGTCGTCACCGTCATCGCCACCTTCGGGACCACCCGCGACATGTATCACCAGGTCGCGAAGCAGAGCTACACCCCGGGTTCCGCCGAGTACGACATGATCACCTCGGGCGGCGTGATCGTCGGCCTGGTCGTGGTCACCACGATCGTCGAGATCGGCGTCGCGGTGGCGCTGCTGATCCTCACCCGCAAGGGCTACAACTGGGCGCGCTTCATCCTCGGTGCGATCAGCCTGTACCTGGTGATCAGCACGTTTTTCTCCCTGTTCGGCGATGTTGCGCCGCGCTGGGCGATGATCCCCAACGTGATCGGTGGCGTGGCCGCCCTGGGTGCTGTGGTGCTGTTGCTGCGCCGCGAGTCCGACACCTACTGCAAGAAGATGGCGCAGTACCGCCGTGCACCCCGGATGGTCGGTACGCCGTATCCACCGGTGCCGGGGTTCGGTCCGTACCCACCGACGCCTGGTTATCCACCCCAACCGGGCTACCCCCAGCAGGGCTATCCACCGACGCAGGGCTATCCGCCCTCTCAGGGATATCCGCCTCCGGGTTATCCGACGCCGGGCCCGTACCCGCCGTCGACCGGCTACCCGCCGAATCCCTCGACCCCGAACCCCTCGCCGCCCGACTCCGCCCAGCGCGACGTCGATACGCCCGACAACACATCCGACAACCACCGCAACACCGACAGCCACCCCGACGACACCGTCTCGCTCGACAAAGGACAGCGCCACCGTGACGAAACCTGATCCCGCCCAACGCCCTCGCGTCGTTGTTTGGGCGTATCGCTGCTGGCTGCTGGCCGGTGCGCTGTTGGTGACCCTGGGCGTCGTCTACGCCGTGCTGGCGGTCATCGTGACCGGTCCGACGCTGCTGCCGGTCGGCATCGGCGTCCTGATCGCGGCGATCGGCGCCGCCGAGGCGTTCATCGGCACCAAGGCTTACACCGGTGACGAACGCTGGCGCTCCTCGCTCGCCGCGCTGACTCTCGTGGCGGTCATCATGCTGCTCATCCTGAGTTTCCTGGTGCCGTTGCTCGCGTTCGCGCTGTTGGTTGCGGTCATCGGCCTGTTCGGCTCCCTGCTGGCCTACCGACCCGAAGGCGACGCCTGGTTCACCGGCAAGGACCCGGTGGACACCAAGGAGGGGCAGGCGAAGAAAACTCCGACGTCAAAGCCTGCGGGCAAGAAGCGTGGACGGTCGGGGCGGTGACCGATCGCCCGCCTGTGCCCGACGACGACCCCGCCGAGCCCGACCTGCCGGACACCGAGGCCGATGCCATCGAGTCGACCCCCGACACCGAGCCCGCCGACCCCGAGCCCGCCGACCCCGAGAATCCCGACACCGAGAACCCCACCCCCGACCCCCATCCCACCCCCGACCCCCATCCCATCCCCGAGGATCGTGGCGAGGTGCTCTTCTCCGAGCCGGGTGGGAGCTGGTGGGTGGTGGCCATCGGGCCGGTGCTGATCGGAGCGGTCCTCGCGATGGAGATCAGCGGCCCCGGGCAGGTGCACTGGCCGGTGCTGATCATCTTCGGGTTGATCATCATCGGCTTCTCGGTCGTGCAGGTGATCGCCGCTCGTAGGCATGTGTCCGTTGAACTCACCGAACTGACTCTGCGACAAGGTGTTCGGATCATCGCACTCGACGAGATCGATACCATCTACCCCGAGAACAACGGCCCCGACGCCAAGGACTGGGAGAGCGCTCGCGCCCTGGGCGAACTCCACGGCGTCCCTCGTCGTCGGCGCGGGATCGGACTCAAACTCGCCGACGGTTCGCTCGCCCAGGCGTGGGCGCGGGACGTGCAAAGGTTCCGGCGTGAGCTCACCGAAGCCCACACCGCGGTCGCGCTCGGCCTGCCACCGCGGGCCTCCGGCACGGACTGATCACCCCGGCTGATCACCCCGCCGTGGCGCACACGTCATACCAGCCGAACATCACCCGACCGACCAACGTCCCGGGACATCACGACTACCCGTTCTCGATCATCGGCGCCACCAGGAGGTTCTCCGGAATGCCGAAGGCATCGACGAGAATATCTGCGTAGGGCCGCAATTCGAGACACAGTTCGTTGACGCCGCGCCGGATCGCCTTGGCGCGCTCCACCGACACGTGTCGGTGCATGAGGAACCACGCCAGGTCGTCCTCGAGCGCCGAGTACACGAACAGATCGCAGACCTTGCCGAGTAGTTCGGCGGCTGCCTTCGAGTCGCAGTCGTTGATCGCCTCGATGAACGGGGTGAGTCCCCTGGAGTGGTGGGGTTTCGGGCCTGACGTCAGCCACGGCAGGACGCCCTGTTGCGGCGTGTCGTACAGGGTTGGGGTGGGCCATCGCGTACTGGTCAATGAGTTACCGACCAAAGTGACTCACAGAAGGACACAGATACGCGATGACCCACGACCATTCTGCCCTGCTCGCCCAGCTTGATGCACTCACCTCCGCCGATTCCGGCGCGGTGTTCGCCGAACTTGCGCGCGCCGGCCTGCAAGCTCTGATCGAGGCTGAGGCATGCGAGAAGATCGGCGCCGGCCGCTATGAGCGTTCCGCGGAACGCTCCACCCACCGCAACGGCCACCGCTCCAAGACGGTGTCGACCCCGGCCGGTGATGTGTCGGTGAAGATCCCCAAACTGCGGGCGGGATCGTTCTTCCCGGTGCTGCTCGAACGCCGCCGCCGCATCGACAAGGCCCTGCATGCGGTGATCATGGAGGCCTACGTGCACGGGGTATCCACCCGCAACGTCGATGACCTGGTCAAAGCCCTCGGGGTGGACACCGGGATCTCCAAATCCGAAGTCTCCCGTATCTGTGGCGACCTCGATGTGGAGATCAAGCGGTTCCGGGAACGCTCCCTGTCTCATACGACATTTCCGTACGTGTTCGCTGATGCGACCTACTGCAAGGTCCGGGTGGGGGCGCACGTGGTCTCTCAGGCACTGGTGGTGGCCACCGGGGTGTCGATGGACGGTTCCCGGGAGGTGCTCGGTACCGCCGTCGGTGATTCGGAGTCCTACGAGTTTTGGCGGGAGTTCTTCGCTTCGTTGAAAGCGCGTGGCCTGTCGGGAGTGGCGTTGGTGATCTCCGATGCCCATGCTGGTTTGAAAGCTGCTGCAGCACAACAATTCACGAACGCTTCGTGGCAGCGGTGCCGGGTGCATTTCATGCGCAACCTGCACGGGGCGGTCTCGGCGAAACAGGCGCCGGTGGTGACCGCGGCGGTCAAGACGATCTTCGCGCATACCGAACCCGAGGCCATCGCCGCTCAGTGGGACCAGGTGGCCGACACCCTGAAGGCGTCGTTTCCGAAGGTGGCGGCGATGATGCAGGAAGCCAAGCCGGATGTGTTGGCGTTCAGTGCGTTTCCCAAGGCGCACTGGCAGAAGATTTGGTCGAACAATCCGATCGAGCGTCTCAATAAGGAGATCAAGCGCCGGGCTGATGTTGTGGAAATCTTCCCCAACTCGGCGGCGTTTCTGCGGTTAGCGACCGCGGTGGTGATCGAGGCCCACGACGAATGGCAAGTCACCCGCCGCTACCTGTCGGACGTGTCGATGGTCGAACTCAAGAATGTCCTCACCACCAAGCAACACGCCGCCGCGACAGCACTGGAACAATCCCACCAAAACGCCTAGCATTCACCTGACTCGTTGATCACTACGCGTGAGTCCACGCGTATCCGAAGTCCACCACTCCACGGGGCACTATCGATGAACGATTCGAGTACCACGCGTTCGGTGTGTACCCGCCCGACCTTCAACAGGTGATCCTGGGCGTTGTTGAACACCTCGAAGGCGTCGTTGTCGTCGTCGGTGGCCCGTCGTAGCCGCTGTGCGCAGGTGCGGACGAGATGATCCTCGCGGTTGCGGAACAAGCGGATCTGCGTGCCGCGATCGGTCAGCGTCGACTTCTCGGTGTCCTCGTCGGAGCTTTCCAGCAGGGTTTGGATCACCTGGCGCGCAGCGGTTTTCTCGACGACGACGTCGCGCGCCATCCCGGCGATGAATCGTACCCACCCGCCGGCCGAGAGGCCCTGCACGTCGTCGGCGTAGGCGGAGAGCAGTTCCTTGGCGACCAGCTGGGTGAGGACCGTGTTGTCACCCTCGAAGGTGGTGAACACGTCGATGTCACCGCGCATGATCGAGAGCTGGTTCTCATCGAGATAGCCTGCGCCGCCGCAGGCTTCGCGGCTGACGTTGATCGCGTGCGACGCGTGCCAGGTGCCGTAGGCCTTCAACCCGGCCGCCGAGCTCTCGAGCTGGCGCTGTCGTCCGGCGTCGGAATCGTCGGGTGCGGCCGACTGCACTTCATGCAGCTCGGCGACGAGCTCGTTCTGGGTGCACGTGATGGCATAGGATTTCGCGATGAGCGGCAACAGTTTTCGCTGATGGCCCAGATAGTCGAGCACGGTGATCTCGTCGTCGGCGCCGGGTGCCTCGAACTGTTTGCGGACCGTCCCGTACTTCGTGGCGAGCGCCAGTGCCTTGCGTCCGGCTGCGCCTGCGGTCGCCGCCACCGAGACCCGACCCCGGATCAGGGTGCCGAGCATGGTGAAGAACCGCCGATTAGGGTTCTCGATGGGGGAGCGGTAGGTGCCGTCGGCGTCGACGTCGGCGTAGCGATTGAGGAGGTTCTCCGCCGGAATCCGGACGTGGTCGAACAGGATTCGTCCGTTGTCGACGCCGGCGAGGCCGCCCTTGTAGCCGCAGTCGCTGGTCGTCACACCCGGTAGGTCGTCGCCGTTGTCGTCGCGGATCGGCACCACAAAGCAGTGCACCCCATGGCTTTCCGGCTCCTGGCCCGCCCCGGCGGTGATCAGCTGGGCGAAGACCGCGGCCACCCGCGCGTGCTGTGCGGCACCGCCGATGTAGTCCTTGCGTGCCGACGGGGTCGGGGAGTCGATGACGAACTCCTGCGTCTGCGGGTCGTAGGTGGCCGTCGTCTCCAACGCCTGCACATTCGAGCCGTGGCCGGTCTCGGTCATCGCGAAGCAGCCGAGCAGATCGAGGCTGATGATGTCGGAGACGTACTTGTCGTGGTGGCGCTTGGTGCCCAGGTTCTCCACGGCCCCGCCGAACAGACCCCACTGCACGCCGGCCTTCACCATCAGTGACAGATCGGCGTAGCCGAGCATCTCGATGGCGGTGATCGACGCGCCCACGTCACCGGTGCCGCCGTGATCGCTCGCGAAACCGGCCGCCGCGAATCCCTGCGACGACAGGTCGCGCATCTCCTCGAGCACGCGGGCGCGGGCCTCGTCGAGTGTGCGGGACGGGTCGGGTAGCAGGTCGGAGCGGTTGGCGCGCTCGCGCACGCTGTCGCGGGTGGCCCGCCAGCGGCCGTCGAGCGTGCGTCGCAGGCCCTCGACGAGCAACTCTCGGGTCGCCTCATCGAGTTCGGTCGATCCCTCGCGGCCGGGGACGTCGACCTCCGTCGGTTCCGCGGTGCTGCGACTGCTGGTGGTGTCGTCGGGGTTCGCGGTCGGCGATTGCGTGGGTGTGGACATGACTCCACGGTACGGACCCGGCGCGCCCGAGAGGGGTGATTTGGTGTGCGCTCTCACGCTCCCACGGTGCGTGTGGTCCGCGTGGCCGTCTCCGGCATCCGATGCCTGCCGCCCGCGGCGGCGACCCGGACGGGTGCGGTCGGGGCATCGGTACCGTGCAGCGCCCGGTTCGCGGTCACCGTGACATGCGTGGTCACCGTGACATGCGTGGTCGCCGTGCGCGCAGGTGTCTGTGGCGCAAATGAATCGGCGATCGAGTCGAGCAGTTGCCGTCCCGACCCCGCGGCCACCGGAAGGGCCTGTTCGAGTCCCTTGATGTTGGCGCCGATGTTCTCCCCGAGCTGGACGCGTACCGCCTGCAGGGTCGCGTCGAACTGCGCGACACTTGCCCGCAACGCCTGCGGTGTGGTGGCCGCGGCGAGGTCGGTGCCGATCTGTTGCTGGGACTGTTTCGTCCAGATGTTGCCGGTGACCGCATGATCCGGGCGCGTTGTCTCGTCGTAGTCGGGCCGATGGGTCACCCAGTCGTGCGCGGTGAGTGGTTGCCCGAAGTCGAACAACGTGTAGTACTTGCCGAACAGATAGATCTTCGGCAGCGAGTCCGGCGCGCCGACCGCGGCGCCGCCGATCTGGCAGGGCAGGCAGTAGGTGCCCGGCACCATCGGGTTGAGCGATTGCCACGTTGCCGCCCCCAACGCGGTCAACGCCGTGGACCACTGGCCACCCGACGGCGCCGCGACGTAGCCGGTCGGGGTCTGGGTGAGGGTCTGCCAGACGGCCTTCCACGGCCCGAACGGGTCGAGTCGGTACGTTTTGCCTGACCAATCCGGTTGGATGTCGACGACCCGGCCGTCAGCGGTCGTGTATGTCTGATCCGTCGGGTCGATGGTGTTGCGGACGGTCGGAAAGGTGTAGCCGAGGACCAGTCGCCACGTCGGAACCTGGCCGTACTGGGTGAAATAGAAGACGTCCGAGCAGGGGCCCGGAATGCCCGTACAGTCCGGGGTCATCGGAGCGAACGCCGCCAGCGACAGCCACCACTGATCGTCATTCGCCTGTGCCACCAACGGAATCGGCACCATCATCAGGGTCATGCCCTTGAGCTTCTCTTTGTCCTGCTCGTCGAAGCCGACGACGTTGGTGGGGATGTAGAGCCACCAATTGCCCGAATCCTCCAGTGCCGCAGTGGTCAGGTTCACGCCCTGATACTCGTAGGCCGGCATGTTGGCGATCGTCTGCGCCAGGTTCACCGGAATGTTGGCCACCGAGCCCGCGGACAGTCGAATCGCGACGGTCGACGCCGCGGGTGTCGCTTCGGCGACCGGTGTGGGTGGCGCAGCATGTGTTGCCGCGGAAGCGATTCCCGCACCGATCAGCGCCGTCGACACCGCCGCCAGTATGCGCCCGGCCGCCTGACCCGATCGATCTCCGGCCGCGGATGTGTACCCCACGTATGCCCCCTCGTGCCTTCCCCGACCCTCTCGCACCGTAGGCGCGCGTGGTCGGCTCGGGCCACCCCCGAGGCCACATTGCCAGGAAACCGACAGTCGCCGATGCCCCGTATGACGACGGGTGGCTCAGGGCAGCAACCCGATTCGCCGCGCCTGCACCACCGCTTCGCGACGATTGTGTACTTCGAGTTTGCGCATCAGATTGCCCACGTACCCCTTGATCGTCTCCGGCCGCAACGACAGCCGATCGGCGATCTCGGCATTGCTGCAGCCGAGTGCGAGGTGCGCCAACACGTCGGTCTCGCGGGTCGACAACGAGACCGCGGGTCTCGATTCGGCCCCCGATCGCAGCTCGCGCAGCCGCCGCTCGACGCCGCGCAGCCGTTCGGCCATCACCGGATCGGTGGTGGTGTCGGCGATATCCCGCAGCGCCAGATAGCTTTCGATGATCCCGTCGGCCACCGACGCCGGCATCGTCGTCGGATCTGAATGTGTCTCAATCTGTTTCACGCGCAGATCCACGTCGTCGCGGACCTCGATCTCGTGCGCGAGCCGACGCGCGGCCACCGCGACCCGTGCGACGATCCGATCCCCGATGCGCTCGGGTGCGCGCAGGCCGCCGTAGATCACCGCCCGGGTGCGCCCGCCGACCACCGCGGGGGCGGCCACCAGTGATTCGATGCCCTCCCCGGACACCTCACGGTCGTAGTCGTGGGTGATCTCGGTCGAGTGGAAGTAGTCGGCGACGGCGCCGGGACGGCGCTCGACGATGGTCCGGCCGCCGAGTCCACGATCGGAACCGATCAGGAGATCACGCAGCAGCCCGGTGCGGGTTCCGACGAAACCCGACAGCAGTGCGCCCGGACCGTCCACGAGCCCGCCGAACAGCACCGGCAGGCCCGTTGTGCGATGTACCCGGCGCAGCTCGGCACGCACGGCGTCGGCGTCGTCGGGACGCCGGGGGTCGGTGACCATCGTCCTTTGCCTCCTCCGTCCTTTGCCTCCTCACCCCTTCTCGTTGCCGCCCGCACCTGTCGGTTCGATATCGCCACCGGGGCCGAAACCACCTACTTTCGGGGGTGGTACCGGCACTAGTGTGATCCATAAGCTTGCGGGACGACAAACGTCGCGGCCCTCACCCGTGTTCGCACCGGCCGCGGCACGACGATCTGGAGGAGACGATGTCTGTCTCGGACACCGATACGACCCTTGCCGAGGCACTGGCCCTCGACGCCGACTTCGGCCGGATCGACTGCGGCACCGCCAACCGGTCCGAACTGAGTCCGCTGCGGTTTCTCGAACGCAGCGCAACGGTCTTCGGCGACCGCACCGCCATCATCTACGGGCGTCGTCGTGCGAGTTACGCGGAGTTCGCCGACGAGGTGCAGCGCCTCGCCCGGGTCCTCAAGAGCCGGATCACGCGCGGGGAGCGGATCGCCTATCTCGCACCCAACATCCCGGAGATGCTCGTCGCGCACTACGCGGTGCCGCTGGCCGGCGGTGTGCTCGTCGCGCTCAACTCCCGCCTGGCCGGACCCGAACTGGTCTACATCCTCAATCACGCCGGCGTCACCACGCTGTTCTTCGACGCCGAATTCCGGCACACCGTCTCGCTCATCGCCGACGAGGTGCCCGAGGTGGCCACCACCGTCGAGATCACCGACCCCGAATTCGGTCCTACGCCAGGCGATGTCGGCGCGTCGGGGATCACCGGCCTGCAGACCTATGCCGATTTCCTGGCACTGGCCGACGGTCCCGACGTCGAGAGCGATCCCATCCCGTGGACCGTCGACGACGAGGACACCGTCATCACCATCAACTACACCTCGGGGACCACCGGAAAACCCAAGGGCGTCATGTACACCCACCGCGGGGCGTACCTGAACTCCTTCGGCGAGACCTTCCACAACCAGTTCACCGGTCACAGCCGCTACCTGTGGACGCTGCCAATGTTCCATTGCAACGGTTGGTGCACCCCGTGGGCGGTCACCCAGGCGTCGGCGACCCATGTGTGCCTGCGAGCGGTGCGTGCCGACGCCGTGTGGGACGCCATCGACGATCTCGGCATCACCCACCTGTGCGGGGCGCCCACGGTGTGCACGACGATCGCGGGATCGCCTCGCGCACATCGCGTCGACCGGCCGTTGCACATCACCACCGCGGGCGCGCCACCGAGCCCGACCGTCATCGGTCAGCTCGAGGCGCTCGGCATCACCGTGGTCCACGTCTACGGTCTGACCGAGGTCTACGGCCCGTACACGATCTGCGAATTCCAGGACGCCTGGACCGAATTGCTCGCCGATGCGCGCGCGGCCAAGCTCTCCCGACAGGGCGTGGGCATGGTGCAGGCCGAGGCGGCGCGCGTCGTCAAACGTGACGTCCTGCCGCTCGTCGACGTGCGCGCCGACGGAGAAACCATGGGCGAGATCGTGTTACGCGGCAACAACGTGATGGCCGGTTACTTCCGGGACCCGGCCGCCACCCGGGAGGCATTCGCCGGTGGCTGGTTTCACACCGGCGATCTCGGGGTGATGCATCCCGACGGATATATCCAGCTGCGCGATCGAGCCAAGGACATCATCATCTCCGGCGGCGAGAACATCTCCACCATCGAGGTCGAACAGGCTCTGGTGAGCCATGATTCGGTCCTCGACGTCGCTGTCATCGGCGTTCCCGACGAGAAGTGGGGTGAGCGTCCGCGCGCCTACGTCCTGCTCAACCCCGGGGCGCAGCTGAGCGCCGAGGAGCTCATCGACCACGCCCGGACCCTGCTGGCCGGCTACAAGGTGCCGCGCGACATCGTTTTCGCCGACGAGCTACCGCGCACCTCCACCGGCAAGGTCCTCAAATTCGAGTTGCGTCAAGACGCCTAGCACGACTGAGCATCCCGGTCAACGGCGCCGGGACCGGCGCCGCCCGTAGCGGGCCCGGTAATCGGCGATCACCTGCGGTGGCACCAGTTCCCGCGGCAACAGCACGACGGTGCGCCGACCCGTGCAGAGCAGCACCACCCGCGAGTTGATCACGACCCGATCGAACCGTTCGAGCGGAATCTGCGAGTACGTCGCTCCCACCCGGTGCCCGATCCACAACGGGGTGAACTCCGCGCCCACCGGTGTCCCGGCGGGCATGATGCGACGCATCCGGCGTTGGCCCAGCACGATGCCCAGTGTGAGCATCGTGGCCTGGGCGAGCAGAAACAGGCCGAGAACGACAACCACCGTGACCACCGCCACCGGCCAGGAGTCGGTGGAGGATGCGGCGACTGCGGCGACGAGCGCGCCGACGGCGGCGGGCAATGATTGCCGCAGCATCCATCCCGGCGTGAGCAGGGCGCCCCGGCACAGTCGGGGACCGAGCGCGTCGTTGGCGATCAGGTGTGCGCGCAGCACCCCGTCGGGTCCGGCCCCCGCGTACGGCGGGGGTGCGGTCGGTGAGAACGACGACGGTGAGAACTGGTAGGCCACATCACGATTGGACCGCATTCCGCCCCGAAAAGCCGCCCCGGTCGGCGGTCCGAATGACCCTGCCGCGCCCGACCTCACCGAGCGCCGGAAGCCCACTGAATTGCCAGATGCGGTGGCAGCAACTCCACCGGCACGGTCAGCCGAAGTCCGCGATCGGTGCGCAGGACGACGATGCCGCAGCGATAGGTGACGTCGCTGATCTGTGTCATGTCCACGCCGTTGATCAGGCCCGCATAGTCCACGAGTATCCGGCTGTGCGTGATCTCCGACGACAGCGCGGAGCCATCGGGGAGCACTCGCCGCCACCTCGCTCCCGGCCCCAGGAGCACGATGACGATGGCCACGACGAGCATGGGAGCCAATCCCAGCGGGTTCGCCGAGGTCGGGAGTGCGAGGGCAAGGCCGATCAGCACGATCAGCATCACCAAGGCCAGGGCGGCCAGGAGGTTGCAGCGGGTCCGGGTCAGCAGTGTCGCCCGTGTCAAGCGCCGGCGCACCTGGGAGTCCACCGGAATCGTCGCGTGGAAGGTGGGCGGCGCCATGGTCGACGGGTGGGCCGGGATCGCCGGCGTACCCCATTGCCCTGGATTCCGTACGACGAACTCAGGATTTGACATGGGAAAGATGCTACCGGTGGCTTCCGCTTCCGCAAGCCGTCGACTGTCGCACTCGCGGCATCGCGCGCCATACTGAACAGATGGCACCGAGTGACACGACGGTCGATCCGGTTGATCTACGCACCCAGGTCGTCGCGGCGTCGATCCGGCTCTTCAGTGAGTACGGGTACGAGTCGACGACCGTCGATCAGATCGCCGCGGACGCCGGGGTCTCCCGACGCACGCTGTTCCGGCAGTTCCGCTCCAAGGAGGACATGATCTTCGCCGATCACGAGGCGTTGATCGCCCAGGTCGCCAAGCGTCTCGGTGCCGACGAGTTCGCACCGGACGAATCGGTGGACGGCCCGGACCCGTGGACGGACGTCTGCGATGCCGCCGAGATCGTCTTCACGCACTTCCTCGCCACCCGCGACCTCGCCGTCCGGCGGCTCCACGTCGTCACCCGGGTACCGGCACTGCGCGACCGCGAACTCGTCACCACCTATCGCTACCAGCGGGTCTTCGAGGAGTTCCTGCGCCGACGTCTGCCCGACGAGTCGCCCGAGCGCATCGTCGCCTTCGCCGCCGCGGTGACCTCGGTGCACAACTACCTGCTGCGGTCGATGATTCGTGGCGACGCCGACGCCACGGTGACCACGCTCCGCCGCGAACTCCGCCGCATCCGGCTGGCACTGGGTGCCGACGCCGGTGGCGACGAGCACGCCGCGACCGCGATCACCGTCGTCACGCACCCGATCGACGCGGGTGCCGATCAGATCGCCCGCGCAGTCGCCGAGGAGATCCGGGCCCACCGATCCCGCCGGACCTGACGGCACTCCACCGACGCGCTCCCTTCACGCGAGTGGCACGTAGTGTCGACATCTGCACTACCGACGGAGTATCCTGGCACTCAGTGTCGTCGTCTGAGGTGCCCGCATCCATCGCACGACCGGTACCCCGACGAGCATCGATCACCGTCGCGCGCCACTTCGCGCGCATCGAGGAGGAGCCCCCATGGCCTTTGGAAATCCCGGATTCAACGTCTTCGAACTGCCCGAGGAGCACGTCGCGCTCCGTGAGGCGATCCGTGCGCTCGCGGAGAAGGAGATCGCACCCCACGCCGCCGACGTCGACGAGAACGCGCGCTTCCCGCAGGAGGCCCTCGACGCGCTCGTCGCCAGCGGATTCAACGCGATTCACGTCCCCGAGGAGTACGACGGACAGGGTGCCGACTCGGTGGCCGCCTGCATCGTCATCGAAGAGGTTGCGCGGGTGTGTGGGTCGTCGTCGCTGATCCCGGCCGTCAACAAGCTCGGCACCATGGGACTGATCCTCAATGGTTCCGACGATCTCAAGGCCAAGGTGTTGCCGTCGATCGCCTCCGGTGAGGCGATGGCGTCCTACGCCCTCTCCGAGCGTGAGGCCGGTTCGGATGCGGCGTCGATGAAGACCCGCGCCCGCAAGGACGGCAGCAACTGGGTGCTCAACGGCTCCAAGTGCTGGATCACCAACGGCGGCAAGTCATCCTGGTACACCGTCATGGCGGTCACCGACCCCGAGAAGAAGGCCAACGGCATCTCGGCGTTCATGGTCCACGAGGACGACCCGGGCTTCACCGTCGGCCCGCTGGAGAAGAAGCTCGGCATCAAGGGATCGCCCACCGCCGAACTGTATTTCGAGGACTGCACTATTCCCGAGGATCGGATCATCGGCGACGAGGGCACCGGCTTCAAGACCGCGCTGCAGACCCTCGACCACACCCGCCCGACCATCGGTGCGCAGGCCGTCGGCATCGCGCAGGGGGCACTCGACAACGCCATCGCCTACGTCAAGGACCGCAAGCAGTTTGGCAAGCCGATCAGTTCGTTCCAGGGCGTGGAGTTCATGATCGCCGACATGGCGATGAAGGTCGAGGCCGCCCGGCTGATGGTCTACACCTCCGCCGCCCGCGCCGAGCGTGGCGAGAAGAACCTCGGCTTCATCAGCTCGGCGTCCAAGTGCTTCGCCTCCGACGTCGCCATGGAGGTCACCACCGACGCCGTGCAGCTCTTCGGTGGTGCCGGCTACACCCGTGACTTCCCAGTCGAGCGGATGATGCGCGACGCCAAGATCACCCAGATCTACGAGGGCACCAACCAGATTCAGCGTGTGGTGATGAGCCGCGCACTGCTGCGCTGAGCCGTCCCGGCCGAAACGGCGCCCCATCGACTCGTCGATCGGGCGCCGTTGTGCGTCGACCGTGCGCCCAATTGCGTCGATCGTGCGCTCAAACGCGTCGATCGTGCGCTCAAAGTCGTCGACCGTGCGCTCGAATTCACCGACCGGGCGTCCCCCGAGCCCACTCTTCCGCACATGTGCCGATTTCGACGGAACCATCGAGGCGACGGCTGCGTCGAATCTCCCATGACCATCGATGAACCCACAGCGACACCCGAACTCGTACTTCGACGCGACGCCCTCTCGGAACCGGGAATGTCGCCTGAACGATTCGCCGCGGAATTCCGGCTCCTTCGCGGCGAAGCGCACATCGGGCGCGGCGAGATGCTCACTGCACGTCAGCGGGTGATCGCGATCGCCTCTGCGGCGCAGGGAGATCCCGTGGTCGGCGGTCAGGCCAGCCATGGTCATGCACGGTTCCCGGTGGTTCGATTCGGATTTCCCGATATTGCTCATCCGAGGTGCCAGCGCCTCCGGCCGTGCGGCGCGGGGCTCCATCCCCCGCAGGGTGGATCTGCCGCCCGAACACATCGAGGTCATCGATGGCATCGCGGTCACCTCGCCGATCCGGACCGCCTTCGACGTCGGGAGGATTCAGCCGAGAATGCGCGCGATCGGCCATCTCGACGCGCTCGCCGCGGCCACCGCATACGACGTCGGTGAACTCGCCGACTACGCCGAGACGCAGAAGGGCGTCCGATACGTACGCCAGCTGAAAGGTCTCATCCCGCGGATCAATTCACGCTCGGAGTCGCCGCAGGAGAGTTCGAGCGGCCTGTTCTTCGACGACGCCGGACTTCCCACGATGGTCGTGCAATACGAGGTCTTCAACGAGTACGGCATCCTCGTTGCCCGCCACGACTGGGCCTACCCTGAGCTGAAGATCGGCATCGAGTACGACGGTGAGGAATACCATTCCAGTCCCGAACAACGAGCGAGCGATGCCGCGCGCGACGCGGAGTCGGCGAGACTCGGCTGGAAGGTCATCCGCGCGAACAAGCATCGGATGAGGACCCATCCCATGGGCGTGGTGAACGAGATCGCCGAGGCCATCCGCACACGCGGCGGCTACGACTCGTGAGCGCACGGTCGACGAAAATGAGCGCACGGTCGATGGATTCGAGCGCCCGGTCGGCGAAAGACGATCAGGCGTAGCTCGGCTGGAACGGCAGAGCGGCGTGCTCTTTGGCCGCGGCCGCCCGGAAATCGCCCATGGCCCTGGGCATGTGGAACGCGTTGGTGACGATCAGCGCGCCGGTGGCGCCCATGGCCTTGAGCATGGCGACGGTGTAGGTGGCGTTCTCCACGGTGTCGGTGGAGCGGCCTTCGTTGACCATCTGCCACATCGGCACACCGCGCCTCATCAGCCCGAGATTCATGAACTGTGCCTCCGACACCGGCAGCCACCAGGTATCGCCGCCGGAGACGATGACCCGATTGAACGGATGCGAACGAGCCAAGGCCGCGCCGGTGTCGAGGCGCTCATTCAGGATCGTCGGCGTCTGACCGAAGGTTCCCATCTTGGCCCCCAGCACGACGATGTAACGGGTCGGTGGACTCTGCCACAGGAACAGGCTGGTGGGGGAGAGTAGATCCGAGCTGCCCAGACCCGAACTGCCCCAATCCGAGGAGCCGTTGTCCGCGCGGGCCGGCGACGACACCAGGCCGCCGACGGTCACCGCGAGAACCACTGCCACGATTGATGCCACCACCCGAAGCCGCATGCGATGTAGCATAGCGCAGACTATTAGCCGTACTAATTGTCTCTTTGGCCTCGAATGATCACTTCGCGCGGATCAGGTGAAGGCCACGTACTTGACCGTCAGATACTCCTCGATGCCCTCCGAACCGCCCTCGCGACCGATGCCGGACTCCTTGACGCCGCCAAACGGTGCGGCGACGTCGGAGATCACTCCGCGATTCACCCCCACCATGCCGGAGTCCAGCGCCGTCGACACGCGCAGTGCCCGATCCAGGTCGCGGGTGAAGAAGTATGCGGCCAAACCGAAATCGGTAGAGTTGGCGGCCTTGATCGCCTCGTCCTCGGAGTCGAAGGAGCTGATCACGGCCACCGGGCCGAAGATCTCGCCGCGGGTGACCGGCGCGTACGCGTCGACGTTGTCGACGACGGTGGCCGGGTAGAAGAAGCCCTTTCCGCCGGGAGCCTTGCCGCCCAGGCGAACCCTGCCGCCGTGGGCGACGGCGTTCTCCACGGCCTCGGCGACCTTGTCGCGCTGCGCCGCGCTGACCAGCGGGCCGAGGGTCACGCCGTCGTCGTAGCCGGGCCCGATCCGGACCGCCGACATCTTCTCGACAAGCTTCTCGGTGAACTCCTCGACCACACCGGACTGCACCAGGAAGCGATTGGCCGCTGTGCACGCCTCGCCGCCGTTGCGCATCTTTGCCAGGAAGGCACCCTCGACGGCCTTGTCGACGTCGGCGTCGTCGAACACGACGAACGGCGCGTTGCCGCCGAGCTCCATCGACGTGCGCTGTACCCGCTCGGCGGCCTGGCCGAGCAGGTTCTTGCCGACCGGGGTCGAGCCGGTGAAGCTGATCTTGCGAATCCGGTCGTCGCCGATGATCGCCGACGACACCTCCCGCGCCCGCATCGTCGGCAACACCGACAGCACGCCCGCGGGCAGGCCGGCCTCGGCAAAGATCTCGGCGAGCGCCAGCATCGTCAACGGCGTCTCATGGGCCGGCTTGACCAGCATCACGTTGCCCGCGGCGAGTGCGGGACCGATCTTGCGCGTTCCCATGGCCAGCGGGAAATTCCACGGCGTGATCGCCAGGCACGGCCCGACCGGGGCGTGGGTGACCACGATCCGGCCGGTCCCGGCGGGCGAATGGGTGAACCGGCCGTCGATGCGTACCGCCTCCTCGGCGAACCACCGCAGGAACTCGTTGCCGTAGCGCGCCTCGGCGAGGCTGTCGGGCAGCGCGCGGCCGAGTTCAAGGGTCATCAGCATCGCGAGATCGTCGGTGCGGTCGGCCACGAGACCGAAAGCGCGACGCAGGATCTCGCCACGTTCGCGAGCCGGGGTCGCCGCCCAGTCGTCGGCAACCGAGGTCGCGATGTCCAGTGCCCGGCGGGCGTCCTCGACGGTCGCATCGGCCACCTGGGTCAACGGTTCCTCGGTCGCCGGATCGTAGACGGTGAACGTGCCCGCATCCGACGCGTCGACCGACTCACCGCCGATCCACAAGCCGGTGGGTACGCCGTCGAGAACGGCCTGGGTGTCGATGATCTCGGTGGTGCTCATGGAAGGTCCTCTCGCTGCGATGCTGGATGCGCCGGTGTTCGGTGGTGTTTGCCGATTCAGTGGTGCTCGGTGTTCGACGCGTGGCAGTGCGCCGATGGCGACGGCTCGACGTCGAGTGCCGGGTTGCGGTCGAAGAAGCCGAAAGGCTTGAGCCAGAACGAGACCACGTCGGCCGGCATGACCGGCCAGTCCTCGGGACGGGTGATGTGGTGGATGCCGAACACATACCAGAGGACGACGTCGGTGTTCTCGATCGACCGATTGTTCTTGGTCCACTCCGCCAAACCCGTGTCGCGCTCGGATTGGTTGACGAATTCCCCTGCGGGCCAACGCTCGTCGGCATTGTTCGGCGTCACCCACAGGGTGTGGCCGATGACGGTGGCGCGCTGGAAGACCGGCGAGGCGGGATCGAACATCGCCGGGAACGCGCCGGTCGGGGACAGCTTGTAGGCCGGATGGTGACCGAGTTCGGTGGTGCGGTTGGTGTTGACGATCTTCCAGCTCTTCTGCGTCGCGAAGTCCGGGTCCTGCATGCCCTCGTTCTCGGTGCGCAGTGCCGTATTACGTTGCGTCAGAGACAATCCGAGCGGATTCCCCGGGCCCATCGGCTCGGCTACGGTCTCCGAGGCGAACACGGTGTTGTCGGTGCCGTCGATGTCGAGGTCGAGCCGCGCGACGAGGAAGTGCTGGTGGAATGGTGCATACGTGCGATCGTCGATGACGGTGCCGTGTGGATTGCTGGTCACCCCGGGCGGCATCGGTGTGGTCACCATGATGCCGGTGGCGCGGACCTCGCACTCGATGTTGCCGTCCTGGTAGAACCGCCAGTACACCAGGTATTCGTAATTGGCCACGGTCACATGGAAACTCACCGTGAGCCGCCGCATGCGTCGGACCTCGGCGCCGGCGTCGTGATCGACGTGCTTCCAGAGGACGGCGTTGTCCTCCTCGTGGATGCAGATGGCGTTGGTGATGGTGTAGGGCTCACCGGCGCTGTTGTGCAACACCGCATCGAGGTAGCGGATCTCGCCGAGGCAGTCGCAGCCGAGTTCGAGCGAGGTCGTCATGAAGCCCAGACCCCACTCGCCGATGTCGAAAGCCGTACGGCGGTAATGGTCCTCGCAGTGATCGCGATAGGGCACCACCATCTCGGCGAACGACATGCGATGCGCCACCGACCGCTCGCGTCCGGCGTCGTTGTAGGTTACCGAGTGCAGGGTCATGCCCTCGCGATAGTTGAAACCCACTCGCAGCGACCAGTTCTGCCACGTCAGCTGGTTGCCGTCGAGGGTGAACGACGGCCCCTCGGGCTGGGCGATCTCCAGTGGCTTGAGCGGCGGGCGCTTGAAGGTGTCGCGGATGCGTTGTGGGATGTGGCGTGGCACATACTCGCCCATCACCTGCGGACGCTCGAAGCTGCCGGAGCCATCGGCCCCACTCCCGGCGGCCGCATCCTCGATGCGCAGCAACTCCATCGTGTTCACGTCGATCACACAGTGCAGCCCCGACACGGGATTCGCGTACGGATTGGCGCCTTCGGCGTTTTTGACCCAGGTGTCCGACCAGCCCAGGCGCCGTCCCTTGAACTCCTCGGGGATCAGCGCACCGCCGTAGGTCCAGGTGTCCATGAAGACCAGGTCGAGGTCGGTGATCCCGCGTCGTGCCAGCGCCGCCTGCACCTCCGGGTGTGCCCGCAACACCCGATCACATTCCTCGAACTCGTCGACGGTGAAGTTCGCCTGCACGTCCGGGACCAGATCGAACGACTCGACGGTCTCGTCGGTGAGGCGGACCACCGACTTGTACGTCAGGTTCTCGGAACTGTTGAGACAGATGACGATCGCCCGCCGTGCGGGGACGGTGCCGTCGGCCTCGTACGCGGCGAGCTCTGCCTTACCCGGCTCGGCGAGTTCGATGGAGGCGTACCGCCATCCGTCGCCGACCCCCTGCTCGCGCGAGAGAACCGCGGAGACGGCCCGGAATTCGTCGGCGGAGAGTGGATCGAGCGGGTGCATACGGTGTCCTTTGTCTCGCAGCGGTTTTCGGATGTGGACGGTTGGGGTATGATCGCGCGGGGTCGATCAGGCGAGAGACCTGATGGCGTCACTCAGGACGCCGAGGCCCTCGCGGAGCAGGTCGTCGCCGATCACCAGCGGCGGCAGGAGCCGGATCACGTTGCCGTAGGTGCCGCAGGTCAAAACGATGACGCCCTGGGCGTGACACGCGGCGGCGACCGCCTTGGTGAGCGCCGGATCTGCTTCCTGCCCGCCGGGGCGGACGAGTTCGATTGCGATCATGGCACCGCGCCCGCGGATCTCGCCGATCACCGACTTGCCCTGCGCGGCAAGTTCATCGGCCGTTTCGGAGAGCACGGAGGTGATGACCTCGCCGATGTGGCGGGCCCGCCCGGCCAGATCGAGGGTCTCCATCTGCTCGATCGCGGCGAGGGCCGCGGCGCACGCGACCGGGTTTCCGCCGTAGGTGCCGCCGAGCCCGCTGGCGTGTACAGCGTCGAGGAGTTCGGCGCGGCCGGTCACCGCAGAGAGCGGCATGCCGCCGGCGATGCCCTTGGCCATGGTGATCAGATCGGGGACGACGCCCTCCTCCTCGCACGCGAACCACGTTCCGGTGCGGGCGAATCCGGCCTGCACCTCGTCGGCGATGAACACGACGCCGTTCTCGCGGCACCACTGCGCCAGGGTGGTCAGGAATCCCGGTGCGGGCACGATGAATCCGCCCTCGCCCTGGATGGGTTCGATGATGATGGCGGCGAGCGAGTCGGCGCCGATCTGCGTCGTCATCGCCGAGATCGCATGTTCGGCTGCGGCTTTCCCGTCCGTACCGAACTGGTCGCGGAACGGATAGCTCATCGGCATCCGGTACACCTCGGGGGTGAACGGACCGAAATGCGCCTTGTACGGCATGTTCTTCGCGGTCAACGCCATCGTCAGATTGGTGCGGCCGTGGTAGGCGTGGTCGAAGGCGACCACCGCGTCACGCCCGGTCGCCAGGCGCGCGATCTTCACCGCGTTCTCGACGGCCTCGGCACCCGAGTTGAACAGGGCGGTGCGCTTGTCGTGATCACCGGGGGTGAGCGCATTGAGCTTCTCGGCCACCGCGACGTAGCTGTCGTAGGGCGCGACCATGAAGCAGGTGTGGATGAGATGGGCGGCCTGTGCGCCGACGGCGGCGGCCACCGCGGGGTTGGCCGAGCCCACCGACGTGACCGCGATACCGGAGCCGAGGTCGATCAGCGAGTTCCCGTCGACGTCGACGAGGACGCCGCCGTCACCGTCGGCGGCGTAGGACGGCAGGATCGAACTGACCCCGGCCGCCACCGCGGCGGATCGGCGGGCACCCAGCTCGATCGACCGCGGGCCCGGCAGGTCGGTCACCAGCCGCCGCTCCTGGGGCAGGCGGTAGACGATTTCGGTGGCGGAAGCGGTCATCGGGTGTCACCTCGTGCTCGATGTTGGGGGGCCTGTTGTTGTGGGGGCCTGGAGTGCGCGGCCGCACTGGACGCTGCTGGTGATCAGTGTTCGCCCAGTGACCCGGTTCACGCGCCTGACAATGTGTCCATCGATTTCCCGGTGACACTCCAGAATGTCCAGTCCGGGCGTACGGTGAACGGGTGTCGACGTCGGTTCGGTGGCTGATCGCCCAACGCAGCCTCGAATTGGTGCTGCATGCCGGCGGTGCGGGCCTCGAACGCCCCATCGACAGTGCGGTCAGTTCCGAACTGCTCACCGCCGCCGAGTGGATGGTGGGCGGCGAGGTGCTGCTCACCACCGGGCTCCGGCTCACCGAGGACCCCGCGGAACAGCAACGCTACGTGCGTTCGCTCGACGAGGTCGGTGTCGCCGCGCTCGGTTTCGGGGTGGGCCTGGGTTTCGACGCCATACCGCAGGCGATGATCAGCGCCGCCGACGACGTGGGCCTTCCTCTGTTCGAGGTTCCGCTGCACATCCCGTTCTCGGCGATCACCCGCGCCCTGCTCGACCAGATCGCCGCCGGCCGCTCGGCCCGCCTGGTGTCGGCGACCCGCGCGCAACCCCGCATGACACGTGCGGCGGTGGCCCGCGGCCCGGCCGCGGTGGTCGGTGAACTCGGCGACGCGATCGAGCGTCGGGTGCTGCTCCTCGACGCCAACCACGCCGAGGTGGCGTCCGCGCCCGCCCCGCCCGACCCCGACGATCTCGCCCGGGTCCGTGCCCTCGTCGCCCGCGACCCGGCGTCGGCGGGCGCGGTGTTCGTCGCCGACGACGTCACCTTCATGGTCACCCGGATCGGCTCGGCCACAAGGACATTCGGATTCCTCGGGGTCGTCGGTGCGCCGCTCGACGAGGTGAATCGGATGCTCGTCGGCCACGCCACCTCGTTGCTGGCCATCGAGTACGCCAAACCGCAGGAGGTGCGTCGGGAGATGGCGCTGCTGCAGACCGACGTGCTCGGCTCGGCGCTCGACGGGGTCGTCGGGCCCACCGCCCTGCGGGTGTTGCGGCGAGCCGCCGGCCCCGACGACGCGGTACGGGCGGTCGTGTTCACCTTCGCCGACGACGCCGATGCCGAACGGGGGCAGGCACGCCTGACCGACGAACTCGAACGCCGGTGGCGGCCGGTGTTCGTGCACCGTGCCGGGGCCGAGGTGACGACCCTGCTGCGCGGTGACGACACCGTCGATGTGGCGATCGGCCTGCTGAACGTGCTCGCGACCGCCGCGACGGTGCGCGGTGGGATCGGCCCGCCGGTCCGCCTGGCCGACGCGGCGGAGGTGCCCGACACCACCGCCGTCGCCGCGTCGGTCACGCAGGCCCGCATGGCCTGTCGCTCGGCCGCGGTGGGGCAACTCGTCGACCTCGACGACGCGCAGTCGCTGCTGGCGGTCGACCCGGTGCGACAAGCGTTGGCCGACAACCACGATCGGCGTCTGGCGCCGATCCTCGACCACGATCGTCTCCAGGGCACCGCGCTGCATCAAAGTCTGCTGGCGTATCTCGAGGCCAACGGCAACTGGGGGAGTGCGGCCACCGCGCTCGGCGTGCACCGGCACACCCTGCGCAGCCGGATCGAGCGCGTCGAGGACATGCTCGCCGTCGACCTCGCCGACGCCCGCACCCGCGCGGAACTGTTGCTGATGATGCTCGGGGCCGACGCATGAGGCGCGGGGTGCTCGCCACGATGCTCGCGGCGCTGCTGGTCCTCGTGGCCGGCTGTGGCGCCGACGACGGATCTCCCGCGCCGTCGTCGTCCTCGTCGGCCCCGGGTTCGACCAGCACCGCCCCGGCCGCGACCCCATATGTGAACCTCGGCGACAGTTACGCCGCGGGCGCCGGAGCGCTTCCGGTGCAAGCGGACTCACCATTCCTGTGTCAGCGGTCGGCGATCAACTTCGCGCACCTCGTCGCCGCGCAACGCCGCCTACCGCTGACCGACGTGAGCTGCTCGGGCGCCGACACCGCCGACCTGACCACGAGCCAATACTTCGGCATACCACCACAACTCGACGCACTCGGACCGCAAACCCGGTTGGTGACGCTGATGCTCGGCGGCAACGACGAGAACACCTTCGGCGGGGCGATCAGCAAGTGCGGTGACGTGATCGCCGACAGCACCGGCGTCCCCACGGGCTCACCGTGCCGGGATCGATACGGCTCGGAGTTGACCGCACCCATCGACGCCGACATCTACCCCGCTCTCGTGGACGGCCTCACCCGGATTCGCGCCCGCGCCCCGAACGCCCGCGTCGTCATCGTGGGCTATCCGTGGATTCTGCCCGCCACGCAGGGCTGCTACCCGGCGATGCGTGTCGCGCCCGGTGACGTGCCGTATTTGCGTGGACTGCAGGCCGACCTCAACGACGCCGTGCGTCGCGCCGCCGAGAAGACCGGCGTCACCTTCGTCGACATGTCGCAGGTGTCGCAGGGCCACGACGCGTGCGCGGGTGCGGCGCGCTGGATCGAACCGCAGCAGGGCACCACGGCGCGGATCACGGTGCATCCCAACGCCCGCGGCCAGGAGGTCATCGCGGCGCGGATCGAGGCCGCGCTGGGGCGGTGAGCACGCCCCGGCAGCGCCCTGACCAGGCCGAATTTCTCTCACTCGGTGCCATTTGGAACACTGGAGGCCGTGAGCAGATCCGCCGACGTCGCCGTGAAGTCCAGTGAGCTGTTCGAACGGGCGCAACATGCGATCCCCGGTGGGGTCAACTCGCCGGTGCGTGCGTTCTCCGCCGTCGGCGGCGATCCCCGGTTCATCGCGTCGGCCACGGGCTGCACGCTGACCGACGTCGACGGCAACGACTACGTCGACCTGGTGTCGTCGTGGGGGCCGATGATCCTCGGTCACGCCCACCCCGCCGTCGTCGAGGCCGTGCAGCGTGCCGCCGCGGGCGGACTGTCGTTCGGCGCGCCCACCGAGTCCGAGATCGAGCTGGCCGAGGAGATCATCGACCGCGTCGACCCGGTGCAGCGGGTGCGGCTGGTCAACTCCGGCACCGAGGCGACCATGTCGGCGATCCGGTTGGCCCGCGGCTTCACCGGCCGCCCCAAGATCATCAAGTTCTCCGGCTGCTACCACGGCCACGTCGACGCACTGCTCGCGGACGCCGGCTCGGGTGTGGCCACCCTCGGCCTGCCGACCAGCCCCGGCGTCACCGGTGCCGCCGCCCACGACACCCTCGTGCTGCCCTACAACGACCTCAAGGCCGTCGCGAAGGCCTTCGAGGAGTTCGGTGACGACATCGCCGCGGTGATCACCGAGGCCGCCGCGGGCAACATGGGCGCCGTCGCCCCGGTCGACGGTTTCAACGCAGGCCTGCGTGAGCTGACCCGCCGTCACGGTGCCCTGCTGATCATCGACGAGGTGATGACCGGATTCCGGGTCAGCCCGGCCGGCTGGTACGGACTCGAGGGTGTCGGCGCCGACCTCTACACCTTCGGCAAGGTGATGAGCGGTGGCCTGCCCGCCGCCGCCTTCGGCGGTCGCGCCGACGTCATGGAGCGACTCGCCCCGACCGGCCCCGTCTATCAGGCGGGCACGTTGTCGGGGAATCCGGTGGCCGTCGCCGCCGGCCTGGCCACGCTGCGAACCGCCGACGCGGCGGTCTATTCGGCCCTCGACGCCAACGCCGACCGCCTCGCCGGCCTGCTCACCGACGCCCTGCAGACCGCCGGGGTCGCCCACCGCGTACAGAAGGCCGGCAACCTCCTCAGTGTGTTCTTCACCACAGACGACGCCGCCGACACCAGCATCGTCGACTACGCGGGCGTGAAGGCCACCCAGACCTGGCGTTTCGCACCGTTCTTCCACGCACTGCTCGACGCCGGTGTGTACCCGCCGCCCAGCGCGTTCGAGGCCTGGTTTGTCTCGGCGGCGCTGGACGAGGATGCTTTCACTCGAATTGCCGACGCGTTGCCGGCCGCTGCGCGGGCCGCGGCAACCGCGCCCACTCCCGGGGAGAGCTGATGCACACGATCGTTCACATGATGCGCCATGGTGAGGTGCACAATCCCGACGCCATCCTCTACGGACGGCTGCCCGGTTTCCATCTCTCCGACACCGGTCGCGCGCAGGCCCGCAAGGTCGCCGACGCGCTCACCGACCACGACATCACCGCGGTATTCGCCTCCCCGCTGCAGCGCGCACAGGAGACCGCCGGACCGATCGCCGCCGCCCACGACCTGCCGATCCTCACCAACGACGAACTCATCGAGGCCGACAACATCTTCGAGGGACTCAAGGTCTCGGTCGGCGACGGCGCGCTGCGCAAGCCGCGGCACTGGCCCAAGCTGCGCGACCCGTTCACCCCGTCGTGGGGCGAGCCGTACATCCAGCTCGCGCACCGGATGCTGGCCGCGGCCAACAAGGCCCGCGACGCCGCCCGCGGCCACGAGGCCGTCTGCGTGAGTCATCAGCTGCCGGTGTACACGTTGCGCCGCTTCCTCGAGGGCCAGCGCCTCTGGCACGATCCGCGTCGTCGCCAGTGCTCGCTCGCGTCGTTGACCAGCCTCATCTACGACGACGACGCCCTCGTCGACATCATCTATTCCGAGCCGGCCGGTGCGTCGGATCCACTCGTGACCGGGGCCTGAGCAGGAGAGTGTTGAACGCGTGAGGGTGCGAGATCGTGGTGGTCGTGACGTGTGTCCGACCCCGTCGGAACGAGGCCACCGGCACCCCTCGCGACCCCGCGCCCGACTTGTCGCAAACGCGCCGATCGTGAGAATCGTTGCCGCGCTGCTGGTTTCACTGGCGTTCGGGGTGGCGTTGACCGCGTGCGGTACCGGCGACGACGCGGTCTCGCAGGGCGACACCTTCCAGTTCGTCTCACCCGGTGGGCAGACCGTCATCACCTACGATCAGGCCGACCGCAAACACATCGCCGACGTCTCCGGCGAGAACCTGACGACCGGAAAGCCGTTGTCGCTCAGCGGCCCCGAGTTCGCCGACAAAGCAGTCGTGATCAATGTGTGGGGCTCGTGGTGCGGCCCGTGCCGCGGTGAGGCGTCGGCCCTCGAGCAGGTCTACGAGCAGTACAAGGACCAGGGCGTCAACTTCCTCGGCATCAATCTGCGCGACAATCAGCAATCGGCACAGGATTTCGTGGACGACCGCCACGTCGGGTACCCGTCGATCTACGACTTCGCCGGGGCCTCGCTGGCCGCGCTGACCACCCCGACGTCGGTGGTGCCGACGACCATCGTGCTCGACCGGCAGCATCGCCCGGCCGCGGTGTTCCTGCGCGCGGTCAGCGCCGACGAACTCGGCGCGATGGTCGGCAAGGTGATCGCCGAGGACCCGGCACCGGGCAGCTCGACGGCACCCGCTTCCGGCGCCCCGTCGTCCACCGCTCCGGCGCCCACCCCTGCGTCTGCCGCTCCGTCGTCTGCCGAGGTGCCCCAGTGAGCGGTATCGGACAGACCTTCGCCGACACGGTGTCCTCCGGGCCGCTGCTGCTCGGGGTGGCCGCGGCGGCGGTCGCCGGGATGGTGTCGTTCGCCTCGCCGTGCGTGGTGCCACTGGTCCCGGGGTATCTGTCGTATCTCGCCGGACTCGTCGGTGCCGAGGCCCCCGCGGTCACCGTCGGCGAACCCGCCAAACGCGGTCGCTCGCGCGTCGCGGTGGCCGCCCTGCTGTTCGTCCTCGGGTTCACCGTCGTCTTCGTCGCCGCCACCGCGACGGTGATCGGTTTCACCAGCACCGTCATCGTCAATCACGAACTGCTGCAACGCATCGGCGGGGTGGTCACCATCGTGATGGGGCTGGTGTTCATCGGTCTGATCCCGATGATGCAGCACGAGGTCCGGATGGCCCCGCGGATGGTGTCCAACATCGTCGGTGCCCCGTTGCTCGGTGCGGTTTTTGCGCTCGGCTGGACGCCGTGCCTCGGGCCGACGCTGGCCGCGGTCATCGCCACCGCGTCGGGTACCGAGGGGGCGACCGCCGCCAAGGGCGTCACCCTGATCATCGCGTACTGCCTGGGTCTGGGTATCCCGTTCGTGGTACTTGCGTTCTCCTCGGCGTGGGCGTTGCGCAGCCTCGGCTGGCTGCGCAATCATGCCCGCGCCATCCAGGTCTTCGGAGGTGTCATGTTGATCCTCGTCGGTATCGCGCTGGTCACCGGACTGTGGGATCAGTTCATCGCCTGGGTGCGCGACGCCTTCATCACCGATCAGGTGTTGCCGGTATGACCCGCGCCGACACCGCGCTCGCCGACCACCCGGCCCAGCCCACCCCGCCGCGCCGCCCGCACTGGGTGCTGCGCCGGGTGCTGTGGCCGCTGCGCAACCTGTGGCGGTCGCTGACCTCGATGCGCACCGCGCTGGTGCTGCTGTTCCTGCTCGCGCTCGCCGCGATCCCGGGAGCACTGCTCCCACAGCGCGAACTCAACGAGCAGAAGACGCTCAAGTACATCTCCGACCACGGCACCCTGGGCACGTGGATGGACAAGCTGCAGCTGTTCGACGTGTTCTCCAGCGCCTGGTTCACCGCGATCTATGTGCTGCTGTTCGTGTCGTTGGTGGGCTGCCTGACCCCGCGACTGATCGAGCACGCCAAGAGCCTGCGCGCCAAACCGGTTGCCGCGCCCCGCAATCTGAGTCGACTGCCGCGTCACCTCACCACCACCGTCGACGGTGATCCCGAGGAGATCGCCGAGCGGGTCTCGACGAACCTGCGGGGCTGGCGCCGCAACATCGTCGTCCGTGATGACGCAGCAGCGGGCGACGACGCGGCAACAGGCAAGGTCGTCGAGGTCTCCGCGGAGAAGGGGTATCTGCGCGAATTCGGCAACCTGGTCTTCCATTTCGCCCTCCTCGCCCTGCTGGTGTCGATCGCGCTCGGCAAGCTCTACGGTTACGAGGGCACCCGCAGTCTCGTCGCCGACGGCGAGGGCCTGTGCAACACCTCGACCGCGGTGTACGACTCGTTCCGGGCCGGCGCGATGGTCGACGGCACCGACCTCAACCACTTCTGCTTCAAGGTCGACGCGTTCTCGGCGACCTTCCTGCCCAACGGTCAGCCCGACATGTACGACGCGAAGATGTCCTACACCAAGGGCGCCGGCACCTCTGCCGGTGACTGGCATCAGAGGTCGGTGAAGGTCAACGACCCGCTGCGGGTCGCCGGCGACCGCGTCTACGTCCTCGGCAACGGATTCGCCCCCACCTTCACCGTCACCTTCCCCAACGGGGAGAAGCGCACCCAGACCGCCCTGTTCATCCCCGACGAGCTGCAGACGATGCTCTCCTCGGGCGCGGTGCGCTTCGACACCCCGGCCGGCCTCTACCCCGACGAGGACGTGCGCCGCAAGAACCAGATCGCCATCGAGGGACTTTTCGCCCCGACCGCGGATTACCAAGGGACCCTGCTCAGTTCGTCGTCGCCGGTGCCCAACGACCCGCAGGTCGCGATCCGCATCTACAAGGGCGACACCGGACTCGACACCGGCCTCCCGCAGAACGCCTACTCGCTCGACCAGAGCCTCATCAACCAGGGCAGGCTGCAACGACAGGCCCAGGTGAACCTCGCCAAGGGCGCCAGCACGACCCTGGCCGACGGCACCGTCGTCAGCTTCGACGGCTACCAGCGCTGGGTGTCGGTGCAGGTCTCGCACGACCCCGCCCAGGACTGGGTGCTGGTGTCGGCGGTGGCGATGCTGATCGGTCTGCTGGTGTCGCTGCTGGTGCGCCGACGCCGGATCTGGGTGCGGCTGGTGCCGGCCGATCCGGACCGGACGGGCACCGACAACGGCAAACGACGTACGGTAGTAGAAATCGGCGGCCTCGCCCGGACCGATCAGGCCGGTTGGGGCGAGGGTTTCGACGAGCAGGCGGCCGGGTTGGTGGAGCCCGGCGGTGGCTCGGCGAAACGCATGTCGAGATGGCGCAAACTCTGACACGGGCGCACCCACGGCGGCCGCATGTTCTTCCGCAGGACTGATGAGGTGAATCGATGAACACTGGTACAGAGCACGTCGACGAGACGCTCGCCCGGTACTCCGACCTGCTGTTCGGTACCGCCATCACCGTGTACGTGCTGGCGATGCTGCTGTTCCTCGCGGCCCTCGCCGGCGCGCGGACCAGGCGTCTGGCGTCGAAGGAACTCGTCGGGGCGTCCGTCGGATCGGGCACCGCCGGAGCCGGTGCCTCCGGGGAACGCACCCCCGGCAAGATCTCCGACACCGGGAGCCGCCGGACCTTCTCCGAGACCCTGGGCGCGATGGCCTATCCGGTGGTCTTCGTCGGTCTGGCCGCGCACATCGCATCCATCGTCTGCCGCGGGATGGCCGTCGATCGTGCGCCCTGGGGCAACATGTACGAGTTCATCTCGCTGACCTGTGCGGCCGGTGTCGTCGCCGGTGTCGTCGTGCTCCGCAAACCCGCGAACCGGCCGCTGCTGTCGTTCGTGCTGGTCCCGGTCGCGCTGCTGATGTTCATCGCCGGCACCGAGCTCTACACCCAGGCCGCCCCGGTGGTGCCCGCGCTCAAGTCGTACTGGCTGGCCATCCACGTCTCGATCATCTCGGTGAGCTCCGGCGTCCTGCTGGTGTCGGGGGTGTCGAGCATGCTCTATCTCGTCAAAATGCAGTGGGGCGAGAAGGCCGAGTCCCTCGAACGCACCGAGACCGGTGCCAAGGGTGCGGTGATGCGGCTGGTCGCGCACATCCCGGGCGCCGACGCCCTCGACCGCCTCGCCTACAAATGCGTCGTCTTCGGCTTCCCGCTGTTCGGCCTGGGCGTCATCTGCGGCGCCATCTGGGCCGAATCCGCGTGGGGACGCTTCTGGGGCTGGGACCCCAAGGAGACCGTCTCGTTCATCGCGTGGGTGATCTACGCGGCCTACCTGCACGCGCGGGCCACGGCCGGCTGGCGCAACACCGCGGCCGCCTGGATCAACGTCGCAGGCTTCGTCGCGATGCTCTTCAACCTGTTCATCATCAACCTGGTGGTCTCCGGTCTGCACTCCTATGCAGGACTGTGAGTAGCCCGCACGCACACGAATGCGCCCCCGGAGGAAGACTCCGGGGGCGCATTCGTGTCGGTATCGGGGTGAGGCCGATCAGTGATCGTCCGGGTCGGACCCGTTGGTTCCGCGGCTGCGACGGTCGAGATCCATCAGGAACTCGGGATCGTCGTCGGGGCCGACTGGGCCGCGTTTGACGGCCGGTACGCGTGTGCCGTCGTCATCGATCAGGCTGGAACCGAATACGCGCCACAACAGAAAACCGACGGCCATGATGCCGACCAAAGTGAGCAGAAATGCCATGGCAACCTCCCACTCACCACATTACGCGACGGTAGACGCGAGATGCGTCGTCCGACCGACGTCAAAAGTGCAGGTGTCGGGCGGCACTGAGGTGGTACGGCGTGTGCGCCGATGGCGTGGCCCGGTCGGCGTCGTGTGGACGGCGACACCGACCGAGCCTGCCGAGGCTGTGCTGTCTCTCAGGGCACGCGGCGGTTCAGCAGGGCGACGACGTCTTCCTCGCGGAAGCGACGATGCCCACCCGGGGTACGGATCGAGCCGAGGATTCCCGAGCTGGCCCACCGCGCGACGGTCTTGGGATTCACATTGAACATCGACGCCACCTGTCCGGGGGTCAGCGTGTGCTGGCTCGCCATGCCCGGGGTGATCATCGACAGCGGGTTGGAGTGAATTGCGGTCATGGGAGGACTCCCTCGTGTGTCCGTGCCGAGAACCTGACGCTCTCGGACCCTTCGCGCGCAGTCGCGCGCTGACTCAATGAATACACGCAAAACGCCCAGGTACTCGAACCGTCAGCGGTAGGTAAAGAGAGTGCAAAGAAGCCTGTGACCTGCGCACACGTCCGACCAGTGCCTTTTACGTCCCCTTTGCCGACCCCGGTGACACCCTTGGTACAAAGTGGGCCCTCGACCGCTCCTCGACGTGCACGCCGACCGGGCGCACTTGTGCGTCGATCGGGCGCCCATATCCGCCCATCGGGCGTCCGATTTCGTCGACCGTGCGCTCAATCCCGCCGACCGTGCGCTCATTCGCCCCGACTGTGCGTCGATTCGCGTCGATCGGGCGCTCGCCCCTCACCGAGCGGGCAGACCGCGGCGGGTCGCCGGGCCGCGCCACAACGTACGCTGGTCGCCGTGAGTGAAGAGCGTAAACCGCAGGTCGGTATGGGCAGCCTCCTGGCGTCCATCGGCCTGTACACCCTGGCCCGTCTCGTGTTGGTGGTCGTGGTGGCCGCGATCATCATCGGCATCGGCAAGCTCGCGGGCGTCAACGTCCCACTGCTGGTGGCCCCGGTGTTCGGGGTCCTGATCGCGCTGCCGCTGGGCATGGTCGTGTTCAAGTCGCTGCGCACCCGCGTCAACACCCAGATCTCCGCCGTCGACGAGCAGCGCCGCAAGCGCCACGACGAGCTGCAGTCGAAGCTGCGTGGCAGCTGACCCGAGCCGACCCGAGACGATGAGCCCCGCACGCACCATCGACATCGATCGTCGCGCCGACCGCTCCTGGGCCGACAACGCGGTCCGGCTGATCGAGGCCGACGCGCGCCGTAGCGCCGACACCCATCTGCTGCGGGTGGAGCTACCCGTGTGGTCGCGCTGGACCGACGCCGACGGCACGCCGGGCGGCGTCGACCTGTACCTCAAGGACGAGAGCACCCACCCGACCGGCTCGCTCAAACATCGACTCGCGCGATCGCTGTTCCTGTATGCGATCTGCAACGGCTGGATCACCGAGGGCACCACCGTCATCGAGGCGTCGTCGGGATCGACCGCGGTCAGCGAAGCCTATTTCGCGCATCTGATCGGTGTGCCGTTCCTCGCGGTGATGACGTCGTCGACCTCGCCCGCCAAGACCTCCCTGATCGAAAGGGAAGGCGGCCGTTGCCATTTCGTCGAACGGCCGGCGCAGGTGTACGCCGAGGCGTTGCGTCTCGAGGCCGAGCTCGGCGGACACTTCATCGACCAGTTCACGATGGCCGAGCGCGCCACCGACTGGCGTGGCAACAACAACATCGCCGAGTCGATCTTCGCGCAGATGGCCGACGAGGAGCACCCGATCCCGACGTGGATCGTCGTCGGCGCGGGCACCGGCGGCACGTCGGCGACCCTGGGCCGCTATCTGCGCTACCGCCGTCACCCCACCTGGCTGGCCGTCGTCGACCCGGAGAACTCGGTGTTCCTGCCCGCCTACGAGAGCGGCGACGGCACCCTGACCTCCGAGATCGGTTCGCGCATCGAGGGAATCGGCCGCCCGCGTGTCGAGCCTTCCTTCGTCTCCCAGGTCATCGACCGCATGATCGGGGTTCCCGACACCGCCTCCATCGCCACCGCGCGCTGCGTCAGCGAACGTCTGGGCCGCCGCGTGGGCGGGTCCACCGGCACCAACATGTGGGGCGCATTGAAACTGGTCTCGGAGATGGTTGGCGGACGACAGTCCGGCAGCGTCGTCACCCTGCTGTGCGATCCCGGAGAGCGCTACAGCACAACATATTTCGACGACGACTGGCTCACCGCTCAGCAGCTCGACCTCACCGCACCGACCACGGTGCTCGACGAGTTCTTCGCCACCGGCCGGTTCACCGGCTGATCCGGGGCCGACGTACACCGACGCCCGCGCCACCGCGCTCGCTACCATCGACCCATGGCCGTGGGGGAGCGCAACCTCGTCGAGGCAGTCGACGTCGTCCGTGAATACCAGTTGGGACAGGAGCGGGTACGCGCCCTCGACGGGGTGAACCTGGCACTGCCCGGCGGGCAGTTCGTGTCGATCGTCGGCCCCTCGGGCGCCGGAAAATCGACGTTGCTGCACGTGATGGGCGCACTCGACACCCCCACATCGGGCTCCATCCGCGTCGACGGCGTCGATCTCGGTGCCCTCGACGACAACGCCGCCTCCGAGTTCCGGCGGCATCGCGTCGGCTTCATCTTCCAGTTCTTCAATCTCGTCCCGACGATGTCGGCGTGGGAAAACGTTGCGCTGCCCCAACTTCTCGACTCCAAGTCGCTGCGCCGGGCCAAACCCCGCGCGGTCGAGCTGTTGGAGCGGGTCGGTCTCGGTGACCGCATCAACCACCGGCCGTCGGAGCTGTCGGGCGGGCAGATGCAGCGCGTGGCGATTGCCCGCTCGCTCATCATGGAGCCGGCGATCCTGCTCGCCGACGAGCCGACCGGCAATCTCGACTCCACCACCGGTCAGTCTGTGCTGCAACTGCTCTCCGACGTCGCCCACGGTTCCGGCGCCCATGATGAGCACAGTGGCCGGCTGGTCGTCATGGTGACCCACGACGAGCACGCCGCGGCGGTCGCCGACACCACGATCACCGTTCGGGACGGAAAGATCGCGTGAGCGCAGGCGCCGGTGGTCTCGTCGCCGGCTTCCTCGCCGGCTTCACCCGCATCCGGGTGCTCAATCTGCGGGAGATCCGGACCCACCGGATGCGCGTGGTCACCTCGCTCAGTGTGGTCGTGGTGTCCTCGGCGTTGCTGGTCGCGGTGTTGGGCACCTACGGTTCGTTCACCGCCTCGGTGCGGGCGTTCAACTCGGCGATCTCCGGTGCCGCCGACCTCGAGGTCGCCGCCATCGCCGATTCCGGTGTGGACGCGGGTCTGGCCGCTGAACTGCGTCGTGACCTGCCCGACGCCAAGGCCGTGGTCCCGTTGATCCGCGGGTCGATCACCGTGGGCGGCACGCAGATCCCGTTGCTGGGCTCCGACTTTCGGGTCACGGCCTTGTCGGGGGATCTCGCGGCCGCGCAGGGCGGGGTGTCGATCTCACCGGCCGACCTGGAGAACGGGATCATCGCCGGACCCGCCGCCGGACTACGTGAGGGACAACAACTCACGATCGGTGACGACGAGGTACGCGTCGCCCGGGTGGTCACCGGACCCGACGCCGACAAGCTCAACGAGGGTAGGTACGCGTTCGCGTATCTGCCGCTGGCGCAACGTCTCACCGACCTGGCGGGCCCGGCGGGCACCGCGGGGCGGGTGACCTCGATCCTCCTCGTCGCCAAGCCGGGAGCCGACGTCGGACATCTGCGCGCGGAGGCCACCCGCGTCGTCGACGGCCGTGCTGTCGTGGTGAACCCCGACTTCCGGGCCAAGCAAGCGGAATTGGCGAGCTCGGTGACCCGCGACTCGACGCTGCTGGTAGCGTTGGTGTCGCTGGTGATCGCCGCGTTCCTGGTCTTCAACACGATGAACATGGCGGTGGCCTCCCGGCGCCGGTCTCTGGCGATGGTGCGCGCATTGGGTGCCCGCCGCACCCACCTCGTCGGCGACATGCTCGGCGAGGCAGCGCTGTTCGGCATTGTCGGCGGTGCGATCGGGGTACCCGTCGGCGTTCTCGCCGGACGCTGGGCGGTCTCTCGGGTCCCGGAGACCACCCGCGACGGGGTGACCATCGCGATCACCTACCATCTGCCCGCGTATGTACCGGTCGTCGCGATCCTCGCCTGCGTCGTCGCTTGCGTCGGTGCGACGAGTTTGGCTGCGCGGTCGGTGTTCTCGGTGTCCCCGGTAGAGGCGATGAGTCCCGGCGAGGTAGCCGACGGTGTGCCCCGCCGAGGGGTGGCGGTGTGGGCGGCGGGAATCGTCGGCGTCGCCGCGGTGATCGGCGCGTGGATCATCGTGCTCACCGTCCCCGGTAGGCCGGCCATCGTCGCCGGGGCGGTCTACGCCGTCGGCGCGTTGCTGATCTGCTTCGCGCTCACCCGACCGCTGGTCACCGCAGTCGTGCTGTTGGCCAAGGTATTCCGCGGCCCGGGTCGCCTGGCTTCGGTGAACACCGGGCGCGCCCCGCGCCGTGCGTGGGCCACCCTGATGACGGTGGCCGTCGCGATCGCCGTCGGCATGGGAACCTCGGGAGCCCTGGACAATCTCGTTTCGTCGATCTCCACCTCCCTCGACGGCCTCGGCGATCCGGACTTCTACGTCTCCTCCTCCACCGAGGACGAGGTGCCGCTGGGCCCTGTCCTGCCGCCGCAGATCGCCACCGAGGTCGCCGCGGTACCCGGGGTGAGCGCGGTGATCGGCGGGCAATGGGCCAACGTCAACATCGGTGAGGACCGCGCGCTCGTCCAGGGCCTGGTGCCCGGCTCACGCGCCCCGTTCATGCGCAAGGCGAGCCCCGACGCGGTCCGGCAGGTCCTGGCCGGCGACGGGATCATCCTGTCGAATGTGCTGGCCCGCGCCCTCGGCGTCCACACCGGCGACGTCCTGCGCATCGCCACGCCGACGGGCTTCCAGCAGACGGTGGTGCGCGACACCGTCGACTACGTCGCCATCGACTCCGGCACCGCCGCGGTGTCGAGCGCCGTGCTCGGCCGCTGGTTCGACCGGCCCGGCGACACCTACCTGCAGGTGATCACCGCGCCCGGCACCGACAAGGCGCAGGTGCGCGCCGATCTCGACCGCATCGCTGCGCAGATCCCGCTCGACGGCGGACTGCATGCCCACGTCTACACCGGGGCCGAGGCGCTCGCCGCCACCCAACGCCAAGCCCAGCAGGCCGGCGGCTTCACCGTCGCCATCCAGTGGATCGTGTCGGTGGCGGCCGCCGTGGCGCTGCTCAACACCCTGTTGCTGTCGGTGATCGAACGCCGACGCGAACTCGGCGTCCTGCGCGCCATGGGCGCTTCCCGACGCTTTCTCTCTCAGATGGTGCTCGCCGAAGCCGGGGCGGTCGCCGTCGTCGGCGCCCTCTTGGGCCTGCTCATCGGCGTGATCCTGCACGTGCTGAGCGACGAGATCCTCAGCGCCACCACCTCATTGGATATCGCGTACTCACCCCGGCCGATCACCCTGGTGTTCGTGGGGGTGTCGGTGGTGCTCTGTCTCGTCGGCGCCCTGGTGCCCGCCCGCCGGGCCGCACGCATGAACATCACCGAGTCCATCGCCAACGAGTAGCGCCCCACTCTCGCGACAGCGCCCTCCCCATCGCCGACGGCGCTCTCCCTCCCGTCGACAGCGCTCGTCACCCCGCCGACGGCGCTCGTCACCCCGCCGACAGCGCCCTCCCCATCGCCGACAGCGCCCTCACCGCCGCCGACGTCGCCACCCCGTCAAACTTCTCGTCAATAATTCTTGACAACGCGGCGACGTCAACATAACCTGACAACATGCACGACGAACAGACCAACGAACCCACCGAGGCCGACCGCCTCGCCGGGGCCGCCGCGAGCGACGACCCTTCTCGAGGTCTGGCCGCGGTACGCGCCCTGCGCACCTTGGCCGACCGCCTCGAGGAAGTTCAGGTCGCCAACGCCCGTGACCAGGGCTGGAGCTGGCAGGCGATCGCAGATGTTCTGCAGATAAGCCGGCAGGCCGTGCACCAGAAGCACTCACAACGCGATGCCCAGTGATGGGCCGCACGACTTCGTAAGGAGAACCATCATGTTCGGTCGATTCACTCGAGACGACAAGATGCTGCTGGCATTCGCCACGCAAGAAGCCGCCGACCTGGAACACCACCGGCTCGGCAACGACCACCTCATCCTTGGGATGCTGTGTAACGCACGTACGCCGCTGTACGGCGTGCTCACCGAGGCGGGGTTGAACCTGATCGACGCGCGAGACGCCTCCCGCGCCTATCACGACGAGAACGACACCGACGACGACGCCGCTGCCGAGCAGAGCGCCGCCGACCGCTATGAGGAAGACCGAGAAGCGTTGCGCTCCATCGGAATCGACCTCGACAAGGTACGTGCCGCGGTCCGCGACCGCTTCGGTGACGACCTCGCCGACGGCTGGGCCGAGCGCCCGCAACGAGGCCGCGGGCGTGGACGTGGGGATTGCGGTCCCCGAGGAGGCCGGGGCCGTGGACATGGCCACGGTCGTGGTCGCGGACGCGGCGGCTACGGACCGCAGGCCTGGGGCCCACAACCGTGGGGGCCGCAAGCCTGGGGACCCCAGGGCTTCGGGCCGCAGGGGTACGGACCGCAGGGCTGGGGTCCGACGCCCTGGACCCCGCAGGACGGCGACGCCGAGGACGGACAGTCCGAGGGCTGGGGCCCCGATCGCCGCGGACGCGGCTGGGACGGACCCGGATTCGGCCCCGGCGGACCCTTCGAACCCGGACGCGGCCGACGCGGTCCGCGCGGTCGCGGCATGCGCCCGCGTTTCGCCCCCGAGACGCGTCAGGCGCTCGAGGCTGCGGTCGGTATCGCCCGTGAACGCAACGATCGCGGGCTGCGTGCCGAGTACCTGCTGCTCGGCATCATCGAGGTCGCCGACCCCGCGTCGGTGGCCGTGATCAATTCGGCGACCACGCCGGACGATCTCAAGGCCGCGATCCTCGCGAGCCTGCCGGAGGCGCCGGCCGGGGTCTGATCCCCGCCGCGCCGAGGAGAAAGCCGGCCGTACGCACCACGCGTACGGCCGGCTTTCGGTGTCCGCTGCGCCGGAACCGGGCGTATCGGACGCCTGCGCACGCGGGTACGGTGATGGGCGCACGGACTCGTCGGTCACGCCGACGCCCGAATCCGACGACCCCACACCAGGAGATGAGCACCACCGATGAGCCGGTCCCGATATCGCGCCCACCCGCTCGTCCTGCGATGCGTTCAGGTGCGCGCGGTCACCGACGTCACCCCGCGCATGCGGCGCGTCACCGTCGGCGGTGAGCAACTCGGCGCCTTCACCCGCGACGGAATGTCGTTCCCCGCCTTCGCCGCTCCCGCGTTCGACGACCACATCAAGCTCATCTTCGCTCCAGGCGCCGACATCACCGATGCGCTGCCGCGCCAGCAGGAGAACGGCATCGACTGGCTGCCGTCGGAGCATCGTGTGACGCGCGATTACACTCCGCACCACCACGATCCGCAGGCGCTCGAGATGCAGTTGGACTTCGTCGTCCACACCGACGGCGACGCGTCGGGTCCAGCCGAACACTGGGTGCGCTCGGCGCAGCCGGGCGACGATCTCTGGTTCGCCGGCCCCAAGGCCTCCAGCGTGATTCCCGACGACGTCGCCGAACTGCTGCTCATCGGCGACGAGACGGCGATTCCCGCGATTGCCCGCTTCTTCGTCGAGCGTCCGCTGCATGTGCCGACTCGTGCGATCCTCGTCGTCGCGTCACGGAATGCGTTGCAGGACATCGTGATCGGTGACGGCGACCGACTTGACTGGGTGATCGGTGCGCCCGGCGACCGTGACGCGCTGCTGGCCGCGGTAGCCGAGGCTGCGCCGGTGCATCGACCCGCCTATGTGTGGGCGTCGGCGGAGAGTCGGGCGTTGCTCGCGCTGCGCCGACTCGTGACCCGGGACTGGGGTATCCCCAAGTCGCACACCGACATCACCGGCTATTGGCACATCCGTGACGAACCTGCCGATGCTGCGGCAGACGGCGAATCACCCACTGCGGGTGTACCCGTCATGCCGATCGGGTCGCCGGTGGCGTGGATGGCCACGCGCGCGGCCTTGCGACTCGGGGTGATCGACGCACTCGCCGGTGGGGGCCGCTCCCGCGGAGCGGTCGCCTCGGCCGCCACAATCCCTGCGGCGAGCCTGGATTCGCTGCTGGGTGTTCTCGTTCCCTGCGGTGTCCTGGGAGTTCGCGACGACGAGGTCGTCCTCGGCCCGGTGGGGGAGCGGTTCCGCGATGACGAGCACGCCCGGGAGGAGTTCGACGGTCTCTACGCCGAGCAGGTGCTCGCCCTCGGCGGACTCGCTGACGCGTTGCAAGCCGGGCGACCGGCCTGGGCGGAGCATACGGGTGACACCCTGAGGACACATGTGGCGACGTCGGCGGAGAACTATGCAGAACTGGTCGAGGAAGCCGAGGGGCTTGTCTTCCTGATGCCCGCACTCGCCGCACTTCCCCTGTGGTCCAAGTATTCTCGAATCTCGATCGGCGGCCCGGCCGCGCTCGTCGTCGCCGACGGACTGCGCACCGGCGGGGTTCGCGCCGCATTGACCGTGGTAGAGGAACCGGCGCCGCTGGCCGCGTTGCGCAGCGACGACCCTCCGCCCGGCGTCGACTTCGCCGATGACTGGGGCACCCCGGATGCCGTCGTGCTTGCAGGTGCCGTCGAGCATCGCACCGACGACGAGATCATCGACCATCTCGACAGCGTGCGTGCCGCCGCCGACACCCTGTTGCTGATCGAGTCGACCGAAGCCGACGCCCTGAACGCCCGGGCCGCCGAGATGGCGGTGGTGGCGCTCGGAGCCGTCGGGGTGCCGCCGCGCACCGGTGCCGACCTGAAACGCCTCGCGCGCGCCGCCGGCTGGTCCGTCGCCTCGGCCACTGCTCTCGGCTGGGGCGTCGAGTGTCTCGAGTTGTCGCCGACCCAGCCCGGCTGACGCCGATCTCGCCGACAGCGCCCTCCCTACCGCCGACGGCGCCCGGTTCGGCGGAGGCTGGTAGAACTGGTCATCATGCCGCCCGCACCATCCCTGCAGCTCGACGACATCGTCGACGCCGCGATCCGACTCATCGAACGTGATGGAGTCGAGGGCCTGAGCATGCGGCGGCTCGCGAGTGAACTCGGGTCCAAACCGATGACGCTCTACAACTACGTCGACAACAAGTCCGAACTGCTGCAGCTCGTTCTCACCGAGGTCGCCGCGCGCATCCCGTGGTCCCGTCCCGAGGGGCCACCACGCGAGCGGATGATCGCCGTCGCCGTCGACATGTACAACGAGCTCGCCGCGATTTCCTGGATCGTCCCCATCCTGCGTGAGGGCACCACAGTCGGCGCGCCTGCACTCGTCCTTGCCGACACCTTCGTCTCTGCCGCAATCGAACTCGGCGTCGACGAGGTGACCGCGATGTCGACGTGGCGCTCGGTCTGGTACATCGTCGCCTCCGAGTTGCAGTGGCAGGACACTCTGGCCCGACGCCGGCCGGGTGAGAAGTCGTGGCATCAAACGATCGACCCCGACCTCCTCACCGACGTGCCCACCATCGCGCGGCTGCTGCCGCATCTGATTGAGTACTCGCGCGAGTTCCGGGTTCGCGACGCGGTGGCGGCGCAGATCGACGGCGTGCTGTCCCATCTGAACGACTGACCCGACCGGCCGGATCTCCGGGCGCTGTCGGCACCAACCAGGGCGCTGTCGACGCGAACCAGGGCGCTGTCGACGCCAACCAGAGCGCTGTCGACATCCACGGGTACCCAGGCTAGCCTTCAGTACGCATACGTAAACGTACGCGTACTGAAACCTAGTCGAGAGGCCTCACCGTCAATGACCCTCACGCCGACGACGACACCCACCCATCACCGCGCCCTGGTCGGGACCATCTTCACCCTGCAGTTCCTGGTCGCGCTCGACATGTCGCTGGTCAACATCGCCCTGCCGGCCATGCGCGCCGACCTAGGGTTCACCGCCTCGGGGCTGCAGTGGGTCGTCAACGCCTACCTGCTGACCTTCGCCGGGTTCATGCTCCTCGGCGGCCGGCTCGGCGATCTCTGGGGCCGCCGGACCGTCGTCCTCGCCGGACTCACGGTGTTCGCCGTCGCGAGCATCGTTGGCGGATTCGCCACCAACCCAGCCATTCTCGTGGCTGCCAGAGCGATCCAGGGAGTCGCGGCCGCCCTGCTCGCGCCCGCATCACTGGCGCTCGCCTCGAGCGCCGACCCGGCCGTCCGCAAGACCGCGATGGCGTTCTGGGGCGGTGCCGGAGCCGCCGGCGGTGCCGTCGGTGTGGTTCTCAGCGGGTTGCTCACCGACTGGTGGTCGTGGCGCGCAGTGCTTTTCGTCAACGTGCCGATCGTCGTCATCGCACTCCTCGCCGCTCTGCGCGGTGTCGACGCCGGGCATCGGCGCAGCGTCGGGCGTCTCGACGTGCCCGGTGCGGTCCTCGTCACCGCCGGAGTTGCCTGTCTGGTGTTCGCGGTCGCCGCCGCCGGCGACCACGGGTGGTCCTCGGCGCGCGCCCTGATCGGCTTCGCCGCTGCGGCACTACTGCTCGTGGGGTTCGCCATCGTGGAGCGCACCGCCGACCATCCGCTCATGCCGCCTCGGCTTCTCACGACCCGAAGCATCGTGGGCGCGAACATCTTCGGGTTCATGCTCGCCGCCGGTCAGCTCGCCGCGTTCTACTTCGCCTCGCTCTACGTGCAGACCGTGTGGAACGTCGACTCCGACATCGCCGGACTGCTGTTCCTCCCGTTCTGCGGCGGAGTCGTTGTCGGAATTGTCCTTTCGGGAAAGCTGTCGCCGAAGATCGGTGCCCGCAACAGCATCGGTGTCCTGGGCCTCCTCGGCGCCGCCGGACTCGGGTTGTTCGCAGTGATGCCCGACGAGTTCGATTTCTGGCGTGGAATCCTGGCGCCGTCGCTCGTCGCGGCGATCGGCATCGGCGGATCGATGGTCCTCGTCGGCGCGGTGGGCACGAGCGGCGTCGACTCCGCAGAGGTCGGTGTCGCCTCCGGCGTGCTCAACAGTTCGCGGCAACTCGGCGGCACGATCGGGCTGGCGGTGCTCGTGACGATCGCGGCGAGTCAGGCCGTCCCGGCCGACGGCTATCACCTCGGATTCGCCGTCGGGGCCGCCTTCCTGCTCGCCGGCAGCGTCGTCGCCTGGGCGGTCTTGCCGCGGCATGAGGTCGCAAGTACCGCGCCGTGATCCGCATGGCACGATCGAGTGCGTGGCAACCGCAACGCAGTGGATAGCAGGCGCCCGTCCGCGCACCCTCCCCAACGCGATCGCCCCGGTGGTCGCCGGGGTCGGCGCCGCGCTCTACGCCGGCGGCGACTCGTCGGCCGATGTCGTCTGGTGGAAGGCCGCGTTGGCGCTCGTCGTCGCGATCGCACTCATCATCGGCGTGAACTTCGCCAACGACTATTCCGACGGTATCCGGGGCACCGACGACGAGCGGGTCGGCCCCATGCGGCTCGTCGGGTCGGGGGCCGCCCAGCCGTCGGCGGTCAAGGCCGCCGCCTTCGTGTGCTTCGGGATCGGCGCGATCGCGGGACTGGTCCTCGCGGTGACGACGGCCTGGTGGCTGGTCGTCCTCGGCGCGATCTGTATCGCCGGGGCGTGGTTCTACACCGGCGGGTCCAAACCGTACGGCTACTACGGCCTCGGTGAGATCGCCGTGTTCACCTTCTTCGGTCTGGTTGCGGTGCTCGGCACGCAGTACGTCACCTCGGGCCGGGTCGACTGGGTGGGTCTGGTGTGCGCGATCGCGGTGGGCTCGATCTCCACGGCGGTGCTCGTCGTCAACAATCTGCGCGACATCCCCAGCGACACCGAGTCGGGCAAGATCACCCTCGCCGTGCGTCTCGGCGCTCGGCGTACCCGTGGCCTCTACGTCGGCCTGCTGGCGGTACCCCTCCTCGCGAGTTGCGTTCTCGCCCTGGCAACCCCGTGGTCACTGATCGGTCTCGCGGTCGCGCCCGTCATCTGGCTCGCCGCCCGCCCGGTTCTGCGAAAGGCGGTGGGCCCGGGTCTCATTCCCTCCCTGGGTGCCACCGGCATCGCGATGCTCGTGTGGTCGATCCTCGCTGCGATCGCGTTGGCCGTCGGCTGAATCCGATACGCCTCAGCGGCATCTCGTGCTGATCGCGATCGTACTGCCGTAGAAGTCGCGCGGGTAGGTGTAGCCGTTGTGGGCGACGCTTTGCACATATCCGGCGTCCTGTCGCACCGCAGCATCCGGGAACGCGTAGGCGAGGTCTGCCAGGTGACGCAGCGCCGGACCGATCGCGGCCCGATCGGCACCGCCGTTCTCGACGGTCACCGCTGACGCGGCGTCATACGCCCGGCACAGGTCGGCCACCGACGTCGTTGCGAGCCTGTCGCGCTGGGGCGCCAGCACGATCTCGGTGACCGCGGGAGCCGATGTCGTTGCTCCGAGCACGGGTTCGTCGTCGGAGGCGCATGCGGCGGCGCCGAGCGCGACGGTGATCCCGGCGATCACCAGGCCGATCCTCCGATACATCCGCCCAGCATAGAAGCCCGGCCCGCACGGCACACTCGGCCGATCAGGTGAATTCCTCCGGGTCAGCGCATCTCGACGTCAGTACGGCTGCAACGAGTATCGGCTGCCGCCGCGCGCGGCGTTGCAGAACAGGGTCCGAGCCCTCGAGTCACGCGCCATCGCGTCGGTGTTGACACAGGATTGACCGGACGCCGCCAGCACGACATTCGGATTCTGCGGCGTCACACGGCGTTCCGGTGCCCACACATATGTGCCGGTACCACGGACCTGGACACAGAATGCTCGCTTGTTGGTGATCGTATGGCCCTCTTGCCATTTGAACGAGCTGCAATAATCACCGAAGCGGACGTCGGGGACCGGGATGAACGGTGGCCACCAGTCCACCGACGCGAACGGAGAGGTTCGCGGGGCAGGCTGCGGCGGCAATTGCGGAGGTGCCTGACGCGGAGCCGACGGGGCCGATGGGGCCGACGGTGCTGGTGGCGCAGGCGGCGTGGCGGGCGGACGTGAACCCGACCCGGAGCCGGTCTCACAGGCGATCCCGTCGTTGTCTCGATCGAGCGCCGAGCGGTAGCCCGGGTCACCGCGATAAAGCGGTGCGGCTCCGGCCGCGCGCGCTTCAGAACAATTCGAGTAATACGGTGCGCTCTGGGCGGGGCCGGCGGCGAGTGCCGAACCTGCGATTCCGGCACCGATGAGACTCGCACCGATGATGATTCGACGAATCCTGCTCATGTGTCCACTCTCGAGAAAAGGCGATGTCGTCGTCATTGTGCCGCGCCGTGGGCGGTCTGTCGGCATTATCCGTGTCCGTCGATCAGGGGAAATCCGCACGCGGATCATCCGCGGTCGGCGTCGCCCCGCCCCCGGTGAGAGCGTCACGCAGCGAACGGATCTCATCCCGCAGTTCCCGGATCTCGGTGGCGGTCGCCGCGCGTTCGGCGTCGTCCTCCTCGGCGACCCGCTGCACGATCCAGGAGGCGATGGTGGCGGTGATGACGCCGATGAGACTGATCCCGCCGATCATCAACAGCACGGCCACGATTCGCCCGGTGATGCTGACCGGCGCGAAATCGCCGTAGCCGACGGTGGTGACGGTGACGAACGACCACCACACCGCATCGCCGAACGAGGTGATCGTCGCACCGGCGTGCCCACGCTCGGCGTCGTAAACGGCAAGGGAGGCAACGTAGATCAGCAACACCGAGCTCGCCGCGGTGTAGACGATCACCTTTCCGCGGATGGCCCCGCCGATCGCCTTCTGCAACGCCCCGACCAACACGACGAGACTGACCAGTCGCAGTGGCCGAAGCATCGGCAGGACGACCACCGCGAGGTCGAACAGATGTCGGACAAACCAGCGTCCTCGTTCGGGAGCGATCACCAGTCGAGCCACGTAGTCGACGGCGAAGGCGAGCCACGACACCACCAGCACCACGTGCAGTGCCGTCAGCCACACGCTGTCGGGATGGCCGAGGATCTGAAAGGAGTACGCAACCAAGAAGATCGTGGCGATGATCGCCAGGGGCCACTCGGCGCGGTGCTCCCATCCGGCGAGCAGGTCGACGCGGCGGTCTCGGGATGTGGTCATCTCGCCTCATTCGCTCTCGGTACGTCCACGGTGCGCGCCGTGTCTGTCGAGAATCATCACCCGAGGACATCGCCGAGCGCAGCAATTGGGCGCCGCGATGTCTTGCGCCGCTGGTGTTGCCGCACTGTCTCGCACCCGCTATTGCGCGGCCGCCACCTCTGGGGTCGGACCGTCGACGACTGTGCCGTTCGGCGTTGCGGTGTCGCCGGGATCGTTGCCGGACTGGCCGTCGCTCGGGTCGTTGTCGGGCGTAATGGTCTGTGGCGCCGGGGAATTCGTCACCGGTGAACTCGCCGCGGGCGTCTGTGAGGTCTCACTCGGCGTCGTCGTGGCGGTCGTGGTCGACGCGGCCCCGGCATCGTCACCCCCGGCACTGTCACCCCCGCCACCGACCGGCGCCTCGGTGGCATCGGTGTCCGGTGTGGTCTCCGGGGTAGGCGCGGGCGCGACCGACGGCACCGCCGGCGCGCTGGGCGGCATCGGTACGACGGTGTGCGCGATGTCCGGCACCGGCGCCGAGGGCAACAGCAGGCTGAGTACCTGCTGGGTTCGGACCAGCACGCCGGGGTCGGCGGCCTGGATCGCGGCACTGGCCGCGTCGAGCAGATCCTGCAGGACCTCGGCCGAGACGAACGCACTGACCGTCGAGCCCACCTCGTTCCAGACCTCGTACCCGGCGACCTTGCCGCGATACCGGTTGGCCAGCAACTTCGCGAAGTCCGCGAATTCGGTGGTGGATGACGCCGTCGGGCCGGCCGACGGCGTCCACGGGGAGTTCACCGACGCCACGATCACCACGGTCATCCCGCGTGCGCGTGCCCCGTCGATGATCGCGTCGAGCCGCTTCCACCCGGTGCTGTCCTGGTGGAGGAAGCTCAGCGGGGCCCCGACCCTCAGGTCGGTGACGCCGAGGGCCTGAAGATCGTCGAGCGTCGCGGTGAGCTGGGCGTCCGACATGCGATAGATCTGGTCGTCGGTGACACCGAGTTGCGTGGGTTCCTCGGCCACCGAGGACAGCGCCACCTGCAGGTTCGTGGTGGTTGCCGGTTCGGCACTCGGCAGTGACCACATCGTCGCGCCGACCATTGTCCCGGCGATCCCGACCGCCAACAGACCCGCGCCGATCCGGCGCGCAAAAGGCGTGGCGAGCGCGTGCATGACAGGACTTTCTCAGGTTCGATATGGACGTTCCTCAGAATTGTTCCGTAGAAGCGCCCGCCACGGAAGTGAGAGTGTGTCCTTCGGCCGGGGGAAATGCACGTCCCACCGGATTTCCTCAGGTGGGAGTGGGCAGACCGAACGCCGAGAGCACCGACTTGGCCCACAATTTCTGGCCCGCCGCGTTGGGGGTGACGCCGTCGGACATCAGCGACGCCCGAGCCGCCGGATCGGCGGGGAACGCCGAATACACGTCGATCACCTGAATGCCCTGCGCATCCATCGCCGACGCATACCCCGACACCTGATCGCTGTTGTCGGAGTCGCGCGGCGGGTTCTGCTTGACGACGGCGATACCGGCGTCGGGGAACTTCTTCTGCAACGCCGCGATCAGCGGTTGCACCTTCGTGGCCAACGGCGAGTTCGCGTCCTCGGTGAGTCCGAAGTTCACCAGGATCAGGTCCGGGGTGATCGCCGCACCGGTCGGGGAGGTGGTCAGTGCGGTGAGGTTGTCCACCGCATACTGCACGTTCTTGCCCGGGGCCGAGCCGTTCCAGTATCCGACGGCGCCGTTGGTGCCCGCACCGAGTCCGACGGGAGCGCCGTATTTGGCCGTCTGGGTGTTCCAGTAGGCGGTCGCCACGGGACGGTCGAGCGATGTGCTGATCGCCTGCCCGAGCTGGGGTGCCCATCCGTTGGGCGAGGCGCCCGTCGAATCACCGAGGAGCAGCAGCGTCTTCGGCTGCTTCTGATCGGCCTTGGCGGAGTCGATGAACTCGACGGTCGCCGGGGTGCCGGCCGGTTCGGTGGCACTCGGGACCGCCGGGGTGCTCGCAGCGTTCGACACACTGTTCTTCGAGGAACCGATCATCGCCAACACCGAACTGCGCCGCAATCATTCGGCGTCGCTGTCGGTTGGGCTCACCGGGCTCGTCGTCGGCCTCGCGGTCGCGATGACCGCCGGGGTGATCACCGTGAAGGTCGCCAGTCGTGACACCGTCAGCAACGCCGCGCTGAGCTATCAGTCGGTGTTCGGGCAGGAGAATGCGGCCACGTCGGGGCCTGTGGTGCCCAACCCGTTCCAGGCCTACGACGATCGACCAGAGCCCAACGACTGCCTGGTCCGGGTCGGCGAGCACGGGCCCGGACGCGAGTGCGCCTTCGGCCCCGGCGACGGCATCCCCGTCGTCCTCTTCGGCGACTCGCATGCCGAACAATGGTCGGAAACCGTGCGCGACATCGGCAATGCGCACGGCTGGCGGATCTACCAGTTCACCAAGGCGGCGTGTCCGGCGCAGAACCTCCGGCCCCGGCCCGGTCGCCCCGACCCGTTCAACGCCGAGGACTGTGTCCGGTGGCGAGAGGATGCGCTGCGCCAGATCGCCGCGCTCGCAACGAAGATCATCATCTTCTCGTCACTGTCGACCTACGTTCCCGACTACGCCGAGTCGGCACGCGCGTGGGACGACACCCTCGTCGCATTGCGCGCCACCGGTGCCCGACTGGTCTACATCGCCGACACGCCGTACCCGAACTCCCAGATCGCCGACTGCATGTCCGGTGCGCTCGACGACTGGGCCCGATGCGATTTCCGCCTCGACGACGTCACCCGCCACGAACCGATCCTCACCGAGCAGGCCAACGGCCGTGACAAGGACATCATCACCCTGTCGGTCAACAACCTGCTCTGCGAGAACGACACCTGTGTGCCGGCCCGCAACAAGATCCTGCTGGACAAACGCCGCTTCGACTACAACGCCCGCTGAGCGGTGTCCGCAGGATGAGCCGGCCCCTCACCAGCCTGCCACCCCCGCCCGAAACGCCGCCGTACTCGCGGTGGTGGAGTTGAATCGCCAGTCACGCTCCTTGTCCATCTGAAACCAGACGAAACCTTCGACGCGCGACTGGTTTTCGACGATGGAGAAGAAGTCGCGGATCCACGACGCCTTGTCCTGAGCGGTGAGTCCGTCGGCGCATCCGACCTCGGTGAGCAGAATCGGGTGAGTGGCGTCGAGCGCGCGCAGCGTTTCGAGGCTCGGGACGAACAGGTCGGTGGCCGACTGCCAGTGGTGGCCGGGCGCCTCACCCCAGTTGTAGCCGTCGAGACCCAGCACGTCGATCTGGTCACGCCCGGGGTAGCTGTCTCCAAAAGCATTGGTGCCCAGGGTGAGTGCGTTCGGTGCCCACACGAAACGTACCTTGTTGGGTGTCGGTCGGCGATGACCGAACGCATCCTCGCCCACGCGGCGCGATAGTCGGCGGCGGTGTTGCCGTTCACCCCGACCGCCCAGGGGTACCAGGTGCCGTTCATCTCCTGCGCTAAGCGCAACAGCACCGGCTTTCCCCACGACGCGAGTTCTGTTCCCCATCGGTCGAATTCGGTGTCGAAGCCACCGGAGGCGATGCGCGCCAACGCGAACTCGGGTTGTACGGTCCCGCCGTCGGGCTTCCACGGCTCCAGCGTCAGCAGCGGAGTGGCGCCGAAGGCGACGACGGTGTCGAGGTCGTCGACGGGCACCGGATCGCCGAGCGCACAGAAGCGGTGGACGTACCTCGGTGCCGTACCCGCGAGATTCGTCAGTTGCTGCAGCGGAGTGCGTGTCGCAGCCTGCGCCGGCGTCACCGATGGGATGAACGCGCCCCACCGCCGTCCGTCCGGCGAGACCGGCGCTGGGGACGGCGCCGTGGGTTCGGTCGACGCGCACGCGCCGAGCGCACCTGCCGACCCGAGCAGTGCCAGCCGCAGCACGTCGCGTCGCGAGAGCGCCGGAAGGGTCACCCGGTCATGCTAAGCCGAACCGACCGATGCACGCGGTGTATGCCGGACCGGCGAACCCGGCCACGAGTCGGCCGCCACCTCGATAGACTCGCCCGGTACCGCACCACCTGGCGTCATCGGGAGACACTCATGGGTTCGAGAAGGTCGTTGCGCGCGCTGGTCGTGCTGTCGTCGATCGTGGCGATCATCGCCGCGGCGCTCGGCACGGCCGGACCGGCCAGAGCCGCCGTCGTCGCACCGTCTGCCGGATATGGTTTCGCCCAAGGCGGCGCCACCCTGTTCCTCAGTTCCGCCGACCTCAACCGTGAGCTCGACGCCGTCGCCAAAACCGACGCCCGGTGGTTGCGGGTGGGCATCGACTGGTCGAGCATCGAGCCGTCGAAGGGCACCTACAACTGGTCCAATCCCGACCAGGTCATCAACGCTGCCCGCGCCCACCACCTCCAGATCCTGTCGCTGGTCACCACCACCCCGACCTGGGCGCGACGTGCCGCAGCACCCGGTGCACTGGGCATGTACGCGCCGCCCGCCGACCCGGCAACCCTGGGTGCGTTCATGAAGAAGGTCGTCGAGCGCTATCCCGACATCACCCATCACGAGATCTGGAACGAACCGAATCTGCCCGCCTTCTGGGGTTTTGCCCCGGCCAACCCCACCGAGTACACCAACGTGCTGAAGGCCGCCTACAGCGCGATCAAGCAGGTGCAGCCCGACTCGACGGTCGTCGCCGCCGGGATGAGCCCGCAGGCCGGTGCCGCCGACTTCTACACCAAGATGTACGCGGCCGGTGCCAAGAATTACTTCGACGCCACGGCCATGCACGCCTACGTATTTCCCGCTGGGATCGGCACGATCCCGAACGGATGGACCGAAACCCAACAGATCCGGGCGGTCATGGTCGCCCACGACGACGCCGCGAAGAAGATCTGGCTCACCGAGATGGGTGCCCCGACGATTCCGGAAGGAGCGTCGGCGTCGACCGGCTCCGTCGGGTTCGGGGTCAACGAGATGGTGACCCAGCAACAGCAGGCCACGCAGATCGTCGACGTGCTGCGCGCCGCCGCCGACTCTGGCTACTGCGGACCCGCGTTCATCTACTCGGTGCGCGACTGGGGGACCTCGGCCACCAACCGCGAGGACAACTTCGGCGCATTGCTCACCCACGACTGGAAACCCAAGATCACGGCCTCAATCCTCGCCAGATAGCGGTGCTCGCTTGCGCGAACGCACCACAGCCCAGACCGCTATCCCGACCGCGAGAAACGACAACAGATCCGATTCGGTGATGCCGTGGCGTCCGGTGATGCTGATCAGCGTGGCCCCCTCCAACGGCTTGTTCCAGTAGAGCCAGGCTGCGCCGACCACCACCAACACCACCGCCGCCCGCACGGTCGGACGCAGCAGTGTCCACAATCCGCAGGCGAAAAGCAGGTTGAGCAGGACGAGGGCGTGGAAAAGGTCGGGTGAACGCATCGTGAACAAGTATGTCGATTCAGGTCGGTGGACGCACCATTCGGCCATCTGACGTGTCGTGACGACCGCCACGTAAGACGGTCACGGTGTATGCCTCTGCCTCCACAACGCCGAGCAGTTCGGTCCCGGCCACGGCCGCGGCTCTGCCGACCACGGACGAGACGGGTACCACCGCTGTGTCCCCGAATCCCGCTCCACCCCAGACGCCGACGCCGACGACGGCCGCGGCACCGACCATCGGTCAGTCGTGCATCGGCGCCGACATCGGCCGCACCGCCACCGACCCCAACGGCACAGCGATCGTCTGTGACGACTACCAATGGGTGCCCGACACCGGTCAGACACCGCAACATCCGTGGGCCGACAATCAACGCGAATGGACCGAGTGCATTCAGACACACACCACTGATGAGTGCCGCGAAATACTCGGGACCGGTTAGCGCGGATTCCGTTCCCAAAGCCCAGTTCCTTAGGTAGACGAACGAGAATCGTTGTCGCCGTAACAGAACGGCAGGTCTACCACCTGTGGCGCATTCTTGATTATTTCGTCATGGGCATTTCTTGCCCGTGTCATTGCTTTCTCCTCGGGCCCGTGTCACTGTCGCTGACAGTCACTGATCGAACGCGAGGAGTGTCATGACCAGTACGCCAGGCGGACCCGGCCAGCCCCCGTACCCGGGGGAGGATCCGCAGAATCAGGGCTACACACCTCCTCCGGGTGGATACGAAGCGCCGCAGGGCGGCTCCTATCCGCCGCCCGGGCCCGGCGCGTATCCACCACCGGCCGGCCAGTACCCGCCAGGCGGCGCACCCGGATACGCGCCGGCGCCCGCCCAACTCGACCTCGGAGCCGCTCTGAGCTACGGCTGGAACAAGTACAAGGCCAACGCGCTCAACTGGATTCTGTTCGCCATCGTCACGTTCGTGGTCGTCGGTCTGATCGACAGCGCGGCGCGCGGATTCAACTACGACGCGTCGGTGTTCAGCGCGCCGGGAATCATCGGGTCACTCGTGTCCGGCATCCTCAGTGTGCTCGTACAGGCGGCGTTCACCCGAGGTGCGCTCAATGAGCTCGACGGGAACAAGCCGTCCTTCGGGGACTTCTTCACCTGGAACAATCTGGCTCAGGTGTTCATCGCCGCGATTCTTGTCTGGGTCATCACGACCATCGGCTTCATCCTCATCGTCATCCCCGGACTCATTGCCACGTTCCTGCTGTGGTACACCCTCGCTTTCGCGATCGACCGCAATCTGTCGGCGACCGATGCGATCAAGGGCAGTTTCGAACTGACGTCGAAGAACGTCGGCAGTCTGCTGTTGCTGGCCATCGTGGTGATCGTCCTGAATCTCGTCGGTGCCCTCCTGTGCCTCGTCGGGCTCCTGGTGACCGGTCCGGTCACCCTCATCGCCTCGACCTATGCCTATCGCGTGTTGTCCGGCGGGCAGGTGAGCCCGGCGCAGTGACCATTCGCCTGTTTTCAGTCATTTCCCGAGTAGGTTGACGGCAAAACACCAGGTCGTGGGTCGGGTGCTACATCGCGAATGACTGAAAACAGGCGAGGCATGAGCCGCGGGCCTCGTCGCCTGGCGAGTACGAATACAGCTTCCACCAAATCAGGCTGAAGACCGCGATTTTCGGGGTCGGGCGCCCGCTCCGGTGTCATCTGTATTCGTAGTCGGCGGTTCTTCACGGTCGTCGAGGTGCGAACGAGCCGCCAGGCGAGGAGCCTCGAGACGTGGTGCGCCGGTGCTGGTGCCGGGACCCGGTCAGTAAGCCCCGTCCGTGCGGGCCACCGCCCAAACGGATCGGTGATCCCCGGTTGACGAGCATTCGCCGTGCGAAGCGGCCGTCGTAGCGCTCCACTTCGTCGGGCAGTGGAGGTCGCGGGCCCACTGCCTGACGAGTACGAATATAACTTCCACCGAATCCGCCCGAAAACCCTGATTTTTCGGGTCGGGGCTCCGCTCCGGTGTCATCTGTATTCGTAGTCGGCGGTTCCTTCCCGATCGTCGAGGAGTGAACGAGCCGCCAGGCGAGAAATCGTGGTGCGCCGGTGCTGGCACCGGGCCGGTCAGTACGCCCCGTCCTTGCGGGCCACCGCCCAGACGGTGCGCCACAGGATGGTGAGATCTTGCATGATGGACCAGTTCTCGACGTAGGAGAGGTCCAGGCGCACCGACTCTTCCCACGACAGGTCCGAGCGCCCCGACACCTGCCACAGTCCGGTGATCCCCGGCTTGACGAGCATTCGCCGCGCAACGCGGCCGTCGTAGCGCTCCACTTCGTCGGGCAGTGGAGGTCGCGGGCCCACTGCCTGACGAGTACGAATATAACTTCCACCGAATCCGCCCGAAAACCCTGATTTTTCGGGTCGGGGCTCCGCTCCGGTGTCATCTGTATTCGTAGTCGGCGGTTCCTTCCCGATCGTCGAGGAGTGAACGAGCCGCCAGGCGAGAAATCGTGGTGCGCCGGTGCTGGCACCGGGCCGGTCAGTACGCCCCGTCCTTGCGGGCCACCGCCCAGACGGTGCGCCACAGGATGGTGAGATCTTGCATGATGGACCAGTTCTCGACGTAGGAGAGGTCCAGGCGCACCGACTCTTCCCACGACAGGTCCGAGCGCCCCGACACCTGCCACAGTCCGGTGATCCCCGGCTTGACGAGCATTCGCCGCGCAACGCGGCCGTCGTAGCGCTCCACCTCGTCGGGGAGTGGGGGTCGGGGGCCGACCAGGCTCATCGACCCGCCGACCACATTGAACAGCTGCGGGAGTTCGTCGAGACTGTAGCGCCGAATGAACTTGCCGACGCGAGTGACCCGTGGATCATCACGCACCTTGAACAACACACCGGCGCCCTCGTTCAAGGCGGCGATCTGCGGTCGCAAGGTGTCGGCGTCGGTGACCATCGATCGGAACTTCCACATCTGGAATGGCGCGTTGTTCAGTCCGATTCGGGTGGCGCGATAGAAGATCGGCCCACGCGAATCCAGCTTCACGGCAATCGCGATCACCACCATCACGGGCAGCAACATCAGCAGCGCCGACAAAGCCCCGACCCGGTCGAGAGCTGCCTTCCGAAAGCGGTTCGCCCCTTCATATCTCGGCTTGTCGATGTGGAGCAGCGGAAGACCGGCAACCGGTCGCACCATCATTCGCGGCCCGGCCACATCGGTGACGCCGGGCGCGACCAGCATCTCGACGTCACGTCCCTCGAGATCCCACGACAACTCCTGCATCGCCTCGTGTCCGAGAGCTTCCGCTGAGGTCACCGCGACCGCGGTCGCGCCGCATTCGTCCACGGCGGCGGCCACATCGTCGAAGTCGCCCCACCGGGGAACCTCGTGGTCGTCCACTTGCACCGATGTCCCGGCGCCCGGCTGTCCCAGCCGAGTGTTGTCCGGCGAGCACACTCCGACGACTGTGTACCCCAACGCGGGATTGCGCATCAGGCGGGCGATGAGTGCTGTCGCCGAAGGGATCTCACCGATCACCAGGAGTCGGTCGAGGTAGGCGTGCGCGGTGTCGTCTGCTTTGCGTGCCGAGACCAAGCGCCGTCGCCACAGCCACCGTGACAGCACCAGGGCTGCCGTCCCGACGGGCAGGGCGACGGCCACATATCCGCGGGCGACGCTGAGGCGAAACAGGAGATCGACGATCGCGAGTGTGCCGAACACCGTCAGGCATGCGGTGACCACCCGGCTGTACTCCTGCGCCCCCGCACCCAGAATCCGACGGTCCAGGGTCTGGAACACTCGCAGCGCCACGACCCACGCCACGATGAGAAGCAATGACACGGCGTCGGCGGTGAGTTTGACCCCGTTGAGTACCGGGCCGCTGCCCCAACCGAATCGGGCTGCCTGCGCTCCGACCACCGTGGCGCAGACGATGAGAACGTCGGAGACGGTGAGCAGTCGCTGGTAACGATGAACCCACGACCGTGAGGTCTCTCGCTTGCGCATGCCGAACCGAATCCGACGAGCCACGTCCTCGCGCGAGGACCGGTCGTGTGCCGGCCACTCGAGAGCGGGATCACCAGCCATGACGACCTCCGGAAGTGAGTCATTTCCCGACATGTCGCCACCATGCGCCTCGGTGCAGGTGGAGTCGTGCGGGAGAAACGGATGCGGCGTCACCCCGCGACGTCCGCCGTACGAGTGAAGATTACGAGGGCAACGCGGTTTCCTCAACCGCTGGGAGACCGGTCGGAAAAGGCCGACAATGAATTCTCGGTAATGCGGCCTCGGTGCCGCCGAATATGATGTTCGATGGCCGATCGGCGAGCACTGCGAAATGGAAACGTGGTCGGGCGCCGAACCCGCAATGCGCTCTCTGTAGAGGAGAAACCGGCCATACGGGAGAAGTGGGGCGGCCACCGGCCGTCCTCGCGCGGGCCATTCGTCGGCGGGCGTCCGAACGTTACGACAATGGCCGCGGAAATCCAGTGAGATAGGTCTCGGCGATATCGGTCTGGTACCACCGTCTCGACGCGCCGAATCACCCCATCGCCGATACACTGTCCGGCGTGCCACACCTCAGAGGATCGTGTCGACCGCGTCATGCGTCGAGAACCCGGAGAATCGCTGCCCCGTTGATGGTCTGTGCCATGGTCCTGGCGATCGTGGCCGGCATGGTCTCCGGAGCACCGCGCGCGCAGGCCTCGGTGCTCGCCCCGGCCGCCGGATACGGCTTCGCGCAGGGGAGTTCGCCGTTGACTCAGTCTGCAGCGACCATCAACCGGGAATTGGACGCGGTGTCGCGGACCGGTGCCGGTTGGCTGCGGGTGATGGTCGATTGGTCCACCATCGAACGCGTTCGAGGACAGTATGACTGGAGCGTCCCCGACCGCGTCATCGGCGCCGCCCGCCGACACCATCTACGGGTGCTCTCCAACGTGCTGACCACCCCGCAGTGGGCCCGTGGTTCCGCTCCGCTCGGTATCTATGCCCCGCCCGCCGATCCGGCCGCCCTGGGCAGGTTCATGAAGGCATTCATCGCCCGATACCCCGACGTCACCGACCACGAGATCTGGAACGAGCCGAACCTGCCGTTGTTCTGGGGTGCACAGGCACCCGATCCCGCGCGGTACACCGCGCTCCTGCGGGCAGCGTATGCGGCCATCAAAGCGGTGCAACCCAATTCGACGGTCATCGCGGGCGGGCTGAGCCCCGGTGCCGGCGCGACGGGATTCGTTGCGTCCATGTATGCCGCCGGTGCACAACGCTTCTTCGATGCACTCGCCATGCACCCGTATGTGTTCCCGGGCGGCATCACCGCCACCCCCAACGGCTGGACCGAGGTCGGCGGAATCCGCGCGGTCATGGTGCGCCACGGCGATGCCCGCAAGAAGATCTGGCTCACCGAGATCGGCGCGCCCACCCTGCCCGCCGGGGGCACCGCACCGATCGGATTCGGCGTCACCGACATGGTGACCCAGCGTGCGCAGGCCCGTCAGATCACCGACGTCCTGGCTGCCGCTGCCCGCACCGGCTACTGCGGACCGGCTTTCATCTATTCGGTGCGCGATGCGGGCACCTCTCCTGCCAATCGTGAAGACCACTTCGGTGCCCTGCTGACGGTCGACTGGAAGCCCAAGTATGCCGCGACGGTGCTGCGGCGCTGATATGCCGCGGCACACCGTGCGCGGCACCGCACCGCGGGCTGTCACCGCACTGACCGCGGCGGCCGTGACTCTGGTCGTGGCGTCGTGTAGCGCACCGACCAGGGTCGACAATGCTTCCGACACAGCGGTATCCACGATCGCGGTCGGGACGCCGACCATCTGCAACCCGCTCCACGGCGATCCCGCAGGGCATGTGGTCGCCGCCGACGGTGTCACGTGCGGCGAGGCCAATCGAGTGATGGACGAGGTCTTTGCGGCCGCACTTCGCGGTGACGGCGATCATCGACACAAGTCGGGGTCATGGCTGTGTTTCAGCGGTCCGATCCACGGCACCGCGAACCAGCGGACGATGACCTCGGCTCTGTGCACCAACAACGAACCGTCGGCGATCGTGACAGTGACCTCCGCGCGCTGACCTGGTCTCGCCGACTACGACGCACTCGACGCCGTGGGCACTGCTGCCGTACCTCCTGCGGAGGAAGTCGTTTCGCTTGTGGTGGAGGACTTGTCGACGGCTGAGGGGGTCGTGCCGGCAGCCGGGGTCGAGGTTGCGCTCGCTGCCGACGAGGTAGCCGGTGCCGAGCTGTCCGGCACCGAGGTCTCGGGAGCGGTCGTCTCGGGAACAGCGGTCACCGGAGCAGCTGCCTCAGTCGTCGTTGCCGACGAAGAACTCGATGCGGTCGGCGCCGCCGACGTCGTGGGCGACTCAGCCGTCGTGGTGGGCACAGAACTCTCGGATGTCGTCGAGGTCGCCGGCGTGGCAGCAGCCGGCACCGCAGCAGATGTCGCAGTGGCCGACGTCGTCGCAGTGGCCCCGGCCGCGGTGCTCAGCGCGGCGGCCGTGGCCACCGTTTGGGTCGTGGTCGTCGCGGAGACGCCGAACATCGATTGCAGTGCACTGGCCAGGTCCTGCCAGAGCTGCTGGATCGCGGCGAGCTGCGACTGCGCGAGCTGGGTGACCCATTGTTGCAGCGCGGTCGCCAGTGCTTGACCGAGATCGTGAGTGGCCGAGCCGCTTCCGGAGTACTGGGCGACCAGATCGGCGAGGACCTGGGCGGCGGGTTTGGGGGTCCAGTCGGTCTCGTACAAACCGAAGTTGTCCTCGACGTTCGACGAGCCGGTATCCGTGTCACGCGTGGTGTAGATGTAGATCGGTCCCGCACCGGTCTGGTTCTGCCAGGCCTCGATGAAGTCCTGGATGAACGCCGCCTGCTGCGCTTGGGTGTAGCTCCCGGTGGTCGGCTCGCCGTACTCGGTGATCCAGATCTTCTTCGCCGTATCCCCGTACTGGGCCATCAGCGCCTGGATGGCGGTCACCTGGCTGGCCGGAGAGTCCGCGTGATCGTTCTCGCTGTACTCCTCGGAGAACTGGTACGGGTGAAACGACAACGCGTCGAAGTAGCCCGCGGCCCCGGCCGCATACATCTCCTGGACGAATGTCACGGGATCGAGGGCGGCGCCCGTCGTGGTCGTCGCTCCGAGGACTCCCGCGATCACGAGGGCGTTCGGGTCTGCGGCTTTGATCGCGGTGTAGGCGTCTTTGAGGAATGCGGTATACGACGTCGGGTCGATCGGGTTGTAGAACAGTGCGGCATTCGGTTCGTTCCAGATCTCGTAGCCGCTGATCTCATTCTTGTACCGGGAGGCCACCGCGCTGGCGAAATCGGCGTACTCGTCGGGATCGAAATGACCATTGATGATATTTCCGGCCCACGCCGGCGTTCCGGTGAGGGTGGCGACGATGCTGATTCCGCGCGATTGTGCCGCCGATACGAGCGCATCGAGTTGCGTCCAGTCGTAGGTCCCCTCCCTGGCCTCCACGCTCATCCACGGGATCGCCACCCGGACACTGGTCACCCCGAGTGAGGCGATGTGGTCAAGCGTGGTGTCCAACGTGGCCGAGTCGAGGCCGTACAGCGAGGAATCGGCGATGCCGATGGTCGTCGAACTCTGATCGATCACGGCCACCAGGCGAATCGGCACGGGCGAAGCCTGACTGATCACCGACGCGACGGGCGGGATGGTGAGGAAGGGCGCGCTCGACACCGTCCCGAATCCGAGAATCGCGGTGGCACACAATGCGGCGACCCGTGTGGACGACATGACTGGACTACGATTCCGCATGGACTGTCCTCAAATGAATGGACCGTGCGCGGATTGCAGGTCCGCCTCTGATGTCAATTGATATCAAATGGCGTGAGAATCCGCCACACGGAATGTTGTGAATTGGCGCGCGCTATCGAGAGCGGACCATTTCCGTTTTCTTTCGTGAACAGGGAATGAATGCCGGTGTGAAGGACCCGGCGAGGTTCAGTGAGCCGTCGAAGCGGTGGGCACCGACGCGGAGTCGGTACCGGGCGCGAGGATCGAGTCAGCGGACGGTACCGAGGGCGCCGTCGATGTCTGCCTCGCCGTGCTCGATACGGCCGAACCCGAGGACGCCACATCCGGGCCGGCGTCGCCGGACGACGCACTGCTCCCCGTGGTTGTTGTCCCCGCAGAACTCACCGCCGCACTGGTCTCCACGGTGGTCGTGGCCGTGGTACTCGCGATCGCCGTGGTACTCACGACCGCCGTGGAACCCACGATCGCTGCGGCCCCGGCGGTCGACGTCCGGGGTGCCGTGCTCGATGTCGTCGGTGAATTCGCCGCCGCGAGAGCGGACTCCACCGCCGTCGCATCGGCCCCGGCGTTCGCCGACCACTGGGTCCAGCTGTGCAGCCCGACGTGGTAGGAGAAGTCGACGGGTAGCCCGTAGACGACGGCCTGGGCGTTGAGGGCCAGCGTGGAGGCGAGCGACCCGAGTTCGATGGCCACGCCGCTGACGAAGGCCACGGGATTGCCGGTGATGGCCATGATCAGAAAGTCTTGCGGCAGGGGCACTCCGATTCCGGTGCTGATGAGTATCCTTTGACCCGAGGCGGTGATCTCGCCGATTCGGGCCGAGACGTCGTGCGCCGACCACGTGCTCGTCGGGCCGAGCGGATCACCCCACATCGCGGTGTTGCCGTTGGCGATGCCGGTGACGAAACTCTGGATGGCCGGGATCACGAACCACCCGATGGGATTATTGGTTTGGTAGAAACCGGAAAGTGACTGCGCGACAGTGAAGATCTCGGGGTGATCGAGTGCGAGGGTGAGCGCGGGCCCACCCGACATCGACAGGCCGACGATCGCATTGCCGCCGGGCTCGACGGAGAAGTCGTCGGCGAGGTAGGCGGGTAATTCGGTCGACAGGAAGGTCTCCCACTCGGCCGACGCCCCCGGGGTGCCGCCCGTGCCCTCCGGTGTGCTCTGCCAGTCGGTCATCCACGTTCCGGCCCCGCCGGCGGGCATCACCAGGTTGTAGGTGCTGCTGTAGGCGGCCAGTGCGCCGCTGTTGGCGTCGGCCCAGGTGCTGCGGGTATCGGGCGCACTGATGCCGTCGAGCAGGTAGACGGCGTGCTCGGCGGACCCGGCCGCCAGCGCCGACGGCCGTATCTGCACCAGGATGATCCGGTTCATCGCTGCCGAGTACACCGCGCAGGTCTGTACGGTGGCGGCCTCGTCGGCGGCGCTCGCCCAGGTGCAGTTGGGGCGCAACTGATCTGGGCTGACCGCCGCGGCCGGGGGTGCCGCCGCGAACGCCGCGGCGCCGCAGACCGCGATGGCGGTGCCGGCCCGGAGCACTCGTCGGGACACGCTGGATGTGCGTCGTCGTCGCATGACTGATCCCCTTGCTCGTGATCTCACCACTCGTGATGGGTGTGGGTGTGATTTCACCGATCACACCCGACGGCCGCAGCCTTCGCCAGACCCGCGTATTGATACGCGAAATTGGCACCCCAGTACAGGACCGACGACGGATAATCGCGGGGCACCGCCCGCATCACCACCCCGTCGGCACCGCATTGGTCAAAGATCATCCGGGCACGCACGAGGTGGAAGCGCCAGCTGATGACGATCATCGACCGCCATCGGTGTTCGCGCGCCATCCTGGTCGCGAACATCGCCTCACCGACCGTGGTGCCCGGTTGCGGGACGAAGCAGATCACCTGCACCGCAGCGGTACTCGCGGCGCACGCGCGATCCATCACCGGGTCGGGGACCTTCCCGTCGAAGCGGTTGTACGGGTCCGAGAGCAGCACCACCGGCGCGTAGCCGCGTCGGGCGAGGTCGATCCCGTACTGTTCCCGCCCGTCGTGTTCGCCGCCGAGGACCACGATGGCGTCGGCGCGGCGCAGGGTGTCCTCGTGGGACCGGTAGAACAGGAAATACCCGACGACCCAGAACGCCGAGCCGAGCAGGAGCGCGGTCACCACACCGACGATCAACGCCCGACGCAGGGTGCGATGCCGCCGTAGGTACGCGCGCATCCGGCCCTAACCGGCGCCGACCGATGTCGCCCGGGCTGTCGCGCGGGTCGAGACGGACTCGTCGGACGTCGAAAACCGCTGGGCGAAAGCGAGAAACGCGATCATCACCGACAGATCGGTCACCGACACGGGGATGGTGACGGTGCTGAAGTCCAGTTGCATGCCCAGGACGAAGAACCCGATGAAACACCCGCCGAAGAAGGCCGGCTCCCAGCGGGTGTGTCGCAGGCATCGATACGCCAGCCGGCAGCAGTACAGCATGACGACGGTGAACACGATCCCGACGAACAGACCACCACGATAAATCGCAAGCAATGGTGCATTGGCGACGTAGTTGATGGTGAACGCCAGCGAGGGGTCCTTGAACTCCGGTATGCCCCAGCCGTGTCCGAGAAGCCAGTGGCCGGCCATGTTCGCCGGGTAGTCGCGCAACGCGTCCCCGCGCGCCGACGAGCCGGTGTCGCCGGAACCGAACGACGAGAAGATCCGGTGTCGCGACGCCGGGACCGCGGCGAGGACCACCATTCCGGCGACCATCGATCCGGCGATGTATCCGCGGGCGCGTCCGGACATGGTGTGGAACAACAGCATCAGGAGGACGCCGAGGACCACCGAGAACAACGCCGCACGGCTGAGGGTGCCGGCGATGCATACGAGTAGGAACAGCCCCAGCAGCCAGCGGGTTCGTCCGCGGAACACCAGTGGGCAGATCATCAGTGCCGCGAGCAGACCGATGCCCGCGGCGTTCGGGTCGATGAACGTCCCCGAAAGACGCGGGATCGCGGTGGCGCCGGTGTAGACGAATCGTCCCGCCGATGCCGGGGTGTACCCGAACGGCGAGAGCAGGCTGAAGGTCTTGCCACCGGTGTCGACGGTCAGCATGACGAGGCCGATCAGGCCGGACACCGCGGTGGCACCGACGAACACCCGCCCGAAGGTGGCCAGCTGCGATCCGGTGAGGCGTCGCAGGGCGACGATCAACAACACCGCCGTCGCCCATTTCGCGTATTCGACGATGTCGGCGAGTCCGGTCATCGTCAACACCACCGACGGAATCGCGATCAGCGCGAACAGGATCAGCAATCGGTCCAACGGCTGCAGCGCGATGCGAGACCCTGCAGTGGGGGACCCGGCAGTGAACGACCGTGTTGGGGGATGAATGACGGTGGCGAGCAACACCGCCGAGGTCATCGCGAAGATGAGCGGCAGATGCACCCCGGGCACATATCCGGCGGGCAGACAGGCGAGCACGACGGCCAGTGCCCACAGTAACCAGGTGGGATGCGCCAGTCCGATGTAGGTACCCACGATGACGATGGCGAGCAGCATCACCAGTTGGGTCGGCGTCGGCCCGGCGATGATGGCGGCAAAAGTGATCGCCGACACCGAACCCACGATTGTCGCTGCGCGCACTGTTCCCACGGTGAGCATCTTTACATGACCGGGCCCGGGTCACACGCCGAAGAATGCCGAACCAATGGCGCCCGGCGCATCGGTGAGTGCGTTTTCTTGGGCATTCAACTCTCCGAGTGCGTTGGCGGCGGTTGTCGACTATGGTCTGCGAAAGTGCCATCAGGGTCGGCGAATGTCTGAGTTCACCGGATAGACCCGAAAAGGTCACTGCGGCTGAGGCTTAGAGGTGGGTCCGGCCGACTGAAAGGAGTTTGCCCGGTGGCTGTTCGGGAATACGTCCACATTCTCGTGAAGGTCTGGTGGGTGCTGATTGCCGGAATGGTGATTCTCGCCACTGCCGGATTTGTTTACGGAATGTTCATCCAGCCTGTCAAATATGTGTCGACGGCAAAGCTCTTCGTGTCCGCGGAGGGCGGCACATCGGTTGGGGAGTCCTACCAGAACAACCTCTTCGCCGAGGCGCGGGTCAATTCCTACGCCCAGGTCGCCACCAGTGACCAGGTGGCCGAACGCGCCTCCCGTGCCCTCAACGGCCAGGTGAGTGCCGCCGACCTGAAGGCGTCGACGACGGCCACCCCGGTCGACAAGACCGTCATCCTCGACATCTCGGTGAGCGCCGGCTCGGCCGCCCGTGCCCAGTCGGAGGCTGCGGCTGTGACCCGCGAGACGGTCGCCGTCGTGCAGGAACTCGAGACCTCACGGCGCGGTGGTGAACCCGCGGCCACCGCCATCGTCTACGACGAGGCGTCGCTGCCCGGTGCCCCCTCCGGGCCGGCGTGGTGGTTGCTGACCGCCCTCGGTGCCGTGGTGGGTCTGATCGTCGGTGTCGTCGTCGCACTGCTCCTCGGATTGCGGGCGCGCCGTCGTGTCAATGATCCACTCGCACTTGCTGATACCACAGATCTTCCGGTGCTCGCGGTGATCGCCGACGAACCCGCCCGAGCCGAGGCCGTCCTCATCACCGACCTCGCCCACGATCCGCAGGGCGACGGCTACCGCGACCTGCGCAACAATGTCAGATTCATCGGCGCGAAACGTACTCCCGACGGCACGGCACCGCGGCTCGTCGCGGTGGTCGGCGCCGGTTCCGAGGTCGGCACGTCGACTGTTGCCGCCAATCTCGCCGCCGAGATCGGCGGGTCGGGCCAATCGGTGGTGCTCGTCGACGGCGACCTGCGCGACCCGTCCCTCACGGCGCGGCTCGGCGGTGGTGCGAGCGCCGGCCTGTCGACCATCCTGACCGGGGAGTCCGACCTGCTCGGGCAGGTCCAGACCACCGCGACGCCGGCCTTCCTGCCGGCCGGCCCCGTCCCGCCGGCACCCGGCGAACTCCTGGGGTCACGTCGGCTGGAAATGGTTCTCGCACAAGCACGTCAGCATTTCGACGTGGTGGTCGTCGACGCCGGGGCGCTCGGGCCGGACGCGCGCGCCATCGCAGGTCTGGCCGACGGTGTCGTCGTCGTCGCCCGTCGTGGCCGCACCACGCGCTCCGCGCTGCGCACTGCGGTGGAGTCCGTCGGCACCGTCGGCACGGTGATCGGCACGGTTCTGACCTTCGGCGCCCCGGCCCGCCGTGCGTCGTCCGCGGACGCCGGCACCCCGGGGAGGACCGACGTCGCCCGATCGTCCGCGGACTCCGAGGAGCCGACGCCCGCGGGCACGGCATCCGGGTCGGTGGCATCCGGTTCGGGGGAAACCGGGTCGGGTCTGCCCGAACCCGCGCTGCGTGAGTCGCGGTGAAACAGCACCGGCCGCACAGCACCTCGGGCGGGCCGCGACGTCGATGGAGGACGGTGATCGTCCTGGCGGCCACCATGATTCTCGGTGCGTCGGCGTGCGCCGCCCATGACGACCAACCCGGGGCGATCGCCCTGGCCCCCGACGTTTCCGGGTCGCCACTGGTGACTCCGTTGCCAGCCCCGAGTGTTGATCGTGCGGCCGGTGGATCGGCACCGGGCTCGGTGCTGACCGTGGGCATGGCGGGCTCCGAGGAGATCGCACCCATCACCGAACTCGGTGCCGTCGTACATCGTGTCGAATACCGGTCCACCTCCGGGATCACCGGCCGGCCGACCGTCGTGTCCGGGGTCGTCGCGGTTCCCGGCGGCCGGCCCCCCGCCGGGGGATGGGTGACCGTCGCACTGGGCCACGGCAACTCCGGTGTCCGCCACAAGTGCGCTCCGTCGCTCTACACCAACCTGTTGGGTAACGACGTGATCATCGCGGCGTTGCTGTACAACGGTTTCGCCGTTGCCATGTCCGACTATCAGGGTCTCGGCATGAACGACGTCGACAACCCGTTCCTCGATGCGCGCACCTACGGGTACAACATGATCGACGCGGTCCGCGCGGCCCGCGCCACCTACCCGTCGCTGTCGGACAAGTGGATCTCCTACGGGGTGTCACTCGGCGGGATGGCCGCCTGGGCCGCAGGCGATCTCGCCGATTCCTACGGCGGCGGCCTGGACCTGTTGGGTACGGTCGGGCTGGTTCCGGTGTCGAACATGCGGGATCTGGTCACCAAGGCCGAGGCGGGCACCCTCACCCGCGACCAGTACCCGCTGCTCGCGTACCTCATCGACGCGCTGTCGCGGGTGCTCCCCGACGAGTTCAACGCCGACGACTACCGCTCGCCGTACGCCAAGTCGGTGTGGGAAGACGTGTTGAATTGCATCCCGGCAGGCGATTTCGAGGGTCAGCTCCGCGCCACCGCATCGCTGGGACCGCAGGATCTGCGACCCAGGACCGCCGCCGCCGGGCAACGCCTCTACGACTGGCTCGATCGCACCGGCCTCCCGCTGGGCACCGGGAACTTCGGCGGCAAACCGTTTTTCATCATGTACGGCTCCGACGACCCGCTGATCGACTGGCCGTGGACCGCCCGCGTGATCGCGCAGTCCTGCCGGCAGGGCGGTCACGTACAGGCCATCAAACGTATCGGTGAATCCCACTCCACCCTGGATTCCAGCCAGTCGGTCGCCTGGATGCGCAGTCTCGCGAACGGCGGACCCACCCCACCGGAGAATTGCGGTGACCTGCCATGAGGTCACCCAGCGACCGCACACCCGCCGATTACGCCGCACTATGGGTCCGGGGTCTGCCGGTGATCGCCGCCGCGGCCCTCGGGGCGGTCGTGGCCGGCCTCGTGGCCTTCATCTTCCTGCCGCACGCCTACGAGTCGCAGGCACGGCTGCTGGTCACCGCGACCGGCCCGGCGACGGTGTCGGCGGCGCAGGCCTCCGATCTGGCCGGGCGACTGCGTATCTCGAGTTACAGTGACCTCGCCGTCTCCGACCAGGTACTGGGACGCACGCGCCTCGCCGATGCCACCGGCGCCCTCGGCGGCGCCGACATCGCCGCGCTGCGCAGCCGGATCACGGTGCTGCCGTACGGCGACGGCGCCGTGATCACGATAGGCGCCAAGGGCCCGACCGCCGACGCGGCGCAGACGCTGGCCCGCGGGGTCGGCACGAACCTCGCCGCGTTGGTCACCGAACTCGAATGGAGCCGCACCGACGGCATGCCGCAGTATGACGCCGAGGTCATCGACGCCGGTTCGTCGGTGGCATCGGTGTCTCCCGGGATCTCGACGACGCTGCTGACCGCGCTCGTGCTCGGCGTGGTGCTCTCGAGCGTGTGCGTCGTGGGTGTCGGGATCTCCCGCGACGTCATCGAGACGCCGCGGGAAGCAGTTGTCCGCGTGCGTGAACCGGCGATGGGGGCCGACCGATGACAGACACTCACGAACCGACTCCTCGGATGGCGGCCGAGGCACCACCATCGCGCCGACGTGCGGGATGGTGGCTGGCGATCCTGGTGATCGTCGCAGTCCTCGCCACCGGATGTTCGTCGAAACCGGACTCCGCTCCCACCGGCTCCGACGACCTCGGTGTGGCCTATGACGTCAACACCAGTGGCACCGGACCGGGCGCGCTGCGCGCCGCCCAGACCATGCCGTACCTCGACCGCCGCGTGACCGCACAGGCGAGCACCGCCCTGCGCATCCGGTATGTGTCCACCGACGGCCGCACCGGAGCCCCGACGACGGTGTGGGGCGCGGTGTTCGTCCCGTCCTCGGCCCGTCCGGCCGACGGGTGGGACACGGTCGTTCTCGCCCACGGGACCACCGGACTCCTCGGCGAATGCGGCGTGACCCTCGACCCGGCTCTCGGCGACCTCGCCGCGACCGCCGCGGCGTGGCTCGAGCAGGGCTACGTGGTGGTCGTGCCGGAGTATCAGGGTCTCGGCTACCCCGGCAGCAGCGATCCCACCCACCCCTATCTCGACGCGCGGACCGAGGGGATGAACGTCATCGACGCAGTCCGGGCAGCCCGAGCACTGGTGCCCGGGGTGTCCACCCGCTGGGCCGCACTCGGCGGTTCCCAAGGCGGACAAGCAGTATGGGCGGCCAACACGCTGGCCGGCACCTACGGAACGGGACTCGATCTGCGGGGGACGGCGAGCCTGTCACCGGCCGCGCAGTTCTCCGGTCTGGTCGATCTCGCGACCCGCCGACAACTGACCCTCGACCAGTACGGCCTCTACACGTGGCTTATCCTCGCCGTGCAACAGGAGAACCCCGGATTCGACATCGGCAAATACGTACGCGGTGCGGCCCAGAGCCATTGGAATGAACTGGCCCAATGCCTTCCGGCGCACGCACAGGCGCGTGCGAGCATCCTGCGATCGTTGAGTCCCGACGATCTGACACCGGACTCACCGGCCGACGCCGCCGCGCTCACCGCGTTGCTGGCCCGTCGCGGGGTGCCCGACCAGCGCCCGGCCGCACCGATGCTGGTGCTCTACGGCGGGCGCGATCAGTTGATCGACTCCCGGTGGACCGCCGCGGCCATCGGAACGGCGTGTGCCGGCGGCGCCACACTGCAATCGCAATTCCAGCCGAACGCCGATCACGGCGGCGTCAGTGGCGACATCGTCGTCGGCTGGATGCTCAACAGGTTCGACGACGAGCCGGCGTTCTCCACATGCGGTACCGCCCCCCGGGAGTGAGCAACGATGACCGAAGAACTCGCCGACCGACGGCAACCACCAGTCACGCCCGCCGCGACACCGGCGGACCCGACCCCCACGAGCCCCCCGGCCTACAAGGCCGGCCGCATCCGCGGGCTCGACGGACCACGCGGTGTGGCGTGCTGGGCGGTGCTCATCGTGCACGTGGCCAATCAGTGCTCCCCGGACACGATGGCCAAGGGCGGTCTGGCGTTGCTCGGTCAGGCACTGATCTTCTTCTTCGCACTCTCGGGTTTCCTGCTGTACCTGCCGTATGTGCGAGCCCTGCTGCAGCACAAGCAGACCCAGCCCGACACCCGCGCCTACGTCATCCATCGGCTGCTGCGGGTGTTCCCCGGCTATCTCGTCATCTTCCTCATCGTGAACTTCGCGCTGCAGGCCTCGTTCCTGCACAACGAGTGGGCGTCGAGCCACACCGGCACCGACGCGGGCACCGGCATGATCACCGATCCCGGGCAACTCGCCACCAACCTGACCCTGTTGCAGTCCTACTTCCCGCACTACCTGCAAACCGGTATCAGCCCGTCCTGGTCGCTGACTCTCGAACTCGTCTTCTACGCCTGCCTTCCGGTGTTCGGCGCGGCAATGTGGTTCCTGCGGCGGCGATTCGGCACCAACCTCGCCGTGCTCGTCCTCGCACCACCGGCGATCCTCATCGTGCTCGGGATCGCCGGTAAGGTCCTGGCCGCCTGGCTCACCGAACGTGCGGGCATCACCACCACCATCGAGGCCAACTGGGGCCCGAACTGGGCGGCGGTGGTTCTGCGCAGCTTTGTGGCCTCGAGTGACAATTTCGCCTTCGGGATGCTGGCGACGGTGGTGTTCGTGGCCGTCGGCGTCGGGATGATCGACGCCCGCCGGGTGCGACCGATCCGGATCGCGGCGATCATTGCCATCGTTCCGAGCCTGCTGATCATGCTGGTACTCATCGCCGCCGGCTCCAACTTCCAGTCGACGTTCACCGCACTCGCCTCCGGTCTGCTCATCCTGATCATCGTGTTGCCGATGGCGGCGGGCGGCGACAGCGTCTTCGCCCGCGCCCTGGACTGGCGGCCCCTGGAATATCTGGGAAGGATCTCGCTGAGCATCTATCTGTGGCATTTCCCGGTGATCATCGTGCTGATCAGACTGGGTGTGCTGCAGGGGGATTCCTGGGCCGGACTGGCGGTCAACATCGTGGCATGCAGTGCGGTGAGCTTCGCCCTGGCCAGTGTGACCTTCCATTTCGTGGAGAAACCCGCCATGACCTATGCGCGCCGGTTCAAGGTGCGATGACGGGAGTGATCCGTGGTCGCCGGACGGGAGTCATCCGTCGACACCGGGTGCTGTTCGGTCTGCTCGCGTTCGCGGTGATCGTGCTCCTCGTGCTGGTGGTGGTGATCTCGGTGCGTCTGGCCGCCGTCCTCGTCGTCGGTAAGGAGGCGGTGGGATTCCGGCCCGGTGAGGGTCCGGGATCGGTGGTGTCGGCCGAGACGTTCAACGGTTTGCCGATCTCGACGAAACTCGCCGGGGTCAAGGCCTTTCGCGTGACCTACCGCTCCACCGACGCCACCACGAACTCGCCGACGGTGGTCAGCGCCGTCGTCGTGGCCGGTACCGGCGACGCACCGCGCGGGGGCCGGCCGGTGATCGCCTTCGCCCACGGCACCACCGGGATCAACATGCCGTGTGCCCCGTCGGTCGCCGCGGGCATGTACGGTCTCGGGGCGCTCGCCGGTAATCTCGCCCGACAGGGATATGTGGTGACGCTGCCCGACTATCAGGGCCTCGGAGCGCCAGGGGTACACCCGTATCTCGACGCGCCGACGGCCGGCTTCAACGTCATCGACAGCGTGCGAGCCGCGCGTGCGGTACTCGCCGACACCTCGCCACGGTTCGTCGCCTACGGCGGCTCCCAGGGTGGCGGGGCCGTGGTCGCCGCCGCCACCGAATTCCCCAACTACGGTGCGGGGCTCGAGATGCTCGGTGCCGCCGCGCTCGCCCCGGCCGCCGACGTCGTCGGTGTCGTGGGCAAGGCGCGTGCCGGGACCGCCACCCCCGATCAGCGACTGATGTTGCAGTGGGTGATCGAATCGTGGGCGCGTGCCGACCACAGCGTTGCCCTCGACGACTACCGTGCCGGCGCCGCCGTGGCGGGCTGGGATGCGTTGTCGCAGTGTGCCCCCTCGGCCGGTGACCGCCGCGAGGCGGTGGCCGCACAGCTGCGCCCCACCGACATCGCGCCACGCACCACCGACGCGCAGAACCGTCTCGTCGCCCGGCTGATGCGATCCCGCGCGCCCGTCACCCGCACACCGGTGCCGATGCTCATCGTCTACGGCGGCAAGGACACCTTCATCGATTCGGACTGGACCCGCGCCTACATCGGTGAATTGTGCGCCGCTGGCACCGTCGTCGACGCCGACTTCCAGCCCGACAAGGTGCACGGCGACCTCAACGGTGATGCCGTACTGGGATGGATCGGCCAGAGATTCACGGGCGCAACCGCTCCCGATACCTGCGCAGGAGGATGACCACATGACCGATCAGACCGAGTGGGCGCCGTCGGCCGCCGAGTTGCGGATCCACGGTGACGCCGCGAAAGCCGTGCAGTGGCGTATCCGTGCAAAGGACACCGTCAAACGGGCGCTGGCGTCCGGAACACCGGTCACCCCGACCCCGCCCTATCAGGTCGTTGCCGTCCTCGGCCAGTCCAACGCCCATGGTGCGGGTCGGCTCGTCGACGCCGCGGCCGCACCCGTCATCGATCCGCGAGTGCATCAGTGGCCCGGATGCGGACGCCGCCGTGGACGGATTCTGCTCGCCGAGGATCCGCTTCTGCACGGAATCCCCGGTGCGGGAGTCGGATTCGGGACCACCTTCGGTCGGCTGCTCGCCGAGGACACCGGCAGCGCGGTCCTGCTCGTCCCCGCGGCGCGCGGCGACACGAGTTTCCACCCGAAGAACGGGTTCAGTTGGGACCCCGACGAGCGCTTGGTGCGCGTGAACCTCTTCGACCGGGCCGTCACCCAGATCGCGGGCGCGCTCCGGGCCGCCGGTCCCGAATCCGAACTCGTTGCGGTGCTGTGGCATCAGGGGGAGAGCGATGTACCGCTGACGGCACCGGAGGTCTATCGGGACCGCCTCGACACCCTGATTCGGCGCCTGCGTGACCGATTCGGCACCGTGCCGTTCCTCCTCGGGCAGATGGTGCCCGAGGAGATTACGACCGGTCACGACCGCTATCCCGGAATCGATGCAGTACACCGCGATACACCGTCCCGGCATGAGATGTGCGCCTTCGTCGAGGGCCCCGCGGGGATGCACAATCCCGGTGAGTTCATCCACTACGACGCGGCCGGCGCCCAGGTGTTGGGGGAGCGGATGTTCCGTGCCTACGCCACGGTCCGGCTCGACCCGGCGGGCTGAGCCGTGGCGACGTCATGGTCGACCGACGCCATGTCGTGCTCGACCATCGCCGCCACGACCTCGCTGAAGGTCTTGGTGGGGCGCCAGCCCAGCGTGGTCCGCAAGCGGGTGCTGTCACCCACGAGGTCGATGCTGTCGGCGGGCCGGAACAACGACTTGTCGGTGCGGACGTGATGATGCCAGTCGGTGATGCCCGCGGCCGCGAACGCTGCGCCGGCGAAGTCGGCGACGCTGTGCGAGACACCGGTGGCCACGACGAAATCGTCGTCGGCCTGCGCGTCGGCCATCGAGATCATCGCCTCGACGTAATCCGGCGCCCAGCCCCAGTCCCGGCGGGCGGTGAGATTGCCCAGCGCGAATTCGGTTCTCGTACCGGCCGCGATCTCGGCGACCGCCCGCGTGATCTTACGGGTGACGAAATGCGGGGCCCGCAGCGGGGACTCGTGGGGATACAGGATCGCGTTCGACACACTCACCCCTTGCGCGCGGAACGCCGCGGCGAGCAGATGGCCGTATGCCTTGGACACCCCGTACGGTGACGTCGGGCAGATCGGAGTGGTCTCGTCCTGCGGGGCAGTGCGTGTGCCCGAGAATATCTCCGCACTTGACGCATTGACCACATGTACCGGATGGCCGTCGCGTACCAGATCCCGGGCCGCGGTGAGCACTGCGGCCGTCGCCTGGGCATTGACCTGACCGGTGTGCACCGGATCCTGCCAGCTCTGACCGACCGACGACACCGCGGCGAGATGGAAGATGACGTCGGGTCGTACGGTCTCGACCACTGACGCGCACGCATCGACATCGCTGAGATCGATCGCGATCGGCTCGGCGTCCCCGGGCAGGTCGGTGGGTGCCGCGTTGCTACCCGGACCGATGACGCCGGTGATCTGCCATTCGCGATCTGCGAGTGCCACGGTGAGCAGCCGGCCGTCCTGACCGCTCGCGCCGGTGATCAGCGCGCGGTGTGGCATCAGGCGACTTCGCGTGTCACGGAGCGTGATTCGGCTGCGACATCGGAACGCACCATCATCCGCACCAGGCTGTCGAAGTCGACCTCCGGTGTCCACCCGAGTTGGGTGCGCGCCTTGCTGGAGTCGCCGATGAGCAGATCCACCTCGGCGGGACGGAAGAAACGTGGATCGATCTCCACGTAGCGCTCCCAATCATTGATGCCCACCTCGTCGAAGGCGACGTCGAGGAGTTCGCGGATGGAGTGGGTCTCGCCGGTGGAGATCACGTAGTCGTCGGCCTCTGCCTGCTGCAGCATCAGCCACATCGCGCGCACGTAGTCGCCGGCGAAGCCCCAATCGCGCTTGGCATCAAGATTGCCCAGCGCGAGCGACTCCTGGAGTCCGAGATGGATGCGCGCGACTGCGCGACTGACTTTGCGCGTCACGAATTCCGGTCCGCGACGCGGGGATTCATGATTGAACAGAATTCCGGAGCTGGCGTGCATTCCGTAGGATTCGCGATAGTTAATGGTCATGTAATGACCGAAGACCTTGGCCACTCCGTAGGGCGACCGTGGCCACAGCAATGTCGATTCGCGTTGCGGAACTTCCTGCACCTTGCCGAACATCTCCGAGCTCGATGCCTGGTAGAAGCGAATCTGCTTGCCGGTGGTGTCCTGGTGCAGGCGCACGGCTTCGAGCATGTTGAGCACGCCCGTACCGGTCACATCGCTGGTCAGCCGGGCATTCTGCCACGAGTACGCGACGAATGATACCGCGCCGAGGTTGTACACCTCGTCGGGATTCGCGAAGGCCATCGCCCGCATCAGACTCGACAGATCCAGCAGGTTTCCGGACACCACCTCCACGAAGGGGTGAGTGAGAGCGAGGGCGTCGGCCTTCGGGTTGTTCTGTCCCCGAACCAATCCCACGACCCGGTAGCCCTTGGAATGCAACATCTCGGACAGGTAAAGGCCGTCTTGACCGGTGATGCCGGTGATGAGCGCGGTTTTCATACGAACCCCATTTTCTGAAGTCAGTGGATGCCGTGGACGCAGCATCGTCGGCGAGCCCGTTCCTCGGGACCGACAAAGAGATGTTCGCATGCTGCCCGACAATTGGCGCGCCGAGATACCGGAATTGGACAGCATTCGGGCGATTGTCACGCAATTCACATGTATTTCACCTCTCATGAAGAATGTGTCAGAAGCTCTGGTTACGATGCGTGCATGAAACATGTCATGCCCAGCACGGTGCGCCGTTTGCGGCTTTTCTCCATCGTTCTCGTCGTGATCGCCGTCCTCGGTGCAGGAATGGTCGGCGCCGAGCCGGGCCGCGCCAGTGCTGAGGTGTCCATCCCGCCGGACGGCTACGGGTTCGCCGGCGGCAGCGACATGTTGTGGTTGTCGCAGGCCGACCTGAACCGCGAACTCGACGGCGTCACCGCTACCAAGGCGAGTTGGCTGCGAGTGGTCATCGACTGGAACACCATCGAGCCGACCCGGGGCAGTTACAACTGGTCGACGCCCGACCGCCTGATCAACTCCGCCCGCGCGCATGGACTGAAAGTGCTGGCCACGGTGGTGTCATCGCCGGCCTGGTCGCGCCCGGCAGGCAGCTTCTTCACCGCCCCGCCCACCAACAACGGCGACCTCTCGAAGTTCCTGCACGCCCTGATCTCGCGGTATGGCGCCAACGTGTCGAACTACCAGATCTGGAATGAGGTGAACCTGCCGCTGTTCTTCGGTGGCAGCGTCGACGCAGCGCGCTACACCTCGCTGCTGAAGTCCGCATACACGGCGGTCAAGGCGGCACAGCCCGGCGCCACGGTCATCAGTGCAGGTCTCGCGCGCTCGGTCGGTCCGTTTTCTCCGCTCTCGTATTACACCGCGATGTACAACAGCGGCGCGCAAGGATACTTCGACGCGGCCGCGATGCATCCGTACGTCTTTCCCAGCGGCATCACGACCAATCCGGAGAATGCCATCAGCGACACCGTTGGCCTGCGCAATCTGATGATCGCGCGGGGTGACGGCGCCAAGAAGATCTGGTTCACCGAGTTCGGTGCCCCCACCGCCGCCGGCTCGCCCGATGGGGTGAGCCAGGTTGAGCAGGCCAAGCAGATCACCGACATGCTGTGGTACGCCGCCAACTGCGGGTTCGCCGGTCCGGCGCTGATCTATACGATTCGTGACTCGGGGACTTCCACCACCGACCGCGAGCAGAACTTCGGGGCGTTGTTCACCTACGACTGGACGCCGAAATACGCCGCGTCGGTTCTGGCGGGGTGATCGACGGAATCTTCCGGATTCCACGTGCGATACAAGCAATGGATTTCGTGCGCTGTGTAAGTTGCGTTACAGAAATGCGTGAGAGATCCCGGTCACCATGCAGTCGAGATGCCGATCGTCGGATGCGGTGTTAGCGTTTCCCCTGTCCCAGGGATGCGGTGGCATTCCCAGCACGCGCTGACTGATTTCTGTGGTGAGAATTGTGTACGTGACCGTAGGTGGCGGCCGCGTACGCTTGTACGGTCCTACCGCGGCGATCTGTGGGTTGCGCACTCACAAAGAATGGAAGAACCCGTGGTTACTGATGACGCTCCACGTCCAAGGATCGCCATTGCGCACGACTATCTGACCCAACGCGGTGGCGCAGAGAAGGTGGTGCTGTCGCTGAGCCGGGCCTTCCCGGAGGCGGTGATCCACACACTGCTCTTCGAACCCGATCAGACCTATCCGGAGTTCGCCGAGAAGACCGTCGTGACCTCGCCGGTGAACCGGGTCGGATTCCTGCGCAAGAACCACCGGGCTGCGTTGCCGCTCTTGCCCTTTGCTGCATCACGGATGGTCATCGACGCCGACATCGTGCTCACCAGCACCAGCGGGTGGGCGCACGGCTTCTCCACGACCGGAACCAAGATCGTCTACTGCTATTCGCCTGCGCGATGGCTCTATCAGACCGACGTGTACCTCGGGGAGTCGCCGAGCGGACTCAAACGGTTCGCCATGGCCGCGATGGGACCGGGACTCAAGCGGTGGGACCGTCGGGCCGCCTACGACTGCGATCGCTACCTGGCGATCTCCAACGCGGTCCGTGACCGCATCCGCACCACCTACGGACTCAGCTCCACCGTGGTCTCCGCACCGGTGACCGCACCCGCCCCGGTCGAGGGCGCGGTATCGCCGGACGCGTCGCTGACCGACGCCCCCTTCTTCCTGTGTATCTCCCGGCTGCTGTCCTACAAGAACGTCGACAAGGTCATCGAGGCCTTCCGGGGTAGTGGGCGCCGCCTCGTCGTCGTCGGCCGTGGTCCGGAAAAAGATGCGCTGCAAGCGATCTGCCCCGACAATGTGACCATGCTCCAGGATCTCGCCGACACCGAGATGGCGTGGTTGTATCAGCACTGCACCGCGGTCGTGGCGGCGAGCTACGAGGATTACGGGCTGACCCCGCTCGAGGGTGGCATGTACGGCAAACCGTGTGTGGTGTTGCGATGGGGCGGATTCCTCGACACCGTCGTGGAGGGCATCAACGGTGACTTCTTCGACGAGCCCGAACCCGAGCAGATCCGTGACGCGGTGGACCGGGTGGTGGCGATGGACTGGGATACCGACGTCATCCGCCATCACGTACACAAGTTCGACGAGAGCGCGTTCATCGGCGAGATCCGACGGGTGATCGACGAGAGCGCCCCAGGTTACAGATCGGCAGCACCCGGAACGACCGACCTCGGACCGGCGGCATCGGCAAAGGAGATGGTGTGAGCGACAACGAGACCGTGGCCGCCCCGGCGAGCGTCACCGTCCCCGAACGGGACGATTTCACGCCGAGATATTCGTTCAACGACATCTCCACGATCGCCAAGGCGCGCAATCGGGTCGGAATCCTGCTGTACAACAACCTCATCACCTTCATCCCGTCGCATACGATCCGGCAGGGCTTCCTGCGGTTGTTCGGGGCCAAGATCGGCAAGGACACCTCGATCCTGCGGGGCTGCCAGGTCTTCGACATCGATCAGATCCGGATCGGTGAGGCCTGCTCCATCGGATTCCGGGTGCTCTTCGACGCCCGATCCGGGATCTGCATCGGCGACAATGTGGTGATCGCCAGCGACACCCAGATCATCGCCGGCAAACACGACCCGGCCAGCCCGGAGTTCGTGCCCGTCATCGAGCCGGTCTATATCGGCGACTACGTGTGGATCGCCAGTCGCGCAACCATTGTCAGTGGTGTCAGCATCGGACGCGGTGCGGTGGTCGCCGCGTGTGCCATGGTCGGCAAGGATGTCGCCGATCTCGACATCGTCGGCGGGGTGCCCGCTCGCGTCATCTCCAAACGTCCCGAGACCGCCCTCCGATACCGGCCGAAGTACCGGCCGCTGTTCTACTGACGCCGATAGTGATGGCAGAGTTGGCGGATCTACGGGTGATCCACGTGGGCCCGCGCGCCGAATGTGGCGGGGTGGGCTCCTATTCGGTGCGATTTGCTGAGACGTTGCGCGGCCATGTGGCCGAGGTGATCGAGGTCCGACACGGGAGCCCCGGGTCCGACACGGTGGCCGACCTACGTCGGCGGCGTCGACACCTGACCGAGTTGATCGCGGCGTCCGACCGGCCGACCGTGCTGCACGCCGAGTTCTCCGGCGGATCGGTGGAATCCTTCTGGCCCACAGCCGGTCTTGTGGCATCGGACAAGCTGGCGATTTCCGCGACGGTGCACGATCCGCCCGGACTGGTGTGGTGGCCCGCGCGCACCCGATTCCTGCAGCGTCAGCGGTTACTCAATCACGGCCTGCACTTCCCGATGCGAGCGGTCTCCCGCCGCGTCGAGCGAGGGGTGTTCGGTGATCGGATTCTGTTCGGCACCAGCGTGATCGGCGCACAATCGCTGCGGGATCGCTATCCGGACGCCACGGTGCACGTTGCGCCCCTGACGGTGCGGGCGATGCCGGAGATGCCGCCGGCCCCCGACCGTCCGCGAGCCGTCGGGCTTTTCGGACTCGTATACCGGGGCAAGGGTTTCGAGCATGTCGAACGACTGCGCGACGAATTACCCGACGACATCGCCATCCGGATCGCCGGCCGCGGCACCGAGAACCTGCCGAGCCGTGACGGCATCGAGATCCTCGGCGGGCTGGCCGAGGAGGAGATGGCCGGTTACTTCGCCTCGATTCGGGCGCTGGTGGTGCCCTACGGCGATCGCAGCCCGTACGGCACCGCCTATCCGTCCTCCGGTGTGGTCGCCGATGCCATCAGTCATCTGACACCGATCGTCACCACCGGTCACGGTGCGCTGCGCGAGTTGGGGGCCGAGGGTGGGGCAGTGGCGATCGACGACAGCGTCAGTCCCGAGCAGACACCGGCCGCGCTCGCCGGCAAGATCGTCGAGATTGTCGATGACACGGAGCGTTTGGCGATGATGGGCGCGAGCGTGGAAGGTATGCGCAAGCTGCGTGAACCCGACACCGTGATCGGGGGCTATGTCTCGGTGTGGTCGTCGGTGTTGGGGACGTCGTCGGTGTCAGAGAGTTCAACGAAGCCTGCGGGGTCGCGGTGACGGTGACCGACGCCCCGACTCCCGTCGATGGTCGCCGCAATGTGATCAAGGCGGTGGTCGCCGCCGGCTGGGCCTACGGCGGCCGCGCCTCCGGGTTGCTGTGGACGATTGTGGTTGTCGCCCATCTCGGCGTCGGGTCCTACGGGCAGTACGCGATGGGCTTCGCGTTGGGCGCGATCATCGCTGCCCCACTGGACAATCCGTTCAATGTCCGCGCGATCCGCGAGTCCCAGGAGCGTTTCCTCACCGAACGCGCCTCCCGGGCATTGCTCGGCATCGGATTGATGATCGCCGGCGCGGCATGCTCGCCGTTCTCCTATCTCGCATGGTTCGCGCTGGTCGTCGGCGGTGGCGAGGTCGTGTTCAACGCGGTCAAGAGCGCCCCGCTGCGCGGTGGACACCCCGACCGGGTGATGCGGATGGACACCATCCGCCAGTTCTCCAGCATCGTCCTCGGTGCCGGATACCTTCTGGTGGTACCGCATCCGAACCTGACCACGGCCAGTGTGCTCTACGCCCTGCCGTACGTGGTGGTCGCCGCGCGTGGGCTGATGCTGGTGCCGGGCAACCGTCCCGGCATTCCCGGCCATCCCCGGCTGATCGCGGTGCTGTTCGCCGAGCACCTGGCCAATGCCGCGTACATGCAGGGCGACATCCTGCTGCTCGGTGCCCTCACCGATTCCGACATCGCCGGGTATTACGCGATCGCGAGCACCGTCGGTTGGGCCGCGGCCCAACTCGGGATGGCGTTGGGCAACACCTATCACGAGCCGCTCCGTGCAGCCGGTGGTGCGCTGAGTGCCGGCCCACCCACCAAACACATTGCTGCCGTGGCGGCGACGACGTCCGGATCGGTGATCGCAGCCGGGCTGATCATGCTGGCCACACCGTTCTCGACGCAGTTGGCGTGGTCGTTGGTGATCATCGGGGTGTTCGTGGCCATGCGGGTGGTCAACTTCGTTCTGATGACGGTGTTGTATGTGCAGCGCCGCGATATCGTCCGCAGCGTCGCCGCCGGCGTGCTCGCCCCGATCAAGCTGCTGTTGGTGTTCGCGCTGGCGCACTGGGGATCGATCGGTGCGTGTATCGCGTCGGTGGTGACCGATGCGCTGCTGCTGGCCATCTATCTCGCCGCGGTGCGCCGTCCGATTCCCGCGGTGGAAGCCGAGCAGCCTGCGATGGTTCCGGAACAGACTGTCAGAGAGGGTGAATGAGATGACGTCGGTGACGTTCTTGCTGTCGAAGGACCCCGAGCACGAGCATGGCGGAGACATCGCCCTGTCGCGGGTCGTGATGGACATCGCACGGGAGAACTTCGATGTTCGTGCGGTGTGCCTGTCGGGCAACGGGATTGGCCCGAACGCCGACGGCAGCATCGTCCGGGTACCCAAGCCGGCAGTGAAGGGGCCGTCGCTGGCGTGGCGAAGTGTGACGACGCGTCGCAGTCTGTGCCACGTCCGCTACGACGTCGACGAGTTGGTCGACGCCATCGACACCACCTGCAGCGACGTCTATGTCGCCGAGCATTCCTATATGGCAGAAGCATTTCTGCGTTCGCGACACAGTGTGTCGGCACCGTTCGTCATCAGCACCGTCAACCCGGAGTCGTCGGTGTGGAAGCTGACCCGCGGCACCATCGGCAGGCTCGAGGCGCCGCGCATCACCGCCGACGAGTTGCGGGTTGCCCGCAAGGCCGACGCCCTCGGCGGCTACGACCTCGACGAGGCGCAGTACTACCGCGACAACGGCGTACCCAACGCGCGATGGATCGATCTCACCCTGCCGCCCGGTGTTCCCGCTCATCGTGACATCGCGCCCCCACGACTGGCATTCATGGGTACTCGAGGATGGCCGCCGAACCAGGAGGCCTTCCTCGAGGCGCTGCGTCTGTGGCCGGAGATCTCGAAGGGCATCGACGGCGCCGAACTCTGCGTCATCGGCGCCCCGAAAGCCGGTGCCAAACAACCGCCGCTGCCCGACGGCGTCCGCGACCTCGGCTTCGTCGACGACATCACCGCGTTCTTGAGCACGTGTCGTGCGCTCGTCGCCCCCGTGCGCACCGGCGGTGGAGTGCGGGTGAAGCTGCTCGATTCAGCGAGCATCGGTCTGCCCGTCGTCGGAACCTCGGCCGCCATCGGCTCCCTGGGCCCGGTTTTCGGCCTCACCCCGTACGACGACGATGCCGAATTCGTGGCCCGCTGCCGCGAATACCTCCTCGACGCCGAGATGGCCCGCAAAGAGGGCGAGCGCCTGTACGACACCAACGCCGCCCGATGGCACGACCGCGTCCCTCATGAGGCCGTCGAATCCCTCATCCTTCGTCGCCCGCCGACCCCCGGTCACTGACCCCGCCCCCGCCACCGGCCCCACCTCCGTTGGTCCCCGAGGCCGCGTGTGTTGCAGCTGGTTTCGTACTCCCGCAGTCGCGCCGTTTGGTTACCGCGTCTTCCTCTCGCTGGTCGAGGTGTGAGGCGCGCCAGCGCCGAGCCTCGAGACCTACTGCGCCGCTGCTGGTTCCGTACTCCCGCTGTCGCGCCGTTTGGTTGCCGCGTCTTCCTCTCGCTGGTCGAGGTGTGAGGCGCGCTAGCGCCGAGCCTCGAGACCTACTGCGCCGCTGCTGGTTCCGTACTCCCGCTGTCGTGTCACCGGGTCTCGAGGCCTCGCCCTTGCGGGCTCGGGCACCTCGACCATCGGCGGAAAAGCTCTGCCTCTCATCGGCGAGACACCGGGGAATCTCGATGTGGTGGAGAGCGTGATCCAGGTGGTAATGGGAATCGACCCACCCACCGCGATGCTCGGAACATTGCGTTCGGCGCCATCGGCCGCGCTGAGCGCGTGCGTATGGCTCGGTCGACTCGGCGCAATGGATACGCAGACGTGTCTGATCGTAGCCACCGACGATCAACCTGCACGATGCCGGAGCTTGTGCACGGGCCTACACTGGGTCGCATCTGCGACGATTGTCGGGAGTGTGATCACGATGTCGAGTACAGAGCGTGTCCACGCGCTCGTTGACGATCGACTTGCGCTTGCGGTCGGACTCGGTGCTCTGCTGTTCTTGGCTGTCGGCGTGGCACAGTTTCTGATTGACACGGCACCGAATGTCTGGGCACCGTCGTGGGTCGCGATCTTCACCGCTGCCGTGTTGGGTGCCGAAGGTTTGCTGCTGTGGCGCCGCCGTGACGTGATCAAACGTGTCAGCGCACCGATTGTGGTGACCGCGACCGCCGTCGTGGTGGCAATCAACCCGCTCGTGTACATCGCGTTCACTGGTATCGCTTACCCCGCAATCGGTACGTTGCTGGTGATCGTCGCCTTGGGTGCGTTGGTTCCCTATCCGCGCATCGCCGTGGTCCTCATCGCGCTGGTCAATGTCGCCGCCGCTGCATACGCCATCCACTTCACCACCGATGTCAGTTTCGGCTCGGTCATTCTGCAACTCGTGAAGGCCGATGTACTCGCGCTTATCATCGCGCTGACGTGGCAGCGGACCGAGCGTCGACTGCACCGTGCCAATGAGACCATTCGGGCCCTGGCCATCACCGACGACCTCACCGGATTGCTGAACCGCCGCGGACTGACGACCCGCGGCCACGTTCTGCTCGATGAAGCACTCACCCGCGCTCGACCGGTCGTCGTCGGCAGCTTCGACATCGACGGACTCAAGCACCTCAATGACACTCGCGGTCACGCCGAGGGCGACAGGATGATCCAGGCCGCCGGCGGGTCGCTGCGGTGGCTGCTCGACGCGGGTCAGCTCGCCGCACGCATCGGGGGTGACGAGTTCGTCGTCCTGATCGTCAGCGACAGCGACACAGGCGTCCGGCAGTTGCAGAATCGGGTCGTGGAATCGATTTCCGCACTACCGCAGTCGGCGTCGATCGGGTGGGCTGCGCCGGAGCCGGGGGCCACGACCACGTTGACGCGTCTGCTTGCCGAATCGGACCGCGAAATGTTGTCGCAGAAGCGCCGACGCCGTGATGGTCGCAAGGATGCGGGCTGAGCGTTGCCATTGCGGCAGCGCCGAGCCTCGAGACATCCTGCGCCGCTGCTGGTTCCGCACCACCGATGTCGTTCGATCGTCCGACGTCTACCAGCGCGTCGGACCTTCCTCCCGCTGGTCGAGGTGTGAGGCGCGCCAACGCCGAGCCTCGAGACCTCTTGTGTCAGGGCTGGTTTGGACCGTCGCTGCCGTCCGGAGATCGACGGGCGACACGCGAGAAACCAAATCGAGAATACGCCCGCGCGAAATGGCGCTACTGTGACCACACGCGTCGATGAAGGGGAGGCCTCGTGATCCGGCGACTCAGTGTCATGGCCGTGATACTCGCGGCTGTCGTGCTGGCGGCGGGCTGTCACAGCTCGCAACAGGCCGCGCCATCGACAATCACTCACACTGCGACGGCAACCGCCACCGCGTCGTCGAGCGCGTCGTGTGCGCCCACACCGAGTTGGCTGGCCGGCGGCGTGGTGCCCACCGGCGGGCCGTCTCCGGACACATGGGCCCATCTCGACACCCATCCGAAGGCCACCAACTTCGATGCCTGCCAAAAGGGATTGGGTTACGCCATCCTCGCCGGCCAGAATGGTGACCGGGACCGCCCCGCAGGTACCGGCTCGAGTCTGTTCGAGGCACTCGCGATCTTCGTCGACGGCAAGCTGTCGGCGATCCGCCCGTACGAGTTCCGCGAGATCCGGGTCTCGTCGGCCACCCCTGATCGCATCGTCGCGTCGGTCGACACCCGATCCAGCGGTGTCGAGCAACCGGCGTGGAAGAACGCCACGTTCACCGTCTCGGGCGGAACTGTCACGGCCACTCCGGATCTCGATGCCATTGCCGACGGCAGGCTCTGGCTGGAATTGAGCCCACGGACACCTGCCACCACGACAACCACCGCAGCCGGTCCGGTGTTCGATCGAGGCAGCTACCGAATGCTGCCCGCATCCCAGTTCGCCGACGGCGGACCGGGTTCGACATTCGGCTTCGCCCTTCCGTCGGGAAACGTCATCTGCTTCGGCACGTCGACAAGTCTGTTGTGTGAGAGCAAGTTCAGCGTGCCGGTGCCCCGCGATGACACCTGCGGTGTGTACGACCGACAGGACGAGACGAATGCGACGATGTTCGGCTGGGCGGACTTCGACAAACCAGTGTGCGCGTCGTTATTGCAGGGCGCCTATCGCCAGGTCGGAGCGACGTTGCCCTATGGCACCGCCGTCACCTGGCAGCCCCGCCCCAACCTGACGATCGTCTGCTACTCGCGGTCGGCCGGTCTCGCCTGCGAGAACCCGAACGGCTACGGCTTCACCCTGGCCCGGCAAGGCTTCACGCGGTATCGGGTGGGCTGAGCGTCATGCTGCCGTGAACGATCGCCGGCGCAGCGTCAAAAGATCGTATGGAACGCGGTATCGCTCGCTTGGCGGACGTAGAACGGCACAGTGCTGAACATCGCGACCCGTACCGTCCCGACGGATTCCGGACCGACACCGCAGGCCCCGGAACCGTCCGACCCCGCCGAGAAACGGCGTCTGACCGCGACCACCGGGCTCGCCGCATTGTCGCTGGATGCGATGGCGTCGGTGGCGTACGGCCCTGAGGCGATCGTGGTGGTCCTGGCCGCCGCGGGTAGCCACGCGCTCGGGCTGACGCTGCCGGTCAGTGCGGCCATCGTCGCGCTGTTGGCCATCCTGATCGCATCGTATCGGCAGCTGATCGCGGTCTTCCCCGACGGGGGAGGGGCGTATGCGTCGTCGAAGCGCTATCTCGGCCGGCGTCCGGCGCTGGTGGCGGCGGCGTCCCTGGTCATCGACTACGTGCTCAACGTCGCGGTGTCGGTGGCGGCCGGGACCGCTGCCCTGACGTCGGCGATCCCCGCGGCACGGCCGTACACGGTGTGGATCGGTCTGGGTGTGCTGGTGCTTATCACCGCGGTGAACCTCCGCGGCATCGTCAGCAGCGCAATGGTGTTCATGGCGCCGACGGTGATCTTCATCGTGTCGATCCTCTCGCTGATCGTCGTCGGACTGATCACCGGCGGGCACCCCACCCACTCCTCGGTCGAGCACACCACCGGCACCCTCACCACCGTGGGACTCCTGTTGGTGCTCAAGGCATTCGCCAACGGATGCGCCGCATTGACCGGTGTCGAGGCCATCGCCAACGCCACCCCGCAGTTCCGGCAGAACCGGGTTCGACGTGCCCAGCATGCCGAGGTGGCACTCGGTGTGCTGCTGGGTGCCATGATGCTCGGGGTGGCCGCGTTGGTGGAAGCCCTGCATATCGAACCGCGCGACGGGGTGACCGTGCTCTCGCAGATCACCGAGGGCGTCTTCGGGCGTGGTGCACTGTATTACGTCATTCAGGCGGCGACGGTCATCCTGCTCGCGTTGGCCGCCAACACCAGTTTCGGTGGACTGCCGCAGCTGATGAAGGTGGTCGCGGCCGACGACTACCTGCCGCATCGGCTCACCCGCGCCACCCATGGTGTCTACCGCGAGGGCGTGCTCGTACTCGCTGTTGCCGCCGGCACCCTGATCGCGGTGACCGAGGGCAACGTCAATCTGCTCGTGCCGTTGTTCGCGATCTGCGTGTTCATCGGATTCACGCTCGCCCAACTGGGTTTGGTGCGGCACTGGTGGACAGCGCGCACTCGCGGGTGGCGATGGCGTCTGGCGCTCAACGCGATCGGCGCCACAGCGACCGGCCTGGCCACCGTGGTGGTGACCGTGATGAAGGCCGACGAGGGGTCGCTGTGGGTCATCGTGGTGCTCGTCGTGCTGGTTGCGTCGATGTCGGCGGTCTCGCGTGCATACCGTAAGCGCCGGGTCGCCGCGGCCGCCGCCGACCATCACGCCGATCTCGTACGAAAGACGCTCACCCACCGCTCCTTTGCCGGGCAGGGGATCGCCGTGGTGCCGGTATCGCAGCCGTGCATCGCGGTCGAGGACGCGCTGCGCCGGGCCCGATCCTTCGGGCGGGAGGTCCGGGTGGTGCACGTCGAGGTCGCGGCGTCCCCTGAGGAAGGTTTCGCGACGTGCTGGCGCGAGCGGCATCCGATGGTGCCGCTGGAAACCCTGTACGCCGTCGACGAGGACTCGATCGTCGACGCCATCACTGACTATGTCGATGGCCTCACCGCCACCGACGACGTGCTCGTCGTCATCCCCGATCCCGACGCCACCGCCCGCTCACGTCTGCTCTCCGCCGGACGCGCCGACGATCTCGAAGAGGTCTTGCGGCGCGACACCGCAGCGCTCGTCACGCGGGTGTGCGCGCGGCCGGTGGCCTGAAACCAGCTTCGGCACAGGCGGTCTCGAGGCTCGCCGCACGCGGCTCGCACCTCGACCATCGGATGATGGCCCCCCCGATCACGGGGCCGCCGTTGCCCCTTGCCGTGGGCCGGCTCTTTCCCCCGATGGTCGAGGTGCCCGAGCCCGCTAGGGCGAGGGCCTCGAGACCCGGTGAGACGATGGGAATCGGAACCACGTCAACTCCGGCGAATCCAGCGTGCTTCGTTCGGCATCAACGTCAGACGTCACGTGATGCGTGAGCCGCGCCGCCCTCGATCAATTCATCGAGATGTGCCCTGGACCAGGCGCACATGGGGTGCAGAAGGGCGAGCAGCTCGGCGCCGGCGGTGGTGAGCGAGTAGTCGACGTGCGGACTCGCACGCCCATGATCCCGCCGCGTGACCAGGCCGGAGTGCTCAAGCGTGCGCAGAGTCTGAGTCATCACCTTGTGGCTGACCGGACCGACCGATCGGCATACATCGGCGAAGCGTTTGGGCGGACCGTCGAGATATTCGAGGGTTCGCAGGCCCCATTTGGTGGAGACGGCGGCGAACACCTCGCGGGCAATCGTCTGGGCGGCGAGCACGTCGGGGTTACTCTCGACGTCTATAAGTGTGGTTACTTTCAAGTGCGTACTTCCCGTGGGTGGCCGTGTTCCTAACCTCAGAGTATGTCGATTCTGAAAACCTATGCACGATGCTTCGTTGACGATCTGGACTCGGCGCTTTCGTTGTACGAGACGCTCGTCGGGCAGACCGCCGACCTTCGCTTTGAGTTCGAGGGAGCGTCGCTCGCCGCCGTGGGAGATCTCCTGCTGATCGGCGGTCCGCCCGAGGTGACGGATCGCTTCCGCGGTACGGTCGGTCCGCTGGTTGTTGATGACCTGACCGAGACGATGGATCGACTGCGAGGCTTGGGCTCGCAAGTGGTGGGCGGGCCGTCGCGGAGTGCGACGGGCACGTTCGCTTATGTTCGTCACCCCGACGGAGCCGTGATCGAGTACGTGCAGTGGGATGCGGAAATCCTGCACAAGGTCAGGCTCAACGAGCGCGTCTGTCGGTAGAGTAACCGCTCCAACGAAACCAGCATCGGCACAGGCGGTCTCGAGGCTCGCCGCACGCGGCTCGCACCTCGACCATCGGATGATGGTCCCCGATCGCGGTGCCGATCTCTCCCCCCGATGGTCGAGGTGCCCGAGCCCGCTAGGGCGAGGGCCTCGAGACCCGCTGAGCTAACCAGTGTCGTTGCGCACTCAGACAACGATCCTCGTGCACGACGACATGTGCCAGATGATCGGTCGGATGCTGTGGTCGATGCCCACACTGACGATCCGCAGCACGACGATGTCGTGGTCCCCAGCGCGGTGAATGTTCTCGATGGTGCACTCGAAGTGGACCGGTGTTGCGTCGAGAAGGATTGCGCCGGTGGGCAACACGCGAGTGCTCACGCCGGCGAGGCGAGCCGCCTTGTCCTTCGACGACAACTGCCGGATCGCGTCGGCCTGCTGCTCGCCGAGCACCGACACTCCCAGCGCCGGCGCCTCGCGCAGAACGGGCCAGGTGGTCGAGGAGTGCTGCACGGCGAACATGACCAGCGGCGGGTCCTGGGAGACGCCGACGGCGAACGAGGATGCCACGAGCACGATGGGTTCGCGGTCGACGGTTCCGGCCAGTGCGACCACTCCGGTGGGAAAGGCCGAGAACGCTTTTCGCAGTTCGGTGGCGTCGAGGTCGGTGGTGGGGATCATGGTCATCGTCCTTCCGTGGCGAGGGTGGTGCCGGCGCGCAGGACGACCTGGCCCCAGCGTTCGATCCAGGTGGCAAACGCGTCGGGCTGGTCGTAGGACTTGTCCATCACGTAGAGCCCGGCCGCAGGGGTGATGGCCCCCAGTTCCACGAGAACGGGTTTGAGTAGCAGTTCCGGTGCCATGAAGTGCGCCGGTCCGGCGCCGAGCATCAGCGGGATGGCGGTGACCCCGCGCAGGCCGTCGGCGGTGGAGAACTGATCGAGGAACAGCTTCAACAGCCCGGTGTAGGTGGCTTTGAATGTCGGGGACGCGATCACCACCAGATCGCTGGAGGCGACGGTGCTCACGGCCTCGGCGACAGCGGGATCACCCCACCCGAGCAGCCCCGGCCCCAGGTCCACCACGTCGATGACGTGGTCCGGCTGCTGCCCGGTGAGCTCGGTGGCCAGTCGGGTGGCCGCGTGCAGGGTGCGCGAGGCCGGTTTCGGATTCCCCGCGACTACGGTGACGATCACGTGACACCTCTCCAATCTTCTTGACGGACAACTACTCCGAGACGAAGAGTGCGAGCCGACGATTAACCGTCGGTCACCTGATCATTACGCCCCCATTGCGCGACTTCGCGCCGAGGACACCGCCGCCGACACCGATGACGGCGCTGGTCACCGCGTCATCGACGTCGGCGCGGGCCCGATTGCGCCGCGGGCGATCACGCCACACCCCGATGATCGTGGCGGGTCTCGAACCGGACGAAGTCCGCGCGGAATCGATCGAACACGATCTGGAACGGCGCGCCGTCACTGGTGGTGTAGGTGATCTCGCGCATCAGCAGGGTGCTGCCGGCCGCGACGCCGAGTATCTGTCCGGTCCGCTCATCGCAGCGCTCGGCGCCGATCGACACCCAGGCGTCGCCGGGGTCGGTGCCGAAGAACTCGGCCGCGGTGCGTTCCATGGTCAGCGGTATGCCGGCGAGTTCGGTGGGATCTGCATTGTAGGACGCCGAGAAATAGGCGCTGCGCAAACCGATGGTTTCACCGAATGCGTGAAATGTGTTCTCCACCAGCCGAACGTGGTCGTCGTGGATGTTCAGTCGGGTGCGGACCAGGGGCAGGTTGGGTACCAGTCGTTGTTCGCGGATCACGATCTCCACCGATTCTCCGCCGATCCCGGAGATCGCGGTGAGCTCCAGGCCCAGGTCACGGCGATGAACCCGCGTCCCGAGCCGCGGTCTGCGCACCAGGAATCCGGCATCACTGAGCTCGTTGAGGGCGTCGCGGACCGCTGCTCGACTGGAGTTGAACATGCGGATGAGGTCCTCCTCGACGAGTTGGGTGTCGAGGTCGAGGGTGCCTTCGCGAATCGAGGCCAGGATGAGGTCGCGTACGCGTCGGGACGACACCTGCCGACCTCGGGCGGACCCACCGCGGGCGCGTGGATGGTATTCGGTCGATCGTGTCATGACAGTCCCTCGAAAGCTCTGGACTTCGGTCCGGTTGTGCTGGCCTCTTGCAGGGAGTTTAGGGCCGATCCGGAGTCCTTGCGTTGTCAAGTAGTCGGGGTCACAGTCGGCGGATTTGCGCTCAGGTTTCCCACAGAAACGTCCTGAACTGCACTGACATCCGACTGTGCGGGTGTCGCAGCGGCGCAATAGCCGAGTCACGCAAGAGCGCAGGAACCGAAACAAAGCGCCCCGAAGATCGTCGCATCGTCCTTAGCAACACCTATCGGGAGGGTGCCAGTGACCGCCGAAACCACCATCGTCATCAGTGAGACGCACGAGAACGGGACGTCGCACGACGTCGCCGGAGCGGTCGTCGCACGCCTGCGCTCCAACCTGTGGATCGCACGTGCGGCGGGCACGGCGATCGTCAACTTCCTCATCTTCGTCGTCGTGGCGTTCTTTCTCGTCAAGATGATCCCGGGCGATCCGCTGGTGTCCGCCTCGGGTGGTCAGCTGTCCGGGGCGGCACTGGAGGCAGCTCGAGACAGCTACGGCCTCAACGATTCCTGGATCTCGCAATTCGGGACGTACCTGCACGGCCTCGCCACCTTCGATCTGGGGAGTTCGATCGCCACCGGCCGTCCGGTGGCCGACGACATGGCCACCCGGGTACCGGCGACCGTCGAACTCGTCGGATCGGGCTTGTTCTTCGGGGCGCTGGTGAGCCTTGCGCTCTCGTATTTCGTTGTCACACGGCCCAAGAACCTCATCGCCGATGCCGTGCGGAGCTACGCCCAGGCAGCCGGAGCGGTTCCCGAATACGTCATCGGCATCGCGTTCCTGTTCATCTTCTTCGCGACGTTGCACTGGGTGCCCGCGCCGTCGGGACGGCTCGACCCGTTGTTGATGCCACCGCCGCAGGTCACCGGCTTCCCGATCGTCGACGCCCTCATCGCCGGTGACATGCCAGCCGCGAGTTCCTATGTGGCACATCTGTTCCTACCGGTCGTCGTGATGGTCGTCGCGCACTCGGCGATCCTCGTCAAGACCTTGACCCTGGCCCTGGACAAGGAGATCGACAGCCCGGCAACACGTTTCCGCATCGCCTCCGGTGCCCCGCGCCGGACGGTACTGCTCAGCATCTATCGTCGCGCCCTGCCGACCGCGGTCGCGATGCTGGGCATGGTCTTCGGGCTCCTGCTGGGCGGGGCGGTGGTGCTCGAATCGCTGTTCGGTCTCGGTGGGCTCGGCCAGTACGCCGTCGACGCGGTGAAGGCCTCCGACGTCTACGCCCTGCGCTCGTTCCTCGTCGTCACCGCGGGGTTGTGTCTGGCCGCCTACTTCCTCACCGACATCGCCACCGGCCTCCTCGACCCGCGCCGCCGTTCCGCCCGAAAGCAGGAGATCTGATGACCGCCGCCGACCCCACTGTCACACCCGCGACCGGCACCCACGCCACCACCGATATCGCCATCCCGGTCGCCGGCGAAAGCCGACGTCCCACCGCGGCCGCCAGGGGAATCCTGCGTCGCAACTGGGGATTTCTGCCCTTCGGCGTCCTGGTGCTGCTGGCCGTGATCGGGCCGCTGCTCGCGCCGCAATCGGCGACGATGGTCGTCGGCCCACCCTCGGTCGGTCCGTCGGGAGCGCACCTGTTCGGCACCGACTCCAACGGTTTCGACGTGTTCTCCCGCACCCTGACCGCCTTCCGCCTCGATGTCCTGATCGCCATCGCGGTCACCGTCCTCGCGACCGCCGTGGCGGTGCTCATCGGCACCTTCTCGGGGATGTACGCGACCTCGGCGGGCGTCCGCGGATTCCTCGCCTCGACGGTGGGACGTCTCATCGATCTCATCCAGGCGCTGCCGGTGATGATCGCGGGACTGGTGATCGTGTCGTTCTTCGGCCGCAACGCCGTGGTCATCACGATCGCACTGAGCATCGTGGTGATGCCGTTCCAGGCGCGGCTCATGCGCACCGAGGTGATGCGCACCCGCACCGACGGTTACGTCACCGCCGCCCGCATGAGCGGCGAAACCGAACTGCGCGTGGTGCTCCGACACGTGATCCCCAACTCGTGGGGGCCGATGCTGGAGAACAGTTCGGCGATCTTCGGCATGGCGATCATCTTCTGCGCCGGGCTTGGCTTCCTCGGCGTCGGGATCCCACTCCCCGAAGCGGAATGGGGCAACATGCTCTCCTCCGGCGCACCCGACGCCGCCGTCGGCCGCTGGTGGCCCGCCCTGTTCCCGGCGCTGGCCCTCGCCTACGCCGTATGGGCCGCCTCGACGTTCACCACCGCGGCAGGCGCCCTTCGCCGCCGCTGATCTCCCACACCGACAAGAGTCCACGAATCACGTTGCGTCATATCCCTGTTGAGAGAAAACGGAGTAGTTCTGAGATGAAGATTCCCAAGAAGGTGGTACTCGGCCTGACCGCCATGCTCGCCTCGGCGATGGTGCTCACCGCGTGCGGCGGTGGGTCCTCGGAGGAGAGCGGCCTGGTCCTGGTGACGGCCGCGCAGCCGCAGAGCTTCAGCTACGAGACCAGTGCCACCGGGTATGAGTCGGCGGAGTTCTTCATGAACACCGGTGCCACGCTGATCCGCAACCCCTACGTCGCCGGCGACAACGGGATGGCCGCCCACCAGCAGCTGTTCGAATTCGAGCCGGAGCTGGCCAAGAGTTACGACGTCAGCGCCGACAAGAAGGTCTACACCTTCCATCTCAATACCGCGGCAAAGAGCGTGGCGGGCAATGCCCTCGACGCCGACGACGTCATCTTCTCCTTGCAGCGCAAGTTCAAGGTCGACACCAGCATCATCCCGTTCATCAGTAAACCCGTCCTCACCGACCCCGACACCCAGGTCCGCAAGATCGACGGCGCCACCGTCGAGATCTCGATCGCCGACCCCGGTTTCGGTTTCACGCTGCTCTCGCTCCTCGCGAACACGCCGTACGCCATCTACGACGCCAAGGTCCTCAAGTCCCACGCCACCGCCACCGACCCGTACGGCGTCGAATGGTCGAAGACCAACGCCGGCTTCGGGTTCGGTGCCTACAAGCTCACCGACTACACCCCGGGCCAGCAGATGGTCTATGAAGCCAATCCGGGATTCGCGCTCGGCGCACCCATGGTCAAGCGCATCGTGCAACGCGTCGTCGCCGACCCGGGCCAGCGCAGCAACCTCGTCAAGAGCGGCGGCGCCTCCATCGCGACGCAGCTGCGGCCGGCCGATCAGGTCGCGCTCCAGCAGGCCAACGCCGCGCAGGTGTTCACCGTGCCCACCAACGCCTACGTCTACATCCCGCTGCTCACCACCAAGGCGCCGTTCGACAATCCGGCGGTGCGGCGGGCGTTCGCCTCGGCGGTGCCGTACGAGTCGATCATGAAGAACGTCTATCACGGTCGCCTGGGCCCGCTGACGTCGATCCTCAACGGCACACTGCCCGGCTACAACGCATCCGGATTGCAGCCCAACAGCACCGACCCGCAACGGTCCCTGCAACTGTTGCGGGACGCGGGAATCAGCACACCGGTCAAGTTCGCACTGACCGTCAACAACGCCGTGCCCGACCTGAAGGAGACCGCGGTCCAGATCCAGACCGCAGCCGCCAGTGCCGGATTCGAGGTCACCATCAACGAGGTCAACTCCGCGGTGTTCCAGGAGGGCCTGGCCAACAAGACCTTCCAGGCGTCCATGGGTCGTGACTACGCCGTCGTCCAGTCGCCGCCGTATGTGCTGTCGCTGTTCTACACCCCCGGATCGCCCATCAACTGGCCCGACTTCGACTACGCACCGCTCAACGACGCCATCGCCGCCGGCAACGCCGCCGGGGATCCGCTCTCGACGGCGGCGTGGACCCAATGGAACACCGCCACCCGCATCCTCGCCGATCAGATGCCGACGGTCTACGTCGGATATGTCCAGCCGCTGAACGCATTCGCCAACAACCTCAAGGGCTATGTGTTCCGCACCGACAACGTCATCGACTACTCGGAGCTCGAACAATGACACTCGATCACGCACCCCGACTCGCCGCCGACGCGCCGCACACCGACTCCGGCACAACGTATATGGCCGAAGCCCGACCCGACATGCCGGTTCTCGAGGTCGCCGACCTCACCGTCGCCTACCACGGTGCGGTCAAGGTGGAGCCGACCAGCTTCACCGTCCGGCGCGGTGAACGCCTCGCCATCGTCGGTGAGTCGGGATCGGGAAAGTCCAGCATCGCCAACGCGATCGGCGGATTCATCAGCCCGGAGGCCGGCAACGTCAGCGCAACCACATTGACCTGCATGGGCCGTTCGCTGCTCGACGCTCCCGCCAAGCGCATACCGGTACGCCGGGAGGGGATCTCGATGATCTTTCAGGATGCGATGAGCAGCCTCGACCCGGTGTGGAGTGTGGGTAGCCAGCTCCTGGCCGTACTGCCGTCGGCGAGGCACGGGTCGCGGAGAGCGCGGCGCGGCATCGCCGAGGAGCGGCTGCGACAGGTCGGGATCACCGATCCGAGGCGCGTCATGGGCGCTCTGCCCGAACAACTCTCGGGCGGCATGCGCCAGCGGGCGATGATGGCGATCGCCGTGGCCGGCGAGCCGGAACTGCTCATCGCCGACGAGCCGACCAGTGCGCTCGACGTCACCCTGGCGATCACCGTGATGGAGTTGCTGACCGGTCTGGCCGCCGACGAAGGAGCTGCGCTGGTCTTCATCTCCCACGATCTGCCGCTGTCCCGCAAGTACTGCGACCGAATGCTGGTGATGCGCGCCGGGCGGATCGTCGAGCATCTCGATCCCGAGCACGTCACCGACGCCACCGACCCGTACACCCGCGGGCTGTTCGCGTGCATGCCGACGCTCCAGTCGTGCGACCGCGACCGGCTGCCCACCGTCGTCGACCTCACCCGCGCGGAGATGGTCGCATGAGCACCACCATCGAACTGGTGGGAGTCACCAAACGCTACGGCGGGGTGAGCGCACTCGACGGTGTAGACGCACGGTTCGCCTCCGGTGTCGCCACCGGGATCGTCGGCGAAAGTGGTTCGGGTAAATCCACATTGGGTCGGATGATCGTCGGCCTGTCCGACCCGAGTGCCGGTCAGGTGCTCGTCGACGGCAACGATCTGGCCGATCTGCTGAAGTGGCGGACGCGGCGCACGGAGTATCTGCAGACCGTTCAGCTCGTCGCGCAGGACACCACCACGACGTTCGATCCGCGCCACCGCGTGCGCCACGCGGTCCGGCGGCCCGCCGAACTGCTGGGCGGGATGGACCGGCGGGCCGCCGACGCCGCGGTGGAGGAGATCGTCGACGAACTCGGTATCGACGCCGAACTCCTGGACCGCTATCCCGATCAGCTCTCCGGTGGTCAGCGCCAACGACTGTCGATCGCGCGGGCACTGGTGGTGCGCCCGGAGATTTTGGTGTGCGACGAGGCCGTCAGCGCACTCGACATCTCCGCGCAGGCGGTGGTGCTGAACCTCCTTAAAGGCTACGTGCGCACCCATTCCCTCGGTCTGGTGTTCATTTCTCACGGCTTGCCGGCAACCGGTTTCCTCACCGAGCAGCTGCTCGTGATGAACGCCGGGACGATCGTCGAATCCGGTTCGACCGCCACGGTTCTGAATCACCCGCAGCACCCGTACACCCAACAACTCGTCGAGTCCTACCGGCGAATCGACATGAGCGCCGCATGATCTCGCTCGTCGCCTCGACCGGGCACCACCACACACAGCAGAAGTAAAGGAGTAGGCAATGTTTCATCTCGGATGGTTCCTCGGAGACGGATTCGGAATCCACGCGTGGAGTCCCGCCAACGGCGATGGCCCGTGGATCGGCTCCAACGCGACCGACTGGATGCGGCCCGACATCTACATCGACATGGCGCGCAGCCTCGAACGCGCCGGCTTCGACTACATCCTCATCGAGGACACGTCCATGGTCGAGGACTCCTACAAGCAGTCCGCGGAGACCTCGCTGCGACGCGGGTTCATGGCGCCGAAGAACGACCCGATGCCGTTGGTGCCGTTGATGACCCAGGCCACCCGGCACATCGGGATCATTCCCACCGTGTCGACGATCCAGTATCCGCCGTACCTCGCGGCCCGTGCCTTCACCACTCTCGATCACCTCACCGAGGGCCGCGTCGGCATGAACGTGGTGACCAGCGTGACTGATCGGGTCGCCCAGAACTTCGGATACGAGCGGCATCTCGAGCACGACGAACGCTACGACATGGCGATGGAGTGGATCGACGTCGTCAAGCAGTTGCAGGAGTCGTGGGAGCCCGACGCGGTCATCGCCGACCTGTACGGCGGCGTCTACGCCGATCACGCCAAGGTCGCGCCGATCGAGTTCGTGGGCAAGTACTTCAAGTGCCGTGGACCGCTGAACACCATTCCCGGCCCGCAGCGCACCACCCCGGTGTGCTCGGCGGGTAGCTCACCCGCCGGCCGCGCGTTGGCCGCAGCCTACGACGACACCCAGATCGCGATCGTCCGTGACGCCGAGGCCGCACGAAAGTACCGCGAGGACATGCGGTCTCGGGTGACGGCACAGGGCCGCAACCCCGACGACGTCAAGTTCTTGTTCATCGCCACACCCACCATCGCCGCCTCTGACGCCGAAGCGCAGGAACAGTATGCGGCGTATCAGGCGGCCCGGGCGTCGGACAAGGCGATCGAATACAACCTGTGGAACATGTCCTACACATCCGGTGGGCGTATCGATTTCGGTGGGATCGATCCCGACACCAAGATTCGCGACATCGATCTGTCGAAGCAGAACGGGGAGTACACCTCCATCAAGGAACTCTTCGAGGGTCACGAGGACGAGACGCTGCGTGAGGTGGTCGCCAAGAGCCACCAGGTCAAGGACATGGGACTGATCGGCTCGCCGGCGACGGTCGCGGCGAAGATGGGCGAGATCATGGAAGAGGCCGGCGGCGACGGATTCCTGTTCTACCTGCCGACCACCCGCCACAACTTCGCGTTGGTCGCCGACGGTCTCGCACCCGAGTTGCGGCGCCGCGGACTGATCCGGGAGGAATACACCGGCTCCACGCTCAAGGAGAATCTGCGCGCGTTCTGAGCCGGTCGGCGGTGGTCCAGCCGCTGTGAGGAGGGAGAGGGAATGGATGTCGGGCAGAACGCGGTTGTGGTCGTCGCCGACGACGACGCCACCGGCGGTGGTCATCTCGTCGTCGACGCCGGTGAGGTGTCGGCGCAGACGCTGATGGGTGTCGGTGCCGTGGGGGCCGGCAGCGTCAGCGTCGTGGTGACCGATGTGCGGTGGCAGCAGATCATGTCCGCAGTGGCCGGCGTCCATTCCCTCGACATCGCCGGCGTCATGATCGATCTCGTGCAGTCGGGGGAGACCGATACCGTGCGAGGCCGGGCCGCGACGATCAGCGCCATCGCCGGCGGTGGGAGCGACGTGCGGTTCTCGACACACGGTTACGTGAGGGTCCGTCACGGCGAGCGCCACGACGGTCCGTGGTCCGACCATGCCGCCCTGATCGTCGGTCGCCGACGCTGGAAATCCGATGCGGTCGTCGTGAGCAGGCTCGGCAGTAGCAGGTATCCGGGAGAGCCGGCCCGGGGGAGCGAACTCCGCGAGATCGCAGGCGATCTCGGCTGTGATGTGTGCGTCGTCGACGACGATGTGCTGACAGCTGCGGATGACGACGTGGTGGGAACCGCGGTGCACGTGCGGCTTCCGCTGCCGCACGGCGAGTTCCGCGGCATCGGCTTCACCCTGGGCGCCGACCGTGCCGAACACCTCGCGCTACTCGCCTGCGGTACGCGTGCAGACAATGCCGGCCCGATGAGGGTGGTGGTGCACCGCGAATGCCCGATGGCTGACACCTTCGGCGCGCTCGGCTGTGACTGCCGCGACCGGCTCGACGCTGCCTTGATCAGCACGATCGCCGGCGACACCGACGTCGTTCTATACCTGCGCGACGCCGATTGGCGCTCGCTCACCCACTCCGTTCGACCAACCTGGACTCCCGACCACGTGGCCTCGATCCTGCGTCAGCTGGATATGTCCGCCGAGCACGGCGTGGTCATCACCGAACCAATCAGCCCGCCCACCTGCCGCTCCGCATAGGCCACCCCTTCCCCCGATCGCAGCGGTGACCTTCCCCCATCGCGGCCGCGCCCTTCCCCCTATCACGGTCGCGCCCTTCCCTCGATGGTCGAGGTGCCCGAGCCCGCCAGGGCGAGGGCCTCGAGACCCGGTGAGTCGAATGTTTCCGCAGCCACGCGGACCGACGAAAACAGCGTCGGCGCAGGCGGTCTCGAGGCTCGCCGCACGCGGCTCGCACCTCGACCATCGGATGATGGTCCCCCGATCGCGGGGCTGCCTTCCCCCATCGCGGCCGCGTCTTACCCCCCGATGATCGAGGTGCCCGAGCCCGCTAGGGCGAGGGCCTCGAGACCCGGTGAGACGAAAACGCCACTCACCCCAACACCTTCCCCAGCCCCGTGCACAGCCAGTCGACATCGGCGGACGAGAACACCAGTGGTGGGCGGATTTTCAGCACGTTCGAGTCCGCCCCGCACACGGAGATCAGGATGCCTTCGCGCCGAAGGTCGTTGACGAGACGTCGGGCGAGTGTGTGGTCCGGACGGCGGGTGTGCTCGTCGGTGACGATCTCGACGCCGATGTACAGTCCGCTGCCGCGCACGTCACCCACCCTGTCGTCGTCGCGGGTGACGTCGAGGATGCCATCGAGGAGTTCGCCGCCGACGGTGGCTGCGTTCTCGATGAGCTTGTCCTCCTCGATGATGTCGAGCACCGCGGTGGCGGCCGCTGCCGCCACCGGACTCCCACCGAAGGTGTTGAAGTAGGGGACCTCCGTCGCGAAGGGCGCGAGCACCGTCGACGATGCGGCCATCGCCGCCACGGGAATGCCGTTGCCCATGGGTTTGCCCATGGTGACGAGGTCGGGGACCACCGCGTGCCGGTCGAAGCCCCACATTCCCGCGCCGGTCCTTCCGAACCCCGGCTGCACCTCGTCGGCGATGAACACACCTCCGGCGGCACGGACCGCTGCCACCGCGGGTCCGAGTAGGCGGGGGTCGACGAAGATCCCGTCGGAGGAGAACAGCGTGTCGACGATCAGCGCGCTCACCCCGAAGCCGGCCCGCTGTAGATCTGCGGCGGCCGCGGCAACGCTCGCGGCAAAGTACTGTGCCGCATCCACCGGTGTGAGCACATGGGTGTCGGGGATGGGCACGGTCCGGACGTGCTCGCCGACGCCGATGGTCGAGCTCAGCGACGGGGAGATCTCGGTCACCGCAGCGGTGTTGCCGTGGTAGGCATTGGCGGTGATGATCACCCCACGTGCGCCTGTGTACTGTGCGGCCACCCGCAGGGCGAGGTCGTTGGCCTCGGAACCGGTGCAACAGAACATGATCTGATCGATCCCGCCGGGCAACGTCTCCAGCAGCCTGATCGAATAGTCGACGATCCCCGAATGCAGGTAACGCGTGTGGGTGTTCAGGGTGCCGATCTGCTCGGCGACGGCGCTGGTGACCCGCGGATGGGCGTGCCCCACGCAGGCAACGTTGTTGTAGGCGTCGAGATACTCGCGGCCGTCGGCGTCGAACAGCCGGGTGCCCTGACCGCGGACGAGATGCACCGGGTCGTCGTAGAAGAGCCGGTAGGCGGGTCCGAGGACTCGCTCGCGGTCGGTGATGAGCTCGGCGATCGTGGGATCGACGGGTTGGGTTCCGTCAAAGCTGTTGGAATCCATGATGTTCGAGTAGCCCACGATCGCCGTGCCTTTCGGATGGTGGAGTGGTTGGGTGGTGTTCAGCGTTCGTGGGCTTCTTGCAGGACGACCCGCCCGAGTTGGGAGTATCGGCGCGGAGAGCGGACCCGTAGGATCGCCGCCAGCGCTATCCCGCCGATACCCACGACGCCGACGATGTACGGGATCGCATGGAACACCCAGTCGGTCGACGCGGTGCCGGCGGCGAACGACGCGTTCTTGGCGAGCAGATAGATCACGTACAGCATGCCCAGCCCGCCCAGCAGTGGGGCCACCAGTGTTCGGAACCAGTTGGCGGTCTCCGGATGCTGTTTCTGCACATGGAAATACGAGATGACCGCGAATGCTGCGAGCGCCTGGACGATCATGATGGCAGTGGTTCCGAGCAACGCCATCAAACCGTACAGCCCGGTGTAGGGGTCGCGGCCGGTGGCGGCGAAGAACACCACGATCACGGTCGCGACACCGGTCTGGATGAATCCGGCGATGTGCGGTGAGCCGTGCACCGAGTGCGCCGCGCCCAGCGTCTTGCGCATGCCGGGGATGACGTCCTCACGGCCGATCGCGTAGATGTAGCGGGCCGCGCAGTTGTGAAAGGCCAAGCCGCACGCGAAGGATCCGGTCATCAGCAGGATGTGGAACATGTCGACGGCCCACACCCCGAGGTGCTCACGCACCGGTAGGAAGAAGATCTCGCCGGCCGTGTTCGAATCCTGAGCCAGGGCAACGGCATTGTCGGGTCCGGTGCCGACGATGGCCAACCAGGACACCAGCACATAGAACACGCCGATGCCGATCACCGAACTGAGCACCGCGATCGGGATGATCTTCTTCGGGTCCTTGGACTCCTCGCCATACATCGCGCTCGACTCGAAGCCCACCCACGACCAGAACGCGAAGAAGAGTCCGACGCCGGCCGATCCGGCCACGGCGATCGGTGATCCGCCGGCGCCGGTGACCGTGCCGCTCAGGCTGTGAAAGCCGTTGAGCGGGTCGAGCGATCCCCATGACCAGCCTTGTGGTCCGCCGCCGGTGGCGAGCACCGACACCGCGAGTAGCGTCAGCATGGCGATCTCGGTGATCAGTAGGACGCCAAGCACCTTGGCGGCCAGGTTGATGTCGAAGTAGCTGAGGATGGCGTTCACGGCGAGCATCGACAACGCCAGGATGATCCACGGGATGTGCACACCGAAGAACGAGTTGAGCAGATCCTCCCCGAAGAACGAGAAGATGCCCACCAACGATGCCTCGAACACCATGTACGCCAACGCCGTCAGGAATCCCGCACCCAGTCCGACGATCCGTCCGAGCCCGTGCGAGATGTAGCCGTAGAACGCGCCGGTGGCGGTGATGTGACGTGACATGGCCGCATAGCCGACCGCGAACAGGGTCAACACGATGGTGGCGACCATGTATCCGGCCGGGGCGTAGGCGCCGTTGCCGAATCCGACCGAGATCGGCACGTTGCCGACCATCGCGGTGATCGGTGCGGCGGTCGCGACCGCCATGAACAGCACGCCGACGAGCCCGACGGCGTTGGGTTTGAGTCGCTGGACGGCGCTCGCGTCGGCGGGTGTCGTGGAGGTGGGCGGGGAATCGACGGTGTCGCTCATCGGAAGATCCTTCGCAACTGGCCTGCCTGGTGGCAGGGCGAGGGCTGGGAGTCGAATTGGTCTGGTTAGCGACTGTGGTGACCGGACCGATTGGAGGTGTCGTGCACGAGGTCAATCGACACGATCAGGAATTATCGGCACAGGAGTCGGCGCTGGTCAAGTGGTGAGATCACCGCGGCGACAACATGTATTACGTGCAGATTGCCGATGTCGGGTTCGTGAAACGATTCGGTGAAGTGCTCGCTATTTGGTCTGTTCTCCGGTTGTCGAAGACCGCGTGCTCGCTCATCCTGAGCCGATGCAGGAGGCGACGGCTCAGATGAGCGTGCGGACCGAACTCGCCGACGACTACCGTGCGTTCGCGGTGGCGGCGGCACCGCGGTACGGGTTCAATCGGGCGGATGTGCAGCTGCTCAGCATCAGCGAGAACGGCACCTTTCTCCTCGAACAGGACGGCCGGCGGCTGGTGATGCGCGTGCACCGACCGGGCTATCACTCGCGTGAGGCCATCGAGTCGGAGCTGGCGTGGATGGCCGCGCTTGCCGAATCGACGACGATCTCCACACCGGGAGTCGTTGCTGCGCTCGATGGTTCGCTGTTGACGCCGATTCGACTCGCTGACGAGCGGCGCTTCGTCAGTGCCTTCGAGTTCGTCGAGGGCGTCAACGGCGAGGACCCGACCGCCGACGTCGGCTTCCGGGATCTCGGGGTGATCACCGCCCAATTGCACGAGCACGTCGAAACCTGGCGGATGCCGCCCGGATTCACCAGATTCCGGTGGGATCTCGACGCCACGCTCGGCCCGCAAGCGCGCTGGGGTGACTGGCGTGCCGCACCGGGTCTCACCCGCGATCAACAGGTTCGGATCGGCCGCGCGGTCGACACGCTCTCGGCCCGGCTCGACACCTACGGTATGGGCCGCGATCGCTTCGGACTCGTGCACGCCGATCTCCGGCTCGCCAACCTCATGGTGCAAGACGCAACGATCACCGTCATCGATTTCGACGACTCCGGATGGTCCTGGTATCTCGCCGATCTCGGCGCGGTGGTCTCCTTCGTCGAACACACGCCGCAGGCCGAGACGATGATCGGCGAGTGGGTGTGCGGCTACCGGTCGGTGCGGGCACTCGACGCCGAGCATCGCGCGATGATCCCGACCTTCGTGATGCTGCGGCGCGTCATGCTCACCGCGTGGATCGGCAGTCACCCGGAGGCGGACTCCGCTCTGGCCGCCGGTGCCGACTTCGTCTCGGGCACAGCTGAGATCGCCGACCGCTACTGCCGGGATCGTATGTGGTTGGCCGAGCCGTGCCAGCTGGTATGACGATCATTTTCTCGAACGACCCTCGCCTGGGTGGCGAGCGAAAGGAGTAGCCGATGTTCGCGCTCGAGGGTAAGTCCGTGGTGGTCACCGGGGCCAGCAAAGGGATCGGGAAGGGGATTGCGTCGGTATTCGCCCGTGCCGGCGCAAATGTCGCCGTCGTCGCCCGCAACGACGAGCAGGTCGCTGCCTGCGCCGCCGAACTCGACGTGCTCGGCACCGGACGAGTGATCGGCGCGGTAGCCGATGTGTGCGATCCGGAGTCCTGTACAGCGATGGCGCGCACGGTGATCGATGCGTTCGGTGGCATCGACGTGGTGTGCGCCAACGCCGGGATCTTTCCGGAAGCGCCGCTGGCGACGATGACCCCGCAGCAACTCGACGAGGTTCTCGACGTCAACGTCAAGGGCACTGTCTACACGGTGCAGTCCTGTCTCGACGGCTTACGGGCCTCGTCGGCCGGCCGGATCATTCTCACCTCGTCGATCACCGGTCCGCTCACCGGTTTTCCGGGATGGTCGCATTACGGCGCGTCCAAGGCCGCGCAACTCGGCTTCATGCGTACCGCCGCCGTTGAACTTGCCCCGCACGGCATCACCGTCAATGCCGTTCTGCCGGGTAACATCCTGACCGAAGGACTCGTCGATATGGGGGAGGACTACATCGCGTCGATGACCCGCAGTATTCCGGCGGGCACCCTTGGCCGTCCTGACGACATCGGTTATCTCGCCGCGTTTCTGGCGACCGACGAGGCCGCGTACATCACCGGTCAGGCAATCAGGGTCGACGGCGGACAGGTGCTGCCCGAAACCCCGGAAGCGGTGCTGCCACTCGACGCTGCTACGCCCTGATGGAGGAAACGAAAGGCGGCCCGGTCGCCGAAGACGTCCGACGGCGCATCCTGGCGATGCTCGGTCGCGGTGAGGTCGGCCCCGGGTCGCGGCTCGGGTCCGAACGTGATCTGGCCGAGGCATTTTCGGTATCGCGGTCGACGCTGCGCAGTGCGCTACTCACGCTTGCACAAGCGGGCATCGTCGAACGCCGTCCAGGCCGCAGCGGAGGGATCTTCGTGCGCGCCGGAGTGGTCGAACGCGCCGCGGGAGAGTTGAGTAGCCTCCCCGAGCGGTTACTCACCGGCGGACACACGAGCAGATCACAGGTGCTGGCCACCGAACGCCGCCCGGCAACTGTGGTCGAGGCGCGGTCACTGGAGATCGGCGAGCGCGAGGAGGTCCTTGTCGTGCGGCGGTTGCGCTTCGCCGACGGTGTTCCGCTGTCGGTCGACACCGCATGTCTCGTCGCCCAGCAGGTGCCCGACCTGCTCGACCAGCCCCTCGGCGGATCGCTGTACTCGCTACTCGAGGAACGCTATGGGTTCCGTCCGACCACCGCATGCGAGACCATCGAGGTGGTGATGGCCAATCCGCGCGAGGCGCAGTGGTTGCAGATCCCCCGAAACCGGCCGCTGCTCGCAGTCAGCCGGGTCACCCGCGATCAGCGCGGGCGCCCCTTCGAGTACGGCAACGACCTGTTCCGCGCCGACCGCGTGCGGCTGGTCGCCGCCACCAACACCGTCCTCGGTCGCGAGAGCCTGGCCGCCGACGGCGTGGTGGAGCGGGTGGTCAGCGTCTAATCCCCGATCGCCGGCTCGCCCTGCTACCGATCGCCGACCCATCCGCCGACCTCGCCTTCCCCCGCAGTCGGCCACGCCTTCCTCCGATCGCTGGCCGAGACTTCCCCCGGATCGCCGGGCGGTCATTCCCCCGATCGCTGGCCGAGCCTTCCCCCCTCCGATGGTCGAGGTGCGCGAGCCCGCTAGGGCGAGCGCGTCGAGACCCGGTGAGGCGATAGGTTTCGTAACCACCGCGGGACTGACGAAACCAGCGTCGGCGCAGGCGGTCTCGAGGCTCGCCCTAGCGGGCTCGCACCTCGACCATCGATTAATGGCGTTCTGCCGCGGGGCCCAGCCGCCCCCGGATCGCCGACCGGTCCTTCCCCCGATTGCTGGCCTGGCTTCCCCCGGATCGCCGACCGGTCTTTCCTCCGATGGTCGAGGTGCGCGAGCCCGCTAGGGCGAGCGCCTCGAGACCCGGAGAGGCGATAGGTTTCGTAACTACCGCGGGACTGACGAAACCAGCGTCGGCGCAGGCGGTCTCGAGGCTCGCCCTAGTGGGCTCGCACCTCGACCATCGAATATTGTCGCCCCGCGATCGGTAAGTAGTAGCCCAGCGACCGCGAACGCTCACCCCGCCGCCGCCGACTCCACCGGCGCTACCCGCCCTTCCAGCACGCCCCACTGCACGAGCCGGGGCCGCCAGCGGGGTGCGTTGGTGGCGATGGCAGTCGGTGGGACGAGCTCCCGTAGCACGTGGCGCAGGATCAGGTAGGAAACGACGGCGACGAGGATGGAGAAGACGTTGAGTATCACGCCTTCCTGCACCACGTCGGTGAGCGTGAAGTCTTGGTCGGTGACGGTGTTCTTCGACCCGTGCTGACCGAACGACCCGATCCCGTCGTGCACCGAATGTAGGAGGGCCGCGGTGAGCCATCCGAGGAAGCCGACCTTGGTGATCACCCGCCCGGATCGGTGCGCCCCGAGCCAGATGGCCGCGGCGGCGATACTCGCCCACAGCGGATGCCCGGTCTCGGCGAGCGGACGCGTGACCGCCTGCAGCAGATGCGAGTTGGTACCGTCGCCGCCACCCATGTACTGGATGGCCTCGCCGATGCCGAACACCGACCCGCTGATCAGCACCATGAGCACGCCGCGGCGAGGGTCGCCGAATGCCGAGCGCGCGAAGATCAACAGGATGAGCGGCACCGCGATCTTGCAGGTTTCCTCGATGGGCCCGGACAACCACAGGTCGACCGCGAAGGGGAGGTGCAGATGCGGTTCGAGGAGCCCCTCGATGGCCGTCGCGACGCCAAGGGCTACCGCCCCCGACACCACGCCGACGACGATCGTCAGCGGGAGTCGATTCAGCTCGGTGAACCGCAGGTGTGGGGCGACGAGCGTGACGATGCCCGTCATTACCAGTACGACGCCGATCGCCGCGGGCCACACCCACCAATGCCCGGAACCCGAATTCCCGACGATTCCGAAACCGATGGCCACCACCATTCCGGCGACGATCCACCAGAACCATTGATGTGTCAGAAAACGCCAGGGACGCCGATGCCACGCAGGTGGTGAGGATACCGAAGAATCGGGTGCAGATTCGCCGGTCCATCCCATTCCGTCCCAGCGTGCGGTGGTTGATGCGGCACCGTAGGGATACCATCCCGGCGGCGGGACCAGCGAGTTCGTCATGACAGCCTGCTTTCGTCGCACGAGTGAAAGCAATTCTCGCACGCTCGTGCACGATCTGCGGAGGTATTCCCCCGAACGAGGGAATAACCAGCACCGGCGAAATTCTGCTATTCGGCAATCGCGACAAGAATGTCTATCTCGTGCAGGTATTCACGACGCCTCGACGTTTCGACCGACCAGCCCCCGCAGGTTGGTCATCATCCGCCATGTCATCACCGCGCTGATGACGCTGGTGACGTCGATCATGGCCCGGGTGGCACGGCTGCTGGTGGCGTAGCGCTCCCGCAGATGCAGCCGGGTCGCCGACGATTCGTTCGTGGTGACGGGACTCAAGCAGAACGCCCACGTGGTCTCGAAATCCATGTCTCCGGGAGCATCCGCGCCCTGGGACGACACCACGAGCGCGCGTCCGGGTTCTACCTCGGCCACGCGCAGCGCGACGTCGGGGTGCAGCGTGAATGGGTCCCCGACGGCGACGTCCTGCCATTCCGGATGGATTCGGGCGGCGCCGGTGATCTGGCAGCCGACGAGGTTCTCCAGACCCTCGAACGAGTAGAAGCCTGCCTTGTTCTGCCCGAGTTGGGCGATCCACGGCCACACCGACGACGGTGGCGCGGCGATGGTGCAGGCGCGATCGTTCTGCACCTGGGCGGCCGGGAGCAGGTCGTCACCGGGCAATGCCGCCTGGGTTTCGTCCGCCGTCGCACCGAGCCGGCGGTGCGCTCCCGTGATCACCACGGGGGAGAGGCCTGCGACCGCAGCCACGATCGGCGCGAGCAATGCGGCTGTGGCCGTTCGGCGTATCGACATGATGTCTCTCCCGGGTGAACTGTGCGTGAGCGTCAGTTGGATCGCCCGTACCTGCTGCCACTCATTTTGCACCACGGGGCTACTAGGGATTCACCTTTTGATACCCGGTCCGGTAGTAGTCGATCGCGTCCCCACCGGCGAGCGCTTTCAGCATCTCCTCCAGTCGACAGAGGACGGTAGCATCGTTCTCGCCGTTGTCGATCACCGTGTACGGCTTGATCCGACCGGTCTCGGGATCGACGAAATCGCCGCCCGCGGCTGCCACGTGTGGAGGCAGCGGGCCGGTCCCACTGAGAACGTTGTAGATGGCTGTGTTGCTGCTGTCGCCGTTGAGATGAGGTTGGTTGCCGTGGTTATCGGGTGGGACTGACGTATCGGGTGGTGGACCGATCAACAGCTTCTTGAGCGCATCGGTCGCCCCGGTCGCGTCGGCCAGACCGGTGGCGTCCTCGCCGAACGGCGCATACCCACCCGCGGTGGACAGCAGCGTGAACATCTGGTCGACGGACTCGGACTTGCGTTGATAGGCCTCTGCTGCGGCCTCGCGGCCGTATTCGTCGAGGGTGGCGAGCTTGATCCCTCGATCGATGATGCCTTCCACACGTCCTGCGGTGATGAGCTTTTCGTTGGCGTCAGGATTCTGACCGAAGTCGCGTTCGAGCTCGAGCTGGGTCAGCATGGCGCGGCTGTTGATGGTCTGCCCGGCCTGCTCGTCGGTGTTCAGTGTGGCGATGATGTTCGACGCGCCACGCAGCGTGTCTCGATCGAGGCTCGCGACGTGGAACCCTGAATGCTCATCTGCGCCAACAAGATCGGGCAGGTATTCGCCCATGCTGAGCGCCAGGCCGCGCACCAGTTCCGGGTTCACCTCGCCGATGGATTGTCCGTCGGTGCTCGGGATCGCCGACATCAGTTGCCAGGAAGCATCGCTGGCGGTGGCGCGGGCCACCGACTCCATGATGTCGCCGGCCCGGGTCGCACGGATCACGTCAAGCGGGTCGCCGGCGTTCTCGACGCGCATGTCGGTGTCGGCGAAGGTGAACATCAGCGCGGCATTGCGGCCGTCGTCATCCCACTGGTGGGTCAGGACGTCGGTGACGAACTGCATGCCCGTCTGCGGGTCGGCGACAGCGGCATTGATGGCGATCGTGTCGGACGAGAGCGCCCCGATCATTCCCGTGGTGAGTGACTCATCGCCCATGCGGCCATGGCCGTCGACGGTGTAGGACGGATTGTTCGGATCCTGTTCGGCGAGAACCTGTCCGTGTAGATAGGTCTTCGTGGCGTGCATCAGCGCGTGGTCGAGGTCGGTGCCCATCCCGTACTGCCGCTCGCCCATGCCGACGATGCGGCTGATCGCCTGATTGTCGGCGACCCCATTTAGGCTGTAGGAGTTGCCGCCCACACTGGAACCCGGGAGTCCGGGAGTGTTCTTCGTTCCAACGACGAGAAGATCCTTGCGTGTGAGCGCGGCGCGTATCTGCGCGGGGAGGACGGCCAGGCCGCCGGTCGTCGGAACCTCCGGATCGCCGGTGACACTAGCCGTCACATCGTGATGCGACGAGATCTGCATGATGTTGGCCAACCCGCTCTGGGCCTCGGGCGGGAGGGCGCCCAGGATGGCTTCGATCTCTTGTGGCGACTTCCCGTCGAGTCCCCGCAGCAGCGTATTCATGTACTCCATGTGTGACGCCGAAATGGTCACCGGCGCTCCGGCTTCGAGTGCGGCGACTTGTTGCGGATCGAGCCTTCCGGCCTCGACGAGTCGGCGCAACGCCTCCGGTGACAGCGTCGACGGATCGGTCGCGAGTGCTCGGCCGTCGACGCCGCCCTCGGGGCTGCCGATCGAGTCGGCACTGGTGAATCCGGCGATCAGACCGGATCGCATGCCCGCGAGACTGTTTCGGACGTCGGTGTCGGCGGTGATCACATCGGCGACGGCGCCGGTGATCGCCTGGGTGTGGGCAACGATCGCATCCCGGATCGTCAATGTCATCGGACCGGCGGCGCGTGGGTGCGCCGTGAGGTACTCGTCGACGGTGAACCCGGACGCCTCGGCGGTCGCGATTGCGGCGCGCGCACGCCGGAGTGGGGCGTCGATATTCCAATACCCCTGTGTCGCTTGATCGGCCAGATCGGTCAGCGTCTGCGCTACGGTATGTGAAGCCCGCAGATCGGATTCGGCGCGAGCGACCGCGGCACCGGCGGCAGCGCCGGTCCAGTGGGTGCCGTTGTTCATCGCGACCGTGGACCGGTAGCGGGTGAACAGATCCTCGATCGCGGTGCCCATCGCCGTCCAGGCCGCGGCGAGATCGAGCAGTGCCGACGCGTCGTAGGCGAGGACCTCGGATTTCGTCAGCGAGCAGATCATGCCGGGTCCGTCACAGCCCACTCGCCGGTCGCCACGGTGTAGAGCGCCGCGATCTGTTCCGCGTTCTGCTCATCGGAAGCCTCGAACTGCCGCGCTACGTTGATCATCACGTCACCGGTTTCGCTGAGTCGCTCGCGGATTCCCGGTATCAGCACACCGGAGACGACGGCGTGAGCGATGTCGAGCGCCTCGTCGACGGCCTTGACCAGACCCGGGCGGGCCGTGCTGACGGCGTCTTGCCCGGACGTGGCCGGCAACATCATCGCCTCACCCGCCAGACCGTGTAATTCACCTCCGAGCGACTGCAATCTGTCGAGATCTGCTGCCACAGTCATGTCGTCCCCCGGTGCCGAGCAATGCGTGCCGGAAGCCTATAACGCGCGCACCGGCCATCGGCGGGTCGCGACGAAGCTTGTGGATAACTCTGGCCATCAATCTGTTTCGTCAATGAGATACGCCCTTGGTGCACCACCCGGTGAGCACTCCTCGCCCGCAAGGGTGCTCGTGTCTCGAATGAGATCCTCGGGGTGCCGGACCAGTCCGCTTGACTCAGCGCTTTTCACGTTGGGAGCAATACTGGTACCGTATTCTTGTACCACCCAATCAGGAGGGGCGTGTCATGTCTATCAGTGCGAGTGAGGCGCGGAAGTTGCTGTTTCCGCTGATCGAGCAGGTCAACGACGATCGGAGTGCGATCGAAATCGTGTCTCGGAAGGGCAATGCGGTGCTGATGTCGGCCGACGAGTACGCGGCGTGGCAGGAGACGGCTTACCTGTTCAGGTCGCCGGCCAACGCCCGCCGACTGTTGGAGTCCTACACACGTGTCTCCGTGGGGCAGACCGAGGTGCATGACCTCGACCGGACCGACGGGGACGGCTGAGTGCGTCTGGTCTGGGACCAATCGGCATGGGAAGACTATGTGCACTGGCAAACCGCTGACCGGCGACTACTGAAGCGGATCAACACCCTGCTCGACGCGTGCCTGCGCGATGCATTCACCGGCATCGGAAAACCCGAACCGCTCAAGTATGGAGTCCCGGGCGCCTGGTCGCGGCGCATCTCCGACGAACACCGGCTCGTCTACCTCGTCGATGGCGATGACTTGATCATTCTGCAGGCTCGGTACCACTACTGACTCACGGCAATTGCCGGGCGCCCAGCAGCTTCGACTCCAGTCGAGGCCGGTGTGGAATCACGATTCCCACCCGCCAGCAAACTCCCAGCTCTCTGACAGCGGGCCGTCCTACCCTGACCCCATGGCGTCACACCGGTGTCGGGGTCTGCTGTCCATCGCGGGGGTCGCAGTGCTGGGGTCGGTGATCGCCGCCTGCGGCTCGCCGGGAACATCGGGATCGACGTCGTCGTCAGCAGCGTCGGCGGCCGCCCCCACCTACACCGTCAACGTCAACGACGCCGCGGGCGCCACCGGCGGCTACGTGTTCTTCAACGAGGGCACCTCGCCGGCGAGCGCGGTGGTCGGGCAGCGCTCGCACGACGAGCGGCGCGCGAGTTCCCGGGTCGTGATCGCCGACAAGAAGGGTCGCGTCGTGTGGTCACGGACCGCCCCGCCCGGTCAGTCGATGGCCGACCTGCAGGTGCAGCAGTTCCACGGCAAGCCGGTGCTCACCTGGTGGCAGGGCAACCTGGCGTCGGGGCAGAGCGGGGTGGACTACATCGCCGACGAGCACTACCAGATCGTCGCGACCATCCCGGCCGGACCGGCCGGCGCCAACATCCACGAGTTCCGCCTCACCGACAACGGCGAGCACGCATGGATCACCATCTATCAGCCGATCACCGCCGACCTGACCGCGGTAGGCGGCGCCAAGGACGGCACCATGTACGACGCGGTGGTCCAGGAGATCGACGTCGCCACCAGGAAGGTGCTCTTCGATTGGCATGCCTCCCAGCATGTTCCGATCACCGACTCGTTCATCTCGCCCAAAGACACCGTCGACAACTCCGGCGGTATCTACGACCCGTACCACGTCAACGCGATCTCACTGGCGCCCGACGGTCACGTGGTCGTCTCGATGCGCCACACCTCGACCGTCTACAACCTCGACCCCACCACCGGCGCCATTGACTGGCAGATCGGCGGGAAACACTCCTCGTTCGCCCTCGGCAAGGGCGTGCAGTTTTCGTTCCAGCACGACGCCGAGATGCCCGACGCCACCACACTTCGGTTGTTCAACAACAACTCCGACGGTCAGACCACCAACGGTGCGTCGAGTATCGAGTGGATTCACCTCGACGCCGCCACCCACACCACCACGCTCATCCGCAACCAGACCCATCCCGGCAACGTGCGGGCCACCGCGATGGGCAACGCGCAGATGCTGCCCAACGGCGACGTGTTCGGCAGCTGGGGGACCGGCAATCACATCGCCGAGTTCACCCCGACCGGGCAGATGGTCTATGACGTCACCCTGGCCCCGACGGGCAGCTACCGCGCCTACTACCAACCGTGGACCGGTGAGCCGACCGGCGTGCCCGAGGCCGTCATCGGCCACGACGGCATGACGATCCGCGCCGCCTGGAACGGCGCGACCCGTGTTACCCAGTGGCGGGTGCTGCACGGCAGCACCGCCGCCAACCTGACACCGCTGACGACCGCGGCGTGGAACGGCGCGTCGACGCCGATCACGCTGCCGCAGAAAGCTTCCGGCTACTACCAGATCGAGGCGCTCGACTCGGCGGGGAAGGTGATCGGGCGGTCGGTGCCGTTGTCGGCGGGGTGAGATCACCCGTGCGTCCGTCCACCTTTTGAGGGACCGATGTCGCATTGTCACCGCTCGTTGCCTCGGGGCCCGTACGGTGGAGTTGATGCGACAAGTGAGGGGCTCCGGCATGAGGCGACACGCCACGACCAAGCGATCCACGTCGCGCCGAGTGGCCGCCGCGGTGCTTGCCGTGTGTCTCGGGTCCACAGCGGCCGTGGTCGGCGCCGGAGCGGCGCACGCGGTCGACCCCGATCGGCTGCGGCCCGGGTGCGTCTGGCGCACCGCCGAGGATCAGGCGAATCATGTGCAGACCTGCAGCTGGCACTCGGAGTCGCTGGGCCGCGAGGTCACCGTGCAGGTACGTCCGTCTGATCAGCAACCCGGCCAGACCGAACGAGGGGTGTACTTCCTCGACGGGCTCGGCTCCACCCCGGCCTACAGCTCGTGGTCGTTGCCGATCGCCGGTGCGGTCGAGAATTACAGTCCCGCAGACAATCTGGTGATGCCGACGGGCGGGTCGGGGGAGTGGATGACCAACTGGCGTACCGCGCCGACCGGTGCCGCGTCCGCGCCGCAGTGGGAGACCTTCCTCAGCTCGGAACTCCCTGCATACCTGTACTCGAATTTCGATGTGGGACAGCACAACAATGCGATCGTCGGGGTGTCGATGTCGGCGGCACCGGCGATCATCACCGGACTCGACCACCCCGAGACGTTCTCGGTGATGCGCGCCTACTCCGGCTACTACGAGACCGACAACCCGCTGGGGTGGCTTGCGATCTCCCTCATCCAGATCAGCCGATCGGGCATCACCAACGGGCTGTGGGGAATGTGGGGTAACCCGTTGAGCCCCGGCAACAGCTGGGCACACAACAGCGTGGCGCGCCGACTCCTCACCGAGCCCGCCCCACCCCAGACGATCATTGTGTCGACCGGTAACGGCACTCTCTCGCCGGCCGAGATCGACGCGCAGAACGCCGCCGCGGCCACCATCTGGCGTGAGCATCCCGAACAACTCCCGGCATTCCTGCTCTCCTCGGCCGACGGAGTGCTCGTCGGCGGCGCGCTCGAATCCGCGGCGTTCGGCTCCACCCTGCTGCTGCAGGCGGCGACCACCGCTGTTGGGCTTCCGGTGCGCTACCGCTATTCGAGCGGCGGCCACAACTGGCTCGCGTGGGGCGACGACGCACACGCCGACGCAGAGGAGGTCGATGCCGCGCTGGATGCGGCAGCCGCCGGTACCTCAACGACATCGACGCAATCCCCCCCAGTCGCACCGACCTCGCCCACGCCGGAGAGTCCGGTGAGCCCAGCCAACGTCGAGCGCGAGCTCTCGTCTTTGCCGGCCACGCTTCCCGCACCCGTGCGCGACGCGGTCGATACTGCGGCCACGGCCATCGGGTCGCCGGCTCCGCATCTGGCGCCGGCGATCACGTCGGCGCACCGCTGAGCCGGTCGGGGTCACCAGCGAAGACTGTTATCCGGCAACGAATTCCAGATCCGGCCACTGGGCCAGGATGGCGTCGATGACGCTGCGGCGAAGGTACCCGATGTCGTCGTCGAGCGTGACGCCGATGGCGTCGAGTCCGTCGGCGATGTCGCCGTAAGTCACTTCCGCCGTCGAACGCGGTGCGAGAACATAGTAGTACGTGCGCGCGGGAGAGGCGTCATAGTCGATCCACTTGTGGATCACCTGCCCGGGTTCGGACGCGATGCAGCGCCGTTTTGCCCGGCCGCGGACCTTCCACACCAGCACCACGTGGTTGCCCTCGGCGTAGACGTCCTGAGCCGTCTTGCGGTCGCCGTCCGTGCAGAACACTGCGATGTAGGGCTTGCCGACTGTGGCGTTCTCTTCGGTTGTCGCGTAGTGCTTTTCGATCAGCAGGTCGCGCTCGAACTCGGCTTCGGCAGACATGCCGTCGACCGCCGACACCTGCGTGACGAACAGTTTCGACGGGCGAGGCCATTGGTGGACCTCGTGGGTTTGCTCCTCGGGCGCCTGCTCGTCGGGCAACTCCTCGTCGTCCGGCAGGGTGATGGTCGACTGATCGAAGATGTCGCACAGCTCGCGGACCCGAGCGATCGTCAGCTGTGTGGCCCGCTTTTTCCAGTCGGCGAGGCACGAGCGCGCTTCGTCAACCGTGTCGGGACTGTCGGTCAGCACGACGGCCTCCTGCAGCACGGCCTGCGAGCGGTCCGAGACGTTGGCCGACCCGACGGCCACGAAGGCGTCAGAGTCGTCGGTGGCCTCACAGAGCACCATCTTGGCGTGCAGATGCGGCAGCGAATACAGCCGTACGTCGGCCCTAAGCCACGCCAATAGCGAATGGGGGTTGGTCGACTTCTGTTCCACAGCCCGGACCGTGGCGTCGACGATGATCGACGACCCCGATCGCAGCGGAAGGTGGGTGTGCGCGTCGGCGCCCACGTGGGCGATGGCCGCGGTCACCGAGTGCTGCCGAGAGGCGATGAGGGGAGTGAGTTGGTTCCACACCGAACCAGTGAGGAGTCGGGCCGTGCGGTTGGTGCCAAGTCCGAGGGTGTCCACGAGGATTCACAGTAGAGGGCCGTCGCCGTGCTCCACCAGAGTGCGGCCCCCCTTCGATGGCCGAGTCAATCCCGTCGAGCCGCACCCTCCGATGGTCGAGGTGTGAGGCGCCCCAGGCGCCGAACCTCGAGACCCGCCCAGAATGTGGTCGCCTTGCGTAGCCGACCCTGGTCGTGGGTAGGTCCAGAAAGCCCCAAACAACCCCGACCTGCGCCGATCCATCTCGTCGGACCACGAAGGTATGTTTGATAAATGTCCTCCGAGATCCCGCTCGACCGCGACGCCGATGCTGTCGGCGTGCCGAGCCCGACGGATCTGTGGCCTGCGGGCGCCCATGACGAGCCGCCGAAGTCGTTCTTGGAGCAGATTTCCGAGGATGAGGACCTCTCGAAGACCGATCTGGTGGAGGTCATTGCGCATAGCGCCGCGACGATCTCGGCGGCGCACTTATCGGATGCTGCAGGGCATATCGCTGCTTCATGAGGCGCACAAGGAGGAGTACGGATGCGAGGTCGCCGAGAAGACCTCGGGTGAGTCGAGTCTTGCGGAGATCGCCGAGTCTGCGGTGAAGGCGGTGTGCGGAGTCGATCCGCGAGAGCAGTTCGGTCCGGACGGCTCGGACCGGACGGTCGCCGACGTCGGGGCTGTATTGTCGATGTCTCCGGCCGCCGTCAAAGAGATGATCAAGCTGGCCGAGGTTGCCCGCTATCGGCTGCCGTCGACCGGCGCGATGCTCGGATTCGGTCGAATTGACCTGCAACGTCTCAAGATTGTGGCTGCTGCGACCGAACTGTGTGATCCGGAGTTGCTTCCGGAGATCGACGTGAAGTTGTCCGACATGATCGGTTCCCGTGATCAGATGTCGACGCAACGGTTCACCAACATGGTCAAGTTGGTGGTCTCCAAGGTGGATCGGTCGGTGTCTCGGCGTCATCGGGAGCGGGCACAACCTGACCGGGGCGTCGCGATCAGGCCCGATCGATTCCGGCCGGGCCAGGCGTGGATGACCGCGCAGCTGCCCACCGCCACCGGCGCTTTGCTCGGCTCGCAACTCGACGCGATGGCCGACTGCGTTCACAAGGATGACCCTGCGGGCCCTCGCGGGACGATCTTTGTCGTGGCCAACGAGTCGACGCCGGCCGGCGAGCACGACGATGACGCGCTCATCGATGGATACGGTCCGAGCGACGCACGGCATCGGGATGGTCGTCGATGGGCTACGCCGACAACAGTCGTCGTTGGTGACCGCATGTAGGGTCCTGTACCTGGAGTCGAACGGCAGCGTGCGGTTGTGAACGTGATGAAGTAGGGGTGTGCGTCTTACCTCGACGGTGAAGTCGAGGTGATCGAGACGGGTGATGCGCATGCCGAGCTCGGCGGGCCGACGGCGATGCGACAGATCGTGCAACTACTCGAGGAGCATGGGTGAGCGAAGTGCAGAGCATCGCGGGGTCGGTGGGCAGTGGAGAGTCCGATGATCGGCCGTCCTCCATTTTGTTCGTCTGCACGGGAAACATCTGTCGGTCGCCGATCGCCGAGCGCATTCTGCGGACGCTTGCCGGTACTGCCGGGGTGCCGGTCACGGTGTCCAGCGCTGGTGTTGGCGCGCAGAACGGCGCGCCGATGCATCCCCTGTCGGTCGAGGTCCTCGATGAACACGGCTACGACGCAGCCGGATTTGAGGCTCGTTATCTTCGCCCGCAGATCCTCGACGACGCCGACCTTGTGCTGGCGATGACCCGCGAACATCGAGCCGCATGCCAGCGGACGACACCCGTGCGGTGGAAGCGTATGTTCACGCTCAACGAGTTCGTGGAGTTGGTCGGCGAACTCGACGGCGCCGGTCTGTCGACGGTGATCGACTCGCGAGCACGGATTGGCACCAACGCCGAGCGCCTCGACATCGTCGACCCGATGGGGCAGCCGAAGGAGGCGTTCGAGCGGGTATTTGCCGAGATCGAACCACGGGTGCTCGAGGTGGCGGCGTGGGTGGCCGGTGGTTCGGCTGTGGAGTTGCCCAGTGGTCGTGTGCCCAAGCCGGTTGAGCCGGTGGGTGACGACGGTGCGTCGCCGGTGTACCTGGAGTCGGCATCGTCGGGTGACGAAACGCTGTGTACCGGGCTGCGGCGCAATTGGCGGCTGTGCGCCGTCCTCGGCATGTTGTTTGTCGCACTGGTGGTGATCGGCGTCGTTGTGGCCGCCAACTGAGCTGACTTGGTATGTCGCAGAGATGCCGTCACGACGACTCGATTTGCCAATGTGATTCATCGATGACCGGATCTGTCGAATCGTGGAGTCAGTACTTGGACTTGCAGTCGCCCCGGCGTCCTTCTGTGGGCGACTTCTTCGGCATTCTTTGTACCAGAGGAAATCGCGCAATAGCGGATTTATCATAACTGCGGATCCAGTCTCGCAAATAATGCATTCTGGATGCAAGTAGAATGACGCAAATACCGCCTTCTATCTGGTAGTTTACCTGACTGAAATAAGCTCGTCGAGCGCCATGGCGGCAGTGTGAAGGCAATCACACTCGGTGGGATCAAGCAATCTGGACTCTGGTCCGCGACGCAGTCGCCAGGCGGCAGCCCCAGCCTGTGCGTGCTGGTCACGGTCGTGTCGGCGACGTCCCGGCGGATTGTTATTGAGCAAAGCGAAGAAATCGCAGTAGGCCCGTTCGCCGCAGGTGTCAAATGGTGGGGAACTCACAAAAGAATTCCCTTCCGGCGTTGTGGTCAGAGTAAAGCGGGGTTAATGTTGATCCGTACTAAAGATCAATGGGAGCTTGTCAACTGTCCCGTATTGATTGATCCACGTGAACATGGCCGAAAAGTGGTTCGGGGCGGTCATGGCCCGCGCAAGAAGCGTGCGGGTTGGTTCGGCGATGTAGCCGGGCCGCGAGGAGGCCGGCGGTGGCGATGATGCGACCGCACGACCGACATCGCCCCACCTGAGATCTGATCGTGGGAGGTGTGGTGAGTCCTTCAGGGCAAGCATCGGCGCTGGACGTATGGAGTTCAGACGCAACACAAGGCAGCAATCCTGATACCGGAGCACGTCGTAGTCGCCCCCCATGGAGCAAGAAGTACCTGACCCGGCTGGCCATCTCCGATGCGGTCATCGTGATCGCCGCGGTCGCAACCGCGCACCTACTACGGTTCGGCACCGCCAACCCATTCGGTCAGCGAGGACAGGTGGAGATTCCGGCCACAAGTGTGGCCCTCATCCTGATCATCCTGTGGCTCATAGCGTTACGTGTCAACCATGCTCTGGATCGTCGTGTCGTCGGTTCCGGTCCGCAGGAATACAGCCGGGTGGCGACGGCCTGCTTCGCCGTCTTTGGAGCGCTGGCGATCGTCGACCAGATCTTCCGGTTGCAGATCGCACGGGGATTCTTGCTGCTTGCGCTGCCACTGGGCACCGCCGCCCTCCTCGTGTCGCGGTATCTGTGGCGCGGCAACCTGTCTCGCCAGCGTCGCAATCGACTGAACATGGAGAAGCTGCTGGTCGTCGGCAGCCGCGACACCGCGACATCGCTCGTGCACCGGCTCACCCACACACCCCAGCTCGGGTACGACGTCGTTGGAGTGTGTCTCCCGCGCACCGTCGCGCCGCTGCCCCCACACATCGAGGTGGGGGAGCATGAGATCCCGGTCCACGGCGACCTCGACGACGTGCTGGCGGCCGTCGACTCCGCCGACGCGTCGGTGGTGGCGGTCAGTTCGGCCGAGGTCCTCGGCCCCGACGCCATGCAGGAACTGTCCTGGGGCCTGGAGCGCGTCGACGTCGACATGCTCGTCGCCCCCGGCGTCGCCGACGTCGCAGGCCCCCGACTCACAGTGCGCCCGGTTGCCGGACTTCCGTTGCTGCACATCGACAAACCCCGCTACGAAGGCGCCAACCGGTTCCGCAAGGCGCTCGTCGACAGGGTGGGTGCCGCGGTATTGATCCTGGCCCTGGCGCCGGCGATGTTCCTGGTTGCGCTGGCAATCGTCCTCGACACCGGCGCCCCGATCTTCTACCGGGCCACCCGCATCGGGGTGAACAATGCGCCGTTCCAGATGTGGAAGTTCCGGTCGATGGTGGTCGACGCCGACCGCGTCAAAGCCGATCTCCGCGCGCACAGCGAGGGCAACGGCGTCCTGTTCAAGATGCGTGACGACCCGCGAATCACCCGGGTCGGCAAAATCATCCGCCGCTACAGCCTCGACGAACTGCCCCAGCTGTTCAACGTCATCGGCGGCACGATGAGCCTGGTCGGCCCGCGCCCACCGCTACCCGACGAGGTCGAGCAGTATGACGGACGGATCGCGCGACGCATGCTCGTCAAACCCGGGATGACCGGGCTCTGGCAGGTGTCGGGCCGCTCGGATCTGTCCTGGGAGGACTCGATCCGGCTCGACCTCTCCTACGTCGAGAACTGGTCGATCATGCAGGACGTGCTGATCCTGTGGCGCACCGTCCGGGCGGTCTTCGACAAGACCGGCGCCTACTGACCGACCCCAATCTGGACGCCCCAAGACCCCGGACGGCGCCGTCGGGTGCTGAGTAACCCCACCCCCGCGAGTACCCGCCGACGCCGTCCGGTTCATTCCCCACCCCCGAAGACACACACCACCGACATCCAGACCGACGCTTCGAGAAACGAGAACCCGATGTCGTACCCCACCCACACGCCCCGAATCCTGCACACCACCAACGTCTATGACGGCGGCATCAGCCGGGCCGTGGAGAAGATCGTCTCGCTGACCCCGCAATACGAGCATCATCTGCTGGCCGCGGGCGGATCGGTCGGCTCCGGTGCCGCCGAATTCGCGTCGGTCACCGAACTCTCCCGAGACCCGTTGCGCGCCATCGGCGACCTGCGCACCCGGGCCCACCAACTGCAACCCGATCTGGTGCATGCGCACTCCAGCTGGGCCGGATTCTTCTGTCGCGCCGCGGCCCTGCCGGTGCACACGATCTACCAGCCACACTGCTTCGTGCTGCAGGACCCACAACGCGCCGGCTGGAAACAGGGCGTGTTCCGGGCCGCCGAGCAACTGCTGAGCCTGCGCAAACACACCATGGTGGTACTGACGCCCGAGGAGGAGTCGGTGGCGCGGAGCATGATCGGCGTCCGCCTCGGCCGCGCCCACGTCGTGCGCGTACCCAACGCCGCGCACCGCGAACCCGCCGACACGCTGCGCACCGCGACACAGCCGTGGCACGAGCGGGCCCGGGTCGCGATGATCGGCCGGATCTGCCCGCAGAAGGACCCGCGGTTCTTCGCCCAGCTCGCCAAGGCACTACAGCGCAAACACGAAGACGCCGAGCTCATCTGGATCGGCGACGGCGACCCCGACGCCAGGCGACTGCTCGAACACAACGGGGTGACGGTGACCGGCTGGGTCGGCGACGACGAACTCGACGCGCTGCTCCGCTCGATCGACGTCTACGTGCACAGCGCACTGTACGAAGGGTTTCCGCTGTCGGTCCTCGACGCCGCGAGCTACCGCATCCCGACCGTGGTCCGCGATATCCCCTGCTTCGACGGCACCCCACTGGTCTCCGAATCGACGGTCACCGACGTGGCCGAACAGATCCACCACATCGTCGCCGACGACGACTACCACGACGAGGTCGTCGACCGCACCGTGCGCGTGCTCTCGACGATGAACAAGACCAAGCAGCGTCAGGCGTTCGTCGACTGCTACGACGCCTGCCTCGCCGAGGGAGCCTAGCGGTGCGGGTGGGTATGCCGAGGCGCATCCTCGACCGTCACGTCGGCGGCAACACGACCTACGCGCGATCACTGGCCGGGCAACTCCGCGACCGCGGCCACACCGTCGACGGCTTCGGCGGGCTCGGCCACCCCCTGGCCAACACCGTGCGCGAGACCGCAGCCGGAATCCGCTCCGCCGAGCTCGATCTCGTCCACTACGTCGCCGACACCGGTCCGCTGGTGCGTACGCGCATCCCGTCGGTGGTCACCGTCCACGGTGTGGCCAGCAGATGGATCGACACCGGCCGCACCCCGATGGCCGAACGGATCTGGCGCACGCGGGTCGCGCGTGCCATCGACTCCTGCGACCGGATCATCACCGTCTCGCAGGCCAGTGCCATCGATGTCGCGGAAGTGTTCGACGTCGACCCGAACCGCATCGACGTCATCTACCACGGCGTCGAGCACACGGGCATCGAGCACACCGGAAGCGAGCCCGACAGCGCAGACACCCCGGACACCGACCCCCCGGTCCGCACAACCGTCCGCGACCTCGACAACTACATCCTGTATCTGGGAAACCTGGAGCCCCGCAAGAACGTCGCCGCGCTCATCCGGGCCATGGACGACGTCCCCGCTGGGGTGACGTTGGTGATCGCAGGCAAACCAGCGTGGGCCGCCGACGCGATCATGGCCGAGATCGCCGACTCGCCCCGGGTAGTCCACCTCGGATTCGTCAGCGACTCCGAGCGCGAACACCTGATGCGCCACTGCCGGCTGTTCGTCTTCCCCAGTCGCTACGAGGGTTTCGGGCTACCGGTCCTCGAGGCGCTGGCACACGGCTGCCCGGTGCTGTGTTCGCGGCGCGGCGCGCTCGCCGAGGTCGCCGGTCCCGCCTTCGAACTCGCCGAGATCGACGAGTCGGCCATCGCCGCGGGCATCGCCGACGCACTAGCCGCCGTCGCCGACGACGACACCCGCACGAGGCTCGCCGACGCCGGACGTGACTGGGCCCGACAGTTCAACTGGCAGCGCAGCGCCGAGGCGCACCTGGCTGTCTACGAGGAGTTACTGACATGAAAGTCGCCCTGCTGCACTGCTACAGCTCCGACAACCTCGGCGACGGCATGCTCGTCGACCGGGCCGTGGACCTGATCACTGAGGCACTCGGCCCCGACACCGACATCGGCCTCGTCGCTGCATACCCGGAATCCTTTCAGTACCTGGGCCTTCGGTGCGTGTCGAGCAAACCGGGATCACTGGGCGAGGCACGCCGCTACCTGCAGGTACTGCGCAACCTCGACGCCTACGACCTGGTCGTCGGGGTCGGCGGTGGCTACCTGCGATTCGGGTCGGGCGTCGAATCCGCCAAGACCGCCATCGTGCACGGACCGCAACTGCTGGCCGCCGCCCGCACCCACACCCCGACGGTGTACCTCCCGCAGAGCATCGGACCCAGCCGCGGCGCCGCACGACGCCTGGTGCGCACCATGATCGGATCGCTCGACGCCGTGTGCCTGCGCGACGACCGCAGCATCGAGGAGCTCGGCACCGCCCCCAACATCGCACGCATCCCCGACGTCGCGATCATCAGCGGCTCGGTCGCCGACCGCGGCACCGACGACGCCGCGGCACCGGGCCGCACGACCATGCCGCGGGTGGTGCTCTCGGTCCGCTCGGTACGCGGCACGCTGCCGCGTCCGGTCACCGAACTCGCCGCGATGCTCGGCAAATTCGACGGCTACGTGCAGAGCGCGGTCGCCGGGAACAACGACACCACCGTGATGGAGTCGCTCGGCCCGGCCGAGATCCTCACCCCGCGTGAACTCCTCGACCCGCGCGCCGAACCACGCGTGGTGGTGGCGATGCGCCTGCACGCCGCGTTGATGGCCCTCGAAGCCGGCCATTACGTCATCCACCTCGCCTACGAACGCAAGGGTTTCGGAGCCTTCGCCGACCTCGGGCTCGACGCCTACGTCCATCACTTCCGCAACTTCACCCCGGCCGTGGTGGAACAACAGGTCGCCCGACTCCTCGACGATCCCACCGAACGCGCGACCTACGACCGACTGCTCGCCCAACGCGCCGACGCCCACCGCGCCCGGTGGCGCGAACTGCGGGACCGGTTGCGCACCAGCGTCGGCCTCACCCCCGAACTCCACGCACTGGCGGGGCATCCGGGATGACGGCACCCGACCTCGTCGCGCCGCAGGCCGGCCCACCCGGGCGGGCAGAGCAGTCGCGCAGCGCGCCGGCCGGATTGGCGCCGGGTGAACACGGCTTCCGCCTGATGATCCCGTGGTGGTTCCACCCGCTGTGGATCGCCGCGATCTTCGTTGCACTGCTGCCCATCTCGGCTGCGTTGATCCCGACAAGCGCATTCACCCTGTGGAAGACCCCGCGCTACATCGACGCCACCATCGGGATGACCGGCTTCCTCTCCGGCCTGAGCCTGCTGGTGGGTCTGGCAGTGTTCACGCTGCGGGTGCGGCCCGGGGTGATGATCGTGCGGGTCAGTGCCTCGGCCGTGGCGCGGCTGCGTGCGATCGCCGTTGGCGCATTCGTGTTGGCGCTCTTCGGATACGGCATCTGGATCGCCCTGTCATTCCTGCGCGGGACCACCGTCACCGACTTCGTCAACGTGATCACCCTGCAGGAGGGCGCGATCAGCGCGCTGAAGAAGATGAACCCGCCGGTCGCCGGGATCACCACCTTCACCCAACTCGGGCCGGTCGCCGCCGGGGTGATGATGATGCTGCGCCGCATGGGCGTACGCGCCTACACCTGGCAGATGGTGGTCCTCGTCGCCCTGGCCGTCTACCGCTCGTTCTTCTACGGCGAACGCCTTGCGATCATCGAGGTCGGTCTGCCGCTGATCTTCCTGTACTTCGCGGTGCAACCGATGCGCACGGGCACGGCGCCGGGCGCACAGATCGCGCGGGGCGGACCCATCGAACGCGTGATGCGAAAGACCGCACCGTTCTTCGCGATCCCGGCCATCTGGGGTCTGTTCGCGGTGTTCGAATACTCCCGCAGCTGGCTGTACTACCGCAACATCGTGACGACGAGCTTCTCCGAATACATCTCCACCCGACTGGCCGGCTACTACGTCACCACCGCCAACAACAGCGCCATGTACCACGCGGCCGTCGCCGGCAAACCACACGACCCGTACTACTCGTTCGCCGCGGTGTGGGACGGGCCGGGGATGTCGATGATCGCCGGACGACCCGAGATCGCCGGACTCGACCCCCAACAGTGGTGGAAGATGATGCTGGAGAACAGCGCCAACCCCGAGTTCAACAACCAGGGCACCTTCCTCATCACCGACGCCGACCTCGGCACACCGCTGTCGATGCTGTACTGGTTTCTCCTCGGCCTCGCCGTCGGCTACCTGTTCTACCGCGCCACCCAGGGCAGCCTCGTGTCGCTGCTGGCCTACTCGCTGACCATCATGGGTCTGCTCGAGGTGTCCCGGATCATCTACTGGTCCCAGGGCCGGTTCATCCCGATCCTGTTGGCGCTATTGGTGATCGCCGTTCTGCTGCCCGGGCCGAAACGCCGGGAGATCCATGCGTCCGGGTAAGTCGCTGCGGCAGAAGCTGTCCCGGCCGGGCCCACGGGCCCGGGCGATGGTCTTCGGTGCCGGTGACCAGGCCGTGGTCAGTATGGCCAGCTTCTTGTTCCTGGTGATCGCCGCCCGCTACCTCGACACCGCAGAACTCGGCGTGTTCGCCGGAGCCATGGTGTTTTACCAGGCGCTCACGGCGATAGCGCGTTCGGTCACCGGCGAACCACTCGTCGTCCTCTGTGGCGACAAGAGCGGCGGTAGCAACGGCAACGGGCACAACGGCACCGGGGGCAATGGCGACGGCGACAACGATATCGACGCCGGCGAGCTCCGCCGCGCAGTCGTGTGGGTCTCGTTGATCGTCCCGCTGATCCTGGCTGTGCTCGGCGGCATCGGATTCGCCGTCATCGACAACCGGCTGGTGCAGATCTGCTGCCTGTGTCTGGTGGTCTCGCCGATCATCCTGGGCTACGACACCCTGCGCTTCGTCTACATCTCCCGGCTCGACACCGCCTCACTGCTGCTGCTCGACGTCGTCGTCGCGATCGCCCAACTGTCGCTGCTCGCCGCGACCCTCGCCGATGGCGGCAGCGCCGACCAGGCGATCCTGGTGATGTTCGCCGCACCCGTTGTGCCACTGGTCATCCACCTGATCCACGGCGGGATACCGGTGCACCCGTTGCGCCGATGGGTGACGACGGCGCGCCCATACCTCGGTAGCTTCTTTTACGAGTCGGTGTGGGGTGCGCTGCTGCAATGGGCGCTGGTGTTCGTCATCGCCGCGGTGTCCGGGGTCGCCGACGTCGCCGCCTTCCGCAGCGTGATCGTCATCTACGGACTCACCAACGTCGTCACGAACTACCTGCGCAGCGTGGTGTTGTCGCACATCGTCACCCGCGGCCGGCTCACCCGCTCCGACATCGGCACCGATACCGTGGGAATGACCGCGACCATCGCCGTCACCATCGGCACCTCGATGCTGATCCTGCTGATGCTGCCCGACTCGCTGGGCCGTGCGCTGCTCGGCGACACCTGGGCGCACGCCGCACCCTTCATCCTCATCGGTGGCCTGGCGCGATTCTCTGCAGCGATGGAAGCCGTCCCCGGAGTGCTGGTGCGTGCCGCGCGCCAGACCTGGTCGGTGGTGCGGGTGCGCACCATGGTCGGGGCGCTCGCCCTGATCGTCTGCCCCCTCGGCGCCTGGCTGGGCTCGGTCACCGGTGCCTTCGTCGCGATGATCGTCATGTCGTGGGTACTGATCGCGTCACTGTTCGCTCTGCTGGTCTCCCGCGTGCCCGCCGGTGCGCCCGCATCGCCCCCATCCCCACAACCGTTGCGAACCAACCGCGATGACGCGGTCGGTCGCTTCCAGAAGAGCGTCAACCAGAGAGGTAGCAACCATGCGAGTCGAGTCGGTGTCGGTGGACACGAATGACCCAGGACGGGTCGCGCCCGTGCTGGACGCGGTACGCCGCGGCTGGTGGATCGTCCTGGCCTGCGGGATCGTGGTCGCCCTGTGCGGCTTCGGGTACTCCATGCTGCAGAGCCCGGTCTATCGGGCCACCGCTGCGGTGTATGTGACATCCGGATCGGAGGCCTCGGCGCAAACCGCCTATCAGGGATCGCTGGCCTCCCAACAGCGCGTGGCCTCCTACGCCGAACTGGCCTCCTCCGACGAGGTCATCGACCGGGCCATCAGCCAGGGCAACCTCGGGATGACCCGCGACGAGGTGCGTGAGGCATTGCAGACCTCCGCCAAACCCGACACCGTGATGCTCAACATCAGTGCCGACGCCGGCTCGTCGGAGAAGGCCGCGCAGATCGCCAACGCGGTCGCCGACAGCCTGTCGGGATACGTGGCGACCCTGGAGAGTCCGGCGGCGGGCGGTCAACCATTGGCCAAGGTCACCCCGGTCACCCACGCCGAGAGCAAAACTCAGGCCGTCTCACCCAAACCCGTCCGGGATACGTTGTTGGCGTTCCTCATCGGCATCGTGCTCGGTCTGATCGTGCTGTTCGTCAAGAACCGCTTCGACCGCACCGTCACCTCCACCGCCGACCTCGAGGACATCGGGTCGAGCCTGATCTTCGGGTCGCTGCCGTTCTCGACGGACCTGCGCGACACCAGTCTGGTGCCCTTCAACAAGGGGGCCTCGGCACTGGCCGAGGCCTTCCGGATGGTGCGCACCAACCTCGCCTTCGCCAACGTCGACGACCCGGTCCGCGCCATCCTGATCACCAGTGGTGGTGCAGCCGAGGGCAAGACGACCACCGCGGTCAACCTGGCACGCTGCCTCGCCGAGGCCGGCAAGACGGTGATCCTCGTCGACGCCGACCTGCGTCGCCCGGCGGTGGCCACCGCACTCGAGATCAACCCGCACGTCGGCCTCACCGACTACCTCGGCGGCGAGGGCTCGATCATGGAGTTCGTCCAGCCCAGCGGCACCGAGCGGCTCAGCATTCTCGCCGCCGGGTCCGTGCCGCCCAATCCGGCCGAACTCGTCGGCTCGCGCCGCGCGGCCGACGGCATCGCCGAACTACGCGAACGGTTCGACTTCGTCATCATCGACTCACCGCCGGTACTGCCGGTCACCGACGCCGTCGTGATGTCGCAGTGGGTGGATTGCGTGGCGCTGGTGGTGCGTTCGGGTAAGACGCTGGCGCCCGATCTGCGTGCTGTGACCAGCCAGTTCGAGGTGGCCGGTGTCGCGCTGCTGGGCTTCGTGCTCAACGGTGTCCGACGCGGCACCAGCGCCTACTCCGGTGGCTACACCTACTACAGCAACGATCTGGGCAAGCCCAACTCCACCGCATCCGTCGAGGGCTCGACGCCCCGCGGCCGCCTGGGCGCACGGCGGTGAGATGAGGGCACCCGAGGCGAGAGTTCATCGGTCCCGGCTGCGATCGCGGCGGGTATGGCTCGGCGGTGTGCTCCTGCTCGCCGCACTGGTCACGGTGGGCTGCTATCTGGGTGTCCGCGCCGAACAGGCGCGGTCGGCTCTCCACGATGCGCAGGACCACGCGGTGACCGCGAAAGCGGCACTGCTGTCCGGTGATTCGCGGAAGTCGTCGGGGGAGGCGTCGGCCGTGCGTGACTCGGCGGCCGACGCCTACGCCGCCACCAACGACCCCCTCTGGCGGGCCGCGGCAGCGGTCCCGTGGCTGGGCCGGCCGCTGGCCAGCGTGCGTGAGATGACCGACACCGTCACCCAGTTCAGCGACGAGGTCCTCGTCCCCAGCGCCGCACTGGCCGGCACCATCGGACCGTCGACGCTGCGCACCGCCGACAACGGCGTCGACGTCGCGGCCCTGCGCAGCGCCGCCCCGCGCATCACCGCGATGGCCGACGACGCCACCCGCCTCGCACAGCGCGCCCGCGGTATCGACGGCAGCTGGCTCGGGCCGGTCGCGCAGGCACGCACCGACCTCGCCACGCAACTGGACTCGGCCGCACGCACCGCGCAGGGTACGTCGGTGGCTGCGCGACTGGCCCCGGCCATGCTCGGCGCGGACGGCCCCCGAAACTACTTCGTGGCCTTGCAAACACCGTCGGAGGCCCGCGGAACCGGCGGACTGGTCGGCGGATTCATCATCATCCGCGCCGAGAACGGGCACCTGCGCGCCGCCGAAACCGGCCGCAACATCGACATGTTCCGCCCGAGCAACCCGCAGATCGACCTCGGTGACGGCTTCGACACCCTGTACTCGACGGTCGAGCCCTACACCGACTTCCGCAACAGCAACCTGAGCCCCGACTTCACCGACGCCGCGAAGATCTGGATGGCCAACTGGCAGGCACAGACCGGCACGCCCCTCGACGGGGCGGCGGCACTCGACCCGATCGCCCTGAGCTACGTACTCCGCGTGACGGGGCCGGTGCGGTTGCCGTCGGGCGAACAGATCACCGCCGACAACGTCGTACCGCTCACCTTGTCGCAGGTCTACACCCGCTTCGCCGACGACAACACCGCGCGCAAGGCCTACCTGCAGACCATCTCCCGCACCGTCGTCGCCGACGTCCTCGGCGCCCACGCCGATGCCGGCAGGCTCCTCGAAGCACTCGGCCGCGGCGTGGCAGAACGTCGGATCATGCTCTACAGCAGCAGATCCGACGAACAGGACATCATCGCGTCCACTCCACTGGCACATCAGTTACCCGACGATTCGGCCCCGCTGATGGACGCGACCATCACCAACGCGGCAGGTAACAAACTCGACTACTACCTGCGCCGCGAACTGAGCTACACCGCAGGCGACTGCACCGCCGACAGGCGCGATGCGACCGCACGGGTGACGCTGACCAACACCGTCACCGATCTCTCGTTGCCGCAGTACGTGATCGGCTCGATGGGGGCCGTCGGCAGCGGCCTGCCACCGGGCACCAATGCGGCCGGCGTGCAGATCGCGCTGACCCGCGGCGCGCAGGTCCGCAAGGTCACCCTCGACGGACAATCGGTGCTCTACGGCACCAGCGAACTCCACGGTCATCCGGTGGTCCGTACCCGCGTACCACTGGCACCCGGTCAGCGCAGTGTCCTCGAGGTGACACTGACCGAACCCACCTCGGCCCGCGGCGACGCACAGGTGCCCGTGCAGCCGCTCGTCGACACCCCGCCCGTGCACGTGTCGGTGCCGTCGTGCGGTGCGGCGACCGGGCAGAGGGCACAGGGATCGCCATGACCGAGAAGATCCAGGTCACCGAACTGACCGCGGCGCAACGCTTCTTCTGGTTGCGACAGCAGGCGATGCCGTCGGTGCCGTTGAACATGGCGCAGGTGACCGACATCGAGGGCCCGCTCGACCGCGACCACTTCCTCACCGAGCTCGCCGAGCAGGGACGCCGAGCGCGAGTCATGCAGCTGCGGTTCGAGGAGGGCCCCCGCGGCCCGGTGTGCATCTACGATCCGTCGTTGCATGATCACGTCGAATACGTCGATGTCGGTGACCGACCGGATCCGCATGGGGCTGTGCAAGAAATCATCGACGCCGATTTGCACCGCGCGGTCGATGTGACCGCCGATCGATTGGCACGGGCCATCCTGTTTCGGTTATCGGATCATCGACATCAGCTCTACAACCGTGCGCATCACCTGACCACCGATGGGGTGGCCACTCGCGACAACCTGGTGTGCGCGTTACGTCGTTGTCTTTCCCGCGACCCTAGCGCACCGTCGGTGCCCATCGCCGACCTCTCCGCCGCGCCCGCCGCCGATGATGCCTACCGGATTTCGTCGCGCCGCGCGCGCGACGCCGACTACTGGCGTGAGGTCCTCGCCGGCCGCGACCCCGCGACCTCACCGGCGCACCGATCGGGCGGGCCGGCCTCCCACAATCACACGGTGGCGGCACCGATCCCCATGGCGACGATGGACGCGATCCGCGAGCTCATCACGGCCATGCCCACCAGTCTGCCGACACTGATCGTGACCGCCGCCGCGGGCTATCTGAGCCGCCGCACCGGCGACGCCGACGGGGCGCTGACCTTCGCCGTGGCCGCACGGACGACGGCCGCACTGCGCGCCACACCACTGCCGACCATCAACTTCGTGCCGCTCCGCGCCGGCGTCGGCCGACGCACCGAGATCCATGCCGCCGTGCGCACCACCGAGCGGGCGATGCTCGGCGCACTACGTCATCAGCGGTACCGGTTCGAGGACATCGTCACCGAACACGGCGATCACTCAGGCGGACCGGTCCTCAACCTGATGCTCTTCGACCGTGAGATGCGATTCGGTGAGACGACCGTCCGATTCTCCTCGGTGACCACCGGACCGGCAGAAGACTTGGCCATCAACGTTTTCCCGTCCGGAACTCTCGCCGAATCCACCGACACCGGCACCTTCGTCGTGGAGATCGAGGCCAACCCGCGCCGCTACGACCCGGCCGAGGTGACGGCGTTCCACGACGGACTGCTCGCGATGCTCGGCGCACTCGCCGACGCATTAACCGCCCCCGGGTCTGCGCGGGTCATCATCGACGACTTGCCACTGCCCGCGCGCACCCCCGGGGTGCTCGGCACCGAAAGTCCCACGGACACCCTGCCGGACCTCATCGCCGCCACGGTCGCCCGCGCCGGAAACGACGTGGCCGTCGACGGCAGCCTCCTGGGCGAGCCCGCGGTGACCTTCGCCGATCTCGACGGGCGCACCGCCGACCTCGCGCCCCGGCTCTCGGCGCTCGGAGCCCGGCCCGGCACCCGGGTGGTGGTGCTGATGCGCCGCGGCGTCGATCAGGTCGTCGCCTGGTGGGCGGTGGCGCGCAGCGGTGCGACGATCGTGCTGATCGACCCGGCGCAGCCGACCGCGCGGATCGACCGGATGCTGGCGACGGCCGCTCCGGTCCTCCTCCTCGCCACGAGCCCCGAACATGGTGCGCGGGCGGGTATTCCGTCGCTGTCCCTCGACGACCTCGCCGACGTCGACCCACGCGCCGGCCGACTGCCGGCACCGCATCCGTTCGACGCCGCCTACGTCGTGTTCACCTCGGGGAGCACCGGCGAACCCAAGGGCGTCGTCGTCCCGCACACCGGGCCGGCCGTCATCGCGCGCGACATGTGGGCCCGATTCGGGGCGGGTGACGGGATCGATGTCGGGGCGCGCTGGCTCGCGGTGGCATCACCGATGTTCGACATGGCCCACTTCGAGATGCTGGCGTGTGCCGCGCTGGGCCATACCCTGATCCCGGCCGCCGGACTCGACGCCGACCTCGGCCGCGCGCTGCTCGATCACCGCATCACCCACCTGATGGCCACCCCGACCGTCCTGAACCGGATTCCGCTGCACACGCTGCCGCGGACGGTCTCGGCGATCGGCGAGGCACTGTCACCGGCGCTCGCGGCCCGAATCACGTGTCGGCCACCGGGGGCGAGCGGCGAGCGGCGGGTGTTCAACACCTACGGTCCCGCCGAGGCGACGCTGTATGCGACGGCCGCACCGATCACCGCCGACGTCCACCTCGACCGGCCGGTACCCATCGGTCGACCGGTCCCGGGGATGGCCGCGCTGGTCCTCGATCACCGGTTGCGCCCGGTGGCCGACGGGATCATCGGCGAACTCTATCTGTGCGGACCACAACTCGCGCACGGATACCGGGATCGGCCCGGGCTGACAGCGACGAGATTTCTCGCCTGCCCGTGGCGCGACGGCTCCCGAATGTACCGGACCGGTGATCTCGCCCGTCGTGACCCGACAACCGGTGATCTCGTCTTCGTCGGCCGTTCCGACGGGCAACTCTCGGTGCGCGGGGTCCGCGTCGAACCGGCCGAGATCGAGAACGCCGCCACGGAAGTCGACGGTGTGGGCGCCGCGGTCGTCGTCGCCGACCACGCACCCGACGGCGACCTGGCCCTCGACGTCGCCTGCGTGGGGACCGGTGCCGCACCGGGCGGCGACGGACTCGAAAGGGCGGTGCGGGCGCATCTCATCGCGACCCTGCCGTCGGTGATGTGGCCGCGGCGGGTGCTGATGCTCGATCGGCTACCGACCGGGCCGACCGGCAAAATCGATCGCGACGCCGTGGCGCGTACGGTTGCCGGGATCGCGCTGCACGAACCGGAATTCGTGGCCGCAACCTCCGACGTCGAATGCGCGCTCGGCGAGATCGTCGCCGACGTCATACGGGTGGAACGGGTCTCGATGGCTGCCTCGGTCATCGACCTTGGCGGCACCTCGCTGACGATGCTGGAGATCATGGCTCGCCTCGGCGCACGGGTGGGCCGTCCGCTGCGCATCGGCGAGCTGACCCCGGCGACCACCCTGGCCGAGATCGCCACACGCGTCGGCGCCGGTGACCTCACCGCGGCCACCGCACCGGCGACCGCGCCGGTCGTGACGCCGGCACAACACCAGATCTGGGCGTTGAACCGCTCCAACCCGGCCGACCACGTGTACCACCTCGCCGTGCAGGTCGAGTTCGCACTGGGTACGGGAACCGAACCGGTGAGCGCGGATCTCGTGACGGCGGATCTTGTGACTGCGGATCTTGTGACATCGGCGCTGACCGACCTCGCCCTGCATCACGACGCGCTGCGCCGCGTCTTTCCCGCCCGGCCCGACGGCACCCCGACCATGCGTCTACTACCCACCCAGGCGATGGTCGACGCGATGCCGATCACCCGGGAGGCATTGAGCTCGAGCATGGTTCGCTCAGTGGTCGCCGCACCCTTCGATCTCACCGTCGACCCTCCGTGGCGCGCCGTCCTCGACGACAGCCGTGGCTCGGTGTCGATGGTGTTCGTGGTCCATCACATCGCGGTCGACGGCTGGTCGATCCCGATCCTGGTGCGGGACATGTTGATCGCAGTCACCGCACGCACCCGCCACCGGCTGCCGGAGTTCCCCGGGCCCGGAGACTTCGGTGGCGCTCGACCCGCCGCCGATTCCGATGCGGGACACAGCTACTGGCGTGACGTGCTCGCCGGTGCCCCGACGCGACTCGCGCTGCCCGAGGCCCGCGCGGCCGGTGAGGTCTCTACCGAGGCGGTTCATCTGGAACGGGTCGTCGACGCGAGGCTCTCGGCGGCGGCCACCGCACAAGCCACCGGCGCCGGCGCGACCCTGCAGGCGCTGGTCCGGGTGGCCGTGGCCGCCGTCCTTGCCGGTGTCGTCAGCGACGACGACGTCGTCATCTCGGTGCCGACCTCAGGGCGCTGGAGCTCCTCCGACCTCGAGCGGGTCGGCATGTTCGTCCGGACGGTCCCGGTACGGGCTCACGCAGTCGCGTCGCAGACCGTCGCCGAGGCGCTCGCGGGATCGGTCGCCGCGCTGCAGGCCGGGATGCGCCACGCCGACACCGCGCCCGCACAGCTCGCCGATGTGGTGCTGGCGCAGGCGAATACGATGGACGGCGCCGAACTCGGCCGTGACACCGGGCTGTCGCGGCGCGCGCTGATCCGCTCGGCCACCCCGATCCGTACCGGGAGAGCCCGCACCGCACTGGAATTCGTCGTCGACGACAGCGGCGAACAGCTGCGGTTGGCTCTGACGGTGGCACCCGACCGCGTCGATCCCGACGGCGCCGGGATTCTTCTCGACCACGTGGTCGACACACTGACCCGGCTGGCACTCGCCGACCCGACCACCCTCGTCGGGTCGTGCACCCCGACCGGACGTGGTGTCGCCCCACAATGCCCGGTGGCCGGCACCGACCCGATCCACGCACTGCTCGCACACGTCGGCGCCACCCCGCACGCCATCGCCGTCACCGACGCCCGGACATCGATGACCTACGAGCAACTGTCCACGCGCGCATTCGAGATGGCGATGGATCTGCGTCGGGTCGGGGTCCGGGCAGGTGACCGGGTGGCCCTGCTGCTCGGTCGCAGTGCCGAGACCGTGGTGGCGATGGTCGGGACCCTGATGGCCGACGCCGCCTACGTTCCGCTCGACCCGGAACATCCGCCCGCACGCACCGCGGAACTCGTCGCCGCGACCTCCCCGGCGGCGATCGTGGGCGACGGCCTGCTGATCGAACCCGGCCCGGGCCTCGGGACCGCGCCCCGCCGACCGGGGATCGCCTATATCATCCACACGTCCGGATCGACCGGACGGCCCAAAGGTGTTGCGGTGTCGCGTACGGCGCTGGCCGCGATGCTCGGTGCCGCCCTCGACGTCATCGACGCCACCCCTGCCGACGTGTGGAGTGCGACGCACTCGCACACCTTCGACTTCTCGGTGTGGGAGATCTTCGGCGCACTGTGTTCCGGTGGTCGTGTGGTGATCGTCGACCGCCCGGTGAGCCGGGATCCGGTGCTGCTGAGCGCAATCCTGAACGATTGCGGCGTCAGCATTCTCTCGCAGACCCCGACCGCGTTCGCGCGGCTTGCCGCACCGGATGGTCCCGGTTCGTCGAGTAGCAGCGGCTCGCGGTTGCCGGCCTTGCGGTGCGTCGTGTTCGGCGGCGAGGCGCTGCAGGCTCCTGCGCTGTACGACTGGGCGCAGGCCAATCCTCGTGTGCGCCTGATCAACATGTACGGCATCACCGAAACCACAGTCCACCTCACCGCCACCGATGTCGACACCAACGACGCCCGCAGCCTGATCGGCGCCCCGTTCGCCGGAGTCGGCTGGTCGGTGCGCGACCGGCATCTGCGTCCGGTGCCGGTGGGCGGACTCGGCGAACTGTACGTCAGCGGCGCGCAAGTCGCCGACGGCTACCTGCACGCGCCCGAACTGACCGCGAGCCGCTTCGTCGCCGACCCCGACGGCTTCGGCACACGGATGTACCGAACAGGCGATGTGGTGCGGTTGATCGCGCCGGATCGGCTTGCCTACCTGGGCCGGTCGGACGATCAGATGCAGGTGCGTGGTCATCGCGTCGAGCCCGCCGAGATCGCCGCGGCTCTCGTCGAGGCGCCCGGCGTCCGCGAGGCACGCGTGGTGATCGCCGGCGGGACACAATCCGGCGACGAACACATCCTCGCCTTCGTGATCGACGACGACACCATCGGCGCCGAGGTGCCGGTCGGCGAGCGTGAGACATTCCTGCTGCGCGCGTGCGCCACTCGGCTACCCGGGTATCTGATGCCTGCACGCATCGGCGTCGTCGAGCGCTGGCCACTCACCGACAACGGCAAACTCGACCGGCAGGCCCTGATCGCCGGGCTGCCCGCGGTGACCGGCACCGCGATCCCGCTGACCGTGGCACAACGTCGCGTCGCCGATCTCGTCGCCGAGATCGTTGGGCAACCCGGACCGCAGGGAACTGGACGGGGCCCGCACGACGGTGGACCCGAGCAATGGGGACCCGAGCAATGGGGACCCGAGCAGTGGGGACCCGAGCACTGGGGACCCGATGTCAACTTCTTCTCCGTCGGCGGAAACTCGTTGTCGGCGGCGCGACTTGCCGCACGGCTGTCGGGACCGGGCACCCAGGTCACCGTCGCCGACATCCTCGCCGCACCGACAATCCGCGGACTGACCGAACTGGTCGGCGCCGACGCTCACACATCGCAGGTAAGGCCTCGTGACGTACTGTGGCCGGCGCAGCGCGTCCTGTGGGATGCGCATCGCGGACAGCCCGATTCGGCCGCATACCATCTGGCGTTGCGACTCACGGTGCGTGCCGAGGTGCCCGTGGTGCGGGCAGCGCTGCTCGATCTCGCCGACCGGCATCCGATGCTGCGTGCGGTGTTTCCCGATCGCGGGGACACAACTCCGGAGGTCGTCATCCTTCACGCCGACGCTCTCACCGGGAATCCGCCGATCACCCAACGCGATACGGTCCCCGACACCGGTCAGGCCGCCGAGATCGTCAACGCCCCCTTCGATCTGACCACCCGCCCGGCATGGCGCGCGGTGCTCGCCGACTCACCCGCGGGCACCGGCATCGTGCTCGTCGCCCACCACATCGCCGTCGACGGTGCCTCGGTACCGATACTCCTCGACGACCTGCACACGGCGCTGACGGCACGCCTGCGCGGACGCAGCCCACGCTGGCCCGAGCAACCCGACGAGCTGCAGGTCTCGGTATGCGACGACGACACCGACTATTGGAGAACGGTTCTCGACGGCGCAGCCGAACACCTCGCCCTCCCCGAACCGCCGCGACGGCACCCGGCGGCCGAGAAGCCCGCAGTGGTCCACGAGCGCCGTATCAACGCCGACACCGCCGCCGCGATCAACGAGGTGGTGGCCGGAGCCGGCACCACGCTGTATTCGGCACTATGGGTGGCACTGGCCGCGACACTCGCCGCCGTCACCGACTCCGACGACGTCGTCGCGGCGATCCCGGTTGCCCTGCCCGGCGGACCCCGCGTCGGTATGCGGGCCACCACCGTTCCGCTGCGGTGGTCGGCAGTGACGGCGGACCGGCGCCCCGTCGTTGCGCTGCCGATTGACGAGGCACTCGTGCACGCACACCGCACGATCGCCGATGCCGCCACTCACGCCGCGTCGGCGCCGGCGACCCTGCCCGACGTGCTCCTCGACCATGCTGCCGCGTTGCCTGACTCACCGGGACCGCTGATCACCGACATCACACCGATCAATGTGGGAATCACCCGCACCGCACTCGAATTCACGGTGCGTACGGTCGACGAGGGAGCGCTGTCGGTGCAGGTGACGGCGTCACCCGCCCGGGTCGACGTCGCGGCGGTGGAGCCGATGCTCGAGTATTTCGTCGCCGCCCTGACGGCCCTGACCGACTCGTCGACACGGTGTGTGGCCGAGTGCCTGCCTGCCGGTGTTCTCGCCCAGCCCACTGCTGTTCACCCCAATGTTTCTGCGCAGTCGATCGATCCCGTCGACGCGGTCCGCGCCATGGCGACGCGTCAGCCCGACGCTGTGGCAATTGTCGCCTCCGGCGCTGTATCGATTGTCGCCTCCGGCGACGCGGCCCTCGTCGACTCCGACGATGTGCTCACCTACCGCGACCTGTGGTGTCGTGCCGAGCAGGTGGCCGAGAAGTTGCATGCGGCCGGGACCCGTCCGGGGACCACGGTCGTGCTGGCATTGCGCAGGGGGAGTGAGGCGGTCGTGGCCGCGCTGGGTGTGCTCGCCGCGGGCGCCGTGTTCGCGCCCGTCGACCCTAACCTGCCACCGGCGCGACAACGGTTGCTGTACCGCCGAATCGGGCCCGGAGCGACGATTCGCGAGGGCCTCGAGATCAGCCCCGCCCACAGCGGGACCGGCCCCGAGGTGCCCGGCGCCGCCTATGTCATCCACACGTCGGGATCGACCGGCGCACCCAAGGGCGTGGTCGTCGACCGGACCGCGATGGCCGCGATGCTCGGCGCCTCACTCTCCCGTCTCGGGTGCACCGGTGAGATGGTCGGGAGCTGGTCGCACGCACTGTCCTTCGACGCGTCCGTGTGGGAGATGTTCGGGCCGCTCGCCGCGGGCGGACGGGTCGTCGTCTTCTCCGAGGACGACGTCCGCGACCCGGCACGCTTCGCCGCCGGTCTCACCCGACATCGCGTGACCCATTGCGCACAAACCCCGAGTGCGTTTGCGCGACTAACCGATCCGTCGGTCCTGCAACCGCTCGCCGGCACCGCCGACGTGTCACTGGCGTCGCTGCGAACAGTGATCCTCGCGGGTGAGGCCGTCGACCCCGCGCGGTTACGCGCATGGGCATCGGCGCACCCCGACGTACGGCTGGTCACCATGTACGGGCCCACCGAGACCACCGTGCAGGTGCTCTGCGGGGACATCGACCTCGACGACGACCGCCCGATCATCGGCACACCACTCGACGGCGTCCACGCTGAGATCCGCGATCGGCACGGACGAGCCGTGCCGCTCGGTGGCCGCGGCGAACTCCACCTCTCCGGGCCGCAACTCGCGATCGGCTATCTCGGTGACCCCGCGACGACCGCGACACGATTCGTGGCCGGACCCGACGGCACCCGCCACTACCGCACGGGTGATCGGGTGCGGCTGTTGCCCGATCGGCGGATCGCCTTCCTCGGCCGCGTCGACGACCAACTGAAGATCCGCGGATTCCGCATCGAACCGGCCGAGATCGTTGCCGCGCTCACCGCGGCCCCCGACGTCCTCGACTGCCGGGTGCTGCAGGACGGTGTCGCGAGTGCAGCGCGTCTCGTGGCGGCCGTCCGCGTGGGCGCCGCAGCGCAGGCGGTACCCACCGAGTCGACCCTGATCTCGTGGTGTGCGCAACGACTGCCCACCTATGCGGTGCCCAGCCGCATCGTCGTCGTCGACGACTGGCCGCTGACCGCCAACGGCAAGATCGACCAGACGGAACTTCTCCGAAAGCTGCACTCCTCCAGCGGTATCGGCCGGCAGTTGACCCCTCGCGAAGAGGTGGTGGCCGCAGCGATCCGCGAGTGCCTCGACAGCGGCGACGACCCAGCGGCATCGGCACCGCTCGACCCCGACACCGACCTCGTCACCCTCGGCATCAACTCGTTGACCGCCGCGCGCCTGGCGGCCCGACTGTCGTTGCACGGCAGCAGAATCGGTGTCACCGAGGTGTTCTCCCATCCCACCATCGCCGGGCTGGCGCAGTTGTTGTCGACCTCGCCGATCGTCGACGAGGACCCGGTCCCGGACCTGGGGGAGGTCGAGGAGGAGAGCACCGACCCCGATCACCCGGCGCTGACACCGGAGCAACTCGATCTGTGGCTGCGCTGGCGCGCCGACCCCGACCACCCCGGCTATGTGCTCGCCGGCCTCATCCCGGTACCGGGCACCGATGCCCGCGAGATCCGGCGTCGGGTGGCCGAACTGGTCCGGCGACACGACTGCCTGCGCACCGGCTTCCCGGAACTCGACGGGGTGCCCTATCAACGACTCTGGACCGACGACGAGGTCGACGCCTACCTCGGTGCCCTCGATCCCCTCACCGGCGTCGACGCCGACGAGGTCCTCGCCGAGATCGCTCGTCGCCCCATCGATCTCACCGTGTCCCTGCCCTGGCGGGTGCGGCTCGTCGACACGCCGGGCGGGTATCGGCTGGTGTGCGTGATCCACCACATCAGCGCCGACGGCGAGACCGCACGCATGCTGCGCCGAGAACTCACCACCGGTCCACCGACCGACTCCACGCGTCGTCTCGACTACCGGCAGTACAGCAGATGGCGGCAGGCGATGGTGCGCAGCCACCGCGACCGTCTCACCGGCTACTGGTCGCGGGTGTTCGCCGAACCCATCGTGCCGCTCACCGTGACCGACATGGACCTCGCCGCAACGGGATCGGGAGCCACACATCGCGGGCGAGTGAGGTTCTCAACGGAGCTGACCGCGCGGATCGATCGGTGCGCGGCCGCGGTCGGGAGTACCCCGTTCATCGTGGTGCACACCGCGATCGCCGTGGTCCTGACTCGCCAGGCCGCTGCTGCGGAACGCGTCATGACCACCGGCGGTGCGTCGGAATGCACCGTGGGCACCGCGGTGTCGGGACGGACCGATCCTCGATGGAGCACGGTCTGCGGCCTCTTCGCGCGGGCCGTCCCGCTGCGCACCCGCATCGAACCGGACGACTCCTTCGCCACACTCTTGCGCCGCAACACCCTCGGCGTTCTCGGGGCGATCGACCATTCGGATCTGCCGTTGGCCGAGATCGCCGCGATCGCCGACCCGGAGCGTGAACGCGCGGGCCGATCCCTCGTCGACGTCGTGGTCGGTGAGGTACCACCGGACCTGAGCGTGACCGGGCTGGATACGACCGGGCTGGGGACGACCGGCAGTACTCAGGCCGCACTGGACATCATGCTCGGCCGCGACGGCGATCGGACGTATCTCGGTGCCGCATGCCGGGACTCGGTCGCCGATGCCGGCCGCCTCGAGGCGCTCCTGACCGCCATCACCGAGACCCTGGAAAGCGGCACCGCCGACCCCGCGCTGCCGGTACGCGCCCTGACACGCGCGCCGGTGCCGCAGCCGAGCGTGGAGACGCCGGTCATCTCCGCCCGCATGCGTGCGCCCCAGACTCTTGCCGAGCTCCTCGATCGTCAGCCCGTGCCGGACGCCGCGCGGCCGGCGATCATCGATGTGACACATCGCTTTCCCGGATACGGCGAGGTCCTGTGCCACGCGGACGTCGAGCGGCTGGTGCGGATTCTCGCGTGGGCGTTGCGGGATCGCGGCCTCGGGCCCGGAGACGTCGTCGCGAAGCATCTACCGCGATCGTGCTTCGATGTCGTCGCGACGATGGCGCTGGCCCGTGTCGGCGCCGCATTCGTCAACCTCGACCCCGCGGACCCACCCCGGCGCCGGGAGCGGCTGATCCAGCGCTCCGGGGCGCGCACGATCCTGACGCTGCGCGCCGATCGCCCGCCCCGACTGCCCGTCAGGATGGCGGTCGTGGCACTCGACGACTCCGACCTCTACCGCTCCCGCCGCGTCACCGAGTTCGAGCCCCGACACCGCACCCGCACACTGCAACTCGACGACGTCGCCTACCTCGCGTTCACCTCCGGGACGACCGGCACACCCAAGGGTGTGGAGATCACCCATCGCGGGCTGGCCGCGTGGGCGCTGACCACCGCCGAACGACTCGGACTCGACGCCACCGACCGGGCGATGCACACCCACTCCACGGCATTCGACGCCCACCTGATGGGTGTGGTGCCAACCCGCGCAGCCGGGGCGTGCATCGTCATCTGCCCACCCGAGGTGATGGCGGGAACCGAACTCGCCACCGAGATCACACGGTCGGCGGTGACGGTGCTGATGACCACGCCATCGGTGCTGAGCACCCTCGACCCGGCCCAGGTGGCGCGGCTGCGGCATGTGGTGGTGGGTGGAGAAGCGTTGCCGCGCACGCTCCTGAGTCGGTGGACGTCGTCGGTGTCGGTGACCAACGAGTACGGGCCCACCGAGACGACCGTCGCGATCAGCAGCGCCACCTACCGTCCGGACACCACCGGTGCCGTGAGCATCGGCACCCCCGTCCCGGATATCGAAGCGCTGGTGTTGGATTCGTCGCTGCAGGCGGTTCCCGACTACACCGTCGGCGAGTTGTACGTCGCCGGAGCCGCATTGGCGCGCGGCTATCTCGCCGACACCTCCACCACCGCCTTACGATTCGTCGCGCGCCCCTTTGGCGACGGTGATCGCATGTATCGCACCGGCGATCTGGTCCACCGGCGCGGCGACGGCTCGTTGGTGATCCACGGTCGCGCCGACGACCAACTCAAGATCCGTGGTGTGCGAATGGAGGCCGAGGAGATCAACGCCGCGCTCGCCGGATTGCCCGGGGTGGCGGCCGCCGCCAGTGCGGTGCGCACCAACCGGGCCGGTGAGCCACTGCTGGTCTCGTGGGTCATCCCGGCGCCCGGCGACAGGCCGCATCCCGAGCGTTTGCGTGAACAAGCGCGGACGGTGTTGCCGCGCACCATGGTTCCGGCCGCGATCGCGGTGGTCGATCGCTTCCCGACCCGACCGAGCGGCAAGATCGATCATCCCCGGTTGCCGAATCCGGTTGCCGCGCAGGAGCCGGCGCCGGGAGCGGAGCGAGCGGGCCGAATGATGCCCGCGAAGTCGGTGGAGACCCGGACCGAGCTTCTGGTTGCCGAGGTGCTCGCCGAGGTTCTCGACTGCGAGGTCGCCGAGATCGGCTCGGACACCGACTTCTTCGCGCTCGGCGGAACCTCGCTGTCGGCGGCGCGGGTCCGGTCCCGACTCATCGCGCGGACCTCTCGTGACCTCGACGCCGACGTCGTGTTCCGCGCGCGTACCGTCGGCGAGCTGGCCCGACGGATCGGCTGCGCGGCAGACCTCACCGGCCCGATACCGCACCACGCGCCGCGTCCCGAGCATCTTCCGCTGGCATATCCGCAGCGGCGCATGTGGATTCACCACCGCTTCGATCCCGAGGACACCACCTACCACATCCCGCTCGTCCTGCGGATTCGCGGACCCTACGATCCCGGGCGGATCGTCCGGGCGTATCGCGCGGTCGTAGGTGCGCACGAGTCGCTGCGCACCGTCTTTCCCGATACCGGTCGCGGACCGGAACAACGTCTCGTCACCGACGTGCCCGACCTCGTCCTGCAATCGGTGAGCACTGCGGCGGTCCGCGACGCCATCGCGGCGGAAGTCGCACGTCCCTTCGACCTCGAACGCGAGACCGCCATCAGGGCACGGCTGTTCGTCAGCGGCGACGACAGTGACGAGGACGACGACGGTGACGAGGGGGAGACCGGCCTCGGTGCCGCCCACCTGGTGCTGACCCTGCACCACATCGCCGTCGACGGATGGTCGATGCGGATTCTTCTCGACGATCTGATGACGGCCTACCGGGCGGAACTACCCGCCGAGTCGGCACCCGACTATGCCGACTACACCCGGTGGCAGCGCGACATCCTCGGCGACCCGGACGATTCCACCAGTCGCTTCACCCGCGACATCGCCTTCTGGACCACCGAACTCGGTGATGCGGACGCTCCCGTCGTGCTGCCCGGCCCGTCCGGCGACAGCGGGGGCCGGGTGGTGCGAGACGTCGACGCGCACGTGATCGCCGAGCTCCGGGAACAGACGTCGGCGTTGGGCGCGAGCGTCTTTCACGCCGTCCATGGCGCACTGACCGCGACGCTGGGACGACTGACCGGGGAGTGGGATGTCGTGGTCGGTGTCCCCGTGCACGGGCGCTCGGCGCCACAATGGGAGCGCGTCGTCGGTATGTTCGTCAACACCGTTGCGGTGCGCACCCGGCTGCAGCCAGGTGCGACTGTCGCCGACGCGGTGGCGTGTGCACGGGAGGCGCATCTGCGGGCCGCCGACCATCAGGAGGTGCCGTACGAGTCGGTGGTGCGTGCGGTGTGCCCGAATGCACGATCCACCCACGACCCGTTGACGTCGATCTTGTTGGTGGGGCAGGACGTGGTGCCGGAGCCCGACGCGGTTGTGGCCGGCGCCGGGAGCGAAGCGAGCGGGCCGAATGTGGCCGGCGCCGGGAGCGAAGCGGTGCGTGCGGAGCCGGTGCAGGTGGTGCCCGAGCGTGAGGCCGCCGGCCATGATCTCGAGGTGATCGTCGGCGACCGTGACGGGGCGCTGGTGCTCACGGTGGTGTATTCGGCCCGGGTCAGTGCCCGGACGGCCAACGAGGTGGCCGACCAACTCGTCGACGCACTGGTCGGCTTCGCCGGCGCGGATAGTGGGCTCGTCGGCGAGGAGACCGTGGGCGGGACGGACACCTCGGAGTCGGTGGCCGCGGCGTTCGCGGAGATCATGGCCGTCGATCGCGCGTCGGTGCGTGCGGATACCGACTTCTTCGATCTCGGCGGTACCTCGCTGTCGGCGGCGCGGGTGGCCTCGCTGCTCACCCGGGAGCTCGGGTGGACGGTGTCGGCGAAGTGGCTGTTCGACCATCCGACCGTCGGTGAGCTCGTCGCGCGGCTCGACCGCCGGATCGCCGAGAAGGCGAACGACGGCGAGGTGCGTGTTGCGCCCGACACCGAGCAGATTGCGACCGAGGGCGACGACGTTCCGCTGACCGGGCCGCAACGACGGATGTGGATGGCCGCGGAACTCGGCAAACCCGGCTATCACGTACCGGTACTCCTGCCGGTCCCCGGTGGGGCCGGCGCCGGGAGCGAAGCGAGCGGGCCGAATTTTCCCGGCGCCGGGAGCGAAGCGAGCGGGCCGAATTGTCCCGGCGCCGGGAGCGAAGCGAGCGGGCCGAATTACCCCGGCGTGGTGGACGTGCGAAAGGCGGTGCGTACGTTGATCGGTCGGCATGCCGCGCTGCGCACTGTGTATCCGATGTCCGATGATGGGCCGCGCCAGCGGGTGCTCGACACCTGGGAGCCGGCAATCGATCTGCTCGACGCGGGTGCGATCGGCGACATGCTTGCGACCCCGTTCGACTCGCTCGCCACCTCTCCACCGATTCGAATCGGCTTGATCGCTCCTGACGGACAGGCGGTGTCCGCGGTGCTGGTGGTGGCGCATCACATCGCGCTCGACGGTGAGTCCGCGGTGGTCTTGCAGCGAGAACTGGCAGCGCAATTGACCGGCGTAGGGCTGCCGGCAATGTCACGGGCGGAGCAGATCAGCCGCCGGTTACTGACCGCCGAATCCGCCGCGCGAGACCGCGAACTGGCGTATTGGCACCGTGTGCTGGCCGATCCGCCCGCGCCACTGGTCCTCGACCACCTGCCTCACGCGGATGGCGGGATCGTCCACACTCGTCGTACCCTCCCGGCGGGGCTGTGGCCGCAGCTCGACGTGGCCGCACGGAGCTTGCGGGCCAGCCGATTCCACCTTGTCCACGCAGCCTTGGCGTGGGCGCTGGCCGTGCAGTCGGGCACCGACGACGTCGTCGTCGCGACCACCACGTCCCTGCGACGGGACCCCGATCTGTCCGAGGTGGTGGGGATGCTGGTCGCGACCGTCGTGCTGCGGACACGTCTCGACCCACGAATGACATGCGCGGAGTGGGTGAATCGGGTTCGAGACGACGACATCGCGGCGCTTGAGCATTCGTGGGTTCCGTTCGACGAGGTGATGCGGGAGATCGGGGCCGCCGGTGGGTCGGTCGCTCCTTCGTTGGCGGAGGTGGCGTTGACGGTGGGTGCCGACGCGTCCGATCAGACGCTCCTCGATCCGGCCGCGATCGGTGACGTCGACGAGTCCCTCACGCCGATGGGGGATTTCGCGCTGCGCGTGATCGTCGATGACGGAATGCTCCTCTGCGCGCATCGGGCGCAGTGGGCGGCTCGTGCGACCGTCGAGACCCTGATGGCGCGCATGGAGACGGCGCTGCAGGTCCTCGTCGATGAGGCCGAAACACGCATGGCCTCGGTCGATCTGCTGGTGCCCGACGAGCAGTGGCTGATCGAGGCGAGTGCGCACGGAGCGCCGTACACCGATCCCGCGACACTCGGTGACATGTTCGCCGAACCCGCTACACATCAGCCGGAGCGCATCGCCCTCGACGACGGCACGACGCAGCTGAGCTATCGGCACCTCGACGACTGGGTGGCGGTGACCGCACACGCGTTGCGCGCGCGAGGTATCCGCAGTGGTGCGCGGGTGGCGATTCTCATCGAACGGTCGGTGCGCCAGCAGGTCGCCTTCCGGGCCGTCACCCGGATCGGCGCGGTGCCCGTCCCCGTCGACGTGGCACATCCGCCGGCGCGGATCGACGCAATTCTCGAGCGAACCGGGGCATACCCGTTGTACGACAACGACGTTCCACCGCGCCCCTCCACCTCGGGAGCGTCGGTGACCGAGGTGCCGGTCGCGCGGGTGTCGCCGGCATCCGCGGCGTATGTGATCACCACGTCGGGTACCACCGGCACACCGAATGCGGTGGTCGTCGGGCACCGCGGGTTGCGGCGGCTCGCGACCATCGCCCCGATCCGATCCGACGACCGGGTGGCGGCGATGGTCAGCCTCGGCTTCGACCCGTCGATCATGGAAATGGTGCTGCCATTGGCGGCCGCCGCGCGGTTGGTGGTCGCACCCGCCGAGATCACCGCCGGGGCGGAGTTGACCGAGTGGCTTGTCACGCAACGGATTACGGTGTTCATCGCGACGCCGTCGGTGCTCGCGACGGTCGACGCGCAGCAACTCACGTCGGTACGGCTGGTCTTCGTCGGGGGTGAGGCGCTGTCGCCGTCGATCGCGCGTATGTGGGCCGCGCGCTGCGAACTCATCAACGTGTACGGCCCGACCGAGGCCACGGTCGCGGCAACCTTCGCACCTGTGCGTCCGGACGGGACGGTACGGATCGGCAGGCCCGTCGACGGCACCACCGTCGTCGTCCTCGACCGTTGGCTGCGACCGGTACCACCCGGCGTCGACGGCGAGCTGTATCTCGCGGGAGATGCACTGGCACAAGGCTATCTGGGCGACACCGCGTTGACGTCGGTGCGCTTTGTGGCCTGCCCCGGCGGCGGCCGCATGTATCGCACCGGCGACCGGGCGCGTCTCGAGGGCGACGGAGCGCTGACGTATGTAGGTCGGACGGACCGGCAGATCAAGCTTCGGGGTCAGCGGGTGGAACCGGCGGAGATCGAGGCCGTCCTGATGGGTGCGGGCGCCACCCAGGCCGCGGTACTTGTTCGGTCTGGGCCGGTGGGGGCGATGCTCGTGGCCTACGTGGTCGGCGTCGGTGATGCCGAGGTGAGCCGAGCGTGCCGGGCTCGCCTACCGCGACACATGGTGCCCGCCCAGGTGATCGCAGTCGACGAGATCGCACGCACCGTGACCGGGAAGATCGACACCTCTCGGCTGCCCGACCCCGCCGGGCCTTCATCGCGTGACAGGCGTGTCGAAAGCTGCAGTGCCGCATCTGATCTGGAGCGTCAGGTGATCGCCGCGTTCGATGCGGTGCTGGGCTGCGAACCCGGCGTCGACGACGACTTCTTCGCCCTCGGCGGGCATTCGCTTCTGCTGCTGCGGCTGCATGCCGAGATCGTCGATCACACCGGGCTGCGTCCGGATCTGGCCGATCTCGTGGCCCATCCGACCCCGCGCGGGGTGGCCGCTGCACTCGCGCGCGTCGGCACCGACCGGGAGCGCGTCGTCGACTTCGACTGTGCCGAACACGATTCCGGACTGCCGCTCCTGTGGGCGGTGCACGGCGTGAGTGGCATGCCGACACCGTTCCGCCCGCTGGCTGCGACGTCGGGACATCGGGTCGTGGGACTGCAACTCCCCGAACTGCTTTCCGGTGAGATGCCCGGCAGCATGGCCGAGATCGCGCGGCGTCACGTCGACGCGATCCGCCGTCGGCAGCTGTCGGGACCCTATCGGCTGATCGGGTGGTCGATCGGCGGGAACCTGGCTCATGAGATCGCCCGCCAACTCACCGACCTCGGTGAGCGGGTCGAGCTGCTGGTGTTGATGGACGCACGGACTCCCGACGAGTTGGCACTGGCTCCGGCGCAGGAGGGCACGACGGCCGATGTGGTTATCGCCGAACGATTGCGGGCTCTCATCGCTGCGGTGCGTGCGCATCGGACCGGTCGCGTCGACGTCGACGAGGTGCTCTACGTGGCGTCGGCACAGACCGGCGACATCTCGGGGTGGGAGTCGTTGGTGAGTACGACGCCGCGGGTGGCACGGCTCGACGTCTCCCACGCCGAGTTGGGGGAGCCGGATGTGATGGCGCGGGTCGCGCAGTTGGTCGCGGACCGTGCCGCAGACCGAGGGCGCTGAGTCCCGACCCACCGCTCGCGTCTTTGCCGACGCGACCAGGAGCATCGGTACAGCAAAGTCGACGTTTGTGCTGCGTAGAGGGTGTGCTGTCCGTATTGTTCCCTGCGATGACGAGCAGATCGTTGTCGTCGATCCGGGTCGGGGGAGATCTCGGAAGGCTCAGTCATGCGTGGTGGGGGATTCGGTGTGCGGCGTCGTGTGGTCACGGCACTGGTGGTGGTGACCTCGACGGCCGGAGCGCTGATCGGGGTGGCGGGACATGCGCGTGCGGTCGATCCGGACACCCTTCGTCCGGGATGCGAGTGGCGGACCCCGGACGAGGAGGCCCAACACATCCAGACCTGCACCCTCTACTCGGAGGCGTTGGGTCAGAACGTCGTCGTACAGGTGCGGGCGTCGGATCAGGCACCGGGGCAGACCGAGCAGGCCGTGTACTTTCTCGACGGCCTGGGCTCGAACGACGAGTACAACAACTGGGCGACGCCGATCTCGGGTGCGGTGCCCGCCTACAGCACCAGCTACAACCTGGTGATGCCCGCTGGTGGCAAGGGCGAGTGGGACACCAACTGGCAGTCGGCGCCGACCGGTAGTACCACTGCACCGCAATGGGATACCTTCCTCGGTGAGGAATTGCCCGCCTACCTCAACGAGAACTTCGACATCGGGACGTCGGACAACGCGATCGTCGGTGTGTCGATGTCCGGGGCGCCCGCGATCATCGTCGCGCTGAACCACCCCGAGGTGTTCGCCGTGGCGCGCTCGTACTCGGGTTTCTACGAGACCAACAACCCGCTGGGGTGGGTACTCATCCCGATCATCCAGACCGCGCGCGCCGACATCGACAACGGTCTGTCGGCGATGTGGGGACTCCCGCTGAGCGAGGGCAACACCTGGGCCGACAACGACGTCCTGAGTCGTATCGCCGAGGCGAAGGCCAACGGGCAGACCATCATCATCTCCACCGGCAACGGCATCCCGTCGGTCGGTGAACTCCAACTCGCCTGGCAAACGCTGCAACAACAACCACTTGTGTTGTGGCCGATCCTCATTCCCGGCGCCCTCGTCACCGAGCTACTCGGCGTCGGACTGGAGGTCGGTGCGCTCACGTCGACGGTGATCCTCAACGCCGCCGCCCAGCGGATGGACCTGCCGGTCGAGTTCACCTACTCCAACGGCGGGCACAACTGGTTCTCCTGGGCATCGACACAACCATCGGACGCCGCCCAGATCGAAGCGGATCTGGCGGCGGCAGCGGAGAAATCGGCAGCGGAGAAATCGGCGGCCCAGACATCGGCGGTCCAAGAGTCGGCGGCGCAGCGGGTGGTTGCGCCGCAGGTACAACAGCAGGCGGCGGCCGCCGAGGTGACCACGTCCCAGCCCACCCAGACTCCCGCTGCGGCCCCGGCTGTCGAGACGACCCCGTCGGAGCCCACCACGACGGCAGCTGAGACCCTGGCTGCCCAGCCCACCACCACAGAGCCCCCTACCCCCACCGAGAACCCGGCTGCCCACCCCACTACAGATGGAGGCGTAGGAGAAGGTTCGCCCTACGCGATACCTTCTACTACGTCTGCGGCGGCCAACGCCCGCTGAATCCGCTCGACGACGTAGTCGGGCCGAAACAGGAGGTCGTCATAAGGTCGTGGGTCGTCACATTCGCCAGAACGTCACCCCCTGGACGACTTTCTGCTACGTCTGCGGCGTCAACCGGGTGCGGAGTGTGCGCCGATCAACCTTACCCGGGCCGCGGGTGGGCAACTCTGCCACGACGATCACCTCGCGCGGTGCGGCGTAGCGATCGAGCCGCTCGGTGACCGCGTCCCGAAGGCGTTGTGCGTCCACCGAACCCGAATCGGACTCCACCACGACGGCGACCACCTTCTCGCCGAGACGCGCGTCGGGCAGCCCGATCACGGCGCATTCGGCGACCGCGGGGTCCTCGACGATGACTGCCTCGACGACCTGCGGGAGGATCGTGAGCCCGCCGGAGGAGATGGCTTCGTCGGCGCGGCCGATGATCCGTAGGACGCCGTCGTCGACACGTCCGAGGTCGTTGGTGCGGAAGGTGCCCGGCGTGGCGAAGGCCGGATGGTCGGGGAGCAGACGATAGCCGTGCGCGATCATCGGTCCGGTGAGTTCGACGCGCCCGATGCCGTCGGCGCTCGCCCCGTCCAGGGTGATCTGCATGCCGTGCAACGGAATACCGTCGTAGACGCAACCGCCCGCGGTCTCACTCATCCCATAGGTGCGCACGATCGGGATACCTGCCTCGACCGCCCTGTGCAGCAACGGTTGTGGAGTGGCTGCGCCGCCGACGAGCAGGGCGTCGACGTCGGCGAGTGCGGCAGTGGCGCGCGGCGAGTCGAGGACCTTGACGAGTTGGGTGGGCACCAGCGAGGTGTAGCGGCGCGGACCCTCGAAACGATCGAGGGCGTCGGCGAAGGCGTCGGGATCGAAACCCGCCGAGAGATCGAGGACGGCTGGGATGTGCCCGGCGGCCAACGCGCGCAACAACACCTGCAGTCCGGCGATGTGGTGCGGCGGCAGCGCGAGCAGCCAATTGCCCTCGCCGCCGAGATGATCGGCGGTCGCGCGGGCCGAGGCGGCGAGGGTGGCGGGCGTGTGCTGCGAGCCCTTGGGGGTGCCGGTGCTGCCGGAGGTGGCGATGATCAGCGAGACGTCGTCGGCGACGTCGGCCCCGATTCCGAAGGCGTCGTGCAGGATTCGCGACTCACGATCGGACTCCGGGACCGGGGCGAAGGCCGCCGAACCGTCAAGGATGGCGCGTAGGTCGTCGAGATGGTCGAGGACCCGCGGGCCGGACGGTAGGGGGAGGGGGCGCAGGACCAGAGGACGGAGGGGTTTCAGGGCTGGTCCTCGTCGGGGGTGGGTGGGTCTCGAGGCTCGTCGCTGGCGCTCCTCGCACCTCGACCATCGGGGAACGGCTCGTCGCTGGAACGGGGAGCATCGGAGTCGGTCGGGGAGGGCGGGTTCAGCGGGGAGTCGTCGAAGGGGAAGCCGTGCTCTTCGAGGTACTGCTGCACACGCACGAGGTCGGCCTCGTGCGGGAGTTCCTGGGTGACCGCGGAGATCTTGACCCCGGCGTCGATCTTCGAGATGGGTTCCGGCGGTGGGGCCGCCTCGTTGATCAGTTCACCCGACACATGCTCGACCTCATCCTCGGACAGTTGTCGTCGGAGGATGGCCAGGAGCGGTACGTAGTCGTGGTCGGGCACGCCCTGTGGATATCCGGCGCGCAACCACGCGATGATCCTGGCGACCAGCGGTCGATCGGACATCACGCACCCCCTTCTCGTCTGCGGGCCCAACCCTTCGCCGATTGTAGGACGCAAGGTGTGTGGGCCGTTTGATGGATATGCAGCGAACAACCCGGCGCCTGGCGAGCAGGTCGTCCGGGTTGTTCGGCGCCGTGTGGGCGCTGGATGGAACTCAGGCCGTTGCCGGTGAGGCGGCCAAGGGCCAACCGACGGCGGCCAGTCGAGAGGCCACCTGATTGATCTCCGCATCGGTCGGCTGGGTCTCGGTGACCTCGAGGATCGCCTGCTTGATGCGCTCTGGCGTCACCGGGGCATCGGCTGCACGATCCTTGGCCAGGACGAGCGCCACGTTGGTGACCTCTTCCTCGGTGAGGGTCCGCATCAGCAGGGCGAGCAGCGGCGGGAAATCGGTGGGCGGAACGCCATCCGGGTATCCCTTGCGAATCCAGTTGACGGCAGAGTCGAACAGTGAGGAGGACATGATCGCCTTTCGCGGTGTGGACGAGATGGCTGGCGGATCAGCTGTAAGCCCAGTCGGGGAAGACCTGCCAGTCGAAGTAGTACGACAGCGTCTGGCGGGTGACCCACAGCAGACCGACGACGATTGCGGCGACGACGATGCCGAAGAACAGATAGCCCAGCGCCTTCAGCGCCGGATTGGGTGCGCTGATCGTGCCGTCGGCTCCTGCGTCACCGGCGCCGGCCGAGTGCAGCCGCATGCCGATGGCGAACAGGGCGGGCAGTCCGGCACCGAAGATCATGCCGATGACGAGAACCTTGAGGATGGCTTCGAGGATGTCCATGAGAGTGAGGTCCTTCCCGGCCGTCAGGCGAGGGTGGCGGGCTTGTCGGCGGAAGCGTCGTCGGCCGGGATGATCGAGTTGGTGGACTCGTCCCATTCGGCGTTGACGTTGTTGGAGTCGACCTTGTTCTGCTGTGCGCGCCAGTACATGTAGCTCGACGCGGCCACCAGCAGCAGGAAGATGACGATCGCGCCGGTGACGTCACCGAGCAGATGTCCCAGTCCGTAGCAGACGGCGCCGACGATGCCGGCGGCCGGCAGCGTGGTGACCCAGGCGACGACCATGCGGGCCGCGACCGACCAGCGGACCTGCGCGCCCTTCTTACCGACACCGGAACCGAGGATCGAGCCGGTGGCGACCTGAGTGGTCGACAGTGCCATACCGGCGGCGCTCGAGGTGAGGATGATCGCGGCCGAGGAAGCCTCGGCGGCCATGCCCTGCGGGGAGGTGATCTCGACGAGTCCCTTGCCCAGCGTGCGGATGATGCGCCAGCCGCCCAGGTAGGTACCCAGGGCGATCGCCGCGGCGCAGCTGAACACGACCCAGATGGGCAGGCCGTGCTTGACCGAGGAGGCGTCGAGGTGATTGGTGGAGATCAGGGCGAGGGCGATGACACCCATCGTCTTCTGTGCGTCACCGGTGCCGTGGGCCAGCGAGACCAGCGAGGCGGTGACGATCTGGCCGGAGCGGAACCCGCTTTCCTGGCGTGAGACAAGCACTTTCGCGGTGATCTTGAAGACCAGCCAGGTGCCGACCGCGGCCACCGCGCAAGCGATGAACGGCGATGCCAGCGCGGGGATGATGATCTTGGAGAGCACGCCGTGCCAGTCGATGCCGCTGGTGCCCATAGCTGCGATGCCGGAGCCGATGAGTCCGCCGAACAGGGCGTGGCTGGAGCTCGACGGCAGGCCGAACAGCCAGGTGAAGAGGTTCCACAGGATGCCGCCGATAAGGCCGGCGAAGATGATCAGCAGGGCTTCGTTGGCGCTGATGCCGCCGACGAGTCCGCCCGATTTGCTCTGCAGGTGCAGGACGTTCTTGGTGATGGTGGCAGCGACCTCGACAGAGAGGAACGCACCCACCAGGTTCAGTATCGCCGACAACCCGACGGCGACCTTGGGCTTGAGTGCGCCGGTGGCGATGGAGGTCGCCATGGCGTTGCCGGTGTCGTGGAATCCGTTGGTGAAGTCGAAGCCCAGTGCTGTGATGATCAACAGCACGAGAATCAGCATCTCTCCGCTCATGGGCAATATCATGCGTCCGAGGGTGCCGATCCGCATAAATTTCGCTCCGGCAACCATTGTGCGGATCGGCATCATGACCTGCATGTTTGCCCTCTTCGTCGGGTTGTTCATCTACTGTTCACCCAACTGCACCCGCCGGTACATCAAAACCGATGCGAACGAACGATCGGACGGGCCTCCGGGGACGGGTCGCGGTGTGGAAGAATTCGGCGTCATGACGTCGATGAAGCTGGGCATGCCGATCAACTACGCCGGTGACTTCCGCGAGACGATGGACAATCTCGCCGACTTCGAGAAGGCCGGCGTCGCCCGGGTCACCGTCCCCGAGGCGTACAGCTTCGACGCGGTCAGCCAGCTCGGCTACATCGCCGCCAAGACCGAGAAGATGGAGCTGCAGACCGGCATCCTGCCGATGTTCTCACGTACCCCGTCGAATCTCGCGATGACCGCCGCGGGAATGGATTACATCAGCGGCGGACGATTCATCCTGGGCATCGGGGCGTCGGGGCCGCAGGTGATCGAGGGCTTCCACGGCGTCAAGTACGACTACCCCGTTGGCCGGGCCCGCGAGAACGCCGAGATTTGCCGAAAGATCTGGCGTCGCGAGAAAACCGAATACCAGGGCCGCCACTACACCCTGCCGCTGACGAAAGAAGACGGCGGCACCGGATTGGGCAAGGCGCTCAAGATCATCAATCACCCTGTGCGTGATCGCATTCCGATGCTCCTTGCCGCGATCGGCCCGAAGAACACCGAGTTGGCCGCCGAGCTGTTCGAGGAGTTCCAGCCGTTCCTGTTCCACCCCGAGTACGTCGAGGCAGCCTTCGGTGAGCCGCTTGCGGCCGGCAAGGCCAAGCGCGACCCATCGCTGGGCGAACTGGGGATCGTGGTACAGGCGAGCGCACTGATCTCCGAGGACGCCGAGCAGATCGAGGTGGCGATGCAGCATGTGCGCAACCACGCCGCTCTCTACATCGGCGGCATGGGTGCGCGTGGAAAGAACTTCTACAACACCCTGGCGGTGCGCTACGGCTACGCCGACGAGGCCAAGCTGATCCAGGATCTCTACCTCGACGGCAAGAAGGCCGAGGCCGCGGCCGCTGTGCCCGACGACCTGGTTCGGGCGATGAGCCTGATCGGTCCGCGCTCGCTGGTGGCCGAACGCGTCGAGGCGTTCGCCAAGTCGGGTGTCACCGTCGTTTTGGCGGGGCCGTTGGCGCCCACGCACGCGGAGCGGGTGGCGACCATGGAAGGATTGTCGGAGATTCTCGCCGGCTGAGTCCGAGCGCGGAGTTCGCATAAAGCGCATATCCACTCCATTCGCCATGGCCTTTCCTTCATCGCCGCTGGGTGTGAACGGTTGTGAGCGGGCCCCGATGTTTCGGCGGTTGGTATGTCGAGGAGACTTCTCTGACCTAGAGGAATGGGTACGGGTTCTTCTCATTGTGCGCATTGGTCGGCCACCAAGCCGGTGGTACGGGTGAGTCTGCGGCGATCGAGTTCGGTCCCGGCAGTGCCAGTTCGAACACAGCCACAGATGACCTCACCGTCGTCGAGACCCCCGTTGGCATCGATGCCTAGCGTCAAGGTACCCGGGCGCTCGGTTGGCCGCGGTGCCGCATCGGTGGTGAAACCGATGTCGTTCCCGATGCTCGCGGCCGCGGGGCACCGTGATGTGGTTTCACGAGCCACGATGACGCGACTGATCAGTTGGGTCGATATCGCGGGAATTGTCGAGAGGGTTGGCCGACCGCGAGCTGTTCTGCCTCGTTGTGACACGAGTGAGCGCGGGATGGTGCCGATCCATTCGGCGCTAGCCGTAGTCTGAACGTATGACCACTTTCCGGTCGGGGTGCGAGTCGGGCTCTAGTGACATCCAGTTGGTGCAACCTGGTTGGGGCGTAGTGGTCGCATTGTCTATTGACCCTTACCATCGAGTTGCTGTGGCGTACGGGCGGGAGCGCTCGGTGGACATTGCAGAGGCATTCATCGCCAGTGCACTGGCGAGATCGGGTGCAACCGCCGCGCTTGTTCGGCGATCGGATCTCGAGTGGATTGGGTCCTTCGGTTCACAGGACGTCGCCGCACTGTCATTGCTGGACCAGCCGTGGAGTTTCGGCGCGCACGCTGTTGATCTCGACGGGGTTGTTCATTATCTGGATCTCGCGATGGGGATTGTGCGTGCAGCTGATTTCCCCGTGACTGTCGCCGACGAGGAGATCGTCTCCGCCGCCGACGCGGCCCTGTCGCGGGCGCTCGTTGACGGCCTTAGCGCGGTGATCGCGAATCCGTCTCTGGCACAATCACTTCAGCGTGAGATTGCTGTGGCGAACGCACTCATCACGGCCGACGACGACGATTTCCCGGTCTATTATCAGCCGATCGTCCGCTTGTCCGACGACGTCACTGTGGGCTGGGAGTCGTTGCTGCGCTGGACGACTGCGGGCTCCGTGCGCAGTCCGGACGCCTTCATGCCGGTCGCCGAGGCGACCTCGCTGATCATCCCGATCGGTCGGCGTGCGATCCGCGCGGTCTTCGCCGATCTCGCCGGGCGAATCGGTCGCACGGAGGGCGATGAGGCCTTCATCTCGATCAACTTGTCCGCCAAGCAGTTGTGGGACGAGTCGCTTCCCGCGTACTTCGCCGAACTCGGCGCCGAGTACGGGGTGGAGCCGAGCCGCGTGTGGATCGAGGTCAGTGAGATCGACGTCATCCGGCCCGCGGGAGCCGCTGCGCGCACGCTGTTCGCGCTCCACGATCTCGGATGCACGATTTGTGTGGACGATCTCGGCTCGGGTTTCTCGGCATTGCGATATGTCCGGGACCTTCCGGTCGAAGTTCTCAAGGTGGATCGGACCTTGGTGACCCCGTTGCCGGACAGCGCTTCCGACCGCGCTGTGGTGGATGCGATCTGCACGATGGCGAAAGCGACCGGATTACGCGTCGTCGCCGAGGGAATCGAAACCCAGGACGAACTCGACGAGGTGACCAAGCTCTGTTTCGACCTCGGTCAGGGATATCTGCTCGGCCGTCCCGCGGCAGCCGCCGACCTCTTCGGTCCGGCGCGCTGATGCGCCCAGATCGCCTCCGACCGGGACCTTCAGTGAGCTAACAGTTCTCTGATTGCGGCCGTGGCCGTATTCTGACCGAATGGCGCCATCACAGACGCCTCTTGTGAAACACGGGGAATTCACGGGATGCACAACGAGATCCGTGATGGTCCATATTCCGTTCGTCGTTCCCGAACGGGAAATTGTATTCACGATATTCAATCACGTCGTTCAGCCACAGCGTCGTGGTCGACTTTCTCGGAAAGAAGCACGCCTCATGAACGCAGCTCTGCGCACCATCGCCACCCGTCACGACTCCGCGATCCGCGGGATGGTGACGCCGAACTACACCCTGCGGGCAGCCACTCCGGCGATGCATCCGGCCCTGTGGCGGGAGTACCTGCGGGGTGCGGAGAACGCCTACACCCGGTACGGCTGTGCGGCCGCCCTGGACTACGAACGGGTGGTCGGTGGCGAGGAGACGGTGATGTTCTTCGTCGTCCTCGACAATTCGCAGCAGGTGGTGGGTGGATTGCGGGTGCAGCCCCGCTTCGCCGCTGCGGCGCAGACGCATGCGCTCGAGGAGTGGGCGGGTCAGCCCGGTCAGGTCCATCTGGTCAACGCCATCGAGGAACGCATGGACGGCGGCATCGTCGAGGTCAAGACGGCCTGGACCGACGAGCGGTCACCCATCGCCAAGGAGGTCGTCGGACAGCTCTCGCGGCTGGGGTTGCCGATCATGGAGATGTGTGGAGTCGACCACATGATGGCCACGGCCGCCGACCACGTCCTCAAGCGCTGGACCTCCGGTGGCGGGCGGGTCGACCCGAGCGTGCCCGCCACCCCGTTCCCGGACGAGCGCTACCGCACCCAGCTGATGTGGTGGGAGCGGGCCACGTTGGAGTCGGCGACGACGCCGGAGGTCTGGGGCCGGATGCGCGACGAGGCCGACCGGCTGGCCGCGATCTACCCGAACTCGCAGGCGTGGGGCGCCCGCCCGCCGGTGCGTCACCACGACCGTTCGGCGTCAGCTCGTTCCGGTGCCCTCACCCATGGCTTGCGCCGCTGAGGCGAATTCGGCCTGACCGAGCTCGTTCCATCCCTCGTGCGTCCCCGCGTCGGACCCGAGAAGGATCTCCTCGATACCGAACCGATAGCGGCCGGACCGGACGGGCCGACCACAGACGATAGTGCGTGCAGCCGTTGCCACCAGCGCCCCGGCCATCGCGGCGGTCGAGCCGAGTTGCGGCCACGAGGTGACGCTGCGGCCGAGTTGGCTCGCGGAGAACGCCATCCGAGGCGTGACCTCGTCACCGACGATGGCCAGTGCCATCCGGAGTCGTTGAGCGGGGTCGGCGGCGTCGCCGGCCGAGAAGCCCTCACCGCGGCCGTGGAAGATCGGGTAGTCCGGGTCGAGGTCATAGCGCTCGACGTCGAGGACGACGTCCTCGCCCATATCGGTGGCACTGAGTACCGGCACCCCGGCCGCACGGGCGCGTCGACGCATGTCGATCTTCATCGCCACGTCGTCGATCTCCTCGATGATCACCGAGGCCGGCAGTTCCTCGGTGGAACCCGCGAAGGCTGCCGAGCCCAGGAACGCCTCGGCCAGGTCGGGACGATAACCGTCGGGAAACGTCGTGACCTGCGTATACGGGTCCCCCTCGAGGATGCGCCTGCGCGCGAGCTCAACCTTGCTGACACCGAGATCGGTCACCGACCCGACGATGCGATTGAGGTTGGTGGGCGCGAGCTCGTCGGAGTCGGCGATGCGGAATCGGCGCGCCCCGGTCAGCGCGGCGGCGGTCAGGGCCGACGAACCGACGCTGAGGCCCGCGACAGCGATCACCGCGGTACCCCAGATCTGCTGCTCACGCCCGGTCAACAGGTGTCGGTTGCGGGCGGTCTTGAGCCGGTGGTAGAGGTCGGCGTCGGGAAGCCGCACCAGCGTCGAGCGCCACGGGAACAGGATGTAGCGGCTGCGGCGTTCGACGAGCTCCTCGTCGGTGACGTCGACGGGCTCGGGAGCCGACGTCTCCGGATCGACGTGGACGAGCCGGTCGAGTACCGCGAGCTCGGGACCTGCGTACGTCCACCCGTCGACGAACGAGATTGTCGGCGACGCACGTAACCCCGCGATGCGTTGCCGGTCATCGGTCGGATCGAGAATCTCCACCACGGATACCTTCGGGATCGGCCGGGGTCGGACCCCCGGGACAGGGTCATGCGGGTACCGACGGCATTGTCGGCTGCTCGACGCTCAGTGGGTCTCGTCCGGCTCGTCCGACGGCGACGAGTGCAGATGACGCCAGTAGGACGGGGCGACGCTTCCGGTCTCGGCGCGGTTGCGGCCCATACCCTTGGCGGCGTAGAGCAGCTGGTCGGCCTGGGCCGAAAGACGGTCCATCAGCTCGGACAGGGTCGGGTGGTCGGAGTCGTAGGTCGCCTCGATGATCTTGGCGCACACCCCGCCCACACTGACCGTTGCGTCGGTGGTCGACGCCACGGTCAGCCGGATGTCGTCGGCCAGCCGCGACAACCCGACTGCGTCGTCGGTGGCGGTCAGGACCGCGAATTCCTCACCGCCCGAGCGGGCAACCAGAGAACTCGGGGGAACCGCGTTCTGGATGGCGTTGGTGATCTCCACCAGAACCGCGTCACCGGCCGAATGGCCGTGGGTGTCGTTGTACTTCTTGAAGTAGTCCACGTCGACCACCAGGAAGGCGACGTGCTTGCCGGCGGTGGCCGCGGTGCGAAACAGGTGGATCGCGCCGTCGAGCAGTCCGCGGCGGTTGAGAGCAAGGGTCAGCGGGTCGGTCACGCTCAGTTGTGCCTGCTGATGTAGCAACGCCGTCAGTCGTCGGCGCAGGCTGGTGACCAGATAGGTCGGTACCGCGATGGCCATCAGCGCCGCGCCGCCGCCCACGATCAGCGCGGTCGTCGAGGTTGCCCGGATGGAGACGACCACACACACCAGGACGGCGGCGGTGAGTACGAAACCCATGACCACTGGTAACGACGAGTCCATCGCCGACAGCGCGGGGATCGCCGCAAGCAGGACGAGGACCGCCAACGCCGCTCCATTGTCAGCGATCACGATCGACGATCCGGCGACGCCGAGCATGCCGCCGAAACTCAGAAGGGCGAATCCGCGGTCGGAGAGTCGCCGGGCGTAGACGGTGACCGCAACCGACAGCAGGGTGTAGACGCCGATGACGACGAGCACCCATTGGCAATGGGGTTTGAGGAACGTCGAGGACAGGAGTCCGAGGAGGATCAACGGAATCGCACCGGTCTCGCTGACCAGCACGCCGATGGTGCGCTGGTCGAAACTCCGGGCGAACGAGGGACCGTCGACACCCCTGGTGGCCGGGACCAGCTCGGACGAGCGGAATCCGGGGTTCGAATTGTCGGGAGGCTGAAGTCTCATCGGGGAGTGGGGTCGGCCAGTCGTTGTGGAGGGCGCGGACGGGGTTACGCGCATCGCAATGTGACCGGACGGTGACGAGGGGTTAACGCACCGACGAGCCGCAAAGTCGCTCCACTCCACTTGGTCTGGTCGAGCTCGATCGAGATCCGCCGCAGTGGATTTGATCTTTCGCTACGCGAACTCTCGACGCTGTGTGCAACCCCCGTACGAGAAAGATACCAGATGCCGGATTGGGCGATTCTGAGAAATCGGCCTGAAGGGAACGGTCGGAATTCGGGCTCGCGGAAACAATTCAATGGTGGTGTTGACCTATTCGAATAGTCGTATTTGTGGACCCGTCTCGGCAACCGCATATTTCCTATTGTATGGACCGGTGATGCCGGTCACGATCGGTAACGTTGTGAGGTGTCGTGGAGGTTATGTGGGCAGCCAAAGCGCCTCCCAGCTATGTCCAGGGTCTATGATCCGATCATCCGGAACACCGGGTCGTACGCAAACCGAAGCAAGGGTGGGCTGGTAGTGCCGGGACATGGACACATCGTTGTCCAGGCGGATCCGTACCGACGACTGACCGGGGTATTCGGCCGAGAGCTGGCCGGAGCGGTGGCCGCTCGGTTCGTCGACGGTTTGATGGCTCGCGTCGGGCCCGCGGTGGCGATGATTCGCCTGGCCGACCTCGACTACGAACTGGTTCCGACCGCATCCAGCGAGCAGGAACTCGACATCCTCATCGGCGAACTCCGTAGCGGCGCCCACATCGTCGAGTGGGGCGGTGAGCGGTATTTCCTGGACACCCGAACCGGAGTGGCCTCCCCCCGTTTTCTGACCCGCGACCTGCGTAACGGCGTGGGCAAGTGGTGCGCGGAATGTGCATTCACGGCGGCGATCGCGCGGCAGACGCCGCTGGAGGTGTGCGATGACGAGATGCTCGCCGCCGTCGACCGGCTGCGTACCACCGTGCTGCGGCTCTCGCGGGCCAAGGTTGCCGACTTCGCGCCGCACTATCAGCCGATCGTGCATCTGCCCTCCCACGAAGTCGCCGGGTACGAGTCGCTGATGCGCTGGGACGACGGCAACACGGCCGGCCCGAGTGAGTTCCTCCCGATCCTGGAGGGCACCGCCTTGCTGGGGCCGATCAGCGCCTGGACGATCGCGACGGCCGTCGCCGAACTCCCACGCGGGATCACCACGGCGGCCGGATCGGACTCCTTCGTGTCGATCAACTTCTCCCAGCGTCAGCTGCTCACCCCGGCGATCGTCGACTCGGCCATCGAGCAGGTCCGCACGAGCGGAGCAGATCCGGCGCGGTTCTGGATCGAGCTGCGTGAGGATGAGGTGATCCGCATCGCCAGCGATGCCGCGCATGCCGTCGGTGCACTGAGCGAGGCGGGGTGCACGATCGTCGTCGACGATCTCGGGTCGGGATACTCGGCGCTGAGCTACCTGCGTGATCTGCCGGTCGACGTCCTCAAGGTCGACGGGGACCTGGTGAACTCCCTCGACAGTGACTACGACGAGGAGAGCGAGACCACGGTGGCGGTGGTCCGTGCGATCTGCGACGTCGCCCGCGCGACGGGATCGAAAACGGTCGCCGAAGGTGTCGAGGACGCCGCTGTCGTCCCGTTGCTCGTCGACCTGGGATTCGACTACGCGCAGGGATACCACTTCGGGCGCCCCGCGTCGTCGTCGGAGCTGTTCGGTTGAGCCTCGTCTCAGGACTACTTGTCACAGCCGAGAACCGCGGCCTTCGCGAGACCGCCGAACTGATAGGCGAACTGGAAGCTCCAGTACCGCAGCGACGACGGATACGACCGCGGTACCGGGCGCATGACGACGTCGCCGTCGAAGCACTGGCCGAAGATGTAGCGGGCGCGGACCATGTGGAACCGCCAGCTGATGACGATGACGCTGTGCCAGTGGCGTTGGCGGGCCAGTCGTTGGGTCTCCATCGCCTCGCCCCGTGTCGTCGACGGATCGGGGTCGAAACAGATCACCTCGATGGTGGCGGTGCTCGACGAACACACCCGCTGCATCAGCTGGGCGCCGGTGCGGTGGTAGTGGTCGTTCATGTACGGGTTGGAGATGAGGACCGTGGAGGCGTACCCCTCACGGGCGAGCTGTAGTCCGTAATCCTCACGGCCGTCGTGCTCCCCGCCGAGCACGACGATGGCGTCGACTTTGCGCAGCGGGTCGGAATGGTCGCGGTAGAACAGCTGATACCCCAACCCGTAGAACGCCGATCCCGCGAGCACGGCGACGATCACCACGGCGATCACCACGCGGCGCAGCAGTCGGCGTCGACGGACCGGTCGCTCGGCTGAGGGTGGCTGTCGGGAGGCTGTGAGATCGGGATCGGTCGCCTTCGAGGACACGAAGGGCTCGGGTGTCCTCGGGGTCACTCGACCCATTGTGGCCGCGGGTCGGTGATCGCGCACCGTACCGACGTAGTGATCTGTGCCGCTGTCGTGGTCGCTGTCCTCTGTGGTGATCAGCCGGTGGGATCGGCGGTGATTCAGTAGTAATACGGAAAAGCGTCCCATTCCGGAGAGCGCTTCTGCAGGAACGCATCCCGGCCCTCGACGGCCTCATCGGTCATGTATGCCAGGCGGGTGGCCTCACCGGCGAACACCTGCTGGCCCATGAGCCCGTCGTCGGTGAGATTGAAGGCGAACTTCAGCATGCGTTGCGCGGTGGGCGATTTGCCGTTGATGGTGCGCCCCCACTCGATGGCGGTGCGTTCGAGGTCGGCGTGATCGGCCACCCGGTTCACCGCACCCATCCGATGCATCGTCTCCGCGTCGTACGCCTCGCCGAGGAAGAAGATCTCGCGCGCGAACTTCTGGCCGACCTGCTTGGCGAGGTATGCGCTGCCGTAGCCGGCGTCGAAGGAACCGACGTCGGCGTCGGTCTGCTTGAAGCGGGCGTGCTCGCGCGAGGCGAGGGTGAGGTCGCACACCACGTGCAGGGAGTGACCGCCACCGGCGGCCCAGCCGTTGACGACGGCGATCACGACCTTGGGCATCGTGCGGATGAGGCGCTGGACCTCCAGGATGTGCAGGCGGCCGCCCTCCGCCTTCACGCGCGCCTCGTCGACGCCCTCGGCACCGGCCGCCGCGACGTCGGTGTCGTGGCTGGTCGCGTACTGATAGCCGGACCGACCGCGGATGCGTTGATCACCGCCGCTGCAGAACGCCCACCCCCCGTCCTTGGGGCTCGGTCCGTTGCCGGTGAGCAGCACCGTGCCGATGTCGGGGGTGCGCCGTGCGTGGTCGAGGGCCCGATAGAGCTCGTCGACGGTGTGCGGCCGGAACGCATTGCGGACCTCGGGTCGGTCGAAGGCGATGCGCACGATGCCGTCGGCGCGACCGGTACCGACGTGGCGGTGATAGGTGATGTCGGTGAGTTCGCCGAGGTCGGTCACCGGACGCCACTGGCTCGGATCGAAGGGAGTCGGCGTGGCGGAGGCGGCATCGGTGCTCATGGAGATCAGGTTAGGACACCGATCTCGGGCCGCCCGCGAACACCTCGGCGGCGGCCGTTCCGGGGCGCCCGAGCGCCGGTTTCTTAGAATTTGGCGGGTTTCTTCTCGGATGAGTGGCCACCCACCAGCGCCTTTTGGCATATTGGCGACGTGGGTGTGTGGGAGATCGTGCTGATCGTCGTCGCCGTGTGGGTGGCGCTGTCGGTCGTGCTCGCCCTGCTCATCGGCGCGATCATCAAACTCCGGGACCGTCGCGAGGCGCCGACCGCGACCGCGCACGTGGATCTGCACGCCGTCGGCAGCACCCGTCACCACCACCGTTAGTCCGCGCCGACTGCGACGCCGATGACCGGCGCCGATACGGTGTCTGGCATGACTTCTTCGCCAGAATCGGGCTGGGCCGTGCCCGCCGACGCGGACTCGCCGCACGAGGGCGGATTCCGCGCCCGCATGGACATCACCACCGACCGCGGCGGCCCGCGCTACGGCGAATTCAGCGAGGAGATCCGGCGGCTGATGGACCTGGCGCGCTACGCGTGTCCGACCCCGGAGATCACCGACGAACTCATCGACCAGGTGCGGGCGCTCAACAAGCGCCTCGAGGACGTGCAGATCGACGAGTGGCGCTCGCCCGCGGGCACCCGCATCGATCTGCCCGCGCGAGGCAACATCACGCTGCCGCCGTACGAGATCAGCGAGGGCGGCCCCGACGGCGTTGTCGCCTCGGTGACCTTCCGTCCGTTCCACCTCGGCGGCAACGACGCCGCGCACGGCGGTCACGTCGCGGTGGCCTTCGACGACCTCGGCGGTATGGCGTCGGCACTGGCCGTGCAGGGCATCACCCGCACCGCCTATCTCACCGTCAGCTACCGGTCGTTGACGCCGCTGCGGACCCCGCTGCGCATGCACACCTGGGTCGAGAACCTGGACGGCCGAAAGGCTTTCGTCAAGGGCACACTGCACGACGGCGACCGGCTGTGCGCCGAACTCGACGCGTTGTTCATCGCGCTGAAGCCGGGGCAGCCGTAGGCCTCTCGGCTACGTCAACTCGCGGACGTCGAAGCTCGCTCCCGCGGCCCGCAGACGGTCGGCGAGCGCATCACCCATCGCGGCGGCCGGGGTGAGGACTCCGGTGCGGGCGGGGAGCTGACCCCGGTCGAGGGCCAGGGTGAGCGCACTCTCGCCGAGCATCACTGCGGTGGCCTTGTATCCCGGGTCGCCCGACAGCCTCATCTGCGAGCGGTACCGACGGCCGGTGCTGGTGCGGGTGTAGGTCTCGGTGACGAAAAAGCCTTTCTCCCTGGTCTTTTCGCTCGGACCGCTACCCGGTTTGGGCAGCACGCGATCGAGGAGCCGGCGCGTCGGGCCGAAGCTCATCGCACCCAGGAAGGCTCCGGTGCCGACGCTGACGCTGCCGGCGATCAACGCCGACAGAACCGGGATGCCGCCGACGTTCATGGTTTCCGCATAGTGGAAGCCGGGGCCATAGGCGTTGTCCAGCAACGCGTTCGAGCGTCGCACGACGCGCGTGTTGTAGGACGACATGAAGAATGGCGCGAGTGTCCCCGACAGCGACGGGTCGACGGTGCGGGCGCGTACCACCGCGATGTCACTGGGCTCCGAGGACATGCTGACCTTCGGGGTGTCGCCCGGATCCCCGGATAGCGCTTGCGGATTGAGCAGCAGTCGTCGCTTCTGCGGGTCCTTGGCCTCCTCGGCGATCACCCGCATCGAATCGATGGTGCCGCCGGAGATCCCACCGCGCATCGACTTGACCACCATCGTGGTGTCGGTGAGCGTGCCCGCGTCGTCGTCGGCGACCTTGCGATAGAGCAGATAGGTGCCGAGATCGGAAGGGACCGAATCGAATCCGCAGGAGTGGACGATGCGCGCACCGGTGGCCTGCGCGGTCTCGTGGGCCTTGTCGATGGAGAAATGGACGAAGGGCACCTCGCCGGTGAGGTCGACGTAGTCGGTGCCCGCGGTGGCGGCCGCGACGAGGAGCGACTCGCCGTAGCGCAGGTAGGGGCCGACCGTCGTGCAGACCACCCGCGTGCGGGCGACCATCGCGTCGAGCGAACTCGGCGACGACGCGTCGGCGACGATCAGCGGCCAGCTCGACGCCACAGCGGGCAGGCGTCGGCGGACCTCGGCGAGTTTGGTCTCGGTGCGGCCGGCCAGCGCGATCCTGGTGCCGGCGGGCGCGTGCTCGGCGAGATAGCGGGCGGTCAGCTCGCCGACGAAGCCGGTGGCGCCGAAGACGACGACGTCGAACTCGCGGGCGGGCGTGGTGGTTGTCGGTTCAGGTGTGCCGGACTCGGACGAATTCTCCCCACTCATGGCGTCGAGGGTAATCGTCGTGCGAGATCGGTCACAGCGCGGCTGGTCCGGGGCGCCGGCGGGCGGCCCAGCGCGCGGCGAACGGTGCCACGAACAGCATCAACAGCACTCGCAGGATCTGTGCGGCCACCACGAAGGCGACGTTGCCGCCGGCCGCGGTGGCCGCGGCGAGCACCGCGTAGATCCCGCCCGGGGTGGTCGCCAGATAGCAGTCGAACATCGATTCGCCGGTCCACCAGGACAACAGCACACCGAGTAGCCCGCAGCCGACCCCGATCGCGAGGATCAGACCGATCGCCGGTGGCAGGATGCGCCCGATCGCCTTGAGTCGTTCCATCGTGAACCCCAGCCCGGCCTGCCAACCGATCAACGCGTAGGCGATCGCGAGCAGGATCGGTGAGATCGCGGCGTCGCCGGCCAGCCCGGTCAGTTCGGCGGTCGTCGACAACGCCATCGGACCGAGCAGGCCGGCCGCCGGGAGGTGGATGAGTCGGCCGAGGGGCACGCCGACGCCCGCGCACACCGCGAGCAGCACCAGCCCCCAACCCTGATCGGACCAGTTCGGGGACGTCTGGGCGACACCGTTGGCCGATGCGCCGAACACCACCGATGCAACCAGCGGGATGGTGAGGGTCACCAGGGCCACGCGCACGTACTGGACGACGGCGACGACCCGCTCGTCGCCACCGAGTTCACGGGTCAGCGCCACCAGCCCGGACGCACCGCCGGCGACCAGAGCCATTGCGCCGGTGAGGGTATCGACTTGTCGGTGCAGTCCGAGCAGGGCTCCGCCGGCCACCGACAGGGCCAAGGTGCCCAGCCCGACGACGAGCACCGGTAACCACGCCGACCCCAGTCCCGACAGGGTGCTCGGGTCGGCCATGGTGCCGATGTAGACACCGAGCACGCCCTGCGCGGCCAGGAACAGGGGTCGGGGGACGACCGGGGCATCCGGGTCGTCGGAGTGTGTGCGCGGGGCGAGTCCGGCGATGGCGAGGACCGCGGCGACCACCAGGCCGGCGAACAAGGCGGCGGCGTCGACGTCGAGGAGTTCGAGAAGATATGCGGCGATCGCGGTGACGAGGGCCAATCCGATCCAACGACGCACTGGCCCCAGCGTAGGCGGGCCCGGGTCAGCGGGCGCGGGCGCCTCCCAGGCTCATCGCGCCGAAGGTCTTGGGGGTGCCGCGGTGGTGGAAGCGGTCGAACTCGGTGATCTCGAATCCGGCGTCGGTCAGGGCGGCGGCGATGGTGCACATCGTGAACGTCGACGGGGTGCCGTCGAAGGTGTTGTCGGGGAAGGGCAATGACTGCCCGTCGAGCCCTGCGCGATCGATCGGGACCGGCGACGCCGTGATACGGTCGGCACCGAGGAGCCAGCCGTCATCGGAGGGTTCGATGGCGCTGACCCGGGTTACCGTGGGCGGGTAGGCCTCGATGTTGTGGCCCGAGCCGAACCCCACCTCGACGATGTGGTCGGCCAACGGTGCGCAGACGCGTCCGCGCAGCGGGACCATCAACGACGACCCGCAGGTCAGGTTGATCAGTCGCGGAAGGAGGTGGCGGTCGTAGAAACCGGAGCCCATGAGGCGAGAATAGGTCCGCCGGCCCGGGTGCTCGCCTGTTTTCAGTCATTTGCCCGGTATGTAGGGTGTGCTGACCTGGGCTTTTGGTGAATCTCGACTCCGGAAATGACTGAAAACAGGCGAGAGGGAGCCAGAACGGGTCCCGCTGCGTCCAATTCCCGTGGACAAGATCATCGAGCTGGGTGTGAAAAGCCGCACGGAGCTGATCGCGGGCGGGCTGACCGACAACGACCTGCGGCGGATGGTGCGCCGAGGAGAACTCTTCGTCGAACGTCGAGGCTGGTACTCGACACCTGGCGCCGACTCCGACGCACTGCTGGCCGCACGGGGTTACGGCGCGTTAACGGGTCCGACCGCGCTGGACAAACACGGGATCTGGGTTCCGCCGGGCTACGAGGCGGTGCACATCCGGACGGGCAAGGATGCGGTGAGGCGAGGCGGTGCCTGTTGTCGACCGCCGGGTCCGCCGCTGCCGGTGTACTCGATCCTCGACCCGGTTCCGCTGGCCCTGTGCAGTGCGGTCGGGTGCATGAGTCCCGATGACTGGATCGTCGTCGCCGATTCGGTGTTGAACAGTCAAGGGCTCGATGTGGAGTTGCTGCTGGCGATGCTGCCGCGACCCAACGTCACCATCGAGATGCTCCTGACCGAGTGTGATCCCCGATCCCAGTCGGGCACGGAGACCATGGTGCGGACCCGATTACGACGACGAGGCCACGACGTCGTGGTCCAACCGAATCTCATCGGGTTGGGCTGGTTCGACCTGCGGGTGGGCCGACTCCTGATCGAGTGCGACAGCAAGCTTCATCACACCAGCCTGGAGAACTACCGCAAGGATCGTCGCCGCGACCGCAAATCGCTGGCCAGGGGCTACTCGACGATGCGCCTAACCTACGACGACGTTCTTTATGGCTGGGACGACACACTGGCCGACATCACCCGCACCCTCGACGACGATCGGCACCGATTGCCGCCTCCCGACGACGAATGATGGTGCCGTTCGCCTGTTTTCAGTCATTCGCCGAGTACACCGCACCCGACGACCTGGGCTTTTGCCGAATCTCTACTTCCGGAATGACTGAAAACAGGCGAGCCGGGGTGCCACGGCGCATCCATCGGCGGAGATCGGCGCGGAAAAGCGGCATCGTAGTGTGGAAACCATGAGTTCTTCCCCGGAATCCGCGCCGCCGAACCCGTCCACCCTGCAGGCGCGGGTCATCGTCGACGAGTTCGTCCGCGGCGGCGTCCGCGACGCGGTGCTGTGCCCGGGATCACGCAATGCGCCACTGGCATTCGCGCTCCATGCCGCCGACGCCGCGGGTGCGCTGCGGCTGCACGTCCGGATCGACGAACGGTCGGCGGGATTTCTCGCCCTGGGGTTGGCGGCGTCGTCGGGGCGTCCGGTGCCGATCGTGATGACCAGCGGTACCGCCGTGGCCAACATGAGCCCGGCGGTCTTCGAGGCCAACTATGCCCGGGTGCCGCTGGTGGTGGTCAGCGCGAACCGGCCGTACGAGTTGCTCGGGTCGGGGGCCAATCAGACCGTCGAACAGTTCGGGATCTTCGGTACGCAGGTGCGTGCAGCGATCAGTCTGGGTCTGGCCGAGGCCGACGTCGACACCAACAGTCAGTGGCGTTCGGCGGTCGGTCGCGTGCTGGCGGCGGCGCGGGGTGCGCGGACCGGCAACGCCGGACCGGTGCAGTTCGACATACCGCTACGCGAGCCGCTCGTCCCCGGGCCGCAGACCGGCCCCGAGTCCGACCTCGGCGTCTTCGCCGGACGTCCCGGTGGGCTGCCGTGGACACAGGCACCGGTCGGCAAACTCGACATCCCACTGCCCATCGACCTGTCCGTTGACACGGTCGTCGTCGCAGGTCATGGGGCCGGTCGCTATCCGGAGCTGGACGGGATCCCGACGGTGGCCGAGCCGACTGCACCGCATGCGGCGACCCCGCTGCATCCGCTGGCGCTCGACGCGCTGGCCCCGAAACAGGCCATCATCTGCGGTCGGCCCACCCTGCACCGCGGGGTGGCGCGACTGCTCGCCGACCCCGAGGTCCGCGTCTACGCGGTGACCACCGGACCGCGGTGGCCGGACGTGTCGGGCAATGTGTTCGCGACCGGCACCCGGGTCGAGGCGACCGGCGAGGCGGCCGAGGACTGGCTCAAGCGGTGCGCCGAGGTTCATCAGCGCGTCCTCGGGGCGGTCGACGCCGAACTCGATGCGGGCGGCCCGGCGACCGGCCTGCACGTCGCGCGGACGGTCAGCGCGGCCATGGTGCCCGGTGAGCAGTTGGTCGTCGGCGCGAGCAACCCGATCCGCGACGTCGCGCTGGCCGGGCGCGTCTCGCCGGGCGTGCGGGTGCTCTCCAACCGTGGCGTGGCCGGTATCGACGGGACGAATTCGACCGCGATCGGCGCGGCACTGGCCCACGACGTCGACCATCCGGGTTCGCGGACCGTCGCCTTGATGGGCGACCTCACTTTCATTCACGACGCCACCGGATTGATCCTCGGACCGTCGGAGCCACGGCCGCGGCACCTGCGGATCGTCGTCGCCAACGACGACGGCGGCGGGATCTTCGGGCTGCTCGAGCAGGGCGATCCGCGATTCAACTCCGGCCCGTATGCCGGCGCCTACGAGCGGGTGTTCGGCACGCCGCATCGCACCGACCTGGCCTCGCTGTGTGCGGGATTCCATCTGCCGCACCGCCGCGTCGAGCTGGCCGACCTGGCCGCGGTGCTGGCCGAGCCCGGCACCGACGGGGTGGAGGTCGTCGAGGTGGTCACCGACCGCGAGCGCCTGCGATCGGTGCACGCGGGGATCGTGGGCCGACTGCGGTAGCGGGCACGTATTCTGAGGTGCATGAATCCGGTCATCCTGCGGCGCGTGCAGAAGACGCTGCTGGTGATCGGGCTGATCGTCACCGTGATGGCCGGCGCGATGGTCGTGGCTGCCTTCCGCAACGACGCGGCGATCAACCGCGACAAGGGCACCGTGATGGCCGACATCGTCTCGGCCGACCGCCTGCACGCCGTAGCCTACTTCCAGACGCCGGACGGGCAGATCTACAGCCCGCGGCTTGGGCTGCTGTATCCGACCGAACTCGGTACCGGACAACGCATCAGCGTCGAATACGACCAGAGCAACCCCGACCTGGCCAAGCCCGCTGGGAGAGGGGCGACGCTGGCGATCATCCCGGCGTTGTCGGTGGCCGCGCTGACGTGGCTGATCATTCTCGCCGTGATGGTGCTGATTGCCGAGGCCAATCGCCGCTTGCTGCGCCGGGCCGCGCGTCGCGCCGACGAGGACGACTCCGGCCCCGACGACGGTGACGGCGGCGATCAGCCCGACGACGACCCGTCACCGCGTCCCGCCGACGACCGGGCAACCGTCGATGCGTGAGGATGCTGCGGCGACCAGAGGTTCGCGCGGAGTTCGCGCGTAGGTCACATGCGGTCGTCGCCGAGGTCATCGAGGACAACGACCATTGGCGCCATGCGCGTGGCTATCGTCGCCGAGAGTTTTCTTCCGCAGGTCAACGGGGTGGTCAACTCGGTTCTACGAGTCGTCGAGCATCTCGAGGATGCCGGGCATGATGCCGTGGTGATCGCACCGGATTCCGAGCGGGACGGTCTGCGGGCTCCCCGGCTGGTGGGTCGGCACACCCCCGTGCACACGGTGCCCTCGATGCGATTTCCCGGCGTCACGTCGCTGCCCGTCGGGGTGCCGATGCCCAGCATGTATCGCGCCCTGCGCGACGTGCGCCCCGACGTGGTGCACCTCGCCTCGCCCTTCGTGGTCGGCGGCGCTGGTGCGTTGGCGGCCAAGCGGTTACGGGTGCCCACGGTGGCCGTGTTCCAGACCGACGTTGCCGGATTCGCCGAGGCGTATCGGCTCCAGGTGGCCGGTCGCGCGGCGTGGCGATACACCCGGATGGTGCACCTGGCCTGCGACCGCACCCTCGCGCCGTCCACGGCGACGATGGAAGCGCTTGCCGCCCGCGGCATTCCGCGACTGCATCGATGGGCGCGCGGCGTCGACACCGCCCAGTTCTCGCCGGCCAGACGCGACGATGACCTGCGCGCGCGTTGGGGTGCGAATCGGTTGATCGTCGGATTCGTGGGCCGGCTGGCGCCGGAGAAGCATGTCGAGCGGCTCGCCCCACTGGACGGCGACCCGTCGGTGCGGCTGGTGATCGTCGGCGACGGCCCGGAACGTGCACGCCTGCAACGACTCTGCCCGAATGCGGTGTTCACCGGCGAACTCCGCGGCGAAGAGCTGGCGCGCGCCTATGCCAGCCTCGACGTGTTCGCCCATCCCGGCGAGCACGAGACCTTCTGCCAGGCGATCCAGGAGGCGATGGCCAGCGGGGTACCGGTGATCGGCCCGGATGCAGGTGGACCACGAGACCTGGTGACCCCGCTGTCGACGGGATTCCTCCTCGATCCGGCGACCTACACCGATCGCATCGCCGACACCGTCGCCGCGCTGCGGGAGCCCGCCCGACGAGCGGCGATGGGCCGGGCCGGGTTGGCCGCGGTGCGCGCGCGGACCTGGCCGGCGCTGTGTGAGGAACTACTGGGCCACTATGGCGAGGTCATCGCCGAGCGTGGAGGCGACGCGCGGATCGCGTTGGGGCGGCAACGGCTCGCCGGGTGAGTCGATCGGCTGCTGCCGGCCGGGGCCGGGACGGTGGTTTGACCTGGGCATGATCGGGGAATGCTGCGTGAGCACGTGTTTCGCCCGCTCATCGGCCCCGGAAGGCGCACATGACCCTCAGCTTCGAGCAGATCAGTCCCGAACCGTCGTACGCCGGTGGTGTGTATCAGCCACAAGAGGATTCGCTGCTGTTGGCCGACTGTCTGCGCCGGGTTCCGCAGGTCGTCGGTGGCCGGGTACTGGATCTGTGCACCGGCAGCGGCGTGTTGGCGCTGGCGGCGGCCCATGCGGGAGCTGCGTCGGTCACCGCCGTCGATGCCTCCGACCTGGCGGTGCATCACGCGCGACGTCTCTGCGCCGACGCCCCGTGTCCGGTTCGGGTGCACCATGGGCGGTTTGAGAACTACATCGGTCGTGACAGGTTCGATGTGGTGACCTGTAATCCGCCGTACGTGCCTGCTCCCGGCATCGACGACGGCGTGGCGATCAGTCCCGGCCCCCGACATGCATGGGACGCCGGCCCGACCGGGCGCGACGTCCTGGATCCGTTGTGCGCATACGCATCTGATTTCCTCGAGCCCGGCGGGACCCTGTTGGCGGTGCAGTCGGAGTTCGCCGACGTCGACGCCACGGTGAATGCATTGCGCGCCAACGGCCTCGACGCGCACCTGATTGCGGTGCGGTGGGTGCCGTTCGGGCCCGTGATGACCGCGCGCGCCGAGTGGCTCGAAGGTCTCGGACTGCTCGAAAAGGGTCGGCGGACAGAGGAACTCGCCGTGGTACGAGCGACCAGGAAAGGTCCGGCATGAGTGACGCGACCCCCATCCGGGTGACACGAGGTGGACCGGTGATGGTGCCCGGGCCCGTCGACATCGAACTCCCCGACGGCACCCACGTGCGCTCGGATCGGTTCATGGTGGCGGTGTGTGCCTGTGGACGCAGCCGCACATATCCGTTGTGCGACAACAGTCATCGGCGTCGTCGGCGGGAGTAGCGTGCACTGGGTGAGTGCGTCGGGCCGGTCAGACCGGCACAGATCCGACTCCGGCCAGTACTGGCCCGGTCTCCCATGCGGCGGTCAGCCCCGCCTCGAATGCGTCCTCGACGAACAGAAATCCGCGGATGCCCAGGACCACATCGTCTTCGAGTTCCGGCTCCTCGGCGAGAAGTGAGCCCACCACGTCGCGGCGCAGGACCTGCTCATGCACGGCGTCGGCTTCGACGTGTTCGCGATAGAACAGCCGGCACGGCTCGGGGGCGCCGAGCCGTTCGAGCCCGCTGAGCAGCCGGGCCGATCCCGGCGACGACGTGATCTCGGTGGCGGCCAGGTGTCCGACGGTCGCGCCGCGCAGAGATCGATGTAAACCGAAGCAGGACATCAGATTCACCGGGGCGAGCGCCCACGCCGGAGCGCGGTCGAGGTAGGCCAGGTAGGCGGGGTCGAGGTCGGCAGCTGCCAGGAGATCGGCGAACAACTCCTGATGAACGGATTCACCTCGGCCGCCACCGAATTCGTCGAATTCCACCGCGACGAACGCCGCCTTGGCGGTGCGCCGCAGGCGCGGGATGGCCCAGGCGTGTGGATCGGCCTCTTTGAGGTGATACAGCGACCGCAGAGCGAACAGGTCGCGGTATTGCTGCCAGGTTCCGTTGTTGCGCAACCGGAACGACAGGCCGTTGCCGTGGACGGGCTCGACGCTCAACTCGTCCATCAACGCTTCGGCCGTCGTTGATGCGGTATCGAGGCCAGCACGCACCGCGTCGACGAAGAGTTGTTCGAGTGCGGTGCGCAGGGCGATGATGCCGGGATCCCACTCCCGATCGCCGACGACGTCGGTGAAGCCCGCGTAGTGCAACTCGTAGGCGACGTAGAGGGCGAGTTGGAGGTCGTCGCCGAAGGGGTCGATGTCGGCGACGAGGTCGGGAGCGACGTCGGTGCCGTCACGCAGCGCGGTGAGGAGACGTTCCGAGAGCGGACCTCGGGATGAGGGCAGCGCGCGGCTGACGGTCGCGGTGGGTATGCGCGTGTGCATAGGGCCGGTGTACCCGTTCGGTGAGCTGGGTAAACCGCTAATCGGCGGGCTCGGCGTCGCCGGCGGCGGGGGAGTCGGGGTCGCCGGTGCCGGGCTGTTCGGTCGCCGACTCCGGGTCGACGACGGTGTCGTCGTCCTCGGCAGGGTTGTGGGTGATCTTGCGTTCGAGGTCATCGACGGCGTCGCGGGCAGCCCGTGACTCGTCGGTGTGCGGGGTGTTGTCGCCGGTCATGTGTCCTCGCCGTCGTCGGTGTGGTTGCCGTCGGTGTGGTCGTCACCGACGAGTTCGGGCGTCACCTCGCGGGTGGCCATGCCGCCGGACCCGTCATTGTCGGTGGGGCCGGGATGCAGTTTGTCGTCGTCGGCTGTGGGGTTATTGTCTCGGTCGGCCATGGTTCTCTCCTGTCGTCGGAGGATGGTTTCCCGCGTGGGGCGTCACTGAAACACTGCGGAGAGACGACGCCGTCCGCCCCCGGGGTGGTGGGGCGAACGGCGCTGTGGTGCCGGCGACGAGGGTTACTCGACGCCGACCACATCCTTGGCGATCTCGGTGATGCGCGCCTCGGCGGCATTGACGACGCGCTGCCGGTTCTTGTGGGCTTCCTCGAAGTGCAACGTCGCGCGGATGTCGGCGGGCTCGTCGAGCTCCTTGATGGCGGCGACGGCGTCGGTGATGTTCAGGTCGGCGTAGTCGGGGATGGGCAGGTCGTCGGGGTTGACGGTGCCTGTCGCCTCGCGGACCGAGGCCACGGTGTCGGCGACACCGGTGGCGCCGTTGATTCGGGCGTTGTCCTCGATGGCCTCGAGTGCGGCGTCACGGGCGGCGGTCGCCGTGCGCTGGGTCGCCGTTCCTGCCTCGACGAGGCTCTGCCCGGCCTGTTCTGCGGCTTCGGTGGCGTCGTCGACGGTGTCGCCGATGCGGCTGCGCAGACCGGACACAGCGTCGGGGACCTGACGCAGTGCGTGTGCGACACGATCGGCGCCGCGCGATGCGGCGATTGCCGGTAGCGTCACGGCGCGGGCGGCGAGGCCGCTGGCCCACTGGGTGGGACTGCGGCGCAGTGCGGCCGGCCCGCCGAGGGCTTCTTCGGCCAGCACCGTGCTGATCCAGTCGACGGTCTCGGTGTGGGCGTCGATGAGTCGTTCGGCCAGCGCGAGGAGGTCGGCGTCGTAGGCGCCGGTGGCCAGGGCCTTGAGATATGTTGCGCGGCCGAGCAATTGCTGCTCGAGTGCGAGGTCGCCGAGGAGTGCCTCATCGAGTGGTTGGGCTTGTTCGGCGAGGGTCTTGACCGATGCGGCGACGCGGCCGAGGGCCGGACGCAGGACATCGGCGAAGCCGTCGCGCTCGTGTATTGCCTTCTCGATGGCTGCAGCGCGGTCGCGGCCCTTGCGCGCATTGCCGGCCAGTTCGGCACGAACCGCCTCGGTGCGGGCCTGGGCCTGCCGGGTTTCGGCGATCTGGATCTCGGTGTGCGTGAGCGCGAGGATTGCGCGCAGTTGCTGGTGGATGGTGGTGGTGGAGACGGTCATGTTCCCTCCAGATGTTGGGGACGAGCTCTCGTGTCCACGGTGTTCCCCGGTTGGTGAGGAAGAAACCCCGTCGTGGCGAACGGTCGGTGAATGTGCCGCGATGACTGGGTGTCACCTGCGGTTTCGCCGAGATGTGAGTTGGGCCACCGGGTCTGCCGGACGCTTGGTCGGGCGGCGGTGGCGGGCAGGTAGCGTTATCGCCATGGCTACCCCCGATCGTGCGAGTCTGGACAAGGACCCGGCCGAGGTCGCGGCGATGTTCGACGGCGTCGCCAAGCGTTATGACATCACCAACACCGTGCTGTCGTTTGCGCAGGACCGGCGGTGGCGTAAGGCGACCCGCAAAGCGCTCGCGCTCACTCGCAACGACGTGGTGCTCGACCTGGCCGCCGGCACCGCCGTATCCACCGTCGAGCTGGCGACGTCGGGGGCTTCGTGCGTGGCCGCCGACTTCTCCCTCGGCATGCTCAAGGCCGGGGCCGATCGAGACGTACCGAAGGTCGCCGCCGACGCCATGGCCCTGCCCTTCGCCGATGGATCATTCGACGCGGCGACCATCTCGTTCGGTCTGCGCAACGTCCACGACGTACTGACCGCCTTGGCCGAGCTGCATCGCGTGCTCAAACCTGGTGGTCGCCTGGTCATTTGCGAGTTCTCCACACCGACATTGCGGCCATTTCGCACCGTGTACATGGAGTACTTGATGAAAGCGCTGCCTGCGGTGGCGACTAAGGTGTCGAGCAACCCAGCCGCGTATGTGTATCTCGCCGAATCGATTCGAGCCTGGCCCGACCAGTTCGGCCTCGGCGACCTCATTCGCAACGCCGGATTCACCGACGTCCGCTGGCAGAACCTCACCGGCGGCATCGCGGCAATACATTCCGGTATTCGCGTCTGACTTCACACCTACTTGGGCCGAGGTGCCGACTCCCTCGCTGGTCGAGGTGACTACCGGCTCGGATCGACTACTTCGGTGGTCGAGGTGCCCGCCAGATCGGTGGTCGAGGTGCCGAGGAGCGATAGTGACGAGCCTCGAGACCGGCCGCTGTGGTGCTGGGTCAAGGTGGCATTCTGTCGATTGTCGCTTTGGTGAAGGCGATGGCTTTGGCGCAGACCTGGTCTCTTGGCGGAGGGTTTATGAACAGAATGGCAGTTGTCGTGACTATGGCGCTGCCAGATTGAACCGCAGTTGTGCATGCGTCCTGGTGTCTGGGATACCCAACTGCGACTGACCTTCCTTGGATGCTGGTGTCATATTGCCATTCGATCGCAGTTGAGTACTTGTTCTTGTAATCCTCTAGTGGAAGATCGTTTCCGACGCCTTGCGAAAGGATTGCTGTGTTCGAATCCCGGTATCTCCAGTCGCATCCTCGGGACGTCTGCATGTTGGCATTGGCGCCGTCTGTCGCTGATTGCTGGTTCAAGCCCAATGCCTCTAGTTCCTCGCCAGAGAGTGCTGTGCAAGGTTCATATGACGAACCGTCGTTCAGGTTGCTCCACCGATCTGGAAAGACGGTATCGAAGGGTAGTCGTTTGCCGTTCGCATCCACTTGTCTGATGCTGGCGGGAGTACTTGGGTGGGACGCCGAGGCGGATGTTCGATCTCGTGTCGGTTCGCCTGAATTAGTCGTGCAGCCGACTATCCCAGAGAGAGTGACGGACATCGCCAACATTGTCTTGGCTATTTTCAGTCGAATGTTATGCATTGATTGATTCGAAAACTTGACCGTTCTTGCCATCTGTCGCAGTCAGCTCGGCGTGTGCCTGGTCGCACAGGGCTTCCAGTGCGTCTAGGCGCTTGATATTTGCCTTCAGTCCAGCTGCGAAACAATTGACGAACTCTGCCGCACGCTCAGACATATTGGTACCTTCCGGTACGTTGCCGTAGTGATTGCCGTTGTTGACGCGGACCAACTCCGCAACAACCCCCGCCAACTCCGCCGCCAGATTCCGCGCCACCCCGGCCCGTCGCTTCCACTCGGCGTCGATGACCTGCACGACCCCGCCGTCGCCGAGTTCGGGATTGCCGCGCGGAACGGAGGTGTCGGGTGGGGTGGTGGACTCACCGCCGAGTGGCACACGTGTGCCCGGTTGTACGAAATACTCCGTCATCCCTCCCCCTTCTGGCCCCGGCTAGATCTACAGCGTGAAGAGGATTGTAGCCAGGATCGTCGGGTTTGGGAGGGTTGGCGTCAAGGTTGTGGATGAAGTGTCAGCCGGCGTGGCGGACGGGACATCCAGGGGCGAAGGTGCCCAGCTCATCGACCTCATAGCCGCGCGGATAGCAGCGGATCTGCGGCATGTCACGCCCGAACTGGGGGACGGTCCGGGGTCCGGCAAAGAACCAGATGGCCAGCCCGCGGGCCTTCAGGCCGTTGCGGGCGACGACACGTTCAACGGCGGTGGGCTTGGGGTAGCCGAAGGCGTCGAGCAAGAGGTCGTCCATGAGGGCGAACGACAAGCGCCGGACGAGCCACGCGGGGAGAAGGCGGAACGGCATGAAGGTGGTGAGCAGATCCAGGGTGGCGTCGGCGACCTTGCGTGATCCGGGGGAGTAGGCGAAATGTTCGCGCTCGTAGTCGTCGAGGAAGTGCTCGAAGTCCTCGTACGTGCCGGGAATGTCTTTGAGCGCCATGTGTTTTCCGAGTTTGCGGTAATACTCGGTGAGACCGTCGATCTCGTTGCGGCCTAGCGGGCGCCACTCGTAGTCGGCCACCCAGCGGACTGGACACACCACGAACGTGGCCAGTACGTAGAGCATGTCGTCGTTGGAGATGTCGTACATCGCGTGCATCTGGTTGATCCGCCGGACCGCATCGCGGGCGCGTGGGTCAGCGAAGCCGTGTTCGACGGGAGCGTCGAGGAGCAGCACGGTGTCGTCGTAACGCTTCTGGGTGCGTTCGGTGAATTCTCCGGTCTCATAAAGCAACTCGCCGATCGACGGTACGGCGTAGGTGCGAAAGAGGGCGAAGCTCAGCGCCATCGTGATGCCCCACGGGTATTCGAGGGTGCCGAGGCTGCGGGCGTACTGTTCTGGATCGGCCGCGGGGTCGACACGGGCGAGGTCGTCGCGCAGCTGATAGCGCTCCGCGCGGCGGGTACTGATGCGATGCGAGACCGACGAGGCGACGGACGAAACGGACGGCATGACGCTCCTGAGGTGGCCGTTATCAGATGTTTGAAACATACCATCGGTTTTGTCTCAATCCAATGTGGACGAGCGGCGCGCGGAGCGCTGTCGGCGAGTTGGAGGGCGCTGTCGGCGAGCTGGAGGGCGCCGTCGACACCAAGGAGGGCGCCGTCGACACCGAGGGGAGCGCGGTCGGCGTGGGGGAGGGCGCTGTCGGCGAGGGGGAGGGCGCTGTCGGGAGCGTTCAGCTGAACGGCGGGCGTCCGTCGATACGGGTCGACAGATGGCCGACGCCGCGCCACGCGCGGGCGACGAGGTCGGCGTCGTCGGGGGTGATGAGATTGCCCATCACCCGGACCACCAGCGACATCAGCCGGGCCGACCGGATTCCGGGGCGGCCGAGGGCGGGGACGGTCTGCGGCATCGTCAGCAGGCCGGCGAGCCGACGGGCAGCGGAGAAGGCCAGCCCGTAATGGTCGACAAGCAGGGCGCGCCAGGCGTGCGTGTGGTCGTCGCCGGACAGAAGGTCAACCGCCAGGCGGGCGGTCTCCAGTGCGTAATCGATGCCCTCGCCGTTGAGCGGGTTCACGCACGCTGCGGCGTCGCCGATGAGCATCCAATTACGACCGGCGACATTGCTGACCGCACCACCCATCGGCAGCAGCGCCGAGGCGATGCGCTCCGGCTCGCCGGTGATCTGCCAGTCGTCGGCAACCATGTGCGAGTAGTGCTCGAGGATCGGCCGAAGTGCCATGTGCGCCGGTCGTTTTGACGTGGCCAGGGCGCCGACGCCGACGTTGAGCAGCCCCTCGCCGAGTGGGAACACCCAGCCGTATCCGGGTAGCAGTTCACCGTCGGGTCCGCGGAGTTCGAGGTGTGATCCCATCACGGTGGCGTCGGCGCGCGGGGACGGGACGTAGGCGCGCGCGGCCACGCCGTACGCGGTGTCGCGGTGCCACTGTCGGCCGAGAATCTTGCCGAGTCCCGAGCGCACCCCGTCGGCGACGATGACCTGCCCGACGCGGATCGTTCGCCGACCGTCGGCGGTGTCGAGGACCACTGCGCTGATGCGGTCCCCGGCGCGCTCGACGTCGACGGCCTTGGCGCCCGACACCATTTGTGCGCCACGCGAGAGGGCGAATTCGCGGATCGCGTCGTCGAGTTCGAGGCGCGCGACGGCGCTCCCGTAGTCGGGGAACCGGCCCGACGGCCACGGCACGAACACGCTGCGGCCCCAGCCGTTGAGTTGCAGACCGTCCAGACGCGGCCGCGTGTCGAGGAGATGTCCCAGACCGAGGCGATCGAGTTCGGCGACGGCGCGCGGGGTGAGCCCGTCGCCGCAGGTCTTGTCGCGCGGGAACACCGCCGCATCGACGAGAACCACCTGGTGACCTGCCGATGCGGCGTAGGCGGCGGCCGCCGAACCGGCCGGTCCGGCGCCGACGACCAGGACGTCGGTGGCGTCGGGGACCTCGACGGGGGGCACTTGGCTGCTCACCCGACCAGTATGTCGGCGCACCGTCGGGCGATGCTGCTCGGGCAGCGTCGGTGCCAGACGCTAGGCTGCACAGAGGTAGTGCCCGGGGGTGTGGCGCCCGATGCGTCACGCTGATGGCCTTGACCTTCTCGAAACGGACCTTCTCGAAACGGAGCGGCGCAAACACGTGAAGTCGACATTCACCGGAGTAGACCTCGGGACCGATGAGTTCGCGGAGACCGTGCGGTCCTCGCTGGCCCGTGTCGAGGACCTGCTGCTCACGGAGCTGGCTTCGGGCGACGACGTCATGACCGAGGCCGCGACACATCTCGCGCGCGCCGGGGGTAAGCGATTCCGGCCGATGTTCGCGATCCTCGCCTCGCGATTCGGGCGCAACCCCGACGCCGACGAGGTCATCACGTCGGCGACCGTCGTCGAGATGATCCACCTCGCGACGCTCTATCACGACGACGTCATGGACGAGGCGCCGATGCGGCGCGGCGCGCAGAGCGCCAACGCCCGGTGGACCAACAGCATCGCGATCCTCTCCGGCGACTTCCTGTTCGCCCGTGCCTCTCGGCTGGTCTCGACGCTGGGCCCCGACGCCGTGCGCATCATCGCCGAGACCTTCGCCGAACTCGTCACCGGGCAGATGCGCGAGACTGTCGGTGCCACGCAGGGCGCCGACCCGATCGACCACTACCTGAAGGTGGTGTGGGAGAAGACCGGGTCGTTGATCGCCGCCGCGGGCCGATTCGGCGCGATGGCTTCCGGCGCGACCGCCGACGACACCGAGCGACTCTCCAGGATCGGCGACATCGTCGGTACCGCCTTCCAGGTATCCGACGACATCATCGACATCAGTTCTGTCACAGGCGATTCCGGCAAGACGCCGGGTACCGACCTGCGTGAGGGTGTGCACACCTTGCCGGTCTTGTATGCGCTGCGCGAGGACGATGCGTCGTCGGATCGACTGCGCACACTCCTGCTCGCCGACGACGGATCGGCGCGGCCGCTGACCGATGATGCCGAGGTCGCCGAGGCGCTCGATCTGCTCAACGCCTCGGGCGGCATGGTGCAGGCCAAGGACAAGCTGGCCGAATTCGCCGAGCAGGCTCGTGCCGAACTCGCCCAGTTGCCGACCGGGCCTGCGCACGGGGCATTGAGCTCGTTGGTCAGCTACACCATCGACCGAACCGGATAGCCGAGCGGTCGGATGGCTCACACCCTGCCCGGAAACCGAATCGGGGTCTGGATCGTTTGAGAAACTACAGGGCGTCCCCCGCCCGGCAGCCTGCCGGAGCGCACACCGACGCCGTGACTCGAACGAGGACCTGATGCATTTCAACGGATTGAAGACCGCGCTCCTGCTCGGCGTGATGTCGGCGATCATCGTCGGCATCGGCGCGATGTTCCGCAGCCCCGTCATCCTGTGGGGGTCGGTCATCCTCGCCGTGGCGGTCAACGCCTACGTCTACTTCAACAGCGCCAAGATGTCGCTCAAGGCGATGCATGCGCAGCCGGTGACCGAGGTCGAGGCGCCGGTGCTCTACCGCATCGTCCGCGAGCTGGCCACCTCGGCGCATCAGCCGATGCCCGCGCTCTACATCAGCCCGACGGAGTCGCCGAATGCGTTTGCCACGGGCCGCAATCCGAAGAACGCGGCGGTGTGCTGCACCGCCGGGATTCTGCGGCTGCTCGACGAGCGGGAATTGCGTGCGGTCCTCGGCCACGAACTGTCGCACGTGTACAACCGCGACATCCTGATCAGTTCGATCGCCGGCGCCATGGCAGCCATCATCAGCGGGCTGGCGAACTTCGCGCTGTTCTTCGGCGGTAACCGCAACAACGCCAACCCGCTGTTGATGCTCGTCGTCGCGTTCGTGGCGCCGATCGCGTCGACGCTGATCAAGCTGGCCGTGTCACGCTCGCGCGAATATCAGGCCGACGCCTCCGGTGCCGAATTGACCAGGGACCCGCTGGCGTTGGCGTCGGCGCTGGCCAAGATCTCCGGCGGCATCCAGGCGGCGCCGCTGCCGCCGCAGCCCGACATCGCCGCGCAGAGTCACGCGATGATCGAGAATCCGTTCCGTGCCACCGATCGGATGGCCAAACTCTTCTCGACACACCCGCCGACCGAGGAGCGCATCGCCCGGTTGCAGGAGATGGCGCGACGCGGGATCAGCTGAGCGCCGCCGTCACCCCACCCGCTACCGGTAGTTGACGAACTGCAGCGCGATGCCGAAGTCCTCGCCCTTGAGCAGCGAGATGACCGCCTGGAGGTCGTCGCGCTTCTTGCTGGAGACGCGCAACTCGTCGCCCTGGATCTGAGCCTTGACGCCCTTGGGTCCCTCGTCGCGGATCTTCTTGGAGATCTTCTTCGCGTGCTCGGAATCGATGCCCTGTACGAGCGTTCCGGTGATCTTGAACTGCTTGCCCGATGCGGCGGGCTCCCCGGCGTCGAATGCCTTGAGGGAGATGTCGCGGCGGATCAGCTTCTCCTTGAACACCTCGAGGCCGGCGACGGCACGCTCCTCGGCGTCGGAGGTGATGACGATCGCCTCCTCGCCGGACCATGCGATACCGGTGTTGGTGCCGCGGAAGTCGTAGCGCTGGGACAGTTCCTTGGCGGCCTGGTTGAGGGCGTTGTCGACCTCCTGGCGGTCGACCTTGCTCACGACGTCGAACGATGAATCAGCCATGAGGTACAGCCTAGTGGGCGCGCTCGCGAGTGAAACGGGCGCTCTCGACGTGTGGGGGAGCGCCGTCGGCGAGGAGACGGGCGCGGTCGGCGGTGAGACGGGCGCCGTCGGCGAGGAGGGGAGCGCGCTCGGCGGGGCGGCTCTGACCAGCGGGTTTGCGTGAACGGGCGGTAGTCGTTGTATTCTTCACGGCGTTGTTCACGCGGTCGGAAACGGCCGAGAGAATGGCACGGCAGGTTGCCCGAGCGGCCAAAGGGAGCGGACTGTAAATCCGTCGCGCAAGCTACATAGGTTCGAATCCTATACCTGCCACAAACGAGGAAAATCGTCGTTCGCGACGCGCCGTCAAACCGCTGTAACAGGCGATTTGGTGCGCCGCCGAGTCGGTGTGTAATCTCGTTAAGGCTCTCGAGCAGCCCGGACACGTGACCGGGCAGCACGGGTGAACGCCCCCTTAGCTCAGTCGGCAGAGCGTTTCCATGGTAAGGAAAAGGTCGACGGTTCGATTCCGTCAGGGGGCTCGGGAGGACTTGATCGCCCCCGCGGGTGCTCAGGCCGCCAAGGCGGTGTAGCTCAGCTGGTTAGAGCGCACGACTCATAATCGTGAGGTCGAGGGATCGAGCCCCTCCACCGCTACACAACACGCAGCGCCCGCGGCGGCCCGGGACACGGGGGCGCGAGCGCCGAGAACACGCAAACCCCCGTGAAAGAAGGATTACAGTGGCTTCCTCAACTGATGTGCGGCCCAAGATCACCTTGGCCTGCGAGGTGTGCAAGCACCGCAACTACATCACCAAGAAGAACCGTCGCAACGATCCCGATCGCCTCGAGATCAAGAAGTTCTGCCCGAACTGCGGCAAGCATCAGGCGCACAAAGAGTCTCGCTGACGCAGTCGTCGGCGATCGGCGACATACAGACATACCTGCGGACCGCCTCGACGAGGCGGTCCGCAGTGGTATGTGCGCGGCACGGATGAGACCTTCCTCGCGCGTCGCGGCAGCAGCCGTCGAAAGTCATGGATCGACGCCACCGGGACGTGGCACAGGTAAGGAGCGAACCGCATGTCGTCACAGATCAGCGACGCCGAGATCAAGCAGCGGACCTTGGAGCTGAAGGCCGCGGGCGAGAAGCTCACCCCCGAGGAGATCGCCGAGCACACCAAGTCGCTCGTCGGCTTCAACTACACCGTCGACGATTACTACGAGATCGGCCGCGAAGAGGTCCGCAAACACGCCCTGGCCGTGCAGGACCCGCACCCGACGCACTGGGACGAGTCCGCCGCGCGCCGACTCGGCCATGACACGCTGATCGCCGCCCCTACCTACGTGTCGGTGCTCGGCATCGTCGCCCAGCGCAAACTGTTCGAGGACGTCATCACCGGATACGACCTGTGGCAGATCATGCAGACCGACCAGCGGCTGATCTACCACCAGCCGATGAAAGTCGGCGATCAGCTGGTGTGCGACGTGTCGCTCGACTCGTTCCGGCACGTCACCAGCCCCGAGACGATCGATCTGATGGTGACCAAGAACGTCATCTGGAATCAGCGCAACGAGCCGGTGATGACCACCTACACCTCGCTGGCCGCGCGGCCGGGCATGGAGATCGATCCCGAGCTCGCCGAATCGCTCGACCACGTGATGATGAAGGTCGACCGCACCGGCACCGTCGGACGCACCGTCGAGCCCGAGCCGGGACGCTACGACCGCCCCGACCCCACCGAACGTCCCGGAGCCTACGGCGCGGTGGACTTCGACACACTGACCGTGGGCCAGGAACTACCGGCCAAGCGCTTTCTGCTGACGCGCGGCAACCTCACCAACTACGCCGGTGTCGCCGGAGACCCCAACCCGATCCACTTCTCCGACCACCTCGTCAAGGCCTCGGGCATGGACGACGTGGTGGCGCACGGCATGCAGACGATGGGCCTCGGCGCGACCTTCGTCTCCGAGCACATCGGCGACCCGGCGGCGTTCTGCGAGTACAACGTTCGCTTCACCAGCCCGGTCTACGTGCCCGCCGACGACAGCGCCGCCGTCGACTTCACCGGAAAGATCAAATCCCTCGACCCCGACACGCGCCGCGGCACGATCGCGATCGTTGCCAAGCAGGGCGAGCGCAAGATCTTCGGGCGTGCACAGGCCGTCATCCAGTTCAACTGACGGTCGTCGGGGTCGTCTCCCGGATCACCCTGCGCCGGCGGCGTGCACCCGGATGAGCGGTACCGCCGCGGTCTCGACGATGTCGTCGATCGCCTCGGCCGACAGTGAGCCTTCCATCAGGAATCGGTAGCGCACGAGGTCGAACGCCAGCGTGGCGGCCGTCGCGGGCACCGGCCCCGCACCGATCTCCCCACGGTCGCGTGCCCGTCGGATGATCACCCCCGACAGATCCTCGGCCTTGGTGCGCAGCACCGTCATGGCCGCGGGATTGGGCTCCGACGCGGCGCCGGCCATGATGCCGAGTGCGACCTCACGACCCTGTGCGGCCAGCCGCTCAAGCAACTCGTGGATCGTTCCCCGCAGATCACCGGCCAGGGTGCCGGTGTCGGGGGGTGAGATGTCGGCTAGGCGCGTGTTGGCCAGTGCGGTGATCACCATCTCCAGTTTGGTCGACCATCGTCGATACAGCACCGCCTTGCTCGTCCCCGCGCGCCGCGCGACCCCTTCGACGGTGAGGTCGGCGAACCCGACGTCGCGCAGTTCGGTGAGCACCGCGTCGAAGATCGCCGCATCGAGTTCGGTGCCGCGGCGTCGGGTCGCTGCCATCTCCTGCCACCTTCCGACAGTCGGCCGATCGAGCCGACCAGATAGGAAACGTTGCGTTTCTTGTTTGTCCAGAATAGCATCGCGGGCAATAAGAAACGCTACGTATCTTAAGGGGAATGTAATGATGAAGTCCGACGAAGGCAAGGCCCTCGCCCTGGTGCTGGGCCTGACCGCGGTGGTATCGATCCTGCTGCTGGCGTTCGCGCTCCCCGGGGTGCACTCCAAGCCCAACGACATCCCGCTCGCGGTGGTCGCGCCCGCCGCGGCCACCGAGCAGATCACCCATGCACTCGAGGAGCGTCAGCCCGGCGGCTTCGAGGTCACCGCCGTCGGCGACGAGGCGCAGGCACGCCGCCAGATCCTCAATCGCGAGGTCGAGGGGGCGCTTGTCGTGCAACGGGATTCGACGCGAGTGCTGGTGACCACCGCGGGCAGTCCGGCAGTGGCCACGCTCATCGAGGCCATCGGGCAACAGATGGGCACGCAGATGCACTCGCCGGTCGCCGTCGTCGACGTCCGCGGGTTCGGCACCGGCGACCCGAAGGGCGTCGGGCTGGCCGCCGGAGCATTGCCGCTCGCCCTGGGCGGCTGGATCGGTGGTGTGGCACTGATGATGATGATCCGACGGCCACGCAACCTCGTGCTGGCGACACTGGGCTTCGCCGTGCTGGCCGGGCTCGCGATCAACCTCCTGATGCGCTACGTGCTGGGTACTTTCGACACTGCCTTCTGGTATCTGGTGCTGAGTGGAATCCTGGGCATCGCCGCCACCGCGTTCGGGGTGATCGGACTGCGGCGACTGCTCGGAGGAGCGGGTCTCGGGCTTGCTGCGATTCTGCTTGTGGTGCTGGGCAATCCGCTGTCCGGGCTGAGCAGCTCACCGGACCTGTTGCCCTCTCCGTGGGGTGCGATCGGTCAGCTGCTACCGCCCGGGGCCACCGGAACGCTGTTGCGCAACGTCGGATTCTTCAATGGGCACAACATCATTCATCCGATCGTGGTGCTCACGGTGTGGCTGGTGGTGGGGCTGGGTCTCTACGCGATCGCGCTGTGGCGTCAGACCGACGTCAGCGAGGACGACGAACTTATCGACGAGGTCATCGGCATCGACGGTGCAGCACACGGTGACCCCGACGGCGTCGATGAGGACACCGCAGCGAACGACTCGGCCCCGCACGGGCGCCATGAGATCGGTCACGTCGTCGAGATGTCGGCGCACTCGTCGGCTGGGCACTCGTTTTCGGGGCACTCACGCTGACGCGAGGTCGGCGCAACGCGGGAGCGCACAGTGAAAGCGGCACAGGCGATCACCGCGCACCCGCCGACGACGAGTGGCACGGTGAGATGCTCGCCGAGCATCACGACGGCCCAGCAGACACTGAGGACCGGCTGCACCAGCTGGATCTGACTGACCGTGGTCATCGGACCGATCGCGAGACCGCGATACCAGGCGAAGAATCCGAGGAACATGCTGACGCCGGCCAGGTAGGCGAACGCCGACCACTGGCCGGCGCCGGCGTGCGGTGGGTGGGTGACCACGCTGATCGCCGACACCGCCACCATCACCGGCGCCGCGAGAACCAGTGCCCAGCAGATGGTTTGCCACGAGCCGAGTTCACGCGACATCAGGCCGCCCTGTGCGTATCCGATCGCGCCGAGCACCACCGCCGCGGCGAGCAGGGCGTCGGCGACCCCCGGTCCGCTGCCGACGGACCCGCCGTGGGCGAGCAGGCTGAACACGACGGTGGCTCCCACCCCGAGGGCCGCGCCGAGCCAGAAACGCGACGACGGTCGTTCGCCGGTCAACAGCACCGCGACCACCGCTGTCGCCGCGGGCAGCAGGCCGATCACCACCGCGGCGTGTCCGGCGGTGGTGCGTTGCATGGCCAGTGAGGTCAGTATCGGGAAGCCGGCCACTACGCCCGCCGACACCGGGGCGAGCCGAAGCCACTGCCGGCGGGTCGGCAGCGGAGCGCCAAACGCGATCAGTGCCACCGCGGCGAGAGCGGCCGCGACGACGGCCCGCCCGCAGCCCACGAACAGCGGGTCGAGTCCCGCACCGCCGGTGCCCCCGACCGCGATTCTGGTGAACGGGACGGTGAACGAGAAGGCGATCACGCCGACGAGCCCCCAGGCCAGTCCGTGGGCGGTCGTCGGGCCCTGCGCCGATAGCGGACGCGAGAGGGATGCGATAGCGCTACTATTGGTTCTCATGTCCGACGATAGCAGTGAGCAGATCGCGCGTCACCTCCGTTCGCTGACCGCAACCGCGAGCCCGGGATCGAAGCTGCCGTCCACCCGCGACCTCGCGGCGCGGTTCGGCGCCGGACCGGTGACCGTGCAGCGGGCGCTTGCGATGGTGGTGGCCGACGGCCTTGTCGAAACACGGCCCGGCCGTGGCACTTTCGTTCGCGCACGTCCGACGCAACGTCGCGGCGCGGAGGTGGCGTGGCAGACGGCAGCGCTCGGACCCCGACGCGACGGTGCGTCCCCGGTCGGTTCGACCCTGCGGCAGGTGCCGCACGACACGATCGCCATGCATTCGGGCTACCCCGACGAGTCCCTGCTACCCATCCGTGAGGTCAGTGCGGCACTCGGTCGCGTGGCGCGGCGGCCGGAGTGCTATCGCCGACCGCCGATCGCGGGGATTCCGGAGTTGCGGCGCTGGTTCGCCGACGAGCTCTCCCATACCGACTCTTCTGGGTCTGCGCCTGCCGAGTCCTGGCACTCCGCCGATGTGATGGTCGCCTCGGGTGGGCAGGCGGCGCTGGCCGCGGCGTTCCGCGCGCTCGCCGCCCCCGGCGAAGCGATCGTCATGGAGTCGCCGACCTACTGGGGTGCGATCGGCGCCGCCCGGCAGGCCGGTCTGGTGATCGTGCCGGTGCCCCGATCCGACGGCGCACCCCGGGCCGATGACCTCGACGCGGCGCTGACGTCGTCGGGGGCACGCGTCTTCTACGCCCAGCCCAACCACGCCAACCCCACCGGCGACCGCTGGGATGTCGGGCAGCGGTCGGCGATCCTCGATGTGATCACCGCACACCGCGCGTTCCTCGTCGAGGACGACTGGGCGCACGACCTCGGGATCGACGAGCCGGTGCGGCCGCTGGCCGTCGCCGACCGCGACGGGCACGTCGTCTACGTCAGGTCGCTGACCAAGAGCATGTCGCCGTCGATGCGGGTGGCCGGGATTCTCGCGCGCGGACCGGCACGGGTGCGCATCGAGCAGGCGCTGGCGCATTCGGATCTCTTCGTCTCGCCGATACTGCAGTGGGCGGCACTCGACGTGGTGAGCAGACCGGCGTGGCGCACCCACCGAAAGACACTTGCCCGCGCGTTGGGGGACCGGCGCGACGCCCTGCTGGCCGCGCTGCGTGGTGCCGGCTTCGATCCGCGCCGGCCGGCCGGTGGACTGCATCTCTGGGTAGACCTGGGCGTCGGCAGGGCCGGCGACGCGCTGCCCGACGCCGACACCGTCGTCGCGCGGGCGCTGACCAACGGTCTCGCGATCTCGCCGGGAGCCGAGTGGTTTCCCGCGGAGCCGACCGGCCTGTTCGTCCGGCTCACCTATTCTGCGGTCACCCCGGATCGATACGATGACGCCGTCCGGATTCTCTCGGAGAGCCTCTGACGCCGACGGGGTGTTCCCGGGGCGTTTTGGGTTCGGCAGGGCCCATGTTCTACACTGAAGTGTCTCGATTGACTTAGACTTGCGCGCTACCCATGGGGTGGCGCGTTGGTTTTGTCGGACGGTTGATTCTGTCGAACGGCGGAATGTCGGTAGCCGAAGGCCACGCGGCCGGACGGTGTCGACACACCAGTCCGTAGGGTGGATCGAGATGGTGGCCCGAGTGGCCCGGCGGGATTTCTTGCCGGGACGTGACAGCCGCAAAGGGGCGTAGCTCAACTGGCAGAGCAGCGGTCTCCAAAACCGCAGGTTGCAGGTTCAAGTCCTGTCGCCCCTGCCCTGGTGAGGGCACACGTTGACGAGAGGACCTCGAAGTTGAGCAAGCGAGATCGAGCAGCCCGCGCCAAGGATGCCGCGGGGGACACCGCCGCGTCGGCGGCCGATGAGCTCGAGGTCTCCGATGCCACCGACGATTCCGACGGCGAGAGCACGACGTCACTGACGAAGTCGGCCGACACCGAGCTCCGTCCGTCCGGTAAGCGTTCGGGTCGGGGTCGCCGTTCGGCGTCTGCCGCCGGCACCTCCGACGACGACTCGGATTCCGCAGGCGGAACCGCGGTCGCCGTCAAGGAACGCAAGAAGAAGGCGTCGCCTGCGGAGAGCCACAATCCGTTCGTACGGATCTGGCTGTTCCTGCAGCAGGTCGTCGCCGAGCTGAGGAAGGTCATCTGGCCGAGCCGCCGCGACCTGGTCGTCTACACGGCCGTCGTGCTGGTGTTCGTGGTCATCATGACCGCCTTCATCTTCGGCATCGACCTCGGCTTCGCCAAGGGCGTCCTCTGGCTGTTCGGTTAGCGGTTCACCTCGAGTGAGCGCACCGACCATCTCGGGGCGCCCGACGAACCGGTCGTCGGCGCACGACGGACGGCACGGTCGAGTGACGACCGGGCGAACGACGTGAGACCTGACCGAAACTGTGAGAAAGAGGAGCGTGGGCTGCAGTGAGCACCCCGGAGAACACCGAAGCGGCTGACGTCGAAGGCGTCGTGACCGACGAGGCCGTCACCGACGAGACCCTCGTGGACGAGACCGACGACCCCGGTGTCGAGGCGCAGGCCGAGGCTGCCGAGGACGAGGTCGCTGCCGTCGAGGGCGGCGAGGCCGCGGTCGAGGCCGACGAGGCAGCCACCGATGAGGTGGCGACCGACGAGGTGGCCGGCGAGGCTGACGCTCCTGCCGAGCCCGAGGAGACCGACCCCGTCGAGGAGCTGCGCAAGCAACTGCGTCGCGCGCCCGGCGAGTGGTACGTCATCCACAGCTACGCCGGGTACGAGAACAAGGTGAAGGCCAACCTCGAGACCCGCGTGCAGAACCTCGACGTCGGCGACTACATCTTCCAGGTCGAGGTGCCGACCGAAGAGGTCACCGAGATCAAGAACGGCCAGCCCAAGAAGGTCAACCGCAAGGTGCTGCCCGGCTACATCCTGGTGCGCATGGATCTCAACGACGAGTCGTGGGGCGCGGTGCGCAACACCCCGGGTGTCACCGGCTTCGTCGGTATGACCTCCAAGCCGTCGCCGTTGAGCCTCAACGAGGTGCTGCAGTTCTTGATGCCGCGCACCGAGGCCAAGAAGTCGGCCGCCAAGGCCGCCTCGGCCGGCGAGAGCGTCGAGGCCGCCGCAGCCGCGGTCACCTCGACCATCGAGGTCGATTTCGAGGTCGGCGAGTCGGTCACCGTGATGGACGGACCGTTCGCGACGCTGCCCGCCTCGATCTCCGAGGTCAATGCCGAGCAGCGCAAGGTCAAGGTGCTCGTGTCGATCTTCGGTCGCGAGACGCCCGTCGAGCTCGGCTTCAATCAGGTCGAAAAGATCTGATTCGCCCGTCAGCCGGTGACCGGCTGACAACAAGACTTCCACGCCTCCAGCGGACGTGGATCAGCAAGAAGAACAACCAAGGAACTAGAGATGCCTCCCAAGAAGAAGAAGCTTGCCGGGATCATCAAGCTCCAGATCCAGGCAGGCGCGGCCAACCCGGCCCCGCCCGTGGGTCCGGCGCTTGGTCAGCACGGCGTGAACATCATGGAATTCTGCAAGGCGTACAACGCCGCGACCGAGTCGCAGCGTGGCAACGTCATTCCGGTGGAGATCTTCGTGTACGAAGATCGGTCGTTCGACTTCAAGTTGAAGACCCCACCGGCGGCGAAGCTGCTGCTCAAGGCTGCCGGTCTGCAGAAGGGCTCCGGCGAGCCACACACCAAGAAGGTCGGCAAGGTCTCGATGGACCAGGTCCGCGAGATTGCCAAGACCAAGCAGGAAGACCTCAACGCCAACGACATCGATCAGGCCGCCAAGATCATCGCCGGTACTGCTCGGTCGATGGGCATCACCGTCGAGTGAGCTTGCGATCTCGCGAGGGTCACCGTCGAGTGAGCTTGCGATCTCGCGAGAATCACCGTCGAGTGAGCTCGCGAGGCTGAGAGTCTTCAGATGTAGTGGGAGGGCCGGCTCGGCCCGCACCACCAACCCGAATCGTTTCACGGAGAAAGAACAGAGCAATGAGCAAGAAGAGCAAGGCCTACGCGGCCGCGGCCGAGAAGGTCGACAAGAGCAAGCTCTACAGCCCGCTGGAGGCTGCCGAGCTGGCCAAGGACACGTCGTCGAAGAACACCGACGCGACCGTCGAGGTTGCGATCCGGCTGGGCGTCGACCCCCGCAAGGCGGACCAGATGGTTCGAGGCACCGTCAATCTGCCCCACGGGACCGGTAAGACCGCCCGCGTGATCGTGTTCGCCACCGGCGACAAGGCCGCCGAGGCCGTGGCCGCCGGTGCCGACGAGGTCGGCGCCGAGGATCTCATCGAGAAGATCCAGGGCGGCTGGCTGGACTTCGACGCCGCGATCGCCACCCCCGATCAGATGGCCAAGGTCGGCCGGATCGCGCGCGTCCTGGGCCCGCGTGGTCTGATGCCGAACCCGAAGACCGGCACCGTCACCCCGGACGTGACCAAGGCCATCAACGACATCAAGGGCGGCAAGATCAACTTCCGCGTCGACAAGGCAGCGAACCTGCACTTCGTCATCGGTAAGGCCTCGTTCGACGCCACCAAGCTGGCCGAGAACTACGGTGCCGCCTACGACGAGATCATGCGCGCCAAGCCGTCGGCTGCCAAGGGCCGCTACATCAAGAAGGTCACCGTCTCCACCACCACGGGTCCGGGTATCCCGGTCGACCCGGCGGTGACCCGCAACTTCGCCGAGCCTGCGCAGGCCTGAGCGAGTTCGACTCCTCGACACCCCCGATCGCCCTGGTGCGGTCGGGGGTGTCGTCGTGACAGTCCGACGATCTCCGACGATCGTTGTGGCGGTCCGGCTCCGGTGAGAGCATGAGCGGGTGAACCGTAGCGTGATGTCGGCCCGCGAGGACGAGAACCGGCGGCTGTTGCGTGCGCGGGATGCGATCGACCGGCATCACGCGCGACGGCTCGACGTCGACGAACTCGCCCGGATCGCGGTGATGTCGTCCGCGCACTTCAGTCGCCGATTCTCTGCGCTGTTCGGCGAGACCCCACACCGCTACCTGCAGCGGCGCAGGATCGAACGGGCTTGTGCCGCACTGCGGTCGGGTCGGACGGTCACCGACACGGCGTTCGCGGTCGGCTATGACAGCGTGGGGACGTTCTCCCGCACATTCACCGCCATCGTCGGATGTACGCCGACGGACTACCGCCGTGCCGCGGCCCCGATCCCCGTGCCGGGCTGCGTGGTCCGGGACTGGACGCGACCGGCAACGGGATTGCGCAGTTTCGGAGAAGCGCTCACCGGCGTGGAGCCCGTAGCGTCGTCGTCATGATCACCTCGGTTGCCATTCATTCCATCTTCGTTCTCGATCATCAGGAGGCGCTCGATTTCTATGTCGGCGCACTCGGTTTCGAGGTGAGCAGTGATGTGGACGTGGGATTCATGCGCTGGCTCACCATCGCCCCGCCCGCCCAACCCGACCGCGAGATCCTGCTGACGGTGCCCGGCCCGCCGGCCACCACACCGCAAGCGGCAGAGGCGATTCGCGATCTGCTCACCCAGGGTGCGTTGGGCACGGCGGCGATCCTCGGTACCGACGACTGCCGGGCCACCTACGCCGAACTCGTGGCCAAGGGCGTCGAGTTCACCCAGGAGCCGCAGGAGCAGCCGTACGGGATCGATTGCGCGCTGCGGGATCCGTTCGGCAACCACATCCGGATCACCCAGCGCACCGACGAGCGCCGGTCGACGATCGCGACATCAAGCGGTGGTCGGCGTCCTAGGTCGTGCCTCGTCGAGTACCTGTGTGACGGCGGCGGCTCGGGTGGCCGGATCGTCGTCGAACGGGATGAGATACACCGTCCCGACGCCGGCCGCGGTGAAACGGTCGAGTTGTGCGGCCATCGACGCCGAGTCGCCGACGAGTGCCGTCATCTCGATCAACTCATCCGGAACACGTTGTGCCGCGACGTCTTTGGCGCCGCTCAGGAAGTGCTTCTGGATCTCCGCGGCGGCCGACTCGAAGCCGTATGCACATGCCACGCGGTAGTAGAAGTTGCGTTCGGGGGCGCCCATACCGCCGATGTAGAGCGCGTAGTGCCGTTTGATGGCCTCATGGCCGGGTGATCCCGGACCGCCCGCGGCCAGCGGTACCTGTGCGTGGATGTCCAGTGGGCCAAGGTGTTCGGGGCGGGAGTCACCGCCCCGGTCGAGTGGCTCGCCCCAGATGTCGCGGAATCGCTCGGGCGCGAAGAACATCGGCTGCCAGCCGTCGGCGATCTCGGCGGTCAACTCGATGTTCTTCGGCCCGAGCGCGGCAACGAGGATCGGGATGTCGGGGCGGATCGGGGTGGAGATCAACGCCAGCGGCTTTCCCAGGCCGGTGCCACGATCGGCGGGCAGCGGCAGTGGATGGTGTCGTCCGGAATGGGTCACCTTGGCGCCGGTCCAGACCGTGCGACAGATCTCGATCACCTCACGGGTACGGCCGAGTGGCGCGTGATAGGGCACCCCGTGCAACCCCTCGATCACTTGTGGGCCCGACGTGCCCAGGCCCAGCGAGAACCGACCGTCGGTGAGGTAGTCGAGAGTGGCCGCGGTCATCCCGATCAACGCCGGGGTGCGCGAGTAGATCGGGATGACCGACGTCGTCAGCGACACCGACGGAATCCGGCCGGCGAGATAGCCCAGCTGGCTCGGCGCGTCGAACGCATAGGCTTCGGGAACTGCAAGCAGTTCAACACCTTTGGCTGCCAAGACCTCCGCTTCGCCGGCGGCGGTGCGGAAGTCGCTGGAATAGTTGATCAGCAGTCCGATACGCACGCCGGACCTCCTCTGGAGTGGATGGATCGTCAGTCTCGGTAAGTGGGCGTACGGCGATCCCGTGCCGCGGCCAGGGATTCGGCGAGGTCCGCGGAGAGCAGGGTGGCGGCATTCCACAGTGCGACCTGCTCGAGGCCGTCGCCGATCGGGTGGTCGCGCGCGAAATTAAGGGCACGTTTGGTGCCGCGGACCGCCAGCGGTGACCGCGCGGCGATGGTGGCGGCCAGCTCGCGTGCGGAGGCCAGGACGCCGTCGCGATCGTCGGAGACCCGCGTGACCAACCCGATGGCACGGGCCTCCTGCGCGTCGACGGTGCGTGCGGTCAGGGCGAGCTCGCGGGCGAGGCCCTCGCCGATGATCCGTGGCAGACGTTGCAGCACACCGACGTCGGCGGTCACTCCGAGGTCGACCTCCTTGAGGCAGAAACGGGCGTCGGCAGCCGCGAGGCGCACGTCGCAGGCGGCGGCGATGTCGAGTCCCGCGCCGATACAGGCACCGGAGATCGCGGCGATCACCGGTGCGCGGCACCCCTCGATGGCGCTGACCGCCTGCTGCAGTTCGATGATCCTGTCCAGCAACGCTTCCGAACCACGTCCGGCACACGGGTCGTCGGCGACGGTGGAGAAGTCGTCGAGCATCTGCAGATCGATGCCCGCGCAGAAGTGGCGCCCGGCCCCGGAGAGCACGACGACGCGTACCGACGGATCGGTGTCGATCTCGACGAAGGCCGACGCCAGGGACCACCACAGCCCGGCGTCGAGCGCATTGGCTGCGGCGGGACGATTCAGCTGCACCGAGGCGATTCCCTCGCACCGGTCGATCACCAACGAGGGATTCTCGGACGTGGACGGACGCGATGATGCCGTCATGAGAGCTCTCCTTCTCCACGATGCGCGCGGCTCGGATGCAGGAGAAGCTAACACGGACGCCGAGCGGGATGACAAGCCTCGGATCGGCCCTCGGGAGGCCGGCAACTCGAGCGAGTGGGCAGTGGAAAACCGCGGCTGCGCTGCGTCGATGCGGCGCCGGGACAGTGTGGACCCACCCGATCGGGGGAGGGGGGCTACCCCCAATGGGGTAGCAAGACATCACCGGCGGGGCAGGTGGACTCCCACGGAGCTTCGTTAGCGTTGCAGAGCGTCGACGTGTGATGGGCAACACATCAGAGGGTGAGAGTGTTCCATCCGGTCGGCCGAGTCCATTAGTCACGAACGTCGACAGTCCAAATCACGGCGTTCGGCCGCAGGTGATGACCTGCGGAATTCAAGGGGTGTGGTGGTCTGTGGCGACGGTGACCGACGTCGGGAGAACGGCAAGCAGGTCGAGGGGTGGTGGCAGCGCTCGGTGGTCGGCGGCCGGCGCTGCCGCCAAGACCGTGCCGCGAGCGATCGGCGGTTTCTACGCCACGTCGCTGGAAACGTTCCGGTACCTGTTCACCACCCGACTCCACGTCCGGGAACTGCTCCACCAGGCCTGGTTCATCGCCAGCATCTCCATCGTTCCGGCGCTGGCGATGTCGATCCCGTTCTGCATGATGTTCGTCTACGAGATCAACATCCTGCTCACCGAGGTGGGGGCAGTCGATCTCAGCGGCGCCGGTGCCGGTGTGGCCATCATCCGCGAGATCGGGCCCATCATCACCGTTCTCGTGGTCGCCGGTGCCGGCTCGACGGCCATCTGTGCCGATCTGGGCTCACGGACCATCCGCGAGGAGATCGACGCGATGCGGGTGCTCGGCACTGATCCGATCCAACGGCTCTGTGTGCCAAGGGTTGTCGCGTCCACGCTGGTGGCGGTGTTCCTCAACGGTCTGGTGTCGGCGGTCGGACTGATCGGCGGCTACGTCGCCACCGTGTACCTGCAGGGGGCCTCGCCCGGGCAGTACATCACCAGTATCTCCATCATCACCGGGCTGCCGGACTTCTTCGTCAGTGAGATCAAGGCCGGTGTCTTCGGCCTGCTGGCCGGTCTCGTCGCCTGCCACCTCGGGCTGAACGTGAAGGGCGGCCCGAAGGGTGTCGGCGATGCGGTGAACCAAACGGTCGTCTACGCGTTCCTGCTTCTGTTCCTTGCCAATTCGGTGATCACGACGATCGCCATCCACTGATGACCCCGGGAGAAACCGCTTCGATGTCCACTGTCACGACCAAGATCCCACCGAACCGGGTACTCCGGGTCGCGCAACGTGCTGCCTCGGCGCCGTCGGGCTTCCTCGAGGGACTGGGACGACAGGTGTCGTTCTACATCCAGACGGTCGCCACGGTGCCCCGCACCATCCGCCGCTACCGCCTCGAGGTACTGCGACTCCTCGCCGAGGTGAGCATGGGCAGCGGTGCACTCGCCGTCATCGGCGGTACCGTCGTCGTGGTGTCAATGCTGTCGATCGCGGTGGGATACGAAGTGGGACAGCAGGGTACGACGTCATTGGGACGCATCGGCCTCGGCGCGTTCGCCGGCTTCATCTCGGCGTTCTTCAACACCCGTGAGGTGATCCCCGGAATCGCGGGGATCGCGCTGACCGCAACGGTCGGCGCAGGCTTCACCGCCCAGCTCGGGGCCATGCGCGTCAGCGAGGAGATCGACGCCCTCGAGACGATGTCGATCCCGTCGCTTCCGTATCTGGTGGCCACCCGGCTGACCGCCGGCGTCATCGCCGTCGTGCCGCTGTATGCGGTCGCGTTGTTCGTCGGTTACGCGGCAACACAATTCGTCACCATCGTTCTGTACGGCCAGGCATCGGGTACCTACTCGCACTACTTCAGTGTGTTCCTGGTGCCCAAGGACGTCCTGTGGTCGATGGTCAAGGTACTCCTGATGGCTGTCGTGGTGATGTGCGTGCACTGCTATCACGGTTACAACGCCCACGGCGGTCCGGCCGGGGTGGGCGTGGCCGTCGGTCGCGCGGTGCGTACCTCGCTGATCGCGGTCATGCTGATCGATCTGCTGGTCGGTCTCGCGGTGTACGGCGGCCCGTCCGGCGCGGTGAAGGTGTCCGGCTGATGGGACATTTCCGCGACTTCGGCCGGATGGCCAACCTCCTGCTCGGCATCGGGCTCATCCTCGTCATCACCGCCTCGGTGGTGCTCTCACTGGCGCTCTATCGCGGCGATCTGCGCGACACGGTTCCTGTGACCGTCTACGCCGACCGCACCGGTCTCATGCTCGAACGCGGCTGCGACGTCAAACTCAACGGAGTCGTCGTCGGTCGCGTGGAATCGGTGGTGGCCGAACGTGATCGGGCACGAATCAATATCAGTATCGACTCCGACCGGGTCGACGACATCCCATCGAATGTGTCCGCGGCAATCGATCCGACCACCCTGCTCGGCCGCAAGTTCATCACCCTGGAGCGCCCGCAGTTCCCCGAGCGGTCGCGGTTGATCGGGGGCTCGGTCATCGACTTCACCCAGAACTCGACGGAGGTCAACGATCTGCTGAAGTCGTTGGTCCAGGTCGTCGACGAAGTCGATCCGCGCAAGGTGTCCGACACCCTCAATGCACTCGCGCTCGCCGTGAACGGAGCAGGTGACGAGACCGGTCGGCTCATCGATCAGCTCAACACCTATCTCGGCACGTTCAATCCGTACCTCCCGTTGTTGCGCCGCGACATCCGGATCGGCACCCCGGCGGTGCAGACCCTGGCCGATGCCGCCCCGGACCTGTTGACGACGGTGCGCAACCTGACCACGACGGCACACACCTTGACCGACAAACAACAACAGTTCGCCGCGTTCCTGCTGAGCTTCTCCAACCTGGGCAACACGGGTCGGGATCTGTTCGTCGCAGGCGGACGCCCGCTCCAGGAGTCGGTGGCCTCGCTGAATCCGACGCTGGCCGTGCTCGGTCAGTTCTCCGGCATCCTGCCATGCTTCCTGAACAACCTCGCCCAGACGTCGCGCACTCTCGAGCTCACCAACGGCGGCAGCGCCTTACCGGGCCTCAACGTCGTCGGCACCATCCTCGCCGGCAACCCGCCCTACACCTATCCGGAGAATCTGCCGAAGGTCGGCCTGTCCGGAGTGGGACCGAGTTGCTACGAACCACGAGGCGGACGCGTGGGTCACGTCGACTTCCCCGACGGCTCCGACGCCTACCGGCCGATCAACGACGCCGGTGATCTGATCGGAAACCCGTTGGCCACATTGCTGTTCGGAGGCCACTGATGAAGACGACGGCAGTGGTACTCAAACTCGTCGCGTTCGTGGCGATCACCACCCTCGCCGGTGCGTTCGTCGCGGTCACCGCCGGCAACCTGCGATTCGGTCCGAGCACCGGGTACAGCGCCGTGTTCAGCTCGGCCACCGGCGTCGAGAACGGGTCCGAGGTGCGCATCGCAGGCGTGCCCGTCGGGTCGGTCACCGGTGTCCATCTCGACGGTGACGGGCACGCCGTTGTCGACTTCGACGTGCGCACCACCAACACGCTCATGGACGGGACCCGGGCGGTGATCCGGTACAAGAATCTCATCGGCGACCGGTTCGTCGAGCTGCTCGACGGTCCCGGCGCGATGGGCCAACTGCCCGCGGGCGGCACCATCCCGGAGACCCAGACGACCCCCGCGCTCGACATGGATCAGGTCGTCAATGGCTTCCGGCCACTGCTGCAGGGCCTCAATCCCGATCAGGCCAACCGGATCTCGGCGTCGCTGGTGCAGGTGCTCAATGGCCAGGAGGCCGCGGTCTCCGATCTCGTCGAGCAGATGGGCACCCTGACGAACTCGTTGGCCGACCGCGATCAGGTGATCGGTGAGATCATCAACAACTTCTCCAATGTCCTGCAGGTCATCAACGCGCGCGCCGACCAGTTCGACGGACTCATCACCGGACTGTCCACGCTCGTGCGTGATCTGTCCGCCGACAGCGGTCGCATCAGCTCGTCGTTGACCCAGATCAACGGACTCACCGGAGCTCTGGGCGGCATCGTCACCGATGCCCGGCCTGCTCTGGCCGGCTCGGTCACCGGGCTGCAACAACTGACCGGCAACCTCCAACGCAACACGACCACACTGGATGTGATCTTGAATCGACTCCCCGAAACCTACCGACTGATCGGGCGTGCGTCGGGCTACGGCAGCTTCGTCAACTTCTTCGTTTGCGGGCTGGCCATCAAGTACGGCCCCGGTGCGCATGATCGCACCCCGATGTTCACCGCTCCTGCCGCGAGGTGCCAGCCGTGATCGATCTGAACAAGTCGATGCTGGAACGCAATACGCTCACCATGGGCATCGTCGGAACCGTCGCGATCATCGTGGTGCTGGTCCTGGCGTTCAACTTCCGGTCATTGCCGGTGATCAACAGCGGTCACACCATGCACATCGAGTTCGCCGACGCGAGCGGTCTGCACGAGGGTGATCCGGTGTTGGTGGCCGGCGTCGAGGTGGGCAAGGTCGACAAGATCTCCCTCGACGGCGCGAAGGTGGTCGTCGATGCCTCCGTCGACACCTCCGATCAGCGGCTCGGCAACGACTCGACCGCGGCCATCAAGGTCCGAACCGTGTTGGGGCAGCGCTGCATCGAGATCACCCCGCGCGGAACCGGATCCCTCGACAAGGGTGCCACCATTCCGGTGGCGCGCACGACATCGGGCTATGACATCACCCGCAGCCTCGAGGAGGTCACCGGCAAGGTGTCGGCGACTGACACGGTGGACCTGTCCACGGCATTGAACCAGCTCACCGACGTCGAGGCGGCGTTGCCGCCGGATCTGAAGTCCTCACTGAGCGGACTGTCGCGACTCTCGGAGACCATCGCCTCCCGCGACAGCCAGCTGCGCACGCTGCTGAGCAACTCCGACACGACCAGCAAGGTGCTGGCACAGCGCAATCAGGAACTGGCGGCGTTGTTCGGGCAGGGGACGACGCTGTTCACCGCGCTCAACCGGCGCTCGGAAGACATCCACGCGATCCTCGTGCAGGCACGGCAGGTCGCCGACGGGCTCAAGGGTATCGCCAACGACAACCAGACAACCCTCAAACCCGCTCTCGATCAGCTCAATTCGGTGCTCGACCTGCTGAACAAGAACCGTTCGAACATCGATCAGTCGATCACCGGACTCAAGACCTTCACCTACCAGCTCGGTGAGGCGGTCGGTTCCGGACCGTTCTTCGGGGTGTTGCTGCAGAACATTGCACCCGCCACGGTTCCCTTCCCCGCGACGACAGGAGCACCGCGATGACCCGCGACGACAGCAGCGCTTCAGTGCCGCGGCGCCGCACCCGAAGTGGCGGGCTGTTCCCGAAGTTCAGCAACTACCGCAAAACCCGCGCCACGAGTTCGGGGAGTTCGACACCCGGCAAGATCACGGTGTGCGTGCTCGCCGTCGCCGCGATCATCGGCGCGACCGCCTACTACGTGGACCGCTCAGGGTCGACCTCACTGACCGTCATGTTCCGCAACTCCGCGGGCCTCTACGTCGGCGATGAGGTGATGGTGCTCGGCGTGCCGGTGGGCAAGGTGGACGCGATCACCCCCGGCCCGAACGGGGTTCAGGTGGCGCTGACCGTCGACGGTCAGCCGATCCCGAAGGACGCCAAGGCCGCGATCATCGCGCCGACCCTGGTGACCGGGCGGTACGTGCAGCTGGTCCCGCCCTACACCGGCGGCGACACCCTGGCCGACGGATCGGAGATCCCCATCGACCGCACCGCGACTCCTGTCGAATTCGACGAGGTCAAACAGCAGTTGGTGCGGCTGGCCGACGACCTCGGGCCGACCTCGGCGGACGAGCAGGGGACTCTGAACCGCTTCCTCACCACCACCGCGCGCACCGTCAACGGCAACGGGCAGGTGCTACGGCAGGCGCTCGTGCAACTCTCCGGTGCGTCGGGCACCCTCAATCGCGGTGGTACCGACCTGTTCGCGACGGTGCGTAACCTACAGCAGTTCGTCGCGGCGATGTCGGCGGCGGACAACCAGATCCGCACCTTCTCCGATCAGCTCGCGACGTTCTCCGGCGTGCTCGCCGACAACCGCACCGAGACCGATCAACTGCTGGCGAGTCTGGCTTCGGCCTTCGACGTGATCAAGAACTTCGTCGACACCATTCGCGAGGCACTCGTGCGTGACGTCGGCAAGGCCAACGACATCACCGGCCTGCTCGTCGACCGCGTCGACACCCTCGCCGACATCCTGCACGTGGCCCCGACCGCGGTGTCGGACTTCTACAACATCTATGACCCGGTGGGCAATTCACTGACCGGTGCGCTCGGCATCCCGGACATCCCCGACCCGCAGTCGTTGATCTGCGCGTTGGTGGCGACGGTCAACGCACCGGAGGGCCAGTGTGCCTCGACGCTGACGCAGATCCGCCAGAACGCGGCGACCGCGGCGGCCCGGGCCGGCGTCAACCCGTCGGCCTCGACCACGCCGGCTGCTCCGACGTCGGCACCCACCTCGACACGGCCGGGAGGACGCTGATGAGATCCGCACGATCCGTTCGTCTCTCACGTGGTACGCGTGTCTCGGCACTCGGTCTCCTCGTCGCGGCGGCCGTGGGCACCAGTGCGTGCACCTTCGATGGTGTCAACTCGATCCCGTTGCCGGGCAACACCGCATCGGGTTCGACCTATCAGATCACCGTCGATCTCGCCGACGCCCAGAACCTGGTGGGCAACTCACCGGTGAAGTCCGAGAACGTCACGGTGGGCAACATCCGCAAGATCGTCACCGACGGCTGGCACGCCCAAGCCGTGCTCGACATCGACTCCGACACCGATCTGCCGGGCAACGTCAACGCCACCCTCGCCCAGACCAGTCTGTTCGGTTCGCAGTACATCGAGCTGCACGTGCCCGACGGACAGCAACCCGAGGGGCGACTCGGCAACGGCGCCCACCTGGGCTTGAACCGCAGTGACGGGTACCCTGCGGTGGAGGACGTGCTGTCGTCATTGTCGTTGGTACTCAACGGCTCTGCCCTGCAACAGGTCCGCACGATCAGCACCGAGGTCGACCAGGTGCTGGCCGGGCGGCAGGAGGACGCACGTCAGGTCATCGACCGCCTGCAACCGCTGGTGGACACGCTCAACAGCCAGCGCGACCAGATCGGCAACGTCATCGATGCCATGGGCCGGCTCAGCACCGAACTCGATCGGCAGAAGGAGGTGATCGGCGCGGGGATCGACGCTCTGCAGCCCGCCATCGACGTAGTGAACAACCAAGAGAAGCAACTCGTCTCGATGCTCGACTCGGTCGGCCAGTTCGGACAGGTGGCGACCTCGGTACTCGACAACAGTCATCAGAATCTGGTGAGCGACCTACAGAACCTGGCCCCCACGCTCGACGGGCTGGCCAAGGTGGGGGACAACCTCACCGAGGCGCTCAAGATCGCGTTGACCCTGCCGTTCCCGGTGATGGCCACCGACCGGGGAATCAAGGGCGACTACCTGAATCTATTCCTCACACTGGACATCAGTCCCGGCAAACTCGCCAACGTGGTGCTGCCCAGCCTCACCCGGCAGCCGAGGAACCAGGCGCCGAGGACCCAGACGCAGGGGAATCAGACGCAGACCGCGCGTGGCTCGGCCGATCCGATGCTGGCCCCGCTGACCGCAGGACGGACGACCCGATGAGATCGAAACTGGTACGCGTCCAACTGATCATCTTCGCCGTGATCTCGGTGCTCGCCGTCGGCTACGGCGCCTATGCCTATGCCGGCTTTCAGCGCTACACCGGGATCGGCACCTATACGGTGACTGCCGATCTCAGCGATGCCGGCGGCCTGTATCCCAATGCGCTGGTCACCTACAACGGTGTCGACGTCGGGGTGGTCACCGCGGTCGATCCCGCCGACGACGGCGCGCAGGCGCGCCTGCAGGTGAAGTCCGACTTCCACATCCCGTCGGACTCCGAAGCCTACGTGCGCAGCGTGTCGGCGGCCGGGGAGCAGTTCATCGACCTGGTGCCCACCTCCGGTGACGGCTCCGGGTTCTTGCAGGATGGATCGCTAATCCCGCAGAGTCGCACCAACATCCCGATCCCGGCAACCGATGTCATCAACAAGGTGCAGCAGTTGCTGGCGAAGGTTCCCAAATCCGATCTGCACACCACCCTCGACGAGGCCTCGACCGCGCTGCGTGACATCGGACCCGACCTCAACAGCGCGCTGACCGCATCCAGCGAACTGGTGGGACTGGCCTCACAGAGCCTGGACCAGACCACCCAGTTGCTCGTCGACACCGACCCGCTGTTGACCACGGTGGTGCGCTCGGGTCCCGACATCTCCTCGTTCGCCACCGACCTCGCGTCGTTCACCGGTCAACTCGCCATGAGCGACAACGATATTCGGACGACCCTCGATACCGGTCCGGCGGCGATCGACTCGGCGACCGGGCTGTTGGGTGATCTCACCACACCGCTGCCCATCCTGTTGGCCAACCTGCAGACCGTGGGTGAGGTGCTGCGCGTCAACGTTCCGGGTATCCGGCACATCCTCGTCGTGTATCCGGCGATCGCGACCGCGGTCAACACGATGGAACAGGGGTTCCAGGACCCCGCCGACCGCGAGTCCGGGCAGGGCGAACTTGACCTCAAGCTGGGCAACACCAACAATCCGCCGCCCTGCACCACTGGATACGGTACGCAACGCCGCAATCCCGGTGATCTGTCACCGGTTCCGGTCACCGACACCTACTATTGCAACCTGCCCAAGGCTGATCCGCGTGTCACGCGCGGAGCACGCAACGTGCCGTGTGCGACCGATCCGTCGGTGCGGACCGCGGAGGTGGCGCGCTGCCCCGAGGGGCTGCCGTCGACGTGGCCACAGATGCTCAGCAGGCCCAACGCGCCCTATCAGGCGCCTCCGACGGTCGGTGGCGACCCGGCGGATGACGATGCGGCCCAGGCCGTTCCGTACGACCCCCGAACCGGTAGGTTCCGGGCGCCCACCGGCGCGTACTACTCGCTCGGCTCTCTACTCAGTCCGGCCGGCCCGACACCGAAGGAGAAGACAACATGGCAACAGCTGTTTCCGCAGTGACGACGCCGCGCACCGACACCGATCCCGAGGACGACGACCTCGAGGTGGAGGCCCAGGCGCCGCCGGCCGTGCCGACTCGTCGTCGCAGGGTGTGGGCTGCCGTGATGGCGCTGTGCCTGGCCCTCGCCATCGGTGGTGGCACCTGGGCAGGCCTGCTCTACCAACAACACCGCGACGTCGCCGCGGTTGCCCAGCGCGATGATCTCATCGTTGCGACCGCCCGTCAGATGGTGGCCAACCTGGTGACGCTGCGCTACTCCAGCGCCGATGCGGACGTGCGTCGCATCCAGGCCGGTACCACCGGAGACTTCCGCAACCAATTCGCGGACACGACAGGAAGTTTCGCGGCAGTTCTCAAGCAGGGACAGGTCGATTCGACCGGCGCCGCGACGTCGGTGGCGCTCATCAACGCCGATGACCAGCACGCGACGGCGATCGCCGCGGTCACCTCGACGGTGAAGAACTCGGAGGCGCCGCAAGGCCAGCAACGCGTCTACCGGATGAAAGTCGATCTGACCAACCAGGACGGAAAGTGGCTGGTCTCGAATATGGAGTTCGTCTCATGAGTGACACCGCAGTGACAACCACCGAGAACCTCGACACCACCGAGAGCAAGGACACCGGGGCCGAGAACTCCGGGGCCACGGATGACACGTCCGCAGGCATCACCACGGACGCGGATACCACCCAGGACGCGGATACCACCCAGGACGCGGCCACGACCGATGCCGCCCAGTCGCAGGAGGCCGACCGCCCGGCCACCACGGAGATCCCGGCGCAGGAACCGTTGGAAGACAGCACGACACGCAAGCGTGGGTTCCCGAAGCCCTCGGTCCCGGGCGTTGTCTCGCGCGCGGTGGCCGCAGGCTCGAGGCGGCTGGCCCGACTCGGAGCCGGGCGCGTCCGGATCGTCACCGCGATCGTCGTCCTGGCGTTCGCCGCTGCCGCCGTGGCATTGGGCATCACCGCACACCAGCACCAGCAGGACCGGACCGCGGCGACGGCCTCGGCCGACGCGCTGGCCGCGGCGAATCGGATCGTGCCGGATTTGTTGACCTACAAGGCCGATGGGATCGACGCGGACTTCGCCGCGAAGTACAAGCTGTTGACCGGATCGTTCCAGGGAGACTTCACGAAGTTGACCCAGCAGACGATCATCCCCGCGGCCAAGCAGCGCAACATCACCACGCAGGCCAAGGTGGCCGCGGCCGGCGTCATCGAGAGCACGCCCACCACCGCGAGCGTGCTGATGTTCATCAACCAGTCCACGACCAGCACCGACGATCCCGATCCGACATTGGATGGCAGTCGCATCCGGGTCAGCCTGACCAAGGACGGCGACACGTGGAAGGTCTCCGGCCTGCAACCTGTCTGACCAGTTTTCCGGTGATGCGGGCCGGTCACCTCCGGCCGCCTATCGCCCCCGAGCACGGCCCCGCATCGGCACGCCCCCCAGTCGTCGATGCGGGGCCGTTTCCATGCGCATGGACGGGTCGATTCGGGGGATCGGGTGGTCTGGCATGCCGCCGAGTCGCGGCTGTGGCGCCGGTCATACCCCCAAAGGGATACGGAGATGCCACCAAATGCGGTTACCTGCATCACATCGCCTTTGAAAGCATTGCATCACAAGGCAATCAGCCCTGATCTATCGCATCGAAGGAGACAGCAGTGGGTTACTTCAAGGACGCCGAGGAACTGGACACCTACATCGGTGGGGTGTTCCGGGATGCCGGAGATCACCCGGAGTCCGGTCCGAAACTCAAGGCGGCCAACATCGTCATGCGCGTGCTCTACAACGATCCCGACTGCGAGGTCACCATCGCCTTCCGCGACGACTACCAGGTCATCACCGGACCGAGCGACCTCAAGCCGGATATCACCCTGCTCATGCGCGGCGACACCGCCGATCAGTTCTGGCGCGGTGACTACAACCTCGCGGTCGGCCTGGCCAAGGGACAGGTCAAGGCGAAGGGGCCGGTCAACAAGATCCTCAAGCTCGTACCGCTGACCAAGCCGCTGTTCCCGATGTACCGCGAGAAGGTGGCCGCCAAGGACGCCGAGGTGAAGGCGTGAGCACGATGAAGGCCGCGGTGCTGCGCGCACCGCACGTACTCGAGGTCGACGACGTGCCGATCCCCTCCATCTCCGAGCCCACCGATTTGCTGCTGAAGGTCGAGAAGACGGCCATCTGCGGCACCGATCTGCACCCCTACGAAGGCCGCCTGGAACTCGAGTCCGACATCATCCTCGGTCACGAATTCCTCGGCACCGTCGTCGAGGTCGGCGACGCCGTCACCCAGTTCAGCGAGGGCGACCGCGCCGTGTCGTCGTGTGTGGTCAGCTGCGGTGCGTGCTACCAGTGTCGCCGGCACCAGCCCGGCAACTGCGCGGGCAGCCGGATCTTCGGCCTGGGCCTCGCGCTCGGTGATCTCGACGGCGGGCAGGCCGAGTACGTGGTGGTGCCCTCGGCCGACTTGACCGCCCGCGCCATCCCCGAGGGCGAGAACATCGACGACGAGGACATCCTCTTCGCCGGTGACATCATGACCACCGGCCACGAGGCCGTTGCCCGCGCGATGCGCGCCGGCGACATCGTCGCCGTCGTCGGTGCCGGTCCGGTTGGGTTGTGCGCCGCGATGTCGGCCGTCGCGCTCGGTGCGAGCAAGGTCATCGTCGTCGACAAGGTCGCCGCACGACTGACCGAGGCCGAGAAGTTCGGCGCCATCGGCGTCAACTCCAGCGAGGTCGACGGCACCGACGCGGTGCTCGATCTCTCGGATTGGCGGGGCGCAGACGTCGTCGTCGACGCCGTCGGCCATCCGTCGGCACTGCTCGCCGCGATCCCGTTGTTGCGTGCCGGCGGCACGCTTTCGATCCCCGGTGTCTACACCGAGGAGTCGATCGACGGATTCCCCTTCGCCGAGCTCTATCTCAAGGGCGTGAAGGTGGAGATGGGCGTCAGTCACATCACCGAGTACATGGACGAGGTCATCGGCCTGATGACCGCGGGCAAACTCCATCCGAGCGCGATGATCTCCCACCGCATGGGCCTGTCGGAGGCAGCCGACGCCTACAAGCTCTTCGAGGCCCGCGAGGCCATGAAGATCATCCTGGATCCGTCGAGGTAGACACATGACAAGTATTGACGTGCAACACTATGCACTGCACATCGACGGCAAGGCCGTCGACACCGACGAGTCGATGACCATCGTCAACCCGGCCGACGCCTCGGTGGTCGCGACGGTGGCCAAGGGCACCGCGAGCCACATCGACGACGCGGTCGCCGCAGGCAAGGCGGCCTTCGAATCGCGGGTGTGGGCCGGCAAGACCCCACAGGAGCGGGCTGCGATCATGCGGGCGATCGCGGACGCCGCCAACGACCAGATCGAAGAACTCGTCGAGCTGGAGATGTCGGCCAACGGCGCGACCGTGCGTCAGGCGACCGGCTTCCACGTCGGATATGCGTTGGCGCACTTCACCTTCTTTGCCGATCTCGCCGACACCTACCAGTTCGTCCGTCCGGCCCCCGTGGTCACCTTCCCCGCGCTCGCGCAGAGCGTGGTGCATCGTGAACCCCTGGGTGTCGTCGGTGCGATCGCACCGTGGAACTTCCCGCTGCTGCTGACCCTGTGGAAGGTGGGACCGGCTCTGGCAGCAGGGAACTCGGTGGTCGTCAAACCCGACGAGCACACGCCGCTGTCGATGCTGCGATTCGCCGAGATCGCCGAAGCCAACGGATTGCCCGCCGGCGTCCTCAACGTGGTGCCCGGCGACGGGCGCGATGCCGGTGCCCGGCTGGCCAGCCATCCCGACATCGCCAAGATCGCCTTCACCGGATCGACCCAGATCGGCCGGGAAATCATGAAACTGGCGTCGGGCACCGTCAAGGAGGTCACCCTCGAACTCGGCGGCAAGGGTCCGTCGATCGTCCTCGACGACGCCGACCTCGACCTCGCCGTCGACGGTGTGCTCTACGGCTGTTTCACCTACTCCGGCCAGATCTGCGAGTCGGGCACGCGGGCGATCGTGCCGCGCAGCCTGCACGACGAGTTCGTGACCCGGCTGGTGGAGCGGGCCGGCACGATTGCCCTTGGCGCGCCCGATGATTGGGACACCGACATGGGTCCGGTCATCGACGGCAAGCAGCAGGCCCGGATTCTCGCCTACATCAACGACGCCGTCGCTGCCGGCGCACAGGCGGTGATCGGTGGTGGCGTTCCCGAGGGCGAGCAGTTCGAAAGCGGCTACTGGGTGGCGCCGACCATCCTGACCGACGTCGACAACTCGATGCCGGTGGCGCGGGAAGAGATCTTCGGACCCGTCCTCACCGTCATTCCCTACGACACCGACGACGAGGCCATCGCCATCGCCAACGACAGCGAGTACGGCCTGGCCGCCAGCGTGTGGACCACCGACAACGGCCGCGGGCTCGCCGTCGCCGAACAGGTCCAGACCGGCAGCGTGTGGATCAACGACGCCCACCAGATCAACGCGCAGGTCCCCTTCGGCGGCTACAAGCAGAGCGGTGTGGGTCGAGAACTCGGCCCCGACGCCCTGGATGCCTACACCCAAGCCAAGGCGGTCCACGTGGATCTCTCCGGTGGGCGCGAGGCCAAACCGTACGACATCCTGCTCAGTCACGCCGACGACTGAGCGGGCGCACACACCCACAGCCCAACGATGGACAGGACACCCTGATGTCAACAACTTTTGATGACGCCGACCTGAGTTTCGACGACGACGACGGTGATGTCGTCCCCAGCAACGACGTCGCGGCGACCCGCGAGTACTACCCGATCAACATCTCCTCCGATGCGTTCTGGGACCAGGACGCACCCGTGCGGGAGAAGGTGTACGCCCAGCTACGCGACACCGCTCCGGTGACCTGGCAACCGGCCCTGGAGACCACGGTCGTCCCCGATCCCGACGATCCGGGCTTCTGGGCTGTGGTCAAACACGAGCACATCACCGAGATCAGCCAGCACAACGACGTGTTCGTGTCGTCGTACGGCGTGTTCGCCGACATGCTGCCGTCGATGTTTCTCGAGATGGCCATGTCGTTCCTCGCCATGGACAACCCGCAGCACGACAAGATCCGCAAGCTGGTCAGTGCGGCGTTCACGCCCAAGCAGATCCGCAAGATCGAGAACGACATCGCATCTCGGGCACACCGCATCGTGTCCGCGGTGGCTGATCGGGACGAGATCGACTTCGTCGCCGACATCGCGCGACACCTGCCGATCGAGATGTACGGCGACATGTTCGGCATCCCCGAAGACCGCGTGGTCGCCGTCGGCCACGCGGCCGATGAGATCACCGCCTGGGCCGATCCCGATTTGCTGGCCGGGCGGGACGCAGCTGAGGTGCAGACCGAGGCCGCGCTGTTCATTCATGACCTGGCCGAGGAATTGGTTGCCGATCGCCGCGAGAACCCGAAGAACGATCTGATCACGAACCTCGTGCAGGCCGAGGTCGACGGCGAGAAGCTGACCGTCTTCGAGATCGGCGCGGTGATGACCCTGTTCTCGGTCGCGGCGACCGACACCACGCGCCACACCACGAGTTTCGCGGTGAAGGCGTTGACGGACTTCCCCGAACAGCGGGCGTGGTTGTGGGAGGACTTCGAGGGCCGGATCAACAAGTCGATCGAGGAGTTCCTGCGGTGGGGGTCGGTGGTACTGACGTTCCGCCGTACCGCTGTCGCCGAGTACGAACTCGGCGGCCAGCAGATCCTGCCCGGCGACAAGGTCGTGATGATGTACGGGTCGGGTAACTGGGACACCGAGGTCTTCGACGACCCGGACACCTTCGACCTGCAGCGTAGCCCCAACCCGCATGTCGTTTTCGGTGGTGGTGGCGTGCACTACTGCCTCGGCAACCAGTTGGCCAAGTCGATGATGCGGTCGCTGTTCCGGGAACTGCATCAGCAGATGCCGGATTTCGTTGCCGGTGAACCGAAGCTGATGCGAACCAACTTCATGCGCGGCGTTCTGGAGATGCCGTTCTATCCGCACGGGAGGAAGTGATGACCGTGGCGACGACAGGTTGCCGAATCAAGGTGGACATGGGCCGATGCTCGGGACTGGGTTTGTGTGAGGCCGAGGCCCCCGATCACTTCGAGATCGGTGACGACGGGCAACTCACCGTGCTGTCCTTCGACGTCACCGACCGCGATCGCGAGGAGGTCGAGGCCGCGGTGCGCACCTGCCCGACACAGGCGATCACGATCGAGGACTGACGTGAGTATCGATCACCTCGTGGTGGTGGGTGCCGGACTCGCAGGCATTCGTGCCTGCGAGTCCGCGCGGCGTGAGGGGTACCTGGGCGCTTTGACCCTGGTCGGAGCCGAGGAACACCTGCCCTACGACCGGCCGCCACTGTCCAAGGAACTCCTGATGGGACCGGACGAACCGGCCATTCCGGAGTTGCGTGAACGCGAGTTCCTGGTCGACGAACTCGGTGTCGAGGTCCGCACCGGTGCGCCGGCGGTGGGCCTCGACGTCGAGTCGCGCAAACTGGCGACCGCGGCCGGCGACATCGGTTACGACGCACTGATCATCGCGGTCGGCGCGCATGCGCGCCGGCTTCCCGGAAGCGACGGCGTCGGTGGGATCCACACGGTGCGCACCTACGCCGACACCCAGTCGATCTGGCGGGCCCTGCGGTCCTCGTCGCGCGTCGTGGTGGTCGGCGCCGGATTCATCGGCGCCGAGGTCGCCTCGGCGGCAAGGAAATTGGGACTCTCGGCGACGATTGTCGAGGCCGCCCCGGCGCCGCTGACGCGGTCACTCGGCGTCGAGGGCGGTGCCCTGTGCGCAGATCTGCACGCCGCCAACGGAACCGAGCTGATCCTCGGCGTGGGGGTGGAGGGTTTCCAGACCGGGATTGTCCAGGATGGGGCTCTCCAGACCGGGGAATCCCGGGTGACGGGCGTGGTGCTCTCCGACGGTCGAGTGCTCGACGCCGACCTCGTGGTCGTCGGCGTCGGCGCGATTCCATCAACCCAGTGGCTCGCCGATTCCGGTGTTGCACTCAATGATCGCGACGGTGGCGTGGAGTGCGACGAATATCTGGCCGCATTGGGAGTCGACGGGACACCGATTCCGGGCGTGTGGGCGGCCGGCGACGTCGCCCATTGGCCCAACGGATTGTTCGACCGCCGCATGCGACTCGAACACTGGACCAGCGCGGTCGAACAGGGCGCGCTGGCGGCACGCAATGCCCTGTCGGACGGCGATCTCACCGCCTATCAGACCGTGCCGTACTTCTGGTCGGACTGGTACGGGGTGCGGTTGCAGTTCGTCGGGGTGCCACACACCGACGAACTCCTGGTGCAACACCGGGTCGACAAGACCGGCGGAACCGTGGTGCTCTACCGCGAGGCGGACACACTCGCCGGCGTCCTGACCATCGGCCGCCCGGACCTCATCATGAAGTACCGGCGACTGGTGTCGAAGCGGTCGTCGTGGGCGGATGGGGTGGCGTTCGGTGCCGGTCACTGCTGAGCGGCTGCGACCGCGGAGCCCGTCTCGGACTCCGCGGTCACTGTCCGTTCTCGTTGAACCAGAACGCGGTCGCCTCGGATCGATTGGCAGCCTGCAGCTTTCGCAGAACGTGCTTGACGTGCTGCTTGACGGTGCCCTCGGAGATCACCAGCTCACGCGCGATGGCGCCGTTGGTGCGTCCCTGGGCCAGCAGCGCGAGGACCTCGAGTTCGCGCGCGGTCAGTCCGGCGTCGGCGATGCGACGCGAGCGGGAGGCGCGCGGCGCGGCCGGGTTCGGGGTGTCGGCGAACACCGGCTCGTCGTAATCGGGGGTGAGGCTGCGGCGCACGGAAACGGTGTGCGCCTCGTCGGCGGTCTGGCCGATGGCGTCGGTGATCGACTGCAGTCCGGTGCGCAGGGTGGCGAGTTCCTCGCTCATCCGGGCGCGGCTGAGCGCGAGGCGCAGGCTCTGGGCGAACCCCATGAGCAGTTGACAATCCTCACCGGTGACGTCGCCGCTCTGTTGGTACTTGTCGGCGTGCAGCAGGCCGACGACCCGCCCCTCGGACACGATGGGGGCCGCAACGTACGACCGGGACAACGAGACCTCGGCAATCGGGCGATTCACCCGGACGTCGTCCTGCACGTCGGTGACGAGCAGGCCCTCCCGGCGGCGCACGATCTCGGTTTCGTGGATCTGGGGTCCCAGCGTCTGGGGATTCTGGCGGCCGGCCTGGGCGATCGCCTCGGCCCAATCGGGTTCATCGGGAACGTAGGCGCATTCGGAGGTCCAGAGGCGACCATCGACCCGCGAGATGATCGCGCGGTGAAAACCGAGCTCGCAGATCAGTTGCGGGGCGAGGGTGACGATTTCCTCGGTGCTGCACGGCGCGGCTTCGAGTTGCGACACCGCGTCGGCAAGGCGTGCGGCGACGCCGGTGCGTTCGTCGAGGCGGTCGACGAGCAGTCGGTCCACGGACTGGAGTTTGGCCAGGCGGGAGCTCAGCTCTGGCGACAGTTCGCCGAGTTCGGTGTCGAGTACGGACGCGAGATCCGACCATGCCTGCTGGAGAAGGCGTTTCACCGGAATCAGGTTCCGGTCGGCGTCCTCCACGTGCTCACGCAGTGCTGCCAGGATCTCACGCGAATCCACCAGCGGTCCTGCGTCAGAGGAGGTGGACGCCTTCGCTCTGACGATGTGGTGCATCTAGAAGACTCTACCAATGTGTGTTGTCAATCACATAACCCATCCACGACAGAAGGAAGACATGTATCCAGCAATTCACGCGGCACGTACTGCCGACAAGCCGGCGATCATCGTCGGTGACACCGGCGATGCTCTCACCTACGCCGAACTCGAGCGTCAATCGACGCAGTTGGCCAACGCGCTGCGCGCCGCCGGTTTCGTCGACGGTGACGTGGTCGCGTTGCTGAGCACCAACGCCGTCGAGGTGTTCGTCGTGTACTGGGCCTGTTTGCGCAGCGGGCTGTATCTCACGCCGGTCAACACGCATCTGTCGCCCGGCGAGATCGCCTACATCGTCAACGACTGCGGCGCGCGTGCGCTCGTCGCGTCGGCGGACCTCGCCGAGGCGGCCGCGGCGGCCCGGGCCGAGTGCGCGAGCCTGGAGATCGCACTGTCCTTCGATCCGCGAGTCGGCGACGGGGAGCGTGGCGAGTCGATCGAGGGATTCGGCGACTACGCGGAGTTCGTGGCGGGCGGGTCGCCCGAGGCACCCGGTCATCAGCGGCGCGGCAACGACATGCTCTACAGCTCCGGGACGACGGGACGACCCAAGGGCGTCAAGCCGCCGCTGCCCGACCGGCAGGTCGGCGATCCGGGTGACCCCTACGTGATGGTGTTCGGTGGCACCTATCAGATGGGTCAGGACACCGTGTACTTCTCACCGGCACCCCTGTATCACGCAGCCCCGCTGCGTTTCGGGATGATCACGCAGAGCCTCGGCGGCACCGTGATCACCGTCAAGAAGTTCGACGCACAGCAGTGCCTCGAGCTCATCGAGCGGTATCGGGTCACCCACACCCAGTGGGTGCCCACGCATTTCGTCCGCATGTTGCGGTTGCCGGCGCAGGTGCGTGAACGCTACGACGTGTCGAGCCTGACGCACGCGGTGCACGCGGCCGCGCCGTGTCCGCCGGAGGTCAAGAAGGCGATGATGGACTGGTTCGGTCCGATCCTGCACGAGTACTACTCCTCGACCGAGGCCAACGGCATCACCATGGTGAATCCGGTCGAATGGCAGACCAAACCCGGCACCGTCGGACAGGCGAAACTCGGTGTGCTGCACATCTGTTCCGACGAGGGCGTCGAACTGCCGGTGGGGGAATCGGGCACGGTGTACTTCGAACGCGACGCGTTGCCGTTCAGCTATCACAACGATCCGAAGAAGACGGCGTCGGCGCAGCACCCCGAGCATCCGACGTGGACCACGACCGGCGACATCGGCTATGTCGATGACGATGGCTACCTGTTCCTCAACGACCGCAAGGCCTTCACGATCATCTCAGGCGGCGTCAACATCTACCCGCAGGAGATCGAGAACTGCCTGGCCCTGCACCCCGACGTCGACGATGTCGCGGTGGTCGGTGTGCCCGATCCGGAGTACGGCGAACGTGTGCTGGCGGCGGTGAAGACGGCGCCGGGCGTCGTCGGCGACGACGACGTGGCACAGCGATTGCAGGCCTTCGTCCGAGAACATCTCGCGGGGTACAAGGTGCCTCGGGAGTTCCATTTCGTCGATGACCTACCGCGGACCCCAACCGGAAAGCTGGTGAAAGGGCCGCTGCGCCAGAAGTTCTCGACCGATCAGGCCGGAGTGTGAGACTCCGCGAGGGACGACGATCCGCAGAGAGGGAGTCGAGGTAGACCATGGGTGTCGAGGTGAGTGTGGCGAATCTGACGAAGTCGTTTGGTTCGCAGAATATTTGGCGTGATGTGTCGTTGACCTTGCCGGAGGGTGAGGTGTCGGCGTTGTTGGGTCCGTCGGGTACCGGTAAGTCGGTGTTTTTGAAGACGTTGATCGGTTTGCTGCATCCGGAGCAGGGGTCGGTGATCATCGATGGCACCGATATCACCCAGTGTTCGGCCAAGGAACTGTATGAGATCCGCAAGTTGTTCGGTGTGTTGTTCCAGGATGGTGCGTTGTTCGGGTCGATGAGTTTGTATGACAACATCGCGTTCCCGCTTCGTGAGCACACGAAGAAGAAGGAGAACGAGGTTCGCGACATCGTGATGGAGAAGATCGACTTGGTCGGTCTGGCCGGTGCGGAGGACAAGCTGCCGGGTGAGATCTCTGGTGGTATGCGTAAGCGTGCCGGGTTGGCGCGGGCGTTGGTGTTGGATCCGCAGATCATCTTGTGTGATGAGCCGGACTCGGGTTTGGATCCGGTGCGTACCGCCTATATTTCGCAGTTGTTGATTGATATCAATGCGCAGATCGATGCGACGATCCTGATCGTGACGCACAACATCAACATCGCTCGGACGATTCCGGACAATATCGGGATGTTGTTCCGCAAGGAGTTGGTGATGTTCGGTCCGCGGGAGCAGTTGTTGACCTCGGAGCAGCCGGTGGTCAAGCAGTTCCTTTCCGGTGATCGGTTTGGTCCGATCGGTATGTCGGAGGAGAAGGACGAGGCTCTGGTGGCTCAGGAGGCGGCGATGGCGGCGGCCGGGATTTCCGGTGGTGGCACGAAGGAGGATTTCACCGAGATCATTCCGCAGGTCCAACCGAATCCGGGGATGCCCGAGCGCAAGGCGGTCGGGCGGCATCGTCAGCGGGTGTTGGAGTTGTTGCCGTCGTTGCCGGAGAACGCCCAGCGCGCGATCCGTGAATCGATGGCGCAGGAGGACGAGATCCGCGCGCAGGCACAGGCCCACGGTCGTCATGCCGGTGACGACGAGCCGACTGTGGTCCTCAACGCGGTGGTCTGACAGCTCATGATGCCCGTCGGGCAGGAGGCCCTCCGGTGAGTGTCGGGGCGCCCGGCGATCAGCAGGCCGCATTGTCGATCGGTATGCGCAGGGTGGCACACGCGATGACGGCCGATGTCGACTCCATCGCTGTGGACGTCAGTCGCGCAGTGCTCACCCGCAGCGGTCACGCGCCGGTGGACGAGACGTCTGAGTACTTCGCTGCGCTCGTCAGATCGACGTGTGCCAATGTCGGAACCTTCCTGTCGACGTTGGCCTACGATGTGCCGCCCGCCTCGGTGGGGCCGCCCGACGGTGCGATCGAACTCGTCGACCAGATCGCCAGCGATCCGGCGGGCCTGCCGGAATTGATCAGGATGTATCAGCTCGGTGCCGCGATGACTTGGGAGTGTTTCCTCGGTTATGCCGACGGGGTGATCAAGGACCGGGAGTTGTTGTCGCGCTTGATACTTCCTGCGAGCCGGCACCTCAGTGAGTATCTCGATCATGTGGTGCAGTGCTTGACCGTCCGGTGGGACGAGCGCGTGCTCGAAGCCGTCCGCTCGGGACACCGCACTCAGATCGTGCTCACGGCGCTGATGCATGGCGAGAGCGTCGACCTCGATCTGCTCGATCACCCGATAAATGGTCATCACATGGCGATCGCCTGCTCGGGGCTCGGCCGTGCGCAGCGACTTCGGCGGGTCGGGGACCGCATACGGCGGCGGCTGCCCGGGACCCGGGTGATCGATGTGGCCGACATCGACGGCGCCGACATTCTCTGGGTGTCGAACGAGGGACCGCCCGATCGGGATCTCGTGGTGGGTGAGTGTGCATCCGAGCCCGGGCAGGGCTTCTTGGCGGTGTCGGATGCGGATTCGGGTGCAAGGGGATTCGAGCGGGTCGGACGTGAGGCGACGGACACCTTGCGTGCGGTGGTCCGGATCGGTGGCCCGGCCCGGGCGGTGACGTTTCGTGACGTCGCTCTGTGCACCACGCTGTTGGCCGACGACGAGCGTGCGCAGCGATTCGCCCGAGTTGTCCTGGGACCGCTGGCCGCTCCGGACATCGAGGCGAGCCGTCTGCGCCAAACATTGCAATGCTACTTCGCATGCGGAGGCAACAAGGCCGCCGCCGGCGCGGCGCTCCACCTTCACGAGAAGACGGTGGCCTATCGACTCAGACGAGCGGCCCGCATCCTGGGAGTCTCGATCGATGCGGACCGCTTGAACCTGGAGGCAGCACTGTCTGTTCTGGCCGATCCGTCGGAACCCTAGAGCTGTGGGTCCCACTCGCGGGTTCAGACCGCGACTACCTGACCGAGCACGGCGTCGCGGTTGGCGGCGAGCCATTCGTCGAGGTGGCGGGCAGGTCGGCCGGTGAGGTATTCGACGATGTCGGACTTGCGCCAGACCGTCTCATTGTCCTGTTCGAACTGGAAGTAGTGGAGGTAGTACTCCACGGCGTCATCGGTTCCGATGTACGCCCGCAGCCCGTCACCGCAGTAGCGTTCGAATGCTTCGTCGGTTCCGTCGTACTCGATGGGGACGCCGAGCACGTCGGCGGCGAGGCGGGCGACCTCGTCGAATCGCATCACATCGTGGCCGTTGTCGAGGTGATAGATCTGGCCGATGTGACGGGCGTTGTCGGACAGGAGGATCGAGGCCGCGCACTCGCCGGTGTCGGTGGTGTCCAGAAAGGCCATACGACGATTGCGGGGGACGACGAGTTTGCGGTGCTGCTGGATCGGCGCCGCGAAGAAGGTCAAGAAGTTGTCCATGAAGTACGCCGCGTTGTTGATGTAGGTGATCGGCAGGCCGCTGCGGTCGAGGACGGCCTTGGCCTTGAGGTGCTGGACTGCGGTACCTCCACCGTCGAACTCGATGAGTGCCTTGGGAACCCGGCCGAGGGTCATGCCGATGGGGTCGGCGACGAGGCGAACCATGTGCCGCAGTCGGCCATGATGCCGCGCCGCCGCGACGATGTTGGTCATCGCGGTCTCTTCGTCCATGAAATCCGGTGTGACAACAAAACATCCGTCGACATCGTCGAATGCGCCGAGCAGGCTGGGGAGATCCAGGTAGTCGGCGAGCACAACCTCGGCTGTCGGAAACTTCTCCTGGAGGACGGGCACCACTTCGGGTTTGCTCGTGACCACTCGCAGTGCGGTGGCCTGTGCTGTGCGGGCGATGAGTTCGGCGCACGGTCCGCCGATGTGATTGTTTGCCCCGAATACGAGAATCCTGCGGAGTGGTTCTTTCGGTGCGGATACGTCCATGACGGCTTCCTGTCTGTTCAATCGGCTCGGAGCGTTCACCGAACCGACCGGCTGTTGTGATCCGGGTAACACCCGGTCACTTCAGGATCGGTCGGTAACCACATGCTGACCAGTGCGGAAGCGGAGCAAGTCATGCTCTCTGGATGTCGCTCTTTCAGGATCTCGTTCTGTCGCAGCTGTCGCTGTCCGGCGGCTTCGCGATTTCGCCGGGCGCATTCGGCGACGCTGTTAGCGTTACGACGTCACCGATCACGCGCTGAAGGAGCCAACGATGTCACTCCGCGAAGTCGAGTTCACCTCGAGCAATCAACGGGACACGATCTACGGGTGGATCTACGAGCCGGTGCGTCCGGCCCGGGGCATCATCCAGCTGATCCATGGTCTGGGCGAACACTCGCGGCGTTATCTCCCGCTGATCACCCGGTTGCTGGATGCGGGGTTCGTCGTGGCGGCCGACGATCACGCCGGGCACGGCCAGTCGGCGATGTCGTCGGGCATCTGGGCCGACGCCGGTGATCGCGCCGATCACGTGGTCGTGGAGGACGAACGCTCCCTTCGTTCGATTGTGCGCGAACGTCATCCCGATCTGCCGTATGTGATCTTCGGGCACTCGTGGGGGTCGATGATCGCGCGCGGACTGGTGAGTGGGGACAGTGATCAGGTCGACGGGCTGATTCTGTGTGGTATCGCCGCAGGGATTCACGGCATCGAGAATCTGCTCGACCGTCAGGCTCTCGCCGCCGAGACCGATACTGCTGCGCCGGCGTCCGAGGCGTACGTGGTGTCGATGTTCGACGGGTTCATCTCCCGCTACGAGCCGGGATCCGGCCCGACGGCGTGGGTGGCCCGCGACCCCGACGTCGTGCGCGATCACGCCGTCGACCCGCTGAACAAATTCGGTGCCCCTATGTCGGTACGGTTCCTCCGCGGATTCGTGGACCTCTACGACACCGCCAACGCTGCCGACTGGTACCGGTCGATACGTCCTGATCTTCCGGTGTTGATCCTCGCCGGCGACGGCGACCCGGTCACCAACTTCGGTGAAGGTGCCTACCATGTGGCCAATCAGCTTGCGCTCACCGGACATCCGGACGTCCGGACACGCGTCTACACCGGTTTCCGCCACGAGGTTCACAACGAGCCTGAGATCCGCGACGAAGTAGCGGGGGAGATCATCGATTTCGCAAGCCGCTGCGTCGAACGGTGATCTGAGCCCGAATCCAGCTCCGGCTCAGGTGGTCTCGAGGCTCACCGCACGCGGCTCGCACCTCGACCAGCGGAGGGTGACGATGCTCTCGAAGGATGCTGACGCCTTCCCGTCCCGTGTCTTCTCACCCCGATGCCCTTCTCACCCCGATGGTCGAGGTGCCGAGGAGCGCCAGCGACGAGCCTCGAGACCCCTTGTGCCGAAGAGATTCCGGGCCACGGACGCTCGAACACCTCGACCATCGGGTGGGGTTTTCACTATGGAATTCTCAAACAACAGACGCGGTCCCGGCCAGGCCGGGTGCGGGGGAATCAGGTAGTGGGGCAGCGTAGGTCAGGCTGCTGCGTCGTCGAGTCGCATGGTCCGGCGGTGATACGACGGTATCGGTTGTCGTTCCGGGTCTACAGTGGCGGGTGGGATCAGCCAGGGGTGTCGGTCGAATCCCATGATGATGTCCCAGCCGTGGTGGTGCACGTCGTCGTGGCAGCTGGTGCAGAGCAGACAGCCGTTGTCGAGGTCGGTGGGCCCGCCATCGGCCCAGTGCTGCACGTGGTGTGCTTGGCAGCGTCCGGCGTGTGTTCCGCATTTGATGCACCCGCGGTCCCGCACGAGTAAGGCTTTGCGTTGTCCGGGGGTGAAGAAGCGTTCTTTGAGTCCGACGTCGAGGGGTACGCCGTCGGTGTTGAGGATGATTTTGGTGATGGTGGTGTCACACGACAACAACTTGGCGGTGGCTTCGGTGATCGGACCCATGTTCTGCAGGTCCCCACCGAGGGCCGGGTTGTCGGCCGGCCACGTCCACAACAACCCGTTGGTGGGTTTCGTCGAGAAGGTGGTGTCCGCAAGTCCTTGTGCCGCGAGTTCGACGATCGTTTCGAACGCGGCGGCACAGATCTGTTCGGGCGTCCGCGGATCGGGCGACCCATCGGGCTGCGGCTTGGGAGCCGACAAGGTTTCCATCAGGGTGCGGGTTTTCTCGCCGGCGATGATGTCGAGGTTTGCTGAGATTTCCAGCCGTCCGTCGTCGGTGATGCGGTCGGTGTAGGAGTTGATTCGCTTGTCCTCCGCCGCTGGTAACCCGCCAGGTGTGTCGGCCGCCAACTCGTTACCCAGCTGCCGTGCGTAGAGGTTGATCTCGGCGGGGGTGAATCCGGCGAAGTAGTGGGACAGCAGTTTCCGCAGGTATTCACACCGGTGGACGGTGTCGAGGGGTTCGGGGGAGCGGGTGTCGATGTGCGCCAGTCCGCGGACGATGGCGTCGGTGTGTTCGGAGGAGATGGACCCGTCCGCGGCATGCGCCAACAACAGGTCAATGTCGCTGGTGGCCGAGATACGCACGTACCGACCTGCGACGGCGGGTGCGAAGCCCATGCTGATCAACAGTTCTCGTAGTCGGGTGGTTTTGTGGTCGGCCACCCCTAACCGATCTATTTCGCCGGTGAGGGTGGTGGCGTGGTGATCAACCAGGTTTCGCAGCAGGAGGACTTGCTTCATTGCAGCGAAAGCTTGGGGTCCGGTCATGTCCGGATTCCATTGCAGGTCGCTGAGTTGGGTGACGATGGTGGCGAAGACTGCTTCGGCGTCAACAGATTCCGCGTCAAGAATGGTAATGGAGTCGATCATGGGCCCCTCCCTGGTGGCTGATCGGTGTGATGGCTCCAGTGTACCTCGCCAGAGTGTTCGACGCAAGGGGTGTCTTGGTGAATTCTGTTTGTGGACAACGTGTTTCGGCGCCGATTTTCTGTCGGTGGGGTGTGGTAGGGGCGCGGCTTTCGCTCGTTTCGGTTTCGATGTGGTTGGGGGGCTTGTTGTCTCGCCGGGTCTCGAGGCCCGGCGCCTGGGGCGCCGTGCACCTCGACCATCGGAGGGGGAAAGAGTTCTCGACGGTCGGGTAGGGCGGGTTGCTCGACCATCGAGGGTAGGGTCCCGGCCGTCGGGAGTGATGAGTTCGCGGCTTCACTTTGCGGACGCGGCTGGTGTAGCTGGGGCGTCTGCGAGTTCGGCTCGCGGACGGCGGATGTGGTTGGGAACTCTGTTGTCTCACCGGGTCTCGAGGCTCGCCGCACGCGGCTCGCACCTCGACCATCGGAGGAAGGGTGCTCGGCTGTCGGGCAGGGAGGAGATGCAGACGGAACGGGCAGGGAGGAGATGCAGACGCCACGGGCGCCCCTCGCAGCAGCGAGGGGCGCCCGTGGCCGATGGGGTTACAGTTCGAGGGTGGAACGCATCTGGGCGACGGCCTCGCGGTAGCGCGCGACGTTGGCCATCTTGATTCCTTCGTAGCCGCGAACCATGTCCGGCAGGGCCGCAAGCTCGACCAGTGACGAATAGTGTTGCGGTGTCACCGAACCCGACTCCCAGGCGGCGACGATCGAATCGACCAGTGAACGGTACTCGCCGATGAGGGCGCGTTCGGTCCGGCGGATCTCGTTGTAGCCGAAGGGATCGAGGCGGGTGCCGCGCAACCGCTTCATCTTCGCCAAGGTGCCGAGGCCGGGCTTGGCCCACGCGCCGAGCGACATCTTCTCCTTCATGCCCATGGCCCGCAGGGTCGGCGGGTGCAGACGCACCGCGACCTTCGCGTCGGCGCCGTACTGGTCGGCGACCTGCGCGGCAAACGTCGGGTCGGCGGTGAGCCGAGCCACCTCGTACTCGTCCTTGTACGCCATGAGTTTGTACAGATTGCGAGCCACCGCGTCGGTCAACTCGTCGCCCGCGCTGCTGCGATGTACTCGTGCGACGGCGTCGAGATACTCACGGGCGTAACGCTCGTCGGCGTAACCGACGAGATCGTCGACGCGCACCGCGATGGTGTGCGCCAACTCGCCGTCGATGCCGCCGAGAGCGGCCACCCGCTCCTGGGCCCACACGCTCGGTTCGGGTGCGGTCGTCGCCGGATGCAGCCGTGCGATCTCGGCGCGCACGGCCTCCGGGTCGGCCACGACCTGACGCCCCCGGCGGAATGCCTGGGTGTTGGCGGCCACGGCGACGCCGTTGAGAGTGATTGCGCGTTCCACGGATTCGGCACTGATCGGCAGCGCTCCGGCCTGATAGGCGGCGCCCACCGCGAGCATGTTGGCGTACTGCTCGTGACCGAACAGCTCTGTCGACAGTGCCCCCGGATCGAGGTAGACCGCGCGGGCCACCCGCGAGTCGATCACGTCGTGGATCTGTGCGTCCGACGGGAATCCGACCGAGGTGTCGACGACCATCGAACCTGTCGGGATACGCGTGGTCGATACCACGGCGGTGGTCCGATCCGGGGCGGTCACCTTGAGGTTGACCGCGTCGGCGGCCACCAGTGAATCGCACGCGAGGTACAGGTCGCACGTCCCGGAGGCCACCTTGGCGGCCAGCTCGATCGGCCGGTTGGAGATCTTCACGTCGCTGACCACCGCGCCACCCTTCTGGGCCAGCCCCGTCATGTCGACGGTGCGCGCGGCGTGGCCGTCGAGAGTGGCTGCGGTCGCTAGGATCTGGGAGATGGTGACCACGCCGGTTCCGCCGATGCCCGTGATCCGCAGCGTCGCCACATCGGTGCCCGGACCCGTCAGTGTCCGAGTGACCGTCGGCCGCGGCAAGGAGTCGGCGGCGAGTTCGGCGGCCGTCGCGTTCTGTGTGCGGTCGGTGGTTCCGGGGGTGACGGTGACGAACGACGGGCAGTCGCCCTTCAGGCATGAGTAGTCGAGGTTGCACGAACTCTGATCGATGCGGGTCTTGCGCCCGAACTCCGTCGGAACAGGATGCACCGAAAGACAATTGGACTTCTCGCCGCAGTCACCGCAACCCTCGCAGATGCGTTCGTTGATCATCACCCGAGTGGTCGGGGTGTCCAGGGTGCCGCGCTTGCGCTTGCGGCGCTTCTCCGCGGCGCACGCCTGATCGTGGATCAGGACTGTCACACCCTCGACGGCCGCCAGTTCGCGCTGAACGTCGGCGAGTTCGGAGCGATCACGCACGCTCACCCCGGACGGCAAGCCGTTGGCCTTGGTGCGCGACGGGTCGTCGGAGGTGATGACGATGCGCCCGACACCCTCGGCGAGAAGCAGATTCGTGATCTCGGTCAGGCTGAAGCCGCCGACCGGGTCCTGGCCGCCGGTCATGGCGACCGTACCGTTGTAGAGCAACTTGTAGGTGATGTTCGCGCCCGCGGCCACCGCCGCGCGGATGGCCAGTGACCCGGAGTGGGTGAAGGTGCCGTCGCCGATGTTCTGCACGAAATGATCGGCCTCGACGAACGGCGCCATGCCCAGCCACTGCGCGCCCTCACCGCCCATCTGCGTGACCCCGGCGACATCGCCCACCTGGTGTGGATCCATCAGCAGAACCATCGCGTGGCAACCGATTCCGGCGCCGACGAGGGTGTTCTCCGCCACGTGCGTCGAACTGTTGTGGGGGCATCCGGAACAGAAGTACGGGGTCCGCACGGCCAGTGGCAGTTCGATCCGTGTGCGCCGGCGGCTGCTGCGGTCGAGCCAGTCGATTGCGGCGTCGACGTGATGGTGTCGCGCCAACCGCATGGCCAGACCCCGGGTGACCGCGTCGACGTCGAGTTCGCCGAAGCGCGAGAACAGTGTGGACCCGTCCTCGTTGACCTTGCCGACGATGTGCGGGGCGATGGGGTCGCGGAACAGGATGTCGCGCATCATCGTTTCGATGAAGTCGCGCTTCTCCTCGACGACGATCACCTCGTCGAGGCGTCCCGATGCGGTGTCGGTGATGAAGCGCCGCAGGATGTCCTGCTCGAGCGGGTACACCATGCCGAGCTTGAGGATGCGGATTCCGAGGCGATTGAGATCCGCCTCGGTCAGACCCATCAGGTGCAGGGCCTCGCGCACGTCGAGGTAGGTCTTGCCCGCGGCGACGATGCCGATGCGATCGTCGCTCGAGCGCACGGTGATCCGATTCAGGCCGTTGAGGCGGGCGTACTCGTGGGCGCGCGGCATCCGGATGGTGAGCTGATTCTGTTCGAGCTCCATCAGATTCGCGCCGAGAAGACGCCCCGAGGGAACGTGCGGGCTACGTCCGAGGCCGCCGTATTCGGGGGTGATGCGGGTGGGGTCGAGCTGCACCGTCGAGGCGCCGTCGGCGACGTGTGCGGAGATCTTCAGCGACGTCCAGAGCCCGCTGACGCGGCTCAGGTGGGCGGCGTGGACACCGAGGTCGAGGATGTCCTGGGAGTCCGCCGGATACAGGATCGGAATGTAGAGGTCGGCCAGTGCCATCTCCGAGGCGCACGGCACGGTCGAACTCTTCGCGCCGGGGTCGTCGCCGACGAGGGCGACCGCGCCGCCGTCGGGGTGGGTGCCGATGATGTTCGCGTGCCGCAGTGCGTCGGAGGCGCGATCGAGGCCCGGGGCCTTGCCGTACCAGTAACCGACCACGCCCGAGCGGGGTTTGCCGGCGTTGTCGGGGGCGAGTCCGGTCACCTGGGCGGCCACCTGCGACCCCATCACCGAGGTCGCGGCGAGCTCCTCGTTGAGGCCGGGGCGATGAACGATGTCGAGGGGCTCGAGCAGTGCGCGACGCTTGGCGAGTTCGAGGTCGTAACCGGCGAGTGGAGAGCCCTCGTATCCGGAGATGAAGGACGCGGTGCGCTGGTTCATGCGGCGATCGACGAGCGCTCGATCGCGCACCATGCGGACGAGGGCGGCGATGCCGCCGAGGAAGACGGTGCCCGATTCACGGACGTAGCGGTCTTCGAGACCGCTGGTCGCGGGGGCATGCGGGGCGAGGGTCATGGGTTCTACCTGGCCTTCTGTAGTTGTGGCGCGCGACTCCCATGGGTGGGGAGACGCAGGTGCTTGTGGCCCGTGGGTGGTGGGCTCACCATCACGATACGAAAAATCGTGATCGTCGTCACGTCGGCTGCGACAATGGCATCTGCGTGACACCGCGCAGGCGGGTGCGTTACAGTGAGTTCAGTTAATTGTCACTAACTGAAAGGTGGGTCGGTGGGTTCCACAGTCACCAGCCCGGCGCAGACCGCACCGCAGAACCGGTCCACGTCGCGCGACGAGCACCTGACCAACGTCACCGCCCTGCGGCAGGCCCTCGCCACGGCCGCGCGCGGCGGTGGCGAACGGGCCCGCGAACGGCATGTCTCGCGCGGCAAGCTCCTCCCGCGCGACCGCGTCGACGGCCTGCTCGACGTCGGTTCGCCGTTCCTCGAGGTGGCCCCGCTTGCCGCGCACGCCATGTACGAGGGCAAGGTCCCCTCGGCGGGGGTCGTCGCCGGGGTCGGGCGGATCGCCGGGCGCGAATGCATGATCATCGCCAACGACGCGACGGTCTCGGGCGGCACGTACTACCCGATGACCGTCAAGAAGCATCTGCGCGCCCAGGAGATCGCCGCGGCCAACCGCCTGCCCTGCATCTACCTCGTCGACTCCGGTGGCGCGATGCTGCTGCAACAGGACGAGGTGTTCCCCGACCGTGAGCACTTCGGTCGCATCTTCTTCAACCAGGCCACCATGAGCGCCGCGGGTATCCCGCAGATCTCGGCGGTCCTGGGTTCGTCGACGGCCGGCGGCGCCTACGTGCCGGCGATGAGTGACGAGACCGTGATCGTGCGCAACCAGGGCACCATCTTCCTGGCCGGCCCGCCGCTGGTGAAAGCGGCCACCGGAGAAGACGTGTCGGCCGAGGATCTCGGTGGCGGCGCGATGCACTCGTCGGTCTCCGGGGTGACCGACCACCTCGTCGACAACGACGAGCAGGCCCTGGCGAAGGTACGCGAGATCGTCGCCACCCTCGGTCCTCGCGACCCCGCGCAGTGGGAGCTGACCGCCGCCCGGCCCTCGACACGACCGCAGACCGACATCTACGACGTCGTGCCCACCGATCCGCGCACCCCCTACGACGTGCGTTCGGTGATCGAGATCCTGTTCGACGCAGGCGAATTCACCGAATTCAAGGCCAACTACGGCACCACCCTGGTCACCGCGTTCGCGCATCTGCACGGTCATCCGGTCGGCATCATCGCCAACAACGGCGTGCTGTTCAGCGAATCCGCGCTCAAGGGAGCACATTTCATCGAACTGTGCGACCAGCGACGCATACCGCTGATCTTCTTGCAGAACATCACCGGCTTCATGGTGGGACGCGCCTACGAGGAGGGCGGAATCGCCAAGAACGGCGCCAAGATGGTCAACGCTGTCGCCTGTGCCCGGGTACCCAAGCTGACGGTGATGATCGGCGGCTCCTTCGGGGCCGGTAACTACTCGATGTGCGGCCGCGCCTACTCGCCTCGGTTCCTGTGGAGCTGGCCCAACGCGCGGATCTCGGTGATGGGAGGTCCGCAGGCCGCCGACACCCTGGCCACCGTGCGCCGCAACCAGATCGAACGCTCCGGCGGCGAATGGTCGACCGACGAGGAGGAGACCTTCAAACAACCCATCCGGGAGCAGTTCGAGCAACAATCCGACGCCTACTACTCGACCGCGCGCCTGTGGGACGACGGCATCATCGATCCCGCCGACACCCGTACCGTGCTCGGACTGGCGCTCGAGGCGTGCCGGTACGCGCCGCTGACCGAACCGCGCTACGGCGTCTTCCGGATGTGAGGGCTAGACACATGACCACGACTTCTGACATCCGTTTCAGCGCAACACCGTCCACGCCGACCACGGAATCGGCCGACCCCGCGGCCGCCGTGGCGACGCCCATCCGGACCGTTCTCGTCGCCAATCGCGGCGAGATCGCCTGCCGGGTCATCGCGACGCTGCGTCGGTTGGGCCTGCGTAGCGTCGCCATCTACACCGACCCCGACGCGCACGCCCGCCACGTCCGCGAGGCCGACACCGCCGTGCATCTGGGATCGCTGGTGGCCCCGGGAGAAACGCGCTCGGTAGGCAACTATCTCGACATCGCCGCGGTCGTGCGCGCCGCGCAGGCCACCGGTGCCGACGCCGTGCACCCGGGCTACGGGTTCCTCTCGGAGAACCAACAATTCGCCGACGCGCTGGCCAAGGCCGGCATCGCCTTCATCGGACCGCCGGCATCGGCGATCGCGACGATGGGCGACAAGATCACCGCACGCGCGGCGGTCACCGAACGCGGGGTGCCGGTGGTACCCGGGTTGTCGCGGCCCGGACTGACCGATGACGATCTCATCGCCGCCGCACCGGAAATCGGCTTCCCGGTGCTGATCAAGCCGAGTGCGGGCGGCGGCGGCAAGGGCATGCACCGGGTTGAGCACCCCGACGCCCTGCCCGACGCGCTGGCCAGGGCCCGGCGGGAGGCGTCGGCGGCCTTCGGTGACGACGCGCTGTTCCTCGAGCACTTCGTCGACACCCCGCGCCACATCGAGGTGCAGGTTCTCGCCGACACCCATGGCCACGTCATCCATCTCGGCGAGCGCGAGTGCTCGCTGCAGCGCCGTCATCAGAAGGTCATCGAGGAGGCGCCGTCGGCGTTGCTCGATGCCGCGACGCGGGAGCGGATCGGACAGGCCGCGTGCGATGCCGCCCGTAGCGTCGGCTACACGGGTGCGGGGACGGTCGAGTTCATCGTGTCCGCCCACCGACCCGACGAGTTCTTCTTCATGGAGATGAACACCCGACTGCAGGTCGAGCACCCGGTGACCGAGATGGTCACCGGAATCGATCTGGTGGAACAGCAGATTCGCGTCGCACGGGGCGAGGTGCTCACGATCGCGCAGGAGGACGTGACGCTGGTCGGGCATGCGATCGAGGCCCGCGTGTATGCCGAGGATCCCGCCAACGGCTTCTTGCCGACCGGCGGCGAGATCGTCTCGCTCGCCGAGCCCGACACCGCGGCCGGCCAAGGGGTGCGGGTGGATTCGGCGATGCTGCCGGGCCTCGTCGTCGGCAGCGACTACGACCCGATGCTGGCCAAGGTGATCGCCCACGGCGGCGATCGCGCGGAGGCCATCGAACGTCTCGACCACGCGCTGAGTGAGACCCGTGTCCTCGGTGTGGTCACCAACATCGACTTCTGCCGCTTCGTGCTGGCCCGGCCGGAGGTGCGCGAGGCTCGCCTCGACACCGAGCTGCTCGACCGGCTGGCCGCCGACTACGCTGCGCCCGAACCCGTTCCGGAGGCGCTGGCGCTGGTCGGTCTCGCCCGAGTCGGCAACCGGCGCGCCGACGACGTGTGGGACAGTCAGGTCGGTTTCCGGCTCGGCGCCCACGCGCCGGTCGTCAGCAGGCTCAGTGCAGGCACCCACCGCCGCGAGGTGTCGGCCGGGGTCCACGGCGCCGACGAACGCTGGATCACCGCCGACGTCACCATCACCACCACACCCGATCCCGACGAGGGCGCCCCGGCCGCGGACGAGACTGGCGCGGACGAGACTGGCGCGGAAGAGAACACGGCACAGCCGTGGACCGCGCACGTGGAATACCTTGCCCAGCACGCCACCACGAGCGGCCGGACCGCACGGCTGATCGTCGATGGCATCAGTCAGCAGTGGTCGCTCGCCGAGATCGGCGACCAGTGGTGGGCCTCCGGTCCCGCGGGCACGTGGATCGTCGAACTGACCCGCACCGTCCTCGACGCCGACGCCGGGCAAACAGCAGGCACCATCGTCAGCCCGATGCCCGGCACCGTCGTCGCGGTATCAGCCGCCACCGGCGACGAGGTCGGTGCGGGCACCGCGATCGTGGTGGTCGAGGCGATGAAGATGGAACACACCCTGACCGCACCGATCGACGGGACCGCCACCGTCTCGGTCGCCGTGGGCGACAAAGTCTCCGCCGGTCAGCAACTCGCCCACATCGACAGCCCGGCCCCCACTCCCGACGCCGCATGACCAAGCTCGCAGACGTGACGCACGAAAAGGACTCCCGCCCATGGAACTGACACAGGAATACACCGATCTCATTGCCACCGTGCGCGACTTCGCGCAATCGGTCGTCGCCCCGGTCTCGGCGAAACACGATGCCGAGCACAGCTTCCCGTACGACGTGATTGCCCAGATGGGCAAGATGGGGTTGTTCGGCCTGCCCTTCCCCGAGGAGGAGGGCGGCATGGGTGGCGACTACTTCGCGCTCGCACTGGCGCTGGAGGAACTCGGCAAGATCGACCAGTCGGTGGCCATCACCCTCGAGGCGGGGGTCAGCCTGGGCGCCATGCCGATCCACAAGTACGGCACCCCCGAGCAGAAGGAGCGGTGGCTCCCGGATCTGACCGCAGGCCGGGCGCTGGCCGGCTTCGGGCTCACCGAACCCGGCGCCGGATCGGATGCCGGTGCCACCGCCACCACCGCGCGGGACGACGGGGACTCGTGGATCATCAACGGCGCCAAGCAATTCATCACCAACTCCGGCACCGACATCACCTCGCTGGTCACCGTCACCGCCGTGACCGGTGTGAAAGACGGCGGCCGCAAGGAGATCTCGACGATCGTCGTGCCCTCGGGCACACCCGGTTTCGTCGCCGAGCCGGCCTACAACAAGGTCGGGTGGAATGCCTCCGACACCCATCCGCTGACCTTCACCGACGTCCGGGTCCCCAAGGAGAACCTCCTCGGCGAGCGCGGCCGCGGTTACGCGAACTTCCTGTCGATCCTCGACGAGGGGCGGATCGCGATCGCCGCACTGGCCACCGGCGTCGCACAGGGATGCGTCGACGAGAGCGTGAAATACGCCAAGGAACGTCAGTCCTTCGGCAAACCGATCGGTGAGTACCAGTCGGTGTCATTCGCGATTGCCCGGATGGAGGCGCGCGCCCACGTCGCGCGCACCGCCTACTACGACGCGGCGGCAAAGATGTTGGCGGGCAAACCCTTCAAGAAGGAAGCCTCCATCGCCAAGATGATCGCCAGCGAAGCCGCGATGGACAATGCGCGCATGGCCACCCAGATCCACGGTGGATACGGCTTCATGAACGAATATCCGGTGGCCCGCCATTACCGCGACTCGAAGATCCTCGAGATCGGTGAGGGCACCACCGAGGTCCAGCTCATGCTGATCGCCCGCGAGCTGGGCTTCTCATGAGTGAGACCACCGAAGCGACGTCGTCGCCGGTCCGGGTGGTGCAGCGCGGACTGTGGTTCGAGGAGTTCGCCGAGGGCACGATCTACGAGCACCGACCGGGCCGCACCGTCACCGAGGCCGACAACGTCCTGTTCACCACGCTGACGATGAACACCCAGGCGTTGCATCTCGATGCGGCGTGGTCGGCGACGCAACCCGGATTCGGTGGGCAGCGACTGATCAATTCGATGTTCACCCTCTCCACGATCGTCGGCTTGTCCGTCGCGCAGCTCACCCAGGGCACCCTGGTGGCCAATCTCGGTTTCTCCGAAGTCGCTTTTCCCGCACCGCTGTTCGCCGGTGACACCCTCTACGCCGCGACCGAGTGCACGGGCAAACGCGAGTCCAGGTCGCGGCCCGGTGAGGGGGTGGTGCACCTCACCCACATCGGCCGCAACCAGGACGGGGTGATCGTCGCGAGGGCGGCACGCGCGACACTGGTACGCAGGCGCCCGACGGAGTCGTCCCCGACCTGAGTCCGAGAAGGGCGTCGAGAAGTCAGCGTAGCGACGACGAAGGAGTCGAAGGAGATCATGACCTTGCCAGTGGCGGAATCGTTCGGAAATGCATGGGCGCCCGCAGGACCTGCGATGCTGTTCTGTCCTGCGGATCGACCCGAGCGCTACCAGAAGGCCGCTGACCGTGCCGATGTGGTCATTCTCGATCTCGAGGACGCCGTCGCCCCGGAGAATCGGGTCGCCGCACGGGAGGCGCTGATCGCCCACCCGCTCGACCCCGATCGGACCGTGGTGCGGATCAATCCGGCCGGCACCGGTGACTACCGGCGCGACCTCGCCGCGCTCGCGGACACCAACTACCGGGTCGTCATGCAGGCCAAGGCGGAGACGGCGGAGTCGATCACCGAGACCGCGTTGCAGACCATCGCACTGGTCGAGACCCCGACCGGGGTGGTGCGCGTCAACGACATCGCGGCCAGCGTCAACTGCATCGGACTGATGTGGGGCGCCGAGGATCTCGTCGCCGGGCTCGGCGGCAAGTCCAGCCGATTCGGCCCGGACGAGCCGCGCTCGGGTACCTATCGCGATGTGGCGCGTTACGCGCGTTCGGCGGTGCGACTCGCGGCGGCGGCCAACGGCAAGTTCGCCGTCGATTCCGTGCACATCGACTTCCGCGATATCGACGGGCTTCGTGACGAGGTGACCGACGCCGTCGCACTCGGATACGCCGCCACCGCCTGCATCCATCCTTCCCAGGTCGACATCATCCGCGCCGGCTACTCGCCGAGCGACGCGGAAGTGCAGTGGGCGCGACGGGTGATCGACGGAGCCGCCGAATTCGGTGGCGGCGTGTTCAGCATCGACGGACAGATGATCGACGGCCCGGTGTTCCGCCAGGCCGAGGCCGTCCTCTCGCGTGCGGCCGCCTCGGAGATGTCGAGCACCGAGAGTTCCCCCGCACCGACCACGTAAGTTCCCGCCACATCGGAGGAAAGTGATCACCATGACCGAATCGGCTTCCACGCGAGACGACTCCGAGCGCAGCTTCGCCCGGGGCGACGCTGCGCCGCCGCTGCTGACCGAGACGATCGGGGCGACGCTGGCGCGCATCACCGAACTCCACGGTGACCGGATGGCCCTCATCGACGCCCCGACCGGCGCCCAGTGGACCTACGCCGAGTTCCGCCGCGACGTCCTCGCGCTCGCCGCCGGACTGTGCAGACTCGGAGTCGCCGCAGGAGATCGGGTCGGCCTGTGGTCGCCCAACCGGGCCGAATGGGTGCTGACCCAGTATGCGACGGCCGAGATCGGTGCGATCCTGGTCAACCTCAATCCCGCATATCGCCAGCACGAGATCGAGTACGCGCTCACGCAATCGGGCACCAGTGTGGTGGTGGCAGCCGAACGGTACAAGGACTCCGACTACGCGGGCATGCTCGCCGCCGCTCGTCCGGCCGCGCCCGACCTGCGCGAGGTCGTGCTGTTCGAGAGTTCGCAGTGGGCCGAGCTCACCGCGCCACCCACCGCGGACGAACTCTCCGCGGTTGCCGATCGGGCCGCCGGGCTCACCGCCGATGACCCGATCAACATCCAGTACACCTCGGGGACAACGGGATTCCCGAAAGGTGCGACGCTCTCGCACCGCAACATCGGCAACAACGGGTACCTGGTGGGCGAGCTCCTCGACTACAGTGCCGACGACCGGATCTGCATTCCGGTGCCGTTCTATCACTGCTTCGGCATGGTGATGGGCAATCTGGCTGCCACCAGTCATGGTGCGACCATGGTGATCCCGTCGCCGACCTTCGATCCCGAAGCCGCCCTGCGCGCCGTCGCCGAGTACCGGTGCACGAGCCTTTACGGCGTGCCGACGATGTTCATCGCCGAACTCGCCCTGCTCGATTCGGGTGCCGAATTCGATCTGTCGACGCTGCGTACCGGCATCATGGCGGGCTCGCCGTGTCCGGAACACGTCATGCGCCAGGTGGTCGACCGTATGCACATGGGGCAGGTGTCGATCTGCTACGGCATGACCGAGACCTCACCGGTGTCGACACAGACCCGCATGGACGATCCGCTGGAACTGCGGGTCGGCACCGTCGGTCGGGTTGGTCCGCATCTGGAGATCAAGGTGATCGACCCGCTCACCGGAGAGACGTTGCGACGCGGCGAGACCGGTGAATTCTGCACTCGCGGTTACAGCGTGATGAGTGGCTACTGGAATCAGCCGGACAAGTCGGCCGAGGTACTCATCCCCGAACCGACCGATCCGCAGGGCTCACCGTGGATGCGGACCGGTGATCTCGCGGTGATGGATCCCAACGGATACGTCCGGATCACCGGGCGCATCAAGGACATGGTGATCCGCGGTGGGGAGAACATCTACCCCCGCGAGATCGAGGAATTCCTCTACACCCACCCCGACATCCTCGATGCGCAGGTGATCGGTGTCCCCGACGAGAAGTACGGAGAGGAGCTCATGGCGTGGATTCAGCTGCGTGACGGCGCATCCGAACTCTCCGCCGACGACGTCCGCGAGTTCGCGACCGGCAAGATCGCCCGCCACAAGATCCCGCGTTTCGTCCACGTGGTCAAGGAGTTCCCGATGACGGTGACCGGCAAGGTCCGCAAGGTCCAGATGCGCGAGGAGTCCATCGAGATCCTCGGAACGCTGCGATGACCGATGGCGTCGGGTCGGTGATCACCACCGACAAGCGTTCGCAGATGGCTCGATTCGTCGACGCGGTCTCACGGCAACACGGCATCGACGTGTCCGGCTATCCGGCGTTGTGGGCGTGGTCGACGAGCGAGCCGGCCGCGTTCTGGCGGTCGTTGTGGGAGTTCTTCGAGCTCTCCGAGATCGCCGGGCCGCTCGCGGCCGGTGATGCCGCGGTGCTGGCCTCGGCCGACATGCCCGGCGCGCGTTGGTTTTCCGAGATTCGGCTGAACTACGTCGATCAGGTGTTGCGGCACGCCCGCGCGGTCGAGACCGGAGCGGCCGCCGATCGTGCAGCTGTCGTCGGTATCGGCGAGAGTGGTGACCGGACGGCGATCGCATGGTCGGAGCTACCGCAGATGGTCGGGGCGCTGGCGGCGACCCTGACCGATCTCGGGGTCGGCGCCGGCGATGTGGTGGCCGCGTACCTGCCCGACGTCCCCGAGGCGGTCATCGCGTTCCTCGCGACCGCGTCGCTCGGTGCGATCTGGTCGGGGTGCGGGCAGGATTACGCCCCCGAGGGGGCGTCGGCCCGGCTCGGGCAGTTGCATCCCAAGGTGTTGTTCTCCGCCGACGGATATCGCTACAACGGCAAGGACATCGACAAGACCGCCGACAGTGCCGAGCTCGCCGCAGCGCTGCCCGAGCTCACCGGGCACATCGTGGTCGGCGGAACCGACCACCGCCCGGAATCGGGTCCGCGGGTTCTGTCCTACGCGAGCGCCATCAGCGGTGCGGCCACTGCGAAGCCGGTGCCGGTGGCGTTCGATCATCCGCTGTGGGTGTTGTTCAGTTCCGGTACCACCGGTCGGCCCAAGGGCATCGTGCACGGCCACGGCGGGGTCGTCGTCGAACATCTCAAAGCTGCTGCGCTTCATGCCGATCTCGACGAGTCCGACGTGTTCTTCTGGCAGACGGCGCTGAGCTGGATGATGTGGAACTTCCAGGTTGCCGGTCTGCTGTGCGGCTCGACGATCGTCTGCTACAGCGGTTCTCCGCTGTACCCCGACGCAGATCGGTTGTGGCAGATCGTCGCCGCGGAGAAGGTGACCTACTTCGGTACCAGCCCCGGACAGCTGCAGGCCTCCCGCAAGGCCGGGCTCGTGCCCGGGCGCGATCATGATCTGTCGGCACTGCGGACCATCGGTAGCACGGGGTCGTCGCTGGCCGGCGACCTGTTCGAGTGGATCGACGACAATGTGGCACACGGACTCCCGGTGTCCTCGATCAGTGGTGGCACCGATGTGGTGACCGCCTTCGCCGGCGGCTCGGTCGGCGAACCGGTGGTTCCGGGGGAATTGTCGGTCCGCTATCTCGGTGTCGCGCTGCAGAGTTGGGCACCGGACTGCACCCCGGTGATCGACGAGGTGGGCGAGATGGTGATCACCACCCCGATGCCGTCGATGCCGGTCGGATTCTGGAACGACCCCGACGGATCTCGTTATCGTGCCGCCTATTTCGAGCACGAATGGAGCTCGGTCGGGCCGACGACGCCGGTCTGGCGACACGGCGACTGGGTGACCGTCACCGACCGGGGATCGCTGATCATCCACGGCCGCAGCGACGCCACGTTGAACCGACACGGCATCCGGATGGGATCTGCCGACATCTACGAGGTGGTCGAGAGCATCGACGAGATCGCCGAGGCGTTCGTCCTGGGCGTCGACGGCCCCGACGGCGCGTACTGGATGCCGCTGTTCGTCACCCTCGTCCCCGGAGCCGAACTCGACGACGACCTGCGCACTCGGGTGGTCAGCGAGATCCGGTCCCGGCTCTCGCCACGCCACGTGCCCGACGAGCTCATCGTCGCCCCGGCCATTCCGCACACCCGCACCGGCAAGAAACTCGAGGTGCCGGTCACCTCGGTCCTCGCCGGCCGGTCGGTCGACATCGATCCACGATCGGTCGACGACTACTCGCTGATCGCCTGGTACGAAGAGCATGGAGCGACACACGCCTGGTGACTGGTGTTGGTCGGTGGTTCCGGACCGTCGATTCCGTTTGGGTCGGTGGTCAAGCTTTCGGTAGCGGTGGTTCCTTTGGATCGGTGGTCGAGGTGCGAGGAGCGAAAGCGACGAGCCTCGAGACCCCTTGCGCCACAGCTGGTTTCGACCCACAGCCCGCATTGCGCAACCCCGACTGAACCCCGCCGACCCCGTCATTCATCCAACCGACAACCGGCCGTCCGGCACCTCGGCGTCATCCACAACCGGGCGTGGGACCCTGTGGCGTGTCCGCGCGATGTATTAGCGTGGTCGGGAGAGTGCGCTCGGGGTGCGACAACTGTGCGCGCCGGGGGAGAAGCGACATAAACCGTATTCGGTAGGAGAATCTCATGAGCTACCAGCCAGGAAGCGGCTACGGGCAGCAGCCCGAGTCCGGACAGACCCAGGGCCAGGGTGCGGGCTATTCGCAGCCCGGCGAGGCATCCTCGCCGCAGGGCTACCCGCAGCAGTCGACCTACGGTCAGGGCTACGGACAGGCTTCCGGCCAGCAGGGTTACGGTCAGCCGAGCTACGGCCAGCAGGGCTACGGTGACCAGTCCGCTTATGGTCAGCAGGGGTATGGCCAGCAGTCCGGGTACGGCCAACAGGGCTACGGATCGGGCTACGGCCAGCAGGACTACGGGCAACAGGGCTACGGGCAACAGAACTACGGCCAGCAGGGGTATGGCCAGGGCTACGGCCAGCCCGCCGCACCCAAGCAGCCGTTCGCCGGCGTTCCGCCGATCGTGGCACCCGTCCTCGCGGCCACCATCGGTGTGCTCGGCGTCGTGCTGCTGTTCTGCGGGTTCGCGGCCGGGTACACCATCGAGGGAAACGTGGTCAACGACACGCAGAAGCTCTTCGCTTCTGATCTCAGTGCCGCATACGTCTTGGTCGTGGCGACCGGATTCCTCGCGTTCACCGGGCTGATCAAGTCCTACCGGGTGGCTCCGCTCGTCGCGGCCGGTGCGACCGCGGGCGTGCTGCTCACCATCATCATGTATGCCGGTGCCGATCTCGACGAGTCCAGCAACTACTCGCTCGGCCACGGTGCCGGCGCAATCATCCTGCTGGTGCTCTCGATCCTGATCTTCCTGCTCGCCGTCGGTTGGTTGCTCCTCGATCTCGGGGTCGTCAAGACCGCTGCCGCTCCCGAGATCGGTACCGCGGCGCAGGCCACCGACCCCGCGGCCGCCTCGGCGCAGGCTGCCACCGCCTATGGCTACGGCGCCTCCACTCCGGGCGTCACCTCGCAGGCGCAGGGCGCCGCCTCTGCGCCGGGTGCGACTGCGGTGATCCCGGGTGCGACCCAGGCCACGACCGCCTACCCGACCGCGGGCACCGCATCGTCGGGTGCCCCGGCCACCACCGCGCAGCCGTCCACTGCTCAACCGTCGGGCGCCCAGCCGACCGCTGCGCCGAGCTATGACCCGTCGTCGTATGCCGGATACGGGCAAGGCGCGCACGCCGCTCCGTCGGCCGGCGCGGCTCCCGGGGCGACCGCGGCGATTCCGCAGGCCGGATCCGAGGCCGTCTCCGGATCGGAGAGCACCTCGATCTTCCAGAAGCCGGAGCCCCCGCAGGCCAACAGCTGACTTCAGCAATCTCGTGCAGACGTAGCAGAACGTTCGCCCTGAGCGTGACCTTCTGCTGCGTCTGCACGCAGAGCGTGCGTTTGATCGCTTTCTGACTCCACTGCGGCGCGTCTGCGACACCTCACACGCCCCACGTGCCACGCTCGAACCAATGCCCACGCTGAGAACAGTTGCCTCCGCCGACAACCTCGCGACCCGACTTCGCGACGCTCGGCAGGCCCGTCGCGCCCATCATGACCGACCCGAACGTGGCCCGCGCGAGCTGATCCTGATCGCTTTCGCCGTACCGGTCATCACGATCCTCGTCACCCTGGTCATCGTGTTCGCGGTGCTGATGATGGCCGGCAGCGGACTGTCGGGAATCGGAACGGCCGTCGCCACCTGTTGGCTCGCCATCAATCAGGTCCCCGTCAGCATCGCCGGGGTGAGTATCGGCATACTCCCGCTGCTGCCGACCCTGCTCGTCGCCGGCGGAACCGCAGCGGTGGTGGCGTCGAGTTGCGGGTCCCGTCACACACTCTCCGAGTACGTCGCTGTCGGCGCGTCGGCCGTCGCCGGTGCGCTGCTCATGACGGCCATCGCACTCGCCGTCGTCATGGACGGTTCGTCGGTGCTGCCCATCCAGAGCCCCAACGCGCTCGAGGCGTTCGGCCTCACCCTCGTCGTCCAGGGCCTCGCCGCCACCGCGGGGGTGGTGCTGGGCCGAAGTGAGCTGGTCACCAGCCGCCTGAGCGCCGCGGACCGGCGCGGCATCCGCTACGGATTCGTCGCCGTGCTCGCGCTGTTCGCCGCGGGTGGCCTGCTGATCCTGCTGCGGCTGATCCTGCGATTCGACGCGCTGCGCGACCTCGTCTCCGGCGGCTACGACTTCGACGGCTACCTGGGACTCACGCTGCTATCGGTGCTGTATCTGCCCAATCTGATCATCGGAGCGGCCGCCGTCCTCGTCGGGTCCGAGGCGCACGTCGGCGCAGCGTCCGTCGACCTCTTCGCCGCCCGCGGCGGATCGGTGCCCGCTCTGCCTGCACTGGCCGTCCTGCCCGACCACACGGTGTGGTGGGCGGTGTGGGGTCTGCTCGTTCCGCTCGCGATCGCCGGCGTCGTGGCCTGGCGCTGCCGCACCGCCGACCCACTGCGGTACGCGCGCTCCATCGGCATGGCTGCCGCGGTCGCCGCGACAACCATGGTGGTGTTCGGCTGGCTGGCCGGCGGCACCCTCGGGGAGATCGGCGCCGCGGGTATCACGCTGGTCACCGCCGGTGTGTACACGCTGGGGTGGATCGGGCTGTCGGGACTCGTGATCGGCCTCCTCCTCAACTTCCTGCCATCGCTGCGGTCCCGGACATCGGCAGCATCAGGCACCGAGGCCGACGACTGGCTCGACGCCGTCGACGCAGACGATGACGACGCGGCAGACGACTACATCGATGATTATCTGGCCGAGGACGATCCGGCCGACGGCATCGATGACGGCTATGCCGACGAGGACACAGGCGACGCCGACGAGGACGTTGACGACGCCTACGTCGATGACGGTTACGCCGAGGACGACTACGTGGACGGCGACCTCGATGGTGGTGACGCCGAATACGACGGCGACGACGCAACCGGCGCCTATGACACAGCCGACGCCGATGATGCAGCGGGCACCGACCCCGCAGCCAACGGCGACGACACCGACGCGACGCCCACAGCACGCCCGCGCCGGGCCGGGGCGGCCCGGCGCGACCCCGACGACGTCGATGATCCCGAGGACGCCTGGACGTTCGACCGGTCCGATGCCGTGACCCGTACCAAACGCTGACCGTCGCTTCCGGCGTGGGTTTGCGACGTGACCGAACGCGGTGGCAGTTGCCGCCCCGACGCCGTCGGTCGGTGACCGGCCCACTAGGCTCGCACGTGTGACTGGCGCTCTCTCCGACACTCCGACCGCCGATCGTGTGGCGATCGTCGTGATGGCGTCGGGGACCGGATCGCTGCTCGAGGCCTTGCTCTCCCGCGCCGCAGAACCGGGCGCGCCGTTCGTCGTCGCGGCCATCGCGGTCGACCGGGAGTGTCGAGCCGGCGAGATCGCGGCGCGTGAGGGCATTCCGCTCGTCATGTGCAGGATGGCCGGGTATGCCGACCGTGGGGAGTGGGATGCGGCGCTGACCGCGCAGGTCGCCGAATTCTCCCCGGAGTGGATCGTGACCGCCGGATTCATGAAAATCCTTGGTGCCCAATTCCTTCGACGCTTCGGGGGGCGGATCGTGAACTCGCATCCCGCGCTGCTGCCGGCATTTCCCGGTGCGCACGGCGTCGCCGACGCCCTCGACTACGGAGTCAAGGTCACCGGCACGACGGTGCACCTGGTCGACGAGGGCGTCGACACCGGTCCTGTGCTCGCCCAGGTCCCGGTTGTCGTCGAGGACGGCGACACCACGGATTCCCTGCACGCACGTATCAAATCGGTGGAGCGCGTGCTGCTCGCCGACGTGGTGACGGATCTCGTCACCCGAGGAGTTGTCATCGACGGACGAAAGGCCCACATTCCGTGAACGCACCCAGCACCGACGTCTCCCGCCGCCCCATTCGCCGGGCTCTGGTGAGCGTCTACGACAAGAGCGGGCTGGCGGAGCTGGCGACCGCGCTTCACGGCGCCGGCGTGGAGATCGTGTCCACCGGGTCGACCGCGAAGACCATCGCCGCACAAGGCGTCCCGGTGATCGAGGTGTCGGAGGTGACCGGTTTTCCCGAGTGCCTCGACGGCCGGGTCAAGACGCTGCACCCCAAGGTGCACGCCGGTATCCTCGCCGACACCCGTAAACCCTCGCACGTCGATCAGTTGACCGAATTGGGCGTTGCGGCTTTCGATCTCGTCGTGGTGAACCTCTACCCGTTCACCGATACCGTCGCCTCCGGGGCGGGCCCGGACGAGTGCATCGAGCAGATCGACATCGGCGGTCCGTCGATGGTGCGTGGTGCGGCCAAGAACCATCCCAGCGTGGCCGTCGTCGTCGACCCCTACGACTACGACGCCGTGCGCGCTGCCGTGGCCGACGGCGGCTTCTCGTTGCGGCAGCGACAAGAACTGGCAGCCAAGGCTTTCCGGCACACCGCCGACTACGACGTGGCGGTGGCCTCGTGGATGTCGAGCGTGGTGGCCCCGCCCGCGTCGACCGCTCAGGGTGAACACGAGCCCACCGGAACCGGATTTCCCGAGTGGGCCGGTGCCACATGGAGGCGTTCGGCGGTGCTGCGGTACGGCGAGAATCCCCATCAGGCCGCGGCTCTGTACCTGTCGACCGCCGATCACGAGGGTCTGGCGTCGTCAGAACAGCTGCACGGCAAGGAGATGAGCTACAACAACTACACCGACTCGGATGCGGCTTGGCGCAGTGCGCACGACTTCGACGCTCCGGCCGTGGCGATCATCAAGCACGCCAACCCCTGTGGCATCGCGGTCGGCGCCGACATCGGCGAAGCGCACCGTAAGGCCCACGCCTGCGACCCGGTCAGCGCCTACGGCGGCGTGATCGCCGCCAACCGCGAGATCACCGTCGAGATGGCCGAACAGGTCGCCGAGATCTTCACCGAGGTGCTCATCGCCCCGGGATTCGCTGACGGCGCGTTGTCGGTGTTGCAGCGCAAGAAGAACATTCGCATCCTGCGCGCCGTCCCGCCCAAGCACGGCGGAATCGAGACGCGGCCCATCTCCGGTGGTCTGCTGATGCAGGACCGCGACATCCTCGACGCCGCCGGCGACAACCCGGCCGCCTGGACGCTGGCGGCCGGCGCCCCGGCCGACGAGGACACCCTGCGCGATCTCGAATTCGCCTGGCGCGCGTGCCGTTCGGTGAAGTCCAACGCGATCCTGCTGGCCAAGGACGGCGCCTCGGTGGGCGTGGGCATGGGTCAGGTCAACCGGGTGGATTCGGCGCACCTCGCCGTCACCCGCGCCGGCGAGCGGGCAGCCGGCAGCGCAGCCGCCTCCGATGCGTTCTTCCCGTTCCCCGACGGCCTGCAGGTCCTCATCGCCGGTGGCGTGAGTGCCGTGGTGCAGCCGGGGGGATCGATCCGCGACAACGAGGTCATCGAGGCCGCCAACGAGGCCGGCATCACCTTGTACCTGACCGGTGCACGGCATTTCGCGCACTGACATGACGCCCGGTCGGCGCCAGATCTCGTCGACCGGGCGCAGTTTTTCGTCGACCGTGCGCTCTATCGCGTCGATCGGGCGCTTCATCTCGTCGACCGTGCGCAGCGACCGATGAGCATCCTCGACTATCTCCTGCTCGTCGTCGCCGGATTCGGGGCGGGCCTCATCGGCTACGTCACCGGCCTGGCGTCCGTGGTCAGCTATCCGGCACTCCTGGCGGTGGGCCTGCCGCCGATCGCGGCGAATGTCACCAACACCGTCGCACTGGTGTCGGTCGGGATCGGCAGCCTCGGTCAGTCCGGGCGCATCCTGCTCGACGGTGACCGCCGACGCCTCGTCGGCGGGGGAGTGGCCGCGCTGATCGGCGGCTCGATCGGCGCGGTCGTCCTGCTGCTCGCGCCCGCCGACAGCTTCAAGGTCACGGTGCCCTACCTCGTGGCCATCGCATCGATCGCGCTGCTCCTGCAACCCCGGCTGCGCGACCTGGCATCCCACCACGTCGACCGGCCCTGGATCTGGTATGTCGGTCTGGCGGTCGTTTCGATCTACGGCGGCTACTTCGGTGCCGGCGCCGGAATCATGCTGCTGGCACTGGCACTCATCTTCACCAGCGAATCACTCTGGCGGGCAACGCTGTTGAAATCTCTGTTCCTCGGGATCGCCAACCTCGTGGCGGCACTACTGTTCGCCGTGTCGGGTCCGGTGCACTGGACGGCGGCGCTGGCCATGGCGATCGGTTGCCTCGCCGGTGGCTGGTGTGGGCCGCCGACCGTCAAACGGCTGCCGGCGGCGCCGTTGCGGATCGCCGTCGGTATCGCCGGACTCGGCCTGGCGGTGTGGCTGGGCGTCGACGGATAGTCTCGCCGGCGCGCGGGTGGCACACCGCCTCGACGTGGGCACGCCTCACACTCCAGCCGTACTGGCGCGAACCGTACTGGAACGAACCGTACTGCGACGCACCGCCGCCCGGACATCGGCGTCCGAATCCTCGGCGGCACGTTGGAGAATCGTCCGCACGTCGGGGTCGTCGGCCCAGAGCGACAGGGTCAGGGCCGCGGCTCTGCGGACGTCGTGATGCACGTCGTCGAGCGCGCCGGACAACGCCGCAACGGTCGACTCGGTACGTGCCGCGGCCAATCCGCGCGCGGCGCCGACACGGACTTGCCAGGCGCTGTCGCGCAACGCCTTAACCAGCTGCGGCCCGTCGATGTCGGCGTCGCCGAGGTGTGCCATCGCGGCCAGCGCGGCGGCGCGCACCAGCGGATCGCGGTCGCCCGCCAGGATGCGGATGGCTTCGACGCCAACCCCGCTGCCGCCGACCCCGATGGTGGCCAGCCCCCCGGCGACCGCGATACGGACCTCTCGGTTGTCGTCGACGACCAGGTCGGCAATGGGGGCGGCAGCGTCCAGCGACACGAGGGCGCCGATCGCCTCGATCCGGACGCGATGGTCGGCGTCGGACAGAGCGCGGGTGAACAGGTCGCGATCACCGGAACGCAACGCGCGCAACAGGTCGACGACGGTGGCGCGCACCACGGGATCCGACGAGCCGACGTGTTCGCGCAGCGCGCCGAGCAATTCCGGGGTGGGCTCGAGGATCTCGACGAGCTCACGCAGTCCGTGCGCGGCGGCGGCGCGGACGTCGGTCGACGCGTCGGCGAGCGCCGCGACGAGCGCGGTGTCGAACGCCTCGGGCGTGGTCTCGCCGAGCACCGAGATCGCCGTACGGCGCACGGTCGCGTCGTCATCGTCGAGGTAGGTGTCGAGGTCGGCGGCGTGCGCGGGGGACAGGGCCAGGAGTTGAACGATGCGCGGTGAGACCGCCGACGCCCGCGGCGATTCCGGCACCGGTGGACGCACCGGGCTCTCGACTCCCCGATATCCCGGTCCGCTGACGATCGGGGGCTCCTCGATGGCGATCACCGACCGGTCCGTCGGCGGAATGTGGTCGAGGCCCTCGACCCCGACGAGGTAGGGCTCGACGGGGCGGCCCACGAACTCCATTGTGCCGTCGGCCGATTTGCGGAGATTGAGGTGATAACGCCACGTGTCGTCGCGGCGGTCGGGCAGGTCGGCGCGTTGGTGATAGAGGCCCCAACGACTTTCGGTGCGCGTGAGGGAACTGCGGGCCGCGAACTCGGCACAGTCACGGATGAACGTCACCTCGGCACACCGCATCAGCTCGTGCGGCGTGCGCGCACCCATCTGCTCGATGTCGGCGCGCATGCGCTCGAAGGTCTCGATGGCGATGCCCAGTTTGTTCGACGTCTTCGGCGGCGCCACATAGTCGTTGACGAAGCGTCGGAGCTTGTACTCGACCTGGGGTTGCGGTGGCCCGTCGGGGTTGCGCAACGGGCGGTAGATCAGTTCGTGGGCTGCGGCGAGCTGGTCGGACGGCAGGTCGGCAGGCATCGGCAGCTCCCGTGCGGTCTCGGTGGCATGCGTGCCGGTGAGTTCGCCGTAGACGAAGGCGCCGATCATGTAGTTGTGCGGCACGCACGCCAGGTCACCGGCCGCGTACAAGCCGTCGACGGTGGTGCGACCGTTCTCGTCGACCCACACCCCCGACGCCGAATGACCACTGCACAAACCGATCTCGGAGATGTGCATCTCGATGTCGTGGGTGCGGTAGTCGTGTCCGCGATTGCGGTGAAAGGTACCGCGGGTGGGGCGTTCGGTGGTGTGCAGGATCGATTCGAGGGCGCCGAGGGTCTCCTCCGGCAGGTGACTGACCTTGAGGTAGATGGGGCCACGCGCCGAGTCGATCTCGTTGCTCACCTCCGCCATCATCTCGCCCGACCAGTAGTCGGAGTCGACGAAGCGCTCGCCGGCGGCGTTGACCTGGTAGCCGCCGAACGGGTTGGCCACGTACGCACACGCCGGTCCGTTGTAATCCTTGATCAGTGGATTGATCTGGAAGCACTCGATGCCGCTGAGCTCGGCTCCGGCATGGTAGGCCATCGAGTAGCCGTCACCGGCGTTGGTCGGATTCTCGTACGTGCCATACAGATAGCCGGAGGCGGGAAGGCCGAGCCGACCGCACGGTCCGGTCGCGAGGATCACGGTCTTGGCCGCGATCTCCACGAATTCGCCGGTGCGCGTGTGCAATGCCGCGGCGCCCACGGCCCGTCCGTCGTCGGTGAGCACGCGTACCGGCATCAACCGGTTCTCGATCGTGATCCGTTCGCGCATCTCACGTTTGCGCAGCACCCGGTAGAGAGCCTTCTTGACGTCCTTGCCCTCCGGCATCGGCAACACATACGACCCGGAGCGGTGCACCCGCCGCACCGCGTACTCGCCGTACTCGTCCTTCTCGAATTTCACCCCGTAGCGCTCGAGGCGTCCGATCATCGCGAAACCCCTTGTGGCCGTCTGATAGACGGTCTTCTGATTGACGATGCCGTCATTGGCGCGGGTGATCTCGGCGACGTAGTCCTCCGGTGTCGCCTTGCCGGGGATGACGGCGTTGTTGACGCCGTCCATCCCCATCGCGAGGGCACCGGAATGACGGACATGTGCCTTGTCGAGCAGCAGCACCGACGCGCCGTGCTCCGCGGCGGTCAACGCCGCCATGGTTCCGGCGGTGCCACCGCCGATCACCAACACGTCGCAGTCGCGCCGGGTGCGATCGGCGAGGTCGGGAATCTCCATGGGCTCCATCGGTTCTCCGGGTGTCGAGGATGATGCGGGCGAGTGCACGCGGCGCTCAGCGCAGCAGATACGGCATGTTGACGGTGACCGCTCCGGTGGGACACCGCACGGCACACGGCCCGCAGTACCAGCATTCGTCGACGTGCATGTACGCCTTGCCCGAGTCGGGATTGATCGCGAGCGAGTCGAGGGGGCAGACCTCCACACACAGGGTGCAGCCCTCGATGCACAGGGATTCGTCGATGGTGACCGGCACGTCGGCGCGGAAGGTGACCTGACTTATGGGAGTTGGGCTCATGGGAGTTGCTCGTTTCGGTAGGCGGTGCTGCGCAGAACGACCCGGTCACTGCGCAGGCGGATGTACTCGAGATCGACGGGCCGGTCGTCGGCGGCGAGGTGGGTGAGTCGTTCGAGGCGAAGAAGCGAACTCCCCGAGGCGATTTCGAGATGTGCGGCCGAGTGGGGGTCGGCGTCGACGGCCTCGACGGTCATGTCGGCGCGGCCGAGCCGGCCCCTGGCGACCTCCTCGAGCACGGTGAAGACGTCCTGGGATTCGAGGTCGTGGTCGAGCACGGCGATCCCGAGATCGGGTACCAGGTAGGTGATGTCGAGGCTGATCGGCTCGTCGTCGAGGTATCGCAGACGCTCGATGTAGACGGCCTGGGCGTCGTCGAGACGCAGGCGGCGCGCGACGAGCCGCGGCGGATCGACGAGTGTGGCGATCTTGACGACGTTGCGGACCGCGCCGTGTCGGCGGAAGGTCTCCTGCAGGCCCAGCAGGGCGTCGAGGCCGTGATCGAGTTTGCGCGCCACGACGTGTGTTCCGACCCGAGGCGACCGCCGGATCAGTCCTTCGTCGGTGAGCGCGGCGAGTGCCTCGCGGATGGTGTTGCGGGAGACGTTGAACTCGTCGATCAGTGCGCGCTCATCGAGCGCCTCACCGATGGCGCCGTCATGGATGGCTCGCCGCAGGACGTCGGCGACGACGCGGGCGTTGTCGGCGCGGACGCGACCGGGTGGCGCCGGGCGTCGGGACGGCAGGGGTTCGGACTGCATGAGTACAGACGATAACCGCTGTTCAGAGGGCCCCGGGAGGCCAGGGACGTGCCGTGGGCCGGGTGTTCGGAATGCGCCACCGCGGTGGTCGTTGCCGGCGGGTTCACCTGCGTTGTCGGTGTTTCGGACCGCCATTGCGCCACCGTCGAGGGCAATGTGGGGTTGCACTCACCGCGCGCCGAATCTCCGTAGCAGGCGAGGTTCGCCATCTGTGCACGGAGGTAATGCGGCACTTCAGAATCGGCATCTCGGCGGGGATTAGAATACGGCGCCGGTTGTCGGACAATTCGCTCGGCACTTCCCCTCAGCGTGAGGGAATCTCTCGCCCGGCCCCCGGGCGGCGATTACACAATGCTGATGACCTTGTTCGTGGACATCACCCCGCAGGAGCAGGGCGGGGAACCCGAGATCGGGCGACGCGCCGGACGATCTCGTTGGAAAGCGGTGGGGCTGCACGTCGGCCTGCCGCTGTTGTCGTTGGTCCTGTTCCTGGTGCTGTGGCAGATCGTCGCGGTCAGTGGCGTGTGGAGCGAGGTGTTCGTGCCCCGGCTCGGTACCGTGTGGCACGCCTTCGTCGAGATGTCGACGACCCACGACGGGGCCATCGGCTACGCCGGTTATTACTGGTGGGAGCACCTTTACATGACCCTGCGGCGGGTCGTTGTCGGTGTGATCATCGGCGTGGGAGTCGGCGTCGTACTCGGGCTGGTGATGGGCTCGGTGCCGGTGATCCGGCGAGTTCTGGAGCCGTGGCTGACGTTCTTGCGCGCGCTACCCCCGCTGGCGTACTTCTTCCTCCTCGTCATCTGGCTGGGAATCGACGAGGCACCCAAGATCACGTTGCTGGCCCTGGCGGCACTGCCGCCGGCGGCCGTTGCCACGACCGCGGCGGTCGGCGCGGCGCCGGTGGCGCTCGTCGAGGCGGCTCGTGCGCTCGGGGCCTCGCGCCGTGAGGTGTTGCGCGACGTCATCATCCCGGCAGCCCTTCCCGAAACCTTCACCGGCATAAGGCTCTCGGTCGGCATCGCTTACTCGTCGGTGGTGGCCGCGGAGCTGTTCAACGGCATCCCGGGCATCGGTGGAGTCGTCAAGGACGCAAGCAATTACAACAACACTCCCGTGGTGCTCGTCGGTATCGCCCTGATCGGATTCTCCGGTCTGGTCATCGACGGTGTCCTGCGGGTCATCGAGCACCGCGCGGTGCCCTGGCGTGGAAAGGCCTGACCACACATGACATCTGATCGTCGACGACCGCTGCGCGCGGCGTCCGCACTCCTGGCGACATTCGTCGCCGCGCTGCTGGCGGTGGCCGGTTGCTCGGTCGACCGTTCCGGTCAGGACTCCGACAAGCCCACCATTCGTATTGCCTACCAGTCGTTCCCGAGTGGCGACCTGATCGTCAAGAACAACCACTGGCTCGAGGACGCCCTGCCGAACTACAACATCAAGTGGACCAAGTTCGACTCCGGCGCCGACATCAACACCGCGTTCATCGCCAAGCAGATCGACTTCGGCGCCATCGGGTCCAGCCCGGTCGCACGAGGACTCTCGGGACCACTGAACATCCCGTATCAGGTGGCGTTCGTCCTCGACGTCGCCGGCGACAACGAGGCCCTCGTGGCCCGCAACGGCACCGGCATCAACACCGTCGCCGACCTGCGCGGAAAGCGGGTGGCCACGGCGTTCGCCTCGACGGCGCACTACAGTCTGCTCGCGGCACTCGCGCAGGCCGGGGTGAACCCCGCCGACGTCGACATCATCGACCTGCAGCCGCAGGCATCGTTGGCCGCGTGGCAGCGCGGTGACGTCGACGCCGTCTACACCTGGCTCCCCACGCTCGACGAACTCCGCACGACCGGCAAGACACTCATCGCCAGCCGGCAACTGGCCACCGCCGGAAAGCCGACCCTCGACCTCGGTGTCGTGGCGACCCAATTCGCCAAGGACAATCCCTCGGTTGTCGACACCTGGCGCAAGGTGCAGGCCCGCGCCCTGGCGCTGATTCACGACGATCCGCAGGCGGCAGCCAAGGCCGTTGCGGCGCAGCTGGGTACCACGCCCACCGACGCCGCCAACCAACTCAAGCAGGGAACCTTCCTGACCGCTGCCGAGCTGACCTCACCGACCTGGCTGGGCGTCGACGGACAACCGGGCAATCTCGCCGAGAACCTGCACAGCGCAGCGGAATTCCTCGCCGCGCAACAGCAGATCCCGAGCGCTCCGCCGTTGTCGACCTTCCAGCAGGCCATCTACACGAAGGGGCTACCCGGTGTCCTCTCCGCGCAATGACGCCGTCGTCGAACACAGCCCTGTGGTGTCGGTTCCGGATTCGGAGTCGTCGGCGGCGATCGCACTGAGCAAGGTGGTGCAGACCTATGGCAGCAAGGCCGACCGGGTCACGGCGGTGGGGCCGGTTGATCTGCGCGTCGATCCGGGTGAGTTCCTCGTTCTGGTCGGCGCCTCGGGGTGCGGCAAGTCGACCCTGCTGAGGTTGATCGCCGGATTCGAGACCCCGACCTCCGGCCGGGTCACGGTGGCCGGGGACTCTCCGACTCCCGGGGTCGGCGCCGGGGTGGTGTTCCAGCAACCGCGGCTGTTCCCGTGGCGCACGGTCGGTGGCAACGTCGACCTCGCGCTGCGATATGCCGGAGTACCGAAGGCGCAGCGCAGAACCCGACGCGACGAACTGCTGCGTCGGGTCGGCCTGGGGGACACCGCAGATCGGCGGATCTGGGAGATCTCCGGAGGACAACAGCAGCGGGTCGCGATCGCCCGCGCGCTGGCCGGGGAGTCGTCGTTGCTGTTGCTCGACGAGCCGTTCGCCGCCCTCGACGCTCTCACCCGCGAAACGCTGCAGGAGGACCTGCGGTCGGTGAGCGCCGACCTCGGCCGGACCAACGTCTTCGTCACCCACAGCGCCGACGAGGCGGCCTTCCTCGGTTCGCGCATCGTGGTTCTGACAGCGCGGCCGGGTCGGGTGGCCCTCGACATCACCTCGCCGATCCCGCGACACGGTGTCAGCCCCGAGGAGATCCGCGATTCCCCGGAGTACACGGTGTTACGCGCGCAGGTCGCCGCGGCGGTCAAGGAGGCCGCGGTGGCCGGGGCCGCGCCGGCGTGACCGACCGGGCGGCCGGTGCCGGGGTGATCGAGCGATGCGCGCTGGTACTCGAGGCTGTACTCGCCGAGGTTGTACTCACCGTGCGGCAAACCCTGGGGGAGCGGGTCGTCGGCGACTACACAGGTCACATGACCGGAACCGCCACCGCCCGCCTCGTCGGCCACTCGATGAGCTTCTCGGACGGTTCGCACCATGGTTCCCCGCCGGTGGTACTCGGACCCCGCATCTCACACCACGATCCGAGTAGGAACACCACCGATGACCATCTCCACTTCCGGCCCCGCCACGCCTGAGCACGCTCTGACCACTCCCGTACTGTCCACGCCCGTCCCGACCGGTACCGTCGCCTCCGGCGTCGAATTCGACATCGACGAGTTCGGTCCTCATTTCGGGGCCGAGATCCGCGGTGTCGACGTCGCGTCGGCCACCGACGACGAGGTCCGCGCCATCCGCGCCGCCCTCATCGATTACAAGGTGATCGTGCTGCGCGGTCAGGACCTCGACGACGCCGCACACATCGAATTCGGCCGGCGCCTCGGCGACCTCACCACCGGGCATCCCGTCTGGAACAGCGGTGACGTGCCCGCCGAGGTCTACTCGCTCGACAGCACCGACAACGGTTTCGCCGACGTCTGGCACACCGACGTCACCTTCATGCCGTGTCCGCCCATGGGATCGATCCTGCGCCCGGTGGTGTTGCCGCGCAACGGCGGTGACACCAACTGGGCCGACGCCGAGCTGGCCTACCGGTCGTTGTCGGAGCCGATCCGCGAACTCGTCGACAAGCTGTCGGCGGTCCACGACGGCAGCCGTGAGTTCGGCTACTACCTCAAGCAGCGGCGTGGTGGACGCGGAAATGTCTGGGACGGAAAGGAAGTCACCGACCTTCCGCCCGTGACCCACCCGGTGGTGCGCGTGCACCCCGAGACCGGGCGCAAGTCGCTGTTCGTCAACCCCGGCTTCACCTCACATATCGAGGGCGTCTCCGATGCCGAGAGCCGCGGCATCCTCGACCTGCTCTACGCGCACCTGACCAAGCCCGAACACATCGTCCGCCACCGGTGGCGCCTGGGTGATCTGGTCCTCTGGGACAACCGGAACACCCTGCACTACGCCAACCGTGACTATGGCGACAATCGCCGTGTGATGCACCGCATCACGCTGCGCGGTGACGAGCCGATCGGGCCGCGAGCGAGCTAGCCGCTGGTCCTGATCGTTCCTTCGAACGCGAACGGCGTTGCGGCCGGTGCACATCCGTGGAAGCTGCCGGTGGGCATCGGGCCGTTGACGCCGACCATCGACTGCCCTCCGTTGACGCCCTTGCGCACCGAAATCTGGATCGCAGCAGCATCTTTCACCGCGGGCGGAAGCCCGAAGGGACGGATGTCGCTGATCGGATAGATCAGCGAGGCGGCGTTGCCGTCGACGCTGATACAGGTCACCGGACCGCGGACCTGGATCGGGGTGGGATTCATACCGTCGAGCAGGGTCGCGGTGTAGGTGCCGGTGGTTGCGCCTGCGGCGCGCGATCCCTGGGCGTCGATCCGTAGGACCCGAATCGTCGGCGTCAGGTGCAGGTCGCCCTGGATCGACAATGACGCGGGTGCCGCCGGGGTATCGGCGAGTGCGGGTGCGCCGACCGCGAGGGTGGCCGCCAACGCCATGGCCGATGCCAGCGGCACGCGGGTTCTTGCTGTGGTCTTCATGATGATGCCCTCTCACTCCTTGGTGCGTCTCACCTCTGCCGCGGCGCCTGCTTCACCTCGTACCCCCTGACCCCGACGGTGCGCCGGCGTTGCTGTGTGGACGCTGAAACCCGAGGTCGACGCCGTCGCGGCGCACGCAGCGGTGCGCAGACCCGGGCCGATATTCAACCGATGGGTTGACAACGGCTGCGGAGGGGAGCATGCTCGTATTCAACCGAACGGTTGAAGAAAGGGGATTGGCTCCGGTGTCCGACGAGTTGTCCAAGATCTTTGCAGCGCTGGCCGATCCGACCCGGCGCGACATGGTGGCCCGGCTCGCGGTGGGCGACGCGACGGTCAGTCAACTCGCCGAACCCTACGACGTCAGCATCCAGGCGGTGTCCAAGCATCTGAAGGTGCTCGCCGACGCCGGGCTGGTGACCCGAACCCGTGAGGCACAGACGCGCCCGGTGCATTTGGAAGCAGAGGTGTTCGACCTCATGACCAAGTGGATCGAGCGGTACCGCCGACGTGCAGAGGAGCGCTATACGCGCCTCGACGCCGTGCTGGCGGAGATGAACGACGGTCCGGCGGCAACCGCCGGCGGCACCGAGAAAACCCGGAAAAGCAACCCGAAGAGAATCAACACCGACACGAGAGGACAGGCATCATGACCACCAGCACCCGTTATCCCGAAGCCGCGATCGAGGCGGACCCGAAGGTCCCCGTCATCCGGATCACCCGCGACTTCCGTGGTACCCCTGCGCAATTGATGAAGGCGCACATCGATCCCGACCTCTTCGTGCGCTGGGTCGGCCCCGACGCGATCTCCAGCCGCATCATCGAGTGGGATGCTCGCGACGGTGGCAGTTGGCGGTACGTCTCCACCCACGACGGCCAGGAATTCGGTTTCCGCGGCTGCTTCCACACCGTCGCGGACGACAAGATCGTGCAGACCTTCACCTTCGAGGGGATGCCTGATCAGGTGTCGCTGGAGACCTTGTGGTTCGAGGACCTCGGCGACGGTCTCACCCGGTTGCATGCCCAATCCCTGTGTGACAGCTTCGAAGCGCGTGATGGCTGGCTCGCCTCCGGCATGGAGGTCGGCGTGAACGAGGGCTATGCCGGCCTCGACCGCATGCTCGCCGCCGGTGAGCTGTGAGCAGCGGACTCGCCGAACTCTCCGCCTCGGACCGTCACCGCGACGTGGCTGCCGGATTCGCCGAACACGCTGCGGCGGTGAAGGACTGGGACGCGCCGACGCCGGTGGATGGATGGGTGGCCCGAGACGTGGTGGCGCACCTCGTCGACTGGTTCGCGGCGTTCCTGGCGGCAGGCGACGTCGAGTTGCCCGCGGGCCCATGGGTCGCCGACGATCCCGCAGCGGCATGGGATGCCCGGTGTGCGGCGGTACAGCAACTCCTCGACGGCCCCGACGCGGAGGCGACCTTCACCCACCCGATGGTCGGGGAATTGCGCCTGGCCGATGCCGTCGACCGGTTCTACACCACCGACATCTTTCTGCACACCTGGGATCTCGCCACCGCCGCGGGTCGGGATCCGCAGCTGGACACCGACTTCGCCGCTCAGGTCCATTCGGGCATGCAGGGCATCGAGGACATGCTCCGGTCGTCGGGACAGTACGGTCCGGCGGTGCCGGTACCCGCCGACGCCGATCCCGTCACCCGGCTCGCGGGCTTCATCGGGCGCGACCCGGCGTGGCGTCCAATCGGGTGAAACCGACACGGCATCCCCGGCGAATACGACATTCTCTCAACTCCCGCAAAGGAACTAGGTGCCTCACAGCAAGCTGACAGCTTGCCCACACCGGAAAGCCAGTGCATCCGGCGCACGATCATCATCGTGACCGCAACCCAACCCGGTGTCGCTCCGTTCGACACCACTGCGAATGATGCTCCGAGCAGCCGCCATCGAGGATCCGATCTGTCGCTTTCCGCGGATTCGACGCTGCCTCCGGCCACCGCGCGCGACCGGCTGTGGCTGGCAGCACTCCTCATCGCCACGGCCGTCCTCTACCTGTGGAACATCACGACCAATCAGTACGGCAACACCTTCTATGCCGGAGCGGCGTGGGCCGGGTCGCGCAACTGGGAGGCGCTGCTGTTCGGTTCGGTGGACCCGTCCAACTTCATCACCGTCGACAAGCCGCCGGTGTCGCAGTGGGTGATGGGCTTGTCCGGCCAGATCTTCGGGTTCTCCTCGGCGAGCATCCTGATCCCCGAAGCCCTCATGGGAGTGGCCGCCGTCGCGTTGATGTATGCGATGGTCACCCGCGTCGCCGGCCGGTCGGCCGGATTGATCGCGGGCCTCGCGCTCGCGATCACCCCGGTTGCGGCGATGATGTTCCGGTTCAACAACCCCGACGCCGCGATGGTGCTGCTGATGACCGCAGCGGCCTACTGCACCCTGCGTGCGACCGCGCGCGGATCGGCGCGGTGGCTCGCTTTGGCCGGTGTCGCACTGGGATTCGCGTTCCTGGCCAAGATGCTCGAAGGCCTGATGGTGCTGCCCGCGCTCGGCGCGGTCTACCTCGTCGCGGCCCCGCCGACGTTCTGGCGGCGTATGTGGCATCTGGTGATTGCCGCTGTGGCACTGGTGCTCTCGGCGGGCTGGTATGTGGTGCTGACGCTGCTGTGGCCGGCCTCGTCGCGGCCTTATCTCGCCGGCTCCACCGACAACAACTTCATGAACCTCGTCATCGGCTACAACGGACTCGAGCGTGTCGAAGGCCGAAGTGGTGGCGGTGGTGCCCACGGCAACCCGGCCAATGCGATCGCCGACTTCGCGCGTGAGAACCCGCAACTGGCAGAGCGTTTTGGTGGTGGCGGCGCCGGTGGCCGCGGTGGATTCGGCGGCGGAATGTTCGGCGCCCAACCGGGCATCACGAGGTTGTTCACCGGCGAGTTCGGTGCCGAGATCTCATTCCTGTTGCCGACCGCACTCATCGCGCTGATCGCCGTCCTGGCATTACGTGGGCGTCGTCCCCGCACCGACCTCGTGCGCGCGGCAACCCTGCTGTTCGGTCTGTGGCTGCTCGTCGACGGACTGGTCCTGTCGTACATGAGCGGTATCGCGCACCCGTACTACTCGCTGGCGATCGCTCCGCCCATCGCCGGACTCGTCGGTCTGGGCGTCCACCAAACCTGGACTGCACGTGACGCTTCGGTGAGCTGGCAGCGCTACACCGCCCGCTTCGGTCTGGCCGCGATGATCGCCGCGGGAGCCATCTGGTCGTTCGTGCTCCTCGATCACGAGCCGAACTGGCAGCCCTGGCTGCGGTGGGTGGTACTCGTCGCGGGCATCGTCGCCGCCGTGCTCGTCGCATTGCCGTCGACCTTCGGACGTCGGATCGCGCTGGCGGTGGGCGTGCTCGGCATGATCGGCATCTTCGCGGCGCCGGCGGCATATGCGATCACCGGCGACACCATCTCCCACACCGGCGGCAGCCCGTCGGTGCTGCCCGAACGCAGCACCGCAGGCGGGCACGGCGGATTCGGCGGCACGACACACTCCGGCCGGGCCGGTACCGGGTCGTCGGGTAGCCGTGCAGGCGGATTCGGTGGGTTCGGCGGATTCGGCGGTGGCTCCACGACCTTGCCCACCCAGCTCCAGACCATGCTGCAGAGCAGCCATGCACGCTGGGCGGCGGCGGTGTCGCGGACCAGTTCCGCGGCAGGGGTCGAACTCGCCGCACACGTGCCGGTGATGGGTGTCGGCGGATTCTCCAACGACCCGGCGCCGAGCCTCGCGCAATTCCAGAAGTACGTCGCCGACAAGGACATCGGCTACTACCTCGCCCCGGAGACCTCGTCGCAGAACGGCAGCGCCAATGCGGAGCTGATGAGCGCCATCACCAAAGCCTTCGGCGGCACCGGTTTCGGCGGCGGACGGTCCTCGGTGACCACTCAGATCCAGCAGTGGGTGGAGGCCAACTTCCACGGCACCACGATCGGCGACTACACGGTCTACAACCTCACCGTGGCGCCGTCACCGCAGCCGGCGTCGACGACGACAACGGCGAGCACGACCACCGGGTCGGCCACCTCCGGGTCGGCAACTCCTGGCTCGACCGCCCCGACCGCCGGCTTCGGCGGCCACCGCACCGGCCGGCACCACACCACTACCACCACCGGGTAGCCGGACCTCTCCGACAGCGCCCGTCCCCACCGCCGACAGCGCTCTTCCCGCCGCCCACAGCGCTCGCCGAAGCGCTGTCGGCGAGGTGGAGGGCGCTGTCGGCGAGGTGGAAGGCGCTGTCGGCGGGCTGGCGAGCGCCGTCGGCGAAAGCAGGGGCGCTGTCGGCGAACCGGGCGCGACTGCGGCTCTCCGGCGTACCGTGGATGAGGTGGCAGAAGACTTCACATCCGGGGATTTCACGACCGACGCCCCGACCGGCGGTTCAACGACCACCGAAACCCGTCATCCCTCTCCTCGCACCCTTGGTGAACTGCGTGCAAGCGGTCATGTGCAGCGCAGCATCCGCGACGAGATCCGCAACAACCTGCTGACCGCGCTGCGCGAGGGCCGCGATGCGTGGCCGGGCATCGTCGGGTTCGAGGCGACGGTCATCCCGCAGCTCGAACGTGCGCTGCTCGCCGGACACGACGTCGTCATGCTCGGCGAACGCGGTCAGGGCAAGACCCGCATCCTGCGCACCCTCGTCGGCCTGCTCGACGAGTGGACGCCGGTGATCGCCGGCTCCGAACTCGGTGAACATCCCTACGAGCCGATCACCCCGGCATCGATCCGCAAGGCCGCCAACCTCCTCGACGACCTGCCCATCGAATGGCGCCACCGCAACGAGCGCTACAGCGAGAAGCTCGCCACCCCGGACACCTCGGTGGCCGACCTCGTCGGCGACATCGACCCGATGAAGGTCGCCGAGGGCCGCAGTCTCGGTGATCCGGAGACCATCCACTTCGGGCTCATCCCGCGCGCACACCGCGGCATCGTCGCCATCAACGAGCTCCCCGACCTGGCCGAACGTATTCAGGTGTCGATGCTCAACGTGATGGAGGAACGCGACATCCAGGTCCGCGGCTACACGCTGCGCCTGCCGTTGGACGTGCTCGTCATGGCCAGCGCCAACCCCGAGGACTACACCAACCGCGGGCGGATCATCACTCCGCTCAAGGACCGCTTCGGCGCCGAGATCCGTACGCACTACCCGATCGAACTCGACGACGAGGTCGCCGTCATCGAGCAGGAGGCCGACCTCACCGCCACGGTGCCGACCTTCATCACTGAGATCCTCGCGCGGTTCACCCGCTACGCCCGCGATCACCCGTCGATCGATCAGCGTTCGGGTGTGTCGGCGCGGTTCTCGATCGCCGGCGCCGAGACCGTGGCCGCGGCGGCGCTGCATCGCGCGGCCGTCACCGGCGAAGAGGTGCCGGTGGCCCGCGTCGTCGACCTGGAATCGGTGATCGAGGTGCTGCGCGGCAAGATCGAGTTCGAGTCCGGCGAAGAGGGACGTGAACTCGAGATCCTCGAGCACCTGATGCGCAAGTCCGTCGCCGACACGGTGCGCGCCCATCTCGGCGGCATCGACATGGCGCCGCTGGTGTCGGCGTTGGAGGCCGGTGAGCTCGTGGTCACCGGTGACCGGGTGCCCGCCGCGGACTTCCTCGGCTCCCTGCCGTCGCCGGAGACCACCGCGCCGGTGATCGACGAGATCGCCGAACGACTCGAGGCCGGCTCAGATGGAGAGCGGGCCAGCGCCGTCGAACTCGCCCTGGAGGGACTGTTCCTGGCGCGACGCATCGGCAAGGAAGCCGACGAGTCGGGGCAGACGATCTACGGCTGATCACCCGCCGATCCACGCATTCCTGCGATTTACGGCCGGGCACCGTCCCGGCGGATTCGACCAACTCCGGAGAAACCCATGGTGCAGAAGAACTTTCACCGATCCCGGTATCAGCGCTACACCGGTGGGCCGGATCCGTTGGCGCCGCCGGTGGATCTGCGGGAGGCGCTGAGCGAGATCGGCGACGACGTGATGGCCGGCGTCAGCCCGCAGCGGGCGCTGCAGGAGTTCCTGCGACGCGGGTCGCAGGACATGCGGGGTCTGGACAAGCTGCGCGAGCAAGTGAACCGGCGGCGTCAGGAGCTGCTCAAGAAGCGCAACCTCGACGGCACCTTCACCGAGATCCGTGAACTCCTCGACCGGGCGGTGCTTAACGAGCGCAAACAACTCGCCCGCGACCTCGACGACGACGCACGGTTCGCCGAGATGCAGATCGGCAGTCTCCCGGCCTCCACGGCGCAGGCCGTCGAGGAACTCTCCGATTACCAGTGGCGCAGCCCCGAGGCGCAGCAGGACTACGACAAGATCAAGGACCTCCTCGGCCGCGAACTGCTCGATCAGCGTTTCGCCGGGATGAAGGAGGCGCTCGAGGGCGCCACCGACGCCGACCGGCAGCGGGTGTCGGAGATGCTCTCCGACCTCAACGACCTCCTCAACGCCCACAACCGCGGTGAGGACACGTCGCAGGCGTTCGACGAGTTCATGGACAAACACGGCGAGTACTTTCCCGAGAACCCGCGCAACACCGAGGAACTCATCGATTCGTTGGCGCAGCGGGCTGCCGCGGCCCAGCAGTTCTACAACTCGCTGACGCCTGAGCAGCGGGCCGAACTCGATCAGCTCGCGCAGCAGGCATTCGGGTCTCCGGATCTGATGAGTCAACTCGCACAAATGGATTCGGCGCTGCGGCAGGCGCGGCCGGGGCTCGACTGGGACAACGCCCAGGAGTTCTCCGGCGATCAGCAGATGGGCCTGGGGGAGGGGGCCACGGCACTGCGCGACATCTCCGAACTCGAGGCGCTCTCCGAACAACTGTCCCAGCAGTACGCCGGCGCGCAGATGGACGACATCGACATCGACGCACTGGAACGGCAACTCGGCGAGCAGGCCGGCGTCGACGCCCGCACCCTGCAGGAACTGGAGAAGGCGCTGCGCGAGGAGGGCTTCTTCGACCGGACCGCCGACGGCCGACTCCGCCTGAGCCCCAAGGCGATGCGTCAACTCGGGCAGGCGATCTTCCGGGACATCGCCGACCAGATGGGCGCGCGTGGCGACCGCCAGACCCGCAACAGTGGTCTGCTCGGCGAGCCGACCGGCTCGACCCGCGAATGGGCCTACGGCGACACCGACCCCTGGGATGTGTCACGCACCGTCGCCAACGCCGTGTTGCGCACTGCCGCAGAAGGACATCCGACCAGCGACCTGCATCCGGGTGTGCGGATCGACGTGCGCGACGTGGAGGTCGCCGAGACCGAGGCGCGCACACAGGCCGCGGTGGTGCTGCTCGTCGACACCTCGTTCTCCATGGAGATGGAGGGCCGCTGGACTCCGATGAAGCGCACCGCGATTGCGCTCAATCATCTGATCTCGACCCGATTCCGCAGCGACGAACTGCATCTCATCGCGTTCGGCCGTTACGCCCGGTCGATCGAGATCGCCGAACTGACCGGGTTGCAGCCGCGGATGGAGCAGGGCACCAACCTGCATCACGCGCTGTTGCTGGCCGGTCGGCATCTGCGTCGGTTCCCCAATGCACAGCCGGTGGTGCTCGTCGTCACCGACGGTGAGCCGACCGCGCACCTCGATCCCAGTGGTGAGCCGTTCTTCTTCTATCCGCCGCACCCGCAGACCATCGCATTGACCGTCCGCGAGCTCGATCACGTTGCCCGCCTCGGCGCGCAGGTCACGTTCTTCCGGCTCGGCGAGGATCCCGGGTTGGCGCACTTCATGGATCAGATCGCCCGCCGCATCGGGGGCCGGGTCATCGCCCCCGACGTCGACGGTCTCGGCGCGGCGGTCGTCGGCGACTACCTGCGCTCACGCCGGGGGCCACGGCGGGGCTGACGGCGCAGTGGGTGATGCGCCCGGGGGTGTACGCCGCCGGCCGATCAGCCACAGGACGAGACCGGTGATCGCGACGGCCAGACCGAAGACGCCGCCGAAGACCGCGAGCAGGATGCCGCCGATGCCGGAGAACAGCCCGCCCACCGACACCGGTGGGGCGCCGACGACGTAGGAATCGCCGCAATCGAGCGCGTACACACCGCTGCTGGTGATCGCATACTGGGCGAAGGACCGGACCGTGGTGTTCCGGTAGGTGAACGAGTACGTCGAATTCGACTGTCGGCGTTCGGCTCCCGGGTCGTTGACGGCGCACGACGGCAAGGCGTCCTCGGCGGCGTCGGACTGTGTTCCCGGCGCGTAGAGCACCAGGGTGTCGCCGGCGTCGAGGTGGTGTGTCGCCGACCCCCGGATCTCGAACGCCTCCGCCGACGTATCGGAGACCTTCGACAGCCCGATCACCGCGATCGGAATGCCCGCGCCCAGGCTGACGACCACCGCGATCATGCCGAGCCACATCAAGACCTTGCCCACTCGCCGCATGGCCCGATCGTGCCAGATCGCGGGCGCTCCGGTGGCGATCTCAGGGTCGGATCTCAGGGTGTTCACCAATGTCGGGGACGGCTCGTGCGGCCTAGTCTGAACGGGTGAGCACTGCAGAGGACCCGACCTACGACGACGACCGTCGATCGCGGATGCGCGCCGCCGACGCCGATCGTGAACTGGTGCACGAGATCTTGTCGGCGGCGATGGAGCAGGGCAGTCTGACCCCCGCCGAGTACGAGGAGCGAGCGGGAAAAGCGGTGATGGCCAAGACCTTCGGTGAGCTCGACGCCCTCACCGACGATCTTCCGGTCACCCAGCTGGGGGTGGCGCTACCGGAGCCCGACGCGCCGTATCCCTCGACGGTGACGACCGGGAGCGGTCGCGAACCGATCCGCAGCCGTCTGGCGATCATGTCGGGCAGCGAGCTGAAGGGACAGGCGGCCGTCGCCGATCAGCTCTCGGCCACCGCGATCATGGGCGGGGTGGAGATTGATCTGCGGGAGGTCGAGTTCACCGCACCGCATCTGACGATCGAGTGCGTCGCCATCATGGGCGGCATCGACATCACCGTGCCGCCGGATGTGGCCGTGGAGGTCGGCGGTGGCGCCGTCATGGGCGGATTCAGCAACAAGGCGTCGGGTCCGGGGGCGCCGGGCGCACCCACCATCCACGTCACTGGCTTCGCGCTGATGGGTGGGGTGGACGTGAAACGCAAAGAGCGCGGCGAGAAGTCGCGTAAGCCCTGGCAGTGCCAGCACTGAGGCGAACGCCGCGTCAGCGCATCCGCCCGTAGATCATCCGGCCGATTGTCTGGGTGAGAGCGTCGAGGATGTGCGCATCACGCGCGTCGTCGGGGTCGGCAAGTGCGAGTTCGGCGAGCCGCCCGTCACGCACGATGGCGACGAGGGTGGCGAGTTCGGCAGCGGCCGGCCCGTCCGGGGCGAGGCCGGCAGCGCGGTCGCGCTCGATCTTGGCGGCGAGCCTGGCCACGAAGCGTTCCCTCGCGCGGCCGAGGAATTCTTGGAGCGGTGGATAGTCGGACTGTCCCGATTGCGCCGCGCACGCGAGGATCGGGCCGTTGTCGCGCCAGAGCGCGGCAACCGCTGCCAGCTGGGCGCGCAGGCCGTCGAGGTCGGGGCCGTCGGAGTCGAACCACTCATGGGTGCTGGTGAATTCGTTCCAGATCTGTTCCATCAGCGTGGCCAGGACGGCCTGCTTGGACGGGAAATAGAAGTAGAAGCTCGTGCGGGAGATCCCGGCCGCCGAGGCAATTTCGTCGATGGTGACCTGGCCGATCGGCCGATGCGACAGCAGCCGCCGGGTGGCGTCGAGGATCTGCTCCTCGCGTCGGTCGCCCTTGGTCGGGGCGCCGCGCCGACGCCCCGCAGGCGCGGTCTTGGCGGAACTCATGGGTTCATCGTAGGGAACGGAACATAATCGACGTCACGTCGATCGAAATCGACACCATGTCGAGTTTTGTTCTATGGTGGTCGGCATGTCTTCTCCGACCACCCGGCGTCCGGTGTTCCCGGCGCTCGTGATCGTCGCCGCTGCGGCGTCGGTCCTGCTGCTCTCGATGATCCAGACCCTCGCGGTGCCCGCACTGCCGCAGATCGGCGAGCAGCTCGACGTCTCGCTGACCACGGTGGGCTGGGTGACCACCGCGACGATGCTCGCCGCGTCGGCGTTCACCCCGCTGCTGGGTCGCCTCGGTGACGTCTACGGTCACAAACGCGTGATCCTGGCCGCGCTGGCGTTGACCCTGGCCGGCAGTCTCGTTGCCGCGCTGGCCGATTCGATCGAGGTGCTCATCGTCGGACGAGTCCTGCAGGGTGCGAGCTTCGGCTTGTTCCCGCTGGCCATCAGCGTGCTGCGCGAAGAACTCCCGCGCGAGCGACTCACCGCCGCCATGGCGATCACCGCCTCGGCGCTCGGCGTGGGCAGCGGGCTGGCGTTGGTGGCGACGGGGCTGCTCACCCGCGACGACGCCGACTATCGCCGCATCTTCTGGCTATGTGTGGCGATGACCGTGGTGGTGATCGGTCTGATGCTCGCCGCTGTTCCGAACCGTGCGGGATCGGGTGGACGCGTCGACTATGCGGGCGCTCTGGTGTTGGCGATCGGACTGGTGTGTCTGCTGTTGCCGACCTCGCAGGGCCACGACTGGGGGTGGGGATCGGCGCGGGTGATCGGACTCTACGTCGCCGCCGTCGTCGTCCTCGTCGGATTCTGGGTCCTGCAATCGCGCCGGGCGACGCCCCTGGTGTCGGTGGATCTGCTCAAGCACCGCGCGGTGCTCGCGACCAACACCGCCTCGCTGTGTGTCGGGTTCGCGATGTTCAGCGTGTTCCTCGGGGCCACCTACTTCGTGCAGACCCCGGAACTGTTGGCGGGCTACGGGTTCGGTGCCTCGGTCCTGCGGACCAGCGTGGTGTTCATGCTGCCCGCGGCGATCGTGTCGATCCTCGTCGGACCCATCGCCGGACTGCTCGTCGCCCGCAGCGGACCGCGCGTGGTGCTGCTCGGCGCGGGGATCGTCGGGGTCGTCGGCATGATGATGCTCACCGTGCTGCACGACAACACCGGGGAGATGATCGGCGGCCTGATCGTCGCGAATGTGGCTGTGGCAGCAGCATATGCGGCCATGCCGGCGCTGCTCGTCGCCAACGTGGAGCCACAGGAGACCGGGATCGCCAATTCCATCAACTCGATCATGCGGACCGTCGGCGGCGCGGTCGGCAGTGCCGTCATCATCACCGTGCTCGCCGCCGAGGTGGCGGTGCACTCGGTGCACGGCGTGCCGGTGGCGTTGCCCACCGAGAATGCCTACCGGGTGGCGTTTCTGCTGGGCGCCGGGGCGTTCGCGCTCGCCGCGGCGTTGGCGGCCTTCGCCATTCCGCGCGGCGGGCACCCGATGAGCGCCCATCAGCGCGAGGAGGAGATCGCCGTCGGCGCCGCCGGAGAGTTCTCGACGGCATCGGTGTCACTCGACTGATTGGTGTCACTCGACTGATTGGGGCGAAACCCCGGTGATCAGGCCAGGAGCCACGCGATGATCGCGATCGCCGGGATCGACGCGAGTGTGGTGATCAACGCCGTGTCGCGGGCGAGTACCTGACCGCGCCGGTATCGGGTGGCGTAGACCAAGACGTTCTGCGCGGTCGGCAGGGCGCCGATCACGGTCTGCGCGAACAGTTTGTGGCCCTGCTCGCCGAAGCCCCAGCGGGCGATCACATAGACGAGGACCGGCATCGCGATGGTCTTCAACACGGTCGCGAGCACGATGTCGCGACGTGGGCTCTGCCCCTTCTTGAACACCGTCACCCCGGTCAGCGACAGGCCGAAGGCGAGAAGGGCTCCCGGCACCGAGGCGTTGCCCAGCATCTTCAACGGCTCCAGGATGGCCTGTGGTGGCGTCCATCCGATCGCGGAGATGGCCACCCCGAGCACGCCGCCGATGACGATCGGGTTGGTCAGCGGCAACACGACCGCATCACGGAACGGGTGACCGGTTCCGCGTTCCAGCGCGGTGAGATCCAGTGCGGTCAACGCGATCGGCGAGTAGATGAGGATCTGGAAGAGCAGCAGCGGCGCGATGAACGACGCGTCATCGAGCACGAAGATCGCAATCGGCACACCGAGATTGACGCTGTTGACATACGACGACGACAGTGCGCCGATCACCAGATCGGGAGTCGGTCTGCGCAACAACACCTTTGCGACGACGAAGTACAGCAGCCCGATGATCAGGGCACTGCCGCCGGCGATGACCAGGGTCGAGGAGAACACGACCGACAGGTCGGTGGTCACCAGCGAATAGAACAGGAGCGCCGGGGTGGCGACGAAGAAGACCAGCCGGGAGAGCACCTCGTGGGCATGTTCACCGAGCAGCCCGGTCCGGCCCAGGAGGAATCCGACACCGACCATGATGAAGATCGCGGTGAAACCGGAGACGACGCCTGACACCCGGACGAGTGTATTGCCGCGCAACCGGCGCCGATCGAACGGATGAGTCGACGGCTTCGGTGTGCGGTGGTGACCGACCGGTTCGCTATTCTGATCGGCATCACGCCTCCAGGCGGCCGATCAGGAAGGTCGAAGCATGTCCACACCGCAGGATGACCGCGGGCACTCACCGGACTCCGGCGCATCGCCGGACGACGAGACGACGATCCATCACCCCAAGATCGACTTCAGCAAGCCGGCGACACCGTCCGACGACGCGTCGCAATGGCAGGCGACCCAGCTGAACCCCACGCCCCCGGCACCGTCGCAGGGTGCGGGACTGCCGCCGATGCAGCCGCCGACGCCGCCGGCGTCGTCGACCCCGCCCGCCTACGGCGCTCCGTCGTATCCGGGGTCCGGGGCGCCCGGCTATGGACAGCCGGGTCAGGCTGCACCGGGCTACGGGCAGCCCGCCTATGGTCAGCCCTCCTACGGGCAACCGGGCTATGGGCAACCGGGTTACGGGCAGCAGCCGGGGTATGGGCAACCGGGATACGGACAGCCCTACGTCGGTGTGCCGGCCAAGCGCACGAACCCGATGGCCATCGCGGCGCTCGTCGTCTCGCTCGTCGGGTGCGGGTGCCTGAGCTGGCTCGGGATCGTGTTCGGGGTCATCGCGCGTAACCAGATCAGGGACTCGCAGGGCACCGAGGAAGGCGAAGGTTTGGCACTCGCCGGGATCATCATCGGTGCGGTGGCGCTGGGGCTTTTCCTCATCTACGTCGTCATCGAGATCCTGGTGGGTGGTTTCGCGGCGGTGTCGTCGAGTTCGTCGTGACGGCCGCTGGTCGGGGGTGACGGCGCGTTTTGGATCCACGACCACCCGCCGGGTAGTCTGGTGGGGTTGCGTGTCGCGCCTAACTGCCGCGGACGCGCTGACCAGGAGCGATCATCCCCCGTACTCGGTGCGGGTGAATGGCGAGACCACGTAGAGAAGGGCACGATCATGGCTGTACCGAAGCGCCGGATGTCGCGGGCGAACACCCGCAGCCGTCGTTCGCAGTGGAAGGCGGACAACCCCGCACTGCAAGAGGTCAAGGTGAACGGCGTCGCGCAGCGTATCCCGCGTCGCCTCGTCAAGGCCGCGCAGGCCGGCATCATCGATCTCGATCGCCGCTGAGCGAACGTTTGACCGGATAGCCGGTCCACAACGACGACCGCCCCGGGAGCTTCTCGGGGCGGTCGTCGTTGTGAGGGGCGGTGCCGTGAGGAGGGCCCGTGCTGCTGCAGATTCTCACCATTGCCGGTATCGCCGTGTTCGCCGCGTCGGGTGCGGTGCTCGGTGTGCGCAAGGACTTCGATCTGTGGGGCATCCTCACCGTCGCGATCCTCACCGGTGTCGGTGGCGGCATCCTGCGTGACCTGCTCCTCGGAGTCACTCCGCCCACGTCACTGCAGACCTGGCCGCCGGTCGCGACAGCGGCCATCGCCGGTGTCGTCGTGTTCTTCTTCCATCCGGCCTTCACCGAGTTGCGGCGCACGATCCTGGTGCTCGATGCCTTCGGTATGGGACTGTTCGCCACGACCGGCGCGAGCGTCGCCGTCGGGCTGCACGCGAGCGCGTTGGCCTCGGTGCTCGTCGGGATGCTGACCGCCATCGGCGGTGGCGTGATCCGCGATGTCCTCGTCAACGAGGTGCCGCTGCTGTTGCAGCCGGCCGATCTCTACGCGGTGCCCGCGCTCGTCGGTGCCGGTGTGTACGTCGCCGGCCACGCGATGTTCCCCTCGGCGCACGGGGTGTTACTGGTGGTCGGGGCCGCGATGGCCACGACCCTGCGTCTGTGCGGACTCGCGTTCCGATGGCGCCTGCCCGTCGCCCCGCGTCGGACCACCGTGTGGCCGACCCTGCGATTACCGCGACGCCGGGCCGGGAAGCGGCCGGGCGACGTCGATTCGTAGGCGGGCGCTCCGGCTCGCTGCGCTCGCGACCTTCGGGGGTGAATACCGTTTCCACCGAATCGGGCTGAAAACGGCGATTTTTCGGGTCGGTGGTCCGCTGCGGTGGAAGTTATATTCGTAGGTGGGCGCCTTTTCTGGTGGTCGAGGTGTGACGAGCCGATAGGCGAGGAGCCTCGAGACCGCTTGTGTCAGAGCTAGTTTCGGGTTCCAGCGGATGTGTGCGGTGGTCTCGAGGCGCTCCGGCTCGCTGCGCTCGCGCGGGGCTCCTCGATCATCCGGGGAAAAGGTTCCTCGACCATCCGCGGGGCTCCTCGACCATCGGGGGTGATGGGCGCCTCTGCAGTCGGGAGGAGCGGTCCTCGAGCAGTGGGGGCCTACTGCGCGATCAGCTTGTTGACGGTGCGGTTCAGGAAGTTCGGGATGAACTTGGCGGCGTTGTTGAGGAACAGCGTCTGGGTGCCGACGGAGTAGCTGGTGCGGTGCAGCAGGCGATCGATGCGGTTCGGGTTCACCGATTCGTAGACCTTCTCGGCAACCTCCTCGGGCGTGATGCGCACACCGAGGGTCTTGGTCGACTTGGCGTCGTTGTCGGCGAGCGCGGTCTTGGCCCACAGCGGCCAGATGCCGACGACGCGGATGTCCTCGTGCTCCCACTCGAGTTCGAGGGCCTCGGTGAGACCGGCGACGTAGAACTTGGTGGCCGAATAGGTCGCGATGCCGGGCTGGCCGTAGATCGCCGACGCCGAGGCGATGTTGACCAGGTGCGCGCCTGGCGTCTTCTTCAGATACGGGTAGGCGGCCTGCGCGCCGAGGGTCACACCCAGCGCGTCGATGTCGATCTGCGCGCGGATCGCCTCAGGGGTGATCTCGTCGAGCCGTCCGGCGACGAGGATGCCCGCGTTGTTGTCGAGGACGTCGAGGGTGCCGCCGGTGTGTTCGGTGAACGCGGCGAGCGCGTCGGCCCACTGCTGCGGTTCACGGACGTCGAGGACCCCGGTGATGAAGTCGGGGTGATTGGCGGCCACCTTGTCGAGTGCTTCCCGGTTCACGTCGTAGACGCCGACGGTCCACCCCTCGCGCTCGAATCGCTCGGCCGTCGCCAGTCCGATGCCCGACGCACCGCCGGTGATGAAGATGGAAGACATATGCACTCCTCGGTGTGACCTGCGCAAACGTGGTACCACTCAGAACTTACTGGTGAGTATAGTAGCGAAGCTGTTTACCAGGTCACACGGGACTGCTATCTTGACAACAAGCGTTGATATGACATCAGCCGTTGTCATAGAAAGACCCGACCGAGACGGAGGCACCGCGACATGACCGCCGCAATGGACCGCACAGCTCCTCACACCCCCGCTGACGACGACGGAGTCGTCATCAGCATGCACGACCAGGGAACCGACGAGGTGTCGACGCGACTGCTCGCGTCGGCGGCCCGGCTGTCGCGCAATGCGATGACCGAGATCGACTGGTCTCTACCCATGGACCCGACGAAGTACGGCTGCAGCCCGGAATGGTCGTCGCTCTACGGCACGGCCTACTGGGACGAACTGACCGAGGAGCAGCGCATCTCGGTCACGCGCCACGAGTTCGCGTCGATCATGAACATCGGCATCTGGTTTGAGATGATCCTGCAGGAAATGGTCGTCCGCGATCAGTACCTCGGCGCCTACCACAGCCCCGAGTTCCAGTTCGCGCTCACCGAGATCGCCGACGAATGCCGGCACTCGATCATGTTCGCCAAGGCCAGCGAGAAGATGGTCGGCACCTCCTACAAGCCCACCAAGTGGGTCGGTCGGCTCGGCCGATTCTTCAAGGGCACCGCCAAGAACGAGGTCGCCTACGCCGGCATCCTCGTCGCCGAAGAGGTCCTCGACGTCTTCCAGCGCGGCTGCATGCGTGACGAGCGGGTGCTCCCGTTCATCCGCACCGTCAACGAGATCCACGTCCTCGAGGAATCGCGGCACATGAAGTTCGCCCGCGAAGAGGTTCGCGAGTCGATGCAGGGCATTAGCTGGGCCCGCCGTCAGTTCAGCGCACTGTATGTGTCGGTGGCCGCCTACATGATCGTGTCGAGCCTGGTGCAGCGCAAGGCATTCGAGGATGCCGGACTCGACGCCGACCGCGCCGTCGAGGAGATGAACCACAACTCGCACTTCCAGTCGATGATCCGCAGCAGCTGCGCGCATCTGATGGAGTTCCTCGACGAGGTGGGCCTGCTGACCCGCCCGGCGATGCACTACTACCGGAAAGTGCACATGCTCTGATGTTTGTCATCACCCAATCCTGTTGCAGCGACGCAGCATGTGTGTCGGTCTGTCCGGTCAACTGCATCCACCCGACTCCTGAGGAGCGGGGCTTCGGGACCTCCGACATCCTGCACATCGACCCACAGGCCTGCATCGACTGCGGTGCCTGCGCCGATGCCTGCCCCGTGGACGCGATCTTCCCCGCCGACAAGCTCGGCACCCGCGACAAGGTCTTCGTCGAGATCAACGCCGACTACTACAAGAACAACCCGGACGTGACCTCGGGGTGGTCGGACGTGGTGTACCCGGAGATACCGAAACTTCCTGCGGGACTGCGGGTTGCTCTCGTCGGCACCGGCCCGTCCGGTGGTTACGCCCTGCGGACCCTGCTCGACCGGACCGAGGCGCACGTGACCGTCATCGATAAGCTGCCCACCCCGGGCGGCCTCGTCCGTGCCGGGGTGGCCCCCGACCACCCGGGTACCAAGGGCGTGTTGCGCGGCTTCGACCTGCTCTACCGCGATCCCCGCGTCACCATGGCCACCAACGTCGAGGTGGGGGAGGCGCCGGGGCAGATCACCCCCGCCGAACTCGCCGACCACTTCGACGCCGTGTTCTACGCCGTGGGCGCGAGTGAGTCACGGCGCCTGGGGATTCCGGGCGAGGAGCTACCCGGCTCGACGTCGGCCACCGAACTCGTCGCGTGGTACAACGCGGTGCCCGGCGCCGACGCCGCACCCCCGATCCGCCGCGACGACACCGCGACCGGCCGGGCCGTCATCGTCGGCACCGGTAACGTCGCTCTCGACGTCGCCCGCATCCTCATCTCACCGCCGGAGTTGTTGGCCACCACCGACATCGCCGACCGCGCGATGCGCATCCTCGAGGAGCAGAACGTCCACGAGGTCGTCGTGCTCGGCCGTCGAGATCAGGCGTCGGCTGCATACACGTCGGCGGAATACCGTGCGCTGTCCACGATTCCGGGCGTGGAGGTCGTCGTCCACGACGACCCCGACGCCGAATTGCCGGACTTCACCGGTCCCGCCGATGCGCAGCACCGTCGTATCGTGTTCCTCTTCCACTCCGCCCCGGAACGCATCCTCGGGCAGACGCAGGTCGAGGCCGTCGACGTTCGCACCGGATCGCACACCCATCGCATCGCCGCCGATCTCGCGGTGCGCTCCATCGGGTATCGGTCGGTGCCGATCGCGGGACTGCCCTTCGACGACGCGCGTGGCGTGTTCCCCAACAACGAGGGCCGGATGCTCGACGAGCACGGGCAGGCCATCCCGGGCGTCTACGTCCTCGGGTGGGCCAAGCGCGGCCCGAGTGGCGGCATCGGCGCCAACAAGATGTGCGCGCAACGCACCGTGGAGGACTTCATCGACGACGCCGTCGCGGGTATTCTGCCCCGATCCGGGCGCGCGGCCGAGGAGTTCGGAGCGTTGTTGCGCAAGCGAACCCGCCATGTCATCGGCTACCGGGGCATGCGTGCCATCGACCGCATCGAACGGCGTCGCGGCGAGGAGCAGGGCCGCCCGCGCGTGAAGTTCACCCGCATCCCCGACATGGTCGGCGCTGCGGGATGGCGCAAGCGATGAGCGTGGGCCCGGGCCGTCGTCCATCGGCCCGGGCCAACATCGCAACCCCGGAGTGCGTCGCACCTCGGCGAGGGTGCCACGTGAGCGCCTGACAACGCCCCCGTAACACGGCAGCAAGTCGTATTTCACGCGGCGTCGGGATAGTGGCCCCATGGCCAGTACCCCGCACTTCCTTCAGGGCGTCTTCGCGTTCACCGGCTCCGGGCTCGCCAAGCCCGCGCCGATCGATCCGGGGCTGTCGTATGTGGTGCCCTCCGGACTGACCGCCCAGCCGTTGTACTTTCGCGGCGGCAACAGCGCGGGCGAACTGATCTCGGTGACCCTGATGCGCGACGGCTCACCGATGCGGATCTTTCCGATGGGAGCCCGCGCTGCGGTGAACGTACCGCTGCGGGTGGTGCAGGACGTGGACCCCGATTCGACCCTCGAACTCCTGCTCGCGGCCCCCGAGGGATGCACCGGTGAGGTCGTCATCGACTTCGGCATGGTGCTCATCTGATGGGGGACCAGGCGCCGGGGGATGAAGGCGCTGTCGCGACACGTCGCCTCGTCGTCGTCGGCAACGGCATGGCCGGTGCCCGGACGGTCGAGGAAATCCTGGCGCGCGGTGGCGGTGAGCAGTTCTCGCTCACCATGATCGGCGACGAGCCGTATGGCAACTACAACCGGATCATGCTGTCGCACGTCCTCGCCGGGGAGAACACCGTCGACGACGACGATCTCATGCTGAATCCGATGTCGTGGTACTCCGACAACGGTGTCACCCTGCACGCCGGCGACCGTGCGGTCGCGGTGGATCGCTTCGCCAAGACCGTCACCTGCGAGAGCGGCACGGTCATCGGGTTCGACGTGTTGATCATCGCGACCGGATCGCACACCTTCTTCCCGAACATGGACGGACTCCGCGAACCCGACGGCCGTTTGGCGCGAGGGGTTTTCGGGTTCCGCACGATCGCCGACACCAACGGCATGCTGCAGATGGCCACATCGCGCGATCACCTGCGCGCGGTGGTCATCGGCGGTGGGCTCCTCGGGCTCGAAGCCGCCCACGGCCTGAGCGCCCAGGGCGTCGCGGTGGACGTGGTGCACTCACCCGGACACTTGATGAACCAGCAACTCGACGAACGTGGCGGAAAAGTTCTGCGCAACACCATCGAAGCGCTCGGGGTGGGCGTGCACACCGGTAAACGCACCACCGCCGTCTTGCGCACCGACACCGGAACCGTTGCGGGCGTGCAGTTCACCGACGGCGACACCCTGCCCGCCGACATGATCGTGGTGACCGCGGGCATCCGCGCCAACGTCGAACTGGCACGCGGCGCCGGGCTGGTCGTCGAACGCGGCATCGTCGTCGACGACCAGATGCGGTGTGAAGATGAGGCATTCATCTACGCCGTCGGTGAGTGCGCACAGCACCGCAGCGAGGTGTACGGGCTGGTCGCGCCGCTGTGGGAACAGGCGGCGGTGCTCGCCGATGTACTCACCGGCGCCGATCCGCATGCGGAGTATCACGGTTCGCGTCTGACCACCAAGCTGAAGGTGGCGGGCGTGGACGTCGCGGCGATGGGTGTCAAGGGCCCGGAACGCGAGGACGACGAGTTCGTCCAGTTCTACGAACCGCGCAACGGCATCTACAAGTCGGTGGTGGTGCGCGACAACAAACTCATCGGCGCGATGCTCCTCGGCGACGTCTCCAAGGTCGGCTTCCTCACCCAGGCCTTCGACGAGAAGGTACCGCTACCCGCCGAACGCATCTCGATGCTGTTCGACATGGGAACACCCAGTGCGGCAACCGGTGCCGCGGAGCTGTCCGACGACGCGCAGGTGTGCAACTGCAACGGCGTCACCAAGGGCGACCTGGTGGCGTGCGTCCGCGGCGGCGCCACCAGCGTCGCCGAGGTGTGTGCGGCCACCCGCGCGGGTAAGGGCTGTGGCTCGTGCAAGGGGCTCGTCGCCGACATCGTCGAGGTCGCGGCCGGCGACACACTGACCTCCGATGCCTCCGCCGACTGGTACGTCCCGTGCATCCCATTGGCGAAACCCGAACTGATCGAAGCGATCCGGCGCCAGGATCTGCGGTCGGTCACCGCGGTGTTCGCCGCGCTCGCACCCGACGGGGAGGATGCGACGGCGAAGATGCCGTTGGCGTCGTTGCTGCGGGTGGTGTGGGGAGCCGACTGGCAGCGTGAACCGGGCGCGCTGTTCGTCAACGACAGGGTGCACGCGAACATCCAACGCGACGGCACGTTCTCGGTGGTGCCGCAGATGAAGGGCGGGGTCACCTCGCCGCAACAGCTGCGCCGGATCGCCGATGTCGCAGAGAAATACGACATCCCGATGATCAAGGCGACCGGCGGTCAACGGCTGGACCTGCTCGGCGTCACCAAGGAAGACCTCCCCAAGGTGTGGGCCGATCTCGGCATGCCGTCGGGCTATGCCTACGGCAAGAGCTTCCGGACGGTGAAAACCTGTGTGGGCACCGACTACTGCCGGTTTGGTCTCGGCGACTCGACAGCGCTGGGGATCGCCATCGAATCGCGCTATCAGGGGCTGGAATCGCCGGCCAAGCTCAAACTGGCGGTCACCGGATGCCCCCGCAACTGTGCGGAGGCACTGTGCAAGGACTTCGGGGTGGTGGCCATCGGCAACGGACTCTGGGAGATCTACGTCGGCGGTGCGGCCGGCGCGCACATTCGCAAGGGTGATCTGCTGGCCACCGCCGACTCCCCGGAGGAGGTGATCCGACTGTGCGGCATCTTCATCCAGTACTACCGGGAGAACGCCAAGTGGCTCGAACGCACCTATGCGTGGGTGCCGCGGATCGGGATCGACGAACTGCGCGCGATCCTCGTCGATGATCGCGACGGCCTCGTCGCGGGTTTGCAGGAACGGATCGACGATGCTGTCGCCGGCTACGTCGACCCGTGGCTCGACCGTGACGAGCCGAAGTCGCCCGCCCAATTCTCCTCCGCCCTGCCACTGTTGCCGCTGCCGCAGGTGCCGGTCCGGTGACCGCGGTGCGCCGGGCGCCGGGGTTCGTCAGCTCCGATTCCGTCAGTTCCGAGCCCGTCACCGCAGAACCCGTGGAGATCGGCGAGATGGCCGACCTCGCACTCGGAGAGGGTCGCGCATATGTGCTCGGCGACAAGCAGATAGCGGTGTTCCGGATGACCGACGGCACGCTGCGCGCCACCTCCGCGGTCTGCCCGCACCAGGGCGGCCCGCTCGCCGACGGACAGTTCGACCTCGGCACCATCGTCTGCCCGCTCCACCAGTACGCGTTCGGTTTCGCCGACGGTGGTTGCACCACAGCGGGTATCGGGACGATAGAGGTCTACCGCGTCGAGGATCGCGACGGACGCATCGTGGTCTGGGCGTAACGGCGTAACGGCAACTCGCCGGCCCGCGTCAGCCTTTCGCGACGTCCTGCGCAGCCACCTCGGGCATGGCCTCCTCCTCGGCACGCAACTCCACCTGTCCGGACATGGCGTCGATGTCCTCAAGTGCGGGCACCGGACGGCCGTCGAGGACGAGTCGCATCCGTTCTTTGTCCAGCTGGCCTTCCCAATTGGCGACGACGAAGGTGGCCACGCAGTTGCCGAGCAGATTCACCGACACGCGCATCGAATCCATGATGCGGTCGGCACCGAGCAGAAGGGCCACCGCCGCAACGGGAATGCTGCCGTGGCCGATGGCGGTCACCGTCGCGGACAGAGCGAGAAACGACGACCCCGGCACCCCGGCCATGCCCTTGGAGGTCAGCATGAGGACGAGGACAGCCGTCAGTTGCTCGCCGAGACTCAGATTCACGCCGAGTGCTTGCGCGAGAAACAGCACGCAGATCGACAGGTAGAGGGTGGCGCCGTCGAGGTTGAACGAGTATCCGGTGGGAACCACGAGTCCGGTGGTGGTCCGGGAGCATCCGGCGTAGGTCAGTTTGGTCATGATGCGCGGCAGCACGACTTCGGTCGATGCGGTCCCGAGTGCGATGAACAGTTCATCCTTGATGTAGCGCAGGAACTTCCAGAGATTCACCCCCGCGAAGACACGAACGACCGCGGCCAGCACGAGGATGAACAGCACCGCGGCGAGGTAGCAGCACGCGATGAGCTTTCCGTAGCTCGCCAGCGACGACAGGCCGTACTGGCCGACGATATAGGCCATCGCGCCGAAGGCGCCGACGGGCGCGAGTTTCATGATCCAGCCGATCATCAGGAAGAAGACGTGGCTGGACTGGTCCACGAACGAGACGACTACGGGGACCTTGGAACCCAGTTTCGCCAGGGCCAGTCCGAACAACACGGCGAAGAACAGCACCTGCAGGAGCTCGTTCTCCGCGAACGCCGAGATCACCGACGTGGGAATGATGTTCATGAGGAACTCGACCGTGTGCGGTAGTTCGCCGTTGCCGGTCGACTTGGCGACCGCGTCGGCGCCGGTGGCCAGGGTTTGCGGGTCGATGCTGAATCCGCTGCCGGGCTTGACGATGTTGCCGACCGCCAGGCCGAAGATCAACGCGAAGGTGGTGACCACCTCGAAGTAGATGAGTGCCTTGACGCCGATGCGGCCCACCGACTTGAGGTCACCGACGTGAGCGATCCCGAGCACGACGGTGCAGAAGATGATGGGCGCGATGAGCATCTTGATGAGCTTGATGAATCCATCGGCCAGGGGTTTGAGTGCCGACCCGGCATCGGGCCACAGTGCTCCGAGGACGATACCGGCGATGATCGCCACGATCAGCCAGGTGAACAGCGAGGTATACCAGGCGCCCCGGGGTTTGCGGGCGGGCCCCTCTGACGGCACGGTGATGTCTGTGGTCATCCGGCGAGTCTGGCAACGAGCCAATTCTCTATAGTTAAACGGCGATTACAGTGATGTGAATTCACCTCTGTGCATGATCCCGGCCGGTCTCCGCCCGGTCAGTACACGTCGCGCACATACCGCTTGTCGGCGGCGAGCGCCTTGACGTACTGCTCGGCGCTCTTCTCCGACAGCTTTCCATACTGGGCGACAACACCTTTGATCATCGCATCGACGTCGCGGGCCATCCTGGTCGCGTCTCCGCACACATAGATGTGGGCACCGTCGTGCAGCCATCGGTAGAGTTCGGCGCCGTGTTCGGCGATGCGGTCCTGCACGTAGATCTTGCGGTCCTGATCGCGGGAAAAGGCAACGTCGAGGCGGGTCAGCAGGCCGTCGGAGAGCATGTCGGTGAGCTCGTCGCGGTAGTAGAAGTCGGTGGCGCTGTGCTGTTCACCGAAGAACAGCCAGTTGCGCCCACCGTGCCCGAGAGCACGCCGCTCGTGCAGGAATGCGCGAAACGGTGCGATACCGGTGCCGGGCCCGATCATGATCATCGGCGTGTCGGGATCGGCCGGCGGGCGAAAGTGGTTGGTGGGCGTCACGAAAACACCCACCTCGGCGCTCTCGGCGTGGTCGGCGAGGAAGGTCGAACACACGCCGTGGCGCGGGGTGCCGTGCACGTTGTAGCGCACCGCCGACACCGTCAGGTGTACCTCGCCCGGCGTGGTCAGTGGTGACGACGAGATCGAGTACGAGCGTGGTGCAAGGGGTTTGATGCGGTCGACCCATTCCTGCGGGTCGGCGTCGACGCGGGTTGTCGCCAGCACGTCAACCGATTGTCGTCCCCACGACCATGCACCGAACTCGTCCTTGTTGCCAGGTGCTGCAAGTGTGGACAATGCCTGATCGCCGCTGCGTTCGGCCATGAATCGGACGAGATCGGGTGTGAGGCGCGCGATCTCGAGGTGGTCACGAAGCGCCGTGTCGAGGGTGGTGGTCCCACCCGGTCCCGACGGGCCGTCGGGGATCTCGACTCTGGCCTGCGGGTCGAGGCGGGTGTGGTGTAGCCACTCGTCGACCAGGCTCTCGCTGTTGCGTGGGTAGACGCCGAGCGCGTCGCCGGCCCGATAATCCAGGGTGCCCGGCGGAAGGTGGAAGGCGAAGTTGCGCACATCCTTCGCCGAGCCGGAGGTGTTCAATCGTCTGTTGTGGATCAGGCTGGTACGCAACGGCTTCTTGCGTGAATACCCGGGCGAGCTGACCTGTGCGGCGGGTTCGCGAACCTCGACGCGTGCGGCGGTGACGTCGGTAGGCGTCGGGGCCGCGGGTGTGAGTCGAGTGAGAACACGCTCAAGCCACACCCCGGCGGGCTCCTCGAAGTCCGGCTCGCAGTCCACCCGGTCGGTCAGGCGCGTCGCCCCGAGCTCGGCGAGCCGTTCGTCGAGTCTGCGTCCGTGGCCGCAGAAGTCGTCATAACTGGAATCGCCGAAAGCCAGGACCGAATAGGCCAATTCGTCAAGTGCGGGCGCGTCGTCGGCGTTCAGGCGCTCCCAGAAGCCGGTGCCGTTGTCCGGTGGTTCACCGTCGCCGGTGGTTGCCGTGATGAACAGTGTGATGCCGGACAACGTGTTCGGATCGCACTCGTCCATCGCGCTGGCGGTCACCGGGTGCCCACTCTCGCGCAGGCGCCCGGCCACGGTCTCGGCGAAGTCTTCGGCACTGCCCATCTGCGACGCCCAGAGGACGCTGATCGGTGCCCGTGACGGTGCCTGCGCCCCGGCGGCTGTCGCGTCGGTGGATGAGTCGGCGGCGTCCGAGCGCGAGAACATCCCGGCCAGCACTCCGTTCACGAAGGCGGTGGTGGCTGCTGCCAAGGGCGCGTCCGCGGGCAGGGTCGGCACCGCGTCGCGGGGCGGTGCGGCACGGATCCCGGCCACCAGACCGGCGAGGTAGATCCGTTCGGACTCGGTGAAAGACGGTGCGGCGATGTCGGAGACGCCCAGGGCCGTCGCGAGCGCATCCGTGAGCGCCGTCGCCGGAAGCGAAGGCGCTGTCGGCGCGGTGGCGGGCGCTGTCGCCGGAAGCGAAGGCGCTGTCGGCGGTCCGGCGGCACCGACTCTGGTCAGGGCAACCGCACACACCTTGAACTCCGGTTGTTGGGAAGCGGGATCGATGGCATCGGAGGTGACCGCGTTGATCGTGAGGTGCTCACCCCAGAGGTCATTCCAATGGAACGGGACGAAGACGCTGCCCGGCCGGACGCGGTCGGACACCTGCGCCGGTAGGACCGCACGCCCGCGTCGCGAGGCGACTTCGACTTGGTCGCTCTCGGAAATCGCCAGCCGGGCAGCATCATCGGGGTGGATCTCGACGAACGGCCCGGGTGCGAGTTTGTTCAGTTTGGCAACCCGGCCGGTCTTGGTCAGCGTGTGCCACTGGTGTGGAAGGCGCCCGGTGTTGAGCAGGATCGGATAGTCGTCGTCGGGCATCTCCGCCGGATCGACGTGTGGCCGCGCGAAGAACTGTGCGCGACGCGTCGGTGTGGCAAAGGCCAACCGAGGGCGGGTGCCGTCGGTTGGCTGGTGCAGCGTCTGGCTGTGACCGTCGTTGAGGTAGCGGACGGGGTGCCGTCCATCGGCGTCGGTGTCCTCCGGTGGGCACGGCCATTGGATGGGGGAGCGGCGCAGCCGCTCGTAGGTGACACCCCGGAGGTCGTAGCCGGTGCGCGGGTTGTGAAAGCGGCGGATCTCGTTGAAGATCTCCTCGGCGCTGCCGTAGGTGAAGGATTCGGAATATCCCATGGCGCAGGCGATCCGAGCGATGATCTGCCAGTCCGGTAGCGCCTGACCGGGTGCCGGAATGGCCGGGGAGAACAGCGTGATGTTGCGCTCGGAGTTGACCATGGTGCCGGTGGATTCGCTCCACAGGGCGGCGGGCAGGACGACGTCGGCGTAGGCGTTGGTCTCGGTGGCGGTGAACGCGTCCTGGGTGACGACGAGCTCGGCGCGGCGGAGACCATCGATGACGGTACTCCGATTGGCCACCGAGGCAACGGGATTGGTGCAGATGATCCAACATGCCTTGATCTGTCCGTCGGCCATGCGGGAGAACATGTCGATGGTGCCGCCGCCGACGTCGGTGCGCAGAGTTCCGGCGGGCAGGTGCCACTGATCCTCGACGAAGGCCCGGTCCTCGTCGGAGGTCACGGCCCGCTGACCGGGCAATCCTGGTCCCATGTAACCCATCTCGCGGCCACCCATGGCGTTGGGCTGACCGGTCAGCGAGAACGGCCCGCTGCCGAGACGGCAGATCGCGCCGGTGGCGAGGTGAAGATTGATGAGCGCGTTGGTGTTCCACGTTCCGTGCGTCGACTGGTTGAGGCCCATCGTCCAGCAACTCATCCAGTTGCCGGCGGTGCCGATCAACGCCGCCGCGGCCCGTAGGTCCTTCTCGTCGATCCCGCAGATCTCGGCCACCCGCTCCGGCGGGTACTGCTCGGCGAAGGGCGGCATCTGCTCGAAGCCGTCGGTGAACTCGGCGATGAACTCCTCGTCGAGATGGCCGCCGACGATCAGCAGATGAAGGATTCCGTTGAGTAGTGCGAGGTCGGTGCCGGAGCGGACGGGTAGGTAGAGGTCGGCCTTGTCGGCGGTGGCGGTGCGTCGCGGGTCGGCCACGATGAGGGTGGCGCCGGCCTTGACGCGGTCCATCATCCGCAGGAAGAGGATCGGGTGGCAGTCGGCCATGTTCGCGCCGATGACGAAAAAGACGTCGGCGTTGTCGAAATCCTGATAGGAGCCCGGTGGGCCGTCGGCGCCGAGGGACTGCTTGTAGCCGGTGCCGGCGCTGGCCATGCAGAGCCGTGAGTTGGACTCGATCTGGTTGGTGCCGATGAACCCCTTGGCGAGCTTGTTGCTGAGGTACTGCGCCTCCATCGACATCTGACCGGACACGTACAGGGCCACCGCGTCGGGACCGTGCTCGTCGATGATGGCGCGCAGTCGTGTGGCGGTGTCGAGGAGAACGTCGTCGAGGTCGGCGGGCTGCGGCTCGGCGTCGCGGGAAGAACGCACCAGCGGGGCGGTCAGCCGGCCGCCGGAGTTCAGCATGTCGGCGGTGGTGGAGCCCTTGGTGCACAGCCGACCGAAGTTCGTCGGGTGATTCTTGCGTCCCGTGCTCTTGAGGACCCGCATCGGCTCGTCCGACTCGCCGGACACCGTCAGATCGAGCCCGCAGCCAACCCCGCAATAGGCGCACAGCGTTGCGGTGGTCGACGGCGAAGTACTCGGCGGGCTCACCATCCCAGCGTCGGTACCGCGTGTTTCACGACCCGAATGCCGCGGTTACACCGCAATCAACTTGGCCTCACACGCGTGCTCGGCAGATGTGCGGTGGATCGCCGCCGCCGAGTGCACCACCTCGACCGGCCGGTGCAGGCGCAGCCCCGCACCATCGGGGTCCTACGCTCGGCCGAAAGTTCGCACGACCTGCGCGTTGCTCAGACACCTCTCAGTAGTTGTGGATAAAACTAGTACCCATGCGAATACTCGTGGTCGACGACGATCGGGCCGTGCGTGAGTCGTTACGCCGATCGCTCACCTTCAACGGCTACACCGTCGACACCGCAGGTGACGGCATCGAAGCGCTGGAGAAGGTGGTTGCCGAGCGACCCGACGTCGCCATCCTGGATGTGATGATGCCGCGCCTCGACGGTCTGGAGGTGTGCCGGCGACTGCGTTCCACCGGCGATGACCTGCCGATTCTGGTGCTCACCGCACGCGACTCGGTGTCCGAGCGGGTGGCCGGCCTCGACGCCGGAGCCGATGACTACCTGCCCAAGCCGTTCGCGATGGAAGAACTCCTCGCGCGTCTGCGCGCCCTGCTGCGCCGCGCGGCCCCCGAGGACGGCGCCGACTCGGAGACCCTGACGTTCGCGGATCTCTCACTCGACCCGGTGACCCGCGACGTCTACCGCGGTGAACGCCAGATCAGTCTGACGCGCACCGAGTTCGCGTTGCTGGAAATGCTGATGGCCAATCCGCGGCGGGTGCTCTCGCGCAGCCGGATTCTCGAAGAGGTGTGGGGCTACGACTTCCCGACCTCCGGTAATGCCCTCGAGGTCTACGTCGGCTACCTGCGGCGCAAGACCGAGGCCGACGGGGAGACCCGCCTGATCCACACCGTGCGCGGCGTCGGATACGTGCTGCGGGAGACGCCGCCGTAGTGGCCAACCCCGGACACTCCCCGGCGGACGCCGAGACGGATTCCGCGTCGTCGTCGCCCTTCACCACGGGACACACCACGTCGGACACACCGACGGCGCCCCCGCATACCTCCACCCAGCACGCGTCGACACCGCATCCGTCGGCGATGAACCCCGGCAGCTCGATGCCCCTGCGGATTCGTCGCGGTGCTGCACGTCGGTGGTTCCGTCTGCGCAAGCGCGGCGAGCGCGAGATGCGGGCGCCGATGCCGCTGACGCGTTCGGTCTCCCTGCGAGTGCGCGTGACACTGCTCTCGGCGACGGTGGTGCTGCTCGCGGTGAGTCTGATGGCGGCGGCCGCCTACTTCGTGGTCTACCGCGCGATGTACAACGAGATCGACACCGGGCTGGAGAGTCGTGCCGACGGGATGACGTTGCTGGCCAAGAACGGCACGATCAACCAGCGTCCGGCGGCGCTGCTGACCGGAACCGTGTTCTCCACCAGCATCTCCATCGGTCTCGTCCGCCCGGACGGTGTCGCGCTGACCGTCGGTGAGGTGCCATTCGGTGATGCCGAGCGATCGGTGGCGATGTCGCCGACGCGGCCGGGCAACAACGCGCAGAGCCTGCGCACGATCAACAACCAGCGGGTGCTCGCCCGCAAACTCGACGACGGCAGCACCCTGATCCTGGCGCAGTCGTTGTTGCATACCGATCGCACGCTCAAGCGGTTGGCCTGGGTGCTCTTTGTGGTCGGCTGCGGTGGGGTGGCGCTGGCCGCACTGGCCGGCATGACCGTGGCCCGAGCGGGGTTGAGACCCGTTGCCAGACTCACACGGGCGACCGAACGGGTGGCCCGGACCCAGGACCTCACGCCGATCCCGGTCACCGGCAACGACGAGTTGGCACGGTTGACCGAGAGCTTCAACACGATGTTGCGTGCGCTTGCCGAATCCCGGGACCAGCAGGCGAGATTGGTCGCCGACGCCGGGCACGAGTTACGCACGCCGTTGACGTCGCTGCGTACCAACCTCGAACTGCTGATCGCCTCGAGCGAACCCGGGGCACCACCGGTGCCCGCTGCCGACATGGTGGAGCTGCGCTCGGATGTGATGGCCCAGATCGGCGAATTGTCGACGCTCGTGGGCGATCTCGTCGACCTCGCCCGCGAGGATGCACCGGAAGTGGTGCACGAGGAGATCGACCTCGGCGAGGTGGTCTCCGGAGCGCTCGAGCGGGTGCGTCGTCGCCGATCGGATGTGGAATTCACCACGACGCTGATGCCGTGGTTCGTCTTCGGCGATCAGCACGGCCTCGCCCGCGCGGTGCTCAACGTGCTCGACAATGCCGCCAAGTGGTCGCCGCGCGGACGCACGGTGGAGGTCACGCTCACCCAGCTGACCCCCACCACCGCCGAACTGTCCGTCGCCGACGCCGGCCCCGGCATTCCGGAGGAGGACAGGGCGCTGGTGTTCGAGCGCTTCTACCGCGCCACTCAGTCGCGGTCGATGCCCGGGTCCGGACTCGGGTTGGCGATTGTGCGTCAGGTGGTGGTCCGCATGGGCGGCACGGTGCGCGCCGAGCAGTCGCACCTCGGCGGGGCAGTCATCCGAATGACATTGCCGGGGCATCCGGCGCCGATGGAACCAACGCCACAGGTGGTTCGTCAGTAGAGAGATGACTCGACAGCGATGCCCAGGACGGTGTTCGCGCGCAGGCCAGGTACTTGATCGCCTAGGGTTGTCTGCGCCACGACAACGGTGACGGGCACCCGCGGTGACTACCACGGCGAGCGACACAGGTCCGGTGCCGACGACACGACTGGCGGACACGCGCCCGCTGGCAGGGATTCTCGACGAAAGATGTGGGGACGACGATGACGGGTGGAGGTTCGCACCGCGGGCCGTACGGTGATGATGCGCAGAACCCCGGTGACGCGCCGAACTCCGGTGAGTCCGGGTGGACGGGTGCGTATGGCCGTCCGGGCCAGGAGTCGGGTGCTCCCGGATATTCGCCCGGACCCTCGACCGGTCCCATCCCCACCTATGGCTCACCCCACTACGGCTCTCCTGAGTACGGTTCTCCGCAGTACGGGTCACCCCAGTACGGCTCGTCGGGGCCGGCACCGTGGGAACGGACCCCCTCCTACGGCGACACCTCCGGCTCGAACCCGGAATCGCAGTCGCGGACACCGGATTTCGGGGAAAGTGGGACAGCACCCACGCAGTCCTTCGGATCCGGAGCCCACGGTACGGCGCCGTACGGCGCATACGGTGCCGGATCGGGTCCGCTCGGTCCGTCGGGACCGCCGCCGGGAACCGGCTTCGGTGACCCGCAACCACTACCGCAACCTCACGGCCCCAAGAAGAAGTCCCGTGGCGGAGTGATCGCGGCGCTCGTTGCCGGCGCATTGGTGATCGGCCTGGTGGCCGGCGGCGTCGGCGGAGTCGTCGGCTCACAGCTCAACGACGACTCGACGTCGACGACGGCCAACAACCAACCGCTCGGCGGTGACCCCAGCGCGCGTGACAGCGGCGCGATGCCGGCACCGGAGGGCTCGGTCCAGCAGGTGGCTGCGCAGACCCTGCCGTCGGTGGTGTCAATCGACGTCACCACGGGCACCGAGCAGGGCGAGGGCTCGGGCGTTGTACTCAGCGCCGACGGCGTCATCATGACCAACAACCACGTGGTGAGCGGCAGTAGTGGCCGCCCGGCCACCGACGTCGTCGTGAACTTCCAGGACGGCTCGCGTGCGGCGGCCCGCGTCCTGGGTGCCGACCCCATCTCCGACATCGCCGTCATCAAGGTCGACAAGTCCGGCCTGACCCCGATTAAAGTTGGGACTTCCGACAATCTCGCGGTGGGCCAGGACGTCATTGCCATCGGAGCGCCGCTGGGCCTGCAGGGCACGGTCACCACGGGCATCATCTCCGCGTTGAACCGCCCGGTCTCCACACAACGCGAGGGTGACACCACCTCGGTGATCGACGCGATCCAGACCGACGCGGCGATCAATCCCGGCAATTCCGGTGGCGCGCTGGTCAACGCGCGTGGTGCACTGATTGGTGTGAACACCGCGATCGCTACCCTCGGCGGCGGCAGCGGCGGCGAGGAACAGCAGAGCGGCAGCATCGGACTCGGCTTCGCGATCCCGATCGACCAGGCGATTCGAGTGGCCAACGAGCTGCGCGACACCGGCAAGGCGACCCACGCGGGTCTCGGGGTGTCGGTGCGGCCGAGCACCGATCCGAACTCTCCCGGAGCCCTGATTGCCGACGTGCAGGCCGGTGGCCCGGCCGCCGCGGCCGGAATTCCCAAGGGTGCGATCGTCACCAAGATCGACGACCGCAACATCGCCACCGGTGACGCCCTCGTGGCGGCGGTGCGCTCACACAACCCCGGTGATCGAGTCCAGGTCACCTACACCGCAGGTGGACAAACGAAGACGGTGACGGTGCAATTGGCGACCCTGCAGTCGAACTGATGGAACAGGTGGTTTCCGCGGCTTCGCTGTGACGAATCACCGTGCAATGCCGACGACCATGCCGAATCACCACGAGCACGCCGTAGGCGCGCTGAACGCAGAGAGGACAGTGGCCATGATGACCAGCGACTCCGATTTTCAGGTGGCTGAGCTCCCGATGACCGAAGGTACCGAGGTGGATCCGGCCGACGTGGTAGCCGCCGATGCCGCTGCGCGCGCATTCGCAGCCCGTCAGGGCGGTTCGGCACGCGTGTCCGTGGGCGACGAGGTGGGGCACGCTTTGGTCGTTGTGGTCGACGACAGGGTGGCCCACGGCGACGTCGACAACCCACTCGGGCCGCTGGTGGGGGAATTGCTGGAGGAAGCCGGCTTCCACGTCGACGCGACGATCCTCGTCCCCGGCGACGAAGTGGAGATCCGCAACGCCCTGAACACCGCAGTGATCGGCGGGGTCGATCTGGTGGTGTCGGTCGGTGGTGTGGGCGTGGGCGCTCGCGATGTGGCGCCGGAGGCGACGGAACCACTCCTGGATCGACGGCTGCGCGGTATCGAGGAGGCGGTTCGGAGTTCGGGACTGGCTGCGGGCGCCACTGACGGAGGACTTTCGCGCGGGCTGGCCGGAATCTCGGGGCAGACGCTGGTGGTCAATATCGCCGACTCACGGGCGGCGGTCCGCGATGGCATGGCGACCGTGGCGCCTCTCGCAAAACATGTGATCTCGAATATCAGGGACTTCTGACCCTGCCGGATTCACGCACGCGGACGGAGTGAACTGGTGTCCGGGCATAAGACCGATGACGGCGGTGACGCGGTGCACACGTGCGATCATGCGCATGGATCATCTGATCCAAATTCGGCCGATGAGCAGTCGGTTCATGTTCGTGATGCCGCTCGACGTCGGCGTGACCTGGATGCAATCTTCGGTGATTTGTTGCCTGAAACAACTCACGACGAACGTGATCTACGTCACTCTGAGGAGGGGCGTGCACGTTACGACCATGAGCGTCCGCCGCACTACGAATAGTGCCCACAGCGCCAGCAGCAGCCAGTTTTCCTGTCATTAACATTCGGCATTGTTTCGACTGCTGAGAGCAGATGCATGTTAGTGAATGAATTCCCTGAGACACGGCTGATTCCAGCTGTTGCCCTCTTTGTGACCTCTCAGATAGCGTTCGCACGGACTACACCGGTACCCAGCGTGGAGGACCGGTAGCCGGTCCTGCAGAACCACGCGAGTGGCGATGCAGTGGTGGCGAGGGCCGTTTACCTCTCGTTAACCCTCTCGATGAGATCGGGTTACGCGAGTCGGACAAACTGCCTTCGACCGCCGAGGTCAGGACGGGACGTGTGGGTGCATGTCCTGCGAGATTTAGCCGAATCCTGTGAGAGGGAACGAATGAGCAAGTTCAGCAAGCTTGGGCTGCGCCGTGCTGCGGGGGCATGCGCCATCACCGCGGCTGCGGCGATCGGTCTGGCAAGCATGGGTACGGGAAATGCCGCGGCGGCTCCCTTGGCGAACGGATCGAAGGTGGTCACCGGCCTCGAAGGCGAGAGCATCAAGACAACCCGAACCGGGGAATCTCAGTACTCCGTTGCCCGAGTCGCCAACAACGGCCTTGGGCGTACCGCCGTCGTGTCCGGTGTTTACAGTGCGACGGGTAGTGAGGGCGTCAACGGCACTCTGACCATCTACGTTCTCGCGGGTTGCCAGATCGATGTCAGCGGCTTGTCCGTCACGACGGCTGGCACCCTCAGCGTTCTTCCTTCTCCGTCGCTGACCGTGTCCGGCGGAATCAGCCTCCCGATCGCACCGGGTGAAGCGACCATCCAGGCTATCTCGGTGAGCAAGGACTTCGAGTCGGGCAAGGGCGCAGCCGTCCAGCTCTCGAATTTCGAGATCGACTTCCCCAACTGCGGCGGTTACGCGTCGGCTCGGACCATCGCTCAGGTCATCGGCGGCAAGGGCTATGACATCAGTGACGACGACGACACCGTCACCGGAGAAGGCACTCTTCTCAAGTCAACACTCTATGGCCAGCCGTTCTTCGTCAGCTGATCCAAGCAGATAACTGAACTCAAGAATTATCTGCTTAGGGCAGATGACATTCCACGAAGGGGAATCATGAAGAAGATCATCACACGTCGCGTTGCGGCGGGTATCGGTGTTACCGGTGCCGCGTTGATGGCTATCAGCGGTCTGGGCGCCGGTGAGGCTCTTGCGGGACCGGTGCCCAACACCACTGTCTCCAAGACCTTGGTCGACGGCACTCCGGTCACCGTCGAGTTGTTTGGTCAGAACGTCAACTATCAGAACTCGATCGTCGAGTCGTTTAACCTGGTACGCGAGGTATGGGTCAGCGGTAAGGTTCGCGTCACTGTTGGTGGCGAGGCCGAAGGCGCCACTGTGGCCGCCGGATACATCGTCGGCTGCCAGGTGAATATTGGGCTGGGCGCCGAAGGAACCGGTGGAGTCGAGTCCACGGTTGCCCCCGGCTCGCAGCCTTCGACGACGCCTTCTGCCGGAGCTGGTACTACACTCTCGCTCGGTCCCGGGCAGGCTGGCTACGTCCCGATCGTGAACACCACTGACAGTGATGGCGATGGTGTCACCGACTACACCTTCACCGGCAACAAGGGCGGTGTTGCATACAGCCAAGAGACCTTCAAGGTGAGCAACTGTGGCGGTTTTGCCGAAGCCAAGGCCAAGGTGACCGTCACTGTTGACACGCCTGCGGTCAAGGGCGTCATCACTCTGTACGGCAAGCCGTTCAGCATCGGCTGATCGCCGACTGCGACAACAGCAGTACGCCGAATGAGGGCGGGAACCGTGAGGTTCCCGCCCTCATTCGGTTGCGGCGAGCCCCCTGGTCAGGTCGTAGCCGGAGGCGACGGTTAGGCTCCTTACGCCTGGCAGGTCTCTGCGGCTTGATCGATGGCTGCCTCGGCGGCGTTGCGCTCCGCTTCGGACCAACCGTGGACGCCGAGGAAGATCTGGCGATTGTCGGCGTCGAGGGGGTGGACCTCTGCCCAGTGGTCGGCTCGATCGGATGGGCTGAGAGCGAGCGCATCTGCGAGGCCTTGCGCTGAATCCGGGTACTTCATGATCTTCTGGTAGATCGCCGGATTCTGCACTGCCAGCGTGTTTTCGGCTTGCGCCACTGTGCAGTTGGTTCCGGGCACCGGAGTCGTCGGGCCCGCAGCATCGGCCGACGCCAAGCCGGCTGTTGCCGTGGCGAGGACACCTGCTCCGATGACGGCGATGGTGAGGTGGCGAACGCGAGGGCGGGTGATGAGTTTCATGGGCTGCCTTTCGTTGAGCACCGACCAACCCTGGTGGTCGGTGGCCTGCTCAGAATCTAGTGAGCGCGCTTGTAAATCAGCTGTGAGCCAGCTGGCAGTCTCACGCTGTTCGTGCTGGTCAGCATCGTTTTGCGGACTATGTCGCGGTTCTGGCAATAGTCCAAAAGGCGCGAAGTATGCAGGCGCGTTTGGCAGGTCCCCGATAACCGGTCCAGGCAGTTTTAGAGCCAGTTCCTTGTTGTGACCGTCAGTCGATCTCGCAGCCCACAGGGTGATGTTGGTGGGTGCATCCGGCAGCGTACTCGGCCGGGGTTCGGTAACGCAGTGCTGAGTGCTGAGTGCCGATGTCGGTGGTTGTGGTCGTCTTTGAAATCCTCGATGACCACGCGGGCCTCGAGTAGCGTGGGCCAGCAGTTGCGGTTCAAGCACTCGTCGCGCAACCGGTTGTTGAACGACTCGATGAACCCGTTGTTCCACGGTGTGCCGGGCGGAAGGTAGGAGATCCCCACCGACCCTGCGCAGAACTCTTGTAGGGCTTCTGAGATGAACTGGAGGGCCGTTATCCATACGCAGCACCATCGGCGGGCCACCCCCAGATCGCGAACGTCTTCTCCAACTCCTCGATCAACTTCTCGGAGTGATGGACCGGTCGACGATGTTCAGCAACGACATGCGGGTGTGCTCATCCACCATCGATGCGATCTTGATCGTCTTCCCATCGACGGTGGAATCGAACTGAAAGTCCAGCGCCCACACTACTTTCGGTGCATCAGCCTCGATGACCGGGACCGATGATTGGCCGGCCCGTTTCCGCCGCGGAGCACGGCGAACCTGCAGTCCTTCCTCCTTCCACAGGCGGTGCACCTTCTTCTTGTTGATCTCGATACCGTCGTCGAAACGCAGGTGCGCCCACGCCCGGCGGAACCCGTGCCGCGGATTCTTGCGCGCATAGGTGCGTAGCTGCTCGCGCAGCGCGGCGTCGGGGTCGGACGGGGTTGGCGCTTGCGGCAGCCGTCGATAGGCGGAACGGGAAATCCCAACTACCTTGCACGCCATACGTTCTGACATGTTCTTGACGTCCTTGAGCATGTCGATGGCGGCGCGTTTGGCGGTTGGGCTCAGAATTTTCCCTTGGCGATCTCCCGCAGCGCGTCCTTCTCGAGTTCGGCATCGGCGAGCAGTCGCTTGAGTCGGCTGTTCTGATCCCGCAACTCTTTGAGTTCCTTGGCGGCATCGCCGTCCATGCCGCCGTACTGGCGGCGCCAGTTGTACAAGGTCGCTGCCGACACCTCGAGATCGGCGGCGATCTCCTCACCGGTCTTGCCTTCTGCAGCCAACTCATCGGCCCGGCGCAGCTTGCGCACAATGTCCTCGGCCGAGTGACGCTTACGTCCCGCCATGGTCCTCATCGTCCCTTCTCTGCCCTCATCAGGGCAATCAGGACTCTAAAACAACCCGGACCGGTTCACGGGGGACATGCCAAGACGCTATGCATCGTGCGACGCGCCGCCGCCCGGGCGCGGAGGGGAGCCGATGCCGGCGGTGCCGGCGAGGCCGTGCACGACGAGGGTGTACGAGACGATGATCGGGAACGCTATGCCGACCATCAGGCCCGCCAGCAGCCCCGACGGTGCGCCCCACAGGACGCCGGCCGCGAGGTCGACGACGAGCGCCGAGATCGGCGCGGTCGCCGCTCCCCAAAGGAAGATTCGCCATCGGGCCTGCAGCTCGCGGTCCTCCCGCCGCGCGCCGCTCGCGGCGCCTAGGACGCACACTGCGAGGTAGACCGCGGCGGCGCCGAGTGGGACCCAGAAGATGCCTGCTGGTAGCACGTCGTCGACCTGCCGGTACCGCAGCACCAGGAGTGCGCCGCCGACGAGCGCGATCAGGAGCGGCACGCCGGAGCGGAGGTTCGGGACCGCGCCCCAGAGGGCCGATCCGCTGCCGCTGCGCGACCGCAGCGACAGTTGCATCGCGATGGCCGCGCCGCCCGGCGCGATGACGCCGAGCATGCTCGAGCCCATTCCGAGGTTGTCCAGGAGCACCTGATCGGGGAACAGCGGGGCGGCGAAGATCCACACCACCCGCAGGAACGGAGCGGTCATCATGAGCGCGAAGTTCAGGTACATCCACGCCTGGTGCCCCAGCAGATTGCGCCGGCGGATCGCCACCAGCCCCAGCGCGCCACTCAGTAGAGTCCCGAAGTCGAGCGCCCACAGCTGCAGGTAGAAGGCATTGCCGATCAGCGCCTGAGCGGGGCCTGCCGAAACCAGGAAGATCAGCGCCGTCAGCATGCTGATCACCATTAGGACGAAGTAGACCCGCCCCACCCAGCGGTGCGACGCCAGGCTCCGCCGCCGCAGGCGCGGCGTCAACTGGTGGACCATCAGGAGCAGCGCGATCCCGCCGAGTCCGGTGTGCACGAGCATCACCCAGCGGTTGTCGACGAAGTCGACCATCCGCACCGAATCCACGGACCCCGCTCGGTAGGCGTAGTCGCCGCCGTTGACCGCGGCGGTCAGCGCGTCCTGCCACCGGCCCGCGCCGGAATCGAACGCGAACCACATGTAGTTCACCGCCAGCGGCGTGTACAGCACGGCCGCGCCGAGCACGGCGACCAGCAGCGTGCGCCGCAGCACGGTCTGTCTCCGGCCGGCGATCTCAACTTCGTTCATATCACTGTTATAGCATTGATACCACGGTCGCTGTAGCCTGGAGCGATGACGACATCGACGACCTCGCGACGCGAGCTCCTGACCCGGGCGGGCGTGGAGCTGCTCGAGGACAGCGGCCCCGACGCGCTGTCCACTCGGAAGGTGGCCACCCGCGCGGGTACCACGACGATGGCCGTCTACACCGAGTTCGGATCGATCAGCGGCCTCATCGCCAGCATCGTCGACCACGGCTTCGGCCTGCTGAACGACGCGCTCGCCGCGATCCCGAGCACCGACGACCCCGTCGCCGATCTTCACCGAGTCTCAGACCAGTACCGGGCTTTCGCGCTGGCGCATCCGCACCTGTACCGGGTGATGTACGCTGTGGGGCCGGTCGGCGGCTACGTGCGCAACGGCCCCGAGCTCCTGCAGGGCGCGCCGGCCTTCGGCGTGCACCTCCGGGCGGTCCGCCGGGCGGTCGACGACCGTCCGGACGCCTTTGACCTCGCGGTACAGATCTGGGCCTCGGTCCACGGGGTCGTTCTGATCGAGCTCTCCGGCTTCCTCGCCAGCATCGAGGCACAGAATCCGCCCGACGTCCTGCACAGCGTCGTTGACGGCTTGGTCGGCGCCACGCTATCTCGTCACCCCGTTCGGTGACGCCGCTTACGCACAAGGACGTAGGCCGAGCGTTCCCTGGCCACGAGCGTGACGATAGCGGTCCACGATCACGCACGCGACCGTTAGTGAAACTCAGATCATTGCGTGAGTGGACCGCGCCCGATGCTCCGAAGGGGGAGTGTTCACCCTGATCAACACCGATTTCCGATTCGTTCGGGATCGCGTAGCCCAGCCCGGGAATCGATACGCGGACCCGGTAGAGCAGGCGGCGTCCCTCGCGCCGGTGTGCGACGAGGCCTGCGAGCTGGAGCTTCGCCAAGTTGCTGGGAGACCGCGTCGGCGATCGCGCGCCCCGGACACACGAGTATGTGAACCGTCGCCGGACGAGCGCGCCGTTGACTAGTTTGCAGCCGACCCAGGGTGTGCTCGGTTTGTATTGTCATGTGCCTGGCCTCGGTGCGCCGGCATAGCGGCCCCAAGGCTGAGAAGCGAGTTCAGCATGCCTCTGCGTCACCTGGTCGCTGTACCCGAGCATCTCGGCGACGACCGGCGCCGGCACCTGCGTGACAAGCTCGCGAATCGCAGTGTTTCGTGCGCCGAGCAAGTTGATCCCCAGTTCGCGGAGTCGGTCCATCAAAGTGTTGGTGGCAGGTCCCCGATAACCGGTCCAGTCAGTTCTAGAGCCAGTTCCCTAACTTGCAGTTGATCAGTCGATCTCGCAGCCCACGGGGTGATGAGTGAGGGTGCATCCGGCAGCATACTCGGCAGGGGTCTGGTAGCCCAGTGCCGAGTGGCGGTGCCGATCGTTGTGGTCGTCTTTGAAGTCGGCGATGACCACACGGGCCTCGAGCAACGTCGGCCAGCAGTTGCGGTTGAGGCACTTGTTGAACGACTCGATGAACCCGTTGTTCCACGGTGTGCCGGGCGGAATGTAGGAGATCCCCACCGACCCTGCACAGAACGCTCGTAGGGCCTCTGAAATGAACTCGGGGCCGTACGCAGCACCATCGGCGGGCCACCCCACATCGCGAAGACCTTCTCCAGCTCCTCGATCAACCGTTGGGAGGTGATCGAGCGGTCCTCGATGTTCAGCAACGACATCCGGGTGTGTTCGTCGACCATCGACGCGATCTTGATCTTGTGTCCGTCGACGGTGGAGTCGAACTGAAAGGCCAATGCCCACAACACTTTCGGCGCGTCGGCGACCACGACCCCGGTACCGACGACTGGCCACCCGTGCCGCGGGTTCTTACGGGCGTAGGTCCGTAGCTGCTCACGCAGGCCAGCGTCGGGATCTGCAGGTGTCTGGGCTTGCGGTAGCTGCCGATAAGCTGAGCGGGCGAGCCCAACAACCTTGCACGCCTTACGTTCTGACATGTTCATCACGTCCTTGAGCATGTCGATGGCGGCGCGTTTGGCGGTTGGGCTCAGAATTTTCCCTAGGCAATCTCCCGCAGCGCGTCCTTCTCCAACTCGGCATCGGCGAGCAGTCGCTTGAGCCGACTGTTCTGATCGCGCAACTCTTTGAGTTCCTTGGCGGCGTCGCCGTCCATGCCGCCGTACTGGCGGCGCCAGTTGACATTGTGCGCAAGCTGCGCCGGGCCGATGAGTTGGCTGCAGAAGGTAAGACCGGTGAGGAGATCGCCGCCGATCTCGAGGTGTCGGCAGCGACTTTGTACTCCTCCGCTGAGTGACGCTTCCGTCCCGCCATGGTCCTCATCGTCCCTTCTCTGCCCTCATCAGGGCAATCAGGACTCTAAAACAACCCGGACCGGTTCACGGGGGACACGCCACGTTGAGTTGCCGGGTGACAGTGCAACAAGGGCGGGAAACCAGAAATGGTTTCCCGCCCTTTGTCGTTCCTTCGGTCGCGGCATAGGGGAGGACCGCGATTCTGCCGGAACGAGGTGTGCCGTGTTGTTGGTTGTGCGCGGGTCGGGGGAGATGCGCACTTCCCGCACGGCACCACGGTTGCTCGATGAACCGTGCGTCGGCCGGTTGTTGCCGACGGGACCGACGCTAGGCCCGCGACCTTGGGCGTCGTTCGGCGAAACCTGTGAAGACGCTGGCCGGTCGATCGCGCCGTCCGATGTGGTCGACTTATCCGTTTTCAGTGCGCTGGTGCAAGATTCGGCGAGTGCTCGCCTCGGGTGAGATGTCGAGCCGGCGCAGCAATTGGGCGTTCAGCGCCACGACGACGGTGGACGCCGACATCAGGATCGCGCCGACGCTCATCGGCAGCACGAAGCCGATCGGCGCGAGCACACCGGCCGCCAGCGGTACGGAGATCAGGTTGTATCCGGCTGCCCACCACAGGTTCTGCTGCATCTTGCGATAGCCCGCACGCGACAATTCGATCACCGACAACACCGAGCGGGGATCTGAGGAGGCGAGGATGACGCCGGCGGAGGCGACCGCGACGTCGGTGCCCGCACCGATCGCGATGCCGACATCGGCTTGTGCGAGAGCGGGGGCGTCGTTGACGCCGTCGCCGACCATGGCGACCCGATGGCCCTCGCGCTGAAGCTCAGAAACCGTGGCGGACTTGTCTTCTGGACGTACACCCGCGTAGACGCGGTCGATGTCGAGCTCGGCGGCGACGCTGTCGGCGACGGTCTGTGCATCTCCGGTGACCATCACCACCTGCATGCCGAGGTGGTGTAGGGCGTCGACGGCCTGCCGCGATTCGGGACGGACCTCGTCGGCGAGTCGCAGTGCGCCGATCACCGCGCCATCGGCGACCACGTGCAGGATGATCGCGCCCTGCGCGCGCCAGTCGTCGGCGACGGCGAGCTCGTCGAGTCCCCTCTCGTCGAGCATGCGCGGACCGCCCACATGGATTTCGTGACCGTTTACCGTCGCTGTGACGCCGACGGCCGGAGACGATGAGAAGTCCTGTGCGGGTGCGATGTTCAGCTCCTCGGAGCGAGCGGCCTGGACGATTGCGCGGGCCAGGGGGTGTTCGCTGCCGGATTCTGCGGACGCTGCAGCGGCGAGTACGTCATCGGTGGAGTGGGCCTGCGTCGGCTCGACAGCGGTGACCGCGGGTTCGCCCTTGGTCAGCGTGCCCGTCTTGTCGAACAAGACCGCGTCGACGGTCCGCATGGATTCGAGCGCCAAGCGGTCCTTGATCAGCACCCCGCCGCGCGCGGCCCGTTCGGTGGCGATCGCGACGACCAACGGGATTGCCAGTCCCAGCGCGTGCGGGCAGGCGATGACGAGCACGGTGATGGTGCGGACGACGGCATCGTCGGGCATGCCGAGTGCGACCCACACGATCGCCGTCAGAACGGCTGAGCCCAGCGCGAACCAGAACAGCCAGCCGGCGGCGGTGTCGGCGAGACGCTGTGCCCGCGAGGATGACGCCTGTGCTTCGGCGACGAGTCGTCCGATCCCTGCCAGGGCCGTGTCGTCGCCGATCGCCGAGACCTCGATCCGCAGACCGGAATCGGTGGCGACGGTGCCGGCCACCACCGAATCCCCAACGCCACGCGTGACCGGTGTGGATTCGCCGGTCACCATCGATTCGTCGAGGTTCGCCGACCCGTCCAGGACGACACCGTCGGCGGGTATCGACCCGCCCGGGCGTACGAGCACCACGTCGCCGACGACGAGGTCGGCCGGCGCGACGCTCACGGTCTGCCCGTCGACCACCTTCTCGGTGGAGTCCGGGAGCAATGCCGCGAGCGAATCGAGTGCTGATGTCGCCTGTGCCAGCGAACGCATCTCGATCCAGTGACCGAGCAGCATGATGACGACGAGAAGTGCCAGCTCCCACCAGAAATCGAGCTCGTGGTCGAGCAGATGCAGGGTCGATCCCCACGACGCGACAAGCGCGACGGTGATCGCGAGCGCGATCAACAGCATCATTCCCGGAGCGCGGGAACGGATCTCGCCGACCGCCCCACCGAGGAAGGGTCGACCTCCCCACAGGTAGATCACGGTCCCGATCACCGGCGATACCCAGCGCACCCAGTCGGCGGAGGGGAGCGAGTAGCCGATCAACTCGGCGAACATGCCGCTGAACACCACGGTCGGGATCGCGAGCACCAGCATGATCCAGAACAGCCGACGGAACGCGGCGACATGGTCACCGTGCCCGGTGTGGGCACCCATCGCAGTGTGACCGGAATGGCCGGCGTGTGCTGAGTGCGTGTGTTCCGGGTGATCGGTGGTGTTCCCTTGCTGGTCGTGCTGCTCCATGCCGCCGACCATATACCCCTAGGGGGTATGTCGCAACGATGCTCTGGACTGTGTGAATCGGGTTCGGTCAACGGCGAAGGCCCGCATCCCTTTCGGGATACGGGCCTTCGGTAGAGGTGCGAGCGACTCAGCGGGAGTGGCGGCCGGGGCCGTCCGGCGGATAGTCGCCGGGATACTGCTCCCCGGGGTACTGCTCGCCCGGATATTGCTGACCGGGCGGCGGATAGTTACCCGGAGGATAGTTGCCGGGCGGCGGGTAATTGCCGGGCTGTCCGCCGGCGGGCGGGTAGTTGCCCGGCGGGGGATAGTTGCCCGGCGCGGGGGACGGCGTCGGCGAACCCGGTCCCGGATACGGCGTGGTTCCCGGCCCCTGGCTGGGACGTTCGGGCGGAGTGAACGGGCCGGACGGTGCCGGATCGGAATATGGTGCGGGCGGCGTGCTGATCCGCTTGGTCGTGGTGTCGACGGCACTGCCTGCGCCGGGATCGCGGTCCGACGGTCCGCCGGGAACACCGGTGGGCGGCCCGGACGGATCACTGAGGTGCGGCGGAAGTATCGACTGCGCCTGCTCCTTGGCTGCCGAGCTCGATCCCTCGGGAGCCAGATAGTCGCGGATCTCGGTGAGCAGCGAGATCTCGGTGGCCTCGGCCTCGTCGGGCTTCTTGCCCAGCGATGCGAGCTTGTTGTACGGAACGATGATGATGAAGTAGATGACGGCGGCGACGATCAGGAAGTTGATGATCGCGGCGATCAGTCCGCCGAAGTCGAGGAATGTCGCCTGGTTGTCGGTGATCTTGAAACCGAGCCCACAGACCGACACCGGGTTGTTGACGACGGTATCGCCGGCCTTGGTTGTCGAGCCGCCGCAGTCGCTCTGCCCGGTGGGGATGGCCGCCAGCAACGGATTGATGATGCCGGTGGTGAACGCCGTGACGATACCGGTGAACGCGGCGCCGACGATGACCGCGGTGGCCAGTTCGACGACGTTGCCTCTGAGTATGAAATCCTTGAAGCCCTTGAGCACTTCCGGTCCTTCCTGATCGGTCTTCGGTGCCGGGTATTCATGCCGTGTCGCCCATGGGTGGGCACGGACCTTTAGAAAACTCTATCCAGGATCGTAAACGAGACTGAGTATTTCGCTCAGTGAGTCGACAAGACGCGCGACAGTAATTGTGTCCAGTGGGTCGTGGTGCCGCACGGGTTCCGGGTGTCGCCGTCGGCGTCGGAGTGGCCTGCTCGGTCGGCGGTGACGGCGGGCGACGTCAGTGCAGCACCACCGCGAGTGGCACGTCGAGCCCTGCTCCGGCAACTCGATGAGCTGCGGTTTCGGTCATCGCGAGCAAGATGGGCGGGTTGCTCGTCGCGCGCGTCGGCGTCGTCGGGCCACCACCGGGAACCAGCGCGACGATGGCGCCCGCGACCAGGATCTGCGCCTGGGCGTTGAGCACGTCCACGAGATCACCGGCCCGTAACAATGATGCGACCGTGTCGTCGGCGAGTCGGACCGGTACCAACCGCGCATCGGCCCGTCCGGTCAACTCCATCGGTAGGCGCGGCGACAGCAGCCGCGACCTGGTGACGATTTCTCCGGCGCGTACCGGGCCGGTCACCGTATGCGACTCGCCGTCGGCGGTCAGCCGTAGCGCTCCGTCGGGCACGAGGTCCACCGGAATGCGGAGCTCGCGCAGGTCGGCGCCGGTCACGGTGTGTCCCGGAAGCAGATCGCGCGCCGCCACCAGGACCGGCGCATCGTTCTTCGCTCGCTGGCCGGTGACGCCGACGACGACGGCCACCGCCACCAGTAGCAGCGCTGCGCTGCGCCGGATCATCACCGACCGCGCCCAGCCGGGACGCAGGGTGTGACCGACGCGATCCCGCAGTCGCGGCCCCAGAGCCGAACCACCTCCGAAGACGTTCATGACGGGCAAACTAGCGGTCCTCGGCGCGCCCGACCCGGCTCGAGTGACTCCCTGTGGACAAAAGGCTTGGGGGCCTTGTTCTTCCACAGGGTGGACCTCCCGGATTGGACGTGGGCCCTTGTGAACTGGGAGAATGGAACCCGGTGTGCCGGGAAGTCTGGTCGGCTCCGCGCTCGTGACGAGGCGGATTCTTGCCGACGACCGATCAGGAGCCGCCCGTGACGGACCCCGACAACACCTGCACCGACCCCCACGCCGGGTCGGATCCCGCCAAGACCGGCCACACACCCTGGCGCGTTGCCGACCGACGAGCACGCCTGCGGCGGGTACTCGCCCTCGACACCACCAGCGGCATCCTGCTGTTGACCTTCGCGGCGATCGCCATCGTCTGGGCCAACACCCCCTGGCGCGAGGCCTATCACCACCTACTCGCCATCGAGGTCGGCCCGGAGTCACTCCACCTGCACCTGACGCTGGCGCAATGGGCGGCCGATGGTCTGCTCGCGATCTTCTTCTTCGTGGTCGGTGTGGAACTCAAACACGAATTCGGCGCCGGGGGACTACGCGATCTGCGGCTCGCCGGTGTGCCGATCGCAGCCGCGGTCGGCGGCATGGTCACACCTGCGCTGGTGTATCTGCTGGTCGTGGGCACCACGTCGGACGATCCGTCCGCGCTGCACGGCTGGGCGACGCCGACAGCCACCGACATCGCCTTCGCCCTGGCCGTCCTCGCCATCTGCGGGCGCGGCCTGCCGCTGGCGCTGCGCACCTTCCTGCTGACGCTGGCCGTCGTCGACGACCTCCTGGGCATCATCGTGATTGCCACCTTCTACACCGACACCATCGATCTGCTGATGTTGGGTGCCGCGGTGCTCGTCGTCGTGGTCTTCGCACTCGCTGTGCGAGCGCCGCGCACTCACTGGTGGTTGCTGTTACCGCTGGCGTTGGTGGCGTGGGCGTTGATGCACGCCTCCGGGGTACATGCCACGGTCGCCGGCGTGCTCCTCGGATTCGTGGTGCCCGCCAAGCCGATTCGTGGTGAGAAGCTCAGCCGTGCGGAACTGTTCGACGAGACGGTGCGGCCCTGGTCGTCGTCGGTGGCGCTACCGGTGTTCGCGTTCGCGGCCGCCGGGGTCTCCCTCGTCGGCGCCGGTGGTGCGCTGGTGGAACCGGTCTCGCTCGGCATCGTGGCGGGCCTGGTACTCGGCAAGATCGTCGGCGTGCTCGGCGCGACCGCAGCGATGACCCGATTTACGCCGCTGCGACTGCCCGATGCCATCGGTCTGCGTGATCTCGTACCGATCGGCATGCTCACCGGTGTCGGATTCACCGTGGCCTTGCTCATCTCGGAACTGTCGTTCGAAGACGGCGAGCATGCCGCACCGGCCAAGGCCGCCATCCTCATCGGCTCGGTGATCGCCGCAGCCCTCGCCGGGCTGCTGTTGCGGTGGGATGCGCGCAAGACCCGCGACCCCGATATGAACCGCGACGGCATTCCCGACCGCGACATCGAGGTCATCGGCGGCGGATAGCGGTCGTGACCAGCGCAAACCGCGTCTACTGGCACTCGGAATGTCCGAGTGCCAGTTTCGGTTAAACTGATCGAGGTTCCTACGTTTCCTGTGGAGGTTTTCGGTGCCCACTTACTCGTATGCGTGCACGGAGTGTGACAACAAGTTCGACGTCGTGCAGTCGTTCTCCGACGACTCGCTCACCGAGTGCCCTCAGTGCACCGGGCGGCTGCGCAAACTGTTCAACTCCGTCGGGATCGTTTTCAAGGGCAGCGGGTTCTACCGCACCGACTCGCGCAACGGCTCGTCGTCGTCGGAGAGCAGCAGTTCCTCGGAATCCAAGTCCGACTCGTCGTCGAGCTCGTCCTCGGACTCCTCGAGCAGCAGCACCAGCTCGTCGTCGAGCAGTGACTCCACGTCGTCGTCGAGCTCCTCGAGCAGCACCAAGGCAGCGACACCCGCGTCGGCCTGACCGGCCCAACCAGGCTCGGTCACCGCAGTTGCGTGAACCCACCACCCGGCGTCAACACCCACCCCATCGGCACGTCATAGGCGTCGGCGGGTAGGTCGTCGACCAGCTCGTGGTCGTAGACGATGCCGACGAGCGCTGCCCGAATCCCGGCGATGCTGCGGTCGTAATAGCCTGCGCCACGGCCCAATCGGACACCGGTGCGCGCGACCGCCAGCGCCGGCACAAAGACGACGTCGGCATCTGAGATCGCGTCGACGCCCAACCGCGGGCCCGTCGGCTCGAGAAGTCCGAACCGACCCCTGGCCAGCGAATCCCGCGCGTCGTAACGCACCCAGTCCAGCGGCGCCGGCGGTCCGGACGGCACCACCGGCAGCAACACTGCGCAGCCGCGGTCACGCAGTGCCTCGAGGAATGCCACCGACCCCGGCTCGGCGCCCACCGGAACATATGCCGCGACCGTCACCGTGGCGTCGAGCAGGACAGGGCTCGATTGGAGGTGCGCGACGAGCCGGGTGGATGCGCTGTCACGATCGTCGACGGTCAACCCCGCTCGCCGGGCCGTGAATCCCGTGCGCAACTCGTCCTTACCCGCCACGGGGTTCTCCTTTGCTTCTGCTCACCGACGCCGCGCGTATCGTAGCGCTGACCAGGTGTGACACCGGTCTCGGTGGCAGCAATCTCCCAGCGTTCGCGCAACGCATCTGTGGCTGCTTCCCGGTAACCGACATTAGGGTGTTTCTCATGACCAGCGTGAGTAATTCGACGACCGAGATTCCCGAGTACCACGACGTACCGGACACCCCGCCGATCCCACGTACCGCGGTGGTCCCGGCCGCGGGTCTGGGTACACGATTCCTGCCGGCGACCAAGACGGTGCCCAAGGAGTTGCTGCCCGTCGTCGATACCCCCGGTATCGAACTCGTCGCTGAGGAGGCGAAATCCGCCGGCGCCGAACGGCTGCTGATCATCACCTCACCCGGCAAGGACGGCGTTGTCGCGCACTTCGTCGAAGATCTTGTGTTGGAGAACACCCTGGCCAAGCGCGGCAAGGCGGCGATGCTCGCCAAGGTTCGCAAGGCGCCGTCGCTGCTCGACGTGGCCTCGGTGATCCAGGAGAAGCCGCTGGGCCTCGGCCACGCCGTCGGATGCGTCGAGGACTACCTCGACGACGACGAGGACGCGATCGCGGTGCTGCTGCCCGACGATCTGGTGCTGCCCGGCGGAGTGCTCGAGGTGATGGCTCGCACCCGGCAACGACGCGGCGGCTCGGTGCTGTGTGCCATCGAGGTCCCCGGTGACCGGATCAGTGCCTACGGCGTCTTCGACGTCGAGGACCTGCCCGACGCCAACAACCCGAACGTCAAGCGACTCAAGGGCATGGTCGAAAAGCCCGCACCGGAGGATGCTCCGTCGAATCTCGCGGCCGCCGGCCGATACATCCTCGACCGCAAGATCTTTGACGCGCTGCGCCGCATCAAGCCCGGTGCGGGTGGTGAATTGCAGCTGACCGACGCGATCGCCCTGCTCATCGAGGAAGGCGAGCCGGTGCATGTGGTCGTCCATCACGGCACCCGTCACGACCTCGGCAACCCCGGCGGCTACCTGAAAGCGGCCGTCGACTTCGCCCTCGACCGCGACGACTACGGTCCCGATCTGCGCGAGTGGCTCACCGAGCGCCTCAAGGAGGATTGACCCGCCTCGTCGTTGTCGGGTGGGTGGCGCTCCGCGCGCCTGACACGTGTGCGCCTGCCCGACGGCTAGCCTTTACCCGAAGGTCGACCGGCAGGTACCCCGGCCGATGAGAGTGCGCACGGGCCGCCGGCGGAGTGAGGTGAGATGCGTTCGGTTGAGGATCATCTGTCGTTGGTGACGGCCGCGGCGGTCGCGCCGCGGCCGGTGCGTGTGGCCATCTCCGAGGCCCAGGGTTTGATGTGCGCCGAAGAGGTCGTCACCGAACATCCCATGCCCGGCTTCGACCAGGCCGCCGTCGACGGATATGCGGTACGCGCGGTCGACGTGGCACTCGCCGGGGTGCCCGCACCCGAGGATCTCGACGAGTTCGACGCCGGCGGTGCCGACCTCGTCGATCTCGAGGCGAACGAACCGATGATCGTGTCGTTGCCGGTTGTCGGGGAGGTCTCACCCGGCGCTCGCACCCCGACCCGTCTGCAACCGCGGCAGGCAGTGCGCGTCGAAACCGGTGCTCCCATGCCCACTCTCGCCGACGCGGTGGTGCCGCTGCGGTGGACCGATGGCGGTGAGTCGAAGGTCAAGGTGGGCCACGGCGTCGAGAGCGGCGACTACGTGCGACGCGTCGGCGACGACGTACAGCCCGGCGACGTCGCCGTCCGTGCCGGGTCGATCATCGGGTCGGCGCAGGTGGGTCTGCTCGCCGCCGTCGGGCATGCGCGCGTCATGGTGCACCCGCGTCCGCGACTGTCGGTCATCTCCATCGGCTCCGAACTCGTCGACATCGACCGCACTCCCGGACCCGGACAGATCTACGACGTCAACAGCTACGCCCTCGCCGCGGCCGCCCGTGATGCCGGCGCCGACGTCAACCGAGTGGGCATCGCCGAACGCGACAGCTCACGCATGCGGGAAGTCGTTGAAGCGCAACTCATTCGGTCGGAGATCGTGGTGATCTGCGGTGCGATCGGCGGACAGGCGGGCGGCGCGGTCGTCGATGCGCTCAGTGATCTCGGAGATCTCGAGATCGTGCGGGTGGCGATGCACCCGGGCTCGGTGCAGGGCTTCGGCCGGCTCGGCCGCGACGAGGTGCCCACCTTCTTGCTGCCGTCCAATCCGGTCAGCGCCCTGGTCTCGTTCGAGGTGATGGTGCGTCCGCTGATCCGCATCGCGCTGGGCAAACGGCAACCGATGCGCCGAGTCATCAAGGCACGCACCATCGGTCCGATCGCGTCGGTCAAGGGCCGCAAGGGATATCTGCGCGGACAACTGATGCGCGACGAACGTTCCGGTGAATACCTCGTGCAGGTACTCGGGGCGTCACCGACCGGATCGAGTCATCTGCTCGCCGAACTCGCCGAGGCCAACTGTCTGATCATCGTCGAGTCCGACGTCGAGGAACTCGGGATCGGCGACGAGGTGGAGGTCGCCTTCCTCGCCCAACGCGGCTGACGCCGACGAGTCGGCGCGCGTGCCGGTTACCTCCGCGCCGGGTGATGGTCACCGCATAGACTCCCAGATGTGTTCAGGTGGCTGAGTGGTGAGCCGGTCAGTCCGGGGTGGCCGGCGACGCTGGGACCTCTGGGGACCAAGGCGGGCGCGGTGACGATACGGCCGGTGAAGTTGCGAGACGCCAAGGACTGGAGCGAGCTGCGCATCCGCAACCAGAACTCGTTGATGCCGTGGGAACCGACGGGCGTCGGATCGTGGGCGTCGCGTCATCAGGTCTCGTCCTGGCCGCCGCTGTTCGCGGTGCTGAAATCCGAGGCCAAGCGAGGGACGTTGTTGCCGTTCGTGATCGAACTCGACGGTGTCTACATCGGCCAGCTCACCGTCGGCAACATCCAACGCGGTGCGGTGCGCACCGCATGGATCGGCTACTGGATCGACGCCGGCCACGCCGGGCAGGGCATCACCACCGTGGCCGTCGCGCTCGGCGTCGACCACTGCTTCGGTCCGGTCGGGTTGCACCGGCTCGACGCGACCGTCCAACCGGACAACGTTGCCTCCCAAGCGGTGTTGAGCAAGATCGGGTTCCGACGCGAGGGGCTGCTTGAGCGGTATATGGACGTCAACAAACGCTGGCGTGATCATTTCCTCTACGCACTCACCGCCGAGGAGATCACCGGCAGCGCCACCGAAACCCTCGTGCGGTCGGGGCGGGCGGCGTTTCTGTAGCCGATTTGCCGCGGGCAAGGGTCGACGGGCGCCCGTATCCACCGAAGAACTCAGCCACCGAAGAACACTGCCAGCGCCTGTGCCGACTCGGCGGCCGAGCTGATATTGGCGGCGCAGACCACCCCGGTGGCCAGCGCGACGAGCGCCAATGCGGCGGCGCAGGCGAGCGGTCGTGTCCGGGCGCCGCGGGGTGCAATCGCCGCGGCACGAAGAGCGACGCCGGTCGCGCCGAGAACACCGACGGTGAGCACGCCGGCGATCACCGCGAATGCCGTGTGGTACCGGGCGAAGTCGTCGACGAGAACCTGCAACGGTGCGGAGAACTCGCCGCCGACGGGTGCAACGACTTCGGCGTGAACCCGACCAGCGATCGCGAGGATCGTCGGGTCACCGCTGCCGGAGAGGAAGGGCAGTAGTGAGGACAACGGTGCGATCGCGCCCTGGATGTTCGCTGCCACGATGACGAGAGCGATCGCGGCGACGGCAGCGGCCGGTAGCGCCCGCAAGGGACGGCGGCGCGTGGGCTCGCTGGTTCCCCGGTAGAGGGCGATGGTCAGTCGACATGCGACGACGAGTAACGCCAGGCCGATCACGGCTTTCGCGATGTGAAAGCGCCGCCAGCCGTCGACAAGAGCCGTCAGATCGGCGGGTGGTGCGCCCGATCCGCTCGTCCAGAAATGGGCGAACGCCGAGCCGAATGCCGTTGCCATGGCGTCGGGGCCGGAGCCGACGAGCAACCAGGGGGCCAGCATCGTCGCCGCAGCGAGCACGGCGGTCAGCACGCCGAGGGCGACGATCCGGGCGGTGCTCGTCGTCGGAGTCGGGTGGTCGCGATGAGTGTGCATGACGGGCAATGACTTTCGTTCGGTGATCGGGGACCGCACCATGGTGGGCCCATCGGCAGGTGCGGCACATCGGCAGTGGGAACGATGTGTGGGTCCTCCCCGCGGACGAGTTCGGAACCGTTCGCGAGGAGGACGCCTCCTGCGGACTCGGGGTCTACAGTTGGCTCCGATGCCGACCCAGATTGCCGAGACCGCGCGTCGCTGGCGCGTGTGGTGGATGACCGACGCCGCTCCGGGTGCCGCGGCATTCGACGGCTCGCTTGCCACGCGCATCGGCCGGTGGTTACGTATCGGTGCGACGTCGCCGGCGGCGTCGGCGATCGTTCCCGTAGCGGTTGTGCTGGCCTGTGCCGCAATCCAATTGAGTCAGCGTGGCGGCCCGACTGCTGCTCATCCGGGGGCCGCGCTGCTCGTGAGTGTGCTGCTGGCGCTCCCGCTGTTGGTGCGGCGTCGTCTTCCGGTGACGGTGTTCGCGGTGCTCGCACTCGTCGCTTTCGTGCAATGGGCCCTCGACCTTCGGCTGGTGGCCGACATCGCTCTGCTGATCGCTGTGTACACGGTGGCGGCGGCGTATCCGGCGCGCACGGCCTGGGCCGCGGCCGCCGTCGTCGAGGTGGGTGCGGTGTTGGCGGTGCTGCGTTGGCAGGCAAGTGGTGACCGCGTCGAATCCCTTGTGCTGTTGACCGGGCCGTTGATCGCCGCGGTGTGCGCCGGGATCGCGGTGCGTAACCGCCGCAATGCGATCCTGGCCGCCGCCGACGGTGCCCGACGACGAGAGCATGAACGGCATCAGACCGAACTGCTCGCGGCCGCGCGCCACCGGCAGCAGATCGCTCGGGAGATGCATGACGTGGTGGCACACGGTCTCTCGGTGATGGTCACGCTGACCGAGGGAGCGCTGGCCACCGGGGATCGCGACCCCGCCGCCACGCAGGATGCGATGAGGCGCGTCGCCGACACCGGGCGCGAGGCGCTCGACGACATGCGCGACCTCGTCCGGGTAATGCGTGCCGACGAGCTGCCGCGCCGACCGCAACCCGGTGTCGACGACGTCGAGACCCTGGTGGATGAGTGTCGGCGCACCGGAGTCGACATCGAGTTCATCGTCGAGGGAACCGCGACCGATGTATCCGCGCCCGAGGGACTGACCGTGTATCGCATCGTGCAGGAAGCCCTGACGAACGTGCGAAAACACGCTGACGCGACCACGGTTCGCGTGAACCTGGTCTTCCGCGACGACGCGATCGACGTCGAGATCGTCGACGACGGGCGCAGCCCCGGGGGCTCGGCCGAGCCGGGGTTCGGACTGACCGGGATTGCCGAGCGTGCGGCATTCCACGGCGGTCGCACGGAGTCCGGACCCCTGGTGGGCGGTGGTTGGCGGGTCTGGGCGTGCATCCCGACACGACGGGTCGCGGCAGGCGCCGACCGATGACGATCCGGGTGGCCATCGTCGACGACCAGGAACTCGTCCGGCTCGGGCTGCGGATGGTCTTGCAGGCCGCCGACGGCGTCGAGGTGGTGGGGGAGGCTGCCGACGGCGACGAGGCCGTAGCGCTCGTGGAGTCGTGCGCTCCCGACGTGATCCTGATGGATGTGCGGATGCCCCGGATGAACGGTGTCGAGGCGACCCGGCAGGTGGTGGCCCACCACCCATCGGTGCGGGTGCTGGTGTTGACGACCTTCGACGTCGACGAGTACGCCTTCGACGCCATCCGCGCTGGAGCGGCCGGGTTCTTGTTGAAAGACGTGCGTGGCGCGGAGTTGGTCGATGCGGTCGTGGCCGTCGCCCGAGGTGACGCGGTGATGTCCCCGCGTATCACCCGAGCCCTGGTCGATGCGTACGCCGCGACTCCGCCCGCACGCACCGCACCCGACCCGGTTCCCGTCGACGACCTGACCGAACGCGAACGGCAGGTGGTCGTCGCCGTGGCTCGTGGACTGTCGAATCGAGAGATCGCGTCGGAGTTGTTCGTCTCCGAGACGACGGTGAAGTCGCACGTGGCCAACATTCTCGCCAAGCTCAACCTACGCAACAGGATTCACGTGGTGATCTACGCCTACGAGCGTGACCTGGTGCGACGCGATGGATGAGTAGACGGCGTCGGGTTCCGTAGCATCGGGCCATGACGCAGCTGGAGATCATCGTCCGCGGCAACGCCGACGGGAAATACGCGCCGGAGCGGGCAGTGGTGCACCTTCGGGTGGCGGTGTCGGGGAGTGAACGGGAAGCGGTGTACCGCGACGCGATCGAGGTGCATGCGCGTCTGATCGCGACGCTCGACGAACTGGCCGGTACCGACGCTGTGGCGACGTGGTCGAGCGACACCGTGCATGTCTATTCCCATCGGCCCTATGACGCGAAGGGCAAGCTGCGAGACCTCGTGTACTCCACCAACATCGGCGTCGACATCGAGTTCGCCGACGTCGACGCGCTGGGCGGGTTCATCGACGTGTGGGCGCAGGAGTCCGGGGTCGACGTCGCCGGCGTGCGGTGGGCGCTCACCCCGGAGAGCCGTCGTCGGCATGAGGCGGAGTTGCGGCGTGCGGCCGTCGAGGACGCCGTACTCAAGGCGCAGGCCTACGCCGATGCGGTCGGGCGCGGGCCGGTCACCCCGACCCAGCTCGCCGACCCGGAGATGCTCGATGCCCACCAGCCGATGCCCCGGGCACTGCTGGCCGCCGGGGCGCCCGCCGGTGACGGCGGCTCGCCATCGCTCGACCTGCGATCCCGCGACATCGAGTTGTCGGTGACCGTCGACGCGCGCTTCATCGCCGAATGACCAAGCGCGTCCGCTGAGAAGTGCATGTGAACTGGACTGATTCGGGTGTGCCCCGGCGCGTCTGCGCAGGATGCGGCGCGTCCGCACCTAGATTGTGGAGTGGCCCGGTGTAACCAGAGTGAAGAAAGGGAGAGCCATGCCGAACTCCGTCCTGTGGATCTGCCTCGTTGCGGTGTGGCTCTTCGTGTTGGTGCCGATGGTGATCAAGGGTCGCCCGCAGACCAAGAAGACCACCGAGGTCGCCAAGGCGACCCGTCTCCTCCATCGTGGTGGCACCCGAACCCGCAGCACCCGGCGGCGGCGCGCGGCCGGTGCACACCCGCACGATCCGAGCTACGTCGCCGAACGCACGACCGCTCGTCGCTCGGCGACCGCCGTTCTCGACGCCGAGGACGATGCCACCGAGGACAATGTTGCCGAGGACGACGACACCGTCGATGGCGACGCCGAAGACTTGACTGCACAAGCGGATTCGTCGGTTCACTCCGACGCCGACGAGGTGCTCACCGGTGACGTCGAGACCGACGACGTCGACGACACCGAGGACACGGTGGCCGAGAAGGTCACCATCACTCGTGTCGAGGTCGATGTCGTCGAGGTCGAGGTGGACCTGCTCGACGAGGACGAGGACGACGAACTCGACGACGAGTCGCAGTACGAGGACGCCGAACTCGACGACGAGTACGACGATGACGAAAACGCCGAGTACGACGATGACTACGACGAAGACGCCGAGTATGACGACGAGGACGCCGAGTACGAGGACGATCTCGGCGGTGACTACGAGGATTCCGAGTACGACGAATATGACGATGACGACTACGACGACGAAGTAGATCTCGAGGACGAGGTCGACGAAGAACTCGAAGGTATCCGGAAGCGTCGGGAGGCAACACCTGCCGCGGCGAAGGAAACGGTTCCGGAGGTCAAGCAGGACAGGAAGTCTCGTCGTCGGAGCGCGTACACGATCGATGCGACCGGCGACGTGTTGCGCTACAAAGAGCGTCAGCGGGTGACTTTGACGCTCGCGGCGATGGTTATTGCCGCGATCGTCTGCGGTGTGCTGTTCGGCCAATACGGCTGGATCGCCACCGGGGTGACGGGAGTGCTGTTCGTCGGATACCTGTTCTACCTGCGGCGAACCGTCAAGGCAGAGGAGCAGATTCGGGCTCAGCGCATCGCCCGCGCACGTCGCGCCGCGAAGGCCGAGGCAGAGCGCGAGCGCCGCGAGATGCAGACACCGGAGTTCGCTGCCGCCCCGCCGCCGCCGCGGCTACGTCGTCCTGGTGGTGCGGTGGTCCTCGAGATCGACGACGAGGACCCGGTATTCGACCATCTGCCGCCGTTCCAGCGGCGTCGCGTCATGCGCGAGGACGAGGACTTCCGGCAGGCCGCGGCCGGCTGACATTCAGCGACTCCGGGTGCGCGACAATCCATTCGCGTCCCGATCGGACCGCGCGGCACAGTGCCAGCCGTTCCCCGATGTAGAGCGACGGCGCTCCCAGCAGCGGAACCCACGACAGTGTCGAGAACGGCCGGGGCGGCTGGGGGCGCCGACTCATCTGTGCGTCGACCTTGCGCAGGATCTGCGCGATGTCCCACAGCAGACGCAGGGCCGATCGCTTCGAGGTTGCGTCCTCCGGGCCGACCGGTGTCACCGATGCCGGGAGAGCGTCATCGGGGAGGTCGCGGTCGCACAGCACCGACGCGAGCAGGCGTATCTGCCACGCGCGCTCGGTGACGCCGTACTCGCGGGCGATCGCGACGAGGACCGTGGCCTGATTGGCGAAGCCCAACGGAGTTGCCAGGGGCAACACCTTGGCCCACGCGCCCAGTGCGCCGGGATAGGCGACGGCGATCGTGTTGATAGTGCCGAGCCGGCTGATCCACCATTCGGCTCGATCCTTCATCGACAGTTCCGTCCAGCCCTTGGTGCCCGGCCAGTCGGCGACGTCGAGCGCCTTGGCGACGGCGTGCTGGACTGCGGCGATCCCGGAATGGTCGCCCTCGTCGAAGGTGTGCGCCTTCAAGCCCAGCGGGTCCCGTTCGGCCAGCACGTCGAGGAGCGGATCGATCACCGCGATCGCTGCGTCCAACGCTCTTGCCAACTGCTCATTCGTCATCTCGGCCACGAGATGCAGGGTAGCGGCACGAGGTCACGACACGGTATGACCTGGCGTTTGTGAGGTGCGCGGGCTGTGCTGCTAGAGTGTCAACGATCGGTTTCCGGACCGGCACGGGGCTATGGCGCAGTTGGTAGCGCGACTCGTTCGCATCGAGTAGGTCAGGGGTTCGATTCCCCTTAGCTCCACCATTTGTTCCGCACTCAAAACGTCGTCCTCAGAGATGCGAAGTGCGGGCTTACTCAAACAAGACGCATCAACAGCGGCCGGTCCTCCTGCGGGAGGGCCGGTTTGCGTTTGGTCGGCGGTGGTGTCGGCCATCCATTCTCTCTGGACCTTCATCAGGCCGTCGAACGCGTCGGTGAGTTCGTGACTCGTGACTTCGTCGTCGTCGATGTAGAGACGTGTGAAGATGGCCTGGTTGAGTTGTCGGCGGACCTCGTCGGAGGTTGCCGTGTACAGCGTTCGAGGGTTGGCGAGGACGTCGAGGCATGCACGGATGTGACGGGCACCTGCTTCGAGGTCGACGTCTTGCTCGCTCTGGCGAGTCAGAAGTTCGTCCCGTTGTTGTTGAAGCTTGGTGATGCGCTGGCGAACGATCTTGGTCGGCAGGTCGCCCTCGGCGGCGAGATCGCGGCGTTGCCGTCGACGATCCAGGCCTCGAGCCGGTGCAGCCCAAGATGGTCGAAGCCCCACTCGACCATGGACTGCACCGCGCCCCGTCCGTGGCCGTGTGTGCGATCCTCCGGCGACCACACGCAGATGCCCACTTGGGCCACGCGACTGCGCCAATCGATGGCGTGTAGCGAGCATTCGCCGACCAAGCGCCCACCATCGGTGCGCATGACGAAGTTGTACTCGGTGGCCGGCGCCGGCCCGGACGTCGCATCAATCTTGCGCCGGAGTTCCGCCGGGCTCCGTGGTCGCCAGTAGGGCGGGCCGTGTTGGGCCAGTTCCTCCCAGTCGGAGCAGGCTTCCAGGATCGCCGGGATGTGGCTCTCTGAGAGGGCGCGCAGTGACACCGGCATGATCGTCTCCCGCTCCTCCAGCAACCGCTGGGAGCATCGACGCTACTTATAAGTCTGTAGACCTTCAAGTAGCGGACCGGAAACGTAACTGCCCGTTATGAAAGGCGAGCTGCAGAAGGTCGTGGGGCGCAATCTGCGCCGGTATCGGTTGGAACGTGGCTACAGCCAGGAGGACTTCGCCGACCGCATGGGCGTGCACCGCACCTACATGGGCAGCGTGGAGCGCGGCGAGCGGAACCTATCGCTGCGGAGCGTCGAGAAGTTCGCAGACTTCTTGGGTGTCGATCCGCTGGAGTTGCTTCGCGCCTGACAGGTCGGCCCCAGCCAAGAGCGGTTACATGATCGGCACTCCCGATCATGTAACCGTGCATGCCTCTTATGCGTCGACGCTTAACCGGCCAGGGCAAAATTCGTGGCGAACCGGCGGTGTAGTCCGACAGCCATCGCGCTGCGCCAGCTCGGTCGGGCTTCGCGAGCAGCTCGGAAGTTGTAGCGGATGAGGCCGATGGTCAGGACGGTGGTAGCGGTAAGCTGGAATAGTACCCACCATGGCCCGCAAGCGATTTCAATTACGCTTGCTGAGGTTGCCACCAGAGAGAGCCCTGTTGACGCACTCAGGAAGCCTGTGAGCGCACCACCCACCATCTCGATCTTCGACCAAACGAACCGAAAGTTGTACGCGGCGACGAGGATAGCGACGACGGCGGGGAACGACAGCGCCGCGGCGAGGAGTGCATGGACGACGGGGGTGAAAGTCGATAGGACCGACTTGCTCGCCCACATGGCCGCAAGTATGACGACGGGTGGAAGCAGATACGCGGCCCACCCGACGACTAATATCCGCCGCGAACAGTTGATAGGGATTCTCGATCCAGTCAGCTTGACGAACTTCGCCATGGCGTTTGCGGCTCGTTGCTGCCGTGCGTGGGCGCTCGCGAGTTGCGACGCCGTCTCGAGACCGTCGCTGTATATCTGAACCGTCCTGGGTCTGGTGGAGACCGTGATCTCACCAGGAGAATACGGATATGGGAGCACCACGGAAGTTCGACCAGGAGACCCGTGAGCGGGCGGTGAGGATGTATCGGGATCGGCTTGCCGAGCCCGGCGAGTCCAAGTCAGGAGCGCGTCGTCATGTCGGGGAGTTGCTCGACATCAATCCGGCGACGCTACGCAACTGGATCGAGAAGGACACTCCGATCGTCTCCGGATCGGGGACGACGGTGGCCGCCCATGACGCGGAATTGCGTGAACTTCGGCGGGAGAACGCCGAATTACGCAGAGCCAATGAGATTTTGAAGACAGCGTCGGCGTTTTTCGCCGCGGCGGAGATCGACCGCCGACTTCGTTGATCGTCGAGTATATCGACGCTCACCGCGACCAGTTCGGGGTCGATCCGATCTGCCGGGTACTCACCGAGTACGGAATGCAGATCGCCCCGTCCACCTACTACGCCCACAAACAGCGGGGCACGATCTCGGCAGCGACACTGTCCGAGGCGTATGCCGCGCACGCCGTCTACCAGCAGTTTAAGAAGAACCGCAGTGTGTATGGGGTGCGCAAGATGTATCACGCGATGTGGCGTGCCGGTCACATGATGGGACGCGACCAGATCGGCCGGCTGATGGGGATCTGCGGAATCTCCGGCGCGGTTCGTGGCTCGCATCGCATCACCACCACCCGTCGCGACGAGACGGCACCGCGCTTCCCTGATCATGTTGAGCGGCAGTGGAATACACCCACACATCCCGATCAGTGGTGGGTCGCCGACTTCACCTACGTGTGGACATTGGCCGGGTTCGTCTACGTGGCGTTCCTCGTCGATGTGTTCTCACGGCGCATCCTCGGATGGCGGGTCATGACCAGCAAGCACACACCGTTGGTGACCAGTGTGGTCGAACAAGCACTGTTCACTCGACGGAGATCCGGATTCGCTTTTACCTCAACGGGTTTGGTGCATCACAGCGATGCGGGAAGTCAGTACACGTCGTTGGCGTTCACCGCCGCCTTGACCGAGGCTAACATCACCGGTTCCATCGGATCGGTGGGTGATGCTCTCGACAATGCGCTCATGGAATCGGCGATCGGCCTCTACAAGACCGAGTTGATCGACACCGGCCGCACCTGGAACGATCGGGGCCACGTCGAACGAGAGACCGCCGCCTACGTCCACTGGTTCAACACCGAGCGATTGCACTCGTCTCTGGACTACTGCCCACCCATCGAGTACGAGACGCGCTACCGTGACACCGTCGCCTCCGAGGCGGAGGTGGCCTAAACCAGGTCTCCATCCGATCCAGGACGGTTCATTCACCACCTCTCCATCTACCCAATCGAGGCAGCGTGAAAACCTACAACGAACTCGGCTACTGAGTCGCTATCTATTGTCGTCGTAGGTCGACTCCGGTAGTCCGTAAGCAACCGCGCAACCGTGCATACCCGCGACGCCGTACTTGCGTCTGAGCGCGTTGGTCGAGTTGCCGGGACGGTAGTCCGCAAGGAGCTGAAGTTGATCTCCATCGAATGATTGAGCCGGTCTGGTGTGGTGTCCGCTGCGATGGATGAGCCTGGTGACGGTCATGCGGTGGATGCGGTACTTGGCGGCCAGATCACGAGCGGACACCCCGTCTTGGTACTCGCTGACCGGTGTCTTCGATTTGTCGGGGTGTGAGCTTGCGGAGTTGGCGACTGCCCTGAGGCGTCGGCGCCCCAAGGGGCGGTCCCTCGACCGTCCGATCTGGCAGGTGCGTTCTACGTGAGGGGTCGTCGAAGCCGGCCGGCGGGTTTGACAGAGATCCACGGAGGCGCTCTCCGACCGGTTCCTTCAGACCATGTCATGACGCGCCAGGCGTGGTCTGTTTCTTGTGGTCATCACCGGTTTTCTTGGTCGATCCGTTGACATCGCCGATCGTCGTTGTGTGTGAATCGCCCTGGCTACTCGCCGTCGTCGGGGTTCGATTGTTGTCCTGTTAGGCCCACAGAAACCGCAGTTCAGATGGCCTCTTCCGACTTCCGGAAGGGGCCGTTTTTCGTGTCACCCACGGAATACCCACGAGAAACCGGAGCGAGCCGGTCCAGCACATGACGGACATCTCCCGTGATCTTCTTGCGCTGCACGTAGTGGCGGCGGGTGATCTCCGGCGAGGTGTGGCCCAGCTGCTCGGCTGCGGCCTCCATGCCGATCTCGTCGGCGAGGATCGTCGCCACGGTCTTGCGGAAGGTCTTCGGCGTCACCCATTCGAACATGTCGGCAGGTCCGTCGGGCTCACCGTTCTTGAGGACCACGAACTTGCGGGCGTCGCGGAACTGACGCCGGGTGTTGGCGGTGGTGCGGGGTCCGCCAGCCCGGGAGGGGAATACCAGTCCGAGTTCGTTCGAGGAGAGGTCGCGCGCGCTTTCTGTCGCTGTAGGGCGCTCACCATGAAGTCGGGCAGGATGAGCCAGTGCTGGCTTGTGGCGGTCTTCGGCCGCGGCTGGTATTCGCCGCGTTTGTTGATCGCACCCGCGAGGTACACCATGGCTGGTGAAAGGTCGGTGGCCCACCGGATGTGCTCCCATTGGAAAGCAAGCACCTCGGAGATGCGCCCACCGGACCCGATGAGGCAGTCGGCGAGGTCGGGGAAATCCATCCCCCGCTTGGGTCCGTACTGGTTGGTGCCCGACCAGGTGGCGATGCGGATCCGCAACTGCTGCAGCTCGTCGATGGTCAAGGCCCGCGCTGCTGCCGGCGTCGAGAACCGACGCGTCGTATCGACACAGTGGCCGGGCGACGGCGAGAGGTCGTAGCCTGGCTGTATGGGACGCGGAAACGGGCACGGAGGCTGGCGTGATCGGCTCAGCAAGCTGATCCCGAGACGCGAGAAACGCGCCTACCCCTCGACGGGTGGTGGGTACTCGCCGATCTCGCCTCGCAACGCGGACGGGGAACGCGGACCGATCATGCCCTTCAACGGCAATGGTTGGGGCCGCTGAAGAACCAAAAAGGCTTGTCCGACAACAATTTCGCCATGCCACTCGGCGTGGGCTGACTGTTCGGTCGATTCGGGCTCGCGGCCGGCGGCCCCAGCCGGATACACATATGGTTGACGCAGACACGCCGTGGCGAACCACGGATTCTCGGCGTGTCGTGCCGGATCGGTGGAATCTGTATTCGTATCGGCGAGACATAACCAGAATCCGGTGCCGGTGGACGGGCGGTCCGCAGGGGTGCGGAAATCGAGCGAACAGCCAAGCGCGCGATCAGGATTCGCAGGCCACGCCGTCGCCGTCACGGTCGAGTCCGGCTCGGTAGCCGGGGTCTCCCACGTGCAGCGGCGCCGCTCCGGCGGCGCGTGCCTGGGCACAACTGCTGTAGTAGACGCTCGATCCCTCGTCGGTGGTCGGCGCAGCCGGTGCATCGGTGGTGATCGGGGTTGTGGTTTGGGGGATGAGCCCACGCGCCACGGTCGGACCGCCCGTCTGCTCGCTGGTGGTGGGCGCCGGCGTGGTGGTGCTCGCGACGGCGGTGGCGGTGGTGGTCTCGGTCATCGTCGCGGTGACCGTACTGACCACGGTCCGCGTCGCTGGAGCGGCCGCCTTGTCGCTGCCGTGCATGGCCGATCCGACCCCGCACGAGAACAACATGAGTATCAGGACCGTGATGATCCCCAGCCCGATCGCCAACGGACGCTTCTTGCGGCCGGGCGGGACAGGAGCGGGGGGTGGTGGACCGAATGGCGCTGTCACTGGTGGAGCTCCTTTGCGCAGAGGAAGTCGCGGGCCGAGAGCACGTGAAGAAGAAGCGATCGACAATTGCGTCGATTGTGCGCTCGAATCGACGGTGCTCGGTATCCGTTGACCGGACGAACCGGGCCATTCGGTGAAACACAAGAATTCCCACCGTGCCGAGCACCGACTGCGGTATCGCCCACCGACTGCGATATCGTCCGACGTCGGGAACCGTCGATCGAGGAGTACTCAATGAAGATCAGCTTCCGCAGCCTCGTGGCCGCGGCCACCGTGTCCGTAGCGCTCGTCGCGGGTTCGGCACTGGGGGCACCTGCGGCGTCGGCGGCACCGACCGGAGAAGCGCTGGCCGCCAAGCAGGCTCTCGACGCGATCACCCCACACCCGCAGGACGCGGCGAGTGTGATCGACGGAATCGGCGCCGCGAACACCCTTCTGAAGAAGCTGGGCATCACCCCGTTCACCCCGACCATCGGTGCCTGCACCGACTTCACTTTCCCGTCGGCGCTCGGCGGAGCGGTTGCGGGGCCGTATACGCCGATCTTGGGCGACTTGACCGTTCGTGGGCTCGGTGACATCAATGCCGTCCGGAAGGGCGAGATCCTCTACGGCTTCGTCCCGGTCGGCACGTTCAACGACTCCGGCAACAAGTCCGGAATGCAGGTGGCGTGGTTCAACGTCAACACCTTCCAAGGCGGATTGGGGGCGCCGATGGGCAGCCTCTCCGACGTCATCATCAACGCGTTCGCCAAGCACGCCGGGATTCCGGCCAACAGCGCCACACTCGCGCCGCTCAAGGTGGCTCTGAACGCGCTGCCCTCCAACGGCGTCCGCGGCGGCCTGGTCGACACCGGTTCGGGCACCGTGCTCTCCGCGATCTACGGCACCGTCAACAAGGGCAATGCGACGTGCTACTTCTTCCCGTCGCTGGGGATCGCCACCGCTCGCTGATTTCGACGGTCGGACCTACCCACTTTCGTGATTCACGAAAGTGATGGAATTATTTATCTTGCCGAATCCGGTGAGCTGTGGTTAGGTTCCCCGTGGGCATGATGGCGAATGCCGGAGTGCGCGATCGGCGGGCCGGTCGGTGGTGTTGCGGTAGGGGGCATCACCGACATGGATGCGCCGGACCAGCGGGGGGTGAGGTCTGGACGCGAACCCGTCGAAACCGGCATTGCGCCGACGTCGAGCCAGCATAATCGGACGATGTCACGGCCCCAGAGAACGGCGGTCGTGGTCCGTAGCGCCTACGGGACCACGACCGTCGAATGGTTTCTGATATTCACCATCGGCACGATTCTCGTCACGCGTGCCTATCTTCTGCTCACCGGCTATCCGCAGATCGGTGGCGGCACACTCCACATCGCGCATGCGCTGTGGGGTGGAGCGCTGATGATGATCGCGCTCATCGTCGGGTGGCTGTTTCTCGGTGCCACCGTTCGCCTTGCTGCGGTTGCCCTCGGCGGCATCGGATTCGGGCTGTTCCTCGACGAGGTCGGCAAATTCGTCACCAAGAACAACGATTACTTCTACGGACCGTCGGCGGAGATCATGTACATCCTCGTCGTGGTCGTGCTGCTGATCAGCAGGGTGGTCCGAGACCTCGCGAAACCGACCGTGGCCGAGGCGCTGGCGAACGCCGCGTCGATCGCCGCCGACGGGGTGAGTCACGGTTTGCCGCCCCGTCGACGGACACAGGCGCAGTGGTTTCTCGCTTATGCCGCTGATCGAGGTGGCGACCCGACGCAGATCGCCACGATCCGAGAGTTGCTGTCCACCAGTGCCACCGGCCCCGACCGGCTCGTGGCGCTACGCGCTCGGGCCGTGCGGCTGATCCCCGGGTTCGCGCGCAGTCCCCGCTGGGTGACGGTGTTCGGCGCCCTGTTGGTGATCACCTCGGTGTGGGCGACCGTGCTCGGGGCGTGGCAGCTGTTCGTCGGACACATCGACAGCGGCGAACTCCACCTGTACCTCGAACTCAGTCGAAACCGGCATGCCGCATGGATTCTGTTCATCAGTGGCATTGCGACGGCATTGCTCTCGATACCGGGAATGATCGCCCGCCGCCGAACCGAGCAGGCCTGGCCGCTTCGTCTGCTGCGACTCGCCGCACTGATCTTCACGCTGAGCAATGCGCTCGTCGACTTTGCGCTCGAGGGGTTCGGCGCCCTGAGCAACCTCGCTGTCGGCCTCGTCGCCCTGGCGGTGATGAATTACCACCTCTCGGCCCGGATGTCGGCCGAGATCGGCGAGCACGGGGTCGGGGAGCCAGAGGTCGGCGAACTTGGGGTCGGTAAACCGGGGGTCGGTGACGTGCGGGTCTGAGCGTGTGAGGCGGGGCCTCAGCGATACATACGAACCAGGGGGCAGGTGAACGGATCGCGTTCGCCGAGCCCGACCTGGTTGAGGTATCGGACGACGATGGCGTAGGAGTCGATCAGCGACGTCTCGGTGTAGGTGACCGAGAGGCGCGCGCAATGCGCCTGCACCAGCGGTCGGACCTTGGCGAGGTTGGGGCGCGGCATGCTGGGGAAGAGGTGATGCTCGATCTGATAGTTCAGGCCACCCATCATGAAGTCGATCATCCGCCCGCCGCGGATGTTGCGTGACATGAGTACCTGCCGGCGCAGAAAATCGACACGTACATCCTTGGGTACCAACGGCATACCTTTGTGGTTGGGGGCGAAGGCGCCGCCCAGCAGGACGCCGAACACGGCCATCTGGAGCAGAACGAACACGACGGCCTGGGCCGTCGTCATCACCACGAATGGCAGGACGGTCGCCACGCCGAGCCGGGCCACGATGAGTGACAGCTCCAATAATCGATGCGGCACAGGTGCTTTGGTGACGAGTCCTTGGATACTGGCCACGTGCAGGGCAGCGCCCTCGAGAGTCAGCAATGGAAAGAAGAACCAGCCCTGGCGACGGGTGAGCCACGCGGCGATGCCCGACCGCCGCGCCGCGACGTCGGGAACAAAGGCGATCGGGCCGTCGATGATGTCGGGATCGGTCCCGATCTGGTTGGGCGCCTTGTGATGCCGATTGTGTTTGCCGCGCCACCAGTGCAGCGAGAGTCCTGCGCCCACCGCGGCCACGATGCGAGCCGTCCACTCGTTGGCCGCAGCCGAAGCGAACATCTGGCGATGGGCACCGTCGTGCCCGAGGAAACCGAATTGGGTACTGACCACGGCGAGCAGCACGGCGAGTGCCGGTTGCCACCACGAATCACCCAGGAGGAGAACCACCGTCCAGAGTGCGAAGAAACTCGCCGACGTGGCGACGATGCGGACCAGATAGTAGTTGCGGCGACGGTCGAGAAGGCCGGAGGCGCGAACCTCGGCGGCCAGCTCCGTGTAAGAACTCACGAATTCGTTGCGGGGGGCCGAGATTTCTCGGGTGGGGGACACAAGTGCCTCGATCTGTGGTGCTGCGCGTCGGCAGTGAAGTGGGTCGGGCTGACGTGTTGTGCGAGAGCGGAAGTCGGCCACCGGCCCGATCGGCGGGTGGACGCGTCGCGTGGCATCGACTGTGCGGCGATCTGAGCCGTCGGCGTCGTGCGACGCCATTGAGAGAGGAGATGATCGTGCGGCCTGTTCGCGCGGTGTGCGCGGGCTACCGGGCCGACTCTACAGCAGACGACTGTGTGGCAGGCGACTCTGCGGCAGGAGAAGACCGCCGGCGGGGGAGCCCGTGGCTCTCCGCCGGTGGTTGCGGTGACGTGGGGCCGAGCGGGTCGGCGGACTGACTATCGGCCGGAACGGCGACTGCCGGAGTCGCGTGCGGAATCCGCGGCGCGGCGCTCTGCGGTGTCGGAGAACACGAGCTGGAAAGACATCGGATTCTGTGTCAGATCGTCTGTCTGGGAGGGGTTTTCGTTCTGATGTGAAAAGAGGTTGTGGTCCATCGGGGTCCTCGATGTCTGTGGGTGACGCCGTTCGTCAGGGTAGTTGCGAGAATCCGTCATCGTTGAGGGTCTCTCACGCGTGACGATCCACATCAGCCGTCGGTGATGGGCGAGGCGAGTGGGCGGCCGGATCGCGCGGTGTGCGCGGGCTACGGGTTCGACCCTACAGCAGCAGACGGCGAGCGGCAGGCGACAGGCCGGTGGATGGGGTCCGGATACGGCTCGGCCCCGACACCGAATCGGTGCCGGGGCCGAGAGGCCGAAGCGAGAACTCTTACAGAGCGCTCACGTTGGTGGCCTGAAGTCCTTTGGCGCCCTGCTCGACGTCGAATTCGACGCGCTGGGCTTCCTCGAGGGTGCGATATCCGTTCCCGGTGATCGCAGAGAAGTGGACGAAGACGTCCTCACCCTGCTCATCGGGGGCGATGAAGCCGAAGCCCTTTTCGCCGTTGAACCACTTGACGGTTCCCTGTGCCATCCTGCTACTTCTTCCTGTTGCTTTGGGCCGTCGATGCGACGACCCGTAACCAGGGTCTCATACTTTCCGCCGATACCTGACATCGGAGGGGCCGCGTACGCTTTCGCCATGACTGCAACTCGCGTTCCCGCGAAGTTCGAATCGATGTTCGGCGACGTCGGCATCGACCCCACGTTCGAAGCCGTCGCCGACGAGTCCGGAGTGGACGTCGACGAGGCGCGCGGCGTCCTGACCGGCGCAATCGATGACGCGGCGACGGTTCAGAAGATCGCCGACACCCTGTGCATCGTCCCCGAGGCGCTCGCCGACCTGATCGCGGATCGGTAGCCGACGGCCCGGAGATCCCATCGCCGATTTCGGCAAACATCGAACCCGTCACCCAAGCGCTTGCTAGGTTGCCTCCATGAGGTTCCGGGGGATCGTCGTCGTCATCGGTGTGCTCGCCGCCGCAGCCACGCTGCTCATCGGCTCGGGTGGCGGAATCGCCCGGGCCGATCTGCCGGTGACCTACAACTTTCTGGGCGGCATCCCCGACGAACTCGCCCATCCGGGCGGCTCCCTGCCCGGCTCCAATGACTTCGGGTGCAAGCCGTCGACGGCGCATCCGGAGCCGGTGGTGCTCGTGCACGGCACGGGTGGCTCACAACAAACCAACTGGGGTACCTATGTGCCGTTGCTCAAGAACCAGGGTTACTGCGTCTTCGCACTGACCTACGGGGTGATCGACGGAGCGCCGTGGCCGGTCAGCGCGGTGGGTGGCATGAAGCCGATGGAGTCCGGTGCGGCGCAGCTCGCCACCTTCGTCGACAAGGTCCTCGCCGCCACCGGGGCCCGCAAGGTCGACATCGTCGGCCACTCCCAGGGCACTGTGATCCCGGACTACTACGCCAAATTCCTCGGCGGAGCGAACAAGATCGACAAGTATGTCTCACTGGCGCCCCTGTGGCAGGGAACCAATGTCGGCGGCGCCGCCGTGCTGATGCCCTTGCTGCGTGGACTCGGGCTGACCGATGCGCAATTCCCGCTGTGTCAGGCCTGCGCCCAATTCGATCCGACGTCACCGTTTCTGACCAAGTTGCGCGCCGGCGGCGTGTACCTGCCGAACATCACCTACACCAACATCAGCACCCGCTACGACGAACTCGTCGTCCCGTACACGTCCGGACAGCTTCCCGGTGGTGCGAACGTCCACAACATCGTTGTGCAACAAGGGTGTTCCGTCGACTACACCGAGCACGCGGGTCTCGCCGGTTCGCGCCGGGCGGCGTACTTCGTGCTGAACGCGCTCGACCCGGCCCACCCGCAATCGGTGCCCTGTGACCGGGCCGCGCCAATCACGGGAAGTGCGTTCTAGCCGCGCATCACGCGACACCGAGCGCGCGCAGTCCCGCGGCGCTCGCGGCGGCGAGTATCACGACGACCACGATCGGCGCTTTGCACAGTGCGGCAACGACTCCGACGGCCACTCCGGCAGGACGGGCCCACCCGATGACCTCGTGGCCGGAGTACAGGGCTCCGGTGAGGGCTACCGACACCAGCAGCACGACGGCGGCGCGGTCCAGGAGGGCGGCGGTGCGCGCCGACACCTGTATCCGCGTACGCAACGCCGGGCCGGCGATGCGCAGCAGGTAGGTGCCGATCGCGAGAACCGCCACGCCGACGATGATTCCGGTGGAGTGACTCATGATGCGCCGGCCTCGAGGCATTCGTCGGCGGCCACGGTTGCCGGCTTTCGGGAATGATGCCGGACGGTCGCCAGCACCCCGACCAGTGCGACGAGCACGGGCAGCCCGGCCGGCACGAACGGTGTCACCGCCAGTGCCGCGGCGCCACCGATGAGCGCCGCCGCCAGTGTCGCCCGATCACGCAGAGCGGGTAGTGCCAGTGCGGCCAGCAGTGCCGGGAACGCCGCGTCGAGCCCGAGCGACTCGGGAGAGGCGACGAGTGACCCGAGCGCGGCACCCAACGCCGCACCGAGCGGCCAGCATACGAGAATGCCTGTGCCACAGAGGAAGAACACTGCACGCCCACGTCTGCGGTCGGTCTCGGCGGTGGCCAGGGCGGCGGTCTCGTCGTTGATGAGGTGTGCGCCGACGAGCATCGGAATCCCGCGGTCGAGGTGGCGACCGACGGCCAGGCCGTACCCGAGGTTTCGGGTGTTCACGAGTAGCCCGGCGGCGGCGCCGAGCAGCGGGGCGCCGCCTGCGGCGAGGACGGCGACGAAGACGAACTCCGACGACCCGGCCAGGACGACGGTCGCGATGATCACCAGTTGCCACCATGCGAGTCCGGCGCTGTGTCCGGAGACGCCGTAGGACATGCCGATCACCATCACCGACAGGCACATCACCGCGACGGCGCGGATGGTGGCGTTGTCCAGGTCCCGCCATGGCCGGCGAGGCCTCCCGGCCGTGAGAGTCGTACTGTCTGGCGAACGCATGGCCACTATGATGAACACATGGCTGTCGTACGTCAAGAAGAACGATCGTTCGATGAAGAGAACGACGGGTCGGCGGGTGCCGCGGCGTCCGTCGATCCGAAGAAGCTCGTCGCCGCCGGACTCAAGCGCGAGCGCACCCGCGCGGGCCTGTCGCTCGGCGAGCTCGCGCGTCAGGCCGGGGTCAGCAAGTCCACCTTGTCCCAGCTCGAATCCGGCGTCGGGAACCCGAGCGTGGAGACGATGTGGGCGCTCAGTACCGCACTGGGAATCCAGTTCTCGGCACTGCTCGACGCCCCCGAACGCAGGGTCGAGGTGGTGCGCGCGGGGGAGGGACCGGTCATCGCGGCCGCCGACGCCGACTATCTGACGACACTGCTGTCGGCGGCCCCGCCCGGTTCACGTCGTGACATCTATCTGATCCGGGCCGAGCCGGGTGCGCCGCGACGGTCGGCCCCGCACGCCCGCGGCGTCGTCGAGCATGTGGTGCTCAGCGCCGGCCGGGCACTGATCGGGCCGACCGAGAACCCCGTCGAGCTCGCACCCGGCGACTACATCGGTTACCCGGGCGACGTGGAGCACATCTTCGACGCGCTCGAGCCGGGCACCGCGGCGGTGCTCGTCAGCGAATCGCTGTAGAAGTCAGGACGTCATCGTGTGACTGCGCGCTGCGGCGAGTCGCCGGTTGAGCCCGAGCGCCAGCCACGGCTTGGCGCCCCAGGCGAAGGCACGGCCGCCCAGCAACGCCGACCCGGGCGAGAAGCGGCCGTGCGCGGCGAGGACGACGGTCTCCGCGTCGATGCTGATGAAGACATCGGGATGCGGCGGGTCGGTGGGGTCGATCTCCAGACGGCCGTCGACGAACCGATAGATGATCCGCTCGGAGGTGCGGCGGATGCGGATGTCGTAGGTGGCGTTGTGGCCGCAGCAAGAATGCGAGTCGGCCCACGGGCGCAGCAGTTGATGGCCGCCTCGTGTCACCAGTGGCGCGATCGCCGGATCGATGTCCCACTGCTCGCCGACGGCGCGCGCGATGTCCCGACCCCGCACGGCCATTTCTCCGATGAGGATTCCCAGCGCGGTGTCCGAGCGCACGCGCTGACGGCCGCCGATGCGCATCATCGGCACGCGGGCCCCGAAGTGCGAGACGGTGTCGAGCAGGTCGTTGAGATCGGCGAGGAAGCGCTCGCTCAGCGCGCACGTGTCACGGGTGGGGAGGTTGGCGATCTGCTTGGCGTAGATGTCGGCCAAAAAGCTTGGATGACATGGCCATTCGTCTTTCCCGTGTACCAGGTCGAGGTAGCGGGAGGGTTCGCAGGCGATGTGGCCGACGCAGTCGGCCAGCGACCATCCTCGCCGGGACTCGACGCGCGCATCAGGGGTGTCGACGTCACGCACGAGTCCGGCGAATCGCTCGCCTATGGTTCGTGCCGCGTCGATGTAGTCGAAACGAGAGATCGTTCCGGGCATGCTCACCCCCATTCGCGCCGACGACGTTACTCGGCGCTGGGGCCCTGCGCAGCAGGCGATTCACAGGCAGGAGTCAAAGGACGCCAAATCGTGACCGTTCCCGGTTTGCGGGACAGACCATCCACGAAATCGTGAGAGCTGTCCACGAATTCGTGGGGATCAGGTGCGGCCGAGTCGGGATAAAATCCCTCGCCGCGAGCCTCCCGCGGGGGTGAGCACGCCGCTTTCGAGGTCGTCGACGAGTGACCCGACCGTCTCCGCGGAGTCGGTCTTGTTGGTGCCGATGAACCCCGACGGCCCACGTTTGATCCACCCTGTGACGTACATGCCGCGCATCGCCTCGCCGGTCGACGAGTCGGCGATGACGCGTCCCCCGGAATGGGGCACCACACCCGCGGCGTCATCGAAGGGCAGTCCGGGGACGGGGCGGCCCCGGTACCCGATCGACGTCAACACCAGCCCGGCGTCGAGGACCTCGCCGGTGCCGTCGGGGCGGTCGGTGACCACCCCGGTCGCGCGGCCGTCGACGACACGGATCTCGCGCGGCGCCCGGCCGAATGCGAAACGGATGTGCGGAACCGTCGGGATCGGGCGGGCGGCGATCTCGCCGAGCACCTCGAGTTTGGCGCTAGCGGTCGGATCGGTCGTCGACGACGGGTCGGGGACCTCGTCGGCGTCGATGGTCACCGGGATGCCGGCGTCGACGAGCCCGACGAGTTCGGGCAGGGTGAACGCCGCGTGTTCGGCGCCGCGACGGCCCATGACCGTCACCCTGCGCACCGCAGACGAACGCAGCGCCGCGAGCGCATGGGGTGCGATGGAGGTGGCGGCGAGGTCGTCGGGATCACGAACGAGGATGCGCGCGACATCGAGCGCGACATTGCCGGTGCCGATGATCGCGACCTCGGGAGACGACAGGTCGACGTCGAGGTCGGCGAAATCGGGATGGTCGTTGTACCACCCGACGAAGGAGGTCGCGCTGGTCACGCCACGGGCGTCGGCACCGGCGATCTGCAGACGGCGATCGGTGGGCGCGCCGCCCGCCCAGATCACCGCGGTGTGCCGGGCTCGCAGCTCGTCGAGGGTGAGGTCGCGGCCGATCTCGGTGTTCAGTCGGATCTCCAGACGCGGATGGCCCGCGATGTCGTCGAACAGGCGCATGACCGAGCGCGTGGACTCGTGGTCGGGGGCCACACCGAAGCGCGCCAGTCCGAACGGCCGGTCGAGCCGCTCGTACATCGTGATGCTCACCTGCGGGTACCGCAGCAGATCGTCGGCGGCGTACATCGCCGACGGCCCCGATCCGACGATGCCGACCGACACCTTGCCGGCCACGGCGAGCGCGTCGGGGTGGCTAATCGGCGCGAGCGGCAGCCGTCGGCCCGGATCAACCGGGAAGCGGGCCTCGGTCAGTCCGATCCGCGAGCCCGCGGCACCCGAAACGGTGCCGGCGTACATCGACGCGTTGATGTCGATGAACCGCTCCTGGCCGTCGGTGAGACGATGCGACGCCGTGATCGCGCCGACCGGGCACGCGGTGACGCAGGCTCCGCAATCGACGCAGGTGTTGGGGTCGATGTAGAGCATCTCGGCGATACCGAAATCGGGTTCGTCAGGGGTCGGATGGATACAGTTCACCGGGCACGCGTACACACACGACGCGTCGCCGCAGCAAGCCTGGGTGACTACATGGGGCATGGGATGGGCGATCTCTTGCTTCGACGGAAGGGACCGGACGCTTGCTACGCCGGTGATCGGCGACCGGGGGATGCGGCGAACGGGGGATGCGGCGACCGAGGGGACGGGGCGATCAGGGCGCGGTGTAGACCGGTTCGCTGCGGAACCGCGACGACCGGCCCGATATGCCGAGTGCACGCCACAGCGTCCGGGAAGCCGGATTCATCAGGCCGCACTGTTCGCCGAGCATCCGGACATCACCGAAGACGTTGCGTCGCACGCGCTTGGATTCCGGTGACCGCCAGAAGATCTCGCGCATCACCGAGTCCGGGACGTCAAACTCGCGACGGAATCTGCGCGGCGGCACCATGATCGCGCCCAGCAGCAGACGCATCGTGATTGGCAGAATCAAAGACAGCACGAATCGCTGCAGCGGGTTCTTCTTCGGGACCGTCTCGCGCAGATGGTGATGGGCGAAGGAGATGTGGCGGGCCTCCTCGGCGACGTGTAGTTGCATCACTGCGGCCATTGCCGGGTGCAGGCTATCGGTGGTGCGCAGGAAGTCCTTCTGCAGGTGATCGATGGGCTCCTCGCCGCCAAGCACTCCGAAGAAGAAGACCGTCGGGAAGATCGTCGACACCAGTGGAACGAACATGGACACCCGTCGGTAAAACCTCTTGGCGCCGGGAACATCCATCCCGATGCGGTTCACCAACTCCTGGAACATCAGGGTGTGGTTGCACTCCTCCTTGGATTCGTGCGTGGTGTAGCGGAAGCGCTTGTCGCCGTTGTCGAGTGCGAAGCTGTACTGCATCAGTCCACGGATCAGGATGGACTCGAACTGCAGTCCGACCTTGGCCACGTTGGCCTGGCGCCACATGCCGATCGCGATCTGCTTGTCCTGCGGCAGCGCCTGATACCACGGGTGGCGCCCGATCGGGTCGACGTCGTACGACAGGATCCACCGCGGGTCGTCGGGAACGACGGCCATCTCCGGGGCGTCCCAGTCGATGTCGAGGTAGGGGTCGAAGTTGCGGTGCACCGACGCGGCCGACAGGTCTTCGAGGACCTGGTTGTAGTCATTGTCGGAGTCGGACTTGTCGTGTTCGGGCACGTACTTGAGAGCCTGGGTCATCGTCGGTCTCCTCCGAGATCGGTGGGCGTCGTACGCCGGTGGCGTCCGGCGTCATGCGACAACAATCGTTGTCACTGACGGTAAGTGTGCCCACACGCTTGTGTCAACAGTCAATGTCACAGTCGGCGGTGTGCCACGTGTCCTCATGTTTGCCGGATGCCCGTACGGTATTGCGCGGTTCGCCCCTAACCCGCGATCGACCCAGCCGCCGCTCGACTCCGCCTGGCTCGATCACCGGCATTCGGGAGACGATGTGGGGCATGGAGAAGATCCTGATCGTCGTCGGAGCGATTCTGCTCATCGTTGCCGTCACCGAGATCGCTCCGCGTATTCGTGTGCCCGCGGCACTGGCGCTTGTGGTGATCGGCGCGGCCATCGGCATCATGCCGATCGTTCCGGCGCTGCACCTGGACCCGGAATGGATTCTCGTCGGCGTGCTCCCACCGTTGCTTTACGCGGCGGCCGTGCAGATGCCCGCGATGGAGTTCCGTCGCGACTTCGGGACGATCAGCGCGCTGTCGGTGCTGCTCGTGCTGGTCAGTGCGCTGGCCCTGGGTTTCTTCTTCTGGGCGGTGGTTCCCGGGATCGGCCTGGCCACCGGGGTGGCGCTCGGGGCCATCGTCAGTCCCACCGACGCGGTCGCCACATCGATCGCCAAGAAACTCGGCGTGCCGTCGCGCGTGACCGCGGTGCTCGAGGGCGAGAGCATGCTCAACGACGCCACCTCGCTGGTGCTGTTGCGGGCCGCGATCGCGGCCACGGCCGCGACCATCTCCTTCTGGGGAGTGCTGGTCAACTTCGTGTACGCGGTGCTGCTGGCCGTGGCGATCGGCGCGGTCGTCGGGATGCTCAATCTGCGTGTGCGGGCTCGCGTCCACGACCCGGCGGTCAACACGGCGATCTCGTTCACCGTGCCGTTCCTGGCGTATCTGCCCACCGAGGAACTGGGTGCATCGGGATTGGTCGCGGCCGTCACCGCCGGGCTGATCACCGGCGCGGGGGCCACGCGATTCCTCACCCCACGCCACCGCATCTCCGACACCCAGAACTGGCGCATGATCGCGATGCTCGCCGAGGGCGGCGTCTTCTTCCTCATGGGCCTGGAGTTGTTCGGCCTCATGGGAGACGTCGTCAACGAACACAACGGGGTGCAGCACGCGGTCTGGCTCGGCCTGGCCGCTCTCGGGGTGGCGTTGGCGATCCGGGCCGTCTACATCGTGCCGCTGGTGTGGTGGGTCGATCGGCGTCGACAACGCGGCGAGGCGATGCGGCCGATTCTGGAGAACTACACCGCGACCGCCACGGCGGGGGCGTCGAGACGTGATGACGCCCGGGTCCGCCGACGCTTCACGCGGTGGCGACGCCGGTTCCGTCTCCGTCGCCACCCCGACCCGGACAAGACCGCGCCGACGACGATGTCGCCGGAGACCGCGGGTCGGATCAACGCGCGGATCACCCGGGCGCTGGCCGACATCGACTACTACGACGACGCGCCGCTGGGTCGTAAGGAGGGCGTCATCATGGTGTGGGCCGGACTGCGCGGCGTCGTCACCGTCGCCGCCGCCCAAACCCTGCCCGACGACACCCACTCCCGGTCGCTACTGGTGCTGACGGCGTTCGTGGTGGCGGCCGCGTCCTTGCTCCTCCAGGGCGGGACTCTGTCGTGGCTGATCCGCAGACTGCGACTGCCCGACACCGTCGAGGACAAACGGGCCGAACGTCTGCGGTTGCGCGCCGAGATGGACGCCACCATGCAGACAGCGATGGCGCAATCGGAGATGGTGCGTGAGATCCCTTGGCTGCGTGCGCGTATCGAGCAGGCCACTCGTGAGGCGGAGGACGTCGGTGGCGACGACGGGGACATGAACGACGGGGATGGGGAGGGTGGGAACCCCGACGGTGGGCCCGCCATCGGGACGGGCGCCACCTACGGTCTGAACCTCGCCGAGCGCGCGCAGATGCGGGCGGTGCGCCGCGAGATCATCGCGGTCCAGCGTGCACGACTGCTGAGTTTGCGTCGCGAGGGCAGTTATTCCTCGGCGGCGCTGTCGCGAGTCCTCAATCAGCTCGACGCCGAGGAGATCAGCCTCGAGCTCCAGGGCGGCTGAATCCGGCGTCAGCGTCGGGAGTCGAAGGGCAACAACGCCATTTCTCTGGCATTGCGGATCGCGGTGGCGACCTGGCGCTGTTGCTGCGGCGTCAGCCCGGTGACCCGGCGCGGCCGGATCTTGCCGCGATCGGAGATGAACTGCCGGAGCGTCTCGATGTCCTTGTAGTCCACCGGATCCCGACCGGTCGGGTGTATGCCCATGGCGGTCAGCTTGTTTCGTGGTCGTTGCGGGGTCTCGTCGCGGCGCTTGCCGCGCTTGGTGTTCGACGGGGGCATGGATGTCCTCCTCAGGGTGACGGATGTAGAAGGTGTCGGCCGGTGTCGGTGTGCGAGGTCACCAGCTGGACTTGGCGATCCCGGGCAGCTCGCCGCGATGTGCCAACTCGCGGAAGCGGACTCGGGACAGGCCGGCCTTGCCGATGTATCCCCGGGGACGGCCGTCGACGGCGTCGCGGTTGCGGATGCGCACCGGGCTGGCGTCGCGGGGCAGTGCCTGCAGGCGGCGACGGGCGTCGTCCCGCTCCTGTGGGCTCGCGGTCGGATCGGCGATGACGCGTTTGAGGTGCGCGCGCCGTTCGGCGTAGCGGGCGACGATCTCCTTGCGCTTCTCGTTCTTGATGATCTTCGATTTCTTGGCCATCAGCGGTCTTCCTTGAAGTCGACGTGCCGTCGGACGATCGGGTCGTATTTCTTGAGGACCATGCGATCGGGATCGTTGCGGCGGTTCTTGCGGGTCACGTAGGTGTATCCCGTACCGGCCGTCGAGCGGAGCTTGACGATCGGGCGGATTTCGTTGCGTGCCATCAGATTTTCTCCCCGCGAGCGCGGATCTCGGCGACGACGGCCTCGATGCCGCGCCGATCGATGGTCTTGATGCCGCGGGCACTGACCCGCAGCGTGACGTGGCGGTCCTCGCTCGGTAGATAGAACCGGCGTCGTTGGATGTTGGGATTCCAGCGGCGATTGGTCCGCTTGTGTGAGTGCGACACCGACTTTCCGAATCCGGGTGTTGCGCCGGTGACCTGGCAACGCGCAGACATGCACACCTCCTTATTGAAAACGATTGGCGTTAGAACCCGCAGAAGGCTACCGTGAAAGCCCAGTAAATGAAAATTGTTGCCAACAATGGAAGGGGTGATCGAGATCGACCCGCACTTGCCCGGGGTCCCCGAGCCGACGCGCCGCCGGACACCGGTCACGCTCGTCACCGGGCTCGACTCCGCCGCGGTCGGGCGTGCAGCCCACGCACTCGTGATGGTCGGCACTGTGGTGGTGCACCACGATCTCGGGGCCATCGCCTCGGGTCGGGTGATCCGCACGGTCACCTCGGTCAGCCCCGACGGATGCGCCGTCGAGCAGATCACCGAGGTCGTCCTCGAGCACGGCTGCGTCTCCTGCACGCTGCGCGAGGACCTGCTGCCGCTGCTGCGACGGTTGCATCAGCGCGATTCCGTCGACGAGATCGTGCTGCGGCTCGACCCACTCGTCGAACCCGAAGCCCTGAGCTGGGCCATCGACAACGTCATCGTCGCCGACATGCCAGGCTTCATCGACGGTCCGGCCGGTCGCGATGTCGAGATCTCCGCGACCATCGCCTGTGTCTCGGAGATGGGATGGCTCGAGGACGCCACCGGCGACGTCACCCTGGCCGAGGCGGGGATGGGGGTCGACGACGACGATCGCACGCTGGCCCAGCTCGCGGTCGGTCAGGTCGCCTTCGCCGACGCGTTGATCATCCAGGCCGCCGACCCGGTCATGCGCGACGCGTGGCAATCGGCCCGGCTGATGGCGGTACTGCGCAGGGTGGCGCCGCGCGCACCGATCCTCATGGAACTGCCGCAACGCCGCATGACCGCGGTCACCGTCATGCAACTCCTGCGCGCGATCCCGGAGGATGCGCGTCGCGGCCGGATCGACGGCCCACACGATCCACTGCTGCGTCACCAACCTCCGCTGGTCGACGAATGTGGGGTCGGCATCGTCGAATTCAACGCCGATCGTCCGTTCCATCCCGAGCGGCTGCACGATGCGCTCGACGCACTCCTCGACGGCGTCGTCTGTGCCCGAGGTCGACTGTGGCTGGCGACCCGCCCCGACCAGGCGTTCTGGTTGGAGTCGGCGGGGGAGGCGCTGAAGGTGGCCGAGGGCGGCCGGTGGCTGGCCGCCATGGACGCCGACGAGCAGGCCGCAGAGGATCCGGAACGCCGGGCGATGGCGGCACTGCGCTGGCATCCCGAACACGGCGACCGGCACAGCGCACTCGTCGTCATCACCCATCGCGCCGACCCCGACCACATCCGACACGCCCTCGACGGCGCCTGCCTCGACGACCACGAAATGGCCGCCGGCCCCCGGGCGTGGGCGCATTTCCCCGACCCCTTCGGTACCGAACACACCGATCCGTGCGACGACCTGACCCTCGGTGACCCCGCACTCGCCGACCACACCGACATCCCTCGAGAGGACCACTCATGAAACCCGGAATCCACCCCGACTACCACCCGGTCGTCTTCCGCGACGCCTCCACCGGCACCGCGTTTCTCACCCGCTCGACGATCACGTCGGAGGCCACCGTCGAGTGGTCCGACGGCAACACCTACCCGCTGGTGGTCGTCGACGTGACCAGCGACTCACACCCCTTCTGGACCGGGGCGAATCGGCTCGTCGACACGCAGGGCCGGGTCGAGCGTTTCCGCCGCAAATACGGCGATCGGGCCAATCGGGCGAAGCGTACATCCGCTGCCGGACCCGAATAGGCCCTCACCAGCGGCGACGGCGTCGTCCTCTGTTCGGTTGGTTCAGGCCGCTACCACCGGCGGGCGCGGGTTAGAGTGGCTGCGTCATGCAGTCGAACCCACCGGAGGACACCATGTTTCCGCGCCCCGCGCGACCGGCGTTCCCGCGCCCCGCGCGACCGGCGTTCCCGCGCCCCGCGCGACCGGCCCGATCCTTCCGGGGCCACGCCGTCCGGGCCCTGCTGGTGACGGCGGCGTTGCTGGTGGCGATCTTCGCGACGGGCGCGTCGGCGCTCGCCGAACCGACGGTCGCGCCGTCGACGCCGGTGGTCGATGAGTCCGGCAGCGTGAATCCGACGCCCTCGGACACGCCTTCGGAGACGACGACGGTGCCGACCACCTCCGAGCCGCCCGTGTCGTCGACGCCGCCCTCCGAGCCGTCGTCGACGCCGCCGTCCACCCCGAGCCGGGCACCGTCGACGACGGTGGCGCCCACCACGGTGCAGGAGGTTCCGCAGCAGGTCATCCCGCTGCCGAGCGCCACCGCACCCTCGTCGGCGCCGGCGACCGTGACCCAGAACGTCGTCCCGGTGGCGCAGAAGGAATCGACGACCTCGCGGACCGCCCTCATCGCCGTCTCGGTGATCGCGATCATCGGTGCCGCAGTGATCCTGGCCTATCTGCTCATCGGCCGAATGCGGAGTCGGCGATGACGGTGCAGGGCCCTGGTTCTCGTGGGCCGCATCAGCCGGGAGGGTCACCGCATCAGCCCGGCGGGCATCCGCCGGCGAACCCGACGCGTCACGTTCCGGCGCCGGGTGCCCCCGGCCCGCTCGCGCCGCCGCCGGGTGTCGCACCTCGGCCCGCGCCACCGGGCCGCCACCCGGGTGCACCCCAGCCCGGGCGTTACCGGCCCGGTCCGGCCCAACCCCGTCCGGTGCCACCCCGTCCCGCGCCGCCCGCCCCGGGAGGTCCGCCGGCACCGGGTCCCGACCCACGGGGCCTCGGTGACGCCGAACGCCGAACACGCTCGGGGCGTGGCGATCTCACCCCGGAACTGATCGAGACCGACGTGTGGACCGACGCCATGGTCGAGCAGGCCGGAATCCCGGTCGTCGACGTGCCGTTCGTGACCGTGGGGTCGGGGATCGGGTCGTTCGTCACCGTCGACTACCTGCGGATCTGCGGCGTGCCACTGGACCGGATCGTCGTCCTCGGCCCACAGGACGTGCCATGGCACTCGTATGAATACCTCACGCGGGTCTCGCAGATCCCGCGTGGCGAGCGGCTGCGATCGGACTCGGCGTCCACACCGGACAACATCTGGGGCTTCCCGTCCTACGCGGTCCGCGAGGCGTGGGCGACCAAGTCGATCAAGCCGCTCTGGAACGTCGCCGTCGAACCGATCTTCGCCAACTACTACACGCCCAAGGCAGGTCACGCCTTCGAGTCGATGGAGAAGGAATGCCATCGCATCGGATATCTGCAGTGCCTGCGACAGGGCCAGGTACGGATGATCCGACGCCGTGCAGGCGGCGGATACTTCACGATCCTCACGCCACCGAGTGGACCCGAGGCGGGCGTGGGGGCGCCGACGAAGCGAATCGCGTTCCGGAGTCAGTGGGTGCACGTCGCGATCGGCTATCCGGGCATCAAATTGCTGCCTGACCTGCAGGCGTTCCGGGAGACCTATCGGGATGCGAGCAAGGTCGTCAATGCCTATGAGCCGCACGAGCACATCTACCAGGCGCTGCAGCGGAGGCCGGGAACGGTGATGATCCGCGGCGCAGGCATCGTCGCCTCGCGGGTGTTGCAGCGGTTGATCGACGACCGCGACGCACTCGGTCTGCAGACGCAGATCGTGCACCTGTTCCGCACCTATGTCGACAAGGCGCACGGCCCGCACATCTTCATGCGGCGCAAGGGAAAAGACGGCTGGGCCTATCAGGGCTTCAACTATCCGAAGTCGGTGTGGGGCGGCCAGCTCAAGGCGCGGATGCGCAAGCTCGAGGGGCACGAACGCGCCGAGGCGTACAAACAGATGGGCGGCACCAACACGCCGGTGCGCGACTCGTGGCAGGAGCAGCTCCGGCGTGGCCGCCGCGAAGGCTGGTATCGGGTGGCGGTCGGCAAGGCGGAGTCACTGGTGCCCGCCGCCGGTGGACAGGGCGTGGTGGCGACGGTTCGCGTCGACCCGCACGCCTCGATCAAGCAGGACGCCCGGCCCGACGGGACCTTCGAGCTGTACGCCGACTACGTCATCGATTGCACGGGGCTCGAAGCCGACGTGCGCGAACACCGGCTGCTCGCCGATCTGCTCGATCACACCGGCGCGGGTACCAACCCGGTCGGCCGGATGGACGTGGACCGCAACTTCGAATTGATCGGTACCCGCAACGGCAACGGCCGGATCTACGCGTCCGGGTCGGCCACTCTGGGAGGCTATTTCCCCGGCGTCGACACCTTCCTCGGATTGCAGATCGCCGCGCTGGAGATCGTCGACGACCTGGCGAAGCAGGGCTTCTGCAAGCGGCTGTCGCCCTGGCGCTCGACGGCGCAGTGGTGGCGCTGGGTACGCGGGAAGGGGGTGGACTGACATGTTGCCGACCCTGTGGGGAAGGATTCAGACGCGAATCCTGGTGCTGGGCATCGTCGGTGGGATCTGGACGCTGATCATCGGTCCGTTCCTGCCCGACGGCGCCCCGCTGGGCGACACCTACGCGGTGGCGTTCCTCGTGCTCGCGGTGGTCGTCGTACTCGGGGTCGCGTGGGAGTTCTTGTATCACCTCCTGCAGCAATTCCGTTGGGAGAAGGACTGGCCGACGTTGTTCGGGCTGCTCACCGGCATCAACGAGGGCATCGTCGCCTGGTTCGTCGTGCAGTACGTGCCGATCTTCCCGGGCGATCTCGGCCCGCCCCCGGCCGGTGCATACGCGCTGCAGTTCGTGACGACCTGGCTGGTCGTGTGGGTGGTCCTCAACGGGCCGTTGCGGGCGATCTTCCCGCACTGGAGATTTCAGGGAGGGCGGTTCGTGTGAGCGCTCCTGTGCCGAGCCCGGGTGTGACGCCACTGGTGACATTGGTACCCGGATCGGGCATCGTCATCCGCAAACCCGCGTTCCTCTGCGTACTCGGGGACAACGCGCGTGCGCTGCTGCCTGACATCCTCGCGATCGAGGACGCGGTGGCCACCGCCGACCGGATGCCGCGGCGCGGCCGCCACGTGGTGCGGGCGGTGGCACAACTCGCGGCGACCGCCGATCTCGACCAGGTCGCCGACATCGGGTTCGCCGCCCCCGACAGTGTCGGGATCGCAATCTATCTGAGCGGCGCGGTCTTCGGTGAGGCCGACGGTCGGCGTCTGCGTGCCGAGGGTTCCGAGCCGTTCGACCGGGCAATCCCGTGGCCGTACGAAGGTCTCGGGCTGTATCTCGACGATGCCGTTCCCGCCGAGCCCGGTGAGGAAACCTACGATCTCGTCGAGGGTTTCGTCCCGGCCGCCGGTGCACTGTTGCACACACCGCTGGGTATGCGCGGCACCGAGGTTCTCGATCTCGGCTCGGCGGCCCCCGAGCCGCGCGCCGTGACACCCCAGCCCCCAGTATCCCAGCCCCCCGCACCCCAGCCGCCCGCACCCCAGCCTCCTGCGCCGGAACCCGAAGCGCCACAACCGGTTCCCGACCCCTCCGACCCCGCCCATCTTGGTCCCGATCACCCCGAGCCCACTCAGGGTGAGGCAGCACCACCGGTGTCGATCGCCAAGACCCCGGAGCCGCCCCGGGAGTTCCGGTCGTCCTCGCTGGCCCCGGATGACGCCGACGAGCCGCCGCGTCCCGGGCTCGCCCGTGCCGATCGCCCCGCGCCCGCGGCCCCGCAGCGTGAGCCGGGACAGCAGCGTGAGCCGCTGCCGCGCCGCGACCCGTCGCCACCACCGGCGCCGGCGCCGAATCACGATTTCCGGGTCGACTCCTTGCAGGACGCCGTGCCCGAACAACGTGAACCGCTGCCGGTGCAGGAAAAGCAGAAACCTGCGACCGAGGTCGTCAAGATCGTCGAGTCCCGCGCTCACGTCCACGGAATCCGTTGTAGTCGTGGACATCTGAACCATCCGCGGTCCTGGCTGTGCGGGGTCTGCGGCATTCGGATGGATCAGCTGACCGGCATCCTCGTGGAGGGTGAACGCCCGCCACTGGGGTGGTTGTTACTCGACAACGGTTCCACCTACCTGCTCGACGAGGACCTGGTGATCGGACGTGAGCCGGGAGCGCCGACACGTCCCGGCCGCGGAGCGCCGAAGCCCATCCGGGTGCAGGACGAGTCGGGGCAGCTCTCCCGCAGGCACATCGAGATCCGGTTGGTCGAGTGGGATGTGCACCTGATCGACCTCGGCTCGGCCAACGGCACCTACGTCAGCGATCCCGCGATGGGCAATCGGGAGATCCGGCTGACGCCTCGCCAACCCCACCTGCTGACACCCGGGTCGCATGTGCGAATCGGGGGACGGCACTTCATCTTCGAGTCCCCGCACGCACGGGCGTGATCCGGGCGGCGACAATGATGACGGGGTCGGACTGATGGACGCACACACGGTGGCCTTCCTGCTGATCGACGTGGCGGTGGTGATCGCCGCCGCGCGGATCGGCGGACGTATCGCGCAGGCCTTCCGGCAGCCCGCTGTCGTCGGAGAGATCGCGGCGGGAATCGCGTTGGGCCCCAGCCTGCTCGGACTGCTGCCCGGAAATCCGACCGAGGCGTTGTTTCCCGCCGAGGTGCAACCGCTGCTCGGCGCGCTCGCCCAGATCGGGCTCGTGCTGTTCATGTTCATCGTCGGACTCGAACTCGACATGCGATTGGTCGCCGGACGCGAACGGGCGGCAGCGACCATCTCGGTGTGCTCGATCGTGGTGCCGTTCGCACTCGGTGTGGGTCTCGCGGTGGTGCTCTACCCGACCAACAATGTGGTGGGCGGCAAAGAGATCGGCCTGACTGGGATGGCCTTGTTCCTCGGCATCGCGATGTCGATCACGGCGTTTCCCGTGCTGGCCCGCATCCTCACCGATCGGGGCATGCAGCGCACGCCGCCGGGCGTGTTCAGTCTCGCCGCCGCGGCCGTCGACGACATCATCGCCTGGACCGCATTGGCTTTCGTCATCGCGGTCATCTCCGGCGGCAGCCCACTCGCGGTCGCGCGCATCGTCGGACTGACGGCGGCCTATGTGGCCGTGATGTTCCTGATCGTGCGGCCGCTGCTACGCAAGCTCATCACCTGGCGTGACCGGGCCGGGCGCATGACGCCCGACGTACTCGCCGTCATCCTGATCGGCTTGTTCTGTTCGGCTGCGGCGACCGATGTCATCGGCATTCATCAGATCTTCGGCGCCTTCGTGTTCGGCGCGATCATGCCCAAGGTGGGCGGTGAAGCGCTGACCCGCGAGATCCTCGAACGACTCGAGCAGGTCAGCGTCCTGCTGTTGCTCCCGATGTTCTTCGTGGTCACCGGGCTCGGTGTGAACCTCGCGGGGATGGGTCCCCACGCCTGGTGGCAGCTGCTCGCGGTCCTCGCGGTCGCGATCGTCGGCAAGTTCGCCGGGGCCTTCACCGGCGCGAGACTCTCGCGAATACCGTCACGCCAGGCGTCGGCGATCGCGGTGCTGATGAACACCCGTGGACTCACCGAACTGGTGATCCTCAGCGCCGGAAAGCAACTCGGGGTTCTCTCCGACGAGCTGTTCGCGATGATGGTGGTCATGGCCCTGGTCACCACGATCCTCGCCGAGCCGTTGCTGCGGGTGATCTACCCGGACTCGGTCATCGCCCGGGACATCGCAGCCGCCGACCGGCGGGCCCTGGCCGCGGGTACGGCGTCGCGCACCATGATCGTCCTCGGCGACCTCGATGCCGAGGTCACCGAACTCCTCACCCGGCACCGCCGACTGCTCGCCGCCGGGGCGGGCACCGACGTGGTGATCGCCGGCGTGTTGCCCGCCGTCGGGCCCACACAGCGTCTGGAACTCGGGGTGCCGCTGGTGCCCGACCTCTCGGCGATGGCCTCGGCGGTGGAGAAGCTGACCACGCTGGGCAACCGGCTCGAGGGTGTGTGTTCGGTATCGGTGTTGTGCCGCTTCAGTTCCGATCCCGGCGCGGATCTGGAGGAGATGGCCGCCAACTGCGCTGCCGACGTCGTCGTCATCGACACGAGCCGGCGCGAGGTGGCCGCCGAGGTGACGAGTGCGCCGGTGCTCGTCGTCGACGAGTCACCGGCCGCCGGTGCACTGCCAGGGACCGTGCCGCTGGTGTGCGCGGCTACCGACAGCAGGTCCGGGCGCACCGCGGTGCTCTTGGCCGCGGAGCTGTCCCAACCGTTCGGCGGCGCGTTGACGGTGATCACCGCCTCGTCGCGCCGGCGCCTGGCCGCCGACCTGGCGCCGGTCTCCGACCTCGGGGTGCGCGTGACGGTGACCGGTGACGCCGACCGCCTGGTGGTCCCTGGCACGCTCGTTCTCGTCGCCGAAGACGCGACGACACCGGGTGCCGGACCCGCCACCCTCACGGTGGCCCCGGCGTACACCGTGATCGATCGCACCGGCACGAGCGAGCAGTCGATCGCCGAGCGCATCGGGATCCGGTTCGCCGGACGTGGCCTGGGAGCCGCCGTGGCCGCACCACCACACCGGCAATCACCAGAATCCCCGTCCCCACAATCGCCGCCACCATCCACCGCATCCTCGGAGAGGCACTGACATGGCAGAAGTCGATGTCCCAGAACAGCTCGCGGATTTCACCGTGCTGCGCCGACTCGGTGAGGGCGGTAACGGCACTTTCTATCTCGCGGTGCCGCCGCAACGACTCGGGCTCGACACCGACCGCGTGGTGCTCAAGGTGTTCAGCGGGGTGTGTAGCGACGACGCCTACCGGCGCGGGGTGCGGGAGCTACGCGCTTTCGCCGCGGTCCGCTCGCCCTATCTCGCGTCTCTCTACGACGCGGTGCTGCAGGGGCAGTTCATGTATGCAATGGAGTTCTTCCCGCTCGGTTCGCTGCAGGCGCCCGCGGAGGCATTGACCCGGGAGGTGGCGCTCGCCGCGCTCGCCGACGCCGCGCGTGGTGTCGACGCGTTGCACGAGGCGGGCATCGCACACGCCAACATCACCCCGTCGAGTGTGATGCTCACCGGGGGTGAGGGGCCGAAGGTACACGGCGGCAAGATCTCCGACCTCGGTCTGGCCCGGGTGCTCGCCGCCGATGAACCGATCACCAGCTTCGCCCAGCCCGGCGCCGTGCAGTACATGGATCCCGCGTTGCTGGCCGGTGACGTGCCGTCGCGTGCCACCGACATCTGGTCACTCGGCGCGGTTCTACATCGCGCGCTGACCGGCAAGGGCGTCTACGGCGAGGTTCCCGACGCACAGCCGTTGCTGGCGATCCGGGCCGCCTTGTCCACCCCGCCCGCGCTCTCGGAGAACCTCGAACGCGCCGAACGCGCCCTGATCGCCAATTGTCTTGCGCTGTCCGGGGAGCGGCCGGCGACCGCGGGTGAGGTGGCCGAACGGATCGACCGGCTCACGCACACCTGACCGGCGGCGGTCTCCGGCCCGGACGGAGGCCAGGCCCCGCCTTACGAGCCGAAAGGCGCGTTGCGCCACCACTCGTCGAGGACCTGCTCGCCGGTGTGCCCGGCCCAGGTCGCCACCACCGTGTACGGCGCGCGGGCGGAATCGTTGAAGTTGGTGATCACCCACCCGTTGGCGACGGAGTTGCGCGACACCCGGACCGGGCCCTGCGACCACGTCCGGGCAGTGCCCGGCTGGGAGCCGACGAGGTCGTCGACGATGGTGCGGTCCTCGGCGGTCGGGGTGTGCCACACCGTGTACTGCACCCCCGAGGATGCGGTGCAGCTGATCGCGTCGAGTCCGTTGCCGGTGGCCGCGGAGCACGTCGCGTCGCCAAAGCCTTGTGCCTTGGGTCCGGCCGGCAGCAACTGCGGGAACTGTTCGGCGATGGATGCGCTTGCCGCCGACCATGTTCCGGTATCGGGACGATCGAGGAAGGCCAGTGCGCCGGCGATCACGCCGATCAGCGCGAGTACCGTCGCCAGCGATACCAGGATCGTCGTCTTGCGACGTTCGTCGCGTCCGGTGGGTGGCGGCGTGACCGGCCGTCGGCCTCGGGTCTGGACCACCTGGGTTGCGCTGTCCGGGTTTCCGGCGGGGGAGAACACCCGGCCCGACATTCCACCGGTCCGGGGGTCGGAGCGCCTCGCATCGGAGAAACGCGGATCGGAGAAGCGTGGATCGGAGGACACCGACGTCGGCGCCCGCCGAGCACCGGTGTGGGCGCCGGGATTCGACGTCTGCCCGGTGATCAGGGCGGTGTGCATTCCCGACGACAGCGGTGAGTTCGGTGACGGCGCCACCCCGACGGCGGTGGCGGCGGCATAGCAGAACTCCGCGCACGTGCGGTATCGCTGGTCGGGTTCCTTGGCCAGTGCGATCGAGAGGACCGTGTCGAGTTCCGGCGGCAGCGTCGGTATCCGGTCTCGGACCGATGGCGGCGTGTCGTGTAGGTGTGCGCTCATCGCGGCGAGTCGATTGTCACGGGGGAACGGTGGTGCGCCGGTGAGTAATTCGACAAAGGTGCAGGCGAGCGCGTAGATGTCGGCGCGCCCGTCGAGTTCGTAGCCGTGCAACTGCTCGGGGGAGGCGTAGGGCACCGAGGCGACGGTCAGCCCGGTGTCGGTGAGGTGCATGGCGTCGTCGACGGCGCGAGCGATACCGAAGTCGGTCAACATGATCGCGCCGGTGGTGCCGTCGTCGTCGGACTCGATCAGGATGTTGGCCGGTTTGACGTCACGATGCACCATTCCGCGCCGGTGCGCGTGATCGAGCGCGATCCCGATCTCGGAGATGATGTGCACGGCGAAGGCCGGGTCGATGCCCGCGGGGCGGCTACGGATCAGCGATGCGGCGTCGTAGCCGCGGACGTAGCGCATCGCGATCCACAGCTGGCCGTTCTCGACGCCACGGTCGTAGACCGAGACAATGTTGCGGTGCTCGAGGCTGCCGGCGAGGTCGGCTTCGCGTTCGAAGCGGGCACGAAAGCTCGGATCGTTGGAGAACGAGGGATTGAGCAGCTTGAGGACGTCGCGACGTGGCAGCCGCGGATGTGCCGCCACGTACACGGTGCCCATTCCGCCGTGACCCAATACCCGGTCGATGCGATAGCCGGCGAAGACGGTTCCTGGGCTGAGTTGGCCGTAGGGTGCCGGTGCCTGCGGCTGTGTGGGGGCAGGCTCGGGCGGCGTCTGCAGTTCGGGCGGAGTGGCCGTGCCTTCACCCTCCGGCGCAACCTCACCCTGCGTCACGTTCTCGCTCCCGTTGCGCTCTTGGCCCATTGCGGTACGAGTGTAGCTGGTGTATCTGCGCCGATCCGGCGGTGTGTGGGCCGCTCAGCCGACCAGCGCGGGAGCCGTGCTGAACAGGAAGACCACGAAGGTGGCGAGCAGAAACCACGCCGCACCCTGCCACACCTGCCAGCGCCCACCCGCGCGCCAGACGGTGTAGGTCCGCCACAGCCCGCCGAGGGCGCCGACGCCGACGACGATCGGGGCGGCGACCACCAGTGCGGTGCGCAATCCGTCCGAGGACGCCAACGCGACGAGCAGCGTGGCCAGACCGAGGCCGATGACCACGATCCCGTAGGTGACGGCGGCGCGCAGAGTCGACGGCTGTGCTGGACCCGGTCCCGGGGGAGAACCGGGCGGACGGGAATCGGGTGGTGGGGGTGTGTCGTCGGGGGCCATCGACCTTCCGGACATCGGATCGCGGGAGATGTGAATCGGTCATCTCCGACCCTACGCTCCGGGCCGAAACCCGCAATGGTCAGGACTTTCTTCTCATTACCGGTGAGTTCGGACGTGGCAGGATGAACAGTGGAGGGTATGTCCACAGATGTTCGCGACAAAGGGAGATGACAAGACAATGAGCGCAATCCTCGTCGGCGTCGACGGGTCGGAAGCGTCGACCGACGCAGTCAAGTGGGCCGCGGCCGCCGCTCACCTCGAAGGACATGAGCTGAAGCTGGTCGGGGTCTACGACGCGAGCACGAGCGACTACGCGCCCGGCCTGATCATCCCGCAGGATGTCATCGACGCGATCCGCCAGGACGCCACCGACGCCGTGCATGCCGCCGCGGACGTGGCCAAGGCCATCGCCCCGGATCTGACGGTCCACGCCTCGATCGTCGACGGCGACGCCGCACGGGTGCTGCTCGAACTCGGCAAGGACGAGGCCGCGATCGTGCTCGGCACCCGCGGGCTCGGCAGCATCAAGGGGCTGTTCCTGGGATCGGTGAGCACCACCGTGGCCGCACACTCACGTGGACGTGTGGTGGTGGTCTGCGGGCCGTCGGAGCCGAGTGCGCCGGTCGTCGTCGGCATCGACGACACACCCGTCAGCGACAGCGCCGTCAAGGAGGCCTTCCGCCAGGCGTCGTTGCGCAACACCACGCTCATCGCGGTGCACACCTGGACCCCACTCGATGCCGATGCGCTGCACGGCTACGGCATCGACCCCGACGAGGTCGAGCGGATGTCGCAGGACGCCGTCGCCGCCCTTGCCGAGCGTCTGGCCGGATACAGCCAGGAGTTCCCCGACGTCGAGGTGGTGCGCGAGGTGCTGCCGGAAGAACCGGGCAAGGCCGTGTTGTCCGCGGCCGAGAAGTACAACGCCGGTCTCGTCGTGGTCGGTAGTCGTGGCCGCGGCGGATTCAAGGGCCTGCTCCTCGGCTCGACCAGCCAGAAGATCCTGCACCAGGCGCATCTGCCGGTGATGGTCGTCCGCAGCTGAGCCGAGTCGGCCCGGCACGGCTGCGGCGGGGATCGCCGCCCGGTCGGGCATGATCGGTTCCCATGGGCCTGAAGAAGATCGAGCTCTCCGTCGGGGAGCTCGCCCTGCGAGCCGGAATAGCCACGTCCGCGGTGCGGTACTACGAGGAGCAAGGTCTCATCTTCTCCCGCCGCACCGCGGGCAACCAGCGTCGCTATCACCGCGCGATGCTGCGCCGGGTGGCTTTCATCAAGGCCTCCCAGACCGCCGGGATCCCACTCGCGGTGATCGCCGAGGTACTCGGCGAACTCGGTGACTCCGAATCACCGTCGGCGGCCATGTGGGAAGCGGCGTCGAAACGCTGGATCGACGACCTCGATCACCGCATCGCACTGCTGGAGAAGATGCGCGACATGATCGGCTCGTGCGTCGGATGTGGTTGCCTGTCGTTGAGTGCGTGCCATCTGCTCAATCCCGGCGACGAACTCCACCGGCAGGGGCCCGGGCCGCGTCGGCTGCTCGAGGAATGAGACCACTCCCCGGCGGATGCACGAAGAGCCCGGCCTAGGGTGGACCCATGGCCGGAGGTTCACGGGTGGCCCTCGCCCTGGGCAGTGGAGGTGCGCGCGGGTACGCCCATATCGGGGTGATCGCCGAACTCGAGGCCCGCGGCTTCTCCCTCGTCACCATCGCCGGCTCGTCGATGGGCGCCCTCGTCGGCGGATTGCATTGTGCCGGTGGACTCGCCGAGTACGTCGACTGGATCAGCGGACTCAACCAACTCGACGTCATGCGACTGCTCGACGTGTCGCTGACCAAACCTGGCGGGGTCATCGGCGCCGAACGCATCGTCGCGCGCGTGCAGGACATCCTCGGCGACGTAGCGATCGAGGACCTGCCCATCCCATTCACCGCCGTGGCCACCGACCTCGATGCCGGCCGGTCGGTCTGGTTTCAGCGCGGGCGTCTCGTCGACGCGATCCGCGCGTCGATCGCGATCCCGGGCGTCATCGCACCCCATCTGCTCGACGGCCGGCTGCTCGCCGACGGCGGCATCCTCGACCCGCTGCCGGTGGCCCCGACCTCCGCGGTCGCCAGCGACGTCACCATCGGCGTGGTCCTCGACGGTGAGGGCGGCTCCGCGGCACGCGCGGCCCGAGAGACCAAGGCCAAGGGCGTCATCCGACGCAACGTCGACCCCATCCTGTCGAGCGAATTCGTGCGCTCGGTCCGCGACCGCATCGGTCTCGACCCGCACACCGACGCCCCGGACTCCGCCGACACCTCACCTGCGGGGACCGAGGACATCGGGCCTGCGGGAGAGGATCCGGGCGGTGACTCCACGACCGGTGAACCCAAGTCCGGTGAGCCCAAGACCGGTGAACCCAAGAGCATGGGCCGCATCGAGGTGCTCAGCCGGTCCCTCGACATCATGTCGATCGCCCTGACGCGACATCAGATCGCCGGGTATCCACCCGACATCCTCATCGAGATCCCGCGGAAGTCGGTGCGCACGATGGACTTCCACAAGGCATCGGAGATGATCGAGCTCGGCCGATCGAAGACCGCCGAGGCCCTCGACCGGCTGCCCGAACTCCCATGAGTGACCGCGGATGAGGCAGGTCCCCCGCGGAATCTGGGTGTTGCTGAGCGCCAATGTGGTCATCGCGCTCGGCTTCGGCCTGATCGCCCCGGCGCTACCGAGTTTCGCGCGCAGCTTCGACGTCGGCTACACCGCGGTGTCGGCGGTGGTGTCGGCGTTCGCGGTGATGCGTCTGCTGTTCGCCCCGACCACCGGACGGCTGGTCACGATGCTCGGCGAACGCCGAATCTATTTGTCCGGCCTGCTGATCGTCGCCGCGAGTACCTTCGCGTGTGCCTTCGCCCAGAGTTACGTGCAACTGCTGATCTTCCGGGGGCTCGGCGGTATCGGATCGACGATGTTCACCGTGTCGGCGATGGCGCTGCTGATCCGGTTGTCGCCCAACGATATCCGCGGTCGGGTGGCTGGGTTCTTCTCCGCGGGCTTCTTGATCGGCAACATCACCGGTCCGCTGGTGGGTGCGGCGCTGGTCGGGTTCGGGTTGCGGATGCCGTTCGTCGTGTACGCGGTCGCGCTGGTGATCGCGTCGTTGGTGGTGGCCACCCAACTCCGCGACAGTGGTGCCCCGCCCACCGAGACCGGACCGGCCCACGGGGTGATGACGCTGCGGGCCGCACTGCGCGACAGCGCCTATCGGGCCATCCTGGCGTCCAACTTCACCCAGGGCTGGGCGTCGATGGGTGTGCGGGTGGCGGTGGTGCCGCTGTTCATCACCGATGGTCTGGGTCAGGAGCCCGCGATGGCCGGTGTGGTGCTCGCGGTGTACGCCGTCGGCAACGTCGCCGCGATCCTGGCGGCCGGCCGCTTCTCCGACCGCTACGGACGCCGCAAGGTGATGCTGCCCGGATTGCTCATCATGGCGGTCTCGACCGCCGTGCTCGGATTCTCACCGAATATCTGGGTGGCCTTGGGGCTCTCGGTGCTCGCCGGCGTCGGCTCCGGGTTGTTCGCTCCGACCCACCAAGCCGCCCTGGCCGACGTGCTCGGTGCACGAAAACAGGGTGGATCGGCGCTGGCCGCGTACGGCATGTCGTCGGATCTCGGTGCCATCGGCGGGCCGGTGATCGTCGGATATGTCGCCGACAGAGTGGGATTCGGGCCGGCCTTCGTCTTCACCGCCGCCGTCGCGGCGTTCGCTTTCGTGATGTGGCTCTTCGCCCGGGAAACCGCCCCGGAGGTGCTCGGCGCACCGGCCAAGCTCACCGACCCGGAGACACCGGCCCCGCCCGACTAACGTATGAGGGCATGGCGAGGACCCCCGAATCCCCGACGCACACGGAATCCCGTGCGCAGCCCGGCCCGTCCGTCCTGGGCTGCACCACCGAGGTCGGCCGATTACGAGCGGTGATCATGCATCGCCCCGGCCCGGAGCTGGCGCGGCTGACCACCGCGAACGACGCCGAGTACTTGTTCGCGCGAGTTCCCGACCCGGCGCGCGCCCGCGACGAGCACGACGCCTTCGCCGACGCGCTGCGTGCCCGGGGCGTCGAGGTGGCGCTGCTCGGTGACCTGCTGACCGAGGCGATCGAACACAGTGGGGCGGCACGCATCCAGGGCATCTCGGCGGCAGTCGGGGTGCGCCGACTCGGCCCGCACCTCGTCGACGAGCTCAGCCGACACCTGCGGGCAATGCCGGCCGCGGATCTCGCCCGCGTACTCACCGCCGGGATCACCTTCGACGAACTGCCCGACATCAACGTGTCGACGTCGTCGTCGCTGGTGCGGCAGATGCATCGCGGTGACGAGTTCGCGATCGAGCCGCTGCCCAATCTGCTCTACAGCCGCGACAGTTCGTTCTGGGTGGGTGCGCGGTTCGCGATCTCGTCGTTGGCGCGTCGGGCGCGAGCCCGTGAGGCGTCGCTCGTCGACCTGATCTACGCCCATCACCCGCGTTTCCTGGGGGCGCGCCGCGCCTACGAGTCGCGGGTCGCGCCGGTGGAGGGCGGCGACGTCCTGTTGGTCGCCCCGGGTGTCGTCGCGGTCGGGGTGGGGGAGCGCACCACCCCGGCCGGCGCAGAGGCACTGGCCCAGAGCCTGTTCGCCGATGAGCTCGCCCACACCGTCCTCGCGATCCCGATCGATCGGACCGGGGTGTTCATGCATCTGGGAACGATGTGCACCATGGTCGACGCCGAGAAGTTCCTGGTACACCCGGTGATGGCAGAAGGCATGTCCGCCTTCGCCGTTCGCGCGGACGGAGCAGGTGGGGTGAGTGTGTCACCGGCGCGTCCGTTCGCCGACGCCGCGGCCGAGGCGATGGGTCGCGACAGCATCACCCTGATCGAACCCGATCTGGCCACCGGGGTGGCCGATCCCGGTCGGTGGAACGACAGCAGCAACACCCTCGCCGTCGAGCCCGGCGTCGTCGTGTCCTACCGCCACAACTCCGACACCAACCGACGGTTGCGGGAGTCGGGCATCGAGGTCATCGAGATCGACGGTTCCGAACTCGACGCCGGGCGAGGTGGCCCACGCTGCATGGCCTGCCCGCTCGCACGTGACGAGATCTGAGGCCTCCGTGACCACCGACCCCAACGTCCCCATCCACCTCGCAGGGCTGCTGCGCATCGATCCCGCCGCCGCGCGCCCGCCGTACGAGCAGATCCGGTTGGGCGTGATCGAGCTGATCGGGTCGGGGAAGATCTTGGTGGGGGCGCGGATTCCGACGGTGCGGGCCCTGGCGTCGGATCTGCACCTCGCGCCCAACACGGTTGCCCGCAGCTACCGCGAACTCGAGGCGGGCGGCGTCATCGAGACCCGTGGACGTCTCGGATCGTTCATCAAGGCCGGCCCCGACGCCCGGCTCGCGGCCGCCCAGAACACCACCGTCGAGCATGTGAAAAGCCTGCGTGAGCTGGGATTCGACGACGCGGCGATCCTCGACATGCTGCGGCGAGCGCTCGGTTGGAGTTGAAGTTCGCCAAGATTGTTGCTTGTGTGAATTGGTGCAAAAAGCCCAAAAAACCGCAACCGGAGCGCGAGTGTCGCTGGATCCGACGGTGTTCGGGGTCACTGCCGCGATCGTCATCGGGTTCGTCGCCTGGGGCCTGATCGGTCCCGACAGCCTCAACACGGTCAGTGACACCGTCCTCGGATGGATCACCACCAATCTCGGCTGGCTGTTCGTGTTGGCGGCCACCGGGTTCGTGATCTTCGCGGTGTATCTCGCGGTCAGCAAGTACGGACGCATCCCGCTCGGCGCCGACGACGAGAAGCCCGAATATCGCACGGTCAGCTGGATCGCGATGATGTTCAGTGCCGGAATGGGCATCGGCCTGATGTTCTTCGGTTCCTACGAGCCGCTGTTCCACTTCGTCGACGCGCCACCGGAGATGACCGCCGCCGACGTGCGCACCGCCATGGCAACGACGATGTTCCACTGGGGTTTTCACCCGTGGGCGATGTACGCGGTGGTCGGTCTGGCCATCGCTTACGGCACCTACCGGTGTGGGCGTACCCAGTTGATCAGCTCGGTGTTCGCGCCGCTGCTGGGTTCGCGGACCAACGGTCCGATCGGCAAGATCATCGACATCCTCGCGATCTTCGCGACCCTGTTCGGGACCGTTGCCTCGCTGGGACTCGGTGCGCTGCAGATCGGTTCGGGGATCAGCAAGGTCGGCTGGCTCGACAATCCGGGCACGATGCTGTTGGTGGCGATCGTCGCGATCCTCACCGCGTGCTTCGTGGCGTCGGCGGTGTCGGGGATCGCCAAGGGCATCCAGTGGCTGTCCAACATCAACATGGTGTTGGCGCTGATCCTCGCGGTCTTCGTCTTCGTGGTCGGCCCCACCGTCTTCATCCTCGATCTGCTGCCGACCACCCTCGGCGCCTACCTCAACGATCTGCCGTTCTTCTCGGCGCGCTCGGGCGCCACCGTCGACGCCGACGGTCAGCAGTGGCTGGCCGACTGGACGATCTTCTACTGGGCGTGGTGGGTGTCGTGGACCCCGTTCGTCGGGATGTTCCTGGCCAAGATCTCCAAGGGCCGGACGATCCGCGAATTCGTCATCGGCGTCATGGTGGTGCCGGTGGTGGTGTCGCTGCTGTGGTTCTGCATCTTCGGCGGCACCGCGATCCGGGAGAACATGGACGGCGTACTGCCGTTCGACCCGGCCACCGCCGCCAGCGAGGACACTCTGTTCGACGTGCTGGCCAACCTGCCGTGGACGGGTATCGCCTCGGCGCTGGTGATGATCCTCGTCGCGATCTTCTTCGTCTCCGGCGCCGACTCGGCGTCACTGGTGATGGGCACGCTCTCCGAGCGCGGCACCCACGAGCCACGCCGGGTGACGACCGTGTTCTGGGGTGTGCTGACCGGTGCCGTCGCCGCGTTGCTGCTCGCGATGGGCGGCGACGATCCCGACCACGAAGCACTCAACGGCATCAAACAGATGGCGATCATCGCCGCGCTGCCGTTCGTCCTGGTGATGATCGGCATGTGCGTCTCGCTGTACATGGATCTGCGGCGTGACCCGCTGATCGTGTCGCGTCAGATCCTCGCCGGACAGGTCGACGACCACATCCGCAAACAGGCCGAGGTGATCAGCACCGGGGAGATGCCGGTCGCCGATGCTTCGGACGTGCAACTGCCGTCGGCCCTCGCCGGGTTTACGCCCGACGACGTGAACCGGACTTCCGGCAACGACGGGTAGAGACGACCTGGCGACCTGGCCTCGCGAGCCGGCCTATGCAGGGCGGTCGGGTTCGGGTAGGTGGGCCGACTCATGGGTTGCCACGTCGAGGCGTGACACGGCGGTGTCAGCGATCCGACGCAACGTTGCCGCGTTCTCGCCGAGGCGGCTCCGTTGGATCAATCCCTGTGACAACGTCACGAATTCTGCGGCGAGGTCGGCGATCCAGGGGATGTGCGTGGTGGTGTCGCCGACAAGATCTCGGTGGAGTCGGCGGTCGACGTGTGTCTCGAGCTGCCGTGTCGTGGAGGCGATCGGCCCTGCAACCTCGGGCATCTGATCGATGAGGCCGATGCTGTTGAGCATCAGGCAGCCTCGCCGTCCGGGCTGGTCGACACAATCGCAGATGATCATCTCCAGGTACGCTCGCAAGCTCGTCCGGGGATCGCCCGTCCGGCCGTCCATGGCCTGTCCCACCGACGATTGCAGATCGCGGCAGTACCGGGTCAGTACCGCCAGGTAGAGGCTCTTCTTGGAGCCGTAGGCGGCGTAGATGCTGCCGTTGCCGACTCCGCAATCACGCGAGACGTCCTCGATGGAGGTCGATGCGTATCCGTGACTCCAGAACCGTTCACGTGCCGCGTCGAGTAGAGCGGTCTCGTCGAAGCTGCGTGGCCGTGCCATGGACCTGAGTCTAGGACCTCGGTGCACAGACCACGCCTGGTGGAGTGCGATGACGTTCTGCCACAACTACCTTCGTCCGACCTGCCGGGGAGTCCGGCGACCGACTTCCCGTCGTTCATGGTGTCGCAACTGGAATGGCCAGGAGGCGATTTTGGATCTATCATTCCAGAATGGGTGATGAACTCCGGTCGGCGGATACACGCACGGTGGTTCTGGTGGGATTCGATGACGTGCTGCTGTTGGATCTGAGTGGTCCAGCTGAGGTCTTCGTCGCGGCAAATCGGCAGGTAACTGGAGCGTACGAGCTCAAGGTCGTCTCGGCGGTCGGCGCGGTCACCACGTCGATCGGAGCGTCGCTGACAACCAGCCCGATTATGGAATCAAGAATTCTCGACACCTTGATCATTCCCGGTAGTGCGGTCTCGCCCGACCGCTTCGTCGTGCCGGAGCTCGTCGACACCGTCAGCGAACTCGCCTCACGGGCCCGTCGGGTCGCCTCGGTGTGCACCGGCGCTTTCGTGCTTGCGGCCGCGGGGCTCCTCGATGGCCGTCGGGCCACTACGCATTGGAAGTACACTGCGGAACTCGCACGACGATATCCGTCGATCACGGTTGCCCAGGACGCCATCTTCGTGTGCGACGGCAGCACCTACAGCTCTGCCGGCGCCACCGCCGGTATCGATCTGGCCCTGTCGTTCGTGGCCGATGATCTCGGAAGCGAGATTGCCGATCGGATCGCGCGCGACCTCCTGGTGTACACCCAGCGGCGGGGACATCAGTCGCAGATCTCTCCGGTGTGCGCCGGACCGGTCAGCGGACTCGACCTCATTCGACAGGTGATCGATCGCGTGCGGGCCGACCCCGCCTCGCCGCACACCGTCCGAACCATGGCTGCCGCAGCCAATCTCAGTGAGCGTCAGCTGACCAGGATCTTCCGGCAGGAGTTGCAGACAACTCCCGCAAGCTATGTGGCCGACCTTCGTTTCGAGATCGCCTGCGATCGGCTCCGCGGTGGATACGATCTCGCCGCGGCGGCGTCCGGCGCAGGATATTCCAGTGCGGAGATCATGCGGAGGGCCTTCGTCGCTCGGATCGGCATCTCGCCCAGCGCTTTCGCCCGACAGGTCCAGACCGGGTCGAGCACACCGCAGGCTCTGCCCGCGCGCCATGTCGCAAACCGGGGGATTTCGGTCCCGTCTGGTGTGGGTGGGAGAGCCTCCACAGGGTGAATACTGTTGGTAGTGACGCGATTCGAGGAACCGTTGTCACGTCGCGGGCGTCATCGAACCGGGCGCACACCCGCGCGATGAGCGAGTGCATCGACACCCATCTCACGAGGAGAATTCATGCCTACCATCACCACCAAGGACGACGTCGAGATCTTCTACAAGGATTGGGGCAGTGGACAACCCATAGTCTTCAGTCACGGCTGGCCGCTGTCGTCCGACGATTGGGACGCACAGATGATGTTCTTCGTTCGCCGGGGATTTCGTGTGGTCGCCCACGATCGTCGAGGACACGGCCGATCGCAGCAGGTCGCCGACGGTCACGACATGGATCACTATGCCGATGATCTCGCGGCTGTCGTCGAGCACCTCGAACTCACCGATGCGGTGCACGTCGGCCATTCCACCGGCGGTGGCGAGGTCGTTCACTATCTGGCGCGGCACGGACAGGACCGCGCCGCCAAGGCGGTGTTGATCAGCGCGGTACCACCGATCATGGTCAAGACAGAGAGCAACCCCGACGGCCTGCCCAAGGAATTCTTCGACGATGTGCAGGAGCAGGTGGCGACTCGTCGCGCGGACTTCTTCCGCGAATTCGCCGAAGGTCCGTTCTACGGGTACAACCGCCCGGGTGCAGAACCCAAAGAAGGCATCATCGCCAACTGGTGGCGGCAAGGCATGGCCGGAGGTGCCAAGGCACACTTCGACGGCGTGGTGGCGTTCTCGCAGACCGATTTCACCGCCGACCTCCAAGCGGTGACACTGCCCGCTCTGGTCATGCACGGTGAAGACGATCAAGTGGTGCCTTATGCCGATTCGGGTCCGTTGTCGGCGCAACTGCTACCGAACGGAACGCTCAAGAGCTATCCGGGTTATCCGCACGGCATGCCCACCACGCACGCCGACGTCATCAACAACGATCTGCTGGAATTCATCACGTCGTGACACACCAGGAGGTCTGGCTGCTCAGCCCCAGCTGGGCAGCCAGATCTCCTGCCGCCACATCGTCGGCGAGATGGGGGAGGCGGTCAGGATCGGCCACAGCCAGACGAAGTTGGCGACGACGAGCCCCACATAGAGGGCGACGACGATGACCGCGAGCGCCTGTCTCTCCGGTCTGGTGCCCGGCACGGCGCGTCGCGATCCGCGCAGGATGTCGCCGCAGGCCAGGGCCAATCCCATCACCAGGAACGGCGCGAGCACCGTCGCGTAGAAGAAGTACATCTGACGGTCGAGTTCGATGAACCACGGCAGATAACCGGCAGCGTAGGCGGTGACGACCGCGGCGTAGCGCCAGTCGCGTCGCACGAACCACGACCACATGCCCCAGAGGAGCATGGGTACCGACAACCACCACATCGCCGGTGAGCCGATGAGCATCTGCGCGCGGACACATTCCCCGCCGCCACATTGGTCGGGTCCGTTCTCCAGGGCATAGAGCATGGGCCGCAGGCTCATCGGCCACGTCCACGGTTTGGATTCCCACGGGTGGTGGTTGCCCGCCGAGTTGGTGAGATGCTCGTGGAAGTTCAGGACACCGGCCTCGTAGTACCAGAGTGAGCGCCACGCGCCGGGCAACCATGACCACGTGCCGCCGGTGCCGATGGTGTTGCCGACCTGATAGCGGTACACCGACGTCTCGCTGGAGAACCACGGGATGAACGTCGCCAGGTAGATGGCGATCGGCATCACCGCAAGGCTCATGCCCGCCGGGACGACGTCGCGACGCAGCGTGCCCAGCCACGGGCGATGCACGTGATAAGCCTTGCGGGCGGCGACGTCGAAGCCCACCGACAGCAGCCCGAAGAAGATGATGTAGTAGATCCCCGACCACTTGGTGCCGCAGGTCAGCCCGAGCATGACGCCCGCGGTGAAGCGATACCAGCGAAATCCCAGGCGCGGGCCGAACACCGAATCGTGAATGCGGCCTTCCAGATACACCTTGTGCATACGGGCCCGCACCTGGTCGCGGTCGGCGATCAGCGCGGCGAAGGTCGCCACGACGAACAGTGCCTGGAAGATGTCGAGCATGCCCAGCCGTGACTGGACGACGAGCACACCGTCGCAGATCGCGAAGATCCCGGCGATTGCACCGATCAGGGTGGATCGGGTCATGCGTCGTACGACGAGGTAGATCATCACCACGATCGCGATGCCCGACAGCGCCGAGATCACACGCCACCCGAGCGGGGTGTAGCCGAACATCGCCTCGCCGGCAGCGAGCAGCCATTTGCCGACCGGTGGATGCACGACCAGCCCGTAGGCCGGGTTGTCCTCGATCCAATTGCCGCCGGTGAGGACCTGCCAGCCCTGCGGGACGTAGTGCTTCTCGTCGAAGATCGGGGTGCCGTCGTCGGTCGGCGTGTTCAGCGACCAGAAGCGTGTGATCGTCGCGAGCAACGTGATGACCAGGCCGACGATCAGTCCGCGAACGCGATCGGGAGCGCCGAACACCGGCGTCGGGATCTCCGGACCGGGTCGTGGCGCGGTCGGGTGCGCCGACGCTGTGATCTCGGCGCTGAGGTGTCGGTCGCGCTGGGCGACGTCGCCGGCGGTGAGGGTCACTCGTCCGATCGTAATGGTCGCCGGACAGCGACCGGCCAGGCCGTAGGCTTGCGGGATGACTTCGCCGTTGCCGGCGGGTGCCCTGGTGCTCGCGGCCACCCCGATGGGCCGATACGACGACGCGTCACCTCGCCTGGTCGAGGCCCTGCGCACCGCCGACATCGTCGCCGCCGAGGACACCCGCCGCGCCCGCGCGCTCGCCGCCGGGCTGGAGGTGACCATCGCCGGTGAACTCATCAGCTACTACGACCAGGTCGAGGCCGCGCGCACCCCGCGCCTCGTGGAGGCCATCGCCGCCGGTTCCACGGTGCTGCTGATCACCGACGCCGGCATGCCATCGGTCAGCGACCCCGGCTATCGCATCGTCGTGGCCTGCGCCGACGCCGGACTGCAGGTGACCGCACTGCCCGGGCCGTCGGCGGTCACCACCGCGCTGGCGGTGTCGGGGATGCCGTCGGAACGGTTTTGCTTCGAGGGGTTCGCGCCGCGCAAGTCCGGGGCGCGCCGCGACTGGCTGGGCGCGTTGCGCGACGAGTCACGCAGCGCCGTGTTCTTCGAATCGCCGCACCGACTTGCCGACTGTCTCGCCGACGCCGTCGAGGTTCTCGGCCCGGAGCGCCGCGCGGCGGTGTGCCGTGAGCTGACCAAGACCTACGAGGAGGTGCGGCGCGGAACGCTCGCCGAACTGGCCGCGTGGGCCGCCGGCGGTGTCAAGGGGGAGATCACCGTGGTGGTGGCCGGTGCCGTCGCAGGCGACCCCGACCTCGACGAACTCGTCGCCCGCGCAATAGCACTCACCGACGACGGAATGCGTTTGAAAGATGCGTGTGCGCAGGTCGTCAAGGGCACCAACGCCTCTCGACGCGACGTGTACGAGGCGGTGCTGGCGGCGCGGTCACCGGACTGATCGCGAGGTCGGACGTCAGGCTTGTGCGGAGATGATGCTGGCCGCCTTGTCGAGGCACTCCTGCCATTCACGCTCGGGGTCGGAGTCGATGGTGATGCCGCCGCCGACGCCGAGCCCGAGCCCGCCGTCGGGGGAGATCTCGACGGTGCGGATGGCCACGTTGAGATCCAGGAGCGAATCGGGTCCGGCGAGACCGACTGCACCGCAATACACTCCACGCGCCGACGATTCCCACTCCGCGAGCAGCTCGCGCGCCCGAAGTTTCGGGGTGCCGGTGACCGAGGCCGGTGGCCAGGTGGCGTCGAGCAGTCGCGAGGTGCCGACGTCGGGTGCCACGATGGCCTCCACCCGCGAGACCAGATGCCACACACCGGGTGCGGGGACGACCGTGAGCAGGTCGGCGACCCGCACCGATCCGGTGACCGCGACGCGCCCGAGGTCGTTGCGGACGAGGTCGACGATCATGATGTTCTCGGCGATGTCCTTCGTCGACGCCGACAACACGCTCGGGTCGGCGTCGGCGGCGATGGTGCCCTTGATCGGCGACGACGAGACGATGTTGCCGGTGCGGCGCAGGAACGTCTCCGGTGAGAAGCTTGCGACCGCACCCCAATCACCCTGCAGGAAGGCCGATTTGGCCGGTCGGGTCGCACCGGTGAGGTCGAGGTAGAACTCCAGTGCCGACCCGTCGAGGTGGCCGGTGAATCGGGTGCACACACACGCCTGGTAGATGTCGCCGGCGCGGATCGCCTCCAGACACTTCTCGATGGCCTCCACGTGGTGGGCGTGGTCCGGAGGTGTCCACCGTGCCGACCACCGCGACCCCGAGCGTATCGACCCCGAACAGAGCATGTTCCCGCCGACCCGCCCCAGCGCGGCGTCGTCCATCGCCCGGGTCACCCAGTCGGGCTGCGGTGAGCCATTCACCGACACGTGTCGCCACTGCCCGCTGCGCAGCACCAGTAGATGCTCGGTGAGTCCGCCCGCACACGACGGCAACGTGGCCGCAGGCGCGTAGGAACCGCCGAAACCGCAGTAGCCCAACCAGAATCGGTCGGTGCGGTCGGGTGGGCCCGCCCCGGCGCGAATCTCGATCGACGGCGCGATCACCGCGTCGGCATCCCACCAGTCGCCGATGAGTGCCGCCGGACCGGGCACGCCCTCTTTTGTCGCAGCGTGCCGCAACGACCGCAGGACGTCGAGCGCGGTGGCCGTCATGCCGGAACGATCACGCCTCGTAACGAGGGAAAACCGGTGTGGGCTTGGGCAGTTCGGTTCCCGGCACCAGTCGCTGCGCGACGGCCGCGAAGTCGCGGTGGTCGCCGACGCGCAGCAGATCGAGCAGTGTGCCGCAGGCCGTCGGCATGACCGGCTGGGCCAACAGGGCCACCACACGCACGACCTCGGCGCACGCGTAGAGCACGGTGCCGGTGCGCGCCAGATCGGTCTTGGCCAGTTTCCACGGTTCCTGTGCGGAGATGTAGCGGTTGGTCTCGGCCAGCGTCGTCCACAGCGTCTCGAGACCGAGATGAATCGCCTGGGCGTCGAAGTGCTCACGCATCTTCGGTAGCAATTCGTCTGTGGCCGTGAGCAATCGCCGATCGTCCTCGGTGAACTCGGCCGGAGCCGGCACCGCGCCGTCGAAGTACTTGCCGATCATCGAGAGGGTGCGCTGGGCGAGGTTGCCGAATTCGTTGGCCAGGTCGGCGTTGATCCGCGACACGATCGCCTCCGCCGAGTACGACCCGTCCTGCCCGTAGGACACCTCGCGCAGGAAGAAGTACCGCACCGGATCGAGACCGAACTCGTCGATGAGGTTGTCCGGGTCGACGACGTTGCCGACGGACTTGCTCATCTTCTCGCCGCGGTTGAACAAGAAGCCGTGGGCGAACACACGTTTGGGCAGCGGCAGGTCTGCGCTCATCAGGAACGCCGGCCAGTACACGCAGTGGAAGCGGATGATGTCCTTGCCGATGATGTGCAGATCGGCCGGCCAGTACCGTTCGTAGGTGGCCTCGTCGTCGGGAAAACCCGCACCGGTCAGATAGTTGGTCAGCGCGTCGACCCACACGTACATGACGTGATCGGGATGCCCGGGCACCGGCACACCCCAGTCAAAAGTGGTGCGCGACACCGACAGATCGGTCAGCCCACCCTTGACGAAGCTCACCACCTCATTGCGCCGCACGTCGGGCCCGACGAACTCCGGATGGCTCTCGTAGAGGTCGAGCAACTTGTCCTGATACGCCGACAGCCGGAAGAAGAAGCTCTGCTCCTCGGTCCAGGTCAGGACGTGACGGGTGTCGGTGGCCACGCGCTGCCCGGCGTCGTCGACCTCGGTGTCGCCCTCGGCGTAGAACATCTCGTCGCGCACGTCGTACCACCCGGAGTACGTGTCGAGGTAGATGTCGCCGGCGTCGACCATGCGCTGCCAGATCGCCGCCGAGGCCCGTTTGTGGTCCTCGTCGGAGGTCCGGATGAAGCGGTGATAACTCGAACCGAGACGGTCCTGCAACTCCTGAAAACGGTCGGAGTTGCGGTTGGCGAGTTCCGCGGTCGGGATGCCCTCCTTCTCCGCGGTCTGCTGCATCTTCTGCCCGTGCACGTCGGTGCCGGTGAGGAAGCGCACGTCGAAGCCGTCGAGCCGCTTGAACCGGGCCAGCGCGTCGGCGGAGATGTACTCGTAGGCGTGCCCGATGTGCGGTGCGCCGTTGGGGTAGGCGATCGCGGTGGTGAGGTAGTACGGGCGGCCCGCTCCGTGCGAGGCGGTCGCGTCGGAGGTGGGGGCGTCGGTGCTGGTCAGGTCACTGGGCATAGTGATGACAGGATACGGGGTCGCTCCCGGCCACAGCCCACCCCGTCACGCTCTGGTCAGCGCGAACGTCGGCGAATCGCGTGGCTCCCGGTGGCTGGTACGCGGTGTACGAATACAGCTTCCACCGCAGCGGGGTACCGACCCCGATTTTCGGCTGTTTTCGCCCGATTCCGTGGAAGTTGTATTCGTACGGCCGGCTCAGGCTCTGGGCTCCGGGACATGGGCGTGCCGCCAAGTCCCCGGCCGGTCGCGGATGACCGGTGCGATTCGGACATCACCCGATACCCTGGCCCCATGGTGATGGCTGATCGTCCCGGGGTCGCAACCGCATCGGCGCCGGTGACCGCGTTGACCATGGTCGGTTTGGCCGACAGCATGCTCAACGGCCTGGCCCGCGTGCCGTTCCGCCGGTTCTGGCAGGGGCCGGGCGGACTACTCGACAACGTGGGGCAGTCGGTGACGCGTCAGGCCGTGCGCTCGTTCATGGGCTACATCGTCGGCCTGCCCATCGAGGAGTTCCGGTCGATGGAGAAGGTGCTCGACGAACTGTGCCGGACGGTCATCCCACCGTTCATCCACCTCACCGACGACGTCGAGGTCACCGACGACGAGATCAACGGGGTGCCCGGACTGTGGGTGCGGTCGCGGGCGAGTTCGGATGCCTTCGTCGACGACGACGAGCAGAAGAAGACCATCGACGGCACCATCCTCTACCTGCACGGCGGCGGTTACATCGGGACCACCCCGATGATGTACTCGGCCTTCGCCGCATCCCTGTGCAGCGGCACCGGATGCGAGGTCTTCATCGCCGACTACCGGATGGCACCGGAGTTCCCGTTCCCCGCCGGCGTGCACGACGCCGCCGATGTCTATCGCGGACTGCTCGAACGTGGCGTCGACGCCGATCACCTGGTCATCGCCGGTGATTCGGGTGGCGGCGGGTTGGCGACCTCGCTGGTCACCTATCTGTCGGAGATCGGGTCGCCGCGCCCGGCGGCTCTGGCGCTGTTCTCCCCGGAGGTCGATCTCGATCTCGACCACCCGTCGATCACCGACAACGCCAAGACCGACATCCTGCCGTGGAATGTGCCGGTCACGCCGTATCTGCACGGCGTCTCACCCGATGACACGCGGGTGTCGATGACGAAAGCCGAACCGGACGCGCAATGGTTCCCGCCGACCTTCGTGACGTGGGGTGCCGACGAGATGTTCCGTGACCCCATCCGCGAGTTCGTGGAGACCCTGCGCGCCGCCGACATCGAGGTCATGTCGCTGGAGGAACGCGGGATGTTCCACGTCTTCCCGATCCTGATGCCGTGGGCGGAGAGCTCGCACAAGGTGTACCGCGAACTCGACGAGTTCGTCGACCGCCACGTCACCCCCGACCCGGCCGCCGCGCCCACGCACTGACGAGCGCTCCGCCGGCGGGGCGAACCCACCGAGAAGCGGTGTCGCGTGCGTGGCGCCTAGGCTGGCCGCATGGTGATGGCTGATCGTCCCGAGGTAGCGACCGCATCCGGACCCGTGAGCGCGCTGGCCGTGGTGGGTCTGGCCGAGAGCATGCTCAACGGACTCGCCCGGGTCCCGTTCCAGAAGCCGTGGAGCGGTCCCGGTGGCCTCCTGGACAACCTCGGACAATCGGTGACCCGACAGACGATCCGCGCGTTCATGGGCTATTCGATGGGCCTGCCGATCGAGGAGTTCCGCTCGATGGAGAAATTCATCGACGACATCTGCAAGATCGTGCTCCCGCCGGTCGTCGGCCTGGCCGGCAAGGTCGAGATCGTCGCCGACGAGATCGCCGGGATTCCGGGGATCTGGTGTCGCGCCAAGGATTCGACGGACTCCTACGTCGACGACGCCGAGCAGAAGAAGGCCATCGACGGCACCATGCTGTATCTGCACGGCGGCGGCTACATCGGTACCTCACCGATGATGTACGCCGCGTTCGCCGCCGCCCTCGTCCGTCTCACCGGGTTCGAGATCTTCATCGCCGACTACCGGATGGCGCCGGAATTCCCGTTCCCCGCCGGCGTGCACGACGCCGCCGACGTCTATCGCGGGCTGCTCGAGCGCGGGGTCGACCCCGCGCATCTGGTGGTCGCCGGGGACTCCGGCGGTGGCGGGCTCGCCACCTCGCTGGTGGCCTACCTGCGCGATCACGATCTCCCCAAACCAGCTGCGCTGGCCCTGTTCTCACCGGAGATCGACCTCGATCTCGACCACGATTCCATCGTCGAGAACGCGCCGTACGACATCCTGCCGTGGAGCATCCCGGTCGCGCCGTACCTGCGCGGGGTGCAGCCCAACGACGACCGGGTCTCGGCGGTCTACGGCCATCCCGACCCGGAGTGGTTCCCGCCGACGTTCGTCTGCTGGGGTGAGGTGGAGATGTTCCGTGACGGCATTCGGCAATTCGTCGAGAACCTGGAAGCCGCGGGGGTACCGGTGACCGGGAGGGAGGAGCGTGGCATGTTCCACGTCTTCCCGATCCTCATGCCGTGGGCGGAGTCGTCCAAGCGGGTGCTGCGTGAACTCGGCGAGCTCGCCGACCGCTACGTCATCTCGGATCCGCAAGCGGCCCAGACGCACTGACGGTAACGACAAGTTCGGGGGCCGCCCGGGCGCTCACATCTGACGGCGGTAGGGCTCGCATCCCGGCGGGGCCTTGGGCGGCTCACGCAGGGCGATCTCCGGGATCGACATGGTGACCGGTGTGCCCTCGGTGAGGGTGAACTTGTCACCGTGATGCGCGAGGTCGATGTCGGGTCCCGAGAGCAGGCGATACGTCGCCGAGCTCTTGTCGATGGCGACCAGCATCTTGGAGTCGCGCACCGTCATCCGGAACGACAGGTAGTCCAGTCGTGTCGGCAGTCTCGGCGCGAACGTGATGTTGCCGCCGAAGTCGCGCATGCCGCCGAACCCGGCCACACAATCCATCCATGCTCCGGCGAGCGCTGCGATGTGCAGACCGCTCGCGACGTTGTCGTGCAGATCGTGCAGGTCGGTGAACACCGATTCGACGAGCAGATCGTAGGAGAGGTCGGGGTAGCCGACCTCGGCGGCGGTGACCGCCTCACAACACGCCGACAACGACGAATCCCGCACCGTCAGTGGGTAGTAGTAGTCGAAGTTCCGCAGTTTCTGTTCCGGGGTGAAACTCTCGCCGAACAGGTACATGGCGAATACCAGGTCGGCCTGTTTGACGACCTGTTTGCGGTACAGCTCGTAGTACGGATAGTTCAGCAGCAGAGGGTATTTGCCGCGTGAGGCCTCGAAATCCCATGCCCCCAGCAGGGTGAACGCCTCGCATTGCTGGTGCACCCCGAGCGCCTCGTCATAGGGCATCACCATGTCGTCGGCGCAGGCTTCCCAGTGCGCCGACTCCGCGTTGGTGACCCCGAACTGCTGCGCCAGATCCGGACGTCGGTGCACCGCGGCCACCGCATCCCGAAGATTCTGTTGCGCAGCGAGATTGGTGAAGATGTTGTTGTTGACCACGGCGGTGTACTCGTCGGGTCCGGTGATGCCGTCGATCCGGAAGTGGCCGTTGACGTCGTGATGTCCGAGGCCGGCGAACAGGCGGGCGGTCTCCACGAGGATCTCGACGCCGCATTCGGTTTCGAACTGCTCATCGTGCGTGGCGCGCAGATACCGGCCGGTCGCATTGGCGATGTCGGCGCTGACGTGCACGCCCGCGGTGCCCGCAGGCCAGTAGCCCGAACACTCGTCGCCGTTGATCGAACGCCACGGGAACATCGCGCCGCGCTGGGCGAGTTCGGCGGCGCGCGCCTTGGCCTTGTCCATGGTGGCGTGGCGCCAGCGCAACTCCTCGCCGGCTGCCGCGGGCACCGTGTACGTCAGCATCGGCAGGATGAAACTCTCGGTGTCCCAGAAGGTGTGGCCGTCGTAGCCGGGGCCGGTGAGGCCCTTGGCCGGGATCGCGCGCGACTGGCCGCGCGCGCCTGCCTGGAGCACGTGGAACAGGGCGAACCGGATCGCCTGCTGTAGTTCGGGATCGCCGTCGAGCTCGATGTCGGCGTCGCGCCAGAAGTCCTCGAGGTAGGCGGCCTGGTTGGACTTCAACGATTCCCAGCCGGTCTCCATCGCCATCGCCAGCGCGGCGTCGACCTGTGCGCGCAGGGCGGGCACCGAGCGCCGCGCCGACCAGCCGTACCCGATGTACTTGGTCAGGCTCAGCCGGGTGCCCTCGGGGACGTTGGCGGCCACCGTCAGTCGCGCGAGATCGCCGTCGGCGCGAATGAAAGTGTCTGCGCGATCCGGGAATTCGATCTGGTGGTCCATGCCGGCGGCCATGTGCAGGCCCGAGCGTTTGGTGTGGTGGACCAGGATGCCCCAGTAGTTGCGGCAGGTTGCGAGGTCCGAGACGAGCGGCTGATCGAGTGCGGCCGCCAGGCGCGGATCGTTACCCGGTGTCGGAATCGGTTCGTTGGCAAGCAGATCCGACTGCAGCACCAGCTTCATGTCCTCGCCGACCGGCTCCACCTCGTAGTGGATCGCTGCGATGGTGCGCTTGGTGAACGACACCAGTCGCTCGGACTTGATGCGCACGGTCCGGCCGGTCGGGGAGGTCCACAGGGTGCTGCGCCGCAGCGTGCCGGTGCGGAAGTCGAGCACACGTTCGTGCTCCTCCGTGCGACCGTAACGCAGGTCCATCGGCTCATCCTCGACGAGCAGCCGGATGATCTTGCCGTCGGTGACGTTGACCACGGTCTGCCCGGATTCGGGGTACCCGTAACCACTTTCGGCATACGGCAGGCCCCGCTGCTCGTAGAAACCGTTGAGGTAGGTGCCCGGATGATCGACTGGCTCACCCTCCTCGAAGGTGCCGCGCAACCCGATGTGTCCGTTGGACAGTGCGAAGAGGGTCTCGGTGCGTCCGAGCATGTCGATGTCGAGTCCGCGCCAGCGCAGTTGCCATGGGTGGACGTCGAATCCGTAGGCGTTGTCGGAGGTGCTCATGCGGGGAGTAACTCCTCGAGATCGTTGACGACGATGGACGCCCCGGCCGTGGTCATCGACGCGGCCTGGGTGCCCCCGACCCGGTCGATACCGACGACGTAGCCGAAATGACCGGCGGCACCGGCCTGGACTCCGGAGATCGCATCCTCGAAGACCGCGGCGGCGGCGGGTTCGACGCCCATCCGCTGTGCTCCGAGAAGATACGAATCGGGGGCGGGTTTGCCGCGCAGACCCGCGGCCGCGGTCTCGAGACCGTCGACGCGAACCTCCACGAACTTCGACAGATCGGCGGCGTCGAGCACCGCGGCACCGTTCTTCGACGAGGTCACCACCGCGATCCGCAGACCGGCATCCTTGGCGGCCTGCAGATAGCGCACCGACCCCGGATACGGGTTCACCCCATCACGTTCGAGGCTGGCGAGGAACATCTCGTTCTTACCGCCGCCGATCGACTCGACGGTCGCGTCGTCGACGTCGTCGATCCCGCGGCTGGCGAGGAAGGCACGCACACCGTCGTCGCGCGGACGGCCGTCGACATGGTCGAGGTAGTCCTGCTCGGTGAACGGCGTGAACCCCTCGCCGTCGCGCTGAAGAAGGTAGGCATCGAACGCCGCCTTCCATGCGTGGCGATGCAGGACGGCGGTACTCGTGAGGACACCGTCGAGATCGAAGAGCGCGACGGTGACGTCATCTGGCAAACCCAACACGAGTGGCCACGCTACCCGTCTGTGGCGGCTGGGGCGCGCTATGCGAGCGACGCGGATCCGCGGGGTGTCGCGCAGGTGCACAAATGTGTGGACGCGCGCGACGCGAATGATGAACCATGAGGCCATGTCTCGTGATGTCGTACAGTCCCGCCGCTTCGCCCAGGTCGATGTCTTCGCGTCCCAACCGGTCTCCGGTAATCCAGTGGCGGTGGTCGTGGACGCCGACGGGATCAGCGACGAACAGATGGCGGCGTTCGCCCGATGGACCAATCTGTCGGAGACCACCTTCCTGCTGCCGCCGACCGACCCGGACGCCGACTACCGGCTGCGGATCTTTACTCCCGGCTCGGAGATGCCCTTCGCCGGGCATCCGACGCTGGGGTCGGCGCATGCGTGGCTCGCCGCCGGGGGTGTCGCCGCGGGCGACGACATCGTGCAGGAGTGCGGTGTCGGACTGGTCCGCGTCCGACGGACCGACGGACGTCTCGCCTTCGCGGCGCCGCCGCTGAGTCGCTCCGGGCCGGTCGCCGACGACACCCGCGCCGAGGTGACCGCGGCCCTCGGCGTGGACCCGCGGCACGTACTCGCCGCCGAATGGGTGATCAACGGGCCGCGGTGGATGGTGTTGCAGCTCGATTCGGCGCAGCGCGTGCTCGAGGTGACCCCCGACTTCGCCGCGCTCGGCGATCACGAGGTGGGGCTCGTCGGCGCCCACACCGAGTCCACCGCCCCCGACACCGATGTGATGTTCGAGGTCCGCGCGTTCGCACCCGGCGACGGCATCCCCGAGGACCCGGTCACCGGCAGTCTCAACGCGGGCATCGCGATGTGGCTGCGCAGCGCCGGTCTCGCGCCGTCGACCTATGTGGCCGCACAGGGAACGGTCCTCGGCCGGTCCGGACGCGTGCACGTCACCGACGACGGGGACAACATCTGGATCGGCGGCGAGAGCACGACCGTCATCACCGGCAGCGTCGACCTGTAGGCAGACCGGTAACTCCGACCCCCGGTAACCCCGACCCCGGTGCGCCGAGCCCTACAGTTGGCCCCATGACCGACGCCGACAGCGCCCTCCACACCGCCGACAGCGCTCATCACTCCGCCGACAGCGCCCTCCACACCGCCGACAGCGCTCATCACTCCGCCGACAGCGCTTCGCTGAAGGTCGAGAGCGCCAAGGCGGCCAAGAAGCGGCGTCGTCGGGAGCCGCCGCCGGACCCCGAGCCGCTGCCGGGACTGGTCGACGCACACACCCATCTCGCCGCCTGCGGTGGGCGGGACGCCGACTCGGTCCGGGCCATCCTCGATCACGCCGAGACGGTGGGCGTCGGACAGGTCGTCACCGTCGCCGACGACATGATCGACGCGCGCTGGGCCCTCGACGCCGCGCACTGGGACGACCGGGCGTTTGCCGCGGTCGCACTGCATCCCACCCACGCGGGTGAACTCGACGATGCGGCGCGCGCCGAGCTCGAACAGATGGCCGCCGATCCGCGGGTGGTGGCGATCGGTGAGACCGGCCTCGACTACTACTGGCCCGGCAAGTCCGAGTCGGCGGCGTCGCCGGAGGTGCAGAAGGAGGCGTTCGTCTGGCACATCGATCTGGCCAAGCGGATCGGCAAGCCGTTGATGATCCACAATCGGGAGGCCGACCACGACCTTCTCGACATCCTGGCGGCCGAGGGCTCACCGGACGCCGTGATCATGCATTGCTTCTCCGGTGACCGGAACGTTGCTCGCGAATGCATAGATCGCGGCTACTTTCTGAGTTTTGCTGGAACTGTGACATTTGCCAATGCGGGCGAGCTGCGTGAGGCGGCTCACCTGGTGCCCGACGGGCAGATCCTCGTGGAGACCGATGCACCGTTTTTGACCCCGCATCCCTACCGTGGCCAGCCGAATCAGTCCTATTGCCTGCCGTACACGGCGCGACTGCTCGCCGATGTCCGTCGAACGGACGAGCACACGATGGCGCAGACGCTCGGCGACAACGCGCGACGCGTGTATCGGCTGTCTTTGCAGTAATCACCCCTGCTCGTTATCGTATTGTGATCCGTCGCCACGGCGGTGGTTTGTTCCTCGGGATGTGGGCCCTCGGGCCGGTCCGGGACGACCACCTCGCGCCGGTGTCGGGGGATGACCACGTCGTCGATCAGGATGCTTGACCTTGTCTGTTTTCGCGAGAATCCACACGTTGGAGTCGATGCGCGCCCGCATCGCCATCGGGGCCGTGCTCTGCACCGTCGCCGCGGGCGGCGTGATGGGCGTGACGATGCACAAACACGTCACCATCGATGTCGACGGCCAGAAGATCCAGGTCGCCACGATGACGATGAACGTCGACTCGTTGCTCGAGTCGCAGGGCTACCAGCCGGTCAGCGGCGACATGGTGTCGCCGTCCCCGGATTCGTCGTTCTCCGACGGCCAGACGATCACCTTCCACCGCAAGAAGCAGGTCGTCCTCGATGTGGAGGGCGAGAAGCGGGTCGTCGAGACGACTGCGGTCAACGTGAACCAACTCCTCGCCCAGCAGGGGCTCGCACACGGCGCCGACCAGGCGAACTTCAACGCGAACGGGCCGATCCCGGTCAACGGCGCGGTCGTCGACGTCACGCTCCCCAAGAAGCTCGTCATCATCGACGGCGGGGTGCCCTCGATCAAGTCGGTGCCCGCCGACACCGTGTCGCAGGCCCTCGAGACCATCGGTGCGCCGCTGCAGGACGCCGACAAGGTCACCCCGGCCGCCGACGCGAAGGTCACCGACGGCACGGTCATCAACGTCACCCGCATCCGCACCACCGAGACCACGGTCGAAGAGGACGTCAATGCTCCCGACGTCACCCAGGACGATCCGACCCTGATCAAGAATCGCCGCGTCGTCGTCAAGCCCGGCAAGCCGGGCCGTGCGAAGGTTCAGTACGAGGTGACCACCGTCAACGGCAAGATCACCAAGCGCGTGAAGATCGGCCAGGACGTGCTCACCCAGCCGGTCGCGGCCACCGTTCGCGTCGGAACCAAGCCGGGCGCACCGTTCGTGCCGTTCGGTTCGGTGTGGGATGCGCTGGCCCAGTGTGAATCGACCGGTAACTGGGCGATCAACTCCGGCAACGGTTTCTACGGCGGTATCCAGTTCGACCAGAACACCTGGGATCGCTGGGGCGGTCAGGAATTCGCACCGCGCCCGGACCTCGCCACCCGTGAGGAGCAGATCGCGATCGCCGAGAAGACCCAGGCCGCACAGGGCTGGGGTGCGTGGCCGTCGTGCTCGTCGCGGCTGGGGCTCTGATCTGACCGCCGACGACGCGCCTGCGCATTCGCGCCTACTCGGTCCGGCTCAGATCCGGGCTCTGGCAACCGAACTGGGCGTTCGCCCAACCAAGACCCTCGGGCAGAATTTCGTCCATGACGCCAACACGGTGCGACGTATCGTGGCCGCATCCGGTGTCGGCGCCGACGACGTCGTGCTCGAGGTCGGTCCCGGCCTCGGCTCGCTGACCCTGGCCCTACTCGGCACCGTCTCACGCGTGATCGCCGTCGAGATCGACCCGGTCCTGGCCGCGCGCCTTCCCGCCACCGTGGCGGAGTACGCGCCGTCCCGGTCGGCTGCGCTCGACGTCGTCACCGCCGACGCGATGACGGTGCTCGCCGACGACTTGCCCGCCGCGCCCACCGCGCTCGTGGCGAATCTGCCCTACAACGTCGCGGTCCCCGTGCTGCTGTACCTGCTTGCGCAGTGCCCGACGCTGCAGACCGCCCTGGTGATGGTGCAGGCCGAGGTCGCCGACCGCCTCGCCGCCGGACCGGGCGGCCGCATCTACGGCGTCCCGAGCGTCAAGGCCCGCTACTTCGGTGACGTGTCGCGGGCGGGTGCGGTAGGCCGCAACGTGTTCTGGCCGGAACCCAAGGTGGAATCCGGACTGGTTCGCGTACAACGACATTCACGCTACTCCGACGATCCCGCGGTGCGGGCGAAGGTGTTCGCCGTCATCGACGCCGCCTTCGCGCAGCGCCGCAAGACGATGCGCTCGGCGCTGGCCGGGTGGGCCGGCTCGGCGGCCGAGGCGGAGCGTCGGCTGCGTGCCGCCGGCATCGACCCGCAGATCCGTGGCGAGAAGCTCGACGTCGACGACTTCGTCCGGTTGGCGCAGGTCCCGTCAGGCGACTGAGCGCACCACTAGCGGGAAGCACTCAGGTCGCACCGTCGTCAGGAACGGGCCCGCCGATGTCGAGCATGATCAGGCGCTTGGTCGCCCGGGTTTGTGCCACGTAGAGATCTCGGAGACCGGAGTCGTCCGCACCCCGGATCTCGTTGGCGCCGAGCACGATCACGGTGTCGAATTCCAGACCACGCGCGTCGGCGGCCGGCACGACCATCACATCGTCTCCGAGTGCGCCGGCGTCGGAGCACGATGCGCGCCGTGCCGTGGTGATGATGCCGATGAGCTCCCCGGGGTGCGCTGCCTGCATCGCCGCGACCAGTTCGTCCACCTCAGCGTCGACGGCATCGTTCGCGACGATGCCGGTCGTCGGATACTCGCCATGACGTATCGAGCGTGAGAGCCGCTGTGTGGGAGCGATACGCGCGAGGACGGACGCGGTGGTTTCCAAGATCTCCGCGGTGGTGCGGTAGTTGATCGTGAGGGTGTGGTGGACAAAGCGGTCGACGACAAAAGGGTGCAGCGCCTCGCCCCAACAGCTGATGGTCGTGGTCGGTCCCGACTGGGCGAGGTCGCCGACGATGGTCATCGAGTGGTTCGGGCATCGACGCAAGAGCATCCGCCACTGCATCTGCGAGAGTTGCTGCGCCTCGTCGACGACGATGTGCCCATATACCGACTCCGGTGGCCCGTCGACGAGTGTCCGGGCTTCATCTAGGAGCGCCAGATCGGCCATGCTCCAACCTTGTCGAGCGCCGTTGACGATCGAGGCGACGTCCTTGTCGGTGCACCTGGGGAAGTGGCGGGTGAGCGAGACGGCGTCGGTGAGCACGTCACGCACCACGTCGTCGGCGGTGAGGAGTGGCCAGACCTCGTCGATGGCCCGTGTGATCTCGGCGTCGTCGAGGAGATCATCGTGGATACGGTCCCAGTCGATCTCGAGCTCCCCGCTGCCGTCGTCGTCATGCGCCGAGAGCCTGGCCTCGCCGGCGAACATTCGATCGAGATCGATGCCGAGTACGTTCCTGATCTCGTCCTCGAAGTCCGAGATCTCCTGTGCGGTTTGTGCTTCCAGCTCGGTAACCACCTCATCAACGATCTGTTCGAGGAATGCCTCACGCGCCCGGTTGTGGCCGACCCCGCCCTGCAACGCACTGCGGCGAGCGGCATCCACGCGCGCGGGATCAAGCACGACCGCGCCGTACCCGGTCCGCAATCGAAGAGGTATCCCACGAGGCTGTGAGGCCTCGACCCGACCGGCGAGAAGTTCGGCAAAGTGCGTGCACCCCTTCGCGAGTGCGATCGGATCGGCCTCTGTGCGAGTCACCGTGACGTCCACGAGGTCGGTGGTCGTACGCAGGGCGACATCGTTCTCACCCAGGGACGGCAGAACGTCGGAGATATAGGTGAGAAATCGCCTGTTCGGTCCGAACACCAATACTCCGCGATCGGCAATCGCGGGAAACGCGTACAGCACATACGCCGCCCGATGCAGGGCAACGATCGTCTTCCCCGTTCCCGGGCCGCCATCGACAACCATGACTCCGCGGTGTTCGGATCTGACGATCTCGTCCTGCTCGGCTTGCAAGGTCGCCATCGCTTCGCGCATCCGACCCGTCCGCGCTCCACTCAGTGCGGAGACGAGGGGGCTGTCGCCGACGACGTCGGTATCGGTCGGTGCGGTCCCATCGAGGATCTCGTCGGTGAGCTCGACGACGTTACGGTCTCGTAATCGCAGGTGGCGACGTCGACGCACCCCGAGCGGTGACGCGGCAGTCGCCGCGTAGAAGGGTCGAGCAGCGTCGGCCCGCCAGTCCACGAGCAAGGTACGGTCCGAGTCCGAGAGGAGCCCGACCCGACCGATGTACATCGGTGCGCCGTGGTCCGCTCCGTCGATTCGCCCGAAACACAGTGCGTGTTCCGCGTTCCGGAGCCGGCGGACGGCCTTGTCCAGACGTGACAGCTCGGCGTCTCGCGCAACACGATCTCCGGGACCGTCGATGGGCGACGAGAGGGCCTCTTCACGCGCTCGGAGACCGGTCATCGTCTCGGTGTCGAGGCGTGCGTACATCTCGTCGACGGCGTGCTGCTCCCCTGGGATCTGCTCCTCTGCGATCTGCGTTGCCCTGTCGGTGATCTCAGCCATTGCCCCGTCTTCCGTCGTTCGACCAACGACGTCCACTGTGGAGGGCGGGCACCGACTATGCAACGTTGACTTCGCAGTCCAGTCATGGCCTTCGCGCGGGAACGGAGGTCAGGGCGTGTTCAATGGAGATCCGTTGACAGAACAGTACTTTCGTGGCCCACATCTTACTGCGTTCCAGCGCGAAGCACTCAGGCCGACCGCAACTTCTCCAGCAACGGCCCGGCAGCCTCGTCGAGGAACCGCTCCTGGCTCTCGCCGCCGATCTGCACGAGTGCGACGTCGGTGAATCCGGCGTCGACGAATGGCCGGATACCGTCGACGAGTTCGTCGAGATCCGACCCGCAGGGGATGTTGGCCGCGACGTCGTCGGGGGTGACGAACTGGGTGGCGCCGGCGAACGCCGCGGTGGTCGGCAGGTTCGCGTTCACGTGCCAGCCGCCGGCGAACCACCGGAACTGGTCGTGGGCGCGGGCCACCGCGGTATCGCGGTCCGGGTCCCAGCAGATCGGGATCTGTCCGATCGCGCGCGCCGGGTCGAGCGCGGCGCCCTGCCCGATCGAGGTGGTCTCGGAATTGGCATTCCAGTGCTCGATGAAGTCGGCCTTCGGCTCGACGGCGATGAGATGGTCTGCAAGAGGACCGAATTCGTCGATCGAACGGGGTCCGGACACCGCCACGCCGATGGGTACACCGTCGTCGGGCAGATCCCAGATCCGTGCCGAATCAACCTGGAAGAACTCGCCGCGATGATCGACGAGACCGCCGTCGAGCAATGCTCGGATGATCTCGATCGCCTCGGCGAGCATGGCGTGCCGCTCGGAGACGGCAGGCCACCCCGCGCCGACGACATGCTCGTTGAGGTTCTCACCGCTACCGAGTCCGAGAATGAACCGGCCCTCGGCGAGCAACTGCAGGGTCGCGGCCTTCTGGGCGATGATGGCCGGGTGGTAACGAATCGTCGGGCAGGTCACGTAGGTCATCAACTCGACCTCCTCGGTCGCGTGAGCCACCGCGCCGAGCACCGTCCATGCGTACGGCGCATGGCCCTGCGCCGAGAGCCACGGAAAGTAATGATCGCTGGACACCTCGAAATCGAAGCCCGCCTTCTCCGCGGCCACCGCGTCCCGGACCAATTGCCGGGGTCCGGCCTGCTCGGTCATGAGGGTGTATCCAAAACGTGTCGCCATGCTCGCGCTCCTTCTGATCGGTGCGGTCGCGAATCGGAGGTGACGCCGCCTCGACGTCCCATCGGCTCGACGTCCAACAGTGCGAAGGTGGATGGTGGGCACGTGGTCTCGACCCAAGAGGAACAGGAGTGACAGCGATGACACACACCGACCGGACAGAGACGCCGACCGAAGAGGCGCCTGTGGACACCGTGCTCCTCGACGTCGACGGTACGCTCATCGACTCGAATCCTCTGCACGCCTTGGCGTGGCAGCGAGCCTTCGCCGGGCACGATCTCTACCCGGAATGGTGGCGCGTGCACCGCGCGATCGGGATGGGCGGCGATCAGCTGGTGGGGGAGATCTGCGGGCCGGACGTCGAGGACTCCCTCGGCGATGACCTGCGCGATGAATGGGCTCAGCGATACCGCAAGCTGCTACCCGAGGTGCGCGCGCTGCCGCGTGCGGCGGACCTGGTGCGGATGCTCGCCGATGCCGGCTATCGGGTGGCGCTCGCGTCGTCGGGGGCGCAGGAGTTCACCGACGCAGCGCTGGATCTCCTAGGCCTGACGCGCTCCGATTTCGCCGTCGTGACCAGCGCCGACGACGCCGAGAACTCCAAGCCTGCGCCGGATCTCCTGGCGGTCGCGCGTGAACGTTCCGGCGGTGACACCGCGGTCCTCGTCGGCGACAGCGTGTGGGACGTGGCGTCGGCGAACGAACTCGGTATCACCTGCGTCGGGGTGCGGACCGGTGGTTTCGCGGCCGCGGAGTTGCTCGATGCGGGCGCGATCGAGGTCGTCGACGACGTCGCCGTGCTGGTCGAACGGGGTTGGCGACCGTGACTCGCACGCCGATTCACTACCCTGGATACCCGTGTCCCCAGCGTCCCTGTCGGTGATCTCCGACGCCGTTTCCGTGCGCGTGCCCGCCAAGGTGAATCTGCATCTCGGTGTCGGCCCGCTCCGCGACGACGGCTACCACGATCTCGTTACCGTCTACCAGGCGCTCTCGTTGTACGACGACGTCACCGTCGCGCGCGCCGCCGCCCTCGGGGTGACGCTGCGCCGCGAGGGCGGACGGGGCGCCGACGCCGCCGACGTGCCCCTCGACGACGACAACCTGGCGATCAAGGCCGTCCGCGCGCTAGGCACATGGGCCGACCGCGACCCACGGGTGGCCATCGAGATCGTCAAACGCATCCCCGTCGCCGGCGGTATGGCCGGCGGTAGCGCCGATGCCGCGGGCGCTCTGGTGGCCCTCGCCGCGCTGTGGAAACTCGATCTGCCGCGCGCGGAGCTCCTGGAGATCGCCGCCGGTCTCGGCAGCGACGTGCCCTTCTCGGTCCAGGGCGGCACCGCCATGGGCACCGGCCGCGGTGAGCAACTGATGCCGATGATCGCGCGCGGCGAACTGCACTGGGTGCTGGCGTTCGCGCGCGACGGACTGTCCACGCCCGCCGTCTTCGCCGAACTCGACCGTCTGTGCGCCGATCACGCCGACGCCTTCGACGTGCACAACCCGCGGCCCGACGAGCTGGTGCAGGCCCTGACCACCGGGCAGCCGACGCAGATCGCACCGCTGCTGCACAACGATTTGCAGCCGGCCGCACTGAGTCTGCAGCCGGGACTGCGCCGCACGCTGCGCGCCGGTGTCGACGCCGGCGCGTTGAACGGCATCGTCTCCGGATCGGGGCCGACGTGCGCCTTCCTGTGCGCCGACGCCGACGCCGCGGTGGCCGTGGCCGCAGAGCTGTCCGGTGCCGGTGTGGCCCGTTCGGTACGCACCGCATCCGGGCCGGTCAGCGGCGCGACCCGACAGGCGCCCGGGCAGTGATCACGCGACCACGACGGCCGCGCACACGAACGCGGGGTGAGCGGGTCAACGCCCGCGGTGTACCCGGGGCGTTCGCTCGGACGCACCGCGAATGTCGTCGGCTCGGGGTCGTCGGTGTGGTCGCATTCGTGGTCGGACTGATGACGGTCGGCCTGGCGTCGGTCGGAGCCGGCTCGGCCACCGCGACCCCAATCCCCGGGCGCGTGCTCGCCGGCACTGCGATCGTCGGCGCCGACCTGCCGCCCGGCGCGGCGTCGGGACAACGCGTCACGTATGTGACCCGCGACCAGAATGATCGAATGGCGTTGTCCACCGGCGTGTTCTACGTCCCGAAGGGCACGCCGCCGTCGGGCGGGTGGCGCATCTTCTCCTGGGCGCACGGCACCACCGGGATCGCCGACGAGTGCGCGCCGAGCCGGACCCGCAAGGGCTCCGGTGTCGACACCGCGATCATCGACGCTCTCAAGCGCGGATATGCGGTCACCGCAACCGATTACGCGGGCCTCGGCGCACCCGGTGAGACCGAGTACCTCGGCGGACGGGCCGCCGCGCACTCGGTGATCGACATGATCCGCGCGGCCCGCGCCCGTGACGCGTCGTTGGGTACCGAGTGGGTGTCCGCCGGGCATTCGCAGGGCGGGCATGCGGCATTGTTCGCCGGGCACGAGGCGCCGTCGTACGCGCCGGAACTGAATCTGCGTGAAATCCTGGCCCTGGCACCGGCTTCCGGTATCGAAGGGGTACTCACCAAGTCGTTCACGCCCAGCGTGCCGAGCCTGGGGAAACTCAACACCGTCAGCGCGCTGTATCTCTACATCCTCGCCGGCCTCGACCACGCGCGACCCGATCTGCACGTCACCGATCACCTCACCCAGGCGGGCAAACGCTATCTCGATCTCGCGCGATCGGAGTGCAACGGCGAGGTGTCGGCCGCGATGCGGTCGGTGGCGCCGGGAGATCTGCTGGACTCCTCGCTGGGCGACGAGCGCTTCGTGGCCGCGCTGGCCGACTACACGCGGGTGCCGACCGGCGGGTACACGGTGCCGATCCGCATCGATCACGGCCTGCTCGACCCGGTGGTGCCGTTCCCGTTGACCGCGACGCTGGTCCGCTCCATGCAGGCCGACGGTACCGACGTCGACCTGCACACCCACACCCGTGCCGACCACACCGAGGTCGTCGCCGATTCGCTCGATCAGGTGATGGGTACCGCCGCGGCGGCATTCGGGCGGGATTGAGCACCGCACCGGCGGGGAGTCGGCGCCACAGGAGAGCCCGACAGTCCGGGGTTGTTATCGTCTACCGGTGTCACCCGCCCCCTCCGCGCTGATCAACGCCGACCGCATCAGCAAGAGCTTCGGCATCAAATCCCTGCTCGACGAGGTGAGCCTCGGCGTGCACGAGGAACAGCGCATCGGGGTGGTGGGACTCAACGGCGGCGGCAAGACCACGCTGCTGGAGATCCTCGGTGGCGTCACCGAACCCGACTCGGGGCGTGTGTCGCGGGCGGGTGGGGCGCGCATCGCCGTGGTCACCCAGCGCGGTGAGCTACCGGCGGGCAAGACGGTCGCCGAGGTCGTCGTCGGCGGTCCCGACGTCGCCGTGCACGAGTGGGCCGGCGACCCACGGGTCCGCGGCATCCTCGCCGGCATCGGCGTCGACGAACTGCTCGACGCTCGGGTCGACGAACTCTCCGGCGGACAGCGACGCCGCGTCGGGCTGGCCGCCGCGCTGGTGTCCGAGGCCGACGTCCTGATCCTCGACGAGCCCACCAACCACCTCGATGTCGAAGGCGTGCAATGGCTCGCCGATCACCTCATGAGGCGCCGCGGCGCACTCGTCGTGGTCACCCACGACCGCTGGTTCCTCGACACCGTCGCCACCCGGACCTGGGAGGTCCACGACGGTCGGGTCGACGAGTACGAGGGCGGATACAACGACTGGGTGTTCGCCCGCGCTGAGCGGGTGCGCCTCGCCGACGCCGCCGAGGAACGGCGACGCAACCTGGCCCGCAAGGAGCTGGCGTGGCTGCGTCGCGGACCGCCCGCCCGAACCTCCAAGCCGCGCTACCGAATCGAGGCCGCCGAGAAGCTGATCAGCGACGTCCCGCCGCCCCGCGACACGGTGACGTTGTCGACGTTCGCCAAGCGCCGGCTCGGACGTGTGGTCATCGAACTCGAGGACGCGCACATCGAGACACCCGCGGGACAGGCGTTGCTGAACAATCTGACCTGGCGACTGGCGCCGGGGGAGCGTATCGGTCTGGTCGGGGTCAACGGATCGGGCAAGACGACGCTGCTGCGTGCGCTGGCCGGGGAGGTCGACGTGGCCCCTGGCCGTCGCATCGAGGGCGTGACCGTGAAACTGGGCTGGCTGCGCCAAGAACTCGACGACCTCGACGAGGACCAACGTGTACTCGACGCGGTGGAGTCGGTCGCCGCGCGGATCATGTTGGGAGACAAGGAGTACTCGGCGAGCCAGCTCGCCGAGCGGCTCGGTTTCTCGCCGGCCAAACAACGTACCCCGGTCGGCGATCTCTCCGGTGGTGAGCGTCGGCGCCTGCAGTTGACGCGTGTGCTGATGGCCGAACCGAACGTGCTGTTGCTCGACGAGCCCACCAACGATCTCGACATCGACACCCTGCAACAGCTCGAGGATCTCCTCGACTCGTGGGCCGGGACCATGGTGGTCATCTCCCACGATCGCTACCTGATCGAGCGGATCTGTGACTCCACGTGGGCGTTGTTCGGCGACGGCTCGCTCACCAACCTGCCCGGCGGGATCGCCCAGTATCTCGATCGGCGTCGTGAGATGCGTTCCGGCACCACGGGTTCGGGTTCATCGAAGGTGGGCTCGTCGCAGGCGGCATCGGGACAGGCGGCAGAGGGGCGGGCCGCAGACGCGCAGAACCCGGGCACGGCCGACGCTCCTGCCGAGCGGCCCGCGGTGAGTGCCGCCGAACACCGCGAGGCACGCAAGGCGATGAACCGGGCCGAGCGGCAGATCGAGCAACTCTCGCGGCGCGAGGACGAGTTGCATGCCGCGCTGGTGGCCGCGGCCACCGACCCCGAACGTCTGGTGTCGCTCAATACCGAACTACGGCAGGTGGTTTCCGACAAGGAAGCCGCCGAGGCGGCGTGGCTCGAGGCCGCCGAAGCCATCGAGTGAGGCTCAGGGTGCCGGCGTCGGCTGCGTTACCTGCTCGGCGCCGATCGACGCCGCGAACTCACTGATCATCGTCCCCGCCACGGCCGGCTGGATCAGCGGATACAGATGGGTGGCGCGAGGGATGACGCGCAGATGCGCACGCGGCGACAGAGCGGCGAACCTGCGTTCGTGGATTCGGAACTGATCCCAGCCACCATTGGCGAACAGCAGCGGTCCCGGATATCCGGCGAGCGCGGACAGGGCGTCGAATCCGGCGATCTCGTCGACCACATCCGCAATCGAGTGCAACGCGAGCCCGCCGGCCTCCATGTCGTCGGAGACCTGCGCGCCCAACGCCATCCGGGTGAGTAACCGGCTGATCTCGGCGCTCTGCGCGGGTAGGAACGAGGTGGCCGCGCCGAACAACCGAAACGGTGCGGCCAACAACCCGCTGGGCTGGGCGGTCGACCCCATCGCGACGAGCCCGGCCACGCGCTCGGGATGCGCGGCCACGGTGGCCATCGCAACATAGCCGCCCAACGACATTCCCGCGAGGACCGCCGGTGCGCCGAGTTGGTCGACGGCGTCGACGACGGCGGACACCGCCTCGGCCATCGTGAAGGTCTCGGCGCTGCGTGTGCCGTGACCGGGCAGGTCGGGGTGGATCACCGGCCGGTCGGTGACGGCGCTCGCGATGCGATGCAGCGACGCACCGCTGACGCGCAGGCCGTGAACGAGCACCACCGGAGTGGGCTTCTCCGACCGTGCGCTAGTACCCATTTCGGGTTCGTTGCAGCTCATCGGGAGACAGTATGACCGCTGTGACCGTCCGCGTATAGTGACGCAGGCCACTATCCGTGGCTTCACTCGAGACGTCGAAAGGGCCCACCAACGCCATGACGATGACCGAACCGACACCGACGAGCGAGCGACGCGAGGACTATCCGAACGTCGAATTCATTCGCAACGATCCCGATCTCCCACCCGTCGCGATCATCGACCGCTCACCGATGACCGTGCCGAAGAAAATCCTGTTCGCGGTCATCGGCCTGCTCGGTGCGGTGGCCTGGGTGATCGTGGCGTTCATCCGTGGGGAGAACGTCAACGCCGTCTGGTTCGTCGTCGCGGCTGTCTGCACCTACGTCATCGCCTACCGTTTCTACGCGCGGATGATTGAGATGAAGGTCGTCAAGCCCCGCGACGATCACGCCACGCCCGCCGAGGAATTCGACAACGCGCAGGACTACATGCCGACTGACCGTCGAGTGCTGTTCGGTCATCATTTCGCCGCCATCGCCGGAGCTGGTCCACTCGTCGGACCCGTACTCGCCGCGCAGATGGGCTACCTGCCCGGAACCATCTGGATCATCATCGGCGCCGTGGTCGCCGGCTGCGTTCAGGACTATCTGGTGCTGTCGATCTCGACGCGGCGTCGCGGCCGAAGCCTCGGACAGATGGCCCGCGACGAACTCGGCCGGGTCGGCGGCACCGCCGCGATCGTCGCCGTGCTGGTCATCATGATCATCCTCATTGCGGTGCTGGCCCTGGTCGTCGTCAACGCGCTCGCCGACAGTCCGTGGGGCGTGTTCTCCATCGCGATGACCATCCCGATCGCCCTGTTCATGGGTATCTACCTGCGGTATCTGCGGCCCGGTCGCGTCAGCGAGATCTCGCTGATCGGTGTGGTGTTGCTGCTCGCCGCCATCGTCGCCGGCCGCTACGTCGGCGAATCCGGTTGGGGCAAGGACTGGTTCACCCTCTCACCGGTCTTCCTGAGTTGGGCGATCATCATCTACGGTGTGGCCGCCGCGGTACTGCCGGTCTGGCTGCTACTGGCACCCCGCGACTATCTGTCGACGTTCATGAAGGTCGGCACAATCGCCCTGCTGGCCCTCGGCATCCTGATCGTCCAACCGGTCATGAAGGCACCGGCCGTCAGCGAATTCGCCTGGAACGGCAAGGGGCCCGCCTTCTCCGGCGCATTGTTCCCGTTCCTGTTCATCACCATCGCCTGCGGTGCGCTGTCGGGATTCCATGCCCTCATCGCCTCCGGCACCACGCCCAAACTGCTGGCCAAGGAAGGGCAGGCCCGGATCATCGGATACGGCGGCATGCTCACCGAATCGTCGGTGGCGATCATGGCGTTGATCACCGCCTGCATCCTCGATCAGCACATCTACTTCGGCATGAACGCACCCAAGGCGCTGACCGACGGCACCGCGCAGGGCGCCGCCGACTATGTCAACGGACTCGGCGTGAGCGGAAATCCGGTCACCGCAGCGGACTTCACCTCAGCCGCCGAGGGAGTCGGTGAGTCCTCGATCGTCTCCCGCACCGGTGGTGCGCCCACCCTCGCGATGGGTATGGCCGACACACTGCAGCGCGCCATCGGCGGGGAATCGTTGCGGGCGTTCTGGTATCACTTCGCGATCATGTTCGAGGCGCTGTTCATCCTGACCACCGTCGACGCCGGTACCCGGGTTGCGCGGTTCATGCTGTCCGACGGCATCGGCAACATCCCCGGTGCGAGCCGCTTCAAGGATCCGTCCTGGCGGCCCGGAGCGTGGCTGTGCACCGTGATCGTCTGCGCCGCATGGGGTTCGATCCTGCTGATGGGCGTCACCGACCCGCTCGGCGGTATCAACACGCTGTTCCCGCTGTTCGGCATCGCCAACCAGTTGCTCGCCGCGGTCGCGTTGACGGTCGTCACCGTCATCCTGTTCAAACGCGGACAGGCCAAGTGGGCGTGGATACCCGGAATCCCGTTGGTGTGGGATGTGATCGTCACCATGAGTGCGTCCTGGCAGAAGATCTTCTCGTCGAATCCGGCCATCGGCTACTGGGCGCAGCACCGCGACTTCGCCAACGCCAAGGACGCCGGCAAGACGTCGTTCAAGACCGCCAAGAACATCGGCGAGATCGACGCCGTCATCCGCAACACCTTTATCCAGGGCACGTTGTCGATCATCTTCGCGGTACTCGTGCTCATCGTGGTGATCGTCGGTGTCTACGTCTCGATGAAGGCACTGCGTCTTGGCGGACTCCCGACCACCGAGGACCCACCGGAACCCTCACGCATCTTCGGGCCGAGCGGGCTCATCACCACCGCCGCCGAACGCGAGGTCCAGCGGGAATGGGATGACCTCGCCATCCAGCGCAAGACCGAGACGGTCACATGAGGCAGATACTGCAGCGGATGGGTGAACGTGTCGCGTGGTACGTCGGCAGCGTCATGGGTGACCGGGACTACGAACGGTACCTGCAACACCATGCCGCACATGGTGATTCGACGCCGCCGATGAGCGAGCGCGACTACTGGCGCCACCGCTGGGACCACGTCGAGAACAACCCGCAGGGCCGATGCTGTTAGGGCGTGTCGTTCTGAGGCGTTACTCCTGGGTGACGCTCACCCGATCCGCACCGTGCGGTCGATGCCGACACGGTCGCGGAACCCCGGGTCGTGGCTGACCAGCAGTAGCGCGCCGGTCCAGTCACGCAACGCCGACACCAGTTCCTCGGTGGTGTCGATGTCGAGGTTGTTGGTCGGCTCGTCGAGGATCAGGAGTTTGGGTGTCGGGTCGGTGAGCAACGCCGACGCCAACGCCACCCGCAAGCGCTCGCCGCCCGACAACTCGGCGAGGGCACGGTCACCGGCGTTGCCGCGGAACAGGAATCGCGCGAGATGCGCCCGAACCTGTTGGACGCCGGCATCCGGATGTGTCACCGACAGATCCTCGGCGATCGTCCGCGACGGATCGGCGAAGGTGATGCGTTGCGGCACCAGGGCATACGGCACGAGTATGCGATCGCCGGCAATGAGGTCGGTGATGAGAGTGGTCTTCCCGGACCCGTTGGCGCCGACGAGCGCAACCCGCTCCGGACCGTCGATGCGTAATCGGTCGTCGGCGATCACCTGGGCATGGGTGGCGAGGTCGGGTTCGGGCATCGAGATCCGCGCGGTCCGGTCGTCACGGACGTCGGCGCGCGCCGATTCCAGCCGACCCGCCGCCGCTGCGACGTCCTCGCGGTGCGAGGTGCGGTACTTGCCCGCCGATACCTGTGCCGCGTTGCGGCGTCCGTGCGCGACGATCTTCGGGACCCGTTTCTCGCGTTCGGCTTTCGCCGCCGTCCGGGCCCGACGGTCCAGGGTGATCTGGGCGTCGGCGAGGTCGCGTTTCTGCGCGCGCAGATCACCCGCGGCGTTGGCGACGGCAGCCTCCGCGGCGGCCTGCTCGGTATCGAGGACCTCGCGGTACAGCGTGTACGGACCGCCGAAGAGCCGTACTCTGCCTCGGTACAGCTCGATCGTGGTGTCGACGCGATCGAGCAACTCGAGGTCGTGGCTGACCAGCAGCAGGGTTCCGGAGAACGCGTCGAGCGCCTCGAAAAGAGCTGTTCGCGAATCGGTGTCGAGATTGTTGGTTGGCTCGTCGAGCAGCAGGACGTCGGGGCGGCGGAGGAGGCGGGCCGCGATCGCGAGCATCGTCGACTCGCCACCGGAGAGGGTGCCGACGGTGCGGTCCAGGTCGGCGACGAGGCCCAACGCCGACAGTTGCGCGAGCGCGCGCTCCTCGACGTCCCAGTCGTCGCCGACGGTGTCGTAGTCGTCGGGTTGGACCGATCCGCTCTCGATCCGTCGTAAAGCGTTGCGAATCGTGGCGATTTCCAAGACGTCGGCGACGGTGTCGTCGGAGTGGGCCTGCGGATGCTGGGGGACCAGCGCGCAGTCGCCGGAAACCGAGATGCTGCCCGTGGTCGGCGACAGTGCGCCGAGGATGAGTTGCAGCAACGTGGTCTTGCCGGCGCCGTTCGCTCCGACGAGTGAGCTGATCCCTGGTGGGACGCTCATCGAGAGATCGTCGAAGACGGGGGTGCCATCAGGCCAGGCGAAGGAGACGCCCGAGAGGGTGATCGATCCGGAAGGGTGCAGGGGTGACGCCATGAGAACTCCTTGAGGTGGTGAGGATTCCGCGGCGACGTCGCGTACGGCGTCGACTCTCGCGGTGGTTTACCGACCTCAGATGTTCATGACTGGCAGATCACTCCTCGATGTGAATCAGCTGGCTGGCGTGCACCAGGGATGCGCGTTCACGATAGCGCGCCCCCGGGCAAGCGTGTCAACCGCTTTTGTTCGCCGGATGTTCCGGGTCGTGCGGTGGTCGCGGGCTCGATGGTCCGGGGTGAGGCGCCCGGGCGTCGCACGATCACCAACGACGCGGCGCCCAGGACGAGTCCGACGACGATTCCGAGATCGGGGCGTTGGCCGAGCAGACCCCACGCCAGCAGTGCCGACGCCGAGGGGATGAGTGTGAACAACATCGACGTGGCCGCGGCACCGGCGGTGTTGACCAGCCGGAGGAACAGGGTGGTGGCGATCATCGACGAGGCGATGATCATCGTCGGCAGCACCCAGGCGGCCCGGAGTGGGTCGGTGATCGACTCGGGAGTCGCGAGAGTGATGGCGGCGGTGGGAATCAGGGCCACACCCAGCTGAACGGCATTGCCGGCGACGAGATCGACTCCACCGCAGAAGCGCTGCTGATAGATACCGCCGAGCGCTACACCGGTCAGTGCGAGCAAGGTCAGGCCGACGGCGATGCCCATCGTCGAGGCGTCGGCTATCACCCGGGGCAGGCACGCGGCCAGGACCGCGGCCGTGCCGACCGCGATGCCGATCCATTGCCGCGACCCGAGGCGTTGACCGAGCACAGGCCACGCGAGTATCGCGGTGGCCACCGGGTTCAAGGCGATGACCAGTGCGACGATGACGGCGGGCACCCCGAGTTGCAATGCGAGGTAGGCGCAGCCGAATTGGAGGAATTGGGTCAGCAATCCGACGACTGCGACGTGGCCGAGCTGCCGTCCGCGGGGGAAGGCCCGGCGGGACACGACGGCGATGATGCCGAGGGCTACCGCGGATCCCGCGAATCGGATGGTCAGCAGCGCCATCGGCGACATCGCGGACACGCCGAGCGCCCCGAGCGGATAGCCGAAGGCCCACAACAGGATGAAAGCGGCGGCGGGCAGGGGAGGGATTCTCATGTGCTCCAGCCTCGCGGCGATCACGCTCGTCGTCCAACAATGATCAGTAATCGTGATTGATCATGAATCCTGATCGACGTACGCTGGGCGTCATGGCCAACACGGTTCTCGACATCACTCCGCTGCGCAGTCTCGTCGCAGTGGCCACCTGCGGTGGGTTTCACCGTGCGGCGACGGCGCTGCACCTGACCCAGTCCGCGGTCAGTCAGCATGTCCGCCGGCTCGAGACCGTGACCGGACTCAAGCTCGTCGAGCGTGAAGGGCGGATCACCCGCTTCACCGCGGACGGGGAGACGATGCTCGCCGAAGCGCGCCGGATCCTCGCCGCCCATGATGATGCGGTGCGGCGCTTGAACATTCGATCCGCCACTCCCACGTTGACAGTGGCCACGACCGAGCACGGCGCGGACTGGTCGCTGCCGTTTCTCTCGCAGATCCTGCGGGAGCAGTGCCCCGGGCACGCGGTCACCTTTCGTCTCGACCGCAGCCGTCGGGTGATTGCGGCCATCGAGAACGGCGACGTCGATGTCGCGGTGTATCACGAACCGGTTGGACCCACGACCGAACTGCTGGGCCCCCGCGTGGCGATGCGCTGGTTCGGGGCTCCGGATCTCGTCGTGGAGCCCGACAAGCCGCTGCCGCTGGTGGTGTTCGACGAACCCTGCTCGACCCGAGGTGTGGCCCTCGACATCCTTCGGCAGGCGGGGATCGATTTCGCGATCATCGTCGAGTCGGCCGACCTCGCCGGCGTCACCGCAGCGGTCCGCGCGGGACTCGGTGTGGTGTTGTTACCGGTGGTCAGCCGACCACCCGAGGGGTTGCGTGAGGTCACGTCGCTGCCGCCCTCACCGTCGTGCGCCCTGCAGATACGGTTCGCGCCGACGGTCCCCGAGTCGGTGCAGGTCGCGACGCGCGCGGCACTGGCCGAGACGACGTCGCAGGTCGAGGCGGGTGACCGACGGCGCGCTGACGCGCTAGCGTGAACGTCATGTCGCACATTCGCACGAACGTCGCCAACGGGGTGGGCGAGATCGTCCTCGACCGGCCCAAGGCCCTCAACGCCCTCGACCAGTCGATGGTCGACGACATGTATGACGTGCTGTTGCGCTGGGCCGACGATGACGGCATCGACACCGTGATGCTGACCTCGGGTACCGACCGCGCCTTCTGCGCGGGAGGCGACATCCGTGCGATCCGTGACAGCGCGCTCGCCGGCGATACCGAGTCGATCACTCGTTACTTCTCCCACGAATACCGGCTCAATCAGTTGATCGCCGAGTATCCCAAGGCGCATATCGCGCTGATCGACGGTGCTGCCATGGGTGGTGGTCTGGGAATCAGCGTCCATGGGGAGATCCGGGTGGTCACCGAGAAGGCGATGATCGCGATGCCCGAGACCGCGATCGGCTTCTTTCCCGACATCGGATCCACCTACTTCTTGCCCCGGCTACCGCAGGGTGTCGGAATGTGGTTGGCGCTCACCGGCGCCCGGGTCCGCGGATCGCAGGCGTTGTCGGTGGGTCTCGCGACGCACTTCGTACCGTCCGCCGAACTCGGTGGCGTTGCCGACCGAATCCGTTCCGGCGCACCACTCGGCGAGGTCTTGGTGCCCTCACCGGACAAGCACACCGACCACCCGCCGCTGCCCGTGGAGCAGATCGGTGAGTACTTCTCCGATACGAATGTCGCGGGGATCGTCGGGGGTCTGCGCGGTGCGGTCGGCGACGAGTGGGCCGCGGTGATGCTCGACCTCCTCGGCCACGCATCGCCGACCAGTCTTTGGGTGACCGCACACCTGCTCGAACTCGGCGAGACCGCGATGCTCGACGAATGCCTGGAGCGCGAGCTGCACTCCGCCGAAAAGATCACCGCAACCCACGATTTCGCCGAAGGCGTGCGAGCGGTGCTGGTCGACAAGGACCGCAATCCCGCCTTCGTCCCCGCCGAGATCGACGACGTCGATCTCGCAGAGGTCTCCCGCATCGTCGGTGTGTGACATCTCGGATCGGTAGTTTGCCTCGAGAACTGTTGTCTTGGTGAGTATTCGGGAGGTTATGGTCCGCTTCCAGCTCTGCTGCAGGCGGTCTCGAGGCTCGCCGCACGCGGCTCACACCTCGACCAGCGGGGGAAGATGACTTGCCGCGGAAGGATGTCGACGCCTTCCCGCCCGACGACCCTTCCCACCCGGCGGCCGTCTCATCCCGATGGTCGAGGTGCCGAGGAGCGCCAGCGACGAGCCTCGAGACCCCTTGTGCCGACGGAATTCCGGGCCACGGTGATTCGAATCCAGCACCGGCTCAGTTGGTCTCGAGGCTCGCCGCACGCGGCTCGCACCTCGACCAGCGGGGGGAGGACGCCCATCCCGGTGGTCGAGGTGCGCGGCGCGCCAGGCGCCGGGCCTCGAGACCCCTTGTGCCGAAGAGTTTCCGGGCCACCGCGGTCCGGTTCCAGTGCCAGCTCAGGCAGTCTCGAGGCTCGCCGCACGCGGCTCGCACCTCGACCATCTGGGGAAGACGCCCATCCCGGTGGTCGAGGTGCCGAGGAGCGTTAGCGATGAGCCTCGAGACCCCTTGTGCCAAAAGGATTCCGGGCCCCGGGAACGATGCCTCGACCATCGGGCGGGTTTCGCTATGGAGTTCTCAAAGATCAGATCCGCTCCGGCGAGGCCGGGGGCGGGAATCAGGCTGCTACGTCGCCGAGTCGCATGGTTCTGCGGTGGTAGGACGGTACGGGTTGTCGTTTCGGGTCGATGCTGGCGGGTGGGATCAGCCAGGGGTGTCGGTCGTATCCGATGATGATGTCCCAGCCGTGGTGGTGCACGTCGTCGTGGCAGCTGGTGCAGAGCAGGCAGCCGTTGTCGAGGTCGGTGGGACCGCCGTCGGCCCAGTGGTGCACGTGGTGTGCTTGGCAGCGGCCGGCGTGTGTTCCGCATTTGATGCATCCGCGATCCCGGACGAGTAAGGCTTTGCGTTGTCCGGGGGTGAAGAAGCGTTCCTGGCGTCCGACGTCGAGGGGTACACCGTCGGTGTTGAGAATGATTCTGGTGATGGTGGTGTCGCACGACAACAACTTGGCGGTTGCTTCGGTGATCGGACCCATGTTCTGCAGGTCCCCACCGAGTGCCGGGTTGTCCGCCGACCAGGTCCACAACAGGCCGTTGGTCGGTTTGGCCGAGAAGGTGGTGTCCGCTAGTCCTTGTGCCGCCAACTCCACGATGGTTTCGAACGCGGCGGCGCAGATCTGCTCGGGTGTCCGCGGGTCGGGGGACCCGTCGGGCTGCGGCTTGGGAGTCGACAACGTTTCCATCAACGTGCGTGTCTTTTCGCCGGCGATGATGTCGAGGTTCGCCGAGATTTCCAGCCGTCCGTCGTCGGTGATGCGGTCGGTGTAGGAGTTGATGTTCTCGTCCTCGGCGGCCGGCAACCCACCAGGCGTCTCCGCGGCGAGCTCGTTTCCCAACTGCCGAGCGTAGAGGTTGATCTCGGCGGGGGTGAAGCCGGCGAAGTAGTGCGACAGCAGTTTCCGCAGGTATTCACACCGGTGGACGGTGTCGAGCGGTTCGGGGGAGCGGGTGTCGATGTGCGCCAGTCCGCGGACGATGGCGTCGGTGTGTTCGGAGGAGATGGATCCGTCCGCGGCATGCGCCAACAACAGATCGATATCGGTGGTGCCGGCCATCCGCACATATCGACCCGCGACCGAGGGCGCGAAACCCATGCGGATCAACAGTTCTCGCAGTCGGGTGGTTTTGTGGTCGGCCACGCCCAGTCGGTCCAGTTCGCCGGTGAGGGTGGTGGCGTGGTGATCGACCAGGTTCCGCAACAGCAGGACTTGTTTCATCGCACCGAAGGCTTGGGGTCCGGTCATGTCCGGATTCCATTGCAGGTCGCTGAGTTGGGTGACGATGTCGGCGAAGACTGCTTCGGCGTCAACGGATTCGGTGTCAAGGACTGTGGATTCGATCATGGGCCCCTCCCCGGTGGCTGATCGGTGTGATGGGTCAAGTGTACCTCGCCAGGGTGTTCGACGCAAGGGGTGGTTTGGTGAATTCTGCTTGTGGACAACGTGTTTCGGCGTCAGTTTTCTGTCGGTGGGGTGTGGTAGGGGGTGCGGGTTTCGTTTGCCTTGCTTTCGATGTGGTTGGGGGGCTTGTTGTCTCGCCGGGTCTCGAGGCTCGCCGCACGCGGCTCGCACCTCGACCATCCGGGGGGGGGGGGGCGATCGTCGGGGTGTCGATCGTGGGGGTGTCGCGACCGTGGCGAGGTGGGTGGCGCGATCGTCGGGAGGAGGGAGGTGTGACCACCGGGGGAGGAGCTACGGGGTCAGCTCGAACCAGCCGGAGAGGGTTGCGGTGTCCGAGTCCGACGGCATCGCCGGTGCCGACGAATCTTCAAAAGGGCCCTCATCGTTGGGGGAGAAAGGATTCGCGGTCGACGCAGTGGCTTCGGGGCAGGTGAAGTGTCCGGCGGCAAGAGTGGATGACATGGCGGTCACGGTCAGCCGGCAGGTGGCGGAGGAGCGGTACACCCCGTGTATCGAGACTCCGACGAGAGCGGTGATCGGCCCTGTGAGTGGACCGGGAGCCGGGGTGCCGGCGACCGGAGGTGGTCCGCCACCGGTGAGATCGCCTGCAAGGGACTCCAACTGAGCGCCATCGGTACCCGGACGGAAAAAGTGAAGAGCAACGAGTCCGGCGGGACCTCCGGGCCTGCGTTGCCCGACTTCGCAAACGAGTAGCAGCGTCCGGTGCCCCCGGACGGGCTGACCGCGACAAGCATACGGCGCCGGGTGAATCGAAGATCGTAGCCGACGCGATCGATCACGCCCGTCGGCGGCGTCCGTGCGCACTCGCGCGGATCGAGCCCGAGCGACTCATGCTGCACCGACGACCCCGACACCCTGCTGGGAGGCGTCGAGGTGTCACACCCGCAGATCGTTGCGATGACAGCCAGCACGCAGAGTGCGCCCCACCGGCGAGAGACGGTCACCGGACCTGTCAATCAGCGGCTGCGACAAGCGGTTCCAGGAGGAGATCGGGGTGTTCCTTCTCGATGTACTGCAGGCGCCACTTGTCACTGAACAGTGCGAGGAGCACCCCGTCGCTGCTCCGGGTGAACACCTCGACGCCGCGCTGACGGTTGAGCTCGTCGGCGCTGTCGGCGTCTGTGCGTCGCGCCAGGGTGTAGCCGAGCGGTTCGATGACGGTGTCGACGTTGTACTCGGCCTTCATGCGGGCGGTGACGACCTCGAACTGCATCGGACCGACAGCGGCAAGAACCGGTGAGGCGTCGCCGCGCAACTCGTTGCGCAACACCTGCACGACGCCTTCACTGTCGAGCTGGTCCATGCCCTTGCGGAACTGCTTGTACTTGTCGGCGGTGGTGGCACGCAACGACGAGAAGTGCTCGGGCGCAAACGAAGGGATGGGCGGGAACTGGATGCGCGGGTCGTCGTAGAGAGTGTCGCCGGGCGCCAGGGCGGTCGCGTTGACCAGACCCACGACGTCGCCGGGAAAGGCGGTGTCGACGGTCGAGCGATCACGGCCGAAGACCGCCTGGGCGTACTTGGTGGCGAACGGTTTTCCGGTTTGTGCGTGCGTCACGACCATGCCGCGTTCGAACTCGCCGGATACGATTCGCATGAACGCCAATCGATCCCGGTGGCTCGAATCCATGCCGGCCTGCACCTTGAACACCACGGCGCTGAACGGATCGGTGGGCTCGCGGACCTCGCCGTCGATCCCGGCGCGCGCGACCGGCGACGGTGCGAGTTCGACGAGGGTCTCGAGTAGTTGGCGCACACCGAAATTCAGCATCGCCGAGGCGAAGATCATCGGCGAGGTCTGCCCACCGAGGAAGAGTTCCTGATCGTGATCCTGGCCCATCTCGGTGAGCAACTCGCTCTCCTCGACGGCCTCGGTCCACGCTTGCTCCTCGCGCGCGCTCGCGGCGTCGGCATCCATCAGCTCCTCGGGGGCGATGGTGGCGCCACCGGCGGTGCGGGTGAAGTGGATGTAGCGGCCGGTCCGGCGATCGAGCAATCCGCGGAAGTCGCCGGCGATGCCGACGGGAAAGAACAAGGGCGTCGGCAGTAGACCGATGCGCTCGCTGATCTCGTCGATCAACTCCAGCGGCGTGCGCCCCGGGCGGTCCCATTTGTTGATGACAGTGATCACCGGGATGCCGCGATGACGACACACCTGGAACAGCTTGAGGGTTTGCGGCTCTAGCCCCTTGGCGGCGTCGATCAGCATGACCGCCGCGTCGACCGCGGTCAGCACCCGATAGGTGTCCTCGGAGAAGTCGGCGTGACCGGGGGTGTCGACGAGGTTGATGACGGCGGGTTCGTCGTCGGGTCCGGCGGTGGCGGGCAGATAGTTGAACTGCAACGCGGTCGAGCTGACCGAGATGCCGCGCGCCTTCTCCATCTCCATCCAGTCCGACACGGTCGATTTGCGGCCGGCCTTGCCGTGGATGGCGCCGGCCTCGCTGATCATGCGGGCATGCAACGCCAGCGCCTCGGTCATGGTCGACTTACCGGCGTCCGGGTGGGAGATGATGGCGAAGGTACGACGCCGGCGGACCTCGTCGGCAACGGAAGAACTCACCTGATGAGGCTATCGGGCCAGGCCGCGGCGTCCCAAACCCACGAGCCCGGACCGCTCGGCCGCCTGACCCCCTCGGCCGTCCCGACTACTCGAACGGCACCGGCGGCATCTTGACGACCTGGGCCGCGTAGCTCAGGCCCGCTCCGAATCCGAGCAGCAGCGCGGTGTCGCCGGGTTTGGCCTTTCCGGTGGAGAGCAGATCCTCCATCGCGAGCGGGATCGACGCCGCCGAGGTGTTGCCGGTGTACTCGATGTCGTTGGCGACGACGGTGCGCTCGGGCAGGTGCAAGCTCTTGGCGAGCAGTTCGTTGATCCTCGAGTTCGCCTGATGCGGAACGAAGACGTCGAGGTCCTCGGTGCCGATCTTGGCGGCCTCGAGGGCGCGCTGGGCGGCCTTGCCCATCTCGAACGCGGCCCACCGGAAGACGGCGGTGCCCTGAAGTCGCACGTAGGGGCGCTGAACGCGGTCGCCGTCGAGAAAGGTGACCCAGTCGATATCCTGGCGGATCGCGTCGTACTGCGAACCGTCGCTACCCCAGATCACCGGGCCGAGCTGCTGGTCCTCGGTCGGTCCGACGACCACGGCGCCGGCGCCGTCACCGAAGATGAAGCAGTTGCCGCGGTCGGTCATGTCCAGCGTCACCGACAACTGCTCGGCACCGATGACCAGCACGTGGGTGGCACTGCCGCCGCGCACCATGTCCGATGCCAGCGCCATCGCGTAGCCGAAACCGGCGCAGCCTACGGTCACGTCGAAGGCCGGGACGCCGTTACAGCCGAGTTCGGTGGCAACCTTGGTCGCACCAGCCGGCGTCAGCAGCAGGTGGGTGTTGGTCGCGAGGATCACCGCGTCGATGTCGGACCCCGACAGCAGCGCGTTGGCGATCGCCGTGCGGCCGGCCGCGACCGACATCTGGGTGACGTCTTCGTCGCGCCGCGCGAATCGGCGGGTCTTGATGCCGGTGCGGGTGTAGATCCACTCGTCGGAGGAATCGATGTGCTCGCAGATCTCGTCGTTGGTCACGACGCGCTCGGGGCGGTACGCGCCGATTCCGAGCATCCCGATGTTGTTCACACCGGTCTTGTCGGCGATCACGGTCATAAGTGGGTTCCTTCCGCTATGCGACTCGCCATAGACCGTCTCACATGTCGCCGCTACTGGGAAGTAGACGTGTCCGGCCAGGTTGTCGGCCGCACTTCCCGCATGTCGCGGATTCGCGGACCGTGGATGTCCGCGATTCGGTGAATTCTCGTCGGTACGCGGGTCTGTACATGTGCGGGGCGTCGGAATTCGGGCAGATCGACCGACAGCACAGGAGAGGGCCCCTGAGAATGGTGAACAGAGTCGAGGAGAGGGAATCCATGATCCATGCGCGAGGTCTCGTGCAGACCTTCCACACCGGACGCGGAAAACAGAAACGAGAGGTTCGCGCGGTCGACGGGGTTGACCTCGACATCGCCGAAGGTGAGGTCGTCGGCTTCCTCGGACCCAACGGTGCCGGCAAGACGACGACGCTGCGAATGCTGACCACACTGCTACGGCCCACCGCGGGCACCGCCACGGTCAACGGCTACGACGTGGTGCACGACGCGGTGATGGTGCGGCGCAGCATCGGATATGTGTCGCAGGCCGGCGGAACGTTCAGCCAGGCGCAGGCCGGGGATGAGGTCGTCGATCACGGCATGCTGTACGGCATGTCGCGCGCCGACGCCACCCGACGTGGCAAGGCGCTCTTCGAGCAGCTACAACTCGACGGACTCTGGGAACGCATGCCCAAGAACATGTCCGGCGGCCAGAAGCGACGCCTCGACATCGCCATGGGACTCGTTCACGACCCGACCCTGGTGTTCCTCGACGAGCCGACCACCGGTCTCGACCCGCAGGCCCGCGCCAACCTGTGGGAGCACATCCGGCGGCTGCGCACCGAACACGGGGCGACGATCTTCTTGACGACGCACTACCTCGACGAGGCCGACGAACTCTCCGATCGCATCCTCATCATCGACAACGGCCGGATCGTGGCGGCCGACACCGCCGACAACCTCAAGTCGCGGGTGTCGGGGGATCTCGTCGACCTCGAGATCTCCGACGCCGCGCAGGTGTCCACCGCGGCCGCCAAACTGGCGACGATCGCGGGCTCGGTGGAGACCCTCGACCGCCACGTTCGTGGTCGGGTGCAGCACGCCGGCCGTCACATCCCGTCGTTGCTCCGTGAGTTGACCTCGGAATCCATTGAATTGGACTCCATCGAGATCATCCGACCAACCCTCGACGACGTCTTCCTCACCATGACCGGCAGATCGCTGCGCGACGCCGAAGCCGCGACGGAGAACGCCGCGGAGACCGAGATCGAGAACGAAGGAGTACTGCGATGACCTTCCTGCGTGAATCCCACATCGTCTTCCGCCGCCAGATCCGGATGAACCTGCGCAATCCCGCCTGGGTGGTGATCGGGGTCCTGCAGCCGGTGCTCTATCTCGTGCTGTTCGGACCGCTACTCAAACCCCTGGTGGCCCAATTCCCCGGTGGCGCAGACAATCCCTACACCTTCCTGGTGCCCGGCCTGCTCGTGCAACTCGGCATGTTCGGGGCCATGTTCGCCGGCTTCAGCCTCATCGGGGAATGGCGAGAAGGCGTCATCGAGGCCGAACGGGTGACTCCGGCGAGCCGCACCGCACTGCTCGCGGGCCGGTTGATGCGTGACCTCCTGCAACTATTCGTGCAGGCGCTGATCCTGGTGCTGCTCGGCTGGGCGATGGGGATGCGCGGCTCGGTGATCGGGGTGATCGTCGGCATCGTCATCACGCTGCTCATCGGCGGGGCCTGTGCGGCGGCGTCGAATGCGTTGGCGCTCACCACCAAGAGTGAGGACGTGATGGCGCCGGTGATCAACATGGTGTTGATGCCGGTGCTACTGCTCTCGGGCATCCTGCTACCGATGACCCTCGGCCCGGCCTGGTTGCAGCGGCTCAGCGACTTCATGCCGTTTCGCTGGATCGTCGACGGCGTCCGCGACACCTTCGGCGGTGACATCGCGACGACGGCGGTGCTGTGGTCGGTGCTCGCCGCGGCGATTCTCGCGGCACTCGGGACCTGGTGGGGGACATCGGTGTTCCGGAAGGAGAATGCCTGACGGTGCCGGCGCGGCGTCGTAGGTCACTCTCGTTCCGAGGCCTCAAGCGGAGATTCCCCGTCGCGTCCGGATCGACCTACGTCACCGATTTCGATTGGGAGTGGATGGTGGTCGGCGAGTACGACGGCCTGATCAAGTACGGTCGTCTGTGCATGCCCGGTGAATCGATTGCCGATGCGGTGATCCGAGAGAAGTTGCGCGAGGACGAGATCCGCGACACCGGACCACGGGTCGTCCGCTGTACCTGGAACGACCTCGAAAGAATTGCGTTCACTCCCAGGTTGCATCGCAGACTCGCGCCACTCGGCCTTGTCGCCGCGTGACTGCTCACGACACCTCCGCTAGTCGATGTCGTTCCCGCGCAACGAATTCGCCACGCGGGAACGAAACAGTTCAGCGGCAGGCCTCAGCCGAGGTCGTCGAAACTCGTGGTCGCCGGCGCCGGTGGGAGAGTGACGATCGCGCCCGCGTAGGAGAGCCCCGCACCGAAACCGAGCAGCATCGCGGTCTGGCCGCCGCGGGCCTTGCCGGTCGCGAGCATCTCCTCCATGGCCAGCGGAATCGACGCCGCTGAGGTGTTGCCGGTGTTCTCGATGTCGTTGGCCATGGGGAGGTCGTCGGGGAATCCGAGGTTCTTCTTCATGAGCTCGTTGATGCGGGCGTTCGCCTGATGGGGGATGAACACCTCGATGTCCTCGATGCCCACACCGGAGGTTTCGATGACCGCGGCCAACGCCTTGGGCAGGGTGATCGCCGCCCAGCGGAACACGCGCGGGCCCTGCATCGTGACGACCATCCGGCCGACGGGGTCGCTCTCCGGATCCTTGTGCTGATACTCCTGCGCGCGGTCCATGTAGGCGGGGATGTCGTAGTTCTGTCCGATGGCCTCGGCATTTTCACCGTCGGAACCCCACACGGTAGGGGAGATGCCGTTGTCCTCGCTCGGCCCGACGACCACCGCGCCGGCGCCGTCGCCGAAGATGAAGGCGGTGTTGCGGTCGGTGGGTTCCATGACCACCGACATCGTCTCCACCCCGACCACTAGGACGTATCGCGCCGACCCGGCCCGCACCGTATCGGCCGCGACACCCAGGGCGTATCCGAACCCGCCGCAGCCGGCGGCGATGTCGTAGGCGGGGATGCCGTTGAGGCCGATGTCGAAGGCGACGATCGGGCCGCCGTGCGGGATCTTGGTCTTCCAGCTGTTGGTCGCCAGGATCAGCGCACCGATCTCCTCCTTGGCCACACCGGAGTTGCTGATGGCGCGTTCGGCGGCGGCAGCGGCCATCGAGCGGGCGCTCTCGTCGCCACTGATCCAGCGGCGGTTGCGAACACCGCTGCGCTCATAGATCCATTCGTCGGTGCTGTCGAGGACCTCGCACACCTCGTCGTTGCTGACCAGCCGCCTGGGCCGGTACGCGCCGATGCCCAGCATCGCGACGTTACGGTGTCCGGTGTTCGCTACGAGTTTCGCCACGTGTCGTTCCCTTCGGGTTGCGCCGGGAGAGATTCTATGCGCTTGTGTTCTCACGCCTTGGCGCCGACGCGGCGATCACCAGGCGTGCACGGTGTTCTGCGATGCTTCCAGACCTGCCGAGAGCAGCAGTTCGACGGCGTCGGCGCCGTGTTCGATCAGCAGATCGACGTCGGCACGCGCGGCCGACGGAAATGGTTTCAGCACGAAATCGGCCGGATCCTGGCGTCCCGGTGGCCGCCCGATTCCCAGCCGGACCCGCAGGTAGTCGCGGGTGCCGACGGACTGGCTCACCGACCGCAGACCGTTGTGGCCGCCCTCGCCGCCGCCGCGCTTGAGCCGGACCAGACCGAAGTCGATGTCGAGTTCGTCGTGCAGCACGATCAGGTCGTCCGGTGAGACCGAATAGAACTTGGCCAGCGGCCCGATCTGACGACCGACGGTGTTCATGTAGGTCCGCGCCTTGGCCACCAACACCGAACCGCCGGCGAGCGGTATCGATGCGACCTCGGCGCCGGAGCGCTTGTGCACCGAATACCGCCCACCGGCGGAGGTGACCAGATGATCGGCGACCATGGCGCCGATGTTGTGGCGTGTCTTCTCGTACTTCGGACCCGGATTACCCAGTCCGACGATGAGTTTCACGTGTCAGGGTCACTCGGACTCGTCGGCGGATTCCTCGCTGGGCACCTCGGCGCCGGCGTCGACAGCCTCGACCTCGAGGTCGGCGGCGCTCGGGGCCTCGTTCACGGCGACGATGAGGGTCTCCGCGTCGGTGACCAGCGTGACGCCCTCGGGCAGCACGAGATCCGAGGCGTGGATCGCGACGCCGGCTGCCTTGCCCTCGACGTCGACGACGATCTGCTCGGGGATCGAGAGCACGTCGGCCTCGATCTCGATGGTGTTGGCGTCCTGGGTGACCAGGGTGCCGGGAGCGGCGTCACCCTCGACGACGATGTTGACCTCGACGCTGACCTTCTCGCCGCGCTTGATGACGAGCAGGTCGGCGTGCTCGATGTAGTTGCGGATCGGGTGGACGTCGACCTGCTTGGTCAGGGCGAGCTGCTTGGTGCCCTCGATGTCGAGATCGATGACGGCGTTGATGCCGTTGTTGCGCAGGATCGCGGCGAAATCGCGGGCCGGGAGGTTCAGGTGCTGCGGGTCGGAGCCGTGGCCGTAGAGCACGGCGGGGACCTGGCCCTCGCGGCGGGCACGACGTGCGGCGCCCTTGCCCTTGGCGGTGCGGGTGGTGACGGTCAGGGCGTTGGCTTGAGTGGCCATGAGACGTTCTCCTCGTGGTGGCGGGACCGGTCGGCCGGTCGTCGGTGGTGCTTCTCGGCGCGACGGCGCCCAACACCACGGCCCCGTCGGTGCGCACGAGGGCACCGGAGAAGACGTGCGATGGTCGCGCCGATCACGGTGATCACTCACCCTCGCCGAGACAACCCGAACAGATTAGCCGATGAGCTGCGCCGATGTCATATCGCGTCGGGTCGGTGTCATCTCGCGCCGCGCGGGCCCACCCCGACGCGATCGTCTGTGCCGCTCGCCGGTGCCGGGCATACTGGCGGCCATGACCTCACGCACACCCATCGACATCGTCACCGGCTTCCTCGACGGGCTCGCACGTGGTGACAGCGCCACCGCCTGCCTCGATCTCGCCGATGCCGTCGTCTACACGAACGTGTCGCTGGCGACCATTCGCGGGCGCAGACCGGTCACCAAGATCTTCGGTTCGATGGATTCCTCGCCGGTCTCCTTCGACTACCGGATGGTCAACGTGTCCTCCGACGACACCGTCGTGCTGACCGAACGGGTCGACCAGATCAGTGTCGGCCGACTGCGCGTGCAGTTCTGGGTGTGCGGACGGTTCGAGGTGGTCGACGGCCAGATCACGGTGTGGCGGGACTACTTCGATTACTTCGACATCACCAAGGCGTTCCTGCGCGGCGTGGTCGGGGTGCTCGTCCCGTCGGCTGTGCGTCCGCTGAACGGTCGATCGAAGGTCGGACGTGCTCTCGCCGAGTGACGGTGTGAGCGCCTAGCATTGCTGCCCATGAGCTACCAGCAACCACCCGCCCACGGTTTCGGACAACCAGCGGGAGGCACGTTTTACGTCAACGTCCTCGGCCAGGAGCACGGGCCGCTCGGTATTACCGATCTTCAGCACATGGCGCTCGCGGGTCAGCTCAAGAGCAGCACCTTCATCCGCGCTGCCGAATCACCCAACCCGTTTCCGGCCGGTCAGATCCCCGGCCTGTTCTCCGACAAGAGCAAGCTCACCGCGGGGCTGCTGCAGATCTTCCTGGGTGGTTTCGGCGTGGGCCGCTTCTACACCGGCGACGTCGGAATCGCGATCGCGCAGATCGCGGTGACCTGGCTGACCTGCGGTATCGGCGCGATCTGGCCGCTGATCGACGGCATCATGATGCTCGTCGGCAAGGTGACCGACTCCGACGGCCGACCGCTGGCCGACTGATCGCCCCGCCTCACCAGCCCCGCCTCACCAGCACAGTCTCACCAGGACCTTGACATGACCGCGCACACCGACACCGGCACCCCGAGACTCGCGGCGAGTGAGATCGCCGCGGTCGTGGGGGTCGCCGGTGTCGGTGTGGCGTGCGCGTTGAGCCCCGCGGGAATCGAGCACGGGCCGATCCTGTGTCCGTTCCGTCTGGTCACCGGATTGCCGTGTCCCGGGTGCGGATTGACCCGGTCCTGGGTCTACGGCGTCCACGGCGACTGGGCGCAGTCCTTTGCCGCGCACCCGTTCGGGCTGCCGATGATCGCGGCGATCCTGGCACTCGCGATCACCGCGGTGATCTGCCGGGTGACCCGCCGCCGACCACCCCGGCTGGAGCGGTTGCTGTGGAATCCGGTGGCCAAGGTGGTCGTGGCGGCGTGGCTGATCTTCGCGGTGGTGCGGATCATCCTGGTCATCTGAGCGGGGCGGGCGCCGACGTGGGCGCGCAGCTCAGTCGAGCACCAGCTCGGGGGAGTACATGTCGATCCAGTGATACAGGTCGAGCACCCGATCCATCTGGTTGCGCAGTCCGGTGTCGCAGGTTGCCGCATCGGCGGCGATCATCGCCGACACCGCGTCGCGGTCGACCAGCGCGAACACCTCATGATCGCGCTCGCCGACCATGTCGGTGAGCTGATCCTGCAGCGTCTGGGTGTACTTGGTGTCCTGTGTGGACGGATACGGGCTCTTGGTGCGGTCGATCACCGACTGCGGCAACACATGTGACGTCGCGTGGCGCAGCAGGCTCTTCTCCCGGCCGTCGAAGGTCTTCATCGACCACGGGGTGTTGTAGACGTACTCGACGAGCCGGTGGTCGCAGAATGGGACGCGGACCTCGAGTCCCACGGCCATCGACGCACGATCCTTGCGGTCCAACAACATTCGGACGAATCGCGTCAGGTGGAGATGACTGAACCGGCGCATCCGCCGTTCGTCGTCGGATTCACCGTCGACGACGGGGATGGTGGCGAGCGCACTGGCATACTGGTCGGCGATGTAGTTCTCGACGTCGAGACGCCGCTGAAGATCGCCGGAGAGCATCGCGTGGCGATCGCGCGTCATCGCCGAGGAGAAGGCCAGCCACGGGAAAGTGGCTGCGGTACGGGCGTTCTCGTCGAAGAACCAGCGGTACCCGCCGAACACCTCGTCGGCCGACTCGCCCGACAGGGCGACCGTCGACTCCGAGCGGATCGCGCGGAACAGCAGGTAGAGCGAGGTGTCCATGTCGCCGAGCCCGGCGGGGATATCGCGGGCGCCGATCACCGCACGCCGGACCTCCGGGTCGGTGAGGTCGGCCGGGTTCAGCACGACGTCGCGGTGCATCGATCCGACATGCGCGGCGACGTCGCGCACGAACGGCGAGTCCGGGGTGTCGCGCATCTCGTCCGGGGTGAAGTTCTCCTCCTGTTCGGCGAAGTCCACCGAATAACTGTGCACACGTTGGCCTTCGGAGCCCAGGCGGGCAGCGGCCAGACCTGTCAGGGCGCTGGAGTCCAGGCCGCCGGAGAGCAGAACGCAGCGGGGGACGTCGGCGATGAGCTGTCGATCGACGATATCGGTGAGCAACTCGCGAACCGTCGCGACCGACGTCTCGAGGTCGTCGTCGTGGCCGTGCGCCGGCAACGACCAGTAGGTGCGGGTGCGCAGGCCGTCGCGGCCGACGGTGACGATGGTGCCCGGCTCCACCTCGGAGATGTTGCGCCACAACGACCATCCTGGCGCCTTGGTCATCGCGAACAGCTCGCGCAGACCGTCGAGGTCGACGGTGTGGGGGACCAGCGGGTTGGCGAGGATGGCCTTGGGCTCCGAGCCGAAGACGACGCCGTCGTCGGTGCGGGAGAAGTAGAAGGGCTTGATTCCCAGGCGATCACGCACCATGGTCAGTTCTTCGATCCGCCCGTCCCAGATGGCGAAGGCATACATGCCGTTGAGGCGATCGGCCACCTCGGCGCCCCACTGCACGTAGCCGCGCAACACCACCTCGGTGTCCGAGTCGGTGACGAATTCGTGCCCGAGGGAACGCAATTCGGTACGCAACTCGCGGAAGTTGTACGTTTCGCCGCTGTAGACGATCGCCACGGTACCGGCCGGGGTCTGCACCGTCATCGGCTGATGGCCGAGGGGGAGGTCGATGATGGCCAGGCGTCGGTGTCCCAGCCCGACGTGCGGCTCGAGATACGTGCCGACGTCGTCGGGGCCGCGGAGTGCCATCGTCGAGGTCATCGCCTCGATGACGTGGCCCTCGCGTCGTAGATCGTGGTCGAAACCCACCCATCCGGTGATACCGCACATAGAACGCACCTCTCGATTTCATTAGAGAAACTAACTATCTTCGTAAACCCGTTGTAACACGAGGTTCCGAAGACGTCGAGAAAGCGTGGTGAAATGTCGGTGTTGCCGGATATGCCCGAGGGCTCAGAGGATTTCGTCGATTGTGTCGAGGGGGCGGGCGAGGCGGGTGCCCTTGTCGGTGACGACGAACGGTCGCTCGACGAGGATCGGGTGTTCGACCATCGCGTCGAGCACCTCGGACTCCGACGCCGAGGCGAGATCGAGGTCCTTGTAGAGCGATTCACGCTTGCGTGCCGCCTGGTGCGCGGTCAGGCCTGCGTCGGCGAAGAGTGTCTCGAGTTGGGCCCGCGTGTACGGCTCGTCGAGGTACTTGACGACGGTCGGCTCGATGCCGGCCTCACGGAGCTTGTCCAGGGCCTTGCGGGACGTCGTGCAGCGTGGGTTGTGGTAGATCGTCGCGTTCACCCGACCCACCCTATTCCAGTGCGCCGGCGCGTCCGGGCAGCCGTGCGGTCAGTGCCAGGGCGACCGTCGCGCACAGTGCGCCGACGACGATCGGGGCCAGCACGCCCGCTCTGTCGATGGCCTGCGCGCCGACGAGCGCGCCCACGCCGATGGCCAGGTTGAAGGCCGTCGAATACACGGTGGTCGCGGCCTCGCGGTGGGCGGGCGCGGTCCGCAGCACGGTCGTCTGCAATCCGATGGGGATGGCGGCGTAGCCGACGGCCCACACCATCAGCGCCACCAGGGCAAGGGGCGGGACTGTGGTGGTCGCCGCCACCAGCCACAGTGCCACCGCGAGTACCCCGATTACCGTCGCGAGGCCCGCACGGGCGGAGGTGAGGCGGGTGAGCAGGGCTCCGGCGGCGAAGTTGCCGGCGACGCCCGCGGCCCCCATCACCAGGAGCACGGCACTGACCAGGTCGTCGTCGATGCCGATACCGTCGACGATCAGCGGTGTCACGTAGGTGTAGGCGGCGTACGCACCGGTGATCACGACGGCGGTGATGACCACCGTGAGCCGCAGGTCGCGATTGCGCAGCATCGACGGCAACCGTCGCAACGCGACCCCGCCTGCGGGCCGGGTCGGCCCGAGCAGCGTTGCGAGGGCTGCGAGGGTCAGCGCCGACAACCCGGCCAGCGCCCAGAAGGCGGCCCGCCAGCCGAGTTGCTGGCCGGCCAGGGTGCCCAACGGCACGCCCAGCACCGAGGCGATCGACACCCCGGAGAAGGTGATCGTGGTGGCGCGCACCGCATATCGCGGTGGCACGAGCAGCAGGGTGGTCGGCGCCACGATCGTCCACAGCAGCCCGAGGGCGCCGCCGATCAGCACCCGCACGACGATCAGTGTCGCGAAACCCGGGGCCATCGCGGTGAGCGCGTTGCCGAGGGTGAAGACCGTCATCACCGCGATCAGCAGCAGTCGCCGATCCACGCGCCGGGTCGTCGTCGACAACGTGGGCGCAGCGATCGCGGCGACGAAGGCGACCGCGGTGACCACCAGGCCGACCGAACCGTCGGAGACCCCCAGATCGGCGGCCATCGGCTGCAACAGGCCGATCGGCATGATCTCGGTGGTCGTGACGGTGAACACGCCCAAGCCGAGTGCGCCGACAGCGGCCCAGGTGCGGGCGCTGACGCGGTCGGTCACGGGCGATCCTCCTCTCGCGGTCGGGCGGGGAAGGGCGACACGACTGCGGGCCGCCTCGACCATCATGATCGTGGCGGCCCGCAGTCGCAGGACGAAGGCGCGGTGCCGGTGCTACCGGTCAGGCAATGCCGTCGAAAAGACTTGTCACCGATCCATTTTCGAAAACTTCGCGGATGGTCTGGGCCAGCAGCGGGGCGATCGAGAGCACGGTGAGCTGTTCGAAGTGCTTCGCCGGCGGGATCGGCAGGGTGTCGGTGGCGATGACCTCGGTCGCCCCGCAGTTGGCGAGGCGCTCGGCGGCCGGGTCGGAGAACACGGCGTGCGTGGTGGCGATGACGACGTCACCGGCACCGGCATCCTTGAGCTTGCTGACGGCGCCGGCGATCGTGCCGCCGGTGTCGATCATGTCGTCGATCAGCACGCAGGTGCGGCCCTCGACCTCACCGACAACACGGTGTGCGACAACCTGATTGGCGACCATCGGGTCGCGGGTCTTGTGGATGAACGCCACCGGGGCGCCGCCGAGGGCGTCGGCCCACTTCTCGGCCACCCGCACGCGACCGGAATCGGGGGAGACGATGGCGATGTTGTCGGTGCCGTACTTCTCGCGGACGTACTCCGAGAGCTGCCCCAGGGCGTGCATGTGATCGACCGGCCCGTCGAAGAAGCCCTGGATCTGATCGGTGTGCAGGTCGACGGTGATGATGCGATCAGCGCCCGCGGTCTTCATCAGATCAGCGATCAGGCGAGCCGAGATCGGTTCGCGGCCACGGTGCTTCTTGTCCTGACGGGCATACGGATAGAACGGCAGGATCACGCTGATGCGTTTGGCCGATCCGCGCTTGAGGGCGTCGATCATGATGAGTGCTTCCATCACCCACTCATTGAGCGGGGCCGGGCAGCTCTGCAGCACGAAGGCATCCGACCCGCGCACCGACTCCTCGAAGCGCACGAACAACTCGCCGTTGGCGAAGTTGCGCGCGGTCTGCGGCGTCAGCTTGATGCCGAGTTCGTCGGCAACGGCCTGCGCGAGCTCGGGGTGCGCACGCCCCGCGAACAGCATCAGGTTCTTCTGGTTGTCGGTCGTCCAGGTCATGGAAACTCTTCTACTCGGGGCTGGTGGTCGGGACTCGATGGTGTTCTGATCGGGTGGTGGCCCAGACTGCAGGCGGACTCGCCTACGGTCGCCGTGTTTCGTCGATGGTGGTCTCGTCGATGGTGGGTGCCGAGGGCGTCTCGGCGGCCGCGCGAGCGGCCTGCGCGGCGGCCGTGTCCGGACGCTTGCGGACCACCCAGTCCTCGATGTTGCGTTGTGCACCTGCCGAGACCGCGAGGGCGCCGGGCGGGACGTCGTCGCGCACGACGGTACCCGCACCGGTGTACGCGCCGTCACCGATCTGTACAGGTGCGACGAACATATTGTCAGAACCGGTCCGGCAGTTCGAACCGATGACCGTTTGATGCTTGTTCACCCCGTCGTAATTGACGAAGACACTCGAGGCGCCGATGTTGGATTCGTCGCCGATCCGCGCGTCCCCGACATAGGTGAGGTGGGGGATCTTGCTGCCCGAACCGATGACCGCGTTCTTGGTCTCGACGAAGGTGCCGATCTTGCCGCCGACGCCGAGGACCGTGCCCGGCCGCAGGTAGGCGAAAGGGCCGACCAGCGCGTTGTCGCTGATGGCAGCACTACTGCCGTGGGTGCGGATGACCTGCGCACCACGTCCGACGGCGACGTCGGTGAGCGTGCAGTCCGGTCCGATGACGGCCTCCTCGCCGATCGTGGTCGCGCCGTGCAGTTGGGTTCCCGGCTCGATCCGTACGTCTTCGGCGATCGTGACGTCGAGGTCGATCCACGTGGTCGCCGGGTCGACGACGCTCACCCCGGCGAGCTGATGCCGACGCACGATCCGTCGATTGAGTTCAGCTGCCAACTGGGCGAGCTGCGCGCGGTCGTTGCATCCGGCGACGAGCATCGGATCGTCAACAGTGAAGCCGTGCACCGACTTTCCGGATTCACGGGCGATCTCGACGACGTCGGTGAGGTAGTACTCGCCCTGGGCGTTGTGGGTGGAGAGCCCGCGGAGCGCGGTGCGCAGCGCGGTCGCGTCGAAGGCGTAGACCCCGGCATTGACCTCGGTGATCGCCAACTGTTCGGGGGAGGCGTCCTTGTGTTCGACGATCGCGTGGACCCCGCCGTCGTCGTCGCGGACGATGCGTCCGTAGCCGGTCGGGTCGCCGGCGTGGAACCCGGTGACCGTGACCGCGGCGCCACCGTTGGCGGAATGGGTCTCGACGAGGGCACGTAGCGTCGGCCCGTCGAGCAGGGGTACGTCGGCGGCGGTGACCACGACGGTGCCGGTGAAGTCGTCGGGTAGCGCTTGAAGGCCGGCCCGGGCGGCGTCGCCGGTGCCGAGCGGTTGGTCCTGGACGGCGACCGAGACCGGGACGCCGAGCGACTGCGAGGTGGATTCCACCGCCGCGGTCACCCGCTCGCGTTCGTGTCCGACGACGGCGATGACGTGCGCGGCGCCGAGGTCGGCGGCGGCATGCAGGGCGTGTCCGAGCAGGCTGCGGCCGGCGATGGTGTGCAGGATCTTCGGGGTCTTGGACCGCATACGGGTACCGGCACCGGCGGCGAGGACGATGACGGCGGTCGTCGTGGGGGACGTCTGTGTCATGTCGACCTCCGATGGAGCTGGTCTGTGGGTGGGTTGGCGTCGGGCGGGAGTCGCGCGTCGAGACGATCCGGCGCCGGCCCCGCCGCACGGCAACGGCCCGATAGTACTGACCGGTTAGCGGCCGCCGACCGGCGTCCCCCGGCAGGAATGCTGCCTGATAGAACCAAAGGGACCCACATCACACCCGATGATCAGCAATGAAGGGAAGCCGATGAGCACCCAGAAGACAGCAATCGTGACCGGTTCGGCACGCGGGATCGGTGCAGCCGTCGCCAAGCGACTGGCCGCCGACGGGCTGGCCGTGGCGGTCCTCGACCTCGACGAGGCGAACTGCGCCGACACGGTCAACGCCATCACCGAGGCCGGTGGCAAGGCCATCGCCGTCGGTGCCAATGTGGCCGACGAGGCGTCGGTTGCGGCGGCGGTCGACAAGGTCGTCGCCGAACTCGGCGCGCCGACCGTCGTCGTCAACAACGCCGGCGTGCTCCGCGACAACCTGCTGTTCAAGATGAGTGTCGACGACTGGGACACCGTGCTGGCCGTTCACCTGCGCGGTGCGTTCAACGTCACCAAGGCCGCCCAGAAGCACATGGTCGACGCCGGCTGGGGTCGCATCGTGAACCTGTCGAGCACCTCGGCGCTCGGCAACCGCGGGCAGGCCAACTACTCGGCGGCCAAAGCGGGCATGCAGGGCTTCACCAAGACCCTCGCGATCGAGCTCGGCAAGTTCGGCGTCACCGCCAACGCCATTGCGCCGGGCTTCATCGAGACCGACATGACCGCTGCCACCGCGGCCCGCGTCGGCATGGACTTCGAGGAGTTCAAGAAGCTCAGCGCCTCCCAGATCCCGGTCAACCGCACCGGCGTGCCCGAGGACATCGCCCACACCGCGTCGTTCTTCGTCAGCGAAGGCGCCGGATTCGTCTCCGGTCAGGTCATCTACGTCGCCGGCGGCCCCAAGGACTGACCTCCGAGCCTCCCGCTGCTCCGTTTCCTTCCCGCGCGTCGACCTGATCGAGCGGGAGGGAAACGGACTGGCGGGAATCGATGCGGACCCACGCGCCGCCCTGTGGCACAATCAGGTCCGCGTTATTCCCCCATGGTGTAATCGGCAACACTTCTGATTTTGGTTCAGGCATTCCAGGTTCGAGTCCTGGTGGGGGAGCCCTTCACTGCCGACAGCGCTCTCTATTCCGCCCACAGCGCCCTGCCCCTCGCCGACAGCGCTCACCATCGCGCCGACAGCGCTCTGTATTCCGCTGACAGCGCCGAAACCCGCCGCCGTCCGCTCATCGACAGATGTCGGTCGGCGAGGTGTTGCTGCCGATCTTGAGCTTGCGGTACGCCCGAACGCCATTGCACATGCCGATGTCGGAGGCCACCAGCGTGTATCGCGAGCCGGGGCCAGTCGTGGAGCAACCGATGCCCGTGCCGAACGCGACGTCGTTGCCCCAACCCTGCCAGGTGATCTGATCGATGGAGTTCGAGCAGGAACCCAGCGAAATCGAGCTGGGTTGGGCTGTGCCATAACCGGTTTCATTCTCCGACCCGGCTGCGCCGAGCACCACCGCCGATGCCGCCGGGGTCGAAGTCGGTGCCGCCGTCTGAGCGCTCGCCCACGACTGTGGCCCGATCCCGATCGCCGACTCCTCGGTGACCACCGCGCCGTTCTGGATCACCTGGAAACCGGTGCCGGTGATCACATAGCGGGCACTGTCGGCGACGTTGACAGCCACATAGCCGGTGCCTTGGGGGTAGACCTCGTAGAGCTCGATGCTGGCGCCGTCGGCGATCCGGTAGCCGCGGTAATAGAGCCGGTTGATCTCACTGCGGCACACGACCAGTGCGGACTTGGCGGTCCGCATGTACATCTCGGCACGGTCGGTGCCACGGCACTGCGCTTTGCCGTTGTAGGCGGTGAAACCCTGCACATCGACGTCGCTCGCCGGTACGAGCGGCACAGTCGTCGGCGTCGTGGCGGTTGGTGGTGCTCCGGTCGAATGCGCCGACGTCACCGACGGTGGGGAGCCGCTGGGTGTCCCCGACGTCGTGCAGCCGGTCAACGCCACTGCCGTCGCCACGCAGAGAATTGCACCCCGCGATCGCGAGTCTTCTCATGGTCTCCCACCTCGAGCCGATCGGTGTTTGGTCACGAATGAATAGCACGCGACCGGGCTGCCCGCGTACGCATGCGGCGCCAACATCGGCAATCCACCCGAACGTATGACACCCCCGGGCGTATGAACGGCCGACCCTGCTGCGCCTCATCCACAACGCAAGGTCGGTGAATGCCGAAACCGTTGACAATCTCTACGGATATGAATACTGTGTGCTCCACGTCACCAACTATCTACATGCATAGGTAGTTCACACACGCGATGCAGCCCATCGCACGAAGGACACGCCATGACCGACCTCGGTCCCGCGGGAGCCACCGCGAAGAACATGCAGTTTCCGCTCAACGCCTGGTACGCAGCCGCCTGGGACCACGAGGTCGGCTCGACGCAGATCTTGGCCCGCACGATCGCGGGCAAACCGTTGGCGCTCTACCGCACGGATTCCGGACGCCCGGTCGCGTTGGCCGATGCGTGTTGGCACCGGCTGGCGCCGCTGTCGATGGGCAAGCGGATCGGAGCCGAGGAGATCCAATGCCCGTATCACGGACTGCAGTACAACGCCGCCGGTCGCTGTACGCGGATGCCCGCCCAGGAGACCATCAATCCGTCGGCGATGGTCGCGTCGTATCCGATCGAGGAGCGCCACCGGTACCTGTGGGTGTGGCCCGGTGACCCGACCCTGGCCGACCCGTCGACGATCCCGGACATGTTCCAGATGGATTCGCCGGAGTGGGCCGGCGACGGTCTGACCATCGACGTACGCGCCAATTACCAACTCGTGGTGGACAATCTGATGGATCTCACGCACGAGGAGTTCGTCCACTCGTCCTCTATCGGGCAGGATGAACTCAGCGAATCCGAGTTCATCACCACTCACGACGAGAACACGGTCACCGTGACCCGGTGGATGCACAACATCGACGCCCCGCCGTTCTGGCTGAAGAACATGCGCGACAAGTTCCCCGGATTCACCGGCAAGGTCGATCGTTGGCAGATCATCGAATTCCAGGCGCCGGGCACGATCCGCATCGACGTCGGAGTCGCCAAGGCGGGCACCGGCGCTCCGGAAGGCGATCGAAGTCAGGGCGTCAACGGATTCGTCATGAACACCATCAGTCCGGTCGATGAGCGTACGGCGATCTACTTCTGGGCTTTCATGCGCAACTACCGCCTCGACAGCCAACTCATCACCACCCAACTACGCGACGGAGTGCACGGTGTCTTCGGCGAGGACGAGGAGATGCTCACCGCGCAACAGGCGGCCATCGAGGCCAACCCCGACCACGAGTTCTACAACCTCAACATCGATGCGGGCGGGATGTGGGCGCGTCGCATCGTTTCCCGGATGATCGAGCAGGAACGCAGCGCCATCACCAACATCGATGCGCTCACCGCCACCGCAGGGCCACGACGATGACGGACAACCAGATCGGATGGCTCCGCGGCCGGGTGGTGTCGAACGTTCCTGCGGCCGAGGGTATTGCGCGAATCGAGATCGTCACCGACCGGCCCCATCACGCGCCGCCGGGGGCGCACCTCGACATCCGGCTGCCCGACAACGACACCCGCTCCTACTCGATCGTGCACGGCTCGCCCGACGGAACGTCGGTGACGCTCGGCGTCCGGCGGTCACCGACCTCACGTGGCGGCTCGCACTATATGCATGGCCTACGTGCCGGCGACGAGGTCGAGATCACCGCACCCCTGCAGAACTTTCCGTTGCGCGTCGGCGCGCAACGTTATGTGCTCCTCGCCGGCGGCATCGGGATCACCGCGATGGCGGGAATGGCGGCGGTGCTGGCCCGACTCGGTGCCGAATACGAGATCCATTACGTCGGCCGAAGCCGCCGGGTGATGGCTTTCCTCGACGAGTTGCAGGTGCTCCACGGCGACCGGATCACGGTGTACGCCAACGACGAAGGCGCTTATCTCGACGTCGCCGACATCGTCGACGATCTCGACGAGAGCGCCGAACTCTACATGTGCGGACCCATTCGACTCATGGACGACACCCGCCGCCGTTGGCTCGCCCGCCGACTCCCACTGGCGAACCTGCGGTACGAAACCTTCGGCAACAGCGGCTGGTTCGATCCCGAACCCTTCGACGTCGCCATCCCGAGCCTCGACTTCCGCACCACCGTCGGTACTTCCGAGACCCTCCTCGGTGCCCTCGAGCGCGCCGGACTCGACGTCATGTCGGACTGCCGACGTGGCGAATGCGGCCTGTGCGAGTTATCGGTTGTCGAGGTGTCCGGCCGGATCGACCACCGCGACGTCTTCTACAGCGAGAAGCAGAAGACCGAAGCACAACGATTGTGCGCATGTGTATCCCGGGTCGTAGGTGGCGGATCGACGCCGATCCTCACCCTCGAGAAACCCTGAACGCCAGGGCCTGGAACCCTTTTCGCCCACCACGACCGATGGAGAACAGTCATGTCTTCTGCGACCCTCGACCCCCGACTCGTCGTCGAACAACACCCCATGAGATCTCGACAATGGATCTGCGTGGCACTCATGGTCGTCCTGAATGCGCTCGACGGATTCGACGTCCTCGCCAGCGCTTTCGCGGCGCCGGGCATCGCCAAGGACTGGGGGATCGCCCGAGGTGAGCTCGGCGTCATCCTGTCAGCAGAGCTGATAGGTATGGGCATCGGGTCCGTCGTGCTCGGCGGACTCGCCGACCGACTCGGCCGCAAACCGGCAATCCTGTTGTGTCTGAGCGTGATGTCGGTCGGCATGTTCCTCGCGGCAACCGCCGACGGGGTCGCCTTCCTGGTGGCGGTCCGGCTGATCACCGGCCTCGGTATCGGCGGCATGCTCGCCGCGATCAACGCGGTGACCGCCGAGACGTCGAGCGCCAAGGGCCGCAGCATCGCCATGTCGGCGATGGTCGTCGGCTACCCGGTGGGCGCGGTGATCGGTGGTCTGGTGGCGCAACACTGGTTGCTGGTGGCCTTCGACTGGCGTTCGGTCTTCGTGTTCGGTGCCATCGTGTCGGCGGTGATGATCCCGCTGGTGCTGCTGCTCGTGCCCGAGACCCCCGCCTACTATGCGGCACGACGCCCCGACGATGCGGTGCGCAAGATCAACCGGAGCCTCAAAGCGCTGCAGCTTCCGCTCATCGATGCTCTGCCCAAACGCGTTACCGCAGCCGGGAAGCCACGGGCTCTGGATCTGCTGCGCAAGCCCGGTCTACGTCGCACCACCGTGTTGCTCGCGCTCGGCTACACCTTCCACACCATCACCTTCTATTACGTGTTGAAGTGGGCCACCCAGATCGTCGCCGACCTCGGGTACTCGCCCGCGCAGGCGGCAGGCGTACTCACCTGGGCCAACGTGGGTGGAGCGATCGGCTGTCTCATCTTCGGAATCGCCATGCGCTGGTGGGACATCAAGATCCCGCTGGCACTGTCCCTGATTCTCGGCGCATTGCTGGTCTTTGCCTTCGGCATGGGCAAGGACACCCTGCTCGGCTGGCAGGTCGGCGCGCTGCTCGCCGGGATGTTCACCAATGCGGCCATGGTGGGCTACTACTCGGCGTTCGCACGGTGCTTCCCGGCATACGCCCGAGCAACCGGCACCGGAATCGCCCTGGGCGTCGGACGATTGGGTGCGGCGAGTTCGCCGCTGCTCGCGGGCTTGATGTTCCAGGTCCTCGGCGACCAGAGTCTGCTCCAGGTATCCGGGATCATGGGGCTGGGATCGCTTGTCGCGCTGGTACTGCTGTTCGCCCTACCGATGCGCGACGCCGACCGGGCGATGACCGAGGAGGCGCTACCCGCGGTGGACACGAAGTCCGCGGAGCCGGCCTGAGGGTCTGCAGGGGGCGCCGCTGCGTCAGAGCACGGCCATGCCGAGGCGCTCGGCGCGGGCCACCAATGCCTTGGCTCGCAACAGATTCGGAAGATCGCTGCCGTCCGTGACGTGCTGCCCATCACCGATATGGTCGATGAGGCGACGAGCGTGTGCGAGTTCGCTGTCGCTGGGACTCAACACGGTGTTGATGACCCCGGCATGGTCGGGACGAAGGCACAGCCGGCCGGTCATTCCCATCGACGCCGCATGTGTGGTGTCGGCGTGCAGGTCGTCGGCGTCGGCGGCGCGCGTGGGCCCGTCGATCGGTCCCGGTAGCCCGGCCACCCGAGACGCGATCACCAGGCGAGCTCGCGGATAGGCAAGGGCCATCTGATCATCGGCCATACCGGTATCGCGGCGGAAGTCCCCGGACCCGAAGGCCAGGCGCACACACAACGGGTGCCGGGCGATGAGAGTGGCATCTTCCACACCAACGGCCGACTCGATCAGCGCGACCACGGGCACACCAACGCCGAGACGGCCGGCCGTTGCCGCCACATCGTTGGGACTCTCGCATTTGGCGAGCACGACGCCACGCAGCCCGGATGTCCCGGCGAGAACGGCCATGTCGGCAGCCCAATCCGGGGTTCCCGTCTGGGCCACACGCACCCAGGCGCTTGTCGAGCCGAGGAATCGGCGGACTGCCTTCCGTCCTGCCTGCTTGAGTGAGGCGGCCAGACCGTCCTCGAGGTCGAGGATGACCGCGTCGGCGTCGGATCGCAGCGCGGCGCCGATCAGCTCGGGCTGGTCGGGTGTTGCCGGGGTCAGCAGCCAGCTGCGGGCGATGTCGAGATCGGGGCGGGCTGTCGGGTCGAGGGTCGAAGCGGTGGTGTCGAACGCCATGTGTCCTGCCTTTCCGTTGACGTGCCCATGGTTGCGCGCCGACGCCTGTCGGCCAAGGTTGTTGTCATTGTGTTCACATCCGAACCGACGTGCGGATGAGACCTCGGTCACTTTCGCGTGCTCATCCCGGCAATCCGGTCGACCAACTCCCTGATTGCCGAAAGTGCAGGCAAGGGGAGGTGGGCAATCGTGAAGTGGGGACACAGACGTGTCGAGGTGTCGATCGGATCGGCACGAATCACCGGGGCGTGGGCATACCTGGTCCGGACGGTGCTCTTCGTTGCCGGGTGTGGGCTTCTCGCGGCAGCACTCGCGCACATGGGAGACCTCGGAACGTGGTCGCAGCGGTGGGGTGTCATGCCGGTGGCGACGGTGTTCGCGCTGGTGCTCGTCGTCGGCGTCGTCCTGTTCTATCTCGGTGCGGTCGCCATCGTCGCGTGGCTGATCGGCTGAGCGAGACTCGTCGGGTCGGAGGGCTCACGCTGACACACCGGCCTGAGCACCTGGCCCATCCAGACCCAGCGATCGCGCGGTGACGGCAAGTGCGTCATGGACCCCGTCGATAGTCCGCGGCGGATTCGACTGTGCGGGAACGGCGGCGGCCATCACCTCGTGCCACCGCGCACGCCAGTGGTCGGGGAACGCGCGCCGCAATACCTCGATCATGATCGGCACGGCGGTCGACGCCCCGGGAGAAGCGCCGAGTAAACCCGCGATCGATCGATCCGCGCTGACGACGAGTTCGGTGCCGGTCCGCAGTACTCCGCCCCGATCCGCATCCGGGGTGACCAACTGTGCGCGCTGACCTGCCGCGATCACGTCCCAATCGGCGGGATCGGCTCCGGGATAGAAGCGCTGGAGTTGCGCGAATTTGGTCGACTCACGGGCGATCAGCTGCGATACGAGATATCGCACCAGCGCGAGATTGTCTCGGCCGGCGGCACTCAGCGTTCGCAGGTTGTGCCACCGCAGTGTCGCGAAGAAGTCGGTCCAGGCGCCGTGTGCGAGAAGCTTGGTGCTGAAGGTGGCGTACGGGCCGAACATCAGATAGGGCGTGCCGTCCACGACGCGTGCGTCCAGATGGGGAACCGACATCGGCGGGGCGCCGAGCGGAGCTTGGCCGTACACCTTGGCCCGATGCTGTTGAACCACCGACGAGTTCGCGCACCGGAAGAACGCCGCGCCCACCGGCAGCACCCCGTAGCCGCGGACCTCGTCAACGCGTGCGCGCTGCAGCAACGTCAGTGCCTTGCCGCCCGCGCCGACGAAGACGAATCGCGCGGTGATCCCGAATCGTTCACCGTCAGAGGTCCGTCCGCGAGCGACCCACCCGCCCTGGGAATTCCGACGCAGCGTCCTGATCTCGTGATCACAGATGACCGTGCCGCCGGTGCGCGTGCTCACGGCGAACATCTCGCGGGTCAGCGCGCCGAAGTCGACGTCGGTGCCGTCGGCGACCCGCGTTGCCGCGACGGTTTCCTCGGAGTGGCGGCCGGCCATCACCAAGGGTGCCCAGCGGGCGATCTGTGCGCGGTCTTCGCTGTACTCGATATCGGCGAAACATGGGTGCCGTTTCAGGGTTTCGTACCTACGCCGCAGATAGGTGATGTTGCGTTCGCCGAATACCACGTCGAGATGCGGTGTTGCCGAAACGAATCGGGACGGTTCGACGAGTCCATTGTCGGCCAGGTACGACCACCATTGCCGGGTCGCCAGGAATTGCTCTGCGATACCGACCGCGTTCGCCGGATCGGTGGGGTCCGGCATGTAGTTCAGCTCGCAGTATCCGCTGTGGCCGGTACCCGCGTTGTTCCAGGCATTGCTGCTTTCCTGGGCCACGCCCGATCTACGCTCCACAACGGTTGTCCGCCAATCTGGTTGGAGAACGGCGAGCATCGATGCGAGCGTGGCCGACATGATTCCGCCGCCGATCATGAGAACGTCGGTCGGCGCGAGGGTGCGATATCGGTGACTGGGCATGGTGTCCTTTCCGTGGTGTCAGCTCAGTGTGTGCCGCAGGTAATCGATGCGTCCAATGATTGTTTGGGACGATATGATCCGAATATGGATGAATTGGTCGAGGCGCTCGCGCCCTTCCTTCGGGCGCTCGACGAACTCGACGCGCAGGCCGGACACATGACGCGCGCAGCGGCGTCGCTGGGAATCCCGCAGTCATCAATGAGCCGTCGAATCCACGCTCTCGAGCGGGAACTCGGCATGGAGCTGGTTGTTCGAGAGGGGCGGACTGTCGCGATGACCCCGCGCGCACGCGAACTCGCCACCAGGATGCGGCCGATACTCCGTGAACTCGCCGGGGTGTTGGCCGACACGGTATCGGCGGCTGATGCCGACACCGGGACGGTGCGTTTCGGCTACCCGCTGACGTTGGGGGCGGGCTCGATGCCCGAGATCCTTGCCGCGTTTCGTCGACGGCACCCCGGTGTGCACCTGCATCTCAAACAGGCGCACGGTCAGGCGCTGGTGGACGATCTGCAGTCCGGAGAACTCGATCTCGCGGTGGTGATTCCGCCACCGGAGAAGTTGCCGCACAGACTGATCGGCCGCCAGAGCATCGTGATCGTCGTTCCCGACGATCATCGGCTGGCTCATCACCAACGCCTGCGCATCAGCGCGCTCAGTGCAGAGACCTTCATTGCCAACCCGCCGAGTTACCACCTGCGACGAATGACCGAAGAGACCTGTCGGGCCGCAGGGTTCGAACCGCAGGTCGCGATCGAGATCACCGAGTTCTCCTCGATCGTCGAGCTGGTCTCACGCGGCCTGGGCATCTCATTGCTGCCGCGGGGTATGGCCGGTGCCGGAATGGTCGAGATCGCGCCTATTGGGCGAATTAAGCGAGATATCGCACTCGTGGTGGGTGCGGCCGGCGAGACCGCAGTGACGACGACGCTGCATGACTTCCTGCGCGAAGCACTTCGATCCACCCCGCTCTAGTGCGGCTACCGGGTTGTCGTCTCACGATACGAAATGCGTTGGGTTGCCAAGTCGGGCGACGGCGGGCAGACTGCGAAACACTGACCACGGGCGCCCGACGGGCGCGGGAGGGAATGTGCCGCATGGCCGATGCGCACCAACAGTGCAGGTCATCGGCGTTCGCGTCCCCGGTGAGCAGGCGCCGGTTCTTGTCGTTGTCGGCTGCTGCGGGCATGGGAGTGGTTGGGGCGTCAGCTCTGTCGGCGTGTGCCCCGAGCGCCGGTTCGGGATTGGCGGACTCGCCCAACACCATTCGCGCGGCCATCGCAGGGGAGCCCGATCAGCTCGACCCGCACAAGACCAGCTCGTATTTCTCCTTCGAAATCCTCGAGAACGTCTTCGACACCCTCGTCGAGCCGAACGAGCAACTGCAGATGGTGCCCGCCCTCGCCCAGCGTTGGGAGGTCAGCCCGGACGCCACCCGATGGACGTTCACCCTGCGGCCCGGGGTGCAGTTCCACAACGGTGATCCGCTGACCGCCAACGACGTGGTGTACTCCTATCGCCGGATCATCGACCAACAGCTCTCCAGCTCATGGCGATTGGAAAACGTCGCCACCGTCGAGGCACCCGATGCCCAGACCGTCGTCCTCACCACCACATCGCCGAGCCCGAACCTGCTCGCCAACATCGGCGGGTTCAAGGGCATGGCGATCGTGAACCGCCGCAATGTGGAATCCGGGGAGATCACCACCCGCCCGATCGGCACCGGCCCCTTCGCCTACGAATCCGGCTCGCCCGGAACATCGCTGGTCCTCAAGGCTCGTCCCGGACACTGGTCCGGCGGTCCGCACGTGGACGGGGTCGCCTTCAGTTTCATCTCCCAGGGCACCACCGCGGTCTCGGCCGTACGCTCCGGCGAGGTCGACTGGACCGATTCCATTCCCGCACAACAGATCGGCATCCTGCGCAACGACGACGCGCTCACCGTCGGCACGGTGGTCGCCAACGACTACTGGTATGTGACCATGAACTTCGCGAAGGCACCGTTCGGCGACACCAGGATTCGGCAGGCGGTCGCCTACGCCATCGACCGGCCGTCGATAGCGCAGGTCGTCGGCTACGGCACCGCCACCCCCAACCAGCTTGCCATCCCCAAGACGAGTCCGTGGTTCACCGAATACGACCGCTACACCGCAGGCCTGACACGCGATGCGGCCCTGGACAAGGCGCGCGGGTTGCTCAGAGCTGCCGGCCACCGCTCACTGCCCATGGGCCTGATGGTCACCACCGAATACCCCGAAACCGTCACCGCCGCCCAGGTCGTCGCGTCCAATCTCGCCGACGTCGGAATCGACGTGACCATCGAACAACTCGACTTCGGGGTGTGGCTCGACAGGCAATCCCAGGGCAAGTTCGACGCGCTGCTCCTCGGGTGGCTGGGCAACATCGACCCCGACGACTATTACTACGCCCAACACCACACGGGCGGCACGTCGAATTCCCAAAAGTACTCCAACCCGGCGGTCGATCGCCTCCTCGACGCCGGGCGCACCGAACTCGACGTCACCCGGCGCAAGTCGATCTACGCCGACGCCGCCACCCGCATCGCCGACGACGTCAGCTACCTCTACCTCTACAATCCGTCGGCCACCCAGGCCTACACCACGGCATTACTCGACTACACGGTGCGCTCGGACAAGGCCATCCGCCTCCGCGACGCGCGCCTGGACAGGAGCCGCGGACAATGAACGGATTCGGTTGGCCCCTCGTACGTTTCATCCTGCTGCGCCTGCTCTACTCGGCGATCGTCCTGCTCGGGGTGATCATCGTGGTGTTCTTGCTGATCCAGGTGGTGCCCGGCGACCCGGTGCGCATCGCGTTGGGCACCCGGTACACCCCGCAGGCCTATGACGCCCTGCGGCACGCCTCGGGTCTCGATCAGCCCGCATTCACCCAACTCGTCCACTACATCGGCAACGTGTTCACCGGCGATCTCGGCGTGAGCTTTCGTGACAACGAACCGGTGACCACCACACTGCTGCAACGACTGCCGGCCACGATCGCGCTCGCCCTGTCGGCCATCGTCGTGGCGCTGGTGATCTCGATCCCGCTGGGCACGTGGGCGGCGATGCGCGAAGGACGGATGGCCGACAATAGTATTCGCGTCCTGTCGCAGTTCGGCATCTCCGTCCCCGACTTCTGGATGGGCATCCTGCTCATCGCCGTCTTCTCGACCGCACTGGGATGGCTGCCGTCGGCAGGCTATCGCCCGTTGTCGGCGGGACCGGTGCCGTGGCTCGAACACATCGTGTTGCCGGCGATCACCGTCGGGGCCGTCACCGGCGCCATCATGACCCGGTATGTACGCACGGCGGTGCTCGAGGCGGCCAACGCATCCTTCGTCGTCACCGCGCAATCCAAGGGACTCAGTCGCCGCCGAATCCTGGTCGCTCACATCGGCCGCAACGCGCTGGTGCCGGTGCTGACCATCTCGGGCATCCAACTCGCGGCGCTGCTCGGCGGCGTGATCGTGGTGGAGGTGGTCTTCGCCTGGCCGGGGTTGGGCAAACTCGTCTACGACTCCGTCGCCGCCCGCGACTACCCGATGCTGCAGGGCGCCATCCTGTTGATCGCGGCGATCTTCTTGATCGTCAATCTCGTCGTCGACGTGCTCTACGCCATCATCGACCCGAGGATTCGGCTCTCATGACCCTGACCGAGCCCACGGCCGCCCCGGCCGGAACAGCGGTGTCGACGGATTCGGCGTGGCGATTGTTCTTGCGTAATCGCGCCTCGGTGGCGGGGGTGATCGTGCTCGTGGTGGTCATCGTGTGCGCGATCTTCGGCCCGCTGATCGCGCCGTACGGCGCCAACGACATCAACGTGCCCGACGCGTTGTCCGCACCGAGTTGGTCACACTTGTTCGGCACCGACGACCTCGGCCGCGACGTGTTCTCCCGAGTGGTTCTCGCCGCATCGGTCAGCATGCGGGTAGCCGTTGTCGCCGTGGCCATCTCACTGATCGTCGGAGTCGTTCTCGGCATGTTCTCCGGATTCGCCGGCGGTGTGGTCGACACCGTCCTGATGCGGATCGTCGACGTGATGTTCTCTTTCCCGGTGATGCTGCTCGCGCTCGCGATCGTCGCGATCCTCGGGCCGGGCGTCACCTCGGCGATGGTGGCGATCGGCATCGTCTACATCCCGATCTTCGCGCGGGTCGCGCGCGCCGACACCCTTCGCGTGCGACAGACGCAGTACGTCGCCGCGGCGACGACGATGGGGGTCTCGACCTCGCGCACCCTGTTCTCCCATGTGCTGCCCAACATCTCGGGCCCGGTCGTGGTGCAGACGTCGATCTCGCTGGCGTTCGCGATCCTCTCCGAGGCAGCACTGTCGTTCCTCGGGTTGGGGGTGCAGCCGCCCGAACCATCGTGGGGCCGAATGCTCTTCGATGCCCAGGGATTCATCACCAGCGCCTGGTGGATGGGGGTCTTCCCCGGGTTGGCGATCCTGTTGACGGTGTTCGCGTTCAACCTCATCGGCGACGGTGTGCGCGACGTCCTCGACCCACGGCAGCGAACGCTGTTGCGCAACCGCGGCTCTCGGCGATCGCGTCGCCGCACGGCCGTATCACCCGCGTCGCCACCGGCCGGTCGCCGACACGACTCGAACACGGCCGACCCGGGCCTTCAGGATGCCGGGTCCGCCCAGGTACTGGCCGTCACCGACCTCGTCGTCGGGGTGGGCCCCAGGGAGATCGTGCACGGCGTCGGATTCAGCGTCGCCAAGGGCGAAACCCTGGGCATCGTCGGCGAATCCGGATCGGGCAAGTCCTTGTCGGTGCTCTCGGCCACGGGCCTGTTCGACGCGCCGAGTGCCCACATCACCGGTAGCGCGCGCATCGGCGACACCGAAGTGATCGGCGCCTCCGACGCGGTCCTGCGGTCGGTGCACGGCGCGCGTGTGGGATTCGTGTTCCAGGACCCGTCGTCGAGTCTCAATCCGCTGCTGACCATCGAAGAACAACTGACCGAGGGGCCCCGACGTCACCTCGGTCTCAGCCGGGCGGCGGCCCGCGAGCGTGCGCTGAAACTCCTGCGGGATGTGCACCTACCCGACCCGGAAACGCGGCTGCGGTCCTATCCGCACCAGTTGTCGGGCGGACAGCGTCAGCGCGTGATGATCGCGGTGGCGCTGGCCTGCGACCCCGACGTCCTCATCGCCGACGAGGCGACCACCGCCCTCGACGTCACCACCCAGGCCCAGATCATCGATCTCGTCGCCGACCTGCAGCGAGAGCGCGGAATGGCGGTGGTGTGGATCAGCCACGATCTCGGTGTCATCGGCCGGATCGCCGACCGCGTCATCGTGATGCGGTCGGGCGCAGTGATCGAAAGCGGCTCGGTCACCGAGGTCTTCGCGCACCCGCGTAACGACTACACCCGCACACTGCTGGATTCGCGACCGCTGCTCAGCCGGGTCGCCGACCGCGCCGAACCCGAATCGGCGATGGTGGCCGAGGAATCGCCGATCGTCGCGGTCCGCGGGCTCGGGGTGGACTTCACGGTGCGACGAAGTACCGGACGCGAAACCCTGCACGCGGTACGGGATGTCGATGTCGCGGTCACCGCCGGCACCACACTGGGCATCGTCGGCGAATCCGGGTCGGGCAAATCCACGATCGCGGGCGTGCTCAGCGGACTCGTCACCAGTGGTGCGGGCACCACCGTGCGCGGCAGCATCGAGGTCGACGTCGACGGACGTAGGATCGACGCCGTCGGGGTCCGCGGCGCCGACGCCGCGCTTCTGCGCCGGCAGGTGGCGATGGTGTTCCAGGACCCGGGTGCCTCGCTCGATCCGCGAATGACCGCGCTGGCCTCGATCGCCGAGCCGCTGCGCACACACGGACTCGTGTCCGGGCGTGAAGCGCTGCGTACGCGTGCCGAACAACTCCTCGCCGACGTCAGCCTCGACTCCTCGTTCCTGCGTCGCTACCCGCACGAGATGTCCGGCGGGCAGCGCCAACGAGTGTGTCTGGCAAGGGCTCTCGCCTCCGACCCGCAGCTGCTGATCCTCGACGAATCCACCGCCTCCCTCGACGTGTCGGTGCAGTCGGCGGTACTCGATCTCCTGGCGCAACTGCAGCGGGAGAAGAATCTGACCTACCTGTTCATCGCGCACGACCTCGCCGTCGTCGAGCAGATCAGCGACACGGTGGCGGTGATGCAGGACGGTCGCGTCGTCGAACACGGCCCGGCGTCGCAGATTCTGCACGATCCCGAAACCGAGTACACCCGCACGCTGCTCGCGGCGATCCCGCCGGAGACACCGCAGCGCGCCTGAGAATCGGCCGGGAAGGTGCTGACGGAGAGACGCGGACACGTTCAGGTTCGGTGCCTACCGTGAACTCATGACCTCGACGTTGACCAGCGCACCTGTCTCCGCAATTCTCGACCGACTCTACGAGCAGGCCGCATTGGGCGGGCGGCCGTCGGGTCCGCGATCCGCGCGTCCGCCCGCCGAGCTCTCGCCGCAGGCGAAAGCCGACGCCGCCGAGGACCGCTACATGGCGATCGCACGGGACACGGGCATCCTGGCGTACTCGCTGATCCGCTCGGCGCGCCCGGCAGTCGTGGTGGAGTTCGGTATGTCCTACGGCATCTCGGCGCTCTTTCTCGCCGCGGCGCTGCGCGACAACGCCCTGGCCGACCCGGCAGCGGCCGGACATCTCTACACCACCGAACTCAGTGCCAAGAAGGTCTCGGCCGCCGAGGAGACCTTCGCCGACGCGCAACTCGCCGATCTGATCACCATCCTGGCCGGCGACGCCCGCGACACGCTCGAATCGGTGTCCGGGCCGATCGGGTTCGTCCTCCTCGACGGCTGGAAGGACCCCTACGTCCCGGTCCTCGATCTCCTCGAGCCGAAGCTGGCGCCGGGCGCGATGATCCTGGCGGACAACACCTCCCACGCCGAGTCGGCGACCTACCTCGATCGTGTCCGCAACTCCGGCGACTACGTCGGCGTCGGGCTACCCGCCAAGCACGACGACACCGTCGAACTCAGTTGTCGACTCTGACCCGATCTTCACGGCACGGCGAGGTCAGCGCCATCGAAGCGGTGTTGCCAGCGCGGCCGCCACGCTAGGCTCGACCGGTGACCTCCGCAGACGATCGCATCCGCTCCGCGTCCCGCGACATCCAGGCCGACGCCGCAACGGTTTTCGGGTTGATCGCCGACCCCGCGCGGCAGCCGGACTGGGACGGCAACGACAACCTCGCCGAACTCGTCGACGGCACACGCATCCACGGCGTGGGTGACGTGTTCTCGATGCGCCTGACCAACGGGCAGGTTCGCGAGAACCGGATCGTCGAGTTCGACGACAACCGCCTCATCGCGTGGAAGCCCAACGAGCCGGGCAAGCCGAGCCCTGGCCACCTGTGGCGGTGGGAGATCGAGCCGATCGACGACGCGTCGGTTCGGGTGACCCACACCTACGACTGGACCGAACTCGACGACCCGGTACGCATGGAGCGTGCCCGGGCGACGACGCCCGAACGACTGCGGGCGTCGATCGATCGGCTCGCCGCACTCGTCGAATGATTCCGGGTGATATTGTGCCCGCAACCCGGGCACAACATCACCCGCAACGGGCGCGCACAATAGTCTGGTGCGATAGCCGCCATCGCCGATTGAACATCACGAACATCTGTGGCAGTCTGGCGCTGTGGTCGGGGAGGGGCCCCGCCCGGGGAGGAAGTCATGGCTGCTCGACGGACGATGGTGCGCACGCTCTCGGGTATCGGTATCGGGGCGATGCTCTCGGCGGGAGCCGCTCTCGCTGCCGGAACCGGCCAGGCCGATGCCGCTCCGAACATCCACTGCGCCGGTCAGATCTGCCACAACTACGGTGATCAGATCGGCATCGGGTTCGGTACCTACCAGTGCCCCAACGGAATCCAGTATCCGTCGTTCGCGGTGGTGCCGCCGTTCGGCACCGCAGCGGTGTACCCGGCCAACTGTGGTGGCGTGAAGTCGCTCTACTGACGTACTCGCCGCAGGCGATCCCGCCCGGTCAGGTCAGCGCGACCAGTAGTGCCACGACGATCACGATGACGGCGAGGAAGACCACCGCGCCCACGATTACGGCCACACGGGTGCCGGTGCCCTGCTGCGGTGACACCCGAGCCTGCGGATGCGGAACCGGCTGCGGCCCAACCGGAAAGCTCACCTGAGGTGCCCCCATCTGCGGTACACCCATTTGCGGTGCGCCGGTCGCGGTGCCCACCGGCGGGATGTAGGTGACCGGCGGCAGTTGTCGGCCGATGGTGAGGTGCGGGTTCACCGCCGCCGGTGGATTCGGCATCGACGGCGCCGAGGGTATCGGCGGTGCCGCCACGATCCGTCCCTCCAGGGCGTCGGTGGCGGCGTGCGCCAGTTCGCCTGCGGTGACGAACCGCTCGGCGGGATTCTTCGCCATGCCGCGTGCGACGACGGCGTCGAACGGGCTGTGCAGGATCGGCGGCGGCGAGTTGAGGTGTGCGGCGACGAGCACCTGGAGGTCGCCGGCACCGAAAGGTGCCGAGCCGGTGAGGCATTCGACGAGAACACAGGTCAGCGCGTAGATGTCGGTGGCCGGTGTCGCGATGTTGCCCGCACCGAAGCGTTCCGGTGCCATGTAGGCAAACGATCCGACGGCCGCGCCGGTGTCGGTGAGCCGCGGATCGGTGGTGGTCTGGGCCAACCCGAAATCGACGAGGTAGGCGAAATCGTTGGTGTCGATGAGGATGTTGTCGGGTTTGACGTCGCGGTGCACGAGCCCGGCGGCATGCGCGGTGTCGAGTGCGTGGGCGATCTGCTCGATGATCGACACGGCGCGGTCGGGTGCCAGCGGGCCCGCCGCCAGGAGCTTGCGCAGATCGCCCCCGCCGGCCACGATTCGCATGTCCAGGAACAGGAATCCGTCGATCTCGCCCCAGTCGTGGATGGGGATCACGTGGGGATCGCTCAATTGCGCCGCCATCCGCGATTCGCGCAGGAACCGCTCGCGGAATAGTGCGTCACCGGCGAACTGCGGAGACAGCAGCTTCAATGCGACGGTGCGCCCGCGACGGGAGTCGCGGGCCTCGTAGACCTCGCCCATGGCGCCACGGCCCAGCAACCGTTGCAGGGTGTAGTCACCCAGAACGGAGCCGCTGCGGTCGGCGGGGTCGTGCATGCTGCGGTGGTCCTCCTGCTCGCCCGGGCGCCGAGCGGATTCGTTCCGGCGGGACGTCTTCTCGCGGTACGCTACCCGTTCGGTGTCACGGCCGCGGGCAGGACTCGCGCAACCAGCGCCCCCGCCGCCGTTCCGGGTGTGTCGGCCGGTTCTCCAATCAGCTCCGAAGTCGCAGGGCGCCAACATCATTCGTCGAGACCCGTCGATCACACCGGCCGAATCCGTGCGGGAACGCGGGGTCGGTCATACAGACGGCCCGGTCACCCCAGATGGGGGACCGGGCCGGGTGTGGACGGGGGTCATCGAGCCGCCGCGGCTCGACACGCTCCCGCTAGTGGGCGGCCACCATGACCTCGTCACCCTCGGTCACCGGCAGCGGTCCGCTGCGGATGACGAACGCGGCGATCAGCGCGCCGAGCGCGAACACGCCGGCCGCCACCCAGAAGGCCACGGTGTAGGAGTGCACGGCGGCCATCATCTTGAGCTGCTCGACGCTCGTTGCGTGTGCGGCATGTGACGTCGCATAGGACGCTGCGGCACTCGAGGCGATGGTGCTCAGCAGGGCTGTGCCCACCGAACCGCCGACCTGCTGCATGGTGTTGACCGTGGCCGACGCGACGCCCGCGTCCTCGGGTGAGACGCCCGAGATCGCGCCCTGCATGGCCGGTGCCATCGAGGCGCCGAGGCCGACGCCCATGATCAGCAGGCCGGGCAGGATATTGGCCGCATAGGTGCTCGAGTCGTCGAGCTGGGTGAGGAACACCATGCCGACCGCCGCGATCGACAAACCGATGGTCATCAACCAGCGCGGGCCGAAGCGGGGCAGCAGCACCGCGGTCGAGGTCGTCGCGGTGACGATCAGGGCGCCGATCATCGGCAGGAACGCCAGGCCGGTGCGGACCGGGCTGAACTGCAGGTTCTGCTGCAGGTAGTAGGTGAGGAACAGGAAGATGCCGAACATCCCGATACCGACGATGAACACCGCGAGGTAGGAGCCACCGCGAGTGCGGTCGAGGATCACGCGCAGCGGGAGCAGGGCGTGCGGGGTGCGCGACTGCAGCCACACGAACAGGGTCAGCAGGGCGGCGCCGGCCACCAGCCAGGTGATGGTCGCCCAGTCGTTCCAGCCGTTGGTCTCGGCGTTGGAGAAGCCGTACACGATGGAGAACAGGGCGGCCGATACCGTGACGACGCCGGGGAGATCCAGCTTGGGCCGGACCTCGGCCCGATGCGGACCGATGAACAGGACGGCGCCGACCAGGGCGATCGCGGCGATCACCAGATTGACGTAGAGGCACCAGCGCCAGTCGGCCCACTCGGTGAGCATGCCGCCGAGCAGCAGGCCCAGGGCACCACCGCCACCGGCGATCGCTCCGAAGATGCCGAAGGCCTTGCCGCGCTCGGACGGATCGGTGAACGTCGTGGTGAGCAGCGACAGAGCGGCCGGGGCCAGCAGTGCGCCGAACACACCCTGACCGGCACGTGCGGCGACGAGCATGTCGAAGTTGACCGCGGCACCGCCGACCGCCGACATCACCGCGAACCCGACGAGGCCGGTGATGAAGGTGGTCCGCCTGCCCAGCAGGTCGGAGAGGCGGCCGCCGAGCAGCAGCAGGCTGCCGAAGGCGAGGGCATAGGCGGTGACGACCCATTGCCGGTCGGCGTCGCCGAACTGCAGGGCGGTTTGTGCGTGCGGCAGAGCGATGTTGACGATGGTCGCGTCGAGCACCACCATCAGCTGGGCGAGGCCGAGCACGCCGAGGATGACCCACCGCAGGCGATGGTGCCGGTCGGCTGCCGACTCGGCGGGAACCGCGAGTTCGCCGTCTCCGGACTTCTCGAGAGTTGTTGTCATGGGGACTCCCTGTGGACTAGGTGGAGGACCTGCCTCCGGTTACCTGGGTGACAACGGCACTCAACTGGAGATGATTCCTCCGTTTGCTAATCTGTGACCATGACCACTGCATCTGCGTCGGATACGTCCGCTTCGTCGGGAAAGCCGCTGCGCGCGGACGCCGAACGCAACCGGCTGCGGATCATCTCCGCGGCACGAGGGCTCTTCGCCGAGCGCGGACTCGACGTGTCGCTCGACGACGTCGCCGAGGCCGCCGGCGTCGGGGTGGGCACCGTGTACCGGCGCTTCGCCAATCGGGACGACCTGGTGTTCGGCGTTTTCCTGGAACACCTGAAATCGGTGGTCGCCCGGACCGGCGAGGCGATCGACGACGAGGACCCGTGGAATGCCGTGGTGGGATTGATGACCTGGATGTGCCAGGTGATGTCGGAGGATCGGGGTCTCGCCGCGATCATCATGACGATCGACCACAGCAATCCCGAGATCGAAGCCCTCAAGGCCACCCTGTCCGAGCGCATCGAGAAGATCTTCGACCGGGCGATGGCCACGGGTGTGCTCCGGCCGGATCTGGCCCCCACCGATTTTTACGCGCTGTTCACCATGCTCAAGGCGGTCTCCGAAGTCACCGAGCAGTGCGCGCCGGGCACCTGGCGTCGCTACCTTGACCTCATCCTCGACGCCGTCAGCGCCGAACCGTCCCGCACCACGCTCGGTGCGCCACCGATGACCCCGGAGCAGATCCGCGAGATGCAGAAGGCGCACAAGGCCGGACGGTGAGGACCCGGGCGACTATGTGATGAGTTTCTCGCTCTTGAGCCAGTCGTAGGCGACGTCGGACGGATCCTGACCGTCGATGTCGACGCGGCCGTTGAGCTCCTGCATGAGTTCGTCGGTCAGACGCTCCGAGATCGTGGCCATCAGCGGCGCGATCTCCGGATGCGCCTTCAGGACGGATTCACGGACCACGACGGTTCCGCTGTAGGGCAGGAAGTACTTCTTGTCGTCGACGAGCACCTTGAGGTCGAGGTTCTTGATGCGGCCGTCGGTGGTGTACACCATGCCGAAATTGCACGGCGAACTCTTGGCGGTGGAGGTGTAGACCACGCCGGAATCCATCTGCGTGACGTTGCCCGAAGGAACCCCGTTGGGGGCGTCGTAGGGCATGTCGTAGGTCTTGAGCATGGGCAGGAAACCGTCTGGGCGCGAGAAGAATTCGTCGTTGACGCAGAAGGTGCGCTGATCGACGGGCAAGCGGGCGATGTCCGACATCGTGGTGACGTTGAGCCGCTTGGCCGTCGACGACGACGCCGCGAACGCGTAGGTGTCGTTGAAATTCGCAGGCGGTAACCACACCAGATGGTTCTGGGCGAGTTCGACGTCGTGGACCTGCTGCCACAACTGCTGGGGGTCGGGGATGACCTTGGTCTCGTGCAGGTAGGTCACCCACGCGGTGCCGGTGTACTCCCACGCCAGATCCGCTGCGCCGTTGAGCATCGCCTGGCGGCTCGACGCCGATCCGGGTGCGTTGGTGAGGTCGGTGACGTCGGCGCCGGCCGCCGCGAGGTAGGTGGCGGCGATCTTGCCCAGCAGGATGCTCTCGGTGAAATTCTTGGACGTGACCGTGATCTCGGCCCCGGCGAGTGGCGTCTTGCCGTCGGGCAGTGCGGACTTGTGGAAGGTGCCCGACGAGCTGACCAATCCGCATCCGGCGATCACCAGGACGCTGACGGCAAGGATCAGCACCGCCGACAGCGGGCGGCGTCCGGGGCGGTTCGAACGAATCAGGGTCGACATCAGATCCCTCGCGGTGTGGCCACCAGCTCGACGAGCCGGCCGAGCCAATCGATGGTCAGGGCCAGCAGACCCACCAGGATCGCCCCGGAGATCAGCAGTTTCGGCAAGAACAACGTGATGCCGGTGGTGATGAGTGTCCCCAGGCTGGTGGCGCCGATGAAGGTACTCAGGGTCGCGGTACCGACCAGGATGACCAGCGCCGTGCGCACACCGTTGAGGATCACCGGCACGGCCAGCGGCAGTTCGACGAGCACGAGCGTGCGGACCGCGGACATGCCGATGCCGCGCGAGGCCTCGATCGTGCGGCGGTCCACCTGTTGCAGACCGACGATGGTGTTCTGCAGGATCGGCAGGATCGCGTACACCACCAAACCGACCACCGCAGTGCGGAATCCGGTCCCGAGCCAGAAGGTGAACAGCACCAGCAGGCCCACCGCCGGGGCGGCCTGACCGATATTGGCGATGTTCACCGCGATCGGGTTGAGCCAGCGCATCGACGGGCGGGTCAGCAGGATGCCCAGGGGGATCGCGATGACCACCACGATCACGGTCGCCACCAGGGTCAGTTTGATGTGGTCGAGGATCGTGGTCTGCAGAGTCGACCACGACAGCGCGGCGCTCTCGGTCTCGGTGAAGGTCGTGGACTGATACCAGATGATGTAGCCGGCGCCGATGACGACGATGAGCAGCGGCTCCAGCCACACGTCCATCGGGAACCGCCGAAACCGTTGCAGCGCCGAACTCATCGCACCGGGCCGCTCGGCTGCGATCCCGGTGGCGCCGGTTGCCTCGGGGCTCGTCATGCGCCCGACGCCGTTCGTTCGGCGTCCACGTCGTCCTCGCCGTCGTCGATGGCGGCCACGATCGGTGTCTCGATGGGGCCGGTACCGTCGGCGTGTTCGATGTAGGAGGTGTGCGACTCTTCCTCTCGCGCCTCGGCGAGCTGTGCCTGGATGATGTCCATGACGGATTTGATGCCCAGGGAGCCGATCACCGCGCCCCGTCGATCGGTCACCAGTGTTCCGCCCTGGCTGGCGGCGAGCATGGTGTCGAGTGCGTCGTTGAGGGTGGAGGAGGATGCGACCACCGGGAGTCGTTGGTCCACATAGTCCGACACGGTTTTCTTGCTCGCGAGCTCCTCCAGCGACGGCCACGCACGTGGGTGGCCGGCCTGGTCGACGACGACCACCCATTTGTGGCCGGCTGCGCGGGCCCTGGTCAGCGCGTCGGCCGCCGGCTCGCCCACGTGGACGGTCGTCACCTCGTCGTGGGCGACGTCGCGGACCCGCGACAGGGTCAGATGTGCCAGTGTCGCACCGGATCCGATGAATTCCTCGACGAACGGCGTGGCCGGGTTGGCGAGGATCTCCTCGGGGGTGGCGTACTGCTCGACGTGGCCGCCCTGCGACAGGATGAGCACCTTGTCGCCGAGTTTGGTGGCCTCCTCGAAATCGTGGGTGACGATCACGATCGTCTTGCCGAGTTCCTTCTGGATACCGATCAGGCTGTCCTGCAAGCGAACCCGGGTGATCGGATCGACCGCGCCGAACGGTTCGTCCATGAGTAGGACGGGTGGGTCGGCGGCGAGCGCGCGGGCCACACCGACGCGCTGCTGCTGGCCGCCGGACATGTCCTTGGGGAGCCGGTGGGCGAATGCGTCGGCGTCGAGGCCGACGAGATCGAGTAAGTACTCGGTGCGCTCGGCGATGCGTTTCTTGTTCCAGCCGAGCACTCGGGGAATCGCGCCGATGTTCTTGGCGACGTCCCAGTGCGGGAACAATCCGCCGGACTGGATGACGTATCCGATCGACTGCCGCAGCTTGTCGGGGTTCTCCTTGGTGACGTCGCGGCCACCGATGTAGATCCTGCCCTCGGTCGGCTCGATCAGCCGGTTGATCATCTTCAGGGTCGTCGTCTTGCCGCATCCGGACGGTCCGACGAACGCCACGATGTGCCCGGCGTCGATGTCGAGATCGAGGCGCTCCACAGCGGGTTTGTCCTGTCCCCGATATCTTTTGACGACACCCTCGAGGGTGATCGACGCGCCGGTGACGGTGCGGTCGGTGGCGGCCGCCGAGACGGTGGCGTCGGCTGGCTGGGTCATTTCAGTCCCCTCGAGATGGTGAGTCGGCCGAGCAGAACGAGCAGGGCATCGAAGACCAGGGCGACGATGACGATGAGAATCGTTCCGGTGAGGGCCATTTCCAATGCGTTCGCGCCGCCGAGGCGCGAAAGTCCGCTGAAGATGAGCGATCCCAGGCCGGGACCGAGTACATAGGCGACGATCGCGGCGACACCGACGATCATCTGCGTCGACACCCGAATGCCGGTGAGGATCACCGGCCAGGCGATCGGCAGCTCGACGGTGAGCAGTATTCGCCACCGCGACAACCCGATTCCGCGCGCCGCTTCGACGACGCTGCCCGGTACCGAGCGCAGACCGACGACGGCATTGCCGATCACCGGCATCGTCGCGAAGAACGCGAGCATGAGGAACGACGGCACCACGCCGAGTCCGAAGGGCACGATCAGCAGTGCCAACAGGGCCAGCGACGGAATCGTCAGGGCCACGCGGCTCGATGTCAGCGTCAGCGCCGATGCCAGCGGCAATCGATACACGAGAACGGCGACGACGATCGCGATCACCGTTCCCACGAGGACGGTTTGAAATGCCAGGGAGGCGTGCTGATACGTCAGGAACGTCAGAGTGCTTGCGTGCTGCGAGATGTAGTCCCAAAGGTGCACGTCCGACATCCCTTCACGCATGGGGCACTTGCGCGGTAGACGCAATCGACCTTCGATCACCTTACGGCGGAATGTGCGGCGCGGTGGGGCAATTCGCGCGCAAAGGTCCCACCCGGCCGTCGAATCGGCACGAGAATGCCGTTGCTGACCTGCATAGATATCGATGAGGTCACAAAGATTCCCGGTGAGTCCATCGACGGTGTCGCAGGCCGGGGCTCGCAGGTGTTGAGGCCTGTTCGGCGGATGTCGTGGTTTCCGTCGAGGTCGTAAGCTGGTCGGCATGGCAATCAGTCGTCCCACCGACAAATCCGACGAGGTCCAGCGTGCTCCGCGGGCCCGGATGACCGGTGCGCAACGGCGGCTGCAACTCATCGAGGTGGCGCGAGGATTGTTCGCCGAGCGTGGTTTCGAGGCGACCTCCATCGAGGAGATCGCGCAGCGCGCCGGGGTGTCCAAACCGATCGTGTACGAGCATTTCGGCGGCAAGGAGGGGCTCTACGCCGTCGTCGTGGACCGGGAGATGGAGACGCTCCTGGAGATGGTCACCTCGTCACTGAGCAAGAACCGGTCGCTGTATCGCATCCAGCAGGTGGCGCTGGCGCTGTTGACCTACATGGAGGAACGCACCGACGGCTTCCGGATCCTGGTACGCGGTGACTCCACCAACAGCAGCGAGACGGCCACGTATTCGAGCCTGCTCAACGACGCCATCAGCCAGGTGGAGCACATCCTGGCCGGCGACTTCGAGCGGCGTGGTTTCGAGCCGACGCTCGCGCCCCTCTATGCGCAGGCGCTCGTCGGCATGGTCTCGGTGACCGCACAGTGGTGGCTCGACGTGCGTGAGCCGTCGAAAGAGGTGGTCGCCGCCCATCTGGTGAACTTGTGCTGGAACGGCTTGACCCGCCTCGACCCGCATCCCGAACTCGTCGGGCCCGACTACGTCGAACCCGATCACCGCACGCCCGAGACGGACTGAGAACCGAGAGCGTCGTCAGGTCAGCACGACGCTGCGTTTGGCCAGTCCCATCCAGAAGCCGTCGATCGCCTCGTCGGGCCGCTGTTCGGGATCGTCGCCCGCTCCGAGTGCGACGAACAGCGGTGCGAAATGTTCGATGGTGGGGTGCGCGTAGGGCATTCCCGGTGCCCGGCGCCGAAAGTCGATGAGCGACTCCACATCCCCGGCTGCGAAACACTCGTGCGCCCATGCGTCGAACTCGGCCGACCACGTCGGGGCCTGTGCGTCGGGACGCCGATCGGTCAGATACGGAAGTCCGTGTGTGGTGAAGCCGGAGCCGATGACGAGCACGCCCTCGTCACGCAAGGGGGCCAGTCGCCTGCCGAGCGCCAGCAACGCCTCCGGGTCGAGCGTCGGCAACGACACCTGGAGGACCGGGATCTGCGCGTCGGGATACATCACGGTCAACGGAACGTAGGCGCCGTGGTCGAGGCGTCGGCGGGCGTCGTGTGCGACCGGGGTGCCGTCGGGCATCAGTGCCTCGACCCGGGCGGCGAGGTCGGGTGCGCCCGGCGAGTCGTAGGTGGTGCGGTAGAAGCGCTCGTCGAATCCCCAGAAGTCGTAGGTCAGCGGCGTGCGCGAGTCGGTGGAGCCGATCGTCAGCGGCGCGGCCTCCCAATGCGCCGACACGACGAGGATCGCGCGTGGTCGGGGGAGTCGCGCGGCCAGCGTGCGCAACTGCTGCACCCACAGTTCGCTGTCGACGAGTGGCGGGGCGCCGTGGCTCAAGAACAGGACGGGCGCGCGTGACGGTGCTTCTGACATGGTCATACGATACGAAACAGAACCGCGGTCCGTTTCATTTCGCGGCGATCCGCCCGCGCGACGGTGGCCTTCGGCACACGACCTACAATCGCACGAGTGTCCTCTTCACCTGCCCTCGCCGGGCTCGCCGCGGTCACGTGCTCGGACGCATCGCTGTCCGCCCTGCGCGAGAAGGGCGACACCCCCCGTCTCGACATCACCGGACCCGACGCCGCGCGGCCCTTCGTGGTGGCCGCGCTCGCGCACGGCCCCGCGCCGCTGCTGGTGGTCTCGGCCAACGGTCGTGAGGCCGATGACCTGACCGCGGAACTGGCCGAACTCCTCGACGATCCCGCCGCGGTCACGCAGTTCCCGTCGTGGGAGACCCTGCCGCACGAACGTCTGTCGCCGAGCGCCGACACCGTCGGTCGCCGCCTCGCGGTGCTGCATCGACTCGCCGAGCCGGGGCAGACGCCGCTACGAGTGGTCGTGACGACGGTGCGCTCGCTGGTGCAGCCGATGGCACCGGGTCTCGGTGAGGTCCGCACCATCACGCTGCGCGAGAACATCGAGATCGACTTCGACACATTGCTCGCCGACCTCGTCGAGATGGCCTACGAGCGCGTCGACATGGTCGGTCGTCGGGGTGAGTTCGCGGTCCGCGGAGGCATCCTCGACGTGTTCCCGACCACTGCGGACTACCCGGTTCGAGTGGAGTTCTGGGGCGACGAGATCACCGAGATGCGGGCGTTCTCGGTGGCCGATCAGCGCAGCCAGCCCGAGGTCGACGCCTCGGTGGTGCAGATCCACCCGTGCCGCGAACTGGTCCTGACCGATCAGGTGCGCAACCGCGCGGCCGACCTCGCCGCAGAACATTCCGCGGATCAGGCGTTGTCGGAGATGCTGACCAAACTCTCCGAGGGCATCCCGGTGGAGGGGATGGAGGCCCTCATCCCGGCACTGGTCGACGGACGGATGCAGTTGCTCACCGAGGTCCTGCCGGACGGGTCGCGGGTGTTGATCCTCGACCCGGAGAAGGTCCGGACCCGCGCCGCCGACCTCGCCGCGACCGGGGCGGAGTTCCTCGAGGCGTCCTGGAACGCCGCCGCACTGGGTGCCTCGGCGCCGGTCGACACCCGCGGCGGTACCGCCGGAATCGACTTGCAGGCCAGCGCGTATCGGCCGCTCGACGAGGTTCTCGAGACCACGGTCGAGGCCGGGAGGTCCTGGTGGACGTTGAGCCCGCTGTCGTCGGGTTTCGACGCCGAATTCGACCTCGACCTGACCCCGGGGCCCACTCCGCACGGCAGTGACGACGAGATCGCGCAGACCTTCGCCATGCTCCGCGCGCACGTCGCCACCGGCAAACCCGCGGCAATCGTGGTGGCCGGCAAAGGGACCGCGACCCGCATCGCCGAACGGCTCTCGGACGCCGAGGTTCCGCACGTGCTCGCCGACGCCGGTGCCCCACCGGTCCCCGGGGAGGTGAGCGTGTACTGCGGCACCCTGCGGCGCGGCGTGATCGCCCCCTCGGCCGGTCTGGTGATCGTCACCGAGAGCGACCTGACCGGAGCGCGGGTCGCGGCCGTGCGTGACGGGCGGCGGCTTCCGGCCAAGCGGCGCAACCAGGTTGATCCGCTCGCGCTGAGCGCCGGTGATCTCGTGGTGCACGACCAGCACGGCATCGGCAAGTTCGTCGAGATGATCGAACGCACCGTCTCGGGCGCGCGGCGGGAGTACCTCGTCCTCGAATACGCCGCCGGCAAACGCGGGCAACCCGGCGACCGCCTCTACGTGCCGATGGACGCCCTCGACCAGCTCTCCCGCTACGTCGGCGGTGAACAGCCGTCCCTGTCGAAACTCGGCGGTTCGGATTGGCAGAACACCAAACGCAAGGCGCGCAAGGCGGTTCGCGAGATCGCCGGTGAGCTCGTGCAACTCTACGCCGCCCGCCACGCCGCCCCGGGTTACGCCTTCAGTCCCGACACACCATGGCAGCGTGAGATGGAGGATGCCTTCGACTTCACCGAGACCGTCGACCAGATGACGGTGATCGGCGAGGTCAAGGACGACATGGAAAAGGCGGTCCCGATGGACCGCGTCATCGTCGGCGACGTCGGCTACGGCAAGACCGAGATCGCGGTGCGCGCGGCGTTCAAGGCCGTCCAGGACGGCAAACAGGTTGCCGTGCTGGTCCCGACAACCATTCTGGCGCAACAACATCTGCAGACCTTCGCCGAACGGATGGCCGGGTTCCCGGTGCGGGTGCGTGGCCTGTCGCGCTTCACCGACACCAAGGAGTCCAAGGAGATCATCGAGCAGATGGCGCAGGGGTCGGTCGATGTCGTCATCGGCACCCATCGTCTGCTGCAGACCGGGATCGTCTGGAACGACCTCGGTTTGGTGATCGTCGACGAGGAACAGCGCTTCGGCGTCGAGCACAAGGAACACATCAAGTCGCTGCGCACCCACGTCGACGTGTTGACGATGTCGGCTACGCCGATCCCGCGCACCCTGGAGATGTCGATGGCGGGCATCCGGGAGATGTCGACGATCCTCACCCCGCCCGAGGAACGCCACCCGGTGCTGACCTACGTCGGCGCCTACGCGCGCAAGCAGGTTGCCGCGGCGATTCGCCGAGAACTGTTGCGCGACGGGCAGGTCTTCTACGTCCATAACCGGGTCTCGACCATCGACAAGACCGCCAAGGACATCGCCGACATGGTGCCCGAGGCACGGGTGGTGGTCGCACACGGACAGATGAACGAGGATCAACTCGAGCGCACCGTGTCCGGATTCTGGAACCGCGAATACGACGTGCTGGTGTGTACCACCATCATCGAGACCGGACTCGACATCTCCAACGCGAACACGCTGATCGTCGACCGTGCCGAGAATCTCGGCCTGTCGCAGCTACATCAGCTGCGTGGACGCGTCGGCCGCAGCCGTGAACGCGGATACGCCTACCTGCTCTACAGCCCCGAGAAACCGCTCACCGAGACGGCCTACGACCGCCTGGCGACCATCGCGCAGAACAACGAGCTCGGCGCCGGAATGGCGGTGGCGCTCAAGGACCTCGAGCTGCGCGGGGCCGGAAATGTCCTCGGCGCAGAGCAATCCGGACACGTCGCGGGCGTCGGCTTCGATCTGTACGTCCGCCTGGTCGGCGAGGCGGTGGAGGCCTACCGGGCCGCGGCCGACGGCACACCGGTCACCACCGAGGAATCGACGGAGGTGCGCATCGATCTGCCGGTCGACGCCCACATCCCGGTCGAATACGTCGACTCCGATCGTCTGCGTCTCGAGGCGTATCGCAAACTCGCCTCGGCCACCGACGACGACGAGGTCTCCGCGGTGCTCGCGGAGTTGCTCGACCGGTACGGCGAACCGCCGGAGGAAACCCGGCGGCTCGCGGCGATCGCGAAACTCCGTCTGCGGTGCCGAGAACGGGGCGTCGCCGAAATCGGTGCGATCGGCACCAACGTCAAGATCTCGCCGCTGCATCTGCTCGACAGCGAACAGGTCCGGCTCAAGCGGCTGTATTCGGCGGCGTCCTACCGCGCCACCACATCGGTCGTGACGCTGCCGATTCCGCGCACCGGTGGCGTCGGGTCCGCGCGCTTGCGGGACAACGAACTCATCGACTATCTGACGACGTTCCTGACGCAGCTCAAACCCACTCCGGCCGACTAGGAGTCTGTGGGCTCAGGATTCGGTGGGCTCAGAGCCAGGGGCGTCAGAGTCGGGGGCCGGCGGGGGTTGGTTGGTCTCGTCGTACTTCTGCTGGGCGTTCGTCCGCCACTGGGAGAACTTGCGGTTGACGGTGACCGCCACGTCGGCCGCGGCCTGCCCGACGCCGTCGACCACGCCGGAGAGCCCGTCGCGCAACCCCTTGACCAGTGGGTCCTGCGACTCGTCGAAGTTGTCGCGATAGGTGCGGGCGGCCTCGCCGGCGTCGTCGGAGAACTTGGCGGTGTCGTCGTCGGTGCGCAACGGGTATGTGCCGGAGAGGATTCGGCCGTACTCGCCGCGGTCGACCCAGCGGGTGAGTTCGGCTGCGCGCAGCACCGAGAAGGGATGGGTCGCCAACTCGAGATTCAACAGTTTGAGCACGCCGTCGCGCAGGTCCCCGGTGCGCTCGTACTCCCGGGCCTGCGCCACGAAGGCTTGGGTGTCCATCTGCTCGAGGTGTTTGCCGCCCGCGAGCTTGAGCTCGACCCGTAGCGCGACGTCGAGGTCCTGGCAGCACAACAGGCCGGCGCGATCTCCGGAGAGCTCGGATTTGCGCTGCCACTCCATCAGCGCGGCGACCACCGCGCGCAGGGCCCATCCACCGATCGGGATGAAACCGATGGACGCGGCGAGCCGGGTGAGGTGCATGAGCATCGTGCGGTACACCGCATGGCCGGAAAGTGCGTGTCCGAGTTCGTGTCCGATCACAAAGCGCATCTCGTCGTGATCCATCAACTCGTACATCGCCGAGGTCACCACGATGAACGGGGTGTCCATGCCGATGCAGTAGGCGTTCACGATCGGTGACTGTGTGACGAACAGTTCGGGTGTCGTCGGGGCATCGAGGGTGGCGACGCACTCACCGAGCAGCGTATCGAGGTCGGCGAACTGCTTGTCGCTTGCGCGCGCCGACGTGGCCAGGTACATCAGCCGATGCTGACGCTCTCGTAGCAGCCCCGACAGCGTCTTGAGGACCTGGTCGAATCCCTTGAGCTTGCGCAGAGCGGTCAGCGCGGTGCGGTCGGACGGATGTTCCCAGGTGCGCGAACTGATCCCGGGGAACTGCGCTCGCGACGCGACGACCTCGGTGGAACTCGACATGTGGCTTTCCTCCCACGACACGGATCTCCGACGATTCGGACAGGGTATAGGGTAGCGAATCGGTTGTTGATCATCGGCAATAGATTGTGGATGTTCATGCGGTCGGACGACTCCGGAGTCGGCTGCCCGAGTGGTCAACGCGATGGGCGCACATGCCGGCGTCGTCCTGCGAGACCCGCTCGGTGACGTCCCACGATGTCGCTTGTGCAGCGATTACCGTTGTGATGTTGTCGGTGAGCTACCGCGATGTTGTTCCTTACCGTGTGCTGTTGTCGCAGCCCGCAGACGAAAGGCACCTGGAGATGACGGTGGTCCTGCTCGATCCGCTCCGCCCGGACATGATTCCCGTGCGCGCGCGTGCCCACCTGTCCGGCACCGTCTTCGTCACCGAGGACGTCCCGACCACCGTGCTGTGGGATCTCGACCACTTCGAGCCGGTGTTCGCCGAGGACGGGATCGCCGGGACGCTGCTGTCGACCGATCGACGCCATCCGCTCGTGGCGGCACGAATCGCGCAGGGAGACCAGGTGATCGCCGCGACGATCCCGAGTGGCAGCGACCTGCTGCCCGCGGTCGCGTTGATGGACACGTTGCGCCGCAATGGTCCGTGGGAGAGCCGGCAGACCCATGCCTCATTGCGACGCTATCTCCTCGAGGAGGCCTACGAACTCCTCGACGCCATCGACGCCCGGGATCAGGCAAGCCTGCGGGAAGAGCTGGGAGACCTGTTGCTGCAGGTGCTCTTTCATGCCCGGATCGCCGCCGATGATCCCACCGATCCCTTCGACATCGACGCGGTGGCCCGCAGCTTCACCGAGAAGGTCAGCGGCCGCACGCCCGGTGTGCTGTCCGGTGCCCATGCCGACCTCGAGACGCAGATCCGCGAGTGGGAGGAACGTAAAGCCGCCGAGAAGAACCGCGGATCGGTACTCGACGGGATCGCCACCACGGCGCCGGCGCTGGCGCTCACCCAGAAGGTCCTCGAAAGGCTCACCGCCGCGGGATATCCGGTGCAGCGCATCGACCCGGCCGTGCTCTCGGTGACCGTGACGGCCGGGGACGACAGCGTCGAGGATCAGGCGCGTCGCCGCACCCTGGCGCTGATGGCGCAGGTCCGCGCTGCCGAGGAGCGAGCGGCTCGCGACGGTGTGACCCTCGACGGCCCGGACTCCTGGGCGGCCGTCCTCGATGCGACGGCAGGGCTCGACGGGACGGCCGTACCGGAATCGGTCGATGCGGATGTGGCCGAGGGGGAGTCGCGCCGCGAAGTCCCCGCCGAGGCTCGGACGGAGATCACCGACGAGATTCCGGTGGTGACCGAGTCTGCCACCGAGGAGGTAGGCGATTCGGTGGCGCCGGGTGAATCGGGCTCGTCGGGTGCGGGTGTCGCCGTCGAGGTCTCCGAGGAGGAGATCATCGACGTCGAGGTCGTCGACACGACCGAACCGCCCACGCACTGACCGGCGCCCGCCGGCCGGCCTCACCCGCGTTCGTCGCCGGTCATCGTGTTCATGATCGAGAACGTCACCTGGTCGGGACGATAGCGGTCGTCGGAGTACTCGAACGGTCGCCCCTGGGGGTCATAGCTGGTGCGCCGCTCCCGCAGGAGCGGTGCACCCGAATCGATCCGGAGTGCTTCGGCGTCGGTGGCATCGGCGGCGACGGCGTCGAGTTCGTGGCGCATCGAGGCGAACTGCACCCCCTCGTCCACGAGATGATCGGTGATCGACCCCTTGTCGGGGTCGAAGTCGAACAGACTCGCCCCGACATCGGTGGTGAAGCGGCTGCGCTCCAGCAGCGCCGGAATGCCGTCGAGGGTGCGCAGTCGGACCACCTCGACCAAGAAGTCGTCCACCCCGATCTGCAACGCCTCGGCGATCTCGGCAGTCACCCGGGTGCGGGACACACTGATCGTGTGGTTACCCGGTTCCCGACCGGTCGTCAGCGCCCATTGCGAGAACGGGGTGAACGACGACAATGTCTGCGTCGGGGAGTGCGGCCGTCGGACGCGGGCGGGTCGTCCGCGGGTCGTGTAGATGAAACCCTCGGTCCGTAACTTGTAGAGCGCCTGCCGAATCGGGCCGCGCGAGACCTGCCATTGATCCATCAGAACGGTCTCCGGCGGTAACTCGTCGCCGGGTTGATATGTGCCGTCGACGATCTGGTGGCGCAGCGCCTCGTAGATCTCCTGATATCTCGGCGACACCGACACCTCCGTTTGTGACCACACTCAGTCCGCTCGCATACTGTACTACTTCTGTACTTGTATACCTAGGTCGGAGCGGCGATGAGCGGTTCTGAAATTCCGCAGGCGATCAGTGGCGGATGAGCCCGCTCAGGTCGGCAACGCTGTCGACGACTTCGTGCGCGCCCGCGGCGCGCAGCGCCTCGGCGTCGTGGGCCCCGGAGAGCACTCCGACGACGAGTCCGGCGCCGGCGCGCAGTCCCGTGGTGACGTCGGACGCGGTGTCGCCGACCACCATCACGGCCTCGACAGCGCTGGTGCGGGTCGTGATCAGGGCGGCCAGCGGCATGTCGGGGTGGGGGCGGCCGCGGAGTTCCTCGCCGGGGCAGAGGACGACGTCGGCGATGTCGCTCCAGCCGAGCGCCTCGAGGATGGCTTCCTGGGTCTGCTGTGCGAAACCGGTGGTGAGGGCGATCTTCACGCCGATCTCCCGGCAGTGGGAGAACAGTTCCTCGGCGCCGGGCATCGGGGAGCACCGGCCTTCGCCGACGAGCTGGGCATAGGTCCGTTCGAACTCCTTGTTGGCCGACTGTGCCTGTTCCTCGTTGCCCTTGGCGAGGTGGCGGAACACGGTGATCTTCGACTGTCCCATGGTCTCGGAGACGTAGTCGAGCATCGCCGCGCGGTCCGCCTCGGTGCGCGAGAGCCCGGCGTGCTCGTCGGCGGCGCGGAAGCTCGCGATCACGAGTCCCTCGTCGGAGACGGTGGTGCCCGCCATGTCGAAGACGATGAGTTCGGTGGGGAGAGTGGACATGTGGGGTGTACTCCTGTGGTGGTCGGTGGTGGACATCAGAGGGCGAAACTGGTAGACGGGTCGAATGCGGCGGTGACGCTGGACTCGGCGAGACCCATGCCGGTGGTCATGCCGATGCCGGTGGTGACGGTGACGATGTGGGTGCCGGGAAGTGGCTCGCGCAGCAGGAATTCACGGCCGGGTGCCGTCGCATACACACCCTGCCAGCGCTCGATGACGTCGATGCTGTTGACCCCGAACAACTCTCGGGTGACCTCGAGGAGGCAGGCGAATCCGTCCTCGCCCTGGAACGGCGATTCGGTGACCTCGCGGAGGTGGGTGTCGCCGATCAACAGGGTGCCGTCGGGTTGTGGTGTGTACATCTGGTGAAGATCGAGTGCGGTGTATCCGGGGTGGGCGGTGTGCAGCCGTTGGGCGACCCGGTGCACCGACGGCATCGTCTCGAAGGCGCTGTAGCGCAACAGTGACCACCCGGTGAACAGGGGTGTGGTCAGCGGGAAACGGGTCGGCACAGCGGCTTTGATCATGTGCAGGCGGCACCGCTGCAGGCCGATGTCCTCGGCGACCTCGGGGAAGAGCCGATCGATGTCGTGATTCACCGTGATGAAGGTGGTGCCGGCACGCAGCTCACCCCGTGAGGTACGGACCACTCCGGTGTCGAAAGACGTTGCTGCGGTGCGCCAGAAGAAGGTGACGCCCTGCGTCTCGAGCCACGCGGCGATCCGTGGGGTGGCGGCGCGTGGGTCGACCTGGAGGTCGGCCGGTAGGTACATGCCGCCGACCACGCCGTGGGCGGCGGCCGGAACCCGCTCGAGGACGGTGTCGCGGTCGAGGAGTACCGCCGCCGCCGATCCGTGAGCCTGGGAGAACTCGCTCATCACGGCCAGTTCGTCGGCGTGCCGGGCCAGGACCGTGGTACCGGTCGGCGCCGCCCAGAATCCCGCCTTCTCGGCGAGATCGAGCCAATGACGGCGTCCGGCACGCGCATAGTCCAGGGCTTGTCCGGACTGGGCGGTCATGCAGGCGTGCCCGAAGTTGCGGACCGACGCGCCCGCGACCTGGTCGTTGTGCTCGACGACAGCGACGGAGAGTCCGCGGCGTTGTGCGTGATAGGCGTGGGCGAGGCCGACGATGCCGGCCCCGACGACGACGACGTCGTACGAGGTGCCAGGTGTGGTCATGGTCGTAGCTTCCCGTCGCGCCAGCGTGATGTCAATACTTTCTTATAAGAAAGGTATACAAGTGAGGTGACGGCTGGGCTACGCGGGGTAAGTGTGGCGTTACGAGATCGAGAATGTTCGCCGCCGGATAACGCGTGTAGATCATCTTCGAGGAGAACAAGATCAGCTCGGCGTCCGACGCCCACGTGCCCCTGAGTGGACTCCGGGCCGAAGAGTCGGGCAGGTTCGCTGGTCGCCATCCGCAGGATGGTCGTGATACGCGCCCTGTTCGCGGATCTCCGCGACCGTTCGTCAGCGGTCGAGGCATTGAGCGGGGTAGGCAGAGTGCCGCAGGTTGCCCGGAGTTCCGTGCGCCGGGGGCGGTCCGGTCGGTCCTTGTGGTGCGACTCAGCTTGCCAGAGGCGTGATGTCCGAGACATCGGTTGTCGCGCGGGCAATCTCGAGGTCGTAGCGAGTTTGCATGTTCAGCCAGAAGGTCTCGGACTGCCCGAAGAGACGTCCGAGTCGAATGGAGGTATCGGGGGTTATTGCGCGACGGCCGTGGATGATCTCGTTGATGCGGCGCGGAGGGACGTGGATCAGCTCGGCCAGCTTGCGCTGAGAGAGGCCGTAGTCGGGTAGGTAGTCGGCGGCGAGTGTCTCGCCGGGATGGATCGGTTCGAAGTCGGGCATGGGTTTCTCCAAGAGCTAGTGGTAGTCGACGATCTCCACGTCGACGGGTCCAACCGGTGTCCAGGTGAAGCACAATCGGTACTGGTCGTTGACGCGGATGCTGTGTTGTCCGGCGCGGTCGCCGGACAGTGGTTCGAGTCTGTTGCCGGGAGGGGATGCGAGGTCAGCGAGTCGCTGGGCGGCGTCGAGGGCTTGTAACTTACGGTGCGCCACCCGAGTGAGCTCGGGTCCGAGACGGGGTACGAACTTTCGTGCCCACACCCTCTCTGTGTCCTTGGTGGCGAACGACTGGATCACCCTTCGAGTGTAACGCGTACCGTTACGCGCCTCAATCGCGGTCGAGTGGTCGACCGGACGTCTCTTGTATGCATGTTTGCATGCAAGGTGTAGGGTCGTCGCATGCCCGCACAGTTGTCCAACGCCGCCGACGAGGCGTACGCCGCAACCCGCGAGCGCATCATCTCCGGCGCGCTCGCCGGTGGCACACTGCTCAGCGAGGTCGAGGTCGGCGCCGACCTCGGCCTGAGCAGAACGCCCGTCCACGAGGCGTTCCTGCGGCTGGCCGCCGAGCAGTTCCTCACTCTCATCCCGCGCCGCGGAGCGGTGGTCAGTCCGGTCACCGCGACCGAGGCCGCCGACGTGCTCGCCATGCGACAAGCCATCGAAAGCGCCTCTGCACGGCAGGTTTTCGCAGCGGGCGGTCCGTCGGCAGAGTTTCGTGAGTTGATCGAGCGCAACCTTGCCCGGCAGGCCGGTCTCGCCGCGGACGCCGACGTCGACGGCTTCGTCGAGGCCGACGACGAGTTCCATCTCCTGGCGGTACGCGCGTCGAACAACCCGATCGCCGCGCACTTTTACGAGCTCCTGCGCGGGCGGCAGCAGCGTCTGCGCAACGTGCTGCTGCGGATCGATCCGGCCACCCTCCCGGCCTCGCACGACGATCACCAATGGCTGGCGGCCTGCCTGTTCGCCGGGGAGCGCGAGGAGTACGAGCGCCTTCTCGAGGCGCACCTCGCGCGTTATCAGGGGGCGATATGAGTTCGTCGATGCCCATCGGCGCCGCCCTGTCGCCGCGTGACCCGCGCGGTCCGGATCGTCGCCCGTGGGTCCTGGTGTTCGGCGCGCTGTTCGTCTGCGCCTGGTCGGGCAACCAGTTCAGCCCGCTGCTGTTGATGTATCGCGACGTCGAGCACTATTCGTCGGCGACGGTGACCCTGTTCCTCGGGGTCTACGTCGCGGGATTGGCTCCCGCACTGATCATCGCCGGAGCGGTGTCGGATCACCTGGGTCGCCGGGTGCCGATGATCGCCGGCGTCGCCTTCGGTGTGGCGGGCAGCGTGCTGTTGGCGTTCGACGAGCTCGGCCAGTTCCCGATCATCGCCGGACGACTGTTGGCCGGCATGTCGGTCGGGACGGCGATGTCGGTGGGTACGAGCTGGCTCAAGGAGTTGTCGACGGCGCCGTTCGATCCGGCCGCCGACCGCGGCGCCGGCGCTCGTCGGGCGTCACTGGCGTTCACCCTGGGCTCGGCCTCGGGTGCGTTGATCGCCGGGTGTATCGCCCAGTGGGGGCCGATTCCGCAGATTCTCCCGTTCGTCCTGCACATCGCGGTGTCGGCGCCGTTCCTGGTGCTGATCGGCCGCGCACCGGAGACGGTACGACCCCAGGCGCCGGCACCGATCTCGGCCCGGCTGCGGGTCACCTCCGCGCGTCACCGGCGCTTCGTGCGTGTCGTGATGATCTGTGGCCCCTGGCTTTTCGTCGCCTGCGGGCTCTCCTACGGCTACCAGCCGGTGCTGCTGGCCGACGCCGCAGGTGGCCTCGGGCTGGCGTACGCCACGCTGCTCAGCGTCATCGCGCTCGGTGCCGGTGCTGCCATCCAACCGCTGGCGCGCCGCATCGACTCGCAGTCGAGTGCTCGCGGACTCATCGTCGCACTGGTGATCCTCGTCGTCGGGATGGCGGTCATGCTGGTCGCGGTGACCAACGACGATCTGCTCGTCGGGGTGGCCGCGAGTGTGGTGCTCGGATGCGGCTTCGGCATCGGGCTGGTGTCGGGGTTGTTGGAGGTCCAACGGATCGCGCCCGCACACGAACTCGCCAAACTCACCGGCGTCTTCTATGCGGTCGCCTACACCGGTTTCGCGGTCCCGACCCTGTTGGCCGCGCTGACGCCGCCGTTCACCACCGTCGAGTTGCTGCTCATCCTGGCCGCACTGCTCCTCGTGTCGCTGCTGGTGGTGATCGGCGGATCACGCAAGCATCTGCCTGCCACACTGGGGTGAGCCGCGGCGAGGAGGACATCGGGAAGTGGATCTCACCATCGTGCACCTGCGCTACTTCCTCGCGGTGGCCGAGGAACTGCACTTCACGCGCGCCGCGCAGCGCCTGCACATCTCGGCGCCCTCGCTGAGCCAGCAGATCCAGCAACTCGAACGCCGGACCGGCGTCACACTGTTTCGCCGCACCTCGCGGCAGGTCGAACTCACCGCCGACGGTGCCGCCCTCGTCCCGCTCGCTCGTGAGGCCATCGCCGCGATGGATGCCGTGAGCGCCTGGGCCGACGGTTCGGGCACCGCGTCGGTGCTGCGCATCGGGATCGCGGCGTCGAGCGAGATGAGTAACCGGCTGCTCGCGACGGCCGTCGAGCGTCACCCGGACGCGACCTGGCAGATCCACGGCCTACCACTCACCGATGCACTGACCGCGCTGCGCTCCGGAGAGGTCGACGTCTCGTTGATGATCGCCGATCAGCCGCCCGCCGAGCCGACGGGGATCGTGGTGCGACCGTTGTGGTCCGAGGATCGGGTGCTCGTCGTCAACGAGCGGCATCGTCTCGCCGGGCGGGATGCGGTGACGCTGGCCGAGACCGACGACGAGACCTTCATCGGGATGCGTGGTGGCGGCGACTCGCAGAGTTGGTTCGTCGATCCGCGCCCCAGTGGTCGACATCTCGAGATCCGGCCATTGGCAACACATTTCGACGATGTTCTGCAGCTGTGCAGCGCCGGGGTGGGAGTCAACATCTGCGGGTCGTCGGCCATGGTGACCCACGCGCGACCGGGTTTGCGATATATCCCGATCGTCGACCTGCCGCCGGTCACGACCTACCTGTGTCACCCGCGCGCCAAGCCGAACGCCCTCGTCGATGCTTTCGCCGCCATTGCCGAGCAGGTTGCCGCCGAGATTCGATCATGAGGCCCGGCCTCATGATCGTGAGGCGATTCCATGTGGACCAGATCACATTTCCGCAGTGACACTGGCACGGTGAGTTCCTCCCCGTCCGACGCCGTGCAGCGCGACGTCGTCTACCGCACCCGGCCGTCGGGTGACCTGCTCCTCGATCTTGTCGGCCCCTCGGCCCCCGGACCCCATCCGGCCATCGTCTTCGTGCACGGTGGCGGATGGTTCACCGGCGACCGCACGCTCTGCCCGGATCTGCACCGTCATTTCGCCGCAGCCGGATTCGTGATGGCAAGCATCGACTATCGACTCAGCGGTGACGCCCGATTCCCGGCGCAACTCCACGACGTCCGCGCGGCGATCGACCATCTGCGTTCCCGTGCAGACGAATACGGCATCGACCCCGAACGCATGGGGGTGTGGGGTGCCTCGGCCGGCGGTCACCTCGCGGCGCTCGTGGGGCTCAACGCGCATCGCGCGCGACTGCCCGGCGAGGACGCCGACGTCGACGCCCGGGTGTCCGCCGTCGCCGAATCCTACGGTCCGGCAACGCTCGTCGCCGGCGACGTGGCACCCGGACAGCCGCTGCCCGGCGGCTCCGCACCGGCTCTGACTCCCGAGGGGCCGCTCCTCGGGGGCGACCCCGCCGATCTCGGCGACGCCGCCCGCGCAGCGAGTCCGCTGTATCACGTTCACCGCGACGCCCCACCCTTCCAGATCTCGCACGGTACCGCCGATGTCCTCGTCGGCGACGATCACAGCCGCCTGTTGTTCCGCGCGCTCGCCGACGCCGGGGTGGAGGCCGACCTCTACCTCGTCGACGGCTACCGGCACGGCTTCCTGAACCCGCCCCGACGATCCGACGTCCCGGGTCCGCCGGCGATGGACGAGGGCAGGCTCGCCGCGGAGGGGGCCGCTCCCGCTCTGCTGCACTCCGCCCGCGACGGGCGGCAGACCCAGGGCCGCACCGACTTCGGCTTCGACGAGATCGCCGGCTTCTTCGTCCGTCATCTGCGCCCCGACGCGTCGGTCTCGTCGTCGGCCCCGTCTCGACCCGCCCACACCCCAGGAGAGAACTCATGACCACCACCATCGACCCGGATGCCATGCATGATCGTGCCCCGATCATCGATGCCCTCCCCGGTGAAGCCGTCCCGTATCGCCTCGCGAGCGGGGAGGGGCTGCGCTACGAGATCGACAACCAGCTCTGGACGGTCATCGCGCGAACCGCCGACACCGGCGGATTGTTCGACGCCGCATTCATTCTCGGCCCGCGAGGCGCCGGCGCCGCATTCCATGTCCTGCCGAACCATCAGCGCTCCTACCACGTCTTCGAGGGATCGGTGCAGTTCTGGCTCCCGGGGCGCAGCCGTGTTCTCGCGCCCGGCGACTCCATCCACGTACCGCCGGGAACGCCGGTCGCCTACCGCATGCTCGGGCACTGCTCGCGCATCCTGTTCTTCTCCGCACCGGGCGGTGCGTTGGACGCCCTCGCCGGCAGCGGTGCGGGGGTGAACTCCCACATCTACTCCGCCGATGCCCGAGCAGGCGTCAAAACGCCGCTGACAGAACTCTTCTCGTCGGTCGGTGCACGTGCCCACGACGAGGCGCCCGCGGCGGCATCCGACGAGTGGGACGACGCGTTGCCGTCGGGGCCGCAGGGATACTTCCTGCGGGCACTCACCGGGGATCGGCGCGCCTGGCCGGACTCCCTCAACTCCTATCAGGCGCGCGGTGCCAACACCGGAGGCCGGTACTTCTCGGTGCTCACCCTCGGTGGTCGGTCGCCGTACATCCCGCAGCACTTCCATCGCCACCACACGGAGAACTTCTTCGTCCTCTCCGGCCGGGTATGGCTGTATGTCAACGGCGTCGAGACCCTGCTCACCGCCGGGGATTACCTGCACGCACCGGCAGGCACCATCCACAGCTTCGCCTTCGACGCGCACACCACCCGGATGCTGGGCATCCTGACCTCCGACGTGTTCGAGAACTTCTTCGACGTCACCGGCGAGGCCACCGACGACCTCGTCCACACCGAGGGACTGATCAACCCGGAGCACATGATGGGCAAGCTCGGCGCGGCCATGGCCGACCTCGACCTCGACCTCGAGTTCGTCGGTCCGCCACCGACGCGGACACGTGGACTCGATCTCTGACCGTTTGCGACGGCAGAACAGTGCTGCGTGCATCATGGGACGATGCCCATTGACGATGTGCACGACAGCGCGGAGCCGGATCGGAGCGCGCCGGATCGGACGGCAGGAGAACCGGCCCGCGAGAACGTGATCCTGGTGCATTGGCACGATCTCGGCCGTCACCTGAGTTGCTACGGCGCCGACGGCGTCGAGAGCCCGCATCTGGACCGGCTGGCGGCCTCGGGTATCCGCTTCGCCGATGCACACGCCACCGCGCCGCTGTGCTCGCCGGCGCGCGGGTCGTTGTTCACCGGGCAGTATCCGCACCGCAACGGGCTCGTCGGGTTGGCCCATCACGGGTTCGCCTATCGCGAGGGGGTGCGCACGCTGCCGCAGATCCTGGGTGACGCGGGCTACCGGACGGTCCTGTTCGGCATGCAACACGAGAGCACCGATCCGACGAGCATCGGCTTCGACTCGGTCGACGTGTCCGACTCGCGCTGCGACTACGTCGTCGCCGAGTCGCAGTGGTGGTTGGGCCACCACGTCCGCACCGCACCGCACCGGCCGTTCCTGCTGACCGCGGGGTTCTTCGAGACCCATCGCCCTTATCCCGAGGACGAATATCCGCCCGCCGACACCTCCGGGATCGACGTTCCCGGATTCCTTCCCGACACCGCCGACGTGCGGGAAGACCTGGCAGGACTGCACGGCAGCATCACCAAGGCCGACGCCGCGGTCGGCCGGCTGCTCAAGACGGTCGACGATCTCGGGCTCACCGAGAACACGTGGATCGTCTTCCTCACCGACCACGGACTGGCCTTTCCCCGCGCGAAGTCGACGCTCTACGCCCAGGGCACCGGGATCGCGCTGATCATCCGGCCGCCGGCGGCGCGTGCGATGTCACCGCAGGTCTACGACGGCCTGTTCTCGGGGGTCGACCTCACCCCGACGATCCTCGATCTGCTCGGGCTCGGCGTACCCGCCGATGTCGACGGCGGCTCGCACGTCGCGCAATTGGTCCAGGCGGGTCGGTCGGTCCGCGAAGAGGTCTGCCGCGAAGAGGTCTACACCGAGAAGACCTACCACGACGCGTTCGACCCGATCCGCGCCTTGCGGACCAAACACCACAGCTACATCGAGAACTACGCGCACCGACCCGAACTGCTGCTGCCCCTCGACATCGCCGACAGTGCCTCGGCGCGCTCCATCGATCCGGCGGTGACCGAGCGCGACCGACCCCGTGTCGAGCTCTACGACCTCGATTCCGATCCGGATGAGCGCAACAATGTCGCCGAGGATCCCGCCTACGCGCAGATCCGCGCCGATCTCGCCGACCGTCTTGCCCGGTGGCGCACGAGCACCGGTGACGAGCTCCCACCCGAACCCGAGGGCACCGCCATCGCCGAGCGATTCATGGCGGCCTTCCACGCGAAAGCCCTCGACACCGCGCCGGAAGAAGAGGCCCTGCCCTCACGTCGCCCGCTCGGTGCGCGACGTGAGCTCGACGGCGACATCACCTCCGGCGAGGGCGATGCGGTGCGCGCGTCCACCGCCGATCGCACACCCCGCTGAGCGCTTCACCCCGATCGCGAAAAGTCAACAATTACCCGCGTATTGAGGCTAAAAGCCCAGGTTGCGCTCGGTTTCGGCGTGGTTAGACTGAGCCGATGCCCCACCCGCAGAGCTACCTGGTGTGTGCGAGCCAGCGTAGCGGTAGTACCTTGCTCGTCGAGTCACTCGCGGCCACCGGGGTGGCCGGAACGCCCGAGGAGTTCTTCCAGTACTTCGCCTCGTCCTCGGAATCGCCGCAGCCCCGTGAATGGTTTGCCGGAGTGCGGGATTCGGCGATACTCGACCTGCTCGACGAGATCGACGTCGGTGCCGTGGACACCCGCGACTTCACCCGGTGGCAGCTCGATGTCCTGGCCGCCGGTCGCAGCGCCAACGGGGTGTGGGGCGGCAAATTGATGTGGAATCAGACGCCGCTGCTCATCGCGCGGACCCGGGTGGGCTCCGGATCGTTGCGGACCGCCCTGCGTGAACTCCTCGGGGCGGATCCGCTGTTCGTTCACGTGTTCCGCGATGACGTTGTGCCACAAGCGGTGTCGATGTGGCGTGCGGTACAGACGCGGGTCTGGCGCGATGGCCACGGTCCGCATTTCGACCCGGCGCGTGATGAGCGTGCGCAGTACAACGCCGAGGGGATCGCGCATCTCGCGGCGATCCTCGCCGATCAGGAACGGCAGTGGCGCCGCTGGTTCGCCGACGAGGCCATCACGCCGATCGACATCGAATTCGGTGAATTGGTCAAGGATCCGCAGGGCACGACTGCCGGCGTGCTCGCCGCGCTGGGCCTCGATCCCGATCTGGCGCCACCCCCGCCGATCGCACCGCAGTCCAACGCGAGGTCCAAGGAATGGGCGCAGCGCTACCGCCGCGATGCGGAAAGGAACGGATATCCGCTATGACCTCTCCCGACGCCGCTGCCCCCGAGAACGGGGCCGCCGCATTCGATCATGTTGCTGCACTGCGTATCCTGGAGTCCGAGGCGGTACACATCATCCGCGAGGTGGTCGCCGAACTCGAGCGACCGGTGCTGCTGTTCTCCGGCGGCAAGGATTCGATCGTGCTCCTTCGGCTGGCCGAGAAGGCTTTTCGTCCGCACCCACTGCCGTTCCCGATCCTGCACGTCGACACCGGCCACAATTTCGACGAGGTCATCGAGTTCCGGGACCGACGCGTAGCCGCGAGTACCGACAACCCCGCGGGCATCACACTCATCGTGGCGTCGGTACCCGACGCGATCGCCGCCGGGCGCATCGCCGAATCGACCGACCCGTCGGGATCACGCAACCGGCTGCAGACCCGGGTCCTGTTGGACGCCTTGGAAGAAGGGGGATTCGACGCCGCGTTCGGCGGTGCCCGCCGCGATGAGGACCGTGCCCGCGCCAAGGAGCGGGTGTTCAGCTTCCGCGACGAGTTCGGACAATGGGATCCGCGGGCCCAACGTCCCGAGCCCTGGTCGCTGTACAACGGCCGCATCCGGCGTGGCGAGTCGGTGCGGGTGTTCCCGTTGTCGAACTGGACCGAGACCGACATCTGGCGCTACATCGAACTCGAGGGTCTCGACCTGCCGTCGATCTACTACGCGTCGCAACGCGAGGTCTTCGACCGGGACGGCATTCTGCTTGCGGTGTCGCCGTTTTCACAGCCGACCGCGGCCGACGACGTGCGTACCGAATGGGTCCGGTACCGCACGGTCGGTGACCTCACCATCACCGGTGCGGTGCGGTCGAGGGCCACCACCATTCCCGAGATCATCGCCGAGATCAGCGAGGCGACCGTCTCCGAGCGGGGGGAGACCCGCGCCGACGATCGCACGTCCTCGGCGGCGATGGAGGACCGCAAGCGAGAGGGATACTTCTGATGAGCACCGCGATCTCCACTGCGCGCCGCCAGATCCTGCGGCTGGCGACCGCGGGCAGCGTCGACGACGGCAAATCCACATTGATCGGACGGCTGCTGCATGACACCGGCAGCCTGCCCACCGACCATCTGGCCGGCGTCACCTCCTCCGACGGCGACGTCGACCTGGCCGCATTGTCCGACGGTCTGCGCGCCGAACGCGAGCAGGGCATCACCATCGACGTCGCCTACCGGTTCTTTGCCAGCGACACACGCAGTTACGTTCTCGCCGACACCCCCGGCCACGAGCGCTACACCCGCAATACCTTCACCGGGGCGTCCAATGCCCACGTGGCCGTGCTGCTCGTCGACGCCCGCCACGGTGTGCAACGCCAGACCCGCCGCCACGCCCGGATCGCGACCCTGGTCGGGGTGCCGCACGTGATCGCCGCGGTGAACAAGATCGACCTGGTCGACTACTCACAGCAGCGCTTCGGCGAGTTGCAGGACGAATTGACCGAACTCGCCGTGCAATTGGGGATCGGTGAGATCACGGCGATCCCGGTGGCCGCCACCCTCGGCGACAATGTGGTCCACCGGTCGGCCAACACGCCGTGGTACGCGGGACCCACCCTGCTGGAGTATCTCGAGGCGGTGGAGCTGACGGCACCGTCGCCGCAGCCGCGGGAACTCCGGTTGCCGGTGCAGTGGGTGTCGCGCCCCGGGCCCGACGGAAAACGGACCTACACCGGCCGCGTGGCCGCGGGCGCCCTGGCGCCCGGTGATCCGATCACCGTGCTGCCGTCCGGGTCGGTCAGCACGGTGACGGCGGTGGACACCCTCGACCCCCAGCGGCCCGTCGCGGTCGCCGGGCTGTCGGTGTCGGTGCAGCTCGCCGACGAGATCGACGTCGGCCGTGGCGATGTCATCATCAGCGGCGCGCCCGACGCACACCTGCCGGTCTCGGCCCGAGAACTCTCGGCCACATTGTGCTGGCTGTCGTCGGCGCCTCTGCACGCCGGGGACCGCGTTGCCCTCAAGCAGGGCGCGACCACGGTGCGCGCCACCGTGCAGTCGCTGGAACGACGCCTCGACCCCGAATCGCTACTCGAGGTCGTCGGACCAACGGAGTTGGGGCTCAACGACATCGGTACGGTGACGTTGCGGACCTCATCGATCGTCGTGGCCGACACCTACGCACAGAACCGTGACACCGGCGCGTTCATCCTCATCGGCGAGGCCTCCAACGACACGGTGGCGGCCGGCACGATCCTCGAGGCACGGGAGGTCATTCCGGGCAAGGCGACGCGCAATGACATCAAGTGGCATCCGAGTTCGCTGCAGCGATCCGAACGGTGGGCCAAGACCGGACAACGCGGGGCGACGGTGTGGCTGACCGGATTACCCGCGTCGGGCAAGTCGACGGTGGCGGTGGCGCTCGAACGTGAACTGGTCAACCGGACGCGGGTGGCCTATCTCGTCGACGGTGACAACATCCGGCACGGCATCTCCGACGACCTGGGATTCTCGCCCGGTGACCGTGCCGAGAACATCAGGCGCGTCGGGCATCTCGCGCGTCTGTTCGCCGACGCCGGGGTCATCGCGATCGCGTCGATGGTCTCGCCGCTGCACTCCGATCGGGAGATCGCCCGCGAACTGCATCGCGCCGCCGAGCTCGACTTCATCGAGGTACACGTATCGACGCCGGTCACCGAGTGCGAACGACGCGACCCCAAGGGTCTCTACGCGCGTGTGCGGCGCGGTGAACTCAAGGGCCTCACCGGGATCGACGCACCCTATGAGAAGCCGCAATCACCGGATCTGCGTTTCGATACCACCGGTGCCGACATCGACGAACTCGCCGGCCGTGTGCTCGCGCTGCTGGTCGAACGCGGCATCATAGATGAGTGATGGCCACCGAGATCGCGCTCAGCCCACCCGGTGCGGTGCCAGTGCGGTGAGCGGCAGGCAGGTGATGGCGAAGCAACCCGGGTTGCCCGACAGCGGCGCACGCAGCGGGGTGTTGCCGCACGACAGTACGGTGCAGTCACGCGGGGCGTCGGGGCCAATGCCGAGTGCGCCGAGGGTGATGTTGGGGTCGGCGAACTGCATCGGGTCGAGATTCAGGTTCATCGCGGGCAGGTAGGGACCGGGGTCGGGCAGGCGCGGAGAGCGGAAGGCTGCGACCAGCTTCCGGAAGAAGGTGTGATAAAGCTCGCTGATCGGGCTGGCGCTGAGATCAGTGGCCGGATCGGGGGACATGTCGCCGAGGAACCCGTTCCAGCTCACCATCAGTCCCAGACTGGGGACGATGAAATTGTTCTGCTGCAGGAATCCGACCATCGCGTAGGCGTCGGAGGGTAACCCGGCCAATGGGGCCTGATCGACCGTCTGACGGGACGGGAAGGATGGCCCGGTACACGGAGAACTGTTGACCCAGAACAGATACCCGTAACAGTGATTCGTCGGCGAGGGCGTCCGCAACCGCGTGATGTAGTCGGAATCGATGATCCGCCGGGATCGCCATACCCCGTCACCGGCCATCAACAGTCCGAGCCTGGCATAGTCGGCCGGTGGCATGAACAGAAACGCGTAACCGTAGGTGTTCCCGGACCGGTCACGTGCCCAGTAATAGTCGTGGGCATCGATCCCCAACGGACCGAACAGATTTCGCTGAGCGAATTGCTGAAGGTCTTCGCCGACGGCTCGTTGCACGACGTAGGCGAGAAGATCCGGACCGTGCTGGGTGTACTCGAAAAAGGTCCCCGGACGGTGGGTGACCGGCAGCGCAAGAGCCTGTTTCGCGATGTTCGGATCCACGTCGAGGCCTGCGGTGACCGCCTCACTGAGGATCGACTGCGACAGGCCGGAGGTCTGGGTGAGGAGATCGGCGACGGTGATTCGTGCATGCGCGGCATCGGCCTCGCCCGACGGGAGATACTGCGCGATCGACGCATTCAGATCGAGTCTGTGCTGCGTGTATGCGATTCCCGCGAGCATCGAGATCACACTCTTGGTGGAGCTGAACAGATTCCACGGCACCTTGCCGGTGACTTCGTTCAGCGGTCCACTGCCGATCAAGCAGTTGTTGCGGAAGACCTGGATGTGAGTGCGCATCCGGGACGCGGCGAATGCGATGGCGTCGTCGAGACCGGCCTTGTCCACCCCGAGACGCTCGGGTGCCATCACTGTCGGCTGTGCACCGGCCGGCTGTGTACACGAGGCCGGTGGCGGTGGGGCGGCCGCTGCCGGAGCGCGGGTGCCCGCCATCGCGGTCACCGAGGCCACCACCGTGAGCACGACGACCAGCACATTCACGAAGAACTTTCGCGAAACCCGCGTTTCGGACACCATCTCACCCCTGAACCCGACTGCACCGATATCGCAGTCTGGCACAGGCCGTGCGTCGACCGCGGCCGAATAGGCAAGCCGATGTGGCAGAGCAGAAGGCGCAGGCTCAGCCCTGGTAGCCGAACATCTTCTTGCCGTACCAGTCACCGATCTCGGTCAGGCCCGGTGGGATCGCGAACAGCGAACTGGAGATCGGGGAGATGTACTCGTTGAGGGCATCCTGGGCCAGGTTGTTCTGGATGCGGGCGAACTGATCGTGGGCGTTCTTCTGGTAGGCGATGAAGAACAGACCGGCCGACAGCGTGCCGGTGCGGGTGTCGATCCCGTCGGTGAAGTTGTACCCGCGGCGCAGGAGCTGGGCACCGCCGTTGCTGTCGGGGTGGGCCAGGCGCACGTGAGAGAAGCGGTCGATCTTGGTGCGACCGTCGGTTCCCTTGACCGTGAAGTTCAAATCGGTGAACTCGCCGCCGCCGGACAGTGGTGCGCCGGAATCCTTGGTGCGCCCGAAGATCCGTTCCTGATCGGAGATGTCGTCGGAATCCCAGGCCTCGATGTGCATGCGGATCTTGCGGGTGACGAGGTAACTGCCGCCCTTCATCCACGGCTGGTCGGTCTCGTCGCCGACCCACACCCATTTGTCGGCGACGGCCGGCTCCTCGGCTTTGATGTTGGCCGTTCCGTCCTTGAAGCCCAACAGATTTCGTGGCGTCACCTGGTCGGTGCTGGTCGCCGAAGCGCGGCCGAACCCTTCCTGCAGCCACCGCAGGGTGACCACGCTGCGCCCGATGCGGGCGAGGTTGCGCACGGCGTGGAAGGCCACCTGTGGGTCCTCGGAGCAGGCCTGCACGCAGATGTCACCGCCACTGATGGACGGGTCGATGGTGGTGTCGACGGCCAATTGGCCCAGAGGTTTCAGTGCCGCGGGCATCTTGGCGCCCAGGCCGAGCCGGTCGTCGAAGAAGCTCGGCCCGAATCCCACGGTGATGGTGAGACGGTTGGGGCCCAGGTCGAACGCCTCTCCGGTGTCGGCAGGAGGTGCCATCGGGCGCGACTCGACCGGGCCGACCGGTTTGCCCTGGGCGAGCAGGCTTGCCGCCGCAGCCCACCGCGCCATCATCGTCTCGACCTGTGCGACCGTCGTCGGTTTGAGATCGAAGGCGGCGAACACGAGTGAATTCTGTTGGCGCGTGGTGATGCCGGCCTGGTGCTCGCCGTAGAACTCCACGGTCTCGGTGGCCGGATCGCTGCTTTCGTCGGCGGTGGCGGCGTAGGTGATCCCCGCGCCCGCGGCACCACCGACAGCCAGTCCGGCACCGGCGATACCGGCGCCGGTGAGGAACCCTCGTCGGTTCACCCGGCCCCGTTTCTGCGGTGTGGGTTCTGGCGTGTCGGTGGTGCTCATGGGGTGTCGAATTCTCCTGTGATGCGGTGCGGGGGCGGTGCCGTCAGCTGGCGGCGGCGATCTTTCCGCCGGCCTGCGAGAGCGGGTCCTTGACCGCGATGATGGCTGCGGCCATATCCCGCTTCTGCTGTTCGGTCACGTCGTTGAACGGCTTGAATCCGCCGGGCCCGTTGGGATCCCGGAAGCTGTCGATCAGCGAGTCGACTCGGTCGAAGGCCTGCTGGATCGTCGTCGTCAGCTGCGGATCGATCTCGTTGAGGGCGGGCTTGACGATGGCGAACGCCTGCTGGCTGCCCTCGATGTTGGCCTGCATGTCGACGAAGTCGATGTGCGAGTAGGCCTCTTCCTCACCGGTCAGCTTGCTGGTGGACACCTCGTCGAGGAGGTCGCCGGCACCGTTGATGATGTCGGCGGGCTTGACAGTGAACGAGGGCTCGTTGACCAGGCGCTGCAGATCCTTGACGTTGGTCAGCAAGGTGGCCGCGACGGGCTTCATCCCGTCGAGATTGCCGGCTTCCCACAGCTGCTTCTCGATGACGTGGAAGCCCTGCCAGGTGTCGCCGGGGCCCAGGGCGTCCGGTCGGGCGTCGATGGCGACGTCGAGGTTCACCGCGTTGTCGGTCGAGCAGTCCGAAGCGCCGTTGGCACAGAAGGATCCGGCGATCGGCTCGATGCGCTCGTAGTACGGGCGGGCCTTGATGTAGGCGTCCTTGGCGGCGGCGACATCACCGGCGTTGACGGCGTCGACGAGGGTTTGGGTCGCCGTGGTCAGACTGTTCACCTGGGTGACCACATATTGCTTGTACTCGGCCGCGGCCGCGTTGAGCTGGTCGGCGACGCTACCGGTGGCCTTGGTGGCCGTGCCGGTGACGGTGAAGGTGGTCTTCTCGTTGGTCGCGCCCGGGCAGTAGATCTCGTAGGTGCCGCCATCGAGCTTGTGGGAGAACGACGTTGCCGCCATACCCGGCGCGATGTTCTCGCGCTCGGCGAGGATCTTGCCGTCCTGCAACAGCTCCACCTCGCTGACCGCCGCCGCGTTGGTGTTCTTGATCTCGAAGGTGATCGGCCCGGCGTCGACCTTGTCGGGGGTGACCTTGCAGCCGTCGTTGGTCATCTCGACGGTGACGGTCTTCGTCGCACTCGACGAATCGCCGTCGTCGCTGCTGCTGCAGGCGGCCACACCTACGATGGCCACGGCGGTCGCTGACACGGCAACCAGTCTGGAAGCCCTCATCGGGTTCTCTCCTTTTTCTCGGGCGGCGCCACCACGGCAGCCGGGTCCACATCCGGGGTCACGTCGGGTCCCGAGGGCTCCGATGTGGTCGGGTCACCGCGCCCGGACACCGGAGCTGACGGTGTCGATGGGGTCGATGGGGTCGGTCGACGGCGCGACGCCATCGCGAGAAGCGCAGCGAGCACGGCCAGTACCGCCGCGATGACGGTGAGGGTCAGCGGGACCGTCACGCCTTGCGAATGATGGCGATTGCGCTGATCATTCGCGGCCCCGAGCGCGGCGAGGTCGGCGGCGGTGGGCTGATGCCCGGTCTCGAACGTGGCGACCTTGCCGAGCACGACCGCCGACCCCTGTTCCGGGGTGGCCGTCGCGGTGATCGCGTAGCGCACATCGGCTGCGAGTGGGCGGTTGAAATACGGATCGACCGAGACGGTCACCGAGGCGCTGACGACGTAGACCACCGGCGCCGACTCACCGAACCGGCGGGTGTCCAGACCCACCGGCAGACGTCCGCCATTGCCGGCGACGATCTGGGCGACGCTCACCCGGGTCGGAGCGTCCGGAACCAAGGCGGTGATCGGTAGGTTCGGGGTGACGACCTGGTCGAAGGTCGGCGCGGACAGGCTGCCGAACGTGGTCGTCTCACCCCCGGACAGTCGTTCGAGGGGGGTCGTGACGGCGCCGCTGGTCAGCACTCCGGTCGCGGAGTCGGCGCCTGCCTTCGATACCGACACCGAGACGTCCGCGGGTACCTGCACCGTCGTGCCGGACAGGATGCCGCTGGTGGTCGGAGACCCGGTGGCCGGCGTCGCCAGCGTCGACGACGGCAGCGTGGGGGTGGCCGGCGCGGTGAGGAACACGACGAGCGCGGCGATGGCGAGCGCTGCGGCGCAGGCTCCGGTGGCGATCGCGGCGAGTCGCCGCGGGAATGCCCGCCCGGCCGGCCACAGGACGATCGTGCCGACCACCACCACATAGATCAGCCAGCCGAGAACCTCGATGAGCACCGGTTTGGGTTGTAACCCGAGCACACCGGTCAGCAACGACGACTGCACCGAACCTGGCCGCACCAACCAACTCAGGTCGACGACCTGCTGCTGTCCGACGTCGAGCCATCCGGCCTCGTGGGCGGTGTGCAGGGCCGTCATCACCAGTCCGGCGGCGACGAGTACCAGCAACAAGCCGGTGATCTTGAAGAAGCGGGCGAGGTTGATGTGGACCCCGCCGCGGTAGATGCCGTATCCCAGTGCCACCGCGATGGCGATGCCGAGGATCGCCCCGGCCGCCGAGGGCACAGCGTTGCCGCTGGCGTTGAACGCTGCGACGAGGAAGACGGCGGTCTCGAGCCCTTCGCGCAGCACCGCCAGGAACGCCATCAGCACGAAGGCGAACGCCGACCCGTTGGCCATCGCCTCGGATGCGGCGGATTCCAAGTCCCCCTTGAGGTCTCGGGAATGCTCGCGCATCCAGACGATCATGTAGGTGACCATCGCGACCGCGATGGCACCGATGACCGTTTCCAGGGCTTCCTGCTGCTGTTGGGGCAGATCGCGGGAGAGGACCTCCAGGCCGATCGCCACGGCGACGCAGATGAGGATCGCGACGATCACGCCGATCCACATCCAGCGCAGCGCGTCACGGCGTTGCTGGCGACGCAGGAATGCGGCGATGATCCCGACGATCAGGGCCGCTTCGAGGCCTTCGCGGAGGCCGATGATCAGGGTTGCGAGCATTGTTGTCCCCGCTTCATGCGATGCGGCACACTGCCGGAAATGCCCGTTTTTGCGGCTTCTGGGCCGACGGTGGCTTCACGGTCGTCGACCGTGAACTGCGAGGGCGCCGTGCCCGCCACCAGCTCCATATGCGGCTTTCTTTCTCCAGTGCACACCGGGTTCCGCGCCGTGCGACGCAGTGTTGGTGAGGCTAACCGACGATAGTATGCCCTTTCCTCGGGAACCGGACACGCTCGGGTGGAGTTGAGGACAATGTCGGGTTCTGACACATCGACGAATGGAGTCCGGCCTCGGTGATGTGCAACCCTGTGTCGTTCGTGCGGTCATCGGGGAGGGCGCCGACACCGGGTGCGGGCCGACAAGCCGGCCGACACCGAGTGAAGGGCGCGCGGTCCACGGCGCAGAAGGGGTGGTCAGGGTGCAAGCGGGTAGGGGCGCGCGTCGGTATCGCGCGCTGATCGTCGTCGCGATCGCTGCGGTCGTCGGATCGATGACCCTGACGAGTTGTCTTGACATCGGTTCATTGAACCGACCCGACATTCCCGACGGCATCCCGCCCGCGCCCGGCGCGCAGCAGCCTTACATCGACATCGACCAACCGGGCCGGACCGCCGACGCCATGGCCGGCTGGGCTCGTCCCATCGCCGAGGGCACCGGCATTCCGCTGATCTCGCTCGAGGCGTACGGCAACGCCGCCGAGATCCAACGTCAACAGCATCCCGAGTGCGGGCTCGCGTGGACGACCCTCGCCGGCATCGCCGGTGTGGAAAGCAAACACGGCACCTATCGGGGAGCGCATATCGCCGCCAATGGTGATGTGTCGCCCCCGATTCGGGGAGTGCCGCTCGACGGCACCCGCGGCAACATGGAGATCCCCGACACCGACCACGGCCGGCTCGACGGTGACGCCACCCACGACCGTGCGATGGGGCCCTTCCAGTTCATCCCGCAGACCTGGGAGCGTTATGGCGTCGACGCCAACGGTGACGGCAAGGCCGACCCGGACAACATCGACGATGCGGCGCTCTCGGCGGCCCGCTACTTGTGCGTCTCCTCCGGCGGGGACCTGACCACCGCGGCCGGCTGGGAGAAGGCGGTCAAGGTCTACAACAACTCGATGGCCTACGTCATCGACGTCCGCAATCACGCCAACGCCTACTCGGTCAACGTCCGCTACTGACGCCGGGGTCAGTTCCGCCCGGGTGACTCTCGCGGAAGATTCCATTCCCATGCCCTAGGCTTTGTCGCGTACCCGTCGGCGCTCAAGAAGACGCCGACCCGTCCATCGAAAGGGGCGCAGCGTGGCAATCATCGAACAGGTGGGCGCTCGTGAAATTCTCGACTCGCGCGGTAATCCCACTGTCGAGGTCGAGGTGCTGCTCGACGACGGCACCTTCACCCGGGCCGCGGTTCCGTCCGGTGCATCGACCGGCGAACACGAGGCGGTGGAGCTGCGCGACGGTGGCGATCGCTACAACGGCAAGGGCGTCACCAAGGCCGTCGAGAGCGTTCTCGGTGAGCTGGCCCCCGCGGTCATCGGCATCGACGCCGAAGAACAGCGCCTCGTCGACCAGGCGCTCCTCGACTGCGACGGCACCCCCGACAAGGGCCGCGTCGGCGCCAACGCGATCCTCGGTGTCTCGCTCGCGGTGGCCAAGGGCGCTGCCGAATCGGCCGGGCTGCCGCTGTTCCGCTACGTCGGCGGACCCAACGCGCACATCCTGCCCGTGCCGATGATGAACATCATCAACGGCGGTGAGCACGCCGACAACGGCATCGATTTCCAGGAATTCATGATCGCGCCGGTCGGTGCCCCGACCTTCAAGGAAGCGCTGCGCTGCGGCGCCGAGGTCTACCACGCGCTCAAGTCGGTCCTGCACAAGCAGGGTTTGAACACCGCACTCGGCGACGAGGGTGGTTTCGCTCCCGATCTGCCCAACACCGAGGCCGCGATCGCGGTCATCGGCGAGGCCGTCGAGAAGGCCGGCTACGGCTTCGGCCGTGACGTGGTGATCGCGCTCGACGCCGCGTCGACCGAATTCTTCTCGGGCGGCGTGTACAAGCTCGAAGGCAAGGACTTCTCGTCCGACGAGATGGTGCCGTTCTACGAGAAGCTCATCACCGACTTCCCGATCGTCTCCATCGAGGACGGTCTGGCCGAGGACGACTGGGACGGTTGGGCCAAGCTCACCGAGGCCATCGGCGACCGCGTGCAGCTCGTCGGCGACGACCTGTTCGTCACCAACCCCGAGCGGCTCGAAGAGGGCATCTCCAGGGGCATCGCCAACGCGCTGCTGGTCAAGGTGAACCAGATCGGCAGCCTCACCGAAACCCTCGACGCCGTCACGCTGGCGCACAACAACAGCTACAAGACGATGATGAGCCACCGGTCCGGTGAGACCGAGGACACCACCATCGCCGATCTCGCCGTGGCCTGCGGCTGCGGTCAGATCAAGACCGGTGCGCCCGCTCGCAGCGAGCGTGTCGCCAAGTACAACCAGCTGCTGCGCATCGAAGAGGGCCTCGGCGACGCGGCACGCTACGCCGGAGACCTTGCCTTCCCACGGTTCTCGTTCGGTTCGTGATTAGCTAGGGCCCATGGCCGATGCCGATGGGCGTTTCAACTCCGAGCGCGACGGGCGTCGGCGGGCGAAGCGATCCACCAGGGATCCGCGTTCGGCCGAACGCGCCCGTCGTGCCCCTCGTCGCTCCGCGTCGTCGTCGCGTCGTACCCCGGTCTCGGTGATCGAGACCGGGGAACAGGAGATCCATCGCGACGACGTCGACCTGGTCGACGAGATCGACGCCGACGCAATCCCCTCCGACGACGCCCCCCGACGGGCATCGTCGCGGGGGAGTCGTACGCCACGCCGGCGCCCCACCATCGCCGACTCGGTCGTGGCGCGAGTGCGCGGACTCGACGCCAAACGTGCGGTGATCATGGCGCTGGTTGTCGGTGTGGTCGCCATCGCTCTGGCACCGTCGCTGCGCAACTACTATCAGGGCCGCTCGGAGTACAACCAGGTCGTCGCCTCCAACGAGCAGCTGCGCCAACAGGTGACCTACTACCAGAAGAAGGTCAACGAGCAGGGCGATCCGGCGTACAAGGAGGCCCAGGCGCGGGAGCGATTGGGCATGGTCCGGCCGGGTGAGACCGGATTGGTCATGATGTATCCGGGCGACGCCGGCAAGCAGGCCGCCGAACAGGCCGCGCAGAAGCATGCGGCCAACCCCTGGTACAGCAACCTGTGGGAAACGGTGGCCACGCCACCCGACGGCCGGTGACCGGCGTTTTCTCTCCGTCGCCCCGCGGCGGCTACTGTGACCACTCGTGAGCATCTCCTCCGACGATCTGGCAGTTGTCACCGCCCAACTCGGCCGCGAGCCACGCGGGGTGATCAAGGTCAGTTACCGCACCCCCGACGGTATTCCGGCCGTCATCAAGACCCGGCCACGGTTACCCGACGGCACACCGTTCCCCACGCTGTACTACCTGACCGATCCACGCTTGACGTCGGAGGCGAGTCGACAGGAATCGGCCGGTGTCATGAAAGACATGACCGCGCGGCTGGCGACCGACGAACAGCTGGCTGCCGCCTATCGCGCCGCACACGAGTCCTATCTGGCCGAGCGCGATGAGATCGATTCTCTCGGAACGGATTTCACCGGCGGCGGGATGCCCGACCGGGTCAAGTGTCTGCATGTGCTGATCGCGCATTCGTTGGCCAAGGGGCCGGGGGTGAATCCGCTCGGTGACGAGTCGGTGGCTCTGGCCGCGCAGGCCGGATTGCGTGGAACCGCCATTCCGGCCGACTGGCCGTCGGCGCCCATCGACGAGAACGGAGATGTCGGATGAGTGTGGTCGCCGCGGTCGACTGCGGTACGAACTCGATTCGCCTGCTGGTCGCGAAGCCCGGTGACACGACACCGCTGACCGACATCCACCGGGAGATGCGGGTGGTTCGTCTCGGTCAGGGCGTGGATGCGACGGGGCAGTTCGCCGACGAGGCTATCGAGCGCACCCGCGTGGCCCTCGCCGACTACGTCGAGGTGATGGTCGGGGCCGGCGTGGAGAAGGTGCGGATGGTCGCGACGTCGGCCACCCGCGACGCCGCCAACCGGGACCGGTTCTTCGCGATGACCGCGGAGTTACTCGGGTCCGTGGTGCCCGGGGCGGTTGCCGAGGTCATCACCGGCGACGAGGAAGCGCAACTGTCATTCCGCGGGGCCGTGGGAGAACTGCCCGCCGATCAGGGGCCGTTCGTGGTGACCGACCTCGGTGGCGGCTCGACGGAGGTTGTCGTCGGGGATGCCGACGGTGTCACCGCTGGCTTCTCCGCCGACGTCGGCTGCGTGCGCGTCACCGAACGCGCACTGCCCTCCGACCCGCCCACCGCCGAGGAGGTCGCCGCCGCGCAGGGGTTCATCGCGGAGCGACTCGCCGAGGCGTTCGCTGTGGTCGACGTCTCGTCCGCGCGCACCTGGGTTGGGGTGGCAGGAACCCTGACGACGCTGTCGGCACTGCATCTCGGTCTCGCCGAATACGATTCCGACGCCATTCACCTGTCCCGGGTGGGGCGTGACGATCTCGATGCGGTGTGCCGACGACTGGTCGGCATGACGCGTGCCGAGCGAGCCGCGCTCGGCCCCATGCACCCGGGTCGCGTCGATGTCATCGGCGGAGGATCACTGGTGACGATGGAATTGGCCCGGCAGTTGGCGCAGCGCGCCGGGATCACCGAACTCGTCGTCAGCGAGCACGACATCCTCGACGGCATCGCGCTGGGTTTGCTCGACTAGTAGCCCGGCGCCTCGCCGACAGCGCCCGGGATTCTGCCGACGGCGCTCGTCAGTTCGCCGACAGCGCCCGGGATTCTGCCGACGGCGCTCGTCAGTTCGCCGACAGCGCCTGGGTCAGATCAGCGTGAGGTGTTCGCCAGATCCGGGTTGCGCAAAGAGATGTTGTTGCAGGCCTCGCAGACGGTGTCGGGGATGATCCCGTTGCGCTGCAAGAAGCCGAAGACCACGCAGCCCAGGCAGAAACCGAGCGCGAATTCCAGTGTGGCAGCGACGATCAGGACGCCGACGACGATCTGGGCCGCGAGTCCGTAGCCGAGCAGGCTCAGCACGAGCGCGGTGGTGCTGAAGGCCAGTCCGATGCCCTGGGCGAACCGCTTCGGGGGTCCGGGGACGAGCTTGGTCTTGCGCCAGATCTTGGGGGCGATGACCCGCACCGAGAGTTGGCCGAACGGCGACAGCTTGGGCCCGGACGCGACGCGCAGCGCGAACCCGATCGCCAGCACAGCGTAGAGCGCCCAGTGATTGACGACGACTGCCACGATCGCAAGCGCCACCACCAGACCCGCGGTGGATCGCGCCGCGTAATCATTCACCGGGTTGGGGAAGGTGAACACCGAACGCACCGACACAAGATCCTCCTCTGACGTCCTCAACAGGACGAAGCTACGCGACGGACCGTCCGGGGTCACGGGTTGGGCTCACAGCGAATGAAACCGAGGCGTGCGGGCGCTGTCGGCGTACTGGAGGGCGCTGTGGGTGAGCTGACGGGCGCTGTCGGCGTACTGGAGGCGCTGTCGGCGATATGGCGGGCGCTGTCGGTCACTCCTCGACGGGTGCGACCGGAGCCTCCATGGTGCCCTCGAGAGTCGCGCCATCGATGTCGTCGGCGTGACGGTCATCGGCACCGGAGTCCGGATCTGACTCGTCGAGATCCTGCGGCACCACCGGTGCCTCGAACGACCCTTCGAGGTTGAGCGGTCCTCGGTCCGACGTTGCCGACTCCTCGATCGCGGGAGCGTCGACGGAGTCCTCGGCATCGAGAGCGCCCTCGTCGTGGTCGTCGGCGATTTCGGCGTCGATGACGTGGTGCGACTCGTCCGCCTTGGCGCGTTGCGCCGCCTCCCGCATCTCGAAGCCGTCGGTGACGATCTCACCGATCTCCCGGGCCACACCGGCCACGGCGCTGGTGATGATGGTGGCGATCTGGCCGACATGGGTGGCGGTGGACTCCACCAGTTCCTGGATCAGATCCTTGTTGCGTTCGATGCGATCGACCACGGTGGATTCTCCTCGCTGGGTCGTGCGGGATGGTGACGCGCGCGGACGGCAAAGCCGAACGGGCGGCATCGACGGTGTGATTCCGACGATACCGCCCGTCTCGGGGCGACGCGATGGCTTGCTCAGGCGACCTCGGCCGGCTTGTGTCGGTCGATGATGACCTTCAGATCGTCGTCATCGCGGGTCATGAAGTTCGGCAGCGACAGCTTGGCGATCTTCTTCCATGTCGACCCGAGCTGATGGCTCAGCGACCCGGTGTTGTACGGCAAACCGTAGCGCTCGCACACCTCGCGTACCTCGGCCGACATCGCCGGATACCGGCTGGCCGGGATGTCGGGGAAGAGGTGATGCTCGATCTGATGCGACAGGTTGCCACTCATGATGTGGAACAGCTGGCTGCCGGTGATGTTGGCCGAGCCCAGCATCTGCCGCAGATACCACTGGCCGCGTGTCTCGTCGGCGCATTCCTCGGCGGTGAAAGTCTGTGCACCGGTGGGGAAGTGACCGCAGAAGATGATGGAGTACGCCCACACGTTGCGCACCAGGTTGGCGGTCGCGTTGCCGAGCAGGGTCGGCACGAACATCGGGCCGCTGAGGGCGGGGAAGACGACGTAGTCCTTGAGAACCTGTCGACTTGCCTTGCGCCACATGCCCTTCACGAGGCCTTTGATGTCGCTCCACTTGCGCTTGCCGGCGACGATGTTCTCCGCCTCGAGATCGTGGAGCATCACGCCCCACTCGAACAGCAGCATCAGCGCGGTGGCGTAGCCGAGGTTGCCGAGATAGTAGGGGTTCCACTTCTGATCACGTGCCATCCGCAGGATGCCGTAACCGATGTCGCGATCCTCGCCGAGGATGTTGGTGAAGGTGTGGTGCAGATAGTTGTGGCTGTGCTTCCACTGATCGGCTGGACACACGTTGTCCCACTCGAATTCGCGAGAGTTGTAGGTGTCCTCACGCATCCAGTCGTACTGGCCGTGCATGACGTTGTGGCCGATCTCCATGTTGTCGAGGATCTTCGAGACCGACAGGGCGCCGACACCGGCGACCCACGCGGGCGGGAAGAACCCGAGGAACAACAGTGCGCGCCCGGCGAATTCGAGTCCACGCTGCGTACGGATGATCGAGTACAGGTACTCGCGATCCTTGGTACCGAGATCGGCGACCACGCGGGCCTTGATCTCGTCGAGCTCGCGGCCGAGTTGTTCGACCTGTGCGTAGGAGAGCCGCACGGTGTTGGGGTCTGCAACCTTGCGCAGCGCGAGCGGCGCGGCGGTCTCGGTCTCGGGTGTCTCGGTTTCGGGGGGAAGGATGTTGGTTGCCATGGGTGTCATACCTCGATTTCGACGTCGCCGACGGGTGCGTTGATGCACAGCTGGATCTGGGTGTCGGATTCGGTATCGGTCTCGCCGGTCAGCACGTTGCGGGTGCAGCCCGACTTCTTGATTGCGGTGCAGGAAAAGCAGATCCCCATCCGGCAGCCGGACTCGGGGCTCAGCCCCGCCGACTCGGCCTGGTCGAGGATCGTGCGACCGTCGTTGGTCGCCGAGGTGCCCGACGCGGTGAAGCTCAGTTCACCGTGGACGGGCTCATTGGGATCGATGGCCGCCGGCACGGCGAGGGTGAAGGCCTCGCTGTGCACACGGGCGTGCGGATGGGCGGTCTCGTAGTGGTCGAAGACCGCGTCCATCAGGGTCGCCGGCCCGCAGACGAAGACGTCCGCATCGTCGTGGTCGGCGATGCCCTCGAGGTGCGCGCCGGTGAAATGTCCGATGACGCCCTCGTCCATCCCGGCGTCCTCGGTACCGCGGGTGTAGTGCAGTCGCAGGTCCAGGTGAGGATGGACCGCGGCCAATGCGGTCAGTTCGGCGCGGTAGGCGAGGTCCGACGGTGTCCGGGCGTAGTGGACAAAGGTGACCGGCTCGTCATAGCCATTCGCAACGAGCGTACGCAGCATTGAGAGTGCAGGTGTAATGCCGCTACCGCCGCTGATGAACACCGGCGCACGTACCCCCTCGGCAGGCAGGACGAAGTCGCCTGCAGCCTGCGAGAGGCCGTAGACGTCGCCCACCGCCGCGGTCTTGCGCAGGTATCGCGAGACCAGTCCGTCGTCGTGTGCGGTGATGGTCAGTTCGACGGTGCCCTCGGGTCCCGCGGCAGCGTTGGCGGGGGAGAAGCAACGGGTCTGGCGCACGCCCTCGACCACCACGCTGAGCTGGATGAATTGACCTGCCTCGTGTCCTTGCCACTGGCGCGTGGGGGCGAGGGTGAGCCGGACCGTTCGGTCGGTCGGACGCTCGACGCGGATCACTCGGGCGCGTAGGTCACGCCAGGTCAGCATCGGGTCGACCAGTTCGAGATAGCGGTCGACCGGATGCGGGGACATGGTCGCCTCGATGATTGAGGAGAACACTTCGGGAAGGCGGATGCTCATGGGGGCTGGCTCCGTTCGTCTCACTCCGATGAGTGAACATCTGTACTCCGAACAGTGTGGCACGATTCCGGCCCGATCCGTCAAGGGATTGACGCGGTCCGTGATCGTGTCACAGCCCGCAACCTGATGTGAGTGACAACACAGTGGTCGTCGAAGCGGGCGCAGCAATGATGAGGGTGAGGTCAGGTTCAAGTGGCGGTGTAGCGTCGGACACACCCGGAGGAAGGAACTCTGACGTGAGCCAGGCGCCGACAACGCTGTTCGTGGCCAACCGAGGTGAGATCGCGCTGCGGATCCTCCGAACGGCGTCGGAGCTCGGCCTGCGCACCGTCGCCGTGTACTCCGTCGACGACGCGGACGCCCCGCATGTCAGAGCGGCCACCACGGCCGTCGCACTACCCGGTACCGGGCCCGCCGCCTACCTCGATGCTTCGGCACTGGTGTCGGCCGCCGTCTCCGCCGGTGCGACGATGGTTCATCCCGGGTACGGATTCCTCAGTGAAGATGCCGACTTCGCCGACGCGTGCCGTACCGCCGGGCTCCGATTCGTCGGCCCGGATTCGCGCGTCCTGCGCACGTTCGGCGACAAGGCCGCTGCCCGGGACGCGGCGGTATCGGCGTCGATTCCGGTGCTCGATGCGACCACCTCCGGCATCGACGAACAGCAGGCTGCACAGTTTCTGCGGGCACATCCCGCCGGGATCATGCTCAAAGCCGTCGCCGGTGGAGGGGGACGGGGCATGCGTCCGGTCACCATCCCGGCCGATCTCCCCGCTGCGTTTCGCGCGTGCACCGCCGAAGCTCGGATGGGCTTCGGCAACGCCGCGTTGTTCGCCGAGGAACTGCTCACGGGTGCGCGCCACATCGAGGTCCAGGTCGTTGCCGCTCCCGCCGCGGACGGCACGGTGCGGGCACTCGCGCTCGGCGACCGGGACTGCAGCGTGCAGCGCAGACGGCAGAAACTGGTCGAGATCGCACCGGCACCGGACCTCGACGACGGGATCCGGCACGGCATCCACCGCGCCGCGGTCGTGCTGTGCGCCGCCCAGGACTTCCGTGGCCTGGCGACCGTCGAATTCCTGCTCGCCGCCGAGAGATTCGTCTTTCTCGAGGTCAATCCCCGCATCCAGGTCGAACACACGGTGACCGAAGAGGTGACCGACGTCGATCTGGTGGCCACCGCGCTTCACATCGCCGCCGGCGCCACCTACGAGGAACTCGATCTGCCTGCCGGTATTCTCGCCACGGCCGACGGTGTGAGCGGCACTGTGGCACAGGCGCGCGGCGTGGCGGTCCAGGCGCGGGTCAACGCCGAGCGGATCGGCGCCGACGGCACCACGACCCCTGATTCCGGCGTGCTGAAGGTCTTTTCGGCGCCGACCGGCCCCGGAATCCGCGTCGACACGCACGGCCGGCCGGGTCTGACGCTGAGTCCGCGGTTCGATTCCTTGCTGGCCAAGGTGATCGCCCACACCCGCTCCGACGACGTCGCCGTCACCGCCCGCAAACTCGACACGGCATTACGCGACTTCACGATCGGTGGCGTCGAGACCACCATCGATCTGCTCCGGGCCGTACTGGCGGCCAAGGAATTCGGGACCGCCGCACTGACCACGGACTTCGTCGAACAGAATATGGCCGAATTGAGCTCGGCCGCAGACCAGTTCGCCGGCGAGCGTGCGAAAGCGGCGCCCGCGGGCGACATCCCCGCCCACACCGACATCAGCATCGGCACCGACGAGCGGGTGATCACCGCCCCGATGGCGGGCGTCGTCGTCTCCACTCCCGCCACCGATGCCACGGCGGCCGGCGGCGAGGCGCTGGTGATCCTCGAGGCGATGAAGATGGAGCACGTCGTCACCGACCCACACCCTGTCGAGATTCGACGCAGTCTCATCGACCAGGGCCAATCCGTCAGCGCCGGAACGCCTTTGCTGGTGGTCACCGACGCCGACCACGACGACGCCGACGTGAACGCGACCGCCGCGGACCCCGACCACATCCGTCCCGACCTGGCCGAGGTGATCGCTCGCCACGCCGTCACGCTCGACGAGGGGCGTCCCGATGCCGTTGCCAAGCGACACCGGCGCTCGCGCCGCACCGCCCGGGAGAACATCGCCGACCTCATCGATCCCGACAGCTTCACCGAGTACGGGGCGCTGGCCCTCGCGGCCCAACGCACCCGCCGCAGCGAAGCGGACCTCATCGCCAACACCCCCGCAGACGGCCTCGTCGGCGGGGTCGCGACGATCGGCGCCGACCGCTTCGGCGCTGCCGCCGCGGAGGCCGTGGTGATCTCCTACGACTACACCGTCCTCGCGGGCACGCAGGGCATGCGCAACCATGTGAAGACCGACCGGCTGCTGGAGGTGGCCCGGCGCAAGCGGATTCCGCTCGTACTCTTCGCCGAGGGCGGCGGTGGGCGGCCCGGCGACACCGACGCCCTCGGCGCCGCTGGGCTCGAACTCGACACCTTCCGGTCGATGGCGGGCCTGCGCGGGGCGGTGCCGACGGTGGCCATCGTCTCCGGCCGCTGCTTCGCCGGCAACGCCGCACTCGCCGGCGCCTGCGACGTCCTCATCGCCACTCCCGACGCCAACATCGGCATGGGAGGACCGGCGATGATCGAAGGCGGTGGTCTCGGGGTATTCGCTCCCGAAGAGATCGGACCGGTCGACGTGCAGACCCGCAACGGCGTCATCGACGTGCTCGCGCGCGATGAAGCCGACGCCGTGGCCGCCGCACGGAACTACCTGTCCTACTTCCAGGGTGACCTCGACCGATGGGAAGCACCCGATCCGCGATCGGCGCGACACGCCGTCCCGGAGAACCGCCTGCGCGCCTACGACATCCACTCCGCCATCGAATCGATCGCCGACGTCGGATCCGTGCTGGAGCTACGACCCGTCTTCGGCCGCGGCATCGTCACCGCGTTGATCCGGGTCGAGGGGGTGGCCTATGGGCTGCTGGCCAATTCCAGTCGACACCTCGGGGGAGCGATCGACGCCGAGGCCGCCGACAAGGCCGCCGAATTCCTGACGCTGTGCCAGGCACACGGACTGCCCCTCGTGACGCTTTGTGACACACCGGGTTTCATGGTCGGTCCGGAGTCCGAGGAGCAGGCGACGGTACGTCGATTCGGCAACTTCTTCGCCGCCGGTGCGCGATTGACCGTACCGTTCGGCACCGTGATCCTGCGCAAGGGTTACGGGCTCGGCGCGATGGCCATGGCCGGCGGGTCGTTCCACGCACCGGAATTCACCATCGCGTGGCCGACCGGGGAGATCGGCGGTATGGGCCTCGAAGGTGCGGTACGTCTGGGCTTTCGCAAAGAACTCGACGCCGTCTCCGACCCCGCCGAACGGGAGTCCCTGTTCGCTGATCTCCTCGCGAAGGCCTACGAGCACGGGAAGGCGTTGCACTCGGCCACCACGTTCGAACTCGACGACGTGATCGACCCGTCGACCACCCGGCACTGGATCCGTCAACTCGGGCGATCACGTTGAGTTCAGATGACGGGGAGACCCCAGTTACTCGCGAAAGGCGAACCGAATGACAATGCTCCCGGATCTGCACGGCCGCACGGCCCTGGTCACCGGCGCCTCGCGGGGGATCGGTTCGGCTGCGGCCGCAGCACTGGCCGCGGCGGGCGCCAATGTGGTGGTCACCTCACGCAAACCCGACGCCGCGCGGGCCGCTGCGGAGGCGATCGGCCCGAACGTCCTCGGCATCGCCGCCCATGCGGCGGAGGAGGATCAGGCCCGCGCCTGCATCGACACCACCCTCGAACACTTCGGATCGCTCGACATCCTGGTCAACAATGCCGGCACGAATCCCGCATACGGGCCACTCATCGCCCAGGATCACGGGCGATTCGCCAAGACGATGGACGTGAACCTGTGGGGCCCGATCCTGTGGACCGGGCTGGCCGTCCGGGCGTGGATGGGCGAGCACGGCGGATCGGTGATCAACACCGCATCCATCGGCGGTCTCGGTCACGAGCCGGGTATCGGCATGTACAACGCGTCCAAGGCGGCATTGATCTACGTGACAGGGCAATTGGCACTGGAACTCTCACCGCAGGTCCGGGTCAACGCCGTGGCCCCCGGGATTGTGCGAACGCGTCTGGCCGAGGCGCTGTGGAAGGAGCACGAAGCCGAGGTCTCCGAGGCCACCGCGCTCGGACGGATCGGCGAACCCGCCGATGTCGCCTCGGCCATCGTGTTCCTCGCCTCCGACGCCGCGTCGTGGATGACCGGCGAGATCATGACCGTTGACGGCGGGCAGCACCTCGGCGACGCGGCACCCTATCGCGCCCTCGGCGACGTACGCCGCTGAACAGATTCCCCTCCAGTTCGACCCCGACGGAGAGGACCCCCGTGGACACCGACGTCGACGACGTGGCCGTAGATCTACGCGCCCGTGTGAGCAGGCTGCTGGCCGAGCACGATCCGGCCACCACGCCCGAACGAGACTTCCTGGCCGCACGATTCGATGCCGGGCTGGCCTGGGTGCACTTCCGCCCCGGTGACGGTGGACTGGGGATCGCGCAGAGCCACCAGGCCCTGGTCGATGAGCTACTCGCTGCCGCCGGCGCACCCGGACCGGCCAAGTCGCGCAACGGCATCGGTCTCGGCATGGCGGCGCCGACCATCGCGGCGCTGGGGACCGAGGAGCAGCGGCGCCGCCTGCTGCGGCCGCTCTACCTCGGCGAGCACATCTACTGCCAGTTGTTCAGCGAGCCCGGAGCCGGCTCGGATCTGGCGGCGGCGGCCACGCGCGCCGTGCCCGACGGCGACGGCTGGATCGTCAACGGACAGAAGGTCTGGACCTCGAGTGCGCACAATGCCCAGCGCGCCATCCTGGTCGCCCGCACCGATCCGTCGGCGCCCAAACACGCCGGCCTGACCTACTTCATCGTCGACATGAGTGATCCCGGGATCGAGATCCGGCCGCTACGGCAGATCGCCGGCGAAGCCGAGTTCAACGAGGTGTTCCTCACCGACGTCCGCATCCCCGACACCGACCGGATCAGTGAGGTCGGCAACGGGTGGCGGGTGGCGACGACGACGCTCAACAACGAACGGGTCGCCATCGGCTCGGGCGCACCGCGCGAGGGCGGCATGATCGGAAAGCTCACGCAGCGCTGGCGCTCCCATCCGGAGGTTCGGGATCCGGCGAAGCTCGACACGTTGATGCGGTTGTGGGTCGATGCCGAGGTCACCCGCCTCACCGGGGAACGTCTGCGTCAGCAGCTCGCCGCCGGACAGCCGGGCCCGGAGGGTTCGGCGATGAAGCTTGCCTTCGCCCGGCAGGCGCAACAGATCTCCGGGTTCGACCTCGAGATCGCCGGCGAGGACGGATTGCGCTACGACGAGTGGGAACTGCGCCGCCCCGAGACCGTCGACTTCACCGGACGCGACACCGGCTACCGATATCTGCGCGCCAAGGGCAACTCCATCGAGGGCGGCACCTCGGAGATCCTGCGCAACGTGGTCGCCGAACGGGTGCTGGGCCTACCGCCCGAACACCGCGTCGACAAGGACATCGCCTGGAAGGACCTGCCCCGATGAGCGCACCTGGCCAGATGACCACACCACCGACCCCGTCGGTGACCGCCGATCTGCAGTACTCCGACACCGAAGAGGCGCTGCGCGATTCGGTACGACGCCTGTTCGCCGACCGGCTGCCCGCCGACGTCGTCGTCAAGGCCTACGAGCCCGACGCGCCCGACTTCGCACAGGTGTGGCGCACGCTGGCCGCCGATCTCGGCCTCGCGGCGTTGCTGATCCCCGAATCGCTCGGTGGCGCAGGCGCTTCCGAACGTGAGGCGGCGGTGGTGTGTGAGGAGATCGGACGAGCCGTCGCCCCGGTTCCGTTCCTGACCAGCGCGATCATCGCGACCGCCGTCCTGCTGCACGCCGGCGACACCGAACTCCTGCCACAACTCGCCCAGGGCACCACGACCGCGGCACTCGCGGTCGGGTGGTCGGCGACCGACCCGCGGCCATCGGTCACCGTCGGTCCCGATGGCGCCGTGTCGGGACGGGTGACCACGGTCGCCGGTGCAACCGACGCCGACGTGCTGATCGTGCCCGCCGACGGTGCCGACGGCGTCGAACTGTATGCGGTGCCCTCTGATTCACCGGGGGTCACGGTGACGCCGGTGCTCGCGCTGGACATGACGCGGCCTCTTGCCGATCTCGAGTTCACCGACGCCCTCGGCCGGCGTGTCGGCTCCGGCGACGGCGGCGACGCGGTACAGGCAGCGCTGCTCACCGGCGCGGCGTTGCTGGCGTCGGAACAACTCGGCGTCGCCCTGTGGTGTCTGCAGACGACGCTCACGTACGTGAAGAAGCGCAGGCAATTCGGGCGACAGATCGGGTCCTACCAGGCCATCAAACACCGGCTCGCCGATCTGTGGCTCGAGTTGTCCTCGGCGGGTGCGGCCGCGCGCTACGCCGCCGACACCGCAGCGCGCGGCGACGCCGACGCCGAGATCGCCGCGCACCTGGCCGCGTCGTACTGCGGCGACGTCGCCGTCCGGGCCGCCGAGGAATGCATCCAACTCCATGGTGGCATCGGCATGACCTGGGAGTATCCCGCCCACCTGTATCTCAAGCGCGCCAAGGCCGACCAGCTCGCGCTCGGCAACGGCTATCACCACCGTGCGCGGCTGGCTGAACTCGTGGCCCTGGCCCCGTCTTCTTCCTGGCGGTAACCGCAGGTGAGAGCGCTTCTCGTGGCTTCGGCGCGCCGTGGACCCGGCACCGCGGGCACGCTGCGATGTCCTAGACTCGCTTAGGTGACCCGGACCCGCCACCCCACCTCGCGTGCCCCGCGGCCCGCGGAACGGGAGAGCCGGGCCGATCGCAAGAACCGCACCCGGCAGGCACTGCTGGAAACCACGCTGGACCTGGTGAGTGAGCGCAGCTTCGCCAGCATCAGCCTGCGGGAGGTCGCCCGCGGCGCGGGGATCGTCCCGACGGCGTTCTACCGACACTTCGCGTCGATGGAGGATCTCGGCGTCACCCTCGTCGAGGATTCGATGCGGATCCTGCGTCGCACACTGCGCGAAGGCCGGCGCGATCTCGCCGCCCGTCAGGCGCTGCCGACCGCACAGAATTCGTTGGCGATCCTGTTGCGCCACGTGCACGAGCACGAGACCGACTACCGCTTCCTGATCCGCGAACAGCACGGCGGGGTCGCCGAGATCCGTCGCGCGATCGACACCGAACTGCGGTTGTTCTCCAAGGAACTCGCCATCGATCTGTCGCGCATCCCGGATCTCTCGCAGTGGCAGCCCCAGGATCTCGAACTTGCCGCCGAACTCATCGTCACCATCATGCTGACCGCGGTGGCCGACCTGCTCGACGGTGAGCACCGCGGACGCGACGCCGAGGCTGACATCGTGCACCGTACCGAGCGGCAACTGGTGATGGTGTTCCTCGGCATGGGGCAGTGGAAGAGCGGGTAGGCAGCGGCGAGTGACGCGCCGGTTCAGGTGGACCGCCGCGTCGAGGGTTTTCACGCACGCCGATTTCAAGGGTGGGCCGCGCCGGCTTCCCGGGTGAAGATGGCCGACGTTGTCGCGCACCGCGTCCTGGGTGCGTCGCGTTCACATGACGAGCAGGAGACCCGTGTCCACCGAGAAGATCGCCGACGAGATCAAGTTCGCCTACTGGGTGCCCAATGTGTCCGGTGGGCTGGTGACCAGTGACATCGAGCAGCGGACCAGCTGGGACTACGAGTACAACGTCAAACTCGCGCAGACCGCCGAGAACAACGGCTTCGAGTACGCGTTGTCGCAGGTCCGTTACGAGGCGTCCTATGGCGCGGAGTTCCAGCACGAGTCCACCAGTTTCAGCCTCGCGCTGCTGCTGGCCACCCAGCGCCTCAAGCTGATCGCCGCCATCCACCCGGGGCTGTGGCATCCGGCCGTGCTCGCGAAGTTCGGTGCGACGGCCGACATCCTGTCGAACGGGCGCTTCGCGATCAACGTGGTCAGTGGATGGTTCAAGGACGAGTTCACCCATCTCGGCGAGCCGTGGCTCGAGCATGATGAACGGTATCGGCGCAGCGCGGAATTCCTCGAGGTGATCCGCAAGATCTGGACCGAGGACAACGTCGACTTCCGTGGCGACTTCTATCGCATCCACGACTTCACCCTCAAGCCCAAGCCGCTCAACACCCCGGAACGCCCGAATCCCGAGCTGTTCCAAGGTGGTAACTCGACCGCGGCCCGCAACAACGGTGGCCGCTTCTCCGACTGGTACTTCTCCAACGGCAAGGACTTCGACGGCGTCACCGAGCAACTCGACGATCTGCGCGCCGTCGCACAGGCCCACGAGCGGGAGGTGCGCTTCGGGCTGAACGGCTTCATCATCGCCCGCCACACCGAGGCCGAGGCCCGCGACACCCTGCGTGAGATCGTCGAGAAGGCGAATCGTCCTGCGGTGGAGGGCTTCCGGTCGGCGGTGCAGCAGGCGGGCAACTCCACCGGCAACAAGACCGGCATGTGGGCCGACTCCTCCTTCGAGGATCTCGTGCAGTACAACGACGGTTTCCGTACCCAGCTGATCGGCACGCCCGAGCAGGTCGCCGAGCGGATCGTGGCCTACAAGCGTCTCGGTGTCGATCTGATCCTCGGTGGATTCCTGCACTTCCAGGAAGAGATCGAGTATTTTGGCGAGCGTGTCCTCCCCCTCGTCCGAGAACTCGAAGCCGCGCAGCGGACCACCGTCGGCTGAGATGAGCCTCACCACTTCCGTGGTGCGGGCCGATCGTGGTGCCGCGCGGCTGGATTCGGCCGCGCGGGCGCGAGCCGCCGCCCACGTCCTCGCCGATCGGTTCGCCTCCGGCGCCGCCGAACGCGACGCGCAGCGACGTCTGCCCCACGAGGAGATCGACGAGTTGTCGGCCAGCGGGCTGCTCGCCATCACCGTGCCCGCCCGATTCGGTGGGCCCGACCTGGCGCCGAGCGTGGTCGCCGACGTGACCCGCATCCTCGCGGCCGCCGATCCCAACATCGCGCAGATCCCGCACAGTCACTTCGTCTATCTGAACCTGTTGCGGCTCGCTGCTTCGGAAGAGTTGGCGCGCAAGCACTTCAGCGCCGTGCTGCGCGGCGGTCGGGTGGCCAACGCGCAATCCGAGCGCGGTGGCAAGACGATCGCCGACATCTCCACGACGCTCGTCTCCGACGGTCCCGGCCGGTTCCGTCTCGACGGCGAGAAGTTCTATGCCACCGGCTCGTTGTTCGCCGACACCCTGGCCGTGCTGGCCCGCCATGACGCCGATGAACACCTCGACGGTGGTGAATACGTGGCGTTCATCCCCGCCGACGCGCCCGGGGTGGAGCTCGTCGACGACTGGGATACCCTGGGGCAGAAGACGACCGGCTCGGGGACGGTGCGGCTGCGGGGCGTCGCCGTCGACGCCGCAGACCTCGTCGCCCGCGCGCCCGCGGTCTCCCGGCCCACCGGATACGGTGCGTTCGCCCAGTTGCTGCACGTCGCGATTGACGTCGGCATCGCACGCGGCGCCCTCGACACCGCTGTCGAGTTCGTGCGCACCAGTGCCCGACCGTGGTTCGAGGCCGGTGTCGAGCGGGCTGTCGACGATCCGTTGCTCGTGCAACGATTCGGTGAACTCGGCGTCGACCTGATCACCGCCGAGGCCACCCTCGATGCCGCCGGGCGTGCGGTCGACCGGGCCACCGGGTTCACCCCGAACGAGGCCGCCACCGCCGACGGCGATGACGCACATGTGGGCGCAGTCGCCGACGCGTCGATTGCGGTGGCCGCGGCCAAGGTCGTCGCCGACCGCGTCGCCACCGGCATCGGATCGGCGCTGTTCGAGGTGGGCGGCACCCGCAGTGCTGCTGCCGGCACCGGCTTGGATCGCTTCTGGCGCAACGCCCGAACGCACACCCTGCACGATCCGGTGCGCTGGAAACTGCAGCACATCGGACGCAAGGTCCTGCGTGACGAGAACCCGCCCGTACACGGTGTCATCTGAGCGAATGAATCGCCGCTGAGACGATCGCGAGGTCGTTCACCCGGACCGCGGACGACGGTCGATTTGTCGGTGTGCACCGTTATGCTCACACCATGTCAACGAGTCGCGTCAACACCCAGTTCGGGCCGTATCGCCTGGACGAGTTGCTGGGTCGGGGCGGGATGGGTGAGGTCTACCGGGCCTACGACATCACCAAGGACCGTGAGGTCGCGCTCAAACTGCTCAACCCCGGCCTCGCCGACGACGCCGTCTACCAACAGCGTTTCCGTCGCGAATCGCATGCGGCCGCGCGGCTCGGCGAACCCCACGTCATCCCGATCCACGACTGGGGCGAGATCGACGGTGTGCTGTTCATCGACATGCGACTCGTCGCGGGGGAGGATCTGCGCGCGCTGTTGCGGCGCGAGCATGCGCTCGCCCCGGCACGGGCGGTCACCATCATCGAGCAGGTGGCCTCGGCGCTCGACGCCGCCCACGCCGACGGTCTGGTGCATCGCGACATCAAACCCGAGAACATCCTCGTCGCGCAGAACGACTTCGCCTATCTCGTGGACTTCGGTATCGCCCACGGTTCCGACGACACCCACCTCACGCAGGCCGGCACCGCCATCGGGTCGATCGCGTACATGGCGCCGGAATTGTTCGACGCCGTCCCGGTGAGCATTGCCAGCGACATCTACGCACTCACCTGTGTCCTCTTCGAAAGCCTCACCGGCCGCGTGCCGCATCCCGCCGACACGATCAGCTCGGCGATCAAGGCCGCGGTCATGTCCCCGCCTCCCGCACCGAGCAGCGTCAACGCCGAGGTGCCCCGGGCGATGGACGCGGTCATCAGCCGCGGCCTCGACCCCGAGCCGACGCGACGCTACGGCAGCGCCACCGAACTGGCGTCGGCGGCCCGTGCCGCATTGACCGGCGAGAGCAGCGACGGCACGACGACGATCGTCCCCACGGCCATGCCCGGACAACCCGGCCCGAACCTGAGCAAGGCTCCGCCAACCGTGCTCGGTGCGGCCGCGGCGAACGACGAGGCGATGCGCGCCACCCAGATCCGACCGTCGGGACCTGTCGGACCGATCGGCCCGGCCGGTGGTGGAAGCACCCTGAATGTGTCGGGGCCCCAAAACTATTCGGGACCCCAGAACTACTCCGGACCCCAGAATCTGTCGGGGCCGCAACAGTTCTCGGGCCCGCAGGTGCCCGGCGGCATGCCCCCGGGGTACCCGCCGTACGGGCAACCCGGCTATGCCGAACCGCGGCGGGACCGTTCGCTGGTCGTCGCGGTCACCGCCGTGATCGTGGTGGCCGTCCTCGGTCTGCTCGGCGTCGGCGCGTACTGGTTGTTCACGCGTAATTCGGGTGACGACTCGACGGCGCAGTCACCGACGACGACCACGATCACCGCGGCCCCACCGATCACCAACCAGCCCACGGTGACCGCCGCGCCGTCGTTCCCGCCCAATGCGGTTCCGTGCGACGCGACGTCGGCGATCGGCTCGCAGGTGACCAGCTGTGCGTTCGCCCAGGCGGTGCGGGATGCGTACAACAATTCGGGTGCCTACGGTCAGTCACGCCCGGTGGTCGCCTACAGTCCGGTCACCGGGCAGGCCTACACGATGGCGTGTGCCCCACAGGGTTCGGCGGTGGTGTGTCAGGGTGGCAACAACGCCGTCGTCTATGTCCTGCCGTGATGTCGGGTCCGAACGGATCGTGGCACAGCGTGCCGCACCGACCGGTGACCGGGAAACGCAGGTGAGGGGAGTGCCGATGGGGAAGCGTCGTGGCCGAGGGGCCGGCGTGTGGGTCGCCGGCGTGGCGCTCGCCGTTGCCGGGGTGATGGTGATGACTGGCTGCGCGACCACGGAGTCGCCGGCACCGCGATCGACGGTCACCGTGTACGCCTCGCCCTCGTCGTCGACCTCGGCCGCGTCGTCGGCATCGTCGACGCAGCCCAGCGCCGGCGCGAATCTCGCTCTGGCCGCCGGATTCCGACGCGTCGCCGCCGGGACGGGACTGCGGGTCGGCATCGCGGTCGCCCCGGTCGGCCCGAACGCGACGGCAAGCCTGCTGCTCGGTGACCGCGATCCCGGTGTGGCGTGGTCGACGATCAAGGTGCCGCTCGCGGTGGCCGCCGAACGCGAGAACGGGACGTCCACGGCGGAGAGCAACGCCATCATCAACTCCGACAACCAAGCGGCCGAACAACTCTGGGCGTCACTCGGCAGCAACACCGAGGCGTCGGCCAAGGTGACCGCTGTACTGCGCGAGGGCGGCAACCCGAACACGGTGGTGCCCTCGCAGCAGTTGCGCTCGGGCTTCACGATCTTCGGGCAGACCCGCTGGACGCTGCCGGATGCGGCGACCTTTGCCGGGCATCTTCCGTGCATGCCGGGCACCGGTCACGTGCTCTCGCTGATGGGGCAGGTCGCCGGCAACCAGCAGTGGGGTGTGGAGATCATGCAGATCCCCAAGTCCACCGCCGTCAAAGGCGGATGGGGGCCGGGCGTCGACGGGGCCTACCTGGTGCGGCAGATCGGCGTCCTCACCTACCGCGACGGTCAGCAGAGCGCGGTGGCGATGAGTGCCGTCGGCGGGTCGATGTCGTCGGGTACCGCGGCGCTCAACGCCCTCGGCAATTGGCTGAACCAGAACATCGCCGCCTTGCCGCGCGGCCGGTGCCGCTGACCCCGACCGCTGACCCCACCACTGATCACCACGAGCTGACGCGCGTCGGCGGCTCGCCCCGGTCGTCGGACCCGCACATTTCCCGGTCACGGCCCGCACACGGTGCGGTCTCGGTTCATCGGCCGGGCAGGCGGCGCTGCTTGGTTGGCCGTTAGAGTTCCTGATGTTAATGAAGTGACTCAGGAGGCGTGTGTGGCGTTGTGGAAGCGTTGGATGGTGGCGTGTGCGACAACACTGGTGGTGGCAAGCGCCGGCCTCGCCGGTGCCGGCGTGGCAGGTGCCGCGCCGCTGCCGTTCCCCGTTCCGGCGATGCCCGCGTTACCGCCGCTGCCCGAACCGCTGCGGACGTGGCTGACCCCGCCGCAGGAGGCGCTGACCAAGTCGTTTGCGCCGTTCCAGAAGTCGCTTGCCAAGACCACCCCCGGTGCGATCGGCCTCGCTCTCGCGCCGGTCGGGTCGGACTCGGTGATCTCGTTGGGCACCTTCACCACAGGACGGGCGTGGTCGACGCTGAAGGTCCCGGTGTCGCTGGCCGCCGAACGTCGGCTCGGCTCGGCGGTGGTCGACGACGAGACCAGGGCCATCACGGTGTCCGACAATGACGCCGCGGGGAATCTCTGGACGCAGCTCGGTCCCGGCGCGACACCGGTCGATGCGGTGACCGCGGTCCTGCGCGAGGGCCACGACCTCAACACCCATGTCAGCTCGCAGCTCGACTCGGCGACGTCCTACCCCGGCTACACCATGTGGGCGCTGGCCGATCAGGCGATCTTCGGGGCACACCTGCCCTGTATGCCCGGTACCGATCGCCTGTTGGGACTGATGAGTGCGGTCGGGCCCAACCAACGATGGGGTGTGGCCAGTCTCGCCCGGACCAACCGGAAGGTGAGCGCCACGGCCGTGAAGGGCGGCTGGGGCCCGGGCACCGGGACGTCGTCGGCGTTCCTGGTGCGTCAACTGGGCATCATCACCGTTCCCGGTGGTCAGGTGGCGGTGTCGATGGCCGCCGTCCCGCGCAGCGGCAAGTTCTCCGATGGCACCACCATGCTCACCAAGATCGGCGACTGGATCGGACGCAATCTCTCCTCCGTCCCGACCGGACGGTGCGGATTGGGCTGAACCCGCGTTCGGGTGCGCTGAATCAGTCCGGCATCGAGTGCCGGCCGGTGCGCGGCGGCGGCTCTGGAGCGCGCCGCGGTGGCGGTTCCGGTGCGCGCCGCGGTGGCGGTTGGTGGATCGGCGACTCCCGAATCGGGGTCTGTGGTGCCGGTGCCTGTCGTGCCGGTGCCTGTCGTGCCGGTGCCCGTCGTACGGGCTCCGGGCGTGGGGATTCGACACGCGACGACGCTGGTCGTGCCGGCGCCGTTCGTGACTCGGTGACGGGGGCTTCGGCGCTGGGGCCATCGGCGGCGGCGCGAGCACCCGACGGCCGTGCGAGGGCCGCAGCTATGCCCGTGGTCAGTGGTACCGACAGCGCGATGGCGATACCGCCGACGAACGATCGCGCCAGCTCGACGGCGACGGTGTCACTGGTCAGCAGTGAACCGAACGGCTGGCGGGCCACCGAGAACAACAGCAACAGCGGCAGAGCGCTACCGGCATAGGCGAACACCAGGGTGTAGACGGTGGACGCGATGTGATCGCGTCCCACCCGCATCGCCGCGCGGAAGGTGGCCAGGCGGCTCGGTTCCCCGGCCGCGGCGAGTTCGAACGCCGCCGACGCCTGCGTGATCGTCACGTCGTTGAGCACGCCGAGCGTGCCGATGATGAACCCGGCGAGCAGTAGACCGCTGACCGAGATTCCTCCCTGGTAGACCTGCAGATTCGTCGTCTGATCGCTGGAGAGTCCGGTGAGGTTCATGGTGGTGATCGACGCCCAGCTCAGCACCGCGGCCAGCAGCAACGACATCAGCGTTCCGAGCAGGGCCGAACTGGTTCGCATGCTGATGCCGTGCGCGAGGTAGAGCACGACGAACAGGATGGCGGCCGAGCTGACCACCGCGACCGCGACCGGCGATTCGCCGTCGAGGATGGCGGGCAGCGTGAAGGCGCCGAGCACGACGAAGGCGAAGACGAGTCCGATCAACGACCGCAGCCCGCGCCATGCGGCGACGAGGATGATCGCGCCTGCGAACAGGATCGCCCACCCGATCGTCGAGGTGGTCCGACCGAAGTCGAAGAACGTGTAGCGCGGTTGGCCGTCGGGGCCGGGGGTGGTGCTCATCCGGATCGCGTCGCCGATGTGCAGGGTGGGCTGGCCGGGCTGCGGGTCGTCGGGCGCGCCGAGGGTTTGCGCGGACGAGTCCGGCCCGCTGCCGGATTGCGCCCGATTGGTGGGTACCTCCAGCAGCGTGTATTTCCCGGAATCGGAGCCGGAGGTGATCGACACGACGCTCTCGATGCACGGGCCGGTGCCCGCGCCGGAGATCGGGATGTCGGCGGTGTCGGCGATCGTGCCGACCATCTGGTTCAGGCAATCACCGCGGGTCTGGCTGACGATCTTTCCGTCGATGGCGTGGATCGCGCCGCCGTCGGCGCCCCGGAACTGTGCGGGGATCGGATGCTCACCCCCCGACGGCCACAGCAGCACGATTCCGGCGATCATCGCCAGCCCGAACACGCTCAGCGCACCGATGACGATGCGTCGCGCCATCGGTGTCAGGTCGGCGGCAATGTCGTTGAGGGAATGGGAGTGACTGTGGCCGTGCCCGTTTCGCGGTGCCCGTCGCCTTCGGGCGGCTTTGTCCGGACTGTCGGGCGTCGCGCCGCGCTCGCTGCTCACCACGCCACCCTATGACGCTGGCGCCGCGTGATGGGCGATAGTCGTCGCCGCCGACGCGCGGAGGGGGACGACTATCGGGTCGGCACCCTTCCACGCGCGGCCGCGCGCACCGAGTCGTCGATGGTCGAGTTCGCGCCGCCGACACGGAACGACGCACCCCGATGGTTGTCGGGGAGCAGATCGCCACGCCCGAACAGCTTGTGACGCAACGTACCCGGAGTGTATTGGCGACGATAGACCCCGCGACGCTCCAGGGCCGGGATGACGTGGGTGACGATGTCGGCGAAGGACCCGGGTGTGACGGCGTAGGCCACGTTGAAGCCGTCGACGTCGGTGTCGTCGACCCAGCCCTGCAGGGCCTCGGCGATCTCATCACCCGATCCGATGAGCACCGGTCCCATTCCGCCGATGCCGCCCCATGCGGCGATGTCGCGGACCGCCCACTCGTGGCCCGATTCGTCTGCCTGGGCGAAGGCGGCGACAGCGGACTGGATGGCATTGCTGTGCACGTTGCCGATGGGTTCGTCGAGATCGTAGGAGGACAGGTCCAGGCCCATCCATCCCGACATGAACACCAGCGACCCCTCGTCGCTGGCGTAGCGCCGATACTCGGCGGCCTTCTCGCGGGCGGCCTCCGGCGTCGAGTCGGTGATGATGGTCAACAAGGTGTAGATGCGGGCGTCGTACGGGTCGCGGCCGGCGGCGACGAGTTCCTCCCGGATCTTCGACACCACTTCGCGCAGAATGGTTTTGGTGGGAGCGGCGACGAAGATGGCCTCGGCGTTTGCCGCGGCGAATCGGCGTCCGCGCACCGACGCGCCGGCCTGGTAGATCACCGGACTGCGTTGTGGGGACGGCTCGGACAGATGGATGCCGGGCACCGTGAAGTGCTCTCCGCGGTGACCGATGTGATGCACCTTGTCGGGGTCGGCGAACACGCCCGCGGCACGGTCACGGCGCACCGCGTCGGGCTCCCAGGAGCCCTCCCACAGTTTGTAGAGGACGGTCAGGTACTCGTCGGCGTGGTCGTAGCGGCTGTCGTGCTCGAGTTGATCGGCGGCGCCCATGTTGCGGGCCGCCGACGGAAGGTAGCCGGTGACCACATTCCAGCCGAGCCGACCGCGCGTCAGGTGATCCAGCGTCGACAACCGTCGCGCGAACGGGTAGGGATGCTCGAATCCCGTGCCGGTGGTGATCCCGAATCCGAGGTGTTCGGTCGCATATGCCATCGCCGACACCAGCAACAGCGGATCGTTGACGGGGATCTGCGCCCCCTGCCGGATCGCGGCCTCGTCGGTACCGCCATAGACGTCGTAGGTGCCGAGGACATCGGCGATGAACAACCCGTCGAATCCGCCGCTCTCCAACAGGATCGCCAGGTCGACCCAATAGTCGAGAGTGTTGTACTCCCACGAGCGGTCATCGGGGTGGCGCCACAGTCCGGGGGATTGGTGCGCAACACAATTCATGTCGAAGGCGTTGAACCGGATCGGACGCCGGTGCAGGGACGAGGCAGAGTCGGACACCCCGCCCATGGTGGGCAAGGCGAGCACCGGTGACCAGGGTTGGGATCGGCGCGAGGCAAAAGTTTGCGCGGGCGTCGACAAGGGTTTCTGCCGTACATGCATGCGCGGAGTGCAATACCGGAGTAGGTGTGGAGGCATGAGAGCCACCGAAGTACTCGCCGACGGATTCGGACGCGTCAAGGAGAACGTGCACGCCGTGCTCGACGGGATCGAGGAGCTACGACTGTCCTGGCAGCCCGCGCCCGGCGCGAACACGATCGCCTGGCTGGTGTGGCATCTCGCACGCGTGCAGGATGCGCAGATCGCCGACGTCGCGGGCACCGATGAGATCTGGACCTCGCAGGGCTGGTACGACCGTTTTGCGCTGCCGTTCCCGCCCGCGGCGAGTGGGTATGGACAGAGCCCCGACGACATCCTCCGCGTCGTCGGACCAGCGGAGTTGCTGCTGGGTTACTACGACGCGAGCCACGACGCCACGATCGAGTACCTTGCCCGTGTCGGCGATGCCGACCTCGATCGGGTCATCGACGACAACTGGGATCCGCCGGTGACCCTGGGGGTGCGGCTGGTGAGCATTCTCGACGACGACGCCCAACACGTCGGGCAGGCCTCCTATCTCCGCGGCCTGAACGTCGACCTGGGCTGACCTTCCGCCCTCTCAACGTTTCGACAGCGCCCTTCCTTACGCCGACGGCGCCCGCCAGTCCGCCGACAGCGCCCGGCCGCCTCAGATCCAGCCGCGTTCGCGGGCGACGCGGGCCGCCTCGGCGCGGGTGGCGGTACCGGTCTTGCCGATCGCCGACGACAGATGGTTGCGCACGGTGCCGGCCGACAGGTGAACCTGCGTGGCGATGGTCGCCACCGTCGCCCCGGACAACGCTGCGCGCAGCACCTCGGATTCGCGTTGGGTCAGCGGATTGTCGCCGCTGGTGAGGCTTTCGGTGGCCAACGTGGGATCGATGACGCGTAGACCTGCGTGTACTCGACGCACCGCGTCGGCCAGTTCGCTTGCCGGAGTGTCCTTTACGACGAAGCCGGACGCGCCGGCGTCGATGGCGCGTCGTAGGTACCCCGGGCGGCCGAACGTGGTCACGATCAGCGAACGCACCCCGGGCAGATGCCGTCGTAGGGCTGCCGCGGCCTCGATACCGTCCGTGCCGGGCATCTCGATGTCGAGCAGGCACACGTCGGCGGCGTGTTCGCGCGCGGCGTCGACGACCTCGTCGCCACGCCCGACCTGGGCGACCACCTCGAGGTCGGTCTCGAGGTCGAGTAGGGCGGCCAGCGCGCCACGTACCAGGGCCTGATCGTCGGCGAGTAGTAGGCGGATCGGTTCACTCATCGTCGACCACCGCCGTCAACGTCGTTCCGCCCGTGTCCGATTCGATCGTCAGGGTGCCGCCCGCGGACTCCACCCGTTCGATCAGTCCGCGTAAGCCGTTGCCGGGAACGGCTGCACCGAGGCCGCACCCGTCGTCGTGCACGGTCAGTGTCGCGTCGTCGATTCGGACCTCGCAATGCATGGCGTGGCTGTGGCGGACCACATTGGTGACGGCCTCCCGCAGTACCCACGCAAACAGTTCGCCGTGCGGGGTGGCCGTCCGCGGATCGGGAAGTGTCGCAGCAATATCGGCGGCGCGGAAGGCGCTCTGCGCCGACGCGATCACGCTGGGCAGGTCCGGGGTACGGAGGGCTCCGACGGTTGCCCGGACCTCGGCGAGTGCGGAGCGGGCAAGCGCATTGACCTCGGCCATCTCGTCTTTCGCGCGTTGCGGGTCCAGATCGATGAGACGACCCGCCAATTCGGTTTTGATGGTGATCACGGTCAGTGAGTGTCCGAGGATGTCGTGGACGTCGCGGGCCACCCGCTCCCGTTCGGCGACCACCGCCAACTCGGAATTGAGCTCACGTTGGCGCTCCTCGGCGCGTTCGCGCTCGCCCTCACGAACGGCGAGCGCGCGAAATCCGAGCATGGTGAACCCGACGGCGACCAGGATGATCACGACGCTGCCATCGACCTCCCACCCGGCGATCGTCGGCACCGCGATCGACGCGACGATCAGCGCGGCAACCGTGATTGCCGCCCACAGGGTGGGGAAGCTGAAGGCGGCGACAACCATCAGGAAAGGTGCTGAACCAAAGGTGTTCTCGCCGATGATGGGCAGCAGTCCCGCCGCCAGGACGAGTAGAACGACGAAGACCCACACGCCACGCGGTTCGACCTCGGTGCGACCGGTGAGCAGGTACACCGACGCCAGGAGGTAGACCACGGCGAAGGCCCCGAGGAGGACGAGCCCAATGATCTTGGTTGTGTGGCCGTGGTCGGAGGTGGCGACCGCTCCGATCGGGTAGGCCAGGAACAACATCCAGATGGCGGTGAACACCCAGCGCAGGTTGCGCCAGGGTGCCCACCGGTCGTTCGTGCGGTTGCTCATCATCTCCGGATTCTGCTGCTCGACGGTTCGATCACTGCCGTGCCGTACTGCGACTGTAGAAGAACGATGCGGTCGAGGCGAAGATCACCGCCCAGATGATGACATTGGCGATGGTCACCAACAGCGAGATGTGGGTGCCGTACACGGTGACCCCGTGATCGAGCGGATACCGCGCGAGCGTGACGACCCCGAACATCGGCGTGAACTGCGCGATGGTGAGCATGACGCCCTTGAGGGGGACGAACACGTTGCCGGCGAAGGCCAACAGCGCCAACACGCCGCCCATCACCTGCATCGCCCCATCGGATTTCATGATGCTGCCCACGCCCAGACCGAAGGCGGCGAACACCGACGCACCGATCCAGCCGAGCACCAGACACGCGATCCACACCCCGACCGGGGCGTGCGCACCGGTGGCGACCCCGGCGACGGTGAGCACGAGGATCGGCAGCGCCCCCATCGCCAACGCGACACACACCTTGGTGGCCACATATCCGGTGGGTTGCAGCGGCGTCATCATCAGGGTGCGCGTCCAGCCGGCCTGCTGTTCGAGTGCCACCGACGCGGCGTTGGAGGCGGCCGCGAGGACAGCGCCGTAGACGGCCATGCCGATCAGGACGTAGAACGCAACATTGCCCGAACCGACTGTGTCAGAGGTCTTCTGGGTGGCGCCGAAGACGAGATACAGCAGACCTGGCATGGCGACGGTGAAGATCAGGGCACGCCGATTGCGCAGGACGCGGCGGATGTCGGTGCGCATGTACAGGGGAGCGGGAAGGAATCCGCGGAGCGCGGTGTCGTGTGACGCCGATCGAGGGGCGGCGGATGAGGCCGAGTCGGTGGTCATGGCGCGAGCTTTCTGTCGAAGGGTGGTGGGGTCACGCAGCGGAGGTGAGGGCGAGGAAGGCGTCTTCGAGGTTGTGCGTGGCGATTTCGACCTCGCGGGCGTTCGTGCCCGTCAACAGGGATCGGGCGAGTGCATCGGAATCCTTGGCGGACAGGTAGATTCGTCCACCGCGGCGTTCGACGACCTCGAGGTCGGGGATGGAGCGCGCGACGGCGGCGAGTTCGGATTCGTCCACGATCGCCGAGACGACACGGCGACTGGCCATCGCGCGGATCTCCGAGGTGGAGCCGTCGGCGACGATCCGACCGTGAGCGATCATGATGATGCGGTCGGCGAAGTCGTCGGCCTCGTCGAGGTAATGGGTGGCGAACACGACGGTGCGTCCGTGTCGGGCATCGGATCGCATGGCGGACCAGAAGTTGCGGCGCGATTCCACATCCATGCCCGCGGTCGGTTCGTCGAGGACGATGAGGTCGGGGTCGGGCAGGGTCGCCAGCGCGAACTTGAGTCGTTGCTGTTCACCTCCGGAGCAGCGGGACACCTTGCGTCCGGCGAGATGCGCGATGTCGGCACGGGCCATCGCCGACTCTGCGTCGGCGCTGCGGCCATGCAACGAGGCGATGATGCGGACGGTCTCTTCGACGGTGAAATCGGGCAGCAGACCACCGTTTTGGAGCACCGCGGCGATACGTCCGCCGCGAGCCGCAGACCGCGCGCCCTGCCCGTACACCTCGACCGAGCCCGAATCCGGTTGGGTCAGGCCGAGGATCATGTCGATCGTCGTGGTCTTACCCGCGCCGTTGGGGCCGAGGAAGGCGACGACCTCACCCGGTGCAACGGTCAGATCGAGGCCGTCGACGGCGGTGACCCGACCGCCGTCCCCGCCCCGGAACGTCTTGCGAAGATCTCTCGTGCGGATTGCTGGTGTGTTCATGCATCTCACGATGCCGTCGATGCGCCGCCCGTCCCCAGAGCAGATGTCATCGATCGTCCATGACGTTTGTCATGTGTCGCGTCGCCGCACCCCTCCGACATTCACCTCGTTGTCGTCGGTTGTTGCTACGTGGGGGATTGGTTGCGTCGTTGCCTTGCGGCGTCTCGAGGCTCCTCGCCTGGCGGCTCGTCGCACCTCGACGATCGGGTAAAGCGCCTCGTTTGTCGGGGATCGCTCGCGTCCCCTATCCGATGGTCGAGGAGCGCCGAGTGAGCGTGGCGAGCACGTCGCGTCTCGAGACCAACTGTGCGACAGGGCTGGTATGCGCCGGTTACGAATATGGTTTCCACCGGAGCGGGTGGGCGACCCGGAAATTCGGGCTTTTTGGGCCGTTTTTGTGGAAGTTATATTCGTAGTCGGCGGTTGTCGCCAGACCGGCCGGTTAGGTCCGGCGTTGTCTCGCCGCGTCTCGAGGCTCCTCGCCTGGCGGCTCGTCGCACCTCGACGATCGGGTAAAGCGCCTCGATTGTCGGGGATCGCCCCCCATCCGATGGTGGGCAGACTAATCCGACTAACGCCAGCAACCCTGCAGTGTCTGGAAGTCGCCGGCGAAGGCCATTCCCGTTCCGGTGCAGGTGGGTCCGTGCACACCATCGACGGTCACCGATGCGCCGGGTCCGGCGATGCCGATCGCCAGTCCGGGTCGTACGCCGGTCATGGTGACCGAGGCGTTGGGGCCGATGGCGATCGCCGCGGGCCCGGCGTAGTTGGTGGCGGTGGAATTGGCGTGGCCGCCGTCGGCGGTGATCGCCAGGCTCAGACCGGTGTTCGATGCGCTGGCCGAACAGCTCTCGCTGGAGGCGGTCTGGCCCGGCAGGGCCGGACAGACCATCGGCGCGGCTGCGGCGTCCGGTGCGGCGGCGAAGGCAATCGCGCCGGCTCCCGCGGTGGCGATGGCGAATCCGAGTGCGAGGCGGACTGGTGAACGCATGGTGGGGCTCCTCCATGTCAGTGATGGGCGGACATCAGGGGTTCGGTGTGCTGCGCGTCACGGATTGCCCGCGGTATTTACGCGATGGTGTCAGCCGACGTGGATCACCGGTCTGCGTTCGAGATCGGGTTCGGCCCGGCGCACCACCTCGCGGGTCACCGCGGCCACCTCACCCTGCCCGATGAACAGGAAGCGCAAGATGTTGACGATCGGGTTGTCCTCGCTCCATTCGAAATAGACGTTGGGTACCAGGTCGGTCCAGTCGCGGATGGCGAACAGGGTGGACGCGATCGTGTTCGGGACCGCCGCCGAACTCACCCACAGGATGCGGAATCCGCCCTCGTGATAGCGCCCGTGGATCTCCAGGTCGGTGACAAAGTCCGATGAGTCGGTGACGTTGACCTCCAGAAAGACGATCTGGTCGGCGTCGGGAATATGACTTTCGGCGCGTTGCTGCAGTTCCTTTTCGCGGTATTCGACGAGGGACCGATCGTCGGGGTCATGGGTGACGATGTGGATCTCGCCGGCCAGAGCGGCACCGTCGATGATCTGCTGAGCCGTTTCGTCGAAGGTGATCTCCCCACTGCGGAGTTCGAACGAGCGACTGATGCGGGATGCGAAGGACAGGATGAGGATCGCGGCGATGAAGAACGCGGCGACCTGCACACCTTCGGGGCGTTCGATGATGTTGGTGACGGTGGTGTAGCAGAACACCAGGGCGATACCGCCGAAACAGATGGTGGCGACGCGTCGGCGATGTTTGCGTACCGAGAGCATCACCGCGATGGCGGCCGAGGTCATCAGCACCAGCACACCGGTCGCGTAGGCCGAACCCTGTTTGTCGACCGAGGCGTCGAAGTAGATCGTGACGCCGGCGGCGATCAGGATGAACACGACCACCAGCGGGCGGTTGGCGCGCGCCCAGTCCGGTGCCATGCCGTACCGCGGGAGGTAGCGCGGAACGAGGTTGAGCAGTCCGGCCATCGCCGACGCCCCGGCGAACCACAGGATGAGGATCGTGCTGATGTCGTAGACGGTGCCGAAGGCGTTGCCGAGGTCGGCGTGGGCGAGGAAGGCCAGGGCACGTCCGTTCGCCTGGCCGCCGACGTCGAACGCCTTCTCCGGGATGAGGATCGTGCACACCAGGCTGCTGGTGATCAGCAGGATGCTCATGGTGACCGCTGCGGTGGCCAGCAGTCGGCGGGTACCGGCGATACGAACGGTCGGGCGATCCGGCGGATCATCCGGCGAGCCGTCGATCTGGGGCATCACCGCCACCCCCGTCTCGAATCCGGACAAACCGAGCGCGAGTTTCGGGAACACCAGCAGCGCGATCGCGATCATCATCCACGGACTGCCGTGTTCGGCGGTCATGGCGTGGCTCCAGTCGACGACCACGTGGGGTGAGGTGGCGATGCGCCACAAACCGTCGGCGATGACCACGACGTTGAGCGCCAAGTAGATTGCGACGAGCCCCACGGCGACCGCAATGGCTTCGGTGAAGCCGCGCAAGAAGATCGCGGCGAGAAACGCGAGGAACACCAGGGTGATGGCGACGTTGTGCCCGCTGAAAATGTCCGGAACGAACGGATTCTCGATGAAGTGCGCGGTGGCGTCGGCCGCCGAGAGGGTCATGGTGATCAAGAAGTCGGTGGCTGCGAATCCGAGCAGCACGAGGACGAACACCTTTCCGCCCCACCACGGCAGGAGTCGTTCGAGCATCGCGATCGATCCGGAGCCGTGCGGCGAACGTGCGGCGATGTATCGATACACCGGCAGCGCGCCGAACAGCGTCAGGGCCACCAGCACGATCGTCGCCAACGGTGCGATGGTGCCGGCGGCCAGTGCTGCGATGCCCGGTTGGTACCCCAGTGACGAAAAGTAGTCGACACCGGTGAGGCACATCACCTTCCACCACGAGTGGGTTTTCGTCTCGGTGTTCGTGCGCCGGTACGGCCCCATCAAGCCCGCGGGTTCGGGAGAGATGTCGGACAGGAACCACCGTCGCAGCGTCCCGTGCGGCATCGTCGTCTTCGGCATCGGATCAGCGTAGTACCGACGGTCGTCGGAGTTGTTGTCAATGTGCGTGTTCACTCCGACAGGCCGCTTGGCGGAGATTGTCCATATTGACTGAATTGCTTGTGTCACAACGAATTCAGGCGTTCTGGTGCTTTGCCTGAGCGGGGTCAGATCGACGTCCGGAGGGCTCGTCGTGTTCACCTGTTGTTCGCCGGGGTATCAGTACGCTTCGCCCGACGTTGCCGAAGGCGGCGACCGAAGGACACTCCGAGAGGAATTCATGAGCACGATCGAGTCACCGGTGCGCGCACGCCGGGGGGCCTTGACGGCGATCGCCGCGGGCGCCATCGCGGCCGGTATCACCGCGGGCGCGGCGGCACCCGCCCACGCCGACACCTTCGTTCCGTTGCCGAACGGCAGCGTATCGGCGCACGACCTCACGCTGACGCGCACCAACGAGTCGGCACAGGTGTCACCGTCGATGGCCGCCAACGGTGCGGGACGCAACGTGTGGGTCAGCGCCAACATCACGTTGAAGGCACCCAAGCTGCAGCCCACCGGATCGTTCCCGGCCAACGGTCCCGCGGGTGAGGCGACGATGCCGGGTACCAACGGCACCTCCAACGACGGCTCGGCCGCGACCTTGTCGGCCGGGTACATCGTCGGATGCCAGGTCAACATCGGCAGCCTGACCGCCGGAATCACCGGCAGCATCACCTCAGCCGGCGTGCCCGGTGCGTCGGGGTCGTTGAGCGTTCCGCTGACCCCCGGTCAGGTGACCTTCGTGCAGATCGACAACTTCGACATCGCCAAGGCCGGCACTTACTACTTCAACTACCAGCGGTTCGCCATGCAGATCCAGAACTGTGCGGGTTATGCGCAGGCGCGGTCATTCGTCACCGTCGAGACCGGCGGAAACGACCACAACAAGATCAACCTCTATGGCAAGCCGTTCTCGATCGGCTGACCGGCCCCACTCGACACCGACGAACTACACAAGGAACACAATGACAATCCGTTTCACGCGTCTCTCGGTTCTTGCCGGTGTGCCCGCCGCCGCGGCGATCGCCGTCCTGGCCACCGCGGGTGCCGCGGCCGCCGACGTCCACGTCTCCCTCCCGTCGCAGACCCAGACGCTGGCCACCGGTGACGGCGTCGGGGTCACCCTGACCCGTTCGGGCGAGACCGCCACCATCAGCCCGTCGCTGGGTAGCACCCCGTTGCACCGCAACGCCTGGGTGTCGGCGACCTACAACGTCACCACCAGCAAGCCGGTCAGCAAGATCAAGTTCCAGGCCGGTTACACCGTCGGCTGCCAGGTGAACCTCAACGGCTTCACCAACTCGAACACCCCGTCGGGGTCGGTGTCGACCTCGGGCGCGGCCTCGGGAACGGTCAACGAGGGTGGCTCCATCTCGGTCGGACCCGGCCAGGCCGTCAACTACTATGTCTACGACTACGAGCGTGCCGATCCGTTCGGCAACGACCAGCACAAGTCGTGGGTGCCGATCGTCAAGACCACCCATGGCGAGGTCAGCTACACCAACGAGACCATGCAGGTCAACGGGTGTGCCGGCTATGCGCAGGCGCGCTCGTTTGCGAATGTGTACATCATCGGCGACCACGGGGAGCAGATCGTCAGCTTCTACGGACAGCCGTTCAGTCTCGGGTAACCCTCTCACAGCCGGGACTGGTTGAGGTGACGACGTGCGACGCACCCCTGCAGGGGTCGCGTCGCACGTCCATCTGTGCGTGGTGGAGCGTGTCGTCGGGGCAGTGGCGAGCTGCGCCGCGTGAGACGATCGAGCAATGACTTCCGAGCCGACGACGCACGAGCCGACGACGCCGGCGAACGAGTCGATGGTCACCGTGATCATCGCCTTCGCCATGAACATCCTTGTGGCCGTGGCGAAGACCGTCGCCGCGGCGATCACGGGGTCGGCGTCGATGGTCGCCGAGTCGGCGCACTCGTGGGCCGATGCGGGCAACGAGGTGTTCCTGCTCATCGCCGAGCGGCGGGGCGGCCTGGGGCGGGATCGGGCGCATCCGTTCGGCCACGGCCGCGAAACCTACATCTGGTCGATGTTCGCCGCTTTCGGATTGTTCGCCGTCGGCGCCGCGGTGTCGGTGATGCATGGCATCACCTCGCTCTCACATCCCGAGCCCGACGCCGATTACGTGGTCGGCTACCTCGTGTTGGCGATCTCGGCGGTTTTGGAGGCAACCTCGTTCATCCAGTCGATCCGGCAGGCACGTGCGGGCGGGCGACGAATCTCGATGCACCCGTTGCGTTTTGTCAGCCGCACCTCCAACACGACGCTCCGCGCGGTATTCGCCGAAGATGCTGCGGCACTGGTGGGCCTGGCGATCGCGGCCACCGGGATGGCGCTGCACGAGATCACCGGGTCGGCGGTGTACGACGCGGTCGGTTCGATCCTGGTGGGCTTGTTGTTGGGCGTCATCGCGATATTCCTGATCAAACGCAACAGCGAATTCCTACTGGGACAGCGGGCTTTGCCGGCCACCCGGCAGGCGATCCTGCACCGTCTGCTGGCCCACCCCGACGTCGATCGGGTGACCTACCTGCACGTCGAATACGTGGGTCCCGCACAGTATTACCTCGTTGCCGCCATCGACATCCGCGGCGATCTGCGAGAGCACGACGTCGCGGTTCTGTTGCGCCGTATCGAGGCCGAGATCGAGGAGCAGGACGCGATCGTGGAGGCCGTCCTCACGCTGTCGACCGCCGACGAGCCGTCGCTGTTGGAATGAAGGCGGGCCGGACTGACGACGTCCGGAGTGAAGGTGGTTGGGGGACCATAAGGACGACGGCATGATGGGTGTTCAGAAGCCGGCGTGCATCTCCCAGTAGAGGATCTCGGCGTAGTCGGTGGCGGTGACCGGCATGTCGTCGGCATCGGTCAGGCGTGCGGCGTCACCGTCGGTGAGGCGGGTGCCGTCGAGTGCGACCGATCCGCGCACGACATACAGGTGACCGAACCGGGCGCCCGGCAGCATCACCGAGGTGTCCGCGGTCATTCGCGCGGCATGCAGTGCGGCAAACGGATTCGGCAAAGACAGTGCACCGCTGTGACGATCGCGGTCGAGTCCCGACACGATCGGCACGAGTTCGCCGGTCGACAGTGCGGAGGTGACGTCGGTTTCGGCGTATTCCGGTTCGTGACCGGCATATTCGGTGGCCACCCACATCTGCACGACGCGCAATCGGGTGCGCTCGGTGCGGGTGGCGGCATTGCGTTCGGAGTGGGTGATGCCGGTGCCCGCGGTCATCCGCTGCACGACGCCGGGCGTGAGGATTCCGGAGTTGCCGCGCGAATCCCGATGATGCAGAGCGCCGTCGACGACCCAGGTGATGATCTCGACGTCGGTGTGCTCGTGGGTGTCGAAGCCCTCGGCGGCGTCCACGGTGTCGTCGTTGTTGACCAGCAGGACGCCGTGCGCGTTGCCGACGAGATCGAAATTGCCGGTGGCGGGGAACGATTGGAGCGAGGTGAGCCATTCGTTGTCCCACCGGTGGCGATCGTCGGAACGGATCACCCGAATGGTGTGCTCGGTGGTGGTCATCGAGGGGTCTCGCCTTCGAGGTCGTCGAGATGGGCGGCCAGCGTGCGCATCAGATCGCCCAGTGCCGCACCGTCCTGCGCGGTCAGTGCAGTGGCGTAGAGGCGTCGCACGGCCGTGCCGTGATCTCGGGCGGCGGCGGTGAACGCCGCACGTCCGTCGTCGGTGAGCACCGCATAGCTCCCACGCCGATCCTCGGGGACCGCCGCACGTGACAGCCAACCCCGCCGCACCATCACATCGATCTGATACGAGAGCCGCGAGGTCGAGAAGACCATCCGGTGCGACAGCTCACGCATCCGCGCTCGGCCATCGGGGCATTCGTGCAGGATCAACAGAATGTGATAGTCCGACAACGACATTCCGCAGTGTCGGCGCAGATCGTCGTCGAGCAGGGTCTGCAGGCGAGCGCTGGTCTCGATGAACGGACGCCACGCGTCCGTCACGGGATCAGCACTCGCCCGCCCGCCTGCGGTGCCAGGGGCTCTGCTCATCGGATACCGGTGTGCGGCATCAGCGCATTCGGCGGAACGACGCCGAGACGTCCGGCCTGGAAATCCTCCATGGCCTCGATCAACTGTTCACGGGTGTTCATCACGAACGGACCATACTGGGCCACGGGCTCGCGGATCGGTTGACCGCCGAGAAACAGCACCTCCAGTGCCGGCCGATTGCTGTCCTGCCCGGCGTCGGCACTGACGGTGATGCGGTCGCCGGCACCGAAGACCGCGAGTTGTCCCTGCTCGATGGGCCGGGCGTCGGGGCCGACGGTTCCCCGACCGGACAACACGTAGGCCAGTGCGTTGAAGTCGGTGCGCCACGGCACCGACACGGACGCACCCGGCTCGATCGTGGTGTGCGCGACAGTGATCGGGGTGTGGGTGGACCCCGGACCGGCATGTCCGTCGATCTCGCCGGCGATGATGCGCACCAGCGCACCGCCGTCGGGGGAGGCGACCAGAGCGACGTTGCCGCCCTCGAGATTCTGGTAGCGCGGCGTGAGGAACTTGTCCTTGGCGGGCAGATTCACCCATAGCTGGATGCCGTGGAACAGACCGCCCGATTCCACCAGTTCGGCGGGCGGGGTCTCGATGTGCAAGATGCCCGATCCGGCGGTCATCCACTGGGTGGCGCCGTTCTCGATGAGACCTCCGCCGCCGGTTGAATCCTGGTGTTGGAAGCGGCCGTCGATCATGTAGGTGACGGTCTCGAATCCGCGGTGCGGATGCCAGTCGGTGCCCTTCGGTTCACCCGGCTGGTAGTCGACCTCGCCCATCTGATCCATGTGGATGAACGGGTCGAGCGCCGATGTGGGCACGCCGGCGAAGGCGCGCACGACGGGGAAACCCTCGCCCTCATAGCCGCGCGGGCCGCGGGTGATGGTGCGCACCGGGCGTTCGGTGGCCTCGAGTGGTGCCAGCGTCAGCCGGGGCAGGGTGGTGGTGTCGGCGGTGACGGCGGGCATGGGGTCCTCCTCGGATCGAGATTGCTCAAATCTGAGCAACTGAAGGACTCAACCCCATCGGCAATCGAGGTATTCCGGAGGAGGGCTCTTCCTTCTCCTAGGCGATCTCGGCGCCGATCCCCTGCAAGAAGACTCGCAGCATCTCGACGAACAGCACGTCGTCGTTCCAGTCGTCGCTATCGAGCGACGCCGCCACCTCCGTGCTGAACAGGGAGGGGTCGGTGACCGGGGTCATCGCCGGTCGGCCGGTGGCCGCACACATCGCCGATCCGATCGTCATGCGGTGCACGGATTCGACGATGAACATCTGACGATCCGACGGGACACCGTGCTCGTCGAGCACGGCACAGTGTGTGGCGTACAGCTTTTCGAGCAACCCGGCGGGAAAGTGCTCGACGACGAGGGGGACCGCCCGGGCGTGGGCGAGCAGCGTGCTACGGAACATCACCGCGCCCTCGATGAGCCACTGCTGCCAGTCGCCGTCATCAATGGGATCGTGCGGTGGCGTCTGCAGCACGATCGCCCGCGCTACCTCGGCGAGGATCTCGTTCTTGTCGCGAAAGTGGTTGTAGAGCGAGGGCGCCCGGACGTTGAGCCGTACGGCGATGCGTTCGAGGCTCAGCCCGGCGGGGCCGTCGGAGTCGACGATGTCGATCGCGGTCTGAACCGCCACAGAGCGCTCGATGAGCGGTCGCCGTCCCATGTCCACCTCCTCCTGCGGGTTTCGGTGCCCGGCAACAACTCGCCCACGATACCCGGCTCGCCACTGCGGTTCAGGTAGCCACTGCGGTCCCGATCCGCGTCCCATGTTGCGGGAGATCGGCATAGCGGTCGCGCAGGCTCCCCTTCCGGATCTTCATTCCCGCTGTGCGGGGCAGCGGGTCGTCGACGAACTCCACATAGCGCGGCGCCTTGTACGCGGCCAGCCGGTCGCGGCAGTGTCGCACGACGTCCTCGGGCGTGATGCTCCCCGCTGCCCGGACCACTGCCGCGGGCGTCTCGCCGAACTCCGCGTCGGCGACCCCGATCACGGCGACCTCGGTCACCTGTGGTATCTCCGCGATGATGCGCTCGAGCTCGGCGGCATAGATGTTGATGCCACCGGAGATGATGATGTCCTTGGTGCGCCCGATGATCCGAATCCCGTACTCGTCCCGCACACCGATGTCACCGGTTCGCAACGACCCGCCCCCGAAGGTGGCCTCGGTGAGTGGCTCATCGAACCAGTAGCCCGCGGCGATGCCCGGTCCGGTGATCCGTACTTCCCCGGGTTCGCCGGGCGCACAGGGTTGTTCGTCGGCACCGATGAGGGTGACCTCGTTCAGGATTCCACCGATGCCGACATATTCGGGGTGAGCCATGGGCATCGCAACACCGGGCACCGTGGCGTTCGATTGGGACTCGGTCAGCCCGTACACCTGCCGAAGTCCGATGCCCTTGGCCGACCACGCGTCGATGAGGGCCGAGGTCACCGGGTTTCCCCCGGTGAAGGCGACAGTCAGCGACGACAGGTCGGCAGCGGCGAACTCCGGGTGCGCGGCCATCTGCTCGTAGAAGATCGTGGTGGCGCCGAGATGGATGATCTTCTCGTCGCGGATCAGTGCCAGGGCCACAGCGGGATCCCATTCCGGGAGATACACACAGCTGCCACCGAGGATCAGCGGACCGAGGAAACCGTTGAGCAGGCCGGCGCCGAATGCCATCGAACTCACACTGAGCGCCCGCGCCCGCAGAAACGCCGGCTCCTGCAGACACCACTCGAACAGTGCGCTCATCAACGAATCATGCGAGTAGACCACGCCTTTGGGTTCGCCCGTGGAACCCGACGTCGACATGATCGCGACCGGTGCCGAGCCGTCGGCCGGGATATGCGGTAGTGGTGCCGGTGTGTGGGCCGATCCGAGACCGTCGATGTCGGCCGACGGTGTCGCGGCGTCGAGCAGCGGGCGTAATGAGGACGCGGCGACGACGATCTGAGGGGTCACCTTGTTGATGAAATGCGCGAGTTCGCTTGCGCTACTGCGCTCGTTGAGAGGGCAGATGACCGCGCCGAGTTTGAGCGCGGCCACCGCGGCGACAACCCAGCTGATCGACGGGCGGCCCAGCAGGGCCACGCGTCGGCCGCGGGTGACGCCGAGTGCGATCAGCTCGTGCGCGGCACAATTCGCGGCAATATCGAGCTCGCGCCAGGTCAGCGTGCGATCCCCGCATGTCACCGACGGCTGATCGGGCTGCCGCTCGGTCCCCGCGGCCAGGGGTCGGAGAATGCTGTTGTTCATGAGAAGTCCTCGGTGAGCGATGAGAAGCCGGGCGATGAGAGGCTGGGCGATGAGACGCCGGGCGAATAGAGGATGTCGGTGCGATCGTGATGAAACGCTGCGCTGCGGAATGCGGCCAGGGCGTCGGGCTCTTCGGGATTCAGGGTCGTCTCCACGCTGGTGACCCCCGAGGCGAACAAGGCGTCGGCTGCGGCGGCGACAACCGGTGACAAGCGTTGCGCGGATGGCGGACCGATCATCGCCACCGAGCCGATGACGCCGACGTCATCGTGCCGGTCCGTCCGCACCGCGGCGAGGAGGTGGCCGTGGTCGAACACCTCGAGCGTGCCGTCCGCACCGAAAGCGTTGTGCACAAACCGATCCGAGCCCACCACGTCCGACGCGCGGGAGTGCGACAACGCCGAGCGTGAGGGGAGAACCAGGTGGTGTCGCTCGCCGATGACCGCTGCGCCACATCGTCGGGCCAGGCGCGCGGCGGCCGGATGGGCCCCTGCGCTCCTGGCCACGATCGGCCGCCCGACCGGAGGGAATCCTGGTGGACGCTGCGCCGCGATGCACTCGAACGCCGATGTGGCAACACCGGTCGCACGGTGATCCGGGTCGATGACCACGTCGAGCTCGTACGGGCCGTCCTCGGTTCGGGTGACCAGGATGACGCCGGCGAGTCGGGGTTCAGTGGTGGTCGGTGCGCCCCAACGGTGCAGCCGGGTGCGGATCTCGATCGTGGACGTCGCCCTCGGGTGCGTGGGGATTCGGTCGGCGAACCCCATCTCGAGATCGACCGTGCGGGCGGTATCGATCAGCTCCGACGCGGCCGCCGACGGCGGTCCGGGGTAGGACGTCAGAGTCGTCGGTTCCGTCGTCGTCATGATCATCGGGACGGCTCCAGAGCGATGAGCCGATCGATCTCGCGCCGAAAGAGATGGCTAACGATCTCATTGCGACCCAACAGCATCGTGCCCATGTCCTGGCTGGTGAGCGCTTCCTGAGAGCCGTCGAGGATCGGGAAGGCCTCGTCGTGCAGGATCGCGATCAGCAAGCCCCAGTTCTTGGCCCATCGCTTGGTCCAGTGTTCCGGTGAGAGCCCGCTCGCCTCGACCGACGGCGCCATGATGCGCATCTGCATGATCGACCGATGGGGGTCGGCGCCGACCGGTCGAAAGGTGAGCAACTCGAAATGTGTTGCGTGCTTGAGCATCATCGTGTTCGGCGCGAGAAAGCAGCTCTCGATGGTGTGTCCCTCCATCGACCGATCCCAGTCGACGTCGTGCCCGGTGAACTGGTCGATGCTCTTGCGTGCGGTGAGGAACGAGAACGACGAGCCCAGCTCTTCCAGCACGACAGCGTTGGTGTGCAGCATCTTTCCGGCGGTGTTCGGGTGTGCGTACTTCACGTGGTAGTTGTCGAGAAAGCCGTCCTGCATGATCTTTTGGTTGACGGGTCGCTCATAGGTGTGGATCGATGCTCACCAGTTGGTCGATGCGGTACTCGGCGAGGATCGCATCGAGCTCGGGTCCGAGCCACGCGGCCACGTCGATCTCGCGGTCGGCGTTGTCGATGACCCAGATGAATCCGTGGCGCTCCTGAACCGGGATCGGCACCAATCCGAAGTCGCCGCGATCGAAGTCGCCGAAGGTGTCGTCGAGGGTGACCGTCCGCAACCGGCCATCGGGGTCGTAGGACCACCGGTGGTACGGACACGAGAACAGCCGGCACTTGCCTGCCGGTTCGGTGACCAGCTGCGCACCGCGATGGCGGCAGGCATTGACGAAGGCCTTGACCCCGCCGTCGCGCTGTCTGATCACCACCACCTTGTTGCGGGGCAGATCCACGCTGACGAAATCGTTGCGTTCGGCCACCTCCGACGAGTGGGCGACGATGAATGGTACCTCGCCGAACACTCGATCGCGTTCGAGTTCGGCGCGTCGGTGATCGCGGAAGTCGTCGGGTTCGGTGTGCGTGATGCGCGACCACTGATCCGTCCGGGAACCGTCCAGATGGGCGAGGAGACCGCGCAACGCGCGCGTCCGGCGTTCCTGGATGCGGTCCGACCAGACGTCCGGCGGCATGGTGGTGGTGTCAGTGGTCATCGGTAGTCCTTCGTCTGCTCCGCGGGTGGGTGAGCGGGGTCACACGTTTACTATCGACGTTAGTTTATTTTCTGTCAAGCCCGCTCGTCACAGTGGCCGTCAAAGAGTCTGTGGCAGAGCGGTTCCTGCGTTCAGCGAGCCGACTGCTCGTAGATTTCCTCGATCAGTCCCTCGTACTTGCTTGCGACACCCCGTCGCTTGAGCTTCATTGTCGGGGTGAGTTCCTCGGAGTCGGGCAACCACTCGGCGTCGAGGAGGCGGTAGGCCTTGATCTGTTCGACACGAGAGAGTCGCGCGTTCGCCTGCTCCACGGCCTCGGCGATGAGCTGCGTAAGCTCCGGATCGTCGACCAGGTCCGACAATGCGGCATCGGCACGGCCACGTTGGGTGGCGAAGGTCCGCGCCGAATCGGGGTCGAGCACCAGAAGCGCCACGTTGTAGGGGCGGCGGTCACCGATGACACAGGCCTGCCCGATCAGCGGAGACGCACTCTTCAGGGTCCCCTCGATGTTGGCCGGCGACATGTTCTTTCCCGCCGCGTTGATGATGAGTTCCTTCTTGCGGTCGACGATGCTCACCCATCCGTCGTCATCGATGACGGCGATGTCGCCGGTGTGCAGCCAGCCGTGCGAGTCGATGGCCTCGGCGGTCTTCTCGGGAGTCTTGCGGTAGCCCTTCATGACATGGGGTCCGCGGAGCAACAGTTCGCCGTCGTCGGCGAGTTTCGCCTCGGTCCCCGGCTGCGCGATACCGACTTTCCCGATCCGGATGTCGGTGGGCAGGTTGGTGAAGCCCAGAGCGCCGGTCTCCGACATGCCGAAGCCCTCTTGGAGCGGAAGACCGAGTGCGAGAAAGAATTCGTGCACCGCGGGCGCAATCGGCGCAGCACCGGTCATGAGAAGCGCGACGCGATCGAAACCCAGCTGGGTCCGCAACGGTGCGAGGATCATGGCATCGGCCTCGGCAACCCGGTCGGCGAGATCACCCGGCACCTCCTCCTGGCGCTGCTCGATCCGTACTTTCTCGATGGCCGCGTCCACCGCGGCGAGGGTGGTTTCCCGTGAACCATCGGGCAGTGCATCGAATTTCGCGAGCAGCGAGGCGCGCAGCTTCTCCCAGATCCGCGGGACGCCGAGAAACCACGACGGATGGGTCTCGGCGACCGCGGCGAACACCGACGACGCGTTCGCGACCGTGGTGATCGGCCATCCGGTGGCCGTTGCCAGGTAGTGCGAGAACACCCGGTCTGCTGCGTGTGCGGTCGGCAGGTAGGAGATCGCTGCACCCTCGACGGCGAAGGGGAAACGCAGATTACAGGTGTGCATGACGAACATGAGATTGGCGTGCGTGAGCTCCACGCCCTTGGGGTCGCCGGTCGTCCCCGAGGTGTAGATGAGCGTGGCGACATCGTCGGACCGGACTGCGCCCCACGTTGATTCGAAATCGAATCCCGCCGGCCGGCGGCTGCGGAGCTCGTCAAGGGTGCTCACCCGGGCCGCGCCCACCGCATCGTTGCCGTCGACGGAATCGACGACGACCACATGCGCCAGCCGCGGAGCCGCCGCCGCTCCGATCGCGGGGAGGAAGCGGGATTCGGTCACCAGCACCGTGTTCTCGGCGTTGTCGAACAGATAACTGATCTGCTCGGGCGCCGAGGTCAGGTAGATCGAGAACGGCGTCGCACCCAGATGCAAGGTCGCCATGTCGATGATGTGGAACTCCGGACAGTTGGGCAGCATGATCGCCACGGTGTCGCCCCGCCCGATGCCGAGATCGGCCAACCCTGCGGCCACCTCCGCCACGATGCGGGCATAGTCGTTCCACGACAACGACTTCTCGGTGCCGAAGTCGTGCAGGGCGAGCCGGTCGCCGCGGTCGGCGACGGTGGCCTGGAATGCTGCCGGGATCGTGGCGGCGGCAACTCCGGGTGCGGCCTGTGGAGTACGGGTGTCGGTGCTCTGGGACATGGGGACGTGACCTCGCTGCTCGTGGTGGCGATGGATCTTCGGTGGGATCGAGATGTGGGGGTGGGGTGGGGCATGCCCTACCCGGACATTCCCCTATTGGGACGAGGTGACCGTTGTCGATTCGGTGGCATGCTCTGCTGCCGATCCGTTGCGGGGGGTGACGACGAAATCCGATGGCTCCGGTTCGTGGACGCGATCCCAGTAATCGACGTAGCGCCACGGGCTGTTCGTCACGATCCGCCCGCGGGCGTTGCGGTAATAGGTGGTGGTACCGCCGAAGTCCCACACCGTGTGCGCGAGTGCGTCGTCGAGTTCCTCGTTGTAGGAGTCGTGGGACTCCTGGCGCACCTCGATGGTGGCGAGGTCGTCGTCGATCATCGAGCTGATCAACGCGGTGACGTGTTGTACCTGCATCTCGGTGCCCGCGATCACGGTGCCGCCGTGCCCGGTGTTGGTGTTCGGGCCGTACAGGCAGAAGAAGTTGGGGAACCCGGGAACCGAGATGCCCAGGAAGGCGCGGCCGTCGCCCTCGCCCCATACCTCCCGGAGTGTGTGCCCGCCTCGGCCTCGTACGGTGAGGGAGGCGAGGACGTCGACCGCCTTGAAACCTGTTGCCAGCACCAGGATGTCGGCCTCGTGATCGGTGCCGTCGACCGTTCGGACGCCGGTCTCGGTGATCTTCTCGATGCCGTCCGTGACGAGTACGACGTTGTCGCGGGTCAGTGATCGGAACCAGCCGGCATCGATCAGCAGGCGTTTTCCGTACGGCGGATAGTCGGGCACGCTGCGGGCCAGCACGTCCGGGTGCTCGGCGAGCTCGTGCTCGATGTAGGCGGTGAGTTGCGCGCGAAGCCGGTCGTTGCCCTTGTTGATGGCCCGACCGAGATGCGGGAACTCGGGATCCACCTGCAGCAGACCCCACACCTTGTCACCCATGCGCCAGAACAGCCGGGCGCGATACCAGGCCAAGTAGTAGGGCACGTGCTCATTGAGGAAGTGCACGGCGGCCGACACATCGGCACCCTTGAGAGGGTGCGGAATCGCCCACTGCGCGGTCCGTTGGAAGACGCGGACCTCCTGCGCCACCTCCGCGCTGGCGGGCACGAATTGCATGGCGCTGGCGCCGGTTCCGATGACGGCGACCCGTTTGCCCGCGAGATCGATCGAGCGATCCCAACGGGCGGTGTGCAGGGTCGGACCGCCGAAATCGGAGAGTCCGGGTAGATCGGGGATGCTTGGCTGGTTGAGGAGCCCGACGGCGCTGATGACGACGTCGGCGACGAGTGTCTCCGTCGCCTCATCGTCGTCGGCCGGTCCGATGCTGATCTCCCACTTCGAGGTGGCCTCGTCGAACTGCGCCTCGTGGACGAGCGTGCTCAGCCGGGTGTTGGCCAGGACGCCGTGACGCTGCGCCAGGGTGCGCCAGTAGTCGGCGAGCTCGCTCTGCGGTGCGAAGTAACTCGACCAGTCCGGCTTGGGATCGAACGACAGGGCATAGAGGTAGCTCGGGGTGTCGACCCCGCACCCCGGATAGAAGTTCTCGTGCCACGTGCCGCCGACGTCGGGGTTCTTGTCGACGACGGTGTAGGCAATACCGGCCTGCGCCAGACGCACTGCCATCGCCAACCCCGAGATGCCGGCGCCGATGATCAGGACCCGGAAGCCCGACCGAGGCCTCGACTGCGGTTCGCTGTGACGGGCATAGATTCCCATCTCCTCACCGAGCAGACGACCGTAATCCGCGGGGATCGAATCGTGCAGCATCACCGACAGCGCGGCCGAAAGTCGCTCGGGCTCGGGCAGATCGGCCGGCGGTTGCAACGTCCCGTCCCGCCAGGCGATGAGCACCTCGGCCGCTTCCGTGCGTATCCGCGCTGCCAACTCGTCGTCGAACCCACCCGAATCGTGATCCCCGAGGTCCCTCGGAGCGGTCGGGAGATACGGCTCCGAGATCCAGCGGTCGTCGCCGGTGAGCAGGGCGAGCGAACCGAGCAGGATCGGCAGATTCGCCTCGGCGAGAGCATCCGTCAATTCCGCATCGGTGAAATCGGGCGTCGGGGTGAATGCGCCCGACGGCTGATGTCCGGAGCGGAGTTTCTTCGATTGGGGTCTGGACTGCACCATACGTGCGACCATACAATCTGTTCAGACGTGGTGTCAATCACAGTCCACTCCGAATGTGCGGAGGACGGATGCCACCGGTGAAGAGGAGAACCCATGGGGCAGACCCGCCCGACAACCATGCTTTCCCGACGACGAACCGCGGTGCGCGAGCGTCGGCTCGTCGTCGGTTCGCATCGCACGAGGGTGTTGGAGGTCGACGGCGACGGACCGCTGTTGCTGTTGTTGCACGGCTTCGCCGACAGTGCCGACACCTGGCGAGATCTGTTGGAAGTATTGGGCTCTCGCGGAATCCGTGCGGCCGCGGTGGACCTTCCGGGATTCGGTCGGGCCTCGGGGATCTCCCGGGACGGACGTCTGCTGGAGATCTATGACGACTTCGTCGCCGCGGTGCTCGCCGCCCTGCGCGGTCCCGACGACCCACCGGCGATCGTCGTCGGCAACTCGATGGGCGCCACCGTCGCGGTGCGCGCGGCCACGGCGCGCGACGACGTCGCCGCCGCGGTGGCGCTCGCGCCCGCCGGGCTCGGGTTCCGGCCCGCGCTGCACCACGCCAATGACGCCATCGACCATCTGCTGCCGATGCTTCGGGTCGCCTATCGGATTCCCTATCCCGCGGTGGCCGTCCAGGGGGCGATCGCCGTCTATTACCGTGTCCGGCTCGCGCACGGTGCGCGCAATGCGTGGCGCTTCGGCTCACATTTTCGCGGCATGGCGGAGTTCCGTCGGGTCGGCGTATTGGGCCGGCGACTCATGGCCGAGATACAGCAGGGAGTGTGGTCCGTCGACGATTTCCGGCGGCCGATCACGCTCGTCTGGGGGTCGGCCGACCCGGTGTGCGACGTCCGTGGCGCGGACGCCTTCATCGAGGCTGTCCCCGGTACCCGGCTGGTGATGATTCCCGGTGCCGGCCACCTACCCCAGATCGACGCGCCGGAACGCGTCGCCGACATTCTCGCCGAGGTCGCTGCAGCGTCCGACCTCGCTGCTCCTGGCTCGCAACCGATGGATCGAAAGGGCAACCGACGGTGACGAACAACGATGTGACGAACAACAACACGGCGAAGAACGACACGGCGAGCACCGACGTGACGGACTCTCCGACGGACGACGGTCTGGGCAGCCGCATTTCCCACACCGTCCACACGGTCGCCAACGTGGTGGAATACCTGCGTTTCGGCGGCCTCGACACCGGCGAGGAGCCCTCGCCCTACGACGTCATGCTGCGCACGCCGCTGGTGACGTTGCGTCGCTATTTCACCGCCGAGACCCGCACGTCGCCCGACCGTGATCCGGTGCTGCTCGTTCCGCCGCTGATGCTCAGTGCCGATGTATGGGACGTGTCACCGTCCACCAGTGCCGTTGCGCACCTGCATAATTCCGGTATGGACCCGTGGGTCGTCGACTTCGGCGACCCGGCCGCGGAGCCGAACGGATTGCAGCGCAACGTCACCGACCACGTCCTCGCGGTGTCCGACGCCATCGACGCCGTACGCCGAACCGTCGGCCGCGACGTGCACATCGGCGGATACTCCCAGGGCGGACTGTTCTGTTATCAGGCAGCGGCGTTGCGCCGCACCGAGTCGATCGCGAGTATCTTCGCGCTCGGCAGTCCGATGGAGCCGCTCTCGCTACCGGGACTCGACCTGCCCGAGGAGATCTTCTCGGCGATCAGCAAACTCGGCATCGGGGTGCTCTCGCGTACCGGACTGCCCGGTTGGGCATCGGCGAATCTGTTCAGCTGGACCTCTCCGATCGCCACGGCCAAGCAACGTCTGCAGTACCTGATGGCGCTCGGCGACCGCGACGCGTTGCTCCCACGAGAGCGTCAACGCCGCTTCCTCTCGAACGAGGGCTGGATCGCCTTTCCGGGGCCCGCCATCGCCGAGGTCATGGAGTCGATGACCAATGACCGGTTCGTGCGGGGCGGCCTGGTCTTCGACGGCCGCGCGGTCACCATGGCCGACATCACCTGCCCGGTCCTGATCTTCACCGGCCAGTACGACGCCTTCGCGCCGCCGCGCGCGGTCCGCGACGTCGTCAAGGGTCTGCCACACACCGAGGTCTGGGAATGCACCATGCCCACCGGGCACTTCGGCCTCGGAGTGGGGTCACGGGCCAATCGGGAGACCTGGCCGACCGTCGCTCGGTGGGTGGGATGGATCGGTGGCCGCAACGAGCGGCCGGAGAACCTGGCGGACGCGCGGGAAGTGGGCCTCGTCGAACGCGAACCCGAGGGCGGCGGCACGGTACGGCAACTGCTCAACGCGGGCACCGAGGGCATGCTCGCGGCGCCCGGCCTGGCACGAGATGTGGTGGGGCGCGCCACCGGAGCGCTGGCCGAGGTCACCACCGAAGCGGTCAATCAGGTGCCGAGATTGTTGCGGTTGGAACGGGTCCGAGGATCGACGACGGTGTCCTACGGTGGGCTGCTCGCCGAGGCGTACGACCGCGACCCCACCGCGGTCTGCCTGCTCTACCGCGGCCGCGCCCACACCCGCGCCGACGTCGCACGCGAGGTTGACGACCTGGTCCTGCGGCTGTTGTGGGTCGGCGTCCGCCGTGGCGAGCACGTCGGGGTGCTCGTCGATTCGGGGGCCGTGCTGCTCTGGACCGCAGCAGCTCTGAGTCGCATCGGTGCGGTGGCCGTGCTCCTGCGACCGGGCAGCGACATCGCCGCCGAACTGCGCATCGGGCGCGCGCGCCGCGTGCTCGTCGACGCGAGTCATCTCGATGAGGTGCGCAAGGCCGGTGTACGGACACACGTGATCGGTGGTTCCGGCAGCTCAGAGAAGTCCGGCACCGCCGAGAAGCCCAGCACCGCCGAGAAGTCGAGTACCGCCGAGAAGTCGAGTACAGCCGAGAAGTCGAGTACAGCAGAGGATCTCGACAGCATCGACGCCTCCGCCGTGCGAACCCCGGACTGGTATCGGCCGAATCCGGGACGTGGTCGGGACCTGGGCTTCGTGCTCTTCGGTGACGGGCCCGACGGAATCCGGTCGATCCCGGTGACCAACCGGCGCTGGGCGCTGTCGGCGTATGGTGCCGCCTCGGCGGCCGCCCTCACCGAGTCCGACACGGTGTATTCGGCGAATGCGCTGTACCACGCATCGGGACTGCTGTTGGCGACGGCCGCGCCGGTCGCCGTGGGCGCGCGGGTCGCGCTGACCGATTCCTTTGACCCGCAGACCTTCTGGTCGGACGTGCGCCATTACGGTGCAACGGTCGTTCCGTACACATGGAGCATGCTCCGGCTGTTGCTCGATCAACCGCCCGGTCCGGACGAGGCCTATCACCCGGTGCGGCTGTTCATCGGTTCCGGTATACCGACGACGGTCTGGCGCGACGCGCTCGAGCGATTCGCGCCCGCACAGATCCTTGAGATGTTCGTCCCGGTGCGCACCGACGCGATCCTGGCGAACGTCTCCGGACGCAAGATCGGCTCCATCGGTCGGCCACTGCCCGGCACGGCGCGGGTCGAGCTGGCAGCCATCGACCCCGACACCGGTGAATTGCGCTGTGATGGTGAGGGATACGTGCGCAAGGCCAAGCGAGGTGACCGAGGCAGGTTGCTCGTCGAGGTGGATCGCGGGCATCCGCACGCCGACGAGGTGCCGATGCGCGGAGTCTTCGACGCCCATGACGCCTGGGTCGACACCGGTGAGGATTTCACCGTCGATGCCGAGGGTGACTTCTGGCCCGCGGGACGATCGTCGGACACGATCACCACCCAGGCCGGGCCGTTGCGGCCCCGCGAGGTGGAGGACGCGCTGGCACGAGTGCCCGGCGTCGCGGCGGTCGCGGTGATCACCGAGCGGCGAAAAGTACTGGCCGCCATCGCCACCAAGGCCGGCGAGGTCTTCGATTCCGGGAGAGCGCGGCTGGTGCTCGAGGGGGTCTCGGATGCGGCGGGGCGCGTCGAGATCGTCGAGGTTGAGGCGATACCACTGACCCGGTGGTATCGACCGGATATGCCTGCACTCCGACGGCTCGTCACGCGCGCTGAACAGACTATATAGATAGGATGTATGGTTCACTCATGACGAACGAGACACGATTCCCGGCGCGCCGGGTCTACGAGACCGAGCACGAGGATTTCCGAGCCAGTTTCCGCCGATTCCTGGACACGCGGGTGGTGCCCGACTACGCGAAATGGGAAGCCGAAGGACTGTTCCCTCGAGAGGTGTTCGCCGAGGCCGGTTCTCACGGATTCCTGGGAATGGCCATCGATGAGGAGTACGGCGGGGGAGGAGTCGACGACTTCCGGTTCAACGCGGTGATGGCCGAGGAGGTCGCCGACGCCGGGGTGATGTCGTTCGGTATCAACCTGCACAACGACATCTGTGTTCCGTATTTTCTGCGGTACTGCACCACCGAACAGCGGGCGCGTTGGCTGCCCGGTCTGGCCTCCGGTGAACTGATCGCTGCCATCGCGATGACCGAGCCGGGTACCGGCTCGGATCTCGCGGGCATCACCGCGGTCGCGGTGCGCGAGGATGATCATTACGTTCTCAACGGCTCGAAGACGTTCATCTCCAACGGGATCAACGCCGATGTGATCATCGTGGCCGCCCGCACCGAGACCGGCGACCGGCACAACGGACTGTCGTTGATGGTCGTCGAGCGTGGGATGGCCGGATTCGAGCGAGGCCGCAATCTCGACAAGATCGGGATGCACGCCCAGGACACCGCGGAACTGTCGTTCACCGATGTCCGGGTGCCGGTGGACAACGTGCTCGGGGAGCCGGGCAGCGGGTTCCGGCAGCTGGTGTCGAATCTGCCTCAGGAGCGGATGACGATCGCGGTGGCGAGCACCGCCGCCGCCAACCGGGCGGTGGAATTGGCCCGCGATCACATCATGACGCGCACCGCGTTCGGTAAGCCGTTGGCCGCCAACCAGAATTCGCGATTCACCCTGGCCGATGCCCATGTGCAGGTCCAGGTCGTTCGTGCCTTCGTCGACGAGTGCCTACGGGATCACGCCACCGGCGAACTCGGCGCGGATCGGGCCGCCATGGCCAAACTCGCGGCGACCGAGGTGCAGGGACGCGTCGTCGATGCATGCCTGCAGATGTTCGGCGGATACGGCTACATGGCCGAGTACCCGATCGCACGTGCCTATGTCGATGCGCGGGTCCAGCGCATCTACGGCGGGACGAGCGAGATCATGAAGGAGATCGTGGGCAAGTCGATGGGACTGACCGCATGAAGCGCACCATATTCGCGCCCGAACACGACCAGTTCCGCGACAGTGTGCGGGCATTCCTGACCAAAGAGGCGGTGCCACACACCGAGAAGTGGGAGGCCCAGGGGCTCGTCGACCGCGAATTCTGGTCGCTGGCCGCCGCCCAGGGGTTCGTCGGTTTCGCCGCGCCGGAGGAATTCGGGGGAGCCGGGCAGCGCGACTTCCGGTTCAACGCGATCCTCGATGAAGAGGTCGTCCGCACCGGGACAGTCGGCGATGGCTTCTCGCTGACCAACGACATCGTCTTGCCCTACTTCCTCGACATCGCCTCCGCCGAACAGCAGGCGCGGTGGTTGCCCGGCATCGTCAACGGCGACACCGCGATCGCGGTGTCGATGTCGGAACCCGGTACCGGATCGGATCTGCGTGCCATCACCTCCACGGCGGTGCGTGAGCCGGGTGGTTGGCGCCTGAGTGGGTCCAAGACCTTTGTGACACGGGGGATTCAGGCAGACCTCGTCATCGTGGCCGCGCGTATCGGTGAATCCGACGGTGGGGGATTCGGGTTGTTCGTCGTACCCGACGGCGCACCGGGTTTCACCCGCGGACGCAAACTCGACAAGATCGGACGACGGGCACAGGACACCGCCGAACTGTTCTTCGCCGATGTACGCATCCCCGACACCGACGTCCTCGGTGAGCCGGGTAGGGGTTTGCACTACCTGATGGGCAATCTCGCTCAAGAGCGGTTGTCGATGGCGGTGGTGGCGGTGGCCAGCGCCGAGTACGCCGTCCGGCTGGCCGTCGACTATGCGGGTGAGCGCAAGGCCTTCGGGCAGTCCATCGGCAGCTTCCAGGCCAATCGCTTCCGGTTGGCCGAGCTGCACACGCGAGTTGCCATGGCCCGCACACATGTCGACCGGTGTATCGAGGCGCAGAACTCCGGGGAGTTGACCGCGACGGAGGCGGCAGGGGCGAAGTTCCTCACCACCGAACTCGAATTCGAGGCACTCGACACGTGTCTGCAGATGCATGGCGGATACGGATACATGGAGGAGTACGAGGTTGCCCGCCGCTGGCGGGATGCGCGCGTCCAGCGGATCTACGGCGGCACCAATGAGATCATGCGCGAGATCGTCGGGCGTTCACTCGGTTTGTGAACCCGAGAAACGAGTCCGTGGGCCCGACCGAGAGCGGTCGGGCCCACGGACTACGTGTGGGTACGGTCAGTTCGTGGAAGCCACGACGCCCGAGTCGCACAGCTGGCCGATCTCGGAATCGCTGAAGCCGACATCGGCCAGGACATTTTCGGAATCCGCCCCGGGAGAACGACGACTGCGCGGCTGCGTCGGCGCAACGCCGTCGAAGCGTGGTGCGGGGGCGGGTTGCACGACGCCGTCGATCGCGACGAATGTCCCACGTTCGACGTGATGCGGATGATCCGCGGTCTCGGACAAGGCGAGAACCGGTGCGTAACAGGTGTTTCGGCCCGCGAACAGGCGGTCCAACTCGTCGCGGCTGTGTTCGGCGATCCGATCGGCGAGCACTGTCCGGTACTCGTCGAAGCGCTCGGGGTCACGATGACCGGAGCGCATCGCCTCGGGTAGGTTCAGGACCTCGCACAGTTCGACCCAGAACTGGTCCTCGATGGCCCCGATACTGACCCACTTCCCGTCGCGTGTCGGGTACACGTCGTAGAAGAACGAGCCGGTGTCGAGCAGGTTGGTTCCGCGCTCTTCGGTGAAGTCGCCCTCGGCGCGATAGGAATGGAACATCGACATCAGCGACGAGGCGCCGTCGATCATCGCGGCATCGACGACGCGCCCTCCGCCGCCGGCCCGGGCGGACACGATACCGGCGAGCATGCCGAGCGCGAGAAACGTTCCGCCACCGCCGAAATCGCCCACGAGATTCAATGGGGCGACCGGCGCCTGGCCGGCCCGGCCGATGGCGTGTAGCGCGCCGGTCAGGGCGATGTAGTTGATGTCGTGACCCGGCGTCGACGCCAGCGGCCCGGTCTGCCCCCAACCGGTCATCCGCCCGTACACGAGGTCGCTGTTGACGGCGAGGCAGTCCTGTGGTCCCACCCCGAGGCGCTCGGCGACGCCGGGACGAAACGTCTCGAACAGTCCGTCCGCCCCGACGCACAACCGGCGAACCACCTCGGCGCCCTCGGGTCTCTTCAGATCGACGGCGACGTGGCGTCGACTGCGAAACAGGATGTCGTGGCCGGCCACCGCCCACGGATTGCCGCCGGGACGGTCGACGGTGATGACCTCGGCGCCCATGTCGGCGAGCAGCATCCCCGCGAACGGACCCGGACCGATACCGGCGAGCTCGATCACGCGCACACCGTCGAGCGGTGCCGCAGCAGTGGTCACGCGTGCGACACGGTCGGCATACCGCCCTTGTTGGCGACGATGTCGGCGTGCACCTCGTCGGGGTTGGCCACGGCCATCTCCTTGTTGGAGCCGTCGGGGAGTTTGATCGCGTCGTTGAACTGACGCAGCATCGTGAACGCGGCGCGCTCGTCGTCATGCGGAAGGAGTCGACCGACGCGGCTGGCCAGGGCGACCGCGGGACGGATGGTCGGCAGGATGTGGCGCCACGGCGTCTTCTCCGCTTCGAGACCTTCCATGACGTCGGCCGGAATCCACGAATGCAGAAGTCCGTAAGCGAGTTTCAGGCGGCGCTCGTTGGTCATGAACTTGGCGACCGGGCCGGGCAACACCTCGACGTCCCCGGGCGGGTTCTCCACGCTGTACGCGACGATCGAGTGCACGACGTCGCGGCAGAGCTCGTCCGGCGGCAGTTCGATCAGGGTGTGCAACTCGGTCTTGCGTCGCGCGTCCTCGTAGCCGGTGTGCAAGATCTCCTCGGGGACACCGATGACGTATCCCACGTAGCGGCTCAGTGCGAAGATGTCCTCGAGTTCACGGTCGCTGTACCGGATTCCGGAGCTCTGGACCGCATCGATGAACTTGACACCGAACTGTCCGGCCTGGGTGACCATGCCGTCGAGGTTGTTGATCGGGATGCCCCAGTTGGCCCAGTCCCACGCGTCGGAACTGCCGAGGCTGTGGCGGACCGCAGCATGGATCATCCGAACCTTGGCGGTCAGCCGAAAGCCGTCTTCGTAGCGATGCATGCCCCCGGGCGTGTAGGCGGCCACCACATATCGGAAACTCTCGATGAGACGGGTACCGACCTGATCCATCTTCCGCAGACGTCCGCTGAACAGAACCGGCCGGGTGGCGCTGTACATGGAGAACCCACCGGCGATCGCGCCCCACGCCAGCACGGGCGGCACGATGGGGCCGGCACGCCAGAAGGCCACCGCCCCGCGATAGAGCTGGTCGAAATCGACCCACTCCGGTACCCGATCGAGCTGCTCGAAGATCGCCACCAGGCCCGGAGTGGGGTCGTCGATGGAATCGATACCGTTCTCGAGGGCACGGTCGAAGGTGCGCCAGCTGGTGGTGTTGCTCTTGTCCTTGAAGTCGAGCATCGCCTGGTAGGCGTAGTCGTCGGCGAGGAGCGCGTGATCGGTCAATGTCTCGACCATCTCGCGTCCGTACATGGCGATCGCCTTGTCCTTGTTGGCGATTCGCCCCAGGTCGATGCCCTTCGGTAGACCCGGCGGTACATCGAGGTCTCCTCGAAAGGTCATCTCACGAGTGGGCTTCGGCTCAGTGGTGGTCATGTCGCCTCCTGTGGATCGCGGTGTGATGGGCGGTTTCCCTGTGATGGCCGTTACAGCTCAGGGTAGACCGTGGTGAACACTATGTCTACACTCACTGTATGGCCGCATGTATGAAGAGTGTGGCCGCCCGCATCGTTTCCCGCATGCGGTGGGGAGATCTCGGACGACGAGGTCCGACAGAAGAAAGGTGCCGTCATGACCGCCGACCCCGTGGGCGTCGCTGCCGCGTCCGACATATCCGCCGATGAGGTGACCACCGACGCGCTCGGCAGGTTGTTGTCGACCCGGTGGAGCTGTCGTGCCTTTCTGCCGCAACCGATTCCGCGCGAAGAGCTCGACCGGGTCCTCGACATTGCCCGCCGCACACCGTCGTGGTGCAATACCCAGCCCTGGCACATCGACATCACCACCGGGTCGGCCACCGACGCTCTGCGCGATGCGTTGCACGACGCCATCTCGCAAGGCCCGCAGGAGAATCCGGACATCGAGTTCCCGACTGCGTATGAGGGGGTCTACCGGGATCGGCGGCGGACCAGTGGATGGCAGCTCTATGAGAGCCTGGGGATCGCCAAGGGTGATCGCGCGGCATCGGCACGACAAACCCTGCGCAACTTCGACTTCTTCGACGCACCCCATGTCGCGGTAGTGACGACCGAGCGGGCGCTGGGAACGTACGGGGCGCTCGACTGTGGTCTCTTCGTCAACAATTTCCTGCTCGCGGCGCACAGTCGCGGCATCGGCACGATTCCGCAGGCGGCGCTGGCAACCCAGGCGCCGGTGCTGCGCGACTACTTCGGTTACCCGGATAATCGTCTGGTGCTACTGGGTATCTCGTTGGGATACCCCGACCTCGACGATCCGGTGAACGTCTATCGCACCGAACGGCAGGAGGTCGGCGACATCGCGACATTCCATGACGGTCCCGGTGCGGTCGGCCCGACGGGGGCGCGGTCATGAGCAGGCGGCTCGTGGAAACCCGCGACGGCACGCGGATCAACGTCCGCGGGGTGGGGCAGGGTCCGACGGTCCTGTTCATCCACGGGTGGAGTCTCAGCGGAGAGGTGTGGGACCGACAACTCGGCGCTGTGGCCGCCGCGGGCTATCGGGCGCTGGCAATGGACCAGCGCGGACACGGCGATTCCGATGCGCCACAGCAGGGATATGAGATCGAGGGCCTCGTCGCCGATGCCGTCGACGTGCTCGGCGCACTCGGTGTCGACCATGCGGTCGTGGTCGGTTGGTCGCTGGGCGGGATGGTCGGGCTGCGTCTGGCCCACGACCACCCCGACCTCGTCGACGCGCTGGTGATGGTGGCATCCAATGGGGTGTCGGCCTCGCGCACCGACGCCTTCGCCTTCGGCGTGCCCGCCGACAAGCCACTCGCCGCGATCCTCGTCGCCGAGCACGCCAACCGAATTGCGTTGCGGCGCAGTGCGGTGGGCGACCCGTTCAAGGGCGACCCCGATCCGCAGACGCTCGACTGGCTCCATCGCGTGTCGCTGCAGACGCCGACCTGGGCTGCGCAGGCGGCGATGCGGACGCTGATGTGCACCGATCAGACCCACGTCCTCGACGACCTCTCGGTACCGGTGACCCAGATCGTCGGCACCGCGGATCCGGCGTTGTCCGTGCGCGGCGCGCGATGGGTGCGTGATCGCCTCGCCTCGACGCTGGTGGAACTCGATTGTGGGCACTATCCGATGCTCGAATGCCCCGACGAGTTCGACGCCGCGCTTCTCGGCGGAATCGGTAGGCGTCGGGAAGTGCCCAAGGCGGAAGAATCCGGCGCAGAAGCGTCAATACTACGTGTCCGGACATAATGTAAAGTCATGGTCATGACCCAGGGCTCTTTCGTGCGGCGCCGACCCCGCGAGTTCGACGGCACCTCGTCCGCCGAACTGGCCGTGTTCGCCGCGACCGAAGAGCTGCTGCGCGACACGTCGCTCCAGAAACTCACTGTGGCGCAGATCTTGCGTGCGGCCGGACTGTCCCGGGCGAATTTCTACCACTATTTCGCCAACAAGTATGACGTCCTCGTGGCATTGCTCGGGCGGGTCTTCGACGATTCGTACGGCCAGGACGCGCCGTGGTCCACGACTCCCGGTAAGGCCCGCGCGCAACGGATGGGCACCAGCCTGGAGAGCACGCTCGAGATGTGGTCGGCGCACGGCGCGGTCATCTGCTCGGTGATCGAGCACATGCACAGCGAGCCGGCGGTGGCCGCGGCGTGGCAGCGCATGTACGGGCGTTTTGTCGACGCGATCACCGAACAGGTTGTCTACGAGCGGAATTCGGGTCAGGCCCCGGCGGGCTCGCCGCCGGACATGATCGCCACCATGCTCGTCGGTGCGGCCGAGCGCGTGTTCTACGTCAGCTCGCGGGGGCTCGATCCGCGGCTGGCCACGGTCGACGACGTCGTGGAACCGTTGCGTGCGGTCAACGAGGCGGCGATCTTCGGTGGACGTCATGACGCGGAATCGGACAAGAGTTCTTCTGCAGCAACCGATCTCGAACAATCACCGATGCCGGAGATCACCGCACCCGTCGTCGAGGGAGAAACCGCGACGGCGATTCTGCAGGCGATGCGCGAGCTGCTCGTCGAAGAAAGCCTGGCCGATGTCAGCGTGGCCAAGATCCTGGAGAAGTCCGGTATCTCGCGCGCATCGTTCTACTTCTACTTCCGCAGCAAGGAGGACGCCTTCGTGGTGTTGTTCCGCGAGGCGGCGGCCGACATTGTGGCGGGCCTACGCGGGCTGGCCGACATCGATCGCGACGAGCCGGAGAGGCTGTTGGCCCAGGTCGGTGAGTGGCTCAATCTGGAGGGTTTCGCCGGTCCAGTGATCCGCAACGCGGTCCACGCGTGGCCGCGACTGCCGGAACTGCGCGCGGAGTACCTCGCGGCGATGAACGCCATGGAAACGACCCTGGAGTCGATCATCGACTCCGATCGTGCTGCCGGACTCGCGCCTGCGGGGCCGCCCGTGCCGGCGTATGCGGCGGTCATCTTGTGGACGATCGAACGAGCCGTGGCCGGTGCCCTGGCCGGCGAGGAGCACCTCGCCGATCTGGATGCGGTCACCGAGATGGTCGGTCGGTTCCTGTACGCAGCCGTCTACGGACGCCGCTGACACCACCCGCCCCCACGTGCGGGTCTGCACCGAATTCTGTTCAGCGACCGGTGAAGTGCGGTGTGCGCCGATTCATGAAGGCGTCCACCCCGGTGCGGAAGTCCGTGGAGTCGACCAGCTCGGTCTGCCCGGCGATCTCGGTTTCGAAGGCCTCGTCGAGATGGGGGAGCAGTGCGGCGTTGAGGCTGCGTTTGGTGGCGGCGAAGGAGCGGGTGGGCCCGGTGGCGAAATGCTCGGCGACCTCATCGACCCGAGCGGCAAGCGCGTCGTCGGCGACCACGGCGTCGATCATCCCCCACGACAGCGCGGTGTCGGCGTCCACCGGCTCGGCCAACATGGCCATCCGGGTGGCACGGCCGAATCCGACACGCGCACCGAGCAACGCCGAGGTGCCCGCGTCGAGGGTCAGACCCACCCGGGAGAAGGCCAGGACAAAGCTCGCCGACCGGACCGCCACCACGTGATCACAGGCAAGAGCGAGCGCACACCCCACCCCTGCGGCGGTGCCGTTGACCGCGGCGATCACCGGCTTGGGCATGGTGCGGATCGCACGGATCGTCGGGTTGTAGCGCATCCGCAGCTCCTCCTCGGTACGGGGAGCCAGCCGGGTCTGCGGACCGAGGTCGTCGAGCGTCAGATCGGCTCCCGAGGAGAAGGCACGCCCCGCCCCGGTGAGGACCACGCAGCGCACGGAATCATCGGCCGTGAGCTCGTCGAGTGTGTTCCGGAGTTCGGACTGCAGCGAGGTGTCAAAGGCGTTGAGAGCCTGCGGTCGCGCAAGCGTCACGCGCGTCGCCGATCGTCTGCGATGGACCTCGATTACCTGCGAACTGCGGATCTTCTCCCAATCGGTCACCTGTGCACAGTAGCGAGAACTTTCTGTCCAGACAAGGTGTTCACAAGCGGCGGACCTGCAGCAGAGTGAAAACTTAGCTGATGACACTTGACATGAAACGTCTCGTGTCTGTTAACGTCATGTCGTTCGTTTCGTGTTCCACATCACAATGCCACAGCCCCGCTCGTGGTGGGAGACGGCAGTGTCGGGTGCACGACAGCACCATTGCCAAGTGATTGACGTCACGTCTGAACACATTGTATGCTCGCGCTGTCCAAACAAAGCACGACCCGGTGTGGCCGTCCGTTGAAGCCCACCGCTCGATCCGTCTGGGGTGAGATCAGATGAGCGTTACCGAGTTGCGGGGGACGACCCGTCCCGCCGATGTGGCCGACGAGGTGGACCGCGCGCGGTCGGCCTTCGACACCGGCCGCACCCGCTCGTATTCGTGGCGGGTGGCGCAACTCGAGGGTTTGCTGCGCTTCATCGACGAATGCGAGGACGACATCGCCGACGCGATCAGCGCCGACCTCGGCCGCGGGGCCATGGCCTCGTTCATGGCCGACATCGGCCCGGTGCGCCACGAGATCCGGCACACCCTCACGAAATTGGCGACCTGGATGAAGCCGTCGCGGGTGCGCGTGAGTGCTGCGACCGCCCCCGGGAACGCTCGCATCGTCGCCGAACCCAAGGGCGTCGTACTCATCCTCGGCACGTGGAATTTCCCGCTGCTGTTGACGATTCAGCCACTGGTCAGTGCCCTGGCGGCCGGCAATGCTGCCGTGGTCAAGCCCTCCGACGTCGCCGGTGCCACCGCGCGGATGATCGCCGAGAAGTTGCCGAAGTACGTCGACCCGGACGCGGTGCGCGTCGTGCTGGGTGACGGCAAGATCAACCGCGCGCTGCTTGAATTGCGGTTCGACCACACCTTTTTCACCGGGTCCACCACTGTGGGCAAGGCGGTGATGGAGGCCAGTGCACGCCATCTCACCCCGGTGACCCTCGAGCTCGGTGGCAAGAGCCCGGTCATCGTGACCGCAGATGCCGACATCGAGGTCGCCGCGCGACGTATCGCCTGGGCGAAGTCGATCAACGCGGGCCAGACCTGCATCGCCCCCGACTACGTACTCGTCGAGGACTCTGTTCGGCCCGCGCTCGTCGAACGACTCCTCGCCGAGTTGCCCGCCCAGGCCGCCAACGATTCGACGCACATCGTGAACCGCCGTCAATTCGATCGGCTCTCGGAGGTGCTGGGCTCGCACGGCGGCGAGCAGTACGGCGGCGACACCGACATCGATCGGCTGACGATCACGCCGGCGCTGATCACCGATCCCGACCCGACCTCGGAGCTGATGACCGAGGAGATCTTCGGCCCCATCCTGCCACTGATCTCGGTGCCCAGCGTCGCCGACGCGGTCGAGTTCATCAATGCGCGGCCGAAACCCTTGGCGCTCTACCTCTTCACCAATTCTCGACGCACCGAGGACCTCGTCGTCGGTAAGACCTCGTCCGGCGCGGTCGGCATCAATCACCTGCTCTACCAGCTCCTTGTTCCCGAATTGCCGTTCGGTGGCGTCGGAGAATCGGGGCTCGGTCGATACCACGGAAAGTTCGGTTTCGACACGTTCAGCCATCACAAAGCGGTGCTGCGCAAGCCGGCTCGACCGGATCCGTCATTCGCCTATCCGCCCTACAGCCCGGGGATGAGGCGAATCCTGCGGCGCGTCATGGGTTAGCCCACATCAGCCCGCCGTCGGCGGGCAGCCCGGTGCCCCGTGCGGTCATGTCCCGACCGCACGCGGTGAATCCTGAAGTGAAAGAGGTGGAGATGAGCGTCAGCGCGCTCGACAGACGCCGGCCCGCAGTGGCCGTCGGCGCGGGAGTCCGGAAGGTCATCGATTCGATCGTGGACCGCATGGTCCGCAGCATCAACACGATCGGCCGTTCGGCCCGGCTCGCAATGGAGGTCGTCCGGTTCTCCGTCACCGACACCCTCACCTTGCGACTCGCGCTGGGCGAGGTCATCGAACAGATGTGGAAACTGTTCAAGGTCACCGCATTACCGGCCCTGCTCATGGCCGTGCCCATCGGAGCCGAGGTGTCGGTCCAGGTCGGTGGGGTCATGGACCAGGTGGGCGCGAACTCCCTGGCCGGTGCCGCCAGCGGCCTCGGCGTCGTCAGCCAGGGCGCACCCATGGCGGCGGGGCTGCTGATGAGTGGTGCCGCGGCGTCGGCCATCGCCTCCGACCTCGGGGCGCGGTCGATCCGCGAAGAGATCGAGGCGATGCGTGTCATGGGCGTCAATCCCGTTCAGCGATTGATCGTCCCGCGATTCATCGCCATGGTGGCCATCTCGCCGGCGTTGTGCATCATCATCATCGCCTCGGGCGTCGCGGCCGGCCTCGCCATCTCGGCGAACGTCAACGACGTGGTGCCGGCCAGCTTCTGGCAGTCGTTCGGTGCTTTCGCCACCCCGGTCGACCTCATCTTCTCGGTGGTCAAGGCGCTGCTGTTCGCGGTGATCGTGGTGATCATCGCGAGTCTGCGCGGCCTGGAAGCCAAAGGCGGGCCCAAGGGTGTCGCCAACGCGGTCAACGCCTCGGTCGTCCTCAGTGTGTTCTGCATCTTCATGACCAATCTCGTCGTGAGTCAGCTGCAGACCATGTTCTTCCCGGCGCAGTTGGCGTGATCCGATGACCGCCAACAGAATCGCAACGCGAGACAACATTGCCGTACGTGCATCCCGCGCCTGTGTCGACAAGATCCTGGGAGCCATCGCCCAATTCGGTCAGATCGTGGTCTTCGTGGGCAAGACCTTCGCGCTACTACCGACCACGATCCGCCACTACCGCAAGCAGACCCTCAAGACGATGAATGACATGGCCTGGGGCAGTGGGTCGATCATCGTCGACGGTGGCGTCGTCAGCCTCATGTTCTTCCTCGGAATCGCCGTCGGCGCGGTGGTGGCGATCGAGGCCTTCATGGCGTTCGACCTCCTGGGCTTCGGGGCGCTGACCGGAATCATCGGTTCCTTCGGCAACATTCGCGTGGTCGCCCCGATCATCACCGGAATCGGCTTCGCCGCCCAGGCCGGATGCCGGATGACCGCCGAGATCGGCGCGATGCGGATCTCCGAGGAGATCGACGCGACCGAGGTGATGGGGCTGCGGGCCATCCCGTTCGTGGTGGGCACCCGTCTGATCGGCGGCATGCTCGTCGTCCTGCCGAGCTACCTGATGGCAGTGGTGGTCAGTTTCATCACCGGCGGCATCATCATCAAGACCTTCCACAGTCAGCCGTCGGGCACCTACGACCACTACTTCGCGCAATTCGTGACGTTGCCGGATCTCCTGGCATCCATCGCCAAAGCGCTCATCTTCTGCGCGGTGGTCACGCTGATCCATTGCTACTACGGCTATTTCGCGAGCGGCGGACCGGCCGGCGTGGGCGCGGCCTCCGGCCGGGCCATCCGCGCCAGCCTGGTCGCGATCGTTGTCCTGAACTTCTTTATGACAGTGGTGATCTGGGGACTCAACCCCGCATTGCCTTTTAGGGGTTGACGTGGCCGGATTCACCAGTCAAGACTTCCTGCGCGGTGGCACCCGTGGTCAGATGCGTACCCTCGTGATCGCCGGGCTCAGCTCGCTTGCCGTGGTCATCGTGTTGATCGCGGCGGTGGCCATCGTGTACCCGAAGGCCAAGGCGCCCAGCGGCACCACCATCCATTTCGTCGTGCCCGCCCTGGGCCCCGGCATCAAGTCGGGTTCCAAGGTCCTGCTACGCGGAGCCGAGGTGGGTGAGGTCACCGACATCGTGGCGCCCAGCGCCGATTCGGTACATCTCGCGGTGGTCCTCAACGATGCGGCGGCACAGACGTTGACCGATTCGCTCGGTGTCGACTTCCGTCCCGAGAACTACTTCGGGGTCACCGCGGTCAACCTGGTCGCCCAACGCGGCGGAAAGGCACTCACCGATGGTGAGACCCTCGACCGCACCACCGCACCGGATTTCACGATGTCGACGATGCTCGAGCGGGGATCGATCGTGGTGGACGGCTCACTGACCCGTGACATGATCGACAGCCTCGACAAGGTGATGCGCTATGCCAACGGACTGGCACCGCTGATCCAGACGGGCGTCATCGTGGCCAACAACGTGGCGCGCACCCAACAGCAGTTGCCGGCGACCCTGATCAATCGCGTGAACAATGTTCTCGACGTCTTCCCGGGGTTCACCGAGCAGACGATGATCGGGCTGTACGCGATCACCGAAAGCCCGTACAACAAGCTGCCCGACGGTTCTCGCGGGGTCAACGAGGGCTTCCACACCCTGACCGACGATTCGCTGACCGTCGCCGCCAATGACCTGTTCGGAAAGGCGGGCGCGCTGTTGGCCTCGCACGGCACCGAACTGACCCCGCTGGTGACCATCATCAAATACCTCACCGATCCTCTGCCCGCGGCAATAGGCGGCGGTGCCACGGTGGCCAAGGCACGAGCAGCGCTGGCGGGCCTGGAATCGTCGTTCACCGGCACCGACCAGCAGAAGACGCTGCAGTTGCGCATCGTCCTCGACAGCATGCCGGCAATGGCCGGTCCGCTCGCCCGAATGACCGCCGCGACACAGGGAGGGACCCGATAGTGTCACCGAATACGCGGATGCTCATCACCGGGGCCAAGGTGGCCGCCGTCGCGGTGATCACCGTGCTCCTGTTCATCCTGGTCGTCAACGCGATGCGCAACCCGGTCGACAACATCCGAACCGACACCTACACAGCCGATTTCACCGACGCATCGGGGTTACACGTCAACGGTGACGTCCGCACCAGAGGGATGCGGATCGGCAAGGTCACCGGCGTCGATCTAGAGCAGGGCAGTGCCGACGGCCCGCCGGTGGTCCACGTGACCTTCACGATGGACGACCAGCACAAGCTGACCGACACCAGCAAGCTCGCGATCAAGTACCAGAACCTCACCGGTGTGCGGTACGTCGATGTCGAGGCCGGCGACACACCGGGCACGCCGGTGACCCATCTCGCCGCCAACAAGACGACTCCGTCGTTCGACATCACCCAACTGTTCAACGGCCTGCAACCGGTACTGGCGACCATGAACAGCGATCAGATCAACGCGTTCAGCGCCAATGCGATTGCGCTGCTACAGGGTGACGGCTCCGGACTGGGACCGATGCTCGACAGCACCCAGAAGCTGGCCGATTTCGCCAAGGACCGGCAGGCCGTCATCTCGACCCTCGCCCAGAACATGGGTCGGATCTCCGACTCGATGGGCGGACGATCGCAGTACGTGCTGGCCTTCATGCAGGCGGTGAACAAGCCGATCGACAACGCGATGAAGGTGCTCGGCGAGTTCCCGAAGACCGCGACCTACGGTCCGGCGCTACTCGAACCCATCGAGCAGATCCTCGCCTCGCTCGGGGTCAGCCCCGACCTCGACGTCGACGTATTGCTCACCCATGTCTTCCACACGATGACCGACGCGCTGAACTCGTTCACACTCATGCCGAACACCCTGGCGGGACTCAAGACCACCCAGACACGCGGCGCGGTCAACACCCACTGCACCAACGGGCGCGCACAACTGCCCTCCGACGTGCAAGTGCTTCTCAGCGGTAGCGAGGTGGTCCTGTGCGCAAAGTGACACAACGGAGTTCGGCACGTCGGGGTTCGTGGCTGAGTCGCTTCAGCTCCAGCGACGCACTCCTCGGAATCGGCGTGGTGGTCCTGGCCATCGTGGTCCTCGGGGTACTCGGGATCATCTACATCCGGCCACCGGACCAGAAGACGATCTCGTTCGAGACCACCGACGCGTCGGCGATCGAGACCGGTGCCGACGTCCGCGTCGCCGGCGTGAGCGTCGGAAAGGTGTCCTCGATCAGCATCGGGCAGGACGCGGTCACCGTCGATGCGCGCATCGACAACAACACATGGGTCGGCGACCTGTCGCGGATCGAGGTCCGCATGCTGACCCCGGTCGGCGGTTACGCAGTCACGCTGATCCCCCTCGGCCGCTCCGAGACCGCCGCGACGATCCCGGCGAGCCGGGTTTCGGTTCCCTACTCGATCGGTGATGTCCTGCAGCAGGCACCCAAGGTCACCGACGACGTCAAAGCGTCGACCGTGAACGCCAACCTGGCCCAGGTTGCCCAAGCTCTGCAAGGCAATTCGACCTCGTTGCGCTCGATCGTCGACGGCATGAACTCGATCACCACCGTCTTCGACCAGCAGCGCACCCAGGTCCATCAGATCGCCGCTCTGGCCCAGGAGTATCTGCAGACCTTCAACGCCAATCGGGAGTTCGTGTTCGACCTGATCAACAAGATCGACACCGTGGTGACGACCTACAACAACAACTCCGCGGGCTTCAACTACACCTACAAGTTGCTCGGATCGATTCTGTCGCGGCTGATGCCCTTCGAGAAGTTCTATCTCGAGCACTCGGATCTGGTGCGACAGAACGTCTATGCGATCCGCGACGCGATCCTGGCCTGGCAGAAGCAGATGGGGCCGGCGATCGATGGTCTGCTCAGTCTGCGGGATCGGCTGGCGCAGTGGATCGGTCCCGACGGGATGCGTCAACTCGGCGGCGGCACGGTCGATCTGAACAACCTCTGCATCCCGGTACCGGGAAAGGACTGCTGATGATGTCTCGTCGAAGAGGGCTCGTCGGTCTCTCGATCGCCGCGGTGATCGCGGTCGCGGCCACCGTGCTCGCGGTCGGTGTCGGGTCGGCCAACTCCGGTGACACCGGCGGTTCCGCAGGTGGCGACGGCTTCTGCGCCGATCTCCCCGATGCCATCGGCCTCTACGTCGGAAACCCGGTGACCCAGATGGGATATCGGGTCGGCAAGGTCGCCAAGATCGAGGCGCAGGGTGACCATGTCCGGGTGACGTTCTCGCTCGACGGCGGACGTTCCTACCCGGCGGATGTTCAGGCGGTCACGCGATCCAAGTCACTGTTGGCCGATCGCAGCGTGGAACTGGTCGGCAATTACCGCGGTGGCCCGGTGTTGACGGCGGGACACTGCATCTCCAAGGAGAACTCTTTCACCCCCAAGAGCATCTCCGAGATCACCGGCTCGGCGTCGGACTTTCTCAAGTCGTTGTCGGACAACGGAAGCCCGGACCTGCAAGGGTCGCTCGACGGTATCGACAAGGCGCTCGCCGGTACCGGCAACACCGCGAACAGCATGTTCGAACACGCTTCGGCCGCGGCGAAGAGCCCCGACGACTTCGTCGCCAACATCGGCTCGGCGATCGCCAACATGGCTCCGCTGACGCAGAATGCACTGCAGGACTGGGGGTCCATCATGTCGATCCTCAACCAGATGCCGACGGTCGCGGCCAAGGGCACAACCCTGTTCGGTGACGTCTCCAAGTTCGACGTGGGCGTCGGGTGGACCGTGGCCACCGTCTACGACATCCAGCGCAACTACGGTTCCATCATCTGGCCGATCGTCCAAGGACCGGTCAAGGACCTCATCGCGCTGGCGGCAGCACGCGCACCGGATCTGCAGAAGTTGTATGCGATGGTGCCGTCCATCTCCGCTGCATTGAATCAACAGGAGTCAGCAGGTGGACTGTCGGTTCCGTATCGTGCGCCGGGAGTGGCACTTTCGGCTGCACAGTGCTCGGCACTGCGGGTCAGTTGCGACGCGGGACGGACGACCACGATGAACCTCTTCACACTTCTGCTCGACAAGGCGGGCCAGTGATGACCAGACGACACCTCACCACCGTGTTCGCCCTCGTGCTGGCGGTGACGATCATGGCCGCGGCGACAGGATGTTCGTCGCTGAGCCCCAACAAATTACCGTCGGTGCGGGCCGGAGTCAGCGCCGATTACCACGTCACCCTGCAGTTCGCGAGTGTCCTGAACCTCCCGGCGGGCGCCGACGTCATGATGAACGGCATTCGGATCGGCACCGTCGAGAGCACGTCGGAATCGGCCAACGGTGTCGACGTCAAGGTGGGCCTCAGCGACTCCACCCGGGTACCTGCCGACACCACGGCGATCATCCGGCAGAACACCTTGCTCGGTGACACCTACCTGGCGTTGACGCCACCGGCCGCCGGTCCCGACAGCAGCGGCTACCTGCAGGACGGGGGAGTGGTGCCGCTGGCCCGGACGACCTCCCCGCCCACGCTGGAGGACACGATCGCCGTGTTGGCCTACTTCGTCAACGGCGGCAGTATCCAGAAAGCGCAGGACACGATGGCCACGTTGAACAAGACGATGCCCTCGATTCCCGATGTGCGCCGCATGTCGACAACGGTGGCCAAGGACCTCGACAACCTGGCCGGTCAGACCGATGAGCTCGACCGCCTGATCGACGGCATGAACCAGACGTCGCTGATGTTCGGGCGGGTGGCACCGCAGATCGCGGGGGTGTTCGGGCCGGAGGCCGCCCACTACTGGGATCGCGTGGCGACATCGGTGGTGGCACACATCAGTACGCTCCTGCCGTCGGTCGGTTCGATCTTCATCGGTGGTGTGTGGCTGATCCCGATGCTGCGTTCGGTCGCCGCGACCACGATGGCCGGCCGCGATATGTGGGACGAGGCGCCCGATGCGGGCGCCGAACTGACCGAGTTCCTGCAGAGCACGCTGCTGCCCTTCGCCCAGAATCCGTCGGTGAACGTGACGTCGGTGTCCGGCGGCAATGGTGGCCAACTCATCGGGGACGCAAAGAATCTGCTGCGCATGTTGGGAGCGATCCGATGATCACCAAGACACGTGTGTCGGTCCTGGCCATGCTGGTGCTGGCCGGATTGTCGATCGCCTACATCCTCAACGTGGGTCTGCACATCGCCTCGCCCGGTGCCCGGCATGCCTCGATGACCGTGCCCGACACGAACGGTCTCCTGGTGGGATCGCGAGTACTGTTGCGGGGCATCGAGATCGGGCACGTCACCGACATCAGTCAGTCCACGTCGGGTGCCGTGATCACCTGGGATTACCCCGATTCCGACCACATACCCCTCAACAGCACGTTCCGGGTGGACAATCTCTCGGCACTCGGCGAGGCCTATGTGGCGGTGCTCCCGAACAGCACGGCGGGTCCGTACCTGCAGAACAACGCCCGGATCGATCCGCAGCAGGTCACCGTGCCCACCACCTTCAAAGAACTCTCGCAACGGCTGACCGACATCCTCAACCAGGTCGATCCGCAAGAGGTACAACGCGTTTTCGGTGAACTCAACACCGGACTTCCCGAAGGTCAGGAGGTGATCGGCAGTCTCAACCGCGCCGGCCGATTGTTCGGCGACGAGTTCACCCAGCAGTCCGATGCGATGGTGTCGCTGCTGAGTACCTTGCAGCCGTTGATCATGCGGACCGGACCCATCCCCGATCTGCTGCGGCAGACGACACCGCTGATGAACGGCTTCGGCGTGGGATTCGAGGGACTGCTCGCCTCGGTGCGTGATGCCGTGGTCCTCGGTGGACCGCTCTACGACGGTGTCAAGTACGGTGCCAGTCCATTGTTCGGCGAACTCCAGAAGTTCCTCGACGTGAATTCGGCCAACCTCAATGTGATCGGCGTGAACCTGCTCCCGGCGGCGCGAGCGGGTGCGGCCTCGTTGCGCACGGTCGACCTCGGCCGCGTCCTCGACCAAATGCTCGCCTCGACGCAGCCGAACGGTGCCCTGGCGATCCACGTCCCCGCCGGTGGGGGGCGATAGCACCCGATGACCCCACCGGCGCCGCGGCGCACGCACGATCACACACCTGACGAAGGAGACCCACCCATGACCTCAGCAACCAAGGACTCCGTGGACGGCATCGCCGACGAGAGCACCGAGACCATCGATAGTGCGACGACCGGCACGGCCACGACGGACACGGCCACGACCGACAGCAACTCCACCGGCAGGACGACGAGCGACGCGAAAACCACTGAGAAGACCGAGGAGTCGACGAAGGACGATGAGCCGTCGAAGACCGGTCGTCTCGCTGCGCGATCGGTATCGATGCGCACCCTCGCGCTCGGGGTGCTGGCGGTGGTCGTGGTCGCCGTCATCGCCGTACTGAGCTGGCGACTGGTCGCGGTCTCCGGGCAGGTCGACGACATGAAGTCGGCCACGGCGAACAGCGCTCGGGCCGAGAAGGTCGCCCTCGACTACGCCACCGGCGCAGCCCAGATGAACTACCAGAACCCCGACGACTGGCGTACGCGACTGACCCAGAACACCACTCCGGAACTCGCCGACCGTCTCCGCAAGGCGTCGCAGTCGATGGAGCAGCTCATCGTGCCGCTGCAGTGGTCCTCGACCGCCGAGCCGATCGCCGCCAAGGTCGTCTCGCAGGACAATGGCACCTACCAGGTGGTGGCGTTCGTCAACGTGACGACCAAGAACGCCCAGGCTCCCGACGGCATCGAATCGACGGCCACCTACAAGGTGACCATCGACCCGAATCAGAACTGGCAGATCAGCGAGATCAGCGGCATCGGAACCAATCTGGGGACCGGTGACGATGGCAATGCTTCGGGTGGCAATGCTTCGGGTGGCACCGCCCCGGGTGGCGCAGCGACGTCGGCTCCCGCATCCCCGGCCCCCGCTGCCCCCGCGCCTGCCGGCTCGGCTCCGGCGCCCGGCAACTGAGACGACGGGACGGAAATCCATCATGGGTGTCGAAGTGAGCGTCGCCAACCTCACCAAGTCGTTTGGTTCGCAGAATATTTGGCGTGATGTGTCGTTGACCTTGCCGGAGGGTGAGGTGTCGGCGTTGTTGGGTCCGTCGGGTACCGGTAAGTCGGTGTTCTTGAAGACGTTGATCGGTTTGCTGCATCCCGAGCAGGGATCGGTGATCATCGATGGCACCGACATCACCCAGTGTTCGGCCAAGGAACTGTATGAGATCCGCAAGTTGTTCGGTGTGTTGTTCCAGGACGGTGCGCTGTTCGGGTCGATGAGTTTGTATGACAACATCGCGTTCCCGCTTCGTGAGCACACGAAGAAGAAGGAGAACGAGGTCCGCGACATCGTGATGGAGAAGATCGACCTGGTCGGTCTGGCCGGTGCGGAGGACAAGCTGCCGGGTGAGATCTCCGGTGGTATGCGTAAGCGTGCCGGGTTGGCGCGGGCGTTGGTGTTGGATCCGCAGATCATCTTGTGTGATGAGCCGGACTCGGGTTTGGATCCGGTGCGTACCGCCTACATTTCGCAGTTGTTGATTGATATCAATGCGCAGATCGATGCGACGATCCTGATCGTGACGCACAACATCAACATCGCTCGGACGATTCCGGACAACATCGGGATGTTGTTCCGCAAGGAGTTGGTGATGTTCGGTCCGCGGGAGCAGCTGCTGACCTCGGAGCAGCCGGTGGTCAAGCAGTTCCTCTCCGGTGATCGGTTCGGTCCGATCGGTATGTCGGAGGAAAAGGACGACGCGGTTGCTGCGCAAGAGGCGGCGATGGCGGCGGCCGGGATTTCTGGTGGTGGCACGAAGGACGATTTCACCGAGATCATTCCGCAGGTGCAGCCGAATCCGGGGATGCCCGAACGCAAGGCGGTCGGGCGGCATCGTCAGCGGGTGTTGGAGTTGTTGCCGTCGTTGCCGGAAAACGCCCAGCGCGCGATCCGTGAATCGATGGCGCAGGAGGACGAGATCCGCGCCCCGGCACAGGCCCACGGCGCCGATGTCGCGGACACGGCACCGATCCCCATCGGCGGCCGATAGTCGGGGTAATGACACGACGGGGTACGGCACGAGGGGTGTTGTACCCCGTCATGTCGTACCCCGCCGTCTGTAACCCGACGTGTTGTGACCCGCAGTCTTGTAACCCGCAGTCAAGTAACCCGCAGTCAAGTAACCCGCCGTGTCTCCACCGCCTACAAAGCGTGCAACACGGAGTCCAGCGCCACGGTGTTGTAGGTGATGGCGCCGTGGAACGCCGAGGTCCGAGGGTCGAGATCCTGGATCACGATGTTCGTCATGTTGGGCACCGGCGGCAACTGGGTTTCGTTCAGTGCCACGACACTGTCGTCGCGCGAACTGATGGTGACGTAGGTGACGTTCGGTCGGGTCAGCCCGTGGCGGCTGATCTCCTGCATGTATGCAGAGCCCTTGGTGCCGTCGATGGCGGCGGGGAGAGCTGCCTGCAGCAGCTGGCGCGTCGCCGGCGTCCGCGACAGAAGTTCCAGTGCCCCATGAAAACTCATCCCACGCATCGGTGACGCCACCGCCACGAAGGTGTGTACCCGGGATGCGCCGCCGAGCTCGTTGAGGTAGTAGAACGGCACGAATCCGCCCTCGGAATAGCCGACGAGATCGACCTGATCGGCACCGGTATGACGGCGCACGCCGTCGATGAAGTCCCCGATCTCGCGGGCGGACGAGCGGGCATCGCCCATCTGATGGAAGGGCCCCGGGATCGTGGTGCCGTAGTCGAGCCCATAGACGCAGTAACCGGCCGCGGCCAGCACGGGCGACAACCTCGCCCAGATGCCGTACTTGTTGACGAACGCGCCGTTGAGCAGAACCACCGTCCGCGGATGTGCCGCCGACGGCCGACAGTTCGGGTCGTTCATACCGGGCGGCACCAGGTTGGGCTGCGCAATCGACAGCCGCAGTGCGGTGGTCCAGTCGGTCTGTGCGGGTCCGGTGGTGGCAAGCGGATCGGCGGCGGCGGTCGCACTGACCGCACCGACCAATGCCAGTGCGGCCAGTGCCCCGGCGCCGACCATGGCCGCGCGTCTCCGACCGGCGGCCATGAGCGGGCGTCTCCGAGGCGGGGCCACGGGATCGGGGGATCGGGGTGAGGTGACCATGATTCGGCTCTCTTCGGGATGGGGAGGGTGGACGTTGGTGCGCAGTCAACCTATACCCATTAGGTGGCAGAAGGTCGCCGAATCCGGAGTAGGGGGCCCGATCCTCAGCGGTTGTTGTATCCCGCGTCGACGGGCAGCGTGATCCCGGTGATGTAGCGCGCCTCGTCGGAGGCGAGGAAGACCATCGCATTGCTCACGTCGACCGCCTCGATGAGTTCGACCGGCATCGGGTTCTTGTAGGCCTCGTCATTGGCCACCTCGGGGTGGGTGTTGACGAACTCGCCGTACTCGGCGTTGGCGACCATCGGGGTGTTGACGCCGGTCGGGTGCACGGTGTTCACCCGAATCGAGTCCTTGGCCAGCTGCTTGGAGTACAGGCGCATCAATCCGACGACGCCGTGCTTGGACGCCGTGTACCCGGCCTGTCCGGCAAAGGTGTTGAGGCCCATGCTGGTCAGACCGGCCGCGGAGCTGGTGATGATGATCGATCCGCCCGTGCCCTGCTGCACCAGCCGGGGCACGGTCACGTCGAGGACCTGCCACACGCCGGTCAGCATGACATCGACGGCGTCATGCCAGGCCTGCGGCGCGTCGCCGGGGCCGATGACGGGCATGATGCCCGCGTTGGCGATCACCGTGTCGAGCCGCCCGAACTGTTCGATCCCGAGTTCGAGTGCGCGCTCGATGTCTTCGCGCTTGCGCACGTCGCCGACGGTCGTGACGATCTCCGCGCCCGCCTCCTTCACCAGCCGCTCGGTCTCGGCGAGATCCTCACGGGTCGCCATCGGATAGAACACGGTGGGGATCTGGTCACAGATATCCATGCCGATGATCCGAGCACCTTCCTGCGCCATCCGGACGGCATGCGAACGCCCTTGGCCGCGAGCGATTCCGGTGATGAAGACAACCTTGCCCTCGAGTCGTGTCATGATCTTTCCTCTCTTGCCCGAACGTCGTTCGGATCGGTGTGGGGCACCCGGATTTCGGGTGTCGGGGGTGGCCAAGAACGGGAATCCCGGAAATCGGGTGTCACAGGGTGTCGAGGAAGTCGAGCAGTCCTTCGCTGAGCACGTCGTTGTCGTCGCCACCGACCATGTGGCCCGCACCCGACACGTCGAGGTGGGTGGACCCGGGAATGAGCTCGAGCAGTTCGCGGACTCCGGCATCGCTGACGACGTCGGACTGGGCGCCCCGGATCAGTAGCGTCGGGACGTCGATCCGACGTGCCGCCTCGCGTGCGTGACCTTCTCTGGCGGTGGCGTGTTCAGGGCTGTTCTCGCGGTGGGTGAGGATGCGCGGATCCCAATGCCAGTACCACCGGCCATCGCGCTGCCGAAGGTTCTTGCGGAGTCCCTCGATGCGAGGTGGACGACTGCGGTGGGGATTGTAGGCAGCGACCGCGTGCAGCGCGTCCTCGAGAGAATCGAAGCCGTCGAGCCCGCGCTGCATGAAGGAATGGATGCGCGCGAGCCCTTCCGGCTCGGCGCGCGGTGTGATGTCGACGAGTACCAGCGCACGAGCCAGTCCGGGATTGGTGGCCTGCGCGATCAGTGAGGCCATCCCACCGAGCGATGCGCCGACGAGAACCGTTGGTTCCGACAGGGATTCGGCAACATCGACGACATCGCGGGCATGCGCGGCAATGCTGTAGTCCCCGTCGTCGGCCCACTGGCTCTCCCCGTGGCCCCGGGCGTCGACGGCATAGGCGCTCCACCCGTGTTCGGCCAGCCGACGACCGGTGCGCTGCCACGAATGCCGGGTCTGGCCTCCCCCGTGGAGCAACAGCACACTCCCGCGTGTGCTCGTCTGCTCCGGCTGCCACATATCCGCGCGCAGCGTGACGCCTTGTCCCGCAAGGCTCTGTGCCCTCACGCCGTCACCGTTTCTCCCCCGACCGGCGCCGGCGGCTGGGGTTCCGGGGTGACGGCAACCGGGGTGGCCGACACCGGGGAGATGGGAACCGCGGACGCAGGCACGCCGGGGAAGCGTTGGCGCAACGTCGGTTTGGCGAGCTTTCCGGAGAAGGTGCGCGGAAGTGGCTCGTCCAATGCGACGGCGTGCTTGGGGCGCTTGAACTTTGCCAGATTCACCTCGGAGACCGCGGCGATGTCGGCGATCACCGCGGCGGGTTCGCGCTCGCTGTGGAAGACCACCATGGGCACCTCGCCCCAGGTCTCGTCCTTGACCCCGATCACCGCGCAGTCGACGAGACCGTCGATGGCGTGCAGCGTCTTCTCGATCTCGGCGGGATAGACGTTGATCCCACCGGAGATCAACATGTCCTTGCTGCGGTCGACGATCTTGAGGAATCCCTGCTCGTCCTGGAGCCCGAGATCTCCGGTCCGCAACCAGCCGTCGGTCAGGGTGGCCGCGGTCGCCTCGGGTTTCGCCCAGTACTCCCGCATCACGTGTTCGCCCCGGACGAGGATCTCGCCGACCTCGCCGGCCGGCGTCGTCGTACCGGGATCGCCGATCCGCACCTCGGTACCGACCAGCGCGAGACCGGCAAAACCGGGGCGCGTCAAGGCATCCTGGTAGCTCAGTGTGGAGACCATCCCGGATGCCTCGGTCAGTCCGTACACCTGGATCAGCGGAATACCGTGTTCTCGATAGAACTCGAGAAGATCCGGGCTCACCGGTGCCCCGCCGGTGCCGGCGAAGGTGAACTCGGCCAGTGTGCGGCGTCCGAAGTCGGGGAGCGCGGCCATCCGCTCCCAGATGACGGGCACGGTGGTGGTGGCGGTGACCTGCTCCCGTTCGAAGGTGTCCAGGGCGATCTCGGGATCGAATTCGCGCAACAGCACCATGGTCGCCCCCGGCACCAGGACCAGCTGGACGAAGATCGACAGCAGCGAACCCGTGAACACCAGTGGAGCCGAACACATCACACGATCGGAGCTGGTGAAGCCGAAGCTGATGGTCTGCGAGATTCCCGGCGTCATCGCGCTGCGATGGGTGATCAGCGCACCCTTCTGCACGCCGGTGGTCCCCGAGGTGTAGCAGATGAACGCGGGATCGTCGGGCGAGATGTCGACGACTGGTGCGCGCCCGGAGTCGATCAACGTGTCATAGGGTCGGTGGCTCGTGCCGTCCACCGAGAACACCTCGAAGTCGGCATGGTCGGCCGCCACGTCGAGCAACCCGGCGAACCGCTCCTCGACGATGATGACGCGCGGCGCACTGTCGGTGATCATCGGCGCCAGTTCGGGGCCGGTCAGCCGGAAGTTCAACGGGACGCCGAGTGCACCGAGTTTGACCACGGCAAGGATCAGGTGCGCGAGTTCGGGGCGGTTGAGCATCAGCAGGCCGACCCGGTCACCCGCGCCGACTCCCCGTGCGGCCAGCCCGCGGGCAAGGGCATCGGTGACGGCGTCGACCTCCGCCCAACTCTGGGTCCGTCCCTCGAAGACGATGGCGTCCTGGGTGGGTCGCGTCTTGCCCCAGTAGCGGGTGAGTTCTGCGAGATTCATCGGGCTGGCTCCTGCCTGGGTCCGGGCGGACCGCTGTGTGTGACGCCACTCACATGAGGTGGCTCAAAACTAACATAGATAGGTTATGGGCGGAATGGTTGCGCAGAGTCGGATGCGAACCGCCGGTCATCCGCGGCGGTCGACGAGCTCGGCGAGGACCTCTGCGGTGTCGGCGCCGACCTCGGGAGGCAGTGCGGGCGCGAATTTCTCGCCGTGCACCCGCACCGGACTCCGGAGGAATTCGAGCTCCCCGGCGGTGGGATGGGAGACGGTGTAGGTGGTCTCGCGCGCCCGGAAGTGCGGGTCGTCGAGCAGATCGCGCACGCTGTTGACGGGGCCGCCGGCGATGCCGTGTTCGAGGAAGACCTCGATCCATTCGGCGCGCGTGCGGGTGGCGAAGATTCTGGTGAGTTCACGCCAGACGAGATTCGCGCGGTCGGCGGCGCCGTCGTCGACGCGGGTGAGATCGACATCGATCAGGTCTTCGCGGTCCACCGCTCGCAAGAAATGGTGCCAGAACTTCTCGACATGTGAGCCGAAGAGAATGGCCTCGCCGTCGGCGGTGCGATAGGCCTCCAGGCGGGGCCAGTCGGGCAGCCGCCCGTCGGGTAGCCACGTGGACCGTGCCGTCGATGCATCTCGATTCAGCTCGGCGTCAACGAGATCCGGCATCCACGCGGCGGCGATGTCGATTCCGGCGACCTCGACGTGACTGCCCTTGCCGGTCGCCGTGGCCTTGTGCATCGCCGCCAACAGGGCCATCGCACCGTAGGCGCCCAGCGCGTACATCGCGATGGGCGGGGTCCGCGAACCCGCCATCCCGTCGGTGGGTGGCTCATCGGTCGGGGTGTTGACCTCGCGCAGACCGGCGAACGCGTCGAATACGGGGCCGCCGGTGCCCAGGGTCCGGTAGGGACCGTCGGTGCCCATACCCGAGACGCTGCACAGGACGATGCGCGGATTGACCTTGCGGAGTTCGGGCAGCCCCAGGCCGAGCCAGTCCAGATAGCCGCCGCGCATCCCCTCCACGACGGCGTCGCTGTGGGCGGCGAGATCGAGAAAGTCGCGCTTGCCCTGTTCGGTACGAAGATCGAGCTCGACGGACCTCTTGCCCCGGTTCCACCGCAAATGCATGAACGCGGGGCCGTCGTCGTCGCCGATGGTCCGACTGCCGCCGACGCGAACCGGATCGCCGAGCGGGCCCGTCTCGATCTTGATCACCTCGGCCCCCAGGTCGGCCAGATGGCCGCCGAGCGAGGACGGAGCGAGTTGTGCGACCTCGAGGATGCGTACCCCGTTCAGGAGCGAATAACCGGTCATGAGTGAGCTTTCGGTTGTGGTGGACGGGGGACGATCCAGAGTCCGGTGGCCTCGGCGAGCAGGGTGGTGCCGTCGTGGATCTCCCCGCGCATCCAGCGTTTACGGCCGTCCTCGCCGACGAGTTCCGCGGTCACCGACAACTCCCGGTGCAGGGGTGCGGGAGCGCGGTAATCGACGGCAAGATGTGCGGTGCGCGCCCAGGCACGACCACCCGCATTGGCCAGTCGTGACAGCGCCTCGTCGAAGATCATCGGGGTGACGCCGCCGTTGAGCGCATCGCGACCGGAATGGAAGCGACCGAGGGTGAACCGGGCACGCACCGCCTCGGCGGTGACCTCGTCGACATGCAGCGCCGGAGTGAGGATCTGCCCACGACCCGGGCGATCCCACAGCTTCCCGGCGGGCTGGTCGTCCTCGGAGACCTCGTAATCGGTGAGCACGGCGGCGATATCGCGGATGCGCGCGGTGAGCACGGCGACCACCTCCGGTGGTGGATCGCTGCGAGTGAACGATTCGGCAAGCAGTGCAACGGCTCCGGTGAGTTCGGCGAACTCATCGGCCCCCGGGGCGGTCGGCTGCAGCTGGTCCTGCCAGGAGGGTCGGAGCCGAGCCGCGGCCGACGATGAGGAGGGCGTCGGCGTCACGCGACCGGCTCTCCGGTGACATATTCCGGCCCGGCTGTGACATGTGCCGGCTCGCCGGGGGCGGCCAGCGTGGCAACATCGCGCGCGACCATCGTGTGGAAGACCTGCCCGGGAAGTTCGTTGCGCCCGTAGATGAGTTCGTCGACCTGGCCGTTGGCGGCGTTGTCGGTGATGGTCTTGGTGACGAACCAGTCCTCGTCGTGCAGCGTCTCCATCAACAGATCCCAGTTCTTCTCGAGAATCCGCTCCTCTCGGGCGGTCTGCGGCTTCGTCGGCGAGAGCAGCCGGATGGTGCAGTACGAGACATTCGGGTCGTCGGGATCGGGGACGATGGTCCAGACCTCGAAATGGTTCGGCTCGGTGACGAGCATGGTGCCGGGGTACACGGTGTAATTCGCCAACGAGTAATCACGGACGTCGTAGGTGTCGGGGTCCGCGTCGCGTACCTCGGTGATGGACTTGCGCGCCACGACCAGCCGCCACGACCGATCGACCATGTCGAAGGCGGTGATGTTGCCCTCCAGGTAGTTGCACACCGTCTTGGTGTGCAACTGGCACAGGTGATACGAGTCCTGCACGCCGTCGACGGCGATCTTCCAGTTCATCCCGAGCCGCCAGGTCTCCTTGCGGACCTGATACGACGTGGTCATCCCGGTGTCAGCGACCTCGGCATCGTGCTTGTGTCCCAGGGTGGCGGCAATGTCCAGGTCGGCGCCCGGCGTCGGGACCACCCACACCAGCGAATGCCTTACTTCGCAGGGGAACTCGACGAGCCCGAACTCGGTGCGGTCCATCCTGTCGAAACCCTCGGCATGGGGCATCCCGCGCAGTGCACCGTCCTTGCCGTACGCCCAATTGTGGTAAGGGCAGCTGAACACCCGCTTGCACCCGGACTCGGCGAACTCAACCTTCGAACCGCGGTGACGGCACACATTGGAGAACGCGCGGATGGTGCCGTCGGACTGCTTCACGAGGAGCAACGGCGTACCCATCAGGTCGGTCGTCACGAAGCTGCCGGTCTTCTCGAACTCGTCGACGTGGGCCACGATGTGCGGGAATCGACGCACCACCGCGAGTTCCTTGCGCGCCAGTTCCGGATCGTCGAAGACGGAGAACGGAACCCGCAGGAGGTCGTCTGCGTAATCGGTCGAATCGTGGTCGACGTGGGCGATCAGCCGCTTGGTCAGCTGGATCTTCTCTTCGCGTTCCATGGCGGCCACAATGCCACATGCGACAAATAGTGTCTAGTGTCTCGTCTAATGACGTTAGTTTGATCCCCTGTCGACGACCTGGTCCGGGCGCGAAAAATGCTTATGGGCAGGCGAAATGGCGTTCATGGACGCCCCGCGATTCCCGTGGCCCTTCTCGTCGGAGATATGGTTCAGCACACACATGGAGCCAGGAGATCGCGACCGGGCGCGGTTGACGCAGTAAAACTAACTCCGTAAGGTTTATCGCCAGGAGATGGTGTCGGCGTCCACGCCGGCGGTGAGGAGTGATGCGGTGTCCGAGATCGATGACTTCCGGCAACTGTACGAACGCCACGTCGGCCATGTGGTGGCCGGCGACATGGCGGCCGCGGTGGCCGACATCGCGCCGGCGACCCTGGACACGATCTTCGAGGGTGTCCTGGTTCCACGTCGAGCGGTCGAGAGCTTCGAGATCGTCGACGTCCGGTCCGAAGGCCGCCGGATGGTGGGCGAGGCCGTTTACCGTGGTGCCGACGGCATCATCGGATTGCGATCGGTCTGGGAGCGCCGTGACGATTCCTGGCAGGCGGTGGCCCTGGCCAACTTCACCCCGGCCAACTTCACTGCGGCCGGCGCCGAGTCGCCGACGAGCGGCAGCGTCGAGAGTGGTTCGCGATGACCGTCGTAGCGCCCCCGTGGGGGCCGGCCGCCGATGGCCACGACCAGCAGTACTGGGACGGCATGCTCGCCGGCGAGTTACGCCTGCAACGCTGTCACGACTGCCGCACGTGGATCTGGGGGCCCCAGTCGGTGTGCAGTGCGTGTTACGGATTCGATCTGCGATTCGAAGCCGTCGAGCCGAGTGGCACCGTCTACAGCTGGAGCCGAAGCTGGTACCCCTACATCGACGAACTGCGGGATCGGTTGCCCTACATCAGTGTGCTCGTCGAGCTTCCCCACGCCGGCGGCCGCCGAGTGCTCGGATTGCTCGTCGACGATCTCGACCGGCCTCCCCGGATCGGTGAAGCGGTACACGGCTTCTTCGAGCGTGACGAGACCCAACCGTGGCCGCTACTGCGCTGGCGACGCGACGGAACCGACGGAGGTGACCGACGATGAGTGTGTCGATGCGAGGTGCGGCCGCGGTGGTCGGTGTCGCCGAAATGCATTACAAGCGTGGAGAATCGCCGTACACCGAGCAGCAGATGACCATTCGCGCGATTCTCGATGCGTGCTCGGACGCGGGTGTCTCCCCGCGCGAGATCGACGGCTTCGTGTCGTATGCGGGTGGTTCCAACGACGGACCGATCCTCGGTGCGGCACTCATGATCGACGAGTTGCGCTGGTCCAACATGATGTGGGGAGGCGGCGGCGGTAGCGTCGCCGCCGCACTCATCAACGCCGCGACCGCTATCGCCACCGGCCAGGCGCAGTGCGTGGTGGTCTACCGGGCGATGTCACAAGCCGACACCGGTCGGCTCGGATACGCGAAATACCATTACGGCTCCCACTTCTTGGCCCACGGGGTCGGTTCGCCCGCCCAGATCTGTGCCATGCGGACCCAACGCATGCTCGAGCACGACGGCGTGCCACGAGAAGCGATGAGATCCCTGGTGCTCGCGGCCTATCAGCACGCACAACAGAATCCGACCGCGCAGGGTTACGGCCGGCCGCTCGACGCCGACACCTACGACGGTTCACGGTTGATCGCCGAGCCGTTTCATCTCTACGACTGCTCCCGCGAAAGCGACGGCGCGGTCGCGCTCGTTCTCGTCGCCGACGAGCGGGCGCGAGAGCTCCGATCGGACCCCGCCTATCTGCTTGCCGGAGCGCAGGGCGCCCCCGGTGGATACTGCGAGCGCATCGACAACGACGCCCAGTACTCCACCGCCGGGTTCGGTCCCGCCAACAACGGGAAACCCGGTGTCGCCGAACGTCTGTGGACCGCAGCAGGTCTCGGGCCTGATGACGTCGACGTGGTGCAGGTGTACGAGAACTTCAGTGGTCCGGCGGTTGCCGCGCTGATCGACCATCGGCTCTGCCCACCCGGCGAGGCGGCCGGCAGCGTGATGACCGTGGAGAACCTGACGGCGCCACAGGGCAAGCTGCCCGTCAACACCAGTGGCGGCAACCTGGCCGATGCCTTCGTCAACGGTCTGAACCTGGCCGTGGAAGCGGTGCGCCAGATCCGCGGCACCTCGACCAATCAGGTCGACGGAGCGCGGACGTCGTTGTTCATCGGTGGACCGATGGCCCCGCTGGTCAGTTCGGTCCTGTTCGCCCATGAGGACGTGCTGTGAGCATCACCGATCGGGAGTCGGCGCCCTTGCTCGACCGCAGGCAACTGTTCATCGGTGGGCAATGGGTCGAGCCGTCGTCGGCCTCGACGGTCACCGACGTCATCGAGGCGGCAACCGAGAAACCCATGGGCTCCGCGGTGTTGGGTTCTCCTGCCGACATCGACGCCGCGGTGGCCGCGGCGCGCGCGGCCTCGGCGGGCCCCTGGTCGACGATGCCGGGCGGCGAGCGAGCGGATCTGCTCGATCGATTCGCCTCGGCACTGCAATCTCGGGCGCGTGACACCGCCCGTCTGGTCAGCCGTGAGAACGGTATGCCGATCGCACTCTCGAAGTCGGTCAACGGGTTCGGGCCCGCGGCCATGGTGCGCTACTACGCGAACCTGATCCGCGCCGATGAGGCCGATGACGTGCGTCCGAGTGCCTTCGGCGGGCGAACCGTGGTTCGACACGAGCCGGTCGGGGTGGTCGCGGCGATCACCCCGTGGAACTACCCGCAACCGCTCGCGGCGATGAAGATCGCCCCGGCACTCGCGGCCGGGTGCGCCGTCATCCTCAAACCCGCGCCGGAGACGGCGCTGGACGCCTACGTGTTCGCCGATGCCGCACACGATGCCGGACTGCCGGACGGAGTCCTCAACATCGTTCCCGCAGAACGTGACACCGCCGCCTACCTGGTCGCGCACCCCGGCGTGGACAAGGTGGCCTTCACCGGGTCGACGGCGGCCGGTCGGGAGATCGGTCGCACCTGCGGTGCGCTGCTGCGACCCGTGACGCTCGAACTCGGTGGCAAATCGGCGGCCATCGTCGCCGACGACGCCGACCTCGCACAGTTCGCCGCGCATCTGCTGGAGGTGTCGCTGGTGAACAACGGTCAGACCTGCCACGCGAGCACCCGAATCCTCGCACCACGCTCGCGATACGCCGAGGTCGTCGACGCCGTGACCGACACGGTGCGTGCCCTGCCGGTCGGCGACCCGCTCGACAAGGCCACCGCCATCGGTCCGTTGGTCAGTGCGCGGCAACGGGATCGGGTGCTCGGCTACATCGACGCCGGACACGTTGCCGGATATCGCATCACCACCGGCGGCGGGGCTCCCGCCGACCAGCCGCTCGGTTGGTTCGTCGAGCCCACGGTGTTCGAGGGCGTCGACAACTCGGCGACGATCGCACAGGAGGAGATCTTCGGCCCCGTGCTGACGATCACCCCGTACGACGGCGACGACGACGCGGTGGCCATCGCCAACGACTCCGAGTACGGACTCGGGGGCACCGTCTGGACCGCTGACGAGGACCACGGGCTGGCGTTGGCCGCGCGGATTCAGACCGGCACCGTCGGGGTCAATCACTATGCCCTCGACCTCGCGGCGCCGTTCGGGGGAGTCAAGGCGTCGGGACTGGGTCGAGAACTCGGTCCGGAAGGACTCGCGCCGTATCGGTCCACCAAGTCCGTGTACTTCTCGACATAGCGGCTCACCTCACTGCCCGAACCGGTGAGCGCTCGACAGGAAATGGAATTCTCGTTGCAGCATACCAATTCTCACGAGCACCACGCGATGGTGGTGGCCGCCAAGGACGTCGTGGCCACCGATGTGGTCTCGTTGACCCTGGCGGCGGCCAACCCCACACGCGCTCCGGGTGATACGGCGGACGGCCACTCGGCAGACAGCAATGGAGCAGACGGCGCGACGAGGGTCCCCGAATGGGATCCCGGCTCACACATCGACCTGATCCTCGGCGCCGACCTGATCCGTCAGTACTCACTGTGCGGATCGGTCGCCGATGGGGACCACCTGCGCATCGCCGTGCTACGTGAACCGTCGGGCCGCGGAGGTTCCGAGCGTGTCCATGACGTGCTCGCGGTGGGCGACACCGTCGAGATCAAGGGTCCGCGTAACCATTTCCCACTGGTGAATGCGGCGTCATATCTGTTCGTTGCCGGCGGCATCGGGATCACGCCGCTGATCCCGATGATCGCGCAGGTCGACGATGCCGGCGCGGAATGGTCGCTGCTCTACGGTGGGCGTACGCGCAAGGGGATGGCCTTCGCCGAGGACCTCGTCGACAAGTACGGCGACCGTGTGACGGTGCGGCCCGAGGACGAGTACGGACTGCTGCCGCTCGCCGACGCGCTCGATGACCAACGCCTGGGTACAACCGTCTATTGCTGTGGTCCCGAACCGTTGCTCACTGCGATCGAGAAGCTCTGCGACACAAGACCGGACGTGGAACTCCACGTCGAACGATTCGCGCCCAAGGCCCAGACCGTCGACGGGACCGACGGCGCGTCCTTCGAGGTCGAGCTCGCGCAGAGTGGTCGGGAGATCCGGGTCGGCGAAGGCGAAACCGTCCTCGATGCATTGTTGCGGGAGGGCATCGACCACGACTTCTCCTGCCGCGAGGGCACCTGCGGCACATGCGAAACCGCGGTACTCGACGGTGTTCCGGACCACCGCGACTCGGTGCTCAGCGACGAGGAGAAGGCCGAGAACGACTGCATGATGGTCTGTGTCTCGCGCAGTTGCTCGCCGCGGCTCGTCCTCGATCTCTGACGCCGACCGCCGAGGTCACCCGTCTCTCCCAGCGCACGGCCACGGCACGTGGCGTCAGGCCGACTTGGCCTCGTTCGGACGCTCGAGATCATGATCGCGGATGATGCCGTGCAGGAAGCTGCGCACCATGGCCTCGAACAGCTGCTTCTGCGTCAGATCATTGGCGGCGAGTGCCTCGGCAAGCAGCGGCTGAGAGTTCTTGTCCACGTTGGGAAAGATCGTGGACTTGGTGTTGGGCCGGCGCATCGCCTCCATCAGGACCGCGCCGATCGCCAGGGTCTCCATCCCGTCGAGGATGCGGACGTGCAATTCCACGGGGACACCTGAATCGAGAAGGAACTGCGCGGTCTCCTCGTAGGTGGAGACGAACAGATCGCGCGGCAGATGCTGCAACAGCACCGGGGCGGCGTTGCGGTGCCGCAGGATCGACTGTCGGAAGTTCAGGGCCAGCGAGACGAAGAACTCCGGCCAGCCGGGTCCGGGACGCATACGCGGCCGCTTCACCGACGTACCGGCGATGTAGCGGGCGACCTCGGTGAGGATTTCGTTCTTGTCGGAGAAGTGGTGATATAGCGAGGGGGCGCGCACTCCGAGATGCTTGGCCAGGCGGGGAAGGCTGAACGCGTCGAGTCCCTCCGAGTCGATGATCTCGATCGACGCCGTGACCGCGGCAGAACGGCTGATCAGCGGATTGGACGGGCGCGCCATCGAATTCCTTTCCGAACGTTCGGGGGTGGGTAATCTGCCCGGAGTAGGTTTCCGAGTGGACCCTCTCAAGCCTAGATTCCTCCGGTGGGCTGACCAAACCCAACATCGTCGATACGCCGACCCTCGACACATCCGAAGCGGTATGTCGGCAGGCGATACCAGAGAACGCAATGGACACCTCAGAACAGGTCGCGAGCAGGGCGGGGGTCGGCGGCGAGCAAACGGTTCTCCGCGTCGTAGCGCTCTCGCAGCGCGCACGTGCGGTGTTCGCGCATCAGGTGTTTGGCGTCGCGAACACCCGTGCCGGGAAGTGCGGCGACCTGCTCGGCGAGCGCCACCGAGGCGGCGAGGATCTCGTCGTCGGCGACGTAGCGGGAGAACAGACCCAACCGGTGCGCTTCGGTCCCGTCGAGAACGCGACCGGTGAACAGCACGTCGGTGGCGTGAGCGTGCCCGATGATATCGGGCAGAAGCCATGTGAGACTGGCATATCCGTACGACGTACCGGTGATCCGAAATCGCGTACCCGGTCCACCGACCCGCAGATCCGAACACACCGCGAGATAGGCGCCGAGGCCATGGGCAGCCCCACGCATCGCGGCCACGGCAGGCAGCGGCGTGGAAAACCATCGCCACAACCACTCCTCGCGCTCGCGCAGCAGTGCCGACTCGCTCTCCGGGGGCAGCGTGGCGAGCTCCTTGAGATCCCACCCCGCCGACAGCGCACGCCCACCCGCCCCGGTCAACACCAGGCAGCGCAGCGACTCGTCGGCCTCGGCGGCCCGCAGCGCCGCGTCGAACTCGCGCTGCGCGGTCCGATCCAGGGCATTGCGGACGTGTGGCCGGTTCACCGCGATGACGCCGACACCGTCGGCGCTACGGAAGACGACAGTGCGGGACTCCTGATCATCCGGCTCCTGATCATTGATCGTCACGCAGTCCTCCTCGACTCGAGACCGTACAGGCGCCGGTAGGGCCTCTGAGCTGCAATCAAGCGCGATACAAAATACGAATAGTGTCAGCTGTTGACCTAACGGCGTTCGGTTACTACTGTACATCTGTGACCCGCTTCACAGGCCGAATCCACCTCGCCGTGACAGCCGGTCGCCGGTGGCCGGACACCGCTGCCCGCGCCACCTCGCACCGATCTCTCTCGAGGAGCAGCCACACATGACAACCACAGAACTCCCCGCCGATCAGCTCGCGACCATCGAGGACCGCGAGCAGGTCTTCATCGGCGGACGGTGGGTCGATTCATCCGGTGACGAATGGATCGACGTCGTCGATTCCTGGTCCGAACGCACTGCCGCCCGGGTGCGCGCCGCGACTTCCGACGACATGGCACGCGCCGTGGATGCCGCGCGGGCCTCCTTCGACGACGGGACGTGGGCGAGCACCCCGATCACCGAGCGCGCCGACGTCATCGATGAGATCGCCACCCGGCTCGAGGCGCGCACCGAGGAACTCACCACCCTCGGAATCGTCGAGGTCGGGGTGACCCTTCCGGTCAGTGCGATGACCCAGCAGATGACGATCGGCCTGTTCCGCGCGGTGGCCGCCGAAGCGCGCAAGGTGGCGCTCGTCGAGGAACGTACCCGCGCCGATGGCGGTGTTTCCCGAATCCTCAAGGAGCCCACCGGTGTTGTGGGCGTGATCATTCCGTGGAACGGCCCGATCGGCACCATCGCCTTCAAGGTTATTCCCGCACTCGCGGCGGGATGCTCGGTGGTGCTCAAGACCTCGCCGGAGGCATGCCTGTCGCCGTCGGTGTTCGCCGACGTGATCGGCGAGCTGGTCGCCGAGGGGCGGATTCCCGAAGGGGTGGTGAGCGTTCTCGCCGCCGACCGCGAGGTGTCCGAACAATTGGTCACCAATCCCGAGGTCGATCACATCACCTTCACCGGCAGCACGGCCGTCGGTCGTCGGATCATGAGTCTCGCCGGTGACCGAGTGGCCAAGGTCTCGCTCGAACTCGGTGGCAAGTCCGCGGCGATCATCCTCGACGACGCTGATCTGCAGACGGTGATGGCCAACGTGCCGATGGGTGGGTGCATGCAATCGGGTCAGGCTTGTATCGCGCTGACGCGAGTCCTGGTCTCCCGGGCCCGGCACGACGAGGTGGTCGCCGCGTACAAGGCCGCGCTGGGCATGATTCCGATGGGTAATCCGTGGGAGCAGACGAACTTCCTCGGTCCGCTGACCTCGCAGCGTCAGCGCGATCGCGTGGAGAGTTACATCGAGACCGCGAAAGCCGAGGGCGGCGAGGTCGTCCACGGCGGCGGCCGCGGCTTCGATCACGGGTATTTCGTGGAGCCGACGATCATCGACAACGTGCGCAACGACATGCGCATCGCCCAGGAGGAGGTCTTCGGTCCAGTGATCTCGATCATCACCTACGAAGACGAGGACGATGCTGTCGCGATCGCCAACGACTCGATCTACGGCCTGTCGGGCGCGGTGTTCACCGCCGACGTCGAGCACGGATTCGAGGTCGCCAAGCGCATCCGGACCGGTACCGTCAACGTCAACACCTCGGTCATCGACTTCACCCTGCCGTTCGGTGGCTACAAGCAGTCCGGCGTCGGGCGCGAGGGCGGACCCGAGGGACTCGACGAGTTCTTCGAGACCAAGACCGTCCACCTGCCGGCCCCCGCGCCCGCCCAGTGACCGAACACGTCGGGTGACCGAACACGTCCACTAACCGAATACGCGTACCCGACGCACCGTAGCGATACGGCTGCGCAACCCTCCGACCCGGTCGGCCGTGACAGCACGTCCCCTGTCACGGCCGACCGTTTCCATTTATGCACGCCCGGGGTTGGCTCTCGGCGAAACACAGATCCGCGCAACGGCATACGCGATTCCAAGCTGCTGACAAATGTCGCTTGACGTCTCATGTAAAACGGCCTACATTCGAACGTAGGGTGGCGCGCGTCACAGCCGGTATCGCGGACGTCACCGCTCTACCCGCTCGTCCGTTCTCGAAACAAAGGATTCCCACGATGAAACTCGAAGGAAAAGTCGCGCTGATCACCGGTGCCGGCTCGGGGCTGGGACGTCAGTCCTCCCAACTCTTCTCGGCCGAGGGAGCTCGGATCGCCGTCGTCGACATCGACGGTGACCGTGCCGAACAGACCGCAAAGCTGGTCGAGCAGCAGGGTGGCGAAGCCATCGCGATCACCGCGGATGTGGCCCAGAAGGATCAGATCGTGGCCGCCGTCAACGAGACCGTGGAGAAGTTCGGCAAGCTCGACATCGCCTGGGCGAACGCCGGAATCGTCTCGCGCGGAGGCGTTCCCACCGTCGCCGGTGGCGAGAGCGTGCTCTTCGAGGACCTGACCGAACAGGACTGGCAGCACGTCCTCGGGGTCAACCTCACCGGCGTCATCTACACCGCGCAGGCGGCCGTCCCGGCTCTCAAGGCCAATGGCGGCGGCACCATCCTTGCCACCTCGTCTGCGGCGTCATTCGTGGCCTACCACGACATCGCGCTTTACAGTGCCACCAAGGCCGGTGTGAACGGCTTTGTCCGCGGCCTGAGCCTGGATCTCGGTCCGTACGGAATTCGGGTGAACGCCTTGGCGCCCACTCACGGCATGTCGCCCAACTTCCTGATGCCACCCGGGTCGCCCGTCGTGGGTCAGTCCTACGAGGAGGTGTCCGGACCGTGGGATCCTTACGTCTCCCCGATTCCGTTGAAGCTCAACCGTCCGCCGTCACTGCTCGACAATGCGAAGGTCGCATTGTTCCTCGCCTCCGATGATTCGGCCTACATCTCGGGTGCGACGATCGGCTCGACCGACGGTGGAACACTCAACCGCGTGGGCATGTGGTTCGAAGAAGACCTGAACCAGAAGAACCCGAACGCCTGAGATGGCCGTGACAGCCACGCATTCGCAGGCCCTGGTGGTCGATCGCAGTGCCTGCGCCGGACACGGACTGTGTTACGGCGCCGCGCCCGAACTGATCGATTGTGATGACCAGGGCGACCCGATCGTCCCGGATCGCGCGCTCACCGAGGCAGAAGTTGTTCAGGCCGCCGAAGCGGTCGGACTGTGCCCGGAGCGTGCGCTGACCCTGACCGACGTCGCGAACCCCACCGACAACAGCCCCGAGGAGCAGTCATGACGACAGCGCAACGATCGCGAGAGGACGTGACCGTCGACTTCGACGTGTACGCACCCGATCTCGCCACACCCGTGGACGTCTTCCAGGAGAAGGTGGCCGAGTTGGCCGCCAAGGGACCCGTGGTCTATTCGACCGCATACGGGGGCCACTGGATCGTCACGCGTTATCAGGAGATCCACGAGGTGCTCCGCGATGCGGAGACATTCTCCAGCTATCCCAACAATCTGGTGACCAACGAGGCATTCGGGAAGTTCATCCCGATCGAACTCGATCCACCCGAGCACACCGGATATCGCAAGGCATTGCAGCCCCTGTTCGGTCCCGCCCGGATGAAGAAGCTGTCCGACGACATCCGTGAGGTCGTCAACGACCTGCTGGACGCATTCGCCGACAAGGGTGAGACCGAATACGTCGAGTCGTTCGCCCACGAGCTGCCGGCCCGGATCTTCCTGGCACTCATGGACTGGCCGGTGTCGGACGCACCACTGTTCACCGACGCCACCAATGTGGTGCTGTTCGGCAAACCGGGTGGAACCGAACAGGAATCGTTGGAGGCGCGGGCGATCGCGGGCATGCAGATGCTCGGGTACTTCCAGAAGATGGTCGACGAGCGGCGCGCCGATCCCGGCGACGACATCACCTCGCAGCTCATCCACACCGAGGTCGAGATGGAAGACGGGCTGCGCCTGCTCACCGACGAAGAACTGAACCGCATGTTCTTCCTGTTGCTCGTCGCCGGACTCCACACCGTCCAGGGATCGTTGGCCTGGGCGATCGTGCACTTGGTCAACAATCCCGAACAGCGGCGCGAGATCATCGAGGACCCGGCGATGATCCCGACCGCGGTGGAGGAGATCCTGCGAATCGAGGCCGCCGTCGTCCCCGGGCGCCGCGCGACGCGGGACACCACCCTGGGTGGCATGCAGATCAAAGAGGGCGAGCAGCTGATCCTGATGTTGTGCTCGGCGAATCGGGATTCCTCGGAGTTCGAGGACCCCGATGATCTCGACATCGCCCGTCGTCCCAATCGGCATCTGTCCTTCGGTGGCGGCCCGCACCGCTGCCTGGGATCGCATCTTGCGCGAATCGAGCTGACGATCGCGCTCGAGGAGATCCATCGTCGGATTCCCGATTACGAGCTGGTGGAATCCGATCCGCCGATCTTCCACTCCAGTCAGGTGCGTGGCTGCGTGCGGATGCCGATCCGGTTCACCCCGCAGAGCTGACCGGCATCGGATGTCGGGTCGCCGGCTTTATCATCCGGGCTGTCGTATCGCTGTGGGCGCACCTCGCCCAGGTGCGCACGCCCTACGGCCGGCGACCTCGTCATCAGGCACCATCCTTGCCCCATAAACCTTCTTGTTGTAGGTTTAGGTGACTGTGGGACGAATCCGTTCACCCGTCCCGTCCGGCCTACGACAGCCCTTTCGGAGGACCTGCCATGACTACTTCGCTTCCGCGCCAGGACCGCATCCGCCGCGCACTCGAGCTGCTGCGCAACGAGACGACGGACAAATTCGAGGAGATCATCGCCTTCGAGCCCGATGAGTTCACCGATCCTGTCCTGGCCAAGGAGGAGCGCGACTACATCTTCGGCCGGGTGCCCTCGATCGTGGCCCACAGTTCGGAGCTGGCCAAGGCACATGACTTCATGACCGTGCAGATGCCGCGCAACAACCTCATCGTCGTGCGGCAGAAGGACGGCAGCGTGCGCTCGTTCGTCAACCTGTGCCGCCACCGCGGTGCGATGCTCGAGGAGCGCGAGAAGGGTCGGTGCCGGATCTTCTCCTGCGGATACCACCGGTGGTCCTACGATCCCGACGGCAAGCTGCGCACGATCACCCGCGATTCGACCTTCGGCGACATCGACCGCAGTGAGCACGGGCTCATCGAGATCCCCACCGAGGAACGCCACGGATTCATCTGGGTCGTCGACAACGCCAAGGCGAAGATCGATGTCGCCGACTGGCTCGGTCCCGAGATCGACGGCATCCTCTCGGACTATCGCCTTGAGGATTCGGTGTGCTTCCGTGCGGCAGGATTCGACGAGCCGACCAACTGGAAGATCATGCAGGACGCGTTCCTGGACGGCTACCACATCCAGTACGCGCACCCGAATACCGCCGGCAAGATCATCCACACCAACGTGATGGCGTTCGAGGACTTCGGTCGCCATTGTCGGTTCATCGCGCCGCGCAAGTCGATCGACCGGTTCCTCGAAGAGGATCCGGGTGATGCCAATCTCGACAAGTACGTCACCGAAACGCATTTCCTGCTCCCCAACAGCACGCTGCTGCGACAGCCGGATCACTTCCAGCTGTTGACCTTCCGGCCGCATCCGAGCGATCCGACGAAGTCGCGGATGGAGCAGCGACTGATCGTCCCGACGGTCGAGAACAGTGGTATGCCGCCGGAGAAGTGGGATCGGTTGTGGAACAAGAATTGGGAGATCCTGCTCGCGGTGCTGCACAACGAGGACTTTCCGCTGCTGCGTCATTCGCAGGTGGGCATGGGCAGCGCCGATGCAGGCGATATGTTGTTGGGCCGCAATGAGATCGCCAATCAGGTCTTTCGCCGTGAAACGAAGAAGCTGGTCGCGCAGGGGCGCGCCGACAACTCATAGCCGGTCGGTGCGACGATGATCAAGTACGAATGGCGTGACGGTTTCGACGAGTCGGAGGCCGCCGAACTCCGTGAACTCCTCGAGCGGGCCGCCGCCTACGACGCCGAGCCCGAGTACAACACCATCGACCCCGACGACGTCGTGGCACGGACGGCCGAGCCGGATCGCGTTCGCAATCTGGTCATCTGGATGCTCCCGCGCCCCAATACGCTCGACGGTCCACCGGACCCCGAGCGGATCGCCGGGATGATCCGATTCGTGGATCGGGGCGAACAGTGTTGGGACGCAACCGTCGTCATCGATCCGGACCTCCGGTCCATCGGGATCATGACCCTGCTGCTTGAGCAGGCCGGACTGAACCTGGCGGCCGAGGAAGGATGGCTCGGGAGCGGTATCCATCGGGTCCAGGCATGGGCACGGGGGAATCATCCGGCGTCCGGGCGGATCGGCGATCGCAATCTCATCCCGCGCACCCGGCGCGTGTGGAAACTGATCCGGCCGCATGACGGCACCGAGCCCGAACAGTCGCTCAACACGCTGTCGGTCGAGGATGCCCCCGAGGTGCTCGCCTATGCCGATCGACTCGAGTCCGGTGGCCAGGCCGCCGAAGTCCGCGCACTGGCCGGAACGTTCGGTGGCGACGGCACCCACCGGCAGGTGCTCGCCCTGCGCACGGGTGAGCAGATCTGCGGCCTGGTGGATCTCGGGCTCGTCGCACTCGACTCCGAGGAATACGGGCGATGTGCACCGGTGCGTCATCTGTCGACACAGACACGCGATCGTTCCGAGATCACCGCAGTGCTGCTCGGTGCGGCGTCGGCGGCGTCGAATGCGGGGCTCCACGCGATCCAGATCCACGTCGAATCCACCGACGACGACCTCGTCGGGGTATGCCGCCTCCTCGGATTCCAGCACGACCGAACCGACGTGCGCTACGAATTGCGCTGACACAGAGCGGGATCAGCGAAAACCGTGTCCGAATTATCCTAATGGCTTTAGACTACGTCCAGCCCCGTCCACACCCCGGCCACCCGCCGGGCGGAAGCAGAGAGACTCACATGACCGCGACAATCGGAGCAGCCCTCGACTGGTGGGCACGTACCAAGGGGGATGCCACCGCGCTGGTGTTCACCGAGTCCGAGCTGAACTATCGCCAACTCCGCGACTGGACGAGTCGGGTGGCGCGAGCGCTCGTCGACGATCACGGGGTCTCGCGCGGCGATCGGGTCGGTGTCCTGGGCCCGAACTCGCTCGAATGGCCGGTGGCCGCACTCTCGGTGCTGAAGGCCGGTGGCGTGCTCGTTCCGCTGAACAGCCGATACAAGCCGGCCGAACTGCGCAAGATCGCCGACGACGCGGGCATCGGTCTCGTGATCGTCGCACCCGGTTTCGAGCAGCTCGCCGAGGACACCGCGGCGATCGGTGAATCCTTCGGCGTCGTCCGGTACGACGAGCTGCAGCGGCTGCGGTCGGGCGAGGCAGACCGGTTCCGGGTCGACCTCGAGCCGGAGGAACCGACCACCGTGCTGTTCACCAGCGGATCGACCGGCCTGTCCAAGGGGGTCATCCTGACCAACCGGACGCTGTTGTCGATCGTGCTGGAGAACACCCTGACCGAGGAGGGATTCCGGCCCGGCGCAACGACTTTGTTGGTGCTGCCACTGGCGTTCACACCCGGTCTGGTCTACGGACTGCTCATCACCACCGTGCTCGGCGGGAAGCTGATCATCGAGCCCGAACTGAATCCGGGCAACGCCGTGGCGCTGTTGGAGAAGCACTCCGTCAACGCCATCTTCGGTGTGCCATTGATTTTCGAGGCTCTTTCGCGTGCACCGGAATTCGCGACTGCCGACCTCTCCTCGATCAAGACCGCGATCGTCGGTGGCGCGGCAGTCCCCACCGATCTGCTCATGCGTTGGTCGGACAAGGGTGTGCTGCTGCGCCAGATCTACGGGATGACCGAGGCCGGTGGCGTGGCGACCGCGACGATCCGCTCGGAGGCGCTCGAGTTCCCGGACCGGTGTGGCACCGGGTCGATCTTCACCGAGGTCACGGTCTTCAACGACGACGGTGAACCTGCGGAGCCGGGTGAGGAAGGCGAACTCGTCGTCCGTGGACCGGGCGTCACGCCGGGATACTGGAACGACGAGGAGGCCACGGCCGCCGCTCTCCGCAACGGCTGGCTGCACAGTGGGGATCTGGGCGTGATGGATTCCGATGGCCGAGTGAAGTTCGTCGACCGACTCAAGGACCTGATCATCTCCGGCGGGATCAACATCTCGCCGGTGGAACTCGAGATGGCGATCATGGCGATCGACGGAGTCGAGGAGGTCGCGGTCATCGCCGCCCACGATGACCGGTTCGGTGAGACCCCGGCAGCCATCGTCACCGTCTCCAACGACGTCGATGCCCAGACGATCGTCGCGCACTGCGAGAAGGTGCTGGCCGACTTCAAGGTGCCCCGATACGTCGTCGTCCGCCAGGATCCGCTGCCGCGTCTGCCCAGCGGGAAGATCGCCAAGACCGTCATTCGCGACGAGTACAAGGACGTCGACACCAGGTTTTCCAAGGTGCGCTGATCGGCGCCCTCTCACCCCCGTCGGGGGTGCGGGGAGTGTGCAGACATCCGACAGGTTGCGTCTCTTGTATCGTGGAGGTTCGGATACCAGGGACGAAAGGCTGACGTGGCGCGCAGGAAGACGGGCAACGTCCTCAGTGAGGATGTGGACGAAGCCCGCAAGCAGATCATGGTCGCCGCCGAGCGTGTGTTCCAACGGTACGGTGTCGCCAAGACGACCATGGACGACATCGGCCGCGAGGCCGGGGTCTCGCGGCCCACCGTATACCGATATTTCGGGGACCGAGACAGCTTGATCGCGGCACTGATCGAACGCCGATCGCGGATGCTGTTCGTCAAGGCCCGCAAATTCCTCCTCGACATGCCGACCTTCTCCGAGCAGCTCGTCGAGGGCCTGATCTACCTGGTCGATCGCGGGCGCAAGGACCCGTTGGTACGCATCCTGGTCAGTCCCGAACACATGCAGATGGCCGAGCCGCTCGTCGGCAGTTCGGGACTCGCGGCCAGGCTCACCGCGGAGATGTGGGGACCGGTGATCGACCGGGCGATCGAGCGCGGTGAGATCCGCTCCGACCTCGACCGGGACAAGGTCGCGGAATGGATTGCGCTGGTGCAATTCATTCTCGTCGGCCGGCTGGACTTCGATCGGCCCGATGACCCGGCGCACCGTGAAATGCTGCGCAACTTCGTTCTGCCCGCCTTCGCGCCCGGAGCTGCGGTCGCCTCCGGTCCGGTCTCGTCCGGCTCAACCTCCTCCGACACTGTCACCGAGGTCCGGTCCTGAGCGCGACGGAGTCCGGGGCTGGAGGGTCCGGGACTGGGGTCGATGAGGTCGCCAACACCATCCTCGGCGCGGCCGAGATGTGTTTCGAGCGATTCGGCATCACCAAGACGACGATGGAAGATGTGGCCCGTGCTGCGAAGATGTCGCGCGCCACAGTGTATCGGCATTTCTCCGACCGGGAGAGTCTGATCATGGCCTCGGTGACCCGTCGCGCGCGGATGAACATCGAACCCGCACGGTCCTACATCGCGAACTGCCGGACACTCGAGGAGAAGATCGTCGAGGGAATCGGCCACAATGTGCGTCGTGGTCGGCGTGATCCGATGGTGCATCTGCTCGTCTCGCCGGAGGAGATGACCCTCTCGACGCAACTGCTGTGGCGCTCGGGAACCGCCATCGACCTCACCTACGAACTCTGGGCTCCCATCCTCACCGAAGCGCAGATGCTCGGTGAGATGCGCAAGGACGTCGACGTGCGACTGCTGTGCGAGTGGATCGCCGAGATCGAGATCGCCTACATCAGCCAGACCGACGGTTCCGACGACGCACTGAAACGGTTGCAGGAGAAGGTGCGCCGATTCCTGGTGCCGTCGCTGATTCCGGAATGACCGCCCGCACCACCGACATCGCCACAGCACAGTGCCCGGACCGCTGGTCGGCGGTCCGGGCACGGTCTCTGTGAGAGCGACGGCCCCAGACAATGCGCCTCTCGGCAAACGGCCGCTCGAAGCGGCAAATGGGGTGGGGCCCGGGGCAGACTCTGGGACCGTCGATGGGATCAACGCCGGTTGAGGCGCGCGGTATTCCCGCTCGCGCCGGATCGAAGTGGGTGTCGGTGCCCGGGATGCTGCCAGTGATATCGGGACGCCGGCATGACGATGCCGCTGTTGTGACCGCCGTTCCGGGATGTCCCGACCTCGAAGACGATGGACGATCCGAAGCGACTGACCGAAGAAATCATGCCAAAGGTGAACGCGGGCTGACGGCGCCGGTCTGCGCGGACCAGTGATGCCAACGCAGACCGGTCACGATGATCACCGCGCCGTGTGGGCGGTGCTCGCGATACTGCGGATATTTCCTCGCCAACGCGGTGATCGCCGTCGTGCCCTCCTCGGTGGCGGAGTCGACGACGACAGCGTGACCGTCTAACCGTACCCACCAGAGCTCCTCCCATTCGTCGGAGTAGTGATCGACGAGCGCCGACACCCGGGGATTCTCCTCGATGTTCGCCAGACGTCTGAGGGCTTGGGAGCGCTTGGGTTTGTGGTCGACGCAGGTGACGAGACGCTCGTCATCGAGTGCGAAGACGATGGGGACCAGATGCGGTGTGCCGTCGGCGCGCGCGGTGGCCAGACGGGCCACGCGCGCCGCGGCGAACGCCCGCACGTAGGCGTTGTCGAAGGACATGAGTTCTACGCTCGCACATCTTCGACGTGGCAGTGCACGTCGTCAAGCAGGCGCGATCGTCAAGCACGCGTCCACGGCGCGGACGCACGCCCCGACCAGTTCGCCAACCGCTCGGTGGCGCCCGCCTCGGAGCGCGGTTCGACGACGGCGTCGAACGGCACCTCGTCGTCGGCGCGGATCTCGGCCGGGATGAACTGCCGTGCGACCGCGAGTGTGGTCTCGGCTAGTGCCGGCTCGGTCTCGGCGTTCTGGCCGGTGGCCACGGCGAGGTCCCAACCGTGGACCAGGGTTTCGTTGACGTAGCCCCACAGTGCTCCGGCTCCCGGAACTTCTCCCCACGGAACACGTACCGGTGCAGAGAGTTTCGCGTCGTCGGACCAGAGCGCCACGGCCTGGTCGGTGGCGTTGGTGTAGGTGGCGGCATCGTGATGCTCGTCGATGCTGGGAATGGCGAGAACGTCGTCGCCGGCGGCGAGCGCGACCGCCCGGTGGGCGGTGCCGTTGAGGTGTCGGGCGAGCATGCGGACGTCGAAGTCCGCACACGGTGTGGGGGAGTCGAGCTGATCATCGCGAACGTGGGCGAGCAGGTCGCCGACCCATTGGGTGGCCGCGGTGTAGAAGGGGCGGGGATCTGCGGGCTGGGTGTTGGTCATGACGGAGGTCCTTTCGGGTTCTTCGGGCTGGTGAGGATCAGTGAACCCGTGAAACCTGACATCTACTGTCGTGATTTTTTGACAGACTTCTCGCATGCGCGCCGAGCGGTTGTTGTCGGTCCTGATGCTGTTGCGGTCACGGGGCCGGATGACCGCTGCCGAGCTGGCGACGGAACTGGAGGTCTCCGAACGTACGGTGCTCCGCGACATCGAGGCGCTGTCGTTGTCCGGCGTGCCGGTCTACTCCGAACGGGGCCGCCATGGCGGATTCGCGTTGGTCCCGGGATATCGGACGGACCTCTCGGGACTGACGCTGCACGAATCGATCGCCCTGCTCTCCGGCGGAGGGCGAATCGACTCGCCGGCGGCGGCGCGCGCCAAACGCAAACTCGAGGCGTCCCTACCGGATACGCACCGCGGCCAGGTGGCCGACGCGGCCCGCCGAATCCTGGTGCGCCCGGACGGATTCGTGAAAGCGGCAGACGACCTCATCGCGCTACCGCCGGTACAACAGGCCGTCGTCGAAGGCCGGCGGATTACCGTGATCTACCAGCGGCCCGGAGCCGACCCCGCCGAACGCGTTCTCGATCCGATCGGGCTGATCGTCGCCGGTGATACCTGGTATCTGGTCGCGAATTCCCAAGGAGACGAACGTATGTACCGGATCTCGAGGATGTCAGACGTGCGCCTTCTCGACGAGCCCGCCGACCGTGCGGACTCCGTCGATCTCGAGCAGGTGTGGGAACGCCGTAGGGATGCGTTCCGCTCCGCCTTTACGCCGCTCGACGTGACGGTCGCGTGCTCACCGGAATCGGTGGAGGCCCTGACGCGTGGACCGGTATCCGTCCTGTCCGTTGAACCTGGCTCCGACGCGACCGAAACAGCCGGCGGGGTGCGCGTGACGCTGCGCTTCGGCGACGGGGCGCGCGCGACACGGATCCTGTGGTGGCTGTCGTTCGACATCGAGCTGTCGGTGATCGAGCCGATTGCGCTCCGACGAGAGTTGGCAGAACGCGCCCAGCGACTCGCGGCAGTGCACATCTGAGCCGCGGGTGCCCGCATTTGCCCCCTGTACCTCGCGCGAACAGCGATAATGACGCCATGGCAGACAAAGGTGTGCATGGGGTGGGGGCGCGTCCCGGTGAGCGTCAGCGAATCCGGAAGCTTGCGCAGGCCGCACTCAATGCGGATGTGACCGTCGAGCAGGTCGACACGATCCTGTCCGACCTGGGCTCGGCGCTCGACGGCTTCGACCGCACACTGTCCGACCTGGACGGCACGATCGAATCGCTCAACTCCACCCTGGGTCAGCTGAGTACGACCCTGAACATGGTCGATGCGACCGTAGATCGGATGGCCGACGTCGTCGCCCGTCTGGAGAAGGTCGTCGGCAGGGTGGAAGTGCTTGTCGCGGTGGGTGAGACGGCGCTGAAGCCGCTCGGCGCGATCGAATCGGCCGGACGCAGTGTGATGTCGCGGATCGGGTTGGGGTGACCATGTCGGCAGTCGAAGAACGGCAGTTCCGCGGGGCGCACGGCGAGACGATCGTCTACGACCTGTACCGGCCGGATGTCGGTGAGCCGCGTGCCGTGGTCGTCATCGCACACGGGATGGGTGAGCACGGCCGGCGCTACCGGCACGTTGTCGATGCACTCACCGGGGCCGGGTATCTCGTCGCCGTTCCCGATCACCTCGGTCACGGGCGATCCGGTGGGGCGCGGATGCGCATCACCCGGTTCAGCCAGTACACCGACGACCTCGCCCGGGTGATCTCCGAGACGGGGATCGACGGCGTGCCGACCTTCTTGATCGGCCACAGCATGGGCGGGTGCATCGCCTTGGACTACGCGCTCGATCACCCCGAAGCCGTTGCCGGACTGGTGTTGTCCGGGGCGGCGATCGTGCCGGGCGACGATCTGCCCGGTCCGCTGATCGCGGTGTCCAAGCTGGTGGGCAAGATCGCCCCCACCCTGCCGACCCTCGCTCTGGACTCGGGCAGCATCAGCCGCGATCCGGCGGTGGTCGCCGACTACGAGTCCGACCCGCTGGTGCACCGCGGCAAGATTCCCGCCCGTCTCGGAGCCGAGATGGTCTCGACCATGCAGTCGTTTCCCGCGCGGCTGCCCTCGCTGCGGATGCCGGTGCTGGTGATGCACGGCAGCGAGGACACGCTCACCAACCCCGACGGCAGCCGGCTCGTCGACGAGTTGGCGTCGTCGACCGACAAGACGTTGATCATCTGGGACGGGTTGCGTCACGAGATCTTCAACGAGCCCGAAAAGGACGAGGTAATCGGCACTCTTACGCGCTGGCTGGCCCAGCGGGTCGGCGCATCGTGATCTGCTCGACATCCATGCGGCCGTCGCGGAAGGCCATTCGACCGCCGACGAGGTAGAGCCGCCACACCCGCGCCATCTCCTCGCCGACCAGGTCGATGACGGCGGCCTGGTTCTTCTCGAACGTCTCGTACCACGCGTCGACGGTGCGCACGTAGTCCTGGCCCATGTGCCGGATGTCGGTGACGTGCAGCCCGGCGTCGGCGAGCATGCCGACCGTCTGCGAGACGGGGCGCATGTACATGTCGGGGGCGATGAACGACTCGATGAACGGACCACCACCGGGATGGTGTCCGGCACGTCGGGACATCTGCTGGATGCACACGCCGCCGCCGGGGATCACCTTGTCGTGCAACACCTTCGCGTACGTCGGGTAGTTGCGTTGTCCCACGTGTTCGCCCATCTCGATCGAGGCGACGGCGTCGAAGGCGGTGTCGGGGATCTCGCGATAGTCCTGCACGCGGATCTCCACCAGGTCGCCGAGGCCGCGTTCGGCGATCCGGGCGTCGATGAACTGTTTCTGCTCGGCGGCAATCGTCACGCCGACGACGCGGGCACCGTAGTTCTGGGCTGCATACAGCGACAGCGAACCCCACCCGCATCCGATGTCGAGGAGACGGGCTCCTGGCCCCAGCTGGTCCAGTCCGACGTTGCGGCACACCCGGTCCAGCTTGTCGGCTTGTGCATCGGCCAGCGAGTAGCCGGGATCGTCGGAGGTCCACAAGGCACTCGAGTACGCCATGTGCTCGTCGAGGAGCAGCGCGTAGAAGTCGTTCGACAAGTCGTAGTGGTGGCTGATCGCGGCCCGGTCCCGGGCTCGCGAATGCAGTCGCCCACGCACCCGCGCCTGGGTGGCCGGCGGGGCCGTCGGCGGGCCGAGTAGCCGGTGGGTGACGGCGAGTCGGGCGAGGTCGAACAGCAGCCGGGGCGTCGGACGGATCGGTCCCAGACCGCGCTCGGTGACCGCCGCCCACACGTGGGTCAGTGCCTCGTCGAGGTCACCGGAGACGTCGAGTTCACCGGTCACATAGGCCTGCGCCGCGCCGAGTTCGCCCGGATGCCACAGCATGCGCCGCAACGCATCCCGGCTGTAAAGGACGACGTGGGGCGCATCGTGCGGGCCGGCGGTGCTGCCGTCCCACGCGGTCAGATGCACCGGCAGTTCGCCGCCGATCCGGTCTTCGATCACTCGTGCCAGCGATGCGGCGACGGTCATGGGGCCTCCTGGGATGGGGTCGGTCACCCGTTGTTCGCCGCCCACCGCGGTGCGGATGGGTCACCGCGGGCGGCAGTTGCCCGCCGACAGCGCCCCCAATACCGACGACGGCGCCCGGAAAAACGCCGACAGCGCCCCCGGGACCGCCGACAGCGCTCGGAAAGCGCGGTCGGCGGCCGGTGGGGCGCTGTCGGCGGGGTGAAGAGCGCTGTCGGCGGTACCCGAGGTGCCGCCATGCGACGCTGCGGTCGGTGGGTCAGGCGCTGTAGCCCAGCAGCGACTTGACCTCGAGGAAGTCCTCGAAACCGTAGTCGCCGCCCCATTCACGGCCGTTGCCGCTCTTCTTGTAGCCGCCGAACGGGGCGGCCGGGTCGACCTGCGCGCCGTTGAGCGAGATCGATCCGGCTCGGATCGCCCCGCCGATGCGGCGTACCTCGTCGAGGTCCTTGCCGGACACGTAGCCGGCCAGGCCGTACTCGGTGTCGTTGGCGATCTTGATGGCCTCGTCGATCGAGTCGTAGCCGATCACCACCAGCACCGGCCCGAAGACCTCGGTGCGGGCGATCTCCATGTCGTTGGTGACGTTGGTGAACACGGTCGGCTTGACGTAGAAGCCCGTCTCGAGACCGTCCGGTCGACCCGCCCCACCGATGACGGCGTTGGCGCCCCCGTCGATCGCGCGCTCGATGAGACCCTGGATCTTGTCGAACTGGACCTCGGAGACCACCGGGCCCAGCCGGACGCTGCTGTTCGGATCGCCGACGGTCAGGTCGGCACCGGTGGCCTTGGCGATCTCGGCGACCTCGGCGAGGCGCGAGTTGGGAACGAGCATGCGGCTCGGCGCATTACACGACTGTCCCGAGTTGAGCATCATCGTGGCGATGCCGCCGGCGACGTTCTTCGCGAAGTCCTCGTCGTCGAGGATGATGTTGGGGCTCTTGCCGCCGAGTTCCTGCGCCACGCGCTTGACCGACGGGGCGGCGTTCTTGGCGACCTCGATGCCCGCCCGGGTGGAGCCGGTGAAGGAGATCATGTCGACGTCGGGATGCGACGACAGTGCGACGCCGACACCCGGCCCGTCACCGTTGACGAGATTGAACACACCGGCGGGAACGCCTGCGGCATCCATGATCTCGGCCACGATGGCCGCGCTGAACGGCGCGATCTCCGACGGCTTGAGCACGACGGTGCACCCGGTGGCCAGTGCCGGGGCCAGCTTGCACATCACCTGGTTGAGCGGCCAGTTCCACGGGGTGATGAATCCGCACACGCCGACCGGCTCCTTGACGATGCGGTGGCTGCCGCGGTCCTCACCGAAAGAGTAGGTGGGCAGTGTGGCCGCAGCGGTCGTGAGGTGGCCCAGCCCGATCGGCACCTGCGCGGCCTTCGACAACCCGGCCGGAGCACCCATCTCCTCGGTGACGGCCGCGGCCAGATCGTCCATGCGCTTCTGGTACTCGGCGACGATGGCGTTGAGTACGGCGGTGCGCTCCTCGACGGAGGTGACGCCCCAGGTGGTGAACGCCCGCTTCGCCGCGGCGACGGCGGCATCGACGTCGGCGGCCGTGCCGAGGGCGACCTGACCCGCCGACTTCTCGGTGGCCGGATTGATCACGTCGATGAGGTTCAGCTCGGTCGGCTCGACCCACTGGCCGTCGATATAGAACTTGGTGATCTCGCGCATGTGTCCTCCGTCTCGGGGCTGATGCCCGTGTGTGTTCCACCCCACACTATCTCTCTCCGCCGATACCCGAGTGAGCGGTCGGTAAGCGCGGGTGAACTGTCTCAGAACGAGACGGATCGACGCACCGAACGGCCGGTTGGCGCCCTAGGCTGATCCTCATGATCCACATCGTCGCCACCTGGAAGATCAAGCCCGAGTATGCCGACTCCTGGCCGTCGCTGAGCAAGGAATTCACCGAGGCCACGCGTGCCGAACCGGGCAATCGCTGGTTCGAGTGGTCGCGCAGTATCGACGACCCGAACGCCTACGTCCTCATCGAGGCCTTCGACGACGACGCCGCCGGAGCCCACGTCAACAGCGATCACTTCGCGAAGGCCACCGCCGAGCTGCCTGCTTATCTCGCCGAGACCCCGAAGATCATCAACACCACCGTCGATCAGGATGAGTGGTCGGAATTGGGGGAGATGGCGGTCGATTAGGACTGCAGTTCTCTGAGATCCGGCTGTATAAATAGTGAGGCGCGGTTAAGATCTGTGCAGCTCGCCATGGTGACGAGCACCTTTGTAGAAGGGCGCGGCCATGGTTCGTCGCAGAGTTCTGCTGATTCTGTGCGTTTCTGTCTCGATCATTCTCTCGGGCGGCGGGATTGCCTCGGCTGCACCGGGTTCGGTCGATCTGGGCTCGTCGGGTTGGGACATTCCGGGATTGACCCATGGATGCTCCAAGGAACTGCTCAATTCGGACAAGCGACTCGGACCGGAGACCTTGTCGAACAAGGCTCCGGTGGGTCCGCAATTGGTGGGGTACCACCGATTTGGAAGTCTGGATGCCACATCGTTTCTGGCGAAGTGGTGGAACGACGGCAAGAACACGTGGAACTGGCCCGACAAGCAAGGCTATGTGCTCGACGGCGACGGCAATCCCATCAAAGACGAGATCACTCTGTCGCCCGGAACGAGGATTGATCGATACGGCAGCGAGTACGGAAACTTCCTGGCACCGGAAGGCACCCCGTATGCCAAGCGTGGACTCCCGCCGGTGAACCTCGTCTCCGACTATCCCGAATCGTGCAACTACCACGACTACACGGTGCTCAAGCCCATGAAGGTCTACAGCGGCAAGATCGCCCCGGTATTCGAGCAGCCCAGCCTCGGCCTGCAATACGAGGTGGTGGCCGACCTGCTGGTGGTCACACCGAAGGACGAGGAGTGCGGAGCGACGGTGAACGTCTTCTGGCTGCGATGCGCGGGTTACCTGCAACAGACCTTTCCGGGACCGCAGTAGCGGTGACCCGACCGCCGAACCTGCTCGACGACGAGACGCGCACGCGTATCGAGGACCTCGCTCGCCGGATGGACACCCGGCCGGGTGATGTGCCGGAACTCGGATTCGTGCGCGACGATGGCTTTCCGTCCTGCTGGCAGGCGCCGGACGGCTCCTGGCATCTGATGAGCCGGGAACGGGGACAGGTCATTTCCGATCGGGTGACCACCGATCGTGAGGAGTTCGTGCGGATCGTCGCCGAGCAGATCGCCGAGATGCGGGCCCACCGGCTCCACGAGCCGGGCACACCGGGTTTCCGGCGTGCGGCATGGCAGGAACAATACGACGCACTCGGAGCGGTCGACCGGGGATGGGCCCGGCAATGGCTCGACGCCACGCGAACAGAGTTGATCTCGCGTGGCGCCGACGCCGCGGTGCTCGACGGGTTGCCCTCGGCGCAGGACTCAGCGTGAGGTGCTGACGGGTTCGCGTTCGGGCTCGTCATCGGGTGCCGTGCCGGCACCGAGTTGCTCGCCCTCGATGTCGATGTTGGGCAGGATGCGGTCGAGCCAGCGCGGCAGCCACCACGCCTTGTCGCCGAGCAGCGTGAGCACGGCGGGCATCAGCGTCATGCGGATGATGAACGCGTCGAACACCACGGCGACGGCGAGTGCGAAGCCCATCACCTTGATGAACTGCATGTCCTGCAACATGAACGCGGCGAACACCGAGATCATGATGGCGGCGGCCGCGGCCACCACTCGCGCGCTGTGCCGGTAGCCGACGACGACCGCCTGCTTCGCGTCGGCGCCGTGTACGTAGGCCTCCCGCATGCGCGTCACCAGGAACACCTGATAATCCATCGCCAAGCCGAACACGATGCCCACCAACATGATCGGCAAAAAGCTCACCAGCGGCTGCGGATTGCTGACGATGCCGCCCCAGCCGTCGGTGAACAGCGCGACGGTGACACCGAAGGTGGCCGCGACCGACAGCAGGAACCCGAGTGCGGCGACGAGCGGCACCAGGATCGAGCGGAACACCACGATCAGGATCAGGAAGGCAAGACCGACCACGATCAGCACGTAGGGGATCAGCGAACTCGACAACCGGTCGGAGACGTCGAGTTCGATCGCCGTCTGCCCGGTCACCCCGTACGACAGTCCGGTGCGTTTCTCGACGCCCGATTCCATGTCGCGCAGGTGGGTCACCAGATCGTGTGTCTGGTCCGAATCGGCGGCGCTGGAGGGGATCACGGAGATCTCGACGGTGTCGCCGGCCTCGTTGATGCCGTCGGCTGCGATCCATGCGTGTGCCACACCGTCGGTGGCGCGGACCTGACCGACGAGGCGATCGAAGGCCTGCACGCGTTCGGGCTCGCCGTTGACGCCGCGTCCGTCGACCACGAGAACGAGCGGTCCGTTGTAGCCGGGTCCGTACTCGTCGGCGACGAGGTCGTAAGCCTGTCGCTGGGTGGTCGAGGGGTCCGAGGTGCCGTCGTTGGGCAACGCCAGTTTGAGTCCCACCAGCGGTAAGGCCAGCAGGATCAGCAGCACGACGATGACACCGGTGATCACGCGCGGATGATCCACCACCCGCCGCACGTAGCGCTGCCCGTTGTGCACGCGCACCGAGTCCTCACCGGTGACGTCCGGGGCATTGAGGAAACGCAGACGGCCGGCGAAAGCCTTGCTGCCGAAAAGGCCCAGGATCGCGGGCAGCAGCGTTAACGCCACCAGCACGGCCACGATGACGGTGCCCGCGGCGGCGATGCCCATCGCGGTGAGGAACGGGATGTTGACCACGGCGAGCGCGGCGAGCGCGATCACCACCGTCGAGCCGGCGAAGACCACCGCCGAGCCGGCGGTGCCCACCGCGCGTCCGGCGGCCTCGGCACGATCTGCCGACTTGTGTATCTCATGTCGGTAGCGCGAGACGATGAACAAGGCGTAGTCGATTCCGACGGCCAGGCCGATCATCGTCGCGAGCACCGGGGTCTCCTGGCTCAGGTCGAAGAAGCCGGTGGCGATGGATACACCGAGCATGCCCACGGCGACACCGATGATTGCGGTCAGAATCGGCATCCCCCAGGCGACCAGGGAGGCGAAGGTCAGGATCAGGATGATCGCGCCGATCCCGATACCGATGATCTCCGAGGTTTCACTGAGCTTGAATCCGCTTGTGGCGGTGCCCTTCATCTCGACGGTCAGGCCGGCGTCGCGGCCGGTCTGGGCGACCTTGTCCATCGCGTCGTGCATCGACGAGGTGACATCCGCGGCGGCCGAGACATCGAACCCCGCCCCGAACTGCACGGCGGTGGCGTCGGCGTTGACCGGCGCTCCGGCCTGCACGGTGGCCGCAGCGGCCTCGGGGGTGGCGCCGAATGTCTTCTCCTGGAAGGCGATCAGCTGCTGACGGATGGGCCCGGGGTTGGCCTGGGTGCCGTAGACCTGCAGCGGATTGATGAGCTTGTCGGGGTTCTTCACCTTCTCGACAGTCTTGAGCTCGTCGAGCATGCGCTGCACCGCGTCGGCGTAACGCGGGTCGGACAGCGATGCCCCCTTGGGCGTGGCCACCACGTAGGTCACGCTGACGTCGTCACCGAATTTCGGCTTGTCCGGGAAGCGTTCGACCATGAGGTTCTGCGCCCGCTCGGACGGAATGCCCGGGATCGAGAAACTCTCGGTGGTGGGTTTGGACAGGAACGCCGCGCCGACACCGAGTGCGATCAGCACCAAGATCCACACTGCGATGGTCTTGAACCGGTTGGTGTAGGCCCAGCGGCCCACCCGGGACAGGAATGTTGCCACGGAACAAAACTCCTCAGTTGTTGGACAAGCTCGGGGATGTGATCGGAAGTTGTTGTGTCATGCCGGCTCCCAGCTGATCGAAAGCGGCGTCGAGCATCTCGCGGGCGGAGTGGTGCCCCGTGTCGCGGTGCGCCGACCAGAATTCGAGCGCGGTCCGCGCCGCACACAGTGCGGTGGTGAACGCAAGGTGGGGCTGCAAGGTCTCGGGGTCGGCGCCGCGGGCAGCCATCATCTCCGACAGTCGTGTGTCGATCGAGGCGCCGAGATCGATGCTGCGGGAGTGCGCGGTCAGGGCGGGTTCGGTGTCGAACAGGCGCAGTAGGGTGACCAGCGCCTCCGGGTCGGTGTCGGAGTCGCTGGCGATCTCGGTCATCGCGAATCGCAGGGAATCCCACAGTGATTCGCCCTGCGGGCGGGCCCGGACGCCGTCGTCGATGCGGTCGAGGAGAACACCGACAAAGGCGATGAGGGCGTCCTCTTTGCTGGTGAAGTAATTGTGGAAGGTGCGCACCGACACCCCGACCTCGGCGGCGACGGCGTCGATGGTCACCGCGTCGATGCCGTCACGGGTGGCCAGGGTCAGGACGGTCTCTGCGAGGGCGAGACGGGTGGCCGCCTTCTTGGACTCACGTAGGCCGGATGATCGCATGACTCCCACCGTACGGAAATTGCACGGGCCTGCAATGTTGCAGACCCGTGCAATTTTGAGGGGCTCGTCTCACCGCGACCCGCGGGTGATGCGGGTCACGCGAGAGGTGTCAGCGAGCCGACGAGGAGGTGTGTCGACGTCCGACCTGGCCGTTGCCGTTGCGGCCGTTGCCACGCCGCGAGCTGCTCTGACCGTCGTGGCCGCGGGCCCCGCCCGACCGTGCGGCGGTTCCGGTGCGAGAGCTGCTCGACTCCGGGTGGCCGGTCGCCGACCGGTGAACGCTGCCCGAGCGCGACCGTGAACTCTGTCCACCGGACTGCTCGCTGCGCGCGCGGCCGCCACTGTCGCGACCGCCGGCGCGGGCGCCACCGCGGTTGCGTCCGCCGGACTGGCCGCCGGATCGACGCGGTCCGCGCGCCTGCCGCTGCGGCGCGGGCTGCTCGGGGGCGGGCGTGACATGGGCGGCCCGCTCGCCGACGAGGGTGACGACGGCCTCGGAGCCGGCGTCCACACGCTGCGGGGTCACCTGGATCTTCGCCTTGTGCAGCAGCGACCGCAGGTCCCGGCGCTGCTCGGGCAGGCACACGGTGACGACGTCACCGGCGTTGCCGGCACGCGCGGTACGACCCGAGCGGTGCAGGTAGGCCTTGTGCTCGGCCGGCGGATCGACGTGCACGACCAGCTCGATGCCGTCGACGTGCACGCCGCGTGCGGCGACGTCGGTGGCGACGAGCACGCGGACCGAGCCGTTGCCGAAGGCCGCGAGACTGCGGTCGCGCTGGGCCTGCGACAGGTTGCCGTGCAGATCCACCGCGGGGATGCCGTCGGCGGTCAGCTTCTTGGCGAGCTTCTTGGCCTGGTGCTTGGTCCGGGTGAACAGGATTCGTCGGCCGGTGCCGGAAGCGAGGGTGTTGATCAATGCGGTCTTCTCGCCGGCGCCCGACACCTCGAAGACGTGGTGGGTCATCTGCTCGACGGGCGAGGAGGAATCGTCGACCGAGTGCATCACCGGCTGGTTCAGGAACCGCTTGACGAGTTTGTCGACGCCGTTGTCGAGGGTGGCCGAGAACAGCATCCGCTGTCCGTCGGCGGGGGTGGCCGCGAGGATGCGGGTGACGGCGGGCAGGAAGCCGAGATCGGCCATGTGATCGGCCTCGTCGAGCACGGTGATCTCTACGTTGTCCAAACGCACGATGCGTTGCTGCACAAGGTCTTCCAGACGACCGGGGCAGGCGACGACGATGTCGGCGCCGCGGCGCATCGCGTCTTCCTGACGCTTCTGGCTGACGCCGCCGAAGATGGTGGTGACGCGCAGGCTCAGCGCCGCGGCGAGGGGCTCGATGGCCGTGGCGATCTGGGTGGCCAGCTCACGGGTGGGGGCAAGAACCAGTCCGGTCGGTGCGCCCGGGGTGCGGGTGACCTCCATCTCGGCCAGTCCGGCGACCAGCGGGATGGAGAAGGCCAGGGTCTTGCCGGAGCCGGTACGGCCACGGCCGAGGACGTCGGCACCGTCGAGGGTGTCGGTCAGGGTGTCGGCCTGGATGGGAAATGCCTCGGTCTTGCCGTCGGCGGCGAGTACCTCGACGAGTGCGGTGGGTACACCGAGGGATGCGAATGTCGTCATACGTGTGGTGCCTTTCGGGCAGTCTCACGGCGCAGGGATCACCCACATCGCGAGATGGATGGCGAACGCGCGGGTCCGCGCATTCGTTCGCCGTATGAAGTGGAGTGATCGAGGCGGTTCTCTCCGACCGGCAGGCCAGTGGGCCCGGGTGGGACCGCCGAAAACAGTCGTTCTACGACGTCTGACTCCGCGCTGGGCGGGTCATTCGTTGAGCAACGCTACACGGTTACGGCGAGAATGGGCGAATCGTGGCGCGAGTCACCTCCGGTCCCACGCGTCTCAGGCGACGCTGCTCGCGACGGCGACGATCACCCCGGCGACGGTGAGGACACCGACGACGACCGCGCACGCGATGGCCGTGCGGCGACGGCCCTGACGTGCGGCGCTGATGCCGAGGCCGACGGCGATGAGGATCGCAGCGGCATACACCGAGATGCCGATGGTGAGCCCGGCGACGGCGCCATTACTCATTGCGAGCACCTGCGGAAAGCGGCCCTGATCACGCGTACCGATCATGATCCGAGTACATCACGGTGGTCCCGCGGCGCCGGTCACCCGGTCGGTGCCCGTCGGGTTCCCGGTTGTTGGCGCGGCATCGAATTCGGCGGGACCGGGTAGGGCCGGCCGTGCCCGGCGGTACCCGCCGCGATGTTGGGACCGCATTGCAGCAGTGCGTTCTGCGCGTCGGGATTGGGGTCGCCGAAGTGCGGCCGCGCGGAATTCGGCCGACTACCGAAGTCGAAGGCCGAGGTCATGTCGCCGACAGTCGAACGGCGCCACGCCGTCAGGTTGGGCACGTCGACGCCGAACCGCTTCTCGATCAGCCGCAGCTGCGAGGTGTGGTCGAAGGTCTCCGAGGCCACGAGTCCGCCACGGCTGTAGGGCGAGATCACGAAGCAGGGCACGCGATAGCCGAGGCCGATGGGGCCGCGGATGCCCTTGGCGGCCGGGAACCGGTTGAGATCGCCGACGCTGACGTATTCGCCGGGGGTGCCCGGAGGCGCGGTCGGCGGTGTGACGTGATCGAAGAAGCCGCCGTTCTCGTCGTAACTGATGATCAGGGCGGTCTTTTCCCACACCGCCGGATTGGAGGTGAGGATGTCGAGGAGTTGCACGATGCCGACGGCGCCGAGGGCGGCGGGCAATGCCGGATGCTCGCATTCCATCGCCGGTGGGATCACCCAGGAGACCTTCGGCAGGCGGTTGGCCTTGACGTCTGCGGCGAAGTCGTTGGGATAGGTGGGGGCGATACCGCGCTTGGCGAGTTCGGAATTCGGGTCTTGGGCCTGCTTGAAGCAGCCCATCATGCCGTCGAGGATCACCGACGAGACCGGCCCGAAGTCCTTGTTGTTGTAGATCTTCCAGCTCACCCCGGCCTCTTGGAGGTTCTCCGGCATGGTTCGCCACGAGTAGACGAACTTGGGGATGAGCGTGGGGGTTTCGAGGAGCGGCCCGCCGTGGCGGCCCTCCGGATCGAGGGTTGCACTCATCCAGTACAGGCGATTGGGGTCGGTGGGTCCGAGTACCGAGCAGTGGTAGCCGTCGCACAGGGTGAAGGCCTCGGCGAGCGAGCGGTGGACCGGGATGTCCTCACGTTCGTAGTAGCCCATCAGTGCCGGGGCGTTGTCGGGGCCGACCGACTTGATCGACATCGGGAGCCAGCCGTCGTTGCGGCCGCCGTTCCAGGCCTGGTGCAGGCCGGCCCACGAATGGTCGGGGTCGTTGATGCACTCGCCGTCGAGGTTGGGCCCCGCGGTCGTGTCCAGCCGGAACGGCATGGTGTAGCCGCTGGGCGTCGGGCCCTTGCCCGGTGCCCATCCGTACTGCTTCCACTTGGTGGATTCCTCACCGAAACCCCTTACGCCGGAATAGGTTCCGAAGTAGTGGTCGAACGAGCGGTTCTCCTGCATGAAGAGCACGATGTGCTCGATGTCGGCGAGTGATCCGGTCCCGCCGGGATCGGCCGATGCGTAGGCCTTGTCGATGATCGGTGCGGCCCACGAGGTGAGCAACGCGCCGCCACCGGTCGCGGCGACACGCCTCAGGAATTCACGCCGACCCAGTCCTGCAAACATCGATGAACCCACATCTCCTCGTCGAGTCCCACGGGGCAGGCTGTGCCCCGCCATGACCCGCGGACGGTATCCGACCCACACCAACGGCGGGTGAATCCGCTGTGATGCCCGCGAATCCCTCAGCACCCTAGCGCCTCGAGGTGCTCGCGGAGGAGTGTTGCCGGGATTGCCGGAGTTGTCGAGTTGCGGATCCCGACGCGCCTACGGTGGAGGGATGTCCACGACAGCGACCTATGACGTTCTGGTGATCGGCGGCGGACCGGCCGGGGAAAATGCGGCCGATTACGCGATCCGCGGAAGCGACCGCACCGCCGCGATCATCGACCACGAACTCGTCGGCGGGGAGTGCTCGTACTGGGCATGTATGCCGAGTAAGGCATTGCTCGGGGCGGGTGCCGCCCTGGACGGGGCGGCCGGTCTTCCCGGTGCTCGTCCGTCGCTGGCGTCGGTGGGCCCGGACCGCGGCGCGCTGCTCGCCTGGCGTGACGACTTCACCTCCCACCGCGACGACGCCTCCCAGGTGCAGTGGGCGCGATCGGCCGGCATCGACGTCATCCGTGCACGCGCGCGGCTGGTCGGCGAGCGGGAGGTCGAGGTGAGCGGCGCCGAGGGCACCCGGCGGCTGCACGCGCGCCAGGCGGTGGTCCTGGCGACCGGCAGTACCGCCACCATCCCGCCGATCCCGGGCCTGGCCGACGCACTGCCCTGGACTTCCCGCGACGCCACCAACATGCTCGACGTACCGCGCCGGGTGTTGATCCTCGGCGGCGGCGTGGTGGCGTGCGAGGCAGCGACCTGGCTCACCGATCTCGGCTCCGCGGTCACGCTGGTGGTCCGCGGGGATCGCCTCCTGGCGAATGCCGAACCCTTTGCCGGACAACGGGTTGCTGACGCGCTGTCCGAGCGCGGCGTCGACGTGCGCTTGCGCGCCACGCTCGCCGAGGTGGGTAGGGACGATGCCCGTGACACCGGATACGGTCGGCGCCACGGTGGGCCGGTCCGGGCGCGCATCGCCGGGCGCGACGGCGCGGTGACCGACGAGATCGACGTGGACGAGATCATCGTCGCCGCCGGTCGCACACCCGCGACCACCGACCTCGGTCTCGAGGTCCTCGGCATCGATCCGCACCGACCGCTCGACGTCGACGATCATCTCACCGTCGGCGAGCATTCATGGCTCTATGCTGTCGGCGACGTGAATTCGCGTGCACCACTGACCCACATGGGCAAGTACCAGGCCAGGGTGGCTGGTGAGGTGATCGCGGCCCGCGCCGACGGCACCGATCTCGTGGACCCCCGTTATCGCGCCCTGGCCGATCACGGCGCCGTGCCCCAGGTGGTCTTCACCCGCCCGCAGGTCGGCAGCGTCGGACTCACCGAACGCGCCGCGCGCGACGCGGGCATCGATGTGCAGATCTCGGCGCTCGACATCGCGGTCGCCGGATCCTCACTCGAACGCGACAACTACCGCGGTCACGCACAACTCGTGATCGACCGGTCCCGCGATCTGATCGTCGGGGTCACCTTCGTCGGCCCCGAGGTCGCCGAACTGCTGCATTCGGCAACCGTGGCGGTCGTGGGAAGGGTTCGGCTGCAACAGCTCTGGCATGCGGTGCCGTCGTATCCGACGGTCAGCGAGGTATGGCTGCGGCTCCTGGAGCAGGTGCACTGAGGTTTCGACGCCCCGGGATCGGATGCTGTTGGAAATGCGCCGTTCGCGCGATACGAGCTATTTGATCAACCAAAACTGATAAGTTTAGGCTGTCGATCATGACCGATGACGACATCCTCGACGTCGCGGCAGGACTGCGGCTCACGCTCGGTGTGCTGTTGCGTCGGCTCCGGGCCCATCGCAATCCCGACGATCCGAGTGTCCCGGAGACGACCGTGCTGGCACGTCTGGACCGCGACGGCGAGAGCACCGCGGCCGAACTCGCCCGCCGCGAACAGATCACGCCGCAGTCGATGGGGGTCACGATCTCGTCGTTGCTCTCCGGGGGACTCGTCGCCAAGGCTCCCGACCCCGCCGACGGTCGGCGTGCGGTGCTGCGACTGACCGCCAAAGGCCGTGCGGTGCTCGGTGATCGGCGCAATCATCGCACCCAGGCCATCGCGACCGCGATGACCTCGGTCCTTGACGCCGACGAGATCCGGGTCGTCGCCGCAGCTTTGCCGTTGCTCGACCGGGTGGCCGAGGCCCTGTGAGCGCGCCGACGGACGAGCGGACGGTCACCGACGACCCCGGCTACCGGTGGGTGGCGCTGTCGAACACGACTGCCGCGGTGTTCATGTCGGCGCTCGACGGGTCGATCGTCATCATCTCGCTGCCCGCCATCTTCCGCGGTATCGGACTGGACCCGTTGGCGTCACAAAACATCGGTTTTCTGCTCTGGATGATCATGGGCTACCGCCTGGTGCAGGCGGTGGCTGTCACGACCCTGGGCCGGCTCGGAGACATGTTCGGTCGCGTGCGGATCTACAACGCGGGATTCGCGGTCTTCACCGTCGCGTCGATCCTGTTGTCGTTCGACCCTTTTCACGCGTCCGGCGCGGCGATCTGGCTGATCGCGTGGCGGTTGCTGCAGGCGCTCGGCGGATCGATGCTCACCGGCAATTCGGCTGCCATCCTCACGGATGCGTTCGCGCCAGATCGCCGGGGATTCGCGTTGGGGCTCAATCAGGTTGCCGCGCTGGCCGGACAGTTGAGCGGACTGGTCCTCGGTGGTCTGCTGGCCGCGTGGGATTGGCGGGCGGTGTTCTGGGTGAATGTCCCGGTCGGCGTCTTCTTCACGGTATGGGCCTACCGGAAACTCCGCGACAACGGCGAACGCCATCCGGGGCGGATCGATTGGTGGGGCAACGGGACGTTCGCGTTCGGCCTGTCGGCGATACTCATCGCCATCACCATCGGACTGCAGCCCTACCGCGGTCACACCATGGGCTGGGAGAATCCGGTCGTGGTCGCGCTGCTGGTCGGGGGTGTGGTGTCGTTGATCGCTTTCGGTCTCATCGAGAGTCGGGTGGCCGAACCGATGATCGAGCTGACGCTCTTCCGGATTCGGGCTTTCACCGCCGGAAACCTGGCGGCACTATGTGCGTCGCTGGCGCAGGGCGGACTCCAGTTCGTGTTGATCATCTGGCTGCAGGGCATCTGGCTGCCGCTGCACGGCTACGATTTCTTCGACACACCGCTGTGGGCAGGAATCTTCATGCTGCCCTTGACATGCGGGTTCTTCGTCGCCGGCCCACTGACCGGTGCGCTTTCGGACCGGTTCGGTGCCCGAGGCTTCGCCACGGTCGGCATGGTGCTCTTCGGATCGAGTTTCGTCGGTCTATTGTTCCTGCCGATCGTTTTCCCGTACTGGGCATTTGCGTTGTTGATCGCGCTGAACGGAATCGGCACCGGCATGTTCGCCGCACCCAACACCTCCTCGATCATGGGAAGCGTTCCCGCCCGCTATCGGGGGGTGGCGTCCGGAATGCGGGCCACCTTCCAGAACTCCGGGACCGCACTGTCGATCGGTGTCTTCTTCTCGTTGATGATCGTGGGCCTCGCCGCGCATCTACCCGAAACCATGTCGGCGGGATTGCAGCAACAGGGTGTGCCCGCCGGGGTCGCCGGCGAGGTCGCCGATCTGCCTCCGGTGGCCTCGCTGTTCTCGGCGCTGTTGGGCGTCAATCCGATTGAACATCTCCTCGCCGGCACCGGGGTGCTCGGTCACCTGAGTACGGCCCAGCAGCAGGCACTCACCGGTCACGAGTTCTTCCCTGATCTGTTGTCCGGACCGTTCTACGACGGACTCGTCATCGTCTTCGTCGCCTCGATCGGGTTGTCGATCTGTGCGGCCGTCGCCTCACTGCTACGCGGTGCCCCCACGGCGCCGACGCTGACGTCGACGCCGGAGGTCGTGCGCACAGGAGACGACGGCAGCAGGGATCACGACACCAGTGCTCACGACAGCAATGGACGTCCCAGTGGCAGCGCCGAGCCGCCGGTGGAACTCGACATCGCGTCGAAGAACAGATAGGCGCCGACCGCGGCGAAGGCGAACACCACCCAACCTGCGGCTGTCTGAATGGTGCTACTGCCCTGCGCGGTGGCCAGCAGGACGAGAATCAGTGCGACGTCGATGAGCACGAAGAGCAGGGTGAACGCGAACGGAAGGCGCAAGGTGGCCAAGGTCAGCATCACGATCACCACCACCCACGAGGTGAGGAACACCTCCTGCGTGGCCACGGCGTTGTCGGCTCCGACGCCGTACCAGTTGTGGGCGAGACCGAGCACGAGCGCTGCGTAGCTGAGCCAGAATCCGGAAAAGATGCCGAACACCGCAGCCACCGCGTTCTGTGCTAGCGACAAGGCCCACACGGCGGCGACGAGTTGTCCGATTCCGGTGGCGGCCAAGATGATCGGAATCGACGCGCCGACCGCGGTCGCCGGGACGAATCCGATCAGCACCATCCCGAGTGCCACCGATCCGACGATGAAGGTCGGGACGCCGATGGTCGCCGGATTGCCGACGGGCGCCGGCGGTGCGGTATCGGCGGTGGTGATCACATCGGGTGGGGCAAGTGCAACGTCGGTCATGGGGGTGTCCTTCGCGGAGAGAATGGCATTCATCGGCGATGCCGATCGTCAACGTAGGCGCGTTGTGTCCGGGGTCACAATGATTGGTCGACAATCCTATTCCGCGACTGGCCATCAGGTCAGAGGGTCAGTACACCCCTTGGCGAGTGCCTCGCCGACACCCCTCGGCGAGTGGATCGCCGAGCGTGATCCCGGCTCGCCGAGTGACGCTGCCGCATCATGGACAGCGTGATGCGTAGGTTCGGCTGGTTCGTGCTCGGCGTGATCGCCGCGGGTGTGCTGGCCGGTCTCGCCGGTGGCGCCACCGCCGTGGTGCTGAAGGCGATTCAGCATGTGACATTCGGATACTGGTCGGGCACACTGCTCGACGGCATCAGCGCAGCGACCGCCTGGCGTCGCGTGGCCGGACCCGTGGTCGGGGGAGCACTCGCCGGCGCCGGCTGGTGGTGGTTGCGACGTCGTCGGCAACTGATCCCACTGACCGTCGCGATCGAGCGCGGTGAGCCGGTGGCGACGGGCCCTCGCGCGGCCGACTCGTCACTGCAAATCCTGCTGGTCGGGACCGGGGCATCGCTGGGACGAGAGGGAGCTGCCCGCGAGTTCGCGGCCGTCGCCGCAGACCTCGTCGTCCGTCGAATCCCGTTGTCGGAATCCGACATCCGGGTGTTGCTGGCGTCGGCGGCCGGTGCCGGGCTCGGCGCGGTGTACAACGTGCCGTTGGCCGGCGCCTTGTTCACCGTCCAACTCCTGCTGCGTTCGTGGCGCCCGGTCGGGGTACTCACCGCGACGCTGACGTCGGTACTGGCCGTCGTCGCGGCGTGGCCGGTCGTCGGCGACCGGCCGACATTCGTCTGGCCCGGCGCCGATCTCACCGCGGCGGTCGCAGCGGTCGCACCGGTCGCCGTGGCGGCGAGCATGGTTCTGGGTGCAGCATTCTCGCGACTGATGAGCCATGTTCAGCGACAACCGGTCTCGGGATGGTTGGTGATCCCTGCGCTGACCGGTGCCGGTGCGCTGACCGGCATCAGCGCGCTGTGGTTTCCCGAACTACCCGGCAACGGCAAGTCCATCATCACCGAATCACTCAGCGGCGGTGGACCTCTGCTCACCGTGGCGGCCGTCGCGCTGCTCAAACCCGTCCTCACCGCCGTCCATCTACGTGCCGGTGCGGTCGGCGGTCTGATCACCCCGGCGCTGGCCACCGGCGCCGCGTTCGGTGCGGCCGTCGCAATCCTGGCCGGGCGCTGGACCGGCTGGGACGTCAATCCCGCCGCGGTCTCCTTGCTCGCCGCCGCGGCGTTTCTGGGTTTCTCCCAACGAGCACCGTTGTTCGCTGTCGTCTTCGCGTGGGAGTTGGCGCATCCGCCACCGATGTTCCTGTGTGCCCTGGCCGTGATCGCGATGGTGGGGTACGCAGTGCAGACGGGGGTTCCGGTTCTGCGACGGAACGGGATTGGTGGTCGCTTCGCGATCCGCCGGCGTGGCCACTGAGACGTAGCGGTGCCGGCGCCACCCCAGGGTGTAGGCGATTCTGGGGTGGCGGTGACCCGAACGCCGGCACCGGCGACAAGTGGTCCCCGGAGTACGGCTACCAGCGATAGTCGAGAAACTTCCCGTCGAAGGTGACCACCACGCGGTCGCCGTCGGGATCGGGCCGGCGAGCGAAGTCGACCTTGAAGTTGATGGCGCTCATGATGCCGTCGCCGAACTCTTCGTGGATCAGTTCCTTGAGCGCCGGACCGTACACGGCCAGCGCCTCGTGGAAACGGTAGATCGTCGGGTCCGATGCAGCGGCATCGTCGGCGGTGCGGGTCGGTTGGCGCACGAGACTTTCCACGACCCTGTCGTCGAGTCCCAAGAAGGCAGACAGCCTGATCGCCTTGTCGGCGGGAACCGGATGTTGGCCCAGCAGCGCGGCGACCGTCCACACCAGCGGTGCGTCGATGTGCTCGGCGATGTCGGCCCAGGTCAGGCCGCGTCGAATGCGTTCGGCGACGATCAATTCCGCGGCGTGTGATTTCGGCATGATGGCGGTGGACATCGGGTCTCCTCTGCTGGTGCGGATGATTCACCCACCTTGACCACCGTGGTGGCATTCGTCCACCGGAAAGCCGATCCCGCCGCGCAGTGCGCGGCGGGATCGGCCCGGGGTGTGGTGACCATGGGGCTTGGTGACTCAGTGGCTCGTGAAGGCGGTGATCATCCCGATGATGCTCAGCACGATGCAGACCCAGCCCAGCACGATCCCGGCCTGGGCCTTGCCGTGCCCGCCGGGGGATTCGGCCTGCGCCTGACGACGATGATCGCCGGAATACCTGTGATCAGGCCGGGACAGAAGATCGAGACGATCCCCGGCACCAAGCTGACCGTGGCCTTCGTGTTCTTCTGCACCGGGTTGATGACGTTCATGAATTAGTCGGTCCTTGAGTATGGCCGTGTCGGAGAACGGTCGTGGATATGGCCGTCGATGTCGGATTCCCCTGGATGTAGATGATTTCGTGATCGCCGATCCGGGGTCAGCAGACTTTATACAGAAGCGGTGGGCAGCGGCAACATGAGTGCGGTATCTGTTCATCGGACACTTTCATGTCCGCTCACGACGAGGAGAAATTCGATGCGCCGCTCCACTCTCGTTGCTGCCACCGCCACGATGGCCGCCACTGTCCTATTTTCCGGATGTGGAACGAGTTCCGATTCGTCGTCTACGGACGACAGCAGTTCGGCGACGTCATCGGTGGCGGCAATGGCTCTATCCAAACCGGATTTCATCAGAGCCGCCGACGCCATCTGTGCGGCAGATAATTCGCAGGCGTCGCAGAGCGCATCGAGTATTCCGGCGGGCCCCTCGGGTGCCGAGCAGCTGAGGATCTCTTTCTCAGCACGTATCGCACCGAGCTCCAGAAGCTGCGCGCCCTGACGCCGTCGCCCGAGGAGCAGGCTGCCGTCAACAACATCTGGAATGCCCTGGAACAGGGCATATCCTTCGTCGTCAGCAGTCGGGCGGGTCGGTTCGAGAATCCATCGCTGGACAAGGCCAACCAACTGGCGAATGCCAGCGGGATGAAGGTCTGCGACAGCTGAGCGACCGGGTGTGGACGTCGCGGTTACCGGGAGGAAGTTGTTTCCCGGTAACCGCGTGTTCAGTTATTGGTAGAGCCGGATATTGATTGCCGACGTTTCGCTGGCACAACCCAGGGGCCGCACCAGCGCATAATTGTTGAGACCAGGACCGAATGTTGGGAGAAGTCAGAACCGAGTTCTGCTGCGATATCGCTGTGGATCGGTTTGTCGCTTTTGCCGATTGATCACTGGTTGGAAACCTGTTGCAGAATTCGCCATATTATTTCCCTCGGTGGCGGTGCCACGCCCATCGATTCCTCTTGGTGCCGATATTCTCCCGACGGGTGTGCCGCTTTCGCGGATGATGCTGGAGTGCGTTATGGCGTTTCGGCGGATCTGGCTGCGGCTGCTCTCTCGGTGACGGCGGGAACCCGGATATCGGGTCGACTGCTTCATGGGTGTCATGCGCGAAGTGCTGCCCGGCACCCATGGCCGAGGAGAAGGCTCACCCCGTGGTGCCCCCAGTCGGACTCGAACCGACACTGGGCGGATTTTAAGTCCGCTGCCTCTGCCAATTGGGCTATAGGGGCGCGCCAACAGCATGCCACGGCCGCCTCGGATCATCGTCGGCGGATCGCATCTTTGCGCGGTGCTGACGAAAGATCGTCGTCATACGGTGGATGCGGCCTTGACCCGTTGACTTACTACCGATAACTTAACGGGGGTAACTCACCTTCCACGGCTGGAGTGGCCATGCTGGATCGTTTGACCCGGTTCGTGACCGGATTTCCCAAAGCCGTTCTCGCCGTGGCCTTCGTGCTGCTCGTCGGGTGTGGGCTTTACGGCGCGTCCGCGGCGGGTCATCTGCTCGCCGGCGGCTACGAGGACCCGAACTCCGAGTCGGCGAAGGCGGCCTCGGTCATCGACAAGACCTTCGATCGGGGTGGTCCGCAGTTCGTTCTCAAGCTCGACGGCGCGCCGGGAGTCGACATGGCGACCGACCCGACCGCGAAGACGACCGGCCAACAGATCATCTCCGAACTGGGCTCGAGCGGCCACGTGCAGCAACCGATCCTGGCGGTCTGGACCAATCCCGACCTCGCTCCGGCGCTGCTGAGCAAGGACAAGTCGTCGGCGCTGATCGTCACGACCCTGGCCGGCGGTGAGAACGACGCGCCGCGCTACGCCGAGGAACTCGCCCAGCGCTACAGCGGCACGCGCGAGGGCATCACCATCCGGGCCGGTGGGCAGGCGATGGTCTTCCACGATGTCAACGCGCAGACCACCCGCGACCTCGCGGTCGCCGAGGCCATCGCAATCCCCATCAGCTTCCTCGTGCTCATCGTCGTGTTCGGGGGAGTGGTGGCGGCGCTGCTGCCGATCCTCGTCGGCGTCGTCGCGATCGTCGCGACCTTCGCGATGCTGCGCGTCATCGGGTCGATGACCGACGTGTCGATCTTCGCGCTGAATCTCACCACCGCAATGGGTTTGGCGCTGGCGATCGACTACACCCTGCTGTTGGTGACCCGATATCGTGAAGAACTCGCCGCCGGCCGGGACACGCGATCGGCGATCGCGGTGATGATGCAGACCGCAGGCCGGACGGTCACCTTCTCCGGCGTCACCGTCGCACTGTCGTTGTGCGCCTTGGCGATCTTCCCGATGTACTTCTTACGGTCGTTCGCCTACGCGGGACTCGGGGTGGTCGTCGTCGCCGTACTCGCCGCACTGGTGCTGACCCCGGCCATGCTCATGCTGCTCGGCCCGCGTATCGACGCACTCGACGCCCGCCGACCACTGCGCCGCCTCCTCGGACGGAACGCGCCCGCACCGGTCCCGATCGAGCAGGGCTGGTGGTATCGGTTCGTCAGTGGTGTTCTGCGGCATGCTGTTCCGGTGGGTGCCGCTGCGATCCTGGTGCTGCTGGTCCTCGGTGCTCCGTTCGCCTCGATCGCCTTCGGCTTCCCCGACGACCGGGTCCTGCCGAAGACGGCCACCGTGCACCAGGTGTCGCAGGAGATGCGCACCGACTTCGCCGAGAACCTCTCGGGCGCACTGACCGTCGTCGTCACCGGTGGTACTGACCGGACACGCATCGAGTACGCCCAAACGCTGTCGCGTGTCGACGGGATCAGTTCGGTGTCGGGCGCCGCCGGCACCTTCGTCGACGGCAGGCAAGTGGCACCACCGCAGCCCGGTGACCTCCACACGGCGGCCGACGGCACCACCACCGGGCTGCTGTCGGTCAGCGGCAGCGCCGAGCCCCTGACCGACGCCGGCGCCGACGAGCTCGCAGCCCTGCGTGCCGTGCCCACCCCGGAGGGCATGACGTCGCAATTCGCCGGGCTACAAGCCAGCAACACCGACACCGTCGACTCCATTTACGCCCATCTGCCGTGGGTGCTCGGTGTGATCGCCATCGCCACGTTCATCCTGCTGTTCCTGTTCACCGGAAGCGTCGTCCTGCCGCTGAAGGCGCTGGTCCTCAACGTGCTGTCGCTGTCGGCGACGTTCGGGGCGATGGTGTGGTTTTTCCAGGAGGGCCATCTCGGCGGACTGGGAACCACCGCAACGGGATTCCTGGTGGCCACCATGCCGGTGTTGATGTTCTGCATCGCCTTCGGGCTGTCGATGGACTACGAGGTGTTCCTGCTCGGCCGCATCCGTGAGGAGTGGCTGGCCTCGGACCGCACGCGCGCGGCCAACGATCACGCCGTCGCCATCGGTTTGGCACGCACCGGTCGCGTGATCACCGCAGCAGCCCTGCTGATGAGTATCGTGTTCGCCGGAATCGCTGCCTCCCAGGTGTCGTTCATGCGTATGTTCGGCGTGGGGCTGACGCTGGCGGTCCTGATGGATGCCACCGTCATTCGCATGTTGCTGGTACCGGCGTTCATGCGGATTGCCGGCCGCGCCAACTGGTGGGCGCCGCGGCCGTTGCGGGCGCTGCACGATCGCATCGGACTCACCGAGGCAGCACCGTCCGACCCTCGGGACGCCGACGAACACCCCACAGCAGAGGACCCCACCAACCACCAGCCCATACCGGACCTTCAGGAGAAACGTGACCATCCAGAGGCGCCGGACCCGATCCCCCCGCGGATCGGGTGAACTGCTCGCGGACGAGATCATCGACGCCGCCACCGACCTGCTCCTCGACGAGGCAGATGCGTCGGCGGTGTCGATCCGTGCCGTCGCCACCCGCGTCGGGGTGACGCCGCCATCGATCTATTTGCACTTCGCCGACAAGGACGCACTTCTCGACGCCGTGTGCGCCCACTACTTCGGGCAACTCGATGAGAAGCTGGCCGACGCCGAGCACGGTGTCGCAGACCCACTGGAGCGGGCACTGAGCCTCGGGATGGCCTATATCCGTTTCGCCTTGTCGACCCCTGTGCTCTACCGGCAGGCATTTTCCCGTGTCACCGAGGAGACCCCGACACGGGTCGACGAGGTGCTCGCCACGTCGGCGGTTGTGCGGTTCTCCCGCACCGTGAGCGAACTCGCCGAGGCTGGGATGTTCGAGGCCGAGGAGGTTGCCGACATCGTGCTCGAATGGTGGTCGGCCGCCCATGGTATTGCCTCGCTGATGATCTCCAAACCCAGCCTGAACTGGGGTGACGACCTCGAACGTGCTGAGACGATGCTGCGGTCGATGTGTCTGGGCCGGGCCGTGATGGGTGTGACCGCAGCCCGAGAGTCCGACGAGGTCCGCAGACTGCTGACCAAGTTGGGCACCCGCTGACCGATTTGTCGGACCCGGCTTCTGACGCGAATGGTCAAGAGAAGGTAAAGTCGGAACTCTGACGGGTGATCGCCCGTTGTCCAGACGAGATACCCACTCACGTTCAGATAGGGAGCGCCAGGTGCGAGATAGCAGCAATCCGGTGATGCGCGGCGTGGTCCGCGACAATCAGACCGCCGGCGGCTATGCGGGCTTCGGCACCGGTGCGGCCGGTGCCGGTCAGGCAGCCATGTACAACCAGTACGGCCAGCAGGTGCCGCCGTACACCCAGCAGCCCACCACCACGACCCGGCAGCTCACCATCGATGACGTCGTCACCAAGACCGCCATCACCCTGGGCGTACTCACCATCTCGGCGATCGCGGCCTACTTCCTGGTCTCGGCGAACGAAGCGCTGGCGATGCCGCTGTTCGGCATCGGTGCCATCGTCGGGCTCGTCCTGGTACTGATCGCCTCGTTCGGTCGCAAGCAGGACAATCCGGCGATCGTGCTGGGGTATGCGGTGTTCGAGGGCTTGTTCGTCGGATCGATCTCCTACGTCTTCGCCAACTGGATGGTCAGCGGCACCAGTGCCGGTGCACTGATCGGGCAGGCCGTGTTGGGCACCTTCGGTGTGTTCTTCGGCATGTTGCTGGTCTACAAGGTCGGTGCGATCCGCGTGACCCCGCGGTTCACCCGGATGCTGTTCGCCGGGCTCATCGGCGTCATCGTGCTGATGGTCGGCAACCTGATCATGAGCTTGTTCACCGGCGGTGCCGGCATCCTGCGTGACGGTGGCCCGATCGCGATCATCTTCTCGCTGATCTGCATCGCGCTGGCCGCGTTCAGCTTCCTCGTCGACTTCGATGCCGCTGACCGCCTCATCCGCGCCGGCGCCCCCGACCGCGCCGCCTGGGGTGTGGCCCTGGGCCTGACGGTCACCCTGGTCTGGCTCTACGTCGAGATCCTGCGACTGCTGAGCTACTTCCAGTCGGACTAGTCCTCAGGCATCAAAGAAGAACCCCATTCCTTCGCCGAAGGAGCGGGGTTCTTCTTTGTTCTGATCAGCTCAGCGCAGGCGCTCGAGCACCATCGCCATGCCCTGACCGCCACCGACGCACATCGACTCGATGCCGAAGGTCTTGTCGTGGGTCTGCAGGTTGTTCAGCAGGGTGGTGGTGATGCGGGCGCCGGTCATGCCGAAGGGGTGGCCGAGGGCGATCGCACCGCCGGAGACGTTGAGCTTGTCGTGGTCGATGCCGAGGGCGTCGGCCGAGCCGAGCACCTGCACCGCGAAGGCCTCGTTGATCTCGACCAGGTCGATGTCGGACAACGACATCCCCGACACCTTCAGTACCTTGCGGATCGCCTCGATCGGGCCGAGTCCCATGATCTCCGGTGACAGTCCGGTTGCGGCGGTGGCGACCACGCGGGCCAACGGGGTGAGCCCGAGCGCCTTAGCCTTGGTGTCGCTCATGATCACCAGGGCGGCCGCGCCGTCATTGAGCGGGCAGGCGTTGCCCGCGGTGATGGTGCCGTCGGGTCGGAACACCGGCTTGAGCTGGCTGACCTTCTCGTAGGTGGTGCCGGCGCGCGGGCCGTCGTCGGTGCTGACCACGGTGCCGTCAGGCAGGGTGACCGGATCGATCTCGCGCTCGAAGAAGCCGGCCTTGATGGCATCTTCTGCGAGGTTCTGGCTGCGCACTCCCCAACGATCCTGATCCTCGCGGGAGATGCCGGTGGAGCTCGCGACGTTCTCGGCGGTTTGGCCCATCGCGATGTAGACGTCGGGCAGGATGCCGTCCTCGCGCGGATCGTGCCACGCCGGGGCGCCGCCCTGAGCGGTCTTCTCGGTGCGGGCGATCGCGTCGTCGAAGATGGGGTTCTTGGAGTTCGGGGCGCCGTCGGCACCACCGGAGATCCCGAAGCTCGAGACGCTTTCGACGCCGCCGGAGATGAAGACGTCACCCTCGCCGGAGCGGATTGCGTGCAACGCCATCCTGGTGGTCTGCAACGACGACGAGCAGTAGCGGTTCACCGTGACACCGGGGATGTGGTCGTAGCCGAGTTCGACGGCGAGCACCCGGCCGATGTTGTAGCCACCCTGTCCGGCGGGCTGGCCGATGCCCCAGTGGATGTCTTCGATGTCGGTCGGGTCGAGTTCGGGAACCTTCGCCAGAGCGGCGGCGATCATCTGGCGAGAGAGTTCGTCGGGACGGATGTCCTTCAGGGACCCCTTCCCGGCGCGGCCGATCGGGGAGCGGGCATGGGCGACAATCACTGCTTCAGGCATGTGGCCCAGATTACTGGACCGCGCGATGCGGCCGACCAGGCGCCATCGGGTGCGGGCGGCTATCCGGGCCAGGCGTGACCAACGGCAGGAAGACCTCATCGACGATTTGCTCAAGGGTCTCATCGGCCACTGGTGCGAGCGTCATCATCACCTCGTGCCGGTAGAGGTCGAACGGCACGGCAACCACTCGCGCGGTGAGTCGGGTCGGGTCGACCTCGCCACGGGCGACAGCTCGCTCGAGGATTGTCTCGACAGCCGAGTATCGTTCGCCGATCAGCACCGCGCGCAAGTCGCGTGGCGTGTCCCCGGTCTCGGCATAGAATTCGCCGAGCGCGGCGCTGAGCACGACGAGGAAGTTCGACCGGTTGTGGTTGGCGTCGCGCAGCGCCGCGAGCAGATCCCCGCGCAGCGTCCCGGTATCGGCGAGGACAGGAGCGGCCAGCTCGCCGCGGCGTCGGATCACCGCACGCACCAGGTCGGCGCGGTCGGTCCATCGGCGATAGAGCACCGGTCGGCTCGTGCCCGCTCGCTCGGCCACTGCCTCGAACGTCAGGCCGCCGTAACCGCGGTCACACAACTGATCCCACGCGGCGTCGAGGATCGCCGCCTCGAGTTCCGCCCCACGCCGACGGGTCGGTTTCGCCCGCTCCTCAAGATCCACTTGCGTATCTTATCGCGCCGGTCTACGTTCGAGGAATAGATACATATATGTATCTTAACGACTCCACGAGGAACGAGGCCCGCTCATGTCCACCACTGTGCGGAACGGCGAAGGGATCAACGGCGGACAGGCGCCGACGCAGGAGGTACCGCGCGAGGTCCGGCGGGTGGCGACCGCGGTCATCGTCGGACTCGTCGCGCCCATCCTGGACACCACGATCGTGACCATCGCGCTCGACGCGTTGAGTCGGGACCTGCACGCGACGGTGAGCACCGTGCAATGGGTGAGTACGGGGTACCTTCTCGCACTCGCGGTGGCGGTCCCGCTGGCGGGTTGGGCGGCAACACGATTCGGCTCCCGCGCAGCATGGACTGCCGGGCTGGTGCTGTTCTTCGCCGGATCGGTGATGTGTGCGGCGTCATGGAACATCGACTCGCTCATCGCCTTTCGGGTGATCCAGGGATTCGGTGCCGGGCTGATCATGCCGCTGATGACGTCGATACTGGTGGCGGCCTCCGGCGGGGTGGCGCTGGGCCGGCTGGTGGCGATGGTGAGTCTGCCGACGGCGCTCGGGCCGATCCTCGGGCCGGTGGTCGGCGGGATCATCCTGAATTGGCTCGATTGGCGCTGGCTGTTCCTGGTCAACGTGCCGTTGTGCATCGCCGCACTGGTCCTCGCGAGACGTATTCCCGCCGACCGTAGCTCCGCGGCACCGCTCGACATGCTCGGACTGCTGCTGCTCGCGCCAGGGCTGGCGGCGTTGCTCCTCGGTCTCTCCAACGCGCACAACGGAATCGGACAGATCGACGTCATCGTTCCGGTGGCCGCGGGAGCGGTGTTGACCGCCGCCTTCACCTGGCATGCGCTGCGTCGGAGTGGAGTCGCCCTGGTCAACGTCGGCGAACTGCGCCGGCGCTCGGTGAGTGTGTCCTCGCTCGGATTGTGCTTCTTCGGTATCGCGTCCTTCGGTGCGATGTTCTTGATGCCCTTGTACTTTCAGCAGATCAGGGGCGACTCGGTCCTGCAGGCCGCGCTCGTACTCATCCCGCAGGGGGTCGGCGCGCTGGCCACCCGGAGCCTGGCCGGACGGTTCACCGACACGATAGGAGCACGCTGGGTCGCGGTCACCGGCTTCGCGGTGGTGGCCGTGGCGACGATTCCGTTCGCGCTCGCCGGTGATCACACCAACACGGTCTGGCTGATGGCGGTCCTCCTTGTCCGCGGCTTCGGTCTCGGGACCCTGCTGTCGCCGCTGATGTCGGCCGGGTTCATCGGATTGCCGGGCTCGGCACGGCACGACGTCAGCATGCTGAACCGGACCTTCCAACAGGTGGGCGGATCGTTCGGCACGGCCCTGCTCGCGGTGGTGCTGACCGCGGGGATGGGGGCGGGCACCGGATTCCGCGACGCGTTCTGGTGGGCCGCGGGTCTCGCCGCCGTCGGCGCCGGGGTCTCGCTGCTGCTGCCCGACGGACGCGCCGCCTGACAGCGACGGTGAATGACCAGCGACAGCGGGGTGACGCTCAGCGCACCGTGCGCGCGATCCGCAGGATCCTCTCGGTGAGTTTGCTGTTGTCCACCGACGGCGACACCTCCGGCGGCTCGGGCAGCGGCTCGGGACCCCACTCGCCGAGCGCCGCGAGCACCTCCGGAAGCAGGATGTCGGCGGCGAGCCCATATCCGTCGGCCGACGGGTGGTAACGGTCGAAGGAGAACATCCGGTCCGGGGCGTCGCGGAAGTCCTCCGCCAGCAGATCGGCCATCGGGACCGCCCGCCCGCCCCCCGAGACGACCGCTGCCTTCTGTCGCGCGGCCAGCCGCAGCCCCCATATCCGCAGCACCGAGCGCAGCGGTTGGGGAATCGCGGTGATCACACCGAAATCGGGGCAGGTGCCGACCACCACCTGGGCGTCGATCGCGCGCAATCTGCGCACCGCCGACCCGAGCCGGCCCGCCGAGGCGCGGACCCCGTTGCGGGCGGTGACGTCGTTGGCGCCCACCAGGATCACCGCGATGTCGGGACGGTCACCGGCGATCAGCATGGCATCGATCTGCGCAGCCAGGCCCTTCGACGTCGCGCCGACGATCGCCTTGTTGCTGTAGCGCACCACATGCCCGGTCTCGACGGCCACTCGACGGGCCACCCGTGCGCCGGGGGTCTGCGCACCGGTGTCGGCGCCGAGACCCGCGGCGGTGGAATCCCCGAACACCGCGAGATGCAGCTCGATCTCGTCACGGTTGTCGCGGGTCACCCGATGTGGCCCGCTGCCGTCGGGGCGATAGATCCCGTCACCGTCGGGAGCGTTGTCGGTGCGGTGCGGGATGACGGTGCGTGCCTTCTGTGCCTGCCACACCAGCAAGTTGTAGCCGCCCCACGTGATGCCCGCGGCGGCGGTCGTCGCGGCCGCAGTGGCCCCGAGATCGCGCAGTAGATGGTGGTCGGTGGGACGCGGACCGGTCACGGTGAACAGCTTACCGATGCGTCCGTGAGCGATCGGTGACCTGCGGGTCTGCGGGCCGTCACCGCTGCGGCGGTGGTCGGTGATCCGGGAATCGACGTCGGATGGAAACGGCGGAGACGGTTCTGGGACCATGGAGGGTATGCGCATCGCCAATCACGTCGTCGACCTGGTGGGCAACACGCCCCTGGTCAAACTCAATTCGGTGGTCACGCCCGGCTCCGGGCTGGTGGCGGCCAAGGTCGAATACCTCAACCCCGGAGGTAGCAGCAAGGACCGCATCGCGCTCCGCATGATCGAGGCCGCCGAGAAATCCGGTGCACTCAAGCCCGGCGGCACCATCGTCGAGCCGACGTCGGGCAACACCGGGGTCGGTCTGGCACTCGTTGCACAACAGCGCGGATACCACTGTGTGTTCGTCTGCCCCGACAAGGTCGGCGAGGACAAGCGCAACGTGCTGCGCGCCTACGGCGCCGAGGTCGTCGTCTGCCCCACGGCGGTCGCACCCGAGCATCCCGACAGCTACTACAACGTCTCCGACCGGCTGGTCCGCGAGATCGACGGTGCGTGGAAGCCCAACCAGTACGCGAATCCCGCTGGGCCGCAAAGCCACTACGAGACGACCGGACCGGAGATCTGGGCCGACACCGACGGCCGGGTCACCCACTTCGTGGCCGGCGTCGGCACCGGTGGCACCATCACCGGCACCGGGCGCTACCTCAAGGAGGTCTCCGGAGGAGCGGTAAAGGTTGTCGGCGTCGACCCCGAGGGATCGGTGTACTCCGGCGGCACCGGACGGCCCTACCTGGTGGAGGGCGTCGGCGAGGACTTCTGGCCGGAGGCCTACGACCCGAGCGTGCCCGACGAGATCATCGCGGTCTCCGACGCCGACTCGTTCGACATGACGCGACGTCTGGCCCGTGAGGAGGGTCTGCTCGTCGGCGGATCGTGCGGGATGGCCGTGGTCGCGGCGCTGCGGGTCGCCGAGCGCGAGGGCCCCGACGCCGTCGTCGTCGTGCTGCTACCCGACGGTGGCCGCGGCTACATGGCCAAGATCTTCAACGACGAGTGGATGAGCAGCTACGGCTTCCTGCGGACCCCCCTCGACGCCAAGGCCACCGAACCACTCGTCGGCGACGTGCTGCGCGGCAAGACCGGCGCACTGCCGGACCTGGTGCACACCCATCCGTCGGAGACCCTGCGCGACGCCATCGAGATCCTCCGTGAATACGGGGTGTCGCAGATGCCGGTCGTCGGTGCCGAGCCGCCGGTGATGGCCGGCGAGGTCGCCGGAGCGGTCACCGAGCGGGATCTGCTCAGCGCCGTGTTCGAGGGCCGCGCCAGCCTCGCCGACCCGGTGTCGGCGCACATGGGAGAACCGTTCCCGCTCATCGGTTCCGGTGAGCCGGTGTCGGCGGCGACCAAGTCGCTCTCGGACACCGACGCGCTGATGGTGGTCGAGGACGGCAAGCCGATCGGCGTGATCACCCGCCACGATCTGCTGGCCTTCGTCAGCACCCACCCGACCATCACCGCCGGCTGACACCGGCTCCCCCGACGTCCACCGACGAGGAGTTATTCCGTGAGTTCCCAGCAGCGTCCCCGCGGCTTCGCGACCGACGCCATCCACGCCGGCTACGAGCCCAACCCGCTCAACGGTGCGGTCAACGTCCCGATCTATGCCAGCTCGACCTTCGCCCAGGACGGCGTAGGCGGCATGCGCGACGGATTCGAGTACGCCCGCACCGGCAACCCGACGCGTCGGGTGCTCGAGGCGAACATCGCCGCCATCGAACACGGCACCTACGGACGGGGTTTCGCCTCCGGGATGGCCGCCACCGACGCCTTGCTGCGCGCGTGCCTGCGCCCGGGGGACCATCTGGTCATCCCCAATGACGCCTACGGCGGCACCTTCCGGCTCATCGACAAGGTCTTCTCCCAGTGGGGCATCACCTATTCGGTCGCGCCGGTCACCGACGCCGATGCCATCCGTGCGGCGATCACCCCGCAGACGAAGCTGGTGTGGGTCGAGACTCCCACCAACCCGCTGCTCAACGTCGGCGACATCGAACAGACCGCCGCGATCGCCCATGACGCCGGCGCAAAATTGGTGGTGGACAACACCTTTGCCACTCCTTATCTGCAGCAGCCGCTGTCGCTGGGGGCTGACGTCGTGCTGCACTCGACGACGAAATACCTCGGCGGGCACTCCGATGTGGTCGGCGGCGCCCTGGTCACCGACGACGCCGAACTGGACGACGCGATCGCCTTCTTGCAGAACGGGGCCGGTGCGGTACCGGGGCCCTTCGACGCCTACCTGACCATGCGCGGCATCAAGACGCTGGCGGTGCGGATGGAAAAGCACTGCGACAACGCCGAAGCCGTCGTCGAGTTCTTGTCCGAGCACGACCGGATCGACCGCGTGCTCTATCCGGGACTGCCGATGCATCCGGGGTACGAGGTCGCGAGCAAGCAGATGAAGCGTTTCGGCGGGATGGTGTCGGTGCTGGTCGCCGGCGGCATCGAGGAGGCACAGAAGTTCTGCGCACGCACCGAGGTGTTCACCCTCGCCGAATCCCTGGGCGGGATCGAGTCACTCATCGAGCATCCCGGCGCGATGACCCACGCGTCGACGGCGGGCTCGCTGCTCGAGGTGCCCGCCAACCTGGTGCGGCTGTCGGTCGGCATCGAGGACGTCGACGACATCCTCGCCGACCTGGAGCAGGCACTGCAGTAGCGACGCCGATGCTGATCACCGCGTCCGAGATCGCCGACGCCGTCATCGAATTGCGCGGCGTCATGCGCCGTACCCCGCTGGTTGCCTCCCGGGTGCTCAGCGAGCGCGCCGACCGCGAGGTCTGGCTCAAGTGCGAGAACCTGCAACGCACCGGTTCGTTCAAACCGCGCGGCGCCTACTACCGGATCAGCCGGCTGAGCCCGGCCGAGCGCGAACGTGGTGTGGTCGCGGCCAGTGCGGGAAACCACGCGCAGGGGGTGGCGTGGTCGGCGAGCAGGCTCGGGATCTCCTCGCGGGTGTACATGCCGGTCGGTGCAGCCCTGCCCAAGATTGCCGCCACCCGCGCCTACGGCGCCGAGGTGGAGCTGGTTGGTGCCACGATTGACGAATCCCTGGTTGCCGCACGCGAGTTCGCCGAGCGAACCGGGGCAGTGCTGATCCACCCGTTCGATCATCGCGACATCGTGATCGGGCAGGCGACCGTCGGGGTGGAGATCTGCGAGCAGATGCCCGACGTCGGCACGATCGTGGTGCCGCTCGGCGGTGGCGGGCTGCTCGCCGGGATCGCCGCCGCGGTCAAACCCGTGCGCCCCGACGTACGGATCATCGGTGTCCAGGCCGCCGACGCGGCCGCGTGGCCGCAGTCGTTGGCCGCCGGCTCGCCGACGGCCGCGGCGCGGATGGCGACGATGGCCGACGGCATCGCGGTGGCACTACCGGGGGAGGTTCCGTTCGCCCATGTCACCGAACTCGTCGACGACGTCGTCACCGTCGACGAGGACGCGTTGGCAACCGCGTTGCTCCTGATGCTCGAGCGCGCCAAGCTCCTCGTCGAACCGGCGGGAGCCGCCGGGGTCGCGGCGGTGGTGGAAGGCGTCTGCGGGCAGTTGTCGGGGCCGGTGTGCGTGGTGGCCTCCGGCGGCAACATCGATCCGCTCGTGCTCAGCCACGTCACCACGACCGGACTGAGCGCTGCCGGACGCTTCCTCACCGTCACCGCCACGGTGCCCGATCGTCCCGGGGGCCTGATCTCATTGCTGGAAATGCTGCGCGATCAGGGTGCCAGCGTCGTCGATGTGGTCCATTCACGCGTCGCCGAGGGACTCGCGCTCGGGCAGGTCCAGGTGACCGTGAGCGCCGAGACCCGAGGGCCCGACCACCAGGCGACGGTGCGGGCGGCGCTGGCACAGGCAGGTTTCCTGCGCTGAACCGTAGGGGCGGCAAGGCCTCGAAGGGGGCAGAGCGCCCGATCCGGGGTCAGGCCTGCGGGGTCAGATGCGCGAAGTGCCGCAGGGTGTCCGATTCGATGCTCTTGAACACCGGCACCGAGGCAGGGTTGGAGAACGCGTTCAGTGCCCGCGACGACGGGCCGAGTTCGAGGGCGAATGCCCACACCAGGCGTGACCCGACCGCCGCCGGGGTGACCTCGGTGTACTCGCCGAAGCGCCGCATCCCGGGGACATTGACCTTCGCGACGCGAAAAGCGTTGTGGTAGCTCGAATTCTCGGCATCCTCGGTCCAGTCGAAGAACACCTCCGAGAGGGTGACGTAGCCGGGGGCAAGTGAGGCCTGCCGGGTGGTGCCCAGTCCGTAGGGGGCCGCCGAGGTGAACTCGATCGACTTGATCGCCTTGCACCAGTCCAGGGTGTTCTGCCGGGTCAGTTCGGCCCACGCGCGCTGCGGGGACACCGGGATGTTGATGTCGATGCGGTAGGAGATCGGTGCCGTGTCGAAGAAGTCGAGGTCGAACGGTTCGAGGTCGTAGGTGCGCGCCATGAGTCGAGATTAGGCCATCGCCTCCCCGTGCAGTGCGCGATGCGTCTGCCCGTCCGAGGAGTCCACTACGCTGGCGGGGTGGCGCATGACGGGGAGGTGATCATCGGACTGCTCGGTCCGGTGTCGGTGATCGCTGCGCCGCACCCGGATTCGGACTCCGACGGACCCCAGGCCACGCCGGTGCCCGGTCTTCGTGCCAAGCGCCTACTGACCTCGCTGGCCCTGGCCGATGGACGGACCCGATCGGCCGAGCGACTCATCGACGACGTGTGGGGCGACGACGCACCCCGGTCGCCGACCTCGGCGTTGCACACCCAGATCTCCCGGTTGCGGCAGTTGCTCGGCGCCGACCACCTGCAGGGCTCGGGCAGCGGATACCGGCTCGTCGGGTGTCGCACCGACCTCGACGTCGTCACCGAGATGATCACCTCCACCGACGATGCCGAGCGCGCGGCGATCTGGTGGCGCGGGACCCCCGGAGATGATCTCGGTACCGACGAACCGGGAGGGTTGATCGACGAGCTGACCGCCCGCGCCCGGCAGGTCGCCGATCGTCTCGACCGCTCCCGTTACACCGCGGCCATGGCTGCCGGGGACGATGTCACAGCCCGCTCGATCGCCGAAAAGCGTTGCCTCGCCGATCCTCTCGACGAGTCGGCACACCTGGATCTGATGCGGGCGCTGGCCGCCGCGGGTCGGGTCGCCGACGCCATCGCGGTCTATACCGGACTCCGTCGACGGCTCTCGTCCGAACTCGGGGTGGATCCGGGCGCCCAGATCAGTGCGCTGCACACCCAATTGCTCAGCGGCACCGACACTTCGGCCCCGGCCCCGGCGTCGGCCGAGACGCCCCGGACCGTGCGCCGCGGCCGGGGCACCGGATTGCTCGCCGACACCACCGAGCTGATCGGTCGCGACGGCGACGTCGATGCCATCGTGTCGGCCATCGAGACCAGTCGGGTGGTGACCATCCAGGGCCCGGGTGGGGTCGGCAAGACCCGCGTGGCCAACCGCGTCGGCCACCGCCTCGTCGATGCCGGCGCCTCGGTGTTCTATGTGCCGCTGGCGCCCATCCGCGCCGACGACGACGTGGTCCCGGCGATCGCTGCGGCGCTCGGCGTCGGTGAGTCCGATCTGAGCGGTAACCGCCCGCGCATGAGCGTCGGTGACCTGCACGACCGGCTGCTCGACGCCGTGCGCGGGCGCGACGCGGTGCTCGTCCTCGACAACTGTGAACAGGTCATCGACCGGTGCGCCCAGATCGTCGCCGACCTACTCGCCGCCGACGACCACATCCGGATCCTGGTCACCAGCCGCTCACCACTCATGCTGCCCTCCGAGCGCATCCACCTGCTACCGACCCTCGACGCGCGAGAGGCCGGACCGGCAGTGCAACTGTTCGTCACCCGTGCCCGCGCGGTGAGGCCCGACGCGTTGTTGCCGCCGGACCGAGTCGCCGCGCTGTGCCGTCACCTCGACGGCCTGCCGCTGGCGATCGAACTGGCCGCCGCCCGAATCCGCACGATGACCGTCGAGGAGATCGCCGATCGCCTCGTCGAACGGTTCGCACTGTTGCGCGGTGCCGACCGCAGCGCGCCCGATCGGCACCGCACCCTCTATGCGGTTATCGACTGGAGCTGGGAACTGCTCGACGAGGACGCACGAACCGCGTTGTGCCGGTTGTGCCGATTCCCCGGGGGATTCACCACCGACGCGGCCGCAACGGTGTTGGGCTACCGCGGATTCCGGCTCGACGACACGCTCGCCGCACTGGTCAACCAGTCCTTGCTCGAGGTCACCGAGAGCGGTGGACGCGTGCGGTACCGAATGTTGGAGACGGTGCGCGAATTCGGCGAGGGCAAGCTCGGCACCCGCCCGGAGGAGTCAGAAGAGGTCGACCACCGGATGTGGCGGTGGGCCCGCGAATTCTGCGTCGACGCGGCCGCACGCTACGACGAGGGTATCGACGACGTGCTGCTCGGCGCGGTGGCCGCCGACGCCGAGAACCTCGTCTGGGTGATGCGCAGTTGCCTCGACCGCCTGAGCGCCGGCGAGCCGTCGTTGCACTCCGGCGCCCCGACCGACACCTTCCTGACCGTCATCCGGGTCTTCCCCGTGCTCTCCGGCCTGTGGATGGCGCGGGGGTTGCATGCCGAGGTGTTGAACTGGGGGACAAGGATTCTCGCGGTGATCCCGACGCCACCGCGCATGGTCGCCGACGATGTGCGGCGAGACTGGGAGGCGTCGTTGCTCGCCGCGCTCGCCCACCAGGTGATGCGCCGTGATCTGCGTGCGCTGGCGAAGGGCCGCTATCACCTGCGCCTGCTGCACCGACCCGATCACGCCTACGACGAACCGACCGATCTGATCGCGGCATGCGCGCTCAGCCGTACTGCCCTCGAGGCCATGCGCCACATCGTCCGCGGCACACGGGTCGCCGAGGAGCGGGTGGCCACCGCGGCGATGGCCGCGCGGATGAACATCCGAGAGAACATGGGTGACCTCGAGGGTGCATTGCGCGACGGGGTGACCCTGCAGAAGCGCGCCGAGGCGAACGGCGACACGTGGATGTCGGCGATGGTCGAGGTCAGTGTCGGCAGCGTCCTGGGTCAACAGATGCTGTGGCGTGATGCGGTGCGTCACTATCGCCGAGGCATCGTCGAACTCGTACGCCTCGGCGCCTACGAGGACGAGATGCAGACCCGAACGTATTTGGTCGTGACTCTGATCGCACTCGGTGAAATGGATTCTGCGGCAATAGAGCTCGACGTCGTCTCGGACGGGTGGACGCCGGATCAGCCCGATCCGCAGGGCAGCCCCGAACTCGGTGCGGCGCTGATGCTGGCCCACGCCGAGTACCGATTCGCCAAGGGGGACACCGATCTCGCCGGTGATCTCTATCGACGGGCCGGTGAGCAGGTGATGCGCGAGCATCCCCTCGGGGCACAGGACCCCGGTGTGCTGATGATGGTGAGCGTGGCGGTGATCGGGTTGATGCGAGTGGGTCTCACAGAGTTGGCCCGCGGCTATCTGCCGATCCTGGGCGACGGTGTGGCGGCGACATTCTCCGCGCTCGGCTGGCACGATTCGCCACAGGCCGGGGGGATGGCCCTGGCCGCAGGATATGTCCTGAGCGCCGACCCGCAGACGCGCGGCGACGGCGCCCAACTCATGGTGCTGTCGCAGCGACTACGGGCTCGTCGGGACTACCCGGGCTTCGTCTACACCGTTGAGCACATGCAAGAACTGTCGGGTCTGTCCGATGAGGAGTGGAAGGCGCAGACCGGTCCGGTCGCCGACCTGCCCCGACGCCAGGCGGCCGCACAGTTGCAGGCCATCCTGGCGTCGAGGCGTGCCGATGGTACTCAGGCGTTGCGCATATAGGCTCGCACCGCGAGCGGTGCGAACACCGCGGTGATGACGGCCGCACCGATCAGCGACCATACGACGTGAATCCCGATGTGTCCGTTGGCGGTCAGTTCGCGGACCGCGGTGACGAGATGGCTGATCGGATTGACGTTGACGAAGCCCTGCAACCAGCCCGGCATGGTGCTGACCGGGACGAAGGCATTGGACATGAAGGTCAACGGGAACAGGATCAGCATCGAGATGCCTTGCACGGCTGAGGCTTTGCTCATCAGGCAGCCCATCAGTGCGAAGATCCAGGAGATCGCGAAGCTGCACACGATGACCAGCAGGGCGGCACCGATGGCGCCGAGGGCGTCGGGGCGCCAGCCCATGATGATGCCCATCACGATGGTCAGTGTGGTGGCGATCAGGTAGCGGATCATGTCGGCGAGCAGTGCGCCGGCGAGCGGACTGATCCGCGCGATGGGCAGGGCCCGGAATCGGTCGAAGACACCCTTGTCCATGTCCTCACGCAGTTGGGTGCCGGTGACGATGGAGGTGGTGATCACCGTCTGCACCATGATGCCCGGAATGATCACCGGCAGATACGAGTGGATGTTGCCGCTGATCGCGCCACCGAAGATGTAGGTGAACATCAGCGTGAAGATGATCGGCTGGAGCGTCACGTCGAACAACTGCTCGGGGTTGTGCCGGATCTTGAGCACACCGCGGTAGGCCATGGTGAACGATTGGCGGATCGTTTCACCAAGGCTCACAGAGGTTTTCACCTTGTCGCGGACTTCGCGCGTGGTGATGGCCGACACGGTGGACGTCCGGTTGAGTGTGGTGGTCATGACTGGGTCTCCTCGGTGGAGTCATCGGTGGAGGTGTCGGTGTCGGTCTCCGCGGGCTTGCCGGTGAGCGTCATGAACACCTCGTCGAGGCTGGGCTTCTGGACGTTGATCTCGTCGACGGTGATGTTCTGTTCACGCATGGCGATGAGGATGTCGGGGACGAGGTCGGGGCGGTGCAACGACGCCGAGACCCGGCCGGCCTCGGCCGACAGTGCAGCGGGTTCGCCGAGCATCTGCTCGACGATCTCCGCGACGCGCGGGGCGTCGGCGCGGTCCGCGGGCCGCAGCTGCAGGGTGGCCGCGCCGATCGAGTTCTTGAGCCCGTCGGCGGTGTCGTCGGCGATGACGCGACCGTGGTCGATGACGGCGATGCGGTCGGCGAGTTGGTCGGCCTCGTCGAGGTACTGGGTGGTCAGCAGCACCGTCGACCCACCGCGGACGAGATTGCGGATGGTGTCCCACATCTGGGCGCGGGTGCGGGGATCGAGGCCGGTGGTCGGCTCGTCGAGGAACAGCAGCGGCGGGGTGTCGATGAGACTGGCCGCGAGATCCAGGCGGCGACGCATGCCCCCGGAGAAGTTCTTCAGCGGCCGGTCGGCGGCGTCGGTGAGGGAGAACTCGTCGAGGAGCTCCTCGGCGCGTGACTTCGCGGCCTTGCGGGAGAATCCGAGGAGCCGGGCGAAGACGACGAGGTTCTGGGTGGCGGTGAGGTCTTCGTCGACCGAGGCGTACTGCCCGGTGACACCGACGAGCGAGCGGACCGCGACCGCGTCGGAGACGACGTCGTATCCGAAGACCGTCGCCGACCCCGCATCGGGTTTCAGGAGGGTGGCCAGCATGCTGACCGTGGTGGTCTTCCCGGCGCCGTTGGGGCCGAGGACGCCGTAGACCGAACCGGTGGGGACGGCCAGGTCCACGCCGTCGACGGCGCGGTTGTTACCGAATGTCTTGACCAGGCCGTGGGCGTCGATGGCGAGGTCGGTGGTCCGAGCCGCGCCACCCGGAGCCGGGCTGGTGTGCAGTGCTGTAGTCATGGACACCACTGTGCCCGGTGCGGCTGTCGTCGCGCTTACGTCGGCTTACGCGTGGTGTCGGAGACTGACAGCACCACGATATCTGCAGGTCAGGCGGCCGAGGATACCGAGGTCGCCGGAAGGTCGGTGGCGTAGCGGACCACCGCACCGACTGGGCCGAGGCGGCGTTCGACGGTGACGATGGCGCCGGCGAGTTGCTCGGGGTCGTCGACATCGGCGACGAGCGCGACGGTATGGCCGTTGTTGCCGAGCATGTAGGGCACGACGTCGGAGTACGTGCTGCTGACGACGGCCAGCGGTACCCCGGCGTCGAACAGCGTGTCGGCGTAGGTGTGGACGGCCCGATCGTCGGTGAGGACGATCATCGGCACCTCGGGTGCGGGCTTGTGCATTCTCATCGGTCTCTCCGTTCGCAAGTTGTGGTGAACGCGATAAAACCACTGTGAACCCGCAGGTTGTCGGCGGTCTGCGATCAACCTGTGGATCGTCTGTGACCCATCGCACTGGTTGTGGACAGCTTCGCGGTGAATGCCCGAAATGCGCCTAGTCTCCTCGGCCATGGGAAAACGCAAACGCCATCGCAGAGCTCCTCACGCTCCGTCGCACGCGCGGCGCGCCAACCGGTCGTCGTCGCGATCGCTCCAGGCGCGGTGGTCACCCGAACGGATGGTCGTATTCCGCGATGAGCTTTCCGACGCCTATGACCGGATCCTGCGTGACTGCGCTGCGGTGACCGAAGACTTGGAGCCGCGTCTGCGAGCGTTGAACGCCCGTTACCACGAGCTGGCCGGCCTGGGTTGCGAGACCGGTGACGAGGACTACGACTGGCTGCTCGGTGAAGTGCGAGCTCAGTTGTCGATGTATCGCATGGCGGACGAGGTGGCGAATCGCTGCGTCGACGCGAGCGAGGCGCTTTCGGGCCTTGCGCCGATCTGGTTACCGATGTCGGCGCTGACGGTGGCGTCGGCGGTGACCGATGTCGCCGATCAGAACACCTTCGGCTTGGCCGGTCTGCTTCCGAAAGGGCTGATGTTGTTCGCGAGACCCTTCGTCAAGGCCGGCGAGGTCTATGAATGCGACTGTCCGCAGACACCGGACGTCGATGTCGACGCGGTGCTGTGGTGGACGGCCGAACCCGAGGACGACGGGATGGTCGACGACGGTGTCGACGAAGGGGAGGTCGACGAGGTGCTGGAGGTGGTGGCGTTGGCTCGTCGGAGTGGCGCACATTCGCCGCGGCTTGAGAATTGGGCGTCGTCGACCCTGATCGAGGTGACCGGTGTGCGCGTGCCGATCGGAAGCACTTTCGACGTGCCCGATGGGGCGCGACCGTTGATCGAGATGTTGTGTCGAGTCGGAAAGGCGTTGCAGAACAACACCATCGGTCTCGTCGAGATCAACGGGGGACGGATGGTGCAGGTGACTGCGAAGGCCGCATGACGGGCCCGGGACCCATGCGTCATCCGGTCGAATGACAGATTCGTCGGAATTGTCGGACCCTCTCTGTTGAGTGAGTCGGGAGGCGGTACCGACCGGTTACCGAACCAAGTCAAAGGGGATCGACGTGACCACTCCCCAGGATCCGAATGCCCAGAATGCCGGGCCCCAGTATGGAGCACCCCAGTACAGTGCACCCCAATACGGTGCAGCCCAGTACGGGGCACCCCAGTACGGTGTGACCGGTTATGGGGTTCCGCCGCAACCGATTCCGGCGCCTCCCAAGAAGAAGCGCAAGTGGCCGTGGATTCTCGGCGCCATCGTGGTGCTGATCATCATCATCGCTGTGGCGACCAGCGGCGGCTCCGACGACTCGTCTCCGAGTGGGTCGCAGAACGGACCAGCGCAGAACGGAGCAGCGCAGAACGGAGCAGCCCAGAATGCGCCCGCGAACGGCGGCGGGGAGCAGGCGGCCGGGCTCAACACCCCGGTGCGGGACGGCAAATTCGAGTTCGTCGTGACCGGTGTCGAGAAGGGGCTCGCCAGCGTCGGCGACAACCCGTATCTCACCGAGCAGGCACAAGGGCAGTTCGTGGTCGTCACGATGACCGTCAAGAACATCTCCGACAAGGCCTACGGATTCAGCCCGTCGGATCAGAAGCTGCTCGACGCGCAGGGGCGCGAATTCGAGCCGAGCACGAGTGCGCAGATCGCCCTGGGCGGCTCCGATATCCCGGTGTGGGACAACATCAATCCTGGTAACACTGTGACCGCCAAGGTGGTCTTCGACATGCCCAAGGACGCGGTGCCCACCGCCATCGAGCTGCACGACTCGATGTTCTCCGGCGGCGCGAAGGTCACCCTCGGCTGACCTGAGAAAGCCACGACGTACCAGTGTCCGCACCGTCCGCAATGGGCGGTGCGGACACCGGAGGGTGTCGTCACGAGGGAGCTTGCCGCGAATGTGAACCGATGAGTTCATCGTTTTTCGTGCCTGTGGAATTCCGGAGCGGCCTTCGTGCCGAACGGTCTTACGCTGCAACGTATGGGACGACGACACCACACAACCCCGAAGCCTGCGACGCCTACCCCGCGCCGACGCAAGCGTCTCGAGGACCAGCTCGCGCAGGCGAAAGCGACTGATGGTCAGGAGATCTCGCCGTGGGGCCCGGGTTGGGCGCCGACGGTGTACTCCGGTCTCGTGCAGGCCTACCGGACTCTCCTGACCGAATGGCCGTACCACCTCGCACACATCGAGAAGCGCCTCGAACACTATGATCGGGTGCTCGACGCGATGAAGGCCAACGGCCGGCAGGACACCGACGAGTTTCGCGAACTCGACGCCCGATCGTTTGAACACGCCGACATGTATGTGACTGTGCATCGCAGCGTGCTCACCACCGAGGCCGTCAGCGAGGCGGTGGCCGGGGTCGGCCCAGTCTGGGTGCCCGATACCGTGATGACGGAACTGGGTGCGCCCGGAATCGATATGCGCGACACCCGAATCCTCGCTTCACTCGGGCCGAGTGGGTTGTTGCTGTTCGAGCGGCCGCCGGCGCGCATGCATGAGGACCTCGGGCCGGGTACCCCGGTCATGCCGGAGGTGACTGTCGACGGGTTGCTCTGGCATCCCAAGGCGATCGGTGCGTGGGCTGCGCACGCCGACGACATGGCGCCGATGGTGGTTCTGCGCCCGCTCACCCGGAGTACTGCGCTGCAACCACTGCGGGGTATGGGATGGAAATCGTCGATCCTCACCGAGGCGACAGTGATCGATGTTCCGCTCCAGCAGCATCGTTCGGTCGCCGCAAACCTGTCACCGGTCGTCGAACTCGCCATCACACTCGCGCATGCCATGCACGACGGCGCGGTGCGCACCGACGTCGGTGCATCCGGTGCGGGCCTGACCCTGGTGCATGCTGCGTGAGCGGCAATCCGGGTGATGTGGCCCTCAGCGCCTCAGACCCAGCGCACCGGCAGTGATCGAGGCCAACTCCCGCTCGCCCAACGCATTCGGATGGACCGGAACGATTTGCTGGGTGGTCAGGATCGGTTCGATCCAGCGGGTCCCGACCGGCTTGCAACTGTCGTGGCCGACCGACGGGGTGGTGGCGTCGACGAAGGTCACACCGGTCTCGGTGGCTGCGCGTCGAATCGCGTCGTTGAGCGTTGCCTGGATGTCGTAGGTGTAGGCGACATCGCCTGCGGCGACCGGGAACGCGGGACAGGGCTCGTAGGTCGCCGGCATGATCCACGGATAGCTGACCACCGCGATGCGAGCGTGCGGTGCCTTGCTGCGTATCGCTCTCATGGCCTTCGCTAGCTTCGGAAAGGTTTGTGTCCGAATCTCATTCGCGATGGTGTCGCCGTAGGTGTCCTTACACGGTGAGCTGCGGCCCAGGGTGGTCGCGGCGGCTGCGAGGCACTTGCCCACGGTCCCGGCGAAGACCATTCCGTCGTTGCCGCCGATCATGAAGGTGACCAGGTCGGTGCCGGGGCCGAGGGCGTCGAGTTGTGGATGAAGGCCCGGGTATTGCGCCCCGAAGAAATCGTCGGTGGTCGCGCCGCCGCAACTGACGTCGGTGAGGTGATAGCCGAACCGCTGCGCGATGAGGTGCGAGTAGTTGTCCGCCGATTGTGCGCATTGCTCGAGGGTGCCCGGTGCCGTCGGCACGACACCGGAACCGGCCGAATAACTGTCGCCGAGATTCACGTAGGTCAGCGCAGAGGTGGTCGGCGCAGAGGTCGGTCCAGGGGTGGCGAGGGCAGGTCCGGCGCCCATCAACGCTGCCGCGACGACGGCGGATGCGATGAGGCCCCCGACCCTGCGTGCGCATGCATGCAGGTTCACGCCGAATGTTGTAACACGTTCTCGTTCGCCACGTGGCCGGATCAGCGCACCCGGAGACGACGATCGCGGCCGTCCGGTGAGGACGGCCGCGATCGCAGATCTCGGGATGAACCGGTCAGCTGTGGTAGGGCTCGGCCTTGACCAGCGTCACCTTCACCGTCGCCCCGCTGGGGACGGTGTATTCGCGGGTTTCGCCGACCTTCGTGTCGATCAGCGCAGCGCCGAGCGGAGAGCTGGGGGAGTAGGTCTCCAGCTTCCCGCCTTGAGCACCTTCCTCGCGGGTGGCGATCAAGAAGGTCTCGGTGTCGTTCTCGTCGCCGTCGTAGTAGACGGTCACGACCGAACCGGGCAGCGCAACACCCGACTGGGTGGGTGCCTCGCCGACCTTGGCGTTGTTCAGGAGTTCCTGCAGCTGGCGGATACGCGCTTCTTGCTGGCCCTGTTCTTCGCGGGCAGCGTGGTAGCCGCCGTTCTCCTTGAGGTCACCCTCTTCACGACGCTCGTTGATCTCCGCAGCAATGACCGGACGGTTGGCGATCAGGGAATCCAGCTCGCCCTTGAGGCGGTCGTAGGACTCCTGGGTCAGCCAGGTCACCTGGGTGTCGGTCATCGGTCACTCCTTTGTGTTGTCCGCGCCCCGCCGCGATGTCTTCACGACGGGCATGTGGACTGCTCTAAATGCAGCAACACGACCCCTTGCGGAGCCGTGTATCCGACGAGGGTACCAGCGAATGAGATCGAACGCACATCACGACGGTGTCGCGTGTGCCTCCGCAAGAGCCGTCACATAAGTCGGCTCGGCCTTCTTCAACCATGCGCACACCAGATAGGTGATGGGCATGATGATGATCTCGACCAAGGTCTTCCACAAGAATCCGACGATGGTGTAGTTCCAGAAGTCTCCCCAGGTCGAGATGCCCAGCGCCGACGCGGCGACCGAACAGAACACCAGGGTGTCGGCGAATTCGCCGACGACGGTGGAGCCGAGTAGCCGAGCCCACAGTCGCCGTTCTCCGGCGCGTTCCTTCATCTTCACCAGGACAAAGGAGTTGAGGAATTCGCCGGCGAGATATCCGAGTAGTCCGGCCAACAAGAACTGCGGTACCACCCCGGCGACGGCTTTGAATGATTCCTGATTGGAATAGAACGGGGCGGCCGGGAGGTGAATGGTCAGCCAGAAGCATGCGGAGGCGATCAGCAGGACGACGAATCCGGCGAGAATCACCCGCCGCATCGTCTTGAAGCCGTACACCTCGCTGATGACGTCGCCGAGTACGTAGGCAAGCGGGAAGAGATAAAAGGCGCCGTCGGTGACCAGGCCGTTGAGGTGGAACGGGCCGAGATCGAGATGCAACCACTGGTCGAACAGCAGCACACCCTTGGTGCCGGTGATGTTGCTGATGAGCATGACGCCGACGAACAGCGCGGTCAGCATCGGTAGATAGTGGCTCGACACGGTCGCGAAGACCGCGCGGTTGGTACGCGTGTCGGTCGCGGTCATCCGGCCGATCCTGCCGACGGCGGTGCGGTCAGATACGCGGGCACGCTCGTCGAGCAGCCGAACACCTCACCGATCACCGGTGGCTCGGAGGTCTTCACCTCGACCCGGTGTCCTTCTTGTACCTGTCCGGGGCCGATCAGCACCTCGCGGCGTCCGGTCTCCGACCCGTTCTTGGAGCGGGCTCGGATGACACAGGCGACCGGCTGTGACGGATCGGCGCGGTTCACCGTGAACTGCACCGCCACGGTCGACGAGTTGAGAATGTCGTAGCCGGTGGCCTGACCGGAGACATCCGGATCGGCGAACTTGTGATAGCCGATGACCGCGAGGATGACGCCGACGACCACGACGAGCGCCGACAGTGCGATGAACCACATTCGACGACTCGACGCCGACTGCGCGACGGGATAGGTCGCCCGCGGGCCGCTCTGCGGGCGATCCTGCAGGTCGGAGCCCGGTGGCGTGCCCCCGTCTGAACTGTTCACGGGTCAATACCTACCATGAGAGAAGTACCGACCCGAAGGCGAGGAACCGTGCGCGAGACCCACACCGCCGAATCCCACCCGTCGACATCGTCGACCCAGGGGGACGGCGCGTCGACGCCGACCGGGGTTGTCACGACGTCGCCGGGCGGTGGATTCCGATTGATGGCGGTGCATGCCCACCCCGACGACGAATCCAGCAAGGGTGCTGCGACGTCGGCGAAGTACGCCGCGGAGGGCAACGACGTTCTCATCGTGACGCTGACCGGCGGTGAGCGCGGTGACATCCTCAACCCGGCGATGGATCGTCCGGGCGTCAAGGAGCGGATGAGCGAGGTCCGCAAGGAAGAGATGGCCAAGGCCGCCGCGGCGCTCGGTGTGCAGCAACAGTGGCTCGGTTTCGTCGACTCCGGGCTACCCGAGGGCGATCCGCCACCGCCACTGCCGGAGGGGTCGTTCGCCACCCTGCCGCTCGAGGTGCCCACCGAAGCGCTCGTGAAGCTCGTCCGCGAGTTCCGGCCGCACGTGATGATCACCTACGACGAGCGCGGCGGATACCCCCATCCCGACCACATCATGTGCCACAAGGTGTCGGTCGCCGCTTTCGAGTCCGCCGGTGACCCCGATGCCTACCCCGGGACCGGTGAACCGTGGACCGTCTCGAAGCTCTACTACACCCACGGCTTCATCCGGGACCGGATGATCCTGTTCTCCGACGAGTTCGAACGCCATGGGCAGGAGAGCCCGTTCAAGGAGTGGCTGAGCAAGTGGGACTCCAGCCGCGGCGACCTAATGGCGCGGGTGACCACCCAGGTCGAGTGCGGCAAGTACTTTCCTCAACGTGACGAGGCGTTGCGTGCGCACGCCACCCAGATCGACCCGAACGGGATGTTCTTCGCGGTCCCGCTCGAGTGGCAGCAGCGTCTGTGGCCGACCGAGGAGTTCGAGCTGGCGCAGACCCGTGTGACCACCTCGATTCCCGAGAGCGATCTGTTCGCCGGGGTCGAGGCGAACAGCGAGGTATCCCGATGACGTCCGTTTCGATCGCCGCCGGGCTGCACGGTGTGCTGCTGGCCGCCGACCAGCAGCCACAGGGCCCGGAGTTCGGCAAGGCTTCTCCGCTGGGTCTGCTGATCATCATCCTGCTGCTGATCTGCACGGCCCTGCTCATCTGGTCGATGAACCGGCAACTGCGCAAGCTGCCCAAGACCTTCGACACCGAGCACCCCGAAGCCGATCAGGCCTTCGACGAGGGCACCGATTCGGTGGGCCCCACGACCCCGCAGTCGCTGGGCGATGTGAACGCCATCGGTGACGCGGGTACGGCGAAGAAGCCGGCCGACACCTGATCCGGCGGCGGCAGGTGGATCGTCGGACACCCGAGCACCGGATGCGAGGACACCGATGACCAGTGAGTCCAGCGCTACGCGCAATGAACTCGGGGCGGCGACCAGCCCCTATCTGCGTCAGCACGCCGACAACCCGGTGCACTGGCGCGAGTGGGGTGACGACGCGCTCGTCGAGGCTGCCCGCCGGGACGTCCCGGTCCTGCTGTCGGTCGGGTACGCCGCCTGCCACTGGTGTCACGTGATGGCGCACGAATCGTTCGAGGACGAGGCGACCGCCGCACAGATGAATGCCGGTTTCGTGTGTATCAAGGTCGACCGTGAAGAGCGGCCCGACATCGACGCGATCTACATGAACGCCACCGTCGCCATGACCGGGCAGGGTGGTTGGCCGATGACCTGCTTTCTCACGCCCGGCGGGGAGCCGTTCTACTGCGGCACCTACTTTCCGGACTCGCCGCGCAACGGCATGCCGTCGTTCCGGCAACTCCTCACCGCCATCACCGAGGCGTGGACACAGCGGCGCGACGAGGTCTCCGGAGTCGGTCGCAAGGTCCGAGATCATCTGCACGCCAACGCCTCGGCGTTACCGGCCGGGGCACTCGACGTCGATGATCGGCTCCTTACGCACGCAGTGAACACCGTACTCGGCGAGGAGGACCGGGAGTCCGGCGGATTCGGCGGAGCGCCGAAGTTCCCGCCGTCGGCGCTGCTCGAAGCGTTGCTGCGGCACACCGAATACACAGGAACGCCCGAGGCTCTCGACGCGGTTCGCCGCACGTGTGATGCCATGGCGCGCGGCGGTATTCACGATCAGCTCGCCGGCGGGTTCGCCCGATACGCGGTCGACAACGACTGGGTTGTGCCGCATTTCGAGAAGATGCTGTACGACAACGCGCAGTTGTTGCGGGTGTACGCGCATCTGGCGCGGATCACCGGCGATCCTCTGGCCACCCGCGTCACCGGTGAGATCGTGGAGTTCCTCCGACGGGACCTGCGGGTGCCCGGGGGCTTCGCGTCCGCGCTCGACGCCGATGCCGCAGGCGTCGAAGGATCGACCTACGTGTGGACGCCGGCGCAATTGACCGAGGTGCTCGGCGACCCGGACGGCCGTTGGGCCGCAGAACTTTTCGGTGTGACCGAGTCGGGGACCTTCGAGCACGGTACGTCGACCCTGCAGTTCCGGCTCGACCCCGACGGATTCGACACCTCAGCCGTCCGAGAGCGATTCGACGACGTGCGCCGACGGCTGCTGGCCGCGCGCGCCGATCGGCCCCAGCCGGCCCGCGACGACAAAGTGGTCACCGGCTGGAACGCGATCGCCGTCACCGCCCTTGCGGAGGCCGGCACGGGGCTCGGTCATCCGGAATGGATCGACCTCGCACGCGAGGTTGCCGTGACGCTGCTCGCCGAGCACGTCCGAGACGGTCGACTGCGCCGGGCCTCGCTCGGTGGCGTCGTCGGCGATCCTGTTGCCGCACTGGATGATCACGCAGCGCTGGTCACCGCGCTGCTGACCCTGCATCAGGTGACCGGGGAGATCTCCCATCGGGATCACGCCCTGGAACTCTTGGACATCACGATCGAGATCTTCGCCGACCCCGACGAGCCGGGAAGCTGGTACGACGCGGCGGGTACCGACCTGATCGCACGACCCCGCGACCCGATCGACGGGGCCACTCCCGCAGGTGCCTCACTGCTGGCCGAGGCCCTGCTCGCCGCGTCGGCTCTGGCCGGCACCGTTCCCGCCGCGCGCTATGCGGAGCTCCTCGACGCCACCCTCGGCCGCGGAGCAGTGCTGTTGGCCAAACTTCCGCGCTCGGCCGGCCAGTGGCTTGCGGTGACACAGGCGCGCGTCGCCGGGCCACTGCAGATCGCCGTGTCCCAGACGCCGGGCAGTACCGGGGCACTCGCCGGCCTCGCGCGGACGGTCGCGCCCGGCGGATCGATCATCGTTGCCGGTCAACGGGATTCGCTGCCGTTACTGGAAGACCGCGGGCCCGTCGGGAATGTCGATGCCGCCTATGTGTGCAGAGGTACGGTGTGTGATCTCCCGGTCACCGACGGGCAGGTGCTGCGCGCTGCGTTGGGGTGATCGGGCTGCGAGGTGCGAGTCGCATCATCACATCGCCGCCGACCACTCCGACGACGTGAGCGCGAGGACGCCGTCGTCGTAGCCGAGAACCGCTGCCACACCACGGATGTCGGGATCAAGGGGGTTGGTTCCGAAACCGGCTGCCGAACGTTGCGACGGGGTGATCACGCGCGCTGCGGCCAGGACGGTCGCGACCTGCGGGGCGACGGTATCGGGATCGTCGAGCATCGGCGCGATGACGATGACCTCGTCGAATCCGGCGGCCAGGTGGGCGTTGGTGGGTGAGAACGATCCGCCGTCGATGTATTCGGCGCCGCCGATGGTGACGGTCGGCCAGATGCCCGGTACGGCGCAACTCGCGGTCACCGCATCGGTCAGGTCGACGCCCGCGACGGATCGTGCTCCGTCGGGCGCCGCGCGCTCCTTCGCGGTGAAGACCATGACAGCTCCATCTTCGCGCAGTGCAGTGATCTGGAGGTTCTCCGGCCACATCTCGGAGGTGTAGCGACTGCGGACCGCGGCCCGACGGCGGCCCGGCTCCGTGCCGGCGTGAGTGTGTGACAGTTCGACGAAACGTCGGGCCCGCTCGGCGCGCGGTGCGCCGGACGACGCCACCTCGAAGAATGCCTCGAGCGCCGAGGCGACGTCGCCCTCGGGTGCCAGTTCGTCATTGCGTCGAGAAGCGCGCACCATGATGTCGAATTGGTCGGCAGCTGAACCTGATTGAAGAATGGCGGTACCGACAGCCGATCCCGCGGACGTACCGATCACTGCTGCGGCGTCTCCGAGGACCAGCGCACCGGCCTCCTCCAATGCCGCGAGTACGCCGGTCATCCAGCCGATGCCGACCAGACCGCCACCGCCGAGCACGATTGCTGTCGCCATCAGCGGCCACCTCTCGGATCCATCCGGGCTTGTCAGATTGATGTGGGCTTGGCCCATTCGCCCACGGGCCCACGCAATTCGGACAGTCGGCGATCGCCACCCGCCTCGGCGAGCAGGGCCGAACCCGCGGGCCGCAGGTCGATGTCGGCGCCTTGGCCGATGGGCCATCGCAGGAATCGGCAGATGAACGACCGCGAGAAGTGCCCGTGCGACACCACCACCACATCGCTTGAGCCAAGCTGACTTTCGACTCGATCGACGGCGGCGTCGACTCGTCTGGTCATGTCCGCGACCGATTCGCCACCGGGTGCGCCGTGGGTCCAGATCGCCCACGTCGGATCGTGATCTGCCTGGATCTGCACGCGGGTCAACCCCTCGTAGTCGCCGTAGTCCCACTCTGCGAACAGCTCGCTGGTCTCATCGACGGTGAGGCCGGCGAGTTCGGCGGTCCGCTGGGCGCGGCGTCGGGGAGAGGCGAACACGAACGGCTGGTGCAGGCCGATGCGCTCGGTGATGCCCTTCAGTGCCGCGGCATCCTGCTCACCTTTCGCGGTCAGGTCGATGTCGGTGCGACCGGTGTGCTGATCGGACAGCGACCATTCGGTCTGTCCATGGCGGATGAGCAGGACACGGCGGCGGGTGCGATCGGTGGACACGCGACTCAGCGTAGTCGTCACCTGCCGGTGCCCGACGTCATCGACAAGAGCCGCAGGAGATTTCTTTTTCGGCGAGTTGTCGAAGTGCGCGTTCCATTTCGTCAAAGGGGGGTGATCGCGCCGCTCGGATGCGATCATGGATCCGGCGAACGGCGTCGGATCGCACCCGATGAGAGGACCCGACATGCAGTATCTTCTGGCGATCACCACCGACGAGAGTGTTCCGCGCCCCGCACCCGGCGACCCCGGCTTCGACGAGATGCAGCAGGCGTTCGCGAGTTACGGGCGAGCGCTGGCCGCGGCCGGCGTGCTGTGCGACGGGGGCAGTCTGCAGCCCAGCACGTCGGCGACGACGCTGCGTCTGACCTTGGGGGAGAAGCCCACGGTGACCGATGGCCCGTTCACCGAGTCCAAGGAACAGCTTGCTGGGTACTACCGGATCGAGGTCGACGACCTCGACGCGGCGCTGGAGTGGGCCGCCAGGATTCCGGTCCCGTTCGGCGTCGTCGAGATCCGCCCGATCCAGCTGGTCCCGGGCCCCGACGGAACCCCCACCCCGGTCGGCGACGCTGTGACCACGGGATAGCCACTGTCGTGACCGACGATCCGGTCGGGGTCGCGGTGACCCGCGTGGCGCGCGAGGAGAGCGGGCGTCTGCTCGCTCTCCTCGCCGCCCGGTATGACGACGTCGACCTCGCCGACGACTGCGTCCAGGAGGCGTTGCTCAAGGCGTTCGGGGCGTGGCGCCGCACCGGGATTCCCGACAATCCGACGGGATGGATTCACACCGTGGCCCGCAATGCGATGGTCGACGCGCTGCGCAGGCGTGCCGCCGATCGGCGGCGGCTGGCGTCGGCGGCGCGAGATCTCGTGGCCGCGGACGAGATCGGCCCCTCGAGCCCGGAGCCGATTATCGACGAGATCACCGACGAGGCCACCGTTTCCGACGAGCGGCTTCGCCTCATGTTCCTGTGTTGCCATCCCGCGCTGGACCTCTCGGCACAGATGGCGTTGACGCTGCGGCTGGTCGGCGGATTGACCACGGCCGAGATCGCCACGGCCTTCGGTGTCACCGAAGCGACTCTGGCGCAACGTATCGTGCGGGCCAAACGCAAGATCCGCCAGGCCCGCATACCGCTGCGGGTACCCACCGATCTCGACGACCGGGTCGCCGCGCTCCTCGGGGTTCTCTATCTGATCTTCAACGAGGGCTATCTCGCCTCCGCGGTCGACGCCCCGACGTTGATTCGCGTCGACCTCGCCGCGGAGGCGATACGGCTGACCGAGACGTTGGCGATGCTCCTGCCCGACGACGGAGAAGTCGCCGGGCTGCTCGCACTCGAGTTGTTCCAGCATTCCCGAGCGGCAGCACGTATCGACGACGACGGCCGTCTCGTCACCCTGGACCACCAGGACCGGACCCGCTGGGACACCGAGATGATCGTCCGGGCGCACCACCATCTCCGGAAGGCGGTGTCGCGCCCGGGCGTGGGGCCCTACCGCCTGCAGGCGCTGATCGCCGGCATCCATGCACGAGCCGCAGGCAGCGCCGACACCGACTGGGGTGTCATCGTCGAGATCTACCGGATACTCGAACGGTTGACCCCCGGCCGGTTCGTCGCGTTGAACAGTGCGATAGCTCTCGCGATGCACGAGGGGCCGGAGGCCGGACTGGCCGCCCTCGATCGTATCGACGGGCTCGATATGCATCATCTGTGGCATGCGGCCCGCGCCGAACTGCTCGACCAGCTCGATCGTCGCGATGACGCCGCCGAATCCTTCTCTCGGGCACTGGAGTTCGTACGAAACCCGGCAGAGCGACGGCACCTGGAGCGGCGACTGGGGCAGGTGCGGGGGCCCGAACGGTGATCAACCGCGCAGTGCGAGGGCGAATCGTTCGATCATCCAGTCGATCTCGTCGTGGGTGATCACCAGCGGCGGCGCGAACCGGATCGTCGAGGAGTGGGTGTCCTTGGCGAGCACACCCCACTGCGCCAGTCGTAGACAGATCTCCTTGCCGGTACCGAGCTGCGGGTCGATGTCGAGGCCCGCCCACAAACCCTTGCCGCGCACGGCGAGGACACCGTGGCCCACGAAGTCGCGCAGCCGTGCGTGTAGGTGCCCACCGAGGTCGGCGGCGCGCGCCTGCCAGGTCCCGTCGGCGAGCATGCGCACCACGGTGTGACCGACCGCTGCCGCCAACGGGTTTCCGCCGAAGGTCGACCCGTGCTCACCGGGATGCAGAACCCCGAGGACGTCGGCGTCGGCGACGACCGCCGAGACCGGGAGTACGCCGCCACCGAGCGCTTTGCCCAGGGTGTAGACGTCGGGGACGACGTCCCAGTGTTGACATGCGAAGGTCTTCCCGGTGCGGCCGAGCCCGGATTGGATCTCGTCGGCGATCATCAGGACGTCGTGATCGGTGCACAGCCGGCGCACGGCGGGCAGGTGGTCGTCGGGCGGCACGATGATGCCGGCCTCGCCCTGGATCGGCTCGATGAGCACGGCGACGGTCCGGTCGGTGATCGCCGCCGCCATCGCGTCCACATCGCCGAACGGGACCCGCACGAAACCCGGTGTGTACGGACCGAATCCGTCGCGTGCGGCGTCGTCGTCGCTGAAGCTGATGATGCTGATGGTTCGCCCGTGGAAGTTGCCGCCGGCGACGATGATCTCGGCGGCACCCGCAGGAACCCCCTTGACGTCGTAGCCCCACTTGCGGGCCACCTTCAGCGCGGACTCGACCGCCTCGGCGCCGGTGTTCATCGGCAGCACGAGGTCCTTCTCGCACAGGGCCGCCAGTGCTGCGCAGAACGGTTCGAGTCGATCGGACCCGAAGGCACGGCTGGTCAGTGTCAGACGATGGAGTTGTTCGGTTGCCGCCGCGACGATCTCGGGATTGCGGTGGCCGAAGTTCACTGCCGAGTAGGCGCCGAGACAGTCGAGATACCGGTACCCGTCGACGTCGGTGATCCACGCACCCTCGGCGGTGGCCGCGACCACCGGCAGCGGTGAGTAGTTGTGCGCCACATGAGGTTCGGGAGAAGATTCGAGGTGTCGGGGTATCCCGATGGTGTTCGGTCCGGACATGGGTGCCTCCGATGTGGATTGCCCGGCGTCGACGGTCGGGCGCAATTCCAGCGTGCAACATTTGATGCCGCCGCCTCCCTTGAGGAGTTCGGACAGATCGAGGGTGATCGGTTCGAATCCGGCGCGACGGATCTGCGACTCCAGATGTGGTGCGGCGTCGGTCATCACGACATGACGGCCGTCGGAGACCAGGTTCAGCCCGAGGGCTTCGGCGTCGGCATCGGTGGCGATGATGGCATCGGGATGGAGTTCGGCGAGCAGGCGGCGAGAGGCCGCCGAGAAGGCCGGCGGGTAATAGGCGATGGTGTGCTCGTCGAGTACGCCCAGGGCGGTGTCGAGGTGGTAGAAGCGCGGGTCGACGAGGTCGAGGGTGATCACCGGCAGACCGGTCAGTGCCGCGACCTCGGCATGGGTGTCGGGGTGGGTGCGGAAGCCGGTGCCGGCGAGGATGCGGTCGCCGACGACGAGGAAGTCGCCCTCGCCCTCCTGGACTCCGGTGGTCTGGTGGACCTGATGGATTCCCGCGGTGCGGAACCACTGCGCGTAATGCCCGGCCTCGGCCGCCCGTTCGGGGAAGGTGAAGCGGGCCGCGATCGCTGCGCCGTCGACGACCAGGCCGCCGTTGGCGGCGTACACCATGTCCGGCAGACCCGGTTGCGCATCGACCGTGTAGACGGTGTGGCCGAGGGTTTCGTAGGTGCGGCGCAGGCATTCCCACTGCGCCATCGCGCGGTCGGTATCGACACCGACCGACGGATCCATCCATGGATTGATCGCGTAGGTGACGGTGAAATGGGTCGGCGGGGTCATCGCATAGGAGCGTGTGCGCGCCACTCTCGTGGGGCTTCCGGCGGTGGCCGGGCACACAGAGACATCGGGGGTCGTCAGCGTCATGAATCGAGCGTAAGCTCCCACATTGTTGCAATCAATCGACGAAAATTGCGCATTTGATGAAGATTTCGTGCGCCACTGCCGAGATAGGGGCGATGTGTTGCGTGGGCTCGACGAACTGGACGAGAAGGTGCTGGCGTGTCTCACCCGGGATGCGCGCGCGACCTATGCGCAGATCGGTGACGAGGTCGGGCTCTCGGCGCCGGCGGTCAAGCGTCGAGTCGACCGCCTCGTCGACGACGGCGTGATCAAGGGATTCACCACGGTGGTCGATCCGGCCGCGATGCAGTGGACCACCGAGGCCTATGTGCAGATCTTCTGCCGCGGCAACATCTCGCCGGAGATCCTCAAGGAGTCGTGGGAACCCATTCAGGAGGTCGTCAGCGCGGCGACCATCACCGGACAGGCCGACGCGATCTTGCGGATCATGGCGCGCGACGTGCATCACCTCGAGCAGGCACTCGAACGAATCCGGCAGGCCGGTGGCGTCGATCGCACCGAATCGATCATCGTGCTCAGCCATCTCATCGATCGCGGCCATCCCTGACCGAGGTTTGTCCGGTATCAACCGATGGTCACGTTTGGGGTGTACCCATTGAGTCCCTTCGGCGGTGTAGGTTGACTCCGACGGCGACAAATGTTGCGCCACTGGGAAGTTCGTCCGATTTGTCGCGGAGGTCGGTGCGCGAAATCGGTAACGGGAGCGGTGTCTTCGCCGATAGTCGTCATGAGTTGTGGCAGAGGCGAAGTGCCGTCGACGGGAGTGGGGTAGATGGTGAGAGGTGTTCGGGTGGGCGCGAAGTGGCGTCACCGATCGGTCCGGTCGGTGAGCGCCAGGGCGCTCACCGTGGTGCTGGCCGCGGTGAGTGTCGGGGTGTTGTCGGTCATCGGCCAGGGCGTCGCGCAGGCGGCACCTCCGGCGCAGACCTGGTGGATCAACTCATGCGGCATGCCGACGCAAAGCCCTGACGGACCACCTGATTCGGTCAAAGTGCGCGCGTGGACGCGACCGCAGAACACCAAGACCGTCGTCCTGCTCGACGGTCTTCGGGCCACCAACGATCTCAGCGGGTGGGAACACAACACGCACATCCAGGATCTCGCCGACCGCGGCGTCAATGTCGTTGAGCCGGTGGGGGGTTACGAGAGCTTCTACACGAACTGGGACACACCGGACAATTTCAGCCGGCAGAGCTACACCTACGAGTGGGGATGTGTGATCAGTCGGAGCCTGGTCGCCGCGATGGACGCGCACGGGTTGCGCGGGCCGTCGGGCCACTACGCGATCATGGGGATCTCGATGAGCGGTAGCTCGGCGTTGATCACCGCCGCCGACGATCACCGCGACTTCGACGCGGCCGGGTCGCTGTCGGGTCTGCTGAACACCACCGCACCCGGCGTGCGTGAAGCGATCCGGGTCGCGATGATCTTTCCCGCCATCGATGGGGGAACCCCGGCGATGAACGTCGACGCCATGTGGGGCCCGCCGTGGTCGACCCGCTGGCTCGACAACGATCCGCTGGTGCAGATCGGCAAGATGCGTGGACTGCGACTGTTCCTCTACACCGGCAGCGGCATCCCGGGCTACACCGCGACCGCGGGCGCTGTCCTGACCGATCCGGCACTGATCGTCGAAGGGGTGCCGCTGGAGGTGCTCTCCTCGGCGCTGACGCACACCTTCGACGTGCAGGCGATGATCAACGGGGTGCCCGTCATGACCGATTTCCCGGTCTCGGGCATGCACGACTGGCCCTACTGGCAGGACGCGGTCAACAACGCCTTCGCGAGAGGGTTCTTCCATGCGTGACCCCGACGGCACGGATCGTCGATACCGGTCGAAGCCGTGGACCCTGGTCGGGGTGGTGTGTTTCGGACTGGTGTTGTTCGTCGCCGGCTGCGCCCAGTCCGATGAGGGCACCACCGTCAACCCATCGAAGACGTCGGCGCCGGTGAGTTCGGTGGCGTCGACGAGCCCGGTGTCGGCCACCGCCGGGCCGGCATCGACCGTCGCATCGACGCAGGCGCCGCCTCCGACGCCGGTGACCCTGCCCAGCGCGGGCACCGTCGAGACGGTGGCGCCGCCGCCGACCTCTGCGCGCACCGCCTTCCTGAACTCGCTGCGCGCGAAGGGGATCGACATGGACTCCGACACCGCGGTGTCGCTCGGGTCGTCGGTCTGCCGGGTTCGCAAGACCGGCGGCGACAACGCGGCGCGCACGTTCGCGGCGCCGGTGATGAAGCAGGCCATGGGTACCGAGCCCTCCGACGCGCAGGTCGCGGCGCTGGTCGACTCCTCGGGCGGGCTCTGCTGATCGGGAAGGGGTATTGGAGCGGGTGTCCGGTGGGCGGTCGTTGGGTCCGGACCGCCGCCCGTGGTAGCCTCGCTGTCGTGATCAGCATCGTGCGCGCCTATTGGCGTTTCTTTATCGAGGCTCCGGGTGAGCCTGCGATGAAGCGCTGATCGCGCCGCACGCCACATCCCGGAGCCCCGAGCAGTGACCACCAGGTCACTGCTCTTGTCATGTCAGGGGCTTTCCGGCGACCACGATGCGGGCGGGCCCAGCCGACAACCAGGGCCCACAACCCCGCGAAAGGCATACCAGTGACCACCCTCGGAGATCTCTCCCGAACTCCCGCCGACCGCTCTCTCTCGGCCGAATCGACCTCGGACCGCCGGATCCGCTCGTTCCGGTCGATCCCGTCGCCGGACACCATTCGCACCGAATTGCCGCTGACCGCGCGCCGGGCCCTTGCGGTTCAACGCGACCGCGACGAGATCTCGGCCATCCTCGCCGGCGCCGACGACCGGCTGCTCGTCGTCGTCGGCCCGTGCTCGGTGCACGACCCGATCGCCGCCCTCGACTACGCGCGCCGGTTGGCGCCGCTGGCCCAGCAGTACTCCGAGCGGCTCAAGATCGTCATGCGGGTGTACTTCGAGAAGCCCCGCACCACCATCGGATGGAAGGGCCTGATCAACGACCCGGGCATGGACGAGACCTTCGATGTCGAGCGCGGTCTGCGGACGGCGCGGTCGTTGCTCCTCGACATCATCGACCTCGGGCTGCCGGTGGGGTGTGAGTTCCTCGAACCGACCAGCCCGCAGTACATCGCCGACGCGGTCGCCTGGGGTGCGATCGGTGCCCGCACCACCGAATCCCAGGTGCACCGCCAGCTCGCCTCGGGGCTGTCGATGCCGATCGGCTTCAAGAACGGCACCGACGGCAACGTGCAGGTGGCCATCGACGGCGTGAAAGCCGCTGCGGCATCGCACGTCTTCTTCGGAGTCGACGACTTCGGACACGGCGCGCTGGTGGAGTCGGCGGGCAACTCCGACTGCCACATCATCCTGCGCGGTGGCACCGCCGGACCCAATTACGACGACGAGTCCGTCGCCGACGCCGTTGCGGCATTGCAACGTTCGGGTCTGACGCCGCGGGTGATGATCGACGCAAGCCACGCCAACTCCGGGAAGGACCACCTCCGCCAGGCCGAGGTCGCCACACAGATCGCGGCATCGATCCGGGCGCGTCGGGAAGCCGGCGACCCGATGCACGTGAGCGGCGTCATGCTCGAGAGCTTCCTCGAAGCCGGTGCGCAGTCTCCCGATGCCGATCCGCTCGTCTACGGCAAGTCGGTGACCGACAAATGCATGGATTGGGAAGTCAGCGCCGCGGTGCTCGCCGAATTGGCACGTGGCTGAACCATTTCGACGCGGCACTGCCGATCCGCCGCCCCCGTTCTGCTCACAGCAGAAGGCGGCCGGTACCGCTCGGGTGCCGTCGTAGGATCGACTCCATGATCGAGCAGCGATCGAAGGCCGACACCTCCGGGGCCCGGTCGCCGGCACCGGTGGAACCGTTGTTCCGTGAGGTGACCGGCAAGGTTCTGCGTCGCCATCGCCATGACCGGGCCGAGCGTCTCGTCGAGACCGCCCGCCGGGCCGGCGTCTCGAGCCAGTATCTCTCCGAACTCGAGCGCGGCCGCAAGGACGCGTCGAGCGAACTGCTCGGCGCCGTGGCCGGGGCTCTCGGCCTGTCACTGCTCGACCTCACCCGCGAGGTCGCGGCGGAGTTGGCCCGGTCGGCGGGCATCCCGGTGCTCGGTTCGGTGCCGGCGCGGGACGGCGATCGGTCGATCGCTCGTCCGCAGAACGCCTCTCGATCGCCGCTCGCGCTGGCCGCCTGAGCCTCCCGGGCCGTCACCGGCGGGTGAGTACGGCGCGCTCGTCGATGATGTGGTCGGCGATGCCGTAGTCGACGATCTCTGATGCGCGCAGGACCCGATCCCGGTCGGTGTCGTGACGCAGCGTTTCGACGTCGTTGCCGGTGTGACGGCTCAATGCGCGTTCGATCTCCTCGCGGGTCCGCAGTATCTCCTCGGCGGCGAGGATCAGGTCGGGAATCGTGCCGCGACCCTGTCCCGACGGCTGGTGCAGCAGCACCCGTGCGTGCGGCAGCACTGCACGGCGTCCCGGCCGGCCCGCCGCCAGCAGCAGTGCGGTCGACGAGAGTGCCTGTCCCACACAGGTGGTCGCGATGGGTGCGTGACAGTACTGCATGGTGTCGTAGAGCGCGAAGGTGGCCATCACCGATCCGCCGGGTGAGTTGATGTAGAGGTCGATCGGCGCCTCCGGATTGTCGGAGTCGAGGTGGAGCAGTTGCGCGATGAGCGCGTTGGCGACGCCGTCGTCGAGTTCGGTGCCCAGGTAGAGGATTCGGTCGTCGAGCAGTCTGCTGTAGACGTCCATGACGCGTTCGCCCTGCGGCGTTCGGCTGATCACGTTGGGAATCGTGTAGGTGCTCATCGGGTCACCCCGAATCCGGTCGGTGTGGCCGCGGCCGGGCGCAGTTGCGCCACCGAGTCGACGATGTGATCGATGAAGCCGTACGCAAGCGCCTCCTCCGCGGTGAACACGTGATCGCGCAGCGAGTCGGCGAACACCCGCTCACGGGTCTGACCCGTCCGCTCGGCGATGACACCGAGAACGGTGTCACGGACATGGCGCAGGTCGTCGGCCTGCAACTCGATATCGGGGGCGTAGCCGCCGATCCCCGCAGATCCCTGGTGCAGCAACACCTTTGCGTGCGGCAAGATGTAGCGTTTTCCGCGGGTGCCGCAGCAGAGCAAGAATTGCCCGGCGCTGTAGGCCATTCCGAGATTGACCGTCACCACGTCGTTCGGGACGATCCGCATCGTGTCCATGATGGCGAGCATTGCGGGCACCGAGCCGCCCGGAGAGTTGATCCACAGGCCGATGTCGGCGACCGGATCCTGTGCCGAGAGCATCACCAACTGTGCGCACAGTGCGCTGCCGATCTCGTCGTCGAGCGCCGAATCGAGCATCAGGATGCGTTGGTTCAGCAGGCTCTCGGTGGTGCGTTTGCGGAGGGGTGGGGAAGTTCTGTGTTCGCTCATTGGTCCAGGTTGTCGAGCGCTCGTCACTGATGCCATCCGATGCTGCTGTGCGCGGAATCGCGCAGCGCACAGCAGATGTGGTGCGGGCACAGGTGCTCTGATGGTCTGCTCAGAGAACCTCGATCTCGGGGCGCCCGGCCGGAATGGTCACCACTGCGCGGGTGTGGAGCCGGGCGTCGGCGGTGCTGACGGTCGGGCAGACCCGGAACCGCGCCTCCCACCGGTCGTGGGTGATCGTGTTCAGTACGTATCCGCGTTGGGCGTTGCCGAATCGTACGTGGGGTGAGGCGGCCTTGAGTTGTCGATCGGACTCGTCACTGTCGGCACCGTCGCCGCCGGAGCTGATGGATGTGCCCGCCACCTCGACACCGACCGTGGGCGCAGGTCGGGTGTAGGTGGATCGCAACTCCGACACCACATTCCGGTGGATGTCGCCGACGATCGACACGAGATTGGCGGTTCGGCGTTCGCGGGCGCCCTCGAGGACACGGGTCCGCGACGCCTCGTACCCGCTCCATCCGTCCATGCTCACCGCGCGGACCCCGTCACGCTCGCGCGCGAGGTCGGCGATCGTCGTCTGGTGGGCCAGGACGTTCCATCGGCTGCCGGACGCGGCGAGGCCGTCGAGTATCCATCGCTCCTGGGCTGCGCCGGTGATGGTGCGGTGCGGGTCGGCGGTGGCCGCGTTCTGCCCGGTGTCGTTGTCGCCGTTGACCTGATCGCTGCGGTGAGTACGCGTGTCGAGGACGCTGAACTGAGCAAGATCGCCGAACGTGAAGCGACGATAGGCACGAAATCCGCGCCCGGGCGGGGCGAGCCGAACGGCGGTGTTCTCCCACCAGGCGCGCATGCCCGCAGCCCGGCGGAGCAGGAACTGCGGTAGGGGTTGGTCGTCCTCGGGGATGTCGGCGGCCCAGTTGTTGTCGACTTCGTGGTCATCGAAGATCGTGATGAACGGACTCATCCGATGCGCCGCTTGCAGGTTCGGGTCGAGTTTGTACAGGGCATAGCGTTCGCGGTAGTCGTCGAGGTCACGGCATTCGCGATACGCCGACGCCGGCACCACCGCGGTATCGCGTGCACCGCCGCCCATCGGGATCGGCTTCTCGTAGATGTAGTCGCCCAGATGAAACACCACGTCGGGGGCCTCGCGGGCCAGGTCACCGAACGCCGGATAGTGGCCGTCGGCCCAGGCCTGACAGGAGGCGAGGGCGAATGACAGTGCGCCGGTGGGAGTTCCGATGCGCTGCGCGGTGCGGGTCCGGCCGACCTCGGAGACTTCACCGAGCGCGCGGAATCGGTAGAAGTAGTCGGTACCCGGCGTCAGGCCGCGGACGTCGACGTGCACGCTGTGCCCGGTGTCCGGGCCGGCGCGGGTCACCCCGCGCGCCACGACGATCCGCATCCGTTCGTCGCGGGCCACTTCCCAGCCGACATCGTGGGTGTCTCGGCCCATACCCGCCCCGGGTGCGAGGGGGTCGGTCGCCAGCCTGGTCCACAGGATGACAGCGTCGGGGAGTGGGTCGCCGGAGGCGATTCCCAGGGTGAACGGGTGGCCGGCACCTCGGACTCGTGGAGCGGAGGCGGCGTCGGTGGCGAACAGGCTGGGGGCGGTGGCCAGCCCGGCGGCCAGCGCGGTCCAGGTGAGGAATCGACGGCGGGACGTGCCGGCGCGCAGCACCTTGTCCGGGGTGACGCGTAGCGGAGCGTGGTTGGGGGAGCGCATGCGTCGAGGCGATCACCGCACGGTGTCGTCACGGACGACGACCGGCCACGACTCGGTGATGCGGGGGTGAAGACCTGGGCGACGCCTCGGCGAGATGCCTGCTACGCTCAGCGCGCGTCGGTTCCGACCGGGCCACACGGGCCGGTCGGTGAAAAGGGAATCTGGTGAGAATCCAGAGCTGCCCCGCAGCGGTGACGGAAACGACAGCGGCTCCTCGCACTGGACTTCACGGTCCGGGAAGCGGCCGCGGGTAGGTGGCATCTCGGTGCCGGGTCCGAAGTCCGAAGACCTGCCGCCGTGGCCATGGGCAACCGTGGTCGACACTTGCCTCGCGGGATATGGCCGGTGCGCCGATCTGTCGAGCGCGGCTGTCTTCCGCCCGACGAGAGACCGTGCCACAGTGGATGATCACACCTCACCGCAGGCCACCCCGGCCGCGCCGACCTGGACGCGTGTCGGCGTGTTCGCGGCGCTCGGTGTGCTCGCGCTGTTCGTGGTGGCGTGGGCCGGTGTGGCGTTCGGTACCGCCGACGTCGGTGGTACCGACGTGCCGCGCTTCGTGTGGGCCGCGCTGACCGGCGGCCCGATCTCCGCCGACGACGCCGCCGCGTACTGGATCGTCATCGATTCCCGGGTACCACGCGTGATCACCGGAGCGGTGGTGGGTGCCGGGTTGTCGGTCGTCGGAGTGGTCGTGCAGGCGATGGTGCGCAACCCGCTCGCCGACCCCTACGTCCTCGGTATCTCGTCCGGCGCATCGGTGGGGGCCACGAGCGTGGTGCTCTTCGGCGTCCTGTCGGGCATCGGGCTCTACGCCATGCCGGTCGCCGCCTTCGCCGGAGCTCTGCTCGCCACCCTCATCGTGTTCGGGATGGCCTCCGGCGCAGGTGGATTGACACCGTTACGCCTCGTGTTGACCGGTACCGCGGTGGGCTACGGCTTCTCGGCACTGACCACCGTGCTGGTGTTTCTCGCACCCACCGGCGACGCCGCGCGCAGCGTGATGTTCTGGCTCCTGGGCAGTCTGGCCGCGGCCAGCTGGTATTCGGCGGTCCTCGTGGGCGTCGTGACCGTCGGCGGGGTGATCGCGGTGGCGAGCCTGGCGCGCTCGCTCAATGCGCTCGCCATGGGTGACGAGGTCGCCGCATCCCTCGGATTGTCGGCGTCGCGGTTCCGCGTCATGGCATTCGCGTTGTCGGCGTTGATGACCGGCGTGATGGTGTCGGTGTGCGGGGCGATCGGCTTCGTCGGGCTCGTCGTTCCCCACGTCGCGCGGTTACTCGTCGGCGCCGACCATCGCCGACTCGTGGTGATCGCTCCGCTGATCGGCGCGGTGTTCCTCGTCGCGGCAGATCTCGTCGCCCGAACCGCCGTGCCGCCGCAGGAACTGCCGCTGGGCGCGATCACCGCCGCCGTCGGGGTGCCGATGTTCCTGATCCTCATGCACCGCCGGCGCAGCGTGGTCGATCGATGAAACGGGTTGACGGCCACCGGAGGTCGGGAACATGACCACAGCGGGGTATCACGGGGTCGGCGTCGACATCGGTTCGGTGACGCTGCTGCGTGAGGTGACCTTCACCGCCGCGCCGGGGAGTTTTCTCGGCGTGATCGGACCCAACGGCAGCGGGAAATCGACACTGCTGCGTTGTCTGTATCGCGCCCAGCGCCCCACCGTCGGCCACGTCGAGGTCGACGGCGTCGACGTCACCGCGATCTCGATGCGCGACAACGCCCGTCAGGTCGCCGCGCTCACCCAGAGTTCCACACTGGACTTCGACTTCACCGCAGCCGAGGTGATCGCCAGCGGTCGGTTCCCGCATCGGTCGATCGCGCGGACATCCCGGGCGAGGGACGCCGCGGCGGTCGAGGAGGCCATGGGTGTCGCCGGAGTGGGCCATCTCGCCGACCGTGTCTTCACCTCGCTGTCCGGGGGTGAGGCACAACGGGTGCTGATCGCGCGGGTACTCGCCCAGCAGCCGCGGGTGATGGTGCTCGACGAGCCGACCAACCATCTCGATGTGCGACACCAGTTCTCGGTGCTGGCCGCAGCCCGGGACTCCGGCGTCACCGTGGTCGCGGCGCTGCACGATCTGAACATCGCCGCCCAGTTCTGCGACACGCTGCTCGCCCTCGTCGACGGTCGCGTCGTCGGGACCGGCACTCCCGTGCAGGTGCTCGTCCCCGCGAATCTGCGCGCCTGGTTCGACATCGACGCCCACATCGTCCGGCATCCCCGACTCGACGTCCCCCAGATCCTCTTCGATGAAAGGCAACCATGAGAAGACTCCCACTGCTCGCGCTGGTCTGCGCGGCACTGCTGACACTCGCCGGATGCGGCGCCGATGTGGCGTCGCCGTCACAGAGGTCCGCCGGGGCCTCGGTGACCGTCACCAACTGTGGTGCGCCCCTGACGGTTCCCGGCGTCCCGGACCGCGTGCTCACCAACGACACCGGCATCACCGAGTTCATGTTCGCCCTCGGCCTCGCCGATCGGATGGTCGGCTACACGACCTATGCGGGCAAGGAACGTGACATCGCGTCCTCGCCGTGGAAGTCGGACTTCGCATCGACCAAGAACCTCGGCGACGCCTTCACCCGTGAGGTCATCGCGGCCGCAAAGCCCGACTTCGTGTTCGCGGGATGGAACTACGGATTCAAGGAGTCCACAGGAGTCACCCCGGACTGGATTCGCACCATCGGTGCGGTCCCGTATCAGCTGACCGAGGCGTGCCGGCAGGCCGGCAGCACCGCGCGCGGCATCATGCGGCCCTTCGATGCGCTCTACGCCGACATGAGCAATCTCGGTGAGATCTTCGGCGTGCAGCGTCGCGCCGGTGACCTTGTGTCGCAGTACAAGTCGCAGGTCGTCGAGGCCGGGCGCGGAGCGCCGCAGGCAGGCTCCCGGGCCAAGGTGTTCCTCTTCGACAGCGCCGACCCGAGCCCGTTCACCTCCGGGCGCAACGCGGCTCCGGATCAGATCATCGACGAGGCCGGCGGCACCAACGTGTTCGGCGATCTCAACGACTCCTGGACCACCACGTCGTGGGAAGCCGCGGCGCAGCGCAACCCCGACGTCATCGTCATCGTCGATTACGGTGCCGGCGAACAGAACACGGTGGACGCCAAGATTCGGCAGCTCGAGTCACAGCCGCTGATGGCCAACACCACCGCCGTCCGGGAGCGGCATTTCATCTCGTTCCCGTATGCCGCACTCGTCGAGGGCCCGCGGAATCCGGCGACGACGGTGGCGCTGGCGAAATACCTGCGCTCGATCGGTCGGTGACGGCCCGGGGCTGACGAACTCGGGGATGTGGTTGGTGGGGGTCCGGCACGGTGGGGCGTGTCAGGTCAGCACCAACCACACCGCGACGTAGTGCAGCAGTGCCGCGATCGCGGTGCACACGTGGAAGACCTCGTGGTGACCGAAGGTCGCCGGCCACGGGTTGGGGCGCCGCAGCGCGTAGAGGACTCCGCCGACGGTGTAGAAGACCCCGCCGAGGGCGAGAAGCACCATGACCGCGACGCCCGCGTGGGTCACCAGGCTCGGGGCGACGGCGACGATTACCCAACCGAGCAGCACATAGAGCGCCACGCCGAGCCAGCGTGGTGCCGCCGGCCAGACGATCTTGAGCACCACTCCTGCGACCGCGCCGATCCAGACGATCCCGAGCACCCACCACCGCAGCGGCGACGGCAGGGCGACCACACAGAACGGCGTGTACGTGCCGGCGATGAACAGGAAGATCATCGAGTGGTCGGCGCGCTTCATGCGGATCTGCGCGCGGATGTTCTTCCAGTGCACCCGGTGATAGGTCGCCGACACGCCGAACAGGCCGACGATGGTGATCGCATAGACCGCGCACGCCGTGGACGCGGCCGCGCCGCGCAGGAGTGCCGCGCCGATCACCACGGCGATACCGCAGGCCGCGGCCACGAAGGCCGCGTACTGGTGGATCACGCCCCGCAACCTCGGGCGATCGGCCACGGGCGTCGTCAGCACGGTTGTCACAAGAACCTACGGTACCGTAAGTTAGTTGCTGTGCGGGATCGTGTGGCGATCACCTCCCATCCTTCGGGAGACCGACGACCGCACACGCCCTCGACCGTGCGCGGCTAATCTGGGTCGCGATGAAACTGCTTCCCGATCGCCTGCGCGGCCCGATGCTCACCGTGTACGAGCGACGTCTGGTCCAGCTGATGGACACCACCCGACTTCCGTGCCACGTTGCGATCATCTGCGACGGCAATCGGCGTTGGGCCCGCGAAGCCGGTTTCGAGGACGTCAGCCATGGTCATCGGGTCGGCGCCCGGCGTATCGCCGACATGCTCGGGTGGTGTGCCGAGCTGGGCATCGAGACGGTGACCATCTACCTGTTGTCGACGGAGAATCTGCAGCGCGAGTCCGAGGAACTCGACGCGCTGATGGAGATCGTGCCCGACATCGTCGACGAGATCTCGCGACCGGCCGACGACGCCGACCCCGAGGCACCGGCCGGCGACTGGCAGGTGCGCATCGTGGGCACGCTCGATCAGCTGCCGGAGGAGGTGGCGCAACGGCTGCGCAGTGCCTCCGAACGCACCCGGGGCCGCAATGGCATGAACGTCAACGTCGCCGTCGGTTACGGCGGGCGCCAGGAGATCGTCGACGCCGTGCGCGCGCTGCTCGCGGAGTGCAAAGCCGACGGCGGGACGCCCGAGCAGATGATCGACGCGGTCACGGTGGAGGCCATCGACCGCAACCTCTACACCAAGGGACAGCCCGATCCGGATCTGGTCATCCGCACCTCCGGAGAGCAGCGACTCTCCGGATTCCTGCTGTGGCAGAGCGCGTACTCCGAAATCTGGTTCACCGACGCGTACTGGCCGGAGTTCCGGCGGGTGGACTTCCTGCGCGCATTACGCGATTACGCGGCCCGGAATCGGCGATTCGGTAAGTAGCCGGAGTCACCGGTGTTGTCGCGACGTCGGCCTGGTCGACGGTGTGCGAGGCGTGCGGGATCAGGCCGCGCCGAGCGGCTTCGGTGACGGCGTCGCGCCGCTTGTCGACGCCGAGCTTGCGATAGATCGACTTGACGTGCTGGCGCACGGTGTGGGGACTCAGATGGAGGGCCCGAGCAATCTCGGTGAGCGGTGCCAGGCTCGCGAGCATCGCGACGACCTGCTGTTCACGTGGCGAGAGAATATGAACTGCGGCGCCGCGCGCTGACGGGGCCGGGGTGGCGGTTCGCAAAGCCGTTGCGGCGATCGGTGCGCAGTGGTGAGTGCTTCCCGCGAGGAGGGTCAGTGTTTCGCGTAATACCGGACCGCCGAACATCATCGAGCGTGCCAATGCCGCGGGTGAGATCTCCGCGATGACGTCGGCGAGCACATCACATGCGCGCTGAGGGTCGGGGCTGACAACTCCGTCGAGCAGCGCGCAGTCAGTGCGAATCATCGCGTCGCGAGCGCGATGTCCGCGGTCCACCCGCCCCAAGGTCTCGGCGGCCGAAACGCGATCGCCGCAGCGCAGATGACCCCACGCGGACAGAACGAGGAGCCGAGCGCGCAATGTGTCGTCCGCACCGGGGCGCAACGACGAGATCAGCTCCACAGCATGTCCTGGCTCGTTGTCGGCGAGGGCGATCGAAGCGCGGAGGTGCCCGATTCGCTCAGCGCAGGAGTTCCATTGTCCCGAAACGGATTCGAAGGTGAGAAGGTCCCGTGACGCCGTGTCCGGGCCACGCAGGCTCAGATCGACGGTGGCCGCCACGAGGGTTGTCAGAAACGTGAGAAACGGATCGAGCATCCGGGGGTCGAGTGCCTTGACGGACGCGAGAAGCGCTGCGGCGTCGCCGAATCGGGCCTCGTCGGTAGCCGCGCATGCCGCCGCGACCAACGCCGGTGCGGTCAGCGCCTCGGTGCCGGTGCGGCCCGCGTCGAGGAGCTTGCTCGTTCGCGTGACGGCGTCGCCGGTGTGTCCGGCGAGAACGAGCGCGACCGCCTCGTACGACGCCGCCCTCAGTCGCATGGGGTCACACGTATCACGATGGGCACGTCGCGATGCGAGTCGTGCTGTGGCGGAATCGAGTGCGCCGTTGCACAGGTCGGCGTACCCCACGAGCGTGTCGGCCACGTCGATGAAGATCGGCCAGGTCGACCCGGGTGTGGCCTCCATTTCCGACACCGTGGCCATGGCGCGATACGCGCTCTTGCGCATGGCCGTCGGATCCCCGGTGAGCGCCGCCCGTTCGGCGTCGAGGATGTGCAACGCCGCACGAATCCCGAGCGTGGCCGACGGCGTCCGGTCGACAACGCGATGGGCCGTGTCGATCGCAATGGCCAGGTCCTCCGGACTTCCGCGGTAGTAGGCAACACCCGCCAGTGCGATGCTGAGGCAGGGATCGTGCTCGGCGAGATGTGAGGGGATGCGCTGCAGCTGGGTCATCAGATGGTCACTGTCCGGACCTCCGAACAGTGCTGCGGCACCACTCATCGTCAGTGCACCGCTCAGAGCCCAGTCCTGGGCGTCGATGGCGCATTCCAGGGCTCGAAGGGGTTGCCCATGCCCCTCGTACCACCGCGCCGCGCGAGAAGATGTCGACTCGACGAGGCCGGGGATCGCCGCAAGACGACGATCGAGGTGTGGTTGCACGACGGGGTGTACCACGAGGTCGTTCGCGCCGCCGTGGTCGGCGATCAGATATCCGTTGTGGCCCAGTGTCCGCAGTGTCGTGTGTGCGGAATCGATCCGTCGATCGTCCTGCGCTGTCCGATCATCGAAGGACTGCACACGAGCGAGGAGGGACGGGTTCACCGACCCGAGAACAGATGCCCTCAGTAGGGCATCGAAAGAGTGATGATCGAGCTCGGCGAGCATCTCCTCCACAGCGTCCTCGATGAGGGGGTTCAGGTCGAGAAGGTCCGACATCGTGGGGGCGGTGATGCCGTTGTGCGCCAACGAGCTCATCCGCTGGGCGCACAGCGCGACCGCCAACGGCCATCCGCGTGTCCGGCGAACCAACTCGTCCAGGAGATCGGGGGTCGCGATCGACCGCCCGTCATTCATGCGGCGCGCCAACGCGTCGATCTCAGCCCGGGTGAAGGCGAGGTGATCCGCGTCGATCATCGTGACGTCACCACGGGCGACGCGGTAGGCCAATCGGGGCACATCGCTCCACCTGCCCATCATGACCAGCGGCGGACGCACCCGATGGATGCCGAGGTCGATCAACGCACCGATCTCCGGGCCGAGCCGGTGGACGTCGTCGACGACGAGCGTCCGCGACGAGGGCGCAGTGAGGACCGCTCGCGCCTCGGCGAGTACGTCTCCTGCGGGCCGGTCACCGGTGACGGTCAACCACACCGGATCGTCTGCGCCGCGTCCACGGAGCCAATCGAGGACCGCCGACGACTTGCCGCTGCCCGGGCCGCCGAACAGTGCGGTCACCGGAGCCGTGGTGGTCGCGGCGTCGAGGAGAGCGTGGACGCGGGGGCGGGGGAGCCACGACCGCGACTGCGGCCGATAGTGCGGCGAAAGCATCGTGTTTCCTGTCATGCAGCACGTTGCGCGTGCGTTGATCCACGGTGTGACGCGGGGGCCGGTCAGCGGCGGCGCGTGTGTCGGCCCAACCCCCCGGGGAGGCCAACGGTTAGTAGTATGAGTGCACTTTGCCTGCTCGTGCACGCCGAATGCGAATTGTTGCGCTGCGCGACCACTCCACCAGGCGATGTGGGGCCCGCGGTCAGACAGGCTCGGGCGGGCTGTCGACCCCTCGTGCCAACGCGGTGATCGACGCAGCCCCGACGTCGTGAGTCGAACCGGGTGCCACCGACGTACCGGCGAACTGATCCCGGAAGGTGAGTACCGTTGCCATCCAACTCGCGTAGACGGCCGCCGCCTTGGTTCGCGGGATCACCGAATCCGGCGGATACCGATCCCGGGTACGAAAGATGTCGACCAGCGCGTCCTGGGCTCGTATCCAGCTCTGGGTGACATGTCCGGCGATCATCGGGTTGCCCTCGGCGAGGAACGACAGAATCGGGTGCGGGCGATCCATTTCCGAGGCCGCGCGGTCGTCGGTCCATCCGCGTCGCGTCTGCGCGGCCAGGGTGGCGATCACCATTTCGTCGAGCGTTTCGTCGGCGGGCCGACGTGCCATCTCGGCCACCACATCCTCGAGCCAGTCGTCGAAATAGGCGAGCAGGATCGAGGCCTTGGAGTCGAAATTCAGGTAGATGGTGCGTTTGGCGATTCCCGCCGCCGCGGCGATGTCCTTGATGGAGGTCTCGTCGAATCCGTTGCGTTCGAAGAGATCGTTGGCCGCGTCGAGGATCTTGCGACGCGTCACCGATCTCCGCGAATCGGATGACGTCTCAGAACGTGGCTCTGCCGGCACGCGCTCCAGCGTAATGACCTGGCGGGCCGGCTCGTCCCGCGTACGGCGCGCCCGCTATTCGGTCGCGGCCGTTGGCCGGGCTGTGAGCGCGCGACCAACACGCCTGGACGGGCGGGGCACGCCCTCGCCCTGGCTGTGCGCGCCGGGGTCGGCGGCAGGCGTGCGGTAACCGAGTGAGGCCCGCGTGGTGATCAGGAGTATCACTGCCACGACGACATATCCGACCAACGCGCCGAGGCCGATCGCCATCGAGGCATCGTCCTGCGACATCACGCCACGATCTGCCAGTCGCTGGAAGTAGGTCGAGGTTCCGTCCACCGATCCGTGCATCAGGATGCAGAGGAGCAGACTTGCCCCGGTGTTGTTGGACAGCCAGGTGAAGGCGAAGGACATGGCCATCACCGACACCGTGAAGGTGACGGTGTCACTGATTCCTGCCGCTGCTCCGTCGGCGAACCATGTCGGTACATAGAGAAAGAAGTGCCATCCGGCCCACAGGATCGAGAGCACCAGGGTTCCGCGCAGTGGACCGAGGCGCTCCTCGAGCCGGGGCAGCGCAAAGCCCCGCCACCCGGTCTCCTCGAAGAGGGGTCCGAAGAAGAAGTGCGCAAGGTAGGACGCCGGATAGATCGCGAGCGACGACAACGCCAGTGCGGCTCCCGCTCCGGTGTCGCCGAAAACCAGCGCGGCGAGCAACCCCGACATCGGAAGAAGCAGTATCGCAACGAGATACCACTGCGCCCCGTGACGCCAGGAACCGAGCCTGCGGAGCAGGGCAACGACTCCGTCACGACCGTCGATGAGTGCGGTGAGTGCGAACGCCGTACCGGTCACGCCGATGGCGATTCCGGGCAGCACCGCCAAGGAGGGCGCGTGCCGGGTCGCGTCGAAGACCGGTAGACCCATCAGTACGATCGGCGACCACAGCACCCAGGTGATGAGGTAAGCCGTGACGAAGAACGTCGTCAGTGGTCGGCGCCGGGCGAGTGTTCTCAGCGGGTGCAGCAGTGAATTCGACATCGTGATCTCCTCGAGAAGGTCAGGGCTGGAACGGAGACCGGTCCTGGGTGCACCGGGTCCCCGGAACGGGTAGATCGCCGTTCTCGATGTAGGCGGTGATCGCTTTGTCGGCACACGAACTCGGGTTGAGCAACGAGGTATGGCCGTAACCGTCGACCGTCAGTAGCACCGACTTGTCGAGCAGACGTGCGTTTGCCTCGGCATTCTTCATGGGGGTCGACGGATCGTGGGTGGTGTTGACGATCAGAGCCGGGGCGCTCGTGGTGGCGTTCCACGGCCCGGTGTAAGGGTCGGCGGCCCGGACCTTCCAGTACGCACAGGGCGCGTCGCCGTACATGGTCGACAGGCCGAGCAGCCCGGCCTGTTGTTGCGCCTCCACCGCCAGGGTCGGGATGCGTTGAGGGGTCACGGCGGCAGAGTCGCCGCAGGCGATGGACAGAACCTGCTCGGGACCGGCATACGTGGTGTCCGCGGCAGACTGGGTCGGGGACTGACCGGCCGTCTGGTTCGGCGCGCCGGGCGCCGGTGACTCCGGGGCTGTGGTCGCGGCCTGGTAGATCTTCTGCAATGCCGCAGAGACCGCGGCCCAGCCCTGAGCGGATCCCGGTATCGGCCAGACGACGTCGAGCCCGTCGCTGATGTCGTTGACGAGTGTGGGGAGATCGATCACCTTCGTCGCCGATCCCTCGGTCAGGACCGCGGGTGTGACGGCGAGTCTGTTCACCAATTCGGTCCACTTGGCGCGGGTCGCGTCGGCCGTGGACGCGGCGAATGGGCAACGCGCCGAGCCGGCTTCGGTGCACAGTATGAGGAACTGGTCGAAGACCGAGGCATTGTCCATCGAGCCGATCCGCATCCCCAGGGTCTGGGTGGCGGGACTGCGGCCGTCGTCGGTCCAGGCGAGGGGCGAGAGATTGCCGTCGAGGACCATCGACCGCACCGACGTCGGGTAGAGGTTGGCGTAGGTCATTCCGAGGAATGTTCCGTACGACACGCCCCAATAATTGAGCGGCTTGTCACCCAATGCATGACGGAGTTGTTCGAGATCGCGCGCCGTGTCGGCGGTCGACACGTGAGCGGCGAGGTCGGCCGCCGAGGAGGCGCATCGGTCGGCCAGTGCGGTGTACCCCGCGGCGAACGCGGCCTGTGCGTCGAAGGTCAGCGGTAGTTGGTCGACGTCGGCAAGGGCGTTGTTCTCGGCGGCCGAGTGCGGATAGCACTGCACCGCTGTTGATTCCCCGACACCGCGTGGGTCCCAACTGACGATGTCGTAGTCCGTGCGCAACCGCTCCGGGAAGCGGCCATACCACTGCGGGAACTGCACCGTTCCGGTGCCGCCGGGACCTCCGGGATTGAAGAAGAGGGTGCCCTTGCTGGTTCCGCCGGCCGGCATTCTCCGGAGAGCCAGGGTGATCTTCTTCGACGAGTCCGACCGGTGATCCAGAGGCACCTCGAAAGTGGCGCATTGGAGTCCGTCGATCACGGCTTCCTGCTCCGGGCAGGGTTTCCAGTCGACCTGATGGCCACCGGTGTCGGAGGTGATGTCGCCCCCGGACCCGCACGCCGACACGAGGATCACGAGGGCGGCCAGTGCCGCGGCGAGTCCGACCCGCCGCTGCCGTCGTGGGCCGTCGCCCGGCGCGGGTGGAGACAGATGGATGAACACGTGGGCTCCTCGTAGGCGGTCTGCCCCCGGCAGGGTTCGAGGGCGCCTGTACATGGGAGCGCGCGCGACCCTCTGTCCACATCCCCCAAAACAGGGCAATCTCGACGTGCACCCATGCGTGCCTCAGCGGTACTCGGTGATCAGCGTGGCGAGGGCGTCGACGTCACGGGCGAAGGTCGAGTTGGCCGGACTCGCGAACCCGACGACCAGCCCGCCCTGAGCGACGCCGTTCTCGTCGACGGGCGGATCGGCGTCGGGGTGGCGCATGGCGTCGAGGCCGCCGAAGGCGAAACCCCGGGCATGACAGTCCCGCAGGAGTCGGTGCTCGACGTCGACCGGCAGCGGGATCACCGCGTGCAGGCCGGCCGCGATCCCGGACACCTCGATCCCATCGGCGGCGAGTCGGGCGATGAGGTGATCGCGTCGGGCGCGATAGAACTGACGACTGCGCCGGATGTGGGTGTCGTAGGTGCCGGCCGCGATCATGTCGGCGAGGACGAGCTGATCGACGATCGAGGCGTCCGGATCGCGAACCCCTTTGGCCCACATGACCGCCGACACCAGCCGCGGCGGCAGGACGAGCCAGCCGATGCGTACCGCCGGCGAGAGGCTCTTGCTCACCGATCCGGTGTGGATCACCGAGTCGGGCGCGAGACCCTGCAGCGCTCCCACCGGGTCACGGTCGTAGCGCAACTCGCCGTCGTAGTCGTCTTCGACGATCACCGCGTCGGTACGCGCGGCCCACTCGACGACCTCGGCGCGCCGATCCGGTGCCAGTGCCACGCCGAACGGATACTGATGACTCGGCGTCAGCACGACGGCGTCGGCGCCGGCGTCGGCCAGACGCGACACGTCGGCACCCCGGTCATCGACGGGTAGCGGCGAGGTGGTGACACCGCGCCGGGCGATGACCTCCCGGTGGAACGGCAGGCCGTGGCTTTCGACCGCCACTCTTCTCCCGAACACGGTGCGCGCCAACAGGTCCAGCGACCCACTGACCGAGGTGGTCAACACGATGCAGTCCGGGCTGGTCCGGACGCCGCGGGCGCGGGCGAGGTAGGCGGCCAGTTCGGTGCGCAGCGCCCCGCTGCCGTTGGGTGCCGATGGCGCGAAGACGGAATCGGCGGCCCCGCTCAGCGCACGTCGTGTCGAGGCGGCCCATGCCGACCGGGGGAACAGGGACGGATTCGGTTGCCCGAGAGCGAAATCGTGGTCCGCGGCGGGCAGGGTGACCGTCGGTGGCGCCAGACCGGCCGGCTGTGGATGTATCCCGCCGGCGACCCGGGTGCCCGAGCCCTGACGCGCGGTGAGGCGGCCCTCGGCAACGAGTTCGGCGTACACGGCGGCCACCGTGCCGCGGGCGAGTCCGAGATCGGCGGCCAGCGACCGATACGGAGGCACCATGGTTCCCGGGGGTAGCCGGCCATCGGAGATGGCGTCGCGCAGGGCGTCGGCGAGAGCGCGGCGCCGTCGGGCTCCGCGTCCCCGTGCCGTCGTCGACGGGTCCGGCTGGAGATCGAGGAACAGGTCGGCGCCCAAGCGTGCCGCCACACGCTCCCACGGGTCGCCCTCGCTTGAATTGACCTTCTTTTCGGCCATCGGATTGGACCTCTTTTCCGGTGCAATTACTCCCTACCGTAGGTGATACGACACTCGAGATGAGAGAACCGGAGGAGGCAGGGGATGCGAACAGTCGTGTTCGGGGCGAGCGGAGAGATCGGACGCCGCCTGGGCGAAACGTTGCAGAACAGAGGGATCGAGGTGGTCGCCGCGCACAGGTCGGCCGGTGTCGATGTGTACACCGGCACCGGCGTGGCCCGGGCGTGCGCGGGTGCCGACGTCGTCGTCGACTGCGTCAATGTCACGACCACTCGTGCCAAGGTCGCCGTCGACTTCTTCGGCACGGCCGCACGGCGGATCGCCGAGGGCGCGGTCACTGCCGGCGTGGGCCGGGTGGTCTGCCTGTCGATCATCAATGCCGCTGATCCGGCGGTCAACGCGAAGTTCGGCTACTACCGGGGCAAGGGTGAGCAGGAGCGGGTCTACCGCGAGTTGCTCGGGCCCGACGTGCTCAGGGTGGTGCACTCGGCGCAATGGTTCGAACTCGCCGAGCAACTGCTCGCGCGCACGAGTCTGGGGCCGGTGGCGGTGGTACCGCGCATGAGGTGTCGGCCCTTGGCGGCCGCCGATGCCGCCGACGCCGTGGCCGATGCGGCGCTCGAACCCGCGCGCGGCGATGTCGAGGTGGCCGGGCCGGAGGTGATCGATCTCGCCGATCTGGCGAAAGATGTTGCTCGTCAGGATCATTCCCCACGATGGGTGGTCCCGGTGCGGATCGGGGGTGCGGCGTTTCGGACGAACGGGTTGCTACCGCGCGGTGAGTTCGTGCAGGCCGCCACGACCGTCGAGAAATGGCTGGCCGGTCGCGGTGGGCAGGTGACGCGATGAGCGCGGCAGCGCCCGACGGCGTGCGCTATTGGTTACCGACGGCCAACCCCGGTGTCTACAAGGCGCTCGTCGCCCTTCAGCGCGCATCGGCCGACGGGCTCGATCGAGAGCTGGTGGAACTCATCAAGATCCGCGCTTCGCAACTCAACGGGTGCGCCTACTGCCTACACATGCATCTCTCCGATGCGCTCGGTCTCGGCATGGATCCGATCACTCTCGGGATGGTCGCGGTGTGGCGCGAGTGTCTTTCGATGTTCGACGAGAAGACCAGAGCGGCATTGGACTTGACCGAATACGTCACACGGATCGGTGACGACGGGGTGCCCGACGAGGTCTACGAGCGGGTGCGTTCGGTGTTCGGTGACGAGGCCTTCGGTCAGGTGCTCGCATCGATCGCCATGATCAATGTCTGGAACCGGATTGCCCTCACCGGAGGCTATCCGGCCGGTCTCGATGAGCGCGCGCCGCGTTCCTGAGCTCACGCCGACACAGGTCACCACAGAGGCCGGGGAGTGGCGTCCGCGCCGAGCCGCTGCAAGGCGCCGACGACCGTCGCCATCGCGTCGTGCCCGATGTCACGCTCGAGGTCGGCGGCGACGTCGGCGGCGCTCTGCGCGGCCAGCCGGGTCACCGCCTGGCCACGTCGGGTGAGTTCGACCAGCCGTGCCCGCCGATCGGTCGGATGTGGTCCGCGTGTGACATAGCCCTGATCCTCGAGCGTTTCCACGATCGCCGCGGCCGATTGCTTGGTGACCCCCAGGTGCGCGGCGATGTCGTTGACCGTCGCCCCGGCGGGGGCGATCCGGGCGAACACCAGCCCGTGCACCGGGCGCAGACCCGGGTGTCCGTGGGCCACGATCCGGGAGTTGATGTGTTCGGTGACCGCCGCCTGTGCGCGCATCAACAAGAACGGGAGATCGGCCATCGGGGGACCCGGGGTTGACATGTGGACAGTCTAGCTGTCTTATAAAGACAGTTTAACTGTCTGATGAGGAGTGGTCGTCATGTCTGTCGTCGTAGGGCCGGTGGTTCACGGAATGCACGGTGCGCGGTTTGAGTCCTTTGTGGCGCCGTCGCGCGGTAGCGCCGAATTATGCGCGTGGCGAACGGTTCTGGAACCGGAGCAGTTCGGCACGGCGCATCGGGTGGACCGTGAGGAGATATTTCTCGTACTGACCGGGGACCCGGAATGCGAGCTCGATGGTCGGCGGCACACCTTGGCGGTGGGGTCGGTTGTCCATGTACCGGCCGGGTCGCGGGTGCGGCTGGACAACCCGGGATCGGCGGAGGCGTCGGTGTGGGTCACCGCGCCGGCCGGCCTGACCGCGGTCACCGACTCGGGGGAGACGATCACTCCGCCCTGGGCTCGCTAGGGCGCGTCTCCCGCGCCGCGGGTTCACAACTTGCGCAGGCGAACCCGATTGATCGAGTGGTCGGCGTCCTTGCGGAGCACCAGGCTCGCTCGGGGGCGGGTGGGCAGGATGTTCTCGCGCAGGTTGGGCAGGTTGATGGAGGTCCAGATGTCGCGCGCGGCGATCATCGCCTGATCGTCGGTCAACGACGCGTAGTGGTGGAAGTGCGAATTGGGGTCGGCGAACGATGTCGACCGCATCTGCAGGAACCTCGAGATATACCATTTCTCGATGTCGTCGGTCTTGGCGTCGACGTAGATCGAGAAGTCGAACAGGTCCGACACCATCAGGGTGGGCCCGGTCTGTAAGACGTTGAGCCCCTCCAGGATCAGGATGTCGGGCTGGCGGATGTAGTGGCGGACATCGGGAACGATGTCGTAGGTGAGGTGTGAATAGACCGGCGCGGTGACCTCCCGGGCGCCCGATTTCACCTCGGTGACAAAGCGCAACAGCGCCCGACGGTCATACGACTCGGGAAAACCCTTGCGGTGCATGATGGCCCGACGTTCCAGCTCCGCGGTCGGCAGCAAGAAGCCGTCGGTGGTGACCAGATCGACCTTCGGATGCGACTCCCAGCGGGCGAGTAGCGCCGCGAGCACACGTGCGGTCGTCGACTTGCCCACGGCGACACTGCCCGCGATACCGATCACGAACGGCACCTGCTTTGCTCCGTGACGATCGCCGAGGAAGGTCGAGGTCGCGGCGAACAGACGTTGCCGCGCGGCCACCTGCAGATGGATGAGTCGCGACAACGGCAGGTAGACCTCGGCGACCTCGGTCAGGTCGATCTGTTCACCGAGGCCGACGAGTTGATCGAGTTCGTCCGAGGTCAACACCATCGGCATCGATTCACGCAGTTCACGCCACTGTTTGCGGTCGAGTTCCATGTACAGACTCGGGTCGCGATCACTGGAGTGGCGTGCCATCAGCGCAGCACCGCACCCGTGACGGTCGCTGCAGGGGTGCTCGACATGCCACCCACCCTATAAGCACCGCCGAATCGGTCGCGCCGGAGCCCTATCGGGACGAACGCGACATGATGGCGTGGCCGATGCGCGAGGTGGTGGGTAGCGTGTCCGACTATGTCTCCTGCCCAGGCGAGCACCTCCTCGTCCGACGTGGTCACCGCATACCTCCGGCTCGGGCTGGCCTTCGATCGCATCGAGGAGGGATTCGTCGACGCCTACACCGGCGACCCGAACCTGCGTGCCGCGGTGGGCAATGCGCCGGCACCGCAACCCGCCGAACTCGCCGATGTCGCACGGGGACTGCTCGCCGACCTACCCGGCGACCTCGATCCGGACCGCGCCGCGTTCGTCGGCGCCCACTTGCGCGCGCTGGAGTGTTCGGCCCGCAAGTTCGCCGGTGACGACATCGGCTTCGTCGACGAGGTACGCGCCTACTTCGACGTCGACATCGAGCCGGAGGACCCGGCTGTCTACCGGGCAGCCCACGCCGAACTCGCTGCGGCACTGGGTGTTCCGGGAAGTTCGGGAGAGGCGCTGGCAGCGGCTTATGCCCGCCATCGGCGTGCCGACGAGATTCCGGCGGAACGGGTCGACGAGTGCGTACGTGCCTTCAGCGGTGCACTGCGTGAGCGGGTACGCGCCACCTATCCGCTGCCCGACTCCGAGATCGTCGACTTCGAGGTGGTCACCGACAAGCCGTGGTCGGGATTCAACTACTACCTCGGCGACTATCGCTCCCGGGTGGCGATCAACGTCGATCTGACACAACACATGTCGAATCTGCCGCACCTGATCGCCCACGAGGCCTATCCGGGTCATCACACCGAACACTGCCGCAAGGAGCAGCGACTCGTCGGCGGGGGACAGCAGGAGCAGACGATCTTTCTCGTAAACACCCCGCAATGCCTCATGGCCGAGGGTTTGGCCGACCACGCCCTGCACGCGATCGTCGGGCCCGAGTGGGGTGTGTGGGCGCAGGAGATCTACGCCGATCTCGGCCTGCGGTTCGACGGGCAGCACGCACAACAGGTGGGTCGGGCGACCGCCGGGCTGCTCGGCGTGCGCCAGGACGCCGCCCTGATGCTGCACGATCAGCACCGCGACGCCGACACCGTCGCCGAATTCTTGCAGCGCTGGCTCCTCGCGCCACCCGAACGGGCGCGGCAGATGCTGCGCTTTCTCACCTCCCCGTTGTGGCGTGCCTACATCTCCACCTACGTCGAGGGCTATCGCCTGCTGCAGCGGTGGCTCGACTCCGATGCCCCCGGTGTCGGCGGTGCCGATCGTGCCGCGCGCTTCGGGCGGCTGCTCGACGAGCCATTGATCCCGGCGTCGTTGCGAGCCGAACTCGGCGAGACCGCCTGACCTCGCCCGGAGGTCCGCAGCGGATGGTCCGGGGAGGATTCGGTCCGCGGGCGCCGGGCCCATAGACTTGCGGGCATGACCGAGAACGCCTCGTCCGCACAGTCCGTGAACTCGACGTCGGTGAACGCGATGTCGCTGGTCGACGTCGACCCCGACGTCGCCGCCGCGATGAACGGTGAGCTGAGCCGGCAGCGCGACACCCTCGAGATGATCGCGTCGGAGAACTTCGTCCCGCGCGCGGTTCTGCAGGCGCAGGGCAGCGTCCTGACGAACAAGTACGCCGAGGGATATCCGGGTCGGCGCTACTACGGCGGCTGCGAGTACGTCGACGTCGTCGAGGACATCGCGCGTGACCGGGCCAAGGCGCTCTTCGGCGCCGACTTCGCCAATGTGCAGCCACATTCGGGCGCGCAGGCCAACGCCGCGGTGCTGATGGCGTTGATGAACCCGGGTGAGACGATGCTCGGTCTCGACCTCGCACACGGCGGGCACCTGACCCACGGGATGCGACTGAACTTCTCCGGCAAGCTCTACGAGAACGCCTTCTACGGCGTGAGCAAAGAGGACTTCCGCATCGACATGGACGAGGTGCGCAAGATCGCCCTCGACACCCGCCCGAAGGTGATCGTCGCCGGGTGGTCGGCTTATCCCCGCACCCTCGACTTCGATGCATTCCGCTCGATCGCCGACGAGGTCGGCGCCTACCTGTGGACCGACATGGCCCACTTCGCCGGTCTGGTGGCCGCCGGGCTGCACCCCAACCCGGTACCCGCCTCCGACGTCGTGTCCTCGACGGTCCACAAGACCCTCGGCGGACCGCGCTCGGGCATCATCCTGGCCAAGCAGGAATGGGCCAAGAAGCTCAACTCGGCGGTGTTCCCCGGTCAGCAGGGTGGTCCGCTCATGCACGTCATCGCCGGTAAGGCCGTCGCATTGAAGATCGCCGGCACCGAAGAGTTCGCCGAGCGGCAGCGTCGCACCCTGTCGGGCGCGAAGATCCTCGCCGACCGGCTCACCGGCGCCGACGTCGCCAAGGCCGGCGTCTCGGTGCTCACCGGCGGCACCGACGTGCACCTGGTGCTCGTCGACCTGCGCAACAGCCCGCTCGATGGACAGCAGGCCGAGGATCTGCTGCACGAGGTCGGCATCACCGTGAACCGCAACGCGGTGCCCTTCGATCCGCGCCCGCCGATGGTGACCTCCGGACTGCGGATCGGAACCCCCGCGCTGGCCACCCGCGGGTTCGGTGACGAGCAGTTCACCGAGGTCGCCGACATCATCGCGACCGCGCTGGCCGCCGGGACCGGCGCCGACACCTCGGCGTTGCGGGCACGCGTGTCGCGTCTCGCGCTGGATTTCCCCCTCTACGACGGTCTCGAGTCGTGGGGGCTGATGAGCCGCATCTGATCGGCGTCGCGGCGGCGGCGCGCCACGCGGGGGATGTCCGGATTGCCCCCGATGGTTACGCATCCGTATCCTCTTACGCGATGAACGCACTCACCGAAGACGACCTGATCATTGCGCTTGAGAAGGCGCTTCCGGAGATCGCCGAGGATCACGCCGCGGCGGCCACGCCCTGGAACCCGCACGACTGGGTGCCGTGGGACGACGGCCGCAACTTCGCATTCCTCGGTGGCGACGACTGGGATCCGTCTCAGGCGACGCTGTCCGACGAGGCGCGCGCCGGCACCCTCGCGCTGCTGCTGACGAAGGACAACCTGCCGTCCTATCACCGGGTGCTCGCCAAGCACTTCCCGGCGTTCTCCGACTGGCGTCAGCTCGTCGGGGTGTGGACCGCCGAGGACAACCGGCACGCCATCGTGTTGCGTGACTACCTCGTGGTGCGGCGCGCGATCGACCCGGTGGATGCCGAGGAGCGTCGTCGCGAGCACGTCACCAAGGGGTACCGCCAGCGTCCCGAGCTCGTTCGGGATCTCGGCCCGCTCGATGTCCTGGCATTGATGGCGGTGCACGAGTATCAGTGCGTGCACTACGTCAAGCGTCTGGCGACCGCGGTGACCGATGACGTCTACCAGACGATCCTCACCAAGATCGTCGGTGATGACGAACTGCAGGCCCGGACCTTCACCAACTTCCTCGGTGCCGGACTCGTCGCCGATCAGGACGCCACCGTGATCGCCGTCGACGAGGCACTGGCCCGACTGACCACCGAGCCCATCGGGTTCGACATCGACGACTTCGACGCGGAGCGCGCGCTGATCGCCGACTACGAGGGCGGCGAGACGCACACGGCGATCGCTGCCGCCATCGCCGACGGACTCAAGCTCGAGAGCTTGCAGGAACTCGGCGACGACGCGCAGGCCGCACGGCAGCGCATCCAGGCGCTCGCCGGCCGATAGACCGCCGACTCACCACACTCCCGGTACCCCGCGATCGTGTGGGTGCCGGGAGTGTGTGCATGAGCGGGTGATGTGGTCTCGCGTCGGGCGCGGTTCCGGCCCGTTCCCGGGCCACCCACCGGCGGTGAGAACAGTTCCGGGCGTGCCGATTGAGCACGGCTTTTCTCCCGGTGGCGACGCCATCGTCACTTCGCTCAAACGATAAGTGCGTTTACGCGAAATTCACGCCGACACACCTTCTCCGGCGCGCCGCCACGCGCCACACCGCGTACGTTGGCGAGTGACGGGCCGCGGGGAAGCGGTTCGTCCGGGAGGTTCTCATTCGTGGTTTGCAAGAGCAGCGCGAGGGGGCCGGCCCCGGTCCCCGTCCGCTTCGGCTAGCCGAAGCGGACCGAGACCCAGCCGGTCGACTTGAACTGGTTTGTGCGGGCGCCGCACAAATGTAGGAGCCCACGTGACCACACGCACCTACGTCCTCGACACCTCCGTCCTGCTCTCAGATCCCTGGGCGGTCACCCGTTTCGCCGAACACCATGTGGTTCTTCCGCTGGTGGTCATCGGCGAACTCGAGGGCAAACGTCACCACCACGAGCTCGGCTGGTTCGCACGTGAGGCCTTGCGGCTCCTCGACGATCTGCGGCTGGAATACGGTCGACTCGACATGCCGTTCCCCATCGGGGACGAGGGCGGCACGTTACAGGTGGAACTCAATCACACCGATCCGGCCGTGCTGCCTGCCGGATTCCGTACGGAGACAAACGATTCACGGATTCTCGCGTGTGCACTCAACCTGCGGGCCGAGGGTAAGAACGTCACCCTGGTCTCCAAGGACACGCCGCTGCGGGTGAAGGCTGGCGCGGTGGGCCTGGCCGCCGACGAGTACCACGCCCAGGATGTCGTGGTCTCCGGATGGTCGGGGATGGCCGAACTGGACGTCGACCAGCCCGCCATCGACACCCTCTTCGCCGACGGCGTCGTGGACATCGACGCGGCCCGGGAACTGCCGTGCCACACCGGGGTTCGGCTGATCGGTCAGGGCTCGTCGAGTGCGCTGGGCCGGGTGAACGACGCCAAGCAGGTGCAGTTGGTGCGCGGCGACCGCGAGGCTTTCGGTCTGCACGGGCGCTCCGCCGAACAGCGTGTGGCGCTCGATCTGCTGCTCGACGACAGTGTCGGCATCGTGTCGCTGGGCGGCAAGGCCGGAACCGGCAAGTCCGCGTTGGCCTTGTGCGCCGGACTGGAGGCCGTCCTCGAACGACGTACCCAGCGCAAGGTGGTCGTCTTCCGGCCGCTCTACGCGGTCGGCGGACAGCAGCTCGGATACCTACCCGGCGGCGCCGACGAGAAGATGGGCCCGTGGGCGCAGGCGGTGTTCGACACGCTGGAAGGCCTTGCCTCGCAAGAAGTCATCGAAGAGGTGCTGGCACGCGGCATGCTGGAGGTGTTGCCACTCACCCACATTCGTGGCCGGTCATTGCATGACTCGTTCGTGATCGTCGACGAGGCACAGTCGCTGGAGCGTAACGTCTTGCTGACCGTGCTCTCGCGCCTGGGGTCGGGATCGCGGGTGGTGCTCACCCACGATGTCGCGCAGCGCGACAACCTGCGCGTCGGACGACACGACGGGGTGGCGGCAGTCATCGAAAAGCTCAAGGGACACCCGCTTTTCGCGCACATCACGCTGACCCGCAGTGAGCGATCGCCGATCGCGGCGCTCGTGACAGAAGTGCTCGAGGAATTCGCACCGGGCGCGGCGTACTGATCGCCGATTGAAAGTCAGTATCCTCGGAATCTACTGATTCGCACCGGGTGTCGGTGTTCAGGACCGACCCGACACCCGGTCGGCCATCCGTGCGATGACATTCGTCCGCGATGAGCCATCGGCCAGTTCACGTCGATCGGCCGTGCGGTAGGCGGCGTACATCGTCGCCACGCCGAGCCAACGAAGCGGTTCTGGTTCCCAGTTGCGGGTGCGGTGCCCGACCCACGGTAGGTCGGTGAGATCGGTGCGGTCGCCGGCGACGAGGTCGCACAGCGTTCGCCCGGCCACGTTGGTGGTGGTCAGACCTGACCCCACATAGCCGCTGGCAGAACCGATTCCGGTGGTCTGGTCGTAGCGTATGGACGCCGACCAGTCCCGGCTCACCCCCAGCACCCCACACCAGGTGTGGGCGATCGCGGTGTCCGCGGTGGCCGGGAACATTTCGAGCAACGCGGTCACCAGGGAAGCCGTCGTCCGCTCCTGGGTCCGGCCGCGATCATCGATGCCGGAACCGAATCGATAGGGAACGCCGCGCCCGCCCAAGGCAATCCGGCCGTCGGCAGTGCGCTGCGAGTAGGTGTAGGCGTGAGCGGTCTCACCCAGCAACTCGCACCCGCCCCATCCGATGCGCTCCCAGATCTCGTCGTCGAGTGGCTCGGTGACGATCATCGACGAGTTCATCGGCAGCAGCGTGCGGTGCGTACCGGCCATGGTGGCGGTGAAGCCCTCGAGGCAGACCAGGATCGATTCCGCCCGCACCACACAGCGATCGGTGTCGACCCGGCGCGGACTGATGCCGGTGACTGTGGTGCCCTCGAAGATCTGTACGCCCCGGAGGGCCACCGCCTCGGCGACCCCGTGGGTCAGCTTCGCCGGGTTCACCCGGGCGCACTGGGACGAGTACATCGCCGATCGTGCGCCGGCAATGGTGATCCGCCCGGCGAGGGCGACGTCGTCGAGATACTCCCATCGACCACCGAGATGCTCCTCGTGCTCGATCTCGGCGCGTAGTCGGGCGTCCTGTGCCGCACAACGCGCGATGTGCAGGACCCCCGACTTCACCGCGTCGCACTCGATGGACTCGCTGGTGATGCGGTCGAGGACCTCGTCGACGCCGGACCGCATGGTCGCGGTGAGACGGCGATTGGCGTCGAGACCGTCGCGCCCTCGAGACTCGGCGATTGCCGCATAGGTGCGACGATTGCCCGCGACCTCGGCCGAGAGCCAGCCACCGTTGCGGCCGCTGGCGCCGAAACCACAGAACTCGCGCTCGAGGACGACGATGCGCGCGTCGGGTAGTCGCTCGGCGAGGTAGTACGCCGACCACAGGCCGGTGAGTCCGCCGCCGACGATCGCGATGTCCGCGTCGCGATCGCCCGGCAACGGCGGACGCGGGACCGACGGTCCGGTGGTGGAGTGCCAGTAGGAGACGTCACCGTTGCGCATGTGCCCACCGTACGTTGCCGATTGTTGCGCGTGCATTAAGAATCAGTCGCTCAAGTGGAAACTGGAGACTGAATCCGTGACGATTCCATCGAATGACCGATGTATTCGTAACTCCTGAGGTTTACTGACCCGCCCGCCGCCGGCGTGGTCGCCACGAAAGGCCCACCATGACCACTGTCTCGCAGGCTCCGATCGCCGAGTCCGCGCCGACCACCCGCGGAGCGGTTGCCCTCCGGGCTATCCGCAAGGTGTATGCCAACGGCCACGTCGCGGTCACCGACATCGATCTCGACGTCGCCGCGGGTGAGTTCGTCTCGCTCCTGGGTCCGTCCGGGTGCGGTAAGACGACGCTGTTGCGCATGCTGGCCGGTTTCGAGCGGCCCACCGCCGGTGACATCACCCTCGACGGGGCCTCGATCGTGGATGTGCCACCCGAGCGTCGCCCGGTCAACACCGTGTTTCAGTCCTACGCGCTGTTCCCGCACATGACCGTGGCGCAGAACGTGGGTTTCGGTCTGCGACAACGCAAGGTGGCCAAGAAGGAGATCGGCCAACGTGTCGCCGACGCGCTCGGGCTGGTGCAGATGACGCGCTTTGCCGACCGCAAGCCGGCGATGCTCTCCGGCGGCCAGCAGCAGCGTGTCGCGCTCGCCCGGGCGCTGGCGAACCGGCCCGACGTGCTGCTGCTCGACGAGCCGATGAGTGCGCTGGACCGCAAGTTGCGCGAGGAGATGCAGATCGAACTCAAACTGCTGCAAAAGGACCTCGGCACCACCTTCATCTTCGTGACCCACGATCAGGAGGAGGCGTTGTCGATGAGCGACCGGATCGTGGTGATGAGCGAGGGGCGCATCGCTCAGGTCGGCGTCGGCAAGGACATCTATGCCGCGCCGACTAGCCGGTTCGTCGCCGACTTCATCGGCAAGCAGACCTTCTTCGACGTCACCGGCGAGTACGAGAACGGCCGCATCGCCACCACCGACGGTCGTTTCGCCATCGCCGACACCCCGGCCGACGCCACCGGTGGCCTGGTCGTCGCGGTACGCCCCGAGGCGATCTGGTTCGCCGAGAGCGACGCCGACGTCGATGCCGCCGACAACGTCGTGTCCGGGACCGCCGCAGGGGTGTCGTTCCTCGGTGACCTGACGCAGGTGGTGGTCACTACCGACGCGGGTACCGAGGTGCTGGTGCGCGGCGCCACCCGCAACTTCCCGCCACTGCACGAGGGGCAGCGTGTGCGATGCACCTTCGCCGGCTCCGACACCCTGGTGTACGCCAAATGATCGGGCGCGCACCATCGGCCGCGCCGGACGCGGTACGCGCACTGGTCCCGAAGCAATCCGTCGCGCGCATCACCCGTCGCAGCTTCCTCGCCGGAATCGGTGTGGCGGTGGCCGGGGTCACCGTGTCGGCGTGCGGTGGCAGTCACAAGATTGCGAGTTCGGCGCCGATGGGCACCGCCGCCGAGGGCAGGCTGAACTACTACAGCTGGGGAGACTACGAGGACCCCAACGATCTCGACGGCTACGAGAACCGCTTCGGTGTCACGCTTCAAGTCGACTCCTTCGGCTCCAACGAGGAGATGATCGCCAAACTCGCTGCGGCCCGCGGAACCTCGGGGTACGACGTGGTGGTGCCCACCGGGGTGTACATCCCGCAGATGGTGGAGCACGACCTGCTCGATCCGCTCGACCATGCGCGCGTGCCCAACCTTGCCAACCTGGAGGAGCGGTTCTTCGACCCGCCCTGGAATCCGCGCTCGCGCTACGGCGCCTGCAAGGACTGGGGCACCACCGGATTCATGTATCTCAAGTCGCTGACCACGACGACCCCGACCACGTGGCGTGACTTCATCGAGTTGGCCCAGGGCCCGGCCCGGGGCAAGGTCAGTGTCCTTGAGGATCCCTGGGAGGTGGTCTCGATTGCCATGGGGGCGTTGAACATCGACCCCAACAGCACCGACGGGAAGGATCTCGCCGCGGCGCGCACGCTACTCGTCAACGAACTCGCGCCGACGCTGCAGGGGTACAACTCGTCGATCACCTCGGTGGTGTCGGGGGGTGCCTACAGCTTGCTGCAGGCGTGGAACGGCGACGCGCGTCTGACACTGACGAACGAGAGCGACCCCGACAAGTGGGGATTCGTCTACCCGTTGCCGACGGCCAACCTGTTCGTCGACAACTTCGCGATCGTGCGCGGGACCCAACATCCGGTCGCCGCACACGAATTCATCAACTACATGCTCGACCCGGAGGTGTCGTACCGGGAGATGGAGTACATCGGCTACCAGACCGGGGTGAAAGGGATGGCGGAGAAGGGCCGGGCCGCCGACCTCGACTACCCCGACCTGTTGTTCCCACCCGACGAGGTGGTCGATCGGCTGGTGTCGGCCAATGTCGACTCGGCCACCCAGGAGCGCACCGAGATCCTGGGCCAGATGCAGGCGAGGAGCGCCCGATGACCACCACCGTCGACACCCCGGCGATCACCCCAGAACCGATCACCCCGACCCCGAAACCGCCATGGCGGCAACGGTTGTTCGGTGCAGGCGGGCTCACCTTCCCGGCCTGGGCGTATCTGCTGTTCTTCTTCGTCGTCCCGGTGGCCCTGGTGGTGTGGTACAGCTTCGGCTACAAACCCGACCAGTTCACCACCTATGCCACCGACCAACTGAGCTTCGGTCGCTATTCGGAAGCCTTCGGCGCGGACTACCGGTCGACCTTCTACAACACCCTCACCATCGCCGTCACCGGAGTGGTGATCGCGCTTGCCGTCGGTGTGCCGTTCGCCTATTGGCTTGCGGTCAAATCGAATCCGCGACGACGCCCGATCTATCTCGCCCTCATCATCATCCCGTTCTTCACCAACTTCCTGGTGCGCACCATCGGCTGGCAGATCACCCTGGCCCCGTCGGGATGGCTCTCGGGTGCGATGCAGAGCGTGGGGCTGGGCGAACTCGGCATCCTCTACACCCGCGCCGCGGTGCAGGTCGGCGTGGTCTACAACTACCTGCCGCTGATGATCTTTCCCCTGTACGTTGCGATGGATCGTGCGGGTCTGTCGCTGCGGGAGGCCGGGCGCGACCTCGGTGCCAACCGCTGGACGACGTTCTTCCGGATCACCCTGCCGCTGGCGTCGCCGGGCATCGTCTCGGGCACGCTTCTGGTGTTCATACCGTTGATGGGCGACTACGTGACACCGTCGGTGCTCGGCGGTGCCAAGGGCACGATGGCCGGGCAGATGATCGCCGCGCAGTTCGAGACCGCCCAGAACTGGGCGCTCGGCAGTGCCATGACCGTGTCGCTGATGGCGATGGTGCTCGTGTGCGTGGTGATCGCCGGTCTCGTCGTCAAAGGTATTGCGGTGCTTCTGGATCGACAGGTGTTCTCGGTGACCCTGCCCGACGGACAGCCGGCCGATCCCGGCCCGCTGCCGCGTCTGGTGATGACGCCGCTGCGCACCCGGCGGGATTGGTACTCGATCTGTCTGAAGGCGTGGTCGGTCGTGGTCTATGCCTTCCTGTTCCTGCCGATCCTGGTGATCGTCGCCTACTCGTTCAACACCGGGCGTGTACTCGCGTCGTTCGAGGGATTCGGGTTCGGCGCCTACCGCGACGCGCTCACCGACGACACGATCCTGCACAGTGTGCGCATTTCCTTGGAGGTCGGCCTCCTGTCGGCGCTGCTGGCCACGCTCCTGGGGTCGCTGGCCGGCATCGCCATCGGGATGTCGCGGCGCCCGCGCTGGTGGTCGGTGGGGTTGCTGGCCCTGCTGACGGTCACCCTGGTGACGCCCGACATCGCCGATGCCGTGGCCTTCCTGCCCTGGTATGTGACGCTCGGTGTCGACTGGAATCTGTTGCCGTTCAACAACGGTCTCGTGCGGTTGGTCATCTCGCACGCGGTGGTGTCGATGGTCGTGGTGACGTTCATCGTGCGAGCGCGGGTGTCGGCTCTCGATCCGGCACTCGAGGAAGCGGCCGCAGATCTCTACGCTTCGCCGCTCGCGCGGCTGCGCCACGTGATCCTGCCCGCCGCCGCCCCGGGCATCTTCGCCGGGATGATGCTCGCGTTCACGTTCAGTCTCGACGACGTCGTGATCTCGACCTTCGTCCAGCAGCCGGGTTACACGCCGTGGCCGGTGTACATCTTCTCCGCGGTGCGTATCGCCCTGCGGCCGGAGGTGGCCGCGATGTCGACGCTGATGCTGGTTCTGACCCTGGTCGTTTTGGCGCTGTCGGCGCTCGTGCTGCGCAGGTCGGGGGAGGATGCGACCTCGATGGCCAAGATGATCGGCTGAGGCACGACCCGACCCGAACCTTGAAGGTGAAACCGGGTTCAAGTACGGTCGGGGCATGGAGATCCAGAACACAGTCGCCGTGGTCACCGGTGCCGGCGGCGGCATCGGTGGTGCGATCGCCCGCGCGCTGAGCGCCGCCGGCGTCCGGGTGGTGTTGACCGACCTCGATTCCGACGCCGTCGCGCGCACCGCCGAGGCGATCGTCGAGGCCGGCGGCCAGGCGATTGCGCTGTCCGGCGACGCCTCGGACAACGCCCACATCGACGACGTGCTCACCGCGGCCGGTGAGCATTTCGGACCGGTCGACCTGTATTTCGCCAACGCCGGGATCGGCGGCGCGGCGGGGCTGGATGCCACCGACGACGCCTGGGACACCGTCATCGACGTGAACCTGATGGCGCATATACGCGCCGCGCGTCGGCTCGTACCCGAGTGGAGCGAACGCGGTCGCGGATACTTCATCAGCACTGCGTCGGCGGCCGGCTTGCTCACCCAACTGGGGTCGGCGACCTACTCGGTGACCAAACACGCGGCGGTCGGGTTCGCCGAATGGCTCAGTGCCACCTACGGCGACGCCGGTATCCGGGTCAGTTGCCTGTGCCCGATGGGCGTCGACACCAAACTGCTGCGTCCCGACCATGCGCCGGACACCGACGGCGAGCGCCTGATGCAGCGAGCGGTCGAGACCGCCGGCGCGGTGATCACGCCCGAGGAGGTCGCCGACCTCGTACTGGCCGCGATCGCCGATGAGCGGTTCCTGATCCTCCCGCATCCGGAGGTGCTCGAGATGTACCGCCAGAAGGGTGCCGACTACGACAGATGGTTGCGCGGCATGCGGCGCTATCAGGCCGCGCTGCTCGCGCCGCAGGACGCCTGAAGCGCCACCGCCGGCGAATCCGTCGAGACCACAACCGCTCTCATCGAGGAGACAACCATGACCCTGTTCGAACCGTCACCGCGCGCCGAGGAATACCGGCAGAAGCTGCTGGCCTTCATGGATACCTACATCTATCCCAACGAGGCCGTCTACGACCAACAGATGCGGGAGTCGGCCAATCCCCATGCCACCCCCGACATCCTGATCGAACTCAAGGCCAAGGCGAAGGCCGAAGGACTGTGGAATCTGTTCCACCCCTACGCCGAATGGGGTCCGGGTCTGTCGAACCTGGAATACGCGCACCTCGCCGAGATCATGGGACGGGTCGGGTGGGCGCCGGAGGTGTTCAACTGCAACGCCCCCGACACCGGCAACATCGAGGTGCTGACCCTCTTCGGCACCGACGAACACAAGCAGCGCTACCTCAAGCCCCTGCTCGATGGTGAGATCGCCTCGGCGTTCGCGATGACCGAGCCCGCAGTCGCCAGCTCCGACGCGACCAACATCGAGTTGCAGATGGTCCGAGACGGTGACGACTACGTCCTCAACGGACGAAAGTGGTTCGCCTCCAACGCGGTGCGGCCCGACTGCAAGGTACTCATCGTGATGGGCAAGACCGATCCCACCGCTCCGACCCACCGACAGCAGTCGATGATGGTGGTACCCACCGACGCCGAGGGTCTCACCATCCTGCGCAACCTGCCCGTCTTCGGCTACGTCGACCGGGAGAGCCACGGCGAGTTGGTGTTCGAGAACGTCCGGGTGCCCGCGACCGATGTCCTCAAAGGGGAGGGTGAGGGATTCGCGATCGCCCAGGCGCGTCTGGGGCCGGGCCGCATCCATCACTGCATGCGCACCATCGGGATGGCCGAGCGGGCGCTGGAACTCATGTGTCGGCGAGCGGCGGCACGCTCGACCTTCGGACAGCCCCTCGCCGACCGCGCCAACATTCAGGACTGGATTGCCGAGGCGCGCATCGACATCGAGATGGTGCGGCTGCTGACCCTCAAGGCCGCGTACATGATGGACACCGTCGGGAACAAGGCGGCCGCGACAGAGATCGCCGCCATCAAGGTGGCGGCGCCCACCATGGCGCTCAAGATCATCGACCGCGCCATCCAGGTCCACGGTGGTGCCGGTGTCACCGACGACTTGCCGCTGGCCATGGCCTACGCGCATCTGCGGACGCTGCGCCTGGCCGACGGTCCCGACGAGGTGCACAAGCGCGCGATCGCCCGCCGCGAATTGCGACGTTACCGAGAAGCCGCGACGGTGCCGGAGACGGTGGCCTGCGTGTCCGACGACGCGCTCTCGGCCCGGTACTGATCGAATCGGGAAGCCGTTGCAGCGCAAGAGAGTCCGGTGATCGAGTGGAGAGTGGGCAATGAGTGAGACCGACGTGGCGGGGGAACTGGCGGAGATCGCCGAGGTCGATCCCATCGCCCTGCTCGGCTGGCTGCGCGGAGCGGGTATCGAGTGGGCCGGCACGGTGCGGTGCACGCGCGTCGGAGTCGGTCAGTCGAATCTCACCTATCTCCTCACCGACGACGCCGATGACCGATGGGTGCTGCGTCGTCCGCCGGTCGGCACCCTACTGGCATCGGCGCACGACGTGGTGCGCGAGGCGCGCATCCTCTCAGCGCTGGCCCCGACCGACGTGGCGGTTCCGGCCGTCCTCGGTGTGTGCACCGACGAGTCGGTGAGTCCTGTTCCGCTGGTGGTGATGGAGTTCGTGGACGGTGTCGTCCTGGACCGGCTCCCGGCGGCGCAGGCGCTCTCACCCGCGATACGGCGGGCGGTGGGGGAGTCGATGATCGACACCCTCGCCCGAATCCACGACGTGGACATCGAGCAGGTCGGCCTGGCCGACCTCGCGAGCCACAAGCCCTACGCAGCACGCCAACTCAAGAGGTGGAGCGCGCAGTGGGAGAAGTCGAAGACCCGCGAGATCCCGGCCCTGGACGAGTTGACCCGCCGACTGTCGGCGAGTGCACCCGAACAACGGGAGACACGACTGGTCCACGGGGACTTCCACATTCGCAACGTCATGATCGATCCGGACAGCGGAACGGTACGAGCGGCACTGGACTGGGAGTTGTCGACCCTGGGTGATCCACTCGCCGACATCGGCAGCACCCTGGCGTACTGGCCGGCAGCCGGTGAACCGCCGCTCAGTGCTGCACCGGTGGAACTGCTCGAGGGGTTCCCGAGCCGCGACGACTTGGCCGCGATGTACCTCGACCGCACCGGCCGTGACGCGACGGCGCTGCGGTTCTGGCACGCACTCGGACTGTGGAAGGTCGCGATCATCGCCGAGGGTGTGCTCCGTCGTGCGCGGGACAACCCGGCGAACCGAGCCGTCGCCGGCGTCCCCACCGACGAGGTGATCGACGGTCTGGTCGCGCGGGCCATCGCCGTCGCCGACGCGGCCGGACTCGGATGACGACGCCGATGGGTGAGAAGATGTCGGCATGACTGCACGTGATTCGCGCGCGGTGGGGACACAGCCCTTGCAGACACCGCCGGTGGAGACACCGCCGGTGGGGGAGCAGCCGCTTCCCCCGCTGGCGGTGACCGACGGCGACAAGGCGCCGCCGGTGACCGCACGCGGCGAGCGTACCCGCTCCGCCCTGATTGCCGCCGCGCGACGGATCTTCGAGCGCGACGGCTTCTCCGACGCACGACTCACCGACATCACGGCCGAGGCGAAGTGTTCGACGGGAACCTTCTACACCTATTTCGACAGCAAGGAAGAGGTCCTCGACGCCGTCCTCGCGCTCGCCCACGAGGACATGCTGCATCCCGGGCTCCCGCACATCGAGACCGATCCGCACAAGGATCCGTATGCGGTACTCGAGGCCGCCAACCGCGCGTACTTCGAGGCGTACAAGCGCAACGCCGGATTGCGGCTCGTTCTCGAGCAGGTGACCGCCAACATGCCGGAGTTCCGCGAGAAGCGGCGTCAGCGCGGGCTCGTGTTCGCGACCCGAAATGCCAGGCACATCAAGGATCTCCAGGACCGCGGCCTCGCCGATCCCGAACTCGATCCGCTGGCTGCGGCGAGCGCGCTCTCGGGCATGGTCTCGCGGATGGCCTACCAGGCCTTCGCACTCGGCGACGATGCCGATCTGGATCAGATGGTGTTCACCGCAACCCGGTTGTGGGCCAACGCCATCGGTTTACGGAGTGGTGATCGCCGACCGTCTCGACGGTGATCGCCCTCAGACCGGTCGGACGCCCATGAGCGCGGCCAGTTGCCGGGCCAGCGGGGTCAGGTCGAGGCGGTCGGGGTCCTTCTTGGGTGTCGAATCCCATGGTTGCGGCGTGTTCGGATTGGCGTAGACGGTTCGTGCCGCACTGCGGACGCCCGTCGGATTACCTTGTGGTACAGTGCACTCCGCACTCGTGTTGAATGGGAAGTCGTCGTAACGGATGTCGAAATCCGGGTTCGCGCGCTTCATCTCGTCGATGATGCGGGCGGTGCCCTGGTATCCCTGTGTGCACGCCGGTGGGTTGTTCGTCTCGAGCACGACGCCGAAATGGATCTGCCCGTCGCCGGGGGCGGTGGAGTGGCTGCCGGCCGAGATGTTGGACAGCATCGCGAACGTCAAGGACGTGGTGTAGGTGGCGGGTCGGATCGTACGCGTCACCGACGCCAGATCGCGAACAACCCTCGCCGCGTCACCACCGTTGCGTTGCACCAGTTCCGAGAGCTGGGTCGCCGAGGCGCTCCCGGTGGTCAGCAGCCGGCGCAGGTCGGGATCGGACGCCGAGAGCGTTGCCGTGAGCACGTCGAGCCCGTGCGACCAGGCGAGAATGGCATCGGACTGGTCGGCCTGGGTGGCCAGTACCGAATTCGCGTCGCGGATCAGTCCGATGGTCGCGGGTAGATTGTCGGCGCCGTCGGCGGCCAGCGTCGACAACGAGTCGACGAGCCGGGACAGGTTGTCGCCCTGTCCGTTCAGCGCTTTCCCGAGTTCGGTGATCACGGTGTGCAGGTCGTCGAGCGGTATCGATTGTGCGAGTCGCACGGTGGAGGCCACCACCTCATCGAGAGGCGGTGGCACCGAGGACCTCGTGATCGTCGACCCGTCGTGGAGGTGCGCATCGTCATCGCCGCGGGTCGGCTGGAGGTCGATGAATTGTTCGCCGATCGCGGATCGGTTGGCGACGACCGCCATTGCCGACGCCGGGACCTTCGGCGCGTCCGAGGCCAACTGGAGTTCGACGTCGACGCCGTCGTGCGTAAGACGCAGGGGCCCGACGCGGCCGACGGGTATGCCGAGGTAGGTGACCTCGGCATTGGTGAAGATGCCCCCGGAATCGGGGAGGTGTGCGGTCACCGTGTACACCCCGACGCCGACGACGCGGTTCACGTGGACCAGCCAGATCCCCGCGACCACGCTGACCACCAGCCCGAGGACGAGGATCGCGGTGATCTGAAGTCGCGCAATCCGACTCAGCGGTGGCATGTGTGAGGACCCGACCCTTCCGCCTCGCGTGCTCGCGAGGCCGCTCGAACATTACTCGGGGGTAAGGTTCGGCAGCCAGGGCTCTGTGGTCAACGCCGCGCACAACCCCCGCTATGACTGACGACATAGCGGGGCGGTCGGTGTGGTCAGTGCGGAACCGAGATCAGCGGTGCGCGGTCGATGGCCCGCTTGAGGATCTTTCCGGTTGCCCCCTTGGGGAGTTCGTCGACGACATGCACGATGCGCGGCACCTTGTAGGCCGACAGACGTTCTTTTGCCCACTCGCGCAACGTGTCCTGTTCGATCGTGGCACCCGGGCGCGCCGCGACGACGGCGGCGATCTCCTCGCCGTAATGGTCGTCGGGTATTCCGATGACGGCAACCTCGACGATGTCGGGGTGGGTGTAGAGGACCTCCTCGACCTCGCGGGGATACACGTTGTAGCCGCCACGGATGATGAGGTCCTTGGCGCGATCGACGATGCGGACGTCGCCGTCGGCGTCCATCGAGCCCAGATCGCCTGTGCGCAACCATCCGTCGACGAGTTCGGCCGCGGTGGCGTCGGGTCGATTCCAGTAGCCGGTCATCACCGTCGGACCGTTGATGAAGATCTCACCGACCTCGTCGGCGGGCAGGACGGTGCCGTCGGGGTCGCGGATCTCGATCCGGAATCCGGGCAGAGCCGTCCCCACGGTCCCCACCTTGGGCGGGCCGTCGAGATTGCGGAAGGTGGCGGTGCCCGCGGTCTCGGTGAGGCCGTAGCCCTCGAGGATGGAGCAGCCGAACCGCTCCTCGAAGACGCGGATCACTTCACCGGGAAGGGAGGCGCCGCCCGAGCAGGCCAGGCGCAGGTCGGCGAAATCGCTCGGGGTGTAACCGCCGGTGACCTGCAGCATGGCGTTCCACATGGTGGGCACCCCGCACGCGATCGTGATGTGCTCGTCGCGCAGGCGATCCATGAACTCGGTCGGCGTGAAGGGGCTCATCAGCGACAACGTGCCCGCCCAGGTGAGTGCGCCGTGCATGACGACCACCTGACCGAAACAGTGGAACAGAGGTAGCGCGGTGGCCCAGCGCTCGGTGTCGTGCAGGCGCAATGCGTCGCGGAACGCCTGTGGTGCGGCGTTGACGTTCGCGATGCTCAGCTGTGCGCCCTTGGGTTTGCCGGTGGTCCCGGAGGTGTAGAGGATCACCGCCGTCTGGTGCTCGTCACGCTCGACATACGTTGTCACACCGTCGATCTCGGGGGAGTCGTCCTCGAAGGGCCCGATCTCGGTGAAGGGCAGCCCGCGCAACTCGGCGACCGCACGGGCATTGGTCGCACAGTCCTGCCAGGCGACGATCATCATCGTGCCCGAATCGTCGACGACGTAATCGATCTCGGGAACCGTCGACATCACGTTCATGGTGATGACGGTGGCGCCGAGAGTGTGCAGTCCGTAGTAGACGATCGGGAACTCGGGGATGGTCGGCGCGATGAGCAGGACTCGATCTCCGGGGGCCACCCCGGCGGCGGCGAACCGGGCCGCGGCCCGGGCGATGCGGGCCCGGAGGTCGGCGTAGGTCAGCGCACGCGACCCGCTGCGCACCGCGACGCGATCGGGGTGGTGCTCGGCATTGTTCCACAGGGCGGCAACAGGATTGGCTGTGACAGCAGTGTTCATGAGGAGGCTCTCACTCGAAGTAGCGGCGGGGGACCTCGACGAGCATCGTGGTGATCTGCTCGTCGGTGACTCCGCGTTCGCGCAGGGTCGGCAGGACGTCTTCGCTGATATGGCGGTAATTCCACTTGGGCACCGCCAGCTTCTTGGCCTCGGGATCGAACCAGTCGATGAAGCATGCGGCGTCGTGGGCGAGCCCGATGCGGTCGGCGTATCCGCGTTTGCACAGTTCGACGATGGTGTTGATGCGATCGTCGAAGGGCAACAAGACGTCGAGCCCGAACCGATCCATGCCGAGGATCGACCCGGCGTCGGCGATCTTCATCAGGTAGTCGAGGTCGGTGCTGTCTCCGGAGTGTCCGATGACGACCTTGCTCAGATCGGCACCCTCCTCGGCGAGCACACGCTGGGCGACGAGCCCGGATTCGGTGTGCGGATTGGTGTGCACGGTGATGGGCGCGCCGGTGGCGACACTGGCCTGTCCGACCGCGCGCATCACCCGCTCGACGCCCGGTGTCAGTCCCTGTTCCTCGATGGCGCACTTCAAGAACGCCGCCCGGACGCCGGTGTCGGCGATGCCCTCGGTGAGGTCGCGCACGAAATAGGTGACGAGCGGTTCGTCGACGTCGAAAAGCAGGCCCGGGCCGGTGTAGTGGAACTGGAAAGGGATCTCGTTGTAGGTGTAGAGCCCGGTCGCCACGACGATGTTGAGGTCGACCTGCTCGGCGATCTTCTGGATGCGGGGGATGTACCGACCGAGACCGAGGACCGTCGGGTCGAAGATGGTGTCGATGCCCAGGGACTTGAGTTCGTTGAGGTCGCGGACGGCCTCGGCGATCTTGCGCTCTTCGTCCCAGTCGTCCTGATAGTTGATCCGATATTCCTCGCCGACGACGAAGACGTGTTCGTGGATCAGGGTGCGGCCGAGTTCGTCCGAGGAGATCGGACCGGTGACGGTGGTGACGGTGGACATGCGCTTCCCTTCGATGCGAGCGAAATCCGGTGATGTGCTGTGGTCTGCATCACTGCATGGACCCTAGTTGAGGGTGAGTTCAGATTCAAGGAGGGTGTGGTGATCGGATCCATGCCGCACCGTGACCATCGCGAGACTCATCGCCTCTTGCCTTTTGCCACACTGGTGTGGTGCAGAAGTTACTGATGAGGCGAATGAGGTTCTTGGGACTGATGGTGATTGCGGTGCTGGCCGCTTTCGCCGGTGGTGCCGGCATCGCGACTGCCGCCCCATCCACCACGCCGACGACCCCGACCACACCGGCCACTCCAGGTGCGACGCTGCCCGGCGGCATCAGCATCCCGCAGACCGGTATCCCCGAACTCGACAAGGTCCTCGACACGCTCTCGGGGGCCGGCTCGTCCGGCGGTGGGACGCAGTCGAGTCAGACGAGTCAGCTGATTGTGGTGACCGCGCCCAAGGCCAGCGACCAGAAGGCGACGCTCACGGCGTTCGAACGCGACTCCGCCAGTGGTAGCTGGAAGCCGGTGTTCGGGCCGACCCAGGCATTCCTCGGCGAAGTGGGTATGGGTGAGCCCGCCGACAACGTCTACCGCACCCCGCAGGGCACCTTCGCCCTCGACCAGGCCTTCGGGCGGCTGGCCAATCCCGGCACCAAGATGCCGTACTTCCAGGTGACACAGCAGGATTGGTGGGACTCCGACATGAAGTCGCCCACCTACAACACGCACGTGCACCAGGCGCAGAGCCCCGGCGGGGACAGTGAGAATCTCTACGACGCCGGACCTGCTTACGACTACGCGGTGAACATCGCGTCCAATCCGCAGCGCATCCCCGGCAAGGCGTCAGCGATCTTTCTGCATGCCAGCACCGGCGAGCCGACGATGGGTTGTGTGGCGATCGACAAGGATGTGCTGCGCAACATCTTGACCTGGCTCGATCCCGCCAAGAGCCCGAAGATCACCATCGGCGTCAATCAGGCTGCGCCCACGGGTAGTGCGCCGGCGCTGACGACACCGCAGTCCACGACACCGCAATCAACGCCCCAGACCGGGACACCCCAGTCCGGGACTCCCCAGTCGGGCACCACGACGACCACGCCGGGTGCCACGAGTGGACTCCTCGACGACAATGCCTTGACCCAGTTGCTCAACCAACTGGTCGGCATCCTGCCGTCCATGCTGGGAGTCGGTGGCTGACAACCATATCCGTGAGGTGACGAGGCGACGCCGTCGATCCGTGTGGGATCGGCGGCGTAGCCGTGTCGGTGGTCGGGGTGCAGCGTCCGGGATCTTCGTGGCGGGTCGGGATTCGCCGATCAGCGTTCGCGGTCGAGATTCGCCATCTTCAGCACGTCGAGCCGCTTGTCGAGCTCGGCCTCGCTGAGCTTGTCGCCGATGAGGCCGCGATCGATGACGGTCTGCCGAATCGTCGTGCCCTCCTTGAGGGCTTGTTTGGCGACCGCGGCCGCCTCCTCGTATCCGATCGCCGAGTTGAGCGGGGTGACGATCGACGGAGAACTCTCGGCAAGCGTCTTGAGACGCTCCTCGTGGGCGACGAGGCCGGAGATGCAGCGGTCGGCGAACAGCCGGGACACGTTGGCCAGCAACTTGAGCGACTCCAGCACGTTGCGCGCCATCATCGGGATGTACACATTCAGCTCGAAGGCGCCGTTGCCGCCACCCCAGGTGACCGCGGCGTCGTTGCCGACGACCTGCGCGGCGACCTGGGTGACCGCTTCGGGCAGAACGGGATTGACCTTGCCGGGCATGATCGAGCTGCCGGGCTGCAGGTCGGGCAGTTGGATTTCGCCGAGGCCGGTGAGCGGGCCCGACCCCATCCAGCGAACGTCATTGGCGATCTTGGTCAGCGACACCGCGACCGTCTTCAGCTGCCCCGACAGTTCGACCAGCCCGTCCCGGGCGGCCTGGGCCTCGAAGTTGTCCTTGGCGAGCGAGAGGGCGTCGACGTCGGTGAGCTTGCGCAGTTCGGCGACGACCTTGGTGCCGAAGCCGGCCGGCGCGTTGAGACCGGTGCCGACGGCGGTTCCGCCGATCGGCAGTTCGCCGACCCGGGGAAGTGTTGAGGTGATGCGCTCGATACCGGCCTCGACCTGGCGGGCATAGCCACCGAACTCCTGGCCCAGGGTCACCGGTACGGCATCCATCAGGTGGGTGCGACCGCTCTTGACGACCTCACGCCACTCGTTCGACTTCTCCAACAATGCCAACCGGAGATGGTCGAGCGCCGGGATCAGATCGCTGACCGCGGCCTCGGTGGCCGCGACGTGGGTGGCGGTCGGGAAGGTGTCGTTGGACGACTGCGACATGTTGACGTGGTCGTTGGGATGGACCTCGACGCCGGTCGCCTTGGCGATCGAGGCGATGACCTCGTTGGCGTTCATGTTGGAGCTGGTGCCCGAGCCGGTCTGGAACACGTCGATGGGGAACTGGTCGTCATGCTTACCGTCGGCGATCTCCTTGGCCGCGGCGATGATGGCGTCGGCCTTCGCCGCATCGAGGAGCCCGAGATCCTTGTTGACCTGCGCGCACGCCGCCTTGAGCAGTCCCATCGCCCGGATCTGGGTGCGTTCGAGCGGGCGGTGGCTGATCGGGAAGTTCTCGACGGCGCGCTGGGTCTGGGCCCGCCACAGCGCGTCGACGGGGACTTTGACCTCGCCCATGGTGTCGTACTCGATGCGGTACTGCTGCTCGGTCATGGTGCTGCGTCCTCCGATGGTCGACGGCGAGTTAGGACTACCTCAATTCACGCTACTCGTCACCGTCGGAGCCCGGCGCGCAGGCCCGTCGACAGCTCTGTGCCGTAGATCGGTGTCACTGGGCGACACGAAAGTACGGCACAAGTGGTGGTCTCGACCGAGTTGTCCACAGATCCTCCTCGCGGGCGACCGACGGCGCCGTCGGCGGTCACACTGTGCGCCATGACCGTTGCTCCGCCCGACACGGCTCGTCTCGACTACCTGCTCGCGTCGCAGGACGGTGTCGTCACCCGCGGGCAGGTGATCGACTGTGGATTCTCCGCAGCTTTCGTCCGCCGCATGGTGCGACGCCGGGAATGGGCGACGGTGTTCCCCGGCGTCTATGTCGATCACACCGGGCCACTGACTGCACGACAGCGCCAGTGGAGTGCGTTACTCGACGCGTTTCCGGCGGCCCTGAGCCACTCATCGGCGATACTAGACGGCGACGTGGCGCCGACCCAGCCGGTGCACATCGTCGTCGACCGACAACGCCGGGTGACCAGACGCCGGGGTGTGGTCGTCCACTACGGGTCTCGGCTGGACGACAGGGTGCTCTGGCATGCGCGTCCACCGCGCGTGCGTATCGAGGAGGCCGTGCTCGATGTCGTCGATGCGTCGTCGTCGGCGGCGCGCGTCATCGCCTGCCTGGCAGATGCGGTGCAGGCTCGCCGAACCACCGCAGACCGCCTGCTCGCGGCGCTGCGCCGCCGGCCACGGATCGCGCACCGACGGTTCGTCGAGGGCGTTCTCCGTGATATTCGGGACGGCACGTGTTCGGTTCTCGAGCACGGATACCTGACGAAAGTCGAACGGGCCCATGGTCTTCCTGCGCCGATCCGGCAGGCGCCGACCACCGTGGGGCGTCGGGGCCTGCGCGATGTGGAGTACGTCGACTTCGGTCTCGTCGTCGAACTCGACGGCCGACTCGGTCACGACGGTCCGGTGGCACGCGACCGCGACCTCGAACGTGACCTCGACGCCGCGGTTCACGGCGATCGGCTGACGCTTCGTCTGGGATGGGGACAGGTGTACGAACGTCCGTGTGCCACAGCGACGAAGATCGCCTGCGCACTGCACGCCCGCGGATGGCGGGGAACCGTCGCCGGATGCCCGGCATGTCCGTCATCGCCGTAGATCGGTGTCACATGGTGGCATCGATCTACGGCGTAAGCCCGCTCAGCGCTCCTTCGACCGGATGCGCACCCCGCCCAGCGGGACGGTCACCGCGCCGCCCGGATCGGTGAAGAAGTCGTTGCCCTTGTCGTCGACGACGATGAACGCCGGGAAGTTCTCCACCTCGATCTTCCAGACGGCTTCCATGCCGAGCTCGGGGTATTCGATGACCTCCTGGCTCCTGATGCAATCGAGCGCCAGCCGTGCGGCCGGGCCGCCGATCGAGCCGAGGTAGAAACCACCGTGTGCCGCACAGGCATTGGTGACCTGCTTGGAGCGGTTGCCTTTGGCCAGCATCACCATCGAGCCGCCCGCCGCCTGGAATTTCTCGACGTAGGAGTCCATGCGGCCGGCCGTGGTCGGTCCGAACGAGCCCGAGGCCATACCCTCCGGGGTCTTCGCCGGTCCGGCGTAGTAGACAGGGTGATCGCGGAGGTACTGCGGCATGGGTTCGCCCGCGTCGAGGCGCTCGGCGATCTTGGCATGCGCGATGTCTCGGGCGACGACGAGCGGGCCGGTGAGCGAAAGCCGGGTCTTGACAGGGTAGTTGGACAGCTCCGCGAGGATCTCACTCATCGGGCGGTTCAGATCGATGTCGACGACCGCGCCCCCCTCGATGTCCTCGGCGACGCCGGCGTCCGGCATGTACTGCGCGGGATCGGTTTCGAGCTGCTCGAGGAACACGCCGTCGGCGGTGATCTTGCCCAATGCCTGGCGGTCAGCCGAACACGACACCGCGATCGCGACCGGACAGGAGGCGCCGTGGCGCGGCAGCCGGACGACGCGGACGTCGTGGCAGAAGTACTTGCCGCCGAATTGTGCTCCGATGCCGAAGGATTGGGTGAGCTTGAACACCTCCTCCTCCAATTCCACGTCCCGGAAGCCGTGGGCGGCCATCGATCCCTCGGTGGGCAGGGTGTCGAGGTAGTGCGCCGAGGCGTATTTCGCCGTTTTCAGGGCGAACTCGGCGGAGGTTCCGCCGATGACCACCGCGAGGTGATATGGCGGGCAGGCTGCGGTGCCGAGGGAGCGGATCTTCTCGTCCAGGAACTCCAGCAGCCGCTTGGGATTGAGGATGGCCTTGGTCTCCTGGAACAGGAACGACTTGTTGGCGCTACCGCCACCCTTGGCCATGAACAGGAACTTGTATTCGGGGCCCTTCGGTCCCTGCTCGGTGGAGTAGATCTCCACCTGCGCAGGCAGATTGGTGCCCGTGTTCTTCTCGTCGTAAGTGGTCAGGGGAGCCAGCTGCGAATACCGCAGATTGAGCTTGGTGTAGGCGTCGTAGACGCCGCGCGAGATCCACTCACCGTCGGTGACCCCGGTGAGCACCCCCTCGGACTTCTTGCCCATGACGATCGCGGTACCGGTGTCCTGGCACATGGGTAGCACGCCGCCCGCGGAGATGTTGACGTTCTTGAGCAGGTCGAGCGCGACGAAGCGGTCGTTGCCCGAGGCCTCCGGATCGTCGATGATCTTGCGCAACTGCGCGAGGTGCGCGGGCCGCAGATAGTGGCTGATGTCGTGCATCGCCTCGGCGGTCAGTCGCTGCAAGGCCTCGGGGGCGACCTTGAGGAAGGTCTGACCATCGGCGGTGAAGGTCGAGACCCCCTCGGTGGTGATCAGTCGATACGGGGTGTCATCGGCGCCGGAGGGCAGCAAATCGGCATAGCGGAACTCCGGAGCAAGGGCTGGTTTGCTCACGCGGAAATCCTAGCGCGGCACCTCAGAGCCCGAGCAGGGAGCGGAACGCCTGCGCGGCCGCCGACGGTTCGCGACGCGAGACGACCCCGAGACTCGAGCGGGCTGCCGTGTCGGCCAGGGGTACCGCGACGACGCCGTCGAAGCCGGCGGCGGTGTTCTCGCTGAGCGCACCGACGCCGATGCCGCGACGGGCCAGCAGGCTCACCTGGGCGGGCGTCGTCACCTCCCACCGTGGGGTCGCGGTCATCCCGATGCGAGCAGCTGCGGCATCGAGAGCGCCGCGTGCCCCGGTACCGACCGGCAGGGAGATCAGGTCGGCGGTCAACAGTCGCGCGGTGTCCAGGGTCGTCGACGACGCCCACGGATGATCGGGGGCGAGGACCGCGCACAACGCATCCTCGACGATGACGCGGGTGAGCAGGTCGGCCGGCGCCGCGCCCGCCCATCCGGCAACGGCGACGTCGAGCCCGCCGTCACGCACCGCGCGTATCAGGTCGTCGGAGAGACCCTCGATCAGCCGGACGTCGACCCCCGGGTGACTGTCGTGCATCACCGCAAGGGCGTCGACGAGCGGATCCCAGGTCAGTCCGGTGACGGCCCCGACACGCAGTGATCCGGTCATCACACCGCGGATCGCGTTGGCCGTGTCGGTGACGGCGTCGATGCCGCTCAGTGCCTGGCGGATCGCCGGCAGCAGGCTGCGCCCCTCCTCGGTGAGCGATACCCGCCGAGAGGTGCGATCGAAAAGCGTCACGCCCAGTTCGCGTTCGAGCTTCGCGATCTGGGTGGACACCCCGGACTGGCTGACACGCACGGTCTGCGCGCCGGCGGTGAAGGTGCCGGCGTCGACGACCGCGATCACGTACCGCAGCTGATGCAGTTCCATTGCTGGAAATGATAGGTGCTATCCGAAAGATCTGTTGGACGGATGGAACCCTCGGACTCCATCCTGGAGTCATGACAGAGATGATCTCCACCACCGAGACCACCCGCATCGTCGCCGAGACCTACTTCGATGCTTGGCGCACAAGAGATTTCGACCGATTGCGGTCGGTGCTCGCCCCCGACGTGAGCTTCGTCGGCGTCATGGGCGTTGCCGACGGCGCCGACGCATGCCTCGCCGGACTGCAGGGTATGGCCGAATCGATCATGGACGACTTGGTCCTACACGCCCGAGTGGCCGACGGTGACGACGTCATCACCTGGTTCGACCTGGTGACCAAGGACGGCGCCACGTTGCCGACCGCCAACTGGAGCCACGTCGAAGACGGACTGATCACCCGCATCCGGGTCACCTTCGATCCTCGGCCACTCGAAAATGGTTGAGCCACAGGGGTAGTGGCGCACAGGCCCGAACTTGGGCCGGTGCGCGTCAGAAGCGGTGTTCGATGTCGGCGTAGTCGCCGATCTCAGCAGCGAGAAGCTCGGCGATGCGGTGTCCCTCGGCTCGCCAGCGTGCTTCGGTGACCGCGTCCGGGTCGCGGTCGAGCGCCGAGAGTTCCTGTTCCCAGACGTCGTGCCAGGCCCGTATTCGCTGCGTCAACTCCGCCGACAGCCCGTAGTCGTTCGGTGTCGTCGCGTAGCCGACGTTCCAGGTCTCGGTGGAGTTCTCCCACAGCGGCCAGTCACGACCGTAGTCGGGAAACAGTCGCACCGTTCGTCTCGCCGGCGGTTTGCCGCCCCACGTGCCCTGCAGCGGTGGGGGCGGAGTGTGCCGAATGGCGTCCTGTTCCTCCGGGCTCACCGTCGTCCAGGCCAGCAGGGCCGGCTCTCCGTCGGCGAGCGCCGGTTCGGTGGCGTACAGAACCACGCGTGTCGTCCGCGTACGACTCGCGAGGGCTCAGATGCTCAGGCGTGCGTATTCGCGGAGCTTGGCGGTCTTGTGGACGGCCTCGATCCGGCGAATCGTGCCCGACTTGGAGCGCATGACCAGCGAACGCGTGGTGGCGCCGCCGGGCCGGTAGGTGACGCCGCGCAGCATGTCGCCGTTGGTGACACCAGTTGCGCAGAAGAACGAGTTCTCGCCGCTGACCAGGTCGTTGGTGCCGAGCACACGGTCGAGATCGTGGCCGGCGTCGAGTGCCTTCTTGCGCTCTTCCTCATTGCGCGGCCAGAGCTTGCCCTGGATCTCGCCACCCATGCACTTCATCGCGACAGCGGTGATGATGCCCTCGGGTGTACCGCCGACACCCATCAGCATGTCGACGGTGCTGTAGTCGCCCGCAGCGGCGATCGACCCCGCGACGTCGCCGTCGGAGATGAGGCGGATCTTGGCGCCGGCCTGCCGGATCTCGCCGATCAGATCGGCGTGGCGAGGCCGGTCGAGGACGACGACCGTCAGGTCGGCGACGTCGATGCCCTTGGCCTTGGCGACCGAGTTGATGTTCCACTCCACCGACTCGTCGATGTTGATGGCGCCCTTGGCCTCCGGGCCCACGGCGATCTTGTCCATGTAGAACACCGCCGACGGGTCGTACATGGTGCCGCGCTCGGACACCGCGATCACCGCGATCGAGTTCGGGCGGCCCTCGGCCATCAGGGTGGTCCCGTCGATGGGATCGACCGCGACGTCACAGTCGGGTCCGCTGCCGTCGCCGACCTCTTCGCCGTTGAACAGCATCGGGGCTTCGTCCTTCTCGCCCTCACCGATCACCACGACGCCGCGCATCGACACCGTCGAGAGCAGCTCACGCATCGCGTCGACGGCGGCACCGTCGCCACCCTTCTTGTCGCCACGCCCCACCCAGCGTCCGGCGGCCAACGCGGCGGCCTCGGTGACTCGCACCAACTCCATCGCGAGGTTGCGGTCAGGGGCCTGGGGGGTGGCTTCGGTCATGTCTTGGACTCCTCGGCGTGCGGCGGTGCGACTGGCCTCCATCCTCGCATGTCACCCCGATGCGCTGGTCACCGCCCGGCGTGATCCATCCGGGCGGTTGCGTGCAGCCGGTAAACGGCGGATGGGCGATTTGCCGAACGGAGTGTGTCGGCTGGAATACTGAGCCCCATGGCCCAGAAACCGCGCCATCTCGTCAACGGCAAGGACATGATCTGGTCGATCATTCCGCTGTTGGCGATCTGCGCGCTCGTCGCGATCGCCTCGGGGAACTGCTCGGTGGGGCTCACCGGAAGTGCCTCCGACGACCGGCGCAGCCCGTTCGATGTACAGGGTGCACTGCTCTCGGACTCGCAGACGCTGCCCTTCCCGATCCGCAAGCCACCGGACCCCGCCGGGTGGAAACCGAGTTCGGGCAGCCGCGAGAACGTGGCCGGGCATGTGGTCAGCAACGTCGGCTGGATCACCAACAGCGGTAGCTACGTGCAACTCACCCAGACCGACGCGTCCGAGGACGAACTCGTCGACCATCTCGCCGACGGTTCGACCGTGGCCTCGGGGACCGGCACCCGCGAGATCGGTGGGCAGCGCTGGGTGACCTACAGCACCCACGACGGCAACAACTTCTGGATCACCGACCTCGGGTCGGTACGAATCGCGGTCATGTCCACCGGCTCCGACAGCGGGATGGCCACGATGGCCGAATCGGTGATCGAGCAGCAGCCGCTGCCGGGTAGGGGTTGACGCAGCGGATCTCCGCTGACCCGAGACCGCAAACAGCGACGTGATCACTTGTGCCTCAGTCGTCCTCGTCGAGTTCCTCGTCGTCCGATTCCTCGTCGTCCAAATCCTCACCGTCGTTGAGCACCGCCTCGATGCGTTCGCGTGCGCCGGCGAGGTGGGCCTCGCAGCGATCGGCGAGCGCCTCGCCGCGTTCCCACAGCGCGAGCGACGCGTCGAGGTCGAGGCCTCCGCGCTCGAGGGTCGCGACCACCTCGGCGAGTTCGTCACGGGCCTGTTCGTATCCGAGTTCGCCGACCGGGGTACGTCCGTCGTCGGAGGTGTCGGCCTTCTGTGAAGCCGACTTCTTTGCTGCCCGTTGGGGACTCACTGTTCCTCCTGTGCATGGTCGTCGGTGTGGTCGTGGTCGTGAGGGGCGTCGTGGTGGTGAGGGGAGTGCGCGGCCGGTTCGATCGAGGTGACGTCGGCGTGAATCGAGCCGTCACCGACCCGGATTCGTAGCTGCGCCGACGTCGGCAGACCGTCCACGGAGTCGAGCACGTGCGGCGGGTCGGTGTCGACGCGCTGCACGACGGCGTACCCGCGGGCCAGCGTCTGAGCCGGTCCCAGCGTCGCGAGCCGGGCCGCGAGATGTTCGGTACGGCGGTCCTCGGTGTCGAGGCGGCCGACGAGGGTGCGACGCAGATCCGCTCGAAGCCGGTCGACGCGTTCGTTGTGTCGGTCGAGCACCGTGAACGGATCGGCGAGCACCGGGCGGGCACGAAGGCCGGCGATCACCCGGTCCTCGCGATGCACCCAGTTGCGTAGGGCATGCGCGCTGCGACGGCGCAGGGCGGCGATCCCGGCGAGTTCGGCCTCCACGTCGGGGACCACGCGTTTGGCCGCATCGGTGGGGGTGGCGGCGCGGATGTCGGCGACGAAGTCCAGGAGCGGATTGTCGGGTTCGTGGCCGATCGCGCTGATCACCGGTGTCGAGCACGCGGCGACCGCCCGCAACAGCGCCTCGTCGGAGAACGGCAACAGGTCCTCGACGCTGCCACCGCCGCGGGCGATGATGATGACGTCGATGTCGGCGTGCGCGTCGAGCTCGCGAAGGTGGCCGATGATCCGCGGCACCGCCGTCGGGCCCTGCACCGGTGCATCACGGACATCGAATCGCACCGCGGACCACCGCGCCGAGGCCACCGACACCACGTCGCGTTGCGCGGCACTGGCGCGGCCGGAGATGAGGCCGATGGTGCGCGGCAGGAACGGGATCGGACGTTTGAGACGTGCGTCGAAGAGTCCCTCGGCGGCCAGCAACTGCCGCAGCCGCTCGATGCGCAACAGCAGCTGACCCACGCCGATGGGTCGAATATCGCTGACGCGCAACGAGATCGTGCCGCGGCCGGTGTAGTAGCTGGGGCGACCGAGCATCACGACGTGGGCCCCGTCGGTGATCGGCACCTCGGAGCGGGCGAGCAGGTCGGGGCTGCACGTGACCGAAATGGAGATGTCGGCGGCGGGATCGCGCAGCGTCAGAAACGATGTGCGCGTTCCGGGGCGGCGGCTGATCTGGGTGACCTGGCCCTCCACCCAGATCTGGCCGAGCCGGTGAATCCAGTCGGCGATCTTGGTGTTGACGGTGCGCACCGGCCACGGGTTGTCGGCCGAATTCGCCGAACCGCCACCGCTCACTTCGATGGCGAGCGCTTGTTCTCGGCCGCGGTGATCCGATTGTCGATCATGGTGATGAACGGAGCGCGGTTGCGGTTGGCCTTCTCATAGGCGAGCAACTCGGAGAGTTCGTCGACACCGACCGACCTCAGCTTGGCGCGCAGCTGGGCCAGGGTGAGGTTGTCGTACTCGGTGTACTCGACGACCTCGGGCACCGGACCGGTGGGCGCCGGGGTGTCACTGCCGGGGCCGGTGGTCGAGGAGGTGATGACTTCTTCGGGGGCCGACGAGTACAGCGCGAATCGCCCGGCGTCGGCGCGCGGGGCCGGCGACTCGGCGGGGGATGTCTCGGACGGCGCGGGCTCGGTGTGGTCGTCCGAGGCGGCGTCGTGCTCGTCATCCGGGGTGTCGGCGAGGGTTGCCCGCCCGGACTCGATCGGCACGACGGTATCGGCGACCTCGGTGTCGTCCTCGGTGTCGTCCTCGTCGAAGCGCGCCCACGCGGGCTCCTCGCTGGGGCGGTCGAAGATCATCTCCAGTGCGGTGTCGCCCTTGATGGCCAACTCGGCGATGCCCTGCTGGGCGCGCATCGCCAACTGCAGCGTCTCGCTGACCGCGGTCACCGGAAGGGTGAACAGCAGAGTCGGCAACTTACGCGTCTCTTCGACGGCCGTGACGACGAGACCTGCGGCGATACGGGCCGGATAAGGAGCACGAACCATGGGTTCACTCTGCCATCTCGCGGCGAGTGGTCCAACACGTACCCTTGGGGACATGACTGAATCCAAGCGCATCCTGCTCGCCGAACCGCGAGGATATTGCGCCGGCGTGGATCGCGCCGTGGAGACCGTCGAGCGTGCACTCGACAAGCACGGTGCGCCCGTCTACGTCCGCAAGGAGATCGTGCACAACCGGCACGTCGTCGACACCCTCGCCGAGCGTGGCGCGATCTTCGTCGGCGAGACCGACGAGGTACCCGAAGGCGCCATCGTCGTGTTCTCCGCGCACGGCGTCTCCCCGGAGGTGCACCGCACCGCCGCGCAACGCAACCTCAAGACCATCGACGCGACGTGTCCGCTGGTGACCAAGGTGCATCAGGAGGCCAAGCGCTTCGCCCGCGATGACTACGACATCCTGCTCATCGGCCACGAGGGCCACGAGGAGGTCGAGGGCACCGCGGGGGAGGCGCCGGAGCACATCCAGCTCGTGGATGGTCCCGACGCCGTCGACGCCGTGAGTGTGCGCGACGAATCGAAGGTCATCTGGCTCTCCCAGACCACGCTGTCGGTGGACGAGACGATGGAGACTGTGCGCCGCCTCCGTGAGCGATTCCCCGAGCTCAACGACCCGCCCAGCGACGACATCTGTTATGCGACCCAGAACCGTCAGGTCGCCGTGAAAGCGATGGCCCCGAAGTGCGACCTGGTGATCGTCGTCGGCTCGAAGAACTCGTCGAACTCCGTGCGGCTGGTCGAGGTGGCACTACAGAACGGCGCGTCGGCCTCCTACCTGGTCGACTATGCGCGGGAGATCGATCCGGCGTGGCTCGACGGCGTCGAGACCGTCGGCATCACCTCAGGTGCGTCGGTGCCGGAGGTCCTGGTCCGTGGGGTCATCGACTTCCTCTCCGAGTACGGCTTCGATTCCGTCGAGAAGGTCACCACCGCCGAGGAAACGTTGACCTTCGCCCTGCCGCGTGAACTGCGGCCGGCTCGGACGGCCAAGTAACCCGACCATCGGAGACGACGTACCGGTGGTCCGGTCAGTACTCGTCCGGGTCGAGTCGACGGACCCGACGATGAGGCAGTGAGAGCGCCAGAACCGCAACCACGACGGCCGCGGCGAGCCCCACGCCCACCAGCGCGACGTTGCGCGGGGTGTGATCGGGTGCCGGCGCCACCGCGGGAGCCGCGATCGGTGCGGGCACCTCGGGATCGGCGAGCGGTCCGTCGGGCAGTTCGGCGGTCAGCGCCGCGACAGTGTCGATGACCCCGTGACCGATCGCCTGGTCGTGGCCGGTGCCCGGGGCGTGCGCAGTGCGGACGATGCGGTCCATCACCTCACCCGCCGACAACGCCGGATACCGCGCGCGGACCAGCGCCACCGTGCCGGCGACGAACGGGGTGGAGAAGCTGGTACCCAGCAACGGCTGCGGACCCGAATTGCTCCGCTGCGCGTTGACCAGTGCCGGACTCCGGGGAGTGCTGTCGAGACTGATGATCCCGGTACCCGGCGCCGCGACGTCTACCCACGGCCCGTGCAGGCTGAACGAACTCGGAGCCCCGGTGCCGGCATCGACCGAACCCACCGCGAGTACGTATGGCGAGAACCACGCGGGGCTCGCCACCGTCCGCACCGATCCCCATCCGTCGGGATCGCCGGGCACCGGCGCAGGATTCTGTTCGGCGCACGCCGACCCCTGTGACAGGTTGCCTGCCGCGACCACCACGACCACGTTGCGGTCGAAGGCATAGCGAACCGCGGCACCCAGCGAGCGGTCGGCGGGCCGGCCACCCGCCGGTGAACACGCCACCTCGGAGATGTTGATGACCGTGGCACCGAGGTCGACGGCGCGCACCACCGCGTTGGCGAGGGTGCTCACCGACCCGTATCCGCCGCCGACGGCCGGGTCCGCGTCGTCGCGACGCCGATTCTTGGCGTCGAAGGCGCTGCTGGACTGGCGAATCGAGATGATCGAGGCATCCGGGGCGACCCCGGAGAAGGCGTCGTCGGACGACGGCGAGCCCGCGATGAGCCCGGCCACCAGCGTCCCGTGCGCATCACAGTCGGCGAGTCCGTCGCCGGTGGAGACGTAATCGCCTCCACCTCGCAACCGCGGGAGTCGGGGATGCGGCGTGACGCCCGTGTCGATCACGGCGACGCGTTGCCCCGCTCCGCGCGAAAAGCGCCAGGCCTCTTCCAGATTCATCATCTGCTGAGCGGGGGAGGGGTGGCTCGCAGCGGTGACGGCGACGGGCCGCGCGCACAGTGTGCGTTGTTCGGTGGGTTCCGGCGGCGCCACCGGCGCCGACCGGTTCAACGCCCCCGGGTCGACCTGAGGAGGATTGAGCGCGAAGGCGGGCCCACCGCCCGAGACGGCGATGAGCGTGATGACGGCCAGTGCCACGGCGAGGCGGACAGGAAAGCGGCGACGACCGACACCGCCGGATGCCGGTTGCCCGGCTCCGTGACGGACCACTAGATGTCCCGAACCGTTTGGTACAGATCGAGAATCCAGACGAGCAGCGGCACGATCACCACGATCAGGGCGTACTCGCCGAGCTCGGCGAGGCGTCGCATCACCGGCGAGAACTCGTGTCCGGGTGCGATCACACCGAGGACGAGCGCTACGACAAGAGCTGTCGCCGCGACGACGAATCCGACGAACGGCCACCACCCGTCGACCGCCGCCAACGAACCGACGAGCGCGGCGAGGGTCAGTACGCCGCCGGAGATCAGGACACACGCCTGCACGAGATCGCTGTGCGAGCGCCCGCGCAGACACATCACAACGGCCAGGATGACCGCCAATGCCATCGACTTGGTGTCGACCCCGGTCCACGGAGTGGCGGTGATGACCGCTGTGGGGCCGATCACCGCGGTGGCACCGGCCACGATGCCCGTGAGGTAGGCGTTCGCCAGATACGAACGACGCTCGAGCGCATCGGCTTTCGGAAGTGCCATCGCTCCGATCGCGCCGATGCCCTCGATGGTCGGGACGGGTTGGGCGTCGTCCGGATCGAGTGGGACACCGGCCGTCGGCACCGGCGGCAGAGGGAGCTTCGCCAGCACGATCGTCAGCCGCGGCGCCATCGCGACAACCAGTAACACCGCGGCCGCGCCGACCGCGGCGACATTGCGCGTCGAGGTGTCGATGAGCAGAACCGCCACCGAGATCGCGCCACCGAGCACCGATGCGGTCAGCAGCGCGGCATGCACCACCGCGCCGACCGCGCTCAGCCGATAGGACACCACGCAGACGAGTACCACCACCGCGAAACCGAGCGAGAGATGCGCGGAGCCGAAATCGCCCGGGACGGTGAGCATGCCGGCCACGAACGCCGTCGGTGCGGCCGCGGCGGCCAGGACCGTCGCCGTGGTGTCGTCGCGATATCGATGGGCGACGATGGCCGAGGCGGTGACTAGCGCGAGTGCCATCGTCGCGGCCGGGATCGCCGGCCACCAGACGTCGGAATGCCACCGCATCCCGGCCAGGGCGACCGCGCCGACGATTGCCGCCAGGATCGCCGCCGCGAATCCGATCACCCGGGCTCCCGGCGCCGACCAGTTGGCGAAGCGTGATTCGTTCAGGCGCGCAACGGCATCGACGACGTCGTCGAACAGAGCCGGTGAGTCGTCGGTACGCACCGAGGTGACCATCAGTAGATCGCCGTCACGTACCCCGGAGTCGGCGAGCGAACGATTCACCGGCAGCGGCGGCTGCCCGATGCGCGACAGGGTCCATCGGGACCGCCGATCGAGCACGTTGTCGCCGCTCGGATCCGGCTCGGTGTCGTCGGGGTCGTGCCGGCGCGGGCTGCGGGACTCGATCTGGGCCACGAGATCGCCGATGAGGGCGGCCACCGGGATCGCAGCCGGAAGTGCGACGTCGAGCTGGGTGTTGCCGCCGAGTACCGACACCCGTACCAATGCGGGTTCGATCGACGGCGCCGACGCCCGCAGCGCACCGTTCTCGGCGGGTGCCGCTGGTCGGGTATCCACAGATGACATCTCGACGTTCCTCCCCCTTGATTCGCAGTTACCATAACCACACGTTCGGCTTTGGGTGAGATGTCCTATTCGTTCCGGTGGATAACACTGCGCAGAGGACGTCCCGGTGAGTCGACGGGGGACAACGCGCGAGGGGCGAGGTAGAGGGGACGAGGGGGACAGGTGAGCACAACCGACGGTTTTGTGCGGCGGCCACGGATCACGCCACCGCGCGCGCCCGGTGGTGAACTGAACATCCAGCCGCCCCCCGATGTGCCGCGGGTGGTGCCGGGCGGGATGTTGTTGAAGTTGCTGCCGGTGATCATGGTGGTCGCGGTCATCGGGATGCTGGCGATGATGTTCGCCACCGGCGGGCGCAACATCCTGACCAATCCACTGTTCATGATGTTCCCGCTGATGATGCTGATGTCGATGTTCGGCATGTTTGCAGCGGGAGGACGTGGGGGCGGCAAGAAGGCCGCCGAACTCAACGAGGAACGCAAGGACTACTTCCGCTACCTCGCCGGTCTGCGCACGCAGGTCGGCGACACCAGCGGTGCGCAGCGTGCGGCGCTGACCTGGAGCCACCCCGACCCGCGCGGCATTCCCGATCTGATCGGGACGCGCCGGATGTGGGAGCGGCGACCGGCCGACAACGACTTCGCACATGTGCGGGTCGGCCTGGGTACGCAGCGGTTGGCCACCCGTCTGGTGCCACCGGAGACCGGGCCGTTGGAAGACCTCGAGCCGGTGTCGATGGTCGCGTTGCGGCGATTCGTCCGGACACATTCGGTGGTGCATCGATTACCGACTGCGATATCGCTGCGGGGCTTTCCCGCCATCAACATCGAGGGAGTTCGCCAGGAGACCCGAGAACTGTTGCGCGCCATGGTCATCGATCTGTGTGCCTTCCACGGACCGGACCATCTGCGGGTGGCCGTGGTGACCGCCGACCCGGCCGGTGAGGCCTGGGACTGGGCGAAATGGCTGCCGCACGTCGGGCATCCCTCGCTGGCCGACGCCGTCGGACCGATGCGGATGATCTTCCCGACGCTGGCAGATCTGGAGACCGCGCTCGCCGCCGAACTGGCCGACCGTGGACGGTTCTCCCGATCGGCGCCGCCGACACCCGGTCGGGTGCACCTGGTGGTGATCATCGACGACGGCAGGGTGACCGGGGCCGAACGCCTCGTCAACGACGCCGGCATGGAGGGCGTCACCGTGCTGGACCTGACCGCGCCGCCCGACGGGCTCGCCGCCAGACGCGGACTGCAGCTGGTGGTCTCCGACGGCACGGTCTCGGCGAGAAGCGCATACGGCACCGAGGATTTCGCGACGATGGACGCGCTGGGTATCGCCGAATGCGAGGCTGTCGCCCGACGACTGGCTCGCTATCGGTTGGCGACGGCGGCTTCGCTGGCCAGCCTCGATTCCGAGGCCACCGCCCTCGATCCGGGATTGCCGGCGCTGCTGGGGATCGACGACGTGTCGCGCTTCGACACCGCGGTGCACTGGCGAGGGCGGACCGGGCGTGACCGTCTACGGGTTCCGATCGGCTACACGCCATCGGGTGGGACGGTCGAACTCGACATCAAGGAGAGCGCGCACGGCGGTACCGGTCCGCACGGGTTGTGCATCGGCGCAACGGGTTCGGGAAAGTCGGAGTTCCTACGCACACTCGTGGTGGCGATGCTGGCCACCCACTCACCCGCCGAGCTCAATCTGGTCCTCGTCGACTTCAAGGGCGGCGCCACCTTCCTCGGGCTCGAGCGCAGCCCCCATGTGGCGGCTCTGATCACCAACCTCGAGCAGGAACTGGCGATGGTCGACCGGATGAAGGATGCGCTGTCGGGGGAATTGAATCGTCGTCAAGAGGTATTGCGCGCGGCGGGGAACTTCGCCAACGTCACCGAATACGAACAGGCCCGCGCCGCCGGTGCTCCGTTGCAACCCCTGCCGGCATTGTTCATCGTCGTCGACGAGTTCTCCGAACTACTGGCCCAGAAACCGGATTTCGCCGAACTGTTCGTCGCGATCGGACGGCTCGGGCGGTCGCTGCACATTCACCTGCTGCTCGCCTCCCAACGACTCGAGGAAGGCAAGCTGCGCGGTCTCGACAGTCACCTCTCGTATCGGATCGGTCTGAAGACGTTCTCGGCGAACGAATCCCGATCGGTACTCGGAGTGCCCGACGCGTACCACCTGCCCAGCGTGCCCGGTTCGGGATACCTCAAATGTGATGCGGGCGAGCCGATCCGGTTCAACACCTGCTACGTCTCGGGCCCGTATCACCCGCCCGCCGACGTGCGAGACACCGTGACCGGGGTCGGTGACGCACCGGGGTCACGGGGTGCGATGAAGATGTTCACCGCCCTGCCCGTCCCGTTCGACGCCGCCGACGATGCCTCAGGCCTGGACACGACGGGGGCGGATCGGATGCCGCCCGCCGCGTCCGTCGGTGCCGGTGGCTCGGTGCTCGACCAGGCGGCCGCACTGCTGTCGGTCATGCCGCCCACTGCGCCAACCCCTTTTGCGCCAACCCCTTCTGCGCCAACCTCTTCTGCGTCACCCCCTACCGCGTCCACCACCGCCTCCGACACCCCACCCGAGACGGCAGGCGTGACCGCCGGAACCGTGAGCGTTCCGTCCCTGCTGCAGACCCTCGTCGGACGGATCGCCGGCGCCGGGCCCAGTGCCCACGAGGTCTGGTTGCCGCCCCTCGACGAGTCGCCGACCGTGGACGGGTTGATCGGCGACCGCGCCTTCTCGACACCGTCGGCCCCCGGCGATCTGCGGGTACCGGTCGGCATCATCGATCGCCCCTTCGATCAGCGGCGTGACAAGCACGTCCTCGACCTGTCGGGTGCGGCAGGCAACGTCGCGATCGTCGGCGGCCCGCAGAGCGGCAAGTCGACCGCGGTACGCACGTTGATCGTCGCCGCGGCCGCCACCCACACCCCCGAACAGGTGCAGTTCTACTGTCTGGACTTCGGCGGGGGTTCCCTTGCCGGTATCGCCGGCCTGCCGCATGTGGGTTCGGTCGCGACCCGCGGCGACATGGACGCGGTGCGACGCACGGTCGCCGAGGTGACCGCGGTCGTGCGGGCGCGAGAATTGCGATTCGCCCGTCTGGGTATCGAGTCGATGTCCGATTACCGTGCGCGGCGCCAGGACTGGATGCGGACCGGCCGCACCCGGCCCGACGATCCGCTCGCCGACGACCCGCACGGCGATGTGTTCCTGGTACTCGACGGGGTCGGCGTGTTGCGCGGGGAGATGGAGTTCCTGGAAGAACAGATCGGGATCATCGTCTCCCAGGGGCTGTCGTATGGCGTCCACCTGATCGTGACGGCCACCCGGTGGGCCGAGGTCCGCCCGGCGATGCGGGACCTGATCGGCAGCCGACTCGAATTACGCCTCGGTGACGCCATGGATTCCGAACTCGGACGCAAAGCGGCCTCGCTGGTGCCGCACAATCGACCGGGGCGTGGGCTCAGCCCCGACGGCATGCATCTGCTGGTGGCATTACCGCGCCTCGACGGCGACCCCGCTCCGGCAACACTGCCGATGGGCGGACAACTCGCCCTCGACGCGATCTCGCTGGCCTACCCCGATCGGCGCGCACTACCGGTGCGCAAGCTCGGCACCGAGATCTCCGCGGCGCGGGTCGCAGAACTCGTCGCCGACGCCGAGATCGTCCTTGGTCCTCACCAGGTGGCCATCGGGGTGGGGGAGCTCGAACTCGCCCCGGTCATCCTGGATTTCGGTGTGCAGCCCCACTTCATGGCCTTCGCCGACGTCGAACACGGCAAGAGCACGCTGCTGAAGACGATCATCTCCGGTCTGGTCACCGGGTCGACGCCGGATCAGGTGAAGGTCGTGCTGATCGACTACCGCCGCACGATGCTCGGCATCATCACCGGAGATCATCTCGCCGGGTACGCCAGTTCGGGAGAGAACGCGACGAAGATGATGCACCAGCTCGCCGCGTACTTCACCAAACGACTGCCGCCCGACGATCTCACCGTCGATGCGCTCAAGGCCCGCAGCTGGTGGTCGGGACCGGACGTGTACATCGTCGTCGACGACTACGACATGGTCGCCACCTCGTCGGGGAATCCGTTGCTGCCCTTGATCGATCTGGCATCCCACGCCCGTGACATCGGTATGCACATCGTGTTGGCGCGTCGCTCCGGTGGACTCGGGCGGGCGCTGTTCGACCCGGTGATCGGGCGGCTCAAGGATCTCTCGTCGGACATGCTGTTGATGAGCGGTGACCGCGACGAGGGATACATCACCGGGCGAACCCGAATGCAGCGGTTGGTCCCCGGCCGCGGTGAACTCGTGTCCCGCACCCGGGCCCAGGAGATGATCCAGATCGCCACCTCCGACCCGACCGACCCGACCGACCCGACCGACCCGGACGACTCATGACGGGCACGCTGACCACAAACCGGGGTATCCCGAGCCCCGCGACGACGACACCGGCGAGACCGCTCGTGATCGATCTCGCCTACGGGCACACCACGATCGGTGCCGTCGCCGGGCCGGACGTCACCGATCTGCTCGAGGACATCGACGCCGACGTCATCGTCGCGGGCGGGGTCCGGCTCGGCGCCGAACAACGCTGGCGTGAGGTGTTCGCGCAGATGGTCGGCGGGTACCGCGGGCCGGTCCTCATCGGACACCCCAGCACCTGGGGTGCCGTACGCGGCGGGGTGCTCGCCGGGGCCGCGGGCTCCCTGCGCCCGGACATCAGGCTGGTTCCCCGGTCGATCCTCATCGCCCGCAGTCATACCGACGTGACGGTCAGCAGGTGCGCCGTCGTCGAGACCGCCCACCGGCCCACCCACCGACGCGCAGCGGGGCCGCCGCGGTGGGACGTGCAGCGCCTGCGTCGTGGAGCCATCGGCTGGGAGATCGAGGATTCTGCGGTGCTCTGCCCGGTCGGCTCGGCGACCGAGGATGCCGCGGCCGTCGAGGAGGCGATCGACGACGGTATCGAGGCGGTCTACGTCGACGGTGATGATCCGGCGGAGGTGGGCCGGGCGGTCGAACTGATCCTCGACCACTCTGTGGCCGGTCGGGTCGTGGCCGTCGATCGCCGACTGGTCGCCCGCTGGGGTTCACGCGTCGCCCACATCGAGCCGCTGGATTTCGGTGACCTCGACGCGCAGATGGCCGCATCGTCGGGGCGCCGGCGGGTGGAGCTGACGCGAGGGCGGGTGCTCGCCGGGGTCCTGGCGGTGGTGGTGCTCGTCGTCGGCGTCGTCGCCGCGGTGGCGTCGACCCGACACGATCGGCCACCCGCGCCCGCCGACCACCTCGTCACCCAGGGGCGTACCAGCCTGCTGATCCCGTCCGACTGGCAGCGGACCGAACAGAACGCACCGAGTGGTGCGACGTCGTCGTCGGTGCAGTCGCGCACCGTGTTCGTCGCCCCCGAGGACGGCAGCCGCATCCTGCTGGTCCAGAGCACCGTGCGGGCGGGATCGACACCCTCGTCGGTGGCGCTCAGTCTGCGCAACCGGATCGCCCAGCGCGGCGACGACGTGGTCAGTGAGTTCTCCGCGACGACCCGCTTCGCCGGGCGGGATGTGATCAGTTACCGCGAGGCCCCGGCGTCGGGTGCGCCGATCCGCTGGTACGTACTCGTCGAGCACGATCTACAGGTGAGTGTCGGATGTCAGGCCGGTACCGGCGGCGACTCCGTCGACGAGCCGTGCGAGCAGGCGGTGGCCTCGGCGCGCATCACCCCGGCGTGACGATGCGGATGGCGAGGTCCACTCCCGGCGACGCGGGCCGCGCGTTTTGACCCTGAACTGGGCTCTCGCGTAACCTGGATCGCTGGTGCGTGGCACCTTCTCGTCGTGCTCATTGGGCGCGGTGCGGGGAGGTAGTCGAGGCCCGGGTCCCCACTGGTCGCCGGAACAGCCTCTGCCGTCGTGCCCGACCAGCATCCATGACAAGAGTTGAAGGACCAACTGTGCCTACCTACACCCCGAAGGCCGGTGACATCACCCACGCGTGGCATGTCATCGACGCCACCGACGTGGTGCTCGGCCGGCTGGCCGTGCAGAGCGCCAATCTGCTCCGCGGCAAGCACAAGCCGACCTACGCCCCGCATGTCGACGGTGGCGATTTCGTCATCATCATCAACGCCGAGAAGGTCGCGCTGACCAGCAACAAGGCCGAGCGCAAGCTGAACTACCGGCACTCCGGGCATCCCGGTGGCCTGAAGGTCCAGACGACCGCCGAGTTGCTTGAGAGCCACCCCGAGCGCGTGCTCGAGAAGGCGATCACCGGCATGCTGCCGCACACCAAGCTCGGCCGCGCCATGGCGTCCAAGCTGAAGGTCTACGCCGGACCGAATCACCCCCACGCGGCCCAGCGCCCCGTCCCCTTCGAAATCAAGCAGGTGGCCCAGTGAGCAACGAGAACATTTCCGACGAGGCCGTCGAGGCCGCCGTGGAGAACGCTGCCGAGGTCCAGGCCGCTGCCGGTGACGACACCGCAGCTGCCGAGAGCGCCGTCGAAGCCGCCGTCGAGGCCGTCGAGTCGGTCGAGCAGGCCGCCGACGACTACGACACCGACGCCGTCGCCGAGCCCGCCTTCGATCGTGGCCCGATCGTCATCGACCGCCCGATCCAGACCGTCGGTCGCCGCAAGGAGGCCGTGGTCCGTGTTCGCCTGGTGCCCGGCTCCGGTCAGTTCGTCCTCAACGGCCGCACCATCGAGGACTACTTCCCGAACAAGGTGCACCAGCAGCTGATCAAGGCTCCGCTGGTCACCGTCGAGCGCACCGAGTCGTTCGACATCTACGCCAAGCTCGTCGGTGGCGGCCCCTCGGGCCAGGCCGGCGCGCTGCGTCTGGCGATCGCCCGTGCCCTCATCGAGGTCACCCCGGAGGATCGTCCGGCCCTGAAGAAGGCCGGCTTCCTCACGCGCGACCCGCGTGCGGTCGAGCGCAAGAAGTACGGCCTGAAGAAGGCCCGCAAGGCGTCGCAGTACTCCAAGCGCTGACTTGGCACGCCTTTTCGGAACCGACGGCGTCCGAGGCCTGGCCAACGCCGAGCTCACCACCGAGCTCGCGTTGCGCCTGGCCTCGGCCGCCGCGTTCGTTCTCGGTACCGGCCCCCGACCCCGCGTGGTCGTCGGCCGGGATCCGCGCGCCTCGGGCGAAATGCTGGAGGCCGCGGTCTGTGCCGGGCTGGCCGCCTCCGGTGTCGACGCGATCCGTGTCGGCATCCTGCCCACCCCGGCCATCGCCTTCCTCACCGCCGACTACGGCGCCGCCTTCGGCGTGATGATCTCGGCGTCGCACAACGCGATGCCCGACAACGGGATCAAGTTCTTCGGCGCCGGTGGACACAAACTCGACGACGAGATTGAGGACCGTATCGCCGCGGCGATGGACACCGACTTGCCCCGCCCCACCGGTGCCGGCGTCGGCCGACTGTCCGACGCGCCCGATGCGTCCCGGCGTTATGCCCGGCATCTGGCCGAGGCGATCGACGTCCGGCTCGACTCGCTGACCGTGGTGGTCGACTGCGCCAACGGCGCAGCATCTCTCATCGCCCCGCAGGTCTACGCCGCCGCGGGGGCCACGGTCATCCCCATTCACGCCGACCCCGACGGCATCAACATCAACGAGGACTGCGGTTCGACCCACATGGGAAAGCTGCAGGCCGCGGTACTCGAACACGGCGCCGATCTCGGGTTGGCCCACGACGGTGACGCCGATCGCTGTCTCGCGGTCGACTCCACCGGCCAGATCGTCGACGGCGACCACATCATGGCGATTCTCGCGGCCGCGCTGCACCGCCACGGACGCCTGCACGAGGGCGTGCTCGTCACCACGGTGATGAGCAACCTCGGTCTGCACATCGCGATGCGGAAAGCGGGAATCGCGTTGCGCACCACCGCCGTCGGCGATCGCTACGTTCTCGAGGAACTCCGCCGCGGTGGGTTCTCGCTCGGCGGCGAACAATCCGGGCACATCGTCGTCCCGGCATCGGGCACCACCGGCGACGGCATCCTCACCGGTCTGCTGCTGATGGCGGAGATGGTCGAGAGCTCCTCGCGACTGGCCGATCTCGCAGCCGTCATGACGGTGCTGCCGCAGGAACTGATCAACGTGCGCGTCACCGACAAGCACGCGGTCGCCACCGCCGCGGCGGTCACGGAGGCGGTCTCGGCCGCTGCGGCCGAGCTCGGTGATCGAGGTCGAATCCTGTTGCGTCCGTCCGGAACCGAGCAGTTGGTTCGCGTGATGGTGGAGGCGCCGACCCCGGATCTGGCACACGCGATCGCGGCGCGCGTCGCCGACGTCGTCGAGACCGCCGGCGCGTGACGCACACACGGTCATGAGCGGTGTCCCGAAGGCGGTCCTGTTCGATTTCTCGGGCACGCTCTTCCGCTTCGAGGCACGTGACGAGTGGTTCGCCGGCCTCCACGATCAGCAGGGCCGGCCGCTGCACGTCGACGCGCAAGCCGAGTTGGTGCGCCGCATGACCCAGCCGGTCGGATTGCCCGCCGACATCCTCGACGACGACCGGATCGCCTGGGAGCGGCGAGATCTCGACCCCGTCCAACATCGGCGCGCCTATCTGGCGATGCTGCGCACCTCGGGGCTGACCGTGCCCGGCCATGCGGAATCGCTGTACGAGCGGGTACTCGACCCGCACTCGTGGGTACCCTTTCCCGACACCGCTACGGTCTTGACCGCGCTGTCGGCCCGGCGGATTCCCGTGGGCGTCGTCAGCAACATCGCCTTCGACCTCCGAAAAGTGTTGTCGCTGCACGACCTCGCCGACACCGTCGGCGCGTACGCACTGTCCTACGAGGTCGGTGCGATCAAACCCAATCCCCGGATCTTCCATGCCGCGCTCGATGTGCTCGGCGTGGCGGGCTACGACTGCCTGATGGTCGGCGACAGCGAGGAGGCCGACGGCGGGGCGCGGCGGATCGGTGCCGCCTTCGAACTCGTGCACGACCTCCCACCGCAGCAGCGGCCCACCGCGCTCGGTGACGCCGTCCGCGCGCACGGTATCGACCTCTGACGGTGCGACCGGTCCGGAGGCGAAAAGCCGCGCGTGTCGGCGCCCGATACGTGAGACTTGGGTGAGATGGGTGAAATCGGCGTGAGGGGAACCATGGGGACGTCGCGTGCGTCCAACCTCACGGTGGAGATCTCGAGACGAGTGTGATCGGCAGGGGAGGGAGTCGGTGTGGAGCACGAGAGTGTCTCGGCCGAGGAGGCGACCGGGGTGACGTCGCGGGCCGGGGTGTCGGTCGACATCGACGAGGTGATCGCCGTCGCCGACTTCTATCGCAAGACCTCGCAGGTACTCGCGGTGGCCGCCGGCGACCTCGACGAGCATCGGTTCGGGACCTGGGCCGCCGACGATGACGACCATGCCGAGCTCGCCGGTCGCTTCACCGAGATCAGCCGGGTGCTGACCGAACGGCTGCGTGATCAGTCGGAGTCGGCCACGGCGCTCTCGGAGCTCCTGACGCGCGGACTCGCCGCGATCGATGCCGCCGACGACGAGGCGGCGCGAGGTGTGTCCGCCGCGGCTGCGGGAGCTGATTCGGATGGCTGATCCGTCGGAAACAGTTGTGGCACTTCGTGATCGGGCGATCGCGGGTGTCGAGGACCTGATCTCGGTGCTCGGTGCCGGTCGCGTCGTCGGGGTGGCCGTTCCCCCCGACGACGAACTCCGGGCAGTGCTGGCGCGGACCGGACGGCTCGACATCCCCGGATTGGCCGCCGACGCACGCCGGCTGGCTGCCGTGCACCGGGTGGTCGCCGACCAGATGCACCGGCTGCCCGAGCAGCAGGTACGTCTCGACCATGGCTGGTCGTCGGGTGCCGGAGCCGTTGCCGTCGGTCTGGTGATCGAACACCAGCGCCGCGCCGAGGCCGATCTGACGGTGGTCCGCTCTGTGGCGGAGGCTACGAGTGCCGCGGCAGCGGGCATCGATCAGATCCTGCGTACCTGGTATCGCACGGTGGCTCGGCTGTCGTCGCCGCTGGTCGCAGGCGTGCCGTTGTCCGAGCTCCCCGTGGCGGTGCTGACCGGTCGCGTCCCGCCCGCCGTGGTCGCCGCCGACATCGCCTCCCGGATCGCGCTGCTGACCACGACCGCACAAGCCACCCAGAGCGGTGTGCGGGCGATTCTCTCGATCCTTGCCCGATCCGCCGACGAGTGGGACCTGACGCAGCGCACCGAGGCACCGGCGCGGGTGCGAGTACCGGACGGCGACGGCGGTCCACCCGCCGAGAGGCGCGATGTCCCCGTCGAGGACAAGGCACCGACGCCCGACGCCGCGCGACCCGTGCCCGCCGGACACTCCGCGCACGTCTCGGTGACCGATGGATCGCCCGCCCTCGAACCGAAGTCGAGTCCGGCCCCGGACGGCCCCGACGTACCGTTCACGCTCACCGCCGAGGAGGCCGGTACAGGTCGGACCGGCTCGAGTACCCAGCCGGCGCCGTCACCGGACTCGGCCCCGTCGCCGCAAACCGACCCGTCGCCGCAAACCGACCCGTCATCGCAAGCCGCCTCGTCACCCCCAGCTGCCCCGTCACCCCCAGTTGCCCCGACACCTGCCCCGAATCCGGGGGTCCGGCGGGCCCCGGCGTCCGATCTGGCCCTGGCAGGTGATCAGTGAACGCGGCCGAGCAGATCGAACACCTCACCCGATCGACCATCGGGCGCCTGACCGCCGCCTCCCGCGAATTCAGCGAGACCCAGCAGGCGCTGGTGGCCCGACTCGACGACCACCAACTCGCGCACCGCACCGAGGTGTCGCAACTGCGCACCGACCTGCAGACCGCTGCAGATGCCGCCGACAACGCCACGCCACGGATCATGCTGCCCGCCGACATCGCCGAGGCCAGTCCCCACGGCGCGGGCGCAACCGAATAGGCTGTTTCCCGTGTCCGGCAAGAAGCGATCCAGCAAGTCGTCCAAGCCACCTGCCAAGCAGTTCAAGGCGCTGACGAGGCGCGGTCCGCACCGCGTGCTCGCGGGCAATCTGGGCATCGTCGGAATCGAGGGGCGAGTGTTCACGCCCACCGAGGGCACCCGGTTACCGGCCATCGCGTTCGGCCACACCTGGCTGTCGGGCGGCAACCGATACCGGGACCTGGCCTACCACCTGGCCTCGTGGGGTTTCGTCGTCGGACTCCCACAGGGGCAGCGTGGACTGATGCCCTCGGATGTGGGACTTGCCGCCGAGATGCGTTCGGCACTCGGTGTGGTCTGCAGTGCACCCCTCGGCGACGGCGGGATCACCGTCGACGCAGCGAAGGTCGGGTTCGCCGGACACGGCTTCGGCGCCGCGGCTGCGGTGCTCGCCGCCTCCGACGAGCTGTTGCTGGGTCAGGAACCGGTGCCGACGTCGGGTGTGGTGGCGATCTTCCCGGCCCCGACGACCGCATTGCTGCCGGCCGCCGCGCCACGCGTCACCGCGCCCGGGCTCATCCTGGCAGCCGGGACCGAACTCGACACCTTCGACGCCAATGCCCGTCCGCTCTCGCGCGCGTACGGCGGTGATGTGGTGTTGCGCACTCTGCCTGCCGCAACCAGTCGCGGGCTTCTCGAACGCCGCACCTGGAAGACGATCCTCGGGGCGAACGGGGCCGACAAGACCACACATCGGCAGGTCCGCGCACTGATGACCGGATTCCTCCTGTACACCGTTGCCGGCGACACCGACTATGCCGGGTTCGGTGACCCGGAGGCCGTCATCGGCAAGAGTCTGGTCATCGACCCCTCCGACGAGCCCGAACACGAGTTGGATCACATCTCTCGTCTGCTCGGCGCCAAGCCCCGCGAACAGCGTGGCCGGATCGCCCGCAGAATCCCGGTACCCTGACCTTCTATGTGTGGAATCGTCGGATATGTGGGAGGGCGTGACGCCCTCGACATCGTGGTTGAAGCGCTGCGGCGGATGGAGTATCGCGGCTACGACTCGGCGGGTGTGGCGATCCTCGACGGCCACGGGCATACCGCGATCGAGAAGAAGGCCGGGCGGCTGGAGAACCTCGACAAGGTGATCGCCGGGGTCGGGCGGGAGACGTTGTCGGGCACCACCGGGATGGGCCACACCAGGTGGGCGACCCACGGTCAGCCGACCGACCGCAACGCACACCCGCACGCGAGCACCGACGGCAAGCTCGCCGTGGTGCACAACGGCATCATCGAGAACTACGCGCCGCTGCGTGACGAACTCGAGGCCGACGGCATCGAGTTCACCTCCGACACCGACACCGAGACCGCGGTCCATCTCGTCGAACGCGAGTACCTTCACGGCCCCGACGCCGGCGATTTCGTGGCGAGTGCCTACCGCGCCCTGCGCCGCCTCGAAGGTGCGTTCACGCTGGTGTTCACCCACTCCGATCACCCGGGCACGATCGTGGCGGCACGCCGCTCGACCCCGCTCGTGGTGGGCGTGGGCGTCGGCGAGATGTTCGTCGCATCCGATGTGACGGCATTCATCGAGCACACCCGCGAAGCGGTGGAGCTCGGTCAGGACGAGGTCGTGGTGATCACCGCCGACAGCTACGCCATCACCGACTTCGACCAGAATCCCCGGGCGGGTAAACCGTTCCACATCGACTGGGATCTCGCCGCCGCCGAGAAGGGCGGCTACGACTTCTTCATGCTCAAGGAGATCGCCGAGCAACCCGCCGCGCTGGCCGACACCCTGCTCGGCCACCTCGAGGAGGGTCGCATCGTCCTCGACGAGCAACGCCTCACCGATCAGGACCTGCGTGACGTCGACAAGGTCTTCGTCGTGGCCTGCGGTACGGCTTATCACGCCGGGATGCTCGCCAAGTACGCGATCGAGCACTGGACGCGCCTGCCCGTCGAGGTCGAACTGGCCAGCGAGTTCCGTTATCGGGACCCGGTGCTGGATCGCTCGACGCTGGTCGTGGCGATCTCACAGTCCGGCGAGACCGCCGACACCCTCGAGGCCGTCCGGCACGCCAAGGACCAGAAGGCCCGCGTGCTGGCGATCTGTAACACCAACGGCGCGCAGATCCCGCGCGAGTCCGACGCCGTGCTCTACACCCACGCCGGACCCGAGATCGGGGTGGCCTCCACCAAGTGTTTCCTCGCCCAGATCGCGGCGGCCTACATGGTCGGCCTGGCCCTGGCACAGGCTCGCGGGACGAAGTACGCCGACGAGGTCGCCCGTGAGTTCGCGGCGATGGAGCACATGATCGAGGCGGTCCGCGACGTCCTCGGCACGATGGAACCGGTGCGCGAGCTCGCCCACTCGCTGGCCCATCACAACACCGTGCTGTTCATCGGCCGTCACGTCGGGTATCCGGTGGCGCTTGAGGGCGCGTTGAAACTCAAGGAACTCGCGTACATGCACGCGGAGGGTTTCGCGGCCGGCGAGCTCAAACACGGCCCGATCGCGCTCATCGAGGACGGCTTGCCGGTGATCGTCGTGATGCCCTCACCCGACGGCCGTGCGGTCCTGCATTCGAAGATGGTCTCCAATATCCGGGAGATCCAGGCACGCGGGGCGGTCACCATCGTGATCGCCGAGGACGACGACGCATCGGCGAGATCCGTTGCCGATCACTTCATCCCGATCCCCAAGACGCCGACGCTGTTGCAGCCGTTGGTGTCGACGGTGCCGTTGCAGGTGTTCGCCGCCAGTGTCGCGCAAGCCCGTGGCTACGACGTCGACAAGCCTCGCAACCTGGCCAAGTCGGTCACGGTCGAGTAGATCCGGACACGCTCATGCCGGTCAGTCACTTCACCGCCGAGGAGGTCCGGGCCGCCGAGCGCGCGACCGGACACCTGCTGACCGACGGCACCCTGATGCGCCGCGCCTCGCACGGTGTCGCGCGGGTCGTCATCGGTGAATTCGCTTCTACGGGCGGATGTTACGGACGCCGGGTGGGGCTCGTGGTGGGTGCCGGCGACAACGGCGGCGATGCCCTGTTCGCCGGGGCGGAGCTCGCCCGCCGCGGTGTCGACGTGACCGCCGTGCTCCTCGCCCCCGACAAGGCGCACCCGGCCGGACTGGCCGCGCTACGGCGTCGCGGTGGGCGCGTCGTTGCGGCGCTGCCCGCCGATCTCGACGCCGTCATCGACGGTGTGGTGGGCATCGGTGGGCGAGGCCCGTTGCGCGACAACGCCGCCGAGGTGTTCGCGGCGCTCGACCCGGGCGTGACCGTCGTCGCGGTCGACCTGCCCTCCGGCGTGGACGCCGCCACCGGCGAGGTCCATCACCCCGCGGTGCGCGCCGATGTCACCGTCACCTTCGGGGTGCTGCGCAACGCGCATCTGCTCGCCGGGCCACAGTGTGGGCGAATCCACGTGGTCGACATCGGGTTGTCGGGAACCATCGGTCGTCAGGGCGGCCCCTTCTTGTACTCGTTGTCGGACACCGAGATCGCCGAGGCCTGGCCGATACCGGGTGCCCACGACGACAAGTACACACAGGGTGTCGTCGGCGTGATCGCCGGCTCGCACCGCTATCCCGGCGCGGCGATCCTCGCCTCGGGTGCCGCCGTCACTGCCACGTCGGGCATGACCCGCTACGTCGGTTCCGCGCACGCCGAGGTCGTCGAGCATTTCCCGGAAGTGGTTGCGGTGCCGGATCTCTCCGATGCTGGCCGGGTACAGGCCTGGGTGATCGGGCCCGGTGCGGGCACCGACGCCGCCGCACTCGAGGTGCTGCGCACCGTGCTGGGCACCGATCTGCCCGTGCTCGTCGACGCCGACGCACTTACCCTCGTCGCCGACCACCACGATCTCGTCGTCGGGCGTGACGCGCCGACCCTGCTCACCCCGCACGCCGGCGAATTCGCCCGGCTCACCGGCGAACCGGTCGGACCGGACCGGCTCGGCGCGGTCTCGTCGCTGGCCCGGCGGTGGGGGGTGACCGTACTCCTCAAGGGCCGCATCACCCTCGTCGCCGACTCCGACGGCGTCGTCCATGGGAACGACGCCGGATCGTCGTGGGCGGCCACTGCCGGTGCGGGAGACGTGCTCTCGGGGATCGCCGGAGCACTGCTCGCTGCCGGGTTACCGCCGATCTGGGCCGGTGCCGCCGCCGCTCGGGTCCATGCACACGCCGCCGCGCTGGCGGCTCGGGGTGCCCCCATCGGCGCCTCGGCGCTCCTCGGCGCACTCCGACCGGCGATCCGAGAGTTGCTCGCCGGTTCGTGACCCGATAAGCACCGGTCACCAGAACCTCAGGTCACAGGAAGAACGGCAGCCACCACACGCCCGCTATCAGCACGGGCAGGGTGACCACACCACTCGCGATCGCCGCGCCGACGAAGTCGCTCGTCGCGGGTAGCGGTCCGGTCGGATCGTTGCGCGCCGTTCGGTCCGGCGTCGCCGGGCGTCGCCTGGGACGCGAGACGAACGCCGTGATCACCAGCACCATCGATGTCCACGCACCGAGGACCGCTTGCCCCCCGTGGACGGCCGCCAGTACCAGGACCGGCCGCCACCACCGACCGCCGGAACCGGAGATCTCGGCGTCGAGCCCGCCGAGGCCGCCGATCATGAACAGGACGCCACCGACGAGGTAGCAGACCCCGGCCGCGCCACAGGCGATCCACGCCCCGCGCAACAGCACCCTCGTGGCCGGCCGGCGGGGACTGTGACCGGCTGGGATTCCGGACGTCGACGTGGCAGGCGCCATTGGCGGGTGCGGGGTGTGGAATCGGGGAGCGTGCATGCGACAGGGCCTTTCGGCGACGGGGTTTTCCCCAGTCAAGTGCCCGGATGGGCCGATGACATGACCGAATTCCTCAGGTGTGGACAGATCGCCACCTGTGGACACCCGGCGTGCGCATCGACATGACGTGCGTTATGTGCGAGTCGGTGGAGGCGACGCCGGCACACCGGACCGCGGCAGCTCTCGCAAATCTGGGACAATGGCGGCGATGACCACCTCACCACCGCCCGGTTCCGGGCAGCACGGCTCGGCCCTGGCCGTCGTCGTCGACCTCGACGCGATCGCCCACAACGTGGGCGTGGTGCGCGAGGCATCGGGTGCGGGTGTGATCGCCGTGGTCAAGGCCGACGGGTACGGGCACGGTGCGGTGCCGGTGGCGCGTGCGGCCCTGGATGCCGGAGCGGCCGAATTGGGTGTCGCGGTGATCGGCGAGGGACTCGCGCTCCGGGCCGCGGGCATCACCGAGCACATCACGTGCTGGCTGCACACCAACAGTGCCGATTTCGCCGCCGCCATCGACGCCGACCTCGACGTCGCGCTCTCGTCCCGCCGTCAGCTCGCGGCCGTCCTCGAGGCGGCCCGAGCACGGGGTAGCTCGGCCACGGTCACCGTCAAGCTCGACACCGGCCTCGGGCGCAGCGGGGTGGCGCCGGATGAATGGGCGGATTTCGCCGACGATCTCGCGAAGGCCGTCGCCGAGGACGCCGTCCGGGTACGAGCGCTGATGTGTCACCTCGCCCGCGGCGACGAACCCGAGCACCCGTTGAACTCGCTGCAGGCCGAGCGTCTCGACGACGCGCGTGCCGACCTGGTCCGCCTCGGCGCGCCGCCTGAGGTGATGCACATCGCGAACTCTCCTGCGGCACTGACTCGCCCGGACCTCGCGCGCGATCTCGTGCGGCCCGGTATCGCCCTCTACGGTGGGGTGCCGATCCTCGGACGGGAATTCGGGCTGATCCCGGCGATGAGTCTGCGTGCCGAGGTGGCGCTGGTGAAGAGAATCCCGGCCGGACAAGGGGTTTCCTACAGCCACACCTGGACTGCCGAGCGCGACACCACGATCGCGGTGATTCCGGCCGGATACGCCGACGGGGTACCACGACTCGCCTCGGGACGGCTGCGCGTCCGAATCGGTGATCGGCTCTTCGGTCAGATCGGCCGGGTGTGCATGGATCAGTTCGTGATCGACCTCGGCCCCGACGGTGGCGGCGTGAGTGAGGGCGACATCGCCGAGCTGTTCGGCACCGGCGCCGACGGCGGACCCACCGCGGCGCAATGGGCCGAGACGATCGGCACCATCGACTACGAGATCCTCGCGCGGATCGGCGGACGAGCGCGCCGCGAGTACGTCTCGTCCCGGCGGCAGGAGGCGACGTGGTGAACTCCACCGAGCGTGTCGGCCTGGCGGCGGGTCTCGCCGGGGTGGTGACCCTCGGCGGGCTGGCCGCCGCGGGAGCCGCGCGCAGCGCCACCCGGCGTCGTATCCGACGAGGCCATGATCCCTATCAGGGGATCGATTTCACCACGATGTATCAGGATCGGGCGTCGACGGTGACCGCGGCCGACGGCGTGGAGCTGGCGGTGCGCACCGTCGACCTCGGTGGCCTCGAGCCGGACGAGACCCAGGAATTGACCGTGATCTTCGTCCACGGGTTCAGCCTGCGGCTGGCGAGCTGGCATTTTCAGCGCTACGCCTTGGCGCAACGGTGGGCCGATCGCCGAATTCGCATGGTGTTCTACGACAATCGGGGTCACGGTCGCAGCGGCGAGGCGCCGGCGGACACGTGCACGATGCAGCAACTCGCCGACGACGCGGTCGACATCCTCGATGCGACGGCTCCCGAGGGTCGGGTGGTGCTGGTCGGTCACTCGATGGGCGGGATGACGCTGATGGCGCTGGCGCGGCGGTATCCGCAGCTCTTCGCCGCCGATGGCCGGGTCGCGGGAGTGGCGCTCGTGGCGACCGCAGCCAGCGGTCTGACCGAGGCCGGACTCGGTCGGGGACTACGCAATCCACTGCTCGACGGGTTCGCGGTGGCCGCCCGCAACACTCCGCGGGTCATCGAGGCCGGCCGCGACCTCACCCGGCTGCTCCTCGAGCCGGTGCTCGTGGCCGCCAGCTTCGGCCCGGACTTCCACAGTCCGGCTGCCGGACGGGCGGTGGAGAAGATGATTCAGAACACACCCATCGTGACGGTGGTCAACTTCCTCAACGCACTGGAGCGTCATGACGAATGGATGGGTGTTCCGGTGATCGCCCAGGTGCCCTCGGTGGTCGTGTGCGGCGACGAGGACCGGATGACGCCGGTGCCCAACTCGCTGCAGCTCTACGGCGAACTCGGCACCGACTCGCGAATGGAGGTGGTCGACGGCGCCGGGCACATGGTGCAGATGGAGGCACCCGACCGTGTCACCGACGCGATCGCCGACCTCGTCGAGCGTGCACGCCCGGCGCGCGGAGCTCCGCGGCGCCGCTGGTGGCAACGGAGGCAACGCGCATGAGCACCCACATCGACGGTCCGCAGACCCGCGAACTCCCGGAGGTCGCCGACACCGAGACATTCGGAGAAGAACTCGCGCAGGGGCTTTCGGCCGGCGACCTGGTGATCCTGGACGGACCACTGGGGGCGGGCAAGACCGCCCTCGCCCGCGGCATCGGGCGCGGGCTGCACGTCGCGGGCCCGGTCTCCTCACCGACGTTCATCATCGCGCGCGAACACCGGCCGACCGCGGCCGGCCGGCCCGGCATGATTCACGTCGACGCCTATCGGCTCGGTGGGCTCGAGGAACTCGACGCACTCGACCTCGACACCGACCTCGCCGACGCCGTCGTGGTGGTCGAGTGGGGCGAGGGGGTGGCCGAACGTCTGGCCGAGCGACATCTGCTCGTACGTCTGGTCCGCGACCCCGACACCGACGTGCGGCACGCGAGTTGGGAATGGGTGAATCATCCATGAGCACACCGGAATCGACACCATCGGCGCAGGCGGTCACCGGCACCGCGGCAGGTGGATGCACTCCAACCCGGCGCACTCCGGCCGGGCGTACTCGGACCGTGCTCGTGATCGACACCGCCACCGACACCGTCGTCACCGGGATCGGCCGCATCACGACGACGTCCGGGGCACCCGAGTGCAGTGTGGCCGCCGCCCGCGCGGTGGCCGATGGGCGTCGCCACGCGGAGATCCTCACCTCGCTCATCGCCGAGGTACTCGAGGAGTCGGGCGTGCGCCGAGACGGCATCGACGCGGTGGTCGTGGGAACCGGGCCCGGACCGTTCACCGGCCTACGGGTGGGAATGGCAACCGGCGCCGGATTCGGTGACGCCCTGGACATTCCGGTGTACGGCGTCTGCTCGCTCGATGCCATCGCCCACGACGTGGGGCGCGTGAGCGCGTCGGGGGCGACGGTGCTCGCGCTCACCGACGCGCGTCGCCGTGAAGTGTACTGGGCGCTCTATCGCGACGGCGGGCTCAGCCGCGCGCGTGGCCCGGAGGTGAGCGCTCCCGATGTCGTCGCCGAGATCCTCTCCGACCCGGGTGTCGACGCGGTCGGCGGGTCGGCTGCCCATCTACGCCAGAGTGGTTGGGGCGGAGCCGATCCCGTGTTCACCGTTCCCTCGGCCGCCGGATTGCTCGGTGCGGCCGCGATCGCGGTGACCGATGGGCAGAGCCCGCCGCCGCTCGTCCCGCTCTATCTGCGCCGACCCGACGCGGTGGAACGAAAAGACCAGCAACCCAAGAAGGTCGGCGCATCATGACCGCCGGTGTGCCGATCATCGATGTGCTCGACTATCGCGACATCCCGCGTTGCGCCGCCCTGGAGAAGGAGATGTTCGCCGGCGATTCGCCGTGGCCGGCAACGGCTTTCCGGTCAGAGCTGAATGCACCGTACAACCGCTATTTCGCGGCCCGGGACGAGCCCGGGGGTGAGGTGGCCGGCTACGCGGGTATCTCCACCCTCGGATCCGAGGGCAGCTTCGACTGCGAGATCCACACGATCGCCGTCGCGCCGACCCACCGCGGACGCGGTTACGGCAGAGCGCTTCTCGATGCGCTGCTCGAGGTCGCCGACTCCGTCGACGCACCGGTCTTCCTCGAGGTGCGCGTCGACAACGTCACCGCGATCGCGCTCTACGAGCGCAACGGCTTTGTGACGTCGGGGGTGCGGCGCGGCTACTACCAGCCCTCGGGTGCCGACGCCTACACGATGATCCGTCCGTCGGCCTCCGGTCGTGCCGGCGTCGACGAGTCACTGGATTCGGCAGGCAAGGGTGGGCAGCACACATGATCGTGATGGGTATCGAGAGCTCCTGCGACGAAACCGGAGTCGGGATCGTGCGCTGGGAGCCGGGCACCGACGGGCCGGGTCGGGCGGTGCTGCTCGCCGACGAGGTGGCCTCCAGCGTCGACGAACATGCCCGATTCGGGGGAGTGGTCCCCGAGATCGCCTCCCGCGCACACCTCGAGGCGATCGTGCCGACCATGCGGCGGGCTCGTGCGGCGGCCGGGATCGATCGTCCCGATGCCATCGCGGTCACCATCGGCCCGGGTCTGGCCGGGGCGCTGCTGGTCGGGGTGGCCGCGGCGAAATCCTATGCGTTGGCCTGGGATGTCCCGCTGTATGCGATGAATCATCTCGGCGGACATGTCGCGGTCGACACCCTGGAGCACGGACCGATGCCCGAATGTGTTGCCCTGCTGGTCTCCGGCGGGCACACGCACCTGCTGCACGTCACCGATCTCGCGGAGCCGATCGTCGAACTCGGTACCACCGTCGACGATGCCGCCGGTGAGGCGTTCGACAAGGTCGCCCGCCTGCTCGACCTCGGTTTCCCCGGTGGACCGGCTCTGGACAAGGTTGCCGCGCTGGGGGATCGGCAGGCGATCGCATTCCCCCGGGGAATGACCGGACCCCGCGACGCCCGGTACGACTTCTCGTTCAGCGGGGTCAAGACGGCGGTGGCCCGCTATGTGGAGAAGTGCCGACGGGACGGCGTCGAGGTACCGATCGCCGACGTCGCGGCGTCGTTTCAGGAGGCGGTCGCCGACGTGTTGACGTTCAAGGCGGTACGCGCGTGCGGTGATCTCGGCGTGGACACCCTCGTGCTCGGGGGCGGGGCGACGGCCAACTCGCGTATTCGATCTCTGGCCGAAGAACGTTGTGCTGCAGCGGGTATCACCCTGCGGGTCCCGACGCCGCGCCGGTGTACCGACAACGGCGTGATGATCGCGACACTCGGGGCTCACGTCATCGCCGGTGGCGCGCAGCCCTCGCCGCTGACGGTGGCGACCGATCCTGGGATGAGTGTGCAGGTCTCGCAGTTGTGACGGCGGGGCGGCGCGTCAGGTGGTGGTGAGCCCTCCGCCGGACACCTCGGGGCACGTCACACACTGCTCGGCGAGGATTCGACGTTGGGTCGGCCGGGCATCGGTGTAGCGTCGCGCCCCTTCGTCGGTGAGTGCGGCGAAGACCGACCTCCGGTCGGTCGTGCACATCGTGCGGTCGACGAGTCCGTCGTTGTCGAGTCGGGCGACGACGCGGGACAGTGCGCTCTGTGTCAGATGCACCCGCCCGGCCAGATCACTCATTCGTAGGCTGTGATCGGCTGCGCCCCAAAGGAGTTCGAGGACCTCGAATTCACTGGACGACAGTTGGTGCAGCGACTGGAGTTCGCGGTCGAGGGTGCACTGGATGCGGTGGAAGCGAACCGAGAGATCGTGCCATGCGGCGGCGAGATCGTCGGCGCGGTCGTCACTCGCGGCGCCGGTTCCGTCCGTCGCGTCTCCCTCTGCCGCCGTGCTCATGGCCGCAGCATATCACTGACACCGCATTTTATGCGTGAGAAAATAATGTGACCTCAAACAATGTAGACGCATTAGATGCGTACGCATATAGTTCTCGGCATGGCATTCACAGATCGCAAGGTGGGTTCCCCGGCCGTGCCGGGACACACGGAGGCGTCACGCGCGCCGCACGAGGAGTCACCGCTCGACCCGGCCGAGCATGTGGCGGCCGGCCATGTCACGAGCGGTGCGGGTTGGCCGGCGCGGACCTGGATTCTGCTCGTGGTGCTGGCCGGTGCCTTGTTCCTCGACGGGCTCGACGTGTCGATGGTCGGCGTCGCCCTTCCCTCGATCGGCTCCGATCTCGGCATGGGGCAGAGCGAACTCCAATGGATCGTCAGCGGATATGTCCTGGGTTATGGGGGTCTGCTCATGCTCGGGGGCCGGGTGAGCGATCTCCTCGGACGGCGGCGGGTCTTCCTCGTCGCGCTCGGCGTCTTCGCGGTCGCGTCGGTGGCCAGCGCCGTCGTCGACATCGACATGCTGATCGTGGCACTGCGATTCATCAAGGGGGTGGCGGCGGCGTTCACCGTGCCGGCCGGGTTGTCGATCATCACGACCACTTTCGCCGAGGGGCCGGCGCGCAACCGCGCACTGAGCATCTACACCGTCTGCGGGGCCAGTGGCTTCTCGCTCGGACTGGTTTTCGGCGGTCTGCTCACCGAATGGTCCTGGCGGGCCACCCTGATGTTCCCGGGTCCGGTGGCGATCTTGCTGTTCTTCGCCGGACTGCGGGTCATCCCGCGCGGTGAGCGGGTCGCGTTCCGCTGGGCGCAGTTCGACGTCCTCGGCGCGACGACGAGCACCGCAGCGCTGCTACTGCTCGTGTTCGCGGTGGTCCGGGCCCCCGAGATCGGGTGGGCGTCGACGGCCACCATCGGCACCTTCGTCGCGTCAGCGGTGTCGGCCGTCGCCTTCCTGGTCATCGAGATCCGACACCGACATCCGCTCGTGCGGCTGGGTATCCTGCGTTCCTACCTGCTGGTGCACGCCAACATCTCCGGTGCGCTGATGTTCGGCGGATACGTCGCCTTCCAGTTCGTCGTCACGCTGTACCTGCAGGACTCGCTCGGTTGGACCCCGCTGGCCATGGCGCTCGGCTTCTTGCCGGCCGGGCTGATCGTCGCGGCCAGTGCGACCCGGATGGACCGGGTACTCGACCGTGTGCCCACACCGCTGCTGATGGTGCTCGGATTCGCGGCGTTCCTCGGCGGCTACCTCTGGTTCGCGCGCGCCCAACCGGGCATGGGCTATGCGGATTTCCTGTTGCCGACCATCATCCTGCTCGGCATCGGTTTCGCGCTCACGTTCCCGTCGGTGACCTCTCAGGGCACCGCCGGCGTCGACGACGACGAACAGGGACTGGCCTCCGGTCTGGTCAACACCAGTGTGCAGATCGGCGGGGCGGTGATGCTCGCCGTGGTGACCGCCGTGCTCTCCAGCTCGGGGGAGCGCAATCGACCCGGCGAGTTGCTCGGCGGGATGACCACGGCGATCTGGCTGGTCAGCGCACTGTCGGTGGTCGGTCTGGTCGGCGCGGTGGCGGTGAGTTGGTTCGGCCGGCGCGATGCGGCCACAAGCGGAGGGCCGTCGGGCGAGCCTGCGGTCGATCCGCTCGGAACGCCGGCCGCGGCCGTGGCGGAGGTGCCCGCGCCGCAAGCATGTGCGCACTGCTGAGACTTTTGCACCCGCCGCCCTTGAGTGCTGGCACTCGCATGTATAGAGTGCCAATAGGCACTGTGTTGTGAACCTCGGCACCCGCGACGACGAGGTTTTGTGGCAGAGCCGCCCAATGCAGGTCAACTGCAACAAGTACATCCACTTCTCGAACGAGAAAGTTGAGGACTGACATCGTGGCGAGCGTGAACATCAAGCCGCTTGAGGACAAGATCCTGGTGCAGGCCGTTGAGGCCGAGACGACCACCGCGTCGGGTCTGGTCATCCCGGACACCGCCAAGGAGAAGCCGCAGGAAGGCACCGTCATCGCAGTCGGTGAGGGACGGGTGACCGAGCAGGGCAACCGTGTCCCGGTCGACGTCAAGGAAGGCGACACCGTCATCTACAGCAAGTACGGCGGCACCGAGATCAAGTACGCCGGCGAGGAGTACCTGATCCTGTCGGCGCGCGACGTGCTCGCGGTCATCGGCAAGTAAGAACGCAACGCGTTGGAGCGACACGAGAATTCGTGAACCTCTCTCCGCCCCGGTGCCCCTTGGGTCACCGGGGCGGAGTTGCCTGACCGCATCGGTCACACAGAACGCTTCATTCCCGACCCCCACCACCTGTCCGCGCATCACTCCCTATCTCTCGTGCGTTTGCCGCTCCCCCCATGTGTTCGCGCCGCGCCGCGATGCAGGAGGAGCCGTCGAGGAGCGTGGCGACAAGCCGGCGACGACGAAGAGCGGCGACGTGAGGCGCGAACACCGCGACTCGCGGAGCGATCGCAGAAAGTACAGAAACTCATGTCCAAACAGATCGAATTCGATGAAAAGGCGCGCCGCGCGCTCGAACGCGGCATCAATCAACTCGCCGACACGGTGAAGGTGACGCTGGGGCCTCGTGGCCGCCATGTGGTGCTCGCCAAGGCTTTTGGCGGGCCGAGTGTCACGAACGACGGTGTCACCATCGCGCGTGACGTCGATCTCGAAGATCCCTTCGAGAATCTGGGTGCGCAGCTGGTCAAGTCGGTTGCGACGAAGACCAACGATGTGGCCGGCGACGGCACCACCACCGCGACCGTTCTCGCGCAGGCGATCGTGTCGGCGGGTCTGCGCAATGTCGCTGCCGGTGCGGGTCCGATCGCGCTCGGCGCCGGTATCGGCAAGGCAGCCGACGCCCTGAGCGCCGAACTGCTGCGTACGGCGACACCCGTCGAGGGGCAGAAGGCGATCTCTCAGGTGGCCACCGTGTCGTCGCGGGACGCCGAGATCGGCGAGATGGTCGGTAAGGCGATGGAGACCGTCGGCGTTGATGGCGTTGTCACCGTGGAAGAGGGTTCGGGCCTGAGTACCGAACTCGATGTCACCGAGGGCGTCCAGTTCGACAAGGGTTACCTGTCGCCGTACTTCGTGACCGATGCCGACGCGCAGGAAGCGGTTCTCGAGGACGCGCTGGTGTTGCTGTACCGCGACAAGGTCAGCTCGCTGCCGGACTTCCTGCCGTTGCTGGAGAAGATCGTCAATGCCGGCAAGTCGGTGCTGATCATCGCCGAGGACGTCGAGGGTGAGCCGCTGTCGACGCTCGTCGTCAACTCGATCCGCAAGACGATCAAGGCCGTGGCGGTGAAGGCCCCGTTCTTCGGTGACCGTCGCAAGGCGTTCCTGGAGGATCTCGCCGTGGTCACCGGCGGGACCGTCATCTCCTCCGACATCGGGTTGAGTTTGGCGACCGCCGAGCTCGACCTGCTCGGCTCGGCGCGGCGTGTGGTGGTCACCAAGGACACCACGACGATCGTCGAGGGTGCCGGTACCGCGGAGGCCATCGCCGATCGCGCCGCGCAGTTGCGCCGCGAGATCGAGAACAGTGACTCCGACTGGGATCGTGAGAAGCTCGCCGAGCGTCTTGCGAAGCTGTCCGGCGGTATCGCGGTGATCCGGGTCGGGGCGGCCACCGAGACCGCGCTCAAGGAGCGCAAGCATCGCGTCGAGGATGCGGTTGCGGCGGCCAAGGCCGCGGTCGAGGAGGGCATCATCGCCGGTGGCGGTTCGGCCATCGTGCAGGCCGCCAAGGTACTCGACGCTCTCGCCGACTCGCTGCCCGGCGACGAGGCGCTCGGCGTGCGGGTTGTTCGCGAGGCCGTCAAGGCGCCGCTGTTCTGGATTGCCACCAACGCCGGTGTCGACGGAGCGGTCGTGGTGAACCGGGTTGCCGAGTCCGGGACGGGGGAGGGCTACAACGCTGCCACACTGACCTATGGCGATCTGTTTGCCGAGGGCATCATCGACCCGGTCAAGGTGACCCGCTCGGCGGTTGTCAACGCCGCGTCGGTGGCCCGGATGGTTCTCACCACCGAGACCGCGGTCACCGACAAGCCCGAGGCGGCTGCCGACGCCGGTCACGGCCACGGGCACGCGCACTGACGGTCGGTTTCTTCACGACGGTTTCTCACGACGATGCCGGGGTGATCACCATGTGGTGATCACCCCGGCATCGTCATGTCGTGAGGCTTGTGTCTGCGGAGTTGGTTTCTGCGAAGTCGTGTCGACGACGTGTGTTTCCGGGAGTCGTCGTGCCCAGTTGTGACGGCTGCGTGGTCAGCTCGCCATGCGGCGTCCGACTCCTCGCTTCATCAGCATGCTGCGCTCGGATTCCGACAGTCCGCCCCAGATTCCGTACGGTTCGGCCACGGCAAGTGCGTGCTCGCGGCATTGCGCGATCACCGGGCACTGATGGCACATCTCCTTGGCGCGCCGTTCGCGCTGCGCCCGGGCCCGGCCGCGTTCACCATCGGGATGAAAGAACATCGATGATTCGACGCCACGGCACAGGCCGTGCATCTGCCAATCCCAGACGTCGGCGTTGGGGCCGGGGAGGTGGTTCGGTGCAGGCATGGCAGCATCTCCTTCTGCAAGGGCGTGGACTCGCTTCGACCTTGTGGGCGTCGAGTCGCGACGTGATCCGACGGTGGCGCCGGTGTGGAGTTCATGACGGTCGTTGTCGTGGTCGTTTCCGGCGACGCAAGAGAACAGTAAGCGGGCCCGAGAAACAACGTCAATACCGTCAATCAGCGGGAAATGATCGAAAAGATTCCGCCATTGTTAACGTGGCGTTAGCCACGGGTCCGGTGCTAGCACAGCCGTGCGGGCCGGTGTTCCGGGGGCGTCCGTGGCCTGCGGAGATGCGGGGTGAGCAGTGCGTATTGGAGTTTCCGGAGAGAAACGGGAGGGTGTGCAGAAATGGTGCGACAGGACCGGCCAAGATATTCGATTAACCTGACCGAAACCGTCACGTCATCACCCGTTGATGCCGCCGCGATTTTTAACAATTGTGTCGCCGAGTTAAATTCATGCTAACTGGGGCGCCGGACGGTGACACCAGACACGTTTTCGCTGGTGATGAGCTCCTGCGGCGGTGGTGTGCGGCGGTCGAGCTCGGTGCGCTGGGTTGCGGGGCGGCTGCGTTGATCGCGCTCTCGGAGCTGACGGTCGATGCTCGGCGTGCCGGCGACGGCCCGCTCGCGGCGCTCGCCACGACCACCGCGGCGTCGCTCTACCGGCAGTCGGGCCGTCACCGCGACGCACGGGCCCTGGACTCGCGGGGGCTGGCGTTCGTCGATGCCGCCGGGGCGCCATCACGTCACGGGGTGCCGATGTGGAATCGCGCCGCCCTGGCCGACACCCTGGTCAATCTCGCCGCCGACAATCTGGGGTTGCTGCGGTTCGGTGTCTCGCATCGACTCCTCGAACGGGCCGATGTCGTCCTCGGACGGCCCGACGATCTCGGTGAGGGCCCGTGGCTGTCCGAGGCGCGGTGTCGGCTGCGGCTTCTCTGGGTGCGCGCGGAATGGGCTCTGTACACCGACAACGCGGAGCATGCGCTCGAGGTCGCCGAGCGGGCGCAGGCACAACTCGCCGCCCGCGCGGACCGCGGAACCGAGCGACATCGGATCAAGACCGGGCTGGTTCTCGCGGCTGCGCGCGCCGGCGCCGGGGCTACCGAGCAGGCCCGACTCGACGCGGCGGCGTTGCGTGATCAGGCGGCCGAGGGGGGCTTGCTTCCGCTGTGCTGGGCGGCATCGTCGCTGTTGCAGGGACTCGGCGACTCGCCGGATTCGGGACCCGTCGGGTCGGTGTCGTCGACCGGCATGTCTGTCAACGATCTGCATCGATTGCTGGTCGCGCGCGGCATGCCGTTCGTGACGTCGGCGAACGATCGCTAAGGTGTTTGGGGTTCGCCGCGCCCGCATGGCAGTCCCCGCGCAGGGCGGCGCCGCTGTTCAGGCCGTCATGGCACCACATCGGACCAGGTGAGGTCCGCCACACACTATGTAACACGGGGATCTCGACTGACGATGAAACTGACGGGTGATGAGCTGGACGCCGCCGTCCGCGCCGCGAGGCAGGGCGATCGTGTGGCTCTCACGTCAGTTCTCGAGAGTGTGCACGAGCCCATCCTGCGCTACTGCCGAGGGCGAATCGGAGTCGGAGAGCGCCACTTGTTCTCCGCGGATGACATTGCGCAGGAGGCGTTGATGGCGGTGATGACCGCGCTGCCCCGATATGAGGATCAGGGCAAACCGTTCATGGCCTTCGTCTACGGCATCGCGTCCCACAAGGTCGCCGACGCGATGCGGGTCGCCGGTCGGGTCAAGGCCGATCCGGTGGAGGCGGTTCCCGATGTCACCACGGTCCTCGGCGGGCCCGAGGAGATGGCATTGGACTCCGATGCCAGCCGACGGATGCGACAACTGCTGTCGGTGTTACCCGACAAGCAGCGCGAGATCCTCGTGTTGCGACTGGTGGTCGGGATGTCCGCCGAGGAGACCGCCGACGCGGTCGGCAGCACGCCGGGAGCGGTGCGCGTCGCCCAACATCGAGCACTGGCGAAACTGAAAGACGAGCTGAGGAAGGCAGGTGGACGACGCAATGAACGACGAGCATGATCGGCGTCGGCCCATGCCGGGCCCGCAGCCGTCGGGGGGCGTACCGGGTTCCGGGGTCGGGCCGCATGGCGGCGGTTACGGCCGTTACGGCGTATCCGACGAGGACGAGCGACGAGCCGACATCGATCTACGGCAGGTGCACTTCGACGACGCGTTCATCGACGCGCTCTCCCACGACGTGCCCACGCCCACCCGTGACGACACCGAGTATCAGCTCGCTGCACTGCTGTCGGGCTGGCGCCACGAGGTTCTCTCCGAACCCGCACCGCCGATCCCCGGTGTTGCCGAGGTCGAGCGCGCGATGGCCGCACGCTCGGGTGCGCGCCGTGGTGGCAGGGTGGTGCGCTCGCTGCGCGTCGTTGCCGGTGCGGCGGCGATCGCGGTGGTCGCCGCGGCCGGCCTGACCGTGGTGAGCGAGGGAGCCCAGCCGGGCGACTCGCTGTGGGGTGTCAAGAAGGTCGTGTTCGCGCAGGCCGCATCGGAGACGCAGGCCGCGTACGACGTGCGTTCGGACCTGGAGCAGGCCGAGGCGGCACTCGCCTCCGGCGATCTCACACATGCACAGCAGCTCATCGCGCGGGCGCAGACGAAGATGGGGCCGGTGCGCGACTCGCAGACCCGGGATCAGATGAATCAGTGGATCACCCGGCTGCAGTCCGACGAGTCGGGCGCGCCCGCAGCGCCGACGCCGCAGGGCCCGGGTACCACCGCTCCCGATATCAGTGGCACCGAGACCAGTGCCCCGCAGACCTCGGATCAGACCAGCGCTCCCTCGGAGCCGTCGACGACGCCGAGCACCACCCCCACGACCACGACGCCGACCAGTTCACCGACTCCGACGACGGCAACGACCACCACGACCACGCCGGCAGGCTGATCGTCGTCGGCCCGATTGACGTCTGCCACATCGACGTCTGCCTCATTCGACGTCTGGGGGATTCGGTCGACACCCCCGATCGGTGGTCTCGCCTCGGGGGTGTCGTTGGGGTCAGCTCAGCGTTCGTCGCCGAGGTGGTTGTGCGCGTCGGCGTAACCGCGGCAGTAGTCCCACGTGACGTAGTCGTCGGGGCGCGGGTCGACGGCGGGCTCGTGCGGACGTACGGTGCCGTCGATCAGAAGTTGTAAAAGGTTGGCTCGCAACATATCCCAGTCGTGGTAATGGTCTTCGTGGCAGTCCTCGCAGACGACGACGAGGCCACGGACCCCACGGTGGGCCAGAAGCGCCTCGTAGACGGCCAGATCGGCGAGATCTTCTTCGACCGCCACCCGCTCGTTCTCGTCGAGGGGGATGCCGGGCTCCATCGAGTCCAACGCCGACGCGGGATCGCTGGGATCATCGGCGAACGGGTCGGGCGGAAGTCCTGGTGGCAAGTGGTCACGCACACCTCCACCGTAACCGATATGGCGTGACCTGCGCCGCATCGGTTCCACAGTTCGACGGTCGATCCGTGCATGCTCCACAGGGGTCACGCGTGAGCTCCGATCGCCGCATTGGGTTGTGGCTCCGGTTGCCCGATACCATGGACCGATGACCCACGTTCGCACCGGTGGAGACGATCCCGGCAAGGTCGCAATGCTCGGCCTCACCTTCGACGACGTCCTGTTGCTGCCCGCGGCATCAGATGTGATCCCCAGCGAGGCCGACACGTCCTCGCGGGTGACCAAGAACATCTCCCTGCGGGTGCCGTTGGTGAGTTCGGCAATGGACACCGTCACCGAATCCCGTATGGCCATCGCGATGGCCAGGGCCGGCGGCATGGGTGTGCTGCACCGCAATCTGTCGATCGCCGACCAGGCCGCCCAGGTCGAGACGGTCAAGCGCTCCGAGGCCGGCATGGTGACCGACCCGGTCACCTGCTCACCGCACAACACCCTCGCCGAGGTCGACGCGATGTGTGCGCGCTACCGCATCTCGGGGCTGCCCGTGGTCGACGAGAAGGGCGAGCTCGTCGGCATCATCACCAACCGCGACATGCGTTTCGAGGTCGATCAGGACCGTCCGGTCGCCGAGGTGATGACCAAGGCCCCGTTGATCACCGCCCAGGAGGGCGTCTCCGCGGAGGCCGCCCTGGGTCTGTTGCGGCGCAACAAGGTCGAGAAGCTGCCGATCGTCGACGGCAACGGCAAACTGACCGGGCTGATCACCGTCAAGGACTTCGTCAAGACCGAGCAACACCCGTTCGCCACCAAGGACTCCGACGGCCGGCTGCTCGTCGGCGCGGCCGTGGGTACCGGCGACACGCAGTGGGATCGGGCGATGGCACTCGCCGACGCGGGTGTCGACGTGATCATCGTCGACACCGCCCATGCCCACAACCGGCTGGTGCTCGACATGGTGTCCAAGGTGAAATCCGAGGTCGGCGACCGGGTCGAGGTCGTCGGCGGCAACGTCGCCACCCGTGAGGCGGCGCAGGCACTCATCGACGCCGGCGCCGACGCGGTGAAGGTCGGCGTGGGTCCGGGCTCGATCTGCACCACACGCGTCGTCGCCGGTGTGGGGGCCCCGCAGATCACCGCGATCCTCGAGGCGGTGACCGTGTGTCAGGCCGCGGGCGTTCCAGTGATCGCCGACGGCGGCCTGCAGTACTCCGGCGACATCGCCAAGGCGTTGGCCGCCGGTGCGTCGACGGCCATGCTCGGCTCGTTGCTCGCCGGTACCGCCGAGGCGCCGGGCGATCTGATCCTGGTCAACGGCAAGCAGTTCAAGAGCTACCGCGGCATGGGATCACTCGGTGCGATGCAGGGCCGCGGGCAGGGCAAGTCCTACTCCAAGGACCGCTACTTCCAGGACGACGTCCTCAAGGAGGAGAAGCTCGTCCCGGAGGGCATCGAGGGCCGGGTCCCGTTCCGGGGTCCGCTGAACCAGGTGATCCATCAGCTCGTCGGTGGCCTGCGTGCCGCAATGGGTTACACCGGTGCCACCACCATCCCGGAGCTGCAGAAGGCGCGCTTCGTCCAGATCACCGCGGCCGGACTCAAGGAGTCCCATCCGCACGACATCACCCTGACCGCCGAGGCGCCCAACTACTATTCTCGCTGAGTTCGCCTCGACGAGTCCGACCCGCAAGTTCACCGGTCCGCACGTGGCGGGCCCAGAAGACCCTCGTGGCGTGCGTTGCAACGACAGTGCGCCGGACAGAAAGGCGCATCGGTGCGTGACCTCGTGGACCTCGGCATGGGCCGGACGGCGCGGCAGACCTTCGAACTCGACGACGTCAGCATCGTTCCGTCGCGGCGGACCCGGTCATCCAAGGACGTCTCGACGGCGTGGCAGATCGACGCCTACCGTTTCGAGGCGCCGATCCTGAGTCATCCGACCGACGCCTTGGTCTCGCCGGCGGTGGCCATCGAACTCGGACGACTCGGCGCTCTCGGCGTCATCAACGGTGAAGGGCTCTGGGCGCGTCATCGCGACGTCGAGGACAAGATCGCCGAGTTGGTCGAGGTGGCGACCACCGATCCCGATCCGCAGGCCGCGGTGCGGCGCCTGCAGGAACTGCATGCGGCGCCGCTGGATCCCGATCTGCTCGGTGCGGCCGTGGCCACCATCCGCGAGGCCGGGGTGACCACCGCCGTGCGCGTCAGCCCCCAGCACGCTCCCGAACTGACCCCGGCCCTGGTGGCCGGTGGTGTCGAGGTTCTGGTGGTGCACGGCACGATCATCTCCGCCGAGCACGTCGTGCAGGGCGCCGAACATCCGCTCAATCTCAAGACCTTCATCGCCGACCTCGACATCCCCGTCATCGCCGGCGGGGTGCACGATCATCGCACCGCGCTGCACCTGATGCGTACCGGCGCCGCCGGCGTCATCGTCGGGTACGGCTCCACCGCGGGCGCCACCACCACCGGCGAGGTCCTGGGCATCGGGGTGCCGATGGCCACCGCGATCGCCGACGCCGCCGCCGCCCGACGGGACTATCTGGACGAGACCGGCGGACGGTACGTCCACGTCATCGCCGACGGCGACATCCACACCTCCGGCGACCTGGCCAAGGCGATCGCCTGTGGAGCCGACGCGGCCGTGCTCGGCACTCCGCTGGCCGCCGCGGCGCAGGCCCCGGGGCGAGGCTGGTACTGGCCGTCGGCGGCCGCGCATCCCGACACCCCACGCGGGGCCCTGTTGCAGGTGGCCACGCCCGACGGCCGACCGACCCTCGAACAGATTCTCACCGGCCCGTCCGCCGACCCCTACGGGGAGTTGAATCTGGTTGGCGCACTTCGTCGTTCAATGGCCAAAGCGGGGTACTCCGATCTCAAGGAGTTCCAGAAGGTCGGGTTGACGATTCACCGCTGAGGGGAAGACGAGGCCCCCATCACTCAATGTGACAATCGGCGTTAGAATGTTCGCCATGGCAGCCCACCATGGTTCACCCGACTTCGACGTGCTCATCATCGGTTCCGGCTTCGGCGGCAGCGTCAGCGCGCTGCGCCTGGTCGAGAAGGGGTACCGGGTCGGCGTGATCGAAGCGGGTCGCCGCTTCGACGACGAGGATTTTGCCAAGACCAGCTGGCGGCTCAACAAGTGGCTCTGGGCGCCCAAGCTCGGCCTCTACGGAATCCAGCGCATCCACGCCCTCAAGGACGTGATGATCCTCGCCGGTGCGGGTGTCGGCGGTGGATCGCTCAACTACGCGAACACCCTGTACAAGCCGCCTACCCCGTTCTTCACCGATCCCCAGTGGAATCACATCACTGACTGGGAGGACGAACTGTCGCCGTACTACGACCAGGCGCGGCGGATGCTCGGGGTGGTCACCAATCCGACGTTCACCGAATCGGACCGCATCATGCGTGAGGTCGCCGACGAGATGGGTGTCGGCGACACCTTCACCTCGACCCCGGTCGGTGTGTTCTTCGGGGAGAAGGTCGGACTGGCCGGTCGTCCCGGACAGACCGTTCCCGACCCGTACTTCGGCGGGGCGGGTCCCGAGCGCACCGCGTGCACCGAATGCGGCGCCTGTATGACCGGGTGCCGGGTCGGAGCGAAGAACACCCTGATGAAGAACTACCTCGGGCTGGCCGAACGCAACGGGGCGACGATCATCGACCGCACCACCGTCGACGGACTGTCCCGACGGGCCGACGGTACCTGGGAGGTGAGCACGCACGGCTCGTCGTCGTGGGGTCCGCTGGGCCGGCGCAGCCGCACCTACACCGCGTCGCAGGTGATCGTCGCGGCGGGGACTTTCAACACCCAGCGTCTGCTCCATCACGCCAAGGAGCGCACCCTGCCCGCGATCTCGGATGCCATGGGGCGTCTGACCCGCACCAACTCCGAATCGATCCTCGGTGCGAATGCGGCTCGATACGATCCCCAGCACGATTATTCGCACGGTGTCGCGATCACCTCGTCGTTCCATCCGGAGCCGAACACGCACATCGAGCCCGTCCGCTACGGCAAGGGGTCCAACGCCATCGCCTATCTGCAGACGCTGCTCACCGACGGTGGCACCCCGGCTCAACGATTCGGCCAGTTCCTGGCCGCGGTGGCCCGCAATCCGTTCCTGCTCGCCCGGATTCTGGTGGTGCGCAAGTGGAGTCAGCGGACCGTGATCGCCCTGGTGATGCAGAACAACAACAATTCGCTGACCACCTTCGTGCGCAAACGCGGACCGCTGCGCTACATCACCAGCAGGCAGGGGATCGGTGAGCCCAATCCGACCTGGATTCCCAAGGGCAACGAGGCCACCCGTCGGATCGCCGACAAACTCCCGGGCGGGATGGCCGGCGGCACATGGGGTGACATCGTCAACATGCCGCTGACCGCCCACTATCTCGGTGGGTGCGCGATCTCCGACAATCCGGCGAATGGTGTCATCGACCCTTATCACCGCGTCTGGAACTACCCGACGCTGCACATCACCGACGGCGCGTCGATCTCGGCCAATCTCGGTGTGAATCCGTCGTTGTCGATCTGCGCCCAGGCCGAGCGCGCAATGGCGTTCTGGCCCAACAAGGGTGAGTTCGACACCCGGCCGGAACAGGGTGCGGGGTATACGCGACTGCAGCCGGTGGAACCTGTTGCGCCCGTGGTGCCCGCGGATGCGCCGGGGGCGTTGCGTTTGCCGATCACGCCGGTTGAGCGGGTCGAATTGCCTTCGGCGCCGGGAGCGTAGCGAGCGGGCCGGGTGGTTCGGCGCCGGGAGCGTAGCGAGCGGGCCGGGTGGTTCGGCGCCGGGAGCGTAGCGAGCGGGCCGGGTGGTTCGGCGCCGGGAGCGTAGCGAGTGGCGCGGTCAGTCCAGGCCGCGTGCCGAGAGGCTCTCGGCGAATCCGTCGGCGGTGCGCAGGGCGCCGAGCACGATGGGCGCCACCAGGATTCGAGGTCCGGGGCGTAGGCCGCGTGCCCGTCGGGCCTCGTCGACCTGACCGGCGATCTCGACCATCAGGGGGATCGTGCGGATCGTGAGTGCCAGGGCGATCGCGATGAGGTCGGTGCGAACCCCGAAGCGCCGCAACGGGTGTAGTGCCCGGGTCAGCGAGTCGAGCATGTCGGTGGTCCGGGTGGTCAGGGTGACCACCGCCGCCAGCAGCACCGACAGCGCCAGGATTCCGCACACGAGCAGCGCGCGCCGCGCGTCGGTGAAGATCCACTGGAAAGCGAAGATGAACACCAGGATCCACAGGGTGGGCCGGAACTGGCGCCAGGCGGTGACCGGTCCGATCCCGGCCAGTGCATAGAGCGCCGCCACGGCGAGTGCGGCAATGCCCAGCGCGGGCAGTGATCGTACGGCCAGGGAGATCGCCAGGATCGCCGCGGCGAGCCCGACCAGCTTGATTCCGGGCGAGAGCCGGTGCAGCGGTGAGTGTCCCGGACGGTAGGTGCCCAGCGGATTCACGTCATCATCTCCCGGTAGTGGCGCAGTGCCGGGGTGGGCTCGTCGTCGGCGACGATGCGTCCGTCGTCCATCACCAGGACGCGGTCGAAGTCGGAGACGAGGTCGAGGTCGTGACTGACGACGATGAGTTGCTCGGTCAGTCCGGCGAACACCGCGCGCAACATCCGGGCGTTGCGCAGATCCAGCAGGGTGGTCGGTTCGTCGGCGACGATCACGGCGGGTTCGGTGACGAACACCGATGCCAGGGCGAGGAGTTGTTTCTGGCCGCCGGAGAGCCGTCCGGCGGGGGAGTCGGCGTGGTCGGCCAACCCGAACCGGTCGAGGACGGTCTGGGTGCGTTCGGCGCGTTCGGTTCTGTTCAGTTCGGTGCGGGTGAGGGAGAGCTCGATGTCCTCGGCGACGGTCGGCATGATGATCTGCCGGTCGGGGTCGGAGAAGATGAAGCCGACCTCGCGGCGGACGCGTCGTTTGTGGCGTCGCGCGTCGATCCCGTTGACCGTCACCGTGCCGTGGTCGGGGACGACGAGCGCGTTGATCATTCGCACCAGGGTCGATTTGCCGCTGCCGTTGGCGCCGACGATCCCGATGCGATGTTCCGACAGTGTCAGCGACACCTCGCGCAGCACGGTGCGGGCACCGAAGGCGTGGGTGATGTCGCGGAACTCGATCACGATGGCGGTCCGGTCGCGGTCAGTTCGACGGGGAGGCCTCGCGGGTCGGTCGCCGCAGCGGGTCGATCAGACCCGGCCATCCGCGGTGGACCTGGGCGGCGACCAAGGCGGTGACGACGGCCTTGATCGCGTCGCCGAGGATGAACCAGCCGTTCGCGGCGATCGCCGCCCACAGCGTCATGTCGGCGCGGATCATCAGGCCGATGGTGCCGCAGATGTACACCACGAGGATCCCGCCGATGATGTTGATGACGATGCCGGGCAGCACCCGATACCGCGGCACCGTCTGCGATCGGGCGCGCGTCCACATCATCAGTGCGGTCAGTACGCCGATGACGATCACTCCCGGCAGGAAGCCGGCGAAGAAACCCGCGGTGGGGGAGCTCAACGCGGTCAGCCCGTTGCGGCCGCCGGAGAGGATGGGCAGGCCGGCGATCGCGAGCACCATGAAGATGACCACCGACAACGTGCCCTTCTTGGGGCCGAGGATCGCCCCGGCGAGCATCACGCCGAGCGTCTGGAAGGTGATGGGCACGCCGGCGGTGCCCACGGTGATGGTGCCGGGGAGGCCGAGCGCGGCGATCAGCGCGGCGAATACCGCCGCCTGGGTGATGTCGGCGATGGTCAGTGACCAGGCACTGGGCCGGGTATCAGAAGTAGTCATTGCGAAAGATGAGTATTCCACGACGATCGGGGCGTGCGATCCGCCAGGGCGCGCAGGGTGAACCGCCCGGTGTCCGGCGGTGCCACTAGACTCGCCCCGTGACCGATTCGCAGGGATTCATCGACGGCCCGCGCCCGGTGCTCGTCGTCGACTTCGGTGCCCAGTACGCGCAGTTGATCGCGCGCCGTGTCCGTGAGGCGCGGATCTACTCCGAGGTGATCGCGCACGACGCGGGTATCGAGGCGTTCAAGGCCAAGGACCCGGTGGCGCTGATCCTCTCCGGTGGGCCCGCCTCGGTGTACGCCGAGGACGCCCCGCGACTGGATCCGGCGATCCTCGACCTCGACCTCCCGGTCTTCGGTATCTGCTACGGATTCCAGACCATGGCCGCGGCACTGGGTGGCCGGGTGGCCAACACCGGTGGGCGCGAATTCGGGCGCACCACACTGACTCTCGCCGACGAGGGGCTCCTGCACCAGGGCCTGTCCAGCACTCAGCCGGTGTGGATGAGCCACAACGACGCCGTGCAGGAGGCGCCGGAGGGCTTCACCGTCACCGGCTCGACGCCCGGTGCGCCGGTCGCCGCGTTCGAGAACGTCGGGCGCCGGATGGCCGGAGTGCAATACCACCCGGAGGTGCTGCACACCCCGCACGGTCAGCAGATCCTGACCCGCTTCCTCTACGAGATCGCCGGGCTCGAGGCCGACTGGACCGCCGCCAACATCGCCGACGCACTCATCGACCAGGTCTCCGACCAGATCGGCGACGGTCTGGCCATCTGTGGTCTGTCCGGCGGGGTGGACTCCGCGGTCGCGGCGGCCCTGGTGCAGCGTGCGATCGGCGATCGCCTGACGTGTGTGTTCGTCGACCACGGTTTGCTGCGTGCGGGCGAGCGTGAGCAGGTGCAACACGACTTCGTCGGTGCCACCGGCGCGAAACTGGTCACCGTCGACGCCGCCGATACCTTCTTGCGTGAGTTGTCGGGGGTCAGCGATCCGGAACAGAAACGCAAGATCATCGGCCGCGAGTTCATCCGCTCCTTCGAGGGCGCGGTGAGTGAGGTGCTCGGCGATCACGCCGAGGGCGGACAGCAGGTCGACTACCTGGTGCAGGGCACCCTGTATCCGGACGTCGTCGAGTCCGGCGGTGGGAGTGGTACGGCCAACATCAAGAGCCACCACAACGTCGGCGGACTGCCCGAGGATCTCGAGTTCAGTCTCGTCGAGCCGCTGCGCCTGCTGTTCAAGGACGAGGTGCGCGCCGTTGGCCGTGAGCTCGGTCTGCCGGAGGAGATCGTTGCGCGTCAGCCGTTCCCGGGTCCGGGTCTGGCGATCCGGATCGTCGGGGAGGTCACCGCGGAGCGGCTGGCCATGTTGCGTAAGGCCGATCTCATCGCGCGTGAGGAATTGACGGCCGCCGGACTCGACACGCAGATCTGGCAGTGCCCGGTGGTGCTGCTCGCCGATGTGCGCAGCGTCGGCGTGCAGGGCGACGGCCGCACCTATGGTCATCCGATCGTGCTGCGCCCGGTCTCCAGTGAGGACGCGATGACCGCCGACTGGACCCGCGTGCCCTACGAGGTCCTCGAGATCATCTCCACCCGCATCACCAACGAGGTCCCCGACGTGAACCGTGTCGTCCTCGACGTCACCAGCAAGCCGCCGGGCACCATCGAGTGGGAGTGAGTGGGGGCCGTGGTGCCGTCGCCATCGACGTGCGAGTGAGATGTCCGGCGCCATCGGTCTCGCAGCGCTGACACTCGTGTCCCTGCTACTCGCCGCGGCAGCGATCGTTGCGGCCGTGACGGTGCATCGGCGCACCGGAAGTGTTGTCGGAGCGGTGGTCACCGCCTGTGCCGCAGCGCTCGTCACCTATGGCGTCGTGATCATCGTGATCATGAGCGGGCAACCGAACCTCTAGACAGTTCGGCAGATGATCAGCGCGACCGGGCCGATCGCGCTCCGGTCGCGATGAGCAGGGCGCCGACGGCGACGGCGATCCCGACGACGACCCATCCGATGGTCGCCGGGTCGGGCAGCGTCGGCCCGTCGGCGAGTCCCCAGCCGGCCACCAGCAGGGCGGCGAGCCCGATCACCGCCACCACGGGGGCCCGATGCTGTGGTGCGCGGTCGGTGTCGCTGTCCTCCGTGTTGTCGAATGATGGTGTCGTGCTGTTCATCTCGTCTCCTGTCCAGGGGTTGCCGGAGCTGCTCATCGCTGTACCTTCACGCTGCCGACATTGGTGTGGGCGTCGATGGTGAGCACGGGACCGGTGGTGCCGTCGTTGCCGCCGTCGAGTCCCTCGGGGCAGGAGTAGTCGCCGACGCCCGCGCTGCATTCGGCTCGGATGTTCATCCCGGCGGGCACCTCGACGACGATCTCACCGATTCCGTTGCGTAGGTGCACGGTCTCGTCGGTCGTCAGGTCGACGTCGCGGAGATCGAGCGTCATGCTGCCCATGGTCAGCGTGTAGTCGTCACGGATGTCGTTCTCGCTCATGGGCTTCCAATTCCGCTCGCCGACCCCGCCGCCGGGCATACCGAACCGGTGGTCACCGGAGGCGGCGCCGGCGAGCAACGTGGTCACGATCACCGCCGCTGACAGTCCGACCGCGAGTGGTATCAACGCCCCCGGATGGGACTGCGTGGAATGCTTTCGCAGCCCGTTGACCAGCAGACCCGCTCCGATCACGGCCAACGCCAGGGACAGCACGTGTGGCACGGTGAACCAGCCGGCGCCGAGTCCGTGTGCGGCGATCCCGCCGGCCACCACCAGGACCGCGATGCCGACCACGATGAACGAGAACGCCGATCGGCGGGGTGCGGCAGGTGGCGTCGGCGGCGCCGCCGGTGTGGTGGGTTCGGGGAGGTCCCAGGCGAATCGGGCGGCCCCGAGCGGATCCCACGACGGGGGTGTGGCCTCGACGAAGTCGGTCGGTGCGGCAGAAGTCGAGGCTGTGGTGCTCGCGGTCGGTGATGTGGCGAGCCCGGCCGCCGGCTTGGCGAGATCGACCGCTCCCGGTGTGCCGGGTACCGACGCCGATGCCGTGGATGCTGCACCGGTTCGTACCGCGCGCGGGGTCCAGCGGACGAATCGTTGCGGCGGTTCGGGCGCCGACACGGTCGCCACGCTGGTGTCGGCGGGCGGTTCGGGCGTGCGCAGGAACAACAACCACCATCCGATGAGCATCAGGATGCCGCCGACGATTCCGCCCGAACCCCAAGGGCCACGCGAGAACACCGACGACACGACGATCACGACGACCACCCACAGGATCACCGTCGGATTGTTGTGCCACCCATGGGAGACACCGCGATCGCCGCCCGCGGCGTGCGTGCGGGCCCGGGTGGTGGACGGAAAGGCGATCCACGCCGCGAGGTACAGGAGCACCCCGCTGCCGCCGAAGACGGCCGCCACCACGAATGCCACCTTCACCAGCGTCGGGTCGACCCGGTAGCGCTCACCGATGCCCGTGCAGACACCGGCGATGGTGCGCGGAGAGGCCGGTCTGGTGGGCCGTGTGGCCCACAGCCGTTCGAGCTGCGTCCGAAGCTGCGTCGTGTCCATGGCACTCATCGTGCTCGGTTCGTGGCGAGCTCACATCGGGGACCGACCCTGAGATCCACCCGGATCGACGCGTCACCGACGCCGGTCGGTGGCGCGGTCTTCGGGGTCGGCACCGGGGTGAACCCTGATGCCCGGGCCCGACGATCATGGAAGTATCGAAGGCATGGCAACCGACGTCGAGCGTGCGCAGCGGCTGATGCGCCGCAGTGGCGGCCGCGTGATCGGTGGTGTCGCCGGCGGTGTCGCCGACCACCTCGGTGTCGACGCATTCCGGGTCCGCGTCGTCTTCGTCGTACTGACCGCGATGGCCGGGGCGGGTGCGCTCGCGTACGCGCTGTTGTGGTTCTTCTGCCCGCCGGGCGACGACGTCGCCGCTCCCAGCCCGTCCGAGCGCAGGCAGGCGTGGGGACTGGCGCTCATCGGACTGGTCGCGATGAGCGTGGTGGGCTTCGCCGCATCCGGTACCCCCGCCACCTATCTCGTGCCACTGGTGTTCGTGGCCGTCGGCGCGAGCCTGGTCTGGCGCGAATTCGACACCTCGGCGCGTGCCCGCCCCCACGGTCCGCTGCTGACCTGGACACGGCTGGCCGGTGGCGCGGTCCTGGTGATCGGGGGCTTGGTCGTCATCGTGTTCGCCGGCACCCGAAACTTCGGCGGACTGAGTACGACGCTCCTCGCGGTCGGTGCGACGTTGCTGGGCGTGCTGTTGCTGACGGTGCCGCTCTGGATGCGAATGTGGCGCGCCCTCAACGAGGAACGGGCCGCGCGCATCCGCAATGCCGAACGCGAGGAGATCGCCTCGCACCTGCACGACTCGGTGCTGCAGACGCTGGCCCTCATCCAGAAGCAGGCCGCCAAGCCCGAGGAGGTCGCGCGCCTGGCTCGCAGCCAGGAACGAGAATTGCGGACGTGGCTGTTCGGTGATCCGGCGCAGCGCGGCGGGTCCCTGGTTGCTGCAGTGACCAGTGTGGCCGGCGAGATCGAAGACCATTACGGCATCGAGGTCGAGGTGGTGACGGTCGGCGATCTGCGGCCCGACGAGGAGACCGACAAGTCGATCGCGAAACGGTGGCCCGCGCTGATCGGGGTGACCCGGGAGGCATTGATCAACGCGGCCAAGCACTCCGGTGAACGCAAGATCGATGTCTACCTCGAGGTCGGCGACGACGAGGTCGAGGTGTACGTGCGCGATCGCGGCGTCGGTTTCGATCCCGACCGGGTCGACGGCGACCGTCAGGGCATCGCACGGTCGATCCGGGCCCGCACCGAACGCGTCGGTGGGCGGGTGTCCATCCGTTCGGCGCCCGGTCGCGGCACCAATGTGCGGGTCACCATGCCCCGTGGGGACCCCGTCCCGCACGAGGACGAGAAGGCCGGGGCCGATCTCGAAAAGCGTTCGGATACCGCCACTTCCGGCGAGGATCCCTCGGTCGTCCGGACTCCTGGCCGTCGCGGTGCAGGGCGCCCGGGCTCCGACCACACCGGCACCGCCCAGCACTGCACCGACCAGCAAGCCACCGACGATCCGAACACCGACCACGGAAAGGCATCATGACCATCGAAGCGCCGCAGACCGGGCACTACCGGGTGTTCCTCGTCGACGATCACGGCGTGTTCCGGTCGGGGGTGCGGGCCGAACTCGCCGGCGAGGACGGTCTGACGGTCGCCGGCGAGGCGGGCACGGTCGCCGAGGCGATCGCCGGGATCACCCGTCTGCGACCGGATGTGGTGCTGCTCGATGTGCACATGCCCGCCGGTGGTGGGGTCGCGGTGCTGCGTGGGGTGACCGACGCGCTGGGCGTCGATGCCCCGGTGTTCCTGGCGTTGTCGGTGTCCGACGCGGCCGAGGACGTGATCGCCACGATCCGCGCCGGTGCCCGCGGTTACGTGACCAAGACGATCGACGGGAGCGAACTCGCCGACGCGGTCCGTCGCGTCGCCGAGGGCGACGCCGTGTTCAGCCCGCGTCTGGCCGGATTCGTGCTGGACTCCTTCACGGGCAAGTCGTCGACGCCGGAGCCGCAACTGGACCCCGAACTCGACTCGCTGACCCGACGGGAACTCGAGGTCCTGCGACTGCTCGCACGCGGGTACACCTACCGCGAGATCGCCGAAGAACTGTTCATCTCGATCAAGACCGTCGAGACCCACGCCTCCAACGTGCTCCGAAAGACCCAGCAGTCCAACCGGAATGCGCTCACCCGATGGGCGGCGACCCGTCACATCGGGTGAACCGTGCCTCGCCCGGATCGGCCGAAAGGCTTGATGGGCGAGTGCTTGATCAGTCGAGCGCTTGATCAGACGAGCGCGATCACCAGCACGATGATGGCGGCGAGGACGACGAAGAACAAGAACACCACGGCGGCAAGGACACCCGGCGAGGTTTGCCGGTGCGGCGCGGGTGGACCGAGTGGCGGCATCGCGCTGCTGTAGGACGGCGCCGTCGGATAGCGCGGCGAGTACTGTCCCGGAGGCTGGGCGCCGGGATGGGACATGGCGCCGGGTGCTCGGGCCGGATCGTAGGGCGATGGCGTCGCCACGCGGGTGGGATCGTAATGGCGTTGTGGTGCAGCAGGATTCGAGGTCATGCCGCGGGATGAACTCGACGCCGGTGGTGGCCCGGACGGTGGTGCCGTGCGAGGCCGGGTGTTCAGGCCGAGGTCGGATCGGGAGACGAGGCTGGTCAGCACCTGCTCGGTGGAGCCGTGCTCACCCGCGGCGATCCGGGCGAGTTCGTCGCGTGCCTGCGCCATCGTGACGCGGCGCCGAGGGCTCGGCTCGAGCATCCGCAACAGGACCGGTTCGAGTACGCCGGCCCGCTTCATCGGATTGATCTGCGCACGCGCCACCCGATGCAACATCACCAGCGAGTTGTCGTCGACGCCGTACGGCGGCTCCCCCTCGACCATCGTGTAGATGGTGGCGCCGAGAGAATACACATCCGACGGCTCGGCCGGCTCGTCGCCGCGCGCGACCTCGGGTGCGAAATAGGCTGGGGTGCCGGTGATCAGGCCGGTCTGGGTGAGGGTGACATCGTCCTTGGCGCGGGAGATGCCGAAGTCGGTGATCTTGACCAGCCCGGCCTGACGCCCACCCCCGGCGATGAGGATGTTGCCGGGTTTGATGTCGCGGTGGATGATTCCCGATGCGTGTGCCTCGACCATCGCGTCGGCGACCTGCGCGCCGATCTTCGCGGCCTCGGTGACCTCGAGAGTGCCGGTGGCATGCAGGATCTGGGCGACGCTGCGTGAGGGCAGATACTCCATCACCAGCCAGGGTTCGCCGCCGTCGAGGGCGACGTCGTGCATGGCGATGGCGTTGCGGTGGCTCAGTCGGGCGGCGATCCGGCCCTCGCGCATCGCGCGCTGCCGAACGGTTTCCGCGGAGTCCTCGGACAATCCTTCGGTGGAGAGGACCTGCTTGACGGCCACCTCACGGTCGAGGAGCTGGTCGCGGGCGAGCCAGACCGCGCCCATGCCGCCGCCACCGATGCGCGAGACGAGCCGATAGCGTCCGGCCACCAGGAAATTGGGGCCGGGTGTCCGGTGGCTGTCGACGTCGGCGGGCATGACAGCGATGATAGCCGGGGCACGCAGGGGTATTGCCCGGTGTGAGCTGGGCGTCCGCCGATGAGGGGAGTCGAGGGGGAGTGCGGCCGAACCGGAGCATCTCGCGGCACGCCGTGATCGGCCAGGGAGTTCGACGCGGAGATTGACAAGCCGTAGCACATGTGTTCGACTCCGGGTATGCGTTGGTCCGAACAGGCTGTCGAAGCCGACGATGGTGCCCTGCCGGGTCTGGGACGGGCCGGGCTGGTGCGATCGGTGCAGACCCCGGAGTTCGAGGGCATCACCTTTCACGAGGTCCTCGCCAAGAGTGCGCTCAACCGGGTGCCCGAGGAGTCCGGGTTGCCGTTCACCTACACGGTCAACACTTTTCGGGGGTGCACCCATGCCTGTCGGTACTGCTTCGCCCGGCCCACCCACGAATACCTCGACCTCGATGCGGGCCGGGACTTCGACTCGCAGGTCGTGGTCAAACTCAACGTGGCCGCGGTGTTGCGCAAGGAATTACGGCGTCGATCCTGGCGTCGGGAACCTGTGGCACTGGGCACCAACACCGACCCCTATCAGCGGGCCGAGGGCCGCTATCGGCTGATGCCCGGCGTGATCTCGGCGCTGACGGAATCGGCCACGCCCTTCTCGATCCTCACCAAGGGCACGCTGCTGCGACGCGATCTGCCCCTGCTGCGTCAGGCCGCCGGGCAGGTGCCGGTGTCGCTGAGTATCTCGCTGGCCTTTCATGATGCCGAGTTGCAGAAGCAGATCGAACCGGGGACGCCGTCGCCCGCGGCGCGGCTGGCACTGATCCGCGACATCGCCGAGGCCGGGTTCGCCCCGCACGTCATGGTCGCCCCGGTGATCCCGTACCTGACCGACTCCAGCGCGCACCTCGACGCGCTGCTCGCCTCGCTCGCCGAGGCTGGGGCGTCGGGCGTCACCGTCATCCCGATGCATCTGCGCGGCGCCACCAAGCCGTGGTTTCTGACCTGGCTCGCCGAACATCACCCGGCGCTCGTCCGCCGATACCGCACGCTCTACGGGCGGGGCGCCTACGTCACCCCGGAGTATTCGTCGTGGCTGCGGGAACGGATGCGGCCGATGGTGGCACGTCACGGGTTGGCCGGGTCGTCGGGCTCGCGTGTGGGGTACCCGGAGCAGCATTCCGGCGTCGACGATCCGGTGGCCGAACCCGAACTGACACAAGCACTCACGTTGTTCTGAGACCGCGCGTTCTTCCCGGGGGTCTCATTCTTTCTCGGGAGATTCTCCGGGGAAGGGCGTGCTCCTTCGGGAAGAAGCCCGGGCGACCTGCGCGGTTGCGGACTGTCGGAGCCGCGTCGTACGATCAGGGCATCGAAAAAACATTCGATTCGCGGGGTGGTCCCCCGAGTCGGATGGGACGCGATGGTGTGGCACTTCCCGGCCCGCCGAGCATTGTGTGCGCTGGCCGGAAGGGGTGTGTCATGAGTGTGGTGCCACTGGATCGGAGTGGGCGAGAAGGGTCGGGACGTGCGGATTCCGACACCCTCGACTCCCTGCGTCGAAAGATGGCGGTGATGTCGGGGATGCCCGACAGACGCTCGGTACAACCCGGGCCGGCCGAGGTCTTCGCCTTACCGGATGCCATCGCAGACCTGTTGCCCCGCAGCGGAATCGGGAAGGACGGGAGCTCCGGACAGCACGGGATCGCCCGGGGCACGGTGGTCGGTTACCGGGGTGCGCGGTCGCTGCTGATGGCGATGATCGCCACCCTCACGCAGGCGGGACACCAGGTGGGCATTGTCGGGATGCCGCGCCTGAATCTGCTCGCCGCGGTGGAGATGGGCGCTGATCTGCGTCGGATCGCGGTGGTCCCGGACCCGGGTATCGACCCGGTGGAAGTGGCCGCGGTACTGCTCGACGGCATGGACGTGGTCGTGGTGGGGCTGCGCGGGATCACCGTCGCCCCCTCGCGGAGCCGGGTGGTCGGGGGCCGTGCGCGCCAACAGGGTTCGTCGCTGGTGGTCGTCGACGGCGACTGGCCCGGCGTCCACACCCGGATGGATGCGCGGGTGGTCGGTTATCGACACGGCCCGGAGGCCGCCGATCTCGCCGGTGCCCATCGGGGTTACGGACGGGTCGGTGGTATGCGGCTGCAGATCGTCGTCGGTGGTCGCGACCACCGCCGACGTTCCGCCGAGATCGACGTCACCGCAGGGGGATTCGGCGACGACGCGGTACACATCCGACGGGTGGGGCCGTCGGTGTCGGTGGCCGCCGACGCGCCCGGTGCGGTGGCCAACTGATGGCCGCGCAGGCGCGGGTGCTGGCGCTGTGGTGTCCGGACTGGCCCGCCACGGCAGCCGCCGCCGATGCCGATCTGCCGCCCCGACACCCGGTGGCGGTGCTGCACGCCAATCGTGTGATCGCCTGCTCGGCCCCGGCGCGGGCGCTCGGGGTTCGGCGGGGGATGCGTAAACGACAGGCGCAATCGGTATGTCCGGAGATGACGGTCGTCACCGCCGACGAACATCGGGACGGCCGGTTGTTCGAGCCGGTGGCCGCCGCGGTCGCCGACCTGGTCCCGGCGATGGAGGTGGTGCGGCCCGGGTTGGTGGTCCTGCGGCTGTCGGGAGCGGCGCGGGTGTTCGGGGGAGAGGCCGAACTCGCCGAGGAACTCATCGACCGGGTCTCCGCGTGCGGGGTGGAGTCGCAGGTCGGCGTCGCCGACGAACTGTTCACCGCGGTTCTGGCCGCGCGCACCGGACACAGTGTGCCGCCCGGCGGCGATCGTGAGCACCTGGCGGATCGGCCGATCGCCGACCTCGCGGCCGAACCCTCCCTGTGCGGGCCCGGTCGCACCGAGTTGGTCGATCTGCTCCGCAGGCTCGGCCTACGGACCATCGGGGCGTTCGCCGCGATGGCGGCGTCCGACGTTGCCACGAGATTCGACGCCGACGCGGTCATCGCACATCGGCAGGCCACCGCCCAGCCGGGCCGTCCGCCCTCGACGCAGGCGCTGCCGGAAGACCTGGTGATCGAGTACCCGTGCGACCCGCTGATCGATCGGATCGACGCGGCCGCCTTCGCCGGCCGCCGGATCGCCGAACTGCTGCACCGGCGTCTCGTCGGTGCGTCGGTGTCCTGCACCAAGTTGACGGTGGAAGCGATCACCGAACGTGGACAGCGTCATTCGCGAACCTGGCGTTGTGCCCAACCGCTCACGGCGTCGGCGACCGCCGACCGTATCCGCTGGCAACTCGAGGGATGGATGACCAGTGGTCGTACCCGGGGTTCCGGCGACGCGCGGCCGGATTCGCCGATCGCGGTCCTACGGCTGGTGCCCGTCGAGGTCGTCGACGCCGGAATGTTGCAGCACGCGTTGACCGGTGCCGGGCTGCCCGGCGAACCGGAACTGACCGAACGAGCGCGCCGCAGCATGGAGCGGGTACAGGGCCTGCTCGGCGGCGATGCGGTGCGCATACCCGTGCTCAGCGGTGGACGCGGTCCCGCCGAACAGATCTCGATGATCACCCTCGGCGAAGACCCGGTACCCGGGCGCGACCCGGAGGCGCCCTGGCCGGGCCGTCTGCCCCAACCGGCACCGACGATGTCGTCCGACGCGCCGGTCGAGGTGATCGATCCCGCGGGAGAGCCGGTGCAGGTCACCCCGCGAGGCGCGTTCACCGCCGAACCGACGATGGTCCGGATGCCCGAACCCTCCCGGCAGGGCTGGGAGGTGCGGTGGTGGGCCGGGCCGTGGCCGGTCGGTCTGGAACCTGTCGGCCCGGAATCGGGGCATGAGGCGATCAGTGCCCGCGCGCAGGTGTTGCTCGACGACTCCCGTGCGTTGCTGCTGTGCTACCGCTCCGGTGGCTGGGTGGTGGAGGGGGTCTACGACTGAGCGAGCTGGCTTCAGCTGTTGCGGCCGCGGGCGGCGACGCGCCACGACAGTGAGTGTTCCCCTTGGCCTTTCACGATCAGGTCATCGACGAGGTTCACGGCCGTGCACACGTGGTTGGGGATCACCTCGATCCGGTCTCCCGGATCGGGGATACTCGCCGGCCCCTCGGGGTCGTCATCCTCGGGGTAGTCGATGGTGGCGTGATGTTCCGACAACGCGGTGATCCGGGCTCGCGGGGAGTCGAGGACATGCCCGAAACCCGTTGCCCACCCAGGCCGGTCGGCGCCGAGGATCTTGCTGCCGGCATCGACGATCACCCGCGACCGCGATCGGTGGACCACCGTGGTGACCGCGGTCAGCGCCACCTCGTCGACGGTGGCGCTGCCCAACTCGACCTGCTGGGCGTCGTTGAACGGGTAGACACCTGGCCGGATCTCAGTGAGAGCTCCGGCCTCGGCGAACTCGACCGTCGGGGTCGATCCGCCACTGATCACCCGGGGATCGATACCATTGTCGCGCAACGACGCTGCCGCGTCGCGCAACGCCACCGCCTCGGCGGCGCCGGCCTCGGCGCGCGCCGTTCCCGGACCGTATCCGTGTCCGGGGAAGGTGAACACACCCACCACGTCGAGGCCCGCGGCGGCTGCTGCTGCCGCCACATGCCCGGCCTGTTCGGCCGCCACCCCGGTGCGGTGATGTCCGGAATCGATCTCCACGAGCACCTCGAGATGTGTATCGGGCCGTGCGACCTCGGCGGCGAGGCGGTGCGCTCCGGCGATCGAGTCGACACCCACGCGCATCGACGCCGCGCGAGCGAGTTCGCGTAACCGCGCACCCGTGTGGGCGGTCACCCACAGCGGGTAGGCGATGAACAGATCGCGACACCCGGTTTGTTCTGCCGCGGCCGCGAACACCTCGGCCTCACCGATGGTTGCCACCGTCAGACCTGCGGCACCGCAGCCGATCTGGAGCTGAGCGATCTCGATGCACTTGTGGGTCTTGGCATGTGGGCGCAGTGCCACGCCGAGGTCGGCGCATCGTCGTGCCATGGCCGTGAGGTTGGACTCCAGGCGAGCGAGATCGACTGCCAGATACGGGGTATCGATCACGGGGTGTCACCGGCTGTGGAGTTCTCCAGAGCAGCGGTTGATTCGCGGCTGAGGAGGTAGTCCTGATGCATGATCCGGGTGGTCAGCCGTGGGGCGAAGCGGTGGCCCAGGTCGGCGAGGTCACCCAGTGGTGTCGACACCCGTTGTGGCCGGCGCAGAATCGCATCCAGCACGCGCGAGGCACCCTTGTCGACCGACCACACCCCGGCCGAGTCCCGGTACTGCTCGGTCGGCGCGATCATGCGTGTCCGAACCAGCGGGAGCCGCACATGGGAGACCGTCACGTGATCGGACAAGGTCTCGGCGGCGACCGAATCGCTGAACGCCTCCAGTGCCGCCTTCGACGCCGCGTACGCGCCGAACCGCGCGCCGCGCGCCTGCACGGCGATCGAGGTGACGTTGACGATGTGGCCACTGCCGCGTTCGACCATGTGCGGCAGCAACGCCAGCACCAGATTGACCGCACCGAAGTAGTTGACCGCCATCACTCGGTGATAGTCGTGGGAGCGATCGACGGCGTTGATGGTCGCCCGACGGATGGAACGGCCGGCATTGTTGACCAGGATATCGACGTGACCGTGGTCGACGATGACGGTCTTCACCATGGCGCGCACCGACTCTTCGTCGGTGATGTCACAGACGAACGGGAACGCCTGTCCGCGAGGGAGTCCGGGCTTGGGTGTTGCCGAATTCACCTCGAGTGCCGCGGATTCCAGCTCCTCGGCGTGACGCGCCACGATCAGCGCCGTGGCACCTCGCTCGACGCACATGCGGGCGGTGGCCTTGCCGATACCGGACGAGCCGCCGGTGATCAGGACGACCTTGCCGACGAGCGGACCGCGCGGATCGGATCGCCGATGACGCGCCGGGTCGAGAGCGCGCTCCCAGTACCGCCAGAGCAAGGGTGCATAGTCGTCGAATTCCGGTGGGCGAATCCCGAATCGGGCCAGCCGTGCGATGGTCAGGTCAGAGCGGAACGTCACGGGCAGGTCCATGCCGTCGAGCAGGGCGGGCGGGATACCGACCTGGCGGGCAATGAGGTTGCGGCCGAGGCGTAACGGGGGAGTGCCGGCCAACGACGTGGCGCGTCCGACGATCTGGTGGGGGATCGCGTTGATGCCCTTGGGGGCTCGAAGGGATGGGGCCAGCGCGTTGTACATCTCGGTGATCGACACCTCGCGGCGGTCCCCGAGGTGATACACCCGGCCGCCGGATTCCGGGTCGAGACCGATCAGGGCGACGAGGGCGTCGACCACATAGTCCACCGGCACCATGTTGATGCGTCCGAGGTCGGGAAACGGGAGACGCAGTGCCGCAGGTAGTTTCCCCAGCAGGCGAAGATGACCGAAGAAGTAGTACGGGCCGTCGATCTTGTCCATCTCGCCGGTACGGGAGTCGCCGACCACCACCGACGGGCGATACACACGCCAGCGCAAACCCGCACGCTCGCGAATGACCTTCTCGGCCTCGAATTTGGTGCGGTGGTAGGGCGTCGGGAAGGACTGGCCCAGATCGAAATCCTGCTCGGTGAACTCGCCCGCGTGATCACCGGCCACCGCGATCGACGAGATGTGATGGCACATCGCATCATGGGCGACGGCGAAGTCCGCGACCCGTGCGGTGCCCTCCACGTTCGCGGCATGCTGGCTGGCCGCGTCGGCTGTCATGTCGTAGATCGCGGCGAGATGGACGACGTGGTCGACCTCGATGTCGTCGTCGACTCCGAGGCCGTCGACGGTGAGATCCCCGATGATCGGGTGGACGCGGTGCGAACCGGGGAAGCTACGCACGGTGTCGACGAACCGGGGCAGGGAGCCCTGGCGGACGAGCGCGTGGATCTGCGCGTCGGGATCGGTTGCGAGTAGTTGTCTGATGACGCGGCGTCCGATGAATCCGCTGCCACCGGTCACAAAGTACGAGGTCACGGTGAACTCCATGTTCGCAGGCTGACGAAAAACACCATTCTTACCGGACAGTAAGATCGGTGTGCTGGTTCACACCTTGTCACTCCGAGCCATCGCAGGCAAGGGTCTGGTGGCTCGCGCGGCGGTCGGTGCGCCACAGGCATGGAGGCTCGCGGATTAATTTCCCACCCCTGGTAAATGATTGCCAGGGGTGGTAGTTTTGCGGTGGTGGCCGCTACTTCCATGATCGCTCGGGTGCGTCGGCAGCAAATGATCGAAGCTGCTGTCGAGGTCATCGACCAGATCGGCGTCAGCCAGGCGTCACTGGTGCGCATCGCACGACAGATGGGTGTCAGCCGCAAGCTGATCACCTATCATTTCGACAGTCGCGCGGCACTTTTCGCGGCGGTTGTCGAGCAGATCTATGATCTCGGCCGCAGTGAGGTCCAGCCAGAGGCCAACGCGGCGCGGTCGCCGGAGGCGATGCTCACGGCGTTCATCCGCGGCAGCATCGCCTTTTGCGCTCGCCACGTGCGAGAGATGAGAGTTCTCTCGGCGCTGTATGCGTCCGACGATCCCGACGCCCCGAACCGCGGCGAGAGCGATCATCACCGAGAGGAGATGACAGCGGTGGATGCGATCCTCACCGGCGGGCAGGAAGCCGGCCTGTTCCGGACTTTCGACGTGGGGCTGGCCGCCGATCTCGTGCGCGTCACGCTCGACCTCGGGCTGCGGCGGATCATCGCCGGCGATCCGCCGGCGGCGGTGGCCGAGGAACTCGACCGATTCGTGCTGGCGGGGCTACGGGCCGAGCAGTCGAGGATCTGACCACGCGGATCTGACCACCGCGGATTCGACACCCGCGGATCTCCAGCCCACGGAGGGCGACATGACACAGTGCCTGAGACGAATGAGTTCGACCATCACGCTGCTCGCCGTCATCATCGTCGGCGGTGTGGCGTGCACGAGCGCCGATGACTCCACACATGCTGCGCCGCTGCAGGTGTCGACCAGCAGTGGCATCCTGCACGGCCGCACGGTCGGGGCCACCCGTCAGTTCACCGGTGTTCGCTATGCCCAAGCGCCCACCGGGGATCGGCGCTGGGCGCCACCGGTCCCGGTGTCGGACCCGAAAGCCGATGTCGACGCCACCGGTGTGGCGCCGCAGTGCCCGCAGGCGGCGACGCCGGTACCGGGGAAGCCACCGGCCACACAGGGCGAGGACTGTCTGTACCTGAATGTGACCACGCCGCAACGGATTCCCGATGGCTCATCGCTACCGGTGATGGTGTGGTGGCACGGTGGTGGATATGTCAGCGGGTCCGGATCGTCTTACGACGCACAGCGTCTGGCCGACGCCGGTGACGTCGTCGTGGTGACGGTGAACTACCGGTTGGGGATCTTCGGCTATCTCGGACTGCCGGGACTCGCCGGATCCGGTGACTTCGGATTCGCCGATCAGCTCCAGTCGTTGCGCTGGGTACACGACAACGCCCGGGCATTCGGTGGCGATCCCGGCAATGTGACCGTGTTCGGTGAATCGGCAGGCGGAATGTCGGCGTGTGCGGCCCTGACCTCGCCGGCCGCCAAGGGTCTCATCAGCAAGGCGATCATCGAGTCCGGTTCGTGCGCATTGGATTTCCCCACCGGAAGTCTGTTCCCCGGAGTTCCGCAGTCACGTCCGTATGCGCCCCTCGAACAATCGGAGGCCACCGGTGTACAGGTTGCGGCATCGTTGGGCTGTGCCGGTGCCGACACCGTGGGTTGCCTGCGAGGCCTGCCCGTCGAGAAACTGCTGACCCAGAACGAGACGTTCTCGAACGGACTCGCCTACGGCACCGCACTGCTGCCCACGAGTCCGGCCACGGCCGTCGCCGACGGCAACACCCTGCGCATCCCGGTCATCACCGGCGGAAACGTCGAAGAGAACGGCGCCTTCACCGCGGGCGCGGTCACGGCAGACCCGCACGCCTACACCGCCGAGTCCTATCCGGCCGACCTACGGGCCGCCTACGGGGACCGGGCACAGGAGGTCGCCGCGCGGTATCCGCTGTCGTCGTTCTCGTCCGCGCCGGCCGCACTGGCGCGGGTGTTCACCGATTCGGGCTGGTCCTGCCCGACCCTCCGGGCGGCGCACGACTTGTCCAAACATGCGACGACCTTCACCTACGAATTCGCCGATGCGACAGGGCCGAACGTGAGCGGTGGGGACAATCCGGCAGTGCCCAAGGCGGCTTTTCACGCCGACGAATTGCCGTACCTGTTCGGCCTGAACGGCACCAACCTCGTTCCGCATCCTCCCCAGTCCACGCTGTCGGCGGCGATGATCGAATACTGGACGTCGTTCGCGCATTCGGGCACTCCCACGGCCGCCGACCAGCCGCAGTGGCCGTCGGTGTCGGGGGCGTGCGGTCCGGTGCAGTCCTTCGCGGCCGACGGAGTGCACGGCGTTGACTTCCGTGCCGAGCACCAGTGCGACTTCTGGGATTCGGTGCCGATCACATGACGCCGACAGCGCTCTCCGCGACGTCGACAGCGCCCTCCATGACGCCGACAGCGCCCTCCACGCCGCCGACAGCGCCCACCACGACGTCGACAGCGCCTTCCACGACGTCGACAGCGCCTTCCACGACGCCGACAGCGCCCCGCGAAGCGCTGTCGCGAGTCTGGAGAGCGCTGTCGGCGTTGTACGGAGCGCTGTCGCGGTGGGTTCTCGGCTCGCGACGAGGGGCTCGCGAACTGCGTGCTCGTCACATACGCCGGAGATCGGTGACATACTCGGGTACGGCCTGCGGACGCCCGCCTTCTCCACCGTTCATCCCGGCATGGTGAAGCTCCGCTGACAACACTTTCGAGTCCCGACGAGCTTCATCGGCGGCCCGGCGGCAATGGAGAACCCGACCTTCGATCACTGACGTATCGTCTACCGCCGCACCAGGAGTCGTCTCATGGATAACCACCTCAGCCCCAAGGCCATGGCCGTCACGTTGCGGGCACGCCTCGCAGAATCGGACGTGACGATCACTCATTCGCGCGCGCTCGAAATCGTCGCGGCACAGTTGGGTTTCCGCGACTGGAACACGTGTGCGGCAGCGTCGGAGAGTTTCTCCGATCCCATCACGGTTCCGATTGTGCGCACATTTCCCGGTGACGAGGCCGACCGCTTCTACCTCGACTTCCTCGGGTTCGGTGTGGACTGGGAGCATCGCTTCGAGCCGGGAATGCCCCTTTATCGCCAGGTGTCCCGGCACGGGTGCGTGCTGCACCTGTCCGAGCATCATGGCGATGCCACACCCGGATGTGCGGTGCGCATCCGCGTGCGTGACGCCGCTGCTCTGCAGCGTCGGCTGCATGACAGCACGATCTACCCGTTGCGGATCGGACTCGTCCACGAGCCGGGGCGGGACGAGGTCCGAGTGCCCGATCCCTTCGGCAATCGACTGATCTTCTTCACGCCCACAGGGCAATAGTCGTCTGCGTCGACGGCGCTCGCCCACGCCTCGAGAGCGCTCGGTAAAGCGCTGTCGCGACTCGGCAAAGCGCTGTCGCGACTCGGCAAAGCGCTGTCGCGAGTCTGGAGAGCGCTGTCGGCGTTGTCCAGAGCGCTGTCGGCGTGGAGAAGGGCGCTGTCGACGGTGTGCGACGAACCCGGGTGACGGCACGCTCATCAGCGGAGGAAACTGTGTGCATGCCTGTCGATGAATTGCTGAAGATCGGAACCGTGCGCACCATCGTCGCCTGGGGCGATCCGGTGTTGCATCGCGCGGCGCGCCCGGTGACCGACTTCGGCCCGGAATTGCAGACGCTGCTGGCCGACATGTTCGCCACCAACACCGCGGCGTCCGGGGCGGGCCTGGCCGCGGCCCAGATCGGGGTGGACCTCGCGGTCTTCATCTACGACTGCGGCGACGAGACCGGAACGCGACGGACCGGGGTTGTCTGCAATCCCCGCCTCGAACTGGCCGAGGGGCGCGACCGCCGCCTCGTCGACTACGACGAGGGGTGCCTGTCGTATCCGGGCGCGTACGCCACCTTGCCGCGTCCGTCTGTCGCCACCTGCCACGGTGAGGACCAGTTCGGCGAGCCGGTGACGATCACCGCCGGCGGGCTGTTGGGCCGGTGTCTGCAACACGAGACCGATCATCTGGCCGGAATGGTGTTCGGCGATCGGCTCACCGCCCGGGCTCGCAAGGGGCTGCGACGGATGCGCGACGAGGTCGCCGACCGCTACCCCGACGACTGGCCCGTCTCGCCGAAGAGCTGAGGGGTCTAGGCAGCACCAACCACGTAAATCGAACGCATGTTCTATACTCGATGAGTGGGTTGGAATCATGGACCGCCGACCTGGTCGGAGATGGAGCGAGTGCTCTCCGGCCGCTCGCGAGCCGGTGAGCGGCCCGGTGAGTTCTTCGGCCCCGGTGACGGCGGTGACTCCCCGGCATGGTCGCGTAAACGCGGACCCTATGTCGCGCCCGAGATCGATCAGGAACCCTCGGGTGTGCCCTACGCCGAACTGCACGCGCACAGCGCCTACAGCTTTCTCGACGGGGCGTCGATGCCCGAGGAGATGGTCGCCGAGGCGCAGCGCCTCGATCTGAAGGCATTGTCGATCACCGACCACGACGGTTTCTACGGAGTTGTCCGATTTGCCGAGGCCGCAAGGGAATTCGGGATGCCGACGGTCTTCGGCGCCGAGCTGTCCCTGCAGCCCGATGTGGCGCGGACCGGTGTCAACGACCCGCCGGGCGAGCACCTGCTCGTCCTGGCCCGAGACGGAGAGGGCTATCGCAGGCTCTCGCGGCTGATCGCCGACGCGCACATGACCGGCGGCGAGAAGGGGCTGCTGCGCTACGACCCCGACCGCCTGACCGACCATGGTGGTCATTGGCTCGTGCTCACCGGCTGCCGCAAGGGGTCCGTGCGCCGAGCCCTTGAGCGGGGCGGACGCACGGCTGCGCAGAAAGCTCTCGGCGATCTCGTCGACCGTTACGGCCGCGACGGTGTGGCCGTCGAACTCATCGCCACCGGCCAGCCCGACGACGACGAACGCAACGCCGTATTGTCCTCTCTGGCCGGTCTGTTCGCGTTGCCGACGGTGGCCACCACCGGTGCGCATTTCGCTGGTCCGCCCCAGCGACGTCTGGCGATGGCGATGGCCGCGGTTCGCGCCCGCACCGACATCGACACCATCGCCGGGTGGATGCCCGGGGTCGGCGGTGCGCATCTGCGCAGCGGTGACGAGATGGCGCGATTGCTGTCCGCGCATCCGGAGGCCATCGACAACGCGGTGCACATCGCCGGTGACTGTGCCTTCGAATTGGGTTTGATCGCACCGCAATTGCCACCCTTTGACGTGCCCGACGGTCACACCGAGGCCACCTGGCTGCGTCACCTCACGATGACCCGGGCACTCGGCCGATACGGCACGCCCGCCCAACATCCACAGGCCTACCGGCAGATCGAACACGAACTCGCGATCATCGAAACGCTCACGTTCCCCGGCTATTTCCTGGTCGTCGCCGACATCGTCGATTTCTGCAAGAGCACCGACATCCTATGCCAGGGCCGCGGCAGTGCCGCGAACTCCGCGGTCTGTTATGCGTTGGGTATCACCAACGTCGACCCGGTCGCCAACGAGCTGTTGTTCGAACGGTTCCTCGCTCCCGAGCGTGACGGCCCGCCCGACATCGACGTCGACATCGAGTCCGACCGTCGGGAAGAGGCCATCCAGTACGTCTATCGCCGGTACGGCCGTGACTACAGCGCACAGGTGGCCAATGTGATCACCTATCGCGGCAAGTCCTCGATCCGTGACATGGCCCGTGCTCTGGGATATGCACCGGGACAACAGGATGCGTGGGCCAAGATGCCCGACCACGCGCCTGCCGACGTCACGCGTCTGGCGGGTGAGATCGCCGGTATGCCCAGGCATCTGGGTATCCACTCGGGCGGGATGGTGATCTGTGATCGGCCGATCGCCGACGTGTGCCCCACCGAGTGGGCCCGGATGGCCGATCGTAGTGTGCTGCAATGGGACAAAGATGACTGTGCGGCAATCGGTCTGGTGAAGTTCGATCTGCTGGGGCTGGGTATGCTCTCGGCGCTGCACTATGCGATCGACCTGGTTGCCGAGCACAAGGGCATCCACGTCGATCTGGCGCAGCTCGATCTCACCGAGGAAGCCGTCTACGACATGCTCTGCCGCGCCGACTCGGTGGGGGTGTTCCAGGTCGAGTCGCGCGCTCAGATGGCCACGTTGCCCCGTCTCAAACCGCGCTGTTTCTACGATCTCGTGGTCGAGGTGGCGCTGATTCGGCCCGGGCCGATTCAGGGCGGGTCGGTGCATCCCTACATCCGCCGCCGTAACGGCGACGAGCCGGTCACCGTCGAACACCCGTCGATGCTCGGGGCTCTCGAACGCACACTGGGGGTTCCGCTGTTTCAGGAGCAACTCATGCAACTCGCGGTGGACGTGGCAGGGTTCGACGCCTCCGAGGCCGATCAGCTGCGCCGGGCGATGGGCTCCAAGCGCTCGCCGGAGAAGATGCAACGGTTGCGTCAACGGTTCTACGAGGGCATGCGCAGCACCCACGGCATCACCGGGCAGGCTGCCGACCACATCTACGAGAAGATGGCGGCCTTCGCCAATTTCGGTTTCCCCGAGAGTCATTCGCAGAGTTTCGCGTCGCTGGTGTTCTATTCGTCGTGGTTCAAGCTGCATCATCCGGCGGCCTTCTGCGCAGCGTTGCTGCGTGCACAACCGATGGGGTTCTACTCGCCGCAGTCTCTGGTCGCCGACGCCCGGCGGCACGGGGTGCGGGTACACCGGCCCGACATCAACCGCTCACTCGCCGAGGCGACGTTGGAGAACGCGGGGCTCGAGGTGCGGCTCGGTCTGGCTGCGGTCCGCGGGGTCGGCGAGGAGGTGGCCGAGCGTATCGTGCTCGCCCGCAACGCCGATGGTGATTTCACCGGGGTCACCGACCTGTCCCGGCGTGCCGCGTTGAGCACCCGTCAGCTCGAGGGACTCGCTGGTGCGGGCGCGTTCGACTGCTTCGGGCTGAGCCGACGCCAGGCCCTGTGGGAGGCCGGAGCCGCGTCGAGCGCCCGGGCCGAACACCTCGACCTGCATCAGGCGGCGGCGACCCCGACCCTGCCGGGCCTGTCCGACGTCGAATTGGCCGCGACCGATGCGTGGGCGACCGGGGTGACCCCGACGGCGTACCCCACCCAGTACCTGCGGCCGCGGCTCGACGCACTCGGCGTGATCCCCGCCGACGGGCTGTTGTCGGTACCCGACGGGTCGCGGGTGCTGGTGGGCGGGGCGGTGACCCATCGCCAGCGCCCGGCCACTGCCTCCGGGGTGACCTTCATCAATCTCGAGGACGAGACCGGGATGGTCAATGTCGTCTGCTCGGTGGGCTTGTGGATTCGCCAGCGCGAGCTGGCGACCTCGGCGTCGGCATTACTGGTGCGCGGCAAGGTGCAGAACGCCGAAGGGGCCGTCACCGTGGTCGCGGACCGATTGCAGCGCATGGATCTTCGGGTGGGGACGCGATCGCGGGACTGGCAGTGAGCGGTGCGTGTGGGTCGCCTCGGGCGGCCACACCGGGCATACGGCACAATCGTCACCGAGCCTGCGCCGCGGGCGGGACGTGACGATTCGAGGGGTGGAGAATGCCACAGCAGGTGGTGGTGACGGTGAAGCCGAACAGTCGGAAGGGCCCATTGGTGCAGACCGGTCCGGACGGCTCGATCACGATCTACGTGCGTGAGCCCGCCACCGAGGGCAAGGCCAACAAGGCGGTCGCCGAACTTCTCGCCGCCCACCTGGGTGTCCCGAAGTCGCGGGTGAACCTCATCGGCGGCGCGACCTCACGCACAAAACGCTTCCGGGTCGCCTGAGGAGGGTTTCTCGGGTCTCCGCACGCGAGCCGCGGGAAGTGGCATCATCGGGTCATGTCACCCGACTCCCCGTCGCACTCGAAATCCGCGGTGCGACAACAGGTTGCGCAAAGAGAAGAATTACCCCATACCGGAGAATCCGGCGCCGTGCCCACTGGGCCGGCGCAACACGCCTACGGGCAGGTCGGTGACGCCGATCTGTCCGCGGCCCGGCTGCCGTGGGTGCGCTTGCGACGGGCGTGGCGCGGGTCGCTGGAGCCCGGCGAACAATCCGCGGTGTTGTCGTGGGCGGCTTTCACCACGACGTTCGTCACCGCGCGCGGCATCACGCACTGGATTCGCGCCGGTCACGGCCCCGCCGGCGGTGGAATGAGTCTGGGTGGACACCACTTTCACCACTACAACATCGGAATCGGCTTACTCGGAGCCATCGGTGCCGTCGCGGTGCGTGGAGCCGAACGACACCGTCGCCACCCGGCGACCGCCATCGCCTACGGCACCGGGGTTGGTCTCATCGTCGACGAACTGGCCCTATTGCTCGATCTCGAGGACGTCTATTGGGCCAAGCAGGGCCGCACCAGCGTGGACGCCGCCGTCGCCATCATCGGCGCCGGTGGATTGGCCGTCGCCGGAATGGCCTTCTGGCCGGAGGCGCGCAAAGCGCTGCGCTGAGGAACGTTCGCAGGATTCACACCGCCCCGTCGAATCCCTGTTGCCGCCATGCCTCATAGATCGCGATACTCGCCGCGTTCGCGAGATTGTGCGAGCGCCGGCCGGCGAGCATCGGGATGCGGACGCGGTCGGTGATCTCCGGCTCTCCGAGAACCTCCTCGGGCAGTCCCGTCGGCTCGGGGCCGAACAGCAGGACGTCGCCGGGACGATAGTCGACGTCGGTGTGATAGCGCTGCGCATGTGCGGTGAACGCGAACACGCGCTGCGGCTTGAGTGTCGTCCAGGCCGTGACCAGGTTGGGATGCACTGTCACCGTGGCCATCTCGTGGTAGTCCAAGCCGGCTCGTTTGACCTGGGCGTCGGACATCGAGAACCCGAGTGGCTCGATCAGATGCAGCTCGCATCCGGTGTTCGCGGCCAGCCGGATCGCGTTGCCGGTGTTGGGCGGGATACACGGTTGGTAGAACATGATCCGGAACATGGCAGTCATTGTGCCGGGTGCAGGTCGTCGAGCCGGGTGTTGGCCCCGCACAGGACGATGCAGAGCGTGGAATCGGCCGTTGGTTCGACGGCGCCGGTGGTGACCGCGGCGACGGCGGTGGCCGTGCCGTGCTCGATGACGATCCGGAAGCGGTCCCACATCATCCGGCGGGCCGCGACGAGGTCGGCGTCGTCGACGACCACGGAGTCCACGGCCCGGTCGGCGATGGTCGCCCAGCAGATGCCACCGACCCGACTCGCACCCAGCGAATCCGCTGCGATGCTGTCCAACTCGACCGTGACAGGCTCTCCGGCCGTTCGGGCCTGATGCAGACACGAGGCGCCGATCGGTTCGGCCCCGATGAGCCGGTCACCGGGCCGCAGGGTGGCGGCGAGCCCGGCGAGCAGGCCGCCGCCGCCGACACAGGCGACGGTCTGCAACCTGCGTCCCGGGAGGTCCTCGGCCACCTCGAGGCCGATGGTGCCCGCGCCGGCCACGATCGTCGGCAGATCGTAGGCGTGCAACAGCAGTGCGCCGGAGTCGGCGGCCTGCGCCGCGGCGGCGTCGGCGGATTCCTGATACCGAGTGCCGATGAGCCGCACCGTCGCCCCGAGTGAACGCAGCGCCGAGACCTTGACCGCCGGTGCGGTCTCGGGGACCACCACGGTTGCCGGAACATCGACGAGCCGGGCAGCCCACGCCGCACCCAGGGCGGCGTTGCCGCCGGAGGCCACGAGAACCCCGGCCTCGGGCAGGGCATCGCGGGCGTCGGCGTCGAGCACCGCGTTGAGGCTGCCGCGCACCTTGAAGCAGCCACCGAGCTGGGTGTATTCGAGTTTGAACACCACATCGACCGGCCCGCCGACCGTGTCGAGCGTGGTCTCGAGCAGGGGAGTCCGCCGCAGCCGGCCTGCGAGTCGTGCACGAGCGGCCATCACATCGGCAGCGGTGATGGCGCCGGGAGTGGCAGCGTGAGCGTGGTCCGGATCGGGTGCTGCGGGCGACATGAGCGCAGGCTACCGGCCCGGCCGGGCGAGTCGGCGTGGCACGGAATGGAACAATGGTCGGCGTGAGCGCGATACGACTGGACGGCAAGGCCACCCGCGATGAGATCTTCACCGATCTCGCCGCACGAGTGGAGAAGTTGCGCGGCGCGGGAATCACCCCGGGACTCGGCACCATCCTGGTCGGCGACGACCCCGGGTCGCAGTCCTATGTCAAGGGCAAGCACGCCGATTGTGCGCGGATCGGGGTGTCGTCGATCCGCAAGGATCTGCCCGCCCATACGACGACCGAGGACCTCAACGCGGCCATCGACGAACTCAACGCCGACCCCGCCTGCACCGGATACATCGTCCAACTCCCGTTGCCGAAACACCTCGACGAGAATGCTGCGCTCGAGCGTATCGATCCGGCCAAGGACGCCGACGGCCTTCATCCGATCAATCTCGGCCGACTCGTGTTGGGCAAGGAATCGACCCTGCCGTGTACGCCGCGGGGGGTCATCCACCTGCTGCGGCGCTACGGCATCGACATCGCGGGCGCGCGGGTCACCGTCATCGGCCGCGGCGTCACCATCGGCAGGCCCATCGGTCTGCTGCTGACGCGGCGCAGTGAGAACGCCACCGTGACCCTGTGCCACACCGGTACGCGCGACCTCGCCGCCGAGGTGGCCCGCGCTGACATCGTCATCGCGGCGGCAGGGGTGCCGCACCTGGTGACCGCCGACATGGTCAAGCCGGGTGCCGCCGTGATCGACGTCGGCGTCAGCCGGACCGAGGACGGTCTGCGCGGCGATGTCGCGCCCGACGTGTGGGATGTGGCAGGGCATGTCTCGCCCAACCCGGGCGGGGTCGGTCCGCTCACGCGCGCCTTCTTGCTGGTGAACGTCGTCGAACGCGCCGAGGCTCAGCTCGCGGCGCTCACTGCGGACGACTCCGTCGGGACCCGTTCGCGATGACCGGCGGCGCCCCCCAACGGGTGGAGCGGTTGCGCCACGTCCGACGGGTGCGCGCCTACGCGGTACAGATTCCCTACCTGCTGGTGCTGCTGGGTGTCGTGGCCGCCGCGGCACTCGTGTTGTTCGATCGCTGGCGTCGCGGAGCGTTCGTCTTCGGCTCGGCGTTGTTGTTCGGCGCGCTCCTGCGCGCGCTGATCCCCACCTCGCGAGCGGGTTTGCTGCAGGTCAGGGGCAAATTCTTCGATGTTGCGGCGATGGCGTCGAGCGGAGCGCTGATCCTCTGGCTGGCGACGTCGATCGACCCGTTGGGCACAGATTGATTACACTGGTGACCAAAGCGTGACATTCGGGGTACCGACCCGACATTCGAACTCCGCTGAGCGGAGCGATTGTTAGCAACACTAAGTGGGGATTGACATCAGTTCGACGTTCGAGATCAACGACCAGGCAAGACCGGGCGACACCACGTCGCTGGGTGTCTCCGTCGGCGAGGGGATGATCCATTACGTCCTGCTCACGCACGACGAGGCAGGTCGCACCGCGCTCGAAGCGCGCGTCTTCGACGTCGATCCCACCGACGGGCTCGACTCGGTGGGACGGGTGAACGCGGGCATCGACCTGATGCTCGACGCTGCCCGCGCCGCCGACCTGCGCGTCGGCCCGATCGGGGTGGCGGCGCGAACCGCAACCCAACGCCGTCGCCTGCGCTCGGGCGGATCCGGGACACGCCGACAGATCCACCTGGGCTCCGACGAAGAGGCGGTCGCCGAATTCCTGACCCGAACCGGACAGATCGGTCGGTTCTCCTCGGTGGTCGTCGCCGACTGCGGCGACACCGGCGTGTCGCTCTACACCGTGGATCCCGCCGCCGGCCGTGTCGAGGCGATCGAACGGTCGACGGTGCTCAGTGGCCGTCGGATCGACGAGGCGCTTGCCGACCACATCGCGGCCGAGGTGGACGGGGCCGACGCCGGCGCCCGCACCAAGCGTCAGCGTGCCCAGTTGGTCAGCGCCTGCCGCACCGCGAAGGAAGAGGTCGCCGATTACTCGTCCGCCCCGGCTGCGTCCACCGTGGGGCAGGGCTCGCCGGCGGCGTTGGCCGGGGTGCCATTGACCTCGGCGACGGTCGAGCAGGTCGCCGGTCCGATGGTGGACGAGGCGCGCGAGGTGTTCGCCCGCTATCTCGCCGACCTCCGGTCGCGTGGTCACGCCCCGGATGCAGCGGTGCTGGTCGGCGGGTTGGCCAACCTGCCGGTCACCCGACGGATCGTGCCGGACGCCGGACTCGACCTCCTCACCCCGGAGTCGCCGGAACTGGCCGCGGCCACCGGTGCGGCGATGCTGGCCGGCAAGGCCGGCACCACCCGACTGGCGTTCATCGGTGGCCGCCGGGCACGCAGTTGGTCGGCGGTACCGGTGGCGATCGTGGCCGGGATCATCGGTGCGATCGTGATGGCGGCGGTCGCCGTCGGCGCCACCGTGACCGACGATGCCGACCCGCTGCCCTCTCCGACGCGCACGGCCGACGCACACACCATTGACACCACCCGGGATTCGGGATTCACGACGACGTCGCATCACCAGACGACGTCGGTGATGACCTCGGTCGCGGCGCCGTCGGCCACCGAGCCCGCCGGTCACGAGCAACTCCCGAGTTGGGCGACGACCGAACTCCCGCTCACGACGTCGACGACCACCTTGACGCTGGTGCCCAACACCACCACGCCGCCGGCAACGACCACACCGTCGACGACGACCCCGTCCGGACCCACGCTGACTCCGTATCCGACGCTTCCGATCCCGTCCGGTCTGATCCCACCCGACCTGATCCCCAGCATCGTGGCGCCGCAGACGACGGCTCCGGGAATCGCTCCGGGAATCCGTCCCTCCCAGTCGGCGTCGAGTACCTCGCCGACCCTGGATGCGGGGGATTCGGCGCAGACGACCACCACCACACCTGCCCGCTGAGACACGCCCGCCCACGACGCCTGCGGGCGCGTGGGCGGGGTGGTGTATCGGTGCGAGCTCCGTCAGCGGCGGGCGAGATCCACGGTGCGCTTGAGGAGATCGGCGATCGCGTCGAACTCGGTGAGGAATCCGTCGTGGCCCTTGTCGGACCGGACCACCTGGAGCCCGCCGACGCAGTTGCCGAGACCTTCGGCGATCTCGGCCTGTAACCGCAACGGGTACAAGCGATCCGAATCGATGCCGGCGACGATGGTCGGAACGGTGCACGAGGCGAGGGCGGCGGCGATACCACCCCGGTTGCGGCCGACGTCATGGTGGTTCAGCACGTCGGAGAGCACCACATAGCTGCCCGGATCGAAGCGCTCGATCAATTTGTCGGCCTGGTGCTCGAGATAACTCTGCACCGCGTAGCGGCCGCCGAGGAGCGGATTCTCTTGCGCCTGAGGCGCATTGGCGAACCGCTCGTCGAGTTCACCCTCGAAACGGTAGGTGAGGTGGGCGATACGTCGGGCGATCCCGAGGCCGGCGATCGGGGAGCGCCCGGTGCCGTGGTAGTCCCCGCCCTGCCAGTTGGGATCGGAGGTGATCGCCGCGATCTGGGTGGTCTGCGTGCCGATCTGATCGGCGGTCGCGCGGGCGCCGACCGCCAGCACCAGGGCGCTGCGGACCCGATCGGGGTACTCGATCGCCCACTCCAGCGCACGCGCGCCGCCCATCGAGCCGCCGAGTACCGCGCCGATTCCCCGGATGCCCAGGGCATCGAGCAGGGCCGCCTCGGCACGCACCTGATCGAGCACGGTGATGTCGGGGAAGCGTGAACCCCAGGGCCGCCCTTGCGAATCCGGCGACGACGGGCCCGTCGACCCACGGCAGCCGCCGAGGACGTTGGCGGAGATGACGCACCATTCGTCGGTGTCGATGGCAGCTCCCGGCCCGATCAGGCCGTCCCACCACCCGGGCGAGGGATGCTCGTCGGTGGGCGCGCCGGTCACATGCGAGTCGCCGGTCAGGGCGTGCAGCGTGAGGATCACGTTGTCACGTGCGGGCGACAACGTCCCCCAGCGCTGGAACGCCAGGGTGACGTCGTCGAGTTGCTGCCCGTTGTCGAGAGACAACGACCCCAGACGCATTCGGACCATCTGCCCGTCGGGAACTCGTTCCCACTCGGGCTGATGCGTCGTGGACGCCTGGGGGTCGATGCTCACCGACACGGGTGTTGTACTCCTGTCCTCGAACTACTTGGCCGCCGCGAAACCCTGGTCGAGGTCGGCGATGATGTCGTCGATGCCCTCGATACCGACGGCCAGGCGCACCAGGCCGGGGGTCACACCGGCAGCGAGCTGCTCCTCGGGGGTCAGCTGGCTGTGGGTGGTCGAGGCGGGGTGGATGACCAGCGACCGCACGTCACCGATGTTGGCGACGTGGCTGTGCAGCGTCAACGCCTCGACGAAGCGCTTCCCCGCGTCGACGCCACCGGCGATCTCGAAGCCGATGATCGCGCCCTGCCCCTTGGGGGCGAGCTTCTGACCACGGGAGTACCAGGGCGAGGACTGCAGACCGGCGTAGGCGACCGACTCGACCTGAGCGTGATCGGCGAGATAGGCCGCGACCCGCTGCGCATTGGCGACGTGGCGCTCGACGCGCAGGCTCAGGGTTTCCAGTCCCTGGGCTAGCAGGAAGGCGTTGAACGGCGAGATCGCCGCACCGGTGTCACGCAGCAACTGCACGCGTGCCTTGAGCGCGTAGGCCGGCGCACCGAGGTCGGCGAACACCGCACCGTGATAGCTGGGGTCGGGGGTGGTGAAGCCGGGGAACAGATCCTGGCCGTCACGCTGCACCCGCCAGTCGAAGGTGCCGCCGTCGACGATGATGCCGCCGATCGCGGTGCCGTGCCCACCGATGTACTTGGTCGCCGAGTGGACGACGATGTCGGCGCCGTGGGCCAGCGGGTTCAGCAGGTACGGGGTGGCGACGGTGTTGTCGACGATCAGCGGCACGCCGTTGCGATGGGCGACCTCGGAGATGCCCTCGATGTCGAGGATCTCGTTGTTGGGGTTGGAGATCGACTCGCCGTAGAAGGCCCGGGTGTTGTCGCGGACCGCGGCCTGCCACGAATCGAGATCCTCGGGATCCTCGACGAAGCTCACCTCGATACCGAGCTTGGGCAGTGTGTAGTGGAAGAGGTTGTAGGTTCCGCCGTAGAGACGCGGGCTCGACACGACGTGTCCGCCGTTCTCCACGATGTTGAGGATGGCGTAGGTCTCGGCGGCCTGACCGGACGCGACCAACAGTGCCGCCACACCGCCCTCGAGCGCGGCGACACGCTGCTCGACGGCGTCCTGGGTGGGGTTCATGATGCGGGTGTAGATGTTGCCCGGCTCGGCGAGGCCGAAGAGGTTGGCCGCGTGGGTGGTGTCGTTGAAGACGTACGACGTGGTCTGGTAGATCGGCAGTGCACGAGCGTTCGTGGCGGCGTCGGCCGACTGGCCCACATGGATCTGCTTGGTCTCGAAACTCCAGTCGTCGGCTGGGTTCTGGGCATCCGTGCCGTCGTTGGCTACGTCAGACATGAGAATAGATCACTTTCTGCGGTCGGCAGGGTGTGGTGACCCTGATGGGGTCCGACCTTCGGACCCGCGCTTGCCGGGGATGCTCGTCGCGATCCCACAACCCGGTCATCACCCGGAGCACCCCACCGCGGTTGGAGGGTTGCCGATCAGCGAGCCGGGGCTTGACGCTGATACTCATGACCTGGCGACAAGGATATAACACGGTCGTCGGCGGCTGAGAACCCTCCTGCTCAGCCTGGTTTGCGTGCTGGACAGAAACGGTCGGACTCGGTTCGGGCGTGGCGGCGGGTGTCGCCCGGACGGACCAATCGCGTCCTGATCTCGACGGATCGGCCGGAATCGGCCGCGCCGTCTGCCTACTCTTGCCACATCGCGGTTCCCTCGCCCAAGGACGTGTCCGATGAGGCTCTCACCTTCCTTCGCCTCGCTCCGCGGCAGCATCTCGACCGGAGTGGTCGGGGCCGCGAGTGTGGCGCTCATCGCGGCCGCATTCTGGGGTCACGGGGTCGCGTCGGCGGAAACAGCGGCGGCGTGCAGTCAACCGGGTCGGGTGTTCATCGTCGGCGGCACGTGGAATTCCGACGGTTCGTATCTCGTCGGGATCGAACAGCGCTACACCGGACACGGCGCCCACTGGGAGGAGCTGCCGGACAGTCCGTACTCCGGCGCGGGCGCCTACGAGATCGAGCAGGTGCCCTACTCCGCGACCATCTGGCCGCTCGGGTCGGTCGGATACAACGCCAGCGAGGCCGAAGGGTCGGCCAATCTGGAGCAGGCCGTCGCCGCGTACCAGCAGCAATGCGGTGCCGACAAGAAGATCGTCATCGCCGGCTACTCGCAGGGGGCGCGGATCGCCGGCGACGTGCTCACCGACATCGGGCCAACTCGGTCGGTGACCACGGACGACGGCTCGACCTACGTCATCTCCACCACCGATTCCGACGGTGCACGCACGGTGTCGGGAGAGCTCTACTCCGATCCGCGGATGTCGGCGACGCTGTGGGGACAGGGGATCGAGGCGACCCTGGTCGGGATCATCCCCGGTCTGACCATGTCCGGAACCCGAGCGGTCACCGACTACGGGGGCCTGCCGGTGACCACCTACTGCATCGCGGGCGATCCGATCTGCGATCTCCCCGATCCGTTCCATGACCCCATCGGCGACCTCGACGCCCTCCTCGGCTATTGGGTCAAGCACGGTCAGTATCCGTTTCACATGTTTCAATTCCCGGGTACCGGCACGACCTGGTACATGAACGGCGCGAACGAGCCGATGACGTGCACGCAGAGCGGGTCGCTGCAGACCTGCACGATCGCCTCGCCCTCATCGATGGCCATCCTCGCCCAGAACCTCGTCGACGCGCTGGGCCTGCACTGGTCGGTCCCGGACCTGGTGGCCTACCGGTTCCGCCTACCCGACATCATCGGGATCACCCTCGCCGACTTCCAGCCACCGATCCGCTGGGTCATGGACTGGTTTCCCCCGTTGCCACAACTGGGCTACGGCGCGTACCTGCCGGATCTCTACGCCTTCGAGAACACCATCAACGGCGCGCTCACCTGGAACCGTGAGCTCTTCGAAGAAGGAGTGCAGGCACAGCTGGCCAGCGGCAAGAGCATCGTCGCATTGCCGCTCAATTTCGTGAAGTACTGGGCGGCGCGCGTCGTCGAGGGCATCACGACGGTGCTGAGGGGTTCGACGAGTGCGGGTGCGGGTGCGACGGTGCTGTCGACCCCGACACAGGTCGCGGTGCCGCTGCTTGCGTCCCGACAGAGCGCTGTCGGTGGTGGGGCGGGCGCTGTGGGCGAGGGGGCGGGCGCTGTGGGCGAGGGGGCGGGCGCTGTGGGCGCAACGCAGGCACCGGCGCCCGAGTCGAGTGTGGCGCCTACGTCGAGTGTGTCGTCTACGTCGAGCACGTCGCCGGAGTCGAGTTCGACGACCGAGTCGGGCGCGACGTCGTCGCAGTCGGAAACGTCGTCACAGGAGAGTTCCGCGCCGTCGCCAGGTGAGACCGAGAGCGGTTCCGCACCGGATCAGACAACGGTGCCGACCGCGTCGTCGGCGAAGGAATCTGCTGCTGCCACACCGTGACGGGCGTCTCGATTCCGGTCCGACGAACCCGTGTGAACGAACTCACCCGACCACACGGGAATCCGCACCGGACGGGTGGTGGTTACGCCTCCCGTGTCGAGATCAGCTCACCCCACCTCCGCCGTGACCGCCGCCGCGACGCCTGCCGCCGGTACGGCGCCGTCGGAGGCGTCCGAAGATCTCGAAATCACGTTGTCCGACAACGTTTCTCGTGGCTCGTCATCGTTGCGCTGGGCGATCCTCGCGTTGGCGCTCGGCGGTTTCGGTATCGGGACCACCGAATTCGTCGCGATGGGCCTGTTGCCCAACATCGCCGGAGCCCTCGATGTCAGCGAGCCCACCGCCGGGACGGTGATCTCGGCGTACGCGCTCGGCGTCGTCGTCGGTGCGCCGCTCATCGCCGCCCTCACCGCCCGGCTGTCGCGGCGCACGCTGCTGATCGGGCTGATGGTCGCCTTCACCGTCGGCAACGTCGCGACGGTGCTCGCGCCGACCTTCGGGTTGCTCATCGCGGCGAGGTTCGTGGCAGGTTTACCGCACGGCGCATATTTCGGGGTCGCCGCTCTGGTGGCAGCGCATCTTGCCGGCCCGGGCCGGCGCGCCAAGGCCATCGGGCAGGTCATGCTCGGCCTGGCGGTGGCCAATGTCGCCGGCGTTCCCATGGCCGCGTGGCTGGGTGAGCATTTCGGTTGGCGCAGTGCATTTCTGGTGGTCGTCGTCGTCGGTGTGGCGACCGTGGCCGCCCTGATCCGCAGCCTTCCCTCGTTGCGTGACATGCGCGTCACCAACCCGGTCACCGAACTCGGTGCCCTGCGCCGCTCGCAGGTGTGGTTCACGCTGTTCATCGGCATCGTGGGCTTCGGTGGGATGTTCGCGTTCTACACCTATCTGAACACCACGTTGACCACTCTCGGTGGCCTGCCGGTCAGTCTGGTCCCGCTCGCGTTGATGCTGTTCGGCCTGGGCATGGTCGTCGGCAACATCGTCGGGGGGATCGCCGCCGACCGCAGCGTGTCGCGCTCGATCCTGGTGGGACTCGTCGGACTCGCCGCGGTCTTGCTCTGCTTTGCCCTCTTCGTTCAGATCACTTGGGCTGCACTGGCATTGACCTTCTTGGTCGGTGTCGCCGGCACCTCGATGGTGCCCGCACTGCAGACCCGATTGATGGATGTCGCCGAGGACGCCCAGACGCTGGCGGCGGCACTGAACCATTCGGCCCTCAATATCGCCAATGCCGCCGGCGCATGGCTCGGCGGCATCGTGATCGCGGCGGGACACGGCTATCGCGCACCCTCGGTGCTCGGGGCCGTGCTGGCCGTGGCGGGGATCGTCGTCCTGGGCGTCGCCGTGGCGGCGGCGCGTCGGACGCGAGGACCCGATCAGCCCACGTCGGGTGGCGTGGCGACCGTCTTGGACATGTAGAGCTGCTCGCCGAGGCGATCCATCAGCTCGAGCTGGGTCTCGAGGTAATCGATGTGGTGCTCTTCGTCCTTGAGGATCTCCTCGAAGAGCTTGGCCGAGGTGATGTCGCCCTTGCTGCGGCACATCGCGATTCCCGGCTTGAGGCGTTCGACGACCTCGATCTCGACGGCCAGATCACATTCGAACTGCTCGCGCAGTGTCTGGCCGATACGCAGCGGCAGGATCTGCTGATAGTTGGGCAGACCCTCGAGGAACAGGATGCGGTCGGTGAGGATCTCCGCGTGGGTCATCTCCTCGATGGATTCGGCCCGCGTCTTGGCGGCGACCTCGGTCAGTCCCCAGTTGTCCTGCATCTTGGAGTGCAGAAAGTACTGATTGATCGCCGTCAATTCGCTGGTCAGCTGCTCATTGAGCAGAGCGATGACCTCGTCATCTCCACGCATGCCACAACTCCGTTCGGTCCAGGGACTGGTGTCTTCGAACGTTAGCACGAGCAATTGCCCCACGCGCTCGATTCGCGGGGGGTGGAACTCGGGTGGGTCAGGCTGCGGTGGTGACGGACGTCCTTTCGCTCACGATCTGTGCAAGCCGTTCGAGGCAGGTGCCACATCCTTCGCCGGCGCCGCAGCGATCGCTGATCGCGTCGACGGTTCGAGCGCCCGCGGTGCAGTGCTCGTGGACCTCGTCCTCGGTCACCGCGCGACAGATACAAACGAACATGGACCTCACCTCATCTGGCTGTTAGGTGAGGATTACATAAAGTGCCGGCTTGGCGCAAGGGTTGCCTTACCTTTGGAATCACTCCAGATAACGTGTCGGTGGCCGCACGTAGGGTGGGGCACCGTGACCACGACGATCACCACCATCAACGTCAACGGCATCCGCGCCGCCACCAAACAGCGTTCGGAGATCAATCCCGGCTTCTTGAGCTGGCTCGAAGCGTCAGGCACCGACATCGTCCTGATACAGGAGATCAGGGCCGACGCCGAGCAGACCGAAGCTGCCCTGGGTCCCGCGCTCCACGCCGGCTGGCACCTGTCGATGACCGAGTCGGTCGTCAAGGGCCATGCCGGGGTCGGTGTGCTGAGCCGCTCCGCCCCGACGGCCGTGCGCGTCGGATTCGGCAGCGAGGAGTTCGACACGACCGGGCGCTATCTCGAGGCCGACTTCGACGTCCCCGACCTCGGGGCACTGACCGCGGCCAGCCTGTATCTGCCGAAGGGGGCGGCCGCGCCGACACCGTCGGCCACCGAGAAGGAGGCCGCCAAGTTCGCCGAGAAGAAGCGCTTTCTCGACGAGTTCGGTGAGTACCTCACCGGAGTGGCACGGCGCCGTCGGCACGTTGTTGTGGGCGGGGATTGGAACATCGCGCCCGCCGAACTCGACATCAAGAACTGGAAGGGCAATCTGAAGAATCCCGGCTTCCTGCCGCACGAGCGGGAATGGGTGGGCGCGCGGCTCGAGTCGGGCTGGACCGATGTCGTGCGTGAATTGCACCCGGCCATCGACGGTCCCTACAGCTGGTGGTCGTGGCGCGGTAAGGCATTCGACAACGACTCCGGTTGGCGCATCGACTACCAGCTCGCCAACCGGTCTTTGAGCCGACGGGCGGTGAAGGCCTTCGTCGATCGCGCCGACTCCTACGATCGCCGATGGTCCGATCACGCCCCGGTCACCGTGGCCTACGAGTGATCCGCGGCGTCCGATCCCACCGTCGGGCTCCCGCGGTAAACCGCTCGACCAGTCTGAAAGAATCGACCCATGAGTGACGTCTCCGGGTCGGTGTCCGCGCCGCGTCAGCGGGTGCTGTCGGGCATCCAGCCCACCAGCGATTCCTTTCACCTGGGCAACTACCTCGGTGCCGTGCGTCAGTGGGTAGCCCTGCAGGACGACTTCGACGCGTTCTACTTCATTCCCGACATGCACGCCCTCACCGCGGAATTCGATCCGTCGACGCTGGCGCACCGCACACGGCTGTCGGTGGCGCAGTTGCTCGCCGTCGGCGTCGACCCGAACCGGGCGACGGTCTACGTCCAGTCCCACGTCCCCGAGATCGCGCAACTGACCTGGGTCCTGCAGTGCATCACCGGATTCGGCGAGGCCAACCGGATGACGCAGTTCAAGGACAAGAGCGCCAAGCAGGGCGCCGACGCCGCCGGGGTGGGACTGTTCACCTATCCGATACTGATGGCCGCGGATATCCTCGCCTTCGATGTCGACCTCGTCCCGGTCGGTGAGGATCAGCGTCAGCACCTCGAGCTGACCCGAGACCTCGCACAGCGCTTCAACAAGCGTTTCGGCGACGTCCTTCGGGTGCCACGCGCGCATATCGTCGCCGAGTTCGCGAAGATCTACGACCTGCAGAACCCGACGGCCAAGATGAGCAAGTCCGCCGAGACCGACAAGGGTCTGATCAATCTGCTCGACGACCCGAAGCGCTCGGCCAAGAAGATCCGCTCCGCGGTCACCGACACCGGCTCGCAGATCTCCTTCGATCCCGCCGACAAGCCGGGTGTGAGCAACCTGCTGACGATCCAGTCGGCGCTATCCGGGGTGGGCATCGACGATCTCGTCGCCAAGTACGAGGGCAAGGGATACGGCGACCTCAAGGTCGACACCGCCGAGGTCCTCACCGAGTTCGTGACACCCCTTCGTGGCCGCGTCTCCGAATACCTCGATGACCCCACCGAACTCGACGCCATCCTGGCCTCGGGTGCGGCCCGGGCCCGTGACATCGCATCCGCCACGCTGAAGTCGGTATACGACAAAGTCGGGTTCCTGGCACCTACGGTAGGGGCATGAGGCCCGTGCCCGGTTGATCCGGGTCAGCGGGTACCGACGCGGAGCGTCTGCAGGCGTACCCACGCGGGGCCGCGCGCTTCGAAGAGAGGGAGGTGAGGCGACGATGGGTTCGGTGATCGCGTGGTTCAAGAATCTGCTCGCGCGTGCGAAGGAGTGGTTCGCTGACGCTCGAGCACGATGGCCGTGGCTCGATCACACCCTGCGCACCCAGGAGCGTTACACCAACCGGCGCGGCAACGTGCATGCCGCGAGCATCAGCTTCAACGGAATCCTCGCCCTCGTCCCGATCCTGATGGTTGCGTTCGCCATTGCGGCATTCGTCCTGGCGAGCAATCCCGACCTGATCGAACAACTCAAGGACGCCGTGGTCAAGCAATTGCCCGGCGGCATGGGGGATCAGATCGGCACGGTCATCGACTCGGCGATCTCCTCACGCGCCACCGTCGGCATCATCGGTCTCGTCGGTGCCGCGCTGACCGGTGTCGGCTGGATCGCCGGTGTGCGCGCCGGGATGACGGAGATGTTCGGGGGCCGACTGTCCCGCAATGCTCTCGTCTCGAAGGTGACCGATCTGCTCACCTTCGTGGTGCTCGGGCTGGCCTTCGCCGCGACCATGGCACTGACGACGCTGGCCAACGGTGGTGGCATCGTCAGAAAGGTCCTCGAGTGGGTCGGCGTTGACCACACCGCATGGGCCCCGGTGCTCCTGCGGGTGGTGGCGATCGCGATCTCGGTCTTCGCCAGCTGGATGCTCTTCACCCTCGTGCTGGCTCGTCTTCCCCTGGTGCCGTTGCCTTTCCGCAACTGCCTCAGCGCCGGGCTGATCACCGCGATCGCGTTCGAGATCATCAAGAACCTGGGCGGGCTCTACCTCAAGTCAGTGCTCGGCAGCCCGGCCGGAGCGGCGTTCGGGCCGATTCTGGGCATCATGGTCTTCGCCTATCTCGCGTCGCGGATCATCCTGTACGCCACCGCGTGGTGCGCCACCGATCCGCTCAACGAGGGTTTCCAGGTCGACGACGAGATCGATGAGACCCAGCAGCGGCCGGTGGTGATGCGTCCGACCGTGGAGGTCTCTCCGATGCCGAAGGTCGGTGCACTCGCCGGTGCCGCTGCCGTGGGAGCAGCGGTGGGCATGGTGCTCCGGCGTGTCCGCGGCGACTGACCGACCCGTGTCGGGGCCGCGGAGGGGTCAGCGGCGGCGCCGCCCGGTGATGCGCGTGGCCGCGGCCAGCAAGATCACGACGACGAGTGCGACGACCAGCCCGACGAGAACACGGGTGGCGGTCGAGTGGTCGGCGGTGTTCGCCGGGCGAGCGGCGCCCGCCTGTGTCGTCTCCGCCGATGACCCCGATGATGCGGTGGTCGCCGCCGGTGCCGATGTGTTCGGGCCCGCGATGAGCTCACCCACCCGAATGTCAGCTGGTGCGTGGAATCCGTACTCCAGCAACGACTGTGCTTGGGTCCAGTAGTTGTCGTCGGCTGTCGAGAGTCCGTACATCTGCACGATGAGGATGGTCTTGTCGCCGTGGTGGGCGGCTCCCACGAAGGTCTTGAGCGCGTCGTCGGTATATCCGGTCTTGCCGCCGAGCATTCCTGGATAGCCTTGCAGCAGTAGCTGATCCGAGGTCTGCATCTCGTATCCGGGGTGCGGTGTGTCGCTGGGTACGTCCGAGCGGGGCGGGTAGCCGGGGAAGTGGTAGGTGGGTGTGGAGATGATCTCCCGGAACGTTGAATTGCCCATCGCGGCACGGAAGATCAGGGCCAGGTCGTAGGGCGAGGTGGACATGCCGGCGGCATCGAGGCCCGACGGCGTGGCCGCCCGGGTGTCGAGCGCGTGCAGGTCCGCGGCAAGCGAATTCATCTTGGTGAGTGTGCTCGCCACTCCGCCCAGTTCGCGCGCGAGCGCATGCGCGCAGTCGTTGCCCGAGACGATCAGCAGCCCAGTGAGCATGTCGCGCACGGTGTAGTGCCCGCCCGGTCCCATGCCGCAGGAGTCGCCCTCCTGGCTCCAGTCCTCGGCGGTCGGGACGACTGTCTTGTCGAGGTCGAGGCCGGCATCGAGGACGGTCAGGGCCAGCAGCACCTTGATCGTCGACGCCGGGCGGTAACGCCCGTGGGGGTCCTTGGCGGCGATGATCGCGCCGGTGTCCACGTCGGCCACCAGCCAGGCCGCCGAGGTGAGGCGTTCGGGAATCGGACCGGCACCGGGATCGGCGATCACCCCGCATGCCGACAGGCGCTCGCCTCCGACGGTCGGCGTGGGGATCGGGAGTGCAGTGGGCGTGGTGGATCCGGGTGCGACGACCTCGGAGGTATCGACCGGGGGCGGCGGGGTCTGTCGATGCGGGCACTGATCGGTGATCGGTGTGGTCACCGGCGGAACGGCGACGGCGGCCCCGGGTGCGCACACCAGGGCCGCCGCGCACACCGCTGTCAGCACCGCACCGATCCGTCGGCCAAGGTGCGTATTCCCCCACGTCACCGCACGGACGTTACCAGCGGCGTCACCTCTCGGCGCCATGTCGTGTGGGCAACGCCGAGACCGGATGTCGGCCGGTCAGAGCAGCGTGTAGGCCTCGGTCAGCACCGAACGGAGGATCTGCTCGATCTCGTCGAACTCGGCCTGCCCGGCGATCAGCGGCGGGGCCAGCTGGACGACCGGGTCGCCGCGATCGTCGGCGCGACAGTACAGCCCGGCGTCGAAGAGCGCCGTGGACAGGAATCCCCGCAGGATGCGTTCGGCCTCGGCTTCGCTGAACGACTCCTTGGTGGTCTTGTCCTTCACGAGTTCGATGCCGTAGAAGTAACCCTCGCCGCGGACATCGCCGACGATCGGGAGATCGTGCAGTTTCTCCAGCGTCGCGCGGAACGCGGGGGCGTTGGTCTTGACGTGATCGTTGATGCCTTCGCGTTCGAAGAGGTCGAGATTGGCCAGCGCGACCGCCGCCGACACCGGATGCCCACCGAAGGTGTAGCCGTGCGGGAAGGTGGTCGATCCGTCGTTGAACGGCTCGAAGAGCCGGTCGCTGGCGATCATCGCACCGATCGGGGAATAGCCGGAGGTCATCCCCTTGGCGCAGGTGATGATGTCGGGCTGGTAGCCGAAGTCCTCACAGGCGAACATCGAGCCGATGCGGCCGAATGCGCAGATCACCTCGTCGGAGACGAGTAGGACGTCGTATTGATCGCAGATCTCGCGGACCCGCTCGAAGTATCCCGGCGGCGGCGGGAAGCACCCGCCGGCGTTCTGCACCGGCTCGAGGAACACCGCCGCAACGGTCTCGGGGCCCTCGAATTCGATGGCCTCGGCGATACGGTCGGCGGCCCAGCGTCCGAACTTCTTGGGATCGGCGGCCAGATCCTCGTCGGGCGCGCGGTAGATGTTGGTGTTGGGCGCGCGGAATCCGCCGGGGGTCAATGGCTCGAACATCTGCTTGAGCGCCGGTACGCCGGTGATCGCCAGCGCGCCCTGCGGGGTGCCGTGGTAGGCGACCGCACGCGAGATCACCTTGTGCTTCATCGGTTTTCCGGTGAGCTTGAAGTACTGCTTGGCCAGCTTCCACGCGCTCTCGACCGCCTCGCCGCCGCCGGTGGTAAAGAAGACTCGATTGAGGTCACCGGGTGCGTAGGCGGCCAGGCGCTCGGCCAATTCGATGGCCGGCGGGGTCGCGTACGACCACACCGGGAAGAAGGCGAGTTCCTTGGCCTGGCGAGCGGCCGCTTCGGCCAGCTCGACGCGACCGTGGCCGGCCTGCACCACGAACAGGCCGGCGAGGCCGTCGAGGTAGCTGCGCCCGCGGTCGTCGAAGATGCGGACACCCTCGCCGCGGGTGATCACCGGCGGGGCAATGCCCTCGCCGTGGCGGGCGAAGTGGCCCCACAGGTGCGCTGCGCTGCGTGCTCCGAGAGAGGACCCGTCGACGGACGGTTGTGCGGTAGTGGTCATCGTGTTCCCCAATTGTATTGCTGTTTGACGAGTTTCAGATAGACGAGGGTCTCGGTGCCGGTCACCTCGGGATGTTTGCGGACGGTCCGGTTGAGGATCGAGAGGAGGTGATCGTCGTCCTCGCAGACCACCTCAATGAGGATGTCGAACGAGCCGGCGGTCAGCACCACGTAGTCGATCTCGGGGTTCCCGGCGAGTGCCGTGGCCAGTTCCTCGGTGTCGCCGGTACATCGGATGCCGATGAGGGCCTGGCGGGCGAACCCTAGCTTGAGGGGATCGGTGACGGCGACGATCTGCAGTAGTCCGCTCTCGCTCAGCTTCTGTACGCGATTGCGTACCGCCGCCTCCGAGAGTCCGACCTCCTTGCCGATCGACGCATACGAACTGCGCCCGTCGGCTTGCAGTAGCTCGATGATTCTCTTCGCGGTGCCGTCGAGATGAGGGTGAGAGGCTTCAGGCACTCACCGATCTTGACGGATTCAGTGGTAAAGCGCAACCGATACTTCTGATTTCGTCATAAAATTGCCGGAAAGAATCGCGAATCCGCATTATTGGCGGTAGGATCGCAGCCGTGTTGACCACCAGCATCCCGTCCGGATGGATCGCCGGCGCGCCGATCGACGGTGCCGGACCGGACCATACCGTTCTCGATCCTGCCACCGGTGAGTCCGTCGCAGAGCTCGCATTGGCCGGACCGGCCGATGTCGATGCCGCCGTGGCGGCAGCTCGCGGTGCCCAAAGGGATTGGGGTGCAGCCACTCCCGCGCAGCGCTCCGAGGTACTCGCGGCGCTTGCGGCTGCCCTCGACGCAGAGGCCGATCTGCTCGCCGAGCAGGAGACCGCGCACACCGGCAAGGCGATCCGGCTCTCCCGTGAATTCGATGTGCCGGGCAGCATCGACAACGTGCGTTTCTTCGCAGGCGCTGCCCGCATTCTGGAGGGCAAGGCCAGCGGCGAGTACTCCGGCGACCACACCAGCTCGATCCGCCGCGAACCGGTGGGTGTCGTCGGGTCGATCACGCCGTGGAACTACCCACTGCAGATGGCGGTCTGGAAGGTGTTGCCCGCGTTGGCCGCCGGGTGTGCCGTCGTACTCAAACCGGCCGAGCTGACACCGCTGACCACGTTGACACTGGCGCGACTGGCCACCGAGGCGGGCCTGCCCGACGGCGTGCTCAACGTGGTGGTCGGCACCGGCGCCGAGGTCGGAGCCGCGATCGCCGGTCATCCCGACGTGGACATGGTCACCTTCACCGGATCGACCGCGGTCGGCCGGACCGTGATGGGTCAGGCCGCCACCCATGGCACCCGCGTTCAACTCGAACTCGGCGGCAAGGCCCCGTTCGTGGTCTTCGACGACGCCGATCTCGATGCCGCCATCGCCGGTGCCGTCGCCGGGTCGCTCATCAATGCCGGTCAGGACTGCACCGCGGCAACCCGGGCGATCGTGGCCGCCGACCTCTACGACGACTTCGTCGCCGGGGTGGCCGAGGTGATGGGGTCGGTGGTGGTGGGTGATCCGCGGGATCCGGCCACCGACATGGGGTCGTTGATCTCGACCGCCCACCGCGACAAGGTCGCGCAGATGGTGGCGCGCGCACCTGGGCAGGGTGCCCGGGTGGTCGTCGGTGGGCAGGTGCCCGACGGACCGGGGGCGTTCTATCCGCCGACGCTGATCGCCGATGTCGCCGAGTCGTCGGAGATCTATCGGGACGAGGTCTTCGGCCCGGTGCTGACCGTCTCGGCCTTCACTGACGACGACGACGCCATCCGCCGCGCCAACGACACCGTCTACGGTCTTGCGGCCTCGGCGTGGACCCGCGACGTCTACCGCGCCGGCCGCGCCTCCCGGGAGATCCACGCCGGGTGTGTGTGGATCAACGACCACATCCCGATCATCAGCGAGATGCCGCACGGTGGGGTCGGGGCCTCGGGCTTCGGCAAGGACATGTCGATGTACTCACTCGAGGAGTACCTGACCATCAAACACGTGATGAGCGACAACACCGGTGTCGCGCAGAAGGACTGGCACCGAACGGTGTTCGCCGATCCGGGTCGGGGTTCGCGATGACGTGGGCGAGCACACCGGGACGCCGGGCCGTCGAGATGGTGGCACAGGCCGCGCCGACGTCGTATTGGCTCGACCGGCCCGACCGTCCCGCCGCGCGTCCGCGGCTGTCGGAGGAGATCGACGCCGACCTGCTGGTCGTCGGCGGTGGCTTCACCGGACTGTGGACCGCGGTGACCGCCGCCGAACGGGACCCGGGCCGGCGGATCGTGCTGGTCGAACGTGATCGCATCGCCGAGCACGCCTCCGGCCGCAACGGCGGATTCTGCTCGTCGAGCATCACTCACGGACTCGGCAACGGCATCGATCGCTTCGAGGACGAGATGGACACGTTGCTGAGTCTGGGGAGTGAGACGCTCGACGAGATCGAGGCCGCGTTGGCCCGCCTGGACATCGACGCCGATGCCGAGCGCACCGGCGAACTCGACATCGCCAACGCCGACTGGCAGGTCGATGATCTTCGGGAGATGTCTTCGGCAGCAGCATTTCTCGGTAAGGAGATGCCGTTGCTGCCGGGACCGCAGGCGCGGGCGCGGGTGAACTCGCCGATGGTCAAGGCTGCGCTCTTCGACCCCGAGGTGATCATGCTCGACCCCGCGAAACTCGCGTGGGGGCTGGCTGCGGCGGCCGAGCGGCTCGGGGTGCGCATCTACGAACACACCGAGGTCTGCGGACTGCGGCGCGAGAACGGCCGGATGCGCGCGGAGGCCGGGTTCGGTGACGTCGTCGCCGATCGGGTCGTCCTGGCGACCTCGGCGAGTCCGTCTCTCGTGCGGCGACTTCGGCCCTATATCGTTCCGGTATGGGACTACGCCCTGATGACCGAGCCCCTCGATGCCGAGCGGCGGGCGGCGCTGGGTTGGGCCGGGCGCGAGGGTCTGGCCGATTGTGGTCCACGCTTCCATTACTTCCGGCTGACCGCCGACGATCGGATTCTGTTCGGTGGCTGGGATGCGCTCTACCACTACGGTTCCGACGACTCGCGTCGTCATGAGTACGAGCCGGCCGAGTTCGCGTTGCTGGCCGAACACCTGCTGCAGATGTTCCCGCAGCTCGAGGGTGTCCGCGCCAGTCACACCTGGGGTGGCGTGATCGACACCTGCTCACGGTTCTGTGCCTTCTGGGACCGCTCGCACGGTGGTCGGGTGGTGACTACGGTCGGCTTCACCGGCCTCGGCGTCGGGGCCTCACACTTCGCCGCGGCGACCGCACTCGATCTCGTCGACGGCCTGTCGACCGAGCGAACCGCCCTGAAGATGGTGCGCTCCAAGCCGATTCCGTTCCCGCCGGAACCGTTGCGGTGGACCGGGATCACGCTGACCCGCCACCAACTCGCCCGCAGCGAGCGTCGCGAGGGCAAGCGAGGCGCATGGTTGACCGCGATGGACAAGGTCGGCCTGGGCTTCGACAGCTGAGCCCTCAACCGACCTGGTAGGTGCCCGTAGCGCGGGCGACGAGGGTGTCGTCGGTCGCCGAACGCAGGTCGACAGTGCAGTGACACAGTCGTTTCCCGCCGTACAGGCGGTCGGCAACGATCCTCAGATCGGCTGCGATCAGCGGCGAGACGAAGGTGACCGACAGTGACGTGGTGACGCCTCGCAGAGTCGCGGGGATCTCCCGCCCGGACCACGCCGCAGCCATAACCCCGATGTCGGCACATGCGCTGAGCGCGCCGCCGTGCACCATCTCGCCCACCGTGGTCAGGTCGGGGCGAAACGGCATGCGCAGTACGGCGTGGCCGTCGGAGATGTCGTCGAGCGTGATGCCCAGGGTGGCCACGAAGGGGGATTGCGGGATGAGTGCACGCATCACCATCGAGCCGTCGGTGAATTCCGTCGTCATGGATACTCCTCGGTGTAGTCGAGATACGAAAAACTAGTTGGACTATGTAAACATAGTGTGACTATGTTTGACACATGACCTCCTTGCTCTCCGAGCCCCACGACAGGCGACGGCGCCGCACCCGCGCCGCCGTCCTCGACGCGGCTGCCACCCTGTTCGCGCGCGACGGCTATCGACAGACCTCGGTCGACGCCCTCGCCGCCGCCGCCGACATCGCCCTGACCTCTCTCTATGCCAATTTCGACGGAGGCAAGGCTCACGTGTACGCGGTCCTCGCATGTGCTGCGGCACAACGGCACGCCCAGCGCATGTCACAGACGTTGCAGTCGGTCGCTCCCGGTGGACCGGCCGCGCGTGCCGCGCTGACCGAATACGTCGACTTCCACCGCGATGAACCCCTGGCCTTCCGGTTGCTCGGGTTGTCCGACGTCGCCGACGACCCGACACCGGCGGTCGGTATCGCCCGTCGGGAGATCGCTGCGATCCTGCTGGGTGTCGTTGATGAAGTGGTCGATCGCATTGCCGATGGCCCGCTGCCTCCGCGCGATCGAGTTGAGGTTCGCGAGCAGGTTGTTGTTGCCTGGGCCGGGATCAATGGGCTGCTTGCGCTGGTGGAGCGCGGTGTGATCGATGACGACCCCGACGGCCTTCTGCGACGCGCCGTCGCGCTCCATACCCACGATCTGGCTGGTGATGACCATGCGGCCCGGTGAGCACTCGACACCTCAGCAGGCGCGGATCGCCGTGGCCGCTCTCGCGGCCTCGGTGCGATTGACCCCGCGGTCGTTGCGCGGACCGGGCACCGGTCCGTCACGTCCGCTCATCCCCATACCCGACACCGCGGTCTGCCGTCACGCCGACGAAATGGCTCGGGACACACTCTCACCGGCGGTGTACCAACACAGCTGGCGATGCTGGGAATGGGCCATGGCACTCGCCGAGGTCGACGGGCTGACGCCGGACCCGGAGGCGCTGGTGGTGGCGTGCCTGCTGCACGACCTCGAGTTGGGCGGCGACGTGCAGGAATTCGGATGCTTCGCCGTGGCCGGTGGGGTTGCGGCCGCAGACCACTGCATCCGGTACGGTCGTACCGATCTAGCCGATGTTGTGTCCGCCGCGATCGCCGGCCACTTCGCGCCGCGGGCCGGGTCCGGCGAGGTGGATCGGGCGCTTCACGACGCCGCTCACCTCGACGTGGCGGGCCACCGTGTCGGCGAGGTCACCCGTGCACACGTCGCAACGGTCCTCGATGCCTTCCCCCGCAACGGATTCCGATCCGAGTTCGGTGCACTGATCGCGGTCGAGTCGCGACGGAGACCGGCGTCGACTGCCGCGGTGATCCGTCGGGTCGGGCTCGGGGCTGCGATGCGACTCAATCCGTTGGAGCGGCGGCGGCCGACCCCAACAGGGTCAACCACCGCCGAAGAAGCGCATCGGCAAGGGGAGCGGTGACGGCGGCGGTCACGGCGGCGTCGGCGGGAAACCGTTCGGTGGCGGCGCCACCGATGGCCGCTTCGACCGTGGCCTGCGACTCGGCGTCCAGCCAGGCCTTGACCATCGTCCGGTCGGCCTCGAGGTGGCACTGCACTCCGTAGGAATTCCCGTGGCGGAACACCTGATTGGCGTATGCCGCCGACGACGCGAGACGCACTGCACCGGTGGGTAGGTCGAAGCTGTCGAAGTGCCACTGCACCGTGCGTAGTGGGGTCGGCGTCAGGCTGCCCCAAAGTTCGTCGGCGCGCCCGTCCTCGGTGAGTGCCACCTCGTGTATCCCGATCTCGGGGACGGCTCCGGTGTAGACGCGGGCCCCGAGTGCGGTGGCGAGCAACTGCGAACCCAGGCAGACGCCCCACACCGCCACGCCCTGTTCGAGTGCGCGACGCAGGAATCCGATCTCGGCGCGCAGCCAGCCGAGCGTATCGGCGTCGGCAACACCCATTCCGCCACCCATCGCCACGATGCCGTCGAAGGCCGATGGGTCCGGTGGCAGCGGTTCAGACCATGCGTGTACCAGTGTGAGGTCGGCGAGATCGTCGAGAGCGGACTGGTAGGCCCCGGGTGGCTCGGTCTCGGCGTGTTGAAGGACGAGAACCCGGGGGCGCGGCGCGGCAGTTCTCATTCGGTCCTCGGCACCACGATCACCGGTGCTGTGGTCCAGCGCAGGATGCGGGCCGCGGTACTCCCCAGGAATACCCGGTTCTCGGCGCCGAGGTGACCCGAGCCGACCGCCACGAGATCGTTGTCGTCCCACTGTAGATTGTCGAGCGCCTCGTCGAGGGTGGGTCCGTCGGCGACGAGCACCTCGATATCCAGCTCGGAATCGACGGCGGCCCTCGTCTTCTCCAGCAGATCCCGGACCACCTCGACGCGGCGTGCGCGCGCACTGCGCGAGAGGTCGTCGTCGAACGGCGACTCCAAGGAGACCAGGGAGACCAGACGCAGATCCAGGTGTGCCTGTTCGGCGAACGCCAGGGCGAACGGTAGGGGATTGCTGGTGGTGGGCTTGACCGGAACGGCAACCGTGACCATGTCCAGGGCGACTGCGGGCCGGGTGGCGTACCCGCGCGGGGCCAGCGCCACCGGGAGCGGTGCCGAGTGCAGCAATTCGGTGCTGACCGTACCCAGCGTGTGTCGGCTGATCAGCCCGTCCCCGGTGCCGCCGACCACGATCATCTCGGCACCGGCCTGCTGGGCCAGACCGATCAGGCCGTCGGTGAACGATTCGTCGACCACCACGACCGTGCGTGTCTCGATGTCGTCGGGGATGCGTGCGGCACCGGCGGCCAGCCAGGTTGCCGCCTGGTTCTCCAGGCGGGCCTGATACTGCTCGACACCGGGGTGTCCGTCGTAGGGGACGGGGTGCACCACGCACACGAGATCGATGGCCGCGCCGGTCTTTCGGGCGATAGCGACCGCGAGGGCGATACCGTCGTCGCCCGATGGCGTGGCGAGATAGCCGACGGTCAGTCTCGGGCGTGCGGAGGAGTCAGTAGACATCGGGAACCTTCACTTCGGTCGTGGCGGTCAGTGTCTTGCCCTGGAAGAACTCTCGGCGCTGGGCGAAGCAGGCCAACATGAGCGGGATGCCGAGCACCAGCATGCCGACTCCGAGGATGAACACGCCGCCGACCGGCCCGACCGAGGTGTAGCCGTAGTCGGGATTGAACATGTCGATGGCGCTCTTGAGGAACGCCCACGTCATCGCGGCGCCGCCGAGGAGCGGGAACAGCCCGCGCATGAAGAAATTCCGAGCCGAGGAGAACAGCGTGCGCCGGAAATACCAGACCGATGAGTACGCGGTGATCCCGTAGTAGAACGCCACTGCGAGACCGAGCGAGGCGATCGAGTCGGCCAGCGTGTTCTGGCTCGCTATGGACAGGACGAGGTAGAAGGCCAGCGCCGAGACACCCATCACCGCGGTGCCGAAAGCCGGGGTCATGTAGCGCGGGTGGATCTTCGAGAAGCGATCCGGGATCGCCTTGTAGACCGCCATCGACAGGCTGCCCCGGGCGGTCGGCAGGATCGTCGACTGGGTCGAGGAGATGGCCGAGACGCTCACCGTCAGCAGCAGGGCGGCGGCGAGGATGCCACCGGCCACCGGCTTGCCGAGAATCGTCAGCACGTCGTCGGCGTTGTCCGGGTTGTTGAGTCCGATTCCGGTCTCACCGAAGCCGGCGAAGGCCTGGACGGCATAGGCCACGAGTACATACGTCGCGACGAGGATCAGGCAGGTGATCACCGCGGCCCGGCCGGGCGTCTTCTCCGGATCCTTGGTCTCCTCGCCGACCGCCAGGCATGCATCCCACCCCCAGTAGATGAAGATGCACAGGATCACCGCGGCCGCGATCTCGGACTGGCTCAGCCCGCTCGGCCACAGCCAGCTCCATTCCGGTGAGATCGCCTGCGGGCCGGCATGTCCCGTGCCGACCTTGACCAGTGCGATGACACTCGCGAGGATCAGGACGCCGAACTGGATGAACATCAGCGCCGAGAGCAATCGCTCGCTGATGACGATGCCCCGGATGCTGACCCAGGTCATCCCGGCGATGAAGACACACCCGAGCAGCACCTTGATCCACAAGGTGTCGGCCAGGCTCTCCAGGCCGAGGAACTTGAGGAGATACACCGCGGCGATCTCGGCGACGTTGGCCAGCACGATGATGGCCGACACGGCCAGCCCCCACCCGCCGATCCAGCCGACCCACGGGCCGAACGCCTTGGTTCCCCAGGTGAAGGTGGTCCCACAGTCCGGGGTGTCCTTCGCCAGCTCGCGGTAGGCGAACGCCACCAGCAGCATCGGGATGAAGGCGACGACGAACATCGCCGGAGCCTTGGTGTGCACCGCGGCCACCACGTACCCCAATGTGGCCGCCAGGCTGTAGGCCGGCGCCACCGCCGACAGCCCGATGATCACATTGCCGACGAGGCCGATGGAACCGGCTCGTAAACCCTTGTCGCCCTGGATCTCGGCGTGAACGCTTTCGGTCAATGTCTTGCTCCCACTCAGTCCGTGTGCTGGAGACAGAGTAGGGTTTCCGTCATCAGCGCGCAGCGTGATGACGGAATTAGTGACAACATTCAAGAAATGTCGTGGAATCCGTCGTGAACGGGCTGTTTGTCGGATGTTTCACCACTCGCAGACCGCCATGGCGGCGGGCCCCTCGGCGTCGTCGGTCGCCACCGTGCGGGAGCCGGAGGTGATGGTGCATTGCGCGACCTCGCCACCGGACATGAACACGGCACGGTGGGTGTCTCGCCGGTCGCCGGTGGGGGTCAGGGTCAACGATCCGGTCCATCGGTCGGTCCGTGCGTCGTGATCGGTGAGCCGCACGTCGAACTGATGTCGGGGGCGGCCGTTCGCGTCGTACCACAGCAACTGCTCGTTGACCTCCTCGTCGGAGGCGATCGTGATGGTCAGGGGTGTCGCAGGGGATTGGGGCGCAGGGGATCGGGGCGCAGGCGGATTCGTGAGATCCGTCGATGCCGCCACCGGCGGCGGGGTGAGGCCCGCGGCCAGGCACCCCGCCGATACGACGGCGAGGACGAGCAGGATGAGGGGATGCGGGCGGGCGTTGCGGTGAGTCATGACCGATTGGACGCAGCGGGGGCCTGATCGGTTCCGGGTGGTCGTGTGTTGTCCGCAGGCAGTTGCGGTGCGGTCGGCGCGGACCCGTCGTGCGTCATGCTTGTCGCCGTGAACCGGGAGGCGACTTACCATGACAACCGTGACCACCGAGATCCTGGGCCTGCCGCACGGCAGCGGTCTGACGTACGCGGACCTAGAGTCCATGCCCGATGACGGCTGGCGCTACGAGCTTCTCGACGGGGTCCTGATCGTGGGTCCGGCCCCTACGCCTCGGCACCAGCGAGTCGTGGCGAGGCTGCACCTGCTGCTGCACGCCGCGTGTCCGCCGGACCTCGAGGTGTTGTTCGCCCCGCTGGATGTGGTGCTCGCCGAGGACACCTGCCTGCAGCTGGATCTCCTCGTGGCACCCCGGTCGGCGTTCGCCGAGACCAACCTCCCACAGGCGCCGACGCTCGCGATCGAGGTCGCGTCGCCGTCGACGCGAGGAGTGGACATGCTGCTCAAGAAGGACAGGCTCCGGCGGGGCGGGTGCGCGCACTATTGGGTCGTCGATCCCGCTGTTCCGACCTCGATCACCACCTGGTCGCTGGTCGACGGGGCCTACGTCGATTCCGGCACGGCCGTCGGCGAGGAATGTCTCGCGGTGACCGCACCGTTCGCCGTCGACATCGTGCCGGCCGACCTCGTCGACTGAGTCGGCGCACCGGCCTCGTCCGACAATTCAGGCCCGCACCGAAAGGGTGCGGGCCTGAATCGGGGCTGCAGAGGTGGCTTGTGTCCCGCTGCGAAAACGGTCAGCTGCGAAAAGCTCAGCGCGAGAACATGAGTGCGCGCTTGACCTCTTGGATCGCCTGGGTGACCTGGATGCCACGCGGGCAGGCGTCGGTGCAGTTGAAGGTGGTGCGGCAGCGCCACACGCCGTCGATGTCGTTGAGGATGTCGAGACGCTCGACGGCGCCCTCGTCACGACTGTCGAAGATGAAGCGGTGTGCGTTCACGATCGCCGCCGGGCCGTAGTAGCTGCCCTCGTTCCAGAACACCGGGCAGCTGGTGGTGCAGCACGCGCACAGGATGCACTTGGTGGTGTCGTCGAAGCGGGCGCGATCGGCCGCGGACTGGATGCGCTCACGGGTCGGCTCGTTGCCACTGGTGATCAGGAATGGCTTGATCGCCCGGTAGGCGTCGAAGAACGGCTCCATGTTGACCACGAGATCCTTCTCCACCGGAAGCCCCTTGATGGGCTCGATGGTGATGGTGATCTCCTTGTTCTTGTCTTTCGGGAGTAAGTCCTTCATCAGCAGCTTGCAGGCGAGCCGGTTCACGCCGTTGATGCGCATGGCGTCCGAGCCGCACACCCCGTGAGCACAACTGCGCCGGAAGGTGAGCGTGCCGTCGAGGTAGCCCTTGACGTAGAGCAGCAGGTTCAGCAGGCGGTCGGTCGGCAGCGCCGGGACGCGGAAGCTCTCGAAACCCTGTGCGTCGGGGTTCTCCGGATTGAACCGGTAGATCTTCAGCGTCACCATCGTCGCCTCGTCCGGAACCGCGGGCAATGGCGGGTCGTCGGACGAGGGAGCCGGATTCTCCATGGTCACTGTCATCAGTACTTACGCTCCATCGGCTCGTAGCGGGTCTGGATGACGGGCTTCCAATCCAGCTCGATGTCGCTGAGCAGATCGTCGCCCTTCTTGTAGGCCATCGTGTGCCGCATGTAGTTGACGTCGTCGCGGTTGGGATAGTCCTCGCGGGCGTGGCCGCCGCGCGACTCCTTGCGGTTCAGTGCGCCGACGACGGTGACCTCGGCCATCTCCAACAGGAAGCCGAGTTCGATGGCCTCGAGCAGATCGGAGTTGAACCGCTTGCCCTTGTCGTGCACACGGATGTGGGCGTAGCGCTCCTTGAGCGCGTGGACGTCGGTGAGTGCCTGCTTGAGGGTTTCCTCGGTGCGGAACACCGACGCATTGGCGTCCATCGAGGCCTGCAACTCGGTCCGGATGTCGGCGACCCGCTCGTGTCCATGCTCGGAGAGGATCGTCTCGAGCCACGCGTCGACCATCGCGGTCGGGTTCTCCGGCAGTTCGGTGAGCTCGGCGGAGTTGGCGTATTCCGCGGCGGCGATCCCGGCCCGACGACCGAAGACGTTGATGTCGAGCAGCGAGTTGGTGCCCAGGCGGTTGGCGCCATGCACCGACACGCACGCGCACTCACCGGCGGCGTAGAGGCCGTGGACCACATCGGTCGCGTTGCGCAGGACCTGACCCTCGATGGTGGTCGGGATGCCGCCCATCACGTAGTGGCAGGTAGGGAACACCGGCACCCATTCGGTCACCGGGTCGACGCCGAGGTAGGTGCGGGCGAACTCGGTGATGTCGGGGAGCTTCTCGTTGAGGACGTCCTCGCCGAGGTGGGTCACGTCGATGTAGACGTAGTCCTTGTTGGGGCCGGCACCCCGGCCTTCGAGGACCTCGAGGACCATCGAGCGCGCGACGATGTCGCGGGGCGCGAGGTCCTTGATGGTGGGGGCGTAGCGCTCCATGAAGCGTTCGCCGTCCACGTTGCGCAGGATGCCGCCCTCGCCGCGGACCGCCTCGGAGATGAGGATGCCCAGACCGGCCAGGCCGGTCGGGTGGAACTGATGGAACTCCATGTCCTCCAACGGAAGTCCCTTGCGGAACACGATGCCCATGCCGTCACCGGTGAGGGTGTGGGCGTTGGAGGTGGTCTTGTACATACGACCCGAGCCGCCGGTGGCGAAGATGATCGACTTGGCGTGGAAGACGTGGAGTTCGCCGGTGGCGAGCTCATAGGCGACGATGCCGGTGGCGACGGGCTCGCCGGCCTCGTTCTCGCTGAGGCAGAGATCGAGCGCGTAGTACTCGTTGAAGAACTCGACGTCGTGCTTGACGCAGTTCTGGTACAGCGTCTGCAGGATCATGTGGCCGGTGCGGTCGGCGGCGTAACACGCACGGCGGACCGGTGCCTTGCCGTGATCGCGGGTGTGGCCACCGAAACGTCGCTGATCGATGCGGCCTTCGGGGGTGCGGTTGAACGGCAGACCCATCTTCTCCAGGTCGAGCACCGCGTCGATGGCTTCCTTGGCCATGATCTCGGCGGCGTCCTGGTCGACGATGTAGTCACCACCCTTGACGGTGTCGAAGGTGTGCCACTCCCAGTTGTCCTCCTCGACGTTGGCCAGGGCGGCACACATGCCGCCCTGCGCCGCGCCGGTGTGGCTGCGAGTGGGATAGAGCTTGGTGAGCACTGCGGTGCGGGCGCGGGGGGCGGCCTCGATCGCCGCGCGCATCCCGGCGCCGCCGGCACCGACGATCAGGACGTCGTAGCGGTGTTCCTGCATGTGTTTCGAATCTCCTGGAGTCGACGAGGGCGGGGCGTCAGAGACGAGAGTCCGTGGCGTCAGTTGACGCTGTTGACGTCAAAGGTCAGAAGCGCATAGGTACCGAGCACCAGCACGAGGATCATCGAGATCCCGAGCAGCACGTTGAGCCAGAACCGGGTGGAGTCCTTGCGCGAGTAGTCGGCGATGACGGTGCGCACACCGTTGCCGCCGTGCAACTGGGCCAACCACAGCATCGTCAGGTCCCAGATCTGCCAGAAGGGTTCCTTCCACCGCGCCGCCACGAAGGAGGCGTCGATGCGGTGCACACCGTTGTCCCAGGCCAACATGATGAACATGTGCCCGATGGTCAGGATGATCAGCGCCAGTCCGGAGAAGCGCATGAACAGCCACGCGTACTTCTCGAAGTTGCCGCCCTTGCGGGCACGCGGGGAGCGCGGGTTGTCGAGGCTGGCCGGCCGGTCGTAGTCGGTGCCGAGCGTCTTGGCCAGGTGTGGGGAGGATGCGGTCATCGGTGATCTCTCCTAGAACGAGTGCTCGATCAGAATCTGCAGGAGCCGCACCGCAGCGGCGGCGAAGACGATCACGAACAGCGTGAGGATCGTCCACAGCATCTGCCGCTGGAACTTGGCACCCTTCGACCAGAAGTCGACGAGGATGATGCGCACACCGTTGAGGGCGTGGTACAGCACACAGGCGACGAGACCGATCTCCATGAGGCCGATGATGGGCGTCTTGTAAGTCTCGATGATCTCGGAATACTTGTTCGGATCGATCCGGATGACCGCGGTGTCCAGAACGTGAACGAACAAGAAGAAGAAGATGGTGACACCGGTGATCCGGTGGAGTACCCACGACCACATCCCGGGGTCGCCTCGGTACAGAGATCGCTTGCGCACCGGGTCGGGTGCGGTTTCGGTCGGGGTGCTCATTGCGAAAATCGGCCTCCAACATCGTCGATGGACTCTGGTGGCAGCCTGCATCTTCAGGCTCCACCATGGACCCATGCATCAGACTCTAAACCTATGCTGAGGGTGGTCGAAAACTGCCCGAACAGATTTGGGCGACAAGAGATTCCGACTTAGGTTTGCCTTACCATTGATCTGACGATGCGCCGGCGAGTGTGATCCGGCCCCGCACTGTTCACCGGGAGTTTGCCCTGTCTGCTGAAATCGACTGGAAAATGTTGCGCCACAAGGCGAATGAGATGATCGCCCGCGCTTACGCGCCCTACTCCCGGTTCCCGGTGGGCGCTGCCGGACTCACCGACGAGGGTGATCTGGTGGCCGGTGGCAATGTGGAAAATGTCTCATACGGGCTCGGTGTCTGCGCCGAGGTCGCGTTGGTGACGGCGCTGGTCGGGTCGGGCCGATCACGACTACGTGCGGTCAGCGTGTGCGACTCGCGCGGGGTGGTGCTGATGCCGTGCGGACGGTGCCGACAGGTGCTCTGGGAGTTCGGTGGCGCGGAGCTGCTCGTCGACCATGCCGACGGGCCACTGCGGCTCGCCGAGTTGCTGCCCCACGCTTTCGGACCCGACGACCTCGGTGCGGGCACCCTCGACGGTGACGGGGAACTGCGATGAGCGCCGAGATCATCGACCCGATCTCGGTCATCGCCACCAAACGCGACGGCGGCTCGCTGAGCGACGGTCAGATCCGATGGGTCGTCGACGCCTACACGCGGGGGTCGGTCGCGCCCGAGCAGATGTCGGCGTTGCTGATGGCGATCGTGCTGCGCGGGATGGACCGTCGCGAGATCGCCACGTGGACGCAGGCGATGATCGACAGCGGGCGACGCGCGGACTTCGGCGATCTGCGCCGCGACGGTCGGCCGCTTCGCACCGTCGACAAACACTCCACCGGCGGGGTGGGGGACAAGATCACCCTGCCGCTCGCGCCCTTGGTCGCCTCGTATGGTGTTGCGGTGCCCCAACTGTCGGGCCGAGGCCTCGGACACACCGGCGGCACGCTGGACAAGCTGGAGTCCATCGCGGGGTGGCGTGCGGACCTGTCGATGGACGAGATACTCGGCCAGCTCGAGGCGGTGGGTGCGGTGGTCTGTGCGGCCAGTCCCGACCTGGCACCCGCCGATCGTCTGCTCTACGCGTTGCGTGACATCACCGGTACCGTCGCATCGATCCCGTTGATCGCGAGCTCGATCATGAGCAAGAAGATCGCCGAGGGCACCGGTGCACTGGTGCTCGACGTCAAGGTCGGCTCGGGGGCGTTTCTCCCCGAACTCGATTCCGCGCGCGAACTCGCGGCCACCATGGTCGAGCTCGGACATCGCGCCGGGGTGGCGACCTCGGCGCTGCTGACCGACATGGACACCCCGCTGGGACGCTGTGCGGGCAACGCCGTCGAGGTCGCCGAATCACTCGAGGTGCTCGCCGGCGGCGGGCCCGCCGACGTCGTCGAGCTGACGGTGGCCCTGGCGCGGGAGATGCTTGCCGCAGCCGGGATCTCCGACCTCGACCCTGCCGACCATCTGCGCAACGGGCGCGCCATGGACTCCTGGCGCGCGATGATCGCCGCGCAGGGCGGCGACCCGGATGCACCGCTGCCCCGGGCCCGGCACACCGACGTCGTCGTCGCCGAGACGTCCGGTCGTGTGCGACGGCTGGATGCGCGAGCGGTCGGCGACGCCGCCTGGCGACTGGGTGCCGGGCGGTCGGTGCCCGGTGAGGCCGTGCAGTCCGAGGCCGGGGTGCAGTGGCACGTGCGTCCCGGAGAGTTCGTCGAGGCGGGTGCGGCGCTGTTCACGCTGCACACCGCGACTCCCGAACGGTTCGGTCCCGCGCGGGCAGCACTGGCGGGCGCGGTCGACGTCGTCGCGGAGCCGAGTTCCGACGGCACCGGTACCGCACCCGAGGCCGCCGCGGTCGCCCGGCCGCTGGTGATCGAACACGTTAGGTTCGGATCATGACGTCGATGCCGCCGCGTTCCCCGCTCGATCCCGCTGCCCTGACCCTCGCACCCAAGGTGCTGTTGCACGATCACCTCGACGGCGGTCTGCGGCCGTCGACCGTGCTGGAGCTGGCCCGGGAGACCGGCTATGACGAACTACCGGCGGAGACGGCCGATGACCTCGCGGTGTGGTTCCGCGACGCGGCCGACAGTGGCTCGCTGGAGCGCTATCTGGAGACCTTCGCCCACACCGTTGGCGTCATGCAGACCGTCGGTGCACTCGAGCGGGTCGCGGCCGAATGCGTGGAGGACCTCGCCGCCGACGGCGTCGTCTACGCCGAGGTCCGCTACGCACCCGAACAGCACCTCGAGCGCGGCCTGGAGCTCGACGAGGTCGTCGAGGCGGTGTTGCGCGGGTTCGCGCAGGGCGAGCGGACCGCCGCGGAGTCCGGTCACCCGATCGCCGTGCGGTGTCTGGTCACCGCGATGCGCCACGCCGCGCGCTCCCGGGAGATCGCCGAACTGGCTGTGCGGTATCGCGATCGAGGAGTGGTGGGATTCGACATCGCCGGTGCCGAGGCCGGTCATCCGCCGAGCCGTCATCTCGACGCCTTCGAATACATGCGGGCCAACTGCGCACCGTTCACCATCCATGCGGGGGAGGCGTTCGGACTGCCGTCGATCCACGAGGCGATCGGTTTCTGCGGCACCGACCGGCTCGGGCACGGGGTGCGGGTGATCGACGACATCACCCTGCCGCCCGGCGCGCAACCCGACGACGACGCGTTTCCCGGTGCCGAACTCGGTTTGATCGCGAATATCGTGCGTGACAAGCGGATTCCGCTCGAGCTGTGCCCGAGCTCCAATGTGCAGACCGGTGCGGTGGCCTCGCTTGCACAGCATCCGTTCAACGTCCTGGCCCGGCTGCGTTTCCGCGTCACCGTCAACACCGACAACCGGCTCATGAGCGACACCACCATGAGCAAGGAGTTCGCGAAACTCTCCGACCAATTCGGTTACGGCTGGGCCGATTTCGAACGGTTCACGGTCAACGCGATGAAGTCGGCGTTCATCCACTTCGACGAGCGGTTGGCGTTCATCGACGACGTCATCAAGCCGGGCTACGCGGTGCTGCTGCAGGGCTGAGGCCCGCGGCTGCCTTCCGGGTGATGTTGTACCCGCAACCCGGGTACCAGATCACCCGGAACCGGCGGTGATGGGCAGCGGTCGCCCGCGCCGTCACCGCTTCTTGACGAGCCGATCCTCGAACTCGTGCTCGAGGGCCCGCCACGCCTCGGCCTCGTTGTCGAACGGGGGGCTCGGCGCCATCCGCTTGGGGTCGGGGTTGGTGGCGTAGTCGACGAACCAGCCGAGTGGCGTCGTCGAGCCCAGCGCTTCGGCCACCGAGTCGTCGCCGGCGTAATCGGCTGCGTCGGTGAACAATTCGACCGCCAGCTCCAGTTGATTGCGATCGATGCGTCGGGGTCCGTCGGTGATGTCCTCGACGAGTCCGGGTAGCACGTAGACGTTGTCGTCGATGACGTCGAACTCCAGGGAACCGTCGGTCGCGGCGACGCGGACGTCGTCGAAGGTCGACACACCCGAGAGATCATGAGAGCTGTCCTCGGCGAGGAACTTCGACAGCGAGCGCGGTGAGGCGAAGACGAAGATCTTGCCGTCGTCACCGAGGAACACCGGATCGTCGCCGAGGTAGCACCGCAACGAGAGGAACTCGCCGGCGCCGGTCACGATGCGAATCGGGTCGATGCCCACCGACGCCCAGAAATCGTCGTCGTCGACGTCCTCGTCGGTGTCCTCTTCTTCGTCGTCGGTGTCGTCGTCGGCGAGATCGGACTCGGAATCGTCGGGCGATTCGGTGTCGGCGTCGCCGACGAGGTCGAGATCCTCGTCGGGCTCGTCTTCGTCCTCGGCGGAGGCCGCGGCCTCGAGTTCGGCCTCGGCGGTGGTCACCGCTGCCTTGTCGACCTCGGGTGTGCTGATGACCTCGTCGATCGCGTCGAGCACGTTGTCCCAGTGCTTGGCGATCAGTCGACCGATGCGCACCCACAGGTCGGTGCCGTCGCGGCCCTCGAAGTTACGGGTGCCGGTGGTCACCGCACCGAGGATCGGGTTGCCGTTGAAGAACTTGGTGATGACGGTCAGCTCGCAGACCTCGCCGAGGATGCGCACGATCTCCAGTGCGTCCTCGAGTTCGGCGATCACCTCCGGTGTCGGGTCCTCGGCGGCAAGCTCGGGGACGCCCACCAGGTCATAGGAGTGGCGGTCGTCGGGGACCAGTTCGTCGGCCTGCAGACCCTTGACGGTTTCCCACGCGGGGTGCTCGACGAGATCGTTGTCGTCGTCGGTGCGGATGAAGGCGACGAGTTCGGCAACACTGCCGAAGACGTAGAGGTCCTCGTCGAGTCCGAGGAATGCCTCCCACTCGTCGTCGCCCTCCCGCCAGCGGGGTGCCCACAGGGTGAAGCTGTTTCCGTCGGTCAGTCCGAGCTCGATGGGGACAATGTCTCCGGCCATGACGTCACAGCGTAGCGATCGCGCCTGTGAGCGCCATACCGGCCCCACGACGGGCAGGTGAACTTCTGCATCGACACTCATCGCGGCCTGTAGAAGCCCTGAAAGCCCTGGCCGGCATTCGTGGTCCGCAGCGGTGAGACCTGGACGGGGTCCCCGGCCTCCACGAGCTGATTGTTGCCCACATACATCGCGACATGACCGTCCCAGACCGCGAGGTCACCGGGCATCAGATCGGCTTGGGCCACCGCGAATCCGGCGGAGTCCTGCTCCTGGGCCAGCCGCGGCAGTTCCAGGCCGGCCTGCCGATAGGCCCACTGGGTCAGGCCGCTGCAGTCGAAACCGCTGGGGTCGGTACCGCCCCACACGTACGGCACACCCTGCTGGCTGAGCGCCGCGCGTACCGCCGCGGCCGCCCGCTCGTTCGGGGCGTGGGCGATCGACCCGTCGGGCAGGGTGATCGCGACCCCGCCCTCGGTGATCGCGGGCCGTTCGCCGGGACCGCCGGTGCGGGTGACCGGTGCAGGTGCATCGTGGCGGGCGAGTTCGGCCAGCGCCGCGGTGTCGGCGGCGAGCTCCGCGCGGGTGCGTTCGACGACCGCCACGCCGCGACCGACGTGATCGATCGCCAGCGGTAGCAGTACCGCGAGTCCGGTGGGAGAGAACAAATCGGCACCGAGGCCGCGCGCAGCCTGATCGAACGAGTCGACCAGCGACTCGAGCTGACGGGCGGCGCCGTGCACCCGCTGGGCCGCGGACTGCGTCAACGTCACGATCTGCGCGTCGTCACCGGTGATCGCGGTGGTGTGACCGGCGGTCACCCGCGACGCCGCTTCGGCGGCCTCGGCGCCGCGCCCCTGCCATTGGCTGCCGAGTCTGGTGGCGGCGGCGAGCGCGTCGTCGCGGGTCGATGCCAGATCCGGTGCGAGGGCCGCGATGGCGCTGACCGGATCATTACCCGGCAGCACACCGGTTCCCAACGCCGTCACCAGGATTCGCAGCGGAGCGATCAACAGGTCGGCCGATGTCATCAGGCGTCCACCTCCGCGGCGGGCCCAGCGGCGATCGACAAGGTGGCGGCCGACATGTCATCGACACCGGTGTACGCGGCCGCCGCAGCGGCACTTTCGCCGGACAGGGTCAGGTGCCGGTCAGCGACGGCGGTCAGCCGGTCGCGCCTGCTGTCGAGGACCCGGCCCAGGGTGGTGAGGAAGTCCGCGCCGATCAGCCCGAAGGTCAGCGCGAGAGGCGTGAGGTCGGTGGCGACCGCGTGGGCGCCGACCCGGGCCGCAGCAGCCGCCTCGCCGGCGGCATGGGCGGACAGTGCCGCGGGGGATACGGAGAGTTGTTCGATCATGCAGATTTGGACGCAACGGCCGGCGCTCTGGTTCCATCGAATCGCGACCGAGCGGCGAGGCCCGATGAGTCCGGTCACGAGGCCGCAGCACTCGCCGCCCACTATGGTTTCCCCATGCCGGTTCACCCCCAGCCCGAACACCCCCAGCCCGACGATCTCCGGTCCGGGCGATCGATGCCCGTGCACGTCGTCGATCATCCACTGGCCGCCGCGCGACTGACGACGATGCGCGACAAGGGCACCGACAACGCGGCCTTCCGGGCTGCGCTGTCGGACCTGACGCAGATGCTCGTGTACGAGGCGCTGGCGGATGCGCCGAGCGAGCAGGTGACCATCCAGACACCCATCACCACGTGCCCCGGCTCGCGACTTGCCAAGCCGCCGTTGCTCGTTCCGGTGTTGCGGGCAGGCCTGGGTATGGTCGAGCAGGCGCATGCGATGGTGCCCGAGGCGCTCGTCGGATTCGTCGGCGTGGCCCGCGACGAGGCGACCGCCAAACCGGTGCCCTACCTCGAATCGCTGCCCGACGATCTCGCCGGTCAGCCGGTGTTCGTGCTCGACCCGATGCTGGCGACCGGCGGGTCGATGTTGCACACCATCGAACTGCTGGTTGCGCGCAACGCCACCGACATCACCGTGTTGTGTGTGGTGGCCGCACCCGAAGGTGCTGCGGCGCTGGAGAAATCGGGCCATCCGGTGCGCCTGGTGGTGGGGGCCGTCGACGACGGTCTCAACGAGGCGTCCTACATCGTGCCGGGCCTCGGCGACGCCGGCGACCGCCAGTTCGGTCCACGCTGAGCGCGACCCGCGCAGGACTCATGCGGCCACCGCCGACCACCGGCCCCGGTGGCGGCGCACCGTCACCGGGTGATCGAAACAGGTGCTGATCGTCGCCGACGTCAGGGTCGCCTCCACGGTGCCCGCGGCGACGACCTCTCCGTCGCGCAGCAGCATCGCGTGCGTGGTGCTCGCGGGGAGATCCTCGAGGTGATGGGTGACCAGCACGCTGGCGAGATCGGCGACGTCGGCGCGCAGCCGATCGATCGCCGTCAGCAGTTTCTCGCGGGCTGCGAGATCGAGGCCGGTGGCCGGTTCGTCGAGCAGCAGCAACGCCGGACGCGGCATCAGCGCCCGCGCGATCAGCGTGCGACCACGTTCGCCCTGACTCATGACCGGCCACAACGAATCCCGGCGCTCGCTCATCCCCAGCATCTCCAGCAGATCGTCGGCGCGCGCATGTTCGTCGACGGTGTAGTCGTGGCGTCGGTCCAGTTCGGGCGTGTTGGTCAGCCCGGTCAGGACCACATCGTGCGCCGAGATCGGCACGTCGATACGCCCGCGCGGATCGGCATGTCCGATGTGGGTGCGTAATTCGCGCATGTCGACGCGACCCAGGCGTTTGCCGAGCACGTGCACGACCCCGGTGGTCGGGTGCGCGCGGGCCCCGAGGATCGCCATCAGCGTCGACTTGCCCGCGCCGTTGGGGCCGAGCAGCGCCCAGTGCTCACCGGGCTGCACGACGAGGTCGACATTGTGCAGCAGGGCCCGGGAACTCCGGATGACATCGATGTGGGAGGCGTCGAGAACTGCGGGCATTCGTCCAGTTGTAGACCTCGTCCGAGGAACCCGGCGCCCGGGGGGCGTCAGTTCGACGCCCAGTACTCCAGCATGGGCTCGGTGGCCAGCGTCGCGCCGTTCTCGGAGATGACCAGCGCCGACGGCGAGACAGTGTAGGTCACGGCGCCGTTACGCGCCAGGTAGGTGGTGCCCACCATCTGCGGATATCCGATCTCGATGGGGTTGCCGTCGGCGAGACCCTTGTAATACCAACGCCCGGTCTGGTTGCCGACCTGACAGATCACCACCTGTGACCGGCTGGTGCGGCCGATGACGATCGCCGGATCGTCGGCGGCGTTGCACCGCGGTCCGGACAGGAATCCCTGCCAGTCGGCGCCCGAGACGGTGGGGTTGGGTCGCACCTGTGGCTGTGTCGTCGTGGTCGACACACCGGTCGGACCCGAGGCGCCCCCGGGGCCGGTGACCGTGCTGGTGACGGTCTGCGTCGAGGCGCTCGCAGCCGTCGTCGACGCCGAGGCCGAGGCCGAGTCATCGGGGTCCGAACCCCGGGTGAGCCAGTACGCGCCGGCCCCCGCGCCGATCACCACCAGCACACCGACCACGATGGCGGCGATCACCAGCGGCGACGACCACGGTGACCGCGGCGGCGGATAGCCCGGCCCGTATCCCTGCGGAGGTGGCGTGGGGTATCCGCCTCCCGGTGGATAACCGCCCGGATCTCCCGGCGGATAGGTCATGGGAACCTCCCTGGGACGCGCGGCGACGATTGGTGCGAACGGTACCGCAGTGGCAAGCCCGACATTCGTGACCCGCGCGAACGTCAAGGCTGTTCAGGGTCAGAGCCTGCCGACGACTGTCGCCAGCAACTCACCCATGTGCGCGGCCGACGCGCGACCCACCTCGAGGACCTCGGCATGGTTGAGTGGCTCACCGGTGATGCCGGCCGCCAGGTTCGTCACCAGTGACACCCCGAGTACCTCGAGTCCGGCGGCGCGCGCGGCAATCGTCTCGTGCACGGTGGACATTCCGACGAGGTCGGCGCCCATCGTGCGCAGCATGCGGATCTCCGCAGGCGTCTCATAGTGCGGTCCGGGCAGACCCGCGTAGACGCCGTCGGCGAGGGTCGGCTCCACCTCGCGGGCCACCTCGCGCAGCCTCGGTGAGTAGGCGTCGACGAGATCGACGAACTGTGCGCCGACGAGCGGCGAGCGGGCGGTGAGATTCAGGTGATCGGAGATCAGAACCGGCTGGCCGACCCTCATGCCGTCGCGCAACCCGCCCGCCGCGTTGGTGAGCACGATGGTGTGCGCGCCCGCCGCCGCTGCCGTCCGCACCGGATGGACGACGCGCGCGAGGTCATGGCCCTCATAGGCGTGGATGCGTCCGAGCATCAGCAGGACCCGGCGGTCACCGATGTGCACCGACCGGATCGTCCCGCCGTGCCCGGCGGCCTTGGGTGAGGTGAAACCCGGCACCGCCGACATCGGCAGCGTCGCGATCGGTGTGCCGAAGGCATCGGCGGCCGGTGCCCAACCGGAACCCAGAACCAGAGCGACATCGTGCGCGGCACAATCGGTTTCGGTGGCGATGGTGGCCGCCGCCGCAATCGCGGCGGCGTCGGGGTCAAGGGTGGGATCCATATGCCTCACCCTATGACCTCCGATCCGCGCCTGCCCGGCGCCCGGAGAGCGTGCGTGTGCAGGCGATAAGGTCTGCTCATGCCATTCCTGAGCGAGGAGCCCACCGCCGCCGACGTCGCCGAACTGTTCCTCGGCGCCCCGGGGGTCGAACTCGACGAGACGAATCCGGAAAACCGGTTTGCCCCCGCATGGATCGAGAAGACGAGCGCGTTGCTCGACGACGCCGTCGCTGCAGGCGCGAAGGCCCTGGTCATCACCGCCACCGGAAAGTACTTCACCAACGGTCTGGACACCGACCACATCGCCGCGCACGCCGCGGAGTTGCCCGCCTATCTGGATTCGGTTCACGCGCTCTACACCAAGGTGCTGACATTGCCGGTGCCCACCGTGGCCGCAATCAACGGACACGCCTTCGGAGCGGGCGCAATGCTCGCCCTGTGTGCCGACCACCTGGTCATGCGCACCGAACGCGGCTACTGGTCGCTCCCCGAAGCTGCCCTCAACATGCCGTTCACCCGGGGGATGGCAGCGCTGCTGCGCACGCGGTTGCCCGAGCGCACGGCCACCGAGGCGATGCTGACGGCCCGCCGCTACGGCGCCGACGACGCCGTCACCGCCGGCATCGTCGACGAGGCCGTCGGCGTCGACGAACTGCTCAACCGGGCCGTCGAGGTCGCCGTGCAACGGGCCCCGCTGGCCGGGCCCACGCAGACCCTGATCAAGCGGGGGCTACGACGCCCGCTGCTCGCCGATCTCGCGGTACCGACGCCGCCCGAATTGCTCTGAGCCCGATGCGGCCGGACGACCGACCGGCCCAGCTGTGCATTCCCCGGTGGATGAAAGGAGAAATGTGGTGACGCAGGCCGAGATCGGTGACCCGTCCGGCGGTGTGATCGACACCTGGCTGGCCACCCACCGCGATCAACTGGTCGGCTGGCGCCGACACATCCACGCCCATCCCGAATTGTCCCGGCAGGAGGTGGCGACCACCGAACTGGTGATGGCCGAGCTGACCGCGCTCGGCCTGGCCCCGCGTCGACTCCCGTTGGGTACCGGCGTGGTCTGCGATCTGGGGCCGAGTACCGGCCAACGCATTGCCCTGCGCGCCGACATGGACGCGTTGCCGATCACCGAACACACCGGCCTGGCGTTCAGTTCGACGGTCGACGGGGTGTCGCACTCGTGCGGTCACGACGCACACACCGCGATCCTGCTGGGGACCGCGGCCGCGCTGGCCTCGGCGCCCGAGCTCCCCGTCGGGGTCCGGCTGGTGTTCCAGCCGGCCGAAGAGGTGATGCCCGGCGGTGCGCTCGACGCGGTGGCCGCCGGAGTCACCGAAGGGGTGAGCCGGATCTATGCGTTGCATTGCGATCCGCGCCTGCCGGTCGGCTCGGTCGGACTTCGCGAGGGTGCGCTCACCTCCGCCGCCGACCACATCGAACTCCAACTGCGCTCACCCGGCGGGCACACCTCACGCCCGCATCTGACCGGTGATCTCATCTATGCGATGGGCGCCGTCATCACCGGGCTGCCGGGCATCTTGTCGCGGCGGATCGACCCGCGATCGGGCACCGTGATGGCATGGGGGGCAGCGCATGCCGGCAACGCCCCCAATGCGATCCCGCAGGAAGGGATGCTGCGCGGAACCGTACGTACCGGAGAGCACGGTACCTGGGCCGACATGGAGCCTCTGGTGCGCAGCGTGATCGGCGAACTTCTTGCACCACTGCGGGTTTTGTATGATCTGTCATACTTCCGCGGCGTACCGCCGGTGATCAACGATCCGCTCGCGGTCGAGGTGCTCGCCGCATCGGTGGCCACGCTCGGTCCCACCGCCGTCGCCGACACCCCGCAGTCGCCGGGCGGCGAGGACTTTTCCTGGTACCTCGAACAGGTGCCCGGAGCGATGGGACGCCTCGGCGTGTGGAACGGTCTCGGGCCGCAGCTCGACCTGCACCAGTCCACCTTCGACATCGACGAACGGGCACTCGACGTCGGTGTGCGCACACTCGCCGGCGTGGTGTTCATCGGATCGCCCGGCGCGCCGATCTGAGGCTGTTGTATCAGAACTCTGGGGCTGTAATCAGGCTTCTGGGTGTCTCAGGCTTCGGGGGCGCCCGGACCGGGCCCGACGTTGCGGGCCTCGCGCAGGCGTAGGTCCTGCACGTAGTCGGCGGGTGCGCCGGCCACCTCGGCGGCGTCGGCCATCACACCGAGATAGCGGGCCGAGGGCAGTCCGCCCTCGTAGGCGTCGAGGACGTACATCCATGCCAGGACACCGCCGTCGGCGGTCTTCACCCGGGCCCGGATCTTGCGGTGGATGCCGAGTTCGGAGCCCTCCCACCGGTCGAGGTTGTCCTCGTCCTCGGTGGGAACGTCGTAGAGGACGACGAAGACCTTGGCGTCGGGATCGTCACGGTCCTCGGTGACGGTGGCCAGTGATCCTTCCCACCCGATGTCGCCTCCACCGAAGGTCAGTCGCCAGCCGTGCAGCCATCCGGTTCCCGACATCGGCGAGTGCGGGGCGCGCAGCGCCATCTGCTCGGGATCCATGTTCGAACCGTACGCTGCGTAGATCGGCATAGTCGCCTCTGACCTGCACTTTCCCGCCGGGATGGGGCCCGACCTCATCGATTTGCCGCCACCGGTGCACCTGCGGCCACGACGATCGTATTACGCCGGACGCCGCTGCACGATGCACGCGGTGATCGCCGACCGTGCCACGGCGCAGAAATCGGCAGCGGCGCGCAGGAGTAATCATCGTCGATGGCCTAGGTTGGTCAGCGGAGTCGATAAGTATCTTCCAGCCCGACAGGAGTGATGGACGTGACGAGGATCGTGATCATCGGCGGAGGCCCCGCAGGCTATGAGGCGGCGCTGGCCGCGGCCGCGTACGGCGCCGACACCACCGTGATCGACTCCGACGGCATCGGCGGTGCCTGCGTGTTGTGGGACTGCGTGCCCTCCAAGACGTTCATCGCATCCACCGGCATTCGCACCGAGGTCCGACGCGCCGTCGACCTCGGTATCAATCTGCGCACCGACGACACGGTGGTGACGCTGCCATCGATCCATCAGCGGGTTCGCGATCTGGCGTTCGCCCAGTCCGCCGACATCCGATCGCGACTCATCAGTGAGGGCGTCACGCTGGTCTCCGGCACAGCGGCCCTGGAAGGACCTCAGGTCGGGGTGTCCACGCACGCCGTTACCGCCACCCTCGCCGACGGCTCCACCCAGCGCTACGAGGGCGACGTCGTCCTGATCGCGACGGGTGCCTCGCCGCGTGTGCTGCCCGACGCGCAGCCCGACGGCGAACGCATCCTCACCTGGCGCCAGCTCTACGATCTCGAGGCGCTGCCCGAACACCTGGTCGTGATCGGCTCGGGTGTGACGGGTGCCGAGTTCGTGCACGCCTACACCGAACTCGGGGTCAAGGTGACGCTGATCTCCAGCCGGGACCGCGTGCTGCCGCACGAGGACGAGGACGCCGCACTCGTGCTCGAGGAGGCACTCGCCGAACGTGGCGTCGAATTGGTCAAGCATGCCCGCGCCGACAAGGTCGTCCGTACCGGCGACTCGGTGACCGCCTACCTCGCCGACGGCCGCAGCGTCACCGGATCGCACGTACTGATGACCGTCGGATCGGTTCCCAACACCAACGACCTCGGCCTCGACCGCGCCGGTGTCGAGACCCATCGCGGCGGCTACATCACCGTCGACCGCGTTTCGCGGACATCGGTGGCCGGCATCTACGCCGCCGGTGACTGCACCGGATTGTTCCCGCTCGCGTCGGTCGCGGCCATGCAGGGCCGGATCGCGATGTACCACGCCCTCGGCGAAGGCGTGAGCCCGATCAAACTCAAGACCGTGGCCTCGGCGATCTTCACCCGGCCCGAGATCGCCACCGTCGGGGTGTCGCAGAATGCCATCGATTCCGGTGAGTATCCGGCGCGCACGGTGATGCTGCCGCTGGCCACCAACCCCCGCGCCAAGATGAGTGGGCTGCGCCGCGGCTTCGTGAAGATCTTTTGCCGGCCCGCCACCGGCGTGGTGATCGGCGGTGTGGTGGTCGCACCCAACGCGTCCGAACTTATCCTGCCGATAGCTCTGGCGGTGCAGAACAAACTGACCGTTTCCGATCTGGCACAGACGTTCTCGGTGTATCCGTCGCTGTCGGGTTCGGTGACCGAGGCGGCCCGTCAGCTCGTGCGTCACGACGACCTGGACTGACCTGGTCCCACGGGTGCTGCTCCCACGGGCTCTCCGTGCGTCATCGGCTCCGATCCATGCACAGGTGTCCGATTCGTCCTGCTGGGCTGCTCGCGGGCCGGTAGGGTCGCTCACGATGCCGACGAGGTGGTGGGGGAGACAATGCTGGGGGAGACAGGGTGACCGGCGACGGCGATCGCAATGCCCGGCGCAGTGGTGAGCGTCCGGCGGACTGCGGCAGCACCGACTGGGGGTCGATGTCGATCACCGAGATCCTGACCATCATCTCCTCGATGAAGCAGGGCGCCGCTCAGGGTGACGCCGACGCGGTGCTCGTCGCCATCGAGAAAGTGGAAGGGATCGCCCACGCCCTGTTGAACGGCTTCACCGACGACGGGGTGCTGATGGGGCAGGCAGCACGGGGTGCGGTCGACGCCGCTCTCCGTCTCGGGGGCGAGATGTCGGCCAGTGTTGCCGACGCGCGCGGTAGGGCGGCGGCAATGACCGAGGCGGCGGGCATCCTCGGCGCGACGCATGGTCAGAAGCCGCTGCTCGAGGCATACCGGATCCGGTTGCAGGATCATCCCGAGGATGCCGCCGCGGTCCGTTCACAGGTGCGAAGCATCATGCGGGGTACCTACGGCGGACCGATTGTCGGTGCCGCCGCCGCATTGCCCAGTCCCGCAGGCCCGATCGGCACCGACTCGTACGCAGGTGTGGGCGGTGGTTCCAGCTCTGCCGACGGTACGTCGACATCCGGATCGGGACCGTCGGGCCAGCAGTCGGCGTCACTCATCGACGTCGACGACACCGGACCGGCAGGCCCCGGGGGCGGACCCGACGACGGCGGCCCGACGGGCGGTGACACCCCGACCACTGCCGTTCCCGCAGCCGGCCCGGCATCGACGACCGGTGGTGGCGGTGGGTCGGGCCCGTCGGGAGCCGGTGGCGGCGGCAACAACCCGTCGGCGTTGACCCGAGGCGGTCTCGGTAGCCCGGTCACGCCGGGAGGGGCGGTACCGGCCACGGGTCGCGGCACCGCCGGTGGTTCCGAGGGCGCCACCGCGGGTGGAGCCGGACTTCCCGAGGGCGTGATCTCGCTTCCACCAACCGCTTTCGCCCCACCACCGACCTTGGCGGGTACTCCTGGGGCCGGCGCGGCCGGTGCCGGGACACCAGGATCTCCGGGCGGCGGGATGCGGCCGACCACCGGCCCCGGCGCCGGCCCGGGGGCAGCCGGCGGCGCCCGTTCACGCGACACCCGACATCGTCCCCCGCATTACCTCAACGACGGCGAGAACGGGCGCGAGATCGTCGGTGAGCTGCCGCTGGTCGGTCCACCGGTGATCGGTGACTGGTCTCCGCAGGCGCTTGCGCCGACCGTCGACGATTCCGGATTCGAGGCCGTCGCATTGCCGATCAGTGACCGCGGCTCGGCATCGCCGGTGGCCGGTCGGCCCGGCGAGGTCGCCGGAGGATCGGAGTCGTCGGAAGAAATGGATTCAGCTGTCCCACCGACTGATTCGCCATCACGGCCGGAGCGCTGACTCGATGGCGGTTCCGGGATCGGCGCGACGCGTCGATCGACTCGGTAATGGGGCGGTGGCCGAACTCGTCGGTCGCGTCGGGGTGGGCGACGTCGAGGATTGCCTGCGGATGCTGACGGTGACAGTCGTCGACATCGTCGACCTGGGTGGTGAGCCGGTTGTGCGTGAGGTATTGACGCAATGGCGTGAGCAGGGCCGGGTCTCGCCCGCGACGCGCTCACAGCTCGCCGCGGTGATGACCAGACATGAGGTCGACGCGGCTTTCGCCCATCGTTCTTCCGACATCGACGGCCAGCGGCTCTCGTTCGTCAAAGCGCGTGCTCTGCACTGTCTTTCGATTGCGATCGATTCGGCGACCGGACATACCGAACGGCTCGGCGAAGCCGCCTACGAGGCGGCCGCGGCGATGGGTGGGACGGCCGGGGTGGTGGCCGTCCTCGTCGAGTTCGCAGCCTGATCACCCGTGTTGGACACGCTCACGCCAGGCCGTAGCTGTGTTCCACCGCGCGATTCCATTCGCCGTACAGACGGTCGCGCTCAGGGGCTTCCATCGCCGGATTCCACCGCGTGTGTTCATTCCAGTTCTCCCGGATCTCGTCCTCGCCGTCCCAGTAGCCGACGGCCAGACCGGCTGCATAGGCGGCACCGAGTGCGGTGGTTTCGTTGACCACCGGCCGGATGACGGGGACGTCGAGGATGTCGGCCTGGAACTGCATCAACAGGTTGTTGACCACCATTCCGCCGTCGACCTTGAGTGTCGACAACCGCACCCCGGAATCGGCCTGCATCGCCTCGATGACCTCTCGAGTTTGAAATGCGCTGGCCTCCAGCGCAGCTCGCGCAATATGTCGCTTGTCGGCGAAGCGGGTCAGGCCGGTGATGATGCCCCGTGCGTCGGGCCGCCAGCGGGGTGCGAACAGACCGGAGAATGCCGGCACGAAGTAGACGCCGCCGTTGTCGTCGGCTTGTGCCGCGAGCTTCTCGACGTCCGCGGCCTCGCTGAACAGCCCGAGATTGTCCCGGAGCCACTGCACCAGCGACCCGGTCACTGCGATCGAACCCTCGAGTGCGTAGCGCGGCGCGGCGTCGCCGATCCGATAGCACACCGTCGTCAGGAGCCCGTGATCGGAGAACACCGCCTCCGTTCCGGTGTTGAGCAACAAGAAGTTTCCCGTGCCGTAGGTGTTCTTCGCCTCGCCCGGAGACAGACATGCCTGCCCGAAGGTCGCCGCCTGCTGGTCGCCGAGAATACCCGCGAACTGCACGCCCGGCAGTGAACCATGTTCGCGCAGTGACCCGTACACCTCCGACGAACTACGGATCTCGGGTAACGATTCGACGGGGATGCCCATATCCGCGCAGATTTCCTCGTCCCAGGTCAGGGATTGGAGGTCCATGAGCATGGTGCGTGAGGCGTTGGTGACGTCGGTGATGTGCCGGCCGCCGGCCGGTCCGCCGGTCATATTCCACGCGATCCAGGAATCCATTGTGCCGAAGCAGAGTTCGCCGTTGCGTGCACGTTCGGCCACGGCGTCGACGTTGTCGATGAGCCAGCGCATCTTCGGTCCGGCGAAGTAGGTCGACAACGGCAATCCGGTGCGGGTGCGGTATCGGTCGACGCCGGCATCACCACCGAGTTCCTCACACAGCGCGCCGGTGCGGGTGTCCTGCCAGACGATGGCGTTGTGCAACGGCTCGCCGGTGGAACGGTCCCAGGCGACGGTCGTCTCGCGCTGATTGGTCAGCCCGCAGGCGACGATGTCGTCGACATTCAGGTCGGCCGACGCCAAGGCTGCGGCCACCACGCGTCGCGTGTTGCGCCAGATCTCCGCGGGATCGTGCTCGACCCACCCGGCTCGAGGGAAGATCTGGCGGTGTTCGAGTTGCTCGACGGACACGACCCGGCCGCGGCGGTCGAAGACCATCGCGCGTGTGGAGGTCGTGCCCTGGTCGATGGATGCGACATATCCCGAGGTGCTGGCCACGCCGCCAGTGTCGCACGCGGTGCCCCACGCCGAGATCAATTACGCTGACGGACTATGAACTCCGAGTTCAATCCCGATCGACCTGCCGATATGGGCCCGCTGCACCGTGCCGAGGCGTGGCGGCGGTTATCCGAGGAGCAATTCGACATCGTCGTGATCGGCGGTGGTGTCGTCGGGGTGGGAGCTGCGCTCGATGCGGCGACCCGGGGATTGCGGGTTGCGCTCGTCGAGGCCCGCGACATCGCCTCCGGTACGTCGAGCCGGTCGTCGAAGATGTTTCACGGTGGGCTGCGCTACCTCGAACAACTCGAATTCGGTCTGGTCCGCGAGGCCCTGGCCGAGCGGGAACTGTCGTTGCGGCTTCTCGCACCGCACCTGGTGAAGCCGCTTCCGTTCTTGTATCCGCTGACGCGGCGGGTGTGGGAACGGCCGTATGTTGCTGCCGGGATCTTCTTGTATGACCGGATGGGTGGTGCCAAGTCCGTTCCGGGACAACGACATGTGACGCGGTCGGGTGCGCTGCGGGTTGCGCCTGCCCTCAAGCGCGACTCGTTGATCGGCGGCATCCGCTACTACGACACCGTGGTCGATGACGCCCGCCACAGTCTCACGGTGGCGCGGACAGCGGCGAACTACGGTGCGGTGATCCGCACGTCGACGCAGGTGGTCGGGTTCTTGCGGGAGGCCGACCGGGTGATGGGCGTGCGTGTCCGTGACAGTGAGACCGGCGATACCGCGGAGGTGCGTGCGCACTGCGTCATCAACGCCGCCGGCGTCTGGACCGATGAAGTGCAGGCACTTTCGCATCAGCGCGGGCACTTCCGGGTGCGCGCGTCCAAGGGCGTCCACATCGTCGTTCCCCGGGACCGGATCGTCAGCGAAACGGCGATCATCTTGCGTACCGAGAAGTCGGTGCTGTTCGTCATCCCGTGGGAGACACACTGGATCATCGGCACCACCGACACCGACTGGAATCTCGACCTCGCGCACCCGGCCGCCACCCGGGCCGACATCGACTACATCATCGACCGGGTCAACGAAGTGCTGGTCACCAAGCTCACCCACAACGACATCGAAGGTGTCTATGCGGGTCTGCGGCCGCTGCTCGCCGGTGAGGACGAGTCGACGTCGACATTGTCGCGGGAGCACGCGGTCGCGCGGGTGGCGCCCGGGTTGGTCTCCATCGCGGGCGGCAAGTACACGACCTATCGGGTGATGGCTGCCGACGCGGTGGACGCGTGTGACGACTACATCCCGACACGGGTCGCGCCGTCGATCACCGAACGCGTTCCGCTGCTCGGCGCCGATGGCTACTTTGCGCTCATCAATCAGTGTGAACATCTCGGGAAGCGTTTCGGCCTGCATCCCTACCGGGTTCGACGACTGCTGAATCGGTACGGATCGCTGATCGACGACGTGCTGTACTACGCCGATGCTGATCCCTCGCTGCTGCGCCCGTTGGCGGCCGCACCGCAGTATCTGCGCGTGGAGGTCGTCTATGCGGCGATCGACGAGGCGGCACTGCATCTCGAGGACGTTCTGGCCCGCCGTACGCGGATTGCCATCGAGTATTCGCATCGCGGCGTCGGTTGTGCCCAGGAGGTCGCCGAACTCCTCGCGCCGATACTCGACTGGGACGCCGAGCGCATCGCCTTCGAGGTGGAGACCTACAACGCGCGGGTGGCTGCCGAGATCGCCTCGCAGCAGCAGCCCGACGACGCCTCGGCCGATGCGTTGCGCGCCGCGGCGCCCGAGTCCCGCCAGGAGATTCTCGAACCGGTGCCTGTACCCGACAACTGACGGTGCGTCTGCTTTGCCGGGACCTTTGCCCCTGTGGCCGGTGATGCCGCGGAGGGACAATGGGTTATGGGAAAAGGAGAGGTCATGGTGGACAACCCGGTTCAGGAGCTTCCCGTCGACGAGGCCTGGGCATTGCTCGCCTCCAAGGAAGTCGGACGTCTTGCGGTGAGTGTCGGGGGTCAGCCCGACATCTTCCCGGTGAACTACTACGCCGGCGAGAAACGCATTCTTTTCCGCACCGGTGAGGGAACCAAACTGTCGGAGCTCGTCGTCAATTCCCACGTGGCCTTCGAGTCCGACTTCTATGGTGACGGTGCGACCGGATGGAGTGTCGTCGCGAAGGGCTCGGCACGAATTCTATCCCGCGGTGACGAAATCGCCGCTGCCGACGAGTTGCCGCTGCAGCCGTGGATTCCGACGATCAAGTACAACTATGTCGAAATCACGGTCGACGAGATCTCTGCTCGCCGATTCCAATTCGGCCCCGAACCGGAGCGCTACCCGGTCTGAATCACACCATCGGGGGAACCGTTCCCACCCCGGGGCGTCGTGTCCGATGGCCGTCCCATCCCGGTGGTCGAGGTGCCGAGGAGCGCAAGCGACGAGCCTCGAGACCCCTTGTGCCGATAGGTTTCCGGGCCATCGTGTCCCGAATCCAGCTTCGGTGCAAGCGGTCTCGAGGCTCGCCGCACGCGGCTCACACCTCGACCAGCGGGGGGACCGTTCCCATCCCGGGGCGTCGTGTCCGATGGCCGTCCCATCCCGGTGGTCGAGGTGCCGAGGAGCGCAAGCGACGAGCCTCGAGACCTCTTGTGCCGAAGGGAGTCCGGTCCACTGGCGGCACCACACCTCGACCATCGGGTGGGGTTTGTCTCTATGGAGTTCTCAAAGATCAGATGCGGTCCCGGCGATGCCGGGGGCGGGAATCAGGCTGCTGCGTCGTCGAGTCGCATGGTCCGGCGGTGATACGACGGTATCAGTCGTCGTTTCGGATCCACAGTGGCGGGTGGGATCAGCCAGGGGTGTCGGTTGAATCCCATGATGATGTCCCAGCCGTGGTGGTGCACATCGTCGTGGCAGCTGGTGCACAGGAGGCATCCGTTGTCGAGGTCGGTGGGACCACCATCGGCCCAGTGCTGCACGTGGTGTCCTTGGCAGCGTCCGGCGTGGGCACCGCATTTGATACATCCACGGTCACGCACCAACAACGCTTTCCGTTGTCCGGGGGTGAAGAAGCGTTTCTCTTCACCAACACTGAGCGGTACACCGTTGGGGTCGAGGATGATCTTGGTGATGGTGGTGTCGCACGACAACATTTTCGCGGTGGCTTCGGTGATGGCACCCATGTTCTGCAAATCGCCGCCGAGTGCCGGGTTGTCCGCCGACCACGTCCACAACAGGCCGTTGGTCGGTTTCGCTGAGAAGGTGGTGTCCGCCAAACCTTGTGCCGCGAGTTCGACGATCGTTTCGAACGCGGCGGCACAGATCTGTTCGGGTGTTCGCGGATCCGGCGACCCATCCGGCTGAGGCTTCGGCGCCGACAAGGTCTCCATCAACGTGCGTGTCTTTTCCCCGGCGACGATGTCGAGGTTCGCCGAGATTTCCAGCCGTCCGTCGTCGGTGATGCGGTCGGTGTAGGAGTTGATGTTCTTGTCCTCGGCGGCCGGTAACCCACCCGGAGTTTCCGCGGCGAGCTCGTTACCCAACTGTCGTGCGTAGAGGTTGATCTCGGCGGGTGTGAAGCCGGCGAAGTAGTGCGACAGCAGTTTCCGCAGGTATTCACACCGGTGGACGGTGTCCATGGGTTCGGGGGACCGGGTGTCGATGTGCGCCAACCCGCACACGATGGCGTCGGTATGTTCCGACGAGATGGACCCGTCAGCGGCGTGCGCCAACAACAGATCAATGTCGCTGGTGGCCGAGATACGCACGTACCGACCTGCGACCGAGGGTGCGAAGCCCATGCTGATCAACAGTTCTCGGAGTCGGGTGGTTTTGTGGTCGGCGACGCCCAGTCGGTCCAGTTCGCCGGTGAGGGTGGTGGCGTGGTGATCAACCAGGTTCCGCAACAACAGGACTTGTTTCATCGCGCCGAAAGCTTGGGGTCCGGTCATCTCCGGATTCCATTGCAGGTCGCTGAGTTGGGTGACGATGGTGGCGAAGACTGCCTCGGCGTCAACAGATTCCGCGTCAAGAATGGTAATGGTGTCGATCATGGGCCCCTCCCCGGTGGCTGATCGGTGTGAGGGGTCCAGTGTACCTCGCCAGGGTGTTCGATGCAAGGGGTGTTTTGGTGAATTCTGTTTGTGGACAACGTGTTTCGGCGCCGATTTTCTGTCGGTGGGGTGTGGTAGGGGCGCGGCTTTCGCTCGTTTCGGTTTCGATGTGGTTGGGGGGCTTGTTGTCTCGCCGGGTCTCGAGGCCCGGCGCCTGGGGCGCCGTGCACCTCGACCATCGGGGGAAGGGTTCTCGGCTGTCGGGCCGGGTGGAGTGCTTGACCATGGGGGAAGGGTTCTCGGCTATCGGGCCGGGTGGAGTGCTTGACCATCGGGGGAAGAGTTCTCGACGGTCGGGTAGGGCGGGTTGCTAGGCCATCGGTGAGGGCGGATTGTTCAGCATTGGGGGGCAGGGGTTCTCGACCATCGGATAGGGGGTTGTTCGACGTTCGGGGAGGGTGTGTCGACATGGGACAGGGCGCACCGACATCGGGGGGGCGGCGCAGTGACGTCAGGGAGTACGACCGGGCCATTGAGTGGAGCGAGTCCTCGGTGGAACGATGGTCAGGACTGGCAGTGGGGACACCAGTAGATGACCCGGTCCTCGCCATGAGGGCCGAAAAAGCCGCGGCGGATAAGGGTTCCGCATCGGCGGCAGGGGCGACCGCGTCGGCCGTAGACATAGACGCGGGCGTGCGGGCCGGTGGCGCCGGTGGTGGTTCGCGCGGTGCGCATCCGGTTGGCCCAGAGGACGCGGTGGGCGAGATCGACGATCGCGGGAACGTCGACGTCGGCGACCGGTCGTTCGGGGAGAACGCCTCGGAGAAAACATAATTCGCATCGGTACTCGTTGCCGACGCCGGCCATCAGGTGTTGGTCCAGCAGTGCCAGGCCGATCGGGGTGTCCGGGTGTGCTTCGATGCGGCGTACGGCTTCGGCGGCATCCCACTCCGCGCCGAGCAGGTCGGGGCCGAGGTAGGCCAGGTCGGACTCCGGCGCGGTGAGGAGTTCGAGGATGCCGAGCGCGAAGCCGACTGCCTCGGTAGTCTCGGTACGCAGTACGACTCGCGCCTCGTGACCGGGCCGCCGCCATTTCGCGCCGCGCGCATGCACATCCCAGATCCCCTCCATCTTGAGGTGCGAGTGGATGCTGACGGGAACGTCGAGGTCGTCGCGGGACACGTCGATCAACAAGTGCTTGCCGCGCGAGCGGACATCGGTGACCGACCCGCCGGTCAGATCCCGGGTCGCCAGCCGAGGAACCCGGAAGTCGGTGTGGGTGAGTACCTTTCCGGCCAGTGCGCCCCGTAGACGGGCGGCAGCCCGGAAGACGGTGTCACCTTCGGGCATGGTGTCCGTACCGTAGGCGTAGACCGCGTGGTGTGGTCGAGAAGCCGGCGTCGACGAGGATCGTAGCGAGGTCGGACCGCAGTGATTCGGCACCGTCGATCTGATCGATCGCCAGCCGCGACATCCGACCGTCGTGTACGACTCCGGCCAAAGCCTGCGCTGCCGAACGCAATACGCTCTCGCTGTCGTCGAAGGTCAGGACGGTCTTTCCGCCGCGTTCGACGTAAATCGTGAGCGCACCGTTCACCAGTACCACCAGCGCACCAGGCTTGCGCCCGGGTCGATGGCCGCTCTCGGGGCGTTCGGGCCACGACAGGGCGGCACCGAAGGGATTCGCCGGGTCGGTGGCGGCGAGGACGACCGCGGTCTGTGCCGAGTCATCCCGATGGTCGAGGGTGTGGCGTCGTAGTTCATCGACGGTCGCCGGGGCGGCAAACTGCGCTCCGCCGAGTCCGTCAACGTAGTACCCGCGGCGGACGAATCCATTGTCCTCGAAGATGTTGAGGGCCTTGTAGATCCGTGCGAATCCGCCGACCACCCCTTCGGCGACGACCGCGCCGCGCGTCACCACGCCGTACCGGGTCAGCAGTTGATCGCACAGGACCTGGGTGGACACGGTCGGGTCCGTGGCGCGATCGGGCAGGGTGAACCAGCGACCCGCCACGGTGGCGGGGGTCGACACCGCCGGAGTGGTCGAGATCAAATGGCGGGTCGTGAGTCGCGACGAGCGTAGTCGGGGAGCGCGGGCCCGGGAGCGGTGCGCCGGGGCCGTGCGTGATCCGCCGGACGATCGCGGCGTGAGCAGCGCACGTACCGGCGCGAACGAGTCGTTCGACAGACGACCTGACCACACGAGATCCCACAGTCCCGATTCGACCTCCGCGGTGATCGAGGTGGTCGACGCGGCTGCGGTCGCGTCGAGGTCGGTGAAGTCGCCCACGAACTGTGCGAATCGCAAGCCGCCGGAACCGGTGAATGTCTCCACCAGGCGTCGATGCACCTCGGTCGTGTCGATCTCGTCGGGCTCGGGAAGGAGCACCTCGGCGAGATCGGCCGGGCACAACCGGATCCAACCGTCGGCACCGCCGATGCGTCCGGCGCCCGACCAGACCACCTCACCGGAACTGAGGAGCTCGTCGAGCATGGCGGGGCTGTAGTCGGCGACGCGCGACGGCAGGATCAACGATTCCCATGCCGACGCCGGAAGCGGTAGACCGGCAAGCTGATCGATCGCCACCGACACCCCGTCGACCCCCGTCAGCCGATCATCGTGGTCGCCACGGCCGGCCTTGCGTGGTGCCACGTGCTGCCACCCCACGAGGAAACGCGACAGGGTGGCGTCGTCGACCGGCTCGATCTCGGCGCGGCTCGCGGCGAGCGATCCGCGCCGGATCTGGCCGAGCACATCGCTGTGACACCACTGGGTACCACTCGCCTCGGGCAGGAAGTCGCCCTCGATGACCTTGCGTTCGCCGGCCATGCGTACCAGCACGTCGCGGATGACAGCGACGCCGAGCCCGAGTGAGTCGGCCGCCTCGTCGACGGTGAACGGACCAAGTGTGCGGGCGTAACGGTGTACGAGGTCGCCGACCGGGTCGGCGACCTGTTCGAGAAACGCCGCGGGAACCCCGAGCGGAGCGGGTACGCCCAACGCGTCACGCAGCCGAGCGGTGTCCTCGATCGCGGCCCAGAGCGCACGTCCCCGTTGGCTCACCGAGATGATGGCGCCGTCGCGGTGCAGAGCGGCGAGAACCGTTGCCGCGTCGACCGGTTGGGCGCCTGCAGGTACCGCGTCGGGGTCGTTGCCGCGGTATCGGGCATCGACCTCCTCGGTGGTCAGCGGCCCGAGCCAGCGCAACAGATCGACCACGTCCTGGGCATCGCGGGCATGCCTCGACGGTTCGAGTCGTTGCAGGCGGTTGGTCACCTCCGTGATCACTCCCGGGTCGAGGAGTTCGCGCAGATCGACACGGCCGAGGAGCTGGGCGAGCAGGGCGGTGTCGAGAGACAGTGCCGCAGCACGCCTTTCGGCGATCGGCGCGTCGTCGTTGTACATGAAGGCACCGACGTAGCCGAAGAGCAACGATGCCGCGAACGGCGACGGTGACTCAGTCTCGGTCTCGACGACCCGCACCCGGCGGGTGGCCACGCTGCGCAGCAGGTCGATCAGCGCGGGCAGGTCGTAGACATCCTGCAGGCACTCCCGGACGGCTTCGAGCACGATCGGGAAATCCGGGAATTGCGAGGCCACGGCCAACAATTGCGCGCTGCGCTGACGCTGTTGCCACAGGGGCGCACGCCGACCGGGATCGCGGCGGGGTAACAGTAATGCGCGGGCGGCGCACTCGCGGAACCGTGAGGCGAACATCGACGACTCGGCGAGCGCGTCGGTGACGAGTTGCTCGATGTCATCGGGGTCGATGGTGAACACCGCAGCGCCCGGCGGGTTGTCGTCGGTGTCGGGGAGTCGCACGATGATGCCGTCGTCGGAGGCGGTGACGGCGCCGTCGAGGCCGAGTGTTGTCTTCAGGCGCGCGGAGATGGCCGACGCCCACGGCGCATGGACACGTAAGCCGTACGGGGAGTGCAGGATCAGCCGCCAGTCGCCGAGTTCATCGCGGAACCGCTCGACGACCAGCGTGCGGTCGGTGGGCAGATGGGTGGTGGCCTCGCGCTGTTCGGCGATGAGCGCACCGAGGTTGTCGCGGGCGTAGGTGGTCAGACCGAGCTCGTCGGCGCGGCGATCGAGTTCGGCGGGATCGGCGATCTCACCGGTGAACCGGCCGATGGCGGCGCCGAGTTCGGCCGGCCTACCGACGGCGTCACCGATCCAGAACGGCAAGCGCCCCGGTTGCCCGAACGCCGGGGTGACCAACACACGGTCGTGGGTGATGTCCTCGATCCGCCAGCTGGTGGCTCCGAGCGCGAAGACGTCGCCGACGCGTGACTCGTAGACCATCTCCTCATCGAGTTCGCCCACCCGCGTTTGTTTCTCGCCGACCATGAACACACCGAACAACCCACGGTCCGGAATGGTGCCACCGGAGGTGACGGCGAGCCGCTGGGCGCCGCGACGTCCGATGAGCACGTTGCGTTCACGGTCCCAGGTGACGCGTGGACGCAGTTCGGCGAATTCGTCGGACGGGAATCGTCCGGAGATGAGATCGAGGGTCGCCTCGTACACGCCGCGGCCGAGCTCCCGATACGGTGCACTGCGGCGCACGACCTCGAACCATTCGTCGACGTGGAGTTCGTCGATCGAAGCTGCGGCGATGGTCTGCTGGGCCAGGACGTCGAGCGGGTTGGTGGGTACCCGCAGTTCCTCGATCTCACCCTGCCGCATGCGCGACACCGCCACGGTGCAGTGGATGAGGTCGGTGCGGTGTTTGGGGAACAGCACGCCCTGACTGATCTCGCCGACCTGGTGCCCCGCCCGGCCGATGCGTTGCAGACCGCTGGCCACCGACGGCGGCGCCTCGACCTGGACGACGAGATCCACTGCGCCCATGTCGATTCCGAGCTCAAGCGAACTGGTGGCCACCACACATCGCAACCGGCCGGTCTTGAGTTCGTCCTCGATCTCGGCGCGCTGCTCCTTGCTGACCGACCCGTGATGTGCCCGGGCCAGTAGGGTCGTGGCCGCCGAGGACGCGCCGCTACCCATCACCATGGCCGGAGCGCCCCCGGCGACCCGCGGGTTGGCTGCGGCGGGCACCGCGGCCTGCGAGCTGCGGGATTCGGCGATCTCGTTGAGCCGTGCGGTCAGTCGCTCGGCGAGGCGACGGGAGTTGGCGAACACGATGGTCGTGCGATTGGCCTCGATGAGATCGACGATCGCCGATTCGACGTAGGGCCACAGCGATCCCGCGGTCGGGGAGAACGCGTCGTCGAGATCCTCGGAACCAGGTGCGTCCGGGGGCGGCGGGATGTTGGCCATGTCTTCCACGGGCACGTCGACGCGAAGATCGAAGGTCTTGCTCGCGGGTGGACGCACGATCGTGCACGGCGCGGCACCGGTCAGGAAGCCCGCGACCACCTCGGGTGGGCGAACCGTCGCCGACAATCCGATGCGCTGTGCGGGCGTCTCCAACAACTCGTCGAGACGCTCGAGGGACAGCGCCAGATGGGTGCCGCGCTTGGTGCCGGCCACCGCATGGACCTCGTCGATGATCACGGCCTCGACGCCGGTCAGTGTCTCCCGCGCCGATGACGTCAGCATCAGGTACAGCGACTCCGGGGTGGTGATGAGGATGTCCGGGGGTGTGCGTACCAGGCTGCGGCGGGTCGCGGCGGGCGTGTCCCCGGATCGCAGGCCGACGGTGATCGCCGGCTCGGGATCGCCGAGTTCCTGCGACGCGCGGGTGATGCCGGTCAGCGGTGCACGCAGGTTGCGTTCGACGTCGACGGCGAGGGCCTTGAGCGGTGAGATGTAGACGACTCGGGTGCCGCGTGCCCGATCCGGGCGCGCCGCGAGCCGGTCGAGGGCCCACAGGAATGCCGAGAGGGTCTTGCCCGAACCGGTGGGGGCGATGACCAGCGTGTGGTTGCCGTCGGCGATCGAGGACCACGCCCCGGTCTGAGCGGCGGTCGGCTCGGCGAAGGTGCCGCTGAACCAGCGCCGCGTGGGCGCGGTGAAGCGATCGAGGACCGACGGCGAAGCCATTCACCCATCATCCATGCCCCCTCCGACAAATCGCAGTGGCGGTGTTCTGCTCGGTTTGTCCGATGGGTCGTGCCGGTCACATTTGCCGGGTATAGAGTTCTCGCCAGATGCTGACGGAAACCCGGTGTGAGTCCGGGACGGTCGCGCCACTGTGGGCCGGGTAGGGGAGTCACCCCGCCCGACGAGTCAGGATTCCGCCGAGCATCGATCCGACAAGCGCTGGGACGCGTCATCCCACGAAAGGACCTCCGAATGGTTGCAACCACCCACCAGAACAAGGCACGGGCCCTCGCGGTACCCGACCTCTCCGTCGCGTCGGCAGCCCTGTGGCTGACCGCCACCTTCATCCTCGCCGCGATGGCCTACTACTTCATCGGTTACGACCAAGGTGCCTGGTCGGTGTTCGGCAACGACACCCACATCCATGAATTCGTGCACGACTCCCGGCACTTCCTCGGCTTCCCCTGCCACTGATCGAACGAGCACGGGAGACAACCGAACATGGAGAAGAAATTCATCGGCGCCGGCCTGCTGTCAGGACTGGTCGCCGGGATCGTCGCCTACGTTTTCGCTCGGATCTTCATCGAGCCGCAGGTGGCCAAGGCCATCGACTACGAGGACGGACGCAGTGAGGCCGAAGAGGCCCTGATGACCGCGCACGGGCACGGCGGCCACGAGCACGGCGCCGAGGTGTTCACCCGCTCGGTGCAGGAGAACATCGGCGCGGGTGTGGGGACCATCGTGTTCGCGGTGTCGATGGGCGCGTTCTTCGCGATCGCGTTCACGATCCTGTGGACCTATCTGGCACATCACCGCGCCGGAGCCGACCCACGATGGGCTGCGGCCCTGATCGGGCTCCTGGGCTTCGTCGCGGTCTTCGGGGTGCCGTTCGTCGCGTATCCGGCCAACCCGCCGGCCGTCGGCGACGACGACACCATCGGTGCCCGGTCGACGGCGTATCTCACCCTCACGGTCATCTCGGTGGTCGCGGTGATCGCGGCGGTCGTGTTCGCGCTGTGGCTGCGGCAACGCTGGGGAGGGCTCGCGGCCACGCTGGCAGCCGCGATCGGCTACCTGGTGGTCGTGACCATCGCGATCGCGCTACTGCCAGAATTCCACGAGGTTCCCGAGCCGGTCATGAACGGCGACACGATCGTCTTTCCCGGATTCCCGGGCGCGGTGATCGGCGATTTCCGGGTGTACGTGATCGCCAATCAGGTGATCCTGTGGACCGTGCTGACGACGACCTTCGCGGGCATCATGAGCTGGCTGAGCCGGTCGGGCTCGTCTCAGCGGGCGGCGACGCCGGCTGCGGTGCACAGCTGATTTCTGTACTACCGTCCGCCTCGCGCACACGTGCGGGGCGGACGTGGTGCGTTCGTGGGTGAAGGCGGGATCAGGTCAGGATGCAGTCACCGCAGACGGCGCCCCGATCGCCGGTGACCCGATAGATCAAACAGCAACTGCGGCGGCGGAATCCCGGTCCCGCGCGTAACCGCCCGTCCTCGACACGGGGCTCGGCGAGAACATCGTCGGCCGCGGCGACGGCGAGAGCGCCGTGTTCGGGGCGCGCCGTCGCGATGAGTCGGGCGGCACTGTTGGTCGCCGAGGCGACGTTGCCCCACAGCGTTCGCCCACTCACCCCGAATCCGTCGCCGACGGCGTCGGTGAGTGCGCCGACGATTCCGTCGGCAAGGTTGGGCCCGACGTCGGTCGTGGCGGTGGTGACCGACAGCGGATACGGCCCGCCCAGTTCGTCCTGCCACCAGAGGTCCTCCGCCGCAACCGAGATCGGCGGTTCGTCGAGCGCGGCGACGGCGATCATCGGAGCGATGAGACGGGCGACGAGTCCGAGGTGGGTCACCGACGCGGCCACCCTCTGCTCGACGGGTGCCGCGGCGCCCGCCCCGAGTGCGGACCGCACGCGTTCCACCCGCGCCTCCAGCATGTGCGCGTCCTCGATGAGATCGGCCATTGTGAGCCATGGGGCATCACACCGCTGCCCGCGGGCATGCGTGCGGACGGCGAAGAAGGGGCCGAGGTCATCGAGAGTGGTCACTGCCGGATGAGCGTAGCCGCTCGCCGGACGGCGCGACGTGCACGAGCGACCGGCGCCCGACGTCCCGGAGATAAAGACACAACATTGTCGTTCTGTGTCTTGACGCTGATCGTGACGGCTGACACAGTTGAACTGAAACAAGTTCTCATGGCAGCCGACGGTGCTGTCCGATGATCCTGCGAGGTATCGATGTTCGAGTGGTCCGAAGAAGATCTGATGGTGCGCGACGCCTTGCGGGCATTCATCGACAAGGAGATCCGCCCGCACATCGACGAACTCGAGACCGGTCAGCTCCCGCCCTACGACATCACCCGAAAGCTGTTGTCCACCTTCGGTGTCGACGCGATGGCCAAGGATGCGCTGGAAAAGGAACTCGAGGCCGAGGCGGCCGGTGAGAAGCCCTCGGGCGGCGGTGGCGGAGCCGGCATGGCCGGATCGATGTTCATGATCGTCAACATCGAACTGGCCGGGGTTTGCCTCGGTCTCGTCGGCTCGATGGGTGTCAGCATGGGTCTGACGGCGTCGGCGATCCGGGGGAAAGGCACCCTCGCGCAGAAGAAGCGGTGGCTGCCCGAACTGGTCACCATGGAGAAGGTCGGGGCCTGGGCGATCACCGAACCCGATTCCGGCTCCGACGCCCTCGGCGGCATGAAGACCACCGTGCGCCGTGACGGCGACGAGTATCTGCTCAACGGGCAGAAGACCTTCATCACCAACGGCCCGTCCGCCGACACCATCGTCGTCTTCGCCAAACTCGATGACGGCTCGGACACCCCGATGCGCGATCGCAAGGTGCTCTCGTTCGTCCTGGACAAGGGCATGCCCGGACTCACCCAGGGCAAGGCGTTCAAGAAGATGGGCATGATGAGTTCGCCCACCGGCGAGCTGTTCTTCGACAACGTCCGCCTCGGCCGGGACCGGCTGCTCGGAGAGACCGAGGACACCGGGTCCGACGCCCGTGGCTCCGAGGGTGCGAAGTCCGGGTTCACCGCCGAACGCATCGGGATCGCGGCGCTGTCGATGGGCATCATCAACGAATGTCTGCGTCTGAGTGTCGATTACGCGAAGAACCGCAAACTGTGGGGCCAGGAGATCGGCCGCTTCCAGTTGATCCAGCTCAAACTCGCCGAGATGGAGGTGGCGCGGATCAACGTGCAGAACATGCTCTTCAGTGCGATCGAGCGGGCCAAGGCCGGTAAGCCGCTGAGCCTGGCCGAGGCGTCGGCGATGAAGCTCTACTCGTCGAAGGCGGCGACCGATGTCGCGATGGAGGCCGTGCAGCTCTTCGGCGGCAACGGCTACATGGCCGAGTACCGCGTCGAACAACTTGCGCGCGATGCCAAGTCGCTGATGATCTATGCTGGCAGCAACGAGATCCAGGTGACCCACGTCGCCAAGGGGCTCCTGGCCTGACGGGCGGTGGACGGGCCACCGGGTCACCTCCGGGTCACCTCCGGGGGGCCGACACCGTCGGCCGCGAATGGCCCCCGACGATCGGTGGACCGAGACGATCTGTGCAGCAACGAGAGTCGGTCTCGGTCACCTCACGCGCCGGTGAACACCAGCACGATCAGCGCGATGTTGAGCAGCACGATCATCGCCGACGCCACGGTTGCCAGGATTCGTAGCGGCCAGCCGTCGGCGAACTCGCCCATGATCGAGCGGTCGGCCGTCAGCCGGCCCAGGGGGATGATCGCGAACGGGATGCCGAAGCTCAGCACCACCTGTGAGAGCACCAGTGCCCAGGTCGGATCGATCCCGATCGCGAGAACGACCAGGGCGGGGATCAACGTGACCAGTCGGCGAACCAGCAGCGGCACCCGCTTGTGCAGAAGCCCGGCCATGATCGCCGCACCCGCCGACGACCCCACCGAGGTCGCGGCCAGGCCGCTCGCGAGCAGACCGATCGCGAAGACGGTCGCCATTCCCGGCCCCATCGAGTCGGCCACGGCATGGTAGGCGCCCTCGATGGTGTCGGTGCCCTCCTTACCCAGCAGATTCTGTGCGGCGAGGAGCAGCAAGGCGATGTTGACGGCGCCTGCGATGGTCAGCGCGATCACCACATCCCACCGGGTGACGCGCACGAGTTTGCGTCGCCGGGGCAGACTCTCGGTGACCCCGTGGCGATCTATGACCAGCGCCGAGTGGACGTAGATGGCGTGCGGCATCACCGTCGCACCCAACATCGACGCCGCGAGCAACACCGTCTCGGGTCCCTCGAGGCGGGGGATCATCCCGCCGAGTACATCGCCGGCGGTCGGCGGGTTCACCACGAGCCCGGCGAGGAAGCCGACCACGATGATCGCCAGCATGCCCACGATCACCGACTCGAAGACGCGTTGGCGGCGAGGGTTCTGCAGCAACAACATCAGGGTGGAGATGACGCCCACGATCACCCCGCCCAGCACAAGGGGCAGATCGAACAGCAGTTGGAGGGCGATCGCACCGCCGAGGACCTCGGCGAGGTCGGTGGCAATCGCCACCACCTCGGCCTGAACCCAGAATGCTTGGCGTTTGCGGCGACTCAGCCGCTCCCCGAGGAGACCGGGCAGGCTGCGGCCGGTGACGATGCCGAGTTTGGCCGACTGGTACTGGATGAGCATCGCGATGAGATTGGCGACGACGAGCACCCACACCAGCAGGAAGCCGTAGCGCGCGCCCGCGGTGATGTTGGCGGCCACGTTGCCGGGATCGACGTAGGCGATGGCCGCGACGAAGGCCGGACCGAACAGCGCCACGTGACGCAGCGGGCGCATGCGACGACCGCGGATGCGGCCGCGCGTCGACTCGGCCTCCGATCCGCTCTCGCGGGTGTCCACTTGGCTCACCAGCCCAATGTGGCACACCGACGGCCGGTGATCAAGTGAGGCGAAACAAAAAGTTCGGGCGGCCGAAAATTCATGCCCGACCGAGTCGCCAGATCCGGTCACGGGACATCGGCGTCTCGTACGGGCGGGCGCCGATGGCGCGCCGAATGGCGTTGGCCAGAGCTGCCGCCACCGGATTGAACGGCGACTCGCTCATCGACTTCGCGCCGTAGGGCCCGAGGCGGTCGGAGGTCTCGGCGAACATCACCTCGGTGACCGGGATGTCGGCCATCTGCGGTACCCGATAGGTCCGCAGAACCGGTGTCAGCGGTACGCCTTTGCCGTCGAGCATGATCTCCTCGTACAGCGCCGAGCCGATGGCTTGCGCCACACCGCCCTCCACCTGGCCGAGGCACTGCTGGGGATTCATCACCGTGCCCGCGTCGGCGGCGTGCACCGACTGCAGGATCGCCACCGCGCCGGTCTCGGTGTTCACCGCGACCCGAAAAGCCTGGACGTTGAACGCGATCGAGCGCAGATCGCCGCGTTCGATGCCGGTGGCCACGGCGCGCGGTCCGGTCGCCGAGTCCTGACGGTGCTCGGCGTAGATGGCGGCGATCAGCTCGCCGAAGCCGAGCACCGTGGCGTCGACGACTGCTCCGTCCGGGCTCAGGCGCACCTCAGTGGCATCGCGGCCCGACAGCCTCGTGGCCGCCTCGACCAGCAGTTCGCGCAATCGCAGGGCCGCGCCGAAGACGGCCTTGCCGGCCACCGTGGTGCCGGCCGACGCGAACGCCCCCGTGTCATAGGCGGCGGCGTCGGTGTCGCCGTGGCGCAACGATACCCGGGACAACTCGGTGGACATCGTGCTCGCCACGATCTGCGCCTGCACGGTCGTGGTGCCGTTGCCGAATTCGGCAGTGCCCGAACCGATGTGGTAGCGGCCGTCGGCGTCGACAGCCACCGTGACGGTGGCATGGTGCCCGCGCGGGGCCATCGTCGCGATGGCGGCCAGCGCCATACCCTCGCCGACCCGCCACTGCGGACCGGCCGGCGCGGCCACACCATTGCCGCGTGCCAGGGCGGCCTGTGCGAGGTCCAGACACTGGTCGAGACCGTAGCTGCCGTACACCAGGTCGTCCTCGGGCTCGGGGTGGGCGATGAGCAGCGGATCGCCGTCGGCCACCGCATTACGTCTGCGCAGCTCGAACGGATCGATGTCGAGCGTCAGCGCCAACTCGTCCATCGCACTCTCGATCGCGAAGATCACCTGTCCCAACCCGTATCCGCGGAACGCACCCGACGGTGGATTGTTGGTGTAGACGACCTCGGCGTCGATCCGCTTCACCGGGCAGTTGTAGACCGACACCGATTCGGCGCACGCATGGAACATCACCCCGATCGCGTGGTTGCCGTAGGCGCCGGTGTCGGACAGGACGTCGACCTTCATCGCGGTCAGTCGCCCCGTCTCATCGGCGCCGAGTTCCACCCCCACCCGGAACGGATGCCGGTAGGTGGTGCGCGTCATCTCCTCCGTGCGCGTCATCTCGTAGGCGACCGGCCGGCCGGTGCGCAGGACGGCCAGCGCGACGAGATCCTCGGTGAGCAGTTCCTGTTTGCCGCCGAAACCACCACCGACGCGTGCCGCGAAGACCCGAATCCGCTCGGGCGGCATCTCGAGCAGTAACGCGAGTTCGTCGCGCACCAGGAACGGCACCTGGGTGCTGGTCCGCAGCACCAGACGGCCGTCGTCATCGATCCAGCCGAGGGTCCCGTGGGTTTCCAACTGGGCGTGCGACACCCGCCCGGTTTTCCACGTACCGCCCACCCGCACCGCCGAGTCCTGCAGTGCGGCAACAACGTCACCACCGAACCCGTCGTGGAATGCCGCGATCACGTTGCGGCCGGCATCGACGACACGATCCTCGGGAGTGCGGTCGGGATGCACGAGTGCCGCGCCCGGCAGCCGGGCCTCCTCCGGATCGAACACGGCGGGCAACAGCTCGTAGGTCACCTCGATGAGGCGACACGCCTCCTCGGCGGCCGCCGCGGTGTCGGCGACGACGGCGGCCACGCGCTGACCGACGAATCGCACCACCGGATCGAGGACGAGGGTGTCGTCGGGATCGTCGTCGCGGGACTCGTGCCGGGCGGTGGAGAACCGTCGGGTGCTCACGTTCTCGTGGGTCAGGATGAGCGAGATGCCGGGCACCGACGATGCCGCCGCGGTGTCGATGGCGGTGATCCGGGCGTGCGGATGCGGGGAGCCGAGTACGCGCAGGAACTGCGTACCGGGCACGTCGATGTCGAAGGTGTACGGCTCGGTGCCGGTGACGACGCGCTGCGCGGCAAGGGGATTGGCGGACGCGCCGACGCCGCACGAGGTCGCACAGGTTTCGGCGGCTTTCGGGGTTTCCGAACAATGGGCGCGTTCGGTTCGGGCGACGCCGTCGCGGATGGCGGCGTCGACGGCCCGATAACCGGTGCAGCGGCACAGGTTTCCCTTCATCCGCCGCGGTAGGTCCTCGAGGTCGGCGGGCTCGAGGGTGGACGCGGTGACGATCATCCCCGCGGTGCAGAAACCGCACTGGAACCCGAAGTTGTCGACGAAGGACTGCTGCATGGGATGCAGAGCGCCCGGGGTGCCCAGGCCGGACACGGTGGTCACCGACGCGCCGTCGGCGCGCACCGCCGGAAAGACGCACGAGTGCACGGGTGTGCCGTCGACCAGCACCGAGCATGCGCCGCAGTCGCCGGCGTCGCAGCCCTTCTTGACCTCGAAATGGCCGTTGTCGCGCAACAGGGTTCGCAGGCATTGGCCCGGGCGGGGCCGGGTGTCGACGGATTCGCCGTTGATCTCCATGTGCACGGTCACCACCCCCGACCGGGGTCGGCGGCGAGCTCTGCCCGGATCTCGTCGGCGAACACGGCGCTGACCGCGCGGCGCCAGTCCGCAGAGCCGAGCGGGTCGGTGTAATAGCCGGGCGCGGAGTCGATGTCGGCGCGCAATACCTCCGCATCGGGCAGCGTCGGATAGCGCAGTACCGTCGGCCACCCGGTGGCCGCGGTGATGCCGAAGAGCGCGGTGCCGTCCTCGTCGACGCGTCCGGTGACCACCGCACCGGAGCGCCCGAGCTCGGCGAGCGCGATCTTGCGCATGCCGGTGCGGGCACGCAACGCGTGGCCCGGAAAATCGATGGCGCGCAGCACCTCTCCCGGTGCCAGCGTGTTGGTTCCGTTGCCGGTGACCAGTTCGGCCACCGGCACGCGGCGCTCACCCCAGCCGGGACACCAGATCAGTGCCTCGGCATCGAGGGCGACGGCCAACGACACCATCGACGCGGCCGCGAACGAGCGGCAGATATTGCCGCCGACGGTGGCCACATTCCAGATCTTGAACGACGCCAACAATGCTGTCGCACACTGGAAGAACAGGGGGTGGGCGCGCCAACCGGGCCGCTCGGGCAACGAGGCGAGAGTCGCGATCGGGCAGGTGGCCGCGACACGAAGACCGCCATCGGGCAGATCCTCGACGTCGGACCACCCCATCCCGGTGATGTCGACGACTCCGGACGCGTCCACCTGCGGCTCGCTGAAGAACCACGTTCCGCCCGCGACGATCCGCTCACCGGGAGCCAGCGCCAGGTCGTCGCGCGTGTGTGCGTGTCGATACGAGCTGATGGTGTTGAGGTCCACGACTCCTCCTATCCGGCCTTGTCCAGCAGGCGACGATGCTCGGCGGCACAGTCGGCGGCCACCGCGTCGAGGTCGGCGGTCACCAGGTCGTTGTCGGTGACGATACGGCGCCCGCCCACCCAGGTTCCGCGAATCGGTGGGATGGCGCCCAGGACCAGGGCGGCGACCGGATCGTCGATACCCGCGTGCGCGAGTCCGCTGATGTCCCACAGCACGAGATCGGCGAGTTTGCCGACCTCGATCGACCCGATCTCCTTGTCGCGCCCGAGGACCCGGGCGCCACCGAGGGTGGCCAACTCGATCGCGGTGCGGGTGGTCAGAGCGGTCGGGCCGCCGCGGGCGCGCGCCATCAGCACCGCCTGATGCGCTTCCTCGAGCAGGCGCGCCGACTCGTTGGAGGCCGCGCCGTCGACGCCGAGTCCGACGGGTACACCGGCATCGACGAGCTCACGGGTGCGGCAGATCCGGTTGCCCAGACGGGCATTGGAGGTCGGGCAGTGCGCGACCCCGGTCGAGGTGGAGGCCAGGCGTGCGATCTCGTTGTCGGCGAATTCGATGCCGTGCGCGAACCATACGTCGTCGCCGACCCACCCGACCGACTCCATGTACTGCAATGGGGTACAGCCGAAATGCTGGTCGCAGTAGGTGTTCTCGTCCGGCGACTCGGCCAGATGGGTGTGCATCCGCACACCGAGTTCGCGTGCCAGCGTGGCGGACTCGCGGAGCAGGTCGGTGGTGACGGAGAACGGGGAGCACGGTGCGAGAGCGATCCGCAGCATGGATTCCGGGCTCGGGTCGTGCCAGCGTGCGACGGCGTCGGTGCAGGCGGTGAGGATCTCGTCGATGCCCTGCACCACCGAATCGGGCGGCAGTCCGCCGTCCTTCTCCGAGAGGTCCATCGATCCGCGGGTCGGATGGAATCGCAGGCCGATGGTGGCCGCGGCACCGATCTCGGCACCGAGGAGATCACCGCCCTCCCGGGGAAAGACGTAGTGGTGGTCGGTGGTGGTGGTGCAGCCCGACATCACCAGCTGGCCGATGCCACCGAGAGCGGCGGTGTGCACCGCGGTCTCGTCGATCCCGGCCCAGATCGGGTAGAGCGTCGTCAGCCATTGGAACAGGGTGTGATCGGCGGCCAGCCCCCGGGTGATCCACTGGTAGAGGTGGTGATGGGTGTTCACCAGGCCCGGGGTCAGCACGCAGCCGCTGCCGTCGACGTGGATCACCTCGGCGGGCAGGTCGTCGATCGGGTCGGTGGACACCGCGGTGATGGTGCCGCCGTCGATCAGCACCGATGCCGACGACAGCTCGCGGCGGTGCTCGTCGACGGTGATGACGTGTGCGTTGTGAATGAGGGTTCCAGCCACCGCCACACGCTACGACGGCTCGGTTACGGCGATATTTCGCCGCGGATCTCGCGCGCCGGGTCGGGGCCTTCAGTGTCTGTGGTGCCCACGGCACCGTCAGGGCCATCAGGGATAGACGGGTCGCGACCACCGAGCGCGTCGATCGTCTCGACCTCGAGTCGACGCGACGTGGGGATGGCCATGGCCAGCGCCGCGGCCACGACACACGCGACCAGCGAGACGATCGACGCGATGAGGTAGCCGTTGGTGTCGGGGACGACGATCGCGCCGCCGGGTAACGAGATCTGCACCGTCGACCAGGTCAGCACCATGCCCACCACCGCGGCCGAGGTGGACGTGCCGACCACTCGCATGAGTGCGTTGACCCCATTGGCCTCGCCGGTCTGCGCGACCGGCACCGCGCGCATGATCAGCGCGGGCATGGCCGAGTAGGCGATCCCGAGGCCTGCTCCGGTGAGGCAGGCGACGATGAGCATGATCCACCACGTGAATCCGCCGGTGAGCAGGAGGACGAGGAACACGACGTAACCGAGGCCGATGACCAGGCCGCCGACAGCCAGCGAGACCCGGGGGCCCGCGCGGTCGGTCAGCCAGGCGCTGACATGGGAGAACACGAACATGAGGATGCCGCTGGGGGCGAGGACGAGGCTGGCCATCAGCATGTCGAAGCCCAGACCGATCGGTGCGCTCGTGGGCGCCATGAGGAGTTGGATGGGCATCAACTGCATCGAGTAGAACGCGAACCCGGTGGCCACCGACGCGATGTTGGTCAGCAGGACCGGCGTGTCGAGGGCGACGCCGAGGTCGATCAGCGGGGTGTCGCGGCGGCGCTCCCAGCGCCACCAGGCGACGGCGACGATCAGGAAGGCGATCACCACGCCGAGCGTCGTGGGCGAGGTCCACCCCCAGCGCGCGCCCTTGGAGAGCGGAAGGAGCAGACACACGAGCATCGCCGCCAGACCGGCGGCGCCGAACAGATCGAATCGGCCCCCGGCCCGACCGCGACTCTCCGGGACGGTCAGGGCGATCCCGACCGCGGCCATTCCGGCGGCGCCTGCGCACAACCAGAACAGGGCGTGCCATCCGATGTTCTGGGCGATGAACGCACTCACCGGCAATCCCAGCGCTCCGCCGACGCCCAGTGATGCGCTCATCGTGCCGACCGAGGAGCCGAGGTGGCGGGCCGGCACGATGTCGCGCATCACGCTGATACCCAGTGCGATGGTGCCGAATCCGAGTCCCTGCAGTCCGCGTCCGATGAGGAAGGGCAGCAGTGCACCGGAGAGCGCGCACAGGATCGATCCGGCTGCAACGCATCCCATGCTGGCGAGCAGCATTCGTCGTTTGCCGTACATGTCACCGAGTCGACCGCCGATGGGGGTGATCACCGCGCCGGCCAGCAGGGTCATCGTGAGTGCCCAGGTGGTGTCCGACGGTGCGGCGTGCAGGAGGTCGGGCAGCTGCGGGATCAGTGGCACGATGATCGTCTGCATCAACGCCACCACGATCCCGGCCGCGCACAGCACCGCGACGGCTGCGCGCGGGTGGGTCTGCGGATGGCTCCCGGACCCAGGATCCGCTGATCCAGAACCCCCTGAGCCAGATCCCCCTGAACCGGGACCCACTGACTCGTAACCCCCAGCGCGATTCGTCGCCGACACCAGCATCAACCTCCGCCGCTCACGCTATCCGACGCCGCCGAACGAGCGATCGGTGGTATTGCCGGAGGGGTCACATGGGCGCCGGGCGGTAGGGGACGGCGTCGCCGATGGTGGCATCGACGTGGATGGCCCGGCCGAGTTGGGGGAAGGCCCGCTGCGGGCATGCCGGGCGATCGCACACCTTGCATCCCGCTCCGATCGGCACGGCCATCCGGGTGTCGGTGACATCGACGCCGGTCGAGTACACCAGTCGATCGGCGTGGGCGAGGTCGCAGCCGAGGCCGATCGAGAAGCCGGTGCGCGGGGTGAGGAAGCCGTGCGGATCGCCGGTGGTGCGGGCGAGCCAGAAGTACGAACGGCCGTCGGGCATCTGCGACACCTGGGTCACGATGCGTCCTGGAGTGGCGAAGGCATCGTGCACCACCCACAGCGGGCAACTGCCGCCGACGCGAGAGAAATGAAACGCCGTCGCCGACTGCCGTTTCGAGATGTTCCCGGCCCGGTCGGTGCGGACGAAGATGAACGGTATGCCGCGACTGCCGGGTCGCTGGAGGGTCGAGAGCCGATGGCAGATCGTCTCGAAGCCCACCTCGAAGCCCACGCTGAGCAGTTCGATGTCGTAGCGGGCGCTCTCCGCGGCGGAACGGAATCGCTCGTAGGGCAGCAGCAGTGCTCCGGCGAAATAGTTGGCGAGACCGATCCGCGCAACCGGAATCGTTGCGGTACTGAGGTTCTCGGCGCCGGCGAGAATGTCGTCGATGGTACTGCCCTGATCCAGGAGGGCCAGCTGGGTGGCGAGTTGGAATGCGCGCTGCCCGGCGCTGAGGCGGCCGGCGAGGTGAATCACCTTCTCGCCCACATCGAATCGGCGTTTGGGTACCGTAACGGCCGAATGCGGGTCGGCGTCGTGGGTGATCGACACGCGGATGTCGAAGCGCCGCCGCAACACCTGCGCCAGTTGGAGATCGAGTCCGCCGATGTGCAAGTCCTCGTCGTCGAAGAGTCGCTCGGCGGCCTCGTCGAGTGCGCCGATGTAGTTCTTGCGGTCGTAGAAGAAGTCGCGCACCTCCTCGAACGGCATGGGTTCATTCGCGATTCCCGGGTCGGTGATCCGGCCGCCATAGGTTTCGAGCTCGGTGGTCGCGGCGGTGAGCCTGCGGTGCAGCGCCACCAGTGTTCGTCCGACCGCGGGCATGCGTCCGACGAGTTCGGTGATCTCCGCGCGCGTCACCTCGGCGGAATCGCTGTGTGCGCCGAGCGCCTCGGCGAGGTCGGCGACGAGCCGCGCGTCGGTGTCGGTGGCGAAGTAGTCGGCGTCGAGTTCGAACTCGCGGGTGAGTGCGAGCAGGACGGGCACGGTGATGGGGCGCTGGTCGTTCTCGAGTTGGTTCACGTAGCTCGTCGATATCTCGATGCGCCGGGCCAGCGCGGCCTGCGAGAGCCCGCGCTCGTCGCGGAGTCGGCGCAGTCGCGCGCCCACGAACATCTTCGCCATGGCAGGCACAGTACCCCGCCGCGGTGTTCACAACATTTGCAGAATCTCACGGGCAGATCCACCAAAATACACATCTGCCAGGTCTTTCGCGTACCTTCCGGGCCTGCGTACGGTGCAAACATGATCAATCACGACGTGCGGACCCACCGCAGCTCCGAGGACTTCCCGCAAGCCGAGCATCTCGCGCAGAAGATCGCCGAGGTCGCCACCGATCCGGTCGCGGTGCCCGCCGAGACCGCCGAGATGGTGGTGAACCGCATCATCGACAACGCCGCGGTCAGCGCCGCCTCGGTGATCCGACGCCCCGTCACCAGCGCTCGGGCGCAGGCCTTGGCGCACCCGCCCGCCGCAGGTGCCGCGGGTGCGGCCGTGTTCGGCGTCGACGGCCGGTACTCGCCGGAGTGGGCGGCGTGGGCCAACGGTGTGGCGGTGCGCGAGCTCGACTTCCACGACACCTTCCTCGCCGCGGAGTATTCCCATCCCGGTGACAACATCCCCGCGCTGGTCGCGGTGGCCCAGCACGTGGGTGCCTCGGGTGCCGATCTCATCCGGGGTCTGGCCACCGCCTACGAGATCCAGATCGACCTGGTCCGCGGAATGTGCTTGCACGAGCACAAGATCGACCACGTCGCCCATCTCGGACCGTCCGTCGCAGCGGGTTTGGGCACCATGCTCAAGCTCGACGAGGAGACGATCTACCAGGCGATCGGACAGGCACTGCATCTGACCACCGCGACGCGTCAGTCCCGCAAGGGGTTGATCTCGAGCTGGAAGGCCTACGCACCGGCGCACGCCGGAAAGATCGCCATCGAGGCGGTGGACCGCGCGATGCGCGGCGAGGGGGCACCGGCGCCGATCTGGGAGGGTGAGGACGGCGTCATCGCGTGGCTGCTCGGTGGCCCCGAGAAGACCTACCGGATTCCGCTTCCCGGCCCGGGGGAAGCGAAGCGCGCCATTCTGGACAGCTACACCAAGGAGCATTCCGCGGAATATCAGAGCCAGGCTCCGATCGACTTGGCGCGGCGTATACGTGAGCGCATAGGCAACCTCGACGACATCGAGTCGATCGTCCTGCACACCAGCCATCACACGCACTACGTGATCGGTACGGGCTCGGGGGACCCCCAGAAATTCGATCCGTCCGCCAGCCGGGAGACCCTCGACCACTCGGTGATGTACATCTTCGCGGTTGCCTTGCAGGACGGCACCTGGCATCACGAGGCGTCCTACGCCCCCGAACGCGCCGCCCGCCCGGACACGATTGCCTTGTGGCGCAAGATCTCCACGGTCGAGGATCCCGAGTGGACGCGCCGATACCATTCCACCGATCCGGCCGAGAAGGCGTTCGGCGCCAAGGCTGTGATCACACTGACCAACGGTGAGATGATCACCGATGAACTCGCGGTCGCCGACGCCCACCCGCTCGGCGCTGCGCCGTTCGCGCGAGCCGCCTATGAGGCGAAGTTCGCGGCGATGGCGCAGGGGGTGGTCGACGCGGAGGAACAGCAGCGATTCCTGGTGGCTGCTGCCGGGCTCGGCGACCTCGGGGCGGGCGAGCTCGGCGCGCTCAATGTGCGCGTCGAGCCGACCGTTCTCGACAAGGCGCCGACCATCGGCTCGGGGATCTTCTGATGAGCGAGCCGACCTCGGGACTGTTCTCGGCCCGCACTTGCGCGGCTGACAAACGCAAGGCTCTGCGCGCGGCCCTGGCATCGGGCGAGTTGCAGCGTTGGCCCGGTGCCTTCTCGCCGCTGGTGGCAAAACTGATCGCCGATATCGGCTTCGAGGGCATCTACATCTCCGGGGCGGTTCTCTCGGCGGACCTCGGTCTCCCCGACATCGGACTCACCACCCTGACGGAGGTCGCGGGGCGCGGCGCACAGATCGCGAACTCCACCGACCTGCCGAGCCTGATCGACGCCGACACCGGGTTCGGTGAGCCCATGAGCGCGGCCCGCACCATCGCCGCACTCGAGGACGCCGGGCTGGCCGGCTGTCATCTCGAGGATCAGGTCAACCCCAAACGGTGCGGTCACCTCGACGGCAAGGATGTGGTGCCCACCGGCGAGATGCTGCGCCGGCTGCGCGCGGCGGTGTCGGCGCGCCGCGACGACAGCTTCGTCATCTGTGCCCGCACCGACGCCGCGGGTATCGAAGGTCTTGATGCCGCGATCGAGCGGGCCAAGGCCTACGCCGACGCGGGCGCCGACCTGATCTTCACCGAGGCGCTCACCGATCTCGCCGAGTTCGAAAAGTTCCGTGCTGCTGTCGATGTGCCGCTGCTGGCGAACATGACCGAGTTCGGCAAGTCTCGGTTGCTCACCACCGAGCAGTTGCGCGATGTCGGCTACAACGCGGTGATCTATCCGGTGACCACCTTGCGGATCGCGATGGGTGCAGTCGAGCGCGGACTCCGCGAGATCGACTCCGCGGGAACACAATCCGGACTACTCGACGAGATGCAACACCGCAGCAGGCTCTACGAGTTGCTCCGGTACGCCGACTACAACGCCTTCGACTCCGAACTGTTCACCTTCACTCTGGAAGGAACCCGGCCGTGACACCGACCAGCAAGACAGCGTCCGCTCATCCGACTCCGAGGATCCACAAGGGTCTCGCCGGCGTGGTCGTCGACACCACCGCCATCTCGAAGGTGGTGCCCGAGACCAACTCCCTGACCTACCGTGGCTACGCGGTTCAGGACCTCGCAGCGCACTGCTCGTTCGAGCAGGTCGCTCATCTGCTCTGGCACGGCGAACTGCCGACCGACGCCGAACTGGCGGCCTTCACGCAGCGGGACCGAGCGCTCCGTCGGCTCGACCGTTCGACACAGGCCGTGCTGGCCCGCATCCCGGAGAACTGCCATCCGATGGATGTGGTGCGCACCGCGATCAGCTTCTTGGGTACCGAGGATCCCGACGAGGACAACGCGTCGCCGGCGGCGAATCTCGAGAAGGCCCAACGCATGTTCGCGGTGCTGCCGACCATCGTCGCGGCCGACATGCGCCGCCGCCGTGGCCTCGATCCGATTGCGCCGCATCACGGACTGGGCTATTCGGAGAACTTCCTGAATATGTGCTTCGGTGAGGTACCCGATCCGGTGATCGTTCGGGCATTCGAGAAGTCGATGGTGCTCTATGCCGAACACAGCTTCAATGCCTCCACGTTCGCCGCACGCGTGGTCACCTCCACGCAGTCCGACATCTACAGTGCGGTCACCGCGGCGATCGGAGCACTCAAGGGATCGCTGCACGGCGGGGCGAACGAGGCGGTCATGTACGACATGATCGAAATCGATCGTCCCGAACGTGCACGGGAATGGTTGGAGGCCAAACTGTCTCGAAAAGAGAAAGTCATGGGATTCGGTCATCGGGTGTACAAGAATGGCGATTCCCGCGTGCCGACGATGCACGCCGCGCTCGAGGAGATCTCGCACCATCTCGGCGATACCCGGTGGCTCGCGATCTATCACGAGCTCGCCGACGAGATGTCGAGTCGCACCGGCATCAAGCCCAATCTGGACTTCCCGACCGGACCGGCCTATCACCTGATGGGCTTCGACATCGCTTCGTTCACACCGATCTTCGTGATGAGCCGGATCACCGGCTGGACGGCGCACATCGTCGAGCAGACCGCGGCCAATGCCCTGATCCGTCCGCTGTCGTCCTACGACGGACCGGCCCAGCGCGTTCTCATTGCTTAGGACTGGTTGCCCTGCTGCTGGGCTCCGCGCGATAAGGTCGCCGTGGGGGCATGTGCATCGGGTCCATTTGTAGCGGGACAACGACAGAAACGGATGAGCAGCATGTTCGACAAGGTTTTGGTGGCCAACCGCGGCGAGATCGCGATCCGAGCGTTTCGCGCGGCGTACGAACTCGGCGCCCGCACGGTCGCGATCTTCCCCTACGAGGATCGCAACTCCCTGCATCGGTTGAAGGCCGACGAGTCCTATCAGATCGGCGTCCCCGGGCATCCGGTACGCGCGTATCTCTCGGTCGACGAGGTGGTGGGCGCGGCGCAGCGATGCGGCGCGGATGCGGTGTATCCCGGCTACGGGTTCCTCTCGGAGAACGCCGGTCTCGCACGGGCATGCGCGGCGGCCGGCATCACCTTCGTCGGTCCCAAGGCCGACGTGCTCGACCTGACCGGCAACAAGGCGCAGGCGATCGCGGCGGCACGGGCCGCGGGTCTGCCGGTGCTGTCCTCCTCGGAGCCGTCGTCGGATGTCGACGAGTTGGTGACGGCCTCGGAACAAATGCAGTTCCCGGTGTTCGTCAAGGCGGTGGCCGGTGGCGGTGGCCGTGGGATGCGGCGCGTCGACGACCCGTCGACTCTGCGGGAATCGATCGAGGCGGCCTCGCGCGAGGCGGAAGCGGCCTTCGGAGACGCGACGGTATTCCTCGAGCAGGCCGTCATCAATCCACGTCATATCGAGGTGCAGATCCTCGCCGACACCCACGGCGACGTCATCCATCTGTTCGAACGGGACTGCAGTGTGCAGCGGCGTCACCAGAAGGTGGTGGAGCTGGCCCCGGCGCCCAATCTCGATCCGGTGCTGCGCGAACGGATCTGCGCCGACGCGGTCGCCTTCGCCCGGCAGATCGGCTACTCGTGTGCGGGCACGGTCGAATTCCTCGTCGACGAGCAGGGCAGACATGTCTTCATCGAGATGAATCCACGAATCCAGGTGGAGCACACGGTGACCGAGGAGATCACCGATGTGGACCTGGTGGGTGCGCAGCTGCGGGTGGCCTCGGGTGAATCGCTGGCCGACCTCGGTCTGACGCAGGACGCGATCACCGTGCACGGCGCGGCGATGCAATGCCGGATCACCACCGAGGACCCGGCCGCCGGCTTCCGGCCCGACGTCGGGCGGATCACCGCCTACCGCACGCCCGGTGGTGCCGGTATCCGCCTGGACGGCGGAGCCAACCTCGGCGGTGAGGTCAGCGGCCACTTCGATTCCATGCTGGTCAAACTGACCTGCCGCGGCCGGGACTTCGCGACCGCCGCGCGCCGGGCCCGACGGGCACTGGCGGAGTTCCGGATTCGTGGTGTGGCCACCAATATCCCGTTCCTGCAGGCGGTTCTCGACGACCCGGACTTCCGGGCCGGGCGGGTGACGACGTCGTTCATCGACGAGCGACCCTGGTTGCTGACCACCGGCGGATCGGCCGACCGCGGCACCCGCATCCTGGAGTACCTCGCCGACGTGACCGTCAACAAGCCGCACGGTGAGCGGCCGTCCACGGTGTACCCGCGGGACAAGCTGCCCACCGTGGAGCGCTCGGTGCTCGGAGCGCCGCCTGCCGGTTCCAAGCAGCGGCTGACCGAGCTGGGCCCGGAGGGATTCGCCCGGGCACTGCGTGATTCGCCGGCCGTCGGGATCACCGACACGACCTTCCGCGACGCCCACCAGTCGCTGCTGGCGACACGGTTGCGGACCTCGGCGCTGATCACCGTGGCCCCGTATGTGGCGGCGCTGACCCCGCAGCTGCTGTCGGTGGAGTGCTGGGGTGGCGCAACCTACGATGTGGCGCTGCGCTTTCTGAAGGAAGATCCGTGGGACCGGTTGGCGCAGCTGCGCGAAGCGATGCCCAACATCTGCCTGCAGATGCTGCTGCGCGGCGCGAACACCGTCGGCTACACCCCATATCCGACGAAGGTGACCACCGCCTTCGTCGCCGAGGCCACCGCCACCGGCGTGGACATCTTCCGGATCTTCGACGCGCTCAACAACATCGAGCAGATGCGCCCGGCGATCGACGCGGTCCGCGAGACCGGCACAGCGGTCGCCGAGGTGGCGATGAGCTACACCGGTGACCTGGCGAACCCGGCCGAGGACCTCTACACCCTGGACTACTACCTGCGGCTGGCCGAGCAGATCGTCGACGCCGGAGCGCACATCCTGGCCATCAAGGACATGGCGGGCCTGCTGCGTGCGCCCGCGGCCACCAAGCTGATCACCGCCCTGCGCACCGAATTCGATCTGCCGATCCACGTGCACACCCACGACACCCCCGGTGGTCAGCTCGCCACCTATCTGGCGGCGGTCACCGCCGGTGCCGACGCGGTCGACGGGGCATCGGCGGCGCTGGCCGGCACGACCAGCCAGCCCCCGCTGTCGGCGATCGTGGCCGCCTTCGCGCACTCCGAGCACGACACCGGTCTGGATCTGGGTGCGGTGTGCGACCTCGAACCGTACTGGGAGGCGATCCGAAAGGTCTACGCGCCCTTCGAGTCCGGCATTCCAGGACCCACCGGGCGGGTGTACTCGCACGAGATCCCGGGCGGCCAGCTCAGCAACCTGCGGCAGCAGGCGATCGCCCTGGGCCTCGGCAATCGCTTCGAGGCCGTCGAGGAAGCCTACGCATCCGCCGATGCGATGCTGGGCCGTCTGGTGAAGGTGACCCCGTCGTCGAAGGTGGTCGGTGACCTCGCGCTTGCACTGGTCGGTCAGGGCATCGAGCCGCGTGACTTCGCGAACGACCCGGCCGCCTACGACATCCCCGATTCGGTGATCGGATTCCTGCGCGGCGAGCTGGGGGACCCGCCCGGCGGATGGCCGGAACCGTTGCGCACCAAGGCACTCGAGGGCCGCCGCCCCGCCGAGCCGGTCGTCGACCTCGCCGCCGAGGACTCCGCCGCGCTCGACGTCGCGGGGCGGACCCGGCAGGAAACGTTGAACCGCTTGCTGTTCCCCGGCCCCACCAAGGAGTTCACCGAACACCAGGAGGCCTACGGCGACACCTCACGGCTCTCGGCGAACCAGTTCTTCTACGGGCTGCGCTACGGCGAAGAACACCACGTCGAACTCGAACCCGGTGTGGTGCTGCTCATCGGCCTCGAGGCGATCAGCGACGCCGACGAGCGTGGCATGCGGACCGTGATGTGTGTGATCAACGGCCAACTCCGCCCGATCGCGGTGCGTGACCGTTCGATCGACTCCGCGGTGCAGGCTGCCGAGAAGGCCGACCGGGCCAATCCGGGTTCGGTCGGGGCGCCATTCGCGGGTGTGGTGTCGATCTCGGTGGAGGTCGGCGACGAGGTGGCCGCCGGTGCGGCGATCGGCACCATCGAGGCCATGAAGATGGAGGCCACCATCACCGCACCCGTCGGCGGGAAGGTCACCCGTGTCGCGGTGGGCGCGGTCACCTCGGTGGCGCCGGGGGACCTGCTCATCGAGATCGGTTAGGCCCGCCGGCCGCGGTCGCCGGGTGTTCCGATCTCGGCGACCAGCGCACCGATCTTGATGCCGATGCACAGGCTCGCGAAGGTCGCGGGCGTCGTCTGAAGTGCGTGCGTGTCGAAGGAGGCGAGGGCGACCAGCCCCACGGTGCCGGGCACCAGCAGCAGGAATGCGGGCTGGAAGGAGATGGTCGCGGGGACGGCGACGGTGAGTCGTTCGATCATTCGGGCCGCGACGAACAGCACCGCGGCGCTCACCCCGGTGGCCACCACATTGCCGACCCAGGCGGACGCCGCGGTGAGCACCGCGTAGGTGCACACCATCACGCCGACGCTGAGCGCGGCGAGCTTGAGCCCGGAGCCGAAGGCGCAGCCGACGCCGACGGCGAGTGCGACGACGCCGATCCACGACAGCCACAGCGGTGGTAGCGCCTGCCACCCGTCACTGCCGGCCACCGAGGAGATCTGCCCGACCAGGGCTGCGGAACCCGGATCGATCCGTAGGCCGGTCACCGCGGCGCCTGCGGCGATGCCGCCGGCCATGAAGCCGAGCATGATCAGTCCGTAGAGCAGGCGCGCGGAGCCGGTGACGATGTCGGTGGCCGTCAGTTCCAGCAGGGCATTGGTGATCAGTGCGCCGGGCACGAGGATCGCGATCGGCGCGCACACCCCGAACAGCGGCACCGAGCCGGCGCCCACCGCCGACGCGACGGAGGCGACGACGAGGGTCGAGACGAAGGCGGCGACGAACGGCACGATCGCCGCACCACTCTCGATCCGATCGAGGATCGTCTTCAGGATGCCGACCAGTCCGCCCGCGGCCATCGCGATGAGGATCGCCCACCACGGGCAGCGGAACACCGTGGCCAACCCGCCGGCGACCAGTGCGCTGCCAAGAATCCAGGACAGTTGCGGGTGGGTGCGCGGCATCGCGCGAATGCGGTCGATTCGTTCGGGCAGACCGTCGAGCGGCACCGCCGCCGAGGTCGTCTCGTGGACCAGTCTGCTCGCGTGGGCCGACTGCCGAAACGAGAGCTCGGTGGCGTCGGAGTGGAACATCCGGACCGTGCCGGTCTCGGGCCTGGTGACGAGAACGGCTTCGGGCAGCACCGAGAACGTCAACGCCCGGGCCGTGCGGGGGTGTGTGCCGGCCGCCTGCTCGAGTGCGGCGCGGACGTCGGTGACCGACAGACCCGCGTCGAGGAGCAGTGCGCCGAGATGGCCCAGATGCCGCGCGGCCGCGGTCTCGTCGGCATCATGTGGATGGGGCTCGTGCGGATGTTCTCCGGACGGCTGTGGGTCGGTCACCCGGGATCGGCCTCCTGATGTCGGCGGTGGGGTCTCAGCGCACGACGCTGCGTGCGAAACGGGTGACCTCGTCGGCGGCGTTGAGATAGCGGTACGGCTGCGAACTCGGGAAGCTGATGCTCTCGCCGGGGCCGAGTTCGGTTGCCGAGGAATCGAATTCGATGCGTAACCGGCCGGTGGCCACCACGATGATCTCCCACCATCCGGGTGGATCGGGCTCGGCGTCGTACCGATCACCGGGGCCCAGCGTCCACGCCCACAACTGCGATTCCTGGGAGGCGGGGACGCTGGCGAGCAGCCGGCCGACGCTCGCCTCGTGGTCACCGCGCCAGGCGAGGACGTTGAGGTCGGTCGGCCCGTCGCCGAGGGTGTCCGGGTCGCGCACCATGTCGACGAAGGTGACGTCGAGTGCCTCGGCGAGGCGGTCGAGGCTGGCCAGGCTGATGTTGGTGTCGCCGCCCTCGACCTTGACGATCATCCGGCGACTGATCCCCGATGCGTCGGCGAGTGCGGCCTGGCTCATGCCGGACTCCTGGCGGAAGTGTCGAAGGTTGTGGGACACATGCGCCAACACGTCCGCCCGATTTGCCATGCGCACTATAGTACCGATAGCTTGTCGACCATGGTCAGGTGCACTATGTTGCGCAAGCCGGAGCTGCTGCTCCGGCCGGAGTCGGCGCTGCTCGCGGTCACCGCGGTGTGGGGAGGGACCTTTCTCGTCGTCCACACCGCAGTGCAGCACAGCGGGCCGTTGTTCTTCGTCGGGCTGCGGTTCGTGCTCGCCGGGCTCCTCGGGCTGATGGTGTTCGGGCGAAAGTTGCGCGGGGTGACCCGCGCGGACATGGGTGCGGGGCTGGCCATCGGGGCGATGATGGCCGTCGCCTACAGTCTGCAGACCTTCGGCCTCCAGACCATCAGCTCGAGTGCCTCGGCGTTCATCACCGCGTTGTACGTCCCGCTGGTGCCACTGGCGCAATGGGCGATCTTCCGCAAGGCGCCGGGCGTGATGAGTTGGGTGGGCGTGGTGGCGGCCTTCGCCGGATTGATGCTGCTCGCCGGTGGGACGGGCGGCGGGATCGGCTTCGGCACAGGTGAACTGGCGACCCTGATCGGAGCGGTGGCCTGTGCCGGGGAGATCGTGCTGGTCGGGTTCTTCGCGGGCAAGGTCGACATCGCCCGCGTCACCATCATCCAGTTGCTCGCCGGCGGCGTCTTCTGCTTTGCCGCGATGCCGGTTGCCGGCGAAGATGTTCCGTCGTTCTCCTGGGTCTGGCTGGGTGCCGCACTGGCGATGGCGTCGGCGAGCATCGTCATCCAGTTGACCATGAACTGGGCCCAGCGCCACGTCAGCCCGACCCGGGCGACGGTGATCTACGCCGGAGAACCGGTCTGGGCGGGGATTTTCGGGCGTCTCGCGGGCGACCGGCTCCCGCCCGCGGCTCTGTTCGGTGGAGTGCTGATCGTTCTCGGCGTGCTGGTCAGTGAATGGCGGCCACGCTCACGACGTGCCGTCGAGCAGGACATCACACCGGTGCCGGCTCCTGCGAATGAGGGCGGCATTGGGGTCGTCGACCGACTCGATCCACCGCCGGGCGTTCTCGGCGCTGCGGCCGGCGCCGACATGGCGAACCGATAGTCGTTCCCGCCGAACATCATCGGGGACGTCGACGAACCACAGACGGTCGATGAGGTCGCGTACCGGCGACCATTCACCGTCGAGGGCGAGGTAATTGCCCTCGACGACAAGCACCTTCGCGGTGGCCGGGATGATCAGCGCCGCCGCGATGGGCTCGGCGACGCCGCCCCCGACCCCGCGGTGATCAAAATCCGGTGCGTAGACCTCTCTTCCGGGGACGGCCGCGCGGCGGAGCAGCGAGACGAATCCGTCGACGTCGAAGGTGTCGGGCGCGCCGCGACGATCGGTACGGCCCAGACGCTGCAGCTGCTGGTCGCCAGATGGAACCCGTCCATCGGTAGATAGCCGACCGCGTCGTCGCCGAACCTCTCGGTGAGGTCGGCGACGACGCGGCGGGCGATGGTGGTCTTGCCCGCGCCCGGCGGCCCGGTGAAGCCGGCCACGAATCGTGGTGTGTCCGCGGCCGCCTCGATGATCTCCGTCGTCGGCGTCATGTGCCGCGACTCTAGACCATCGAGAACGGTGTGGTCATCGGGACGGCCGCGGGGGCACCGGGCACGGGGCGATCAGTGACCCGGGCCGAAGAAGCTGACGTCGTCGTTGCCGATGAGGTCGGGAACGGTCCAGCCGTCGAGGTCGTATTCGGCCAGGCAGGCCTCCGCGAGACCCTTCATCTGATCGACCCCGCCGCGATTCTGTGCGGCGAAGAGCAACTCGGCCTTCACGTTCTCGTGGTTTCCCGAATAGTTGCGCTCGTAGAGTTCGTGGCGGCCACCGAATTCGGAGCCGATCGAATCCCACAGTGCCTTCATGACCTTCACGCGGTCCACGGCGGTGATGCCGTTCGAGCCACGGACGTACTTGTCGAGGTAGGGCCGCACGGTCGGGCTCTTGAAGTCGGCGGCGCTCGAGGGCAGATAGATCAGCCCCGACGCGACGTCCTGTTCGATGATCTCCTTGATGCGCGGATAGCCCTGCATCATGAACATGCGGTAGGTCAGGCCGTACTCCAGGCGTGGGATGACGGTGTCGCCGATCCAGGGCTCGGGGTTGTGGGCCATGGCATCGGTCAGCGTCCAGAAGAGATTGCGCCAGCCGATCACCTCGCCGACGCGGGTCTGCACACCGCGGAACCCGCCCGAGCCGGTGCAGTCGAGGGCCTTCATCAGCAGGCCGGCGATGAAGTCGAGCTTCACCGCGAGACGGGTGCACCCCTGGAAGGTGAAGCGCGGCAGGAAACCCGACTGCGGGAAGAACGCGTTGATGCGTTCGACGTCGCCGTACATGAACACGTTCTCCCACGGCACCAGCACCTTGTCGAAGACGAAGATGGTGTCGTTCTCGTCCATCCGACTCGAGAGCGGGTAGTCGAACGGCGAGCCCATCACCGCGGCCTGCTGGGTGTAGGACGAGCGGCAGATCAGTTTGATGCCGGGTGCGTCCATCGGCACCGTGCAGATGAGCGCGAACTCCTTCTTCTTGATCGGCAGGCCGTAGTGGGCGATGAAGTTGTAGTTGGTGATCGCCGAGCCGGTCGCGACCACCTTCGCGCCGGACACCACGAGCCCGGCGTCGGTTTCCTTCTCCACCTTCATGAACACATCGCCGACCTCGTCGGGCGGCAACTGGCGATCGACCGGCGGGTTGATGATCGCGTGATTCCAGTAGAGGACCTTCTCCTGTGACTCGCGGTACCAGCGCTCGGCGTTGGCCTCGAACGGTGCGTAGAGATCCTTGTTGGCGTGCAGGGTGCCAAGGAAGCTGGCCTTGTAGTCGGGGGAGCGGCCCATCCAGCCGTAGGTCATGCGCGCCCACTCGGCGATCGCGTCGCGTTCCTTGATGAGATCGGCCGAGCTGGTGGAGGCCTTGAAAAACGGCATCGTCACGCCGCCGTTGCCGGTGTCGGTCGGTGCGGTCACCTTGTCGCGGGTGGCCGGGTCGTGCATCGAGTCGTAGAGGCGCGCGGTCATGCGGATGGGGTTGCGGAACGCCGGATGGGTGGTGACATCCTCCACGCGCTCGCCGTGCAACCAGATCTCCCGGCCGTCCTTGAGCGACTCGATGTATTCGTCACCGGTCATCGGCCGGGTCGCGAAATTCTTGGTGTTGTTGGCGGGGGCGTCGGCAGCCGGGTTGGTCTGCGGGGCGCCGGTGGCGGTGGGGTCGCCCGCGGGACGTTCGATCGTGGTCATGATTGATACCTCTTTCTGATGGATGGGTCGAAAACCTTGATGAATCAGGCGGATGCGGTGGTGTGTTCGGGATCGTCGTTGTGGGCCAGGTGAAATGGGGTGAAGGTGGTCGTCGAGTCGAACCAGCCCGAGTGCGGGTCGTCGGCGCACAGCGTCCACAGCGAATTCACGCTCGGCTCGCCGAGATCGTGAAAAGTGCTGCGGTAGTACAGCAGCGGAGGCTTCCCCGAGGTATGGGCATCGACGATCTCGCCGATGTAGATGATGTGATCGCCGCCGTCGTAGCTGCGCCACGGCACGCAGCTGAGTACCGCGGCGCTGCCGGACAGGACAGGTGCGGTCGGGCCGTCGACCCAGGTGGGGCCGGGTTGGGCGGGCCGCCCGGCGAAGTGCATCGCGATGTCGAGCTGGTCGGCGGCCATGATGTTGACCGCGAACGGCGCATCGGTCAAGTAGTTGCACGCCTTGGACTTTCGCGTCAACGTCACCTGGCACAGGCGCGGTTCGAGGGACACCGCGGTGAAGGCCGTGACCGTTGCACCGTGCGGCTCGCCATCGGAATTCGCACACGTGATGACGGTGACGCCACTCGCGAACTGGCCGAAGACATTCTGTAGGGCTTTGCGTTCCACGTGACCTCTCCTTTCGATGAGGTGGGATGTGAGGTAGAACATAAAGCGACCGCCGCGGTGTCCACGATCCGCCGAACGCGATGACGATCCACATTGCGCGGCGAAGTCGTGAGGAGTGTCCGATGAGCCAGATCGAGCGGCTTCGCATCCCGGGGGATCCGGAGTGGGAAGCTGCGTCGGCGGCGGTCTCCGACGCGTACTTCCCGCATGAACTGAGTCCGCGGGACGCGGGTGGAACCGCCCTCGACGTCGACGTCGCGGTCACCGTGCTCGGACCGTTGCGGATCGCGCGGATCGGATGGGGTGCCGAGGTGGCCATCCACTCCGACCATCCCGGCGCCTACGGCATCAACGTCCCGCTCGGAGGGGTCCTGGAAACCAGCGTCGCCGGAACCTCGGTGGTCTCCACGAGTGGTCTCGCCACGATCAACCCGCCCGACACGCCCGCCGAGATCACCCGCTGGTCGAGTACCTGCACGATCGTCGGGGTCAAGATCGACCGCGACTTCCTGCAGCGCGAGGCCTGTCGGGTGACCGGGCGTCCGGACACGACGATCCCCGAACAGCTCGACCTGCACTCGCCGGAAGGGGCGAGCTGGTTCCGGCTGGTCCGGTCGATCGCCGGCCAACCCGCCGACGACCCGCTACTGGCGAACCCACTCATCGCCGAGCAACTCGCCGGCTCGTTGACCGACGCCTTCTTGTTGGCCGCGGTTCCCGACGATTCCGCCGAGCACACGCGACCGCAACCGCGGATCGTCACACGGGTGCTCGATGCGATGCGGGCCGATCCGGCCCGGCCGTGGACGGCCGCCGACATGGCGGAGGTGGCCGGGATCAGCGTGCGCCGCTTGCAGGAAGGGTTTCGTGACTACGTCGGCAAAACGCCGCGAGAATGCCTCACCGACATCCGATTACACCGTGTGCACGACGAATTGTGTTGCGAGGAAGCGGATTCGGTGACCACCGTCGCGATGCGCTGGGGATTCACCCACACCGGCCGGTTCGCGGCGGCATTTCGCAAGAGGTACGGCGTGGCACCGTCCGATGTCGCCCGCACGCGCGGGCGGTAGTTACCAGCCGAGGTCGGTCGTTCAGGGCGCCGGGGCGCGTCATCGTCGTACCGTGTGACGCATGACCGCTGCACACGCCCAGTTCGGCTTGATGTCGCTGGATCAGTGGCGTGCGTTGCCCGAGGAACCCGAGTATCGGGTCGAACTCCAGCAGGGTGTGCGCATCGTGTCGCCACGACCGACGAAGGCACACGCGCGCGCCGTCTTCCGGCTGTGTGCCCAGGTCGACGAGGCGCTTCCGACTGGCTGGGAAGCGCTCCCGGAGGTCGAGGTGGTCATCGATCCTGCGACGCCGGCCACGGTCCGAGTGCCCGATATCGTCGTGTGTCGTAGCGACGCACCCGAACCTCTGGCCGCGGCGGACGTGGCGATCGCCATCGACATCGTGTCGCCAGGCTCTCGACGGACTGATCACGTCACCAAGCGCAGCGAGTACGCCGATGCCGGGATCGCCCACTACTGGATCGTCGACCTGGGGCGGCCGACCACGCTCACCCCACTCACCCTCACCGACCACGGCTACTCCGGCGTTCCGGTGACCGGGCATCACACGTCGACCGCGCCCTTTCCCCTGACCATCTCGCTCACCTTCTGACGTCGAATCGCGAGCGTGCGAGCCGCTCCGCACTCTCCGGTAAGGTGTGCCGGGTTGCGTGCCACCAGGTGATCCCGCGGTGACACCGGATGTCCCGGCGCGCCGGAACGGAGTCGGAGCACATGTCCCCGCGCGTGTCACTGTCCACGACGACCTCGCCCGCGCACGACCAGTCGGTGTGGGCGGCGCTGCGTTCACCGCGACGGCTGCGCACCGAGGTTCTGGCCGGGCTGGTGGTCGCGCTCGCGCTCATCCCGGAGGCGATCTCGTTCTCGATCATCGCCGGCGTCGATCCGCGCGTGGGTCTGTTCGCCTCGTTCACCATGGCGGTCACGATCGCGATCGTCGGTGGCCGCCCGGCGATGATCTCCGCGGCCACCGGTGCGGTGGCCCTCGTCGTGGCCCCATTGGTGAAAAGCCATGGGCTGCAGTACCTCATCGCCGCCGTCATCCTGGCCGGGGTGTTCCAGCTCATCCTCGGCGGCCTCGGCGTCGCCCGGCTGATGCGGTTCGTTCCGCGCAGCGTCATGGTGGGATTCGTCAACGCGCTGGCCATCTTGATCTTCGCTGCCCAATTGCCCCATCTGATCGGCGTGCCGTGGCTGGTGTATCCGCTTGTCGCCGTGGGTGTTCTGATCATCGTCGGATTGCCGAGACTGACGAGCGTCATCCCGGCGCCGCTCGTCGCGATCGTGGCGCTGACCGCGGTGACGCTCGCGGTCGGCTGGTCGGTGCCCGATGTCGGCGACGAGGGCAAACTGCCCGAGCACCTACCCTCACTGGTCCTGCCGGACGTGCCACTGACCTGGCACACGTTGTCGGTGATCGCGCCGTACGCGTTCACCATGGCGCTGGTCGGGTTGCTCGAATCGTTGATGACCGCGAAATTCGTCGACGACCTCACCGACACCCACTCCAACAAGTCACGCGAGGCGATGGGGCAGGGCGTGGCAAACGTGGTCACCGGATTCTTCGGCGGCATGGGCGGCTGCGCGATGATCGGACAGACCATGATCAACGTCAAGAGTTCCGGTGCGCGCACCCGGATCTCGACCTTTCTCGCCGGTGTCTTCCTGCTGATCCTGGTCGTCGGACTCGGCGATATCGTCGCGCTGATCCCGATGGCCGCACTCGTCGCCGTGATGATCATGGTGTCGGTCGGCACCATGGACTGGCACAGCATCAACCCGACGACGTTGCGGCGCATGCCCAAGAGCGAAACGGTGGTCATGCTCGTCACCGTCGCCGTCACGGTGGCCACACACAACCTGGCCTACGGTGTCGTCGTCGGTGTGCTCACCGCGATGGTGCTCTTCGCGCGGCGGGTCGCCCACGTCACCGAGGTCGTCGTGGTGGATCACCCGGACCCCGACACGCGCGTCTATCAGGTGCGCGGAGAACTGTTCTTCGCGTCCAGCAACGACCTGGTCTACCAGTTCGATTACGTGGACGACCCGACGACCGTGATCATCGACATGAGTGCGTCACATGTCTGGGATGCGTCCACCGTCGCGGCACTCGACGCGATCGTCACCAAGTACGCGGCAAAGGGCAAGAGCGCCATTATCATCGGGTTGAACCCCGATAGTGCCGAACGGCTCGAGCGCCTCAGCGGGCACCTCGCGGGCGCTCACTGAGGCAGGCAAGGAGGGCGCGGGGAGGACCTGGGGCCGCACACCCGGGTCCTCCCGACCGGCCTCCGTACTCCGCGCAACCGACCGTCGGTCTCAGTTGGCCAGTGCGCGAGTGGCTTTGGCCGCCGAGACCAGATTCGTCAGCGCCGCGGTCACCTCGGTGGTGCCGCGAGTCTTGAGGCCACAGTCCGGATTCACCCACAGGCGCTGCGGCCCGACGGCATCGAGCGCCGCGCGCAACGACGATTCGATCTCGGTGACGTCGGGGACACGCGGTGAGTGGATGTCATACACACCCGGCCCGACGCCGTTGGCGAATCCGATGGCGTTGAGGTCGTCGAGGACCTCCATGCTCGACCGTGCCGCCTCGATCGAGGTGACATCGGCGTCGAGTTCGGCGATCGCACCGATGACCTCGCCGAACTCCGAGTAGCACAGATGGGTGTGGACCTGCGTGGCGTCGGCGACGCCCGAGGTGGCCAGCCGGAATGCCCGGACCGCCCAATCGAGGTACGCGGGTTTGTCGGCGTCCCGCAGTGGGAGCAGTTCACGCAGGGCCGGCTCGTCGACCTGGATGATGCCGATACCGATCCGCTCGAGATCGATCGCCTCGTCCCGGATCGCGAGGGCGATCTGGTCAGCCGAGTCGGACAGGGGCTGATCGTCACGCACGAACGACCACGCGAGAATCGTGACGGGTCCGGTGAGCATGCCCTTGACCGGCTTGCCGGTCAGCGACTGGGCGTAGGCGATCCAGTCGACGGTCATCGGCGCCGGGCGGGACACGTCGCCGAACAGGATCGGCGGACGCACGCACCGAGTCCCGTAGGACTGCACCCAGGCGTGGGCGGTGGCGAAGAAGCCGTCGAGCTGCTCGGCGAAATACTGCACCATGTCGTTGCGTTCGGGTTCGCCGTGGACGAGCACATCGAGCCCGATCTCCTCTTGCAGCGCAACCACATCGGCGATCTCCGCCCGCATCCGACGGATGTACTCGGCGTCGTCGATCGCACCGGAGCGCAGCGCGGCGCGCGCCAGTCGGATCGCCGAGGTCTGCGGGTAGGAGCCGATCGTCGTGGTGGGCAACGGCGGGAGATTCAGCCGCTCGGTCTGCGCAGCCGCGCGGGCCGAGGCATCGCCGCGCGTGCGTTCGGCGTCGGTGAGGGCGGCCAGACGCTCACGCACCGCCGGATCGTGCACGCGCGGATCGGATTCGCGGGTGGCCAATGCGGCGGCAGCGGCATCGAACGCGTCGGCCTGAGACGGCCGACCGTGGCGCAACGCCCCCGACAGGATCGCGACCTCGCGGTACTTCTCGGCCGCAAAGGCCAGCCAACCGCGCAGGTTGTCGTCGAGTTCGGTTTCGGGTTCGACGGAATACGGCACGTGCAGCGTCGAGCACGAGGTAGACACCGCCAACGACCCCGCCGACCCGAGCAGGGTGCCCAGGGTGGCCAGCGCTTTCTCGAGATCGGTTCGCCAGATGTTGCGCCCGTTGACCACGCCGGCGACGACGTGCATGTCGGCCAGTTCGGGAACGTCGGCCACCGTATCGACGGAGCCCTCGATCAGATCGACGGCCACCGCCTCGATACCGGTGCGCGCGAGGGCGCGCACGCTGTCGCGGGCGTCGCCGAAGTACGTGGCGACGCAGAGTGCCGGTCGTGAGTTCGCTTGCGCGAGGGTCGAGTACACCGATCCGGCCAGCGCGGGGAGGCGTTCTGCGGCATCGGTGACCAGGATCGGTTCGTCGATCTGTACCCACTCGACCCCGGCCGCGGCAAGACGGGCCAGCAGGTCGAGATACAGCGGCAGCAGCTCGTTGACGCGATCGAGCGGAGAGCCCTCGCCTGCGGTGTCGTGGGCGGATTTCGACAACGCGAGGAAGGTGATCGGCCCGATGACGACCGGGCGTGCGGTCACGCCGGCGGCCTGCGCCTCGGCCACCTCGGCGAGAACCTTCTCCGGGTGCAGGGAGAAGGCGGTGGCGTCACCGATCTCGGGCACGAGGTAGTGGTAGTTGGTGTCGAACCACTTGGTCATCTCCAGCGGTGTGACGTCGGCGGTGCCGCGGGCCGCCGCGAAGTAGCGGTCGAGGGGATCGGTGATGTGTGCGACCCGCTCGGGCAGGGCGCCGAGCAGCACGGCGGTGTCGAGCATCTGATCGTAGTAGGAGAAGGTGTTGACCGGAATCGAGTCGAGGCCGGCCGCCGTGAGCGCCGCGATGGTGTCGCGCCGCAGCCCGGCGGCCACGGTCTCGAGGCCGGCGGCGTCGATGCGCCCGGCCCAGTAGCTCTCGATCGCGCGCTTGAGCTCACGGTGTGGCCCGATGCGTGGTGTGCCGAGCACGGTGGCGGAAAACGGGGTCGTCCGTTGGGACATGGGTGGTGCACTCCTGCAATGGTTTCCGACGGTCCGTCGCCGTTGCAGGGCGTGCCGAAGGGACGCCGGAGAGAACGTGCACGGCATCCGCGCATCACCTGGCACTCGCTTCGACCTGCGCCCATTCCACGAGGCGACGAGCCACCGGCCGCGGCGCGGCCGGTACAGCAGGCAGGTCTTCGGACTCGTCGGCGGGCGACCATCAGGTCGCGGTCCTAGTGGCCGTCGCTTCCCGGACGCGTGCGTCCAGTGCTCGATGACGGCGGTCGTTCCGACATACCGCTGCGGGACAGTTCCGGATTCGCACCGGATTCCCTCTTACGACGCCGGACCCAGACGCGGGGCCTCCATGACATCGGAGGCCACGACGGACGGGGCGGCGAACCAACTGCACCGCCGAGCATAGAGGATGCCCCCGGATATCGGTGTGCGCGCCCGGTCAGCTACCGCGATAGGTGGAGTACGAGTACGGGCTCAGCAGCAGCGGGACGTGGTGATGCCGTTCGGGATCGTCGACGGTGAAGCAGATGTCGACCTCCGGGTAGAACCCCCGGATGTCGTTGTCGGCGAACCACTCTCCGGTGTCGAACACCAGATGGTAGATGCCGGGCACGAGCGGGTCGGTGTTCACCTGCGCGATGCGACCGTCGGAATCGGTGACGCCGGAGGCGACTTCGCCGCCCGCGGCATCCTGCAGGGAGACCCCGACGCCCACCGCGGGTGCACCGGAGACCGCGTCGAGGACATGGGTGGACAGACCGGTCATCTCGGTGGTTCGCTCCTCGTGGATCGCCTGCGCTTCTCAGTCGTCAACATACTCGATCGCCGGGGTGAGCATGCGCTGCAGTCGACTTCGGTTGATCTTGGCCAACTCCATCCGCAGCACCCTCCGCTCGGTCGCCGGGTCGTTGCGCATCCGCTCCTTGAGGATGGCCAGCAACTCCGCCGCGGGCCGCCCATTGGCGAAGACAAGGTACACGTGCCCGAACTTCTCGTCGTAGGCCTTGTTGAGCTCCTTGAGTTCGGCCAACACCGCCGGATCGGCGCCGGTCACCCCGGACTGCTCACGCGTGGAGGACGCGTTGTCCGGGCGGTCGCCGATCCGGGGGTGACCGGCCAGGGCCTCGTCGAGGTCGGCATCGGTGAGCTCGGCCAGGATGAGATCGGCATAGGAGAGCAATGCCTCGTCGTCGGAGAACGGTCGGGCCTTGGCCACACGCAGTGCCCAGATCGACGAACTACAACACTCGTAGAGCGTGCCGATGGCCTGCCGTTCGGTCAGCTCGTTGAAACTGGGCAACCCGCGCCAGTCGACTCGTCGCACGCCGATCAGCCTAGGAGAGTTCGGGCTGACGGCCGAATCGCACCGACGTCAGCGGGTTGGCATCGGCAACCAGATCGTCGAAGCGATAGTTGACGATCTTGGCGATCTCGATGAGTGCGAACGACTTCTCGGAGGTCTCCGAGTTGTCCATGCGGGACCAGCCGTTGCGCAGCACGCGGTCGTAACGCTCGGTCTCGCGGGCGCAGATCACCAACGGGAACCCGAAGTGCTCCCGATAGGCGGCAGCGAGATTCACGACGTTCTCGTGCTCGGTCTCCTCGAGGTGCGACAGACCCTTGTGGTCGACCGCGATCAGCTCGCCGGTTTCCTCGTCCTCGGCGCCGAGGTCGGGGAAGGCCTGGATGAGGTCGAGCTGTTGGGTGTCGCTGCCGGTCAGCATCGCCTCCTGGAAGGCGCTGCGCAGATCGTGGACATCGTCGAAAGGCCGCTGCTCCCAAGCCCTGTCGAGAACCCAGTCGACGCCCTGAACGACCTCGCCGAAGGTCTCGCGGAACTTCTCCCTGCTCATCGTGTTCACCTCGTCGAGCGTGATCGAGCCGCCCCCGGCGACGGCCGGTCCCTTGCTGCCGATGTGGAAGAACAGGATGTTCATCAGGATCGCGGTGATCGCACCCATGGTGATGCCGGTGGAGAAGGGGATCTGCAGGATGCCCGGAACGGCGATGTCGACGCCGGGCAATTCCGGGACCTTGACCTCCGCTCCCTTGTCCAAGATGGTCGTCGGTGCCGACGACTGTGAGAACTGGACGTAGAGGGCCACGGCGATGGAGGTCGCCGCGATCGACAGGTTGCGGTGATCGGTGAAATCGACGGTCGTCAGCGTCTGGATGCCGACGATCGCGACCGTCGCGAACATGATGAGTGCGGCGCCGCCGAGAACCGGGGAGGGGATCGACCCGACGATGTTCGCGGTCTTGGGCAGAACACCCAGGATGATCATGATGCCACCGGCGCAGGCCACGACGAACCGGCTCTTGACCCCGGTCATCCGAACCAGGCCGACGTTCTCGGAGAACGCCGTGTACGGGAAGGAGTTGAAGCTGCCGCCGATGATGGTGGCGATGCCGTCGGCCCGGACGGTGGCGGCGATGTCCTCCTTGCGGATCCGTTTGCCGACGATCTCCCCGGTCGCGAAGACCGACCCCGTCGACTCCACCGCGGTCACCATGAGTACCACGATCAGCGACACGATCGCGATGAGATCGAACCGGGGCCATCCGAAGGCGAACGGCGGGGTGAAGCCGACCCAGCTCGCCTCGGCGACCCGGTCGAAGTGGGCGTCGCCGAAACACCATGCGACGAAGGTCATCACGCCGAGGCCGAGCAGGATCGAAATGGTCGCCCAGAAGCCACGGAAGAATCGCTGCATCAGCACGATCAGGACGATGGTGCAGATGCAGTAGACGACCCACCGGCCGTTGCCCGCATCGTGTGCGCCGGTCGCGCTGTTGGGGTCGGTCACCGCATCGCCCGCACCGACCGGGATCAGGCTGATGCCGATGATCGTGATGACGGTGCCGGTGACCACCGGCGGGAAGAAGCGGATCAGCTTGGCGAAGAACGGTGCGATCAGGAAGGTGAACACGCCGGCCGAGATCACCGCGCCGTACACCGTCAGCAGGCCGACCCGACCACCACCGTGATCGTTGGCGATCTTGATGACCGGGGCGAGCGTCGTGAAGGTGATGCCCTGCAGCAGCGGGAGCCGAACACCGATCTTCCAGATGCCGACCGCCTGCAGCAGCGAGGCGATGCCGCAGGTGAACAGGTCGGCGGTGATGAGCATGGTGAGCGCCTGATCGTCGAGCCCGATGGCGTTCGCGATCAGCAGCGGGACGAGGACGGCACCGGCGTAGAAGGCGACCACGTGCTGGAACCCGAGGGTGACGAGTTTGCCGAACGGTGGTACCTGATCGACCGGATGGACGCGCTTGCGGCGTCCCTGGGGGGCGGCGGCCGGAGCCGAATCCGTGGCCATCGACATACTCCTCGTGACGGTGAGATCATGGCTGCCGGTGAGCCGACGGCGTAGCGCACGTCCGGCCCACCGGCAGGTAAATAGTGGACCCCCACAACCGATTCGGCGACCGCGCGATCGTATATTGCGCCGGAGTAAATCGGGCATCGCCGACATCGAGACCTCATCGGTTCGCCCGGCCGAGGACAGTGGTGGGAGGGTGTGCGGGGCCGAGCGGCGGAGGTGGATGCGGTGGTGGTGGGAGCGGTGCTCGCCGCCGGGGCCGGCCGGCGGTACGGAATGCCGAAAATACTTGCCGAACAAGGTCTTTGGCTTGACAATGCGGTGCGCGCGCTGAGTGCGGGAGGCTGCGGTGAGGTGGTCGTCGCCATGGGCGCGGCGATCGTCACGCCGCCGGGCGGGGCGACGGCGATCGTCGTCGAGGACTGGGTTATCGGTCTGTCGGCGAGCGTGCACGCGGTGCTGTGCGCGCCGGTGGTTCGGGAGGATCCGGGCGGCGTGGTTTTACATGTTGTTGACATGCCCGATGTCACCGCGGCGGTGGTTTCCCGGATCGTGGAAATCGCTGCGGGCGTGCCGGAGAAGATCGTGCGCGCGGTCTACCACGGACGGCCCGGCCATCCGGTCCTACTCGGTGCCGATCACCTCGACGGCGTCCTCGCCTCGCTCGACGGGGATGTGGGTGCGGCACGTTATCTACGGGCGCACCCCGAGATCGTCGAGTCGGTCGAATGCGGTGATCTGGCCTCCGGCGTCGACCGGGACGAACCGTAGCGGCCTCAGAGGGCCGGGATGGCGTCGGTGATCACCCCGTCAGGGGAGAGTTCACCGACGGTGAGATCCAGTGCGCCGCGCGCGAATCGGGCAACCGGCCCGACCGCGGCAGCCAACGCCGCACGGTGACCGGCGCGGCAGCGCCCGACGATCGAGGCCGTCCCCGCCGTCGGGAGGACGCCGATGACGGCGAGGAGCTCACCGGTGGTCGGTTCGCACACCGCCCACACGTAGCCGGTGTCGTCGCGCCATGCGGCATCGGTGGCGGCGACATAGGCCGCGGGATCGGCGACCCCCAGATCGGACAACGCCGGGACGTCGGTGATCCGCTCGTCGGCACGAAGCCCACGCAGATACCACGTCCCGGCGTTGATCTCGACGGGTTCCATTCGGTGGAGGTGACTACTTCAGTTCGAGCAGCACGGTGCCCTGGGTGACGGCGGCACCCGGCTCGATGCTCAAACCCGTCACCACGCCGTCCTTGTGGGCGGTGACCGGGTTCTCCATCTTCATCGCCTCGAGCACGACGACGAGTTCGCCCGCGGCGACCGTCTGGCCCTCTTCGACGGCGACCTTGACCACGGTGCCCTGCATGGGTGCGGCCACGGCGTCACCGGAGACGGCGGCGCCCCCGCCCTTCTTGCGCGAGCGGGCCTTGGGCTTGCGGCGGATGACCCCGTTGGCCGAACCGCCACCGCCGCCGAGGGCCAGATCGCCGGGCAATGCGACCTCGACGCGGCGTCCGCCGACTTCGACGACCACCTTCTGGCGCGGAGCGGCCTCGTCGTCCTCGATCGGCTCGCCACCGGTGTACGGCTCGATCGGGTTCTCCCAATCGGTTTCGATCCACTTGGTGTAGACGTCGAAGGTCTCCACACCGTTGTCGTCGGTGTGCCCGAGGAACGCCGGATTGCTCACGATGTGCCGGTGGAACGGCAGCACCGTCGCCAGACCCTCGACCTCGTACTCGGCGAGCGCACGCCGAGCACGCTCGAGCGCCTGCTCGCGGTTCTCGCCGACGACGATCAGCTTGGCCAGCATCGAGTCGAACTGGCCGCCGATCACATCACCCTCGACGACGCCGGAATCGACGCGGACGCCCGGGCCCGAGGGCTCGCGGTACCTGGTGATCGGTCCGGGTGCGGGCAGGAAGTTGCGGCCCGGGTCCTCACCATTGATCCGGAACTCGAAGGCGTGACCACGCGGGGTCGGATCCTCGGAGAACTCCAGCTTCTCGCCGTTGGCGATACGGAACTGCTGACGGACGAGGTCGATGCCCGCGGTCTCCTCGGTCACCGGGTGCTCGACCTGCAGTCGCGTGTTGACCTCGAGGAAGGAGACGAGGCCGTCGGCGCCGACGAGGAACTCCACCGTGCCCGCGCCGTAATAGCCGGCCTCGCGGCAGATCGCCTTGGCCGACTCGTGGATCTTGGTGCGCTGCTCATCGGTCAGGAACGGCGCGGGGGCCTCCTCGACCAGCTTCTGGAAGCGGCGCTGCAGCGAGCAGTCGCGCGTACCGGCGACCACGACGTTGCCGTGGGTGTCGGCGATGACCTGGGCCTCGACATGGCGGGCCTTGTCGAGATAGCGCTCGACGAAGCACTCGCCGCGGCCGAACGCGGCGACGGCCTCGCGGGTCGCCGACTCGAACAGGTGCGGGATCTCCTCGATGGTGTAGGCGACCTTCATGCCGCGACCACCACCCCCGAAGGCGGCCTTGATCGCGACCGGCACACCGTGCTCCTTGGCGAACGCGACGACCTCGTCGGCGTCCTTGACCGGGTCCTTGGTGCCCGGTGCCATCGGCGCGTCCGCCTTCAGGGCGATGTGGCGGGCGGTGACCTTGTCACCGAGATCGCGGATGGACTGCGGCGACGGGCCGATCCAGATCAGCCCGGCGTCGAGGACGGCCTGGGCGAAGTCGGCGTTCTCCGAGAGGAAGCCGTAGCCGGGATGCACGGCGTTGGCGCCGGACTTGGCGGCCGCGTCGAGGATCTTGTCGAACACCAGATAGGACTCGGCGGAGGTCTGTCCACCGAGGGCGAAGGCCTCATCGGCGAGCTTCACGAACAACGCGTCGGCGTCGGGCTCGGCGTAGACGGCGACACTGGGGATGCCGGCGTCACGGGCTGCGCGAATGACACGTACCGCGATCTCGCCACGATTGGCGATGAGGACCTTGCTGATTGTGGGCACTGTTGTTCTCCTGGGCCATACATCGAGGTGCACCGCGCCCCCCGGGGTGCGGCACACACGGTGTTCGTCGGCGACCGTGTGCGGCGCCGTGGGGATTGAACTGCCACTCGCGGGGGGTGGTTCCGCGGGCGACATCGCGCACCCCCTGGAGGTTAGGGGGCGTGCTCCGGGCTTCACACTAACGCACCGAGCAATCGTTCGGTGGAGGTGGTTGTCACATCCGCGCGTTGAATGTGCTCTCGTCGGCAAGAGCATGCACGATACGGGCGAAACCGCGAAGCAACTCGGGCACCGGCCCGCTGCGGTCGAGGGGGTCCCGGTCGGGATGGGCGCCGTCGAATCGCGTGTCGTCGGGCCCGGCGGCCTCCCCGACGGCCGGATCGGCCGGGAACCGGGCCGAATACCGCAATCCCGACGGGGTCCGATTGATCCAGATCAGGACTTCCTCCGCGGAGTACGAGTGGCTGCGGAGCACGGTGGCCCGGCCCGCGTCGGCCACGGCGGCGCCCGGTGCGTACCGGGTGTCGATGAAGGAGATCACGAAGCGCGGTTCGCCGCGGTAGCCGATCAGCTCGGCCACGCGCAGAAACGGCAGCGACGCCCCCTGCCGGGAGCGTTTGAGCTCGGTGGTCGCGCGGGCGACGGTCTGATCGAAGGTCGGCGAGCCCGTCATGTCGAGCCAGAAGGGTGCGACCGCGACATACCAGCCCAGCGAGGTCAGCCATCGGGCCTCGTCGCGGGTGTGGCGCGGCAGGACGCACCGGAACTCGGGGTCACCGGTCAGGCTCTGATGGACCATCGCGAATGCCGCCAGCACCCCCGCGGTCAGCGAGCCGCCCGCCTCCGAACACACCGCCGTGAACTTGTTGGCGGTGGTGTCGTCGGCGATCACGCCCGACACCGACTCCTGGGGGAGCAGCGGGGACTGGTTGTCCGAGTCGTCGGGCTCCGGGGTGGGCGCGGGGGCCATGCGCAGCGCGCGCGGCATGTCGCCCGGCCCGGCCTGGAGAAAACCGTGCCAGGTGGCCACCGCCGGATGGTCGGCCCCGGTCTGGTCGGCTTGTCGCCGCTCGGCGGCACTGAAATCGACGTAGCTGCCGACCTCGGGCAGCGTGAGCTCGGTGTGGTCGCGCGCCGAGCGGTAGAACGCCGTCAACTCGTGTTGCGCCATGATCAGCGAATAGCCGTCGACGAGCGAATGGTCGGCGGCGAACAGCAGCGTGAACGACGACTCCCGTCCGACGGTGGCGAACATGTACGCCGGCCAGTGCAGCGGCGCGGTCGCACGGTCGAACGAGCCCGCGATCTGTTCGACGAGCGGCCCGGACTCGTTGTACCAGCCGATCCGGCCCATCTTGAGTTCGACGGTGCCCGCCGGCGTCGACAGACGGGCCAGTCCGTCATGCTTGATGACCACGTGGCTGCGCAGCACCTCGTGACGATCGATCCAGCGCCGCAACGCCATTCGTAGCGCCGGAATCGACAGCGGCTCGTCGAAGTGGATCTGCAGACCCAGCCACGACTCACGCCCGCCCTCCCGGCGGGTGCGGACGCGATACTCGAAGGCCCCCCGCAGGTGTTGTTCGTGATTGTGTGAGGTCAGCCGCGGATCGCGACTCCACTTGCCCAGGCCGCCGGGCACATAGGGGGTCCACTCCACGAGGCCACCTGGTTCGATCGGCTCCTCGAGGATCTGGATGAACTTCATCCCGTCGGCCCGGCAGTGGCGTGCGGCCCGGTTCCGGTCTGGCGGCCGACCTGGGCCTTGATCCGACCGAGCATTCCGGCCATGCCGCGTAATCGCAACGGACTCACCGCTTTACCGAGACCGAGGTCGTAGTAGAAGTCGGCCGGGACGTCGAGGATCGTCTGCGCCGACTCGCCGTCGAGGCCCTGATGGAGGATCGAGGCGAAACCGCGGGTCGTCGGCGCCTCGCGGGGTGCGCTGAAATACAGGCGGACGGCGTCGGGGTCGTGGGCATCGACCGACAGGAAGACCGGGGACTGGCACTCCGGTACCGGTTCCATCGCCTCCGTCGTCAGTTCGGCGGGAAGCTCCGGAAGTTCTCCCGCAAACTCCAACAGCAGCGTGACCTTGTCCGAATCATCCAGGGCGGCAAAGTCATCGACGATCTCGGCGAGGGCTGCGGGCAGGCTCATGACAGCTCTGGCCGCTCGCCGGAAGTCGTCATGCGCCGGCCGGCGGGTCGCCGGGTTCCTCGCCGACCGAAATCGGGACGCGCACCGCGTTGCCCCACTCGGTCCACGAGCCGTCGTAATTGCGGACGTGATCGAAACCGAGCAGATGGGTCAGCACGAACCAGGTGTGGCTCGAGCGCTCGCCGATGCGGCAGTAGGCGATCGTCGGGGTGTGCGGGTCGAGCCCGCCGTAGATCTCGTCGAGCTCGGCGCGGCTGCGGAACCGTCCGTCGGAAGCGGCGGCCTTGGCCCACGGGATGGAACGCGCGGTGGGGATGTGCCCGCCGCGCAAGGCCCCTTCTTCGGGATAGTCGGGCATGTGGGTGCGCTCGCCGGTGTACTCCTGCGGCGACCGCACGTCGATGAGGGGCTCGGTGCCCAAGGCCGCGCGCACCTGGTCGGCGAAGGCGCGGATGCGGGTGTCGTCACGCTCGACCACCGGATAGTCCGACCGCGGGTACTCCGGGACATCGAAAGAGGTGTCGCGGTCCTCCGACATCCACGCGTCGCGGCCGCCATCGAGCAACCGCACGTCCTCATGGCCGAACAGGGTGAACACCCACAGTGCGTAGGCGGCCCACCAGTTGCTCTTGTCGCCGTAGATGACGATGGTGTCGTCGCGTTCGATTCCCTTGCTGCGCATCAACTCTGCGAATTGCTCGCCGTTGATATAATCGCGGGTCACCGGGTCGTTGAGATGCAGGTGCCAGTCGACCTTCTGCGCGGTGGGGATGTGGCCGATGTCGTAGAGCAGCACGTCCTCGTCGCTCTCGATGATCTTGAGTCCCTTGGTGCCCAGGTGGGCCGACAGCCACTGCGTGCTGACGAGCCGTTCGGGGTGGGCGTAGCCGGCGAACTTGGGATTCGGGTCGGTCTCGACGCTCAACTGAAGAACCCCTCCCAGGGTGGTGACTGATCAGGATGTGTCCACGACACACCCCGGAGGCCTGCGCGGTCCCCGTGGAGAGCCTACCCAGTGGCGACCACACGCGTGCGCACAAGCCGGGTGTCATTCGACTGGTGACAAGAACGTGGCATGCCACGCCGGAATTGCTACGTTCGTCGCCATGATCCGCCCTGGGGTGTCACGGCGCCGGTTGCGCGCCGTCCTGACCGTATTGCTCGTCGCCGTGTCGATCGCTGCCCTGGCGGGTTGCTCGGGGAACGGGGGTGGCGGGGATTCGACGAGCGCGACGACCTCCACCGCGACGACCTCGACCACGGGCAGTCGCACGGCCTCGTCGCCGGCGAGTACCCAGCCGGCGAACGGAGCCGTCCCCGGGCTCTGCACGCCGAGTCGATGCCCGGGCCTGCCGGTACCCTCGGCCGCCCTGATGACCGGTGCGATCACCCGCGACAACGCGCAGCAGAAGGTCTCCGGCTACCTGACCTCGGTGCTCGACGATCTCGACAGCACCTGGACGCCGTGGTTCCGCGAACTCGGGTGGGGTGACCCCGCCCCGGGGCGTGTGCTGGTCGAGGCCGGTGACACCTACCGGTCCGGCTGCGACGACGCCGACGGTGCGATCGTCGTCGCTTCCGATACGCCCAACGCGTTCTTCTGTGGTGTGGACAAGGCTCGCGATGGAGCCGGAACTCGGGTCGAGGGATCGGTGATCCTGCCCGTCGAGGCGTTCGTCGGGATCTGGACCGGCACGTTCCTCGTGGAGGGCCCATTGGATTCGATCGGCGGATTCCAGGGTGAGTTCACCGCGGCGACGGTGGTCGCACACGAGTACGGGCATGCGGTCGTCGATCGGATCCTTCGCGCAGGTCACCTGTCGGACTCGCGGGGGCCACGGGGGGAGAACTCCGAACTCATCGCCGACTGTCTCGCCGGGAACTGGGCGGCCACCGTGCTACGGCGAGATGAGCTGTCGGTCACCGACATCGTGCAGGCGGTGACCCTGATCCAGAAGATCGGTGATCCGCAGCCGGGACAGGGGCACGGCACCTCGGCCCAGCGGATCGCGGCGATCTCCCGAGGATTCTTCGGTGGGTCGGTCAGCGACGGCGGTCAGGGCCAGCCGATCGGATGTCTGGCCGAGTACTGGCCGGAGGAGTTCGGCTGAGGGCGTCGAGGAAGAACCGATCGACCCCCGGCTCACCAGAGTTCGGCGACGCCGATCCCGACTCGACGTAACAACCGGCGCACGGTGGGCAGACCGATTCCGAGCACCGAGGACGGATCGCCGTCGATGGCGTCGACGAACCAGCCGCCGAGACCGTCGAGGGTGAAGCCTCCGGCAACCTCCAGCGGCTCGCCGGTGGCCACATACGCCTCGATCTCGGCATCGTCGAGATCGGCGAAATCGATGGTGGTCGAGGCGGTTTCCGACGCCGATGCGACGACGTCGAGGCCGCGCAGCACCGCGAGGTGGTGGCCGGTGAGCAACTCCGCCGACTGTCCGCGGACCCGCTTCCACTGGGCGATCGCGACGTCGGGTGTATGCGGTTTCCCGGTGAGCGCACCCCGGAACAGCAGCATCGAGTCGCAGGTCAACACCACCGTGTCGGACATCGAAGCATCCTGTGCCGCAGCCGATTCCGAGCCGTCGCGTTCGGCGACCAAGGTGGCGACGACGGCGTCGGACTTGGCCATCGCGAGACGGGCGACGACGTCGCTCGGCGGAACCCCGGTCAGGTCATCGAGGATGGCGTCCTCGTCGACGTCGGAGACCAGCACGCGCGGATGCACGCCGGCGCGGGTCAGGACCGACAGTCGGGCCGGGGAGGCCGAACCGAGGACGACGTCGTGACGACGAGAGCTGCCGGCGGGGTTCACCCGATCAGTATCGCAAGTTGGTGAAGCTACCCGGCCCACCCCATTGCGGGCGGAGCCGATCGATCGCGCTGCCCCAGTCGTCGCGGATCGCGGGGGCCTGCTCCCCGCCACCACCGGAGGACGCGGCGGCGAGAACGGCGACCAACGCGGCCACGTCCTCGTCGGTCGGATTGCCGCGTACGACGGTGAGGAACGGCTTCGCCGGGGCTTCCGGACTCTCTGCTCCGGTCTGCTCCGAGGCGCTCACAGCGGGATGTTCCCGTGCTTCTTGGGCGGCAGGGTGACCATCTTGCGCTCGAGCAGGCGCAGGGCGGTGGCGATCTGACCGCGGGTATGGCTCGGCGGGATGACGGCGTCGACGTAGCCGCGCTCGGCCGCGACATACGGGTTCACCAAGGTGTCCTCGTACTCCTGCTGGAGTTCGAGGCGCAACGCGTCGACGTCGTCCCCGTTGGCCTCGGCCTCCTTGAGGCGGCTGCGATAGACGAAGCCGACGGCGCCGGAGGCGCCCATCACGGCGATCTGTGCGGTGGGCCAGGCGAGATTGACGTCGGCGCCCATGTGCTTGGACCCCATCACGTCGTACGCGCCGCCGTAGGCCTTGCGGGTGATGATCGTGATCTTGCCGACGGTCGCCTCCCCGTAGGCGTAGAGCAGTTTGGCGCCGCGGCGGATGATGCCGTTGTATTCCTGATCGGTGCCGGGCAGGAAGCCCGGAACGTCGACGAGGGTGACGATCGGGATGTTGAAGGCGTCGCAGGTCCGCACGAAGCGGGCGGCCTTCTCCGAGGCGTTGATGTCGAGGCACCCGGCGAATTGGGTCGGCTGATTGGCCACGATGCCGACGCTGCGTCCGTCGACGCGTCCGAAACCGATGATGATGTTCGTCGCGCGCTCGGCCTGGACCTCGAGGAACTCGTCGTCGTCGAGGATGCGGCGGATGACCTCGTGCATGTCGTAGGGCTGATTCGGCGAATCCGGGATCAGCGTGTCGAGTTCGAGGTCCTCGTCGGTGAGGGTGTCTTCGATGGATCCCGCGGCGGGTGCGGCGACCGGCAGTCGGGGTGCGTCGGCCCGGTTGTTGCTCGGCAGGTAGCCCAGCAGTTCCTTGACGTAGTCGAGGGCGTCCTCCTCGTCGGAGGCGACGTAGTGGGCCACACCGGATTTCGTCATGTGGGTGTTGGCGCCACCGAGGTCCTCCATGGTGACGTCCTCGCCGGTGACGGTCTTGATGACGTCGGGGCCGGTGACGAACATCTGGCTGGTCTGGTCGACCATCACCACGAAGTCGGTCAGCGCCGGGGAGTACACGTGGCCGCCGGCCGCCGCGCCCATGATCAGTGAGATCTGCGGGATGACGCCCGAGGCGCGCACGTTGCGGTGGAAGATCTCGCCGTAGAGACCGAGCGAGACCACGCCCTCCTGGATGCGGGCGCCGGCGCCCTCGTTGATACCGATCAGCGGACGGCCGGTCTTGATCGCGAGATCCATGACTTTGACGATCTTCTCGCCGTAGACCTCGCCGAGGCTCCCGCCGAAGACGGTGACGTCCTGGGAGAACACGCAGACCTCGCGGCCGTCGATGGTGCCGTAGCCGGTCACCACGCCGTCGCCGAGCGGGCGGCGCTCGGCGAGCCCGAAGTTGGTGCTGCGGTGGCGGGCGAGTGCGTCGAGTTCGACGAACGAGCCGTCGTCGAGGAGATGGGTGATGCGCTCGCGGGCGGTGAGCTTGCCCCGCGAGTGGATCTTCTCGACCGCGGCCTCGCCGACCGGATGCTGGGTCTCGGAGAGTCGCTGACGCAGATCGGCGAGCTTTCCGGCCGTCGTGTGAATGTCTGGCGCGGCGCCGGAATCGGACGAAGCAGTGGTCATGAACGTCGATGCTAGCCAGATCGTGGCGCGCCCCGTCAACTGCCCCAATGTGAGAGATTCCTCATGTTTCCGAGCGATCGGTCGGCTACCTGCGGTGATGTGGGTCTCAGTCGTAGGCTCAGTGGTCATGAACACTCCAGCGACGTCTCCCGTGCACGGTCTGCAGTCGGCCATCGACGCCCGGACCACCGATCTCGCCAACACCATCTGGCGACGGGTCGAGGTGGTCGACTCGACCGGTTCGACCAACGCCGACCTCGCCGCGCGCGCCGGCGAGTCCGATCTCGTGGGCACGGTGCGGATCACCACCGACCAGACCGCAGGGCGCGGGCGTCGGGCGCGGACCTGGTCGGCGCCCGCCGGTGCTCAGCTCGCCATCTCGGCGGTGGTGCCGGTGGGTGCGCACACCGAACAGTTGGGCTGGCTGTCGCTCGCGACCGGGATCGCAACCGCGACCGCGATCGAGCGGCACAGCGGGCAGCGGCCGGTGCTCAAGTGGCCCAACGACGTACTGATCGACGATCGCAAGATCGCGGGCATCCTCGCCGAATACGTGACCTCCTCCGACGGTGGGGTCGTCGTCGTGGGCACCGGACTCAACACTAACCTGACCTCCGATGACCTGCCCGTTCCGACGGCGACCAGCCTGCGGATCGAAACCGGCCGTGAACTCGGCGTCGACGACCTGGCCGGTCTGGCCATCGAGTATCTGCGCGCGCTGGACGAGCAGGGGTGGCCCGACCGACTCGATGCGATCGCCGAGACCTACCGGCAGCGCTGCGACACCTTGGGGCGCCGCGTGCGGCTACTGCTACCCGGCGACACCGAGATCGTCGGGCAGGCCGTCGACGTCGACGACAACGGGCGCATCGTCATCGAACGCGACGGGGGAGAACGCTTCACCGCGGCGGCGGGTGACGTGGTGCACCTTCGTCCCGTCACGGACTGAGCGTGTGCGCCGGACACTCGGCGCACACGTCAGCGGGTACTGCGGGATTTGTGGCCCATCGCCGGTACGAGCGAGAAGATCGGCAACCCGATCACCAGGTGCATCACCGCAGTACCCAGGCCGACCGAGAACTGCGCCGAGAGCACGAGCGGGATGATCACCGCGGCGGCGATCAGCAGACCGACCACCCACCGGAAGAACTGGTCCGGCGACGGTGTGATGACCTGCAGCACGTACCACAGCGCGCCGGCGGCCAGCGCGGTGAGAAAGCCGACGATGGCGAACCAGAACTCGTCCTGCGCCACCGGATTCCACACGCCGAACTTGCCCGCGGCATTCACCCGCTCGACGATCGCCCGAATGATCCAGGCGACCAGCCAGGCGGCCAGGCCGGTGACGACGCCGGTCATCACGATGCCGCCGACGAACATCCCCACGTTGATGTCGGGTCCGATGGTGCGGCGCGGGCGCGCGGCCCGGCCCGGGGGCTGCTGCGCGTAGCCGGGGTCCTGGTATCCGGTGTGCTGATAGCCCTGCCCGGCATGGCCCGGGTCCTGGTAATACGTCGGATCCTGCTGGCTGTAGGCACGCGACTCCGGCGCGTATCCGGGCTCGTACTTCGCGGTGCGGGGATCCCGGGGATCGCGATAGGTCATGAAAGCTCCTGAACCTCTCGTCGCTGTGGTCTGCGTCATTCTACCGAGATCGGACAGGGCCCGAGTGCGACCGCGGCGAGCGGGCGGAGTTGACAGCCGCTCGGCCTATGCTTGCTGCCATGGCATATCCGCGGGAGAACCTCGCACCCGGCGAGCGGATCGTCCTGCACCGACATCCGCACTGGAAGTGTCTGCTCGGTCCGTTCCTGTTGTTCATCCTCGCGACCGCGATCGCCGGCCTGCTCGCCGGGCTGGTGAACGCGTCGTCGTTAACCGGGACCGGGGCCCTGATCGCCTACGTCGCCGTGGCGGTGCTGTGGGCGGCCGCGACGATCTGGTTCTTCCTGCGGCCCTTGATCTCCTGGAAGACCACCCATTTCGTGCTGACCGACCGCCGGGTGATCTTCCGGCACGGCATCCTCACGCGATCGGGGATCGACATCCCGATCCGGCGCATCAACACCGTCGAGTTCCGGCACGGGCCGATCGATCGGTTGCTGCGTACCGGGACGTTGCTCATCGAATCGGCCTCCGACGAGCCGTTGGCGTTCGACGACATCCCCCAGGTCGAGCGGGTGCACGCGCTGCTCTACCACGAGGTGCTCGAGGTGACCGACGATCCGGATCCCGACGACGAGCGCTTCGATGACGACACTCGGATGGGCGGCGCCGATGTGGGCGCGACCCACGGCACCGACGCCGGACACGGCAGATGGGGGAGACGTCGATGACCCACGTGTTGTTGGCCGAGGACGATGCGGCCATCGCCGAACCGCTGGCTCGCGCGCTGGCCCGCGAGGGATACGGCTGCGAGGTCGTGGGCACCGGGACGCAGGCCCTCGATCGGGTTGCCGACGGCCGGTTCGAACTGCTCATCCTCGATCTCGGGCTGCCCGAGATCGACGGGCTCGAGGTGTGTCGGCGGGTGCGGGTCGAACAGCCCGAACTCGCGGTGCTGATGCTGACCGCCCGCACCGACGAGGTGGACTTCGTGGTGGGGCTCGACGCCGGCGCCGACGATTACGTCGGTAAACCCTTCCGGCTCGCCGAGTTGCTCGCGCGTGTGCGAGCGCTGTTGCGCCGCAGCCAGACTCCCGATGACGTCGTCCTCGAGGGTGGCGATCTCCGGTTGGATGCCCGGGCGCGTCGGGCGACGCTCAACGGCACCGACCTGGTGTTGGCGAACCGCGAATTCGATCTGCTGCGGTTCCTGATGGAACGCGCCGGGCAGGTCGTCGGCCGCGACGAGATCCTCACGGAGGTGTGGGGTTCGGCGGATCTGCGGTCGTCGAAGACCCTCGACATGCACATCTCCTGGTTGCGTCGCAAGATCGGCGACGACCGGCACGACCGCCCGCGCCACATCGTCACCGTGCGGGGCGTCGGTTTCCGCTTCGATCCGTAACCGGCGGCCCTTCCATGCGCCGTCGCATCCTATACACGATGATCGCCATGTTGTTGGCGGTCGGCGCCGCACTGGGCATTCCGCTGTCGGTGATCGCGTGGTGGTGGGTTGCCGACAGTGCCCACCAGACCCTCGACAGCCGGCTCAAGTCGATCTCGGACCAACTCATCCGGACCGACGACGGGCGCGATGCGACGCTCGATCCGGCACTACTGGATTCGCCGCCGCTGCGATCGCTGATCCCCGATCAGGGCCGTCTGATCCTGACCTATGTGGCCACCGACGGGCATTCGGCCACCCGTGCCGTGGGCGCCGAGATCGACGGCGCGACGATCTCGGATTCCATCGGCCTCGGTGATGCCGGCTCGCTGATCCTGGAGATCCCCCGCAACGACGTCCGCGGCGATCAGCTCGCCGCGGTCGGCATTGTCACGATCGTGGTGGCCTCGTCGCTGGCCGCGGGTACCGTCGTCGCGGCGGTCACCGCGGGACGCATCGCCGACCCGGTCATCGATCTCGCCCATCGGGCCACCGCGATGGCGCGCGGCGACTTCCGCTCGGAGTGGCGAACATACGGGATCGTCGAACTCGACCGGGTCTCGCGCGCCCTCGGCGACGCGAACACCGAGATCGCGTTACGTCTCGAACGTGAGGGCGAGATCGTCGGCGACGTGTCACATCAGCTGCGCAGCCGGCTTACCGCGATCCAATTGCGTCTCGACGAACTGTCGTTGCACGACGATCCGGCGGTCGTCGGGGAGGCCGAGGCCGCCCTCGATCAGGTCGAGCGGCTCTCCGGCGAACTCGACGAGATGGTCGCGGCGTCGCGTGACGACCCGGCGCCGATGCAGTCGATCGATGTCACCGAGTTGTTGACGCGGCTCGTCGGCGACTTCGAGAACGCCTTCGTCGCCCAGGGCCGGGAAGTGACCGTTGCCTTCAGCGGGCCGGTGTGCGCGTTGAGCGCGCAGCCCGGGCGGTTGCGCGAGGCCGTCAGCGTCCTGGTCGACAACGCCCTGCAGCACGGCGTCGGGCGGTGCCGGATCGACGTCGGCGAGCTCGCTGGCGACATGGTGCGCATCACCGTCGCCGACGAGGGCAAGGGTGTCGCCGACGACATCGCCCAGTCGATCTTCCGACGCGGCTTCTCCGCGGGCAGTGGCACCGGACCGGCGGGAACGGGCGTCGGGCTCTCTCTGGCGCGGGCATTGGTCGAGGCCGACGGCGGACGCCTCGAACTCGCGCATCGGCGTCCGCCGGTGTTCTCGATCGTGGTGCCCTCGGCGGCGCAGGGGTCGGAGACCACAGACGAATCCGGATCAGGCGCTCACCTCAGGCATGACCGAGTTCCTCATCGTTGAGTTCGTCGGCGTTGGGATGCAGGTCGGTGGAGCCGGCGTCGCCACCGCGGAGGTTCTCCTCGGGGAAGGCGAATCGTCGTAGCGCCCAGAAGCGGAACGCCATCTGCAGCACGTTGCCGATGAGGAAGCCGAGGATGAAGTCGACCACGACGAGTTCGGTGGTCGACAGATTGGCCCGGATGTCGAAGAGGTTGTTGGCCACCCACAGCGGCGCGGCCTGCAGGACGACGCCGATGCCGCTGATGACGAAGAACAGGAAGGCCTCGTGCGCGCGCTCCCGCCCGCCGCGATTCTTGAACGCCCACTCACGGTTGAGGATGTAGCTGAGGATGGTGGCGAGCACACCCGAGATGATCTTGGCGATGACGGGCTTGGTCTCGAGGACGGTGAGCGTCAGGGTGTAGAAGATGGCCGCGTCGAACACGAAGGTCGTGCCACCGACGAGCGCGAACTTGATGAGTTCGTGGTGCCGCATGAGCTGGTGCCGGACCGGCTCGGGCAGGCGGGCCACCACGTCATCGATGAACGGCACAAGAGTCGAGTGTAGGACTCGCGGCGGCCGGTGACTTCTCCCGGTCGGTCATGCATCGGACATGGCGGGCGTGCCACGATGGACCGCGTGAGCTCATCCGACGGTGGCGCTGCCGACGATCCCGGCGCGCCGACAACCCCTCCCGCTCCTGATTCCGCGCGTGCCGGCGGCTGCTTCGCCGGTATGCCGACGGTGACCATGATCGGGGGTGGTCAGCTGGCCCGGATGACCCATCAGGCGGCGATCGCGCTCGGTCAGTGCCTGCGTGTCCTGGCCGCCGGTCCCGACGATCCGGCAGCGCAGGTCAGTGCCGATGTGGTGTTGGGTTCGCATGACGACCTCGATGATCTGCGCCGCGCCGCCGCGGGCGCGGTGGCGTTGACCTTCGACCACGAGGGCGTGCCGCTGGCCCACCTGCAGGCGTTGGAGGCCGATGGGGTGTCGGTGTTGCCGCCGTCGAAGGCCCTGCACTTCGCGCAGGACAAGCAGGCGATGCGCGTCCGGCTGTCGGAACTGGGTCTGCCGGTGCCCGACTTCGCGGATCTGGCCGGCGATCTCGGGTTGGCGCGCGGGCGCCTCATCGACTTCGGTGACCGGCATGACTGGTCGATCGTGCTCAAGGCGGTCCGTGGCGGATACGACGGTCGCGGGGTGTGGATTCTCGATGACCGCGACGCCGCGCTGGCGGTCTTCGACGAGCAGTTCGACGCCGGGGTGGATCTGATCGCCGAGCAGAAGGTGGCCATGCGCCGCGAGTTGTCGGCGATGATCGCCCGATCGCCGTTTGGCCAAGGTGCTGCGTGGCCGGTGGTGGAGACCATCCAGCGCAAGGGGCAGTGCGCGGTGGTGCTCGCGCCCGCTCCCGATCTCGACGCCGATCTCGCCGCGGCGGCGCAGGAGATGGCGCTGCGGCTGGCCCGCGAACTCGGCGTGGTCGGGGTGATGGCGATGGAGTTGTTCGAGACCGCCGAGGGCACGCTGCTGGTCAACGAACTCGCGATGCGCCCGCACAACAGCGGCCACTGGACCATGGACGGGGCGGTCACCTCGCAGTTCGAGCAACATCTGCGCGCGGTGTGTGACTATCCGCTCGGCGACACCGCCCCGAGCGCGCCGTTGACCGTGATGGCCAACATTCTCGGGGCACTGGATGCGCCGACGATGTCGATGGACGAGCGACTCCATCACCTGATGGCGCGGATGCCCGACGCCAAGGTGCACCTGTACGGCAAGGGGGAGCGGCCGGACCGCAAGATCGGGCATGTGAATATCGTCGGGGCACGCGACGACGACCTCGCGACGGTTCGGGAGCGTGCCGAGCGGGCGGCGCACTGGATGTCGCACGCGGTGTGGACCGACGGATGGGAAGGGCACTGATGAGCGAGCAGACCGAGAGCGGGGCGCAGGCCGACGACACCCGGGCCGACGACACCCGGGCGGATGTGCACCGCGCCCGGGTCGGCCTGATCATGGGCAGCGACTCCGATTGGCCCACAATGCAACTCGCGGCCGAGGCGCTCGCCGAGTTCGATGTGCCGTTCGAGGTGGGCGTGGTCTCGGCGCATCGCACCCCGCAGCGGATGCTCGACTACGCGACCGGTGCCGCCGACGCCGGCATCGAGGTGATCATCGCCGGTGCCGGTGGTGCCGCGCACCTGCCGGGGATGGTCGCCGCGGCGACCCCGCTGCCGGTGATCGGCGTGCCGGTGCCGCTGCGTCATCTCGACGGTCTCGATTCGTTGCTGTCGATCGTGCAGATGCCCGCCGGCGTTCCGGTGGCGACGGTCTCGATCGGCGGCGCCCGCAATGCGGGGCTGCTCGCGGTCCGCATCCTCGGGGCCGCCGATGCCGCACTGCGAGCACGGATGTCGGCGTTCCAGTCCGGTCTCGAACAGATGGTCCTCGACAAGGACGCGGCCCTGCGTCAGAAGCTGCTGGGCGACTGATACGCGGGGTCCGCGCGCCTGCGCCGGCCGACCCTGTGACCGGGGCACTCAGCCCGGGGACTTCGGGCCGCGCTCGAGTTGCAGTCGGCGCGTGAGGAAGTCGAGATCCTGATCGAGGGCGTCGCGGGTGGGTTCTCCCGGTTCGTCGACGAGATCGACGGTGAGTGCCGCGTGCGGCGTCGGCATCGGCGACTCCGGATTGGCCGCCGAGTCGGGCAACTCGATCGAGATGAATGCGTCGCCGAGTAGGCGTCGCAGGTTCTCGAATCGCGACGGTGGGGACATCCGGTCGCCCTCGAAACGTACCCCCATCACCTGTAGTCCCGCCGCACAGCGGGTGGCGACGGTGGCGAGGTCGGCGTCGGAGACGTCGATCGATCGAGCCCGGTGTGGCGTGATCGCGAACGGCAGCGACGGTTGGGCCAGCACCGGGGCGAGCAGTCGCTCGTCGGTGGCCATGCCGAGGGCGAAGCCGCCGGTGAAACACATCCCGATTGCCCCGACCCCGACGCCGCCGCAGCGCCGGTGCTCGTCGGCGGCGAGCGCGCGCAACCAGTCGACGATGGGCGAGGTCTTGCCGGTCGCGAGGACCGAGAACTCCCGGGAGATACACGCCTTGGCGATCGTCCCGACCATTTCCGCTGCGGCCCTGACGGTTCCGCGCGCGGTCGGAGAGGGATCCCGACCGTCGACGCCGTAGACCGACGGCATCACCGCGGTCGCACCGATGTCGACGACGCGCCGCGCGAAATCGGCCACCTCCGGGGAGATGCCCGGGATCTCGGCGATGATGATCACCGCCGGACCGGTGCCCTTGCGGTACACCCGCCGCGTCGTGCCGAGGTAGGTCTCGTCGGCTGCCGAGAAGTCGTCGAGCGAATCGTCGGTCATGCCGGCTCCAGGGTGCCGATGAGGACCCAGGAGAACGCCGAGGCGAACGGACGCGCACCACGCACGACGTCGGGGGAGTCGGCCGGGATGATCCGGGGCCGCACGAGATGGAAGTGCTTGCCGCGCCGGGTGATGTCGCAGCCACCGGCGGCGAGGACGTTACGCACCCAGTCGGTGTCGCGACCGTAGGCCAGCACGACGGCGAGGGTGTCGTCGCGGGCCCAGGCCAGCACCGGGGTGGCGTAGCGGCGACCGGAGTGTCGTCCCGTGTGCTCGACCATCGCCCATGGCGCGAGGTGCGGTGCCCATCGGCGCTGGATGGGGTTGGTGACGCGTTTGTTGATACGGGCCAGGGTGGCGGGCAGCTGCATGAGACCACTCTGCCGTATGGCGCGAGAACGCTGTGCCGTATGGCATGCGAACGCTGTGCCGTACGGCGGGCACGCGTGTGTCAGGTCAGCACGAACTCGGCCCGTTCGGTGGCCGCGCGCGCGGACTGGTCGCCGTCCGGATTGGCCACCCACACCAATCCGGCACCCACCGACAGTGGCGCCAGGAAATGGTCGACAATGCCGGTGGCGCTTGCCCATTCGAGAGTGGAGAGCACCCGGCCGCCGGGCCTGATCCCGGCGCCGGCGGCGGCCGCGTGCGCGGCGTCGAGCACCTCGGAGGTGGTGCGGCCGTCCAGGGCATCACCGGCATGGGCCGGTCCGGTGAACTGATCGCCGTGGATGCGTACCCGGGTGCCGTAGTCGGAGACGCCGGGCGGCAGGCCGGGCACCGGCATGGCGAACGGGTCGAGCGGTGCGACGATCAGGTCTTCGACATCGGGATGGGCATCGACGTGGTCTCGATCGGTGAATCCGACCGTGGCATCGCCGAACAGGTCTGCCTCGGCGCGGGTGTGCACCCGGGCGCCGGCCCACCAGCAGCCGAGCAGGATGCCCGCGGTCTGCCAGTGTTCGGGAAGGTCGACGATGACGGGATCGCCGGGCTCGAGCAGCACTTCGTCGACGAGGAGGTTCGCGGTCTTGGCCGCCCAGTTACCCAGGGTCGCCCAGCTGAGCTCGGTGCGCTCGCCGGTGGCGTCGTCGTAGAAGGTCAGCGCGGGACGCGAGTGGTCGTCGATGCCCCCGAAGACGGCGGCGGTGATGGTGGTGGCGGTCATCGGTTCATTGTCTCGTCGGGCTCGCCGACGAGATCGACGGGGTCGCCGCCGGTCCGGTCAGTTGACGCACATCGGGCCGTCGGTGCCCGCGGTGATCGCCGAACTCGGCGCGGGGGTCGCGGTGCCGCCGCCGGCACCGCCGGAGTCGCCACCCGTCGAGCCGCCGCCGATGTCCGACACCGAGCCGGGACCGCTGTAGGTGTTGGTGAGCACGGCCCGCAACTCGTGGTCCCCGAGGGTCGGATCGGCGGCGACGTTCAGTCCGCCGAGATCCTTGGCGAGCAGGCGGGCACCGGGATCGTCGGCGGTCTTCGCGAGGACCACCGAATCGCGCTCGTTGCCGGGATCGCTAAGGAGTTTGCCCGCCTGATAGCCCTTGGCGGTCAGGATGCCCGCGACGTTCTTGGCGAGTCCGTCCACCGTGCCGGCGTTGTTGACGTCGACGGTGTACTCGGGGCGTCCGGTGTTGCGGGAGGGATCGAGCAGGGAACTGGTGTAGGCCCGGACCTTTGCCGGGTCGACGGTGACGACGCTCTGCTGCCCGTCGTCGCTCCACCCGTGATCGTCGACGATGGGGATCGTCGCGAACTTGACCCGACCGCCGCTGAGATCCTTGAGTTGCTCGGCGAAGGTCAGGACGTCCCAGTCGTCGTCGATGACCACCGACCGCGACACCGCGGCCTGCAACTGGTTGAGCTTGGTCGGGTCGGTCAGGGTACCTGCCGACAGGATCTTCTGGGTCAGTGAGGCCATGTACGCCTGCTGACGGGTGATCCGGTCGAGGTCGCCGCGCGGGAGGTCGTGGCGCTGCCGGACGAAGCTCAATGCCTGTGGGCCGTTGAGGGTTTGGCGTCCGGCGGGGAAGTGCGCACCGGAGAACGGTTCGTTCACCGGGTTCTTGAGACACACGTCCACGCCGCCGACGGCGTTGGTGAGCAGCACGAAGCCGAGCAGGCCGACCTCCGCGTAGTGATCGACGTGGACGCCGGTGAGGTTGGCGACGGTGTCGATCAGTGCCTCACGGCCGGCCTGAGTGCCCTCCCGCTCGGCGTGTGCCTCGCTCTGCCCGGCCTCCACGGCCTTGCGCCGCACGCCTTCTCGGGTGGTGCCGTAGGCCGCGTTGATCTTGCTCATCCCGATTCCCGGGACCTCGACATAGGAGTCGCGGGGAATCGAGATCGCCGTGGCCGACGACCCGTCGTTGGGAACGCGGATCAGCAGGATGGTGTCGGTGTTGGTGGAGATGTCATCGCCCGAGCGCAGCCACCGTAATTCCTGGGCCGAGAGCGGGTTGCCCTTGGCGTCGGTGCGCGAGTCGGTACCGACCAGCAGGATGTCGGTGGCGCCGTCGTCGGCCCCGCCGAGTGCCAGGCCGCCGAGTCGGGTGATGTCGGACTCGAGGTTGTTGATGCTGCTCCAGGCGTACCCGGTGCACACCAGCACGATGACCGAGAGCACTGCGATCAACCCGCGAGCCGCCGCGCGTCCACCGCGCCAGCCCGACAGCACTCCGCCCCCGCGGGGAGGCGCCGGGGGAGGCCCGGGTGTCTGCGGTTCGACCAACGCGTCGGGTGCGGCAGCGGTGGTCGTCCTGGCGGACGGCTTGGGAGCGGGTCGGTCGGCACCGGTCGGGCGGGGCTTGCGTCGGACCGGTTTCTCGGGTGCGGGGTTCCCGGGTGCCGCAGCACCGGTCGCGCGCTGCGCGTTCGGCTTCGCCGCCTGCGCATTCGGTGTCGGCGCCGACCGGCCCTGTGCCGGGCGCTGTCCCGGCGGACGCCGACGACGCGGCCGTTCGGTGGGCTCGCGGTGGTCGCTGTCGATCGAATCGTTTGCGCGCGTGTGGATCTCGCCGGACGACCGTTGCCGGGTACCTCGTGCGAGATCCGGGTCGGCCGGGCGCCGTCGCCGCGTCCCATCGGCTCGCGGTGCGCGGTCGGAGTGCTCACCTCGCGGGGGACGGGGGCGTTCGGGCGCCGACTCGTCGGTCCGGGGGCGGCGCGCGCGGACCTCGTCGCCACGCGTGTGACCGGCCGGTCGCCTACGCGCACCATCGGGGCGGGAGTCCACGAGTGGGCAGTCCTTTGCGGTCGTGGCTGCCGTCGTGCGGGGCAGCAGTTGCCTGAGTGTCAGGCGTTTCTGATGTGGTTTACGTCCGCCAAGGCTACTGAAGGTGGTGGTGAACTCGGCGTCGCACACGCCGAGGGATCGCGGACGGTCGAACCTTCCCCGGACACCGATCGAGTGGTGATCGCCACACCCCCTGCCCATCCGGGTGTGCCGGAGTGGTTGCCGCCGCGCGACCGGGGCACACTGACCGCGTGCGCAGCGATTCCGGGAGCGATCCGCGGCCGGCCGAACCCCGCCCCGTCGGTACGGTGTGGTTACTCGGCGCGGCGGGACAACTCGGTACCGCACTGCGTGCCCAGGCCGATGCGGACATCGCCCTGGTGCCGCTCACCTCCGCCGACGCCGACCTCGCCGATCCCTCCGCCATTCGCTCCGCGCTCGCCGGGGTGCGTGCGGGCGACGTCATCCTCAACACCGCGGCCTACACCGCCGTCGATCAGGCCGAATCCGATCCCGAGAAGGCTGCAGCGGTCAACGCCGTCGCGCCCGGGATCCTCGCCGAGATCACCGAGGCCGCCTCGGCCTGGCTCATCCACGTCTCCACCGACTACGTGTTCGCCGGGACCGGCATACGTGAGCAACCCCTCGAGCCCGACGACACCGACCCCGAGACCACCCCGCCGAGCGTGTACGGCGCCACCAAGCGAGCCGGTGAACGGGCCGCACTCGCCGCCGACCCGTCGTCGACGATCGTGCGGACCGCGTGGGTCTACACCGGCGGACCCGACAGTCCCGACTTCGTCGGCACGATGCGTCGTCTCGAGAAGAGCCGCGACACGGTGTCCGTCGTCGATGATCAGGTCGGCTCACCCACGTATGCCCCCGACCTCGCCGCCGGACTCTGGGAGTTGGTACGTCACGGCCACCATGCACCGGTCGCCGGAGCGATTCTGCACGCCACCAACGCCGGCGCCGTCACCTGGTACGCGGTGGCGCGCGCGGTGTTCGCAGGTGTCGGCGCAGACCCGGACCGGGTCCGGCCGTGCACCACCGCCGAATTCCCGAGGCCCGCACCGCGGCCCGCCTACTCGGTGCTCTCACCGCGCTCCTGGCGCCGCGCCGGGCTCACCCCGTTGCGCGAGTGGTCGGCCGCCTTGGCCGATGCCCTCGACGTCGACGCCGCTCGAACCGGCACTGCGCAGGCGCGGTGACCTCGACCACAGCGGGCGCTGCACAGCCCGGACGAATGGGACGGACCCCGACGGTTGGCTACGCTGACCCGGTGACCTCGAAGCTGGCCGTGGTGACGGTGACCTATTGGTCGGGCGACCACCTGCAAACCTTCCTGCGCAGTCTGTCGCACGCCACCTCCTCCTCGCCGCGCGTGGTGATCGCCGACAACGGGTCCGGCGACGGCGCACCCGAAGCCGCCGAGCGCGAGCACGCCAACGTCACCCTGGTCCACAGCGGCGGCAATGTCGGGTACGGGGGCGGCATCAACCGAGCGGTCGCCGAACTCGACGACGACGTCGAATTCGTCATGATCGCCAACCCCGACGTCGAATGGTCACCGGGATCGATCGACGAGCTCGTCGCCGCGGCGGCGCGGTGGCCGCGGGCCGGCGCGCTCGGTCCCCTCATCCGTGAGCCCGACGGCTCGGTCTACCCGTCGGCACGGCGTGTCCCCGACCTCGTCTCGGGCACCGGGCACGCACTCCTCGGTGGCATCTGGAAGTCCAACCCGTGGACCGCGGCCTACCGCGCCGACGACGTCGAGCCCAGTGAACGTCCGGTCGGCTGGCTGTCCGGATCGTGTCTGCTGGTGCGCCGCACCGCTTTCGACGAGATCTCCGGATTCGACGAGCGCTACTTCATGTACATGGAAGACGTCGACCTCGGCGACCGCCTCGGCCGCGCCGGCTGGCTCAACGTCTACGTGCCCGGGGCCGAGGTCGTCCACACCAAGGGTCACAGCGCCGACAAACGTCCCGAGGCGATGCTGCCCGCCCACCATCGCAGTGCCTACCGCTTCCAGGCCGACCGTCATCCAGGGGTGTTGCAGGCGCCGCTGCGATGGGCATTACGGGCCGGGCTGGCGGTGCGGTCACGTCTGGCCGTACGCGCCGCAGCGCGCACCACGTCGTCCCACGATCATCCACATTCGGAGAGGAACACCCCGTGATGCAGTTCTCGGTGAACAACCCCGCGGTCAGCGCCGACGATGTCCCCGACATCGACATGTCCGATGTGCAGGCTGTCGTACTCGTCGGCGGCAAGGGCACACGCCTGCGTCCGCTGACCCTCTCGGCGCCCAAGCCGATGCTGCCGACGGCGGGACTGCCGTTCCTCACCCACCTGCTCTCGCGCATCCGCAAGGCCGGCATCCGCGACGTCGTGCTCGGGACGTCGTTCAAGGCCCACGTGTTCTCCGAGTACTACGGCGACGGCTCCAAACTCGACCTCAACATGCGTTACGTCACCGAAGAGGAGCCGCTGGGCACCGGTGGCGGTATCCGCAACGTGCTCCCCGAGCTGACCGCGTCGACGATCGTGGTGTTCAACGGTGACGTCCTCGGCGGCACCGACGTCCGTCACGTCGTGGCCACCCACCGCGAGTCCGACGCCGACGTCACCCTGCACCTCGTGCGGGTCTCCGACCCCCGCGCCTTCGGGTCCGTGCCCACCGACGAGACCGGCCGCGTCACCGCCTTCCTCGAGAAGACCCAGGACCCGCCGACCGACCAGATCAACGCGGGCACCTACGTCTTCCGTCGCTCGGTCATCGAGGACATCCCCGCAGGTCGCGAGGTGTCGGTCGAACGCGAGGTGTTTCCCGGCCTGCTCGCCGAAGGTCGGCACATCCACGCCTACGTCGACCACGCCTACTGGCGTGACATGGGCACCCCCGAGGACTTCGTGCGGGGCTCGGCCGACCTCGTCCGCGGCATCGCGCCCTCACCGGCCCTCGGTGACCGCCACGGCGAATCCCTCGTCCACGAGGGCGCGGGCGTCGCGCCCGGAGCGGTACTCATCGGCGGAACGGTCGTCGGCCGAGGCGCCGAGATCGGTCCCCGCGCCCGCCTCGACGGTGCCGTCGTCTTCGACGGAGCCGTCATCGAGGCCGGCGCGGTCGTCGAACGCAGCATCGTCGGCTTCGGTGCCCGCATCGGTCCGCGCGCCCTCATCCGCGACACCGTCATCGGCGACGGCGCCGAGGTCGGCGCCCGCTGCGAACTGTTGCGCGGCGCGCGGGTATGGCCCGGCGTCCAGATCCCCGATGGCGGTCTGCGCTTCTCGACCGACGTCTGAGAACCCGACGGGGCCCTCGCCGCGGTCATCTCATCGCGACTTCGCCGCTGTCACCTCATCGCGACTTCGCCGCTGTCACCTCATCGCGACTTCGCCGCTGTCACCTCATCGCGACTTCGCCGCTGTCACCTCATCGCGACTTCGCCGCGGCGAGCACCCCGGGGCCCAACGGGATCACCACCGGTAACAACCGATCGTCGTCGGCCACCAGCATCGCGGCCTCGCGGGCCGCGGCGGTCATCGGATCGGTGCGCGTCGGATCGGCGACCGCGCCCTGAGCTGCCGCGTCGTGGATGACCAGCATCCCGCCGGGCCGCAGCATCCGCACCGACTCGGTCACGAACCGCGGCATGTCCAGCCGCGGCCCGTCGATGAACACCAGGTCGTAGGAGCTGTCCGACAGTCGCGGCAACACATCACGCGGGGTGCCGTTGATCAGCCGCGTCCGACCCGGCGCGATATCTGCTCCGGCGAACGACGCCCGCGCGGCCTGATGATGTTCGAGCTCGGGATCGATCGTGGTCAGCACCCCGTCGGTAGCCATTCCGGCCAACAACCACAACCCGCTGACCCCGGTCCCGGTACCGATCTCGGCGACCGCATGCGCATCGACCGCCCGGGCGAGCACCGCGAGCAGTGCGCCGACCGACGGACTCACCGGAATCGCACCGAGTTCGATCCCGCGGGCACGGGCGGCGACGAGCGCATCGTCCTCCACGATCGCCGACTCGGCATAGTCGATCAGTGCCACTCGCGGGTCGCTCGGCTGGGTATCGGTCATGCTCGCAAGGTTAGACATGCCGGGCGCAAACAGCCGACGGCACGCCCGGATTGCCGCGTCGCACCTCGGGGTTTGCTTCCTCAGACAACACTCAGGGCCCTCATACGGCGACCACACCACGATGGGAGAGGGTGAGGGCATCGAATCGGATACAGGGGGAATATCACCACCCGGTGTCCGGTTCAGTATGGTGAATCCATCCGGCGTCACCGCGATGATGGTTTGTGAGAAGGGAACCGGCCACCCACGATGAGCGACCACGAGGCGTCCGCAGACATTGTCCCCGGCGGAACCGCGGGATTCGATGCCACCGGAAACGACATGCTCATGCCGTCATGGGATGAGCTGGTCCGCGAGCATGCCGATCGCGTTTACCGGCTCGCCTACCGGCTGTCCGGCAATCAGCACGACGCCGAGGACCTCACCCAGGAGACGTTCATCCGGGTCTTCCGGTCGCTGTCGAACTATCGTCCGGGAACGTTCGAGGGCTGGCTGCACCGCATCACCACCAACCTCTTTCTCGACATGGTCCGTCGGCGCAACAAGATCCGCATGGAGGCACTGCCCGAGGAATACGATCGCGTGCCCGCCGACACACCCGACCCGCAGCAGATCTTCGCCGATGCGAACCTCGACGGCGATCTGCAGGCAGCCCTGGACTCACTGAGTCCCGAGTTCCGCGCCGCTGTCGTCCTGTGTGACATCGAAGGACTGTCGTACGAGGAGATCGCAGCGACCCTCGGGGTCAAGCTCGGCACCGTACGCAGCCGCATCCACCGCGGACGTCAGACCATCCGCGATTTCCTCCTCGCCCGTGGCCACAGCGACCGCCGCTCGGTCGCGGTCGGTCACTGAGTACGGCCGGGCACTGACTACGGCATCGACGTCGACCACACCGAAGACCGCCGACGACCCTCATCGACGTGTCGTCCGCCGGGAACCCCACCGACCGCGCAATCGTTGGGTCTTTCGGTAGGCTGGGGCGTCGTCCCCGCCGAAAGCCGGGGTCACGACGGGGGAGAAGGGGTGATGAACACGATGACGGACGACCCACAACGACGGTCGGACGCGAGTTCGGCGACCGACCGGATCGAGCATCCGGACAATCTTCGCCGACGCCGCGCCTGGAATCCGGCGGCCTGGACACCCGCACGATCGTCCTTCACCCCGAACCGCCGGCCGAGTGCTCCACGAGACCGGCGATTCGCACCCACCGAGCATCTCGCGCCCGAGGCGGTCGCCGCCTACGTCGACGAAGAACTCGGTATGACCGCCCACATGCGCGCCACCCACCACCTGGCTCTGTGCCCCGAGTGTGTCGCGGCAGTCGAGGCCCAGACCGCGGCGCGGACCCGCTTGCGTTCCTCGGGCACCATGCCCATTCCGACCGGTTTGCTGGGTCAGCTCAGTCAGATCCCCACCCGCGAGTTCGACATGACCGATCATCGCGACCGGAATCGACCGGTCGACGGTGCCGAGCGTGGCGCCCTGCGCCGCACCCATCCCGGTCGCGTGCCCGGCGAGCCCACGCCCGTGCCAGGCCACGACTCGCCCGGCCACGACTCGAACCGAGGTCGCATGCAGCGTTGGCGGAGCCGCTGACACGTGGATCCCGACGCTTCCCAGCCCGACGCTTCTCAGCCCCAACCCCCTGCCTCCGCGACACCGCAAGCACAGCACCCGCAGGCCGCTGCCTCACCGGCGCCGGCCGCGGGTTCTAACGCGCCCGTCACGCCGTGGTCGGCGCCGACGGTGAACGAGGCCGGTGTCGCGCCCGGCAACGCCGCTGAGAGTGACGGGTCCGCTCGCGTTGTTCGGCACGCCCCGGTCTCCCCGGCGACGGCCCAGGTCTTCGGTCGCCCCTCCGGAGTGGCGGGCTCCTTCGCGCCCGGCGCGGTGGCACCCGAGCGTCCCGCACCCACCGTCGGTCCGCCGGATCCGGTTCTGGCCGAGGCCTTCGGACGCCCCGACGGCAGCGGCGAGACGCTGCAGCGTGACCCGCTGGCCACCTATGGCACTCCCGACGAACCCGTACCGCCTGCCGACCCGTGGCGCGATCCGGAGAGCCCGGCGACGCTGGCCCGGCCCGCGGTTGCCGAATCCGCTCCCGGGGTTCCCACCGCACCCGGACCGAAGCTGGGCATCCGTGAGGTGCTGTTCGGCCGTCGGATCGCGTGGCACGCGCTGGCCGCGCTGGCCGTGATCGCACTGCTGATCGGCGTCGTCGGAGGACTGATGGGCAGATTCACCGCGGAGGTTGCGGCCCCGCTCAACAGCAATACCGTCGAGCTGTCGACCCAGAGCGACGGCAACGGAGATGCGCCGCGGTCGTCGGTCGCGCGGGTGGCTCAGGCGGTGGAGAAGTCGGTGGTCGCCGTCGACGTGCGACTGTCCAACGGAGCGGCCACCGGGTCGGGCTTCGTCATCGATCGCAACGGCTACATCCTCACCAACAACCACGTCATCTCGCTGGCCGCGTCCGACCGGACGGCCAAACTCGAGGTCGTCTTCTCCGACCGCAACCGGGTGCCCGCCCGCATCGTCGGACGTGACCCCAAGACCGATGTGGCTGTGCTCAAGGTCGACAACGTCGACAACCTCACCGTCGCCCAACTCGGCGATTCCAACGACCTCCAGATCGGCGAGGAGGTCGTGGCGTTCGGGTCCCCGCTGGGCCTGGATCGCACCGTGACCAGCGGTATCGTCAGCGCCCTGCATCGTGCTGTGCCGCTGCGCCCCGACTCCGAGTCCGACACCGACGCCGTCATCGACGCCATCCAGACCGACGCGGCGATCAACCCCGGCAACTCCGGCGGTCCGCTCGTCGACGCCCAGGCCAAGGTGGTGGGTATCAACACCGCCGGACTCGTCCCGGGCGGCGGCTCGATCGGACTCGGGTTCGCCATCCCGATCGGTGAGGCGGTCCCCATCGCGCAGGCACTGATCCGCGACGGCAAGGTCAACCATCCGCAGATCGGCGTGAACGCCAGCGACGTCCGCAACGACAGGGTCCTCGGCGCCCAGGTCCGCAACGTGGTGGCCGGCGGTCCGGCCGCCCAGGCCGGGCTGCGGGAGAACGACGTGGTCGTCTCCTTCAACGGCCGCACCATCGAAAGTGCCGACGAATTGACCGTCGCCGTGCGCACCGCGAAGATCGGGGAGCCGGTCAAGTTCACCTACTGGCGCGACGGGCGTACCTTCGAGGGCACGATGACGCCCGCGAGTGACTGAGAACGTCCACCACCGGCGGACGCGCGAGAGCGGGGAAGTGCCATGTTCGACAGTGTGGGTTGGGGAGAGATCTTCATCCTGATCGTCGCCGGACTCGTCATCCTGGGGCCGGAGCGGTTACCGGGAGCGATCTCGTGGACGATGCAGTCGCTGCGCAAGGTTCGCGAGTACGCGACCGGAGCGACCGATCAGCTCAAGAACGACTTCGGTACGGACTTCGACGACCTCCGCAAACCTCTCGCCGATCTCAACGAGCTACGCGGCATGACACCGAAATCGATGATCACCAAGCATCTGCTCGACGGCGACGACTCGGTCTTCAAGACCTTCACCGATGCCGGCTCGGTGCTCAAGTCGGCCACCGACACCCCGCCGATCAAGCCGGTGTCCAAGCCCATGCCCGACGGCCCAGCCGGTGAGTCCGGGCCGTCGCTGAGGAAGCCGAGTGCCGCGGGCTCGGCCGAACACCGGCCCGCACGCGGACATCACGACGTCTCCGATTGGGACGCAACGTAATTCGCTGATCGACGAGGTGCCGGCCGCGAACGTCAGTGCCGGGTGGTGTCGATCCCCAGGCTCATGCCGGCCAGGCCGCGACGACGGACCGCGAGTTTGTCGGCGATCGCCCGCAACGCCGATCCCGACGCGGATTCGGGCTGGGCGAGCACGACCGGTGTGCCGGCGTCACCGCCTTCCCGCAACGCGGGTTCGAGCGGGACCTGACCGAGTAGATCGACCTGTGCGCCGACCATCTGGGTCAACCGATCGGCGACCGTCTGGCCGCCACCGGAACCGAAGGGTTCCATCCGTGTGCCGTCGGGCAGTTCCATCCACGACATGTTCTCCACGACGCCGAGGATCTTCTGCCGGGTCTGCAGAGCGATCGCACCGGCTCGCTCGGCAACCTCGGCAGCCGCCTGTTGCGGGGTGGTGACCACCAGGATCTCCGCACCGGGGATCAGCTGGGCGATCGAGATGGCGACGTCGCCGGTGCCGGGCGGCAGGTCGAGCAGCAGCACATCGAGGTCACCCCAGTACACGTCGGCCAGGAACTGCTGTAACGCCCGGTGCAGCATCGGCCCGCGCCAGGTGACCGGGGTGTTGCCGCTGGTGAACTGGCCGATCGAGATGAATCGCACGTCGTGGGAGATCGGCGGCATGATCATCTTCTCGACCTGGGTGGGCTTGGCGTCGCTGCCGAGCATCCGGGGCACCGAGTGGCCGTAGATGTCGGCGTCGAGCACCCCGACCGACAGTCCGCGCTCGGCGAGCGCGCAGGCGAGATTGACGGTGACCGACGACTTCCCGACGCCACCCTTGCCCGAGGCGACGGCATAGACGCGGGTCAATGATCCCGGCTGGGCGAAGGGGATCACCGGCTCGGCGGAGTCGCCACGGAGCTTCTTGCGGAGCTCGGAGCGTTGCTCGTCGTCCATCACGTCGAGGGTCACGCGTACCTCGCCGACCCCGGGTACGTCGGAGACCGCGGTTTCCACCCGGCCGCTGATCTCGCCGCGCATGGGGCAGCCCGAGGTGGTCAGGTACACCGCGACGTCGACACTGGCGTCGTCGTTGACGGCCACCGATTTCACCATGCCGAGATCGGTGATGGGTTTGCCGATCTCCGGGTCCCGCACCTTGGACAGGGCGGCGCGGACCGCGGATTCGTTGGGCGTCACTGCTGTAGTCATCACCTGCCAGCTTAACCGCCGGTGATGACCTCGCCGTCGGCGTCACCCCCGCGCAGACGCGGTCAGGCCGTCGGCGACCGTCCGATCAGCGAGCCGGGGTGGTCTGCGGGGTGACTCGAGGGGTGGGCGCGGGTGCCGGCGCGGGCGGTTGACCCGGCAAGGTGATCCCCGGTGGCAGACAGATCATGCCGAGACACTGCTGAGTCGGGGTGGTTGTCGAGGGGCCCGAGGGACCCGACGAGGGGGCGCCGCTCGACGGGGAGGACGGCCGGGACGGCGAGCTCGACGACGAACTCGACGGTGGGCGCATCTCCGGGATCGGGGTCGTCGGCATCACCCCGGTCGCATACGCCGCCGCCCAGGCCAGCACGTTCTGCGCATACGCCAGAGAGTGGTTGTACCGCATGACCGCGGCGACCTTGGTGCCGTCGGCCATGATGTCGGACACGCCCGCGCACAGATAGCGTGCCGCCGAGTAGGTGGCGTCGAAGATGTTGTTGGGATCGGCTTTGCCGTCACCGTTGCCGTCGCTGCCCCATGCGGCCCAGGTGCTCGGGATGAACTGCATCGGTCCCATGGCCCGCGCATGCGATCCATCCGCGTTGCGGATGACCTCGTTGCCCGCCAGCGAACCGTCGAGCACCGGGCCCTCGATGGGGACCAGGGTGGTGCCGTATTGATCGACATCACCGTTGTCGGCGTGATTGGACTCGATGCGGCCGATGCCGGCGAGCAGGAACCACGGGATCTTGCAGGCCGCGTTCTCGGAGGCCTCTCGGTCGGCGGCGAGCTTGTACGCCTGCAGCACGATCCCCGGGATGCCGAGCGGACCCGACGGCAGATCCGCCGACAACCGGAATTGCGGCGCGACGTCGGGAGCGGCGGTACGGGCCGCCGGAGGCGCGAAGCCCAGGAGCGAAACAGGTTGCGCCGCAGCGACTCCGGCCACATCGATCGGAGCGTTGGCGGCGAGTGGGACGCCACCGCCGTCGTGGGCGCTCGAGGTGGCCGCTCCCAGGACCATCGCGCCGACGAGAAGACTGCCCGCGCCGACCGACAGCGTGCGCCGGGTCAGCGCCGAACCGCGATGCGGGCCGCGGGATCGGTGGAAGGGATGCGGCAGTCTCATCGCGGATCCCCGTTGTCATGGGTCGGTCCGATGTGCTGTGTCCACGTCATGGGTCCGCGCCTCACCGCGCTGGTCCCCGTGCTCGCTATCTGCCCTGTCACGTCGTTCACTCCGTTGTCAACGTCCACCCGTCGTCGCCTCCCCCGGGAGAGCGGTTGCGGTCGGGCCGGATCTCGTGGGTGACACGAGCGGCAGTCGACCTGCAATGTGGTCCACCATACATATGGGTCGGATGTCCCAATCGGTGAACCCGGGGATTGGAACCCGGGAACGAAACCCGGCGGGCGAGTGCCGGCACGTACGACCCGAACGTGTGATTGGTCGTGGCGAGTGCGGTGTTACGCGCGGTCGGCGCCGCCTCGCCGGGACAGGTGATCGGAGGGTTGGTCGAGGTCGCGGTTGGCGAGCCGATCAACGAGGTCATCGAGCAGGTCGTCGAGTTCCTTGCGCAGGTAGTCGCGGGTGACGGTGTCACCCACGGCCAGGCGCACCGCCGCCAGTTCGCGGGCGAGGAATTCGGTGTCGGACTTCGTCTGGGCGGCTCGGGTGCGGTCCTCCTCGAGCGCAACCTTGTCGCGGTTCTCCTGACGGTTCTGCGCGAGCAGGATCAGCGGCGCCGCGTACGCGGCCTGGGTGGAGAAGGCGAGATTGAGCAGGATGAACGGGTAGGGATCCCATCGAAGCGAGACCGCGAACAGGTTGATGGCGATCCACACCACCACGATCACGGTCTGGATCGCAAGGTAGCGGCCGGTCCCGAGGAAGCGGGCGATGCGTTCGCTGTAGACGCCGACGACGTCGGAGTCGAGGTTGAAGGCCGGCCGCCGGCGTTCGCGGGGCGTGTCCAGCCTGCGGCCTCGGGGTTCGCTCACGACCGCACCTCGTCGGGCTGATCGATCGGCTCGGTCTCGCGCCAGTCACGTGGCAGCAGTTGATCGAGGAGGTCGTCGACGCTGACCGCGCCGAGCAGGTGGTGCTGATCGTCGACGACCGGCCCGCACACCAGGTTGTAGGTAGCGAAGTAGCGGGTCACGGTCTCCAGGGAGTCCTCCGGTCGTAGGTGGGCGAGATCGGTGTCGAGGATGCCACCCACGATGTTGGCGGGTGGCTCCCGCAGCAGCGCCTGCACGTGCACGCAGCCGAGGTATTTTCCGGTGGGTGTGGAGGTCGGCGGCCGGACGACGAAGACCAGGCTCGCGGCGGCGGGATTGATGTCGGGGTCGCGGATCCGCGCGAGCGCCTCGGCGACCGTGGTCGCCGGGGTGACGATGATCGGCTCGGAGGTCATCAGTCCGCCGGCGGTGTCGGGGGAGTGGGTGAGCAGTCGCCGAACCGGCTCGGAATCCTCCGGGTCCATGCGCGCCAGGAACGACTCGGCCTCGGTGTCGGAGAGCTCGCCGAGCAGGTCGGCGGCATCGTCGGGATCCATGGCCTCGAGCACGTCGACGGCGCGATCGAGTTCCAGATGCGACAACAAATCCTTCTGATCGTCGGGCGGTAACTCCTGCAGCACGTCGGCCAGGCGCTCGTCGTCGAGGGCCGAGGCGATCTCGTCGCGACGCTTGACGGGCAACTCCCGCAACGCATTGGCGACGTCGGCGGCACGCATGCCCTCGAATTGCAGGAGGGCTTGTGCCACCCCCTGTCCGGGCAGGTCGAGGCTGCTCTGGGTCATACCGTGCACGTTGGACCACTCCACGACGTGGGTCTCGCCGCGGCGCAGCCCCCGTCGGCCGGAGCGCACCGCGACGCGGGCCACCACCCAGTCGCGGGTGCGGGTACGCTCGATGCCGAGATCGACCACGGGCACATCGATTCCGGCGAGATCGGGCAGATCGGGGTCGACGACGCGGACCCGCGTGTCGAGGATCTGCCCGATCGCGAGTGCCTCACCGGGGCGTAGGTGCAGTCGGCGCAGGCTGACCGTTCCGGTGTTGAGTGTCACCGCATTGGGTTCGATCGAGGTCACCCGGAGCATCGGGACGAAGATGCGTCGCCGCGTGGTCAGTTCCACCGCGAGTCCGAGTGCGCGCGGCTGTTGGCCGGGCAACCGCACCGAGATCACCGCGTCGCGCACACGCCCGATCGATTCACCGTCCGGGCCAAGGACGGCCAATCCGACTAACCTGGCCACGAACACCTTGCTCACCGCCGACATGGGAGTAAGGGTAGTGGCATCGCACCGGGGACGAATGCATGCCGGCGGCGGGTCGAGGACCCGAAGCCGACCGCGGACCCGACTGACCCGCAAGGAGTGAGAATGACCAATCCCATGCAGCCGTCGCGGCAGACGCCGGGACTGCCGACGCCGCCCAAGGGTTGGCCGATCGGCTCGTATTCGACCTACGCCGAGGCTCAGCGCGCGGTGGACTACCTGTCCGACGAGCACTTCACGGTCGAGGACGTCACCATCGTCGGCGTTGACCTGATGCAGGTCGAGCGCGTCATCGGACGGCTGACCTGGGGCAAGGTCATCGGTGGCGGCATCGTGTCGGGAGCGTGGCTGGGTCTGTTCTTCGGTTTGCTGGTTTCGATCGTCGTCTCGGGAAATCCGCTGGTGCCGATCCTCTTCGGTCTCGTCGGCGGTGTCATCTTCGGTCTGATCTCGGCAACCATTCCCTATGCGGCGACCCGCGGTCAGCGAGATTTCGCCTCGACCATGCAATTGGTGGCGGGACGCTATGACGTGCTCTGCGATCCCAAGAGCGCGGAGAAGGCACGCAACATGCTGGCCCGACTGAACCCCTGACGCAGATTTCCGATCTTCGCCACCGAATCCTCACGGTGTGCGAATCCATCCCGACCCCGAATCCATCGCGGTCACCGGGTGACACGGTCTCGAATTGGCACGGCCGCACACATTGTGTTGCCCGTCACATACATGTCGGGATAGCGTAACCTCCGAGACGGCCATGATCGCGTCGCGCACAACGCGTCGGCGTCGTCATGTGCACGACATGGAGGAGGCCGCGTGCGGCGCAGGATGGGCGGTGCGAGTCGCGATCCCGGTGATGGGTCGCGAAACCGGAAGTCGTCTTTGGGGATCCGCGGCAAGGTGGTCATCGCCGCGGCCGCGCTGGCCACGCTGGCGCCGATCGTGACGGCTTGCGGGTCCGGTTACGAGGCGGGTGTGCTGAATCTGTATCCGCCTGCCGACGGCGCGGATTCGGTGAAGGTCCAGGCGGACAAGTGCTCGAAGGAATCGGGCGGCGAATACCGGATCGTCACCACCGCGCTGCCCAAGGCCGCCGACGACCAGCGACTGCAACTGGCCCGACGCTTGTCGGGCAACGATCACAGCCTGGACCTGATGGGCATGGACGTGGTGTGGACGGCCGAGTTCGCCGACGCCGGTTGGCTTGTCCCGGTGCCGGACGATCTCGTCGGACAGGTCACCGCGCGTACGCTCGGCGGTCCGTTGGAGACAGCGCAGTGGAAGACCCCCGGTGATGCTGCCCAGCGCCTCTACGCCATCCCGATCTGGACCAACACGCAGCTGCTCTGGTATCGCAAGGACGTTCTCGCCGATACGGTCCGCCAGCCCGCCGCGACCAACTGGGAGCGGATGCTCGAGCAGGCCCAGGTCAGCCTCGCAAAGGGCGGACCCGGCCAGATCATGGTGCAGGGCAAGCAGTATGAAGGTCTGATGGTCTGGTTCAACTCCGTGTTGGCCAGTGCCGGCGGCCAGATCGTCGATCCCGACAACCCCAGCAAGGTGACACTGAACGACACCCCGGCGCACCGTGCCGCGACGGTCAAGGCACTGCAGATCCTCAAGGCGGTGGCCACCGCGCCGGGCCACGATCCGTCGCTGACCAATGGTGACGAGACCAGCTCACGCCTCGGCATGGAGAACGGATCGGCGCTCTACGAGGTGAATTGGCCGTTCGTGCTCGCTTCGATGCGAGAGAACGCGTCGGCGGGCAGTGTCCCGTATCTGACGGATCTGCAGAAGTACAAGAATCTGTTCGCCGACCCGAACAACTCGCCCACCGATGCGCAGTTGGCGCCGGTGACCAAGGCCGTGCGGCAGAAGTTCGACTTCCGGCCGTATCCGGGAGTCGGTGATCTGCCCGCCAAGAGCACGCTCGGTGGACTCAACATCGCCGTCGCCAGCACCTCGCAGCAGAAGGACCTCGCGTTCAAGGCGGCGATGTGCCTGACGAGCGCCGACGCGCAGAAGTACTACAGCCTTAACGCGGGTACGCCGCCGGTGATCTCGTCGCTCTACTCCGACCCGGAGTTCCGGGCGGCCTATCCCATGGCCGACGACATCAAGCTGCAGCTCGAACCCGATCACGCGGCACTGCGTCCGAAATCGCCGCAATACCAGTCCATCTCGACGCTGGTTCAGGCCAAGCTGTCACCGGTCGGGGCGTGGGACCCACAGAATCTGGTCGATCAGCTCGCCGATGCGGTACAGAAGGCGATCAACGGGGAGGGCATCATCCCATGACCAACGACGACAACGAGGCCTCACGCCGCGGCCGGCACGCGATGCCGGAGGGCGAACAGCCCACGGCCCCAGCCGAACCCGGTCTCGACGTGACCGCTCCGCACACCTTCGGGCCCACCGTGCATTCCCCGGTGTGGGAAGCGCCTGCGGAATCACCGGCGGCAGGCCGGGTTCCGGATGCTGATGCAGCCGGCTCGACGCGGGCCGCACCGGCCACCGCGGTGATCGATCACCCTGCGCCGGCGGCCGCCGCCCCGAAGCGGAGTGAGGGTAAGAAGGCCGAGCGTCGGTTGGCGTTCTGGTTGGTGTTGCCTGCGGTGGTGATGATGGCGGTGGTGACGGGATATCCGATTGTTTATGCGGTGTGGTTGTCGTTGAACAAGGCGAGTTTGTCGGCGCCGGGTAAGCGTGAGTTCGTCTGGTTCGCCAATTACGGGACTGTGCTCTCGGATGGGTATTGGTGGACGGCGTTCGGGGTGACGTTGGGGATCACGGTGGTGTCGGTGGTGATCGAGTTCGTGTTGGGGTTGGCGATTGCGTTGGTGATGCATCGGACGTTGTTCGGGCGGGGCACGATTCGGACGGTGGTGTTGATTCCGTATGGGATTGTGACGGTCGCGGCGGCGTTCTCGTGGTATTACGCGTGGACGCCGGGGACGGGGTATCTGGCGAATTTGTTGCCGGATGGGAGTGCCCCGTTGACTCAGCAGTGGCCGTCGTTGGCGATCATCGTGTTGGCCGAGGTGTGGAAGACGACCCCGTTCATGGCGTTGTTGTTGCTGGCGGGGTTGGCGTTGGTGCCTGATGATTTGTTGAAGGCCGCCCAGGTGGATGGGGCGGGGGCGTGGACGCGGTTGTGGCGGATCATTTTGCCGTTGATGAAACCGGCGATCTTGGTGGCGTTGTTGTTCCGCACGTTGGATGCGTTCCGGGTGTTCGACAACATTTATGTGTTGACCGCCGGGTCGAACAACACCTATTCGGTGTCGATGCTCGGCTACGACAATTTGTTCAAGGGTTTCAATCTGGGGGTGGGGTCGGCGATCTCGATCCTGATCTTCGTGTGTGTGGCGATCATCGCGTTCATCTTCATCAAGGGGTTCGGTACTGCGGCACCGGGCTCGGACAACGAGGGGAGGTAAGGGGCGGTGAAGACCGGTACCAAACCGAAAGTGTGGTGGGCGATCGCGAACCTGGTGGTGATCCTGTATGCGATCATCCCGTTGTTGTGGATCGTGAGTTTGTCGTTCAAACCCGCCTCGAGTGTCACCGACGGCTCGTTCATCCCGAAGGAATGGACGTGGGACAATTATTCGTCGATCTTTTCCACGAGCGCGTTCACCTCGGCGTTGATCAACTCGATCGGGATCGGGTTGATCACCACGGTGATCGCGGTGGTGTTGGGTACGATGGCCGCCTATGCGGTGGCCCGTCTGGACTTTCCGGGGAAACGCCTGCTGATCGGGGCGGCCCTGTTGATTGCGATGTTCCCGCAGATCTCGCTGGTCACCCCACTGTTCAACATCGAACGCACCCTGGGGTTGTTCGACACGTGGCCGGGGTTGATCCTGCCCTACATCACCTTCGCGTTGCCGTTGGCGATCTACACGCTCTCGGCGTTCTTCCGGGAGATCCCGTGGGAGTTGGAGAAGGCCGCAAAAATGGATGGCGCGACCCCGTTCCAGGCGTTCCGGAAGGTGATCGCCCCGCTGGCGGCGCCGGGGGTGGTGACCGCGGCGATCCTGGTGTTCATCTTCGCGTGGAACGACCTGTTGCTGGCGTTGTCGTTGACCTCGACCGAACGGGCGATCACCGCGCCGGTCGCGATCGCGAACTTCACCGGCAGTTCCCAGTTCGAGGAACCCACCGGGTCGATCGCCGCGGCCGCGGTCGTGATCACCATTCCGATCATCATCTTCGTGTTGTTCTTCCAACGTCGAATCGTGGCCGGGTTGACCTCCGGCGCGGTGAAGGGATAAACCCATGGCAGACATCGTTTTGGACCACGTCAGCAAAACCTATCCCGACGGCTCGACCGCGGTACACGAGGTGAGTATCGATATCGCCGACGGAGAGTTCATCATCCTCGTCGGTCCGTCCGGCTGCGGGAAATCGACCACCCTGAACATGATCGCCGGGCTCGAGGACATCACCAGCGGGGAACTACGGATCGCCGGGCAACGCGTCAACGAACGCGCCCCCAAAGACCGCGACATCGCCATGGTGTTCCAGTCCTACGCCCTGTACCCGCACATGTCGGTGCGGGAGAACATCGCGTTCCCGTTGACCCTGGCGAAACTGTCGAAAGCCGAGATCGCCGCGAAGGTCGACGAAGCCGCTCGCATCCTCGACCTGGGCCCCTACCTGGATCGCAAACCCGCGAATCTGTCCGGTGGGCAACGCCAACGCGTCGCGATGGGCCGGGCGATCGTGCGGTCGCCCAAGGCGTTCTTGATGGACGAACCCCTGTCGAACCTGGATGCGAAACTACGGGTCCAGATGCGCGCGGAGATCTCCCGGCTGCAACAACGCCTGGGGACCACCACCGTGTATGTCACCCACGACCAAACCGAAGCCATGACCCTTGGTGACCGCGTCGTGGTCATGCGCTCGGGATACGTCCAGCAAATCGGGTCTCCTCAAGAGCTCTACACCAACCCCGCCAACATCTTCGTCGCGGGATTCATCGGCTCGCCGGCCATGAACTTCCTGCCCGGACGACTCGGCGCCGACGGCATCTCGACCCCGATCGGCACGATCCCCCTGCACGACCAACAACAAGTCACCGACAGTGCCGGCCGGGTCAACAGCACCGGCGAGGTCCTCGTCGGTATCCGCCCCGAACACCTCGAAGACGCCCACCTCATCGACACCGACACCCGCTCCCACGGCATGACGTTCACCGCCGGGATCGACGTCCTCGAATCCATGGGATCAGACAACTACGCTTACTTCCGCATCGACTCCCACCACTCGGCGAATGACGCACTCGCCGAACTGTCCGCCGACTCCGGCGCCACCCTCGGCGGCGGCGACATGATCGCCCGACTCTCCCCCGAATCACACATCCGCCGCGGCAGCACCGCCGAACTCTACTTCGACCCCACCAAAATCACCATCTTCGACCAACAAACCGGCACGAGCCTGCGTGGTGCACCGGCGAATTCGGTTGCAGGCGGGCCGGCCCTGTCGAAGGGGTGAGCGCCGCGGTCGGCGGCGGGTGATTACCGGCGCCGGCGCCGCGGCTGTTCGCGGAGTTCGTCGATGATCTCGTCGTCCCAGATGTGCTTACGCACCAGGCGATAGCGCTCGCACGCGAGCCACAGGTAGAGTTCGGCGTCGCTGTCGAGGTCGGACCGGACATCGGCGCGTCGGGCCATACGGATGACCGGCAGGAACTCCTCACCGAACCACCGCCGTGCCACCTCGGTACGGCCGAGGAATTCGCCGACCTCCTGGCTGAGACGGAATCCCCACGCCTCCACCGCCTCTGCGAGTTCGGCGTAGTCGAAGGGGTCGGCGAATCGGATGGTGTCGGCCTGTGCACCCGACAGCGGCACCCGCGACAAGAACAGGCGGCGGTGGTCCTTGAGGAGGAGGTCTCCGGGCACATTGATGCCCTCGGGGGAGATGCGGGTGTGGATCTCGGTGACGTAGGCGTCGATGGTGTCGAGGTGACGGGCGATGGCGATCGAGATGCGGTGGTGTCCGTCGATGACGAAATGCATCCCACCGATCCGGTACAACCGGACAGGTGGCATCGACTCACCGCGACGCTGAGCGGCGGCGAGCCGCTGCCACCGACTGCGAATCCGGGCCGACGTCGGGCGGAAGTAGCGGTCGAAATCCTTGGTGCGGTCCACACTTCCGACGATCGAGGCCACCTCGACCGTCTGCAGTCCGAGGTAGGTCTCGCCGGTCCGGCCCAGTGCGGCGACGACCTCGTCGAAGGGGAGGATCGCATTGACGTCGGCGGGTTGTCGGGTGAACCACTGGGTCAGCCGGGCGAGTTCGGCTTGCCGGCGCATCCGCTGGAAGTCGTTCTCGGCGTCGGCGTCCGGGAATCCGGTGTCACGAGCCATATCTGCGCCTCACGATCCTGAAATCGCCGGTGTCGGTGTCGAAGTCGAATTGGCAGTAGCCGACGACGTTCATCGACACGGTGTCGGTCCCGATGATCAGGTCACGCGGTTGGGCACCGTAGGGATGGATGTGCCCGTGCACCATGATCTTCGGTCGTAACCGGTCGACCAGCGGGTGGAAACACGAGAACCCGCGGTGCGGCCGGTCCTCGGCGTCGCCCACACCGCGTGCCGGCGAATGGGTGAGCAGGATGTGCGGACGGGCACGCACGCCGCCTCGGGCGCGCAGCACCCACGACCGCAACCGTTGCTGTGCCTCGGTGTACTGGTTGGGGCCGGAGTTGTAGCGGATGCTGCCCCCGAGTCCGCTGATCCGGACGCCGGCCGCGGTCACCGTCCGACCGTCGGCGTTGACCGCGCACTCGGGCCCGGGATAGGTGGTCGGCAATCCCGCCCGGGTCCAGCCGGCACGCGAGGACCGGTAGCCGCGCAGATCGCCGTCGTGGTTGCCCGGAACGAACACACATGGCGCATCACACAGGCTGGAGAGCACGTCGAGATACTTGTAGGGGAGATCGCCCGCGCCCAGGATGAGGTCGGGTTTGGTCTCGATACCCACCCCGAAGGTGAGTGACTCCACCACCTCGTCGGCGACCGCCAGGATGTTCACCACATGCACACCGTAATCGACCGTCGCCCGAGTGTGGACCGTCCGGATCGGGCGCGGTCGGTACGTCAGACGGTCAGTTCGTCGATCACGTCGAACGCGAGGTCGTCGGCTCGTGCGAGGTACACCGGCTGACGGGTGTGACGGCCGCGGAGTTCGACCTCGCCGCGCGGTCCGCGGTAGGTCACGCCGCGTGCCGTTCGGCCGATGGTGGCGGTGTCGAGGGAGCCCGCGGTGCGGGCGAGTGCTGCGAGCAGCATCAGCCCCTCGTAGCAGGATTCGCCGATGTTGTTCAATGCCGGTGCGTCGCGGCCGAATCGGCGTTCGTAGCGGGATCCGAACTCGAGACCTTCGGTGGTGACCACACTTTCGAAGTATCCGCATGCCGTGTACAGGTCGCGGGTGGCCTCGGCGCCGCAGCCGCACAGGACGTCCTCACCGATCATCATCGACAACCGGATGTGGTGCTCGTCGAGGCCTGCCGCGGCGAACGCGCGGTGGAATGCCGCGGCGTCGGCACCGACCATGAGGACGAGCACCCCATCGGGGCGGGTATCGGCAATCATCTGCAATGCAGGCCCGAAATCCCGGCCGCGCAGCGGGACGAAGTGATCGCCGACGAAGTCCATGTGCGCGCCATGGAGAAAGGCGCGGGTGCGCGCGGACGTCGCGCGAGGCCATACGTAGTCGTTGCCGATGACGCACCAGCGTCGGATTCCTCGGTTCTCGCGCAGCCACCGGATGGCGGGAACAACTGCTGATCGGGGGTCTCACCCACCATGTACACGCCGTCGGCGTCCTCGCCGCCCTCGTAGAACGTCGTGTACACGTATGGCACCCGCCCGGCCGTGTGCGGGATGATCACGTTGCGCGCGTTGGACAGGTGCCACCCGATCACGCTCTCGACGCGTTTGGTGGTGATGAGGCGGTCGATGGTGTCCGACAACCGGTTCAGGGGTGCTCCCGCATCGACGAGATGCACCCGAACCGGTCGGTCGAGGATGCCTCCGGCCGCGTTGACATCGGCGACGGCAAGTTCGGCGCTTGCCTCGCAGGAGGGGCCGAACATGCCGGCCGGACCGCTCAGCGGCACTGCGAGAGCGACGTCGAGGGTGGCGTCGTCGCCTCTGAGAACCACTGGTGAGGCCACAACCGACTCCCGGGGTGGATACGTGCTGACCTGCACAGTGTCCCACGAATCAGCGGTTGCGCAACGCCGGCTGCGCTGTCGCACCGGAGTCGATCACGATACGATGACCCATCATGTCCTCTGCCCCGAACGCGCGTGCCGCTGCCGTCGAGGAGCTGTCGCGTCTGCTGAATGCTGCTGCGGCCCAACTCGACTCCGCGGTCAGTGCGGAACTCGACGGCCTCACGACGGCGCAGTGGCACGTTCTGGCGGCTCTGGAGGGCGGAACGGGCAGGTCGATGTCGGAACTGGCTGCGGTCACCTTGGTGCCCGGACCGAGTCTGACCCGGCTGATCGACGGGATGATCGACGACAACCTCGTGCACCGGCGGCCCGACGAGACCGACCGGCGCAGAGTGGTGGTCTTTGCCACCCGACGCGGGGCGACGCTCCATTCGAGGTCCCAGGCGCGCATCGCCCGCTCGGCCTCGGTCGCCCGGGTGATCGACGATCCCGACGGGCCCGGGGTCCGGTTGGCGGGTGCTCTGGGCGTCCTTGGGTCGATGGACCTGACCGGCTGAGCGGATGCGGGTCCGGTCGGACTCTGCCATGTCCGCTGGTCGAGGTGTGACGAGGGCAGGGAGGAGCCTCGAGACCGCTTGTGCCGGTGCTGGTTCCGGTCTACGGCAGATCGGTACCTTCGATAGTCACGTCCGATCCACCGACTGGCCTGAGCGGACGCGCCCTAGAACGCCGAATGCGGCGCGCCCATTCCCGGGTCGATCTGCACCGGCCCCGACGCCGACGGGGCCACCGGGAAGTCGAAGATGGCGGTCGGGATGTACACGGTCGCACAGGAATTCGGTATGTCGACCACCCCCGACAGACGCCCCTCGATCGGTGCCGAGCCCAACAGTAGGTAGGCCTGCTCGGGGCTGTACCCGAACTTCGTCAGGTAGTTGATGGCGTGCAGACACGCGCGCTGATACGACAGGTCCGAGTCGAGATAGCGTTGTTCGCCGTCGAGGGTGACCGACGTGCCCGAGAAGGCGATCCACTGCGAGTACTGCGGATCGGTGTTGCCCGGCATGAAGATTGCGTTCTCGCTGACGCCGTAGGTCTCCATACCGCCCTTGATGAGGTCGACGTGGAGATCCATGAAGCCACCCATCTCGATGGCACCGCAGAAGGTGATCTCGCCGTCGCCCTGGGAGAAGTGCAGATCGCCGAAGGACAGGTTCGCGCCGGGCACGAACACCGGGTAGAAGACGCGGGTGCCCTTGGTGAGGTTCTTGATGTCCTGGTTTCCGCCGTTCTCGCGCGGGGGAGCGGTGCGTGCTCCCTCGCCCGCGACCCGTGTGAACTCGTCGCCGGTCAGCGATCCGAGGATCGCGCCGTCGGGCTCCGGCGGAAGTGCCAGCGGGGGCACGCGGTCGGGATCGGTGGCGATCAGTGCGGCTTCGCGCGCATTCCACCGGCCGAGCAACTCCGCCGACGGCGCCGTGCCCATCAGACCGGGATGGACGATACCCGTGTACTTCACATGCGGCACATGGCGACTCGTGGCCGACTGGCCGGCGAAGTCCCAGATCGCCTTGTAGGCGTCGGGAAACTGTTCGGTGAGAAAACCGCCACCGTTGAGCTTTGCGAAGATGCCGGTGTACCCCCAACCCTGGCCGGCCAGCGGTCCCGAGTCCTCCTGGGGGATGGGTCCGACGTCGAGGATGTCAACGATCAACAGGTCACCCGGCTCGGCGCCCTCGATCGCGAACGGGCCCGACAAGGTGTGGACGTTGTTGAGTGGGGCGTTGAGGATGTCGTCGGCGGAGTCGTCGTTGTGGATCGCGCCGTCGAACCATTCACGGCAATGTGCGCGGAAGGTGTCCCCGGGCTTGACGGTCACCGCGGGCGGGAGGTCGGGATGCCAGCGGTTGTGTCCGATGTGTCGCTGCTCGGTGAAGGGCTTCGCGGAATCGAGAGGAAAGAGGAGCTCGGGCATCGACAGGACCTCCGTGCGACTTGTTGTTTCCGGGTGGAATTATTCAACTACGTTCGTATCGGTTTCGCAGCCAATACACGTTACGAGCGTATGACGTTGTCTGAGTTGGCAGCTCAACCCGATGCCGGCGCGGGGGCGATCGCGCTAGGGTGGCAGGTATGCCGACCTATGTGTTCCGGTGTGACCGGCGGTGCGCGACGGTGGAACGCCACTATTCGATGGCGGCGGTCCCTGAGGCGATCGACTGTCCCGACTGCGGGGACGCGGCGCCGCGGCGGGTGCGTGCGCCTGCGCTCGGCGCCGGCGCGAGTACCGCCATGCGGCTGCAGGACGCGACGCGCTCGAGCGCCGAGACGCCCGCGGTGGTCTCGTCCGTGCCGTCCGCAGCGCGCAGGCGGACACCGGTGAGCACGAATCCGCTGCACCGACGCCTCCCTCGGCCCTGACGACGCCCCTGCGATTACCGTGGTGAGTCGTGAGCGACTCCACCAGCGATGCCATCAACCGATTCCTCGCCGACTCGCTCGGCGGTGCGCCGCAGCGTGCGTCGGTGACTTTTCTCGGTGTGGAGCCGATCGACGTGGTCCGCGTTGTTCTCGGGACCGAGGTCGTCTACGTCACGGTTGGTTGTGCGCGGCATCCGATGGCCGACCCGTCCGATCTGAACCCGGACCCGGTGCGCGGCCCGCGGGCCGAACTGGTCGTACGGATGCACGCCGGTGCTGCGCTGCCCGGTCTGCACCGACGGCTGGCGACACTGGCCGCGGCGCCGGCCGTCGAGGGGCTGGTGCTGGCCGCCGATGCGCTCCTCGATCTCGGTGAACCACTCTGGGACGGTTCGCCCTTCACCGCGGTGGTGATCGCCGACGATGATCTCGGAACGCTGGCGTTGCCTGCCCCGATGGACCCGGTGCGCTTCTTGCGGGCGATCCCGATCACCGCGAACGAAGCAGCATGGCTGCGCCTCAAGGGTGTCGAGGCGCTGCGTGAGGCGTGGGCCGAGGCCCGCATCGACCTCGCCGACCCGGCGCGGTCGCCGGCCACCATGTGATGGGCGAGTGGTTCAGCGACTCGACGTACGGAACTCGCCGGGCGTCAGTTCGGTCGATCGTTTGAAGACCTTGGTGAAGTTCGACTGGTCGTCGAAGCCGAGTGAGCGCGCCACGGTCGAGATCGAACCGGAGTCGTGTACCAACATTCGTTTGGCCTCCAGCACCATTCGATCCTCGATCACCTGGCGCGGAGTCACGCCGAGATGAGCGAGCACCACTCGATGCAGTGTTCGCTCCGAATAGCCGAGACGACGTGCGTACCACCGAGTGGATCGGCGCTGCGCATGGTAACGATCCACCTCGGCCCGGAACCGCCACAGCAGTTCGTGCCCGCCCCATTCGGACTTCGTGTCGCCGAGATCACGTGACGCCAGCATCATCAGTACACCCGAGGTCAGCAGGACCATCGCGGCGTCGTAGGCTTCGGCGTCGTGGCCGGCGAGATCCCGGTGGCGCCGATAGTGGGACAGCAGCATCGCGAAGTCCTGTGCAGCGCCCGAACCGTCGTCGGCGGGCCAGAACGACCATGTCCATCCGCCGATCCGATCCATCCGTTCGGTGAGCGCGGTGTCGAGTGCGGTGGCGGGCATCATGCACACGATCCCGTCCGCGGCCGTGATGTCACCCCATCGCTGAACTTGACCGGTATGTACCCACAGCACGTCACCGGGACCCACTTCGTATCGCGCAAAATCGACTTCGTGAGTGATGCTCCCACGCTCGATCCACACGATCAGTTCGAAGTCAATCCGTTGTGGCCCGGTGAATTCCGACTCACGGGCACCCCGCCGGAGTGCTTCGATCGTCGTGATCTCCAGCGAGTCGACGGGGCGGGAAAGCCGCCGGTACCGGATCTCACGGATCTCGGGTGTCTGTTTTCTACCAATACGCGACACTCTACTACCGGGACATCGAAAGCCGTCGTTCTTACGCTCGTCCATGGGTCGATCGCGACCCGTTGCCACACGATCCCGCGCCGAATGGATGCGGTACACGGCTTGGAAGGTGATGACGACGATGAAGACGAGGACGAGGACGAGGATGGCGATGGCGTGGACAGTTCGTCGACGCGTTGCGGGCGCGGTGCCGGCCGCGTTGTCCGGGCTGGTGGTGCTGACGGCATGCGCGGGTTCGGGCGACGCGGACACTCGCAACGATGGGGGACGAGACCTCGGTGCCGAAGAGGCGAATCGCGCACTGGTCGTCGAGTTCTACGACAACTTCGTCAACCGCCACGACGTCTCGGCGGCCTCGGTGGTCGCCGAGACCTGCAAGCAACACAACCCGCAGGTGCCCGACGGCGAGAAGCCGTTCGTCGACTTCTTCGCCGGGTTGTTCGCGCAGAACCCGCAGTCGCGCAGCACGATCGTGCGGAGCGCGACCGACGGAGACCTCGTCTATCTGCACGTCCACTCGGTGAACGGTCCCGGCGATCGCGGACAGGCGGTGGTCGACATCTTCCGCGTGGCCGACGGCAAGATCGTTGAGCACTGGGACGTCATCCAGGATGTTCCGTCGTCTGCGGCGAACCCGAACTCCATGTTCTGAAATCGGTTGCCGTACAACAGATCACAGCCAGTGATTGCGCCGCAATGCCCCCCACAGTGCGCCGCAGACCACCACCAGGAACAGGCAGACCAGACCGAAGCCCTGCGCATCGTGCATTCCCGGCAGGATGTCGAAGTTCATGCCGTAGAGGCCCGCGACCATCGTCGGGATGGCGCCGATCGCCACCCACGCGGAGATCTTGCGCATGTCGCTGTTCTGCTGGATGCCGACCTTCGCCGCGGCGGCGTCGAGAAGTGAGGACAAGACCTCATCGTACTCCACGACGCGGTCGACGACGGTGGTGAGGTGATCGGCGACGTCGCGCAGATAGCGTCGGATCTCCTTGGGCACCAAGGGGTTATTCGAGGTCAGCCGCGACAGCGGATTGGTCAGCGGGGTCACCGCGCGGCGAAGTTCGAGGACCTCGCGTTTGAGCAGATACACCGGTTCGATGTCGAGCCAGCGCTTCTTGTTGCCGAACACCGAACTCTCGATGGCGAGGAGGTCGGTCTCCATCCTCTCGCTGACCGCGAGGTAGCTGTCGACGACGAGGTCGGCGATGGCGTGCATGACCGCGGTCGGACCCAGGGCGAGGCGTTCGGGACGGGCCTCCATGCGTCGGCGTAATCCCGACAGGTGGGTGTGATCGCCGTGGCGCACGGTGATGACGAAGTCGGGGCCGGTGAAGATCATGATCTCGCCGGTCTCGACGACCTCACTGGCCTGCTCGATCGATTCGTGTTCGACGTACTTCACCGTGCGCAGCACCAAGAACTGGGTGTTGTCGTAGATCTCGAGTTTGGGGCGTTGGTGGGCGTGCACCGCGTCCTCGACGACGAGCTCGTGCAGTCCGAAGACCTCCGCCACGCCGGTCATCTGCTCGTCGTCGGGTGAATGCAGACCGAGCCAGACGAAACCCTCACCCGTACTGCGCACCTGTTCGAGGGCCTCGGAGTAGCCGATCCGTCCGGGCTGCCGATGCCCGTCGACGTAGACCGCGCAATCGACGATCGCGCGGGCGATCGGCACCGGGATCCTCGGTAGCGGCCGTCGCTCGCGGCGGCCGGTGGTGAATCCGAGGCCGGGGCGAAGATGGGGCATCGATGGCACGCCTGGGATGCTACGCGCCGCCCGTAAGATCAGCGCGTGTCCTTCGACGTCACGGTCTATACGACGACCCTGATCACCCTGCTGGTCATCATGGATCCGCCCGGGCAGATCCCCCTGTTCCTGTCGCTGGTCGGTCACCGGACGCCGGAGTACCGGCGCCGCGCCGCCTGGCAGGCCCCGCTGGTGAGTTTGCTGGTGATCAGTGTCTTCGCCATCGGCGGCAAGGCGATCCTGAACTACCTGCACATCGGTATCCCCGCCCTGCAGGGCGCCGGCGGACTGCTCCTGCTGCTGGTGGCGCTGCAGCTACTGACCGGGCTGGGCAGCGCCGGGTCGCCGCAGGCCTCCGAGGACGTCAACGTCGCGCTGGTGCCGCTGGGCACACCGCTGCTCGCCGGACCGGGTGCGATCGCTGCGGTCATCGTCGGGGTCAGCGGGGTCTCCGGTGACGCGGGCGGCTACCTCGCGATCGCGGCCGCCATCGTCAGCGTGCACATCGTCGTCGCGATCGTGTTGCGATACTCGACGGTGCTGATCCGCATCCTCGGTGTCGGCGGCATCACCCTGTTGGCCAAGATCGCCGGTCTGTTGCTGGCGGCCATCGCTGTGCAGCTCATCGCCGACTCGGTGGCCGGGTTCATCGCCGCCGGCGGGTGAGCGGCACGCTACGGTGAGTGCCGTGCGACATCGAGTGCGCCGCGGCGCGGCCCCGGCGATCCTGGCAGCCGTCCTGGTGCTGGTCGCCGCGCTCGCCGGATGCGGCAGCGGCGGAGACGATGCGGGCCCGGACGACAGCAGGCCATTGGTGATGGGTGCCTCCGGGACCCCGGAGTCGCTCGTGATGGCACAGATCTATGCGGGCGCGTTGCGCACTGCGGGTGCGCACGTCTCGGTCGAGCCGAGGATCGGCGGCGACACTGCACAACTCGACGCGATGCAGCGCGGTGAGGTCGATCTCTTCCCGGCATTCACCGGTCGGTTGCTGGCCGAACTCGCGCCGTCGCTGGCGCAGGCGGCGGACTCGCCCGTCTCCCCGGCGCCGTCCACGCAGCCCGCCGCCGAGGGCGCCGCCGCCGGTGACCCCAACTCCGACGTTCTCTACGTCGACCTGAATCATTCTCTGCCGCAGGGGGTCTCGGTCGGCGATGCGACGCCGGTGAGTGCCACCCCGCAATTGTTCGTCGCGACGTCGCTGGCCGCAACGGCCGGGGTGAGCGACCTGTCGGGGTGCGGGCGGCTGCCCGCCGACCTCCCGGTGGTCACCACCGGTGAGCCCGATCCGGCGACCCTGCGCGCCTTTACCGACGCCGGATGCCGGGCGGGTCCGGTGCAACGGGTCGCCGACGTGCACACCGTGCTCGAGCGGACGGCTACGGGCACCGCGCTCGGATTGCTCACGCCACTGCAGATCGGTGGCGACTCGGCCTCCGGGCCGGCCGGCCGCGTCGAGGCGTTACCCGCCCCGGCCGGCTCGGCGGGCCGGGGCATCGGACCGCAACCCGAGACACTCGTGCCCGTGTATCGGACCGCGGCGCTGACCCGCGATCAGGTGAAGGCCGTCAATCGGGTGGCCGGCGAGATCACCACCGCCGACCTCGCCACACTCGCCGGCAAGGTCCGCGCCGGCGCGCACCCGGCGGATCTGGCGGCTGATTGGCTCAACGAGCACCAGATCTGACGAGCACCGGATCTGAGGGTGTCTACTTGGCCCGGGTCAGTGCCAGGGCGGTGCCCTTGGCCATGACCCACTGGTACTTCGAGGCGACCACTCGTACCCACAGGTCGAGGAACTTGGCGTCGGCGCCGACCAGGATGCGCGTCTTGTTCTTGCGCACGCCATTGATGATGACGTCGGCGGCGTCCTCGGAGGTCATGCGGGCGAGGTAACGATCGAAGAAGTTGGCCGTCGCGGTGGCGTCGTGATCGCCGGAGACGGTCGCGTTGCGGGCGATCGCGGTCTTGATGCCGCCCGGGTGCACACACGACACCTTGACCGGGTGCTTGGCGACGATCATCTCCTGGTTCAGCGCCTCGGTGAATCCCCGGACGGCGAACTTCGCGGCGTTGTACGCGGCCTGACCGGGCTCGGAGAGGAGGCCGAACAGCGATGAGGTGTTGACGATGTGGCCGTCACCGGAGGCGATGATGTGCGGCAGGAAAGCCTTGGTGCCGTTGACCACTCCCCAGAAGTCGACGTCGACGACGCGCTCGATGTCCTTGAACTCGGTGCGTTCGATCTCGCCGTGGTGGGCGATCCCGGCGTTGTTGAAGATGACGTTGACCCGGCCGTAGTGGGCGACGACGGTCTCGGCGTAGTCAAGGACCGACTCGCGCTCGGCGACGTTGAGGATCTGCGAGTGCACCTCGCCGCCGGCCTCGGTGATCAGTCGCTCGGTGACCGCGAGCCCGTCCGGATTCACATCGGAGATGGCCAGTTTCGCGCCGAGACGGGAGAGCTTGACCGCGAGGTCGCGGCCCATACCCGAGCCCGCGCCGGTGACGACGACGACCTTGTCGCGAAAGTCCTTCATGAATGCCTTCTTTCGTGTGGTGGGAGTTGTTCAGGCTTTCGTGTGGTGGGAGTTGTTCAGGCGCCGACGCCGGCGGTGGGAGCGGAGGTGGGTTGCGCGGGCACGGCGCTCGCAGCGCGATCGATGTCGTAGGCGGCGACGTCGAATTTCCTGGTCTCGCGCCGGAAGTCGAAGGTGAATCCCGGCCACAGTGTGGTGATGTTGCCGTGCACGTCCTTGTACCAGGAGGCGCATCCGCCGTTGACCCAGACGCTGTTGCGGAGCTTGTGGGCGATGCCGGCGTTGTAGCGCCGCTGCGCGGCCTCGGTCACCTCCACGCGCGCCGCGCCGCGGGCGCGGGCGGTGGCGATGTAGTCGACCAGGTAGTTCAGCTGGGACTCGATCATGTACACCATCGAGGTGTGGCCCAGACCGGTCGACGGACCGATCATCAGCATCATGTTCGGGAACCCGTGGACGAACGAGCCCTTGTAGCCCTGCATTCCGATCTCGTCCCACACATTCGCCAGGCTGCGCCCACCGACGCCGACGATGTGGGAGAACACGGGGGAGTCGGTGACGTGGAAGCCGGTGGCCACCACCAGGATGTCGATGTCATGGGTTGTCCCGTCGGCGGTGACGATGCCGGTCTCGGTGACCCGCGAGATCGGATCGGTGACCAGATCGACGTTCGCGCGGTCGAGCGCGGGATACCAGGTGTTGGATCGCAGGATGCGCTTGCAGCCGATCTGGAAGTCGGGGGTGACGGCCTTGCGCAGTTGCGGGTCGCGGATGCCGCGGAAGATGTTGGCGCGGGCCAGCATCTCGACCGGCTTGAGTGCCTTCGGCGAATACGTCATGCCGAAGGCGATGAACTCGTTGAAGGTGTAGATCCCGGCCCGTGAGGCGGTCTGGACAGCGGGGATGTGCTTGAACGCCCAGTGCTCGACCGGGGTGTAGGGCCGCTCGGTGCGGGGAACGATCCACGGTGCGGTGCGCTGGTAGACGTCGAGATGTCCGGCTACCTTGGCCAGTTCGGGAACGATCTGGATCGCCGAAGCACCGGTGCCGATCACCGCGACGCGCTTGCCGCCGAAGTCCACCGAGTCGTCCCAGCGCGCCGAGTGCATGATGGTGCCGCCGAACGAGTCGATGCCGTCGATGTCGGGGAGGTTCGGCTCGCACAGCGGGCCGACCGCACCGATGAGATGACGTGCGCGATAAGTGTTCTCGCCGCCATCGGTGACCGTCGAGACGATCCAGTGGGCGGTGGCCTCGTCCCAGCGGGCCTCGGTGACCTCGGTGCCGAACCGTGCCTTCGCGCGCACTCCGTGCTCGTCGGCGACGGCGTTGATGTAGCGGTGGATCTCCGGCTGATGGGAGTAGGACCGCGACCACTCGGGGTTCGGGGCGAAGGAGTACGAGTAGAGGTTCGACGCCACGTCGCATGCGGCGCCGGGGTAGGTGTTGTCGCGCCAGGTGCCCCCGAAGTCGCTGCCACGGTCGAGGATGACGTAATCGTCGATGCCGCGCTGCGTGAGCTTGATGGCAGCGCCGAGGCCGGAGAACCCGGCCCCGACGATGGCGATCTCTACATCATGCGTTGTCATGGTGACCGAGCTTAGTGAGCTATTGAACGAACGTCAATAGCTATTGAACAAGAATCAATAAGCTACGATCTACCCCGTGAGCACGTCGAAGACCAGCGCCTCGAGTCCGGGCGTCTCGGGTTCCGGTTCTTCTGGCCGTCGCACCCGCATGAGTCCGGCGGCGCGACGTGACCAGTTGATCGCACTCGGTCTGGAAATGGTCGGCAACCGACCGCTGGAGCAGGTGTCGATCGACGCCATCGCCGAGGTGGCCGGGGTGTCACGCGCGCTGCTGTTCCACTATTTCGAGTCCAAACAGGACTTTCATGTGGCGATCGCGCGCGCCCAGGCACAGGAGATGCTCGATTGCACCGCACCCGATGACTCCTTGGGGGATCCGCTGCTGATCTTGGGCGCATCGATGTCGGCATTCGTCGACTACGTCACCGAGAATCGAACCGCGTACATGGCGTTGATCCGCGGATCGGCCAGCGCCGACCCGGCGATGCGGGCCGTCACCGACCAGACGCGGACGGTCATGGTCAAGCGGATTCTCGAGCGCGCGGGAGGGCTCGGCATCGAGAGCACCGCGTCGGTGCGGTTGGCGGTTGCCGGGTGGATTGCCTTCGTGGAGGAGGTGACGATCAGTTGGCTCGCCGACGCACCGATTTCCCGGGCAGAGCTCCTCACCCTGATCACCACCTCCCTTCCCGCGCTCGCTGTGCGTGCCGACGGATGAGATCGCACCGGTCAGGACGGGGTCGGCTCGCGCGAGAGAGTGATCGCCGTAGCCAGTAGCCGGCGTGCGTTGGTCAACCGCCGCCGGTAGGTGGGTCTGGCGAGAAGAGCCAGCCCGCCGGCGAGGACGGGGACGCAGAGGCCCCAGTGCGGGTTGATCGCGATCAGCGTCACCGCGACCACGAGCAGTGCTGCCACCGCGACCATGATCGACAATCGGAGTCTGCGTAACTCGTTGGCGCCGTTGATGACCGCCTGCACGCCGTCGGCGTGCCAACCCGTCGCACAGTCGGGACAGGACCATCGTGACGATGCGGAACTCATCAACTGTGCGGTACTGGTTCCGCAGGAGCATCGTACGGTCAGCCCGACGGTCCCGGTCATGCGGTTTCCCCTGCGGTCGACGTCGTCGCGCGTGCGGTTGCGGTCTGTGTGACGACCGGTATGTCAGTCGTCTGGTCCCGCACGGTGAACCTGGCGCGGTCCTGCACCACGCGGCGGTAGATGTAAAGGGCGCAGCCGAGCACCAACAATGCCAGGCCGACGATGAACTCCCGGATGCCGCCGTATCCGGTCATCGAGAACGAGGTTGCGCCGACTGCGAGCAGCAGGCAGTTGAAGAGGGCCAGTGCGCCGGCCACCCACAGCCACGGTGTCGACAACCGCATGGGGCGCGGCAGGTCGGGGCGGTCCCTGCGTAGCAGCAGGACCGCCGACAGCGCGAAGACGTGGCAGAGTACGTAGCCCATGTTGCTCGCCGCGAGCACCGCAACCGTTGTCGGGAGGAGTAGCACGGCGCAGATGTTGAGGACGACGTCGACATACATTCCGCGATTGGGCACATTGTGTTTGTTGACGTGGTCGAACCATGTGATCGTTATGCCACTGCGAGCCATGCCGTACAGGGTGCGGGCGCCGCCGGCACTCGCCGCGTTCATCCCGAGCAGGAAGCTGCCGATCATGAAGATGATGACGACATTCGATGCGGCACCGCCGATTTCGCGGTGGAGGAGATCGGCGTAGAAGCCCATGGGTGCATCGGCCATCGCTTGCTGGCTCACCACGCCGCCGAGCGCCACGGGCAGGAGCGCATAGACGCCGAGGCAGAACATGGCCGAGCGGATCAGCGCCTTGTGGGTGTCGCGCTCGGTGTCGTGGTATTCGGGGGCGAATGTCGCACACACCTCGATCCCGTAGGCCGACCACGCGTTGAGGTAGAGCCAGACGAGTCCGAGTTGTACTGCACCCCAAGGACTACCCGCAGCGCCGAGTAGCCCCCAGGAAAGGTGTGAGAACGAGAAGTCGGACAGGAAGAACGGCACGATCATGAACAGGATCAGCGGAACGAACAGCAATGTGCCGGTGAGGTAGCCCATCAGCTTCATCGGTTTGACGCCCAGCGAATTGATGATCCACAACGCGATGATCAGGCCCACCGCGATCAGTCGTGGCAGATCGAGGTGGACGATGTGGGTGACACTCCAGGTCTGGCTTGGAAACCATTGGGCCTGAACGAGACTGCCGATGGTCAGCCCGAAGATCGCCAGGACCGACGACCATCCGGCCCAGTAACCGATGGCCGACATGGGGCCGGCGAGGCTGAAACGTGACCGCCATCCTTCGAAGGCGTACATCGCGATACCGCCGGAGTGCTCGGGGAACATCGTTGCCGGTTCGGTGTAGATCTTGTTCTGCAACACGGCGATGACCATCGACCCGAGCCAGAACGCGAGCGCACCGAGGGCGCCGATCTGGCCGGTCGTGTAGCCGATCCCGGCAATGATGAAACCGGGGTTGGACAGCGTCATCACGAAGCCGTCGTACCAATGCATGGTCTTGAGCAGTCGGTGTTCGTCGACGACTGCGACGGCGGGTTCGGTGGTGTGGTGGTCGGCGGTTGGGGTGGCTCTCACGGACGACGCCGCGTCCGGGTGATCGGAAGACAGAGGCATGGGGTGGAGTCCTTGGGAGAGGAGGGCTGCGATCCTGGCAGAGCCATGCCGGCAAGGAATCCACTGACGGGGTGCTCTGTCAACCAATAGGAAACGCGCGCCGTATTGCGTCGGTGTCACCCGACTGTTTCATCTCAAGATACAAGTCTACCAAGGGTGGACGATTCGCGCTGTTTGTTCGATTTCTCCGGTGTCTGATCTGGTCGCGCCTCGTAACCCGACGACAGAGGCGAAGCGACGACAAAGGCGAAGCGACGACAAAGAGGCCGTACCCGGGAACTCCCGGATACGGCCTCTCACGGTTCGAAGAACGTCAGGCGAAAGCCCCGTCGATGATCTCGGCCTGCTCGACGGCGTGAACCTTGCTCGATCCCGACGACGGCGCCGACATCGGACGCCGCGACAACCGGCGCAGGCCCTTGAGCAGGTCCGGCAGCAACTCGGGCAACCACAGACCCAGGAACGGCCACGGTCCCTGGTTGGCCGGCTCCTCCTGCACCCAGGCGAAGTCCTCCGCGTTCGGGTAGCGCTCAAGGGTGTCGCGCAGCCTGCGATGCGGCACCGGGTAGAGCTGCTCGACGCGCACGATCGCGATGTCGTCGCGCTCGTCCTTCTCGCGGCGTGCGGCGAGCTCGTAATAGAGCTTGCCGCTGACCAGCAGCACGCGCTTGACCTTGTCGCGATCGGCGTCGGAACCCTTCGCGGCGAAGTGTGGATCGTCGATCACCGAGCGGAACTTGTCCTCGGTGAAATCCTCGACCGGCGACACCGCGGCCTTGTTGCGCAGCATCGACTTCGGGGTGAACACGATCAGCGGGCGGCTGATGCCGTCGAGGACGTGCCGACGCAGCAGGTGGAAGTAGCTTGCCGGCGTCGACGGCAGCGCCACGGTCATCGATCCCTCGGCGCACAGCTGTAGGAAGCGCTCGATACGACCCGAGGTGTGGTCGGGGCCCTGGCCCTCGTGGCCGTGGGGGAGCAGCAGCACCACATCGGAGCGTTGGCCCCACTTGGCCTCGCCGGAGCTGATGAACTCGTCGATGATCGACTGCGCGCCGTTGACGAAGTCGCCGAACTGCGCCTCCCACAGGACCAATGCGTCCGGGTTGCCCACCGAGTAGCCGTACTCGAAGCCGACGACCGCGAACTCCGACAACGGCGAGTCGTAGACCATGAACCGGCCGAGCGAGTCTCCGTCGCGCGGCGTCAGATGGTTCAGCGGGGTGTACTCCGAGCCGTTCTCCCGGTCGATCAGCACCGAGTGGCGCTGGGTGAAGGTGCCGCGGCGCGAGTCCTGGCCGGACAGGCGCACGGTACGGCCCTCGATGACCAGCGAGCCGAAGGCGAGCAACTCCGCGAACGCCCAGTCGATGCCGCCCTCGGTGGACATCTCATGACGACGCTTGAGCACCGGCTTGACGCGCGGATGCGGATCGAAGCCCTCGGGCACGTTGAAGAACGCATCACCGATCTCGGCGAGCACCGACTTGTCGACGGCGGTCACCAGTTTCTGCGGCAGCGGCTGATCGTCCTCGACCGACTCCGACGGTTCGGGACGGAACTTCTCGAGTTCCTTGACCTCGTTGAACACCCGCTCCAGCTGGCCCTGGTAGTCGCGCAGGGCGTCCTCGGCCTCCTTGGTGGAGATGTCACCACGACCGATGAGGGCCTCGGTGTAGGACTTGCGGACGCCGCGCTTGGTATCGATCACGTCGTACATGGCCGGCTGGGTCATCGACGGGTCGTCGCCCTCGTTGTGGCCGCGACGACGGAAGCAGACGAGGTCGATCACCACGTCCTTGTGGTAGGTCTCGCGGTAGTCCACGGCCAGCTTGGCGGCCCACACGCAGGCCTCCGGGTCGTCGCCGTTGACGTGGAAGATCGGTGCACCGATCATCTTCGCGACGTCGGTGCAGTACTCCGAGGACCGTGAGTGCTCGGGCGCGGTGGTGAAGCCCACCTGATTGTTGACCACGATGTGCACGGTGCCGCCGGTGCGGTAGCCGGGCAGCATCGCCAGGTTCAGTGTCTCGGGCACGACGCCCTGACCGGCGAATGCAGCGTCGCCGTGCAGCATCAGCGGCAGGATAGAGAACTGCTGGTCCTCGTCGAGCAGATCCTGCTTGGCGCGGACGAGACCCTCGAGTACCGGGTCGACCGCCTCGAGATGACTCGGGTTGGCCGTCAGCGAGACGTTGATCTCGTTGTCTCCGAACATCTGGTAGTACTTGCCCTCGGCGCCGAGGTGGTACTTCACATCGCCGGAGCCGTGGGCCTGCGACGGATTGAGATTGCCCTCGAACTCGGTGAAGATCTTCGAGTAGGGCTTGCCGACGATGTTGGCCAGCACATTGAGGCGACCGCGGTGCGGCATGCCGATGACGACCTCGCCGAGGCCGTGCTCGGCGCTCTGGTCGATCACCGCGTCCATCATCGGGATCACCGACTCCGCGCCCTCGAGCGAGAAGCGCTTCTGCCCGACGTACTTGGTCTGCAGGAACGTCTCGAAGGCCTCGGCGGCATTGAGCTTGGACAGGATGTACTTCTGCTCGGCCACCGGGGGCTTGACGTGCTTGATCTCGACCCGCTCCTGCAACCAGCGCTGCTGATCGGGTTCGAGGATGTGGGTGTACTCGACACCGACATGGCGGCAGTAGGCGTCGCGCAGGATCGAGAGCACATCGCGCAACTTCATCTTCTGCTGCCCGTGGAAGCCGCCGACGTTGAACGTGCGGTCGAGGTCCCACAGCGTCAGACCGTAGGTGAGGATGTCGAGGTCGGGATGGCTGGTGCGCGCATCGCTGTCCATCATCAACGGGTCGATGTCGGCCATCAGATGGCCGCGGTTGCGATATGCCGCGATCAGCTCGAGTACGCGGGTGTTCTTGTCGACGGCACCCGCCGGGATGTCCCGACGCCACCGGATCGGCTCGTAGGGGATGTGGAAGGCGGTGAAGATCTCGTCGTAGAACGCGTCGTCGAGGAGCAGTTCGTGGATGCGGCGTAGGAAATCGCCGGACTCCGCACCTTGGATGATGCGGTGATCGTAGGTGGAGGTCAGCGTCATCAGCTTGCCGACGCCGAGCTCGGCGATCTGTTCGTCACTGGCGCCCTGGAACTCCGCGGGGTACTCCATCGCGCCGGCGCCGATGATCGCGCCTTGGCCCTTCATCAGCCGCGGCACCGAGTGGACGGTACCGATGGTGCCGGGGTTGGTGAGCGAAACCGTCACGCCCGCAAAGTCTTCCGCACCCAGCTTGCCGTCGCGGGCTCGCCGGACGATGTCTTGGTAGCCGGTGTAGAACTCGGCGAAACCCATCGTGTCGCACTTCTTGATGGCGGCGACCACCAGAGTGCGGTTGCCGTCCTTGCCGACGAGGTCGATGGCCAGGCCGAGGTTGGTGTGGGCGGGGGTGACGACGTTCGGCTTGCCGTCGACCTCGGCGAAATGCCGATTCATGTTCGGGAACGACTTGATCGCCTGCACGATCGCGTAGCCGAGGATGTGGGTGAAGCTGATCTTGCCGCCGCGGGTGCGGGCGAGGTGGTTGTTGATGACGATGCGGTTGTCGATCATCATCTTGGCCGGAACGGCGCGAACGCTGGTGGCCGTGGGGATCTGCAGCGACGCCGCCATGTTCTTGGCGATGGCGGCGGCCGGTCCGCGCAACACCTTGGTCTCGTCCTCGGTGGCCGCAGAGGATGATTCGGTGGTCTTGGCTGCCGGCTCCTTGGCGGGCCGATCCTTCTGCGACTGCGAGGATCCGTCGCGGCTGGCGACGCTGCGCCCGGAGGCGGCCTTGGTGGCCGACGCCTCACGCGCGGGGGTCTTGCGGGTGGTCGCCGTACGCGGCTCGGGGCCCTGATCGAGGGTCACGCCCTGCTTGCGCTGCGGGGCGGGCTGGGAGTCGGTCGACGTGGCCTTGGCGGGGCTGGGCTTGGCCGCGCTGGAAGTGGTGGGGCCGGAGGTGCTCGGGGTGGACGCCGAGCCGTTGGTGGATGCGGAGCCGTTCGCGGACGCGGCGCGGGCACCCGACCTGTTCGACGACCCGCTCGCACCGGTGTCGCCACCGTTCGGTGTGTAGTTCTTCAGAAGGTCGTGCCAACTCGGGTCCACCGAGTTCGGATCCTTCTGATACTGCTGGTACATTTCCTCGACCAGCCATTCGTTCTGTCCGAAGTCGGTTTCGGATGTCGAACTGCTCACAGCGGTTTCTCGCCTCAATTCCCTGAAGGTGTCGGGTCGCCACGTCACGACGAAAGTCTCTTGTGAAGATCGTCGTGAACCACCTGCCGATGGTACGCGCCTACCACGCTGTGGACGCCGTGAGTCCCACCTCACCGAGGGCGCACGTCGTCGGGTCGCCACCGGGCGCCGGTGAACTCAGCGGATGAGTTCGTCGGCAGGTTCGATACCGTCGGCGTCCGGGTCGACACCGGCATCCCAGAACGCGCGGTACCTACCGCCCAACGTGAGTAGATCCTCGTGTGTTCCCATCTCCACGATCCGGCCGCCGTCGACCACCGCGATCACATCGGCGCGCGCCGCGGTCGCGAGGCGATGGGCGACGATCACCGACGTCCGGCTGCGGGTCACCGCGTCACCAGCGGCGAGCACCATCGCCTCGGTCGCCTGGTCGAGGGTGGCCGTCGCCTCGTCGAGCAGGAGCAGATCGGGTTCGACGAGCTCGGCCCGCGCGAGCGCGATGAGCTGGCGCTGCCCCGACGACAATCCGGCCCCGCGCTCGCCGATCGGGTGACGCATGCCGCCCGGCAGGCCGGCGATCATCGTCGTCGCGCCGACCGCCGCGGCGGCCGCGGCGATCTGTTCGTGGTCGGCCTCGGGTCGCCCGTAGGCGATGTTGTCGGCGACGGTGCCGGTGAACAGGTGCGGTTCCTGCGGCACGATGCCGATGTGGCGGCGATAGCCGCGCAGCGTGAACCGGCGGATGTCGGTGCCGTCCATCCGCACCACGCCGTCGGTGGGGTCGTAGAAGCGGGCGAGCAGTTTCACAATCGTCGACTTGCCGGCGCCGGTGCGGCCCACCAGCGCCAGGGAGGTACCGGCGGGGATGTGCAGATCGATGCCGCCGAGCGCGTCGACACTCGCCCCCGAATAGCGGAATGCGACGTCGTCGAGGCGAGCGTCACCGGTGAATCGAGCACTCCCGGGATCGATGGCGTCGCTGCGTTCGGCGACGGTCGTCTCGGTACGCAAGAGATCGGCGATACGCCGGAGGCCGACGACCGCCTGCTGATAACCGTCGAACACTTGTGAAAGTTGTTGTACGGGACCGAACAACAGCGACAGGTAGAGGATGAAGGCGACCAGGGTGCCCGCCGACAACGCGCCCGTCGTGATCTGGTGCGCGCCGACCGCGATCGTCGCCGCGGTCGCCAGATCGCTGCACAACGTGATGAACGGGAAGTAGACCGAGATCGCGCGCTGCGAGGTCATTCGCGCGCGTACCCAGTCCAACGTCAGGCCGGTGAAGCGGCGGGTGGCCGGGGCGGTGTTGCGGTAGGCCTGGGTGGTCTTGATGCCGGCGATGTTCTCCTGGAAGTCGGCGTTGACCGCACTGACCAGTTCCCGGGAGCGCGTGTAGGCGCGGGAGGCGATCCGGCGGAAGACCACGGTCGCCACGATCAGGACCGGCAGCACCGGCAGGATCAGCGCCCCGAGTTCGAGGTCGGTGAACAGCATCGCCACGGTGACCCCGACCAGCGTCAGCACCGCCACGATCGCGGTCGACAGACCGGTCTGCAAAAACGTCGAGAGGGCGTCGACGTCGGTGGTCATCCGCGTCATGATGCGCCCGGACAACTCACGCTCGTAGTAGTCGAGGCCGAGCCGCTGTAGGTGCGCGTAGCTGCGCACACGCAAGCCGAACAGCACTCGTTCGCCCGCGCGGGTCGAGTACAGCGTCATGCCCGCGGCGGCGAACCAGCCGAGCACGACGGTGCCCACGCCGATACCGGTCGCGATGAGCAGGGTGCGTTCGTCGGTGTGCGTGGCCGCGTCGATGACGGTGCGCGCCAACGACGGGAAGACCAGCCCGGTGAGGGTGTCCACGCCGATCGCCACGATGGCCAGCGCCAGCAGCCAGCGCACCGGCGCCAGGATCTGCCACAGGGAGAAATGCGGATTCTCCACCCGCATCGCGTCGACGTCGACCCGCGGATCCTCGTCGGCGGGCCGCAATCGTGCGACAGACGCGAGCAGCGCCGGTGTTGCCGGCATCGCACCCAGAGCACCGGCGATCCCCGCACCCCGACCGCCGCGGCCCCCGGTTCCGCCGGTCGGCGGGGCGCTCGCGGCGCGGGTGGTCGAATCCTGCTCCGGCGCAGGCGCATCGGCGGGCCACAGGTCCTCTGTGTGGTGCTGCGGCGTCGGGGTGAGCGTTGCGGTGGCGTCGTCGGCGACGGACTGGATCGGCGACATCAACGCGCGGAAACGCGGACTGCGCTCTTCGAGCTCGGCGACGGTACCCACGTCGACGATCCGGCCCTCGTCGAGGACGGCGACGCGGTCGGCGAGCATGAGGGTCGACCGCCGGTGCGCGAGCACCAGCATGGTGGGCCGGTCGGTGGAGCGGTCACGCAGACGGTGCAGGATGCGTGACTCGGTGGAGGCGTCGACCGCCGAGGTCGCGTCGTCGAGGATGAGCAACCGGGGATCGGCATAGAGCGCACGTGCCAGGGCCACCCGCTGACGTTGCCCGCCGGACAGGGTGAGGCCGCGCTCGCCGACGACGGTGTCGAATCCGTCGGGCAGCGCGGTGATGAAGTCGAGGGCGTCGGCGTCCCGTGCGGCGGCGAGCAGGCGCGGCGGAACCGGTCCGGAGCCGGGGGTCGGGGACGGCTCGGGGCGATCACCGAGGGTGATGTTGGTGGCGATGGTGTCCGAGTACAGGAACGGCTCGTCAAAGACGACGCCCACCGCCGAGTGCAGGGCATCCGCGGACAGCTCGGAGAGCGGATGACGCGTCGAGGAATCCGGCCCGGACAGCAGTGCGATGGTCCCGCGGTCGGGGCGTCGGTGGCGGCTGACGAGATCGGCGAGGGTCGACTTGCCCGATCCCGGCGGCCCGACGACGGCGACACATTCGCCCGGCGCGATCTGCAGATCGATGCCGTCGAGGACGGTGCGGTCGTCGTGGCCGAACACCACGCCGGACAATTCCAGTCCCAGCGGGCCGTCGGGAAGGCCGGCGGTGTTGGCGTCGTCGGGGTCCGTGGGTGCGTCGACGACGTCGTAGACCCGTTCCACCGCGGCGCGGGCGAGTTGACCGCTGACCACCACGTTGGTCAGCAGCCGCGCGAGGGTGGTCATGGTGGTGACGTAGGTCGCGAACGCAAGGAAGGTGCCCGCGGTGATCGACCCGTTCAGGGTGAGGTAGCCACCGACACCGATGACCGCAACCAGGCCGAGTTGCGGGATCGCCGACATGGTCGGGGTGAAATACGAGTTGATCTTGCCCGCACGCAACCGCTTGGCGAAGAGATCGCGTCCGAGTCCGACGAGTTCGTCGACGGCGCGGGTCTCCTGTCCGAATCCCTTGACGACGCGGACACCGGTGACCGTCTCCTCGACATGCTGTGCCACATCGGCGGCGGCCTGTTGCGCCGACCAGGTGGCCGCGAACAACCGGCGCCGGGTGGTCAACACGACCACGGCCACCATCGGCAGGATCGCCAGTGAGATCACGGTGAGCAGCGGCGACAGATAGAGCATGATTCCCAGTGCGATCACCACCTGCACTGCGGCGCCGGCGGAGAGCGGCACCATCGCCAGCAGCCCCTGCACGATCTGCAGATCCGAGATCGACCGGGAGACGACCTGGCCGGTACGGATGTCGGTCTGGGTGGCGCCGTCGAGGTGGAGCAGTGTGCGTAAGAGTTTGAGCCGCAACGCATTCTGCACCGAGATCGACAGCTGTCCGGCGGTGAGTCGGCGACCGAACTGGCAGAAGTACCGCACGATCGCGAGGACGATCATCGCGACCACGATGGTCGGAATGGTCCATGAACCGGGGATGCCGGTGGCGCGGTCGAGGGCCGCGCGTGCGAGCAGTGGCGCGACCAGGTCGACGCCGACCGCCACCAGGGTGACCGACAGTGTCACCACCACGAGCCGGCGGTACTGCAGGCATTCGGCGGTCAGGCGACGCACCCAGCCGCGTCCGTCGTCGTCCGGCGTGCGGCCCTCGGGAACGGCGGGCCCGGTGGCCGGTGGATCGACCTGGGCCCAGCGAGTCGAGGCGGTCACGGGTTGCCGCGGGGCAACCAGGGGTCGGAGACAACGGCGCCGTCGAGAGTCCAGTGTTGCGGTGGGGGACCGAAGGCCTCCCGGGCGTTGGCGATCACCCGCTTACCGAGGACGCGGTTGCCCGCCCCGCCGATGACGGCGCCGATACCCGCCGGGAGGAGGCGGCCGATCACCAACGGAGCACGTTTGAGCGCGTACTTCTTGGCGATCCGGTTCATCAGGTTCTTGTTGAGTTTGGCGAAGGCGCCACTCGGGGCCGAGGCGCGCCCGAGTCGGCGCAGGGCGCCGCCCTGCGTGCCGACGACACGGCCGAGGACGCTCAGGCCCTCCTCGCCGAGGGCGACGGTCAGCACCAGCGTCTTACGACGCTCGCTCTCGTGCACCCCGATCCCGTGCACCTCGGCGATCGCGAGTGCCAGCAGCGCCGATGCCTCGAGGAACAGCGCTGTCTCACCGGTCATCGCGCCCAACGCGGTGAACGTGCCGACGCCGGGGACCGCGGCGGTCGCACCGACCGCCGACCCGGACCCGGTGACCGCGGTGAGATAGCGCTTCTCCAGGCGGGTGATGATCTGGGCGGGGGAGTCGTCGGGATGCTTTTCCCGAAGCGCCCGAACGTATTTGGCGACAGCGGGCGCCTGCAGGCGCTGCGCCTTGTCGAGCATGTTGCCGGTGAACTCCACCGACCGCCCGGACGCGGGAGGCGTCTTCTCGCTCATGACGTCGGCACCCAGTGCTCGGCGGGGACGACCTCGGCGGGTCGTGGTGGCGGTGGCGGGGTGCCGTCGCCGAACGGAGTGCCGCCGAGCTCCTCGCGGTGGTGTGGGGTCAGCCAATTGCGCAGGTCGGGGCCCTGCGGGACGATCCCGGTGGGATTGATGTCGCGGTGGACGATGTAGTAGTGCTGCTTGATCTGGGTGAAATCGGTGGTGTCACCGAAGCCCGGCGTCTGGAAGAGATCGCGGGCGTAGGCCCACAGCACGGGCATCTCGTCGAGTTTGGTGCGATTGCACTTGAAATGGCCGTGGTAGACGGCGTCGAATCGCGCCAACGTGGTGAACAGTCGCACATCGGCCTCGGTGATGGTGTCGCCCACCAGATATCGCTGTGTCGCGAGACGTTCGGAGAGCTCGTCGAGCTTGGTGAACAGTCGCGAGTAGGCCTTGTCGTAGGAGTCCTGACTACCGGCGAAACCGCATCGGTAGACGCCGTTGTTGACCTCGGTGTAGACGCCCTTGTTGACGGCGTCGATCTCGTCGCGCAGATGCTCGGGATAGAGCTGCGGTGCGCCGTCGCGGTGATGGTCGGTCCACTCGAGTTCGAAGTCGATGGTGATCTGCGGGAAGTCGTTGGTGACGACCTCACCGGTCGGGATGTCCACGACCGCGGGCACGGTGATGCCCTTGGGGTAACCGGGGAAACGCTTGTCGTAGGCGTCCTTGAGGCGGGGGATGCCGAGCACCGGATCGACGCCGCCGGGGTCGAGGTCGAAGGTCCACGAGTCGGCGTCGTGGGTGGGTCCGCACAGGCCGAGGGAGATGGCGTCCTCGAGTCCGAGGAGCCGGCGCACGATCAGCGTGCGGTTCGCCCACGGGCACGCGCGTGCGGCGACGAGCCGGTAGCGGCCGGCCTCGACGGGGTAGCCGTCGCGGCCGTCCCGGGTGATGCGGGTCTCGATGTATTTGGTGTCGCGGACGAACTCCTGGCCGCCGGTGACGTACGAGCCCTGCGCTCCGGTCGATCCCTGAGTTCCGGCTGCTGCTGAGCCCGCCGCGGCGGGGGTGGTGTCGGTGGCCATGACGACCACACTAATCAGCGCTCACGACATTGGCACCGAACACTCCAGGGTGTATATTCCACGTGGAATATTTGGTCTGGGTCGAAAGGTGTGCGACGTGGGATCCGGTCGTGGCGGGGGTGATCATGCGCTTGCTCCGTTGGCGGTGCTGGTGCTCGGGCTACTCGCCGAACAACCACTACACCCGTACGAGATGGTGCAGATCACGCTCGAGCGACGTGAGGATCGGCTGGTGAAGTTTCGGCCGGGCACGCTGTACCACACGGTTGACCGGCTCCTCGGGAACGGACTGATCGAGGTCCACGACGTCCGACGGGAGGGCAACCGGCCCGAACGCACCGTGTATGCGATCACCGAGGCCGGACAGGAGGCACTCGTGGTCAATCTCGAGCGCATCCTCGCCCAGCACTCACCCGAGTATCCCGAGCTCTACCTCGCGCTGTCGGAAGCCCACGCCCTTCCCCGGGCGCGGGTGATCGAGTTGCTCTCGGCCCGCATCGAGGCGATGCGCGCCGATCTCGCGCAGTTCGTCGACGCCGCCGAATGGGCGGCGGGCAAGGGCACCCCGGAGATGTTCTTCCTCGACGCCGGCTGTCGGATCGCCACCCTGCGGACCCAGATCGAGTGGCTCACCGGTCTTCTCGATCGTCTGGAGTCCGGAGAGGTCGAATGGCTCGACGACCCGGATTCACCCTATGCCGCCATGCAGCACGTGTTCTCCACCCCAGAGTCCCCACAGAAAGTGACCCCGCAATGAGTACGTCCACCTCCCCGGCGGCGGTGACCAACCGCCCCTGGCTGTCCCTGATGGCGCTGTGCGTCGGGTTCTTCATGATCCTCGTCGACATGACGATCGTCGCCGTCGCCCAGCCCGAGATCCAGGTCGCACTGCGCACCGACGTCAACGGCATCGTGTGGGTCACCAGCGCCTACCTGCTCACCTACGCCGTGCCGCTGCTGATCACCGGCCGGCTCGGTGACAAGTACGGTCCCAAACTCGTCTACCAGGTCGGTCTGGTCGTCTTCACCGCCGCGAGTGTGTGGTGTGGTTTCGCCGGCTCGATCGGCGAACTGATCGCCGCGCGCGCCCTCCAGGGCATCGGTGCCGCGCTGATCACCCCGCAGACCATGGCCCTCATCACCCGGATCTTCCCGCCCGAGAAGCGCGGCGCGGCCATGGGCGTGTGGGGCACCGTCGCCGGTGTCGCCACCCTGGTTGGCCCGCTGCTCGGCGGAATCCTCACCGACCAATTCGGTTGGGAGTGGATCTTCTTCGTGAACCTGCCCGTCGGCATCGTCGGGCTGATCCTCGCCGCCACCCTCGTCCCCTCGGTCGACACCCACGACCATTCCTTCGACTGGATCGGCGTGGTGCTGTCGGCGGTCGGTCTGTCGGCGCTCGTCTTCGGCATCCAGGACGGCGAGAAGTACGACTGGGCCCCCTGGATCTGGGTGCTGATCATCGGCGGCATCGCGGTGATGGCCGTTTTCATCTACTGGCAGTCGCGCATCCGCACCGAACCACTCGTGCCGCTCTCGCTGTTCAAGGACCGCAATTTCACCCTCTCCAACATCGGTATCGCATCGATGGGTTTCGCGATCTCCGGCCTGATGATCCCGGTGATGTTCTTCCTGCAGCTCGTCGGCGGGATGTCGCCGACCCGCTCGGCGGTGATGATGGTGCCGATGGCGGTGCTCACGGGCTTCCTGGCGCCGATCGTCGGTCGAATCCTCGACAAGGTCCATCCCAGCGCGATCATCGCCACCGCGTTGCTGTTGCAGTCGATCGCCGTGGGCTGGGTCGGCGTGATCGCCCGCCCGGCGACACCGGTGTGGCAGTTGGTCATTCCGATGTGTCTGATGGGCATCGCTTCGGCGGGTATCTGGGCGCCGCTGGCGGCGACGGCGACACGAAACCTGCCGTGGCAACAGGCCGGCGCGGGGGCCGGGGTCTACAACACCACCCGGATGATCGGTTCGGTGATCGGTTCGGCGGCTGTCGGCGCCATCATGCAGACCCGACTGGCCGCCGAACTGCCCGGGGTGAACACCACCGAGCAGAGCAACGCGGTCAGTCAGCTGCCCGCGTTCGTGCGTGAGCCGTTCGCCACCGCCATGGGCCAGTCGCTGTACCTGCCGGCCGGGGTGCTGCTGATCGGTGTTCTCGCCACGTTGTTCCTGACGCGGCCCAAGCACCAGGCGTCGCCGTTCACCGCGGCGGCCGCGGTCTCCAAGGGTGAGGTCGAGGGAGCCGGCGCCGCGTAGCCCGGTTTGCCGAGTCCGTCCAGGTCGGGGGAGGTGCCGCGGGATGTCCCCGCGGCGCCTCCCCTGATCTGTCGGTGGCCGATCGTACGGTGTTGGACATGCGGATTCTGCACACCTCGGACTGGCACCTCGGCCGGACGTTCCACAGTGTCGAGCTCCTGTCCGATCAACGTCGGATGCTGGCCGACATCGCTGCGATCGTCGCCACCGAGTCGGTCGACGTCGTCGTGGTGGCGGGCGATGTGTACGACCGTTCGGTTCCCTCGGCGGATGCGGTGTCCGTCTACGACGCCGGTCTGGGTGACATCGCCGCCGCCGGGGCGCAGATCGTCGTCACCTCCGGCAATCACGATTCACCGACCCGCCTCGGTGCCGCATCGGCATTCGCCGCTGCGGGCGGGCTGCACCTGCGCACGAGTGTCGCTGCCATCGACACACCGGTCCTGCTCGACGACGAGTTCGGGCCGGTCGCGTTCTACGGGATTCCCTACCTCGAACCCGACGCCGTCCGAAAGGCTTTCGACATCGACGCCCCCTGCGGTCATCAGGGCGTACTGGGTGCGGCGATGGACCGGGTGCGCGCCGACGCCACCGCACGCGGCACGCGTACCGTCGTCGCCGCCCATGCGTTCGTCAGCGGGGCCGTCAGTACCGGATCGGAGCGGTCCATCAGCGTCGGTGGGGTGGAAACGGTTGCCGCCGATACCTTCTCGGGGATCGATTATGTGGCGCTCGGTCACCTGCACTCACCGCAGGAGATCACCCCGGCGGTGCGCTACAGCGGCTCGCCGATGCCGTACTCCTTCGGTGAGAACAGTCATCGCAAGGGCGTGTGGCTCGTCGATCTCGATTCCGACGGCGTGACCGACGTTCGCCTGCACGAGCTGCCCGCCGTGCGCGGATTGTCCTCCCTGCGAGGCACTCTCGACGAACTCCTCGGTGACGAGGCGTACGCCGACGCGCATGAGCATTACATCCAGGCGACGCTCACCGACACGATCCGGCCGCTCGACGCGATGCGGCGGCTGCGCGAGCGATTCCCCTACGCGGTGCACGTGCACTGGGAGCGGCCGGAGGCCCTCGGTCGTCTCGACTACCGGTCGCGGATACGCGGACGCACCGACGCGGAGATCATCGCGGCGTTCGTCGGTGACGTTCGTGACGAGCCGTCGGCGGCCGAGCGTGACCTGATCGAGCGTGCGCTGCGTGAGGTCGTCGGCGAACCGGAAGTGGTCGAGGCCGGTGCCGTAGAGGTCGGTGCTGGTGATGTCGAGGCAATCGAGGCCGATCAAGGGCAGTGGGCGCTGTTCGCCCTCGACACCGAACCGAAGTCGGCGTGAGGCGCCGCCGATGAGACTGCATCGTTTACGGATGACGGCGTTCGGGCCGTTCGCCGCGGACACCGAGATCGATTTCGACGCCCTCGGTGCCGACGGCCTGTTCCTGCTGCACGGGCAGACCGGAGCCGGTAAGACCTCGGTGCTCGATGCCGTGGCCTTCGCGTTGTTCGGCAGGGTGCCCGGTACGCGGCAGGAGGGGCGCCGTCTGCACTCCGATCATGCTGATGCACAGCAGGTTCCGGAAGTGGAGCTCGAGGCGACCATCGGTGGCCGACGGATGCGCATCGTGCGCGCCCCGGAGTATCACCGACCCAAGAAGCGCGGAACCGGCACCACCAAGGTCCAGGCAAAGGCCACGATGACCTGGCTCGACGACTCGGGACCGGCACTGACCCGGCTACCGGAGATCGGTGAGTCGATCACGCGACTGCTCGGGATGAGTGCCGATCAGTTCTTCCAGGTCGTGCTCCTCCCGCAGGGCGACTTCGCGCGATTCCTGCGCGCGAGCTCCGAGGATCGAGAAGCGTTGCTGGAGCGGCTGTTCGACACCGAGCGGTTCGGTGGGGTCGAGGAGTGGCTCAAGGACCGTGCCCGGCAGGCCGAAGCCGCTCTCGGTGAGAAGGCGGCGGCGGTCGAACGCATCGCCGGTCAGATGGCGGCAGTGCTCGACTGCGAACCGCCGACGGAGGCGGAGATCGACTGGGCGCAAGGGTGTCTGGCCAACGCCCGGGAGACCGTCGAGTCCGCCCACCGGCGACTGACCGCGGCGCAGGCCGAACTCGACGGTGCGCAGACAACACTCGCGAACGGAAATCGGCTGGCGGAGTTGCGGCGTCGAGGCCTCGAGGCGCAGGCGCGATTGACCCAGCTCGATGCCGGAGCTGCCGACCTCGAGCAGGCACGCGTCGCGGCACGGGCAGCTCGCGCCGCGGCACCGATCATTCCGCTGGCCGACGACCACGACGCCGCAGCGTCGGCTGCGACCACCGCGAGCCGCGCATACGACTCTGCCGCAGCGGGATTCGCCGATCTGCCCGAGGGCGCCGCGCTCGTGGGCCCCGATTCCGATCTCGACGTGGCGATCGAACGGTGGACCGGGGAGTCGGCGCGGTGGGAGCCGCTCGCGCGGCGCGTCGAACAGCGTCCGACGCTGCTAACCGACCTTCGTCGGCTCGACGCCGAAGTGGCTGCCGCACAAGCCCGTACCGCCGAGCTGACCGACATGCTGGAGGCCGCGCCGGACCGCCGTCAGGCTGCGGTGACCGCGTTGACGGCCGCTTCCGAAGCGAGATCCGACGTGCAACGGCTCGCCGCCGACCGCGAACGATGCGAGGAGCTGGTCGCATCGTTCGTCGCGCGACAAGCACTGGACGCCGAGCTCATGCAGGCTCGCACGGAGGTGCTCACCGCACGTGAATCACACACCGCCGCACGCGAACACCACCTCGATCTGCGGGAGCGCCGGATTGCCGGCATGGCCGCCGAGCTCGCCTCAACGCTCGCCCAGGGAGAGCCGTGCATGGTGTGCGGATCGACCGAGCACCCCGCGCCCGCCGATGCCGGCGAGCAGACCGACGTCGCGAAGACCGCGGAGGCCGCGGCCGCGGCCGCCGAAGATCGTGCGGCCGCGCGCCGGGGGCGAGCCGAGACGGCGCTGGCCACGCTCGAGGCACGCCGTGCGCACCTCGACGAGGAGATCGGCGAGGAATCCGCGGATGCGGTGAGGTCGCGTCGACAGGTACTCGACCGTGAGCTCGCCGACGCCCGGACCCGGGTGGCGTCGATCCCGACCCTCGAACGCGCCGTCAACGCCATCGACGCCGAGATCGAGACCTGGCGCACCGAACTCGGCCGTCTCGTGGCATCGACGTCGGCGCGCGCGGAACGCCGCTCGTCGCTGCGTCGCGAGATCGACGATCTCGATGCCGAGGTCGCACAGGCCACCGGCGGGCGTATCGGTGTCGATGAGCGACGTGCCGAGCTGGCCGAGTTGTGCCGCCGGGCCCGAGCCCTGCGCGATGCGCGAGCCGACCTGCACCGCGCGGTCCGGCACCGTGATGACCTCGCCGGTCGACTCGAATTGCGGTTGTCCGAGGCCGGATTCAGTGATGTGGGCGCGCTGCGCGCCGCGGCGGCGACGCCCACGCAGCTCGATGCCTGGGAGACGATGGTCGCTCGGGCGGGGGAGCTGCGTGCCGGCGCCCAGGAGACGATGGCAGACGCCGACGTCGCTGCGGCGGTGTCGACCGAGCCGGTCGACATCGGCGTTCTGTCGGAGGCGCTGGCGCTGGCGCAGCGGCGGCAGGAGGCGGCGGCGCGTGAGCACGCCCTGGCCGCCCGAACGGTGACGCGACTCGAGGAGCTCGTCGCCGAGTTCTGGTCGGCGCTCGATGTGCTGGCGCCGGCCCGGGAGCGGCACGCTCGCGTGCAGGGTCTGGCCGATCTGGTCGCCGGGCGTGGCCAGAATGCGCGCAAGATGTCGCTGCACTCCTACGTGCTGGCTTCGCGTCTCGAGGAGGTCTTGGTGGCGGCGTCGGTTCGGCTGCATCAGATGTCCTCGGGCCGTTACGAATTCGTCCACTCCGACGCGGCCGGTCCACGCGGCCGCCGCGGTGGGTTGGGCATCGAGGTGCACGACGAGTACACCGGCGCCGTTCGTGCGGCCACCACGCTGTCCGGTGGAGAGACCTTCTTCGCCTCGCTGGCCCTGGCCCTCGGACTGGCCGATGTCGTGTCGACCGAATCGGGCGGCCGCGTCCTCGACACCATCTTCATCGACGAGGGCTTCGGGTCCCTGGACCCCGAGGCGCTCGACCTCGTCATGGGCGTCCTCGACGAGTTGCGTTCGGGCGGACGGGTGGTCGGCGTCGTCAGTCACGTCGACGAGATGCGCGCGAGGATTCCGGCGCAACTGCACGTGATGCGAGGGACCAACGGGTCCTCGGTGCGCATGGACGGCGTGGTGGGCGTGTCGTGACCTGCCGGATTGGGTTGCCGGACCGGAGTGCGCTACTCTGAGTGCCGCCCGTTGAGCCCCCGTAGCTCAGGGGATAGAGCGTCTGCCTCCGGAGCAGAAGGCCGCAGGTTCGAATCCTGCCGGGGGCACCGTAACTTCCTTGCCGCTGCACTCCCTCTGTGCGTGCGAGACGGCGCGACATCCTTCCCGCGCAACGTCTACCGTGCCACCGCACCCACCTGTAACGTCGGCAGCGCACCCTGGACAACAGTGTGCAGTCGTGACGTCCGGCCCGGGAGATCGGTATCAGTATGAGCGAGCACAGAATTCGCCTCGACGTCGACGCAGACGGCGTCGCCGCGGTCACGCTGGATCGTGCCGAGAAGCACAACGCTCTCGACACCGCGATGTTCGAGGCGCTCGTGGACGTCACCGAGAAGCTGGCCGCGGATCGCACCGTGCGCGCCGTCGTACTCCACGGTGACGGCAAGAGTTTTTGTTCGGGCCTCGACATCACGAGTCTGGGCGACCGCGAGGGCAGCGGTCCGATGGATCTCATGGCACGCGAGGACGGCCGCGCCGCCAATCTGGCCCAGCGTGTGTCCTACGACTGGTCGCGCATCGCCGCGCCGGTGATCGCCGCTGTGCACGGCAACTGCTTCGGCGGCGGAATGCAGATCGCGCTCGGTGCCGATATCCGATATGCGGCACCGGATGCCCGTCTGTCGATCATGGAGGTCAAGTGGGGTCTGGTACCCGACATGGGTATCACCCAGACCCTGCCGCGGCTCGTCGGCATCGACGTCGCCAAGGAGTTGACGTTCACCGGGCGCATCGTGAGCGGCACCGAAGCCGATGCGCTCGGCCTCGTCACCCGCGTCGCCGACGACCCGGTCGCCGAGGCATTGGCGCTGGCTCACGAGATCGCCGGCAAATCCCCGCATGCGGTTCAGGCCGCCAAGCGTCTCTACGACGACACCTGGACGAGCTCCGATCCGGCGTCGGCGCTGCTGCTGGAGAGCGAACTGCAGGTCGGTCTGATGGGTTCGCCGAATCAGTTGGAGGCGGTCGCGGCGGGGATGAGCCGCCGCACGCCCGTGTTCGCCGATCCGGAGGTTCAGCAATGAACGGGCCCAACAGAATTCCCAAACGAGGGCGCCACGCATGACGATCCGGATGAACAACGTCGGCATCGTCGTCGAGGATCTCTCGGCAGTGATCGACTTCTTCGTCGAACTCGGGCTCGAGCTCGAGGGGCGCGCGATGGCCGAGGGGGAGTGGGCCGGTCGGGTGACCGGGCTGGCCGATCAGCGCGTCGAGGTCGCGATGATGCGCACGCCCGACGGACACGGTCGGCTAGAACTCTCACGGTTCCTCGCACCCGAGGTGATCGACGACCATCGCAACGCGCCGGTGAACGCGCTCGGATATCTGCGCGTCATGTTCGAGGTCGATGACCTCGACGACATCCTCGCCCGCGCCGTCGCCAAAGGCGCGCGTCTCGTCGGCCCCGAGGTGGTGCAGTACGAGAACGTCTATCGCCTCTGCTACATCCGCGGGCCCGAGAACATCCTGGTGGGCCTCGCCCAGAACATCAGCTGAGTCTCGCTCGACGAGTGCGAGCTCGCCAGAACCTTCAGGCGTCGGGGACGAACCCGCTGTCGGCGCCTTCGGCGAGCCCCACGTAGAGGCGGCGCCACGGGTCGTGGCCCACGAGATGCCACCGATGTCCGGTGCCGACGGTGTCCTCGGCCACCAGCACGATCCCCGGTTCGAGCCGGAACTGCTCCCCGTCGCGGGTCACGAAGTCCAGAACACCCGCGAGGGTGATCACGTACTGCCGTCGCGGCGCGGTGTGCCAATCGAGCGACCCGCCGCTCTCGGTTTCCTGGAACGCCGAGGTCGTCGTGGCCGCCGAGGCCGAGCGCACCGCGTTCTCCACCAGATCGATGTGTCCGTGCTGAACGTGTGAACGTCCGTTCTCGTCGTTGTGCAGGCGGATGGCTCGGATCATGGGGTCACCCTAGCGATTCGCCGAGGTCTGCCGGCGCCGAGCCGCTCCGGTTGGGCTTCGCGCGGTGCGGCTGATTGCTACGGTCGGTCCATGTGTCGCTGGTTGGCCTACACCGGTTCCCCGATCCATCTCGAGGACCTGCTGACCAGGCCGTCGCACTCGCTGGTCGACCAGAGCTTCGAGGCGCGTCAGCTCTATCTCCCGGGTTCGCCGATGACGACGATGATTCGGCATCACGACTGGCCGACCAACGGCGACGGCTTCGGGTTCGGATGGTACGGCGATCGCGGTTTTCCCGGCCAATACCGCGACACCCGGCCCGCCTGGAGCGACCACAACCTGCAGCGACTCGCCGAGCAGATCCGGTCACCGATGTTCCTCGCGCATGTGCGTGCCGCGCTCGGCGGCACCACCGAACGTGTGAACTGCCATCCGTTCGTGCACGGGCGCTGGCTGTTTCAGCACAACGGGGAGATTCCGCGGTTCTCCGATCTCAAGCGGGACCTGACCTTCGACATCGACCCCCAGCTGTACCCATTCGTGGAGGGCAACGCCGACACCGAGGTGTGCTTCTTCCTCGCCCTGACCTACGGACTGGCGAGCGACCCGAAGGGCGCGTTCGCGCGGATGGTGGCCCGTATCGAGCGGGCGCGCGCCGACCACGGCGTCGTCGAACCCTTCGTCGGTACCTTCTGCGCCGCCGACGGCGACGCGCTCTACGCGCTGAGGTACTCGAGCGACCGGTCCTCGCGCACGCTGTATCACTCGACGGGGCACATGCGGTTGTCGGCGGCCGATCCGGGAGCGCATATCGAGCTGCCCGCCGACGGCCGGATTCTGGTGTCCGAGCCGCTCGAACTGGAGTACCGGGACACGCATTGGACGGCGGTGCCGGAATGGTCGTTCGTCACCCTGCGGGCCGGGGCCGAACCCGTCGTCGAGGAGTTCGACCCGACGCCGACCGCCTGACGAGTCCCGCGGAGCGGCCGGGCAGGGTGGCCCCGGTCGAGCCGATTGTTCCCGGCCTCCGGCGGGACCATAGGATGATGTGTTGTGACTCCCGCCGATCTCGCCGTGCTGCTGAGCTCTGTCACCCGCACCGTCGTGGCAGACCATGACCTCGACACGTCATTGGTCCCCGACGCCGTGGTGGTGGAGCGACCGCGTCATGCCGACCACGGCGACTACGCCACCAACGTCGCACTGCAACTGGGCAAGAAGCTCGGGGTGAATCCCCGTGAGCTGGCCGGATGGCTCGCCGATGCCTTCGCTGCCACCGACGGGATCGCCAAGGCCGAGGTCGCGGGCCCCGGATTCGTCAACATCTGGTTGGCGGCGGCCGCGCAGAACACCGTCGTCGCCACGGTGCTCGACCGGGGCACGCAGTACGGTCGCGGCGACGAATTCGCCGACAAGGTGATCAACCTCGAATTCGTCTCGGCCAACCCGACCGGGCCGATCCACCTCGGTGGCACCCGGTGGGCCGCGGTCGGCGACGCGCTCGGACGCGTGCTGGCGGCCCGCGGGGCCGCGGTGACGCGCGAGTACTACTTCAACGATCACGGCGCCCAGATCGATCGCTTCGCGCGGTCGCTGGAGGCTGCGGCACTCGGCGAGCCGACGCCCGAGGACGGGTACGCGGGCGAGTACATCGTCGACATCGCGCGTCAGGTCACGGAGAAGGTTCCTGGTGTTCTCGACCAGCCTGAGGCGCAGCGGGTCGAGACCTTCCGTGCAGTGGGCGTCGAGTTGATGTTCGACCACATCAAGGCGAGCCTGCACGAGTTCGGCACCGACTTCGACGTCTTCACCCACGAGAACAAGATGTTCGAGACCGGGCTGGTCGACGAGTGCATCGCCGAACTCAAGGCCAACGGCAACCTGTACCAGTCCGACGGCGCCTGGTGGCTGCGCACCGAGCAGTACGGCGACGACAAGGATCGCGTCGTCATCAAGAGTGACGGTGAGGCCGCCTACATCGCCGGCGACATCGCCTACTACCGCGACAAGCGCAACCGGGGCTTCAACCTGTGCATCTACATGCTGGGCGCCGACCACCACGGATACATCAAGCGGCTCAAGGCGGCCGCGGCCTCACTCGGTGACGACCCGGACACCGTCGAGGTGCTGATCGGGCAGATGGTGAACCTCGTGCGCGACGGCAAGCCGGTGCGGATGAGCAAGCGTGCCGGCACGGTGATCACCCTCGACGACCTCGTCGACGCGGTCGGGGTGGACGCCGCCCGGTATGCGCTGATCCGCTCGTCGATCGACGTCAACATCGACATCGACCTCGATCTGCTCGCCAAGCAGTCCAACGACAACCCGGTGTACTACGTGCAGTACGCCCACGCCCGCCTTGCCGCACTCGGACGCAACGCCGACGATCTCGGGCTCTCGGCGAGCATCGAGCACCTCGATCTGCTCGACACCGCCGAAGAAGGCGACCTCATCAAGACCCTCGGCGATTTCGACGAGGTGGTCGCGACCGCCGCGACTCTGCGTGAGCCGCACCGTATCTGCCGCTACCTCGAGAGCCTCGCCGGGACCTATCACCGCTTCTATGCCCACTGCCGCGTGTTGCCGCAGGGCGACGAGGAGGCGGGCGACATCCACCGCGCACGGCTGGCCCTGTGCGCGGCGAGCCGTCAGGTCCTGGCCAACGGATTGGCCCTGGTCGGCGTCGGCGCACCGGAGCGGATGTGAACGCCCACCCCGCCGGGCCGCGGCACGCCGATCTCGTGGCTGCCCCGCATCTGGCGCAGAAACCCAACGATCCCGCGGTACTCGCCGAGATCCCGGCCCAGGTGTGGCCGCGCAACGCCGTTCGCGACTCCTCGGGTGAACTGCAGATCGCCGGGGTCGGGGTGAGCGAACTCGCCGAGACCTTCGACACCCCGCTGTTCGTCATCGACGAGTCCGATTTCCGGTCGCGCTGCGCGGACATGATCGACGCCTTCGGGCCCTACGGCCGAGTGCACTACGCGTCAAAAGCCTTCCTGTGCACCGAGATCGCGAAGTGGGTCGATCAGGAGGGCTTGTCGATCGACGTGTGCTCCGGTGGCGAGCTGGCGATCGCACTGCACGCCGGGTTTCCGCCCGAGCGAATCGCCTTCCACGGCAACAACAAAAGTGTTGCCGAGCTCGCCGCGGCACTCGATGCAGGAGTCGGGCACATCGTCTGCGACTCGATGACCGAGATCGAACGACTCGACGCACTCGCCGGCGAACGAGGTCTCGTCGCCGACGTGCTGATCCGGGTCACCGTCGGCGTCGAGGCCCACACCCACGAATTCATCGCGACCGCGCACGAGGACCAGAAATTCGGCTTCGCGCTGACCGGCGGGGTCGCCATGGAGGCGGTCCGCCGTGTCTTCGCGACCGACAACCTGCGACTGGTCGGCCTCCACAGTCACATCGGGTCGCAGATCTTCGACATGGACGGCTTCGAGCTCGCCGCACACCGCGTCCTCGGCCTGCTCCACGACGTGGTCGCCGAGTTCGGCGTGGACAAGACCTCACAGATGTCGATCGTGGATCTCGGTGGGGGACTGGGCATTTCCTACGTTCCAGAAGATCGGCCGTTGCCCGTCGTCGCGGTGGCGCAAACGCTGGCCGAGATCGTCAAGCGTGAATCGGCGGCGGTCGGGCTGCCGATGCCGACGATCGCGGTCGAGCCCGGCCGCGCGATCGCCGGCCCCGGTACCATCACCCTCTACCGCGTCGGCACCATCAAGGACGTCGAACTCGGTGGGGGAGCGATTCGACGCTACGTGTCGGTCGACGGCGGCATGAGCGACAACATCCGCACGGTGCTCTATCAGGCCGAGTACGACGTGCGGCTGGTCTCGCGGGTGTCCGACGCCCCCGCAGTGGTCAGTCGCGTCGTCGGAAAGCATTGTGAGAGCGGCGATATCGTCATCAAGGACTGTTGGTTGCCGGAGGATCTGGCGCCCGGGGACCTGATCGCGGTGGCTGCCACCGGGGCTTACTGTTATTCGATGTCCTCGCGGTACAACATGGTCACCCGCCCGGCCGTCGTCGGTGTTGCCGACGGTTCGGCCCGGGTGATCCTGCGACGCGAGACGATCGACGATTTCCTGAGGCTGGAGGTGACCTAGGTGAGCCAGACGCAAGACCCCACCGGAGCGGGTACACAGACACGATCCATCGGAGTCGCGGTGCTCGGTATGGGCAACGTGGGCACCGAGGTCGTGCGCATTCTCGAGGAGAGCGCCGAGGACCTGCGCGCCCGGGTCGGCGCGCGACTCGAGGTGCGTGGTGTGGCGGTGCGCGATCTCGCCAAACCCCGCAAGATCGATTCCGAGTTGCTCACCGACGACCCGACGTCGTTGGTCACCCGCGACGACGTCGACATCGTGGTCGAGTTGATGGGCGGAATCGATCCGGCACGCAGCCTGATCCGCCAGGCGCTCGAGAGTGGCAAGTCGGTCGTCACGGCCAACAAGGCGCTGTTGGCCGAATACACCGGTGAACTCGCGACCGCGGCGGCGACGGCCCGCGCCGACCTGTACTTCGAGGCGGCGGTGGCCGGTGCCATCCCGGTGATCCGTCCGCTGACGCAGTCGCTGGCCGGCGACACCGTCGAGCGGGTGGCCGGAATCGTCAACGGCACCACCAATTTCATCCTGTCGGCGATGGACGCCGACGGAGACGACTACGACGTGGTGCTCAAAGAGGCCGGTCGGCTCGGCTATGCCGAGGCCGATCCCACCGCCGACGTCGAGGGATACGACGCGGCGGCGAAGGCCGCGATCCTCGCGTCCATCGCCTTCCACACCCGGGTCACCGCCGCGGATGTGTACCGCGAGGGCATCACCGCGGTGACGTCGGCCGATCTGCTCGCCGCCCGCAAGTTCGACTGCACCATCAAACTGCTCTCGATCTGCGAACGTGTGCGCGATGCCGATGGCACGCAACGTGTTTCCGCTCGTGTTTATCCGGCGCTGATCCCGTTGAGCCATCCGCTCGCGACGGTCGGCGGTGCGTTCAACGCGGTCGTCGTCGAGGCACAGAACGCTGGGAGACTGATGTTCTACGGACAAGGCGCCGGTGGGGCACCGACCGCCTCGGCGGTCCTCGGTGACCTGGTGATGGCCGCCCGCAACAAGGTGCACGGAGGTCGCGGACCGTTGGAGTCCACCTACGCGAAACTGCCGATCGCGTCGATCGACGACGTACCCACCCGCTACTACGTGTCGATGCGGGTCGCCGACCGCCCCGGAGTGCTCGCGCAGATCGCCAGCGAATTCTCCAAGCGTTCGGTCAGTCTGGCCGCCGTGCGGCAGGAAGGCGCGGGTGACGATGCCCGGCTGATCGTCGTGACCCACCGCGCACCCGACCGTGCGCAGTCCGAATGCGTTGCGGCACTGGAAGATATGGACGAAGTGCTCAAGGTGTCGAGTGTTCTGCGATTGGAAGGTACCGATGACTGACGCCCCGTCGACCCCGCTCGCCCCCGTGCATTCGGGGTGGCCCGGACTGATCGAGGCCTACCGTTCGCGGCTGCCGGTCGCCGACGACTGGAAGGTGATCACCCTGCTCGAGGGTGCGACCCCGCTCGTCGCGGCGCCGTACCTGTCGGAGCTGACCGGCTGCGAGGTGTACCTCAAGGTGGAGGGTCTGAATCCGACCGGATCGTTCAAGGACCGCGGTATGACCATGGCGGTCTCCAACGCGGTCAACAACGGCAAGACCGCGGTGCTGTGCGCGTCCACCGGCAACACCTCGGCGTCGGCGGCCGCCTATGCCACCCGCGCCGGGATCACCTGTGCGGTGCTGATCCCGCAGGGCAAGATCGCGATGGGCAAACTCGCGCAGGCGGTCATGCACGGCGCCAAGATCATTCAGGTGCAGGGCAACTTCGACGACTGCTTGGAACTCGCCCGGAAGGCGACCGCCGAATTCACCGAGATCGAACTCGTCAACTCGGTCAACCCGGCCCGCATCGAGGGGCAGAAGACCGCGGCCTTCGAGATCGTCGACGTTCTCGGCCGCGCTCCCGACGTCCATGCGTTGCCGGTCGGCAACGCCGGCAACATCACCGCCTACTGGAAGGGCTACTCGGAGTATCACGCCGACGGGATCGCCTCGTCGCGCCCGCGCATGCTCGGTGTCCAGGCGGCCGGCGCGGCGCCGCTGGTCAGCGGCGAGCCCGTCGCCGACCCGGAGACCATCGCGACCGCGATCCGGATCGGCAACCCGGCCAGCTGGCATCAGGCCGTGGCCGCCAGGGACGAATCCGGCGGACAGTTCCGCGCCGCCACCGACGAGAAGCTGCTCGAGGCCTACCGTCTCGTTGCGGGCCGCGAGGGTGTCTTCGTCGAACCCGCGTCGGCGGCCAGTGTCGCGGGCCTGCTCGCCGCGCGCGAGGAGGGCTGGGTGCGTGCCGGCGAAACCGTCGTGTGCACCGTGACCGGTAACGGACTCAAGGACCCCGACACCGCGTTGTCGGGGATGCCCGAGGTGGAAGCGATCGACGTCGACCCGGTGGCGGTGGCCCATGCCCTCGGCGTCGCCTGACTCGCTCATGGTCACCCCGGACACGGTGTATCGGCAACTGCCCGAAGGTATTTCGACTCGGGTTCGGGTTCCGGCTTCGAGTGCGAACCTGGGGCCGGGATTCGACTGCCTCGGTATCGCGCTCGGTATCCACGACGAGGTGACGGTCACGACCACCGATGCCGGTCTCACGGTGGAGGTGGTCGGTGAGGCGGCCGAGCAGGTACCTCTCGACGCCAACCATCTCGTCGTGCGCGCCATCCTGAGCGGTCTCGCACATGCGGGCTTCTCGGTGTCCGGGATGCACCTGCGCTGCGTCAACGTCATCCCGCACTCGCGGGGTCTCGGATCGTCGGCGGCCGCGTCGGTCTCCGGCCTGGCCGCCGCGTCGGGACTCCTCGCGGCGTCGGGGATCGCCGCGCCGCTGACCACCGACGAACTCGTGCAACTCTCCAGCGAGTTCGAGGGTCACCCGGACAACGCCGCTGCGTCGGTGCTCGGCTCGGCCGTGGTGACCTGGACCGAACGTACCGACGACCGCGACCGCTACCGGGCCCGCGGACTTCGGGTGCACCCCGACATCAGCGCCACCGTGTTCGTGCCGTCCACCGAGTCGTCGACCGCCTTCACGCGCGGACTGCTGCCCGACGAGGTGCCGCGCGCCGACGCCGTGCACAACCTGAGCCGAGCGGCCCTGGCGGTGGTCGCGTTGACCAGCGACCCGAGTTGCCTGCTCCCAGCCACCGAGGATCGTCTGCACCAGCCGTACCGGGCCGCCGCGATGGGGCCGACCGCAGAGCTCGTCGCCGCACTGCGCAAACGAGGACATGCGGCCACGGTCTCCGGTGCGGGACCGAGCGTCTTGGTCCTCGGCGGTGCACCGCTCCCGTCCGATGCCCGTGACCTCGGTGTGGAGTACGGATTCGTTCCGCAGACCGTCGAAATCGCGGGCGGAGTCGAGATAGGCTGACGCCCAAGGCCGGCACGGGTAACGATCCATGGACCGAGGTCGACCCGGAGGGGGTCGGGGCGCCATGGCGTCGGGGAGGACGAGCGGGGATGCACACGCGGAATACGACGGTGCCGCGGAATATCGCAACGGCACGGAATATCGCAAGGACACGGCGTGTTGCCGCATCTGGGACGACGCGTTATCATATCTTCGTCTAGCCGCGAAGGCTCGTTCAGCCATGTTCTCGGGTAATCAGCTTGGTGGTCCACTCCGCAGCGGAGCCGCCGCCACAGCGGAACGAACGGTTCACCGATACCGACCCGACAATCACCTCCTCGAGCCGGCACCCAACTGGCGCACCCGAGTACAGGAGTGACACTCGCAGCCGGAGACCACGATCTCTCACCCGTCCACCGAGGGCGGGCATGCCCGACGAACCTCGGCATCTGACAACCGAGGGCGACGGCGGAATGAAGCCCCTTGCGGCACACGGTTTGCAAGGGAATGAAAGGACATCCGTGACCGATACGGACCTGATCACCGCACCCGCTTCCGCAGACACGACCACCGAAGCGGCGGCGCCGAAGACCCGCGCCCGCAGCGCCCGGACCGGACTGTCCGGCATGGTGCTGAGCGAACTCCGTGCGCTCGCCGGGGAACTGGGCATCAAGGGCACCTCAGGCATGCGCAAGGGTGACCTCATCGCCGCGATCAAGGAACGCCAGTCCGGCGGTTCGCCGAAATCCGGCGAGCAGGCCAAGGCCGGTTCCCCCGAACAGATGACGATCACCGCTGACGAGCCCACCAGCCGTCCGGTGCGCGGACGCGCGGCCAAGAACGGCAGCGCCGACACCGGCGCACGCGAGAACGGTGCCTCCCAGGCCGCGGACTCCGACGCCGCAGCCGGCGCCGAGAAGACCGACGCCGCACCGAAGAAGCGCTCCGAGCGCGAGTCCACCGACACCTCCGGCGAGTCGACGAGCGGTGGCAGCGAGGCCCGTTCCGAGCGCCGCGACAACCGAGCCGATGGCGAGGGCGACGACGCATCTGGTAACCAGCGCAACCGCAATCGCAACCGCAACAACCAGAACCGCGAGGCCGGCCAGAACCGCGAGGGTGGCCAGAACCGCGAGTCGGGCCAGAATCGCGAGGGCAACCGGAACGGCGGTAACAACCAGGGCGGTAACAACCAGGGCGGGCAGGGCCAGAACGGCAACCGCGACAACAACCGCGACGACGACGACGACCAGGGTGGCCGACGCCGCGGACGTCGATTCCGCGAGCGGCGTCGTGGGCGCGACCGCGAGAACACCTCGGGCGAGCCGCAGATCTCCGAGGACGATGTCATCGCCCCCGTCGCGGGCATCCTCGATGTGCTCGACAACTACGCGTTCGTCCGCACCTCGGGTTACCTCGCCGGCCCCAACGACGTCTACGTCTCGATGAACCTCGTGCGCAAGAACGGCTTACGCCGCGGTGACGCCATCACCGGTGCGGTGAAGGTGCCCCGCGAGGGTGAGCAGCCCAATCAGCGGCAGAAGTTCAATCCGCTGGTGCGACTCGACACCGTCAACGGGGCCGAGGTCGAGGCCGCCAGGAAGCGCCCGGAGTTCGGCAAGCTGACACCGCTCTATCCGAATCAGCGCCTGCGTCTGGAGACGACCCCCGATCGCCTGTCGACCCGCGTGATCGATCTGATCATGCCGATCGGCAAGGGGCAGCGAGCATTGATCGTGTCGCCGCCGAAGGCCGGTAAGACCACGATCATCCAGGACATCGCAAACGCGATCACCACCAACAACCCGGAATGCCATCTCATGGTGGTGCTCGTCGACGAGCGCCCCGAAGAGGTGACCGATATGCAGCGCTCGGTCAAGGGTGAGGTCATCGCCTCGACGTTCGACCGTCCGCCGTCAGATCACACTTCCGTCGCCGAGCTGGCCATCGAGCGCGCCAAGCGTCTGGTCGAGGGTGGTAAGGACGTCGTGGTGTTGCTCGACTCCATCACCCGTCTCGGCCGCGCCTACAACAACGCCTCGCCGGCATCGGGTCGCATCCTCTCCGGTGGTGTCGACTCGACCGCGCTGTATCCGCCGAAGCGTTTCCTCGGTGCCGCGCGCAACATCGAGAACGGTGGGTCGCTGACGATCATCGCCTCCGCGCTGGTCGAGACCGGCTCCACCGGCGACACCGTGATCTTCGAGGAATTCAAGGGCACCGGTAACGCCGAACTCAAACTCGACCGCAAGATCGCCGACCGCCGGGTGTTCCCGGCCGTCGACGTCAATCAGTCGAGCACGCGTAAGGACGAGCTGTTGATGTCGCCCGAGGAATTCGGGATCGTCTACAAGTTGCGTCGCGTGCTGAGCGGCCTCGATTCGCAGCAGGCGATCGACCTGTTGATCAGCCAGCTCAAGAAGACCAAGACCAACATCGAGTTCCTGATGCAGGTGCAGACCAATGCGCCGGGCGCGATGAAGGACGACTGAGACCGGTCTCGCCGCAGGGGATTTGGCCCCGCGAGCCGACCACTTCGAGCCGCCCTCGACCATCACCGATGGTCGAGGGCGGCTCGGTTCGCTGGGTGTTTGGTTCTCTGTGTGGTCGGTCTGGCTGTGTGGCCCTGTCGTGCGCCGGGCCGGCTCAGGCGATCAGATTGGTCAGCAGATGATCCCAGGCGGCGAACACCGGTGCGGGCACCGGGCCGGTCTGGGTGAGTACGAGGCTGCAGGCGCCGTGCCGGTCGTACAGCTCGATCGAGCCGGTGCGACCCCACACGCCGTCCGACCAGGTGATCCAGGATTCGGCGACCAAACCGAAGTTGATCATGGCCCGCGCGCGCCCGGAGGCCACGACCATCTGACCGCGGTGCTCGCGGGCGCCGTCGAGCTGATCGTGGCGCATCTGGATGCACCCGGGTGCGCAGGTGGCCGTCGTCATCTGCATACCCAGGAGCGCAGCGTGTTCGAGCGCTGCGATCACCTGCCGGTCGTCGACCCTGCGGAAACCGGCATCGGACAGACCCGGGAGTTCGGTGCGCCGCGCGACACCACCGTCGGCGAGGATGGAATCGAACTGGGTGATCTGATCGTCGTCGGCCTGAGCAGGTGTCGGAACCGACCAGCTTGCCGAGGCGTCGGGACCGTATGAGTCGACGCCGGCTGCGTCGGCGAAGGTCGGATCGGCGCGCCCGAGTCCGATCGACTCGAAGGCCAGCCGGTCACTGTGCTCGGTGAGATATGTGGCATGAGCGGTGTTTCCGTCGACGTCGAAGAACCGCAGGGTCGGCGGGACATGCGCAGCGGGTTCGGTGATCAGCGCCGACCCCAGCCGAGCAGGGTTGAGCCGCAACGTGATGCGGGAGGCGTCGCAGCGGATCGGCCCGCCCGGATGCACCGGCGGCTCGTGGGTGCCGACGTCGTTGCAGACCACCGGCCCCGCCACGGTGACACCGACCACCTGGTCGAGGTGCGGCAGATGCGCTCCGACGACGGCGGGCTCGAGACCGAGTACGGTACCGGTGAAACCGGGGGAGGCCATCAGCGTTGCGAGATCGCTGGTTCCCGAACTCCCTGGCGCACAACCACATCCCTTGTCCCGCCGACAACTCCTCGACAGCGACGTGCCGGTGCTGTCGGGGGCGTTCTCGGTGCCGGGAGTGGGCTCGCGGTTGGTGGGCATGACGCCCTTCCTTTCCTAGTAGACGTCGCGCAGGTAGCGCTTGGCCTTCTTCAGTTGATCGAGGTAGTCACCGGCCTCATCGGCAGAGCGGGAACCGTGCTCGGCGATGATCTCGGTGAGTGCGTGCTCCACGTCGCGTGCCATCCGGGTCGCGTCGCCGCACACATACAGGTGCGCACCGGATTCCAGCCACGCGAAGAGTTCCGCCCCCTGCTCACGCATCCGGTCCTGTACATAGACCTTGCGATCCTGATCACGGGAGAACGCGAGATCCACGCGGGTGAGCACACCGTCGGCGCGGAATTGGTCGATCTCATCGGCGTAGAGATAGTCGGTGGCGTGATGCTGGTCGCCGAAGAACAGCCAGTTCCGTCCCGAACAGCCGCGGGCCTGCCGCTCGTGCAGGAACGCCCGGAACGGTGCGATCCCGGTACCCGGCCCGATCATGATGGTCGCGACGTCGTCGGCCGGCAGCCGGAATGACTTGTTGGGGGTGATGAAGACGTCGACGGTGTCGCCGTCGTTGCGGCGATCGGCGAGGAACGTCGAACACACCCCGCCGCGTTCACGCTCGCCGGAGCGGTAGCGGACGGTGGCCATGGTGATGTGCACGGTGCCCTGGTGTGCGCGGGGACTCGACGAGATCGAGTACACCCGGTGCGCCAACGGGCGCAGCTCGGCGAGCAACTCCTCGGGGGTGATCGTCAGCGACGGGTCGACCTCGAGGAGGTCGAGTACGTCCTTGCCCCACAGCCACGCGTCGAGGGCCTCCTTGTCGCCGGTGGACACCAGGTGCAGCAACTCCGGATCCTGACTGCGCGAGGCGATGTAGTCGACCAGATACTTCGACGGCGTCGCGATCTCGTATTGACGTGTCAGCGCGTCACGCAACGTGCGGGTGGACCTGCGGTCGGTGATCTGCTCCTCACCGGTTGCGCCGAGGCGGGCGATCACGCGCTCCACCAGAGAGGGATCGTTGACCGGGGCGATGCTGATGCCATCGCCCGGCTCGTAAGTGATTCCGCTGTCGCCCAAGGAGATCACCAGATGACGGACCTCCTTGCCCGACCCTGGGCCGGACAACACCGTGTTGGCGACGATGGTCGCCGGATACGGGTTCTTGCGCCCCCACTTCGCCGGGGTACGCGACGTGGTCGCCGGGGCGGGGGCAACGGTTTTGGCCGCAGTGGGGACCGAAGGTGGAGTGGCCGGTGACGAGGAGTCGGGGGCCAAGGAATCGGGGCCCAAGGAATCGGGGGCGGTGGAGGAGCCCGTTTCTGACTTGTCGGTGTCGACGGCGGCCAGCGCGGTGATCGCGCCGGAGATCCACTCGCGGGCCGGTTCCTCGTAGTCGACGTCGCAGTCGACCCGGTCGATCACGCGGGTGGCGCCGAGTTCGGCCAGTCGGGCGTCGATGTTCTTCCCGGCCTGACAGAATCCGTCGTAAATCGAATCACCCAGCGCCAGAACGCCGTAGAACAACCCGTCCAGGCGTGGCGCGTCGGGTGCGGCGAGTGCTTGCCAGAACAGCTCACCGTTGTCGGGCATATCGCCCTCGCCGTAGGTGGAGGTGATCACCACCAACCGCCGCACCGCGGTCAGGTCGTCGAGTTCCAGGGCGTCGAGACCGCAGAACTGTGGGACGAAGCCCTGTGCACCGGCCTGTTCGACGAGCTGTTCGGCGAGATATTCGGCGGTCCCGGTCTGGGAACCGAACACCACCTGCAGGGCGATCCCGGCCGGGGCGGCCGCGGCAAGCGCTCCGGTGGGTTGCGCGGTGGCCGATCCGGCCATCGCGATCTTGGTGTTCAATCCGGCGAGAAAGCCCGCCAGCCAGGCCTTCTGATCGCCGGTGAACGGAACATCGGAGGGAATGTAGGGCAATTGCATCTCAGGAGACCTCCGGTAGGACTGCGGCGGCCGAACGTGCGAGGGACTCGGCGACGTCGGGGATCGCCCGGGTGGCGAACAATTCGTCGAAACTCGGTAGCCGACCGAGTCGTTCATGATTGCGGCGGTCCTGGTGGAGAATCCAGCCATAGGTACCGGGGGCATCCATCGAGCGCACATTGCGGCGTTCGAGTGCCGCCTTGTAGTCGTCGACGCGTTTGGCGGAGATGAGCGCGGCGATCTGCTCGGAGTCGTACTGCGCCAGAATGTCTCGCACATAGCGGGACACCCGGGCGATGAGATCGTGATCCTCGGTCAGGATCAGATTGCGGACCGCACGCGCGAGGAACTCCTCACTCGCCGAACCCGTTGCCGCCCTGGTGCTTCGGTGGTTCAGACGCGCGCCGGCCACCTCGCGGGCGAGTTCGTACACCGTGAAAGCGCCCAGCAGCCGGTACATGTCGGCGTCGTCGGTGTGGCCGTACTCGGGCACCACACCCTCGGCGACGGGCGTCCCCGACCGCAGATCGGCCTTGAGGGACCGGATCTGGTCGAGTGCCATCGCGCCGGCGAGCTCATCGCGCAGCGCTCGCGGACTCAGCGTCGTCATGAGGGTATCGGCATCCTGATGGGCCAGTAGAGCTCGAGGCAGCGCATAACTCACGTAATGGCGTTCGGTCTCCCAGTTCTCGAGCAGCCGCGTGGCCAACGCCGAGTCGGTGGCCTCGGCGTGCATCTGCAGCAGGGTGAACGCGGCGTGGTGATGCATCGGGGCGAGTGGATCGTCGACGCCGGTGATCGCGCCAACGATCACCGAGTCGTTGCTGATCCGTTCGGCGAGTTCGCATCCGGGATCGTACTGATAGAGAAAGCCGCCGCTCATCCCGTTGCCCAGGCCGTTGCCGTAGCCGCCGAGGTTGAACACGGCACCGCCGGTCATGTACTCACAACCGAATTCGCCGAGCCCTTCCACCACGGCCGTGGCCCCGGAGTTGCGGACCGCGAAGCGATCTCCGGCCTCACCCTCGACGAACAGGCGTCCGCCGGTGGCTCCGAAAAGGGCGAAATTGCCGATGAGAACGTTGCCCCCGAGTGCGGGGGAGCCGCCACCGGGAGACCGCACCACGACGGTGCCGCCACACATCGACTTGCCCACCCCGTCGTTGCAGGTTCCGCGGTGCTCCAGTCGCATTCCGTCGTTACAGAAGGCGGCGTAGGACAGGCCGGCCGAACCGGAGGTGGCGATGACCACGGTGTCGGCGTCGAGATGGCGTCGCCCGCGATCATCGCGGATCGCGGCGGCCACCTCGGAACCGGTCCCGTGATTGAGCCGCCGCTCGATGTCGACGGCGAGTTGTGCACCGACACTTCGGTTGCGGTTGGTCAGCACCACCGGTGTGGTGTGGACCCCGTCGCGGGCCTCGTCGACGAGCGCGCGCCAGACCTGCTCGCCGAGCGTGTCGTCGACGCGGTAATCCCGTTCGAGATACACCGGATCGGTGATCTCGGGTGCCTCGATCCGCGCGAGCAGCGCTTGCGGGCGCAGATCGGTGACGAGTGCGGGATGATCGATCAGCCGCAGCAGATCGGTGCGTCCCCGGGCGGCGCGCAGATCCGGCAACCCGAGGTCGGCAAGGAGTTCGCGGACCTCGTGGGCGACATTGAGCAGATACTGCGCCATCGCCCGTGGATCGCCGTCGAACACCTCCGGATTGGTGGTGAGCCCGGCCGGGCACTTGATGTTGCAGTTCTTGGCCATCACGCAACCGATCATCATCAGTGCGGCGGTACCGAATTCGAAGCTGTCGGCACCGAGCAGGGCCGAGACGAGTACATCGCGTCCGGTCTGGTGGGCACCGGAGGTCCGCAGCACCACCTTCTGGCGCAGCCCGTGCACCGACAACGCCTGATGGACCTCGGCGAGCCCGATCTCGGCGGCTCGGCCCGCATACCGCAGGCTCGTCACCGACGCCGCGCCGGTTCCGCCGGTGTTGCCCGCCACGTTGATGACGTCGGCGCCGGCCTTGGCGACACCGACCGCGATGGTGCCGATGCCCTCGGAACTGACGAGCTTGACGATCACCCGTACCCGTGCGGCCTTGCAGTCGTGGATGAGCTGGGCGAGATCCTCGATGGAGTAGGTGTCGTGGTGCGGAGGTGGGCTGACGAGTTCGACGCCGGGCGTACCGCCGCGGGCGGCGGCGATCTCCACGGTCACCTTGGGTGCGGGGAGTTGGCCGCCCTCGCCGGGTTTGGCTCCCTGACCGATCTTGATCTCGAGTTCGGTGAGCATCGGGTCGGCGAGGTAACCGGCCCAGATCCCGAATCGTCCGGAGGCGAACTGCTTGATCCGCGAGGCGCGCAACGTCCCGTAACGCGAGAGATGTTCGCCGCCCTCACCACAATTGGACAGGCCGCCGACCATGTTGGTGCCGTGGGCCACCGCCTCATGGGCGGGTGCGACGAGTGCGCCGTGACTCATTGCGCCGGAGGCGAAGGTCGCCGTGATCTCATGTGCGGGTTGCACGTCGGTGAGCGCGATCGGTGGGGTGTCGGCTACCAGCTCCAGGATGTCGCGCAACGCGCTCGGGCGGCGGGCCCGCGTGGTCGCCAGATCGGCGACGAAGCCGCGATAGGCGTCGGTGACGGTGAACCGATCGATCTCGGCGGGACTCAATGCCGCAAAGCTGCTGTCCTCGTAGACCTCGTCACCCAGACCGAACGCGTCGGTGAGGGTGGCCAGGGTGAGCAGGCGGACCGTGTCACCGAGCCCCTCGGCCTCGGCCTTCGTCGATTCGTCTCGCGCCGAGGAGAAATGGATCTTCTCGTCGACGAGGGCGCCGTATCCGCGGACGGCCGCGGCGCCGAACGAGTGTCCGGCCCCCTCGGCGCGTTCCTTGAACAGGCCGAGCAGGGGTAGGTCGGTGTCGGCAGCCGGTACCGGGGCGTTCATCGCCGCGCTGTGTGCGGCCCCGAGGGCCTCGACGATCGGCTGTAGCCCCACGCCGCCGACGGGTGCCCGCAGATTCGGGAACCAGTGGTGCAGATCCTGCTCGGCGGTGTCGAGGAAGGCCGGTTCGAAGAACTCACCGCCGATATAGCTTTCGACCGTGCAGAGCCCGACCCGGCCCATGGTCTTGCACAGCGATTTCTCGGCGGCGGCGCGCCACCGGGTGAACCCCTCCTCGTCGGGTGCCCGCCGGGCCACCGTGTGTGGATGCACCGCGGCGGCACCGAAACCGAGGATCGCGGCGAGATGATGCGACGATTCGACCTGGCCGGTGTCGACGACGAGCGAGATCCGCAGGCGCATGCCGGCGGAGATGAGTTGCTGATTGACCGCCGACACCGCGAAGATCATCGGCAGCGCCGCCCGTTGGGGACCGATCCCGCGGTCGCTGAGGACAGCGATACCGCCGGTGGCCGAGGCGAACTCGACGATTCGAGCGCCGAGACGGTCGATCGATTCGATGAGGTGGATGCGATCGGCGTCGGCGTCGACACCCCGCTGGAATGTCGCATCGAAGACCTGCACGGGTGATTCCGACTGTGCCATCAGCACTCCGAGGTCGCCGGCGGTGAGAATCGGTGTGCCGAGCACGATCTGGCGTCCTTGGGACCGGTCCGGCTCCGCGTTGATGTCCGGGCGCCGGCCGAGTGCGACCCGCAGGGTCATGCCGTCGGCCTCCCGGATGGAGTCCAGTGGCGGATTGGTCACTTGCGCAAAGCGCTGCGAAAAGAACCGGGACACATTGGGTTCAACGTTGGTCAGCGGATTGATGGCGTTGCCGAAGCCCATCGCGGAGACCCGCTCGACGCCGTCGGTGAGCATGGGGTCGGTGAAGTACCGGAAACTCTCCTGATCGAGGTAGTAGGCGCGGTAGCGCTGATGGTCGCTGAGATCGTGCTCGGCCGCGGTGGACACAAAGCTGTTCGACGAGAACTCACCCGAGGTGTGCGCTGCGGCGAGATCGGCGAGATCGACCTTGGCCGCGCGCACCAACGCTGGGTAATCTTTTGCCGCGGAAAGCTTTTCGTAGGCGTCGGCGGTGGTGTAGACGCGATGCTCGCGATGGTCGTAGTAGATCATCCCGCCCGCGGAGACGCGGCCGCGGGCGATCACGGTCTCGGGATCGAAGTCGACCTGCCCGGCTTCGGAGAAGGCGCACAGGTAATCGGTGGTCTCGACGGTGCGCAGCGGCCGCAAGCCGAGGCGGTCCAGTCGTGCGCCGATGATCGTGCCATCACCGAAGACGACGGCCGCGGGTCCGTCGTTCTTCTCCTCGTAGAGCGAGAAGTACTCGAACATCGCCCGGACACGCTCCGACAGCGTCGGATCGTTCTCCCATGCCGGCGGCATCATCGACACGATTGCCGTCACCAGGTCGGTTTGGTCGTTGATCACCCGCGCGGCAACGGTCTGGTCGAGGCGGCTGGAATCGGACTGGCCGGGTGGACGCACGATGGGCCGTCGGGCAGCCGCGGCAGCGGTGACCTGGGCGATGCGGTTCTTCTTGTCGGTGTTGAGTTCGCCGTTGTGCGCGAGGAACCGGAACGGCTGCGCCATCGTGGGGTGCGGGTCGGTGTTGGTGGAGAAGCGTGTGTGGAAGAACAGTGTGTGCACGCGATGATCGGGGTCGGCGAGGTCGAGGAAGTAGTCGATGACCTCGGGGGAGGACAGTCGCCCTTTGAGGACCTGGGTGCGTGCCGACAGCGAGAGCGGATAGAGCCCGGCAAGCGCGGGTGCCGTGTAGCCGATCGCCTCGATGTGCAGCAGTGCCTGCTGGACGAGACGGTCGAGGTCCACCGGCTCGGGGCATGGTTGCGGTGCCACAAAGATCCACTGGCGGATCGGGAGCTGGAAGTCGACGGCGGCCTCGCGGAGCGCCGTGTTGTCGACCGGTACGTCGCGCACACACAACACGGTGAATCCGCGGTCGGCCATTGTGCGCTCGATCAGGCGGGTGGCCTTGGCGGCCGACTCCTCGGTGGTTGGCAAGAAGAAGTTGCCGACGCAGAACTGGCCGAGGCGCAGGTCGGGGCGGCCGGTGAGTTTGCGGAAGAACCGCTGCGACAGGTCGATGCAGATACCGCCGCCGTCGCCGACGCCCAGTGCGGACATGCCGCCGCGGTGGGGTACCGAACACAGTGCGGCACGCGCCTTCTCGATCACGCTGTGCTTCTGGACGCCGTCCTTGCGGGTGATGAAGCCCACCCCACAACTGCTCTTCTCGTCGCTGGGGTCGACCAGCAGTTGCTGGTGACCGTGCCGATCGGCCTGCATTCGTCTCCTCGTGTGCCCGGGTGTCCACTCGATGTGCCGGCCTCGGCGGTGACGTCCGAGTGGCCGGTCGGCGATGTCCGCTGCGACGATGAAGCGAACATCAGAGGCACTATAACTTAGCCAAGCCTTACCAATATGAGCGTGCCCTAAATATGCGATCGTGGCGGGAATGGACGCGGGGGTTGCTCTGTTGAGCTCGATGAACCCTTCGGTGGGTCACGTCATCACCGGTCACCGACGATTTCGGTCCGGTGCGGTACGCGTGGCATACTGATCGGTCGAGTCCGGTTCCGGTTCACACCGACGATCCGCGTCGGTGACCCGGCGACCACGAGAAAGGGACACCAGAGATGAAGCAGGGAATCCATCCCGATTACCACGCGACCACCGTCGTGTGCGGCTGCGGCAACACGTTCGAGACCCGCAGCACCGCTGCCAACGGTCGCATCAACGTGGAAGTCTGCTCGCAGTGCCACCCGTTCTACACGGGCAAGCAGAAGATCCTCGATACCGGCGGTCGCGTCGCGAAGTTCGAGGCTCGCTACGGCAAGCGCAAGAAGGCCGACGCCGCCAAGTAGATCCGTCGACGACGCCCGCTCGGTTCAGCCAGAACCGGCCGGGCGTCGTTTGTCTTTGCACGGCCCGTGGCGGTGATCGCTGAGCCAAAGGCACTGCGCCGCGCCGCGATGCAGGAGGAAGAGCGAGGAGCGCAGCGACGACGTGATGAGGACGAAGAGCGGTGACTGAAGGCGCGAGTGCACGCACAGGCGGAGCCGATGCCAATGGTGCTAGCGGAGCGACAAGGCGATGACGACGAAGAGCGGTGCAGTAGGGCGCGAACACCGCACCGGCGGAGCCGGTGCCAAAGGTACTGCGCCGCGCCGCGATGCAGGACGAAGAGCGAGGAGCGCAGCGACGACGTGATGAGGACGAAGAGCGGTGAGTAAAGGCGCAGGTGCACGCGCGGACGGAGTCCGCGCCAAAGGAACCGCCATCGACGACATTCTCGCCGAGCATGCGGGTTTGGAGACCCAGCTCGCCGATCCGTCGTTGCATGACGATCCGGCGACGGCGCGTCGTGTGGGTAAGCGGTTTGCCGAGTTGGCGCCGATCATGGCGACGCATGCCCGGTTGCAGTCCGCGCGTGACGATCTCGCGGCCGCACGGGAACTCGCCGCCGATGATGCTGCGTTTGCCGAGGAGATCCCGGCGCTCGAGGAGACGGTGGCTGAACTCGATGCGACGCTGACCGATCTACTGGCCCCGCGTGACCCGCACGATGCCGACGACGTGGTGCTCGAGATCAAATCCGGTGCGGGCGGCGAGGAGTCGGCGTTGTTTGCCGCCGATCTGGCACGCATGTACCTGAAGTACTGCGAGCGGCACGGGTGGAAGGCCGAAATGCTGGGTATCACCGAGTCCGATCTCGGCGGCTACAAGGAAGCCACGATGTCGATTCGCTCGCGTGAGGTGTCGCGGGACGGGGTGTGGTCGCGATTGAAGTTCGAGGGCGGTGTGCACCGCGTGCAGCGGGTGCCGGTCACCGAGTCGCAGGGGCGCATTCACACGTCGGCGGCCGGGGTGCTCATCTATCCGGAACCGGACGAGGTGGAGCAGGTCGCGATCGACGAGTCGGATCTGCGGATCGACGTGTATCGCTCGTCGGGTAAGGGTGGGCAGGGCGTCAACACCACCGACTCGGCGGTGCGCATCACCCACCTTCCGACCGGGATTGTGGTGACCTGCCAGAACGAGCGTTCGCAGCTGCAGAACAAGACGCGTGCCATGCAGGTCCTCGCCGCCCGTTTGCAGTCCGCGGCCGAGGAAGAGGCGCAGGCCGCGGCCGCCGAGGGGCGGGCGGCGCAGATCCGCACCGTCGATCGTTCCGAACGGATCCGTACCTACAACTTCCCGGAGAACCGGATCACCGATCACCGCATCGGCTACAAGGCGAGCAATCTCGATGCCGTGCTGAGCGGCGACATGGATGCTTTGCTCGATGCGCTCGTCGCGGCTGACCGGCAGGCGCGTCTCGAGGCGCAGTGACCCGTTCGGGCCGGGACGCGATCGCTTCGGCGACCGCGCTTCTCGCGTCCGCGGGGGTTGATTCGCCGGCTGCTGACGCGCAGTGGCTGCTGGCCCATGTCCTCGGCGTCTCCCGGGGCCGGCTGTTGCTCGTGGACGACATCTCTGACGCGGTGGCCAAGGACTACGACGATCTCGTCGCCGCGCGCGGCCGTCGGATTCCGCTGCAGTATCTCACTGGGTCGGCGTCGTTCGGGCCGGTCGAGCTCGCTGTCGGGCCGGGGGTGTTCGTCCCGCGCCCGGAGACCGAGTTGCTCTACGCGTGGGCGCTCGAGGCGGCTGAGGGGGAGAGTCCCACGATCGTCGATCTCTGTAGCGGCAGTGGGGCGCTGGCGATCGCGCTGGCCGTGTCGCTGCCGGGGGCCCGGGTGTACGCCGTGGAGCGCTCACCGATCGCGGCACAGTGGTTGCGCCGCAACGTCGATGGAGCCGGGGTCGCCGACCGCGTCCACGTTCACCTCGGCGACGCAACCGATCCTGCCGCGGTGTCGGCGATGGTCGGCGGTCCGGTGGACCTGGTGGTGAGCAACCCTCCGTATGTCCCCACGGGCGTGCCGGTGTCGCAGGAGGTGCGGGCCGACCCGGCCGAAGCGGTGTTCGGTGGCGATGACGGTATGTCGGTGATCACCCCGATGGTCGGGGTGATCGCGCAGATCTTGCGGGCCGGTGGCCGGGTCGGGATCGAACACGATGACACGACGTCGGCGTCGGTGGTCGGGGTGTTGGCGGGATCGGGTGTCTTCGACGAGGTGCGTGAGCACGAGGATCTCGCCGGGCGTCCGAGGTTTGTCACGGCCCGTGCGAGGATGGACCGGTGAGCTCACTTTTCGACTGCGCCGATCCCGACCAGCGAGCCACCGGAATCCGGGCGGCGGTCGGTGCCGCCAAGTCCGGCCGGCTGATCGTCATGCCCACCGACACTCTGTACGGAATCGGTTGCGACGCATTTGATTCCGAGGCTGTTGCCGAGCTGTTGGCCGCCAAGGGTCGGGGCCGCGACATGCCTGTTCCGGTACTCGTCGGCTCCTGGCACACCGTCGACGGACTCGTTCTCGGTGTCAGCTCCGCGACGCGTGCGCTCGTGGAGGCATTCTGGCCGGGCGGGTTGTCGCTGGTGGTGCAGCAGGCGCCGTCACTGGCGTGGGATCTCGGCGATACCGACGGCACCGTGATGTTGCGTATGCCGCTGCATCCGGTGGCCATCGAGATCCTGCGTGAGGTCGGGCCGATGGCGGTGTCGAGCGCCAACGTCTCGGGCCAGTCGCCGTCGACGACCGCACAGGAGGCCCGTACTCAGCTCGGTGACTCGGTGTCGGTCTATCTCGACGGCGGGCCTTCTCCGAAAGCGCAGGCTTCGACGATTGTCGATCTGACCGGCCGGGCGCCTCGCATCCTTCGGCAGGGCGCGGTGAGCGCCGACGACATCGCCGAGGTCCTCGACGTCGACCCGGCGAGCCTGGTGCAGCAATGACGGGTCCGATCCGGTGATGGGTGCCGGCGACGATGCGATCGACGCCGAACTCGCCACGCTGATCGACCGCGAAACCCGGCGTCGCGCGCAGACATTGCAGTTGGTCGCGGGGGAGACGATCGCGAGTCCCGCGGTTCGCCGCATTCTCGCGACACCACTGGCCGACACCTATGCCGAGGGGTATCCGGGCGCGCGCTATCACGGCGGGTGCGAAGTGGTCGACGAGATCGAGGAACTGGCGATCGCCCGCGCCGCCTCGTTGTTCGGCGCCGGATATGTCAACGTGCAACCGGTATCGGGGACGGCGGCGGCGTCGGCGGCCTATGCGGCGTTCGCCCAGCCGGGCGACCCGGTGCTGTCACTGCGACTCGATCACGGGGGCCATCAGACGCACGGTTCGCGCGCGAACTTCTCCGGTCGGTGGTTCACCACCATCCGATACGCCGTCGGTGAGGCCGACGAACTCGTCGATTACGACCAGATCCGTGATCTCGCGCTACTGCACCGTCCGCGGTTGCTGGTCGCCGGGTCGGCGACCTATTCACGGCTGTTCGATTATCCGACTCTTCGGCAGATCGCCGACGAGGCCGAGTGCATCCTGTGGGTCGACGCCGCGCACCTGGGTGGTTTGGTGGCCGGTGGGGTGGCGCCGAGCCCGGTGCCCCACGCCGATGTCGTGACCATGGTCACCCACAAGGTGCTGCGTGGTCCGCGCGGTGGGCTGCTGCTGGGCGCCGACCGTCATCGTGCAGCGCTGCAGAAGGCGGTCTTCCCGTTCACCCAGGGCGCTCCGTCGATGCATGTGATCGCGGCCAAGGCCGCGACGTTCGCCGAGGCGGCCACGGCAGCCCATGCGCGGTACGCGACCGCGACCGTCGAGAACGCGAGGGCGCTCGCCGCCGCACTCACCGAGCGCGGGCTACGCATCGTCAGCGGCGGCACCGACACCCATCTCGCCGTCGTCGACGTCTCGACGACCGGGCTGAGCGGGGTGCAGGCCCAGCAGCGCCTGCACGGTGCCGGGATCGTCGTCGACAAGGCCGTGCTCCCGTTCGACCCGCGGCCGGTCGCCGAGGGTTCGGCCATTCGCATCGGCACCCCGATCGCGACCCTCGCCGGCGCAGATGGCGGCACGATGACGCAGATCGCCGACTGGATGGTCGCCGCATTGTCCGATCCGTCCCAACACGCTCGAATCCGCGGCTCGGTCGCCGAGTTGCTCGCCGGGTAGCCTGTTCGCGTGCCGGAACCCCTCTCGACCTTGCGCGCCACCGAGCGAGGTCATCGATGAGCGTGGCTGATCCCGGCGTGGCGCACACGTTCGCGGCACTGGCTGCGCCCGGGGTGGGCGAGGGGCTCGGTGTGCCGTTCCGCGAGCTGCTGCTCGTGGGATTGGGTGCGGCGGCCGTCACCTACCTGCTCACCTCGGCAGTGCGGGTCCTCGCGATCAAGATCGGAGCGGTGGCCGTGCCACGCGCACGGGACGTGCACGTCATCCCGACCCCGCGTCTCGGCGGCCTCGGGATGTTCGCCGGGATGGTCGCCGCGGTCGCGTTGGCCGCGAACCTACCCGCGCTCAACCGGGGTTTCGCCTACACCAATGACATCGGGGCGGTGATCTCGGCGGGCGCGGTGATCGTCATCGTCGGCGCGATCGACGACCGATGGGGTCTGGACGCGCTGACCAAGTTCGTCGGTCAGCTCACCGCCGCCGGGGTGATGGTGGTGATGGGGGTCAGCTGGATCCAGTTCCCGGTGCCCTTCGGTGACATCGGCACGGTGGTCCTCGACCCATTCCAGTCCGGGTTGCTGACCGTCGTGATCACCGTCGCCACCATCAACGCGGTGAACTTCGTCGACGGGCTCGATGGTCTGGCCGCCGGTCTGGGGTTCATCGCGGCGTCGGCGATCTGCCTGTTCTCGTTGGGACTGCTCCGTGACCAGGGCGGCGACGTCAGCTACTACCCGCCTGCGCTGATCTCGGTGGTTCTCGCCGGTGCCTGCCTGGGCTTCCTGCCGCACAACTTCTCGCCCGCGCGGATCTTCATGGGTGACTCCGGGGCCATGCTGATCGGGTTGATGCTCGCGGCCGCCTCGACCAGCGCCTCGGGTCGTATCGCGGTTTATGCCTACGGTCCGGCGGACGTGTTCACGTTGCTGTTGCCGCTGATCCTCGTCGCCGCGATCGTCTTCGTGCCGATGCTCGACATGCTGATGGCGATCGTTCGCCGTACCCGCGCCGGGGTCGGTTTCTACACGCCGGACAAGATGCATCTGCATCACCGGTTGCTCGAGCTCGGTCATTCGCAGCGACGGGTCGCCGTGATCATCTATCTGTGGGTTGCGATCCTGGCGTTCTCGGCGGCGGCGAGCACATTGTTTCCGATGGCGGTCGTCGCGCCGGCCTTCGCCGGAGGGCTGGTGCTGGCGATGCTGGTGACCATGGCCCCGCGCCTGTCCCGCCGGATCGCGCAGATGCGCACCGCGCACGCGGGACCGGTGGTCGGCGGGCGCGGCGGGCACTGAGGCGCACCTGTCCGTGGGGGCAGGTAACCCGATGGTAAAGACCATGTACTATGAGCCGTAGTAGTTCGACGGTGGGCACGGTGCCGTCGGCAACGAATCGGCTGTTCCACGTCGATTCACCTACCTGCTCCGCGGTCTCACACCCCCTGGTGGTGGCGGTCACGGCGCTTGGTAGGGTCACAGCAACGCGGAGCGTACGCTCGGTGGCTCTCGGCTGCCAGTGGGTACGCCCGATCCCGTGTGTCGTCCTGTGTGCCGCACGGAGGGTTCCAACGAGAGGTGAGGAGAGGCTGATGACGACATCTGCCCCGGACTCCGCTCCCGTGTATTACCCGGCCGCCCCCACCGGCCTGGTGCGACCTGGGATCATCGCCGGTGCGTTCACGCTGATCGTGGCGGGCGTATCGATTTACGTGGGGCACTTCCTGTTTGCGATCTTCTTCGCGGTGGGTGTGGCGGCGGTTCTCGTCAACGCGAAGATGGTGACGATGGCCGTCTCGCGCGTGGCTGCCGAAGCGGACCCCCGTAAGAAACTGTTGGCCGTCAATTCCGCGCTGCGGCTCGGTGTGATCACCGTGCTGGCATTGGCCGCAGCCATTCTGGTCCGGCCCGAAGGGCTGGGCGTGATGTTCGGACTCGCCCTTGGCCAGGTTGTCCTGGTCCTCAACACGGTGATTCCGGTGATGAAAGGACTTCGTAAGCAGCTATGACCGCACCGTCTGATGCGCTGTACCTGGCTGAGGCCAAGATCGAGGTCGGCCACCACCAAGAGGTGGAATGGCTGGGCATGACCTGGAATCTCGACACGATCATCGCCTCGGCGATCGCCGCGCTGATCGTGATCGCGCTCGCATTCTTCGTCAAGGCCAGGATGACCTCGCGCCGGCCGAACACCGTGCAGCTGTACTTCGAGGTCATCACCGTGCAGATGCGCAGCCAGATCGAGAGTGCGATCGGTATGAAGATCGCCCCGTTCGTGCTGCCGCTCGCGGTCACCTTGTTCACCTACATCCTGATCGTCAACTGGTTCTCGGTGCTGCCGGTGCAGTACGGCGTCGACAGTGGCGCGACCCACGAGCTCATCAAGCCGGCCTCGGGCGACGCCAACTTCACCTACGCGCTCGCGATCTTCGTCTTCGTCTGGTACCACGCGGCCGGCATGCGCCGTCGCGGTCCGCTGCGCCACCTGGGCAAGCTGGTCAAGGGGCACGCAGCAGGTCTGGCACCGATCAACATCATCGAAGAGATCGCCAAGCCGCTCTCGCTGTCTCTCCGACTTTTCGGCAACCTGTTCGCCGGTGGCGTCATGGTCGCCCTGATCGCACTGTTCCCCGCATACATCCTGTGGGCACCGAACGCGATCTGGAAAGCCTTCGACATGTTCATCGGCCTCATCCAGGCCTTTATCTTCGCCCTGTTGACGATCCTGTACTTCAGCCAGGCGATGGAAGACGAGCACCACTAGAACCACCGGCCGACGCCTACCGATGGCGAGCGTCGGCCACTGCAGGACAACCGTAAGAACCACACCCCAATAGAAAGGTCGGCCCGGCCGACCGGACCCACAGACCTGGCAACCAAGAGTGCCAGTTCCACCCGAAAGGAAAGATCTCAATGGATCCGAATCTGGTTAGCATGGGCGCGTTGATCGGCGGCGGCCTCATCATGGGCGGCGGCGCGATCGGTGCGGGCATCGGCGACGGTATCGCCGGTTCGCAGCTCATCGCCGGCATCGCCCGGCAGCCGGAGGCCCAGGGACGTCTGTTCACCCCGTTCTTCATCACCGTGGGTCTGGTCGAGGCGGCCTACTTCATTAACCTGGCGTTCATGGCCCTGTTCGTGTTCGCCAACCCGGCTCAGACCTACGGCGCGTCCTGAGTCGAAGCGTCGTCCGTTCAGCTGCTCGTAGTTCGCAATCCCGATAGGGGACATCCAACATGATGAGTCTCGCCGCAGAAGAAGCCGGGGAGAAGACGTCCAACTTCCTCATCCCGAACGCCACTCTGATCGCGTGCCTGCTGATCTTCATCGTCGTCCTGGTCGTCATCCGTACCTTCGTCGTTCCTCCGATCCTCGAGGTGCTCGGCGAGCGTGACGCGCGGGTGGCCAAGACGGTCGAGGACAACAAGGCCGCGGCGGCGAGCTATGCGGACGCCGACCGGGAGTACGCGGCACGTCTGAAGGAAGCCCGTGGCGATGCCACCGGCATCCGTGACGAGGCCCGCGCACGCGGCAACGAGCATGTGTCGGCGGCCAAGCACAAGGCCACCGAAGAGGCCGATGCCGCACTCGCCAAGATCTCGGCGGATCTGAAGGTGGAGGCGGACAAGGCGGTCACAACCGCCAAGCAGGACGTGAGCCGGCTGTCGGAGGCACTGGCCGGCCGCGTTCTGGGAACCGACGTCGCCTCGGCCGGTGCCGGGGCCCAGCAGAGCGGGACGGTGAAGTAACCGTGGACATTTTCATCGGGCAGCTCGTCGGCTTCCTCGTCATCGTCGCGATCTTCGTCAAGTGGGTGTTGCCGCCGCTGCGCAAGGCGGTCCTCGCCCAGAAGGACGCGATCAGTCAGCAGATCGTCGAAAGCGACGAGGCCAAGAGCCGGGCCGAGGACGCGCGGGTCGCTCACGACCGCGCGGTCGAAAAGGCCGAGGCGGAGGCCAAGGAGCTCCACGCGGGTGCGCTCGACGACGCGAAGTCGATCGAAGAGGACCTCAAGGCCCTCGCCGACGCGGAGGTCCGGCGCATCAGCGAGCACGGCAAGTCACAGGCCGAACTGGCCCGGACCAGCCTTGTCCGCCAACTGCGGCTGGAACTTGGGCTCAACGCCGTCGATGGCGCAGGCGAGCTCGTCCGACGACATCTCTCGTCGGCCGACAACCAGTCGGCGGCCATCGACCGGGCCATCAGTGAGCTCGACGGCATGGCCGCCGGGCAGGCCGATTCCTCGGTACCGGCCAGCTCGGAACTGATCGGTCTGCACTCGCTGCACGCCACCAGCCGGGACGCGGCGCGCGCCGTCGGCGCCGAATTCGAGTCGGCGGCCAAGGATCTCGACGCGAAGGCGCTGACTTCGGCGTCGGAGGACATGGCCTCGGTCATCAAGTTCCTGCTCGACAACCCGGTCCTGCGCAAGAAGCTGACCGAGGACGAGGACAACGACGCAGGCAAGAAGCAGATGGTGCACACCCTGCTCGATGGCAAGGTCGCCCCGATCGTCGTGGAGACGGTGGCCTCGGCCGCCGCCAAGCGGTGGTCGCAGAGCCTCGACTTCGTGACCGCGCTGCGTCGGCAGAACGCGCTGATCGTGCTGACCGCCGCCGAGCGCGACGGGACCATCGAGCAGACCGAGGATGAGCTGTTCCGCATCGGCCGGATCCTCGATGCCAACCCCGAATTCGCTTCGCTGCTCGCAGATTTCCAGCGTCCGGCGGAAGGCCGCGTGGAGTTGCTGCGTTCGCTCATCGGCGATCAGGTCGGTCCGCACACCTGGTATCTGCTCTCGCACACCGTCGCGTTGCTGCACGGACAGCCGTCGGAGTCCGCGGTGGCGCATCTGGCCGAGTTGGCCGCCGCCCGTCGCGGAGAGATCGTCGCGCATGTGGTGTCCGCGGTCGAGTTGACCGACGAGCAGCGCACCCGCCTGGCACAGGTGCTGGGCAATATCTATCACCGCACGATCTCGGTCCAGACCGAGGTCGACGAGTCGATCATCGGCGGCCTTCGCATCGGCGTCGGCGACGAGGTGATCGAGGCCGACATCGCCACGAGACTGGCGAAGGCGACCGAGACGCTGCCGCGTTGATCGTGAGCCGGTCGGCTGGAACCACTCCGGTCGATCGGCGCCGACGCACCACCCACCACGAACCACTGCACGGACTGAGCAAGGAAGACGAGAACCCATGGCGGAGTTGACGATCTCAGCAGACGAGATTAAGGGAGCGATCGAGCAGTATGTCTCGTCGTTCGACGCCGAAGCCTCGCGCGACGAGGTCGGCATCATCACCGATACCGCAGACGGCATCGCCCACGTCAGCGGCCTGCCGAGCGCAATGGCCAATGAGCTGCTGCAGTTCCCCGGCGGTGTGCTCGGCGTGGCGCTGAACCTCGACGAGGACGAGATCGGCGCGGTCATCCTCGGTGACTACGAGACCCTGGAAGAGGGCGCACAGGTCAGCCGGACCGGCGAGGTGCTCTCGGTTCCGGTCGGTGACAAGTTCCTCGGTCGCGTCGTCGACCCGCTCGGCGCCCCGATCGACGGCCTTGGCGACATCGAGGCCGACGAGCAGCGTGTGCTCGAACTGCAGGCCGCCTCGGTCCTCGAGCGTCAGCCGGTCGAGGAGTCTCTGGCCACCGGCATCAAGGCCATCGACGCGATGACCGCCATCGGCCGCGGACAGCGTCAGCTCGTCATCGGTGACCGCAAGACCGGTAAGACCGCCGTCTGCGTCGACGCCATCCTGAACCAGAAGTCCAACTGGGAGTCGGGCGACGAGACCAAGCAGGTTCGGTGCATCTACGTCGCGATCGGTCAGAAGGGTTCGACCATCGCAGGCGTCAAGACGGCTCTCGAAGAAGCCGGCGCGATGGAGTACACCACCATCGTCGCCGCGCCCGCCTCGGATTCGGCGGGCTTCAAGTGGCTGGCGCCCTACACCGGTTCGGCCATCGGTCAGCACTGGATGTATCAGGGCAAGCACGTCCTGATCGTGTTCGATGACCTGACCAAGCAGGCCGAGGCCTACCGCGCGATCTCGCTGTTGCTGCGCCGCCCGCCGGGCCGCGAGGCCTACCCGGGTGACGTCTTCTACCTGCACTCGCGTCTGCTGGAGCGTTGCGCGAAGCTCTCCGACGCGCTCGGCGGTGGCTCGATGACCGGTCTGCCCATCATCGAGACCAAGGCCAACGACGTGTCGGCGTTCATCCCGACCAACGTCATCTCGATCACCGACGGCCAGGTCTTCCTCGAATCCGACCTGTTCAACAAGGGCGTCCGCCCGGCGATCAACGTCGGTACCTCGGTGTCGCGCGTCGGTGGTGCCGCGCAGACCAAGGGTCTGAAGAAGGTGTCCGGTTCGCTGCGTCTGGAACTGGCGCAGTTCCGTGAGCTCGAGGCGTTCTCGGCATTCGCCTCCGACCTCGACGACGCGTCGAAGGCTCAGCTCGAGCGTGGCGCCCGTTGGGTCGAGATGCTCAAGCAGGATCAGTACAGCCCCTACTCGGTCGAGGACGAGATCGTCTCGATCTACCTGTGCGGCGAGGGACACTACGATTCGGTGCCGGTCGACGACGTGCGCAACTTCGAGACGCAACTCCTCTCGCACCTGCATCACAACGCCAAGGGCGTCTACGACTCGATCGCCGGCGGCAAGGTGCTCTCCGACGACGAGGCCGAGGCGCTGGTCGCCGAGACCAACAAGTTCAAGAACAGCTACCTCACCCACGACGGCAAGCGCGTGGTCAACGAGGCCGAGGTGGCGGCGATGGACTCCGAGGACGTCGCTCAAGAAGAGATCAAGATTCGCAAGTGATCGACTCAACCAGCGCTGCCGATGCCTTCGTGGCACCGATGGCCGCCGAAGCCTGCGAGGCACACTGATGGCCCGGCAAGGCACACTGATGGCAAGGAAGGGGTGAGGGCTCGTGGCAAGCATCCGTGAGCTGCGCTCACGCATCCGGTCGGTTCAGTCGACCAAGAAGATCACCAAGGCCCAGGAGCTGATCGCGACCTCGCGCATCACCAAGGCCCAGGCTCGCGTCGCAGCTGCCAAGCCCTACGCGACGGAGATGACCAAGGTGCTCTCCGAACTCGCGAGCAGCGCCGGGTCGCTGGATCACCCGTTGTTGCAGGAACGCGAGAACCCCAAGCGGGCAGGCGTTCTGGTGATCACCAGTGACCGAGGCATGTGCGGTGGCTACAACGCCAACGTGCTGCGGGCCACCCGGGAACTCCTCGCGTTGCTCCGCGAGGAGGGCAAGGAGCCGGTGATCTTCGTGATGGGGCAGAAGGGCGTCGGATACTTCACCTTCCGGGGTGCCGACTACGCCCAGGCGTGGACCGGTTTCTCGCAGTCACCGGAGTATTCCGACGCGTCGGTCGCCAGCAAGTTCCTGGTGGACCTGTTCGTCGCCGGCAGCGGCGAAGAGGTCGAGATCCCCGACGGCGAGGGCACACTGGAGGGTGTTGACGAACTGCACCTGGTCTACACCCGGTTCGTCTCGATGCTGACGCAGGTTCCCGAGGTTCGACGGATGGCGCCGCTGGTCGTCACCGAGGACGACGAGGCCGATCAGAGCGACGGCGAGGCCGATAAGGTCGACACCGAGTCGCGCAACTACACCTTCGAACCGAGTGCGGAGTCCTTGCTGGAGGCGCTCCTCCCGCGTTATGTGGCCACTCGCGTCTATGCGGCGCTGCTGGACTCCTCGGCGTCGGAGTCAGCGGCGCGGCGGACCGCGATGAAGGCGGCCACCGACAACGCCGAGGAACTGTCGACCTCGCTCTCACGTGAGGCCAATCAGCTCCGTCAGGCCCAGATCACCCAGGAGATCAGCGAGATCGTCGGCGGCTCGAGCGCCCTGGCGAACTAGCCGAGACGAACCCCGCCGGACACAATCTTTCGACAAGAGGAAGTATCCAACCACCATGACCGCAGCAGTAGAAACCCCAGCCTCGCAGTCGTCGGGGTCGGCCGACGGCCGGATCGTCCGCATCATCGGCCCCGTGGTCGACGTCGAATTCCCGCGGGGATCGATCCCGGATCTGTTCAACGCCCTGCACGCAGAGGTGAAGCTCGAGTCGGTCGCCAAGACGCTGACCCTCGAGGTCGCGCAGCACCTCGGCGACAACCTCGTTCGCACCATCTCGATGCAGCCGACCGACGGTCTGGTGCGCGGTGCCACCGTCACCGACACCGGCTACCCGATCCGCGTCCCCGTCGGCGACGTCGTCAAGGGACACGTGTTCAACGCCCTCGGTGACTGCCTCGACACCCCGGGACTCGGTCGCGACGGCGAGCAGTGGGGCATCCACCGCAAGCCGCCGGCCTTCGACGAGCTCGAGGGCAAGACCGAGATCCTCGAGACCGGCATCAAGGTCATCGACCTGCTGACCCCGTACGTCAAGGGCGGCAAGATCGGTCTGTTCGGTGGCGCCGGCGTGGGCAAGACCGTGCTCATCCAGGAGATGATCACCCGTATTGCCCGAGAGTTCTCCGGCACCTCGGTGTTTGCCGGTGTCGGCGAGCGCACCCGTGAGGGCACCGACCTCCACCTCGAGATGGAGGAGATGGGCGTTCTCCAGGACACCGCCTTGGTGTTCGGTCAGATGGACGAGCCGCCGGGCACGCGTATGCGCGTGGCACTGTCGGCGCTGACGATGGCGGAGTACTTCCGTGACGTCAAGCACCAGGACGTGCTGCTGTTCATCGACAACATCTTCCGTTTCACCCAGGCCGGTTCCGAGGTGTCCACGCTGCTCGGCCGTATGCCGTCCGCCGTGGGTTACCAGCCCACACTCGCCGATGAGATGGGCGAGCTGCAGGAGCGGATCACCTCGACGAAGGGTCGCTCGATCACCTCGCTGCAGGCGATCTACGTTCCCGCCGACGACTACACCGACCCGGCGCCGGCCACCACCTTCGCGCACCTCGATGCGACCACCGAGCTCTCGCGTCCGATCTCGCAGCTGGGTATCTACCCGGCCGTGGACCCGCTGACGTCGACCTCGCGCATCCTGGAGGCATCGATCGTCGGTGACGAGCACTTCCGCGTCGCCAACGAGGTCAAGCGCATCCTGCAGAAGTACAAGGAACTGCAGGACATCATCGCCATCCTCGGTATGGACGAGCTCTCCGAAGAGGACAAGGTGACCGTGCAGCGCGCACGTCGCATCCAGAAGTTCCTCGGCCAGAACTTCCTGGTTGCCGAGAAGTTCACCGGCCAGAAGGGTTCGGTCGTTCCGCTCGCCGACACCATCGAGGCCTTCGACCGGGTCTGCAAGGGCGAGTTCGATCACTACCCCGAGCAGGCGTTCAACAGCTGCGGTGGACTCGACGACGTGGAGGCTGCTGCCGAGAAGATCGCCGGAAAGTAGCGGATCGACATGGCAGACAAAGCGTTCCACGTCGAGGTGGTCTCGGCCGACGCCGAACTGTACTCCGGTGAGGCGACCTTCGTGATCGCCCGCACGACCGTGGGTGAACTCGGTGTGATGGCCAACCACGAGCCGCTGCTGGGCCAATTGGTGCCCGGCGGATACGTGGTCATCGTCGAGGAGAGCGGCGAGCGTAAGGCGGCCGCGATCGAGGGTGGATTCCTGTCGATTACGGGCCAGGCGGTGACAATCCTCGCCGAGTCGGCCGAGTGGGCCGATGACGTCGATGTCGCAGCCGAACGCTCGGCACTCGAGGCCGCCGAACCCGGCTCCGACGAGTACAACCACGCGCAGGCTCGTCTGTCCGCGGCCGAACAACTGGCCTCCTAGACCGCCGAGCACGTCAACAGTGATGACACGACCGGCCACCCCAGTGCGGGTGGCCGGTCGTGTGCTGTTTCGGGGTGGCATCCTGGAGGAGACCAACGCACGACCACAGCCACGTCACGACCTGACGGGTCCGATGCGTCGCGGGCGGCAACGAGGAGGTGCACCAGGGTGTCCGAACTCGTGATCACACTGAGCGTCCTGCTCCTCGTCGCCTTGTGTGTCTGTGGTCTGCTCGCCTATCGGGTGGCCCAGCTGCGTCGCGGCGGTACACCGGTGCTGCTCCGCACCCTGCCGGCCGATGTCGACGAGGGCTGGCGGCACGGCACGGTCCACTACAGCGACGAAGCCCTGCGGTATTTCCGGCTGAGTTCTCTGCGTCCGGGCCCGTCACATACGCTGCCCCGGAGTTCGATCGAAATCGCCGGGCGCCGACGCGCCGTCGGAAGCGAACGTGACATCCTCGAGGGCTTGATCATCCTGCATGTGCACCAATCCGTCGGTACTGGTGTCGGCAAGGACTATGAAATCGCCTTTGACGCCGGTGGGGTCACCGCATTCCAGTCGTGGCTGGAGTCCCGACGTTCGGCTCGCGCCGAACGCCGCAGCGCCTGAGAGCTTCCGCGATCACGCGGTGGTCAGTCCGACGCCGTCTCATCCGGCCGGTGACGTTGACCGCCCGGCACCCAGGTGACGTCGCCGTCACCGTGCGGCGGCCGGTTGGCCACGCGCGAGAGGATGAAGAGCAGATCCGAGAGCCGATTGAGATAGCGCGCGGGGAGCACCGAGGTGGCCTCCGGATCGGCGTCGACCGCCGCCCACGCCGATCGCTCGGCCCGGCGGGTGACGGTTCGGGCCTGGTGCAGCAGAGCCGACAGGGGACTGCCGCCGGGCAGGATGAAGGAGTCCAGCGACGGCAGGGGCTCGCCGAACGCGTCACACCAGCGCTCGACTGCGTCGATGTAGTCCTGCTCAACCCGCAGCGGCGGGTACTTCGGATCCTCGACCACTGGAGTGGACAGGTCGGCGCCGGCGTCGAACAGGTCGTTCTGAACCGTCCGCAAGACCGTCGCGATGTCGTCGGGAACAGATCCGCCCAGCGACAGCGCCGCTCCGATCGCCGCATTGGCCTCATCGCAGTCGGCGTAGGCGACCACTCGCGGGTCGGTCTTGGATACGCGCGAGAAGTCGCTGAGCCCGGTGGTCCCGTCGTCGCCGGTACGCGTGTAGATGCGGGTGAGATGAACGGCCATAAGTCCCGAATCTAGCGCCTCACCGGGGTGACGGTGACGGGCGGATAAGCTGTCTGACGTGACTGATCGCTATCTGGTGACCGGGGGAGCCCGGCTGCAGGGTGAGGTCTCGGTGGGCGGTGCCAAGAACAGCGTCCTGAAGTTGATGGCCGCCGCGCTGCTCGCCGAGGGCACGACCACATTGACCAATTCGCCGGAGATCGCCGATGTACCGCTGATGGCCGACGTGCTGCGTGGGTTGGGCGCGACGGTGTCCATCGACGGCGACACCGTCATGATCGATGCACCCGCCGAGCCGAAGTACCACGCCGACTTCGACGCGGTGAAACAGTTCCGCGCCTCGGTATGTGTGCTCGGACCGCTGATGGCGCGTTGCCACCGAGCGGTCGTCGCACTTCCTGGTGGGGATGCGATCGGGTCGCGACCGCTCGATATGCATCAGGCCGGGCTGCGGGCTCTCGGCGCACACAGTGCGATCGAGCACGGTTGTGTGGTTGCCGAGGCAGACGCGCTGGTGGGTGCGCCCGTGGCCCTGGAATTCCCGTCGGTCGGGGCCACCGAGAACATCCTGATGGCCGCAGTGCTCGCCGACGGGCAGACCACGATCGACAACGCCGCCCGCGAGCCGGAGATCGTCGACTTGTGTGTGATGCTCTCGCAGATGGGTGCTCGCATCGAAGGTGCCGGTACCTCGACGCTGACGGTGACCGGCGTCGATCGTCTCCATCCCACCGAACACCGGGTGATCGGCGATCGGATCGTCGGCGCCACCTGGGGGATCGCCGCCGCGATGACCGGCGGTGACGTGACGGTTCGCGGGGTCGCGCCCGCGCATCTACAGCTTGTCCTCAACAAACTGGTCGACACCGGTGCACGGGTGGACACCATGCCGGACGGGTTCCGGGTACGTCACGAGGGCAGGCCGACCGCGGTCAACGTGTCCACCCTCCCGTTTCCCGGGTTCCCGACGGACCTGCAGCCCATGGCGATCGGACTCGCGGCGGTCGCCGACGGCATGTCGGTGATCACCGAGAACGTATTCGAGGCACGCTTCCGTTTTGTCGAGGAGATGGTGCGCCTGGGGGCCGATGCCCGCACCGACGGACATCACGCCGTCGTGCGAGGTATCGAGCGTCTCTCGAGCGCCCCGGTGTGGTGTTCGGATATCCGAGCGGGCGCCGGATTGGTCCTGGCCGGCCTCGTCGCCGACGGGGTCACCGAGGTGCACGACATCGAACACATCGACCGCGGATACCCGAACTTCGAGGAAAACCTCACCCGGCTCGGTGGCGGCATCGAGCGGGTCCGGGGATGAGCGCGGATCCGGCCGGTGAGGTCGACATCGCCGCGTGGGCGAGTCGTTTCGATCTGTTGTCCGATCCGCATCGCCTCGAGATCCTGTTGGTGCTGCACCGTACGCCCGGCATCATCGTCGGTGATCTCGCCGCCGAGGTGGGACGGACCGAGACCGCGGTGTCGCAGGCCCTGCGCGTGCTGCGGCACCAGGGGTGGGTGACCTCCACCCGACAGGGCCGTTCGGTCAGCTACCGACTCGAGGACGAGACTGTTCATCAACTCCTGCACTGGATCGGGGCCGGCCACCACGAGTCGTGAGCCGTGCCGATCCGAATCGACATGGCGCCGTCGAATTGTGGTCAGGACCACACCTGACCGGTCGGACAGTCTGAGCACCTCAACATCTGAATAAGTAGACAGATGTGATGTCCGCTTTTAGTGTTTCCCGTATCGCGCCGCCCGGGCGTGTACCTCCAGGGATCTCGAAGGGCACTGCTCATGTCCACCACCCCAGTCGCCATGCATATGAGCGACGGCATCATCAACGCACCGACCTCGCTGCTGTTCGGCGTCATCGCCGTGGTCGGCCTGGCCTTCTGTGCCTGGCGTGCGCGCCGCGACCTCGACGAGAAGACCGTGCCGATGGCCGGCCTCGTCGCCGCTTTCATCTTCGCCGTCCAGATGATCAATTTCCCCGTCCTCCCCGGTGTGAGCGGGCATCTGCTCGGAGGTGCTCTCGCCGCAATCCTGGTGGGGCCCTATACCGGCGCGTTGTGTATCGCGATCGTGCTGATCGTGCAGTGCCTGCTGTTCGCCGACGGCGGCATCACCGCCCTCGGAGCCAACCTCACCAACATGGCTCTCCTCTCGACGTTCGTCGGCTACGGCGTCGCGGTGGCCGCGACGCGGCTACTGCGTGTCGGTCGCCGAGGACACTCGGATCACCCGCTCGCCGGCCTGGGTGTGGTGGCCTTCGTCTCAGCACTCTGTGGGACCGTGTGCGCGGCAAGCGGATTCGTCGTCGAATATGCGATCGGTGGAGCGGCGGCGACGTCGATGACCGCGGTCGCGAGCTACATGTGGGGCACGCACCTGTTGATCGGCGTCGGTGAGGGGCTGATCACCGCGGCGACCGTGGTGGCGGTAGCCCGGGCCCGACCCGACCTCGTCTATCTGTTGCGCCGCACCGACTCTCCCGCCACGCTGATCGGAGCACCGGCATGACCGCGACCGGAACCACCGACGATCACGGCGACCGCTCGCCCCGGGTGCATCGCAGGACTTTCCTCATCGCGTTCGGTGTGGTGGCCTTGCTCATCGCAGGCCTGGTGTCCTATCTGGCCAGTTCGTCACCGGACGGTCTGGACTCGACCACCCTGCGCGGGTGCGAGACGATCGAGGTCGACGGTGCCGAGCAACTCACCGGAGACTGCATCGCGCAGCATGCGACAGACCATGCCATGGCGTCATCGCCGCTGGCCGACTACAGCTTTCGTGGAATCGGCTACACCAACGGGATCGCCGGGGTGATCGGCGTGGCGATCACCCTCGTGATCGCCGCGGGCCTGTTCTGGATCATCGGCGGCGCTCGACGTGCCCGTACCGGTGTCGCCCGGTCGGGGACCGGATCGGGAGACTGAGTCGATGGGAGCCGGACACGCGCACCCGCTCTACCGCGCCGGCGACTCCGCGGTTCACCGTGCGCCCGCCGAGGTGAAGATCGTCTGTCTGGTCGTCTTCGTGTTCGCAGTGGTGGCCACTCCGCGTGAGATGTTCTGGCCCTACGCGGGTTTCGCGGCGGTTGTGGCCGCGGTGTGGGTCGTCGCCCGGATCTCACCGGCGTGGATCGCTCCGCGCATGCTGATCGAGGTGCCGTTCGTCATCCTCGCGGTGCTCCTGCCCTTCGCCGAAGGGGGTGAGCGCGTCGCCGTCGCCGGGCTCTCGTTGTCGGTGCCCGGGCTGTATGCCGGGTGGGGGATCGTCATCAAGGGCTCGCTCGGCGTGGCGGCGTCGCTGACCTTTGCTGCCACCACGCCGGCGCGGGAGCTGCCGGTGGCGCTGAGCCGCCTCGGTGTGCCCGCGTCGATCACCCCGATCTTCGTGATGATGCTGCGCTACGTCGATCTGCTGTCCGCCGAGATCCGACGCATGCAGATCGCGCGCGTCGCCCGCGGGGACTCACCGCGAGCGATCCACCAGATCGGTGCGATCGCCAAAGGTGTTGGCGCGCTGTTTCTCCGCTCGTACGAGCGCGGCGAGCGCGTCCATCTGGCGATGATGTCGAGGGGTTTCACCGGGACGATCCCGGAGATGCCCGGGGTGGTGGGCACGGCCCGTGCGAGCGCCGGCCAGTGGTTGGTGATCGTGACACCCGCGCTGGCCGCGACCGCTATCGCCGCGGCCGCCTGGGTGTTGCGATGACCCCCGCCATCGAGATCGCCGGACTGCGCTACGCCTACCCCGACGGGCACCTCGCCATCGACCATCTCGATCTCGTCGTCGAACCGGGCGAGCGGATCGCGCTGCTCGGCCCCAACGGGGCGGGCAAGACGACACTCATGCTGCAGCTCAACGGAGTTCTGCTGCCGAGCGCGGGGGAGGTGAGCATCCACGGGTCCCGCGTGGCCAAGGACACCCTGCGTGAGGTCCGACGCCGCGTGGGACTGGTCTTCCAGGATCCCGACGACCAGTTGTTCATGCCCACCCTTGCCGAGGACGTGGCATTCGGACCGGCCAACTTCGGGGTGCGCGGTGACGAACTCGCCGCCCGCGTCCAGGAGGCACTGGCGGCGGTCTCGATGACCGAGCATGCGGGGCGAAGCCCGCACCACCTGTCCGGCGGACAGCGCCGACGCGGCGCACTCGCCAGCGTATTGGCATGTCGCCCAGACATTCTGGTTCTCGACGAGCCGTCGGCGAACCTCGACCCGCAGGCACGGCGCGAGCTCGCCGACACCCTGCTCACGCTGCACACGACGATGCTCGTGGTCACCCACGACCTGCTGTATGCGGCGCAGTTGTGTGACCGCGCGGTGGTGCTCGACGCCGGGCGGGTGGTCGCCGACGGCGACGTCGACGACATCCTGTCGGATACGGAATTGCTTGCCGCGCATCGCCTCGAGATGCCCTGGGGTTTCGACATCGATGCGGTGCGCCGGGCACGTGCCGCTCAGTCCTCCGCGTGAGCCGACGCGCGCCGGTCAGGGTGACTGACCCTGCGGTCAGCATCACCCTGACCACTCGGGCAGGGGACGCACTGCCCTTCGGTTGGCACTCGGTGCAATAGGGACGGTTTGGCCTCACAACACTTCTGACACACGGTGTGACGCGCGTAACGTCGCCGGTGCTCAAGTCGGCGTCACGCGGTGTGCGTCGGATGAAGGAGGACAGGTCAGATGCAGGTAGACGAACTACTCAAACCGTTTCCCATCAAGGAGTTTCACCCGTTCCCGCGCGCGATGATGGGCCCGGGCGCGCACGAGATGATCGGCCCCGAGGCCCTCAAACTCGGGTTCAAGAAGACCCTCGTGATGACCACCGGTCTGCGGGGTAGCGACACCGTCCACAAGATCGTGGAGTCGTGCAAGTACCACGGCCTCGAGGTCGTCGTGTACGACCAGGTCGAGTCCAACCCCAAGGACTACAACGTCATGGACGCCGTGTCGTTGTACAACTCGGAGAAGTGCGACTCGTTCATCTCCATCGGCGGCGGTTCGGCGCACGACGCCTGCAAGGGTGCGCGCATCTCGGTCGCGCACGACGGCCGCAACGTCAACGAGTTCGAGGGCTTCAACAAGAGCGAGAACCCCAAGAACCCGCCGCACATCGCGGTGTCGACGACCGCGGGTACCGGGTCGGAGACCTCGTGGGCCTACGTGATCACCGACACCACAACCGATCCCGACAAGCCGCACAAGTACGTCGCCTTCGACGACGCGGCGGTGACCACCCTGGCGATCGACGACCCGGTGCTCTACTACGACTGCCCGGTCGCCTTCACCGCGCAGTGTGGGTTCGACGTGCTCGCCCACGCCTCGGAACCGTATGTGTCGCGCCTGAACTTCCCGCCGTCGATGGGCAACGCCCTGCACGCGGTCCGGATGACGGCCCGTCACCTGCGTGAGGCCACCTGGAACCCGACCGAACTCGCCGGCCGCGAGGGCATGATGTACGCGCAGTACATCGCCGCGCAGGCATTCAACTCCGGTGGTCTCGGCATCATCCACTCGATCAGCCACGCGGTCTCGGCGTTCTTCGACACCCACCACGGACTCAACAACGCCATTGCGCTGCCGCGTGTGTGGGCCTTCAACATGCCGGTCATGTACGACCGCTTCGCCGACATGGCCGACGCGATGGGCGTCGACACCCACGGCATGACCAAGGTCCAGGCCGCCGACGCCGCGCTCGAAGCGGCGATCCGGTTGCTGCGCGACGTGGGCATCGTGGAGAAGTTCGCCGACGTCAAGCAGAACACCTACCCGAAGAACCGTCTCGGTGAGGGCCCGACGAAGTACTACGAGAACCGCAAGGAGATCACCACCGACGCGGCCACCATCGACGCGCTGACCAATCACGTGCTCGGTGACGCGTGCACCCCGGGCAATCCCAAGGAGTGCACCTTCGAGACCGTTCGCCCGGTCGTCGAGCACTGCGTCAACGGCGATTTGGATGAACTGCTCCCGTAAGAGCGGTGCGTCGCCGATGAAGACCGATGTGGGGATGTGTCTGCCCCGAATAGCGTGTCCCCACATCACTACACGCCGGTGGTCACCCGAACGCCCCCAATTCGGGTGACCACCGGCGTGGCCACCGGCCGCCGGCCCACATCCACCAGACCTCAGGAGAGATCGATGCCCACCTCCACCGTCACCACTGACGACACCGTCGCCCCGCATGTCGAAGATGCTGCGAGCCAACCCGATTCGGGTGACGGCTTCCGTGATGTCGACGACGTGGTCGCCCGGTTCGCCGAGGCGGGTTACCTGGCCGATCAACGTCTGGCGACCACCGTCTTCCTGCAGAGCCGGCTCGGCAAACCGGTCCTTCTCGAAGGTCCGGCAGGAGTGGGCAAGACGCAGCTCGCCAAGACCCTGGCGGAGGTGACCGGCCGAGATCTGTTGCGGCTGCAGTGTTATGAGGGTCAGGACGAGACCACCGCGCTCTACGAGTGGGACTACGGCAAGCAGTTGCTCTACACCCAGGTGTTGCGGGAGAAGATCTCTGCGGTGGTCGCCGACGCCGACTCGCTGTCGGAAGCGGTCGACCGCATCGGCGCCGAGGAGAGCGTGTTCTTCTCCGAGCGCTTCCTCGCCCCCCGGCCGCTGCTCGAGGCGGTGCGCAGCGAACGCCCGGTCGTCCTGCTGATCGATGAGGTCGATCGCGCCGATGAGGCGCTCGAGGCGGTGCTGCTCGAACTCCTCGCCGAATACCAGGTGTCGGTACCCGAGATCGGTACCTTCGTCGCCAAGCATCAGCCGATGATCGTGTTGACCTCCAACAACACTCGTGACCTGTCGGCGGCACTGAAACGTCGGTGTCTGCACCTGTCGCTCGATTACCCGGACGCCACCCGGGAATTGGAGATCATCAAGTCCAAGAACACCGGCCTGGCCGAGACACTGGCGGCCAAACTCGTGGAGATCGTGCGCGGGCTGCGTGAACTCGACCTGCGCAAGGCGCCGAGTATCTCCGAGGCGATCGACTGGGCGCGTACGCTCGCGGTGCTCGGCGCCGACGAACTCTCCGCCGACATCCTCGGGCAGACCGCCAACGTCGTCGTCAAGTACGACCGTGACCTCACCCGCGCGCTCGACGCCCTGCCCCGGCTGGTGGACCCGAACGCGCAGGTGCCCGATCATCTGCACACCCACGGACACTCCCACGATCACGGCCATTCCCATTCGCACGACGGGCATTCCCACACCCACGACGACGCCCACGAGGGCGAGCACACACACGACGACCCGCACGGTGGTCGCGCCAAACGTGCCGAGAAGGACAAGCCCGGCCGCCACGGTGACGACTATTACGGTTCGCCCGGGGCCAAGAGCGATGCCGGGACCCGGGCGGTGAGTGCCACGCAGGGCAGTCGCTCCTTCGGCGACACCGGCCGTTCCCGCTCGGGTTCGGGTACCCGCCGCAAGCGTCCGTTCTAGGGAGCGGCGTCATGGAAGGAGCGGTCCACCGGTTCGTCCGGCTGCTGCGCTTGCACGGCGTGCGCATCGGCGTCTCGGAGGCGATGGACGCGATGGCGGCCGTCGGCACCGCCGAGATCCTCGCCGATCGTGAACTCATGCGTTCGGCGCTGCAGGCGTGTCTGATCAAGGATCGACGCGACGAGCAGACCTTCGACGAGGTCTTCGACAAGTACTTCTCGTTGCGTCCGGTGCTCGACACTGATGACGGACACGGACATTCGCACAGTCACGACGATCTCTCCGACACCGGTGAGCTCGCCGAGTACACCCTGTCCGACGAGGTGAGCAACACCCCGCAGCAAGGTCACAGTCATGGCCCGCCGTCGAACATCCGGGACTTCTTCGACCCCGAGGACCTCGCCGAGCAGTACAACCTGCATCAGGAGGCCAACAAACTCGACATGGCGTCGTTGACCGACGAGATCGTGCTGTCGGCGGATTCGGTGCCCAACTCCGAGCAGGCCGCTCGCGTGCAGCTGACGGTGTCACGCCTGCACAACCCGGGCCGCCCGGGGGAACTCGTCACCGGCAATCCGACCCAGCTCGACGCCGAGTTGTCGGTGGCGCAGGAGATGGCGCTGCTCGACTGGCTCGACGACGCCGGGGGACTGTCCGGTCCGCAGCCCGACCGCGAGGAGATTGCCCGATTGCGCAGCGCGCTGGCGGGATTGCTCGACGGTTTGCCCGAGAAGCTGCGTGATCACCTCGAGGCGCTCATGGCGACCGACCATGAGATCGAGGACCGTGAGGTGAAGGCGTCGGTGCGCGATGCCATTCACGAGCACGAGCGGGCCAGCCTGGAGGAGTCGATCCGCAGGCTCATCCGATCGCTGCACGGCGCGCCGCGCGCCCGACGCAAACTCGCCGCCCGCGGCACGGTCGACGCGGCCCGCACGATGCGCGCGAATCTGCGATTCGACGGGGTGCCGTTCCGGCCCATCACCGTTGCCAAGGTCGAGGACCGCCCGTCGCTGCTGATCCTCGCCGATGTGTCGTTGTCGGTGCGCAGCGCGGCCCGCTTCACCCTGCAACTCGTGCACGGACTGCAGAGTATGGTGGCCCACGTCCGGTCGTTCGCCTTCGTCTCCGACCTCGTCGAGATCACCGATCTCTTCGCCGAGCACCCTCCCGAGGAGGCGCTGTCACTGGTCGTCTCGGGCCTGCCGGCCGGCGGTGTCCTCGACACCGACGCCGACTCCGATTACGGCAATGCACTGCAGTGTTTCCTCGACGAGTTCGGTGGTGCGATCACCCGGCGCACCACCGTCATCGTGCTCGGCGACGGTCGCAACAACGGCCGCGACCCGAACCTCGATGCGTTGGAGGAGATCAGCCGCCGGGCCAGGGAGACCATCTGGATCACACCCGAACCCAGCTACTCGTGGGGTCTCGGGTCGTGCGACCTGCCGGCCTACGCCACACTGTGCGACCGCGTGCACGTCGTCCACGACCTCGAGGCGCTCGAGCAGGTCTCGGTCAGCGCATACGGCGCGTGAACCGTCGGTGGCCGCGTAGGATTTCGGCAACGACTGGTGGGTGCGACGAGGTGGGTGAACGGGATGCACGCCGATATCGGTGAGGCCCGACCCGAGGTGGATTCGGAGCGGCCACGACTCGCAGCGCGGGCGACGCGGATCCCGGTGGTCAAGTTCCACACTCCCGAGGTCATCGTCGGTCCCGGCGCTCTGGATGAGATCCCCACGGCCGCTGCAGGTCTGGGGATGCGGCGGCTGATGATCGTCTCGGACCGCAATCTGGTGGCCACCCCCTGGTATCCGCGCCTGGCGCAACGTCTGCGGGCGGCCGACCTCAAGGTGGCGTCCTTCACCGACGTCTCACCGAATCCCCGGGCGCCGGAGATCGCGTCGGGCTTCGACCATTACGAGCAGACACGCTCGGACGGAATCGTGGCGCTCGGCGGTGGCTCGGTGATCGACGCCGCCAAGGGAGTGGCCATCCTGGCGGCCAACGGAGGTCACATCCTGTCCTACGAGGGCATCGACCGCGCCCGCAGCCCGCTACCGCCGCTGATCGCAGCCCCGACCACGGCGGGCAGCGGCTCGGACGTGTCGCAGTTCTGCATCGTCAACGACGTGGACCGGATGACGAAGGTGACGATCATCGGGCGCGGATTGGTCCCGAATGTGTCGGTGATCGATCCCCACGCGCTGGCCACGCTGCCGCCCGAGGTGGCTGCGCAGTCGGGGATGGACGCGATCACGCACTGCATCGAGGCCTACGCGTCGCTGGCGCACACCAGACTCACCGACCGCTCGGCGTTGTCGGCCATCGGGACCGCATGGCGATCGATCGAGCGCTTCGTCGACTGTCCCGGTGACCCCGACGCCGGACTCGACATGGCCTACGCCGCCCTCGAGGCCGGGATGGCGTTCACCAACGCCATCCTCGGCGCCACCCACGCGATGAGCCATCCGGTCGGCGGGTTGTGCGACGCCGCGCACGGAGCGATCAATTCGGTTCTGCTCCCGCACGTCATCCGGTTCAACGCCGAGACCGACCCGACCCCCTTCGTCGATCTGGCCCTGGCCGTCGGCATCCCGACGGCGTCGTCGGCGTTCGTGACCGCCGAGCGATTCGCCGACGCGGTGTGCGAACTCTCGCGACGGATCGGGATGCCGGCTCGACTTTCTCAGCTGGGAGTCAGCGCCGCACACATCAACGCCTTGACCGCCAACGCGCTCGTCGATGCCTGTATGCGGACCAATCCGCGCCAGCCGACCCCGGCCGACGTCGCGCGTCTCTATCGCGAGGCGTTATGAGTGTCTCCTCGAGGTTCGGCGACCGCGATCTGACGCCCGGCGTGGAGGAGGTCGTCGGGTCGGACTTCGATTCGCTGATCGGTTTGCACTCGGTGAAGGGCTCGCACTACGCGCAGTTCCGCGGGGTCGAAGAGCGTCTCGGTCGTGTGGTCGGTGCACTCGACCGCATCTCGCGGGCCCTCGTGCAGACCGCGGAAGGACCGGAGACTCTCGTGCTCTCGGTGGTGCGCGCGGTGGCCGAACACCTCGAGGCCGACTGGGTGGTCTTCGCCCTCTGCGACGGCGAGCTCGACCGCACGGGGCCGCGTCACCTGATGATGGACGGCGACGGCACCATCTATGCCTTCGAGGGCGTGCAGGTAGCGCGCACGCCGAGTCACCTGCCCGACGAGGTGCTCAACCGTCTCAACGACATCCTGCGCAACCAGCTCGGTGAGCTCGTCCGTCCGGTTGTCGCCGATCACCATCTGCATGTGCCGGTCCACCTCGACGGCCGGGTGGTCGGCGGGCTGTCGGCGTGGACGCCCCCGCGCCACGTGGTCGACTCCGCCGACCTGGTGGTGATGCGCATCCTCGCGCGACAGGCCGTGGTGGCGCTGCTCAATGCGGCACTGCTCGAGGAGAGTCGCCATCAGCTCGCCCGCGCCGAGGACGCCTATGCCAAGGCCCGTGAGCAGGCCACCGACCTGGCGGTGCAGAACGTGGAATTGCAACGCACACAACGGGAGTTGTCGGCGGTGATGCGACAACGGCTGGTCACCGAGGAGCGCGAACGCATCGCCCGGGAACTGCATGACTCGGTGACGCAGTCGGTGCTGTCGGCGGGTGTGCAGATCGAGGTGTGCCGGATGGAGTGCGACCCGGAGACCGCCGAGCGCCTCGAGGTCGCGGGGACGCTGACCCGCAACGCGGTCGAGCAACTGCGCTCGGTGATCTATGCCCTGAACCAGTCGCCGTCGGTGGAGGGGTTGAGCCTGGGGGAGGTTCTCGACGAACTGTGCTCGATGCACATGCCGGCTGATCTGGAGACCGAGGTGCGGGTGGTCGGCCGGCCCCGTGACCTGCCCGACGACGTGCAACACGCCATTCTGCGCATCGCCGGTGAGGCGCTGTTCAACACCGCGGTGCATGCCGAGGCGACGCTGGCGCGGGTGGTGCTCACCTACGGGGATCACGACGTGAGCCTGACCGTCGACGACAACGGCGTCGGCGACCCGGGACACATGCGTCGCGTGCTGCGTGCGGCGACACTGGGCGATCTGGCCGGGCGACATCGGGGCCTGGCGAACATGTCGGCTCGGGCACGTGAACTCGGTGGTGAGTTCCGGATCCGCCGATCCCGGATGGGCGGCGTGCGGGTCGGGGTGGAGATCCCGGCCGGCACCGTCACCGAATCGACGTCGTTGCGGCGCGCCACCACCGAATCGGTCCGGCGTACCGCCGGGACACGATCGCCACTGCATCAGGAGGTCAGCAGATGAACAACCCCGACATCGCGACGACGGCGGTGCGCACCATCCTGGTCGACGACCACGCACTCCTGCGTGCGGGCATTCGCTCGCTCCTCGAACGGGAGGAAACGATTTCGGTTGTGGGCGAGGCGGATTCGTTCGACCAGGCACTGGCCGAGGTCGAGCGGTCGCGGCCGGATGTGGTCGTCGTCGATCTGAAGTTGACGGCGGGCACCGAATACGAGGGATTACGGCTGATCACCGAGATCGCCGCCCGGCATCCCGAGGTGGCCAGTCTGGTGTTGACGACATTCCTCGACGACGATCTCGTGGTGCGCGCGGTGAAGGCGGGAGCACGTGGCTACGTGGTCAAGGACGTCGACACCACCGAGTTGGTCCGGGCCATCCAGTCCGTCTCCGGCGGCGGCAGCGCGTTCGATCCGCGCAGCGCGGCGATCGTGTTGCGCACGGTGTCCGGCGATGGTGGCGGATCGGAAACCCTGACCGAACGTGAGCGCGAGGTGTTGCGGCTTCTCGCCGACGGGATGAGCAACAAGCGCATCGGTACGACGCTGTTCATCTCCGAGTCGACGGTGAAGTTCCACATCCGCAACATCATTCGCAAGCTCGGCGTCAGCAAACGGACCGACGCGGTGTACATCGCCAGTAAGCGCGGGCTGATCTGACGAGGCTCAGCGACGTGGGGTGAGCACCAGCCAACCACCGTGATCGGTGAGGAACTCGGCGCCGGCGTGGTCGGCTGCGTCCGCCCAGGCGTGCAGGTTGTCGGGCCCCAACCGAACGAGATGGCCGAAGTGTTCGCTCGGACGATCCTCATACGGGATCGCGATCACCACGCGCCGACGCGCCACCCGAAGTGCCTCGTTGATGGCCGCGCGCGCCTGCTCCGCGGGGAGATGCTCGAGCAGGTGGATCAACGTGACGGTGTCGACCGAGGAGTCGCGAAAATCGAGGCCGGTGGCGTCGTCAACGGTTGCCAGCACAGCGGTGTCCCGCCTACGTGCGGCCCGGGTCAGCAGGTCGACCGCACCGACGGAAATGTCACATGCGGCGACAGTGAGACCGTCCTCGGCGCACTGCAGGGCGAAGAAGCCGAAGCAGCAGCCCACTTCGAGCACGCTCGAACCGCTGATCAGGGAACGCGCCCGCCGGTGGACAGGCGCGAACGACGCCGTCCCGTCGCGTAGCGCGCGCAGCGAGTTGTCGTAGAAGCCGGCCCACGCGTCGTCGGCGTGATCGCTGCACGACCGGATCAGACCGACCGCGGCCTCCTCGAACTCCCACTGGCCGCACAACGTGCCGGCATCGATCAGGCCTTCGAGCGCGAGAATCATTGCGTCATCCGAGATCTCGGCGGCGGTGAAGGTGTGGACGAGGTCGACGCGAGCTCCATCCCGGTCGGTGGACCAGGCAACCCGTCCGGCGAGGGGCAGATCCGCCGGCAGTGCATCGACGTGTCGCACCGTGATCCGACGGGCGGTCGGCAGCCCGGCACTCATCGTCGTGACGCTCATGATCACAACGCTATGACCTGGAGTTTTGCCGCGAAACTGCCCGAACGGGTGCATCTGCTGACCGAACGGAGAGGCGATCACAGCCCCCGCATGGCCCAGATCACAATGCTCGCGAGCGGGCCGCACGGCCGGATACGCGAGCTCCGACAGCGGCAGCGAGGCCGCTGACCAGGGCGGATGCACGGTCGGCCCGGAGCTCACCTGGCGATTTGATTCGTGGCACCCGGGTGCGTAACTTATTCGAAGTCAGCGCGCCGCGGCGCCGCCCCGGAGGGCTCCGAGAGGAGTTCGGTAGGGGAGAGGAAACCGGGTAGACGTTGACCGCCCCCGAGAAATCGTTGCCGGCACTGTCATGTGTCGCGATGAGGATGCGGGATCGTCGGGTGCCGATCTGACTGCCAACCGAGGAGGTTGCGGACGGAACAAGCACCTGGTACTCTGGAACAGTTGCTCCGGAAGGGGTTAACATTTCAGAAACAGAACAAGCTCATCGGAGTTCGCCCTTGTGTGGGGTGGTGTTGGTGGGTGTGTGTTCTTTGAGAACTCGATAGTGTATTGGTGGATTGTTTGATGCCATTTGTTTTGTGGCATTAGAGTTTGTGCATCGCGCCTCGTTGTGGGGTGTGGTGTGGATTTTTTTTGCCAGTTTTTTGGATTGTTTTTGTCAGGTTTTGCTTTCCTGGTTTGTGTTGAAACTGTTTGGTTTCGATGTTTTTTCATGGAGAGTTTGATCCTGGCTCAGGACGAACGCTGGCGGCGTGCTTAACACATGCAAGTCGAACGGAAAGGCCCTGCTTGCAGGGTGCTCGAGTGGCGAACGGGTGAGTAACACGTGGGTGATCTGCCCCTGACTTTGGGATAAGCCTGGGAAACTGGGTCTAATACCGGATATGACCATGGGATGCATGTTCTGTGGTGGAAAGCTTTTGCGGTTGGGGATGGGCCCGCGGCCTATCAGCTTGTTGGTGGGGTAATGGCCTACCAAGGCGACGACGGGTAGCCGACCTGAGAGGGTGATCGGCCACACTGGGACTGAGACACGGCCCAGACTCCTACGGGAGGCAGCAGTGGGGAATATTGCACAATGGGCGCAAGCCTGATGCAGCGACGCCGCGTGAGGGATGACGGCCTTCGGGTTGTAAACCTCTTTCAGCAGGGACGAAGCTTTCGGGTGACGGTACCTGCAGAAGAAGCACCGGCCAACTACGTGCCAGCAGCCGCGGTAATACGTAGGGTGCGAGCGTTGTCCGGAATTACTGGGCGTAAAGAGCTCGTAGGCGGTTTGTCGCGTCGTCTGTGAAATTCTGCAGCTTAACTGCAGGCGTGCAGGCGATACGGGCAGACTTGAGTACTACAGGGGAGACTGGAATTCCTGGTGTAGCGGTGAAATGCGCAGATATCAGGAGGAACACCGGTGGCGAAGGCGGGTCTCTGGGTAGTAACTGACGCTGAGGAGCGAAAGCGTGGGTAGCGAACAGGATTAGATACCCTGGTAGTCCACGCCGTAAACGGTGGGTACTAGGTGTGGGTTCCATTTCACGGGATCCGTGCCGTAGCTAACGCATTAAGTACCCCGCCTGGGGAGTACAGCCGCAAGGCTAAAACTCAAAGGAATTGACGGGGGCCCGCACAAGCGGCGGAGCATGTGGATTAATTCGATGCAACGCGAAGAACCTTACCTGGGTTTGACATACACCAGACGCCAGCAGAGATGTTGGTTCCCTTGTGGTTGGTGTACAGGTGGTGCATGGCTGTCGTCAGCTCGTGTCGTGAGATGTTGGGTTAAGTCCCGCAACGAGCGCAACCCTTGTCCTGTATTGCCAGCGGGTTATGCCGGGGACTTGCAGGAGACTGCCGGGGTCAACTCGGAGGAAGGTGGGGATGACGTCAAGTCATCATGCCCCTTATGTCCAGGGCTTCACACATGCTACAATGGCCGGTACAGAGGGCTGCGATACCGTGAGGTGGAGCGAATCCCTTAAAGCCGGTCTCAGTTCGGATCGGGGTCTGCAACTCGACCCCGTGAAGTCGGAGTCGCTAGTAATCGCAGATCAGCAACGCTGCGGTGAATACGTTCCCGGGCCTTGTACACACCGCCCGTCACGTCATGAAAGTCGGTAACACCCGAAGCCGGTGGCCTAACCCCTTGTGGGAGGGAGCTGTCGAAGGTGGGATCGGCGATTGGGACGAAGTCGTAACAAGGTAGCCGTACCGGAAGGTGCGGCTGGATCACCTCCTTTCTAAGGAGCATGCAACATTCCCAGGCCGGCGGCGTCTGTCCGTTGGGTGGGTGTGTGTTCATAGGGTGAAACATCAAACACGCCATGTGGCTGATCGTATGTGCGGTTGGTTGCGGGTGATCGTGCTGGGTGACTGGTGCGGTGCTGCTAATACACTGTCGGGGTTCTGAGGGAACACACTGGTTGTGTTGTCTTGGTGCTTGCAATGGTTGTCGTGTTGGTGAGGTGTCCTGTGGTGGGGCGCGGAGATGCGGTGATGTTGTGGGTGTGTGTTGTTTGAGAAGTGCATAGTGGATGCGAGCATCTTTATTTTTGCAATGCATATCGAATCAATGTTTTTGGTTTGTGTGTTTTGTTCGAGTTGAAAAAATGTTTGTAGGCAAATGGCTAAACTGGTGGGCGGCTTCGTTGTTCGGGGGCGTCTGTGGGTTTAGGTGTTGTTGTAAGTGTTTGAGGGCGTTCGGTGGATGCCTTGGCACCAGGGGCCGATGAAGGACGTGGTAGGCCGCGATAGTCCTCGGGGAGTTGTCAAACGAGCTGTGATCCGAGGGTGTCCGAATGGGGAAACCCAGCACGAGTGATGTCGTGTTACCACCAGCTGAATGTATAGGCTGTGTGGGGGGAACGTGGGGAAGTGAAACATCTCAGTACCCATAGGAAGAGAAAACAATTGTGATTCCGTGAGTAGTGGCGAGCGAAAGCGGAGGATGGCTAAACCATGCGCATGTGATACCGGGTAGGGGTTGTGTGTGTGGTGTTGTGGGGTCTGTCTTCCTCGATCTACCTGTCGGGGCGTGAGTGAGAAAGCTGCATGCTAGGTGAAGTGGCCTGGAATGGTCTGCCGTAGGCGGTGAGAGTCCGGTAGCTGAAAGCGTGTGGTCTTGCGTGATGGTGTCCCCAAGTAGCAGCGGGCTCGTGGAATCTGCTGTGAATCTGCCGGGACCACCCGGTAAGCCTGAATACTTCCTGGTGACCGATAGCGGACTAGTACCGTGAGGGAAAGGTGAAAAGTACCCCGGGAGGGGAGTGAAAGAGTACCTGAAACCGGACGCTTACAATCCGTCAAAGCCTGTGGATTCTTTGGTGAATCGTGGGTGATGGCGTGCCTTTTGAAGAATGAGCCTGCGAGTTAGTGCTCGGTGGCGAGGTTAACCCGTGTGGGGTAGCCGTAGCGAAAGCGAGTCTGAATAGGGCGTTCTATAGTCGCCGGGTCTAGACCCGAAGCGGAGTGATCTACCCATGGCCAGGGTGAAGCGCGGGTAAGACCGCGTGGAGGCCCGAACCCACTTCAGTTGAAAATGGAGGGGATGAGTTGTGGGTAGGGGTGAAAGGCCAATCAAACTCCGTGATAGCTGGTTCTCCCCGAAATGCATTTAGGTGCAGCGTGGTGTGTTTCTTGCCGGAGGTAGAGCTACTGGATGGCCGATGGGCCCTACTAGGTTACTGACGTCAGCCAAACTCCGAATGCCGGTAAGTGAGAGCACTGCAGTGAGACTGCGGGCGATAAGGTTCGTAGTCGAGAGGGAAACAGCCCAGATCGCCGGCTAAGGCCCCTAAGCGTGTACTAAGTGGAAAAGGATGTGGGGTCGCGAAGACAACCAGGAGGTTGGCTTAGAAGCAGCCACCCTTGAAAGAGTGCGTAATAGCTCACTGGTCAAGTGATCCTGCGCCGACAATGTAGCGGGGCTCAAGTACACCGCCGAAGCCGCGGCACTCACATGTGAGCCCGCCGGTTCTCTATGGGGGATCGGCTAGGTGTGTGGGTGGGTAGGGGAGCGTCCTGCATCCGTGGAAGCGCCGGAGTGATCTAGGTGTGGAGGGTGTGGGAGTGAGAATGCAGGCATGAGTAGCGAAAGCAGAGTGAGAAACTCTGCCGCCGGATGACCAAGGGTTCCTGGGCTAGGCTAATCCGCCCAGGGTGAGTCGGGACCTAAGGCGAGGCCGACAGGCGTAGTCGATGGACAACGGGTTGATATTCCCGTACCCGTGTATCCGCGTCCATGCTGAATCATCTGTACTAACCATCCAAATCCTGATCGATACTCTTCGGAGTACGTGAGGGGGCTGCATGGGACCTTGGGTGGTAGTAGGCAAGCGATGGGGTGACGCAGGAAGGTAGTGGGGCCAGGCGATGGTTGTCCTGGTGTAAGCCTGTAGCACTGGCGATTGGTAAATCCGTCGTCTGTATGTGTGAGAGGTGATGCGTAACCGTTGTGGTGAATTCCATGATCCTATGCTGCCGAGAAAAGCCTCTAGTGAGTTGGTACACGGCCCGTACCCCAAACCAACACAGGTGGTCAGGTAGAGAATACTAAGGCGATCGAGAGAACTGTGGTTAAGGAACTCGGCAAAATGCCCCCGTAACTTCGGGAGAAGGGGGACCCATTCTGGTGACGACATTTACTGTTTGAGCTGGTGTGGGTCGCAGAGACCAGAGAGAAGCGACTGTTTACTAAAAACACAGGTCCGTGCGAAGTCGTAAGACGATGTATACGGACTGACGCCTGCCCGGTGCTGGAAGGTTAAGAGGACCGGTTAATCACTTCGGTGGTGAAGCTGAGAATTTAAGCCCCAGTAAACGGCGGTGGTAACTATAACCATCCTAAGGTAGCGAAATTCCTTGTCGGGTAAGTTCCGACCTGCACGAATGGCGTAACGACTTCTCTGCTGTCTCAACCACAGACTCGGCGAAATTGCAGTACGAGTAAAGATGCTCGTTACGCGCGGCAGGACGAAAAGACCCCGGGACCTTCACTATAGCTTGGTATTGGTGTTCGGTTCGGTTTGTGTAGGATAGGTGGGAGACTGTGAAGTGGCCACGCCAGTGGTTGTGGAGTCGTTGTTGAAATACCACTCTGATCGTATTGGACTTCTAACCTCGGACCCTGATCGGGTTCAGGGACAGTGCCTGGTGGGTAGTTTAACTGGGGCGGTTGCCTCCTAAAAGGTAACGGAGGCGCCCAAAGGTTCCCTCAGCCTGGTTGGCAATCAGGTGGTGAGTGTAAGTGCACAAGGGAGCTTGACTGTGAGACGTACATGTCGAGCAGGGACGAAAGTCGGGACTAGTGATCCGGCACCAACGTGTGGAAGTGGTGTCGCTCAACGGATAAAAGGTACCCCGGGGATAACAGGCTGATCTTCCCCAAGAGTCCATATCGACGGGATGGTTTGGCACCTCGATGTCGGCTCGTCGCATCCTGGGGCTGGAGTAGGTCCCAAGGGTTGGGCTGTTCGCCCATTAAAGCGGCACGCGAGCTGGGTTTAGAACGTCGTGAGACAGTTCGGTCTCTATCCGCCGCGCGCGTTAGAAACTTGAGGAAACCTGTCCCTAGTACGAGAGGACCGGGACGGACGAACCTCTGGTGTGCCAGTTGTTCCGCCAGGAGCATTGCTGGTTGGCTACGTTCGGAAGGGATAACCGCTGAAAGCATCTAAGCGGGAAGCCTGTTCCAAGATGAGGTTTCTCACCACCTTTGAGTGGTTAAGGCCCCCCACAGACCATGGGGTTGATAGGCCAGAACTGGAAGCCCAGTAATGGGTGTAGGTGACTGGTACTAATCGGCCGAGGACTTACAACAACATCCTTATATTCTTTCGTACTCTCAAAGAATCAAGATGTGTCGCATCCACTATGTACTTCTGAAACAACACGGTAAACAAATAAACCGTCACCACCCACAGTCTTTTTGTGGGGGTGCACGGGGGCGGAGCCCCCGTGGGAGGTTTCACAGAGTTTCGGCGGCTATAGCGGTGGGGAAACGCCCGGTCCCATTCCGAACCCGGAAGCTAAGCCCACCAGCGCCAATGGTACTGCACCCTAATCAGTGTGGGAGAGTAGGACACCGCCGAACACAAATTTGAGGGATGCCCCGCAACACACACCGTGTTGCGGGGCATCACCCATTCAACCCACCTGCTTGCTCCTCACGGATAGAACCGTTAGGCCTGGAATGTGTGTCGACTCCGGCGTTGTGTGCGCTGCAGGACACACAACGCCGAAGTCGACACACAAACTGCCAACGACTTACTGCGCTGGTGCCGATTCCTCCGGCGTCGTGCGTGGCAAAGTCTCACCGCGGAAGAACGCGGGATGGCGGGCGCGCAGATAGAGCATCACCACGGCGCCGACGGCGAGCAGTCCGAATCCGATGTAGAAGACCAGACCGATACCGAAGATCGACGCGCCACTGCCGTTGTCGGGATTCATGCTCTCGCCGACCGAGATGACGAACACGACGATGAGAGCGAGTCCACCGAGAAACGGGAATAGCAAGCGGTACAAGAAGTTTCGTGCGGACGAGAACAGCGTGCGCCGGAAATACCAGACGCAGGCGAATGCGGTGATGCTGTAGTACCAGCAGATCATGATGCCCAAGGCGGCGATCGTGTCGATCAATGTGCGCTCGGACAACACAGTCACCACCGTGTAGAACACCGCCGTCACGATCCCGGCCACCAATGCGGCGAAGGCCGGGGACAGGAAGCGGGGATGGATCTCGGCGACCTTCTTGGGAAATGCGCCGTAGGTGCCCATCGCGAGCATGGTGCGGGCCACGGGCAGGAACGTCGTCTGCAGGCTCGCAATCGACGACACCAGGATTGCGGCGAAGAGCAGCAACCCACCCCATCGACCAAGGATTGGTGTGGCCAGCGCGCCGAAGACATTCTCGGCGTTGGCCTCCGATCCCAGCCCGACACCGTCGGTGCCGACGCCGGCGTACATCATCACCGCGACGGCGACCAGCAGATAGGTGAGCAGGATCGACAGGACACAGAGGATTCCGGCGCGGCCCGGGGTCCGTTGCGGGTCCTTGCACTCCTCGCCGAGGGTGAGACAGGTGTCCCACCCCCAGAACGCAAAGATCGAGCCGGTGAGCCCGACGGCGAATGCCGAGATCGTCAGCCCGGTGAACGGGTTGAACCAATCGATGTCGAAGGACAAGCCTGCGGGGGCGTCTCCGGCGCCGACCTTGACGAAGGCGATGATCGCGAAGGCGAACAGCACCACGATCTGGAAGCCGACGAGCACGTATTGGATACGCTCGCTGGTCGTGATCCCGTGCATGGAGACCCAGGTGGCGATCGCCAGGAGAACCAACGTCGTGAGGATGTTGACGAGCTTGTTCGTTCCGAGGTCGGCTATCGAGGGGCGGTCGGCGATCTGGGCGATGATCAGGTAGAAGAACTGCACGCCGATTGCGGCGAGATTCGAGAGCACGATGATCGTCGCGACCACCATGCCCCATCCGCACATCCAGCCGACGTACGGCCCGAAAGCCTTGGTCGACCAGGTGAACGAGGCGCCACAGTCGGGGGTGTCGGAATTCAGCTCACGGTAGGCGTAGGCGGTCAGAAACATCGGGATGAATCCGGCGATGAAGATCGCCGGCATCTTCAGGCCGACTGCGGCGACGATCAGGCCGATGCTGGCGGTGAGGGTGTAGCCGGGAGCCACCGTCGATATCCCGAGAATCGCTCCGGAGAGCACGCCGACCTTGCCGGCGGCGAGCCCCTTGTCGTTGGCGACGTGGGAGTCGGGGATCGTCGGGGCGGCACCGGAGCGAGAGGTGGTGGGGTCGTTGGGATTCATCAGGAGTCCTTCGGAACGACGATCATCGGAACCGACAACGCGCGCAACATCTTTGCTGCGGTCGAGCCGAGGAACAGGTGGCGGGGCTGGGCGAGTCGGCTCGAACCGACGAAGATGAGGTCGCCGTCGTCCCAGTGCAGCGAGGTGATGGCGTCCTCGGTGGTGCGGGCGGGCACGACGGCCGAGGTGATCGGATGGTCGTCACCGAGCTCGGCGCGTGCCTGGGCGAGCACGTCGGCGAGGTGGGCGGCCGCGGCAGCCCGTGCGTCGTCGTCGTCGGCGTCGCGGCGCCACGGGGTCACGTGGTCGTCATCGGTGACCAGGGAGACCAGCCGCAGGGGCAACGCGGTTCGGGCACAGGCGTCGACGGCGGCACGCACCAGCGGCGCGGTACCCGGCCGTCGGCCGATGGCACAGGTGATCCGACGCGGTGCGCACGCCGTGTCCCGGCTACCGCGTGGCGTCAGTACCACCGGCGTCGTCGACGCGTGCAGGACGTCGTTGACGACGGATCCCAGTGAGTGGCGACCGACCAGTCCGCCTCCGGAGCCACCCACGACGATCGCCGCACAGCCGGTCGCCTGTGCCTCGGCCACCAGCCCTTCGGCGGCATTGTCGTGAAAGGCGACCCGGCTGGTGGCGGGGACGTCGTCGGGAATGCGGTCGGTGGCCTCGGTGAGCCATCGTGTCGCCTGCTCGTCGAGGATTTCCGCGAAATCGGCGTTGCCGGTGGCTGCGATCTGTGCCGTAGCCGACGGCGGCGGCAAGATCATGCAGACGTCGAGATCGGCGTGCAGGGATCGCGCGAGGACGACGCCGAGCGCCAATGCGTCCTGTCCGCCCGGCGTGGAGAGGTAGGCGACCAGCAGTGTGCGGCCGGTGGTCATGATGTGGGCTCCCATCGGTCAGGGTTCGTAACGTCTGATCCGCCCGTTTCGGATCAACGAACCCCACTGTGCGCCGCATCACGTCCGGTATGCACCAGCCACAATGTCGAATCGTCACCCCTGCGCATGGACATCGTGGTGAAGCCGCCGGGGAGATCACTCGCTCAGCCGGGATCCCTGGGTACGACGACCATGGGAATGGCCAACGCGCGCAGCATCTTCGACGCCGTTGCCCCGAAGAACAGTTGCTGTGGGCGAGCCAGTCGGCTGGAGCCGACGAAGATGATGTCCTCGGCGGTCCACTCCAGCGACGCGACGGCATCCTCGATGGTGTCGCCGGTGAGCACCTCGGAGGTGATCTCCTGACCGTCGGGCAACTGTGCTCCGAAGGACGCCACATGCTCGGCAAGCTGTTCGGTGGCGTGGGCCACTGCTCGGTTCTCGTCATCGCCCGTCATGTCACCGTCACGATGGGCCGTGGCGTCGTCGCTGGTGACCAACGAGACCAGACGCAGAGGCAGACCGGACCGTGAGCACGCGTCGACTGCGGCGCGCAGCAGCGGTGTCGACCCCGGCCGGCGGCCGATCGCGCAGGTGATCCGACGTAGCGGACGGGCGGTCTCCTGAGCCCCGAGCGGCGTGATCACCACCGGCTTGGTCGAGATGTGCAGCAGGTCGTTGACCGCCGATCCGAGCGCGTGACGTCCACGGATGCCCCCTCCCGAACCGCCGACGATGATGGCCGCACTCCCGGTCGCCTCGGCCTCGGCCACCAGACCCTCGGCGGCGTTCTCGTGAAAGGCGATGTGCCCCTCGGCGACCACCTCATCCGGAATACGGCCGACCGCCTCCGACAGCCAGTCGGCGGCCTGGGCGTCCAACATCTCCGTGGTCGTCCGGACCGAGTCGGCGCCGGCGTCACCGTCGCTCTCCGGTGGCGGGGGTAAGACCATGCAGACATCGAGTGCCGCGTGGAAAGGGCCGGCGAGAGCGATCGCGAGGGCCAGTGCGTCCTCGCCGCCCGGCGTCGGGAGATAGGCGGCGAGCAGTTTGCGGGAGGGCATGGCGGCTCCGATCGGCGGTGTTCGGGGTGTGCGCTTCGATGCTCTCACTCTCACGCGTGCCGCACACGTGTCTGGGACACGCGTGTGCGCCCCGATCACCCCGCCCCGATTCACCCCGCCCGTCACCGACCGAAACCCCTCAGCCAGGTCCGGACACCAGACGAGCCGGGCGCCTCGGGGATTCGGCGATGCGGCCCGGCTCGTCGTCGCTGGCGACTCAGCTCAGATGGTGCACCTCTTGCAGTCCGTACACCGGCGTGGCGATGTCCTCGTACCGGGCCTTGAGCTGCAGCGCGAGATACAGCGAATAGTGGCGTGACTGATGCAGATTGCCGCCGTGGAACCACAGACCGGGCTGCTGCGTCGGCTTCCACATGTTGCGCTGTTCGCCTTCCCATGGACCGGGATCCTTGGTGGTCTCCGACCCCAGGCCCCACACCTTGCCGACCTTGTCGGCGATCTCCTGGCCCATCAGGTCCGCGGCCCACCCGTTCATCGAGCCGTAGCCGGTCGCATAGACCAGGACGTCGGCGGGCAACTCAGTACCGTCGGCGAGAACGACACTGTTCTCGGTGAGATGGTCGACGTCGCCGTGCTGGAGTTTGATGGTGCCGTCGGCAACGAGTTCGCAGGCGCCGACGTCGATGTAGTAGCCCGAGCCGCGTCGCAGGTACTTCATGAACAGGCCCGAGTCGTCGTCACCGAAGTCCAGGTCGAAGCCTGCCGCCTCGAGGCGAGCGTAGAAGTCCTTGTCGCGTTCCCGGATCTGGTCATAGAGCGGGATCTGGAACTCGTGCATGATCCGGTAGGGCAGCGAGGCGAATGTCAGGTCGGCCTTCTTGGTGGTCATCCCGCCCGCCACCGCCTGCTCGCTGTACAAGGCGCCGAGGCCGATCTCCATCAGCGAATCGGACTTCACGATGTGCGTCGAGGACCGCTGCACCATGGTCGTATCGATACCGTTGTCCACCAAAGCTTTACAGATGTCGTGGGCCGAGTTGTTGGAACCGATCACCACCACCTTCTTGCCGACGTAACCGTCGGGCCCGGGGTGTTGACTGGAGTGGTGCTGCTCACCGGTGAACACGTCCTGGCCGGGGAAGGTGGGCACGTTGGCCTTGCCCGACATACCGGTCGCCAGGACCAGCTGATCGGGGTGCAGGGTCAGATGCTCGCCGTCGCGATCGATCTCGACGGTCCAGCGGCCGGTGGCCTCGTCGTAGGTTGCCGATTCGCACGTCGTCTTCGACCAGTAGGGCACCTCCATGACCCGGGTGTAGAACTCGAGCCAGTCGCCGATCTTGTCCTTGGGTGCGAAGACCGGCCAGTTCTCCGGGAAGGGGAGATACGGCAGGTGGTCGTACCAGACCGGATCGTGCAGGCACAGCGACTTGTAGCGGTTGCGCCACTGATCGCCGGGGCGATCATGGCGGTCGATGACGATCGACGGAACGCCGAGCTGGCGTAGTCGGGCGCCGAGGGCGATGCCACCCTGACCGCCGCCGACGACGAGGACATACGGCTGACGCGTCCGCCCCAGCTCGGCCTCCTCGTCGGCCTTGCGCTCTGCCCAGGATCGGGTGTCGGGGTCGGATCCGTGAACCGCTCCCATGACCCGGGTCGGGCCGCTGTGTTCCTCGTGGCCCTTGAGTTCCTGGAGGGTCGTCAGCAGGGTCCACGCCTGGTCCTCGCCGGAGTCGGCGTCGGGTCGTAGACGCAGATGCCCGACGCCCCGGCCGGTCGCCGTCTCGAACTCGATGAACGCCGAGACCACCCCGTCGTCGTCGGTGGCCGGTTCGCTGGTGGCGAAGCCCGATGGGTCGGTGTCGGAAAGGCGCTCGCCGAGCATGTCGGCAATCTGCTCGCGGCCTTCGACCGTCTTCAGATTCCAGGTGAACGACACCAGATCGCGCCAGAACGAGTCCGTGGCGAACATCGAGGTCACTGCCGTGATGTCGCGTGCGGCGAGTGCGGTCTCGAATCGATCGAGCCACCGGGTGGCGCGCTGTTGTGGTGTGGGCGGTTGGTCTGCGGCGGTCGCCACATCGGGTTCGAGTGTCTGGGTCATGCCAGCTCCCTTCGGTCATCTCTGATGTGACTCACAGCACACGCGCCGTCGATGCGTGACGGCAAGGGTTGCATCCCGTTGCGACGTGCGGGGCACGGGACTGCAACCCGATGCAACCCCGGTGGTGTCTTTGCGAATTGGCTGTGACCGAGCGCACAATCGTGAGGTGTCGACACTGCCAGCCGGACTCGAGCCCGCCGTCGCCGCCGGCGACGATCCGCGCCAGTTCGCGGCCGTCCTCTCGGCGGTGTACGACGCGGCGATGGCGGGTGACAAGCCGCCGGCCCGTCCCCGCCAGGTCATCAGTGAATCGTGGGGACGTGTCCTCGGCGCCGGGGTCGACCCCGACCACGGTCCGGATGCGGCAGCTCTCGACGTGGCCGAGATCGAGGTGCGTCGAAACGAGTCGGGACTGCACGAGGTCCTCGACGACCTGACCTTCGGCCTCGATGCGGTGATCTCCGACGGCCACAACATTCTCGTCGTCGCCGACGCGGCCGGGCACGTGCTCTGGCGCAGCGGTGCCAACCAGGTGCTGCATCGGGCCGACCGGCTCGGTTTCGTCGAGGGTGCGTGCTGGGCGGAATCGTCGGTGGGTACCAATGCAATCGGCACCGCCCTCGAGTCGGGACGGGCGGTTCAGGTGTTCTCCGCGGAGCATTTCGTGCGCACCCATCACACCTGGACGTGCGCGGGTGCGCCCATCCGCAATCCACGCAGCGGCGACGTGCTCGGGGTGGTCGACGTCAGTGGCCCGGCGGCCACGATCCACCCGACCACACTGGCCCTGGTCGACACGGTTGCCCGGCTGGCCGAATCCCGGCTGCGCGAACACCATCGACGTATCCTCGACCAACTCCGGGCGGTTGCCGCGCCCATACTCGCGCGGACCGACGGCCCGGCCATGGCGGTCGACCGCGACGGCTGGGTGGCCGCGGTGGGTTCGGTGGCACCGCGAGCGCGCCTGAGCATCCCGGCGGGACTCGCGCCCGGCCGCGCGGCCGTACCCGACCTCGGCCTGTGCGAGATCGAACCACTGCCGGGAGGGTGGCTGCTCCGGACGGTCGAGGCCACCGATCCGAGCCGGCCCACCGAGGTGGTGATCGGCGCCGACGGCGCCGGCGTGGTGGTGCGCGTCGAGGGGTTCGCCGGCAGTTGGACCCAACGTCTCTCGCCCCGGCATGCCCAGATCCTCGGCATGCTCGCCGCCGCGCAACCCGGCGGGCTCCGTGCGGCCGAACTGTCGCAGAACCTCTTCGGTGTCGCCGACCGCACCATCACCATCAGGGCCGAGATCTCGCGTCTGCGTAAGCATTTCGGCGGCCTGCTGTGTGCCAACCCCTACCGCTTCGCCGACGGCGTGGTGGTGCGCGACACGCGCTCGGCCCCCGACTGACCGGCCGTACCCCCCCGTCGCCGACTCGCCGGATCGGCGCGGGACGGCTGTCGCACCGGATAGATTGGTGCCGTGCCGATCTCGCATGTCCACGGATACCTGCACCACATCATGGATGAGTGCGCCCCCGATCGTTCCGGAGCGGTCGCCGACTACATCCCCGAACTCGCCGCCGTCGACCCCGATGGTTACGCCTTGTCGATGTGCATGCACGACGGCAACACCTATTCCCTCGGTGACGTCGGCGTCGAGTTCACGATTCAATCGGTGTCCAAGCCACTCACGTACGCGCTCGCGCTGACCCGCCTCGATATGGCGGAGGTGGATGCCAAGATTGGCGTCGAACCGTCGGGTGAGGCATTCAACGAGATCAGCGTCGACGAGCGGCGGCGCCCGCGTAATCCGATGATCAACGCGGGGGCGATCCTGGCGTCGTCGATGCTGCTGCCGCCGGTCCGGTCTCTGCCCGCCACTGCCGTGGACGAGGCGTTCGACGAACTCGTCGAGTTCTACTCCGGTTGCGCCGGAAGGCATCTGACGATCGATGAGCAGGTGTACGCCTCCGAGGCCGCCACCGGCTCCCGCAATCGTGCCATCGTCTACATGCTCGACAGTTTCGGTGCGGTCGACACCGACCCCGAGGCGGCCCTCGACCTCTACTTCCGTCAGTGCTCGCTGCGGGTGACCAGCGACGACCTCGCCGCGATCGCCGCGACGATCGCCGCGGGCGGGGTCAATCCGCGCACCGGACGCCGGGTGCTGAGCAATGAGGTGGCCCAGCGGTTGTTGAGCGTGATGACCACATGCGGCATGTACGACGGCGCAGGGGACTGGGTCACCTCGGTGGGCCTGCCGGCCAAGAGCGGGGTCGGCGGCGGCATTCTGGCGGTCCTGCCCGGCCAGCTCGGGATCGGGGTGTACTCGCCGCGCCTCGATCAGCACGGCAACAGTGTGCGTGGCGTCGACACCTGTCGGCGGTTGTCGCGTGACCTCGGCCTGCACATGTTCAATGTGACGCGGGAGAGCCGGGTGTCGATCCGGTCGGTGTACTCGATCGGCGAGTTCGAGGTCGGCGCGGACTGGGACGAGCTGCAGCGCAGCTACCTGCGAACCTGTCGGGACCGGGTGCGGGTGTACGAACTGCAGGGGGATCTGACCTTCGCCGGCGCCGAGCGCGCCCTGCGTCGCATCGAGTCCGATCTCGACGACCTCGATGTCGTGATCGTCGAGATCTCGCGGGTGGGCGTGATAGATCCGGTCGCGCGGACGATGCTGCTCGGTATCAAGCACACCACCGAACTACGCGGGCAGCGCGCCATGCTCGTCGATCCCGATGGTGTGGTGCGGGCGAGTGTGGACAGTCATCGCTCCGACTTCGTGGTGCCGAATCTGAATGCGCCCGAACAACTCCTGGGCCTCGACCCGACACTGCCGCACGTGCACTCGACGATGGAGGCCGCGGTCCGCGACGCCGAGGAGTTCCAACTGGAGTCCTTTCGGCGTCCGTGACGCGTGCGCTTTCCGGTAGGGAATCACCGGACGAGATTTCCGCGGCGGGGCCCGGAGTGGGGTTCTCCGAGTCGTGCGGTGAGCGGTTAAGCTGCCGTCTGTGCGTCTGGTGATCGCGGAATGCCAAGTGGACTATGTCGGACGGCTCACGGCCCATCTGCCGATGGCGCGTCGGCTGTTGCTCATCAAGTCCGACGGGTCGGTGAGCGTGCACGCCGACGACCGCGCCTACAAACCGCTGAACTGGATGAGCCCACCCTGTTGGCTGGCCGAGGAGCCGGTGCCCGAGGAGGTCGCCTCCGCGCACGACGAGGTGGTCGCCTACTGGGTGGTGACCAACAAGGCCGGTGAGGAACTGCGGATCACGATCACCTCGATCGAACACGATTCCACCCACGAACTCGGAGTCGACCCGGGGCTGGTGAAGGACGGTGTCGAAGCCCACCTGCAGGAATTGCTCGCCGAGCACGTCGAGACCCTGGGGCCCGGGCACACCCTCATCCGCCGGGAGTACATGACGGCGATCGGCCCGGTCGACATCCTCGCCCGTGACGCCGACGGCGCGACCGTCGCGGTGGAGATCAAGCGGCGCGGCGAGATCGACGGCGTCGAGCAGTTGACGAGGTACCTGGAATTGCTGAACCGCGATCCGCTCCTCGCCCCGGTCAGCGGGGTGTTCGCCGCGCAGCAGATCAAGCCACAGGCGCGGACCCTTGCGCAGGACCGTGGAATCCGTTGTCTGGTACTCGATTACGATGCACTCCGCGGGGCCGAGAGCACCGAATTCCGATTGTTCTGATCGATTGTCGAGCCGGTCAGTTCTGTTCGACCTCGAGCGGGGCGGTGTGGATCGGTGCGGTGTCGGCGTGTTTGTCGGCGTGGCGCCCATTGTGGCCGGTGGTCTTCTGGAACGGCCCGGTGGTCTTCTGAAACGGCTCGGTGTCGATCTGCGCGTCGCGTGACAACAGGGTGTTGAGGAGTTCGGCGTCGCTGTGTTCGGACGCGGTGGTCAGCTCGGCATCGACCTCGGTGTTCAACAGCGCGGGGAGTTCGGCGAGGCGCTCGGAGATCCGCGAGAACTCGGAGACGATCTCATCGCGTGCCTTCGTGACGCGGTCGCCGAGTTCACGCGAGCGCGCCACCCGTTCGGTGGCGATGGCCCGGGCGCTCCGTTCGATGTCGGCGGCGAGAGCGTCGGCCTCGGCACGTTGGGCGGACAGTTCGGCATCGTGCTGTGTTCGCGCGTCGTGCAACTCCTGCGCCGTGCGGCGCCGGAGTTCGTCGGTCTCACTGCGCGCTTTGGTCAGGATGCGTTGCGCCTCGGCCTTCGCCGCGGTCATCGTCTTCTCGTGTTCGGACTCCATCGCGGCGGCGCGCTCGGCGCGTTCGGCGGCGGCGCGTTCGGCGTCCGCAGCGGCCTCGGCCTTGATGGCATCGGCGTCGTTGCGCGTCTTCGCCGAATATTCGTCGGCGTCACCGACGATCTTGCTCGCCCGGGCGCGGGCGTCGGCGACGATCCGCTGGGCCTCCTCGGTGGCGTTGCGCTGGGTGTCCTCGGCCTCCTGGCGAGCCACGGACACGGTCTCGGCTGCTTCGGCACTCGCGTCGGCGCGCATCTCCGATGCCTCGTCGGAGGCCAGCTGCAACATGCGGGAGAGGCGTTCACTCATGCCGGTCACCGACGTCGGCGGCACCGACAGCTTGTCGACCTCGCGGCGTAGCTCCTCGATCTCGTCGCGCGCGTCGGCGAGGTGTGCGGCGAGTTCGCGGGCATGCGAGGTGGCCGCATCGCGATCGGCGGCCAGCACCCGCATGTCGGCGTCAATGCGTCGGAGGCGGTCGGCGACCTGTTCTCGGTCGTACCCGCGCATCACGATTGCGAACGGTAACTGCTGCTTGGGTGCAGGGGCTGACATGCGAGCCAGTCTAATCGCAGCGCCCGCACGCGCCGGGGAGGTGGAAGGTCGCTCCCCGGCCGCGCGGACCCGGAGGTCTACGCGGCCGGGCGACCCTCAGTGGGCCGACGCCGCGGGCTCGACCAGCTCGAGGAGTACTCCGCCGGCGTCCTTGGGGTGCACGAAGTTGATTCGGGAGTCGGCGGTGCCTCGGCGCGGCTGCGGGTACAACACGCGGACGCCGTTCGCGGTCAAGCGGTCCATCACCGCCACGACGTCGGTGACCCGCACCGCGAGCTGCTGCAGACCCGGGCCGCTGCGGTCGAGGAATTTCGCGATGGTCGACTCCGGGGTCAGCGGCGCGAGGAGTTGGATGACGGCACCGTCACCTCCTTGTGGGCCGATCATCGCCTCACGTACGCCCTGGTCGTCGTTGGTCTCCTCGTGGAGCTCCACGAAGCCCAGATTGTCGGCGTACCACTGCTTGGCGGCATCGAGATCGGGCACGGCGATGCCGACGTGATCGATCGCGACGACGAGGTCGGAGATCAGTGCGGCCGGCGATGGGGTGGTGGTGGCGGGGTCAGCTGCGGAAGTACTCATGGACTAACGGTAGCGTTAGAGGCGACAAAGTACAGAGCGACCGCTCGGTTGGTGCCGCGGTCAGAGTCGTGGAGGTCCCCATGTCCCCAGATCAGACGACGTCGGTGATCGTCGCAGGCGCACGCACACCGTTCGGCCGGATGCTCGGTTCTCTCAAGGGTTTCAGTGCCGTCGACCTCGGTGCCATCGCCATCAAGGGTGCACTTGAGCGCTCGGGGGTGGCCGCCTCGGAGGTCCAGTACGTGATCATGGGTCAGGTCCTGACCGCCGGCGCCGGACAGATGCCCGCACGCCAGACCTCGGTCAAGGCCGGTATCGGGTGGGATGTGCCCGCGCTGACGATCAACAAGATGTGCCTGTCGGGAATCGACTCGATCGCACTCGCCGACCAGCTGATCCGCGCCGGGGAGTTCGACGTGGTGGTCGCCGGCGGTCAGGAATCGATGACCCAGGCGCCGCACCTGCTGCCGGGCAGTCGTAGTGGCTTCAAGTACGGCAACACCGAACTCGTCGACCACTTGGCCTACGACGGCCTGTTCGACGCGTTCACCGATCAGCCGATGGGTGCGCTGACCGAGCAGGGCAACGATGTCGACGGCCACAGTCGCGCCGAGCAGGACGAATTCGCTGCGCGCAGCCATCAGCTCGCCGCCACGGCCTGGAAGAACGGTGTCTTCGCCGACGAGGTGGTTCCGGTGTCGATCCCGCAGCGCAAGGGCGATCCGATCGAGTTCGCCGAGGACGAGGGCATCCGTGCCGACACCACCGCCGATTCGCTGGCCGGCCTGCGGCCTGCCTTCCGCAAGGACGGCACCATCACCGCGGGAAACTCCTCGCAGATCTCCGACGGTGCGGCCGCGGTCGTGGTGATGAGCAAGGCCAAGGCCACCGAGCTCGGCGTCACCTGGCTCGCCGAGATCGGTCCGCACGGCGTCGTCGCCGGTCCGGATTCGTCGCTGCAGCAGCAGCCCGCGAATGCCATCCGCAAGGCCTGCGACCGTGCCGGGATCGCGCCCACCGACCTCGACCTCATCGAGATCAACGAGGCATTCGCGGCCGTCGGGCTGGCCTCGACGAAATCGCTGGGCGTCGATGAGTCGATCGTCAATGTCAACGGTGGAGCGATCGCCGTCGGTCACCCGATCGGCACCTCCGGTGCACGCATCACGCTGCACCTGGCACTGGAGCTGCAGCGGCGCGGTGGCGGCGTCGGCGCCGCGGCACTCTGTGGCGCAGGCGGGCAGGGCGATGCGCTGATCGTCCGGGTCCCCAAGGCCTGATCGCCGGGGTCTGATCGCCGGGGTCTGGGCGACACCGCAACGATCCCGTGATAGACGTGACGTGGGTCACGTCGGATGGCGCACGGCTACTACGGGATGTCGTAGGTTGTCGCCGGCTCCGGCACAATGGACCGCATGAGGCAATTCTTCGACCTGTCCACGCCCGCCAAACGATTCCGCTTCGTCGCCGTGCTCGAAGCCATCACGTGGGCGGCGCTGCTCGTCGCGATGTTCTTCAAGTGGGTGCTCGGCCACGACGAGGCCGTGCAGATCCCCGGCATGACGCACGGGATCGTGTTCATGGCGTTCGTAGTGATCTCGCTGCTCACCGCGTTCTCCCTGCGCTGGAGCGTCAAGGTCACCGGGCTGGCCCTGCTCTCGAGCATCCCCCCGTTCGGGACGCTGGTCTTCGAGTGGTGGGCCCGGCGCAACGGACACCTCGCCGAACTGTCGGAGTCGACGAGCAACGCAGCGGCCGCTGCTTGAGATACTCGGCTGCCTGAGATACTCGGCTGATGGGGATGCAACGATGATCGTCGCATTCAGCATCTCGCCGTCGGGTGGCGACGCCGTCGACGACGACGGCGGCATGAGCGCTGCGGTGGCACAGGCGGTGCGGGTGGTCCGCGAGTCCGGTCTGCCCCATCAGACAACCGCGATGTTCACCTACATCGAGGGTGAGTGGGACGAGGTGATGGCCGTGGTCAAGCAGGCCACCGAGGCGGTCGCCGAACTCGCCCCCCGCGTCGGGCTGGTGCTCAAGGCCGACATCCGGCCCGGGCACACCGGAGAACTGGCGGGCAAGGTCGCCCGGGTCGACGCTCATCTGGAGAATTGACCGACACCGTGCGGTCGGCGGTGCCCGGGCATCTGGGTCGGTCCCGCGCCGCCGTGGCCGCTGTGTTCTGCCTCAACGGTTTCCTGGCCGCTCTCTGGGTGGCCCACATCCCGGTCATCACCGAACGCACCGGTACCTCGCACGAATTGTTGGGCGCGATGCTGCTGCTCGTGGGTGCGTCGGCGTTCGTCGGGATGCAGGTCTGCGGGCATCTGATCGACCGGGTGGGTTCGCGACCCACCACGATCGCCGCAGCGGTGGTGCTGTGCCCGGTGATGCTGGGTCCGGTCCTGGCCACCGGCCCGGTCGGTCTCGCGTGCGCGCTCGCCCTCTTCGGATTCACCAACGGTTCCCTCGACGTGTCGATGAACGCGCAGGCCGTCGTCGTCGAACGGATCTATCGGCGCCCGATCATGTCGGCGTTCCACGGCTTCTTCTCCGTCGGTGGACTTCTCGGTTCCGGTGCGGTGGCCCTGGGACTGTGGCTGCGATGGCCGGTGGTGGCGACGGTGGCGGTGCTCGCCGGCATCGGACTGGTCGTGGTGGCGGTCGCGGCGCGTGGGATCGTCGCCCGGGGTGACCCGGTGGCGGCGCCGCGCGATGTCGGCAGTGACGCCGGCACGGGGTCGCCCGAACCCGGTGTCCCGGCCTCGCCGGATGGCGCACGCGCTAGGTGGTGGCGCGAGGTGGACCTGCGACGCCTGTCGGTGATGGCGGCGTTGGCGTTCGTGCTGATGCTCGCCGAGGGCACGTCGTATGACTGGAGTGCGTTGCACATCGTCGAGACCTTCGGGACCCGTGAGGCCGTCGGCGCCATCGCCTTCGCGAGTTTCAGCGCGGCGATGATGATCGCCCGGTTCGTCGTCGACCCCATCGCGGCACGCGTGGGGCGGGTATCGGTGGTCCGCGGGGGTGCGGTCATCGGTGCCGTCGGGATGGTCATCGCGCTCGTCCCGTCGACACCGACCACCGGCTCGGCGATCGTCGCGATCATCGGATGGACGGTGTTCGGCATCGGACTGGCCGGGCTCATCCCGCAGATCTTCACCGCCGCGGGCAATCTCACCGAGCACTCGAGCGGGCGGGCGATCTCGATGGTGGTGGGCTGCGGCTACCTCGGCATGCTCGCCGGGCCGGCGATCGTCGGCGTCATCAGCGGCCACTCGAGTCTGCGTCTCGGTCTCACACCGGTGTTGGTCGCCCTCGCGTTCGCGGTCGCTGCCGCCGGGGTGGTCGCCCCGCCCGACAGGCGTGAGCGCACCTCACGCGCGTGAGCGCGACGCGCGGTCATGACACACTGTAGGGGTGAGCAGACCTTCCAACAGGGCACAGGCAGCCGCAGCCCAGCAGGCGGCCGCAGCTGTCGCGATGTCCGGTGCAGTCGACCTGTCCGCGCTGAAGGAACGCGCGGAAGCCCAACGCGCGCAACCACAGCGTTCCGCAGCTCCCGGCGGACCGCCGGCATCCGGCCCGGGCTCGCCGGGTTCGGCCTCGTCGGGATCGGTGTTGGACGTGACCGAGGAGACCTTCGAGACCGACGTGCTGGCTCGGTCGACACGGCAACTCGTCATCGTCGATCTGTGGGCCACCTGGTGCGAGCCCTGCAAGCAGCTCTCACCGGTGCTCGAGCGTATGGCGGCCGCGGCCGGCGGGCAGTGGGTGCTCGCCAAGGTCGACGTCGACGCCAATCCCCGTATCGCCCAGGCCTTCCGCGTGCAGTCGATCCCGATGGTGGTGGCGATCGCCGCCGGCCAACCGGTCGCCGCGTTCAATGGGGTGCGCGGCGAGCAGGAGATCAGCTCGTGGATCGATGAGATCCTCTCCCAGGTCGGCGGTCACCTCACCGGGGTGTCCGACGCCGACGAGCCGGAGCCCGAGGCCACCGACCCACGCATGGATGCGGCCGAGGAGTTGCTCAACGCCGGGGACTTCGACGGCGCGCTGGGTGCATACCGGGCGATCGTGGAGGCCGAGCCCGACAATGTCGAGGCCGCCTCGGCGGCACGCAACCTCGAGTTCGTGCTCCGCGCCCAGGCCCACGATCCCGCCATCGTGGAGACCGCCGCGGCCGGAGACGTCGATGCGCAATTGGCGGCAGCCGATGTGCTCCTGCTCGCCCAGCAGCCCGAGGCGGCGTTCGATCGGATCATCGAGGTCGTGCGCGCGACCGCCGGTGACGACCGCACCCGCGCCCGCACCCGGCTGGTCGAGCTCTTCGAGTTGTTCGATCCGGCCGAGCCCTTCGTCGTCGCCGCCCGGCGCAAGCTCGCGAGCGCCCTGTTCTGAGTCCGGCCCGCGCGCAACCGGTGGTGGTTCGACGACCGGGGCCGTGCCGGCGCGCGGGGTATGGGGCTCACGACACCTTGCGTCGATAGACGACCATCGCGGCGATATAGGCGATCACCAGGATGCCGACGCACCATCCCAGCGCGATCCAGAGGTCGCCGCCGACCGGCTGCCCGGCGAACAGCGCGCGAAGGCTGTTCACGATCGCGGTGACCGGCTGATGCTCGGCGAAGGCCCGTACGGGTCCGGGCATCGACGCGGTCGGCACGAACGCCGAGCTGATGAACGGCAGGAAGATCAGCGGGTAGGAGAATGCGCTGGCGCCGTCGACACTCTTCGCGGTGAGTCCGGGGATCACCGCGACCCAGGTCAGTGCGAGGGTGACGACGACGAGGATGCCGGCCACCGCGAGCCACCCGAGGACGCCGGCACTCGACCGGAACCCCATCGCCACCGCGACCAGCACCACGATGGCCACCGCCACCATGTTGGCCAGTAACGAGGTCAGCACATGCGCCCACAGGGTCGCCGAGCGTGCGATCGGCATGGATTGGAATCGCTCGACCATCCCACCGGCCATATCCGAGTACAGCCGGAACGCGGTGTAGGAGACCCCCGACGCCACCGTGATCAGCAGGATTCCCGGCAACAGGTAGTCGATGTAAGAGCCGGAGCCGGTCTGGATCGCACCGCCGAGGACGTAGACGAACAGCAACAGGAAGGCGATCGGCATGACCGCGGTGGTGATGATCGTGTCCGGACTGCGCGTCACATGCCGCAGAGTGCGGCCGAGTAGCGCAGTGGTGTCGGCGGCGAAATGTGTGGCCATCACGGCTCCTTGGTCGTGCGGGTGGTGTCCTCGCCGACCACGGCGAGGAAGACGTCTTCGAGCGTGGGCTGCTTGACCACGTACTCGACCTCGGCGGGCGGAAGCAGTGTGGTGAGCTGCGCCAGGGTGCCGTTCTGGATGATGCGACCCTGATGGAGAATCGCGATCCGATCGGCGAGATGTTCGGCCTCCTCGAGGTACTGGGTGGTCAGCAGCACCGTGGTGCCTCGTCGGGCGAGGTCGGTGATCGACTCCCAGACCTCCAGGCGCGCTTGCGGATCCAATCCGGTCGTGGGTTCGTCGAGAAAGATGACCGGTGGTTCGCCGATCAGGCTCATGGCGATGTCGAGTCGTCGTCGCATCCCGCCGGAGAACGTGGCGACCCTGCGGTCGGCGGCGTCGGTCAACGAGAACCGGTCCAGCAGCTTCTCGGCCACGACGTCGGCATCGGGTAGATGGCGCAACCGGGCGACGAGGACGAGATTCTCACGGGCGGTGAGGATGTCGTCGACCGCTGTGAATTGCCCGGTCAGGCTGATGGATTCGCGCACCAGCTGCGGTTGCCGGGCGACATCGTGGCCCTGGACCAGCACGGTGCCGGCGTCGGGTCGGGTGAGGGTGGCGAGGATCTTGACCGTGGTGGTCTTGCCCGATCCGTTGGAGCCGAGCAGGGCGACGATGGTGCCGGGCGCCACCTCGAAGTCGACGCCGCGCAGGACTTCGAGCTCCTTGAACGACTTGCGTAGCCCGGCAACGGAGATGGCGGGTGCGGCGGTCATCTCCCACGCCCCGGGGTGTCGGTGTCGGGGCCGCTCGTCTCGGCGGCGATCGCCTGATCGACAGCCGTGGTCAATCGCTTGCGTTCCTTGCTGATCCACGACGCCTCCGGGTAATTGCGCAGGAACCCCTCGGCGAACTCGATCGGGTCGTCGCCGACGAGGTCGGCGACCGGGGTCCGGTCGGCGGCGGCCTGCTCGAAGAGGTCGGCGAGGTCGGTGAGCAACGACATCAGGGCATCGGTCTCCGAGGAGGCGAAGTAGTAGATGTAGTGCTCGACGGCCTCGAGGACGGTGCGCAGATGGTCCGGTAATGCGTCCCTCCGCGCTTTGTATGCGCGCCAACGTTTCTTGTCGCCGATGATCTTGGTGAGCATCACGGTTGTTCCTTTCGGTGGTGAAGTGTGTCGAGCCGGTCGGCGAGGAAATCCCAGGTGCGCCAGAACTCGTCGAGGTACTCGTGACCGGACGCGTTGAGGGAGTACACCTTTCGGGGCGGACCCTTCTCCGACGGCACCTTCTCCACGTCGACCAGTCCGCGCTTCTCGATGCGCAACAGCAACGCGTAGACGGTTCCCTCGGCGATGTCGGTGAAACCCTGTTCCCGCAGTGCCGCGGTGATCTCGTACCCGTAGGCCGCGCGCAGGCTCAGGATCGCCAGGACGATGCCCTCCAGCGTGCCCTTGAGCATCTCGGTCATTTGTTTGCCCAACGCGTCCTCCGATACTCGGGGTGTGAAGTACTACTCAGTGTTGCTGACTACTAGTACATAGTAACGCTGAATAGTGAAAGCGCAAGGCGTCCCACAGGCCACACAGACGACGGCGCCGGGTCGAGGATCTCGACCCGGCGCCGTCGGGGTATCAACCGACGTGGGCGATCACGGGGATGTCGGAGCGGAATCGGTCGGGGAATCGACCGGCACCGGGGCCAGCCAGATCGCCGAATTAGCCGGGAGCATCACCGTCGCCGAGGCCGGACGTGCGTGCCACGGTTGGTCGTCGGTGACGACACTGCCGAGATTTCCCTGACCGGAACCCGAATACGCCGACGAATCGGTGTTGAGGACCTCGGCCCAGGTGCCCGCCACCGGAAGCCCGACGCGGTAGTTGCTGCGATCGGAGCCGGAGAAATTGAACAGACATGCGACGACCGAGCCGTCCGCTCCGTATCGAAGGAAGCTGATGACGTTGTTGGCGGTGTCGTTGGCGTCGATCCACTCATAACCCGCCGGGTCGGTGTCGGCGCTGAACAAGGCCGGCGTCTGTCGGTAGACCCGGTTGAGATCGGTCACGAGAGCCGAGATGCCCGAATGCAATTCGCCTTCCCAGCCCGACATCTGTGACCAATCCAGGCTGCGGTCCTCGGCCCACTCGCCGGTCTGACCGAATTCCTGTCCCATGAACAGCAGTTGCTTGCCCGGATGCGCCCACTGATAGGCCAGGAACACGCGGACCCCGGCGGCCTTGGTGAACGAGTCACCGGGCATCCGGGTCCACAGCGTGCCCTTGCCGTGGACGACCTCGTCGTGGGAGAGCGGCAGGACGAAGTTCTCACTCCACGCGTACATCATCGAGAAGGTGATCTCGTGGTGGTGGAAGCTGCGGTGAACCTGATCACGCCCGAGGTAGCCGAGCGTGTCGTGCATCCAGCCCATGTTCCACTTGAAGCTGAAACCCAGCCCGCCCAGATCGGTCATGCGGGTCACGCCCGGCCACGCCGTCGATTCCTCGGCGATCGTGACCACGCCCGGGAAATGCTTGTGCACAGTGGCATTGGTCTCCTGTAGGAACTGCACCGCCTCGAGGTTCTCGCGCCCACCGTAGATGTTGGGACGCCAGCCGCCGGCCGGGCGCGAGTAGTCGAGGTAGAGCATCGAGGCGACCGCGTCGACGCGCAGGCCGTCGATATGGAATTCGTCGAACCAGAACAGCGCGTTGGCGACCAGGAAGTTGCGTACCTCGTGGCGACCGAAGTCGAAGACGTATGTGCCCCAGTCGAGTTGCTCGCCGCGCATCGGGTCGGCATGTTCATACAGGGCGGTGCCGTCGAAACGCGCCAGCGCCCACTCGTCCTTGGGGAAGTGGGCGGGCACCCAGTCGACGAGTACGCCGATCCCGAGCGCATGCAGGTGGTCGACGAGATAGCGGAAGTCGTCGGGATGGCCGAACCGGGCCGAGGGCGCGTAATAGCTGGTGACCTGATATCCCCACGAGCCGCCGAAGGGGTGTTCGGCGACCGGCAGGAATTCGACGTGGGTGAACCCCTTGTCGACGAGGTAGTCGCCGAGTTGCTCGGCGATCTCCCGGTAGGACAATCCCATTCGCCACGATCCGAGGTGCACCTCGTAAATGCTCATCGGTTCGGTGGCCGGTGTGGAGGCGGCACGGGTGGCGATCCATGCGTCGTCGGACCATTCGTGCGCCGTGGTGGTCACCACCGACGCGGTTGCCGGGGGCACGTTGGTGCCCAACGCCATCGGGTCGGCCTTCTCGCGGATCACCCCGTCGGCGCCGTGCACCTTGAACTTGTACTGGGTGCCAGCGCCGATGTCGGGCAGGAAGACCTCCCAGATGCCGCTGGAGCCCAGTGATCTCATCGGCGCGGTGCGCCCGGTCCAGTCGAAGTCGCCGATCACCGCCACGCCGTGGGCGTTCGGAGCCCACACCGAGAATGCGGTCCCCGACACCTCGCCGTCGGGGGTGGTGTAGCTGACCGGCCGCGCCCCGAGGATTTCCCACAATCGCTCGTGGCGGCCCTCGCCGAACAGGTAGCGGTCGGTCTCGCCGACGCTCGGCAGGAAGCGATAACCGTCGGCGACGACGTAGGACTTGTGGCCGCCCGCGCCGTCGGGATACTCCACGCGGTAGCGGTAGTCGATGAGACCCTCGATCGGGACCGCGACGACGAACAGATCGTCGGTCTGGGCGGTCATCGGATAGTCGACGCCGCCGATGACCGCAGTGACCGACGTCGCGGTGGGACGCAGCGTCCGCAGCACGGTGAAACCGGTACCGGTGTCGTGAGCGCCGAGGAAGGCATGCGGGTCGGGATGGGTCAGGGCATCGATCCGTCGCAGATCGTGGCCGGAGGCGTTCGGGTCGGGCTCGCCGCACGCCGGCGAGGCCGTGGGCCGGGGATCGTCGGGGGTGGGGATTTGCGGGGGATTGGTCACGTCGTCGTCCTCTCCTCGTTCCTCACCGGATGCGGTAGGAAAGCTGTTGCGCGAGTGCCGGATCGAGGGGCGGCAGGGCCAGGATGTGGGCCACCGCGCGCCACGGTTCGAGTTGGATGTAGTTCGCCTGACCCCAGGTGTACTCCTCTCCGGTGACCTCGTCGCGGACCCCGAAGTGGTCCTGCCAGTCGAAACCGAGGGCGGGCATGTCGAGCCACAGGGTCGCCGACTCGGTGCCGAACGGATTGAGGTTGATCACGACCAGTACCCGGTCCCCGGAGGCGGGGTCGATCTTGGAGTAGGCGATCAGCGCCGGGTTCTCGATGTGGTGAAAGGTGATGTTGCGCAACTGCTGCAGAGCCGGATGGCGACGCCGGATCGCGTTGAGCGAGGTGATCCACGGTTCCAGGGATTCCCCTCGGGACGCGGCCGCCTTGTAATCACGTGGGCGCAGTTGGTACTTCTCCGAATCGAGGTACTCCTCGCTGCCCTCCCGGACCGGCAGGTGTTCGTAGAGTTCGTATCCCGAATACACGCCCCAGGTCGGGGAGAGGGTCGCCGCCAGCGCCGCCCGCAACGCGAACATGCCCGGGCCACCGTGCTGCAGGCTCTCGTGCAGGATGTCCGGGGTGTTGACGAAGAGATTCGGGCGGGCCTCGTCGGCGTGTGCGGCGAGTTCGTTGCCGAACTCTTCGAGCTCCCAGCGCGCGGTCTTCCACGTGAAATACGTGTAGGACTGCGTGAACCCGAGACGCGCCAGTCCGTAGAGCCGTGCCGGGCGGGTGAACGCCTCGGCCAGGAACAACACGTCGGGATGGCGCTTCTTGATCTCGGTGATCAGCCATTCCCAGAAGTTCGGCGGCTTGGTGTGGGGATTGTCGACGCGAAAGATCTTGACGCCCAGGTCGATCCAGTGCAGCACCACGCGCAGCACACCCGCATAGATGCCGGCGCGGTCGTTGTCGAAATTGAGCGGATAGATGTCCTGGTACTTCTTGGGTGGGTTCTCCGCGTAGGCGATGGTGCCGTCGGGCAGGATGGTGAACCAGTCGGGATGCTCGGTGGCCCACGGGTGATCCGGGGCGCATTGCAACGCGAGGTCGAGGGCGATCTCCATGCCGAGTTCGCGCGTCCGTCCGACGAAGTAGGTGAAATCCTCCTCGCTGCCCAGGCGCGGGTGGATGGCGTCGTGGCCCCCGTCGCGGGACCCGATCGCCCAGGGCGAGCCGACGTCCTCGGCTCCGGCGATCAGGGTGTTGTTGGGGCCCTTGCGGTTGACCTCGCCGATCGGATGGATCGGTGGCAGGTAGACGACGTCGAATCCCATGTCGGCGATGCGGGGCAGATCCTGCGCCGCGGTCAGGAAGGTGCCGTGTACCGGGCGTCCCTCGTTGTCCCATCCGCCGGTCGAGCGCGGGAACATCTCGTACCACGAGCCGAACAACGCGCGTCGGCGATCCACCCAGACGCGGTGGTTGCGGCTCTTGGTGACCATCTCCCGGACCGGGTGTTGGTGCAGCAGTGAGGTGACGGCGTCGGCGATGGCGGGGGCGACCCGCGTCGACAGGGACATGTCGTCGGCACGAAGGAGGCGGATCGCGTCGGAGAGGACCCCGCGTTCGGTGGGGGCGATCTGGTCGCGGGCCCGGGAGAGCACTCGCGCGCCGATCTCGAGGTCGTTGGCCAGATCCGCCGCAGACTGGCCGGCTTCGATCTTCTTGACGATCGCCGACCGCCAGGTCGTGTACGGGTCGCTCCAGGCCTCGACGCGAAACGTCCAGTAGCCCTCGGTGTCGGGGACGAAAACGGCGTTGAACTGGTCGGGCTCGATCGACGGCGTCATGGTGATCTCGTAGACGCGCCGGCGCGGGGCCTCGATCCGCACGGTGACCCCGAGTGCGTCGTGGCCCTCGCGCCACGCGGTCGCACTGATCGGGATTGTTTCTCCGACAACGGCTTTGGCTGGATACTGGCCCGCCGAAACCATGGGTTGGATGTCGTCGATGCCCATCCGGCCGATCACAGACGGTCTCCCTTCTCACCCCGACCGCGTGTCGGTGCGAGGATGCGTCGTTGCTCACCGCGGCCTCTGCGCCGGGGCGTGGTACCCATTGTTGTCGCTCGGAGCGCTCCGCGCGCCAGGATCAGCGTACGGGTACCCCTGTCAGCCTGCTCAGTGCCGAGCGGACCACGGTGGGGTCGGTGGTCCGCCAGAAGGGCGGCAGCGACGCTGCGAGGTAGCCGCCGTATCCGGCGGTCGCCAGACGCGAATCGAGCACCGCGACCACACCACGATCGTCGACCGAGCGCAGTAGCCGACCGGCGCCCTGCGCGAGCAGCAGTGCGGCGTGATTGGCGGCGACCGACAGGAAGCCGTTGCCGCCGCGGGCGTCGACGGCGCGCTGACGTGCGGTGAGCAGCGGGTCGTCCGGTCGGGGGAACGGAATGCGGTCGATGAGTACCAGACTCAGCGACGGCCCGGGCACATCGACGCCCTGCCAGAGCGACAACGTGCCGAACAGGCAGGTCTCCGGATCCTCGGCGAACCGCTTGACCAACGTCGAGGTGGTGTCGTCACCCTGGCACAGGATCGGCACGGACACGCGGTCGGCCAGTGCGTCGGCCGCCGCGCGCGCCGCCCGCATCGACGAGAACAGACCGAGGGTGCGGCCGTTGGCCGCACCGATCAGCGACTCGATCTCGTCGAGGGTCGCCGGGGCCAGTCCGTCGCGCCCGGGCCGTGGGAGGTGGCGGGCGACGTAGAGGATCGCCGAGCGCGGATAGTCGAACGGTGATCCGGCGTCGAGTCCGGTCCAGCGGACCGTACCCTCGTCCGACGGCGCGGCCTTGCCCGTCGCGGTCGCCGTCCGCGCGGCCACCGCGGATCGCCCGGACGTGTCCCGTGATGACCCGTCCGGTCCCGGGTCGTCGACCTCGTCGGCGGTCGGGGTGTCTGCGCCGCGCCCGGACGCTGGTAGTCCCCAGGTGGCGGCCAGTGCGTCGAACGAACCGCCGATGGTCAGTGTCGCCGAGGTCAGGATCACCGTCGAGGTCGAGAACAGGGTGCTGCGCAGCAATCCGCCGACCGACAGCGGTGCGATGTGCAGCACCGGACGGGTGCTTGCCGACGGTCCTCGGCCCACCCGCTCGTGGCCCACCCAGACCACGTCACGACGTTTGGCCACCTCCGGCTCGGAGAACGCCCCGAGCAGCCGCACGATCGTGTCGTGGAGATCCTCGAGTCCGGTGAGCGCGGCCGAGCGGGCCGCGGCGGCACCCTCGTCGCCGCTCGCCCCGAGGCCGCGGACAGGCCCGATGGCACCACGCGTGGCCCACAGGCGGTCGCGCAGCACCGTCAATGTGGCGCCGGCCGCCGGCGGCATGGCGGTCCATTCGCCGGGCGGACAGTCCTCGAGGAGCTCGCCGAGGTGCTCACCGGCGCCGATGAGCGCATCGACGGTCTCTTCATCGACGAGTTTGCCGACCCGCTTGGACAGGTTGGCCACCGCTGCCGCCGAGACCTCCGCGGTGCTGACCGAGGTGATGCGGTCGACGAGTTCGTGCGCCTCGTCGATGATCACCACGTCGTGATCGGGCAGGACGTTGGCCGGGCTGAGTGCGTCGATGGCCAGCATCGCGTGATTGGTGACGACGACGTCGACCTGGGCGCTGGCTCGGCGTGCGCGTTCGGCGAAACAGTCCTCGGAGTAGGAGCAGTTGGTAGCTCCCAGGCACTCCCGCGCCGACACGCTGACCTGTCGCCACGAGCGGTCGGCGACCCCGGGGGACAGGTCATCGCGGTCACCGGTCTCGGTGTCGGAGGTCCATTCCCGCAGCCGGGTGACCTCGCGGCCGGTCCGGGACAGCTCGAAGGCATCGAAGAGTTCGGTATCGGGTTCCTCGGCGGCGCCCGCGTGGATCTTGTGCAGGCACAGGTAATTCGAGCGGCCCTTGAGAATCGCGAATGTCGGCTTGCGGCCGAGGGGGCCGGCGAGGGCATCGGCGAGCCGCGGGAGATCCCGCTCGACGAGCTGGCGCTGCAGGGCGATCGTCGCCGTCGACACCACCACCGTGTCGCCGGAGGCCACCGCATGCCGGATCGCGGGCACCAGGTAGGCCAGCGACTTACCGGTGCCGGTGCCCGCCTGGACGGCGAGGTGCTCGCCGACGTCGATGGCGTGATCGACGGCGTTGGCCATGCGTAGTTGGCCGTCGCGACGACGGCCGGACAATGCGGTGACCGCCGCGTCGAGTAGCTCGGTCACCGAGGGGAGATCTGTCATGGATGCGGCTCAGGACTCCTCGGATGCGCCACTGTACAGCAGATCGCCGTCGAGAGTTATTCCCGCCGAACGCATCTCGTCGAGCGCGGCCTTGGCCGTCGATGCGTCGACGGCGGCGGTGAAGTTGAGCAGCACGCGGGTACGCAGACCGGCGCGCGCGGCGTCGAGGGCGGTGGCACGCACGCAGTGGTCGGTGGCGATCCCGACGACGTCCACCGAGTTCACCCCGGCCCGGCGCAGCCACTGTTCGAGGGAGACCCCGTCGTCGTCGGCGCCCTCGAAACCCGAATAGGCGGCGCTGTATTCACCCTTGGAGAAGACATCGGCGATCGTCGAGGTGTCCAGGGTGGGGGAGAACGCGACCCCGTCGGTGCCGACCCGACAGTGCGGCGGCCACGAGTCGACGTAGTCGGGGTCGTCGGAGAAGTGCGCGCCCGGATCGATGTGATAGTCGCGCGTGGCCACCACGGTCCGGTAGTCGCCCAGGATGCTGTTGATCGCACCCGCCACGGCATTACCCCCGCGGACGCCCAGCGCACCGCCCTCGCAGAAGTCGTTCTGGACGTCGACGATGACCAGGGCATCGGCCGGGCCGGACCACTCGCCGGACTGCGGGCTGCTCATGATTCTCCTCGGGGCTGTGGACAGGGCGGCTGGCGGTGTGAGCGACGTGAGAGGGACAGCGGGCTCGAAATGCTCAACCCAGAACGTAGCGCGTCGGTACCGCCGGATCGCCGTGCGACAGGCCGAGTCCCTCCCAGGGCAGGCTCACGAGGCCGCGGCCGAGGTGGTCGCGCGCGTCGGACAGGTTCGGCAGATCGTCGACTGGCTCGCCGGAGCGGACGAGCGGGATCTGCAGGTCACGGGTGAGGAGCCCGTGGGTGTCGGGCAGCCGGTCACCTGCCCGGTAGATGATCTCCTCGACGATGGTGCCGCTGGGCCGGGCCGCGCGGACGGCGGTCTTCGCGCCACCCCGGGATTCCTTGTGACTGGCGCGTTTGGCGACCGGGGTGCCGTCGACCTCGACGAGCTTGTAGACCATGCCGGCGGTGGGCGCACCACTGCCGGTGACCAGGGAGGTACCCACCCCGTAGGTGTCGACGGGCTCGGCGCGCAGCGACGCGATGGCGTACTCGTCGAGATCGCCGGACACGACGATCTTGGTGCCGGTGGCGCCGAGGGAGTCGAGCTGATCGCGCACCTGCCGGGCGAGTACGCCGAGATCGCCGGAGTCGATGCGGACCGCCCCGAGTTCGGGTCCGGCGACCTCGATGGCGTTGCGGACCCCGGCGGTGATGTCGTAGGTGTCGACGAGCAGCGTGGTGCCGACACCGAGCGCCTCGATCTGCGCGGCGAAGGCCGCCTTCTCGTCGGGGCCGTCGGGCCCGGCGAAGCCGAGGGTGAATGCGTGTGCGGCGGTCCCGGCGCTCGGCACCCCGTAGGTGCGGGCGGCCTCCAGGTTGGAGGTGGCCGCGACACCTGCGATGTAGGCCGCCCGCGACGAGGAGACCGCTGCCCGCTCGTGGGTGCGGCGCGACCCCATCTCGATGATCGGCCGGTTGCCGGCGGCGCTGACCATCCGCGCCGCCGCCGACGCGATCGCGCTGTCGTGGTTGAGGATCGACAGGATCAGGGTCTCGAGCAGCACCGCCTCGGCGAAGCTCGCCCGCACGGTCAGGATCGGGGAGCCGGGAAAGTACAGCTCTCCCTCGCGGTAGCCGTCGATGTCGCCGGAGAATCGGTAGTCACGTAGCCAGGCGATGGTGTCGGCGTCGCAGAAGCGTTCGAGGACCGCGATCTCCTCGTCACCGAACCGGAAGCGTGCCAGCTCGTCGATGACCCGTCCGGTCCCGGCGACCACGCCGTAGCGCCGGCCGTCGGGCAGTCGCCGCGCGAACACCTCGAAGACGCACTGCCGGTGCGCGATCGGGTGGCGCAGCGCTGCGCGGACCATGGTGACCTCGTAGTGGTCGGTCAGCAGGGCGGTGTTGTCCACGTTGTTGATCCCTTACCCTTGGACGTATGGCGCCTGACGGAATGCGTGCGCATGAGGCTACTCCCGGTGGTGCGGCCGTCGCCGAACCCACCGTCGCCGAGGGCGCATCGGACCTCGACCGCCCGTGGATGACGGTGGTGTGGGACGACCCGGTCAATCTGATGCGGTATGTCACCTTCGTCTTCCAGAAGATCTTCGGCTACTCCGAGGCCCGGGCGAACGAGCTGATGATGCAGGTGCACACCGAAGGGCGGGCGGTGGTGTCCAGCGGCGACCGCGACAAGGTGGAATCCGACGTCCGAAAGCTGCACGCCGCGGGATTGTGGGCGACGATGCAGCGGGATTGCTGAGCGCGTGCGCACCTGGAAAAGGCAGGGCCGGGGTTCGCGGATGCGGATCTGTTCCAACCTCGAACGCCATGAGGTCGAGCTGCTCACGTCGATGGTGACCTCGATGACCGACCTGCTCACCGAGCGGGAGTCGAGTGCGCCCACCGACGAGCTGGCTGCGATGACCGGCATCCGCACCGGCCACTCGTCGCCGCCGACCGATCTCACCCTGGGCCGACTCCTTCCCGATTTCCATCGTCCCGACCAGGAACGCGACCTGGAAGCGGAGATGATCAACGGCGACCTCAACGCCGCGATGCGCAGCCTCAACGAGCCGCAGATCATCGACGCCAAACTCGGGGCAGCGCAGACGTTGCTGGATTCGTTGCCCGCCGGCGGTGGCGACATCGCCCTGACCGAGGCACAGGCACTCGACTGGTTGACCGCGCTCAACGACGTCCGGCTGGCTCTCGGCGCGATGCTCGGCATCTCCGAGGACACCCCCGACCAGTTGCCCGAGGGCCATCCGCACGCGGCCCATCTCGACGTCTACCACTGGCTGACGGTCATGCAGGAGCTGCTCGTCGAGGCCTTGATGTGAGCGGAGAACGATGTGAGCGGGGGCGTTGATGTGACGGGCGAATCGGACGTCCGAATGGCGAAGGCGGGCAACCGCATCACCGATATCGACGGGATCACCGTCGGCCATCACCACCGCATCGACGCGGAGGTGACCGTCGGCGGTGGCGGCCCCGACGACCCGCCGGGCAGCGGCTGGTGCAGCGGTACCACAGTGATCCGGATCGACGGGCCGAACGCGTGTGCGGCCGTCGACGTGCGCGGTGGTGGTCCGGGCACCCGCGAAACCGATCTGCTCGATCCCTCGAACACCGTCACCACCGCCCACGCCGTGGTCCTGACCGGTGGCAGCGCGTACGGGCTGGCCGCCGCGGACGGCGTGATGAGCGAACTCGAGCGCACCGGCGTGGGTCTGCCGATGGACGCACACGGGCACGTGGTCCCGATCGTTCCCGCCGCGGTGATCTTCGACCTCCCGGTCGGGGCGTGGGAGAACCGCCCGGACGCGGGGTTCGGTACCGCGGCGGTGCGCGCGGCGGGTCGCGAGTTCGCGGTGGGCAGCGTCGGTGCCGGTGCGGGCGCGCGGGCCGGTGTCCTCAAGGGCGGTGTCGGCACGACGAGTCGTCGGATCGAGGAGGGCCCGGCCGCCGGGATCCTCGTGGGCGCGCTCATCGTCGCCAACCCGGTCGGCGCGGTGATCGATCCGGATACCGGATTGCCTTGGGGCGTCGGCCAATCCGAGCTGACTCGACTGGGTTTGCAGCAGCCGGCACCGGCCGAGGTGGCTGCGCTGGCCGACGGCGGCGCCAAGCCGACCGTCCTCAACACCACGATCGGCGTCGTCGCAACCGACGCTGCCTTCGCCCCGGCGTCGTTGCGGCGGGTGGCGATGTCGGCGCACGACGGGCTCGCCCTGGCGATCCGTCCGGTGCACTCGCCGCTCGACGGCGACACCATCTTCGCCGTGAGCACCGGAGCGCACCCGGTGGCGCCGACACCGGCGATCCCGCCCGGCATGAACCCCGACACCGCGGTGCTGGCACAGGTGTGTGCGGTCGCCACCGAGGTCACCCGGGACGCGGTGATCGCGGCGATCGTCGCCGCCGAACCGGTCGCCGCCATCCCCGCCTACCGACGCGTGATGGCGTCAGCGATTCGCTGACGCCATCACGGTGTGGAAGGCCCGCCGGTGAGAGCGGGCGGTGACTATTCGTGGCCCGAGGTGCAGACCCAGGTGTAGATGTCGCCGCCCCCTGCGGCGTAGAGCGCGTTCGACTGAGCGCTGTAGAGGCTCGGGCCGCGACCGTAACCCCAGTACGACGGTGACGAGGCGACCGCGCCGCAACCGTTGACGAACCGGACCACGACCTTGCAGCCGTAGCCGCAGGAGTCGAGTGCCGCGTCGGCGGCCTCGGCGGAGGAGTCGTAGTCCCACGCTCGTCCGGCGTCCCCGGTCGAGGTGTTCAGCGCGATCGCGCCGTAGTAGTTGCCGTAGGCGTGGGCAGCGGGGGCGGTGTCGAGGGCGGCGGGAGCGACGAGCGCTGCACCCACCGCGCCCACGGCGACGGCCGAGGCAACCAGACGCTTGCGAATACTCATGAGCTGTCTCCTTGCGTGAGTGGTTGGTCAGGCCGGCGCGCGCGAGGCGTCGGACGGGTTGGGGGTTCCGGAGGGCGACGGGGTGGCGATGGTCGCCGGTTTGGTGACCTCGACGGTGTTGTTCCAGTTCGACAGGTTCATCGTCATCGTCGAATTGGTTGCCGGTATCAGCACCACTCGGGCGAGCTGGTTGTCGGGCGTGATCCAGACGTTCACCGGAACCTGGGCGTCCTGGTTCTTGGTGATGTTGGTCCCGGTGAGCGCGGCGAGTTGCTTGGCGGCGACGGTCCCGGTGACGCGGGTGGCCTTGACGCCGCCGATGTCCTCGGTGCCCGAGGTCTTCGGGTCCTGCATGTTCCGCAGCAGATTCGCCAGGCCCTTCTCGGGGTTGAGAACGACCGACACGTCGTAGACCGAGCGGCCGTCGCCGTAATCGACGTAGCCCTTGTTGCCGATATCGGCGTAGAGGTGCTGATCGACGTAGACGAACGGTGCGGCGCTGTCGGTGGAGCCCAGCATCACGGTCGCTGTGCCCTTGGCCGCGGTGGTGGGCTTGGTCACCAGATCGGCGTCGACCTTCTTGACGGTCACGTTGGGAACCTTGCCGTCGACGGTGAGATCGAGATGGGCGCCGGTGAGGGCGGCGGTCTTGTCGGCGGCGGCCTTGATGAGGGCGGCCGGATCGCTCATCGACGACGAGGCGGTGGTGTTGTTGCCACCCGAGCCGCTGTCGGAATCCGACGAGCAGCCGGTGAGTGTGATGGCAGCGGCGATACCCGTGGCGATGGCGGCCGTGGCAACACGGTGGGCACGGTGCATGTGGTGAGCTCCTGACTCTCTGAGGTTCCCCCTGGGGCCGATGTCGGTTGTCGAAGTCGGCACCACAGATCGTGAACTGTGGCGAAACGCTACAGCGCCGGACGACGGTGTGAAAACAGCTGTAGTTCGCACGGATGACGAGTGCGTGGCGCGGGCGCGAGACGCTCGGGCGCAGCGCTGACCTGCGAGAGCATGCGATCGGACCGGCGACCGGAATAGCGTCGCCGAGCCGGACGTTGGGTAGCCACGATGTGCCGAGTGCACCCGTGACGGTGAGAGCGAGGAGTGGCAGTGCTGCGGATCAGCCGTGAGCTGGTGGACCAGATGATCGCGCATGCACGTGCCGATCACCCCGACGAGGCGTGCGGGGTGATCGCCGGTCCCGAGGGCTCCGACGAGCCACAGCGATTCATCCCGATGGTCAACGCCGAACGGTCACCGACCTTCTACCGATTCGACTCGCTCGAACAACTCAAGGTGTGGCGGGAGATGGACCGCCGCGACGAGGAGCCGGTGGTGATCTACCACTCGCACACCGCAACCGAGCCCTACCCCAGCCGTACCGACGTGTCGTACGCGAGTGAGCCCGGCGCCCATTACGTCCTGGTGTCCACCCGCGAGCCCGACACCGACGAGGTCCGCAGTTACCGGATCCTCGACGGGGTGGTCACCGAAGAAGAGATCGAGATCAGGAGCTGAGCAACCATGGCGGTAACCGTGTCCATCCCGACGATCCTGCGTACCCACACCGGTGGTGAAAAGCGGGTCGACGCAACAGGATCGACGTTGAGTGAACTCATCGACAACCTGGAGTCGGCGAATCCGGGGCTGCGTGAACGGCTGGTCGCCGATGGCAAGCTGCATCGTTTCGTCAACATCTACGTCAACGACGAGGACGTCCGATTCTCCGGTGGTCTGGACACCACCATCGACGACGGGGACGAGGTCACCATCCTGCCCGCGGTGGCCGGCGGTAGCGCCACGTCGTGACCCGCTACGACTCGCTGATCGCCTCGGTCGGCAACACCCCGCTGATCGGTCTGCAACGGCTCTCGCCGCGCTGGGACGACGATCCGACGCAGGGCCCGCACGTGCGGCTGTGGGCCAAACTCGAGGACCGTAACCCGACTGGTTCCATCAAGGACCGGCCCGCTCTGGCGATGATCGAGGCGGCCGAACGTGACGGCACCCTGAGGCCCGGGGCGACGATCCTGGAACCCACGAGCGGCAACACCGGGATCTCGCTGGCGATGGCCGCCAAGCTCAAGGGCTATCACCTGATCTGCGTGATGCCGGAGAACACCTCCGAGGAACGTCGATCGCTGCTGAAAATGTATGGTGCCGAAGTCATCTCATCACCTGCGGCAGGCGGTTCGAACACCGCGGTGCGGGTGGCCAAGGAACTCGCCGCCGAGCACGACGACTGGGTGATGCTCTACCAGTACGGCAACGAGGCCAATTGGCGCGCGCACTACGCGGGCACCGGTCCCGAGCTGTATGCCGACCTGCCCGAGATCACGCACTTCGTCGCCGGGCTCGGCACCACCGGCACCCTGATGGGGGTGGGACGGTATCTGCGTGAGCGCGACCCCGACATCGAGATCGTGGCCGCCGAACCGCGCTACGGCGACGAGGTCTACGGGCTGCGCAACATCGACGAGGGCTTCGTGCCCGAGCTCTACGACGACTCGGTGCTGACCCGGCGATTCTCGGTCACCGGGATCGACGCCGTCGCCCGGGTGCGCGAACTCATCGACGCCGAGGGCATCTTCGCCGGGATCTCCACCGGCGCGATCCTGCAGGCCGCGCGGGGGATCGGACGTAAGGCGCTCAAGGCGGGTCAGCGCGCCGACATCGGTTTCGTCGTGCCCGACGCGGGATGGAAGTATCTGTCGACCGGGGCCTACGACGGTAGCCTGGAAGAGGCCGAGCAGGCACTGGAGGGACAGCTCTGGGCCTGAGGGCCCGATCCGCCTCAACCGCACCCGACCGACCACTGCCCCTGACCGACACCCGCACCCGACCGACACCGTAATCCGACCGACACCGCAATCCGACCGGCCTCGACGCCGGCGTCGAGGAGAACACCATCAACGCGACCCAGACACCGGGAGCGCCGCCGACGCGGCGCCCGTTGTGGCAGCGCTCGGCGCTGGTCATGGTGTTCATCGTGATCGGCCTGATCATCGTCGAGGCCATCGACGCCGCGACCCACTACGACCTCGATTCGGCCGGCATCGAGCCGCGTCGCGTCGACGGACTCGACGGCATCGTGTGGTCGCCGTTCCTGCACGCCAACTGGGACCATTTGTGGACCAACCTCGCGGTCGGGGTGGTCCTCGGATTCCTGTTGCTGCTGGCCCGGCGCTTCCTGTTCGTCACCGCGGTCGTCTGGATCACCTCCGGGCTGGGTGTGTGGCTGTTCGCGCCGAGCGGATCGGTGACCGTCGGGGCGTCCGGGGTGATCTTCGGCTGGCTCGCCTACCTGCTGGTTCGTGGATTGTTCAACCGCAACCTCTGGCAGATCCTCGGCGGGCTGGTCCTGCTGCTCGTCTACGGGTCGGTGCTGTGGGGCGTGCTGCCGACCGATCCGACCGTCTCGTGGCAGGGACACCTGTTCGGGGCCATCGGCGGCGTTCTCGCCGCCTGGTTCCTCGCCGACCGCGACCGGCGTCGCCGACCTCCGAACACCGCACCCGCCGGCGGCCCGCCGATGCCGGGGGTGTCGCGATAGCCACCCCAGGACCCGACGCCCCGATCGGCATCTTCGACTCCGGCGTCGGCGGGCTCACCGTGGCCCGCGCGATCATCGACCTGCTCCCCGACGAGGACATCGTCTACATCGGCGACACCGCCAACGGACCCTACGGGCCGTTGACCATCCCGCAGATCCGCAAACATGCGTTGGCCATCGGTGACGAGCTCGCCGAGCGCGGGGTGAAGGCCATCGTGATCGCGTGCAACACCGCGTCGGCGGCATGTCTGCGCGACGCCCGTGAGCGCTACGCGCCGATCCCGGTGATCGAGGTGGTCCTGCCGGCCGTACGGCGTGCGGTGGTGGCCACCAAGACCGGTCGTATCGGGGTCATCGGGACCGAGGCCACCATCGCCTCCCAGGCCTATCAGGACTCCTTCGCCGCCGCCCGGGACGCGGAGATCACCGCGGTCGCCTGCCCTCGGTTCGTCGACTTCGTCGAGCGCGGTATCACCAGCGGACGCCAGATCCTCGGCTTGGCGCAGGGCTACCTCGAGCCGCTGCAGGAAGCGGGCGTCGACACCGTGGTGCTCGGCTGCACCCACTACCCGCTGCTCTCGGGCGTCATCGCCCTCGCCATGGGCGACGAGGTCACTCTCGTCTCCAGCGCCGAGGAAACCGCCAAGGATCTCTTCGCCGTGTTGACCCGCTCCGACATGTTGCACCCGCACACCGACCGCGCCGCCGAACGCGTGTTCCAGGCCACCGGGAATCCGGAATCGTTCGCGCGCTTGTCAACTCGGTTCCTCGGCCCGACCGTCGGCTCGGTGGCCCGCATCTGAGGTGACCGGCGGGAGTCGTTCACCCGCCGACTTGTGATCGGATACCCGGCCACCATGACGCCCACGCATGGCAAGGTAGGGCTATGCGTGTCACGGTGCTCGGTTGCTCGGGAAGTGTGGGTGGACCGGGTGCAGCCTGTTCGGGCTACCTGTTCTCAGTGCCCGGCGAGCAACCCGTGCTGATGGACTGCGGACCCGGCGTCTTCGGCGAGCTGATGCGGGTGTCCGATCCCGACAACATCGCGGTCGTGCTCTCCCACATGCACGCCGACCACTGCCTCGATCTGCCGGCGATGATGGTCTGGCGCCGGTACGCCCCGCCCGGACCGGCACCGGAGAAGGCCCCGCTCTACGGCCCGTCGGGGGTGGCGATGCGAATCGGCGCGGCGTCCTCGGAATTCCCCGGCGAGATCGACGACATCAGCGACACCTTCGACGTGCACGAGTGGGCCGACGGGATGGAGATCACGCTGGGCGGGATGAACATCCACGCGATCAAGCTCGATCACCCGCCGGAGACCTACGGGCTGCGCGTCGCCGGTCCGGAGGGTCACGTGATCGCTTTCAGCGGCGACACCGGGCCGTGTGACGAACTCATCGATCTCGCTGCCGACGCCGACCTGTTCCTGTGTGAGGCGTCGTGGACCCATGATCCCGGCAACCGCCCCGAGCATCTTCACCTGTCGGGTATCGAGGCCGGTGAGGCCGCTGCGAAGGCCAACGCGAAGGCGTTGGCCATCACCCACGTCGCGCCGTGGTGCGACGCGTCGGTGATCATGGCCGAGGCACGCAGCACCTTCTCCGGTCCGGTCGAACTCGTCCGGCAAGGACAGATCTTCCACTTCTGACGCCCCGACGGCGTCATTCGGCTCGGTGTCTACAGTTGATCGGGTGACGACACGCGCTGACGGCAGGGCCGACGACGAACTCCGACCGATCACCTTCACCCGCGGATTCACCTCCCATCCGGCCGGATCCGTGCTGGTGGAATTCGGGCAGACCAGGGTGCTGTGCACCGCCAGCGTGACCGAGGGTGTGCCGCCGTGGCGTCGGGGATCGGGCCTGGGGTGGCTGACCGCCGAATACGCGATGCTGCCCGCCGCCACCCATGAGCGGTCTCGCCGCGAATCGGTCGCCGGCAAGGTCGGAGGCCGCACCCACGAGATCAGCCGACTCATCGGACGCTCGCTGCGTGCCTGCATCGACCTTGCCGCACTGGGCGAGAACACCATCGCGCTCGACTGCGACGTGTTGCAGGCCGACGGCGGCACCCGGACCGCCGCGATCACCGGTGCGTACGTCGCGCTCGCCGATGCGGTGACCTGGCTGGGTGCCGCGGGCAAACTCTCCGACCCGCAGCCGTTGTCGTGCATGATCGCCGCAGTCAGCGTGGGCGTGGTCGACGGCCGGGTCCGGCTGGATCTGCCCTACGAGGAGGATTCGCGGGCCGAGGTCGACATGAACGTCGTGACCACCGACGCCGGCACCCTGGTGGAGGTGCAGGGCACCGGTGAGGGCGCGACCTTCCCGCGTGCCACCCTGGAGAAGCTGCTCGATCTCGCCGAGATCGGCACCGCCAAGCTCTTCGAGGCGCAACGCGCGGTCCTCGACGAGCCGTACCCGGGCGAGTTGCCGACCGCATGAGCGCTCCTCACTCGGTACCCCGGCGGGTACTGTTGGCCAGCCGAAACGCCAAGAAGCTAGCGGAGCTGCGACGCGTCGTCGACGCCTCGGGCATCGTCGGACTCGATGTCGTGGGACTCGACGCGGTCCCGGAGTACCCCGAGGAACCGGAGACCGGTGCAACCTTCGAGGAGAACGCGCTCATCAAGGCGCGCTCGGGAGCGCGTGCCACCGGACTGCCTTGTCTGGCCGACGATTCCGGGTTGTCGGTGGACGCCCTCAACGGTATGCCGGGAGTTCTCTCGGCCCGCTGGAGCGGACGTCACGGCGATGACGCCGCGAACAACGAGCTGTTGCTGAATCAGATCGCCGACGTCCCCGACGAACGTCGCGGGGCCGCGTTCGTCTCGGCCTGTGCACTTGTGATGCCCGACGGTACCGAGACGGTCGTGCGTGGTGAATGGCGCGGAACCATCTTGCGAGAAGGTCTCGGCGCCAACGGTTTCGGCTACGATCCGCTGTTCGTCCCGGACGACGCGGCGGCGACCGGGCGGACTTCTGCGGAACTGTCGGCGCAGGAAAAGGATTCGCTGAGTCACCGCGGTAAGGCGTTGGTGCAGTTGGTACCTGCGCTGGCGGCGCTCGCCGCCTCCGACTGAGTCCGCCGTGGTTTACGTCGAGGCGTCGGAACGGAGCCGTCGGTCGGTCGCCGCGGCCCGGGCGGTGATGGCGCGAGAGGGTGTGGCCGCCACGACACTTCGCGCCGTCGCTGCCGAGGCCGGTGTGCCTCTCGGAACCCTGCAATATGTCTTCCCCACCAAGGAAAAGCTGGTCAAGGCCGTCATCGAGGATGTGGTGGAGGAGATCGCCGCGTTGCTCGCCGCGTCCCTGCCGGTGGAGGGCGGGCTCGCGAGGGCGATCCGCGACGGTGTCGCACTGTTCTGGTCGACTCTCGTGACACCCGATGTGCGACTGCAGATCGTGCAGGGTGAGCTACTCAACCACAGCCTCCGAAAGCCGGGGTGGGAGCACCTCGCCGCGTGGCAGTACGAACGCTATTGCAGCGTGCTCGTGCAGTGGTGTGAGCGGGCGGCGCAGGGGGCCGGCGAGACCACCACGGTGCCGATCGAGCGGCTGGCGCGCATTCTGCTCGCCGGAATCGACGGCATGACCCTGCAATACGTCTGCGACCCCGACGACGACCGCGCCGAGAGTGATCTGGCGTTCTTCGTCGAGACGGTGATCACCGCAGCCGGCATCCGACCCGCACGCTGAGAAACGCCATTGCCTTTCGAGCCCGTCCGGCCCTAAAGTCAGTCATACGACTGACTGAGGAGTTTGATGAGTGACGATGTCGATGTAGTGGTGGTGGGGGCGGGGCTGTCGGGTCTGATCGCGGCCCGCGCGCTTCGGCGATCAGGGTGCGACGTCCTGGTACTCGAGGCCGGCGACAGATGCGGTGGCCGGGCGTACTCGGTGACGTCGAGTCTCGGCTCGCGACTGGACCTCGGTGGTCAGTGGGTGGGGCACGATCACCACCGGCTGATGGCTCTCGCCGACGAACTCGGTGCAACCCGATTCACCATGCACACCCCGACGATGCCCAGCATCGCCGACGGCTCCCGACGTGTGCGGGTGACCTCGGCGTCGGTGCTCGCCGCCGTGTCGGGTCTCGCCGCCGTGAGTGCCGTCCGCCGCGTGCGACGTCGGCAGACGTGGGCGACGACGAGCGTGCAGAGCTGGCTCGACCGCCTACCCGGGGGCGCCCGACGACTGCTCGAGGTCGTCGCCGCGATCTCGTGGACCGCCGACCCGCAACGGTTCTCGGTGCGGACCATGATGAGCCTCATCGACGTACAGGGTGGTCTGGTGACCATGCTGTCGACGAAGGGGGGTGCCCAGGACGGGCTGGTCGTCGAAGGGATCGGATATCTCGTCGACCGACTCGTCGACGATCTCGGCTCGGCGGTCCGCACGAACTGCGTCGTCACCGGGATCGAGCGGTCCGATGACCGCGTCGTCGTTCGCACTGCCTCGGGCGACATCGGCGCCTGCGAGGTCATCGTGGCCGTACCGCCGCCGGTCGCGGCGCGGATCACCCACCACCCGCCACTGCCGGCCGAGCGGATCTCGATGGAGCACGGCGCATTCATGGGCTCGGTCTACAAGGCGATCGCGGTGTACCAGACCCCGTTCTGGCGGGTCTCGGGCAACGCCGAGATGATCCTCCTCGACCGTCCCGGTGTCGCCGTCTTCGACACCTCGCCCCCGGGCGGCCCAGGCCATCTGTGCCTACTCGTCGGCGGTGCCGAGGCCCATGACCTCGATGATCTCGATCCGGAGGAACGACGGCGACTTCTGTTGGGCAGGATCGCCGGTCATCTCGGGGACGCCATCCGCGAGCCGGTCGACTGGCACGAGAAGGCGTGGCACCTCGATGATCACGTCGTCGGCGGCTACATTGCCGTGCCGCAACTCGGCGCCGGTCACGATGAGCTGCCGATGTCGTCGCAGGCAATCGGGCGCGTCCGCTGGGCCGGAGCGGAGACCGCGAGTGAGCACCCCGGGTATCTCGACGGCGCAATCGGTGCCGGTGAACGAGCGGCCGAGGAAGTGACACGCGCGCTGCGAACGGGGGCCTGACCGGCTCGCGGGATGGTTGACTACGGGGCGCGACCGCCGGCGGCGTCAGGGCCTACAGCGACTTGCCGCCGAGGCCGTACTCCTGCTTCACCTCACGGGTGCGGATGTGCTCGAAGTAGAACGACAGGAATGGGATCGTGCCGGCGATCGCCGTCAGCACGATCTTGCCCAGCGGCCAGCGCACCTTGATGGCCAGATCCACGGTCATGATCAGGTACACGAAGTACACCCAGCCGTGCACGATCGGTACGAAGTCCAACGAGTCGACGCCGAAGCCGTACTTGACGATCAGCTCGACCACCAGCAGCAGCAGCCACAAGCCGGTGACCCACGCAAGGATGCGATATCGCAGGAGCGCTCCCTTGACCTTCTCGACGGGAGTGGCGGTGGGCTGGGCGGTCTGGGTCACTTGCGGCGGTCCTCACTGACAGATGAATCGGGTGTGGCGGTGGCCAGGTGTCCGTCGCCGTGTGCACGATCGGCGGCGCTGAGCTCGGCCAGATACCTGTTGTACTCGCGGAGTCCGGCGTCGTCATCCGCGACGGTCGATTCGCGCAGCGACGAGGCGCTCGGGGTGCTCGCGCGATCGGGGAGCAGGTCCTCGGGGATCTCTGTCATCCCCTTGGCCGCGGTCGCCCTCTGCAGTTCCTCGGGGTCGCTCTCCAGGACGACGAACCGTCGATAGGCCCACAGGAACGCGAAACCGAAAGCCGGCCACTGCAACGCGTAACCCAGGTTCTGGCCGGTCCCGCCGGCCTCGTAGGTGTCCCACTGCCACCACGCCAGGCCGAGACAGACAATCGCGGCAACCACCACCAGCACCAGGAGTGCGGGGCGGTGCCGTCGACGGCCGGGCTGCGCGGACATACCTACGACGGTACCTGGCCTGCGCCGATGAGCTGCCGGGCGGTCCGGGTGATCTCTGTCTACATAGCCTCTCGTGCGGGTCACTGCCCGGTCAACAGGAGGACCTTCCCGACGGAGTCCGCCGATTCGAGCAGCGCCTGCCCACGCTCGGCATCGGCGAGCGGAAGCCGTGCGGAGATCACCGGCGCGACGAGGCCTTGCTCGACCAGCGGCCATTCGTCGGCGGCCACCGCGGCCACGATCTCGGCCTTCGATCCCGGACCGGTCAGGGGTCGGTTGCGGACGTTGAGTCCGATGATCCGGGCCCGTTTGCCGATCAGCGCGGCGACGTTGACCTCGCCGGTGACGCCGCCCTGCATCCCGATGATCACCAGTCGTCCGCCCACGGCGAGGGCGTCGATGTTGCGCGACAGGTAGCTGCCGCCCATGATGTCGAGGATCACATCGGTGCGCCCGGCCAGCTCGGCGGCGAAATCCTGTTCGCGATAGTTGATCACGAGGTCGGCACCGAGCGCTCGGCAGCGCTGGGCCTTGTACTCGGAGCCGACGGTCACCGCGACGTGCGCTCCGAGGGCCTTGGCCACCTGGATCGCGTGGGTGCCGATACCGCTACCACCGCCGTGCACGAGCAACAGCTCGCCCGCGCGGAGCCCGGCGTCGGCGACAACCGTGGACCAGACCGTACTCGCCACCTCGGGCAGCGCTGCGGCGTCGACGAGCGACACCCCCGACGGCACGGGAAGCACCTGGGTCACCGGGACGACGGCGTAGTCGGCGTACCCGCCACCGGCGATGAGGGCGCACACCTGCTGCCCGAGTGCGGGGGAGTCGGGGCCGATGTCTCGACCGAGCGCGACGACGGTGCCGGAGATCTCCATGCCCATGATGTCGGTGATGCCGGGCGGTGGTGGATACAGCCCCTGGCGCTGCATCAGGTCGGCACGGTTGATCCCGGCGGCGGCAACGCGGAGGAGTACCTCGTCGGGCCCTGGTGTGGGAGTGGGGATGTCGGCGACGGTGAGGTTCTTTTCAGCGTCGATGACGATGGCGTGCATGGTGGACAGTACCGAACTCAACGGAGTGGGGCTCGTCGGACTGGGGCTCATCGCGCCGCCCCGACCGAGAACGGGACCGGCATGTGCAGTGCGGCCTGCGCCGACGTCGTCGCGTCGAAGCGGATGGTCCGCAGCGGCTTGAGGGAACGCAGAGCGTCGGCCATCCGGCCCTCACCGACAGTCAGATCGAAACCCCTTGGGAACAACGATGTTCCGGTCGCCAGGAGGTTGGTCTGATTGAGCGTGGAGTGCCACGATCCGGCGCGCCGGGTGTAGGAGGTGAGGGTCGAGACCCGCTCACCACTGGTGAAGTTCTTTTGCGCGGGAGTCGATGCCGTGAACACGACGTCGGTGCCACCGGCGTCGTTGGCGATGCGTGCCGAGGTCCGGGTCGAGTCGATGCTGACCTGAAGGTCGGTGACCCACTTGGGAAATCCGTATCCGTCGTGGCCACGCACCTGCGCGATCTCGGTGTTGACCGGTAGCGAGAGCACATACGAGTGCAGGTGATCGTTGGCGAGGGCCGACGCGAGATCGGCGATGCCACGCCCACCATGGCGGGCCGGACGCACCGCGACCCCGACAGCGGCCTCGGTGTAGAAATCGATGTCGCACACGTCGTATCGGAAGAACATCACCGACACCAAACCGAGGCCGGGTACGACCTTTAGGGGTGCGAGTTCGCTGGGGATGTGAGCGCGGATCGCGCGACTCGGGGCGAGCATGGTGAGCCGAGCCGAGGCCATCGCGTAGTAGAAGTTCGGCGTGCGAGTGATGCCGATCGGCGTCTCCACCTGCGTTTTCGGGAGAGTCCGGAAGAAGTCGACGCCGGGCACGCCGGGCATGGCCGCCACCTCGTCGAGCGGTGCGTCCATCCGGTGGCGGTCGAACATGCCGCCTCGCGGCACCGAGACCAGGCGTCCGCCCACGTCGATGTCGACGGTGTCCTCGGTGGTGTTGGGGATGGTCATCGAGTTACTCCTCGCGCGTATGTATGCATTGCTCACATGAGGGTAGGGCGATAAAGTGAACGCTGTCAACATTGACGACCTGGCTGCGGATCGAGCGAGGTCAGTGGCGCAGGGACGCCAACACGACGGAGCGGATCGTCGAGTCGATGGCGTCCGGAGTCGACGAATCGAGCTTGCCGTCGAGGAAGAGGAATGCGAGGCCGTGCACCAGCGCCCATGCGCCGGTGGCCGTGGCATCCGGTGTGTCCGAGGGGATTGCGCTCGTCACGACGTCACGGAGATAGGCGTGGATGGCCTCGACCGCCTCGACGCGTTCGGTGTTGTCGGTGTCGCAGACGCCGCCGAACATGATCCGGAACAGGCCGGGCCGGTCGATCGCGAAGTGGACATAGGCGACCGCGATGTCGGCGAGATCCTGAGCGGAACTCGGATTCCGGTGCGCTGCTTGCAGAGTGATGGTCAGTTCGCGATAGCCCACCGCAGCCACCGCGGACAACAGGGCGTTGCGGTCGGCGAAGTGGCGATACGGGGCGCCGGTCGAGACCCCCGCCCGGCGCGCCACGGCTCGCAGCGACAGATCGGCGTCTGCGCCCTCGGCGTCGACGAGCTCGATCGCGGCACGAACCAGCGCGGCGGGCAGGTCGCCGTGGTGGTAGGCCGAACGAGGGGGCATGAAGCGAAGTGTATCCAGGCCGGCGGATGAAACGCCGCGTCGCCCGCAGGGTGTGGGCGTGGGTTGACGGCGGGTACCCTCGGGCTTAATGTATGCAGCGTATACATTGCGCCCCGCAGAACGCGGGCGCACGAAACCGAACCCACAGGAGCGTGTCTCGTGGCGACTCGCATTCTCAACGTCGTCACCAACGTCGGGCACTACGACGACCCGTCCCACCCGACCGGCCTATGGCTCTCGGAACTCACGCACGCGTGGCAGGTCTTCGACGACCGCGGCTTCGAGCAGACGATCGTCAGTCCGCACGGCGGCCATGTCCCGTTGGAGCCGCGATCGCTGAAGTTCCCCAACTACGACAAGACCGCAAAGGCCTGGCATGCCGATCCTGCGCGCATGCAACTGCTCGAGACCACCGCGGCACCCGACGAGATCGACTCCGCCGACTACGATGCCATCTACTTCACCGGCGGTCACGCGGTGATGTACGACTTTCCCGAAAGCGAAGGGCTACAGCGGATCACGCGTGAAATCTTCGAGCGGGGAGGAGTCGTCGCCTCGGTCTGCCACGGCTACTGCGGTCTGCTCAACACCACCCTGTCCGACGGCACACTCCTCGTCGCCGGCCGCAAGGTCACCGGCTTTGCCTGGCAGGAAGAGGTGCTCGCGCGAGTGAACAAGCTGGTGCCCTACAACGCCGAGGCGGAGATGAAGAAGCGCGGCGCCCTGTATGAGAAAGGTCGACTGCCGTTCGTCTCGTACGCGGTTGTCGACGGCAATCTCGTCACCGGCCAGAACCCCGGATCGGCCAAGGAGACGGCTCTCAAGGTCGCGGCGCTGCTCTGATCGCAGTCGATTCCGTCGATCGCCGACGTGGGCGGTAGTCTGATTCGGCACGCGCGAGTGGCGGAATTGGCAGACGCGCTGGATTTAGGTTCCAGTGTCCGGAGGACGTGGGGGTTCAAGTCCCCCCTCGCGCACCATATGCCATGAGTCGCGACATCGTTGGCGCACGATGTCGCGACTCATGGCGTTTCCCAGGGTGTGTGTGGGTCAGAGGGCGCCGTACTTGTCGATGATCGGTGCAAGCAATTCGGCCGCGCGCACCCCGGTGATCACGTCGTCGTTGCTGACCTTGGTGATCACCTTGGATTCGGCGTCCTCGTAGACGTGTTCGCCGATGAGCAGACCCTCCTCGGTGTAGGGCCACACGAACGCCAGTGTGCGACGCACGAGGTAGTAGGCATCGGCGTCGTACTGGGATTCCGGCGACGGATCGCTACCGACCGCCGCGAAGACGTTGTCGCCGAGAAGCGCTCCGGGAACGAACTGATTGAACTGGGCTTCGCCGCTGAAGCCCCAATCGTTCACCGCCATCTTCTGCTTCCCCGTCCACATGACCAGCATGTCCATCTCCGCGAGCTGCTGATAGAAGGTGCGCACCGCGTCCATGCCGTCGAGGATCACGCCCTGCCCACCCTCGAACAGCCGATAGTGCGGGTGGCGGACGGTCATCGAGGGCGCCAGCAGGTCGTCGTAGCGGCCGGAGACCTCGAGGAGTCCGTGGCGTCGGTAATTGATCAGGATCTTGCGGTGCAGCGGGTTGTCGAGGCTCTCGATGAGCACATCCACGTCATCCATCATGTGGATGAACTCTTCTTCGTACGGGGTCTGAGCGGTGGTGTTGCTGCTTGCCTGGATTGTGGTCATTCGATTCTCCTCATTCTGATTCCGTGCGTCGCGCGGCCGGCAGCGCGCGCATTTCGAAACGCTTCGACGACGTGGCGTCGGCGCAGTGGGCGACGTGGCCCGCGAGCGGTTGTGCGGGCTGAACGGGCTGAGCACCCCGCCACAAACGCTGATCTGAGTGAAGCGCCCGACGCAGCGCGAAACCATGTCCAGTTCGGCGACTTCGTTCATCGATCGCTTAACAGCCCAGGTCACAAGACCGGCATCGCAGTGAGGGCTGTCACAATTCGTTTAGACTGACCGATCGTGGACCTCAATTTGCGTCTGGTTCGGCGCCTCATCGCCGTCGTCGACGAAGGACATTTCGGACGGGCGGCCGAACGGAGCTTCATCAGCACACCCGCGCTGAGCCAGCAGATCCGAAAACTCGAACAGTCCCTCGGAGTCGATCTGATCGATCGCACCTCCCACCCCGTGGTCCCGACAGAGGCGGGGCGTGCTTTTCTGGCCGACGCCCGGCTGGCCCTGAACGCCGCGGACCGAGCAGTGGCGTCGGCGGAGGCCTTTCGGCGTCGGGCCGCAAGCTCGGCACGTCTGGGATTCATGACCGCGAGCACCGGTATCCATCTACGCGAGGTACTCGACGAACTACAGCGGACGATGCCCTCGGCGACAGTGCAATTGCTGGAACTCCCTTGGCCCCGACAGATTTCGGCGGTTCGCGAGAGTCAGGTCGACGCTGCACTGGTACGTCCGCCGGTCACCGACACGAGCGGCTTGCGCTTCGATGTGGTGGTGCAGGAGCGGCGGGTTGCCGCGCTGCCCACCGGCCACCCACTCGCGGCTCGAACATCCATCGGCATAGGCGAACTCGACGACGAGCTGCATGTCGCCGACGATGAGGCAGATCCCGCATGGGTGCGCTGGTGGGCGTGCGACCCGCGTCCCGGTGGAAGGCCGGTGCGGTACGGGCCATCGGTCCAGACGATGGATGAGCTGCTGGAGGTGGTCGCCGCCAGGCAGGCGATGGCGATCACCGGACAGTTCGTCGCCGATGCCTACCGCAATCCCGGGGTGGTATTCGTCCCGATCGAAGGCATCGATCCATGTCCATTGTCGCTGTGCACGCGCGCCGATGATTTCTCGCCTCTCGTGAACGCACTTCGGCGCGCCGTTGCGTCGGTTCGGATCGGGCGCAACGCAACTCACTGACCTGACGGGGTTGTACGTCGGTGTAACAGTCGAGGACCTGAGTGGTGGAACGGTCGGGGACCTGGACCGTTACTCGTCTGCTTAACGCCGAACGGGCAATGCGACATGGACTTTCCGCGCTTCCGATCAGAAGGTGGTGAGCGTCACACGACGCTGTGTGATTCATCCAAAGGAGTTCATTCGATGACGAACCATCTGTGTAGGGAGCAACGCGCATGACCACTCGCGTAGCCATTGTCACCGGCGCCGCCCGTGGCCTCGGAGCTGAGATCGCACTGCGCCTGGCCGCCGACTATGACGCGCTCGTTCTCGCCGACCTCTCGGCGGAACACCCTGAGCGGGAATCAGATCCACGTTGGCAGGAGGTCGACGCCGATGTGGTGCCGATCGCCTGCGACGTGCGCGATGCGGCCGCCGTCTCGGCGATGTTCGACACGGCCGCAGAGGCCGGGACCCTGTGCGGCCTGGTCAATACCGCGGGCACCGGACTGTTCACACCGCTGGTCGAGATCGATCAGGAATTGTGGGACAGCACGTTTGCCGTCAATGCTCGCGGTACCTTCCTCACCTGCCAGGAGTTGGTGAAACGGGCCGACGGAGCCGCCGCGATCGTCAATATCGCCTCCATCGGCGCCCGGCTCGGCAATGAGATGCTCACCCACTACGGGGCGTCGAAGGCCGCTGTCATCGAGCTCGGCCACAGTGTGGCGCGAGCGGGGGCGCTACGCGGGATTCGTTGCAACACGGTGCTTCCCGGTCTGATTCTCACCGATATGTGGCGTCAGACCATTGCGTGGCTGCGCGGTCGCGACAGTTCCCTGGAGGGAGTCTCTGACGACGACGTTTTCGCCGGTTTCGTTCAGCAGATGGTGCCCATGGGTCGGCCCCAATCTGCGGGTGACATCGCCGAGATGGTGGCCTTCCTGCTCAGCGACAAAGCCCGCAACGTCACCGGACAGTCGATCGCCGTCGACGGTGGGGCGGTCATGAGCTGACGGCTCATCCCCGGGGCTGACGGAGCTCGCGTACCAGGAGCGAGGTGAGTCGGTATACCCTGCCGTCGATGTCGGGTCCGACGAGACCGCTTCGGACCCAGTGATATTCCCGGGGTGCCGTGTCGGTCGGCGCGCGGTGGGGCGCCGACCGACACGGCGACTACGGGGGAATGTTGGTGAGATGCGATTTGACGAGGTGCCGACCGTTGTGGCCGTGAGCGGCTGCTGGGCTGCGGTGGCGACTCGGTGTCGCGGGTCCCTGTCTCTGCGGGGGTTCGCTGGAGGTGGGGGAGTACATCGTCGTCAATCGAGCAATGCGGCAGTCTGTACGCGGCTGCCGATCGAGCCATTGGCTTGCCCTACCCCCGGTGTTCGTGATTGGCTACCGGAGTAGATTTGCAATGCCAAACCTATGATGTACGAGTACGTACGTGGTGGAGGGTTGTGTCCTGTGAGCGATTGGCACACGACCTGTCACCGTGCTGATCGAGTCGCGTGTTCGTTCTCCAAGGGCGATATGCGGGTTCGGAGATTCAGATAGTCGGCGCAGCAGGTTTTTCTGGACCGGTGAGGGGGCGACAGGGTGGGTATTGGTGCACAACGTTGGCGGGAGCTGGCCGTCGGCGCTGCAGAGGTCCTGGGCGAGGAGTGGGTGCTCTCCGGGAAGGGCGCCTCTACTCGGGTGGTTCGGGCGCCCGTTGGCTGGTGGCTGCAGTTCGTCGGCTACGAAGACACCCGCCTGGGCAGACTCGTCGCTTACAACACGTTCCTGGGCCGACCGCCGCATGCGTCTAAGACAGGAGATGCACATGGCGTGTCGAGTGAACACTTCATAGTCTCGGGTGAGGATCGGCCTCGCTTTTTTGAGGAGTTGAGTTCTCCCGAGGCTGTCGCAGAATGGGTGACTGCAGTGACGTGCGAAAGGCTGGACCTGACACCGGCCAACCTCGCGGACGACCTGTCTGAGATGGAGGTAGTCAAGGCTCGGCGTGAGGCTCATGGACAGTTCCTTTTCGAGGGGCCGGCATTACAACTGCTCGTGTCGATGCGAGTCGTGTGCGGGTCGCGTTCTCGTGACGAGTTGGTCAGCGATATTGACTCGGTGCTGGCCGATCCGTTCCTTGAGCGGTACAAGCCGTATGCGTCGACGCGAAAGAACCCGCGTACCTATCAGGGGTACTTCACCGCTTTGCGGGATGCGGTGGCCGGCGGTGATCGAGGTGCTGTCGAGTCGGTGGTCCGGGAGGCCCGCATCGATAGCTTGCAGTTGCTGGGTGTCCCGAATGAAGCGATCGGTGATGTGGTGTTCCCGGAATCGCAGGTGTCGTTCTGAGTGCCTACGGGACCGTTCGCCGATGTTCTCGATCAGGTTGCTGCGCAGCGGCTATCGGATCATTTCCGCAAGGTGCTGAGCCGTTGTCCACTGGGTGCACAGATGCGACGCTTTCCGATGCATGACCCGCTCGCTGAGGGCGGCGCAGTCGATGAGAATGTGGCGGCGAGTCGTCACGGGCCAGAATCTGATCCAGACCGGATGAGGTAACTCAGGCGCCGGCCGGAACGAACTCGGGATCATGGAAGGTGGGGGGTCTGGTGGCAGTACGTTACCCATATATGCGGTCGAATGTGCTCAGTGCAGTGACGATGATCGCACACGCGCGAGATGAAAATTACTGGACGTCGGAAAAGCATTTGTCGTCGTATTCTCCGGGGTTGTGTATTGAGATTCTCTACGATCTCTGCGACGTCTTTCCTCGGCCGATTGATGCGGTCGGCACGGTAATCTACGCAAATGAGGTATCCGCTTTCAATGGATTGTTTGTTCTGTACGATCCGTTGGTCGATGATTCTGAAGTCAACGACGGCGAGGGGCAAACCGGCGATCCACGATGGCCGGCGGCGGAAGCAGCGGCGCGGGATGTGATGCGCAAGATGATCGAGAACAACTACGTGAATGCAGACTTCACCTGGCTGCTGGGGTGAACTGCATGCCGAAGTCGCAGGCGCCGAGGGAACCCTGCGAGGTCACACGGGACGACGCCTGCCGACCGGCAGTCGATCGAGCACAATCAAGCCATGCGCACCGACAACCCCTGGACCCTGCTCGGGTCGACGATCCCCTACGAGAACCCGTGGATGCGTGTCCGCGAGGATCGGGTGATCACACCTCTGGGAACCGAGGGCATCTATGGCGTGGTGGAGTCCAACGATTCGGTCATGATCGCGGCACTCGACGATGCCGACAGGCTCTACCTGGTGCGGACATTCTCCTATCCGTCACAGCAGTGGCACTGGGAACTGCCCGGGGGCGGCGGTGACGGTCAGGAGGCACTGGCAGCCGCGGCGCGAGAGCTCCACGAAGAGACCGGGATTCGTGCGTCGGCGTGGGAAGTGCTCGGCCGGACACGCGTGTGCAACGGGCTCATGACCGAACGGATGGCCACCTGCCTCGCGCGCGACCTCACCTTCGACGGTGAGCAGGAGGTCTCCGACGAGCAGTTCGACACCGCTGAGTTCTTCACGATGACCCAAGTCGACGAGATGGTGGCCACCGGCGCGGTCGACGACGGACAGAGCATCACGGCAATTCACTTGGTGCAGAAGTGGATCGACGAGGCTCGCCGATGAGCGCGGTCGACCGGTTCTAATTGATGCCCGGGATCCGGATCGGTAGACCCGGGATGACCGGCGCCGGCGTCGACGTCGGCGAGGACGCTCCGCGCCGTGGCGCGCTCGACGGCGCGGAACTCGACGGTCGACCCGGCCGGACGACGGTCGGCGTGGTCGTACTCGCCGACGGCAAGACGGCGTTGTCGCGATTGACCTGCGCGCCGCGGCCGGTCCCGGTCGTGTCGTCCTCGCTCAGGCACATCGAGCGGATCACGTTGTGGTAGTTGACGAGCCCGTAGGTCAGAGGCAGTGCCGCCACGGCGCCGATGGCCCGCGTGGGGGAGAGGAAGCCGACGGTCGGGCTTCCCAGGATCTGACCTTCGGCCAAGCCGCCGACCGTGGTGAACAGGTACAGCGACAGGTAGTACGAGTAGTAGGCAGCCGTCAGCGACTTGGTGACGGTCAGGTCGGCGACGCTCACGGTCTCGAACGGATTGTCGCCCTGATCGAGGTTGTGCTTGAGGCCGATCGTGATGTCGAGCGGGGCGCCGCCGACGTAGGGGATCAGACTGCCGATGAGCGAGGCGAAGGACTCGAGTTGTGTGAAGTCGGCCGGGTCGGCGGGAATCAGGTTGTGCGGCACCCGGGTTGCCCGCATCTTCGCCAGAATCGCGTTGGTCTCACTCACGATCTTCTGCTTCTGGGCATCGGTGGTGACCAGTTGCTGCGCATACTCGCCGGTGCGGGTGACGATGCGACTCAACGGCAGCGTGCCGATCTGCCGGCAGTTGTCGTTGTCGGCGAGCGCGAGCTGTCCTGCCGCGGCACGCACCACCGCGGGGATGTCAATGTGGTAAGTGGCGTCGTCGCTGGGGCGCCCGGCCTGCTCTCGCTGATCCTCGGTGACCCGGGCGACGCACTGGTTCATCACCATGTTGGAAATCCCCTGGTACAGATACTGCGAGCCCAGGACACCGCCCTGTACGGCGAGTTGCAGGATGGTGTTGTACGTGAAATATCCCTGGTAGCTGTCGAGCGCAGTTCCGGCCAACGGACTACCCAGGAACGGGGTGAGCTGGGCGGCGAGCTTCACCGGTGCGACGACGGTGACGAACAGATACAGCCACGCCGTCTCCACCGCCTGGGTCAGCGTGATGTTGCCGAGCGGGATCGCCTCGTTCTCCTGGCCGTCGCGAACCTTCAACAGCTGCGTGACAATCCACTGCGACACCGGACCGCGGTAGGTCATCGACGGATCGGCGGAGTCGGCGCCGAGAGCCATCGGGTTGTCGGAGATCGCCAGCGTCGAGATGTTCAGGCGCTTCATGTCCCGATGCGCGGCATCGCGTGCGGCGTAGGCATTCTGGCGTAGCTGCGGTGGCAGCGAGGGCAACAGCGATTCGAACAGCGAGTCATACACCACCGACAAACTGGTGAACTCGCCGCTGACGCAGACCGTCGCCTTGCCTCGGTTCTCCTGCAGGGGCGCGAGCAACGAGCGCGGGCTCTGCGCGATGCGGTCGATCCGCTCCTGATAGGTCTCGGGCTCGGGAGTCTTCGGGGATTTCGGGGCCGCCTTCTCGGCGACCGGTGTGGGAGCGGGAACCAGCGCCGGATTGATCACCGCCGCAGTGCCGTTGGAGGTGAACGCGCTCGCCGAGAATGCCGTGAGCGTCGCCACCGCCGAGACCCGTACGGCCCACGTGCGAGTGCGTCGCGAGCGTCGATTTCCTACCGCACCAACCGTCTTCACGCGCACTCCTCTGACCCCCCCGAACAGACATCCGGCCTCGGCTCTCCGACATGTGCCCGGGTGGGCATCGAGGAGCGTCCTCGCGCGGAAACCGAAAGTAAAGTTAGCATAACCTTTGTATGACGAGCCGATCGTGACCGCAATCACGATCGGGGTGTGCTGTGTCGGGGGGAAAGACCACGTCGACGAGTAGATCGTCAACCAAGGTTGACCCCCGGTGAGCTCCGGTGAATGATGATGCCATGCGCACAAGCCTCGGACCAGACGAATCTGGCGGCCCCGACAACCCGGTGACCGCACTGGCTGCCGTCGCCCGGCGCCGTGCCGAAATCGCTCGCGACGAGGAGGTCGCCGTCCGGCGAGCCCGCGCGGCGGGCCTTTCCTGGGCCGAAATCGGTGTGTTGCTTGGTGTTTCCAAACAGGCCATGCACAAGAAGTATCGGAGCGTCGGCTGATGACGACACTGCCTCTGCAGTCGCGCCCGGTGGTGGTCGCCCTCGGAGCCGACCTACGCGCCGCCGGCTACACCGCGGACGGGGTGGCGGAAGCACTCGGTGACGACGCCAACGACGCGCTGGGCCGCGGGGTCTGGTGGCCCGCATTGCGCGCGGCGCGACCCGGCGGCCCCCGCGAGTCACTGTCGACGTTGATCAGACTGTTCCTACTCGGCTCCGACGAGGACGGGCCGACGCTGGCAGCGGCCTTCCCGAGCACCGGCGTGCCGGCGCTGATCGCCGAAGGCGTCGTCGATCAGCGTCCCGACGGCCGATACCGCGCGATCCTCGATATCCGTCCCCACGCCGACGACACCAACGACTTCCTCGTCATCTCCGATCAGGACGCGGCGATGCGCAGCGGACCGGTGGCCCACGACCACGTGCTCGGCATCGGTGGAGCGTCGATCTCGTTGGCGCGCGCGGTGATCCGCGACCGCGTCGACACCGCCCTGGATCTCGGCACGGGGTGCGGCATCCAGGCACTGCATCTCGACGCCCACTGCGGGTCCATCGTGGCCACCGACACCAATCCACGGGCGCTGGCCTTGGCCGCGGCCACCGCAACGCTCAACGACATGACCTGGGATCTGCGGGCGGGCAGTCTGTTCGAGCCCGTCGCCGGGGAACGGTTCGACCTGATCGTGTCCAACCCGCCGTTCGTGGTCGGGGCCGGCGCACAGGACTACATCTACCGTGATTCCGGACGGGCCGGTGACGCTCTGTGCGCCGAGCTGATCGCCGGATTGCCGGACCACCTGACCGACGGTGGAACCGCCCAATTGCTCGCCAACTGGATGGTGCGCGACGGCGCCGACTGGCGGGACCGCGTCGGCGGCTGGTTGGCCGGCACCGGACTCGACGCCTGGGTGGTGCAACGGGAGCTCGCCGACCCGATCAGCTACATCTCCCTGTGGCTCTCCGATGCCGGCGAGGACCCCGACCAGGTCGCCCGACGCGGCTCCGACTGGCTCGATTGGTTCGCCGAGGAGAAGATCACCGGAATCGGCATGGGCGTCATCACCGTTCGCAAGCGCGCCGGCTCGCGGTCAACCGACGGCGAGCACATCCTCGAAGAGATCACCGCTGCGGGGGAGGAGGTGACCGGACCCGAGGCCAAAGCCTTCCTGGACCGGCGCGCCTACCTGCGTGCCCACGACGACGACCACCTGTTGACGGCGCGGCTGGCCTGTGCGCCGGTGTTCTGCGAGACACAATCGTTGCCGGGCGACGACGGCTGGCAGGAGATCGGGTCGGCGGTGCGGCGCCCCGGCGGGCCGGGTGCTGTCCTCGGCGTCGACGAGGTGTCGCGAGCGCTGCTCGCCGGATGCCGCGGAGCGGTCGAACTCGGCACCCTGATCGATTTGCTTGCCGCGCACCACAGTGTCGATGCCGACGCACTGGCACAGGCAGCACTTCCCGTGGTCCGCGACGCGATCGGCCGCGGAATCCTCTTCGAGGTTCGGTGAATTGTCCGATCCCGCAGGACTCTTCACCGACTGTTCACCTGGTGTGAAACCGGTCGATGCCGGGTGATCCGGTGACCTCCGTGAGGTGAGACACCGAGATGTGTGGTGCCGGCGTGGCCGGCCGGACCCGGAGGAGACCATGAGGCGTCGGACAGTGAATTCGATGGTGGCGGCGATCCTGGCTGCCGCGGCATTGGTGATCCCCACCGCGGTGGCGCAATCGCCGGCCACCGCAGCCCCGGCATGCGCGTTCGCACCGACGCAGGTACCCGCATCCGCGGGTTTCGCTGCGGGGCAAACCGATCAGGCATTCGCGACCCCAGCGCCGCGCGATCACATCGCCATCCTGGACGGCTTCTCGTCGGCGTCGCCGCTGGTGCGCCGGCAGAACCTCGCCGAGGCCGTCGCGATCAACAACACCGCGAGCCCGGCGACCGCCCGCGCCGCGGTGAACGACAACTATGCGATCGAGGGCCCGGCGATCTTCGACGCACTGGGTTCCCGTCTGGCTCCGGCGTTCTACGCGGCGCTGCGTGCCGGACAGTTGCCGAAGACCGCCGCGCTGCTGCTCGGAGACGAGTCGCCGGCGGGTGAGCGGACCGGGACCAGCAAGGAGAAGAAGTACTTTCAGTACCCGCGGCCGTTCGAGGTTGCGCCGCAACTGATCCGCCACTACGGCGACGGCCGCCCCGATCTGTACGCGGCGGTGCGCGGTAGCGGCTCCTACCCGTCGGGCCACACCACCTGGGGCTACACCCAGGCCTTCCTGATCGCGGCGATGGTGCCCGAGGAGGGTCCGCAGATCCTCGCGCGCGGCGCCGACTACGGGTACCACCGCGTCGTGCTCGGGGTGCACTATCCGCTCGACGTCATCGGTGGTCGGATGCTCGCGCAGGCCGTGACCTCCGAGATGCTCGGTGACCCGCGCTTCGCCGGGCTGTTCGCGCAGGCGCGCACCGAACTGCGGTCGGTACTGCAGGCACGCGTGGGCGCCCCGATCGGGGCGATCGTCGCCTGCCAGCAGGCCGCCCAACCCACCGCGACGGCGCTGACGACCTACCGGCAGCGGGCGACCTACTCCTTCCTGCCGACCGGGGCGGCCCGCGCGGAGAACGTGCCCGCAGGCGCCGAAAACCTCATCCGCGCCGCACATCCCGGACTCAGCACGGCCCAGCTGCGCGACATCCTGGCCCGGACCGCGCTGCCCGCCGGCTACCCCCTGGACAAGAGCGGGCCGTCCGGCGGATGGCAGCGGCTCGACATCGCACGCGCGTGGGTGACCCGCTGAGAGTGCCCTCCAGGGCGTACCGTCGCAGCCGGATGGTCAGCCGAAGGTGGCGTCGAGGGCGCGGGTGAGATCGTCGACGAGATCGTCCGCATCCTCGAGCCCGACCGAGAACCGTAGGTGCCCGAAGGTGCGAAAGGGCTTGGGATAGGCGGCGACCCGCGGCCCGTCGGTCCCGACGTGCACGATGAGGGACTCGTCGTGACCCAGCGAGACCGCCGAGGTGATCACTCGCAGGTGCGACACGAACCGATTCTGGGTCGCCGGATCACCGTCGACGGCGAACGCCATCATCGCGCCGAACCCGCGCCCACCGAATTGCCGTGCGGCGAGGTCGTGTTGCGGATGGGTGCCCAGGCCCGGGTAGGCCACGTACGCGATTCGCGGATCGCCGGCGAGGAGTTCGGCGAGTCGCTGCGCGGTCGTCTGATGCTGACGCAGCCGCAGCGGCAGGGTGATGGACCCGCGGTCGATCAGCCACGCGTTGAACGGTGAGATGATCCCGCCGACGTCGACCATCGCCTCCGATTTGATCCGTGCGATGAGATGCGCTGCGCCGATCACCGCGCCGCCCATGGCATCTCCGTGTCCGTTGATGTACTTGGTGAGCGAATGCACGACGAGATCGGCGCCGTCGGTCAACGGCCGATACAGCGGCGGGGGAGTGAACGTCGAGTCGACCATCAACAGCGCATCGGCGCGGTGTGCGATCTCGGCGAGCGCGGCGATGTCGGCGACCTTGGTGGTCGGGTTGGCGATCGCCTCGGTGACGAGCATCCGGGTGGTGGGCCGAACGGCTGCGGCCACGGCGTCGAGGTCGGTGACGTCGACGAAGCTCGCCTCGATGCCGTACTTGCGCGGCATCAGTTCGGTCCACAGTTTGAACGTCGCCTCGTAGGTCGTGTCGGAGACCACCACGTGGTCGCCGGTGGCGAGGAAGGTGAAGAACACCGCGTGCAGGGCCGCGACGCCGGAGGCGAGCGCGACCGCGTCGTCTCCGTGGTCGAGTAGAGCCAGTTTCCGCTGCAGCGCAGCCTGATTGGCGCCGGTGTTGCGGGTGTAGAAGAGTTGATCGGTGCCCGACCAGTCGGCGGTCTCCGGATTCGGTGGCAGGTGATACGAGTTGGCCATGGTGATCGGGGTGCGGATCGACGGCCCGCCGGTGTCATTGCCCGCGTGCACGCACGCCGTCATGTCGCCGCTCGTACGCAGTACATCGCCGGTGTGCTCGTTCATGTCGGTTCCACTCCGCTCGGCCGTCGGTCAGATCGTGTCTCATGCTGCCCGGTCGGCGGCGGACACCTCTCGCCGACCCGTCCACTCACGCGGTGAGGCCGCAACGTCGGCGACCGCTGACGACGCAACGGCAGGCGGAGGGCTCGCGACGGGCGGGCACGCCGGCCTCGCAGCGTCCGCTCGCGCCACGGTGATCCGGGCGAGGACGGCAGCGCCGAGGATGCCGGGCAACCGGTGCAGCTTGTCGATCCCGAGGGCGAGCCGGACCTCGGCCCACGCCCAGCACGTCCCGAACACGCCGATCGCGAAGGCGGTCATGAGCACGGGTGACCACGGTCGGTCGACGACGAGGATCGGTACCGCGACCAGTGCCAGCGCCTGGATCACATACGAGTCGAGGCTGCGGGTCCCCGACATCAGCAGTGGCCGCAGCCATTCTCGTGACCACAACGACAAGAAGATCCGGCACAGCCCGTAGACGGCCGGCACGAGCACCCAGGCACCGACGGCTCGTGCCGGTCCGAACTCGAGTTTGTCTCCCAGGAACGGTTCGGCGGAGTGCCACGAACCGATGGTCACCAGATGATGCGTGCACATCGCGACGCCCGCTGCCACCAACACCACAGCCGGCAGGTGCCGCTCGATCCGCCTGGCGAGATCCCAACGACGCCACTGCCATCCGACGATGAGCGCAGGAACGAACATGATCTGCCAGCCCGCCCAGTTCTGGATTCGGGCGCCCGATGGTTGTGCAACCAGATAGAACCAGTCGGGTGCGGCGAGTTGTGAGACCGCGTACAGCGCCACGGACGCAGCAAGGACCGGCCCCCACCACCCGCGCACCAGAAGCGGAAAGACGGCGAACGCCGAGACCATCAACACCATGTAGAGCAACAAGATGTTGCCGCCGCTGGGCAGATAGCTCATCGTCACCGCCCTCGCCAGGCCCTGCCCCCACCCGTCCACCGGACGAAGCCAGGTCAGGTGCCCGAACCCGACCATCCCGGCCGCGACCGCGGCCAGCGACAGCGTGAGCTGGCAGACGTACAGTGCGGCAAGCCGTTTGGCCAGGCGTGTGTAGGCGAATCGCAGACCGCGGGTCTCGATCCACCGACGGTGCACCAACCCCAGCACGAATCCCGACAGCAGCACGAACACGCTCATCCCGTCGACGTACGGGAACACGTGGGTGGGCATGGCGATTTTCGCGCCGTCGGCGAAATGGGCGGTGATCATGCTCCAGATCGCCAGGCCGCGTGTCACGTCGATCGCGAGGTCCCGGTTCATCGGTCCCGACAGTAGGACCGGGTCGTCCCGTCACTGTGTGCGACGCGCGATCGAGTCCCAATTGTCACATTCACCACATTGGGCACTTCAGTCACAGACCGGGCGGTCCTGTGATCCAACGACGCGGGGCCTCCCGGACATGGTCCGAGAGGCCCGCGTCGAGCTCGGTGCTCAGGTGTACAGGTCGGCGATCGCCTGCTTGTAGGTGTCGCTGATGACGTTGCGTTTGAGCTTCATCGTCGGTGTGAGCTCCCCCGATTCGATGGTGAAGTCAGTGTCGAGGATCTCGAACTTCTTGATCGCCTCGGCCTTGGACACCTTCGAGTTGGCCTCGTCGACGGCCTCCGCGATCTCGGCGCGCAGTTCGGCGTTCCTGGCCAGGTCGGCCGGCGAGGTGTCGGCCGGCAGGTTGTGGCGCTCGAGCCAACCCGGGGTCGCCTCGGGGTCGATCGTGATCAGCGCGCCGATGAACGGCTTGTTGTCACCGACGACGAGGCACTGACTCACCATCGGATGGGCACGGATGGCGTCCTCGAGCTGCGCCGGCGACACGTTCTTACCGCCTGCGGTGACGATCAGCTCCTTCTTACGGCCGGTGATGTAGAGGTAACCGTCATCGAGGCGGCCGATGTCGCCGGTGTGGAACCAGTCGTCGTGGATCGCCTCGGCGGTGGCCTCGGGGTTGTGCCAGTAGCCGGTGAACACAACCGGTCCCTTCAGCAGCACCTCGCCGTCCTCGGCGATGGCCACCGACACCCCCGGAACAGGGCGGCCGACCGAGCCGACGCGCTGGTGGTCCTCGTTGTTCGCGGTGACCGCCGCCGTCGTCTCGGACAGGCCGTATCCCTCGTAGACCGGGATGCCGACGCCGCGGAAGAAGTGGCCGAGGCGGGCACCGAGCGGGGCGCCGCCGGAGATGGCCCCCTCGCAGTTGCCGCCGAGCGCGGCGCGCAGCTTGTTGTAGACCAGCGCATCAAAGATCTTGTGCTTGATCGTCAACACCAGTCCGGCCGAACCCTTTTCGGTGGCCTTGCTGTACTCGATGGCGGTGTCGGCGGCCTTGTCGAAGATCGAGCCCTTGCCGCCGTCGTAGGCCTTCTGCTTGGCGGAGTTGTAGACCTTCTCGAACACGCGCGGCACCGAGAGCACGTAGTTCGGCGTGAAGACCGCGAGATCATCGATGAGGTTCGGGATGTCGCTGGTGTGGCCGAGGATCACACCGTTCTCGACGCAGCCGACCGCGACGACACGGGCGAAGACGTGGGCCAGCGGGAGGAACAGCAGGGTCGACTTACCTTCGGCGAGGCCGGCGCCGACCGCATCGCGCGTCGCCGCGCACTCGGCGAGGAAGTTGGCGTGGGTCAGCACGACACCCTTCGGCCGGCCGGTGGTGCCCGAGGTGTAGATGAGGGTTGCCGCGTCGGAGGACAGCTGGTTGGCGTGCCGCTCGTCGAGTTGCTCGTCACCGATCTGCTCGCCACGCTTGGTCAGTTCGGTCACCGCGCCGCGGTCGATCACCAGGGTCTCGCGCAAGAGTTCGCCGGCGTCGATGACCTCGGCATGCTTGGTGAACTGTGCCTCGGACTCCACGGTCAGCAGCGTCGTTCCCGAGTTCTCGACGATGTATTTGACCTGATCGGTCGCCGAGGTCTCGTAGATGGCGACGGTCACCGCCCCCGCGCGCCAGATCGCGTAATCGAGAACCGTCCACTCGTAGCGGGTGGAGGACAGGATCGCGACCCGGTCGCCGGGAGCGACGCCCGAGGCGATCAGGCCCTTGGCGACGGCGTCGACCTCGTCGGCGAAGTGCTTGGCGGTCACCGTGATCCACGTGCCCCTGCTGCGCCGCTTGAACAGCGGCATGGTCGGGCGCTCGGCGCGATATCGCAGGATCGCGTCGACGGTGGTCGCCTTGTCGTCGACGGAGAGATCGGACGGTGTCGTGTACTCCTGCATGCTGCTCCTGATAAAGAACCCGACATAGCGGACAACCCGCTGGTCGGCGCGGCGATTTTATGTGCGACCGAGGGTACCAGGATTGATGAGAGGGTCGTCACACCAGGAGGTGGCGGTGGGCGGCATCGGCGGTCGCCTGCTCGAAGCCCGGGCGGTTGGTCTGTGGACAGATGCTCCTGGAGATGCGGTCTCTTGGGCCCTCTCGCATTACAGTTGACTCGATGAACGGGATACGCAGACCATGACCGAGACCCCAGCCGCCGACCGCCCCGACGCCGACGCGATCACCTTCGACGACCTCGACATCGACGATCGTGTGCGCAGTGCGATCGCCGAGGTCGGATACGAGACGCCCTCGCCGATTCAGGCTGCGACGATTCCGCCGTTGATGGCGGGACGCGACGTCGTCGGCCTGGCCCAGACCGGTACCGGTAAGACGGCGGCCTTCGCGATCCCGATCCTGTCCCGCCTCGACCCCGAGGTTCGCCGTCCGCAGGCGCTGATCCTCGCGCCCACAAGAGAACTCGCCCTGCAGGTGTCCGAGGCCTTCAGCCGGTACTCGGCGCACATGCCCGAGGTGCGCGTGCTGCCCATCTACGGCGGGCAGAGTTACGGCGTGCAGCTGGCCGGGCTGCGGCGCGGTGCGCAGGTCATCGTCGGAACCCCGGGCCGTGTCATCGATCACCTCGACAAGGGCACCCTCGACATCTCCGAACTCGAGTACCTCGTCCTCGATGAGGCCGACGAGATGCTGACGATGGGTTTCGCCGAGGATGTCGAGCGCATCCTGGCCGAGACGCCCGACTCCAAGCAGGTGGCGCTGTTCTCGGCCACCATGCCCAGCGCGATTCGCCGACTCGCCCAGAAGTACCTGCACGATCCGCAGGAGATCACGGTCAAGTCCAAGACCGCGACCGCCCAGAACATCACGCAGCGCTATCTGCAGGTGTCGCATCAACGCAAGCTCGACGCGTTGACCCGGTTCCTGGAGGTCGAGTCCTTCGACGCGATGATCGTGTTCGTCCGCACCAAGCAGGCGACCGAAGAACTCGCCGAACGGCTTCGGGCGCGTGGATTCTCGGCGGTCGCCATCAACGGCGACATGGTGCAGGCCCAGCGCGAGCGGACGATCAACCAACTCAAGGACGGCGGGATCGACATCCTCGTCGCCACCGACGTCGCCGCTCGCGGACTCGACGTCGACCGCATCTCGCACGTGGTCAACTACGACATCCCGCACGACACCGAGTCCTATGTGCACCGCATCGGACGGACCGGCCGCGCCGGGCGGTCGGGTAATGCGCTGCTGTTCGTCTCGCCACGGGAGCGGCATCTGCTCCGGGCCATCGAGCGCGCGACCCGCCAGCCGTTGACCGAGATCGGGTTGCCGTCGGTGGAGGACGTCAACGCCCAGCGTGTGGCCCGCTTCGCCGACTCGATCACCGAGAATCTGACGTCGGATCACCTCGACATGTTCCGCAAGCTCGTCGAGGACTACGCGCGTGACAAGGATGTCGCCATGGCCGACATCGCCGCGGCGCTGGCACTCGAGACGCGCGACGGTGGCTTCCTCATGACTCCCGACCCGCCCGAGAGGGAGCGGCCGGAGCGTCGTGAGCGAGAACCGCGCAAGGGCGGGGGCTCGTACGCCACCTATCGCATCGCGGTGGGCCGCAAACACAAGGTGTCGCCCGGCGCGATCGTCGGCGCCATCGCCAACGAGGGCGGCCTCACCCGTGGTGATTTCGGCAACATCAGCATCCGCGACGACTTCTCCCTCGTCGAGTTGCCGGACAACCTCGACCGCGACACCCTCGACCGCCTCCGCGACACCAGGATCGGCAAGAACCCAATCGATCTGCGTCGCGATCAGGGCCCGCCCCGCGCTCGAGGCGGCAACAAACGCGCTGGTCAAGGCCAACGCGGTCGAGACGGTCACCACTCGCGCGGCGACAGCTGGGGCAAACGCGGCTCGCGTCATGTCGCCGGCCGCGGGCGTAGCTGAGGCGGCGCCCCGGGAGGCCGGGACACCCGATGCGTACGTGACACTGTTGGGCGTTTCGAGATTGTTCCGTAACCTTGGTGGCGGGTCGAACGATGATCCATGTGGACACCGTCCGATCCGACCGTCAGATATACGCGAGCATTTTCAGGAGTAGTCACCAGTGTCAGTGGTGGATTCGATCTCAGCAGCCGAAGCCTTGTCCCACACCCGCGAGGGCGACGCCGTCGTCGTCGACGCCCGCCCGCAGGTGGTCCGTCACCAGGGCTCCCTGCCCGGAGCGGTCGTTGTGGACCCGACTGACGTCCGGTCGCGATTGGCCCCGACGCCGTCGGGAACGTTCCCGGTCATCGGGCATCGCGACACGGAGATCAACGTCGTATCCGTGTCGTCGCAGGCACCGCGCATCGCCGAGCAGATCGCCGACCTCGGCTACACCAATGTGCACTACGTCGACGGTGGTTTCCCGGCACTTCGGCGTACCACCCCATGATCGTGTGGCCTGCCACCGGCGCGTCGACTTGATAGCGTGATGGGTCAGCCCGACCGTGGGCCGGTGCCGTCCGGCCAGGTCGGGGGATCTGCGCAGGAGGAAGCCGGGCTGATGGCCGAGCAGGAGTCTCTCGACGACCGTCGTGATCAGGTCGTGCGTCTGCTCGAATTCCTCTCCGACCTCCTGGCCACCCGTGCCGGTCGGCGCCGCCATGTCGACGCCCATCGTGCCCGGCTCGACGTCGGTCCCGGTACCGCGGTCGCCGTGCGTTCGGGTGCCGCAGCCGGACAGGTCGTCGTGGAGCTCGACCCCGGCTACGTCGGCTACGACGAACTCGAGGCGATGGTCGCAGAACTGTACGACCATCCGGACTCTCGCGAACTCGTGCTCGCCGGTGGCCTGGTGGTGGTGACGACGGCGACCGAGGGCGCTGCTCCCGACGACGGCGCACCCGAACTGGTACGGGAGTACCTGCTGACCCAAGAGGTTGTCGCGCAGCGCGATCCGGAATCCGGCACGTTGCGGATCTCACTCGGCGCAGGATCCGCGCCGAGTGCCCAGGACGCCCGACTGCTCGCGGGGATCGAGGGAATCGATCTCTCCCGGACGGTCAAGCTCCACTCCCGTTTCGAGGCTCTGCCCAGTGTGGTGAGCCCCAAGGCCACCGATCTGCTCGACGAGTGGATTCCGCGTGTCGACACCGATGCCGAGCAGGTCACCGTGGCGGTCGATCCGGCGGCAACGGCGCTGGTCCTGCGTGAGCGGTCGACCACGGCCCTGGCCGTGTTCCACGACACCGTCGCCGATCGGCTGCGCGAATCCACCGAGGACGTGCCGATCGGGTTGGCGCAGTTGGTGGCGCCGATCGAGGTCGACGAGCGCGTCGAGGCGCTCGCGGCCTCGGGGGCCCTGCCCGCCGGCGAACTCGTCACCGACGCGCTGTACCCGTTGCCGTCCAATGTCGAACAACGCGACGTGCTGTCGCGCCTGGGCGCCGACAGTGGCGTCGTGGTCGAAGGCCCACCGGGCACCGGTAAGACCCAGACCATCGCCAATGTGGTTGCCGCCCTTCTCTCCAAGGGGCAGCGGGTACTGGTGACCAGCGAGAAGGCGGGCGCGCTCGCGGTACTGCGGGACATCCTGCCGCCGGAGCTGCGCGCGCTGACCGTCTCCACCGCCGACCTGTCCCGCGACCGCTTCGAGTCGGTGGTCTCCGGCGTCGAGGAGATCGCCGAACGCAAGGCGACCTACGTCGACAGCGTCGGCAGCGCCGAGATCGACGATCTCTCCGCGCGTCGGCAGCAGGCTGTCGAGCGACGCGAACGCGCGCTGCGGGGGCTGTGGGAACTGCGCCGCTCCGAAGCCGAGGTGCACGAATGGGTGGCCGGTGACTTCTCCGGGACGGCCGCGGCGATCGTGCGGCAGACCAACGCCGACGCAGAGCGGTTGGACTGGCTTCCGGGTCCGATCGACGGTGCGTTCGCGCCCCTCGATGCGAGCGAGTTCCGGCGTCTCCTGGAATTGCTGAAAGCAACGCGAGGGCAGACACGGCGACTGTCCCAGCGTTTCGTCGACCTCGACGATCACCTACCCGATCCCGCGACCATGGACCAGATCTGTGCGCGGATCGCGCGGCGGCCGGCCGAGCCGATGGTCGGCAGTGGATCGCTGATGTCGATTCTCGGCGACGTCGAGAGCCCGCGGTTGCTCCACATCAAGGAGATCTGCGATCACCTCGGCGTCGCCGCGCAGGAGGTCGGTACCTTCCCGCCGACCATGATCGACATGGCCGACCGACTTCTCGCCGGACAGGCCGCGCACCTGTGGTCCCGGGTCACCGCGCTCTCACCGGTGATCGCCGACGCCGCGCGCCGCGATCGTGAACTCGGTGCGCACAGTGTCGTCGTGGACGGCGCGCGGCCGGGCGACGGTGATCTGTTCGCCGCGGCGGCGGCCCACCTGCGCGACGGCGGACGCTGGCGCGGCCGACTACGCCGATCCGAGGCGCAGCGAGCGGTGGAGGAATCCGGTGTCGTCGTCACCGTCGACGGCCGGCCCGCCACCGACGAGCGATCGCTGCAGGCGGTGGCCGATCACCTGGCCGTCTTCGATGCCGTGCATCAGGTGCAGCGCGTCCTCGGCGATCTCCACGTCCCCATCGACACCTCAGGATCGCGGTCGTCACAACTGAATCGGCTGGTCCTCCTCGACGGGCAACTCGGCTGGATCTCGACGCTGGTTTCCGCGCGCGACGACCTCGTTCGTGAACTCGAGGTGATCAGTCCGGGCGGTCCGCGCCCGCGCAGTGTCACCGAAGCCGCCCGCGTGGCCCGCGAGGCCGGCGCGATCGCCGCGGCCAACGACGCCCTGCTCGCCGAGGAGGAACTCGCCGAGCACGCCTACAGTCTGGCCGCACAACTCGAGGAGGGGCCCTCACCGGAGGGCGACGCCCTCGTCTCCGCACTGGCCAACGCCGATGCCGAGGCCATCCGCGCCACCCGGCGTGCGGCGACGGCCGCCCGGAAAGAATGGGAGGACCAGGCCGCGCTGGACCTCTTGATGCTCCGGTTACGCAGCAAAGCACCGGATTTCGCGGATCTGCTGGAGTCCACGGCCGACGATCCGCGGTGGGACGCCAGATTGCGCGACGTCTCCGACGCATGGGCATGGCGACGTGCGCGGACGTGGGCCGCCGAACGCAGCGATCCCAAGGGGGAGCAGCGGTGGTCCGCGGCTCTCGACGAGGCCGAGGCCGATATCGCGCAGTTGACCACACAACTCGCCGCCGCCCGCGCGTGGCGGGCGTGCCTGTCGCGCGTGACAGTGGCCCAGATCCAGGCATTGCAGTCCTATCGCGACCACATGATCAACCTCGGCAAGGGCTCGGGCAAACATGCCTCGAGGTTCCGGGCCGCGGCCCGGGAGGCGATGGAGCAGGCATCCGCCGCGGTCCCGGCCTGGGTGATGCCGATGTCGCAGGTGGTGGACATGATTGCGCCCGAACAGAATTCGTTCGATGTGGTCATTGTCGACGAAGCCAGTCAGTCCGATATCACCAGCGTGTTCCTGCTCTGGCTCGCCCCGCGGGTGATCGTGGTCGGCGACGACCGGCAGTGCGCCCCGACGGGGCTTGCGGGTACCACCCTCGACGACGCCTTCGCCGCCCTCGACGCCCGGTTGCCCGACCTGCCGCACTACCTCCGTGATGGTCTCACGCCGAGATCGAGCCTGTTCTCGTTGCTGCGCAGCCGATTCGGACACGTCATCCGGCTCCGGGAGCATTTCCGCTCGATGCCGGAGATCATCGGCTTCTCCTCCGCGCAGTTCTACGCCGACGCTCCGCTGATCCCGGTTCGTCAGCACGGCGCCGACCGCCTCGATCCGCTGCGGACCGTGCGGGTAACGGGAAATGCTCAGGGACAGGGTAATTCGATCGTCAACACAGGCGAGGTCGACGAGCTGGTGTCGACGCTGGTGGGTTGTTTGTCCGACAGTGCCTATGACGGACTCGATTTCGGCGTCATCGCCTTGCAGGGCACCAAGCAGGTCGACCTGCTGACCCGTGCGCTGCGGGAGGCGGTCGACGACGAGACGTGGCGCACCCGGCGGATTCGGGTCGGCTCGCCGCCTGACTTCCAGGGCGACGAGCGGCGGGTCATCTTCTTGTCGATGGTGGTCTCCGACCCCTCATCGATCGCCGCCCTGACCCGTGCGGAGTCCCAGCGCCGTATCAATGTGGCAGCGTCGCGGGCGATGGATCAGATGTGGCTGTTCCACTCGATCGATCTCACCGACCTGGGGGAGGGTGACCTGCGGCGGTCGCTGCTGGGGTACATGCAGGCCAATGCCGGACCGGCCATCGACGCCATGCCGGTCGATGTCCCCGATGACCGCAGGGTCGAGCCCTTCGAGAGCCTCTTCGAGCAGAAGATCTTCAATTGCCTTGCCGCGCATGGTTATCACGTCACCCCCAAGGTTTCGGTCAACAACATGTGTATCGATCTGGTGGTCACCGGCGCCGACGGACGGCTGGCGGTCGAATGCGACGGTGACGAGTTCACCACCACCGGTGCGCAGGCCCGTTCCGACATGGAGCGCGAGCGCGAACTGCGGCGATGTGGTTGGGAGTTCTGGCGGCTGCGGGAGTCGGAATTCGAACTCGACGCCGACGCCGCGCTGGCGCCGTTGTGGGAGGCTCTCGATCGCCGTGGTGTGAAGCCCGGATCGGTGGCCGGGCCGTATGTCGGCAGCACGGAAAGCGCTGTCCCGGAGGGCTCGTCGTCGGAACCCGCCGTGGCGGCATGGGAGCCGGTGGATCTCAGCGCAGGAGAGTAGGCGGCACCTCGAGCGCCTGGACCAGTGCGGGTAGGGCAACCGCTGCACCGGCCGGAATGCGTTGTTGCACAGACGGTGTCAGCGCCGAGGCCTCCGGATTGATCTCGATGACCGGAAGTCCGGCGGCCGCGGCGCGTTCGGGTAGCGACGCCGCCGGATACACGATCCCACTCGTACCGATCACGAGGACGACGTCGGTCGCGCGGAACGCCGCATCGGCGCGTTGCCACTCCTGCGCGGGCAGCGGTTCACCGAACCACACCACGCCCGGACGCACCCGGTCGCCGCAGACCGGGCACCGCGGTGGCTCCACCCTTGGCAGCTCGCCGGTGACCTCCGGGTCGGCGACGTCGATGGGGTCGGTCTCGGTGAACCGATGCCCACAACGGGAACAACGCGGGGCGAACAGGCTGCCGTGTAAATGGCTGGTCACCGGCGTCCCTCCACGTTCATGCAGGTCATCGACGTTCTGGGTCACCACCATGATCGCGCGGGGATCGTCTCCCGCCGCGAGTCCGGCGTGCCGAAGCTCGGCGAGTGCGCGGTGACCGGCGTTCGGCTCGCAGCGCCTGACCTGCCCGGCACGCCACTGGTACCACCCCCATACCAGCGCCGGATCGTCATGCCATGCCTGCGGTGTGGCCAGCGTTGTCGGATCGAAGTTCTCCCACAGTCCGGTGCGGACGTCGCGAAAGGTGGGAATCCCGCTTTCGGCGCTCATTCCCGCGCCGCTGAAGACCGTGACCCATTCGGCCGCGCGAACGATCTCGGTGACCTCGGGCGGGATCAGCGGCTCGTCCTGGTGCTCGTCGGTCATCGCACCTCACGATTCCCGGGTGCCGTCGAGCGCCGCCCGCAGCAGCATCGCCGTGGAGTCCGGATCACGATCGCGGCGAACGATCATTCCGCGAAGGAAGCGCAGGCGATCACCGTCGTGGCGCGGGACGACGTGCAGATGGGTGTGGAAAACGGTTTGAAAGGCGGCCCGGCCGTCGTTGATCGCGAGGTTGACACCGTCGGCGGCGAGCGACGAGCTCTTCATGGCCGCGGCCACGGATTGGCCCGCGCGCAGCATGCGCGCGCCGAGTTCGGGTGCGAGGTCGGCCAGCCCGGTCGAATGTGTCCGGGGCACCAACAGCGTGTGGCCGCGGGTGATCGGCCGGATGTCGAGAAAGCCCAGGACATCGGGGTCGGAGTAGACGACGCGGGCCGGGGCCGCGCCCGACACGATGTCGCAGAAGACGCAGTCGGTCATGGTCGATCAGCCTACGTCGTCGGTGTCCTCACCCGGAGTCCTCGGGCGTGGTGCGGGACACGCCATGAAGGGTGTTCCAGTTCACATAACGATTGAGTAACGAACCGGCGCTGACCTGCAGAGCGCTCGTTCGGTCCGCGAAAAGCTGGTGTGAACTGGCGCAACCCTGACGGTCTCCGAACGGGGTTGAGTGCACGTGCGTGTTACCCGCGGGATTACTCACGGGTATACCGCGGGGTCAGTTCTGAACATGAGGAATCCCTCACTTTCGTGTGTCATGATGAGTGCCACGAACACGTCGGCGATAGCTCACTGATGAGGACGCCACACCAAAGACGGTGTCACACAGGCGTGTTCAGAAGCATCGCGACCACACTACCGGCCCGGCCCACGTCGGGCACCGGTGGCGATGACGCGTGCCCGTCAGCGGGCGCGGTCACGGGTCGTACGACAACCGGACACAACCACAGGAGTTCATGTGACCGTCGATCACCATCGCACCGGAGCAGACCGGACCACCACCGGCCGCCCCACCCAGGCGCTCATCGACCGCCTCCTCGCCGGCGAGCCCTACGCGGTCAGCTTCGGCGGTCAGGGAGCAGCGTGGCTGCCGACCCTGGCGGAGTTGGTGATCGACGCCGATCTCGAGCATCGGGTGGCCGGCGTCGTCGACGCGGCCGAACGCCTCGTCGAGCCGATCGCCGAACAGATCACGATCGCCCGTCCCGACGGATTTCACCCGATGACGTGGGCACACGCCCTCGACGCCGGTGAGCCCGCACCGTCGGACGCCGACCTCGCCGACTTCACCCTGTCCGGCCCCGGCGTGCTGCTCACCCAACTCGCCGCGATCGAGTCGCTGCGCAAGCAGGGTCTTGACACCGCTCAGGCCGCGCCGCGGGCCGTCATCGGACATTCCCAGGGCTCGCTGGCCACCGGCGCCATCGGGGCCGAAGGCCACGTGGCCGAGTCGGGTCAGGGTCTGCTGCTGGCGATTGCTCATCTCATCGGTGCCGCGGGCACGATCGTCGCGCGTCGTCGCGGTCTGGCCACGACCAGTGAGGGCTCGCCGATGCTCGCGGTGACCGGCGTCCGGCCCGAGCGCATCGAAACGCTTCTCGCGCAGTACCGTTCCGAGCTCGCCGCCGCCGAGCAGGACAACGCCCCGGTCATCGCGATCCGCAACAGCCGCACCGCGGTCGTGCTGTCCGGCGCGCCGCGCCATCTGCGTGCCTTCACCGCACTGTGCGAGAAGGTCGCCGCGGCAGAGGCCGACGAGCGCAAGCGCAAGGTCACCGGCGGCGCACCGTTCGCCCCCTCCTTCGACCACCTGTCGGTCAGTGTCGCCTTCCACCACCCGGCCATGGCCGGTGCGGTCGAACTCGTCGGGCAGTGGGCCGAGCAGTGTGGGATCGACGTCGATCTCGCCGTGCGGCATGCCCACGACATCCTCGTCGCCACCGTCGACTGGGTGGGCACCGTCGAGGAGACCCTCGGCACCGGCGTCGGGTGGATTCTCGACTTCGGTCCCGGTGACCTCGCCACCCGGCTCTCGGCCCCGCTCGTTCGCGGCCAGGGTGTCGGTCTGGTCGCCGCCGCATCCCGCGGTGGACAGCGAAACCTGTTCAGCCCCGGCGGTATCCCTGAGGTTGCCCGCCCGTGGAGCGAGTTCGCGCCGACCCTCGCCGAACTCCCCGACGGACGCAAGGTCGTCGAGACCGCGTTCACCAAGCTCACCGGGCGTTCGCCGATGCTGCTCGCCGGCATGACCCCGACCACCGTGGATCCGGCCATCGTCGCCGCCGCCGCCAATGCCGGACACTGGGCCGAACTCGCCGGTGGCGGGCAGGTGACCGAGCAGATCCTCGCCGACAACGTCGCCACCCTCACCGACCTGCTCGAGCCGGGACGTCAGGCGCAGTTCAACGCGCTGTTCCTCGACCCCTACCTGTGGAAGCTGCAGCTCGGTGGCAAGCGCCTCGTGCAGAAGGCTCGCGCCCAGGGCGCCCCGATCGACGGCGTCATCGTCTCGGCCGGTATCCCCGAACTGGACGAGGCTGTGACGCTCGTCGACGAATTCGTCGAGGCCGGACTGCGTTTCGTTGCTTTCAAGCCCGGAACCGTCGAGCAGATCCGCTCGGTGATCCGCATCGCCGCCGAGGTGCCCCACCACCCGGTGATCGTCCAGATCGAGGGTGGCCGCGCCGGTGGTCACCACTCGTGGGAGGACCTCGACGATCTGCTGCTGGCCACCTACGGCGAGCTGCGTGCCCGACCCAACGTCGTCGTCTGCGTCGGTGGTGGCATCGGCACCCCCGAACGTGCCAGCGCTTATCTGACCGGCCACTGGGCCACCGAGCACGGTTACCCGCTGATGCCGCTCGACGGCATCCTCATCGGCACCGCCGCGATGGCAGCCAAGGAGGCCACCACGGCCCCCGAGGTCAAGCAGTTGCTGGTCGACACCGTCGGCTGCGACGAATGGATCGGCGCCGGTGGCGCCACCGCCGGAATGGCCTCGGGCCGTAGCCAGCTCGGAGCCGACATCCACGAGATAGACAATGCCGCCTCCGCGTGCGGACGCCTGCTCGACGAGGTCGCCGGCGACGCCGACGCGGTCGCGGCGCGGCGCGACGAGATCATCGCCGCGATGGCCCCCACCGCCAAGCCTTACTTCGGTGACGTCGCCGAGATGACCTATCGGGCATGGCTCGAGCGCTATGCCACCCTGGCCGTGGGCGCGCCCGACGACGAGCAACTGCCGTGGGCCGACATCACGTGGAAGCAGCGTTTCGTCGAGATGCTGCGCCGCACCGAAGCCCGGATGAACCCGGTCGATTCCGGTGAGATCCCGACCATGTTCACCGATGTCAGCACCGTTGAGGACGCGCACGCCGCGATCGACGCGCTCATCGGCGTGTACCCCGAGGTCGAGGTCGACGTCCTGCACCCCGCCGACGTCGCGTTCTTCCTCGATCAGTGCCGTACCCCGGGCAAGCCGGTCAACTTCGTGCCCGTCATCGACAAGGACGTCCGCCGGTGGTGGCGCAGCGACTCGCTGTGGCAGGCCCACGACGCCCGCTACCCGGCCGAGGCCGTGTGCATCATCCCGGGACCGGTGGCCGTTGCCGGTATCACCCGGGTCGACGAGCCCGTCGGTGATCTGCTCGACCGCTTCGAGGCGCAGGTCGTCACCGACCTCGGCGCCACCGGCGTACAGCCGAGCGCCATCGACTCCCGCAAGCAGGCCGGACTGGCCGCCGACGCCGGTCGACTGACCAGCGTCCTGGAAGCCGACGACGTCTGCTGGGCGAGCCGCATGGTTCCGAGTCCCATTGCGCGGCTGGGTGATCGGGACAAGTGGTCGGTGCTCTCGGATGTCCGCGCCGAGCACGAGCCGACCGGTTCGGTACTGGAGCGGATCGACGACGAGCGCTTCGACCTCGTCATCCCGATCTCGGGCGCATCGGTGCGCATCCCGTTGCACGTCGACGCCTCGCTCGCCGACGGTGGCGCCCCGCTGGTTCTCGCCGACGATGCCTCGACCGCGATGCGGGAGATTCTCACCGTCGCCGCGGGCGGCTCGCTGGCCGAGGTCGCCGACGGCGTCTCGCGCACCACGGTCACCTGGGCGCCGGAGTCGGTCGCCGACCACGCCGCGGTCACCGGGTACACGCTGCCCGCTCACCTGCATCCGACCACCCCCGCCGAGCCCTTCGGCTTCGCCGTCCCCGACACCCTCGTCGGTGCCTGCTGGCCGAGCGTGTTCAGCGTCATCGGCGCCGCCACCACCGAGGACGGCCGAGCGGTTGTCGAAGGTCTGCTCGACCTGGTGCATCTCGATCACGCCGCGCACCTGGTGGGTGAGATCCCCACGGAGGCAGCTCAACTCACCGTGATCGCGACCGGTGGCCCGGTCTCCGACACCGAGGTCGGCCGCGTCGTGCAGGTGCAGGTCGAGGTGATCGACGGACAGAAGCAGGTCGCCGTGATGACCGAGCGCTTCGCGATCCGCGGACGACTCGGCTCGGCTGAACTCGCCGACCCGGCTCGCGCCGGGGGAGCGCTCGACGACGAGGGATCGGCGACCCGCAAGACCCTGCGCACCGCGACCATCACCGCACCGGAGCGGATGACCGGCTTCGCCGCGGTCTCCGGCGACCGCAACCCGATCCACACCGACTCCGCCGCCGCACGGCTGGCCGGTCTCGGTGATCCGATCGTGCACGGCATGTGGTTGTCGGCGGCGGCACAGCAGGTGCTCACCGCCACCGACGCCAAGAACCCGATTCCGTCACCGCGACCGCTGATCGGTTGGACCGCAAGGTATCTGGGCATGGTGCGAACCGGTGACGTGATCACCGTCCGCGCCGACCGGGTCGGGATGGATGCCGGCCGCGAGGTCGTCGAGGTCACCGCCAAGGTCGGCGACAACCTCGTGATGAGCGCCACCGGTCTGCTGGCCGCGCCGCGTACCGTCTACGCCTTCCCCGGCCAGGGTATCCAGAGCAAGGGCATGGGTCTCGACGCCCGCTCACGCTCGAAGGCCGCCCGCAAGATCTGGGACCGCGCCGACAAGCACACCCGTGCCGCACTGGGCTTCTCGATCCTCGCGGTGGTCCGCGACAACCCGACCACCCTGATCGCCAACGGCACGACCTACAACCACCCCGACGGTGTGCTGTTCCTGACCCAGTTCACCCAGGTCGCCATGGCGACCCTCGGTGTGGCACAGATCGCCGAGCTCAAGGAATCCGGCGGCTTCGTCGAGGGCGCGATCACCTGCGGTCACTCCGTCGGCGAGTACAACGCGCTCGCGGCCTGCGCGGGGGTGTTGCCGCTCGAGGCGGTCCTCGAGGTCGTGTTCCAGCGCGGCGAGGCCATGCATCACCTGGTGCCCCGAGATGATCAGGGCCGCAGCGACTATCGGATGGCCGCCATCCGGCCCAGCCAGTTCGGACTCGACGATGCCGAGGTCACCGACTTCGTCGCGGAAATCGGTGCCGAGTGCGGTGAGTTCCTCGAGGTCGTGAATCTCAACCTGCTCGGATCGCAGTACGCGATCGCCGGCACCGTGCGCGGCCTCGAGCGACTCGAGGACGAGATCGAGCGTCGCCGGACCGAATTCGGCGGCAAGCGCTCGTTCATCATCGTGCCCGGCATCGACGTGCCGTTCCACTCGACGGTGCTGCGAGCCGGCGTGCCGGAATTCCGCGGCAAGCTCGACGCGCTGCTCCCAGAAGAATTCGATCCGTCGATCCTCATCGGGCACTACATCCCGAACCTGGTACCGCGGATGTTCAATCTGGGCCGCGACTTCGTCGCCGAGATCGCCGATCTGGTTCCGTCCGACCCGCTGAACGAGGTTCTCGCGGACTGGGATTCGTGGGCAGCGCAGCCGGCGAAGCTGGCACGCGTGGTGCTCATCGAGTTGCTGGCGTGGCAGTTCGCCAGCCCCGTGCGCTGGATCGAGACCCAGGAGCTGCTGTTCTCCGGCGCCGACCGCGACGGGCTCGGTGTGCAGCGCTTCGTCGAGATCGGACTGAAGGGCGCCCCGACCCTGGCGGGTCTGGCGACCAACACCCTCAAACTCGACCGATACGACTCGGCGACCACCGAGGTCTGCAACCTCGAGCGCGACTCGGATGTGATCCTGGCCAAGGACTCCGGATCCGAGCCCGAGGACGACGAACCCGCCGAGTCGGCTCGGAGCGAGGCCCCGGCGGCCGAGACCGCCGCCGCGCCCGCAGCCGCTGCGCCGGCTCCCGCCCCCGCTGCGGCGAGCGGCCCACGGCCCGACGACATCTCGTTCGGCCCGGCCGATGCGGTCAAGTCGGTCATCGCGTTGTGGACCAAGATGCGGACCGATCAGATCGGCGCTGCCGACACCATCGAGGCGCTCTGTGACGGTGTGTCCTCGCGTCGTAACCAGCTGCTCCTCGACATCGGTGGAGAGCTCGGTCTCGGTGCCATCGACGGTGCCGCCGAAGCCGACATGGCCGCACTGGCCTCGACGGTGGAGAGCCTGGCCCGCGGGTACCGCCCGCTGGGCACCGTGCTGACCGACGCCGTCGGTGATCAGATCCGCAAGGTGATCGGCCCGACCGGCAAGCGTCAGTCCTACATCACCGATCGGGTGACCGGCGTGTGGCAGCTGGGCCCGGGTTGGGGTCTGCACACCCAGGTCGCGCTGGCATTGGGCACGCGTGAGGGCGCCAGCGTCCGCGGTGGCGACCTCGGCGATCTCCTCGACGGTGCCGTGGCGAACACCGACGGTCTCGACGCGCTGATCGACCGTGCGGTCGCGGCGGTCGGCGCCTCGCGCGGTATCGCCGTGACCAAGCCGGCAGCCGAATCCGGTGGCGGCGCAACGGTCGATGCGGCTGCGCTGGGTGAGTTCACCGAGCAGATCACCGGTCGCACCGGTGCGCTGGCATCGGCCGCCTACACCATGCTGACCAAACTCGGCCTCACCGAGGAGGTCTCGACCCCCGAGACCGTCGACGACCCCAATGCGGTTCTGGCGCAGCGGGTCAGCGACGAGCTGGGCTCGGACTGGGCGCGCACCGTCGCCCCGGCCTTCGACGAGGCCAAGGTCGTGCTGATCGATGATCGTTGGGCGACCTCGCGTGAGGACCTGGTGCGGATCTGGCTCACCGACGAAGGTGAGCTGGACGCCGACTTCGACGCGCTGACCGCACGGTTCGTCGGGTCCGGGCACACCGTCGCCCAGCACGCCACCTGGTGGCAGGGCAAGGCGCTGGCCGCCGGAAATCGGGTGCACGAGCGCGCTTTCGGAGCCATCGCGCATGCCGCCGAAGAGCCCGGACAGGGCCGGTGGGCCGATCAGGTCGCCGTGGTGACCGGCGCCAGCAAGGGATCGATCGCCGCGTCGGTCGTCGCCGGGCTGCTGGCCGGCGGTGCGACGGTGGTGGCGACCACCTCGCGACTGGACTCGCAGCGACTGGCCTTCTACAAGAAGCTCTACCGCGAGAACGCCCGGTACGATGCCGCGCTGTGGGTCGCCCCGGCGAACATGGCCGCCTACACCGACGTCGACGAGCTGGTGTCGTGGCTGGGCAGCGAGCAGACCGAGAACCTCGGCGGGACCACCGCCGTGGTGAAGCCGGCGATCAAGCCGACGCTGCTGTTCCCGTTCGCCGCGCCCCGCGTCGCCGGTGATCTCACCGACGCCGGCGGTCGCGCCGAGCTGGAGATGAAGGTGCTGCTGTGGTCGGTGGAGCGGTTGATCGCCGGACTGTCCGAGATCGGTGCCGACCACGACATCGCCGCTCGTCTGCACGTGGTGCTGCCCGGCTCGCCCAACCGTGGCATGTTCGGCGGCGACGGCGCCTACGGCGAGAGCAAGGCAGCGCTCGACGCACTCGTGACCCGTTGGGCTGCAGAGGAATCGTGGGGATCGAAGACCACCCTGGCGCATGCGCTGATCGGGTGGGTCAAGGGCACCGGACTCATGGGGCACAACGACGGCATGGTCACCGCGGTGGAAGCCGCGGGTGTGCGGACCTGGACCACCGACGAGATGGCCGGCAATCTGTTGGGCCTCTGCGATCCGGCCACCCGGGCCGCGGCGCGGGAGGCTGCGGTGACCGCCGACTTCACCGGTGGACTCGACCCGTCGATCGACCTCAAGGCGCTGGCCGCACAGGCCGCCGACGAGGACGAGACCGACGAACCGGCCGAGGACGACGCACCGGTGACCGTCGCGGCGCTGCCCGCCCCGGCACGCGCGGCGAGCGGGGTGAGCCCGGTATGGCCGAAGATCGACTCGCGTCCGGAGGATATGGTCGTCATCGTCGGTGCCGGTGAGCTCGGCCCGTACGGGTCGGCACGCACGCGCTTCGAGATGGAGGTCGACGAGAAGCTCAGCGCCGCAGGTGTTCTCGAACTCGCCTGGAATACCGGGCTGATCACCTGGGATACCGCGCCCAAGCCGGGCTGGTATGACACCGAATCCGGTGATCCCGTGGCCGAGGCCGACATCGCCGAGCGCTACCACGACGCAGTCGTCGAGCGATGCGGCATCCGCCGCTACGCCGACGAGGGCGCCTTGGTCGACGGCACCTCTCCGCTGTTGACATCGGTGTTCCTCGACGAGGATCTGACCTTCACGGTGTCCTCGGAGGCCGAGGCGCGCGCGTTTGCCTCCGCCGATCCCGAGCGCACCCGGGTCGTCGCCGACGAGGAGTCCGGCGAATGGCAGGTGATCCGTCTGGCGGGCACCGAGATCCGCGTCCCGCGTCGATTCGCCCTGACCCGCACCGTCGGCGGGCAGATCCCGACCGGGTTCGATCCGACCCGCTGGGGCGTCTCGGCCGACATGGCCGAGTCGATCGACCGGGTGGCGTTGTGGAACCTCGTGGCCACCGTCGACGCGTTCCTCTCCTCGGGCTTCACCCCGAGCGAGCTGATGCGGTGGGTGCATCCGGGTCTGGTGGCCAATACCCAGGGCACCGGCATGGGCGGTATGACCTCGATGCGCGAGCTCTACATCAACACCTTGCTCGGCGAGGCCAAGGCCAACGACATCCTGCAGGAGGCGCTGCCGAACATCGTTGCCGCGCACGTCGTCCAGTCCTACGTCGGCAGCTACGGTGCGATGATCCACCCGGTCGCCGCCTGTGCGACCGCTGCGGTGTCGGTCGAGGAGGGCGTCGACAAGATCCGCCTCGGCAAGGCGCTGTTCGCGGTGGCCGGCGGCTTCGACGATCTCGGGATCGAGGGCATCGTCGGATTCGGTGACATGTCGGCGACCGCGGAATCGGCGAAGATGGCCGCACGGGGGATCGATGAGCGCCGCTACTCGCGGGCCAACGATCGCCGACGCGGTGGATTCGTCGAATCCCAGGGTGGCGGAACGATTCTGCTGGCCCGCGGCGACGTCGCGGCACAGATGGGTCTGCCGGTCCTCGGTGTGGTGGCGTGGGCGCAGAGCTTCGGCGACGGCGTGCACACCTCGATCCCGGCCCCGGGCCTCGGAGCGCTCGGTGCCGCACGTGGTGCGCTGAGTTCGCCGCTGGCCAACGCGTTGACGGCGCTGGGAGTCAGTGCCGACGACGTCGCCGTCGTGTCCAAGCACGACACCTCCACCCGCGCCAACGATCCCAACGAGTCCGAGCTGCACGAGCGGTTGGCCGCGGCGATCGGCCGCGGTGACGGTGCACCACTGTTCGTGGTGTCGCAGAAGTCGTTGACCGGTCATGCCAAGGGCGGTGCCGCCGCCTTCCAGCTGATCGGACTGTGCCAGGTGTTGCGTGAGGGCGTCATCCCGCCGAATCGCAGTCTCGATTGCGTCGACGAGCAGATGCAGGACTACCCGCATCTGGTCTGGGCGCGGGAGACACTGCGACTCGGGGACCGCTTCCCGCTCAAGGCCGGTCTGCTGACCAGCCTCGGATTCGGCCACGTGTCGGGCCTGATCGCGGTCGTGCACCCGGAGGCGTTCATCGCCTCGCTGGACCCGACCGAGCGCGACGACTATCGCCGTCGTGCTGCCGAGCGTGAGCGCAAGGGCAGCCAGCGGTTGCTCGAGGCGATGTGCGGTGGCGAGGCCGCCTACCGTCGTCCGGCCAATCGTCGCTTCGACGAAACCCGCGACGAGCACGACGCCGAGGCTCAGGTGCTCCTCGATCCGGCGATTCGCCTGGGCGAGTCGGGTGCGTATGCCGATGCGGCGCAGGACGTGTCGGTCTCCAGCAGCGCGGCCGTGATCTGATGGCGGTGTTGGGAGTCGGGATCGACGTCGTGTCGATCCCGGAATTCGCCGAGCAATTGGCCCAGCCGGGAACGACTTTCGGCGACCGCTTCACCGTCGGCGAGCGCCGCGACGCGGCGTCGGGTACCGGTGAGGATGCCCGTCATCTCGCCGCACGGTGGGCTGCCAAGGAGGCCGTCGTCAAGGCGTGGTCGGTGAGCCGATTCGCCCGGTCGCCGTTGCTGCCGTTGATCCGGCACAGCGACATCGAGGTGGTCACCGACAACTGGGGGCGTCCGGCCATCCGACTGGCCGGGGAGATCGCCGAACACCTGCGCGACACCCAGGTACACATCTCGCTGACCCATGACGGCCCGTCGGCCGCCGCGGTGGCGATCCTGGAGGGCGCGGGCTGAACCCGGCGTCTCGCGCCGGGCACGAGACGAGGAGGCGACGGCGGTGGGGCATCGGCCCGACCGCCGTCGTTTCTCGTCGGCCACCGGTGGATCAGAGCACCGGTAGATCAGAGCACCGGGCGACCAGACCACCGGTCGGTCAGACCGAACTGGTGCTCTCTTCGAGCAGCAGGTAGCCGGCCAGCATGCGTTTGAGCTCGGTCACCGTCTCGGGATGGTCGTGGCCGTCCTGCACCGAGAAACTGAGCAGCGAGTACGCCGTGTGCACGAGCACCTGCGACATCATCTCGCGCCGCGCCCGCTGCGATGGAGTGAGCGGGGCGATGAGCCGTGAAACCTGGTCGGCCAGAACGCGTTCGTTCTGCGAGGCGGTGGCCCGGGTCGCCGGTGTCGACTGCACCGCCAGCCACACCGCCCGCCGGGACGGGTCGTCGCGCCACAACGCGGCGAGGTGGTCGAGGAACTTCTCGAGGAGCACCGGCCATTCGAGGGAGGGCACCTCGGAGGCGAACGCGGTGAGCTCCTCGCGGACCGCGACCGTGTCGAGTCGGTCGAGTTCGCACACGATGACGTACTTGTTGGCGAAGTACTGATAGAGCGTCCCGATGGGAACCTCGGCGCGCGAGGCGATTTCCTCACACGTCAGCGACTCGAACCCGACCTCGGTGAGCAACTCACGAGCAGCCGCGAGCATCGCGGAGAACTTGCGTTTGCTGCGCTCCTGCGTGGGCCGTTTGCGGGGGACGAGAGGCTGGGTGGTCATCGGTCCGGGTGCGGTGTCGAGGTGGGCTCAGTCGAGCGCGAGATCGCGGCGCAGCTTGGCGACATGCCCGGTCGCGCGGACGTTGTACTGGGCCAGGGCGATCGTGCCCTGCTCGTCGACGAGGAAGGTCGAGCGGATCACGCCGGTGACGACCTTGCCGTAGAGCTTCTTCTCGCCGAACGCACCCCACTGCGTCAGCACCGTCTTCTCCGGGTCGCTGAGCAAGGGGAAGTCGAGCCCTTCGGCGTCGGCGAACTTCGCGAGCTTCGCCGGCTCGTCCTGTGAGATTCCGATCACATCGATGCCGGATTCTGCGAGGTCGGCGAGGTTGTCGCGGAAGTCACAAGCCTGCTTGGTGCATCCGGGCGTCGACGCCGCGGGATAGAAGTAGACGATCACCTTTCGGCCTGCGTAGTCGGCCAGCGACACCGGCTTGCCCTGCGCGTCGGGGAGGGTGAAGGCCGGCGCCGGGTCTCCGACGGCGAGGCGTTGCGTGTCTGACATGACGCTCAGGCTAGTCGATGATGTCCGATGTCCGACCGACGATGTGCAGTGGCGCCGACGGTCATGGCGTAGCCTTGTGTGGCCGCTCGCACCGCATCCGCTCCGCGCCGGGAACTTTCCCTCGCGCGGACGTGTTGCGTCGGGGGAGAAGTGTGGTCCGCCGGGCCACATGAGCTGAACTTTCTTGACCATTCCTGGGAGGACCACGTGGCCGGGGATACCGACCGTATCGAGCAGGACATCGCGAAAGCCCGCGAGGACCTGGCCCACACACTCGACGCGCTGGCCGAGCGGGCCAACCCGCAGCGCCTGGCCGGCGACGCCAAGAGCGCAGCACTGGCGTTCCTGAACACGCCCGCCGTCAAGTACACGCTTGCCGGCGTGGGCTCTGTCGTCGTCGTTCTTGTCATCCGCAAGGTCCTACGGTGACCCGTGCGCGGGGCTCATACGCCCGAAACGCGCTCCTCGTACTCACCGCCGGCGCCGTCGCGACCGTTTTGCCCGGTTGCACGGCGTCGTCTTCGTATCCCGATGCCACCGGGAACGCGCCTGCGTTGAGTTCGTTGGGGCAGCCGAGTATCTCCGTCACCGGGTGGGCCGACCGTCCCCTCAAGGACAACGCGGTGGGCGTGATGCCTGGCGCACCACTGACCGTGACCGCCCGCGACGGCAATCTGCGATCGGTCGTCGTCACCGGATCGGACGGGCCGGTGCCCGGTACCGTCTCCGCCGACGGCTCCACCTGGACCGCCAAGGGGCCATTGGACTTCGACGACCAGTACACGCTGACCGCCGCGGCGCAGGGCGTCGACGGCGCGGGTGCGAAGAAGCTGACGTTCAGTACCGCCTCCGCCGAATCGACCGCCACCGCATCGACGGTGACCGCCGAGAACGAGACCGTGGGCATCGGTCAGCCGGTGATGATCAATTTCGATCAGCCGGTCACCAACAAGCTCAACGCGCAGCGGGCCATCCAGGTCACCACCAACCCGCCGGTGGAGGGTGCGTTCTACTGGGTCAACGACTCGATGGTGCGTTGGCGTCCCGAGCATTTCTGGGCGCCCGGAACCAAGGTCAACGTCAAGGTCAACACCAAGGGCATCGACCTCGGTGGCGGCGTCTACGGCGACAACAACCTCACCACCGACTTCACCGTCGGTCGTGCGCTCGTCGCGTCCGCAGATGACAAGACGCACATGATCACCGTGTCCATCAACGGCAAGGTCGTGCGGACGATGCCGACCTCGATGGGCAAGGATTCGAGTCCCACCAACAACGGCATCTACATCGTGGCCGAACGGGATCCGAGCGTCATCATGGACTCCTCGACCTACGGTGTGCCGGTCAGCTCGCCGGGCGGCTACCGCGAGACCGTCTACGACGCGACGCGAATCTCGTTCAGCGGCATCTACATTCACTCGGCTCCGTGGTCGCTCGGCGATCAGGGCGTCGACGACGTGAGCAACGGCTGCCTCAATGTCAGCCCCGCCAATGCCGAGTGGTTCCTCAACACGGCCCTGCGCGGCGACATCGTGACGGTGAAGAACGCTGTGGGACCGATCCTTCCGGGTGACGACGGCCTCGGTGACTGGAACGTCCCGTGGTCGGTGTGGAAGAAGGGCAACGCCACCGACGGATGATGCGACCACCGAGCGGGAACCGCTTCTGACCAGCCGATTTCATGGATCGGGTACCGGTCATGTAATGTTTCCTCTCGGTTCGCCAAGCGCCATTAGCTCAATTGGCAGAGCAGCTGACTCTTAATCAGCGGGTTCGGGGTTCGAGTCCCTGATGGCGCACAGAGAAGCCCCCTTCACCAGCACGAACGGTGAAGGGGGCTTCTTCGTGTTGCGGGGCACCCACGGTTTACCCACGGTTTTCACACCGAGCGGATGGGGGCGAGCGCGTCGAGAGCCGACGTGACATCGGGAGCCGCAGAACGACGCTGACGGTAATGGCGCTCCAGCACCTCACGGGTGTTGCCGAGCTGTTCGGCGGCCACGTCCGGGCCGTACTCGTCGGCGACGATCGTCCCCACCGTCCGGCGCAACGAATGCGGGGTGACCCACTCGAACATGTCGGCTGGACCATCAGGCTGGCCGTCGACGATCACCACATGCTTGCGCGCCTCACGCAGCTGTCGCCGGACGTTCGCCGCCGACCGCACCGTCCCGGCCCGAGATGGAAAGATGAAGTCCCCGGGAAGATCACGGGCTCGCTGACGCCGCAGTGCTGCCATCACGAACGTCGGCAGCGTAAGGATCAGATCGTTCGCACCCCCCTTGCTCCGGTGCAGGGTCAGTGTTGGTGGCTCGCCCCAGTCGACGTCAGCCCACCGAGCAGGTAACGCCTCGTTGATCCGGCCACCAGTCCCCAGCCAGAACTCGAACAGCTCCGGCAGGTCCAGAGCCCGCGGTGGACCGTGACCGATGTTGCCTCCCGCGTAGGAGCCGATTCGTCGGCGCAGGATCGCCAGCTCGTCGACGGTCAGGGCACGCGGTTTCTTGCGCTCACGCTTGACCGTGGAGGTGTCGCGGACCGGATTGCGCTCGATCGCGTCATGCTGGGCGGCCAGCGCCATCATCCCCGACAGGATGATGCGACACCGCTGCGCCACCGCGGTCTGGCCCTTGGACTCGATGAAGCGTTCGGCACCGCCGACGGTCAGCTCGCCGACTCGCACATCACCCACGGCGGGCGTGATGTGTACACGGATCGTCTGCTCGTAGAGCTCCAACGTGGATGGTGCGAGGTTCTGTTTCCGCTTCTGACCCAGCCACGCCTGCGACAGGGTGGCCAGAGTGGTACTGGCGACGATGTCGGCGGCGGAGGCCTGCACCCGCCCGCGGGTAGACAGCGCCTCCACGAGCGCCCGTTCAGCCTTCGCCCCGGTGGGTCCGAAGCGCTCCACCACCCGCGTCTTGCCGTCGTAGTCCCGGTACTGTGCCCGGGCCCGGTGGCGTCCGGGAGCTACCTCGGTGCGGTTGATCCGGCCCCAGGTGCCGAGGGGGAGTGGTGGGCGTGGCATGTCAGTGTGCCCCGAGCGTCTGCGGGTACTTTGCGGCCATGTCCGGACCGGGCAGCGCGTAGCACGACGAGTGGGGCCCCTGAACCACAATCTCGTGCACGGTAGCCGGGTCTACCTGGTCGAAGTCGACCTCAACGTTCGTCCCGGTGGCGGTGGCGGTCTTGGTGACTTCCGCGCCCGACGTTCGGCGAATCGTGACGGTGTAGTTGTCCCCTTCGGAGGCATCGTATGCCGCGGTCACGGTGACATCAGTGCCGTTGAACGATCCCCAGCCGACCGATCCAGGGCACGCTGAACGGCCCTGATCGTCGACTGGGTCTGCCGGAGCGATCTCCGCGCAGTACGCCTTGGTGGCTGGCGTCTCGCCGTTCTCGGAGTACACGTTCTGGGATGCGACATTCGAACGTGTTCCAGTGCAAACGATCTCAGCGTTGGGATGATCATGAGTGAACTGAATGGAGTCCGGCGACACTACCGGCAGTCCGGCGCAGGGGTCGGACTCGCCGCGGGAATACGCTGTCGAGATGTAGAACCCGTCCTTGCTGCATACCTTGGTGGTGATTCCGGCGGTCGGCACGAAGGTGTCGCGGAACGGCATCGAGGTGGTTGCGTTTGGCGCACTTGTCGTTGTCGATGACGGCGCGCTGGTCGCCGTAGTGGACGACCCACACCCGGCCGTCAGGGCCAGCGCCACCACCATCAAAGCAACATACCTGGCATTCTTCATTTTTCGTATTCCGTTCTGCGCGAGGGTAATTCGCGATTCTAGATCATCCCGACATCTACGGTTGTCCTTCGCGTGGATGATTTGCGTGCGAGATCGCCGAACCACCCCGTCGTGACAACCTCAGTCTCCGCAGCCGGTTCACCAGCACCGGGTTGTAGGCCAGTGCTTCCTCGGTGTCCAGGAGGCGGTTCACGCGCTGCCAGTACCGCGTGACCGAGAGCCCGAACTGGGCCATGATCGCGTCAGCCTGATTGCCGGCGTATCGCCACTGCTGGTCGGCGAAGTCGAGCAGGGTACGGTCCTCGTCGGTCATGATCGTCCCTCCAGTTGCTCGCTGACCCAGCGGCGCTCATCGTCGGTCATCGACCGAACGAAGGCCACCAGCATCGGCACGTCCACCCACAGCTCGGCCGCGGTCTCGCGTGCGTCCCGTGACCACAGCAGCGCGTCGACCAACGCCTCGAGCTGGATGAGCCGGCGCGACGCGATGCGCTCGACGGTTAGTTCCTCGCGAGCGCGCAGCACCCGGTCGCGCGGGAAGACCCTGCGCTCGTCATGCACGAGCTCGTGCGTGAGTGTGCAGCGACGCTGCGCCTGCGGGTCATCAACGCCGATGGTGATCCGGTTGCCGTTGATGCAGCCGCGGTGGTCGTCCTCGAGTTCGACGAACTCGATGTCGAGGTGGGAGCGGCGTCGGGCTTCTCGCCATGGGTGGTACATGTCACGAACCGTAGGGGACGGCTCCGACAGAAAGCTGCTCTGACCAGGAATTACATGGATGTAAGTTGGTGAGAGAAGCCTCTATCGAGAGGGGCATGGAACCTAATCTGGCCCTCGGCTTCTATCACCTTGTCGGCAAGTTCCTCGAACTTGCTGTACCGAGACAGCCCTAGATCCTCGATGCTCCATCGGTGACCGTCAACATTCAGAGGCCCTCCGCCGAATGGAACCGTGATCAGCACGTCGTCGCCACGGTGCTGCGAGAGCACCGCACTGCTTTGGCCGAGTTGGTCTTCGAACAGCGCAATTACGTCGCTACCAGCCACTCCTATGAGGAGGCGCTCTCCTGTAATTAGTACCGGCTGGCGAGCCTTCTCTGAATCATCAAACAGTCCGTTGATTACTGCGCCCTGAAGACGCGAAGCTGCGTCAGCTCTTGCGTCCGAAAGCTCAGCGGGACCGCTCGTCATCCATCGAACTAGGTACTCGGCCCCGTCGGGGGCTTCAATGGCATGTTCCTCGTGCAGGTGAACCCTGGAATCGAACATGTCCGTGATCGGCGCACGAACTGCCTTGAGAATTGAGTTCGTGTCGGCAAGTAGCTCCGGCAGCTCGGTCTGTCCAGCTGCCAGGCCAGGAAGTTGTGGGCTTCGCAACGACCAACCAAATCCTGGATACTCCGTGTAGATCAAGTGCAGTTCGCGGTGTGCGTTGAGGATGGCAGTGAGTCTGTCTGGGTGCGACGCCCAGATTCGACCTTCTGCGGCGGTGAACCCAAGGAATTCATCCAGGCTGATTGGCGGTTCACGCTTGTCGCGATCATGCCAGCGATCGACCCAGTCATCGATGTCGTTCTCGTCGGCGTCACCCGCCAGGCAGGCCGCAATGAATGACCTAAACATTGATGCTCCTCCCTGGCTCTGCAGGCCCAATACGCTCGCCAGTATCGACATCGAACACACCAATGTGCTTGCCCCGACGATTGTAACCCTCTATGTTCCCATGTAGCTGGTCGTAAGTGAAGAGACGACCGTCGGACGCCCGCCACTGCTTGGGGACCCGGTTGGGCAGCACCTCAAGGGAGTCAAGAAAATCTGGACTACTCCTTGCGATGTACTGGCCGCCGATCTGCTTCCCCGACGGTGTGCGATCAGGACGTGCGAGCAGCCATCTAGCCTCGTCTTCGGATAAGCCAACCTCTTCGAGGAGTATCTGGCGGAGGGTCCTCGGTGCAATTCTCATCTTGTTCGGGTAGCTCCAAACGAGATCAGGCATCCCATCGGCAGACAGTTCGAATACACCCTTCGCCGATCGCCGCTTTTGGTATCCAAGCCTGTCGCACAGTAGATTTCGGATGTATACGGCCTTATGTGAGGGCCAGTCGTCGCCCACCTACGAGTCACCCCTCTCCGCCGACTCATCCTGCTCACGCCTGATCCGCCGCGTCTCCGATTCCCCGCCGCCGCGGCGCCAACCGCCGGCGAGGTCGTAGTCATCCGGGATGGTATCGGGGTCAATGCCTGAGGCTTGATCAGCTGGGATCAGGTCGTCAGCCTTGCCGCGGGGGTTACCCGCGTCGTTCTTCTCACCTTTCGCTTCCGTCGAGCTTGGCGTAGGCGTGGGCTCTTGCGAGATGTCATCGGTGACCTCCGTGATAGAGCGGACCAGCGTCACGATCGCGTCGCGCTGCACCTCGTTGAGGCGATCTGCCGTCGATGGCAGACGTGCAGCGAGATCGGATTGCGCGCCCCGCTTGACGTCGAGTCCGATCGAGCGAGCGGCCGCCAACACAACTTCGGCGACATCGACGTCCAGGGCTGCGGCCATGGCGCTGATCGTGGCTGGCTCGGGGAACTCCTTGATACGTACCCCAGTCCCCAACTGCTGCCAGCGTTGGCGCGAGATAGCAGCGTCGACGCGGTTCTCCAGGTCTGCGTAGGAGAAGCCTCGAAGACGCTTGCGTTCGCTGATCAGGCTGCTGAGGGTGGGCACCTCACGAGCGTCATCGCTGGCCTGGGTCATTCGCAATGCCTCGCATATCCATAGCGCCTAGTTCGAACGCAAGTCGCCGAACCACTTGCCTGCCTACCAATTGACAGCCGCCATTCTGCCGCAAAGCCCCAGGCGGCCAAAACACATCGCTGTAAGTCGCTTGACACGCGCCTAGTGCTAGGCAGATACTTGCCAAGTATCAGTTGACAAATAGGCGCCTAACAAGCAGGATGGAGGACAGCCGAAATGGCTACCCGATTCAAGCGACGACCGAAGGGAACGTGGATGAAACTCCGCAGCCCCCAGTTGCTTCAGGCATTCATCGGCCCAGAGCCGGACAAGAAGATGAGTGCACGCCAGCTGGCTCGCTCGGTCGAAGTTCATCCCAGCTTCATCAACCACCTGACGTCAGGTCGATCGGCGAGTTGCACGCCGAAAGTTGCGGACCGCATTGCCGGAGCGCTCGGCGTCCCGACGGAGGTGCTTTTTGAGGCGCGGGTGTCAACTACTGAGCAGCACAACAGCAAGCCGAACGCAGCGGCCTGAAACGAAAAACGGCCACCTCGGTGCGTCAACACCGGGTGACCCTGAACGAGAGAAGAGTTCTCGTGCAAGACAACAATACGACACAGGTCGTGCCCTTCAACTACAACGACATCGCGGTTCGGACGGTCGTCATCGACGGCGAACCCTGGTTTGTCCTTGGTGACCTCTGCAAGGTGCTCGGACTCGGAACGCCCGCGCGCGTCCGGGAACGCCTGGATGAGGGTGTGAGTCAGAGTCACACCCTTCAGACCGCCGGTGGCGCGCAGCAAATGACCGTCGTGTCCGAGCCGGGCATGTACGAGGTCGTCATCCGATCCGACAAGCCGGAGGCCGTGGCCTTCCGTCGATGGATCACCGGCACAGTCCTACCCGAGATCCGCCGGACCGGATCGTTCAACGCGCAGCCCGCCCTCCAGGGCCCCGAACTCCTTGCCGCCGCGGTCCTCGAATCCCAGAAGGTCATCGAGCAGCGCGAGGCGCGCATCTTCCAGCTGGAGCAGAAGATCAACACCGACGCACCGAAGGTCGGCTATATCGACACCTATGTGGCCGACGAGGATCTGCTGTCGTTCTCCACTGTCGCGTCGACGAACAACGTCACCGAGAAGGCATTGCGGGAACTGCTGACCGAGAAGGACTGGATCTACGTTCAGTCGGACTCGCGGTGGTCCAACACCCACGGCAAGAAGATCGAGCGGAACCGATACTCCGAGAAGGCCTCCAAGAAGCGGTACTTCCGTCGCGTCGAGGTGCATGAGGCTCATCGGTTCCGTGGGTCCGAGGTGATGCACACCCTCAAGATCACGCCCGCTGGCGCGGAGGCCATCTCACGGCTGGTTGCGAAGGAGGCGGCGGCATGAGCATCGACCCCATCCGCCCCGGCATCGTCCCCGCTCTCCTCGGAGCCACCGCAGATCGCGAGAGCTTCCCAAAGCAGGAGCATGTCGACGGATTGCGCTACTTGCTCGACCTGATAAGCAACTTCTCCAGTAACGATCAGCGCGCTCGATATCTACTGTCCTCCAACTGGATGCGCGAAAACGGCGCTGAGGCTGCGGACTTGAACGCGGCCAGCTTGGCTGAGCTACTGCGGGGGGCATTCACCGACCACTCCACCCCGACTTCGTGCCGGTGTGGGGAGCGCGGACCAGACGCCACTGGTGATCGCGCGGCCCTCGACGCCGGTGATGGCGTCGAGGGCACCAAACCTCCGGAGGGGCAATGCTGACCCGGGCCGATCTCGACGCCCTCGGGGTCACCACCGACGTGGCCACGGCCGCAAAGGCTCTCGGCATCTCAGCCAGCGCCGCATACAAGGCCATCAACGATGGGAACTTCCCCGTCCGGGTCATCCCCATCGGGGGCCGATACACCATCCCCACCGCTGACCTTCGCCGCGAGGTCCTGGGGGAGGTCACGCCGCCAGCGGATATCACCGACCGCCTCGACCGCATCCTGTCCACCCTCGACGCCATCGTGCAGATCCTCAAAGTCCAGTCCATCAACAGCATTGCCGCATAGGAGATCCCATGGTTACCACTTTCGAGGCCACGATGCTGGCGATCGGCGGGATTGCATCCGCCATCGCCATCATCGCCGACCTCATCCGCGCGTCCATGTCCAGACGATGGGAGCCGATCGAGGTCGACCGAGGTCGCATCAACGGGCAATCCTCTCGTCGCAGCGTGCAGTCGCAGAATCCCTTCGGGCGCAGGAGGTCCGGCGATGAGGACCGATAGGGCCGATCAGGGTGATTGCGTTCACAACCACGGGGCGCTCCGTGTCGTCACGAGTTTCCCCGAGCCAACCAATCTCACCGAGCAGCGCAACGCTGACGAGGCGCGAGGTAGGGCGCTGCGGAATCTCGAAGATGCCTGCGACAAGGCCGGTCTCGACTTCACTGTGAGTCGATTCGCCGGCACCTTCTCTTACGAGACCCGCGAGCCGTTCTGGGTGGTCGTGAAGAAGTGGATGAAGACGGAGCCGATGATCACCGTCCACGAGTCCACCCTCGTTGAGGCCCTGGACCTCGCTCGTGATCGCCTGAACCGCGAGGAGTGGGACCAGTGAGCGACAGAACCATGCGGAGCCTGCTCGAGGTTCACCGCGAAGAGATCGGCTTGCGCGATCGCGACATCGAAACCCTAGAGAGGGTGAAGGAGTCCTTCGAGCAGAGTCTCGCGGTGTCGAAGAACGAATGCGCCGAAGTGCGTAGGCAACTCGTTCAGGCCAATCAGCGCGCGGACGAGCGGCGGGACAAGATCGCCAAGCTCGAAGGCGTCGTCGAGTCGCTCAAGATCGAGTTGCAGAACGAGCGTGCCGCCCATACATCCACGAAGAAGCGGACCGCACGGAAGGTGGCTTCGTCATGAGCATCGACCTCGCACAGATCCCCGACGAGTCGGTCCGCCACGAGTGGGCACACTTCCGCGGATTCGGTTGGGATGACGAAAGAATCGCCACTCGTCTCGGGTACTCCGAGGACACTCCGAAGCAGTGGGCGCTCCGGGCGCCGAAGGTGACCCGAGGGACGCGACAGCATCGCGAGGCGCGCAGAGGGGAGATCCGGCGGCTCACCGCCGAGGGGTGGACGGCAGCCGAGATCGCCTCAGCCCTGGGGTGCTCCATCGACACCGTGCACAAGGACCGCCGGCGTATGGGTCTGCTGCTCATCGGTGACCAGTCCGCCGAGTGTCCTGTGTGCCGCCAAAAGGTCCAGTCCACAGCGGTATACGCCCAGCATCGCGATGTCGATGGGAACGACTGCCCGATGTCGGGGCAGGCATTGGGGCAGGTCGCGTCATGACCGAGCTCGACGGCCTCGAGTGCGTCGACTGCGGTCGCCAGATGTCCGGTCTACCGATCCGGATCACAGACGTCTGTGCCGAGACTGTCGCAAACACAACGACTCCGATACGGACGTCGAGAAGGAGTAGAAGTGCAGGACCCGAAAGACGAAGCCGAACAAGACTTCGCCGCCGTGCTGATGCAGCACTCCGGAGGCAGAGCCCACACCGAGGTGTCGAAGAAGCTCGCCGAACTGATCGCCGCGGTCCGCGAGACGGGCAAGAAGGGATCGGTTTCGGTGACGCTCACCGTCTCCCGCGACAAGGAGATGAGCCGCGTGGTCAAGATCGACGACTCGATCAAGGCCAACATCCCGAAGGAAACCCGACGCTCGCTGTGGTTCCCGGACGACAACAACCGACTGCACCGCAACGATCCCACCCAAGATTCCCTCTTCGACGAGCCCGCGAAGAAGGTCCAAACCCCCGAAGGGAACTGACAACCGATGAGCGAACTCAAGATGTCCCCGTCTCTGATCGCATCGAACGATGGTGACGTAGACGGTGCGCAGAAGCTCGGAATCATCGCGACCGAAGACATTCCAGGCATCGACCCCGGAGTGTTCGTGCTCGCCGCAACCACTCGCGAGCATGGCCTCCAGGTGGAGACCGTCGACCTCAGGGAGTTCATCCCCGGCGTCACCGCGTCGGCAGATTCCGGCACTCGCCTGGTGACCGACGTCCCGTCGTTCCTCGCCGAGCTGGATCGTAATCCACTCTCCGCGACTGGCAACGTGGGCTCCGGATCGTTGTGGGGCGACGAGACCAAGGGCCGCGTCGAGGCCATCTACAACGACCACGTCGAGGACGAGGCAGGGCTCCGCGACAGCCGACTCCGCCTCGAACTCCGTCCGGATGAGGACTGGGTGGCGTGGCATCGGCTGTCCGGAAAGTACATGCCGCAGGAGGAATTCGGCGACACGGTCGAGGAGCTGCTGCACACGGTCACCGACCCAGCTCAGGCTGAGCTGCTGGAGGTCATCGACTCCATCCGCGCAAGTACGAAGGGATCGTTCGAATCCAGCATCTCCCGCGCCGACGGCGGCCAGTCCGTCGCGTTCAAGGAGGACGTCACCACCACCGCCGGCCGATCTGGTCGGCTTGAGGTGCCGCAGATCGTCACGTTGGCATTGCGCCCGTGGGAGGGGCTCGACCGCTACGAGGTGAAGGCGTGGTTCCGTCTGCGTGTGCAGAACGGACAGCTACTCCTGGCGATCAAGCTCAAGCCGACCCGCAACGTCCTGCGCGGCGCGTGGTCCGATGTCGTGTCGCAGATCGAGAGCCACCTCGATGGCAAACCCGTTCTCGCAACGCGCTTCTGAGGCGCACGCCCATCGAGCCTATGAGGAAGGGCTCGATGGGCGTCGCCCTCGCGCTGAATACACCGACGACGACATCCTCGACTGGGTTGCCGGTGACCACGATCGGTACACGCGCGATCGCGAATGAGCTACGCGCAACGCGCCCTCGGTGGCATGTCCGAGCAAGACCAGTGGGACGCCGACGGCATCCCGCGGTGCGACTACTGCGGCGAGTACGGCCACCTCAACCACAGATGCCCTCACTACAGCTACGCGGATCAACTCGACTACGAGCTCCGCAAGTTGATGCACAGACAAAGACACAGGAGTTCCGAGTGAACCACCGAACAAACCTATCCGCACCCGTCGAGATCGTCGTCGACACCGAGAAGCTGCTGCAGCAGATCGGTTGGCGCGAGGCGTATCAGCTCAGTGACGGCGACTACGCCGAGGACGGCGGCAGCCTCGACCTGAAGAAGGACCTCGCCTCGCAGGTCGCTTTCATCCTCGCGCAACGCATCGAATCAGAGATAAAGGCCCTTGTGCGCCAGTCGATTGAGGACCTGGCGAGGGCCAAGGTACACACCGTCATCGACGACGTGATCGCGGGCGATATCCAGAAGACCAACCGCTACGGCGAGCCGACCGGCGAGAAGACCACACTGCGCGCGATGATCGTCGATCAGGTGAAGGCCGAACTCGCCCGCAAGGTCAACAGCCGTGGAGAGAACGTCACATACGGTGACAACACCACCCCCTACGTCGAGTACTTCGCCTGCAAAGCCGCGAAGGATGCCATCGCCAAGGAACTCCGCGCGACCGTCGATGAGGCGGTCTCGGACGTGAAATCTGTGGTTCGCGATACAGTCTCGGCCGAGCTTGCCGAGCGCATCGTGAAGGCGGTGCGGTGATGAGGACGAAAGACCTTGCCTTCCTGGCACTGCGAAGAAGAGCACTGATCGACGCCGCTGACGCCGTGGTGAAGGAAGACCGCAAGGCCCTCGCCGAAGCCATCGCCGTCGGGGAGCGCATCGGCGACCCTGATGTCGGTTACGCCGCCATGACCAACCCTGCCGATGTCGTGGTCGTGGTGGACCAGGACGAGCTCGACCACTTCCTCACCCTCGAAGGCAGGGTCGTCACCCGCACCCGTGTCACCGATGAGGCTGAGGCGATCAAGGTGCTGCGAGAGCACGCGCCACACCTGCTGGCCGACGACACCGGCATTCCCGAGTACGAGCACACCGCAGCGAAGGGGAGAGCCAAGGCCGGCGAGAACATACCCGGTATCGCAGTGCGCAAGGGCAACTCGTCTCTGCGGCTCACGCCATCCAAGGCGGTCAAGGAGTGGGCGCAGAACGTCGTCACCAACGGTCTCGCAGGGGAGTTGGAGGCACAGTGACCGGCATCGACATCGCCATGGAGCACGCGTTCGCCAGCCTCGTAGAGGAGGCTGGTCCGCTCAGTGACCACGCGATCTCCTGCGTCGCGGCGGTGGCTGCCGCAGGTCAGCGGCAGGGAGCACGAACGGGGCTCGAGGCCGCGGCCGCGCTCGTCGAGCTGCTGGCTGAGCGGCACCGGCGCTTGAAGCCTGCCGCACTGGCACATTCCATCCGATCGATGAAGGACGAGTTGGAGGCCCTGCAGTGAACCCTGGGGACCGCGTCCGCGGAAAGGATGGCCGCACCTACGTGATCCTCAAGGCCACCGAGATGCATTACGGCCTTGTCGATCCCACCCGCCCTCCGATGATCGACGAGAAGAACGGCCAACAGGTCGCGCACATCGCAGTGCGTCACGAAGAGGTCGAGCCGTTGCCAGTGCAGGGGGTGGCGCAATGATCCACTCGCTCACCCTCTGGATACTGCTGTCGATTGTGCTGCCACTGGCGTCGCTGTCGTTCCTCGTTGCCGCGACCAATGCTCCCCAGCGCGCTGGTGGACGCATCACGGTGTTCTCGCTCGTAGCCCTGGTGTGTGCCGTCGGGGCCTGTGTCGCAATCGGTATGGCGGTGGCGTCGTGACAGCCCTCAATACCAGACCGCCGACCGGCGCTGTGCCGTGGCCACTCATCCTCGTTGAAGGCCCAGAGAAATCGGGCAAGAGTTGGTGCGCCGCAGAGCTATCCGCATCCGACAAAGTCGGCCGCACCCTGTGGATCGACGTCGCCGAAGGCGCGGCGGATGAGTACGGAGCGATCCCAGGAGCGCGGTATGAGGTCATCGACCACGACGGGACATGGCTCGACATCCTCGGCCAGGTGAAGGCGGCACGCGACGAGGCCAAGCGAGCACTGGACGCCGGCGAGAAGCCGGTAGTTCTGGTCATCGACTCCATGACCGCCGAGTGGGACATGCTCAAAGAGTGGGTGGACGGGAAAGCCCGCAACCGGAAGTCCAACCGCGCCAAGCTGGAACGCGATCCCGAGGCAGAGATTCAGATCACCACTGACCTTTGGAACCTCGCCACCGCTCGACACCGAGACCTGATGCGGATCCTGATGAGATTCCCGGGCATCGTCGTGATGACCGCCCGCGGTGCGGACCAGGTTGCGATGGAGAACGGCCAGCCCACCAGTCAGAGGGTGTGGAAGGTTGACGGCCAGAAGACCCTCGCGTTCGACGCCTCCGCATGGGTGCGCCTCCAACGAGGGTCTCAGCCGCAGGTAATCGGAGCGAGATCGGTGCACGCCGGAATCCGTCCAGGGGAGGACAAGGCGCGCACCATCCCCGGGTTGACGTTGGAGCGCTTGGTGTTCGACATCCTCAAGTGCGATCCGAAGACGGCCAAGGTCCGTGATTTCGCTTCGGTCCAGGACCGAGTCGCCGACATCCTCGAGGCCATCGCCCAAGCCGAGAACCGGGATGAGCTGACTGCGTTGTGGCGGGAGGCGAAAGACGCCGACGTGCTGGGCCTGGGCATGGAGGGTGGACCCACCATCGACGAGGCTCTGATGTCGCGAGCGTCTGCTATCGAAGCTGCCGCGACGCAGTCCGACCCCGAGGCGGTGCCGAACCATGGCTGACGCCGAGCCCTACACCCCCGTCTCGATCGAGGCCGCGATCAATCACTGCGCCAACAGGATCGCCAAGGGTGTCGGCGTGGTGAACGACCGCTACAAGGCCTACCTCACCGCGGACCGGGACTACGACTACGCGTTCGCGCAGGCGTTTCTGGGCTACGACGGGCCCGCGAATGCCAAGAAGTACGCCGCCGAGATCGCCACCACCGAGTTGCGTAAGGCGCGCGATGTCGCTGACGCCGCGTACCGGTATGCAGCGAAACAGGCTGCGGCTCTCGAGGATGAGTTGCGTGCCCTGCAGTCGGTCAGCAAGTCCATCACCTCGACCTACTCGGCGGCGGGAGTGGGGGAGCGATGAGCTGGCGCGACCACGCGGAATGCCGGGGAGCCGACAGGGAACTCTTCTATCCCAACCCCGGGGAGAAGGGCAAAGCCGATCAGGCGCGGGAGATCTGCCGATCCTGCAGGGTCCGACAGGAGTGCCTGGAGTGGGCGTACTCGGTCAATGACCAGTACGGGATCCTCGGTGGTTTCACGGCCGGCCAGCGCAACCACCTGAGGCAGGCGTCATGAGGTACACGGGATTCCCTGCCGCGGTGAAGGACCTCATCCATGCCCGATCCGGTGGTGTGTGTGAGCTGCTGATCCCGATGGTGTGCACCGGCCGCGCCGAGCAGATCCACCACCGTCGCCCGAGAGGCATGGGCGGGACGCGTGCACCAGAGGCGTCTTCCGCATCCAATGGCATCGACGTCTGTGCAGCGTGCCATGCCTACGCCGAGGCGAATCGCGCCGAGGCGTTGGAGAACGGATGGCTTGTGCGCCAATCACATCGGCCCGCAGATCGGGCGGTCCGCTACAGATCTCGCACACGAATGCGATTGACCGTTGACGGCGGATACGCCGTTGACATGGAAGGAGCTGGGGCGTGAAAGACGATCCAGCTGCACTCATCCGGGAGTGCACATCACAGATCAGGACCGTAGTCGATGATCTTCTGACCGATCTCGCAGAGACCGAGAATGCGCGTCAGGGTGTCGTAGACCTCGAACGGTCAACGGCCGCCGACCTCGCGAAGTGCCGCCAGCAACTGGCCCAGGAGGCCGAGCGCGCGGAGTCTTATCGTCTCGACGTCGCAGCGATCCGGGATGCCTTGGATGCGCCCGATGATGCAGACATCAACGAGCTCGTTGATGTCGTCCACGCATTGACCGAGCAGGTGGAGAAGGCGGACCGCCTTCCGGAGCCTGACCACACCAACCCGGCGCATTGGCGGTTCTCGGCCGACGTGATCGCGTCGGCGGATGGGTTTTCGCGCTTCCGGTCGGACGACACATTGGTGGCGGCTCACCTGCGTCGCGAGGCCGACCGTCTCGAAGCCGCCCAGCAGCAGGCCGACGCGGATGAGGAGCTGATCGAGAAGGCGGCGATGACATTGGCCTTCGCTGTCGAGCGGAACAGTTGCGGTGTCACTGAATCCGAGATGTGGAAGGAGTGCCTCGTACCCGAATCACGTGACCGCTACCTCGATCAGGCCAGTGCCCTCCTCGCCGCCAACCTCCTGCGGGACGGCGGTGAGAAGTGAGTGACTACCCCGACGGCTTGACGTTGCGACCGATCGAGCACTGGCCCGGAAAGCTCACGTCGAACCGCGTGTCGTCGCAGTTCTCGGCGCCGTGGCGATCGACGTTGGACCTCCTCGACCGAGAGCTGTGGCACCTCGGGCCAGCTGGGCGCAACGCGCCGGCCGTTCTGGAGATCGCGATGCGCGAACGGGACTTCCGCCGCGACGGGCTGCCGCGCGCGAACTCGCGTCCCGATCACCCCGGCGTGATCCTCGCAGTCGAATCCACAAAAGGGCCGCTGTCATTCCCGTGCGACAAGTTCGTCACGTGGCAGGACAACCTCCGTGCCATCGCGCTCGCTCTCGAGGCGCTGCGCCGGGTCGACCGGTACGGCATTACGCCGAACGACGAGCAGTACACCGGATGGCAGCAGCTCCCCGCGGCCCCCTCGTCGACGGTGTCGGCGGACGAAGCGGAGCGGGTGCTGCGGGAGGTCGCTGACGTCGCCCCCGCAACCGCTTTGTCGGCGGTGTACCAGCGAGCACGATTCGTCACCCACCCCGACCGGGGCGGCGACCGGGTCCAGTGGGACCGCGTTGAGGCTGCCGCCGAGGTGCTGCGCGCAGCGGGGAGGTTGTCATGAGCCTGACGCTTACCGATCTCTTCTGCGGCGCAGGCGGATCGAGCACCGGAGCGATCCAGGTACCGGGTGTCGAGGTGCGGATCGCCTCGAATCACTGGGACTTGGCCGTCGAGACGCACAACACCAACCACCCCGGCGCCGAGCACCTGTGCGCCGACCTGTCGCAGATCGACCCGCGCTACTTCCCGACCACCGACATCCTGTGGGCGTCACCAGAGTGCACGAATCACTCGGTGGCGAAGGGCCGCAAACGCGCAGCCGCACAACCCGATCTGTTCGGCGAGGTGCTTCCCGACGCGGCAGCCGACCGTTCCCGGGCGACCATGTGGGACGTACCTCGGTTCGCCGAGGTCCACCAGTATCAGGCGGTGATCGTCGAGAACGTCGTCGACGCCTGGCATTGGATACCGTTCCGGGCGTGGCTGATGGCGATGGACTCCCTCGGCTACGACCACCACATCGTGATGCTCAATTCGATGCACGCCCACAGCTTCGGTGTCGGCGCCCCGCAGTCGCGAGATCGCATGTACGTGGTGTTCTGGCGCAAGGGCAACCAGCGGCCAGACCTCGGCCGCGTGAACCGACCCAACGCAATCTGCCAGGAGTGCGGGCCGGTCGCGGCGATGCAGAGCTTCAAGAAGCCCGATAGCTCGTGGGGCCGCTACCGAGCGCAGTACTTGTATCGCTGCCCGAACGTGAAGTGCCGCAACCAGATCGTCGATCCTCTGTACCGGCCTGCCGCCGACATCATCGACTGGTCTCTCGAGGGCACCCGAATCGGTGACCGGCCGAAGCCGCTCGCCGAGAAGACAATGGCGCGCATCCAGGCCGGGATCGACCGGTACTGGGGTCCGACGATCCTCGAAGCCGCTGGCAACACCTACGACTCGGCCGACCCCCGCCACCCCGCTCACGGTCGCCCCGACGGGTACATGCGTGCGTGGCCGGTCGACGACCCGCTACGCACTGTCCACACCACTATGTCGAAGGCGATCGCGGTGCCCGTCGAGGGGCGCGACGGAAAGCAGGCCGCGTCGGTCGACCAGCCGCTCCGGACCATGACGACTCGCAACGAGACCGGACTCGCGTTCATCGCCGAGCTCCGCGGTGGCGGGTCGAAGCACCGGCCGGTCAGTGATCCGCTGTGCACCGTCACAGCGTCGGGGAATCACCACGGGCTCGTGTCGGTGATGCGTGGCCAGTCGAAGAACCATCCGACCGACATGCCGCTGTCAACCGTCTCGGCCGGCGGCATCCACCACGCACTGCTGATGCGCAACAACACCGGCGGTGCGGAGATGTCGACACCGGTGACCGAGCCCGCGCGCACGGTCACGACCGGCGGCCATCAGTCACTCCTCGACTCCGACCGGCCGACCGTCGACATCAACGATGTCCGGTTCCGGATGCTCGAACCGCGAGAGATCATCGCCGCGATGGACTTCCCGTCGTCGTACGTCGTCCTCGGCAACCGGCGCGAGCAGGTCCGGATGGCGGGCAACGCTGTCACTCCACCGGCAGCGCGTGATCTCATCGGTGTGGTCGCCGAGAGCCTGGGGGTGGCGTGATGGACCTATCGGGCGACCATCCCTTCAAACTCATCGATAACACGCCCGAGAAAGTACTCGATGAACATCATTCGGTCGCCGAGGGAGTCATTTCTGATATTGGCCGAGATCCCCTCAGTGTGCGCTCTGACGTACCAATCAACAACCTCAAGTTTGCTTTCCGCCGTCACTCCGATCTGCCCAGAGGCGAAATACTCAGCGTCGGCTGCAGAATGGGTCTCGAATACCAGAGGAACGAACTCCCTTGCGGCAGAGGCAACAGGCGGGATAATTGCGGTGTCCGCGTAATAGTGACGGACGATGCGACTAACGTCTTCAGGTCTAAATTCTGGTACGACCGAATGGACCAGACACCCCATTTCCCATGGCACTCGATGGCGGTCCTGCCGGGCGAGATCGTGAAACCACAGAATAGCGTCACCGTCCGGCCCGTACTTCCCCTTGAAAGGCTGCATCGCCCTTACCGCGTCGATCATCGCAGGGCTGAATCCGTGGAGTGGTTTCGCATGCCCCGTGAGCAAGCTTTCGAAACTCTCGTTGTCGCGACACACAGGAAACTGGCGCTGGCCAGGCCGACTTGGCGGATTCTTGCCAGTTTCGTGAATCGCGAGCTGGTAAAAGATGTGGTCCAGTATCCCTCGGACCGCTGCGAGCCACTCACCGAAAACTGTCGACAGCATAGGATCAGCGGTGAAGGTCACGACAACCTCGACCGCATTTCCGTCCAGACGCTGCCGGAGTCTGAGTCGGAGCCCGTAGTCCTTTTCCGAAGCGACGTGGATCGCGATCATCTCCTCGCGATGTTTCGTAGCTCGCTGAAGCCGTCGACGCGCTTCGGCGAATTCTGGTTGCGGCCGGCTGTTCATGGTCCGGGAATCTACCCCGTGCCGAACGGCGGTGAGGCGTGATGCCCACTGCAACCGACGTCCTAGATGCCGTCGCCCGTAAGTACTCTCGGTGCGCGCTGATCCGCGAGGTGTGCGTGACAGATGCCGAGGCCATCGAACGGCTTGATGCGTGGCGACAGGATGAGTGGCTGAGCTCGCCGAGACCCGCGACGCCCACTATGCGCCGCATTGACGGCCTGCTCCTCGACGGCGGCGGTAGGCGCACCGCGATCGAGGTGAAGATCAGCCGCAGCGACTTCGCCCGCGAGTCCGAGGAGAAGCGCCGCCCGTGGCGCAAGATCACCCACCGCTTCGTGTACGCGACTCCGGCTGGACTTCTGCAGCGATACGAGATTCCGGATGGCTGCGGCCTATGGGAGGTCGGCGAGGCAGGGCGTGTGCATGTCTCGGTGCGTGCCCGGATCAATCGCGATCCAGAGCCGATCCCACACCAGGTGCTCGTGGCGCTCGCCTATCGACTCAAGGCGGCGTCCTGATGCCCCGCAACCACCACCCCCTCTGCACCAGATGCCGTGCCCGGCTCGCCGCCTCCGACTGGCGAAAGCGGGTATGCGCGGGGTGCTTATGGGGGAAGACGAAGAAGGAGGGGTAGATGCCCCGGAAGCGAATGTTGTGGCCCGGATACTTCGACTCGGAGCAGCTCGCCACCCTGACTCTGCCGGCGTGCCGGACGTTCGAAGGGTTCTGGGTGTTTGCCGACGACCGCGGACGGATGAAGTACGACCCGGATCAGTTGTGGGCTGATGTGTGGATCAAGCGCCGTCGCATCGACAACATCTCGATCGACGATGTCGCCGACCACCTGGAGGCTCTCGTGACGAACGGTCAACTGTGCCACTACCGCGTCGGCGGTGCCGACTTCCTCCACGTGATCTCGTGGGATGAGCACCAGAAAATCAACCATCCGACGCCGTCGAAGCTGCCGCCGTGCGAGAGACATCAGGGGCAGGAATGGGCGAAGTGGTGGCGTGCTGATGACACCGCAACGGATCGGTGGAGGCAGCTAGAAAAGCGCGCAAAGCAGACCCGGAATGGGGGCGAAGCAGGGCCATTCAGTGAGTCACTACCTGAGTCCTACGTGAGTCGCTCAGGCAGTGACCGTGAAAACTCTGAAAAGCCCTCCCTGCCAGCAGAAATGGGCTACGTGAGTGACTCAGTGAGTGACTCAGTGAGTGAGTGTAGAGCCACTACCTCGCAGTGTAGTTCAGTTCAGTTCAGTTCAGATCAGGCGAGCTCCGGTGGAAACGTCCGCCAATTCACCCGGCCTTCACAGCGCGATCGGAAGGTGATGCCATGACCAACATCCCAGCCGATCTCGCGCGCCTGGATGCGTCTCTCGGTCCCCGTGATGTGCGAGTGCGTATGCGCCGAGTGCCACGGTTCGCGGCCGGCCACCACGGTGGTGGTGATCCACGACTGCGGCAACACCCCGAGCCGCCGAGCGATGCTCGCGTGTGAGCCCTGCGAACGGAACCTCGTCCGCAGGATGGCCCAGCAGATCCACGCCGCGGCACTCCACGGGGAGATGTTCGCGTGCCGTGGTTGCGGGGTGCACTTCCACTCGATTGCCGACTACGTGCTGGAGGTGAGCCCGCTGTGATCCCGATCCAGGCGGCGCTACGCAACGCCGTGGGCTTCGTGGCCACTCTCACGGGTACTGACGAACCCCACGACGCCAGTGAAGCTGTCAGCGGCTCTCAGGCCCCGATTCCACCCACTCCGAAACCCGTCAAACCCCAGCGATCACCTGCCGATACCGCGTGGTGGGAGAACCAGGCTGGTCGCATCGCAGAAAGGCTCCAAACGATGACCCGACCCATTACGATCTACGGCGCATCCGACGACCTGGTCGAGGTCGAAGGCGCAATCTCCGAGGAGTACGACCTCGGACGCCACGGAACCAGACTTCGGCTGACTGCTCCCGACGGACAGTCCCTCGACATCGCCCTCGACTTTGGGAATCCGACCATTGCGGGTCGGCTCGACTGGACCATCTCGGTGGCGGCCGTCGACTGCTACCCGACGTGGCCGATCAGATTCCATGAGCGCCCTGGCTACGAGGGCGATCCCGCGGTCACGATCGATGCTCCGGAGGGTTCCGAGATCCGAGTTGTGGACGGTGCGGAATGAACCACCCACCCTGCTCCGTGGACGACTGCGATCGAGAAGGCATCAAACGAGGCATGTGCGAAGTGCACTACATGCGCTGGTACCGGAAGGCTATGCGCGACGGCACATTCGTGAGAATTCAACGCCGGTCAGACTCCATACCTCCCGACGAGGGTGTTGAAGAGTTCGAGATGCTCATGCAACACACCACCGACATGCTGTTGGCCTGCCGACGGCTGGGTGTGCATCCACGCACCGTGATCCGATGGCATAAGCGTGCCGAAAAGCCGGTGCCACAGGGGCTCTGGCAGGCGGACAAAGTTGCATCGACCCGGGTGGCGTGATGAGCCACAGGGACAACGTTCGCGAAGCCGTGCGCCGCAGCCGGATATGCCGAGAAAACCCTCGCGGTATCCGACGCCGCTCACCCCGGCCCGTGTTGGACGTGCCGACCTTGCATCGCACGGCTCACGTCGGATTCACCACGACCATGAAGCAGTACGGATTGGTCATCAAGGCCGCAGAGGATCGCGGCGCCCAGCAACAGCGGGACGCTCAACGGATCGCACAAACACTGCGCGGGAAGTCATGAAGGCCAAGCACAACGGCCCTTGCGCCAACGACTGTGGTCGATGGATTCACGAGGGCGACGAGATCGAACAGCGAGACAACGGTTGGGCTCACTCCACATGCCCAGACCTCGCAGAGATGATCGGCGAGGCATCCGATGCCTGCCCCGACTGTCACCTGATCCACGCAGGGGAGTGCTGGTGACCACCTACCGGCTCGACCTTCCGTATTCTCGACCGCCGTTGAATCTGAACGATCGCGGCCACCACATGGCCAAGGCGCGGAAGGTGAAGCAGGTGCGAAACACTGTGCACCTGTTGGCGATTGCTGCTCATCTACCCCGCGATTGCGAGCACATCACGGTACAATTGCACTACGCACCGAGAGACGAAAGACGCAGGGACCCTATCAATTTGACGCTGACGCAGAAGGCGTGTGTAGACGGCTTGGCGGCTGGTACGACGGCCCATCCCGGCTATGGCCTCGTGGCTGATGACACTCCCATGTACGTCACCGATCTGATGCCTCGGATTCACCCGAAGACCGGCACCGGAGTGGGGAAGCTGTGGCTGGAGATCGAGGTGGAGATCGGGGTCGACGGATGACCGGATGGAAGCACGGCACCCCATCGGGCGCTCAGATGCACTACCGGATGGGCGAGAAGCCCTGCGAGGCTTGTCGAGCGGCGAAGAACGAGTACAACCGCAAGAAGAATCATCTGCGGCGCCTTGTGCACCGATGCATCTCAATCCCCGAAGGCGTGCTGGTGGACCTGTACCTCAACGCCACCCCCGAGGCGCAGGAGCACCTGGAGGCTGTGATCGACACCTCCACGCTGGACCGCATGGTGGCAGCTCATGACGAGAAGGAGAGCGCATAGTGCAGTGCACGAAGTGCGGTGGACGAGCAACGGTGTACCTGTGCCGTGAGTGCATCCGGGAACTGGACTCCAACCTCGAGCAAATCCCTTGGATCGCTGACCGACTCACCGAGGCGTACGCGAAGCAGAACGCGCTCTCCACACCTCCTGGACCGCGGCGCATCGTGGAAGCCGAGGACGACGAGCAGTCCCCGATCCCCTTCGACGCCTCGGCCGGCGACACCTACGACGAGCTACGTACCGTGCTGATGCGCTGGTGTCGAGACCTCGCCGACCAGATCGGTGTGGAGTGGCTGCCCGTGGATGCCGTGCCACTGGACTTCATCGGTCCACTGCGGCCCATGATCCCGGCCAACAACACCGAGCGGATCCCGGAGATGCCCGGCCAGTTCCGCATCTCTCGCCACTACATCCCTGACATCGCGGATCTGTCCCGGTGGCTCAACGTCCACCGCTTGGATCTCGCCAACTCCGAGGATGCGGCGTTCGCGGCCCACGAGATCGACCGTTTGTGCCGCAAGGCGTTCCGGGTGCTCAATCCGCCGAAGCGGGTCTACTGCGGCCCGTGCCCCACGGTGGTGGGCAAGGATGCCCGCAACCGCCCCGTCGAGTGTGCGCAAGGCCTGTGGGCCGACTGGGACGATGACAACGACCATGCAGCAACCCATGTGGAGTGCTGGAAGTGCCGCAAGCGACACAACGTCGACGAGCTGAAGAAGCACATCTACGCCCACGCCGATCACTTCTCGATGACGGTGGAGGAGCTGTTGAGCGTACTCGACAACCTTGGGGAGCCGGTGCCGCAGTCCACGTTGTACCGGTGGATCAAGGAGGGCCGCGTGAGACCGCGCGGATATCAGCGGGACGGACGGATTACCCCCACGCGCCTGAGACGTGGTGACCCGGCGGTGTTCTCGCTCGCTGAGGTACGTGGACTGATGGCACGGGATGAGCAGAGACGTAAGGAGACGGTGTCGTGATCGTCGACATGGATCGCGTACTGCGAGCATCTCACCTTTATGTGAGTGCAGCAGTGGATCGTCAGCATCTGGACAGCGCCGAGGTCGAAGCGATGACTTTGGTGCGCAATTGGATCACCCGGAGCCTGCTGGAGGAGATCCAGGTCTACGGGTTCGATGCGCACGCTCGGGATGTGTCCTTCGCCGAGACGGAAGATTTCGTCCGAACCACGGTGAGGGTGACGGCGCAGTGGTGGCCCACCACCGATGAGGTGATACTCCACGGTGGACCAAAGGACGGCGAGCGCTTGGCGGTACCGGAGCATATCCGGCGCACAAGACTCGTGGTCTGCCTATCAGGGCCATCGGGATTCGACGCCATGAACGAAGTAGTTCCTCTGTCGCACTGTGACTATGCGCTCTTCGGATGGGATGACGTTAACCAATGTTGGGTGATGAGTGTGAAAGGAGTGGTCGGATGACTTGGTTGTACTCAAAATGGTCACCGTGGGCAATTCTCGCGTCTGGTGCACTGTTGCTGCTCGCGGGCTTTCCAAACGGGGGGTGCGTGGCTTTGCTTGCTGCCGTGTGCATCTCGATCACTCGCGCGACGTACCTGTGAGTGATCGATGACCTGGATTCAGAAGACGCCCCAGGCACCGGACTTCGCTCCGGAGCACACGTGCTCGCTACCCGAGAGGCCGGTGCTCATCAATCCGCCGCCGGCCTCGATGTGTGCAGCTGGCGTCTCGCGCGCCCCGGTCAGGGTTGGGGATCAGCCCGACGGCGCTGTGGGTGATGTGTGGATGTGCGATGACTGCCTCACCGTGTGGGTGGTGAAGATGCACTGGCGCCACACCTCGGGGAATGGTGCTCGCGCTCACTACCGCCGGTGGGATCGCGCTGGATGGTGGAAGTCGCGACGGGCACGTCGCGCAGCGGGGTGGGTGTGATGGCCGAGTTCAAGGTCGGTGACCGGGTGAGGTTAGTTGATCAACTCGAAGACGGTCGATATGTAGCTGGACGCATTGTGGAGCCTTCCATTTCACTCAGCAAAGGCTGGTATGAGGTGGCGATAACCCACAGTGACCCAAGCCCGCATCTTGCCGACTTGGTTGGCCCCGGCCCACTTCCGCAGCTAGCCCACGCGCTGGACCTGGAGCACATCGACTAATTGCGCGCGCTCTTCTTCCGTGGTGCCTTCTTCTGTGCCGTGGCCTTCTTCTGAGGCATCGCCCGCGTTCCCAATGCCGCCCGTGCTAGGCGGAGGTCAACATACTCGCCAACAGCGCGGCGGATGACTTCGGCCGGCGCGACGCCCTCGGCCGCCGCCACTACCTCCAGTTGTGCCCGGAGTTCCTGCGGTAGCCGCACTGATGTGGTGGGCGTCTTCCCTCGTGCGGGGGCGGTCTTCGGCGGCCGACCGGTGCGCAGGATCGCGTGGTTTACTTCGATCTCGCCAACGATCTCGTCGGCAGTGGGCGGGTTGGCCTCGAAGTCTGCGGCCATCTCCGCATACTCGTCATCGGTGAATCGTCGTGCCATCTTCTCTCTCACTTCCGTTGTGGCGCATAGGTGATATCGCCGAGGAGTTCGGCGATCCCGAGGTTGTTCACGAGGCTGCGGCGCAGCATCATCGCGTGGAACACCACAGCCTCGTCTTCGTCGGCCATGTCGGCCAGGACCTCGATGTAGGGCGCATTGGCGGCCGCTGGTCCGATGTGCAGGAACAGCACCGCGCCCTCACGCTTCGCCGGGAGGGAGATCCGGAGGGCGAAGTACGCGAGGACAGTGCGGATCTCGTCGCCGGTGATCCCGTGCTGACGGGCGCTTGGGGTGATGGCGATCCGCATGAGGTAAGTGTACTGCAATTACCCACGATAGTGCAACACACTTTCTCGGAGCCGGGCAAATAAGACTTGGACGTTTTCACCTGTCGGGCGTTACAGTCGAAGACGAGAACGGGCCGGAGTCGATCGGTTACCACTTCTAATGGGCGGGTTGCGGGTTCGAGTCCCGTCATCCCTTGGGATGTAGCTCAATTGGCAGAGCAGCTAAACCCGGTCGGCGCAACATGCCCGTTCTCGCAGAACTTCACAGCAGCAGAGGGCGGGCCGGATTCCGGTCGGTTATCACTTGGGATGTTAATCCCGATCAGAGCTCACACGTCCGCCCTCCTATGCTCTGATGGTCGCGGGCCGGATTCCAGTCGGTTATCGAATTGGCACTGCGGGTTCGAGTCCCGTCACTACGCCTCTTGGGGCGCGGTGTAAATCCGGCAGGATACACACATGCCCGCGACCTCTGTTCTGCGCCATTAATACTCAGGAGTCGGAATGGACATTCTCACCACGATCAACACCAAGCGCACCAGCCAGCTCGATCAGGCTGACCCGCGCCAGGTTCAGAACAACGCTGGCGGCTACACCTTCCAGGTGACACCCGTTCAGCGTCTCCGCCGATTCCTGATCCTGGGCACCGACGGCGGCACCTACTACACCTTGGCCCTCGAGCTGACCCGCGAGAACGCCGAGGTCGTCCTCGACTTCGCACGCACCGATACCGCGGCCCTCGTCCGCGAGATCGTCGCGATCTCGCAGGCCGGCCGTGCGCCGAAGAACAACCAGGCGCTGTTCGCGCTGGCCGCTGCCGCATCGCTGGGCGATGACGACGGCCGCCGGATCGCGCTCGCCGCGTTGTCCGATGTCGCGCGCACCGGCACCCACCTGTTCCAGTTCGCCACCTACGTCGAGCAGTTTCGAGGCTGGGGTCGCGGACTGCGCCGCGCCGTCGGTCAGTGGTACCTGGGCAAGTCCGTCGACTCGCTGGCCTATCAGGCGGTGAAGTACCGCCAGCGCGAGGGCTGGTCGCACCGCGATCTACTGCGCCTCGCCCACCCGGTCACCGACGAAGCTGCTCGGATCGGGTTGTTCGACTACATCACGCACGGCCGCACCGACAACGTGCCCCGCATCGTCGAGGGCTACGAGAAGGTCCAGGCGAAGCCGCACAAGGCCGCGAAGCTCGTGGCAAAGTACGGGCTCTCGTGGGAGATGCTGCCCGATGAGTCGCTCGCCGATCCGAAGGTCTGGGAGGCGTTGCTCGACAACGGCATTCCGGCGACTGCACTGATGCGTCAGCTTCCGCGTCTGACTCGGATCGGACTGTTGCCGGCGATGGGTGGCCGCACCTCGATGGTGGCCGATCTTCTCGCCGATCCGGATCGTCTGCGCAAGGGCCGCGTGCATCCGCTCAACGTCCTGGTGGCTCAGCGCACCTACGGGTCTGGCTACTCGGCGCGCGGTGACAGCTCCTGGTCGCCGACGCGGAAGATCGTCGATGCTCTCGATGCTGCGTTCTACGCCGCCTTCGGTGCTGTCGAGCCCTCGGGTAAGGCGCATCTGCTGGGTCTCGACGTGTCGGGCTCGATGGGTGCGTCGATCGCTGGAATGCCGATCACATGCCGTGAGGCGTCGGCCGCGCTGGCGCTCGTGACCGCGGCGACCGAGCCGGAGCACATGATGGTGGGCTTCACCTCGGCCACAGGACGTAGTGGGTGGGGCAACAGCGCGCTGGCGCATCTGCCGATCTCTCCGCGCCAGCGTCTCGACGACGTGCTGAAGATGACCGATGGTCTGCCGTTCGGCGGCACCGACTGCTCGTTGCCGATCCGCTGGGCGCTCGAGACCAAGACCAAGGTCGACGTGTTCTCGATCTACACCGACAGCGAGACGTGGGCCGGTCCGATTCATCCCCACCAGGCGCTCGTGCAGTACCGGCGCCAGGTGAATCCGGACGCGAAGCTGGTCGTCGTCGGCATGACGTCGACCGGCTTCTCGATCGCCGATCCGAGTGACGCCGGCATGCTCGACGTCGTCGGATTTGATTCGGCAACACCGCAACTGCTGTCGGGGTTCGCGCGCGGTGACGTCTGACATTCGCGCTCAGCAGGCGCGAGAGCACCATCTGCGGAGCAAGGAGTCCGAGGCGGTTGCGGAACAGCATCGACTGTCCCGCAACCGCCTCGTTCGTGTTCTGCGCGAGGAAGATCCGAAGCGATGGACCTATCGAGCGTTGGCGTCTGCGGTGGGGTGCTCGAGCGAACTGATCGCGGCGATCGTCAAGGGCCGCGTTACCTGACATTTCGGACTTGGACGTTTTCACCCTGCGTGTGTGAGAATCGATCTGCAGCACTACAGCTGTCCCCAAAACGCCTGATCAGCGGCGTTTACCCGATCTTCCGCCGCGCCGCGTCAACGCCGTCTACTCATGCGGCAATGCCACGCCCATGACCGTCCTTCCGGTAACTCCGCGCGAGGTGTGAATCGGGTTCGGGCAGGACCCGAGTTGCAGCGCGGCGTGGCGGATCACCAACCGATGAAACCGAGAAACCGATGACAGTTCTCCTCCACCTTCTCGTCGAATACCTCGCGTTCGCAAGGCATTTGGCATGACCGCCGCGATTCTGGGGACCATCGCAGGCCGACTTCTGGCGTTCGCAGCGCTCATCGTCGCCATTCTCGCGCTCACGCTCGGCGGCACATGGGTGACGATCGCGCTCTGGTACATGGTCGCGGTGTACAGCCTGAACGTCTGCGTCTGGGCGGCAACGCCGAAGAGGCCGCGATGAGCCGCCAGAACCCGAATCCCGTCGCGCACCTCGACCAGCGAGCGGTGAAAACCCTCGCAGACCACCTGAGCCACCTGGAGCATCCGGGTCGCGGTGGAGAGCCCGCGAAGATCATGCGTCTCGTCCAGCTCGACGGCGCCGGCCAGGGAACCATGAAGATCAAGAAGGATCTCGCCGAGGCGATCATCCACCACCTGTACGTCTCCGGATTCGAGCTGAAGCGACGCAGGGGACGCGGATGATCGGCCGCAAGAAGCCTCGGACCATCGCACCCCGCGCACCAAAGCAGGGAAGCGTCGAGGCGCTGCTGAAGATGTTCACTCTCACCCTGCAGCGTGCCGGCGCCACTGTCGACGTCCAGAAGTCGGGAACTCGCACCGTCGTCATGACCATCAGTTGGAAGAAGGGCCAGTGATGATTCGCCGCGCAGTCGCGATCATCGGCGGAATCATCCTCGCCGTTGCCGTTCTGTCGGCCTGTGACGACTCGCACTCGGCGACCTTGTGTGAGAAGAAGTCTGACCACACGCGAGTCGGTCAGAACCTCTGCAAGGGCGACGATGACGCCTACGCCTGGGTGTTCGTCACCGGATCGATTCCGAACCTCGGATCGACTGTCTCCAATGGGCAACCGACGGCGAACCCCAACAACGTGATCTCCGACGACGAGGACGAGGAGCAGGGTGCGAATAACGTCGCTCCCGAAGAAGAAGAGCCCGCACCAGCAGTCGTGGATGACGACGAATGACCGCCGTCCTGATCGAGCTCGAAGGTGATGAGTTCGTGTGCAAGTACGGCACGATCTCATCTGCGCCGCCCGTCTTCTCGAGCGCGCCAGTGCCACTTGACATGGCTGGCTGGCTGCCAGACCTTCGGCCCGAAGATGTTCCGCCACCGCCGCTGATGCTCTTCGGTACGAACATCGTCGGCACGGAGCCCTTCTACACCGTCGAGACCAACCAGGGCTCCTGGACATACCAAGTCCACGAGATCGAGTGGTGGGACCGCGGTCTCGATCCCAAGTTCCGTCTCGGCGTCTGGCCAGACTGAAAGGCAGCCGATGCACCCCGCAACACGACACTTGCTTGACCAGTTCCATTTCGACCACTTGCGCACAGACCATCTTCGTCGTGTGTCGCAGCAGTTCCACGACCTCGCACACGATCTCGCTGAGGTCCTCAACGACGGCCCCGAGCTGTCGGCCGGTCTGCGCAAGCTGCTCGAGGCCAAGGACTGCTGCGTACGCCAGGCCGTCATGGACGCATAACCGAAGGAGTCCTGATGCAGAAGGTTGATCGAGACTGGTTGGCAGCCAACGACGCCCATCCGCACATCCTGCATCTCGCGGACGTTCTGAACAGCATCGTGGAGCACCTGACCGGTGATAAGCACCTTCCGCAGGGCGCAGCCGCGGATGTCGTCCACGGCATCGTGGAGCATCTGGGCGGCGACACTTCCGGCGTTCCGGCCACCACCGACGGAGAAGTTGAAGCCACCGACCCCTCCGGGGATGACTGATGCGCATCGAGCGCGTCGACATCAGTTGGCTCGAAGCCCAACGCTGCGAGCCGCACATCATCCACATCAGCAACGTCCTCAACGCCATCGTTGAGGGATTGGAGCTCATCATGACCGCACAGGACGACATCAACGCCGCAGTCGCCGAGGAGACCGCTGCCGCGACCGCGATCGCATCGGCCGTCAGTTTCGTCGCCACCGAGGTCGCGAACCTCAAGGCCGCGAATCCCGCCGTCGACACCACCGCACTCGAGGCCGCAACCTCGGGTTTGACCAGCGCTGTGGCGACCCTGCCGCAGCCCGCAACTTCCGCATCGACCGGCGACACAACCGCTCCGGCAACTGACTCGACTGCGACCGCAGGCGTATCCGATGGCTCCAACGCGAGCGCACCGGCGACCACGGCCAGCGACTCGACTTCCGGCACCAGCGCCACCGGTGCGGAACCCACGTCGGCCTGACCACCGACAGCCGAACCACCCGCACGTCCGTAGCCAGCGCGCGGGTGGTTCGGCACCTTTCCGTTATGGAGGAACCGATGACGAAGAAGGAACTCAAAGCCCGCATTCGCGAGCTGGAGATTGAGAACGCCACCCTGCGTGGCGAACTGGCCGCACACCGCCAGCGCTCATGGACCGCACCGTTCGTCGGCGACGTCCCACCACTGCCGACCGTTCACCCGCAGGTCTGGTGCGACGTCTCGGCATCGGGTGGCCAGATCAAGCACGTCAACGACTACTCAGTGAGTCCGATGATGAACGACGCCGACTTCATGGAAATCGCGCTCGCCGCGTCACGCATTCAGCGTCAGACGCGGCACGACATGGCCAAGCTGACCACCGAGCGGCTGTGACGACCTACTCCTGTGGTTGCACGGTGGACGGCACGCCGAAGTGCGCGTACGCCACTGGCCACATTCCGGCATCTGGAGTCGTCAGCGTCCACGGCATTCCCCGTCCACCGGTCGTTGATGTGGGTTCGGCACAGCACAATCCACCCACTACCGGTGAGTGGACACGCCCTGACTGGATCGAACTCGGACCAACGTTGGCATTGAGGATCACCACCACGCCACACGATCGGATGACCATGAACCGTGCACTGTCCTGGATACCGCGATTCCTCTCGTCCAAGACCAGCATCATCATCGCCATCGTGATGTTCTGCTACCTCGTCGTGCTCGGTGCCATCGCCACACTCACCGGTCACCCAACGTGGGTACCGGACAACGCCCAGTTGATCCTCGGCAACTACACCAACGTGCTGTCCATGCTCGGCGCGGGCATCGCAGCGGGCGCCGGCCACAAGGCCATCGAAGGACAACGCAAGGTCCGTGAACTCCACGCGCAGACCCACGACATGCTCACCCAGATCAGCGAGCAACTCGACACGACGCCACCAGATGCCAAGTAAGCCATCTCGACCATGCAGTAAGTGCGGTCGTAGAGCAGCGCCACAGAGCAACCTCTGTGACACCCACACACGACAACGAGAACAACGACGAGGCAGTGCCGCCGACCGCGGGTACACCTCCGATGGTCACCAGTCCTTCCGCCGCTCAGTCCTCGCCCGGGATGGCTACCGGTGTACCTTCCCCGGCTGCGACCACCGAGACCCCACCGGTCGGACACTCCACGCCGACCACCACCCCCACAGCCGCCGGGACCTCCTCGCACAGGGACGCAACCCCGACGACCCCCGGTACGGCAGGACCCTCTGCCACTCCCACCACTCCTCCGAGACCGGACGCAAGGAAGGTCGAGGGAACCTCCACCGTGGGTAGCGCAGGGATCTCCGACCGGAGCGCCCTCCCGCACTGCCCGGGAAGACCCCCGGGAGAGCCCGACAGAGCGCCGGGATGGACCCACCATCCACCATCCCCACCACCCGGAGGGACCACACAGGACCCCGAGGTCACCACCCCCCACGGGGAGGGGGCACCCGAAACCTCTGCGCGCGACCCTCGAAGACCGCTTGGTAGCTCCCCGTGTGCCACTTTCAATTTTTCAAAAAATGTCAGAAATTCCCCCAATTACCGGGAGGTGATCGAAAAAATGGCTGACCAGCATGTTTGCGTTGATTGTGGCCGGACCTTCGACCCTCCGGGAGGGCGGGGAAGGCCACCATCCCGCTGCGAGTCGTGCCGGGAGGGCCGCGGACCGAAGTCGGGGGCGTGCGCGCACTGCGGGAGCGAGATCAAGCCCGTGAAGGGTCGCGGTCGCGGTCGTCCGAACGCTTACTGCTCGGTGGATTGCCGTCGGCAGGCCCAGTGGGAGCGCGCCCGGGTGCGCGGCCACGGTGAAGAGACGCCCGATGACGTCGATTCGATCATTGACATCCGCCGCGCGCAGAAGTCCGAGCCCCGCGAGCCGTCGGCGGCCGCCATCGGCGACGTGAAGCCGCCGTGGAGCCTCACCGAGGGCGCCGAGAGGGTCTGGATGGACCTTGCACCCGATCTGGTGCGCAAGAAGATCCTGACACCGGCCGATGTGCACCTGTTCTCGGTCTACTGCGAGGCCGTGGCGATGTACAAGGAGTGCCGCGACCTCCTCGGTGACCGTTACATCGGCAAGGGCGCCGCCGGCGGCGACATTGTGTCGCCGTACTTCCAGGCCATGGTGAAGTGCCAGCAGCAGATGGTGCAGATCGGCGCCCGAATGGGTCTCACACCGGCCGATCGGACCCGTCTGGCGTCCGCCGATGAGCCTGACTCTTCCGGCCTGGATGAACTGATCTCCTGAGATGGACCTGCCACCCTGTGGCCGGTCACTCGGTGGTCACACCTGCACCGAGGTGGGGGAGCACTTCTGCGTCCCGCGTGCCGATCACGCGCAGCGGTTCATCGAGACCGCGCTGAAGCACACCAAGGGCCGTTTCGCGCGCACCGCGTTCACGCTCCTGCATTTCCAGCGCGAGGAGATCGTCCGGCCGCTGTTCGGCACGGTCGTGTGGGACGACGAGCACGAGTGCTACCGCCGTCGCTACCGCATTGCGTTCATTGAAATCGCGAGGAAGAACGGCAAGTCCGAGCTGCTGGCGGCGATCATGCTGACGGTCTTCTTCTGCGACGGCGAGTACGGCGCGGAGCTCTTCTCGATCGCCCGGGACCGCAAACAGGCGGCGCTGATCTTCGACGTAGCCGTCCAGATGATCAGGTTCAATCCGGCGCTGGCGAAACTGTGCAAGATCATCCCCAGCCAGCGACGCATCGTCAAGACGAACTCGAACTCGATCTACCAGGTCCTCGCGAACGACGCGGCCGGCGCGCTCGGATCGAATCCGAGCGCGGTCGCCGCCGACGAGATTCTGGCATGGCACGACGGAGGCATGTGGGAGGCGCTGCGCACCGGTATGGGGTCGCTGGCCCGCGTGCAACCGCTATTCGTGGCCGCGACCACTGCCGGATATGACACCGAGAGCTTCGGGCACAAGGAGCACACCGAGATGCTCCGGGTCGCCGAAGATCCCGACTACATGCCTCACTGCTTCGCCTACATCCGGGCGCTGCCGCGGGACGCCGACGCCTTCGACGAGGACAACTGGTCAATCGCCAACCCTGCGCTGAAGACTCCGGACAACCCCGACGGGTTCCTCTCGATGCAGTCGATGCGGGAGATGGCTCTCGAGGCGAAGAACAACCCGCTGAAGCTCAACGGATTCCTGCAGTTCCAGCAGAACCAGTGGACCAACCAGGCTGTGCGGTGGATGCCGATGCACCTGTTCGACGGCTCTCGCGGGACTGTCTACCGATCGGCGCCCGACACGATGGAGCAGTTCGCCGGTCGAGAGTGCTGGATGGGGATCGACCTCGCCGGCCGCCAGGACCTTACGAGCATCTGCTACCTGTTCCCGGACGGTGAATCGTGCGACGTGGTGTGGCGCCACTTCTGTCCAGAGGGTGCGTTGACGCGGCTCGACGAGCGCAACTCGGGTCGGTTCTCTCGCGAGTTCGTCACCGAGGGATGGCTGACCGTCACCGAGGGTGATGTCCTCGACTTCGAGAAGGTCTACGCCCAGATCGAAGAGGACTCGCGCCGATTCCGCATCCTCGGCGCCGACATGGATGTGTGGTCGTCGGCGCCCGTGCTGCAGGCTCTCGAAGAACGGCTCTACACCGAGATTTTCGCCTACGCCAACGACTTCAAGCACATGAGCGACTCGATGCACCGCATCTTGGAACTCACGACCGAGAAGAAGTTCCGGTGGCATGGGAATCCGTTGGCCCGGTGGTGTTTCGACGCCGTGCAGGCCCGTATCGCTGCATACGACCCGAATCTGATCCGTCCTGATAAGCCCAACCGCGACACCGAATCGAAGCGAATCGACGCCGTGCCGGCCGCCATCATGGCGGTCAACGCCTGGCAGGGCCGCGGTACCGCGTCGACCTCGTACTACGCCGACAACGACGTCATGACCCTGTGAGGAGGTGCCGATGCTGATCGCGCTCATCGTATTCGCTGTCGCCGTAGCGGCGTCGGTGTCGGTGAACATCGCTCTCGCGCTGCGGATTCGCGCCATTCAGCGTGACCCGCTGTGTCGGCGCATCCTGCAGCGCCTCGTCATCACCTCAGACGATCCTGTCTTCACCGGAGTCCTCCGAGAGGTCGGCCAGGGCCGGGATGGGCATGTGGTGTTCTCCGACTGCCAGCTCGTCGAGGGCAAGCAGGTGATCGCAGGTGACGTGATCAAGGCGAAGTCGCAGATCGTGACCTACCAGGTGCCTCATGCTGCTGGCTAACGGCCTGCAGATCGCCCCGCAGGCCCTCGCTGAGGTCACTCCGCAGCTCGCCGAGTCCTACTGGTATCAGGACGGCGGCGCGCTCCAACTCGAGCACACGTACGCGCTCTACGGCGAGATCTACCGCTCCGAGCCCTGGGTGGCGGCCGTGGTGAACAAGCGCGCCGACGCCATCGCGAGGTTGCCGATGCATGTGTGGTCCGATGACGGCCCGACCCGGCTGCAGGTCACCCCTGCAGAGTCGGGATACGCCAAGCTCATTGCGCAGCCCTGCTACTACCTTGACTCGTACACGTTCTGGTCCTGGGTGGCCACCACCTACGACATCTACGGCGAGACCTATCTGGCGATCGTGTTCGACGACAACGGCATTCCGGTGACGCTCATGCCCATGCACCCTTCGCGGGTCGCGGTCCGGCGAGATCCCGATACCGGCAAGCACGAGTACCTCTTCATGGCCGGCAACGCCTTGGGGACAGGGCTGGTGAAGTTCGGTGACGGGGAAGTGGTGCCGATCCGTTCATACAACCCCGCCGGCACCGAGCGGGGGCTGTCGAAGATGGAGCCGCTGCGGTCGACGATCTTCGCCGAGGACTCATCCCGGACCGCCGATGCTGCGATGAAGACCAACGGTGGTCGTCCGAACGTCGTGCTGTCCACCGACAAGGTGCTGGGTCCAGACGGCAAGAAGCGGCTACGCGACAGCTGGAATCAGGCGCATGCCGGATCGTCGAACGCCGGTAAGGCCCTCGTGCTCGAGGATGGGGTGACCGCGTCCCCGGTGCAGTTGACGTCGGTGGAGCTGCAGATGATCGAGGCGCGCCACCTCAACCGCGAGGAGATTTGCGCGGTGTACGACGTTGCGCCGCCGATGGTGCACGACCTGACCCGGGCGACGTTCTCCAACATCGCCTCTCAGATGCGGGCGTTCTACCGGGACACCATGGCTCCGGTGATCGAGCGGTTCGAGTCGGCCTTCGACTTCTACGTGGGCCAGTTCTTCGATCCCAAGTTGGCGGTCCGCTTCGACGACGCCGATGTCACCAGAGGCGATTTCGAGCAGCGCGCCACCTCGGCGCAGGCGCTCGTCGTGATCGGCGCGCTCACGCCCAACGAGGCACGCGAACTCATGGGCTTCGGCCGGTTCAAGGACGCCAAGGCTGACAAGTTGTACGCCAACTCGGCGCAGCAGCCCCTCGGTGAGCCCACCGAGCAGATCCGCCTCACCGGAGAGGTGCTCAACGACCCGGACGGCATCGCCGTGGCGCCTCCGGGGCCCACGACCGACGTTCCCGCGATCGCCGGTGGCACACATCAGATTCCGCAACTCACCGCCCCGTCGGCCAAGGCTGTCCGAGATCTCAAAGCGGAAGTCGGCCGGGGGAAGTCCATCGCCGAAGCCGCCCGTGCGCTCGCGCAGAAGAGCCCCGACGACCTCAATGACATCGCCGCCGCCGTCCTCATGGCGATGGCCGAGCAGCGAAAGAAGTAGGAGACCATCATGCTCATCCAGGAGAAGGCGCTCGCCACCATCACCGACAGCGGCGACGAGTTCGGCGCTCACGGTGGATTCGAGGCGGTTCTCAGCGCCCCCACCCTCGACCGTGATGGCGATGTGTTCGCCACCGGAGAGTGGAAGACCCCACTTCCGGAGCGCATCACGATCGACGTCGACCATGAGATGTCCGTCGCGGGCACCGTGGGTTCAGCGGAGCCCTACTTCGACGACGACGGAAACCTCTGTGTCCGGGGGACGTTCGCCTCCACCGCCCGGGCGCAGGAGGTGCGCACCCTCATCCAGGAGGGCCACATCACGACCATGTCGGTGGCGTGCATGACCGACAAGCAGCTCAAGAAGGCCGGCGAGCCGTGCCGCGAGCTGCTCAATGGCGCGTTCGTGGCCGTGCCCTCCAACCGGGAGGCGCTGATCACCACCGTCAAGGCCGGTGCCCGAAACTCCAAGTCCGATCAACAGTGGATTCAGGCCGCGCACGACGCCACGATTATGGCCGGCGCCGACTGTGTCGAGGAGATCTCCGACGACGGCGGTGAGGCCGACGGCGCCAACAAGTCCGCCGCCCGAGACAACGAGCCTGCGTTCGTCATCGGCGCGAAGGCCGTCAAGGGCTCCCTCGAAGACCTCCAGTCGTCGATCAACAACGCCCTCGACAACACCTATGCCAACTCGGGCGACGCGTGGGCCTACCTCGTCGCCACCTTTGTGGCTGGGGATGGAGGGACGATCGTCTACCGGCTGTACCCCGGCGACGGAGGTTCTTCGCAGACGTTCTCGCGCGACTTTGCGCTCGCCGAGGACGGCACCGTCACGCTGTCAGCCGAAGTCGAGGTCGTTGAGCTCGTCACCACCACCACGATCGCCGAGAAGGCCGCAGGTCCCGAGCGAAAGGCCGAGCCCATCATCACCCTCGAGCAGTTCGAGCACCTGCTCGCAAAAGCCACCGGTCAGATGGCCGGTCCGCCACAACACGAGGCCAAGTCTCCCGTCGACGCTCCCGCAGATCCTCCCGCGCCCGAGGGTGCCGCTGGTGATGCCGCTGCGAAGGCCGCTGATGGTGCCGAGTCCGACGTGGCCGAGGAACTACCCACACACCTGCTGGACATGGTCAATGCGGCCAAGTCCCGCCTGGAGTAGTTCCTCACCTGTCCGAAAGGCATTCGGACTCAACCCATCCCATACAAACCCCCGCACTCGCCGTGTGGGGGTTTTTGCATGAAAGGACACCGATCATGGCCACGGCCAAGCAGATCGAGACCCGCCAGCGCGAACTCGACAAGAAGATCGCCGACATCTACCAGAGCACCGAGCTCACCACTGCCGAGAAGTCGACGCAGCTCGATGCCATCGCCCCCGACTACGAAGCGCTGCAGAAGGAGTTCGAGCTGTCCGAGCGCGTCACTGAGATGCGTTCCAAGCTCAAGGCTCCCGACTCCGGTGCCGAAACCGAGGACGGTGCGCCGATCCGGATGGGCACCGGTCGCATGGAGGCGCGCACCCTGCGCCAGACCAAGCGTGCCCTCGCCTATGCGCTGGCCAATCACCCGCAGATGCGTTCCGCCGTCGAGGAACTCGGCGGCATCGCCGTCGAGGGCAAGTCGCAGGGCTTCAAGGGCGAGGCATTCGAGAAGAAGTTCTCGGTCGAGCTCAAGGACTCCACCGCCGCCGGCAACGGCATGGGCGAGGGATTCTTCGGCGCCGGCCCCGGCGTGGCCGCCGGCCAGAACCTCTTCGCCCCGGGCGCCTGGGGTGAAGGCATCCTCCCGACGTTCCTCCCGGGCATCGTGCAGCAGCCGCTCTACGACCTGTCGATCGCCGACATCCTGCCCGCGATCTCGGTGTCGACGCCGATCATGAGTTACCTGATGCAGGGGGCGACCGCATGGAACGCCGCGGAAACCGCCGAGGGTGCGGCCTACCCGTTCAGCTCGGTCCAGTTCACCCGGGTCGATGAGCAGGTCGGCAAGATCACCAACGCCGCCGAGGTCTCAGACGAGGGTGTGCGGGATGCCCCGCAGCTGTTCTCGTTCCTGCAGAACGAACTCATCACCGGCATCGAGCGCCAGGAAGAGGTGCAGCTCCTCGCTGGCAACGGCTACCCGGGCGTCAATGGCCTGCTGAACCGCGCTTCGGGCTTCACCCAGGACGCCACGGCGGTGACCGCGGGTGCCGCCGTGAACTTCCCGGCCGTCGGCACCCCCGCCGCGGGTGTGACGTCGCAGGCCCTCACTGGTCTGCGGTACGGCCGCGTCATCGCCGGCTCGTACGCCAACTCGGCGGGCGCCTACCCGACCGGCGTGCAGATCGGCCTCGGTCTGCTGTCGGCGATCACGCAGGTGAAGTACAACTCGTGGATCGCGCCCAACGCGGTGCTCATCAACCCCCTCGACTGGGAGCTGATGCGCAAGGCGACCGACAACAACGGCCAGTTCTTCGGCGGCTCGTTCTTCGGCACCAACTACGGCTACGCACAGGGCGGCGGTACCACCCTGTGGGATACCCGCGTCGTGCAGACCCCGTCGATCCCGCAGGGGTCGATCGTGCTCGGTGGCTTCTACCCCGAGACGATCACCGCAGCCCGCAAGGAAGCCATCTCGGTGCAGATGAGCAACCAGAACGGCACCAACTTCGTCGACGGCATGGTCACCGTGCGCGCCGAGGAGCGCCTGGGCCTGATGGTGTTCAAGCCCGCGGCCTTCCAGCTGATCCAGTTGGCCACCGGCACCTCCACCGTCGCCGCTCCGTCCGGCGAGTGATCTGACCGCGGGGGCGTTCTTGTGACGCCCCCGCTCAGTTCCCCTGCGAGGAAAGGACTCCCATGATCTCCGACGTTGATCCGTGGCACATGGCGCTGCGGCGGCCGTTCGGCAAGACCATCCCCACCGGTAAGCACGAGCTGCGGCCGGATGATGCCGAGGAGGAGACCGTCGGCGACGTCGCCGAGAAGGTCGCCGAGCCGGTCGAGCAGAAGGTCGTTGCACCCCCGGCCCCGAAGGCCACCAGCAAGACCACTGGGGCACAGGGTAAGTGACCACCCCGCAGTTCGCGGCGTCGGATGCGATGCTCGTCAACCCTTCGACGATCACCGCTCCGGCGTTCACCCCTGCGCAGATGTCGACGGCAGTCGGTGTGGCCTCAGCGATGATCACCGGATACACAGGGCGATCGTTCGTGGCCAACGCCTCCGACACTGTGACCCTCACGGCCTCGGCCGACGGCTTTCAGCTGCCCCAATACCCGGTCACTGCAATCACATCCGTGTCCATCCTCACCGATACCGGATGGGTGGTCTGCGATCCATCCACCTACTCGTCCGACGAGACCGGGTGGGTGACGATGCCGATGTCGGCGATGAACTACATGGTGGAGCTGGGGTCCACAACTCCCGCTCCACTGTTGCCCGACTACGGATGGCAGGTGCAGGTGGTGTACTCCCACGGCTACACCACCGTCCCCACAGACATCGCCGCGGTGTGCACACATCTGGCAACCCAGTACCTCGACAATCCCTTCGGATCGATCGAGCAGAAGGTGGGGGAGATCGCCGACCGCTACGCACCGCAGCGCGCCGGTGATCTCGAGCCGTGGGTGACGAGAATCCTCGACCGGTACGCCGATGTGGGTGTGGCGTGATCTATGGCAACGACTCGGGAACATTCTCGGTGCCGTCTCCTGTGACGCAGCTGGACAAGCACTTCCAGCCGATCAACAACCCCGCCACTGTTGCCGTGCAGGGGTTGTCGATGCAGCCGGTGTCCACCAGTGAGGTCATCTCCAATACGGATCTCACCATCGACGACTCCAAGCTGCTGATCCCCGCCGCGCAGATGCCGTCAGGAATCACCACCGAATGCACTTACACCCCAACTGGGTCGACCGACATCTATCAGATCGTCGGCGAGCCTCGCCCGTGGACCAACCGACTCGGCATCCCGCACCACACCACGGTGTATCTCCGGAAAGCGAGGGCGACCAGTGGCGCTTAACGTCTCCGAACTCGAGAAGGCTCTCGCCGGTCCGATGGTGACCGCCGAGGTGCTCAAGCGCACCGAAGAGGTCGCCGAGTACTGGCGATCCCTCACCCGGGGAGTGTTCGAGCACCAGAAGGAGCACACCCTGAAGTCGGGGTACGTCGAGGAGCCGGGGGATTACGAGCGCTCCATCCGGGCGAAGACCATCCGTCGCAAGGATGGATCGATCAAGGGGCGCGTGGAGTCCACGGACTACAAGGCGCACTGGATCGAGTACGGGTCCTCGAAGATGCCCACCTACGCGTTCGCTGAGAAGACCCGAAGCCACTTCACCAATGGCTAACTTCGTCTGGACCTTCCCGGACGCCGAGGATCTGGTGTGTTCCTACCTGAATCCTCTGTGTCCCAACAATGTCCGTCCCGAGATGGACAACTCCGCAGGGCTCCCCTTCGTGCTGATCCGCTGCATCGCGGCCGGTAACGACGGGGTCACCGACTATGCCAGCGTGCAAGTCGATTTTTTCCACAACAACCGATCGAGTGCCAATGACCTTGCTCAGCATGGACATTCACTCATGGTCGACATCAAGTCGGCACCCATATCGGTCAACGGGCGGCTCGTGTCCATCGACCGATTCCAGGTCATCCAGAGGCCCATCTGGATGCCCTACGACGACGAGAACCTCAAGCGGTTCGTCGGCCGCTACCAACTCGACACGCGCATCTGCGTGCTCTGAAAGGAATCATCATGACTGATGTGTTGTGGGCCGCTGGCAACACCACCAACTACAACCGCATCTTCAAGGCGCAGTTCGGATCTGTGTTCGCACGCGACTACGGCAACGCGGCCACCGCGCTGCTGCCGACGTTCACGCCGTTCACCTCCGACGGCCTCGCGATCGACTTCGCCCGACTGGCCACCCTCGGGTTCATCAACCTGGGGTCGTGCTCGTCCAACGGCATCAAGTTCAACCCGAAGTTCACCACCTCCGAGGTCGATGTGTGGCAGACGCGCATGCCGGTCCGGTCGGACGTCGAGACCGACCAGGATTCGCTGACCGTCGAGTTCATGGAAGCCACCGCCGCGGTGGATGCCATCTACAACGACACCCCGCTGACTGGTCGGCCGGCGGACGGCTCGATCGGCTACAACATCGTCAAGGCCGGTGTGACGCCGCTGTTCCCGCGCCAGATCATCGTGATCGGCGTCGACCAGCAGGCGGGAGTCGAGGAGTACTCGGCCGTCACCTACGCGATGGCGAAGCGAGACAAGGCCACCGGTCAGTCGTGGGATCCGAAGAACCCGGTGATGTCGGCGTACGATCCGGTCTCCTACATCGACCCGTTCTCCGGCCTGGCTCGCATCTTCTCGCGTGGCGGTCCGGGCTGGGTCAACTCCGGCGGCACCACCGGCGCCGTGGGCACGCCGGTCGCCGCCGCGCAGTCGGGCGACAAGGCCACCCTGACGTTCACCCCGCCGCAGACCGGATCGGGCGCCTACACCTACACGGTGCAGGAGACCACCGGTGGCAACACCACCGCGGTGTCGAGCGGCAATGTCACGGTCACCTCGAGCTCGAGCAACAGCGTGGTGCTCACCGTGTCGGGTCTGACCACCGGCTCGGCCTACACCTTCACCGTCACGGCCACCTCGACCACCAACGGGTCGGCCGCGACCTCGGCGCCGTCGAACAGCATCACCGCGACGAGCTGATCACAGACCGGGTGGCGAGCGGGTTTCTTCATCGGTTACCGCTCGTCACCCGGCCCTTCGGGGCCACCCAACAACCGATGACCTACCAACCGATGATCTGAAAGGAACAACCGATGACACAGCCAGCACACGCGGCCCCGGAGATCGTCAACGCCGAAGTGGTGGAGGAGAAGTCGCCGATCCGGCTGAAGAGCCTTCCGACGCGGATGACGCTCGAAGAGCTGCAGTTGCAGATCGCCGACAAGCTCGGCATCACCCCCTACGTCGACATCAATGTCGGCGGTCGCGACTACCGAGTCCACGGAATGCAGGTCATGCCCGATGACGCCCTGGAGCGCCTCAACGCCATGTGGCAGGACAAGGACCTCGACCTGTGGCCTGATGACACCCCGCCGCGCAAAGTGGCCGTCACCGACAAGGACGGGAAGATGACGGGTGAGGTCATCGAAGTCCCGCGCGCAGGTAGGCCCAACACCGAGAACCCCACGATCGACGGAAAGACCGCCCCGAATCCGTCAGCTCGACTCGCTCGCTCGATCTTCGGCGTGGAGAAGTACGAGCAGTACAAGGCCGACGGCGGCGAGTCGTACATGGTCGCCTGGGTTTTCAACGAGCTCAACGACATCGCGAAGGCCAAGGAGGACGCCGAGAAGGGTGGGGCGGACCCAAAATCGCCCGCGCCCTCGGACTCCTGAGGCAGTTTCCCAACGAGATTGAAGCCGACCTCCTGTTTCGGACCCCGTACACCATCGAGGACTGGTACAGGGGGCGGCTCTCATCGAGGGAACTCGTGGTGATCGTCACCCACCTCCCCGATGATTCCGCCACCAAAAAGGCTATGCGCGAAGGCGATTGGTCTGAGGCCGAATACATGTCGGCCTTCACCGTGAACCAGCTACTCCTCGTTCGCGCCGATCTTCGAGGCATGTTCGGCGGCCAGCAGTGGTCTCCGCCGCTCGTGAAGTCCCCGCAGCAACGCATTGCCGACGAGGCAAGCCGTCAACAGGCGTCCTCGTGGAATGCCCACGTCACGGCTCAGATGCGCAACGCCCAACTCGCTCTCGAAGGGAGGTGATCAGTGGCTCTCGACTCGATCTTCGTCGACGTCCTACCCCGGTGGGATATGGCCGGCGTGCAGGCGTCCATGGATGCGATGAAGGCGCGCTACGAGAAGTTTGGCCAGACTCTCTCGGATGCCATGGGGATGAAGGGATCTCCCGCTGCCGCCCGTGCGGCCGAGCAGCAGGCCAGGCAGGTCGCTGCCGCGCAGAAGGTCGTTGCCGACGCCATGACGAGCCAGTCCCGGCAGTCGCAACTGGCTGAGGATGCGATCTCGAAGCAACAGATCGCGCAGGCGCGCCTCAACGAGGTGCTGGCCAAGTATGGCGACACGTCGAGTAAGGCGATGGCTGCCCAGCTCAAGCTCACTCAGGCCACGCGGGACGCCTCGGCGCAGACTGAACTCGCCACGAAGGCAACGACCGATTACGAAGCTGCGCAAGCGAAACTCGCAACGACCACCGAGGAGTCGGCCGCCGCCACCGATACTCACGCGGCCCGGATGACTGCGCTGAATGGCGCGCTGAAGACTGTCGCGACCGTCGGCATGGTCGGGGTGGTAGCCGCGCTCGCAGATGGCACCAAGCAGGCGGCCGAGTTCAATCGCACCACCGAATTGCTTGTCACCGGTGGAGGTTTGGATCCGAAGAACCTAGAAACGGTTCGGCAGGGCATCCTCGGTATGGCTGGCGATGTCGGGTATTCGTCTGACCAGCTCGCCACGGGCATGCGCAAGATCACGCAGGCGACCGCGTCGATGGGTCCGGCATTCTCCGCGCCACAGGCCCAGCTCTCTGCTTTGAAGGCGGCAGCGCAGGGTGCGTCCAACGAGAACGCCGATCTGTCCGAGGTCACCGATGCGCTGACCACGACGATGATCAACTTCAACGAGCCGATGTCGAAGTCGTCGACGATCATGTCGCAGATGGTCACCGCTGTGTCCAACGGCAAGACGACCTTCGATGAGTTCTCTCGGTCGCTGGGAACCGTGGAAGGCGTTGCAGAACAATACCATATCTCGCAGACCGAGCTGTGGGCCGACATGGACGAGTTCACCAAGCATGGCATCTCGGCACAGCAGGCCGCGCAGGACCTCCAGCACGCGATCCAGGTTCTCGGGCGCCCAGTCTCCGGCGGTCAGGCCACTGCTCTGGGCATGCTCGGGCTGCAGGCCGACTCGCTGCAGAAGTCTTTGGGTACCAACGGACTCGCCGGAACCCTCGACATGGTCATGCAGAAGGTCGCTGCCATGCCACAGCTTCCCGGCGGCCAAGTGCTCATGTCGACGTACAACACCTCGAAGGTGGACGCTCAACGTGCCCAAACGATGTACTCCGGGCTCAGCTCTGCCGATCAGCAGCAAGCCGACGCGCTCCAGGCCGATCTCGCGTCAGGCAAGAAGGCGTCCGCATTCGGCAAGGACAAGCAACTGCAGCAGTGGTTTTCGTCCTACCAGAAGTCTCAGGGATTCTCTGATCTGATCAACAAGACGGGGACGAACGACACGTCGGCCGCAGGCCTGGTAAAGCAGGCCGTGGGCGACTCTCCGACACTCCAGACGGCCCTCATGCTCGGCGGCACGAACTACGGAGACGTCCGTTCCATCCAGGGGCGCATCGCGGGCGCTCGACCTGATGCGAACGGCGACGTCAAGGACACCGCCCAAATGCACGCCACCACCTCGCAAGAGGTGAAGGACATCAAGTCGGGCATCAACTCGAGCCTAATCTCGATCGGCGAGACGACTCAGGGACCGCTCAACTCGTTCCTCGGTGCCCTCAAAGACGCGACGTCGTGGCTGTCGAAGCACTCCACGGTCCTGCAGTCGACGATCCTCTCCCTCGGCGCTCTCGGGGTGGCGGCAGCTGGCGTCAAGGGCCTGAACATGGCCGGGAATCTCTTCGGCGCCGACCATCTCGGCGGCTCGATGGTGAAGGGTGCGGCGCGCGGTATCGGCAGAGGAGTCTCGGCAGCAGGACGCGGCGTAGCTGGGGCCGCGCGCACTGTCGCGAACGTCCCGGGCGCTGTGGGGGACTACTGGAACTGGACCGGGAAGGCGAAGGCCGGTCACGCCCTCGACACAGTGAAGGGCAAGGCTCGGGCCGGACTGGACGCGGCGAAGTCTGGCGGCTCCAAGGTGCTGGAGGGTGCGAAGTCCGCCGGGTCGAAGACGCTCGACGTCGCGTCGGATCTCGGCAACGCCAGTGTGTCCGGGGCGAAGAAGGCGGGGACCGCGGTCGCCGAGCTTGGGGGCAAGGCGAGAACTGCGGTCTCTGACCTCGGGAAGCTCGCCGGTAGCAACATCGCGAGCGGATTCGAGAAGCTCGCCGGCGGCGCGTCCAAGGCCGCAAAGGGCGTCAAAGACCTCGAGGTTGGATCGAAACTGGCTTCGGCCGCCACGAAGGTGTGGTCTGGCATCCAGGCGGCCTTCAACATCATCATGGACGCCAATCCGCTGGCGCTCATCGTGATCGCAATTGCCGCCCTCGTCGCCGGAGTGGTGCTGGCCTACAAGCACTCTCAGACCTTCCGGGACATCGTCAAGGATGTATGGAACTGGGTGAAGAAGGCGGCCGACGCGATCGGTAACGCTCTCACCAAGGCGTTCCGTGACGTCGTGGGCTGGATTGAGAAGGCCTGGAACTTCGTCAAGAAGTGGCACGACGTGCTGCTCATCGCTCTCGGACCGATCGGTCTGGTGATCGTCGGGATCGAGCAGATGGTGAAGCACTGGCACGACATCACCGATGCCCTGTCGGATGGGTGGAAGGTCATCTCGCAGGTCTTCTCCGACATGGAGTCGGGGATCCGGGACGGCATCGGCAAGGCGTGGAACTGGCTCTATGACGACGTGATCAAGCCGGTCGGCGACAAGATCGGGCAGGTCTGGACCGATATGCAGACCGGCGTGAAGGTCATGGTCGAGGCCTTCAAGCTGGAGTGGAACAAGATCATTTCGATCGTCGCCACACCGGTGAATTTCATTGTGAACACGGCATATAACGACGCCCTGGCTCCTCTGTGGAATGACATTGCTGGCGCGTTCGGTGCCCCGAAGCTGGATAAGATCAATTTCAGCCTGCAGTCCGCCGCCGGGTTCGCTGGCGGAGGTGTTCTGTCTCCCGGTCAGGGCATCCTGGTCCCCGAGGCTGCGCGCGCCTTCGGCATCCGATCTCCGTGGCCCGGTTACGAGCCCGGAATCGACTCGGTTCCCGTTCCGATCCGTGGTGGTGGCATGGCGGTCGTGTCGAAGGGTGAGGCACCGGTCGATCCCGCGCAGTTCGGCGGCGTCGGAAACCTGCTGGCGATCAATCACCTATTCTCCGGCGGTCGGAAGAATGCCAACGGCATCTCGCCGAACCACTTCGCTCCGGGTGGCATCCTCAGCTCCATCGGCCACGCGTTGTCGAGCGTCGGCAGCGGTGCCGTGAATCTCGGTAAGAGGGCCATCCACGCGACGGTCGATACCGCGGAATTCCTGGCGAAAGTCGTGACCAACCCGATCGGCGTGATCAAGGACTACCTCAAGAGTGCCCTTGTGCCCGTGCAGGGTTCGGGATCGTCCTCGTTCGGGTCCCTCGTCGCGAAGGTTCCCGGTAAGGCTGTCGACGACATCGCGAATTGGGTTGCCGGGTGGGTTAATCGCAACCCGGGTGCGGGACAACTGCCGGCCAACGGACATGGTGCTGAGATGTGGCTGGGTGTCATCAAGCAGGCCCTGTCGCTGGAGGGTTTCCCGGTCGACGATGCGCACATCAAGGCCACCGAAGCGCAGATCATGACCGAGTCGGGTGGCAACGCGAACATCATCCAGCAGGTCCATGACGTCAACTGGCCCAACAACCGCGCGCAGGGCTTGGTGCAGGTCACTCCCCAGACCGCGAACGCCCTCGGGCTCGCGTCGTTGGGCGGAAACCTCCTCGACCCGTTGACGAATCTCCGGCTGGGTATGCGCGAGTTGAAGTCTCAGCATGGCGGGGACATGCTCGGCACGTGGGGCCACGGCCACGGATATGCCGGCGGCGGGGTTGTCGATCCTATGCAGGAAATTCAGTCGCACGCCGGAACCCCCTATGCGATGGGTGGATTCAGCGCGAGTTCGCTGGACTGCACAGGCGCCACGAGCATGATCGTCAACGACTACCTCGGTGCGCCGGAGTTCGGCTCCCGCATGTCCACACCTTCCGAGGGTCAGTGGCTCTCCGCACGCGGCGCCCTTCCCGGCCGGGGCGGTGCCGACGATCTCACCGTCCTGTGGTGGGACGGCGGTACCGGCGGCTACGACAACGGGCACTCCGAGGTTGTTCTCCCCGGCGGTCAGGTCGCCGAGGCTGGCGGTACCGAGCAGAACTTCCACATCGGCACTGGCACATCGCCCAACGACCCGCAGTGGACGAACGCGATGCACTTCCCGGCGTCAATGCTGCGTGGTGCGAAGAGTCAGCAGGACCCGAACACGCCGATGGGCATCGGGACGACCGGCGCCGGAGGTACGTCGGGCGGCACCTCGGGGGGTAGTTCTGGGGGCTCGTCGGGCGGGTCGTCGGGTGGATCTTCTGACGACTTCGGTCAGACGCAGGGCGGTTTCGGCGCGCTCACCGACATGACGGACCCCTCGAACTGGACCGTCCACGGCCTCGGATCGTTCCTCGGCTCGACGATGATGAACTGGGCCCTGGGTAATCCAGTCGGCAAGGGGCTGATCGCTGCTCAGCAGCAGGCTCAGCAGCAGAACGCCACATCTGCGACCACTGCGGCGACCGACTCCACCACGTCGTCTGCGGCGGCGACCACCGCGGCGACGACGGCCGCCACCGCTGGAGTGGATGCCACCGCCAAGGCCACCGAGCGACTGTCGAAGGCGCAGAAGACCTACAACGACGACGTCGCGAAGTACGGGAAGAACTCGACTCAGGCGCAGACCGCGCAACTCGCGGTCACCAGCGCGCAGGAGGCGATCACCAACCATGCGGCGACGTCGGCGCAAGCTGCGACGGCTGCACAGCAGTCCTACGACAACCAGGTCAAGCGCGTCGCGATCGACCAGCAGAAGCTCAACGAGGCGATCGCGAAGTACGGCCAGAACTCGAAGCAGGCCATCTCGGCGGCGAACACCCTGCGCAACGCTCAGGCCACCGAGGCGAAGGACAAGGCTCGGCTCGCACAGAAGCAGTCGGCCGCAGCAGCTACCGGACCCATGACGCCCACAGCCCCCACCGGGGCTACCCCGAGTGCGTCCGGCGACTCGTCGGCAAACTCGGACACCACCAACACCGCGGGCAGTGACTCGACAACTCCGGACTACTCGGCGTCGTCAGACACCTCGGGTGCTGCCAACTACCAGTCCAGCGGCCTCGGTGTCGGCGGCGGGTTGGCCGGCGCCGCGATGGGTGCGGTCACCTCGGCCGCCGGTGCAGCGGGCGGACCTACCGGTGCTCTCGCGGGCCTGGTGGGGGCGAATGCCGCCACCACGATCACCAACGGCGCCATCCAGTACGCCGGCAACATCGGGGGTGACCTCGCCGACGGTCTGCTCGAGACATTCGGCCTCACCGATCCCACGGACTCGTGGCCGGGGAAGATCGCCACTGCCCTGGGGCAGGCGCACTTCGCCACGGCGAACACCGCCGGTCAAGCAGCGTCTCCCGCAGTGTCGAAGCGTTCCACCGATTCTCGCGGAGGGGTGAGCGTCAACATCGGTGAGCAGCACGTCCACGGCGGCTCGGGCGACAAGGTCGCCAACGACATCTACCGCAAGATCAACTCCAAGGTGGGGAGCGGTACACGATGATCCCTCAGCTCACGCAGTTCGGGATCAACTCTCTCCTCGGTGGTGCTGATCCGATCATCACATGGATCGACCGCAACGGTGACATCTGGCCGCTCTCTGGCGGATTGGCGCCGATCCCTCCGCTGGAGGGCGTCAACATGTCCTCCATCGAGGGGCTGATGGCGTCGATCAAAATGCTGACCCAGCAGGGGGCACTGCAGGACGGTGACACGTGGATGGGTGCGGTCTACGACCCTGCCGAGATCACCGTCGATCTGGAGGTGTTCGCGAACTCGCCGTCGTCGTACCGAGACATCACCCGGCGTCTCATCTCCGGTCTGGATCCGAAGTATCCGGGGAAGCTCAACTGGTTCAGCCCGGAGATGGGGGACTGGTGGCTGCCCGCGCGATTGGGGAAGCAGATCGACGCCACGTGGAAGACATCGCCTGCGCTGGTGGGTCATTCGACAATGGCGGTGCCGCTACACATCGACCAGGCGTTCTTCCAGTCCTTCGACTCGGTGTCGGCACCTGTGGGCCAGTCGGGCGGGTTCTCCAACATGACCAACCTCGGTGATCAGGACGAGTGGGCGCGGTATCTGGTCTACGGGCCGGGAACTGTCACCTTCCACGATCCGGGCGGTGCGGTGACGTTTGGGCCGATCGAGTCCGGACAGATCGTGCTGGTCACGACGAAGCCCGGTGTCCGCGGGGTGCTGGACCTGACGCCGAATCAGCCGACCACTGCGCAGATGTCGTATTGGCAGACCTGGCTGGAGAACATCATCGACCTGGCCACCAACAACAACGTGCCGCCGCTGCTGCAGACGTTCGAGTCGTGGTTCGGAATCGTCCCGCCGCAGGGGAACTTGTATTCGCTTCTCAACGGCCGATTTTCGACACCGGTGCCTGCTACCCCTACCAAGCCCACGACGTGGTCGATGCCGATCTCCATCACCGGCGGCACCGCGCAGACTCAGGTGATCGGTGCGCTCACCCCACATCGGAAGTGGCCTGAGTAGCGGTGTACGCCGTCAAACCGGACCCGACACAGCTCACCGCAGCTCTGTACGGGCGGCCCGATGCTGCCATGAATGCGGCCCAGCAGGTGTGGGACACGTCGCCTTTGACTAATCCCGGTCAGGGTCAGGTCCTCGTCCAGATGCTCACCAACATGTACGAGTACGCCGGGGAGGCGTCGGACTACATTTCCACCACCGCCACGTGGGTGGTCAACGACGTCGACACCGCCACGGTCACCCTGAAGGGGTCAGATCCGTTGGGGCCGTTCGCGTACAACTGCGACAAGACCGTGGTCCCGATCTTCATCACCTCGGGGTCGATGCGGTTCACCGGACAGGTCGACACCTGCTCCCCGGACTTCTCCGAGGGTGAACTGAAGTGGACAATCCAGGTCAAGGGCGACTGGGACTGGTACAACCGAATCCTGGTGTGGCCCAACTTCGCCGCCCCGATCTGGCTGCAGGAGCCCAAGGAAGCCATCTACATCGGGCCCGCGATCTCATGCCTGAAGGCGATGGTCGGGGAACAGTGCATCCGCCTGCAAACCGGTCTGTGGGAGATGGCCAACAACATCACCGATCCCGCCGCATGGTTCGGGTCGATGATGGAGAAGGAGGGCCTGCTGACCCCGTGCGCGGTGGTCCCCACCGACCCGCTGTTCGACACGTCGAAGTGGGTGGCGTTCTCGGCCAAGATGGACACGGCTGCCACCTTGATCCAGCAGGTGTGCAAGGACAATGGGCTCGTCTCCACGGCGGATGTGTGGATGCCGGGAGATGCACAGCCCACCGACTGGTTCACCCTCACTCAGCCGACTGTGGTGTTCGACGTCAAGGACCGATCGGGCATCACGGGACCTACCGGCACGATGGTCGACGGCCTCATCGAGGACGCCGTGGACCTCGAGCACTCGATGCTCGGCGACATCCTCACCCCGTTCCTCAACGCCGAAGGCGAATACGCGCCGGAGGGAGTGAACATCGCCCCCGCTTTGGGCGTGAACTTCGTCAAGCCGTGGGTGTTCTTCGACTGCGACAACCCACTTCGCAGTGGTGTCAAGGAGTTCCACGCTCCCGCGCATGCCCCGCTGGCATGGCAGATCGTCGGCGGCGGTAAGTCGCCTGACTGGGTCAACAACATCATCAACGCCACCGTCGAGTTCCTACTCGGATCGGCGCTGACGGTCGTTGGTCTCGAGGGCATCCCCAACACCCTGCTCGACGGCATCCTCGACGACGTGCTGTTGGCGTATCAGCTCATCGAGAACGAGCAACGCCGGCAAGAGATGGGGCCGTACGGCAAGCCGGAGTACTTCTGCTCTACCGGCAGCACGGCCTACACCCTCAATGAGGAGTTCGCGCTCGAAGGTGCGATGTGGGAGACGCGCGGTTACAAGAGCGCAGAACTCATCTTCGACAACGGATTTCCGTACGTCCTCGGCGTCGATCTGTTCCTCGGTGCGCTGGCCACGTGGAAGTTCATGAACGCGCTCTACACCGACTACGTCATGCAGATCACCCTCACCGATGACCGGGACAACCGGGTGCAGGTGACGGCGCAGATCGGTGACAACTCTTCCCGTCAGGACCCAGCCGAGATCATGCAGCGCAAGTTGGCCGGTCTGCAGACCGATCTCCAGATCGCGATGCTCTCGCAGAATTAGGAGACTTCCTTGACCGCAACGTTTTACGTTCTCCCGTTCGGTAATCCGTCTTCGGGCACGTTCACTGCTGGCTTCACCGGCACTACGATGTCGACGGCGTCGTTGGCCTACGACGTGTCGGCTGCGAACTTCCAGTCGGCTTTGGCGGCGATCGTCCCCGGCACCACGGTGACGGGCAGTGGTCCGTGGGTGGTCACCGTCCCCGCGGGCTACGCGCTGACGGTCAATGACTCTGGGATGCCGCAGAATACGTCCATTGTGGTGCAGTCCACGGATGCCTTGTCGTGGTCGGGCAACATCATGATGAGCAACACCACCGACTATCAGTCGACGGGTGTGGCGACGGGCGTCTTCACTCCGGCCGGTGGCGTGGCGAATCTCCCGGCCTTGGTGGATGGGCAGCCCGGGCAGCCTCCGGAGCTGAACTTCGAAGCCGTTCCGGTGAATCCGGGTAACGCTCCGACGATCTCGCAGACGCAGACTTCTCCGGGTGGCGCAGGGCAGCCGTCGGCGTACACGGTGACGGTTGGAGTGCCCACGGGGCAGACCGGAGCCACTGGGCCCACGGCGACGGTGAGCACAGCCTCGGATGTGGAGGGCACCCCGTCGGACGGCGCCGCGCTGATCTACTCGGGCGCCGACGAGAAGTGGAAGATCCAGGCCATCTGGGTGCCGGCCCTGTACTCATGCCAGAGCTTTACCGCTGGGACGGGGACGGGCTCGTCGACGGTAACCATCGCCTCTCTGGGCATCCCCGCGCAGCCGTTTGCGTGGCGTCCCCGTGTGACCGCGCAGGCACAGTTGACCGGCACGGTGAACACCCACCTGGATCTCGCGGTGTACCTCAATGGGACCTCGGGCACGCAGGTCGGATACGGGCAGGGTGTCACCGGAGCGCTCACGCAGACGGTCTCCTGCCTTCCCGCGTTCGGGTCGTCGATCTCCGGCTCGTCGACCTACGCGGAGGTGGCGGCGGGAGCGACCGCAACCCTGTATTTCGTTGCGCTGCAGACAGCATCGACCACCGATCAGTGGTCAGTGTCGGCGGCGCACGCCTCGTTTGAGATCGAAGTGGTGCCGCTCGCATGACCGAGCCCAGCTCGATCCTCAACGGGGTCGTCAAGACGTCGTGGCCATCGGACATGCTGCCGTCGGAGACCTCCAACGTCATCGACATGCTCCCGGCGATCTGGAAGGCGTTCTTCCTCGGGATCGTGGGCAACATCGCGATCAACATCGCGAACGCCGCGGACATTGACGGCCTGGATCCGCTCGCACTCCTGCGGCAGTGGGGCCAGGAGCAGGAGCAGGCTGCATCGAACGCGCTGACGGCCGCGAACTCGGCACAGTCCACGGCGACGTCGGCGCAGAGCACGGCCAACAATGCCAGCACGACGGCGAACACCGCGAACACGAACGCGACCAACGCGCTGAGTGCCGCGCAGAACGCGCTGCAGAACGCGGAGAATGCTCTCGGGCAGCTCGGCACGCTGATCGGTGATGTCCTCGGTGGGCAGTCGACGGCGGCCGATCTCGCGGCGTTCATCACTGACCTCGACGGCATCATCGACCCGTCGCGAATCGCGCAGGTGTCGGCGTCGGCGATCGGCGCGGTCGGGACACCGAACCTGCTGACCAATGGCAGCTTCGTCGATTCGGTGTCGATGGCGCCGGAGGGCTCGGGGTGGGCGTGGGATGGCACCACCACTCACAGCAACACCGCGCCCTCGGGGCACACCGACGGGTCGGTGACGACCACCGGCACTGGCGTTCAGCAGACCCTCGCGTCGAATGTCGTGGCGGTCAGCGCGGGCCAGTCTCTTTCGGTCGCCGGGTGGCTGAAGTGGTCCGGGGTCACCGCCTCGAGTGTGGCGTTCGCGCTGAACGTGATCGCCTATCTCGACGGCGATCAGGTGTCGTATCAGACGATCGGCGGTGTCGTGTCGCCGTCGGCGTCCGGGTCGTGGCAGGAGATCACCGGCACCTACACGGTGCCCTCGGGTGCTGATCAGGTCCGCGTCCAGCTCGTGGTGACCGCGAATGTCACTGCGGGGCAGGTGTGGTGGGACGATCTGTCGCTGACGAAGACACAGACGATCGACCAATCGCTGATCACCGACCTCGAGAACGCGCTCGGCACGCTGACGACGAACGTCACCTCGGCGGCCACGCAGATCGAGCAGATCGGTCAGGCTGCAATCGGGGAGGCGGTCAGCGACGCCAGCGCAGCGGTCAGCAACTTCGTGGACTTCATTTCGTCGCTGTCGAGTTGGCAGTCGACGACGACGACCTCGATTGCCGCGAAGCCGAGTCTGAACATCATCCCCGACGGGTCACCGTTGTGGGCGACTTTCACCAATGACGCCGATACGACGTTCCCTCGGATCATGTTGCTGTATCTGCCGAACTCGACGACCGGAAGCACGACTGTGTCGATCTCGGGCACGACCGGGTCGGCGACGGTGTCGTCCACTCCGTCCACTCACAGCCACGCGTTCAGTGCCTCGAACCCGCATACCCACCCCGTGAGTCTTGGTCGCACCCCGGACTATCAGCCAGCGGGAAACGGAAGCGACTACACCGAACTCAGCTACATCGAGACCTCGAAGGACCGCACATACACTGGGGTAACCTTCGCCACGGGCAATGCGTGGACGCTGCTCGGTATTACCGCGTTGTACATCGGGATCTACTCGGTGAATACCTCGACAGGGGCTCACACTCTCGTCTCGCAGACTGGCGACATTCACAACACGGCAGACTCCAACGGAACTACCCTCGCCGCCAACGGACAGTACATGTTTCCGTTGAACACGCCCATCGCCGCCACCAAGGGGAGCATCTACGCGATCGGCATTCTGCAGGTCACGTCGATACTGCAGAGCACCAATTCGCTGTGCGCGCTGCTCAACCTCTACCCACTGGCCGTGCCGTCCGGTTTCTACCCGCAGTCCTTGCACGCGGTCTCCAACAGCGGATCTACCACGCTCCCAACGTCGTTCACCACGAGCACGATTACCTGGGAGAAGAGCCTGGTGATCTATGCGGGCCTCTACTGAGGAGGCCTGGTGACCGGCTGGTCACCGTCGGGACCGTCTGACCAGTCCCAACCGCTCAACGGCTGGTCACCGCCCGGACCGCCAGCGCAGACCGCCCCGCGCGTCGGCTGGTGGTACGAGCCCGTCGTTGCGGCCCCGCTCTCCGGATCGGGCCAGCTTTCGGTCGGCGCCTACGTCCGCGTTCCGGCGGCCGTCAATCTCTCCGGAGCAGGCCAGCTCTCGGTCGCGGCGTACGCCATCACTCCGGCTGCCGCACAGTTCGTCGGGGTCGGAGCGCTCAACGCCACCGCCTACGCCCGCGTGCCGGCCGCCGCACAACTCATCGGCGTGGGCGCGCTCACCGTCGACGCCCAACGCTGGTACCAGTACGTCACCGCCGCCCTCGCCGGGGCCGGCGCACTGTCGGTGGGCGCCTACGCCAGAGTGCCCGCCGCAGTCGCTCTCGCCGGTGCTGGCGCCCTCGCGGTCGGCGCAGCGTTCCCCGCGCACGCCGCTGCGGCCACCAGCTACACCACACCAGGGACCTACACCTACACCATCCCCTGGTGGTGCACGGCGATCGACATCGTGCTCATCGGAGGTGGAGGCGGCGGCACCGGCGGCGGATACTTCCTCGCCGGATACGGCGGCACCGCCGGAACATGGGCCACCACCACCCTGCAGCGCGGTACCGACATCCCCTGGACCACCACCACGATCACCGTTGTCGTCGGCGCGGGCGGCACCCCAGGCAGCGGGGGTTCCTCGCCAGGCACCGGCGGAAACGGCGCTCAAACCACCGCCGGATCACTCAGCGCCGCCGGAGGCACCGGCGGACAGAACGGCCAACAGAACGGTGCCGCCGCCGGAAACACCACCTACGACGGCGTGACCTACACCGGCGGTACGGCCGGATCCGGCAACGGCGTCAACGGCGGATCACCCGGCGGCGGCGCGTCCGGCGGCAACGGCACCTTCGGGTCCGGACACGCCGGCGGCACCGGCGGAAACGGCGCCGCGTACATGCGAGCACACCAGTAGCAAGGAGACCTCATGGTCGCAGTCACCAACACCAAGCAGACGCTAGCCGCGTACTATGCCACTCTCGGAACGTATTTCGGCCTCGCAACGGGTAGTCCGGGAGCCACGGCCACGCCCGCCAACGAGGCGTCCGGCGGTTCATACGCCCGCGTCGCCACGACCTGGTCGGCCGGATCGGGCGGTGTGATGAACGGGACGGCCGTCACCGTCAACGCCCAGGCCAACACCTACACCTACGCCATCATGTGCTCGGGATCGTCGGGCAACAACATGATCGACAACGTCGCCATCAACTCGACAGTCCTGTCCGCGCCCGGGCAAATCGTTCTGACGCCGACCTACACACAGTCATGACCGCCCCCGTCCACGGCGACGGCCGTCTCGCGATCACCGTGTGGCCCACCTTCATCGGCGTCATCGGCCGCTGCATCGACGGCACCCTCGGCGAACCCACCCACCACCCCGACTACCAGCGATCCCAGATCACCTGGACCACAGGTGCACTCGTCACCGGGCGCGCCCGGATCAACGTCCCCGCAGGGGAGTGGACCCACTTCGCCTACTTCCGTGGCCCCGGCGACCACGAGCCCGTCGGCGAGCCGATCCCGATCGGTCAGTTCCCCATCCAACTGATCTTCAGCGGCGCTATCTTCGCCGACCCCATCATCGTCAACTGAAAGGGGCGACCATGTCTCTCTTCGCCGACATTTCGGAGTTCCAGAACGTCGTGAACGACTCGTACCCGTACCAGATCCTCTCGATTCGCTCGAACGATGGCACATACCGCGACGGACACTTCGCCGCCAACTATCGCTGGATGTGCAACGCGCTCAACAGTGGTCGTCTCGCGTGCGGAATCGTCTACGCCTACTGGCGCACGAACTGGCAGGACACCGTCAACACGATGCAGTCGATGATCGACTCCTGCGGCGGCCTGCATCCCAAGGTCATCCTGATGATCGACCTCGAGCGCGGCGGCAACCCGGCCGGCGACGAGACCGGCGCTGTTGACGCGACGATCGACGCCATGGCCGCCTACGCCGGAAATCTCAAGCGGGTCATCGTCTATGCCAACTCCGGTGACTTCCACGAGATGTGGGCCGAGTACTCGACCCGGCTCCCGCAGATCGGCGGCCTGATCGCGGCCGGGTACGGCGCCAATCCTGGCCTGCCGTACCAGATCGCCCACCAGTACACCGACGGAAGCGGTTACGGCGGTGGACTTCCCGAAGGCGCGGCGCCATTCGGGAACTGCGACATGAATTCTGCGGACAACCTCACTCCCGATCAGTTTGCCGCAGTCTGCGGCATCGGACCTGCCAACCCTGGCGGCATGACCGATGCCGAGTACGCCCAATTCGCCACCTACATGGGGCAACTCGGCCTGTCGTGACCACCGAGAGTGCTGCGGCCGAATGGCTCGCGCAGCAACGGCGCCGCACCGACGCCACCGAGCACGTCGAACGGCTGCTCGCCAACAACGCCCAACTGAGACTCCTGAAAGGAATCCCGATGTCCGATCCCGTCGCCAACGCCTCCCAATTGGGAGACGCACAGAGCACGTGGGGCAAGACCCCGCGCCAGCTCGCCGCCCAGTACAACCCCGACCAGTCCGACTGGGGCCGCGTCTCGATCGAGCGCGCCGCGCTCCTCGCGGGCAACACGCAGTTGTCGTGGAGCCCCTACGCCAACGGCAACACCACCAAGTTCGACGTCGAAGCTCTGATCCGGGCGACCGACGCCCGCTCGGATGCCATGTACGTCGAGGCCGGGGCCGCATTCGGCGACCCCGATTCCATCTCTCGCCTCACCACCGCCGCCGCCGCGGGAAACGCGCGCGCGATCGCGTGCTGCAAGCACCTCGGCCTCGCCTACGGGAGCGCATCGTGAAGTACAACAAGGCAATCTGGTCCGGAGCGCTGTCCGTCGCGTCCGGCCTCGTGTTCATCTTGACCGTCGCACAGCCGTACCTTCCGACGAAGGTTGGTGTGCCGATCGGCCTCGTCCTGCTGGTTGCGATCCCCGTCGTCACCTACCTGGTGCCGAACTTCGACCGCATCAAGGCCGACGCGGAGAAGGTGCTGAAAGACGCCAAGACCGGCAACGTCACCGCAGTGGTGCACGACGGCGCCCTGTTCGTGCGTGAGGACCTGGAGCCCGCACTCACCGCCGGCACGGTGTACCGGCAGAAGGTCGGTAGCGAAGGCCCGACCGCGATCCTCTCCGGCGCGAGTGGCCTGATCAGCGAAGTCGAGCGCTATGCGCCAGCGCTCGGGAAAACCGTCCCTGCCGTCACCGAGGTGACCGCCGAGATCCCGAAGGTCGAGCAGGCCGTGCACGCGGCGCAGGCGGGTCTCGCGGGTATCGCGAAGCTCACGGACACCCCCATCGCCAACGAGGCGTTGGCAGCCGCATCGGAGGCCAGCGCTGTCGCAGCCAAGGTCACCCCGATCGCCAACGTGGCCGTCGCCGACGCCGAGAAGGTGATGTCCGCACTACCGGTGGCCGACCTCCGCAAGGCGCTCGGGTTGTGACGGCTCAGGCGAAGCGACTCGCACACGAGTCGGCCCGGTGGCTTTCCGTGCTCCTCCTCGGATTGGCGGCTGTGCTGATCCTGGGCGGTCAGCAGCGAGTCTCGGGCCCGTCATACAAGTTCGTCCACGACCTCGGCGGCTCCGACGTGTGGGGACTGCTGTTCTTCGTCGGGGCGTTCGCGGTAGCAGTTGCCAGCCTGAAGTGGCCGAAAGCGCTGAAATGGGCGCTACGCCTCGCCGCGGTGAGTTTCCTCCTCTTCGCCCTCGCCGGGATCGGCGCGGCCATTGCCTCGCCGATTGCCGGCCTCACCGGGATCGTGGTGTATCTCTGGCTGGCCTGCTGGGTCGTGTGGGTCGCAGCCGGGGTAGACGATGGGCGCTGACGAGCCCGCACCCCTTGTGCGGGTCGGCGTCCGGGGCGCTGCCCCGTTCGAGAAGGCCGTCTTCTGGGCGGGAGTGCTGCTGGGCCTGATCAGCCTGTGCACCGAGGTGGATGTGTCCAACGCGCTCGCCGCGTCGTGGCCGCAGTACTTCCGCATGGGCAACGACGTCTTCTATGCCATCTACGGGATCGGCGGCCTCATCGGCGTGGTGGCGACGTGGCGTACCTCGGACTGTCCCACGATCTCTCGTCGGCGTGCGACTTCCGAGGCGTGGGCGCTGTTCGTGTGCGCGATGGCTCAACTGGCCTACTCTGCTGCGGCATTCGATGCCGGACACGGCGGTATCCACGGCGGTGTGGTTGGGGCACTCCTGGCCGCCGCCTGTGCAATTCGTATCCGGCAGATCCGGTCTGATCTGAAAAAACTACGGCAGGTGAGAGACGGTGACGGGTGATCACGCAGGTAATCGCGATCTTCACAGCACTCTCCGGCGCGGGCCTGCTGTCGTGGATCGCGACGTTGATCAAGCAATGGATGGACCGCGGGCATCGACGAGTCCATGACGAGTCGATCGTGGCCGCCACCACCCGCAACCTCATCGAGCCGGTCCAACAAGAGTCAGAGCGTCGTCTACAACGAATCGTCTTCTTGAAGAGGGTGATTCGGCGGATGGACGACCACCTCGACGACTGTCGGGATGCGGCACGCGCTGCGGGAATCACGCTCCCGTCGATGGACGACGAACTTCGCAGCCAGGTCGACGAGATCGGAGAATGACAATGCAGATCACCAAGGTAATCCGCTGCCGTGGGATCGGCGAAGACCCCACCGGCCACGACACAATGCTCGAGGGGGTCACCGATCTCATCCCCGGGATCGAGACAGTCGAGCTGCCATGGTCGGCCCAGTACGGCCCAGTGGGACGTGCGGGCCTCACCGGCGACGACTACCTCCACGCCCTCCAGCAAGGCGTGGCCCTGGCGCTCGCCGAACTCGATCGAGGACCGGCCGTCCTCTTCGGATACTCCGGTGGCGCCCAGCTCGCCCACATGACCGCAGCGCACGGCCACCCCAACCTGCAGGGCGTGGGATTCATCGCCGACCCCGCCATGCCGAAGGGGGTCGGCCCCAACTACGGCGTGACCGGCGCGGACCCGGAGCCCATCACCGTGCCCAAGCATTGGGTGTGGAACCCGCTCGACATCATCTGCCAGTGTCCGACCGACAGCCCCATCCGCGACATCGCCGACGTCTCGGTGTCGTTCTCCGCGCAGAACTTCCCCGGCTGGACGTGGAACATGCTCGATGACCTCCGATTCGGCCGGTGGCAAGTGATGGGGAAGTACCTGTTCATCAGCCCTGTCGATCAGTGGAAGCGGTGGAGTGCGGCGATCGCCGGTGCCACCGGGTACCTCAACGGCACCGAGCATGTGGCGGCTTATCGTGGTGCACGCCAACGGGAGCTGGCCGACTGGGTGAAGTCGCTGTGAAGTATCTGCCTCCCGAACGGGCGTGGGCGCTGATCGCGGCGTTCGTGGTCGCCTACGACCTCGCATGCCATCGCGGGCAGACGCTCTCCGAGGAGGCCGACCGATGGACGAGGGCACACCCCGTACTCGCGCGGGCCGGAATCCTCGCCGTCGCACTACATGTCGCCAATGTCGTCCCTGATCGGCTCGATCCGCTGCATCGGATTGCCGCGATGCTCCCGAAGACAGACTGCGCGGTCTAGTTCCATGGAACATATTGCGCGGCAACAGAATTGGATGCTAGACTGTCGTCACAACTTCAGAGAGACCGATGGACTCAGCGGAACGAGCGTACATGAGGGGTAGCGGGACGACCTGCAGGAAGTGACCCGGCTCAGGATGACATGAGGGTAACGACCCGATCCACGCCTTAAATGCAGCGAAGGTCAGAGCGCCCCACCTCAATCGAGGTGGGGCGCTCTTTTTGGTTCTCCCTACTCGATCTCCTCATCGAGATTGCCCCCTTCGTCGTAGTAGAAGACCTGCTGGTCCCTGTGTGGATCCACCGGCAGCGCTGGGGCAAGGTCGATTCGAGTGGAGAGGATTCCACGATCTGCGAGGATCTTCCTCGCCGCATCGATCCGCTCAGTCTCCGTGAAGTGCCTCGGAACAATAACCGAGTCGCTGGATTTGTCGTATGGCATGATTGCTCCCAATCGTGTTCAGGGAGAACGTCTCCCCGCCTAAGAACGATAAAGGACACACTCCACAAAACTCGGCCCAGCGCCTCGCAGGAGGAAGAATTGTGTTAGTCCGGCTCCCGGCCATCGCCCAACACCGCGGCGATCCTCTCCATCAGTTGTCCATGAGTTGCTTATGTCGCACTGCCCTGTAAGCGTTCCTTCGGGCTCTCCAACTGGGCGGTACGGTCCGTGGGAAACGCCCGAATTGATACGTCGCCTCAGTCATGGCGTCGATTATGACGCCATTGCGCCCTCCGTGGAAAACTCGTTGTTTAGGATTTGTCGGAGTCTGCGGAACCGATGAGCAGGATGAGGAACGATTCAGTTATACCCGACGTGACGAGCCAGACACATAGCCAGCCAGCAAGTGCTATCTGACCAAGCACCCACGAGGCGGTCAGTACACCGAAAACTGATCCTGAGATTACGAGGCTCAAAACGGCCTGCGCTGTGTTCCACCTTCGGCGATCGGGGAGCCATTCAACCAAGTTGGCAATCGCCGTCAAGACCACCTGACCGATTACTAGCGCCAGGCCGATCGTGGCGACGATCGCCACACCTATTCGCCAAGGGTGCCCTGGGATGATTGCGATGAGACTGACGAACATCGGTGCTGCCAGCTCCGCGAGTGTGAACGCTACCGCGTATACGCTGAGTCGATTCTGCGTCCAGACCCTGTGCCTGGTCTGCATCGCCACAAACGTCAACGCGAAGATGGCAGCAGTTGCCCCCGCGACCACTGAGAAAAAGGACACCCACTCCTGCTCCATCCGCTGATTGTCACTTACGGAAGTCCATGACGCGAATGAAAGCAGCCGTCCCCGGTCCACACGGATCGGGGGCGGTGCGCGCTTCAGCTCGGGAACCACACCTGGTGCCCACAGATACGACATAGCCGGACGTGACTCCATCGTCGCCTCTGGCTGTATGAAGACTCGACCACGATTGTCGGGGTATGCCCGCATTCTGGACACGGATCATCGGACTCATACTCGGCGGGCCGCACCAACTCAACGGTATGCAACCTATAGACACGCCCTCATTCAACCGGACGACCCGACAGTGACCCCGAGAACTATCCCGGGGCCACCATGCGCCCACCCCTCGTGGACGCCCCACCGCAGTCTTCACGACATCATCCGACGATGTCACTGTTTCCAGGGACCACCTCACCGCGAGCGGATTTCGGTATGCCGGTAATGTGCGGATCGGCGGATGCTTCCCGCGCGACCTCCCCCGGTAACAACGCCGGGACATCCGCTGGGCGGAGTGAACGCCGACCCGCCCCCTCGACCCTCCACCTCCCCGGAGCTGTGTCGAGGGGGCACCCGCGCCGCATAAGACTGTTGCCCCCGGTACGGTTTCAACCTGGCGGCGCGTGGACGAGCCGCCGCGCTCCCTCCGCTTCCTGAAACACCCAACCCCGGGGCAGCGGAGGGAGCACCCACAGACTCCGGTGATACGCTCCGCGCAGCCCACCCCCGCACTACAGCCGCCCCCGGTCCACACGGATCGGGGGCGGCTGTCGGCGTTGGGTAGGTGTCTACCTGTTGTGGAAGTCCTTGTCCCCCAACACCGCCTTAACTGAGGTCAGACAGCCGTGTAGTTGTCTTCGTATCCAGGTCGCGCACGTCCCACTTCTTGTCGGGAGACAGTGTCTCGCAAACCTGCGCCATGGCCACATTGTGACTGATCAATCCGATGCTAATCGAACCCTCACCACCCCCGTGGCCATCGGCGGACATGGTGAGCACTGACAAGCTAATGTCCTTCCCGTCGCCGAAAAACAGCACAGGGATGGCGACTACCCCCGAACTACTCTCCGCAAGCGCTGGGACGGCGAGCGTGTGGACCTCACCGAAGAGTGTGTCATGTTCACATGGAACGATCGGAGACTGAGCGGTCCATCCTGTTGCGGCGGCAAAAGCTTCTCTGAAGTCTTCGTCACGTAGGCGCAGAGTAAACAGCCGCGCAGTTACGATTCGCAACTGCTTCTTTAGCTTGTCGATCTGATCGCTCATTCTCCGTCCTTCCACCTGACGAGTCGGTCCTCCCACTCGTCGGCCATGTCGAAGTAGCAGGCGTCGTAACAGCCACAGATCATGTCCTCAGCCTGCTCCAGGCTATCCGCATCATGTAACGCGCAGATCACGTCCCTCTGTTGTGGCCTGCCTGAACGATAGAACTGATGCTTGTGAACCTCACTGTGACAAGTGTCTACCCGGGCGATGTCTGCAGACTCGCCGCCCGGGTTATCTGGATGATCGCAGGTTATGTACTGGTTCAGCGCAAAGTCGACAACCCTGCCGCGATGATGCCACTCCCGCTGATGGAGTCGGTCCCCCGCAACGGACAGATATATTGGGCCGTCGACAACCAGCACAGCATCGGCGCGTCGCCGATAATCTAAGCGCAGAGGCTGGCTCGTCATGTCAGCCAGGTTGCGTCGCTTCTTACCCGGGTTCGGAGCCATGAGCGAAATAGTAGGGCACCCCATAGTGTGGTCGCTGGACAACCGCCGAGACTTGTAACTCGCTCATTCGGGGGAACCGAGCAGGGCCGCGTACCCCCACCGCAAGCGCCTCGAACTCGGGGTCCGGCAGCGCCCACGCTGACGGATCGGTCTCGAGCATCCCGGCCTGCTCGGTGGCCTGGCGACGCTTCATCAGCGTGCGGATGGCGTGGGCGGCGGCGGAGAGGAGGGCGCGGTCAGTCACCTGTCCCGTAGCGCTCGATCATGTGGGCCGTGACCGACGGCGCGGTGATGCTCCCGCCCATCGTGGTGTCGTAGGTCGTCGACCCGTCCACCTCCACCCACATCTGCACGAGGTCATCCTCGACGATCTCGTTGAACCGGCCCGGGTCACCCTCGGTCACAACCGTGTTGATGTCGTAGTCGTACTGCTCCACCTGCTCGCCGTTGGTGTTGATGCGGATGGTCGACTGGCCTGTGCCCGAATCCGCCTGCACCACACGGCCGTACACGACATACAGTTCACCGACATGGCTGTCCGGGTTCTTCGCGATGATCTGCCATTCGCGAGACGACACCGTCATGTAGTTCGTGCGATCTGCGAGCCTCGTCTGCCGCGCCTGACTCGCCTGCGCTGCGCGGGACTCGGATGCGTCAGCCTGTTGCCGAGCCTGAAACGATTCCACAGCCGTCGGGGTGGGTGTGGTGGCCGGGCTCGATGACGACGACTTGCTGGTGGACGCAGCGAGTGCGGCGGCCCCGATGACGACGATGATCGCCAGCACTACGCCGCCGGCGATGAGCCAGCCGTAGCCGCGCTTCTTCGGCGGAGGCATCGGCACCTGCTCTGTCTGATCGGTCCACTGGCGGCCGTCGTGGTACCGGATGATGCTGTGGTTGTTCGGGTCCGGATACCAGCCGGGAGTCGTGTCGGGCATGGATGGATCGTAATGGGCGAATCGGACGCTACGATTTGCACTTGTCGAAATGGTCCACGAAGATCTGACGCGGTGGCATTATGGGAGGCCCCAGGCCAGTCGACGGTGCGCCAACACCAATCGAGGCCGACCTGGGGCCAATACAGCGGAGATCAGACCGGTTGGACTCTTACGCAGTCGATGCGTGAGGGTTCACCGGGCTCCGGAAGGCGCCTTCCCCGTTCCGACCGATGCAGGGCGGGAACGTGCGCCCAGCTTCGTGGAAGGAGACGACGCCGTGTTGATCGACATAGTCCCCATCGGACGGGACGCGCTGGCCGGTTTTCCACTGATCATTCGGGCCCTTCGGGCCGTGGCGTGTAGCCATGGATAACTCCTTACGAGTCATTGATTTGGCGTCACGACGTCGTCGCGACGCAGAGACGGGATCTGGTCCACTCACTTGCGCAGAGTGCGGCGGTGAGTGGTTTGAACTCGACGGGAGGTCCGCGGGCCTGGCCGGTCCAAACGGTGCCGTGACTCTGTCGGTAGATGGGCGAGTAACAGGCCGATGCGGCACGCCACGTTGTGTCGATTGTGGCGCTCTCGCAGTCGTCTGATCCCGCCTCGCGGTCAGCCGATCCCGATGGGGAGGGCATGACGTGATGGGAATCGCATTTGGGGGGCTCCTAATTCTCTCGAGTCTCGGGTATACGGGCTTCGCGAGGATTAGATTACCCTGCCGACTGCGGAAAAGCGCATACCGGCAAAATTTGTGAATCACATACATGAAACTCGCAGGTCACGACGCTTCGAGAATCGCGAAACGCCGCGTGTTGCGGTACCGCCGGGCGTGTCGTGTTTCGCGCCTGAACGGCGGCTCGGGAGCGTGAGACTGTAGACGAAGATGCAGGTAGATGCCAGTGCGCCTGTGGATAGAGGTGTGTACAACCTGTGGACGAAACGCCTCCAAAATGTTGTCCGATCCGCCCCTAGATTGACTTTCCCTGTCAAGGGGGGCACGATTACTACAGCATTTGAGGTGTGGGAACGGGCTTCGCAACTTGGTTCTAGCACTCGGAAGCGACCCGAACCGCAGTTGTCGGTTCGGGTCGTTTTTTTGTTGTGTCGCAGTACATCTCAAGGTTTGGTCTGCACTTGTTTGGGGTAGATGTAGTACTTCCAGCTGAAGGACGGACCCGGAATCTTACATGCGGGCAACGACGAGACGTGACACCGCAGTGCCTCCCACATGGGCTGTGGATGAGTTGGTGCGTCGGCGTGTCGGAGCTATCCTCCGCAGTGTGTCGTTCGAGTGCGGTGATCGCGTCCACGTGCTTGGCACGGACCGCTGGGGCAAGGTTGCCGGCGAGCTCGCGCCACTCATCGCCGTCGACCTCGACGACGGGGATCGGGGAGTGTTTGCGGCCGAGGAACTGGAGCACCTGGACTGACGCCCAATCACCCACGATTTATCCACGACAAATACTCGGAATGATGCGCCTCAGTAGAGAACGGACGTAGGCGCGGAGTCTCTCACCAGCACAGATGGGAACCAGAGAGACTGTCAGGACTCAGGAATGTGCCCGTATCAGTTCAGCGGGTTCGGGGTTCGAGTCCCTGATGGCGCACAGTCGAGAAAGCCCCCTCCGGGTACACCGGAGGGGGTTTTCTCATCGTGGGGCTCGGACGGCCGCACAGTGCCAGTGGGCCAATGGGTTTCAGCGGGCGACCATCTGACATCCCTCACCGACGCGCGTTGGCGTACGGCAGGCGCCCGAAATGTTCGGCGAACGCCAGGATCATGGAGCTCTCGGTGACCGCGGCGTCGGCGTCCGGGGTCTCCCTCCACGCCACGAGTAGGTCCGCGTGGTCTGCGAGCTGCCATATGCGACGGCCACCGGAGTGGGCGACGGGTTCCCCGGCTCCGTAGCGGCGGTACTCGTCCAAACGGCGACGCAGGCCCCGGCGTCCGCTCTTGCCGACATTGGCTTTGCCGATATAGAGCACACGGCTCTCGGGCACCCAGCGGTCCTGTAGGGCGTCGACGAGTTCGGTGGGATCGCGGCCCTTCCAGTGACCTGCCGGTGAGACGTCGAGGAACTCCGGCGGTTTTTCGGTACCCCTCACCACGACGTAGACGCCCGGGCCGCGGGGCACATCCGTGGTTGGCAAGTCCGCGAACCGCACCCAGCCCGAGAACCGGGAGAAGTCGATCTGGGGCGGAAGGTCGCCGCCGTCCGGTCGATTGCTCATCTCTGCAGTGAATCACTGCAGAGTCCGTTGGAGCTTGTGTATCGGCCACGGCCGGCTTTGCGACACTCTTAACCAGCGGGTTAAGAGTTCGAGTCCTGATGGCACGGCATGGTTCCCGTGACTGGTATTGACCAGTCACGGGGGCCTTTTCGTGGCTCGGGTCAGGTGTTCGAGCCGGGGCGACGCGTATCGAAGCGGTCACGGTCTCGCGGGTTGAACTTGGCAATCGCGACACCGAGCGCAACGATGTCTGCATGAGCGACAACCCCTCGACCGTGGTGCCCGACGACAAGCGCCAGGGTGGACTCCCGTCGTGGGCGGTCAAAACCATCGCCATCGCCGTGGTCCTCGTGCTGGCGGTCATCGCGTACTTCATCCTGGCGGCGTTCCTGCCACGCTGGTGGTCGCAGAAGATCGGTTCCGCGGTGGGTCAGAGCATCACCACCGGCAGCTTCTACGGCATCGCGTTCGGGGTGGTGTGCACGCTCGTCTCACTCCTGTTGCTGGCGCTCGCCTGGCGCGCCCGGCGCTGGGGTCAGACCCGGTACTGGGCGCTGGCCTTCGTCGTGCTCGCCGTCGTCGCGTCGATACCGAATCTGCTCACCCTGACCGTCGTCGCCGGCGGCGGCAGCGGGGCGCACGCCGGTGAGCGCATCCTCGACGTCGAGGCCCCGGGATTCCGCGGGGGCACCCTGGTCGGCGTGATCATCGCCGCGGTGATCTTCGCCGTCGGCCTGTTCCTGTGGATTCGGCTCCGTCGCCGGCGCCGCGCGGCCTCCACCACCGCTGTAACCTCGACCCAGCCGCCCGCCTGATCCACCACCGGCGGTGCGTGGCCTCCAGGCGGGGTCAGCGCGTGTCATTCGGTGGGGCGGGCTCGTAAGGCGCGACAACTCGGTCATATCCGAGATCTCGTACACTTGGTGCAGAATTCGCCGACGCCCTGATGGGTGGGTCGGCATCGGCGTCAGGTGGGAGTGAGATGGGGAACGGTCGGACTCGGCTGCGGTCATCGTTGATGATCGGTGGGCTTCTGGTGGCGGTCATCGCGCTGGTGACCTCGTGCTCTCAGAAGCCGCAATACTCCAACGCGGTCGGCAGTTCGGTGCTCTACGACGATCTCCTCAAGCCGGGGGTCGAGATCACCGAGTGGAACGAGCAGACGCTCGCCGACAACGCCGTCGGAATCCAGCCGGGCGCACCGATTCGGGTGCGGGCGAGCGAGGGTGCGCTGACCGGTGTCCGCATCGGCAAGGCGGACGGCTCCACCGTGCGGGGGACGCTGTCGGAGGACGGCACGGAATGGGTCAGCGGAGAACCGCTGGGCTACAACCGGACCTACACGCTGACCGCCGATGCAGCCGGCGTCGGCGGCTCCACGACCAAAGAGGTCTCGTTCACCACGCGGGCGCCCAGCAACCTCACGCAGGCCTATCTGACGCCCAACAACGGGGAGACCGTGGGTGTCGGCCAACCCGTGGCCGTGAAGTTCGACGAGGCGATCACCAACCGCCGCGCAGCGCAGAACGCGATCCGGATCACCACGAATCCGCCGGTGCAGGGCGCCTTCTACTGGATCAGCGACACCGAGGTGCGCTGGCGTCCGGCCGAGTACTGGAAGCCCGGCACCACCGTGGACGTCGCGGTGAACACCTACGGCATCGACCTCGGCGGCGGACTGTTCGGTCAGGAGAATCTCAAGTCCTCCTTCAAGATCGGCCGGTCGATGATCATCACGGCCGACGACAACACCAAGCAGGTCACCTTCGCGCAGGACGGCAAGGTCGTCCGCAGCATGCCGACGTCGATGGGTAAGGAATCCACCCCCACCGACAACGGCGTGTACCTCGTCTCGGACAAGCACGACAACATCATCATGGACTCGTCGACCTACGGTGTGCCCGTCGGCTCGGCCGACGGCTATCGGACGCCGGTGGACTACGCGACCCGAATGTCCTACAGTGGCATCTTCTTCCACTCCGCTCCCTGGTCGGTGTGGGCCCAGGGCAACACCAACACCAGCCATGGCTGCCTGAACCTGAGCCCGGACAACGCCCTGTGGGTCATGAACAACACGCTGCGCGGTGATCCGGTCATTGTGAAGAACACCGTCGGCGGCACGCTGTCGGGCACCGACGGACTCGGGGACTGGAACATCCCGTGGGCGGTGTGGTCGAAGGGCAATGCCTGAGGCGGCGCCCCGAAACGACATTGCCATTGGTGATTGTTACGCTCATCTCTGACACGATTTCGACGACGATGGGATTCCACCACCATGGGCGAACGCTCTTCCTGGGAAAACGACGACCTGAGCGCCTTGCGTGACCTTGCCCGCAGCTTCTGCGAGAAGGAGGTCAAGCCCAATATCGACAAGTTCATCGACCAGCATCACGTCGACCGTGACCTCTGGAACAAGGCCGGCGAACTCGGTCTGCTGTGCATGTCGATTCCGGAGGAGTACGGAGGCGGCGGGGGTACCTTCGCCCATGAAGCGGTACTCATCGAGGAGCAGGCGCGCATCGCCGACTCCTCGTGGGGCGTCAGCCTGCACAACGGCATCGTCGCCCACTACCTGCTCCAGTACGGGTCGGAGGAGCAGAAGCAGACGTGGCTGCCCAAGATGGCCAGCGGTGAAGTCGTCGGGGCCATCGCCATGACCGAACCCGGCACCGGGTCCGACCTGCAGAACGTCAAGACCAAGGCGATCGCGCAGGGCGACGAGTACGTCATCGACGGGTCGAAGACCTTCATCACCAACGGCGCCCAGGCCGATCTGATCATCGTCGTGGCCAAGACCGACGCGAGCGAGGGCGCCAAAGGCATCTCCCTGATCCTCGTCGAGGCCGACCGTGAGGGATTCCGCCGCGGACGCGTGCTCGACAAGGTGGGGCAGCGCGGCCAGGACACCTCGGAACTGTTCTTCGACGGTGTGCGGGTGCCCACGAGCAACCTTCTCGGTAGCGAGGAGGGGCAGGGTTTCATCCAGCTCATGCAGCAGCTGCCGCAGGAACGTCTCATCATCGCCGTCGCGTCGGTCGCCGGGATGGAGACCGCACTGCGGCACACGCTGGCCTACACGAAGGAACGAACGGCGTTCGGGCGCCCCATCTTCGGTTTCCAGAACACGAAGTTCAAGCTCGCCGAGGTGGCGACCGAGTCGCGGATCGCACGCGTCTTCGTCGACGACTGCATCACCAAACACATCGACGGCAAGCTCGACATCCCGACCGTGGCGATGGCCAAATGGTGGACCAGCGACCGTGCCATGGTCGTCGCCGACGAATGTCTGCAGTTGTTCGGCGGCTACGGCTACATGAACGAGTACCCCATCGCCCGGATGTGGGCCGATCAGCGCGTCCAGAAGATCTACGCCGGAACCAACGAGATCATGAAGGAGATCATCGCGCGGACGCTCTGACGCGCGACCTGTGGCCGGCGAGAGGTGTGGTGGCGGGGTTCACAGCACGCCGCCGATGTCCCCGGCGCTCAGCATGGCGACCAGGATCGGGACGACGTGGGTGGCAGCGACGCCGTATTCGTTCCGTCCGGCTTTCACCACCAGTGACGCCGCGGTGAGGATCTTCAGGTGATGATAAAGCTGCCCTGAGGTCCCGAAGTCCCCGGCTGCCTGGAGTTCGGCCACCGATGCATTGCGGCGCAACAGGATTCGGAGGATCTCCAGGCGGCTGGGGTGCCCCATCGCCGCAAAGACATCCGCGATGGTGGCGGCGGGAAGATCCAGGATCGCGGCCGCGTCGTAGCCGATCCGCCACCGGACCGGACCCGCGAGGTCGACGCTGCCCTGGTAGGTGACCGTGTTCTCGTGCGGGGTCTGCTCGGAGGTCGGCGGGCTTCCGTCCGGCGCGATCGTTGCGCTGGTCCCCGTCGTCGGGTCGGTGCCGCCGACCTCCGGGCCGCGACGTTCGTCGTTCCCGACGAGGGCTTCGAGGCGTTCGACGCGGTCGGTCAGCGCCTGCACCACGGATTGGAGGTCGTCGCTCACACCACGCACCGTAGCGCGGCGGAGATCGCAGGATCGGTCAGGGCGCCGAGGAGCAGGCGCTGGTGGGTGAACTGGTCACGGTCCTGTGCGTCGCGAGACATGTTGCGTACCATCATCGTTCCGACCGCGATCCGGCCGTCGGGGGCGTGATACTCGAAGACCTCGGTGAGCACTCCCGGCAGGCTGCCGCCCTTGAAGCCCAGGATCGACCCGTCCGGTTGGCGGCCCTGGAATTCGAGCACACCGCGGGCGAGCGCCGACCCCGGTCCGAAGCTGCCGTCGGCGATCGCCGACATCAGAGAGGTCAGGGACGACGCCGTTGCGGTGATCGACGACGCAGTCCGTGTGGTGTCGGACTGGTCGACAGATGCCAGCCGTGCCCAATACGACGCGGCGACTGCCGGGTCGTCGTGGAACCGCTGTGCGGCCCGGTCCTGGTCGGCCGGGGTCCGCAGTGCGGGGTCGACGACGCCGAGGTACAGGCCGAGCAGGCTGGGAACGGGCCCGGAGATCCCGTAGCGATCCATCACCGACCGCAGTGCGTCGTCGCCGAGGTGTGTGCGTAACAGGTCCGGTGCCGCGGAGTCGGAGAAGCGGATCATCACGTCGGCGAGTTGGGCATAGCTCACCCGTCGGCCGGGATCGAGGGCGATTCCGTTGTCGGTCTGCGGGATTCCCAGATGGCGCAACGCCTCTCGGTGTGCGCCACCGTCGAGGGGAAAGTACCACCGCTGCCACTGCCCGACGTCGACGGTGTCCTGCGGGTTCACGCGATCTGCCTCGACCGCGGCGGCGTAGGCGGCGAGATGGACGATCTTGATCGCCGAGGCGGTCGGGAACCGGGTGCCGGAGTTGAGCGCGATCCGCTCGCCGGTGAGGGTCCGCAGGTCCAGGGCGACATCGGTGCGGTGCTCGGCGATGTAGCCGAGCCAGCCGGGAATGGTGGAGGTATCCGACGCGGCGGTGCTCGTGCATTGGGTGAGCGGAGCGTCGGCGTGCGCGAGCGGTCGATCGGTGGCGGCCGTCAGTTCGGTGAGTAGAACCGTGACGATCGTGACGACGGTGATGATGATCGCGCTCTTCATGACACTCCCTCGACGACATTACGTAAGTACGATATTACGTGATTACGGAGTGTCGGGGAAGTGCTGTGGATCAGGACCTTACTTGCGGTCCTTGATCAGCTCCTTGACCTCGTCGGGGCTGATGTTCTTCGCGACGAGTTTGCCGTTCTTGACCTTTCGCACCGAGTAGAGGTCCTTCTTCTTACCGGGGGCGACACTGAGGCCGACCTTCTTGGCCGCCTTGTTCAAGTCCTCGAGCATGCGCCGCAGATTAGGGCATGAAAGTGAACAACAACGAATCGGCGTTGGTCGGCTCGGAGTGCCCAGAGCGGTCGGTGCCGTGAGGGCGGTTCGTGAGACGCCGTCGTCACCTCCCCTCCAGGTGACGACGGCGTCGTTGTTCTTCGCGAACAACGGTCGTCAGTGCAGAGCCTCGGTGCTGAACTGACTGTCAGGCACAGTACCGCACCATAGTGATATCGCAAACTGGTTCATCAAAGCCGTGTAGTGCGAAGAGTGGAAATGCCGTTCAGGCACGTCACGCACTGGCGGCAAAGGTAGTTGTTTCGTGCTTAGCAATGAACTGAGTGTCACCTAAGGGGTCTGCGCGTTGGTCCGCATCCGTCCACATCAATGTCGGAAAATGATAGATGTATTCACATGAAGTGCTGCGTGAGACTCCTGACACCGCTGCCGTGCGTCGGGGCGTCCCGGTGAGCGACTCTGCCGGGCGACTGCGGCGGGCCAACAGTCTCGGGCGAATGATGGTCGGCCACACCGTGCGAACCACGACGACACGTGCCACGGCGCCGCTGCGGAGCGCCGACGCGAATGTGCGCAGGCGTGACGACGCCATTCTGTCGCTCGCCGACGATCTGGTGCGAGTACTCGGCCCGATGAAGGGTGCCGCGCTCAAGATCGGACAGATCATCGCGATGTTCGATTTCGGCCTGTCCAACCGGACGACGCGCGACGAGTTCGCGGCCCGTCTGGCGCCGCTGTTCGACGGGGTGGTGCCGATGGAGTGGTCGGCCATCAAGAAGGTGCTCGCCCGCGAGCTCGGCCGCGGTCTGCGCCGACTGGATATCGACCCCGAACCGCTCGCGGCCGCCTCACTCGGCCAGGTCCATTTCGCGATGCTCGACGGCACGATGCCGGTCGTGGTGAAGGTGCAGTACCCCGGGATCGATTCTGCGGTGCGCGCCGACCTCAAGAACCTCAAGCTCTTCGCAAAGGTGGGCGGCCCGGTGATGCCGGGTCTGAATCTCGACGCGATCATCGACGCGATCGCCGTCGAGGTCGCGCGTGAGTGCGACTACATCGCCGAGGCCGGTAACCAGGCGAGGGCGTGGTCTCTGTGTGTCGATCATCCGTGCTGGAAGGTGCCGCGCGTGTTCCCCGAGATGAGTACGGCGCGGGTGATGGTGAGTGAGTTCTTCGATGGTGTGCAATTCGCCGACATCGTCTCCGGGGATCGCGACCGTGCGGAGCACGCGGCAGAAGCGATCTACCGCTTCTACGGAGGTGGGGTCTACGAGAGAGGGGAGTTCTGCGCCGACCCGCACCCGGGAAACGTGCTCGGTCTGCCCGACGGCCGGCTGGGTTTCATCGACTTCGGGCTCTACGTTCGGATGTCGGCGGAGTCGCTCGCCGACCAGACACGAGTACTACGCGCGCTCATCGAGGGGCGATACCATGATGCGTACCGCGACTGTCGGGACCTGGGTATGGCCACTGCCGGATCGGTCGGTGAGGCGGACATCGTCTCGATGATGAGCGACATCGGATTTTGGTTTCTGACGGAGGATCAGGTGACGATCACGAAAGACGTTGCGCGCCGCGCCGTCACGTCGTTGTTCGTCCCGGGTTCCGCGCATCTGAGCACCACTCGCCATACCGCGTTGCCCACCGACCACATCTTCTCGCGCCGCACCGACCTGGCCGTCTGCGGACTTCTCGGACAGCTCAACGCGACCAATCGCTGGGGTGCGATCATCCGGGAGTGGATCGAAGGGCGTCCGCCCGCAACCGAGATGGGGGCCGAGATCCAGCGGTGGCGTCAGGGTTGATGACGGCACAGACGAAGGCGGACAAGACTCGTCGGGATTCACGGCCCGCGCGAGAGCGCATTTCTGCGGCCGCATTCGACATCCTGTGCGAGGACGGGTACGACGCGGCGAGCGTCTCGGCGATAGCGCGCCGTGCCGGCATCAGTACCGGTGCCGTGTACCAGCACTTCGCCGACAAACAGGAGATCTTCGATACCGCTTTCGACGAGGCGGTGGTCACCCTCATGTCGGCGATCGACCCGGACTCGCTCGCACAGCTCCCCGAGGATCGCGCACAGACGGTGGATCTGGTGCAGATCATCGTCCAGCGTGGGTTCGAACTCGTCGACACGCAGTCGCGTGTCCTGAAGTTCATTGTTTCCCAATGTAGTTCGAACGATGTCGAGATCCGGCACCGCATCCTCGGACTCGAGGCGATGGCGGTCGACAGGATCGGCGACGGCATCCGCCGAGCCGTCGAACACGGGTGGATCGTCGCCGACCCGAATTCCGTCGACCTCGTCGCCCGAACCCTGCTGGTCGTGTTGGTGGCCATGGTGACCGCCTCGCCACTCTCGGCGCCGACCCCGAACCGCACCACCCGGGATGCGTTTGCCGCGACCTGCGACGCCGTGCTGCGTCGAGGCTTGATCCCCGATTTCGGTGAACCCGAAATCGAGTCGCTCGACAAGGCTTTGGCGGAGCTCACGAGCGAACAACGCCGCGTGGACCTGGCCGTGTACCACCCGCACGACCGACGGTCACGCCTGCTCGACGCGGCACTCGAACTGTACGCCGTGCAGGGTTACCGACGGGTCCGCCCTGCCCATGTCGCCGCCACCGCGGGACTGGGCTACGGCACCTTCTACAACTACTTCGATAATCGCCGGGAATGCCTGCAGCAGGTACTTGATCGCGAACTGTTGATCATCGGGGGACTGGTCGCCATGGTGACGCCGATTCCCTCGTCCCACGCGGGTATGGTCGCCGACCTCACCGGACTGGTCGCGCGGGTGGCGATGTACGCCGAGGAGCGGGGCGCACGACTCGCGAGCGTCATCCTCGACACCTCCGGGATCGATTCGGCTGCACTGCAGTTCATCACCGGGGCGTTCGCCCGTCTCGCGCAGACTCTCGCCGACTACCTCTTTCGTTGCCGCAATGCCGGATTACTGGACGGCCGGGTCGATCCGGAAGCCGCCGGCGCGCTGGTGATGGCCGCGCTGATCGCGGTCTGTCTGCACTATGTGCAGGAGAGCCCACAGGTGCCCTCGGTCAAGATGGTCACCGACACCATCGTGCGGACCATCGGCTGCGGGGCCGAGCACACGTTCTGAACCTGCCGATCAGCTGCGGGCCGGGTCGAGTCCGAGCCCGCGCGCCAGCGTGGAGATGGCGAACGAGACGGCAGTGTCCCAGTCGACCGCGACGAATTCTGCTCTGGCGGTGGCATAGTGATTGGCCAGCCCACTGACCGACGCCCACAGCAGGGTCATCGCTCGATCGTAATCGCCGGTATAGCCGAACCGGGTGAGCGTATCGTGCAGGGCCCGCAGGATGCGGGCGATGGCCGCACGGAGGTCGTCGACGAGTGCTGCGGGAACCTGGGCGTCGTCGTTCATCACGTTCTGCGCGTCGAACTCGCGGCCGAAGGCGAGGAATCCGGTGCGGTAGGCGGCGGCGAAGTGGGTGAACGCCTCGACGAATCCCGTTGACTGCCGCAGCTGTTCGTCGAGGTCGTCCATCATCGCCGCAAGGTGGCGGGTATGCAGCGCGACGAAGAGGCTCTCTTTGTTGGGGTAGTACCGGTAGACGGCACCGAGGGATATCCCGGCACCCTTGGCCACCTCACGCATGCGTAATGCGGAGTATCCGCCGCCGTCCAACAGGCGACGACCGGCGGTGAGAATGTCGGCGCGGCGTTGGTCACGATCGCCCCAGCGCGTCGGAGACGGAGGACGCGGGGTAGCCGGCGAGGAGGAGTGTGCGGACGTGTTGGTGGCGCTGGGTGCGGGTGCAGACGCCGTCTCAATCACGACGTCCATTGTGCCCTGCCTTCACGGTGCGAAAACGACGAGAGCCGGAGTTGGCGCGCAACTCCGGCTCTCGTATCGGGGTGGATGACGGGACTCGAACCCGCGACAGCCAGGATCACAACCTGGTGCTCTACCAACTGAACTACATCCACCATCGGCATCGGGAACCAGAGATCGCTCGCCGGGTTCCAGAGCCAGGGTCATACTCTAGCGAATCGACGGCGCCGAGACCAATCGCTTTCTCACCTGGGCATTCGGGTGGGTCGCAGTCAGGCGGGGCCGAGATCGGCGACGATCTGGTGGAGTCGATCGGTGTCGGGGCCGGGGGCCGCGACGAAGGCTGCGGCTCGGTAATACGCGAGTTCGCGGATCGACTCACGGATGTCTGCCAGGGCGCGGTGGGCGAGGCCCTTCTCCGGTTGGCCGAAGTAGATCTTCGGGTACCAGCGACGGCACAGTTCCTTGATCGAGCTGACGTCGACCATCCGGTAGTGCAGAAAGCTGTCCAGGTCGGGCATGTCACGGGCAATGAACCCGCGGTCGGTGGCGATCGAGTTGCCGGCGAGGGGGACCGCACCGGATGCGGAGATCTGGGTCCGCAGGTAATCGAGCACCAGCTTCTCGGCTTCGGCCAGCGTGACGGTGGAGCGCCGGACCTCCTCGGTGAGGCCCGACACGGCGTGCATCTTCCGCACCACCTCGGGCATCGCGGCGAGAGCGTCGTCGTCGGCATGAATCACGACGTCGACGCCGTCGCCGAGGATGTTGAGGTCACCGTCGGTGACCAGCGCCGCGATCTCGATCAACTTGTCCGATCCGAGTTCGAGTCCGGTCATTTCGCAATCGATCCACACCAATTTGTCCTGCACCCGTCAACCTTAGCCAACCGCAGATGCCGACCACCCGGAACCGAGGCGACTATCGTGATCGGTGCATTTGTGATGGTCTGCGGCCCCGGCTCTCACCGGAGCGTCGGAGAACCCCCGTTGTGTACCCGAGAGGACCCGACAGTGACCGATCCCGCCCAGTCCGCAGCATCCATCGCCGCAGGTTATGCGTTTTCCGGCGCAGCGCTCGAACTCGGAACGGTCAGCGTCGACGGCACCGTCGTCAGTGACGCGCACGTGCGTATCCCGCTGTCAATGATGAACCGCCACGGATTGGTCGCCGGCGCCACTGGTACCGGTAAGACCAAGACGTTGCAGCTGATCGCCGAGCAACTGTCGGCCAACGGGGTGCCGGTGGTGATGGCCGACATCAAGGGCGACCTCTCCGGACTGAGCAATCCGGGTAGCTCCAACGAGAAGATCGTCGCCCGCGCGGCGCAAACCGGCGACGACTGGCAGCCGTCGGGTTGTCCGGTCGAATTCACCTCGCTCGGCTCGACCGGGATCGGGGTCCCGGTGCGTGCCACCATCACCTCCTTCGGTCCGATTCTGCTGAGCAAGGTGCTCGGCCTCAACGACACCCAGGAGTCGGTGCTGGGCTTGATCTTCCACTGGGCCGACGGCAAGGGACTGCCGCTGCTCGATCTGAAGGATCTGCGCGCGGTGATCGCCTATCTGACCAGCGACGAGGGCAAGCCGGAGCTGAAAGCCATCGGCGGGGTGTCCACGCAGACCGCGGGCGTCATCCTGCGCGCTCTGAGCAACCTCGAAGCCGATGGCGGGGACACCTTTTTCGGTGAACCCGAGATCGAGCCGGCCGATCTGCTGCGCACCGCACCGGACGGCCGCGGGATCGTGACCCTGTTCGAACTCGGCGCCCAGGCCGCCCGACCGGCCTTGTTCTCGACCTTCCTGATGTGGATCCTCGCCGATCTCTTCGAATTCCTGCCCGAGGTCGGCGATCTGGACAAACCGAAACTCGTCTTCATCTTCGACGAATCCCATCTGCTGTTCGACGATGCCTCCAAGGCGTTCAAGGACCAGGTGGTGCAGACGGTGAAACTCATCCGTTCCAAGGGCGTCGGCGTCTTCTTCTGCTCGCAGCTGCCCACCGACATCCCCAACGAGGTGCTCTCACAGCTCGGTGCGCGCATACAGCATGCGTTGCGCGCGTTCACCCCCGACGATCAGAAGGCACTGACCAAGACGGTCAAGACCTATCCGGTCTCGGAGGTGTACAAGCTCGACCAGGCCCTGACGTCGCTCGGTACCGGTGAGGCGATCGTCACCGTCCTGTCCGAGAAGGGTGCTCCCACACCGGTCGCCTGGACCGTCATCCGCGCGCCGCGCTCGTCGATGGATGCCGTTGGTGCCGAAGGCATCACGGCCGCGGCCAAGGCGAGCCCGCTGTACGCCAAGTACGGTCAATCGATCGATCGTGAATCCGCCTACGAGAAACTGACTGCCAAGACGCTCGCGCCGGGTGAATCGCCGGATGCCCCGGCGCCGGTGCCTGCCCCGGCACCCTCGCCCGCTCCGGCGCCGGTGCCGGCTCCGCAGCCCGAGGAGCCGGGCATCCTCACCGAGGTGCTGACCAGCAAGCCGATGCAGAGTTTCTTGCGATCCGCGGCCACCGCGGCCGGACGCGAGTTCAGTCGTGCGATCTTCGGCACCGGGCGGCGTCGTCGATAGCGGACCTGCGCGGTCAACTCGGCGACGGGATCAGCCCTCGCCGAGCTTGCGGTAGAACGTGCCCACGATCGGTGCGACCACAGCGCGCGGGGTATAGCCCCCGGCCACCGACATGGCCTTCGACAAAGTGCCCGGGACGACACGCATCTTGTTGTGTTCCAGCGCATTCAGGCTCATCTCGGCGACCTTGTCGCTGGAGTGCCAGAGGAAGTCGGGAACCAAACGGTCGACCACGGACGCGTCCTCGGGTGAGGGGATCTCGGTCCGCACCGGGCCGGGAGCGAGGAGCGTGACGTGCACGCCGTGGATGGAGACCTCACCGCGCAGTGATTCGCTGAAGGTGTTCACGAATGCCTTGGTCGCCGCATAGGTGGCGTTGTTCGGGATCGGCATGTTGCCGGCGGCGGAACCGACCATCAGGATGCCGCCGGCGCGGCGCGCCACCATGCCGGGCAGGACGGCCAGGGTCAGGTCGTGGACGGCGTTGACGTTCAAGCGAACCTGGGCGCGTTCGTAGGCGGCATCGAGTTCGGCGACCGGCCCGAAGGTCGCAATGCCCGCGTTGTTGGCCAGGATCGAGATCTCCCGGTCGGCGAGCTCGGCGGCGAGGATCGCCACCGCGGTCGGATCGGAGAGATCGGTGGGGCGCACCTCGGCGATCACCCCGTGATCGGCGCGGAGCTCCTCGGCGAGTTCCTCGAGGACCTCGCCGCGCCGTGCCACCAGGATCGGCGCGTGACCGCGGCGTGCCAGAGCACGGGCGAGGGCCATCCCGATACCGGACGAGGCGCCCGTCACGACGGCGCGGGCGGATTCGGACGGTACAGGTACTCCCATGCCGTCGATCGTATCCAGATGCCCCGTACCGACGGCGTCGGGCGCCGTCGGTACGGGTACGGCCTTCCTGTGGCCGGAGTCGCTCGGCCGGCGCGGTCAGCCGATGCCTGCGGCCACCTCGGTGCCCTGCCGGATGGCTCGCTTCGCGTCGAGTTCCGCGGCGACGTCGGCGCCGCCGATGACGTGGGTCCGCACGCCGGCGACAGTCAACGGATCGACGAGGTCGCGGACCGATTCCTGTCCGGCGCAGATGACGACGTTGTCGACTTCGAGCAGGCGTGTCTCGCGGACGGTGCCGTCTTCGTCACGGAAGCTCAGGTGCAGACCCGCATCATCGATACGGTCATAGGTGGCGCCCGAGATCTGTTCGACCCCTTTCATTTTCACCGTCGCGCGGTGTACCCAACCGGTGGTCTTCCCCAGTGACTTGCCCTGTCGGCCGGGTTTGCGCTGCACCAGGTAGACCTCGCGCACCGCGGGCAGCGGACGCGGCTTGGTGACGAAGCCCGGCTTGCTCAGATCCTCGCTGACACCCCACTCCTGCTCCCATTCCTTGAGATTCAGGGTGGGTGACTCATCGACCGTGAGGAACTCGGTGACGTCGAATCCGATTCCGCCGGCACCGATCACGGCCACGCGCTTGCCGATCTCTCGGTGTCCGAGCACGGCATCGGCGTAGGAGACGACCATCGGGTGGTCGACGCCGGGGATGGCGGGCATGCGTGGGGTGACACCGGTGGCGATGATCACCTCGTCGAAGCCCTTGGCGATGATGTCCTGCGCGGACACCCGAGTATTGAGATGCACTGTCACATTGTTGATCTCGAGTTCACGGGTGAAGTAGCGCAACGTCTCGTTGAACTCCTCCTTGCCGGGAATGCGCGCCGCGATCGAGAACTGACCTCCGACCGATTCGCCGGCCTCGAACAGTTCGACCCGATGGCCACGCTTGGCCGCCGACACCGCGGCCGACAGGCCGGCCGGGCCCGCGCCGATCACCGCGATGTGCAGGGCGAGTCGGGTGGCCCCGAGGGTCAGCGTCGTCTCGCGGCCGGCGCGGGGATTGAGCAGGCACGACACCTTCTTGCCGACGAAGGCGTGATCCAGACATGCCTGATTGCAGCCGATGCACGTGTTGATCTCGTCGGCCCGGCCGGTGCGCGCCTTGTCGGCGAAGTCCGGGTCCGACAGCATCGGTCGCGCCATCGAGATCGCGTCCACCCGACCGCGTTCGAGGATCTCCTCGGCCAGTTCGGGGGTGTTGATGCGGTTACTGGCGATGAGCGGGATGCTCACCTCGTCGCGCAGGCGCTCGGTGAACTTGACGAACGCGCCGCGCGGTACCGAGGTCACGATCGTCGGGACACCGGCCTCGTGCCAGCCGATGTCGGTGTTGATCGCGTCGACTCCGAGTTGTTCGGCCTTGCGCGCCATCAGCGCGATCTCGTCCCAGGTCTGCCCGCCCTTGACGAAGTCGGCGATGGACTGGCGCAGGATGATCGGGAAGTCACGGGGGACCTGGCGACGCATCTCGGTGATGATCTCGACGAGGAACCGCTGTCGGTTCTCGGTGGTGCCGCCCCAACGGTCGGTGCGGTCGTTGGTGTGCGGGCACAGGAATTGATTGATCAGATAACCCTCGCCGCCCATGATCTCGACGGCGTCATATCCCGCGCGGCGCGCCAGCTTGGCCGACGCACCGAACGTGCGGATGACGTGTTTGATGATCGGTTCGGTCATCTTGAGGTGTTTGAAGGGGTGGATCGGTGAGGGCTCGGAGCCCGCGGCCACCTTCAACGGCGTGTATCCGTAGCGCCCGGCATGGATGAGCTGCATTGCGATCTTGCCGCCCTCGCGATGAACCGCACCGGTGATGCGGCGATGCCGGGCGACGTCGGCGTAGTTGGTCATCTTGCCGGCGAAGGGAAGGAGCAGGCCGGTGCGAGAGGTACCGAAGCCGCCGGTGATGATCAGTCCCACACAGCCTTTGGCGCGCTCGGCGTAATAGGCGGCCAGTTTGTCGGTGTCCCACAGACGGTCCTCGAGCCCGGTGTGCATCGAGCCCATGATCAGACGGTTGTTCAGGGTGAGGCCGCCGAGTTGCAGCGGTTCGAACAGGCGCGGGTAGTGAGGATTGGGCTGTGCGGATGGGGCTGACATCGCGTCACCTTTCGGTCGGTGCCGGCTGGCCGGCAGTGGGGCACGGTTCTGGTGGTCTTCGTGATCTGGGGATGTCCGGTCAGGACGAGGCGTCGAGTTCTCGTTTCAGTGCGGTGAGCACCTCGTCGCACCAGTCGATGAACCCTTCTTCTATCCGCACGCCGCCCCGGAGCACGAGGTATTGGTGCAACTTTCGGCCGGTGAGGCGGTCGGGGGCGGGGTAGTCGTCCTTCTCGAAGGACTGGAACAGGTGCAGTCGCGCCACGTGGAGTTCCCGGTGGCGTTCGAGTTCGGTGATGAGACCGGGCAGTCCGGGCACGTCGGCGGCGCGGATCTTCAGGCCGAGATCGTCGCGCAGTTTCTGGATCGGGGTCGGGGTGGCGACCCACTCGCGCAACGCCGATCGACCGGCGTCGGACAACGAATAGACCTTCTTGTCGGGCCTGCCGTCCTGCACGATCGGCTCGTAACTCACCAACCCGTCCGCGTGCAGTTTGCGCAGCGTGCGATAGATCTGCTGGTGGGTGGCCGACCAGAAGTGACCGATCGACCGGTCGAATTGGCGGCTGATCTCGTAGCCGGTGCCGGGCCGTTCGGACAACGACACCATGATCGCGTGTTCCAGAGCCACATGCGCACGGTAGCAGTGCACCAACGCGCTATGCAACAAGGTGAGTATGTGCGGGAGTGCATATCGGCGACTGTCGCAAGAGGCGTGGTGGCACCCTGGTGGCATGGGCGAGAACACCGGCCACGCCCCGCGGGCGGCCGCCGACGTCGCTCTGGGCGAACGCGGTACGCCGTGGTGGGAGCAGACCGATGCGCAGCGCCGGCAGCGTTGGGAGACCGCCGTCGACGAGCCGTGACGCGGGCAGGTCAGTGTCGGCGCCCGCCGAGTGTGGGCACGTAGAGACGGGTGCCCTCGGCGAGTGAATCGAGGATCGGCGCGATCGCCAGGTTCTCCGTCCGTTCCGCGCTCGCGGCCGAGTCGTCGATCGTGTCCTCGGGGGCGATCCAGGGGGAACGATCGCGCAGGTGACCGTCGCGGAGTTCGACGACTCGGTCGGCGATCGCGGTGACCCGGCGGTCGTGGGTGATCAGCAACGTGGTGCGGCCCTGCGCAATACGCCGTAGCGGCTTCAGGATTCGCGACACGCTGGCGTCGTCGAGCCCCGACGTCGGCTCGTCGAGGATGAGCACCGGGGTGTCGCGGACCATCGCTCGTGCCATCGCGATGCGCTGGCGTTGACCTCCGGACAGCGTGAGTCCGCCGTCGTCGAGCCGGGTGTCGTAGCCGTCGGGGAGATCGCGGATGAAGGCGTCGGCGTCGGCGGCGACGGCCGCTCGCACGATCTGTGTCCGGTCGGCGTTCGGTGCGCCGTAGGCGATGTTGTCGGCGACGCTGGCGCCCTTGATGATCGGGGTTTGGGGGAGCAAGGTCACCAGGCCACGGATGTGAGCGCCGGTCAGCGTGTCGTAGTCGTCGCCGCCGAGGCGGATCGTTCCGGAGTCGGGGTGCTCGAAGCGGCACAGCAGTGAAGCGAGACTGGTTTTGCCCACCCCGCTCGGGCCGATGAGTGCCACGATCCGGCCCGGCCGCAGATCGAGCGACACCTCGTCGAGGACGGTGGTCTCACCGCGCTGCAGCGAGACCGAGCGCAACGACACGGGCAGTGCGGCGCCCGGTGTGGGGGAACTGTCCCGCGCGTCGGGTGCGTCGTGCTCGGCGGGTTCGAGGTCGAGGATCTCCGCGACGCGTTCGGCACTGACCACGGCCGAGGCGATCGCGAGCCGGGCATCGGCGATCTGTTGCATCTTCGGATAGAGCAGACCGAGGTAGCCGGTGAGGGCGAGCAACTGGCCGACGCTGAGATGGCCTTGGCGAACCTGCCACACGCCGGCGACGGCGATGGCCAGGGTGACCACCACCTGGCCGAAGCCCATCACCGCGCCGAACCCGGCCTCGACCCGAGTCTGGGCGAGACGTGCTGCGCGCCAAGCCAGTCCGTGGGCGTGCAGGGCTTGGTGTTCGCGCGCCTGCTGGTTGTAGGCGACGGCGGTCTCGTGGCCGGCCAGCGCGGTTTCGACGGCGTCGGAGATGTCGCTGTTGGCGCCCCGCTCGTCGCGGGTGACCGCCATCTGGCGGCGGGCGAAGATCGAGGACACACCCCACAGCATCGGGACGGCGGCCAGTGCGACCAGTGCAACCTGCCAGCTCATGAGGAACGCGGCGATCACCAGGCCGACGGTGTTGAAGATCGCGATGATGATCTGCATCACCCCGGACCCGACGAGATATTCGACGGCCTCGAGGTCGCCGGAGTGGCGACTGACGAGGTTGCCGAGACCGAGTCGACGATGCAGCACCGGGTGGAGCCGCTGGACGTGGGCGAAGAGTCGGTCCCGCAGCCGCAGGACCACCTGCTCGGAGACGCTCACCGCGACGACCTGGCCGAAGTAGTCGCCGGCCGTGGACACCGCGGTCAAACCCAGCCACAGACCGGCAAGACGGGCGAAGTCCCACACGCTGTGCGAATCGAGGGCGCCGTCGATGACGTCGGCGAGGACGAAGACCGAGACGATCTCGCAGAGTGCGGCGACCCCGAGGAGACTGCCGGCGAACGCGAATCGCGTGCCCTGGCCGCGCATGGCGGGCAGGAATCGTCGAATGGCAGTGAGGGTGTTCATCGGGACTCCGCAACCTGGTCGTCGAGTGTGTCGTGGAAGAAGTGCGTTCGGGCGCGCGTCGACGATTCATGCGCGTCGACGCGTCGGAACCCGGCGCGAGTAAGCGGTTCGCGCCGGGTTTCCGATCGGGAGTGGTCAGGCGGTGCGGGTCACTGCCACACCCAGATCCACCGGAAGGTCCGCCAGTCCCAGATGCGAACGCGGCGGCGGCGCGGCTGGGGCTCGAAACGGCGCTGCGGACCGGACTGACGGGGCTGTCCTGGCATGAGTTGTTCTCCTTCGGTCATGGCCGGCGTCGATGCCGACAGAAATGAAACTAGGAGCCGTTGCTGCGTCCGCGCTGCCTCGTCGCTGAGAGCCCGCTGTCAGTGAAACCTGTACAGCAGCTGTGTGTTTCGCCGAGGAAGAGGGTACGTCGCAGACCGGCCCGAGTCACCACATGCGCAGCGGTACATCGGGGATCAGAGGAGTGGGGAGCGAGGGAGGTGTGCCCGGCGGCCCCGCGTGCCCGCCATTGCCGGGCAGCGGCGGCACCGGGCCGATCGTGGGTTGTGACGCGTCACGGATCCTGTCGAGGATCTCCGCGAGCGTCTCAGTGCTGGTGTGGTGTGTCCCGGTGATCACCCCGACCATCGCCGCGAAGGCGTCCGACTCGGGGTCGTTGAAGTACGACCCGTGCGCCGACAGTCCGAACAGCCACTCCCCGTTGCCATCTCGTCCGGTGGGCAATGGTTGGTAGCCCGCCAGGTCGGGGCTGTCGCCGAGGGTGTTGTCGGGTATGAGGCGCGACATCATGATGGGGTCGAAGGGTGCGGTGATGGTGTACCGGTGCACACCTGGACTGGTCGCAGCCGGCCCCAGTACGCCGGTTCCGGCCGACGATGCGTGAATGATGTTGTCGGCGCGCAATCCGAGCTGATCGGCGGTTCCCACGATGGTCCCGCCGTAGGAGTGCCCGAGGTAGGTCGTCGTTGCCGACGGCGCGATCGTGGCGATCTCGGCGTCGAGGGCGTGGCCGAAATCGACCAGCCGCGGCGCCATCTCGAGTGCGAACTGCGGATCGACGGCGGAGTCGTCGATGACCGATGCCAAGGCCTTGACCTGGTCGAGGGGATTGGTCGAGATCGGCAACCGCGGTGGGTTGACCACGTTTTGCGGAAAGTCGCCGTCGAGGTAGATGAACACCGGACCACACGTCTGCTCCGCCAGGTTGTAGGCCGCTGTCCAGTTGCCACCGCCGTAGCCGCGCGCGTTGGTGCCGGTACCGGGTACGTAGACGGTGGCGTTGCGGGTGGTGGGTGTGAGCGCGCCGACCATCTCGACCAGCCGCGGGTTGTCACCGTCGGTGAAGGAGACGAACACGCGCTCGGTGTGTGCCGTCAGTGGGGCGTTGGGTGCGTCGCCCTGGCTCGACGAGTACGGCGCCTTGCGCTGCTCGAGAAAGGACTGCAGCATTCGTGCGCGGTCGGTGTCGACGCCGTGCGTGCGGATCTCGCCGGCCAGCGCGTTGCGGATGCTGATCTCGTTGGCGACACCGCGCATCTCGAAGGGAATGCCGTTCAGGTTTCCCATGGTCTCGGGGTCGGCCTGGATGAGCCGCCGCAGATCGTCGGCGTCGGTCTGGGCGAGCAGAGTGCGCCGCTGGTCGACGTCGAGCGAGTTCAGGGTCCGAACCATCGCATCCGGGTCCATGGTGCCCAGACCTGGCACTGTCACGTCCGGCTGGCCCAGGATCATCGAGGCGAGGTCGGCGCGCAGATCGTCGAGTCTGGTGCCGTAGAGTTCGTCGACCTCGTCGAGAACCTGAAGGCCCTGCTGGATCCAGGCCTGGAACGCCGCGGCGTCCGCTGATCTCGTCGCCAGCGAATGCGTGACCGTGCCCTCGTCGGTGACGGTGAAGCCGAGCCGCCGCGCCTCGTCGACGGCGGCGAGTAGGTCACGGCGTGCCTGCTCGAGGTCTGTGCGGGCATCGGCGGCTTCATCGGCGATCTGCTGCAACACATTTCGCACCTCGTAGGCGTGATCGTGTTCCTGGTGCAGGCGGGCGAGGGCCGCGTCATGTGTCTTGCCGTGCCACTCGCTTGGCCGAAGTGCGCTGCCGAGCGCGACGTCGAGTCCCTGCTCGAGAACACCCGCGGCAGTGGTGGCTGCGTCTGCGGCCGCAGAGATGTCGGCCACCGGCCAGGCGCGGGCAGCGGAGATGGATAGGCGCATCAGCGTTGCGGCAACAGGTCGAAGGCGCGTCCGGCCGCGGCGTCACTCGCCTGCGCATCGGCGCTGAATTGCTGCAGCGCAACGCTCATCGCCAGCAGGCGATCGGCGATCGAGTCGGCGGCCGCGCGGCTGGGTTCGGCCAGTGAGCGCAGGGCTGTGGTGACCCGGGTCGGTGGTCCGTCGACATGCAACCCGTCGAACGGAATGTCGGCGATGAATCGGGCGCGTTCTCGCCAACTGGCGCAGATTCCGGCGAGCTCGTCCGGGTCTATGCCGAACAGTGAGTCGTCGTCGTCAGCTAAGACGCGCTCGATGGTGTCGGGCAGCATCGTCAGCAGATGTGAGAACGGTGTCATGGGTCCCCTCCGGCGTCGTGGTTCGGTCGAGTCGGTCGACCTGATGCATTGGACGCGGCGAGGGGGCCGATCGGTTCCATGCTTCACGGTGGTTGTGCACACGGTGACGGGGCGGTGCGCCGGTGGCCGTCGAAGGTCCTTGCGTCGGATGGACCTGGTGCGCAGTGTGCGTCAGTCGTACTGGATGTACTCGACAACAGCTCCATCGGGATGTCTGGCGATCAACCGTGGACCGTTGGGTGCGGGTGCGGGCCCTTCGAGGACAGTGCCTCCGAGGTCGGCGACGGTGCGCTCCACCACCGCGATGTCGCGGACGATGACGGTCGCGGTCCGTGAGCGCACCTGCTCATCGCCGCCCTCGATCAGCAGGAACGCGCCGACCGTGGCGAGGCGGATATCTCGAAATCCGAAAGTGTGTGGGTTGTCGCCGGTGAGTTCGCGGTACAACGGCAGCGCTACGTCAAGATCGTCGACGTGGACACGGGCAAGGGCGGCAACGATGTTGGAGGGGGCATCGGTCATCTCAGGGCAACGCGGACGGGACCGACGCTGTTCCGCTCCCGCGGGCGCACACCGGCCGGAGGCCGGCAACGATGTCACAGTGCGCCTCCGTGGATCTCTTTCAAACACAGCAGGCGCACACCGGCCGGAGGCCGGCAAGGATGTCACAGTGCCCCCGGCAGGATTCGAACCTGCGACCAGCTGATTAGAAGGCAGCTGCTCTATCCCCTGAGCTACGGAGGCGTGCCTCGGCCGTGGGCGGCTGAAAGGCCTGGGAAGTATATCCTGGTCGGACGTGAGGACGGCGACCGTCCCCTCGGCGGTCGCCGTCCTTGCCCGATCAGCATGCCCGACCATCAGGCTCTGTGGCGGACGCCAGAGCGTCACTGTGGACAACTCCGCCCCGCCGGTCGGCGACCGGGTCAGGCGACGCAGCGGAAGCCGAGGTGTGAGGTGGCGGAGTCGTCGGATTGCGGTGAGCGCGCGGCAGGTCGGTATCGACGACAGTACTGGGGTGAACACAGGTGTGAGCCACCCTTGGTGACACGCAGGAGAGTGGGAGAAGTGCTGGGCGCCAACAGGTTCTGCCGTCCGCCGGCGGCGACCGTCGACATGTCGGGCGGGACGTGGCGGGGTGTGAACACCTCGGAGGTGCGTTCCCACACGTTGCCGATCATGTCGAACAGGCCGAACGGGTTGGGCGGGTAATACCCGACCGGACTGGTCCCGCCCCAGCCCTCGTTGCGGTGGGGGAATCGCCCGATCCACGTGTTGGCCACGACCGCGCCGTCCGGGTGGAGCTCGTCGCCCCACGCGTAGTCGTGGCCGTTGAGCCCGCCCCGGGCCGCGCATTCCCATTCGGCCTCGGTGGGCAGGCGGCGCCCGGCCCACCGGGCGTACGCGTCGGCGTCGGCATAGGCGATTTGGGTGACCGGGTGATCGAGCCGGTCGTCGACCCCGGAGTCGGGGCCGAGGGGATGGCGCCACGACGCACCGGGCACGTAGCGCCACCATGTGCGCCAGTCGGTGAGGTCCACGGGGCCGTCGGTCGGGGTGAACACCACTGCGCCCGGAACGAGCTCTGCGGGGTCGGCGCCGGGAAAGTCGGCCGGGTCGAGTGGCCGCTCGGCGACGGTCCGGTAGCCGGTGTCGGCGATGAACGCCGAGAACTGTGCGTTGGTCACCGGGTGAACCTCGATGGAAAAAGACTCCACGTGGCGGGGGTGGGCGGGTCGCTCCTCGGCGTAGAAGCGGTCCGAGCCCATCTCGAAGTCGGCCGTGGGGATGGCGACGAGGTCGGTCAGTCCGGATGCCAACCCGGCGCGAAGGGCGCGCCGGCCGGTATCTGAGGTGTCGCCGTGCACTCATCGATGGTGCCACCGGTGGCTCGGGCGCGCCTGCCTCGCACGCGCCGACACGGCAGACCGGCCAGTGCGATTAGACTGGTGCACCGTTGTGTCAGGGCCCGGCTCTCTCCGCGCCCGGGGATCGCCCGCCGCAGATGAGACCGCGAGTAGTTCGTCGGCCCCACGACCCGAAAACCACTGGTAGAGAGGCTCACGCGTGGCAGAGTTCATTTACACCATGAAGAAGGTGCGCAAGGCGCACGGCGACAAGGTCATCCTCGATGACGTCACGATGTCGTTCTTCCCGGGCGCCAAGATCGGCGTCGTCGGTCCGAACGGCGCGGGTAAGTCGTCGATCCTCAAGATCATGGCCGGCATCGACCAGCCGTCGAACGGCGAGGCCTTCCTCGACCCCGATGCGACCGTCGGCATCCTGCAGCAGGAGCCTCCCCTCAACGAGGAGAAGACGGTCAAGCAGAACGTCGAGGAGGGGATGGGCGAGATCAAGGTCAAGCTCGACCGCTACAACGAGATCGCCGAGCTGCTCGCGACCGACTACTCCGACGAGCTCATGGAGGAGATGGGCAAGCTTCAGGAGGACCTCGATAACGGCGACGCCTGGGATCTCGATTCCCAGCTCGAGCAGGCGATGGACGCCCTGCGCTGCCCGCCCGGGGACTCGCCGGTCACCCACCTCTCCGGCGGTGAGCGGCGTCGCGTCGCACTGTGCAAACTGCTGCTGAGCAAGCCCGATCTGCTGCTGCTCGACGAGCCGACCAACCACCTCGACGCCGAGAGCGTGCTGTGGCTCGAGCAGTTCCTGGCGAGCTACCCGGGTGCGGTGCTGGCCGTCACCCACGACCGCTACTTCCTCGATCACGTGGCGGAGTGGATCTGTGAGGTCGATCGCGGCAAGCTGATCCCGTACCAGGGCAACTACTCCACCTATCTGGAGAAGAAGGCCGAGCGTCTGGAGGTCCAGGGCAAGAAGGACCAGAAGCTGCAGAAGCGCCTCAAGGAGGAGCTGGCCTGGGTCCGCTCGGGTGCCAAGGCCCGCCAGACCAAGAACAAGGCACGTCTGGCGCGCTACGAGGAGATGGCGGCCGAGGCGGAGAAGACGCGCAAGCTCGATTTCGAGGAGATCCAGATCCCCACCCCGCCGCGGCTGGGTGACGTCGTCGTGGAGGTCTCGCATCTGGACAAGGGCTTCGACGGGCGGGTGCTGATCAAGGACCTGTCGTTCACATTGCCCCGCAACGGCATCGTCGGCGTGATCGGTCCGAACGGTGTCGGTAAGACGACCCTGTTCAAGACGATCGTCGGGTTGGAGAAGCCGGATTCGGGCTCCGTCAAGGTCGGCGAGACGGTCAAGCTCAGCTACGTCGATCAGAATCGCGCGAACATCGACCCCAAGAAGTCGGTGTGGGAGGTCGTCTCCGACGGTCTGGACTACATCGAGGTCGGGCAGAACGAGATGCCCTCGCGTGCCTACGTGTCGGCGTTCGGTTTCAAGGGCCCCGATCAGCAGAAGCGGTCGGAGGTCCTCTCCGGTGGCGAGCGCAACCGCCTCAACCTGGCGTTGACCCTCAAAGAGGGCGGCAACCTGATCCTGCTGGACGAACCGACCAACGACCTCGACGTCGAGACCCTCTCGTCTCTGGAAAACGCGCTCGAGCAGTTCCCGGGGTGCGCGGTGGTCATCAGCCACGACCGCTGGTTCCTCGACCGCACCTGCACCCACATCCTCGCGTGGGAGGGCAACGTCGAAGAGGGCACCTGGTTCTGGTTCGAGGGCAACTTCGAGGCCTATGAGGCCAACAAGGTCGATCGCCTCGGCGCCGACGCGGCGCGCCCGCACCGGGTCACGCATCGCAAGCTCACGCGCGACTGATCGCCGGGGGCCGCCGCAGGCGCTAGGCTCGCCATGGAGCCAACGGCGGCGCCTCCGTCACCCCTGCGCCGCGCACGAGAGGGTGATTGTCGTTGTCGGATGTGACTTCGCTTCTGCCGCAAGTCATTCCCAGCTATCTGGCGACCTCGGTGGGGGTCGCCGCAGATGCGGCGGGGACCGATCGGTCGCGCATCGATCCGGCCACTCTCGACCCGGCCGTCCTCGACCGCATCCGCGCGCACATGGAGACCGCCGCGATCCGGCGATCCGGTGAGGCCGTGGTCGAGGTCACCACCGACGGCGCGGGCGGCACCGATGTGGTGGTGGTGACCGACGACATGCCGCTGCTGGTGGAGTCGGTACTCGCCACGCTCGAGGGGCGGGGCATGACGGTCACCCGCATCGACCACCCGATCATGGAGGTCACCCGTGACGAGGCGGGCGCCCTCACCGATATCTGCGGCCCACACGCAGGACTGGCCGAATCCTGGATCTCGGTGTCGGCGCTGTCGAGTCGGGAGTCGGTCGACGACACACAGCTGCGGGCCGACATCCAGCGCGGGATCGACGTGGTTGCGGTGATCGACGGTGACGCCACCGCGATGCGGGAGCGTTTGACCGGATGTTCCGCGGAGTGTGCCGGTGCGCACCTCGACAACGAGTCGGGTGTGTCCACCGACGACCAACGCGAGTACGCACGGTTGCTCGAATGGTTCGCCGGCAACCACTTCGTGCCACTCGGCTACACCCGACTCGACGCCTCCGGTGCGGTGACCGACCGACTCGGTCTCAACCGCGCAGAGCCCGTCGACCTGGACTTCCCGAGGATCGAAACCGCGCCCCTGACACCGCGCGTGTCACGGGTGTTCCTCGACACCGGAATCCAGCGCTCGAAATTCCCGATCCTCATCGCGGTGCCGGCATTCGACACGGCGGGCGCACATGTCGGCGAGCATCGCTTCCTCGGCGTCTTCACCTCGTCGGGCCTGCATCAGACGGTGCTCGATGTCCCGGTTCTGCGCGGCAAGGTGCACGACGTGGTTGCCCTCGCAGGCGTCGACGAGGATTCCTTTGCCGGGCGCACAATGGTCGAACTCCTCCAGAACTACCCACTGGTCGAGATGTTCCAGGACACGACCGCGGAACTGCACCGGCGGATCGACGAGATGCTCGACGCCGTCGCAACGCGATCCCTGCGGGTGTTCCTCCGCGTGCACCCCGCAGGCGGAGCCGCCACCGCACTCATCTACCTTCCGCGCGACCGGTACAACACCCCGTCACGGACAGCTCTGGGCGCGGCCGTCACCGACATGCTCGGTGGCAGCGACCTCGAATACTCGGCGCGGGTCAGTGAGCGCCCCCTGGCACTGCTGCAGGTGATGGTGCGGGTGGACCCCGACGCCGCTCGCTCGTGGGGTTCGGTCGACATCGGCACCGATGTGCAGCGCCGGATGCAGACCACCCTGTCCGAGGCGATCCGGAGCTGGGACGAGCGGGTACGAGAACTGATCACCACCGCCTCGGAGCGGGCACTGCCGCCCGGTGGCGCCGATGCCATGCTGCGCCTGATCAATACGCTACCGGCCGACTACAAGGACCAGCGCGCTCCCGCAGACGCCGTCGGCGACCTCGCCCATGTGGCCGCACTCGAGCCCGGTCACCTGGCCGTCACCTTCGGCAAGCACTCGGGTGCGCAGAGCCGAACCGACCGGGATCATTGGGATTTCACCCTGTACCTGTGCGACGAGTCGGCCACGCTGACCGACGTACTGCCCGTGCTGCACAGTCTCGGCCTCGACGTCATCGACGAACACCCGTATGCGCTGCGCGGCATCGGTGACAAGGAGTGCCACGTCTACGAATTCGCCGTGGTGTTGACCGCCGGGATGGATGTCGACGTCGATCACGCCGACGATCTGCCCGAACGGTTCACCGAGGCATTCGCCCAGATCTGGCGACAACACGCACAAATCGATGCCTACAACGAGCTGATCATCCGGTGTGGACTGGACTGGCGGGCGGCGGCAATGCTCCGTGCCTATGGCCGCTATCTCAAGCAATGCGGATTCTCCTACAGCACAAGCCATGTCGCGTCCACGCTGGGCCGCTATCGTGAGGTCACCCGTGGGCTGGTCGCCTTGTTCGAGGCGTCGTTCGACCCGGCGGTCGCCGACGCGGACCGTCGTGCTGACGTCCTCGAACAATTACGTGCGGATGTGGGGGCCGTGCTGAGTCTGGACGCCGACCGCATCGTGTCGGCGTTCCTCGCGGTCATCGCCGCCACCGATCGGACCAATTTCTATGTGCTCGGCGCGCCGGGAAACTCCGGCGACACGACCGACAGCAAAACGACCGACAGCAAAACGACCGACAGCAAAACGACCGACAGCGACACGACCGACAGCGGCGACGAGCACCGGCCGGTGATGTCGTTCAAGCTGCGTCCGCGCGACATTCCGCAGACCCCGGAACCCCGGCCGCTGCACGAGATCTTCGTGTATTCGCCACGCGTGGAGGGGGTGCATCTGCGATTCGGCGCCGTCGCCCGAGGCGGGCTGCGGTGGTCGGATCGACGTGAGGACTTCCGCACCGAGATCCTCGGACTCGTCAAGGCGCAGGCGGTCAAGAACGCGGTGATCGTGCCGGTCGGGGCCAAGGGTGGCTTCGTCCTGACCCGGCCCCCGGCCCCGACCGGGGATGCCGCGGCCGACCGAGAGACATTGCGGGCGGAGGGAATCGACTGCTATCGCATGTTCATCTCCGGTCTGCTCAACGTCACCGACAACATCGACCGGGCGACCGGCGAGGTGATCCCGGCCAGGTCGGTGGTCCGGCGCGACGGTGATGATCCGTACCTGGTCGTCGCCGCCGACAAGGGCACCGCGGCGTTCTCCGACATCGCCAACGACGTTGCGGGACGGTACGGCTTCTGGCTCGGTGACGCCTTCGCGTCCGGGGGCTCGGCCGGCTACGACCACAAGGCCATGGGCATCACCGCGCGCGGTGCCTGGGAATCGGTGAAGCGACACTTCCGGGAAATGGGAATCGACACCCAGACACAGGATTTCACGGTCGTCGGAATCGGCGACATGAGCGGTGACGTCTTCGGCAACGGCATGTTGCTCAGCGAACACATCCGACTCGTCGCTGCCTTCGATCATCGCCACATCTTCATCGACCCCACCCCCGACACCGCGTCCTCGTATGCCGAGCGGGCGAGGTTGTTCGCGCTGCCGCGCTCCTCGTGGGCCGACTACGACGAGCAACTGATCAGCGCCGGCGGAGGCGTCTGGTCGCGCGAACGCAAGTCGATCCCGATCAGCCCCGAGATGCGCACGGCCCTCGGACTTTCCGACGATCTGACCACCCTGTCGCCGCCCGAGCTGATCCGGGCGGTCCTGCTTGCGCCGGTCGATCTGTTGTGGAACGGAGGCATCGGTACCTACATCCGGGCCTCGACCGAATCCGACGCCGACGTCGGCGACAAGGCCAATGACGCAATCCGCGTCACCGGAGACGAGTTGCGCTGCAAGGTCATCGGCGAGGGCGGCAATCTCGGGGTGACCGAGCGCGGCCGCATCGAGTTCGACCTCGCGGGCGGACGGGTCAACACCGACGCCATGGACAACTCGGCGGGTGTGGACTGCTCCGACCACGAGGTCAACATCAAGATCCTGCTCGATGCCGCGGTGTCCTCGGGAGGTTTGGCACAGTCCGACCGCAACCCGCTGCTCGAGTCGATGACCGACGAGGTCGCACGACTGGTGTTGGCCGACAACATCTCCCAGAACTCCGAACTCGGCTTCTGTCGTGCCTACTCCCGTGACCGGGTGGACGTGCACGTCCGACTGCTGACCGCCCTCGCCGCCCGTGGGGTGAACCTGGAACTCGAGGCGCTGCCCAGCCCGGTCGCATTACGCAAACGCTCCGGCTCCGATACCCACCGCGGTCTCACCTCACCAGAACTCGCCACGATGATGGCGCACGTGAAGTTGGTCGCCAAAGACGATCTGCTCGCCGGAGACCTCCCCGACAACGACGTGTTCGATCATCGGCTCACCCACTACTTCCCGGTGCCGCTGCAGGAACGATTCGCCGCCGAGATCCATGATCATCGCCTGCGGCGCGAGATCGTGACCACTGTGCTCGTCAACGACGTCGTCGATCGCGCGGGCATCACCCATCTGTTCCGGCTCGGCGAGGCCACCGGTGCGACCACCGAGGAACTGGTACGCGCATTCGTGGTGGCCGAGCAGGTGTTCGGGATGGCCGATCTGCTCGACCGCATCCAGACCGCGTCGGCTTCGATCGACGCGGTCGACGAGATGATGCTCTACGCGCGGCGACTGCTGTTCCGGGCGTCGCGATGGTTCCTGGCGTTCCGGCCGCAACCGCTGCCGATGGCCTCCGACATCACCCGCTATCGGGAGCGGGTCGCCGATCTGACCGCGCTGCTCGACAGCTGGTTCGGTGAGGCCTCCGCCGCCGACATCGACGAGCGGGTGCGCCGGTATCACTCACTCGGCGTGGCACCGGACCTCGCGCACGACGTGGCGATCAGTCTTCATCGGTTCTGCCTGCTCGACATCATCGACGCGGCCGAGATCGCCGACCGCGACCCGGTCGAGGTGGGCGAACTGTACTTCGGGGTGATGGAGCACTTCGGTCTCGAGGAATTACTCACCGCGGTGTCGAATCTCGAGTACGGCGACCGATGGCATGCGTTGGCGCGCTTGGCCTTGCGCGACGACATGCATGGCGCGTTGCGAGCGCTGACGCTGAAGATCCTCGAGGGCAGCGAGCCCGATGAGCTGTCTGCGGAGAAGATCAGCGAGTGGGAGAGCGCGCACTCGTCTCGTCTGGCGCGGGTGCGCTCGATGCTGGCCGAGATCGAGGCGGCCGGCAACATCGACCTCGCCACCCTGTCGGTGGCCGCCCGACAACTCCGCAGTGTCATCCGATGAGTGGGACCCGGTGAGCGGCAACGCCGTCGGAACGTTCATGAGACTCGAGGAGGGAGACGCCATGCTCTACGAGGATGAGGGAACCGCCACCGAGAACGGCTATGTCGTGCGCGTCCCGGTGCGGTGGTCCGACATGGACGTCTACCAACACATCAACCACGCACGGATGGTGACCCTCCTGGAGGAGGCCCGAATCCCGTGGCTGTTCTACGACGGTCGACCCACCGCCGATCTGCGGCGCGGCTGTCTGGTCGCCGACCTGCACGTGAAGTACGCGGCGCAGATCCGTCACGACGAGGGTCCGATCGTGGTCACCATGTTCGTGGAAAAGGTACGGGCGGTGGACTTCTTCGTCGGTTACGAGGTGCGCCCCGACGGTGCGCAGCCCGGCGACGCACCGGCCGTCATCGCCTCCACCCAACTCGTCGCATTCGACGTCGATGCGCAGCGTCTGCGGCGCCTCACCGCCGACGAACGCGCATACCTGGAGAGCTTCCGGTTGCCGAGCACCACCGAGCAGACCGCGCCGCGTCATGGAGGCTGAGCGACATCTGACGCTGCAGCGCGCCGACGATCTCTCCGACGCGCTGGCCTTCCTCGGCCGCGCCCACAAGCTCGACGACGCCGCCGTCGTCCGCCTCGCGGTGCGCGGCGACGGTCTGATCGGCCTGTGGTCACACACCGGTTTCGACGTCCTGGTCACCCGGGCGGTCTTCGGTCGGATGGCGCCCAAGGACCTGGTGGCCGACGTGACCTCCTTGCGCGCAGCGCTTTCCGGTGCGACGCCCGGAACCCCCATCGACCCCGGCATGCCCTTCGACTCGGCGTGGCGAGGCGCACTGCCGCTGCTCACCGGTTTTCGCCACGTCGACGACGTGCCCGCGCGCACGGTGGTGGGCCTCGTCCGGGACGGTGCTCGCGTCGCACGCGAGGAGGGCAGCGCGCACGGCCCGGCGACCGGCGTACTCGATCAGGACGTACTGGAGGTGACCTCGACCGACGGCGGTCTACGGGCCGCGGTGTCCCTGCGTGCGCTGTTCGCGCTCACCGGAATGGGTTTCGTCCGCGACGCGCAGGGGCGCGCGATCACCGAGGACTCCGATGTCGAGGCCATCGATGCCGATGAGCCGATCCGAATCCGCATGTCGGCGGCCTGGATTCGGATCGACGCGAGATTCGGGGCGGTCTACCTGCGCCGGCACCGCGACCTCGGCGTCACGGTGCTGTAACCCGCAATGGACCGGTGATACGCGGACTCACACCAGCCAGGCGGCGGAATTCGGTGCGAGATGACCGTCGACGAGCGGTGCGCTGAGCAGCAAGACCTCTCCCGGGGGGAGTGGCACCGGCTCCTGGCCGGCGTTGAGGGCGCAGATCAGACCGCCACCGGCTCGGCGGAATGCCAGGCAATCGTCGGGCGCGCCGTACCATTCCACCGTATCTCCGGTGAATTCGCCTCGGCTGACCCGTAATTCGATGGCCTGCCGATACAACGAGAGGGTCGAGGAGATGTCCTCGAGCTGCTTCTCGACGGTGAGGGACGCCCAGTCGTCGGGCATCGGCAACCACGTCTTCGCCGAGGTGCTGAAACCATAGGGCGGCTGCGACCCCTCCCACGGGATGGGCACCCGGCAGCCGTCGCGCCCACGTTCGGTGTGATCCGAGCGCTCCCACACCGGATCCTGCAACGCCTCGTCCGGGAGATCCACATTGGGGAGTCCGAGCTCGGCACCGTTGTAGATGAAGACCGTTCCGGGCAGGGCGAATTCGACCAGCGCCATTGCGCGCGCCCGGGCCCGGCCGACGTCGAGGTCGACCTCGGAGTGTGGGTCGTGCTGATCGAGCCGACCGTAGCGTGAGACCTCCCGGTCGACATCATGATTGGACAGGGTCCACGTCGGCGTCCCCGCGACCCGATGTACCGCATCGATGGAGTTCTCGATCGCGGCGCGGATCTCGTCGGGATCGAACGCGGCCTTGGCGAGTCGGAAATTGAAACCGAGATGCAGCTCGTCCGGCCGCAGGTACTCGGCGAAGCGTTCGTTGTCCTCCACCCAGATCTCGCCGACGTTGGCCGCGCCCGGATACTCGTCGAGCACCTTGCGGATCTTTCGGTGGATGTCGTGCACCGCATAGTTGTTGAAGCGCGGATCGTCGTCGCTGTTGGTCAGCAGCCCGACCGATTCGAGGTCCATGTCCGGCAGATCCTCGGGCTTGGCCATGCCGTGCGCGACATCGATACGGAACCCGTCGACCCCACGATCGAGCCAGAACCGAAGGGAGCGTTCGAGATCCTCGAAGACCTCGGGGTTCTCCCAGTTCAGATCCGGCTGCTCGGCGGCGAAGATGTGCAGATACCACTGGCCGGGCGAACCGTCGGACTCGGTGACCCGCGTCCATGCCGGTCCGCCGAATACGCTGTGCCAGTTGTTGGGTGGCTCGTCGCCGCCCTCACCGAGGCCGTCGCGGAAGATGTAGCGGGCGCGCTCGCGGCTGCCGGGTTCGGCGGCGAGTGCGGCCCGGAACCACTCGTGCTGATCGCTGGTGTGATTGGGGACGAGGTCCATCGTCACGCGCATCCCGCGGTCGTGCGCCTCGGCGACGAGTTCGTCGAAGTCCTCGAGATCGCCGAAGAGGGGATCGATGTCGCGGGGATCGGACACGTCATAACCGTGATCGGCCATGGGGGAGCACATGATCGGGCTCAGCCAGAGAGCATCGATCCCGAGGAGCTCGAGATACCCGAGTTTGTCGATGACCCCGGCGAGATCGCCGACACCGTCTCCATCGAGGTCGGAGAAGGATCGCGGGTAGATCTGGTAGAAGATCGCCGATCGCCACCACGTGGTGTCGGACGGGTCGAGTTGCGGCACAACCGAACCTGCCACTCGCTCGTCGGTGAGTCCACCGGTGGTGTCCGCTCCGGCGGCCGCCTCGTCCTCCGCCGTCCCGTGCTTTTCCTCGCCCACGTCGGCGGGACCTGCTCCGGGGTCGCTCGGGCTCACGACCTGCTCGTCGGTGAGCGCTTCCTCGGAGCCGGTGTCCTCCGAACCCATGGGCACAGCGCTCGATGTCTCATCGCTCACGTCGCAATTGTGCCTCACCCGAAAACCTGGTCACCCATGCAGGTCCGCGCGGCGAGTCGCCGCCACGCGCGCCGCGGTCGGGGCGATTGGTCAGAACGGCGAGTTCACCATCGATTGTGCTGCCATTTCCATGTAATCGACGAGCGCACGCCGATGTTCGTCGTCGAGGGTCTGCGAGTCGATCTCCGCGATCGCGGTGTGCATGCAGCGCAGCCAGGCGTCGCGTTCGATGGGCCCGATCTTGTAGGGGTGGTGCCGCATCCGCAGACGCGGGTGGCCGCGTTCCTCGGAATAGGTTCGCGGGCCACCCCAGTACTGCTCGAGGAACATGCGGAGTCGGCGTTCGGCCGGCCCGAGGTCTTCTTCGGGATAGAGCGGTCGGAGTATCTCGTCCTTGGCGACCTCGGTATAGAAGGTGTGGGTCAGGCGAGCAAAGGTGTCTGCGCCGCCGACCTCGTCGTAGAACGATCGGCTCTCGGGTGCGGGAACGGGCTGGGAGGCACTCACCCCACCAGTGTCCTCCACCGGCGCCGGAGGTCTCAAACCTCACGCGTGGCCACCATTGGTGGACGCCGTGGGTACCCGCTGCGGGCTCGGTGCCCGACATCCGCTGTTCACACAAGTGACCTGCGCCGACACCCGAGATTTGTCGTGCACGACAGCGCTCGGCGTGTTCCACTTGACGCGTCCGGCGCGCGCACGGGAGGCGGGATGACACGCAGAAGCCAACGGCAGGTTCGTGATGTGACGATGTTGCGTGGCGAGCCCCGGTCGCTGCGCCCCGCTCACGAGAGCCCGGAGTCGGGCGGCCAGGAACCCGTCGAGAACCCGGATGTCGCCGACGAGTCCCGTCCGGGCGCCGGGCTGTGGGGACGACGCCGGGTGCTGCTGCTCAACGCGACCTACGAGCCGCTCACCGCGATCTCCCTGCGCCGCGCGATCATCCTCGTCCTGCGTGAACGTGCCGATGTTGTCCACGCCGCGGCCCCGGGCATGGCCGTGCACTCCGCGGCACGAACGGTCCCGATCCCGTCGGTGATCAGACTGCGGTCCTACGTGCGCGTGCCCTATCGGGCGGTCACGCCGATGACCAGGGCGGCGTTGATGCATCGAGACCGCTCCCGATGCGGTTACTGCGGGGCCAAGGCCACCACGATCGACCATGTGCTGCCCCGAAGCCGTGGCGGTGGTCACTGCTGGGAGAACTGCGTGGCCTGCTGTGCGAGTTGCAACCACCGCAAGGCCGACCGCCTGCTCAGCGAGCTCGGCTGGACCCTGCACACCCCGCTCACCGCGCCCAAGGGACGGCACTGGCGATTGCTGGCCACGATCAAGGAGATCGATCCGGCGTGGGTCCAATACATCGACGCCGGGGCTGCCTGACAAGCCGGTCGTTTCCGGTGGTCGAGGTCCGCGTGTCGTCCCGGACGGAGTCCGCCAAACGTCCCGGACGGAGTCCGCCAAACGTCCCGGACGGGGTCCGCCAAACGTCCCGGACGGGGTCCGCCAAACGTCCCGGACGGAGTCCGCCAAACGTCCCGGACGGAGTCCGCCAAACGTCCCGGACGGAGTCCGCCAAACGTCTACGACACGTTGTAGGCCCCACTGGGACGCACGCGCGCCGGTGGGCTAGATTGATCACACAACCTGGTGGTGCGAGCGGTTTCGTGCCGTTCGAGAAACACCGATCGAAAGGATGTCATGGATAGCGCCATGGTCGGTATCGGAGTCGTGGTCACGGTCATCTGCGTCGTGATGGTCGTGCTCTGTGTCGTCTCGATGATGTTCTCGTCCGGCCTGAAATACCCGAAGGTGCAGGAGTACACGCTCGACCAGGAGTGGACGCGCCAGCCGTTGCTGTTCAGCGCCACCGAGATCGAGCCGATGGCACTGCCGCACCACGCGGGACCGACCGATGTGGATGGAGGCTCGGCCAGTGGCAAGTGGTGAAGTGACTCAGGCCGGCACGCCCGGCGCCGCGCAGGGCGGCAACGTCAAGCTGTCGCCGACCACCGCGCTCCCGATGGGAACGGTGATCACCAACAGCGGCCGCGTCTCGGCGACCCGGTTTCCCGGTCAGGCACCGAGCACCCCGCCGTTCTCGCAGCGGGATCTGATCGACCTCGACGACGCCCTCAAGGCCGCCAGCGAGAAGGCCCTCGTGCGGTTCTCGGTCTACATCGGCGAGCTCGGTGAGGACGCCGTCGCCGACGCGCGCGCTGCCCTCGCCCAGGCTCCCGAGCCTGCGAACGGCGCTTTGATCGCCGTGTCACCCAACACCCACGACGTCGTCGTCGTGTCCGGTGCACGGGTGGCCGACCGGGTCAACGATCGGGTCGCCCAGCTCGGTGTGACCGCCGCGATCGGCAGCTTCCGCTCCGGTCAGCTCATCGACGGGCTGATTGCCGCGCTGCACGTCGTCGCGACCGCTGCCGCACCTTCCTGATCGCCGGATCTCGTCTCTTCTCGCCGATGCGGGGCTCCCCACCAGGAGCCCCGCATCGGCGTTTTCGGTGGATGATGTGTCCGCGCAGGGGGTGCGCACCCGGAGGGCCTTCACGACGAACCATTGCGTGCCGACACCGGCGCCGGTCACTCCTGGTGGGAGTGACCGGCGCCGGCGTCTCGTGGCACCCGAGTCGGTGCCACCGTCGTTCAGCGAGCGGCGAGTTCCTTCTCGGTGACGATGGTGTCGTCGTGTGTGCCGGGCCGGTCGATCGGTTCCTCGTCGACCATGTCCTGCTCGTTGAACGGGTCTCGGCCGGCGAGTACCTCCTCGACGCGTGCCTTGTCGACGGTTCCGGTCCACGAGCCGACCAGCAGGGTGGCCACGGCATTACCGGAGAAGTTGGTGACCGCACGCGCCTCCGACATGAAGCGGTCGATCCCGACGATGAGGCCGACGCCGTCGAGCATCTCCGGGCGGTGGGCCTGCAGTCCGCCCGCGAGGGTGGCCAGGCCGGCGCCGCTGACACCGGCGGCACCCTTGGAGGCGATGATCATGAACGCTAGGAGCCCGATCTGCTCCGGGATCGACAGCGGATCGCCCATGGCGTCGGCGATGAACAGTGAGGCCATGGTCAGGTAGATCGCGGTGCCGTCGAGATTGAACGAATAGCCGGTCGGCACCACGACACCGACGGTGGTCTTCTCGACACCGAGGTGTTCCATCTTGGCGATCAGCCGGGGCAGCGCGGACTCCGACGACGAGGTCGCGAAGATCAGGATGTACTCGCGGGCCAGGTACCGGACCAGCTTGAAGATCGACACCCCCGCCGAGGTCTTGAGCAGCACTCCCAGCACACCGAACACGAACACCAGGCAGGTCAGATAGAACGCGACCATGAGCACCAGCAGCTGGCCCACCGCGGCCCAGCCGGTCTGGCCGACGACGTTGGCGATCGCACCGAACGCGCCGATCGGGGCGACCCACAGGATCATGGTGAGGACCTTGAACACCAGCTTCTGGAAGTAGGCCACGGCGTTGAGGATGGGTTCTCCCGTGCGCCCCATGGCCTGGATGGCGAAGCCGACGAGCAGTGCCACGAACAGTGCCTGCAGCACGCTGCCCTCGGTGAGCGACGACAGCAGCGAGGTGGGGATGATGCCCTCGATGAACTCCATGGTCCCGCCCGATTCGTGGGCCTTCTCCGCCAGCTCTGCGCCCTGACCGGCCACCGCCGAGATGTTGAGGCCGGTGCCGGGCTTGATGAGATTGCCCACGACCAGGCCGATCGCCAGGGCGACGGTCGACATCACCAGGAAGTAGACGAAGGCCAGTCCGCCGACCTTGCCGACGGTGGCGGCCTTACGGACCGATCCGATGCCCAGGACGATGGTGCAGAAGATCACCGGCGCGATCATCATCTTGATGAGGGCGACGAACATGGTGCCCAGCACGCCGATGTCCTTGCCCACCTCCGGCCAGATCAGTCCGACGGCCACGCCTGCGATCACCGCGATGATCACCGAGATGTAGAGCCAATGGGTGCGGTCCCGCTTCTTGCGCGGGGTGGCCGGGAAATCGGCGGTGCCCGCCGCGTTCGACCTGATGTTCATCAGTGAGTCCTTTCTCGTCCCGCCCTCGCGTACGGCGATGGGAGGTGCTGATCGAGAATTCTTCGGTCTCGGGGTGACCCCGGTCACCATTGAGTTCATTTCGTTCAGTGGCGTGGAACACCCCGATCGGGCAGTGTGAGTGCGCCGGATGGACACGCTGTGGGAGGTCGGGCCGGTGGGCGGAGAACGAGGAGGTGCACGGGTGAGGGCACGGTTGCTGCCGCGGTCGTTGGCCGGGCAGGCGGTCGCACTGCAGGTCGCGGTGGTCGTCGCGATCGTCGTGGTGGGCAGTCTCCTCGCGATCGTCGATGCCCGGGCCGACGCGAATCGGGCGGCGCGGGAGCAGGTGACCGCGGTGGCGGTGAGTATCGCCGACGCCCCGTCGACCGCCGCGGCGATCACCTCACCGGACCCGACGGCGCAACTGCAGCCGGTCACCGAGCACATCCGGCTGGCCACCGGCATCGCGTTCATCACGATCATGAACACCGACGGCATCCGCTACACCCACACCGATCCCCGGTTCATCGGTGGTCGCTATCTGGGCACCATTTCACCGGCCCTGCGGGGGGAGACGTTCACCGAGATCTACACCGGCACACTCGGTCCCTCGGTCCGCACCATCGCTCCGGTCCGCGCCGGCGACGGCACCATCGTCGGCGCGGTGGCCGCGGGCATCACCCAGTCGACGTTGACCGAGGACTGGGTGTCCCAACTCCCGCTGATCGGCGCGATCGGCGGCGTTGCCCTGGTGATCGCGCTGGTCGGGCTGTGGGCGATCCGTCGGCGACTGCTCCGTCATACCGGTGGGCTCACCCCGACGGAATTGCGGGTGATGTACGACCATCACGATGCGGTCCTGCACGCGGTCCGCGAGGGACTCGTCGTCGTCGATTCGTCGCGCCCGGTACTCGTCAACGACGAGGCGCGCCGACTGCTGGGACTCGATGAGCCGCTTCGGATCCCGGAGTTCATGACGTCGGGCACCGAACCGTTGCGCGACATTCTCGTGGCCGAGGGCGGGCGAGTGCTGATGGTGAATCGGTCACCGGTGCCCGGTCGGGATGCCGCGGTCATCACCATTCGTGACCGGACCGAGGTGGCCGAGGCGATGGGCGAACTCGACTCGATGACACGCTTCGCCGAGGCGCTGCGGTCGCAGGCGCACGAGTCGGCGAACCGGCTGCACACGATCGTGGCGCTGATCGAGATGGGACGGTCGGACGACGCCGTGCGCATGGCCACCGAGAACATCGAACTCTCCCAGAAACTCGTCGATCGGGTCGGTGATGCGGTGGTCGAACCGACCCTGGCGGCATTGCTGCTCGGCAAGACCGCACAGGCCGCCGAACGCGGTGTCGCACTGACCCTCACCGAAGAGTCAATGGTCGATGACCATGCGACGCAGGTCCTTTCGGCCGGTGAGCTGATCACCGTGGTGGGCAATCTGATCGACAATGCGCTTGACGCCGTCGACCCGGACGATCCCTGGGTGGAGGTGACCGTCGTCGGCGATGCCGCCCACGTGCACGTGGTGGTCGCCGATTCCGGACCCGGCATGACTCCCGACGAGTTCGCTCGAGCGCGACGCCGCGGTTACTCGACGAAGGCCGGTGGGGACACCGCCGGTCGCGGACTCGGTCTCGCGCTGGTCGCGCAGGTCGTGCACCTGCACGGCGGTACGATCCGAGCGGAGAACACCTACGGTTCGGTGGTCGGCGTCGAGATCACCGCCGGTGCGCAGACATCGACACCGACCGAACCGGACACCGGGGGGTTCAGATGATGCGATCAGGGCCGAGATGATCCGGGTGCTCGTGGTCGAGGACGACCAGGTGATCGCCGCCGCGCATGTCGACTTCCTGTCGCGCATCGGCGGATTCGACGTCGTCGCGCATGCAGCCACCGCGCAGGAGGCCCTGCGCCGGGCCACCGCGGCCGCCGACGGCGCTCACCCCGTCGACCTCGTCCTGCTCGATCTCGGCCTGCCCGACGCGAGTGGCATCTCGCTGGCCTCGGCATTGTCGGGCATCGTTCCGTCCCCCGACATCATTGCGATCACCGCGCAGCGAGACCTGGATTCGGTTCGAAGCGCGATGGCCCACGGGGTGCTGCTCTATCTCATCAAGCCGTTCACCTTCGCGGCATTCGGTGAGAAGATCCGGCAGTACCTGAGCTATCGCGAGGCGCTGACCGGTGGGGGAGACGCGGTGAGTCAACGCGACATCGATCGTGCGCTGGCGAACCTGCGCACCGCCGACACCCGGCGTACCGCCGCGAAGGGTCGTTCCCCGGACACCGAGGACGCCGTCGGGCGTGCCATCCGCGACAGCGGTGACGGTCTGACCGCCTCGGAGGTCGCCGGCGCGATCGGTAGCTCCCGGGTGACGGCCTGGCGCTACCTCGAACGTCTCGCCGACGACGGTACGGTCGACCGGGTCACCGAGTACGGCAACACCGGCCGACCGCAGATCCGCTACGTGTGGCGGGCGCGCTGAGCATTCGGCCGCCCGCCACGACGGTCAGCGCGTGGCGTCGAACGCCCGGGCGCGCAGTGAACGTTCTACTCCCGCACGGCCTTCGACGATGAGACGCTTGAGCGCGGCGGGATGGTCGGCGGCCAGGAACTCGTCGGCGGCGGCGAGACCGGCCTCACTGATCTCCCACGACGGGTAGAGCCCGACCACCACCGTCTGGGCGACCTCGCTCGAGCGCCGCGACCACACACCGGGTACGGCGTCGAAGAACGTCGCGACGTACCCGCCCAGCAGTGCACCCTGACCGGGGCGGGCGAAGCCGGCGACGACGGAACGGGTGAAGATGTTCGAGGCCGAATCGTCGTCGACGGCCTGAGCCCAGGCATCGGCCTTCGCCTGCGCGAGCGGGCGGGCGGCACGGGCCGTCGCGGCCTGCCGGGCACCGGCGGCGGTGTTGTCGCGCTCGGCCTCGGCATCGATGACCGGGGTCGAGCCGGGGTCGGTGTCGATGGCGCCCGCGGTGGCCAGTGCGATCACCAGCCGCCACCGCAGATCGGTGTCGACGGTGAGCCCGGACAGCCCGTGCGACGCCGGGTCGTCACCGTCGAGCAGACCCTTGGCCACGCCGACCTGATCGTCGTCGAGAGCGCCGGCCAACAGGGTGTTGACGAAGGCCAGCTGGTGATCCGAGCCGGGGTCGGCGGCGCGGGCGAGTTCGAGCAGTCGCGCCGAGAAGCCGGGACGCCCGGTCTGCTCGGCCCACGTCGGGTCGGCGTAGGACTCGATGGCGGTGGTGGCCTGCAACAGAACTCGCTGGACCACCCCGATCTCGGTTTCCGCGACGATCCCGCGCTCGACCAACTCGACGAAGTCGCGGGCGGCCATCTCGGCCTGACGGGTCATCTCCCACGCCGCCGACCACACCAGGGTGCGCGGCATGGAATCGCTGATGTCGCCGATCCGGGTGGTCGCAGTCGACAACGAGTCGGGGTCGAGCCGCACCGAGGCGTAGGTGAGGTCGTCGTCGTTGATCAGGATCAGCTTGCCGCGGTGGACGCCGAGCAGATCGGCGACGTCGGTGCGTTCGCCCTCGACGTCGAGTTCGACGCTGTGCGTACGGGTCAACGCGCCCGAGTCGCCGTCGTCATAGATGCCGACCCGCAGCCGGTGCACCCTCGTCCCGCCCACCTTTGACGAGTTGTCGGCGCCACCGGCACCCGGGACCGCACCGTCCTGCACGATGGTGAACCGGGTGAATGCGCCCGAGTCGTCGAGCTCGAAGTCCGGGCGCAACACGTTGATGCCGGTGGTTTTGAGCCACTGCCCACCCCAGTCGGACAAGTCGCGGCCCGAGGACTTCTCCAGTGCGGCAAGAAGATCGGAGAAGGTCGCGTTACCGAAGCGGTGCGCGGAGAAGTAATCGCGGAGACCGGCGAGGAAGTCCTCGAGGCCGACGTAGGCGACGAGTTGTTTGAGCACCGACGCGCCCTTGGCGTAGGTGATGCCGTCGAAGTTCACCTCGACCGCGGCGATGTCGGGGATGTCGGCGGCCACCGGATGTGTCGAGGGCAGCTGATCCTGCCGGTAGGCCCACGACTTCTCGACGTTGGCGAAGGTGGTCCAGGCGCTGGTGTACTCGGTTGCCTCCGCCTGGCACAGCACCGAGGCGAAGGTGGCGAAGGATTCGTTGAGCCACAGGTCATCCCACCACTTCATGGTGACGAGATCGCCGAACCACATGTGGGCCATCTCGTGCAGGACGGTCTCGGCCCGGCGCTCATAGAGATAGTTGGTGACGCGGGACCGGAAGACGTAGTCCTCCAGGAAGGTCACCGCCCCGGCGTTCTCCATGGCGCCCGCGTTGAACTCCGGAACGAAGAGCTGATCGTACTTGCCGAAGGCGTAGGGGATGCCGAAGTTCTTGTGGTAAAACGCGAATCCCTGCTTGGTTTCGGTGAACAACCGGTCGGCGTCCATGAACTCAGCCAGCGAGGCCCGGCAGTAGATCCCCAGGGGGATGGTGCCGTGCTCGTCGGTGTAGGAGTCGGTCCATTCGGCGTAGGGACCGGCGATCAGGGCCACGAGGTAGGTGCTCATCGTCGGCGTCTCGCGGAAGCGGTGCACGCCGGGTTCGGCGGCCACAGTGTTGGCCACGGGCGCGTTGGAGATCACCTTCCAATCGGTGGGCGCGGTGACCGTCAGCGTGTAGGTGGCCTTGAGGTCGGGCTGATCGAAACACGCGAACATCCGCTTGGCATCGGCGGTTTCGAACTGCGAGTACAGGTAGACCGAGTCGTCGGTGGGGTCGACGAAACGGTGGAGGCCCTCGCCGGTGTTCGAGTAGGCGCAGTCGGCCACCACGGTCAGGGTGTTCTCGGCGGCCAGACCGGTCAATTCGATGCCGACGGACTCGTCGAAGCCGGTGACGTCGAGCTCGGTGCCGTTGAGCGTCGCCGAGCGCAGGGTCGGCGCAACGAGGTCGATGACGGTCGATGCGCCCTGCGTGGCGGTGAAGGTCACCGTCGTCGTGGAGGCGAAGGTGGTGGCGCCCGGAGCGCCGTTGCCGTCGGTGAGATCGAGCTCGATGGCGTAGTGGGACACGTCGACGGTGGCGGCGCGCTCGCGGGCCTGATCACGGGTGAGATTCGGGGCAGTCACAGCGGCCAGCTTAGTGCTCGGCGGCGATCGGGGGTGCCGACGCGACGCCGGGAGCGCAGGATCGAATGGAATGGTCACGGCCGCGGACGGGTTGAGTGGGCCGAGTTCGCCGCGCACCCGGTGACAGCAGATCGGTGCCCGGGAATCGTCGAGAAGAAGGGAAGACGTATGTCGAAGGATCGTGTGGATTTCTGGTTCGACCCGCTGTGCCCGTGGTGTTGGATCACCTCGCGGTGGATCCTCGAGGTCGAGAAGGTGCGCGACATCGAGGTGAATTTCCACATCATGAGCCTGGCGGTGCTCAACGAGGGGCGCGACATCCCCGACAGCTATCGCGAGGGCCTCAAACAGGCATGGAAGCCGGTCCGTGTGATCGCCGCCGCGGCCGCGGCGAAGGATGAGTCGATCCTCGCGCCCCTCTACACCGCGATGGGTACCCGTATCCACAACGGACAGAACAAGGATTTCGACGTGGTGATCGCCGAGTCGCTCGCCGAACTCGATCTCGATCCGACACTGGCCGAGGCCGCCGACTCCACCGAGTTCGACGAGGCGATCCGCGAGAGCCATCACCGCGGGATGGACAAGGTCGGCGACGACGTCGGCACGCCGACCATCCACATCAATGATGTGGCCTTCTTCGGTCCCGTGCTCTCGCGCATCCCGCGCGGTGAAACCGCGGGCACGGTGTGGGACGGTGCGGTGGCACTGTCGTCCTATCCACACTTCTTCGAGCTCAAGCGCTCTCGCAACGAGGACCCCGAGTTCGACTGACCGCCCTGGAGTGCACCCCGCCCCGACGACCGCCCCCGGTCGCCGGGGCGGAGTCGTTCGGGGGTGACCCATGTGACGACCACTGTCGGGTCGTCACCCGGCACCGGAATCGCGGGTGGGCGGGATCTATAGTGAGGCTCATGCGCGTATACGTGGGTGGAGATCATGCCGGCTTCGAACTCAAGGCGGCCATCGCCGAACATCTGCGGTCCAACGGTCATGAGGTGATCGACTGCGGAGCACACGTCTACGACGCCGCCGACGATTACCCGGCATTCTGCATTGCCGCAGCGGAGAAGGTGGTGGCCGATCCGGGCAGCCTCGGAATCGTGCTCGGCGGCAGCGGAAACGGCGAACAGATCGCCGCGAACAAGGTACCCGGTGCGCGGTGTGCCCTGGCGTGGAGCGTCGAGACCGCCCAGCTCGCTCGCCAGCACAACAACGCGCAGCTGATGGGGATCGGCGGACGGATGCACACCACCGAGGAAGCGCTCGAGATCGTCGACGCCTTCCTGGCGGCCAAGTGGTCGGACGAACCGCGCCACCAGCGTCGGATCGACATCCTCTCGGAGTTCGAGAAGACCGGTGTGGCACCGGCCGTCCCCGAGTCCTGAGCTCCCGGTGATGGCGGCGACGTCGGCGAGATCGGTGACGTCGCCGGTGATGGTCGATGCCTGAGGGGCATACCCTGCACCGCCTTGCCCGGCGTCAACAGAAGCTCTTCGGTGGTCAGCGGGTGCGGGTGTCGAGCCCGCAGGGGCGTTTCGCCGAGGGTGCCGCGGTGGTCGACGGCATGGAGTTCCATCGCGCGCAGGCGTGGGGCAAACACCTGATCCAGCGCTACCGCGACGGCAAGCGGACCCAACTGTTGCACGTCCACCTCGGGCTCTACGGTTCCTTCACCGAACTCGCGGTGCCGATGGGGGAGCCCGTCGGACAGGTCCGGATGCGGATCGTCGGAGACGAGGTGGGCACCGACCTGCGCGGGCCGACCGCCTGCGAGTTGTATACGCCGGCCGACCTCGAGGACCTCGTCGCGCGGCTCGGCCCGGACCCACTTCGGTCCGACGCCGACCCGGAGCGCGCATGGCAGGCGATCCACCGTTCGTCACGCCCGATCGCCGCGCTGCTGATGGATCAGAAGGTGATGGCCGGCGTCGGTAACGTCTATCGCGCCGAGGTCCTGTTCCGTGCACGACTCGACCCAATGCGGGCCGGGCGCGCCGTCGATCGGGAGACCTTCGACGACCTGTGGGCCGATCTCGTCGGCCTCATGCGAATCGGCGTGCGGCGCGGGCGAATTCACGTGATTCGGCCGGAGGACGACCACGGACCGGGGTCATACGCCCCGGATCGGCCACGCACCTACGTCTATCGGCGCACCGGTGAACCCTGCCGGATCTGCCGGACCCCGATCGCGACCACCGAACTCGTGGGACGAAACCTGTACTGGTGTCCCAACTGTCAGCGCTGACGATCGCGCCTACTGCGTCGGGGTGGTGAAAGTGAGTGAAGGTCAGCGAGTTTCGTGGCGCTGGGCCATGACGAGCAACTCGTCGCGCTGGGCTCCGGTCGACATCAGGACGATGCGCTCGTAGAGTCGACGGTGGTTGTGGCCGGAGGGGAGAAAACGTTCACGCAGACGTGCGAACGACATGGGTACCGCTTCTTTCGTACTTCTCGGGGATGATGATCGTCGACGGTTCACGACCGTGTTCGACCTCGTCCATTGTTCGCGTTACATCTGTGTTACGCAACCGAACCCCGGGTGATCCTGGGCACGCTCGGCACGTCGGTGACCAGGCATCACACCGTATTGTTCCGACTCTCATCCGACCCTCAGCCGACTGTCCGGCACCTCTCATCGACAGTCGCGAGGATGGAGTGATGACAGCCCATGCTGATCCGGTGCGCGCGGTGACGGTCCTGGTGGTCGGCGGAACCGGAGAGTCCCACGACGGTGACACGCGCACCGAGGTCACCGGGTTGCTGGCGGGTGTCACCGACGCCCTCGACGACCGGTTCGGCGCGCGATGGGTGGGCTATCCCGCGAGTTATGGTCCGGCACCGCATCTTTCGGGGATCAGCTACGCCGACAGCGTTGCCGCCGGGCAGCGCGCACTGGCCGCGGCGCTCCATGCCGTTGCCGGGCCGGTGATGATCATCGGATACTCGCAGGGCGCGGTGGTGATCCGTCGACTGCTGGCCGACCTCGACGCATGTGCCGACACACGTGCGCTGAACCGTGTCGTGGCGGTCGGATTCGTCGCCGACCCCCATCAGCCGCCCGGTGTGGTCGCGGGTTGCGACGGGTGGGGAGTGGCCGGACCGGGCACGGCGATCCCCCAGCGCATCCCGGTCTGGTGGGTCGGCGTCCCCGAGGACATGATCTGCAACGCATCGCGGGATTCGTTCGTCCGCGACATCGCCGATCTCACCGACACCCTCACCTTCGCCGCGCCTCGGCGCTGGCTGTCGCAGACATGGAAGGTGGTGCGTTCCAACTCCTTCCAGAACGCCCGGGCGACCTCGGTGCGTCCGGCGCAATGGCTGCGCGACGTCGAACGGCTGGGTTCGGCATGGCGCGAGGTCCGCGGCTACCTTCCCGGTGTCATCGCCTGGCGCGGCATGGTCATTCGCAATCGGGCCGGCGGCAGACACACCGCCTACCACGATGAGCCCTACCGGCGGGACTCGGTGACCGATCCGCTGACCACCGGTTGTCAGGCGCTGGCCCAATGGATGCAGGTGCAGGCCACCTTCACCCTGGGCCCGGCCGAGCTGGCGGCCTGAGGTCCGCCGCTCGAGTCGTGGGATCTGGCGACCTGGGTGACACTTGTCCGGGCGGTACCGGTCACCTGCGGTGATCGCTACACCGCCGAGCCACGGACACATCGAGCGAAGGATCCACGGTGGATCATTACGACATCGTCGTCATCGGGTCAGGACCGGCAGGTCAGAAAGCAGCCATCGCGGCGGCCAAACTCGGCAAGCGCGCCGCGATCGTCGAACGCAAACACATGATGGGCGGCGTGTGCATCAACACCGGCACCATCCCGTCGAAAACCCTCCGAGAGGCCGTGCTCTACCTGACCGGCCTGAATCAGCGTGAGCTCTACGGGCAGTCCTATCGACTCAAGTCCGACATCACCGTGGCCGACCTCACCGCGCGGACGATGCACGTCGTCGGCAAGGAGATCGACGTCATCCAGAGTCAGCTGGCCCGCAACGGCGTCGCCACGCTCATCGGCAGCGCGACCTTCACCGGCCCGCACGAGATCGCGATCGAGGATGCCACCGGAGACCTCAAACACGTATCCGCCGACCACTTCGTCGTCGCGGTCGGCACCCGCCCGGCGCGGCCGTCGTCGGTCGACTTCGACGGGGAGACCGTCGTCGACTCCGATCAGATCCTCGAACTCGACCGCGTCCCGGGATCGATGGTGGTGGTCGGCGCCGGGGTGATCGGCATCGAATACGCGTCGATGTTCGCGGCACTGGGCACCAAGGTCACCGTGATCGAGCAGCGGCCGGCCATGCTCGACTTCTGTGACCGGGAGATCGTCGAGGCCCTGCAGTATCAGCTCCGGGAACGTGGCGTCACCTTCCGTTTCGGCGAGCATGTCCGCACCGTCGAGACCCACCCCTCCGGAACCCTGACCATCCTGGAATCGGGAAAGCAGATCCCGGCCGATACCGTCTTGTATTCCGCAGGGCGTCAAGGTGTTTCCGATGAGCTCGCCGTCGAGGCCGCGGGCCTCACCGCCGACAACCGTGGGCGGCTGAAGGTCGACGAGCATTTCCGCACCGAGGTCGGGCACATCTATGCCGTCGGCGACATCATCGGATTCCCGGCGCTGGCGGCCACCTCGATGGAGCAGGGACGCCGCGCGGCGTATCACGCCTTCGGCGAGCCGGTCGGGCACACCCCGACCGACCTGCAACCCATCGGGATCTACGCGATCCCCGAGATCAGCTTCGTCGGCCGGACCGAGGATCAACTGACCACCGACAACATCCCGTTCGAGGTGGGAGTGGCCCGGTACCGCGAGCTCGCACGCGGGGCGATCATGGGTGACTCCTACGGCTTGCTCAAGCTTCTCGTGCACGCCGAGGACCGCACGCTGCTCGGCGTCCACGCCTTCGGGTCGAACGCCGCCGAACTGGTCCACATCGGCCAGACCGTGATGGGTCTCGGCGGCACCGTCGACTACCTCGTCGACGCGGTGTTCAACTATCCGACGCTCGCCGAGGGCTACAAGGTGGCCGCACTCGACGCGTCGAACAAGATGCGTGCGATCGCACGGGTGCGCGCGGAGGGCCGTTCCCTCGATCTCGATGTGTCGGCGCCGGTGGCCTGACCTCGGTCATGAGGCCCGACGAACGATGAAGGGCCGGCCCAGGTAGGCCGGCCCTTCATCGGTACCAAGACGGGTGGGTGATCAGTCGCCGGTGTACTGACCGCCGACGGTGCCACGGACCACGATCGGGGTGCCGCGACCGATGGTGTCGTAGACCCACTTGCCGTTCTCGGTGCTCACGTTGATGCAGCCATGGCTGACGTTGCTGTGGCCCTGCTGCTCGAGCGACCACGGAGCGGCGTGGATGAAGATGCCGTCCCAGGACATGCGGGTCGCGTACTCGACATAGGTGCGGTAACCACCGGGCGAATCGACGGGCACGCCGTAGGTGGAGGAGTCCATGTACATGTCACGGTACTTCTCCTTGGTGTGGTAGACGCCGTTCGGAGTCGGGTGGGCATCGGAGCCCATCGAGATCGGCATCGACTTGACGAAGGTGCCGTCCTTCCACCAGTAGATGGTGTGCGTCGAATCCTCGGCGAGGGCAACCCAACCGGTCGGGGTCGAGACCTTGGGCTCCGCGGGCACTCCGGGGGTTTCCGGGGTGGTGGTCGTCGGAGGCGGGGTGGTCGTCGACGGCGGTGCGGCCGGCGGGGTCGGCAGACCCGGGATCGACGGGATCTCGACCGGCGGGAGCCCGGGGATGACCGTGACGGGGGCGGCCTGCGCCATGCCCGGCAGCGCAAGGGCCATGGCGATCACGCCGAGGACGATGGCCACGAGGCGGCTCGTGCCGCGACGACGGCGAGGTGAGTTGGTGGTGTTCAGCACGGAAGTGGAAACCTTTGCTTGTGGGACATCCGGGCGCTCCCCCGGGGCGCAGGCACCATCGTTACACAACTGTTGCCATGGGGCCAAAGGGCATTGGGCGATCGAGCGACGTCACCGTCGTGTAGTTGCGATGCGGCATCTGGAAACCGGAGGTGAGGGCGCCGGAAACGTCGGCTGTGATTGCGGTCACATCAACCGGCGCGTGTCCCCACCTTGTGCGACCTCAACAGGTGCTGGGAGCCGGCAATCCGGCGAACCGGTCACCGAGATAGTCGAAAGCGGGCAGCAGTCCGATGACCGCCGCCGACATGTGATCGGGTGACGGCGTGGAGAACTGCTGCACACGGGTTCCGGCCCGGCAGTAGCGCCGCATCGTCTGATCGATCGAGGCCACCGGGATCAACACGTCGGTCGGGCTGTGCCACTCGAAGATCGGGGTCTTGGCCACACGCGGATAGAACGCGAGGCTGTTGTCCTGGACGACGCGGCGTGCTGTCGGGTCCTCGAAGATCTGCTCACCGCCCACCGACACCTGCTTGGCCGAGTGACCCGCGCCGAGGCGCAGGATGTCGTTGGTGCAGGCATTGCGCATCTCGGAATACATCTGCTTCCCGAGCGGTGACAAGAATTTCATCATCGGGATCTGCTGCGGATACTCGCGGGAGAGACCGATCGCCGCGGCGAAGGCCAGGCCGAAGGCGGGATGCGGATTGCTGTACCCCAGGCCCTCGGCCATCTTGATCAGATCCATCGGGACGCCGCCGTACGCTGCGCCGACGATGTTCAGCTCCGGTGCATAGGTCGGTGCCAGCGCAGCGGCCCAGGCGGTTGCCATGCCGCCGCCGGAGTAGCCCGCCATCGCCACCTTGCTCTTGGCGACCTGGGCGGGTCCGAACCGTTGCACGGCGCGGGTGGCGTCGAGGGCGATCTGACCGCCCAGTCGGGCCGCCCCGTAGGCACTACGCGGGCCCAGGTGATCGGGGATCGAGACCGTCCACCCGCGTTGAAGCGCACCGTTGAGGCCCGGCGCCTCCCGGATGGTGAGGTTCGGGTCGGTGGTCCACAGGGCCTGCGACGGCGCGCACTCGAGTCCCACCGCGTTGATGATGTGCTGAAACGACAACAGTGGTCCGTTGGCCTGCTTGTGGATCGGGACCAGTAGGGTGGTGACCGCCGCGATCGGCTTGCCCTGGCTGTCGGACGAGCGGAACTTCAGCTGGTAGGTCCGCACGTCGAAGAATCCGGGCGGAGTGGTCCGCGGGCACACCGCGAGGATGTCGCCGTCGCGATGCGAGGCGATGTCGGCGGGCTGGGAATAGAAGGAGTCGGGCAACGGGGTGGGGAGTGCGACGTCGTCGGCGTGGGCGGGTCCGGCGCCGAGCCAGCCACTCGACACCGTCACGCTAGTCACTGCGGTCGCCACGACGGCGAGGGCCAGGTGGCGTACCCGTGCGGCCGGGGACGTCCCGGTGCGCGGCACGCTCGATCGACGAGATCCGAACAGCGGGTTGGGGCGGGTGGTCGCACGCGCGCGACCACCACCGAGAGAGAAGAGCACGAATCCCCCATCGAGTTCCTGGTTCGAAGACCTGTGGCGCCGACGGCCACACCGGTCATGTCCCCCGACAGGCTTCACAATCTGACCGGGGTGGCATGCGGTGTCAACTGGAACGGATGACCAGGTGTGACGGGGGTTACCCGCGAGTTCGCGGGCGGAGGGTCAGGCGGGCTGGAGATGCTCGGTGTGCAGGTGACGTGCCGGCTCGGAGCAGGCTTCGTCACGGCACACGAGCATGGTGTCGACCCGCCGATTTCCGCCGGTGGTCTCGGTGACGTCCTTGCGGACGTGGAGATTCGCCCCGCACGAGGGGCACTTGCGCTGACTCTTGACGTGACTGGAGGACATGGTCCCAGGCTACGCGAGATGTGGCGAAGATCACATGCTCGTGGGCCGCGGGTTGCGGCGAGATCAGTCGACGGAAAGTGCCCGGACGGTTCCACCACGCGCGGGGATCATCGTGACATTGCGGTAGCGGGGAGGTTCCGACGGGCGGTCATGGGTCTCCAGTTCAACCCTTCGCAGGATGTCGCGCACGACGATCTGGAGCTCGGTCATCGCCAGATGGGCGCCGAGGCAGCGACGGTTGCCGCCGCCGAAGGGCAGCAGTGTCATCGGATCGGTCCGAGTGCCGACGAACCGGTCCGGCCGGAAGTCGAAGGGATGCGGATAGAGGTCGTCGCGGTGGTGCAGGAGCACCGTGCTCACCAGCACGATGTCTCCGGGCTCGCCGCGATGGGTGCCGAATCGCCACGGGCGCTTCAATTCCCGTGCGACCGACGGAATCACCGGGCGGCATCGCATCGTCTCGGTGATCACCGCGCCCACGAACTCGGCGTCGTCCTCGGCTGCGGCTCGGCGGGCCTGTGCGTACACCTCGGGGTGACGGGTGAGGCGTTCGAATGCCCAGGCGATCGTGGTGGCCGTGGTCTCATGACCGGCGAGCAGCAGTGACACGAGTTCGTCGCGGATCTCGCTGTCGGACAACGGGAGTCCGTCGGTGGCGCGCGCCGCGAGCAACACCGACATCACGTCGTCGGCGGTGTGACGGCCGGCCCGACGCTCGGCGATCACCGCAGCGATCGCCGCATCCAGATGCCGAACACCCCGGGCGAGCAGGCCGACGGGCTCGGGATGCGAGGCGTTGAGCAATTGCGCCACGGTACCGACCGTCGACGACGACCAGCGAAGGAAGCGCCGGGTGGCGTCGCGGAGGTGTCGTTCAACGGTGGTTGCGGCGTCGGGAACACCGTCGCTGAGGACGCCGTCGGGGGCATGGATGCCGAAGATCACGGCCATGATGACGTCGAGGGTGATCGCCTGGGCGATGCGATCGACCCGAACTCGACGACGGGCCGGCCAGCGATCGAGATGCGCCGCCGACGCCCGGCGGATCACGTCTGCGCACTGCGCCACCGACGCGCGATGAAAAGACGGCAGCAGCGCGGCCCGTTGTCTGCGGTGTTGCTCGGCGACGGTGGTGAGCACCGAGTCGGGGCCCACGATCGGGCGCAACGGTGACAGCCGCGTCGCCGAGGGCGCGATGGCCGGGTCGGCCGTCAGTACCGAGCGGACGTGTGCGGGATCGGAGATCACCACCAACCGTCCGGGGGCGCCGGGCAGATCGTAGGCGAGCACGTCGCCGCATCGCGCCGCGTCGGCGAACACGACGTCGCCCTCACGGCGGGCGAACCGGAGCGCGTTGCGGACCGTTGCGCTGCGGGGCATCGGCGGCGCCGAGAGGGCGTCGGCTTCCGACGCGCTCAACGGCCCTGCCTCGGCGCAGGTCGATACCAACCCCGACGCCGCGTCGGGGGCGGCGTCGAACCACCGCTCGGTGATCGTGGGGCGCTGCCCGGTCGATGCGGTCATGCGCACATCCCCGCCGGTCGGGTCGGACCGAGCAGCCGTGGCATCGGCGAGGTCCGGGTCACGCGGAGCGCTGCACCCACCCGCGTCGGTCGGTGTGCCGGGCGAGTGCGGTTCTCTCGTGCGGCATAGGCGATGTCGGTCTCGCGGCCACGGAAGTTCATGTCATCCGGGCTGTGCAGGAGCCAGAAGAGGGTGATGAGGGTGGCGACGGTGATCAGCAGGATCAGCATGGGGTACTCCTCGTCCGATGAAACCCGGTCAATCCGGATACCACTCACGCTATGGAGATCGAATTGCCTGGTCAGCGCCCCGCGGGCGGATCTTTGCCGACCTACCCGGGGTGGAGGCGACCTCCGACCGTGGGTGGATGTGCACACGCCGCGGCGGCGATAGGCTGGGCGAATGCGCTGGTTGGAGGCCCACTACCGGCACGCCCTGGTGATGTTCGGGTTCGACTACCCGACGAGTTACATGCTCATCTCCGACCTCGGGGTGTTCACGCTCGCCGTCGCCGCGGTCGTGCAGCGTGTGGTCGTCGGTCTCTCCGGCACCCAGTGGATTCCGATGGTGGCGGCGGTGGCGCTGGCACTGGGACCGCACCTCGCGTGCTTGTACGGCGGCTGGCAGCCCGTCATCCTCCGCTGGAAGCCGTGGATTCTCGGTCTGCCCGCATTCACGCTGGCGGCAGTGGTGTGCTTCTGGCAGGTTCCCGTGGAGGTCGACGTCGCCACCCTGTTGCTTCCGCTGTGCGCGACCCTCACCGCCGCGGTGGCCACCCGACGGGAGGCGATCATCTCGACCATCGCCCTGTCGGTGACCGCGGTCGGCGGCGGGCTGGCCGGGGTCATCGCCCAGGCGTGGTTGTTCGTGCTCATGGTCGGCTTCGGCGGTGTGGTCGGCTACCTGCTACAGAAACAGCTACTCCTGCTGCACGCGGAACGACGCGCCCAGGAGCAGCAGATGGCACTCGATCGCGCGGAGATCGCCGGCGAGGTGCACGACGTCCTCGCGCACTCCTTGAGCATCATGATGCTCAACGTCACCGCCGCGCGGCGGGCGCTTCAGGAACACGACGACGTCGCCGATGCCGTCGAGGCCCTCGTCGACGCCGAGCAGGTGGGTCGCGCAACGATGCAGGACGCGCGACGCACGGTCGAACTGTTACGCACCTCCGACGCCGAGTCGTCGGCCCCGCAGCCGGGTTTCGCCGATCTCGCCGACCTTGTCGACGGATTCCGCAGGGCCGGAGTCGATCTCGACGCCGAGATCGTCGGGAATGCCGAAACGATCACCGGCGGAACCGGACTGGCCGTCTATCGCGTCGTTCAGGAATCGTTGTCCAACGCTGCGCGCCACGCACCCCGCGGCACCGTCACTGTTCGGGTGGGCCCGGAGCCCGGCAGCGCGCTCGTGGTGCGTGTCCGCAACCCGGTGAGCGCCGACGCGCGTCGTGCGCTCGGCGGCTCCGGGCTCTCGGGAATGGCCTCGCGGGTCGAGAACTGCGGAGGCGCCTTCGCGGCGGGAGTGGTCGACGGACACTGGTGTGTGGATGCCCGTTTCCCGATGGTGGCGGTCGCAGGCCCCGGCGCACACGCCGTCGATGCGGCTGATGGCCCGCGAGAATCGGACGGGACACGGCTTCCCCCAACGACTTTCGTATCGGTGCCGGTGACCCGAACGGACGGCTCACCGGTGACCGGGCCGCTGTGATGACCCGGGTTGCCCTGGTCGACGACCAGGACCTGGTGCGGGCGGGGCTGCGACGCATCCTGCGGCCGCGAGACGGCTTCGAGGTGGTCGCCGAATGCTCCGATGGCGACGAGGTGGCCGAGATGGTCGTCCGGCATCGACCCGACGTGGTCGTGATGGATCTCCGGATGCGCAGGGTCGGGGGAGTGGAGGCAACCCGACGCCTCCGCGACGATCTCGGCGGAGCCCATGAGCCGCCGCCGGTGCTGGTTCTCACCACCTTCCGCGACGAGCAACTGCTGTCCGGGGCATTGCGGGCCGGTGCGGCGGGATTCGTGCTCAAGGATTCGCCGGCCGAGGAACTCATCCGGGCGGTACGGCTCGTGGCGCAGGGTGAGGCCGTCCTCGACCCCGCGGTGACCGCGCACGTCCTCGACACCTATCGCAGTGCGCCCGGACCGACCACGCCGCAGACGGCCCCCGACGGTCTGACCTCGCGGGAGCTGACCGTTCTCGGCCTCATCGGTCGGGGGCTCACCAACGACGAGATCGCCGCGGAACTCGTGATCTCGGTGGTGACCGTGAAGAGCCACATCGGCAAGATCTTCACCAAACTCGGCGTCCGCGACCGCGCCGCGGCAGTGGTCTACGCCTTCGACCATGGGATCGTCGAGCCCCGCCGGTGACGTGCGAGACCGGGGAGGCGTGAGACCGGGTGGGTCACGAGACGCGGAGAGCCCGGCACATGCCTCGTGCCGGGCTCTCGTCGATGCGAGCGGGTGACGGGAATCGAACCCGCGTAGCTAGTTTGGAAGACTAGGGCTCTACCATTGAGCTACACCCGCGTGCCCCGTCAGCGTTGGTCGCCGGTGTTGCCGGAACCCGCTGTGGTGCGCATGAGACTGTACCTGTTCGGTGTGCCCGAACCGAAATCGGCCCTGTGCGGCGAATCCGGGAGATCCTGCGCAGGGCGATCCGGGTGGCCGGGTTTCGTCTCGCGGTGGGCGACCCGTAAGATCGTCTGTCGGTCCTGTCCGCGCATCCCCACCCCGGTGGCGTTGCCGCGATGCGGGCGCCGGGATGTGGCGCAGCTTGGTAGCGCATCCGCTTTGGGAGCGGAGGGTCGCAGGTTCAAATCCTGTCATCCCGACTCTGTACCGACCGAACGACAGCAACGGCCTGGCCCGTCAGGACGGGCCACGACGCACATGACGTCCGCAACGCAAGAAATAGGAGCATTCGAAGCGTGAAGAGCACCGTCGAGCAGCTGAGCCCCACCCGGGTGAAGCTCAACGTGGAAGTACCGTTCGAGGAGCTCTCGGGCGATTTCGATCGGGCGTTCCGGTCCCTGGCCCAGCAGATCCGTATCCCCGGATTCCGTCCGGGCAAGGCGCCCGCCAAGCTGATCGAGGCCCGCGTCGGACGCGACTCGATCCTCGCGCAGGTCGTCAACGATGCGCTGCCGGGCAAGTACAGCCAGGCGGTCGCCGAGACCGACACCAAGGCGATCGGCCAGCCCGAGATCGATCTCGAGGAACTCAAGTACGGCGAGACGATCACCTTCTCGGCCGAGGTCGACGTGCGTCCCGAGCTCGAGCTCCCGGACTTCTCGACCCTCTCGGTCGAGGTGCCCGCCGTCGTCGACGACGAGAACGCCGTCGACGAGCAGATCGAGCAACTGCGGAGCCGCTTCGGCACCCTTGCCGGCGTCGACCGCGCCGCCCAGGATGGCGACATGGTGTCCATCGACCTGGCGGCCAGTGTCGACGGCGAGGCCGTCGAGGAAGCCTCCACCGAAGGCCTCTCGCACGAGGTCGGTTCCGGTGACCTCGTCGACGGACTCGACGAAGCCCTCGTCGGACTCAAGGCCGGCGAGTCGAAGGTCTTCACCACCAAGCTCGTCGCCGGCGACCATGCCGGGGAAGAGGCGCAGGTGACGGTCACGGTCAACTCCGTCAAGGAGCGTGAGCTGCCCGAGCTCGACGACGAGTTCGCGCAGATGGCCAGCGAGTTCGACACCGTGGACGAACTGCGGACCTCGCTCGCCGAGCGTGTCGATCAGTCCAAGAAGCTCGAGCAGGCCAACCAGATCCGCGACGCCGTGGTCGAGGAACTCCTCGCCAAGGTCGACGTCCCGCTGCCGGAGAAGGTCGTCGAATCGCAGGTCGAGGCGCAGCTCGAGCAGGTACTGCACAGCATCGGTCACGACGAGGCGGTGTTCGCCCAGCTGCTCGAGGCGCAGGGCACCACCCGCGAGGCCTTCGAGGCCGAGGCCCGCGAGAGCGCGGAGAAGTCGGTGCGCACCGAGCTGCTGCTCGACGCGATCGCCGATCAGCTCGAGACCGTTGTCGGTCAGGATGAGCTGACCCAGCAGATCCTGTTCTCCGCACAGCGCTACGGGATCGCGCCGCAGGACTTCATCCAGCAACTGACGCAGGCCAACCAGCTCGGTGCCGTCTACGCCGACGTGCGCCGCAACAAGGCGCTCGGTGACGTTATCCGGAAGTTCAGCGTCACCGACTCCGATGGCAACGCGATCGACCTCGCCGAGTTCTACGGTGAGGACGAGGCCGACGATGCAACCGCAGCCGACGATGCGGCCTCCGCGGATGACGTCGAGGGCGCCAAGGACGCCGACACCTGAGTTTCTTCATCACGAACAGCCGGATTCCAGCGATGGACTCCGGCTGTTCGCGTCTGACACGCCGGCGTGGGCCGTGTTCTGCTGTGAGCGAAGTACGGCGTCGCCGGGAGTGCCGGACGCGATGCATTGGTTAGTGTCGGTGACAACGCCGGAACGACCACCGGGGCCGACAGATTCCGGGACAGGCCGGAGAAGCCGCCGACGTGACAGACGGCACCGGACAACGAGAAGCAAGTAACGAGCATCAACTCAAGGCGTGCGGGTCGAGCAGACCCGCACGACGCCGGGCGGGTTGCCCCCGACCCGGCACCACACCGACAGGTAAAGGTAGGAATCGTGAGCAAGCCGACTGATGACATCCCTTCGATGAGCCGCACTCCTTCGATGAGCTCGGGAGTCGCCGGGCTCAATCTCACCGATTCGGTGTTCGAGCGACTGCTGCGCGAGCGCATCATCTTCCTCGGTACACAGGTCGACGACGACATCGCCAACCGGCTGTGCGCGCAGATCCTGCTGCTCGCCGCCGAGGACCCGACCAAGGACATCCACCTCTACATCAATTCACCCGGTGGGTCGGTGACCGCAGGCATGGCGATCTTCGACACCATGCAGCTCGCCGAGTGCGATGTGGCCACCTATGCGATGGGGATGGCTGCGTCGATGGGCCAGTTCCTGCTGGCCGCGGGTGCCCCGGGCAAGCGCCATGCGCTCCCGCACTCGCGGATCATGATGCACCAGCCGTCGGCGGGTATCGGTGGTACCGCGGCCGACATCGCCATCCAGGCCGAGCAGTTCGCGGCGACGAAGAAGGAGATGAACCGGCTCAACGCCGAGTTCAGTGGTCAGCCGCTGGAGAAGATCGAGGCCGACGCCGACCGCGACAAGTGGTTCACCGCCGAGCAGGCCAAGGAATACGGACTGGTTGACCATGTGATCACGCGTGCGGTGCCGGTGAACTGACGCGCCGGACCCTCCACAGACCATTCGTCGCATCCCAACCTCACGGAGCAGAAATGACCCATAATCTGACCACCGACGCCCTGCCCGCCGACGTGGCGGCCGGAATCCCGGCTTCGGCGCTGGCGCTGAAGGCGATCGAGGCGCGCTACATCCTTCCGCAGTTCATTGAGCACACGCCCAACGGCCAGCGCCAGTACGACCCGTACGCCAAGCTCTTCGAGGAGCGGATCGTCTTCGTCGGTACCCCGATCGACCAGACCGTTGCCAATGACGTGATGGCTCAGCTGCTGGTGCTCGAGTCGCAGGATCCCGACCGCGACATCACGATGTACATCAACTCACCCGGTGGCAGTGTGCCCGACATGCTGGCCATCTACGACACGATGCAGTACGTGCACTGCGACATCGTGACGGTGTGCCTCGGTGAGGCGGCATCGGCGGCGGCGATCCTGCTCGCCGGCGGCACCCCCGGTAAGCGCGCGGCGCTGCCGAACGCGACGATCCTGATCCACCAGCCGCGTACCGGTGGCGCCTATCAGGGGCAGGTCTCCGACCTCGAGATCCAGGCCGCCGAGATCGAGCGCATCCGCAACCGTCTCGACGAGATCCTGGCCTCGCACACCGGGCAGCCGGCCGAGAAGATCCGCAAGGACACCGATCGCGACAACATCCTCACCGCCGACGCCGCGAAGGAGTACGGGATCGTGGACGAGGTGTTCGAGTATCGCAAGAAGTCAATGAAGAAGTAGCCGCAGCTCATCACCGGCACGGATGTGGTGCGGCCGAGCCGTCGGGGTTCCCGGCGGCCGACCGGACGACATTCTCGCGACATTTGGCCCAAGCGGTCGAAGTAACGGGCGTGCGCGGGTACCGTCGGGAGGGCGAACACTCGTGGCGAGCCCGTTCGAGCAAGGTACTCGTCGCACGTCATGACCGTCCGCGCCAGCGCCTGCCCCATCGTCGCCGATCCGGTGGCGGCGACGACCCCCGGCAGCCAGGCAACATCGAGGAAGTAGGTACAGCACACGATGGCACGAATCGGAGACGGTGGCGATCTGCTGAAGTGCTCCTTCTGCGGAAAGAGTCAGAAGCAGGTCAAAAAGCTCATCGCCGGTCCCGGCGTGTACATCTGCGACGAGTGCATCGACCTGTGCAACGAGATCATCGAGGAAGAACTCGCCGAGAACGGTGATGTGAAGCTCGACGAGCTGCCCAAGCCCGCCGAGATCAAGGAATTCCTCGAGAACTATGTGATCGGTCAGGACACGGCCAAGCGCACGCTCGCGGTGGCCGTCTACAACCATTACAAGCGCATCCAGGCCGGGGAGAAAAAAGAGGCTCGTGGCGGTGAGACCGTCGAGCTGATGAAGTCCAACATCCTCATGCTCGGCCCGACCGGTTGCGGCAAGACCTACCTCGCGCAGACGCTCGCCAAGATGCTCAACGTCCCGTTCGCGATCGCCGATGCCACGGCGCTCACCGAAGCCGGTTACGTCGGCGAAGACGTCGAGAACATCCTCCTCAAGCTCATCCAGGCCGCCGACTACGACGTCAAGCGCGCCGAGACCGGCATCATCTACATCGACGAGGTCGACAAGATCGCCCGCAAGAGCGAGAATCCGTCGATCACGCGCGATGTGTCCGGTGAGGGCGTGCAGCAGGCGCTGCTGAAGATCCTCGAGGGGACGCAGGCGTCGGTGCCGCCGCAAGGCGGTCGCAAGCATCCGCATCAGGAGTTCATCCAGATCGACACCACCAACGTGCTGTTCATCGTGGCGGGCGCCTTCGCCGGCCTGGAGAAAGTGATCTCCGAGCGAATCGGCAAGCGCGGCATCGGGTTCGGCAATGAGGTGGCCTCCAAGAACGACGTGGACGTCACCGATCACTTCGCCGAGGTGATGCCCGAGGATCTCATCAAGTTCGGGCTGATCCCGGAGTTCATCGGTCGTCTGCCGATCATCGCGTCGGTGACCAATCTGGACAAGGAATCGCTCGTGTCGATCCTGTCCGAGCCGAAGAACGCGCTGGTCAAGCAGTACACGAAGCTCTTCGAGATGGACAACGTCGAACTCGAGTTCAGCGCCGACGCGCTCGAGGCGATCGCCGATCAGGCCATCCATCGTGGTACCGGCGCGCGTGGTCTTCGCGCCATCATGGAAGAAGTGCTGCTCCCGGTGATGTACGACATCCCGAGCCGTACCGACGTCGAGAAGGTCGTCGTCACCGCCGAGACGGTGAACGACAACGTGCTCCCGACGATCGTTCCGCGCGCCGAGAGCGACGACGAACGGCGCGACAAGAGCGCCTGACACGCACACCGATCCCTCTCACACCAACGCTCCCGTCCGGGATGTCCCGGGCGGGAGCGTTGGCGTGCGGGGTATGTGGCTAGATCCCACTGGGCCAGATTCCACTGGGTTCAATTCCGTTGGGCTCAATTCCCTTTGGGCGACACCGGTATCGCGATCTCGACACCAGGCGAGGTGGTCATCGCCCAGACTGGACCCATGACAGCGCAGACGAACGATCGACATCTGGCCGGACTGGTCCTGGCCGGCGGACGCTCCCGGCGAATGGGCCACAACAAGGCGGCGATGGATTGGGAGGGACAGCCGATGCTGGCAAGCATCGTCGAGGTCCTCAACGGCTGCTGCGACCGTGGGGTGTTCGTCGCCGCACCGACGGGCTCCCCGGCGTATCAGGAATTGCATGGCACCGGTGGTCCGCCGGCCCAGTGGGTCACCGGCGAGCAGGAGGGGGCAGGCCCGCTCGGCGGCCTCGCCGCCGGGTTGGCGACCGCGGGTGAGCACGGCGCCGAGATGGCGTTCGTGTGCGCCACCGACATGCCGATGATCGCACCGGGACTGGTCGCCGAATTGTCGGCGGCCATGACCGAATCGACCGAGGCCGTCGTTGCCCACGATGCCGACCGCGACCACCCCATGGCGGCCATCTACCGCGTCGGTGCCGCGGACACCGTGGCCGCGCTGGTCGAGTCCGGTGAGCGACGGATGACCGCAGCGCTCGATGCGCTGGTGACCCGCCGGATCACGGTGAGTGACCCGTCATGGCTGATCAACGTCAACGCACCCGAGGACCTGCACCGCCTGCGCGCACTCGCGCCGTAGCGACGGGTGAGCTCGACCCGCAACGGCGAGCACCCAGCACGGCGGGGCAGGGGGCGCAGGGGCGTCTGCGGCGTTCCCTAAGATTGGGGGGTGACCACACCCGATACCTCCCGCGAGCTGCCGAAGTCCTGGGACCCCGCCGAACACGAGGCAGCGCTGTACCGGCGATGGGTGGACGCAGGCTATTTCACCGCGGACGCGGCCGGTGAGAAGCCGCCGTTCTCGATCGTCATCCCGCCGCCCAACGTCAACGGCTCCCTGCACATGGGGCACGCCTACGAGCACGTCCTGATGGATGCGCTCTCGCGGCGCCGTCGGATGCAGGGCTACGAGGTGCTCTGGCTGCCCGGAATGGACCATGCGGCGATCGCCATGCAGACCATGGTCGAGCGCAAACTCGCCGGTGAGGGGCTGACCCGCGACGACCTCGGACGTGGGGCGTTCATCGAACGCGTGTGGGCCGAGAAGGCCGCGATCGGCGGCAACATCGGCGAGCAGATGCGCCGCCTCGGCGACAGCGTCGACTGGAGCCGGGAACGGTTCACCATGGACGACGGCCTGTCCCGCGCGGTGCAGACGATGTTCAAGAAGATGTACGACGACGGGCTCATCTACCAGGCCGAACGCCTGGTGAACTGGTCGCCGGTCCTCAAGACCGCGGTCAGCGACATCGAGGTCAGCTACGCCGACGTCGAGGGTGAACTGGTGAGCTTCCGCTACGGCTCGCTCGACGACGCCGAGCCCCACATCGTGGTGGCCACGACGCGCCTGGAAACGATGCTCGGTGACACCGCGATCGCGGTGCACCCCGACGACGAACGCTATGCACACCTGATCGGGACTGAACTGGCCCACCCGTTCGTCGAGCGCACCATCCCGGTCATCGCCGACGACTACGTGGACCCGGAGTTCGGCAGTGGCGCGGTCAAGATCACCCCCGCCCACGACCCCAACGACTTCGCGATCGGCCAGCGCCACGATCTCCCGATGCCGACCATCCTCGATGAGGAAGCCCGGATCTTCGGCACCGGAACGCAATTCGACGGCATGGACCGCTTCGAGGCACGGGTCAAGGTGCGTGAGGCCCTTGCCGAGCAGGGACGCATCGTCAAGGAGATCCGGCCCTACCTGCACAGCGTCGGACATTCCGAGCGGACCGGTGAACCGATCGAGCCGCGGCTGTCGATGCAGTGGTGGGTCAAGGTCGACCCACTGGCCAAGGCCGCCGGTGACGCCGTCCGCGACGGGTCGACGGTGATCCATCCGGCCTCGATGGAGCAGCGCTGGTTCGGCTGGGTCGACAACATGCACGACTGGTGCATCTCGCGTCAGCTGTGGTGGGGTCACCGCATCCCGATCTGGTATGGCCCCGATGGCGAGGTGGTGTGCGTCGGACCCGACGACGCGCCGCCCGCCGGGTACACTCAGGAGACCGACGTCCTCGACACCTGGTTCTCCTCGGGTCTGTGGCCGTTCTCGACCCTGGGCTGGCCCGAGCAGACCGCCGACCTCGAGAAGTTCTATCCCACTTCGGTTCTCGTGACCGGTTACGACATCCTGTTCTTCTGGGTGGCGCGGATGATGATGTTCGGCACCTATGTGGGCGCCGACCTGGGACCGGAGCGCCGGGTGCCGTTCCACAATCTGTTCCTGCACGGACTCGTGCGCGACGAGCACGGCCGTAAGATGAGCAAGTCCAAGGGCAACGGCATCGATCCGCTGGACTGGGTCGAGCGGTTCGGCGCCGACGCCCTGCGTTTCACGCTGGCGCGTGGGGCGAATCCGGGCAGTGACATCTCCGTCGGTGAGGACCACGCCCAGTCCTCGCGCAACTTCGCGACCAAGCTGTTCAACGCCACCAAGTTCGCGCTGATGAACGGGGCCGAGGTCGGCGAACTGCCGGCTCCGGCGGATCTGACGATCGCCGACCGGTGGATTCTGTCGCGACTCGACGAGGTGCTCGCCACGGTCGACGCAGGCTTCGAGTCGTACGAATTCTCCAAGGCCTGTGAGGCTCTCTATCACTTCGCCTGGGACGAGTTCTGCGACTGGTATCTGGAACTGGCCAAGGTGCAGTTCGCCGAGAACGACGAGAAGCGTTCGCAGACAACGCGTCTGGTCCTCGGCGCGGTGCTCGACCCGTTGTTGCGGGCCCTGTCGCCGGTGATGCCCTTCGTTACCGAGGTGTTGTGGACGTCGCTGACCGGTGGTGAGTCGCTGGTGATCTCGTCGTGGCCGACGGTCTCGGAGCGAGCGACCGATACCGAGGCGGCGACCGCCGTGGAGGACCTGCAGAAGCTGGTCACCGAGGTTCGACGCTTCCGCAGCGATCAGGGGCTCAAACCGGGACAGAAGGTTCCGGTGCGGTTCACCCACCTCGATGACGCCGGACTGGCCGGACTCACCGGGTACATGGCCGCGCTGGCCCGGCTGGAGGAGCCGGGAACCGAGTTCACCGCGACCGCCGACCTCGAGGTGCGACTGAGTGCGGCGACGGTCGGGGTCGAGATCGACACGTCCGGGACTGTCGACGTGGAGGCCGAGCGCAAGCGGGCCACGAAGGATCTCGCCGCCGCCGAGAAGGAATTGGCCCAGACCACCGAGAAACTGGGCAATGAGCAGTTCCTTGCCAAGGCGCCGGAGGCCGTCGTGGAGAAGATCCGCGCGCGCCAACAGATCGCCGGTGAAGAGGTGCAACGGCTCACCGCCAAGCTGGCATCGCTGGGCGGATCGTGACTCGCGACCGCGGGTCCGATCCCGACGATTCACACCACGATGATGCAGTGGACGGCTCCGACGACGAACCGATTTTCACCGCCGCCGATTTCGCGGGGTGGGAGGACGCGGGTGACATCGAGCCCGACGACCCCGGACTCGACGACTTCGGGCCCGAGGACGTCGCTCCCGACCGGATGGATCTCGCCTCCCTGCTGACCGACGACGAGGAAACCGCCGTCGACGCCCGCGATCGTGCGCCGCTGACCGCGGGCGACAGTGCGGCCGATCTCGCCGAACTCGCCGAGGTGGAGGCCGACCTCGACACCCGCTGGCCGGAGACGAAGATCGAGCCGTCGCTGACGCGTATCGCGGCGTTGATGGATCTGCTCGGTTCGCCACAGCATGCCTACCCGGCGATCCACGTCGCCGGCACCAACGGCAAGACCTCGGTGACCCGGATGATCGACGCGCTGCTCGTCGCGTTGCACCGGCGCACCGGACGCATCACCAGCCCGCACCTGCAACGGGTGACCGAGCGGATAGCCGTTGACGGACAACCCATCTCGGCGCGCGCCTACATCGACACCTACCGCGATCTCGAGCCGTACATCACCATGGTCGACGACTCGTCGACAGCCGCAGAGGGCCCGCGGATGAGCAAGTTCGAGGTGCTCACCGCGATCGCCTACGCCTACTTCGCCGAGGCACCCATCGACGTGGCCGTCGTCGAGACCGGCATGGGCGGCCGCTGGGATGCGACCAACGTCGTCGACGGTGCCGTCGCCGTGATCACGCCGATCGCGATGGATCACGCCGACTACCTCGGCGACTCGCTCGCGGCGATCGCGGGGGAGAAGGCCGGGATCATCAAGCGCGCCAAGGACGATCTCGTCGTGACCGATCCGGTGACCGTCATCGCCCCCCAGCAGCCGGAGGTGATGGAGGTGCTGCTGCGCGAGAGTGTGGACAAGGGCACGATCGTGGCCCGGCAGAATTCCGAATTCGCGGTCCTCGACGCGGTTACCGCCGTTGGCGGGCAGATGTTGCGGATCCAGGGGCTCGGTGGTGTCTACGAGGAACTTTTCCTGCCGCTGCACGGCGAGCATCAGGCCGCCAACGCCGCGCTCGCACTCGCCGCGGTCGAGGCGTTCTTCGGTGCCGGGCCCGACCGCCAGCTCGACATCGACGCCGTCCGTGCGGGTTTCGCCTCCGTCAGCAGCCCGGGACGGCTCGAGCGGGTGCGCAGCGCGCCGAGTGTGTTCGTCGACGCCGCGCACAATCCGCACGGCGCCGAGGCACTCGCGCACGCGTTGACCGACGAATTCGATTTCCGGCGGCTCGTCGGCGTCATCGGCGTGCTCGGGGACAAGGACGCCGAAGGTGTGCTCGCCGCACTCGAACCCGTCCTCGATCACGTCGTCGTCACCAACAACGGATCACCGCGTGCGCTCGATGCCGAGGACCTGGCCGAGATCGCCCGGGAGGTCTTCGGCGAGGACCGTGTCACCGTCGAACCCTTCCTGCCCGACGCGGTGGCCGCGGCCATCGCGCTGGCCGAGGAGTCCGACGGGGAGCCGGTGTCCGGGGCGGGTGTGATCATCACCGGTTCGGTGGTCACCGCAGGCGCCGGGCGAACCCTCTTCGGCAAGGAGCCCGCATGAGCGACCATCCCGGCTTCACCGCGCCGGCCACCGACCCGTGGCGCGGCCTGCGCGGCGTCATGGCCGGCACGCTGGTCCTCGAGGTCATCGTCATGGTCCTCACCTTCCCGATCGTCGCGAAGATCGGACCGGGGCTGACCTGGATCTCGGGAATCTATCTCGGCGTGGTCACGCTGCTGATGATCCTCGCCTGCGGGATGCAGGGTCGGCGGCGGGCTCTCGAGATCGACATCGGCCTGCAGATCCTGGTGATCATCGGTGGGGTATTCCACTGGTCGATCGCCATCGTCGGGCTACTGTTCCTGTTCGTGTGGCTCTACATCCGCTATGTCCGCGCCGATGTCGCCCGACGTATGCGTGAGGGGCGGTTGGCCGGTCAGGAGCCGATCGACTCGTGACGGTCGTCGCGCCGCGTCGGCCGTTCTGCGAGGTATGTCCGTAATTGCCTGTGGCGCAACATGTTCTGTGGGCCGCCGTTGGGTACTGTTGGCGCGTCGAGGTGACGAGAGGATGAGCCGACGGTGAGCGATCTGACCTATCCCCAGGCCGTTGTGATGGGTCTGTTGCAAGGTGTGACCGAGTTGTTCCCGGTGTCGAGCCTGGGACATTCGATCCTGGTGCCCGCCTGGCTGGGGGGAGACTGGGAGAAGCTGGTCACCGAATCCGACAGTGCCGGGCACACCCCGTTCCTGGCGTTCGTCGTGGCACTGCACGTCGCGACAGCCGTGGCGCTCGTTCTGTTCTATTGGCGCGACTGGGTTCGAATCGTGGGTGGGTTCATCTCGTCGCTGCGGCACCGTTCCATCGAGGGCGACGACGCGCGCCTGGCGTGGCTGATCATCGTCGGCACGATCCCGGTGGGGATCGTCGGCCTGGTTGCCGAGAAGCCGCTGCGGGTAGTGTTCGCCACCCCGCTTGCCGCGTCGATCTTCTTGTTCCTCAACGGTCTCGTGCTGCTGACGGCCGAACTGCTGCGGCGACGCACGGCCGCGGGCCGGCACGCCGCGCAACCCTCGGGCAATGATCGGGCGATGTCGTCGCTGACAATGTGGGAGGCCGTCGGTATCGGCGCATGCCAGATCCTGGCGCTGCTCCCGGGTATCTCGCGATCCGGGGTGACGATCTCCGGTGGTCTCCTGCGTCGCCTGGTGCACGAGGACGCGGCGAAATTCGCGTTCCTGCTGGCCACCCCCGTCATCTTGGCCGCCGGGCTACTGAAGATCCCTGAGCTGTTCGGGCCCGAGGGACACGGCATCGGTGGGCAGGTCCTCGTTGGTTCGCTCTGCGCGTTCGTCGCGGCGCTCGCGGCCGTGGCCTTTCTCGCCCGCTGGTTCCACACCCGCACGCTGTACCCGTTCGTGGTCTACTGCGTGCTGGCCGGGGCGATCAGCATCGTTCACTTCGCCTGACCGCGCGCTCGGGCGGCGTGTCGTCCGTTCGGCCGACGATCGGTGCCCAATCGTGACCTCGATGGGATGTTCTCGCACTCACTCCTCTTGCAGAATTACGCGAAGTCGCGCCGGGGCCCGCGATTTCTCTCGGAGTATCTTCGAGACCCGTATCGGGCTGCGACCCTGCAGTGGTCATCCGACCCGCACTCCGGCCGACATGACTACGGTGGTGACGCGCCTTTCGCCGCCACCGCCACGCAACCGCCACACCGCAGACAACCCCGAAGGAGCCGCGTGATCATCGACCGCGCCTGTCACCGCACCACCAACGAGACCCGGGCACGGTCGGTCGCGAGACAAGGCGCCCTCGCACTCCTGGCGGCGGCCGCCGCCGGTACCGCAGTCATGGCCACGGTGGCTCCGTCCTCGGCGGCGCCCGCACCGGCGCAGCCCGCCCCCGACTCGCAGGTACTCCTCGTCGACGTTCCCGATGCCGGTCCGCCGATGCCGGTGCCCTCCGGCTCCTTCGGATACATCGCCACCCACGACCTCACCAAGCGGATGGCGTCGATGAAGACCGCCGAGGCGGTCGCGGCTCTTCCGGTTCCGGAGCAGTACCGTCCGGCGAACATGGCGCTGGCCAGGAATCTCGATCTGGCCGTCAAGGGTGCGCTGGTCGACCCGAAGGGATGCGTACAGGTGATCGTGGATCCGCGATCGACCTCGGGTGGGTTGTTCGATTACGGCTTCTACGCCGTGTCGGGTCAGTACTGCCCATAGAGGCACTACCCGTAGGGACGCGACCCGCGCGCGGATAAGGTGTGCTCGTGACTGAACGGACACTGGTACTGATCAAGCCCGACGGTGTTGCCCGCGCCCTGGTGGGTGACATCCTCGCCCGCATCGAACGCAAGGGCCTGACGCTCGTGGCGCTCGAACTCAAGACGGTCGACGACGAACTCGCCCGTCGGCACTACGCCGAACACGAGGGCAAGCCGTTCTTCCCGGCGCTGCTGGAGTTCATCACCTCGGCGCCGCTCGTCGCCGCGGTCGTCGAGGGGCCGCGTGCGGTCGCAGCCTGGCGGCAGATCGCCGGCGGCACCGACCCCGTCGAAAAGGCGGTACCGGGGACCATCCGCGGGGATTTCGCGCTGAGCACCCAGAACAATCTCGTCCACGGCTCGGATTCGCCCGACTCGGCCGAGCGCGAGATCGCGATCTGGTTCCCCGACCTCGACGCCTGACCCTCGCAACCTCCCGGGCCGACGCGCGTGCACGCACATGAGTGCCGGCGTCGCCCCGCGGTGTGGGATACTTGTGGGGTTATCACGGACACACTTTGTCCGTGGCAACGCCGATGACGTTCGGAAACGGGTCGGACCAGCACGAAAGTCCCGGTCGAGATGACCGGGACATGTGCCCGCCCACCCGCCCTCCCCATCGCGGTGGGTCGCCGACGGCGATCCGCCGGCAGGCCACAGCCTTCGTGATGGCGTGGAGGGTGGATCGCCGTAACCCATCGACCCAGCAAGAGCGCCCCGCAGCTCCGATCGAGCCGAGGGGGCGCGCAGACCACACAACACCGGCCGACGGCCGGGACACACAGCAGAGGCCCTCGCGTGGCCGCGTCGGATGGACGCGCCCGGGGGTTCGAGGAGACACGAGTGACCGACAACGGGTCACCGGCTGACGCGAACGCTGCGTCGGATCCGGTGGAAGAATTTCCCAGCAAGCTTCGTGTGCACGCACTCGCCCGAGTGCTCGGCCTGACCAGTCGTCAGGTGCTTGCGCACCTCGCCGAGTTGGGCTGGCACACCCGTAGCCCGCAATCGAGCGTCGAGCGGGAGATGGCACAGGCGGTTGCGCAGCGTGTGCGGGAGAGCGAGCCGCCCGCCGACGACGCGGTCGCGGACGCGCCGCAGGGACAGACGCCGACGGCCGACACCGCCGAGGTCGAGACACCAGCGGTCGAGACACCAGCGGTTGAGACACCAGCGGTCGAGACCTCCCACGTGGAGCCGACTGTCGCCGCGGCGGAGGAGCCGACAGAGCAGGTGGCGGCGCCCGAGACCGCCGTACCAGAGACCGCCGTGCCCGAGTCTCTTGTCGCAGACACCCCCGCCGAAGAGACACCAGCAGACAACGCGGCGACGTCGGAAGTGCCCGACACCGCTGCGCTCGACACTGCTGCGCCCAAGCTCACCACTGCGCCCGAATCGGCCGATGACGCCCCGGCGCCGCCGCGGTCGGACGTGCCGATGCTGTTCTCCTCGGCCGACGTCGACAGTCATTCGCCCGTCAAGGCGACCGGTGAGGTCGCGGCGGGGCCCTTGTTCCTGCAGCCGGACACATCGACCCCCGCGCCGTCCCGATCGGCGCGCACCTCGAGCCCCGAATCGACGAAGGCGGGATCGACGAAGACCGAGTCGGCGAAGACCGAATCGACGACCCGCGACGACACCGCCACGGACATCGACGATCAGTCCGACGACGACGGTTCCGAGGACGATCAGTCGGGTGAGGGCGGGCGCAACCGCAGGCGTCGGCGTGGCCGGCGTGGTCGTGGTCGCGGTCGTGGCGATCAAGGCGACCGTGCGGACTCGTCGGACGACTCCGGCTCGCACGACGATGATTCCGATTCCACCGATGTCTCGTCGCGCGACGAGGACTCCTCGGGGTCGTCGGACGACTCCGGATCGAACGGCAAGTCGTCCACCGACAAGCAGCAATCGGGATCGGGCAAGAAATCCGGAAAGAAGTCCGGCAAGAAGGACGGCGACGGGAAAGCCGACGGGTCCGATGGCGACGGGTCCGGAGCCGACCGAGCAGGACCCGACAAGGCCGGAGCCGACAAGAAGCGCAGGGGTGAGGACTCCGCCGCCGGTGACGACACGGCGGAGTCCGCGGAGGACGCCGATACCGATGACGAGTCCGATGATGGCAACGACTCCTCGGTACCGACCTCCAAGCGGCGTCGGCGTCGGCGTCGGCGCAAGGGCGGCGGCGAGGCCGAGGATGTGGCGGCCGACGACCCCCCGAACACCGTGGTGCACGAGCGCGAACCGCGCAGCAAGCGGGTACGCGACGAGGTGCAGGGCATCTCCGGCTCGACCCGGCTCGAGGCCAAACGTCAGCGACGCCGCGACGGCCGTGACGCCGGTCGTCGTCGGCCGCCGATCCTGAGCGAGTCGGAGTTCCTCGCGCGCCGCGAAGCCGTCGAGCGGGTCATGGTCGTGCGCGAGCGCAGCGCCAACAGCTCACTGCACACCACCGACTACGCCGATCCCGCGGCCATCGAGGACTACACGCAGGTCGCGGTGCTCGAGGACGGCGTGCTCGTCGAACACTTCGTCACCACCGAGACGTCGTCGTCGATGGTCGGCAACATTTACCTCGGGCGCGTGCAGAACGTGCTGCCCGGCATGGAGGCCGCATTCGTCGACATCGGACGTGGTCGCAACGGTGTCCTGTACGCCGGTGAGGTCAACTGGGATGCTGCGGGCCTCGATGGCGGGTCACGCAAGATCGAGCAGGCGTTGTCGCCGGGCGACAACGTGGTCGTGCAGGTCAGCAAGGACCCGGTGGGTCACAAGGGTGCGCGTCTGACGACGCAGATCTCGCTGGCCGGACGCTATCTGGTGTATGTGCCGGGCGGTTCGTCGACCGGCATCAGCCGCAAGCTGCCCGACGTCGAGCGCAAGCGCCTCAAGCAGATCCTCGCCAAACTCGTCCCCGACGATGCGGGAGTGATCATCCGCACGGCATCGGAGGGTGTCAGCGCCGACGATCTCGCCGCCGACATCGAACGTCTCGAGTCCAAGTGGAAGGCGATCGAATCCGCGGTCTCCGACGCGAAGTCCGACGGCAAGAAAAGCAACGGCTCGCAGAATCCGCGGGCCCTGTACGAGGAGCCCGACCTGCTGGTGCGGGTCGTCCGTGACCTGTTCAACGAGGACTTCCGCAAGCTCGTCATCGAGGGTGACAAGGCGTGGAACCTCGTGGAGGGCTACGTCAGCTCGGTGGCGCCCGACCTGCTCGAGCGGGTCGAGAAGTTCGAGCGTTCGCACGCCGATGCACCCGATTCCTTCGTGGTGCACCGCATCGACGAGCAACTCGCCAAGGCGCTCGACCGCAAGGTCTGGCTGCCCTCGGGCGGCACGCTGATCATCGAGCACACCGAGGCGATGACGGTCGTCGACGTCAACACCGGCAAGTTCACCGGTGCCGGCGGCAACCTCGAGGAGACGGTAACCCGTAACAACCTCGAGGCCGCCGAGGAGATCGTGCGGCAGATGCGGCTGCGCGACATCGGCGGCATGATCATCGTCGACTTCATCGACATGGTCCTCGAATCCAACCGAGATCTGGTACTGCGCCGACTCACCGAGGCGCTGGCCCGTGACCGCACCCGCCATCAGGTCTCCGAGGTGACCTCGCTCGGCCTGGTGCAGATGACCCGTAAACGGCTGGGAACCGGTCTGCTGGAAGCGTTTTCAACAACGTGCACCACGTGCAGCGGCCGTGGCGTGATCGTCCACTCCGCGCCGGTGGAGGTCCGGACCGACGACGCGGGCCGCGCCGACGCCGGGTCGAAGAAGTCTCGTCGCGGCAAGCGCAAGACCGAGCAGCCCGCCGAGCAACAGAAACCCGCCCACAATCCGGCCGAACACCCGATGTTCCGGGCGATGGCGGCGCACGCCCACGACGGCGACGAGGATCACGACGGTCACGTGGACCATGCGGATCATGACGGTCATGAGGCCGGGGGGCATGAGCACGACGGTCATGAGGCTGCGGTGAGCGCTCGACAGGCGCCGCAGAACACGCCGGAGAACACAGACGCTGCGGAACCGCAGGGAACCGGCACCACCGCAACCGACACCGAGACGCCGGAGACCGGCTCGTCGACCGACGCCACCGAACACGCGTCGTCCAATGGCGAGGTCACCTCGGCGAGCGGACCCGAGAGTGCGGCGCAACCCGCGCCGGCCCGTCGGGGCAGGCGACGCGCCGCACGTCGCGCCGCTTCGCCGACGACGACGTCGGAGGTGACGGCGATGGTCGTCGCCGACGCTCCTGCCAAGCCCCTGACCACGTCCGGCCCGACCACCGAAACGACCGAGACCGCTGTCGCGGTCCGGCAGCGGCCGCGGCGCCGGGCTGCCGGGCGTCCGGCCGGTCCGCCCGCCGACGAGTAGGCAGGGAAGCGGGATGGCGGACCCCGGTGAGGCGAGTTTGACCTGACCGGACCGGCTCCCGTAACCTTGATTGGTCGCCTCTGGCGGAGGGTTCGAGCTGTGCCGAGTCCCGAAGGGATCACTGTTCCCGGCGGGTCACACCGGCCGGGAACTCCCTCCACGGCAGGCCCTTCGGAGTGATCTGATGCAATCCCGGTGTAGCCGCTGGGTTTCGCACGGCCCACACCGGATGTACACACCCACACACCCGTGGACGCACCTGCGTGACACGGCCCGAGATGATGAACAAGAGGACAGCTTCGATGGCAACGTACGCGATCGTCAAGACCGGCGGTAAGCAGTACAAGGTCGCTCAGGGCGACATTGTGAAGGTCGAGAAGATCGACAGCGCGCCGGGCACCACCGTGAACCTGCCGGTGGCGCTGGTCGTCGACGGCTCCGAGCTCACCACCGACGCCGACAAGCTCGCGAAGATCTCGGTCACCGGTGAGATCGTCGAGCACGTCAAGGGCCCGAAGATCCGCATCCACAAGTTCAAGAACAAGACCGGCTACCACAAGCGCCAGGGTCACCGTCAGAAGCTGACGGTCCTCAAGGTCACCGGTATCAAGTAATTCTCGACTCAGCGCTACCCCAGGAGGACTGACACATGGCACACAAGAAGGGCGCGTCCAGCTCGCGCAACGGTCGCGATTCGAACGCCCAGCGGCTCGGCGTCAAGCGCTTCGGCGGCCAGCAGGTCAGCGCCGGCGAGATCCTGATCCGCCAGCGCGGCACCAAGTTCCACCCCGGCGTCAACGTCGGCCGTGGCGGCGACGACACCCTGTTCGCGCTTGCGGCGGGTGCGGTCGAGTTCGGTACCAAGCGTGGCCGCAAGACCGTGAACATCGTTCCGGAGACCGCTCAGGCCTGACCCGAGCGGTTCGCGAGAACCACCAGAGCTCTTCGACAGGGCGGGCAGGGGCATCATGCACCCGGCCCGCCCTTGTTGTTTGGCACAGTTGTTCTCACCACCTGGCTCTCACGGTTGGTTGTTGCGTAATCGTTTGGTTGTTGTTGTCACCGGGTGTCGACCCCTCGTCGCGCCCGAAAAGGAAGGAACGTCATGTCGCGGTTCGTCGACCGGGTGACCATCCACGTCGCCGCCGGTAACGGCGGCCACGGCTGCTCCTCGGTGCACCGGGAGAAGTTCAAGCCGCTCGGCGGCCCCGACGGTGGCGACGGCGGAAACGGCGGCTCGGTGCGCCTGGTCGTCGACCCCCAGGTCCACACCCTGCTGGATTTCCATTTCCGTCCGCATGCCAAGGCGGGCAACGGGAAACCGGGGATGGGGGACAACCGCGACGGTGCGAACGGCGAGGACCTCGTGCTCGCCGTTCCCGACGGCACCGTCGTCCTCGATGCGGCGGGCACCATCCTCGCCGACCTCGTCGGGGCGGGCACCACCTTCGACGCCGCGCAGGGCGGTCGTGGCGGACTCGGCAACGCCGCCCTGGCCTCCCGGGCGCGCAAGGCGCCCGGGTTCGCGCTGCTCGGCGAGGAGGGTCAACACCGAGACCTGGTGCTGGAGCTCAAGTCGGTCGCCGACGTCGGGCTGGTCGGGTTCCCGTCCGCGGGCAAATCGTCACTGGTGTCGGTACTCTCGGCCGCCAAACCGAAGATCGCCGATTACCCGTTCACCACGCTGCAGCCCAATCTGGGTGTGGTGCAGGCGGCCGGTGACGTGTTCACCATCGCCGACGTCCCCGGTCTGATCCCCGGCGCCTCCACCGGACGCGGTCTGGGTCTGGACTTCCTGCGTCATCTCGAGCGCTGTGCGGTTCTCGCGCATGTGGTCGACTGCGCCACCCTCGAACCCGGGCGTGACCCGGTGTCCGACATCGACGCCCTCGAAGCCGAACTCGCCGCATACCAGCCGGCCCTCGACACCGATCATGGGCTCGGTGACCTCGCCCAGCGCCCGCGGGTGGTCATCCTGAACAAGATCGACGTCCCCGATGCCGCAGATCTCGCCGATCTCGTGGAACCCGAACTGGCACAGCGCGGTTGGCCGGTGTACCGCATCTCCGCCGTCACCCACCAAGGTCTTCGTGAGTTGACCAACGCGCTCGCGCGCATGGTCGCGCACTATCGCGAAGCCCATCCCAAGCCCGCCGCCCGCCGAACGGTCATCCGCCCCAAGGCGATCGACGAGGCGCAGTTCGCGGTGACGCCGGACCCGGCGATCGACGGTGGATTCGTCGTCACCGGTGCTCGTCCGGAACGCTGGATCGCGCAGACACAGTTCGACAACGACGAGGCCGTCGGCTATCTCGCCGATCGCCTCAACCGCCTCGGCGTCGAGGACGAGCTGATGCGTCTCGGTGCGCGGCCCGGAGCGCCGGTCACCATCGGCGACATGACCTTCGACTGGGAGCCGACCACCCCGATGGGCGATGACGTCCCGATCACCGGGCGCGGCACCGACATTCGGCTTGATCGATCCGACCGGATGGGTGCGGCCGAACGCAAGCAGGCACGACGGGTGCGGCGCGGTCTGGTCGACGACACGGAGGCCGACGAGTAATGAGCGACGTGCGTGAACGGATTGCCCACGCGCGCAGCATCGTCGTCAAGATCGGGTCGTCGGCGCTGACCGACCTCGGTACCGGTCTCGACATGACTCGGCTCGACCGGCTCACCGACGCACTCGAAGCACGTATGCGGGCCGGGTCGGACGTGATCGTGGTGTCGTCGGGAGCGATCGGTGCGGGCATCGCCCCGCTGGGACTCAAGAAGCGTCCCACCGACCTCGCGACCAAACAGGCTGCGGCAAGTGTCGGACAGCTTGCGCTGGCACATGCGTGGGGTACGAGTTTCGCCCGATACGGGCGGACCGTCGGACAGGTGCTCCTGACCGCCGACGACATCTCCAACCGTGCCCATCATGCCAACGCGCAACGCACGCTGGACCGGCTGCGCTCCCTGGGGGCGGTCGGTGTCGTCAACGAGAACGACACGGTGGCCACCAACGAGATCCGGTTCGGCGACAACGATCGGCTCGCGGCGCTGGTGGCACACCTCGCCGGTGCCGATGCGCTGGTGCTGCTCTCGGATGTGGACGGTCTGTACGACGGGGATCCCCGCAAGCCGGGACCGGACGGCCGTGTCGCACAATTTCTTTCAGAGGTCAACGGGCCCGAGGATCTCGACGGTGTGATCGCCGGTTCCGGTGGGGCACTGGGTACCGGTGGGATGGCGTCCAAGCTGGCCGCGGCTCGTCTGGCCGCCGATGGCGGGGTGCCGGTGCTCCTTGCGGCCGCCGCCGAGGCCGCGCAGGCGTTGGGGTCGGCGTCGGTGGGCACGGTCTTCGCCGCACGCCCCGACCGGCTGTCGTCGCGGCGTTTCTGGGTGCGCCACGCCGCCGATGCGCGCGGACAGATCGCCATCGACGACGGCGCGGTCGCCGCGGTGGTGCAGCGCAGGCGCTCACTGCTGGCGGCCGGGGTGATCGGGGTGCGCGGCGGGTTCTCCGAGGGCGATGTCGTCGAACTGGTCGATGCGGCAGGTTCCGTGCACGCACGGGGGGTCTCGTCCTACGCGGCCGACGACGTCGCCCGGATGGTGGGTCGCTCGACCTCGGAACTACCGGAACAGTTGCAGCGCCCGGTGATCCACGCCGACGACCTCGTCCCCGTCTGAGGGCTCGGTAAGCCGCTCTGCCCGTCCCCGGTCTGCTCGTCCCCACCGTGCGAGGGCAGGTAGGACGACACCGCAGAGGTGGTCGATCTTCAGATCGGCGAGGTCGTCCGCGCGGGTGGCACCGCGATTGACCACCACCAGCGTCTTGGAGGTGCGGTGGGCGTACCGCGCGAACCGGAGTCCGCTCATCACGGTCAGCGACGATCCGGCGACGAGTAGCGCATCGCTCTCGTCGATCATCGCGAACGATTGTGCGACAAGATCTTTGGAAGCGTTCTCGCCGAAGTAGACGATGTCGGGTTTGAGGATGCCGCCGCATCGCGGGCAGGGTGCGACAACGAAATCGGCGGTGTCCTCCAGTGCGGCGTCGGCGTCGGGGGCCACCTCGATCGCACCACGGCCGGACACCCGGGCCGCGAAGCCGGGATTGAGATCCTCGAGCATCTCCGCGAGCCGGTGACGCGACAGGATCGCCGCGCAATCCAGGCAGCGCACCCGCCCGTAACAGCCGTGCAACTCGATCACCCGTCGGGTTCGCGCCTTGGTGTGCAGCATGTCGACGTTCTGGGTGATCACACCGGTCAGGCGTCCCTGGCGTCCGAGCTCGGCGAGTGCATGATGGCCGGCATTGGGTGTCGCGGCGTCCATGTGACGCCAGCCGAGGTGATTCCGTGCCCAATAGTGGCGGCGGAATTTCGCGGAGGACAAGAACATCTGCACGGTCATCGGTGTGCGGGCCGGCGCACCGGGACTGCGGTAGTCGGGGATACCGGAGTCGGTGGAGATGCCCGCGCCGGTCAGGGCGGTGATCCGGGCCCCGTCGAGCAGTGCCGAGAGTCGATCGAGGGCGACGTCGAGGCGCTCCTCGAGCGGGGTCGGTTCGGCGGGGGTCCAGCCGATCTGCAGACGGGTACGCACCTCATCCAGGATAGGGCCACCACGCGAGTTGCCCGCGCACTCCGCATGCTCACACGGTGAGTGGCAGGGGAGTGCACGGGCAACTCGTGGACGACCCGTGACGGCCGGCGTGTCAGACGTCGGCGGTCTCGGCGTGCTTGCCGGATGGCTGTTCGGGCACGGTGACCAGCGGATAGACACCGTCGGCGTCGTGGACCTCGGTGCCGACCACGGGCGGATTGAACACGCACAGCATGCGCATCTGCGTCTCCGCGGTGACGGTGTGCCGCTCGTGACCGTTGAGCAGATACATCGTGCCCGGCGCCAGGGGGTAGGTCTGGCCGGTCTCCCGGTCGAGCAGGGTGCCGGTGCCCTCGACGAGCCACACGGCCTCGATGTGGTTGGCGTAGTGGAACTCGTTGACACTGCCGGCGTTGATGGTGGTCTCGTGAAACGAGAACCCGACCCGGTCGCCGCCGAGCACGATGCGCTTGGACACCCAATTGCCCTTGGGGTCGGCGACGTCTCGGTCGGTTCCGGTGATCTCGTCTGTGGTGCGGACGATCATGCGAGCACCTCCTCGGTGGCATCGGCGAGGATTCCCAACCCGTGGTCGAGATCCTCGGTGGAAATAGTCAGCGGCGGAAGGAGTTTGACGACCTCGTCGGACGGGCCCGAGGTCTCGGCGAGCAGACCGGCGCCGAAGGCGGCGGCGCACACCTTGCCGGCGTCGGCGGGCTCGGCGAACACCAGGCCGCGCGCCATGCCGCGGCCACGGGTCGACACACCCTCGTGACGGGCGGCCAGCGTGGAGAGGACCTCGTTGATCTGTCGGCCCTTCATGTGGACGTCACGGGAGAGCGAATCGTCGGACCAGTAGTGCTCGATGGCCCTGGCCGCGGTGACGAACGCGGGATTGTTGCCGCGGAAGGTGCCGTTGTGCTCGCCCGGCGACCACACGTCGAGGTCGCGGCGGATGAGCACGAGTGCCAGCGGCAACCCGTATCCACTGATCGACTTGGACAGCGTGACGATGTCGGGCTTGATCCCGGCCTCCTCGAAGGAAAAGAACTCACCGGTGCGGCCGCAACCCATCTGCACGTCGTCGACGATCAGCAGGATGTCGCGTCGCCGGCAGAGCTCGGAGAGCGCACGCAACCATTCCGCACGCGCAACGTTGACACCGCCCTCACCCTGCACGGTCTCGACGATGACCGCCGCGGGCAGGTTGAGTCCGCTGCCGGAGTCGTCGAGCACGCGCTCGAACCAGCTGAAGTCCTCGACGGCCCCGCCGAGGTAGTTGTCGAACGGCATCGGGGTCGCGTGCACGAGCGGGATTCCCGCGCCGGCGCGCTTCATCGAGTTGCCGGTCACCGACAGCGAGCCGAGGGTCATACCGTGGAAGGCGTTGGTGAAACTCACGATCGATTCACGGCCGGTGACCTTGCGGGCCAGCTTCAGTGCCGACTCGACGGCGTTGGTGCCGGTCGGTCCGGGGAACTGGATCTTGTAGTCCAGATCACGCGGCGCGAGGATCTTGGAGGTGAACTCCTCGATCAGCCGACCCTTGGCCACGGTGGCCATGTCGAGGCCGTGGGTGATGCCGTCGGACTCGATGTACTCGAGCAACGCGGACTTGAGGACCGGATTGTTGTGGCCGTAGTTGAGCGCACCGGCCCCGGCGAAGAAGTCCAGGTAGCGATCACCGCTGGTGTCGGTCAGCCACGATCCGCGGGCCTGACCGAACACCGTCGGCCAGCTACGGCAGTAACTGCGGACCTCGGATTCGTGTTGGGTGAAGACCGAGTCGTCGATGGAGGTCTTCTTGTCGGTGGGTTGGTCATTCATGGTTATTCCTCCAATGTGGGAAATCTGTGGGGCCGCCGATCCGTCGACGCGCCGATCCGTCGACGTGCCGGTGCCGCGGGAGCGCACCACGGTGCGGCGAGTGAAGCGCTGTTGCACGCGACCGTCGCTGTGCAACAGCGATTCTCGGAGACGGGTGAGCGACAAGTGTTGAGCGGCCGCATTCTTGACCGTGTGCGGGGTCGGATCAGAATCCGCTCGGGAGCTGACTCCCGTTGCCCGGCCTCAGGGTTCGGGTACCTCGGGTTCGAGCAGGTAGAGATCCTCGGGCTCGTGTGCGTCCGGGAAGTCGCCGGCGGCGAACAGGTCGCGCCGGGCGAACCGGAGTCCGCGAGCGGCCGCCACGGACGCGAACAATCGTTGCGAGGCAACGTTGTCGGGGCTGATGGTGGTGTGCATGGCCACCACCCCGCGGCGCGCGGCACGATCGAAGAGCCGGTGCAGCATCGTTGCTGCGATCCCGTTGCCGCGATAGGCGTCGTCGACCGCGACCTGCCAGACCATGAGGGTCGACGGGTCGGAGGGACGCCGATATCCGGTGACGAATCCTGCAGTGCGGCCGTCGACCTCGGCGACGATGGACGTCTCGGCGAAGTCTCGGCACCACAGCACGTAGGCGTAGCTGGAATTCACGTCGAGCACCTGGGAGTCCTTGGCAATCTCCCAGAGTCGGGTACCGTCGGCCACCGAGGGAACTCGGTAGTCGAGAGTGAGAAGGGGTGATGGGGCCGTTCTTGTGTGGGACGGGCTCATAACGCATTCGACGTTAACAACGTGTGTCGACGAATTCACCTGCCTGCGTAAATCGGTGGGGAAATGTCCCCTCAATGCCCAGTTCATCCGGTGTATGTGATGCGGGACACAAAAGCTTGCGACGACTCGCTGCGGGTGGGCGAAATGTCCGGCAGCCACGCGGCGGTGACGCCCCGCCGGCGCCGCCCGTCAAGGGTCGCCGCCCACCCGAATCGGCAATGGGAGAATGGTCCGGTGACCCGGATCATCGCCGGCCGCCACGGCGGACGCCCACTGAAGGTTCCCGACGCCGGGACCCGGCCCACCTCCGATCGGGTGCGTGAGGCGGTGTTCAACATTCTCGACGCCCGGATCGATCTGGAGGGCGCCGCGATCCTCGACCTCTATGCCGGGTCCGGTGCGCTGGGCCTCGAAGCACTCTCCCGTGGTGCGTCCTCGGCCGTGTTCGTCGACAACCGTCGTCGCGCCACCGCTGTCGTCACCGCCAATCTGGGGGCGCTCGGCGTCGCCGAGGTGGGTCGGGTGATCACCGCACCGGTGTCGGCGTTCCTGGCCGCCGGTGCCCCGGCCTGCGTGGATGTCGTGCACCACGAGGATGTGACGGGCGGCTTCGATGTGATCTTCTCCGACCCGCCCTATGCGCTCACCGACGACGAGGTGCACGGCGACCTGACGGCGCTCGGATCGGGTGGTTGGCTCGCCGACGGCGGCCTGCTGGTGCTCGAGCGCGGCCGACGGGCCACGACACACTGGCCGGCCGGCTGGGAGATCGTCACCGACAAGTCCTACGGCGACACCACGGTGCAGGTCGCGCGAGTCACCGGCGGGGCGGGCGGGTAGGTTCTGCAGAGTATGACCAGCGCGGTGATCCCCGGCTCCTTCGATCCCTTCACGCGTGGGCACCGCTACGTCGTCGAGCGGGCGGCCGCGTGTTTCGACGAACTGGTGGTCACCGTGGTCGTCAATCCCAACAAGCGCGGACTGTTCTCGGTCCCGGAGCGACTCGAACTCATCCGGGAGGACTGCGCCGATCTGCCCAACGTGCGGGTGGATCAGTGGACCGGCCTGCTCGTCGACTATCTCCGAGAGAACGCGATCCACTCCATCGTCAAGGGCCTGCGCTCGTCGGTGGACTTCGACTACGAGCTTCCGATGGCGCAGATGAATCGTGAGCTGGCCGACGTCGAAACCGTCTTCCTGCTGACCGATCCCCGCTACGCACACGTCTCGAGTTCACTGGTGAAAGAAGTCGCCAAGCTCGGCGGCGACGTCACACCCTTTCTCTCCCCGCACATCCACCGACGCCTCGAGGCGATCCTGGCCGGTGAACGCAGCATCTGACAACCGCGGCGTCCGAGGAATGGTGGTGCCCGACCCGACGCCACGAGACTTTCACTCCTCGGCGAATGTAAATGCTGACCGCGGCGGCGCGCGGCAGTAGCGTGAGCACGACGGTCATGAGTGTCAACGTCAAGCCCTGGCTGGTTGACCGGCAACCCTCGCATCGCGGTGGGGTGCCCCAGGTGACGACCGGATCGGGTGTATCCCGATAAGCGTGATGGACACGGCCACAACGACTTCGTGAGAAGTCGTCGTGCCGTCGTGGTCGTCGGTTGCCGCGGGATGCGCCCCGGGGTGGCGGCGGGCACGCATCTCCTCGCGTGTGTTCCCGTTCCCGTGTGAAGGAGAGTGCCGCCATGTCCGCCCCATCGCCGTCCACGAGTGCCGGTCCTCTCCCGGCGCCGTCGGGGGACCCGCGGTCGTCGTCGGGGACGTCCACGCCGCCGACCGCCGAACGCGTTGCGCCCCTGCGTCATCCCGGCCGGTGGATTCTCGCCGCGATCGTGCTCGTCGTCGGCGCGCAGCTGGTCCACGGCCTGGCCACCAATGCATTCTTCCAATGGGATCGATTCGGGTACTGGTTCTTTCGCCCCGTCGTTCTCGAAGGTCTCGGGGTCACACTGGAGGTCGCGGCGTACAGTGCGGTGCTCGCTCTGGCCGTGGGTATCGTCCTGGCGCTGATGCGGCTGTCGAACAATCCCGTGCTCGCGGCGGTCAGTTGGGGATACGTGTGGTTCTTTCGATCGATCCCGCTGATCGTCCTGCTTCTCATCCTGTTCAACTTCGGGGCGCTCTACCAGAGTCTGAGTATCGGTATTCCATTCGGGCCGGGACTGTTTCATTTCTCCGAGGCAGATCTGGCGACTCCGTTCCTGATCGCCGTCATCGGTATCACCATCCACGAGGCGGCGTTCGCCGCCGAGATCGTGCGCGGCGGCATCCTGTCGGTCGATGCAGGTCAACACGAAGCCGCTGCCGCACTGGGCATTCCACGGCGATACCACTTTCTGCGCATCACGTTGCCGCAGGCATTGCGCTCCATCGTGCCGTCGTATGTGAATCTGCTGATCGGACTGATCAAGTCGACGTCGCTGGTCTACTACGTGTCGCTACTCGATCTGTTCGGCGTGGTCTCGACCCAGTCGAGCACCTACTCCGGTGACATCATCCCGCTGCTGATGGTGGCGACGGTCTGGTATGTGATCCTCACCAGCGCCGTCTCGATCGTCCAGTTCTACGTCGAGCGCTACTTCGCGCGAGGGGCGGTCCGCACCCTGCCCCCGACGCCGATACAGCGATTGCGGTTCGCTGTTGCCGGCGCTCGACGGAGCATCGCCCTGCGTCCCTGGGAGCGTGCCGCATGACGCGCGCCGCCATCACCCCGGACACGACGTCGGCCGGTGTCGAGGTGCAAATCGTGGGCGCCCACCGCTTCTACGCCGACCACCACGTCCTCAAGGACATCGACCTCACGATCCGCCCGGGAGAGGTGACGGTCATCCTCGGACCATCGGGCTCGGGCAAGTCGACCCTGCTCCGTGCCGTGAACCATCTCGAACGGCTCGACGCAGGCCACGTCAGCGTCGGCGGCGAACTGATCGGCGTCCGCCGTACCGGCGGCCGGCTCCGGGAATTGCCCGAACGCGAGATCCTGCGACAGCGACGCCGCATCGGCTACGTCTTCCAGTCGTTCAACCTGTTCTCCAACCTGACCGCAGGCCAGAACGTCGCGGCACCACTGGTCTCGACCGGCCGGATCAGCCGCGGCGACGCCGAGAGCGCTGCCCGCGCACTCCTTGCGCGCGTGGGACTCTCGGACAAGTACGACGCATATCCGCGCCAGCTCTCCGGTGGTCAGCAACAGCGGGTCGCCATCGCCCGGGCACTGGCCGTCGAGCCCGGGGTGCTGCTCTTCGACGAGCCGACCTCGGCCCTCGATCCCGAGCTCGTGGGCGACGTCCTCGCGGTGATCCGTGATCTCGCCGCCACCGGCACGACCTTGATCGTCGTGACCCATGAGATCGGCTTCGCCCGCGAGGTCGCCGACACCATCGTCTTCCTCGACGACGGGCGCATCGTCGAGCAGGGCACCCCGGAGCAGGTCCTCGACCACCCGACTCACCAGCGCACCAAGGACTTCCTGCTCCGAGTGCTCTGACCGCCACACACCGATCGCCACACACCGATCGCCACCACCGTCGGCGACCCCTCCGGGGCACGTCGTCATCCTCCCTGCCGTCACACCCCAGAAACGGAGCAACTCCATGTCACCAACGCGTTTCACCGATCGCGTCACCGCTCGAACGCGCGCTCGTCGACGTGCCGCGACACGGCTCGGTGCCGTCACCGTGGCACTCGGCCTCGTCGGCGGTCTGCTTACCGCGTGCTCGGGCGGTTCCACCGATGCCGCCGAACCATCCGGAAAGCCGGGCGACGTCGTCATCGGGGCAGTGTCCAACGGCGCCGCCAACCAAATCGATCTGACTGTGCCGCAGGTCGATTCGATTCGCAACGCGCTGCCTGCGGCGGTGCGTGACTCCGGGGAGCTGTCGATCGGGATCGGGGCACTGCCCTCGGGATACCCGCCCTTGGCGTACATCGGCTCCGATCAGCACACGCTGACCGGCGCCGAACCCGACCTCGGGCGCCTCGTCGCGGCCGTCTTCGGACTCAAGCCGGTGATCACCAACGCCACGTGGGAGAACCTCTTCGTCGGAATCGACAGCGGGCGAACGGATGTCGGATTCTCCAACATCACCGTGACCGAAGAGCGCAAGGAGAAATACGACTTCGCGACCTACCGGAAGGACGAGATCGCCTTCGAGGTGCTCAAGGCGAGCTCCTGGAACTTCGACGGCAACTACGAGAACCTTGCGGGCAAGAAGGTCGCCGTCGGGTCGGGCACCAACCAGGAACGCCTACTGCTCGAATGGCGCGACAAGCTCGCCGCCGAGGGCAAGACCCTCGACGTCGTCTATTTCCCCGACGCCAACTCGATCAACCTGGCCCTCGCCTCGGGCAAGATCGACGCCTACCTCGCACCCAATCCGAGCATCTCGTATCACGTCCGTCAGACCGCGGGCACCCCCAAGGCCACCCGTGTCGCCGGCACATTCTCCGGGGCCGGGTCGACGCTGCAGGGATTGATCGCGGCAACGACGAAGAAGGGTGACGGACTCGTCGCGCCGCTCGCCGACGCGATCAACCACCTGATCACCACGGGTGTGTACGCGAAGTGGCTGGCGGCGTGGAACCTCTCCGCCGAGGCCGTGCCCACGTCACAGGTCAATCCGCCCGGGCTGCCGCGCAATGACAGCTGACGTGGGCGGGATGGAGACGGGCGGGATGGAGCGGGCCGGAACCGGGAAGGGCGCGATGGGCACGGAGGTGTGCCGATGGGACATCATCGAGTCATGAGTGAGTGCACGGCAGATGCTTCGCCGATGGCCCGATCGGGCGCGGACGTCCTCGACGACGCGGTCCGATCGTCGCTGACCGGTCACCATCGGCATCTTGCGCAACGGCGCGGACGGGTGCTGCGCTATCGACGCGACGTCTCGGTGTTCGCGGCGTTCCCTGCCGATCCCGACCCCACGGATTGGGCGGACGCCGCAGAACTCTTCGGTCCCGGTGGCACACTGCCGATCTCGGGATCGATGCCGACGCCGCCGCCCGGGTGGACGACGACGATGGCATTGCCCGGCGTGCAGATGATCGCCCGCGCCGTCCGCCCCGGGCCGGATCCGGAAGCGGTGATCCTCACCGACGACGACGTACCCGAGATGCTCGACCTCGTCGCCCGGACCCGTCCCGGGCCGTTCCTGGCGCGGACCATCGAGATGGGCACCTATCTCGGTCTCAAGCAGGGCGGCGCCTTGATCGCGATGGCAGGGGAGCGACTGCATCCCGCCGGCGCCACCGAGATCAGCGCCGTGTGCACCGATCCGGCACATCGGGGTCGGGGGCTGGCGTCGCGTCTGGTTCTCGCTGTCGCCGACGGGATCGTCGGGCGCGGTGAGATCCCGTTCCTGCACACCGCCGCCGAGAACGTCACGGCGATCCGCCTCTATGAATCACTGGGCTTCGAACTACGCAAGGATCTCGTCTTCGGATCGTTCCGGGTGCCCGACTGATCGTTCGGGCCTCGTCGGCGCACCATGCGACACGCCGATCACTGCTACCTCCGGAGTCACACACATCCCATTCGGCACAATAGTCACAGACGTTTCACCAGATGACCATTGGCGTGAGCCGGATTGGGGTGGCTGTGTACCGGGTATTTGAAGCGCTCGACGAACTCGTCGCGATCGTCGAGGAAGCGCGGAGTGTCCCCATGACCGCCGGATGTGTGGTCCCTCGGGGAGATGTGCTCGAACTGCTCGACGACATCAAGGACTCGATCCCGGGCGAGCTCGACGACGCCCAGGACGTCCTCGACAGCCGTGACTCGATGCTCGAGGATGCGCGTTCGCACGCCGACACCGTGATCGGCAACGCCGACTCCGAGTCCGAGGCGGTCCTCGCCCACGCCCGTGCCGAGGCCGACCGCATCCTCGCCGATGCCAAGTCGCAGGCCGATCGCATGGTCGACGAGGCGAGCAACCACGGTAAGTCCCTCGTCGAGGATGCGACCGAAGAAGCTCGACGACTCTCGTCCAGTGCGGCCCGCGAATTCGAGGCCGTCACCGGGCGGGCACGCGCCGAGGCGCAGCGCACCATCGACGCCGCGAACAACACCTACGACAAGTCGGTCGCCGACGGCATCGCCGAACAACAGCGTCTGGTGTCCGAGGCCGAGGTCGTCGCCGCAGCGAAGTCCGAGGCCGAGCGCATCATCGACGCCGCGCATGCCGAGGCCGACCGGCTGCGTGGGGACTGCGACGTCTACGTCGACGAGAAGCTGGCGCAGTTCGAGGAGACCCTCACCAACACCCTGCGGTCGGTGAACCGCGGGCGCCATCAGCTGCGTACCGGAGCGGGCATGCACGACTACGTCGAATATCCCCGCAGCGTCGATCACGATCAGGCACGCGGACGGGCCCGGTCCGAGGCTGCCGACGACGTCTCGCCGCTCGCGGTCTGAGTCCATCGACCGGGTGCCGACACGGGCCGGGCGAGCTCATTCGAGGATTCGCTGACCCGGGCGTATGGTGCATCTGTGGCCGAAAACGCAGTGACCCCAGGTGTGAGCACGGGTGAGGCATCCGCGCGCGCCCGTGATCCCTTCGTGCTCGACATCCGCTCTCTGGGACGACGTCCGGGGACGATGACCGAGGTACACCGGACCGCCGTGACACCCGAGCGGCTCGGACTGGAGATGATCGGTATCCCGGCCGCGTCCGAGGTCGATCTCGACCTGCGGCTCGAGTCGGTGAGCGAGGGAGTTCTCGTCAGCGGCACGGTGTGTGGTGAAACCGAGGGCCAGTGTTCGAGGTGTCTCGAGCCCGTCGACGGAACCGTCACCGTCTTCCTGACCGAGCTCTTCGCCTACCCGGACAGCGAGACCGAGCAGACGACCGACGCCGACGAGATCCACCGCATCGACGACGACCGGATCGACCTCGAGCAGTCGATCATCGATGCGGTCGCGCTCGAACTGCCGATGTCGCCGTTGTGCACCGAGGACTGTGAGGGTCTGTGCACCGTGTGCGGTGTGCGCATGGCCACCGCCGAACCCGGCCACGGACACGAGATCATCGACCCGCGCTGGGCCTCACTCGCCCAGAAGTTCGCCGATGTCGATGAGGAGTCGTCCGGCACCGATCCCGAACAGTCCCGGGGTCCGCAGTGAGCGAAGGCAGACGCCGGGGAAAACAACCCGCGTCGTGCGCTCCGTTGCTGTCCGCGCTCGGCGCCGACATCTCCGAGGAACTGCTGACCCTGGCCCTGACACACCGCTCCTATGCCTATGAACACGGCGGGCTGCCGACCAACGAGCGCCTGGAATTCCTGGGCGACTCGGTGCTGGGCGTGGTCATCACCGAACGGCTGTATCTGCGTTTCCCGGACCGGCCCGAGGGTGAACTGGCCAAGATCCGGGCAAGCGTGGTGAACATGCATGCGCTCGCCGGTGTGGCCCGCGGCCTCTCCGGCGACGGTCTCGGCGCCTACCTCTACCTCGGCCGAGGTGAGGAACTCACCGGCGGTCGCGACAAGGACTCCATCCTCGCCGACGGTCTCGAATCATTGTTCGGTGCGGTCTATCTCGAACACGGCCTCGAGGTCTCGCAGCGCGTCATCGGCGACCTCTTCGACGAGATCATCGATCGTGCAGGCGATCTCGGCGCCGGTCTGGACTGGAAGACCTCGCTTCAGGAGCTCACCGCCGAGCACGGTTTCGGCCCCCCGCAGTATCAGGTCTCCTCGACCGGCCCGGACCACAACAAGGAATTCACCGCGGTCGCCGTGGTGGCCGGCGAGAGCGTCGGAGAAGGTGTCGGTCGGACCAAGAAGGAAGCCGAGCAAAAGGCGGCGGCGCTGGCCTGGCAGACCCTGACCGACCGCGCCGGGGCGTCGTGACCACACCGCGCCGGGGTGTCGATGCCTGAACTGCCCGAGGTCGAGACCGTACGTCTGGGTCTGGCCGACCATGTTGTCGGGCAACGGATCACCGCGGTCGAGGTTCTCCATCCCCGAGCGGTGCGCCGCCATGCGGGCGAATCCGCCGATCTCGCGTCGCGGCTCGCGGGAAAGACCGTCACCGCTGCGCGCCGTCGTGGCAAATACCTCTGGCTCGACGTCGCCGACCACACCGACGACGCCGCGCTGGTCGTCCACCTCGGGATGAGCGGCCAGATGCTCATCGCACGGGCGGGCGCACCCGATCACACCCACCTGCGTATCCGCACACACCTCGCCGACGGCAACGAGCTGCGCTTCGTCGATCAGCGCACGTTCGGCGGCTGGCACGTCGACGAGCATGTACCCGACCCGTTCATGCCCGAGAATGCATCTGCTGCAACGGATTCGGATGACGGAGTGTTACCCCGCGTGCCCGCGTCGATCGCACACATCGCGCCCGACCCCTTCGACCCGGGCTTCGACACCTCGGCCGTCGTCGCGAGGATCCGTGCGCGACACACCGAGATCAAACGAGCACTGCTCGATCAGACGATCATCTCCGGGGTCGGCAACATCTACGCCGATGAGGCCCTGTGGCTCGCCCGGCTACACGGCACCAGGGTCACCGACACATTGTCGCCCAAGAAGATTCGCGAGCTGATCGATGCGGCCACCGACGTCATGGCGCAAGCACTGAAGGTCGGCGGCACCTCCTTCGATGCGCTCTACGTCAACGTCAACGGACAGTCCGGCTACTTCGAGCGTTCGCTCAACGCCTATGGTCGCGAGGGCCAGCCGTGCCGGCGGTGCGGACGGATCATGCGTCGTGAGCACTTCATGAACCGCAGTTCGTTCTCATGTCCGCAGTGTCAGCGCCGACCACGGATGTGACGCGCGCCGCCGGTTGCCGGCGTCGCGGAAGCATCCGCCCGCCCGCGACGTTGGGTGCCACGAGGATCATGGACGAAGGAGCGAAGTCAGGATGACCGTCGAGAATCACGCCGAGCAGCAGGGCGCGGCCGACAAGGGCGACGCGGCCGCCGCGCCGCATCAGCACACCGAGCTGTGGGTGGAGCGCACCGGAACGCGTCGCTACACCGGTCGCTCGTCGCGAGGAGCCGAGGTACTCGTCGGTTCCGACGACGTCGAGGGCGTCTTCACCCCCGGTGAGCTGCTGAAAATCGCATTGGCCGCGTGCACCGGCATGTCCTCGGACCGGCCGCTGTCGCGACGGCTCGGCGACGACTACGACGCGACGATCCGGGTCAGCGGCACCGCCGACCGGGACAACGAGGTGTACCCGCGCCTCGACGAGGTACTCGAAGTGGACCTGTCCGAACTCGATCCGGAGGCCGCGCAACGCCTACTCGTCGTGGTCGAGCGCGCGATCGACGCGGTGTGCACCGTCGGACGCACCATCAAGGCCGGGGCCGAGGTCGGCCTGCGCATCGACACCGAGTGAGGCTGGACGACACGCCATGACCGACGACGCCGACAGCACCGACCGCACGGACGGCCATGATGCGGTCCGGCTGACCGCCTACGTCCACGGACACGTGCAGGGAGTCGGGTTCCGCTGGTGGACACGTTCCCGCGCACTGGAACTCGGCCTCGTCGGATACGCCGCCAACCAACCCGACGGTCGGGTGCGCGTCGTGGCCCAGGGACCGGACGAGGCGGTGCGCGCACTCGTCGCGCTCCTGCGTTCCGACGCGACGCCGGGGCGCGTGGATCTCGTCGTCGACTCCTACGACGCCCCGCGCGCCGGTGTGACCGGATTCGTCGAGAAGTAGGCCCGGGGGCGGGCCCCGCGTCGTCTCCAGATGAGTAGGCTGTACCGTCGTGCACCTCAAGTCGCTCACTCTCAAGGGCTTCAAGTCCTTCGCGTCGGCGACCACTCTGCGCTTCGAGCCCGGGATCACCTGTGTGGTCGGGCCCAACGGGTCCGGCAAGTCCAACGTCGTCGACGCGCTGACCTGGGTGATGGGGGAGCAGGGTGCCAAGGCGCTGCGGGGCGGGAAGATGGAGGACGTCATCTTCGCCGGCACCTCGGGACGGCCACCACTGGGCCGCGCCGAGGTCACCCTCACGATCGACAACTCCGACGGCGCGCTGCCCATCGAATACTCCGAGGTGTCGATCACCCGCCGCATGTTCCGCGACGGAGCGGGCGAATACGAGATCAACGGCAGCTCGTGCCGACTGATGGACGTCCAGGAACTGCTGTCGGACTCCGGAATCGGCCGGGAAATGCACGTCATCGTCGGGCAGGGGCGCCTCGCGGCCATCCTCGAGTCCCGGCCGGAAGATCGCCGCGCCTTCATCGAGGAGGCCGCGGGTGTCCTCAAACACCGCAAACGCAAGGAGAAAGCGGTCCGCAAACTGCAGTCGATGCAGGCCAACCTGGACCGTCTGTCCGACCTGACCGCCGAACTGCGCCGCCAGCTCAAACCACTCGGACGCCAGGCCGAGGTGGCACGCCGCGCCCAGACCATCCAGGCCGACCTCCGCGACGCCCGCTTGCGGCTGGCCGCCGACGACCTTGTGACCCGCCGCTCCGAGATGGCCGAACACACCGCCGTCGAGGACAACATCCGCCGAGAACAGGACGAGGTCTCCGCCGAACTCGACGCCGTATCGGGTGAACTCGCCGACCACGAAGAGCATCTCGCACAAGTGGTGCCCGCCGCCGAGGCCGCCGGCCAGGCGTGGTTCACGCTCTCGGCGTTGGCCGAGCGGGTCGACGCCACCGCCCGCGTCGCCACCGAACGCAGCCGTTACCTCGATGAGCCGGTCACCGCGTCCAGCGGTCCCGACCCCGACGACCTCGAACGCCAGGCCGATGAGGCCGCGGAGACCGAGGCAGAGATGACGGCCGCGGTGGAGAATGCCGCAGAGTTCCTAGAAGGTGCCAAAGACGAACTGGCGCAACGTGAACGGGCTGCCGCAGCAGCCGAGCAGGCGCACCTGGCCGCGGTGCGGGCCATCGCCGACCGGCGGGAGGGACTCGCCCGCCTCGAAGGGCAGGTCGACAATCTGCGGACCAAGGCCGATTCGGTCGACGCCGAGACCACACGTCTGACCGAGGCCATCGCCGCCGCCGTCGAGCGTTCGCAGATCGCGCAAACCCAGCAGGACGAGGTGGCCGAGTCGTTGGGTGAGCTCGAAGCCTCGGAAAAGGGCCTCGACGAACACCACGAGCGCTGTGTCAGCGCGCTCAACCTGTCCAACGAGCGCGTGGCGACGCTGCAGGCCGAGGAACGCGAGGCCGAACAGCGGATCGCGTCGTTGACCGCGCGCATCGAGGCACTGTCGGTGGGCCTCGAGCGTGGTGACGGCGGTGCCTGGCTGATGGAGAATGTGGCCGACGGACTCCTCGGTCCCATGTCCGAGCTGTTGACCGTCGAGGCCGGCTACGAGACCGCGATCGCCGGTGCGCTCGGCGGTGCGGTCGATGCGATCGCCGCCGCCGATCCGTCGTCGGCGCTGCACGCCCTCGAGTTGCTCAAAGCCGGTGACGGTGGCCGGGCGTCGATGATCGTCGGCGGCCTGACCCACGCCCCCTCGCCGCGCACCGACCCGCTTCCCGACGGAGCGGTGTGGGCGTCGTCGGTGGTGACCTGCGCACCGTCCATCCGGCCCGCGATCGAGCTGATCCTCGCCGACACCGTCCTGGTGGACACCACCGAGGCAGCCGTCGAGGTGGCCGGAGCGCTCGGCGTACGCGCGGTCACCGGCGACGGCGACCGGGTGTCCCGCGCGACCATCGAAGGCGGATCATCGCACCTGCCGTCGACGCTGGAGGTCCAGTCGGCGATCGACACCGCGACCACCGATCTCGCCGCCACCCGCCGACGGGTCGAAGAACTCGCCGCCGCCCTGCAGGGTGCGTTGGCCGAACAGCAACAGCGCAGGGAAGCCGCCGAACAGGCACTCGCCGCTCTGCACGAGTCCGACAGCGCCGTGGGCGGGGCATACGAACATCTCGCCCGGCTCGGACAGGAGATCCGCGCGGCGCAGGCCGAGGCCGACCGGCTCACCCGCCAGCGCAACTTCGTCGAGACCGGCCGCGCCGAGACGGCCGCGAAACTCGACGAACTCGAACAACGTCTGGCACTCGCCCAGGGCGAGGGCACCGACGAACCGACCGGCGAGGTCGATTCGGGGGAACGCACGCTGGCAGCCGAGGCGGTGGCCGCGGCCCGCAGCGCCGAGATGGAGGCACGGCTGACGATGCGCACCGCCGAAGAGCGTCTCGCGTCGGTGCGCGGACGTTCCGAATCGCTGCGGCGTGCGGCGCAGCGTGAACGTGACTCCCGCGAACGGGTGCGTCGTCAGAACGAGGCACGACGACAGGCCGCCACGGTCGCCGCCGCCGTGGCCGCGTCGGCTGCGGAGGTGTCCGAGCGGGTGGCCGCCGCCGTCGCCACCGCGCAGGCCGGGCGTGACGAGCTCGAGCAGGTGCGGGCCACCCGCACCGCGGCCGTCGACGAACTCAAGAGTCGCGTCAACACCCTCTCGCAGCGGCTGAGCACGCTCAAGGACGCCGTGCACCGTGACGAGGTGGCCCGCGCACAGGCCACACTGCGGATCGAACAACTCGAGGAGCAGGTACTCGAGCAGTTCGCGATGGCGCCCGACGACCTCGTCGCGGAATACGGGCCCGACGTGCCGATGCCGCCGTCGGCGCTCGAGATGGCCGAGTACGAGGCCGCCAAGGCGCGTGGCGATCAGGTGGTGGCCCCGGCGCCGATGCCCTTCGACCGCGCCACCCAGGAGTCACGGGCCAAGAAGGCACAGAAAGACCTCAACACGTTGGGCCGGGTGAACCCCCTCGCACTCGAGGAGTTCGCCGCACTCGAGGAGCGCTACACCTTCCTCTCCGCGCAGCTCGAGGACGTCAAGGCCGCCCGTAAGGACCTGATGTCGGTGGTCGAAGAGGTCGACGCCCGCATCCTGCAGGTGTTCACCGAGGCCTATGCCGACGTGGAACGCGAATTCGCACAGGTGTTTTCGACGCTGTTTCCCGGGGGAGAGGGCCGTCTGGTCCTCACCGAGCCCGGCGACATGCTCACCACCGGAGTCGAGGTCGAGGCCCGGCCACCGGGGAAGAAGGTCAAACGGCTGTCACTGCTGTCCGGCGGCGAGAAATCGTTGACCGCGGTGGCCATGTTGGTCGCCATCTTCCGTGCGCGGCCGTCGCCGTTCTATGTGATGGACGAGGTCGAGGCGGCACTCGACGACACCAACCTGCGACGCCTGATCAGTCTGTTCGAGCAACTGCGGGAACGGTCGCAGCTGATCGTGATCACCCACCAGAAGCCGACGATGCAGGTCGCCGACGCGCTCTACGGCGTCAGCATGCGCGGCGACGGGATCACCACGGTGATCTCCCAACGGTTGCGAGGGGTCGACGTCCCGGTCGCCGCGACCCCAGATCCCGCGACCGACTGACACATCCCGACGGACACCCCCGACCGCGAGACCGACGGACCGCAAGACCGACGGAGAACAGGACCAGTGCACCAGTGAACACCGACATCATCATCGGCATCGTCGTCGCGGTGGTCGTGATCCTCGCGCTCATCGTGGTGGGCATCGTGCTCGCCCGGCGGCGGCGGATCTCGCTCACCGACCAGCCCGAGCGCCAGGTCGCCGACGGCAGCAAGCCGCAGGTCGACAGATCGGGCGGGTACCAGGCCGGGTCGGGTTTCAGTTTCAGCCAGGGCGGGGCGGGTACCGCCACCGCGCCGCCACCGGCACCCGGCCCGACGCCGACCGTCGAGCCGGTGCTGCCGTCGCAGGAGCGCACCGAGACCGACGGCCAGCCGGCCGTCGGCGACGACGCCTCCATCCCGCGTGACTCGGTCAAGCGTGGAATCTCCGAGGTCAGCCTCCCCGACACCACCGACGACAGCGCTCCCACCACCGCCGACAGCGCCCCCGCACCCGCCGACAGCGCTCCTGCTTCCGCCGACAGCGCTCCTGCTTCCGCCGACAGCGCTCCCGATGTCGCCGACAGCGCTCCCGATGTCGCCGACGGCGCTCCCGATGTCGCCGACGGCGCTTCCGCTGCCGCCGACAGCGCTCCGGCGGTCCCGGCGGATGCCTCCGGTGCCGCCGAGGCGCCCGCTCGCGAGGAGATCGCGCCGACCGCGGGGCGCCTCGGTCGGCTCCGCGGCCGTCTGTCGCGCTCGCAGGGCGCGATCGGCAAGAGCATGCTCGGGTTGCTCGGCGCCGGCGACCTCGACGAGGACAGCTGGGAAGAGATCGAGGACACCCTGGTGATGGCCGACCTCGGCACCGCGTCGACGACTGCCGTCGTGGAGCGGTTGCGTACCGATCTGGCCACCAACCCGGTACGCACCGCCGATGACGCCCGGGCGCTGCTCAAGCGTGTTCTCGTCGATCAGCTCCACCCCGAGATGGACCGATCCGTGCGCGCCCTACCGCACGCCGACAAGCCGGCCGTGATCCTGGTCGTCGGTGTCAACGGCACCGGAAAGACCACCACCACCGGCAAGCTTGCGAGAGTGCTCGTCGCCGACGGGCGACGGGTGCTGCTCGGCGCCGCCGACACCTTCCGCGCGGCCGCCGCCGATCAGCTCCAGACCTGGGGGGAGCGGGTGGGAGCCGACATCGTGCGCGGCAAGGAACAGGCCGATCCGGCATCGGTCGCCTTCGACGCCGTCGCGAAGGGCATCGACTCGGGCGTCGACGTGGTCATGATCGACACCGCAGGTCGCCTGCACACCAAGACCGGACTCATGGACGAGCTGGGCAAGGTCAAGCGCGTCGTGGAGAAGAAGGCGCCCGTCGACGAGGTGTTGCTGGTTCTCGACGCGACGGTGGGGCAGAACGGTCTCACCCAGGCCCGGGTGTTCGCCGAGGTCGTCGACATCACCGGAGTGGTCCTGACCAAGCTGGACGGTACCGCCAAGGGCGGCATCGTGTTCCACGTCCAGGAGGAACTCGGTGTTCCGGTGAAGCTGGTGGGTCTCGGCGAAGGTGCCGACGATCTCGCGCCGTTCGAGCCCGAGGCGTTCGTCGACGCGCTCCTCTGAGCGCGACCGAGGCCGGACAAACGATCGGCTCCGGCACGACGGATCCGGGGCCTCCTCATCGGCTCTTGCGAATGTGTGAACGTGTGGGTTTTGCGCTGCACAATCATGCGTGCCGCTGCATAGCGACCAGGGATTTAACGTCAGCGAAATATAAAGCAGTCAGCGGTTCACATATCCGAAACGCCAGGGCACCACGCCTGAAACCGACTGCCGACACTCTCTTTGCAGGCGCCGAGCCGTCGGCGCTGTATAGGGAGGTAAGCAAGTGATATTGGCTCTGCCAGACACAGCCTTTGGAACTCCGGACGCGGGTGACACCGCTTGGATGCTCGCCAGCGCGTCGATGGTGCTTCTGATGACGCCTGCGTTGGCGTTCTTCTACGGGGGCCTGTCCCGCGGCAAGGCCGTGCTGAACATGATGATGATGTCCTTCGGCTCGGTCGCGACGGTGAGCGTCGTGTATGTGCTGTGGGGCTTCTCGGAGGCCTTCGGCAACGGCATCACCGGCGACAGTGACATCGGGGGTATCTTCTCCAACCCCTTCGCTCTGTTCGGTTCGGGACAGTTGTCCGACACGATCCCCGGGCCAATGAAGGACGGTGCGGCAACCGATCTCGTCGTGACCGGCGGCTTGACGATCCCGTCGTATGTGTTCCTCGGCTTCCAGCTGACCTTCGCGGTCATCACCGTCGCCCTCATCTCGGGTGCTGTGGCCGAGCGTGTGAAGTTCTCGACATGGCTGGTGTTCTCGGTGCTGTGGTCGACCATCGTCTACTTCCCGCTGTCGCACATGGTCTGGGGCGGCGGAATCATGTCCGCGGCCGAAAAGGGCTTCGCCTCGTGGATGTTCGGATCGACCGACGGCAAGGCCAACGTCGCACCGATCGACTTCGCCGGCGGCACCGTGGTCCATATCAACGCCGGTATGGCGGGCTTGGTTCTCGCGCTCATCGTCGGCGCCCGTGTGGGCTTCGGCAAGACTGCCTACCGGCCGCACAACATTCCGTTCGTCATGCTCGGCGCAGCTCTTCTGTGGTTCGGATGGTTCGGCTTCAACTCGGGTTCGGCGTTGGCCGCCAACGTGTCCGCCGGACTAGTGTGGGTCAATACGACCGCCGCGACCGCAGCGGCGATGATCGGCTGGCTGGGCGTGGAATGGGTTCGAGACAAGCACGCGACCAGCGTTGGTGCCGCCTCGGGCATCGTCGCGGGACTGGTGGCGATCACCCCCGCGTGCGGCAACCTCACCCCGGTGGGATCGTTGATCCTCGGCGTGATCGCCGGTGCGCTGGCGGCGGTGGCGATCGGCTTGAAGAACAAGTTCGGCTACGACGACTCACTCGATGTCGTCGGCGTGCACCTCGTTGCCGGGCTCTGGGGCACGATCGGTATCGGATTCCTTGCCAAGGACACCGGCCTGTTCTGGGGCGGCGACTACAAGCAGCTGGTCGTTCAGGTTGTGATCGCGCTGTTCGCGCTCGCGTTCACAGGCGTTCTGACCACCATCATCGCCTTCATCCTCAAGCCGCTCGGCTGGCGTATCGCCGATGACGAGGAGAAGAGCGGTATCGACGAGGCCGAACACGCGGAGACGGCGTATGAGTTGGCGTGATTCCTCACCCGCCGACCACTACGCTGAATCCCAGCCGAATCCTTTGGAGAGGGTTAACTCATGAAGCTGATCACCGCAATCGTGAAGCCGTTCACGCTCGAAGACGTCAAGGCAGGTCTCGAGCAGGCCGGAATCCTGGGCATGACCGTCAGTGAGGTCCAGGGCTACGGCCGTCAGAAGGGCCACACCGAGGTCTATCGGGGCGCCGAGTACTCGGTCGATTTCGTCCCGAAGGTGCGGGTCGAGGTCGTCGTGGACGACGCCGCCGTGGACAAGGTCGTCGATGTCATCGTCGAGGCCGCCCGCACCGGCAAGATCGGCGACGGGAAGGTCTGGGTCTCGCCGGTGGAGTCGGTCGTGCGCGTCCGTACCGGCGAGCGCGGCGCCGACGCACTGTAGCGAGAGGGCCCGATGCCCTTCGTGAGCACTGGTCACGGCCCCGCGTCCGATGATGATTCGGGCGCGGGGCCGCGTCCTTCCCAGACACCGGTTGCCGCAACGGATCTCGCGGCAACCCGACGCCAGCTGACCGAGGCGTCCGGCCCCAATCGACTCGACGCCCCCGGCCTGCGTCAGGTGCTCGTGGACCTGCACGAATTCTGGTTGACCAGCAAGGGCGCCGAACTCGGGATCAAACCCGGTAGCGGGCTGGCGATCGTCGCCGTCGGCGGGCTCGGACGCGGTGAGCTGCTGCCACATTCGGATCTCGATCTGATCCTGCTCTACGAGGATCAGTCACCCGAGCGGGTCTCGGAGGTCGCCGACGGCCTCTGGTATCCGTTGTGGGACGCGAACATCGCGCTCGATCACAGCGTGCGCACGGTTCCGCAGGCGCTGCAGGTGGCCTCCGAGGACGTGACGGCCGCACTCGGCCTGCTCGAGGCGCGACACATCGCCGGTGACGAGGATCTGTCATCGTTGCTGATCGGTGGGGTACGTCAGCAATGGCGTTCGGAGATCCGCACGCGTTTCCCCGCGGTGGTCGAACATGCCCGGGATCGGTGGCGGCGCAGCGGCGACATCGCCCATCGCGCCGAACCGGATCTCAAGAACGGTCGCGGCGGCCTCCGCGACGTGCAGTTGCTCGGTGCGTTGTCGATCGCGCAACTGACCGACGGCATGGCCAACCTGCGGCCCGACTCGCCCGGTGCGGGGCCGCAGGTCGCCTATCACCGACTCCTGGACATCCGTACCGAATTGCATCGGATCGCCGGCCGAGCACGCGAACAGGTGCGTGCCCAGGATGCCGACGAGATCGGTGCGGCGCTTGGCCTCGGGGACCGTTTCGATCTCGCGCGGGTCATCAGTGACGCCGCGCGCACGATCGGGTACTCCACCGATGTCGGTTTGCGGACCGCGGGCAATGCACTGCCACGACGCGGTCTGGCCAAACTGCGCCGCTCACCGATCCGGCGGCCGCTCGATGAGGGCGTCGTCGAGCACAACGGTGAAATCGTCTTGGCGCGCAACGCCATTCCCAGTAAGGATCCGGGCCTGATTCTGCGGGTGGCGGCGTCGTCGGCGCGGACCGGTCTGCCGATCAGCGCGTCGACCCTGTCGCGGCTGGCCGACTACGCCCCGGAGTTGCGCGAGCCGTGGCCGAGCGAGGCGCTCGGGGATCTGCTGGTGCTGCTCGGATCGGGGCCACACATGGTCGCCCCGATCGAGGCCCTCGATCGGACCGGTCTGTGGGGTCGGCTCCTGCCCGAATGGGGTGCGGTGCGCGACCTGCCTCCGCGTGATGCGGTGCACACGTGGACCGTCGACCGGCATCTGGTCGAGACCGCCGTCAACGCCGGCGCGATGACGACCCGGGTCACCCGACCGGATCTGCTGTTGCTCGGCGCTCTGATCCATGATCTCGGAAAGGGCCGCGGCGCAGACCATTCCATCGTCGGTGCGGAACTCGCCATCCAGGTCGGCAACCGGATCGGGTTGTGGCCGCAGGACGTGACGATCCTGTCGCAGATGGTCCGGCATCACCTGTTGCTGCCGACGGTGGCCACCCGCCGAGACCTCGACGACCCGGCCACTGCCGAGGAAGTCGTCGACAAGCTCGGACACAACCGATTGCTCCTCGAACTGCTCGCGGCACTCGCCGAGGCGGATTCGCTGGCGACTGGCCCGGGCGTGTGGGGTGACTGGAAGGCCTCACTCATCACCGACCTGGTGCGGCGGGCGACGCGCTTGCTCGACGGCGAGGAATTACCGACCCCCGAACCGCTGACCGACGAGATGATCGCGCTGGCGCGCAGCGACGACTTCGCGGTCCGCATCACCCCGACGGACGGCTTGCACACCTATTCCGTACTGATGGTCGCCCCCGATCATCCGGGCATGCTCTCCAAGATGGCCGGCGTGCTGGCGCTCAACGGATTGCGCTCGCTGTCGGCGACGGTCCAGGGTTACGAGAATCGCGCGGTGAACAGCTTCGTGGTGGTGCCCGTGTTCGGGACACCGCCCGAAGCCGGGCTGTTGCGCCAGCAGCTCATGGCGACCGTCGACGGCAAGTTCAGCGTGCTCGAGCGGCTCGACAAGCGTGAACGCGAGTCGCCGACGCCGACGATCGGCACGATCGTCGCGACCCCTGGGGCCGTGGCGGTCGCGCAGGGCGCATCCGACGATCCCGCAACGGTCGCCGCCAACGCGGTACCCGCACTGTTCGCGGTCGCGCCGTCGCGCGTGTTGTGGACGTCGGCGGACCTCGACGGTGGGGTGCTCATGGAGTTGCGCACCGACGACCGGCTCGGATTGTTGAGCCGGGTCAGCGACGTCATCGAACACGCCGGCGTCGTGGTGCGCTGGGCCAAGGTCGCCACCCTCGGCAACACGGTCGTCGATACGTTTTGTCTCATGCTGGGGGAGGACACCCCCGAGCGCCGGGCCGAGCTGGCCGAGGCGGTGCTCGCGGTCTGTCCGCCGCCGCGTCCGCATACCGAATCCGACGACGATCCGGGGCCGGCGAGCTACGGGAGCAGCGGGCGATCGGGAGTGCCCATCAGCTGACGCCACGCGGGATCGAGCGGTGGGCGGCGCCCGCCGTGTCGACGTGGGCGGGCGACGCGCACCCGCATCGGGCGCCGCACGAGCCGGTCATGGAAAGATGGTGGAATGTTCGACTCCCTCTCCGATCGGTTGACCGGTGCGCTGAAGGATCTGCGCGGCAAGGGCCGCCTCTCCGACGCCGACATCGACCGCACCTGCCGTGAGATCCGCCTTGCGCTGCTCGAAGCCGACGTGTCGCTTCCGGTGGTGCGTGCGTTCATCGCGCGCATCAAGGAACGCGCCAAGGGTGCCGAGGTCTCGGCGGCGCTGAATCCGGCCCAGCAGGTCGTCAAGATCGTCAACGAGGAACTCGTGGCGATCCTCGGCGGCGAGACGCGCCGCGTCCGGTTCGCCAAGACCCCGCCGACGGTGATCATGCTCGCCGGCCTGCAGGGTGCCGGTAAGACGACGCTTGCGGGCAAGCTCGGCGCCTGGCTCAAGAAGCAAGGCCACACCCCGCTGCTCGTCGCCTGCGATCTGCAGCGTCCCGGCGCGGTCTCGCAGCTCAAGATCGTCGGTGAACGCGCGGGCGTGCCGGTGTTCGCGCCGCATGCGGGCACCAGCATCAGCGGTGAGGCTGCCCCGATCGGGACCAATCCGCTCGGGGTGACCGCCGGTGACCCGGTGTCGGTGGCGACCGGCGGTGTGGCCGAGGCCCGGGCCAAGCACCACGATGTGGTCATCGTCGACACCGCGGGTCGTCTCGGTATCGACGCCGAGCTGATGAAGCAGGCCTCCGACATCCGCGACGCGACCCGTCCCGACGAGGTGCTGTTCGTCGTCGACGCGATGATCGGTCAGGATGCGGTCACCACCGCCGAGGCATTCGCCGAGGGCGTCGGGTTCACCGGCGTGGTGCTGACCAAACTCGACGGCGATGCCCGTGGTGGCGCGGCTCTGTCGGTGCGTGAGGTGACCGGCCAGCCGATCATGTTCGCCTCTTCGGGTGAGAAGCTCGAGGACTTCGACGTCTTCCACCCCGACCGGATGGCCAGCCGCATCCTCGGCATGGGTGATGTGCTCTCGCTCATCGAGCAGGCCGAGGAACACTGGGACGCCCAGCAGGCCGAAGAGGCCGCCGCCAAGATCACCCAGGGTGATCTGACCCTCGAGGACTTCCTCGAGCAGATGCAGATGATCCGCAAGATGGGTCCGATCGGCAACATTCTCGGCATGCTGCCCGGAGCGGGGCAGATGAAGGACGCCTTGTCGCAGGTCGACGACAAGCAGCTCGACCGCGTACAGGCGATCATCCGCGGTATGACGCCGGCCGAGCGGGACAACCCCAAGATCATCAACGCCTCTCGGCGTCTGCGTATCGCCAACGGCTCGGGTGTCACCGTCAGCGAGGTCAATCAGCTCGTCGACCGCTTCTTCGAGGCCCGCAAGATGATGGCGCAGATGTCCGGACGGATGATGGGCCCCGGCCGCAAGACCAACCGCAAGAAGGGCAAGGGGAAGAAGGGCAAGACCAAGGGCCGCGGACCCACGCCGCCGAAGGTGCGCGGTGGCTTCCCGGGGATGCCCGGTGGTTTCCCGGATCTGTCGAACATGCCCGCCGGACTCGACCAGCTCCCGCCCGGACTCGAGGGCATCGACATCTCCCAGTTCCAGCAGCCGAAGAAGAAGTAACCTGTCCGATGCCCGGAGACGTTGCAGCAGAACGCGACTCGGTCCAGTATTCCCCGATCGACCACGGCGGGCCGCGGCACTACCGGGGGCGCGACCCGCTCACCGACGAACCGGTCGAGTTCTGGGTGCGAGCCGGTCGCATCCGGACCGAACCGATCGCCGACGCGCAGACCGCTGCCGACGATGTCTGGATTCTGCCGGGGCTCGTCGACGCCCACAATCATGTCGGCATCGCCCCCGGGCTCGGGGTGACGATCGATCAGGCGCGGGCGTTCGCACGGCAGGACGTGGCAGCGGGCACCCTACTGATCCGGGAAGTCGGCTCACCACTGGACACCCACCCGCTCGACGACGACCCGCTGGCGCCGCGGTTCATCCGTTCGGGCAAGCACATCGCGCGGCCCAAACGGTACCTGCGTGATTACGGTGTGGATCTCGACGATCCCGACGAACTCGCCGACGAGGTGACGCGGCAGGCGGCCGCGGGCGACGGCTGGGTCAAGATCGTCGGCGACTGGATCGACCGTGAGGTCGGTGATCTCGCGCCGCTGTGGACCCGTGCGCAGCTCGATGCCGCGGTTCGTGCCGCTCACGATGCCGGGGTGCGGATCACCGCGCACGTCTTCGGTACCGATGCGCTCGGTGACCTCATCGCCGCCGGAGTCGACTGCATCGAACACGGAACCGGGGCGACCGCCGATCACCTCGATGCCATGGTCGAGCGCTCTATTGCCTTGGTGCCCACAATGATTCAGGTCGACAATTTCCCGGGTATCGCGGACGGGGCGGACCGGTTCCCGACGTACGCGGCCAACATGCGCGCCCTGCACGCCCGTGCGGTGGACACCTTTGCCGCCGCGCGCGAGGCGGGGGTCAGGATCTTCGCCGGTACCGATGCCGGTGGTTTCGTCGGACACGGGCGCATCGTCGACGAGGTCGAACGTCTCGCCGGCATCGGTCTCGGTGCGCGTGGTGCGATCGCGGCGGCGAGTACCGAGCCGCGTCGGTGGCTGGGTGCCGACCTACTCGACGACGGCGATCGTGCCGACTTCCTGATCTTCGACGAGAATCCGGTCTCCGATCTCGGCGTACTCCGGCATCCCCGAGCGGTCGTCTGCTCCGGAATCCACGTCTGATCACACCTGTCACTGGGGCCTCTGCGCACGGGTGATTTGTGATCCAAATCACCCGTTGTCCATTGGTGCGTTTTATTACTGTTCGGTAGGGTCACAGATGCATTGCAGGCGTGATCAGTCCGCAACTGCATCCGGGCCGTCTGGGCGGCCCGGCCACGGGGCGAGTCCGATCGACGCGAATGCGCGAGACGGGCCGACATGAAGCCGGACATGCGGTTATCTTTCGCGGGGTGGATAACCGCATGTCCGCACTTCCGGCGGGGTCGCCCGGCCGGGCAGGATTCACTCGATTTCTCCTCACTCACCCGGTCTGGCACAATGATCTGCTGGTTCGTCGGACCCGGTCACGCACCGCCCGACGGTCACACCGAGACAGATCGCAAAACCGGGCCCCACAACCGGTGGGGTCGCTGAATTGCGCAGTGACCACACGAAAGATGAAGACATGGCTGTCAAGATCAAGCTCACGCGGCTCGGCAAGATCCGCAACCCCCAGTACCGCATCGTCGTCGCCGACGCGCGCACCCGCCGTAACGGCCGCGCCATCGAGACCATCGGCAAGTACCACCCGAAGGAAGAGCCGAGCCTCATCGAGGTCGACTCCGAGCGCGCCCAGTACTGGCTCGGCGTCGGCGCGCAGCCGACCGAGCCCGTGGCCGCCATCCTCAAGGTGACCGGTGACTGGCAGAAGTTCAAGGGCCTCCCGGGCGCCGAGGGTACTCTGAAGGTCGCCGAGCCCAAGACCTCCAAGCTCGACCTGTTCAACGCTGCGCTCGCCGCCGCCGACAGCGAGCCCGTCGCCGAGGCGACCACCCCGAAGAAGAAGGCCGCCCCCAAGAAGGACGACGCACCGGCAGAGGCCGCTGACGACGCATCCGCCGCCGAGGACAAGGCCCAGGCGTGAGCGCTGTCGTCGCCGATGCGGTGGAGCATCTGGTCCGCGGCATCGTCACCAACCCCGATGACGTTCGCGTCGAGCTGATCACCGGTCGTCGTGGCCGCATGGTCGAGGTTCACGTGAACCCCGAGGATCTCGGCAAGGTCATCGGCCGCAACGGCCGTACCGCGACTGCGCTGCGTACCCTCGTCTCGGGTATCGGTGGGCGCGGGATGCGTGTCGACATCGTCGACACCGACCGCTGATCTCTCCGAGCCCGATGGAGCTCGTGGTGGGCCGTGTGGCCAAGTCGCACGGTATTCGCGGCGAACTCGTCGTCGACGTCCGCACCGATGAGCCGCAGGAGCGGTTCGCGCGCGGGACGACCCTGCTCGGCCGACTGCCGCGAGGCGCAGGCGAGCGCAGTTTCACGGTGACAGCCGCCCGGGAACATTCCGGGCGGCTGTTGCTGTCGCTGGCCGAGGTGACCGATCGGTCGGCCGCCGATGCCCTGCGTGGCACGCTGTTCCTCATCGACAGCGCGGAGGTCGATTCGGGCGACGACCCCGACGCCTTCTACGACCACGAACTCGAGGGCGTCGCGGTCTCGACGATCGACGGTGTGGCCGTGGGTGTCGTCGATTCCGTTCTGCATCTGCCGGCCAACGACATCCTGGTCGTACGCACCGACGCCGATCGGGAGATTCTGATCCCGTTCGTCCGGGAGATCGTGCCGACGGTGACCCTCGAGGGCATCGAGATCGACCCGCCGCCCGGCCTGATCGACGACGGTGACGGTGACACCGGCAGTGACGACGACGCGGAGGACCCGGCTCGGTGAGCAAGGAATCGCCCGCGTGCGCATAGACGTCGTCAGTATTTTTCCCGAGTATCTCGAGCCACTTCGGGTTGCGTTGTTGGGCAAGGCAATCGAGCGGGGCATCATCAAGCTCGGAGTGCACGATCTACGCGCGTGGGCACACGACGTCCACCGCAGTGTCGACGACTCGCCGTACGGCGGGGGACCCGGCATGGTCATGAAACCCGAGGTGTGGGGTCCGTGTCTGGACGAGGTGTGCCCCGACGACGCGCTGCTCGTCGTCCCCACCCCGGCCGGTGTGCCGTTCGATCAGTCCGCCGCTCATCGCTGGAGCAACCATGCGCATCTGGTGTTCGCGTGCGGACGCTACGAGGGCATCGACCAGCGGGTCTTCGATGATGCGGCGCGCCGCGTGCGCGTCGAGGAGGTCTCACTCGGCGACTTCGTGCTGATCGGTGGGGAGGTGGCCGCGATGGCGATGATCGAGGCCACCGTCCGGCTGATACCCGGTGTCCTCGGCAATCCCCGCTCCCACCAAGAGGATTCGTTTTCCGGCGGCCTGCTCGAGGGTCCCAGCTACACGCGGCCCGAGATCTGGCGGGACCTTCCGGTGCCACCGGTCCTGCTCTCCGGCGACCACGCGAAGGTGGCGGCCTGGCGTCACCAGCAGTCGATGCAGCGCACCCGAGAGCGCCGCCCCGACCTGTTGTCGGGTGCCGATCACCCCGATCCCTGACCCGTCCAGGCCTGTGGATTCCCGCCCCGCCGATGTCGGATTCGGGGGATATGATCGACCGATCCGCGTGAGTGGGGAGGCGACGGTGGGGGACTCCGGCAACAGTCGAATGATCGGTGCGCGCTGGGCAGACATGCTCGATGAGGTCGACCGGCAGCGCGGCGAGGTGCAGCGGGTGGCCGAGGCCGTCGCCGAGCTGACCGCCACGGCGACCAGCCCGGACCGCGCGGTGTCGGTGACCGTCGATGCGCGCGGCGTGCTGATCGAACTCGACATCGCCCCATCGGCGATGCGTCGTTATCGGGGAGAGCAACTCGCGCAGCTGATCACCGGACTCGTCGCCGACGCCGATGGCACCTTGCGCACCCACCGCGCACAACTACTCACCGCCGCGACGACGGCCACGCCGGCCCTCACCGACATCGAGCCGTCCGCCCGATGACCGCCGACCCGCACGGTATCGACGTCGACACCGACGTCACCGGCACGCTGCAAGCCGCACTGACCACCGCGGCCCGCCACCTCGACGAACTCGGAGTAGACCTCGAATCGATACTGGCGCAACTCGATTCGGCACTCGGCGACGATCCCGGCGCGCTGCGGTTCCGCAGCGGATTCGCCGACGTCGCGAGCACACTCGCCGGCACGGTGGCCAGTGCCGTCCGCGACGTCACCGCCCACGCGGCGTTGATCGACGCGGGCACCCGCGACCTCGTCGACACCGACGATCGCGCGGCGCGCGGGCTCGACACTCGTGGGCGGCAGCGATGACGGTGCGATGAGCGGGCAACCGACGAGCGGTGACACCCGCGCGCTGGCCGAGAGCCTCGCCCCCGGATGCTGGCCCACCAGCGACGACGCGGCCATGCGTGAGGTCGTGTCCTCGCTGGCCGTGCTGCGTGGGCGTCTCGAACACATCGCGGCCGACCTCGCCACCGCCTTTCGCGACGTCGAGGGTGGGGCCGGCCGCTTCACCCGGGCGATTCTCGACGGACGCGATCGCCTCGTCGGCGGCGAGGACGCCGTGCTGACCACGACCGCGCGAGCAATGGCCACCGCCGCCGATACCGTCGAGGCGTTCGCCGACCTGACCGCCACGGCACGTCTGCGTGTCGAGTTGGTCACGGCGATCACCGACCGCGACCGGATGATCGGTGCGCTCGCGGCGTCGCTCGGCGACGACACACCCGCCGTGCGGGCCGCCAGTGCCGGTCGGATGGCCCTGACGGCAGCCGGCGACGAATACACCGAACAGTCCGGGGCACTCACCCTCGAGCGATCCGACCCGGTGGCGTCGGGCGCCGGTGATCACACCGACGACCGGGCCGGCAGCGCCGCGGCCGCCACGAGCGGGATGATGCCGATGGGCGGCTTCGCCGGACTCGGCGCGGCCGCCGCCGGCGCGGGGGCGGGTGCAGGTGCGGCGGTCCGGCGCGTCGCGGCCGGCGCACGATCCGACCATGACGCGGAGCCCGGCGAGGCTCCCGAACTGACGCGCGCCGAGTATGACGCGCTCGCCCGCCGGGCGGCAGCCGTCCAGGCGTCACTGCCCGGTGCCGTCGGATCGTGGGTGCAGATCGCCGTGGGGGTGGGGGAGCACCCGGAGACCGGTCGGATGGTGGTGATCGGAACCAGCGACCCGGTGCCCTACCTGCGTCGGGGCATGTCGATACGGACCGGTGAGGAACTCGTCGGCGATGGGCGTGCCCCGGAGATCGCGCTGTTGCACCACATGCAGAACTCCGGTGCCATCCCGCTGGCGGTCGCCACCGCGTCACCTCCGTCGGCGCACTCCCGAGCGGTGATCGCCGCGTCCGGAGCCGCGCTGGTCGCCACCGCGTCGCGGTCGTCGCGCGATGCCACCGGGCCGTGACCGGCGATTTCGTCGGGCCGGGGGTCGTCTGGCACAATAGTCGGGTTGCCTGATGCCGATGTCCCCAGCGGACGTCCATCCGGGCGCACACCATGACTCGGAGCACGAACCGGTCGAACCACACTCCTGACCTCGGGTGATCCCCGGGGATCAGGGTGGGCCGCCAGGTTCCTCTGTTCACGCCACGCCAGAATAAGGACCACGACACATGAACATCCTGGACACCATCGACAAGCAGTCGTTGCGCGACGACATCCCCGTATTCGGTCCCGGTGACACCCTTGACGTCCACGTCAAGGTCATCGAGGGCAGCAAGGAGCGCGTCCAGGTCTTCAAGGGCGTCGTCATCCGCCGCCAGGGCGGTGGCATCCGCGAGACCTTCACCGTCCGCAAGGTCTCTTTCGGCGTCGGCGTGGAGCGTACCTTCCCGGTGCACAGCCCCACCATCGCCAAGATCGACGTCCTCACCCGCGGCGACGTGCGTCGCGCGAAGCTGTACTACCTGCGCGATCTGCGCGGCAAGGCGGCCAAGATCAAGGAAAAGCGCTGACGCGTCTACCCTGACGACGTGGCTGACACCTATCGCGACGGCGACGGCGCCGGGGACGACCGCGCCTACGGCGGCGGCAGCACCGATCCGTCGGGCAGCGCCGATCCCTCCGACGATGACGGTTCGCGTACCTCGCGGCCGTGGCGGACCACGAGCGACAAGCCCGAGAAGAAAAAGGGCTCGCTGCTGCGGGAGACGATCATCATCGTCGCCTGTGTCCTGCTGATCAGCTGGATTCTGCAGACCTTCATCGGTCGTCAGTACGTCATCCCCTCCGAGTCGATGGAGCCCACCCTCATCGGGTGCACCGGCTGCTCCAACGACCGGATCTTCGTCGACAAACTCTCCTACACGTTCGGGGACCCCAAGCCCGGCGACGTCGTCGTCTTCAAGGTCCCCGATTCGTGGGGGGAGGACGGCTGGGTCTCGCCGCGTTCCTCGAATCCGGTGGTGCACCATCTGCAGGATGCGTTGTCCTGGTTCGGCTTTGCACCACCGGACGAGAACGACTACGTCAAGCGCATCATCGCCGTGGGCGGGCAGACCATCGAATGCCGCAACAGCGAGGGCGTCGGTGTGAAGGTCAACGGCAAGGCTCTCAAGGAGCCCTACGTCAACATGGCGCTGCAGCAGCAGAATCTCGCCAACGGCACCGCCACGCCGAGCGCGATCGGTGATGACGGCAAGCTCAACAGCTGCCTGGGCAAGGATTTCGGTCCGATCATCGTGCCCAAGAACAGCGTGTTCGTGATGGGCGACAATCGCACCCGATCCTCGGATTCGCGCTATCACATCACCGCGAGCAGTGATGGCACGGTCCCGGTCGACGACATCCGCGGCAAGACGCAGTTCATCATCTACCCGTTCTCCCGGATGGGCGGTGTGGGCTCGGTCGACCCGCAGCAGTGAGCGGCACGCCATGATCAGCGACGTACCCGCCCGATCGGCGTCACCCGTGTCGATGTCGGCCTGCGGGGTGACGCGATGAGCCGGTGGCCACCACGATTCCCGGTCCGTCGCGCCGCGGCTCTGCGGACCTACGAGTTCACCCTGCACCGCAGCGGGCTCGGGCCGGTCGCCGGAGTCGACGAAGCCGGGCGCGGCGCATGTGCCGGGCCGCTGGTCGTCGCCGCATGCGTGTTGCGGCCCACCCAGCTCGCCTCGCTGGCCGAGCTCGACGACTCCAAGAAGCTGACCGAGGCGGCGCGCGAAAAGCTCTATCGTGCGGTCACCCGCTACGCCGAGTCGTGGTCGGTGGTGGTCATCGAGGCCCACGAGATCGACCGGATCGGCATTCACGTCGCCAACATCGAGGGAATGCGCCGTGCGGTCGCCGGGCTCGACGTCGTTCCGGGATATGTACTCTCCGACGGCTTCCCGGTGCCCGGGTTGACGGTGCCCTCGCTCCCCGTCATCGGCGGCGACGGTGCGGCCGCGTGTATCGCCGCGGCCAGCATCCTGGCGAAGGTGACCCGTGACCGCATCATGGTCGCGATGGACGGCGAGGTGCCCGGCTACTCGTTCGCCGTCCACAAGGGCTACAGCACCGCGCTACACATGTCCTGTCTCGACCGACTCGGACCTTCTGCGCAACACCGGATGTCCTACCGCAACGTCGCGTCGCGGCGGCTGCTCGACACCGGTGAGCCCGGTGTCGGCGCGGTCGCGCCCGACGCCGACGACCACGCGTCCCGCGATAGGCTTACAGGATGAGCGCTGAGGATCTCGAGAAGTACGAGACCGAGATGGAGTTGTCCCTGTATCGCGAGTACAAGGACATCGTCGGCCAATTCACCTACGTGGTCGAGACCGAGCGCCGCTTCTATCTCGCGAACGCCGTCGAACTGGTGCCCCGTAACGCCGAGGGCGAGGTCTACTTCGAGCTCCGCATGAGCGATGCCTGGGTATGGGACATGTACCGCCCGGCCCGGTTCGTCAAGCAGGTGCGTGTGCTCACCTTCAAGGACGTCAACATCGAGGAACTCGAGAAGCCCGAGCTGCGGTTGCCCGACGAGCCCTGAACCCGGCTGTGACCGCCGTCTGCGAGCCGATGCGTGATCTGACGTCGCCTCGTGGTTGGGTTTTTCCTGCCTGATTTCTCCACAGTTTTCGCCGTGTGCACGGTGGTGGGGGTGTTGTGGGCCGTGGTGGTCGGTGGTGTGGGTGTGAGGGGCGATCGTTGTCGTCATGACAGCGGAACCTGTGAGAGCCCGGGGTGGTCGTCTGGGGCGGGCGGAGGTGGCCCGGCTCGGTGAGGATCGGGCGGCCGAGTTCGTGACCGAGTTGGGTTGGACGATCCTGGAACGCAATTGGCGTAATCGTTACGGCGAGTTGGATCTGATCGCCTTCGACGGACGTCGGTTGGTGGTGGTGGAGGTCAAGACGCGGGCGTCACGGGTCTTCGCCGACCCGGTGGCTGCGGTGACGGCCGACAAGTTGGCGCGGATGCGTAAGTTGACGCGGATGTGGTTGGCGCAGCAGAAGATGTGGTGGCCCGGCATTCGGTTCGACGTCATCTCGGTGCAATTGGATCGGTCGAATCCGTCGGCGATGGAGCGGGCGGAGGTGCGCCATCATGTCGGTATCACCGAGTGAGGATCTGGTGCCGGCGCGTATGTCGTTGGGGCGCACGCATTCGGTGGGTTTGAATGCGTTCGAGGCCAAGCCGGTCGAGGTGCAGGCCAATGTGGGGCAAGGGCTTCCGTCGTTTGCGATCGGCGGTAACGTCGATGCGTTGTTGCGGGAGGGCCGGGATCGGATTCGGGCGGCGATCACCAACTCGGGGTTCACGTTTCCGGATCTGAAGGTGACGGTCAATCTGTCGCCGGCGACGATGCCCAAGCGTGGCTCGGCGCATGATCTGGCGATCGCGGTGGCGATTCTGGCTGCGCGTGACCAGGTTTCGCCGGTGAAGTTGTCCTCGACGGTGATGTTGGGGGAGTTGGCGCTCGACGGCGGGATTCGGCCGGTGGCCGGGGTGTTGCCCGCGGTGATCGAGGCGCGGAATGCGGGGTTTGCGCGGGCGGTGGTGCCGTTGGCGACGGTGGCCGAGGCGTCGTTGGTGTCGGGGATCGAGGTCGGTGGGGCGCGCACGTTGGGGGAGGTGGTGCGGTGGCTGGCGGGGTCGTTCGTGCTCGACACGGTCGATGAGAATGCGGTGCCGCCGCCGGTGGCCGCGGTTGCCGACATGGTCGATGTGGTGGGCCAGGCGCAGGCGCGGCATGCGCTCGAGATCGCCGCTGCCGGAAGCCATCACGTGTTGATGACGGGGCCGCCCGGGATCGGGAAGACGATGCTGGCGCGGCGGTTGCCGGGGATCCTGCCGCCACTGGACGACGAGGAGTCGCTGGAGGTGACCGCGATCCATTCGATCGCGGGGGTGCTTTCGCCGGGGTCGCCGTTGGTCAGTGCGCCGCCGTTCATCGATCCGCATCACACGACGACGACCACCGCGCTGCTCGGTGGCGGGACCGGGATGGCGCGACCGGGGGCGGTGTCGTTGGCCCACCGCGGGGTGCTGTTCCTCGACGAGTGCGCCGAGATGGGTCCGAAAGTCCTCGATTCCCTGCGCCAACCGGTCGAGGAGGGGGTGGTCAAGGTGCCGCGGCGCGACGGGGTGGCCGTCTATCCCGCACGGTTCCAGTTGATCCTGGCCGCCAACCCGTGTCCGTGCGCACCGACGCGGGATGTGCAATGCATCTGTAGTGCGGTGGTCCGACGGCGCTATCTGGGCAAACTGTCGGGACCGCTGATGGATCGCGTCGACATCCGGGTGCGGATGGATCCGCCCGGCAACGTCGCGCTGGCCACCGAGACCGGTGAGTCGAGCGCCGACATCCGCGCGCGGGTCACCGCTGCACGCGGCGCCGCTGCCGAGCGGTGGCGCGAATTCGGTTGGCGCACCAATGCCGAGGTACCCGGGCCGGCGTTGCGCAGGCGTTTCCGGCTGCCGCCCAAGGTCGTTCGGCCGGTGGACCTGAGTCTGCGCGAGGGGCGACTCACCGCGCGCGGCGCAGATCGCGCGCTGCGGCTGGCCTGGACGCTGGCCGACCTGGCAGGGGGCACGGTGCCCACCGAAACCGAAGTGGCCCAAGCACTTCTCTACCGCGATCGGGGGAGCTATCGATGACGACGACCGAATCCGAACGACGCGCGTGGGCCTATCTGGCCCGCGTCGCCGAACCGCCGTGTGTGCCGCTGACGGCACTGGTCGCCGAGATCGGTGTCCTCGAGGCCGCGGCGGCCGTCGCGCGCGGGCAGGTGCCGCGCGGGCACGAGGCCGTGCTCAAGGCGACGCAGGCGCGTGCCGGCGACGACCGCTCGGAGTCGGACCTGGCGGTCGCCGAGAAATGCGGTGCGCGGCTGGTGACCCCCGACGACGACGAATGGCCGGGGTTCTCGCTGCTGGCGCTGGCGAACGCCGACACCGGTGAACACGGAGGGATGCCGCTGGCGCTGTGGGCGCGCGGCCCGGCCCGGCTGGACGATCTCGCGGCGGCCTCGATCGCCCTCGTGGGATCGCGTGCCGCCTCGTCCTACGGCGAGCACGTCACCGGCCTGCTCGCCGAGGAACTCGTCGAGCACGGATGGGGCATCGTCTCCGGTGCCGCGTTCGGGATCGACGGGGTGGCCCATCGCGCGGCGCTCGCCAGTGGCGGCGCGACGATGGCGGTACTCGCATGCGGCATCGACCGCGACTATCCCGCAGCGCACTCCCGGCTGCTCGCCGAGATCGCCGACCGCGGCGTCATCGTCTCCGAGTACCCACCGCACACCACCGCGGCCCGTCACCGATTCCTCACCCGCAACCGGCTCGTCGCCGCCTTGTCCAACGCCGTGGTGGTGGTCGAGGCAGGTGCTCGCTCGGGTGCGGTGAGCACCGCCGCGTGGGCGGTGAAACTCGGGCGGCCGCTCGGTGCGGTGCCGGGGCCGGTGACCTCGGCGACCTCGGTCGGCTGTCACGAGCTGATCGCCGACGGACGCGCCGCACTCGTGGCCGATGCTGCCGCCGTGCGGACGATGGCGGTCCCCGACGGCGGGGGAGTCGCCGACCGGGGAACACCACGCAGTACCGATGGACTCACGCCGGTTCAACAGCGCGTCCACGATGCGCTGCCTGGTCGTGGCGCAGTCACGGTCGAGGAGGTGGTGTTCTCGGCAGGCGTGGAGATCGGCGAGGTCCGGGCGGCGCTTGCCGTGCTGGAACTCGGTGGTCTGGTGGCCATGGAGGGCAGCGGGTGGCGCCTGGCCTGACGTCCTCACCCGGACCCACAGGTTAGGTTGACCTAACCCGGCGTACTGTGGTTCGGGTGAAGGAGGTCCCATGGCCAAGCGAGTGAACACGATGACGGTCCTGCGGCGTGAACAGATCACCCCGCACATGGTGCGACTGTTTCTCGGGGGCGACGGATTCGACGACTTCGTGCCCGCCGTCGGCAAGGACGGACGCGCCGAGACGGACATGTACGTCAAGCTGATCTTCATGCCCGAGGGGGTGGAGTTCCCCGACGACTTCGACCCTCGGGCATCGAGATCGCTTCCGCCCGAACAACAACCGACGCTGCGGACCTATACCGTGCGTAAGGTCGACGCCGAGCGTCGAGAACTGCTCATCGACTTCGTCGTGCACGGCGACGAGGGCCTCGCCGGGCCCTGGGCGGCGAGTGTCGAACCTGGTACCACCGTCCACTTCCTCGGCCCGGGAAGCGGATATCACCCCGATCCGGCCGCACCGTGGCACCTGCTCGCCTGTGACGAGGCGGGGCTGCCCGCCGTCGCCGCGGCACTCGAGGCACTGCCGTCCGATGCCGTTGCCAAGGTCTTCATCGAGGTCGCCGGTCCCGACGATGAACTCGAGTTGAGCGCACCCGCCGGTGCCGAGATCACCTGGCTGCATCGCGGTGGCGGGGCAGGTGAGGTCGGCGAGGACAAGGCCGGTGACAACGCGCCGCTCGTCGCCGCGGTCCGGGAGACAGCCTGGCTCGAGGGAGAGCCGCAGGTGTTCATCCACGGAGAGGCGCAGGCCGTCATGCACAACCTGCGCGCCTATGTCCGCAAGGAGCGCGGGGTGAGCGCGGCCAACGCATCGATCTCCGGGTACTGGCGACGCGGCCGTACCGAGGAGGGATTCCGGCAGTGGAAGGCCGAACTCCGCGAGACCGAGGAAGGCTCCGAGAAGCCGGGGCTCGGACAACGGGTGCGCAACCTCGTCCGTTGAGGCCACCTCGACCCGTCACGATCGGGTCCGGCCGTACCGATCCGGCAACGACACGGCGTGTGTGGTTGCCGGATCGGCGGTCGGGCGATGTGCTCGGGGCATGAGCGAGGCAGACGGCATCGATGGGCCGGGAGTCGTCGACGGTGCGGGCGCCGACGTCGGACGCGGGTCCACGGTGCTGGCCGACTTCGCCGAGTATTTGCGATTCGAGAAGGGGCACAGCGAGCACACGATCCGCGCCTACACCGGTGACGTTCGCGGACTGATCAGTTTTGCCGGAGCGAGTGGCGCGTCGATCTCGGCGATCGATCTCGGCCTTCTGCGCGCGTGGCTGGCCGAACACACGCGTCGCGGCGCCGCCCGCACCACCGTCGCCCGTCAGGTGTCCTCGGCGAAGACCTTCTGTGCGTGGGCCGTTCGCGAAGGTCTGTTCGCGAGTGATCCGTCGAGCCGCCTGCAGGCGCCTCGGGCGCACCGCACCCTGCCCGCGGTGCTGACCGCCGAGCAAGCCGCGGCCGCGGTGTCCGCGGCCTCGTCGGCGCCCACCGGTGAGTTGGCCGCCGAGGGCGACGACGTTGACCCGATCGCCCTGCGCGACCGGGTCATCCTGGAGTTGCTCTACGGCAGCGGGATTCGCGTCGGCGAGTTGTGCGGACTCGACCTCGACGACGTCGACACCGGTCGCCGCGTCCTGCGGGTGATCGGCAAGGGCGACAAGCAGCGGACCGTTCCGTTCGGGGTACCCGCCGACCACGCCGTACAGGCCTGGCTGTCTCTCGGTCGCCCCCGCCTGGCCACCGACGGCTCGGGTGCGGCGCTGCTGCTCGGTGCGCGGGGCGGACGCCTGAACCAGCGCACGGCGAGGACCGTGGTGGCCACGGCCGTGGCCGCGATCGACGGACCGCGGATGGGCCCGCACGGCTTGCGCCACAGCGCCGCAACGCATCTGCTCGAGGGTGGCGCCGACCTGCGGGTGGTGCAGGAGCTGCTGGGCCACTCCTCGCTCGCCACCACCCAGCTCTACACCCACGTCAGCGTCGAACGCCTGCGTGCCGCTCATCGGCAGGCCCACCCCCGCGCGTGAATCGCTCACGGTGACAGCAGCCCGTCGAGCGGTTTGAGTCGTACCCGTATTGCGCCGAGGAGTGCCAGCGGGTTGAGATAATCCGCGGCGCGGCCGCTTCCGCGTCGTGCTCCCCAATGCAGGCACGCCGCAGCCTCACACCCTGGGTGGCCCGCCTCGATCGTCCCGATCACCTGTCCGCGATGCACCCGGACACCCCGACGCACGCCGGCGCGCACCGGCTCGTAGGTGGTGATGATCCCGTCGCCGTGCTCAATCGACACCGTCGGTTTGCCCGCCACGACCCCGGCGAAGCGGACGATCCCGTCACCCGCGGCCAGAGCCGCGGCGCCGGAGGTGGTGGCGAGATCGATTCCACGGTGCCCGGGCTGCCAGCGCTGGGTCGGTTCGTCGAACCCGCGGACCACCGTCGGCCGGGGCGGCAGCGGCGCCGAGTACCGCGAACCCGGTGGCGTGGCGACATTCGCCGCGGACATCGGCTGTGCGCCGACGAGCGCGGGCATCGCCATCAGCAACGACACCACGACGGCGAGTTCGACCACGCCGATGACGAGGGGGCGCCGAAGGCGCAGGAGAATGGTCATGACAGATCAGACGCAGCGCACCGACGATCCGCTCCCTTCGGGCCGAACGAATTCCGCGGAACGGTTGCACGGCCGCGATTCCGCAGAGCTGCGCAGGTCGGATTTTGGAGCTGTGCTGGGCGTACGCGTATGCTGATCGGGCACCTCGCCGACGGCGGGGTGACTTCGCGCGCTCGTCACCAGATCGCCTCCCGTCGTGGGGGAGATCGACAACCTTCCGCGTGGGCGGTCCCGGTACCCCCGGGTTCCGCGCGGATGCGGGCGCCAGGGTTCGGACCACCCGGTCCCGAGCATCAACCGACACAAAGGAATGAGACCTCATGGCTGTCGTGACCATGAAGCAGCTGCTGGACAGCGGCGCACACTTCGGGCATCAGACCCGCCGTTGGAACCCGAAGATGAAGCGATTCATCTTCACCGACCGCAACGGCATCTACATCATCGACCTGCAGCAGACGCTGACCTACATCGACAAGGCCTACGAATTCGTCAAGGAGACCGTCGCCCACGGCGGCACCATCCTGTTCGTCGGGACCAAGAAGCAGGCGCAGGAGTCGATCGCCGGTGAGGCGACCCGCGTCGGCATGCCGTATGTCAACCAGCGCTGGCTCGGTGGCATGCTCACCAACTTCCAGACCGTCCACAAGCGTCTGCAGCGTCTCAAGGAACTCGAGACCATGGAGCAGACCGGTGGCTTCGAGGGTCGCACCAAGAAAGAAATCCTGATGCTGACCCGCGAGAAGAACAAGCTCGAGCGGACCCTCGGTGGTATCCGCGATATGGCCAAGGTGCCTTCCGCCATTTGGGTGGTGGACACCAACAAGGAGCACATTGCTGTCGGTGAGGCACGCAAGCTCAACATCCCGGTCATCGCGATCCTCGACACCAACTGCGACCCCGACGTCGTCGACTACCCGATCCCGGGCAACGACGACGCCATCCGCAGCGCCGCGCTGCTCACCCGCGTCATCGCCTCGGCGGTTGCCGAGGGCGTGCAGGCCCGGGCCGGTGCGGCATCGGACGACTCCAAGCCGGAGGCCGGCAGCGGCGAACCCCTCGCCGAGTGGGAGCAGGAACTGCTCACCCAGGCCACCGCGCCCGCCGAGGGCGACGCCACCCCGGCGTCCTGACCCCCGGCGTACCCACGGGACGCGCCGAGTAACCGATCACTCTCTCTAAGGAGGCTCGCCAACGATGGCGAACTACACCGCAGCCGATGTGAAGCGTCTCCGCGAGCTCACCGGCTCTGGAATGCTGGACTGCAAGAAGGCGCTCGAGAACAACGACGGCGACTTCGACAAGGCCGTCGAGGAGCTGCGCATCAAGGGCGCCAAGGACGTCGGCAAGCGTGCCGAGCGGTCCACCGCCGAGGGTCTCGTCGCCGCCAAGGACGGCGCGATGATCGAGCTCAACTCCGAGACCGACTTCGTCGCCAAGAACGCCGAGTTCCAGGAACTCGCCGACCAGGTGCTCGACGCCGCGCTGGCCGCCAAGACCAGCGACGTCGAGGAGCTCAAGGCAGCCAAGCTCGGTGACGGCACCGTCGCCGACGCCGTGCAGGCACTCTCGGCCAAGATCGGCGAGAAGCTCGAACTGCGTCGCGTCGTGTTCTACGACGGCCCCGTCGCGATCTACCTGCACAAGCGTGCGTCGGATCTGCCGCCGGCCGTCGGCGTGCTGGTGTCCTACACCGGTGAGGGCGACGCCGCAGCCGAGGCCGCGCGCAACGCCGCGCAGCAGGTTGCCGCTCTCAAAGCCCGTTACGCCAGCGAGGACGAGGTCCCCGAGGACGTCAAGGCCGACGAGCGTCGTATCGCCGAGGAGACCGCCAAGGCCGAGGGCAAGCCCGAACAGGCTCTGCCGAAGATCGTCGAGGGTCGGCTCAAGGGCTTCCTCAAGGACGCGGTCCTGGTGAACCAGCCGTTCGTCAAGGACTCGAAGAAGACCGTCAAGGACGTTCTCGACGAGGCCGGCGCGACCGTCAAGGGTTTCACCCGCTTCGAGGTCGGCCAGGCCTGACCGACCTGTCACGAGGCCATCCGCGAGGGCCCTGATCCACCACGGTGGGTCGGGGCCATCGTGTATGTCGGGCTCAAGGTCACCGCGGGCCCGTCATCGCGCCGGCCGCGGCCGGCGCAGTCCGAGACACAACCCGGCCACGACCACGGCAGCGGTGGCCAACACCCACAGCGTGGAGCGAAACGCGCCGACGAAGGTCCGTGCGGCCACCTCGCGGCTCGCGGCGTGGATCTGCGGGCCGGTCTGGGCGGTGAGTCGGCCGACGATTCCGGACCTCTCGCCCTGCGTCGCGCACCCGGGAGCGGGGCGATCGGGATGCGGCGAGGTCAGCTGGGCGGAAGCACACCGCGTGAAGCGGTCGACGACGAGGCCGCGCACGGCCGGGTCGATGGAGGTCGTCTCGAGTGAGACGGCCAGGTTCGAGCCGGCTGCCGGGACGGCCGTCGCAGACTGGGCCGCGACCTGGCCGAAGAAGAACATCGTGACCACAGCCAGGCCGATCGACGCGCCGATCTGCTGGACGGTCGGAACACATCCCGATGCCGAGCCGACCGTCTCGGGTGCAGTGTCGGCCAGGATTGTGGTCTGCAGGGGAGCGACGAACAAGCCGGTACCCGCGCCCCCGATCAGCAGCGGTGCGATCACCGCCGGTACGGACAGGGTTGCGCTGTCCGGCGCCAGCGTCACCGCGAGCCATCCGAAGCCGACGGCCACCACCATCGCACCACAGTTCAACACCGTTGATGCGCCCAGACGTTCGGCGAGCACACCCGAGGACACCGAGCCCACGATGGCGCCGATCGCGAACGGCAGTGCCAGCATCCCGGTGCGCAGCGGCGAGTACCCCAACCCGAACTGGGTCGACACCGACACGGTGAAGAAGAACCCCGCGAACACGCTGAAGAACATCAACGACAGCAGAAGGCCGACGGTGAACCGGCGCGCCATGAACAGGTCGGTACGCAGCAGCGGTCGGCCACCCGTTCGGGTGAGTCGCCGCTCGTGAAAGGCAAAGGCGAGCAACAGGACTGCCGAGCCGGCCAACATCGCCCACAGCTGCGGTGGCCACCCCTGCTCGCGTCCGACGGCGAGCGGATAGAGCAGACCGAACAATCCGGCGCTCGACAGCACGACCCCGACGACATCGGGCCGGCCGCGCACACCGTCGCGCATCTGGGGGAGCCGCCCGGCGGCGAGCAGACATCCGACGACGCCGATCGGTACGTTGACGAAGAAGATCGTGCGCCAGCCCCAGCCGGCGATGTCGGCGCTGATCAGCACGCCGCCGATGGCCGGGCCCAGCATCGCGGCCACCCCCGCGACCGCGCCGTAGATGCCGAAGATCCGGGGATGCAGCGGCTTGGCGAACAGTGCGGTGATCAGCGCCAGGGTCTGTGCCGACATCAGCGCCGCACTGACCCCCTGGAGGCCGCGGAACACGATGAGTTCGGTGGGGGTGCGGGAGACGCCGCACAGGACCGACGCGACGGTGAAGGCGATCAGTGCGGACATGAACAGTCGTCGTCGCCCATACCGACCGCCGAGCGTGGACGCGGTCAACAGGGTGCACGCGAACGCGAGCGTGTACACGCTCAGGACGAACAACTGCTGGGCCGTCGAGGCGCCGAGTTCGACCGTCAGGTCGGGTAGTGCGATGTTGACGATGGTGGTGTCGAGCATTTGCATGAACACCCCGAGCAGGGCGCCGGCGAGGGCCAACCACGAGCCGCGCGGCGGCACCGGGGCGGGCGCGTCACACGCGGAACTGTTCTGGGAGGCTGGGTGATTCGTGTGCTCGATACCGGTCATCGGCCGGATCAGGTGAGCGCGAGCGCCGTCGGACGATAGTCGCCGGAGCGGGCGATGGCGGCCATGATCGTGCGCAGTGCGTCGGTGTATCGGGGGAGCGCCACATGCGCCTCTTCGGTGTCGGGGAACAGCAAGGTCATCGACGTCTGGTCGCGGAATCGGTTGATCCACATGAACACCTCCTCGCTGCTGCCCCGATTGCCGTACAGGCAACCGTTGATGGCGTCGAAGACGTCGACGCCGGGGAGTTTGCGCACATCGACGTAGGACACCATCGGTACCGACCACCCCGGTGTCACGTCGATGCCGTCATCGGGCTCGACCAACTCGAGTACCCGATGCAACGACACATCGGTGAGTTCCTTACCCGCCGTGTAGCTTTCGGCCGCCGGGCCGACGATCGAGGTGAACGTCGCGTCGGCGCCGACGGTGATCGGCACCGGGATCAGACTGGTGAACCAGCCAACCGAATTCAGTGCCGGTCCCGGCGCCCGGGTGCTCTTCGGAGTCATGCCGAGATAGTCTGTGCACCCGGTGAACTCGTAGCTTGCCAGTGCGGCCACCGCCATCAGTCCCGCGGTCATGTTGGAGTCGTGTGCGCGACAGATGTCCTCGAAACGTTGCGCCTCGTCTTCGGAGAAAACCGACATCGTCAGGAGTGCGCTGCGTGTGTGGCCCTCGCTTTCGCCACCGAGTGGCAACGGGAATCCTGGCAGCACACCGCCATTGGCCTCGAGGAGCTCCACCCAACGGCACACCTGCGGAGACTGCCGTGTCAGGGCGGCCGAGACGCTGCGCTCGTGCTCGCAATACTCGATGTAGCTGCCCACCTCCGGCAGTCCGGTGTCGAGTCCGAAGGCCTCGTTCATGTACAGCGTGATCAGTTCGGTACAGGTCAATGCCTGCGAAATACCGTCAGTGTCAAGGTGATCGATCGCTCCGTACATGGTGAAGCCGCCCTCCCACTCGATCGCTCCGAAGGTGAAGCAGTCCCACGAGAACGGCCCCGGTGTCTCGTTCTGGATCTGTTCACGAATCGCTGTGGCCGAGGCCATGTCCCCGTGTGTGGTGGGGGTCATCGAGATGATGGCCGGGTCGACGACGTGGCGGGCGATGGAGCCATCGGGCTCCTCGGAGAACCAACAGCGGAAGGTGTCGTGGCGACGTAGGAAGGCGTCGATGGCGCGGGTCAGCGCGTCGGCGTCGAGCGGTGAGTGGAAATCGAAGGCCTGCAGGCACAATCGGGAGAATCGGAAGCCCGCGGACTGATTGCGTTGCGCAGCACGAAGGTAGGCCTCCTGCTGATGGGACGGCGGGACCGGATGGATGGGCGCGCCGGTGGCCGCGGCCACCGCGGTCGGTGACATCGTCCAGCTGGTCAGCCGACCGATGCGGGGCTCCCATTCGTCGATGAGGCCGAAACTGACCACGACAACCTCGATTCTCGAGAAGTAGATTTCGTGCGACGCGCGCAATGGCCCGTATCGGGCGGCGTGTCGAAAAGTGCTGCAGGACACACACGTTGTGGGGTGACAGTACAGCCGTCCCGCGGCATTGGCAACCAGTCACAGTTGATCAATTCGACCAAACCGACTGCACAACAGTGTATTTGATCGCAGTTGGTCAGATGACTCAGTTGGTCTTCGGTCAAACTGTGGACAAGTGTTCACGCCATCGGGCACACTTCCGAGCGTCGACCCGCCAGGTCGGCACCACTCATCGACGCCCCGCGTTCTCTGGTTCCGTGTTCTCCGGTTCAGCGGGACCCCGTCACCGGAGGAATCCTCATGCCGTCGCCCATACCCCGCCCCCGCGTCATTCGCCGGCCCAGGGTCACACCGATTGTGGTTGTGCTAGCCGTGTTTCTCGCAGCAGCCGTCGTGTCGGCCGTCGGAACCGCACAGGCGACTCCGGGCGGCGCGAGCATCGTCTACCGGCACGACGTCGCGTCCCGAGAGATCGCGGTGGGCGTGTACTCGCCGGCGATGCGACGCACCATCGACGTCCGGATGATCCCCGCACGCAGTGCGCACGCGCCGACGCTGTACCTGCTCAACGGCGCGGCCGGAGGCGACGGCGGCAGCAGTTGGTTCGATCAGACCGACATCCGCACTTTCTTCGCCGACGACGACGTCAACGTGGTGGTCCCGATGGGTGGTGCGGCGAGCTACTTCACCGATTGGCGTCGCGACGATCCGGTCCTCGGCCGTCAGAAATGGGCCACCTTCCTGACTTCCGAGCTGCCCAGCGTCATCGACGGCGACCTAGGTGGCAATGGTCGCAACGCCATCGCAGGGATCTCGATGGCCGGGACGTCGGTGTTCCAGCTCGCTCTGCGCGCGCCGAACCTGTATCGGGCGCTGGGCTCGTTCAGTGGCTGCGCGCAGACGAGCGACCCCGTGGGGCAGGCCGCGGTGCGCATGGTCGTCGAGGGCCGGGGCCACGGCAACACGGTCAATATGTGGGGTCCTCCCGCCGATCCCGAATGGCGGGCCAACGACCCCTATGTCCACGCCGACCGATTCCGCGGCAAGTCGATCTACATCTCCAACGGGTCGGGTACGCCCGGCCGCTACGACACGTTGAACGGACCGGGTATCGACGGCGACGCGACCAAACTGTCCGAGCAACTGGCCGTCGGCGCGGTCATCGAAACGGCCACCGATGCCTGCACCCACACCCTGCAGCGGCGCATGACGCAGCTGGGCGTGGCGGCGACATTCCACTTCTATCAGGGAGGCACGCACGCCTGGCCCTACTGGCAGGACGAGTTGCACCGCGCGTGGCCGCAATTCGCGCAGGCACTCGCGAGGTGACGATCGCGACCGGGCAGGACGCCGCGACCTGGTGGGAATCGAACACCTGGCCCCTCGCCGCGCCCCACGACGCCCGACCGTTTCGGGCCGGCACCCTTGACGACCTCGTCGCAGCCAAGGCCGGCCGATCCATGTCGGTGGTGGTGCCCGTCGTCGGGGATGGCGCGGCGGTGGACGTGGTGCTCCGCGCATTCGCGTCGCACTCCGGGCGGCTGGTCGATGAGGTCGTGGTGAGCACCGACGGCGTCGGCGGCGCGTGTGAGGCGTCCGGCGTCCGCGTGGTCCCCAGGCCGTCGGTGCTGCCGGGGCTCGCGACCCTGCCCGGGCGGGGCGAGGTCCTGTGGCGCTCGGTGGCTGCGGCCACCGGTGACATCGTTGTGGTCCTCGACGGTGCGCGACCGGAACCGGGGGACGTCGCGCGACTCGTCGAACCTCTGCTCACCGTCGACGAGTTGCGGCTGGTCAAGGGCTACCGCCACAGACTCGTCGCCGACGACGCCGATCCGGTCGGAGGCGGTCGGGTCACCGAGTTGATGGTCCGCCAGCTGATCGCCGCGCTGAGGCCCGAGCTGTCCGGGTGATCGAGCCCCTGGCCGGTGAGTTCGCCGCCGATCGGGACCTGTTGACATCGATTCCGTTTGCACCCGGCGACGGTGTCGACATCGGGATCCTGCTCGACACACTCCACCGCGACGGGATCGACGCCATCGGCCAGGTGGAGCTCGCGTCGCGATCTCCCCGTGAAGACGGACTGCGCGAGGGCGGCGTCACGTCGCGACAGATCGTCGCGACCTTCCTCCGACGTGTCGGGATCGACGATTCGGCGGCGCCGTTGACGCAGTTCGTACCCGACGGGCAGGGTGGTTTCGATCCGATGCGCAACTATCCGGTGATGCACGATCTGCCGCCGCTGTGCGGGATCGACATCACCGTTGGCTGCTGAGGTGTTCGCCGGAACGCTCATCGTGCCTGCTCAGCGGTAATACAACGACGTTCTGCTCGGCTGGTGGAGGGTGTCCGGCGCGTCTTTTTGCTGCCGGTCGGTGGCGCCGCGCTCCGATTCGGACGGACGGGACCATAAGATGGTGAGTCGAACCGACGAGTGAGGATGTTGATGAGCGAAACCCCCGACACCCGACAGTCCAAACGTAGCGGCTTCGGCCGTGTGCTCCTCAAGCTCGGTGGCGAGATGTTCGGCGGGGGAGAGGTCGGCCTCGATCCCGACGTGGTCGCCACGGTCGCCGACCAGATCGCCGAGGTCGTCGAGTCCGGTGCGCAGGTGGCCGTGGTCATCGGCGGCGGGAACTTCTTCCGTGGTGCCGAACTGCAACAACGCGGCCTTGACCGTGCGCGCTCGGACTACATGGGCATGCTCGGTACGGTCATGAATTGCCTTGCGCTGCAGGACTTCCTGGAGAAGCGGGGAATCACCACCCGAGTGCAGACAGCCATCACGATGGGTCAGGTGGCCGAGCCGTATCTCCCGTTGCGTGCGCAGCGACATCTGGAGAAGGGCCGGGTGGTCATCTTCGGCGCCGGGATGGGCATGCCCTACTTCTCCACCGACACCACCGCCGCGCAGCGTGCGCTCGAGATCAAGGCCGAGGTCGTGCTGATGGCCAAGGCTGTGGACGGCGTCTACAGCGCCGACCCCCGCGTCGATCCCGATGCCACGCTGTTCCGCGAGATCACCCACCGCGAGGTCCTCGACCGAGAACTGAAGGTGGCCGATGCGACCGCCTTCAGCCTCTGCATGGACAACAAGATGCCGATGTTGGTGTTCAATCTGCTGGAACGTGGGAACATCGCGCGTGCCATCGCCGGAGAGCGCATCGGGACACTGGTGAGGACCTGATCGGCGGAGGCCAGACCCACCACCGATCCCGACGAACCGGCGAGCCGCATCCAGCCCGACCCGCCACGACGAAACAGGAACACACAATGATCGACGACACGCTGCTCGACGCCGAGGAAAAAATGGAGAAGGCGGTGAGCGTCGCGCGTGAGGACATGGGTTCGATCCGGACCGGACGGGCCAACCCCGCGATGTTCAACAAGGTGGCCATCGAGTACTACGGCGCCATGACACCGATCACCCAGGTCGCGAGTATCAACACCCCGGAACCCCGGCTGGTGGTGATCAAGCCGTACGAGGCGTCGACCCTGCGCGACATCGAGACTGCCATCCGCAACTCCGATCTCGGTGTGAACCCGACCAACGACGGGACGCTGATCCGCGTGGCCGTGCCGCAGCTGACCGAGGAGCGCCGCAAGGATCTCGTCAAGCAGGCCAAGGGCAAGGGTGAGGACGCCAAGGTCTCCATCCGCAATGTCCGTCGCAAGGCGGTCGAAGAACTCAAACGCATCCAGAAGGACGGCGAGGCCGGTGAGGACGACGTGGTCCGTGCCGAGAAGGATCTCGACAAGACCACTGCCGGGTATGTGGCGCAGGTCGAAGAACTCGTCAAGCACAAGGAATCCGAGCTTCTCGAGGTGTGAATGACGTCCGCGGTGTGAGTATCACCGGGGGCGACGACCGAGATGAGGCAAGACGGACGAGTCGAGACGACAGGCGGAAACGACAACGATGTCACACGAATCGTCGGGGACCGGCGGCACACCCGGCGACCCTGAATCCCCCGACGCCGCCCCGTCCGAGTCCGCCGCTCCTGATACCGCACGCCCCGGCGAGGCAGATGCCGCCGTGCCGCGTAAGTCACGGGCCGGTCGTGACCTTCCGGCCGCGATCGGGGTCGGGCTGACCCTGGGCGTCAGCATCATCCTGATTCTGCTGTTCGCGCCGTGGGTCTGGTACATCGTCGTGTCGGTGGCGTTCGCGATCGCCACCTGGGAGGTCACCAAACGACTGCGCGACGGCGGCTACGACGTGGCGTTCTGGCCACTACTCGTCGGCGGTCAGGCGATCATCTGGTGCAGCTGGCCATGGGGGACAACCGGGGTCCTGGTGGCGTTTGCGGCCACGGTCCTCGTTATCATGGTGTGGAAGCTGTTGGCGCAGGGCATCACTCGTGCCCCCGAGAACTATCTGCGCAATCTGTCCGCATCGGTGTTGGTACTCGCCTGGCTGCCGCTGCTGGCTTCTTTCGGCGTGCTGATGGTGCATCAGGATCACGGAGCCGCGCGCGTGGCGACCTTGATGATCGTCGTCGTGTGTTCCGATGTCGGCGGCTACGCGGCGGGGGTGCTGTTCGGCAAACACCCGATGGCGCCGGCCATCAGCCCGAAGAAATCGTGGGAAGGGCTGGCGGGCTCGCTGGTGGTGGGTACCGCGGGTGCGGTGTGCACCACGATGTTCCTGCTCGACACCCAGTGGTGGGTCGGCGTGATCCTGGGACCGGTCCTCGTGGTGTGCGCAACGCTGGGCGATCTCGTCGAATCGCAGGTCAAGCGCGATCTGGAGATCAAGGACATGGGGACCCTGCTGCCCGGTCACGGCGGCATCATGGACCGGCTCGACTCACTGTTGCCGTCGGCGTTCATCGTCTGGGCCGTGCTGACCGCACTGCTCTGAGTCGGGCTCACCAGCTCGACAGCGCCCTCCATCTCGCCGACGGCGCTCTTCACATCGCCGACGGCGCTCTTCACATCGACGGCGGCGCTCCTCGAAGCGCTCTCGGCGGAATACCGGGCGCTGTCGGCGGAAGATCGGGCGCTGTCGGCGGAAGATCGGGCGCTGTCGGCGGTGTGCCGGGCGCTGTCAGTTGGCCTTTCGGGCCTTCTTCAGGGCGCGGTTCAGCTGGAACGTGCGCGCGCCGCCGATCATCGCGGTGATCAATGCACCGGCGATCGCCGCGATCAGCAGGCTGACGCCGACCGGCAGGTCGACCTTCGCGAACAAGAAGTTGATCTGCTGAGAACCCAGGTTCGCGAGGATGAAGATCAACAGCAGGATGGTGATGATCGCACCGACGACCCAGCCGATGAAGGTGGCGCGGGTGCGAGTGTGTTTGACGTCGTCGATCGCGGTCTGGGCGGCGACGTGGGAGTCATCGAGCGGCGCCGGATTGCGCGCGTGGGTCGACGAGTCGGTGGCCGGGCGCTCGGAGGACGAATCCGGTGTGCTCATGCACCCATCATGACATGCGACAATGGGAACATGACGTCTTTGCCGCTCGTGTTCGACGCGCCCAAACGCGGACGTCCGCCGACACACTTCGCCGACCTCGATCAGGCGGCCAGGGTCGCCGCGGTCGGCGATCTCGGGCTTCCGAAATTCCGCGCCGACCAGCTCGCACGCCAGTATTACGGGCGGCTCACCGCCGATGTCGATGAGATGACCGATCTTCCGGCCGGCGCGCGCGACAAGGTCGGTGCCGCGTTGTTCCCGCAACTGCTCACCCCGGTGCGCCACATCTCCTGCGACGACGGCAGCACCCGCAAGACCCTGTGGCGACTGCACGACGGCACGCTGCTGGAGAGCGTGCTGATGCGCTACCCCGACCGCAACACGCTGTGCATCTCCAGCCAGGCCGGGTGCGGCATGGCGTGCCCGTTCTGCGCGACCGGGCAGGGCGGACTCGATCGAAACCTGTCGACCGGGGAGATCGTCGATCAGGTGCGCGCGGCCGCGCGGGCTCTGCGTGACGGGGAGTTCGGTGATGCCGGGCGCCTGTCGAACGTCGTGTTCATGGGAATGGGCGAGCCGCTCGCCAATTACAAGCGGGTGGTCTCGGCGGTCCGGCAGATCACCTCGCCGGCGCCTGACGGTCTGGGGATCTCGGCGCGTTCGGTGACAGTCTCCACTGTCGGTCTCGCCCCGTCGATCCGCAGGCTTGCCGACGAGAATCTGTCGGTCACCCTCGCGGTCTCGTTGCACACGCCCGACGACGAGTTACGCGACACGCTCGTTCCGGTGAACAACCGCTGGTCGGTGACCGAGGTGCTCGACGCGGCGCGGTACTACGCCGATTCCACCGGCCGGCGTGTCTCCATCGAGTACGCACTGATCCGCGACGTCAATGATCAGCCGTGGCGCGCGGACATGCTCGGCCAGAAGCTCCATCGGGCACTCGGGTCGCTGGTGCATGTGAACCTCATCCCGCTCAATCCCACACCCGGTTCCGAGTGGGATGCGAGCCCGAAAGACGTTGAGCGCGAGTTCGTCCGGCGGGTCCGGGCTCAGGGCGTGTCGTGCACGGTCCGCGACACCCGCGGCCAGGAGATCGCGGCGGCGTGCGGCCAACTCGCCGCCGAGGAAACCGACGGCTGAGCCGCCGAACCCCATACGACAAGGCCCACACGACAACGCACCCCGGCGAGAAGTTCTCGCCGGGGTGCCTTGTCGGTTCTCAGGATGGTGCGGTCAACTCCACTTTTTCTTCGTGAGCATGCCGCGCAGCACGAAGGCGGCGACGATGACGCCGAAGGCGGCCAACCAGATGTCCTCGACGTGTCCGACGTGGTTTCCGTAGAACATCGCGAATAGCAACACGACCACCACCCAGCCGGCGATGTAGAACGTGCGGGTCGCCACGCCGTGCCAGCCGAAACGCGCCGAGGGCGCGTCAGCGGGTTCGCGCACCCACCCGGTGTCGATCTCGTCGCTGTGCTCCACGTCGGTGCTTGCCGCGTGCTCCACGTCGGTGCCTGCCACGTTGACTCCTCGCTGCGCACGTCAGAAACGGTCTCTGACGATCGGTAGTAGTACTTCCAGAAGAGCATAGCGGGCACGGTGGCGCCGTGTCTCACTCCCCATGCCGCGTCTCGCGTGGCGTCGAAAGTCGGGGGTGTCGCCCGACGGGACGACGTCGGAGATCGGTGCAAGAATGCGCCCATGCATCCGCCGACCCGATCGCTTGCCGACTATCGCTCCGAGGACTACCCCCGCGACATGGTGGGTTACGGTGCCACGCCGCCGGATCCGCAGTGGCCGTCGAACGCGAAGATCGCGGTGCAGTTCGTGCTGAACTACGAGGAGGGCAGCGAGAACAACGTCCTCGAGAACGACCGCGGCAGCGAGACATTCCTGTCGGAGATGATCGGCGCGCAGTCGTTCCCGAACCGTCACATGAGCATGGAATCGCTCTACGAGTACGGTTCCCGCGCCGGGGTGTGGCGGGTGCTGCGGGCGTTCGAGCGCCGCGGCTGGCCGCTGACGATCTTCGCGGTCGCGCAGGCGATGGCGCGTAACCCGGAGGTGGTGGCGGCCTTTCTCGAACGCGGCGACGAGATCGCCTGCCACGGGTACCGGTGGCTGAGCTATCAGATGGTCGACGAGCACGTCGAACGCGAACACATGCGTGCCGCCGTGGAGCTGCTGACCGAGATCACCGGGTCCCGTCCGCTGGGTTGGTACACCGGTCGCGATTCGCCGAACACGCGGTCGCTCGTCGTGGAGCAGGGCGGTTTCGTCTACGACTCGGACAGTTACGCCGATGATCTGCCGTACTGGGTCAAGGTCGGCCGGACCACCGACGGGATTCGCACCGAGGTGGATCACCTCGTGGTGCCCTACACTCTCGACACCAACGACATGCGCTTCGCGTCGCCGGGCGGATTTCCTTCCGGTGAACAGTTTTTCGCGCATCTGCGAGATGCCTTCGACGTGCTCTACCGCGAGGGTGAACAGGGTGCGCCGAAGATGCTCTCGGTGGGATTGCACTGTCGTCTGGTGGGCCGGCCGGCGCGGGTGGCGGCGCTCGAGCGCTTTCTTGAACACGTCGCGGCCCACGACGACGTGTGGGTTGCTCGGCGGATCGATATCGCCGAGCACTGGCGCGCGGTGAACCCGGCGCCGGGAGCGTAGCGAGCGGGCCGAATTCGAACAGGCGCCGGGAGCGTAGCGAGCGGGCCGAGTGGGACGGGCGCCGGGAGCGTAGCGAGCGGCGGCGGTTTGCCGTGGTGCGCGGTGGGCGACAATGGTCGTCGTGACGACACGTGTGCTGATTCTCGGTTCGACCGGTTCGATCGGGGTGCAGGCCCTCGAGGTGATCTCCGAGCATCCGGAGTGGTTCTCGGTGGTCGGCGTCGGTGCCGGGGGCGGCAATCCGGACTTGTTGGGCCGGCAGGCCCGCGAGTTCGGTGTGCCCGCGCACCGGGTGGCCGTCGCGGATGCGGCGGTGGCGGAGAAACTGGCGGCCGAGTTGGGCGATGGGGTCCTGGGTGGTCCGGACGCGATGTGCCGGCTGATCGAGTCGGTTGAGGCCGACGTGGTGTTGAATGCCGTCGTCGGTTCGATCGGGTTGCGGCCGAGTCTGGCGGCGTTGCGGTCGGGTGCGCGACTGGCCCTGGCGAACAAGGAGTCGTTGGTCGCCGGGGGAGCGTTGGTGTTGGCCGCGGCGGCACCGGGGCAGATCGTCCCGGTCGATTCGGAGCATTCGGCGATCGCGCAGTGTTTGCGTGGCGGTAGCGCCGATGAGGTCGGCCGACTGGTGCTGACGGCGTCGGGCGGTCCGTTCCGGGGGTTCACCGCCGATCGGCTCGAGGGTGTGACGCCCGAGCAGGCGGGACGTCATCCGACCTGGTCGATGGGCCCGATGATCACGTTGAATTCGGCCACCCTGGTGAACAAGGCGCTCGAGGTGATCGAGGCGCATCTGTTGTTCGACGTGCCCTACGACCGCATCGATGTGACGGTGCATCCGCAGTCGATCGTGCACTCGATGGTCACCTTCGTCGACGGTGCGACGATCGCCAAGGCGTCACCGCCGTCGATGAAGCTGCCGATCGCGCTGGCGCTGGGCTGGCCGCATCGGGTGCCCGGATCGTCGACGGCGTGTGATTTCTCCACGGCGTCGTCGTGGACGTTCGAGCCGGTCGACAACGAGGTGTTCCCGGCGATCGACCTGGCCCGCCGGGCGGGAACCGCAGGGGGCAGCCTGACCGCGGTGTACAACGCCGCGAACGAGGCTGCCGCGGAGGGGTTCTTCGACGGCCGCATCGCGTTCCCGCGGATCGTGGAGATCATCGGTCGTGTGCTCGACGACGCAGATCAGTGGCGTAAAACCCCGGGTACTGTGGAGGAGATCTTCAGCGCTGATGCGTGGGCGCGGGCCCGCGCCGCGGAGTTGGTGGCCACGTTGCAGCGGTGAGGACACGCCGTGGGGTGAAGTGCCGTGGGGTGAGTAGCGGTGGCGTGAGGAAACGGAGAGTCGAGAGAAGTGGTATTCGCGATCGGCGTCGTGCTGTTCGCCTTGTCGTTGTTGGCCTCGATCGCCTGGCACGAATGCGGGCACATGTGGGCGGCACAGGCGACGGGGATGAAGGTACGGCGCTATTTCGTCGGGTTCGGGCCGACGCTGTGGTCGACGCGGCGGGGTGAGACCGAGTACGGCGTGAAGGCGCTGCCGTTCGGTGGCTTCTGCGACATCGCCGGAATGACCCCGCACGAGGAGCTGACCGCCGACGAGCTGGGTCGGGCGATGTACCGGCAGAAGGCGTGGAAGCGTCTCGTGGTGTTGTTCGCGGGCCCGGCCCAGAACTTCATCCTCGGCTTCGTGTTGATCGTCGTGGCCGGTCTGATCTGGGGTCTGCCCGACCTGTCGCCGCCCGCGGTCGGCACCACGGTGGACAAGGTGAGTTGCCTGACTTCGACGGTCACCGTCGACGCCGACGGCAACGTGGCGGAGCCGCGCTGCACCGGTTCGGGACCGGCCGGTGCGGCCGGAATCCGCCCGGGCGACAAGATCATCGCGGTCGACGGGGTCGCCGGCACCACCGCGAGTGCGATCACCCCACTCATCCAGAAGAGCAACGGCCCGGTGCAGCTGCTCGTCGAGCGGGACGGCAGCCGGGTGACCCTGACGATGACCCCGCAGCCGGTGACCACCACGGTCACCGACAAGGCGGGAAAGGTGACCTCGCAGACGGTCAACAAAGTCGGGATCCAGTTCCAGCAGCCGCCGCTGTGGAAGCACTACAACCCGGTGACGATCCTGCCCGGTGCGGCGGTCTTCACCGCCGAACTCGCGCATCAGACATGGGATGCGCTGCTGTCGATGCCGACCAAGGTCCACAATCTGTGGATCGCGGTGACCGGTGGTGAGCGCTCGGCAGACACCCCGGTGAGCGTGTACGGCGCCACCGTCCTGGGCGGACAGGCGGCCGAACGCGGGCTGTGGGACACCTTCCTCCTGCTGCTGATCAGCATCAACTTCTTCCTGGGCCTGTTCAATCTCGTACCGCTACTACCCTTGGATGGTGGACACATGGCCATCGTCGGATACGAGAAGGGGCGCGACACGGTGCGTCGGTGGTTCGGCCGAGCTCCCGGCGGACCGATCGACTACTACAAGTTGCTTCCCCTGACCTACGCCGTGGTGGTGGTCATGGCCGCGTTCATGGTGCTGACCCTCACCGCCGACATCGTGAACCCGATCACGATCCCGAATTGATGGCCGCCACCAGCCCGGCCCGCGCCCAGCCCTCGCGAGTTTCCGCTCGCACACCGAACTCCTCAGGAGAACGAGATGTCCGCATCTGACCCGACTCCGGCCGGCTCGACGGTCACCGACCCGATCTCGATCGGGCTCGGCATGCCCGCCGCACCGCCACCGGTGCTCGCACCGCGCCGCAAGACCCGCCAGATCCAGGTCGGATCGGTCGGCGTCGGCAGCGATCACCCCATCTCGGTGCAGTCGATGACCACCACCAAGACCCACGACATCAACGCGACCCTGCAGCAGATCGCGCAGTTGACCGCATCGGGCTGCGACATCGTGCGTGTGGCGTGCCCGCGCAACGAGGACGCCGAGGCGCTGCCGATCATCGCGAAGAAGTCGAAGATCCCGGTGATCGCCGACATCCACTTCCAGCCGAAGTACATCTTCGCCGCGATCGACGCCGGCTGCGCGGCGGTCCGGGTCAATCCGGGCAACATCAAGGAGTTCGACGGCCGGGTCAAGGAGGTCGCGAAGGCCGCCGGTGACGCCGGCATCCCGATCCGGATCGGCGTCAACGCGGGGTCGCTCGACAAGCGGATCATGAGCAAGTACGGCAAGGCCACCCCGGAGGCGCTGGTCGAGTCGGCGTTGTGGGAGGCAGGCCTGTTCGAGGAGCACGGCTTCGGCGACATCAAGATCTCGGTGAAGCACAACGACCCGGTGATCATGGTCGAGGCCTACCGGCAGCTCGCCGCCCAGTGCGACTACCCGCTGCACCTCGGGGTGACCGAGGCCGGACCGGCGTTCCAGGGCACCATCAAATCGTCGGTTGCATTCGGTGCGCTGCTCTCCCAGGGCATCGGTGACACGATCCGCGTGTCGCTCTCGGCGCCGCCGGCCGAAGAGGTCAAGGTCGGCGACCAGATCCTGCAGTCGCTGAACCTGCGGCCCCGCAAGCTCGAGATCGTCTCGTGCCCGTCGTGCGGACGCGCCCAGGTCGACGTCTACAAGCTCGCCGACGCGGTGACCGCCGGGCTCGAGGGCATGGAGGTGCCGCTGCGGGTGGCGGTGATGGGGTGTGTCGTCAACGGTCCCGGCGAGGCGCGTGAGGCTGATCTCGGCGTCGCCTCGGGCAACGGCAAGGGACAGATCTTCGTCAAGGGTGAGGTCATCAAGACCGTGCCGGAGGCCGAGATCGTCGAGACCTTGATCGAGGAAGCGCTGCGAATTGCGGGCGAATCGGGAGAAACTGGAGAGGGTGCGCCCGCGGGGCCGCCTGTCGTGACCGTGTCCTGAGTTCCTCACGCGTGGTGAACTGATATCGGGCTACGCTCACACCGCAAGAACACATGGGACGAAGGAGCAGCGCGGTGCTGAAGCTGCTGGGCGACAAGCCGCTCGGGGCGCGGGATGCACCCGCGGTCGGTCGTGTCCTCAATTCGGATCCGGTCCCGATGTGCATGGTCGCCGCGCGGTTCGAATCCCACGGAATCGAGCCACGGATGCTGGGTGGGGAGATGTGGACCGCCGGCCGTCCCGAGACCTCCCTGTGTTTCTCGGGCGCCAACCTGATCCCGTTGCGTGGCACGGCCGCCGACATGGAGTACTTCGCTGACCGCGCGGCAGCGGGCGCCCGGGTGTGTTCGTCGATCGTCGGTGACGCCGACCTGGCCCTGACGCTGTGGGACCGTATCGGGGCCACCTGGGGCCCGGCGCGCGAGGTCCGGCCGGTGCAACCGTTGATGGCGCTGCACGGCGCGCCCCACGTCGAACCCGACCCGCACGTGCGGCTGGTCACCCATGACGATCTCGAGGCATATCTGCCGGCGGCCGTCGACATGTTCGTCGGTGAGGTCGGTGTCGATCCGTGCGCCGGGGACGGCGGCCGGTCGTATCGGCGCAGGCTCGCGTCGCTGATCGCCGCACGCCGGGTGTTCGCCCGATTCGAGCACGGCGAGGTCGTGTTCAAGGCCGAGATCGGATCGATGTCCCGGGCGGTGGGGCAGATCCAGGGGGTATGGGTCGATCCGCGCATGCGGGGGCGCGGCTACGGCGGCGCCGGAACGGCCGCCGTGGCCACCGCGATCACCGCGCTCGGGCGCATCCCCAGCCTGTACGTCAACAGCTTCAATCTGCCGGCCCAGGCCGCCTACCGCCGAATCGGATTCACCCAGGTCGGGACCTTCGCGACGATTCTCATCGACTGACCTCGCACTCCGGGCTCGCCGACTCCGACGACCGCCGACACGCCGGGCAACAGCGCGCGTGGAACGCGGCGGCGATCACGCCGCGTGGCAACCGTATTCGATGTCGTGCGGGTCCTAGTATCGGCACTCGATGGACTTTCCGACGCGTCGCGCCGCCGGTGTGGTGGCTGTGCTGATCAGTGCCGTGCTCGCGCTGTGTGCGGTGAGCGCGTGCTCCTCCGACGACGACGGGCCCCGACAGGCCGTTCAGGCGTTCCTCGATGCCTACGCGCACGGCGACGCCGCCAAGGCGGCTGCGCTGACCGACAATCCGCAGACGGCGCAGACCGCACTACAGGCGGCATGGACCGGGTTGTCGGCCGAATCGATGTCGGGCACCACCGGCAAGGCCTCGATCGACCAGGACACCGCCGACATCGATGTGAACTATTCCTGGCAACTCGGCCACGGCCGGCAGTGGGGCTATGCGGGCACCGTCAAGGCGATCCGCTCGGATGCCAGCGGGTGGCAGGTGCGCTGGACGACCACCGACATTCATCCCAATCTCGGTGGCGATCAACGTCTCTCGCTGCGTATCACCGAGGCGCCGCGGGCCACGGTCAACGAGGCCGACGGATCGGAGGTGATGGACAACGGCACCGTGATCGGCATCAACTTCGACGCCAAGGCGGCCATGACCGCCGGAACCCCGGTCGGTGATGCGGTCACCCGGTTGGTGAGCGTTCTCGCGCCGTTCGCGCCGGATCTCGATCCGCAGCGGATCGCCGAGGAGTCGACGTCCTCGGGCCAGCAGTATCCGATCACGCGGCTCTCCGAGGCCGACTTCAATCGGCTGCGTGATCAACTCGCGATCCCGGGCGTGGTGTACAACGAGCAGTCCGAACTCGTTCCCACCGATCCGACCTTCGCGCCAGTGCTGCTCAACGGTGTGCGCGGCGTGGTCGACGACGAGGTCGTCGGCCGGGCCGGATGGCGCGTGGTCACCGTGAACCCCAATGGTCTCGACGCCGACGTCCTCGCCGACCATGCGCCCGAGCCGGCGGCGGCGGTGCCGCTGAGCCTGTCGCGGCAGGTGCAGAACGCCGCGCAGCGAGCGGTGAACGCCACCAACACCTTTCAGATCGCGATGGTGGTCATCCAACCCTCCACCGGGCGGATCCTCGCAGTCGCGCAGAACCCGGCCGCCGACACCCAGGGCCCGATCGCGACGACCGGTCTCTACCCGCCGGGGTCGACGTTCAAGATGGTGACGTCGTCGGCGGCGTTCAACGCGTCGATGGTGCATCCGGATTCGATCGTCGGGTGCCCGGGCGAGATCACCATCGGCCCACGCATCATCCCCAACTACGATCAGTTCGCGCTCGGTTCGGTCACCCTTCAGCGCGCGTTCGCACAGTCCTGCAACACCACCTTCGCGAAACTGGCCAGCGAGATGGGGCCCTCGGATCTGGCGCACGCCGCGGCGGCCATGGGGATCGGCCGCACCTTCGACATCCCCGGTCTGGCGACCTCGACCGGATCGGTGCCCATCGAGAACGATCTGGTCGCCCGCACCGAGGACGGCTTCGGTCAGGGCAAGGACCTGGTCAGCCCGTTCAGCATGGCGCTCGTCGCCGCGACCGTGGCCAACAACGGGAAGATGCCGGTGCCCCAACTCATCCTGGACCGGCCGACCACGGTCGGTGGCCCGTCGGCGACGCTGAACCCCGACGTCGTCGGGCAACTGCGGCCGATGATGCGCGAGGTGGTGCTCACCGGTACCGGCACCGCGATCGCCGGTCAGGGCGAGGTGTACGGCAAGACCGGTGAGGCCGAGTTCGACGGCGGTTCGCACGCCTGGTTCGCCGGTTATCGCGGAGATCTGGCTTTCGCGACACTCGTTGTGCGAGGAGGGGATTCGAACAACGCGGTCGGTGTCACCCGAGACTTCTTCTCGTTCCTGCCGCCCGGCTTCGGGGTGTGACCGCGACGGTTCTGTTCCGGGCGATCCGGCGTGCGCGGACAATCCCGGCGCGAGGCGCTACCGCCGCAGCGGCATGACGATGAGCCTTCCGTCCCGCTCGAAGATGTCGACCGGGTGATCGTAGGTCTCCGAGAGCAATTCGCTCGTCATCACCTCACGGGTCGGGCCGAATGCGAGGAGTCGGCCGTCCTTCATCACCGCGACACGGTCGGCGTAGGCCGCGGCCAGGCTGAGGTCGTGTACCACCAGCAGGATCGCGGCGCCCGAATCGCGGTGCTCGCACAGGATCTGCAGGACCTGCTCCTGATGGCGGATGTCGAGTGCGGCGGTCGGCTCGTCGAGCATCATCACCGGTGTGTTCTGCGCCAACGCCCGCGCCAATGACACCCGGGCCTGCTGTCCGCCGGAGAGCTGCGGAAAAGGTTGGTGGACAAGTGAATCGAGATCGCAGCGAGTGATCGCATCGGCGATGAGTTCGGGCGAGCAAGCAGCGTGCGGGGTCCGCAGCCACGGATACCGTCCCATCTCCACGACCTCGCCGACGGTGAACGGGGTGTCGACCCGATTGTGCTGGGTGACCATCGACCGGCGTCGCGCCAGATCGCGGTGGGAGGTGTGTGCGACGTCGTGACCGTCGAGGATCGCCGTGCCGTGCTGCGGGGTCCGCACGCCGGACAATGCCGACAGCAGAGTCGATTTGCCGCAACCGTTGGGGCCGACCAGTGCCACCAGCTCGCCGGGGGTCACCTCCAGGGACACGTGGTCGACGACGTCGCGACCGCCGAGTGTCACGACGATGTCCTCGGCCCGGATGCCCGCATGTCGTTGCGATCCGTTGCGTGGCTGCGGCACCGTCACCACCCCGCCCCGGCGTGACGACTGCGGCGCAGCAGGATGAAGAACGCCGGTCCGCCGACCAGCGAGGTGAACACCCCGAGCGGGAGGTCGGCGCCGCCGAGAACGGTTCGTGAGGCGAGGTCGGCCGCGGCCAGGACGAGCGCACCACCGATGACGCTGGCCGGCAACAGGATCGCGTGTCGCGGTCCGACGATGAGGCGCATCACGTGTGGCACGACGAGCCCGACGAACATCACGATGCCGGTGAAGGCGACGGCCGCCGCGGTGAGGATCGCGACCAGCACGACCACCTGCCGGCGGACGGTCTCGACGTTGACACCCAGTGAGGCCGCCTGGATCTCGCCGAGGGCCAGCAGGTCGAGCTTGTGCACCAGCAGCATGGCCGCGGCGACACCGGCGACCACCAGCGGCAGTGTCACCCACACGGCGTTCCAGTTCGCGCCGGCGAGCGAGCCCAACTGCCAGAATACGATCTGTTCTCGTGCCGCCGTGGTCGCGATGAACGTCAGATACGAGATGATCCCGAGGGCGAAGGCGTTGATCGCGATTCCGGTGAGCACCAGCATGATCGCCGACGACGAGCCGTCCCGCAGCGAGAGCACGTAGACCGCGGCGGTGGTGATCAGCGCCGCGACGAACGCCGCACCGGCCAGCGCCCATCCGTTGACGCCGACCCCGCCGATGACGATCATCAGGCACGCACCGACGGCGGCACCCGAGGAGACGCCGATGACACCGGGCTCGGCGAGCGGATTCGCGAGCACCCCCTGCAGCAGGCAGCCGCCGGCTCCGAGGGCGGCGCCGACGATCAGCCCCAACACGATTCGTGGGAACCGCACCACCCACAGCGCGTGCTCGCCCTGCGGGTGGGTGGGCATCGTGCCGATGTCGAGGCCGAAATGGTGTGCGAGACTGCCGAGTACCTGGGCGGGCGGCACCGGGATCTGGCCGACGGCCGCCGAGGTGATCGCGACGGCGATCGTCGCGATCACCAGGACGACGAGCACGACCGGGCCCGAGAGCCGCCCGGACGGACCGATGGGGGAGCGTCGGGTGGTCGGGGTGCTCATGTGTAGATCGCGTGCCCGAGCGCGCCGATGACCTTGCCGACGTCGGGCCCGAACGCCAGCACCTCGGTTTCGTCCATCTGCACCACTCGTCGGGCACGTCCGGCGTTCGTGTCGGAGACACCGGGCAATGCGAGCACCCCGTCGAGACCGCCGACGGAGTCCGCGCCCTGCGTCATCACCAGGATCACGTCGGGATTCGCGCGCAACAGCGCCTCGGCGGTCACGGCGGTGAACTCGGCGGTGAGGCCTGCGGCGGTACCCGCATCGGTGCCGCCGAGGGCGGCGACGAGATCGTCGGCACCGGAGTTCGGTCCGGCCAGCAGCACCAGGTGCGGTCCGCGGATGTAGAGGAAGGCGATCTTCGGGTCGCCGGTGGGGTGCGGGAGCGTGGCCTTGGCCGCGGTGATCTCCGATTCCGTGCGCCCGACGAGCTGCTCGCCGGCCGGCTTCACTCCGAGGGCGGCGGCCACCGCCCGGATGAGATCGGGGGTGGTAGCGATGGTCCGGGTCGAGCTGAACGTCACCACCGGGATCTGCGACGCACGGATCGCGTCGACCGCCTGCGGTGGTGTCGTAGCGGCGTCGACGAGGACGACGGTCGGGTTCAATGCCAGCACCGATTCGGAGTTGAGCTGGTGACCGTTGCCGGTGACCACCGGGAGCTTGGCCGCGGACGGGAAGGTCGTCGACTGATCGCGGCCCACCACACGGCCACCGAGGCCGAGGGCGAACACGATGTTGCCGAGTGTGCCGTTGCGGTCGACGGCGATGATGCGACTGGTATCGGTGACGGTGACGTTGCCGCCCCCGTCGGAATCGACGGTGACCGGCAGGGTGGTCGTGGGAGAGGTGATCACCGGCGTCACATCCGAGCCCGGCAGCGTCGCGGTCTGCGGGCCGTTGCGCAGATGCGATGCGGCGGCTTCGGAAGACGAGGACTGTTCCATCGGCGCGGTGCTGCACGCCCCGACGAGTAGACCGACGACCGCGAACACCGCGAGCACCAGGGTTGTCGTCGTGATAGTCCGGTCCTGGTGCCGGTGGGGGGTGAGATGTCGCTGCCGCACCGATGTCTCCGTTCTCCGGTGGTCGCGCCGCCCGCCGCCCGAGCCCGCGCCATTGCCCAGGCTCACCTTAGTCGCGTACGCGCCGGTGGCGGTGGGCCCGGTGGTCAGAGGCGTCTCGGCCCGGCGTCCTATGGTGGAGGCCATGACTGTGCGTGCCCCTCTGCGTCCCGGCAAGCTCTCGCCGATCCGGACCGTTCCCGACTCCATAGAACGTCCGGAGTACGTGTGGAAGCCGAAGGTCAACGAGGGCCATGAACCCTGGGTGCAGACCCCCGAGGTCATCGAGAAGGTGCGCGTGGCGAGCAAGATCGCTGCCAACGCACTCGCCGAGGCCGGCAAGGCTGTCGCGCCGGGCGTCACCACCGACGAACTCGACCGCATCGCGCACGAGTACATGATCGACCACGGCGCCTACCCATCGACCTTGGGCTACAAGGACTTTCCCAAGTCGTGCTGCACCTCGTTGAACGAGGTGATCTGCCACGGCATCCCCGACTCCACCGTCATCGCCGACGGCGACATCGTCAACATCGACGTCACCGCCTACATCGACGGCGCGCACGGCGACACCAACGCCACCTTCCTCGCCGGCGACGTGTCCCAGGAGGCCCGCGACCTCGTCGAACGCACCCGCATCGCCACCGAACGCGCCATCAAGGCGGTCAAACCCGGACGCGAACTCAATGTCATCGGCCGCGTCATCGAGGCGTACGCGAATCGCTTCGGCTACACCGTCGTTCGCGATTTCACCGGCCACGGTATCGGCGAGACCTTCCACAACGGACTCGTCGTGCTGCACTACGACCAGCCGAACGTCGATACCGTCCTCGAACCCGGCATGGTGTTCACGATTGAGCCGATGATCAACCTCGGCGGGCTGCCGTGGGAGATGTGGGACGACGGCTGGACGGTGGTGACCGTCGACAAGAAGTGGACCGCCCAGTTCGAGCACACCCTCGTCGTCACCGAGGACGGCGCGGAGATCCTCACCATCCCCGACAACTGATCGACTCGCACGCCCAGCCGTGGTGCGGCGCGCGACGGCTCGGTCATGCGCTGCGGGCACCGCCTTCGACGTGGATGGTCTCGCCGGAGACGAAACCCGCGGTGAGCAGCCACTGCGCGGCGTCGACGATGTCGTCGACGGCTCCCACCCGCCGCGCCGGGATGCCTTCGGCGACACCGGAGAAGAACGCGTCACGATCGGACTCGGGCATACCGTCCCAGGTGCCCGAGTCGACGATGCCCGGCGAGATCGCGTTGACCCGCACCGGTGCGAGTTCGACAGCGAGGTGACTGACGGCGAATGCGACGGCACCGTTGGTGATCCCCATCACCGCGTATCCCGGTGCCGGCTTCCACGCCGCGACACCGGAGAACAGCGTGATCGAGCCGGACGCGGGCATTCTCGGCCCGAAGTGCTTGGCCACCAGCATCGGGCCGATCACCTTGGCCTCGAAGGCGGTCACCGTCGCGTCGTGGTCGAGATCGCGGACCGCCACGTTGTGATGGGCGGCGGCGGTCGACACGATGTGGTCGACGGCGCCCAGCTCCGCCGCGGCAGCGGCGATGGACGCCTCGTCGGTGACATCGATCGCCACTGCCCGGCCGTTGTCGAGGTCGGTGATCGCCGACTGCGCCGCGGTGAGATCGCGGGCCCCGATGACCACCGAGGCCCCTGCGGCGTCGGCACGCCGGGCGATCGCAAGTCCGAGGTGCTTGGCGCCGCCGATGACGAGAACACTGGTACCGGACAGGGATTGGTTCATCACATACTCCTTGGACGTGGGTAGGCTGGACGCGATTCACAGTATGGATTTGATACCGGTATCTTCAACGAAACCGTCGGCGACCAGCGCGATCCCCCGGCGGCTCCGACGACGAGAGGGAGCGTGGGTGTCCAAGGCCTACAACGTGATGGCCCCGACCTGCCCGAGCCGGGTGGTGCTGCACCGGATCGGCGCGCGCTGGACGGTCTTCGTGGTCACCGCACTCGCCGACGGTCCGATGCGATTCAGCGCACTCAAAGCGCACATCGCGGGGATCACCCCCAAGGTGCTCACCGAAACCCTGCGAGCGCTCGAGTTCGACGGACTCGTCGCACGCAGCGATCACGGAGGCCAGCCGCCGCGCGTCGAGTACTCGCTGACCGAACTCGGCCGCTCGCTGCTGGTCCCGTTGGCCGCGGTCCGCGCATGGGCCGAGGAACACGTCCCCGAGGTCGAGGCGGCCAACGCCCGGGCAGCGGCGCCGGAAGGACCGCGATGACCGGGGTGACTGCGATGACCGGGGTGCCGGGGATGAGTGGGCCGGCAGGGGCCGTGCTGATCGGCGGCACCAGCTCGGATGCGGGTAAGAGCCTGCTCGTGGCGGGTCTGTGCCGGGCGCTGGCACGCCAGGGTGTGCGGGTCGCGCCGTTCAAGGCCCAGAACATGTCGAACAACTCGGTGGTCACCCTCGACGGGGGCGAGATCGGCCGGGCCCAAGCACTGCAGGCCTACGCCTGCGGGTTGGAACCATCGACGCGGTTCAACCCCGTCCTGCTCAAACCCGGGGGTGATCGCCGGTCGCATGTCATCGTGCGTGGCCGGCCCGCCGGTGATGTCGGCGCCGCCGACTACTTCACCCGACGCACCCGGCTACTCGAGGTGGTGACCGACGAATTACGGTCCCTCCGCGAAGAATTCGACGTGGTGATCTGCGAGGGGGCGGGCTCGGTCGCCGAGATCAACCTCCGCGACACCGACATCGCGAACATGGGCCTCGCACAGGCCGCCGACCTCCCGGTCGTGCTGGTCACCGACATCGATCGCGGCGGATCGCTGGCGCACCTGTTCGGCACCACCGCGATCCTCGGCGCCGACGACCAGTCGCGGATCGCCGGGTACGTGATCAACAAGTTCCGTGGCGATCCGGCGATTCTCGCACCCGGGATCGAGCAGGTGCGACAGATCACCGGACGCCCGACGCTCGGTGTGCTTCCCTTCGATCCGGACCTGTGGATCGATGCCGAGGACTCGCTGGCGAGCCCGGTCGGCCGACGGGTCGGTCCGCCCGAGACCAACCCGGTCGGCGCGGTGCACGGCGCCGTCGGGTCGCGCCTGCGGGTCGCGGCGATCCGGTTGCCGCGCATTTCCAATTCCACCGACGTCGAGGCGCTGGCCTGTGAACCGGGCGTCGAGGTGACCTGGGTGGACGACCCGGCGTCGGTCGCCGCTGCCGATCTGGCCGTCCTCCCGGGAACCCGGGCGACTCTCGCGGATCTGGCCTGGCTGCGTTCGCACGGCATCGATGCCGCGCTGATCGCCCGGGCCGCCGAAGATCGCCCGACGCTGGCCATCTGCGGTGGATTCCAGATGCTGGCGCACCGCATCGTTGACGGGATCGAATCCGTCTCGGGCCCCGCGGTGGTCGACGGTCTGCAGATCTTCGACATCGACATCGCCTTCGGCGCCGACAAGGTGGTGCGTCGGGTGTCCGGATCGGCGGCCGGGCACCGTATCGAAGGCTATGAGATTCATCACGGACGGGTGGTGCGCTCGGCAGAGACGGGGTGGCTCGTCGACGACGCCGAGGGTCCGGAGGGAGCGCGACGCGGGGCGACGTACGGCACACACTGGCACGGGCTTCTCGCCTCCGACGGGTTCCGCCGGGACTTCCTCCGCGAGGTGGCGGCGAGGTCCGGGATAGCCGATTTCGCCCCGGCTGCCGAGTTGAGCGTCGAGGCGATACGCAGCAGCCAGGTCGACCGGATCGCCGACCTCGTGTCGGCTCATCTGGACCTGGCCGCGCTCGTCGAGATCGTGCGGTGCGGCGCCGACCCGCGACTGCCGACGATCAGACACTCCCTCCAACGGAGGACGCGTTGAGCCACGCGCGACGTGGGCGATCACCTAGGCTGAGCCGGTGGAGACTGAACAGCGCACGGTGGACGTCGGCGAGTTGACCTTCGACGTCACCGTGGGAGGACCCGAGCGGGGGCCGTGGGTGCTGCTGCTGCACGGATTCCCGGTGAACGGACAGTGTTACGACGCCGTCGTGCCACGCCTACACGAGGCGGGTTTGCGGACGATCGTGCCGAATCAACGTGGCTACAGCCCAGGGGCGCGCCCGAGTGACGTCGCCGCCTACCGCATCGACCATCTCGTCGCCGACGCCATCGGAATCCTCGACGCGATGAACGTGCACTACGCACAGCTCGTCGGCCACGACTGGGGCGGGCTGGTCGCCTGGCATCTGGCGTCGCGCTACCCCGACCGCTTCACCGGCTTCGTCGCGGTCTCCACCGGCCACCCCTCGGCCACCCGGGACTCCCTGGCCACCAGTGACCAGCGTGAGAGGTCGTCCTACATCAAGGATTTCATCGCCGACGGCGCCGAGGAGAAACTCCTGGCCCGTGACGGCGTGCTGCTGCGTCGCGCGGGGGTGACCGCCGAGGAACTCCAACCGCTCAAGGAGCCGGGCGCTCTGACCGCCGGACTCAATTGGTATCGGGCGAACTTCACCGGCGACATCGCCAAGAACATGGCGTGCGGTCCGGTCGAGATCCCGACGACCATGGTCTGGAGCGACGGCGATGCGGCTCTGGGACGCGAGCAGGCCGAGCGCAGTGGACGATATGCCTACTCCGACTTCAGGTTCTGTGTCCTGCCCGGCATCGACCACTGGATTCCGCAGAAGGCACCGGCCGAGCTCGCCAGCGAGATCAGCCTGCGCTCGGCGGTGTTCTGAGGGCCGGGCACCGATCGGTACCCGGACCTCGGCCGGTCACGAGCGCCGCGTCACCAGTCCAGATCGAGGCCGAGTAGTGCGTTCTCCAGGACCTCGGGCATCGCCGGGTGAATCCAGTACTGACCGCGCGCCATCTCGGCTGCACCCAGCCCGAAGGACATCGCCTGGATCACCGGCTGGATCACCGTGGGTGCCTGCGGGCCGATGATGTGGGCGCCCAACAGTTTTCCGGTACCCCGTTCGGCGATCAGTTTGCAGAACCCGGTGGTGTCCTCCATCGCCCAGCCGTACGCGACGTCGCCGTAGGCCTGGACCTTGACGGTCACGTCCCAGCCGGCCTCGCGGGCCTGTGCCTCGGTGAGTCCGACCGCGGCGATCTGTGGGTGGGTGAACACCGCGGCGGGCACGTAACGGTGATCGAAGGACGCCAAATCACTTGCCTGCCAACCCTTCAGGAGATTGGCCTGCACGACGCGTTCTTCGTGGTTGGCGACGTGCTTGAGCTGATAGGGCGAGCTCACATCGCCCAACGCCCAGACCTTCGCCGCGTCGGTGCGCCCGTGCTCGTCGACGACGACCCGGCCGTCGTCGGACAACTCGAGTCCGATCGTCGCGAGTCCCAGCCGATCCCCGTTGGGCTCGCGGCCCACGGCGACCAGCAACACGTCGGCCTCCAGCGACGGGCCGTCTGCGGTATGCACCCGCACGCCGCCGCCGGGGAGGTTCTCCGCGCCGGTGACGGTGGTGTCGAGGTGTACATCCCAACGGTCCCGGGCGATTTCGGTGAATCGCTCGGAGATGGAATCGTCGAGTTTGCGCAGTAGCCGTGGTCCACGCGCGACGATCGTCACGTCGGTGCCCAACGCCCCGAAGACGTGGGCGAACTCCGCGGCGATGTAGCCGCTGCCCAGGATGATCATGCGCCGGGGCAACTCCTCGAGGCGCATGACGTCGTTGTTGGTGTGGTAGTGAACCCCGGAGGAGGCGATCACGTCGGGAATCGTCGCCCGCGACCCGGCGGCGATGACCACCTCGTCGGCGAGCACCACCGCGTCGTCGGTGACCAGACGGTATCGGCCGGCTTCGTCGCGGCCGTCGAACTCGACATGCGCGTCGTACACCGTGATGTTGTCGCAGTCCTCCACGCGATAGCGCTTGCCGCCCTGCGAGATCGGGTCGATCCGCCCGAACACCCGCGACACGATCGCAGGCCAGTCGACCCCGGCGACGCGCGAGTCGACGCCGTACTTGCCGCCGTGCGCGGCGATCTCGGCGACCTCGGAGGAGTAGACGAACATCTTGGTCGGGATGCACCCGACATTCAGACAGGTGCCGCCGTAGACACCCTCCTCGAAGATGGCGATGCTGCGGTCGGCGAATCGCTCGTCGGGCAACGAGTTCCCGCTGCCCGACCCGATGATCGCGAGATCGACATGTGCGGTGGTGGCGATGTCGGGCACGAGCCGGTCACCGTCCTTTCGTGGTGGTGGTGGGAACGTTGACAGTCCTCGCAAGCCAGGTATCGACCTCCCGGTAAGCCTGCTCGCGCGAATGCGCGACCGACAGGAAGACGTCGTGGCGGGCATCGGTGATCGGCACGGTGGTCACCCGGTTGCCCAGTGATCCGCTCCACGCGGCGATCTGGGAGACGTCGAGGACGGCGTCGGCGGCATCGACCGCCGTCGAGTAGGTGCGGCTGAAATGTGTCTTGTCCGAGCGCAGGACGAGCACCGGCACGCCCACGTCGATGCCGTGGTGCAGCCGGCGCTGCCCGGTGCGTACCGCGTTGAGGAAGCCGAAGGTGACCGGGAAGCCGCCCATCGGCTTGCGCTCGAGGTCGTAACTCCACTCGCCGTTGGCACTGTCGTGCAGGCTCTCGCCGTAGGCGGCCGAGAGTTCTTGGGGGATGACGGTTTTCGGACGGACGGCAGCGACGGCCTTGATCAGCATGCTCACCGGATAGGTGCGCAGCAGTGCCTCGCCCTGCAGATCGAGCCACGGGCTGTTCAACATCAGCCCGGCGATGCGCCGGTGGCGCGCGGAGCCGTTGCGCCGCAATCGATCCAGCCACAACGCGGCGATCAGACCGCCAGTGGAATGCGCGCCGACGATGATCGGTGTGTCGTCACCGAGCTCGCCGACGATGAGGTCGACGGCCGCATCGAGTTCCTCGTCGTAGACCCGCAGATCGGTGGCGTAATGGGGCGTGTGGTGCGACTCGAGCGACCGGCCGCACTTGCGCAGATCGATCGCATAGAACGCATAGCCGAGATCGGCGAAGTGATCGGCGAGCGGCTGGTGGAAGAAGTAGTCGGTGAACCCGTGGATGTAGAGCACCGCACCGTGCTCGGCGTGGCGATCGGCCGCCGGGCGTCGCACGAGCGTCGCGGTGATCGGATCCTCGTCGTCGGGATCGGGCCCGAGCGCGATGGTCGCCACCTCGTACCGATCGAGGAACCGGTCGGGCTGCCACTCGGGGCCGTCGGGGTTGATGGATTTCGGGCTGGTGGACTTCTGGGTGGAGGACTTGTGGATGGAGGACTTCGGTGAGGTGAGCTGATCGGCGCTGTCGGTACGGGCGCGGGAAGACGTCACGAATCCACTCTAGGCCGCTGGTGGGAGGTCCTCGTCGATGTCGCCCAGCCCACAGTTGCGCGGAGTGCCTGTGGCGGGGCGTCGCCGATGGGGGACAATGGCTGTCACGAGAGAGGGCGAGGGTCGTCCCGGCTGCGTGAATTGGGGTCCAGGTGTCTCAAACGGTGATCAAGACGGATGTGGCGTTGGTGGGCGCGGGCATCATGAGTGCGACGCTCGGTGCACTGTTGCGCCAGCTCGAACCCAGTTGGTCGATCAGTCTGTTCGAGCGGCTCGACGCCGCCGCCGCGGAGAGCAGCGACCCGTGGAACAACGCGGGTACCGGTCACTCGGCGCTGTGCGAGTTGAACTACACCCCCAAGACCGCCGACGGCGATGTCAACATCGACAAGGCGCTCAACATCAACGAGCAGTTCCAGGTTTCCCGCCAGTTCTGGTCGCACGCCGTCGACAACGGCATCCTCACCTCGCCCGACGAGTTCATCAACCCCATCCCGCATGTGAGCTTCACCCACGGCCAGGCCGGTGTGGACTACCTGCGCAAGCGCCACGAGCGGCTCTCGAGCCAGGTGCTGTTCGAGGGCATGGAATTCATCGACGATCCCAGCGAGTTCACCAAGCGGCTGCCGCTGATGTCGACCGGGCGCGACTTCTCCGATCCGGTGGCGCTCAACTGGTTCACAGACGGCACCGACGTCGACTTCGGCGCGCTGACCCAGCAGCTGCTGAACTTCGTGAGTCAGGGCGGCGACATCCACTTCGGCCACGCCGTGACCAACCTCGACAAGCAGTCCGATGGCAGCTGGATCGTCAAGCTCAAGAACCGACGCACCGGCGAGAAGTGGTCGGTGCATGCGAAGTTCGTGTTCGTCGGCGCCGGCGGCGGGGCACTGCACCTGCTGCAGAAGTCGGGTATCGCCGAGGCCAAGGGATTCGGCGGGTTCCCGGTTTCGGGTGAGTTCTTCCGCTGTACCAACCCCGATCTCATCGACCAGCACCAGGCCAAGGTGTACGGCCAGGCGGCCGTCGGTGCGCCCCCGATGTCGGTGCCCCACCTCGACACCCGCGTCATCAACCACAAGAAGGGGTTGTTGTTCGGCCCGTACGCGGGGTGGTCGCCGAAGTTCCTCAAGAGCGGCAAGATCACCGATCTGCCCGCATCGGTCAAACCGGGCAACCTGATCCCGATGATGTCCATCGCGCCCAAGGAGTTCGGGCTGCTCAAATACCTGATCAGTGAACTGGCCGCGAGCCCGGCCGATCGGGTCAAGACGCTGCAGGAGTTCGTCCCGCGCGCGCTCGGATCGGACTGGGAGCTGATCACCGCCGGGCAGCGCGTCCAGGTGATCCGCAAGACGGGTGCGGGCGGCTCGCTGGAATTCGGCACTGCCGTCGTCGCCGCCGGTGACGGCACTATCGCGGGTCTGCTCGGTGCGTCGCCCGGCGCGTCGACCGCGGTGCCCGCGATGCTCAACGTCCTCGAGCAGTGCTTCCCGACCGAGTACCGGTCGTGGACACCGAAGCTCACCGAGATGATCCCGTCGTTCGGCCAGAAGCTCTCCGACAACCGTGACCTGTTCCGGCAGGTGTGGGACTGGACCAGCGCGAGTCTGCAGCTGACCGGCAACGCACCGCTGATCACCGGCGACGACCCGGTGGCCACGACTGCGCGATGACCGAGGCCACGGCGGTCTGAGGCAGGGCGGTCTGAGATAGTTGGCGACATCATGACGTCATCGAGCCCGCGTACCTACCGCCTGCAGTCCCGCCCGGCCGCCGACCTCGACGCCGCCACGCTCTACCGCATCCTGAGATTGCGGGTCGACGTGTTCGTCGTCGAGCAGGCGTGTCCGTATCCGGAGCTCGACGGCCGTGATCTCGAGCCGTCGACGCGACATTTCTGGTGCATACCCGATGACGGTGCCGGCGCGGACACCGTGGCCGCGACGCTGCGACTGATGCAGGACGGGCTCGACGCCGACGGCCGACCCGAATTCCGGATCGGCCGGGTGTGCACCGAGCGGTCGCATCGGGGCGAGGGTCTGGCCGCACGCCTGTTGTCGGCGGCTCTCGAAAAGGTCGGCGATCATGTGTGCCGCATCGAGGCCCAGACCTATCTGGCGCAGATGTACGCGGCGTTCGGCTTCCGCGCCGACAGTGACGAGTACCTCGAGGACGGCATCCCGCACGTGTCGATGATCCGGGCCGCCGGGAGCAGCCGGTGAGTGCCGAGACGGTGAGTTCGGAAACGGTGAGCCCGGAGACCGGCCTCGCTACCGCAGACCCGTCGTCACCTCCGGTGACCCGCTACCCCTTCACCGCGGTGGTGGGGCAGGACCGGCTCAAACTGGCCCTGATCCTCAGCGCCGTCTCGCCGGGCATCGGGGGTGTGCTGATCCGCGGGGAGAAGGGCACCGCGAAATCCACCATCGTGCGCGGACTCGGCCCCCTCATCGGCGAGGGGCGGACCGATCACGCGGGTCGGGTCGTCGAGCTGCCGATCGGGGCCACCGAGGACAGGGTGATCGGGTCGCTGGATCTGACGCGGGTGCTCCGTGACGGCCGGGCCGAGTTCACGCCGGGGCTGCTCGCGCGCGCCGACGGCGGAGTGCTCTACATCGACGAGGTCAATCTGCTTGCCGATCATCTCGTCGACGTGTTGCTCGACGCGGCCGCGAGTGGTCGGGTCACGATCGAGCGTGACGGCGTCTCGCACACCCAGTCCGCCGACTTCGTCCTCGTGGGCACGATGAACCCCGAGGAGGGCGAACTCCGTCCGCAGTTGCTGGACCGCTTCGGACTGGCGGTCGACGTGAGCGCCGGCCGCGATGTGGACGAGCGAGTCGAGATCGTCCGTCGGCGGATGGCGTTCGACGCCGACCCCGATGCGTTCGCGGCCGCCTACTCCGCCGCCGAAGACGAACTGGCACAACAGATCGCACACGCCCGCCGACTCGTCGCCGACGTGGAGCTGCCGACCGCGCAGCTACGACGGATCGCCGGAATCTGCGCGCACCTACAGGTCGACGGACTGCGCGGCGACATCGTGGTCGCGCGCACGGCAACCGCCCACGCCGCATTGCGCGGAGCCTCGGAGGTCGACGCCGACGATGTTCGCGTGGCGGTGGAACTCGCACTGCCGCACCGGCGTCGGCGTAACCCGTTCGACGAGTCGGGTCTGGATGATCAGGAACTCGCCGACGCACTCGCGGCCGGTGACGATGCCGCGGGCCCGGACGACACCCCGGAACCGCCGGATGGCGGTGGGCCGGACGGGGATGCGCCGACGACCGACGGACCGGACGGGGGCGGTCCGGTTGGAGGTGGACCGGATGGGGGCGGCCCGGACGGTGCGGCAGCCGACCCCGCCGAATCACCCATGCCGACTGACGATTCGGCTCACAGCGATTCGGCTGCCGACGGCTCGGCGTCCGGCGAGCCCGAATCCGACGCCTCGGGTCGGCCCACCCCGGGTCCGCGGCCGGGCGGTGTCTTCGGTGCGCCGACCGACTCGACGACCACGCCGCGCATGCGCAGGCTCACCGTCGCCGGGATCGGCGACGGTGAGCCGGGCCGGCGTTCGGCGGCGCGCAGCCGACGCGGATACACCGTCGCCGCAACGGAATTCGGCGCCGAAACACCGGTCCACCTGTTCGGCACGGTACTCAGCGCCGCCGGCCGGGGGGCCGAGGACGGACGCGTTCGGGTGCGCCGAGAGGACCTGCGCGGTGCCCATCGGATCGGGCAGGAGAGCAACCTCGTCGTCTTCGTCGTCGACCTGAGTGGATCGATGACCGCTCGCCGCAGGCTCGGCGTGGTCAGCGAGTTGTGTGTGGACCTGCTGCGCGACTCCTACACCCGACGGGATCGGGTGGCGGTGATCGTCGCGCGCGGTGCCCGCGCCGAACTGGTCGTCCCGCCGACCAAGTCGGTCGACATCGCCGTGCGTCGGCTGTCGTCGGTCCGGACCGGTGGGCGGACCCCGCTGGCCGAGGGTCTGCTGGCCGCCGAGGAGCTGATCGCCCGTGGCCGCCGCATCGAACCCCAGCGACGTCCGCTGCTCGTGGTCCTGACCGACGGGCGCGCCACCGCCGGGCCGGATGCCGCGGTACGCGCGCGTGCCGCAGCTGCGTCGATCGGACGGCAGGCGATCGACGGCGTCGTCGTCGACTGCGAGCAGGGAATGGTGCGGCTGGGCTTGGCCGCCGATCTCGCCGCCCACCTGCGCGCCGACCTGATCCCGATGGACGACCTGGGGTTGGCGGCCCTGGGACGATCGGGCCGCCCGGGCGCCGCATCGGCGGCGCGGATCGGCAGTCCTGCAGCCTGAGCGCACACCGCCGCACACGTCCGCTCGGCCACATCGCCGCGCCGGACGTGACACCCTGGACGGACAACCGGATTCGATCGGCGAACAAGGAGAAGGCACGTGCCGCAAGGCGTCCCCACCGCGATACCCGATGACGGGCTCACCACCCGACAACGACGGAACATGCCGGTCCTGGCCGTGCACACCGGCGATGGCAAGGGCAAGTCGACGGCGGCATTCGGGATGGCGATGCGCGCATGGAACGCCGGCATGAAGGTGGCGGTGTTCCAGTTCGTCAAGAGCACGAAATGGCGGGTCGGTGAGGAGTCGGCGCTGACCGCGCTCGGCGAGCTCCACGAATCCACCGGGCAGGGCGGGCCCGTCGAGTGGCACAAGATGGGACAGGGGTGGTCGTGGCTGCGCGCCAACACCGATGCCGCCGACGATCACGCCGCGGCCGCCCGCGCGGGGTGGGCGGAGATCGCGCGCCGGCTCGCCGCCGCCGAACACGATTTCTACGTCCTCGACGAGTTCACCTACCCGTTGCATTGGGGATGGATCGACACCGACGACGTCGTGACCGCGCTGCGGGAGCGGCCCGGCCGCCAGCACGTGGTGATCACCGGTCGCCGCGCCCCGCAGGCACTCATCGACTCCGCCGACCTCGTCACCGCGATGCACAAGATCGCTCACCCCATGGATGCCGGACGCAAGGGGCAGAAGGGCATCGAGTGGTGACCGGCCCAGCGTCGATCCCCGCCGTGGTGATCGCCGCGCCCGCCTCGGGTAGCGGCAAGACCACGGTGAGCACCGGCCTGATCGGGGCACTGCGGGCGGCCGGGCACCGCGTTGCTCCGTTCAAGGTCGGCCCCGACTACATCGACCCCGGCTACCATGCGGTGGCCGCAGGCCGGACCGGACGCAACCTCGACCCGAACCTCGTCGGCGCCGACCTCGTGGCGCCACTGTTCTCGTGGGGCACCCGAGGCGCCGACATCGCCGTCGTGGAGGGCGTGATGGGCCTGTTCGACGGTCGGATCACCGGCATCGGTGCCCACGGTTGCCACGATGGCGACCGTGGCGATGACGTGGCGGGTGATCCCGACGGCGGCGACCCGAACGGGATCGGCTCCACCGCGCACGTCGCCGCCCTGATCGGCGCGCCGATCATCCTGGTGGTCGACGCCGCCGGGCACAGCCAGTCGCTGGCCGCGCTGCTGCACGGCTTCCTCGGCTTTTCTCCGACGGCCCGGATCGCCGGTGTCATCCTCAACCGGGTCGGCTCACCCCGTCACGAGGCGGTGCTCCGACAGGCGTGTCGTCGCGTCGGGCTCCCGGTCTTCGGTGTGCTGCACCGTGATCCGAGCCTCACGGTGCCCTCGCGTCACCTCGGGCTCATCCCGGCCGCCGAACGCAGTGCCGACGCGGTGGCCGCGGTGGCTGCGATGACTGCGACCGTGTCGGCGGGTCTGGACGTCCCCGCGATCGTCGCCGCCGCGCGTACCCGCACCGCACCGTCGGCGCCGGCGTGGTCGCCCGAGGACACGCTGGCCGAGGTGGCCGGCCCCACCGATCCGCCCGCGGCCAAGCCGATCATCGCGGTCGCCGCCGGCGCGGCGTTCACCTTCGGGTATGCCGAACACACGGAGATGCTGCGGGCCGCGGGCGCCGAGACCGTCGACGTCGACCCACTGACCGATCGGCTACCCGAGGGGACCTCCGGCCTCGTCCTCGGCGGTGGGTTCCCCGAGGAACACGCCGCGGAGCTGTCGTCGAACACAGGTCTGCGCGACGACATCGATACGCTCGCCCGGTCCGGTGGGCCGATTCACGCCGAATGCGCCGGACTTCTGTATCTGTGTCGCGAACTCGACGGGTATCCGATGGCCGGGGTGATCGACGGAGTCGGTCGGTTCGGTCCGCGCCTGGCCCTCGGCTACCGCGACGCGGTCGCCGTCGCCGACTCGGTGCTGTACCCGGCGGGCAGCCGGGTCACCGGCCACGAATTCCATCGGTCGACCGTCGAACTCGTTGCGGCGCAACCTGCCTGGGCGTGGCGTGACGGGGCGGGCCGACCGGCCGCCGACGGCATCGGGGCGGGCTCGGTCCACGCGTCGTACCTGCACGTGCATCCGGTGGCCGTGCCGCGAGCGATCCTCCGGTTCGTTTGGGCCGCCGATCGGCGCGCAGCACAACGGGTCTCGCCGAGTGTGCCTCCGGCGACCCGGCCCCACGCGCCGCACATCGCCACCCGGCGACGAGAGGAGAGCAGCCATGCCGGCCCATGAGGTGACCAAGGCGCTCGACGCACTCGCGTCGCACGGCGTCGACAACCCCGACATCCTGCGGGATCTGCTCGAGGCGGTGCTGCTCGTCGGACAGGGGCTCGAACTCGACCATGCGCTGCAGCGCATCGTGGAGGTCGCCGTCGGCGTGGTCGACGCCCAGTACGGCGCCCTCGGTGTCCGGGGCCCCGATGGCGGCCTCAGCGAATTCGTGTGGACCGGGATCACGCCGCAGCAACGGGCGCTGATGGGGGCATTGCCGGTCGGTCGCGGCGTGCTCGCGGTGCTGATGGACGACCCACATGTGCTGCGGATTCCCGATCTCGCGAAACATCCTGCGTCGGTGGGATTCCCGCCGCATCATCCGCCGATGACCACCTTCCTCGGTGCCCCGGTGATCATCCGCGGTTCGATCTACGGTCGGATCTATCTGACCGAGAAACGTGGCGGTGGCGGGTTCTCCGAACTCGACGAGACACTCGTCGCGGTCCTCGCGGTGGCCGCCGGGATCGCCGTCGACAACGCGCAACTGTTCGAGCGCGCCCGCACGCGACACCGGTGGATGCAGATCCTGGTGCGTCGCGGGTCCGAGCCGCTCGCCGGAATCGCGTTGTCGGACACCCTGTCCCGCATGTGCTCGGATGTGCGCGAACTCGTCGGTGCCGTCGACGTGTACCTGATCACCGACGAAGAGGGCGAACTGGCGGTGGAGGGCGCCACCCGCGCCGGACTCGATCCGACCGTACTGAAGGTGCCGTCCTCGTCGGAGATGACGGTGCTGCCCGCCGACGAGGTGGGCCCGGATCTGACCGCGCGGGGTGCGCGATGGGTGACACTGCAGCCGCTGCACCGGGTGTCGGGGACCTTCGGGTGGGTGGTCATCACCTCCGAGCGCAAGCCGTTCTGGGAAGAAGAGGAGATCTCGGGTCTCGCCGGTGTGGCCGAAATCGTGTCCCTGGCCGTCGTGTACGCCGAACAGCAACAGATGGCGCGCGATCTCGAGGTTCTCGAGGATCGCCATCGGATCGCACGCGACCTCCACGATCACGTCATCCAGCGGCTGTTCGCCATCGGCATGTCGGTGCAGACCCTGCAGGCGGCCCGGGAGAACGGGGCCTGCTCGGTCGACGACTCGGTCAGCAACCGGCTCGATCAGGTGATGACCGACCTCGATCGGACCATCGCGCAGATCCGCACCTCGATCTTCGACCTGCAGACCGTCTCCGGTCACCACGACACCTCGACGCTGCGCCGACGCGTGCTCGACATCGTCTCCGAGCTGTCGGCCCACGCGCCGATCGCACCGAGTGTGCAGTTCGTCGGCCCGGTCGACACCATCGTGCCCGACACACTCGGTCCGCACATCGACGCGGTGCTGCGCGAGGGTTTGTCGAATGCACTGCGACACTCCGGTGCCGAACACATCTCGGTGTCGGTCAGCGCCGACGACGTCCTGCGGGTGGAGATCAGCGACGACGGCGTGGGCATCGACAAGTCGGTCACCTATCGCGGACTGGCCAACCTCACCCGTCGCGCCGAGGAGTGCGACGGGACCTTCGACATCGACACCCGGGGCGGCACACCCCACGGCCACGGCGGTACGACGCTGACCTGGTCGGTGCCCCTGACCCCCTCCTGAGGGTGCGTGCCGATCAGGCCTTGCCGTCGCGGATCTTGGTGGCCATCACCGCGACCTGGGTGCGGCGCTGCATGTCGAGCTTGGCCAGGATGCGGGAGACGTAATTCTTGATGGTCTTCTCCGCGAGGAACATCTTCTGTGCGATCTGCCGATTGGTCAGACCGTCGCCGATCAGGTTGAAGACCTCACGTTCCTGATGGGTCAGCTCCGCGAGCGGATCGGCCTGCGATTTTCCGTCCCGGAGCTTGGCCAGCAGGGCCGCGGTGCTGCGGTCGTCGAGCAGCGATCCGCCGCGCCCGACGGTGCGAACCGCGGCCACCAGGTTGCGGCCGAGGATCTGTTTGAGCACGAAACCCGATGCGCCGGCGAGCACCGCGGCGAGCAACGCGTCGTCGTCGGCATAGCTGGTCAGCATCAGGCAGCGCACCGACGGTTCGGCGGCGCGCACGTCACGACAGAGCTCCACACCGTTGCCATCGGGCAGCCGGACGTCGAGGACGGCGACGTCGGGTCGGGCGGCGAGGATGCCCACCCGCGCCTCGGCCACGGTCGCCGCCTCACCGACCACCTCGATGTCCTCGGCGATGCCGAGCAGATCACGTAGTCCGCGGCGGACGAGCTCGTGGTCGTCGACGAGAAAAACCCGCACGGGATGTTCAGGACCGGCGTCGGATCGCGCGGCGGTCGGGGTGTCGGGTGTCGGTGCGGCGGGGGTGGCCTGGGGTGGGCGCGGGTCTGTGGCCATGACACGAAATTACCGCACCCGACGCCGAAGAACGCGACGTCGGTCCCCACTCATCCGGGACCTTCGGCTCACGTGGGACTGGTGAGGTTTCGCAAGAGTGGAACCCACGGGTACGCGAATCGCCAACTTAGGAGCTGCGAAGTGACAACCCTCATCGGATCCGCAAGCGACACCGGGATGACCGGGTCGGACCTGCTGCGCGAACTGCTGCCGGTCTGTGAGGCCGAAGTCGAGCGTCATATGAAGATGACCAAGGACTGGCATCCGCACGATTATGTTCCGTGGGACAACGGTCGCAACTTCGCCGCGCTCGGCGGCCTCGACTGGGACCCCGATCAGTCGAAGCTGTCCGAGGTCGCCAAGGCCGCGATGATCACCAACCTGCTCACCGAGGACAATCTGCCCTCCTATCACCGGGTCATCGCCGAGAACTTCACCCTCGACGACGCGTGGGGCTTCTGGGTGGGGCGCTGGACCGCCGAGGAGATGCGGCATTCGACGGTGATGCGCGACTACCTCGTCGTTACGCGAGGCGTGGATCCCGTTGAACTCGAAGAGATCCGCCTGCAACACATGACGCACGGATTCAATCCGCTGCCCGAGGACGACGGCCAGCGCGACCACAGCTTCGACATGCTCTTCGCGGTCAGTTACGTCAGCTTCCAGGAACTCGCGACACGTGTGAGTCACCGCAACACCGGCAAGGCCTGCGGCGACCCCATCGCCGATCGCATGCTGCAGCGCGTGGCCGCCGACGAGAACCTGCACATGCTCTTCTACCGCAACATCGTCGCCGGCGCGCTCGACCTCGTCCCCGATCAGGCGATGTGTGCGATCTACGGCATCGTGTCGAACTTCCAGATGCCCGGCGCCACCATGCCCAACTTCCGACGCAACGCCGTCCTGATCGCCAAGGGCGGTATCTATGATCTCCCGCAACACCTTTCGGAGGTGGTCATGCCGGTGCTGCGCAAGTGGCGCATCTTCGAGCGCGACGATTTTGGCCCGCTCGGCCAGATGTATCGCGACAAGCTCGCCGAATACCTCCAGGAGATGAGCGTCAAGGTCGAGAAGTTCGAACGGGCCCGCGAACGAGCGCTCGAACGCGAGGAGCGCAAGGCCAGGGCCGGCGCATGACGGTGATCGACGACCCGAGGAACCTGTTGGCCGACACCGGCGATGGCTGCGGGCAGTGTTGCGGGTCGTGCGACTCGGCGCCGTCGGCGCCCGATGTGCCGGACGGCTTCGACGCGGCCATCGCGATGGCCGAGGCCGCCGCAAGCCACAATCCGACGTGGTGGAACGAGATCCGGGCCCACGCAGCGGACCCGGCGGCGGGGGAGTACTGCAGTTCGGTGTTGCTCGGAGCGCTGCTCGAGGCGGCGGCGCACCGTCTCGGTGTGCCGGCGGCCGATGTCTGGGCGCACATCCGCCGAACCGGCGAACTCCCCCTGTGACCGATCCCACCGGGTGAACGACGAGTCCGCCGGCCCCGGTGGAACACCGGTCGTACCCGGGGAGATCTGAGCGCTGCCGATCGGCGCGCAGTCGGTACGGTTCTTCTCATGTCTGCAGCCGCACACCCCGGATCGGGCCATCCGCACTATCTGTCGGGTCTGGACCTGATGGGCCGCAAGGTAGTCCTGGTCGGCGGGGGATCGGTGGCCCAGCGACGCCTGCCGAATCTGGTGGCGTGCGGGGCCGAGGTCCATGTGGTGGCCCTCGAGCCGACTCCGGCGGTCGAATCGTTCGCCGGCATCACCCTGCACCGGCGGGCCTACGCCGACGGTGACCTCGACGGTGCCTGGTATGCGATGGCCTGCACCGATGACCCCGAGGTGAACGCCGCGGTGGTGGCCGAGGCGGAGCGTCGGCACACGTTCTGTGTGCGCGCCGACGACGCCCGGTTCGGCACCGCGGTGACCCCGGCCTCCGGTCGGCACCGAGACGTCCAGTTCGGGGTTCTCGCCGGCGGTGATCACAAGTTGTCGGCGGCCCTGCGCGCGGCGATCGGCCGGGCGCTGGCCGACGGCGATCTCCAGGTCGATGAAGCCCCGCACCCGCCCGGCGTGGCGCTGGTGGGCGGCGGCCCGGGCGACCCCGACCTCATCACGGTCCGCGGATTGCGGTTGTTGATGGCCGCGGACGTGGTCGTCGCCGATCGACTCGCACCGCCGGAGCTGCTGGCGGCGTTGGGACCGCAGGTCGAGATCATCGACGCCGCGAAGGTCCCGTACGGACGGGCGATGAAGCAGGAAGCCATCAACGATGTCCTCGTCGCCAAGGCGAAGGAGGGCAAGTTCGTCGTGCGGTTCAAGGGTGGCGACCCCTACGTCTACGGTCGCGGCTTCGAGGAATTGCAGGCGTGTGTGGCCGCGGGGGTCCCGGTGTCGGTGGTCCCGGGCATCGCCAGTCCCATCTCGGTGCCCTCGGCGGCGGGCATCCCGGTGACGCATCGCGGTGTGACACACGAGGTGGTCATCGTGTCGGGCCATGTGGCGCCCGATCACCCCGACTCGCTGACCGATTGGTCGGCGCTCGCGCGACTGCGCGGCACTCTCGTGCTGATGATGGCGGTGGAGCGGGTGGAGAAGTTCGCGCAGGCGCTGCTGTCCGGCGGGCGCCCCGGCGACACGCCGGTCGCGATGATCGAGAACGGCTCGCTGCCCACGCAGCGAGTGCTCCGCACCGATCTCGCGCACGCCGCGGACACCGCGCAGAGCGAGGGGCTGCGCCCGCCGGCGATCGTCGTCATCGGCGACGTCGCGGGCTTCACCGACGCCGATGACGTGCTCGCGTTCACCTGACACACCGCCGTTCGGGTGCGCCCATGTGCCACCTGGTGGACGGCGATACGTCAACGGGGATTGGCATAGTCGAGCCCGTCGGCGGTAGCGTCGACCGGTATGTCGACATTCTCGGCGTCGAGCGATGCCACCACGGCGCCGTCGGACCAGTACCGGCCGGTGTTCGGTCTGGCGATCCTGGTGCTGTCGGGGATGCAACTGTTGATGGTGCTCGACGGCACCGTCGCCGCGCTTGCCCTGCCGCGTATCCGCGACAGCCTTTCCCTGAGCGAGTCGTCGGCCAACTGGGTCATCACCAGCTACGTCCTGGCCTTCGGTGGGCTGATGCTCCTCGGTGGCCGTCTCGGCGACGCCTTCGGCCGCAAACGGATGTTCATCCTCGGCGTGGCCGCGTTCACCGTGACCTCCCTGCTGTGCGGGTTGGCCTGGAGCGAGGAGAGTCTGGTCATCGGCCGAGCGCTGCAGGGGGCCTCGGCCGCCATTGCCGCACCGACCGCGATGGCGCTGGTCGCGACGACCTTCGCACCCGGGAAACCGCGTAGTCAGGCCTTCGCGATCTACGCCGCGATGACCGGTGTGGGATCGGTCGCCGGCCTCATCCTGGGCGGCGTGCTGACCCAGATCTCCTGGCGCCTGGTCTTCTTGATCAATGTCCCGATCGGACTCGCGGTGGTGGTGGGCGCGCTGTTCGCCCTGCGCGAGTCGCAGGGGGAGCGGATGCCCCTCGACGTCCCCGGTGCGGTACTGGCCACGCTGGGCTGCACCTTGCTGGTGCTCGCGGTCAGCGACGGCCCGAACGGGTGGGACAGGCCCATCGTCGTCGGGTCGTTCATCCTGGGTGGGCTGGCGTTGGTCGCCTTCATCGTCTGGGAGCGACGCGCGGCCAATCCGATCCTGCCGCTGCGACTGTTTGACAACCGCAGCCGGGTCGCGGCGCTCGTTGCGATCCTGCTGGCCAGCATGATCATGATGTGCATGGCGGTGTTCATCTCGCTGTACCTGCAGGGAATCCTCAAGTACACGCCGATCCAGAGCGGTCTGGCGGTGGTGCCGTTCGCGGTGGGCCTCGGGGTGGCTGCGGCGATCGCCTCCAAACTCGCCCTGATGATCCAGCCGCGCTGGCTGGTGCTCGTCGGTGGTGCCGTCATCCTCGCCGGTTGCCTGTACGCGTCGTCGATCGCCACCGAGATGCCCAGCTATTTCCCGAGCATCGCGATCCCGGTCGTGGTGATCGGATTCGGCGTCGGCCTCGCCGTCATCCCGCTGACCCTGTCGGTGATCGCCGGGGTCGAGCCGACCGAGATCGGTCCGCTCACCGCGCTCGCGCAGGTCGCCCAAAATCTCGGCGGCGCCGTCGGACTCGTCGTGGTCGGGGCGATGGTCACCTCCCGCGCGCTCTCGCAAGGGGGCACCACCGCGCCGGTGGAAACGATGAACGCCACCCAGCTCGCCGCTCAGGCTGATGGCTACGGCCTGGGATTCGCGTGTTGCGCGGGGATAGCGGTCGTCGCGGCCGTCGTCGTCCTGTTCATGCGGTTCACCCCCGAAGAGGTTGCCGAGGGGCAGGCGGCGCAGGAAGCCGCCAACGCCACCCTCGACGTCGACGACGTGAGTTCGAGACAGTCGTAGCCGGACGTCGTCAGCGTGCCGGGCGCACCGAGATCTTCTGCGGTCCGGTGACGATCAGTTCGACCCCGTGACCGACCAGGCGAAGTCGCGACAGTTCGGGATGCATCACCCACCCGTCGGCCGCGTAGGTCAGGCCGGCTTGTAACTCGGTCGGCGGCGCACCCCAGCGCGCGGTCCACGTGCGCACACCACCGGCGTCGTGCAGCGCGCCTCCGGTGAAGATCTGTGGTGTCGTCTCGAACCATCGGCCCCAGATGTGAACGTGCTCGCCGTCGATCCTGAGGAAGACATTGCCGCCCAGCGCGGTCGCGACATGCTCGTCGGACCAACGGCGCACCATCCGCAGGCTCGAGCGCGGGCCGTCGTAGATGCCCGGATGCACCGCGTCCATCGTCAACGCGTCGCGGATCTCGTCGGCGTCGCGAACCAGGACCAGGGTGGTCATCGGGGGATGATCGGCACCCAACCAGGCACGATCGCAACTGATCGCCACCGGCAGATGGGCGCCGAGGGCGGTCCCGCCCACGGTGGTCAACACGTCGAGGACGGTCTCCGCGCGCTCCGGACCGGGGGTCCGGTCGAAGGTCACGGTGTCGGGGGACACGGCGACGTCGACACCGGGCCACCGCTGCACGAAGGCGTCGAGGTTCTCGTGCGCGAACGGTTCGTCGCGCATGTCGCGGGTGCGCGGATCGATATTGCACACGAACATCGGCTCGGACATGACCGCCACTATAGTTAACACGGCAAACGTTAACGCGAATGTGGGGCCCTAGTCCGTGATCACCACGATCTCGTCGGCTCGCGCGATCTCCACACGTTGCCCCGCATCGGCGAGGACCGCGGCCAGCGCATTGACATCACGCACCGTGCGACGTGTGCGCACCAATTCGCGGGCAATCAGGCCTTTGTAGTGTTTGTTGAAGTGGCTCACCACTTTTCGGCTGCCATCGGCGGCCTCGGTCACCACCGTCGCGGTGATCGCCCCGGACACCGGGCCGAGTTGCTGATAAATCCCCGATCGCAGGTCGACGACGAGGTCGTCGACGGTCTCGAGGGCGCGCGAGAGCTCCGGTTTCCACACCGACGCCAACGTCGGGAGTCCGGGGAGCTTCGAGCCCCCGGAGAGTCGGTAGGCCGGGATCGGATCGGTCGAGCGCACGACGCCGAACAGTGCCGAGCCGATAGCGAGCCGGTCGGCGGCCTTGGCCTTGCCCGCACGGGTCAGCCCGCGGTGATCGAGAGCGTCGTAGAGGACACCGGTGTAGCGCTCGATGGACGGGCGTGTCGGCGAGTGCCACAGGTCGGCGTTGCGGTCGACCTCGGCGAGCTGGGTCTTGCCCAACCCGAGTGCGTCACGGCTCGCGTCGAGGTCGGCGGACAGCTCGACGAGTGCGTCGGCGAGGCGCTTGCGGATGGGGGTGAGCTCGGTGAACCACAGGGCGTCGAGGTTCAGCGGTGGACCGTCGCCACCATTGGATTTCGTCTCGGAGGGCGGCAGGATGACAAGCACCGCAACACTGTATCGACCGCGCCGGGCGGGCCGGGGAAACCGGGTCGCGGGCCCGACTAGACTTCTGACCCGTGATCACACGCATGTCGAATCTGTTCCTGCGGACGCTGCGCGACGACCCGGCCGACGCCGAGGTCCCCAGCCACAAGCTGTTGGTCCGTGCCGGCTACGTGCGGCGAGCCGCACCCGGCGTCTACAGCTGGTTGCCGCTGGGACTGCGGGTGCTCAAGGCGGTCGAGCAGGTGGTGCGCGAGGAGATGAACGCCATCGGCGCCCAGGAGATCCTGCTGCCCGCGTTGCTGCCGCGTGATCCCTACGAGGAGACCGGCCGCTGGACCGAGTACGGCGATGCGCTGTTCCGCCTCAAGGACCGCAAGGGCGCCGACATGTTGCTCGGCCCGACCCACGAGGAACTCTTCACCCAGCTGGTCAAGGGGGAGTACTCCTCCTACAAGGATCTGCCGGTCATCCTGTATCAGATCCAGACCAAATACCGCGACGAGGAGCGGCCGCGCGCCGGGATCCTCCGTGGCCGCGAGTTCGTGATGAAGGACTCCTACTCGTTCGACCTCGACGACGACGGACTCAAGTCCAGCTATCACGCCCACCGCGAGGCCTATCAGAAGATCTTCGCCCGCCTCGGGGTGCGCTATGTGATCGTCGCCGCCACCTCCGGCGCGATGGGCGGCAGCGCGTCCGAGGAGTTCCTCGCCGAGAGCGAGGTCGGTGAGGACACCTTCGTCCGATGCCCGGTATCGGGCTACGCCGCCAATGTCGAGGCCGTCATCACGCCTGCGGCGCAACCCATCCCGTTCGACGGGTTGCCGCCGGCAAAGGTGCACCGGACGCCCGACACCCCGACCATCGACACCCTGGTGGCCTGGGCCAATGCGACTCTCGAGGGAACGTTCACCGCCGCGGACACCCTCAAGAACGTGATGGTCAAGGTCCGCGAACCCGGCGGTGACTGGGAACTCCTCGGTGTGGGGGTTCCCGGGGATCGGGAGGTTGACTTCAAGCGCCTCGAGGCCTCGCTGGAGCCCGCCGAGGTCGAGTTGCTCACCGATGCCGACTTCGCCGCCAACCCGTTCCTCACCAAGGGCTACATCGGGCCGAAGGGATTGGCGGCCAACGGGGTTCGCTTCCTCGTCGATCCGCGCATCGGCGACGGATCGTCGTGGATCACCGGAGCCGACGAACCGAACCATCACGTGGTGGGATTGGTGGCCGGCCGAGACTTCACGCCCGACGGCACCATCGAGGCCGCCGAGGTGCGTGACGGCGACCCGTCGCCGGACGGCAAGGGTGAGCTGGTGAGCGCCAAGGGCATCGAGATCGGCCACATCTTCCAGCTCGGCCAGAAGTACACCAACGCCTTCGAGGTCGACGTCCTCGGCGAGAACGGCAAGCCCGTGCGCCTGACGATGGGGTCCTACGGCGTCGGTGTGTCCAGGCTCGTCGCGGTGCTGGCCGAACAATGGCATGACGACAAGGGGCTGCGGTGGCCGCGCGCGGTCACGCCGTTCGACGTACACCTGGTGATCGCGAACAAGGATCAGGCGGCGATCGACGGTGCGCAGGCACTGGCCGCCGACCTCGATGCCGCGGGCCTCGAGGTACTGCTCGACGACCGCAAGGCCTCACCGGGGGTCAAGTTCAAGGACGCCGAATTGCTGGGTATGCCAACGGTTGTTGTCGTCGGGCGCGGCTACGCCAACGGGGTCGTCGAGGTGCGCGACCGCTTCTCCGGGGACTCGGTGGAGGTGGCGGTGGCCGAAGCGGTCGACGCCATCACCGCCACCGTCCGCGGCTGAGGGGCGCCGGGCGGATCGGAGTCGGCCGGTCGGCCGGTCAGCGCTGTCCCGGGAAGGCCACGGTGGTGGGCTTGTTGCCCAAGGCGATTCGCCAATCCGCGGCCCGTGACGCCGACCCGGTGAGCTGGTCGACACCGAGGGTCCGGGCAGAACCGGAATCGGCCTTCTCCAGCACCGAGCGATAGGCGACGGTGCAGTCGACCTCGGCGGCCAGCGCCGCCTTGGCGGCACTCACCGGGTCGTTCACCATCAGCGGCAAGGTGTAGCCCGCCGCCGGTTCCGGAGGCGTACCACCGGCTTTGGTGATCGCATCGTTGACGGCGTCGCGGGCTGCGCGGTGCGCGACGAGGTTGGCGTCGACAGTCGAGCGTCGGGACGCCGAGACGAACGCGGTGAGCACGCCGTAGGTGAAGATCGCCGCGTTCTCGGCATCTGCGGCGTCGGTCAGGGAATCGGTGGTGGGACTCATGCCAGCTGAACCTCCGCGAGGGTTGTCGTCGAGGCGCTGATGGACCCGGCCAGACCGGCCGAGTACCCCGACAATGCGATGGCCGCCGCTCGCGCCGCCTTCGCCGACGAACTCAGAGATGAGCGCAGACCTTCCAGCGAGTTCGCCGCCTGGGTGGGTGTGCCGGGCGCAGCGGCACTCGACGAGGCGGTCCCGGACGGTTCGATCTGGCCGGTGAGGGTCTGGTCGAGTCGTGTGATCTCCTCGCGCAACGCCTGGGCGTGCTGCGCCCGCTGCTCGGCGATCACGCCGAGGGCCGCCGAATAGTCGGTCACCTGCGGGGCGAGGACCCGCGCCGCGGCCGCGTCGGCCAGCGCCGAGCGTGCGAGGGGCAGCAGCGCCTGCGCGGTGGTCTCGGCGGGATCGGGTCCGCGATCGCACCCCGCCGCCACGGCGACGGTGACCACCCCGATGCCCGCGACGGCACTGCCCCGCAGCAGGGTTCGACGAGATACGCCGGCGGACCGGCCGGTCGGTTCATCGGGGTGCGGGAGACTCACCCGACACATGATGCCAGTCGGGCGTGGCCCGACGGTGGTCGCGGCACGCCCGTTCGTGCGCACTTCGTCGAGCCCGGAGGTGTCCTCTACGATGGATGGGCGCCAGCGCAGCCGCACGGGCTGCACGCCACGGGTGAACCGGACAACTGAAGACGAGGGAGATCACGGTGACCATCGACCGGATGAGGGTCCGCGAACTCGTCGGTGAGTTCGTCACCGATCGCGGACTCGACCTCGAGGACGTGATCGTCTCGACCTCCGCGGGCACCGACGAGATCCGGGTGATCGTCGATTCCGACGCCGGCACCGACCTCGACCTGCTCGGCGAGTTGACCCGCGACATCTCCGACACGCTCGACGCCCACGACGATCTCTCCGACGACCCGTACACGCTGGAGGTCACCTCGCCGGGCGTCGGCCGGCCGCTCACCCTGCCACGGCATTGGCGGCGGGCACGTGGACGCAAGGTCGCGATCAGAGATGTCGACGGCGCGTCGATCACCGGGCGTATCGGCGCGCTCGACGACGAGGCCGTCGAGATCGTCGTCAATCACCGCGGGCGGATAGCCGTGGAATCCGTCCGCTTCGACGCCGTCGACCGCGCGGTCGTCGAGGTCGACTTCTCGCGTCCGAGTGTCGCCGAACTGACCCGGTGCGGCCTCGACGACGAGGAGATCGCGCGGCGTCGTGAACCCGGCACCGCAGAACTGTGAGCCACGCACCGAACCGTGAGATGTGCACCGATTGCGGGATACACCGAACCATATGGGTCCGGCCATCGAGAACGACCATGTGACAAGTGAATACGCCGACAAGTGAATAGGAGTCCACGAGCAATGAACATCGACATCAACGCGCTGCGGATGATCGAGTCCGACAAGGGTATCCCGACCGATACGGTGATCACCGCGATCGAGACGGCACTGTTGACCGCCTACCGCCACACCGACGGATTCGCGCCGCACGCGCGGATCGACGTGAACCGCAAGACCGGCGCCGTCCGGGTGATGGCCCAGGAACTCGACGAGCACGGTGAGGTCGTCCACGAATACGACGACACCCCGGAGGGGTTCGGGCGTATCGCGGCGACCACCGCCCGGCAGGTCATCCTGCAACGGCTGCGTGACGCGGAGAACGAGAAGAGTTTCGGCGATCTCGTGGCCCACGAGGGTGAGATCGTCGGTGGCGTCGTGCAGCAGGATGCCCGGGCGAACGCCCGCGGCATGGTCGTGGTGCAGATCGGCAACGAGGCCAATGCCACCGAGGGCATCATCCCGTCCGCCGAGCAGGTTCCCGGCGAGACCTACACCCACGGCGACCGCATCAAGTGCTACGTGGTCGGCGTCAGCCGCGGACAGCGCGGACCGCAGATCACCCTGTCGCGCACCCATCCCAATCTCGTGCGCAAGCTCTTCTCCCTGGAGGTACCGGAGATCGAGGACGGGTCGGTGGAGATCGTGGCGGTGGCCCGAGAGGCCGGACACCGGTCGAAGATCGCCGTGCACACCGGCGTCAGCGGGCTCAATGCCAAGGGGGCGTGCATCGGGCCGATGGGCCAGCGGGTCCGCAACGTGATGAGTGAGCTCGCCGGGGAGAAGATCGACATCATCGACTTCGACACCGACCCGGCGGTGTTCGTCGGGAATGCGTTGTCACCGGCGAAGGTTGTCTCCGTCGAGGTCGTCGACCTCGCCGCCAAGGCAGCGCGGGTCGTGGTGCCGGATTACCAGTTGTCGCTGGCCATCGGCAAAGAAGGACAGAACGCGCGGCTCGCCGCGCGGCTGACCGGATGGCGCATCGACATCCGATCCGACGCCGACGACGCCCGAGCCGCCGGCTCGGGCACGCCCGGCGGCAGCCGATTGTCCTAGTCGCGGCGACTAGCGCTAGACTGAGCGATGGTTCAGCGAAAGCCGTCGACCTCGTCACCTGACGATGGCCGTCGGGGTCGTCCGATTCGGATGTGCATCGGATGTCGGTCCCGTACCGACATCACCGCATTGGTCCGCGTCGTCGCCCGAGAGGGTGCCGACGGGCCCATGATCGCGGTCGATCTCGCGAAGACCATGCCGGGACGGGGTGCGTGGCTGCATCCGCGGGAGGACTGTGTGTCCGCCGCGGTGCGGCGGCGAGCGTTCGCCCCGGCATTGAGGGCGTCGCTTCTCGTCGTGAACCCCGACGACCTCGTAGAAGTGTTCGGTGCAGACGTGATCGGTGCAACAGCACCATCACCGACCACGGACGACAGCAGGCCCGATACCGGGCCGGAACAGGTAGCAGAAGACATGAGCACACCGTGAAGTCACCACGATGAGCACGTATCGGACGTAATCCGAGGCCGTAGCGGGCAGCCCGCTCGGCCTCCAAGTGAGGAGAGCAGTGGCAGGCAAGGCCCGCGTGCACGAACTGGCCAAGGAACTGGGCGTGACGAGCAAACAGGTGCTCGAGCGACTCAAGGAACAGGGCGAGTTCGTCAAATCTGCGTCGTCGACCGTTGAGGCCCCGGTGGCCCGTCGACTCCGCGAATCATTCCCGAACAAAGACGGCGGTTCGTCGGCGCCCAAGCCCGGCACCAACGGTTCCGCCCCCAAGCCCGGCGCGGGTCCGCGTCCGGGCCCCAAGCCCGGCGGCCCCAAGCCGGCACCGGCAGCCGAGCAGAAGGCCCCGGCCCGTACCGAGCAAACCCGTCCGGCCCCGCAGCCGGCCGCGGCCCCGGCCCCGGCGGCACCGGCCCCCGCAGCTCCGACGCCCGCCGCCGCACAGGCGGCCCCGGCGACGCCGGCTGCACCGAAGCCGGCGGCCCCGACACCCGCGGCCGCCCAGCGGTCCGCGCCGCCCGCACAGCAGCCCGCACCGGCCCAGAAGCCGGGCGGACCGACGCCGGGACCGCGTCCCGGTGGTCCGAAGCCGGGCCCCCGTGCGCCGCGTGTCGGCAACAACCCGTACTCGTCGGCGCCCGCGCCGGCACCTCGACCCCCGGCCGGTCGTCCCGGCCCGGGCCAGGGCGGTCCCCGTCCCGGCGGTGGTCGTCCCGGTGCCCAAGGTGGCCGACCCGGCCCGGGCGGACCGCGTCCGGCTCCCGGTCAGGGCGGTCCCCGTCCGAGCCCGGGCAACATGCCCCCGCGCCCGAATCCGGGTGCGATGCCCAGTCGTGCCGCCCGTCCCGACGCCCGTCCGGGTGGTCGTAGCGGCGGCCCCGGTGGAAACCGCGGCGGCGGTGGCGGTGGATACCGCGGCGGCGGTGGCGGCGCTCCCGGTGGTGCTCCCGCCGGTGGTGGCGGCTTCCGCGGCCGTCCCGGTGGCGGCGGACGTGGCCGCGGCGGTGCCGCAGGCGCGTTCGGTCGACCCGGCGGTGCCCCGCGCAAGGGCCGTAAGTCGAAGCGGCAGAAGCGTCAGGAATACGATTCGATGCAGGCGCCGGCCGTCGGTGGCGTCCGGCTGCCGCGCGGCAACGGTGAGACCATCCGGCTCGCCCGCGGCGCATCGTTGTCGGACTTCGCCGACAAGATCGACGCCAACCCGGCATCGCTGGTCCAGGCGCTGTTCAATCTCGGTGAGATGGTCACCGCGACCGAGTCGGTCAACGACGAGACGCTCGAGCTGCTCGGCTCGGAGATGAACTACACCGTCCAGGTGGTCAGCCCCGAGGACGAGGACCGCGAACTCCTCGAGAGCTTCGACCTGAGCTACGGCGAGGACGAGGGCGACGAGGAAGATCTCGAGCAGCGTCCGCCGGTGGTGACCGTCATGGGTCACGTCGATCACGGTAAGACCCGACTGCTCGACACGATCCGTAACGCCAGTGTCCGCGAGGGCGAGGCCGGCGGCATCACCCAGCACATCGGTGCCTACCAGGTCAACACGCACCTCAACGGCGACGACCGGTTGATCACCTTCATCGACACCCCCGGTCACGAGGCGTTCACCGCCATGCGTGCCCGCGGTGCGAAGGCCACCGACATCGCGATCCTGGTGGTCGCGGCCGACGACGGCGTCATGCCGCAGACGGTGGAGGCCATCAACCACGCGCAGGCGGCCGATGTGCCGATCGTGGTGGCGGTCAACAAGATCGACAAGGAAGGCGCCGACCCGCAGAAGATCCGGGGTCAGCTCACCGAGTACGGCCTGATCCCCGAGGAGTACGGCGGCGAGGCGATGTTCGTCGACATCTCGGCCAAGCAGGGCACCAACATCGACGAACTGCTCGAAGCGGTGTTGCTGACCGCGGACGCGTCGCTCGACCTGCGTGCCAATCCCGACATGGACGCCCAGGGCGTGGCCATCGAGGCCCACCTCGACCGCGGCCGTGGACCGGTGGCGACCGTGCTCATTCAGCGCGGCACGCTGCACGTCGGCGATTCGATCGTTGCCGGTGACGCCTACGGTCGTGTGCGTCGCATGGTCGACGAGCACGGCGACGACATCGAGGCGGCTCTGCCGTCGCGGCCGGTGCAGGTCATCGGCTTCACCTCGGTGCCCGGTGCCGGTGACAACCTGCTCGTCGTCGAAGAAGACCGCATCGCGCGTCAGATCGCCGATCGCCGCAATGCGCGCAAGCGCAACGCGCTGGCCGCACGCAGCCGCAAGCGGATCAGCCTCGAGGACCTCGATTCGGCGCTGAAGGAAACCAGCCAGCTGAACCTGATCCTCAAGGGCGACAACTCCGGTACCGTCGAGGCCCTCGAAGAGGCGCTGCTCGGTATCGACATGGGTGACGAGGTCTCGTTGCGGGTCATCGACCGCGGTGTCGGTGGTGTCACCGAGACCAACGTGAACCTGGCCGCGGCCTCGGACGCGATCATCATCGGATTCAACGTCCGAGCGGAGGGCAAGGCGACCGAGCTGGCCAACCGCGAGGGTGTCGACATCCGGTACTACTCGGTGATCTACCAGGCGATCGACGAGATCGAGAGTGCGCTCAAGGGCATGCTCAAGCCGATCTACGAAGAGGTGGAACTCGGCCGCGCCGAGATCCGCGCGATCTTCAAGTCGTCGAAGGTCGGCAACATCGCCGGCTGTCTGGTGCAGTCGGGCATCGTGCGCCGCAACGCCAAGGCACGTCTGCTGCGTGACAACGTGGTCGTCGCGGAGAATCTCACCATCGCCTCGCTCAAGCGGGAGAAGGACGATGCGACCGAGGTTCGCGAGGGCTATGAATGTGGTCTCACACTGACGTACAGCGACATCAAGGTCGACGACGTCATCGAGTCCTACGAGCTCCAGGAGAAGCCGCGCGACTGACGCGTACCACTCTCGAGTGCTCCCCTTCCGCGAGCGTGCCGCCAGGCACCACGCGGGAGGGGAGCGCCTTTCGATCCCTTCGGGAAGGACAATCATGGCTGATCCGGCACGAGCACAACGGCTGGCCAAGCGGATCTCGTCGATCGTCGCCTCGGCGATCTCGCACGACATCAAGGACCCGCGGCTGGCCCATGTGACCATCACCGACGCGCGCGTCACCGGTGACCTGCACGACGCAACGGTCTTCTACACGGTGATGGGCGAGACCCTGGACACCGAGCCGGACTACGAGGCCGCCGCGGCCGGTCTGGCGAAGGCGACCGGAATCCTGCGGTCCAAGGTCGGCGCGGGCACCGGGGTGCGTTTCACCCCGACGCTCACCTTCGTCCTCGACACCGTTCCCGACGCCGCGCGGCACATGGAGGAGTTGGTGGCGCGAGCGCGGGCGAGTGATGAACTCGTCGCGCGGCGTGCCGCCGAGGCGAGGCCGGCGGGTGAGGCCGATCCCTACCGGGTGCCCGGTCACGACGAACCCGAGCATGGTGACCCCGAGCTTGATGACCCCGAGCTTGGTGACCCCGAGCTTGATGACAAGGACGGCGATCACGCGTGACCGCAGCCTCGAGTGCGGCGATCGCGCAGTCCATCCGGCAGGTCGCCGACGACAACGGTCCGGTGACCATCCTGTGTCACGTCCGACCCGACGCCGACACCATCGGCAGCGGGTTGGCGCTCGGGTTGGCGCTCGATCGGCTCGGGGTGGACGTGGAGGTCGCCCATCCCGGCCCGGAGTCGCTCCCGGAGGCCTTCGCCGATCTGCCCGGGCACAAGTTGCTCGTCGATCCGGCGGCCCTGCGAGGCAGTCGGTTGGTGGTGTCGGTCGACGCCGCGAGCCGCCCGCGGCTCGGTGAACTCGAGTCGCACTTCACCGAGGCCGAGACCACGATCGTCATCGATCACCACGCGTCGAACACCGGTTTCGGCGACCTCGACTTCGTCGATCCGCACGCCGACTGCACCGCGGTGCTCGTCCTGCGCGTACTCGACGACCTCGGCGTCGATCTCGACGAGGACATCGCAACCTGTCTGTACGCAGGTCTGACCACCGACACCGGGTCGTTCCGCTGGGCGTGCCCGGAGTCGTTCCGGGTGGCTGCCCGGCTCATCGACGCCGGTGTGGACTCCCGGACCTGGAGTCGCCGGCTGCTCGACACGCATCCGTTCGGCTGGCTCGGCATGGTGTCGGAGATTCTCGCCACCGCAACGCTCGACCGAACTGCTTGTGGCGGTGAGGGATTGGTGTATGCCGTGGTGACCCACCGGGCGTTGGCCGGGATGAGCTGGGAAGAGTCGGAGAGCGTCATCGACATCGTCCGAACCACCGCCGAAGCCGAGGTCGCCGCGGTGTTCAAGGAGATCGACGCCGGCGAGTGGACGGTGTCGTTGCGCTCCAAGAGCACCGTCGATCTGGTCCCCATCGCCCGCACCCATGGCGGCGGCGGACATCGCCTCGCCTCCGGCTACAGCGACACGGGTACGGCCGACGAGGTGATCGATCGCCTTCGGCGATCCCTGTGACCGAACGCAACGCCCCTGATCCCGAGGCCGCACACCCCGAGGACGCACACCCAGAGGACGCAGGCCCGGATGCCGGTGTGCTCGATGCCGGTGCGCTCGATGCCGGAGTGCGTCGGGTCGGCATACTGACCGTCTCGGCTCTCGCGGTACTGATCGCACCGCCGCTGTATCTGCTGTTGGATCTCGCAGTGGTCGGTCGGCTGGGTGGCGACGAGCTGGCCGCGCTCGCCGTGGCGACTCTGGTGCTGTCGATCATCAGCACCCAACTGACGTTCTTGTCCTACGGCACGACCGCGCGGTCGGCCCGCAGGTACGGAGCCGGTGACCGTCCGGGTGCGATCGCCGAGGGCGTGCAGGCGAGTTGGATAGCGGTGGCCGTGGGGCTGGTGATCATCGCCGTCGCGTGGCCGATTGCGCCGTATGTGATGTCGGCGCTGGTGGGCGACGCCTCGTCGTCGTCGGCGGTCGTGGCCGCCGATGCGACGCAGTGGGTGCGGGTCGCGGTGTTCGGTGTGCCCCTCATCCTGCTGTCGATGGCCGGCAACGGCTGGATGCGCGGGGTTCAGGAGACACGTCGACCCATCGTCTATGTGGTTGTCGGGCTGGCGATCTCGGCGGTGCTCGTCGTCGGTCTGGTACACGGACTGTGGTTTTTCCCGCGGCTCGGCATCATCGGCAGCGCCGTCGCCAACGTGATCGGGCAGTCGATCACCGGGCTGTTGTTCGCCGCGCGCGTGGTGCGTGAGCAACTGGTGAGCGTGCGGTCTTCGGCTGCCGAGGAGTCGGGAAGTGTGTTCGCGGCCTTCGCACCGAACCGCCCGATGATCGCAGCGCAACTGGTGATGGCCCGCGACCTCATCGTGCGCAGTCTGTCGTTCCAGATCTGTTTCATCTCCGCGGCGGCGGTGGCCGCCCGATTCGGTGTCGCGCAGGTGGCCGCACACCAACTGGTGCTTCAGCTCTGGGAATTCATGTCGCTGTTCCTCGATTCGGTGGCCATCGCCGCCCAGGCCCTCGTCGGGGCAGCACTGGGTGCGGGATCGGTGACCATTGCGCGCTCGGTCGCCCGGCGGGTGACCCTGGTCTCGGTGATCGCCGCCGCGGTGATGGCCGCGGTGTTCGCGGCGGGCGCGACGACGCTGCCTAAGGTGTTCACCTCCGACACGGCGGTGCTCGACGCGATCGGGGTGCCCTGGTGGTTCTTCGTGGCGATGCTGCCGATCGCCGGCGTCGTGTTCGCCCTCGACGGCGTACTGCTCGGCAGCGGCGACGCCGCCTTCTTGCGCACGGCAACCCTCGTCGCCGCACTCGTCGGCTTCCTCCCGCTGATCTGGATGTCGCTGATCTTCGACTGGGGATTGGCCGGAGTGTGGAGTGGGCTGGTGGTGTTCATGATCGCCCGGCTGATCGCGGTGTGTCTGCGGATCGCCTCGGGACGCTGGCATCGCGTGGGCGCGACGACACCGGCGGGCAGCCGGGCCGATCAGGTACCGGGCGGCGGCTGAGTGGGTGGCGGACCTGGCCACGCCTGCGGTGGCTGAGAGGGCCATACAGGCTGCTGCCCAGGCCACGATGGCTGCCCGGATGTGGCCGGTGACGAGGGTGGCCACGGTGCTTGGACGCCCTGGGCTCCCCACGCGGCGGTCGGGCCCGCGGAGGGCGGGTTCGGTCGGTTCCGTCGGACGGCGAGGCCGATGGCGTCGCACGCCCACACAGCGAGGACTCCCGCGATGATGAACGCCGCCTGAACAGACATGTATGCGAACCACCACCACGTGGGGGTGTAGTCGTGGTGTTCGAACCACGAGTACGGCACGTCCGGCAGGTGATAATTGAGCACCCACGTCGCGACCGCCACAACTCCGACCATCGGGATCACACCGATCCACGCGAAGGCCGTCGCGCGCCGGGCGAGACTCCATCCACCGATCGCTCCGATGAGGAACAACGGAGTGCCGATGTTCGCAATCGTTTCGTACCAGTCGTACAAGTGGAAGTCGTTCACGAGGAACAGTGCGTCGAGCCCGTGACTGATGGTCAGCAGGACGAAGGCGATCAAGGCGCCGAGTATGCCGCGTACTACGGTCCGTCCCCAGAGCGCGAGTATGACGACGAAGAGTAGATAGATCACCGTCCACGCGATGAAGTTCGCCCAAGAACCGGTGAAAATGCGGTCGGTGACGATGAGGATCACCAGCGACAGCCCCCACAGGAGGACGGTGATCGCCGCACTGATCAGCACTCGCACCCACCACGGGCCGCGCCCGCCGGGCACCCGCGAACCGACGGCCGGCGCCGGCGCTGCGGGGACCGCGGGAGGGTAGGGATAACTCATGGTCGGCATCATGGCACGTCGCCGCGACATCTTCAGGCAAGGGCATCGTGCCGGGCGCCGCCGGACATGACAGCGCATGGCACGATGGATCCTCGTGGCTACTCTCTGGGCGATCAGCGATCTGCACGTCGCACATCGGGGCAACGAGCACATCCTCGACCAGATCCGGCCGAGGACCTCGGACGACTGGTTGATCGTGGCCGGTGACGTCTCCGAACGCACCGATGACATCGTCGAGACCCTGCGCCGGCTGCGCGCTCGTTTCCACACCGTCGTGTGGGTACCGGGCAATCACGAGCTCTACACGACGGCCAAGGATCCGCTGCAGGTGTTCGGGGTGGCCCGCTACGACTATCTCGTGCAAGCGTGCCGGGACATGGGGATCGTGACGCCCGAGGACATCTATCCGCTGTTCGATCCCGGTGACGGCTCTGCGCCGGTACGGGTGGTCCCCATGTTCCTGCTCTACGACTACACCTTTCGGCCCGAGGGCACCTCGACCGCCTTGGCGGCATTGGCGCTGGCACGGGAACGCAATGTGGTCGCCACGGACGAATTCCTGCTGTCCCCGGAGCCTTTCCCGACCCGCGACGCGTGGGGGCGTGCCCGCGTGGCGGCCACCCGGGCACGTCTGGAGGCGCTCGACCCGACCGAGCAGACGATCCTGATCAATCATTGGCCGTTGCGGCGGGAACCGACCGACACCCTGATGTATCCGGAGTTCGCGCTGTGGTGCGGAACCACCGAGACCGCCGACTGGCACACCCGGTTCAACGCCGCCTGTTGCGTGTACGGGCATCTACACATCCCGCGGACCACCTTCTACGACCTCGTGCGGTTCGAGGAGGTGTCGGTCGGCTACCCGCGCGAATGGAAGCGCCGCGGGCTGCCCGAACCGTTGCTGCGTCAGATCGCACCGGATCCCGGTCTGCGCGAAGAGGATCTGCCACCGCATGGTGCCCGATTCGAGCTGCCGCCCGACTACGAGCGTCGCGCCGAGGAGTTCGCCCGGCGACTCGAACAGCGCCGCGCCGAACAGGCCGCCCGGCGCACCGAACGATCGACGAACGACACCCGGAGGGACCAACCGTGATCGAGAAGTTGTTGCCCACCGGGGTGGCCTCGGCGGAATCGTTCGGTGACCCACCGGATCTCACCCCGCTACCGGGGGAGGAGTCACTGATCTCGCGGGCCGTGGAGAAGCGCCGACGCGAATTCACCACCGCACGCCACTGTGCTCGTCAGGCGTTGGGGCAGCTCGGTATCGAGCCGGTTGCGATCATGCGGGGCGAACGCGGAATGCCGCTGTGGCCGGAGCAGGTGGTCGGTAGCCTCACCCACTGCGACGGGTACCGGGCGGCGACGGTCGCCTACGCGATGGCGGTGCGCTCACTGGGCATCGATGCCGAACCACACGACGCCTTGCCCGACGGTGTCATCGACCACACGAGCCTCCCCGCGGAACGGCAGGTACTCGCCGAGCGTCCCGACACGCTGCACTGGGACCGATTGTTGTTCTGCGCCAAGGAGGCAACCTACAAGGCGTGGTTTCCGCTGACCCAGCGGTGGCTGGGTTTCGAGGACGCGCACATCACCGTCGAGCAGGACCGAGGTGCCGACGTCCCCATGGGCACCTTCACCTCTCGCATCCTGATCGACGGCCGGACCGTCGACGGGGGCAGTCCGCTCTCGGAGTTCCACGGCCGGTGGATGATCGATCGTGGCCTCATCGTCACCGTGATCGCGGTGCTCTGATGGCCGACGCCTCCATCGAGAACGCCGGACTGGTCATCGTCGACAAGGCGGCCGGCATCACCAGTCACGACGTGGTGTCGCGGTGCCGCAAGATCTTTCACACGCGCCGCGTCGGACACGCAGGCACTCTGGACCCGATGGCGACCGGCGTTCTCGTCGTCGGCGTGGAACGGGCCACCAAGCTCCTGGGGCTGTTGTCGCTGACCACCAAGTCGTACACGGCGACGATCCGTCTCGGGGCGGCCACCGACACCGACGACCGTGAGGGCCGGATCATCAGTCGCGGGACGGTGTCGCAGATCGGCGATGACCAGATCATCGGTGCGGTCGCCGATCTCACCGGCGACATCTCGCAGGTTCCGGCCAAGGTCAGTGCGATCAAGGTCGACGGGCAACGCGCGCATGCATTGGCCCGGACGGGCGCCGAGTTCGATCTCGCAGCGCGTCCGGTGAGGGTCTCACGATTCGAGATCAAGGCGATACGGCGGCCCGACGACGACGGCGGCGAGGCCGGGTTCCTCGATCTCGACGTCGAGGTCGACTGTTCGGCCGGCACCTACATCCGGTCTCTGGCACGTGATCTCGGCGATGCCCTCGGCTCCGGCGGTCACCTCACCGCTCTACGGCGCACCGCGGTGGGGCCGTTCACCCTCGACCACGCCCGAACCCTCGACGTCCTCGCCGAGACCCCCGAGTTGTCACTGACCATCGACCAGGCGGCGTTGCTGTCATTTCCGCGTCGCGACATCGACGACGACGAGGCCGAGTCGATCAGTCAGGGACGTTGGCTTGTTCCGTTGGGCCTCAAGGGAATCCACGTCGGCGTCGACCCGCGCGGGCAGGCCATCGCACTGATCGAGGAGAAGGGCAGACGCGCCAGCTCGGTGATGGTGGTGCGACCGGCGACATTGCGCTGACCCTGCGATGGGTGAACCTGCAATCGCGTCCGGTCTGCGTCGGCCGAGTGTGACGGCGCATCGGGTTCGGATGCGCCAGTGGTCAGCTCGCCGTCACCAGGTAGATCGCCCGCGCGGCGATGTCGCCGAGATCGATCGGCGTGCCGTCGTCGACGCTGATCGCGATGGTCCCGGCGAACGGCCGCTTCTCGACGACGGTCACCGTGCAGTCGAGTGCGACACCCATCTGGTCGAAGTAGCGCAACATCTCCGGATCGGTGTCGGAGATGCGGGCGATGGTTCCGGAGTCGCCGACGTCGAGGTCGGCGAGCGAATCGGCGTCCGGGGTGGGCACCGCACCGTCGACCGAGGGGATGGGGTCGCCGTGCGGATCCCGGCTCGGGTAACCGAGTTTGGCGTCCAGGCGCGCCATCAGGCGGTCGGACACGGCATGTTCGAGGACTTCGGCCTCGTCGTGCACCTCGTCCCAGCCGTATCCGAGTTCGCGCACCAGGAAGGTCTCGAGCAGTCGGTGGCGACGCACCATCAGGATCGCCGCGTTGCGACCCTCATCGGTGAGAGTGACCGCGCCATAACGCTCATGGGAGACCAGGCCCTGATCGGCGAGTTTGCGGATCGATTCCGAGGCGGTCGAGGCCGACACTCCCATCTTGTCGGCGAGCAATTTGGTGGTGACCTTCACATCGGCCCATTCCTGCGAGGTCCAGATGACCTTCAGATAGTCCTGGGTCACGGTCGACAGCGTGGTCACCGCAGGCGGCGATTCGCTGTCCCCGGCGGCGGGGGACAGTCCTCTGTTGGGCATGGTGCTCAGCTTATGTGTCGATCCCCCCGGACGCGAAGAAGCCCGGTCGACAGCCATGGCGGCAGTGCGAACTGCGGTGGCGACACCCGGGGTTCACGACGCTCGAGGGCATCGGTCACCGGAGGTTCACACAGTCCGGGCGGTGCTGGTACGGCGCGGCCGGTGGCCGTAGTGTTGTCGGCGTGTTGCGTTGGAGAGGTCTGGAGGACGTCCCCGCGGATTGGGGTCGGTGTGTGGTCACGATCGGTGTCTTCGACGGCGTTCACCGCGGCCACGCGGAGTTGATCAGCGCCGCGACGCGCGCCGCCCGAGACCGCGGCGTGCCTGCGGTGCTGATGACGTTCGACCCGCACCCCGCCGAGGTCGTGCGTGCGGGCACCCATCCGCCGCAGCTGACCACCCTGACGCGCCGGGCCGAGCTCGCCGAGCAACTGGGCATCGACGTGTTCTGTGTGATGCCCTTCACCCCCGAACTCGCCGCGCGCACACCGAAAGACTTCGCGCACGATGTGCTCGTCGAGCGCCTGCACGCCGCCGACGTCGTCGTCGGTGCCAACTTCACGTTCGGCAAGAAGGCCGCCGGCGATGTCGCCAAACTCACCGAGCTCGGCGCCAAGTTCGGGTTCGAGGTGCAGGCGGTGTCATTGTTCGGCGAACACGCCGTCACCTACTCCTCTACCTACATCCGGTCGTGTGTGGCCGCCGGGGACGTCGAGCGGGCGACGGAGGCACTCGGCCGCCCACACCGGGTGGAGGGAGTCGTGGTCCGCGGAGACGGGCGAGGGCGTGAATTGGGTTATCCCACAGCCAATGTCGCACCGCCGATGCATGCGGCGATCCCGGCCGACGGGGTGTATGCCGCGTGGTTCACCGTGCTCGGGGCCGGTCCGGTGGTCGGCCAGGTGATCCCCGGCGAGCGGTACGAGGCCGCGGTGTCGGTGGGCACCAACCCCACCTTCTCCGGGCGGACCCGCACCGTCGAGGCCTTCGTCCTCGACACCAGCGCCGATCTCTACGGCCAGCACGTCGCCGTCGACTTCGTCAGCCACATCCGCCCGATGGAGCAGTTCGACAGCATCGACGGGCTCCTCGAGGCGATGGCCGACGACGTGGAGAAGACGCGCGCCATTCTCGCCGCCTCCGATCAGTGAGCGCAGCGCGCGGCGATTTGGGCGCTGAGGTTCACCGCTGGTAAATTGGCGGACCGGCGTTGCTGCAGTCCGCGGTGGCGCGCCGCCCCGTATCGGCCCCGGTGGGCCCGGTCGGGAAATGGCATTGTCGCGGTACTGAGAAACAGGAGTATCTCCATGGCACTGACTGCTGCCGAGAAGAAAGAAATCCTCGGCCAGTACGGTCTGCACGAGACCGATACCGGCTCGCCCGAGGCGCAGGTCGCGCTGCTGACCAAGCGCATCACCGACCTCACCGAGCACCTCAAGGAGCACAAGCACGATCACCACAGCCGCCGTGGGCTGCTGTTGCTGGTCGGTCGCCGTCGTCGCCTCCTGAAGTACGTCGCGAAGGTCGACATCGAGCGCTACCGCTCGCTCATCGAGCGCCTCGGCCTGCGTCGCTGACCTCCTCGTCGCGTCGAGGTCATCAGACATCACGAGAACCGGTCGCCCTCGGGTGCGACCGGTTCTTGCTGTGTCAGTGGTCGTCGTGTCGATGGACTTTGTCGTGTCAATGATAAGGTTGCGTCGGAACGCCGCCGTGACGTGCGAGTCCACGGAAGTGATGACGAGTCAGATCGGTCCTCGGTAGTGGCCGCCGGAACACGAGGTTCCGGCCGCTTCGATCGAAGGCCGTCTGAGCAAAGGGTGCGCATACGAGCGCGCCGATCACCTCCCGCCGACGATCTCACCCACGCGTGTTCCGGGCTTGCCGCCCACGCGGACACCGACACGTGCAGCCAAGCATGATCGCCGTGTCGTCGCGCCGCGGGCAGCCCCTATCCGCATAGAGAAGGCCGCCGGAAATCGCGGCCACCCACGGCCGCCGGATGCGGCCGCAACGAAGGGATCAACACCCCACATGTCCGATGTGACCACCACCGAGGATTTCGCCGACTACGACGAAACCATCACCGAGGCCACCGCCGTGATCGACAACGGCAGCTTCGGTACCCGCACCATCCGCTTCGAGACCGGACGCCTCGCCCTGCAGGCCGCCGGCTCGGTGACCGCCTATCTCGACGACGAGACCATGCTCCTGTCGACCACCGCGGCGTCCAAGCACCCCAAGGAGCACTTCGACTTCTTCCCGCTCACCGTCGACGTCGAGGAGCGGATGTACGCCGCCGGGCGTATCCCCGGATCGTTCTTCCGCCGTGAGGGCCGTCCGTCCACCGACGCGATCCTGACCTGCCGGCTGATCGACCGCCCGCTGCGCCCGTCCTTCGTCGACGGCCTGCGCAACGAGATCCAGGTCGTCGTCACCGTGCTCTCGCTCGATCCGAAGGATCTCTATGACGTCGTCGCGATCAACGCGGCGTCGGCGTCCACGCAGCTCGCCGGGCTGCCCTTCTCCGGTCCCGTCGGTGGCGTGCGCGTCGCCCTCATCCCGACCGAGGAGAACAAGGCAGGCCAGTGGGTCGCGTTCCCGACCGCCGAACAGCTCGAGGGCGCGGTGTTCGACATGGTCGTCGCCGGTCGCATCGTCTCCGGCGAGGGTGATTCCGCCGACGTCGCGATCATGATGGTCGAGGCCGAGGCGACCGAGAACGTCATCGAGATCATCGCCGGTGGTGCGCAGGCGCCGACCGAAGCGATCGTCGCCGAGGGTCTCGAGGCCGCCAAACCGTTCATCGCCCGCCTCTGTGAGGCGCAGAAGTCCCTCGCGGCGGCCGCCGCAAAGGAGACCGGCCAGTTCCCGCTCTTCCCGCCGTACGAGTCCGACGTCTTCGACGCCGTGTCGGCCGCCGCGAGCGAGAAGCTCGCTGCGGTCCTCTCGATCGCCGGCAAGCAGGAGCGCGACGACAAGACCGACGAGCTCAAGGAACAGATCCTCACCCAGCTCGCCGAGCAGTTCGAGGGCCGGGAGAAGGAAATCGGCGCGGCATTCCGCTCGGTGACCAAGAAGCTTGTGCGCCAGCGTATTTTGACCGATCACTTCCGTATCGACGGACGCGGCATCACCGACATCCGCTCGCTCTCGGCCGAGGTCGCGGTGATCCCGCGGGCCCACGGCAGCGCCTTGTTCGAGCGCGGCGAGACCCAGATCCTGGGCGTCACCACCCTCGACATGGTCAAGATGGCCCAGCAGATCGACTCGCTGACCCCCGAGACCTCCAAGCGCTACATGCACCACTACAACTTCCCGCCGTACTCGACCGGTGAGACCGGTCGCGTCGGTTCGCCGAAGCGTCGCGAGATCGGTCACGGCGCGCTCGCCGAGCGTGCCCTGGTGCCGGTGATCCCGAGCGTCGAGGAGTTCCCGTACGCGATCCGTCAGGTCTCCGAGGCATTGAGCTCCAACGGCTCGACCTCGATGGGCTCGGTGTGCGCCTCCACCATGTCGTTGCTCAATGCCGGTGTGCCGCTTCGTGCCCCGGTTGCCGGCATCGCCATGGGTCTGGTGTCCGACACCATCGACGGCGAAACCCGTTACGTCGCACTGACCGACATCCTCGGCGCCGAGGATGCCTTCGGCGACATGGACTTCAAGGTCGCGGGCACCAAGGACTTCGTGACCGCGCTGCAGCTCGACACCAAGCTCGACGGCATCCCCAGCCAGGTTCTCGCCGGTGCGTTGACCCAGGCCAAGGACGCCCGGCTGACCATCCTCGACGTGATGGCCGAGGCGATCGACGAGCCCGACGAGATGAGCCCGTACGCGCCGCGGATCACCACCATCAAGATCCCGATGGACAAGATCGGCGAGCTGATCGGCCCCAAGGGCAAGACGATCAACACCATCACCGAGGAGACCGGCGCCAACATCTCCATCGAGGACGACGGCACCGTGTTCATCGGTGCGTCCGACGGTGAGTCGGCGCAGGCGGCGATCGACCGCGTCAACGCGATCGCCAACCCGCAGCTGCCCAAGGTGGGCGAGCGGTTCCTGGGCACCGTGGTCAAGACCACCGCGTTCGGTGCCTTCGTGTCGCTGCTGCCCGGCCGCGACGGCCTCGTGCACATCTCCAAGCTCGGTAAGGGCAAGCGCATCAACAAGGTCGAGGACGTGGTGAACGTCGGCTCCAAGTTGCAGGTGGAGATCGCCGACATCGATGAGCGCGGCAAGATCAGCCTCATCCCCGTCGATGACGACGCCAAGGCCGCCCCGGCTGAGGAGAAGGCCTCCGCCGACGCCTGATCGTCGGATCGGATCGGCCCACCGGCCCGTTCCCGCCTCGGCGGGGGCGGGCCGGTGTCGTCGGTGCCGGTGTCGTGAATGCCGCCACAGGTTCTGCGAGTGTGTGTCAGTAGCCTGGCGATCGTGTGCTTGATCCTGTTCGCCCTCGAGGTCGACCCGTCCCATCGCCTCGTCCTCGCCGCCAACCGTGACGAGTTCCATCAACGGCGCAGCGCCGCGGCGCACCGGTGGGACGATCTGCCGGTGATCGGTGGACGCGATCTCGAGGCGGGTGGCACCTGGCTCGGTCTCGCACCCGACGGGCACCGGCTGGCCGCGGTGACCAATGTGCGTGACGGGATCGCACAACCGCAGCCGGACAAGCGTTCTCGTGGTGGACTGCCCGTCGACTTCGTGACCGGCGCGGACAGTGCCGCCGACGCCGCGGCAGCCTTCGTCGCGACGGCCGACCGCTATGCCCCGGTGAATCTGCTCGTCGACGACGGAGCCGAGATGTGGTGGGCCACCAACCATCTCGAACCCCGTGCCATGCGGGTGGAGCCGGGAATCCACGGGTTGTCCAACGGGGCACTCGACGAGCCGTGGCCGAAGGTGACGTCCGGGATCGCACAGCTGACCGGCGCGCTGACGTCATCTGACCCGTCGTCGTCCGACCCCGAAGCACTGCTCGACGCCCTGCACGACACCACCGTCGCCGACGACGCCGCGCTGCCGCACACGGGGGTTCCGCTCGACAACGAGCGCGCACTGTCGGCGATGTTCGTCGACATGGGGGAGTACGGCACCCGGGCCAGTACGGTGGTTCGGATCGCCTCCGACGGCCGCGGCGACATCACCGAACGCCGCTACACCCCCGACCAAGGTCCCTCCACCGTGGCGATCAGCATCTGATCGCCCGCCACCGGGCTAGATTGCTCGGGTGACACACGCCGTCCTGGATGTCCTGCCGATCGCCGTCGCCCTGCTCATGGCCTCCCTGCCCCTGGTGATGGTGAGCATGGCGCTGGTCATCAAACGCACGAGCGTGATCGGATGGTGCTTTCTGCTCGGTTGGCTGACCGGTCTCGCCGCGGTGCTCGTGGTGCTCATCGCGATCGTCGACGTCGGCTCGCTGTCCGGCGGCTCGGGGCCCGCGATGGGCATCGTGGGACTGGTCGCGGGTCTCGCGTTGCTCGGATGGGGAATCCGCAAGTGGCAGAAGGCATGGACGACCGATGGCGCCGAGAGCGAGGTCCCGGGGTGGTACTCGATGATCGAGGAGATCGGTGCCGCGAAGGCCGCCGCATCGGGATTCGGTCTGGCGGCCCTCAACCCGAAGAGTCTGCTCATCACGGTGTCGGCGGCCGCCGCGATCGCCGAGGCCACCGCCGACGTCGGGGCTCAGGCGGTGGCGATCGTCGTGTTCGTCGCTGTCGGCAGTCTTGCGGTGGCCGCACCGACAATCGCCACGAGCATTGCCGGCGAGCGCGCCGAACCGACACTGGCGCGACTCGACGCGCTGATCACCCGGCACAATGCGCTGATCGTCGGCACGGTGCTGATCGTGCTGGGCTTTGTGGTGATCACCAATGGGCTGGAGGCGCTGTGACGCAGCCGGTTTCCCTGGTTTCGGATATCGTCGTGGGGGTGAGTGACGAAAGGCAGCGTGCAGGGGCCGCGGAGGAGCAACCGCTGCCCCTGTTCGTCCTCATCCGGGGGTAGCGGGCAGGGGCGTTGATCCCCTGGAGGCTCAGCCTTGTCTCGTACCGATGCTCACGCGCCGCTCGCCGTCCGCCTGCATCGCGGCGAACTCGCCGCTTTTGCCGAGCATGACCATTCGCGCGCGGAGTGTGATCTGCCTGCTCGTCCGCCCGTCGATCCCGTGTCGGCCCGCACCGCGTGCCGGTGGGTGTGGCGCTACTGCGGTGTCCACGTCTGCTCGTGTTCTCTGTGCCACGCCGGCGACCACGCACGTCGCCGCAATCGTGTGGTGCGCAGGCAGGGTCGGCGTCGTCTCGATGAGGCGCTCAAGGAATGGCGCGCTGGGGAGAGTGTCGGCGTCGATGATGTCACCGCACCGAGATGGCGGCGCGAGTAGCGTTCGGTCGCACCTGGTCTCACGCCGGCGCCTGCGCCCCGTCGAGGGAGCGCAGGCGTCGGCGTGCCGAGATCGTCTGGTGATCTCCTCAGTGCGCGGCGAACGGATTCGCGGTGACCGGGATATCCAGGGCGGCACCGACTTCCGGGGTGAAGAGGTGTCCGTCGTGGGTCGACAGTCCGGCGGCCAGCGAGGCGTCGTCGCGGCAGGCCGCCTCCCACCCCTTGTCGGCCAGGCGCAGCACGTACGGCAGGGTGGCGCCGGTGAGGGCCTGGGTCGAGGTGCGCGCAACCGTGCCGGGCATGTTGGCCACGCAGTAGAAGACGCTGTCGTGCACGGTGAAGGTCGGATCGTCGTGGGTGGTGGGGCGTGAATCCTCGAAGCAGCCGCCCTGATCGATCGCGATGTCGACCAGCACCGAGCCCGGCTTCATCTGTGCGACAAGGCTGTTGGGTACCAGGACCGGGGCCTTGGCGCCCGGGACGAGAACCGCGCCGATGACCAGATCGGCCTGCTTGATCGCCTCGGCCAGGGCCAGCGACGTGGAGTAACGGGTGTGCACCCGACCCCCGAAGCGTGCGTCGATCGCGCGCAGCTTGGTGATGTCGAGATCGAAGACGGTGACCTGGGCGCCCATGCCCATGGCGATGGTCGCAGCGTTGACGCCGCTGACCCCACCGCCGATGACGACGACGTCGGCCGGTTCGGTTCCGGGAACGCCGCCCATGAGGACTCCGCGGCCACCTTCGGACCGCATCAGGTGATAGGCGCCGACCTGCGGGGCGAGGCGGCCCGCAACCTCACTCATCGGGGCCAGCAACGGGAGCGAGCCGTCGGCGGCACGGACGGTCTCGTAGGCGATCGAGGTGGTCTTCGACGCGAGCAGCGCGTCGGTGCACGGACGGCTGGCGGCGAGGTGCAGATAGGTGAACAGGGTTTGCCCGGCGCGCATCCGCGAGTATTCGGCGGCGATGGGCTCCTTGACCTTGAGGATCATCTCGGCCTGGTCCCAGACCTGATCGGCGGTCGAGAGGATCTGCGCCCCGGCCTCCTTGAAGTCGTTGTCGAAGATCGCCGATCCGAGTCCGGCGCCGGCCTCGACGACCACCTCGTGGCCGCGGTGGGTCAGCTCGGCGACTCCGGCCGGGGTGGCGGCGACGCGGTACTCGTTGTTCTTGATCTCGGTGGGGATGCCGATACGCATGACGGGTTCTCCTTGACGGTGGTGGTCTGTGGCGCCGACGGTGATGAACGTCGACCAGGAATGCTCATGGCTGAATGTTCCTCGATGAACTAGCCTCAAGAGTGAAGTAACTTCGGAAGCGACACAAGTGACATGAATATGATTCTTGAACTTGTCAGTATGCCGAAGATCCATCGACCAGGAGGTATCTGATGTCCGACTCGCCGAAGGATGTTCGGCCACAGCTCGACGAGGTCGATCGTCAATTGCTGCGGCGCCTGCAGACCGACGCCCGCGTGACCAACAGCGACCTCGCCGCGCGCGTCGGAATCGCCGCATCGACCTGCCACGGTCGCGTCCGACGACTGCGGGATCTGGGCGTGATCCGCGGCTTCTTCGCTGATGTCGATCCGGCGGCGGTGGGTCGCCCACTGCGTGCGATGGTCGCAGTCAGCCTGCAGTCGGATGCCCGCGGTCAGATCCGGAAGTTCGTCGGTGAGATCACCGGCCACGACGAGGTGATCGACGTGTTCTTCCTCGCCGGCTCCGACGATTACCTGCTGCACGTCGCGACCGCCGACACCGAGGAACTGCGTCGCTTCGTGGAGATGCTCAACGCCCGCCGAGAGGTCGCGGGCACGACGACCTCACTGGTGTTCGACCACCGACGCGGCGACGCGCCGATCTACTGACCCGTCGGCGCACCGGCGATTCGACGTCCTCGTCCACCGGGGCGCGGCGCCTGCGGGCGGGCCCGTCGACCCGTCCCCATAGACTTGACGCGGGCCCAACCGGGTCGTACGCGGCAACCCGTCGAGGAAAGGCTGACATGGCGCAGGGCATCAGGGTTGGGGTTTTCGGCTCCAACGGCAAGGTCGGCAAGGCGATCGTGTCGGGCATCGAGGCGGCTGACGACCTCACCTACACCGTCGGTGTCGACAAGGGCGACGCCCCGGAGTTCTTCACCGACACCGACACCCAGGTCGTCGTCGACTTCACCCACCCCGACGTGGTGATGGACAACCTGAAGTTCCTCATCGGCAACGGGATTCACGCCGTGGTCGGGACCACCGGCTTCACCGACGAGCGCCTGGCGCAGGTACGCGAATGGCTGGCCGAGGCACCCGGCGTGGGGGTGCTCATCGCGCCGAACTTCGCGATCGGCGCAGTTCTGTGCATGCGCTTCGCCCAACAGGCCGCCCGCTTCTACGACTCCGTCGAGGTGATCGAACTGCACCACGCGGCCAAGGCCGACGCCCCCTCGGGCACCGCCTATCGCACCGCGTCGTTGATCGCCGAGGCCCGCGCGGCCGCCGGCGTCGGCCCCAGCCCCGACGCCACGACCGCCGAACTCGACGGTGCCCGCGGTGCCGAGGTCGACGGTGTGCGCGTGCACTCGGTGCGCCTCGCCGGTCTCGTCGCCCACCAGGAGGTCCTGCTCGGCACGGAGGGCGAGACCCTGACCATCCGTCACGACTCGCTGGATCGCACGTCGTTCGTCCCGGGTGTGCTGCTCGGCGTGCGCAGCATCGGTGACCGGCCGGGTCTGACCGTCGGTCTCGACGACCTCATGGACCTGTAGGGCGCCGCTCATGGCTCCCGACCCCGATCCGTCCCGTTCCGATCCGGCCCGATCGGATGCGGAACAGTCGTCCGCGCGGCCCAAGAAGGCCCGCGAGCGCGACGCCCGCCCGATCGTGTGGATGATCGCATTTCTCGTCATCGCGATGTGCGTGTACTTCGTGCTGCTCGGGCAGCGTGGCGTCGACCTGATCACCAGCGGGACCGCGGCCGGCATCGGCATCGGGATCGGCGTGTTGATCCTGCCGTTCTTGGGGATCTGGATGATCGTGGCCACCCTGCGGGCCGGTATCGAGCATCAGCGGCTGGCGCGCGCGATCGCCGAGGAGGGACGTGAACTCGACGTCTCCGACATGCCGCGCCGACCGTCCGGCCGCATCGAACGCGATGCCGCCGACGCGCTGTTCGCCCAGGTGCGCCAGGAGTGGGAGGCCGACCCGAATGACTGGCGCAACACCTACCGCATCGCCCGCGCCTACGACTACGCCGGCGACCGGAGCCGCGCCCGGGAAATGATGAAACGTGCTGTCGCGCAATACCGCGGGCGAGCGTGATGGCAACACTGCTGATCGTGCATCACACCCCGTCGCCGCACTGTCAGGCGATGTTCGAGGCAGTCGTCTCCGGTGCCACCGATTCCGACATCACCGGAGTCGAGGTGGTGCGCCGGGCGGCGCTGTCGGTGTCGGCCAGTGACTTCCTCGACGCGGACGGCTACGTATTGGGGAGCCCGGCAAACCTCGGCTCGATCTCGGGTGCCCTCAAGCACGCCTTCGACGGTTCGTACTACCAGATCCTCGATTCGACGCGAGGCCGACCATTCGGGCTGTACCTGCACGGCAACGAGGGCACCGAGGGAGCGCAAGCCGCTGTCGACCGGATCGCCGCCGGACTGGGCTGGACCAAGGCCGCCGAGTACGTCATCGCGTCGAACAAACCGGACAAGGCGGTGCTTCAGGCGTGCTGGGAACTCGGGGCCACAGTGGCCGCCGGGATCATGGAGGACTGAGCGGCCCTCGCTACACCGCCTTGCATAGGTATGCCTAAGCTAATGTCCATGTCGAGAACTTTGCGTGGTTCGTGGCTGAGTCGAGTGGCCACGTCGATGGTGTGTCTTGGGGCGGTCGTCATGGGTTCCGGCGCGGTCGCCGGCGACGCACGGGCGGTGCCCGCGCCGGATCTGGCTGTCGAGACGGTCACCGGTGGTCTGCGGATTCCGTGGGAGGTCGTGGCGGCTCCGGACAGAACCATCCTCACCAACGAACGGTCCGGCAGGTTCGTGGCCGTCGCGCCCGACGGCCGCGCGCACACGGTTCGGGCGGATCTGTCGACCCTGTTCGTCACCGGTGAGGCCGGGCTGATGGGAATGGCGCTCGATCCGGGCTTCGCCACCAACCGACGTCTTTACACCTGCCAGTCGGAGGTCACCGCACCGACCGGCCGGATCACCGCTCCGCCGTCGCTCATCCGATCGCCTCTGCCGTGGCCCACCATCGGTCAGGTGAACAGCGTCGTCGCCTGGCGCGTGGCGCCCGACTGGTCGGCGCTGACGCGAGAACGCACCGTGCTGTCCGGCATTCCGCTCACGATGGCCGGACGCGAAGCCGGGTGCGGCGTCACCGCAGCCCCGGACGGCACTCTCTGGATCGGCACCGGCGACACCGGACTGCCGACCGTCTCCCAGGATCGATCGTCGTTGGGCGGCAAGGTCTTGCACATCAACGCCGACGGCAGTCCGGCGGCCGGCAACCCCGACGCCAGTCCGATCTTCACCCTCGGCCATCGCAACGTCCAGAACATCGCACTGGGTCCGGCGGGGCGCGTGTATTCCATCGAGCAGGGCACGCACGTCGACGACGAGCTCAACCTTCTCACCGCCGGTGGCAACTACGGTTTCCGCCCCGACAAGCGTTTTCCCCTCAACGACGAGGACGCGGTGATGACCGACCCCCGAGTACCGGGTGCGATCGGTCCGGTGTGGAAGTCGGGCGCGCCGACGGTCGCGCCGCCCGCCATCACCTTTCTCCCCGATTCCGGTTGGGGACAGTGGAACGGTGCCCTGGTGATCTCCGCGCTCAAGGGCAAGCGACTCATTCTCGTGCAACTCTCCGACGATGGACGGCGGGTCATGCGCACCGCCGACGCGCTCGACGGTGAGTACGGCAGGCTGCGCGGGACGACGATCGCCGCCGACGGGTCGTTGCTGCTGCTCACCAACAACGGAACCGACGACAAGATCCTGCGGGTCCGGCCGAGCTGACCGGCGCGCCGGGACAGGTTCACCCATGCCGGGTTCACCTACACTGGCTCCCGTGAGCACGGCGATCCACGGCAGCGCGCCGACCGGCACGATCCCCACCCCGTACGAGGACCTGTTGCGGTTGGTGCTCGACACCGGCACCCCGAAGGCCGACCGCACCGGGACCGGTACGCGCAGCCTGTTCGGCCATCAGTTGCGCTACGACCTCGCCGCGGGATTCCCGCTGATCACCACCAAGAAGGTGCATCTGAAGTCGATCGTCTACGAGTTGCTCTGGTTCTTGCGGGGAGACTCCAACGTGCGATGGCTGCAGGACCGCGGGGTCAGCATCTGGGACGAATGGGCCGATGCCAACGGTGATCTCGGCCCCGTCTACGGAGTCCAGTGGCGCAGCTGGCCGACACCGTCGGGGGAGCACATCGACCAGATCTCGGCCGCGCTGGACATGCTGCGGACCAACCCGGACTCGCGCCGCAACATCGTCTCGGCCTGGAACGTCGGGGAGATCCCGCAGATGGCGCTACCGCCCTGCCACGCGTTCTTCCAGTTCTACGTCGCCGACGGCAAGCTCTCGTGCCAGCTGTATCAGCGCAGCGCCGACCTGTTCCTCGGCGTGCCGTTCAACATCGCGTCCTACGCCCTGCTGACCCACATGATGGCCCAGCAGGCCGACCTCGACGTCGGCGAATTCGTCTGGACCGGCGGCGACTGCCACATCTACGACAACCACGTCGAGCAGGTGGCCCGCCAACTGTCGCGGGAGCCCTACCCGTACCCGACACTCGCGTTGCGCAAGGCGGATTCGATCTTCGACTACGACTTCGACGATGTCGCCGTCGTCGATTACCGGTCGCATCCCGGGATCAAGGCGCCGGTGGCGGTCTGACCTGTCGTGGTCCGGGTGTGCGCACCCGCATTGCGCCGCACGAGTTGTCGGGGGCGGCCGTTAGGCTGGGTTCATGGGCGGCATCACACTCATCTGGGCGCAGGATCGGGTCGGCGCGATCGGCCGTGACAACACCATCCCGTGGCGTGTGCCCGAGGACATGGCACGGTTTCGCGAGGTCACCGGCTCGCACGCGGTCGTGATGGGACGCAAGACCTGGGAGTCACTGCCCGAGCGTTTTCGGCCACTGCCCGGGCGGCGCAACATCGTGATCACCCGCTCGCAGACCTATCGCCCGGAGGGGGCCGAGGTGGTCCACACGGTGGCCGACGCGCTGGCGCTCGCCGGCGCCGACGCGGTGGTGATGGGCGGCGGAGAGATCTACACGGCCGCGATGGACCACGCGACTCACCTGCGGGTCACCGAGATCGACATGCTGGTCACCGGTGCCGATGCGTTCGCCCCGGTGATCGACGAGAGGTGGCACGCGACGACCGAGACCGACTGGGCGCAGTCGAGTACCGGGACGTTCTATCGGTTCGTCGACTACGTGCGGCACACGTCGTAACGTGGCCGCCGTCCTCACCACGGCTCAGGCCCGCCGCATCGCGCTGACGGCACAGGGATTCGCCGACCGGCCACCGACCGGGGCCGTCACCATGCGCCTGGTCGAACGAGTCGTGGCCCGCACCAAGCTGTTTCAGATGGATTCGGTCAACATCGCGGTGCGGGCGCACTATCTGCCGCTGTTCAGCCGGCTCGGCCCCTACGATCAGGCGCTGCTCGATCGGGCCGCCTGGCGGCCCGGCCGCGGGCGCCGGTTGTTGACCGAATACTGGGCGCACGAGGCCGCGCTCATCCCCGTCGACGACTGGCCGCTGTTCGGGTTCCGGATGGCCGAGTACCGCGACGGACGCTACCGTCACACGCGAGACACCATGCGACGCAACCGTGAACTCGCCGACGATGTACGCGCCGTGATCGCCGAGACCGGGCCGGTGACCCCGCGGCGCATCGAGGAAGCCCTCGGTATCGAGCGCGCACCGCAGGCCGCGGGCGGCTGGTGGAACCGCGGCGAGGTCAAACACCTCTGCGAGGCGATGTTCGCCTCCGGCGAGTTCGCCGCGACCCGCGACGACGTCTTCGGACGTCACTACGACCTCGCCGAGCGGGTTGTCGGCGCCGATCGGGTGGACCGCCGTGTCGAGCGGGACGATGCGCACCGCGAACTCGTGACGCGTGCAGCATCGGCCCTGGGTGTGGCCACAGTCGCCGACCTCGCCGACTACTACCGACTCAAGACCGCCGACGTGCGGCCGGCCATCGCCGACCTGATCGACTCCGGTGTCCTGCAACCGGTTTCGGTGGATGGGTGGCGCGATGGTGCGTACCTCCACACCGCTGCAACGGTTCCCGCCCGGGTCCGCGCGGCCAATTGTGAACGGGGAGCCATTCTGTCGCCGTTCGATCCGCTGGTGTTCTTCCGGCCTCGTACCGAACGAATCTTTGGTTTTCACTATCGAATCGAAATCTACGTTCCCGAACACAAACGCGTGCACGGGTATTACGTCCACCCGTACCTGCTCGGCGACGAGATCGTGGCGCGCGTCGATCTCAAGGCCGATCGGCAGCGTGGGGTGCTGATGGTGCCGGGAGCATTTTCCGAGTCAGGACAACATCTTTCGGAGATCGCGTCGGCATTGCGACGCGACCTGCAGGTGTTGGCCGACTGGCTCGGGATGGAGTCGGTCGAGATCGGTTCCCGCGGCGACCTTGCCGACACGCTACGTCATCTCTTCGACTGACAAGCCAGAACTGCGCAAAGTAACGCCCCGACAGGGTTCCCGATAACCACCACAAGTCGCGCTCATCGGCGAGGACGGCGGAAAAGCGTCGCTCGTGGCCGTGATCGGCGAGCGTCGAAGAGGTGGTGCGGATCGTCGCGCAGGGTTGCGATGCCGTCCGTTCCGGCACAGGGTGACGACAGGCCCGACCCGACAGAGGAGCTGGTGTGGAGCCATTGGAACAGACAGCAGCAGATCGGACAGCACGGGACCGTCCGGCAGTGGATCGACCGGGTGGTCCGCACGGTGTCGCGGGAGACCCTGGCGGGAAAGCGCGCGGGCTGGCACGGCTGGCCGACATCGGCGTCGCCGTTCCCGAGTGGGTGGTGCTCGGTGCGGATCTGTTCGAAAGGTATGTGACGGCAACAGGTCTCACGGATCTGAGGGAGCTGGTGAACTCGGCCGAGGACGAGCGCACGGCACAGCGGAATGCGGCAGACCTACGGGAGCGAATTCTGGCGTCGCCGACGCTTGGCGACATCGACGATGCAATCGACGCGGCATGGTCGCGGCTCGGCGGGGGACCGGTGGCGGTGCGGTCGTCGGTGGCGGCCGAGGACGGTGCCGACCTCTCCTACGCAGGCCAGTTCGAGACCTACCTCAATGTCACCGGAACACAGGATATCTCGCTCCGGGTGCGTCACTGCTGGGCGTCGGCGTATGCACCGCGGGTGCTCACCTACGGGTGGGCGCGCGGGGTCCACGACGTCGGTGCGATCGCCGTGGTGCTGCAGCGACAGCTCGATCCGTGGACCAGTGGCGTCGTGTTCACCGCCAACCCGATGACCGGTGCGCGTGACGAGATGGTCGTCAGCGCGGTGTACGGACTCGGGGAGGGGCTCGTCTCCGGCGCCGTCGACGCCGACACCGTCATCGTCGGTTCCGACGGGTCGGTGCGCGATACGACCATCGGGGACAAGAACTTCCGGGTCGTCACGCTGCCCGGTGGTGGCGTCGCGAGCGTCGTCGTCGACGACGCCGAGCGGCGGCGCGCGGTTCTGACCGACGGCCAGATACGGGAACTCGTCGCGACCGCCGAGCGGGTCGAGAGGGCCCTCAGTGGACCCCAGGACATCGAATGGGCCTTCGACGGTGCGGGTCTGTGGTTGCTGCAGGCCCGCCCGATCACCACCGTGAAGACCCCCGCGCCTCCGTCGAGACCGGTATCGGACCGGCTGATCCGCGGTGCGGGCGAGTGTGTGGCCGACGACGATCTGCGAATCTGGGACAACTCCAACATCATCGAGAGCTTCAACGGGATCACCTCGCCCCTGACCTACACCACCGCCGCCGACATCTACGGTCGCGTCTACCGCGGCTACGCCGAGTCGATGCATCTGCCGCGAGCGGCACTCGCCCAGATCGACACCTGGACGCCGGTGATGCTGGGCTGTTTTCACGGACGTGTGTATTACAACCTGCTTCACTGGTACCGGATGGTCGGCATCGCGCCGGGGCATGCCCTCAACCGCAAGGTCCTCGAGGCCGCGCTCGGAGTCGCCCAACCACTCGACAAGGACCTGGCGCGAACGCTCAAGCCCTACTCCCTGGCCAACCCGATCCGGCGGCTCGCCGTGCGAGCGGTCACCACGGCGGTGTACCTCCGTCGGATGCGCGACATCGACGACCTCGTCGAGGACTTCCTCACCGAGTTCTACCGCGTCTACGACCACTTCGAGAACCTCGATGTGGACACCATGACCGGTGAACAGGCCTATCGCACCTACCGTGAGGTGGAGGGCGATCTGGTTCGCCGATGGGGCCCGCTGATGGTTCTCGACGCCATCCTGCTCACCCTGACCGGCGCGATGTATCTGTTGACCAAGATCTTTCTGCCCAGGGCGCCCGAATGGTTCCTCTACGCCGTCGTCGGACCGGGCGCCGACGTCGAGTCCGCCGAACCGGCCCGGGCGATGGCCGCACTCGCCGACCTGGTGTCCGCGGACCCCGACGTCCGAGAACTCGTCACCACCGCCGACCCCGCCTCGATCCGCCGTGCCCTGCACGAAGGCGGCCACGATGCGGTCGCCGCAGCGGTGGAGGACTACCTGCAGTGCTACGGATACCGAAGTCTCGACGAACTGAAGCTCGAAGTCCCCGACCTGCGTGAGGATCCGTCGTCGGTGTTCGTCATGCTGCGCAGCGCACTGGCGCGCAACGCGGAATCGGCCGCACCTCCCGACCCGGGCACGCATTCGGATCCGGCCATGCGTTCCCTCGGTCCGCCGCCGGAGTCCGCCCAGCAGTACCTCGACGCCCACCTGCACGGACTACGTCGCCGGACATATGACGCGCTGCGCGGCAAACTATCCCGGTGCGCCGCGCATCGTGAGCGTCTGCGATTCGCTCGCACAAGGGCTTTCGGCATGGTCAAACGGTTGATCCGCGTGATGGGCCGCGACCTCGCCGAGCGCGGGGTGCTCGACGACTTCACCGACGTCTTCGAGCTGACCGTGACCGAACTCCGCGAATGTTACGAATCGGGCCCACCCGGCGATGTAACGGCCATGGTGTGCGCACGCAGAGCGGCCCGCCACGCGGACTCGACCCTGATCGCGCCAGAACGCTTCGAAACCCGCGGACAGCGGTTCGACGACGAGGCACTCGCCGCGCAGGGCTGGACACCGGTGGCCGAGACCGCCGCTGCGCCTGCGGGATCGGTGCTCGCGGGCACACCGTCGTGTGCGGGATCGGCCGAGGCGACCGCCCATGTGGTAACCGAACCGATCGGCGTCGACGGCGGGATCCTCGTGGCCTATCGCACCGACCCCGGGTGGGTGGCCGCACTGCCGTCCGCCTCGGCACTGGTCATCGAACGCGGCAGCCCGCTGACCCACGTAGCCATCGTCGCCCGCGAGCTCGGCATCCCGACAGTGGTGCAACTCCGTGACGCGACGGCGATGCTGCGCACCGGGATGCGGGTGCGCGTCGACGGCACCGCGGGAACCGTGACGGTCGTGGCGGACGCGCCGCAACCGACCGATGCCGCATCCGACGACCCGCCATCGTCGGCCACCGCCACCCCGGACGGGGCGCGACTCGAGAGGACCCCCGACCATGCGTGATCGAACCGGCCGTGACGCACCCGAGATCATCCGAGGATGGCTGCGCGACCCCGCACCGGACAAGGGCATTCGCCTCGCCGATGAGGACGGCGGTTGGATCTTCCACTCCTACACCGACATCGCGGGGCGAGCGCTGCGCATCGCCGGTGCCATGTGCGAGCACGCGGTACGGCCCGGTGACGGAGTGTGCGTGATCCTGCCCACCGATGTCACGTGCGCGGCGGCGTTCTACGCGGTGTGGGCGTGCGGCGCGGTCTTCACGCCGATCACCCCGCCGACCTTTGCCGACCTCGACGAGTACACCGCGCACGCCGCGTCGATCCTCGCCCAGGCCGCTCCCGCGCTCGTCGTGACCGCCCCGGGTCTGACGCCACTGGTGACCGACGCGGTGTCCGCGGCGGGACTCGATGCTCCGGTCATGGAGGTGGGCGCCGCCGGCTCGGATGCGACGCCGCTCGACGATCTCGCGCCGACGACCGAATGCGCTCTGCTGCAGTTCACCTCCGGATCCACCGGCACGCCGCGCGGGGTCGAGATCTCCTGGCCGAACCTCGCGACCAACACCGCGATGATCACCGACCTGCTGTGCTGGCGTGCCGATGAGCCGATGGCGTCGTGGCTTCCGCTCTACCACGACATGGGATTGGTCGGTGGTTTCCTCACCACGGTCACCAATCAGGAAGATCTGTACCTGATGCGACCCGACCAGTTCGTGCGTGATCCGGTGCGCTGGCTGCGCGCGATGGAGATCGCCCGCCACACACCGTCTCCCTCGTTCTCCTTGGGCTATCTGGCCCACCGTGTTCGCCCCGAGGACATCGACGATCTCGACCTGTCGGGATGGCGCACCCTCGCGGTCGGTTCCGAGCCGGTGGAACTGTCGGATCTGCAGTCCTTTTGCCGTCTTGTCGCCCCGCAGGGCTTCGACCCGGCAGCGATCACCCTGGCCTACGGACTGGCCGAATCGACATTGATGGTCAGTTCCTCGAGGCGGGACCGACCGATCACCCTGCTCCGACCGGCCTCGCCGCTTCGGTTCGGGGAGACGGTCGACACCGGCCGGTGTGCGGTGTTCGACGTCGACGCCGACTATCCGGGATCGGGATGGATTGCCGGCCTGGGGTGTTCGATTTCCGACTCGGAGGTCGCTGTCGTCGATGACGATGGCGGGCCGGTGCCCGAGGGGGTACTCGGTGAGGTCACGGTCCGCGGTGGCTCCGTCGCGCGCGGCTATCTCGCCGGTTCATCGGGCGGTTCGACGCGCATCGTCGACGGGGTGCTCCACACCGGTGATGCCGGTTTTCTCCGCGACTCGGAGCTCTACGTCCTCGGTCGGATGGGATCGAGCCTGAAGGTGCGGGGCCGCTCGGTGTTCATGGAGGACGTCGAATCGACGGTGGCGGTGGAATGCGGGATCACCAAGGGCAAAGTGGCGGCGGTGGCGATCACCGATGCCGGGTCGAGAGGCGTCGCACTGTTCGCCGAGACCGCGCCGGGAGAATGGATCTCCCACGCCCGCACGGTCATTCGCGGGCAGCTCGGGCCCGCTCAGACGGTCACCGTCATCACCGGAGGGCGCGGCCTGATCCGGCGCACCTCGAGTGGAAAGCCGCGCCGGCGCCACATGTGGCAGATGTTCACCGCAGGTGAGATGGCCGACGCCGTGGTGCATGAGGTCGACGGGACCGCGAGTGCCGCTGCTGCGGGCACCGTCGCGTCCGCCCGGGAGACCGGCGACAACCGGGTCGTTCCGACGCTGCCCGCGCAGCGTGTGGCTGAACTCCTCGAAACCGCACTCGATTCGGTCGTCGTTCCCGACAACTGTGCGATCGTGTTCGAGGGGTCGCTGGCCGAGGGATTCGGCAACGAGGGCTCCGACGTCGATTTCCTCGTCGTGGCGGGCGGTGACGAAGAATTGCCGACGCTACCGACGGTGCTGTTCGGTGACGGGCGCCGCCTCGAGGTGCGCACCCGCTCGCTCGCCCAACTGCGGCACCACTTGCAGACGGTCGCCGATCATCTGGCCGACGGCACCGTCTGCGAGCTCGACGAGGATCTCCTCAACCGGTGTCAACGATTCCTGCGCTCGACCACGATCCGCACGAGCGCCCTCGTCGACCTCGACGAGCTGCGGGCGATCATCGACCACCGCCGGTTCGGCGACCTGATGGCGCGATGGTGGCGCCACCGCACGGTCTCGGTGCTGCGGCACGTCACCACGCTGCGGACCCTCGGCGCCGACGACGAAGCGCTCGGGTGGATGCGTGATGCGCTCGTCCAGGCAGCCAAGGCATGGTGCGCCGAGCGCGGCGAAACCTACGTGGAGACCAAATGGCTTCCCCGGCAACTCGATCGGATCGGCGACGAGAAAATCACCGACCGGTGGACGGCCGCGACCGCACCGTCGGTGCCCGACGCCGACGCGACCGGTTCGTGGTGGGTCACTGCCACCGACCTGCTCGCGGACCTCGGAATCGACGCGAACGACTGGACGGATGCGCGGCAGCTTCGGCTCGCGCGTGTTCCCGGGGTGACAACGTGGACCATCGGTTCGCGTGTGCACGTGGTGCGTGGCGCGCGGGACGTCTTCGTGCTCTCCGATCCCGCGGCACAAGCGTGGCGGCAGATGGTGTTCCGTCGTCCGGTGCCCGAGATCTGCGACCGTGGTGACCGTGCCGGGCAGGCGGAGCACGGCCCGGTCGCGGAGTACCTTGCCGAGTTCCTTCGACTCGGTGTCGTCGGAGTGGACTGGGCAGGCGCCGGGCCCATCCGGCCGGCGATGGCGATGTGCGAGGCCACCGAACCGTACACACCACCGCCGGCCATGAGCGGTCCGATCGTCGGACTGGGTGGGGCAGTCGCCGCGCCGGGGTTGGGCATTGCAGAGCTCTCGCCGTTGCCCGCAGAACGTTTCGCCTCGGCCGGCCTGCAACTCACCTGGGCCAACATCGTCGCCGAGAACGCGCGGGAAGATCTCGTCGGCGCCCTCAAGAGCGGGCAGGGCGGTGTGGCCGATGTTGCGGCGCATCGCCTGATCGCCATGATCGCCCGAATGGTGCTCTCGGCGTGGGGAGTTCATCCTCTCCCTCCCGATGCCACCCCGGCAGCCACGCTCCGCAGGGTCCTGCCGAGCCCGATGATCGAACCCTCGATACCCCCCGTCATCGAGCGGGCCGCCCATGTCCGTTTCGACGACATCTTGTCTTCCGGCGGCGACGGACTCGCCGAACTCGAGGTACTCGACGGACTCCTCGGCGCGGTCCGGGCACTCGTCGGCAGTGACTTCCCCGCCTCCTTCGACTCCCGCGACCAATGGCGCCGCACCCTCGAGATCGCCTACGACTGGGTTCGTCTGGGCACTCACCTGGGGGTTCGGTTGCCGCTGGCCGAGGCCGCCGACCTGATGAACAGCGGAGGCGGACAACCACATCCGGTCGCCGACGCCCCGCCGGCACCGTCCACGCCGCTCGGGGGTGGCGCCCGGTGAGCATCGACGAGCAGCACACCTCGGGCCCGGACCGCCAGGTCCGACGGATCGTGGTCGCGATGGCGCCGAATCCGCCCGCGGATGCGCCGGCGGCAACCGATCGCCTCCGCGAGGACCTCGGATACGAATCCGTCCGGCTCATCGAGCTCACCATCGCCCTGGAGAGAGCGTTCGGCCTGTCGCCCCTGCCGCCCGCCGAACTTGCCGGCGTGCGCCGGGTCTGCGACGTCGTAGCCCTCATCCGTCGCCAGATCGGAGACGACCACAGTCTCCGGGTCGGCGCCGACAGATCGGAGAAGGCCGATGACCCCGTCACATGATCGCCGGCGTGATCACATCCTGGTGACCGGTGCCGCGGGCCTGGTCGGTACCGAGGTGTGTCGCAGGCTCGAGGCGGCGGGCCGGCCGGTGATCGGCGTGACCCATCGCAACGACTCACTGATCGCCAACGACGGTGCACCCGTGACCATTTCCGACACGATCACCGGTGACGTGCGACTCGCCGGATTCGGTCCGGCGATGGCCGCCCGGGCCGATTCGCTGGCCGGTCGGGTGTCGACGATCGTGCACTGCGCGGCGACCACCGCCTTCGATGCCGCCGACGAGGACTACGCGCAACTCAATGTGGGTGGCACCGCGCATGCCGTCGACCTCGCGCGCGCCTGGGACGTCCCGTTGGTGCACGTGTCGACCGCATACGTCTGCGGCATGCGGGGCGGCACGATCGCCGAGGACGAGCTCGACGTCGGCCAGGTATTCGGAACCCGTTACGAGAAGAGCAAATTCGATGCCGAGAAGCTCGTCGAACGGGCCCGTGCCGACGGGCTTCGCGCGGTGACGGTCCGGCCCGGCATCGTGACCGGCGTGAGCACCGACGGCGCCATCCGGGACCACAAGAACCTCTACACCGTCGTCAAACTCATGGTCGAGGGCAAACTGCGCACGCTGCCGGGGCGCTATGACGCCACACTGTCGCTCGCGCCGGTCGATCATGTCGCCGACATCGTCGCCGCCGCCGCGTGCCAAGCCGTCGATCTCGATGGAAAGGTGCTGCACGCGGTGAGTTCTCGACCATTGACCCTGCGGGAGCTCTCCGACGTCCTGGCCGAGTATCCCTCCTTCCATGTGGCCACCTTCGTCCCGGATGCCACCTTCGATCCCGATACACTCGAGATGATCGAACGCGAGTACTTCCGCCGGGTGGGCTCGCTCTACACCAGCTACTTCCAACGGCGACAGGACTTCTCGACTCGCAATGCCGAGACTGTTCTGGGGCGGCCGGCACCGGACTGCGGCCCCGAATACCTACGCTTGCTGCTCGACCATTGCCTCGACATCGGCTATCTCGGTGCGCCCCTGCCCGATGTGGAGACCGTTCTCGCCGGCCTCGGTGGTGCTCGATGACTCTGAAGACCGAACGCGCACACCACGCGACGACCCCCATGACCGCCGATCTGCTCACCCGGATCGGCGTCGACGGCGCCGACCTGTCGACCCGCCTCGGCGACACCTACGTGCTCGAGGCGATCGAACATCTCGATCGGATGGGCGTGGAGGCAGACTGGTTCGCCACCCGGTGCTCCATACTGCTCCTCAAACCCGACGCCGTGGTGGCCCGGGGTGTCGCGCCGACGCTGGAGTGGCTGTCGGCACATCGGTGGCGAGTTCTGCACGCCGCGCGGGTCGAGTCGGGACGCCACCTCGCGAGGGCGTTGTGGCAGACCTCGTGGACACGGGCGTCGGTGGAGCGCCGCCGACTGGCCGACCTCCTGGTCGAGATGTGCGACTCCATGGTCCTGCTCGTCACCGACGACCGAAGCGCTGTCGGCGTTTCCGAGGGCGCTGTCGAGGGCTTCGAGGGCGCTGTCGGCGGGGAGTCGGCGACGGAGCGGCTGACGCGGGAGAAGGGGCCCACCGATCCGACGGCGGGTGCCCCGGGTGAGCTGCGGCATGCGCTCGGTCACCGCAGCTACCTGCTGAATCTCGTGCATACACCCGACACGCCCGTCGACGTGTTGCGGGAATGGGCGATCATGCTCGACGAACCAGCACGCGCGGCCTGCCTGCAGGACGTGATCGACGGTGGTGTCGGCGTCGCCGAGCGGGTGGCGGCGTTGGCTGCGGAACTGTATTCGCAGACACCGGCGCGGGAGTTCGGGCGGGCAGTGGCCGCCGGGCGGGTCGCTGCCCAGATGAGTGCTACCCAGATGTGTTCTGCTGCTGCATGTCCTGCGACCCCGGTGCCCGACCTCACCGATGACCGGGTCTGTGCCGACATGCTGCGCAGCGCCTGGGCGAACGGGATCGACCTGGACCCGTGGTCGGTGATCGTGCTCGGCTCCCACGTTCTGCCCATGACATCCGACCCCACCCGACGGGAGTGCAGATGACCACGCACATGACACCGGCCCCGGACCACCTCACCGTGGCGCCCACCTGCCACAGTCAGACGATTCCGCGCGAACTCGTTCATCGGTGTTCCGTCTCGGAGGTGTTCGTCACGTCGTTGTCGCGCGCACAGCCGGATCTCGGCGACGACGAATTCCGCGTCGGTGCGCAGCTTCCGCGGATGCACGCCTACTTCGGGGATCACCGTGGGGCGCAGGCGGGTCGTCACGACCCGTTGTTGGTGATGGAAACCGCGCGGCAGGCCGCAATCGCGGTGACCCACCAGTTCTTCGACGTGCCGCTCGACAGCGCCTTCCTGGTCCGCACCTTCAATGGCGCCGCCGACGCACCCGTTGACGACGAGGTGTGGCGGCCGCGATCCCGGCCCGCAGACGTCGACATCTCCGTCGGCATCGGTGCCCGCCATGTCGTCGCCGACCGGCTGATCGGACTCGACATGGTGCTGGCGATCTCGGCTGATGGTGTGCCGTTGATGACCGTGGACGGGTCGTTCTCCTGGACGACCCGCGCGCAATGGTCGGCCCTGCGCGCCCGGGCGCGCGACGGTGCGGAACGCGGGCGCGTCCACGTGGCCGAGCCGGCAGATCCACACGTCGTCGGCCGCTGCGACCCGCGCAACGTCGTGGTCGGGGTGCGCGCGCGGGACGGCCACGAGACGCGGGGCGAACTCGTCGTCGACACCGCCCACCCGGGATTGTTCGATCACGAACTCGACCACGTGCCGGGCACCCTGCTCCTCGAGGCGGCGCGACAGATCGCGCTTGCCCATGTCGGTGCCGACGTGCGGATCGCAACGGTCCGCAGTTCGTTCGGCCGGTTCGTCGAACTCGATCGGTCGGCGATGTGCATCGCACGTGTCGATCACGGGCACGACCCGACCGACCCCGGAGTGGCCACCTCGGTGATGGTGACGATCGAGCAGGGAGGCACCGTGTGTGCCGAGATCCGGCTGGGTGTGGTGACCGGGACGTGATGGTGGCCGAAACCCTTCGGGCGTCGTCGGTCTCGGTCGTGCGCATTGCCCGGTTCACCGCGGTGATGTTCAAACCGCAGTATCTGCTCTTCGGGGTCCTGTGGGTGCTCGCGGCCGAAGGGACTGCGGCCCGGCTCAGCGGGGTGCGTTGGGATCCCGCGCCGGCAATCGTCGTGCGTGTGGTGGTCGTGGTACTCGTTCTGCTGTTCCTGCGGATGGTCGACGAACAGAAGGATCTCGACTATGACCGCGTGTATCACCCTGATCGGCCGCTGGTGACCGGTGCGGTCACCGCCGCCGACCTGCGCGTCGCGATGCTCGTGCTCGGTGCGGTCGTGGTGGTGCTGTCCGGGATGGCGAGTGCGGGCTCGGCGATCGCGATCGCGGCGGTACTGGCCTACGGGCTCGGTCTGTGGGCCGCTGAAACGCTGTGGCCTGCGTTGCGGCGCTCAGTGCTCGGCAATCTCGCCGTCACCTACCCGGTGCAACTGGTGTTGGCGGCGTACGTGATCGGCTCGGCGGTCGACACCGGACAGGTGGGGGCAACATGGTCGACGGCGTGGGTCGCGGTGCTCATGGCCGGGTCATTCCTGCAGTTCGAGTTCGCGCGGAAGATTTCCCGCCGGCTGCGACCCGGTGAGATGTACTACTCGAATCCGCTCGGTGCCCCCGGCGCGGTCGGTGTCTCGATGGGCTTCGTCGCCCTCACGACCGTCGCGGTCCTGGCCATCTGGACGCCGTGGCGATTTGGAGTAGTTCCTGCCCTCTTCGGTTGGGCGGCAGTCGTTCTCGCCGTCGTCCCGGTCGGCGCCACGGTGGTGTGGCTGCGCTCGCGCCATGAGGATTACCCGCCGGCGCCCGCCGCGGTGTACGTCCTGAGCGTCTACCTCGCGGTGATCGGCGCGGCGCTGGCCACCCCGACGGGATGAGGTGCCCCACCGATGACCACCGCACCCTCATCGCCTCGGCTCGAGGCGCACCCGGACCTGCGAGGGAGCGGCGACGAAATCGGTCGTCGACGGCCGCGCCCGGCGGCGGCCGGCCGGACGGACGGTCCAGCGCGAGTAGAGTGCCGCCGAGCACAGCAGGATGGTCGAGATCGCGAACGTGTTTCCCGGGCAATGGCGTTCTCCCACACCGAAAGCGAGATCGGCTTTCCGGTCGAGATGCCCGGCTCGGTCCGCCTCCCATCGGTCCGGGTCGAAGGTCTCCGGATCGGTGTAGAACTGTGGGTCGTGCAGGACGAGGTACGGGCTGTAGATCACCGTCGAACCGTCCGGCAGGGTGAGACGCCCGGTGTCGTCGTCGCCGAAGGTGACCGGCCCGTCGGCGGTCTGACTGCTGATCCACGGCCCCCACATCCGCAGTGTCTCGGCCACGACCCGACGCAGGTACGTGAGCTGTTCGAGGTGGTCAGGGTGTACCGGGCCCTCGCCGACGACGTGTTCGACCTCCTGTGCAACAAGGGAACTCACGTGCGGGTTGCGGGCGACCTCGTACCACACCCAGGCCAGGATCGATGCCGTCGAACCGACGCCGGCGGCCACCATCAGCAGCAGTTCGTCGATGATCTCGTCGTCGGACAGGCCGATTCCGGTGTCTTCGTCGGTGTGTCCGACGAGAACCGACAGGACGTCGCCGTGATCGACGCCTTGGCTTCGGTAGCGGCGAACGACGGTGCCGATGGCCTCGCGCAGCATCGCCGAATCGCGGGCGAAACGCCGGTTCGCGCTCATCCGCATCCGGCGGACGGGGGCGGGCAGCGCGCCGCGGATGATCACCTCGCCGAGCAACCAGGGCACGGTCTCACGCACCCGATCGAGCGCGTCGGCGCCGAAGTCGGCACGGAACAGCGTCGAGGTGACGGTCTGCAACACCAGACCGTGCGCCTCGGTCCGCAGATCCACCGGATGCTCATCGGTCAGACCGCGAGACCAGTCGTCGGCGATGGCAGCCGTGGTGACCGCGTACCGCGCCAGCCGACGCGCGCGCAACGCCGGTGCCATCTGACGCCTGCGCACCTCGTGGCGTCGCCCGCTGAGAACATTGGAGGCCTCCCGGATCGCCTCGTGCATCGCCTCCTGCAGATCGGCGCGGTGGAACTCGCCCGCGGTCCGAAAACCGATCTGCCGGATCAGTTCCGGAGTCGTGACCAGATAGGCGGGCCGGGTACCGAGGTCCACGCGCACCACCGGGCCGATACGGCCCAGACCGACGATGAAATGCAGTCCCTGGCGCAGGGCGACGAGGCTGTGGCCGAGCCCGGGTACGCGTCCGGGGGCGCTCGGGACGTCTTCGGGCCGCGCGGGCATACACTCTCGGCCCCGTCGCTCGGCACCAACGAGTTCCCGGTAGATCCCGACGGTCTGCCGGGTCATCCGGGACTGGGGGATTGCGGTGTCGGACAGCGCTTCTCGTGCAGCATCGAGCCGCGCCGGGTCGGCGAGCACCGCAGCGATGGCCGCGGCGATGGAATCGGCCGACGGATCGGCGGCGCGCAGCCCGCCGCCGGTGGGTACCGTCTCGTCGAGGTCGGGATCGCAGTAGATCACCGGGAGACCGGCAGCGGCGGCCTCGAGCAGGACCAGTCCCTGGGTGTCGAAACCGGCCGAGGTGAACAACAACGCGTCGGCGTCGGCCATCGCGGCCAGCACTCCGGCCCGGTCGGTCGACCCGAGCAGCCGAATGCGCTGTCGCAGCCCCGATTCGTCGACGAGGGTACGGATGTGGTGCTCCTGATCGCCGCTCCCCAGAATGTCGAGGGTGCATTCGGGGGTCGCCGCGACCGCCTCGACGGCCACCGCGGGCCGCTTCTCCGCGGAGATCCGGCCGCACCACAACAATCTGAGCGGATCGTCATGGCCGTGAGTCGACCGTTTCGGCAGAGTGGCCAGGAGATCGTCGTCGACGCCGCCGGAGACGACCCGGATGTCACCCGAGAGACCATGGCGGCGCAAACAGTCGGCGAAGTGCTCGGTCGGTGCGATCACCACGTCGGCGCTACGCGCCTGCGCGAGCATCGTGTGCCACACCTGCCGCGCGGTGCGGGACTCGGCGACCCGCGCGACCCCTCCGCGGTGGGTCGACAGGCGGGGGGAGACGAAGCAACGGTGCAAGATTCGCATTCCCACCGCGGACGCCCAGGGCGCGGGGGAGGTGCGTTCGACGAACACGTCGTCGCGGCTGTGCATCGTCTGGACCAGTGGGATTCGGTGCCGACGGCCGAGTGTGGCGCCGAGGACCGCGACCCCATAGGTGGTGTGCACGTGCACGACGTCGATCGGGGAACGCCGGATCAGTTCTTTCTCGACCGCCGCGAGGACTCCGCGGGTGGGCACGACGAACGGAAATCCGTTGACCGACAGCGCCCGCGGCGCGGGGACGGCCACGAGCCAGGTGGGCACGGCGGCCTCCGGATCGGTCGGCGCCGGCGCGAACACCGTCACCCGGTGGCCAAGGCGTTCGAGTGCCCGACGCTGGTCGTCCACCGCAGTCGAGATGCCACCGAGCGATCCCGGCGGGAAGTCGGTGAACATGGCGATGTGCAGCCGGTCGTGGGGCTCGCCGGGCTCGGGCGTCGCACTGTCGGGTCGCATTGTCTGCAGGGTAATCCACCCAGCAATCGAAAGGAGTCACATGAGGATTGCGATCCCGCTGACGGGAACACGCGGAGACGTCCAGCCGGCGGTGGCGCTGGGGGTGGAGTTGCGCCGCCGCGGACATGACGTCCTCGTCGGAGCGCCACCGAATCTCCTCGACTTCACCCGTCGTGCCGGTCTCGATGCCGTGAGCTGCGGACCCGATGTGGCACAACTGTATTCCTCCGATGAGGGGCAACGCGCGTTGGCCGCGGGCAGCAGCCTGGCATTGATGCGACTGGTCGGTGCGCAGATGGCCGACTATGCGTCTCGGATGAACACGGAGGTGATCGAGGTCTGTCGGGGTGCCGACGTGGTGGTCGCGACGCTGCTGACCGAGGATCGTGCGGCGTCGGTGACCGAGGCCTTCGACATCCCGATGGTGACGATGCACGGATTCCCGGGTCGGCCGAGCCGCAGCTATCCGTTCCCCGGCGCCCTGCCACCGACGATGGCACCGCCCGCAGTGGTCAACCGCGCGACATGGCTGGTGGCCGACAACGCGCGCCGGCTCGTGTTCCTGCGCTACCTGACCGAGCTGCGTACCGAGCTGGGTTTACGCCGCAGTCTGGCGATACCCGCCCAGATGTGTGCTCGCCGAGGGATTCCGGAGATCCAGATCTACGATCGCGCACTGGTGCCCGGCCTGGCCGAGGAGTGGGGGCAACGGCGACCGCTCGTGGGATTCCTTCCGCTGGAACCCGACACGCGTGCCGCGGTCGGCGACCTCGACGGTGACCATGCCGAGGTGACCGAGTGGATCGACGCCGGGAGCCGGCCGGTGTACTGCGGCTTCGGCAGCATGCCGATCCGTGACGCATCGGCCACCGTCGCCATGATGCGGACGGTCGCAGCACGTCTCGGCGTGCGCATCCTCGTCAGCGCCGGGTGGAGTGATCTCGATCCGGGCGCTCGCGGCGTCGCCGAGGGCGACGTGATGATCACCGGTGCGCTTGCGCACGATCTGATCTTCCCCCGATGTGCGGCAGCGGTGCATCACGGTGGGATCGGCACGACCTTCGAGAGTCTGCGCGCGGGCCTACCGACACTGATCTGTTCGGTGTCGTTCGACCAGCCGATGTGGGGTGGGCAGGTGACCAGGCTCGGCGTGGGCGGGCATCTCCGGTTCGCCGACCTCGACGCCGATTCGCTCACCATGGCACTACGCGCCGTCCTGCACCCCGACACCGTCGATCGTGCGGCCCGGTTCGCGGCACGACTGACCGACCATTCCGATGCCACCGCACGCACGGCCGACATCGTCGAGGCCGCCGCGTGAGCCGGAATGGCGGCAGCCGGTCAGCGATGACATGCTTGTGCCCCGACCACGCGAATACATCCACACAACAAATGCATCCACACAACAGAGGTGAGGCACGACGATGACGGTGACCTTCGGCGATCACGACTATGCGCTGGTGATGTTCGACCTCGACGACACGCTCGCGCCGTCGAAGAGTCCACTCGACGACGTCATGGTCGAGGTGCTGCGGCGGCTGCTGCAACGGTCGCTGGTGTGCATCATCTCCGGGGGGCGCTACGAGCAATTCCGCGCCCAGGTCCTCGATCGGATCGGTGGCGTCGACGAGGTCGCCAACCTGCACCTGATGCCCACCTGCGGTACCCAGTACGTCCGCTACTCCGACGGCCAGTGGGAGACCGTGTACGCCGAGGACCTCACCGACGACGAGAAGCAGCGCACCCTCGACGCCCTGGAGACCGGCGCGAAGGAACTCGGCCTCTGGGAGACCGAGACCTGGGGCCCGATCCTCGAGGACCGCGGCAGTCAGATCACCTACTCGGCGCTCGGACAGTCCGCGCCGGTGGACGCCAAGAAAGCCTGGGACCCCGACGGTGCGAAGAAGGAATCGCTGCGGGCCTATGCCGCCGAACGACTTCCGGATCTCGAGGTCCGCAGCGGCGGATCGACATCGGTGGACGTGACCCGCAAGGGCATCGACAAGGCCTACGGCGCACGCAAACTCATGGAGATCCTCGACCTGGGCCTCGACGACATCCTGTTCTTCGGGGACCGGCTCGACGAGGGGGGCAACGACCGCCCCGTCCAGGACATCGGCATCACCTCCGTCGCGGTCGAGGGCTGGGAGGACACCCACGCCAAACTGGTTGCGCTGCTCGACAACTGAGCCACCGCCCCCGTTCGGGTTTGCGAACCGGGTGGTGGGGAGATGCTCAGTTGATCGGCGCCGCGGCCGGTTGCACGCGTGGCGATCCGGCCATCACCCGGTAGGAGCGGCCGTGGTACCGACCGGTCCGTGGATCGGCCTTGTCGGTGACGAACCACCAGTCCATCTGTGCCGCAGCCGGTGTGACGGTCAGTACGGCGTATCCGTGAGCATCGAAGTCGTTCCAGCGGACGTGCCGGTTGGCCGCCATCAGTGCCGGCGAGACGGCCGCACCCGCGGTGTGCTCGGGCACGCCGAGGATGTCGTCGATATTGCTGGAGGTGACCGAGGTGACGACGAGTTCGGTTGCCACCGAACCGCTTCCCGGATAGTCGGCGGCATCGACCGGGATGTCACACGCCCACGACGAGTGGATGTCGCCGGTGAGGAACACCACGTTGGTGACCTTGTTCGACCGGATCGCGTCGAGCAGGCGACGGCGATCGGCGGTGTAGCCGTCCCACTGATCGGGGTTGTAGGGCAACCCCTCGGCGGGTAGCCCGAGGGACTCGGTGAGGGCGGCGGTGGTGCGTGTGTCGAGCGGGGGCAGCAACACCGGTGAGATCATCACGGGATTGCCGACGATCTTCCATCGCGTCGACGAGGACGCGAGACCGTCGATGAGCCAACGCATCTGGGCGGCCCCGGTGATCGACCGGGCCGGGTCGTCGATGCGATTCGACGACGTCGAGACCTGTTGGTCGCGGTAGGTGCGCAGGTCGAGCATCGACAGTTCGAGCAGCCGACCGAAGCGCAACCGTCGATAGAGGTGTGTGCCCGAGTCGTCGGCGGCCGAGCGCACCGGCATCCACTCGTGGTACGCGCGTTCGGCGGCGGCCTTGCGTGTCGCCCACGCACCCTCGTCGGGCGAGTGGTTCTCGGCACCACCGGCCCACGCGTCGTTGGCGGATTCGTGATCGTCCCAGGTGCAGATCCACGGCAGAACACGATGGAGCTCCGCGAGATCCGGATCGGTCTTGTATTGCGCGTGACGGACTCGGTAATCGGCGAGCGTGACGATCTCGTGTCGAGGTGAATGTGTGCGCACCGCACCGGCTTTACCGGTGTACTCGCCGGTGCCGTACTCGTAGAGATAGTCGCCGAGGGCGACGATGGCGTGCAGGTCTCGGTGGGAGCGAAGATGCCGGTACGCGCCGAAGTACCCCGCCTCCCAATTCGCGCACGACACCACCCCGAAGCGCATCCGCGACACGTCGGCGTCGGGTGATGGCGCGGTGCGGGTGCGGCCCACCGGCGACACCGCCCCGGTGGCCGGCCCGGAGGTCACGCGAAACCGGTAGTGATACTCGGTGCCCGGCGTGAGGCCTGCTGCATCGACCTTGACGGTGAAGTCGCGCTCGGCGACGGCGTCCACCGATCCCGACGCGGCGACGGTCGCGAATCGTTCGTCGTGGGCGATCTCCCACCGCACTGTCGAGCCTGCGCCGCGTCCCGAACCCGGCACCGCATCGGCGGTCGCGGTGATCCGGGTCCACAGGATGACCCGGTCTGGCAGCGGATCACCCGAGGCGACGCCGTGGGCGAAGACTGCCGACACCGCCGGCGTGGTCACCGGGGCGGCGGCCGCGTTCGGTGCCCACGGGCCCGCGAGGGGGCTCGCCACGCACAGCGCGGCACCGGTCTGCAGGAGCCGTCGTCGCCCGAGCGGCCCGTTAGGGTGCGCGACAGGCGGGTTCACGGCGGTCGGGTTCGCGGGGGTCTGCGTCACGGGGCATCATTGTGCGGCATATCCGACATATCGCCACGGACGATGTCGCGTGGTGCTCGCGTCGGCGCAGGTCGATGCGGCGATGACACCGGCGCGACGTCGAGAATTCACCCGCTGCTCACCGTATTACCCGCCTTGCCTGCCGGGTGCGATTCCGGCATGGGGTGGGCGGAATCGCCGAGGACACCGGTGGGAGAATCGATGACTGCGCTCTCCTCCCGCCGGGGGAGGGGTGACGACGGCGCGAGTCGTGTGGAGAGGAGGCGACGTGTCCGAGATGGTTCCGTTGCGGGTGCAGATGGTGGCCGCCACCGAGTTCACCGCGCCGTCAGACGTGCCCTGGACCACCGACGCCGACGGCGGCGAGGCCCTGGTCGAGTTCGCCGGTCGAGCCTGCTATCAGAGCTGGGACAAACCGAATCCGCGGACCGCGACCAATGCCGGCTACCTGCGCCACATCCTTGAGGTCGGGCACCTCTCGCTCCTCGAGCACGCAACGGTGACCTTCTACATCACCGGCATCTCCCGGTCGTGCACCCACGAACTCATCCGCCATCGGCACTTCTCGTACTCCCAACTGTCCCAGCGGTTCGTTCCCGAGCATGACTCGAACGTGGTGGCACCCCCGGCCATCAGCGGCGATGCGGAGCTGGAGCGCTTGTTCATCGAGGCCACCGACGCCAGCCGCGCCGCCTACACCGAACTCCTCGCTGCTCTCGAGTCCAAGTTCGCCGACGTCCCCAATGCGATCCTGCGTCGGAAACAGGCCCGGCAGGCCGCGCGGTCGGTATTGCCCAACGCCACCGAGACCAAGATCGTCGTCACCGGCAACTACCGTGCATGGCGCCACTTCGTCGGGATGCGTGCCACCGAGCACGCCGACGTCGAGATCCGCCAGCTCGCCGTCGAATGCCTGCGCCAGTTGATGCAGGTCGCGCCGACGGTCTTCGGTGACTTCGAGATTGGCACGCTCGCCGACGGCACCGAGGTCGCGACCTCACCGTTCGTGCTCGAGGGCTGAGGTCCTCCAGCACGGCACGGGCGGCCACAAAGTGCTGGTGGCGCGCCTTTCTGCGACATGCAGTGCCCATTGGCCGCCGGCCACGGCGCCCCGGTAATCTTGACCACCATGAGCGCAACCGAGTCGCAGCCACAGGCGCACCCGTTCGGGACCAACGTCGTGGCGATGGTCACCCCTTTCCGTCCCGACGGTGCGCTCGATCTGGACAAGGCTGCCGAGCTCGCCGACCACCTGGTCGGCAAGGGCTGTGACGGACTCGTGGTCAGTGGCACCACCGGTGAGTCGCCGACCACCACACCCGACGAGAAGATCGACCTGCTGCGTACCGTTCTCGACGCCGTGGGGGACCGCGCCCGCATCACCCAGGGTGCGGGCAGCTACGACACCGCCGAGAGCATCCGCTTCGCGCAGGCGTCGGAGAAAGCCGGTGCGCATGGTCTGCTCGTCGTCACGCCCTACTACTCCAAGCCGCCGCAGGCCGGTCTGCTCGCGCACTTCCGCGCGGTCGCGGATGCGACCTGCCTGCCGGTCCTGATCTACGACATCCCGCCCCGCTCGGTGGTGCCGGTGGCCAACGAGACGATGCTCGCCCTTGCCGAGCACCCGCGGATCAAGGGCGTCAAGGATGCCAAGGGCGATCTGCATTCGGCTGCGGGGTTGATCGCCTCCACCGACCTCGAGTACCTCTCGGGCGAGGACGCGCTCAACCTGCCGTGGCTGTCGATCGGGGCGACCGGCTTCGTCAGCGTGATCGGCCATCTCGTCGCAGATCGATTGCGCGACATGCAGATCGCGGTGGAGAAGGGTGATCTGCAGACCGCCAGGTCGATCAACACCACGATGCTCCCGCTCGTCAACGCGATGGGACGGCTGGGAGGGGTGACCATGGTCAAGGCGTCGTTGCGCATACTCGGACTCGACGTCGGGGACCCACGCCTGCCGCAGGTACCCGCAGACGCTCCGCAGATCGAGTCGCTCATCGCCGATCTGCGCACGGCCGGATTGCTGAACCGATGACCGGCCCCCAGCGCCGCCGCAGCGCCCGACGCCAGGCCGGACCGCCCGAGCCCGCACCCGCCACCGATACCGCCGGCTCTCCGGCCCCCGCCTCGCCGCCCCCCGCCTCGCCCGCCGTGGCTCCCCCGAAGGCCTCAGCGTCTGGCGGAGGGTCCGAAAGCGCGGCTGCGCAGCAGGATTCGGCCCGCCACGCCGCGTCGGCGCCGGCGGAGAACCGAGGTGGGGGTGAACCCCGCCGGTCCGGTCGGCACGAGCGCCGTGACAACGCGCGAGGTGCACGAGGCGGTGGTGGCCGGGATCGCGGTACCTCCACGCCGCCGGCACCGGTCGATCGACTCGGTACGCCGCGTCGTCTGCCGAAGGGCGCGCTGCGTGTGGTCGCCCTCGGCGGCATCGGTGAGATCGGCCGCAACATGACGGTCTTCGAGTACAACGGCAAACTGCTGATCGTCGACTGCGGGGTGTTGTTCCCCGAGGACGCGCAGCCGGGCGTCGACCTCATCCTCCCGGACTTCCGCTACATCGAGGACCGGATGGACGACGTCGAGGCGGTCGTCCTCACCCACGGGCACGAGGATCACATCGGTGCGGTCCCGTTCCTGCTGCGGCTGCGTGGCGACATCCCCGTCGTCGGATCCAAGTTCACGCTGGCACTCGTCGCCGCCAAGTGCCGCGAACATCGGTTGCGTCCCAAGCTCATCGAGGTCCGCGAGGGCGAGCGGACCACCCACGGTCCCTTCGAGTGCGAGTACTTCGCGGTCAACCACTCCATTCCGGACGCGATCGCCGTCGCGATCCGGACCCCGGCCGGACTGGCCCTGCACACCGGTGACATCAAGCTCGACCAGCTGCCCCTCGACGGCCGGCTCACCGACCTGGCCGGATTCAGCAGACTCGGCGACGAGGGCGTCGATCTGTTCCTCGTCGACTCCACCAACGCCGAGGTGCCGGGATTCGTCACCCCCGAGCGGCAGATCGGGGGAGTGCTCGACCAGGTCATCGGCAAGGCGCGCGGCCGGGTCATCGTCGCCTCCTTCGCCAGCCACGTGCACCGCATCCAGCAGATCATCGACGTCGCACACACCCACAACCGCCGAATCACCTTCGTCGGACGTTCGATGGTCCGCAATATGCAGATCGCCCAGGACCTCGGTTATCTGCACGTGCCCGACGGTGTCGAGGTCGACATGGACACCGCGGCGACCCTGCCCGACCACCGGGTGGTGCTGATCTCCACCGGATCTCAGGGCGAGCCGCTCTCGGCGCTGTCGCGGATGGCCCGCGGGGAGCACCGGCAGATCAACATCCGATCCGCCGACCTGGTCGTCCTCGCGTCGTCGCTCATCCCCGGCAACGAGAACTCGGTGTTCGCGGTCGTCAACGGCCTCGCGAAGCTGGGCGCCACGGTCATCACCCAGCAGAGCGCCAAGGTGCACGTCTCCGGCCATGCGTCGGCCGGTGAGCTGCTCTATCTCTACAACGCGGTCCGGCCGAGCAATGCGATGCCGGTGCACGGCGAGTGGCGTCACCTTCGGGCGAATGCCGCGCTCGCCGAGGCGACCGGGGTGAATCCGGATCGGATCATGCTCGCCGAGGACGGCGTTGTCGTCGACCTCGTGGACGGGCAGGCGCAGATCGTCGGCCGGGTCCCGGTCGGCCACGTCTACGTCGACGGTCTGTCCGTCGGTGACGTAGGCGAATCGACGCTGTCGGAACGACTCGTCCTCGGAGAGGGCGGTTTCATCGCGATCACCGTCGCCGTCGACTCCACCACCGGGCGTGCGCTGAGTACCCCCGAGGTCTCCGGTCGCGGCTTCTCCGACGATCCGGACGCCCTCAAATCCGCCGCCGATCTCGTCGATCAGGTGCTCGACACGCTGGCCGCCGAGGGCGTCTCCGACACCCACCGCATTGCGCAGGGCATCCGTCGGACGGTGGGCCGGTGGGTTGCCGACACCTATCGGCGCCGACCGATGATCGTGCCGACGGTGCTCGCCGTCGGCGACTGACGCGCTGCTGATCCCGGGCCCGCTGACACCATGCGTCGCCATGATGTCGGGCCCGGTGGGCGACGGTCGACGACCGCAGACAGTAGCGTTGGGGTGTGAGCTTCGCACAGGATGAACGCCGTGCCCTTGTCGACTCGATGCGGGAGGTGGGTCCGGATGCGCCGACATTGTGCGCCGGATGGACCACCCGCGACCTCGCCGCGCATCTCGTGGTCCGGGAACGCCGACTCGATGCGGCACCGGGAATCCTGATCAAACCCCTCGCCGGGTACACCGAGAAGGTGCAGGCATTGGTGGCCGCCGACACCGACTGGGACGCACTGCTCGCCGACCTCGCCTCCGGCCCGCCGATCTTCTCACCGATGCGACCACTGGATCGGTGGGTGAATCTGGCCGAGATGTTCATCCACCACGAGGACGTGCTGCGCGGTGCTGCCGATCCCGACAGCGAGTGGGTTCCGCGCGTCCTCGACCCCGGACTGCAGGACGCGCTGCGCATGCCGTTGCGGTCGATGAGCAAGATGACCCTGCGCTCGATGCCGGCGCATGTCACGCTGCGTGGCACCGACGGCAGCGACCTCGCCTCGGGTGGCAGCGGCGGTCCGGTGACGGTCACCGGTACGCCCGGGGAGTTGCTGCTGTTCGCGACCGGGCGGACGCCGGTGACCGTGACCTTTGACGGCGACCCCGGGCGGATCGACGAAGTGAAGGCCGCGGCCCACGGGTTCTGATGGCCGGCGGGTTCTGATGGTTTGCGGATTCGGGAGCACGACGGCAGCGAAATCGCCACGTCGTGGGTCACGAATTCGACACGCGCCGGTGTTGCCGGTGTTGCCCGTGTGACTGAGGTGATCATTGCCGACTAGTCTGTCGGCATGGCTTCGAGAGCGAGCACTGGCACGCGCACGTCCGCATCCCGTGCGTCGGGGGGGTCCTCGTCCACGCGGTCGGGGGCATCACGGTCCTCGGGGACGCGCTCACGTACGTCGACATCGGCATCCCGGTCGAAGAACGCGAGTGCCAAGGCGGCGTCGTCGAAGTCGGGGAAGTCGGGGAAGTCGAGTTCGGGGAAGTCGAGTTCGGCGAGCTCACGGTCATCCCGGTCGGGTACGCGCAGCGCCACCGCGGGCAAGACCCGCACGTCGGGCACATCCCGCGGGGCATCGCGGTCGAGTGCGGCCGCGTCGGCAGACATCTCCCGGCGCAGTCCGGGTGCAGGTGCGGTGGGTGCCGTGGGCAAGGGCATCGGCAAGGGCGTCGGCGCCGGTTGGGGACTCCTGGCACGCGGAGTCGGCGGTGTCGCGCGTGCGGGCTCGGGACGGCGGGGACCGTCGAGCCGGGATGCCGGCAGCGACGACTTCTACGACGACGACTTCTACGACGGCGACTTCCACGACGGTGACTTTCCCGACGACCACTACGACGACGCCCATGACGACGACGCAGCCGCAGAGTACGACGACCCCGACCTCGACGCCGGCCCGCGTGGCGGGCGACGCGCAGTCGACCGGCGCGCACATCGCGACCGTGCATCGACCACCCGTGACGGTGTCGGCCACACGCACCGGCGCGACGGTGTGGCCCTCGGGTTGTTGGCGCTCGCCGTGCTCATCGCGGCGGGGGTGTGGTTCGGCGCAGCCGGTCCCGCCGGGGCCTTCATCAATGCGCTGATGCGTGCGATCGTCGGCTCCCTGGCGGTCGTGATCCCGGTTGCGCTGGTCGGTGCGGCGATCGTCCTGATGCGACGCCCGCCGAACCCGGTGCGTCGGGGCCGCTACATCGGTGCCGCGCTGCTCATTGTGCTGCCGCTGCTGGGACTCATCCACCTGATGGCGGGGTCGCCGACGGATCTCGATGGCCGCTCTGCTGCCGGCGGGTTCCTCGGGTTTGCCGTCGGCACGCCGCTGACCGCCGGTGCGACGGCATGGGTGTCGGTGCCGATCCTGTTGTTGTGCATGGCCTTTGGCGTTCTGGTCATCAGCGGCCGGACGGTGCGTGACGTGCTCGACGCAGTGCGCACCTATCTCGGCCTGACCGCAGGTGTCGACGACTGGGACACCGACGACGACGAACTTCCGTGGGACTCCGACGAACCCCATCCCTATGATCCCGACGACCATGATCGCGACGCCCACGATCGCGACGCCCACGATCGCGACGACTTCGGATCCGACGATCGGTTCGGCGGGTCGTCCGCTCGACGCGGTCGTCCCGCGGGCGACCCGGGGTACTCGCCCGATCCCTACGACAATTACCCGCCGGACCCGGCCGCCGAGAGTCCGCGGCGTTCCCGACGATCCCGTCGTCCGGCACCGGTCAGTGCCGGCGACGTGCTCGCGTCGGCGACGACGGAGCGATTCGGCGACGACGCCACCACCGATCCGTTCGTCGACGAGGTCACCGAACCGCTCGCCGAGCCACCGGCGCCGCGCCGGACGCGCAGCCGACCCGCCGCTCGGGCGACCTCGGATACCACCAAGCCCGCGCGCGCCACGCCGCCCGCCGCGGCTCCGGCTGCCCCGCCGCCGACCCCCGTCGACGACGACGCGGATGAGCCGTTCACCGTCGAGCCCGCCGACGGCGACTATCGGCTGCCGCCGACCGCCCTGCTGATCGAGGGCGATCCGCCCAAGCAGGGGAGCAGCTCGAACGAGGACATGATTGATCGTGTCACCGGTGTTCTGGAGCAGTTCAAGATCGACGCCGCGGTCACCGGTTACACCCGTGGGCCGACGGTCACCCGGTACGAGGTCGAACTCGGCCCGGGGGTCAAGGTCGAGAAGATCACCGCCCTGCAACGCAACATCGCCTACGCGGTGGCCACCGACAATGTGCGGCTTCTCGCGCCGATCCCGGGTAAATCGGCGGTCGGTATCGAGGTACCCAACTCCGACCGGGAGATGGTGCGTCTCGCCGACGTCCTCACCGCGCCGTCGACCCGCAAGGACGGTCACCCGCTGGTCATCGGCCTCGGCAAGGACATCGAGGGTGACTTCGTCAGCGCGAATCTGGCGAAGATGCCACACCTGCTGGTCGCCGGCTCGACCGGTTCGGGTAAGTCGAGCTTCGTGAACTCGATGCTGGTGTCGCTGCTCACCCGGGCCACACCCGAGCAGGTACGGATGATCCTCATCGACCCGAAGATGGTCGAGCTGACCCCGTACGAGGGCATCCCGCATCTGATCACGCCGATCATCACCCAACCGAAGAAGGCCGCAGCCGCGTTGGCATGGCTGGTGGAGGAGATGGAGCAGCGCTACCAGGACATGAAGGCGTCCCGGGTGCGTCACATCGATGACTTCAACGCGAAGGTGCGTTCCGGTGAGATCACCACGCCACTCGGGTCCGAGCGCGTGTACAAGCCGTATCCCTACATCGTGGCGATCGTCGACGAACTCGCCGACCTGATGATGACCGCCCCGCGCGATGTCGAGGACGCGATCGTGCGTATCACCCAGAAGGCCCGCGCCGCGGGCATTCATCTGGTGCTGGCCACCCAGCGGCCGTCGGTGGACGTGGTGACGGGCCTGATCAAGACCAACGTGCCCTCGCGTCTGGCGTTCGCGACGTCGTCGCTGACCGACTCACGTGTCATCCTCGACCAACCGGGCGCGGAAAAGCTCATCGGCATGGGCGACGGGCTGTTCCTGCCGATGGGGGCGAACAAACCGATCCGCATGCAGGGCGCGTTCATCACCGACGAGGAGATCAGTGCCGTCGTCGACTACGCCAAGGAGCAGGCCGAGCCCGAATACACCGAGGGCGTCACCGCAGCCAAGGCCGGCGACAAGAAGGACATCGACTCCGACATCGGCAACGATCTCGACGATCTGCTCCAGGCGATCGAGTTGGTCGTCAGCAGCCAGTTCGGCTCGACGTCGATGCTCCAGCGCAAATTGCGTGTCGGTTTCGCCAAGGCCGGACGACTCATGGATCTGATGGAGACCCGAGGGGTCGTCGGACCGAGCGAGGGGTCCAAGGCCCGCGAGGTGCTGGTGAAGCCGGAGGATCTGGCCGGCGTGATCGCATCGATCAACGGCGGCGGGGAGCAGGACGGCGACACCGAGGCCGAGTAGACCCGGGCATGCCGGTCTCGGCAGTCGCGGTCTCAGGTGTCGCCGTGCGCGGCGAGCCAGTCGCGTGCGCGTCGCGCCGAGGCCCGAGACAGCCAGGCATCGGTGACGATCTCGGTCAATTCGTCGACCGAGATCTTACCGATCCTCGACGTCCGAAGCAGCACCGATGGGTGACCGTCGAAGTGCGTGGTCGTGAAGAACGGTGACCTCGGGTCCTGGACGAGCGCCTGTTTGTCGGCTTCCGAGGGCACCCACAGCACCACGACGTCGTCGTAACGGTGTCCGGCCTCGTCGACCGCGTCCGGGCGCGGGGTGCGGAAGAACACGAAACTCTTGCCACCGACCTGATAGACCGGGCGATCGGGATCGCCGTTCGCGTCGGTGACATACGGCATCGACCGGGCTGCGGCGTGGATGTCGTCCACGGTGGCCGCGCGGGACCGGTGACGTGCCATGGCCGCCATCGTAGGTCGCGTCGTCAGGCGAACCGGTCGAATCGGACATCGTGTAGGGTGGTCGCAGATCGAAGAGGGGAGTATCCCCATCTCGCGGCGGGTCCGTCAATACGGTCGCGGAGCCCGAAGGTGCCGATCACCTTCGGACCGAGGCCCGGATCCCCGGTCGTCCAACGGCGGGAGAGACCTCTGGCATCGCAACCATCTTTGTGCTGCGCGCTGGAGGTAGATCGCTCATGCAAGTCTCGACCACGATGTGGATCATCACGTGTTTGGTGATCCTGGGTCTGTTCATCTTCGATTTCTTCGCCCACGTCCGCGTACCGCACGCTCCCTCCCTCAAGGAATCGGGCATGTGGTCGGCCATCTACATCACGATCGCCGTCATCTTCGGCGGATTCGTGTGGTGGAAATGGGGATCGACGTACGGCGGTGAATATTTCGCCGGGTACGTCACCGAGAAGGCACTCTCGGTCGACAACCTCTTCGTCTTCGTCATCATCATGTCGAAGTTCGCCGTGCCCAAGGAATACCAGCAGAAGGTGCTGCTGCTCGGCATCGTCATGGCGTTGGTGCTGCGTGGTCTGTTCATCGCCGTCGGCGCTGCCGCGATCAACGCCTACAGCTGGGTGTTCTACCTGTTCGGTGCGTTCCTGATCTTCACCGCGATCAAGCTGCTGCGCGAGAGCGACGATCCGGTCGAGCACGAGGAGCAGCGCGAATCGCGTCTGGAACGGTTCGTCAAGCGGGTCCTGCGCACCACGGACACCTACGACGGCGACCGCCTGTTCACCCGGATCTCCGGCAAGCGGATGGCCACCCCGATGTTGTTGGTGCTCATCGTCATCGGCTTCACCGACATCCTCTTCGCCCTCGACTCCATCCCGGCGATCTACGGACTGACCCAGCAGCCCTACCTGGTGTTCACCGCGAACGCGTTCGCGCTGATGGGTCTGCGTCAGCTGTACTTCCTGCTCGGTGGCCTGCTCGACCGCCTGGTGTACCTGTCGTTCGGCCTGTCGTTCATCCTGGCCTTCATCGGCGTCAAGCTGGTGCTGCACGCGTTGCACGAGAACACCCTGCCGTTCATCAACGGTGGCGAGCACCTGTCGGTCCCGGAGATCTCCACCCCGCTCTCGCTGGGCATCATCGTCGGCACCCTGGTGATCACGACGGTCGCGAGCCTGGTGAGTTCGCGTCGACAGAAGGCGGTTCCGCCGACGTGATGAGGTCGGTGCGGTGCGGACCGGTATCGGTCCGCACCGCCTTCCGCCTCATTGCGACGTGTGAAGGAATTCCCGCCGTACCTGCGGTGGGGCGTCGGGGAGACCGGCGTCCGGCGTGAGTGTCAGGGTGCAATCGGTGAGCGTCACGCCGATCGCGGTCACGGCGCCGGCGATCCTGCCCCGCGGTCGTGGCGAGGTCAGTCGTCGAACGGTCCGTACACCTGGGTGAACTCGACGATGCGCACCGAGTCGACGGCCTGGTGTGCGTTGAACGGGTCGTTGGCCATGAATGCCTCGGCAGCGTCGATGTCGCCGTCGACCCGGATCAAGATCAATGCTCCGGAGCCGTCGGGGTAGGGACCGCTGAGGAGCACGTTGCCGGCCTGGTGCTCCTCCGACAGCCATTGACGATGGACGGCACGATGGGCGTCGCGGGTGGCCGCCTTGGCCGGCTCGTAGCCGTAATGCACCGCATAAATGGTCACGAAAGAATCTCCTCGCTCTGGTGAATATCGTTCGACACGTTGAGGTTTCGGCTCATCATGTCGATTGTTCGGCGGCCGGCGCATCAAGGTGGACCAGCATCCTGGTGTTGCCCAGCGTATTCGGCTTGACGTAGCTCAGGTCGAGGAACTCCGCGACACCGGTGTCGTAGGAGCGGCACATCTCCTCGAACACCTCTCGGGTGACCGGCGTGCCCTCGATCTCCCGGAACCCGTGTCGGCCGAAGAACTCGGTCTCGAAGGTGAGCACGAAGACGCGTGCGAGTTGCAACTCCCGCGCCACGTCGAGTAGTCGTGCGACGAGCCGGTGGCCGATACCCCGCCCGGAGCACTGCTGATCGACGGCGACGGTACGGACCTCACCGAGGTCGGCCCAGAGTACGTGCAGTGCACCACAACCCACGACAAGCCCGTCGAGTTCGGCCACCCAGAACTCCTGCACGGCCTCGTAGAGCGTGACGAGGTTCTTCTCCAACAGGATTCGCCCGGCGTACTGGTCGATGAGTTCCTTGATGCGCGGAACGTCGGAGGTCCGGGCACGACGGACGACGACCTCGCCACGGGAGTTCATGCGTTCATCTTGCCCCCAGGCCGCCGGGCGCGTCACCGGGAGGCAGGCTCCCGACCGGAGCCGCGACGGGGCACCGGTGACGGGTGGCCGGTCCACGCCCGGATCCGCCGATCGCCGAGCATGCCTCGGTCGATACCCTGGTGATCGTGCGAATGAACGACACGCGTCCGGCGCCGAGTACAGGAGCCGGCGCCCGGGATGCGGTCTCATGACCGATCGGATGCGCCGGGCGGTCAACGAACGCGGTCTCGCCGACGTCGGGCGGGGACCCGATCACATCACCGATCCCGTCGACCCGGTGCCGGTCGTCAACATCGCCAACGCGCTGACCGTCTTCCGGATCGTCCTGGTACCGGTATTCCTGGTGGTCCTGTTCATCGATGGTGGACACCAGACCTGGTGGCGTGTCGGCGCTGCGGTGATCTTCGGCGTCGCCGCGATCACCGACCACATCGACGGCCGCCTGGCCCGTGGACGCAACCTGGTCACCGACTTCGGCAAACTCGCCGATCCCATCGCCGACAAGGCGTTGATCGGTTCGGCACTGATCGGACTGTCGCTACTCGGGGATCTGTCGTGGTGGATCACCGCGATCATCCTGGTCCGCGAACTCGGCGTCACCGCGCTGCGGTTCTGGGTACTGCGACACGGGGTCATCCCCGCCAGCCGGGGCGGCAAGCTCAAGACGTTGTTGCAGGCCATCGGTATCGGATTGCTGCTCTTTCCGCTGAGTGGGGCGTTTCATCTGCTGGCGGTCATCATCATGTGGGTGGCGGTCGTCATCACGGTGGCCACCGGATTCGATTACGTGTGGCAGGCGCTGCGCCTGCGCAGTTCCGCGCGCCACCGGGCCCGCGGGGCCGCACCGCACCAGGGCGCCCCGATCACCGGGTCGGGCCCCGAACGACACTGACCCGCGGAGACGACCAGTGACCCGCGGAGACGACGCCGGCCCGCGCATCAGCATCGGCTGTCGGATCAGGCATCGTCCGGCGGATAAGGCGGGCCCAGGCCGGGTCCCACGTGTCGGCTCGCGCCGGAGACACGTGTCGGCTCGCCGCGGGAGACGCGGCGACGGTCACGGAATTCGACTACTGTCGTCCACACGCGCGTTCAACGGTTGCCCGCGCGTGACCTTCGGGAACGACACACCCCCGTCGGGCGTTGAACAGCGCGGTGGTGGTTCGCCAACACGATGTGGGGCCCATCGCGGGTGGATCATCGCCACCGGTGGCGGTGTTCGGATGTGCGAGACAGACAGGGAGGAAGCCCGATGGCAATGCTTTTGCGAGAGGCGCTCGGCGACAGCCTGCGTCGCGTTCGCACCCAGCAGGGCCGGACGCTGCGTGAGGTGTCCACCGATGCGCGGGTGAGTCTGGGTTACCTGTCCGAGGTCGAGCGGGGTCAGAAAGAGGCATCCAGCGAACTTCTGGCCGCCATCTGCGACGCTCTCGAGGTGGAGATCGCCGATCTGCTCCTCGACGTCGGCACCGCCATGCGTCCGGACCATGCCACGGCGTCGGCTCAGGCGGCCGACGGTGCCGACCGTGAGGCGGGCATCGCGTCCAAGGTGGTCATCGCGGCACCGGAGGTGCATACACACGCGACCGCGCTGGCGGCAGCCTGACGTCGCCTCGTTCGACGACACCCGTTCGGCGGCGCCGCTTGTCGCCCCGAAATCCGGCGTCTCGGTCGCGTATGCGTTCGGGACTGTCGATGCGGGTGTGAGATGTCGGTGGATCCCTCGATGTCCGGGTGGCCGGGCGATGTGAGGTGTGCGCGATCCGCGAGATCCGGGTATCCCCGGGGTAATCCCCCAACTGAATGCCGGACTGCATCGCACCGCCGACCGAGACGCTAGATTGGTGTGCAGACCGACGCGAAACCGTTCTGAATGGAGCTGACGAGAAGCATGGCGAACCCGTTCGTGAAGATGTGGCGCTATCTGATGGCACTCGGCAACGCGAAGATCGACGAGAATGCCGACCCGAAGATCCAGATCCAGCAGGCGATCGAGGATGCGCAGCGCCAGCATCAGGCGCTCTCGCAGCAGGCGGCGTCGGTGATCGGCAACCAGCGTCAGCTCGAGATGAAGCTCAATCGTCAACTCGAAGAGGTCGAGCGGCTGCAGGCCAACACCCGTCAGGCGCTGACCTTGGCCGATCAGGCCAATGCCGCAGGCGATGCGCAGAAGGCGCAGGAGTACACCAACGCGGCCGAGGCCTTTGCTGCTCAGCTCGTCACCGCCGAACAGGGCGTCGAGGACCTGAAATCGCTGCATGATCAATCCCTGCAGGCCGCGCAGCAGGCCAAGCAGGCGGTCGAACGCAACGCGATGATCTTGCAGCAGAAGCTCGCCGAACGCTCCAAACTGCTCAGCCAGCTCGAGCAGGCCAAGATGCAGGAGCAGGTCAGCGCCTCTCTCAATCAGATGAGTGAGCTCTCGGTGCCGGGCAACACCCCGAGCCTCGACCAGGTGCGCGAGAAGATCGAGCGACGCTATGCCAACGCGCTCGGTTCCGCCGAATTGGCGAAGAATTCGGTACAGGGCCGGATGGCCGAGGTCGAGCAGGCCGGCGTGCAGATGGCCGGGCATGCGCGTCTCGAACAGATTCGTGCCAGCATGTCCGGCGGCTCGCTGCCGACCGGGGGAGCGGCGTCCCCGGCGGCGCAGCCGGCACCGGGACTGACGAAGCCGACCACCGAGCCGCCGCAGACGGGCAACTGACCTCACCGTTGCCGCCGACGTCGTCTCCGGTGGCCCCCCGGAAGGTCGCCATCGTCGCCGGTCCGGACGCCGGACACGCGTTCCCGGCGTTTGCGTTGGCGGAAAAGCTTGCAGCGCAAGACATCTCGGCGCCGGTATGGACCGGCGCCGTGTGGCACGAGGTGGCGCGCTCGCGCGGACTCGACGTCGCGGAGTTACCCGGCCTGCGCGCTCGGGCCACCGACGACGATTCCGATGCCGGTGCCAAGCTCGGTGCGCGCGCCGCCCGCATGGCCGTTGCGCTTGCACCGGTGCTCGCCGCCCGGGGAACCGATCTGGTGATCTCCGATGTCATCACCGTCGGCGGGTTGTGGGCGGCGGAGCTGTGCGGAATCCCCGCGATCGAATTGTCGCCGCATCCGCTCTACCTGCCGTCGCGGGGATTGCCGCCCATCGGCGCCGGGCTGAGCCCGGGTGACGGCGTCGGTGGTCGACTCCGCGACATCGCGCTGCGCACGGCGAGCAATGTCTCCGTCCGTGCCGGTGAGCGTCAGCGTGCGACCGCACGGCGGGGGATCGGTTTGGCGGAGTCTCCTCCCGGCGTTCCCCGACTGATCGCGACCCTGCCCGCGCTCGAGGTCCCCCGACCGGACTGGCCGACGCGGGCGCACCTGGTCGGACCACTTCTGTGGGAGCCCACCGACGTGATCGTCGAACCGCCGCCGGGCGCCGGCCCCGTGGTGGTGGTGGCGCCGTCGACCGCGGTGATCGGTGCGGCCGACATGCTCACCGAGACGCTGGCCGGATTGACCGAGCTGGCATCGAGAGATCCTGTGCGCGTGGTCATCTCGGCGCTCGACCCACCAGGGGCCGAGGGGTTCGGGGCGCCCGGGCTGTCGGTGACCGCCGGGCTGGGACGGCAAGATCAGCTTGTGGGCCGAGCCGATGTGGTGGTGTGCGGTGGTGGTCACGGGATGCTGGCGAAGTCGTTGTCGGCAGGGGTACCGGTGGTCACCGTTCCCGGCGGCGGTGATCAGTGGGAATTGGCCAACCGGGTGGCCCGACAGGGCAGCGGCATGCTGGTGCGGCCGGTCGAGGGGCACGCGATCGCCGAGGCGGTCGCCGCGGTGCTCGGCGATCCGGGGTATGCGCGCGCCGCGGCATCGGCTGCCGCATCGGCGTCGGACGTGGTGGACCCGGTGCGCGTGGTGTGCGAGGTGTACCGTCGGTCGGTCGCCGGGGATGCGCTCGGACACGGCGGTGGGTACCGGACGGGTAAAGGGGGAGTGCCGCGATGCGATTGACCGAGTTCACCGAGTTGATCACCGAGGAGTTCGGCACGATGTCGGCGGACTCGATCCTGTCCGATCACGTGCTCACCGAACTCGGTGGACGGACGGGCGCGCAGGCGATCGAGGCGGGCGTCGATCCGCGCGATGTGTGGGTGGCGATCTGTCGGGACTTCGACGTGCCGCGCCACCGCTGGTAGTCACGCTGGTAGAAGTCGCCCGGAACCCGCGTGTCGGACTTGCCATCGAACACATGTTCACGCAATTCTGTAGGGGTGTGGAACCAACTCGGCACCGCGTGCGTCCAAAGCTCTCGTGAGGACGTGAACGGTTTTGTCGGACCCCGTCGCTAACGTCCTTCACGAATCACACCGATACCGACGACCCACCCGATGACCGCCGGAGTCCCCGGCGCACAGACACGAGGAGACAGCCATGGCAGCAGCGCCCCAGGATCGTGAGAAGGCCCTCGATCTCGCACTCGCACAGATCGACAAGAACTTCGGCAAGGGCTCGGTCATGCGGCTCGGCGAAGAGACCCGACAGCCGATCGAGGTGATCCCGACCGGCTCGATCGCCCTCGACGTCGCGCTGGGTATCGGCGGACTCCCGCGCGGCCGCGTCGTCGAGATCTACGGCCCGGAATCGTCGGGTAAGACCACCGTCGCCCTGCATGCGGTCGCCAACGCACAGGCCCAGGGCGGTATCGCGGCGTTCATCGACGCCGAGCACGCGCTCGATCCGGATTACGCGGCCAAGCTCGGCGTGGACGTCGATGCCCTGCTGGTGTCGCAGCCGGACACCGGTGAGCAGGCGTTGGAGATCGCCGACATGCTGATCCGCTCCGGTGCCCTCGACATCCTCGTCATCGACTCGGTTGCCGCACTGGTGCCCAAGGCCGAGATCGAGGGTGAGATGGGCGATTCGCATGTCGGTCTGCAGGCCCGCCTGATGAGCCAGGCGCTGCGCAAGATGACCTCGGCGTTGAGCAACTCCAACACCACCGCGATCTTCATCAACCAGCTGCGCGAGAAGATCGGCGTGATGTTCGGCTCACCGGAGACCACCACGGGCGGTAAGGCACTCAAGTTTTACTCGTCGGTGCGTCTGGACGTCCGTCGCATCGAGACCCTGAAGGACGGCACCGACGCCGTCGGCAACCGCACGCGCGTCAAGGTCGTCAAGAACAAGGTGGCACCGCCGTTCAAGCAGGCCGAGTTCGACATCCTCTACGGACACGGCATCTCCAAGGAGGGCTCGCTCATCGACATGGGTGTGGCCGAGGGCTTCATCCGCAAGTCCGGCTCGTGGTTCACCTACGAGGGTGATCAGCTCGGTCAGGGCAAGGAGAACGCCCGGAAGTTCCTGCTCGAGAACGACGACATCCGCGACGAGATCGAGAAGAAGATCAAGGAGAAGTTGGGCATCGGCGCGGTGGTCGACGCCGATGACGTTGCTCCGGCTCCGGTGGAATTCTGACCGGCGCAACCGAACCCCGCGGCGCAACCGACTCCCGCGGCGCAACCGGCCCCACGGCGTGGGATGTGGCGTTGCGACTGCTGGGAGTCCGGGCGCGGTCGCGCGGCGAGATGCAGGAGCGACTGGGTCGGCGCGGCTTTGACGCCGACACGGTGGCCGATGTGATGCGGCGCCTGGATTCCGCGGGTCTGCTCGACGATGAGGACTTCGCCTCCGAGTGGGTGCGGTCACGCCACACCCACTCGGGACGCGGACGCGTGGCGCTACGTCACGAGCTCAAGGCGAAGGGCGTGGATGCGGCAACGATCGAGAATGCGTTGGCCGACATCGACCCCGAGGACGAGCGTGCCGTGGCCGGCCGTCTGGTCGCCAAGAAACTGACTCCGCGTGTGCTCGAGCAGGTGGCCGATCGCACCGAGCGGGACAAGCACTTTCGTCGACTGGTGGGCATGCTGGTCCGCCGCGGGTATCCGCAGTCCCTGGCGATCGACGTCGTCGGCGAGCACCTCGACGCGCGGCCGGAATGAACTCGGCGGAGTGAATTGATCGCGCCGAGCCGAGAAACAGCTCGATCAGTATGACGTTTCACTCGGAATCCGGGCGAAACGTCATACTGATCGGCAACATCGTCTGATCGATACGGGCCTGGAGTGCGTTATCGCGGACCGAAGTTCGGCATGTTCTCCATGGCGCCGAGATCCACGTCCTCACCGTGGGGTACGTCGGTTCTGCGGCGTCCCCGGCGCAACGTCTTCTCGATGAAGGTCGCCAGAGACGACAGTCCGAAGTTGATGATGATCATCACCACCGCCACCACGACGAGTGCGGGCAGGTAGTTGCCGTAATACGACGCCGACTGGATGCCCGACCGGACCACCTCGACGTAGCCGATGGCGTAGCCGAGTGCAGAGTCCTTCAGTGCGATGACCATTTGCGAGATCAGGGCGGGCAGCATCGCGGTGATCGCCTGCGGCAGCAGCACGATGCGCATCATCTGGGACTTGCGCAGTCCCAACGCCATCGACGCCTCGGTCTGTCCCTTGGGCAGTGAGTTGATGCCCGAACGCAGGATTTCGGCGATCACCGACCCGTTGTAGAGGGTCAGACCCGTGACGACCGCCGCGAACGCCAACTGCGAGGAGGGGAACACCGCGTAATCGGCGAACAGGTAGTAGGCGAAGATCATCAGGATCAGTACCGGGATGGCACGGAAGATCTCGACGAACAAGCCGCTCAGCGTCCGCACCCACAGGTGATCGGACAGTCGGCCGATGCCGAGCACCGAACCGAGGATCATGGCGAAGATGATCGACAGGAACGCCGCTTTCAGGGTTCCCCAGAGACCCGGCAGGATGTAGGTCGTCCAGGTGGTCCCGGTGACGAAGGGATTCCATTTCTCACCGGTCAGCTGATCGTTGTCGGTGAGGACGACGAGCACGTACACGACGACCGCGACGATCACCGCGAGGAAGATCGCGGCGATGATCGCATTGCGAATCCGTGCCTTCGGTCCGGGTGCGTCGTAGAGAACTGTTGCGCCGCTCATCGTTTCACCGCCAGTCGCTTGGCGAGGTAGCCGAAGATGGCGCCCTCGATCAGGGTGATGATCATGAAGCCGATGGCGATGATCACGAAGATCGCGACGATCTCATTGGCGTGGTCCTCGATCTGTTCCTTCATCAGCAGCGAGGCTTCGGCGACCCCGATCACCGAGGCGATCGTGGTGTTCTTGGTCAGGGCGATCAACACGCTGCCCAGTGGTCCGATCACCGCGCGCAACGCTTGTGGCAGCACGATGATCCCGAAGACCTGCGTGAAACCCAGGCCCAGGGAGCGGGCGGCCTCGGCCTGCCCGATCGGGACGGTGTTGAAACCCGATCGCAGTGTCTCGCAGACGAAGGTGGCCGTGTAGAGGATGAAGGCCAGCACCGCCAGGCGGAAGTTGTTGTTCTCGATGAAGGTGTTGTTGTCCGGAGCCAATGCCAGACCGAGGTTCTGATAGAGGCCCACCGAGCAGAAGATGATGATCAGTGTCAGCGGCGTGTTGCGCACGATGTTGACGTAGGTGGCGCCGAACCAGCGCATCACCGGAACGGGGGAGACCCGCATCCCGGCCAGGATGATGCCCCAGATGAGCGCGCCGAGCGCCGACCAGAAGGTGAGTTCCAGGGTCACCTTGAACGCGGGCCACAGTTGTGGCCCCATGTCCGACCAGAGTTCATTCATGGTTGTTCACCTGCCTTCCTCAGCTCAGTCCCGGCGGGCACGGGGTGGACATGGAGTTGATGATCTTGTCGACGGCCTGCGGTCCGGGATCGGGTAGGAACTTGTAGCTCGATCCGGGCGCGGCGGCACGGGCCATCATCTCGTCGACATACTGATTGCCGATCGCCTTGCGCAGCGCCGCCTCCCATGCGGATTCGCCTCCGCCCGGGCCCGGCTGGAGCATGGCGTCGAGCGCCTCGTTCACGGCGGTGATCGCGTCGGGGTAGTTCTTGGCCATGCCGATGCCGTAGTTCTCGGTGGAGAACGGCGCACCCTGCTTCTTGAGGACCTTCTTGCCGCTGCTGGTCACGCACGCGTCCTTGGGATAGGTCATCCCGACGAGCTTGAACTCGTCGGGGAAGAAGTCGGCGTAACCGGCGAGGATGACCTCGTCGGTGGTCAACGCGTCGACCTTGCCGCGACGCACGGCCTCCACACACGACGAGTACGAGTCGTACTCCTGCAGTTGCACTCCGGGTAGCTGCGCCTTGACGTTCTGCGCCGACGTCGACCCGGTGACCGAGCAGAGTTTCTTGCCCTTGTTCAGATCGGTGAGCGAGGTGATCGAGTTGTCGTCCTCGCGGACGAGCAGCGCCTGATAGTTGATCAGGTAGGGCCCGGCGAAGCTGACCTGCTTCGCGCGGGAGGCGTTGATCGAGTAGGTGGCCGCGATCATGTCGACCTCACCGTTGTTGATGAGCGTCTCGCGCTGGGCTGACGGTGTCTCGCGCCAGGTGATCTCGGGATGAGCCACCTTGAGCTGATCGGCGATGTGATTGACGACGTAGGTCGACACCGACGGGTCGAATCCGGTGACGCTTCGGTCGGGGTTGCGGATACCCAGGCCGGGCTGGTCGTACTTGGTGCCCAGAACCACTTTTCCGTTGCGAATGGAGTCGAGCAGATTGCGGGGTTCGGAACTGCCGCAGGCGGTCAGGCAGGCGGCGAGGACCGCGGCCACGAGCACCGCGGCGCCCAGGGCCGCGGAGCGTCCGCGTCGCCGATGACCGGAGGTCTGTGGAAAACGTTGTCGCATATGTCTTGTCGATGATCCCGGGGTGTTGGTGGGGTTGGCCATCTCAGTGACCCAGGATCTTCGACAGGAAGTCCTTGGCGCGGTCGGACTGCGGGTTGTCGAAGAAGGACTCGGGGTCGGAATCCTCGACGACCGCGCCGTCGGCCATGAAGATGACGCGGTCGGCGGCCTTGCGGGCGAAGCCCATCTCGTGGGTGACCACGAGCATCGTCATGCCCTCCTTGGCCAGCGAGACCATGACGTCGAGGACCTCGTTGACCATCTCCGGGTCGAGGGCCGAGGTGGGCTCGTCGAACAGCATGATCTTGGGGTTCATGGCCAGGGATCGGGCGATCGCCACGCGTTGCTGCTGTCCGCCGGATAGCTGCGCCGGGTACTTGTCCTTCTGACTGGCGATGCCCACCCGCTCGAGGAGCTGGAGGGCGTGCTTCTCGGCCTCGGCCTTGTTCTGTTTGCGGACCTTCGTCGGCGCGAGTGTGACGTTCTGCAGGATCGTCTTGTGTGCGAACAGGTTGAACGACTGGAAGACCATGCCGACATCGGCGCGCAGGCGCGCGAGATCCTTACCCTCGGCGGGTAGCAACTCACCTTCGATGCGGATCTCGCCGCTATCGATCGGTTCGAGACGATTGATCGTCCGGCACAGGGTCGATTTACCCGATCCCGAGGGGCCGAGCACGACTACGACCTGCCCGCGTGGAACGTCGAGGTTGATGTCCTTGAGGACGTGGAGCTCACCGAAGTGCTTCTGCACATTCGTCATGGCGATCATCGGCGGTGAATCGGCGGCGGTCGCCGCACCCGGCGCCGCGTTCGGGGATTCGGTCATACGTCACAACCCTAATGGGGACAAGTCCGAACGGCGCGGCAAATGCGACACCTGCGTGTCCGATTCAGGAGGAAACGGGTAGTCACGTGCACTTTTCCGTACAAGCACCCCGACGTGACCCCGCCCGGAGGCCCGACAGCCGATTTGCCCCCGCCCCGTACTCTGGACCGAGTGAGTATCGACCTGTCCGAATCCGCAGCGACCTCGCCGAATGTCGGTGTGGGCGACGACGTCGTGCGTCGCTATCAGGTCCGCACCTACGGCTGCCAGATGAACGTCCACGACTCCGAGCGCATCTCGGGGTTGCTCGAGGAGGCGGGCTACATCCGGGCCGACTCCGACGACGACGCCGACCTTGTGGTCTTCAACACATGCGCGATCCGGGAGAACGCCGACAACAAGCTCTACGGCAATCTGTCACATCTGGCGCCGGTGAAGGCCGCTCGCCCGGGTATGCAGATCGCCGTGGGCGGTTGTCTGGCGCAGAAGGACAAGGACGCGGTGCTGGGCCGGGCGCCGTGGGTCGACGTCGTCTTCGGCACACACAACATCGGGTCGTTGCCGGTGTTGCTCGAACGCGCGCGCCACAACGAGGCCGCCCAGGTCGAGATCCGTGACTCCCTCGAAGCATTTCCCTCCACCTTGCCGGCGAAACGCGAATCCGCCTATGCCGGTTGGGTTTCGGTGTCGGTGGGATGTAACAACACGTGCACGTTCTGCATCGTGCCGTCGTTGCGTGGCAAGGAGGTCGATCGCCGGCCCGGCGACGTGCTCGCCGAGGTGAGCGCCCTCGTCGACGCCGGTGTGCTCGAGGTGACCCTGCTCGGGCAGAACGTCAACGCCTACGGCATGTCCTTCGCCGACCCGGACACCCCGCGCAACCGCGGTGCGTTCGCCGAACTGCTGCGCGCCTGCGGCGACATCGACGGGCTCGAGCGCGTGCGGTTCACCTCGCCCCATCCGGCGGAGTTCACCGACGATGTCATCGAGGCGATGGCCCACACGCCGAATGTCTGCCCGCAGCTGCACATGCCGCTGCAATCCGGGTCCGACCGGATATTGAAGTCGATGCGCCGCAGCTATCGGCGTACCCGCTTCCTCGGCATCCTCGACAAGGTGCGCGCGGCGATGCCGCACGCCGCCATCACCACCGACATCATCGTCGGCTTCCCCGGCGAGACCGAGGACGACTTCGTCCAGACCCTCGAGGTGGTCGAACAAGCCCGCTTCGCCAGTGCCTTCACCTTCCAGTACTCGCCGCGACCGGGTACGCCCGCGGCCACGATGGACGAGCAGGTGCCGCCGGAGGTCGTCTCCGAGCGGTACCGACGCCTGATCGAACTCCAGGAGCAGATCTGTCTGTCGGAGAACCGGGCGATCATCGGCCGGGAGGTCGAGTTGCTCGTGGTCGCCGACGAGGGCCGCAAGAGCGCGCACTCGCACCGCATGACCGGTCGCGCGCGGGACGGCCGGCTGGTTCATTTCCGTCCCGGGGACCGCGCCACGGCGATCCGTCCCGGTGACATCGTGACCACCGAGGTCACCGAGGCTGCGCCGCACCACCTCATCGCCGACGCCGGGGTGGCCGGGCATCGGCGCACCCGAGCCGGTGACGCGCACGAACAGAGCCGGACCCCGACGACTCCGCCAGTGGGCGTCGGCCTCGGTATCCCCGGCATCGGTCCCGCGCCGGTCGTCGCGGAGGACAACGGCTGCGGTGCCGGGGCCTGTGGGGCCGGTCCCGCGGATCCCGGGCGCGTGATGGCGACGGCAGGACAGTGAGGGACGACATGAGTATCGACGATCAGAACCCGCAGGACTCCGACCGACGCGACGGCGACGACGTCGCGGGTGCGGCCGACGGAGAATCCGCGGCGACGCGTGAACGCCGCGAGAACCTGCGGGGCGACAAGGCGCTCTCGGAACTCCTCGGTCGCGATGTCCGGCGTCCGTCCGGATCGTCGGAGAGCCTTGCCGACCTGGCTGCCTACGAGAACGACCTGCGCAAGGCCGAACGCAAGGTGGCCGGCGAGATCGACCCGGGTGCGCGCGCCATCGTCGTGGCGGTCGCGGTGCTGCTCGCGATGGTGTCGCTGGTGCTACCGCACACCGGGTCGGCCAGCGGGATCGACGTGCTGACGATGTCGGCGAATGCGGTGACCGAGCGGGTGGCGGTGACCTCCCGGGTCTTCGTCTATCTGCTGGTGATCTTCGGGATCGGCGCATCGATGCTCGCACTGCTCACCCGGCGCTGGATCATCGCGTGGGTCGCATTGTGCGGATCGGCCGTCGCCTGCGTTGCCGGGATGCTGGCCTGGTGGACCCGCAACACCCCGGGCGTCGGCGGGATCGAGCCGCCGTCCGGCGTCGGGATCGGGCTGATCCTCGGCTGGATCGCGGTCTTCGTGCTCACCTTCCACTGGGCGCGGGTCGTGTGGGCACGCAGCACCTATCACCTCGCCATCGCCGAACAGCGTCGGGTCGAGGCCGCCAAACGCGAGGAGGCGACCCGCCGCATCCGCGGCCGGACCGACTTCCGTCCACCCACCGACGGTGGCACCGGCGCCTGAGCGGCGGTGACACCAGCGCTTGAGCGGCGGTGACCCGACGCGGGCTCAGAGCTCGTCGATCGCGGTCTGGGCGGCCTGAGCCCACTCGTGCCACTGCGCCGCCTGCTCACGCAGCTTGGCCGCGTCACGTGCCTTGCCGCGCTCCTCGGCCTTGCGGGCCTGCTCTTCCAATTGCGCTGCGCGGTCGGCGAATTGGGCGGCGCGTGCCTGCGCCTCCGGGTCGGTGCGCTGCCATTGTGCGTCCTCGGCGTCGCGAATCCGCTTCTCGAGGGCGCGGGCCCGGCTCTCGAGACTGTGCATCTGCTCCCGGGGGACCTTACCGATCTCGTCCCACTTGTCGCGGAACGCACGGAACTCGCGGCGCGCCGCTTCGAGGTCGGCGGCGGGATCGATGGCGGCCTCGGCGGCGGCGAGCAACTCGAGCTTCGCCTGGCCGTTGGCGGTGAACTCGGCATCGCGCTCGGAGGCGACCGCATTACGTGCGGCGAAGAACACGTCCTGCGCGGCCTTGAAACGCTGCCACAGTGCTTCGTCGGCGTCGCGGGGGGCGCGGCCCGCCGCTTTCCACTCACCCAGCAGTTCCCGGAAGCGGGCCGAGGTCGGACCCCAGTCGGTCGACGACGACAATTCCTCGGCCTGCGCGATCAACTCCTCCTTGCGCGCCTTGGCGCCGGCACGTACCCGGTCGAGCTCGGCGAAATGTGCGCCCCGTCGGCGGTTGAACGCGTCTCGCGCCTTCGCGTACCGCTTCCACAGCACGTCGTCGGTCTTGCGGTCGATGCCCTTGATCGACTTCCATTCGTCGAGGATCGCCCGCAACCGGTCTCCCGACGTCTTCCACTGGGTGGACTCCGCGCCGATCGTCTCGGCCTCGGCGGCCAGTTCCTCCTTGCGGGCGATCGCGGCAGCGCGGGTGGCCTCCCGCTCGGCCTTGAGTGAGTCGGCGACCTCGTCCGCGGTCCCGACGATCGCCGACAACCGCTCGGCGAGCGCATCGACATCACCGATCACCGCGGCATCGGGGAGAGTCTCCAGAAGATGCTTGGCGGCCGCCTGTGCCTTGCGCGGATCGCCGGACCGCGCGGCGAGGCGTTCCTCGAGGATCTCGACCTCGGTTGCCAGATCGTCGAATCGCCGCCCGAAGTGTTCGAGCCCGTCCTCGATGGACCCGGCTTGCCACGATCCGATCTGTCGTTCGCCGGAGGAGGTCTTCAGCCATACGACGCCGTCGGCATCGATCCGCCCGAACCGATGGGGATCTGTGTGCGGCAACGGATTCGGGGTGACCACCGGGATCGGGGCGGACGCTGCCGGTCCCGGTTGGGGACGAGGCCGCGGCCCGGGACGCGGGCCCGGGCGAGGGCCGGGTTTGGGCGCCGGGGGCGAGGCCGCCGGTGCCGTGGTGGGTGCGCTGGTGTCGGTATCGCCACCGCCGGCCTCGTGCCCGCTGGTCTCCGGTGTCCCGTCTGGTCCGCTCATGTGCAGGTGCCCCTTCCCGCCTCGTGGTGCCGCGCGTCACGGCTGCCGTTCACTTCGATCCCCGACCGCGTCAGGCCGCCGGGCTGGAGTCCATTCAAGCAGCTCAGAGTTCATCGCGTGTGGGCTGCGGAACAATGGGTCCCGCTCGTCGTCGGATCGGCGCGGTCCGGCCGGCGACGCCCGCCCGGGGTGTCCACGGTGGCCTCGCGCCGTCGACTAGCGTCGAGCAGGTGTTCACCTGCGCGGTATTCGTCCCGAGTGCGCCCTTGTTGGTACCCGAACTCGCCGGTCCCGACGCCGACGACACGCGGCCGGTTCGCGAGGCGACGCGCTCGGCGGTGACCGCGCTGGTGGACTCGGCCACGCGATGGGTCGCCGTCGGCGCCGACGACACGGCGACCGCCCCGGAAGCCGCGGGACCCGACGCGACCGTCCGCACCGACCGGCCGCGCTGCCGCACCGATGTGGCCGCGACCGGGACCTTTGCGCGTTTCGGTGTCGACGTGCCGGTGACCCTGGATCCCGCCGCGGATACCACCGCCGAGGCGCCGTCGGCGGATACCGGCGCTGACCGGACGCGACTGCCGCTGTCGATGCTGATCGCCGCCTGGCTGCGGGAGCAGGCGGGAGCCGACCGCGTGACGCCGGTGGTGCTCGACCCGTCGGCGAGCCCCGAACAGTGTGCGGCGGTGGGGGAGGAGATCGCAGCGGCGCTGTCGACGGTGTCCGAACCGGTCGGTCTGCTGGTGGTGGGGGACGGTGCGATCGCGCTGTCGCCGAAGGCCCCGGGCGGCGGCGAGCGCGAATCGGCCGTGCGGTTGCAGCAGCGGATCGATGCCGCCCTCGAATCCGCGGATCTGTCGGCTCTGGCCGGCCTCGACGTAGAGGAGTGCCACGCCGAGGGTGTCGGCGGACGAGTTGCCTGGCAGGTCGCGGCGGCCGTCGCCCGTGCGGCGGGTACGCACACCGGTGTGACCCCTGCCGAGCTGCATCCCCCCGGGTTGGATGCAGTTGGGTTGGATGCAGTTGGGTTGGACGCAGTTGGGTTGGACGCAGTTGGGTTGGACGCAGCCGGGTTGGACGCAGCCGGGTTGCGCGCCGAATGCCTGTATGCCGCTGCGCCGTTCGGCGTGGGGTATGTCGTGGCACGCTGGACGCCGAACCGGAACCGATCTTGACCGGCGGTGGTCTGCCGGTGCCGGTGCCGGTTCCGGTGGCGGTGGTGGGTCCCACGGCGGTCGGCAAGTCCGATCTCGCGCTCGATCTCGCCGAGGCCCTCGACGGGGAGATCGTCAATATCGACGCGATGCAGCAGTACCGCGGAATGGACATCGGGACCGCGAAACTCACCGTCGTGCAGCGTCGTGGCATCACCCATCACCAGATCGACGTCCTCGACGTGACCGAGGTCGCGACGGTCGCGCGATATCAGGCCGCGGCCACGCGCGACATCGAGGAGTTGCTCTCGGCAGGCCGGACCCCGGTGATCGTCGGCGGATCGATGCTCTACATCCAGGGGTTGCTCGACGACTGGCAGTTTCCGGCGACCGACCCGCAGGTCCGTGCGCGTTACGAGGAGATGCTGGCGCAGATCGGCGTCGCCGCCCTGCACCGCAAGCTCGCCGAGGTCGACCCCGCCGCGGCCGAAGCGATCCTCGACACCGACGGTCGCCGGATCGTCCGGGCCCTCGAGGTCGTCGAGCTCACCGGTGAGCCGTTCGCCGCGTCGGCTCCGAAAATCGGTGAACCACGCTGGGGTACAAGGATTCTCGCTCTCGACCGAGAAACCGCAGACCTCGACGAGCGGATCGTCGCGCGCACCGCGGCGATGTTCGCCGACGGCCTGGTCGACGAGGTGGCCGGGCTGGCGGAGAACGGTCTGCGTGAGGGGCGCACCGCGCGCCGGGCGATCGGATACGCACAGACACTGGCCGCCCTCGACGGCGAGTACGACCTCGACCGGGCTGTCGAGCTGACCGTGATCGGCACCCGGCGCTATGTTCGCCGGCAGCGTTCCTGGTTCCGGCGTGATCATCGGATCGTGTGGCTCGACGCCGCGGCCGCCGACCTCACCGATCGGGCACTGGCTACCCTGGACCGGTGACGACCAGCGCCTCGACCACCGCCGCCGAATCGATGAGTGGCCTGCCGTTCGTGAAGGGTCACGGCACCCAGAACGACTTCGTCATCCTCACCGATCCCGCGGCCGAGATCGCACTGAGTGCCGATCTCGTCGCCGCCCTGTGCGATCGACAACGCGGTATCGGCTCCGACGGGCTGTTGCGGGTCGCCCGATCGGGTGCGCTGGTCGCGGCCGGGGTGCTCGAGGTCCTGCCGGATCAGGTGTGCCCCGACGACTGGTTCATGGACTATCGCAACGCCGACGGCTCGATCGCCGAGATGTGCGGCAACGGGGTCCGCGTCTTCGCCCATCACCTGCGCGCGTCGGGCCTGGTGGCCACCGACGAATTCACCGTGGGCTCGCGTGCCGGTGCCCGTCCGGTCATCGTGCACTCCTTCGACCGGCTGCGCGCCGACGTCAGTGTGCAGATGGGCCCGGCGAGCGTGGGGGAACCCTCGACGGTCCGCATCGGCGACGATCTGTACCCCGGGGTGGCGGTCGACGTCGGCAATCCGCATCTGGCCTGTGTCGTTCCCGAACTCGATGCCGCCGGCCTGGCCGCCGTCGACTTCTCCCGGGGTGTCATGATCGACCCCGAGGTCTTCGCCCACGGCGCCAACGTCGAACTGTTGACCGTCCCCGAGGCCGTCGATGGACGTCTGCACGCCCGGATGCGGGTGTTCGAACGTGGCGTCGGTGAAACCCGAAGCTGTGGAACGGGTTTGGTCGCCGCCGCGGCGGCCGCGCTACGCCATCGGGGTGAGCGGGTCGGGGAGTTGGTGATCGACGTGCCGGGCGGGCGGGTCGAGGTCCGCATCCTCGCCGACGACGCGTGGCTGCGCGGTCCGTCGGAACTGGTCGCCGACGGTGCATTGCGCGCCGGATGGGACGGTTCCTGACACGACCGGGGCGCGCCGCCGGGACGGCCGGGCGGTCGGCGCCGCCGGGTGCCGCGAAATATTCGTGTGCGCTGCATCGTTGCCGCATGCGACCATGGGAGGCGTATGAGCAACACGACACACACCGCATATCCCATCCCGACCCCTGATCTCCCCGAGGACATCGGTGTCACCGACGACACCGACCTCACCGACGATCAGGGCTTCACCGGGAGTCACCGCACCGACGAGCCGACCACCGGCGAACTCCAATTGTCCGAGCGTGCCTCCCTGCAGCGCGTGGCCGGTCTGTCGACCGAGCTCACCGACATCACCGAGGTCGAGTACCGGCAGCTCCGGCTCGAACGCGTCGTGCTGGTCGGTGTCTGGACCGAGGGCACCTCGGCGCAGGCGCGCGCGGCGATGACCGAGCTCGCCGCGCTGGCCGAGACCGCCGGGTCGGCGGTTCTCGATGCCGTCATCCAGCGGCGCAACGCTCCCGACCCCGGCACCTACATCGGGTCCGGCAAGGCCGAGGAACTGCGCGAGATCGTGCTGGCCACCGGCGCCGACACCGTCATCTGCGACGGTGAGCTCACCCCCGGTCAGCTCACCGCGCTGGAGAAGGTCGTCAAGGTCAAGGTCATCGACCGGACCGCGCTGATCCTCGACATCTTCGCCCAACACGCCACCTCCCGCGAGGGCAAGGCACAGGTGTCGCTGGCCCAGATGGAGTACATGATGCCCCGCCTGCGTGGCTGGGGTGAGTCGATGTCACGGCAGGCCGGTGGTCGTGCCGGCAGCAACGGTGGCGTCGGCCTGCGCGGTCCCGGTGAGACCAAGATCGAGACCGATCGTCGCCGGATTCGTGAGCGCATGGCCAAGTTGCGGCGCGAGATCCGAGACATGAAGAAGGCGCGCGTGACCAAGCGATCGGCCCGCAGCCGCAGCGCGGTGCCGTCGCTGACGGTCGCCGGCTACACCAACGCCGGGAAGTCGTCGTTGGTCAACGCGATGACGGGCGCGGGCATGCTGGTGCAGGACGCCCTGTTCGCGACCCTCGACCCGACGACCCGCCGGGCCACGCTCGACGACGGCCGCGAGGTGGTCTTCACCGACACCGTCGGCTTCGTCCGCCACCTGCCGACCCAACTCGTCGAAGCCTTCCGCTCCACTCTCGAGGAGGTCGTCGACGCCGACCTGCTGTTGCACGTCGTCGACGGCAGCGACGAATTCCCCGCCGAGCAGATCGCCGCGGTTCGTCGGGTGATCAACGAGGTCGTCGCCGAGGAGGGGGTGTCCTCGCCGCCCGAACTGCTCGTGATCAACAAGATCGACGCAATCGACCACACCCGGATGACCGAATTGCGGGCGATGGCCCCCGACGCGGTCTTCGTCTCGGCGCGCACCGGTGAGGGATTGCCGGACCTGTTTGACCGGGTACGGGAATTCGTCGGCCGGACCGACGTCGAACTGACCCTCGCCGTGCCCTATACCCGGGGCGATCTGATCTCGCGTATCCACGAGGAGGGTGAGGTGCTCGCCAGCGACCACACCGCCGACGGCACCCGCATGACGGTGCGGGTGCCGCAGGCCTTCGCCGGTCAGCTCGCCGACCTCGTGGTCACGCGGTCCTGACCGTCGCCGGTGCCGACCGCGTCACGCTGATCATGGGTCGGTCCGGACGGCCTCGGGTGCGGGTGTCGGTTCGCGCAACCCGCTCGACAGGGCGAGTGCGAGAACCGGGATGCAGCCGAGCACGACGAACACGGCCTGCGTGCCCCACCGGTCGGCGACCATCCCCAACAACGGCATGAACAGACCGCCGGCACTGACCGCGAGCCCCAGGGTGACACCGGCCGCGGTGCCGGGGCGGTTGGGCAGATAGTCCTGGCCCAGCTTCACCAGCACGGCGAACGGGATGTTGGTCACCAGGCCGACCACGAAGACCAGGGGCAGTGCCGCGATCTGATGGCCGCACGCCAGCATGGCGAACAAGGTGGGGATCAGCGTGATGTTGCCGATCTGCACGGTGCGCACCATCCCGACCCGGTCGCCGAGCCGCCCGCCGGCCAGCGTGCCGAACACCCCGCCCACCAACTGCAGCGTGAGGGCAAGTCCCGCAATCGAACTCGACGCCCCGAGGTGTCGTATCCAATACAACGCGATGAAGGTGTTGACGCCGAAAGAGATCGTCGAGCGGACCACTTCGACGGCGGTCAAGGTGCCGAACATGCCCCAGCGGTCGACTCCGCCGTGGGCGATCCGCGCGGCGGGATGTACCGCGGTCTGGCGTTGACGGCGCCAGAGGATGTATCCCATCAGCACCGCCGGGCCGATGAACACCGCGGTTGCCCCGACACCCCACGCATCGAGTGCCGGGGTGGCCAGGGCGGGCGCCAGGAAGAAGCCGACGCTGCCGCCGGCGGCGAACAGGCTCATCGCGCTCGCGCTGTCGCCGGCGGCGCTCCGCGCGTCGCGCCCGGCGGGTGGATGGAACATCGCCACGCCGAAGCCGGAGATCAGCAGCAGGGTCCAGACCAGGGCATATGAGCCGGCGAGGCCCGCGAGTCCGGCACCCGACCCGGCCACGACCAGCCCGACCGGCGACATCCACCGCAGCCGATGGCGGTCGGCCAGCAACCCGATCAGAACCTGTGGCAGTGCGCTGCCGAGTGTGGCGGCGAGCGCGAGACCCGAGGCGCCCACATAGGAGTAGTGCCGCTCCAGCACGAAGAACGGTACGGCGGCCGGTACCAGGCCCTGGTAGAAGTCGTCGACCGCATGGGCGGTGGCCCAGATTCGCATACGCTGCCATGCCGATCCCGAGTCGGCAGGTCGATGTGACCCCGGTGGAATCGCCTCGACGGCGGTGTTCTCGATACTCATGGTTCCATCGTGGTTCGTCGACCAGTTGCAGTCTTCCGATATTCTGTCAATCAATGTCGGGAAACAGCCAGCATGAGCGGGTGGTGACCCAGACGTCCTCGCGCGCGGCCGGCGAGATCGTCGAGCGTCACCGGCACACCGATGACCAGCTCATTTACGTCAGCCGTGGGGTGATCGCCGTCGCCACCGATGCCGGACACTGGGTCGCGTCGTCGAATCGTGCGGTGTGGATTCCCGCCGAGACGTGGCACCAGCACCGATTCCACGGCACCAGCCGGTTTCACACGGTGGGCTTCGCTGCAGCCGAACGAGTGCTCGACGCAGACGGTCCCGCGGTGATCTCGGTGACGCCGTTGGTGCGGGAACTGGTGATCGCCGTCGCCACCGATGCCCTCGGCCTCGACGAACTGTCCCGGATCCGCGCCGTGCTGCGCGATCAGCTGCGCAGCGTGCCCCAGGATCCGGTCTCGCTGCCCACCCCACGCGACGACCGGCTCGCGCGTGCCTGCGACCTGGTGCTCGCCGACCTCTCCGTCCCTCGCCCGCTGAGTGAGCTCGCGGCGGTTGCCGGTGCAGGCGAACGCACCCTGGCACGCCTGTTCCGCGACGAGATGGGGGTGACCTATCCGCAGTGGCGCACCAACATCCGGGTGTATCAGGCCATGATCGCGCTCGCCGAGGGACGCTCGATCACCGCGACCGCCCACGACTGCGGGTGGGCCACCCCGAGTGCGTTCATCTCGGCTTTTCGGCAGGCGACGGGCCGCACCCCACGCGCGTACCAGCTCGAAACCGTCCCGGTGCGTTCCTGACCGGCCGGGGTCCTTCGGTGACAGTCCTCTCCCTTTGACGACAATCCTCTGGCGCAATCCTCTGGCGACAATGTGTTGACAACAACGCCATCGGCCACCGACCCGCTGGGGTCGGTGGCCGATGGCGTTGTCAGAGTCCGGTTACCGGGTCACTCGGCGTCGAGGTCGGTGGCGACCAACTTGGCGATCGCGTCGACGGTGGCGGGGTCCTCGGCGGTCACGACCACGTTCGTGCCCTTCTCGGCGCCGAGCGTCATGATCATCAGCGCCGATCCGGCGTCGACCGGCTCGCCGCCCTCGACGGCCAGGGTGATCAGGCCGCCGGCATCGGCTGCGGCCTCGGCGATGATCGTCGCGGGGCGGGCGTGCAGTCCGACGGCGGAGCCGACGGCGACGGTGGTGCTGGGCATGATGGGTTTCTCCTTGACCTGTTCGGATGGATCTGGTGGGACGGGGATCGATTCAGACGGGATCGGTGGTGGGGGACGGACCGCGCGCGGGCGTGACCTTCGATTGTGCCCGCGGCGGTCGGTCGAGGTGGGCGAACCGCGCCATCAGGCGGGGACGGCCTCCCGCGGGGTGGTCGCGACGGCGGTGCGGTCGCGGTTGCGGCCCCACTGCTTGGCGGCGATGACGCACAGCGCCGAGAGAACGGTGCCCGCGGCGAGGGCGACGAGGAACCACCACCAGGCGTTCATGGCGAAGAAGACGAACACACCGCCGTGCGGGGCGCGCAGTTCGACACCGAGCGCCATGATCAGCGCGCCGGACAGGGCACCGCCGGCCATCATCGACGGGATCACCCGCAGCGGATCGGTCGCGGCGAACGGGATGGCCCCCTCGGAGATGAACGAGGCGCCGAGAAGCCAAGCGGCCTTGCCGTTCTCACGCTCGGGTTCGGTGAACAGCTGCGGACGCAGGACCGTGGAGGCCAGGGCCATCGCCAGCGGGGGGACCATACCGGCACACATGACCGCGGCCATGATCTCCAGCTGCGCCGAGCCGCCGACCGCGAGGCCGGTGGTGGCGAACAGATAGGCCGCCTTGTTCACCGGGCCGCCGAGGTCGAAGCACATCATCAGGCCCAACACGATGCCCAGGATGATCGCCGAACCACCGGTCATGCTGCTGAGGCCGTTGTTCATCTCGGTGGTGAGCCACGCCAGCGGCCTGCCGAGGAACATGAACATCACCGCACCGATGACGAGGCTGCCGAAGAGCGGGATGATCACCACCGGCATCAGGCCACGCGCCCACTGCGGCAACGGAAGTCGCGAGATCGCCAGGCAGACGACGCCGGCCGCGAGGCCGCCGATCAGGCCGCCGATGAAACTGGCACCGACGGCCACCGACACCAGGCCGGCGACGAAGCCGGGAGCGATACCGGGCCGGTCGGCGATCGCGAACGAGATGTACCCGGCCAACGCCGGGACCAGCATGCCCATCGCCAGGGAGCCGATCGCGAAGCTCACCGCCCCCAGATAGGTGCCGAGTCCTCCTGCCGGGAGATTCCAGAGCGTGTTGTGCAGCGCGATGTAGGCACCGTCGCTCATCGTCTTGTCGATGTTCTTGTTGGCGATCTGGTAGCCGGCCAACAGGAATCCGAGGGCGATCAGCAGACCGCCCGCGGCGACGAACGGGATCATGTAGCTGACGCCGGTCATCAGGGCCTGCTGAACCTGCTTGCCCAGGCTCAGCCCGCCCTTCTCCGTGGCACCGGCGGCGGCACTGTCGCCGTCGCCGGCGCGCACCACCGCCGCGTGCGGATTCTTCGCTGCCGCAAGCGCTTCGGCGATCATCGCGTCGGGCTCGTTGATGGCGCGCTTGACACCGGACTCGATGACCGGCTTGCCGTGGAACCGGCTCTTGCCCTTGACGCCGACGTCGGTGGCGAAGATGACGGCGTCGGCGCCGGCGATGACGTCCGGGGTGAACGGGGTGGTTCCCGAGGACCCCTGGGGCTCGACGTGGAAGTCGACACCGGCGCGCTCGGCGGCGTACTTCAGCGCGTCGGCGGCCATGTAGGTGTGGGCGATCCCGGTGGGGCACGCGGTGATCGCGACGATCGACATCGGCGTGTCGCTCGTCGGTGCGTCCGGGGTCGACGAGTCGGCCGGAGGGGACTTCTGGGTGGTCACCTTGTCGGTCGCCACCTTCTGCGTTGCCACCTTCTCGGTGCTCGCGGCCGCGGCGGTGCTCGAGGCGGCCGCGGGCGGATTGATCGCACCGTCGACGAGGTCGACGATCTCGTCGTCGGTGCGCGCTGCCCGCAACGAGGCGACGAAGTCGGGACGCACCAGCGCACGAGCGAGCGAGCTGAGCAGTTTCATGTGCTCGGAGGCACCGCCCTCAGGGGCGGCGATGAGGAAGACGATGTCGGCCGGACCGTCGGGGGCGCCGAAGTCGACCTTCTTCGACAGCCGCGCCATCGCCAGGCTCGCCTGCGACACCGATGCGGCGCGGGCGTGGGGGATGGCGATCCCGCCGGGTAGGCCGGTGGCCGACTTGGCTTCTCGGGCGAGCGCGGCGCGCGCGAGGTCGGCGGGTTCGCTGGTGCGACCGGCTTCGCCGAGGTTCTCGGCGAGGTGATTGATCACCGCCGACGGGTCGTCGCCTGCGTCGACGTCGAGATTCACCGTGGCTGCGGTGATGATCTGCTCGGACATGGGTTTCCTTACTGCTCTGTCCTGGTGGGGGTGTTGATGGTGGAGGTCTGGTTCTGGGTCACGGGTGGTGTGTCATGGGGTGGGGGCGGCTCCGGCGAGATCGGTGATCACGACATGGTCGGGATCGAGGTGGTCGGGGCGGGGAGGCTGGGTGCCGGCGAGTGCGGCCGCCGCGGCGCCGTAGGCAACCGCGCTGCGCAACCGTCCGGGCTCGTCGGCGCCCCGGGTCTCGGCGATCAGGTAGCCGGCCAGCGAGGAGTCGCCTGCGCCGACGGTGCTGCGCGGGACGATCGGCGGCGGCGTGGCGAACCAGCTACCGGACTCGGTGGTCAGCAGTGCGCCGGCCGCGCCGAGGGTGGCCAGCACGGCGCCGCCGATGCGGTGCGCCATGTCGGCCGACGCCGAGACGATGGGCGACAGATCACCCTCGGTGGCGGCGCGACGCAGGATCTCCGGATCGGCACCGCTGACCTCGGCGAGTTCGTACTCGTTGGGCTTGATCAGGTCGACGCGTCCGGTCACCGCCGCCGACAGGGGAGCGCCCGAGGTGTCGATGGCGACCCGGTGTCCGCGCGCGATGAGTTGGTCGGCGAGCACGCGATACCAGTCGTCGGCAACACCCGGTGGCAGTGATCCGCATAGGGCCACCCAGTCGGCGCCGGCCGCGCGGGCCAACACGAGATCGGTCAGCGCACGCACCTGACGGTCGTCGAGGAATTGACCGGAGGCGTTGATCTTGGTCGTGGTGCCGTCGGGTTCGGCGATGGTGATGTTCGACCGCACCTCACCGGGCACGGCGAGGGCCTCGTGGCGGAGTCCGACCTGGTCCAACGCGGTCAGCAGCGGATCGCCGTTGCGTGCCGGCAGGACCGCGAGGGTGGTCAGGCCCGCCTCGGCGATGACGCGGGAAACGTTGACGCCCTTGCCGCCCGGCTCGGCGCGGACACCGACGGTGCGTTGTACCTCGCCGCGTTGGAGGGGGCCGGCGATCTCCAGGGTGCGGTCGAGGCTTGGGTTGGCGGTGACGGTGAGGATCATGCGATCACGACCTCGATGCCGCGCGCGGAGAGCACCGCGGAGAAGGTGGGATCGATACCGGCGTCGGTGATGAGGACATCGACGTCGTCGAGATCGGCGAAACCGGCGAAATCCTCTCGATTCATCTTCGAGGAGTCGGCGAGCACGATCACCCGTTGCGCCGAGCGCACCAGTGCCGACTTCACCGCCGCCTCGTCGGGGTCCGGTGTGGACAGACCAAGCCCCTCGCTGACCCCGTTGGTGCCGATGAAGGCGACCGTCGAGCGGAACTGCCGGAGTCGGGACACCGTCTCGGCGCCAACCGCGGCCTGCGTCAGACTACGGACTCGTCCGCCCACCAGATGCAGTGTGGCGCTGGGATGTTCGGCAAGAAGCGTGGCCAGGGGCAGGCTGCTGGTGACCACGCTCAGGCGTCGGTCGGTGGGGATGTTGAGTGCGGCCTGGTAGGTGGTGGTGCCGGCGTCGAGCGCGAGCGAGCCGCCGTCGGGCGGCAGGAAACGCATCGCCGCACGGCCGATCGCCACCTTCTGATCGGCATGGCTGGCCTCGCGCTCGCCGATGCCCTGCTCGTCGACGATCTGGACCAGGCCGGGACGAACCGCGCCACCGTGTACGCGCTGCAGATGGCCGGCGCGTTCCAGGCTCGCCAGATCGCGTCGCACCGTCTCGCTGGTGACCTCGAAGCGCTCGGCGAGCGCGCTCACCGAGGCACGGCCCTTCGAGCGGACCAGCTCGGCGATCGCCTGCTGTCGTTCTTCCGCGTACACGTCTCTCCGATCTCTTTCCGACCACCGACCCCATGTGGGTTTCTGTGGGACTCGGTGTTGATGTATCTGTGTTTACGCCTGTTTGTGTTGACAAGTCAAGGATTTCTTGTAACTTCGATCACAAGAGGTGGTGACGTACCGGTGTTTCACATCCATCGGACGCCTGGTCGGATCACACAGAACGACCGCTCGACCGGTACGACCTGCATCACCGAACACCCGCACCACCGAACGACCGCATCACCGAACAACCGCATCACTGAAGGACGAGGAAAGGCCGGAACCGTGGATCAACAGGTTCGCCCCCAGCACACGCAGACCGAGAGCAGTGCGTCGGATGCCGACACCACGCTGCACGGGACGCCCGTCGTCGGCGGCAAGGCCTACGGGCCGGTCGTCCGCCCGGGCGAGCGGGTGAGCGTCGCGTCCGCCGATCCCGGCTCACACGTGGTGGCCGAGGCCGACCGTGAAGCCGAGAAGGCCCGCTTCGCCGATGCCGCCGCCGTGGTCGCCGCGCGACTGCGTGAGCGCGCATCGCACGCCTCGGGCGCCGCCGCCGAGGTCCTGATCGCCACCGCGGGCCTCGCCGAGGATCGGGGATGGATCGGGACGGTTGCCAAGCTGATCGCCGACGGCACCCCGGCCCCGGCCGCGGCCGCCGCGGCCACCGAACAGTTCGCCGCGATGTTCGCCAAACTCGGCGGGATCATGGCCGAGCGCATCACCGACCTCAACGACGTCCGCGATCGGGTGGTGGCCGAGGTGCTCGGCGAACCCGAACCGGGGGGCCCCGTGCCCGACGAACCGTCGGTGCTCCTCGCCGACGACCTCGCGCCCGCCGACACCGCCGGCCTCGACCCGAAACTGATCACCGCGCTGGCCACCCGGCTCGGCGGCCCGACCAGTCACACCGCGATCATCGCCCGCCAACTCGGGATTCCGTGCGTGGTGGCGGTCGCCGGTCTCGACGAGGTACCCGCGGGCACACCTGTGCTCGTCGATGGGACGGCGGGAACCGTTGTCGTCCAACCTGATCCGGAGCGCGCCAAGGACGAGGTGGAGCAGAGCCGCCGGGAGGCGGAGGCGATCGCGGGATGGAGCGGGCCCGGACGCACCGCCGACGGCGTGGAGGTGGCCATCCTGGCCAACGTCGCCGACGGCGTCTCGGCGCGCGCGGCCACGGCGTACCCCGTCGAGGGGGTGGGTCTGTTCCGCACCGAACTCGCCTTCCTCGATCGGGCCGACGAGCCGTCGGTGCAGGAGCAGGCAGCGCTCTATCGCGAGGTCATCGAGGCTTTCGACGGCAAGAAGGTCGTCGTCCGGACCCTGGATGCCGGCTCGGACAAGCCACTGAAATTCGTCGATCACGGCACCGAGGCGAATCCCGCACTGGGGGTACGGGGCAACCGGATCGCCGCGACACATCCCGAGATCCGTGCCGGACAACTCGACGCGATCGCCCGCGCCGCGCAGGAGACCGGGACCACGCCCTGGGTGATGGCGCCGATGATCGCCTCGGCCGCCGAAGCCGCCGAATTCGCCGCCGAGGTCCGCGGCCGCGGGCTCGTGGCAGGGGTGATGATCGAGATCCCGTCGGCGGCGATCCTCGCACCGTCCATCCTCGCCGAGGTCGACTTCGTCTCGATCGGCACCAACGACCTGACGCAGTACACGATGGCCGCCGACCGGATGTCGGCCGAACTCGCCGGGCTCACCGACCCGTGGCAGCCTGCCGTGCTCTCGCTGATCGCCGGTGTCGCCGAGGCCGGCACCCGCAGCGAGACCCCGGTGGGGGTGTGCGGCGAGGCCGCCGCCGACCCGCTGCTCGCGTGTGTTCTCGTCGGACTCGGCGTCACCTCGCTGTCGAGTGCCCCGGCCGCGGCGCCCGCGGTGGGGGCGAAGCTCGCCGAGGTCGACCTCGAGGCGTGTCGCTCCGCCGCCCGTGCCGCACTGGCCACCGCATCACCGGCCGATGCGCGTACCGCGGCAGCCGAAGCGTTGCGCGGCTGAGCGATCCGACCGAACGGTCCGGCGCGGGTGACTCCGCTCAGATGCGGCGCATCACCGTGACGACCTTGCCCAGGATCGCGGCGTCGTCGCCGGGGATGGGCTCGAACAGGTCGTTGTGCGGCATCAGCCACACATGACCGTCCTTGCGCTTGAAGGTCTTGACCGTCGCCTCGCCGTCGATCATCGCTGCGACGATGTCGCCGTTGTCGGCGACGTTCTGCTGCCGTACGACCACCCAGTCGCCGTCGCAGATGGCCGCGTCGATCATCGACTCGCCGACGACGCGCAACAGGAACAGCGACCCGTCGCCCACGAGTTCACGCGGCAGCGGGAAGACGTCCTCGACGGCCTCCTCGGCCAGGATCGGTCCGCCGGCCGCGATGCGCCCCAGGACCGGCACGAACGTCGGCGTGGGGAGATTCGACGCATTCGGATTGTCGTCGGTGGGTGTGGGATCGCCGTCCTGGACGTTCACCGCACGGGGCCGGTTGTGGTCGCGTTTGAGCAGACCCTTGCGCTCGAGGGTCCGCAGCTGGTGTGCGACCGATGAGGTCGACGCCAGGCCGACGGCGTCGCCGATCTCGCGAATGCTCGGCGGATATCCCCGCTCGCGCACGGACTTGCGGATCACGTCGAGCACGCCCTTCTGGCGTGGGGTGAGCGCGGCCTCGACGGCCGCCGGATCGATCGGGCCGGTCGCGACGGTCTCGTCGGAGTCGTCCGAGTCGGTGACGGTGGTCGCCTCGGGGTCGGACGAACGGCCCTTCTTCTCACTCATGGGGTTCGCATCCTTTCGGTCGGTGCGCACGTCCTGCCGGAGTACGCCCTGGTTGACGGGCCCTGTGGAGAGCTGAACACCGGCCAGGGTAGCCGAGGCGACAGGCAACCTCAAACATGTGTTCGACGTGTCGCGAGAAATTGTCGGAGCCTCGTGGTAGAACTCGAACATCCGTTCTTCGAATGCATGATCGAGACAGGGAGACACCATGCCGACCGTACTTCTGCCCACCACACCGGGCGCCGACGACCTGCAGGTTCGGTCCCGTCGGACGGCCCACCACACCGCCGCCCGCCGCAGGACATCGATGCCGGCCCGCGCGACCGTCGAACACCGCGTGCTCGAACACCGGTCGTCGGAGCCCAGTCTCCCGGAACGCAGTCTCCCGGAACGCCGTCTCCCGGAACGGCGCACGCTCGAGCGCGAGCCGGCACGCAGGCGACCGGCGTATGCGGGCCCGGCCCGGCCCGGTGTACGCCGCGCTCCGCTGGTTGCGGGTACCCGCTGCTCCTCGCCGGTCGGCCCGCGTGTCACCGCGCATCTCACCGCCCGTCGGACCGGTGCGATGGTGGCTGTGCTCACCGGCGTCGCCCTGGCACTGCTGGTCTGGCTGGTGGCCGTGGCCGGCAGCGATTACCAGCAGTCGACCACCCCGACGCCCACGGCGACCGAGGTCGTGCACGTGCGAGCGGGGGAGTCGTTGAACTCCGTCGCGGCGCGGGTGGCCCCCGATCTCCCGCGGCAGGCCGTCATCGAGGAGATCACGAAGATGAACGAGATGACGGGCAGCGGGCTGCAGGTCGGGCAGGCGCTGCTCGTGCCTGCCTACCGGTGACGTCAGGGGCGGACGATCACACGGTAATTCCGCCGCTGTGGGGCGGTATTGTCGGTGTATGCGCTGCCCGTTCTGCAGGAATGATGACACCAAGGTCATCGACTCCCGAGTTGCCGACGAGGGGCAGGCGATCCGCCGGCGCCGCTCCTGCAGTGCATGCGGTCGCCGGTTCTCGACGGTGGAGACCGCCGTCCTCGCCGTCGTCAAACGCAACGGCGTCACCGAGCCGTTCAGCCGGGAGAAAGTGATGCGTGGGGTCCGGCGCGCGTGTCAGGGCCGTCAGGTCGACGAGGACGATCTCGCGCAGCTCGCCCAGCAGGTCGAGGAGACCGTCCGGGCCTCCGGGGTGGCCGAGATCCCCAGCAACGAAGTCGGATTGGCGATCCTCAAACCTTTACGCGACCTCGATGAGGTCGCCTACCTGCGATTCGCGTCGGTATACCGCTCCTTCGATTCCCTCGAGGATTTCCAGCGCGAGATCGACGACCTGCAGGGCAATCTGACCCACGACCGGACCACTCCTGCGTCCGGCGCAGTGTCAGCCGAGTCCGTCCAGAGTCCGTAGCGCCCGCTTTTCCGAGACCGGGTACCGCGTGCCCAGTCGTTGCGCGAACAGACCGACCCGCAACTCCTCGACCAGCCAGTGCGCCTGGTCGTTGACCGCATCCCGCCTGCCGTCGGGCACTTGCGCGAGCCGCTGATTCCAGCGCTCCACCACCCGATCCAGCGCCTGCATCCCGGCGCGATCCCGCGCGGCAGATGCCGGCAGATGCTCAAGCCGTTCACGCGCGGCGTGGAGATAGCGGGGCACCTGCGCCAGATGCTCACGTGGGGTGGCGGCGACGAAGCCGTCGAACACCAGATGGTCGAGCTGTTCGGCGACGTCGTCGGCGGCGAGTTGTCCCGAATAGGTGTCGATCACCCCGCGCAATGCCACCAATTCCCGCAGCACGTCGACCGCGAGGCGCAGATACTCCGGAGCGGCATCGGTCACCGCTGGTCGCAACCGCTGAGCGAGCGCGGCGAACGCCTGGGGGGAACGTACGGTACTCAGCTCGTCGGCGTCCACGAGATCACGGATCGCTCGGCGTGTGCAATCGCCGAACAACCGCGCCGACTCCCGATAGGGGCTCTGGCTCAACGCGATTCGACCAGCGGGGTCGAGTCCGGCGGCAGCCTTCGGGCTCAGTGAGGGAAACGCGTTCTCCAGCAACACGATCACCCCGGCCGCCAGGGCGTTGGTGGCCTCGGCCGTCGTCGCCGCCCGGGCCACCGTGACCCCGTCGGGGTGGCCGGTGCGGCGGGTCACGTGCAGAGTCGGGTATCGGGTGATCGTCTGGCCGGCGACATCGGCGGACTCGCTCGACGGGAGTGTTCCGATGCCCTCGTCGGTCCACGTGGTGTACACCGGCGTGGCCGTCTGCGTGGCGGCGGCGGGTGTCGGTTCCGAGAGCTCGGCGAACGATGAAGTACGGGTGAGGATCTCGCCCTTGTCGTCGATGACCGCGAAGTGGATCCGCAGATGCGCCGGCAGTCGGTCGGGGTCGAAGTCGGCGGGGGAGACCGAGTGACGGGTGATGGTCGACAACTCCCGTGCCAGACCGCGGATCAGCGGCTCCGAGCGCGGGGTCAGCCGTGACAGCGCCAGATCGGCGAAACGTTGGGCCGGTGTCATCGTCTTGCGCAGCGATTTGGGCAGGGTCTTGACGAGTTCGGTCGCCAACTCCGAGCGCATCCCCGGGACCAGCCAGTCGAAGCCGGCGTTGCGTACGTGGGGCAGAAGATCTTTCGGGATGACCACGGTGACGCCGTCGTCGGCCGCGCCGGGCTCGAAACGATACCGCAACTCCAGGCGGGTCTGGCCCTGCTGCCAGACACCCGGATAGTCGGTGTCGGCGACGGCGACGTCGGCCGCCACATCGGCCGCGGTGAGGTCGAGGAGATCCGGTTGCGCCGACCGCGCCTTCTTCCACCATGAGTCGAAGTGCCGCGCCGAGGTCACCTCGGCGGGAATGTGCTGATCGTAGAACTCGAAGAGTTGCTCCTCGGAGATCACCACATCGCGCCGCCGGGCACGGTGCTCGACATCGGCGGCATCGCTGAGCAACCGCCGATTCCGGTGGAAGAACTCGTGATCGGTCTTCCAGTCGCCCTCGACCAGCGCATGACGGACGAACAACTCGCGGGAGACCTCGGGTTCGATCGGACCATAGGTGACCCGGCGTCGAGCGACAAGGGTGACCCCGTAGAGGGTGACGCGCTCGTAGGCCATCGCCGCACCGCGCCGCGACGACCAGTGCGGCTCGCTGTAGGTGCGTTTGACCAGATCGCCGGCCAACCGTTCCACCCACAGCGGGTCCACCCCGGCCACGGTGTGCGCGAAAAGCCGGGACGTCTCGATGATCTCGGCGGCCATGAGGAACGAGGGCGGTTTCTTGGCGACCGACGAGCCGGGGAAGATCATCAGCGTGGTGTTGCGGGCTCCGGTGTACTCGCGGCCCTCGGCGCTGCGGGCGGCGATGTTGCCGAGTAGCCCGGCAAGGATCGCGCGATGGATCGCATCGGCGTCGATCTCGGTGCGTGGTGTCTCCCAGTCGAGGTCGGTGACGATGCCGCGCAACTGCCGATGCAGGTCCTGCCATTCCCGGATTCGCAGATAATGCAGGAACTCTCGTTCGCACATCCGCCGGAACTGGTTGCCCGACAGCTCCGTGCGCTTCTCCTGCAGATAGGCCCACAGGGTGGGGTAGGCGAGGAAATCCGAGCCCGGGACCGCAAAGCGACGGTGTGAGGCGTCGGCGGCCTCCCGGTGCTCGGCCGGTCGCTCACGGACATCGGGCAACGACAATGCCGCAGCAATGACCAGGACGTGCTCCAGACATCCCTCGTCGCGGGCGCCGACGAGCATGCGGGCGATCCGCGGATCGACCGGTATGCGTGCCATGGTCGCGCCGACCGGCGTCAGCCGGGGCGCCGTGCCCGAGTCCGACCGCGCCGTGCCCGAGTCCGATCGGGCTGTGCCGGAGTCCGACCGCCCTGTGCCGGCGTCCGATCGCGCTGTGCCGCGCGACTTCTGGCCGCCGGTGGTGATCGCGCCGAGTTCACTCAGAACGGCCATGCCGTCGCGGATCGCGCGGGCGTCGGGTGGCTGCACGAACGGGAAGTCGGCGATGTCGCCGAGGCGCAGCGCCGTCATCTGCAGGATCACCGACGCGAGGTTGGTGCGCAGGATCTCCGGATCGGTGAAGGCGGGGCGCGCGTCGAAGTCGGTCTCGGAGTACAGCCGGATGCACACGCCGGGCGCGACGCGACCACACCGCCCGGCACGCTGGCGGGCGCTGGCCTGCGAGATGGGTTCGATCGGGAGCCGGAGCACCTTGGTGCGGGTCGAATACCGGGAGATGCGCGCGGTCCCCGAATCGATGACGTACCGGATCCCCGGCACCGTCAGCGATGTCTCGGCCACGTTGGTGGCCAACACGATTCGACGGCCGTCCGACGGCGAGAACACCTTCTGCTGATCGGCGATGGACAACCGCGCGAACAGCGGGACCACCTCGGCGCCCGCGGCGACACGACGCGACAGCGTCGCCGCAGCCTCTCTGATGTCGCGTTCGGTGGGCAGGAACACCAGGATGTCCCCCCGACCGTGTGCGCCCCACAATTCGCCGATCGCGGCGTCGATCCCCTCGAACAGGTCGAGATCGGCGTGCTCGCCGCCACCGGTGTCGTCGCCGGAGTCCGGATTCTCCCGCAGCGTGAGCGGGCGATAGCGCACCTCGACCGGATAGGTGCGCCCCGACACCTCGAGGATCGGCACCTCGGTGTCCGCGGTGGCGAAATGCCGTGCGAAGCGCCCGGGTTCGATGGTCGCCGAGGTGATGATGACCTTCAGGTCGGGGCGACGGGGCAGCAGGCGGCGCAGATAGCCGAGGATGAAGTCGATGTTGAGGCTGCGTTCATGGGCCTCGTCGACGATGATCGTGTCGTAGTGCCGCAGCATCGGGTCCGAGGAGATCTCCCGCAGCAGGATGCCGTCGGTCATCACCTTGACGAGCGTGTCGGCTCCGGAGCGATCGGAGAACCGCACGGAATAGCCGATGGCCTCACCGATGTGGGTGCCCGTCTCGTCGGCGATCCGGCGTGCCACCGAACTGGCCGCGATGCGGCGCGGTTGCGTGTGCCCGATCGCTCCCCGCACACCACGACCCAGTTCCAGGCAGATCTTGGGTAACTGGGTGGTCTTACCCGACCCGGTCTCCCCGGCGACGACGACCACCTGATGCTCGGCGATCGCCGCGGCGATCTCGTCGCGGGCCGACGAGACGGGAAGCTCCGGTGGATATTCGAGGACCGGGACCGCTGCACGTCTGGCGGCGATCCGCTTCTCGGCGCCCTCGATCGCACGGAGCAGGCCGTGCAGGCGTTCGGGCGAGGGAGTTGCGCCGCGTTTGTCGAGACCGAGTTTGTCCAGCCTGCGGCGCAACGAGTGCTCGTCGACGATGCTCAGCCGAGCGATGCGCTCGCGCAGTTCGTGACGATCGACGCCCTCCGGGTGAGCGGTGGAGCGGGCAGGGGAGGAGGACATGATGCCTTCCAGGATATGGGGTGGGGCTGGAGTGGGCCGGATCGCACCGGCTCTTGCCCGCCCCCGCGACTCGCGTGGCCGGAGCCGACCGGCATCATGGTGACCATGGCTGGTTCGCTGTGGCATGGCTTCGCCGACATGGGTTCGGTGAGCACCAACGGTCCGTTCGTCGTCACCCGCGGCGAGGGTGCGCGCATCTGGGATGCGCAGGGCAACTCCTATCTCGACGCCACGGCGGGACTGTGGTTCACCAACGTCGGTCACGGGCGCACCGAGATCGCCGACGCGGTGCGTGCACAGTTGGCGACGCTGGCCCACTACTCCGGGTTCGGTGATCTCACCGCCGATGTCACCGACACCCTCGCCGATCGGCTCGCGGCGCTGGCACCGGTGCCCGGCAGCAAGATCTTCTTCACCTCCGGCGGCAGCGATTCCGTCGACACCGCGGCCAAACTGGCACGTCGGTATTGGACCGAGGTCGGCAAGCCGGAGAAGACCTTGCTCGTCGGTCGCACCAAGGCCTATCACGGCATGCATGTCGCGGGTACCTCGCTGGCCGGGATCCCGGCCAACCACGACGGCTATGGGCAACTCATGCCCGACGCGGAGTCGGTCGGCTGGGACGACGCCAAGAGTCTGCTCGGGCTCATCGAACGGGTCGGCGCCGATCGGGTGGCCGCCTTCTTCTGCGAACCGATCATCGGTGCGGGCGGGGTGTATCTGCCGCCCGAGGGCTATCTCGCCGAGGTGCGCCAGATCTGCCGTGACCATGACGTCCTGTTCGTCGCCGACGAGGTGGTCACCGGTTTCGGCCGCATCGGTGGCGACAGCTGGTTCGCGTCGTCGCGGTTCGACCTGCAGCCGGATCTGATGACCACCGCCAAGGGACTGACGTCGGGGTATGTGCCGATGGGCGCGGTCTTCGTCGCGCCGCGGATCGCCGAGCCGTTCTACGCCGGCGGCGTCTGGTGGCGGCACGGCTACACCTATGGCGGTCACGCCGGTGCCGCGGCGGCGGCGATGGCCAACCTCGACATCATCGAACGCGAGGGATTGCTCGCCGAGGCGACCCGTCTGGAGACTGATCTGGCGACGGCGCTGAGCCCGCTCGCCGATCTGGACGCCGTGAGTGAGGTCCGCACCGGGTTGGGAGCGGTCAGCGCTGTCCAGCTCGCTGATCCCGCGCGTGCCCAGGACGCGGTGGCGGCCATGCGCCGTCACGGGGTCAGCGGACGCGCCGCCGGACAGGGTGCCCTGCAGATCTCCCCGGCCTTCGTGATGAGCACCGCTGAGGTCGGCGACCTCGCGAGCCGCATCGGCGACGCACTGAGCTGAGTCTCAGCGCGCGTCGCTGCGCGCAGTTCGGAGCGCGCACGCCGTCGACGACTCGGGTCCGGTGCCTGCTCTCACGCAGACACCGGGCCCGACATCGTCTGTCACAGTGGGGCTGTCACAAGCCGATCAGACGCCGCTGAGCACTTCGGTGGTGGCGATCGCCTGGCCGACACCGGCCACGATCGAGGCGACCTTGAGTGCTTCGAAGATCGCCTCGCGGTCGACGCCCGCCTCGCGCAGGGTGGCCTCGTGCGCGCCCACGCAGTGCTCGCAGCCGTTGATCGAGCTGACCGCGAACGACCACAACTCGAAGTTGGCCTTGTCGACGCCGGGATTGCCGATGATGTTCATCCGCAGACCGGGACGAAGGTCGTCGTACTTGCCGCCGAGGAATCCACGACCGCGGTAGAAGACGTTGTTCATCCCCATGATCGACGCGGCGCCCAGGGCGGCGTTGTAGGCCTCCGCGGACAGCGTGTCGGCGGCTTCCTCACCGATCTCGGCCAGCACCTTGGCATTTCGCGTCGCGGCGGCGGTCGCGAGCAGGGTGCCCCACAGCTGCTCCTCGTTCAGTGCCGTGGTGCGGCTGATCGAACCGAGGTTGAGCTTGAGGTCCTTGGCGTACTCGGGGAGGGCTTCTTTGAGGTTGTCGATGCTCATGCGTGCTCCTCTCAGACGCTGGCGGTCAGCAGTTCGCCTGCGTTGATGGTGGGGTCGCCCTTGCGCCAGTTGCATGCGCACAGTTCGTCGGACTGCAGGGCGTCGAGGACGCGGAGCACCTCGTCGACGTTACGACCCACCGAACCCGCGGTGACCGAGACGAACTGGATCTCGTTGTTCGGATCGACGATGAAGGTGGCGCGGTCGGCAACGCCATCGGCGTTGAGAACACCTGCCGCGGTGGCCAGTTCGCGCTTGAGGTCGCTCAGCATCGGGAAGGGCAGGGTCTTGAGGTCCTCGTGCTGGGCGCGCCACTGGAAGTGGACGAACTCGTTGTCCACTGAGGCGCCGAGCACCTGCGCGTCACGGTCGGCGAACTCGTCGTTGAGCTTGCCGAAGGCGGCGATCTCGGTCGGGCACACGAAGGTGAAGTCCTTCGGCCAGAAGAAGACGATCCGCCACTTGCCGGGATGATCGTCGCTGGAGATCTGGGTGAAGTAATCGTCGGGCTGCTGGGCGTCGACCTTCGACAGGTCGCCGCCGATCACAGCGGTGAGGTTGTAGGCGGGGAACTGATCGCCGATCGTGAGCAGAGCCATGGTGTGCAATCTCTCCTTCTTGTCGCGCGGGCGCCGGCGATCCGGACGGATCGGCACGGCAGTACCGATAATGCTTCGCACCGACCATTGTGCTCGGGAATCGGTGAAAGCGAAACGTGATGATTAGCACTACACTGATAGGCATGCCCGATAAAACTTATCAGCCGTCGCTGGCCGGTCTGCGAGCCTTCGTCACGCTCGCACGTAGGCGCCACTTTGGTTCGGCAGCAACCGAATTGGGGATCAGCCAGCCGTCGTTATCCCAGGCGCTGGCCGCGCTGGAGGCGGGTCTCGAACGTAAACTCATCGAGCGCACCACCCGGCGTGTCTTCTTGACGCCGGAGGGGCAGACCCTGCTCCCCAAGGCGATCGCGGTGACCGACGCCGCCGACGACTTCCTGTCCGCGGCGGCCGGTGCCGACGATCCGCTCTCCGGTGCGGTACGCCTCGGGGTGATCCCCACGGTCGCGCCCTACATCCTGCCGCGGATGCTGCGGGGGTTGCCGGCCCGAGTACCCGACCTCGAACTTCGGGTGGTCGAGGATCAGACCGCGCGTCTGCTCACCGCGTTGCGCGAGGGCTCGCTGGACGTGGCGGTCCTGGCCCTGCCCGCAGACGCCGCCGGCATCGCCGAGATCCCGATGTATGACGAGGATTTCGTGCTCGCCCTGCCCGTCGGCCATGCACTCGCAGGCCGCAAACGCGTCGACCCGAGCACCCTCGCCGACCTTCCGATGCTGTTGCTCGACGAGGGGCATTGCCTGCGTGATCAGGCCCTCGAGGTATGTCGGCTGGCCGGAGTCTCGCCTGACCTCGGGCACACCCGCGCGGCGTCGCTGGCCACCGCGGTGCAATGTGTCGAGGGCGGGCTGGGTGTCACGTTGATCCCCGAGACCGCGATCGAATCGGAAACGGCGGCAGGCGAACTGGCAATCGCGCGGTTCATCGCCCCACGCCCGGGACGGCGGATCGGGTTGGTCTATCGGGCGTCGTCGGGCCGCGACGAACCGTATCGGCGGCTGGCCGCGGTGATCGCCGGACTGGTCGAGGAGATCGCGCCGGTGCGGATCTGCGCGCCTGCGGTCGCCGTCTGAAAGAGGCTGCGCTCACGCCTGGTTCGTCGGTCAGGCCTGCGTCGTCGCCACGGCCTGGGCGAGCTCTTCCCATTCGTCGAGCAGGCTGGAGTCGACGTCGCGGATCATCGCACCGACGCGATCGGTGATGTCCTCGATCTCCTCGGTCGCCACGGCGAGCGGAAGTCCTTGTCGCAGGGCGCGATAGCAGTCCGAGAGATAGCGCAGCACGATGCCCTCGCTGCGGGCGAGGCCATAGGCGGAGATCAGCTCGGTGAAGGTCATCGCCCGTTCGAGCATCTCGCGCAGAACCGACTTCGGCTTCGGGGGGAACGACGACACCCACGGATGGCCCCGCCGATAGACGTCGAAGGCGTAGGCGATCTCCTCGGCAAGGGGCCGGGGCCAGGTGATCTCCTCCAGCCTTGACATCCGCTCCTCGTAGTCGATGCCGTCGGCTTTCATCTCCGCGATCGCGGCGTCGCGGGCGAGTTTGCGTTGCGCGAGCAACAACGGACGCGGATCCTCGAGTGTCGACTCGAGGATCGAGACCACGTCGAGGGCGTAGGTCGTCGAGTCCGGGTCGAGGAGTTCGAAGGCGGCGAGCGCGAACGCGGACAACGGATTGGTCAGGGCGAAGTTCTCCGGCATGTCCACCGACAGCGCCACGTGTCTGCCGTCGGCGTCGGGCCGGTCGAGTTGGACGACGATGCCGGCGTTGCGCAGATCGCGGTAGAGCGCGATGGTGTGCCGGATGTGGCGAAGCTGTCGGTCGCGCGGCTCGTGGTTGTCCTCGAGGAGGTGGCGTGTGGCCGCGAAGCAGTCACCGGGCCGGCCGAGGACCTCCATGAGCATCGCGGTGGTCATCTGGAAATGGGAGCGCAGCGGCTCGTCGGGGGCCTCGGCGAGTTGCAGGAAGGTCTTCTCGCCCCAGGAGACGAATCCCTCCGGTGGCTTCTTGCGGACGATCTTGCGGAGTTTCTTCGGGTCGTCGCCGGCCTTGCCGACCGCCCGCGCGTTCTCCACGTCGTGTTCGGGCGCCTGGGCGACCACGTAACCGATCGTGTCGAATCCGGCGCGGCCGGCGCGTCCGGCGATCTGGTGGAACTCCCTGGCCCGCAATCGTCGTACCCGGGTGCCGTCGTACTTGCTGAGGCCGGCGAACAGCACGGTCCGGATCGGGACGTTGATTCCGACCCCGAGTGTGTCGGTGCCCGCCACGACCTTGAGGAGACCGCGCTGGGCCAGACGTTCGACGAGACGCCGGTATCTGGGCAGCATGCCCGCGTGATGCACCCCGATCCCGGCCCGCAACAGCTTGGACAGGGTGGAGCCGAACCCGGTGGAGAACCGGAAATCGCCGATGGCGTCCGCGATCTCGGCGCGTTCGGACTTGTCGCAGATCCGCGCCGACAACAGTGCCTGAGCCCGCTCGACCGCAGCGGCCTGGGTGAAGTGCACGACGTAGATCGGGGCCCGGCCGCGGTCGATGAGGTCCTCGATGGTCTCGTGGATCGGCGTCATCGCATACGCGTACTCCAGCGGCACCGGGCGCTGGGTCCCGGTGATGGCGACCGTGTCCCGCCCGGTCCGGCGGCGCAGGTCGTCGACGAAGAAGGTGACATCGCCCAACGTCGCCGACATCAGCAGGAACTGCGTGTGGGGGAGTTCGATGATTGGAACCTGCCACGCCCAGCCCCGGTCGCGTTCGCCGTAGAAGTGGAACTCGTCGGCGACGAGCACCCCGATGTCGCTGTCGGGGCCGTCGCGCAGCGCGAGATTGGCGACGATCTCGGCGGTCGCGCAGATGATGGGGGCGTCGGCGTTGACCGCGGCGTCGCCGGTCAGCAACCCGACATTCTCGGCGCCGAACTGCTCGCACAGGTCGAAGAACTTCTCGCTCACCAGCGCCTTGATCGGGGCGGTGTAGAAGGCGCGCCGACCGCGGCAGCGGGCGAAGTGGATCGCGCCGGAGGCCACCAGCGACTTCCCCGACCCGGTCGGTGTGGCGAGGATGACGTTGTTGCCCGACACCAACTCGAGCAGGGCGTCCTCCTGATGCGGGTAGAACGCGATGCCGCGTCCCGCCCACCAGTTGGTGAACTCCTCGAAGGCGGTGTCCTCATCGGCGGTGGGGGACAGGGGGGCCGGGGTCGGGGGTGCAGAGGACGGTGAGGACACATCCGGGTCGCCGATCCGGGCGGCGTCGCCCGGATCGGGTCGGCTCAGATCGGAAATGGCCGACCACCGCTGCCGTCGTCGGGATCGTCGCCGTTGCCGTGCTGATCGCCGCTGCCGTACGGATTACCGTCGTCCGGCTGATCGTCGCCACCCTGATGCAGGTCCGCGAGGAAGCGTTCGAGCTCGGCGCCGAGTTCGTCGCCACTGGGCAAGGATTCCTCGGTGGCCAGCAGCGACGCCCGTTCGGTCTGTGCCTGCTGGAATGCGTCGTATTGCTGCTCGAGCGCCGTCACCACCGTCTCGATCTCGGCGTTGCCCGAGACCTCGGTGTCGACTTGCTCACGAACCTTCTCCGCGGCCGTGTCGAGCGCGGCGACCGGCAGATCGAGGCCGGTGATCGCCGTCACCGCCGACAACAGCCGCGACGCGGCAGCGGGGTAGTCGGTCTGCGACAGATAATGCGGAACGTGCACTGACAGGCCCGAGGCCCGGCGACCACCCTGCCCCAGCCGCAGTTCGAGCAGCATCGAGGCGCTGGCCGGCAGTTTCATCGCGGTACCCCATCGTGGCAGGTCGCCGAGGATGTCGGGATCGCTGCCGTGGGCGGTGATCGAGGCCGGTCGGGTGTGTGGAACGGCCATCGGGATCGCGTTGAGCCCGACGACGTCGGTGACGCCGAAACGGTCGGCCAATCGCCGCACGGCCTCGGTGAACTTCTCCCACCGCAAGTCCGGCTCCGAGCCGGACAGCAGCAGGAACGGGCGGTCGTTGGCGTCGCGGACGGCATGCAGGGTCAGCGTCGGCATCGCCACACCGGTGAAGGTCTCCCCGCTGAAATCGACCATCGGGCGACGGGAGCGGTAATCCATCAGCTCATCGGTGTCGAAGGTCGCCACCAAATCGGACTCCAGGCTGTTGCGCAGATGAGCTGCCGCCAGAGCCACCGCATGACCTGCGTCGGCGAACCCGTCGAGAGCGTGGATCAGTACCGGACCCGTGTCATGGCGTCCCATGGCGGGCGCGGGGAAGGCCAGCTCGTACAGCGAGCCCTCACCGCGCGAGGCATCGTCGCGCGAGCCGTCATCGGCGGTCCGCTCGTCCATGTCAATCCTCCTCGATGTGGCCCGTCGCCCCAGGTGAGCGTGGGCAGGAACCACAATTGTCTCGCATATGCGCCGCCGCAGACCAATTCCGCAGCTCGGCGCCGTATCGCAGACGGTTCTCGCACCGTCTCGGCCACTACAACCATCGCCATCCGGCGGCGATTCCCGCCGGAAGGTGCGCCGCACCCCACGCGCCGAGTGGCACAGTGATCCCCATGATGACGATTCCCCTGACGACCCATCGCGGGAACCCATGACGCCCCTGCGTGCCCCGACGCCGAGACCCCCGGGTCGAGCGCGCCCCCGATCACTGAACCGGTATACCCGTGTGCCCGGTCGGACGCCCCGGCTGCTGGGTATATCACTGTGTGCGGCAGTGCTGCTCGCCGGCTGTATGACCGATGGTCAGGCGGTGGGCAATTCGGCGGCCGATCTCTCGGCTCGCGCGGTACTCCCCGCCGACTTCCCGGTCCCGGGTGCTACGCGGGTTCCCGACACGGCGGTGCCGTTCGCCCTGGCCGGAGTCAGTGGTAACGATCCGGCCGTGGCCTACCCGGCCGACTGTGCACCCCCGGCTCCGTCGGCCGCAGGCGCCGTCGTCACCTCGGTGATCGTGGCCGCGGGATCCACGTCCTACACCTCGGCGATCGCCCGCGTGCACGACGGGCTGGCCGCACTGCTCGCACAGGCCGGTCGATGCCCGGAGACCCGGACCGGTGGGCAGCAGGCCGGCAGCATCGTGGCGACCCGCATCCAACCGGCCCCGCCGGCACCTTCCGGCGTCGGTACCGCCGCCCTGCACCGGACCGTGTTCACCGGCGACATCACCCATTCCGACGCCACGAGCAGTCTGACGTTGCTCGGACAACGCGGCGACGTCCGCGTGTACGCGCAGTACCGATGGCCCGGTGCGGGCGCCATCGACCCGACGGCCGCCCAGGATCTCGACGCGCTGTTCACCACAGCGGTGGCTGCTGCCTTCTGACCAAAGTGCGTGACCGGAGTGCGTGCAGACCGGAGTCCTGACGGAAGTTCGTGTCGGCGGCTGTGGACGAGTGTTGATCGGGGGATTGCCGGTCCGGCACGGTCCCGACCGACGCGGACGGGGCAGGACCGGCGACCACGATCAGCGCATGACGCCACACACACCTCCCTCGCCCATCGATGCGACCACCTTGCTCAGCGCGGTCCCCGCGCTACTCGGATTCATCCCGACCCGCTCGCTGATCGTCGTCGTCCTCCGGTCCCCGAACAGTGTGCGGGTCGCGATGCGCTTCGACCTGTCGCTGACGCCCGACGGGTGTGCCGCCGACGAACTCCTCGTCGTCGCCGAGAGTCTCGGGCACATCGTGCGCCGACACGGAGGGGGACCGGTGGTCGCGGTGATCGCCGACGACCGATATTCGCCCCACGATGAGCGTTACCGCCGGGTGTTCTCCCTGGCCGATGATTGCCTCTCCGAATCCGGCGGTCTCGCACAGGGTTTCGTCGTCACTGCCTTCGAGCGGCACGCGCCGTGGCAACTGATCTGGAGACGCGGTACCGGCCCCACGGCAGCCGGCGTGGGCGGCCGACCGGCCGGCGGCACCATGGCCGATCCCTACACCTCGCCGACCGCCGTCGCCGAGGCGGTGTCGACGGGGCGTCGGATACTCGGCGATCGCGGTGAGATCGCCGCGATGCTCACCCCGCTGCCGCACTGTGACTCCCCGAACTGTGACTTCCCGAGCGGCGATTCCCCGAGCGGCGATTCCCTGATTGATACCGAATTCGTTGCGGGACAGCCGGTTTCGGCGCGAACCGAGCTGCGGTTGGCACCACCGCGAGGCGAGCGGTCGAGCCGTCCGGCTCTGGTTGGCATCGAACCCCACGGTGACATCGAACCCCACGGTGACACCGAACCCCGGGATGGGCGAAACGCCGAACTGCTACGGGCCGTTCTTCATGCGATGCAGGCGCCGGGCGTGCCGGACTGCGCGACCATGACGTTGCTGCACCGCGCGATCACCACGCTTCCGGTCCGCGACGCCGCACTCGCCTGCGCGGTCACCGATCTGAGAGCCGATGCGGAAAACCTGTGGCGAACTCTCACGCGCCGCTTGCGCGGTACCGGGCGTGCCAGCGCCGCAACGCTTCTCGCGCATCTCCACTACATCGGCGGCGAGGGGGCGTTCGCGGGTGTCGCACTCGACTGCGCCCTGGCGGCCGACCCCGGGTGGAAGCTGGCGACTCTGCTCGACCAGGCGCTGCGCGGCGGTGCGACACCCTCGATCCTCTGGGACATGATCGACGAGTCCTACGGCATCGCCACCGATCTCGGGGTGGTGATCCCGCGAGCCACGCTTCGTGCCGTCGGCTGACCGGCCGGGCCCGCCGAACCGTGACCCCACAGTGTCGCCCGAACGGCGAGGTGGTGCGCGTCGCCGTCGGTCAGGGAGTCTCGCTCAGACCTTCTCGACGAAGATCGAGTGCGCCATCTCCGCGGAGAGGACCAGGCCCTCGTGGCCCGGGGTGTCGACCTCGACGCGCTGCGGGCTGCAGGTCACCGTCACGCGGGCGTTGGGGACGATGCCGGCCTCGCGGAGGTCGGAGATCAGCTCGCGATCGGACTGGGCGTGCTCGGCGACGCGGCGAACGATCACCGCGACCGGATCGCCCTGCGGGAGATCGGAGAGCCGGGTGGCGGCGTCGATGGTGGTCGTGGCCTCCGCACCGAGCGCCTCGAGCCCGGGGATCGGGTTCCCGTACGGCGAGGTGGTGGGGTTGTCGAGAACGGCCAGCAGGCGTCGTTCGACGTTCTCGCTCATCACGTGCTCCCAGCGGCAGGCCTCATCGTGAACCTGATCCCAGGGCATCCCGATGACGTCGACGAGAAGTCGCTCGGCCAACCGATGCTTGCGCATGACGGCGATCGCGAGACCGCGGCCCTTGTCGGTCAGCTCGAGGTGACGGTCGCCCGCGACCCGCAAGAGCCCGTCGCGTTCCATGCGCGCCACCGTCTGTGACACCGTCGGTCCGCTCTGATCGAGACGCTCGGCGATACGAGCACGCAGTGGGACGATCCCCTCTTCTTCGAGGTCGTAGATCGTCCGCAGGTACATCTCGGTGGTATCAACCAGATCGTTCACTGTCCGCAGTCCCTTCGTCGTCACCAAGGGTACCTTGACCAGCACCGGCATCGGTCGATGTCGTCGTGGCCCCCGGCACATCCGCGTGGCGCCATCGGGTCCTCGGTGTGAGCAACGTCGCCCGCGCGCCGATCCGCACCGGGCGGGCCTCGGACCCACTAGCCTGAATCCGTGCCGAGTCAGTGGAGTCCTCGATGAGTGCAGCGGTGATCTGGAGTGAGGACTTCCTGTCCTACCGATGGGCGCATTCCCATCCGATGAACCCCGTGCGTCTGGCGCTGACGATGTCGTTGGCGCGCAGTCTCGGGGTACTCGACGACGTCGACCTCGCCGACCCGCTGCAGATCGACGACGACGCGCTGATCCCGGTGCACTCCCGCGACTACATCGACGCGGTGCGGGCCGTCGGATCGGGCACCGCGTCGTTGTCCGGGCCGCTGCTGGCGCGGCTGTTCGGGCTCGGGGACGCCGACAACCCGGTCTTCGACGGCATGCACGAAGCCGCTCGTCTGCTCGTCGGGGGGACGCTCGCCGCCGCGCAGGCCGTCGCGTCGGGATCGGTGCGCCGGGCAGTCAACATCGGCGGCGGCATGCACCATGCCATGCGGTCCCGCGCCGCGGGATTCTGCATCTACAACGACTGCTCGGTCGCCATCCGGTGGTTGCTCGACCACGGCTACGACCGCATCGCCTACATCGACATCGACGCCCATCACGGTGACGGGGTGCAGGCCGAGTTCGTCGCCGACCCACGGGTCATGACCATCTCCCTCCATCAGCATCCGGCCACCCTGTGGCCCGGCACCGGTTGGCCGACCGAGATCGGCGAGGACGACGCGCACGGCACCGCGGTGAATCTCCCGTTCATGCCGAATACCCCGGATCGATTGTGGCTGAGGGGTTTTCATGCGGTGGTGCCGTCGATGATCGCCGAGTTCGCGCCACAGATCCTGATCAGCCAATGTGGCGCGGACAGCCACCGCGCCGACCCGCTGACCGATCTGGCACTGACCGTCGACGGGCAGCGTGCGGCGATGATCGCGATGCGTGACCTCGCCGAAAAGTACTGTGAGGGACGGTGGATCGCCGTCGGTGGCGGGGGATACGGCGTGGTCAACGTGGTGCCGCGCAGTTGGACACACCTCCTCGGTGTGGTCCTCGACCGCGACATTCCCGTCGAGACCACCATCGGTGAGCAGTGGTGCGAGACCGCCACCGAGGTGGCAGGCACGATCTACTCGGAGTATTCGGCGGCACCGGTCGGCACCATGAGCGACGACGGCGACGTCGGCTATGTCGCCTGGGACGGCGACGCCGGTCAGGAAGCACCGCCCGGTATCGACGAGTCGGCGCTGCGACAGACCGATCGCGCCATCATGGCCACTCGCAAGGCGGTGTTCCCGCTGCACGGACTCGACCCGGAGGATCCGCGTGACTGAGCAACCCACCTCCGACGGTGCAGGGCAGCCGGCCGCCGATGCCGAGACGACCGCGGGATCGCACACCGTGGAGGGCCCGGTCCCGCGTGGGCCCTGGGATTACCCGCGGCACTGGATCGCCGACGTCCTGGCCTCGGACGGCGGCGTCGTTCATCTGCGGCCGATTGTCCCCGATGACGCCGATCGCGTGGTCCGGTTCCATGCCGGGCTGAGCGAGCGCACCCGCTACATGCGGTACTTCGGCCCCACCCCGACGCTGCCGCCGCGCGAGGTGGTGCGTATGACCACGGTCGATCACCAGCAGCGGGTGGCGCTGGTTGCCGTGCTCGGTGGTGAGTTCATCGCGATCGGCATCTACGAGGGACTCGCCGCCGACGGCAAACCCGAGTCGGCCGAGGTTGCCTTCGTCGTCGCCGACGCGCATCAGGGGCGCGGGCTGGGGCCGATCCTTCTCGAACACCTCGCCGGCGCCGCCGCGGAGAACGGATTCACCCGTTTCGAGGCGGAGGTGCTCAGCGAGAACCCGAACATGGTCGCGGTGTTCCGCGACGCCGGCTACCAGATCTCGCGAGCCTTCGACGGCGCGACGGTCCACGTCGAGTTCACCATCGATCCGACCGAGGCGCTGCTGTCGGTGCGCAACGCCCGCGAACGCGCCTCCGAGGCGCGCAGCGTCGCCAATCTGTTGCGACCCATGTCGGTGGCGGTGATCGGTGCATCGACCGATCCGAAGAAGGTCGGCAATGCTCTTTTGGCCAACATCATCGCCGGCGGATTCGCCGGACCGGTGTTCCCGGTCAACGGGCCCGGACATCGCGGCGAAGACCCCGACGAGCGGGCGCACGCCGGCGGTGCGACCGGTCACGGCGCGGTGAGCCATCAGGTGGCACACGGCAATCCGCGTCTGCGTGACCGTGAGCGCCCGCCGTCGGTGCGGGGTATCCGTGCCTACGAGACGGTGCGCGACATCCCGGATCCCGTGGATCTCGCGGTCGTGGCCGTGCCCGCCGCAGTCGTCGACGACGTCCTCGACGACTGCCTCGTCAAGGGCGTACGCACCCTGGTCATCGTGTCGTCGGGGTTCGGTGAGGCCGGTGAGGAGGGTCTGGCGAGTGAGCGCCGCCTGCTCGAGCAGGTGCGCGAACACGGCATGCGTTTGGTCGGACCCAACGCCCTCGGCGTCGCCAACAACGACCCACAGGTCGCGCTCAATGCGACTCTGGCACCCCGTATCCCCGCGGCCGGGCGGGTCGGCTTCTTCTGCCAGTCCGGTGCGCTCGGCATCGCCATCCTCGACACCGCCGCGCGGCGGCAGATCGGTTTGTCGACCTTTGTCTCGGCGGGTAACCGCGCCGACGTCTCCGGCAACGACCTGTTGCAGTACTGGGACACCGACACCGCCACCGATGTGGTGCTGCTGTATCTCGAGAGTTTCGGTAACCCGCGGAAGTTCTCGCGCATCGCGCGCCGCGTCTCGCGAACCAAGCCGATCGTGGCGGTCAAATCCGGCAAGGGGGCGCTCACCGCGGTGCGCGCCGCCCGGTCGGCCGCGGCCACCCTCGACGACCGCATCGCGCAGATGGTGCTCGAGCAGGCCGGCGTGATCCAGGTCGACACCATCCCCGAATTGTTCGACTGCGCAACGATATTCGCCTACCAGCCGCTGCCCCGAGGGCCGCGCACCCGGATCATCGGCAACTCCTCGGTACTCGGCAGCCTCGCCGCCGACACCGCCCGCAACGGTGGTCTGGAGGTGATCGGCACCGTCGACATCGGGGCCGGCGCGTCGGAGGAGGAGTTCGAGTCGGCGGTGGCCGCGGCGATGGCCGACGACCAGGTCGACGCGATCATCGTGGTGTTCGTGCCGCCGGTGGCGGTCGACGCCGACTGGCACGCGCGCGCACTGATGGCCGCGGCCAACACCCCCGACGCCGATGCGGCCAAGCCCATCGTGACGACATTCCTGGCGGTCGAGGGCATCCCGCCCGGGCTCATGCGTCCCGGCCCGAACGGTCTGCCCGAGCGAGGATCGATACCGTCCTACGGCAGCCCCGAACGCGCGGCGTCCGCACTTGCCAGCGCGTGGCAGTACGCCCGGTGGCGCGCCCAACCCGAGCCGACCGTGATCCGGCCCGCCCATATCGATCCCGAAGCCGCCCGCATGTTCGTCCGCGAAGAGATGGCAGGCCTCGAGACCGCGCAGGAGGAGCGCGCCTCGTCCGACGACCGCGCACCCGATCTCGGTGACGAGCCGGCCGGCCGGCTGCTGAACGAGGTCGCCGCGGCACGGCTGCTGACCTGGTACGGCATCGATGTCGTGGCGTTCCGCGAGGTCCGGACCATGCACGAGGCGAGCGCCGCCGCGCGCGAACTGGGTTTCCCGGTGGCGGTCAAGGCCACCTCGCCGGGCTGGCGCGGGCGTCTCGACCGCGAGGGTGCGCGGCTGGATCTCCCCGATCCCACCGCGGTGGTGACGGCATTCGCCGAACTGACCGAACTGACCGGCGACGGCGTCCTGCACGTGCAGAAGATGGCGCCCAAGGGGGTGGGGACGGTCATCACCATGCGCGACGACCCCTCGTTCGGGCCGCTGATCTCATTTGGCTTGTCCGGCAGCACCTTCGAACTTCTCGGCGACCGTGCGTACCGGGCGGTGCCATTGTCGGATCGGGACGCCGCCGATCTGATCGATGCGCCTCGCTCGGCGCCGCTGCTCGACGGCTTCCGTGGTGAGCGACCCGCCGACAAGGCCGCGCTCGTTGAGATCCTGCAACGCATTTCGACTCTCGTCGAGGACATCCCGGAGATCCGGGAGGTCACCTGTGATCCGATCCTGGTCTCACCCGACGGCGCGGCGATCCTCAACGCCCGGATACGCATCGGTCCGGTGCCCTCGAGGAGGGACACCGGACCGAGGAGGCTCAGCTAGGCCGAAATGAGCTGACCGGGACGGCCGCGAGTCAGCTGGCGTAGGCGCGCAGGCGTTCGGCGCGATCGCCCTGACGCAGCTTGCCCATCACCTCGCGCTCGATCTGCCGGACACGCTCACGGGAGAGTCCGAACATCCGGCCGATCTGGTCGAGCGTGCGTGGTTGGCCGTCGTCGAGGCCGTAGCGCATGCGGATGACCTGCTGTTCACGCTCGTCGAGCGTGGCGAGAACGGCGCGCACGTCCGAGTGCAGCAGACCCGCGATGACCGCGTTCTCGGCCGAGGTCGCCTCGGCATCCTCGATGAAGTCGCCCAGCGGGGCCTCTTCGTCGCTGCCGACCGGCATGTCCAGACTCACCGGATCGCGGCTGTGGTCGAGGAGATCAGCGATCTTCTCGGCGGGAATGCCCGACTCGTTGGCCAGCTCGTCGTCGGTCGCCTCGCGGCCGAGCTGCTGATGCAGCTCGCGCTTGATGCGGGCGATCTTGTTGACCTGCTCCACGAGATGGACGGGCAACCGGATGGTGCGGCTCTGATCGGCCATGCCGCGGGTGATGGCCTGACGAATCCACCAGGTGGCATATGTCGAGAACTTGAATCCCTTGGCGTAGTCGAACTTCTCCATGGCGCGGATCAGGCCGAGGTTGCCCTCCTGGATGAGGTCGAGCAACGGCATACCGCGACCGGTGTAGCGCTTGGCCAGCGAGACCACCAGTCGCAGGTTGGCCTCGAGGAGATGGGCACGCGCTGCCTCGCCCTCACGGACGACGGTGTTGAGGTCGCGCTTCTTGGCGGCACTCAAACGCTTACGGGTGGCCAGGACATGCTTGGCGTACAGGCCCGCCTCGATCTGCTTGGCGAGCTCGACCTCCTGCTCGGCATTGAGCAACGCGGTGCGGCCGATGCCGTTGAGATAGACCCGGACGAGGTCGGCGGCGGGCGATTGGGCGTCGAGATCCTGCTCTGTCATGGCAGGACGGGTGGAGGTGGTGGGCTCGGCGGAGTAATCGGTGGTGGGGGTGGTGGAGCGAGCAACGGTGGAGCGTGACATTCCGGCCTCCTGAACTTGAGTGCATTCTGCAGGGTCCAACGCCGCACCGACGCCGATAGTTCCCGACGCCGGAGTTCCTTACCTTTCGGTCACCACGCTGACCTGCTGATATCCCTACGTCGCGGGCCGTGGTTCTGAGAAGTTGCTGAGATCGGTGAATCCGCGGAACACGCTTCAGGTCCCGGGCGGTGTCTCGGTGGACGTGGAATCGATCGTCCGGGCAGTGGTGCCGAGTGGAGCCGGGCCGACGACGGAGTGATCTGATCCGTACAGGTAATGCGGAATCTCCCCGCGCTTGCGGGGTGGCCGGTCGTTGGCGATCAGTACCGCCACCCAGGGCAGGGGGATCGACGCCGCGATGATGGCCAGTGCCCACCAGCCCGAACCGGTCGAGGAGTACACGATGCCGGCGATGAGCAGGGCGGGGACGCGGAACGCCATCAGGGTCAGGTACTTGCGGACCCGAGCGCGATGTTGTTCGTCGTACGGCGTCGGGGCGCCGGTGATGAGGAACGCATCAGCCTTCGACCGTTCCGTCCCGGACCACTCGGCCCCGGACCGCTCGCCCCCCGACCACTCGCCCCCCGACCACTCACCGTTGTCGTCGCGCTCACCCATCACTCCACTGTCCCACTTTCCCCGAACCGTCGCACTGTCGGTTATGTCCGTTTGGTGAAACGCGCCGCGGTCACGTTTCGATTCGGCCCGGCAGGGGTGACCCGGTCGAGCCCCGGTGGCGCACAATGGTGGGCATGCCCACCGAAACCATTGAGCGGCCCGACATCGACGAACGCATCGACACCGATGCACCGACCGACACCCGCACCGACGAACGCCCCGACGCCGACGCCACCGATCGCGGTGACGACGACCGGCCCAAGTTCTTCCACTATGTGAAGAAGGACAAGATCGCCGAGAGCGCGGTCATGGGCACACACGTCGTGGCCCTGTGCGGGGAGACCTTCCCGGTGACCCGATCGGCCAAGCCCGGCTCACCCGTGTGCCCGAAGTGCAAGAAGATCTACAAGCGGATGCGCAAGGAATGACCGCTTGATCGCGGGCGGTCGCGATCGGGAATCGGTCACGAATCGTCGGATGAATTCCCGCGCGGCCGGTTGCGTCGACTGATCGGGCCGGTCGACAGGCGTTCGGGCAGCGTTTTGAGTTGCCCGGTCACCTCGGCGGTCTGGTGCTGGACCCAGTCCCGGACTTGCGCGGTCACCGCCGGCCGCGCAGGCCACAGGGATTGGACCGCCGCGTTGAACTCGGCGCCGACCACGATCGCGAATCCGAGGAAGAACGTGAACAACAAGAAGGCGATCGGGGTGGCCAGTGCGCCGTAGGTGTACCCGGCCCGGGTGATCGCGGCCAGGTACAGACGCAGGAAGTAGCTGGCCACCCAGAACACGATGCCCGCGACGATCGCGCCGCCCACCAGGCGATGCCAGGGCAGCGGATTGGGCAGTGCCAGGTGATACAGCGTGGTCAGCACCAGCATCAGCAGCAGCGCCACGAACGGGAAGTACCCGAAATCGATTGCGTTGGTGACGATGGGATCCCAGGATTCGGGGACGATCTCGCGGAGATAGTTGGGGCCCAGGGCAACCAGGGGGAGCAGCGGGACCGCGACCATGAGAAAGCCGAGATAGAGCAGCAGCGCGAAGATGCGCTGCCACACTGGGTTTCGGACCTCGTGTTGGTCGTGGGCCCGCACGATCGAGGCGACGAAGCACGACACCGCCGACGAGCCCGCCCACAACGACAGGATGAAGCCGACTGAGATGACCCCGACCCGTCCGCGGCCCAGGACGTTGTCGACGGTCGGCTTGATCAGGTCGTTGACCACATTGGGGGAGAAGGTGCGGTTCGCGAACGCCAGGATGCGATCGGAGATCACGTCGACGGTGTCGGGACCGAACCAGCCCGAGAGATAGCCGACGCTGCCCAGCAGTCCGAGGAGCAGGGGAGGCAGCGACAGCGCCTGCCAGAACGCGGCCTGCGCGGCCCAGCCCACGATCCCGTCGTCCCAGGACTTCACGATCGTCCGCCAGATCAGGATCGGGATGTTGCGCACCACCGGCCGCCGCGGGGTCTCGGGTGGTTCGACGGTCGGGTCGTCGCGACCGAGTTCCTTGTCCGTCCGTGGGTCGGCGCCCGGTGGGGGTGAGCCGGGGTGGGCGGTCTCGGCGTGCCCCGGGTCGGCGAGCGCACGGTGGTTGGGGTCGGGTGCGTCGAGTTCGACCGACGACGGTGCCGGGCGGCGCGCCGAGTGTAGCGGGGCGGTCGGGATCTCACCGCGGTCGGGGTGCGGTGCGCGAGGGGGTCGGGGGAGGAGAGCGCCCGGCGCCGGATCGGCGCCCGATCGTCCGGTCGCCTCGGGGACCGGGCCACGACGTGCGCCCGACGACGTGACGTCGTCGGGAGTCATCGGAGCGGGGTTGCGTCGTCGGGTGCTGATGGTTACAGCATCCACGATCGGCCAAGGTGATGTGCGCCACCATGGCCGCGGCGTGCACAGTGCGCGTGTCGCATGCGGGCTCCTGAGCGGGTTCGGCCCACCTCGGCCGCAGCTCCGCGCCTCGACATCGCAGTGTGCGTAACGCCTCGACACCCGCGTGTGCCCCACACCGTGTCGCCCACGCGGGTGTCGGAACCGCTCGGTAGCATGGGCCCGTCCGTGCGGTGTGCCGGCCGATCGCCCGGGATACTGTGTCGCCCGGGTTCGACCGGGAGCACCGACGGATTCCCCGTCCACCGACCCCCGGAGTCAGCTGCCAGTGACCGCTGCCGAAGACGTTGCCGCCGCCGCCATTTCGGGCCCCCCGCTCCGCGCCTGGCAGCGGCGTGCGCTGACCCGATACCTCGCCCGGGGGCCGAAGGACTTCTTGGCGGTCGCGACCCCGGGCGCGGGTAAGACGACCTTCGGTCTGCGCGTGGCGCGTGAACTCCTCGACGACCGGACGGTGGAGCAGATCACGGTCGTGACGCCGACTGAGCACCTCAAGCATCAGTGGGCCCAGGCCGCCGCTCGCGTCGGCATCTCGCTGGACTCCCGGTTTCGCAACGCGACCGGTCAGACCAGCTCCGACTATCACGGCGTTGCGCTGACCTATGCGCAGGTCGCCGCGCACCCGTCCCGGCACCGGGTGCGCACCGAGAACCGGCGCACGCTGGTGATTCTCGACGAGATCCACCACGGCGGCGACGCGAAGTCGTGGGGTGAGGCGATCCGCGAGGCCTTCGACGACGCCGAGCGACGACTCGCCCTGACCGGTACGCCGTTCCGATCCGACGACTCGCCGATCCCGTTCGTCACCTATGAACCCGAAGAGGGTGGGGTGTTGCGCTCGCGCGCCGACCACACCTACGGCTACTCCGATGCCCTTGCCGACGGCGTCGTGCGACCGGTGGTGTTCCTGGCGTATTCGGGTCAGGCGAGCTGGCGCACGAGTGCGGGTGAGGAGTTCACCGCTCGACTCGGCGAACCGCTGTCGGCCGAGCACACCGCGCGTGCGTGGCGGACCGCCCTGGACCCGCACGGGGACTGGATTCCCTCGGTGCTGCAGGCCGCCCACACCCGGCTGGGACAGATCCGGTCCGGCGGCATGCCCGATGCGGGTGGCCTGGTCATCGCCACCGATCAGACCGTCGCACGTGACTACGCCGAGCTCTTGCAGGCGATCACCGGAAGGATGCCGTCGGTCGTGCTCTCCGACGACCCGAAGGCATCGTCGCGGATCGCGGAATTCGCCGAATCCGACGACGAGTGGATGGTGGCGGTCCGCATGGTGTCCGAAGGTGTCGACGTTCCGCGACTGGCCGTCGGCGTGTATGCGACGAGTTCGTCGACACCGTTGTTCTTCGCCCAGGCCATCGGTCGTTTCGTCCGGTCGCGCCGGCCCGGTGAGACCGCGAGCGTGTTCCTGCCGTCGGTGCCGGTGCTGCTGAACCTCGCCAGCCAGATGGAGGCCGAGCGCGACCACGTGCTCGGCAAGCCACATCGGGACAGCGACGGCCTCGACGACGCCCTGCTGACCGACGCCAACAAACAAAAGGACGAGCCGGGCGAGGACGAGAAGGGTTTCCAATCGCTGCATGCCGACGCCGAACTCGATCAGGTGATCTTCGACGGTTCCTCGTTCGGCACGGCGACGTTCTCCGGGAGTGACGAGGAGTCGGACTACCTGGGTCTACCCGGGCTGCTCGACGCCGATCAGGTGCGTGCTCTGCTCCGGCAGCGGCAGGCCGACCAGGTGCAGACGCGTTCGGCCGCCACGGCCACCACCCCGGCTGCCGACACGGCGGCCAAGCCGGCCGGCGAGAACCTGCACGCCTTGCGCAAGGAACTCAACACCCTCGTTGCGATGCACCACCATCGCACCGGTAAACCGCACGGCGTGGTGCACAGCGAACTGCGCAGCAAACTCGGGGGCCCGCCGACCGCGATGGCCTCGGCGGATCAACTGCGTGAGCGGATCGCCGCCCTGCGCGAATGGCACTGAGCGCCCGCAGACGACGAGCCCGCAGACGACGAGCCCACAGACGACGAGAGGGCCCGGCGGGATGGATCCCGCCGGGCCCTCTCGTGGTGTGGGTCGGTCAGACGAGCTCGCCGGCCGACTGGTCCACGGTGGCCTGCATTTCCACGAGGCGAGCCTCGTGCTCGTTGAAGTGATGCCGGCAGAAGAGGAGTTCGCCGCCGTTGGGGAGTACGGCGCGCACCTTGGCCGCGGCGCCACAGCGATCGCAACGGTCCGATGCGGTCAGTGGCAGGGAGATCGGGGGTGTGGTCGCGATGTCTGGCATGGTTTCCTCCGTCCCGGTCCGGCACCTCTCGTGCCATTCCTTCGTGAGCCGGCACATCCGGGCGATGCGCCAACCTCACTGTGTCAGACGTTTTCGGCTTTCGTATTGTTCCGAAGCCCCGGCGAGTTGTGTCGTCACTCACCCGTTACACGGGTGGCGCCGCCCGCAACATGGGTTCCACTGGCTGTTACCGGTGGCGAGACGGAGCTCACATCCGCAGGCGCGCACCGATCCGGGGAACCCCGACATCACCCCGCCGGGGTTGCCACCGCACCCGTCGCCGTGTCGCGTTCCTGTTCCTCGCGCAGGGAGCTGATGGCGTCGGAGGACTCCACCTCGCGGTCGCGCAGGTACTCGCGCAACGAGTACGCGAACGCCGCGGCCCACGCGAGAACCACGACGGTGTAGATCGCCGTCTGCACGGGACGGGCGATGTCGACGAGATCGGCCCGCAGCAGACTGCGCACGTTGGTGAGCACGATCAGCCCGCCGACGGAGGCGCCGAGCAGACGCGGCGGGACGTGGCGGACCAGCCAGGCGGCGAGGGGTGCCGCGAGAACGCCACCGACGAGGATCGCGCCGACCCAGGCGAAGTTGATGCCCTGCGATCCCAGGCTGAACAGGAATCCGAGGCTCGCGGCGATGGCGATGATGAACTCACTGGTGTCGATCGAACCGATCACCTTGCGCGGTTCGAGACGTCCACTGGCCAGGATCGCCGGCGTACCGACCGGACCCCATCCGCCGCCACCGGTGGCGTCGACGAATCCGGCGATCAGACCGAGCGGGGACAGGAACCGTTTGCGCAACGGCTTGCCGAGGTGCTGCCGGGGAATGCCACTGAAGGTGAATCGCACGAGGATGTAGAGACCCAGGGCCAGTAGGATCGCCGCCATCACGGGCGCTGCGGCCTCGGTCGACAGATTGGACAGGATCGTCGCGCCCAGGAACGCGCCTATTGCACCTGGAATTGCTATGCGGCGCACCACTTTCCAGTCGACGTTGCCGAATCGCCAATGTGAGACGCCTGAGACCAGCGTGGTGCCGATCTCGGCGAGGTGGACGGTTGCCGACGCGGCGGCGGGATTGGTGCCGATGGCCAGGAGCAGCGTCGTCGTGGTGACGCCGTAGGCCATGCCGAGACTGCCGTCGACCAGTTGGGCGGCAAACCCGACCAGGCCGATGAGGACGATGGTGCGCATCAGGAGTGTCTTTCGGTGCAGAGATCGGAATCGAATCGGATCTGTGGTCGAATCAGGTAGGTGTGGGGTCAGGCGGCGTGGAGCCCGACGCGACACAGCATCGACGCGACCCGCACCAGGTCGACGACACGGCGCCGCACCAGAGGTGTTCCGGGTACATCACGCGAAAGCGGCATGTCCGACATCGTAGGGCTGGTGCCCGCGCACCCCGGCATCGGTGGGCGCGTCCGGCTCAGCGCGCCCGAAACCCTTGACACAGCAGAGAAATCACCCCGCAGACGCCGACTGCCCCGGCCGTCGGCCGGGGCAGCAGGTGAATCAGGGGCCTGGTCAGTCCAGGTAGTCGCGCAGGACCTGGGACCGGCTGGGGTGGCGCAGCTTCGACATCGTCTTGGACTCGATCTGGCGGATGCGTTCACGGGTGACGCCGTACACCTGACCGATCTCGTCGAGCGTGCGCGGCTGACCGTCGGTCAAGCCGAAACGCAGGCGCACCACGCCGGCCTCGCGCTCCGAGAGCGTCTCGAGGACCGACTGCAGCTGGTCCTGCAGCAGGGTGAAGCTCACCGCATCGACGGCGACGACGGCCTCGGAGTCCTCGATGAAGTCGCCGAGCTGCGAATCGCCTTCATCGCCGATGGTCTGATCCAACGAGATCGGCTCACGCGCGTACTGCTGGATCTCCAGCACCTTCTCCGGCGTGATGTCCATTTCCTTGGCCAGTTCCTCCGGCGTGGGCTCACGGCCCAGATCCTGGAGCAGCTCGCGCTGGATGCGACCGAGTTTGTTGATGACCTCGACCATGTGCACCGGGATGCGGATGGTACGGGCCTGATCGGCCATGGCGCGGGTGATGGCCTGCCGGATCCACCAGGTGGCGTACGTCGAGAACTTGTAACCCTTGGTGTAGTCGAACTTCTCGACCGCACGGATGAGCCCCAGGTTGCCTTCCTGGATCAGGTCGAGGAAGGCCATGCCGCGACCGGTGTAGCGCTTGGCCAGTGACACCACGAGACGCAGGTTCGCCTCGAGAAGGTGGTTCTTCGCGCGGTTGCCGTCGCGTGAGATCCAGTTGAGATCACGCTTCTGGGCGGTGCTGATCTTCTCGCCGGACTCCATAATCCGGCGCAGCCGCTCGGTCGCGAACAGACCGGCCTCGATGCGCTTGGCGAGTTCGACCTCCTCCTCGGCGTTGAGGAGGGCGACCTTGCCGATCTGCTTGAGGTAGGCGCGCACCGAGTCGGCCGATGCCGTGAGCTCGGCGTCCTTGCGGGCCTGGCGCAGGGCTTCGGATTCCTCTTCGTCCCAGACGAAGTCACCGGCGGTCTTGGCGTCGTCGGCCGCCGCGGCCTTGTTGGCCGCTGCGGTGGCGGGTTTGGCCGCCGCTGCGGTGGCGGGCGTGCCCTCGGACTCCTCGTCCTCCTCGTCGTCGGCGGAGTCCTCGGCGTCCTCCTCGTCGTCGTCGGTCAGGTCGTCGGCGTCGATCTCGACGTCGTCGAGTTCGGCATCGGGTCCGTCGAGTTCTTCGATCGAGGTGGGCTCGGCATCGGTGTCGTCCGGGGAGTCGGCGTCACCGGCGGCCTTCGGGGCGGCTTTCTTCGCGGCGGTCTTGCGGGCAGGAGCCTTCTTGGCGGTCTTGCGAGCGGTGGCCTTCTTGGCCGCCTTCTTGGCGGTCTTCTTCGCGGGTGCCTTGTCAGCCGTGGGAACGGTCGACGTGATCGGGTCGGAGACCTCTGCGTCGTTCTGGCGGGTCTGGGTGGCTGCCACGTACAACCTTTCGGATGCGAAACTTGACTGTCCTCGCGGCAGCGTCGGCCGTCGCGGATGAGGGCTTGGTGCGGCGCACATGGCACCGGTGCGCACCATTGTAACGACACCACCCCCGCTGATGTGACAAAGGCCAGGTCAACGGCAGTGTTGGAAGGTCACGATCTACACGCGGAGACCCTGATCGACGGCCATGGCCGCCCCGACGATACCCGCGGTGTTGAGCAGGGCCGCGGCCTCGACCGGGGTGGAGTTGGTCAGCAGCGGAATCCATTTCGCCGACTTGCGACTGATCCCCCCGCCGACGATGAACAGCCGTGGCCAGAACAGCGCCTCATAGGTCTTGAGGACCTCGGACACCTTTTCGGTCCACTTCTCATACGACCAGCCCTTGTCTTCCTTCACCTTCGACGATGCCTGGTGCTCGGCTTCCTTCTTGCCCACTTGCAGGTGGCCGAGTTCGGTGTTGGGCACCAGTTTTCCGTCGTTGAGGATCGCCGACCCGATGCCGGTTCCGAAGGTCAGCAGCATCACGACGCCGTTGACACCCTTGCCTGCCCCGTAGGCGTCCTCGGCCATCCCGGCGGCGTCGGCGTCGTTGAGGACCGAGACCTTCCGGCCGTCGAGGTTCTTGCTGAACAGCTCGTAGACGTCGGTGCCGATCCAGCCCTTGTCGATGTTGGCCGCGGTGCGCATGATCCCGCCGGTGATCACCCCGGGCAGGGTGATGCCGACCGGTCCCTGCCAGTCGAAATGCGCGACGACCTCGGCGACGCCGCCGGCGACCGCCTCGGGGGTGGCCGGCTGCGGCGTGAGCACCTTGAAGCGTTCGCCCACCAGGGCGCCCGTGTCGAGGTCGACGATCCCGCCCTTGATGCCGGAGCCGCCGACGTCCACGCCGAAGGCGAGATTGGTTGCCGTCGAAGTCTTTTCGCCCGGGGCTTGCTCTCCTGCGCTCGCGGAGGGAGTGGGGGAGCCGGGCGTGCCGGACTCGGTCATGGCGGGTCCTCTCGATACGGGATCGATGCTGATCGGGTATGACGCGTCTCCAGGCTATCCAGGCGCGCATCGTGGTGCAGCGAGGACGGGCAAACCGTCTCGGCGCGTGTCGGCGAGCGCGGTGAGCCCGGTCTCACCGCCCGCCCGAACGCCCGTTCACGGCGCCGGATGTGTTGACATGGACGGGTGGAGCAACAAGGCAGTGATCCCGTCGGCCGGAACGTCGCACCCGAGGATGTGCCGTCGGCGAATGTGACAGTCGAGAGTCCTGCCGTACTGGCCGACTTCGCCGTCGACATCGCCGAGGCCGCGGCCGACCACGTGCGCAGGCGGCGCCCGGAACTCTTCGGCGGTCCGGGATCGCAGACCGCCGCTGACGGCGTCGACGCGGTGGCGACCAAGTCGACACCGACCGACCCGGTCACGTTGGCGGACACCGAGACCGAGCAGTTGATCCGGGATCGTCTCCGCACGGCCCGACCGGCCGACGAGATCCTCGGCGAGGAATCCGGTGGCGCCGTCGATGTGCCGACCGGGGTGCGCTGGGTCATCGATCCGATCGACGGGACCGTCAACTTCATGTACGGCATTCCGGCGTACGCGGTGTCGGTGGCCGCGCAGGTCGACGGCCGTTCGGTGGCGGGCGCGGTGGTCGACGTCGCGCGCGGGGTCACCTATCACGCGGCCGAGGGCGGCGGCGCGTTCCTGCGCGCCGACGGTCAGACGGTGCCGTTGCGCTGCAACGACATCGAACAGGTCGGGCTCGCCCTCGTCGCCACCGGCTTCGGATACGACGCGGCGCGCCGACGGGAGCAGGGGGCGATCGTGGCGCAACTGCTGCCCCGGGTACGCGACCTCCGACGCATCGGCGCGGCGGCACTCGATCTGTGCATGGTCGCCAGTGGCGCGGTCGATGCCCACATCGAGCACGGGCTGAGTCCCTGGGATTGGGCGGCGGGCGGATTGATCGCGGCGGAGGCCGGGGCGGTCGTCCATCTGCCACCGGCTGATTCGCGGTCCTGCGACGGGCACGCGACGATCGCGGTGGCTCCCGGGATCGCCGCCGACTTCGTCGCGCTGCTCGACGACCTCGGTGCGCGACGGGCACTTCCGGCCCGTCACTGACACGCTCCTGCGGACGTCACACTCCCGCGGACCGTCACGCCCCCGCGGACGGGATGGGTGTTGCTCAGCAGGGTTGGGCGTGTACCGCTTTCACCAGCCCCGGATCCACGCCGGCCTGCGGGTTCTTGGGATCGGCCGACCGCAGCGCCTCGAGTGCGGCCTGCGCGTCCTGCGACTGCTCGCGCGGCTTGTAGTACTCACCGAGGGCGACGTCGACGTCAGTACCCCGACGGCCGTCGTTGATCAGCTGGGCGCACGGGATCGCCAGCCACACCGACGCCGCGGCGGATTGTCCGGCGGGTCCGAAGCGGATCTGGGCGACGCAATCGAGATCGTGGTTCGGGTAGACCGGATCGTCACCGAATGCGGTGTCGCTGGCGGGGGTGAACCCCTGGGCAGTGAGGTCGTTGGAGACCGATTGGGCCTCGCCGCGCTGGGTGGACGCGTTGAGGACGCGCACCTGGAAGGTTGACAGCGCGGCCGGTGCGACCGTCAGCATCTGATCCCGGTTCACGACGGTTCGGGAGGGGGTTGCACTCGCGCCCGCGGGCGCGGCGGGTGGTGCGGCGGCGGTCGCCGAGGCCGACGTGCTCGCCGGTGTCGGCTCGTTGCAGGCGGTGGGCGTAGTGTCGGAATCGGAACCGGCCAGGGCGACCGACCACGCGATGATGCCGAGCACCACCAGAACGGCCAGGAGGATGAGGATCGCGCGCGCGTTCCGACGCTTGTAGGGCCGACCGTTGTGGTCGGTGGGATAGCCGGTCGTAATCTGCGAGACCACCGTGAACTGCGCTCCTTCACCAGGGAAGGGTCGGGCGCGCCGGCGATGAATGCCGGGCCCGACCGCCGAATTCTGGCCCAACTGTAGAGGGTGGTCGCCGCGACGGGACGCAGGCGCCGCCGAGTGGGGGATCGCGGTGGCGGCCACCGCGTCGGGCCGGTTTCATCCGTCGTGCACACACTGTTGACTCTGTGATGGCCGTGCACTAGGCTTCGGGCGCCCGCACTCCCGAGTCCGCTGGAGTTCTGGCAACCAACTGTGATCAACATCACAACTGTCTGGTCGATGATCGGTAACGAATCACACCGGTCATGACGTTGTAGTGACGCCGGCAAGACAATCCCGGCGACTTAGCGCCCCAGCGGTCCAGGTCACGAGCCGACGACCCAAGGTCGCGCTCCTTCAACCAGGTAAGGCACACAATGGCTACTGATTACGACGCCCCACGGCGCACGGAGTCCGAGGACCTGAACGAGGACTCGCTCGAGGAGCTGAAGGCACGGCGCAGTGAGGCGCAGTCGGCTGCTGTCGACGTCGACGAAAGCGATACCGCCGAGTCGTTCGAACTGCCCGGCGCCGATCTCTCCGGAGAAGAACTCTCGGTTCGGGTCATCCCGAAGCAGGCCGACGAATTCACTTGCACCAGTTGTTTCCTCGTCTACCACCGCAGTCGTCTGGCCCGTGAGAACGGCGCAAGCATGATCTGCGTGGACTGCGCCTGATCGACCCCACCCGACGAATCCGCCCACCGGGCGGATCGTGGTGGGGCCTAGGGTGTCATCCCGTCACCGGTTGCTCGTGGGGATGTTCACCCGTTGCCGGCGGCTGCGTCGGCAACACCCAACGCACTCAACACTTCTGCGGGCCTGCGCGTCGACACCAACCAGTACGGGGTCGGGTCGTCCGGGTCGTCCAGAACGAGCAACACCATCGTCTTCACCCACGCGTGATGGATGAGGAACGCCGCGGGGTCGAGCTGCCGGCCCAGGGCGGCACTCTTCGCCGATGCCGGCACCGACGCCCCGCGTGCGATGACCGACCGTGGCAGCCGAGCTTTGCCGGCGTGCAACTCGCCGTCGGCGGTCACGCGAATCCGGGTGTGCCCCATCGACACCAGGACCAGCGCACACACGATCGCTGCGCCGAGGTAGCCGAGCAGACCCCACTGTGAGTCATGGGCCGACAGTTGGATCTCATGACCGACCACACCGGTCACCACCACCGCGGCCAGCCACCACCACCACGGCACGGACAGCCGCTCGGCGTATCGATCGCCGCCGCCGGCACCGGCCTCAGCAGTCCCCGACACCGCACCAGAGGGGGCCACGGCGTCGGACTCGCCGGCAGCCTCCGTACGGGGTTCGTGGGTGCTGGGTTCGGCGGCACTGCGGGGTTCGGCGGCACTGCGGGGTTCCGGGTCACTCACACCCCTCAGCGTAGTCTTCCCCCGTGGCCTCAGAATTCCCCCCTGCGACCGGGTCCGACCCGTCCGATTCGCTCTCGTCCGATTCGATCGGACCGGTCCGCATCCAACGGCTGGACCCCGATATCGCACTGCCCGCACGGGCTCATCCCGGTGACGCCGGGGTTGATCTGTGCTCCACCATCGACCTCGAACTCGCGGCCGGGCATCGCCGGCTCGTGGGCACGGGTATCGCGATCGCCCTGCCGCACGGCACCGTCGGCCTGGTCCACCCGCGCTCCGGACTCGCCGCGCGTGCCGGTCTGTCGATCGTCAACGCCCCCGGCACGATCGACGCCGGGTACCGTGGCGAGATCAAGGTGTGTCTGATCAACCTCGATCCGACCGAGACCATCCACATCTCGCGCGGTGACCGCATCGCGCAATTGGTGATCCAGCGCGTCGAACTGCCCGAGTTCGTCGAGGTCACCGAACTCGACGAGACGAGCCGTGGCTCGGGCGGATACGGGTCCAGCGGCGGCCACGCGATCCTGTGAGGCGTGCGCCCGGTCCTGGACTACCCTGCAGTGGCGAGGGTGACGCGGTACCAACCGTGAAAACGGCGATGGGAGACACGAACTGATGGCTGACGAGGAGCGGGGGACCGGGGACTCGGGCGACGAGGAGTTGCGGGTCGGCCAGGCACGCGGCCCGTACGACATGGAGTTGCTCGACACCCCGGCCGAGGAACTGGCCAACTCGCACCTGGATCTCGGTTCGGTGCTGGTCCCGGTCGTCGAGGGCGGGCAGGTCACCGTCGAGATGTCGCCCGATCACCAACCCGAAGCCGTGTATCTGGTGACCCCGCACGGCCGGATCAGTGTGACCGCCTTCGCGGCGCCGCGGTCTCCCGGACTGTGGCGTGAGGTCGTGCGCGAACTCGCGGCTTCCCTCCGTGATGAAGGCGCGACGACCAGCGTCGAGGACGGGCACTGGGGCCGAGAGGTGCTCGCCGAGGTGCCGGGCGGCGCGCACCGGTTCATCGGTGTCGACGGTCCCCGGTGGATGGTGCGATGCGTTGCCAGCGGACCGGCCGAATCCGCGGCCCCACTCGCACAACTCGCGCGCGCCGTCCTCGCCGAGTCCGTGGTGCGGCGCGGCAAGGACCCGGCGCCGCCCCGCGAGATGCTCCCGATCATCCTGCCTCCGGTCCTCGCCGAGCAGGTCGCCGCCGCGCAGCAGCAGATGTTCGCCAACGACCCGGCCGCCGGTGCGTCCTCCGGCCCCGGCGAGAACACCGCCGCAGACAACCTCGCCGCCGACAACCTCGCCGCCGACAACCTCGCCGCCGACAACCTCGCCACGGCGGACGCGACGGGCGAAACCCCCACCCCCGCACAGCCCCCCGAGCAGCCGACCGCCGAGACCGAGCGCGTCGCCGGCGGTGCCCTCGATCAGATCGAGCAGGCGACCGTCATCCGCGAGGTACCCCCAGCCGACGACGGTGGGGCAGTCGAGAGCGCAGCCGACGCCGAGGACCCGGTGCCGCCGTCGGCGGGCTCGGCGATGCAACGCTTCCGTCGTCGCCGCGGCAAGCGCTGACCACCCGCGCACCCCGTACCGAGCGGGCTCACCTGTCGGTGGTTTCGGCACTCTCGCCTGTTTCGACACACTCGTCGACCAGCGACCGCCATCCGATCGCGCACGCGCGCCCCAACACGGCCGGATCGGCACCCCACTGCGCCAGGTGAATCCGCTCGATCCGTGAGCGGGGCGCTGCGTCGTACCAGGACTGCGCGACGGCCCACGGATGAAGCGGGTCGTCGTCGGCGGCGACCACCGCCAGAGGCGCGGACAGGGTGGCGATCCGGCCGAGGTCCGGTGCGCGATACGCCGCCGCCCGCTCGAGTTGGACGACGAGTCCGGGATACAGGGCCCGCCACGAGCGGGTCAGCTCATGCGCCAACCACGGCGGACTCGTCGACGACATCGCATCGATCGTCGCCTCCAGACCGTCGGCGCGCAGCGCCGACGCGGTCATCGCCGCGCCGGTCGCGGCGAATGCGGTGCTCGGCTCGCCACTCCACGCCGGCATCGCCGCCCACACCCCGACGCATCGCTCCCGCCCCGGCCCGAGCGCCCACTCCAACGCCAGGGCCGCACCGATGGAGAACCCGCCCACCAGCACCCGGGCATGGTCGGCGGCGAACCGTCGCAACGCATCACGGTGTCCGCCGATGAGATCATCGGTCGGGTCGAGGGCGATCAGGTCGACACCGATCTCACGGGCCGCGGGACCGAACGCGCGACGGACGAAGTCGGCGTCCGAACCCGTTCCCGGCATCACGATGAGGACGTCGGCGGCACCACACCCGGCCCGCTCGCTATCGCTCCCGGCGCCGGCACATTCGGCCCGCTCGCTATCGCTCCCGGCGCCGGCACATTCGGCCCGCTCGCTATCGCTCCCGGCGCCGGTCACACCGCGGGCGTGGATTCGGTTGTCATTCGCGGGCATGCACAGATCATGCCGCGCGTTGTATGCGGTGAGGACATGGGTCTACGCTGAGCCGAAAGTACCCGCGTCGGAAGACGAGAAGGCCGAGAACCACAGCCCAGCAGGCTCGTGCCCTCCGAGCGGAAACGAAGTCTCTTCTGGAGGTTGTGATGCCGACGGCCGGTTATCTCAAGCGGCTGACGAAGCGCTTGACCGAAGATCTTGGCAATGCCGATGCCGAGCAGATCGCCGCCGAGTCCGAGGCGACCGGGGCCCAGCGCGCCGTCGAATGTTGTCGAGGCGACGAGGTCACCATGCACGGCGAGCTGCGCGCGGTGGAGACCTGTTCGCGTGCCGCCAAGAGCGGGGTCAAGGCCGAGTTCTTCGACGGGACCGACACGGTCATTCTGAAATGGTTGGGACGTAACCGCATTCCCGGCATCGAACCCGGGCGCAAACTCACCGTCCGAGGCCGACTGGCCGAACATGACGGTGTCAAGGTGGTGTACAACCCGTACTACGAGCTGTACGGCTCGGAGGAAGAGTAGATCCACCGATCCGATCCGCCCGGCACCGCAGCGGTCACTGCGGGACGCGCATCGCCTCGTGCAACGCCGGCTCGGTTTCGGCAGGCGCGATGAACACCAGTTCGTCGCCACCCTCGATCGGGTCGTCGCGCTCGGGCACGATCACCCGGCCGCCCCGCAGTATCGCCACCAGTGCCGCATCGCGCGGCAGGCTCAGCTTGTGGACCGGCCGACCGGCCAGCGGAGTGTTGGCAGGCAGCGTCAACTCCACGAGATTTGCCTGACCCTGTCGAAATGTCATGAGCCGCACCAGGTCTCCGACCGACACCGCTTCCTCGACGAGAGAGGCGAGCAGTCGTGGCGTCGAGACGGCGACGTCGACGCCCCACTCCTCACCGAAGAGCCACTCGTTGCGGGGATCATTCACCCGCGCGACCACGCGATTGACCGCGAACTCGGTCTTCGCGAGCAGGCTGACGACGAGATTGGCCTTGTCGTCGCCGGTGGCCGCGATCATGACGTCGAAGGACTGCAGCTCCGCCGACTCCAGATTCGACAACTCGCACGCGTCGGCGAGCAGCCACTGCGCGCCGGGCACCGCGTCGGTGTCGATGTGTTCGGCATTGCGCTCGAACAGGGTGACCTCGTGGGAGTTGACGAGGAGTTCGCGGGCGATGGAACGACCGACCGCGCCGGCCCCGGCGATGGCGACTTTCATTCTGATACTCCTCAGTCGGCGTCGATCGGCGACGCGGCGATCGTACGGGTCTCGGCGAGGCGCTCGAGCAACACCGCGGCAAAGACCACGTCGTCCTGCTGCAAGACCGTTTTCGCCTCCGGCAGAACGGGATTGCCTACCCGGTTGATGAACGAGATACGCGCTCCGGTCAGTTCCTGGAACTTCACCACGGTCGTCCCGATCCACGACTCGTCGATCTGGAGCTGGGCGATCGCGAGGGTGCCCGACGGGTCGCGCCACTCGGTGGTGGTGGACACCTCGCCGAGCGCGGAGACGAACCGTTCGGTCGTCCACGGCACGGTGGCCACCGTCGGAATGCCCAACCGCTCATAGACCGCGGCACGTTTGGCGTCGTAGATTCGCGCGACCACCCGCTCCACGTCGAAGGTCTCACGGGCGACACGCGCGGCGATGATGTTGGAGTTGTCGCCGGAGGACACCGCGGCGAAGGCGTCGGCCTGCTCGATCCCGGCCTTGATCAACACATCACGATCGAACCCGACCCCGACGATGCGCTGACCGGTGAACTCGTCGCCGAGTCGGGTGAACGCCGAGGGGTTGCGGTCGATGATCGCGACCTCGTGGCCGCGTTTGACCATCGCGCGAGCCAACGACGAGCCCACGCGGCCGCAGCCCATGATGACTACCCGCAAGAAAATCGATCCTTCCTTCCCGGCGCATGCCACCGGGAGGCGACGCGTCGCCGGGGAGCCGGCCGCGGACCGGTATCGGTCCACGCAGAGATGAACCTACCCGTAGGGGGCCTGCCGTGACGCGGGTCCTGGTGGCCTTCATCTGACCGAGGTCTTAGTGTTGCGTGGTGCCCACCGTGTCAAAGGTGCCCGTTGCGACAAAACGCCTGCTTCTGGGACGACCGTTTCGCAGCGACAGTCTCGGCCACACGCTGTTACCCAAACGCATCGCGCTTCCCGTGTTCGCCTCCGACGCGATGTCGTCGGTCGCCTATGCGCCTCAGGAGATCTTCCTGGTGCTCTCCGTTGCCGGGCTCTCGGCGTTGGCCTACACCCCGTGGGTGGCGATCGCGGTCGCGATCGTCATGGCGGTGGTCGTCGCCAGCTACCGGCAGAACGTGCACGCCTATCCCTCCGGTGGCGGCGACTACGAGGTCGCCACGGTCAACCTCGGGCCCACGGCCGGTCTGACCGTCGGCAGTGCGCTGCTGGTCGACTACGTGCTGACCGTCGCGGTGTCGATCTCGTCGGCGGCGGAGAACATCGGGTCGGCGATCCCGTTCGTGTCCGAACATCGCGTGTGGTTCTGTGTGGCCGCGATCATCATCCTGGCCGCGGTGAACCTGCGCGGACTCAAGGAATCGGGCAGCGTGCTGGCCATTCCGACCTATGCGTTCATCATCGGTGTGCTCGGCATGCTCATTTGGGGATTCACCGAGATCTTCATCCTCGGACGCGAGATTCGTTCGGAGACCGCGGGATTCGAGATCCGGGCCGAACACAGCCACCTGATGGGCATCGCCTTCGTCTTCCTGATCGCGCGGGCATTCTCCTCAGGGTGTGCGGCGCTGACCGGGGTCGAGGCCATCAGCAACGGTGTGCCCGCATTCCGGAAACCCAAGTCCCGCAACGCGGCGACCACCCTGCTGCTGCTCGGGTCGATCGCGATCGTCCTGCTGCTGGGCATCGTCTTCCTCGCCGAGCGGATCGGCGCGAAATACGTGATGAACCCGGCGGAGGACCTCATCGGGGCGCCCCCCGGCTACCAGCAGAAGGCGATGATCGCCCAACTCGCGCACGCGGTGTTCGACACCTTCCCGGCCGGTTTCTACTTCGTCGCGACCGTCACCGCGCTGATCCTGATGCTGGCCGCCAACACCGCCTTCAACGGATTCCCGGTTCTCGGTTCGGTGCTCGCCCAGGATCGCTACCTGCCCCGACAGCTGCACACGCGAGGCGACCGGCTGGCCTTCAGCAACGGCATCCTGTTCCTCGCGGTCGCCGCGATCGCATTCGTCGTCGCCTTCGGCGGCGAGGTGACCTCACTGATCCAGCTCTACATCGTCGGCGTGTTCGTGTCGTTCACGCTGAGCCAGACCGGCATGGTGCGCCACTGGACCCGGTTGTTGCGCACCGAGACCGACCCGAAGGCGCGCCGCCGGATGATGCAGTCGCGGGTGATCAACACCGTGGGTCTGGTCATGACGGCGACCGTGCTGGTGGTCGTGCTCATCACCAAGTTCACCGCCGGTGCATGGATCGCGATCCTGGCGATGGTCATCCTGTTCGTGCTGATGAAGGCGATCCATCACCACTATGCGACCGTGCAGCGCGAACTCGAGCGCACCCCGGCCGATGACGAGGCCGTACTACCGAGCCGCACCCACTCGATCGTGCTGGTCTCGACGCTGCACCTGGCCACCAAGCGTGCGTTGCTGTTCGCCCGGGCCACCCGCCCCGACGTGCTCGAGGCGGTCACGGTCAACGTCGACGACCGCGACACCCGCCGACTGGTCTCGGAATGGGAGGACAGCGATCTGCGGGTGCCGCTCAAGGTGATCGCGTCGCCCTACCGCGAGATCACCCGACCGATCATCGACTACGTCCGGCGCGTGCGCAGGGAATCGCCGCGCGACGTGATCACCGTGTTCATCCCCGAATACGTGGTGGGCCATTGGTGGGAACAGATCCTGCACAACCAGTCGGCGTTGCGGTTGAAGACCCGTCTGCTGTTCGAACCCGGCGTGATGGTGACCTCGGTGCCATGGCAGCTCACGTCGTCCGATCGCCGCAAGGCCGACCTCGATTACCACGCACCCGGTGACACCCGCCGGGCGCTGGGCGGTGGCCCCGAGTGACGAGTGCCCCCTCCGACGCGCTGACGCTGCGCGTCCGACGGCCCGCCAACGGTGGGTCCGCCATCGCCCACGCCGACGACGGCCGGGTCGTGTTCGTGCGAGGCGCGATCCCGGGCGAACTGGTCACCGCGACCATCGTCGAGGACAAGTCGGGATTCCTCGTCGCCGAGGTGGTCGAGGTACTGGAGCCCTCGACACATCGACGCGATCCGCTGTGCGCCGCTGCCGCACACGGCGCCGGCTGTTGCGATCTGGCGCATGTCGCCGTCGCGCACGCGCGCACCCTGAAGACCGAGATCCTCACCGACGTCCTGCGGCGGATCGGCGGGTTCACCGACGTCGCGCTGTCCGCGCTCGACGGCGGGCCGCCGACGGTCGCCGCGCTCGACGATGCCGAGACCGGCTGGCGAATCCGGACACGCATGGCCGTCGATGCCCACGGGCGTGCCGGTCTGCACCGGCGCGGCTCCGCCGGCCTCGTCGTCGGACACCCCTGCGCCCAGCCCGATCCGCGTCTGAGCGACCTCACGGCTCTCGACGGTCGGTTCACCCCGCACGCCGAACTCGCGCTCGTGCTCGACGACGACGGCTCGCGGCACCTCACCGAGATCGCGCCCGCCGACAGCACGGCCGCGCGCGGACGCGGTGGTCGAGCCGGTGGTGCTCGGCGGGCCGCGCAGCAGCGTCGGCGACGCCACGAGCGGGCACGGACGACGCGAGTGGTCGAGGGACTCCCCACCGCGCGCCACCGGGTGGGCGAGCGCACCTGGGACATCCCGGTGACCGGGTTCTGGCAGGGTCACCGCGCCGCCGCGGGAGTGTATGCGCAGACCGTCGCCGACCTCGTCGCGCGCCACACCGACTCGGTCGCGACGTGCTGGGACCTGTACGGCGGCGCGGGGATCTTCGCCGCCGCACTGACCGACACCCTGCATGCGCAGGCGGTGCACGTCGTGGATTCCGACGCCGCGGCACTGGCCGCCGCCGAAGCGACCTTCGCCGACGACGACGGCATCGAGGTGCACCGTGGTGAGGTCGCCTCAGCCATCGGCGGACTCCCCGCCGCCGGGGTCGTCGTGCTCGACCCGCCGCGGACCGGGGCCGGTGCACGCGTGATCGGGCAACTCGCCGCGGCCGGTCCGGACGTGGTGGTGCACGTCGGTTGCGACGTCGCCAGGTTCGCCCGTGACCTCGGCCTGTTCGCCGAGAACGGCTATCGCGTCCGCGAGATCCGCGGATTCGACGCGTTCCCGCTCACCCACCACATCGAGGCGATCGCCGTGCTCGTGCGGTCGAACTCACGCCCGCTGCCGCGCTCGGCGGACCGGGGTGCGCCGGCGGCGACCGTAGACTGACACACATGCTCCCGCGCGCACCCGTCGGTGCGCCGGGTGGCCCGCCGGGTACGCACCACGTCACCGGGGAGTGCAACGATCAGTGATGGAGGATCAGATGGGCCAATTGGAGCGCATCAACTCACCAGCCGACCTGCGGACGCTGTCGGACGCAGAGGTCACCTCGCTGGCGGGCGAGATCCGCGAGTTCCTGATCCAGAAGGTGTCGGCGGTCGGCGGGCACCTCGGGCCCAATCTCGGTGTCGTCGAACTCACCCTGGCCATCCACCGCGTCTTCGATTCGCCCATCGACCCCGTGATCTTCGACACAGGCCACCAGAGCTATGTGCACAAGATCGTCACCGGGCGCCGCGACGGCTTCGATTCGCTCCGCCAACGCGGCGGGTTGACCGGTTATCAGGAGCGGTCCGAGAGCCCGCACGACTGGGTGGAGTCCTCACACGCCTCGGCGGCGCTGTCCTACGCCGACGGGCTCGCGAAATCGTTCGCGCTGACCGGGCAGGACGACCGGACGGTCGTCGCGGTGGTCGGCGACGGCGCGTTGACCGGCGGGATGTGCTGGGAGGCGATCAACAACATCGCCGCCGCCGATCGTCGTGTGGTGATCGTCGTCAACGACAACGGCCGGTCCTACGCGCCGACGATCGGCGGGCTGGCCCGGCATCTGTCGGGTCTGCGGCTGCAGCCCGGCTACGAGCGGGTCCTCGATGAGGGCCGACGCGTGGTCAAGCGGCTGCCGGTGGTCGGCGACCCGGCGTACGCCGTTCTGCACGGTGTCAAGAGCGGTCTGAAAGACCTTCTCGCGCCGCAGGAGATGTTCACCGATCTCGGTCTCAAGTACGTCGGCCCGGTCGACGGCCACGACGTGGAGGCCCTCGAATCGGCGTTCACGCGGGCTCGCTCCTTCGGCGGGCCGGTGATCGTGCACACCGTCACCCGAAAGGGCATGGGGTATGCGCACGCCGAGAACCATGAGGCCGACCAGATGCACTCCACCGGTGTCATCGATCCGGTGACCGGCCGGGCGAAGTCCGTGGCGCCGCAGGACTGGACGTCGGTGTTTTCCACGGCTCTCGTCGAGGCGGGGACCGCCCGTGAGGACGTCGTCGCGATCACGGCCGCAATGCCCGGACCGACGGGTCTGGCCCCCTTCGGCGAGAAGTTCCCCGACCGCATGTTCGACGTCGGGATCGCCGAGCAGCACGCCATGACCTCGGCGGCCGGGCTGGCGCTCGGCGGTCTGCATCCGGTGGTCGCGATCTACTCCACCTTCCTCAACCGCGCGTTCGACCAGCTGCTCATGGACGTCGCGCTGCTCGAGCTGCCGGTCACGCTGGTCCTCGACCGGTCGGGCATCACCGGACCCGATGGGCCGAGTCATCATGGGATGTGGGATCTCTCGCTGCTCGCGATGGTTCCCGGGATGCGGGTCGCCGCCCCGCGTGATGCCGTGCGGCTCCGCGAGGAACTCGACGAGGCGCTCGCCGTCGACGACGCGCCCACCGCGCTGCGATTCTCCAAAGGCGCTGTGCCCGAAGATATCCGCGCTGTGGTGCGGCTGGACGACGGAGTCGACGTGTTGCGTCGGGGCACCCCGTCGGCCGAACCGATCGGTGGTGACGTCCTCATCGTCGCGGTCGGGGCGTTCTGCTCGCTGGCCCTCGACACCGCCGAACGGCTGCGTAGTCAGGGCATCGAGGCCACCGTCGTGGACCCCCGGTGGGTGCTCCCGGTTCCGGCGTCGATCACCGAGATCGCCGGTCGGCACCGGTTGGTAGTCACCCTCGAGGACAGTGGTGTGCACGGCGGTGTGGGGTCGGCGGTGGCGACCGCGCTCGGTATCGCCGAGGTCACCGTTCCGGTGCAGAACCGGGGCATCCCACAGCAATTCATCGCGCACGCCTCACGAGGTGAGATCCTCACCGAGCTGGGGCTGACCGCGCAGGATCTGGCGCGTTCGATCACCGCGACCGTCTCCGGCATGCACGTGACACCGGGGCTCGACCGTCACGAGTTCGCCGACACCGGACTCGATGCGTCGCGTGCGGATCGTTCGCTGCGTGAGGTCGACGGTACCGAGCCGGAATAGGTCGAACCGGAGTCGTTCGACCGGCCGTGTCCGGGACCGTCCTCACTGCGGCGACAATCGCTGTCGCACGGGTTCTTTCGACGCGAGATCGGTCCCCGCTGGTCAGCTCCGGTCCGACGACGGTGAGTCGCTCGACGCGGCCTCGTTCAGCGCTGCGGTGATCGGGCCGACCGTCAGCGCACGCTGCCAGAGGCGGGCGTCGCCGGCCGCCAGGCGGGCGTCGACCGCAGCCTCGGTGATCGGCGGATCGATTCCCTCCCAACACAACTGGCGCACCAGGTCGGGTGTGAGCAGGTTTTCCGGCGGGAGCGTATGCTCCTCGGCGATCTGTTTGACCAGCGGTCGGACCGTGCTCGCGCGCGCCGCGGCCTCCGGATTGCGTTGATCCCAGCGGCTGATCGGCGGGGGACCGGTGGCCGGGGTCTTGCGTGGCGGGAGTTCGGCGTCGGGCAGCTCGCGTGCGCGCAGCAGGGCCGAGAGCCAGATCCCGGCCTGTCGTCGTTGCCGGGGCCCGCCGAAGACTGGCAGGCGGGTCAGCTCGTCGGTGGTCGAGGGAGCCGCAGCGGCAGCGGTGATGATCGCCGAGTCCGGCAGTACCCGACCGGGCGCGACGTCGCGTCGCTGCGCGATCTCCTCACGCGCCGACCACAATTCGCGGACCGCGGCCAGCCCGCGGGCAGTCTTGACGGTGTGGATGTTGGCGGTCCGCCGCCAGCGGTCGGTGCGCGGCGGCGACGGCGGACGGCGCAGTACATACGCGAATTCCTCAGCCGCCCAGTCACTTTTCCCGGCGTCGCGGAGAGCCGCGTCCATCGCATCGCGTAACTCGACGAGTACCTCGACGTCGAGCGCGGCATAGTTGAGCCACTCCGGCGGCAGCGGGCGCTTCGACCAATCGGCCGCCCCATGGCCCTTCTGCAAACCGAGTCCGAGGAACTGCTCGACCATCGCGGCCAGATTGACCTTCGTCAGCCCGAGCAATCGGCCGGCGAGTTCGGTGTCGAAGAGTGCGGTGACCCGGAATCCGAGCTCGCGCAGGCACGGCAGGTCCTGGTCGGCGGCATGCAGAATCCACTCGGGTTCGGCGAGTGCGTCGATCACCGGCTGCAGCGCCTCGGGTTCCTCGATCGGGTCGAGCAAGAAGCTGCCCGCGCCGGTGCGGCGGATCTGGATCAGATAGGCCCGCTGCGAGTACCGATAGCCCGATGCCCGCTCGGTGTCGAGTGCGACCGGACCGCTGCCCGCGGCCAATCGTTGTGCCGCATCGGCGAAGTGGGCGGCGGACGACAGGACCGGCGGCACGCCCTCCCGGGGTGCCAACAGCGGGGTGACGGGCGGCGAGTCCGACTCGGGATCCTCGGCGGCTCCGGTCGGGTCCGCGTCGTTCACGCCGACCCGAGTTCGGTGACCCCGACCGGCGGCAGGCCCGCCGCCGACGACAAGACCTCGCAGAATCCCTCCAGATGACCGCCGAGGCCGTCGGAGGTGGGTGCGGTCCAGGAGGCGCGCAACTCGAGTTGATGAGCTCGTGGGGGACCGGCGATGTCGCCATAGCGCACCGACGTCGTCGAGGTGACGGTGCCGCCGAGTGCGGTCACCTCCACCCGGCCGCCGGAGCTGGCGTGCACACTGCCGTCGGAGGCTGTCTGGCCGACCGGTACGCCGAGCGCGTCGGACAACCAACTCCACGCGACCTCCGGGAGCAACGGGTCCATCGCGAGTGCAGCCTCGACCTCGGCCTGGATGTAGGCGACGAGCCGCATTGTCCCGTTCCAGGCGTCCTGGCCGTCGGGGTCGTAGAGCAGGATCAGCCGTCCGAATGCGCTGCCCTGGCCGTCGGCGTCGATGTCGAGGTCGTCGGGTGAGTCCGGAGGGCGCACCTCGGCGCCGACGGCGTAGCTGTAGGGGGCGAGGCGCTGCGGGGGACGGATCGGCCCGACCTCGATCTCGCGCCGGATGCGCGCGGAATGCAGCGACTCGACCGCGGTGCGGAAGTCAGCAGGCTCCATCGGAGCTCCGGAGGAGGTCACGCCCCCGACGGTATGACGGAGACCACGTCGGGCGTCGGAGGCGCGCCGTGGTGATGGTCACCACCGGGCGCCCGGCAAGCACGTCCGACCGCGCGATGCCGACGGGCCCCCGCATGGCAGAGTGATCGGTGATGTCGCACGCACCAGGTACCCGCCGCAGTCACTCCCGTATGCCGCTCGTCGCCGCCGCACGGGGGGAGTCGCCCGTCCGCCGCCCGGTCTGGTTCATGCGGCAGGCCGGTCGATCGCTGCCCGAATACCGGGCGATCCGCGCCGAGATCGGAATGCTCGAGTCGTGCTTCGACCCGGATCTCGTCTGCGAGATCACCATGCAGCCGGTCCGCCGCCATGACGTCGACGCGGCGATCCTGTTCTCCGACATCGTGGTGCCGCTGAAGGCGGCGGGGGTCGATCTCGACATCGTCGCCGGTACCGGCCCGGTCATCGCCGCACCGATCCGCAGCACCGCCGACGTCGCGGCGTTGCCACGTCTGGATCCGGCCGCGGTGGGTGCGGTCGCGCGCGCGGTCACCAAGATCCTCGATCAGCTCGACGAGACCACCGCACTGATCGGTTTCGCCGGTGCCCCGTTCACCCTGGCCTCCTACCTCATCGAGGGTGGTCCGAGTCGTAACTACGTCCACACCAAGGCGCTCATGCGCTCCGACCCCGACACGTGGCATGCGCTGATGGCCCGCCTCGCCGACATCACGATCACCTTCCTTCAGGTGCAACTCGACGCCGGGGTCGACGCCGTCCAGGTCTTCGACTCGTGGGCCGGTGCGCTCTCGGAGGCCGACTACCGCACCTTCGTCGCGCCGCACGTCGATCGCGTCTTCGCCGAGCTCGCCGAATACGGTGTTCCCCGAATCCATTTCGGTGTCGGCACCGGTGAGTTGCTCGCGGCGATGGCCGAACCCGCCGACGTCATCGGCGTCGACTGGCGGGTCCCGCTGGAGGAGGCGGTACACCGCGTCGGGCCGGGTAAGGCGGTGCAGGGCAACCTCGATCCCACCGTCCTGTTCGCCGGCCCCGCCGTCGTCGAGCAGGAGATCCAGCGCGTCCTCGACGACGGCCGCCGGGCCGTGGCCGCGGGTGCGGCCGGCCACATCGTGAACCTCGGTCACGGTGTGCTTCCCGACACCGATCCCGACGTGCTCACCCGCGCCGTCGAGCTGATTCACACCCTCTGATGCCGGCGCGGGTCGCGATCGTCGGCGGGGGAGTCTCCGGCCTGGTCGCGGCCTACCGGTTGCGTCGTGCGCTCGGCGAGGACGCCACGATCGACCTGTATGAGCAGCGCGAGCGGCTCGGCGGCGTGCTGCACACCGTCGACGTCGCCGGGCAGGCCACCGACGTCGGAGCCGAAGCGTTCATCGTGCGCCGGCCGGAAGCTGTCGCGCTGGTCGACGAACTCGGTCTGGCCGATCGGGTCGTCTCGCCGACGCCCCGCCGCCCCGCGATCTGGGCCGGCGGCCGGCTGCATCCCATGCCCGCTCCCGCCCTGATGGGTATCCCGGCCACGGCAGAGGTGATGGCCGGCCTCGCCGATCCCGCCGACCTCGCCCGCATCGCCGCCGAACCCGACCGCGCCCTGGCGTGGCGGCCCGGTGACGACGTCGCTGTCGGCGATCTCGTCGCCGACCGGTTCGGCGCGTCGGTCGTCGCGCGCAGCGTCGATCCCATGCTCGGTGGCGTGTACTCGTCGTTGGCCGCCGACATCGGTGTGCGCGAAGCTATCCCGGCGCTGGCCGCGCGACTCGACGCGGGTGCGCCGAACCTGTCGGCGGCTGTCGGCGGGCTGCTCACCCCGGTCGGTACCGGTGGCCCGGTGTTCGGGACGCTCGTCGGTGGCTATCGGGTGCTCGTCGATGCGCTCACCGCAGCCGCGCGTCCGGCCTCGCGCACCGATCGACAGGTGGTGGCCGTCCACGCCGACGGCGATCGGTGGCGGGTGGGCACCGAGTCCGGAACCGACACCGACTATGACTGCCTCGTTCTCGCTGTTCCCGCATGGACGGCCGCCCGTCTGCTCGCCAAGACCGGCGGTGAGCTCGTCGCCACCCTGGGGGCGGTCGAGCCGGCGTCGTCGGTGGTGGTCTCGATCGCGTTGACGCCGGGCACGGCTCTGCCCGATCACTCCGGCGTGCTGGTGGCCACCGGAGAAGATCTGCGTCCCAAGGCATTCACGTTGTCCTCCCAGAAGTGGGCGCACGTGGGCGGTGACGGTGCGCCGGTGTCGGTGCGCGCCTCCTTCGGCCGCTACGGCGACCCGGTGGCCGATCCCGCCGACGATCCTGGCATCGACGAGTCCCTACGGTCGTGGGCGCTGACCGATCTTGATCGGATCTGTGCCGACGCCGGAGTGGCCGCCCCCTCGGCGCACGTGCTCGAGGCTCGCGTGCAGCGATGGGACGGCGGGCTGCCCCGGTACGCGCCCGGACACCTGGCCCGGATGGCCGGGGTCCTCGCCGCGCTGCCGCCGCGACTCGCGCTGGCCGGCTCCTCCTACGCCGGGGTCGGCGTGCCGGCCTGCATCGCAACGGCCGGTCGGGCCGCCGAGGTGATCCTCGCCGCTCTCGGCTGAGGGTCGTGCGGGCCTTCCGACCTGGGTGTCGACGGCCCCGCCCGCGGTGGCACCATGGGGTGCATGAGCCGCTTGGACTATGCCGCACTGAATTCGACGATCCGCTATCTGATGTTCTCGGTGTTCGCCGTGCGCCCGGGTGAGCTCGGCGACGAGCGCGACTCGGTCAAGTCCGAGGTGACGGACTTCTTCAAGTCCCTCGAGGACTCCGACGTCGTCGTGCGCGGTGTGTACGAGGTGTCAGGGATGCGTGCCGACGCCGACTACATGATCTGGTGGCACGCGGAGAAACTCGAGGATCTGCAGGCCGCCTACAACCGATTCCGACGCGAGACCCCGCTGGGCCGGGCAAGCGATCCGGTGTGGAGCAACGTCGCGTTGCACCGTCCGGCCGAGTTCAACAAGAGTCACGTCCCGGCCTTTCTGGCCGGGGAGGAACCGGGCAACTACATCTGCGTCTACCCGTTCGTCCGGTCCTACGAGTGGTACCTGCTGCCCGACGAGGAACGCCGCAAGATGCTCGCCGACCACGGCATGGCCGCCCGTGGCTACAAGGACGTCCGCGCCAACACCGTCGCGTCGTTCGCGCTCGGCGACTACGAATGGCTACTCGCCTTCGAGGCACCGGAGTTGCACCGCATCGTCGATCTGATGCGCGATCTGCGCGCCACCGAGGCCCGCATGCACGTGCGTGAGGAGACGCCGTTCTTCACCGGACCCCGCGTCCAGCCGGGCGCCCTCGTCGACGCGCTGCCCTGAGCGCGCGCTGACAACGCGGTAGTCCGAGGTCATGTACGTCCCAACCGGTTTCGCCCTCTCCGACGAGGAGATCGCCGAGCTTCTCGGTGACCCCGGACTGGCCCAGCTCGTGTCGGTGGGTGCCTCCGGTCTCGTCGTGACGCCACTGCCCCTGATCTACGACCGGCCCAACGCCCGGCTGCTCGGGCACATGGCCAAGGCCAACCCGCATTGGCGCGAGGCCGCCACACAGACCGAGTCCGTCGCGATCTTCGCGCTGTCCGACGGCTACATCTCACCGTCGCTGTATGCCACCAAGGCCGAGACCGGCCGGGTGGTGCCGACCTGGAATTACGAGACCGTGCACGCGCACGGGCAGCTCCGATTCCACACCGATCGCGACTGGCTGTACCGGCAGGTGTGCGCGCTGACCGATCTGCACGAAGGCTCACGGGACCAACCGTGGGCGGTCACCGATGCACCCGCGGAGTTCGTCGACAAGCAGCTGTCCGCCATCGTCGGGGTCGAGCTGTCGATCACTCGGTGGGAGGGCAAGGCCAAGATGTCGCAGAACCAGCCCGAACGCAATCGGGACAGCGTTATCGAGCACCTGTCACGCTCACCGATCGCGGCCGATCAGGCCATGGCTCGCCGAATCGCGCGCCGGTCCGCCGACCGGCGGGACCGTTAGGCCCCGCCGTCCTCCGGTTCGAGTGTCAGGCTGATGGAGTTGATGCAGTACCGCAGGTCGGTGGGGGTGTCATAACCCTCGCCGGCGAACACGTGGCCGAGGTGGCTGCCGCAATTGGCGCACAGCACCTCGGTGCGGCGCATGCCCAGCGAGTCGTCGGAACGCTCGATGATCGCGTCGCCGGCCAGCGGCGAGAAGAACGACGGCCAGCCGCAGTGCGACTCGAATTTCTGCTCGCTGCGGAACAATTCGTGTCCGCAGGCCCGGCAACGGTAGACCCCGACACTTTTTGTGTCGGTGTACTCGCCGGTGAACGGCGCCTCGGTACCTGCTTGGCGCAGAACCCGGTACTCGGCGGGGGTGAGGCGCTCGCGCCACTGGTCATCGGTGAGATCGGCCAGTTCGGCGGGGTCCTGCACGTCCTTGCGGGCGGGGGTGTCGGTCATGATTCCACCGTACGAGCTGCGGCCACCGCCCGCCAGCACGGTCGGCCGGATGATCTATCGGGCTGCCGACGGGGTCGGCGCACCGACCTGTTCGCGCTGATCGTCGGCGGGCGATTCCGGCGCGGAGAAGTCCCGCCAGCCACCGGCCACGCCGTCGCGACGCATGTCCAGATATCGGAACAGCAGCGAGCAGAACACCGCGATCATCAGCAGCGACCACCCCCAGGTGACCTTGTTGTATTCGAGCTGTCTGCCAAGGGCATCCCAGCGCACCGAATAGAACGCGTCGAAGGTGAAGCAGCCGTAGACACCGAGCCAGGCCGGCCAGTTGCGCATCGGTGAGCCCGGGATGAACACGGTCATCAACAGCGGGAACAGCAGCATCGAGTAGTAGCCCTGGCCCAGTGAGCTCACCAGGAAGGTGGTGCACAGCAACACCCCGGACGACGTGGCGAGCCAGAGCAGCTCATTGGTGCGGCGGTAGTAGCGGTAAAGGAACCACAGTGCGAACACCGCCATCAGCGTGAACGCGATCCGCAGGAGCAGCACCAGCCAGTCGGCGACACCGAAGTACGCGCCGTTTCCGCCGATCGAACTGTTGTAGTAGTCGCGGGTCTCGCCGAGGTACGGCACCGTGCGCGTGATGAACGACATCGGATCCGCCGACACCGGCCACGCCACCAGATTCAGCACCACCGGAATCCCGATGGCAGTCACCAGGATTCGCCATCGACCCACCAGTAGCGGCAGCAACAGCAGGGGAGCGAGCACCGGTTTGACCGCCAGTGTCAGCCCGATGGGCACGCCGGCCCACCAGTCCTGTCGGTGCAGCATCAACATCAGGAAGCCGAGCAGGCCCAGCAGCACGAAGGCGTTGAAGTTGGTGAAGATCAGTGTGTGCGCGACGGTTTCGGTGCTGAAGAAGAAGAACAGCACGGTCGGCATCACCCAGGTTGTGGCGCCGAAGCCGAACAGTCGGGTGATGAGGTAGGCGCACAGGATCAGCACGACGACGCTGACCGCGATGAACAGCCACCGCGAGCGTTCCGGGTCGATGACCGCCAGCGGGGACATCAGCAGGGTTCCCGACGGCGGATACAGATAGTGCGGATCGACCGTGTTGAGGTTCTCGCCGTAGACCGCCCGGCGGTTCAGGAACGCCAGGGCGGCGTTGTAGACCGGCTTGAAGTCGTCGGTGCGGTCACCGTTGACCCCGAGGATCACCGACCGCTGGAAGATCATCATCAGGGTGATCGGCCACAGCACCATCGGGATGATGCGCTGAGCCGGCATCTGCGGGTAGAGATACCTGTCGAGAAAGGCCACCCGCGAACCGTACTACGCGCGTGGTGCCGGTCTCGACCGGCCGGTGGTGGTGTCGGTGCGGGGCGGCGGCGGGGTCAGCTCGGGCAGCCTCGTTCGGACGGGCCGCCCAGCGGTGCCGAGGCGACGTACTCGGCGACGGCATCGGCGACGCAGCTGCTGCGGGCGAGTGCGGAATAGCCCAGACCGTTCCAACTGACCGTCACCGGTGAGGTGGACGCGCGGGTGAACAGTGCGCCGAGGGCGTCGGCGCCGGTGCCGCCGTTGATCGGGTCGCCCGGGTTGTCCAGGACCAGTGGTGCGACCGGGAAACCGGTCGGTGGAGCCACCGCCTCGCCCGCGGCCCAGCCGTTGCAGCGCATGAGCGACAGCGCGGCGTCGGTGCCGGTGAGCGGATTGTCCTTGGACCAGGTGGTGATCAGGCCGCCGATCTCGTTCTGGCTGACCGGCCCGGACACGTCGTTGCAGTCGCCGACGATCTGGCCGTCGGTCAGGCGCAGGGATTGTGCCTGATCGGCGAGGCCCGACAGTGCGCCGGTGTCGCCGCGATCGGCGGCGGCGATTGCCGAGGCGACGCCACCGATGCCGTCGGGTGAATTGGCGGCCAGTGCGAGCCCGGTGGTGATCCCGGCGAGCGCCTGGGTGTCCGAGAGTGCCCCGAGGTCACCGCTGCGTCCCTTGGTCAGGACGTCGGCGATGGTGGCGGCGCCGCCCGAGCCCAGGGCGCATGCGTTGCCCAGCGCGGCGCAGCGTTGGGTGAAGGTGGTGAGTGCGGCTTGGACCCCGGTGGCCGCCGCGGCGGCGGTGTCGCGGGCGTTGGCGCCGAACGGGGTGGGGGTGTCGAGGATGATGCGCCCCGACCGGCCGCCGTAGAGCGCGGTGTAGCCGATCACGACGTCGGAGCCCTCACCGACGCCGATCAGACCGAGCTGGGGAACGTTCCATCGCTTGCGCAGGGTCTCCAGGTCGGAGGCGGCGGCGCCGATGCCGAAGGCCAGCTGGTCGGGGGCGAGGGTCTCGGTGCACGCGTCGGCGGCGTCGGAGGCCGCCGACGCCAGGTCGCCGATGCGGCGATCCTCGGACGCTCCGCGGGTCAGGCCGTTGTCGGCGTAGGTGGCGCGATCGGCGCGGGTCAGACAGTCCAACGGAGTGCTCTGCGGGATTCCGCGCCGATCCACGGCCACCACCGGATGTGTGTCGAGCAGGCTGCGGCCGGCACCGGAGGCCAGCAGCAACAGTGCGCGCGAGGACGGCATGTCGGTCCCGGAGGTGAGGACCAGGGGTGCGGCGTCCGCGGGCGTCTTGGGCGAGGTGATGCGGGTCAGGGCGAGGGAGAGCGTCGTCTGCGACCGGTCCGGGTCGACCGGGGAGGCCAGCGTGGCGCACTGGACGGTCAGCCCGTTCGGTGCGGGGATGCCGTAATCGCCGGAGACCTTGGCCGCACAATCCTGCCACGGCAGGTCGTTGGCCGGGGCGCGCAGCTCCGGTGCCTTCGCCGGGGTACTCGAGGATGCGGGCGCGGACTGACCACCGTTGCCGCCACCGCCGGGGACCAGGGCCGGACCGGGATCGGGGCCGATGGCGCACGCGGAGATGCCGATCGTCACCGCGGCCACGAGAGCCGCGACGGACACGCCGGACCGTCGCCACGGCCTGCCGGTGTGCGTCGGTGTGATTCGTGCCGGTGCGGTGTGCGACCGTCCCCGGAACACCGGGCCGCGTCTTGCCAGGGCCATGACGGCGAGCGTAGCCAATCGGTCAGCTCGCCCGGGTCCAGCGGGTGTAGACGTACCCGTCGTCGTCGGAGAGGAGATGGCCCGGGCGCATCTGCGCGAGCTCGGGCAGGGCGGGACCGGTGACAATCCGCGCGGTGTCGCCGGCGACGATCGTCGGGCTCGTCGTGAGGCACAGTTCGTCGAGCAGATCCTCGGCGACGACCGCTCCGAGGAGGCTGGGTCCGCCCTCACAGAGCACGCGGGGCAGCCCGAGCGCGGCGAGGTGATCGAGTGCCCGACCGATATGAACGGCCTCGCTGCCGCAGTCGACCACCGTCGCCCCACGATCGGTCAATGTGCGACGACGCTGCGCCGGCGCGTCGGAACAGGTCAGGACCACGGTCGCGGGATCGGCCAACGGCGGATAGTCGGGGTCGATCGACAGTGAATTGCTGACCACAGCCAGCATCGGGGCCGGCGATTGGCCCTGGTCGGCGCGCATCGGCCCGAACGCCTCGTCGGGAGTGGGTTGCCGATATCCCTCGGTCAGCGCGGTGCGGGCGCCGACCACCACGATGTCGGCGAGCCCGCGCAGGAGGCGGAAGATCGCCCGGTCGCCGGGGCCGCCGAGCCCGCCCGAACGGCCCTGTACCGAGGAGGCGCCGTCGACGGAGGCGACCATGTTGGCGCGCACGAACGGGCGATCGAGCGTGTCGGGGTACGGGTAGAAGCGCGCGAGTTCGCGCAGATTCTGGTCCTCGTCGGGCGCTCCGGATGTGACCTGGGTCGCTTTATGCTGGTAGAGCATCATTCCTCATGGTCGGCAGTGACTAGGCTGCCCTCCATGGTGGCACGTCTGTCTGACCGGAACCCGGTGGTCTCTCCCGAGCAGCTGATCGAGGAGATGGTCCCGCCGTCCACCTTCGACGCGGTGAGCTTCGACTCCTACATCCCCGACCCCAACGAACCGTCACAGGCCGAGGCGGTCGCCAAGGCCCGTGACTTCGTCGAGCGGGCCAAGAAGTCGCGCAGCGGCAAGAAGGGGTTGTTCTCCCGCAAGCAGACCTCGCAGGGGGTGGGCCTCTACCTCGACGGCGGTTTCGGCGTCGGCAAGACCCACCTGCTGGCATCGATCTACCACGCCATGCCCGCGCCGAAATCGTTCGCCACGTTCGTCGAACTCACACACCTGGTGGGCGCCCTGGGCTTCATGAACGCCGTCGAGCGCCTCTCGGAGCAGAACGTGCTGTGCATCGACGAGTTCGAGCTCGATGACCCCGGGGACACGATGATCGTCTCGCGCCTGCTCACCGAGCTCACCGCCAAGGGCGTCTCGATCGCCGCGACGTCGAACACGTTGCCGGGCCAGCTCGGCGAGGGCAGATTCGCCGCGCAGGACTTCCTGCGCGAGATCAAGAAGCTCTCTGCGATCTTCGAGACCATCCGCGTCGACGGCCCCGACTACCGACACCGCGACCTGCCGCCGGCACCCGAGCCGCGCTCGACCGAAGATCTCACCGCGCTGGCCGACTCGACCGAGGGCGCGACGCTGGACGACTTCGACGAGCTGTGCGCGCACCTGGCCAAGCTGCACCCGTCGAAGTACAAGGAGCTCGTCGACGGTGTCTCGCTCGTGTGCATCAGTGGCGTGCATCCGGCCAAGGACCAGTCGGTGGCGCTGCGCATCGTGGTGCTCGCCGACCGCCTCTACGACGCGAACATCCCGGTGACGGTGTCCGGCGCCAAGCTCGACGAGATCTTCACCGACGAGATGTTGGCCGGTGGCTATCGCAAGAAGTACCTGCGCGCGACCTCACGTCTGTTGGCGCTGTCGCGGTTCGCCGAGTCGGCGGTGTGACAGTAAGGGTCCGACACAGGCCGTGACGGAAACCGCATTGGAACATTTCTTCATCTTTGTTCCAGTGTGTCGTTGACCACACCCCGCCGACGTGGCTAGCATGACAAGGGCCTGGGTCCACCGACGGGGAAGAGGTCGAAGGCGTTGCAGAACAAGGATTTCGAGCACGCCGAGGCCGCTGTCGACACCTTCGGTGAGTCGTCGTCGGACGCGGCGTCCGCCGACGACTTCTACGATCTGCCCACCATCGCCGAGCTTCTCGAGTCGGTGCGGGAGTTCCTGCACGGACAGGTGATGGCAGAGACATCGGGCAGTACCCGATTCCACGCACGTGTCGCCGGCAACGTGCTGGCCATCGTCGAACGTCAACTCGCGGCCGGTGCCGAGCCGGCGCAACGCTTCCGCGCCGACCTCGCCACCCTCGGATGCGCCGATGCCACCGAACTCGTCGCGGGGCTACGCGAAGGACGATTCGTACCGGAGGACCCGCGGATTCCCGCCGTTCTGCGCGCTGCGGTGGAAGCCAAACTGCGCGTGGACAATCCCTCGTTGATCGGAGATGCATGACCTTCGAAGTGCCCGAACACGTACGCCCACTGCGCGATGAGGTGTACGAGTTCATGGTCGAACTCGTCGAGCCGCGCGAGCCCGAACTCGACGTGGGCGGCGCCGACGCGGACGCGATCATGGCCGAGTTGCGCGCCGAGGCCAAACGCCGAAACCTCTGGGCACTGGGGCATCCCACCGAGATCGGTGGTGGTGGTCTGCCGTTCCTCGACTACGTTTACGTCAACGAGGTCCAGGGCCGTAGTGAGTACGGGCAATTGGCGTTGGGGACCTGGACCCTGCAGGACTCGATCATGCTCAACCGCCACGCGTCCGCCCGGTGGCGTGACGCCCACCTCGAACCGCTTGTGCGGGGCGAGATCTCGCCGAGCTTCGGGATGACCGAACCCGACGTCGCCGGATCCGACCCGACCGGACTGCGCACCACCGCGGTCCTTGACGGCGACGAGTGGGTCATCAACGGCCGCAAATGGTTCACCACTGGCGCCGCCCAGGCCGCCTACACCACCGTGATGTGCCGTACCGAGCCCGACGCCCCCGGCCATCGGGCGTTCTCCATGATCATCGTGCCCACCGATCATCCGCGGTACCGGATCGTGCGTGACACACCGGTTCTCGGGTTCTCCGGGCATCACTTCGAGGTCGACTACGACGACGTGCGGGTGCCCGCGGAGAATCTGCTCGGCGAGCGCGGCAATGGTTTCGTCATCGCGCAGGAGAGGCTCGGGCCCGGTCGCATCTTCCACGCGATGCGCTGGCTCGGTCAGGCACAACGGGCCTTCGACCTCATGTGCCGCAGGCTGATCGGACGCAGCGCCTTCGGCGAACCGCTCGCCGACAAACAACTGATGCAGAAGCACGTGTTCGACTCCTACACCGAGATCCAGGCAAGCCGTTTGCTGACCCTCAAGGCGGCCGAGCAGATCGACCGCGGGGAGCAGGCACGCGTGGACATCGGGGCGGTCAAGGTCTTCGGTGCGCACATGCTGCACAACGTGATCGACCGTGCCGTACAGGTGTACGGGGCGGCGGGCGTCACCGACGACACCCCGCTGGGCAAGATGTATCGCAACGCCCGCTTCGCGCGGATCTACGACGGCGCCGACGAGGTGCACATCTCCACGGTGGGGCGGCGCATCCTCACCGAGTACCGCAACGGCGGGAACTGGGAGTTCGGACTGCGCTGAGGAGGCTTGTCTTTCGCCTCATCCGATGAGCGACAACAGCTCCCACTCGTTCTCCGACACCCGGCGGCCGATGGCGGCCAGTTCCACCGACCGGCTGGTCCCCGTGCGGTGCCGTTGGGTCTGGTGCAGGCAGATGATGCCCCAGCGCAGCGTGCCGTAGACCTGCCACCAGAACAGCGCGTCCCGGTCGACGCGGGCTCCGCCGGCGGCCTCGTAGGCGCCGATGAACTCGTCGAGGCCACCGAGCCCGCCGACCATTGCCGCGCCGCCGAATCGCCAGGCCTTCACGCACATCCAGCCGACATCCTCGAGCGGGTCGCCGATGTGGGCGAGCTCCCAATCCAGAACCGCGGCAAGCCCATTGTGGTCGACGATCACGTTGCCGATACGGAAGTCGCCATGGGTGACGGTGCGTCCGGCGGTCGGGGGTCGGTGGCGTTCGAGCCAGGACAGTGCGAACTCGAATGTCGGAAAGACCCGGTCGGCGGCGTCGAGTTCGGGACGCCAGGAGGCCAGCGGATCGTCTTCGGGCAGCCCGGGAACCGCATCGACGTCGATCGAGTGCACCGCCGCCAACGCCGCCCCGAGCTGACCGGTGAGCGCGGCGCGTGCGCCGGCGAATTCGGGGTCGCGCAAAATCTTTCGCGGAATGGTTGCGCCGTCGATGTGATTCATCACGACGAAATCACCGCCGATGTCGGCGTGGTCGACGCCCTCGGCGATCACCGTGGGCGAGGGCACCCCGACGGCACCCGCGGCGCGCATGAGTGCGGCCTCGCGCAGCAGCGACGACGCGTCGCGTCCCCCCGGTGGATCGAGGCGCAGGACCAGCCGTCGGGGTTCGCCGTCGATCGTCGCGACGAATGACCACGTCTGCCGGGACGCCCCTGCCGGAATACGCACGAGATCATCGATCTCGATCGATCCCGCACCGGTGGTCTCCCGGAGAACGTCGGCCAGCCCCGCGGCGACCCGGTCATCGGCGTGTCCCGGGTCGGGGTCGGGAGTTGTTGCGGCAGAGGAGGACATTGGTCGAGTCTAGAGTCCGGCGCGACCCCGGCGACCCGAATCGGGCGATCAGCGCGTCAGACCGGTCCGGCTCAGGCGTCCAGCGGTCGGCTCAGCACGGGTCGGCTCAGTACGGGTCGGCTCAGCACGTAATCGTGTTCGACGCTGCCATTGAGGTCGAAGGTCTTCACCCCGGCACGGGTGAATCCCATCTTGGCGTAAAACCGTTGCGCCCGAGCGTTTTCCTGATTGACGCCCAGCCAGATCGACGCCGCGCCGCGAGCCCGGGCACGTTCGATTGCTGTCTCCATCAACAACCTCGACGGCGACTGCGTGCGACCGCGCGCATGATGATCGGGCAGCACGTAGATCTTGGAGACCTCCGAGGACGGTCGATCGGTGATGACGGCGGCGACGTCGGCGTCGGTGGGTTCGCGGTGATGCACGAGGGCATAGCCGACCGGGATGTCGTCGTCGGTTCGCGCCAGCAGCACGTCGGACTCGGGCGCGTCGATGTACCGGGCGAAGTCGGCGGGGGCGAGGTTGTCGCGGATGAATGCGGCGATGTTCACCGGGGCCGAGTGTGGGGGACAGGCCAGTGGAAAGGTAGCGGCGGCGAGCGCGGCCACCTCGTCGGCGAATCGGCGATCGGTGACCAGTTGCACGGTCACCGTCACGGGTTCTGGTTGGGCAGACACCGGCCGACTTCTCCTCTCGGGTGCGTGAGATGTACCGAACGCCATCGGGTCCGGGCACCACGCAACCCCTTGCGCGGCTTCTCCGCGCAAGGGGTCGACTTGCTCAGGCTACTTCTTTCCGCAGGTGCAGTTCTCGCCGCACTTGCAGTCCGGGCCGCAGGTGCAATCGGGATTGTCGCAGGCGGGGGCAGTCATATTGCTCATCATGCATACAACCCTAGACCGCGGTACGAGCTGCGACTAGGGGCTTCCGTCGGGTGGGACTGCCACCACGAGGTGCACCTCCGGAAACCGATGTCCGGGTCCGGGGCGGGAGACGGTGCGCCACAGCTCGACGAAGCCGGCGTCGACGAGCGCGCCGGCCAGCGTGTCGGGGTGCCAGCGCCAGGCGAGTGCCACCGCGTGGTCGAACTCGTGTGTCCCTTGGTCATCGGAGCTTTGCGCCGCGACCAGGACGAGTGCGTCCGGTGGGAGCCGACGACGCCAGGAGTCGAGGATCTCACCGACCTCGTCGGGGGAGAGATGGATCAGGCTGAATCGCGCGACCAGTGCGTCGACCCCCGACAGGTCGACGTCGGCGAGGAGTGCGTCACCGTGCCGGAAGTCGATGTGCGGGTGGGTGTCGCGTGCGATCCGCAGCATAGCCGGACTGGGGTCGACGGCGCTGACCAGACAACCCGAGGCCGCGAGATGCGCTGTCACATGGCCGATTCCGCATCCGACATCGACGACCCGTGGGTATTCGACGCGGCTGCGCACGGTATCGATGAAGGACTCGACGACGCGCCGTTCGAGCGCAGTGGTGAAGGCCGTGGGAAACGTCGTGGCGTAGAGCGACGCCAGCACGTCGTAGCCGGGTTGGTCGGTCACTGTGGGGTTCAGTTCTTGACGAGCCCGCCGTCGACGACCAGGTTCTGCCCGGTCACCGCACGCGACCATGGCGAGAGGAAGAAGAGCACCGCGTCGGCGAACTCGCGGGGTGTGGTCACCGACCGCAGCGGCGTGGAAGCGGCGATGGCGTCGAAGACCTCCGCGGGCGTCGCGGAGCTGGCGTCGGTGGTGCGCAGCAGGCCGCCGGAGACCATGTTGACCGAGATACCGTCGGGGCCGAGATCGTGTGAGAGCGTGCGCGTCAGGGCCAGCAGTGCCGCCTTGGCGGCGGTGTAGTCGTGGTAGGGGACCACCGGGTTCTGCACCAAATTCGTTCCGACGGTCACGACACGACCCGCACCGCATGCGCGCAGCCCGGGCAGAGCGGCCTGCACGGTGGTCAGTGCGCCGCCGACGATGCCGCGGAACTGCGCGTCGAGTTCGGCCCAGGTGAGGTCGTCGGCGTGGGATCGCGCGTCGCCGTTGAACGAGTAGTCGGGAAGCGCATTGGCGACCACCGCCGTGATCGGATGATCGAAATGGTGTGTGGCGGACTCGATCATGGAGTCGACGGCAGCTCTGTCGGTGACGTCGGCGGCGATTGCCACCGCCCGATCGCCGATCTCGTCGGCCAGCGCATGCGCGGCGTCGGCGCTCTTGCGGTAGTTGATGACGACCCGCGCGCCCTGCCCGGCGACAGCGCGGACGATCTCGGCACCGAGGCCGCGACCGCCGCCGGTCACCACGACCACGTGCTCGGAGATCGGAAGTGCGCCAGACATGACCATCCCTTCGCCAGTGCGAGCTGGAGCAGGTTCGACGGGTCTGATCTCAACCGACCGATTGCCGGCACCCCGTGTTCGAGAGTCATCAGATCGTATGCGCGCCCGCGAGGCAAGGACCGGGGCCGTGCACGGCTTGCGGCCAGGCGTGAAAAGAAACGGCCGCTGGGGTGCAGCGGCCGTCGTGTCGTTCTGGTGATGGTGCGCGATACAAGGATTGAACTTGTGACCTCTTCCGTGTCAGGGAAGCGCTCTCCCACTGAGCTAATCGCGCGGGATATGAAATTGGTGGTGGAGGTGGCGACGGGAATCGAACCCGTGTGCACGGCTTTGCAGGCCGTTGCCTCACCACTCGGCCACGCCACCCTATGCGAGTTGCCCCGCGCCGAGCGGATGACGGGATTCGAACCCGCGACCCTCACCTTGGCAAGGTGATGCGCTACCAGCTGCGCTACATCCGCATGCTCGTCGAGTGGACCAGGCCACTCGCGACGTGCTGCGCAACCATATTCGATCGTTCGCCGATACGCCAAATGCGCAGGCGAAAAGAGTCATGACGACGAAAAAAACCCGCCGGGGCTCCGGCGGGCTTCTCGTGGTGCGCGATACAAGGATTGAACTTGTGACCTCTTCCGTGTCAGGGAAGCGCTCTCCCACTGAGCTAATCGCGCGGGATATGAAATTGGTGGTGGAGGTGGCGACGGGAATCGAACCCGTGTGCACGGCTTTGCAGGCCGTTGCCTCACCACTCGGCCACACCACCAGAGGCGAGTCGACTCGCACCGAGCGGATGACGGGATTCGAACCCGCGACCCTCACCTTGGCAAGGTGATGCGCTACCAGCTGCGCTACATCCGCACGCTTCGCGAGCGATCTTGTGGACCTTGTGCTCGCGATGCGGGACAGAACATTATCCGAACGTTACGGAGATACCAAATCGCCTGGTCGGGGAGGTGAGCGTGCATGCCGGTGGGGTTGTCGGCCGGACGCGGGTGCGTGTGCGGGTTCGATGGATCGGGGACGGGACGCGCGGTGGAAGCGATTTTGGCAACCGGGTCACCGGCGTGTAATCTTCTGCCTCGTGCACCGGCGCCCCGAGCGCCGGAAACACGGTCCCGTGGCTCAGTGGAAGAGCGTCCCGTTCACACCGGGAAGGTCGCTGGTTCGATCCCAGCCGGGACCACAAGGTCAGGGCGTTATTGCTGGTCAACGTGCCCCAACTGTGCACCAGTCGCCTCGTTTCCATAGGGGTGGCCTATGTCTGACGACCACGAAGTCGAGCTTCACAAGCGGGGACCGACGCCATATAACGAACTCCCAGACGTGATGCAGCTTCACCGGGCGATCGGTGGGTACGTCACGGTGTTCTCAGAGCTGATCTCGACCATGCGGACCGCAATTCACGCTCTGCTTGCTCCAGTTGATGAGCGGATAGTCCTTGGGGACGCCCGTCTCGACATTTTGCTCGCGACGATGACGGCTAAGCCCATGGCCGACGCATTCTTCGGGCTGTCGATCCACGTCGCGTCTCTCGACGACGATGAGCAACGAATGCTGAAGGCACTTCGCCGGGACGTCGCAGATCAGGTCGCGTTCCGCAACGATCTACTGCACGCCGAATGGTCGGTCGGGTGGGTGGATGAAGACACGGGTGAGCCAGTGGCGGCATCCGCGCTCAGGATCAAGACCGTGGACAAGGTGCCACGCAGTACCGACCTCGGGATCACGGCAAGCGACATCTACCAGGCAATCAACAAACTCCAGCTGATTATCCGGGCAGTGCGCACCCTTGGGTGGTCGTGCCGTTGCATGCAACGCGGGTTGCCGGACCGGGTGCGAGATTGCCTGGAGCTAAACGACGTTGGCAATCAAGTGCGCGTTGACGTGGTGAAGCATCCCGAACACTGGGCGGACCTCGGCACCTAGAACAGACAACACCGCCGCCCCGTTCGATGGCCTCGAAGGAGGGCGGCGGTGTTCGTCCGGGACGGCGGGCGACGTGAGTGGACAACCCGAGATCGAACGCATTCCCGATCTTTCGGTGGGGAACATCCCCACGTCGACAGACTACGGCGTCGGGGTGCCGGGCAACGTGACTCTTGCGGGCCACGTGCCCGACCGGATCACCGACAGATGATGCCCGTTGCCGGTCTCGGGTATCTGGAGGGCAGCGCACACCTCGGCATGTCGGACTTCGCCCTGTCGGTGCAGCAACTTCGCCACCGACACGATGGCGGGCCAGGTGTTCTCGATGTGTTGTTCGATGCCACGGGGGGAGCGGCCCGCCGCTGGCCAGCAGAGCACCGGTCCCGGCTACCGAGCTCCCCGAGAGCTTCCCTGATTTCCGGGAGCGTCGGCACCCGACCAGCCCGCCACCGTGCACGAGCCCGGTGTCATCGACGTATGGGGCGAACTGTGCAGGGTTCGGCGTCGAGCTGACCAGGTCCGCCAACGTCGTGCGGACGGTGTCGATCTCGGCAGTGAGGTCGAACGTGCCGGTATAGATGACGGGCAGGTGTTCTGCGCCGCCGCGTGCGTTGCTCGGCCTTGTCGAGAATCGTCGTTGTCATGGTCGCCTTCTTGACTGTGTCGGTGGTTTCCTCTGTCGCCGAATGGATCTCATCGAGTATTGTTCCTCGCCGCCATTGTCGCTTTCGGTGCTGTGTGCGCGTGTCGCGGCATGTAACGGCGCGGTGGGCCGATCCCACACTCGGGTGCCGGTGTTCGGTCGTCAGAGAGCACCACGGCGTGCACGGGTGCGCGCTTGCGGCCGCTCCTGCGCCGGTCGCCCGCAATTCAGCGCGGACGGCGGTCGAGTCCTCCAGTCGGGCGAGCAGGGCGGTGGCCTGCTCAGCGAACTCGACGTCACTCACGCCACCCCCCACTCGACGGCAATTGGCGCAGCAAGGCCGTGGAGTTTGCCCGCCGTCGTGGATGGCCTACGCCGCCTTGATCGCGTCGGTGTCGCCGGGGCCGCCGCTTGCCAGCACGCCCCGTGGATCCCCCCGTTGAACGTGAACTACCGCGGCGAAGGGCGCCGGTGACTGGCGGCGGAAGGGGAACGCTGCGACGAAGTCGGCGACGGCCCGACTTCGCGGAGTGCCGGCGTCACTTGCCTGGTTCGGCGACCTCGATCGGCGGCGCGGTGTCGGCTTGGCAGAAATCGCCTGCTATCCGTGCATTCCGGTGGCACTCTTGGGCGAGACGGAGTCGAGGACCATATGAGGCGGTGGTGCGGTGATGATCGGTCCGGACGACAGTGACAACGGCACACCCCATCGGTCCGGCAGCCCAGCGGAATCACGCGACAGTCACACCGATTCCACATCGTCTGGCATGGCCGCGGCGGACCGCACGTTACTGAACGGCTTCTATATCCGGCGCACCCTTTGGTCATTGGTCGGTATCGCCGTCCTCGGACTGGGTTCGGCGACACTGCGTGTCGGCGGGGTGGGCGTCGACCCGTACACGGCGGCCAACATCGGGATCGCCAACACGATCGGGATGGATCTCGGCACCTATCAATTGATAAGCAACGCGGTGCTGTTCATCCCGATGCTGATGTGGGGCCGCAAATACATCGGGATCGGGTCGATTCTCAACATGGTGCTCGTCGGCTACTTCGTGCAGTGGTTCACCACGCTCCTCGATCCCTACTTCTCCGACAATCCGGCAGCGTGGCAGAAGATGGTGACATTTGCCATCGGAATCACTCTGTTCAGTTTTGGCGCGTCGCTGTACATGACGTCGGCGCTGGGCAATTCGCCCTACGATGCGGTGGCACCGATGATTGTCGATCACACCGGTACGCCGTATCGAGTGGTCCGCGTGATTCAAGACCTGCTCTTTGTGGTATTGGCGGTCATCTTTCACGGAACGATCGGAGCGGGCACTGTGGTCACCGCGTTCTTCACAGGCCCACTGATCGAGACCTTCACCGAGAAAGTGAACAAGCCATTGATGCGCAAGGATCTCGTGGCGGCGAGTGCGCGCCGATCACGGACCGTGATGGGGCGCTCTCACTTCTGATCAGGAATATCCGACAGCCTGCTCGATCGCCAATCCGCGCGTGACGGTGAACTCGTCAACGTCGGGGACTGCCTCGGGAAAGCGACGCGGAAATGTGCACTCGTGTGATGTGGCCGGATGCCGACGGATCGGTCGTCGTCGGCCGCACAATGGATTTTCATCAGAACCTTCATACCAACCTGTGGAAATTGCCCCGCGGCATCAGCCGTGATGACCGGTTAACCGGAGCGTTGAAGTGGACCGCCAAATACGGCAGCCTCACCGCAGGTGTGTTTGACATCCTCTCGACCGATGGAGTCAACGAGAAGGGACTGGCAGGGCACATTCTCTGGCTGGCGGAGTCCGAGTACGGATCACCCGACGAGTCGCGACCACAGCTGGCCATGTCGGTGTGGCTGCAGTTCTACCTGGACAACTTCGCCAGCGTCGGCGAGGCGGTGGCGTGGACCCAGGAGAACCGGCCCCGCGTGGCGCCCGTGGTGGATCCCACAGGCGGAAGCACCCCCGCCGTGCACCTTGCTCTCGACGATGCGTCCGGCGACTCGGCGATCTTCGAGTACATCGATGGCGCCCTGCATATCTACCACAGCCTCGATTACCTGGTAATGACCAATTCCCCCAGCTACGACCAGCAATTGGAGCTGGTGAAAAAGTTCCACGGCCTCGGTGGCGACGACCCCTTGCCCGGCACGTGTAGTGCCCAGGATCGCTTCGCGCGGGCGCTCTATTACGTCGGCGTCCAGCCGCAGCCGACGTCGCAGGTACTGGCGATCGGGGCGATGCTCAGCATCATTCGAAACGCGGCCCAGCCTTCCCGTATCCCGGACCCCGGCAAGCCGGACGCTTCGCAGACCCTGTGGCAAGTGGTGGTCGACTTGACGAACCTTCGCTACGTGTTCGAATCCACAACTCGACCCAACACCGTGTGGGTGGACCTGAAGGATCTCGACTTCAGTGACGGCTCCGGGGAAGCGAGACTGGATCTGCTCGGCAAGCTCGCTCTCGAGGGCGGGATCGCCGGAGAGGTGCACGAACACTTCACCCGCCGCAAGTTCCACATCGTTTCCGCCGAGCAGGCGAAGATCATCGCCGAGGAGGTGGCCAAGGCGAGGAAGGCGCGCGTAGGTGCACTCTCTGCCGAAAGCCAGGTTGCGACTATCCAGGCGCGGGTACAAGCCACGCTCGAGGAGTTCATTGGGGCCGAATAGCAGGCAGGAAAAGATCTAGCTATTCCCGCGGATGCCGGCTGTAACCGTATAGCGCTGCGCGATAACCACGTTCGTAGCTTTGGGTGATCTGAGGGATCTCGCCGGCGGCCAACGCCGCCGTCGCGTGATTGGCGGCCCAGGCACGCGGCAAGGACGCGAGGTAGTCCGATGCCTCGTCGTATCCGCGCTGGAATGCCGCCTCGTCGAGAGTCGGGTCGCTGATCGCCGACTCCGGCGGAATGGCGGTCGGGAAGGCGAGTACGCGGGAGTTGCTGGTGGTCATCGGGTGGTCCTCTTCTCGGCGAGAGTTCTGTACAGGGTGGCGCGGCTGACCCCGAGGGTCGTGGCGATGGTCGGAACGGGATCTCCGTTGTCCCGCATGCGTTGTGCGAGTTCGACCTGGTCGTCGGTCAGCGCACGGGGGCGTCCGAGCGGGGAGTTGCCGCTGTGTCGGGACGGCCGGGGTTGGGTTCGTTGGCGTGTTCGGGCGGCCTCGTCGTTCACCACGGCCAGTGAGGCGAGGACGCCGACGAGCGTCGCTCCGACGTCGTCGTCGGTACGCAATCGCTCGCGAATCGAGCGGACACCGATACTGCGGTCGTCGAGGGTGCGCACGGTCGAGAGCAACTCCGGGGTGCTGCGTCCGAGCCGGTCCATCCCGACGACCACGACGGTGTCACCGGGGCGGGCATAACCGAGCAGTGCGTCGAGCCCCGGCCGGTGCGCGGTGGGGGAGTCGTGGCGCGAATGGTCGGAGTACACGCGCTCTGGGTCGACGCCGTTGTCGATGAGCAGATCGATCTGCTCATCGAGCGCAGGGGAGTCCGAACTCTCCCGCGCGTAACCGAGGAGCATCCCGGGTTGCGCTCCTGGATCGGTGGTGGCCATGCCGACGAGAATATCTCAAAAGGTGGGCTACTGAGATGAGACACGCGGTGAGATTTGAGACGAACGAGCACGATGGCGATCGTCGGTTCGATAACGCGTTCCTGAGGAAAACTTCCGGCTATTGGGCCCTGACGACGTTCCAACAAGTTTTGAGACTTACGAGATTCGATACCCGGAGTTATGAGACGGGCGTGACGGAGATGGTCTGCCACATGGAGTGGGTGGCCCCGGCGGGAACCTCGACGACGTCGGGGCCGGCATTGGCCGTCTCGACACACACGAACCCGCGCCAGTGTGGACCGACGTCGGCCATGCCCGCGGCAACGTCGGCGCCGGGATTCCAGACGACGGCCGTGCGTGCCTCGCGTCCACGGATCTCGATGACCCGACCGAAGCCGGGGTCGACGATCCGATAGGTGCCGCCCGCACCCGGGTACAGGCGGTCGCTGCGCGCCGGCGAACCCGGCAACGCCCATTCGCCGTGCTGCGGATGGATCGCGCCGCCGTCGAACTTGTCGGCATAGGTCAGCCCGGCCAACCCCTCGACGCGGACATCGGCGACGTCGGAGACGCGAAAGTAGTTGTGCAGCGCCTCGGTGAGCCGCACAGGAGCAGTGCCCGGGTTGTGGGTGTGGATGCCCTGCTCCAGCGTTGCGCCGACCCGCACGGTCATCGACAGTCGCAGGTCGAGGTGATCGAGTCCTTCGGGTGCCAGCGATATCTCGACCTCGCCGGTCCCGGTCACCACGGAGCCGGTGATCGCCCATCGAGCGGTACGCGCGTAGCCGTGCGAAGGGACGTCGCCGGTCTGACCTTCGCGAGCGAAATAGGGCCAGCAGACCGGGATTCCGCCGCGGATGGGTGTGGGCAGATCGGCAAGCGCCGGCGATACCCACAACACGTCGTCGACCGATCCGGCGGGGCGGAACGACACGACCTGCCCGCCGAACACCGAAATCGCCGCCTGCGCGTGCGGCGTCTCGATGATGTGGGCGTCGAGCCCGTGAACGGTGCCCCTGCGGACCCCGTGGAATTGCTGCGTTGCGTCGTCACCCGATGTCGTCACCGGATCAGCGTCGCACGCCTGTCACCATGGCGCCCGCCGCTCGGTGCACGATCACGACCCGAGACTGCGCCGCACCTCGTCACGGCCCCGGTTCATCCGCCCGCGCCGCATGCGCCCGTGATGCGCGCGCATCCGCGGCGACCGCATGTCCCATCAACTGGCCACCACTGGTGAGAAGCGCACGCCGCCAAGGCAACACGCCCTCGATCTCGATTTGGATCGACATCGACAGGATCGTTCGGATCAGCACCACGATGCCGAGGATCAGGGCGTCGGTGATCGACGGTTTGGACGTGATGGTGCGGATCAGATCGGCGGCCACGAGGATCTCGAGGCCGAGCAGGATCGCCGAACCGAGGGTATTGCGCAGGGTGGCGAATGCGGTCGCACCACCCTCGTCGCGACGCAACGATCGGACGCTGAGCACCACCGCCACCACGAACCCGGCGATCATCGCCACCGCGCCGATCACCTCGAGGGTGACCGCGACTCCGGAGAAGACCCTCTCGATGTCCATTGCTGGAGCGTAGTGCCGCGTCCGGGCACTCACCAGCGCATCGGTATCGCGAATGCGGTTCTGCCGAGCCGACCCCGGACATGGGCGTAGCGTCGGCGAGTATGACCCGCGCTGATGTTCACGCCCCCGTCGTCTCGATCGCCGGCGGCGCACTCTCCGGCAGCACCACCGATGGGATCTCCGCATTCCTCGGAATCCCTTACGCCGCACCGCCGGTCGGGCCCGCAGCGTTTGCCGCACCCAAGCCTCCATGGTCGTGGGACGGGGTTCGGGACGCCACCGCCTACGGCCCGACCGCACCGCAGGCGCCGTACCCCGCACCGATCGCCGCACTGCTCGACAACGTCATCGTCGACGGCGACGACTACCTGAACCTCAACGTCTGGACCCCGGACCCGGGCGGCGCCGGACTGCCGGTGATGGTGTGGATCCATGGGGGCGCGTTCACCCGTGGCTCCAACCGGATCACGATGTACGCCGGTGACACCTTCGCCCGTGACGGCGTCGTCTGCGTCGGCATCAATTATCGGCTCGGCACACCGGGATTCGCCTCGGTCGCGGGCGCTCCGGAGAACCGCGGGCTGCTCGATCAGATCGCCGCGCTGCGGTGGGTGCGCGAGAACATCTCCGCATTCGGCGGCGACCCCGACGACATCACCGTCTTCGGCGAGTCCGCCGGCGCGATGAGCGTCGCCTCGCTGCTGTCCTCGCCGCGCGCGGACGGTTTGTTCGGACGGGCGATCATGGAAAGCGGCAACGGTAATGCGGCCGCCGACCCTGCCGACGCGCGCAAGGTCACCGACCGGCTCGCGGCGCTGCTGCGCGTGGACGCGACCGCCGACGCACTCGGTCAGGTCTCCGGCGACGAGCTGCTCAAGGCGCAGACCCAGGTCGCACTTGAACTCATGCTGGCCCCCGATCCGCAGGTGTGGGGCGAGTCGATCGTGAAGGTCGGCCTCGGCATCATGTCGCAGTTCCCGGTGATCGACGACGACGTGCTCACCGCCCGGCCGGTCGACGCCATCGCGGCCGGGGCCGGCGCCTCGGTGCCGTTGCTGGCCGGCTGGAACGCCGACGAGTTCCGGTTCTTCATGGTGGCCACCGGTGGGGCGTCGGCGGTCACGGAGGAGGGGGCGGCGGCGATGCTCGGCTCGACCGACGGTGGTGCCGAGTTCCTGCGGGACCGCCTCGACGCGGGCGTCAGCGCCGGCGACGCGCTGAGCGAGGCCCTGAGCCGGGCCGCGTTCTCCGGCCCGACCACCACTCTCGCCGAGGTGCGCGGCAGTGCTCAGGGAGACCGCGCCTCCACCCATCTCTACGAGTTCGGATACGAGAGCCCGCAAGGTGACATCCGCGCCGGGCACGCGGTCGAGATCCCGTTCGTCTTCGATCACCTCGACGAGGCGCACGCGCTCGTCGGCCCCGAACCCGACCAGAAGATCGCCGACGACATGCACGCCACCTGGGTGCGGTTCGCCACCTCAGGCGATCCCGGATGGTCGCCGTACGGTACGGGCGGCGAGATCCACCGTTTCGCCTGAATACGTAACCTGCTCACATCGTCGGCGTGTCCGGGCACGCCGTCCTCTGATCGACCGAGGATCGTCGTACGGTGTTACCCATGCCGAGCAGCGCGACCCTCGTCGGGCGGCAACCCCGCTCCGTCGGGTGGGGGCTGGTCGGGCTTGCCGCAATTGCGGCCATCGCGGTGTTCGTCTGGCAGATCACCGTCATCCCGATGCACAATCCCTTCTACGGCCTGCTGCACAACGGAGTGGATCTGCGCGTCTATCGCGCCGGTGGGCACACCGTGCTCACCTCGGCGCCGCTCTATCACCACTCGCTGATCTCCGATCTGGACTTCACCTATCCGCCGTTCGCCGCGGTGATCTTCGCGCCGCTGTCCCTCGTCGGTTTCGCAGGCGCAAAACTGTTGTGGTGGGCGGCAATCGGCGTCGTCCTGGTGATCACCGTGCTCCTCGGATTCCGCAGTCTGGGCTACCGAGCCGACGCGCGACTGTGGACGTTGTCGGTGCTGCTGGCCGTCGCCGTCACCGCGCTCGAGCCGGTGCGCACGACGATCTGGCTCGGCCAGATCAACGTGTTCCTGATGTTCCTGATCCTCGCCGACCTCGTCTTCTGTGACCTGAAGCGGCCGAATTCCCGTGTTCGGGGCTTCTGGGTGGGCATCGCCGCGGGGATCAAACTCACCCCCGGATTCTTCGTTCTCTATCTGCTCGCGCTCCGTCGCTGGCGCGCCGCGATCGGGGTGGTCGTGGGCTTCGCGGTGACCGTCGCGGTTGCCTTCGTCGTCATTCCGGGCGACTCCCGCGACTACTGGACCACCTACCTCGGGTCGGCCGACCGGGTGGGTCGCGTCGATTCACCGGCCAACCAGTCGATCAACGGTTTTCTCTCGCAGTTGCTCGCCTACTTCGGTGCGACCTCCTTCCGTCACCCGTATCCCGATGGCGGGACCGTGTTCGAGGCGCCCGCGTGGATGTGGGTGCCGGTCGCCGCGGTGGTCGTGGTGGTGGGCCTGTGCGCTGCGGTCCTCGCCTATCGCCGGGGCTGGCGGTTGTTGTCGGTCACCATCACCGGCATGACCGCGGCGGCGGCATCGCCGTTCTCGTGGGGCCACCACTGGGTGTGGTTCGTGCCGTTGCTGATCGTCGTGATCGACGTGGCCTACCGCGGCACGCTCGCCGACCGCCGGCGCCTGTGGTGGTGGGTACTGCCGGTCGCGTTGGTTCTCGCCACGTTCGCCTGGTCGTACAACTGGTGGACCAGCGGGCGCTACCAGAGTTCCGATCACGCCATCGCGATCGGCGTGTTCATGATGCCGCGCTGGCCGAACGTGCATTGGTACGACGGTGCGGCCGTCGTCTTCTATTCGGGTGCCTACGTCGCGGTGCTGCTCGTCACCATTGCGGTGACGCTTGTCGTGGGCCTCTCCCGACGCTCGGTATACGACGAACCCGACATCGGTCGGTATCCTGGCGGCACGCCGGACGACGACGACTCCGGCGATCACACGGATCGAACCGACAATCGGGATCGACCAGAGCATGACGGGAGCCGACAGTGCGGGCGTGGGAACGACTTCGCATCTGGGGACGGCAACGCCGCTACATCGTCCGGCGCGACCCCCGACTGAATCTGACCTACCGGATCGGCGTCGGCGTGGTTGGCGCGATCGTTCTCGCCGGCGGAATCATCGCCATCCCATACCCCGGGCCCGGTTGGCTCATCGTCTTCCTCGGTCTGGGCATCCTCGCGTCGGAGTTCGAGTGGGCGCATCGGTTGCTGCGCTTCGCCCGCGGCCGCTACGACGCCTGGCTGGAGTGGATGAAGCGCCGGCACTGGTCGGTGCAGGGGATGTTCGGGCTGGCCACGTGTGTGGTGGTGCTGGCCTCACTGTGGGTGCTGGGCGTGTTCGGAACGGTCGCGGGATGGTTCGACGTCCACGCCGACTGGGCCCAGAGCCCGATCCTGTGACCCGCGGCCCATCCTCCGGCACGCCCGCGTACCCGGCGCGGATACGATCGACCACGAAATCGATAATTCGGCGGCACCGGCGACCGGTGCCGCCACATGTGTGAGGAGCGTTCGCCGTGCCCGACGATCTCAAGGTGAGTTACCCAGCCACGATCCGTGTGCCTGCTGGGACCACCGCGGGCACCGCGCTGCGTGAGCACGATCTGCCCAACAAGGGGCCGCAGGCGATCGTCGTCGTCCGCGACGCGGCCGGCGACCTGCGCGATCTGTCGTGGACCCCGGAACTCGACACCGACGTCGAGCCCGTCGCCGCCGACACCGAAGCCGGTCGCAGCGTGATCCGGCATTCGACCGCCCACGTCCTCGCGCAGGCCGTGCAGGAACTGTTCCCCGACGCCAAACTCGGCATCGGTCCGCCCATCAAGGACGGCTTCTACTACGACTTCGACGTCGCCGAGCCGTTCACCCCCGAGGATCTCACCGCCCTCGAGAAGAAGATGAAGCAGATCATCAAGTCGGGCCAACGGTTTTCGCGTCGGGTCTACGCCTCCAAGGACGAGGCCCGGATGGAACTGGCGAACGAGCCGTTCAAGCTCGAACTCATCGACGACAAGGGCGCGGCCGCCGACAGTGAGGTGATGGAGGTCGGCGGCGCCGAACTCACCGCCTACGACAACCTCAATCCCCGAACCGGAGAACGCATCTGGTGCGATTTGTGCCGTGGTCCGCACGTGCCGACCACCAAGTACATCGCGGCGTTCAAGCTCACCCGCAGCTCGGCGGCCTACTGGCGCGGCGATCAGGACAACGCCGACCTGCAGCGCATCTACGGCACCGCCTGGGAGTCTGCAGAGGCGCAGGACGCGTACCTGGAGATGCTCGCCGAGGCCGAGAAACGCGATCACCGCAAGCTCGGCGCCGAACTGGACCTGTTCAGTTTTCCCGACGAACTCGGTTCCGGGCTGCCCGTCTTTCACCCCAAGGGTGGGATCATCCGCAAGGAGATGGAGGACCTCTCCCGGGCCCGTCACGTGGCGGCGGGGTACGAGTTCGTCAATACGCCACACCTGACCAAGGGGCACCTGTTCGAGGTCTCCAAGCACCTCGATTGGTACGCCGACGGCATGTTCCCGCCTATGCACCTCGATGCCGAGTACAACGAGGACGGTACTGTCCGAAAGCCGGGGCAGGACTATTACGTCAAGCCGATGAACTGCCCGATGCACAACTTGATCTTCCGGTCCCGGGGTCGCTCCTATCGGGAACTTCCGTTGCGGCTCTTCGAGTTCGGTTCGGTCTATCGGTACGAGAAATCGGGCGTGATTCACGGGCTCACGCGTGCTCGGGGCTTCACCCAGGACGATGCACACATCTATTGCACGCAAGAGCAAGTGGTCGAAGAGCTGACCACCACCCTGGAGTTCGTCCTGCAGTTGCTCACCGACTACGGCCTCGACGACTTCTATCTCGAGTTGTCGACCAAGGACCCCAAGAAGTTCGTCGGTTCGGATGAGCTGTGGGCACAGGCAACCGAGACCCTGCGCGAGGTCGGCGAGGCGTCGGGACTCGACTTGGTGCCGGATCCGGGCGGAGCGGCTTTTTATGGCCCGAAGATCTCGGTGCAGGCCAAGGATGCACTCGGCCGCACCTGGCAGATGTCGACCCTGCAGCTCGACTTCTTCGAGCCGGAGCTTTTCGAGCTCGAGTACACCGCGCCGGACGGCACCAAGAAGCGTCCGGTGATGATCCACCGTGCGTTGTTCGGCTCGATCGAACGATTCTTCGGCGTACTCACCGAGCACTACGCCGGTGCGTTCCCGGCGTGGTTGTCGCCGGTACAGGTGGTCGGCATCCCGGTCGCCGACACCTTCGCCGATCATCTGCAGGGCGTCGTCGACAACCTCAAGAAGCGCGGAATCCGCGCGGAGGTCGACTACTCTGACGACCGCATGCAGAAGAAGATCCGCACCCACACCACCGGAAAGGTGCCGTTCATGCTGCTCGCGGGCGAACGCGATGTCGCCGCAGGCGCGGTGAGCTTCCGCTTCCGTGACGGAACCCAGGTCAACGGGGTGCCCACGGCACAGGCGGTCGAGACGATCGCCCAATGGATCGCCGCCCGCCGCAACGATTCCCCGACCAGGGAGCTCGTCGTCGCCGGGCCGGGTGGGGACCACGATGGCTGACGAGCCGAGCGCCAACGAGCAGATCCGGGACTGCGGCACCGGCGATCCGGATCGGTTGCAGCGGTTGTGGAGTCCGCATCGGATGACCTACATCACCGCCGACCCGCCGGCGACCAAGTCCACCGGGCATCCGTTCCTCGACATCCCGACGATGACCGACGAGGACGGGTTGATCGTCGCGCGCGGTGAGCGCGTGTACGCGGTGCTCAACCTGTACCCGTACAACCCCGGGCACACGATGGTCGTGCCGTATCGGCAGGTCGCCGACCTGGAGGCGTTGACGCCGGGGGAGTCGGCCGAGCTGATGGCCTTCACCCAGCGGATGATCCGCACCATCAAGTCGGTCTCGAACCCCAACGCGTTCAACGTCGGTTTGAACCTCGGTTACGCCGCGGGGGGATCGTTGGCCGAACACCTGCACCAGCACATCGTTCCGCGCTGGGTGGGGGATGCGAACTTCATCACGGTGGTCGGCGGCGCGAAGGTCATGCCGCAGTTGCTGCGCGATACCCGTCACCTCCTCGCGGAGGCGTGGGAACGCTTCGGTGAGGGGCGGGGCGAGCTGTGAATCTCGATCGGGGAGAAGGAGCGCATCGGTGCTGAGCATCCGGGGCCGCGCGTCGGTGTCGAAGGTGACGCTGCCCATCGGGCGGGCGTTGCTGCGCACCGGACTCACCCCCGACATGATGACGCTCATCGGCACCGTGGCCTCGGTGGCCGCGGCGCTGACGCTGTTCCCGATGGGGCAGTTGTTCTGGGGCACGATGGTCATCTGGCTGTTCGTGATGTTCGACATGCTCGACGGTGCGATGGCGCGAGCCCGCGGTGGTGGCACCCGTTTCGGGTCGGTGCTCGACGCGACCTGCGACCGGATCGCCGACGGCGCGATCTTCGCCGGACTGGCCTGGTGGTGTGCCTGGACCCACCCGCACCAGCTGCTCTTCGTCGCCACCCTGATCTGTTTGGTGACCTCTCAGGTCATCTCGTATGCGAAGGCCCGCGCCGAAGCTGCCGGCCTCGACGGCGACGGCGGTCTCATCGAGCGGCCCGACCGGCTCATCATCGTGCTCGTCGGGGCCGGATTGACCGGACTGGGTCTGTGGTGGGCCATCCATGTCGCGATGTGGTTGCTCGCGGTCGGCTCGGTCATCACCGTCGGTCAGCGCATGTGGTCGATCGCGGCGTCACCCGGCGCGCGTGAACTGATCCCGATGGCCGCGGCAGCCGCCGATTCCGACGGGCCGGACGGGGCCGGAACCGAACCCGGCGCGGACGCCCGGTGAGCGGGTCGACGAGGGTGGGGTCAGCACTCGAGCGGCTGTCCGCGGGTGCCGCCGACCTCGGCTATCGGGCCGGGTGGGCCGGAGTCCGCCATGCTCCGGACGGACCGGCGCGCGCCGCCTTCGACCGGGCCGGTGCCTTCGCCGGGCGCCGCAATGGCGGACCGGAGCAGTTGCGCCGCAATCTCGCCCGGGTACTCGGCACCACCGGCGCCCAGGTCCCCGACGACCTCGTCGCCGATGCGATGCGCTCCTATGCGCGGTATTGGTACGAGGCCTTCCGTCTGCCCGCGCAGGACCTGGCGGCCACCGCCGAGACCGTCGTCGTCCCACCCCCTGATCAGGCACGACTCGATGCGGCTCTCGACCGCGGCAAGGGTGTGGTCCTGGCGCTGCCGCACTCGGGCAACTGGGACATGGCGGGCGTCTGGCTGGTGCAGAACCGCGGGAGTTTCGCCACCGTCGCCGAACGCCTCAAACCGGAATCGCTGTTCCGTCGGTTCGTCGACTACCGGGAGTCGTTGGGATTCGAGATCTTTCCGCTCTCCGGCGGCGAGCAGCCACCGTTCGGTCTGTTGGCCGAGCGCCTTCGCGCCGGCGGAATCGTGTGCCTGCTCGGCGAACGCGACATCGCGCGCCACGGCGTCCCGGTCACCTTCTTCGGCGAACGCACCCGCATGCCTGCGGGGTCGGCGCGGCTGGCCATCGAGACCGGAGCCGGCTTGTTGCCGGTGCACCACTGGTTCACCGACGCGCCCGGCTCGCAGATCACCGTCAGCAACGAGATCGATGTATCCGTCGGTGTCGAGGCCGCGACCCAGGCGCTCGCCGACACCTTCGCCGAGAACATCGCCGCACACCCCGCCGACTGGCACATGCTGCAGCCCCTGTGGGAAGCCGACTGGTCGGCGCGCCAGCGTGATCGGGTGCACGGGGCCGGGGAGAGCACATGAGGATCGGCATGGTGTGCCCGTACTCGTTCTCCGTCCCCGGCGGAGTGCAGGCGCACGTCGCCGAACTCGCCGCGGTGTTCATCGAACGCGGACACCATGTCAGCGTGATCGCCCCCGCCGACGGTGACACCGACCTACCCGACTACGTCGTCTCCGGCGGCCCGGCGCTCGCCATTCCCTACAACGGCTCGGTATCGCGGGTGAACTTCAGCCCCAACGGATATCGACGACTGCGTCGCTGGATCGCCGACAACCACTTCGACGTGTTGCACGTCCACGAACCCAATTCGCCGAGCCTGTCGATGATGGCACTGATGGTGGCCTCCGGGCCGATCGTCACGACATTCCACACATCTACGTCGAAATCGTTGTGGCTCAGCACTTTCCAAGGCATGCTGCGGCCCTATCACGAGCGCATCTCGGGCAAGATCGCGGTCAGTGAACTGGCACGACGATGGCAGATGGAGTCGCTGGGTTCCGACGCGGTGGAGATCCCCAATGGCATCAACGTCAGATCGTTCGCCGACGCCGAACCCCTCGATGGCTATCCGTGGCCGGGGCGTACGGTGCTGTTCCTCGGTCGCTACGACGAGCCCCGCAAGGGTATCGACATCCTCATGCGCGCACTGCCCACGGTGGTGGAGCGATTCGGCGACCTGCGGGTGCTCGTGGTCGGCGGTGGTAACCAGAAAGCGTTGCGGCGCCGCGCCGGAGATCTCGCCGACCACCTCGTGTTTCTCGGTCAGGTCGACGACGCCACCAAGGCCCGCGCGCTGGCCTCGGCCGAGGTGTACTGCGCGCCGAACCTCGGCGGCGAGAGCTTCGGCATCGTGCTCGTCGAGGCCATGGCCGCCGGCGCGGCGGTGATCGCCAGCAAACTCGACGCGTTCCGGCGCGTGCTCGACGACGGCCGGGCGGGCCGGCTGTTCACGGTCGGCGCCGCCGACGAACTGGCGTCGGGACTGATCGAACTACTCGCCGACGACGACGCCCGCGCCGACCAGGTGCGGGCCGCACGTGCCCGCGCGGCCCGCTACGACTGGTCGCGGGTCGCCGATCAGATCATGCGCGTGTACGAGACCGTCACCGTCGGTGCCGGCCCGGTCGTGGTGTCGGACTGACGTCGTGCCGCACGAACCGAGGGGGTGGAGGAGATGTCGGCGTTGACGATCGTGGTGGTCGTGATCATCGTGGCGATCCTGGTGATCATCGGTGCCTGGGCCTACAGTCGCGCGAATCGACTCGACCGGCTCAACGTCCGCGTCGACCTGGCGTGGCAGGCGCTGGAGGCGGCACTGGAGCGTCGAACCGTGGTGGTGCGGGTACTCACCGCGTGGATGGAGGACTCCGGTGATCCGGAGATCGCCACCGCCGCACGGCACCTCGCCGCCTGTGCCGACACCGCCGAGCACGCTCCGCGCGCCTCCCGCGAGGATGCCGAGAATGCCTTGTCCACGGCGCTGAGCAGGGTGGACCCGTCGGTCCGTCCACCCGGACTGATCGCCGAATTGGCCGACGCCGAGACCCGGGTGATGATGGCCCGCCGCTTCTACAACGACGCCGTCCGCGACACCCTCAGCCTCGCCGACCGCTTCCTGGTGCGGTTGTTGCGCCTGGGCGGACGCGCACAGCGACCCGAGTATTTCGAGATCGTCGAGCGGGTGACCCCCGGCACCGCCGACTGAGCGGAGTCGGCCAAACCGAGGTGTGTGGCGAGTGCGCCGGACACCTCACCTATCCTGGTGGGACGCGCTGCGCAGCCGAGGGCTGCGCCGTCGCCGAGACTCGAAGAACCGCGAATCAGGAGACCTCCAGTGAGCCAACCCCAGTCCGGGACCACCCCCGGGTCTGATGCGACGTCCGCGATCAACGGACACCACGGCACCCCCGAGTCCGGACAGGGCACCGCGCGGGTGAAGCGGGGCATGGCCGAGATGCTCAAGGGCGGCGTGATCATGGACGTGGTCACCCCCGATCAGGCCAAGATCGCCGAGGACGCCGGCGCGGTCGCGGTGATGGCGCTCGAGCGTGTGCCCGCCGACATCCGTGCCCAGGGTGGCGTCTCGCGGATGAGTGATCCGGACATGATCGACGGGATCATCGCCGCGGTATCGATCCCCGTGATGGCCAAGGCCCGTATCGGCCACTTCGTCGAGGCCCAGATCCTGCAGAGCCTCGGCGTCGACTACGTCGACGAGTCCGAGGTGCTGACCCCGGCCGACTACGCCAACCACATCGACAAGTGGGCGTTCACGGTGCCGTTCGTCTGCGGTGCCACCAATCTCGGTGAGGCGCTGCGCCGTATCACCGAGGGAGCGGCGATGATCCGGTCCAAGGGTGAGGCCGGCACCGGCGACGTCTCGAACGCGACGACGCACATGCGCAAGATCCGCGACGAGATCCGCAGGCTCACCTCGCTGCCGACCGACGAGCTGTATGTGGCCGCCAAGGAGCTGCAGGCGCCCTACGAGCTGGTTGCCGAGGTCGCGCGGGCGGGCAAGCTGCCCGTCACCTTGTTCACCGCCGGTGGCATCGCGACCCCGGCCGATGCGGCGATGATGATGCAACTCGGCGCCGAGGGCGTGTTCGTCGGATCGGGCATCTTCAAGTCCGGCAACCCGGCGCAGCGTGCGGCCGCGATCGTGCAGGCGACGACCTTCCACGACGACCCCGACGTGCTGGCGAAGGTCTCGCGCGGACTCGGTGAGGCGATGGTCGGGATCAACGTCGACGACATCCCGGCGCCGCACCGGCTCGCCGAACGAGGTTGGTGACCGTCCTGACCGCGAGTATCCGTCGACCGAACGGCTGTTTTCCGGTGTGGTCCGACGCTGTCCGGCGAGGTCTCGCCGGTAGGATCTGCTGACCATGGATTCGGTGAGCATCGTCCGCGACGAGGCGACCTCGGGCACCCACTTCGTGGAGGATCTGCGTCTGGAGTGGGCGGTGCGTTGCAGCGTCGGCCGGGTGCGTGAGACCAACGAGGACGCTGCTCTGGCCATGCCGGGAAAGTACCTGCTGGCCGACGGTATGGGCGGGCACGACAGCGGGGAACTCGCCAGTGAGGCGGCGCTGCTGACGCTGTCGGCTGCCACGAGTGCCGGCGAGCTGATCGAGACGCAGAAGGCCCTCATCGACCTCCTCGACGAGGCGCAGGCCCGGATCTCCGACATCGAGACCTCCTCGGAGCGCCGCGCGGGAACCACGACGACCGGAGCGGTGCTCGTCACCGTCGAGGGGGAGCCGCATTGGCTGATCCTCAACATCGGTGATTCGCGCACCTATCGCTTCCAGCACGGCACCCTGCAGCAACTGACCCGCGATCACTCGCAGGTCCAGGACTTCATCGACGCCGGGTTCCTCACTCCCGAGGACGCCCGCACCGATCCGCGTCGCAACGTGATCACCCGAGCGCTCGGCGCGGGCATGATCGAACCCGTCGCCGACTACTTCAGCACCGTCGCGTTACCGGGCGACATCCTGCTCATGTGCTCGGACGGCTTGACCGGGGAACTGCCCGACGACGAGATCGCCCGCATCCTCGGTGACGCCGACGGAGTGGTCGATGCCGCAGACCAACTCGTCGACGCCGCACTCGAACTCGGTGCCCACGACAACGTGACCGTCATCGTCGTCGAGGTCCACGAATCGGTTCCGACCATCCGGATGCCCGCCGTCAACGGTGATGCGGACGGCGCTGTGGTGGACGGTGCTGGGGTGGACGGCACCGCCATCGACGGAGCAACGGGCTCTGACGCAGGGACCGCCGGCGCAGGGGCCGATGAGGCAGGGGCCGAGGACGCCGAAGCAACAGCGGACGAGACGACCGTGGCCGACGGGACCGCAACCGACGGGGGCGACGCGGAGCCCACGCCGGAGAAGTGATCGGGGTCGGATGAATGATTCCTGAACCGGGACATCCGGGGTCGGAGCATTCGGGGAGCACTCCGGTGCCCCCGGGGATGACCTACGTCGAATACTGCGGTGAGCGCTATCCGTTGATGGGCGACCGACGATTCACCGTCGGGCGCGAGGCCGACCTCTCCGTCGACAACAACCCCTATCTGCATCGCCGATTCCTGGTGTTGCACAACGAAAACGGGCTGTGGTGGCTCACCAACCTGGGCACCCACCTCTCGGCGAGCGTGTCGGCCGGCGACGTCGGGTTCTCGGCGACCCTCGGCCCGGGTGCACGTATGCCGCTGGTGTTCGGTGAGACGACGATCGTGTTCACCGCCGGCCCGACCACCTACGAACTCAGCGTCTACGCCACGGCCCCACAGGTGCGCCCGCTCACCGAGCAGTCCTTCATCGGCGGTCGCACCACCCAGGGCGTCCCGATGCTCACCGAGAGCCAGAAATTGCTCATCGTCGTGCTCGCGGAAGAGATCCTGCGGCGCGAGGGCACCGGGGCCAGCGCGATCCCGTCGTCGGCGAAGGCGGCCGCCCGGCTGGGGTGGCCGCTGACGAAGTTCAACCGCAAACTCGACAACGTCTGCGACAAGCTCGATCAACTCGGGGTCAGCGGGATGCGCGCCGGAGGCGGCAAACTCGCCAGCAATCGTCGGGCCCGCCTGGTCGAGTACGCGGTCGCCTCACGCATCGTCACGCGTGAGGATCTCCCGCTGATCGACGCCGAGGCTGCGCGCAACGCCGCGAGCTGAGTGCGGGGCCCGTTCCCCCATTGCGGGGAACGGCGCATGGGTAGTCGTGTCGGCGACTCCCCATCGGCTCCGATTTACCCCTTCTGACCTGCACTTATTCCATGGGTAGTTCTACCCATGGGCAGGGGAGTTCTCCCCATCGACCTCCCGCCGGATCGCTCATAACGTCTTCTGCATCGGGGCAACGGAGCCCAACGCATGACGCGAATCCAGGAGGACACCATGACCGCAGTCGTTTCCCACATCCCCACCAGTCAGCTCGCCCAGGCCGCTCGTCGCCGCGCCGAGGCCGACCGTCGGCGTACCGAGGCGCTCGCGCGCCTCGCCGCCCGCCGGATGCCGTTGCCCGGTCAGCAGCCGACGCCGGCCGGCCCGCACATGCGCCTGGTTCCCGAGGCGCCGCAACCCGTCGAGGAGGCCGCCGCTCCCGAACTGCCCCGGCCGAGCCTGACCAACCGCGAGATCGAGGTGCTGCGCACCTGGCTGATGGTGGACTCGAAACCCGCTGTGGCGCAAGAGCTGTTCATCTCGCTCGGCACCGTCAACACCCACCTGACCCGCATCCGCGCCAAGTACGCCGAGATCGGCCGTACCGCGCCGACCAAGGCGGCACTCGTCGCGCGCGCAGTGCAGGATGGTCTGGTTCGTCTCGACGAGCTGTGAGAATTCCGGGCACCCGGTGCCCACGGCGTCCGCGCGGCGAGCCGTCTGCGCAGGCCCTTTCGAGTGTCGACGGAACCCATACGGGATACTGGTCGGGTGGCAGAGATCGAGGACGTCCTCAGGGTCGAGCGCATCGAGACCGACATCTATCGGGGCGGGGCCTTCGAGAGTCAGCTCCAACGCACCTTCGGTGGACAGGTTGCCGGCCAGGCGCTGGTGTCGGCGACACGGACCGTCTCCGACGAGTTCTCGGTGCATTCGCTGCACGGGTACTTCCTGCGGCCCGGCAACCCCGACATTCCCGCGGTCTTCCTCGTCGACCGCATCCGTGACGGCCGTTCCTTCGTGACCCGTCGCGTGACCGGAATCCAGAACGGCGAGGCCATCTTCACGATGTCGGCGTCGTTCCACGTCACCACCGACGAAGGCATCGAACATCAGGACCCCATTCCGCCCGCACCGGCCCCCGAGGACCTGCCCGACCGGCACGTCCTGGCCGGCGACGACGAAAAAGCGGTGTTCAAGGAGTGGGATAACTTCGACATCCGCATCGTTCCGGCCGACAAACTGGTCACCTCACCGTTCTTCGTCGCCCAGCAACGGGTGTGGTTCCGATACCGCAAACCGTTGCCGGATGATCAGACGATCCACGTGTGCACGTTGGCCTACATGAGCGACATGACCCTGCTCGGGTCCTCGAAGGTGCCCCATCCCGGCGTCGAACCCCAATCGGCGTCCCTCGACCACGCGATGTGGTTCATGCGAAACTTCCGCGCCGACGAGTGGCTGCTCTACGACCAGACCTCGCCGTCGGCGGGTGCCGGGCGCACTCTGACCCAGGGCCGCATCTTCGACCGGGCCGGACGGATGGTGGCCGCGGTGACCCAAGAGGGCTTGAGCCGGACCGGGCGCGTGATGCCCGCCGATCAGCACGCCCGGCAGAACCGGTGAGCGGCGCCCGACCTCGGATCGGGGTGCTCGCGCTCCAAGGCGACGTCCGCGAGCATCTCGCCGCGCTGACCGGTGCCGGCGCGCAGGCGTCCGCAGTCCGACGCCCGACCGAACTCGACCGGGTCGACGGGCTGGTGATCCCCGGTGGCGAGTCGACCACGATGAGCAAACTCCTGGGGATCTTCGAGTTGTACGAACCGCTGCGCGAGCGGCTCGCCGAGGGCATGCCCGCCTACGGCTCGTGCGCCGGGATGATCCTGCTCGCCTCCCACATCCTCGACACGCGCCCCGACGCCCGGCATCTCGATGCCCTCGATATCACGGTGCGCCGCAATGCTTTCGGCCGTCAGGTCGAGTCCTTCGAAACCGACCTGGACGTCGAGCACATCACCGAGGGCGGACCGTCGATGCGTGCGGTGTTCATCCGCGCGCCCTGGGTGGAGAAGGTCGGCGCCGACGTGGAGGTACTCGCCCGGGTGCCCGGCGGTCCGGCCGCCGAGAGGGTCGTCGCAGTGCGGCAGGGCAACGTGCTGGCCACCTCGTTCCACCCCGAGGTGACCGGTGATCGGCGGGTGCACGCGCACTTCGTCGACATGGTGCGCGGTTGAGGCGGGTGGTGCGTCGGTAGAATCGATCTCCGACGTGTTCGACGAGTAGTGACGTGTTCCACAGAAGTCATGCCCGGATCTCCCCGTCAGGGGCTCCTCCGGTGCACGGGAAGGATCGGAAGAGCGTATGAGCGGCCATTCCAAATGGGCGACCACCAAGCACAAGAAGGCCGTCATCGATGCCAAGCGCGGCAAGATGTTCGCCAAGCTGATCAAGAACATCGAGGTCGCCGCGCGCACCGGTGGTGGTGACCCCGCAGGCAACCCGACTCTCTATGACGCGATCCAGAAGGCCAAGAAGTCGTCGGTGCCCAACGACAACATCGAGCGGGCCCGCAAGCGGGGCGGCGGCGAAGAGGCCGGTGGCGCCGACTGGCAGACCATCACCTACGAGGGATACGGACCCAACGGTGTCGCCATCCTCATCGAGTGCCTCACCGACAACCGCAATCGCGCCGCCGGCGAGGTACGGACCGCGATGACCCGCAACGGCGGAAACATGGCCGACCCGGGGTCGGTGGCCTACCTGTTCACCCGCAGGGGTGTGGTGACGCTGGAGAAGAACGGTCAGAGCGAGGACGACATCCTGATGGCCGTGCTCGACGCCGGCGCCGAGGAGGTCAACGACCTCGGCGAGACGTTCGAGGTGGTCAGCGAACCGACCGATCTCGTCGCGGTGCGAACCGCATTGCAGGAGGCCGGCATCGACTATGAATCGGCCGAGGCGGACTTCCGTGCGTCGGTGGAGGTTCCCGTCGACGCCGAGGGCGCGCGCAAGGTGTTCAAACTGATCGACGCGCTCGAGGATTCCGACGACGTCCAGAACGTGTACAGCAATGTCGACGTCAGCGACGAGGTGCTCGCCGAACTCGACAGCTGAGGCCCCGCCTACGCAGCCGTCAATCGTTCAGCCTCAAACCCGCAGCGCCGGCCGGTCCGGATGGTCGTAGCGGATCTCGACGTCGGGGTCCGGTGCGGTGCGTTGATGGTCGAGTAGCGGATCGATCGTCCATCGTCGGTCGGCCGGCGTCCTGCGTTCCAGTGCCGCGCGACCCATCCGCAGCGCGATCCTCAGATCCAGGTCGAGGTCGTCGCGCAGCACCATCTCGCCGGCGATCAAGGTCACCTGGCCGGGGGCGGCCTCGCGTCGTTGATCGCGAAATGACCTGTCGGAGAGCTCATCCCAGAGCCGTGGTAGCCATCGTTGGCGGTCGCGGAGGCCGTCGAGCACCTCGCGGCGCAGCGCCGCGAAGTCGTACCACGAGGTGGTGAACGCCTCGGCGTCGTGCGGTCCCCATTCGAGCCGCAGCGAGGCCGGCCGGACGTAATCGGCGACCCGGACGACCTCGGCCGCGCGGCCGCGCGAGCGCAGCACCTCGGCGACCCGCAGCGCGACCTGGTCGGGTCGGGCCGCCACCGCGCCGTCGATTCCCACCACCGGCTGACCGGGCAGCGCCGCGCACTTCTCGGCGCACGTGACGACCAGGCCCTCGGGGTCGATCGGGCGGTAGGCGGGCACGGCCGTATTGTCCACGGTTCGGCCGGATCCGTTCGCCACGGGTTGCCGTGTCGATCCCACCCTCTGTCGGTCGGCGTCGCTAGAATCTCGAACAACTGTTCGCCGTCGGTGGAGGAGTGTCGAGTGCGGGTGATGGGCGTCGACCCGGGGCTGACCCGGTGCGGGATCGCGCTGGTCGAGTCGGGGAGTGGTCGCAGTGTGACCGCCCTCGATGTCGATGTGGTCCGCACACCCACCGACATGGAACTCGCCCAGCGCCTGCTGGCGGTGTACACCGCGGCCAGCCACTGGCTCGACATCCACCAGCCCGATGTGGTGGCGATCGAGCGTGTCTTCGCCCAGAACCAGGTGTCGACGGCGATGGGGACCGCGCAGGCCGGCGGGGTCATCGCGCTCGCAGCAGGCCAGCGCGACGTGCCGGTGCGGTTTCACACCCCGTCGGAGGTGAAGGCCGCGGTCACCGGAAGTGGACGCGCAGACAAGGCGCAGGTCACCGCCATGGTGACCCGTATCCTCGGGATGCAGACCAAACCCCGTCCGGCCGATGCCGCCGACGCCCTTGCGCTCGCGATCTGCCATTGCTGGCGGGGACCGATGATCGAACGGATGGCGCAGGCTCAACAGCGCGCCGAACAGATGGCCCGGGTGCACCGACAGCGGGTCGCCGCGGCGCGATCGGCGACGGTACCGGCCGGGCGGAAGGGGACAGGCTCATGATCGCGTCGGTACGCGGACCGGTGGTCGAGGTCGCCCTCGATCACGTCGTCATCGACTGCGCGGGGGTGGGTTATCGGGTGCTGGCGACCCCCGACACGCTCTCGCGAATGCGACGGGGCGACGAGATGACGCTGCTGACCTCGATGATCGTCCGCGAGGACTCGATGACGCTGTACGGGTTCACCGAACCCGACGCCCGCGCGCTGTTCGCCCTGCTGCAGACGGTCACCGGCGTCGGTCCACGGCTGGCGATGGCAACGCTGGCGGTGCTCGAACCCGACGCCCTACGGCGGGCTCTGGCCGATTCCGACGTGAAGGCGCTGACGAGCGTGCCGGGTATCGGGAAGCGGGTGGCCGAGCGCCTCGTCGTCGAACTACGCGACAAGGTCGATCGGCCGGTCGCCGACGCCGCCACCGGTGCGGGATCGCGGCCGGTCGGCGTGGCCGGTCAGGTCGCCGAGGCGCTCGTCGGACTCGGTTTCACCGCGGCACCGGCGGAGAAGGCGGTGGCCGCGGTGCTCGCCGAGGAGCCCGACGCCGACGCGTCGATGGCGCTGCGCCGGTCGCTGGCCCTGCTCGGGAAGTCCGCATGAACCCCGACGACCGCCTCACCGAGGATGGACTCGAGGAGGAGCGGGAGGTCAGCGCCACCCCGGTGCGTTCCGATGGGGACTTCGACGCCGGGTTGCGTCCGCGGTCGCTCGCCGAGTTCATCGGCCAACCGCGGGTGTGTGAACAGCTCGAGCTGGTGCTGCACGGCGCCAAGAAACGTGGCAGCACTCCCGATCACATCCTGTTGTCGGGGCCGCCCGGTCTGGGTAAGACGTCGCTGGCGATGATCATCGCCGGCGAGATGGGTGCGGCGATCCGGGTCACCTCCGGGCCCGCTCTCGAACGCGCAGGAGACCTCGCGGCGATGCTGTCCAATCTGGTCGAAGGCGACGTGCTCTTCATCGACGAGATCCATCGGATCGCCCGGCCCGCCGAGGAGATGCTGTACCTGGCGATGGAGGACTTCCGGGTCGACGTGGTCGTCGGCAAGGGGCCCGGGGCGACCTCGATTCCGCTCGACGTGGCTCCGTTCACGCTGGTCGGGGCCACCACCCGATCCGGATCGCTGACCGGTCCGCTGCGTGACCGCTTCGGGTTCACCGCGCACATGGAGTTCTACGAGACGGGCGAGTTGGTCCGGGTGCTGCGCCGGTCGGCGGGAATCCTGGGCATCGAGATGCAGGCCGACGCCGCCTCTGAGATCGCGAGCCGCTCCCGGGGCACTCCCCGCATCGCCAACCGGTTGTTGCGGCGCGTTCGTGACTACGCCGAGGTCCGCGGGGACGGGGTGATCACCGTCGACATCTCACGCGCGGCGTTGGCCGTCTACGACGTCGACGAACTGGGTTTCGACCGCCTCGACCGCGCGGTCCTCGACGCGTTGATCCGGGCGTTCGGCGGCGGGCCGGTCGGGGTGTCGACACTGGCGGTGGCCGTCGGCGAGGAACCGGCGACCGTCGAGGAGGTGTGCGAACCGTTCCTGGTGCGCGCCGGGATGGTCGCACGCACACCGCGAGGACGCGTGGCGACCGCAGCGGCGTGGCATCACCTGGGGCTCACACCACCCGCCGGTGCTCTCAACGCGACCTTCGGGGTCCGCCCGCGCGAGATGGGCAGCCCGTCGTTGTTCGACGACATCTAGGGGAGCACGACGACCAGGGGCCCGCCCTCTGCGTCGCTCATATACGCGCAAAGCCGACATTCCCGGCGTTGGGAGCGGACTTGCCCCGCATGGCACACTGGAGGGAGTGCGTGCGCTCGGCGCCGACGTCACCGGTGGTCCTCACCCCGGGGCGACGGGTCGCGGGCGCGTGACTCGCCGGAGCCCCTCACCGGCAACCCGCCGAGCGTGACATCAGCGTCGCGCCGCGGGTGACGATCTCGATACGACAAGGACGACGACACCTCGATGGAATCTCTGTTTCTCCCACTTCTGCTGGTCCTCATGGTCGGCTTCATGTTCTTCTCGGTGCGCAAGCAGAAGAAGCGTGCCGCCGAGACGCAGGAAATGCAGAACTCCGTCCAGACCGGGACCCGTATCCAGCTGTCGAGCGGTCTCTTCGGCACCGTGATCGACGCGACCTCGTCGGAGTACATCGATGTCGAGATCGCGACCGGTCTGGTCACCCGCTGGAACCGCCTGGCCGTCATGCGGGTGATACCCACCGACGAGGCCGCCGCGACCTACCCCGGCTACACCCCGCCGTTCGCCGCGGCCGACGCCGAGTCCATCGACGAGGCGCCCGAGACGATCACCCCCACCGATGTGACCACCGATCGGCCGAATCTCGACAAGTCCGGCGGCGACGCGTCGGCCGACTCGGACAAGTAGACACACCCCGACACCGACCGCAGGCCGCTCGACCGACCGTCGGCCCACCAGGGGAGGGTCGTGGCCCGATGGACACCGGGCCGTCGGGGGCGGTGGCGTGCTGCTGTGCGCGGGCCGGGCAGTAGAGTGGCCACTCGATCGCGCGATCGGGGCCCTCGGGCTGTTCGCGCCGCGTAGTCCGCGTCGATGAGTGCGCCCAGGTGCGCCGGTCGACGCTCATCAAAGGAGATCGAGTACGTGAGTTTTTCGCGTGGGGCCGAATCGAAGGGAGCTGCCGCCGATTCGACCGGGACGGCGGGTCCCGGCGGTCGGAAGGCGCCGGGCCAATCGACCCGGAAGCGGTCGGCGGGGGGATCGAAGAAGGGCACCCGGCGACGCCCGCCGGGTCGCTCGTCGTCGATCGAGATCCCGCCGTGGCAGCCGCTGACGGCGTTCGTCGCGCTCCTGGCCCTCGTCTATCTCCTCGTCTTCCTCACCGGTGGCGGCTCGCCCGAACCGAAGCTGGGCATCGACCTGCAGGGCGGCACCCGCGTGACGTTGACCGCCCGCACCGACAACGGCCAGGCACCGACCCGCGATCAGTTGAACCAGGCCAAGCAGATCATCGAGCAGCGAGTCAACGGGCTCGGCGTGAGCGGCTCGGAGGTCGTGGTCAGCGGGAACAACCTGGTCATCACCGTGCCCGGACAGGACGGCTCCCAGGCGAAATCGCTGGGGCAGACCGCTCGTCTGTATGTGCGCCCGGTCGAGACCTCGGCACCGGCGACGCCGCAGCCGCCCAACACCACGCGCACCGAGGACTCCAACGAACTCCCCGCCGATCAGGTCGCCGGGCAGATCACCCAGGAGAAGAAGAACCGGCAGGCTCCCGCAGGCGCCAACACCCAGGCGCTGCAGGCTTACATGTCGAAGATGAACTGCGCCAACGGCGCCAACGACCCCCTACTCGGCAACGACGACCCGAAGCAGTATCTGGTCGCCTGCTCCACCGACGGCAAGACGGTGTACCTGCTCGGGCCGGAGATCATCGACGGGCGGGATGTGAAATCGGCCAGCGCGGGCACCGACCCGCAGACCGGTGAGTGGATCGTCAGCCTCGAGTACAAGGGTGCCGCCGCGACGACCTGGCCGGAGTACACCGCCAACAACATCGGCAAGCAGACCGCATTCACCCTCGACACCCGCGTGGTGTCGGCACCGGTGATCAACCAGGCGATCAGCGGAGCCACCCAGATCACCGGCTCGCCGTTCACCGAAGCCGAGGCCACCGACCTCGCCAACGTGCTCAAGTACGGCTCGTTGCCGCTGTCGTTCTCCACCTCCGACGCCGAAACCGTCTCGGCCACGCTGGGTCTGTCCTCGCTGCGGGCCGGCCTCCTGGCCGGGGCGATCGGGTTGATCGCGGTGCTGATCTACGCATTGGCCTACTACCGCATGCTCGGCTTCCTCACCGTGGCGTCGCTGCTGCTGTCGCTGGCGATGGTCTACGGCATCATCGTGCTGCTCGGCCGCTGGATCGGGTTCACCCTGGATCTGGCCGGTATCGCCGGTCTGATCATCGGTATCGGTATGACCGCCGACTCGTTCGTCGTGTACTTCGAACGCATCAAGGACGAGATGCGTGAGGGACGAAGTTTCCGGTCCGCGGTCCCGCGCGGCTGGGCGAGCGCGCGACGCACGATCTGGTCGGGTAACGCCGTCAGCTTCCTGGCCGCGGCGGTCATCTACATCCTCGCCGTCGGTGAGGTGCGCGGCTTCGCCTTCACCCTCGGCCTGACCACCATCCTCGACATCGTGGTCGTGTTCCTGGTCACGCATCCGCTCGTCGTGCTCGCCAGCCGCTCGGAGTTCCTGTCGCGGCCGCGGGTCAACGGACTCGGGGCGGTCAGCGAGGTGGCGCGAGCGCGCAGAACGTCACGGGCCGAACGGGTATCGAACCTCAGTTCGTCCACGACGACCACTGCATCGACAGGCGCTACATCGACCGACTCGACCCCCTCTGGTCCGACGAAGGGATCGGCGAAATGACCGGCAGCAATCGGACCACCGGCGCATCGACCGGCAGCACGACGACGGGTGACGAGCCGAGCACGGCGACGACGGTGACGATCGCCGGCAGTGACGCCAACTTCCACGCCGACACCTCCCGGTCGTTCCTCTCGCGCCTCTACACCGGTACCGGCGCCTTCGAGGTCATCGGCAAACGCCGCATGTGGTACCTCGTCACCGCGCTGATCCTCGCGGTCGGCATCATCTCGATCGGCGTGCGCCAGTTCACTTTCGGTATCGATTTCGAGGGCGGCACGCAGATCTCGATCCCGGTGTCGCAGGGCATCACCAGCCAATCCGTCGAGGACGTCGTCGGCAAGGCGCTCGGCACTGCCCCGGATTCGGTACAGACCGCCGGATCGGGGTCGAGCGAAACCGTGCAGGTGCGTACCGACGCGCTCAGCGCCGAGCAGGCACGCGCGGTGACCGTCGCGCTCACCGATGCGTATGCGCCGACACTCAAGGCCGCCGACGTCAGCATCTCCGAGGTGAGTTCCACGTGGGGACGCGAGATCACCGAGAAGATGTTGCTCGCCCTCGCCGTGTTCCTGGTGATCGTCTTCGTCTACATCGCGGTGCGCTTCGACCGGGAGATGTCGATCGCCGCGCTGGCGACCCTGTTCTTCGACATCATCTGCACGGCCGGGGTGTATTCGCTGGTCGGCTTCGAGGTCACCCCGGCGACCGTCATCGGTCTGCTGACGATCCTCGGTTTCTCCCTCTACGACACCGTCGTCGTGTTCGACAAGGTCTCGGAGAACACCCGGTCGGTGCTGCAGACGTCGCGCCGCACCTATGCCGAGCAGGCCAACCTCGCGGTGAACCAGACCCTGATGCGCTCGATCAACACCACGATCATCTCGGTGTTGCCGATCATCGCGCTGATGGTCATCGCCGTGTGGCTGCTCGGGGTCGGCACGCTGAAGGATCTTGCGCTGATCCAGCTCGTCGGCGTCGTGGTGGGCACCTACTCGTCGGTCTTCCTCGCCACCCCGCTGTTGGTGACCCTCAAGGAACGGCGTCGTGAGATCGCCCGCCACACCGCCCGGGTGCTCGACCGTCGCGCGGCCATCGCCGCCGGCCAGGACCCGGACGCGGGCAGCACACCGCCGCGCCGCCGCCCGTCGCGGGCGTCGACCGGTCGGGGCGTAGCCGAGGACGACACCCCGACAGCACCGAGCGGGAAACGGCGTCGCGCGCGATAGTCTCGGCAGTCGTGGCATCGAGAGGTCGGCAATCCAGGTGTTGGCATGGTACGACCACACCGGCGATGAGGTCCGCGGTCCTGGTGGTGAGCCTGCTGGTGGGTGCCGGGCTGATCGCCGGCTGTTCCCGGGACGCTGCGCCCCCGACGATCGACTACGTCGTCGACGCCGACATCCGCAGCTACAACGCGAACACCGAGAACGGCAACGCCGACGGCGTATTGATGGCGTTCACCCGCGTGCTCCCGGGCTTCAGCTATCTCGGCGACTCCGGACAGGTCACCCCTGACCGCGATATCGGCACCGTCACCCGTGAGCCCGGCAACCGGCTGACCCTGAAGTACCAATTCAACCCGCGCGCAACATATTCCGACGGCACGGCGATGGATTGCGACGACCTCGTGCTGGCCTGGGCGGCGATGAGCGGACGATTCGGCCAGTTCACCCCGGCGACCACCGCGGGCTACCGCGACATCGACTCCGTCGACTGTGCGCCCGGCGACAAGTCGGCGACCGTCACCTTCGCCGCCGGACGCGACCCCTCCGACTGGGCGTCACTGTTCGGCGCCGGCACGCTACTGCCGGCGCAGGTGGTGGCCCGCGCCGCCGGGGTCCCCGACGTGGCCGAACCGATCCGCACTGGCAACCGCACCGCCATCGCGCGTATCGCCAAGGCCTGGAACACCGGCTTCGATCTCGCCCCCGGAGACCTCGACCCCACGCGTTTCCCGTCCGCCGGCCCCTACAAGATCGCGAGTTACTCCGCATCCGGCGGCGTGGTGCTGGTGGCCAACGACAAGTGGTGGGGTGATCCGCCGGCCACCTCACGGATCGCGATCTTCGGGCGCGGCAGCGATGCCGCGCGACGCATCGCGAACGACGACTACGACGTCGCCGACGTCACCGCGGGTCTCGTCGCCGGCACCGACGAAACGCGTTCCGGCGCGACCTCGGCCGCAGCCACCGCCGGTGCCGGACTCCGGGTCGGTGCCCCCGGTCAGGCACTCGGCGTCGAGGGGCTCGTGTTGTCCGGGCGCGGGGTGTTCTCCGACGTCCGGGTGCGACGGGCATTCGCCTCCTGTGTGCCGCGCGATGCGCTCGCCCGGCAGTTCGGATATGGCGCCCAGATGTGGAACATGCGGGTACTCGCGCCGGGTGACGAGTTGGCCGCATCGCTGAACGGCGAGTTCGGCACTCAGTACGCGCGTCCCGATCTTCCGCGCGCCCGTGACCTGCTGGCCCAGGCGGCCGGTGATACCGGTGGCCGCCCGGCCAAGACGGTGCGTATCGGATATGCCGCACCGACCGAGCGGTGGAAAGAGATGGTCGCGGCCATCACCTCCGCATGTGCCCCGGCGGGGATCACCGTCAGAGACGTCGGCGCCGACACCACCGGGGTCGGAGCACTCGGCTCGTCGGCCGACGCGCTGCTGGTGGCCAACGGCGCCGCCTTCGCGGCGGCGGGTGCCGCGGACGAGACCCGAGACGCCTATCAGCTGCGCGGAGACGACCCGCTCGATCTGCCGAACTTCTCGAACCCGCAGGTCAATGATGCGATCGACGCCCTGGCGGTCACCGATCTCGAATCCGAGCGCCTCGCGCTCGTCCGGACCATCGAGAACGGTGCGTGGGCTCAGGTGCCGTCGATCCCACTGTTCGCTGCTCCCCGCGCGCATGGCTGGAAGGATCAGATCACCAACGTCGTCGCAGGTGCGGGACGAAACGGAACGGGATGGAACATGGACCGATGGGTACGCAGCCGGTGAGCAACGACAGTGAGACCCCGACCCCCGATACCCCGACTGGCGACGCCCTGGCCCGGGCGCGGGCCGCGATCGCCGAGCACGGCCGCATGGTGGCCGACTTCCCGGCGCCGGGAATCGATTTCAAGGATCTGACGCCGGTGCTGGCCGATTCCGACGGGTTGTCGACGATCGTGACCGCGCTGACCCACGGCTGCGGGTCGGTCGACCTGGTGGCGGGCATCGACGCCCGCGGCTTCCTACTCGGCGGGGCCGTCGCGCGAGAACTGGGCGTCGGAATCCTCGCCGTCCGCAAGGGCGGCAAACTCCCGCCACCGGTGTATTCGATCGACTACGACCTCGAATACGGCAGCGCGCGACTGGAGATCCCGGCGAGCGGAATCGACATCACCGGATCGCGGGTGCTGCTCGTCGACGACGTCCTCGCCACCGGTGGCACCGTGGTGGCGGCGGCCGAACTGCTGCGTCGCGCCGGCGCCGAGGTGACGGGTGTCGCGGTGATCATGGAGATCGCGGCGCTCGGCGGGCGGGCCCGCATCGCCGACGGCTTCGCCGACATTCCGGTGCACGCGGTCACCATCGATTGATCGACCGATGAGAATCGTTGGCGGACATGGGTGTTGAAGAGTATCGGCGCGAACTCGTCGCCTTGGGTGACGCGCCGGAGCGGTGGTTGGCCTACCTGGACGCGCATTCGGGTCTGCCCGGGCCGCGGGCGAACCTGACCCTGCTGGCCGCCTTCGTCGAGGAGGCGTCCACCACGACGATCTGGCACGCCGCCGATGCCACCGACGAGTACCGGGCCACCTGCGGGGCCGCCGGGATCGGACGTCTGCTGTGTTCGGCCGAGGACCGCTCGAAAGGTCTTGCCCGGCTGCGTGAACTCGCCGCCGACGAGCGATGGCGGGTACGCGAGGGTGTGGCGATGGCGCTGCAGCGGTGGGGCGACGACGATCCCGCCTCGATGGCCGCGGTGGCACGCGAATGGGCGGACGGACCCGGCCCCCTGCTCGCCCGCGCCGCTGTCGCCGCGATCTGCGAACCGAGGTTGCTGCGGACCCCCGAGATGGCCGCCCACGCGATCGACGTGTGCGGACGAGCCACCGAGGTGTTGCGCGCGGTCCCGGACGCGCGACGGCGCGCGCCGGACACCCGCACCCTGCGCAAGGGACTGGGATATGGGTGGAGCGTCGCCGTGGCCGCCGATCCGGACGCCGGATTGCCGGTGTTCGACGCGCTGGCACAGGATCCGGACCCCGACGTGGCCTGGGTGGTGCGCACCAATCTCGGCAAGGCACGGCTCAAGCGGGTCCGCGGCGATCGGTGAGCCCATGGTGGTTCCCCGACACCTGGCCCGTCACATTCCGGCCGGACCGACGGTGCTCCCGAAAGCGCGGATTAGACTTGTGACATGTGTGGTGGGACGGACCGGTGGTGTGAGGCAACGATCCGGTGCTCCCACCGCGTCCACCGCCGAGGACGAGGGAGGGTCTGATGGCCGACGAGCCGAGTACCGCGGGCCCGATCACCGATGCCGGACCCGCCGAGGTGGACTCCGCAGCAGTGGTCGAGTCCAGAGCGGCCGAGTCCGCAGCGGGCGAGTCTGCGGTTGTCGAGTCCGGGGTTGTCGAGTCTGGGCCCGCCGGCGACACGAACGACGCGCTGCCCCAACATTCGTCGGCGTCGCGGCGGGTCCGTGCCCGGCTCGCTCGCCGGATGACCGCGACCCGCAGCCCGGTGCGACCGGTGCTCGAGCCGCTGGTCACCCTGCACCGGGAGATCTACCCGAAGGCCGACGTCGCCTTGCTGCAGCGCGCCTACGACGTCGCCGACGAACGTCATCAGGGGCAGAACCGCAAGTCCGGTGACCCCTACATCACCCATCCGCTCGCGGTGGCCACGATCCTCGCCGACCTCGGTATGGACACCATCACCCTGGTCGCCGCGCTCCTGCACGACACCGTCGAGGACACCGGATACAGCCTCGAGCAACTGGAATCGGAGTTCGGGGCGGAGGTCACCCACCTCGTCGACGGGGTGACCAAACTCGACAAGGTCGCACTCGGAAGCGCCGCGGAGGCCGAGACGATCCGCAAGATGATCATCGCGATGGCCCGCGACCCGCGCGTGCTGGTGATCAAGGTCGCCGACCGGTTGCACAACATGCGCACGATGCGCTTCCTGCCACCGGAGAAGCAGGCCCGCAAGGCCCGCGAGACGCTGGAAGTCATTGCGCCCCTTGCTCATCGGCTCGGTATGGCGACCGTCAAGTGGGAGCTCGAGGACCTCTCGTTCGCGATCCTGCACCCCAAACGGTACGAGGAGATCGTGCGGCTGGTCGCCGACCGCGCACCCTCACGCGACACCTACCTGGCGCGGGTGCGCGCCGACATCAACAACGCACTGTCCTCGGCCCGGATCACCGCGACGGTCGAGGGCCGGCCCAAACACTACTGGTCGATCTATCAGAAGATGATCGTCAAGGGCCGCGAGTTCGACGACATCCACGACCTCGTCGGCATGCGCATCCTGTGTGACGAGGTGCGCGACTGTTATGCCGCGGTGGGCGTGGTGCACTCGCTGTGGCAGCCGATGGCGGGCCGGTTCAAGGACTACATCGCCCAGCCGCGGTTCGGGGTCTACCAGTCCCTGCACACCACGGTGATCGGTCCCGAGGGCAAACCCCTCGAGGTGCAGATCCGTACCTACGACATGCATCGCACCGCCGAGTTCGGCATCGCCGCACACTGGCGGTACAAGGAGAGCGGCTACAAGGACCGCAAGGGCCGCAAGTCCGACGTCGCCGAGGTCGACGACATGGCGTGGATGCGCCAGCTCCTCGACTGGCAGCGAGAAGCCGCCGACCCGGGGGAGTTCCTCGAGTCGCTGCGCTACGACCTCGCGGTCAAGGAGATCTTCGTCTTCACCCCGAAGGGCGATGTGATCACGCTGCCCGCCGGGTCGACACCGGTCGATTTCGCCTACGCGGTACACACCGAGGTCGGCCACCGCTGCATCGGCGCACGTGTCAACGGTCGTCTCGTCGCCCTCGAACGCACCCTCGAGAACGGTGAGGTCGTCGAGGTGTTCACCTCGAAGGCGCCCACGGCCGGACCGAGCAAGGACTGGCAGAACTTCGTCGTCTCACCACGCGCGAAAGCCAAGATCCGCCAATGGTTCGCCAAGGAGCGTCGCGAGGAGGCGCTCGAGCAGGGCAAGGACGCCATCGCCAAGGAGGTCCGCCGCGGGGGACTGCCCCTGCAGCGGCTGATGAGTGCCGACTCGATGGCGGCGGTCGCCAAGGAGCTGCGCTACACCGACGTCAGCGCGCTCTACACCGCGGTCGGGGAGAACCACGTCTCCGCTCGGCATGTGGTGAACCGTCTCGTCGCCGCACTCGGAGGCATCGACGAGGCCGCCGAACAGATCGCCGAGCGATCCACGCCGTCGACCATGCCCAGCCGTTCCCGGCAGGGCGGCGACGCCGGGGTGGTCGTCGAGGGCGTCGACAATGTGCTGATCAAGCTCGCCAAGTGCTGCACCCCGGTACCCGGTGACGAGATCATGGGATTCGTGACGCGCGGCGGTGGGATCAGTGTGCACCGCACCGACTGCACCAACGCCACCGCCTTGCGTGATCAGTCCGAGCGGATCATCGACGTCTCCTGGGCGCCGTCGCCCGAATCGATCTTCCTCGTCGCCATCCAGGTCGAGGCGCTCGACCGTCACCGCCTGCTCTCCGACGTGACCAAGGTGCTCGCCGACGAACGGGTGAACATCCTCTCGGCGTCGGTCACCACCAGCCGCGATCGCGTCGCGATCAGCAAATTCACCTTCGAAATGGGCGACCCGAAGCATCTCGGACACGTCTTGAACATCGTCCGCAACGTCGAAGGCGTCTACGACGTGTACCGCGTCACCTCGGCTGCCTGAGAAATCGACGGCCTGATCGGTCTCGCCACGGCCGGGCCGTGGCGAGACCTACGCGTCAGGAGACCTTGGCGGTCTCGATGGTGATCGGCAGCTTCGGTGAGCCGTCGTCGGCGGTGCGCTCGTAGGCACCGGTCGTCTGGTTGGGTCCGATGCCGGGATTCACGCCACCGGCGAACACCTTGTCGATGACCTTCATACCGTCGGGTGCGACGGTGCCGACCACCGCGTAACTCGGCGGCAGGGTGCCGTCCTGGATGAGGATGAAGAACTGCGCCGACCCGCCGGAATTCGCCTCACCCTGCTGGGCGCTACCGCTGTTGGCGATCGCGACGGTCCCGCGCGGGTAGGTGACGGCCTGCTGGCCGGTCATCGGGTTGGCCTGACCGGACGGCTTGAGATCGGTCGGCGGCTCGTCGGGGCTCGTCCAGCCGGGCTGGCCGAGACCGGTGCCGGTCGGGTCACCGCACTGCAGGACCTTCAGGGCCGCGGTCGTCATCCGGTGGCACGGGCTGTTGTCGTAGTAGCCGTGATCGGCGAGCGAGATGACCGCGCCGGTGTTGCACGGAGCGCCGGTGCGATTGAGATCGACCGGCACGACACCCTGCGTGGTGGTCAGTGTGAGCGTGGACGTGCCGTCCTTGGCCTGCGTCTTGTCGGGCATCGGCGCTGTCTTCTGCTTGGACTCGCCGGCCTTCACCTTGTCGATCTGCTCCTGATAGAGCGCGCGCTGGGCGGGATCGGTGATCTCGGCGGGAACCGTCGTCGGGATCTGCTTGAAGTTGCTGTCCTTGGCGACGTAATCGCACGTCGTGTGCGAGGCGTTGAATCGATCGGTCTGGATCTTGTCGACGATGAAGTAGGTGGCGGTCGCGAGCACCGCGATGACCACCACACCCGAGACCGAACCGATGAGGACCTTGCGTTTGCGGGCCGCGGCGCGTTCGCGCTCCAGCCGGTCCTCGAGCTTGCGCTTGGCGGCCTCGCGCCGTTGCTCGTTGGTCAGCGCGCGGTCGGACGTCGCCGGACCATCGGCCGCGGAATCGGAGGGATTCTTGCTCGGGTTCGGCCCCGACGGAGTCGAGGTGGCCGGGTCATCGTTGTCGGCATCGTTGTGGGCACCCGGCTTCTCGGGTTCCTTGTTGCTCGCCACGCTGTGACCCCTCCTCGGTGTGCGCTTGGTGTCGTGTGCACTCTGCTCGTCGTCCGACTCCCGCCGGACACCCCATGCAGTGTGCCAGTATCTCCTGTGAACTCGCCGCACCGGGTCGAGGACACAGCCGGGCGTGGCGAGGCCTGCGTCGACAAACGAGCTGGTACGCCGACCGTGGGCGGTGCCACTGGAGTCGACCGTGGTCGAGGCCGCCGGATTCGTATGAGACACAATGGAGCAATGCTGATCACCGGCTTCCCCGCAGGCATGTTCCAGACCAACTGCTACATCCTCGCCCCGGCGCCCGGAGGCGACGCCGTCGTCATCGATCCCGGACAGGATGCGGCGCCGATGGCGAAGAAGGTGCTGGCAGAGCACGATCTCACCCCGGTGGCGGTCCTGCTGACCCACGGTCATCTCGATCACACGTGGACCGCGGCGGACCTCTGCGACGAATTCTCGATCCCGGCCTACATCCACCCCGAGGACCGGTCGATGCTCGCCGACCCGGGCATCGGCCTCGGCCACGCGCTCTCCTCGGTGATCGGGTCGCTGCAGTTCCGGGAGCCGGACAAGGTGATCGACTTCGTCGACGGCGAGACGGTGGAGATCGCCGGACTGTGCCTGGCCGTCGACCACGCGCCGGGTCACACCCAGGGCTCGGTGTTGCTGACCCTCGACGTGCCGATCGACGAGAGCGGTGCCGGTGACACCGTCCCGGTGTGTTTCTCCGGTGACGTATTGTTCTCCGGGTCCATCGGCCGCACCGATCTGCCCGGGGGCAACCACCAGCAACTGCTCGACTCCATCGCCGCCCGGCTGCTGACCCGCACCGACGACACACAGGTGCTCCCCGGACACGGACTGCAGACCTCGATCGGCGCCGAACGTGCGAGCAATCCGTTCCTCGTCGGTCTTGCCGGCGACGCCGAGGGCGCCGGCACCGTGAAGAAGGGACGAATGGGCCTGTGACCAACGATTTCGCCGCACCTCGGGGTATCCCGGACTACTACCCGCCGGCCTCCGCGGACTTCCGCAAGGTGCGCGACACGCTCACCGAGGCGGCGCGGCGCGGCGGTTACGGCCACATCGAGTTGCCCGTCTTCGAGGACACCGCGTTGTTCGCGCGCGGGGTGGGTGAGTCCACCGACGTCGTCAGCAAGGAGATGTACACCTTCGCCGACCGCGGTGGCCGCTCGGTCACGCTGCGCCCGGAGGGCACCGCCGGTGTGATGCGCGCGGTCATCCAGCACGGCCTCGACCGTGGCCAGCTGCCGGTCAAACTCTGCTATGCGGGTCCGTTCTTCCGGTACGAGAAGCCGCAGACCGGTCGTTATCGCCAGCTGCAGCAGGTCGGCGTGGAGGCCATCGGCGTCGACGATCCGGCTCTCGACGCGGAGGTCATCGCGATCGCCGACGAGGGCTATCGACGCCTCGGGCTCAGCGGCTTCCGACTGGAAATCACCTCCCTCGGCGACGACGAGAGCCGACCACGGTATCGGGAAGCGTTGCAGCAGTTCCTCTTCGGGCTCGACCTCGACGAGCCGACCCGTCAACGCGCCGAGATCAATCCGCTGCGTGTGCTCGACGACAAACGCCCCGAGATCAAGGCCGCCACCGCCGACGCGCCGCTGCTGCTGGACTATCTGAGCGATGACGCGCGGGCGCACTTCGACACGGTGCTCGCCCACCTGAACCGGCTCGGCGTGCCCTACGAGATCAATCCGCGGCTGGTGCGCGGACTCGACTACTACACCAAGACCACCTTCGAATTCGTCCACGACGGACTGGGCGCGCAGTCGGGGATCGGGGGCGGCGGACGCTACGACGGCCTCATGCAGCAGATCGGCGGTAAGCAGGATCTGTCGGGGATCGGGTTCGGGCTCGGCGTCGACCGCACGATGCTCGCCCTCGAGGCGGAGGGCGTCGCGGGTGCCGACGCCGCGCGCGTCGAGGTCTTCGGGGTTCCGCTCGGCGCCGACGCGAAAGCCGAATTGGTATCCGTCGCAGGGACACTGCGGGCCGCGGGGATCAGCGTCGATCTCGCCTACGGCGATCGCGGTCTCAAGGGTGCGATGAAGGCCGCCGACCGGTCCGGCGCACGGCTCGCACTCGTCCTCGGTGATCGTGAACTCGCCGAGCACACCATCGAGATCAAGAACCTGGCAACCGGCGACCAGCATCGGGCCTCGCTCGACGGTCTCGTCGACGAGGTGCGGGGTCTGCTGGGCTAAGGCGCACGCCGATCCGTATGACATTTCCCCCGGAAACCGGAGGAAATGTCATACGGATCGGTCTCATTCCACCCGGCTCATCCGATCGGCGAGGACGTCCAGGCTCACCCCACCGAGCGCCAGCGCACGGGTGTGGAACTCCTTGAGCGTCCACCCCGGATGTGCGGCGAGGGCGGCGTCGCGGGTCTGTTCCCAGACCCGTTGTCCCAGTGCGTAGGACGGCGCCTGGCCGGGCCAACCCAGGTAGCGGTCGAGCTCGAAGCGCAGCACCGCGCGGTCCATGGCCACCGACGAGGTGAGAAACGTCCAGGCCTTCCCGGCGTCCCAGATGCCGCCGCCCACCGACTCGGGGGCACGCAATCGGCAGTGCACGCCGATGTCGACGACGACGCGTGCCGCGCGCAGCCGCTGCGAATCCAGCATGCCCATCCGGTCGCCCGGGTCATCGAGCCAGCCCAGTTCGGCCATCAGGCGTTCGGCGTAGAGCGCCCAGCCCTCGCCGTGCCCGGAGGTGAACGACGCCAGTTTGCGCCACGAGTTGAGGTCGTCGTCGACGATCGCCGACCCCAGCTGGAGGTGATGGCCGGGCACACCCTCGTGGTAGACGGTGGTCTTCTCCTGCCACGTGTGAAACACGGTCTGCCCCGGGGGAACCGCCCACCACATGCGGCCCGGCCGACTCAGGTCTGCGGTGGGCTGGGTGTAGTAGATGATGCCGGTCGACGACGGCGCGAGCCGGCATTCCAGACGGGTCAGGCGGGCCGGGATGTCGAAGTGGGTGCCGGCCAGTCCGTCGACCGCGGCGTCGGAGGTCGCCTGCATCCAGTCGACGAACGCCTGCTTGTCGTGGATCTGATACCGCGTATCGGCATCGAGTGCGGCCAGGGCATCGGCGACCGTTCCGCCGGGTACCAGCTGCGCGGCGATGGCCTGCTGTTCGGCGACGATCTCGCGTAAATGGGCCAGACCCCAGGCGTAGGCCTCCTCGGGATCGGCGTCGGCACCGAGGTAGTGCGGCAGATGCAGCAGATACCGATCCCGGCCGACGGCGTCGTCGTCGACGGCGTCGGGCGCCACCCGGGTGCGCAGGAGGGCGGCGAACTCGGCGAGGGCCGAACCCGCTGCGGTGGTGGCGGATTCGAGGTCGGCGGCCAATCCGGGGTCGGCGACGATGGTCCCGGTGTTCGCCGAGATCGCGGCGAGGGCCTGATCTGCCTGCGCGGCAACGAGTTCCACCTGCCGGCGGGCGAACGGCGGGCCGGCTGTGCGTCGTTGTTCGACGCCGGCGATCGCGGTGGCCAGAGCGTCCGGGATCGCCGCGATCCGGCGCACCATCGTCTCCCGCCCCGTCGGCGAGTCGACGTCCATCAGATCGAAGATGTCGCGGATCGCCTGCAGCGGAGAGGCGATGACGTTGCAGACACCGGTCAGCTCTCCCGCATCGGCGAGGGCGAGCTCGCGGCGCAGCGACGCCGTCATTGTCGCGACGGTCACCCGGTCGACGTCGTCGGACACCTCGGCGGCGCCGAGCGCGGCCAGCGTTGCCCGGGCGTGGTCGGCGCGGGTGGCGACCGCGTCGGGGGAGAAGTCGGTGAGTCGGTCGGCCGCGGCGTCATCGATCCCGAGTTCGGTGGCCAGGATCGGGTCGTCGGCGGCCATCGTGCGCAGATGGGCGTCGGCGATCGCGTCGACGGCGGTGCTGGTGCGTGCGGGCGGCATCACAGGTCGTTGGTGGCGAAGGTGTCGCAGCGCTTGGGGTCGCCGCCCTGATAGCCGATGGTGAACCACCGGGCACGCTGCTGCGCCGACCCGTGCGTCCAGCCCTCCGGGTTGGAGTTGGCGCCCTGAATGGTGTCGTCACCGATGGCCTTGGCGGTCTGGATGACCCCGGCGATGTCCTGCTGGGTCAGTTGCTGCAACCGATTGTCATATCCCTCGTCACTGGCGTGGTGCGCCCACACACCGGCCAGACAGTCGGCCTGCAGTTCGACGCGCACCGATCCCGACAGCGGCCCCTGCGAACCGAGTTGCTGGCCCTTGCGCAGCGCCCCGGTCAGATTCTGTACGTGATGGCCGTACTCGTGGGCCACGACGTACTCCTGCGCCAGGGCGCCGTTGCTGCCACCCATCTGGACGAGGGTGTCGAAGAAATCCGGGTCGAAGTAGGCGGTCTTGTCCGCGGGACAATAGAACGGACCGGTCGCCGAGGTCGCCGCACCACACGCGGTGTTCACCGATCCGCTGAAGATCGTGGTCTTCGGCGGCGTGTAGTTCGACATCAGCGTCGGCCAGACGTGGTCGAGACTGTTGGTGGTGGCCACGATCCGGCAGATCGCGTCACCCTGATTGGCCATCTCCACGGTGCAGGACCGGATGTGCTCGTCGATCACCGACGACGAGGCCGAGTTGGAGCTTCCGGTTCCGGTGGTCCCGCCGCCCATGATGTCTCCCGGGTTGACCCCGAACAACAACGCCACGATGGTGATGATCAGTCCGGCACCGCCGCCGAGCGCGATCCGCCCGGCGCCGCCTCCGCCACCTCCGCCGCCGGAGACGTTCCCGGTGTCGAGCGGCCCGCTGCCCTGAAAAGTCATGGCCACAGCGTAACGAGACGAACCACCCGGATCGGGTCGAACAGTTCGAGACTCGCCGACGCGCAGCCGTGCGCGACAACCGCCCGGGCGGTGGCCGCCTGCGTGCGGTGGACGCCTACGATTGTCACGGGCCGACGCGCCCACCGTTCTCGACGTCTCCACCCCTGAGGAAGGACCTTCGTGCTCCGCACACATCTCGCCGGTTCCCTGCGCCGCGCCGATGCCACGCAGACCGTCACCGTCGCCGGCTGGGTCGCCCGCCGCCGCGATCACGGGGGCGTGGTGTTCATCGATCTGCGTGACAGCTCCGGACTCGTGCAGGTGGTCTTCCGGGACGAGGCGGTCGCCGCGGCCGCGCACCGGCTGCGCGCCGAGTACTGCATCGCCGTGACCGGTGTCGTCGAGGTGCGCCCCGAGGGCAGCGAGAACCCCAATCTGCCGTCGGGTGAGATCGAGATCAACGCCGGGCACCTCGAGGTGCTCAACGAGGCGGCGCCACTGCCGTTCCAGCTCGACGAGAACCCCGGTGAGGAAACACGCCTACGCCACCGGTACCTCGACCTGCGCCGCGAGGGTCCCGGATCGGCGCTGCGGCTGCGCTCGAAGGTCAACGCCGCCGCCCGCGGGGTGCTGCTCGCCCGCGACTTCGTCGAGATCGAGACCCCGACGCTGACGCGCTCGACCCCTGAGGGCGCCCGCGACTTCCTGGTGCCCGCGCGCCTGCAGCCGGGTTCGTTCTACGCGCTCCCGCAGAGTCCGCAGCTGTTCAAACAGTTGCTGATGGTCGCAGGCATGGAGCGGTACTTCCAGATCGCGCGCTGCTACCGCGACGAGGACTTCCGCGCCGATCGTCAGCCGGAGTTCACCCAGCTCGACGTCGAGATGAGCTTCGTCGACCAGGACGACGTGATCGCGCTCGCCGAAGAGATCCTCGTCGCGTTGTGGCGCCTGATCGGGGTGGAGCTGACCACGCCGATCCCGCGCATCACCTACGCCGACGCGATGCGCCGTTTCGGCAGCGACAAACCCGACCTGCGTTTCGACATCGAACTCGTCGAATGCACGGAGTACTTCTCCGAGACACCGTTCCGGGTGTTCCAGGCACCGTACGTCGGCGCCGTCGTCATGCCCGGGGGAGCCTCGCAGCCGCGACGCACCCTCGACGCCTGGCAGGAGTGGGCCAAGCAACGCGGAGCCAAGGGCCTGGCCTACGTGCTCGTCAACGACGACGGCACCCTCGGCGGACCGGTCGCCAAGAACCTCTCCGACGCCGAACGCGACGGTTTGGCAGCACATGTCGGGGCCGCGCCGGGCGACTGCGTGTTCTTCGCCGCCGGGCCCGCGAAGGCGCAGCGAGCGCTGCTCGGTGCCGCGCGCTCGGAGATCGCGACCCGGCTGGGACTCATCCCGGCACCGGGCGAGCCGATCGACCCCGCGACCGCGGACTGGGCCTTCACCTGGGTCGTCGACGCGCCATTGTTCGAGCCGGCCGACGAGGCGAGTGCCGCGGGTGACGTCGCCGTCGGCTCCGGAGCCTGGACCGCTGTGCACCACGCCTTCACCTCACCCACTCCGGAATCGTTGGAGCACCTCGAATCCGATCCCGGTGCGGCGCTGGCCTACGCCTACGACATCGTGTGCAACGGCAACGAGATCGGTGGCGGATCGATCCGTATCCATCGCCGCGACGTACAGGAACGGGTCTTCGAGATCATGGGCATCGGGCCCGAGGAGGCGCAGGAGAAGTTCGGCTTCCTACTCGACGCCTTCGCCTACGGCGCCCCGCCACACGGCGGGATCGCCTTCGGCTGGGATCGCATCACCGCGCTGCTCGCGGGCGAGTCGTCCATCCGTGAGGTCATCGCCTTCCCCAAGTCCGGTGGCGGCGTCGACCCGTTGACCGACGCTCCTGCGCCGATCACCGCACAGCAGCGCAAGGAGTCCGGTATAGACGCCAAGCCCGCACCGAAGAAGGGGCCCGACGCCCCAGCTCCCGGGTCGGCCGAGCCCACGGCCTGACCGCCGACCCCGGTGGCCGCCCATCCGGGGTGGCCGTCGGGGTGAGCCCGATCGCACGACGGGCGCACAGGTCACATCTGTGATGTGATTTTCCGCAGGCGGGACCCGCGGTTCACGGACACCTGTGGCGCCCGCACCCGCGCCGAGGTGACGTGAAAGGTAGGTGGGCTGCTGTGACCATCAAGGTCGCGCTGGAACATCGCACGAGCTACGCCTTCGACCGGCCGGTGAAGATCTTCCCGCACGTGGTCCGGCTGCGGCCGGCACCGCATTCGCGGACGCCGATCGAGGCCTACTCGTTGAAGGTCGAACCGGGTGAGCACTTCCTCAACTGGCAGCAGGACGCGTTCAGTAATTACCTTGCGCGACTGGTTTTCCCGGAGCCGTCGACGTCGTTGACGATCACCGTCAGCCTGCTCGCCGATTTGACCGCGATCAATCCGTTCGACTTCTTCATCGAGGATTGGGCCGAGCACTACGGATTCGACTACCCCGAGGATCTGAAAGAAGACCTCGAGGCCTACCTGCGGCCGGTCGGGGTCACCGAGGGTGAATTCGCCGGCGCGCCCGTCCATCCGGCGATCGCCGAGTTCGCCGCCGCGCACCGGCCCACCTCGAGGATCCGGGTGATCGATTTCCTCGTCGGGCTGAACCAGGCGGTGCAGCAGGCCGTCGGCTACACGGTGCGTCTCGAGCAGGGCGTGCAGAGCCCCGAGTACACCCTGTCCAGTGCGATCGGATCGTGCCGTGACTCGGCGTGGCTGCTCGTGGCGCTGCTGCGCGAACTGGGTCTCGCCGCCCGATTCGTCTCCGGCTATCTCGTCCAGTTGACCTCCGACATCCGGTCGCTGGACGGACCGTCGGGCCCCGACGCCGATTTCACCGACCTGCACGCGTGGACCGAGGTGTATCTGCCCGGCGCCGGGTGGGTCGGCATGGATCCGACATCGGGACTGTTCGCGGGGGAGGGACACATCCCGCTCGCGGCGACCCCGAGTCCCGGTGCCGCCGCACCCATCACCGGATCGACCGGTCCCTGCCACGCCACCCTGGACTTCTCCAACACGGTCACGCGATTTCACGAGGACCCGCGGGTCACGTTGCCCTACACGGCCTCCCAGTGGGATCGGGTCTGTGAACTCGGTGCCCGCGTGGACGCGACGATGGCCGAGAACGACGTCCGGCTCACCATGGGTGGCGAACCGACCTTCGTCTCCATCGACAACCAGACCGATCCGGAGTGGACCACCGCCGCCGACGGCCCGCACAAACGACTGCTCGCCTCCGACCTCGCCGAGCGCCTGCACCGCGACTACGCCCCGACCGGGCTGGTCCAGCGTAGCCAGGGCAAGTGGTATCCCGGAGAGCCCTTGCCGCGCTGGCAGATCGCGATCATGTGGCGCACCGACGGGCAGCCGATCTGGGATCGGCCGGAGCTGCTCGCCGATCCGTGGTCGAGCCCCGCGCGCGCCGCCGAGTCCATCGCCATCGAGACCGCGGGCCCGGTGCCCACCGCCGAGGGTGCCGAACGCGCCCAGAAGTTGTTGCTGACCTTCGCTTCCCGTCTGGGCGTGCCTTCGTCGCAGGTGATGCCGGCCTTCGAGGATCCGTTGGTCCGCATGCGCGAACTCGCCGCGCTGCCACCGGGTGACCCGGGAACTGACCCCACCACGCCCACCGCACGCGCCTTCGCGCGAGCCGAGGCCGCCGTCGAGATCGACGACCCGGAGACCGACCTCGAACCGCCCGCCGACTCGACCGCCGCGCGCCGGGAACTGCTCGACCGGCTCGACGCCAACGTCGTGCACCCGACGGCATATGTGTTGCCGCTGAGCCGATCCGAGGACGAAACCGCCTGGCACAGCGCGCGGTGGACCACCCGACGCGGCCGCCTGGTACTGACCGCGGGCACCTCCCCGGCGGGACTGCGGCTGCCGCTGAACTCGCTGTCGTGGGGGCCGGCTCCCGCGGTGTTCGTGTCCGATCCGTCGGCGCCTCATGAAGCGTTGCCCGACAAGGCCTCCGACGACCTGGGCTTCACCGTGCTGGAGATGGACCCGGCGCAGTTCGTGCCGCGTACCGCGGTGGTGGCCGAACAGCGCGGTGAGACCCTGTTCGTGTTCATCCCCCCGACCGCGGCGCTCGAGGAATACCTCGCGATCATCGAGATGATCGCCGACGCCGCCGAGGCGACCGGTACCGCCGTGGTCATCGAGGGCTACGGCCCGCCCGCCGACCCGCGTCTGACCACACTGACCGTCACCCCCGATCCGGGGGTGATCGAGGTCAACATCCAGCCGACGTCGAGTTTCGCCGAACAATCGGAGTTGTTGGAGTCGCTCTACGATCACGCGCGCCGAGCCCGGTTGGGCACCGAGACCTTCGACCTCGACGGCTCGCACGGCGGTACCGGCGGCGGCAACCACATCACACTCGGCGGTCCCACGCCGGCGGATTCGCCGTTGTTGCGCCGCCCGGACCTGCTGGTGTCGATGTTGACCTACTGGCAGCGCCATCCGGCCCTGTCATATCTGTTCAGCGGCAAGTTCATCGGCACAACCTCGCAGGCGCCGCGGGCGGACGAGGGGCGCGAATCGGCGCTCTACGAACTCGAGATCGCCTTCGCCGAGATCGATCGGCTCGCCGAGAAGACACCGGTCCCGGTCAAACACGCCAAGGGCGAGCCGCACGCGCCGACGGTCGGCGTCGCGCCGAACCCGTGGGTGACCGACCGCGCCCTGCGTCATCTGCTCACCGACATCACCGGCAACACCCACCGCGCCGAATTCTGCATCGACAAGCTCTACAGTCCCGACTCGGCGCGCGGCCGGCTCGGGCTGCTGGAATTGCGCGGATTCGAGATGCCCCCGCATCACCGGATGGCGATGGTGCAGTCGCTGCTGGTGCGTTCGCTGGTGTCCTGGTTCTGGGAGCAGCCCTATCGGGCGCGGCTGATCCGGCACGGCGCCGATCTGCACGGCAAATACCTGTTGCCGCACTACATCATCGCCGACATCGCGTCGGTCGCCGAGGAACTGCGCGAGGCCGGCTATCCGTTCGACACCGCGTGGCTCGACCCGTTCACCGAGTTCCGCTTCCCGCGACTCGGGACGGTGCAGATCCGCGATCAGGAGATCGAACTGCGGGGCGCCATCGAGCCGTGGAACACGCTCGGCGAGGAGGCCACCGGCACCGGCACCGCACGCTATGTGGACTCCTCGATCGAGCGGGTCCAGGTACGCGTCGCCGGAGGCGACGACGATCGATACGTGTTGACCTGCAACGGTTTCCCGGTTCCCCTGCGCGGTACCGGCCGGGCCGGTGAGCGGGTGGCGGGTATCCGGTTCCGGGCCTGGCAGCCGCCGAGTGCGCTGCATCCGACGATCAGCATCGACACCCCGCTGACCTTCGATCTCGTCGACACCGTCAACGGCCGCTCGGTCGGCGGTGCCACCTATCACGTGGTGCATCCGGGCGGGCGCGCCTACGAGCGGCCGCCGGTGAACGCGGTCGAGGCCGAATCGCGCCGTAACGGCCGGTTCGAGGCCACCGGACACACCACCGGCACCCTCGACACCGGGCTGTTGCGGGAACGGTTGGCCCGGGCCGCCATCGACGCCGGGGTCCCGGCGATCCTCGACCTACGTCGGGCACGTACAGTTCTCCGGTGACCGATTCTGCGGGTGGCCCACTGCCCGCGGTGTTCGACAGGTATCGCTCCGACGGCTACGCGCTGTTCGATCTCGCACAGATCGACGAGGGGGTCCTGCGCGCCGCAGCCGGCCCCATCCACCATGACGAGATGCTCGACGTCGGCGGCGCGGTGCGTCCGGCCTGGGACGAGCTGGTGGCCGGCTACGGCATGCGCGGTGACGAGCGGTTGCGGACCGCCGCCGCCCGTCTGGCGTCGGCAACCCGGGACGAGGGCGTGGTCTACAACGCCGTGCAGGGCAGCACGACCGTCGCCCGACCGTGGTCGGTGGACGCCGTCCCGCTGATCATCGACGGCGTCGAGTGGACGGCCCTGGAGAAGGCGATCACCCAGCGCTCGATGCTGCTGGATCTGATCCTGCGCGACCTTTATCGCGACCAGCGACTGATCACCTCCGGGTTGATCCCCCCGGAGATGGTCTTCGCCCATCCCGGATACGTCCGCAAGGCCGCGCGCCTGGAGGTCGCCGGTCCGCACGCACTGTTCCTGCATGCCATCGATCTCGTTCGGCTGACCGACGGACGTTTCGTCGCCCACGCCGACCGGACGCAGGCGCCGTCGGGAATCGGTTTTGCGACCGTCGACCGTCGACTGGTCTCCCGGACCTTCCCGCAACTGTTCCAGTCGTGCGCACCGCGCCCCATGGCGACCTTCGCCGGGACGCTGCGCCTGGCGCTGTTCGACTACGCACCGCCCGGGGTCGACGACCCGACGGTGGCCGTGCTCAGCCCCGGCAGCATGTCCGAAACCGCGTTCGACCAGGCGTATCTCGCGTCGATGCTCGGCTTCCCGCTGGTGGAGGGCGCCGATCTGACGGTGCGTGACGGTGCGGTCTACATGCGTTCGCTGGGCCGCTTCAAGCGGGTCGACGTGCTGCTGCGCCGCATCGACGCCGCGTACTGCGATCCACTCGACCTGCGCACCGACTCACGCCTGGGCGTCGCCGGTCTCGTCGAGGCGATCTCGCGGGGCACGGTGACCGTCGTCAACACCCTCGGCAGCGGTGTCTGCGAGAACCCGGCCCTGCACACCGTCCTCGAGGCAGCCGCGCCGATGCTGCTCGACGAGGAGTTGGCGCTCGGGTCGATCCCCACATTCTGGGCGGGTGAGGCGCTACAGCGATCCAAGGTGCTCGCCGAGCTGGCGGATCTGTCGGTGACCAATGTGCGCACCGGCGAGGAGTTCGTCGGTCCACTCACCGATGCGCGCACCCGCGACGACCTCGCGCGCCGCATCACCGCGCACGGCGCGGAGTGGGTCGCGCGCTCGCTGGAGGCGTACTCGGTGGCGCCGACCATCACCCCCGGGGGAACCGGGCGTCCGGGCGCGGTCCGCGCCGCGCCGGTCTCGGTGCGTGCCTTCAGCGTCGCGCAGGGCCCGACCTATGCGGTGATGCCCGGCGGACTCGGGTCGGTGCTGGCCGACGGGATCGGCGGGGCCGCGCTGCAGACCGTGGCCGCCAAGGACGTCTGGGTGACCAACCCGGAGGTCGGCGGTCATGTCTCGCGTCGTTCGGAAACCCGAGGGGAGCCGGCCGAAGAGGTCATCGAGATCCGCTCGCCGCGTCCGTCGGCGGCCGAGTACGTCGACACCGCCGTCGCGGCGAGCCCGCGCGTGCTCTCCGACATGTTCTGGTTCGGCCGCTACGGCGAGCGGACCGAACTGGTGACACGCCTGACGAAGGTCGCTCGCGAACGATGCCAGGACTTCCAGTACCGACCGTGGATGCAGGGCACCTCGGCGGTTCCGTTGTTCCTGCACGCGGTGGCCACGGTCACCGGTACCGCCGAGCACCTGCACACCGCCGACCTGTTGGTCGACGACGGGCAACGCTCGCCCGAGCAGGTCAACGCCGCGATCATGCGTATCGCCGAACTCACCGTCGACGCGACGGTGCCGGGCACCGTCGCCTTCGCCGTGGACCGGCTCGTCGCGGCGGCCCGCGCGGTGCGTGATCAGATGTCGACGAGTACCTGGATGGTGCTGACCTCGATGGAACGGGCGGTGGAATCGCTGGCCCGGCAGGTGGCCAGGTCCGCCGAGGTCGACCAGACCACCGGCGCGCGCACCGCGGGCATCTTCGGCGACGCATCGCTGGATCTCGGACCCGACCTGGCCCGCACGCACGAGGACATCATGCACGGGGTGCTGGGGTTGGTCGGGTTGCAGGCCGAGTCGATGGTCCACGACGCGGCGTGGCTGTTCATGGACGTCGGACGCCGGATCGAACGGGTCATCACCCTGGCCGATCTGACCGCGGCGCTCTTCGAAACACCCCACGAGACCGCCGTCGAACAGGCGCTGTTGGAGTCCTACCTGATCGCCGGAGAGTCGGCGGTGATCTACCGCAGGCGCAGCCGTGGCCTCTACCGACTGCTCCCGGTGGCGCAGTTGTTGCTGTTCGACGAGACCAATCCGCGCGCGATGATCTACCAGCTCGACCGCATGCGCGCCGACCTGAGCGACCTGCCCGACGCCTTGCGGTCGGCGGCTGCCGAACGACTCGTCGAGGAGATGACCGCCGAACTGCGGCGTATCGATCCCGCCGATCTCGGCGCCGTCGGTGACGACGGCAGGCGCGGTGACCTCGTCGAATTGATGACCACCCTGCGAGAGGGTTCACGCGAGTTGTCGGAGGTGCTGGCGCGCAGCAGGTTTGCGCTGCCACGCCCGGCGCAGCCCATCTGGGGCTTCGGGAGAGGTGACACGTGAGCAGCCCCCAACCCGAAGCGCCGACGACCCGTCGCTACCGGGTGACCCACCGCACCGTCTATACCTATGACGCGGAGGTCTCCTCGTCGTACGGGCGGTGCTACCTCATCCCGCGTGACCTGCCGCATCAGCGGGTGTTGCGCAACGATGTCAGCGTCGAACCCGAACCGGACGATCGTTCGACCGGACTCGACGTGTACGGCAACACCGACACCTACTTCCACGTGCACACCCCGCACACCGAACTGGTGGTGACCGGTATCTCCGATGTCGAGGTCGATCCGATCGATCCGGGCCTGATCGTCAGCCCCGCGGCGCGGGCGCCCTGGGAGCAGGCCCGCCCGGCGACCCTCGGCCCGCAGCTGGCGACGGAGTTCACCCTCGATCTCGATCCGCCGGAGATCACCGAGGCGGTCACCGAGTACGCGGCCACCGTGTTCACCCCGGACCGGCCGCTCATCGAGGCGGTGACCGATCTGACGACCCGCATCTACCGCGACTTCACCTACAAATCGGGATCGACGGCGATCAGTACCCGCGTCGACACCGTCATGGCCCGCCGCGAAGGTGTGTGCCAGGACTTCGCCCGCGTGGCCATCGCCGCGCTGCGTTCGGTCGGGCTCGCCGGCCGCTACGAATCGGGGTATCTGGCGACCGACCCGCCCCCGGGGCGCGAACGCATCTTCGGTGCCGACGCGAGCCACGCTTGGGCGGCGGTCTGGATCCCCGACGGCCGCTGGCTGCCTTTTGATCCGACCAACGACAAACTGGTCGACGAGCGGCATGTCACCGTCGCCTGGGGTCGCGACTACGACGATGTGCCGCCGCTGCGCGGGGTCATCTACACCGATGCCACACGCAGCGAGATCAAGGTATCGGTCGACGTCAGCCCCCTCGACGAGGGATCCGACGCGCCGCCGGCCCCGACCCGGCCGGGCGTCGCCGCCGACACCGGATCCGCGTGAGGATCGGCGAGGCCCGGTACCGCGCGTATGTGCACGGATGTCCCCCGATCGGTCACGAATCCCCAACGGCCGGTGACGACTGTCGGTGGCATTCGGTACCGTGGGGGATGCCATGACGGTCATCACAGAAAGCCGCATCACCAGCGTGGTGCGTGCCGCAGAGGCCCTGTTGTCGCATCGAGCCGGTTCGCCGGTCGTGCTCGCCGAACCGGAGGATCTCGGAGGAAGCGGACGCACCATCGTGGTGCGCGTACGCGTCGCCCAGAACCCCCTGTCGATGGACCGCACCCTCGTCATCAAAGCGCTCCCCGAAGACGAGGATCCGCACGCGTTCCACCGCGAGATCGCCTCGTACAAGTACGCGACGGCGCTGCCCACCGAGTCCCGACCGGGGCCCCAGTTGATCGCCTCCGACCCGGACGTGCGGCTGATGGTGCTCTCCGACCTCGGGCGCGGCAATGCGATGACCACGCTGCTCGGCGGTGTCGACGTCGTCGAGATCTCCCGCGCGGTCAGTGCGTGGGGTCAGGCGCTCGGTCGCATGCACGCGGCCACCGTCGGCGGCGAGGTCGACTTCGATGCCCTGGTCCGCCGCGGGCCCTCGGGCACCGAGGGGCGCGACCTGCTCGGCGAGGAGGCCCGGCGTGCGGTCCGGATCGCCCGGTCGCGAGCCGGCGACCTCGGGGTCGAGATGGGCTGCTCGGTCGGCGCCGCGCTCGAGGGGGCGTGCACCCTGTTCGACGAGGGCGATCATCGTGCGTTCAGCCCGTCGGATGTGGGTCCGGAGAACATCCTGCTCAACGAGGCCGGCGTGCAGTTCATGGACTACGAGTGGGGTGGATTCCGCGACGCGACCCTCGACATCGCCTATGCCCTCGTGACCTTCCCGGCGCAACTCGGCCCGCACGCACTCGAACATCGCGACCAACTCGAGACCGCGATGGTCGACGCGTGGCGTTCGGAGGTGCACACCATCTGGCCGGCGCTGCGCCGAGACGGCGATCTGCAGCGCAAGCTGGTCGTCGCCCGGTTGCTGTGGGCGTGGCTGTCGACGGTGTGGCTGCTGCCCGAGGAGGACACCGACGTCGCATCGCCGGACCCGGCAGGTCTGCAGGAGTTCGACACCGCCGACCACGCGCACGACTGGGCACTGCATTCCAACGATCCGCGCGTGATCGTCGCGAGGTGGTCGGATCTGGCCGCGTCGGCGCGGTCGGTCAACGCCGACGTCGCCGATTTCGCTGCCGCGATCGGCGTTGCGTTGCACCGGGTCTGGCTGTCCTGACGCGGGAATGAACGGACTTTTCGACACTCCCGATCCCGCGTCACCCAGCAGCGGACCCGCCGTCGGCGTCTCGGCACCGCTCGCCGTCCGGATGCGGCCCCGCTCACTCGACGAGATCATCGGGCAGACCCATCTGCTGGGTTCGGGGTCGCCGTTGCGTCGGCTCATCAACGGTTCCGGTGCGGCGTCGGTGCTGCTCTACGGCCCACCGGGCACCGGCAAGACCACCATGGCGTCGCTGATCTCCACCGCGGCAGGCGGGCGGTTCGAGGCGCTGTCGGCGCTGTCGGCCGGGGTCAAGGAGGTGCGGGCGGTCATCGAGGTGGCCCGCCGACGACTCGTCGACGGCGAGCAGACCGTTCTGTTCATCGACGAGGTCCATCGCTTCTCCAAGACCCAGCAGGACGCGTTGCTCGACGCCGTCGAGAACCGGATCGTGTTGCTGGTGGCTGCCACGACGGAGAATCCGTCGTTCTCGGTGGTCTCGCCGCTGCTGTCGCGCTCGCTGGTGCTGCGGTTGCGGTCGCTGACCGACGACGACATCCGCGAGGTTCTTCGCCGGGCGGTCACCGACGAGCGTGGTCTCGGCGGGGCGGTTCGCGTGACCGACGCCGCCTACGATCACCTCGTCGCCGTTGCCGGTGGCGACGCCCGACGTGCCCTGACCGCCCTGGAGGCCGCCGCCGACGTCGTGTCCCAGGATCGGTCCGATCCCGATGCGCAGGGCGACGCGAGCGAGATCCCGACGGTGGATCTCGCCGACGTGGAAGCGGCCATCGACAAGGCCGCGGTGCGTTACGACCGCGACGGCGACCAGCACTACGACGTCACCTCGGCGTTCATCAAGTCCATCCGAGGGTCCGACGTCGACGCCGCGCTGCACTATCTGGCGCGGATGATCGCCGCGGGGGAGGACCCGCGATTCATCGCGCGGCGGCTGATGATCCATGCCAGCGAGGACATCGGGATGGCCGACCCGATGGCCCTGCAGACCGCTGTTGCCGCCGCGCAGGTGGTGGCGCTGGTCGGGATGCCCGAGGCGAAACTGGCCCTGACACAAGCCACCATCCATCTCGCGACCGCACCGAAGTCGGCGGGCGTCGTCGGCGCGATCGGAGCCGCGCTGGCCGACGTCGAGGCCGGTAAGGCCGGCGCCGTACCGCCTCATCTGCGGGACAGCCACTACGCCGGCGCGAAGAAGATGGGCAGCGGCGTCGGCTATCGCTATCCGCACGATGACCCCGATGGTGTTGTGCCGCAACAGTATCCGCCGGACGAGCTGGTCGGTGTCGACTACTACCAGCCGACCGACCACGGCTTCGAACGCGAAATCGGGCCGCGGGTGGGCAAATTGCGATCGATCATTCGGCGGGCAACCTCGAAGCGACGCTGATTCGCGGACCGGTTCTGACCGCAATGGTTCCTACCGTCGTCGTCACAGGGGATCTCCCCACCGAGACGAGCCGAAGGAACACCCACGATGTCGATCACCGAAACCTTTGGGGGAGTGCAGGGCCCACCTGTCTTGAGCGCTCGCGCCCGCACCGTGGCCCTGCTGTGCCTGCTGACCGCGTCGTTCATGGAATTGATGGACGCCACCGTGGTCAACGTCGCGCTGCGCACCATGCAGTCCGATCTCGGGCTGTCCGCGGCGGCGTTGCAGTGGATCGCCGCCGGGTACCCGCTGGCATATGCGTCGGGTCTGGTGCTCGGTGCGCGACTCGGCGATCGGTACGGGCGTCGCCGGATGTTCGTGGTCGGGCTGGCCGCCTTCGGTGCCGCCTCGTTGGCGTGTGGCCTCGCCGCGGATCCGGCATCTCTGGTCGCCTTCCGATTCCTTCAGGGACTCTCCGCGGCCCTGATGGTTCCGCAGGTGCTCACCTGCATCCAGGTGTTGTATCCGCCCGCGCAGCGGGGTACCGCCATGGGGATGTTCACCTCCGTGATCGGGTTCGCCGCCGTGGCGGGCCCGCTGCTCGGCGGCGTCATCACCGCAGGTGACTGGTGGGGGATGTCGTGGCGGCCGATCTTCCTCATCAATGTCCCGATCGCCGTCCTGGCGATCCTGGCCGCTCGCGCGTTCCTTCCGGAGTCCAAGGCGCAGGTGCCCGCCCCGATCGTGGTCACGTCGGCGGTGCTGCTCGGCGCGGGGCTTGCGAGTCTGATGGTTCCGATCACCGTGGGTCCCGAACATGGCTGGCCTGCATGGGGATTCGGATGCATGGCGCTCGGGGTGGGGTTGCTGGCCGAGTTCGGCCGTCGGCAGTGGGCCTCGGCGCGGCGCGGTGTGGAGCCGATGGTGCCCCCGGCGGTGTTCGCCACCCGGTCGTTTACCGCCGGACTCGCGGCATTCGCCGCCTTCATGGTGCCGACCGGCGGTTTCTTCCTGGTCCAGTCGCTCTACGCGCAATCGGCGCTGGGCTTCTCGGTGCTACGCACCGGCCTGATGTGGCTGCCCTTCTCGGTGACGGTGTTCGTCGCCGCAGGCATATCGGCGACAGTGCTGGCACCCCGGTTCGGGGCCTCGGTGCTGCGATGCGGCGCACTGGTATTCGCCGTCGGCGTGGTCACGATGATGCTCGCGGCACGCACCGACGATCCCTACTGGTGGTTGGTGCCGGCCTTGGTCCTGGCCGGCGCCGGTTTCGGGCTCGTCGTCGGGTCGGCAGGTCTGCTGGTGCTCGACGAGGTTCCGGTGCATCGGGCCGGCGCCGCCTCGGGTGTGTTCAACACCGTGCAGGCGTTGTCGGTCGCGGTGGGTGCCGCGGTGATCGGGACGATCTTCACCTCCGCGACGTCCATGGACGCCGGATACCGCGCGGCGATGATCGCGATGGTCGCGCTGGTGGTCGTCGGCGCGGTGGTGTCGTTCGCGATGCCCCGGCGGCGTGGGGTGGTTCTCACGGATTCCGAACGGTGAAGGTGAGCACGGTTGCCACCGTGGCCATTCCGACGCCGACCCACACCGGCGACACCCAGCCCAGTCCCGCGCCGATGGTGAGTCCGCCGAGGAAGGTTCCGATCGCGTTGCCGACGTTGAAGGCTGCGATGTTGGCCGCCGACGCCATCGTCGGTGCAGCGGGGGCGCTGCGCATCACCCGCAATTGCAGTGCTGGGCTGGTCGCGAAACCGACGAAACCCATCACGAACAGCAGGATCGCGACCGGTATCGGCCAGGGCACGACGAGCGCGTAGACGGTGAGGGTGATCGTGAGCGACACAGCCAACACGCGCAACGTCATGGTCAGTGAGCGGTCGGCGCCCCACCCACCCACGGCGTTGCCGACGCACAGACCTGCACCGAACAGCACCAACAGCCATGGCACCGCCGCATCGGAGTAGCCGTTGATGTGGGTGACCAGCGGTTCGATGTAGATGAATGCACCAAAGAGGCCGCCGAAGAGAGTCATCGTCAACACTATCGACGCGATCACCTGGGGACGTGCCAGCACGCGGTAGGACGAACCGGAAGTCGCCGGTGGTGCGGGCCGCGCGGGCACCAACGCGAGGATGGCGAGCAAGGCAAGGACACCAACGATGCTGACCACCCAGAACGCTGCCCGCCATCCGAAATGCTGCCCGACCACCGTGCCGAACGGTACGCCGACCACATTCGCCAGGGTCAGTCCGCCGAACATCACCGCGATGGCGCGGGCCTTGCGGTCCGGGCGGACGAGCTCGGCGGCCAGGACGGCACCGATTCCGAAGTAGCCCCCGTGGCACATGGCGGTGAGGACACGGCCGAGTACCGCGATCGGGAATGTCGGTGCCAGCGCGGTGAGCACACTGCCTGTGATGAAGAAGCCCAGCAACAACAGGAGTGCGGACTTGGGTGGGCGTCGGCTCAGAAGGGCGGTGACGGTGAAGGCGCCCACTGCTACGGCGAGGGCATACGACCAGATGAGTGCGCCCGCGGTGGGCACGCTGACGCGCAGGTCGTCGGCGACGTCGGTGAGCAGGCCGGAAATGATGAACTCGGTCAGACCGATGCCGAAACCGCCGAGTGCCAGCGCCGCCAGAGCGGCGCCCGGGTGTCGAGGCGTGGGGGAGTGGAAGTGGTTGTGCGACTGCACTCTTCGATGCTTGTTGGCCACCTGATCGACGTGTTGGTCGGTGAGGTCGGACATATGTGTGTCTCCTGAACCATCGGGAACGCGTGGTGCCATGAGAGGCTGACGACGCGACAAATGAGCACGCGGTCGGTGATGGCCGCGCGGATACGAATGAGTTGGGCCGGTGCTATCCCGGGTGAGTGGTGCTGGCGAGCATGCGCAGTGCGTCATCGTCGGCGGAGCCGGGAACGGCATGCATCAGGATCAGCCGGTAACCGTCGTCCTCGGGCAGGTGCAGCATCTCGTAGCGCAATTCCAGCGCACCCGCCACAGGGTGGTTGAAATACTTCACTCCACTCGAACACGCCTGCACCGGGTGCTGCGCCCAAATGCGCGCGAAATCTTCACTGGCTGTGGATAACTCGTCAATCAGTGCGATGGCCTCGGGCCGCGCCGCCAGCGGGGCGACGACAAACCGCAAGGATGCCACCGCCAGGCGCGCCTCATGCTCCCAGTCGCGATGGAGCGCACGTGTTGCCGGATCGTTGAACAACATCGCGACCTTGTTCGGAGGCGTCGGGCCGTATGGTGCCGACGGTTCGAGATGTCCGGCAAAGACGGCATGCCCCAGGCGATTCCATCCGACGATGTGTTGAGTTGGAGACAGGGCCATCGCCGCGACGTCGGGCATTGCGTCGAGCAGAGTGGCCAAACCCGGTCGGAGGGTCCGCGCATGATTCGACGGTTGCGTTGTCGCGCCCGCCAGCCGATACAGATGACTCGTCTCGGTGTCGTCGAGCCGCAGAGCTCTTGCGAGTGCGTCGAGCACCTGGGTCGACGGATTGGTCGCCGCACCCTGCTCGAGTCGCGTGTAGTACGTCAGTGAGACACCGGCCAGTTCGGCGAGTTCCTCTCGCCGCAGGCCCGGCACTCGGCGGAAGCCGTTCGTCACCATCCCGAGATCATCCGGCGCGACCGCGGCACGCCGAGAGCGAAGGAAGTTCGCGAGCTGGTCGACGGGCAGCGATGCGTTGGTCATGACTCCATGGTGACCGCGTGGCGCGGATTGTTCCTGGCACTGCTGGTGACAGGAAGCAATCAGCCGACGGTGACGGTGGCGTGGTGGTCGATCGGGAAGTTCACCGAGTTCGCGATGAAGCACCACTCGTGGGCGTCGTGGTGGGCATCGTGGGCGCCGGCGACCATCGACTCCTCGGCAACCGTGACCGTCGGGCGCAGGGTGGCGGAGGTGAAGTGGCCGCCGTTGCCCTTCTGTGCCATAACGGCGGTCGCCTCGTCGGTGTAGCCGGTGACGATGACGCCGCGGGTCACACAGGCGTGCAGATACGACAGCAGGTGACACTGCGAGATCGCGATGAGCAGCAGATCCTCCGGATTGTGGTGCGTCGCATCGCCGCGAAACGCCGGATCCGCCGAACCGATCACATCGGGTTTACCGTCGACGCGGATGCGGACGGTGCGGTCGTAGTCGCGGTACCCGGACGTCCCGGTGCCGCGGTCGCCGATCCACGTGGTGGTGACGCGATAGTGGTGTTCGCCGGACATGGGCCGAGTATGCCCGCGCCGGCGACGACCGCGATACCCGACGCTCTCGGCGAGCGTGTGTCCCGCCGACGGTAGGCTGGTAAGCCGCAGATACGCTCATCGCCGATCTTTCGAGGACTCACCCAGTGCAGACGCATGACATCAGGAAGCGATTCCTGGATCACTTCATCAAGGCCGGGCACACCGAGGTGCCCAGCGCCTCGCTGGTCCTCGACGATCCGAACCTGCTGTTCGTCAACGCCGGGATGGTGCCGTTCAAGCCGTACTTCCTCGGCGAGCAGACCCCGCCGTTCGATCGAGCCACCAGCGTCCAGAAGTGCGTGCGCACCCTCGACATCGACGAGGTCGGCATCACCACCCGTCACAACACCTTCTTCCAGATGGCGGGCAACTTCTCCTTCGGCGACTACTTCAAGCGCGAGGCGATCACCTTCGCCTGGACACTGCTGACCAACAGCGTCGAGGACGGCGGATACGGCATTCCGGCCGAAAAGCTGTGGCCGACGGTCTATCTCGACGACGACGAGGCAGAGTCGATCTGGCGCGACGAGATCGGCGTGCCCGCCGAGCGCATCCAGCGACGCGGCATGAAGGACAACTACTGGTCGATGGGCGTCCCCGGTCCGTGCGGACCGTGTTCGGAGATCTTCTACGACCGCGGTCCGGCATACGGGATCGAAGGTGGACCCGAGGCCGACGAGGACCGCTACATCGAGATCTGGAATCTCGTGTTCATGCAGAACGTGCGCGGCCCGGGCGGCGGCAAGGAGGGCTACGAGATCCTCGGCCCGCTGCCCAAGAAAAACATCGACACCGGTATGGGCATCGAGCGCGTCGCCTGCCTGCTGCAAGGTGTCGACAACGTCTACGAAACCGATCTACTCAAACCGATCATCGACCTCGCCGCGAGTGTGACCGGACGCGCCTACGGTGCCGGCGACCACGAGGCCGACGTCCGGTTCCGGGTGATCGCCGACCACACCCGCACCGCCGCGATGCTCATCGGCGACGGCGTGCTGCCGGGCAACGACGGCCGCGGCTACGTGCTGCGCCGGTTGCTGCGGCGCGTGGTGCGCTCGGCGAGGTTGCTCGGCGCCGGGAGCGCAGCGAGCGGGCCGAATGTCAACGGCGCCGGGAGCGGAGCGAGCGGGCCGAATGTCAACGGCGCCGGGAGCGGAGCGAGCGGGCCGAATGTCAACGGCGCGGACGCCCCGACGATGGGGGCGTTCATCGGTGCCGCGATCGATCTGATGGCGCCGTCGTACCCGGAGCTCGCCGACAAGCGCGACCACATCGTGAGTGTCGCGGTCGGCGAGGAGGCCTCGTTCGCCAAGACGCTCGCCGCCGGGTCGAAGTTGTTCGCCGACGCCGCAGCGGCCACCAAGGCCGCCAACCGGGGCACGCTCTCGGGCAGTGACGCATTCACCCTGCACGACACCTACGGCTTCCCGATCGATCTGACCCTCGAGATGGCCGCCGAGGCCGGGTTGACGGTCGACGAGGGCGGCTTCACCGAACTCATGGCCGAGCAGAAGCAGCGGGCCAAGGCCGATGCGAACGCCCGCAAGACCGGGCACGCCGACGCCGGGGTGTACCGGGAGTTCCTCGATCGTGGACCCACCGAGTTCACCGGATACGGCGAGCTCGTGTCCGAGGCCCGTGTGTTGGGTCTGATCGCCGACGGCGTGCGGGTCCGCAGTGCCGCTGCCGGTCAGGAACTGACGGTGATCCTCGACCGCACCCCGTTGTACGCCGAGTCCGGTGGGCAGATGGCCGACACCGGCTCGATCACCACCGGTGCCGGCGCCCGGTTGACCGTCAAAGATGTTCAGCGCGTGGGCAAGTCGGTGTGGTTGCACAGCGTCATCGTCGATGCCGGGGAGATCGTCGAAGGCGACGAGGTCCTCGCGAGCGTCGACACGAGCTGGCGCCACGGTGCCACGCAAGGACATTCGGGTACCCACATGGTGCATGCGGCGCTCCGTCAGGTCCTCGGACCCGGTGCGACACAGGCGGGTTCGTTGAATCGTCCCGGATACCTGCGCTTCGACTTCCACGCGTCGGGACCACTGTCGACCGAGCAGCGCGCCCAGATCGAGGAGATCTCCAACGAGGCCGTCGAGGCCGACTACCGGGTCAACACCTTCGAGACCGGTCTGGCCGAGGCGAAGGCCATGGGCGCGTTGGCTCTGTTCGGGGAGAACTACGGTGACGAGGTGCGGGTGGTCGAGATCGGCGGCCCGTTCTCGATGGAGCTGTGCGGCGGCACCCATGTCGCGTCGTCGGCGCAGATCGGGCCGGTGACGCTCATCGGCGAGTCCTCGGTCGGTTCCGGGGTGCGCCGCGTCGAGGCCTATGTCGGCATGGACTCGTTCCGCCATCTGTCGAAGGAACGCGCACTGATGGCCGGTCTCGCGTCGTCGTTGAAGGTGCCCTCCGACGAGGTGCCTGCCCGCGTCGAGCAACTCGTCACGCGTTTGCGCGACGCCGAGAAGCAGCTGGAGAAAATGCGTGCCGAGGCGGCTCGCGCATCGGCGGCCACGTTGCTCGATCGGGCGGTGACGGTGGGGTCGACGCTGCTCGTCTCGGGCACGCTGCCCGGGCTCGATGCCAACGGATTGCGGTCGGTGGCGGGGGATCTGCGTGGCCGGATCAGCCATCGTGCCGCGGTGATCGCACTGTTCTCCCCGAGTGAGGACGCCGAGCAGGCCAAGGTGCCGTTCGTCGTCGCCACCACCGAGGCCGCCCGCTCGGCCGGACTCAAGGCCGGCGATGTGGTGAAGGAGATCGCGCCCATCCTCGGTGGCCGCGGCGGCGGTAAACCCGATCTGGCGCAGGGATCGGGATCCGATCCGGCGGGCGTGGACCCGGCGATCCGACGGATTTCCGAGCTCCTGCACTGATGCCGGATTCGGGGATCGACGACCAGCGGACGCGGCGGGGCCGGCGTCTGGGCATCGATGTCGGCAGCGTGCGGATCGGAGTCGCGGTGTGCGACCCCGACGGGATTCTGGCGACCCCGGTCGAAACCGTCCGACGGGACACGTCCGGAGGGTCGGATGTGACGAGGATCGCCGAACTCGCCGCAGAGTACGAGGTCGTCGGGATCGTCATCGGTTTGCCGAAGACGCTGCGGAACACCGACGGAGTGGCCGTGGCCGCGGCACGGGAGTTCGGCGACGCCCTGACCACCGCGATTGCCCCGGTGCCCGTCGAGTACGTCGACGAACGGCTCACCACGGTGACCGCGGCGCAGGCGTTGCGGGCGAGTGGCCGGTCGGCGAAGGCGTCGCGCTCGGTGATTGATCAGGCTGCCGCGGTCGCTATCCTGCAGGGATGGCTGGACGCGCGACGATGAGTTCGTTGGCGCCGTCGCTTCGTCCGCCGATCGGAGGGTCCGATCGGTTCAGGTCCAGTGTGATGCGCGACATGCGCACGTGTCGGGGGACGGGTGGGGTTCATGCCGCCGCGCCGTCGAACCGGAACCAGGGAGGGTAACCGCGGTGAGCGACGAACGGCATCGGAATCGCCATCGGGACCGAGCGGATCGCCCCGCCGAGGGCATGGACCCCGACCGGTTGCGCTATTTCACACAGCCGGTGGACGGGCGACCCCACACCCGGCATCGCCGCCGCCGCACCGGTACGGCGGACACCCCGTCGGGATCGTGGCCGGCCGCGCCGGCATCACCGGATGGTCGCCTGCCCGGGCCCGGGACCGCACCCCAGACATCGGCACCCCAGACGCCTGCACCCCAGGCCCCCGCACAGCGGCCCGCGGCCGACACGACCCCGTCGGCGCCGCAACCGACGCTGCGCTCGCGCGCACAACGGTCGGATCCCGGCACCGCTCCCATCCCGGTGTCGCAGCCGGCCCAACCACAGCGCACCAAATCACCGCGCACCGAACCACGGCGGGCCGAACCACGGCGGGCGCAGCCGGAGCGGATCGAACCAGACGTGTCGTCCGCCCCGGCGGCCACGGGCCGGTCGGTGGTCGGTGACCGGTCGTCGCAGCGAAGACGGGACAGCGGTGTCGCTCCGGGCGCGCTGGCCGCACTGGCCGAACCGACGCTCACGGGTTCGCAGGCCGATGCGCGCGTCGCCGATCACCCCGACACCGACTCTCTCGACGTTCATGCCCGTGTCGATCACGATCTGACCGAACCGCACGATCTGGTCGAGCCCGCCGACGACCCCGTCGTCTCGCCTCTCGCCGACGACCCCGTCGTCTCGCCTCCCGCCGACGACCCCGTCGTCTCGCCTCCCGCCGACGACACCGTCCTTGCATCCGTTCCCGACGACTCCCACCCAGACCTCGACGACCATCCCGAACGTCGTCCGGCGGCGGTCGCCCGCCGGCGCCGACGCCGGATCGGCATGGCCGTGGTCGCCGTCGTGATGCTGGCGCTCGTGGCCGGAGTGGGCTACTGGGGTGCGGACAAGGCCGGGCTCTTCGACTCCCGCAAGGACTACTCGAATGCCGCGGGTACCGCCGACGTGCTCGTGCACGTCCCGGCGAACGCGTCGATCAAACAGATCGGCGGCATTCTCGTCGACGACAACGTCGTCGGCAGCGTCCGGGCGTTCGTCGACGCCGCCGACGGAGCGTCCCTGTCCAGCGGCTACTACAAGTTGCGCACCCAGATCCCGGCGGCGGAGGCGGTGAAGATGATCACCGACGCCGACTCGACCAACCGCGTCGGGCGCATCGTCATACCCCCCGGCACCCCGCTGGACACCAAACGCGATACCTCGGGGCGCGTCACCCCCGGAATCTTCGCGATGATCGCCGATCAGACCGGCGTCGAGATCAACGGACAACGCCTCGGGGTGACCGAGCAGCAACTGTCCGACGCGGCCGCCAACGCCAGTATCACCGAACTCGGTGTCCCGAGCTGGGCGCAGGAGTCGGTGACGGCGCTCAACGGCGACCATCGCCGCATCGAGGGCCTGATCGCCCCCGTAACGTGGGAGGACATCGATCCCCACGACAACGCCACGCAGATCCTGAACACCCTGATCACCAGGAGCGCCGCCATGGACGAGGGCTGGGGTCTGGTGAGCAACAACAAGTCCGGGCTCACTCCGTATCAGACGTTGGTCGCCGCCTCGTTGTTGCAGGGCGAGGTGCAACCCGACGACTACCCGAAGGTGGCGCGGGTGATCCTGAACCGGCTCGCCAAAGGCCAACGGCTGGAGTTCGATTCGACCGCCAACTACACCGCGAGCGTCGTCGACCTGAACCTGCACGACGATGCGCTCAAGGCCGATACACCGTGGAACACCTATGTGCGCCAGGGCCTTCCGCCGACACCGATCGGCGCGGTGGCCGAGCCGTCGGTCGAGGCGATGGAGCAGCCCGCCGACGGTGACTGGCTGTACTTCGTGACCGTCGACTCCAAGGGGACGACGCTGTTCACCGACGATTTCGATCAGCATCGACGCAACATCGCCACCGCATGCCAGAACAAGTTCATCACGTGCCGATGACCGGTCCGCTCGGCGAGGCCGGCCGGCTGTTGGCGCGTCCACCGCTGTGCGCCCCGGTGGGCGGGCGCACAGCCCGTCGTGCCACGGTCCTCGGCTCCCCGGTGTCGCATTCGCGGTCCCCGGACCTGCACCTGGCCGCCTACGCTGCGCTGGGGCTGGGGGACTGGACCTACACGCGGCGTGAGTGCACCGCAGCGGATCTGCCGGGAGTCGTCGCCGCGGCACCGGCCGAGCAGGTCGGTTTCTCGGTCACCATGCCGGGAAAACTCGCCGCGCTCGCCGTCGCCGACGAGCGCACCGAGCGTGCGGTCCTGGTGGGGTCGGCCAACACCCTGGTGCGCACTGCGGGCGGCTGGCGTGCGGACTGCACCGACATCGACGGCATGACCGGCGCACTCGAGCACATCGGTGTCGACGCGAGCACCGTCGGCGGTGACCTGCCCGATACCGCAGTGCTCGTCGGGGCCGGGGGTACCGCATTGCCGACCGTTGCCGCGCTCGCCGCCGTCGGGATCGGCGAACTCACCGTCGTCGCCCGCAGTGCCCAGCGCGCCGCCGATGTGCTCACCCTGGCGCGCGATCTCGGGATGTCGGTGCAGCTGGCCGAGTTCGAGAGCACCGACGACCTGCACCGGCGGTGCCGTGACGCCGCGGTCACCGCCTCCACGGTCCCGGCGTCGGCGACCACGCCGGTGCTCGACGCCGTGTCGGGCTCCGCACGTCTGGTCGACGTCATCTACGACCCATGGCCCACCCCACTTGCGGCCGCGGTCCGGGCCGCGGGCGGTCGGGTGGTCGGTGGACTGGTGATGCTGCTGAACCAGGCGTTCAGTCAGGTCGAGCAGTTCACCGGACTGCCGGCACCGCGCACGGTGATGGCCGAGGTGTTCGCCGGAGCCGACGCGGCCCGCTGACGCGTCCACAGACTCGGGACCGTTCACAGCCGTAGGTCCCCGAGCCATCCGGCGACGCAGGACGCCGACGCCACCGATCACACTGGCGGCATGGTTGCGGCGGCGCTGGTGGTGATGATCTGGCTCGCGGTGATCGCCGAGTGCGACCGGCGCACCGCGCGGATCCCGAATCGGTTGCTGGTGCCGGGCGTGCTCGCGGTGCTCGTTAGCGGGCTGACTGTCCCGCACGTATTGATCGCGGCCCTGGCCGGGTCCGGTCCCTATCTGCTCGCCTTCGCCCGACGATGGTGCGGTGGCGCCGACGTCAAGCTCGGGTTCGTCCTCGGTGGACTCCTCGCGCACCCGCTCGCGGCGCTGCTGATGGTCGCGCTCGCCCAGGTGGGAGTACTGATCGGGCATCGGCGTGCCGGCCCGGTGCGGCGCCCGCACGGACCGACGCTGATCCTTGCCGCGGTCCTCGTCCTGGCGCTCGGCTGAGTCTCGCGCGCCGGTCGCCGGTGTCGGCGGCCGGGCCTCGTCAAGGCTGTTCGCGGGGCGTGTGGCCCGCATGGAACAATGGATTCTTGTGTTGCGCTGGATAACAGCCGGAGAGTCGCATGGCCCGGCACTCGTGGCGATCGTCGAGGGTATGGTCGCCGGAGTTGAGATCACCTCGTCGGATATCGCCGAACAGTTGGCTCGTCGTCGTCTCGGATACGGACGCGGGGCCCGGATGAAGTTCGAGGCCGACAAGGTGACGGTGATCGGCGGTCTGCGCCACGGTCTGTCGATGGGCGGGCCGATCGCGGTGGAGATCGGCAACACCGAATGGCCCAAATGGGAGACGGTGATGTCGGCCGATCCGGTCGATGCCGCCGAACTCGACGGCAGCGCGCGCAATGCGCCGCTCACGCGTCCGCGTCCCGGGCACGCCGACTACTCGGGGATGCTCAAGTACGGCTTCGACGACGCGCGGCCGGTGCTCGAGCGGGCCAGTGCCCGCGAGACCGCGGCCCGGGTCGCCGCGGGCACGGTCGCCCGGAACTTCCTGCGACAGGTGCTCGGGATCGACATCGTCTCGCACGTGATCTCCATCGGGGCGAGTGAGCCCTATGTCGGTCCGCCGCCCCGGATCACCGACCTCGAGGCGATCGACGCGAGCCCGGTCCGTGCCTTCGACTCCGACGCCGAGGCGGCGATGATCGCCGAGATCGAGGCGGCCAAGAAGGACGGCGACACCCTCGGTGGCGTGGTGGAGGTCGTGGCGACGAATGTGCCCGTGGGGCTCGGCTCACACGTGAGCGGGGAGACCCGTCTCGACGCCCGGCTCGCCGGTGCGCTCATGGGAATCCAGGCGATCAAGGGTGTCGAGGTCGGTGACGGTTTCGCTACCGCGCGCCGGCGTGGCAGCGCCGCACACGACGAGATGGTCCCCGGACCCGACGGCGTGCTGCGGTCGACCAACCGCGCCGGTGGCCTCGAGGGCGGCATGACCAATGGTGAGGACGTGCGGGTGCGGGTGGCGATGAAGCCGATCTCGACGGTGCCGCGCGCCCTGTCGACCATCGACATGAGCACCGGTGATCAGGCCAGCGCCATCCACCAGCGTTCGGATGTGTGCGCGGTGCCGGCGGCGGGTGTGGTGGCCGAAGCCATGGTCGCGCTGGTTCTCGCCCAGGCGGCGCTGGAGAAGTTCGGTGGCGATTCGGCCACCGAGACCGGTGAGAATCTGCGCGGCTACCTCAAGCACGTCGAGTCCCGGCCCCCGCGTTCATGACCGGCACACCACTGCCGGTGACCGGCGGCCCCGATCGTCCGGTCGCCGTGCTCGTCGGGTTCATGGGTGCCGGAAAGTCCACGGTCGGGCGGATACTCGCCGACAAGCTCGGCGTCGACTTCGTCGACACCGACGCCGAGATCGTGACGCGCACCGGCCAGAGCATCCCGGAGATCTTCACCGGGGCCGGGCCCACTCGGTTCCGGCAGATCGAATGCGACGTCGTCGCCGACGTCCTGGAGAACCACCGCGGCGTGGTGGCCCTCGGTGGGGGTGCGGTGACCACCGAAGCGGTCCGTGACGCGCTCGACGGTCACCGAGTCGTTCACCTGAAAATCGGTGCGGAGGAAGGCTTCTCGCGTGTCTCCGGATCGGATCGGCCGCTACTGGCCGCCGGTGATCCGGCCGCTCGCTACCGTGAACTGCTGACCGAACGCGCCGAGATCTACAGCGGCGTCGCGACCATCGAGGTCGACGCGGCCGACGGTGATGCGCAGGACGTCGCCGACGTCATCATCGCCGCGATCGCCCGCGAACTCGTACCCGAGAGGACCACATGAGCGACCCGACGACCACCGAGCCGGTACGTATCCGCGTCAACGCGGGGTCGCCCTACGACGTGATCATCGGACGAGGTCTGCTCGGCGAACTCGCCGACGCCGCCGCCGGTGCCGATCGGATCGCGATTCTGTATCAGCCGACGCTCGCCCAGACCGCGGAACAGATCCGGGAATACCTGTCCGACAAGGGATTCGACGCACATCGTGTGGAGATTCCGGACGCCGAGGCCGGCAAGGATCTCGCGGTGGCCGCATTCTGCTGGGATGTGTGCGGCCGAATCGGGCTCAAACGCAACGACAAGATCATCTCGCTCGGTGGCGGCGCCGCCACCGACCTGGCCGGATTCGTCGCGGCCACGTGGATGCGGGGAATCGGGGTCATCCACGTCCCCACGACCCTGTTGGCGATGGTCGACGCCGCGGTCGGCGGCAAGACGGGCATCAACACCGATGCCGGTAAGAATCTGGTGGGGGCCTTCCACGAGCCCGATGCGGTGCTCATCGACATCGCGACCCTCGAGACGGTACCGGGCAACGAGGTGATCGCCGGTCTGGCGGAGGTCATCAAGACCGGATTCATCGCCGACCCGACGATCCTCGACATCATCGAGGCCGACCCGGTCGCGGCCACCGACCCGACTGCCGACGTCCTCCCCGAGCTCATCCGTCGATCGGTGCAGGTCAAGGCCGACGTGGTATCCGCCGACCTCAAGGAGTCGTCGCTGCGGGAGATCCTGAATTACGGTCACACGCTCGGCCACGCCATCGAGCGTCGCGAACGCTACCGCTGGCGCCACGGCGCGGCGGTGTCGGTGGGACTGGTCTTCGCCGCCGAACTCGCGCGGCTGGCCGGTCGGCTCGACGACGCGACCGCCGATCGCCACGCGGCGATCCTGTCCCTCGTCGGATTGCCGACGACCTACGATGCCGATGCCCTCGGCGATCTGCTCACCACGATGGCGGGTGACAAGAAGAACCGCTCCGGCGTCATGCGTTTCGTCGTCCTGGACGGACTCGCCAAACCCGGGCGCCTCGAGGGCCCCGACCCCTCCCTGGTCGCCGCCGCGTACTCGGCGGTTGCCGCAGAAGCGGCGCCGGGCGGGGCGACCCTGCTCTGAGCTGGATGAATCCGGGCCGGATGACGAGGGACGGCGTCGGTGTGTGAACAGTGTGTCGTCTCGCCCGTCTACTTCGGCGAACCGCTACCCGGGTGGACGCTGGCGCGCGCCCGGCTGGAATCACCGGTGGCCGACTGGCGCCAGGGACAGTGGGGACTGATCCGCGCGGACGACCCGACTTTCGTGTGGTGGACCACCCCGACACCGAGTCCGACGCGGGGTATGTCGGAGGACGAGGAAGACGCGTGGTGGGCCGAACGGTCTGGGGGGCACCAGGACCTCGCAGCGCAGGACCCCGAGGTCGAACGCGAACTCTGGGCCACCGACGAACGGTGCGCGGACTTCCTCTCCGCTTTCCGTGCGTGCTCACCGAACGACGGCTTCGATCTGGTGACGGCCGCCGCCCACTGCGGCTACGAACGTGCTCGTGACGGCGTTTTCGAGATCTGGTTCTTCGACTACCTGGGTGACTATCTTCGCAGCGCGCCTGCAGAGGTCGATCCGTACGATGAGCGGCCCGAGTTGGTGCGCGATCTGCCCTTCGACGCCACTATCGGGCGGCACCCGTTGCCTGGCGAGCCGTTCTGCCGACAGTGAATCGCCGCACGCTGGCCGAGGACTGGGCGAGGTGTGTCAGACCCGCTCGATCTGCTCGGTTGGCTGCGCGTCGGGGTGCACCGACCAGTCGTCGTCGTGGGAGTTCTTGCGCTGATCGCGGCGCATCAGCCAGCGACCCACCGCGGCGCCGACGAACGCGGGGACGAAGATCAGGAGCGCGGTGAACGAGCCACCGGCGATCAGTTCGACCCACAGGCTGGCCTGGCCGATCCCGGCGAAGACGAAGCTGCCCAGGATCCAGGAGATGAGACCGGCGACGACACCCGCGAAGACGCCGGCCTTGAGCCAGCGGACGGTGAGGTCCTCATAGTCGTCGGGGTCGGGGTTGGCCCGCGCGTCGGCGATGCCGTCGATACCGCCCCAGAGCAGGGACACCAGCACGACCACGGCGACCGCGATCGTCTTCCACACCGTGGAGTGCAGGGGAGCGTGGATGATGGCCAGTCCGAGCACCACTCGGGCCACGACGTGCACCGCGGTCATGACCACTCCGCGCAGCAACCAGGAAGAGAACATGCCGAACACGTTACTAGAGGGTTGGCGCATTCAGTGCTCTTGGACACAGTTCGCGGCTCGACGCAGGGTGCGTCTCGGCGCGGACGGTCGGGCTCGAGGCCTTACCGTGAAGCCATGACCTTCACACATGACCATGCCGGTCGTCGTGACCGGCTGCGTGACCTGATCGGTGGTGGTGACCTCGCCGTCGACGCATTCCTGGTCGGTGATCTCACCAACGTGCGCTACCTGACCGGATTCACCGGCTCCAACGGTGCGGTGTTGATCTCGGCGTCGGGTCCGGCGGGCGATCGCATCTGCACCGACGGCCGCTATCTCACCCAGGTCGGTGAGCAGGCCGGTGATCTCGAACCCGTCATCGCCCGCGACTGCCCACCGGCTCTGCTCCGCGTCGCCGCCGACGCCGGGGCGCGACGGATCGGGTTCGAAGCCGACGCGCTCACGGTCGCCGCGCACCGGGCTCTGGGCGCGGACGCGCCGGGCGGAGTCGAACTCGTCGGTCGGACCGGCCTGGTGCAGGGCTTGCGGGAGATCAAGGATGCCGGGGAGATCGCGCTGTTGCGGCGGGCCTGCCGGATCGGCGACGAGGCACTTGCCGCACTGATCGAAGGCGGGGGATTACGGGCAGGAGCCACCGAGCGAGAGGTCGCCCGCGCCCTGGAGTGGGAGATGTTCCGGCGCGGCGCGGACGCGGTGGCCTTCGAGACCATCGTCGCCGCAGGCGCCCACTCGGCGATTCCGCACCATCGCCCCACCCACGGTGTGCTCGCCGACGGCGACTTTGTGAAGATCGACTTCGGCGCGGTGTTCGGCGGCTACCACTCCGACATGACCCGGACCTTCGTGCTCCGCCGCGCCGCGTCGTGGCAACGTGAGATCTACGAACTCGTCGCCACCGCGCAGGCCGCCGGTCGTTCGGCACTGCACCCGGGTGCCGACCTACGCGGGGTGGACGCCGCGGCCCGGTCGGTCATCGCCGACGCCGGTCACGCGGAGAACTACGTGCACGGTCTCGGGCACGGAGTCGGCCTCGAGATCCATGAAGCGCCCGGAATCGGCAAGCTCGCAACGGGTACACTGCCTTGCGGCGCAGCGGTGACCGTGGAACCCGGGGTCTACCTCCCGGGCCGAGGTGGAGTCAGGATCGAGGACACCCTCGTCGTCACCGACGGCGAACCGGAGCTGCTGACCGCCAGCGACAAGACATTCACCGTCATCTGACGGTTCTCGACGTCAAGTAAGGAAGAGACGACACATATGGCGACCACCGCCGATTTCAAGAACGGCCTCGTGCTCCGCATGGACGACCAGCTCTGGCAGATCCTGGAGTTCCAGCACGTCAAGCCTGGCAAGGGCCCGGCCTTCGTGCGCACCAAGATCAAGAACATCCTGTCGGGAAAGACCGTCGATAAGACCTTCAATGCCGGGGTCAAGGTGGAGACCGCGACCGTCGACCGTCGTGACATGACCTACCTCTACAACGACGGCACCGACTACGTCTTCATGGACGCCCAGGACTACGAGCAGTACTCGCTGGCACCGGCAACCGTCGGTGACGGCGCCCGGTTCCTGTTGGAGAACATGACCGTGCAGGTCTCGCTCAACGACGGCACCCCGCTGTTCGTCGAGCTGCCGGTCACCGTCGAGCTCGAGGTCACCCACACCGATCCGGGCCTGCAGGGCGACCGCTCCACCGGTGGCACCAAGCCCGCCACCATGGAGACCGGTGCCGAGATCGCGGTTCCGCTGTTCATCAACACCGGCGACAAACTGAAGGTCGACTCGCGCGACGGCAGTTACCTCGGCCGCGTCAACAACTAGCGAGATCCCCACACGTGAAGCAGCCCGGAACCCGACACAAGGCGCGTCGCCGCGCCATCGACCTGCTGTTCGAGGCCGAAGCCAAGGCCGTCAGCCCGGCCGAACTCGTCGCCGAACGGCGGGAGCTGGTCCGTACCGACGAGAGTGTCGGACAGATCCACCCCTACACCGCGCGGGTCATCGACGGTCTGGTGGTCGACCAGGCGCAGATCGATGCGGTCATCTCCTCGCACCTGAAGGGCTGGACCCTGGCCCGTCTGCCCGCGGTGGACCGGGCGATCCTGCGCCTGTCCACCTGGGAGTTGTTCAACGCCACCGACGTCGACCCGGTCGTCGTGGTCGACGAGGCGGTCGAACTCGCCAAGGAACTGTCCACCGACGATTCGCCCGCCTTCGTCAACGGGGTGCTGCAGACGATCGCCGACCTCGCCCCGCAGGTGCGGGCCGCGCAGGCGGCGGGTTCGGACCGCGACAACCACTGAGCCGGCCCGGCCGAGTCCACTGAGCCGAGCCGGCCGAGTCCGGTTCGGCGCACACGATTCCGGCGTGTAGTCTTGGCCGCGACAGACATCCTTTAACGATCCGTCCCGTGAGGCGGAGAAGGAGGTCGGCGTGGTCACGCCCACCGACGGTGCACCCTCAGGTAGACGAGTTCTCCTCGACGCCGGGGACGTCTCGCGGACCATTGCCCGCGTCGCACACCAGGTGATCGAGAAGAACGCTCTCGACGCCCCCGACGCCCCGCGCGTCATCATCATCGGGATTCCCACTCGCGGAACCACTCTCGCCGACCGGCTGGCCGCCAAGATCGGCGAGTTCGCCGGACGCGACATCCCCGTCGGCTACCTCGACATCACCTTGTATCGCGACGATCTGCGCGACAAACCCCACCGCCCCCTCGAACGGACGGTGGTACCGCCCGGCGGTGTCGACCACGCGATCGTGATCCTGGTCGACGACGTCCTCTACTCCGGTCGCACGGTGCGGGCCGCCCTCGACGCCCTGCGCGACCTCGGCCGCCCCGACGCGGTGCAGCTCGCCGTCCTCATCGACCGCGGCCACCGCGAATTGCCCTTGCGCGCAGACTATGTCGGCAAGAACATTCCGACCTCACGTGACGAGAGCGTCGCCGTGCACCTCGTCGAGCACGACGGACTCGACGAGGTCGTGTTGAGCGCGGCCGGCGCAGGGGAGCGCTGATGCGACACCTGCTGTCGACCGAGGGCCTGTCGGCGGCCGAGGCCACCGAGTTGCTCGACGAGGCCGAACGCTTCGAGCAGGCGCTCGCCGGACGTGAGGTCCGCAAACTGCCGACCCTGCGCGGGCGCACCGTCATGACGGTCTTCTACGAGAACTCCACCCGCACCCGGGTGTCCTTCGAGACCGCGGGCAAATGGATGAGCGCCGACGTGATCAACGTCTCGGCGTCGAGTTCCTCGGTCGGCAAGGGAGAGTCGCTGCGTGACACCGCGATGACCCTGCGCGCCATCGGAGCCGACGCGCTGATCGTCCGGCATCCGGCTTCGGGTGCGGCACAACAGATCGCGCAATGGACCGAGGGACAGGACGGCATCGGCCCGTCGGTGATCAACGCCGGTGACGGCATGCACGAACACCCCACGCAGGCGCTCCTCGATGCCCTGACGTTGCGTCAGCGACTCGGCTCACTGCACGGTCGCCGCATCGCGATCGTCGGCGACGTCCTGCACTCCCGGGTGGCCCGCTCCAACGCGCATCTGCTCTCGACCCTCGGCGCGGAGGTGGTGCTGGTGGCGCCACCGACACTGCTGCCGGTGGGCGTCGACACCTGGCCGGTCACCGTGTCGAGCGACCTCGATGCCGAACTGCCGGCCGTCGATGCGGTGATGATGCTGCGCGTGCAGGCCGAACGCATGAACGGCGGTTTCTTCCCCAGCGCGCGCGAGTACTCGGTGCGTTACGGGCTCTCCGAGCGCCGCCTGGGACTGCTCGGTGACAAGGCGGTGATCCTGCATCCGGGACCGATGCTGCGCGGCATGGAGATCGGCTTCTCGGTCGCCGACGCCCCCGCAGCCACCGTCCTCGAACAGGTACGCAACGGAGTCCATGTGCGGATGGCGGTGTTGTTCCGCCTGCTCGTCGGGACCGAACAGTCAGGAGTATCGCAGTGAGCGCCCCGAGGAACATCGGAACTGTTGTCCTGCAACAGGTTCGGCCGTACGGCGAGGACACGGTCGACGTGGCCGTCGTCGACGGGGTGATCACCGAAATCGGGACGTCGGTGACGGTGCCCGACGGAGCCGAGCGCATCGACGGTGCCGGTGCGGTGCTGCTGCCGGGTTTCGTCGACCTGCACACCCACCTGCGGGAGCCGGGCCGGGAGGACACCGAGACCATCCGCACTGGCTCGCGGGCGGCGGCGCTCGGCGGGTACACGGCAGTGTTCGCCATGGCCAACACCGATCCCGTCGCCGACAACTCGACGATCACCGACAGCGTCTGGCGGATCGGGCGCGACGTGGGTCTGGTCGACGTCCACCCGGTCGGGGCGGTCACCGTCGGCCTGGGCGGTGAGCAACTCGCCGAGATGGGCATGATGGCGGCCGGCGTCGCGGGTGTGCGCATGTTCAGCGACGACGGCAAATGCGTCCACGACCCGCTGATCATGCGCCGCGCCCTCGAATACGCCACCGGACTCGGCGTGCTGATCGCCCAGCATGCCGAGGAGCCGCGACTGACCAAGGGTGCCGTCGCCCACGAGGGACCGAACGCGGCACGGCTGGGCTTGACCGGATGGCCGCGCGCCGCCGAGGAGTCGATCGTTGTGCGCGATGCGCTGCTGGCCCGCGACGCCGGGGCCCGGGTGCACATCTGTCACGCCTCCACCGAGGGCACCGTCGAGCTCGTGCGTTGGGCCAAGGAGCAGGGAATCTCCATCACCGCCGAGGTCACCCCGCACCACCTGCTGCTCACCGACGAGCGCCTGGCCACCTATGACGCGGTCAACAAGGTGAACCCGCCGCTGCGGGAGGCCCGCGACACCGCAGCGCTCGTGCAGGCACTGGCCCAGGGCATCATCGACTGCGTGGCCACCGATCACGCGCCACACGCCTCGCAGGACAAATGCTGCGAATTCGCCCAGGCCAAGCCGGGCATGCTCGGGCTCGAGACGGCATTGCCGATCATCGTGGCGACCATGGTCGAACCCGGATTGCTGGACTGGCGCGGGGTCGCCCGGGTGATGAGCGAACGACCCGCGCAGATCGTCGGACTCACCGATCAGGGACGCCCCATCGCCGTCGGCGAACCGGCCAACCTGACCCTGGTCGACCCGTCCTCGCCCTGGGTGGTCCGCGGTGACGAGCTGGCCAGCCTGTCGTCGAACACGCCGTACGAGGAGATGACGATGCCCGCGCGGGTGAGCGCCACGCTGCTACGGGGTGTCGTCACCGCCCGGGACGGGCGGGCGAGCGCATGAGTGAGATCTTCCTCGACCTGATCATCGTGATCGTCGTCCTGGCCGCGTGGCTGGCGCTGGTGGCCCTGTTGCTGCGGGGCTGGCGCAATCGAGGCCGACGCCAGGCCGAGGCGATCGGCGAGATCCCGGGCTTCCCCGACGATCCGGGTGCTGCGCTCCTCGGCCCGGATTCCGGGCTCTATCTCGGCGCCACGCTCGCCCCGAGCTGGCAGAACCGGGTCGCCGTCGGTGATTTCGGCGATCGCGCCGCCGCCGACATCTCCGCGTTCACCGACGGTATCGGCATCGAGCGCGCCGGCGCCTCCACGATCTGGATTCCGCGGTCGTCGATCACCGCGATCCGGACCGAGAACGGCCATGCCGGAAAGGTGATGGGCCGCGGCGGTGTGCTGGTGATCCGGTGGACGCTGCCGTCGGGAACCGAGATCGACTCCGGCTTCCGCGCCGACGACAAGGCCGTCTACCCGCCGTGGATCGCCGAATTCTCCGCGGCACCGGCCGATTCCGAGACCCCGGCCCACACTGAGACATTGACCGATAGCGAACAGGGGAAAGATCAATGACCGCAGCGGTTCTGGTGCTCGAGAACGGTCAGGTGTTCTCCGGGCAGCCCTACGGCGCCACCGGCGAGACACTCGGTGAGGCCGTGTTCTGCACCGCGATGACCGGATATCAGGAGACGCTGACCGACCCGAGCTATCACCGCCAGATCGTGGTCGCGACCGCACCGCAGATCGGCAACACCGGTTGGAACCCCGAGGACGGCGAATCGACCGGCAGCGCCGGGAGCGACGGCATCGACGGTGACTCCGGCAAGATCTGGGTGGCCGGTTACGCGATCCGCAATCCCACACGGCGCGTGTCGAATTGGCGGGCCACGACGAGCCTCGAGGAGGAACTCGTCCGCCAGGGTGTGGTCGGCATCGCGGGTATCGACACCCGCACCGTCGTGCGCGTGCTGCGTGATCACGGATCGATGCGGGCCGGTGTGTTCTCCGGTCCGGCGCTCGCCTCCACCGAGGAGATGCTCGGCCGCGTGCGCAGCCAGCCGTCGATGAAGGGCGCCGACCTCGCCGGGGAGGTGTCCACCGACCGGGGCTACCTCGTCGAGCCCGCGCAGCAGGCGCGACTGACCGTCGCCGCCATCGATCTGGGTATCAAGACCAACACCCCTCGGATGTTCGCCCAGCGCGGCGTGGCGGTGCACGTGTTGCCCTCCGACACGTCCTTCGCGGCCATCCGCGAACTCCGGCCCGACGGGGTGTTCTTGTCCAACGGTCCCGGCGACCCGGCGACCGCCGATGCCGCCGTCGCACTGACCCGCGAGGTCCTCGGAGCGGATCTGCCGCTGTTCGGGATCTGCTTCGGTAACCAGATCCTCGGACGAGCCCTGGGCCGCTCCACCTACAAGATGACCTTCGGGCACCGCGGGATCAACATCCCGGTCATCGACCACGCCACCGGCACGGTGTCGATCACCTCCCAGAACCACGGGTTCGCCCTCGAGGGGGAGGCCGGCGAGGAGTTCGACACCGATTTCGGCCGGGCCCGCGTCAGCCACACCTGCGCCAACGACGGAACCGTCGAGGGCGTCGAATTGCTCTCGGGCCGTGCGTTTTCGGTGCAATACCATCCCGAGGCCGCGGCCGGACCCCATGACGCCGCGTATCTCTTCGACAAATTCGTCACCCTGCTCGAGGGTGACCGCGCCAACGGAACGAGGGCCTGATGCCGCGCCGCACCGACCTGTCGCACGTCCTGGTGATCGGTTCTGGACCGATCGTCATCGGCCAGGCCTGCGAGTTCGACTACTCCGGCACCCAGGCGTGCCGCGTCCTCAAGGCCGAGGGCCTGCGGGTGAGCCTGGTGAACTCCAACCCGGCCACGATCATGACCGACCCGGAGTTCGCCGATGCCACCTACATCGAGCCGATCACCGCCGAATACGTCGAGAAGGTCATCGAGGCCGAACGCGACGCCGGGCATCCCATCGACGCCGTGCTGGCCACCCTCGGTGGTCAGACGGCGCTGAACACGGCTGTGGCACTGCATGATCGGGGTTCGCTGGAGAAATACGGCATCGAGCTCATCGGCGCCGACTTCGATGCCATCCAGCGCGGCGAGGACCGGCAGATGTTCAAGGACATCGTCGCCAAGGTCGGCGGCGAGAGCGCCCGCTCGGCCGTCTGCCACACCATGGCCGAGGTGCGCGAGACCGTCGCCGAACTCGGCTATCCGGTGGTGGTGCGGCCGTCGTTCACCATGGGCGGCCTCGGATCGGGCATGGCCTACGACGAGAACGACCTCGAGCGCATCGCCGGCGGTGGCCTGGCCGCATCGCCGACGGCGAATGTGCTCATCGAGGAGTCGATCCTCGGCTGGAAGGAATACGAGCTCGAGCTGATGCGTGACAACCGCGACAACGTGGTCGTCATCTGCTCCATCGAGAACGTCGACCCGGTCGGGGTGCACACCGGTGACTCGGTGACCGTGGCGCCGGCGATGACCCTCACCGACCGCGAATACCAGAAGATGCGCGATCTCTCGATCGCCATCCTGCGCGAGGTCGGCGTCGACACCGGCGGCTGCAACATCCAGTTCGCGCAGGACCCCGCCGACGGTCGTCTCGTCGTCATCGAGATGAATCCCCGTGTCTCGCGGTCCTCGGCGCTGGCCTCCAAGGCGACGGGATTCCCGATCGCCAAGATCGCCGCGAAACTCGCGATCGGGTACAGCCTCGACGAGATCACCAACGACATCACCAAGGAGACTCCGGCCTGCTTCGAGCCGACACTCGACTACGTCGTGGTCAAGGCTCCGCGGTTCGCGTTCGAGAAGTTCCCCGGCGCCGACGACACACTGACCACCACCATGAAGTCGGTGGGCGAGGCGATGAGTCTGGGCCGGTCGTTCGCCGAGGCGCTGGGCAAGGTGATGCGCTCGCTGGAGACCAAGGCGGCCGGATTCTGGACCGAGCCCAACCGGTCCGACCCGTCGACGGTGGACCTCGAGGCGCTCCTCGAGCAGTTGCGCACCCCCAAGGACGGCCGGCTCTACGGCATCATGCTGGCCTTCGATGCCGGCGCCACCGTCGAGCAGTTGTACGAGGCCACCGCGATCGACCCGTGGTTCCTCGCCGAGATCGGCGGGATCGCGGCGCTGGGCACCGAGATCCGCGACGCCGGGCAGCTGACGGCGGAGTTGCTGCGCGAGGCCAAGTCGACCGGCTTCTCCGATCGCCAGATCGCGGCGCTGCGTTCGGATTTCGCCGACGAGGACGCGGTCCGCGCCTTCCGGCACGCCTCGGGTGTCCGCCCGGTCTACAAGACCGTCGACACGTGCGCGGCCGAATTCGAGGCCAAGACGCCCTATCACTATTCGACCTATGAGCTCGATCCGGCGGCGACCAGCGAGATCGCGCCGCAGCCCGATCGGCCCAAGGTCCTGATCCTGGGTTCGGGACCCAACCGCATCGGGCAGGGCATCGAATTCGACTACTCGTGCGTGCACGCCGCGCTCACGCTCAGCGAGGCCGGCTACGAGACGGTCATGGTCAACTGCAACCCGGAGACCGTCTCGACCGACTACGACACCGCCGATCGCCTGTACTTCGAGCCGTTGACCTTCGAGGACGTCCTCGAGGTGTTCCACGCCGAATCGGAGTCGGGCACCGTCGCCGGCGTCATCGTCCAGCTGGGCGGGCAGACCCCGCTGGGATTGGCCGACCGGCTCGAATCCGCGGGCGTCCCCATCGTCGGCACCAGCCCCGCGGCCATCGACCTCGCCGAGGACCGTGGCGAATTCGGCAAGGTGCTGACCGCCGCGGGACTGCCCGCGCCGGCGTTCGGGACGGCCACCAGCTTCGACGAGGCACGCGAGACCGCCGCCCGGATCGGCTACCCGGTCCTGGTGCGTCCCTCCTACGTGCTCGGCGGGCGCGGCATGGAGATCGTCTACGACGAGTCGTCCCTGGCCGACTACATCTCGCGCGCAACCGAATTGACCCCCGATCACCCGGTGCTGGTGGACCGGTTCCTCGAGGACGCGGTGGAGATCGACGTCGACGCGCTGTGCGACGGCACCGAGGTCTACATCGGCGGGATCATGGAGCACATCGAGGAGGCCGGGATCCACTCCGGCGACTCGGCGTGCGCGCTGCCGCCGATCACCCTCGGTCGCGCGGACCTGCAGATGGTGCGCGAGTCGACCGAGGCACTGGCCAAGGGGATCGGGGTGCGCGGACTGCTCAACGTCCAGTACGCGCTCAAGGACGACATCCTCTACGTGCTCGAGGCCAACCCCCGCGCGAGCCGCACGGTGCCGTTCGTCTCCAAGGCCACCGCGATACCGCTGGCCAAGGCATGTGCCCGCGTCATGCTGGGCACCTCCATCGCCGAACTGCGTGATCAGGGCATCCTCGCCGCCGACGGCGACGGTGGCCACGCCCCGGTGCACGCACCGATCGCGGTGAAGGAAGCGGTGTTGCCGTTCAACAGGTTCCGCCGCCACGACGGCACCGGGGTCGACTCGCTGCTCAGTCCGGAGATGAAGTCCACCGGTGAGGTGATGGGCATCGACGCCGATTTCGGGCGGGCCTTCGCCAAGTCGCAGACCGCCGCCTACGGCTCGCTGCCCACCGACGGCGCCGTCTTCGTGTCGGTGGCCAACAAGGACAAGCGGGCGCTGCTGTTCCCGGTCAAACACCTCGCCGACCTCGGATTCACCATCCTGGCCACCGAGGGAACCGCAGAGGTGTTGCGGCGCAACGGCATCGAGTCGCAGACGGTGCGCAAGCACTTCGAGGCACAGCCGGGGGAGCCGACCATCCTCGACGCCATCCGCGCCGGTGAGGTGGCGATGGTCATCAACACGCCCTACGGCCAGTCCGGCCCGCGGGTCGACGGCTACGAGATCCGCAGTGCCGCCGTGGCCGCCGGAATCCCGTGTATCACCACGGTGCAGGGTGCCAGCGCGGCAGTGCAGGGCATCGAGGCCGCGCGGGGCAACCAGATGGGTGTCGAGGCGCTGCAGCGGCGCCACGCGGCCCTGGTGAACGAGCCGGGCGGGACCGAGAAGTGACCGGCTTCGGTCCCCGTTTCCGCACCGCCGTCACCGCACGGGGGCGGCTGTGCGCGGGGATCGACCCGCACGTCGAACTCCTCGAATCCTGGGGACTCGGAGCCGACCCGGCCGGGCTGGACCGCTTCGCCGACATCTGTATCGAGGCGTTCGGGTCGGTGGCGGCGGTCGTCAAACCGCAGGTGGCGTTCTTCGAGCCGTTCGGCGCGGCCGGCCTGGCGACCCTCGAACGGGTCATCGCCGGATGCCGCGACGCCGGGGCGCTCGTGCTCGCCGACGCCAAACGCGGTGACATCGGATCGACGATGGCCGCCTACGCGCGAGCGTGGCTCGACGATTCGTCGCCGCTGGCCTCCGACGCGGTCACCGTCTCCCCGTACCTCGGATTCGGTTCCCTCGCACCGGCACTCGACGCGGCACGCCCGGCCGGGCGGGGCGTGTTCGTCCTCGCCCGCACCTCCAACCCGGAGGGTGCGTCGGTGCAACTGGCCGATGCCGACGGGCGAACGGTGGGGCAGCGGATCGTCGACGCGGCCGCCGCGGTCAACACCGACGGCGCGGGCACGGTGGGCGTGGTGGTCGGTGCGACCCGTGCGCACGGCCTCGATCTCACCGCACTCGCCGGTCCCGTCCTGGCCCCGGGCCTCGGCGCCCAAGGAGCACGCGCCGAGGATCTCGGTTCGGTCTTCGCCGAGGCCGACCTCGCCTGGCTGCTGCCGGCGAGTTCACGCGGGGTGCTGCGCGCCGGCCCCGACATCGGCGCGTTGCGCGCGTCGTTCGAGGCCGCGCGTGATGAGGTGGAATCAGCGCTGTCGTGAGGCCGGCGCCCGAGGAGGCCGCATGAACCGGACCATCAGCGTCGTGGTCGTCGACGATCACCCGTTCTTCCGGGACGGTCTGTTGCGAGGACTGTCGGCCAGCGGTCGCATCCGGGTGGTCGGGGAGGCCGGGGATGCGCGGTCGGGGATCGCCACGATCGGCGAACTGCAGCCCGACGTCGCCGTCGTCGACTACCAGATGCCCGGCATGACGGGTATCGATCTCGTCCACGCGGTGACCCGGGACGGTGTCTCCACCAAGGTGCTGCTGCTCTCGGCGGTCACCGATTCGGTGGTCGTGTTCGACGCGCTGCGCGAGGGTGCGGCGGGCTACATGTCGAAGGACGCCGACCGCGACGCCATCGTCGGAGCCGTCGAACGGGTCGCGCGCGGCGAGACGGTCGTGCCACCCGAGCTCGCCGCCGGTCTCGTCACCCAGATCCGGGCGCACGCCGCTCCCGGTGTACCGACACTCAGTGAGCGAGAAAGCCAGGTGCTCAACGGTTTCGCGCGAGGCCTGTCCATTCCGCAGATCGCCGCCGAGCTCTACATCGGTGCGTCGACCGTCAAGACCCACGCGGGCAACCTCTATCAGAAGCTCGGTGTCTCCGATCGTGCCGCCGCGGTCGCCGAGGGCATGCGGCAACACCTCATCGAATGAGTCGGGAGCCTCTCGGGCGGTGGCGGCCACGCGGGTTTTCCGCACCGGGTCTCGGTGAGCCGGCACTCGACCGCATCCTCTACGAACACGCCCTGCTCGGGCTGCGTGTGCAGGTGGTGGTGCGGCTGACGCTGGCGGTGTTCACGACGCTTGTCGTCGCCCTCGATCCACCCGCGCACCTGTTGGTGCCGACCTGGGCGGTCGTCGGCGCCTACGTGGTGTGGGCGGTCGCCAGCATCGTGCCCGCACGACGTGCCGGCCGGCGGACGCTGTACTGGGCGTGGCTGGCGCTGTTGGTCGATCTGGTGGCCCTCACCACCGTCGCGTCCTTCGCCGCCGCCTCCGACGCGACATGAACGTGGTCAAACATGCCCGCGCGCACCGGGTGGAGCTCACGCTCGAGCACACCGACGGGCAGGCGCGGCTGATCGTCGTGGACGACGGTGTCGGCGTCACCGACGACGACGTGTCGGGCGAGCGACTCGACGCCCAGATGGCCACCGGCCACCTCGGGCTCGCCTCACGTCGGGTTCGGCTGGCCGCCGCCGGCGGATCCCTGACGGTCCGGGCCCGCCCCGGCGGCGGGACCGTGGCGATCGCGACGGTCCCGACAGACCGCTGAGCCGATCCGCCGAGCCGGTCCTCCGTTTGCCGTTCGGGTCCCACGACACGCGCAACGTGCGGGGAATGTTCGGAGCAATTCGACGTGACCACACCCGTCACACCAGTCCCAGAGTTGTCGCCGTGGGCAGAGTCGGTCGTCGCCCGGCGAGATCGCCGCATTCTGGTGTCGGTCTCGACACACCCCGCTCACCTGCGGTTATGGTCGCAACCATCCGGGTTGATGGGGTACGGTGATGCCCGATCGACCCGCCCACCGGCGGGCGGTCCGCGGGCAACCTACAGCACCGCCCACGCGGCGCTTGGCAGGGGTGGCCCTCGCAAATGCCTGCTCACGTGGGTACGGTCGCTTTCGCCGCACCAAATCGGTGAGTGCCGGTCGTGGCGATCCGTCGCAGCGACCCACCGCACCCGCTCACGAGCGGCCACACGCCACCGGGCACCACACGGTGCCGGTGCAGTCCAGATCGATAACGAAAGACGGAGGAACCCGTGGCGCTTCCCCAGTTGACAGACGAGCAGCGCGCCGCTGCGTTGGAGAAGGCTGCTGCCGCCCGCCGAGCGCGCGCCGAGCTCAAAGAGCGTCTCAAGCGTGGTGGCACCGACCTCAAGCAGGTGCTCAAGGATGCCGAAGATGACGAGATCTTGGGCAAGATGAAGGTCTCGGCCCTGCTCGAAGCCCTGCCGAAGGTCGGCAAGGTCAAGGCGCAGGAGATCATGAACGAGCTGGAGATCGCCCCGACGCGCCGCCTGCGCGGTCTCGGCGATCGTCAGCGCAAGGCGTTGCTCGAGAAGTTCAGCTCCTGACCGAGCACAACGAACACAGCAGCGTGATGGGCCAGCCCACACGTACGAGGGGCCGACTGGTGGTACTGGTCGGCCCCTCTGCTGTGGGCAAGTCGACGGTCGTCGGCAGGGTTCGGGAGCTGGTTCCCGACCTGTGGTTCAGTGTCTCGGCGACCACCCGCGATCCCCGCCCCGGCGAGGTCGACGGACGCGATTACCACTTCGTCTCCCGCGCCGACTTCGACCGCATGATCGCCGACGGCGAGTTGCTCGAATGGGCCGAGATCCACGGCGGGCTGCAGCGCTCGGGCACACCGTTGCGCCCCGTGGAGCAGGCGCTGGAGTCCGGCGTGCCGGTTCTGCTCGAGGTCGATCTGGTCGGCGCCCGCAATGTGCGACGCCGACTTCCGGAGGCGGACCTGGTGTTCCTGGCTCCGCCGAGCTGGGACGAACTGGAGTCACGATTGCGTGGTCGCGGCACCGAAACGCCCGAGGCGATCGATGCCCGATTGGCCACCGCACGCACCGAGATGGCTGCTCAGGACGAGTTCGATCACGTCATCGTGAACTCCCGAGTCGACCGCGCCGCCGATGAATTGGTATCCTTGCTGGTCGGACCCGAATCAGCGGCGAGCTGACCGCCGCCGGCGACCATGTCGCCGGTTCCCGCCCAGATGCCAACCCCTCAGATTCCAACCCCGCAGACTTCCACCCCGACAGACTTTCCACCCCACAACTCCCAGGAGTTCGCGTGAGCACGCAGACCAACTTCGAGATGACCGAGATCGCCGACGCACCGGCCTACGACACCCCGCTGGGTATCACCAACCCCCCGATCGACGACCTCCTCGAGCGCGCGTCGTCGAAGTACGCGCTGGTCATCTACGCCGCCAAGCGCGCCCGGCAGATCAACGACTACTACAACCAGCTCGGCGACGGCATCCTCGAATACGTCGGCCCGCTCGTCGAGCCGGGTCTGCAGGAGAAGCCGCTGTCGATCGCGATGCGCGAGATCCACTCCGACCTGCTCGAGCACACCGAGGGCGAGTAAGAAACCCCGCAGGTCCGCAGATGACCGCAGCGACGACCGGCCCGGCAGCACGCGGCCGCAAGCGCATCCTGATCGGGGTGGGCGGTGGGATCGCCGCCTACAAGGTGTGTTCGCTCATCCGGCATTTCACCGAGGACGGCCACGACGTCCGGGTCGTGCCCACGCGCAACGCGTTGGAATTCGTCGGCGCCGCGACCTTCGAGGCGCTTTCCGGTAACCCGGTCAGCACCGAGGTCTTCGACGGCGTCGACGAGGTCGTGCACGTACGGCTCGGCCAGGGTGCCGACCTGGTGATCATCGCCCCGGCGACCGCTGATCTGCTCTCGCGTGCCGCGACCGGCCGTGCCGACGATCTGCTCACCGCCTCACTGCTGGTGACGACGTGCCCGGTGTTGTTCGTGCCGGCGATGCACACCGAGATGTGGCGCCACCGGGCCACCCAGGCCAACGTCGCGACGCTGCGGGAGCGCGGGAACATCGTCATGTCGCCGGCGTCGGGCCGGCTCACCGGAACCGACAGCGGACCCGGACGTCTGCCCGAGCCTCAGGAGATCGCCCTCATCGGTGAGCTGTTGCTCGACCGCGCCGACGCCCTGCCGCACGATCTTGTCGGGGTACGCGTACTGATCAGCGCCGGCGGCACCCGCGAGCCTCTCGATCCGGTCCGCTTCCTGGGTAACCACAGCTCCGGCAAACAAGGTTTCGCACTCGCCCGCGCGGCCGCACAGCGCGGTGCCGAGGTGACCGTGGTCGCCGGGTCGACCGCCGGGGCCGGCGAGCCCGCCGCCGTCGAGGTCGTCCCGATCGACAGCGCGCGCGAACTGGCCGCGGAGATGACCCGCCGCGCCGCCGACGCCGACGTCGTCATCATGGCGGCCGCGGTCGCCGACTTCCGGCCCGTGTCCACCGCGGAGTCCAAGATCAAGAAGGGTGACGCGGGGCCCGCTCCGGTCGAGTTGACCACCAACCCCGACATCCTGCGCGGACTCGTCGAGGCCCGTGACGCCGGATCCATCCCGGTCGAAACGGTGATCGTGGGTTTCGCCGCCGAGACCGGCGACGAGACGGGTGGGGTCCTCGACCACGGTCGCGCGAAACTCAAGCGCAAGGGGTGCGATCTGCTGGTGGTCAACGCCGTGGGCAACGGCAAGGCTTTCGGCACCGAGGACAACACCGGGTGGCTGCTGTCGGCGCACGGCGAGGAGACCGCACTGCCGATGGGGACCAAAACACTCATGGCGAGCCGGATCCTTGACGCGGTCCGCTCACTGGTGCCTGATGGATCGGGCACCGCAACGCCCGCCACGCACACGTCATGACCCCTGTGTAGTTTTGTCTACGATCACCGGCGACGTCCGTACGTCGCCGTCACGACCTCGAGAGGATCCGATGTCCAGCTCTGCGTCCCGCCTTTTCACCAGCGAGTCCGTCACCGAGGGACACCCGGACAAGATCTGTGACGCGATCAGCGACTCGATCCTCGACGCCATCCTCGATCAGGACCCCAAGGCCCGCGTCGCGGTGGAGACCCTGGTCACCACCGGGCAGGTACACGTCGCCGGTGAGGTGACGACCAGCGCCTACGTCGACATCCCGGGCATCGTCCGCGGCAAGATCCTCGACATCGGCTACGACTCGTCGACCAAGGGCTTCGACGGCGCGTCGTGCGGTGTGAACGTGGCCATCGGCGCGCAGTCGCCGGACATCGCCGGCGGCGTGTTCAACTCCCACGAGAACCGCAGCGGCATCTCCGAGGACGAGATCGACGCCCAGGGCGCGGGCGACCAGGGCTTGATGTTCGGTTACGCCACCAACGAGACCCCCGAGTACATGCCGGTGCCCATCGCCCTGGCTCATCGCCTGTCGCGCCGCCTGACCGAGGTCCGCAAGTCCGGTGCGCTGCCGTATCTGCGTCCGGACGGCAAGACCCAGGTCACCATCGAATACGACGGTGACACGCCGGTCCGTCTCGACACGGTCGTGCTCTCCACCCAGCACGCCGCCGACATCGACCTGGACAACATGCTCACCCCCGACATCCAGAGCCAGGTCGTCGACCCGGTTCTGGCCGAACTCGATCTGCCGGGTCTGACCACCGACGGTTACCGGCTGCTGGTGAACCCGACCGGCAAGTTCGTCCTCGGTGGGCCGATGGGCGACGCCGGGCTGACCGGCCGCAAGATCATCGTCGACACCTACGGCGGTATGGCACGTCACGGTGGTGGCGCCTTCTCCGGCAAGGATCCGTCGAAGGTCGACCGCAGCGCCGCCTACGCGATGCGTTGGGTCGCCAAGAACGCGATCGCCGCGGGCCTGGCCGACCGCGTCGAGGTGCAGGTCGCCTACGCCATCGGCCGCGCCGCACCGGTGGGCTTGTTCGTCGAGACCTTCGGCACCGAGAAGACCGACCCGGTGGTCATCCGGCGAGCGATCTCCGAGACGTTCGACCTGCGTCCGCTGGCGATCATCCGCGACCTGGATCTGCTGCGCCCGATCTACGGTCCGACCGCCGCCTACGGCCACTTCGGACGCACCGACGTCGACCTCCCGTGGGAGCGCACCGACCGCGCCGAGAAGCTCCGCGCGGCCGCCGGACTGTAGTCCCCGCATTGGCGGCCGGTGGTGAGCGCGCCGGGGCCCGTGAGCGTGCACACACCGCACCCATCGCCCGTGTCCTGCCGATGCTGGGGCTCGCCCACCTCGACCGGCCCTTCGACTATCTGATCGACACCGAGCAGGACGGCGACGCGGTACCGGGTGTGCGGGTGCGGGTCCGCTTCGCCGGGCGGCTCGTCGACGGGTTCCTGTTGGAGCGGATCGACGAATCCGATCATGAGGGCCGCCTGGGCTGGATCGAACGGATCGTGTCCGCGGAGCCGGTGCTCTCCGCCGAGATCGCCCACGTGTGTCGCGCCGTCGCCGACCGGTACGCGGGCACGATGTCCGATGTCCTGCGCCTGGCCGTGCCCCCACGCCACGCCCGCACCGAGGCGCAACCGACCCCGACGCCGAGTACGGAGGTGGTCGTGCCCGACCGCAGCGCCTGGCAGGCCTATCGCACCGGCGCGGCGTTCCTGGAGTCGTTGGCGTCGTCGAATCCGCGCGCGGTATGGCAGGCCACCCCGGGAGAGAGCTGGCCGCATCGGCTCGCCGATCTCGCCGCGCTGACCGCCGCCGCCGGTCGTGGCGTGGTCATCGTCGTTCCCGACCAACGCGACCTCGATCGCCTCTCGGCGGCCTGCGAGCCGCTGTTGGGCGATCGCTGCGTCACCCTCGCCGCCGGTCTGGGGCCGACCGCCCGCTACCGGCGGTGGCTGGCGGTACGGCGCGGAGGAGCCGACGTCGTCCTCGGTACGCGCAGCGCGATCTTCGCGCCGGTGCACGATCTCGGGCTGATCGTGGTCTGGGACGACGGTGACGACAGCCTCAACGAACCGCGCGCACCATATCCGCATCCCCGGGAGGTCGCGGTGCTGCGCGCCCATCACGAGCAGGCCGGGCTGGTGATTGGCGGCTACGCGCGCACCGCCGAGGCACAGGCGCTCGTCGCGTCGGGCTGGGCGCACGATCTCGTCGCCGACCGCGCCGTCATCCGCGAACGCGGCGCGGCGATCGAGGCCATCAACGACGAGGACGTCCGCGTCGCGCGGGATCCGTTGGCGCACACCGCACGTATCCCGGCGGTCGCCTTCGATGCCGCGCGGCGCGCGCTGGCCGCCGACGCGCCGGTGCTGTTCAGTGTCCCGCGGCGCGGCTACATCCCGTCGCTGGCCTGCGCCCGCTGCCGCGAACACGCCCGCTGCCGGGCATGCCACGGACCGTTGCAGATGGACGCCCACGGATCGTTGTCCTGCCGGTGGTGTGGGCGTCCCGAGACCAACTTCCGATGCCCGGAGTGCGGCGGCACCCGTGTGCGCGCCCTCACCGTCGGCGCCCGACGGACCGCGGAAGAACTCGGCCGGGCCTTCGCCGGCGTGCCGGTCGTCACCAGCGGGGGGACCGGCGTCGTCGACGAGGTGGAGCCGGGCCCGCGCGTGGTGGTGGCCACACCGGGGGCCGAGCCGGTGGCGCCGGGCGGTTACGGGGCAGCGGTCATCCTCGACACCTGGGCTCAGCTCGACCGCGCCGATCTGCGCGCCGAAGAAGATGCCGTGCGCCGGTGGATGGCCGTCGGCGCGCTGGTCCGGGCACGGCGACAGGGCGGGACGATGGTCATCGTCGCCGACTCGACGCTGCATCCGGTACAAGCCCTGATCCGTTGGGACCCGGTCGGTTTCGCCGAGACCGAACTCGGGCGTCGCGTCGAGCTCGGCTTCCCGCCCGCGGTCACGATGGCCTCGATCGACGGTCCGGCCGAGCTGGTCACCGGTTTCGTCGACCAGATCGAGTTGCCCGACGGCGCCGACACCCTGGGCCCGGTCCCGCTGCCCGACGGTGTCCGTCCGCCCGCGGGCAGCGCCGACTGGGACCGGCCGGGCGGGCACGGCGCTCCCGACGAGATCGAACGGGTGCTGATCCGCACCGACCGCCGCGAAGGTCGCCGGCTGGCCGAGGCCCTGCGCGCCGCGCACATCCGGCGCAACGCGCAACGCGAGACCGGACCGATCCGGGTCCAGATCGATCCGCCTACGATCGGATGAACGCCGCGCACGTCGTGCGTGGGTCGAGATGGTCGAGCGAGTGGAGGAAACCGGCGTGAGAATCGTGTTCGCAGGAACACCGGAGGTCGCGGTGCCGTCGCTGCGACGGCTCATCGAGGGTTCCGAGCACGACGTCGTCGGAGTCATCTCCCGTCCGGATGCGGTCTCGGGACGCGGCCGCAAGGTGCACCGGGCGCCGGTCGCCGAACTCGCCGACACCCACGGCATCCCGGTCATCACCCCACGACGTCTCGGTGAACCCGAGGTCGCCGAGACGCTGCAGGGCTGGGCGCCCGACGCCGGGGCGGTCGTGGCCTACGGCGGGCTCGTGCCGCCGTCCCTGCTCGAGCTGCCCACCCACGGCTGGATCAACCTGCATTTCTCGGTGCTGCCCGCATGGCGGGGAGCGGCGCCGGTCCAGGCGGCGATCGCCGCCGGTGATGCCACCACCGGAGCCAGCACGTTCCGGCTCGAGAAGGGCCTCGACACCGGCCCGGTCTACGGGGTGCTGACCGAGGCCATCCGCGACACCGACACCAGCGGTGAACTCCTCGACCGTCTCGCCGACGCCGGCGCGGGTCTGCTCGTCGACACGTTGTCGGGCATCGAGGCGGGTGCGCTGACCCCGGTTCCGCAGCCGGCCGACGGCGTCAGCCATGCCCCGAAGGTCGAGGTCGACGACGCCCGGGTGCGGTGGGAACTGCCCGCGCACATCGTCGATCGCCGTATCCGCGCGCACACCCCGGCGCCGGGCGCCTGGACCACCCACGGTGACCTCCGGCTCAAACTCGGGCCGGTCACGATCGCGGATTCGGCTGCACCCGGGAACTTGGCGCCGGGTGAGGTATACGTGACGAAGAAGGCCGTGTTCGTCGGGACGGGCACCACCCCGGTCCGTCTGGGCCCGGTGCAGGCACCCGGCAAGAAACCGATGCCCGCAACCGACTGGGCGCGGGGCGCCCGCCTCGACGAGGGGAGCGTGCTCGGATGAGCAGACCACGCGGAGACCGCAACGGATCCAGCCGCCGCGGGACCGACCGGGGCAACCATCGTTCCGGTCCGGGACGCGGCTCCCGCAACGACCCGAAGGTGCGGGACAAGGCAGTCGATCCGGTCCGCGAGACCGCCCGCGACGTGTTGCGTGCGGTCCGTGAGCGCGACGCCTACGCCAACCTGGTGCTGCCGAAGATGTTGCGGGAGCGCCACATCAGCGGTCGCGACGCCGCACTGGCCACCGAACTGACCTACGGTTCCGCACGCGCGCAGGGCATCCTCGACGCGGTCATCGCCGCCGCCGCGAACCGCCCGGTCGACGAGATCGACGGCAAGCTGCTCGACGTGCTCCGGCTGGGCACCTACCAGCTGCTGCGCACCCGGGTCGGTGCCCACGCGGCCGTCGATACCTCGGTGGACCTGGTCCGTTCCGAAGCCGGCATCGGCCCCGCCGGATTCGTGAACGCGGTGCTGCGCAAGGTCTCCCAGCGCGACGAGGAGCTGTGGGTCGACCAGCTCGCCCCGTCCATGGCCGACGACCTGATCGGTCACCTGGCCTTCCGGTATGCGCATCCCCGGTGGATCGCGGAGGTGTTCTACGACGCCCTCGGCGGGTCGTTCGGACAATTGCAGGCCGCGCTCGCCGCCGACGACGAGCGACCGCCGGTGCACCTCGTCGCGCGGCCCGGTTTCATCACGGCCGAGGAACTCGCGCTGACCAGCGGGGGAGAGATCGGCAGATACTCGCCGTATTGCGTCTACCTGCCCGGCGGCGATCCCGGTGACGTGGAGGCGATCCGGCAGGGCTACGCCGGCGTACAGGACGAGGGCAGCCAGTTGGTGGCGCGGGCGGTGACCGTGGCCGACATCGGCACCGACGGCGGTCGGTGGCTCGACATGTGTGCCGGGCCCGGCGGCAAGGCCGCCCTGATCGGCGCGCTCGCCGACATCGACAACGCGCACCTCGACGCCATCGAGGTCAGCGAGCATCGCGCCGACCTCATCCGTGGTGTGGTGCGCGATCTCCCGGTCGACGTCCACGTGGCCGATGCGCGCGATGTCACCGCCCACACCGGACTCGCGCCCGGCTTCGACCGGATTCTGCTCGACGCCCCGTGTACCGGCCTGGGATCGTTGCGCCGCCGACCCGAGGCGCGGTGGCGCAGGCAGCCGACCGACGTTCCCGAACTCGTTGCGCTGCAACGAGAATTGCTGACCGAGGCGCTGCGGCTGGTTCGTCCCGGCGGGGTGGTGCTGTACTCCACGTGTTCCCCGCATCCGGCGGAGACCACCGACCTGGTGTCGGGGGTGCTCGAATCGGTCACGGCCGCACGCCAACTCGATGCGCGGCCGCTCGTCGGCGCCATCGAGCTCGGCGACGGTCCGCACGTGCAACTGTGGCCACACATCCACGGCACCGACGCGATGTTCCTCGCCGCGCTGACACGCGACTGAGACGCGCGGACCGAGGAGCAGGCGAGACAGATCAGACGGCGACGTCCTCGGCCGTCGCCGACCGCCACACCTCGACGGCGTCGGTGACCGGCAGCCCGAGCGCGTCGCAGATGGCCACCACGGTGCCGAAGCTGGGAGTGGCGATCCGGCCCACCTCGATCTTGCGCAGTGTTTCCGGGGAGATACCCGCATCTCGCGCAATCGTTTCCGGGTCGCGTCCGGCGCGGGCGCCGCGGAGCAGAGCGCCGAGCCGGCGGCCGGCCGCGACTTGTTCGGGGGTCAATGGAACGCGCACCATGGCAGCCATCCTAGCCGGTATTACTGTACCGAACCATGATAGCCTCGATTGGTATAACAATACCGGTGCGGTTCCCCCTGGTGTGACCTGAAGTGGAGTGCAATGATCGAACTGAAGTCCCCGGCCGAGATCGACAAGATCGCGGTCACCGGCCGCTTCGTCGCCGAAGTCCTGCACGAGCTCGGCGGGCGGGCCCGGCCCGGCGTGAACCTGCTCGACCTCGAGGCGCACGCCCGTACGATGCTCGACGCGCGGGGTGCCCGGTCGTGCTACTGGGACTACGCGCCCTCGTTCGGTCGTGGCCCCTTCCGCAACGTGATCTGTCTGTCGGTGAACGACGCTGTGCTCCATGGTCTTCCACACGACCACGTCCTCACCGACGGGGACGTGTTAACCATGGACCTCGCGGTGTCGATCGACGGATGGGTCGCCGATGCGGCGGTGACCACCCAGGTCGGCACCGCCGACGACGAGGTGAGCGCGCTCATCGATTCGACGCGCCGTGCGCTGGCCGCGGGAATCGAAAAAGCGGTGCCGAAGGGCCGTCTCGGTGACATCTCCGCTGCCATCGGCGCGGTCGCGCACGCCGACGGCTACCGCGTGAACACCGACTTCGGCGGACATGGCCTGGGACGAACCATGCACGAGGATCCGCACATCGCCAACACCGGGCGCGCCGGCCGCGGCATGCGACTCAAGGCGGGGATGGTGCTCGCCCTCGAACCGTGGTGGGGTCTGGGTACCGACGAACTCGTCGTCGACCCCGACGGATGGACCCTGCGTCTGGCCGACGGACGCGTCGGAGCCCACACCGAACACACCGTGGCGATCACCGACGACGGACCACGCATCCTCACCGTGGTGTGACCGATCCGGGGTCGTGACCGATCGGGGGAGTCACCGGTCCGGCACCAGGGTGCCCTGGTGATACAGCGCCACCCAGTGCCCACCGTCGTCGCGCTCACTGTCGTCGTGCCCACCCTCGTGGCGCCAGATGGTCGCCCGGCGCGACACCCGATCGTCCTGGTGCAGCGTGTAGGTGACCAGATGGGTGTCGGGGGCGATGCTGCGCACCGCGAAATCCTCGACGCGCCAGGTCTCTTCGGCGTCGGCGGAGGCTGTGGTGGAGGAGGCGGTGGCATGACGCCGGAGGAGTACCGACCACACGTACTCGCGGTCGTAGCGGCTGCCCGAGGCGCCGACCTCCGAGAAGTCCACATCGGTCATCCGGTCGAATTCGGCGCGGGAGAAGCCGCGCTCCCAGCGGTGGAAGATCGGTTCGCGCCGCCACAGGGCCTCGGCGGCTCCACCGATGTCTACGCCCGGGAACCCGCCGATGCCGTTGCTCGAGACCTCACCGTCCATGGTATCGAGTGTCGCACCGGCGGTGATCGACCGGCGCCAAACCCGACTTCGTCGGTGCCGGTCGGCCGCGTAAGTTGTCTGCCATGAGTTCCCCGATTGCCCCGATGATCGCCCCGTCGATCCTCTCGGCCGACTTCGCCAACCTCGCCGCCGAGGCCGACGCGGTCTCCGGACCGGGACCCTCGCGCGCCGACTGGTTGCACGTGGACGTGATGGACGCCCACTTCGTCCCCAATCTCACCCTCGGGCTGCCGGTCGTGGAGAGCCTGCTCAAGGCCACCGACATCCCGCTCGACTGTCATCTGATGATCGACGATCCCGGTCGCTGGGCCCCGCCGTACGCCGAGGCCGGTGCCTACAACGTCACCTTCCACGCCGAGGCGACCGACGACCCGATCGCCGTCGCCAAGGACATCCGGGCCGCGGGCGGAAAAGCCGGCCTCGCCCTCAAGCCGGGCACCCCGCTCGAGCCGTACCTGGAGATCCTGCGTGACTTCGACACCCTGCTCGTGATGAGCGTCGAACCGGGTTTCGGCGGCCAGAAGTTCATGCCCGAGGTACTCGACAAGGTGCGCGAGATCCGCACGATCGTCGACGCCGGTGAGTTGCGGCTGCTCGTGGAGATCGACGGGGGCATCCACGACGGGACGATCGCGGAGGCCGCCGAGGCCGGCGTCGATTGCTTCGTCGCCGGGTCCGCGGTCTACGGTCCCGCCGACGCCGGTGCCGCCGTCGCGGCGTTGCGTGAGAAGGCAACGGCCGCACGGGCTCACGCACACTGACGTCCATGATCCCCGACGAGGCGGTCCTGATCGCCGCGATGCGTGAGGCCGTCGCCGAATCGCGGGCGGCACTCGGTGGGGTCTCGCCGAATCCGGCGGTCGGCGCCGTGTTGCTGACGCCGGACGGTACCGAGATCGCGCGCGGTCACACCCAGCCGCCGGGAGGTGCGCACGCCGAGATCGAGGCGCTGCGCCGCGCCGGGGATGCGGCGCAAGGCGCGACCGCGGTGGTCACCCTCGAGCCGTGCAATCACACCGGACGCACCGGTCCGTGCGCACAGGCGCTGATCGAGGCGGGTGTGGCCCGGGTGGTCTACGCCGTCGGCGATCCGAATCCGACCGCGGCGGGTGGCGCGGAGCGGCTGCGCGCGGCGGGAATCGAGGTGATCGCCGGTGTCGGTGCCCTCGACGCGCGGTCGGGGCCGTTGCGCGGCTGGCTGTTTCGCCAACGCTTCGGACGTCCGCTGGTCACCGCGAAGGTCGCGTCCACCCTCGACGGTCGCATCGCCGCACCGGACGGCACGAGCCAGTGGATCACCGGGCCGCAGGCGCGTGCCCGGGCACATCGGCAGCGTGCCGAACTCGACGCGATCATCGTCGGCACCGGGACCGTCGTCGCCGACGACCCCGCACTGACCGCGCGGCTGCCCGACGGCACGCTACACGCACACCAACCCACCCGGGTTGCCATGGGAGAGCGCGAGATTCCCGACGATGCCCGGATTCGTGACAGCACGGTGGGCGGTTTCCGGCATGTCCGCACCCACGATCCGGTCGAGGTACTCGCGGCGCTGCACGAGGCGACATGGGTGCTGGTGGAGGGCGGTCCGGGGATCATCGGTGCGTTCCTCGACGCGGACCTGGTCGACGAGGTCGACAGCTATGTGGCGCCGAAGATCCTGGGTGCTGGGCCGTCCGCGGTCGAACGGACCGCGACGATCACGCTCGCCGACGCGACCGAACTACATCTGGCCGGCGTCGAACAACTCGGTGACGACGTCCTGATCCGGAGTGTGTCCGACCGGTTACTGCCGTGAGCGCTTGCGGGCGCCGTTGCGGCCCAGGATCCAGCCCGCGAGCAGGCCGCCGAGCGCGACGATGGTGAGGATCAGCCACTGCCACGAGCTGATGGAGAACATCAGGAAGCGCACCTGCACGTGCTGGGTGTTCTGGGCGATGAAGATGATCGCGACGATCACCAGGATCAGCGGGAGCCAAAAGCGTTTCAGGAGTCCGAGGACCATGTCGCCGGGTGTTCGGGCTGCGGGTCCGGCGGACGTCCGCGTCGACTTGTCGGCCATGCTGGCGTCGCCTTTCGCCTTCTACCGGGTCCGAGAATCGGACTCGGGTGTGGCGAATCCTAGCGCAGCGGCGCTCGCCGCCGGGCGGCAATGGGACTCGCCTCCCCGCGTAAGTGGACCGCCGTACTGGTTGGGTCCGCGACCTCGTGCTAGCGTCGATACGTACGTTCTCGGGGCGGGGTGAAACTCCCCACCGGCGGTGATGGTGTGGCACAGGCGACACCGAGCCCGCGAGCGCCCGTCCACTCGGACGGGGACAGCAGATTCCGGTGTGAATCCGGAGCCGACGGTCATAGTCCGGATGCGAGAGAACAAGACGGCCCTACACCGTCCTGTCTGCTCCGAGCGAGCTCGACAGGAGGTAGAAGGTGTTCACAGGCATCGTCGAGGAGCTGGGCACCATCGTCGGGCGAGATGATCTCGCCGACGCGGCCCGACTCACCATTCGTGGCCCACGGGTCACCTCCGACGCCGGCTTCGGCGATTCGATCGCGGTCAACGGCGTGTGTCTGACGGTCGTCGAATTCGACGACCAGCAGTTCACGGTGGATGTGATGGCCGAAACCCTCCGCCGCAGTTCGCTTGATCGACTCGGACCGGGCAGCTCGGTCAACCTCGAACGCGCCATGCGCGCCGACGGCCGGTTCGGCGGTCACATCGTACAAGGGCACGTGGACGGCACCGGCACCGTCGTGGCGATCACTCCCTCCCAGAATTGGACGGTCGTACGCATCGGCGTCGATCCGCGTCTGAGTCGCTATCTCGTGGAGAAGGGCTCGATCACCGTTGACGGTGTATCGCTGACCGTCTCGGCGATCGGCGCCGGGAGCGAAGCGAGCGGGCCGGGTGACATCGGCGCCGGGAGCGAAGCGAGCGACGGCGACTGGTTCGAGATCTCGTTGATCCCCACCACTTTGCAGGAGACCAACCTGGGGTCGGCGTCGGTCGGCGCGGTGGTCAATCTCGAGGTCGACGTCCTCGCCAAATACGTCGAACGACTCCAGGCGACCCGCGCCGAGACGACCCGAACCCCGAAAACGTCCGGCGCGACGTCCGGCACAGCAGAGGTGAAGTGATGAGCGAGACCGTCAGCGACGAGACCGTGAATGAATCGGCAAGTGCGGCAGTGCATCTGGATACCGTCGAGCGGGCGATCGCCGACATCGCGGCCGGCCGGGCCGTCGTGGTGGTCGACGACGAGGATCGCGAGAACGAGGGCGATCTGATCTTCGCCGCGGAAAAGGCCACCCCCGAGCTCGTGGCGTTCATGGTGCGCTACACCTCGGGATACCTGTGTGTGCCGCTGGCCGGTGACGACTGTGATCGGCTGGGACTCCCGCCGATGTATTCGATGAACCAGGACAAGCACGGCACCGCCTACACGGTCACCGTCGACGCGCGGGAGGGCATCGGCACCGGGATCAGCGCCTCGGATCGGGCGACGACGATGCGGTTGCTCGCCGACCCGGCGAGCACCGCGGGGGATTTCACCCGTCCGGGCCATGTGGTTCCGTTGCGCGCCAAGGAGGGTGGCGTGCTGCGCCGGCCCGGGCACACCGAGGCGGCCGTGGATCTCGCCCGGCTGGCCGGTCTCGCGCCGGCGGGCGTGATCTGTGAGGTGGTGTCGCAGAAGGACGTCGGGTCGATGGCCCAGACCGACGAGCTGCGCATCTTCGCCGACGAGCACGATCTCGCGTTGATCTCGATCGCCGACCTGATCGCGTGGCGACGCCGTCACGAGAAGCATGTGGTCCGCGTCGCCGATGCCCGCATCCCCACCCGGCACGGGGATTTCCGCGCCGTCGGATACACCAGCATCCACGACGACGTCGAGCACGTGGCACTGGTGATGGGTGATCTCGCCGGAGCCGACGGCAGCGGCAGTGATGTGCTGGTGCGGGTGCATTCCGAATGCCTCACCGGCGACGTCTTCGGTTCGTTGCGCTGCGATTGCGGTCCGCAGCTCGATGCCGCGATGGAGATGGTCGCCGCCGAGGGACGCGGTGTGGTGCTCTACATGCGCGGTCACGAGGGGCGCGGCATCGGTCTGCTGCACAAGTTGCAGGCCTACCAGTTGCAGGACGCGGGGTCGGACACCGTTGATGCGAATCTGCAGCTCGGTCTGCCCGCCGATTCCCGCGACTACGGTCTGGGCGCCCAGATCCTCGTCGACCTCGGGGTCACCTCGATGCGCCTGCTCACCAACAATCCGGCCAAGCGGGTGGGACTCGACGGGTACGGGTTGCATATCGTGGAGCGCGTGCCGATGCCGGTGCGGGCGAACAAGGAGAATCTGCGGTATCTGCGGACCAAGCGTGACCGGATGGGTCACGACCTCGACGGTCTGGAGAACTGGGACGGTCCGGACAACTGGGATCCGCACGGCACACTGGATTCGGCGGCTGGAGATGGCGGACCGGCATGAGCAGCTCACCGGCACGAGCTGCGGATCTGTGAGAGCGGAGGACCTCTATGAGCGGACACGGTGAACCCACCCTCGAGTTGGGGGATGCGGGCAAACTGCGCCTGGCGATCGTCTCGTCGCAGTGGCACGCGACGATCTGTCGGGCACTGCTCGACGGTGCGGTGCGGGCCGCGGCCGAGCACGGGGTCGACGATCCGACCATCGTTCAGGTGGCCGGCGCCATCGAACTGCCGGTGATCGTGCAGGCGTTGGCGCGTACCCACGATGCGGTGGTCGCGCTCGGCGTGGTCATCAAGGGGGAGACCCCGCACTTCGACTACGTCTGTGACGCGGTCACCGCGGGCCTGACCCGGGTGTCGCTGGACGAGTCGACCCCGGTGGGCAACGGGGTGCTCACCACGTTCACCGAGGAGCAGGCCCTGGATCGGGCCGGATTGCCGGAGTCCAAGGAGGACAAGGGCGCTCAGGCCACGACGGCGGCGCTGGCCTCGGCCCTGACCCTGCGCGCGCTGAGTCGCGGCGAGGCCTATCCCGGGTCGGTGACGACGGCCGCGGCGTCGTGAGCGAGGCGCGACCGGAGTCCGCGGTGTCCGATGCGTCGACGTCCGAGTGGGACATGGAGTACCGGTCGCGGCGCCTGCGGCTGATCGGTATCGTCGCCGCGGCGGTGGTGGTGGTCATCCACGTCACCTTCGGTCTGCTGCTGACCATCTCCAACACCGGTCCGGACAACATCGGGTGGTCCGATCAGGCCGCGCTCATCTGTATCGGCCTCGTCGAGGCGTGCGCCATCATGTTGCTCGCCCGGCCCCGCCTTCGGGTCGGCGCTCGGGGGGTGTCGGTGCGCAATCTGGCCACCGAGCGGCTCTTCGGCTGGGATCAGGTACGTGGACTGAACTACCCGGACAAGGGTTTTGGCGGTCAGCTCGAGCTTCCCGCCGACGAGCACGTCCCGGTGCTGGCGATCCAGGCCGGTGACGGTGCCCGCGCGATCGAGGCGATGGAACGCTACCGGGAGATCGAGCAGCGCTACCGTCGCGGCTGAGTGGGGGACGCGCGATGATCGATCTCGACGCCGTGGGGCAGACCGCACTCGGGGTGGCCTATGTCCGCGCCTACGAGTCGCTGCGTCGTGATGCGCTGTTCACCGACCCGTTGGCCGTTGCATTGTTCGAATCCGCTGTCACCGATCCCGACGGCACCCTGCTTCCGATGCCGCCGGTCACCGACGCCGCGGGTCGCGAACGTCGCGGCATGTACCACTGGATCGTCGCCCGCACCCTGTTCCTCGACGACCTGTTCGGATCGGCCGCGCGCGACGGGATCGAGCAGTTCGTCATCCTGGGGTCCGGACTCGACGCGCGGGCCTTCCGCCTGGACCTGGGGCCCGCGGCGGTGGTCTACGAGCTGGACCGCCCGCCGGTGGTCGAGGTCAAGGAAGCTCTCGTCGCCGAGCACGGGTTGCTCGCCACCACCGGACGCCGGGTCGTACAGGCGGATCTGATCACCGACTGGTTGCCCACCCTGATCGAGGCCGGTCTGCGCACCGACGAGCCGACATGCTGGCTCGCTGAAGGACTCCTGGTCTATCTGGAACCGGAGATCGCGCGGCGGGTGATCGACACCATCGGGGCGGCGTCGGCACCCGGATCACGGGTCGGCGTCACGGTCCGCTCCACCCGTCGCACGAGTACCGATGGCCCCTTCGCGCAGGTGGCCGCGCTCTGGCACGAGGATCCGGGCATCGCCGGGCGCTTCGCCGACACCGGATGGACGTGTGAGCTCACCGACACCGTCTCGGTACTCGCCGCGGCGGGGCGAGCCATCGATGCCGAGCTCGCGGGCCCGGGGACCGTCGACGACGGTTCGCCACGACCGTCGGCGAGTCTGCTCGCCGGCCGGTACGCATCCCGATCCGTCGGCCGCGCCGACTAGCCTGGAACACGTGGCCGACCCGAGTACCTACCGTCCCGCGCCCGGGACGATCCCCACCGATCCGGGGGTCTACAAATTCCGTGATTCCCATGGCCGCGTCATCTATGTGGGCAAGGCCAAGAACCTGCGCTCGCGTCTGACGTCGTACTTCGCCGACATCGCCTCGCTGCATCCGCGTACTCGTCAGATGGTGACCACCGCGGCGTCGGTGGAGTGGACGGTCGTCGGCACCGAGGTCGAGGCGCTGCAGCTGGAATACAACTGGATCAAGGAGTTCGATCCCCGGTTCAACGTCCGTTATCGCGACGACAAGAGTTACCCGATGCTGGCGGTCACCCTCAACGAGGAGTATCCGCGGCTGTTCGTCTATCGCGGGCCGCGGCGTCGCGGCGTGCGCTATTTCGGTCCGTATTCGCACGCGTGGGCCATCCGGGAGACCGTCGACCTGCTGACCCGGGTGTTCCCGGCCCGTACCTGCTCGGCCGGGGTGTTCAAGCGGCACGGGCAGATCGACCGGCCGTGTCTGCTCGGCTACATCGACAAGTGTTCGGCGCCGTGCATCGGCCGGGTCAGCGCCATCGAACACCGCGAGATCGTCAACGATTTCTGTGACTTCCTGGCCGGCCGTACCGACCAGATGATCAAGCGTCTCGAGCGTGAGATGGCCTCGGCCGCAGAAGCACTCGACTTCGAACGGGCGGCGCGTCTGCGCGACGACGTGGGGGCGATGCGGCGCGCGTTGGAGAAGCAGGCGGTGGTCCTCGGCGACGGCACCGACGCCGACGTCATCGCGATGGTCGGCGACGAACTCGAGGTGTCGGTGCAGATCTTCCACGTCCGCGACGGTCGGGTGCGCGGTGAGCGCGGGTGGGTCGTGGAGAAATCCGACGACGACGACATCGGCGAGCAGGTCGGGCAGTTCCTCACACAGTTCTACGGCGCCCAGGCCGATCTCGACGCGACCGTCGAGGTCGGCGAGGACCGCGAACGCGGTGAGTCGGTGCCGCGTGAGGTCCTCGTCCCCGCGCTTCCCGCCGAGCACGAGGAACTGACCGAGTTCCTCTCCGATCTGCGCGGCAGCCGCGTCAGTCTGCGGGTACCGCAGCGCGGCGACAAGAAGGCGTTGTTCGAGACGGTCGCCCGCAACGCCGGAGAAGCGTTGACGCAGCACAAGTTACGCCGTGCCGGTGACCTGACGACGCGGTCGGCGGCGCTGACCGAGTTGCAGGAGGGCCTCGGACTCGACCAGGCCCCGCTGCGGATCGAGTGCGTCGACATCTCGCACGTGCAGGGCACCGACGTGGTGGCCTCGCTCGTCGTCTTCGAGGACGGCTTGCCCCGCAAGTCCGATTATCGGCACTATTCGATCCGCGAGGCGGCCGGCGACGGCCGCTCCGACGACGTCGGCTCGATCGCCGAGGTGACCCGCCGACGTTTCCTGCGCCATCGTGCCGATCAGGCCGACGGCGTCGCCGCCCAGGTGGCGGCGCAGGTGGCCGCCGACCCCGAGTCCAAGAAGACGCGACGATTCGCCTATCCGCCGAATCTGTTCGTCGTCGACGGTGGTGCGCCGCAGGTGCATGCCGCGGCGACCGTTCTCGACGAGCTCGGCGTCACCGACGTGGCGGTGATCGGTCTGGCCAAGCGACTCGAGGAGATCTGGGTGCCCGGTGACGACGAACCGGTGATCCTCCCCCGCTCCAGCGAGGCGCTGTTCCTGCTGCAGCGGGTGCGCGACGAGGCGCACCGTTTCGCGATCACCTTCCACCGCAGCAAACGCAGCAAACGCATGACCGAGTCGGTACTCGACGGCGTTCCCGGGCTCGGACGCTCCCGGCGCACCGCGCTGGTCACCCACTTCGGCTCCGTCGCCAAGTTGCGGGAGGCCACCGTCGATGACATTGCCGCGGTCCCGGGCATCGGCCCGGGGACCGCCCGGGTGGTGCACGACGCGCTGGCCGGCGATACGCCACAGGCCACCGGCGATTCGGTGGCCGGACCGGCCGAGACCCCTCACGATGTGACGGCGGGATGGACATGAGCACGAGCGGAGGCACGGACATGACCGACAGCGATCCCGCGCACGGGGCACCGGGAGGAGGCGCCTCCGGTGTGAGCACCGACGGACTCGTCGTCCTGTTCGTCGCGGGCATGTCCGGCGCCGGCCGCTCCACGGTGGCCAACGTGCTCGAGGACGACGGGTGGTACGTCGCCGACAACGTGCCGCCCGCGCTGATCTCGACGATGGTCGACCTCGTCGCCGACAGCGATCCGCCGATCCTGCGGCTGGCCATGGTGTTACGCGCTTCCGACGAGAGCCTGGGCGAGCAGTTGCGCACGCTGCGCGCACAACTCGCGACCACCGGCACCCAGACGCGACTGCTGTTCCTCGACGCCAGCGATCAGGTGCTGGTCCGCCGCTTCGAGCAGGTCCGCCGTCGCCATCCGCTGCAGGGCAGCGAAACCCTGGTCGAGGGGATCGCTCGGGAGCGGGTGATCCTCGCGCCCCTCAAGGATTCCGCCGACCTCGTCGTGGAGACCTCGACGCTGACCGTCGCCAAACTGCGTGAGGTGGTGGAGGATTCGTATCCGCACGACGCGAGTTCGCGGCTCAGCGTGGCCGTGCAGTCCTTCGGATTCAAGTACGGGCTACCGATCGACTCCGATCTCGTCGCCGATGTCCGGTTCCTGCCGAATCCGTATTGGGTGGCCGATCTGCGGGAGCTCAACGGTCGCGACGCGCCGGTGCGGGAATACGTCCTCGGCCAGGACGACGCCGGGCGCTTCGTCGATCTCTACACCGAACTGATCGGTGTCGTGGGCAAGGGCTATCTCCGAGAAGGCAAGCGCTACATGACCGTCAGCATCGGATGCACCGGCGGCAAGCACCGTAGTGTCGCGATCTCCGAGGAGTTGGCGCGTCGCCTGCGGGTCGCCGCCGACGAGGCGGGCGCCGCGCGCTACGACGTGCGGGTCATGCACCGGGATCTGGGGCGCGAATGAGTGCCATGCGAATCGCCGCGCTCGGCGGCGGCCACGGTTTGTATGCGACGCTCACCGCGATGCGCTATCTGAGCCCGCACGTGACGGCCGTCGTGACCGTCGCCGACGACGGCGGGTCGTCGGGCCGGTTGCGTTCGGAACTCGGGGTGATCCCACCGGGTGATCTGCGAATGGCGATGGCGGCGTTGATGTGTGCGCCCGCAGCCCTCGACGGTCTGGCTGGTCGTCCCGACCCGGACGCCGACCGGCGGCACCACGAGTTGTGGGCGGAGACCTTGCAACACCGGTTCGGCGGCTACGGTGCGCTCGCCGGACATCCGGTGGGCAACCTGCTGCTGGCCGGGCTGACCGAGGTCCTCGGCGACCCGGTGGCCGCCCTCGACGAGATGATGCGTGTGTTCGACGTCGACGGCCGGGTGCTGCCGATGTCGTCGGTCCCGTTGGAGATCGAGGCCGACGTCTCCGGGCTGGAATCCGATCCGCGTATCTCCCGGGTCATCCGCGGTCAGGTGGCCGTGGCGACCACCCCCGGCAAGGTGCGTCGGGTGCGGCTCCTGCCCTCGGAGCCCCCGGTGTGCGAGCCGGTGATCACCGCCATCGACGAGGCCGATCTCGTGGTCCTCGGTCCGGGCTCGTGGTTCTCCAGTGTCATCCCGCACGTCCTGGTGCCCGACCTGCTGGAGGCGTTGCAGCGCAGCACTTCTCGCAAGGTGCTGATCGTGAACCTGGCGCCGGAGCCGGGGGAGACCCCGGGATTCTCGGTGGAGCGGCACCTGCATGTGCTGCACGCCCACGCCGACACGTTCGCGATCGATCATGTGGTGGTCGACGAGTCATCGGTACCCGCCGGACGAGAGCGCGATCACCTCGAGCGGGCCGCCGGGATGTTCGGCGCGACCCTGGAGATCGGCGATCTCGCCGTTCCCGGGCGCCACGTCCACGACCCGGCGAAAGTTGCGGGCCTGATCAAGCAACTGTGTTCGCGTGAACCGACCCGTTAGGCTGGCTCAACGTGGTTGCGCGGGCAGGGGAGGCCAGGGCGCGCCCTGGGAGTACAGACATGGGGTCCGCGGATGACAGGAGGACCCGGCGATGACAGGAGGACAGGGACCGGTGGCGATGACCGCGGCGGTGAAGGACGAATTGAGTCGGCTCGCCGTGACGCAGGTGAGTCCGCGCAAGGCCGAGGTGTCGGCGCTTCTGCGGTTCGCGGGAGGCCTGCACATCGTGGCCGGGCGCGTGATCGTCGAGGCCGAGGTCGACATGGGCAACGTGGCGCGACGGCTGCGCCGGGAGATCCACGACCTGTACGGATACACCTCCGAGGTCCATGTCCTGCGCGGCGGCGGACTGCGCAAGTCGGCGCGCTACATCGTGCGGGTCACCGCCGACGGTGAGGGCCTCGCCCGGCAGACCGGCCTGCTCGATCTGCGCGGCCGACCCGTCCGCGGGCTGCCCGCGCAGGTCGTCGGCGGCAGTGTCGCCGACGCCGAGGCCGCCTGGCGCGGTGCGTTCCTGGCGCACGGGTCACTGACCGAGCCCGGCCGGTCGTCGGCGCTGGAGGTCAGCTGCCCCGGTCCGGAGTCCGCTCTGGCACTCGTCGGGGCAGCCCGGCGACTGGGGGTGTCGGCGAAGGCCCGCGAGGTGCGCGGCGCCGACCGCGTCGTCATCCGCGACGGTGAGGCGATCGGCGCACTGCTGACACGGATGGGCGCACACGACACGCGCCTGGTCTGGGAGGAACGCCGGATGCGCCGGGAGGTGCGGGCGACGGCCAACCGCCTCGCCAATTTCGACGACGCGAACCTGCGACGCTCGGCGCGCGCCGCGGTCGCGGCCGCCGCCCGGGTGGAGCGCGCACTGGAGATCCTCGGCGACGAGGTCCCCGACCACCTCGCCGCCGCCGGACATCTGCGCATCACCCACCGGCAGGCCTCGCTGGAGGAACTCGGCCAGCTCGCCGATCCACCGATGACCAAGGACGCCGTCGCCGGCCGGATCCGCCGACTGCTGTCGACCGCGGACAAGAAGGCGCATGCCGAGGGCATCCCCGACACCGAGTCGGCGGTCACCTCGGATCTGCTCGACGAGGCCTGATCGACGGTTGCCGACCCGATCGTTCGGTCGGCGGTACGGGTGTGCCAGTGCACCCGTAGCGCTGCCCACGATCAGGCGTCCTACTAGGCTGGACCCGACGCCGGTTGGCCATGAGCCGATCGGCCACCAGGAGCGGTGCGGGCAGATGACCCCGTGCCGAGACAACCGCTAAGGAGCACACCAGTGACTGTTCGGGTAGGCGTCAACGGATTCGGCCGGATCGGCCGCAACTTCTTCCGCGCCGTCGAAGCACAAAAAGCATTGGGTACCACCGACATCGAGATCGTCGCCGTCAACGATCTGACCGACAACGCCACCCTGGCACACCTGCTGAAGTTCGATTCGATCCTGGGCCGCCTGCCGCAGGAGGTTTCCCTCGACGGCGATTTCATCGTCGTCGGCGACCAGCGCATCAAGGCCCTCGAGGTCAAGGAAGGCCCGGCGGCGTTGCCGTGGGGCGACCTCGGCGTCGACGTCGTCGTCGAATCCACCGGTATCTTCACCGCCGCGGAGAAGGCCAAGGGCCACCTCGACGCCGGCGCCAAGAAGGTCATCATCTCCGCACCGGCCTCCGGTGAGGACATCACCATCGTCATGGGTGTCAACGACGACAAGTACGACGGCAGCCAGAACATCATCTCCAACGCCTCGTGCACCACCAACTGCCTCGGCCCGTTCGCGAAGGTGCTCAACGACGAGTTCGGCATCGTCTCGGGTCTGATGACCACCGTGCACGCCTACACCCAGGACCAGAACCTGCAGGACGGCCCGCACAAGGATCTGCGTCGCGCCCGCGCCGCGGCCATCAACGTGGTGCCCACCTCGACCGGCGCGGCCAAGGCCATCGGCCTGGTCCTTCCTGAGCTCAAGGGCAAGCTCGACGGTTACGCGCTGCGCGTGCCGATCCCGACCGGTTCGGTCACCGACCTCACCGCGATCCTGGAGAAGTCCGCGACCGCCGACGAGATCAACGCCGCGATGAAGGCCGCCGCCGAGGGTCCGCTCAAGGGCATCCTCAAGTACTACGACGCGCCGATCGTCTCCAGCGACATCGTCACCGACCCGCACAGCTCGCTGTTCGACGCCGGGCTGACCAAGGTCATCGGCAACCAGGTCAAGGCCGTCTCCTGGTACGACAACGAGTGGGGCTACTCCAACCGCCTCGTCGACCTGTCCGGCCTGGTCGGCAAGTCTCTCTGACCGACCGGTCGCTGACGAACCCAACCGTTACGGAGCAATGCTGCAATGGGTGTACCCACTCTGAAAGACCTTCTCGACGAAGGCGTTTCGGGTCGCGGTGTGTTGGTTCGATCGGATTTCAACGTCCCGCTCGACGGGTCGACGATCACCGATCCGGGCCGAATCCTCGCCTCCCTGCCGACGCTGAACGCGCTCATCGACGCCGGCGCCAAGGTGATCATCACCGCGCATCTGGGCCGCCCCAAGGGCGAGCCGGATCCGAAGTACTCACTGGCGCCGGTCGCCGAGCGTCTCGGTCGGGAGCTGGGCCGCAACGTCCAGCTCGCCGGTGATGTCGTCGGCTCCGACGCGCTCGCGCGCGCCGAGGGACTTACCGACGGTGATGTCCTGCTGCTGGAGAACGTGCGGTTCGATCCGCGCGAGACGTCCAAGGACGAGTCCGAGCGTGAGGCGCTGGCCAAGGCCTTCGTCGAACTCGTCGGTCCCGACGGCGCCTTCGTCTCCGACGGGTTCGGGGTGGTGCACCGCAAGCAGGCCTCGGTGTACGACGTCGCCAAACTCCTCCCGCACTACGCGGGTGAGCTGGTGGCGGCCGAGGTCAAGGTGCTCTCGGCACTCACCGAGGACCCGGAGCGGCCCTACGCCGTGGTGCTGGGCGGCTCCAAGGTGTCCGACAAACTCGGCGTGATCGAGGCGCTGGCACCGAAGGTCGACACGCTGGTCATCGGCGGCGGTATGGCATTCACGTTCCTGGCCGCCCAGGGTCATGGCGTGGGCACCTCGCTGCTCCAGGAAGACCAGATCGAGGTCTGCAAGGGCCTGCTGGAGCGATTCGGCGACGTCATCCGGCTGCCTGCCGACGTGGTGGTGGCCGACAAGTTCGCCGCCGACGCGCAGTCGCAAACGGTCTCGGCCGACGCCATCCCCGACGGATGGATGGGTCTGGACATCGGACCGGAGTCGGTGCAGCGCTTCGCCGCCCTGCTCTCGGGTGCCAAGACGATCTTCTGGAACGGGCCGTCGGGCGTGTTCGAGTTCGAGAAGTTCGCCGCGGGCACCAAGGGCGTCGCCGAGGCGATCGCCGGCGCCACCAAGGCCGGTGCGTTCACCGTCGTGGGCGGCGGCGACTCCGCGGCCGCGGTCCGCACGCTCGGGCTGCCTGACGACGACTTCTCGCACATCTCGACCGGCGGCGGTGCGTCGCTGGAATACCTGGAGGGCAAGGAATTGCCGGGACTGAAGGTGCTGGAGTCATGAGCGGATCCCGCAAGCCCCTCATCGCGGGCAACTGGAAGATGAACCTCAATCATCTCGAGGCCATCGCCCTGGTGCAGAAGATCGCATTTGCCTTGCCCGCGAAGTACTTCGAGAAGGTCGACGTGACGGTGATCCCGCCGTTCACCGACATCCGCTCGGTGCAGACGGTCATCGATGGCGACAAGCTGCTGTTGACCTACGGTGCCCAGGATCTGTCGGCGCACGATTCCGGTGCCTACACCGGCGAGATCAGCGGCGCGTTCCTCGCCAAGCTCGGGTGCACCTTCGTCGTCGTCGGGCACTCGGAGCGACGCACGATGCACGCCGAGACCGACGAGGTGGTGCTCGCCAAGACCAAGGCAGCGCTCAAGCACGGTCTGACGCCGATCGTCTGCATCGGTGAGGGACTCGACATCCGCGAGTCCGGGGAGCACGTCGCCTGCAACGTCGCGCAGTTGAAGGGTTCGTTGGCGGGACTGTCGGCCGAGGACATCGCGAAGGTCGTCATCGCCTACGAGCCCGTCTGGGCGATCGGTACCGGTCGGGTGGCCAGTGCCGCCGACGCGCAGGAGGTCTGCGCGGCGGTGCGTGCCACGCTCGCCGAGATCGCCGGTGCGTCGACCGCCGCCTCGGTGCGCGTGCTCTACGGCGGATCGGTGAACGCCAAGAACGTCGGCGACATCGTCGGCCAGACCGACGTCGACGGGGCACTGGTCGGCGGCGCCTCGCTGAAGGCCGACGAGTTCTCCACGTTGTCGGCGATCGCCGCGGGCGGCCCCCTGCCCTGAGCGATCGCTCAAACGCGTACACTGGTCGAGCCGGTTGCATTGCTCGTGGAAGTGACCGGCTCGACCATGTCGTCGGGCCCCTGGCCGGACGCGACTCGATTCCAACCGACAAGGATCTGCCTGACGTGCTCGAAACAGTTCTGGACATCGGCCTGATCATCACCAGTGTGCTGCTGGTGATCCTGGTTCTGCTGCACCGGGGTAAGGGCGGTGGCCTGTCGTCGCTCTTCGGTGGCGGTGTGCAATCGAGTCTGTCCGGCTCGAGCGTCGTCGAGCGCAACCTCGACCGGTTGACGATCTTCGTCGGGTTGGTGTGGTTCATCTTCATCATCGGTATCGGCGTCGACATCAAGCTGTCCGCCTGACCTGACACATTTTTCCCTCGACCCGGTGCGGCCACGGCCGCATCGGGTCGAGTGCTTTCTGTGTACCGGACTTTCTGTGCACCGAGATGCCCACCCGAGATGCCACCGTCACGCACAGCCGCAATACTGGGGCCATGACCTCTCCTTCGCGCGGTGCCCCGGACTGGCGTCCTTCCATCTCGATCGTCGACCACATCGTCGTCGACGACGAGGGCCGCACCCTCACCGAACCGCTTCGTGAGGACATCCGGCTACTCGGCGGCATCCTCGGTGACATGGTGCGCGAACATTCCGGGTCGGAGGTCTTCGACCTCGTCGAGTCGGCGCGGGTCGCGGCATTCAAGATCAGGCGGGCCGAGATCGATCGCGACGAGCTGGCCGACCTCTTCGTCGATCTCGACATCGCGGTCGCCATGCCGATCATCCGCGCGTTCAGCAGTTTCGCGCTGTTGGCCAACCTGGCCGAGGACATCCACCGTGAACGCCGACGCATGATCCATGTGCGGGCCGGGGATCCGCCACAGGACAGCAGCCTGGACGCCACATACGCCAAACTGGCCGAGGCCGGTCTCGGTGATGACGAGGTGGGCGATGCGCTCGCCGACGCGACGGTGGTGCCGGTGATCACCGCCCATCCCACGGAGACCCGTCGGCGGTCGGTGTTCGAGGCGCAGAACCGGATCACCGAACTGATGCGATACCGGTCGCGGACCGAGCTGACCCCCGCCGAGGAGGCCGCGGTCACCGAGGGAATCCGGAGGCAGATCCTGACGCTGTGGCAGACCGCGTTGATCCGCCTCGAGCGGCTCACCATCCAGGACGAGATCCGTTCGGGTCTGCGCTATTACGACGCGTCGTTCTTCGAGGTCGTGCCCAAGATCAACACCTCGGTGCGGGCCGCGTTGCGGTCGGCGTATCCGAACGCGGGCCTGGCCGACGAGCCGATGCTGCGGATGGGTTCGTGGATCGGCGGTGACCGCGACGGCAACCCGTTTGTCACGGACGAGATCGTGGAGATGGCAACGACTCTCGCGGCGCGCACCGCGATCGGCAATCATTTGTCGGAGCTCGAGGCGCTCGCGCAGGAACTGAGCATGTCGACCCGACTGATGACGACGTCCGACGCGGTCTACGGGCTTGCCGGGGTGCCCCGCGAGGACGCGGCCGCCGACGAGCCGTTCCGTCTTGCATTGCGCCACATCCGTTCTCGGTTGGTGGCCACCGCGACCGGGCTGTTCGGTGAGGAGGTGATGAAGACCTCGGATCTGTTCCTGCTCGACGGTGCCGACGCCTACTCGACCGCCGACGAACTGCTCGCCGACCTCGACGTCATCGATGCCGGACTCCGCGCCGCCAACGACGACATCATCGCCGACGACCGGCTACTGCGACTCCGGGAGTCGGTGCGCACCTTCGGGTTCCACCTGTCCGGGCTGGACATGCGACAGAACTCCGACATGCACGAGGACGTCATCGCCGAACTGCTGGCGTGGGCCGGCGCGCACCCGGACTACCGATCGCTGGACGAGGCCGAGCGGGTCGAGATCCTGACCAATGAACTCGCCGCCCGGCGGCCGCTCACCCGGCCCGATGCCGAGTTGTCCGAGTTGGCAACCAAGGAACTCAACATCGTCCGTGCGGCCGCCGCTGCGGTGGCGCGGTTCGGACCGCAGTCGGTGCCCAACTACATCATCAGCATGTGTACCTCAGTCAGCGACATGCTCGAGCCCATGATCCTGTTGAAAGAAGCCGGGCTGATCGACATCGACGGCGACACCGGGAAACTCACCTCGACGGTTCGAATCGTCCCACTGTTCGAGACCATCGAGGATCTGCAGCAGGGTGCCGAAACCCTGTTGGCCGCCTTGGACATCCCGCTGTACCGCGACCTCGTCGACGGGCAGTCGGGCATGCAGGAGGTCATGCTCGGCTATTCCGATTCCAACAAGGACGGCGGCTACATGGCCGCGAACTGGGCGCTCTATCGCGGTGAACTCGATCTGGTCGAGGCCGCGGCCAAGGCCGGAATCCGGTTGCGGCTCTTCCACGGTCGTGGTGGCACCGTCGGCCGTGGTGGGGGACCGAGCTACGACGCCATCCTGGCCCAGCCGCCGGGCGCGGTCCAGGGGTCGCTGCGCATCACCGAACAGGGTGAGATCATCGCAGCGAAGTACGCCGAACCCGTCAGCGCGGAACGCAATCTGGAGACGTTGCTCGCTGCGACCATCGAGTCGTCGCTGCTCGACGTCGAGGGACTCGGAGACGAATCCGAGGACGCCTACACCACTCTCGACGAGATCGCGGCGCTGGCCCGGTCGGCCTACAGCGCGCTGGTGCACGAGACACCGGGGTTCGTGGAGTACTTCACGACGTCGACGCCGCTGTCGGAGATCGGTGCACTCAACATCGGCAGCCGTCCGGCGTCGCGTAAGCAGACCGAGAAGATCTCCGATCTGCGGGCCATCCCGTGGGTGCTGTCGTGGACGCAGTCTCGCGTGATGCTGCCGGGTTGGTACGGTACCGGCGCCGCGTTCGAGCAGTGGGTCGGCGACGACCCCGTCCGCCTGGCCACCCTGCAGCGGTACTACGAGAAGTGGCCGTTCTTCCGCACAGTCATGTCCAACATGGCGCAGGTTCTCGCCAAGTCCGACATGGGGCTCGCACATCGGTACGCCCAGCTCGTCCCCGATGAGCAGTTGCGCGACACCGTCTTCGGGATGATCGTCGACGAGCACGAGCGCACCATCGCGATGTATTCGAAGATCACCGGCACCAACGATCTGCTCGCCGACAACGCGGCGCTCAAACGGTCGGTGTACAACCGCTTCCCGTACCTCGAGCCGCTGAATCTGCTGCAGGTCGAGCTTCTGCGTCGCTTCCGCGCCGGTGACGATTCAGCCCGAATCCGTCGTGGTATCCAGCTGACGATGAACGGTTTGGCGACCGCGCTACGCAACAGCGGCTAGGTCCTCGGTCGAGGTGCTTTCCCTGGTGGTCGAAGTGCCTTTCCCCGATGGTCGAGGTGCTTTTTCTTGGTGGTCGAGGTGCGACGAGCGCTAGCGAGGAGCCTCGATACCCGGTGAGCCACAGCTGGTTCCACCCCACAGCAGAACCCTGTCACCGCGGATATGTGACAATCACTTGCCCTGTCCGTCGGTTCCGCCACTCCACCTGCCGATCCAGGAGGAGCGTCGGCAGCCACTCGGCGAGGTGTTTGCGTTGGTGATCGGCCCGACACAGCGGGATCAGGTCACCGAGCACTGTCCATCCTCCGGCTTCGGGGTCGGCATGGTTGAAGGGTCGCCAGTGGTCGAGGTCGCACCGGTGTGACGGCATCCCACAGTACGGGTATCGGCACCACACATCGTTCGCCAACACCTCAGCGCGCAAGGTCGCGCTGGGTGCATACGTCAATGCCCCAGGTGGTGGCACGGTGTGACCACCGTGTCCGGTCGGATCTGCTGGTGGGGCTTGGGGTCGGTCGGAGATCTGCGGGATGAGTGGTCCAGCCGTACGGGCGGATTCGGGGTAGTGGATGGTTTTCGCTATCTCGGCGAGGGTGGTGGCGTAGTCGGGGTCGATGGGCCCGTATCCCTGCAATCGGGGTACGAGAATACCGTCGGGGTCAGTGACCACCGTCAGTACGGGTGCGCCGGGTACGACCAGGGCACGCCCGAACGCCACCGGCACCTCATCCGGGGTCGGCTCATCCAGGGGGTCGGTGACGTCGGGTTCGACGACCGGCTCCACCAACTCGACGTCGGGAGCGTCGGCGTCAGCGGGTGTTTCGGCCGACCCGTTGCTGTCGGTGCCGCTACCTCGTTTCGGGCAATCATCTTGTCCGCATGCGCAGTCGAGCCGGGCGCCGGGCACGCCGGTGATCTCCCCAAGTGCGATCACCCGCAGCGATCCCACGCGACGCGGGTCCTTGCGGCAGGTCCGTTCATCAATGAGGGCGTTGATCTGCGTCGTGAGAAATACTCCGTAGTGCGCGGGTACCACCGCATCCAGAGCGGAGTGCCCGGCGACGTCGGGGGTGATGGTGACGTTTCCCACCAGATCGGTGATGGTGTCGCGGTCCTCGATCACACTGTCGGGGTTCATCGAAATCAACGCGGCGTCAAGCTGTTGCGATAGCACCGGGTCGGTGGTGGCCCGAGACCCGTAATCCAGGACGATCTCCTCGAACGACAGCCCGGACTCGTCACCATCGGTGCTGTCACCCTCGGTGCTGTCGGTGTCGGTGTCTCCGCCACGTTGGGCGGCGCGCGCCATGATCGAGGCCCGATTCGTCGACAGTTCCCCATTCAGGTAGGCGGCGCGGATGAGTGGGAACTTCTCCAGGAGGTCCGCCAGCGCTATCCAGTTGCCGGCTTTGCTGCGGGAGACCTTGAATTGCAACGACACTTCGGCCCGGCCGAGTCTCTCGGCATGTTCGACCACCGACCCCCACACACCGGTCTCGGGCCGCCCGGCCAGATGCTCACGAAACACCCGCTCCGCCAGAGCGGCGGCAGTCAGGACTGTCCGGGCCTCGTATTTGCGGGACTGGCGGAGCAGGTCCGGGCCTGTCTCGGTGAGCTCATCCCGCGTCATGGATGTGATCGCGGTGGCGTCGGCATCCGGATCGGTGAACGTCAACACACTCGACACCAGTACCTCCCCTCCCGCTATCGGACTTGATGAGAACAAGTGTACGAAGGGGTACCGACAAAACTGGTCCGACGAACGCGCGGCTCCAGAAATCTGTGGACAACTCTTTTCGAGCGCGTCGATTGGGCGCCGATGTGGTTGCGATGCTTGTCATCTCACCAGGGTCTCGAGGCTCGCCGCACGCGGCTCACACCTCGACCATCGGGGGGACGGCCAAGCATCCGCGATGGAAGCGCTCGACCACCGGGGGAAGGGCAAGCTTCGGCCAGCGAATGTTCCGTCGTTCTACTCCGGACCTTTCCATCCGATGGTCGAGGTGCCGAGGAGCGATAGCGACGAGCCTCGAGACCCCGCTCGCCGACAGGTGTCCGCACCACCCGTCGAGCCGAACCAGCACCGGCGCAGGCGGTCTCGAGGCCCGGCGCCTGGGCGCCGAGCACCTCGACCATCGGGGAAGGGGCGGACATCGGACGGCGGAAACGTCGCTCCAGCCCTGACGGGTTCAGGCGTCGGGGAGAGTGGAGGCCGCGGCGTGGTCGAGGAACCAGACGGTCTCCTCGGTGCCGTGGGCACCGGCGCAGGGCCAGTCGGCAGGATCGGCGCCGGCGTGAGCTGCGGCGACCGCTTGGGCTTTGTCCTCACCGGCGACGAGAAACCACACAGCCTTGCTGCGGTTGACCACCGGCAGCGTGAGGGTGATCCGCCGCGGCGGTGGTTTGGGGGAGTCCTCCACGGCGACAACGGTCTTCTGCGTCTCTGCGGTGGCGGCAGTGTGCGGGAACAGGGAGTTGATGTGTCCCTCGCCGCCCATGCCGAGCAGGTGGAGATCGAAATGCGGGGACACATCGGCTCCCGCGTTCGCCAACAGAGTGGCGGCGTAATCGGCTGCCGCGGCGTCGATGTCGTCACCGAACTCGCCGTCCGACGGTGCCATCGGATGTACCCGAGCCGGATCGACCGGCACATGGTCGAGCAGCGCGTCCCGGGCCTGTCCGTAGTTGCGTTCCGGATCGTCGGTCGGGACGAATCGGTCGTCGCCCCAATAGATGTCGACCTTGGACCAGTCGATACCACCGCTGTCGGCGGCGAGGGACGCCAGAATCGCGATGCCGTTGCTACCGCCGGTCAGCACCACCGACGCAACCCCGCGTGCGCGCTGTGCGGCACCGATCAGATCGACGAACCGCCGCGCGGCGGTGTCGACCAGGATCTGCTTGTCGTCGAAAACCAGTGTCTCGGTGGTCATGCCGGTTGTCCTTGCTGGCTGAGTTCGACGGCGCCACGAAGTGCCTGCTCGAAGACCTCGTCGGTGTCGAGGCGGCGCAGTTCCTCGGCGAGATACACGGGCAGGTCACGGTTGGTCATCGCGACCCGACCATCGGGCTTGCCGGGCACCGAGATCACCGCGTTGCCGTTCTGGTCGATCGACAGGACCGTCGCGCCGTGGTCGCGCAGCAGGCGGACCTCGAAACTCCCGATCGACCGCGTGGTGGGTACGCCGAGCGCCGAATACAGCCAGCCCGCAAGTAATTCGATGCCCGGGGACTGGGCCGGCCCGGTGACCACCACCGACTGGATCGGTGTGTGCGGCGGGCGATCGATCGCCGACGCAAGCAGCGCACGCCAATGGGTGATCTGGGTCCACGCAAGATCGGAGTCGCCGGGGGAGTAGGTCGCCAGCCTGCGCTCGAGAACACTCTCGGGATGAGCGGATTTGCTGGCGTCGAGGATGCGTCGGCGACCGATCCGGCCCATCGGGTCGGCGGACGGATCTTCCGGTGCCGCGCCCGGCCACCAGACCACGATCGGGCAGTCCGGCAGCAGGAACGGCGTTACGACGCTGTGCGGCTGATCGGCGAGTGGCCCGGACATCGACAGGATCACCACCTCCGATGCGCCCGCGTCACCGCCCACCCTGATCTGCGCGTTGAGCAGCGACGCGCCCTTTCGGGAGCCGCACGCCAGCACGATGACCCGGCTGGGGTGTTCGCTGCTGGCGCCGATCGCCGCTTCCACGGCCGCCTCGGTGGGTTCGCCGTGTTCGGCCACCACGACGAGGGTCAGCACGCGGCCGAGGCTGATCGCACCACCGGACTCGCGGATCTCGACCATCTTCTTGGCGACGTCGTTGGTCGAGGTCTCGGGCATCTCGATGATCATCGGGGTCCTCTCACATCGGTCGTCACGGTCGGCGCCACGCGCGGCCGGTCCGGGCCATCATGTCCTCAGCCGACTTCGGGCCCCACGTCCCGGCTTCGTACGTGTCGGGCTTACCCGACTCCGCCCAGTTCTCGAGGACGGGATCGAGGATCTCCCAAGCCAATTCGACCTCGTCGTTCACCGGGAACAATGACGGCTCACCGAGTAGCACGTCGAGGATGAGGCGTTCGTAGGCCTCCGGTGATGCCTCGGTGAAGGCCGTGCCGTAGCTGAAGTCCATGTTGACGTCGCGGACCTCCATGCTCGACGCCGGCACCTTGGACCCGAAACGCAGTGTGATGCCCTCGTCGGGCTGCACCCGGATCACCAGTGCATTCTGCGAAAGCTCCTCGGTCATGGTCTTGTCGAACGGTAGGTGCGGCGCCCGCTTGAAGACCAAGGCGATCTCGGTCACCCGGCGGCCCAACCGCTTTCCGGTCCGCAGGTAGAACGGCACACCGGCCCAGCGACGCGAGTCGACCTCCAGGGCGATCGCCGCATAGGTCTCGGTGGTCGAGTCGGCCGCGAAGCCTTCCTCGTCCTTCAAGCCGGGGACCTTCTCGCTGCCCTGCCAGCCCGGGCCGTATTGACCGCGGGCGGTGTTCTCCTCGATCGGCAGGATGTTGCGGGTCGCCGACAGCACCTTGATCTTCTCGGCCTGTAATTGCTTGGGCTCGAAGGAGATCGGCTCCTCCATCGCCACCAGTGCCATCAGCTGCAGCAGGTGGTTCTGGATGACGTCGCGGGCCGCACCGATCCCGTCGTAGTAGCCGGCGCGTCCACCGAGGCCGATGTCCTCGGCCATGGTGATCTGCACGTGGTCGACGTAGTGCGAACTCCACAACGGATCGAACAGCTGATTGGCGAACCGCAACGCCAGGATGTTCTGGACCGTCTCCTTGCCCAGATAGTGGTCGATGCGGAACACCGACGACTCCGGGAAGACGGCGTTCACAATGCCGTTGAGCTCTTTCGCCGACTGCAGATCATGGCCGAACGGCTTCTCGATGACCACCCGACGCCAGTGGTCATCGCGTTCGTCGGCCAGACCGCTGCGCTGCAACTGCTCACACACCGTCGGGAAGGCCTTGGGTGGAATCGACAGGTAGAACGCATGATTGCCGTCGGTTCCGCGCTTGTTGTCGAGATCGGCCAGCGTCGACTTGAGCCGGGCGAACGCCTCGTCGTCGTCGAATGATCCCTGCACGAAGCGGAATCCCTCGGCGAGCCGCTCCCAGACCTCCTCACGGAACCCGGTGCGGGCATGCTGACGTACCGCGTCGTGCACCACCGTGGCGAAATCCTCGTCGCCCCAATCACGCCGGGCGAAGCCGACGAGAGCGAACGACGGTGGCAGCAAACCACGATTGGCCAGGTCGTAGACCGCGGGCATCAACTTCTTGCGCGCGAGATCACCGGTCACGCCGAAGATGATCAGACTGCACGGGCCGGCGATGCGCGGCAGCCGCTTGTCACGTGGATCCCGAAGTGGGTTACGCCATTTCGCGGAACCGCCGGTAGGCACGTGTTCAGGCCTTCTTCGCGGCGTCGAGTTGCTCGGCGGTGGCCGCGAGCAATTCGTTCCAGGCCTCCTCGAATTTGCTGACGCCCTCGTCCTCGAGGACGACGAAGACATCGTCGAGGTCGACGCCGAGGCCGGCGACCTTGTCGAAGACCTCCTGCGAAGCTGCCGAGGTACCGATGATCGAGTCGGTGTTGACCCAGCCGTGGTCGGCGAAGGCCTCCATCGTCTTGCCCGGCATGGTGTTGACGGTGTTGGGCGCGACGAGCTCGCTGACGTAGAGGGTGTCGGGGTAGTCGGCGTTCTTGGTGCCGGTCGAGGCCCACAGCGGCCGTTGGGGATTGGCGCCCTTGTCGACCAAACCGTGGAAGCGTGACTCGACCTCGAAGATCTCCTGGTAGGCGGCGTAGGCCAACCGGGCGTTGGCCAGCGCCGACTTGCCCTTCAACGCGGTCGCCTCGGGTGTACCGATGGCGTCGAGACGCTTGTCGATCTCGGTGTCCACGCGGGAGACGAAGAACGAGGCGACCGAGTGGATCGTCGAGAGATCGTGACCGGCTTGCGCGGCGGCCTCGATGCCCGACAGGTAGGCGTCCATCACGCCCTGGTAGCGCCCGACGGAGAAGATCAGGGTGACGTTGACGCTGATGCCCTCGGCGAGTACCCGGGTGATCGCCGGCAGCCCGGCCTTGGTGGCGGGAATCTTGATCAGCAGGTTCGGGCGATCGACGATCTTCCACAGTTCGATGGCTTGGGCCACCGTCTTGTCGGTGTCGTGGGCGAGTCGGGGATCGACCTCGATCGACACCCGACCGTCGACACCGTGGGACTCGGTGAACACCGGTGCGAGGACGTCGCACGCGTTGCGGACGTCGTCGGTGGTGACGGTGCGGATGGTGGCATCGACGTCGGCGCCACGGGCGGCGAGCTCGTTGACCTGCTCGTCGTAGGCGTTGCCCTTCGACAGCGCGGCCTGGAAGATCGACGGGTTGGTGGTCACGCCGACCACCGAGCGGGTGTCGATGAACTCCTGCAGACCTCCCGAGGAGATCAGGTCGCGGGACAGGTCATCCAGCCACACCGATACACCGGCGGCGGACAATTCGGCGAGCTTGGCGTTCTGGGTCACGGTTCTCTCCTTGCGTGCATCGCGTGGTGTCCTTGTGGGGCACGCGATCTCGGTGTGTTCGGTTGTGGTGGAAGGCGTTCGGGCGCGGGTTCAGGCGCCGACGACGCGCTGCGCGGCGGTGGCCACGGCGTCGGCGGTGATGCCGAATTTCTCGTAGAGCACCTTGTAGTCGGCCGAGGCACCGAAGTGCTCGAGGGAGATGATCTCCCCGGTGTCGCCGACGACCTGGTACCACGGCATGGCGATGCCGGCCTCGACGGAGACGCGCGGCACCGACGGCGGAAGCACCGAATTGCGGTATTCCGCGTCCTGCTCGAAGAACCACTCGAAGCACGGCATGGACACCACACGTGCGCGGATACCCTTGTCGGCCAAGGTCTTCTGTGCCTCCACGGCGAGCTGGACCTCGGAGCCGGTGCCGATCAGCACGACCTGCGGCTCGCCGTCGGCCTCCGACAGCACGTACGCACCGGCGGCGACACCCTCGTACGAGGTGCCCTCCAGGACCGGCACGCCCTGACGGGTCAGGCACAGGCCGACCGGATGGTCACGCCGGGTGAGTAGGTGGCGCCAGGCGTGGGCGGTCTCGTTGGCATCGGCCGGACGGACCACATCGAGGTTCGGGATGGTGCGCAGCGCAGCGAGGTGTTCGACCGGCTGGTGGGTCGGACCGTCCTCGCCGAGACCGATCGAGTCGTGGGTCCAGACGTAGATCGGGTCGATCGCCATCAGCGACGCCAGCCGGACCGCGGGCCGCATGTAGTCGGCGAACTGCAGGAAGGTGCCACCGTAGGCACGGGTGGGGCCGTGCAGCACGATCCCGGACAGGATCGAGCCCATGGCATGCTCGCGGATACCGAAGTGCAGGGTGCGGCCGTAGGGGTTGGCCGTCCAGGTCTTGGTGCTGATCGACGACGGTCCGAACGAGTCGACATCGTCCATCGTGGTGTTGTTCGAGCCCGCGAGATCGGCTGAGCCACCCCACAATTCGGGCAGGATCGGTCCGAGCGCGGAGAGCACCTTGCCCGAGGCGGCGCGGGTGGCCAGCGCTTTGCTGCCCGGCTCCCAACTCGGCAGCACGTCGGTCCAGCCGTCGGGGAGTTCGTGCGACCACAGACGGTCGAAGAGCGCCTTGCGCTCGGGGTTGGCCGCAGCCCAGGCGTCGAAGTCCTTCTGCCACTGCGCGTGGGCGGCGGCGCCGCGCTCGGTGAGCGCGCGGGTGTGGGCGATGACCTCGTCGGAGACCTCGAAGTTCTTGTCGGGATCGAAGCCGAGGACCTTCTTGGTCGCGGCGACCTCGTCGGCGCCCAGCGCGGACCCGTGGATTGCGCCGGTGTTCATCTTGTCCGGGGCGGGGTACCCGATGATGGTGCGCAGCACGATCAGCGACGGCTTGTCGGTGACCTGCTTGGCCGTCTCGATCGCGGCCTCGATCGCGGTGACGTTCTCGCCGCCGGAGACATGCTGCACATGCCACCCGTAGGCCTCGTAGCGGGCGGCGGTGTCCTCGGTCAGCGCGATCTGGGTGTCGTCCTCGATGGAGATGTGATTCTTGTCGTAGAAGACGATCAGGTTGCCGAGTTCCTGCGCGCCGGCCAGCGACGACGCCTCGGAGGTGACGCCCTCCTCGATGTCACCGTCGGAGGCGATCACGTAGATGTGATGGTCGAACGGGCTGGCGCCGGCCGCGGCGTCCGGGTCGAACAGGCCACGCTCGTAGCGTGCGGCGTAGGCCATGCCGACCGCCGAGGCCAGTCCCTGCCCGAGCGGACCGGTGGTGATCTCGACGCCACGTGTGTGATGCAGCTCCGGGTGACCGGGGGTCTTCGATCCCCAGGTGCGCAGGTCCTCGATGTCGGACAGCTCCAGTCCGAAGCCACCGAGATAGAGCTGGATGTACTGGGTGAGGCTGGAATGCCCGCACGACAACACGAACCGGTCGCGACCGACCCAATGGGTGTCGGTCGGATCGTGGCGCATCACCCGCTGATACAGCAGGTAGGCCAACGGGGCGAGGCTCATCGCGGTGCCCGGATGGCCACTGCCACACTTCTGGACCGCATCCGCGGCGAGGACCCGAACGGTGTCCACGGCGCGCGAATCGACCTCGGTCCACCACTCGGGGTGGGCCGCAGTGGTGAGTTCGCGGATCTCGTCTGTGTCTGCCACTGTTCTGCAGTCTCCTGTACCTATCGGGGTGCGTGCGCTCGCCGCAGCGGGGATTCGAGCAGCGGGGATTCGAGGGTCGACGCCACGCCGGACGGAACGCGAGCCGTCACATGTGGTGGACGTCGGAGGTGCCTCACTGCTCCCAGAGTAATCGGCCACCGCCCGCCCATGCCCGGCAACCTTTGTCTGCGGCGCGTATCGCGGCGCGTCGTCGGGCTCGCGGCCTGCTCGGCGCACGCAATTCTTCGATCGGGTGGGGCAGCGTCTACCATGCTGTGTAGTAGCCGTGGCGCGCTGTTCGAGAGCCGGTCAACTGCCCTGAGCGCGTCCTTCGGGCAGGTAGGAGTGGACGTGAGGATTGGGGAACGTGTGAGCGGAGAAGGCACCGCTCCCGGCGGATCCACCTCCGCTCGGCACACCCAGTCCCGTGAGTCCGGCGTCGCAGAGCCGACCGACGGCGTCGTCGAGGACACCGGCGCGACGTGGCCTCAGCGCATCCGGGCCACCGTTCTGGCCTACATCGCGCTCACCAAGCCGCGCGTCATCGAATTGCTCCTCGTCGCCACGATCCCGGTCATGCTGCAGGCCAACCGCGGCCACGTCGACATCGCGGTCATCCTGTTCACCCTGCTCGGCGGCTGGCTCGGAGCCGGCAGTGCGAACACGCTGAACATGGTCGCCGACGCCGACATCGACAAGAAGATGCGACGCACCGCGCGCCGGCCGCTGGCCCGTAAAGCGGTCGCCACACGCAGTGCGCTGATCTTTGGGATCGTGTTGTGGGTGGCGTCGTTCCTGGTGCTGTTCTTCGCCGCGAACCTGCTCAGTGCGCTGCTGGTGACGGCGACCATCGGCTTCTACGTCGGCGTCTACACGATGATCCTCAAGCGGCGTACCTGGCAGAACGTCGTGTGGGGCGGGGCCGCGGGCTGCATGCCGACCCTGGTCGGCTGGGCGGCGGTGACCGGCAGCCTGAGTTGGCAGCCGGTGGTGCTGTTCCTCGTCATCTTTTTCTGGACGCCACCGCACACCTGGGCGCTGGCCATGCGGTATCGCGAGGACTACAAGGCGGCCGGCGTGCCGATGCTCCCGGTGATCGCCTCCGACGAGCACGTGACCCGGCAGATGCTCTTCTATACGTGGGCCACGGTGCTGGCGTCACTGGCGCTGATCCCGGCGGCGAGTTGGATCTACGCGGCGGTCGCTGTGCTGGCCGGCGCCTGGTTCCTCAGCCGGGTCCACAAGCTCTACCGCGACACCCGGCAGGGTGCCGAGGTCACGCCGCTCAAGATCTTCCTGCAGTCCAACGAGTACCTGGCGATCCTGTTCTGCGGACTGGCGATCGACGCCGTCGTGAACCTCCCGGTCATCACGCACGTCTTCTAGGTCGCCGAAACACCTCGTCAGTTCGGCACGAGAACCGACGTCCCGGTGGTACGCCGGCCCTCGAGATCGGCGTGAGCCTGTTCGGCATCGGCGAGACGGTACCGCTGACCGACGCGCACCTCGACGCCGTCGGCGAGTGCTCCGAGATAGTCCGATGCGCGCCACGCCAATTCGTCGCGATCGGCGATGAAATGCGCCAGGGTCGGTCGGGTCACCGACAACGAGCCCGCGCTGTTAAGACGCTGCAGATCGAACGGTGGCACCGGGCCGCTGGCCGCGCCGAAGAGGACCACGAATCCGCGGATGCCGGTCGCTGCCACCGACTGGTCGAAGGTGTCGGCGCCCACCCCGTCATAGGTGACCCGCACCCCGTCGCCGTCGGTGAGACCTCGTACCTGCTCGACGAGGTCGTCGCCGTAGCGGAGCACGTGGTCGGCGCCGGCCGCGGACGACAGTTCGGCCTTCTCGTCCGAGGACACCGTTGTGATGACCCGCAGACCCTTGCGCTTGGCCAGCTGGGTGAGGATCAGTCCAATGCCGCCGGCGCCTGCGTGCAGCAGGATCGCGTCGCCCTCGGCGGGATGCGCGCTGCCGTCGAGCAGATAGTGCGCAGTCAGCCCACGCAACAACGAACTCCCGGCTACCTCGTCGGAGACACCGTCGGGGATCGGCACCGCGCGAGCGGCACGGACCGCCACGAGCTCGCCGTAGCTGGCCGGGGCGTCGCACCAGCAGACACGGGTGCCGACATCGAGATCGGAGACCTCCGAGCCGACCGACACGATCTCACCGGCGCCCTCGGTACCGGGCACATATGGCGGGTGTGAGGGGTACAGGCCACGGCGAAGGTAGGTGTCGATGAAGTTGACGCCGACGGCGGTGACGCGAACGAGAACCTCGTCGGGAGCGGGGATCGGATCGTCGACCGTCCCGTAGCTCAAGACATCCGGACCGCCGTGTCGAGTGACCTGAATTGCGCGCATGAGTCGTTTCTACACCCCGGCCGAGACGTCGGAATCATCACGGTTTCTCGGCGGCTCCGGTGACCGGGGGTTCCACCGACCACGGGAAATCGATCCACTTGGCGGTGGTGCGCCAGCAGTAGTCGGGCGTGGTGATCGTGTGCGGCTTTTGGTAGATCACCGCGTTGCGGACCTCGGCGACGCGGCCCTGATGTTCGCAGAAGTCGTCGACGAGGGCGAGGGTCTTGCCGGAGTCGGCGACATCGTCGACGACGAGCACCTTCTGATCGTGCAGTCCACTGCTCTCCAGCAGTGACGGCAGCATCACCGGTTCGGCCAGGGTCTCGCCGATGCCGGTGTAGAAGGCCACGTTCAGCGAGATCATCAGCTTGCAGTCGAGCGCATAGGCGATCGCGCCGGCCGGGATGAGGCCTCCGCGGGCGATGCCCAGGATGATGTCGGGGACGAAGCCGTCGTCGGCGATCTGCTGGGCGAGGTCGCGGCATGCCCGGCCGTTCATCTCCCAGGTCAGCTTTTCGCGCTCGTCGGGAGCCGGCGGGGTCGTGGCGGAGGCGTTCATGGCAGTGACTCTGCCAAGTTTCGGGCGACGGCACATGTCGAGCGCGTTGGTGGCGCGTGTCTACCCGGCGGCCCCACCTCGGTATGCTCGATGACCATGAGCGAGCAGCCCGCAGCCGAGAACTCCGAGACCCCTGCCGACGCCCCGACCGTGTCGGTACCACGTGACGTGGTGTCCTCGATCGAGAAGTTCGTCAGCCGGGAAGGCGGGTCGGCCAAGGCCGTCTTGCAGCCGATCGGCGCGGCCGGCGTGCGGATCACGCTCGTGGGCGAGCAGGGGGGCATCCTCGGTGATCGCGTGGTCGCCGACCTCGCGACCGCCACAGCGGTCGTGGATGCGGTGGCCGGCGTCGAGACCGCCGAGTGGGATCGCGATCTGACGTCGTCGACGACCGTCGATCCGTCGCACTATCGCAAGATGGCCGGCTGGGTCGCCGGACAAAAGCACTTTCCCAAGCCGCGTAATCAAGCCATTCTCTGAGCCGGTATCCCGGGACTGGAAGCCGGGGTGACCGGGGATTCAGCCGGTTTCCTCGGGCCCGACCGGGTCCGACCCGGCGAAGACACTGCACTCCGGGCACCGGGTCAACAGGTCGTGCCGACATTCCAGGACATGGACGAGGAACGACTCCGCGTCCGCCAATCGACGGCGCTGCACCCGGATCTCGTCGATCCGTCGATCGATGATCTGGCGGCGCTCGGCTGCGCCGCGATCGAGCACGACGCGTATTTCTCGCAAGCTCATTCCGACGTGCTGGCACGCGCGTAGTACGTGTAGACGGCTCACGTGCTCGGCGCTGTACTCGCGATGCCCGGCCGGGGTGCGGTCGGGCACGACGACGCCCATGTCATCCCAGTGACGCAGGACATGTACTTCGACGCCGACCAGTGCGGCCGCCTCGGCGATGCGCATCACCACATCATGCCTTGACCTCAGGTCGACCTGAGGTCCTACGGTTCGGGAATGCCTGTCACAGCCGATGCATTGCCCGCGCCCGCCATCGTCGAGATCGACGGCGCCGCCATCGCGACCTATGTCCTCGAGCCCCCTCGGAGCCGGCGGGAAGGCCCCGATGTGGTGTGCATGCACGGTACTCCGTGGTCGGCGGAGGTGTGGTGGCCGGTGGCCCGGCGATTGGCCGATCGCCATCGTGTCTTCCTGTGGGACATGCCCGGCTACGGTCGGTCAACCAAGAGCCCGGAGGTGCCGGTTGATCTGATCGCGCAACGGCAACGCTTCGCCGAACTCGTGCGTATCTGGAACCCGTCCCGCCCCCACGTACTCGCGCACGACATCGGCGGGGCGGTCGCGCTCGGCGCGCATTTGTTCAACGAAGTCGCGATGAGCGGTCTTTACCTGCTCGACGCGGTGACGCTGCGCCCATGGGGCTCTGCGTTCTTCGCGCTGGTGGGCAAGCACGCCGAGGTTTTCCAACAACTTCCCGCGGATCTGCACGAGGCGCTCGTGCATCGCTACATCGCCGGTGCCGCCGTCGTCGATCTGCCGCACGACACAGTGCGCGGGCTGGTCGAACCGTGGCTCGGTGAGGCGGGCCAAGCTGCGTTCTATCGACAGGTCGCGCAGCTGTCGGAGGACCACACCGAACCGATCTGTGCGCGACTGGCGGACGTCACATGTCGTGTCGAGATCGGCTGGGGAGTGAACGATCCGTGGTTGCCGGTCGAACAGGCCGGCCGCCTTCGAGACGCGTTGCCCGGCGATGTCCTCGTCACGCTGCTCGACGGCGTCGGGCACCTCGCACCTCTGGAACGCACAGAGGAACTCATCGGGCACATTCGGCGCTGGCTCGTGCGGTGAGGTCGCGTGGGCTCCAGTGCCCAGTGCCTCAGGTAAGGGGTACCGGGTCTCCAGATGGGCTGTCCGACAACCGGAACCACAGCACCAACCAGGTGGCTCCGATCAGCAGCAGCCCGCTGCCCAGCATGTGCAGCAGCACCAGCAGGATGGGCAGGTCGGTGAAGTACTGCACCATGCCGATGATCCCCTGCAGGACCAGCAGCCCCGCGTAGGTGAGGGCCGCCCGGGATTGCGGCATCCGCATGACCCGCGTGATGACCACGATCGCGATTGCCACACCGATGAGGACGAAGACCGAGTCGGCGTGGAGCTGCGTCGTCTGCGACGGGGTCAGGCCGTTGCGGTGGGCATGGACGTCGCCGGCGTGCGGGCCGGAACCGGTGACGACGGTGCCGAGATAGATCGCGATCCACGTCACCGCGTACACGAGCCACGCCATGATCAGGCCGACGCGTGCGGCGATGCCCGTCACCGCGGACTCCCGTGGATACGGGCTGGTGCGGAACACGAGCACCGTGGCTCCCGACACCAACAGCATCGACAGCAGGAAGTGCAGGGAGACCACCCATGGGTTCAGGTCGGTCAGGACGGTGATGCCGCCGACGACACCCTGAAAGGGGATGCCGAGCGCGAGCAGGACCACCAGGACGCGGTTGCGGCGCTGCGACGACGCTTGACGCCACACCGCGACGACCGCGGCGATCGCGATGATGGTGAGCACCCACGTGAGCATGCGGTTACCGAATTCGATCGCCGCGTGATAGCCCATCGCCTCATGCGGGACGAACGAGCCGTCGGTGCATTGCGGCCAGGTGGGACACCCCAACCCGGAGCCGGTCAGTCGGACGGCACCGCCCGTGACGACGATGCCCACATTGGCGACCAGCAGAGCGATCGCCCAGCGATGGACGAAACGGATCGTCGGGCGGCCGAAGCCGGGGACACGGGCCAGGCCGGAGCGCGTCGTCGCCACGGGCGCGGGCCGGTCGGCTGCCGCAGGGGTCTTCTCTGAAGTCGTCATCGGGGTCCCGGGATCGTGAGGGCTGTCGGGGGAGTGGGCAGGTGGGTCGGTGTCACTCGAATCGGAACCACCTGACCGCGAGGGCGCCGCTGACCGCCGCCCACGCCAGCAGCACCACGATGCCCACGGCGTCGACGCTGCCGTGCGTGGCCTGCTCGAGGGCTTCGGTGAGCGCACCGGAGGGCACACATCGGGCCACCCACCACACGGCGTCGGGGATCCGTGACTGCATCACGACGACGCTGCCGATGCCGACCATCGCGAACCACAGCAGATTGGCGAGAGCGAGCACCACCTCGGCCTTCAGCGTGCCGCCCAGGAGAAGGCCCATCGCCGAGAAGGCGGCGGTGCCCAAGGCGATCACGAGTGCGCCGATCGCCAGTCCGCCGAGGCCGGGACGCCAGCCGAAGCCGGCGCCGATGGCGCCGATGATCACCGACTGCAACACCACCACGGCCACCACCGCCAGCGACTTGCCGACGATGATGCCCCACCGCGGAATCGGGGTCGCCCCAAGGCGTTTGAGTGCTCCGTAGCGCCGGTCGAAGCCGACGGCGATGGCCTGCCCGGTGAATGCCGTCGACATCACCGCGACGGTCATGATGGCCGGGACGAAGGTCGCCGCGCGTTCGGCGGTGCTCGATCCGAGGTCGGTGTCGAGGGGAAGCAGGCACAATCCGATCAACAACGTGATCGGGATGAACATGGTGAGGAGTAGCTGTTCGCCGTTGCGCAACAACAGCCGAAGTTCGAGACGGGTCTGCGCGGCGAGCATCGCCACGAGCGGCGCCGCCCCGCCACGTGGGGTGAAGGTGCCCGGCGGGAAACGCACCGGGCCCGCGGTCGATCCCACGGTTGTCGAATCGGTCATCGCAACGCCCTGCCGGTCAGATCCAGGAATACGTCTTCGAGGCTGCGTGTCTCCACGCGCAGATCGGTCGCGAGCACATTGATCTTGGCGCACCACGCGGTGACCGTCGCCAATACCTGTGGGGTCATCGACCCGACGACCAGATAGCTGCCGGGCGCGGTCTCCGAGCACACATACCCCTCGGGCAGCGCCAGCGTCAGCAACGCCAGGTCGAGTCCGCGCGGAGCGCTGAACCGCAGTTCGTTCTCGGCACCACGGCTGGTGAGATCGGCGGGCGTACCGGCCGCGACCACCCGACCGCTGTCGATGATGACGACGTGATCGGCGAGGTGCTCGGCCTCGTCCATCAGGTGGGTGGTCAGCAGCACCGACACCCCGTCGCCGCGCAGGCGGTCGATGATCTCCCACACGACGAGCCTGGCATGCGCGTCGAGACCTGCGGTCGGCTCATCGAGGAACACCAGTTCGGGGCGCCCGACGATGGCGCACGCCAACGACAACCGCTGCTGTTGGCCACCGGAGAGGCGGCGAAACGGTGTGCGGGCGGCATCGCGCAGACCCAGCGCGTCGAGCAGCCAGTCCGGGTCGATCGGGTCGGCGCAATACGACGCGCACAGCCGTAGCATCTCCTCGGCGCGCGCGCCGGGGTAGGCGCCGCCACCCTGCAGCATCACCCCGACGCGCCGGCGTAGTTGATCGTTGTCGTGCCGGGGATCGAGGCCGAGCACGGTGACCGTTCCCGCGTCGGGGCTCAAGAAGCCCTCACAGATCTCGACCGTGGTGGTCTTGCCCGCGCCGTTGGGGCCGAGGAGCGCGAGGATCGACCCTGCGGGGAGTTCCAGATCGAGACCGTCGACCGCGGTCCGGTCGCCGAAGCGTTTGACCAGTCCGCAGACCTGAAGGGCGGGGGCGTCGACGCCGATGACGGCCCGCGCTTCGGGGGACGGGCCGGCGAGGTGACGGTCCGTCATCGGATCGTCGCTCGACGGCGAGGAGGTCGCGCTGCGCACACTGGTCAGACTATGCCTTCGTGCGCACAGGTAAAAAACCGTCGACCCCGTGCACTCGCATCGGCGTGAACGCCGTCGATCACGCCGCGGTGTCGGTGTGTTCGGGGGTCGGGTGCTTCGACCAGCGCCGTCTCGGACGCCATCGGGGCCAGTCCTCGAAGAACAGTGCCGTCATCACCGCGACCATGATCACACCGGCCAGCAACCCCTGGGCGAGGACCACGCCGCTGGTATTGGAGCTGGTGGGCATCACGACGATCGCGATGATGGCCGAGACGGTGATGGTCGCGATACGGAACCACGGCCGGGTCGCCCAGGCCGCGAGCGGGATGACCGCCCAGAGCAGATACCAGGCCTGGACGAAGGGGAAGAAGACGACGACCGTCGCCATCGATACCCCCAACGCCCCCAGCGGGTGCAGGCGTCCGGCCAACGTCGCGAGCATCCAGCGGACGACGAAGACCGCGGCGATGATCTGTCCGAGGGGACGGACGACGTCGAGGATCGCCTGGGTCTGGTCGCCGAGCCCGAGGAAGACCCCGACCCGCCCGGCAGACACCGACAGCAACGTCGGCATCGACATCCACGACCGCACGACTGCTCCGGTCGACAGTGTCGAGGTCCAGCCGAAGCCGAGGCCGGTGCCCACGCAGATGACCACCATCACGACGGCGAGCACGGCACCGAGCAGGCCCGCGGAGGCGGCCAACGCCCACACCGTGGCGCGTGATCTCGCCCACCACTGGCGAATCGGTGCCCCACGCAAAGCGGGCAGGCATGCACCCCACCGTTGGGCCAATGCGATCCCCACGAACCCGAGCGCGAGGACGGAGGTGAACTTCACCAGTGAACTGGTCGCGATCACTGCTGCTCCGGCGAGCAACAGCCACCCCGCACCGGTCGGACGCCACGATCCGGGCGTCCGTAGCCGCTGCGCACCGTAGATCGCGCGGAAGCACAACTCGATGCCGACCAGCATCAGTCCGAGCATGAGGGCTTCGTTGTGGATGCCGCCCACCAGGTGAAGGATGACCAGCGGGTTCATCGCCCCCAACCACAATGCGGCGACCGGCGAGACCCCGCAGCGCCGGGCCAGCCGCGGCAGCGCCCACACGATCAACGCCAGACCGACCAGCGCCACGAGTCGGTGCAGGAAGATCGCCGCGGTGATGTTGTCGCCGGTCACCGCGGTGATGCCCTTGCCGATCCAGATGAAGAACGGACCGTACGGCGCTGGTGTGTCACGCCACAGGTTGGGCACCGATCTGGTGAGGACGTTGCCCACGCCGAGTCCGTGCAGCGGGCTGACCGTGTAGGGGTCCATCCCGCGGTAGGCGATCGCCGATTGCGCGAGATAGGAGTAGATGTCCTTGCTGAGCAGGGGAGGCGCGACGATGATCGGCGCGATCCACAACAGAAGGGTGCGATCGGCCTGCTGGCGGGTCATCCGGCGCGCCGGACTGCGGCCGTGCAGGACCTCGACGCTGAAACGTCCGACCGCGAACCGCCCGATCAACAGCCATGCGACGACGAGCATGATGGTGCCGCCGATCGACAGGGTCAGCGCGGTACTCCACATGCGCGAGGGCAGTGATAGCACGCGCATCCCGGCCACCGGGTTCTGGAGTACCGGGATCTGTCCGGTGCCCAGCGACCCGACGAGCATCAGGATGGTGCCGGTGGCCCCGAACAACTTGATGCGCAGTAGGCGGCGGTTTTCGGCGGCGTCGAGGGGACCCACCTCGTGTTCGGGGTCGTGGAGTTTGGCCACGGTGATGCCGTAATCGCCGCGGCGATCGGGATCGCGCCTGGTCCGCCGTGCTGGTGCGCTCAACCCGACGTAGTCCAGGGTTCGGCGCAGCACCGAGGCCTCTGACGCGGGTGATTCCGACACACGACGACTGTAGTGGGTGACCGGCCGCGATCGCGTCGGGGCGGGGCGCGCGAGGTCGGCGCTAAGGGCACCCTTGCTGGCACGAGGGAATCAATTACGTCACACTCGTGTTGTGAAAACCATGCGCGGTGATGTTGTGCGGGGCGAAACCGTGCCCGACGCCGCCCATCATGGTGTCCACGCCGATGGGCAGACGCGGGCTGCGGTCATCTCCCTGCTCGTGGAGGACGGGCCGTTGACGGCAGGAGAGATCGCCGACCGGCTCGGGATCAGCGCTGCCGGAATCCGTCGTCATCTCGACGCGCTCACCGCGGCGGGCGATGTCGAGGAAGCATCCCCGGCGTTCGGCCAGCGAGGCGGTCGAGGACGTCCGGCGAAGTGGTTCCAGCTGACCGCGGTCGGCCGGGGCAAGCTCCGCCACGCCTACGACGATCTCGCCGGCGCGGCGATGCGCAAGCTGCGTGACCTCGGCGGTTCCGGAGCGGTCGCGGACTTCGCCCGCGAACGGGTGGAACGCATCGTCGACGGCATCGATCCCGCGACCGATCCGTCCACGGTTGCCGGGACCGTCACCGAGATCGCCGAGGCACTGACCAGTGCCGGATACGCCGCGAACACCCGGCAGGTCGGCGCAGGTATGCAGATCTGTCAGCACCACTGCCCGGTGGCGCACGTGGCCACCGAGTTCCCCGAGTTGTGCGAAGCGGAGACCGCGGTATTCACTGAGCTGCTCGGCACGCACGTGCAGCGACTGGCGACCATCGCCAACGGCGACTGCGCGTGCACCACCCATGTTCCGCTCCCGCATCCCGATCCACCCCCGGATGCCACCGAACAGTCGGATCCCGAAGAACAGCAGCCGGATCCCGAAGAACACCAGCACAGCACGACCCCGACGAGTGATGCACAGCCCGCATCCGCTCGACACCCCCAGAGTCGAAAGGCTTCGCGATGACAGTCACCGATCCCACGGTCACCACCGCCGGCGAGTCCACCCCGGTTGGTAAGGCGGCGCCGCTCACGCAGGAAGAGACCATCGCGTCGTTGGGCACGTACGGCTACGGCTGGGCCGACTCCGACGTCGCGGGCGCCAGCGCCCAGCGTGGTCTGTCCCCGGCGGTCGTCGCCGACATCTCGGGCAAGAAGTCCGAGCCGCAGTGGATGCTCGATCAGCGTCTCAAGGCGCTCAAGATCTTCGATCGCAAGCCGATGCCGCGCTGGGGTGCCGAACTCGACGGCATCGACTTCGACAACATCAAGTACTTCGTGCGTTCGACCGAGAAGCAGGCCACCTCGTGGGAGGAACTGCCCGAGGACATCAAGAACACCTACGACAGGCTCGGCATCCCCGAGGCGGAGAAGCAGCGGCTCGTCGCCGGCGTGGCCGCGCAGTACGAGTCCGAGGTGGTCTATCACCAGATCCGGGAGGATCTCGAGGCGCAGGGCGTCATCTTCCTCGACACCGACACCGGTCTCAAGGAGCACCCGGAGCTCTTCCAGGAGTACTTCGGGTCGGTCATCCCGGCCGGTGACAACAAGTTCTCCGCGCTGAACACCGCGGTGTGGTCGGGCGGCTCGTTCATCTACGTCCCGCCGGGTGTGCACGTCGACATCCCGCTGCAGGCCTATTTCCGGATCAACACCGAGAACATGGGCCAGTTCGAGCGGACGCTGATCATCGTCGACGAGGGTGCCTACGTGCACTACGTCGAGGGGTGCACCGCACCGATCTACAAGACCGACTCGCTGCACTCCGCTGTCGTCGAGATCATCGTCAAGAAGGGTGGTCGGTGCCGCTACACGACCATCCAGAACTGGTCGAACAACGTCTACAACCTGGTCACCAAGCGCGCCAAGGCCGAGGCCGGCGCCACCATGGAGTGGATCGACGGCAACATCGGGTCCAAGGTGACGATGAAGTACCCGGCCGTGTGGCTCACCGGTGAGCACGCCAAGGGCGAGGTGCTCTCGGTCGCTTTCGCCGGCGAGGGGCAACATCAGGACACCGGCTCCAAGATGGTGCATCTCGCGCCCAACACCTCGAGCAACATCGTCTCCAAGTCGGTCGCGCGTGGCGGTGGCCGCGCCTCCTACCGCGGTCTGATCAAGATCAACAACGGCGCGCACGGCAGCCGGTCGACGGTGAAATGCGATGCGCTGCTTGTCGATACCATTTCGCGCAGCGACACCTACCCGTATGTCGACATCCGCGAGGACGATGTCACGATGGGGCACGAGGCGACCGTGTCGAAGGTCAGCGACGATCAGCTGTTCTACCTGATGAGTCGCGGACTGACCGAGGACGAGGCGATGGCCATGGTGGTCCGCGGCTTCGTCGAGCCGATCGCCAAAGAACTCCCGATGGAGTACGCGCTCGAATTGAACCGTCTCATCGAACTCCAGATGGAAGGAGCCGTCGGCTGATGGCCGATCCGACATTGCCGGTGGTCTCCGCCGGACCGGTCAACAAAGGCGAGCAGTTCACGTCGTTCGACGTCAACGCCTTCGAGGTACCCAGCCCGCGCGAGGAGGCGTGGCGGTTCACCCCGTTCCGCCGCCTACGCGGTCTGCATGACGGCACCGCCGAGCGCACCGCGGAGGCGACCGTGACGGTCAGTGGCGCGGGCGACGGGGTCACCGTCGACAGCGTCGGGCGCGCCGACGAGCGTCTTGGCCAGGGTGGCGTTCCCTTCGATCGCATTGCCGCGCAAGCATATTCGTCGTTCACCGAGGCCACCGTGGTGACGGTCGGACGAGAGGTCGAGCTCGGCGAGCCGGTCACCATCGAGGTCACCGGACCCGGCGAGGGTCAGACGGCGTTCGGTCACCTGCAGATTCGCCTCGAACCGTTCGCGCGTGCCGTCGTCGTCCTCGATCAGAAGGGCAGCGGCACGTACGCGGAGAACGTCGAGTTCGTCGTCGGTGACTCCGCCGCACTGACGGTCGTCAACGTCCACGACTGGGCCGACGACGCCGTGCACGTGGCCGCCCACCACCTACGGGTGGGACGTGACGCCACGGTTCGCCATTTCGCGATCAGCCTCGGCGGCAACCTCGTTCGCCTGTCGCCGGTGGTGCACTACGACGCACCCGGCGGCGACGTCGAATTGTGGGGTCTGTACTTCGCCGACGCCGGCCAACACCTCGAACAGCGTCTGCTCGTCGATCACAGCCAGCCCAACTGCCGCTCCAACGTGGTGTACAAGGGTGCGCTGCAAGGCGATGCGACCGACCGTGCGCGCGAGGCACACACCGTGTGGATCGGTGACGTGCTGATCCGCCCCGAGGCCGAGGGCACCGACACCTTCGAGTTGAACCGCAACCTGGTGCTCACCGACGGCGCACGCGCCGACTCGGTGCCGAACCTGGAGATCGAGACCGGCGAGATCATCGGCGCCGGACACGCCAGTGCCACCGGCCGATTCGACGACGAGCAACTGTTCTATCTGCAGGCCCGCGGCATCCCCGAGGATCAGGCCCGACGGCTGGTCATCCGCGGATTCTTCGGCGAGATCATCGCCAAGATCGCGGTTCCCGAGCTCCGCGAACGACTCGAGGCGGCCGTCGAGGCCGAACTCGAGATCGCCGGCGCCTGACCGGCCGACGCAGAAGCCTCGCACCGGACATCAGCCCATACGCACCCACAGACACCCATCAAGGAATGAATCGTGAGCACACTGGAAATCCGTGACCTGCACGTCGACGTCGCCCAGAGCGATGCCGACGCCGAACCCATCCACATCCTCAAGGGTGTCGATCTGACCGTGAGCTCGGGCGAGACGCACGCGATCATGGGGCCCAACGGATCCGGCAAGTCGACGCTGTCCTACGCCATCGCCGGGCACCCGAAGTACCAGGTGACCCAGGGTTCGATCACCCTCGACGGTGAGGACGTCCTGGAGATGAGTGTCGACGAACGCGCGCGCGCCGGACTGTTCCTGGCGATGCAGTACCCCGTCGAGGTGCCCGGCGTGTCGATGTCGAACTTCCTGCGAACCGCGGCGACCGCGGTGCGCGGCGAGGCACCCAAGCTGCGCCACTGGGTCAAGGAGACCAAGGAGGCGATGACCGCCCTCGAGATCGACCCGTCCTTCGCCGAACGCAGTGTCAACGAGGGCTTCTCCGGTGGCGAGAAGAAGCGCCACGAGATCCTGCAGCTCGACCTGCTCAAGCCGAAGATCGCGATCCTCGACGAGACCGACTCCGGCCTCGACGTCGACGCGTTGCGTGTGGTCAGCGAAGGCGTGAACCGCTACAAGGAGGCCGAGAACGGTGGCATCCTGCTGATCACGCACTACACCCGAATCCTGCGCTACATCAAGCCCGATCACGTCCACGTGTTCGTCGGCGGCCGCATCGTCGAATCGGCGGGCCCGGAACTCGCCGACGAACTCGAGGACAACGGCTACGTACGTTTCACCTCGGCGGCCGCGAGCCGCTGACCCGGTGCACGACGCCGGGTCTGTGAAAGGAGCACTCGTGACTCTCTCCGCAGACGCCGTCGAGACCGGGACCACCGGCCTCGACATCGCCGCGGTGCGTGCGGATTTCCCCATCCTGGCGCGCAACGTCCGCGACGACAAACCGCTGGTGTACCTCGACTCCGGGGCCACCTCGCAACGGCCACTGCAGGTTCTCGACGCCGAGCGTGAGTTCCTGACGACCCGCAACGCCGCGGTCCACCGCGGTGCGCACCAGCTCGCCGAGGAGGCGACCGACGCCTACGAGGCGGCACGGGAGACCATTGCCGGTTTCGTCGGCGCCGCACCCGACGAGATCGTGTTCACCAAGAACGCCACCGAGGCGCTGAATCTGGTGACCTACACCCTCGGCGACGACCGCAGCGCAGCGATCCTGGGTGGCCGCGCACTCGGTGAGGGTGACACCGTCGTCGTCACCGAGCTCGAACACCACGCGAATCTCGTTCCCTGGCAAGAACTCTGCCGACGCACCGGTGCCACCCTGAAGTGGTACGGGGTCACCGGCGGGGATTCGGCCGATGCGGGCCGGATCGATCTGGACTCACTGGACCTCGACGAGACCGTCAAGGTGGTGGCGTTCACCCATCAGTCCAACGTGACCGGTGCGGTCGCCGACGTCGCCGAACTGGTGCGCCGGGCGCGTGCGGTCGGCGCGCTGGTGGTCCTCGACGCCTGCCAGTCGGTGCCGCACATGCCGGTCGACTTCACCGCACTCGACGTCGATTTCGCGGCCTTCTCCGGGCACAAGATGTTCGGACCGTCCGGTGTCGGTGTGCTCTACGGCAAGCAGGCGCTGTTGAATGCGCTGCCGCCCTTCCTGACCGGTGGTTCGATGATCGAGACCGTGTCGATGGAGGTGTCGACGTACGCGCCCGCACCGCAACGGTTCGAGGCCGGGGTACCGATGACCTCACAGGTCGTCGGACTCGGCGCGGCGGTCGACTATCTCCGGCTGCTGGGCATGAACGCTGTTGCCGCACACGAGCACTCACTGGTCGAGCGAGCGCTGTCGCAGCTCGGCGAGATCGGTGGCCTGCGCATCATCGGTCCGAGCACCACCACAGACCGCGGGGGAGCGGTGTCGTTCGTCGTCGACGGAATCCACGCCCACGATCTCGGGCAGATCCTCGACGACGAGGGAGTCGCCATTCGTGTCGGTCACCACTGCGCGTGGCCGCTGCACAAGCGGTTCGGTGTCGCCGCAACCGCACGCGCGTCGTTCGCCGCATACAACACCCTCGACGAGGTCGATGCGCTCGCCGCAGCGATCCGCAAGGCGCAGAACTTCTTCGGGGTGAACGCCTGATGCGCATGGAGCAGATGTATCAGGACGTGATCCTCGATCACTACAAACATCCGCACGGCCGTGGTCTGCGCGAGCCATTCGGCGCCGAGGTCGCCCACGTCAATCCGACCTGCGGGGACGAGGTGACCCTGCGGGTCGCCCTGAGCGACGACGGCACCACCGTCGCCGACGTCTCCTACGACGGGCAGGGCTGTTCGATCTCGCAGGCCTCGACATCGGTGCTCTACGACCAGATCGTCGGGTTGCCGGTCGAGCAGGCGTTGGCGACCGTCGACTCGTTCTCCACGATGATGACCTCGCGTGGCAAGGACGACGGCGACGAGGACGTCATCGGCGACGGCATTGCCTTTGCCGGGGTGAGCAAGTATCCGGCGCGGGTCAAGTGCGCCCTCCTGGGATGGTTGGCGTTCAAGGACGCGTTGGCACGATCGGTCGAGGCACTCGAATCGCAACCAGCATCGCAAGGAGCGGAGACAGCATGAGCATCAATCCCGACGCGGCCGACGTCGACACCACAGCCGGTGTCCCGGCGCCGACCGGCCCGAGTACGTCGCTGCCGCAGTACGACGACGTCGAAGAGGCCATGCGCGATGTCGTCGACCCCGAACTGGGGATCAACGTCGTCGATCTCGGACTCGTCTACGGCATCGAGATCACCGACGATGCCGTCGCGAAACTCGACATGACGCTGACCTCGGCGGCCTGCCCGCTCACCGATGTGATCGAGGATCAGACCCGCGGGGCACTGGTCAACAGCGGACTGTGCACCGAGGTCGAGATCAACTGGGTCTGGCTGCCGCCGTGGGGCCCGGACAAGATCACCGACGACGGCCGCGAGCAACTGCGCGCCCTCGGGTTCACCGTCTAGCGGCCGGTGACCGGACCGGACGGCGGCGACCCCGCATCCACCGGACCCGAGGGACACTTCCGACGGGTACGGCGGTGGCGTCCGCAGCGTCACGAGTCACGGGTCGAGAAGATGATCCGCGAGGCGACCGAGCGTGGCGAGTTCGACAATCTGCCCGGAATGGGTAAGCCGCTCAACCTGTCCGGACTCGACGACCCCGATTGGTGGGCCAAGCAGAAGATCCGCGACGAAGACCTCGACTCGACCGCACTGCTGCCACCCACCCTGCAACTGCGCAAGGAGCGCGACACCTTCCCGGAGTCGTTGCGCGGCATCGCCGACGAAGGTTTGGTCCGCACGATTCTGACCGACTTCAACACCCGGGTGAAGCAGGACCGGTTGCGTCCGAGCGTCGGCCCGGCCTCACATCTGGTGTGCCGCACCGTCGACGTCGAGGAGATGGTGCAACGCTGGCGGTTGTCGCGACACAGCTGACCGGCCAAAACCGTTTGCCCCCACCGATAGTGTGGTCGGCGTGTTGATGACCGTGGAAGTACGTGGCGGGCCGGCGAGCCCGGCGACCGATGTCGGCTACCTGCTGCACAAGCATCCCGATCGGGTCCAGCGATTCCCGACCAGCCAGGGCGTGGCCACCGTCTTCTACCCGATCGCCGACGACGACCGGTGCCGGGTCGCCATGCACGTCGACGGCACCGGTATCCGTCCGACGCGCGATTCCGGGACATCGCGATACGTCACCGCCGCGCCGTACGAGGCGTCCACCCGCATGGTGGTCGCACTGGGCAAGGTGTTCGGTGACGCACTGGCCGGACGCTGCCACCAGCGGCCCGAGTTGGTCGACCGAACATGGGATCTCACCATCCGCGCCGCCGCGGTCCCGTGCCCCGGTGGCCCTGACAACCCCAGAGACCCTGACAACCCCAGAGCCACCGACACCCTGAGTGCCGAGGATCTCTTCGAGCCACTCGGCTGGACCGTCGAGATGACACGCGAGGCGCTGGTGCCGGCGGAGTGGGGCAGTTCCGACCACGGGGTGCTCACCGTGCGCGGATCGTTTCGCGTCGTCGACGCCCTGCGGCATCTCGCCGTTCTCGTCCCGGTTCTCGCCCGCGACAAGCACTACTTCGTCGACGACGCCGAGATAGAGAAGTTGGCGCGGCTCGGTGACTCGTGGCTGCCCGCCCACCCCCACGCCGCGGCCATCACCCGCGCGTATCTGAAGAACCTGCCGGGCCTTGCCGAGCGGGCGATCATCATGGTGTCCGGAGCGGATGCGCCGGCCGCAGGCGTCACAGATACACGGAAACGTCTGTCGCACAACAGGACAGAGGAGGTTGTCGGTCTCCTGTCGGCATCCGGCGCACGTTCTGTCCTCGATGTCGGTTGCGGGGAGGGGCGACTGTTGGCCGAACTGGCGGCACGCACCCCGATCCCGCGACTCGCCGGAGTCGACGTCGCGGCGGATGCACTGCACCGTGCGGCGCGACGGTTGGAGCTCGTACGGCAGGTCGAGCTCTGGCAATCGTCGCTGATGTATGCCGATCCACGCTGCTCCGGATACGACGCCGTGGTGCTGATGGAGGTCATCGAGCACATCGACCGCGGGCGGCTGCCGGTGGCGATGGCCTCGGTGTTCGACGACATGGCACCGGCCACCGTCGTCGTGACCACGCCCAATCGAGAGTTCAATGCCCGTTACGGGTTGGCCGCCGGCGAATTGCGTCACCCCGACCACCGTTTCGAGTTCGACCGCACCGAGTTCGCCGACTGGTGCGCCGCGGTCTCCTCGGAGTTCGCCTACACCCATGTTCGTGGCGGAATCGGTGACCGGGATGCCGAGGCGGGGTCGCCGACCCAGTACGCCGTGTTCACCCGCACCGATCGCACACCGTCGCCGGAAGGGGTGACACGATGACCGTCCTCGAAATCCCCGACCTGTGCCTGGTGGTCATGGTGGGAGTGTCCGGATCCGGCAAGTCCACCTTCGTTCGCCGTCACTTCGACACCACTGAGGTGCTGTCGTCGGATGCCTTGCGCGCCATGGTCGCCGACGACCCCACCGATCAGTCGGCCACCGCCGATGCCTTCGCGGTGCTCTCCGACGTCGCCGGACGGCGTCTGCGCCGTGGCCTGTTGACCGTGGTCGACGCGACCTCGCTGCGTCCGGAGGATCGTCGGGTGTTGCTCGACCTCGCACGCGAGGCAGACGTCTTCGCGGTCGCGATCCTCCTCGACGTCCCGCGCGGCGAACTCACCAGGAGAGCGTCGGTCACCGGCGCCGACGAGGGTGTTCTCGCACGGCAGTACAACCTGCTCCGCAACAGCCGAAAAGTGCTGCGCAAGGAAGGGTTCCGGTACGTCCATCATCTCGACGGAGTCGCCGGGATCGACGCCGTCCAGGTCGTCCGAACCCGCATGTACCACGACAAGCGCGATCTGCACGGGCCGTTCGACATCATCGGCGACGTCCACGGATGTGCCACCGAACTCGTCGACCTGCTGCGCGCCCTCGAGTGGGTGGTCGAGGTGGGTGACGACGGCCGCGTCCGCGGCGTCCCCGAACACCCGCAGGGCCGTACGGCGGTCTTCGTCGGCGATCTCGTCGACCGTGGTCCGGACAGTCCACAGGTCATCGCGGTGGTCCGGGCGATGGTCGATGCCGGCCGCGCACTCTGCGTGCGCGGCAATCACGAGGAGAAGCTGGTGCGGTTGCTCCGCGCCGGAGCGGGCACCGGGCGCGGGGCAGGTGGTGCGGAGATCCGCGCGCGACACGGTGCCGATCTGACGCTGGCGCAGCTCGCACAGACGACCGACGAGTTCCGCTTGGAGGCAACAGAATTCCTCGACGGTCTGATCACCCAGCTCGTGCTCGACGACGGACGACTCGTCGTCGCGCACGCAGGGCTCGCCGAGCGTTATCACGGACGCACATCGGGGCGGGTTCGCAGCGCGGCGCTCTACGGTGAGACCACCGGTGAGACCGACCGCTGGGGTTTTCCGGTGCGGATCGACTGGACCCGGGACTATCGCGGGCAGGCACAGGTCGTGTACGGACACACCCCGGTGCCGCAGGCGGCGTGGGTCAACAACACGATCTGCATCGACACCGGATGCGTGTTCGGCGGCGCGTTGACCGCGTTGCGCTACCCGGAGCGGGAGGTCGTGTCGGTGCCGGCGCGGGCGACGTACTTCGACGCCGGTCGTCCGCTCGGCTACGGGCAGAGCGCAGCCGACGACCGCGTGCGCGCACGGCTGCACCGTGCCGATGTCCTCGGAAAGCGCTCCATCCGAACCGGATACGGGCCACCGGTGTCGATTCGTGCCGAGAACGCGGCGGCCGCTCTCGAGGTGATGTCGCGATACTCCGTCGACCTACGATGGTTGCGCTACCTGCCGCCGACGATGAGTCCGATCGGCTCGGATCGTGACGATCTCCTGGAGAGTCCCGGCGCCGCGTTCACGTTCTTCCGTGAGCAGGGCATCTCGACCGTGATGTGCGAGGAGAAGCACATGGGGTCGCGCGCGATCATGGTGCTCACCGCTGACGAGGACACCGCGTTGCGTTGTTTCGGGGTGCGCGGTGGCAGCGGCGCCATGTACACGCGCACCGGTCGGCCCTTCTTCGACGGCTCCGACGAGCACGCGCTCCTGGCGCGGGCACGCACCGCGGTGGCGGAGTTGTTCGACCGGCTGGACGCGACATGGCTGATCCTCGACGCCGAACTGCTGCCGTGGAACATCAAGGGCGAGAGTCTGGTTCGGGAGGAGTTCGCGGAGGTCGCCGCGGCCGGCCGAGCCGAGACCGAGATGTTGCACGACGAACTATCCCGCGCACTGGCCCGCGGTCTGTCGGTGGACGCCGAGCTCGATGCCCTCGGGCGTCGCCGTGCCGACCTCGGCGCGTTCACCGACGCCTACGCGGGCCATGTGCACCCGGGCGCCGAAATCGACGACGTTCGTATCGCGCCATTCGAGGTGCTGGCCTGCGGGGGTGGCTCGGCGGGGGAGATGACCCTCGAGTCTCGTTCGCACGCATGGCATCTTGACACCATCGCGACACTGGTCGACGCCGACGACGGACTGTTCACCCGAACCCGCCACCGCGTCGTCGACGTCGATGACCGGCGCTCGTGTGCGGCTGCGGAGCAGTGGTGGGCGGATCTGACATCGGCGGGTGGCGAGGGGATGGTCGTCAAACCGTACGCCAATGCGGTGCGCGACAATGCTGGACGCGTGCCGCCGGCCGGGGTCAAGGTCCGCGGCCGCGAGTACCTGCGGATCGTCTATGGGCCGTCGTACCTCGATGACCTGGCGCGCTTGCGGTCTCGCGATCTGCGGCACAAGCGGTCGATGGCAGCGCGTGAATATCGGCTGGGCCGTGAGGCCCTCGCCCGTCACGTGGCTGGGGCTCCGCTCTGGCAGGTGCACGAGTGCGTCTTCGGGGTGCTGGCGCTGGAATCCGAGCCCGTCGACACCCGCCTGTGAGCACTCACATCATGTGTTCGGGATGGACGTGGGTGGGCATCAACTGCAGCATCGACATCCGAAACGCCATCTCGCGGCGGTTGTCGACGAGTTCGGAATACAGGTCGGTGAGGGCGGCGTCGCCGAGATTGTGCGGCCCCACCACGCGATAACAGGAAGGGTTGAAGCTGCCGAACCACAACTGGATGAACAGCTTCGGGTTGGTGAGCATCATCCGCATCGGGATCAGGCACCCGATCTCACGCGCGAGCGCGTCGAGGTAGAGCACCTGGGACGGGATCGCTTCGGTGTGCCGAGGGCTCAACGCCGTCCAGTACTCCTCCCACTCCTTCTCACGCCCGATGCGTTCGTCGATGTCGGCGGGCGGGGTGAGTGCGCCGCTGAGCACCCGGGCGAAGTAGCGTGCCTGCATCTCCGCGCACACAGGGATCCCGCCGGAGAACGGACGCACGAAGCCGATGAAGGCCACCGTGCCCTGATGCTCCGGATGCAGGAAGTGCTTGTACAGGTTGCGCACGTTGCCGTCCTTGACCTGCAGGTCGCCGATCGACAACGACTCCTTGGTGAAACCGGTACACAGCACCACCGTGTCGTACTCGGCGGAGGTGCCGTCGCCGAAGGTGATCGTGGTGCCCTCCGAGTGAGAGAGCCCGCGGTCGTTGAGTGTCACCCGGCCGCTCACCAGGTGCGGGATGAAACTGACGTTCTTGCAGAAGATGGTGCGTTGTGCCCAGCTGCCATCGGGATGGGACCGTCGATTCCACGTCCGGATCAGTTCGAAATTCGCGTCGTCGTGCACGGTGCTCACGTCGAGTTTGGGCGGGAACATCGGCTCGCCCATCGGATTCAGTGCGGACTTCGGTCGGCGGCGGGCGGGAACGAGTCGTTCGCTCGCCACCCGGACCGCGCCGAGCGCCGTCGTCACCACCCCGAGGACGACCGAGAACGCGAGGAACACGGCCTTGGCGATCGTGCTCGTTCCCCAGAACGTGTCGAGGACGAACGGCTCGTCGCTCGAGCGGCGCAGCATCTCGTGATGATGAGACCGGACGGTTCCGTGGTCGGTGGTGCGGTCGCCGTTCATGATTCGGGGCAGCAGGTAGTTGTAGGAGCGGATCGACAGCGTCGCCTCGGCGGCGACGTCGCCCACCTCGCGCACGATGTCGGCACCGGACTCGGCGAGCCCGACGATCAGGACGCGCTTGCCGCGGAAACGTTCGTTGTTGCGGTACTCGCTGGAGTGCACGATCTCTCCGGTGAATCCCTCGAGCTCGGCGATGTCGCGATTCGGTGTGGCAAACGGCCCCGAGCACACCGCGACCGCGTCGAACCTCTCGGCACGGACGGCTCCCGCGGCGTCTCCGCCGTCGCGCACATCGACCCGCCACGTCGCGCCGTCACGGGTGACATCGACGACCTCATGACCGGCACGGATGTGCTCGAACAGACCGAAACGCTCGGCGTACCCCTTCAGGTAGTCGAAATACTGCGCGCGCGAATAGAACTCGCGCTCACCACGACTACCGTCGCTGGCGTGGGGATGATCGGAGTAGGCCATCAGCTTCATCGAGATGGTCAGCATCAGGGTGTCGTAGGCCTTCATCTGCTCGGCATCCGCACCATCGGCGTCGCGCAGCCAGATTCCGCCGACATCCGGGTTCTTCTCGAAACAGACCACCTCATGGCCTTCGTCGAGGAGTTGTTTGATGGTCGTGAGACCGCACGGACCGGCGCCGACCACGCAGACCTTCATGGGATGTCCTTCGAGATGCGAGTCGGGGCACTGCCGCCGACACCCGGCACCGGATTGGTGTTAGGCGAGGCTAACATTAGTTATCGGGCGCCCTCAATCCGCACCCGCAACACGGGACCAAAGTCCCGCGGAATCGGCGACGCGCTCTCCGTGGCGCCGATCAGGCGCGGCCGCGCATCGTTCGTCGGACCAGGGTCGTGCGGGTGGGTTGATCGAGGGCCGCGAACACCCGGCGCATCGCGGCGAGGGTGCCCGTGAGGTCGGTGCGTTCGCTCAGGTAGCTGCGCTGTGACTCGAGCGGCAACGCGAGAAAGGCGTCGAAGAACCGAACGGTTTGCACGGGGTCGAGACCCAGCAGGACGGCGGCCCCGCGCAGGCGCAGACGCCACACCTGCCGTGCCCGCCACGGCCACAACACCTCCGAGGTGTCCTCGTCATCGGCGACCGCCCGTGCCGCGGTATCGGCCCAACGCAGCGCGGTCGCCACACCGTATCCGGTGGTCGGGTTCACGAATCCGCCTGCGGCGCCGAATCGCAGCGGCTCCAGACGCCACGGGGTGGGCGAGGCGATGAGTACCGGGAAGGACACCCGCTCCCGGTGCCGTGCCCCCTCACCGGTGATGCCGTGGCCGGCCAGGCGGGTGGTGAGGCGGTCGGCGAGTTCGGCGACCGGCAGCGCCGGGCGGCCGATCAGGCAGGTCTCCTCGAGAAGGATCGCGTCGTCGCCGACGGGTACGGCGTAGAGGAACGACGGCGCCGCTCCGCGGGGGCTCCACGGCGGACCTTCTCGCGGCGCTCGCCAGTCCATGAGGACCGCCTCGGCGCCGTCGAGGACCGGCGCCGCCTCGTCGCGGCCGACCACGATGCCGAACGCGGTCTGGCGCGGGGCCGCCCGGGCCGACGGGCCGTCGGCCGCCGCGCCACGACAATCGAACACCGTCGCTCCCCGATGGACCTTGCCGTCGTCGGTGATCACCCGGTCGGCGGCAACGTGGCGCGTTCGTGCCTCGACGACGTCGACACCGTCGAGGTGCAGGCGTCGCTGCAGCCCGACCGTGTCGAAGACGCTGTAATCGCGCGGGATGTGACGCCGGTGGATCGCATGAGCGGCCACCGACGCCGTCCGCGCGGCGATCACCGAGTCGTCGAGCCAGGCCGGTAGCTCGTCGGTCCACGCTGCATACGTTGCCGTCCAGCGTCGTTCGACGCGCGAATCGATGAGCGTCACCGGTACGCCGTGATGGGCGAGCCGATGGGCCAGCGCCCGACCGGCAGGTCCCGCACCGACGACGATCGCCGTCCGGCCTCTCACCCCAGCCCCCTCACCCCGGTACCCTCACTGCGGCACCTTCACTCCCCGGGCCCGCGCCGCGTCATTCACACAGCACCGGTGGCCAGGAGGCCACCGTCGATCCGCAGGGTCTCGCCGGTGATCCACGACGAGCCGTCGCCGGCCAGGAACGCCGCTGCGGCGGCGATGTCCTCGGTTTCGCCGAGGCGACCGAGCGGGTACCGCGCGATCGCCTTGGCCTCGTTGTCACCGCTGATGAGCACATCGGCGAACTTGGTCCGGACGATGGCGGGGGCGATGGCGTTGACCCGGATCCCGGACGGTCCGAGCTCCCAGGCGAGTTTCTCGGTCAGCCGGATCAATGCGGCCTTGGATGCGCCGTAGGCAGCGATCACGCCGGTCGATCGCAGGCCGGCCACCGACGCCACGTTGATCACCGCGCCGCCGTGCTCGGCCATACCCGCCCGATAGGCCTCCTGGACGAAGCCCAGCGCGGCAACCACGTTGGTGTCGAACGTCTTTCGGACGGCGTCGAGATCGGCGTCCATCAGCGGTCCCGCGGTCGGTGCGATGCCGGTGTTGTTGACCAGGATGTGGATTCCTCCGTTCGACACGGCCGCCGCGACGGCCTCCGTCCGATGCGCGGGGTCTCCGGTGTTGCCGGGCACCGCGGTGACCCGCGCATCGGCGACGGAGGTGCGAATCTGCCGGGCGGCGTCCTCGAGGGCGTCGGGCTTGCGGCCGGTGATGACGACCGCGGCTCCGCGGCGGGCCAGTTCGGTGGCGATGCCCAGTCCGATTCCCCGGCTGGAGCCGGTGACGAGGGCGGAGCGACCCGTGAGGTCGGGTGCGGGAAATGAAGTGGTGGCGGTCACAGGAGTCACCTTATCGACTTCGGGTCGGCAGCCGTCTGTGTGGCACCGCCGGCACCTGGGAATTTGCTTAGGCTATCCTCATCACGGAGTGTGGGCAAGGTTGGGAGAGGGGTGCATGAGGGTGAGGCCGACCGTCGGCGTCGTGATCCCTGTGTACCGGTGCGCGCCCTATGTTCGCGGCTGCCTCGAATCGGTTCTGGCGCAGACCTTTCCCGTCGACCAGATCGTACTTGTCGATGACCGGGGCGGCGACGACTCGGTTGCGCTGGCCCAGCGGGTACTGGCCGAGCACGAGCGTCCGCATACGCTCATTCGCCAACCCCGCAACGGCGGCCTGGGGCGGGCCCGCAACACCGGCCTGGCGCAACTGGACACCGATCTGGTCTGGTTCCTCGACAGCGACGATCAGGCCGACCCCGACTTCGTGGAACGCCTCGTCGACGCGATCGAGCGGCATGACGCGGCATTCGCCGTCACCCGTACCCGGCGCGTCGACGTCGACGGCAACGTCCTGCAGATCGACGAGGCGCCGCCACCAGCCGAGGTGCTCACCGGAGAGCACTATGCCCGCGAGATCCTCCGCGGCCGCGCGAAGGCGTACGCCTGTACCAAGATGTTCCGCCGCGAGATCCTCGGAACCCACCCGTGGGCACAGGATCAGGCCTACGAAGATGTCGCGACCAGTGTGCGGCTGGCATTGTCGGTGGACCGGGTGGCCACCGTGACCGAGCCGCTGTATCGCTATCTGTATCGGGAGGGCTCGTTGTCGACGGCCCTGAGTCCCTCGACGCTCGACCTCTTCCGCGTCGAAGCCGATGTGCGAGAGCTGATCTGCGGCGCCGACCGCGGGGTGGACTGGGCCCGCGACTTCGTGGGCTTCCGCTACCGCGAGGTGCTGACGTCGGTGGCCCACGTCGCGATGCGGTCGGCGCATCACGGCCGGGCCGAACCGCCGTTGTATCGCACGGCGATCCGTCGGGTCCGCGCCGACATCACCCTGCACGATCTGCCGGCCCTGTGGGCCGGACGCCATCTGCGCGAGGCGAGGTTCGCGATGCTGATGAAGTTCGTGCCCGGCCTCTACTCGGCGGTGTTGCGATGGCGCTGACCGGGCGGGCGGACCCGCCGCTGGTGACAGTTCTGATGCCGGTGTACAACGCCGCCGACCACATCGAGGTGGCCGCGCGGTCGATTCTCGAGCAGGGCGTCGACGATCTGGAACTCCTGGTGATCGACGACGGCTCCACCGACGGCAGCGCCGAGGTGTTGCGCGCACTCGACGAACCACGCATACGTGTGGTGGGACAACCGAATTCGGGACTCGTGGCCGCCTTGAACCGTGGTCTCGACGAGGCCCGCGGCAGGTATCTGGCGCGTATGGATGCCGATGACATCTCGGCCCCCGGTCGGTTGCGTTCGCAATTACGGTGGTTTCGCCGGCATCCCGACGGGATCGCCTGCGGCACCGACTACGAGATGTTCGGATCGATGACCGGCCGCGTGCGGATGCCGCGCTCGGACAGGGCGTGCCGTCAGCGGCTGCTGCTGGCCGGAAGTCTGTGCGGCGCTTCGGTGATGATGCGCCGTGACGTCGTGACGGAGGCCGCTCTGCGGTTCGATCCGCAGTTCACCCACGCCGAGGATTACGAGTTCTACGCACGGCTCTCGGCGTTCGGACGGATCGGCAACGTCGCATCGGTGGGCTATCGGTACCGGATTCATCCGTCGCAGGTGAGCAACCGGCACAGTGCCGAGCAGCGGGAGGCGCACCTGGCGATCGCGGCGGCGCACGCGCACCGCACCGGTGTGCGCGCCCTGCCGGATCACGTCGTCGGCGACCTGCTGTGGCCCGAGGACGCCGGGGTGCTGCGGACCGCGGTGATCACCTCGGCGGCCGCAGCGCGGGCATTCCGGCGGAAACCGGGAGTCCAGTCCGCCCGTTTCTGTTCGCGTCGCGTCATCGAGGCGACGCTGGCTGCCCGACGTCGGTGACACCGGCGCCGAAGCCGCCGAGCGTCGCGACCCGCGGATCGTCGTCGGTGCGAGAAGTGTCCGACGGTGCGTCGTGCAGCATCGTGCGCACCCCGACGATCAGCGGCCGGGCCACCACCGCGAGGGTGATCACCGCCGCGAGCAGCGAGGCCACCGCGACGCCGAGTAGCCCGAGCGGATCGAGCAGCACCCACGCACCACCGACGGTGGTGATCACCATGATCACCTGCGCGGTGACCATCCACCGCATCCTTCGTTGGAGCTGGGCTATCAAGAAGTAGGTCACGACAACGGTTTCCACGATCGATTCGACGGCCATGACGACCATCAGCGGCCCTGCCGCGTGGAAGTAGTCGCGGCCGGCGAGCACCAGCACGACCGGCCCCCCGACCGCCAGTCCCGCCGCCACCACCCCGGTGACCAGTCCGAGCATCCGGCCCAGTCGCCGTAGCAGGGCCGGGCGGTCGGCGCCGGGCGCGGAGGCCTCGACGATGAACGCCGAACCGATCGACGCGCGCAGCATGCCGGCCGCCGAGCACATCGTCCACGCCAGGTTGAAATAGGCGTTCTGGGTGGTGTCGGTCTTGGCGACGACGACGAGCGGCAACGCCAGCGGCGTCACCGACGACACCAGCATCAGGAAGAAGAACGCTCCCTGGAACGACAACAACTCGCGCCCGGCCGGTAGATCCGGGCGTTGGCCGCAGCGAGCGATCGCGGTACGGCAGGCACCGAACACGAAGACGGCGGTGACCACGGCCGCCAGCAGCGCCCAGGATCCGGAGATGACCAGTGCCGAGGGCACACCGGCCAGAACGATGATGGGGACGATCTTGATCGCCGAGAGCGTGATGTTCTTGACCGCCACGGCCGGAGCGCGCCGCAGGCCGGTGAGGATGGGGTCGGTCAACGCGTAGAGCGCGAACACGACGACCATCGCCACGAAGGCGATTCGTTCACCGGTGCTGTGCAGGATTCGGTCTCCGAGTCCGACGACGACGAATCCGATGGCGAGGACGATACCGGTGGCCGCGGTCAGCAGATACCCGCCGACGATGTAGCGCAGGGCGGCGCCGCCCGCGACCGGCAGGAACCGTTGAAATGCACCGCCGAGGGACAGACAGGCCAGTGAGGACAGCACGGTCGCCGAGCTGATCACGGCGGAGGCCCGACCGACCTCGGCGGTGGGGAAGTGGTGCTCGGCGACGATCCAGTACACCAGCCCCAGCAACCCGGTACCCACCGAGCTGGCCATCAGGGCAGAAGCGTTGATCGTCAACCGATCCCGGGTGGCGAACCGGCCGATCACGTGCGCACCCGAGCGGGCCGAGCGGTGTCTGTCGGGTCGCTGTCTGTCGAGTCGCTGTCTGACGGGCCGGGCAGCGGCCCGGTGCGCCACGTCCAGCCCGAGGGCACCTTGCGGGCGAACAGGGCCGGGCCGTCCAGAGCGGGTCGCAGCGCCTCGACATCGAGATCCGGTGGCGAGACGCCGGCGGGATCGGTCCAGTCGATGTAGTGCTGCCCGTGGATGGTCACGTCGCTGTGTACGCAGTCGGACTCGGGATGCCGATAATTGTCGTGGACGCACTCGGCGTAGTTCTGCCCGATGGCCGATGCGCGAGCCGATCCCATGAGGATCGAGTGGAACACGATCTCGTCGGGGCACGAGGCGAACCGCAGATCCCGCAACCAGCCCGGGTCGTCGGCAAGGGTGCGGGCGATGATCCCGATCGCCTCGTCGGTGAGCGACCACCAGTTGGACCCGCGGTAGAGGCGCCGTTCGACCGGTGGGCGGGGAATGCGACCGGACAGCCGGCGCAGGCCCGGATGGTCGGGAAAGTGATAACGGTCGACGGTCGCGCGGTGCGGTCCGGAATCCAGTGCGCAGTCGACGCGCAGGAATTCGACGTCCCCGGACCACGCGTCGATCAGCTGGGGCAGCGGCCGAAGCAGCAGGTCGGTCCCCGACAGCAACGAATGACGATGGTAGACACGGCCGGTCGCCATGGACGAAGCGAGCAGCCGTAGGCCGGCGGACACCAGGCTGATGCCACCCCAGCGCACCCGAATGCGGTCGCGGTCGGCGACGAAGCGCACCGGATGCACCGCCTCGGGCAGTGCCGCACCTACCGCCTCGTGGAACGGACGACTGTCGACGGCGCGATCGATGTGGGCGTAGACGTCGATCTGCGGATGGTGCAGCGAGGCCACCAGATCGGCGAACAACGCGGGTTTGTCGTGCGCGACGATGTACACCGCGAACCGGGGGGTCATACGTGCGCCCCGGCAAGGGCATCGGCGACGATTCCCGCGGTCACATCGACGTGCGGCGCGCGCAGGATGCCGTTGTGGTCACCGCTGATGCGGTGCACGCCATGGTGTTCCGGCGCGATCACCTCCCACCACTCACCGGGGTCCGGGTTGTCCTCGGCGAGGACGATCGTGGCCGGGCCCGACCAGGGGTGTAACCGATGCAGCAACGCCGAACGTCGACCGAGTTCGTGGAAGAGTGACCACTGGGCATCGGCGGGCCGCGGCCACCATCCGGCGGTCAGCAACGCCGCCCGGGTACGCCACAGATCCCACGTCGAACGGTGCTCTGCAGCAACCTGTTCGGCGTCGACGACATCGGATCCGGTTGCGGCGTGGGTGGTGTCGGCGGTGGAGGCGGGCAGGTGAACCGGCAGACGACGTTGTAGCGGGCCGGTGAGCACCGTGTCGAGACACACGATGTGCTCGACGACCTCACCGTCGGCGATGAGGACGCGCGCGACCTCCATGGCGATCACCCCGCCCAGTGAGTGCCCGACGAATCGGTAGGGACCGTGGGGACAGAGCCGGCGCACCTGGCGGGCGAAGCGTCGCGCGGCCCGCCGGATCGTCGGATCGGGAACACCACGGTTCTCCAGACCGTGTGCGTGCAGACCGATGAGGCGATACCCGGACAGGCGCCGCGCCAACGGAGCGAAGGCCAGTGCCGACTCGCCGGCCCCGGCGAAGCCGAACACGATCGGGGAGTGTGCGGGCATTCCATCGGGATCATTCGTTGCGCCGGGCTCGTGCGTTCCCGGCAGATGGACCACCACGCCGTCGGCGCACACGGGTGCGGCTGCATCGATGCGCGCGGCGAGGTCTCGCACCGTCGGGTCGGCGATCGGTGCGGACGGGGGCAGGCTCACCCCGAAGGTCTCCTCGACCCGCTGCAGCAGGGTCACCGCGGTCAGTGAATCGCCACCGAGCGCGACGAAGTCGTCGTCTGACCCGATCCCGCCTGACCCGATCCCATCCGCCCCGATCCCGCCCGTCCCGATCCCCCCTGACCCGATCCCGAGCAGGTCGGCATAGATCGCTGCCAGGAGCTTTTCGGTACCGGTGGCCGGTGGCGTGTAGGCGGGGCGTCGCCGGGGGGCGGGCAGCGCGGTGCGGTCGACCTTGCCGCGCTCGGTGCGGGGCAGTTCGGGTAGCAGGACGATGTGGGCGGGGACCATCCACGACGGCACGGCCCGGCCGATGGCGGTGCGGACCGTCGCGACAGCCGGGGCACGGGCGGCCCGCGGCGGTGCCACGTAGGCGACGAGTTCGGTTCGGCCGTCCGACTTGTGGGCGATGACCACGGCGTCGCCCACGCCGTCGGCGGCGCGGGCCGCAGCGGTCACCTCGCCGATGTCTACCCGGTAGCCGCGGATCTTCACCGTGTCGTCACTGCGACCGAGCAACGTGAGCCGGTCACCGTCGACCCGCCCCACGTCGCCGGTCCGGTGACTGCGCACCGGCACTGCGGCGAGCCGCTGCCCGCCACCGGTGTCGTGCGTCGCGAAGTCGACGAGCTCACCGCCGCAGAGATATCCGCGTGCGAGATGGGGCGAGTGCACCTCGATGGCGCCGACAGCCCCGTCCGGGAGCGGCGTGCCGTCCTCATCGAGCACGCGTATGTGTTTGCCCGCCGCGATGCGGCCCGCGGGCAGTGTCCCGGTCGGCAGCTCCCGGTCGGGTGCGAACGAGTTGAAGGCGAGGTTGCCGGTCTCCGAGGAGCCGGATCGGTTCACGAAGGTGACCTCGGGCGTCAGTGCGCGCAACCGGTTGACCTCGGCCGCATCGAGCGCCTCACCGCAGGTGGCCACCAGGTCGATACCGCGCAGAGCCTCGCCGGCGCCGTCGGTGTCGAGGATCGCGCGCAACAACGCGGGCGACAGGTGCAGCGATTGTGCCCGGCCACGGCGCAGCGAGGCCACCAGATCACCCACGCCGTCGATTCGCGGATCGAGGGTCCACAGCAGCGCCCCGGCGAGCAGGGTGGTGACGGTGATGTCGAGTCCACCACCGAAGGCGGCTGGAAGTGCTTGTGCGACAATCGCTCCCGGACCGATGCCCAGTTCGTGGGCGAGTTCGGTCGCCTGATGCAGCCACAGCTCGTCGCCCTGCCGGACGGCCTTCGGGGTGCCGGTGGAACCGGAGGTGAAGGCGAGCACCGCGCAGTCCACCCGGGGATGGCCGGGCACGAGGTCGGCTGTGGACATGGTGTCGGTCCCGGAGTCGGCGCTCCAGAGCAGTGCTCCGGTGTCGGCGAGGACGGTCGACACCCGTGACCGCGGGGAGGCGGCATCGACGGGAATCAACGGATGCGGGGAGAAGAGCACGGCGAGCATCGGCAGGAAGGTCGCCGCCGTACCGTCGACGATGACCGCGACCGGCCGGTCGAGATCGGTACAGAACTCGGCGAGAGTTGCCCGGAGACGGCTCAGCTCGTCGTCGAGCTCGCGATAATCCCAGCACCGGTCGCCGATGCGCAGCGCGGATCGGTCGGCGTGGGCGGCGACGGCCGCGGCGAACCGATCGGCAAGGCGCTCAGCGTTCTTCACAGAACTCGGTGATGGGCAGCCCGACGTGGCGCGCTTCGGTGGGGACGTAACCCAGCAGCACGTCTCCGGGGGTGAGTTCGGTGACGTTGTTGACGCTGCCGCCGGGGCCGAGTAGGCGCACGTGCCAGTCGTCCTGGGCGATGACGTTGATCGTCTTGCCGTCCGGGCTCGTCGCCGTGATCGAGATCAGTGGGCGACGTTCGATCTTCACTCGCCCGATCCGCACCTCGCGGGCCGAACCGTCCGAACGCACCGCGAGGATCGGCTGACCCGCCCGCAGTTCGCTGACGTATCGGGTCCGGTTGTCGGGGGTCAGGACATAAGAGTGCACGGCGCCCGCATTCCATCGGAACGGTCGCGTCGGCATATAGGGGAGTGGATGGGTTTCACTGCAGGACAGAAACATTCCGCTGGCGAACGAACCGATGAGACAGCCCTCGTCCAGTTCGAGCAGTGAACACGTGTCGATACACGCGCGTTCGCCCATGCCGATGTGTTCGACACCGGTGATCGTCAGGTGGGACAACTCGACGCGGTCGGCGGTCGGCGACAGAATCGCCGCAAGAGCGAGGACGTCGTCGGCGTGCCGGGGTGCGAGGAGCAGCCCGTCGGAGCCGTGCTCGAGGACGAGTTTCACGATCTCGGCGTCGGTGATGTCGTGGACCACGGTCACCGTCTTGCCGCCGGAGTTCTCGGCGGCGGCGATCACGATCTCGAGCGGGATCTTGGTGGGATCGGTGAAGGTCAGGACGGTCCACGGGGTGACGCGCACCGCGTCACACGCCTGCGCCAGGGTGGGCGCATCGGAGACGGTGATGTGCACGCCGCTCGGGATGCCGGTGGGGTCGGCGGGATCGAGCGCCGCGGAGTCGATGAGGACGAGGTCGGCCTCCGATGCGGATTCGCCGTTGGCGGCGAACAGGATTCGGCGCACGGTCGGCGGTAGGTCGCTCAGCACCTGCGGGTCGTCGGCGACGATTCCGTCCAGCCCCTGGTTGAGGGCGGCGGCGATGACCGCGTCGCGCACCGTCGAGTTCAGTCCCCGGACGTCGATCCAGCCGAAATGCGTGGTGGCACGCGCAGCGCCGGTGGTGGTGGCGGCGGGCACGATCTGGTCGGTGACGACGACGTCGCCGGTGGCGGTGGACATGTCGGTGGTGGACACGGATGGATTCCTGTTCTGCTGACGGGGATGACGCGCGACCTGCGCGCGTCGGGCTGGGGTGTGGACGTTGTCGGACCGGGCTGACTCGAACCTGTCCAACTCGGCTCAGGCCGATTCGAGTGCGGTGACGTCGGCGGCCGCTCCGGCGCGCGCCATCGCCGTGGTCGCCGCACGGCGGTGCACCAGATCGGCCAGGCTGCTGGCGACCCGGAACGGGTCGGCGGCGTCGAAGATGTTGCGGCCGAAGCTCAGTCCGGCGACTCCACTGGTGAGCACCTCTGCGCCGAATTCGATGGCCTCGTCGTCGGTGCGGCCGGGCCCGCCGGCGACGTAGATCGGTGCCGGGGTGGAGTCGACGACGGCCCGCATGACCTCAGCGGAGCCGGCGTAGTCGAGTTTGACCATGTCGGCACCGAGATCGGTGGCGATCGCCGCGAGATGGGCCAGTGTCGTGCCCGTCGGCTGGGCCGGGAGGGCCGGACCCCGTGCGTACATCATGGCCAGCAGTGGCACCCCGAGTGCGTCGCACTCTCGGGAGATGGCAGCGAAGTCCTGCAGTTGCCGTGTCTCGGTCGCGGAGCCGACGTTGACATGCACGCTCACCGCGTCCGCGCCGATCCGCAACGCGGCGTCGACACCCCCGACGAGAACCTTCGCGTCCTGATCGGGACCGAGAGAAGTGCTCGCCGACAGGTGCACGATCAACCCCATGGTGGCGAATGCGGCCGAGGTGACCTGCTGGGCGCGACCTCGGTGGAGCACCACGGCATCACAGTCGGAATCGGCGAGCAGCCGGACCATGCGTTCGGTGTGGTGCGTGGGGCCCAGCGGACCGACGGTGACCGAATGGTCCATCGGCACGATCTGGGACCGCATGGTCACCGGGTCGGCGATGCGGGAGAGCCGAATAGCCTTGCCGCCCGTGGGATGTGGACGGCGATATCCGTCCGGAAAGGTGTTCATCGGGTCTCCTGGCAGGCCTGGGTGGAACGATTAATTAGGTTAGGCTAGCCTGTGCATTGATCGCAATTCGGCGCAGAAGGTGTGAAGTGCGGCACTCCGGCGAACCGGGCTTTGGTTAGGCTAACCTTTAGTCTACGCTAAGCCTAACTTCAGGTAGTTCGAACCGCAACGAGTGGGGACCCATGCAGGACAGCGCACGACCGGGAATCATTGGGCACGGTGACATTTCGCCCATCGGGCATGGTGACATCTCGCCCATCTCCGACGCGTCGGGCTCCCGTCCGAGCGTCTCGGTGATCATCCCGGCGATGAACGAGGCCAAGAACTTGCCCTATGTGGCCTTCCGGATGCCCGAGGGCATCGATCAGATCGTCTTCGTCGACGGCAACTCGGCCGACGACACCGTGGCCGTGGCCCGAAAACTGTGGCCCGAAGCCACTTTCGTGACCCAGACCCGCTCGGGCAAGGGCAATGCACTTGCATGCGGGATCGAGGCCTGCACCGGCGACATCATCGTGACGATCGATGCCGACGGCTCCACCGATCCGGCGGAGATCTCGCTGTTCGTGCAGGCGCTCGTCGAGGGCGCCGACCTGGCCAAGGGCAGTCGATTCGTCGGCGCCGGCGGCAGCACCGACATCACCGCACTGCGCCGGATCGGCAACAAGGCCCTCAACACCATCGTCAACGTCTACTTCCACACGAAGTTCACCGATCTCTGCTACGGCTACAACGCCTTCTGGGCGCGTCACGCCGAGCAGATCGAATTGCCGCCCACCGGATATCGTCGGGCGCAATGGGGTGACGGGTTCGAGATCGAAACCGTCATCAACGTTCGATTGGCGACCGCAGGTCTGCGGATCACCGAGGTCGGGAGTTTCGAGGGGCCACGACTGCACGGGCGCAGCAATCTCAACGCCTACAGCGATGGCATGCGCGTGCTGCGCACCATCAACCAGGAATTCAAGCACTGGCGTTCGCACCGGTCGGCGACGCGTCACGGAGTGCGCGCGGGTGCGGCGATCGAACTCGCATCCGACGAACTCGCGGGGTGATCGCCGCTCGCGCCGATCTGTCCGACGGGCCTGCGCCGACCGGTCAGACGATCGCGAGAAGCTCTGCAGCGCTGGTGGTCTCGGGTCTGGGAACCGCGGTTCTCGGGTTGGTCTACTGGGTCCTCGCCGGGCGCATGTATCCGGCGTCGGAGGTCGGAGCCGCTGCTGCGGTGATCACCACCGCCACCATGCTCTCGGCGTTCGGCAATCTGGGAATCGGCGCCTATCTCGAACGGTTTCTGCCGATTGCCGGTGAACGCAGCCTGACACTTCCGAGCCGAGGCCTGCTGATCGGCGCGAGCTGCGGCGCTCTGCTCGGCTGCGGTTTCCTGATCGTCGGCCCGACGTCGGAGATGTTCGACGGCGCCGCGCAGATGTGGATGTTCCCGATCGTGGTGGTGGTCCTGTCGTCGTTCGCGATGCTCGACCACGTGAGCATCGCGATGGGACGCGCCGACTGGTCGGCCCAGAAGAACATCGGGCACGCGGTCGCGAAACTCGCCGCTGCGGCCGTGCTCGCCCTGTCCGCCGACCGGCTCGGACTCGTCGGCAGTTGGGTGGTGACGGCGGCTGTCGCGGCCGCTCTGCTGTGGTGGGTCGCCCGCCGTGAACTCCGTCTGCGTGCCGCCGATGTCGCGTTCACGCCGACCGCCTTGCCCCCGTGGCAGACCCAACGACGTTTTCTCGCCGGCAATTACGGCGTCTATGTGGCCGGCGCGATCACCCCGCTGATCCTGCCGCCGGTGGTGATCGCGCGGGTCGGGGCCGATCCGAATGCGTACTTCTCGATTGTCTGGTCTCTGGTGAGCGCGGTGCTGGTGCTGTTGACCATGCTGCTGGGACCGTATGTGGCGGCGATGAGTGCCGACGATGCGACGCGGGCCGCGAATGCCCTAGCGACACCGGATACCCAAGTGGCCCTGCGTCGTACGCGGCAGTTCGTGGCCATTCTCGTCGGCGGGGCGACGATGGCCGCGCTGGTCCTGATCGTGATCGGCCCGGTGTTCCTGCGGCTGGCCGGACCGGACTACGCCGCACACGGCACCGTCCTGCTGCGGCTCGGTGCCACCGCACTCCCGCTCGCGGCGGTGGGCCTGGCCTACGTCGGCATCTGCCGTGTGCGGTGCCGGCTCGGTCCGGCGTTGGCGGTTCAGGTGATCAGTGCCGTGACGATGCTGTCGTTGACCGCCGCGTGGATCGGCGATCACGGGCTGATCGCCGCGGGGTGGGCGATGATCATCGCCGAGGGCACCGCGGCCCTACTCGTCGCGGTGCCGCTCACACGCGCGGTGACGGGGCGCGCTCAGCTCGCTCCGAGCTGAACGGCTCCCGGTGTCGGCGTGAGATATCCGGCACTGGTGAACGCGGCGACGTCGTCGATGGGTGAATACACCGCGACCCAGTCGATCTCGACCTCACCATGTGTTGGACGAGGCTCGTCGGGCGAGCATGGTGCCATACCCCAGTCGGCGCGACGCTCACACGCTCCGGCCTCGACTTGCAAGCCGAGCCACATCGGCACCGTCGGCACCATCACCGGATCACGGACCTCCGCCCACACCCGGCCGTCGAGCAGGTACCGGATCAGCCCGGGCAGCCACTCGACGCCGACGGTGTGCCAGTCGCCGAAGTCGCCGCTCACCTCGGCGTGGGCCTTCTTGTTGTCCCCGTCCCCGTTTCGGGCGTCGACCCAGTGGACGAACGCCGACATCTGATCGCGCCGGGAGGCGATGGATTCGGCGAAGTCGATCTCGGGTGGCCATTGTTCGTCCTTGGGCCACAACAGCATGTGATAGGAGAGATCGGCGCTGTCGGTGGCCCGCATCCGCACCTCCCACCGCCCGTAGGTCTGGGTGACCGGATAGTTGGAAACGCCTCCGGTCGTCCACCCCGTCGCGGTCTTCTCGCCGGACAGTCGCAGAACGCCGTCGTGCACACGCACCATCGACGCATCCCACCGGCCGACGGGATTCCCGCCCGGCGACCCGGAATAGGTACCCCAGCGGTCGCCGAGGTCACATCGGTCGAAGGAGTCGACGAACACGCGCTTCCACAATCGGCTGTCCTGGGCGGCCGGTGCGGTGCCCGCGCCGTCGACCCCGGCGCCGACACAGTTGCTCGTCTGCGCGGCGTTGTGCATCGGATCGCCCGATGCCGGTGCGCACGCGGCGACGCCGGCGATCAGCGTGGCGCCCAACGCAATCGGCAGCAGCCGCGGGCGTGGTGAACCTGGTCGTTTCCGCCGGGGCCGTGTCACAGCGCCATCACCGCGAGGCGCTGCACGGTCAGGCAGGCGGCGACCACGGTGCACGCGGCCACCAGGATGGTCACCCGATGTGCCAGGCGACCCCGGCCCGTCGCACCCGATGCGGCGACCTGGAATTCGCGAAGTGCCGCGCCCACCACGAGCAGCACGGCGCCGGCGACGAACGCGGCGATGGTGAGGTTCATGATCTCGGTCCGTTCTCGACGTTGCGCAGGATCTGCACGCTCGGGGTGTTCACCGTGACCCGGAATCGTCCGGTGTCGACGACCTCGTCGATCTGGTGTCGTAGCCATGCCGGGTCCTGGCCGTACTGGAGTACGAGCATCTGGATCCCCTGATTGGTGATGTAGACGAAGTCGGGATCGCGCTGCTCGGTGCACAGTGCGATGTTGTTCAAACACGGATAGGAATCGATGAACGCGAACTTCGGGCCGTGTGGGTCCAGCGTGCGACGAATGCCGACCGAGTGTGGCGCGTGGCTGAAACTCATCACCAGCGAATCCGGGGGGATCGTCGCCATGAACTCATCGGTGAGCACCACCTCGTCGCGGGTGGACGCCTCGAACGCGGTGTTCAATCCGCGGTTGGTGGTTTCCAGGACACCGACGGCGAACACCGCAACGCACAACACCACCGACGTCAGCACGGTCAGCCGCGGCGACGCCGGTCGTCGACGGCGGGCCACGGAGATCCGGTGGCCCGCCCACGCAAGGGTCAGGGCGACGAACGGCGCCAGGACGGGTGAGGCGAGCAAGAAGCATCGGATGATCATCTCGCCGCCGTAACTCTGCAGTGCCACGAGCAGAAACGGTGCAGCACAAAGGAGACCGGCGATCAGCCGTGTTCGCTTGGTCCGCCAGACGAACCAGCCGACAAGACCGACGAGAGCGAATCCGCCGGAGGCCATCATGCGCAGATACTGCATTCGGGTGTAGGTGGGGTCACCGCTGAGGCGATCACCGACCCCGGCTTCCACCGACTGGCCGACCTTGCCGACCTCCTCGACGAGAGACTGCAGGTGACCCAGCCAGAAGTCGGTGGCGCCGTAGGAGAACCACGCGGCGAAGATCAGACCGGCCGCCAGCCACAGGGTGCGGTAGCGCGTGGTTCCGGTCGCCGCGAATGCAGCCAACGCCACGATCGTGAGGATGGGCGTCATCTGATGGGAGACGGTGCCGGCCGCCACGATGACGACGAGTATCGCCTCGATGGCCAGGGTGCGTCCCGCGCCGACGCCGGGTACGCGACCCGGGGTGCGCGCAAAGGCGTTGAGCACACGCTGAATTCGGCCGTCTTCCAGGTCGGGGAGCGGTGCCCGGCGCAGCTGCCACAGCAGGGTCGCGAGGATGGCGGTGTAGCCGATCAGGGCCATCGCCTGCGGTGCGAAGTAGTCCTGCTGATACCAGTTGAAGCCGTGGTAGAGCACCACCGACATCCACGCCAGGCGGGCGCGGCCGGTCACTGCGATCGCGATGGCGTAGACGCCGAAGGACATCACCACACCCGACACCAGGGGTGCCCACACCAGAACGCCGGTGACATCCGGTAGTCTGGCCGCGGTCTGGACGTGGGCGGCCATGCTGAAGAACCCGGCCCAGCTGAAGCGCGCGTCGATCTGGTCGGGGAGTGCGTGCCCCTGGGCGAGGATGCTGATGAAACCGCGGTGGACGAACGACGTCGGAATCGATGTCTCGCCGGTGGCGGCACCGACGAGCATCCCGTTGTAGACGACGGCGAGCACCGTCGAGGCCGACAGCACCAGCGGGTCGAGGCGGCGGGCGCGCAGGGCGGTGACGATCACCACCGCGAGCAGAGCCAGCCCGACGAAGTAATAGGCGTCCAGACCGGCGACGACACCGAATCGACCGACCCGCAACACGTCGAGCGACTCGGCAGCCACGACGAGCAGCACCAGCGCGCCCAGCAGCGCCACGAGGCTGCGTGCCCGGGCGCGGGTCCACGTCCGGCGATCCAGCCGCCAGGTGCCCGATCGGGTCGCCGCGGGCAGGGTGCGCCACGTCCACAGGCACACCGCGAGCGTGGCGACCATCAGAATCGCCTGCGTCCGTAGCGGACTCCACCATTCGGCGATCATCGTGGTCTGCGCTGCGAGCACGGTGACCGACAACGAGATCGCCGCGGCGAGAACCGTCGACAATGCGCGGCCGGGAATCCGCAGCGCGATGACCAGTGGCAGGCCGGGCAGGGTGAGGACGCCGAGGAAGACGAGTGCGGCGCGTACCCCGGCACCGGCGATGTTGATGTCGGCTGCGGCGGCACCGTCGAGGAGGAGCAGCACCACGGCGAGTATCGCAGCCACCGACAGTGCCGCCCGCGGCGGGAATCCGTACCCGACCGAGCGTCGATCGGTCTCGGGGCCGGCCTCGGATCGGTCTGCAGTGAGTGTCATTCGAGCGATCCCGTCGGGAGTGCCTCGGGTCGGAGTGCCTCGGGTCGGGGTGCTTCGGGTTGGGGTGCACCGGGGCCGCGTACGCCGGTGCCGGGCATCGCCCGTCCGCGGCAGCGACGGTGGCCGCGCAGGAACAGTACTGGTCCGGCGAAATAGCCGCGCCGTTCGAGCCTTCGCAGTTCGTCGGGCCATTGTTCCCGGGCGAAGGCCGAGACATTCTCCGAACCGGGGACCAACAGTGCGCGCAGACCCGCGGGAATGCGCCAGGCCAGGGCCAGGCCGTGCCGGGACAACGCCAGCTTGGTCAGCGATGCGGACATCCCGGTGCCGTATCCGTAACTCTGCGTGCGCAACTCGGCCATGTTGTCGCGGTGGTAGTGGGTCACCACGGCGTCGGGTCGGTAGGCGATCGCCCATCCGGCGAGGATGACCGAACGCATCAGGTCGAGGTCCTCACCACCGCGGGATGGGGTGCCCGTGCCGAGGCGTTCGTCGAACACCCCGGTGTGCGGCAGGATCTCGGCGGCGAGCGCCAGGTTGTTCCCGCTGCCCAACTGGCCCGCGGTGTAGGGAAAGAAGAAGTTGTGCTCGCCGGCAACGCCCGCCGCGACGTGAGTCGGATGCGGGCGCAGCGACCACACCGTGAGGTCTTCGCCCTTGTCGAACACCCGGGCGTCCTCGAACATCTGCTGGAGCTCGGTGAGGGATTCCACGCCCATCACGCGGCCGGTCACCGCACCGATGGTGCCGGTGGAATCGCGCACGAAGGTTTCCACGATCGTCGAAACCCAGTCGGGGCGGGGTTGGGCGTCGTCGTCGGTGAACGCGATGATCCGTCCCGTAGCCGCGGCGATACCGGCGTTGCGGGCTGCGGAGATGCCCGGAAACGACTCGTCGACCACCCGCAGCCGCGGATCGTCGAAGTCATCGAGGATCTGCCGGGTCCGCCCGGACGCCGGACGGTTGTCCACGACGATGACCTCGAGCGGTGAATGGTGCTGGGCCAGCACCGCTTTCACGGTGCCGGCGAGGAGGTCTCGTCCGATCGTCGGGATGACGACCGACACCAAGTCGGAGCCGGTGAACGGTGCCCGCGTGGCCGGTGCCGGGCCACCGCCACGCCGGGCCGACACCGGGCCACCGCCTCGCCGGGCCGACACCGGGCCACCGTCACGCCGGGCCACGACCGGGCCACCGCCTCGCCGGGCCGACACCGTACCGACTGCGGTCACCGCCACGCCGAGCACCATCACGAGTACCCGCGCGAGCGCCCCGAGATCGCCGCGCAGCAGCTGAGCGAGGTAACGCAGGACCCCGGTGGGGATGGTCCGCAGGACGTAGGAGGTCTCCGCCGAGAACGCGTCGGTCGCGCCGGCCATCCGGCGCAACACGGCCTTCGACCGGCCCTCGTGCAGACAGCGTCGCAGAAAGTACCGCAGAGTCGCGCGGGACTCGGTGACCGAGTGGTCCACCGCGAAACCGGTGCGCCGCACGATGCGGCCGTCGGTGAACCGGCGGTGCAACTCGATGCCCATCAGGGTCTCCTCGCAACCGACGGGCAGGTCGCCGACGCGCCCGAGTTCACCGGCGAAGCCCCCGATCTCGACCAGCTCGGCACGCCGGACGGCCATCGCGGCGCCGATCGGATTGCGGATGTCGGCACCGTCGGGGGCGATACCCCGATAGTCGCAGCCGACCACCCATCCGAACTCGTCGGGAAACCAGCCGGGAGCGCCGGTGCCCGACCACGCGGCCTCCACGCGCCCGCCGATGGCGAGGATCGACGGGTCGCGGAAGGCTCGACGCACCTCGGCGAGACCGCCCGGCCGCAGCACCGCGTCGTCGTCGAGAAACACCACGAGATCCTCCGTCGCGCACCGCAAGCCGCTGTTGCGCGCACCGGACAGGCCACGGGTCTGCCCGTTGAGCACCACATCGATGCGTGCGGGAAGGTCGCGCACCAGGGTTGTCACCCGGTCCCCGAGCACGTCGTTGTGGTCGGTGACCACCACGAGACGATCGGCAGGACACAGCTGCGAGGTGACCGCATCGATCGCGCGTGTCAGCAGCGCCATGCGATCGTCGGTGTAGCAGCAGATGACGACGCACATGCTGTGGACATGCGGATGGGGGTCATGCGGATGGGGTGAGGTCACCGGGTGTACTCCCTCGAATCCGGTCGGGTCGGGCTCGCGGGTTCCGTGCCGCACGGGAATGCACGGGAATTCGGTGCCGCTAAGGTGAGCCTAAGCTAGTGTAGTAGACCCTAACCCGGCGTCCCCAATCGGCCGTCGCCTGTCGTCGCCGCGCCCCCGCTCCGCGTCGCTGACGTGGACGAATCCCGGCGATGCGGTCTTGATGTCGCTCGGCCATTAGACTGGACCGTCGTGATCACCGCGACCGACCTCGAAGTCCGAGCGGGCGCCCGGACCCTGTTGTCGGCGCCCGGCTCGGCGCTGCGCATCCAACCCGGCGACCGCATCGGGCTCGTCGGACGCAACGGCGCCGGGAAGACCACGACGCTGCGCATCCTGGCCGGGGAGACCGAGCCCTATGCCGGCACCGTCGTGCGCAGCGGCGAGATCGGGTACCTGCCGCAGGACCCCAAGGAGGGCGACCTCGAGGTGCTCGCCCGTGATCGGGTGCTCTCGGCGCGCGGACTCGACTCGATCATGCGTCAGATGGAAAAGCAGCAGGCGCTGATGGCCGAGGCCGCCGATGACAAGGTGCGCGACAAGGCGGTCGTGAAGTACGGGCAACTCGAGGAGCGGTTCTCCGCGCTCGGCGGTTACGTCGCCGAGTCCGAGGCGGCACGGATCTGCCATTCCCTCGGCCTGCCCGATCGCGTTCTGGGTCAGCCCCTGCGCACCCTGTCCGGTGGCCAGCGACGGCGAATCGAGCTGGCGCGCATCCTGTTCGCCGCCTCCGACGGTGCCGGCAAGTCGGATACGACGCTCCTGCTCGACGAGCCGACCAACCACCTCGACGCCGACTCGATCACCTGGCTGCGGGGATTCCTGCAGAACCACGAGGGTGGGCTCGTCGTCATCAGTCACGACGTCGAGTTGCTCGCCGACGTGGTGAACCGGGTGTGGTTCCTCGACGCGGTGCGTGGTGAGGCCGACGTCTACAACATGGGGTGGAAGCGCTACCTCGACGCGCGTGCCACCGACGAGCAGCGACGCAAACGTGAACGTGCCAACGCCGAGAAGAAGGCGTCGGCGCTGCGCACACAGGCCGCCAAACTCGGCGCGAAGGCGACCAAGGCCACCGCGGCCCAGAACATGCTCAAACGAGCCGACCGCATGCTCGACTCGCTCGAGGAGGAGCGGGTGGCCGACCGGACGGCGAAGATCCGCTTCCCCGACCCCGCCACCTGTGGGAAGACGCCGTTGATGGCGTCGGGGTTGACCAAGAACTACGGCTCCCTGGAGATCTTCACCGGGGTGGATCTCGCGATCGACAAGGGCAGCCGCGTGGTCATTCTCGGTCTCAACGGTGCCGGTAAGACCACCCTGCTCAAACTGCTCGCCGGGGTCGAGACACCCGATCGGGGTTCACTGGAACCCGGATACGGGCTCAAGATCGGCTATTTCGCGCAGGAACACGACACCCTCGACGACGGGGCGTCGGTGTGGGAGAACATCCGGCACGCCGCCCCCGACGCCGGCGAACAGGACCTGCGTGGCCTGCTCGGTGCGTTCATGTTCTCCGGTGCTCAACTCGACCAGCCGGCGGGCACCCTGTCCGGTGGTGAAAAGACGCGACTGACACTGGCCGGACTGGTGTCGTCGGCGGCCAACGTGTTGCTCCTCGACGAGCCCACCAACAACCTCGACCCGATCTCGCGGGAACAGGTCCTCGACGCCCTGCGCAGCTATACCGGGGCCGTGGTCCTGGTGACCCATGACCCAGGTGCCGCCGCAGCGCTCGATCCGCAGCGCGTGATCCTGCTGCCCGACGGCACCGAGGATCACTGGTCCGAGGAGTATCAGGAACTCATCGAACTCGCCTGAGATCGGCCGGGGTCACCCCGACCGATCCACAGACGAACGATCGTCAGACGGTCGATCGTCAGACGTTCGACGGCCAATACGCCTTGCGGAGAATCCCTTTCACGAGCTTGCCGGTGGGCGTCCGGGGTAGGTCGTCGACGAAGTCGACCGAGCGGGGCACCTTGTAGGCCGCGATCTTGTCTCGGGTGAAGTCGAGCAACTCGGCGGCGAGCTCGTCGGACGGCGAGAACCCGGGGGCGAGCTGGACGCACGCCTTGGCGACCTCGCCGAGATCCGGGTCGGGGACGCCGATCACCCCCACATCGAACACGGCGGGATGGGTGACGAGAACGTTCTCGGCCTCCTGCGGGTAGATGTTGACCCCGCCGGAGATGATCATGAACGCCTTGCGATCGGTGAGGTAGAGGTAGCCGTCCTCGTCGACGTACCCGACGTCGCCGGTGGTCGACCAGTTGTCGTGCGCGGGATGCCGTGCCTGCGCGGTCTTCTCCGGGTCGTTGTGATACTCGAAGACGGCCTCCTCGCGCTCGAAGTAGACCAGGCCGACCTCTCCGGTGGGCAGATCGTTGCCGTCCTCGTCACAGATGTGCACCACGCCGAGGAGCGGCTTACCCACCGAGCCCGGGTGATCGAGTGCCTCCTGGGGGCCGATGAACGTGGCACCGGCCGCCTCGGTGGAGGCGTAGTACTCGTGGATCACCGGGCCCCACCACTCGATCATGGCGCGCTTGACCTCGGCCGGGCACGGTGCGGCGGCGTGAACGGCGACCTTCATGCTCGAGACGTCGTACCGGGAACGGACCTCCTCGGGCAGCTTCAGCATGCGGATGAACATGGTGGGTACCCACTGGCTGTGGGTGACGTGATAGGTCTCGATGAGCCGCAGGGCCTCTTCGGGATCGAAGCGGTCCATGATCACCACGGTTCCGCCGACCGAATTGGTGGTGCCGCAATAACGTAGTGGCGCAGCGTGATACAGCGGTGCGGGGGAGAGATAGACGGAGTTCTCGTCGAAGCCGTACATCGGGGCGAAGATGGCGGTGTACGCGTCGGGGATCTCATCGACCTGACCTTGCGGCAGAGGGGTCTGAATTCCCTTGGGCCGCCCGGTGGTTCCCGACGAGTAGAGCATGTCGGTGCCGCGCGGCTGATCGGTGCGCGGTTGCGGTGACGCGCTCGCGAGGACCTTCTCGTAGGAGTCGAAGCCGGGCAGGTCGCCGCCCCACACGAGACGATGACCGGGCGCGGCGAGCGCAGGGAGTTCACCCGCGCGTTCGACGGCGTGGGCCACCGACGCACCGGCGAAGACGACCTGCGCATTGGAGTCGGTGAGGATGTAGTTGGTCTCCTCGGCGGTCAGGTGATGGTTGATGGCGGTGATGTACATGCCGCTGCGCAGGGCCGCCCAGTACACCTCGAAGATGTGCAGGTCGTTCTCGGAGACCACGGCGATGGCATCCCCGGGCTGCAGGCCGAGCGATTCCAGATGATTGGCCAGACGCGTGGAGTTCTCGTCGAGTTCTCGGTAGGTCAACTGCTCGCCGGTCGAGGGGCGGATGACGGCGGGCTTGTCGGGGGTACGGGCGGCGAACACTCCAGGGAACACGATCTCTCCTCATCGGCGATGACAACTGTGAGCCAGGCTATAGCGAGCGCTCACTCGGCAGGTGAGATTCTGTCCGAATCGCCCGGATCCGTTTATCGTCGTCACATGCCATTCGAGGTCCGTGTTCTGGGCGCGCTGGCGGTACGGGTGGACGGGGTCGAGGTGCCGTTGGGGGGTCCGCTGCCGCGAGCCCTGCTCTCGCGTCTGCTGATCGCGGGCGGCGAGGTGGTGTCGGCGTCGACCATCATCGACGACCTGTGGCATCAGAGTCCGCCGCGGACGGCCACCGGGACCCTGCAGGCCTATGTCTCGACGCTGCGACGCGTTCTCGAGCCGGCGCACGCACAGAAGTCGCCGGAAGTGCTCGTCCGTACCGGAAGCGGTTATCGACTGCTCATCCCTCGTGACGCCGTGGATGCGAATGTCTTTGTCGGACAGGCGCAGCGGGGGCGCGCCCTGCCGGCTTCCGGTGAGGTGGCCGGGGCACGCGAGATCCTCGCACAGGCGCTGGCCCAATGGCACGGACCGGCGTACTCCGACATCGAGGGCTGGGAGTTCGCCCAGATCGAGGCCACGCGCCTCGAGGCGGTGCGGGCCGCGGCCGTCGACGACCACCTCGCCGCGTCGAGCGCTTGCGGCGACCACGAATCCGTCATCGTCGACCTGTCGGCCCTGCTGCGTGCGGATCCGTTGCGGGAGAGGCGCTGGGAACTGCTCGCGCTGACGCAGTACCGCGCGGGGCGTCAGGCGCAGGCGCTGGAGAGCCTGCGGACTGCGCGCAACGTGCTCGCCGACGAGGTCGGCGCCGATCCCGGACCGTCGCTGGTGGCCCTGCACGATGCCATCCTGCGACACGATCCCGGTCTCATCGTCGACGCAGAGCATGACGCCCACGTGCGTCTGGGACGTCACGTCCCGGTCGCGCTCACCTCTTTCGTCGGCCGGGACGAGGACCTCGCCGACGTCGAGCACGCGCTCGGAACCGATCGACTGGTGACGCTCACCGGACCGGGCGGCATCGGCAAGACCCGGCTGGCGATGGCAGTCGCCGCGGCACGCTCCGACCACGACGGTCCGTGGTTCGTCGAGGCCTCGGGCACCCGGGATCACGACTCGCTCGTCGAGGCCACGACGCGCGTGCTCGGCTTCACCGCGCGCGGTGGCGTCGACGTGCTCACCTCACTGCTGAGCACGCGCCGGACGCTGCTCGTACTCGACAACTGCGAGCATGTGGCCGGTGATGCCGCGAAGCTCGTTTTGGCGCTGCTGACCGCATGCCCCGGCGTGCAGGTGCTCGCCACCAGCCGGGTGCGGCTGGGTGTTCCCGGTGAGCACGTCCACGTCGTCGGACCGCTGCACGAGGCCGCAACACTGTTCACCGAACGCGCCCCTCGTGCCGCGCGCACCGAGGACCCGGCCGACATCGTCACCCTGTGCCGGGCCCTCGACAATCTGCCCCTGGCAATCGAACTCGCGGCCGCGCGCACCTCGATGTTGTCGGTGCGGCAACTGCACCACCTGTTGATCGACCGCTTCGCGCTGCTGCGCACCGCGCGAGCCGCGCTGCCGGGGGCGGCAGGCGAGCGCCACTCGAGCATGTACGCCGCCATCGAGGGGTCCTACCGTGCACTCGATGACTCACAACGCCGGTTGTTCGAGGCGCTGACGGTGTTCGCAGGCGGGTTCGACCATGCCGCAGCCGAGGCGGTGACCGGTCACGGGGCGCGATTGCTCGGCGATCTCGAGGCGCTCATCGACTCCTCGATGGTGACCGTCGTCGGCGGTGACCCGCGGCGCTACCGCATCCTGGAGACGTTGCGCGAGTTCGCCGTCGACCATCTCGATGAATCCCGCTCGGCCGCCTTGCAGGCAGCGCACCTGCGGTGGGTGCGCGCGATGAGCGCGGAGGTCGATGCGGGACTGCGCGGTCCCGACACCCTGGCCTGGACGCGTCGTCTCGATGCCGAGATGCCCAACATTCATGCGGCGCTGTCACGGTGCCGCCACGCCGATCCGGCGGCCTACACGCAGATCGTCGGTGGCATCTTCTGGTACTGGTACCGTCGCGGCCGCGTCGACGAGGGTCTGCGAATGCTGCGACCGGCCCTGACGGTGGCCGACGACCCCGGCATTCCCGTTGTCGACAGGCTGCGTGCGCTGTGCGGTGTGCTCGTGATCGCCTATCTCGCAGGTGATCTCGATGTGCTGCTGGATTCGATGGGGCGTCTTGAGGCGACTCTGTCCAACGCGCCACTGGACATGACACGACGTGACGACCGTCTTGCCCACGCCGATGCCGCGGTGACCCTGGGATTCTTCCAGGGTGGTGCCGGTGCGGTCGAGTCCGGCATCGCCCTGGCTCGCGGCGCCTTGTCGGTGGCGACGAGCGACGGGCTGCCACAGATCGCCGCGGAAGCGCGAATGGCGCTCGGCAGCGCGTGTTTTCGCGCCGGTGACCACGATGCGGCCGATGACGAACTGGCCGTGGCGGTCGAGCTCGGGCGTGAGTGCGGATACGACTGGTTGGTCGCCTCGGCGTTGTGGATCGGCGCCAAGAACGACATCGCGCGCGGCCGGGTGCACGGCCCGGCACAGGAGAAGCTGACCGAGATGATCGCGGCCTGCGAGCGGATCGACGACCTGACGTCATGGATGGTGGCCGTGTTCACGCTCGCCTACGTCGAGTTCGTCCGGGGCCAACACGAGGCCGCTGCCCGCCTGCTCGGGGTTGCCGACCACCACGGTGAGGTGACCGGATATCGGCCGGAGCGGATGGACGTCATCGATCTCGCCTCGTACGGACGGGAGATGACCGAGCGGATCGACGCGCACGTGCTGGACAAGGGGATGGCGACCGGTCGCGCGCTCGATCGTGCCGCGGTGGCCGTGCTGATCCGCGAACGTGTCGCATCGGTGGGCGGGACGACACCGAAGACCGGGTAGATCGCGGATGCCCGGCGGCAAGGGGTTCTCACCGGCCGGGTTCACCGTGGCCCGAACGCTCTCCAAGTGTTTTACCAGTGCCCCCGATCATGCTGTCGGCACCGAGTTCTCCGTCATCCGGAGAGCCCCGATCCGCCGAGGACACAGCCATGACCATCGAGAACTCACCATCCGAGGAGTCGACGGGCGCCGACCCCGCCCGTCGGAGAACCGACACTCCCGCTGACGAGCCCGCGCCGCCGCCGATCGGTGGGGTGCGGATGGTCGGGTCGGCCCTCGTGATCGGCGCGATGAGCTGGGGAGCCGCACTCCTGTGCCTCGACGGCGTGGACGGATTCGGTGTCGCCTCGGTTCTCACCGGGATCGCGGCGATGCTGTTCCAGGTCTCGCTGCTGGGGTTGCTGCGAGTGCAGTACCGCGATCGGGCGATGACCGGTAAGGGTGGCACCGCGCGGGTGGCGCGTATCGGATACACCGCGCAGGCCGTCGTACTCACCGGAGCGATGGTCTCGACCACGCTCGACGCGTTCTGGCTCATCCAGGGATCGCCCGTCTGGACGGTGTTCGACATGTGCTGGCCGTTGTCGATGCTCGGCATGCTGATCATCGGCATTCGAGTCGCGATCGCCGGCCGTTGGCGTGGCGTTCTGCGGTGGCAGACGCTGTTCGCTCAGAGCTGGCTGGTGTGGGGAATCCCGTTGTCGGCGTTGGGGTTCGTCGGTTCCGTTCTCGGCGGTGCGCAGATGGTGCTCGGGTACGGGGTCCTCGGCGGGCTCCTCGTCGCGCGGCCCGCCCGGGGACGAACAGCGTCGACCGCGTTGTCACACGACCGGTGACTCCCGCACGGGCGGCGAGGATCAGGCGACGCTGCGACGCAGTGCTGCCTCGATGGCGTCGCCGGCCGTGGGGTCGCCCACCGTGAGCCGGAAACCATGTGTGCCACAGACCTTGCCCTGAATACCCGATCGGGTCAGCAGGTGGTCGAGGGCGAGTCCGTCGGGGCCGGGGACGTAGATGAAGTTGGCCTCACCGGCCGGCGTGGGGTAGCCCAGTTGCTCGAGTCGCGCGGCCACCCGGGTGCGTTCGGCGCGCACGGTGCGGACCCGGTCGCGGATCTCAGCGTCGGCGGCGAGTACCGCCGACACCGCGACGGCGGCGGTGGTGCTCACCGCGAACGGCAACTCGCGGCTGAGGATCCCCGCCATCGTCTCTCGCCCGCCGAATGCGTAACCCGCACGCAGCCCGGCCAGACCGTAGGCCTTGGAGAACGTCCGCACCACCACGAGCCCCGGGAAACGCGAGATCAGGTCGAGCACGTCGGGTGGCGACGAGCAGTACTCCACGTACGCCTGATCGAGCACCACCCGGGTCGACGGCGGAATGCGGGCGAACAGATCGGACAAGGCCTCCGCGTCGACGGTCCGTCCGGTCGGATTGTGCGGTGAGCACACGATCACCGCCGCCGTGTCGGGTCCGATCGCGGTGCTCAGCGCCTCCGGATCCGGTCGACCGTCGGCGTGCAGCGGCGTGGTGTGCAGGCCGACACCGATCATGCCGGCCAGGAGTGCGAATCCGTCGAAAGTCGGTGCGGGCGTGAGGATCTCCGGTGAGGAGATCCCGCGCATGCGGGCGCGCTGCACCGCATCGGCGAGGATGGCGTGGACCACGGCGGTCGCGCCCGGCCCGACGCTCACCTGAGTGGGCTCGAGTCCGATGTGCGCGGCGATCGCGCGGCGTGTGGTGTCGGCACCGAATTCGGGGTAGCGATGGACGGTCTCGGACGCCGCGGCGATCGCCGCCACCACCGAGGGCGGTGGCGGCAGGTGTGACTCGTTGAGATCGCAGCGGATCACGAGCGGCCCGACCACCGTACGGCGGCCGCGGCGGCGAAATCGCCGGCGTGCGCGAAGGCCGCCATCATGATGACATCCGAGTCGCGCAGGCGGTCGCTATTGATCAGTGCGTCGAGTGTCATCGGGATGCCCACGGCGAAGAGGTTGCCGCACTCGTCGAAGGTGTCGGGATGCCGCTCGGCCGGAAGTTCCAGTGCCTCACGCCAATTGCGTAAGAAGATGCGGTTGGGTTGGTTGGTGATCAACCAGTCGAGATCGCGGGGTCGGACGTCGATGGCCGTGGCGGCATCGATCGCCACCTCGGGGACGAGCCGATTGCCGCGGGTGAGCACCTTGGCGATCTTGGACTCGGTGAAGCCGACGTGGATCTGCCCGGGTCCCGATTCCCAGTACTTGCGGGCCGGCTCGGACACCGCGGTCATATCCGCCGAATACTCACCGTGCGAGCGGCACAGCGTGGTCAGCACCGGATTGGGGCCGTCGCCGAGCATCAGGGTCGCGACCGCCGCGCCGTCGCCGGGGATCGCGGCCTGTGCCTTGGCGCGCACCTGCTCCTGGGTGAAGATCTGTCCGGCACTGTTCTGGGCCAGGGCGAGCAGCGCCGTGCCGCCGCCGCGGGCACGCAGCAGCGCTCCGCCGACCTCGATCATGTGCAGGAAGGCGGCGCAACCACCGTTGTGCACATCGAGGACCGTGGTGGGGCGCAGACCCAGACGGTGGGCCAGTTCGCCCGCGCATCCGCGCACCGGGACCTCCGGCAGTTGGCTGTGGGTCACCACGATGTCGACGTCGTCGAGATGGCCGGCGCCGTGACGGGCGATGAGTCGTTGCGCCGCGGCCATCATCATGTCGGCGTTGGACTCGTCGGCGCCGGCATGATGGCGGTGGGCGGGTGCGCGGAACATGACGTTGTCGGCGAGCTCGTCGTCCTGCGCGAACTGCGCGAAATAGGCTGCCGGTACCCGGTTCTCGGGTCGATAGGTGGCGATGTCGCCCAGGCACAGTCCGCCGGGGCCGTTTGCGGCGATCATGATGTCATCCAGTCCGGGGTCAGCGGCAGGCCGATGCGATGGCGGTGTTCGGCGATGGCGGTCAGGTTGTCGAGTTCGACCTGATGGCCGGCGGCGAACATGTCCCACAGATCGCCGACCCACTCCTCACGACCGGCCGGGACGGTGTCGGGGAAGGGATTGCGGTCGTAGAACGGATGCCGGCAATTGGTCCACAGCACGACTGATCCCGGCCGGTTCAGCACGAGTTGGGCGTCGACGACCCGCATCAGATAGATCATCCAGAGGTGATCGGGTTGGTCCCAGGCGCAGTGGTAGTCGACGGTCATCGCTCCCGGGTCGGCGACGGTGCGGACATAGATCGCGGTGTCGGTGTTGAGCCGGTCGGTACCCACCCACAGCTCGGCGGCCTCGGTCCGGCGCAGATCCCTTGTGCTGTAGGTCCATTCCTCCAGAGACCGGGTGTCGGAGAGCCACTCGAACAGCTCTCGCGGCGGTGCATCGACGTAACCGTGCACGGTGCAGAACTCGCCGTAGATCTGATCGTGCGGATACACCGACCGCACCCGGTCGACGAGCATCGGGGTGCTCTGCGCACGCGAATGCGTCTCGACCCGGATGACGCCGGGCAGCGGTTCGGCGGGATCGAGATCGGAGAGAGCGCCCGTGGGATCGGTGGTCATCGAAATCCTCTGCGTAGTGGATGAAACGGCGGGATCTCGTCGGGATCGGTGTCGACGACGAGGCACGCGGGCCCGGGCCGGGTGAGCACGTCACGGGTGGTGGCGTCGAGGTCGCGCGGATCGGTGACCCGCCGGACCGGCAGGTCGGGAAACATCGCCGCGAGCCCGGCGGCGATGTCGGTGGGACCGAAGGTGTTGAGCCCCGGCGTATCCGGGAAGAAGATCCGCTCCCGGGTGACGCACATGCCGTGTGCATTGTTGTTCGCGACGATCAAGGTCACCGGTGCCCGGTGTTCGATTGCGGTGTGGATCTCCATGCCGTGCATCAGGAATGATCCGTCGCCGGTGATGACGACCGTGCGTGGGGCACTCCCGACATCGTCGGCGCCGGCGATTGCCACCCCGACGCCCGCCGCGATCGCATGACCCATGCCGCCCATACCGAGGGCGATCGCGAATCGCCCGCGCCCGAACGGAAGATGGTGCACCGCAGCCGCTCCGATGTTTCCGGCATCGGCGAAGACGACTGCGTCATCGGGCAGATGCCTGCCGACGGCATCGACGACCGCACTCATCCGCGGCAGCTCAGAGCCGGGGTCGAGGGCGGGGAGGAACTCCACGGCCCGCCGATCGAATCGAGTGTCGGCCGGACCGTGCCGGGTACCGATTCGACGGCGTAGCTGCTCGACGAGGTCGGACACGCCCTCGGCGAGACGCCCGCACGGGATGTGCTCGGTGCCGGGAAGTCTCGGGGCATGGGCGCCGAGGTGGACGACCGTGCGGGTGGCAAGGAGCTCGTCGAGGCCGGCACGGTCGGTCAGGGTCAGCCGGCAGCCGAGCACCAGGCAGGTGCGCGCGTCGGCGATCGCTCGCAACGCGGACGGATGGCCCATCACCCCGGTCACACCGGCACATCCGGGTCTCGCGATGTCCCGTCCGCCCGGGGCGACGACCACCGAGGCGCCCAGCAGGTCGGCGAGCGTGTGGACCGGAGCCGACAGACCGGCACGCGAGGCCTCGTCCCCGACCCAGATGCACACCCGACCGCGATCGGCCACCAGGCGATCGATCGTCGCGGTGAGGTCGGGAACAGCCGGTGTTTCCACCGGTCGACGCGGCGGCGGGCCACCGTCGGGGTGGTGCTCGGCGGCAACGTCTTTCGGAACCACGATCACCGCGGGCAGCGATCGCCGCAGTGTCTGCGTGGCCTCGTCGAGCACGGCGTCGATCTCGGTGGCCCGCACGACGACACCGACACTTCCGGCGACGCCGGACAACGTGGCCCGCAGATCGATGGTGTCGGGGGGATCGAGCATGTCCTGGAAAGCTCCGCGTCCGACGGTCGAGGTGGCCGGCGCGCCGATCACGGCGAGGACGGGCACCCGACTGTCGTACGATTCGGCCAGCGCCGCAACCACATTGAGTGCGCCGCCACCGGAGGTGGCGAACACCGCCGCGGGACGCGCGAAGATCCGGGCGACGCCATCGGCCATCGCCGCCGCAGCGAACTCGTGTTTGGCGATCACCGGAGGAGTCCGGCCGGCGCGGACGGCTGCGTCGAAGAGCTCCTCGATGTTCGCGCCGTGCACACCGAAGATCGAGGTGATCCCTTCGGCGTCCATGCGCTCGACGATGTGGTCGGCGACCCTGCGGCCCCGACATCGACTGGTCACGGTGTCAGCGAGTGCTCAGGAAGCGGTCCATGGTGCGTTCGGCGAGTGCGGTGATGGTCAACGACGGATTGACCAATCCCACCGCGCCCGGGGCGAACGAGCCGTCGACGACGTAGAGGTTGTCGTAGCCGCGGATTGCGCCGTCGGCGTCGGCGGCCTGCCCGACGACGACTCCGCCGAGCCCGTGGAACGTTGCGCCGGAACCGAATCCGGAGAGCCGGTCGTAGATCGGGATGCCGTTGGCCGGGTGGCCGAACCGCGTCTCGGTCCGCTGATGGAAGTGCCGGGCGAAGGCGATCGCGCGGCGGTCCAGGACACTGGAACCCTCGGGGTACGGGTAGTTCAGCTGCGTCGCGCCGGTGGCGTGGTCGTAGTCGATGGTGCCGCGCTCATCGGTGTGCACCTGGATCAGGTGTGTGGTCGCCAACGAGCCCGCGGGCGCGGGGAAGGGGCTGGCCTGATAGATCATCGTGGCCGGTCCACCGGGCAGCCGGTCCTCACGGATGCGGGCATAGCCGGGACCGCCCTGGATCGGTCCGTGCTGGTCACGGAGCGCGGTGCGCACGATGAGGAAGTCGCCGTTGCCGCCGAAACCGTTGCCGATCTTCGGCGACAGCCGGGGGAGCGTGCCCTGTGCGCGGGCCCGGACCAACAGTGAGGTGGTGTGGTAGGAGCCCGCGGCCATGAAGAGATGGTCGGCTTCGGCGGTGACGATGCGGACGGTGCGCCGCGCGTCGTCGATCAGCCGGGCCCGCACGATATAGCCGGGCCGCCGTGAGCGTTCCCGGATCTCGAAGACCTCGTGCATGGGTTTGATCGTCACGAATCCGGTCCGCTCGGCGGCGGGAAGATAGTTGTGATCGACAGAGTTCTTGGCGCCGCTGTTGACGCCGTAGGACAGGTCGCCGATCGAGACGCCGGGTTTAGCGCGTCCGGCGAGTTCGGCACGCACCCGATCCCAGTCGATGGCGTACTCCACGAATTGCGGTGCGATTCCGTAGCGTTCGAGGATTCTCAACCAGGAACGCGCGCCCACGTAGTTCGGGTGGGCGAGGATGTCGTCGGGCAGGCCCGAGGTGTTCAGCATCTTCCGGGCGCGCGGGTAGTACTCGGCGGCGAGCTCGTCGTAGCCCGTGCCGCCCGGGAACACGGTCTCGAAATCGGCCTTGTCGGGCTGCAGGGTGAACGCCCCGAACACCAGGGAGCCGCCGCCGACGCCTGCGCCGTGCACCGATTCGATGCCGTTGCCACGGATGGTGTCGAGCACACCGGGATACCGCTGGGTGGGTACCCGGCCGACGCTCGAGATTCCGGCGGTGTCGTCGAACCAGGCGGCCCGGCGATCGGGCCGGTCGAAGGTCGCGAAGGTGTTGCCGTCGGGCCGGATCGGCCAGCGCCGACCGCGCTCGAACACGGTGGTCGTGATCCCGGCCTGACCCAGGCGCAATGCGGCCACCGCACCGCCGAAACCGCTTCCGATGACGATCGCGGTGGCGCCGGAAGCGGGTGCTACGGGCGCGGCCGATGCCGGTGTCCCCGACGGGGCACCGAGACCCGCGGGGCCGAGCACGGCGGCGCCGAGCGCGCCGGCCCCGGCACCGCGCAGCAAGGAACGGCGGCTGATCGCAGCCGAAGAAGAATCTGAACGCATCCTGTGAAGATAGCGAGAAAATTAGGACAGGCAAACCTTTGTCGACCGTGGGTGATCTACTTCACATCGCGTTGCCGGCGGGGCCGGAGGTGGCGCCCCGCGACACGCGGACCGACTCCTCGACGAGGTCGAGGACGTCGTGGAGGTCATCGGTGGGCTGACCGGTCGCCAGCCGGGTGATGAGCCCGTCCAGCACGAGGTCGAGGTACTTCACCAGCACCTCGGCGGGCACGTCGTCACGAAGACGGCCCGAGGCCCGCCCGCGTTCGAGCCGGGCAAGCGTGGCCTTCTCCACATCCGCCGAGTGTGACATCCAGGCATCACGAAAGCTCTTGTCCGTCCGTAACTTTCGGGCGATCTCGAGCCGTGTTCCGAGCCAGTCGAAATCCTGCGGACGCGCCAGCACATCGCGCATCACCTGCACGAGGCCCTGCTCGGCGGCCACATCGGCCATTCGCTCGGCGTCCTCGGACGCCAGTGCCAGGAACAGTGCTTCCTTGTCACGGAAGTGATGGAAGATCGCACCGCGGGACAGGCCCGTCGATTCCTCGATGCGCTTGACGGTGGCGCCGTCGTATCCGTACTCGGCGAAACAATGCCGCGCGCCGTCGAGAATCTCCCGACGACGCGCGGCAAGTCGGTCATCGCTGACCTTGGGCACTTGAGTTGCTCCTCGTTCTCGAGCGGGTGCCTCAGCCCTTGATCATGTTCCGCAGCACGTACTGCAGGATGCCTCCGTTGCGGTAGTAGTCCGCCTCACCGGGGGTGTCGATGCGCACCTTGGCGTCGAATTCGATCGCCGTGCCGTCCTCCTTGGTGGCCGTCACATGCACGGTCTCCGGGGTGTCGCCCGAGTTCAGTGCCTCGATGCCGGTGATGTCGAAGGTCTCGGTGCCGTCGAGCCCGAGCGACTTGTGCGACTCGCCCTCGGGGAACTGCAGCGGGATCACGCCCATACCGATCAGATTCGAGCGGTGGATGCGCTCGAAACTTTCGGTGATGACCGCCTTGACGCCCAGCAGACGGGTACCCTTGGCCGCCCAGTCACGCGAGCTGCCGGTGCCGTACTCCTTACCGCCGAGGACCACCAGCGGCGTGTTCTGTGCCGCGTAGTTCTGGGCGGCGTCGTAGATGAACGACTGCGGTCCACCCTCCTGGGTGAAATCGCGGGTGTAGCCGCCGGTGACGTCCACGAGCTGGTTGGCCAGGCGGATGTTGCCGAACGTCGAGCGGATCATCACCTCGTGGTTGCCGCGACGGGCGCCCAGCGAGTTGTAGTCCTTGCGTGCCACGCCGTGCTCGTCGAGATACTGCGCGGCTGGGGTGCCCGGCTTGATCGTCGAGGCGGGGGAGATGTGGTCGGTGGTGACCGAATCACCCAGCTTGGCCAGCACGCGCGCGCCCTTGATGTCGGCGACGGGCTCCGGCTCGGGGGTCATGCCCTCGAAGTAGGGAGGCTTGCGCACGTAGGTCGACTCGTCGTCCCACTCGAAGGTCTTGCCGTCCGGGGTCGGTAGGTTCTGCCAGCGCTCGTCACCCTTGAACACATCGGCGTAGTCCTCGGCGTACTGCTCGGCCGAGATGGAACTCGCGATGGTCTCGGCGATCTCCTCGTTGGTCGGCCAGATGTCGGCGAGGAAGACGTCATTGCCGTCCTGGTCCTGGCCCAGCGGATCGGACTCGAAATCGAAGTCCATCGTCCCGGCCAGCGCGTAGGCGATGACCAGCGGCGGCGACGCCAGATAGTTCATCTTGACGTCGGGGTTGATACGGCCCTCGAAGTTGCGGTTGCCCGAGAGCACCGCGGTTGCGGTGAGGTCGTTGTCGTTGATCGCCTTGGAGATCTCCTCGGGCAGCGGACCCGAGTTGCCGATGCAGGTGGTGCAGCCGTAGCCGACGAGGAAGAAGCCGAGCTTCTCCAGGTACGGCCACAGTCCCGCCTTGTCGTAGTACCCGGTCACGACCTGCGACCCGGGGGCCATGGAGGTCTTGACCCACGGCTTGGAGGTCAGTCCCTTGTCGACGGCCTTCTTCGCGAGCAGACCCGCTCCGAGCATCACCGACGGGTTGGAGGTGTTGGTGCAGCTGGTGATCGAGGCGATGGTGACGATGCCGTGGTCGAGGATCATGGTTCCGCGCTCGGCCGACTCCACCGTCACCGGCTTCGACGGACGTCCCTCGGCGCCCTTGGAAGCGTTGTGGGCGGGCTCGTCGGAGAACGACAGCTTGGCCGCCTCCGGGGAGGTCGACGGCGAGTCCGAGGCGGGGAAGCTCTCCTCGTTGGCCTCGTCGACGCCGTTGAGCTGCGGGGTGTTGCCCTCTTCGACGTAGTTGTGGATGTCTTTGCGGAAGGCGTTCTTGGCGTCCCACAGCTCGATACGGTCCTGCGGGCGCTTGGGGCCCGCGATCGACGGGACGACGGTCGACAGGTCGAGCTCCATGTACTCCGAGTACTGGGCCTCCGGCGCGTCCTTCTCCAGCCACATGCCCTGTTCCTTGGCATACGCCTCGACGAGGGCGAGGGTCTCCGCGGACCGGCCGGTGAGCTTGAGGTAGTTGATGGTCTCGCCGTCGATCGGGAAGATCGCGCAGGTCGAACCGAATTCGGGGCTCATGTTGCCGATGGTGGCGCGGTTGGCCAGCGGTACCTCGGCGACGCCGTTGCCGTAGAACTCCACGAACTTGCCGACCACGCCGTGCTTGCGCAGCATGTCGGTGATGGTCAGCACCACGTCGGTGGCGGTGACCCCGGGCTTGGCGGCACCGGTGAGTTTGAATCCGACGACACGGGGGATGAGCATCGAGACCGGCTGGCCGAGCATCGCGGCCTCGGCCTCGATACCGCCGACGCCCCAGCCGAGGACGCCGAGGCCGTTCTCCATGGTGGTGTGCGAGTCGGTGCCGATGCAGGTGTCGGGGTAGGCGACCCCGTCGCGCACCATGACCGACCGGGCGAGGTGCTCGATGTTGACCTGGTGCACGATGCCGGTGCCCGGCGGCACGACGCGGAAGTCGTCGAATGCGCCCTGGCCCCAGCGCAGGAACTTGTAGCGCTCCTCGTTGCGCTGGTACTCGATCTCCACGTTGCGCTCGAAGGCCTGGGCGTTGCCGAAGGCCTCGATGATGACGGAATGGTCGATGACCATCTCGGCCGGTGCGAGCGGGTTGACCTTGTCGGGGTCGCCGCCGAGTTCCTTGACGGCGTCACGCATGGTCGCCAGGTCGACCACGCACGGGACGCCGGTGAAGTCCTGCATGATCACACGCGCCGGGGTGAACTGGATCTCGATGCTCGGCTCCGCCGAGGGATCCCAGTTGGCGATCGCGTTGATGTGCTCGGTGGTGATGTTCGCGCCGTCCTCGGTGCGCAGCAGGTTCTCGGCGAGGACCTTGAGAGCGTAGGGAAGCTTGTCGGTGCCCTCGACCGCGCCGAGCCGGTAGATCTCGTAGGAGTTGTCGCCCACCTCGAGGGTGCCGCGCGCGCCGAACGAATTGATACTCACGTGTAATCCACTCTCCTCTGGCCGGCGGGCTGCGCCGGCGTGTGCGTGCCGTCCCGGGCGACGGTCTCCGGGACGGCTGCGTACTTCATCGGCGAACTGACCGGCTCGTCGACTCTGACCATCCACCCGACGGGCTGCGTCGGGGTCGTGCTCGATGCTTCATCCAGCGACGTTTCATCCAGCGACCGCGGGGTTTCCGCGGTGACGTAATCCAGTCTAACAGTACGGGCGTACTGCTAACAAGGACCATGCCCGGCGCGTGCGACGCGGCCCCCCGGATGCTCACGACTTCTTTATTCTGTCGTACCGTTCTGATCGGGGTTCGGTGAGCATCCACCGACCGCCTCACATTTAATGATCGCGAAACGTGGTGGCCACCCTGACCGGTGCGCCGGCCCTGTTCGAGGAAGCGGAGACGATGAATCCTGGTCCGGCCACCGATGGCACCCAGATACTCGCCGCGCCCGCCCGGACCGTCCTCGCGGCGCCCGCCTCGTACTACGACACCCAGGGCGTCACCGCCACCACCGCCCCCGGTGGCGTCGACCTGACCGCGATCGCCGCCGACCTCCGTGACGATCATGTCTACAGCGAGGACCCCGCGCAGATCGGCGCCCTCAAGCAGGTCGTGGCGCATGCCCAGGCCGATGGTCATGACATCAACCTGGTGGTACTCAAGCAGCAGATGCCCACGTTCACGATGTATCGCGACATCGCCACCGAACTGCAACAACACGTCGGCGGGACGGTCCTGGTCTTCGGCCCCAATTCGGTGGGCAGCGCCTCGCCGGAATTCAGCCGGGTCAATCTCGAGGACGCCACCGACAATCTGACGCTGTCCAACCCTCCGCAGGCCGCACAGCAGATGGTCGACGCGATCACCAAGCCCGGGGTCGACTGGACGCTGGTCACGATCGTGCTGATCGCCGTGGTTGTCGTCGGGGCGATCGTCGGCCGCATCCGGAGTCTGCGCCGCCGGGACCGCGACCCGCTGACGTCGGCAGCCGATCCCGCTCGCGGCACGGCAGGCTCGGAGACGGGCGCGGACGACAAGGACCCGGCCGGCGTTGCCGCGCCCGGCTCGACAAATCGCTCCTAGGTCGCACTCCCAGGGCCGTCTCGGAGGTCGTTCTCACCGTCGCCGACCTGTCTCGGCGCGTTCATGGTGGCGTCCCGCGGTGCAGCCCCGATGTCACCTGATGGGCTGACGCCGCGGCGACGGTGTCCGTTGCCAATTCGATACCAACGCAACCTGTCGGACTTTGAGCAGTTCACAGCATCGACGCAGGTAATCACGTCTTTGTAATTCGTTCTACCCGTTTTCTCCTGTGGCAAATGTGACGTACGGTTCCAATGTCACGTGTGGTGTAGATGTCCATCAATGCGTCATATGTGATGCGTGTTGCATCGTCGGCGCCGTGCGCCGTACGGGGGTTGCAAGCGCTGTTCGTGCCACGGATGACCACATCCGCTGACAGACGGCGAGGGAGTGCCAGTGAGGCGAGGGACCACAGGAGTGGGCCGCAGGGCGGCGCGCCGATGGGTGTCGTTGGCGACGTCGCTCGTCGCGGCGACCGTCGGGGTGGTCGCCGTGATGGGGCCGGCGGGGGCCGCCCCGACGACCTCGAGTTCCCCGGTGTCGGCGCTGATCAATCAGATCGCCCAGGTCAACCAGAATCTCAGCGACCTCGACAGCGCGGTCGCCGCCCGACAGGAGGCGGCCAACCACGCTGTCGTCGACTACCAGAACGCCGTCGCCGCGCAGCGGCTCGCGGCCGTGGCCGCCGACGACGCCCAGCAGTCACTGGGCCGCGCGACCCGGGCCACCGAGGCCGCCCAGCGTGAGTTCGACCAATTCGTCCGCTCGGTCTATCGCACCGGCGGTAACGAGGGCACGTTGACCGAGTACCTCTCGTCGTCGGACCCGCAGAAGGTGCTCGACCGCGTCACCGTCATCAATCAACTCGGGCGTGACCAGCAGCAGACCATCCGGCGCCTGCAGGTGGCGCGCAATCAGCAGGCCAACCAGGTGGCGGCACTCCAGGCGACGAAGCGCCAGACCGCCTACGCGGCGCAGAGCGCCCAGACCCGACGGGACGACGCCGTCGCCGCGGTGTCGGCGGCTCGCGGAGCGATCGCCGACCAACAACGCAAACGGGCCACCCTGGTCCAACAGCGCAACGCGGTCCAGACCCAACTCGACAAACTGCGCGGCACGGCGCGCCCGACCCAGGTCGACGCCCCGGCGCCCGCGGATCTGCTGACCGGCCTGTTCCGCGATCTGCCCGGTCAGGCGCAACCCGGCCCGGTCACCGTCACTCCCAACCAGGCGGCCGGCGACAACGACGCCATGCAGGTCGCCGCGGAGGCCGCGGCGCGACTGGCCCTCGACGTGACGCAGAAGGTGCTTTCGGGGCTGGTGGGCCAGCAGCAGGTGCCGCATTCGGAACTGCTCGACGAACTCGGCCTCGGCGGAGCGGGGCTCGGCAGCGACGGCGGCGACACCCTGAGCTCGCGCCTGGGTTCGGGCAGCCTCGGTCAACTGTTCGGCAGCTCCGGCGGTGGGGGCGGAGTGGTCCGCCCGGGTCTGCGTGGCCCGCAGGCCGTCGAGATCGTCGTGAACCGCGCACTGTCGCAGCTGAACGTGCCCTATGCGTGGGGCGGTGGTGACGCCAACGGTCCGACCCAGGGCATCCGCGACGGCGGCGTCGCCGACAGCTACGGCGACTACAACAAGATCGGGTTCGACTGCTCGGGTCTGATGGTCTACGCCTTCGCCGGCGTCGGAATCGAGCTGCCGCACTACACCGGGTATCAGTACACGTCGGGGCCCCAGTTCCCGCTCGCGCAGATGCAGCGCGGCGACATGATCTTCTACGGCCCCAACGCCAGCGAGCACGTCGCCCTCTACCTCGGCGACGGAAAGATGGTCGAGGCACCGCAGTCGGGCGACGTGGTGAAGGTGTCGCCGGTGCGTACCGACGGCGCGATGCCCAACGTCGTCCGCCTCCTCTGACCCGGTGGTCGGCGGGCGCCACGCTCGTTCATCCGACCTACCGGCGTCCTCGGCACCCGCGCCCTTCGTGGCATGTTCTCAGTCGGCGCCGCTAGGCTGACAACGACGAGAGCGGGGGTACGTCCGTCGCCGGATCAGCAACGACAGGAGCAAGGGTTGACCTCACATCCCACAGTCGAGTCGACGGCGCAGGGGGCCGGCGCGGCGGGCTTCGAACTGAGTGACGCCGACGTCAAGCTCGTGGAACGGGCGATCTACGAGGTCAAGCGGGTCATCGTCGGTCAGGACCAGCTCGTCGAGCGCATTCTCGTCGGCCTGCTCGCCCGCGGCCACATCCTGCTCGAGGGTGTTCCCGGTGTGGCCAAGACACTCGCGGTCGAGACCTTCGCCAAGGTGATCGGCGGCAGTTTCTCCCGTGTGCAGTTCACCCCCGACCTCGTCCCGACCGACCTCATCGGCACACGCATCTACCGGCAGGGACGCGAGGAGTTCGACACCGAGCTCGGTCCCGTGGTCGCGAACTTCCTACTCGCCGACGAGATCAACCGCGCGCCCGCCAAGGTCCAGTCGGCGCTGCTCGAGGTGATGGCCGAACGTCACGTCTCGATCGGCGGAACGACCTATCCGATGCCGGATCCGTTCCTGGTGATGGCCACCCAGAACCCGATCGAGAACGAGGGCGTCTACCCCCTGCCCGAGGCGCAGCGGGACCGATTCCTGTTCAAGGTGCTCGTCGACTATCCATCGGTCGAGGAAGAACGCGAGATCGTTTATCGGATGGGCAATGTCGCCCCCGAGGCGTCGCAGATCCTCGACCCCGCGGCAACCATCCGTCTGCAGCGGACCGCCGCCAACGTCTTCGTGCACCACGCGCTGGTCGACTACGTCGTGCGCGTCATCAACGCCACGCGGCGCCCGGCCGAACTCGGATTGACCGATGCCGCGAGCTGGCTGTCCTACGGTGCCTCGCCGCGTGCGACCCTCGGTATCGTCGCCGCGGCCCGGGCACTCGCGCTGGTGCGCGGGCGCGACTACGTCATCCCGCAGGACATCGTCGAGATCATCCCGGACGTGCTGCGGCACCGTCTGGTGCTCAGCTATGACGCGATGGCCGACGAGGTCACCGCGGATACGGTGATCACCCGCATCCTGCAGACCGTCGGCCTGCCGCAGGTCGGTGCACAACCGATGGCCGCCCCGTACCCCTCGAACCAGCCGCAGCCCTCCAACCAGCAGCCGGGACCCCAGCAGCCGGGTCAGGACCACCCCAACCCGCCGGCACCTCCGATCGGGGCGCCGCCGAGCGCCGGCCAGCAGGTCACCGCCCAGCCGGGTCAGCACGCACCCAACCAGGCGACCGCGCACTATGGCGGCCAATAGCGATCTGCCGTCGCTCGGTGCGGGATTGCTCGAGGAGCCGCAGCTCACCGCGGCGCTGAAGATGCTCGAGCTCACCGTGCGGCGCAAACTCGACGGCGTGCTGCAGGGCGAGCACCTCGGCCTCATCCCCGGGCCCGGCTCCGAGCCTGGGGAGGCCCGCCCCTATCAGCCCGGCGACGACATCCGGCGCATGGAGTGGTCGGTGACCGCACGCACCACCCAGCCGCACGTCCGTCAGATGATCGCCGACCGCGAGCTCGAGACCTGGCTCGTGGTCGACGCCTCGGCGAGTCTGGATTTCGGCACCGTCAACTGCACCAAACGCGATCTCGCGGTCGCGGCGGCGGCTGCGATCGTTCACCTGACCTCCGGTGGCGGCAACCGGCACGGGGCGATCGTGGTGACCGGCGACCAGGTGGTCCGCATCCCGGCGCGGGCCGGACGAGTCCACGCCCAACACGTGCTGAAGACGATTGCCACCACCACCCGTGGCGCGCCCGGCGTTCGGGGAGACCTCGATGCCGGCATCGAAGCGCTCCGTCGGCCACAGCAACGCCGCGGCCTGGCGGTGGTGATCAGCGACTTCCTCGGACCGATCACCTGGGAGCGATCCCTGCGCGCCATCGCGGCCCATCACGAATTGCTCGCCGTCGAGGTGCTCGATCCGCGCGATATGGAATTGGCGCCGATCGGTGAGGTTCGGTTGGCCGACGCCGAATCCGGTGAGGTGCGTGAGGTGACCATCACCGACCGTCTGCGCCATGACTTCTCGGTCGCGGCACACGCCCACGAGGACAAGGTTCGGCGCACCATCCGCAGCTGCGGTGGCCCGGTGTTGTCGTTGCGGACCGACCGGGACTGGCTCACCGATGTCGTGAAATTCGTCGGCCGGCGCCGCCGCGGCCTCGCGGCCGGGGTCGGGTGATCGCGGAGTGTTCTCCAACCCCTGGTGGCTGTTGCTCGCCCTGCTCGTCGCCGGCGTCGTGGCCTGCTACGTCTATGTTCTGCGGGCTCGTCGCAGGCGAACCCTGCAGTTCGCCAACACCGAGGTCCTCGACCGGGTCACCACGCCCGACGGCCGATGGACGCGGTGGGCTCGGCACGCCCCGATCGCGTTGCTGATCGTCGCGTTGCTCCTGCTCGTCGTCGCCGCGGCGGGTCCGCAGGCCGATCGCAAGGTGCCGCGCAACAAGGCCACCGTCATCCTGGTCATGGACGTCTCTCGCTCGATGGAGTCGACCGACGTCGCGCCGACCCGACTCAAGGCGGCGCAGGCCGCGGCGAAGAAGTTCGCCGACGACCTCACCGACGGTATCAACCTGGGCCTGATCTCGTTCGCCGGGACGGCGTCCAGTCTCGTCACGCCCACACCGGATCACGGCGCGACCAAGGCCGCCGTCGACAAGCTGCAACTGGCCGACAAGACGGCCACCGGCGAGGGTATCTTCGCCGCCATCCAGCAGATCCAGACGCTCAATGCCGTCCTCGGCGGCGACTCCGGTGCGCCGCCGGCGCGCATCGTGTTGCTCTCCGACGGCAAGCAGACGGTGCCCGACGACCCCGACGACCCGCGCGGCGCCTTCACCGCGGCCCGCAAGGCCAAGGAGGAGAACATCCCGGTGTCGACGATTTCCTTCGGTACCGCGACCGGCACCGTGGATCTCGACGGAGATCAGGTACCGGTGCCCGTCGACGACGACACCCTGCGTCAGATCGCCAACCTCTCCGGCGGCCGGTTCTTCACCGCGTCGAGTCTCGATGAGCTCAACAAGGTCTACGAGTCGCTGCAGCAGGACATCGGCTACGAGATCCGCAAGGGCGACAACTCGCGTCCCTGGATCCTCTCCGGCACGATCCTCGCGATCGTCGCGGTCATCGGCTCGCTGGTCATCAACCAGCGCCTGCCGTAGCCGGTGCACCGGAGCTGTCGGTGTGTGCGTGCGCGCCCAGGGCCGACCTGGCAGCAAGTGTCACCGATCCAACCGATAGGTTTGGCGCATGGCTGATAGCAACGAAACGACCGACGCCGGTCGGGTCTCACGATCGGTACTGGTCACCGGCGGCAACCGTGGAATCGGTCTGGCCGTCGCCAAGCGACTCCTCGCCGACGGGCACAAGGTCGCGGTGACCCATCGCGGATCCGGGGTGCCCGACGGGTTGTTCGGGGTGGTGTGCGATGTCACCGACACCGACTCGGTGGATCGGGCGTTCAAGGAGGTCGCCGACCATCAGGGTCCCGTCGAGGTGGTCGTCTCCAATGCCGGCATCAACGAGGACACGCTGCTCATGCGAATGAGTGTCGAGAGCTTCGAGAAGGTCATCAACGCCAACCTGACCGGCGCCTTCCGGGTGACCAAGGCGGCCACCCGCGACATGCTGCGCAAACGGTGGGGACGGTTCATCTATCTCGGCTCGGTCGTCGGTCTGATGGGTACCCCCGGCCAGGCCAACTACGCCTCGTCGAAGGCCGGCGTGATCGGCCTCGCACGGTCGGTCACCCGCGAACTCGGTGGCCGCAACATCACGGCGAACGTGGTCGCTCCCGGGCTCATCGACACCGACATGACCCGAGCGCTGCCCGAGGAGTACACCAAGACCGCGGTGGACCAGGCGATCCCGGCCAAACGGATGGGACAGCCCGAGGAGGTCGCCGCGGTGGTGTCGTTCCTGGCCTCCGACGACTCGTCGTATGTCACCGGCAACGTGATCAACGTCGACGGCGGCCTCGGAATGGGCCACTAGAACCTCCAGATCCGTTCTCCCACCATCGATTTTCCCCATTACCCCGACCCCGCACAGCAGAGGAGTTCTCGCCGTGAGCGGAATCCTGGACGGCAAGACCGTCCTCGTCACCGGCATCATCACCGATGCCTCCATCGCCTTCCACACCGCCAAGGTCGCCCAGGAACAGGGCGCGAAGGTCATCATCACCGGGATCCCGGAGCGGTTGCGGCTGATCGACCGCATCGCCAAGCGGCTACCGCAGGAGGTGCCGGCGGCGATCCCGCTCGACGTCACCGACGAGGAGTCGCTCGCCGCGCTGGCCGACAAGGTCGGCGAACTGGCGCCCGAGGGCGTCGACGGAGTGGTGCACTCGATCGCGTTCGCCCCCAAGACCCTGATGGGCCCCGACGCCGTGCCGTTCCTCGACGGCCCGGGCCCCGATGTGTCCAAGGCCTTCGAGATCTCGGCGTGGAGCTACGCCTCGCTCGCGCGCGCGGTGTTGCCGGTGATGAACGAGCGCGGCTCGATCGTCGGCATGGACTTCGATCCGCGAACCGCCATGCCCGACTACAACTGGATGGGGGTGGCCAAGGCCGCGCTGGAGTCGGTGAATCGTTACGTCGCGCGCGAGGTCGGCTACGCCAAGCGGATCCGGTCCAACCTTGTTGCGGCCGGACCCATCAAAACGCTTGCCGCCAAGGCGATTTCGGGTACGGCGACGGATGACGCGAAGAAGCTGAACATGCTCAACGAGTACTGGAACGGTGCGTCGCCGATCGGCTGGGACGCCAACGACCCGGGCGTGGTGGGGACCAGTGTGTGCACACTGCTCTCCGACTACCTGCCGGGCACCACTGGATCGATCGTCTACGTCGACGGCGGCGCGAGCCACAACACCTGGTTCCCGGCGGACTTCATCAAGTGAGCGTGTGTCGGTGACCGTCGCGGTCGAACGCGGGGACCTCGATCCGACCGGTGAGCGCCGGCCGTTCGATTCCGTACTGTTCCTGTCCTTCGGTGGGCCCGACGGGCCCGACGACGTGATCCCGTTCCTGGAGAACGTCACCCGGGGGCGCGGTGTGCCCAGGGAACGTCTCGAGGAAGTCGCGCAGCATTACCTGCACTTCGGTGGGGTCTCGCCGATCAACCGGCTCAATCTCGACATGATCGAGGCGTTGCGCGGCGAACTGGACCGTCGGGGGCACGAGGGCCTGCCGGTCTTCTTCGGTAACCGCAACTGGCATCCGATGATCGCCGACACCGTCACCGAGATGTACGACGCGGGTCATCGGCGGATTCTGGTGTTCCCGACGTCGGCCTGGGGTGGCTATTCCGGTTGCCGGCAATACCACGAGGACATCGAGCATGCGGTGACCGAGCTGACACTGCGCCGGCCGGCGGCGGCCTCGTCGGATCCCGTGCTGCTGCGCAAACTCCCACAGTATTGGGACCATCCGGCCATGGTGGCGGCCGGTCGCGACGCGATCACGCGTGCGGCGGGCCTCCTCCCGGCCGCAGCTCGCCCACCGCGTCTGGTGTGCACGGCACACTCGGTGCCCAGCGCCGCCGACGCGAACTCCGGGCCGGCCGCCGATGGCGGCCACCTCTATTCACGTCAGGTGGCTCGCGCGGCCGAGATGGTCGCGCGGGCAGCGGGTTTCGACGACCACGACCAGGTGTGGCAGTCGCGGTCCGGGCCGCCCCAGGTGCCCTGGCTGGACCCCGACATCTGCGACCATCTCGAAGCCCTGGCCGAGCAGGGCGTCACGCAGGTCATCGTCTACCCGGTGGGATTCATCTCCGATCATCTCGAGGTGATCTGGGATCTCGACAACGAGGCGGCCGACACCGCGCGGCGTCTGGGAATGGATTACGTCCGCGCCGACACGGTCGGTACCGACGCACGTTTCGTGGCCCTGATCGCCGACCTCGTCGCCGACAGCCTTGCCGGTGTCGCGACCACCCCGGCGGCCGAGCGGCCGATGGGGTGCGGGGACAACGGGGCGATCTGCCGGGACCGCTGCTGTGTCCCGGTGGCCCGACCGACCCGCCGCTGACGCCAGGCGATCACCCTCACCGGGGATCAGTATCGTCGGCGAACGCCGATCACCATGTGGTGCCGAGGAATTCGGTGATGATCCGGTTCACTGCGGCGGCGCGCGCGGCATGCGCGAGTCCGACCAGCCGACGAAGCTCCCCATCACCGGAGGACCACTGTGCGGCGGTCGCCCCGAATCCGGCCCCGGCCTCACCGGCGAGAATCGCGATCGACTCCACCTGCGCGGCGGTCTCGATCATGCGCGTCGCGCGCACGTCGTCGTGCGGAGGCACCTCGACGAGGTGGCGGTGGGTCTGCGCGCGCAGTGTTCCGCGGAGGTCGGCGGGCATCGTCGCCGTCCGGCCACCCATCTTCGCGATCATCTCGGCTGTCGTCGAGATCGCCTGCCGCAGTTCGTATTCGATGTCCCCGGCGAGGCCGCCGGACCCACTGGGCACTTCGGATCGGTAGCGCATCGCCCGCCATCGGCACGATCCGTCGTGTTCGGTCGGGATCAGTGCCAGCGGCGTCGCTGGGCCGTCGTCGATCAGTAGGACCTCGCCGGCGGCAAGGGCCGCGGTGGTGGCCTCGTCAGGGGGCAGGCCCTGCGGGTCACCGGCGCCGGGTAGTCGGACCGAGAGGCGCCCGGCGTCGCGGAGCAGGGAGAGCATTCCCAGAACACCGGCCGGGGTCGTACCCGGTGTGTCCGTCCGATCGTCGAGGATGTGCAGATCGGCTGCCCCGGCGAGGGTGTCGACGACGTCGTCGGGGGAGCAGCGGCCGGCGATCCACGCCGCAGACCACGCGCCCAGGGCGCTGGCCGGCCAGGCGTGTTGCAGGACATGGTCGATACTGGTCATAGGTCGTCCACGATACCTTCCGGTTCACGCCTCGGCGCCCGGCGTGGCTCTCCGCGGCTGGGGCGGGAGTTGGTTAGCGTGACGGGTGTGACCGACGATCGTTACGGACGAGATGTACTGGCGGCCCCGCGCCGCGCCGCGCCCCGCACCCCCGAGGTGGCCGCCGAGCGGGACCTCGTCGTCGAGGACGCGGCGAGCGGATTCTGTGGCGCCGTCGTCGGACTCGAGAAGAGCTATGCCGGCGACCTGGTTCGACTCGAGGACCGCCACGGGCGTACGCGGGTGTTCGTGATGCATCCCGCGGCGTTCCTCATCGACGGTTCGCCGGTGACCCTGGTCCGACCGCGCACCCGGGGCCCGGTCGCGGCGCAGCGGACCGCGTCGGGATCGCGGGTGGCGCCCGCGGCGCGTGCCCGCACCGCCCGGGCGAGCCGCATCTTCGTCGAGGGCGTGCACGACGCCACTCTTCTCGAACGCGTCTGGGGATCGGATCTGCGCGCCGAGGGCGTGGTGGTCGTCGGACTCGACGGCCTCGACAACCTCGACGCCGTACTCGCCGATTTCGGCCCTGCCGCCCATCGCCGCGCGGGTGTGCTGGTCGACCACCTCGTTGCGGGATCCAAGGAGGAACGTCTCACCGCGGAGGTGGGGGAGCACGTCCTCGTTCGTGGGCATCGGTTCATCGATGTCTGGGAAGCGGTCAAACCGGCCTCCGTCGGCATCCGGGCCTGGCCGACGGTGCCGCGCGGGGAGGAGTGGAAGACCGGTGTGTGCACCCGATTGGGCTGGGGCACAACGCAAGACGGCTGGCGTCGGGTGCTCTCGAAGGTCACCGACTTCCGTGACCTCGAGGTGGATCTGTTGCGCTCGGTCGAGGAACTCATCGACTTCGTGACGGCCGCGGACGGCGACGGCTGAGTCGGCGATCGCTCCGGGGAGTCAGGCGCGGTCCGGATCGCCGCTGCCCGGATGGTGATTCTGGCAGACTGGACGCATGAGCACCCTGATCTGGCTGGTGGCCGTGATCGTGCTGCTGATCGGCGAGATGGTCAGCGGAGACCTGGTGCTGCTCATGCTCGGTGGTGGCGCGCTCGCCGCCACGGGCGTGGATTTCTTTGTCTCACCGCCCATCTGGGTGGATGTGGTGGTGTTCGCAGTGGTGGCGGTCGCGTTGTTGGCGTTCGTGCGGCCGGTGGCCAAACGGCATCTGATGTCCCGACCGGCATTGCTGACCAACGTCGAGGCGCTCGAGGGCAAGCACGCCACGGTCCTCGCGTCCGTCGACGAACACCGCGGCCGGGTGAAGATCGACGGCGAGGAGTGGTCCGCCCGCGCGATGACCCCCGGCGATCATTTCGAACCGGGCGAACAGGTGACCGTGATGCAGATCGACGGCGCGACCGCCGTCGTATGGAAGGGGTGAGAGTCGTGGAGTACATCGGCTTGGTGGTGGCCGTCCTGGTGATCGTGTTGGTGGTGGTCACCCTCGCTAAATCGGTGGCCCTCATCCCGCAGGCAGAAGCAGCGGTGATCGAACGCCTGGGGCGCTACACCCGCACCGTGTCAGGGCAGTTGACCCTGCTGGTGCCGTTCATCGACCGCATCCGGGCGCGCGTCGACATCCGCGAACGCGTGGTGTCCTTCCCCCCGCAGCCGGTGATCACCGAGGACAACCTCACCCTGTCGATCGACACCGTCGTCTACTTTCAGGTCACCAATCCGCGGTCGGCGGTCTACGAGATCGACGACTACATCGCCGGCGTCGAACAGCTGACCATCACCACACTGCGCAACGTGGTCGGTGGCATGACCCTCGAGGAGACGTTGACCTCCCGGGATTCGATCAACGGCCAGTTGCGCGGCGTACTCGATGAGGCGACCGGGCGATGGGGACTGCGCGTGGCGCGCGTGGAGCTCAAGTCGATCATGCCGCCGCCGTCGATCCAGGAATCGATGGAAAAGCAGATGAAGGCCGACCGTGAGAAGCGCGCGACCATCCTGGCCGCGGAGGGACAGCGCGAGTCGGCGATCAAGACCGCCGAGGGTGCCAAGCAGAGCCAGATCCTGTCCGCCGAGGGTGCCAAGCAGGCCGCGATCCTCTCCGCCGAGGCCGAACGGCAGTCGCGCATCCTGCGCGCCCAGGGCGACCGCGCGGCGACCTACCTCAAGGCGCAGGGCGAGGCCAAGGCGATCCAGAAGACCTTCGCCGCGGTCAAGGCGAGCAGGCCGACACCGGAGATCCTCGCCTACCAGTACCTGCAGCAGATCCCGGAGATGGCCAAGGGCGAGGCCAGCAAGGTGTGGGTGTTGCCGACGGACTTCGGTTCGGCCCTCCAGGGATTCGCGAAGTCGTTCGGCGTCCAGGGCGACGACGGGGTGTTCCGCTACGAACCCTCCGACGACATCCCGGCCGACGTCGACGAATCCGACACCGAGGGCTGGTTCGACATGACCACCGACCCGCGGGTGGCGCGTGCGGTCGCCGAGGCCGAGGCGGTTGCCCGCCAGCCCGTCGAACCCGATGCGCCGCTGCGTGCGGCCACTCGGCGCTCCATCACCGCCGACACCACCCCGTCCACCAACGCTCCGACCGGCGCGCTCGATGCGGCACCGGGATTCGCGGCGGCACCCGCGGTCGAGTCGGCCGCCCCGACCGACACCCCCGAGTCGAGCTCGTAGGTCCGCGGCGCCGGGCTCCACGCGGGGCGGGGTCTCACGCCGGAGGCGGTGTCGAGGGCGGTCTCACGCCGGAGGCGGTGTCGAGGGCGCGGACATCGCATTCACCGACGCCGCCGGAGTGCCCGGTGTCGCTGTGCTGGATGGCGCCGGTGTCGCTGTGCCCGATGGCGCCGGTGTCGCGGTGGCCGGGACCGGACCGGCGTCGGGGACGCCGATCTCGGCGGCCATGGTGGGCAGCGCGTCGGTAAAGGCCTGCTCGGCGAATTGCCATGTGTGACCACCTGATTGCAGGTGGATCGAACAGGCGATGCCGACCTTCTCACCGTCGGCGCACAGTGTTCGGGCCGCAGTCAGCTCCGACCCCGGGGTGATGTGCCCTCCGCCGTCGCGGCCGCCGAGTCCGGTGCCGCCCTGGCCCTGACCGCCCCACTTACCCTGACCGCCATGACCCTGGCCCCCATGCCCCTGACCCCACTGTCCCTGGCCCCGGCCGCCCTGTCCCGGGTGTTGCCCGCCGTGGGGTCCCGGACCCCCGGGACCCCAGCCGCCGCCGGAGGATTCGTCGAACCACCCCGAGACCCCGGTGTAGCGACCGTGGCGCGCCATGACCGTCGCCGGGTCGAAGTCGGCGTAGGCCGTGGTGCTGCCGCCGAAGAGGCGGCTGACCGTCTGGCTCGTGGTGCCCGAGTTGGGGGCTGCGTCCCCGGCGATGTCCTCGAACGAGGTGAATTCATCGGGGTGCATGGTCACCAGGTCCACCGCGCACGTACCGCCCATCGACCAGCCGACCACACCCCAGTTGGCGGCGGCGGGTGATGCGTGGAACTGCGAGATCACCGCTGGACGGACCTCATCGGTGAGATGTGTGGCGACGTTGCCGCGCGGACCGTTGACGCATTCGGTGTCGTTGTTGAAGCTGCCGCCCACATCCGGGAAGACCAGGATCGGAGCCTGTCCGTGATGTGCTCGCGCGTAGGCGTCGATGATCTGGACGGCATGACCGGTGCGCATCCAGTCGGCGGGGGTGTTGAATTCGCCGCTGATCATCATCACGACCGGAAGGGTCGGCGGGGTGGGGCCGGCGAACCATGCGGGGGGCAGGTAGACGTATTCGGTGCGATGGGTGAAATCGCTGTGCGCCGAACCGGTGTCGATGGAGACCACCTTGCCGGTGGTCTGCACGGTGTTGCGGTCGGCGGCCAGTGTCGAGTTGTCGATCTGATCGGGTAACGGTCCGGCGGTCAGCTGTGCCCACGCCTCCTGAACGGTCGGGAAGTAGCCGACCCACTGGTTCACGCTGAGTGCTGCCGCGGCGAGCACGGCGATCACCGACAACAGCGATGCCACCCGGCGCCACCACTGGGTGCGTCGCGCACCGACGACGAGCAGCGCCACCGCGGCACCCAGCGCGCCGATCCACCACCACAAGAGCTGCGGCGCGGGGTCGGAGGACATACCCTCTGAGGACCAGTACTCGTATGCGGCCCATACCGTCAGTGCGCCGACCCCGACGCTGACCGGAATCCAGAGCAGCCACCATCGTCGCGACCGGCGTGCGACGACAAGGATCAAGAGGACGATGGCGACGATCTCGATGGTCAGCGGCAGCCAGCCGTCGAGCAGGGAGACGCCGTGTCCGTAAGTCTGCGAACCCACTCGCGCGAGTATGCGGCCCGGATCTGGCACTTCGCCGTCAATTAGCTGAGAGTCCGCTCAGCGCTTGACATTTCGGGCTCGAGAAACCGACCAGTCCGGCGTATCGGACCGTCATACGGCCAGGAGGTGGCCCACCCCGGCCATCCCGCACGCCCACAGCACCGAGGCGAAGGTGCCCATGATGAACTGCTCGCTGGCATGCGGCGCGCGTAGTTCGGGAAAGCGGGCGAGACTCTTGACCGCGAGGATGATCGCCAGCCCTTCCGGCCAACCGAGCAACAGGGTTCCGACGACGGCGAGCCGTTCGAGGTAGCCGATCACCCGGCCGCCGCGCAGCGGACCGGATTCGGGGTCGGCCGGCCCGCCCGCGGGGGGTGTGGTGCCGACCGGGGCGGTGGTGACCCCACCGGCGATGAGTACCGATCGCACGATCGCGCCGCCGGCGGTGACCGCGGCCGCTGCCGCCGCGAGGGATCCGATGACGGACACGGCCTCGGTCGTCGGTGCGTTGCCCGACCAGGCGCACAGTGCGGCCGCCGCGGCGAGCAGCAACGAGATGACGCCCGACGCCGGGTCGAGCCACTTCCGGTTGCCGAGCCGACGGTGCACCGCCATCGCCGCACCGGGGAGCGCGGCGATCACGACGAGCAGGGTGATGGCGGTGACCGTCATCGCCGATCCTCGGCAGGTCGGTCGGCCCGGGCGAGGAGATCGACGACGAGCTCTCGCGTGGGCGACTCCAGTTCCCAGCGCGCCGCCCGTAATCGCTGCGACATGGCCTGCGGGGTGATGCCGAGTTCCTCGGCCGCCGCGGTCTGGCGCAGACCGCCACGGACCAGCGCCACGGCTTCCCGGCCCGCGGCCGAGCGGGTGGTCACGATCTCGGTGAGCAGACGCAGCGCGGTGTCGGCGTGCTCGGCCCACCGGGACGCTCCGCGCACCGCGAGTGGTGGCCGCGCGGCCTTGGCCGACTCCACCGCCGCTCGTGCCTGTTCGAACGCCTCGCCCCGGCCCGCCCGGGTCTGCGCCGGCAGCGGTGTCTCGACGGCGCCGATGCCGATGCCGATGCTCCAGTGCCCCTCGTCGGCCAGCAGCAGGGTGACTGCGACGACGGCGTCGGGGTCGGTGAGTACGGCCTGGACCTCGTCGCCGGCGGTGCGGTCGAAGGGGCGGAGCACCGGGGTGTCGGCGACGGCGGCGAGCAGGTCGGGAACCCGGTCGCGATCCGTCCGGCTCCGGCGCTGGTCGATCGTCATCACGAACACAGCAGATCACCCGCCACCGACAGGGCGGTTGCGGCAGCGCCGTGCGGCGCACGCACCCTCATGGCGGTCAAGTATGGCGACTTGCTCTCGGATAATCAAGCACAATGACTTGATATGAAGAAGTCAAGTTTTAGGGGTTGATGATCGAAGGGGTGTCCGCACGTCGATGATGAGTCCGATGACACCAATGGCGAAGAACGTGGCGCTCAGACCCAGCAACCACGGATTCTGCCGACCGGTCAACGCGTCACCGAGGAGTACGACCGCCACCGTTCCCGGGGCCATGCACGCCACGCTCGCGGCCAGATAGGGGCCGGTGCGCACCGACGAGAGTCCCGCGCAGTAGTTCAGCAGCCAGAACGGACAGACCGGGATCAGCCGGAGCGACCCGACGGCGAGCCAGCCGCGCGCAGCCAGCCGGTACTCGACCGCTCGCATCACCGGCCTCTGCAGGAAGGGCTGGATGCGGGACCGCCCGACGCCACGTGCCACCCGGAACGCCAGGTAGGCAGCCAGGGTTGCCGAGGTCATCGCACCGATCACGCCGACCACCGGACCGAAGAAGATTCCCGACATGACGGTGAAGATCGTGCGCGGGATCGGCAGTGCCGTGCACACCACATAGGCGCCGAAGAAGACCCAGACGAACGCCGGCCCCAGGTTCTCACCCCAGTCGCGCACACTGCCGACCGACGGGATGGGGGCGAGGTAGGAAATGGCCAGGACAGCGCACACCGCGACAAGCCCGATGATCGCATTGCGGATGCTGTGACGCGATGCGGTGCCCATCGCTTCTCGACGCGAACTCGGCGAGGTGGGCGCCACGGACTCGCCGGAACCACCGCGATCGTTACGCACCGCTCCACTGTAGGGCGTGGGCCCGGCCGGCCCTCGCGCGATCACGACCGTTCCGCCGCACGGTCACGCGTGATCCGCCACACGGTCACGCGGGACGGACGTGGCATACGTCACGACACGGGCCTACTGTGCGGTACCGAGCGAGCGATCGGCTAAGGTCAACTACGCTCTCGACCGAGCGCATGATGGAGGTGTGTGCAGCACGATGCCCGAGCACAGTGAACAGCCCGAGCAGTCCCGACAGGCGCTCGACGAAGCATACGAGACATGGTCGCGGGCCGCGGCCGGAGTGCTCGCCAAGTCACGACGCGTCGAGGTCGACGATCTCCCCGACACTCCCGAGGCGCTGCTGTCCACGCAGACCCGGGACGGGCTGACCGTCCGCCCGCTCTACACGCGCCGGGACGAGACCACCGAACCCGGTGTCCCCGGCGGCTTTCCCTATGTCCGTGGTGCCGACCCGCACCGCGACGTCCTCACGGGCTGGCGGGTGACCGAACGATTCGGCGACGACCCGGCAGCGGCCGAACAGGTCAACGCCGAGATCCTCGAGGCGATGAACAACGGGACCAGCGGACTGTGGCTGGCGGTCGGGGGTGCACTGTCGGCCGACGACCTCGCCACCGCACTGTCCGGGGTCTATCTGGACCTGGTACCGATCACCCTCGACGCCGGCGCCTCGGGTATCGAGGCCGCCCGCGCCCTGCTCGCCGTCCTCGACGGTGCTCCCGCGACCGCGGACACCGCCGCACCGACCGCGGCGACGACGCTGTCCCTCGGACTCTCACCGCTGACCGCCGCATACTCGGGTCGGCCCACGGTGGCATCCGAGGCGGCCACGGCCCTGGCGGTCGAGGTCGCGGAAGCACACGGCGCCGCGGTTCGCACCCTGCGGGTCGACGGCACCGACTTCGCCACCGCCGGCGCGGACAACGGACTCGAGCTGGCATTGTCGGTGGCGGCCGCGGTGGCACACCTGCGTGATCTCACCGCCGCCGGACTCGACTCGGCAGCAGCGCTGGAGCAGATCACCTTTGCCGTCTCGGTCGCCGATGATCAGTTCGCCGGAATCGCGAAACTGCGTGCGCTGCGGCGTCTCTGGGCCCGGGTGGCCGAGGTGATCGGCGCGCCGACCTCCGGTGGCGCACTGACCCATGCGGTCACCGATCTCTCGATGTACAGCCAGCGCGACCCGTGGGTCAACATGCTGCGCAGCACCATCGCCGCCTTCGGTGCCGGCGTCGGCGGTGCCGACCAGGTCACCGTCCTGCGGTACGACGCCGCGCTGCCCGCCGACGCGCGCACCTCCGGAGCCGCGTTCTCCCGGCGGATCGCCCGCAACACCCAACTGTTGCTCCTCGAGGAGTCCAACATCGGACGCGTGCTCGACCCGGCCGGCGGATCGTGGTTCGTCGAATCGCTCACCGACGACCTCGCGGCCAACGCGTGGGCGGTCTTCGGCGACATCGAGAAGCAGGGCGGGTATCGCGCCGCCCTCGATTCGGGATGGATCGCCGAGCGGGTTGCCGAATCGCTGCACACCCGGGATGTGGAGGTCGCCCATCGTCGCGAATCGGTGACCGGGGTCAACGAGTTCCCGAATCTCGCCGAGAAGCCGATCGCTGGCGCCCCCGCCACGACGACCGACCTCGTCGGTTCGACTCCACGGCTGGCTCGTGTCGGCCGCGCCTTCGAGCAGTTGCGGGATCGCTCCGACGCCCATTTCGCCGACACCGGAACCCGTCCGCGAATCCTGTTGCTGCCGTTGGGCAGTGTGGCCGAGCACAACGGCCGCACCACCTTCGTCGCGAATCTGCTCGCGGCGGGCGGGATCGAGGCGGTGAATCCCGGGCCGCTCGACGCGTCGACCATCGGAACCACGATCGCCGAGACCGGCACGCCGATCGCGGTCCTGTGCGGCACCAAGGCGCGCTACGCCGAGGACGGTCCGGCGGCGCTGGCCGCCGCACGGGCAGCGGGTCTGGCGCAGGTGCTGCTCGCCGGTCCGGACAAGGAATGGCCCGCCGGTGACGACCGTCCCGACGGCTCGCTGCGTGTGGGCATCGATGCGGTGGCCACCCTCACCGACCTCTTCGACCGGCTCGTCCCCTCCGTCCCCGCCACCTCGGGAGCCAGCGCATGACCAACACCGAACAGACAACCGTGATACCGAGTTTCGCCGACGTCGACCTCGCCGTCGAGGTGCCGGCGGTACCGGCCGACGCAGCCGCGGAGGTGATCGGGAACCTCTCGGCCGCCCACGGCTACAGCACCGAGCAGGTCACCTGGAGCACCCCCGAGCAGATCGACGTCACGCCGGTCTACACCCGCGCCGACCGCGATGCGGTCACCACCGACGGCGCCCACCCGTATCCGTTGGACTCGGTGCCCGGTGCCGCGCCGTTCATCCGCGGCCCGTATCCGACGATGTATGTCAACCAGCCGTGGACCATCCGTCAGTACGCGGGTTTCTCCACCGCGGCGGAATCCAATGCCTTCTACCGCCGCAACCTGGCCGCCGGGCAGAAGGGCCTGTCGGTGGCCTTCGACCTGGCCACCCACCGCGGCTACGACTCCGACCACCCGCGGGTCGCCGGTGACGTCGGCATGGCGGGCGTGGCGATCGACTCCATCCTCGACATGCGCCAGCTCTTCGACGGGATCGATCTCGGCAGTGTGTCGGTGTCGATGACGATGAACGGTGCGGTGCTGCCCATCCTGGCGCTCTATGTCGTTGCCGCGGAGGAGCAGGGCGTACCGCCGGAGAAGCTGGCGGGGACCATCCAGAACGACATCCTCAAGGAGTTCATGGTCCGCAACACCTACATCTATCCGCCCAAGCCGTCGATGCGGATCATCTCCAACATCTTCGAGTACACCAGCCAGAAGATGCCGCGGTTCAACTCGATCTCCATCTCCGGCTATCACATCCAGGAGGCCGGGGCCACCGCCGATCTCGAACTGGCCTACACCCTCGCCGACGGTGTGGAGTACATCCGTGCCGGTCTCGACGCCGGTCTCGACATCGACAAGTTCGCCCCGCGGCTCTCGTTCTTCTGGGGCATCGGGATGAACTTCTTCATGGAGGTCGCCAAGCTGCGCGCCGCGCGTCTGCTGTGGAGTGAACTCGTCGTCCAGTTCGACCCGAAGAACCCGAAATCGTTGTCGCTGCGCACACATTCGCAGACGTCGGGGTGGTCGCTGACCGCCCAGGACGTGTTCAACAACGTCGCCCGCACCTGCGTCGAGGCGATGGCGGCCACCCAGGGCCACACCCAGTCGCTGCACACCAACGCCCTCGACGAGGCGATCGCCCTGCCGACGGATTTCTCCGCCCGCATCGCCCGCAACACCCAGCTGCTGTTGCAGCAGGAATCGGGCACCACACGCCCCATCGATCCGTGGGCCGGCAGCAACTATGTCGAGTGGCTGACCCATCAGCTCGCCCAGAAGGCGCGCGAGCACATCGCCGAGGTCGAGGCGACCGGCGGCATGACGCAGGCGATCAACGAGGGTCTGCCGAAGTTGCGGATCGAGGAGGCCGCCGCGCGCACGCAGGCGCGGATCGACTCCGGTCAGCAGCCGCTGATCGGCGTCAACAAGTACCGCGTCGAGGACGACGAGGAGATCGAGGTCCTCAAGGTCGAGAATTCCAAGGTGCGTACCGAGCAACTCGAGAAGCTCGATCGCCTTCGCGCGGGCCGGGATTCGGCGGCGGTGGAGGCGGCGCTGGCAGATCTGACACGCGCCGCGGCCAGCGACGACGGCGGCATGGAGAACAATCTGATGGCATTGGCCATCGAGGCCGCGCGGCAGCAGGCGACCGTCGGTGAGATCTCCGCGGCGCTGGAAAAGGTCTATGGTCGCCATCAGGCAGAGATCAAGACCATCAGCGGGGTGTATCGACATGAGGTGGGTGCGGTGACCGGCGTCGAGGCGGCCACGGAGATCGTGGAGCAGTTCGCCGAGGCCGAGGGCAGGCGTCCGCGCGTGCTGGTCGCCAAGATGGGCCAGGACGGACACGATCGCGGGCAGAAGGTGATCGCGACCGCGTTCGCCGACCTCGGCTTCGACGTCGACGTGGGCCCGCTGTTCGCCACCCCCGAGGAGGTCGCCACGCAGGCCGCCGACAATGACGTCCATGTCGTCGGTGTGTCGTCGCTGGCGGCCGGGCACCTGACGTTGGTGCCCGCGCTGCGCAAGGCGCTCGAGGAGGTCGGCCGCCCCGACATCATGATCGTTGTCGGCGGGGTGATCCCGCCCGGTGATTTCGAGGAGCTCTACGAGGCAGGCGCCGCGGCGATCTTCCCGCCCGGCACCGTCATCGCCGACTCGGCGGTCGAACTCGTCGGCAAGCTCGCCGACAACCTCGGGCTCGAACTCGCCGGAGTCGCTTCCGAGTGACCGACCAGAGCGGCACACGGGCAGCGGTGCGCCGGCGGGTGGACGTGGATGCGCTCGCCGAGGCCATCCTCGACGACCGTCGCGCGGACCTCGCCCGCGCGATCACCCTCGTCGAGTCGCGTCGGCCCGATCACCGCGCCGCGGCGCAGGAGCTGCTCCTGCGTCTGACTCCGCACTCGGGCAAGTCGTTTCGGGTCGGCATCACCGGCGTCCCGGGGGTCGGCAAGTCCACCACGATCGAAGCACTCGGACTGCATCTCATCGAGCAGGGGCACAAGGTCGCGGTACTCGCCGTCGACCCGTCCTCCACGCGCACCGGCGGGTCAATCCTCGGGGACAAGACCCGGATGGGCCGGTTGTCGATGGACAAGCGCGCCTACATCCGGCCGTCACCGACGTCCGGCACGCTCGGCGGGGTCGCCAAGGCCACCCGCGAGTCGATCGTCCTCGTCGAGGCCGCAGGTTTCGACGTCGTGCTGGTGGAGACCGTCGGCGTCGGCCAGTCGGAGGTCGCGGTGGCCAACATGGTCGACACGTTCTCGTTCCTGACCCTGGCCCGCACCGGGGATTCGTTGCAGGGCATCAAGAAAGGTGTCCTCGAACTCGCCGACGTGATCATCGTCAACAAGGCCGACGGCAAGCACCTCACCGAGGCCAACGCGGCGGCCCGCGAGCTGAAGAACGCCCTGCGGCTGATCTATCCGCACGACGCACTGTGGTTCCCACCCGTGCAGACGATGAGCGCGCTGGAGAACACCGGTGTCGACGAGTATTGGGCGGCGGTCGAGCGTCATCGCGAGACCCTGCTCGCCGCAGGCGAATTCGAGGCCCGACGCAACCGCCAGCAGATCGAGTGGATGTGGGAGATGGCGCGCGAGACCGTGCTGGCACGCCTCGCCGATTCCCCCGAGGTCAAGTCGGTGCGCGCCGAGGTCGAGCAGCAGGTGCGCGAGGCCACGCTGACCCCCGCGCTCGGCGCGCAGCGCATCATCGAGACCTTCGACAACCGCTGACCCGACACCCCGAACGCACACCGGCGCCGCACCTTCGAGGTGCGGCGCCGGTGTTCTTCAGCGGGTCGGTCGCACGCGGGTCAGAGCTTGGCGGCCACCGGATTCAGGGTGTCGATGACGAACCCGACCGACGGCGCACTGGGCACGCTGAACGCGGGTTGGGTCTTGTCGTCGAGGTAGACGACCGTACCGTTCTTGACGGCCGTGAGGTTGCTCCAGCCGGGTACCTGGTTCACCACGGCGTTGTTGCCGCCGGGAACATAGACGACCAGCAGATCCGAGTTCAGCAGGTCGATCCGCTCCGGCGAGATCAGCGCACGGGTGGACTGACCGTTGTGCAGTGCGGCCACCTGCGGGTTCAGGGTGAAGCCGAGCTGGGCGATCAGGCCCGCAGCGGCATCCTTGGTGGAGTTGATCGCCCCGACCTGACCGGTCGGGCCCACCTGCGCGAAGGTGAAGGTCTTGCCCTGTGCCTTGGCGTTGTTCGACTTGAACGTCGAGATCTCACCATTGGTGGCATCGATCAGTTTCTGTGCCTGATCGCCGACGCCGAAGATCTTGCCGGCCGTCGTGGCCAGCTGCTCCCAGGTGTCGGCGGTGGCGCCCTTGGTCAGTACCGGGATCGTCGGGGCGATCCCCTTGAGCTTGTTGTACTGGTCCTCGCTGCCGAGGTAGCCGGCCAGGATGAGGTCGGGGTTGAACTTGGCCAGTTCGGCGACGGTCACCTGGGTCGGGTCGGCGACCTCGACGACCTGTGCGTTGTTGGCGGGGGTCCACGAGAACGTCGGCGTGCCCTTCGGGACGAACGCCGCGGTGATCGGGATATTCAGTGCCGCAAGGGTATCGGTCCAGTCACTGAGCAGTGTCACCACGCGGGTGGGCTTGGCGGTGATCTCCGTCGAGCCGTATTCGTGATCGATGGTCACCGGGGTGAACGACGAACTGCTCTGCGCCGAGTCGTCGTCGGGGGAGGAGCAGGCGCCGAGGAAGGCGATCAGGCCCACTGCGACGGCCACCACCAGGCCGCGCAGCATCGGTCGTGTGTTCTTCACGAGAATCCAATCGGTTGTGTAGGAGGAGTGGAGTGAGACTTCGACAGTCGGGATATCGACAGTCGAGGATGTCAGCAGGTCGGGGATTTCAGCGGTCGCGATGTCAGCGGTGGGGCGAGCGCGGTGCCATCAGGTGCGGCGTTGCTCGCGGCGACGGGGTCACATGTCCAACGTCGCACCTCCGTCGACCCGCAGGTCGTGCAGCGTCACGTGGCGCGCCGCATCCGAGGCGAGGAAGACGACGGTCTCGGCGATGTCGGCCGGGTCGGCGATCCGGCCGAGCGGTATGCCCAATCGGAAGTGCGCGGCGTCCCCGCCGAGCACCGCGTCGCGATCGGCGTCGCAGGTCCACATCCCGCGCAGCATGGGGGTGTCGGTGGACCCGGGGGAGACGATGTTGACGCGTACGCCGGAGGGCGCCGCGGCCAGCCCGAGTGACCGTGCGTAGGAGGTGGCGGCGGCCTTGGATGCCGCGTACGCAGGCAACGCGGTCCGCGGCACGGCTGCTGCGTTGCTGGAGACGACCACCGCCGACCCTCGTCGACGTGCGGTCATCGGGGGCAGTGCCACGTCGAGGAGGTTGCGGACGCCACCGGCGTTGACGGCCATGCAGGTGTCCCAGTCGTCGCTCATCACCCCGGCGGCGGCGACCACCACACCGATCGGACCGTGTTCGGTGTCGAGCTCGTCCCAGGCGGCGCGCACCGCATCCTGATCGCTCACGTCGACGGCACGAACATCGGTGTCGGGCTGACGATCCCATCCGATGACGGTGGCTCCGGCGGCCTTCAGGGCGCCGGCGACGGCAGACCCGATGCCGCCGGCGGCGCCGGTCACCAGGGCGACCTGACCGGCCACCCCGGCCACCCCGGCGGTGGATCCTGCGGTCACGCCGTGACCCCGGACCGATCCGTGCCGACACCGCCAGAGGCGTGTTCTGTGGCCGCTCCCTGCACGGCGCGCAGCACCTGCGCGGCGCGGACGACCCGTCCGGCGCGCTTGCCGATGTACTCGGCGGCCATGCGGTGCTCGTCACGGGAGAAGTCGCCCATCGCGTCGACGACGAAGAAGGGGGCGACGTCGCTCATGAACGCATCGGTGGCGCTGATCATGCAGCCCATGTGCGCGTACACGCCCACCACGATCAACTGGTCCCGGCCGTGATGGGCGAGTAGTTGACGCAGGTCGGTGCGCTGGAATCCGGAGTATCGCCACTTGGTGACACAGATGTCGCCGTCACGGGGCGCGAGTTGCTCGATGACCTCCTCGTCGCGTCCCGAGGCGAGTCCCTTGCCCCAGAAGTCGGAGAGGATGCCGCGTCGTGACGGATGCTGATCGCCGGGCTGGGCGGTGAAGACCACCGGAACACCTGCCGCCGAACATGCTTCGCGGATCGCGATCATGTTGGGCAGCGCGGTGGCCATCGGTTCGTGGTCGAGCCGGTAGGCATCGATGAAGTAGCGCTGCATGTCGTGGATCAGCAGCGCGGCACGTTCGGGTTGCAACGTCCATTCCACGCGGGCGGGGAAGGGGCCCTCGGGTATCTGGTACGGAGCGATCGGGGGAATGGCCACGGCATTAGGGTAGCCTCACCTTGTGCATGTGACACCCTGGCCCCCCGAACTCGCCGAGAACTACCGCACGTCGGGTACCTGGTCGGGCGAGACCTTCGATGACATCCTCACCGCACGGGCCGCTGATCCGCGTTTCGCGGAGAAGATCGCCGTCGTCGACGACGACCGCTCGCTGACCTATGCCGAGCTGGACGAACGCGTCGATCGGCTGGCGGCCGGACTGGTCGGCCTGGGTATTGCGGCCGACGACCGGGTGATCGTGCAGATCCCGAACTCCGTGGCCTACGTCGAGGCGGTGTTCGCCTTGTTCCGGGCACGCGCCCTGCCCGTCTTCGGGCTACCCGCCCACCGCGAGACCGAGCTGGTCGGCATCGCCCGGTCGGCCGCAGCGGTGGCCATCATCTCTCCGGCGGGCGGTCGCGGCGTCGACTACCGAGCCCTGGCGCAGCGCGTCGCCGACGAGGTCGACTCGGTGCGACTGCTCATCGACTCCGACACTCTCGAGGAGCTCTGGGCGCCACCGGTCGAGCATGGCCGCGCCGATCCCGAGCAACTCTCCTTCCTGCAGCTCTCCGGCGGCAGTACCGGTGTGCCCAAGCTGATTCCGCGCACGGCTGCCGATTACCTGTACAGCGTGCGGCGCAGCAACGAGGTCTGCGGTGTCGACGAGGACACGGTCTATCTCGTCGTGCTGCCCGCCGCGCACAATTTCCCGATGAGTTCACCGGGAATCCTCGGTGCGTTGTACGCCGGCGCGACGGTGGTGCTCTCGCCGAGCCCGACGCCATCGATCGCCTGGGAACTCGTTGCACGCGAACGGGTCACTATGGTGGGCCTGGTGCCGCCGCTGGCCCGGCTGTGGACCGAGACCGCCGAGGCCGGTACCTCGCTGGACCTGTCGAGTCTGCAGACCGTGCAGGTCGGCGGTGCGCGGTGCCCCGACGAGCTGGCGCGGCGGATCGGCCCCGCTCTGGGGGTGCGGCTGCAGCAGGTGTTCGGGATGGCCGAGGGTCTGGTCTGCTACACGAGGCTCGACGACCCGGACGACCAGATCACCTCCACGCAGGGCAGACCGATGTCGTCACTGGACGAGCTGCGGCTCGTCGACGAGCACGGGGCGCCGGTCACCGACGGTCCCGGCTTCCTGGAAACGCAGGGGCCCTACACGATTCGCTCCTACTGGCGCGACGCGAGCCCCGAGTCGTTCGCCGCCGACGGGTGGTATCGCACCGGTGACGTCGTCGAGCTGACCGCGCAGGGCAACCTCGTGGTGCGGGGCCGGGCCGCCGATCGCATCAACCGCGGCGGTGAGAAGGTCTCGGCCGAACAGGTCGAGGAGCATCTACTGGCCCACCCGTCGGTCCGCGACGCGATCGTCGTGGCCGCGACCGACACGTACCTGGGCGAACGCACCTGTGCCTATGTGGTGCCCGCCGACACCGACGACCCGCCCACCCTGGCGGGCCTGCGCGCCTTCGTCCGCAACTCCGGCCTCGCCGAATGGAAGCTCCCCGACGCCATCGAGGTGATCGACGCGTTCCCCGAGACCGGGGTGGGCAAGGTCAGCCGAAAGAAGCTGCGGGAGTTGCTCACCCGCTGACCGCGAAAAGTCAGGACACGGGGATCGCGGCCGGGTGTTCGCCGCGCACGCGGATCAGCGAGCGCAGGAGCACCGCGCAGAGCAGCGACAGAACCAGCAGCGTTAACCCGAAGTAGATGACGGCGTCGGAGGCCACCCAGATCGCTCCGTATGCTCCGGCGACCAGCGAGCCGACCGTCACCCCGCCCACTTCCTGTGCCATCCAGATCCCATTGACCCGCCCGAGCAGCGGACCGGGGGTGTGTTGCTGGATCAAGGTGTAGCGCAACACCTCCTGAATGGACTCGAAATACCCGACGACGACGAGCAAGCCCAGCATGAGCCACGCGTAGGGCGCGAGTCCGAACGCGATCATGATCACAAAGGTCAGCGTGAGCGCGGCCAGCAACACCACGCCGGGCCAGCGGAGTCCGCCGAGCCAGCCGCTGGTGATCGCGCCCAGCATCGCGCCGGTGGCCACCGCGGCGAACAGCAGGCCGGTGATCGAGGCGTTTCCGTCGAAACGCTGCGCCACGAGCGCCGGTAGCAGAGCGACGATGCCCGGCGCGAACATCGCCAGCGTGCCCACCGCCATCACCGCGGTGATCACCCGCTGGGTGCGCAGGAACCGCCAGAGCGACGGTGTCGTGGTGGGGGCGGATTCGGTGGTCGTCGGGTCGTCCGGGGTGCGGTCGGCGGGCTCGTCGTAGGCGCGCTCCGATCGGTCGCCGAAAATCGCGGCATCCGGTGGGAGACTCGGCAATCCGAGAAGGATGAGCACCGCCACGGTGGCCAGCACCGCGGCCGTGACGTAGGCCCACTGCACGCCGGCCGCGCCGATGATGAATCCGGCGACGCCGGGGGAGACCGCCGATCCCAGGCGAACACTGAACGCCCCGAGCGCACCGACCGAGGGGAGATGTCTCCTGTCGATGAGCGTCGGGATGGCCGCCATCAGCGCGGCAATGGACAGCGCTCCGATGAGCCCGTCGGTCACCGCCAACGCGTAGAGCACCGGTAGCGCCGCGGACTCACCGAAGACGCCGAAGGCGTTGGCCGCCAACCCCACGAAGGCGAGCGCGGCCGCGCTGCGCCCGATGAGGATCAGTGATCGCCGGTCGAACCGGTCGGCGAGGACACCGCCGAGCGGCATGCCGAGGAACGTCGCGAGGCCGGTGACCGCGGTGGCGGCGCCGACCTGCATCGACGATCCGGTCAGGTCGTAGACCTGGACCGGTACCGAGACCAGCAGCATGCCGATCCCCACGAGGGAGATCAGCCGGGCCACGAAGATCCGTCGGAAGGGCACGCTCACCCGTAGCGGGGTGATGTCGATGAGCACTGCTCGTACGGCTGCGGCCATCAGTTCTCTCCACGTGTCGGGGTCGGGTCGTTGTCGGTCAGTGTCGTGAGCGCGGCAACCCACCGATCGGCCAGTGCGGCCACCGTATCGTCGTCGACCACGCCGGGCTGCGACACCCACGTGGCGCTCAGTTGCGGACCGTCGGGTCCGTCGTGGGTGACCACGTTGACGACGAGGCCGTAGGCGGCGGGCATGAGCTCGCCGGGGCCGATCTCCGCCGATTCCGGGGCCATGGCCCATCCGTCGAACTCGAAGGACCGGTAGCGGCCCAGATAGTTGAATTCGATGGCCGCGGTCGGCAGATCGACTCCGGCCACATGACGTAGCAGGCCGTAACCGAGTCCCCCGTCGGGGATCTCGGCGCGGGCGGCGGCCAGCGCGCGGGCCTGTCCGGCGGCATCCGATCCGCCACCGACCACAACCGGATGCACGGCGGTGAACCATCCGACGCTGCCGGTGAGATCGGCACCGGGGACGGCCTGCTCCTCGCGGCCGTGCCCCTCGAGGTCGACCAGTGTTGGCGCGGGTAGTGCGGCACCCAATGCGCCGAGCAACACGTCGTCGACACCCACCCGCAGGCGCGCCGGCAACGGACCCAGCACCGCTTGCGCGACCGGCGTGTCGACCGTGACCCGATGCCGGTGGGCGTGGGCCTCGCGATCGGTGTCCGGGGCCGGTGGCCGCGAGAACACCGTCGCGGTCGCCGAGCCGGTGAGCCGTTGCCACAGGGGGAGTTCGTCGCGGCGATCGGCTGCCACCAGTTCGGTTGCCCAACCGGCGAATCCGGTCGGAACGGGGCCGAGGGAGACCGACTCACCGGCGACGATCTGGGTGTAGGCGGCGATCAGTTCGGGGACGACCACACGCCAGGAGACGCCGTCGACGACGAGGTGGTGGATCTGCAGGAGCAGACGTCCGGGCTCATCTCCGAAGTCCAGCCACACCGCCGACATCATCACCCCGGCTTCCGGGTCGAGGTGCTCGCGTGCCCGCTGCGCCACCGCCATGACATCGCGGTCGGTCTCCCGGCGCACCGGAACGGGTGCCGAATCGGCGGGAATGTCGAAACGCCAGGGGTTTTCGTCAGCGACGAGTCGTGCCCGCAGCATCGCGTGCCGCGCCGTGAGTGCCGCCAGCGCCGCGGAGAGGGCCTCCACGTCGAGTCCGACGGGCGCGGTGAGCAGTGCGGACTGATGGAATCCGGCGATGGTCCGGGCATCGGATCCGGCGACCGACTGCAGCCAGCGCACGATCGGGGTGGCCGGGACCGGGCCCGACTCGAGACGCGGCAGGGCCGCGGCGTCGGTGACCTGCCCCGCCGCGGCGGTACCCAGGCGTGCGGCGAGCTCGGCCGGGGTGCGGTGGGTCATCACGTCACGGGGGCCGACCACGAAGCCCTCCGCGCGCAATCGTGCGACGAGTTGCATCGCGACGATGCTGTCACCGCCGAGTTCGGCGAAGTCGTCGTCGATGCCGATCTCGTCCGCGGCGAGATCGAGCACCTCGGCGAAGGCCTCGCAGATGCGGTGCTGCTCGGGTGTTTCCGGGGTGCGGATGACCCGATCGAACGACGGCTCCGGTAGCGATCGACGGTCGATCTTGCCGTTGCTCAGAGTGGGGAAGGCCGCGCACACGACCACGACCGTGGGCACCATGTAGTCGGGTAGTGAGGACCGTAGCCGCGCGCGGATGACGGAGGCCTCGGGTGCCCGATCCCGGGCCGGCACCACGTACCCGATCAGATGACCGGCCCGCGCCACCGCGATCGCGGCCGAGACGTCAGCATCGGCGAGCATCGCCGCCTCGACGTCGCCGAGTTCGACGCGGTGCCCGCGGATCTTCACCTGATCGTCGCCCCGACCGCGATACTCGATCGCCGCCTCGCCCGGTCCGTTCACACCTGCGGTCGTCCAGCGCACCACGTCGCCGGTGCGATACATCCGGGTGCCGTCGCCGGCGATCGGGTCGGCGACGAACCGCTCGGCGGTCAGTTCACCACGGCCGAGGTAGCCGCGGGCCAGCCCGGCACCGGCGAGGTACAACTCGCCGTCGACGCCGTCGGCGACCGGCAGCAGATGGTCGTCGAGGATGTAGGCGCGCACCCCGTCGACCGGACGGCCGATCACCGGTCGGGGCGTGTCGGACACCCGCGCGACGAGCGCATCGACGGTGCCCTCGGTGGGACCGTAGAGGTTGTAGGCGTCGGAGTCCGGTAACGCCCGCAACGCCTCCCACTGTTCGCCGGAGATCGCTTCACCACCGAAACCGATTGCCGCCATCGATCTCTCGGCACCGCCGAGCTGCCGAAGATGTGACGGGGTGAGTTCGAGGAAGTCCCACCGCTGCTCGAGGAGGGTGGCCGCGAGAGCCTGCGCGTCGCGCTGGACCTCGGCGTCGACGATGCTGACCTCGTGCCCGTCGAGCAACCACAACTGCGGCTGCCAGGAGGCGTCGAAGGCCAGTGACCAGGCGTGTCCGACACGCAGCCGCTCGCGGCCGGCGCGCGCCACCGCAGGCCGGTGCAGCATCCGGCGGTGGCTGGCGAACAGGTTGCTCAACCCGCGATGGGTGATCACCACGCCCTTGGGTGTCCCGGTCGATCCGGAGGTGAAGATGAGATAGGCGGGATGGTCGGGATGGACCGGGGCGGTCCGCATTTCCGGCGACCACGGCTCCTCGTCGCCGCGGGGTGCGAGGAGATCGTCGTCGAGGCAGTCGATGAGGCGTCGCGGACGGGCGGCCTCGATCATCGCCGCCACCCGTTCCGTTGGGGTGTCGGGCTCGATCGGCAGGTATGCCGCGCCGGCATGGAGGACACCGAAGATCGTCTCCACCGCGGTGACCCCGCGCGGGAGACGGACGACGACGACGTCCTCGGCGCCGATCCCGGCGCGGATCAACCGGGCGGCGATCAGGTGGACCCGGTCACGCAACTCGCCGAAGGTGCGTCGGCCGTCCGGTCCGCGCAGTGCCGGCGCCGACGGGTCACGTTCGACGGCGGCGTCGAGCAGCACGTCGAACGTGGTCGGCTCGGGGCCGGGCCGGTAGAGCTCCCGACGTTCCCGGGACACTCGGATGTCCAACTGCCGCAACGACGTATCGGGCCGCTCGGCCATGAATTCGAGGATCGTGACCAGTCGCTGCGCCATCGCCTCAACGGTCGGCCGGTCGAACAGGTCGGTGCTGTACTCGATGACTCCGCCCACACGTGCCCCGGTCGATCCTGCTGTGGTCGCGTCACCCGAGGTCGAGTCCTCGGTGAAGTCGAAGGACAGATCGAACTTCGCGGTCGTCGGTGCGGGCAGCGCGGCGGAGGGATTCTGCTCCGGATCACCGCCGGGCAGTACACCGTCGACGTAGACCACCATCGTCTGGAACAGCGGGTTCATCGCGGCCGAGCGTCGTGGCACAACGGCTTCCACGACCCGTTCGAACGGGACATCACGGTTGTCGAGAGCCGCGAGGTCGGCCTCCCGCACCCGCGCGAGCAGTTCGGCGGCCGACGGATCGCCCGACAGGTCGGTGCGCAGGACGACGGTGTTGAGGAAGAACCCGACTAGAGACTCCAGACGCGTGTCCGACCGCACCGTCACCGGGGTACCGAGTGCGATGTCGTCTCCGCCGCCGAGCCGCGACAGCAACACCGCGACCGCCGTGCGCATCAGCATGAACATCGACGTCCCGGTGGCCGCGGCAAGGCGGCGCAGGTCGCCGACGAGTGCGGGACGTAGTGCGAGGAAGACCCCGTCGCCGCGCCCGGACGGTCGTGGCGGCCGGGTGTAGTCGTAGGGCAGCGCGAGTTCCTCGGGTAGCCCGTGCAGCGCCGTGCGCCAGAAATCGAGTTGTCTCTCGCCACGCCCACCCTCGATCAGATCTCGTTGCCACGCAGCGAAATCCGAGTACTGAAGGGGCAGCGGCGGCCACTGGGGTGCGTGCCCGGCCGCTCGCGCATGATAGGCCGTGGTCAGGTCTGCGCGCAGCGGCGGAGCCGACCATTCGTCGGTCGCGATGTGGTGGATCGTCACCAGCGCCACGTCGTCGGTGGCCGCCACCCGAATCGGGATCTCGGTCGCCAGGTCGAACGCATGCGCGGCCACCCGGGCGAGATGGGTCGGGTCGGTCACCGTCTCGACGACGATCTCGGGATCGTCGAGGACCTCGGGACGCTGGTCGGGGTAGCGGGTTCGCAGGATCTCGTGACGCGCCACCACATCGGCGACCGCCGCGCGCAACACCGTCGGATCGATGGTCTCGGCCGGGCCCGTCGGTCCGCCGGGTCGCCACAGCATCGGCACGTTGTAGGTGCTCGTGGGTCCGGCGACGCCGTGCAGCGTGAGCATCCGCTCCTGCCCGTAGGACAACACCGCGCGTCCATCCGCGCGACGTCGCAGTTCCGCTGTGCGCGTGGCGGTGTCGGGGTCGGCGTCGGCGGGCAGGGCGAGAAGGTGTGCGGCAAGCCCGGCGACCGTCGGGTGATCGAAGAGCGTCCGCAACTCGAGATCGTGGCCCAGCGTGTCGCGGATCAGGTTGATGGCCCTGATCGCGAGCAGCGAATGTCCGCCGAGGGCAAAGAAATCCGCGTGTACATCGTTGACCGGGTGGCCGAGCACCGCACCGAAGATCTCGGCCAGATCGGTTTCGATCGTCGAACGCGGCGCGGTGGCACCGGCGTCGGCGGCGGTGGCCGGTACGGGTAGCGCCGCCCGATCCAGTTTGCCGGTGTGGTTGTACGGGAACGACTCACACACCACGATCGGGGTGGGGACCATGTAGGACGGCAGACGTCGCCGCGCGGACCGCTCGGCCGCTGTGACCAGTGCGGTGTGATCGGCCGGGGATTCGGAGGTGCACGCGTCGATGACCGACGGGTCGGTGGGCACGATCCACCCGACGATGCGGTCACCGTCGACGCGAACGGCCGCGGCCGACACCCCGTCGACGGCGCGCAGACATGCTTCGATCTCGCCGAGTTCGACCCGGTTGCCACGGACCTTGACCTGAGTGTCGGCACGTCCGAGGTACTCGAGTTCGCCGGCACGGCGGACGACGAGGTCGCCGGTGCGATAGACCCGGGCACCGGGCACGTCGCCGGTGGGATCGGCGACGTAGGCCGCCGCGGTCAGGCCGGGCCGGTTGAGATAGCCGCGGGTCACCGGGATTCCGCGGACGTACAGTTCCCCGGTCACGCCGTCGGGGACGCGCCGCAGCGACCCGTCGAGGACGAGCAACTCGGTGCCGGCGACGGGCCGGCCGATCGGCACCGTCGGACCCGTGACGGTGCGATCGGCGAGCCGGTCGGTGACGACGACGGTGGTCTCGGTCGGGCCGTAGGCATTGATCAGCGACACCCCGGGAGCCGCGGCATCCACCCGTCGGGCCAATGCGGCCGGCAGGGCCTCACCGCCGGCGATGATGTGGCGCAGGCTCGGTAGTCCGGTGAGGTGGTCCACGAACAACTCGAGCAGCGAGGGCACGAAAACCGTGGTGGTGACGGCGTACTCGTCGATGAGTCGGGCCAGGCGACGCGGATCCCGGTGGTCGCCGTCCGCGGCAGCGACCACCGTGGCACCGGTGACGAAGGGCAACAACAACTCCCACACCGCGCCGTCGAAGCCGACGGGTGTCTTGGCGAGGACCACATCGCCGGCGTAAAGGCCGCCGGGGATGGTGTCGCGCCGCCAACGCAACACGTTGACCACGTTGCGGTGGCTGACGACGACACCCTTGGGTGTGCCGGTCGACCCCGAGGTGTAGATGACGTACGCCGCATCGTCGGGACGCGCCGTGCGACGCCGGGCTCCGGTCGCACTCGTGGTGCCCGCGTCGCTCGGCGATCCGTCGGCGTCGAGGAGGATCGTCGCGATGGCGGGCGCCGCCGCCCGCGCGGTGGATGCGGTGACGGCGTCGGCGAGTACGGCAGCGGGTCGGGCGTCGTCGAGGATTGCCGCGACACGTTCGGTGGGGACATCCGCGTCGATCGGCAGATAAGCTGCGCCACTGCGCAACACGCCCTGCAGCGCGACGAGCTGCGCAGCCCCGCGGGACATGAGGACGGCGACCACGGGTTCGGCGATGCCTGCGACGTGCTCATCGAGCCGATCCGCGATCCGCAGTGCGGCTGCGCGGGTGACGGCATAGGTGAGTGCGGTGCCGCTCACGTCCCGGATGGCGAGGACATCGCCGTGGGTCCCGGCGCACTCGTCGAGCAGATCGACCACGGTCGTGGAGTCGTCGGCCGTGCCGCGCGGACCCCGTTCCTCGGTGCGCAGTCGCGCGATCTCGGCGTCGTCGAGCAGAACGATGTCACTCACCGGGACATCGGGATCCTCACCGACCGTGGCGAGTACCCGCATCAGACCGCGCAGCAGGGTACGTGCCGTCGACGGATCGAACTGTGCGGTCGCATATTCGAGCGCGACACTCAGTTCGCCGGAGTGAATGAGATCGACGACGGTGAAGCCGAGGTCGAACTTCGCGGCCTCGGCGACCAGCGGCGTGAACGTGGCCCCGACGCCGAGGAAGCTCTCCGGAACCGCGTCGAGCGGCAGATACGAGACACTGATCTGGAACAGCGGATTACGGCCCGACTCGCGGCGCGGCGCCAGCCGTTCGACGATGCGTTGGAACGGCACGTCCTGATGGTCGAAGGCCGCGAGATCGGCCGTGCGCACCCGCTCGACGAGTTCGCCGAATCGCGGGCGGCCACTCACGTCGGTGCGCAGCACCTGCGTGTCGACGAAGAACCCGACGAGATCGTCGAGCGCCGGATCGTTGCGCCCGGAAATGGGGCTGCCGAGCGGGATGTCGTCGCCGGCACCCACCCGATGCAACAGAACCGCGACCGCGGCCTGCACCACCATGAACATGCTGGCGCCGTGCGCCGAGGCGAGGGCGGCCAGGCGGGCCCGGGTCGCCGCGTCCACGGTCGCGGTCTCGGTGGCCGCGGGTCCGGTCGCACCGGGTCGTCGCGCACGATCACGCGGCAGCGGCAATTCGTCGGGTAGATCGGCGAGTGACGAGGCCCAGAAGTCGAGTTGCTCATCACCGCGTTCGATGAGCCGATCCCGTTGCCAGAGCGCGTAATCGGCGTACTGGACCGGCAGCGGTGCGAAGTCGGGTGCGGTGCCCGCCGCCCGCGCGAGATATGCGGTGCTCAGATCGGTGAGCATCGGCCGGTCCGACCATTCGTCGGTCGCGATGTGATGGGCGGCAATCGTGAGCACACCGGCGAGAGTGCCTGTCGGGGAAGGCTTCTCCAGCAGATCCAGACGGAACCGGATCGGAGGAGCGGTACGCAGGTCGAACGGCCGGGTCAGCGTCTCGCGGGCCCGTTCCCCGAACACCGCCTCCGGATCGTCGACATCTCCGAGGGTGTGCACCTCGACAAGCGTGTGCGCGCCGATCATCTCGGAGATCTGCTCGACCGGCAGGATCGATTGGTGCGCGGCGAGATCGGTGGCGCTGCCGGTGGTGTCGGTACCGTCGCCTCCGTCGACGATGACGGTGCGCAGGCTCTCGTGGCGGATCAGCAGGTCGGCCACCGCGGCCCGTAGGGCGTCGGGGTCGATCGCCTGGTGCAGGCGGATCACGTGACCGTAATGGTAGGAGGTGTCGGCGGGATCGAGGCGATAGAGCACCCACAGCCGTTCCTGCGCCGGGGACAACGGGATCCGATCCGGGCGGGGCCCGACGACGATGTCGGTACGCGACCCGGTGAACTGCACCCGGGTGGCGATCTCGGCGGGAGTCCGAGCCTCGAACAGATCACGGATGGTGATCTCGGCGCCGAGCTCGCCACGCAACGCCGACACGAGCTTCATCGCCGCCATCGAATGTCCGCCGAGTTCGAAGAAATCGTCATCGGCACCCACCACCGGATCGGCGGTGACCGTGCCGGCTTCGACGGCGGCTCCGACTGTGTCGACGGCGGCTCCGCCGCGGAGCCCGAGGACCTCGGCGAACACCTCACACAGCCGACGCTCGAGGTCGGTGCGCGGGGCCCGCCGGGTGGAGGCCGGCGCCGGCTGGGGCAACGCCCTCACATCGAGTTTGCCGTTGACCGTCATCGGGAACCGCGGCACCGACGCGAACAGGGTCGGCACCATGTAGTCCGGCAACGTCGCAGCGAGACGCCTGCGCACGTCGGCGACGTCGACACCGAGCTCCGGATCCTCCGGGATGAGATAGGCCACAAGGCGTTTGACACCCGGTGCGCTGGGATCCTCGGCGGCGACGACCGCCGATCCGGCGACGTCGTCGAGCGCGGTGAGCGCGGCATCGATCTCGGCCAGCTCCACGCGGTGACCGCGGACCTTCACCTGATCGTCGGTCCGACCGAGGAAGTCGAGGTTGCCGTCGGCGCGAATCCGCATCAGATCTCCGGTGCGATACAGCCGCCCGCCGGTGGCGAACGGGTCGGCGACGAACCGCTCGGCCGTCAGATCCGGCCGCCCCAGGTAACCACGCGCCAGGCCGGCACCACTGATGTACAACTCGCCGGCAACCCCGGCCGGCACGGGACGCAGCCACCCGTCGAGCAAGTGCGCACGGGTGTTCCAGATCGGCGTCCCCACCGACGACGTGTCGGACTCGTCGGTGCCGATACCGAGTGTGTTGATCGTGTACTCGGTCGGCCCGTACAGGTTGTAGCCGAAGGCCTTCGGGTGTTCACGCAATGCCGTCCACACCGGATCGCCGACGGCCTCGCCACCGAGCAGCACCAGCGGAGGCACATGCGTGGCCTCGTCGAGGAGGCCGTCGGCGAACAACTGCGCCGCATAGGTGGGGGTCACGTTGATGACGTCGATCCGATGACGTGCGCAGTAGGCGACGAGCGCGGCGGAGTCGCGACGCAGATCCTCGTCGCAGACGTGCACCTCGTGGCCCTCGACGAGCCAGAGCAACTCCTCCCACGACATGTCGAAGGCGAAGGAAACTGTGTGCGCGATCCGCAGCCGCCCCTGCACACCCGCGGCGCGGGCCACCTCGATCGCCGGCTCGAACACCTTCTCCCGGTGGTTCAACTGCATGTTCGTCAGGCCACGGTAGGGCGTCACCACACCCTTGGGGCGTCCGGTGGACCCCGACGTGTAGATCACATAGGCCGGCCAGTCCGGGTCGACCCGCGGAACCGGCCAGGCGGGACCTGCGGTCTCGGGGAGGTCGTCGATCACCAACGTCGGTACCGCCACATCGGCAAAGCGCGCCACGACGCGGCTGTGCGACAGGATGATCTCCGGTTCGGCGTCGGCGAGGATGCCGTGCAACCGGTCGTCGGGATGATCGAGTTCCAGCGGCAGATATGCGGCGCCGGCCCGCAGGATCGCGAAGAGCGCCACCACCGTATCGATACTGCGCGGAACCGCAAGCGCGACAATGCTCTCCGCACCGATCCCGTGGTCGTACAACACGTGCGCCACCCGATCGATGTGGGTGTCGAGCTCGGCGTAGGTCATCCGGAGCCCGCCGAAGACGAGGGCCTCGGCGTCGGGGATCGACGCGGCCCGCTCGGCCAGCAGATTGGAAACCGTGAGATCGGGCAGCGGGTGGGTCGGGCCGTCCAGGCCGGCGTCCGCGGGAAGGTCGAGATCGACCGAGCCCACCGGGTCGGTGAGGTGATCGCCAAGGGCTGCCAGTGCTCGCCGGAACCGGGTGAGCAGCGCCGTCGCGGTCTGCTCGGAGACCAGATCGTCGCGGTACTCGAGCCGGAAACGGATGTCCGCCGAGGGGGTCACCACCACGGCCACCGGATAGTGCGTGTGATCGAGGCTGCCCTCACCGATCACGTCGTGCAGCGCCGACTGCTCGCGTTCCTCCTCGTCGGTACGGAAGTTCTGCAGCACGTAGAGGACGTCGAAGAGCGCCGGATGCCCGGTCTCCTGCTGCAGCCGCGCCAGACCGATGTGGTCGTGCGCCATCATCTCGACCCGCTCGGCCTGCATCCGCCGCAACAATTGACCGACGGTCTCCTCGGGCCGCAACCAGGTGCGCACCGGCACCGTGTTGAGGAACAGGCCGATCACGGTGTCGATGCCGTCGACCTCGGTGGGGCGACCGGCGACCGTCGAACCGAAGGCCACATCGCTGCGTCCGAGCTGCCGCGAGAGGGTCAGATTCAGTGCGGCCGTGAGGACCGTGTTGAGGGTGACACCGGCCGAGCGTGCATCGTCGCGCAGCCGCGCCGACAGCACGGCACCGAGCTCGACGTCGAGGCGACGGGGCGCCCGGGGAGTGGAGCCGGCCGCCCGGGGCGCGACCAGTGCGGGTTCGTCATAGCCGCAGAGGTGGTCGGTCCAGGCCGTGATCGACGCATCGTCGGATCCGTTGGCCGCCAGCCACTCCAGATAGTCCCGCAGTGATGCCTCTCGTGGCGGCACCGGGGTGTGATGAAGATGAGCGAGCAAGCGCGAGACGAACAGTCCACCGGACCAGCCGTCCCACAACAGGAATCGCCGGTTCACCACCAGCCGATCGCGGCCCCCGGGCAGATGGATCAGACGCATCCGCCACAGGGGAGCGTGGTCGAGGCGAAAGCTCGTCGCGCGGTCCTCGGCAAGGAATCGTTCGACGCGCTCATTCAGGTCGGAGTTGGGGGCGTCGGACAGATCGATCTCGGCGACGTCGGGGCGAACGTCGGCGGCGATGATCTGCACCGGTCGACCATCATGTTCGACGAAGGCGGCACGCAGCTCCGGATTGCCTTGCAGGAGAGCCTGTGCCGCGTCGGTGAGCGCCGCAAGGTCGATGCGATGGCCGAAGTCGAGCCAGAACTGGGCCGTGTAGATGTCGGCGTCGGCATCCATCTGCGCCTGGTAGTAGAGGCCTTCCTGCAGCGGCGTCAGCGGCCAGATGTCGGCGATCTCGCCGTGTACGGCGGTCAATGCGGCCAGTTCGTCGGGGTCGACCACCACGAGATGGTGCGAGGCCACCCGGCCGGCGGCGTCGATCAGGGCGTCGGCGAAGGCCTCGGCGTCGGCGACCATCCGTGGGTCGACCTCGACGAGCAGCGTCACCCCCTCCGATTCGACTTCCTCTGCGATGTCTCCCGCTGAGACGATCCCCTCTGCGACGATCCCCTCTGCGACGACGCTGACCCGGACCGGGTGATCGGTCGGCAGACCGTAATCCCCGACGAGCACCGCGGGCTCGGCGATCTCGCCGGTCGCCGCCGCGGCCGTGAGCGCGGCGCCGACCTGCGGAGACAGATGTCGCAGGAGATCGAGCGCCGGACCGGGCACCGGCATCGCGGTGCCGTCGGCGAGGTCGATACGGGTGGGGGTGAGCCCCTGGAACGGGCCGGTGGTGCGTTCGGCGCCGGCCGGCCGGAGGTCGGAGACGACATCGACGAGCAGGTGAGTGCCGATGCGTCCGGCGTAGACCGCATGGACTGCCTCGGCGATCGCCGAGAGCAGTTGTCGGGGGCTGGGCGTCGCGGCAACCGGAACCGCACGGCGACAGATGGTTTCGGGCATGGCGGCATCGGTTGCCGCTGCCCCGTCGTGAGGCGCGGGGAGAGCTGCGCCCGGTGCGAGGATCTCCATCCATCGGGGCAGGGCCGAGGTGTCGGTGGCCGCCGCGGTCAGTTCGGCGGCGGCCCGACCGAGGGACACCGGGACCGGGTCGACGTCGGGGTCACGACCGGCGGTGACATCGGCGAGGCCGGCGAGCAGATCGGCCCGCAGGATCGACCGTGACGTCGGGTCGATGATCGCGGAATCGAGGACCACCGTGAGGGTGTCGGCGTGCACACCGAGGATCGCGTACGGCGGTCTCGGCCGCGACCCGGCCTCACCCGAAAGCTCGACGAGCCCGATCGTTGCGTCGTCGGTCGGTGCTGTGGTCAGTGTCCAGAGAATCGGCAGGGGACGCGAGATGTCGGTGCGCAGCGCGTCATGACGTGCCGAGAGGCGACCGAGAACATTCTCTATCGTCTCGGTGGCCGTCTGCGGGGGCAGTGGAACGCGAATCCGACTCGGCGGCAACCCTTCCGGATCGTCACCACCTGCGCGAAGCCGGAGCAGGGCCGGCGTCAACGCCGCCGTCGGCGCGGAGTCGTCCTGGCGGACGGGAGCGGCGTCGTCGAGGTGGACGAGACGCTCTCCGGGACGGTCGGCGAGGCGGGTGAGGAATTCGTCGAAGGCCGCGGCGATCGAGCGTGCCTGCTCGGCTGCGCCGTCGACCGCACGAACGACCACCTCGGCGGGAAGGCTCTTGCGGCGCAACTGAATCTGGATCTCCACGTCGGACACCGGGCCGGATGCCAAGGCATGAACAACCATGGGCTCACCGCCCATGGTCTGGGTCGTGGTGTGCGACATGACGTTCACGCCCAGACCGAACATGCGATAGGGGCCGGTCGATACGGTGGGGTCGGTCGATACCGTGGGGTCTGTCGACGTGGCGGGGTCTGTCGATTCGGCGGCAGTGGCGGCGAGTGCGCGACCGAGATCCTCGCCGCGGAATCGGCTGTGCGGCAACAGCGAGAACAGGGCACGGTCGACCCGTCGGGCGAGGTCGGTGAGACGATCGCGATCGGATGCCTGCACCCGCAGCGGCAGGACGCTGGTCACCATCGACGGGGTCGTCCGGATCCGGCGGTCCACCCGGCCACTGACCGGCAGCGCGAACACCAGATCGTCCTTGCCGGTGCGGGTGTGGGCGAAGGCCGCGACCGCGGCGATCAACATGATCGTCGGCCGGACCCCGGCGCGCGAGGCACAGTCCCGGAGCACGGACAGACGTTCGACATCGATCTCGAAACGCGCGTGTGCTCGTCCGACCCCCGGTGCCACCTCACCATCGAGCAGCCGCACCGGGTCGGGCCGGTCGGACATCATCGTGGTCCAGTGGCGGCGATCGGTCTCGAACCCCTCGCCGGTGCGATAGGTCTGCTCGGACTCGATGATTTCGCGTAGTGTCCAGGCCGCGGACGGGGTGGCGCCGTCGTACGCCGACCGGACGGCCTCGCAGAAGGCGACCAGACCCATTCCGTCGCAGACGAGATGGTGCACCTTCAGATAGATGTACACCGTCGACGGCTCACCGGCGGCGCGCCCTCCCACCTGCAGCAGACAGCACTCGGTCAAGGGACCGGCGTGAATGTCCATGGGCCGCGCCATGTCCGCGGTCATCCACTGCTGGGCGTCGTGACCGCGGAGGTCGACGATCGGCACGTCGAAGTCGTCGATCGGCAGGATGACCTGACCGAGATCGCCATCGTGTTCGGTGAACACCGCGCGCATCGCCTCGGCACGATCGATGGTGGCCAGGACCGCGGAGCGGAGGCGCTCGAGATCCAGTGACGCCGTGGCCTCGATGTAGAGCCCGGTGTTGTAGAGCGCGGGATCGGTGGCCACCTGCAGCCCGAAGTAGATGTCGCGTTGGCCGGCGAGTACGGGCAACACCTGTTCGCCCGCCCCCCTCGCCGAGGCCGGCGCGGATACGGACGGTTGGGTCGTCGAGGTCACGTGGGAACTCCAGAATCGTCGAATGCGGACTCGTCACGTGCGGACAGGGCGGCCAGGGTGGACAACGCGTCCGCCCACGCCTCACCCAGTCGCCGCACCGCGTCGTCGCTCAGAAAGCGGTGCAGGTAGCCGAATGTCGCCGAGAGAACGGGCCCGTCCAACTCGTCCCGGCACACCACGTCGATCTCGAGAAGATGGTCGCAGCCGAGATCGGGGTCGGGCAGCGCCCGCAACGACGACGACTCGGCCGACGGCTGCCACGCCCCGCCGCCACCCACGGTGAAACGGCCCAGGTAGTTCAGCAACACCGAGGCCCTCGGCATCGTCGCCAATGCCGCCGAGGTCTGCGGATTGAGATGGCGCAGCATCCCGTATCCGGCTCCGGCGCCGGGCGTGTCGTGCCATTGGCGGTCGGCGTCTCGGACCGCGCCGAGCGGGTCCACGGCGTCATCGACGGGTCCCGACAGACGCAGCGGGGCCATGGTGGTGAACCACCCGACGGTGTGCGAGAGATCCATGATCCCCAGGCCGGCCGCCTCGGTGTCGCGGCCGTGACGCTCGGTGTCGACGATCAGGTCGACGGTGTCGAACACCGCCGAAGCGGCAATCCGCAACGCACCCAGGAAGATCGACGTCACCCCGACGCCGAATGCGGCAGGCGCCTCGGTCACCAGCACCCGCGAGGTCGCAACGTCGAGGACGACCACATGACGACGTTGGTCGCCGACCACACCGCCGGCCGCGGGCACACCGGGCAGCAGGTCGCCGCCGGGTGCGAGGACCCGAACCCAGTGATCGAGCTCGCCGAGCAACTCGGGTGCGCCCGCGCGCACCGCCACCGCTGCGGCATGGTCGGCGATGGACGCATCGGGGCCTGTGGGCAGTCTGCCGTCGCTGTGGAAGGCCGCGAGGTCGTCGATGAGGATGCGCCGCGACACGCCGTCGACGGCGAGGTGATGGATCACCAGGATCAGTCGACCCGCGTCCGCGTCGTTCGCGGGCCGCAGATGAGTGACGGCGAGCATCCGACCCCGTGTCGGTGCCAGGCGTGCGGCCGCGGCGTCGGAGGCGACGGTGACGGTGTCGGCGACCGTTCCGTGGGCGTCGATCGGCATCTCGACGAGGAGGTCGGTGGCGCGGACCGATCCGGGCGGCGACACCGCCAATCCCCACACCCCGGCGGTCGCGGACAGGGTCATACGCAACGCGTCGTGATGATCGAGCAGCGCCTGGAGTGCGGTGGCGAGGAATTCGGTGCCGGCATCCGGTGGCGTGTCGATCACCAGCGACTGGTTCACGCGATCCACGGTGCCGCCGAGCTCGCGCAGGCGGTGCATGATCGGCAGCAGGGCGACGGGTGTGGGGGCCGAGTGCGGGGCGGCCGTGTCCTCCGCCGCACCGCCGCTCGGCGCGACGATCGGTTCGGCAACGCCGGCGAGGCCGGCGACGCTACGGTGCGCGAACACGTCGCGCGGCGTGATCCGCAGGCCCCGGCGTCGAGCCCGGTTCACCATCGTGGTGGAGGTGATGGAGTCACCACCGAGAGCGAAGAAGTCGTCGTCGACGCCGATCGAGGCCGGATCGATCCGCAGCGTCTCGGCGAAGATCTCCTGCATCATCCGTTCGGTCTCGGTGGCCGGTTCCCGGCCCGCACCCGACTCCGCCGGGGGTACGGGATCGGGTAGCGCCGACGCATCGGTCTTTCCGTTGGTGGTCAACGGGATTCGATCGATCAGTGTGATGGCGCCGGGCACCAGGTGATCGGGCAACCGCTGCGCGAGTGCGAAGCGGACGGAGTCGGCGGTGAGGTCGGTGCCGGCCGGATGGTGTTCGGCGGTAACGACGTAGGCGAGCAGGCGGTGATCGCCATCGGGGCCGGGACGGGCGATGGTGGCCACGTCGGCCACGCCGGGCAGCGAGCTGATCGCCGCGGACACCTCGCCGGGTTCGATGCGATAGCCACGGATCTTGACCTGCAGATCGCTGCGCCCGACGTAGTGCAGCTCACCGGTCGCGGTGTGGCGGAACAGGTCTCCGGTGCGATAAGCGAGTCCGCCCGGGGTGGTCGGGTCGGCGACGAATCGGGTGGCACTCAGTGCCGGACGGTGCAGATAGCCCGTGGTGACCTGCGGGCCCGACAGATACAGCTCGCCGACGACGCCAACGGGAACCGGGCGCAGATGCCGGTCGAGCAGTCGCCCGGTGAATCCGGGGAGCAACGCGCCGACGTCGCTGCCGGTGGCGTGAGCGGCTGCGGCGGCGTCGATCTCGCGGTGGGTGGCGTGCACGGTGATCTCGGTGATGCCGTACATGTTCACCGCGCGGACGCTCGGGTGACGGCGCAGGAAGCCCGTGAGCCGTCGGGGGTCGAGGGCTTCGCCACCGAACACGAGGTAGCGCAACGAGGACAACGAGGTGGGGTCGGACACGTTGTCGTACAACGGTTCACCGGTCTCGTCGGCCGACGAGACCGTGGCGTCGAGAGCCGCGAACGCCGACGGGGTCTGATTGAGGACGGTGACGCCCTCGGCGGCGATCAGTGCGGCGAGATCGGCGGGGGACCGGGTGGTGTCCCGATCGGCGATCACCAGCCGCGCGCCGGTCGACAACGCCCCCCACATCTCCCACACGGAGAAGTCGAAAGCATACGAGTGGAACAACATCCACACGTCGTCGGCGCCGACATCGAACAGGCCGCGGGTGCTCGCGAGCAGCGCGCACGCGTTGCCGTGCGTGACCCGGACGCCCTTGGGACGCCCGGTCGATCCGGAGGTGAAGATGACATAGGCCGTATGCCGGGCGCCGATCGTGATCTCGGACCGCTCGGCCGGTGGGCCGTCCGACGCGCGGCGGGTCAGGTACTCGGCATCGACGGTGAGCGTGGGCCGGGCGTCGTCGAGGATCGTCTCGATCCGCTCGGCCGGGTAGGCGGGATCGATGGGTACGTAGGCTGCTCCGGCGCGCAGCACGGCGAGAACCGCGATCACCTGATCGGCACCGCGGGGCAGCACCAGTGCCACCAGGTCGCCCACCGTGACGCCGTCGGCGACCAGCTGCGACGCGAGTTGCGCACTACGGGAGTCGATCTCGCGGTAGGTCAGGGAGGTCGTGCCGTCGCTGATCGCGACCCGGTTCGGGTGTGTCGCCACGGTCGAGGTGAACACCTCGACCAGCGAGGACGGGCCGGGGGAGGATTCGGGTGCGCTCCGGTTCTCGTCCGGAACCCTTACCGACGCAAGCGCATGCACCGCATCGGGCATGAGCAGCCGGGACAGCCTCCGGCCGGGGTCGGTGGCCAGCGCGTCGAGCACCGCGACGGCGCGATCGGCGAGCCGGTGTGCGGTGTTGGCGTCGAACAGATCGGTGGCGTATTCCAGTCGCAGTCGCAGTCCACTGCCGTCGCCGGTGTCGGGCAGCCCCACGAACTCGTAGGTGAGATCGAATTTGGCCGTCCGGGTGGGCGGAAACAGCGGCGTGGCCTCGAGTCCGGGGAACTCCGGTGCCACGATGGGATCGCGGTACTGCACCATGGTCTGGAAGAGCGGGTGCCGGGCCAGCGATCGGGTCGGCGCGAGCGCGGCGACGAGCTGCTCGAACGGCAGATCGGCGTGCGCATACGCGTCGAGGTCGGCGCTGCGGACACGTGCGAGGACCTGTGCCAGAGTGGGATCTCCGCGCAGATCGGTGCGTAGGGCGAGCGTGTTGACGAACATCCCGATCAGGTCTTCGGCGGCGGCGTCCCCGCGGCCGGCGATCGGGGTGCCGACCACGATGTCGTCACCGGCACCGGAGGCGGCGAGGCTCAGCGCGACCGCGGCGTGGACCATCATGAAACGCGAGGTACCCGTTGCTGCCCCGAGGCGGTCGAGGGCATGGCAGACACCGAGCGGGAGCGTGCGATGAACCTCGGCGCCACGATGGGACGGTTCGACCTGTCGGGCGCGATCCAGTGGTGGTGCGATCTCGTCGGGTATCCCGTCGAGCGCCTCCCGCCAGTACGAGAGTTGCCCGGCGGCAAGCGAATGCGGATCGGACTCGTCACCGAGCCGGGCCAGCTGCCGGATCGTGTGGTCGACGAATTGGATCACCGGGGCGACGGGAACCCGATCACCTCGGTGCTCGACGGCGGCGCTGTACCCGGAGGCGAGTTCGTCGAACAGTTGTCCCGCCGACCACTCGTCCGCGGCGATGTGGTGCACCGTGATCAGCAACACCGATGCTGTCGCCGACAGGGCGATCAGGTCGGCGCGCAGGACCCGGTCGCGGGCGAGATCGAAGGGCCGTGCGATGAGCGCGGCCATGACGGTGTCGAGTGCGGCTGGGTCGTGCTCGAGGCGATGCTCGTCGAGTGTCGTCGCCACCGTATCCGGGGCATCGATGACGGGATGGCCGTCGACGATGCGGGTTCGCAACACCTCGTGGCGGGTGACGATGCCGTGCAGGGAGTCCCGCAGTGCTTGAGCATCGATCGCGGTGCCCGCGTGGGCGTCGAGTCGAACGGCGAAGGCCACCGTATAGGCGGAATCATCGACCCCGGCCTGAAACAGCAACCGTTGCTGCGCCGGGGACAACGGCAGCGGATCCGGGCGCTCCGCGTCGGTGGGCTCGGACCCGCCGCTGGTGTCGTCGTCGGCATCCGTGGCGTCGGTGCCGTCGGCAACGGGGAGCAACCCCGCCAGGTCAGCGAGCACCGGGTTGTCGAAGACGTCGGCGACCTGCAGTGCCCGGCCGGTGGCGACGCGCAACCGGGTCACCAACCTTGTTGCCGAGAGCGAGTGGCCGCCGAGGTCGAAGAAGTTCGCATCGGCGGCCGGTTCGTCGATGCCGAGGACGTCCCCGGCCGCGGTGACCACGAGTCGTTCGTTGTTGGTCCGCGCCGTGCGTCCGCCGGTGGTCGGAGCGTGGTCCTCGGGGGCGGTCAGTGCCCGGCGATCCACCTTGCCGCCGGGGGTGAGCGGCAGCTCGTCGAGCACGGTGATCGTCGACGGCAGCATCGCTGCGGGCAGGACCCGATCCAACGACGCCGTGACCGACTCCGGTGCCGCGGTCCCGGAGACGAACGCGTGGATTCGGTGGTGGCCGTCGCGAGTTCGGTTGGTGATCACCGCGGCCTGAGCCACGCCGTGCACGGCGGTCAGGGCGGCCTCGACCTCGCCGAGTTCGACTCGCACGCCACGGATCTTGACCTGTGTGTCTCGGCGTCCGAGAAGGCGTAGACGCCCGGTGGTGTCGATGAGCCCCCGGTCACCGGTCCGATACATCCGTGCACCGCCGGTGACATCGGCGACGAAGTGGGTGGCCGTCCACTCGGGGTGCGCGCGATAGCCGCGTCCGAGTTGACCTGCGCCGGAATGTGTCTCGGACACATACACCTCGCCCGCGGTACCCACGGGTACCGGGCGCAGCAGGTGATCGAGGACGATGATCCGGGTGCCTGGCACCGGCGTGCCGACGTGGATCGCCCCACCGTGCTCGCGTGCGATCGCGCCCGTCGTCACGTCCCCGGCGACCTCGGAGGAGCCGTAGGAGTTGACGACCTCACCGGCATGAGGGGTGAGCGCGTCGGCAACGGCCGCGGTCAACGGTTCACCGGAGACGATCCACCGATCGAGATCCGGTGCGCGACCGTCCTCGACGACGGTGTGCGCGAGTGAGGGCACGGCGGTGATCTGCCGGACACCGTGGGCGGCAGCGAGTTCGGCGAGTCGCCCGGCGTCGCGGAGATCGGCGTCGGAGGCGAGAACGACGGTGGCCCCGGCCGACAATGCGCCGAGGAGCTCGGTGGTTCCGTCGATGAAGGCGATCGAACTCTTGGCCAGGATCACCGGGGCGGCCCAGTCGGTGGCGGCCCAGGAGAGCCGACGGGCCAGGGCACCGGCGGTGCCGACGACCGCCTTCGGCGTACCGGTGGAGCCGGAGGTGTAGACCAGGTACGCGGCCGAATCCGGATGTGGCGACACCGGTTCGGTGCCGGCGGCGCGCTCGGTCTGGGTCGGTGCGGTAGGGGTCGGTGCGGTGCGGGTCAGTGCGGCGACGAGGGCGTCGTCGACGACGAGATCCGGGCGCGAGTCGGTGAGCATGAAGTCCACGCGCGCGCTCGGATAGGCGGGATCGATCGGCAGATAGGCGGCGCCGACCCGGAGCACGGCGAGCAGCACGGCGACCAGCTCCGGCGTGCGATGCGCGTGGATCGCGACGATCGATTCGGTCCCGATGCCGCGCTCCCGGAGCCCGGCGGCTGCACGCGCGGCGGCGCGGTCGAGGTCGCGGCGCGAGACGGCAACCTCGCCGGCGAGGAGGGCGACCGCGTCACCCTGTTCGGCGGCGAGGCGTGCGATGCGCTGGGCGGCCGGCTCGGCGGCGGTGACGGGTGATCCGCTCACGATGGAGGCGTCACCGCGATCCGAACGCGGCAGTCGGCCGCGTGGTGTGTCCGGCGCGGCGGTGAGGGCCGCGAGCATGCCGAGAAGGCGGTCGAGCAGGTCCGGGTCGGCGCCGCGGTGCTCGAGCAGAAGTCGGATGTCGGGTTCGTCCTCCACGAGGACTGTTGCGGCGTAGGTGTTCTCGTCCTCGAGGTGGGGTCGGACCGTGCCGCGGGGAAAGCTCTCGAAGACGAGCAGCGTGTTGAACAGCTCCCCGAGGCCGGTTGCCGCGCCGATGTCACCGAGGGCGGTGTGGTGATGGGGGAGCAGGGCGAGCTGTTCGCGCTGGAGTCGGGTGATGAGTTCGCCGACGGTCTCGGTGGGGTCGAGCCTGACCCGCACCGGGATCGTGTTGATCAGCATGCCGACCATCTCGTCGACACCGGGCAATGCGGGATCGCGGCCCGAGACCACCGCGCCGAAGACGACGTCGTCGGAGTCGTCGAGGTCGGCGAGCACCAGCGCCCACGCGACCTGGATGAGGGTGTTGGCCGAGGCGCCCACGGATCGTGCGATGGTGCGCAGCCGCCGCGATGCCTCGACACCGAGGGATCGGGAGATCACCCGGGAACGATGTGCGGCACCGGGATCGACCGGCACGAGGGTCGGTGCCGGCAGGCCCGTCAGCGCGCGACGCCACGAGTCCAATCCGTTCGGCAGCGTCGTCCGCCATCGGTGGAAGTCACTGATGGGAACGACCGGGTCGAGCGGTTCGCCGCGCAGCAGGTGCACGATCTCGTCGACGACGCGATGCAGGGACCATCCGTCGAGGGCCACGTGGTGGACCACCAGCAGCAGGTGTGCGGTACCGGCGAGCGCGTCGCGGGCGACGACCGCGCGCAGGGGAGGTGCGGTGGTCAAGGGAATCCCTTGACGGCGCAGGGATTCGCGGAGGCTGTCGGGTCCGCCCGACTCGGCGGGGTCGACGGTGTCGATCCGGACCTCGACGTCGGTGTGCACGCGCGCGACCGGCGCCCCGGTGCGCCGGCGTGTGAAGGAGGCCCGCAGCATGGCGTGCCGGGCGATCACCGTCTCCAGTGCCGACCTCACCGCCGAGTCCTCGATGACGCCGGGTGTGACGGCGGCCAGGTCGAGATCGGCGATGATCAGATACGGGTCATGCGAGTCCTGCTCGCGAGGGCGTGTGGAGTGATAGACGATCGCCTCCTGCACCGGCGTCAGCGGCAGCACGTCCTCGAGGGCCGGCTTGGCCTGCGCATCAACGCTTTCGGTGACGGCGCCATCTGTTGCCTCCGGTGCGTTCACAGCAGGTCCTCCCCGATCAGGTCGTCGAGTTCGTCGGCGTCGATCCCCGCGGTGGTGTGCGCGCGAGGCCGCAGACGCTCACCGGGCGCCGCATCGTCTCTTCGATCGCCGCCCGCCGATCGGGAGTCGCTCGACGCGATTGCCGCGAGCCGCGCGACGGTCGGATGGTCGAACACGTCGAGTGGCGTGAAATGCACACCCGCGGCGGCCGCGCGTACGACCACACGAACGGCGGTAAGGCTGTCACCGCCGAGCATGAAGAAGTCGTCATCGGCACCGACGTCGCCGACCCCGAGGACCTCGCCGACGATCCCGGCGAGGCGACGTTCGGTGTCGGTGACCGGGGCGCGACCATGGCCGGTCAGAGCCCCGAAGTCCGGTGCGGGCAGGGCAGTGCGATCGACCTTGCCGTTGGGGGTCAGCGGGATCGCATCGAGCACCTGTACGGTGGCCGGGATCATGTAGTCGGGCACTCGCCGGGCCAGGTGTGAACGCAGCGCCAACGGGTCGAGCCCGGAGTCCGTTGCGGGGGTCGCGTAGGCAACCAGCCGACCGTGTCGATCCACCACGACGGCGCGCTCGATCGAATCGTGCTCTGCCAGTGCAGTTTCGATGTCACCGAGCTCGATCCGGAAACCACGGATCTTGACCTGGTGGTCGGTGCGACCGAGGCATTCGATCTGTCCCGCTGTCCGGCTGGGTCGCGCTGTCCGACTGTGTTCCCCTGTCCGGCGGCGAGCCAGATCGCCGGTGCGGTACATGCGTGACCCGGGCGCCCCGAACGGGTCGGCGAGAAAACGAGTGGCGGTGAGCCCGGCCCGCCGGTGGTATCCGCGGGCCAGACCCGCACCGGCGAGATACAGTTCGCCGATCGCGTCGTCGGGGACCGGGCGCAGGGTGGCGTCGAGGATGCGGACCCCGGTATTGGCGATGGGGGAGCCGATCACGATCGCGCGTTCATCGACCACCGGCGCGGTGGTCGACCAGACCGTGGTCTCGGTGGGCCCGTACATGTTGCGTACCGACGCCGCCGCACCGATTAGGCCGACGGCGACGTCGGTGGGAAGTGCCTCCCCGCCGACGAGAACGTGCACCCCGTGGAGGGCGTCGGCGTGTCCGGAATCCAGGAGCGCCGACCACAACGACGGGGTGGCCTGCATGTGATCGATACGGTGGGTGCGCAGCAGTGCCGCGAGCCGTCCGGGATCGTGGACATCATCGGCGTCGGCGAGCACCACCGTCGCGCCCGCGGCAAGGGGGACAAGGGTTTCCACGAGGGCGATGTCGAAGGAGATGGTCGTGACCGACAGCACCGATCGACCCGGGCGGTAACCGATCTCGTCGATCATCGCGTCGGTGAGGTTGCGTAGTGCGCCGTGGTCGACGACGACACCCTTGGGGTTTCCGGTCGAGCCCGAGGTGTAGATGACGTAGGCGGGATCGCCGTCCCGACCGCCGACGCGACCGGCGCGCCGGGTCGACGGTGCGGCGTGTTCCCGGAGCCGACGGACAACCACCCCGCCGGGTCCCGGCTCGACGACGGCAATCGGGTCGGCGTCGGCGAGGGTCGCCGAGATCCGCTCGGCGGGAAAACCCGGATCGAGCGGCAGGAATGCCGCACCGCTGCGATGGACGGCGAGGAGCGCGACGACGAGATCCACGCCGCGGGGTAGGGCGACGGCGACGATGTCCTCGGCATCGAGAGCGCCGAGCTCGTCGGACACCGAGGCGACACGGGCGCGCAGTTCATGATGGTCGATCCGTTGCGTGCCGCAGATGAGCGCGACCGCGTCCTCGGGTTGGGCGGCGATCCGATCGAGCAGAGACGTCACACCGATCGGCGTGCTGGTCCGGGCGTCCTCATCACGGATTCGGGCCGCGAGGCGCTCGTCGGCAGCGCCGTCCAGCGCGACCGCGCCGATGCCCACGGTGGGCCCAGAATCGGGGCGTACAGCGTCGATGGTGCGGGCCGCCGTCTCGGCGAATTCGGCTATGCTGCCGACGATTTCGTCGACGCGCTGTGGTGGGTACAGGTCGGCGTCGGCGTCGAGGACCAATTCGAGATCGCCGTCGAGATCGGCGGCGGTGATCGCCATGTCGACGAGCGGACCCCGGGCCAGCGACCGCACGTCGGCGACATGCCCGCCGACGGTGACGGTCGCCGAGAACGGCTTGATGTTGAGCGTGGGACCGGTCGCGCCGTCGACGCCTCGTCGCCGCAGGTCCCGGACGATGTCCTCGCCACGGTATCGGGCGTGGGGGGAGACGGCACGCAGGCGGTCGGTGACCCCGGCAGCGATGTCGGCGATCGAGCGGTGTGCGGGCGTGTGGACACGCAACGGAATCACGTTGACCGTCGAGCACGCGCAATTGGCCACGGGGGAGCCGAGCCGGTTCATCATCGGGAAGCCGAGCACGACGTCGTCGGTGCCCGCGAGCCGGCCGCAGAAGGCGGCGATGACGGCGGTCAGGGTCGACGGATTCCGGGTGAGTGCTCCGAGCGCGGGAATCACCATGCGGCGGGTGAGGATTCGCGAGGCGACCCGATGACCGCGCGGGCGGTCCGACAGTGTCAAGGGCGCCGTAATCCCGGCCAGTTGGTCGGCCCAGAAGGTGCGGTCGTCGACTCCTGCTGCGTCGACTCCTGCTGCGTCGAGTCCATCGGGCAGGTCGGTGACCGATCGGAGTCGGCGCGGATCGGCCGGATCGTCGTAGAGGTGGCCGATGCGGCGGGTCAGGAGGCCGAGCCCGTAGGCGTCGAGGACCAGGTGGTGAGCCACGATGAGCAGGGCGATCCGGTCGCCGGCGCACACGATCTCGATGCGGGCACAGGGGCCGGTCCGCGGATCGATGGACCCTGCGACGACGCTGCGCGCGTAGTCGAGTGGCGCGTCGGCGTCGCCGCCGCCTCGGAGGTCGACGCGGGTGACCGGCACTGGGTCCCCGAGGACGAAGCGCAGGCCCGAGTCCGTCTCGGGGTCGGTGGCGGTGGTGGGCTCGATGAACCGGGCACGGAGCAGATCCGCTTCCGTGACCGCCGCCGCGACGGCGGCGGTCAGCCTGTCGAGGTCGGGCGCGGAACGGAATTCGACGAGCTGACCGATCGTGAACACCGCAGACGTCCCGACCACCGACTGCGCGGCCCACAGCCCCAATGCGGCCGCGGACGCGGGGTACGAAGGCTCGCGAGCGGCGAGATCGAGCTCAAGCATGATAGGAGAGCCTACCCTTGCTTAGGCAAGGATCATCACACGGGACATCCTACTCGGCGCGCGCCCTGAAATTAGGCCAGGCTAAGCTACTGTAGCGACCGCGGACGGTGCCTCGCTCACCGTACCGACCCACGATCCCACCGCATCCGGTGGCCGTACGAAGTGAGGATCTGCCCATGGCATCTGTGGATGCAGTTGTGACCCGCGACCGGATCATCGGCGACATCGCCGAGATCCTCGACGTTCCCGCCTCCGAGATCACCGACGACACCAACGTTCTCGACATCGGCCTGGATTCGGTGCGGTTGATGTCGTTGATCGAGCGGTGGCGCGCCGCAGGTGCGACGCGCGCCGATCTGGTGGCGTTGGCCGCCGACCCGGTGGTCGGATCCTGGGTGCGCGAACTGTCGATGGAGCAGGCCCGATGAGCGAGGTCACGATCGAGAACGTCGATGTCGTCGTCGTCGGTGGCGGTCCGGGTGGGTCGACCACCGCCACGCTGCTGGCCAAGAGCGGCCGCCGCGTGGTCCAGATCGAGAAGGAGACCTTCCCGCGGTATCAGATCGGGGAGTCGTTGCTGCCCTCCACGATTCACGGGGTGTGCAAGCTGCTGGGCTGCTATGAGAAGGTCCGCGACGCCGGCTTCATGCACAAGCGCGGCGGCAGCTTCCGGTGGGGCACCAACCCCGTGCCGTGGAACTTCCTGTTCGCGATCTCCCCGGAATTCGCCGGCGAGGGCTCCTACGCCTATCAGGTCGAGCGGATGAAATTCGATCAGATCCTGCTGGCGAATTCGGCCGACAACGGCGTCGATGTCCGGCAGAACTGTCGCGTGAACGGCGTCGACACCGACGAGACCGGCCGGGTCACCGGGGTGCGCTACCTCGACGCCGACCGCGTCGAACACCACGTGCGGGCCCGGTTCGTCGTCGATGCCTCCGGCAACACGACCCGACTGTCCTCGCGCGCCGGCGGCGAACGCGTGTACTCCGAGTTCTTCCAGAACGTCGCGGTCTTCGGGTATTTCGAAGGCGGCAAACGATTCCCGGCGCCCGACGCGGGCAACATCCTCTGCGCGGCGTTCGACGAGGGCTGGATCTGGTACATCCCCCTGTCGGACACGCTCACCAGCGTCGGCGTGGTCATCGCCAAGGACAAGGCGCAGCATGTGCTCAGTGCGCAGGAAGAGACCCTGCGGCACTACATCGATCGGTGCGAGATCGTGCGCGACATGCTCACCGACGCCACGCGGGTGACCGAGGGCACCTACGGCGAGATCCGTATCCGCAAGGACTATTCGTATGCCAACACCCGCTTCTGGGGCAACGGCATGGTGCTCGTCGGCGACGCCGCGTGCTTCATCGATCCGGTGTTCTCGACCGGGGTGCATCTCGCGACGTATTCCGGTGTGCTGGCGGCACGTTCGATCAACAGCGTGCTCGACGGCACGATGTCCGAGGAACGTGCCTTCGGTGAGTTCGAGGGCCGCTATCGCCGCGAGTACGCCGTCTTCCACGAGTTCCTCTCGGCGTTCTACGACATGGAGCAATCCGAGGACTCGTACTTCTGGAAGGCGCGCAAGGTCACCAACTTCGACCGCAACGACATGACGGCCTTCGTCTCCCTCGTCGCCGGCGGCTACTCGGGAGAGGACGCACTGACCCACCCGTCGTCGATCGTCTCGCGGTTCCGCCGATCCTCCGACGCACTGACCGAGGCCGCCCGCGCCACCGGCGGTATGGACACCGACTCCGGCCAGCGGATGGGGCACATGTTCGGTGCGCCGGTGGTCCGTGAGGTGATGGAGGAGATGAACGCCCTGCAGGCACGTGGCGCGGTCGGCGACCGCGCCACCGAACCGCCCTTGCTCGAGGGCGGTCTGGTGCCCTCGGCCGACGGCTTGGCGTGGGCGGAACCGGCGCAGGTCGCGGTCTGACCGGTCGACCCACCGACCGTCCGGCTCAGCCGATACCGAGGGCGGCGAGGATCGTCGCGAATTTGGCGTCGGTCTCGGCGAGTTCGGTGTCCGGGTCGGAGTCGGCGACGATGCCGCCGCCGGCCCAGGTGGTGATCTCCCGGCCACCGGGGGCGATCTCGGCACAGCGGATCGCGACCATCCACTCGCCGTCACCGGCGATCACGGTGCCGTCGCGACCGCGTGTCGGGGCGCCCGCCCATCCGATCGCGCCGGCGTAGAAGCCCCGCCGGGCCTCGGTCGCGACGATGTGATCGCGGGCCAGGTCGGTGGGCGTGCCACAGATCGCCGGGGTCGGATGAACGGCTATGGCGAGATCCAGGGCCGTGGTCGACGGGTCGGCGATCTCACCGCGGATCGGGGTGCCCAGATGCCACATCGTCGGCGTCGTCATCAGCTCGGGTTCGTCGGGCACGTCGAGCGTGCGGCACAACGGCGCGAGCGCCGCCCGCAAGGCATCGACGACGAATCGGTGTTCGGTGCGATCCTTCGTCGAATTCGCCAGTGCCCGACCCTGTTCGGCGTCGAGTCGGGGATCGGTCAGGCGCGCCGACGAGCCCGCGAGCGGATAGGCCGACACGATGTTGCCGCGTTTGCGGATCAGGACCTCCGGGCTGGCGCCGACCAATTGGGGGAGCGAACCCGAGGTGGGACCGGGCAGGTCGGTGACGAACACCGATCCCCGCGGATCGATGGCACGCAGTCGCGCGGCCACGTCCCATCCGGTGACCGGCGACTCGGAGTGCACCGTCAGGGCGCGTGCGAGCACCACCTTCGCCAGCGGGTCGCCGGGGTCGGCGAGCCGGTCGATCGCCGCCGCTACCCGGCGATGATGGTCGGCCGGCGACGGTACGGCGGCCACGATGCGGGAGCGCGCCACCGGGCGCCCGGCGGCGGTCGGCGGAGTCCACCGGCCGTGGTGCAGGTCGAGCCGATCGGGCGCGATGAGTGACGCCCGCTCACGGGCATCGAACGGCAGGGCTCCGACGATCGCGGCCAGCGCACCGTCTCGCAGTGCGCGGGCGGCCCGGTCGGTGTCGTGGTACACGGTGCTGCAACCCACCCCGATGACGTGATAGGTGTTGCGGCACAACAGGAAATGTGCGACACCGGCGCCGGTCGCGCCGGTTAGGGCGCCAAGGGCATCGGGAGTGTGCTCGGCCGACGTCGGCGATGAGATCATCTCGCGTGTTTCTCCGATCGGGATGGGTGACCGGTGGATCTGTGGCGATCGGGCGGTCACCGTGGAGCGGGGCGCCCGATTCGCGGGCGTTGGAGATTAGGTTAGACTTACCTTCTGAACATCGGTAAGGGTGTCGCCCGATGGCGCCGATCGGCTCGCCTGACCGGGCCCGAGTCCGACAGCCCCGGCGAGCAAGCAGAGGAGTAGCGCGTGTGCAGTGAGCACCTTTCCACGGTGGATCTCGTCGGTATCGGGTTCGGTCCGTCGAATCTGGCGCTGGCCATCGCTCTCGAGGAGCACAACCGCACCGCCGCAACGCCGATCACCGCGCAGTTCTTCGAGCGACGCGATCGGTTCCAATGGCATCCCGGAATGTTGCTGCCCGGCGCCACCATGCAGGTGTCGTTCCTCAAAGACCTCGCCACACAACGGAACACGGCCAGCGACTACACATTCTTGAGGTATCTCGCCGAACGGGACCGGCTGACCGACTTCATCAACCTGCAGACCTTCTTCCCGCTGCGCTCGGAGTTCCACGACTATCTGCAGTGGGCGGCGGCGCGCGTGTCGATACCCGTGCAGTATTCGACCGAGGTCACCTCGGTGCGCTGGCACGACGGCGCCTTCGAGGTGACGACCCCGACGGGCGCGTGTCGCGCCCGACATCTGGTGCTCGGCGGCGGAATCCGCGCCAAGCTGCCTGCTGGTGTGGTCGCCGGTCGACGGGTTTTCCACAATCACGACGTACTCGATCGCTTCGCCGAGCTACCCGAGAGCACTCACGGAGCGTTCGCGGTGATCGGTGCCGGCCAGAGCGCCGCCGAGGTAACGGCATTCCTGCACGAGCAGACCGACGCGCAGGTGCACGCAGTGTTCGCCAAATACGGCTACACCCCGGCCGACGACAGTCCCTACGCCAATCGGATCTTCGACCCCGGTGCCGTGGACGAGTACTTCGTGGCGCAACCCGCCTGGCGTGAACGCATTCTCACCTATCATCGCGGCACCAACTACTCGGCGGTCGATCCGGAACTGATCAACGCCCTGTATCGGCGTGAATACACCGAACGGGTCGACGGGCACCGGCGGCTGTTCGTCCACGGCTCCACCGAGGTCCTCGACATCATCGAGACCGACGAGGCGGCCCGCCTGCGGGTGGTGAACCGCATGAACGGCGAGGAACTCGAGATCCTTTGTGACGCCGTCGTCTTCGCCACCGGCTTCGAGCCCACGCCGGTCGGTGCCATGCTCGGCGACCTCGGCCGCTTCTGTCACTCCGATGTCCATGGGCGACCGGTGCTCGACCGACACTATCGGCTGCGCACCGATCCCGAGGTGACCGGCGCCATCTACGTGCAGGGCAACTCCGAGCACACCCACGGGCTGACCGCGACGCTGTTGTCCAACGTCGCGGTCCGCTCCGGGGAGATCGTCGAATCGCTGTCGGCACACGTGAGTGCGCGCAACGGAACCGGGCGCCGGGCCGCGGTTCTGTAGCGGGCTACGCGTATCGGCGGTTCCTGCCTATCGGTTGATCAGCGGCGCGAGGGTCCGACCCAGCAGGTCGACACGGCCGGGAAGGTGGCCGTTGGCGGGCGCGTTGACCGTGACCCCGTCGATGCCCGTGGCCAGCAGGGCCGAGTAACGCTGGGCGACCTCCTCCGGAGAGCCGATGATCGCGCCGCCGCGGCGTGCCTCCGCACGCGGGTTGCGGGCGACATAGGCGTCGAACTCCTGCTGCGCCTGCTCGTGGGTCGGGGCCACGCACGCCGAGGTCTGCAGGGTCACGACGATCTCGGAGCGATCGCGGCCGAGGCGCTCGCAGTGCTGCGCCAGGGCATCGAGTTTGCGACCGATCTCGTCGACCCCGCAGATGAGGTTGGATTCGTCGGCGTACTGGGCGACCATGCGCAGCGTCTTGCGCTCACCACCGCCGCCGATCATCACCGGGATCCGACCGAGCGGGGCGGGGGAGTTCGCGGCGTCGCTGACCTGATACCACTTGCCCGCCAAGCTCGGTCGCTCCCCACGCAGCATGGGCAGGATGATCTGCAGTGCCTCCTCGAGCTTCTCGAACCGATCGGTGAACGTACCGAACTCGTACCCGAGACAGTCGTGTTCGAGTTCGAACCAGCCCGCGCCGATGCCGAGTTGGGCGCGCCCCGCCGACACCAGATCGAGGGCGGTGACGATCTTGGCGAGAAGCGTGGGATTGCGGTAGGTGTTGCCGGTGACCAGCGCCGACAACCGCACCCGCGAGGTGTGCTGGGCCAGCGCGGCGAGCAGGGTGTAGCACTCGATCATCGGTTCGTCGGGTTCGCCGAGCATCGGGAGTTGGTAGAAGTGGTCCATCACGAGCACGGTGTCGAAGCCGGATTCCTCCGCCTCGACGGCCTGCGCGGTGATCGTGGGGAACAGCTGATCGGGTGCGGTGTCGGGATAGCTGAAGTTCGGGATCTGGTAGCCGAGGCGGGTCACCGCGCCAACGCTACGCTCCCGTGGACTGGTTGCCCACGCGCCGGGCGAGCGTCGCAACCGTCTCGATGAGGTCGTCGAAGACGCGATCGACGTCGGTCGTCGAGGCGACCCGCGCATTCGGTGCGCCACCCCACATCCCGCGTTCGTCGGCGACCGTGGTGCCGCGTGTCAGCGTGCCCGCGAGTTCCACCGCGACCCGGGCCGGCCGGGTCCGCACCCACGACGGATCCAGCGCGACCATCGCCGCGAACGGGTCGTGCAGGTGGGCGATGTAGCCCTCGTCGTGAGCATGGTGGAACTCCAGATAGAAACGCAGCGCGTCCATCACGTGCCGGATGATCACGTTGGTCGCCACCGACCGCGTGCCCGGTTCGTCGGCGGGATCCGGGCACTCCAGCGGGGTACTCCCGGCCGCGGCGGCCAGCCGCACCGTGTGATCGGGGGTCAGGGCGATGGATTCGGTGAGATCGAGCGGGCACACGATCGGTTCCGGCGCCCCATCGGTGCCGAACGCCGCGAACACCTCGGCGGCGGCCTCCGGATCCACGGCCACATTCCATTCCGAGGTCGGGGTGGTGTTGCCGTGCACATGGAACGCACCGCCCATGATCACCAGGCGTCGCAGCCGCACCGGAAGGTCGGGGTCGCGGCGGATCGCGGTGGCCAGCGAGGTCATCGGACCCGTCACGAGTCCGACGAGCTCCCCGTCATGTGCCGCGGCCGCCTGCACCCACGCGTCCGCGGCGTCGAGACCGGCGACGGTCTGCGTGGGGGTGGGGAGCTCGGCATAGCCCACCCCGAGCGGCCCATGGGTGTCCTCGGTGGTCATCAGGTCGGCAACCAGAGGGCCGGGCGCACCCTGATGGACCGCGATGTCCTCGCGGCCGCAGAGCGCAAGCCAGGCGAGATTGTTGGTGGCGACCACATCGGCGGGCACATTGCCGGCCGTACTGGCGATCCCGACGAGATCGACGTCGTCGCGGGCGAGCAGATACAGCAGTGCGAGCGAGTCGTCGATCCCGGTATCGCAGTCGAAGAACACACGGTGGGTCACCGCACCAGTCTCCCACCTGCCGGTGGTCACCGGCCCACCCCGGTGCGTCCACCCCCGCTGCGCAGCGGGTTCGACGGATCGCGGGATTTCCGTACCGTCGGGGCATGGACCTTTCGACTCTCGGCACGGCCCATGGCTCCATCGCGCAGCTCGCCTTCGAATGGACCGACACCAACCGAATGTGGTTGGTGGAACGGCCCATTCGTATCGTGTGCTACATCGTCGGGGCGCTGATCGTGCGGTGGGTCGCCCACCGCCTCATCGATCGGGCGACCCGCGGGAACCCCGACGCCGCCGACCGCAGGGCGCCGGCCCTGATCCGGCATCTGCGCGAACGTTCGCCGACCGGGACGAAGACCCCCGCGGCGGCCAAAGCGGCTGTGGCGCAGCGTCGTTATCAGCGGGCCCGCACCATCGGGTCGGTGCTCAAGTCGACGGTGTCGATCATCGTGCTGACCTGGGCCGCACTGGCGATCCTGTCGGTGCTCGGCGTCAACATCGCACCGTTCATCGCCTCGGCCGGGGTGATCGGTCTGGCGGTCGGGTTCGGGGCGCAGAACCTGGTGCGCGACTTCGTGACCGGTGTGTTCATGCTCCTCGAGGACCAGTACGGTGTCGGCGACACCGTCGATCTCGGTGAGGCGGTCGGCACGGTGGAAAGCGTCGGATTGCGCATCACCACGGTCCGAGACGTGGACGGCACCCTCTGGTACGTCCGCAACGGTGAGATCGCCCGCGTGGGCAACATGAGCCAGGAGTATGCGGTGGCCCGGGTCGAGGTCCCGGTGTCACTGCGCGCCGACCTCGACCGTGCGCAGGAGGTCGCCCTCGACGCCGCAATGAGGGCCGTCGCCGACGACGAGACACTGGCCGCCGATGTGGTCGACGAGCCGCGGATGCTCGGGGTCCAGGAGGTCGCGTCGGATCGGGTGGTGCTGCGCCTGACCGTGACGACCCGACCGAACGCGCAGTGGGCGGTGCAGCGCCGGCTGCGTCGGGAGATCCTGCGGGCCTATGACGAACACGACATCGATCTGCCCTATGTCCGGGGCCGGACACTCGTCGGCGTCGACGCCGACGGTTGAGCCGAAACCGCGCGAAACGAGACGAGGTCCCCGGGAGGATTCCCGGGGACCTCGTCTGCTGCGTGTCCGAGGGGGGACTTGAACCCCCACGCCCGTTAATAGGGCACTAGCACCTCAAGCTAGCGCGTCTGCCATTCCGCCACTCGGACTTGATTGTCAACCGGCGTGCGAGGCGAGCTCTCACACCGGCGGCGATAACACTAACCGAGGTTGCCCCGGTATCCCAAATCCCGTAGGAGTGAGGGTGTGACCGAAGAGTCGAACACCCCGCGCGCCGTCGACGAGGTCGTCGACCTCGTCAGCACATTGATCCGTTTCGACACCAGCAACACCGGAGAGCTGGAGACCACCCGCGGTGAGGAGGAGTGCGCCAAATGGGTGGCGTCGATGCTGGAGGAGGTGGGCTACACCACCCAGTACGTGGAATCGGGTCAGCCCGGTCGCGGCAACGTCTTCGCCCGCCTGCCCGGACCCCCGGACTCCGATCGCGGGGCCCTGCTGATCCACGGCCACCTCGACGTGGTGCCCGCCGAACCGGCCGACTGGAGCGTGCATCCCTTCGCCGGCACCGTCAAGGACGGCTACATCTGGGGCCGCGGTGCGGTCGACATGAAGGACATGGTCGGCATGGCGCTGGCGCTCGCGCGGCAGTTCCGGCGTGAGGGCACGACGCCGCCACGGGAACTGGTCTTCGCCTTCCTCGCCGACGAGGAGGCGGGCGGGACCTGGGGAGCGCACTGGCTCGTCGAGCACCGGCCCGATCTGTTCGAGGGCATCACCGAGGCCGTCGGCGAGGTCGGTGGCTACTCGCTGACGGTGGACCGGCCCGACGGCACCGAACGGCGGCTGTATCTGGTGGAGACCGCCGAGAAGGGGCTGGCGTGGATGCGGCTGACCGCCGATGCCACCGCCGGCCACGGGTCCTTCTTGCATGCCGACAACGCCGTCACCGAGGTGGCCGAGGCGGTCGCCCGCATCGGCAGGCACACCTTTCCGCTCGTGATGAGTGAATCGGTCGCCGAGTTCCTCGCCGCGGTGTCCGAGGAGACCGGTCTGGATCTTCGTCCGGACGCACCCGATCTCGAGACCTCGCTGTTCAAACTCGGCAGCCTGGCCCGGATTCTCGGCGCGACATTGCGGGACACGGCCAACCCGACGATGCTGCGGGCCGGCTACAAGGCCAACGTGATCCCGCAGAAGGCCGAGGCGGTCGTCGACTGCCGCATCCTGCCCGGACGGCAGAAAGAGTTCGAGGCCGAGATCGATCGGCTCATCGGGCCGAATGTCACCCGGGAGTGGATCACCCACCTCGACTCCTACGAGACCACCTTCGACGGCGACCTCGTCGACGCGATGAACGCGGCGATCCTCGCCCACGATCCGGGCGCGCGGACCGTGCCGTACATGATGTCCGGCGGCACCGACGCCAAGGCGTTCGCGAAACTCGGCGTCCGGTGCTTCGGCTTCGCTCCACTGCAGTTGCCGCGCGAACTGGATTTCGCGGCCCTGTTCCACGGCGTCGACGAGCGGGTGCCGGTCGATTCGGTCGTCTTCGGCACCAAGGTGCTCGAACACTTCTTGCTGCACAGCTGATCTGCGCGCGCATACAGTGGGTCGGGTAGCGCGCCGACCACGAGAAAGGTGATCCGATGTCGAACGTCGATCCGTACGAGTCGTTACCCGCCCTGCCGGGTTTCGAGGTGAGCTCCACCAGCGTCGAAGATGGTGCGCCGCTGGCCAATCCGCAGGTGAGCGGTCTGATGGGAGCCGGTGGTCAGGACTCGTCACCACAGTTGAGCTGGTCCGGATTCCCCAGCGACACCAAGAGTTTCGCGGTCACCGTCTACGACCCCGATGCGCCGACGGCGTCGGGATTCTGGCACTGGGCGGTCGCCGACATCCCGGTCTCGGTGACGAGCCTGCCCGAGGGTGCCGGTGACGACGAGGGGTCGGGGCTGCCCGCCGGCGCGGTGACGCTGGCCAACGACGCGTCGTTGCGCCGATTCGTCGGTGCCGCACCGCCTCCCGGCCACGGCCCGCACCGCTACTTCGTAGTCGTGCACGCCGTCGACGTCGAGTCCCTCGGCCTGCCCGATGGCGCCACACCGGCCTACCTCGGGTTCAATCTGTTCTCGCACGCCATCGCTCGGGCCACTCTCGTCGGTACGTACGAGCAGCCCGCAGAAGATATGTGACACCGCGGTCGGTGCCGGCGCTCAGTGACGGGCGCCGGCCCCGACCGCCGCGGCGAGGTCGGGGTATTCGCCCGCCCGCAGTCGGTCGGCGATCCCGGCGTTGATCCCGGCGACCCACACCGGGCCCCCGTAGATGAACGGGGTGTAGGCCTGCAGGAGGTCGGCGCCGGCCAGGATGCGTTCCCATGCTTGGTCGACGGTTTCGATGCCGCCGACGCTGATCAGCGAGATGCGGCCTCCCACACGGCCGTACAGACGGCGGAGCACCTCGAGGGACCGTGCGGTCAGTGGTGCCCCGGACAACCCGCCCGCGCCCATCGCCTCGACCTCGGCGGCCGGGGTGCGCAGACCCGCACGCCCGATGGTGGTGTTGGTGGCGACGATCCCGGCGAGCCCGAGTTCGACGGCCAGGTCGGCGACGGCGTCGATATCGGTGTCGGCGAGGTCGGGGGCGATCTTCACCAGCACCGGCACCGTGACCTCCTCGAGTACCGCTGCGAGGATCGGGCGCAGTGAGTCGACGGCTTGGAGATCGCGGAGTCCGGGTGTGTTCGGGGAGCTGACGTTGACCACCACGAAATCGGCGTGGGGTCCGAGAAGCCGTGCGGAGAGCCGATAGTCGTCGACGGCCTCGTCGACGGGCACGACCTTGGTCTTGCCGATGTTGGCGCCGATCGGGACGCGCACCGGGCCGGGGCGGGACGCTCGTAGGTGGTCGGCGGCGACCTCGGCACCGGGATTGTTGAAGCCCATCCGGTTGATCAGCGCCCGATCGCGTGGCAGTCGGAACAGCCGTGGGGCGGGATTGCCCGGTTGCGCCCGGCCGGTGATGGTGCCGATCTCGGCGAAGCCGAAACCCAGCTGCCCCCAGGCGTTCACGGCCGTGGCCGACTTGTCGAAGCCGGCGGCCAGGCCCAGCGGGGCGGGGAAGTCGACGCCGAACACCTGTTGCCGAAGGATCGGGTCGTGGCGCGCGAGTACACGCGCCGCCAGCGCGCGCAGGGCGGGTACGCGCATGGTCGCGACGATGGTGGCGGAGATGATGCGATGGATACGTTCGGGCGGGAGCAGGAACATCAGGCGCAGCAGCACCGGATACAGCGCCCGGTTGAGGCGGGTCAGCATGCTCGGGCGCCGCGCTCGGGGTGGGCATGGTCTGACTGAGAATCGTTGGGGGCGAGGCTGTTGCGTGTGGCCTCGGTGCCGACGTCGGGGCCGCGCGGCGCACGCCGGCGCTTCAGCAGCACCTTGCGGGTGCCGTCGGAATACAGCCGCACCCGCGACAGCTCCCACCCGCCGAATTCGGCCTCCAACGACAACCGCATCGACGCGGTGACGCGGGTGACGTCCGGGGGTAGTCGTACCAGCAGACACTCGTAGTCCTCGGAGGTGACCTCCCAGCCGCGCGGGTAGCGTGCGCCGTTGCGCACGCCCGCCCGTCCCGATCCGATGGACACCTGCCCCGGTCGCCTCGTCGTCATCGGGCGGCCCCGGTGGTCGCCGGAGCGGTGGGCGTCACCGGCGCGCCACCGGTTTGTGCAGCCGTCGTGACCACCTGGATTCCTCCGTCCCGGGCCGAGAGCACGAACACCGTGCCGCTCGAGTCGTCGACGACGATCGAGTCCGGTTGGGCGACCGCGGCGAAACGATGCTTCTCGGTCGGTTCGCCGGTGGCGAGGTCATAGGCCACCACCTCGTTGTTGCCCGTCGTCGAGACCCACAGGAGATTGCGGGCGTCGTCGTAGTCTACGGCGTAGGGGCCGTCGGAGACCGGATAGCGGAACCGCATCACCAGCGGTGATCCGAAGAATCCGACGATCTCGTCGTCCCGGGTATTGGCCACGAGCACGCGACCGTAGTGGTCGACGGCGGAGTTGGTGGCACCGTTTCCGGCCCGCAGCGCCGGCCCCAGATCACCGTTGCCCAGGTCGACGGGGGTCACCGACGACTGTGCGCGATCGAGCACCACGACCTGCTCGCCGGGCAGGTCGGCGCCCGGTGGCGAGACGGTGATGTCGTCGACCCGGACGAACCCGGTGATGTCGCGCTGCTGGGCCAGATCGCGATCGAGGACGAGCACGTGGCCGTTGTCGGTGCCGACCAGGGTGCGGCCGTCGGCGGTGCGGGCCAGGGCGCTGGGGTTCTCGGTGCGCAGGACGTCGCTGCGCACCTGACCGTCGGGGCCGATCCGTACGACGTGGCCCGGACCGACGCCGATGAAGCCGCCGTCACCGGTGCCCACGAGGTGGGTGAGTGCGGGGGTCGCGAGGGAAGTCGCCGTGGGGAGGTTCCCGGGAGCCGCCGACGCGGCTGCGGTGATGGCCGATTCGTCGAAGCGCAGGACCGCGGTCCCGCCGGGGCCGATGACCGCCACACGCCCGTCCGACAGTGCCGGCGACGCCGATCCGGCGGGAGTGGGGATGGTCACGCCCGCGGGCGCCCGTGGCGCACCCGGTGGCGCGGGACTCGCGGACGCCGGGGTGACGGTGGCCACATCCGTGGGGGTCTGCGAGCCTCCGGAGGAGTTGCACCCCGCGACGACGAGCACGGCCGCGGCGAGTGGGACGAGCAGACCGACGGTGCGGCGAGTGCTGGTACGGGCCGTGGCGCGGGATCGACTGGCAGACATGCCACCCATCTTGCACACACCCCCGCGGGGTCCGGTCGGCGCGGGTCGACAGTGGCTCGGGAGCCGCGGCGCCCCCCGGTACCGGGGGGATCGGACAATTCCCGCGTAGCATCGACCGCCGTGACCGACACCATGACGTGGGCCCAGTCGATCGTCCTCGGCGCCATCCAGGGCCTCACCGAATTCTTGCCGATCTCGTCCTCGGGACATCTGCGCATCGCCTCGGAATTGATGTTCGGGGAGGATGCCGGGGCCTCGTTCACCGCGGTGACCCAGTTGGGCACCGAGGCCGCGGTGCTCGTCTTCTTCGCCCGTGACATAGCCCGGATCGTGCTCGCCTGGTTCCGCGGGTTGGTCGCCCGCGACGAGCGTGGGCTCGATTACCGCATCGGGTGGTACGTCATCCTGGCGACCATCCCGATCGGTCTGATCGGTTTCCTGCTCAAGGACGAGATCCGGTCGGCGGCCCGCAACCTGTGGCTCGTCGCGACGGTGCTGGTCCTGTTCTCGGGGGTGTTCTGGCTGGCCGAACGTCTCTCGACCCAACGCCGCTCGATGGAGCAGCTGACCCTGCGTGACGGGATCGTCATGGGTCTGGCGCAGTGTCTGGCGCTGGTCCCGGGGGTCTCCCGGTCGGGAGCGACGGCCAGCGCAGGCCTGTTCCTCGGGCTCGAACGCGAGGCCGCGTTCCGCTTCTCGTTCCTACTCGCCATCCCGGCGGTGCTGGCGTCGGGGCTGTTCAGCATCCCCGATGCGATCCATCCGACCGGTGGCGGCATGGAGGCCACCGGGATTCAACTGGTGGTGGCCACCCTCGTCGCATTCGTGCTGGGCTACATCTCGATCGCGTGGCTGCTGCGCTTCGTCAGCGACCACTCGATGAACTGGTTCGGCGGTTACCGGGTCATCCTGGGTCTCGTCGTGATGGGTCTGTTGGCTGGCGGTGTCATCGACGCCACGTGACCTGGCGGTGTCGGCTCGCCCACCGGTACCGATGTGCTGTGTTTCCTGCGGATGCATAAGGTTGGGGGATGACCGTGATCCTCGTGCGCCACGGACGTTCCACGGCCAACACCTCCGGGGTGCTCGCGGGACGCACTCCCGGCGTGGCCCTCGACGACAAGGGCCGGGGGCAGGCTGCCGAACTCGTCGATCGCCTCCAGCCGTGCCTGACCGCGATCACCGCGGTGGCCCGGTCTCCGCTGCAGCGGTGCGCCGAGACGATGAGCCCGCTGCTGGCCGCCCTCGCCGAGGCGGGTCACGAGGTGCCGGAGATCGTCGTCGACGATCTCGCCGAGGTCGACTACGGCGCGTGGACGAACCGCACGATCGGCGAGTTGCTGAAGGAACCGCTGTGGAAGACCGTCCAGCAGCATCCGTCCGCGGCGGTCTTTCCCGACGGTGAGGGCCTCGCCGGCGTGCAGGCACGTGCGGTGGCCGCGGTTCGTGCGCTCGACCGCGAGTACGGCGGGTCGGACGGGACCGGGGTGTGGGTGGCCTGCTCGCACGGCGACGTGATCAAGGCGATCGTCGCCGACGCCATGGGGATGCATCTCGATTCGTTCCAGCGCATCGTCGTCGAGCCCGCATCGGTGAGCATCATCCGCTACGGCAACACCCGGCCCTACGTCCACACGGTGAACTCGACGAAGACCTTGTCGGTGCCGATCCGGCCACCGGCGTCCAACGATGCGGTGGTCGGCGGCGACACCGGCTCCGACGACGCGTCCACCGATGCGCAGCCGGAGGCGCCGGTGGCCGCGGGGACCGGCCGGGACGGATAATGACCACACAGCGTAAGGAGGTGGGTGATGTCACGAGCGATACACGTGTTCCGCAGTCCTGACCGATTCGTCGCGGGTACCGTCGGGCAGCCCGGTGACCGCACGTTCTACCTCCAGGCCGTGCATGAGGCGCGCATCATCAGCGTCGTTCTGGAGAAGCAGCAGGTCCAGATTCTCGCCGAACGGATCGGCGCCCTGCTCGAGGAGATCCATCGGCGGTTCGGGACCCCGATTCCGCCGGAGGCCGAGCAGGTCAGCGACCTCAGCCCGCTCGTCATGCCCGTCGATGCCGAGTTCCGGGTCGGCACGATGGGATTGGGGTGGGATGCCGAGTCCGAGGCGGTCGTCGTGGAGTTGCTCGCCATCACCGAGGGCGAGTTCGACGAGAGTGTGGTGCTCGACGACACCGACGAGGGCCCGGACGCGGTGCGCGTGTTCCTCACCACACGCGCCGCACGCGAGTTCGCCGCCCGATCCACCCGGGTGATCTCGGCGGGCCGGCCCCCGTGTCCGCTCTGTGGCGAACCGCTCGACGACCAGGGACACCTTTGTGTCCGGACCAACGGCTACAAGCGGGATGCCGAACTGAGCAAGTCGCTGGATTTCATCGATCCGGAGGTGTTCAACGGGCTCACCGACGGTCCGCCGCTGCTCGGTGACGATGAGGATCCGTCGTCGGAGGATCCGGGCGGCGGTAGCGGCGACGATCCCGACACAGGCCCGGAGGGTGGCTCCCGATGACCCCGGCGACGGCGCCGTGACCGAGCGCCGGACCGAGCACCAGAGCGCGGCCGCGCCATGAGCGTCGGGGGCGCTTCCGGTGTGCCGCAACCCGATTCGCACCCGGAGCCGGGGAGCGACGCGGCCCACGACACCGATGTCGCCGATGATGGCGTGCTGCGCGACGGTGAACTCACGATCATCGGCCGCATCCCGACGGCCAGCAATGCGACCCTGGTGTGCGACGCCGTCGTCGGGGATCGCGCGGTTCGATGTGTCTACAAACCGGTGCGCGGCGAGATCCCGCTGTGGGACTTCCCCGACGGAACCCTGGCCGGACGAGAGGTCGCGTCCTATCTTATCTCGCAGGCGCTGCACTGGGACTCGATTCCGACGACCGTGCTGCGCGATGGACCGCTCGGGGTGGGGATGGTGCAGCGGTGGATCGACACCCCGGACCCCGATGATCCCGGGTTGCCCGCTCCGAGAATCGATCTGGTGGATCTCTGTCCGGTCGATGCGGTGCCCGACGGATATCGGTCCATCCTGCGTGCCCTGGACGGGCGGGGAGAACCGGTCGAATTGGTGCATGCCGACGATCCGCGTCTGCTGCGTATGGCCGTGCTCGACGTGCTCCTCAACAATGCCGACCGCAAGGGCGGTCACGTGCTCGAAGGGCTCGATGGCGGGGTCTACGGCGTCGATCACGGCATCTGTCTGCACAGAGAGGACAAGCTGCGCACGGTGCTGTGGGGTTGGGCGGGCGAAGCGGTTCCGGCGCATCTGCTCGCCGATGTCGTCGAGCTCGCCGAGGCACTGGAAACCGAGTCATCGGCATTGCGCGCCGACCTGGTCCGGCACATCACCGTCGACGAGATCGACGCGCTGACCATCCGCGTGTTGGTACTCGCCGAGACCGAGACCATGCCGCTACCTCCGGGCCACCGGCCCATTCCCTGGCCCCCGTTCTGATCGGTGGCTCACCGCAGGTGCCTGCGGTGAGACGGTGCAGCGCACACCCGCCTCGATGGCCCGTGGCCCCCGTCCGTGGTCCCTCGCGTGCCCGCCATACAGTGGACTCATGCATTCGTGGCCCGATCCCGCGGTTCCCGCCGTTCCCGGCGCCGGACCCGCGCTCCGACTCTTCGACACCGCCGGCGCTGCGGTCCGCCCCGTCGCCCCGGGCCCCACGGCCACCATGTACGTGTGCGGGATCACCCCGTACGACGCCACCCATCTGGGGCATGCCGCAACGTATCTGACCTTCGACATGGTCAATCGCGTCCTGCGCGATCAGGGTCACGACGTGCACTACGTGCAGAACATCACCGACGTCGACGACCCGCTCTTCGAGCGCGCCGAACGCGACGGGGTGGACTGGCGCGATCTCGGCAGCGAGCAGATACAGCTGTTCCGCGACGACATGACCGCGCTACGGGTGCTCCCACCTCGCGACTACATCGGCGCGATGGAATCGGTCGGCGAGGTCGTGGAGATGGTCGGCAAACTCCTGGCCTCGGGGGCGGCCTACGTCGTCGACGATCCCGAATACCCCGACGTCTACTTCCGGATCGATGCCACCGAACAGTTCGGCTACGAGTCGGGATACGACCGGGAGACGATGCTGCGGTTCTTCGCCGAGCGCGGCGGGGACCCGGATCGCGCGGGCAAACGGGACCGGCTCGACGCGGTGCTCTGGCGTGCCGAACGACCCGGCGAACCCGCCTGGGATGCGCCGTTCGGGCGTGGACGGCCCGGCTGGCACATCGAGTGTTCGGCGATCGCACTGAACCGGCTCGGCGTCGAGTTCGACATCCAGGGGGGCGGCAACGACCTGATCTTCCCGCATCACGAGTTCTCCGCCGCACACGGCGAGGCGTTGACCGGTTCCCGGCGTTTCGCACGGCATTACGTCCACACCGGCATGGTCGGGCTCGACGGCGAGAAGATGTCCAAGAGCCGCGGGAACCTCGTCTTCGTCTCGCGGCTGCGCGCGCAGGGTGTCGACCCGGCCGCGATTCGGCTCGCGCTGCTCGCCGATCACTACCGCGGCGACCGGATGTGGACCGATGCCGTCCTGACGACCGGCACCGAGCGGCTCGCGCGCTGGCGACGTGCCGTAGCCGGCGGCCGGGGTCCGGATGCGACGCCGGTGATCGAACGGATTCGGGTACACCTCGCCGACGACCTCGACACCCCGAAGGCCCTCGACGCGATCGACGGCTGGTGCCGTGACGTGGAGCAGGGGATCGGCGGGGACACCGTGGCGCCGGATGCGCTCGCCACCGCGGTCGACGCGCTGCTCGGTGTGAGCCTGGCCTGACTGCTCGGCCCGGCCCGTCGAAGGCGACCTCGGCTGGTTCTCGGGGCGGCCGGGTGAGTAAGGTTTGCGCGTGGCTCGCGTGCAGGAGATCAATCCCGACACCGCAACCGGCGTGTGGACCGTGCAGACCCGGACGTCGACCTACCTCATCGACTTCGACGAGATGACGCTGCTGCGCGCACCCGGTGTGGGCAGCACCGACAGCGAGGAGTGGGCGGTGAGCACGTTGCGCCGCGACTCCGAGGACATCCCGCTGCTCGGGGTGAAGTCCTGCCGGGTCGGGGAGTCCGCCCAGTTCTGGGTGCGCGCCGCCGACGACCCCGACGTCCGTACGTGGCGGATCACCACTCCGGTCGTGTCGATCGAACGGATCGGCTGAGGCTCAGCCGCCGAACGATCCCGGCCCGCCACGCCTCTTGAGGTAGCGCTCGAATTCCGCGGCCAGGGCGTCCCCGTCGATCTTGGCCATCACCTCGTCGGTGTCGATCTCGGCGTCGCCGCGCTCCTCGAGCCCGCGGACGTAGTCGGCGATCTCCTCGTCGTCCTCGGTCATCTCGGTGACCGCCTGCTCCCACTCCTCGGCCTGCTCGGGCAGCGTGCCCAGCGGCACCTCGATGTCGAGTACCTCTTCGACACGGTTGAGGAGGGCGACCGTCGCCTTCGGATTCGGCGGGGTCGAGACGTAATGGGGGACCGCCGCCCAGAACGCCACCGCGGGCAGTCCGGCCTGCACGAACAGGTCCTGCAGCACCCCGGTGATGCCGGTGGGTCCCTCGTAGCGGCTTTCGGCGAGGTTGTACCGGGCGGCCGCCTCACTGCTGTAGGCACTGCCGGTGACCGGCACCGGTCGGGTGTGCGGGGTGTCGGCGAGCAGGGCGCCGAGCATGACCGTGGTCTCGACGTCGAGGGCCTCGGCGCAGGAGACGATCTCGGCGCAGAAACCACGCCACCGCATGTTGGGTTCGATACCGCGCACGAGTACGATGTCCCGGTCGGCCCCTTGCGGGCTGCAGTAGGAAATGGACGTGGTCGGCCAGTCGATTCGGCGGGTCACCCCGTCGATCTGTTTGATCGTCGGACGATTCACCTGGAAGTCGTAGTAGTCGTCGGAATCGATCTCCGCCAGCGGACGCGCGTCCCACATGAGCGCGAGATGCTCCACGGCGCTGCTCGCGGCATCGCCGGCATCGTTCCAGCCCTCGAATGCGGCCAGCAGGATGGGTTTGCGCAAGCGGGGAAGGTTCGACATCTGCTCGGCGTTCACTGATCCAGCCTACGACCGAACCCAAGAGAGAGCGAACTACTCTGAACACCATGTCGTCGCACACGCCGAACCCGGGAAACCACGACACCACCTTCCTGTCGGCCATGGCGCGCCGCGTGTTGGTCGGCGACGGCGCGATGGGGACCATGCTGCAGGCAGCCGACCTCACACTCGACGATTTCGCAGGTCTCGAAGGCTGCAACGAGATCCTCAACGACACCCGTCCCGACGTCCTCGAGCAGATCCATCGTGCCTACTTCGAGGCCGGCGCCGATGCGGTGGAAACCAACACCTTCGGCTGCAACCTGTCCAACCTCGGTGATTACGACATCGCCGACCGCATTCGTGAGCTGTCCTACAAGGGGACGGCGATCGCGCGTGGCGTCGCCGACGAGATGGGACCCTCGTCCGACGGAACCGCCCGATTCGTCCTCGGATCCATCGGTCCGGGAACCAAACTCCCCAGTCTCGGGCACACCACCTTCGGTGTGATCCGCGACGCCTACTTCGAATGCGTCGCCGGCATGCTCGACGGGGGCGCCGACGCCGTCCTCATCGAGACCTCGCAGGATCTGCTGCAGGTCAAGGCCGCGGTGGTCGCCGCGCGTGCGGCGATGGACGAGCTCGGCCGACGAATCCCGATCATCTCCCACGTCACCGTGGAAACCACCGGAACGATGCTGCTCGGCTCCGAGATCGGCGCTGCGCTCGCCGCCATCGAGCCGCTCGGCGTCGACATGATCGGCCTCAACTGTGCGACCGGGCCCGCGGAGATGAGCGAGCATCTGCGCTACCTGTCCCGCCACGCCCGGATCCCGGTGTCGGTGATGCCCAATGCGGGGCTGCCACAACTGGGGCCCAACGGTGCCGAGTATCCGCTGCAGCCCGACGAATTGGCCTCGGCGCTGAGCACTTTCGTCGGTGAGTTCGGACTGGCCTTCGTCGGTGGATGCTGCGGGACCACACCCGAACACATCCGGCAGGTGGCCGCCGCGGTCGCCGAGACCACCAAGGCCGATCGCGCCCCGGCGCACATCTCGGAGACGTCCTCGCTCTACTCCGCGGTCCCGTTCGACCAGGACGCCAGCTTCCTGGTGATCGGCGAGCGCACGAACTCCAATGGCTCCAAGGCATTTCGTGAGGCGATGCTCGCCGAGGACTATCAGCGCTGCCTCGACATCGCCAAGGAGCAGACCCGCGACGGCGCCCACATGCTCGACCTCAACGTCGACTACGTGGGCCGTGACGGTGCGGCGGACATGACCGCCCTGGCGAGTCGTTTCGCGACGTCGTCGACGCTGCCCATCATGCTGGATTCGACCGAACCGGAGGTCATCCGCGCCGGACTCGAAGCGCTCGGCGGCCGATGCGCGGTCAACTCGGTGAACTACGAGGACGGCGACGGTCCGGAGTCGCGGTTCTCGCGCATCATGGCGCTGGTCGTCGAACACGGTGCTGCGGTGGTCGCACTGACCATCGACGAGGAGGGTCAGGCGCGCACCGCGGACTGGAAGATCCGCGTCGCGCAACGCCTGATCGCCGACATCACCGGTAACTGGGGCCTCGCCGAGGAGGACATCATCCTCGACACCCTCACCTTCCCGATCTCGACCGGGCAGGAGGAGGTCCGCCGCGACGGCATCGAGACCATCGAGGCGATCCGCCGGCTGCACGAGGCGCACCCCGACGTGCACTTCACCCTGGGGATTTCGAACATCTCCTTCGGCTTGAACCCGGCGGCGCGGCAGGTGCTCAACTCGGTGTTCCTGCACGAATGTGTGCAGGCCGGACTCGACACGGCGATCGTGCACGCGTCGAAGATCCTGCCGATGAACAAGATTCCCGACGAGCAGCGCGATGTCGCGCTCGATCTGGTCTACGACCGTCGCGGCCCGGCGGGCACACGCAGCGAGGGCCGCGAGGACTACGACCCGCTGCAGAAGCTGATGGAGTTGTTCGAGGGCGTCTCGGCGGCCTCGGCCCGCGAATCGCGCGCGCAGGAACTCGCACGCCTGCCACTGTTCGAACGACTCGAGCGACGCATCGTCGACGGTGAACGCAACGGCCTCGAGGCCGATCTCGACGAGGCGATGACCCAGAAGCCGCCGCTGGAGATCATCAACGAGACCCTGCTGTCCGGGATGAAGACCGTCGGTGAGTTGTTCGGCTCCGGTCAGATGCAGCTGCCGTTCGTGTTGCAGTCCGCCGAGGTGATGAAAACCTCGGTGGCACATCTGGAACCGCACATGGAGGCCACCGGCGAGGACGGCAAGGGCCGCATCGTGCTGGCCACCGTGAAGGGCGATGTGCACGACATCGGCAAGAATCTCGTCGACATCATCCTGTCCAACAACGGGTACGAGGTCGTCAACATCGGTATCAAACAACCGATCTCGACGATCCTCGAGGTCGCCGAGGACAAGCGCGCCGACGTGATCGGCATGTCGGGCCTGCTGGTCAAGTCGACGGTGGTGATGAAGGAGAACCTCGAGGAGATCAACGCCCGCGGGCTCGCCGACAACTACCCGGTGCTCCTCGGCGGTGCCGCGCTGACCCGCGCCTACGTCGAGAACGACCTCTCCGACACCTACGAGGGGCAGGTGCATTACGCGCGGGATGCCTTCGAGGGCTTGCGGTTGATGGACGAGATCATGGCACTCAAGCGGGGCGGTGGGTCGGTCCCCGAGAGCGCCGATTCGCTCGCCGCGGCGAAGAAGGCGGCCGAACGCAAGGCGCGACACGAACGCTCGCAACGGATCGCGGCCAAACGCAAGGCCGCCGAGACGCCCGTGGAGGTGCCAGCACGCTCGGATGTCATCGCCGACAACGAGATCCCGACCCCGCCGTTCTGGGGCACCCGGATCATCAAGGGAATCTCGGTCGCGGACTATCTCCAGCTACTCGACGAGCGCGCACTGTTCCTGGGGCAGTGGGGATTACGCGGCGCGCGCGGGGGCAACGGCCCCACCTACGAAGAACTCGTCGAGACCGAGGGCCGACCCCGTCTGCGGGAATGGATCGATCGTCTCTCAACCGAGGGCATCCTCGCGCACGCCGCGGTGGTCTACGGCTACTTCCCGGCGGTCAGTGACGGCGATGTGGTGCACATACTCACCGAGCCGACACCCGATGCGCCGACCCGGTTCTCGTTCACCTTCCCGCGGCAGCAGCGGTCACGATTCCTGTGCATCGCCGACTTCGTCCGCTCCCGCGAGGCGGCCGTGGCCGACGGGCGCGTCGACGTGTTGCCGTTCCAGCTGGTGACGATGGGACAGCCGATCGCCGACTTCGCCAACGAGTTGTTCGCACGTGACGCCTACCGCGACTATCTCGAGGTGCACGGGATCAGCGTGCAACTCACCGAGGCGCTGGCCGAGTACTGGCATCAGCGGGTCCGTGGGGAACTGGCGTTCGCCGACCGCGCCGTCGACGCCGAGGATCCCGACAACGCGCAGGGCTTCTTCGACCTCGAATACCGTGGCGCGCGTTTCTCATTCGGGTACGGGGCATGCCCCGACCTCGAGGACCGCGTCAAGATGATGGAGCTCCTCGAGCCCGAACGCATCGGTGTGCATCTGTCGGAGGAACTGCAGCTGCATCCCGAGCAGTCGACCGATGCCTTCGTGCTGCACCACCCGGAGGCCAAGTACTTCAACACCTGAGTACGTCACCACCTGAGCACGGCGCGGGTTCAGCGCAGGGCCGCGGTCAGCGGCGGCACCACCTGCTTCTTGCGGGAGACCACTCCCGGCAGGTGTGCGTGGCCGTCGACGACGGTGACCGAGAAGGACTTCTCGACCGCGGCAACGGGTTCGCCGACCACGAGGAGTTCGGAATCCCCGCGGAGCACGTCGGTGACGAACAGCAGCAACAGATCCTCACCCGCCCGGACGCGCTCGGCCTCCATAGCCGCGAGGAACTCGTCGCGCCGGTCGAGGACCTCGGTGGGATCGGTGCTCGAGATCTGCGACAGACGTACCTGCGTGGCGCCCAGCGTGTAGCTCTTCGCGTCCCGGTCGATGAGTTCGGCGGCTCCGAGATCGCCGAGCGCGGCGCCGGCCCGCAGCAGTGCGTCGCCGTAGGTGTCGAGGTCGATCCCGGCGACGCCGGCGAGCTCGGCCGCAACGCGGCGGTCGTCGTCGGTGGTGGTGGGAGAGCGCAGCAGCAGGGTGTCGGAGATGATGGCCGACACCATCATCCCGGCGATCGCCCGGGGGATCGGCACCTCGTTCTCCGCGTACATGCGGGCCAGGATCGTGCAGGTGCATCCGACGGGTTCGACCCGGAAATACAGCGGGAGGACCGAGGTGAAGTTGGCCACGCGGTGGTGATCGACCACGCGCAAAACGGTCACCTCGTCGATGTCGGCGACACTCTGCTGCCGTTCGTTGTGGTCGACGAGCATCACCTGATCGGTCTCCGGCCGGGCGAGTTCGATGACGGGGGGCACGTCGAGGCCGAAACAGGCCAGCGCATGGGCGGTTTCGGGATTCGGCCGCCCGAGCGCGACCGCCCGGGCGTCGGTGCCGAGAGCCACCTCGAGCCCGGCGAGAGCCAGCGCCGCCGCGATGGCGTCGGTATCGGGATTGCGATGTCCGAACACGAGAACCGTCATGCGGCCGTCCTCACGGTTGCCGGGGTGTGCGAGGCGAACGATACGCTGATCGCCGCGCGCGGGGGCGGGGCCACTCGATTCCCAGCGTGCATCCACCGGCCTCCCAGCTTCGGTGTCCACCCTTGATGTCATGACCTCTGCGACCCTTCCGGACACCGAGGTGTCCGATGCCGGAGATGAGCCGACGACCGACATCGGACCTTCTCGCACCGCGCCGACGTGGGCACGCTGGCTCGTGCTGGGCGCCCTCGTGGCCGTCGCGCTCGCCGTACGGTGGCACTTCCACTCGATGGAGACGATGGATTACCGGGCGTTTCTGTCGCGCTGGTACGAGACGCTCGACACACAGGGCTTCGGGGCGTTCAAGGAGCAGTTCGCCGACTACAACTACCCCTATCTCTACCTGATCTGGTTGCTCACCGTCGTCCACGCTCCGACGCTGATCGGCATCAAGGCACTCTCGGTGACCTTCGATCTGGTCCTGGCCTTCTTCGCCTACCGGATCGTCGCCCTGCGCACCGATCGATTCACCCTGCGTGCCTTGGCTTTTGGCCTGATCTTGTTCTTACCGTCGGTGATCGCCAACAGCGCGTGGTGGGGTCAGGCCGACGCCATCTATTCGGCATTCGCGGTGGGCGGTATCTACTTCTTGCTGCGCGCACAGCGCGAGGGCATCACCCACCGGGCGTATGTCCTGAACTCGTTGTGGGCGTGCACCTTCTTCGGACTGTCGCTGTCGTTCAAGCTGCAGGCCGTCTTCGTGCTGCCGATTTTGGCGTGGATGTTGTTGCGCGGCAGGTTGCCGTGGTACACCCTGGCCGCGATTCCCGCGGTATTCGTCGCCGCGGTGCTTCCCGCCGTGGCGGTGGGCGCCCCGTGGTCGGATGCACTGTCGGTGTATCTGAATCAGACCGACTCCTACAAACAACTCACCCTCGGGGCGGCCAACCTGTACCAACTGATCCCGATTTCCGGCGACGCCACCTGGCTGGCGCATCTGGGCATCGGACTCGCCGCGGCGATCATCGTGGCGTTCCTGGGGTGGTCGGTGTGGAAGAAGCCGCCGGTGACGCCCGCGTCAATCCTCGTGGTGGCCTCGGCGTCGGCGGTGATCGTGCCGTTCCTGCTGCCGGCGATGCACGACCGGTACTTCTACATGGCAGAAGTGCTCAGCGTCATCATGGCGTTCTACCTGCCATTGCGCTTCGTGATCATCCCGATTCTCATCCAGGCCGCCGCGATCGGTGTGTACCACTCCTCACTGAGCGGGGACCAGGGGCAGGGCTTCGGTGCCGGACACGGTTTCGGTGGTCAGGGTTCCGGCGGGGGTCGAGGCTTCGGGGGTGGCCAGGACTTCGGCGGTGGCCAGGGCGCCGGTCGAGAGCACGGCTTCGGCAGCGGACCGGGCGGCGGATGGCACGGCGATACCGGTGGCCGCCCCGGAGCCGGTGCCCCGGGCGGCACCGGAGGAGGTGCGCCCGGCGGACACGGCGGCTCCGGCGGTTACACCTCCGGGCGAGGCGACACCGCACTCGGCATCGACGCGTCGATGATGGGTCTGGCCGCGCTCGGTCTTGTCTGGGCGGTGGCCGACACCCTGCGGCGAGCTCGCGGCGCGGTCATCGGCCGGTGACGGGGATCACCGGATTGGGTGTGATCACCGCTCGTCGGCGATGATTCTCTCGTGCCGACAACCGCCGACCGTCGTACTCCCGACGCCGTCCTCTGGGACATGGACGGCACCCTGCTCGACTCGGAACGCCTGTGGGACATCGCCGTCGCCGAACTCTCACTCCGACACGGCTATCCGATGACCCCGGAACTGCGGGAGTCGACGCTGGGCAACTCCATGGACGACGCACTCGACAAGGTCTACGACGCCGCCGGACTCTCGGCGGCCGGGCGTGATCACGCCCGCGACGAACGCTGGCTGCTCGACCGGGTTGCCGAACTGTTCGCCGACGACCTGCCGTGGCGACCGGGCGCCCGCGAGACGCTCGAACTCGTCGCCGCGGCCGGTATCCCGATGGCACTGGTCACCAACACCGTCCGCGAACTGACCGAACTCGCCCTCGACACCCTCGACCGGCGGTTCTTCGCCGTCACGGTGTGCGGCGACGAGGTTGCCGCGGGCAAGCCGGCACCGGATCCGTATCTGCGGGCCGCGGACCTCCTCGGCGTCGATGCCCGCCGATGCCGAGCGGTCGAGGATTCGCCGACCGGGACCTCCTCGGCGACCGCAGCCGGGTGTACGACGCTCGTGGTGCCCTCGACGGCACCAGTCCCGCCGGGTCCGCTGCGGGAGTTCCGGACCTCGCTCGTCGGGGTCACCCTCACCGAACTCCGAACAGTCCACGTGCGAGGATAGGAACTCGTGAAAACCTTCGACGAGCTGTTCGCCGAGCTGACCGACAAGGCGCAGACCCGGCCGGCCGGCAGCGGAACCGTCGCCGCCCTCGACGCGGGCGTGCACACCCTCGGCAAGAAGATCATCGAGGAGGCCGGCGAGGTGTGGCTCGCCGCCGAGCACGAGTCCGATGAGTCGCTCGGTGAGGAGATCTCCCAGCTCATCTACTGGTTGCAGGTGATGATGATCAAGCGCGGTCTCTCGCCGGCCGACGTCTACCGCCATCTGTAGGTCGCGCCCGATCCGGCGCGGCCCATCGCCCGTCATCCCCTCAGCTCACCAGCTACCCCTGGAGTGATCATGCTGCGAGTCGCAGTACCCAACAAAGGCGCGTTGTCGGAGTCGGCGGCCGCCGTCCTGGCCGAGGCCGGCTACCGCAAGCGGACCGACAGCAAGGACCTGAACGTCCTCGACATCGCCAACGACGTCGAATTCTTCTTTCTGCGCCCCAAGGACATCGCCATCTATGTCGGTGCCGGGACCCTCGACTTGGGGATCACCGGCCGCGACCTCGCTCGCGACTCGGGCGCCGAGGTCGACGAGGAACTCGCCATGGGGTTCGGCAGCTCCACCTTTCGCTATGCGGCACCCGGCGATCAGGAGTGGACCGTCGCCGACCTCGCAGGCAAACGGATCGCGACGTCGTATCCGAATCTGGTCCGCGCCGACCTGGCCTCGCGCGGACTCGAGGCCGAGATCATCCGCCTCGACGGCGCGGTCGAGATCTCGATCCAGCTCGGCGTGGCCGATGCGATCGCCGACGTCGTCGGATCCGGACGGACGCTGCGTCAGCACGGACTGGCCGCATTCGGAGAGTCGCTGTGCGACTCCGAGGGCGTGCTGATCAGCCGCGCCGGTACCGACACCGACAAACGCGCACGGCAATTCGTCAAGCGTGTGCAGGGCGTGGTGTTCGGTCAGCAGTACGTGATGATCGACTACGACTGCCCCCGCGGCATCTTCGATCAGGCCATCGCGCTGACCCCGGGCCTCGAGTCGCCGACCGTCTCACCGATGGCCGACCCGGACTGGGTCGCGGTGCGCGCGATGGTCCCGCGCAAGAGCCACCAGAACCTGATGGACGAACTCTCCGAACTCGGTGTGCGGGCGATCCTGGCCTCCGACATCCGGTCCTGCCGGTTCTGAGCAGTCGACACTGTTCGGCCGGGCGCCGCAGCGGAGCCGGTGAGTCGCTCAGCGGCCGTCGAGCAGTACCGTCTGCGCGGACCGTCCGATGAATCCGTCCGCGTCGTAGAGGTCGGCGAAGGTCGCGCCGAATCCATCGGAGCCCGCGGCCAGCTCAGCGTCGATGCCGAGCCATTGCCCGGACGGCACCGCCGAGAAATGCACGGTGGTGTCGGTGTTCATCCACGTCCATTCGTCCGGACGCAATCGGGTGCCGAGGCCGTTGGCGACGTCGACGACGGTCATGATCGATTGCAGATCGGAGATCTTCTCCCCGGCGACGAGTTCGACCGCCGGCCGTAGCCAGACCGCCGGTGTGGCGCCGAGCCTGCCCGTGGTGACCGCCGACTCCGTCGAGCCGATGAATCCCTCGGTGCCCCAGTCGACCCCGAGTGAGCTGTCCGCGGTGACGCCGACCTTCACACCGATGTCCTCGGGCGTCGGCCGCAGCGGCGACTGGGGACGCACCGCGATCGTCGAGGTGTCGTGGGCGCGCAATCGCCACGCCACTGCCCGGGCCACCCGACGATAGGAACCGTCGGGTCGGGCGACCTCGAGGTCGGCGGCGACCATGCTGATGCGTCGGCCCGGCCGGATCACCTGCGCCCGAACCCGATTCCGCTCGAGCCCGACCGCACCCAGGATCTCGGTGGTCACCCGGGTGAAGTGCATCGACTCCTCCGGCGCCGCGTGCTCGAGCGCCCGCATCAACAGCCCGGTGGGAGGACCGCCGTGCTGGATATCCGACGACCACGGACTGATGGTCGCCGACGTCGGTCGAAAGTACTCGAACCCGTCCGCACCCGAACCCTCCGGAACGTAGTAACTGGTCTCCACAGCCAGAGCCTATGCGAGTCGGCATAGTCCGCTCCGGGGTGGGGTACGGGCCGCGAATCGGTGTCGGTTGAACGATCGCAACTGTTCGTCCGATCGGGTGAACATTCACGGACTCGCACCAGGATCGGCCGATCAAACGTCCAGGATGAACTTCGTTCACCACCATCGATCCGATCATGTTGATCATGAACAGCGGGCAACACGACTCATCGATGGGAGCCCTGGTGGATCCGCGACGTCCACGCGGTGATCGATCGAGGGGAAGACGTCTTGTACGGAGTACGAAAGGCGGTCGCGAGTACGGCCGCCGGATGCGCGCTGTGTCTCGGTGCGGTCGTCCCGATGACCCTGTCGGCGACGGTTGCCCACGCCGGCGTGGATTCGGTTGTCAGGGGCCTGGTCGACTCCGAGGTGGTGAGTTATGCCTTCGCCGACGACTGCCCGGTCCCGCCCGATGCCGATGACACGTCGATCAACCCGGACTGTCCGGACTGGCTGGGCACGCACGATCCGCATGCGGATCGCAGCACCATCATCGTGGTGACCCCGGGTACCGACGACGGCACGTTGTATCCGCGGATCAAGGGGATGCGCGCCGGACGGGAAACCGTCGTGGTCAACTACCCGCAGTCGCTGGCGCCCCTCACGTCAGGACAATCCGGCGCGATCCTGCCCATTTTCGCCCCGCCCTATGACCAGTCCCGTGACGTCGCCGTCGAGGGCAACGTCGCCGTGATGAAGGCCTTCCTGAATTCCGGACTCGGCACCCACGTCGTCTACACCGGCTACTCGCAGGGCGCCGAAGCGCTGGGCAACGCCGCCGAACAGGCCGTCGCGTCGGGCTCCATCGACACGGCCAACTCGCACATCATCCTCATCTCCGATCCGCGCTCCCCGTGGGGGTTGAAGGCCTGGGCCGCCGAGCAACCGCTGGTCGGGGCGTTCTTCGAGGCGTTCGGTGCGGAATCCAACGGTGCCCGCGATCCGGGTGCGACGGGCAACCAACAGGCGGTGACCTCGGTGATCGTGGTGGGTGATCCGGTCGCCAATTTCCAGTGGGTCTGGTATCGGCCGGTGAGTTCGCTTCTCGTCGACGCGGCAGGCTTCATCACCATCCACTCCGGCATGGGCGCCGACAACTACGGCGACCTGATCGACTACAGCCAGGAACCGACCACGCTGTACAGCCAGGACGGCAACACCACCTACCTCGTCTATCAGCCCGATCACCATCCGCTGACGATGCTGGCGATGCTGGTCAACGACGAACTCGGGATCGGCTACGACACCGCCGACCTCGCGCGCTGGGACAAGGTCAACAACGCCTTCTATCCGCTGCAGGGCCCCGCCGTCGACAACGCGGCCGTACCGGTCGTGACCGGCCCGGACCAACGCCCGACACCGTCGCCACAAGCCCGGATGGCAGCCACACCCGACACCGCCGGTACCGCGGCGCCGGGTGAAACCGTGGCGCCCCAACAGGATTCGGCATCCACGACACCGGCGATCCCGGGGCGGCATCGAGCACCCGAAGCGCCCGGCGACGACCAGACATCCGCCACCCAGACCGGGACCACCCAGACCGGGACCACCCAGACCGGGACCACCGAGACGGGGAGCACCGAGACGGGGACGGGGGCTCAGTCCCCGGCCGATCAGCCCGCACAGGGCGGGGGCCGGCACCGCCTGCAGGGCAGCGGTCGGCACGCCGACACCGGCACGGCGACCTCGGGTGCGACCGGCACGGCGACCTCGGGTGCGACCGGCACGGCGACCTCGGGTGCGACCGGCACGACGGCAACAGGCACTGCCGACGCAGGCGACGGCTCGGGTGATCAGGGCTCGAGCGACGAGGGCTCAACCGGCGGGACCTCGGGCGGCACCACCGCGGGGTGATCCTGCGCAGCACCCGGGCGGGCGCCGCTCAGACCGTGAAACCCGCCGGCGGACCGGGATATTCGGGAATCTGGCCACCGAACTCGGGGCACCGCTCGTGATGTTCGCAGTAGCGGCACAGACGTGATCGACGGGGCCGGAAGTCGCCGGAGGCGACGGCCGCCCGGATCGCCCGCCAGATCGCCGACAAGGTGCGACCGAAACGCTCGAGTTCGTCGCGATCGGGGGTGTAGGTGAGCACCTGCCCGTCGGAGAGATACATCAGTTGCAGACGGGCGGGGACCACACCCCGAATCCGCAGGATCGCCAGCGCGTAGAACTTCATCTGGAACAGTGCCTTGGCCTCGTAGGCCTCACCGGGCGCGCGGCCGGTCTTGTAGTCGACCACCCGGATCTCCCCGGTGGGTGCGATGTCGATGCGATCGATGAAACCGCGCATGAGCACGTCGTCGGCCTCGATCTCGACGTGTTCCTCCACGGCGGCCGCATCGAAGGCCGTCGGATTCTCCATCCGGTAGTAGTTCTCTATGAGTCCGTGCGCCTCGGCGAGGAAGGCCTCGTGATCACCCGGTCCGATCAGCTCGGCCAGCGACGGATCGGCCTCGCACAACGCCGCCCAGGCACCCTCCACCAGAAAGTCCGCGGACTCCTGTGTGCGCAGAGACGCCGGCATGTCGAAGAGGTTCTCGAGCGCGGCGTGGACGACCGTTCCGCGGGTCTGAGCCTTCGTGGGAGTCTCGGGGAACCTGTCGATCGCACGATAGCGATAGAGCAGCGGGCATTGTTTGAAGTCGGCGGCACGTGAGGGCGACAACGCCAACGGCCGACCGACGAGACCGCGCCCCGAACCCGGCGCGGACACCTCGTCCAGGGCCGGGGCGCTTGCGGCCGGAACGGGTGCAGCGGTGGCCTGGGTGGACCCGGGAGAAACTGTGGTCGTCACATTTGGCAGGGTAGGGCGCGGCTGTGACAAACCCGCGCACATCGGTGACAAACGCCGCAAACGTCGGTGACAAACGCCAGCGAACGTCGGTGGAGACACCGTCAGCATCGGAAACGTCCTGCCACAGTAGACAACACGTGTAACACCAGCCCCGAGAGGACCACCCCACCATGCTGCGCGAGAGCACCACCTGATGGCGTCGAGTGGCGTGTTCGTCGTCGGGGACCGGGTCCAGCTCACCGACGCCAAGGGGCGCAAGTTCACGGTGATCCTGGAAACCGGAAAACAGTTCCACACCCACCGCGGCGCGATCGCGCACGACGACCTGATCGGCGCACCCGAGGGCAGCATCGTCGCGGCGACCAGCGGAACCGAATACCTGGCGCTGCGTCCACTACTCGTCGACTACGTCCTGTCGATGCCCCGAGGTGCACAGGTCATCTACCCCAAGGATGCCGCACAGATCGTCACCGAAGGCGACATCTTCCCCGGCGCCCGCGTCCTGGAGGCCGGTGCCGGTTCCGGTGCGCTGACCTGCTCGTTGTTGCGCGCCGTCGGCGAGCGTGGCGAGGTGACCTCGTACGAGATCCGCGACGATCACGCCGAGCACGCCCAGCGCAATGTCGAGACATTCTTCGGCGGTCACCCGCCGAATTGGTCACTGGTGATCGATGATCTGGCGAATATCGCCGTCACCGAGCAATTCGATCGCGTCATCCTCGACATGCTCGCGCCGTGGGAGCCGCTCGACGTGGTGCGTTCGATCTTGAAACCAGGCGGGGTCTTGACGGTTTATGTGGCGACGGTCACGCAATTGTCGCGTGTCATCGAGGCGCTGCGCGATCAGGAGTGCTGGACCGAGCCACGGGCCTGGGAGTCGCTGGTACGTGATTGGAGCGCGGTGGGCCTCGCGGTCCGCCCCGAACACAAAATGCAAGGACACACCGCGTTTCTGATCACCGCGCGACGACTCGCCGAGGGCACCACCACGCTCCGGCCGCAACGGCGACCCACACGCGGCTGAATCCGCGCACGGCCGAGCCGGAAACATCGCTAATACGTTGCGAAGACGCACATTTAACACACCATCAACATCTCTCCTCGCGCAGTGCACGGCGATTCTTCTCTCCTGCCGGTAGCGTGGTGTTACGGCGCAAGTGCTCCATTGGGAGCGATTGCCGGGGAGAGGAGTCAGTAATGACCGAATCTGATCGCCACGAAGCCTCGGTGGAGAACACGGGCAGCAATGACCCGAGCGAGTCCGCGCATGCGCGCGACGTCGAGGCGGGGGAGACCTTCACCCCTGCCTACACCCCACCTCTGGCCGCGGCCCGCGCGGAACGGGAGCGCTCGGCATTCACCCGCGCCTCGGATCCGAGGGATCTCCAGGATCGCGTCGACAACCTCACCGCCCGCAACGCCAAGCTCCTCGAGACCCTGAAAGAGGCGCGTCAGCAACTCGTCGCCCTGCGCGAAGAGGTCGACCGGCTCGGTCAGCCCCCCAGTGGCTACGGCGTGCTGCTCGAGATCCATCCCGATCAGACCGTCGACGTGTTCACCTCGGGCCGAAAGATGCGCCTGACGTGCTCGCCGAACATCGACACCGAGGTGCTGCACAAGGGGCAGACACTGCGCCTCAACGAGGCGCTGACGATCGTCGAGGCCTGCGACTTCGATTCGGTCGGCGAGATCAGCACGCTGCGTGAGGTTCTCGGTGACGGCAAGCGCGCACTCGTCGTCGGGCACGCCGACGAGGAGCGTGTGGTGTGGCTGGCCGAACCGCTGCGCGGCGAAGTCGACGGCGAGGACGGCAAGCGTCGCAAGCTGCGCCCGGGCGACTCCCTGCTCATCGACACCAAGGCGGGCTTCGCCTTCGAGCGCGTTCCGAAGGCCGAGGTCGAGGATCTCGTGCTCGAGGAGGTGCCCGACGTCGGCTACGAGGACATCGGTGGCCTCGGCCGCCAGATCGAGCAGATCCGCGACGCCGTCGAGCTGCCGTTCCTGCACAAGGATCTCTTCCGCGACTACGCGCTGCGTCCGCCCAAGGGTGTGCTGCTCTACGGTCCTCCCGGCTGCGGTAAGACGCTGATCGCCAAGGCGGTGGCCAATTCGCTCGCCAAGAAGATCGCCCAGGTGCGTGGTGACGACGCCAAGGAGGCCAAGTCCTATTTCCTCAACATCAAGGGCCCCGAACTGCTCAACAAGTTCGTCGGCGAGACCGAGCGGCACATCCGCCTGATCTTCCAGCGGGCCCGGGAGAAGGCATCGGAGGGCACACCGGTCATCGTGTTCTTCGACGAGATGGATTCGATCTTCCGGACCCGTGGCTCGGGTGTCTCCTCGGACGTGGAGACCACCGTGGTCCCGCAGCTCCTCAGCGAGATCGACGGTGTCGAAGGCCTCGAGAACGTCATCGTCATCGGTGCCTCCAACCGTGAGGACATGATCGATCCCGCCATCCTGCGACCGGGTCGACTCGACGTGAAGATCAAGATCGAACGCCCCGATGCAGAGTCGGCGATCGACATCTTCTCCAAGTACCTCACCGAGTCACTGCCGGTGCACGCCGACGACCTCGGTGAGTTCGGGGGCGACCGGACCGCATGCCTCGACGCGATGATCGAGAAGGTCGTCGAGCGTATGTACGCAGAGAGCGACGAGAACCGCTTCCTGGAGGTGACCTACGCCAACGGCGACAAGGAGGTCATGTACTTCAAGGACTTCAACTCCGGCGCGATGATCCAGAACGTCGTCGACCGCGCGAAGAAGTACGCCATCAAGTCGCAATTGGACACCGGCGCACCGGGTCTGCGAGTGCAGCACCTGTTCGACTCGATCCTCGACGAGTTCGCCGAGAACGAGGATCTGCCCAACACCACCAACCCCGACGACTGGGCCCGCATCTCGGGCAAGAAGGGCGAGCGGATCGTCTACATCCGCACGCTGGTCACCGGCAAGAGTTCGGGTGCGAGCCGCGCCATCGACACCGAGACCAATACCGGCCAGTACCTGTAGGTCGACTCCGGCCCGAGTCCGGTGCGGCGCTGCCCACTCCCGATTCGGGAGTGGGCAGCTGCCGTTTCACCCCTGTCCGTGTCGTCGGTACCGTCCGTCGGCGTCCCGATTTGTCCGTCATGCACACGACGAGGCGGGGACGGGTGGCCTCGGACGCACTAGAGTCTGTCGGTGATGAACAGCAGCGTCTCGATGATCCCCGGCCGGCTGACGGTTGCCGGGATCACGCACCGACTCGGCGATTCGCCACGGGTTCGTATCGGCCGTACCCCCGACAACGACGTCGTCGTGAACCACCCGCTGGTATCTCGGCATCACCTGTCGATCGAGTGGCGGGGGACCGGCTGGTGGGCGGTCGACGCCGGTAGTACCAACGGCTTCTTCCACGGTCCGCAGCGGGTGTCCGAGCTACCGCTCACCGCGGGCGCAGGCTTCCGGCTCGGTGACGCGACCACCGGCCCGCTCGTCGAGGTGGCGCTCGATGCCCCACCGGCGGCGGGCACCGCCGGGCAGCAGTATGGCACCGCAGCGCGTCCGGGTTCGCCACCGCCACCGCCGCAACCCCCGCGACGCCCTCCGGCGGCGCCGCCGGGCCCGGTGGGGTCCGGTCCACGTCCGGCCGCTGCGGGCTCTTCCCGGATGCCGATGCGCGTACCGGCGCCAGGATCCTATGAACCCGGCGCGGTCGCACCGATGCCCGCCGAACTCGCCGATGCGCCGCACCTCCAGGCACTCAAGCAGAATGTCTCGGCGATCTATCAACTGCCCGGACGCGCCGAACGTCCGGGCCGCGAGACGATCTCGTTGGCGGGCTCGCAGTCGATCGGCCGCACCCCCGACAACGACATCGTCGTCAGCGACGTACTCGCCTCGCGTCACCACGCCCGGGTGTTGTCCCGACCCGACGGTCTCTACATCGAAGACCTCGGAAGCGTCAACGGCACCTATGTCAACGGTCAACGCGTGCAACGGGTTCGGCTGACCGACGGCAACGTCGTCACCATCGGCAACAGCGACTTCGTGGTGTCCGCCGGCAGCCTGATGCGCGGCCAGGCCCAGGATGTGGTCGCCGGTGGCCTCCAGGTCAACGGTGTGAGCCTCGTCGTCGACGGGGGTAAGAAACTCCTGCAGGACGTCGAGTTCTCGGCCCGACCCGGATCACTGACCGCGGTGATCGGGCCCTCGGGTGCGGGCAAGTCGACCGTCTCGCGCATCGTCGCCGGGCTGAATTCGCCGACCAGCGGGCGGGTCACCTTCGAGAACCGCAGCGTCCACGAGGAATACGACTCGCTGCGCACCCGCATCGGCATGGTGCCGCAGAAGGACGTCCTGCACCACAAGCTCACCCTGCGCCAGGCCCTGCGCTATGCCGCCGAGCTGCGTCTGCCACCGGATCTGTCGAAAGCCGACCGCGACAACGTGATCAACGGTGTGCTCGCCGAGTTGCAACTCACCGAGCATGTCGACACACGCGTCGAGAAGCTCTCCGGTGGCCAGCAGAAACGCGCATCGGTGGCGATGGAGTTGCTCACCGGGCCCTCGCTGCTCATCCTCGACGAGCCGACCTCCGGCCTCGATCCGGCCCTCGACCGCCAGGTGATGTCGACGCTGCGACGCCTCGCCGACGCCGGCCGCGTGGTCCTCGTGGTCACCCACTCGCTGACCTACCTGTCGATGTGCGATCAGGTGCTGCTGCTCGCGCCGGGCGGCAAGACCGCCTACTGCGGACCGCCCACACAGGTCGGGGCCGCGATGGGCACCTCGGACTGGGCGGAGATCTTCGCCTTCGTCGCCGATGCCCCCGACACCGCACACGTGCGGTATCTGCAGGGCAGGCGCGCGCCCACACCACCGCCCCCGCCGCGGCCGCCGGGCCCGCCGATACCGGTGCCGCAGACCAGCTTCACGCGACAGTCGAGCACGATCGGTCGCCGGCAGGTACGCCTGATCTTCGCCGACGTCGGCTATCTGGCGTTCCTCATCCTGCTCCCGGTGGTGCTGGGATTGCTGACGCTGGTCATCCCGGGCAGCGACGGATTCAACGCCAAGATGGCCGCCGACCCCAACCTGATCCCGCCGCGTCCGGCAGCGAAGGACCCGGTCGAGGCGGTGCAGATCCTCGTCGTGCTGGTGGTGGGGGCGGCGTTCATGGGTGCGGCATTGACGATGCGCGATCTGGTCGGTGAGCGCGACATCTTCGAACGTGAGCGGGCGGTCGGGCTGCGACCCGGCGCCTACCTGTGGGCAAAGGTGGTGGTGTTCTTCATCACCGCGATCCTGCAGAGCGCGGTGATGGTCGCGATCACCTTCGCCGGCCGGGGATTGCCACAGCTCGGTGGTCCGCTGGTGCCGCCACCGGTGGCGTTGTTCGTCGCGATCGCCGCGCTGGCATGCGTGTCCACCCTGGTCGGCCTGGCGATCTCGGCGGCGGTTCGCTCGCAGGAGCAGGCGATGCCCCCGCTGGTGATCATCATCATGGTGCAGTTGGTGTTCTGCGGTGGCCTGTTCGCACTGGACAAGCCTGGCCTGCAACAGCTCTCGTGGATCTTCCCGTCCTACTGGGGCTACGTGGCGTCGGCGGGCGCAGTCGATCTGCCCACCATCAATCCCGATGCGACCCAGAAGGTCTCCCTCTGGCAGACCTCACCCGCGCACGCCGGATTGGCATTCGGGGTGCTGCTGGTGATCGCGGTGATCCTCTACCTGTTCACCTACTCGCGTCTGCGGCTCAAGAAGCGCTGAGCCGCAGACGCGCGCGGCCTCCGAGCCCGTCGCTCAGCCGCCGGCCGGCGCCGGGTAGCGCACCAGTCCGAGTTCGGCGTCGTCGGCGAGCAGCCGCTGGCGCGGCAGCACGCGCGCGGTGTAGCCGAGTACACCGGAACGGTGCGGGGTGACCGTCGTGGTGAAGGCCACCCGCCCCGAGGCGTCGGGACCACCGGCGGGACTCATCGGCGACACGGTCGGTTCGACGATGTCGCCGGCGTCGTCGACCCGCCCGAGAACCGCTTCGACCGTCACCTCGTCGGCGGCCATCCCCCCGAGACCGACCTGGGCGGTCAGCTGCAGTTGCCGGGCACCCGGGTCGCCGGACTCGTCGAGCCCCGCGATCATCACCGACGGCCACGCCGCCTCGACCCGCCTGCGGTAGACGGCGAGGTCCCGGGCCGCCGCGTAGTCGTCGGCGACCGCGGCCGTGAACGACTGCGCCGCGGGCGCATACAGCTCGGTGGTGTAGTCGCGGACCATCCGGGAGGCGAGCACCTTCGGACCGAGGACCGACAGCGTGTGCCGGACCATCTCGACCCAGCGCTCAGGCAGGCCGCTGGTCTCACGCGCATAGAACAACGGGATGACCGAGTTCTCCAGCAGCGAGTACAGGGCCTCGGCCTCGAGGTCGTCGCGCCGGTTCTCATCGGTGACGCCCTCGGCCGACGGGATGGCCCAGCCGTTCTCGCCGTCGGCCATCTCGTCCCACCATCCGTCGAGGATGGACAGATTCAGGCCGCCGTTGAGCGCCGACTTCATTCCCGAGGTACCGCAGGCCTCCATCGGCCGCACCGGGTTGTTGAGCCAGACGTCGCAGCCGGCGTAGATGTGCCGTGCCATCGAGATGTCGTAGTCGGGCAGGAACACGATGCGATCGCGGATCGCCGGGTCCTCGGTGAAGCGGACCACCTGCTGGATGAGCGCCTTGCCGCCGTCGTCGGCCGGGTGCGCCTTGCCCGCGATGACCAGTTGCACCGGACGCTGCGGGTCGGTGAGGATGCGCTTGAGACGTTCGGGGTCGCGCAACATGAGCGTCAGCCGCTTGTACGTCGCGGCGCGCCGCGCGAAGCCGATGGTCAGCACCTCGGGGTCGAAGAGATCTGCGGTCCAGGACAATTCGACCTCGCTGAAACCGCGATCACGGCCGCTGGCATGTGCGCGTCGGCGCACCTCGTCGACCAGTCCGCCGCGAAGCGTCTGCCGGGTTTTCCACAGATCGGCCGACGACAAGTCGGCGTACCGGGATGCCGCCGAGTCCTCGTCGACGCCGACGAGTTCGCGCCAGGGGCGCGCGACCCAGGTGAACCCGTGTACGCCATTGGTGATCGCCCCGATCGGCACCTCGTCGGCGTCGAAGCCCGGCCAGAGCCCGGCGAACATCTCCCGGCTGACCTCGCCGTGCAGCTGCGACACTCCGTTCGACCGCTGGCCGAGCCGAAAACCCATGTGCGCCATGTTGAATATTCCGGGATCGCCCTCGTTGCCGAGTTCGAGGACCGTCGCCGCGGACAGCCCGGGCAGCAACCGGGACCCGCCACCGGGGTCGGCGTCGAGATAGAACGAGACCAGATCCTTGCCGAAGCGGTCGATGCCCGCGGGGACCGGGGTGTGGGTGGTGAAGATGTTGGACGCGCGTACCACCGACTCCGCGGAGCCAACATCGAGCCCCGACTCGACGAGTTCGCGGACGCGTTCGGCGCCGAGGAAGCCCGCATGTCCCTCGTTCATGTGGAACACCGTGGGCTCGGGGCGGCCGGTGGCCGCGATGAAGGCACGCAGTGCGCGCACCCCGCCGATACCGAGGAGGATCTCCTGCTTGATCCGATGGTCCTGGTCGCCGCCGTAGAGCCGGTCGGTCACCGATCGCAGCTCGTCGTCGTTGGCCGGGATGTCGGTGTCGAGCAGCAGCAACGGGATCCGGCCCACGGTGGCGACCCAGACCTGGGCGTGCAGGGTGCGTCCGCCGGGCATCGACACGGTGATGTCGACCGCATGCTCGCCGTCGGTCAGCAGGTCCAGCGGCAGCAGCCCCGGATCGTTGACGGGGTATCGCTCGATCTGCCAGCCGTCGTGCGAGAGGCTCTGCCGAAAGTAGCCCGAGCGGTAGAACAGGCCGACCCCGATGAGCGGCAGGCCCAGATCCGAGGCCGCCTTGAGATGGTCGCCGGCCAGGATGCCCAGGCCGCCGGAGTAGATCGGTAGCACCTCGGAGATCCCGAATTCCATCGAGAAGTAGGCGATACCCGGGGGCATCGGCACACCGTCGCGTTCCTGCCGACCGAACCACTGTGGCTCGGCCCGATAGGTGTCGAGCTCCGCGCGCAGCGCTTCGAGCCGGCCGCGGAAGCCGTCGTCGTCGGCGAGTTCGGCCAGTCGCGCCGGATCGACCTCGGCGAGCAGGCGTAGCGGATCGGCGAAGGAGTGCCACAGATCAGGGTCGATCGTGGCGAACAGATCCTGGGTGTCGCTGTGCCACACCCAGCGCAGATTGCGGGCCAGGACGTCGAGGTCGGCGAGGGGGGCCGGGAGCGGCACGCGGACGGTGAACCGGCGGAAGGCTTTCACGGCGTAGACGCTACCGACGACGGCGACCGTGCGCACCGCAAGCGGGGTGGTGTTCATCGACGCGTACCCATCCCGACCACGGCGCCCGGGCCTCTCACCCGTCGGCGCCCCGGTGGGTGGGATCGGTGGTGTCGGCGAGCGACCTCTAGGCTCGGTGTATGCAGCGAATCATCGGTACCGAGGTCGAGTACGGCATCTCGGCTCCGGGGGACCCGACCGCGAATCCGATCATGACCTCCACCCAGGCGGTGTTGGCCTATGCGGCGGCGGCCGGCGTGCCTCGCGCCAAGCGCACGCGGTGGGATTACGAGGTGGAGTCGCCGCTGCGCGACGCGCGCGGGTTCGATCTCGGCCGCGGCTCGGGTCCGGCACCGATCATCGACGCCGACGAGATCGGCGCCGCGAACATGATCCTCACCAACGGCGCGCGGCTCTACGTCGATCACGCCCATCCCGAGTACTCCGCGCCCGAGGTCACCGACCCGATGGATGCGGTGATCTGGGACAAGGCGGGGGAGCGGGTCATGGAGGCCGCCGCACGCCATGTCGCGAGTGTGCCGGGCGCCCCGCGTCTGCAGCTCTACAAGAACAACATCGACGGCAAGGGTGCCTCGTACGGCACCCACGAGAACTATCTGATGAACCGGGAGACCCCGTTCACCGCGGTCATCGGCGGTCTCACGACGTTCTTCGCCTCGCGTCAGGTGATTACCGGCTCCGGCCGCGTCGGCATCGGGCAGTCCGGCGACGAGGCGGGATACCAACTCTCCCAGCGCTCCGACTACGTCGAGGTTGAGGTGGGGCTGGAGACCACCCTCAAGCGCGGGATCATCAACACCCGCGACGAGCCGCACGCCGACCCGGAACGCTATCGGCGTCTGCACGTGATCATCGGCGACGCGAACCTCGCCGAGACCGCCACCTACCTCAAGGTCGGCACCACCTCGCTGGTGCTCGATCTCATCGAGGCCGGAGTCGATTTCTCCGACCTCGAACTCGCACGCCCCGTGCAGGCGGTGCACACGATCAGTCACGATCCGAGCCTGGCCGCGACCGTCGCGCTGACCGACGGGCGCGAACTCACCGGCCTGGCGCTGCAGCGTGAGTATCTCGACCGCTGCGTCCGGTTCCACGAGCGGGAGCACTCCGACGACGAGCGGGCCATGCACGTCCTGGCCACGTGGGCCGACGTCCTCGACCGTCTCGAACGGGATCCGCTCGAGTGTGCCGACATCCTCGACTGGCCGGCGAAGCTGCGGATTCTGGAGGGCTTCCGGCAGCGCGAGGGCCTCGGGTGGTCGGCGCCCCGCCTGCAGTTGATCGATCTGCAGTACTCCGATGTGCGCCTGGAGAAGGGTCTCTACAACCGGCTCGTGGCGCGCGGATCGATGAAACGTCTGGTCGACGAGGCGCAGGTGACGCGGGCGATCACCGAACCACCGACCAACACCCGCGCCTACTTCCGTGGTGAGTGCCTGCGACGCTTCGGCGCCGACGTGGCCGCGGCGAGCTGGGATTCGGTGATCTTCGATCTCGGCGGCGACTCGCTGGTGCGCATACCGACGCTGGAGCCGTTGCGCGGCAGCCGAGCCCACGTCGGCAAGCTGCTCGACTCCGTGGACTCCGCAGCCGACCTCGTCGAGCAGCTGACGACCTGATCGACCTCGCAGACGTCGTCGTGTTACGACCGCCCAGAACGGGTCTGCGCCGGTAGTGTGGTCATACACCAGCGAGCGGGTACGACGACAACCCGTATACGACTCGGGTGATGGTGGCACGGCGTGTTCGCGCCGCACCGCGATGCAGGAGGAGGAGACCAGTGAGCGCAGCGAGCGACGTCTCCGACGACGAAGAGTGGTGCTCTCGGGCGTGAACACACGCGAAGCCGGAGGCTTCGCCAACACTAAGGAGTGCAGATGGCGCAGGAACAGACCAAGCGCGGCGGCGGCGGAGACGACGACGACCTCGGCTCGGACGGTGGTGCGGGTCAGGAACGACGCGAGAAGCTGACCGAGGACACCGACGATCTGCTCGACGAGATCGACGACGTGCTCGAGGAGAACGCCGAGGACTTCGTGCGTGCCTATGTGCAGAAGGGCGGCCAGTGAGCGACGGGTTCGATTCACTGTTCCCCAATCCCGTTCGGCGACCGGCACTTTCCCTTGGCGCGGACATCTCCTCGTTCAGTGATTACCTCCGGGTGCACGCTCCGGAGCAGTTACCGGGTGCTCGTGCACAGCACATGAGCGCCGCGACCGACACCTCCGAGATCCCGCACGGCACCACCATCGTGGCGGTGAGCTATCCCGGCGGGGTGGTGCTCGCCGGTGACCGGCGCGCGACGATGGGCAACCTCATCGCCACTCGGGATGTGCAGAAGGTCTACATCACCGACGAGTACTCAGCGGCCGGTATCGCCGGCACCGCGGGTATCGCGATCGAGATGGTCCGCTTGTTCACCGTCGAGCTCGAGCATTACGAGAAGATCGAGGGTGTGCCGCTCACGCTGGACGGCAAGGTGAGCCGGCTGGCCTCGATGGTGCGCGGCAATCTCGGTGCGGCGCTTCAGGGTCTGGCGGCGATCCCGCTGCTGGTCGGTTACGACATCGATCACGACGACCCCACCGAGCGCGGTCGGATCTTCTCCTTCGACGTCGCCGGTGACCGTCACGAGGAGTTCGGCGGGTACACCGCGATCGGTTCCGGTTCGGTGTTCGCCAAGTCATCGATGAAGAAGCTCTACCGTCGCGATCTCGACGCCGACGGCGCGCTGGCGGTGGCCGTGGAGGCCCTCTACGACGCTGCCGATGACGACACCGCCACCGGTGGTCCCGACCTGGTCCGCAAGATCTTCCCGTTGGCGGTCGTGGTGGGTGCGCAGGGTGCCCACGAGGTCGACTCGGAGGCGATCGAGGCGGCCGCACGCGCGATCATCGATCGCCGCGCCGCCGAGCACGAAGGAGATCCGCGGTGACGTTTCCGTATTACGCCAGTGCCGAGCAGATCATGCGCGACCGCTCGGAGTTGGCGCGCAAGGGTATTGCCCGCGGTCGCAGCGTGGTCATCCTGACCTACGCCGACGGTGTGCTGTTCGTCGCGGAGAACCCGTCGAACACGCTGCGCAAGACCAGTGAGATCTACGATCGCATCGGGTTTGCCGCGGTGGGCAAGTACAACGAGTTCGAGAGTCTACGCAAGGCCGGAATCCAGCTCGCGGACATGCGCGGGTACAGCTATGACCGCAACGACGTGTCGGCGCTGAGTCTGGCCAATACCTATGCCAACGCACTCGGATCGGTGTTCACCGAGCAGGCCAAGCCCTACGAGGTCGAGCTGTGCGTCGCCGAGGTGGCCCGTCCGGGCAAGCCGAAGCCCTCCCAGCTCTACCGCATCGGTTACGACGGCTCGATCTCCGACGAGACGCGGTTTCTGGTGATGGGTGGTGCCACCGAATCCATCGCGGCCGCCCTCAAGGACAGCTACACCCCGGATCTCGATCTCGCGCATGCGCTCTCGGTGGCGGTCGCCGCACTGGCCACTCCCACCGACACCGGCAACGGTGCCGCGGCCACGCCACGGGAACTCACCCCGGGTGATCTCGAGGTCGCGGTCCTCGACCGCAATCGGCCCCGTCGGGCGTTCAAGCGGCTGACCGCCGCGCGCGTGGCGGAGTTGCTCTCGAGCGTCGACCAGGGCGGTGACGCCGAGGGCACCGTCGCCGGTGCCGACGCCCCGGACGAGCCGGGTGAGTCCACCGCGGGTTCCGCCGATCCCGCGGCACAGTGAGCACGTTCGTCCCGCCCGCGGACGGCGTGGTCGGCTCGCGCGTCCGGCAGGTCGCCGTGGCGGCGCGCGGGTAGGGTTGATCACGTGCAGCGTCGAATCATGGGCATCGAGACGGAATTCGGTGTCACGTGCACCTTTCACGGTCATCGCCGACTCAGTCCCGACGAGGTGGCCCGCTATCTGTTCCGTCGGGTCGTCTCGTGGGGCCGGTCGTCGAATGTGTTCCTGCAGAACGGCGCGCGGCTCTACCTCGATGTCGGGTCGCATCCGGAGTACGCGACCGCCGAATGCGATGGTCTGGTCCAGCTGATCAATCACGACCGCGCGGGTGAGCTCGTCCTCGAGGACCTGCTGATCGACGCCGAGCAGCGCCTGGCCGACGAGGGCATCGGTGGTGACATCTACCTGTTCAAGAACAACACCGACTCGGCCGGCAACTCCTACGGGTGCCACGAGAACTACCTGGTGGTGCGCGCGGGCGAGTTCTCCCGCATCTCCGACGTGCTGTTGCCGTTCCTGGTGACCCGGCAGCTGATCTGCGGCGCAGGGAAGGTCCTTGCCACGCCGAAGGCGGCGACCTTCTGTCTGTCGCAGCGTGCCGAACACATCTGGGAGGGTGTGTCGTCGGCGACCACGCGTTCCCGTCCGATCATCAACACCCGCGACGAGCCGCACGCCGACGCCGAGAAGTACCGGCGTCTGCACGTCATCGTCGGCGACTCCAACATGGCGGAGATGACGACGCTGCTCAAGGTCGGCTCGGCGGCGTTGGTGCTGGAGATGATCGAGGCCGGTGTGGTCTTCCGGGATTTCGCGCTGGACAACCCGATTCGCGCCATCCGGGAGGTCAGCCACGACCCCACGGGGCGTCGCCCGGTCCGGCTCGCCGGTGGTCGCCAGGCCAGCGCCCTGGACATCCAGCGCGAGTACCACGCGCGTGCGGTCGAGCACCTGGTGAACCGACGCCCGGATCCGGAGATGGACATGGTGGTCGATCTGTGGGGCCGGATGCTCGACGCGGTGGAGAGCGGCGACTTCTCCGGTGTGGACACCGAGATCGACTGGGTGATCAAGCGCAAGCTGTTCGAGCGCTATCAGGACCGGTACTCCATGGATCTGTCCGACCCGAAGATCGCGCAACTCGATCTGGCGTTCCACGACATCAAACGCGGTCGCGGCGTCTTCGACGTCCTGTCCCGTAAGGGCCTGGTGCGGCGGATCACCACCGACGAGGCGATCAAGACCGCGGTGAACGAACCGCCGCAAACCACCCGGGCCAAGCTGCGCGGTGACTTCATCTCCGCAGCACAGAAGGCCGGACGTGATTTCACCGTCGACTGGGTTCACCTCAAGCTGAATGATCAGGCGCAACGAACGGTGCTGTGCAAGGACCCGTTCCGGTCGGTCGACGAGCGCGTCGATCGCCTGATCGCGTCCATGTGAGTCGTAGGCTCGACGGGTGGCATCATCCAAGGTCTCGAAGGTCGAGCGACTCCTCAATCTGGTGATCTGCCTGCTGGCGACCAAGCAGTTCGTCACCGCCGAGTACATCCGCCGCAACGTGGTCGGGTACCACGACGACGGTCAGTCGGCCGAGGCGTTCAACCGGATGTTCGAGCGCGACAAGACCGAGCTGCGCGAGCTCGGCATCCCGCTGGTGACCGGGCCGTCGGCGATGGGGCAGGGGCTCGACGGTTATCGCATCAATCGCGACAGCTATGAGCTGCCCGACATCTCGTTCGACCGGGACGAGGCCGCCGCGATCGCGATGGCGGCCACCCTGTGGGACACCCCGGAGATCTCGGCCATCTCGCAGACCGCGGTCCTGAAGTTGCGCGCGGCCGGATTCGACGTCCGCGCCGACGACGAGATCGGGATCTCCGCAGGTGATTCGGCGCGGTCGATGGGTAGCGAGGCGACCCTCGGAGCGTTGCTGCCGGCCATCGAGGCGCAACGCGCGGTGACCTTCACCTATCGGGCCGGATCGGGATCGGCGGGAATGTCACGAACTCTCGAACCGTGGGGGGTGGTCACCAATCGCGGCCGCTGGTATGTCGTCGGCCACGATCGCGACCGCGCCGACACCCGCACCTTCCGGCTGAGCCGGCTCACCGATGTGACGGCGGTCGACGAGCCGGGCTCGGTGACCGTCCCCGATGGCACCGATCTCCAGGCGATCGTCGCCTCGGCGGTGGAATCCGCAGCCGGGTCCGACGGCCGCACTGCACGGGTGTGGGTGGCGGACGGGCGCGCCGCGGGCTTGCGGCGTCATGCGGCCGGCCGGACCGCGCAGGAGTACGACGGCGAACCTGGCGATGTCCTTGACATCGAGATCGGCTCGCTGACCGGTCTCGCGCGGATGGTGCTCGGCGCGGGCGCCGACGCGGTGGTGCTGTCGCCACCGGAGCTGAGGCAGATCGTCATCGATGGTCTCGACACCCTGACGCAGGTGGGTGCCTGATGGCCCAGGCTGCACCGTCCCGATTGAGCCGCCTGCTCGCGCTCGTCCCGTATTTCCTTGCCCACGACGGCATCTCGATCGATCAGGCGGCGGCCGATCTCGGGGTGACCGAGCGCCAGCTGACCAAGGACCTCGAGCAACTGTTCGTGTGCGGCCTGCCGGGCTACTACCCGGACGATCTCATCGAGGTCGAGTTCAGCGAGGGACACGTGCACGTCGGGTTCACCGCGGGCATGGACCGGCCGCTGCGGCTGACCCCGACCGAGGCCAGCATCCTGCTGGTGGCATTGCGCGCGCTCGTCGACACCCCGGGGGTCCTCGACCGCGAAGCGGCCGGGCGGGCCATCGCCAAGATCGAGCAGGCGGTCGGCGCCCCGGTACCCGGTGCCGCGGGCGGTTCCGGACTCGCACCTCTCACCTCGGCCTCGGGCGACGACCTCACCGAGTCACCCCGTTATCGCATCGTCCGGGAGGCGGTGCGGTCGAGCCGTGCCCTGGCGTTGAACTACTACTCGGCGAGCCGCGACGTGGTGACCCGGCGGATCGTCGACCCGATCTCGCTGCAGGCCGTCGACGGTCACACCTATCTGCAGGCGTGGTGCCGCGAGAGCGAGGGCGTCCGGCTGTTCCGCTTCGACCGGATCGACGAGGCGGTGATGCTCGACGAACCGGCAGCGCCGCCCGATCAGGCGCGCCACACCGTGCAGTCGCCGATTCTCACCGAGAACCCCGACCTTCCGTCGGTGGACATCGAGGTCGATTCCTCGGAGTTGTGGATTCTCGACTACTACACCGTCGAGCCACTCGAACCGATCGAGGATCGACCCGATTCGTCCGCGCCGGTCCGGGCTCGCCTGGTCTATGGCTCGGCGGACTGGTTGACCCGCTTCCTCCTCGGGTTCGGCGGGCGAGTGCGCGTCGTCGACGACGCCGACATCGCGACGGCGATCGACGCCGAGGCCACACGCGCCCGGGCTCGCTACACCACCGGCCCCGCGGGGGCGTGACCATGAGTCGTCACACTTGCGGTGACGGGTGTTCCGGGGTGCGGGGTACGATGGCCCTCGGGCCGAGAAATGACGGGGAAAGGTAGTTCAATGGGTGCAATGTCATGGTGGCACTGGGTCATCGTGCTGGTGGTTCTGGTGCTGCTGTTCGGATCGAAGAAGCTGCCCGACGCCGCACGCGGACTGGGTCAGTCACTGCGGATCTTCAAGAGCGAGGTCCAGGAGATGCAGAAGGACGGGGAGACCCGACCGACCGCCGCCGAGCCCGCCCCGCCGCGTGAACTGCCGACCTCCCCGGAGACGCCGGCGCACAACGCGGCAGCTCCGAACGCGCCGGCCGACAATACGAAGAAGTCCGCCTAGGCGCGTACGGCGTGCGGATCCCACTCGACCCGCGTAAGCGACAACGCAAGCTCAATCCCGACGGCACCATGCCGTTGGTCGAGCATCTGCAGGAGCTTCGGTACCGACTCCTCGTGGCGATGGCGGCCATCGTCGTCACCACGATCGTCGGCTTCATCTGGTACTCACGCGGCATCCCCGGCGTCTCGTCCCTGGGCGATCTGCTGCGCGAACCCTACTGTTCGCTACCACCGTCGACCCGGGCGACACTGACCGCCGACGGTAGCTGTCGGCTCCTCGCGACCGGCCCCTTCGACCAGTTCATGTTGCGGCTGAAGGTCGCGCTGACCGCCGGCATGGTGCTGGCGTGCCCCGTCTGGCTGTATCAGGTCTGGCAGTTCGTGACCCCGGGCCTGCACGCCAACGAACGCAAGTACGCGATGAGTTTCGTCTCCGCGGCCGCGGTGCTGTTCGTCGGTGGCGCCGTGATGGCGTACCTGGTGGTGGCCAAGGCTTTTCACTTCCTGCTGACCGTGGGTAACGACGTACAGGTCACCGCTCTGGCCGGTGACCAGTACTTCGGATTCATGATCCACCTGCTGATCATCTTCGGCGTGAGCTTCGAGCTACCGCTGCTCATCGTCGCGCTCAACCTCGTCGGGGTCGTCAGCTATCAGAAGCTCAAGGCGTGGCGCCGCGGGCTCATCTTCACCATGTTCGTCTTCGCGGCGATCGTCACGCCCGGCCAGGACCCGTTCACGATGCTGTCATTGTCCCTGGCGCTGACGGTGCTGCTCGAGGTCGCCATCCAGATCGCCCGCGTCAACGACCGCCGCAAGACCCGCCGCACCCAGGAGTGGGACGCCTTGGCCGACGACCAGGCCGGCCCCATCCCCGCTCCGTCCGCACCACCGGTGGCCTCCCGGCTGGAGCCGGCCGGCGGGGTGAGCACCGGCAGTCGCCCCGCCGAGCAGGGCACGCCGCGTGCCCGGGTGCGCGACGCATCCACCTTCGACGACATCCTCTGACCCACCGACCTCTCACCGGCCATGTGTCACCGGGTCACGACGGAGCTGCACGGAGAGCACCGATGGCCTCGAAGGTGACATGCTGGAGTCGATGACTTCCTTCGACCGGCTCGACGCCCCCTCCGCCACCGCGGGATCGGCGTTCGACACCTTCGTCGCCCGCCTGGACTTCCGTCTCGACGATTTCCAGATCCGCGCCTGCCACGCTCTGGAGAGCGGCCACGGCGTCCTCGTCTGTGCCCCCACCGGTGCGGGCAAGACCATCGTCGGCGAGTTCGCCGTTCACCTGGCGCTCGCCTCGGGCAGCAAATGCTTCTACACCACGCCGATCAAGGCACTGAGCAACCAGAAGTACGCCGATCTGGTCGCGGTGCACGGTGCCGCGTCGGTCGGTCTGCTCACCGGTGACACCTCGATCAACTCCGACGCGCCGGTGGTGGTGATGACCACCGAGGTCGTGCGCAACATGATCTACGCGAACTCCCCGGCGCTGAACGGCTTGTCGCATGTGGTGATGGACGAGGTGCACTTCCTCGCCGACCGCTTCCGCGGCGCGGTGTGGGAAGAGGTCATCCTGCATCTCGAACCCTCGGTTCGGGTGGTCAGCCTGTCGGCGACGGTGAGCAACGCCGAGGAGTTCGGCGAGTGGATCCAGACCGTTCGTGGCGACACCACGGTTATCGTCGACGATCACCGGCCGGTGCCCCTGACCCAACACATGCTGGTCGGCAGCAGACTGTTCGACCTGTTCGACTCCCACGGTGCGGCAGGTGATCATCGGCCGAAGGTCAATCCCGAGCTGAAGCGTTTCATCCGCCACCGGATGCTCCTCGAGGACGACGACGATCAGCGCGGGCGACGCGGGCGTGGCCGTCCCCGACGTAAGCCGGGCCCGCCCCGGCCGCAGGTCGTCGCACGATTGGAGAAGGAGGGTCTGCTCCCGGCGATCGGATTCATCTTCTCCCGCGCCGGCTGTGACGGCGCGCTCGCGCAGTGCCTGCGGTCGGGTCTGAACCTGCTGACGCCCGATCAGGTGGCGGCGGTGGACCAGGTGGTGGATCGGCATCTGACCGAACTCTCACCCGCCGACGCCGACGTCCTGGGTGTCGACGAGTGGCGGGCGGGTCTGCGACGCGGGTTCGCCGCCCACCACGCCGGGTTGTTGCCGACCTTCCGGCACACGGTCGAGGAGCTCTTCGTCCGCGGCCTGGTCCGCATGGTGTTCGCCACCGAGACCCTGGCGCTGGGCATCAACATGCCCGCCCGGTCGGTGGTCCTCGAACGGCTCGTCAAGTTCAACGGCGAGGCGCACGTGGACCTGAGCCCCGGCGAGTTCACCCAGCTGACCGGCCGCGCGGGCCGGCGCGGCATCGACGTCGAGGGACACGCGGTGATCGTGTGGTCGCCGGAACTGATCCCGGAGCAGGTCGCCGGGCTGGCCGGTGCCCGCACCTTCCCGCTGCGGAGTTCCTTTGCGCCGGAATACAACATGGCGGTGAACCTGATCGGCCGACTCGGCCTCGCCGGGTCGCGCGATCTGCTCAACCGCTCCTTCGCGCAGTTCCAGGCGGACCGTTCGGTGGTCGGTCAGGCGCGCAAGGTCGACGAGATGAGCCGTCAGTTGCGGCGTCTCGACGTCGAACTCGCCGGTGCCGCACGGCGGCGGGGGATCGATCCGGGACCGATCGGCATCGACGGGGACTCCGGCGGCGTGCCGGACGCGTCAGACGACGTGCACGGCACGGACGAACCCTACGCCGGATTCCTCGGATACATCACCCTGCGTGAGGACATCCGGCGGCGCGAGCGGGATCTGCGGTTCCGGCGTCGCGTCGAGGGCCGTGACGCGATCGCCGACGAACTCGCCGCGCTCAAACGTGGTGCGGTCATCGGTGTGCCGACGGGGCGCCATCGCGGGATCGCGGTCGTGCTGGAGACGGCCGGGGCGCCGGTCGACCCGAAACCCCTCGTCCTCACCGAGGACGCCTGGTGCGGCCGGGTAGGGGTGGCCGATTTCGTCAATCCTCCGGAGGTCCTCGGCGGAATGCGCCTGCCGCGCAATGCTGATCGTCGTTCCGGGCGGGGTCGTCGCGACCTTGCGTCGGCGCTGCGCGCCACGGGCATCGAGATGCCCCGGGGCCGGCGCAGCAAGAAGCGCGCCGAGGCCGCCGATGACGCCGAGTTGAAGCGGCTCCGACACGTGCTGAAGGCTCATCCCGCCCACGGCATCGACGCCTCCGACGATCTGTTCCGACTGGCCGAACGACGCAACCGGCTGTTGCGCGACATCGTCGACGCGCAGGCGCGGATCGGTGCGCGCACCTCGACGCTCGGTGTCACCTTCGATCACATCGTCGGGGTGCTCAGCGAACTCGGTTATCTGGAGTACGTCGACGAGACCGTGCGCGTCACCCCGACGGGCGAGGTGCTCGGCCGGATCTACAGCGAGAGCGACCTGGTGGTGACCGAGTGCATCCGGGCGGGGATCTGGGACAAGCTCTCACCGCCGGATCTGGCGGCCGTCGTCGCCGCGATGGTCTTCGAGTCGCGTCGCGAGAGCTATTCCGGTGCCGACGCGATGAGCGGCAATCCGGCACTGCGCGCGGCGGTCTCCGAGACCGTCGCGATCTGGCGGTCGGTGACCGCCGTCGAGACACGCCACCACGTCTCGCCGACTCGGGAACCCGACACCGGCTTCTCCATCGCGGTCTCGATGTGGGTGTCGGGACGGTCGTTGACCGAGGCGCTCGCCGCGGCCGGTGAGCGCGGACATCTGCTCTCGCCGGGAGACTTCGTCCGCTGGAATCGACAGGTCGTCGACCTGCTCGAACAGATCCGATTGTGCGTGGGTGAGGATTCGCCGTTGGCGCGCCCCGCGCGCGTGGCGGTGGGGGCCATTCGCCGGGGTGTGGTCGCCGCCGAACTGAGCTGACCGTCGATATTCGGTCGTCCGATCGACACCAGTGGTCGCCGTCGGGCGCATTGAGTGATCGAGGGCGGTCGCTGGGGTAACGTTTCTTGCTGATCGGGCCGGTGGGCGACCTCCCGCGCTGACGTCGGCGGAGACAGGCCGAACACACCTCGGGGGACGTTCACCGACCATGGAGTCGGGCGAATCGGCGACACGCGCACGCCAGGCGGCGCAGCGAAGGCGGGAGACCACAGATGAGCAATCCGGAAGACCCCAGCAACAAGGTTCCCGGCACTCCGGCTGGCGGCGACGCGGCTCCGGGCGGCCCTGCCGCACCCGCGAACCCGACGGAAGCCGGAACCGACGGCAAGACCGAGGTCGTGCAGATTCCCGGGCACGTGCAGCAGCCACCGCAGGCGCCGCCGACCACCGCCACCCCGGCCGGTTATCCCGCCCAGCCTGGCCCTCCCCAGCAACCCGGATACCCTGCACCGGGTTACGGAACCCCTTCGGCGCCATCGGGATTCGGCGCGACGAGCGGTCAGCAGTACAACCCGACCCAGATGGCGCCCACCAGCCAGCCCCAGCAGTTCGGTCAGACCCCGCAATTCACTCAGGGCCAGGCTTACGGCCCGCCCCAGCAGTTCGGCCAGCCCCAGCCATACGGTCAGCAGCCCGGCCAGGCGAGCGCGCCGTACGGCGCTGAAGCCCAAGCGCCGTACGGCGGCCCGGCCCAGCAGCCGGGGGCTCCGTATGGTCAGCAGCCCGGGACCACGCCCTACGGTGCCCAGAGTCAGCCGGGTACCGCCGGTTTCGGCCAGTTCAACCAGCCGCAACCGGGACAGCCCGGCCCCTACGGTGCGTACGGAGCACCCGGCGACCAGTTCGCCGGCATGGCCGCGCCCACGCAGAAGAAGGGTCTCTGGAGGGGACTGATCGCCGTGGGCGCGGTCCTGATCGTCGCGGCGATCGCGATCGTCGTCACCGGATGGCTGTGGTGGTGGCCGCGTGAACTGGATCAGACGGCCGCGCAGAACGGTGTCAAACAGGTTCTCACCGAGCAGTACCAGGCCAGCGACGTCTCGGATGTGAGCTGCCCGTCCGGCCAGAAGGTCAAGAAGGGCAACTCCTTCACGTGCACGGCGACCGTCGGCGGCCAGAAGCAGAACGTCAAGGTCACCTTCCTCGACGACGACGGCAAGTACCAGGTGGCGCGACCGACCAGCTGAGCCGACCGGGGCCACACCACGACACGCGGCCGGACGCCGGACGCGATCAGCGCGGCACGTCGAGATCCCACCCCAGAGCCTTGGACAGGCGGCCGACCGACGTCCCGATCCCCAGTTCGGCCGCGAGTTCGACCAGACGCCCCGGATCCGCCGGTGCCGCGGGTAAGCGGTCGTCGGTGCTCTCCACGGTCTCGGCGTCCGTACGGACGAAGACCACCGTGCGCGCGGCGCTCAGATAGTCGGCGGAAGCGATGAGCGCCTTGCGGTTTCGCGGCGTCAGCGATGACGACGGATCGGCGGCCGCGGCTTCGAGTTCGTCGAGTCCGCCGTATTCGGTGATGAGCTTGGCCGCGGTCTTCTCGCCGATCCCGCTCACCCCGGGCAGACCGTCGGACGGGTCACCGCGCAGGATCGACATCTCCGCGTACCCCGCACCGGCACGCTCGGTGGGCACGCCGTACTTCTCGCCGACCTCCACCGGACCCATCATCTCCGCCTTCGCCAGCCCACGACCGACATAGAGAACCCGCACGCGGACCGGGTCGTCGGCGACGACCTGCAGCAGATCCCGGTCGCCGCTCACCACGATCACGTCGTCGGTGGACTCGGCGAACGCCAACGTGCCGATCACATCGTCGGCCTCGCAGCCTGCTGCACCCGAGGTGGCGACTCCGGCCGCGGCGAGCACCTCGAGGATCATGTCAACCTGCGGGGTGAGGGTGTCCGGAACTTCCTCGATATCGACGGTTGTAGCGCCACCCCCGTGGGTGTCGCCGGCCGGCTGGGCCACCCGATGCGCCTTGTAGGAGGGGATGAGGTCGGTACGGAACGACGGTCGCCAGTCGAGATCGAGGCAGACCACCAGTCGCGTCGGTCCCTCGCGTGTCACCAGGGTGGCGATGGTGTCGAGAAAGCCGCGGACGGCGTTCACGGGCCGACCGTCGGGTGCGGTCATCTTCTCCGGCAGCGCGAAGAAGGAGCGGAACCACAGGCTGGCGCCGTCGAGCAGCATCAGGGTGCCGTGGGTGGATCGTCCGGTGTCGGTCACGCCCACAACTCTGTCATCCCGCGCCGACATCACGCGCGAGGCTCCGACGCCGTGGCGTCGAATCCGACCCACCACCGCCATCCGCGTAGGCTGCCCGCATGGGTAGTGCTTCGCGATTCGACTCCGATGTGTACCGCACGAGGGTGGCCCGCGCGGCCGAACTGACCGCCGGCGCCGGACTCGACGCCCTGATCGTCTCGCCCGGCCCGGACCTGCGGTATCTGATCGGTTCGCGCGCGGAGACCTTCGAGCGGTTGACGGCGTTGGTGATCGGCGCCGACGGCACCGCACGCCTGGTCGTCGCGCGTCTGGAACTGGCCTCGGTGCGTGAGTCGGCGGCCGCGGATCTCGGTATCGAGATCGTGGACTGGGTCGACGGTCAGGACGCCCACGGACTGGCTTTGACCGGCCTACCCGACCATCCACGGCTCGCCGTGTCCGACGCGATGCCCGCCTTGCACCTCGTGCCGATCGCGCAGCGGGTCGACGCCACCCCGGCCCTGGCCACCGCCGTGCTGCGCGAACTCCGAATGATCAAGGACGACGCGGAGATCGAGGCACTGCGCCGGGCCGGTGCGGCGATCGATCGGGTGCATGCGCGCATGAGTGAGTGGCTGCGGCCGGGACGCACCGAGAAGGACGTCGCCGACGACATCGCCGCGGCGATCGTCGCCGAGGGCCACACCGGGGCGGAGTTCGTCATCGTCGGCTCCGGACCACACGGCGCCGACCCGCACCACGAGTTCTCCGACCGGGTGATCGAGCCCGACGACATCGTGGTCATCGATATCGGCGGTCCGGTCGAGCCCGGATACAACTCCGATTCCACCCGCACCTACTGCTTCGCACCCCCGCCGGTCGAGATCGCCGACGCCTACGCCGCCCTTCAGGAAGCGCAGGCGCGTGCGGTGGAGTCGGTGCGGCCGGGCGTCACCGCCGAGTCGATCGACGCCGCCGCCCGCGATCTGCTGAGTGAGCGCGGGCTGGCCGAGAACTTCATCCACCGCACCGGGCACGGCATCGGCCTGTCGGTCCACGAAGAGCCCTACATCGTGGGCGGAAACGATCTCATCCTGCGCCCGGGAATGGCTTTCAGCGTCGAACCGGGTGTGTACTTCGCGGGCCACTGGGGTGCGCGGATCGAGGACATCGTGGTGGTCACCGAGGACGGCCACGACGCTCTCAACGTCCGGCCGCACGACCTCGTGGTGCTGTAGAGCTCTGGCCGGGCTCTCACCCCTGTGGTGGTTCCCCGAGCAGCGTGCGCGACCCCATCACCCGGTCCACGGTGACCTCGATGACCACCCGCCGCGGATTCGGCCGGGGTTCGCGGTAGCGCCGCGCGTATCGCTGTTCTGCGTCGGTGACCCGCTCGGGCTCGCGACGGATGCGGGCCGGCCCTTCCAGGGTCAGCCAGCGCGGCCCGTCGACGTGGGTGAGCGCCGCATATCCGCCGCGTTCGACGTTGCGCACCTTCTGGTTGCCCTCGCTGGTGATCACCCGCGCCAGACCCGCCGCCTCGTCGTAGGTGAAACCGACGGCCGCGACGTGCGGGGTGCCGTCGGCGCGCAGGGTCGCGATGGTCGCGAGGTGGCGCTCGGCGAGAAAGGACAGGGCGTCGGAGCCGAGGTCGGCGCGGGTTCGTGGCATGGGTTCACGGTAGCGACCGCGGGCGGGTGATCGCGCCGGATGCCCGGCGCCTCGCGTGTGCGCGCGCGATGCGATACTGCATCCCGTGGCAGACGAGGGTGTGGAGTCCGATCGCGGGACCGTGGTCGTCTTCGGTGGCCGCAGCGAGATCGGGGTGGCGTTGGCCGAGCGGCTGTGTGCCGGCCGGGTCGTCGTCCTCGCCGCCCGCCGTCCCGACGATCTCGAGCCCCAGCGACAGACCTTGCTGGCGGCGGGAGCCACCGACGTCGTCGCCATGGGCTTCGACGCCGACGACACCGCGACCCACCCCGCGGTGATCGACACCCTCACCGGCGAGCACGGTCCGATCGGGATCGCGATCGTGGCGTTCGGCATTCTCGGCGATCAGGCGCGCGCCGAATCCGATGTGGCCCATGCCCTGCAGATCGCGCACACCGACTATCTCGCCCAGATCAGTGTGCTGACCCCGCTCGCAACGGCCATGCGCGCCGAACGCAACGGGACCATCATCGTCTTCTCCTCGGTCGCGGGTGTTCGGGTGCGCCGCGCCAATTACGTCTACGGATCCACCAAGGCCGGACTCGACGGCTTCGCCAGTGGACTTGCGGATGCGTTGCACGGCAGTGGTGTTCGGCTGTTGTTGGCCCGACCGGGCTTTGTCATCGGCAACATGACGGCGGAGTTGATGGCGCAGGGCACCCGACCCGCACCGCTGTCGGTGACGGCCGACGAGGTCGCCGACGCGGTCGCACGCGCCTACCGCAGACGACGATCAGAGGTGTGGATACCGGCACTCCTGCGTCCGCTGTTCGTCGGCATGCGACTGCTTCCGCGAGCAATCTGGCGGCGGCTGCCCCGATGAGCGATTCCGTTCCCGCTCACGACGACTCGACCTTCGTCGTCGTCGGTATCGGTGCCGACGGCTGGGACGGCCTGACGCCCATCGCGCAGTCCGAGCTCACCTCGGCGCAAGTGATCATCGGGTCGGCCCGGCAACTCGATCTGCTGCCCGATCTCGGCGTCACCACCATTGCCTGGCGCTCGCCGATGTCGGAGCATCTCGACGCCGTCCTCACCGGGTCGTCCGCCGAGCTCGCCCGGTACGGCGGTCCCGGCGGTCTGCGGATCCATCTCCTGGCCAGCGGGGATCCGATGTTCCACGGGCTCGGTGCCACCATCGTGGCGGCGGTCGGACCGCGCCGCGTGCGGGTGATCCCGACGGTCTCGAGTGCCTCGCTCGCGTGCGCCCGCCTCGGCTGGGATCTCGCCGACGTCGCGGTCGTCAGTACGGTGACCGCCGACCCGGAGATCGTGCTCACCGAGATCACCGACGCACGGCGGGTGCTCGTACTGGCACGCGACGCGACCACCCCCGCCCGCATCGCCGAACTTCTCGTGGCCCACGGCTTCGGCAATTCGCCGTTCACCGTGTTGGAACAACTGGCCGGACCCCGCGAGCAGGTGACCGACGCGAGCGCCGACAGCTGGGATCCGGCGACCATCGTCGACCCACTGAACATCATCGCCGTCGACTGCATCGGCCCGCGGCGCTCGCCACTGCCCGGTCGCGATGAGAGTGAATTCGACCACGACGGACAGATCACCAAATCCGTCATCCGCGCCCTCACCGTGTGCGCGTTGACACCGTCCTACCGACAAACGTTGTGGGACATCGGTTCCGGCTCCGGCAGCGTGGCGATCGAATGGTTGCGCGCTCAGCCCGGCGGGGCGGTCATCGCCTTCGAACGCGATACCGCTCGGGCAGAGCGACTCCGCTCCAACGCCCACCGGCACGGCGTGTCCCAACACGTCACGGTCTGTGGCGCCGCGCCGGATGCGTTGGCGCACGCGCCCATTCCCGATGCGGTGTTCATCGGCGGCGGTCTCTCCCCGGTCGTGCTCGACACCGCGTGGGCGGCGTTGCGACCCGGTGGGCGGCTCGTCGCCAACGCGGTGACCATCGAGACACAGGCGATCCTCGCCGAGTGGCATCGGATGCGCGGCGACTCAGGCGAATCGACGCTGCGCCGGATCGCGGTGGAGACCGCGGCACCACTCGGCGGCTACCTCACCTGGCGCCCGGCACTGCCGATCGTCACCTGGGCGGGCACCAAAGCCGGCGACGGGCCGGTGGCGCGGTGACCCTGTTCCTGATCGGCGCGGGCCCCGGTGCCGCCGACCTCATCACCGTGCGCGGCGCCCGGATCCTCGGTCGCTGCCGAACCACCCTGGTGGCCGGATCGCTGGTGCCCGCGGAGATCCTCGAGATGTGCCCGGACGACGCCACGATCATCGACACCGCGCGAATGCCGTTGGAGCAGATCGTCTCCCACATCGTCGACGCGCATCGCGCCGGCCACGATGTGGCGCGTCTGCACTCGGGCGATCTCTCGCTGTACTCGGCGGTGACCGAGCAGGTCACCCGGGTCCGGGCCGAGGGTATCGACGTCGAATGGGTGCCCGGCGTTCCGGCCTTCGCCGCCGCGGCGTCGGCGCTGCAGAACGAGTTGACCGTTCCCGGGATCGGTCAGAGTCTGCTCGTCACCCGGGTGTCGACGCTGTCGACCGACATGCCGCCCGGTGAGGATCTCGCCGACCTCGCCGCTGCGGGCGTGACACTCGCGCTGCATCTCGCCGCCCATCGCGCCACGCAGATCGTGGAGACGCTGAGCCCCGTGTACGGCAACGATTGCCCGACTGCCACCGTCGCTTTCGCTTCTCGATCAGATCAGGTGATCATTCGCAGTCGGCTTGCCGACCTCGCCACCGCCCTGGCCGACGCGGGCATCACCCGCACCGCGGTGATCTTCGTCGGTCGTGTTCTCGACGCCGCCGATCATCCCGACCGTCTCGAGAGTTATCTGTACTCCCAGGCCCGGATGACCAAGTTGCGCAACGACTCCCATGGATATCGGGGAGAATCCGATGGCCGGTAGCCGACCGGCGGGCGTCGGCCGTGTGCTGATCCTCGGCGGTACGGCGGAGGCTCGCGGCCTCGCGGCAGACCTGCACCACGACGGTATCGAGATCGTGAGTTCGCTCGCCGGGCGGGTCGCCCGGCCCCGCCTGCCCGTCGGCGCGGTCCGCATCGGCGGCTTCGGCGGCGTCGACGGGTTGTCGAGGTGGTTGCACGACAACCACGTTCGCGCCGTGGTCGACGCGACCCACCCGTTCGCGGCCACGATCACCGCGCACGCCGTCACGGCGTGTGCCGTGACCGACACAGCGTTGCTGAGGCTTCGGCGTGCCCCGTGGGTCGCACGCCCGGGTGAGCACTGGACGCGGGTGCCCGACATCGGCGCCGCGGCCGCGGCGCTCACCGGTCACGACGGCCGCATCCTGCTCACCACCGGACGCCAGGACGCCGACGCCTTCGCCGGGGTCACCGGCGCGTGGTTCCTGATCCGGGTGGTCGACCCGCCGACCGGCCGGCTCCCGGCCCATCACACGATCCTGCGTTCGCGCGGTCCCTATCACCTCGATGCCGAACGGACACTGCTGCAGGAGAATCGGATCGACACGCTGGTGACCAAGAACAGCGGGGGAGCGTTGACCCACCCGAAACTCGACGCCGCCGCCGAACTGGGCGTTCGGGTGATCATGGTCGAAAGACCACCTGAACCGATGGGTGTCACTGCCGTCGGCGACGTCGAGTCGGCAGCAGCATGGGTCCGGACGCTGACCGACGGGTGACATCGGCCGGTTCGGCACCTGGTGCGCCGAGTGCCCGATCTGCCGCCGGCGTTCAGCGACTCGGGTGGCTGCGCGGGGTGTAGACGAGATCGCCGCCGCCACGTCGCACGATTCGGGTCGCCGACGACCCGATGATGATCAGCGTGCGCATGTCGACGACAGCCGGATCGAAGTCACCGACGGTGGTCACCGTCAGCGACTGCTCGGCGCCGCCGACGTCACGTCCGAGGACGAGCACTCGGTCCGCCGAGACCGATTCGGTCAGAATCTCTTTCAGCGCCGACACCTGCCAGGTACGACTGCGCGACCCCGGGTTGTAGACGGCGATCACCAGATCGGCGGCCACCGCGCGGCGGATCCGATCGGCGATCACCTCCCATGGTTTGAGCCGATCCGACAGCGAGATCACCGCGAAGTCGTGGCCGAGCGGCGCACCCACCGCCGCCGCGACGGCAGTCGCCGCGGTCATACCGGGGACGACCCGCACGGGCACATCGGCCCACCGAGGCTCGGCGGCCACCTCGGCCACCGCCGAGGCCATCGCGAACACCCCGGGATCGCCGGAGGAGACCACCACGACTCGGGCACCGCGGGCCGCGAGATCCAGGGCGAACTCGGCACGTTCGGCCTCGACCCGGTTGTCGCTGGCGTGGATGTGCTGTCCCGGCCGCGGCGACACACGCGCCAGATAGGTCTTGTAGCCGACCAGATCGGTGGCCGCCGCCAGTTCACGCTCCACCTGCGGGGTGGTCCAGTCGTCGGCACCCGGCCCGAGACCGACGACGACGACCTCCGCCCGCGGCGGGGCGGGACGATCCGCGCGCGGGTTGTTCATGCGCCCGGGCACCACCACCATCGAGAAGTACGGCACCTGTGCGGGATCGACCTCGGCGACCGGGGCCACCTTCTGGGCGGCGGTCGATGCGCGTTCGACGTACCACGCCTCGTCGAGCCGGCCCGCCGCGCGCAGCGCCTCACGCACCCCGGTGAAGGTTCGGCCGAGCTTGATGACCGCGAAAGCGTCTGCGTGCGCGAACAATTCCCGCATCCGGGGCACCGGGAGAGTGCCCGGTACGACGGTCAGCGTCTCCTCGGCCTCCACCAGCGGCACCTCGATCGCCGCCGACGCCGCACTCACCGATGTCACCCCCGGGATGATCTCGGTCGGGAACTCGGCGGCCAGGCGCTTGTGCATGTGCATGTAGGAACTGAAGAACAGCGGGTCGCCCTCGGCGAGCAGGGCCACGTCGCGGCCCGCACGCAGGTGGGTGGCGAGGAGTTCGGCACTGTCGGTGTAGAAGTCGTCGAGCGCACCGCGGTAGCCGCCGGGATGGTCGGCGGCCTCGGTGGTCACCGGGTACATCAACCTCTCCTCGATCGTCCCCGGACGCAGAAACGGCTCGGCGACCCCGCGGGCGATACTGCGTCCGTGGCGTGCGCAGTGGTAGGCCACGACCTCGGCGGAACCGATCACCCGAGCGGCCTTGACCGTCATCAGTTCGCTGTCACCGGGCCCGAGTCCGACTCCCCACAGGGTGCCGAGGCGCCGCGTCGGCGCCGACTGTGATGACACCGACTGTGATGACACCGATTGCTCTGCACTCATGGTCGACGCCTCATTCCTCCGGACTGGCCAGTGCGTTGACGGCGGCAGCGGTGATCGCCGAACCGCCCCGCCTGCCGGTGACCGTGATGAACTCGAGGTCGGCCCGGGCGGCCAGTTCGGCGCACGATTCGGCGGCCCCGACGAAGCCGACCGGCGCACCGACGATCGCGGCCGGCCGCGGTGCCCCGGCGTCGATCATCTCCAACAACGCGAACAGTGCGGTCGGGGCGTTTCCGATCGCGACGACGGCGCCGTCGAGGACCGGTCGCCAGAGCTCCAGTGCCGCAGCGGTTCTGGTGGTACCTATGCGTTCAGCCAACTCCGGCACCGCGGGATCGTGGAGATGGCATCGGATCTCGTTGTCCGTGGGAAGACGACGGCGGGTGATCCCGCTCGCGACCATCGTGGCATCGCAGAGAATCGGCGCCCCACCGGCCAGCGCGTTCCGTGCGGCGCGCACCACGCCCTCGGTGGCCACCACATCGCGCGTCAGATCGGTCTGTCCGCACGCATGGATCATCCGCACGACGACACCGGCGACGTCGGGCGCGAATGCGGACAGGTCGGACTCGGCACGGATGATCGCGAACGATCGACGATAGATGGAGGCGCCATCACGCAGGTACTCGGTCATGATGTCCGTCAGCCTATCGGCAGCCCCGGCGGGACCGATCATCCGCTCGGTCCCACTGGCGTCCCGGAGGCGATGATCGCCTCGGACCCGCATGCCGTCCGGGGCGCTATCGTATGCGGCGTGACCGCGCCAACGCTGTACATCTTCCCGCACGCAGGTGGCTCCGCGGCCTTCTACGTGCCCTTCGCGCGGACCTTCACTTCCGACATGGGTCGGGTGGCGGTCCAGTACCCCGGCAAGAACGGAAGCCAGGATCTGGCCGCGTTCACCGGTATCGACGCCCTCGCCGACACCGTGCTGAGCAAACTGCCGGCGTTCGGCTCGGACGCGCGTGTGGCATTCTTCGGCCATTCCATGGGTGCCCTGGTCGCCTTCGAGACCGCTCGCCGCCTCGAACAGCGCGGGGTGCAGATCGAGGCGCTGTTCGTCTCCGCCTGCGCGGCACCCGGTCGCAGTGGGTACGAGTACATCCCGGAGTCCGATCGTGGTCTCCTCGACGCGGTCGCACAGATGACCGGACTCGACCCCGCAATGCTGCAGGACGAGGCATTCTCTTCGCGGATTCTGCCGACCCTGCGCGGATTCAAGGCGATCACGGCCTACGAGTGCCCGCCGGAGGTGACGCTCGCGTGTCCCATTCATGCCTATCACGCCGACAACGACGAGGTCGCCACCGCGGAGAAGGTTGCTCCGTGGGCGCAGCGGACCTCGGCCGAATTCACCATGCGTGAGTTTCCCGGCCACCACTTCTATCTGTCCGAGCACCTCGCCGACGTGGTCGCCGACATCGAGCACCGCCTGTCGGTCACCAAGGGCTGAAGCCGCCCCCTGCACGACCGGGTGACCCGCACCCGTCATTGCGTCACGAATTCACCTCGACATTCCTCGCCGAATTTCATGACCATTTGAATTCAGAAACAATGCGAATTCATTCCTGGAGAATCGCTGTCGACTTTCCGTGAATTTCGCGGATCCGGCCAATTCCCGGCGTGAATTCGGCGCAAAGGTATGAATCGGACCGGCGACGTCGGATTCGGCTGGGTTTCCCTCAATCCCACTGTGACACCTGGCAGTAAAGTCGTGTGGGAGGCCGTTGGACACCGTTCTTCACAGACTGTGCATGTATCGTCGGCACACGAGAGAGTTGCTGTGATTGAACGACGATCACGACAGCGTGAACACTTCACGCGTCGTGTGAAACCGTCTGTTCGACGCGAGCACTCGCTCGAAACGCTTCCTTGGGAGGGGAGGCTCGACAGACATCGTTGCGATGCACCCTGCGGTGGTTTGTGGCCGCCACATCGCGCATACGGACACACATTTCGCCGTCGGGGGGGAAAGTGACGGACAGCAGTGAACAGCCGAGGGAGAGCACGACCCTCGCTGCAGGACACCATCCCTGGGATTCTGCGCGCACGCGCAGCTGACCAGCCCGATGCTGCAGCATTCACCTTCATCGATTACGACGTCGATCCGGCGGGTTTTTCCGAGACACTGAACTGGGCGGAGCTCTACGACCGCGTGCGCGTGGTCGCCGCCGAGCTCGGCCGGCACGGCGCACCCGGAGACCGGGCAGCAATCCTGAGTCCGCAGAGCCTCGACTACATCGTCGCCTTCCTCGGCGCGCTGGAAGCGGGTTTCATCGTTGTGCCGCTGTCGGTTCCGATGTTCGGAGCCCACCATGACGAGCGCATCAGCTCGGCGTTGGCCGACTGCACTCCCTCGGTGGTCTTCGCGACCACGACGGTCATCGACGAGATCCTGCCCTACACCCAGAGTGTGCCCGGTGCCACGCCTGCGGTCGTGGAGATCGACGCCCTCGACTATCACTCACCTGTGGCCGAGAGCGGCGGTCGCGTCGGCCGGGATCGAACCGCCGTATTGCAGTACACCTCGGGATCGACGAGTTCGCCACGGGGCGTGATGGTTTCGCACAAGAACGTGGTCATCAACCTCGACCAGCTCATCTCCGACATGTTCGCCCATCACGGCGGCTGGCCCGATCGTGACTCGACGCTCGTGTCCTGGCTGCCGTTCTACCACGACATGGGATTGCTCCTGGGGATCTGCGGCGGCGTGATGGCCGGCCTGCACACCGTCGACATCAGTCCGATGGCGTTCCTGCAGAAGCCGTCCCGCTGGATTCAGGTGATGGCTAGTCATCCCAAGTCGTTCACCTCGGCACCGAACTTCGCCTACGAACTCGCCGCACGCCGGACTTCCGCCGACGACCTGGCCGGTCTCGACCTCACCCAGGTGACCGGATTCATGTGCGGCGCCGAGCGCGTCCACGATGCCACGGTGCGTCGATTCGTCGATCGTTTCACCCCGGATGGCCTGCCGGAGAACATCGTCCGGCCCGCATACGGCTTGGCCGAGGCAACGCTGTACGTCTCCGCGCTGGTTCCGGGCACTCCGGCGGTCGGCGTGCGGTTCGACTTCGAGAAGCTGGCGAAGGGCTACGCGATGCGCTGCGGCGAGGGGCAGGACGGCGCGGTGTTGATGAGTCACGGGCCCCAGCGTTCGGTGACCTACCGCATCGTCGACCCCGACACCCGCGAGGAGAATCCCGCCGATCGCGTCGGCGAGATCTGGGTACACGGCGAGAACGTGCCCGCGGGGTACTGGCGCAACCCCGAACGCACCGAGGCGACGTTCGGCGGCTGGATCGAGAATCCGCATTCGGACACCCCGGCCGGACCATGGTTGCGCACCGGCGATCTCGGTGTCATCTCGGAAGGCGAGCTGTTCATCACCGGTCGTATCAAGGATCTGCTCATCATCGACGGCCGCAATCATTATCCCGACGACATCGAGGGCACGGTCACCGAGCTGACCCGGGGTCGGGTGGCTGCGGTGTCGGTACCCGGTGCGCACGCCGAGGAACTGGTCGTGATCGCCGAGGTGAAGGACCGCGGAGAGCCGGTCGACCTCGACGAGTTGCGAGCCACGGTGACCGCGACGATCTCCGGTCGACACGGAGTGCGTGTGGCCGACGTGGTCTTCGTCGCGCCCGGCTCGATTCCGATCACCACCAGCGGCAAGACCCGGCGTGCCACCGCCGGCGAGACCTACCGGACCGGCGGATTCGCCCGCCTGGACGGCCACCGGTGACGTCAGAGTATCGTCCCGATCGGATCCCCGGGGATCGTGCCGAGGGGCAACTGCGTGACTGGCTCGTCGACCGGCTCGTCCTGATGGGCTGCGATCCCGAAGGGATCGACGTCGACACCCCCTTCCACGATCTCGGCGTCGGGTCCCGCGACGCGGTGGTCCTCGCCGGCGAACTCGCCGAACACCTCGGCCGGCCGGTGTCCCCGGTCGACCTCTGGGAACATCCGAGCGTCGCGGCGCTGGCGCGCTTCGCGCTCGACCCCGAGGCCGGGTCGGCGGCCACCGAATCCGTCTCGGCAGGACCGAACCCCGATACCGACACGCGCACCGGCGCCGATGACCTGATCGCGGTCGTCGGCGTGGGCTGCCGGTTTCCCGGCGGCATCAGTGGCCCGCAACGGTATTGGGACTTCCTGCTCGCCGAGGGCGATGCGATCGGCCACGTCGATCCGCAACGATGGGAGTCGTTTGCCGACGGCACCGCCGAGACCGAAGCGGCCCTGGCTCGCACCACCACCTGGGGCGGCTACCTCGACGACATCGATGCCTTCGACGCGGAGTTCTTCGACATCTCGCCGAGCGAGGCCGACAAGATGGATCCGCAGCAGCGACTGCTGCTGGAGGTCTCGCACGAGGCGCTGGAGGACGCCGGAATCCCCGCGGAATCGTTGCGGCACAGTCAGACCGGGGTGTTCGTCGGGGCATGCGCGGGGGAGTACGGCTTCCTGGCCACCGCCGACCTCGCCGACGTCGACAACTGGTCGGGAACCGGCGGTGCCCTGTCGGTCATCGCCAATCGCGTGTCCTATCACTACGACCTGCGTGGTCCGTCGATCACCGTCGACACCGCATGTTCGTCGTCGCTGGTCGCGATCCACCTCGCGGTGGCGAGTCTGCGATCGGGTGAGTCGTCGACGGCGCTCGCCGCGGGTGTGAATGTCATGCTCTCCCCGGCGATCACGCGCAGCTTCGACCGCAACGACGCCATGTCGCCGAGCGGGCGGTGCCACTCGTTCGACGCCGCCGCCGACGGCTACGTCCGCTCCGAGGGATGCGGCGTCGTGGTACTCAAACGTCTTGCCGACGCCCGCCGCGACGGCGACCACGTCCTCGCGGTGGTGCGGGGGAGTGCGATCAACTCCGACGGTCACTCCAACGGGCTGATGGCGCCCAATCCGTCGGCGCAGATGGCCGTGCTGCGGGCCGCCTACACCTCCGCGGCCATCGCGGCGCGCGAGGTGGATTACGTCGAGGCGCACGGCACCGGCACCCTGCTCGGAGATCCCATCGAGGCGCGGGCTCTCGGCGCGGTCGCCGGTCGCGGACGTCCCGCCGACGACCCCCTGTTGATCGGCGCGGTGAAATCGAATCTCGGTCACCTCGAGGCCGCGGCCGGCATCGCCGGTTTCGTGAAGGTCGCCTTGGCCCTCGAGAAGGGTTGCCTCCCGGCGACTCCGGGCTTCTCAGATCCGAATCCGCATATCGACTTCGACAACCTGCGCCTTCAGGTGGTGGCCGAGACGACGCCGTGGCCCGCGACGGGCAGACCCCGTCGCGGCGGGGTGTCGGCCTTCGGTTTCGGCGGTACCAATGCCCATCTCGTCCTCGAGCAGGCGCCGGAGCCCGAAACCCTCACCCGACCGGTGGCCGCGAGCGTGGACGGTGCCGGCCGATCGCCGAAGCCCACGGTCGCGACCCTGGTCGTGGCCGGCAGATCTCGCGAGCGCATCGCGACCACGGCCGGCGCTCTCGCCGACTGGCTCGACGCGGACGGTGCCGCGATGTCGCTCGCCGAGGTCGCCCACGGTCTCGATCACCACCGTGACCGCGCGCGCACCTTCGCAACCGTCGTCGCGACCGATCATGCTGCGGCGATCACCGGATTGCGGGCACTGGCCGACGGCGCGAGCGCGCCCGGCGTCGTCGCCGCCCACGAGCAGCCGTGTCGTCCCGGAACGGTGTTCGTCTATTCCGGTCAGGGATCCCAGTGGGTCGGGATGGCGCGTGGTCTGCTCGCCCGTGACCCGGCCTTCGCCGACGCGCTCGAGGAGATCGAACCGGACTTCCGCGAGCAGGTCGGCTTCTCTCTCATTGACGTCATCCGCTCCGGTGCGCCGGTCACCGGGATCGACCGCATCCAGCCGGTCCTCACCGGCCTCCAACTCGCCCTGACACGGTTGTGGCGTGCTCACGGCATCGTTCCCGACGCCGTCATCGGCCACTCAATGGGTGAGGCGGCAGCGGCCGTCGTCGCCGGTGCGCTCAGCGTGGCCGACGGCCTGAAGGTCATCGCCACGCGATCGCGCCTCATGCGGCGGCTCGCCGGACAGGGCGCCATGGCACTCATCGAACTCGACGCCACCTCCGCCCACGAACTGGTCGCGGGTTTCGCCGGCGTGACGGTCGCCGTGCTGGCCTCACCGAGGCAATGCGTCATCGCCGGCCCGCCGGAACAGGTCGACGCCGTCGTCGCACGGGTCGCGGCGCAGGATCGTCTCGCCCGGCGCGTCGAGGTCGACGTCGCCTCCCACCACCCGATCATCGACCCCGTGCTGCCCGATCTGCGTGCGGCACTGGCCGATCTGAGCCCACGTCGTCCGCATCTCCCACTGCTCAGCACCACGCTCGAGACCGGAGAACCCACCTTCGACGCCGACTACTGGTGTGCGAATCTGCGCAATCCGGTCCGGTTCGCACCGGCGGTGGCCCGGGCGGGCGCCGACCACGGAGTGTTCGTGGAGGTCAGCCCGCACCCGTTGCTGACCCACGCGATCGATGAGACCCTCTCCGACATCCATCATCACGCCGTCCCCACGCTTCTGCGTGATGCGGATGAGCTCACGACCTTCCACACCCATCTGAACCTCGCACGCACCGATCGCCGTCACATCCCGGCACATCCGTCCGGACCGCATCCGCAACTGCCGACGACGCCGTGGCATCACTGCCGGCACTGGTTCGCCACCCGGGCCCACGGCCGGCGGTCACCTGTGGCGAGCGCCGGATTCGCGCCACGACCGGGCACCCTGCTCGGCGAGCACATCGCGGTCGCCGACACCACCCACCTCTGGCGCGCCGACCTCACCCCCGACGCCATGCCGTACCCGGGACATCACCTGCTGCACGGTCTTGAGGTGGTCCCCGTCTCGGTTCTGGTGGCCACCCTCGGCGGCGCCGCCGCGCACCTCGGCGCCGACGCGCTGACCGACATCGACTTCACCTATCCGATCGCCGTGGACCGGCCACGGCGCATCCACGTTGTCGCCGACGCCGGCTCGGTGTCCATCGCGTCCTCGGCGATCACCGACGACGACACCTCGCGCTGGGTCCGCCACGTCACCGCGCGACCGACCTCCTCGGTCCTGCCGGGCCGGCGCCCAAGCCCCCACCCCGACAACGGTTCCCGGACGATCGACACCGCCGATCTGGTGGCGATGACGCCGACCTCCTCGACCGCCGATCTCCTCGCCGAATGGGGTGTGCAGGGGCAGCCCTTCGACTGGGAGGTCGCACGCATCGCGCGTGGCAGCGGCCGGATGCTCGCCGATATCGGGTTACCCGATCCCTCGCCTGCCTCGATGCTCGACGCGGCGGCCCACGTCGCCCGTCTCGTCGATGAGTCGACCCGCGACCTGATGGTTCCCGCCCGGATCGATTCGGTGCTCCTGCCGGCGACCCTGCGCGGCAACCGCGCCGTCCTCGACATCCGGGTGGTCTCCGACGACGCCGACCTCGTCGTCGACATCGTCGGATCCACAGAGGACGCCGACGACGCCCTCCTGGTCCGCGGCCTGCGCTTCACCCCGGTCGACGCCGAACCCGGTGTGGCCGAAGCCCCTGTGGCCGAGGCCGATCCGCGGTCGCTGATCCGCACCGTGGTGTGGCGCGAGGACACCGGGACCGACGCGGCCCCGGCGGTGACGAACACACCGAACGACGCAGTGACGGTGCTCGGCGACGCGCACGCCCTCGCGACGGCCCTCATGGGTGCGGGAGTGGTGTGCCGGGATCGGGCCGAGGATGCCCGCCACGTCATCTACGTCGCTCCCGCCACCACGGCCGGTCTCGATCATGCCGCGGCCGCGGCGGCGATGAGCTCGGAGGTCACCGCCCTCATCGCGCGGATGGCACGGACCGCGACCCCGCAGACCCTGTGGATCGTGACCCGCGGTGTGCGCGAACCGAACTCGCCCGCAGATCTGCCGCAGAGCGCGCTGTGGGGGTTGGCCACGGTGATGGCCGAGGAACATCCCGACGCCTGGGGCGGACTGATCGATCTGGCCTCAGGTGCCGATCCGGCGACCGTGGCACCGTTGATCGCCGAACGGCTCGGCCGGCCGCCGGCCGGTATCGCCGCCCTGCGCGACGGGCGGCTGCTCCGCCCGAGCCTCGAGCCCCTCGAGGACACCGAGACTCCCAAGAACACCGAGAACACCGAGACCCGTGACGACACAGCGGATTCGCCGTCGCGCGGCGGGGCTGCGCTACGCTGCCGCCCGGACGCCGCCTACCTCGTCACCGGGGGGCTCGGGGCACTCGGCCGCGTGATCGCCGGACGGCTCGTCGATCACGGTGCGCGCCGCCTCATCCTGGTCGGCCGCACCGGTCTGCCGTCCCGACGCGACTGGGACCGAGCCGATCTCGACCCGATCCTCCGCGATCGCATCGACACCGTGCGCGACCTCGAGAGTCGGGGCGTCACCGTGGCGGTCGTCGCGCTCGACGTCGCCGACCGGGCAGCTGTGCAGGCCTTCCTCACCCGTCGCGACGACGAGGGCGCCGCACCCGTCCGCGGTGTCGTACACGCGGCCGGGGTCACCGAGAACAGGTTGCTCGCCGAGACCGACGACGTCGCACTGACCACCGTCATGCGACCCAAGATCGCCGGGGCGCAGGTCCTCCACGAGACCTTCGGTGACACCCTGGACTTCTTCGAGATGACCGGTAGCGCCGGTGTGCATTTCGGCATCGCCGGTCAGGGTGGCTACGCCGCGGCCAACGCCTACCTCGACGCGTTGGCCCGCCTGCGCCGCCATACCGGTACCCCGGCGCTGACGATCGACTGGGTCGCCTGGCAGGGACTGGGTTTCGCGGTCGACGCCGACATCGTCGCCGCCGAACTCGCCCGCCGCGGCTCCCGACCGGTCACCCCGGCCGAGGCACTGCACGCCTGGGACCTGATCTCCGAATCCGGTGTGGCGCATGCAGTCGTCCTCCCGCCACCACCGTCCGCACCGAACGCCGAGGACTCCGGCGCCGGCAGCACCGGCCGGCCGGCGTGGTCGCAGATGGCCAGGCCCGACCTCCTCGCCGGATTGCGCGACGGCTTGCGAACGATCCTGGCCCGGGAACTGCGGATGTCGGAGGCCGACCTGCTCACCGACGTCCCCTTCGCCGAGTTCGGCCTCAACTCGCTGATGGCCATGTCGATCCGCCGGGATGCCGAGAAACTGGCCGGACTCGAACTCTCGGCGACGATGCTGTGGAATCACCCGACCATCGACGCGCTGGCCGACTACCTCGCCACCCGGATCGCCGGTGACGACGAGCCCGCCGCGCAACTGCCCGCCGACGATTCCGGCGGCCTGCTCGACGATCTCTTCGCCGACGCCGAGTCCACGCCGTCCCCGCTGGGTGCGGAGCACGGTCTCCAATGAGCGCCGACGACCTCGAACCCGTTCTGCGCGAATGGTTGACCACGCGGCTGGCCGCCCTCGTCGATCGCCCGGCGACCGACATCGATCCCACGGTGGCGCTGGCCGATCTCGGGCTCGGTTCCCGGGACTCGGTGATGATCTCCGGTGAACTCACCGAGTTCCTCGGCAGGCAGGTCTCGCCCGTCGAGTTCTGGGAGCATCCGACGATCGACGCGCTGGTGACCCACCTGTGTCTCGGGGATCACGTCGAGCCGCAGGCGGCGTCGGCGGGACGCTCGTCGGCCGACGACGGCCCGATCGCGGTGGTCGGCATCGGATGCCGATTCCCCGGCGGGATCAACAGTGCGGACGAGTACTGGCAGTTCCTCTGCACCGACGGTGATGCCGTCACCACCGTCCCGCAGGGCCGGTGGGACCGTTTCGACGACGGTCGTCCCGAGGTCGCCACCGCACTCGCCTCGACCACCCGCCACGGCTCCTTCCTCGACGACGTCGAGGGCTTCGACGCCGACTTCTTCGAGATCACCGCCCGCGAGGCAGCCAAGATGGATCCGCAGCAGCGTCTGATGCTCGAGGTCGTCTGGGAAGCCCTCGAACACGCCGGGATTCGACCCGAATCCCTGCGCCGGTCGCCGACCGGGGTCTTCGTCGGCGCGTGCGCCGGCGAATACGGGTACCTCGCGTCCACCGACCTGCCGACGATCGACGCGTGGAGCAATCTCGGTGCGGCACTGAGCATCATCGCCAACCGGCTGTCCTATGTCCTCGACGTGCGTGGCCCGTCGCTGACCATCGACACGGCGTGTTCGTCGTCGTTGGTGGCGATTCACCTGGCGACCCAGAGCCTGCGGTCCGGTGAAGCCGACGTTGCCATCGCGGGCGGGGTGAACCTGCTGCTGACGCCGGCGGTGTTCGCCGGTTTCGATCAGTCGGGTGCACTGTCGCCGACCGGTGCGTGTCATGCCTTCGACGCCGCCGCCGACGGCTTCGTGCGCGGTGAGGGCGCAGGCGCGGTCATCCTCAAACGTCTCGACGACGCGCTCACCGCCGGTGACCGGGTCCTTGCCGTCATCCGCGGTACCGCGGTGAACCAGGACGGCCATTCCAACGGACTGTTCGCCCCGAATCCCGCCGCGCAGATGGAAGTGCTGCGCACCGCCTACACCCGCGCGGGGATCGGCGTGCGCGAGATCGACTACGTCGAGACCCACGGGACGGGCACCCTGCTCGGTGACCCGATCGAGGCGCGCGCGCTGGGCACGGTGCTCGGCCGTGGTCGCCCGGCCGACGCACCGCTGCTGCTCGGCGCGGTCAAGACCAATCTGGGCCACCTCGAGGCAGCGGCCGGGATCGCAGGTTTCATCAAGACGGTCCTGGCGTGTTCGCGCGGCACCATACCGGCCACCCTGCATCAGCGAGAGCCCAATCCCCACATACCGTTCGAGCAGCTGCGGCTGCAGGTCGTCGACTCGAAGCGAGCATGGCCGGCCACCGGACGACCACGACGAGCGGGCGTATCGTCCTTCGGTTTCGGCGGCACCAATGCCCACATCGTCGTCGAACAGGCACCCGTTGTTCACCGCGATCCGGCGCCCGCGGACACGTTCACCCCGGCGGTGAGCACCCTGGTCCTCTCCGGCCGCAGTACCGAGCGGGTGGCCGACCTCGCGGGGACGATCGCGGACTGGATGACCGCCGACGGTGCCGGGATCCCGGTGCCCGACATCGCCCACACCCTGAATCATCACCGGGCCGTGTTGCCGGTGACCGCCACCGTCACCGCCCGCGATCGGGCGGGCGCGATCGCCGGCCTGCATGCCCTCGCCGGCGCCGGCACGGCGGATGCGGACGGCGCCCTCGGGGTGACCCCGCCACGGGAGAACGCCGCGCGCACACCGGGAACCGTGTTCGTCTATTCCGGCCAGGGATCGCAATGGGCCGGGATGGCCGCCGTGCTGCTGGCCGACGAACCCGCCTTCGCCGACGCTGTCAACGAGATGGAGGGCGACTTCCTCGACCACGTCGGCTTCTCACTGCGCAACGCTGTGACCGAGCGCCGTGATCTACGCGGTGATGCCGAGGTGCAACCGGTCCTGATGGGCCTGCAGGTGGCGCTGACCAGGCTCTGGGCACATCACGGTATGCATCCCGACGCGGTGATCGGGCAATCGATGGGGGAGGTGAGCGCCGCGGTCGTCGCCGGAATGCTCACCGTCGCCGAGGGACTCGCGGTGATCGGTATCCGCTCGCGGTTGATGTCGGCGGCCCCGGCCGGCGGTGTCGCGGTCCTGCGCCTGTCCGGTGACGAGGTCACCGCCCGGTTGGCCGCCCATCCGGGCGTCGAGATCGCCGGTCGCCTCGCGCCTCGGCAGACGGTGGTGGCCGGTCCGCCCGAGGCCGTCGACGCAGTCCTCGCCGAGGTCCTCGCCGACGGCGTGTTCGCCCGCAGGGTCGCCATGACGGTCGCCTCACACACCGCACTGATGGATCCGCTTCTGGGACCGCTGCGTTCGGCATTGGCCGACCTGACTCCGCGGCCCGCTCGGATACCGTTCCTGTCCACCGTGCACCCGGCTTCCGCGGATTCCGCCGCTCCGGTGGTCGACGCCGACTACTGGGCCGACAACCTACGGATGCCGGTTCAGCTGGCGCAGGCGGTCGCCCGTGGTGCCGCCGAGCATGCGACCTTCGTCGAGATCAGCCCGCACCCGATCCTGGGCCAGGCGCTCGTCGAATGCCTGGAGGAGGTGGGGGTCGAGCACGCCGAGGTCCTCGCGACACTGCACCGCGACCGCGACGACACCGTGTCGTTCCACCGCGCGTATCACGCAGCCGCCCAAGGTGTTCCGTCGACGCCGCATCCGGCCGAACCGCATCCGGTACTACCACGCATGCCGTGGCGGCACACCCCGTTCTGGCTGCCCACACCCACCCGAGCGGACGTGTCGTCGGGACCCGCGGCCGGGTCGCCGTCGTTTCCGGTCGAGGGACGCGTCCCCGGAGCATGGTGGCATCACCTCGCCTGGCCGGCGATGCCCGCGCCGGGCACCCACACCTCGACCATCGAGGACCCGCAGCACTGGGTCATCGTGGGCGACGGTCTCGATTCGGGGTCGTTCGCCGTCCTGCGCGCCGCGCTGCCCGCTGGCTCGCAGATCACCGAGTTGGCCCTCGACGCCATCGCCCCCGATACCGACGATTCTCACATGCTGAGTCGGAACATCTCCGGTGCCGACCGTGTGGTGTTCGCCCCGGCCGCTCAGGCGGATCCGTTTGCCGCGCAACCGGCGTATCGGCTGTTCTCGGTGGCGCGTCGCCTCGTCGCCGCTGCCGTGGCGGGTGGCACCCGACCGCGACTGCACATGATCACCCGCAACGGTGCACCACTGGCCGACGGCGATCATGCCGTCCCCGCACACGCCGCACTGTGGGGACTGGGACGCACTCTGGCGCTGGAACATCCGGAGATCTGGGGTGGGGTCATCGATGTGGACTCCTCGGTCCCCGGTGGCGTGGTCGCACGCTATCTGCTCGACGAGATCGGCGCCGACGACCACGAGGATCAAGTGGTCTACCGGGCCGGCACGCGTCACGTCCCGCGACTGCGTGCGGGCGTGAGATCGCCTGACGACGTCGGGGGAGAACCGATCACCGGACAAACACATCTGGTTGTCGGCGCCACCGGGCACATCGGCCCCCACCTGATCGCTCACCTCGCCGACCGCGGGGCGCACACCGTCATCGCCGTCTCACGCACTCCGGGGACACGTCTCGATTCGCTCGTCGCCGACCTCGGCGACCGCGGGTGTCGGGTGGTGGTGGTCGCCGCGGACGCAACCGACGAGGCCGCCATGGCAGCGTTGTTCGCCCGATTCGGCACCGATCTCCCTGCGCTGGACGGAGTCCACCTCGCCGCCTTCGGTGGTGGTCCGGTGACCCTCACCGACATGACCGACGAAGACGTGGCAGCCATGTTCGGTCCGAAACTCGACGCCCTGGCCGTCCTGCACCGAATGACGCTGACCTCCCCGGTGTCCCGATTCGTGGTGTTCTCGTCGATCTCGGGCCTGCTCGGGTCCCGGTGGCTCGCCCACTACGCCGCCACCACCACATTCCTCGACGCCTTCGTGCACGCCCGCCGGACCGCGGGTCTGCCGGCAACCACCGTCAACTGGGGGCTGTGGAAATCACTTGCCGATCACCAGGATTCGGCCGAACGACAGGTCACCGCGGAGTCCGGATTGATACCGATGGACGATCGCATCGCCATCGACGCCCTGACGTCGGTCACCGGACCCCGAACCCCGGCGCGGGCAATCGTGGTCGACGCCGACTGGGCGCTGCTGGGCGCCGCCTACCGCACCCGCGCCGCACTGCACATCATCGACGAGGTGATGCCCGCCGCCGGCGACGGCACCGACGGGGGTGACATCACCGAGGGCGACACCGCATTCCGCCGGGAACTGCGAGACGCCGACCCGTCGGTACGGCTGGCACTGCTCGCCGACCGGGTGGCCGATCTCGTCGCCAAGGTCATGGGATTCACCTCACCCGCCGAACTCGACCGCAGCGCCGGGTTCTTCCAGTTCGGGATGGATTCCCTGATGAGCGTCACCCTGCAGCGAGCGCTCTCGGAATCCCTCGGCGAACTGTTGCCGACATCGGTGGTCTTCGATCACCCCACCGTCGACGCCCTGACCGACCACCTCGCGGCCACCCTCCCGGAGACCGCCGACCTCGACACGAACGAACCCGACGACGGATTCGACGAACTCTCCGAAGACGAACTCCTGCAAGCACTCTCCGAAAGGCTGGGCTGACCTGGTGCCTCCCGAAACCTCGGATCGCCGGGCGATCATCACCGACGCACTGCGCAAGATCGACGACCTGTCCCGAAAGCTCGCCATCGCCGAGCAGGGCGACCGTGAGCCGATCGCGATCATCGGCATGGGTTGCCGGTTACCCGGCGACGTCGACGACCCGGGCGACTACTGGGATCTGCTGACCGAGGGCCGCAGCGGCGTGGTGCGGGTGCCCGAGAACCGTTGGGATGCCGACGAGTTCTACGCCGAGGACCACACGATCCCGGGCACCATCGTGAACCGGGTGGGCGGCTTCCTCACCCACTGGGACCCGGACGAGTTCGATGCCGAATTCTTCGGACTCACCCCGCGCGAGGCGATCGGGATGGACCCCCAGCAGCGACTGCTGATGGAGGTCGCCTGGGAGTGCATCGAGGACGCGGGCCTCACGCGTGAACGGCTGCGCGGCACGGCCACCGGCGTGTACGTGGGGATGACCACCAACGACTACACGTTGACGTTCGCGGGTGCGATCCCGCGGACGGGACTCGATCCGTACATCCCGTTCGGCAACGCCGCCAACTTCGCCGCGGGCCGCCTGTCGTATTTCCTCGGCCTCAACGGCCCGGCGATCGTCTCGGACACCGCATGCTCCTCGTCGCTGGTGTCGATCCATCTCGCCTGTCAGGGGCTGCGGCGCCGCGAGATCGACAGTGCGCTGGCCGGTGGGGTGAATCTGAACCTGAGCCCGGAGAACAGCATCGCCTGTTCCCGGTGGGGCATGTTGGCCCCCGACGGCACCTGCAAGACCTTCGACGCGGACGCCAACGGCTATGTGCGCAGCGAGGGGTGCGGCGTGGTGGTGCTCAAACGCCTCTCCGACGCGGTACGCGACGGCGACCGCATCCGTGCGGTCATCCGCGGTACCGGGGTGAATCAGGACGGCGCGAGTAGCGGCCAGACCGTACCGAACGGTCCCGCCCAGCAGGCGTTGATCCGCTCGGTGCTGGCCGCCTCCCAGCTGACACCGGCGGAGATCGACTACGTCGAGGCCCACGGCACCGGAACCCCTCTGGGCGATCCGATCGAGCTCGACGCCCTGCACGGGGTGTTCGCCGAGCGCGGCGAGAGTGCACCGTTGGTTCTGGGATCGGTCAAGACCAACCTCGGGCACCTCGAATCCGCCTCCGGTATCGCCGGCCTCATCAAGACGGTGCTGGCGATCGAGCATGCGCACATCCCTCGTCAGCTCCACTTCTCGGCGCTGAATCCGCATGCGTGCGAAGGCGCCTCGCGTTTCGCCATCGCCGCCGAACCACAGCAGTGGCCGCAATCCGGGCGACCACGCCGCGCCGGGGTGTCGTCCTTCGGTGTCAGCGGCACCAACGCGCACGTCGTACTCGAGCAGGCCCCCGAGGTGCCGGCGGAACCGACCCCTGTCGCAGTCACCCCGGTCTCGGCCACTGCGCAACCCGGGGTCCGCACGCTGATGATCTCGGGCAAGACCCCCGAACGCGTTGCCGCACAGGCTCAGACCCTCGCGGACTGGATAGCCGGTGATGGCGCCGACGTCGACCTGTCGGCGATCGCTCACACTCTGGCCCACCACCGCTCACGGTTCGGTGTGGTCGCGACGGTCACCGCACGCGAGCATGCACGGGCCGAGGCGGGCCTGCGCGCCCTCGCCGGTGGGTACCGCGCGCCGGGAGTCGTTCCCGCACATGAGGGAACCTGCCCAGGGGGCACGGTGTTCGTGTTTTCGGGGCAGGGGTCGCAGTGGGCGGGGATGGGTCGTCGGTTGTTGGTGGCGGAGCCGGCGTTTGCTGCTGCGGTGGCGGAGTTGGAGCCGGTGTTTGTTGCGGTGGTGGGTTTTTCGTTGCGGGAGGTGTTGGCGTCGGGGGAGCCGGTGGTGGGTATCGATCGGATTCAGCCGGTGTTGGTGGGTGTGCAGTTGGCGTTGGTGTCGTTGTGGCGGTCCTATGGGGTGTGTCCGGATGCGGTGATCGGTCATTCGATGGGTGAGGTTGCGGCGGCGGTGGTGTCGGGGGCGCTGTCGGTGGCTGAGGGGTTGTCGGTGATCGCGACGCGGTCGCGGTTGATGAAGGCACTCTCGGGCCACGGCGCCATGGCGTTGGTCGGACTGGACGCCGACGCCGCGGACCAGATCTGTAGTCGGTACCCGGATCTGACCATCGCGGTGCACGCCGCACCCGATCAGACGGTGCTGGCCGGTCCGCCCGAGCAGATCGACGCGGCGATCGCCGAGGTCGCCGCCCGTGATCTGCTCGCCCGGCGCGTCGAGGTCGACGTGGCGTCGCATCATCCGATCATCGACCCGGTGCTGCCGGAACTGCGGGCCGCATTGTCCGGCCTGACGCCGACCGAACCGACGATCCCGATGTTGTCGACCGCCGACCCGGACGGTGCGACGTCGCCGGTCGTCGACGCCGACTACTGGTGCGCCAACCTGCGCAACCCGGTCCGGTTCACCGAGCGTGTCGCGCAGGCCGGTGCCACGCACGCGACGTTCATCGAGATGAGCCCGCATCCGCTGTTGGCCCACGCCATCGATGCAACGCTGGCCGATCGGCATCACCACACCATCGGCAGCCTGGCTCGCGATACCGACGACGTGGAGACCTTCTTCACGAATCTCGCTGCGACACAGACGCTGCGCGCACCCGCGGTGCCCGATACCGCGGCGTTCACGCGGCTACCGAAATCCCCCTGGATGCATTCGCGGTACTGGGTGGAGGTACCCGCCGCCCCACACCACGCCGGCTCACATCACGCCGGCTCATCACTGCCGACCGAGAGCGGTTCGCCGCGCTCCGGAGGCGTTCTCGACGAGTGGTACCACGAACTCGCCTGGATCGAGCGCGCCCTGCCCGTCGACCTCGCATCACCCGCCGTCGGCGCATCACCTGTCGTCGGCGCCGATGCCGACGGTGACGGCTGGATTGTCGTCTCCGAGGAGCCGGATGCGCTGGCCGCAGCTTTCGGACCGGCGGCGCGCGCGGTGTCCGTCGCCGACGCGGCCGAGGGAGCCGCACTGAGCGGCGCAACACACGTGGTGTTCGCCCCGGCGGCCACCACGACGGACTTCGGTGCGCTCCGGGCCCACGAGGTGTTCGGTGACGTCCGACGGGTCGCGGCGGCGCTCGCCGCGGCGCCCGGGCGCGCACATCTGACGATCCTCACCCGCAACGCGCAACCCGTCGCCGACGGCGAACCCGCCGACCCGGCGCAGGCGGTGCTCTGGGGATTCGCCCGGACACTCGCACTGGAGAACCCCGAGATCTTCGGACGGATCCTCGACGTCGATGCCGCGCTGCCCGCCGCATTGGTGGCGCGGCACGTTCGCGCCGAACTCGACAGCTCCGACGGTGAGGATCAGGTCGTGCTGCGTGCGGGCCGACGGCTACTGCCGCGGCTGCGGCCCGCGCTACCGCCGACCCCGCTGACCGGATTACCCGGCGGCACCACCGCGCTCGTCGTCGGTGCGACCGGAAATGTGGGGCCCGACCTCGTCGTCGAGTTGTCGCGGATGGGCGCCGACACCATCGTCGCCCTCTCCCGCAGCGGTGCCGACCTGCCGGCCCGGGTGACCGCAGAGCTCGCCGCGAACTCGACGACGCTGGTGCACTGGTCCGCCGATGCCGCCGACCCGGCCGCGATGCGAGAACTGTTCGCGCGCTTCGGAAACGACCTCCCACCCTTGGACGGCGTCTACGTCGCCGCCCTGGCCGGTGGCGCCGGTTCACTGATCGACCTCGACGATGCCGACGTCGACGCGATGTTCCGCCCCAAGGTCGACGCCATCTCGGTCTTGCACGACCTGACGGTGACCACCCCGGTCCGTCGCTTCGTGTTGTTCTCCTCGATCACCGGACTGTTCGGCTCACGCTGGCTCGGGCACTACACCGCCGCGAACGCCTTCGCCGATGCCTTCGCGTTCGCCCGTCGCGCCGTCGGACTACCCGCCACCGTCATCGACTGGGGGTTGTGGAAGTCCTGGGCCGATGCCCAGCCCGAGACCGCCTCCGCCGGACTGACCCCGATGCCCAATGCGACCGCGATCGCGACCCTGCCCACCCTGCTCGGCGCGGATGCGCCGGTCCGGCCGATCGTGGTCGGCGCACAGTGGGCACGGCTGGCCGAGGCCTACCGGATGCGGACCTCGTTCCACATCGTCGACGACCTGCTCGGCGATGCCGACCGCGACTTGTCTGGTCTGCCGCCGGCCCGGCCCGACACCGTTCTGGGTGAGACCGACGCGATCGGGATTGGCACGGTCGAGACAGGCACGCTCGAGACGAGCGCGGGAGATTCGGGCACCGGTGCCGACGACCCGTCACAGACCTGGTTCGCCCGTATCGCCGGCGACGAACTGCCCTATCCCGGTTCACATCTGGTGCACGGGGTGGAGGTCGTCCCGGCGTCGGTGCTGCTGCACACCGTGGCCACCGTGGTGGCACAGGCCGGCGCGTCCGGCGCGCAGCACATCGCGTTCACCCAGCCGCTGGTCCTCGATCGTCCCCGCGCCGTCCGGGTGCGACTCGATCACACCGGTGCGATCACGATCGCCTCGGCCACCTCGGTGGGCGCCGGCATGCACGAGTGGGTCGAGCATCTCAGCGCAGCTCTGCTCGACTCCGAGGTGGCACCCATCGAGGCCGCCCGCGCGGCGACCGGCTTCTCGTCCGAGCAGGCCGCGGACCTCGAGCAGCGCTGGGGTCTGTCCGGCCGCCCCTACTCGTGGACGGCCCTCGAGAACCGTTCCGCGCCCGGCACTCTGCAGGCCGGCGTGTCCGCCTCGGGGACCGCGGCGCTTCTCGACGCCGCGGTACATCTGGCACGGCTGGTCGACGCGTCGCACGACGGCCTGATGTTCCCGGCAGCGGCGGAGACGATGACCGTGTCCCCGGCCCGGGCGGCCGGCACAACGCACGGTGAGGCGACCGTCGAGGTCCGGTATCGCGAGGCACGCCGCGGTGGCTTCGCCGCGGACGTGACCGCCGGGGCGGGCGCACCGTTCACCGTCGATCTCCGGGGCCTGTGCTTCGTTCCCGCGGCGCCGGCGGCCGGGCCGGCGATCGGCGGAGCGCCCGACCCGGCCACCGACGCGCCCGACTGGAAGCTGTTGTCCGAGCAGGAAACCCGCTCCGAACTGGTGAGCCGGATGCGGGTGATCCTGGCACGGGAACTGGGGATGCCGACCGACGCCGTGCGCTCGGATCAGCCGTTCCCGGAGCTCGGCCTCGACTCGATGATGGCGATGACGGTGCTGCGCGATGCCCGTCACCTGGTCGGCCTCGACCTGTCGGCGACCATGCTCTGGAACCATCCCACCATCGACGCCCTGAGCGAGATGCTCACCGATCTTCTCGCCCCTCGACGTGAGGCGACCCAGGCCGCCGCGGCGGAGGCGGCCGGCGAGCAGCAGGCCGAGGTCAGCGTGCTCGACAGTCTCTTCGACAGCGTCGAGTCCCTCTCGGATCCGTTGGCCGGATCCGAGTCCCTGTCCGACACGCAGCCCGTGTCGGCCGTCCCCGAGAGTGGGCAACGATGAAGACCACCTTCGATCGCGTGTCGGCGATGACGCCGGCACAACGCACCGCGTTGGTCGAGCAGTTCGACAAGGCCGCACGCATCACCGGTGCCGAACCCATCGCCGTCGTCGGCATGGGTTGCCGCTTCCCGGGCGGCGTCCGTGGGCCGGAATCGTTCTGGGAGCTGTTGACCCAGGGCCGCGACGGGGTGGTGGAGGTTCCGCCGCAGCGATGGGATGCCGAGGAGTACTACGACCCGGATCCGATGGTGCCCGGGCGGATGCCGTCCAAGTGGGGCGGATTCCTCGACGACATCGCAGGTTTCGACGCCGACTACTTCGGGATCACCCCGCGCGAGGCGGAGGCGATGGATCCCCAGCAGCGCATTGCGCTCGAGGTGGCGGTCGAGGCGCTCGAGGATGCCGGATACCGATCCGACGCGCTGACCGGGGTGCGTGCGGCGGTCACCCTGGGTGTCTACTACAACGAGTACCAGAGCACCTCGGCATCGCATCCGGAGTCGATCGACGCGTACTCGGCAACCGGTAACGCGCACAGCATCACCGTGGGACGCATCGCCTACCTGTTGGGCCTGCGGGGCCCGGCCGTCGCCGTCGACACGGCGTGCTCGTCGTCGCTGGTCGCCCTCCATCTGGCGTGTCAGAGCCTGCGTTCCCGGGAGTCCGATCTGGGGTTGGCCGGCGGTGTGAGCGTGATCCTTCGGCCGGAAACGCAATTGGCACTGGGCAAATGGGGAATGCTCTCGCCTCGCGGACGATGCAATGCCTTCGACGTGGCGGCCGACGGTTTCGTCCGCGGCGAAGGTGCGGGCGTAGTGGTCCTCAAACGCCTTGCCGACGCGGTCCGCGACGGTGACCGGGTGCACGCGGTCATCCGCGGTTCGGCGGTCAACTCCGACGGACGGTCCAACGGCCTCACCGCACCGAATGCGCCGGCCCAACGCGAGGTGATCACCCGCGCACTCGCTGCCGGTGACGTGCCCGCCGCCTCGGTCAACTTCGTCGAAACCCATGGCACCGGAACATCTCTGGGTGACCCCATCGAGTTCGACGCCTTGTCCGCGGTGTACGGCCGCGAGTCGTCGTGCGCGCTCGGGGCGGTCAAGTCCAACTTCGGGCACCTCGAGGCGGCCGCCGGTATCGCCGGCTTCATCAAAGCGGTACTGACGGTGGAGCACGGGCAGATTCCGCCGAATCTGCACTTCACCCAATGGAATCCGGCCATCGACGCCCGGTCCTCGCGCATCATCGTGCCGACCGAGACGATGCCGTGGCCGCAGACCGACACACCCCGTCGTGCCGGGGTCTCCTCCTTCGGCCTCGGCGGTACGAACGCGCACATCGTCATTGAGCAGGGGCCCGCGCTCGCCGCGTCGAGGGGCGCGTCGGCGATGCCGACCGTGTCGCGACTGTCGGTGACCGGTCGATCCGAGGATCGTGTCCGCGACCGTGCTCGTGCACTCGCGCAGTGGCTCGAGGCCGGCCCGTCGGTCGCACTGCCCGACGTCGCGGCGACCCTGGATCGGTTGCGCACCACCACCGATCCCGTCGGCACCGTATGTGCCCGGGACACCGACGAGGCAGTGGCCGGTTTGCGTGCGCTCGCCGACGGCAGCCCACGTCCCGGTGTGCTCGCCCCCCGCCGATATCCGTCCCGGCCCGGCACGGTGTTCGTGTTTTCGGGGCAGGGGTCGCAGTGGGCGGGGATGGGTCGTCGGTTGTTGGTGGCGGAGCCGGCGTTTGCTGCTGCGGTGGCGGAGTTGGAGCCGGTGTTTGGTGCGGTGGTGGGTTTTTCGTTGCGGGAGGTGTTGGCGTCGGGGGAGCCGGTGGTGGGTATTGATCGGATTCAGCCGGTGTTGGTGGGTGTGCAGTTGGCGTTGGTGTCGTTGTGGCGGTCCTATGGGGTGTGTCCGGATGCGGTGATCGGTCATTCGATGGGTGAGGTTGCGGCGGCGGTGGTGTCGGGGGCGCTGTCGGTGGCTGAGGGGTTGTCGGTGATCGCGACGCGGTCGCGGTTGATGAAGGCACTCTCGGGCCACGGCGCGATGGCGCTCCTCGAAGCCGACGCGGCGACCGCAGACGCACTCGTCCGCGCACACCCGGGGCTCTCGACGGCCGTGTACGCCTCCCCACGGCAATGCGTGGTGGCGGGCCCGCCCGAGCAGATCGACGCGGTGATCGCCGAGGTCACCGCCCGCAATCTGCTCGCCCGCCGCGTCGAGGTCGACGTGGCCTCACACCATCGGACCGTCGATCCCATCCTCGACGACCTGCGGGCAGCACTGGCCGACCTCGCCCCCCGGCGACCGACGATCCCGATGATCTCGACCGTCGAGGACTCGCAGACCGCTCCGGTGACCGATGCCGACTACTGGGTCCGCAACCTGCGTCATCCGGTGCGCTTCGGCGAGGCGATCACCCATGCCGCCGCCGACTACTCGACCTTCATCGAGATCAGCCCGCACCCGCTGCTCACCCATTCGATCGGCGACACACTGGCCGCCGCACGTCCCGACGGTGACGTGGAGGTGCTGGGCACCCTCGTGCGCGATGACGACGAGACCCTGACCTTCCACGGAGCGCTCGCCGTCGTCGAGTCCGTCACGCCGGAACCCGGCCCCGAGAAGACCGGGACCGCCGACTCCGCCGTCACGGCCCCACCGCCGGTGACACTCGCCCCGACGAGCTGGCAGCACACGCGGTACTGGCCGACGGTTCGGGCCGCACCCACCCGTTCCGGTGAGCACCCACTGCTCGGCACCCATGTCGAAGTTCCCGGGGGAGAACATATTTGGCAGGGCGAGATCGGCACCGACCATCTCGCGTGGCTCGGTGATCACCAGGTGCACGACCGTGCCGTCCTCCCGGCCGCCGGATTCGCCGAGATGGTGCTCGCCGCGGGCTCGGAGGCGCTGGGGGTGTCGGCGACCGGGCTCGAGGTGCATCGCCTCGAGGTCGAGGAGATGCTCGCCGTGGACACCACCGTGGCGGTGACCACGCGCCTGTGCCGCGCGACCGACGGAGAGGTGCGCGTCGAGATCCATTCCCGCACCACCGAAGGTGCGTGGCGCAAGCACGCCACCGGACGGGTGGTCACGTCGACATCGCCGGACATCCCCGCCCCGATCGCGTTGATCGGCGGGACGACGGTGGCGCCCGCGGACTTCTACCGCGCGTTGCGGAGCACCGGCGCCGCCCACGGTGAGGCGTTCGCCGCCCTCACCCACATCGTGCGGGTCGGTTCCACCGATGATGCCGGCCCACGTACCGGGGCATCGGAATCGGAGATCGAACTCCCGGCCGCGGCCGGTGTCGACCGCGGGTTCCGGCTGCATCCGGTGCTGCTCGACGCCGCCCTGCAGGGCGTGGCGGCCGCCATGCCGGGGGAGTCGATCCCGGGCACCGCGACCGGTGGCGCCGACGCCGCAACCTACCTCCCGGTGGCCATCGACTCCCTGCGCGTCACCGGTGTGATCGGGCGTCGCGCAACGTGTTCGGCGCAGGTGACCGAGATCCCCGGCACCGCGGACAAGCTCGGTTCGTTCATCCTGACCGACGACTCCGGGGCAACCGTCGCCGTCGCATCCGGTGTCTACCTGCGTAAGGTCGAACGCCACTCGGTGCCGCTGCCCCTCGAGCAGAAGCTGTTCGACACCGAATGGGTACCCGCCGATCTTCCCGGCGACGCATCGGGACAACTCGCCGACGGCAGCTGGCTGATCCTCACGGCACACTCATCCACCAGCGGTTCCTCGGCCGACGACCTTGCCGAGCTGCTGGGTCGCTCACCGTCGCGCCGGGTGCTGCGCCAGACGCTGCCGGCGGGGGCGGCCGGATCCGGCATGACCGGATCCGGGGCCGCTCTCACTGCTCTCACCGATCTCGATGCGGATTCGGCGGCTCCGGCGGCCGGTGTGGTCGCCCTGCTCGACACCGAGACCTTCGACCCCCGCGACTCGGCGTCCGACCACGCCCGCGAACTCGTCTGGTCGGTCACCTCCGCGGTACGGGCGATCGCCGCCCGACCGGGTCGCGCGCCTCGTGTCTGGTTAATCACGCGCAACGGAATCGGGGTCGGCGCAGACGAACCGGGCAATCCGACCGTGGGGGCGCTGGAAGGGCTCGTGCGTGTGATGGCCTACGAGTATCCCGCGCTGCGCGTCACCCTGGTCGACCTCGATGGTGCCGAGGACGCGCCGCTCGTCGCCGAATTGGCCGCCGATTCCCGTGACGACATCGTCGCCTGGCGGGCCGGTGCGCGCCATGCCCGCCGTCTGCGTCGTGTTCCGCTCGCCGCCCCGTCGGTCACCCCGGTCGCGGCGGGCGCGGCCTATATCGTCACCGGTGGTCTCGGAGGCCTCGGCACCCTGATGGCACGTCACCTCCTCGACGCAGGCGCCGGACGAGTGGTCCTCAACGGTCGTCGAGCGATCACACCCGATCAACAGACGCTCATCGACGACCTCTCGAACGGTGGCGAGGTGGCCTACATCGCCGGTGACATCGCCGAACCCGGCGTCGCCGCCGCACTGGTCGACGCCGCGGGAGCGACCGGCCGAGAGGTTCGCGGTGTGCTGCATGCCGCCGCCGTCATCGACGACGCACTGCTCACCTCACTCGAGCCGGACAGCCTGAGCCGGGTGTGGGCACCCAAGGTCGCCGGTGCGCTCGCCCTGCACGAGGCGAGCGCACATCTGCGCCTGGACTGGTGGGTGGTGTTCTCCTCGGCGGCGTCGTTGCTCGGCTCGCCCGGGCAGGGCGCATACGCGGCCGCCAACGCGTGGGCCGACGCCTTCGCGCTCTGGCGCCGCCACCAGGGATTGCCGGCCACCGCGATCAACTGGGGCCAGTGGGCCCAGGTGGGTGTGGCAGCCGCCCTGACGATGGACGCTCTCGACCCGATCAGCCCGGCGGAAGGCATCGAGGCGTTCGACGCGCTGGTGGCCGCCGACGCCACCCGGGCCGGCGTCATCCGCCTCCGGCTCGACCGCGCGGCCGTCGCATTCCCCGAACTCGATCAGCTGGGCTACTTCGCCCCACTCGTCGCCGAACTCCACGATCTCACCGACGACACCTGGGGCGGGGTGGAAGCATTGCGCGCCCTCGATGCCACCACGGCACTCGACACCGTCACCGACCGTCTGCGCACCCGGATCGCGGCCATCATGGGCTTCGCCGACAGTCGGGCCGTCGACGTCGACAAGCCGTTGACCGACCTGGGCATGGATTCGCTGATGGCCGTACGCATCCGCAACGCGGTACGCGGCGATTTCGGGGCCGAACCACCGGTGGCACTGCTACTTCAGGGTGCGAGTCTGCGTGCGCTCGCCGCCGATCTCATCCGTCAGCTCGATCTCGCCGTCGCCGACGACACCGACGCCTCGGGCGGTCTCCGGGAACGAGCACAACTGCGCGCCGCCGCACGCCAACGGGCCGGCCGGCGCAGAACAGGACAGCGGGCATGACAGAAGCGGGCATGACACAAGCAGGAACTTCAGAAGCGTTCGGGGGCAACGCGATCGCGATCGTCGGCATGGCCGGCCGCTTCCCGGGATCGGCGTCTCTCACCGAGTACTGGCGCAACCTGGAGGCCGGGCGAGAAGGGATCGAGACCCTCGCCGCCGAGGATCTCACCGCGCACGGGGTGAGCGGCAAGACCCTCGACAATCCGGCCTACGTGCGGCGCGCACCGCTGCTGACGGGCATCGAGGAATTCGATGCCGAGTTCTTCGGGTTCACCCCTCGCGCCGCCCGGATGATGGACCCGCAACACCGACTGTTCCTGCAGACCGCGTATCACGCTCTCGAGGACGCCGGACTCGATCCGCACGACATCGAGGCAACCGTCGGTGTATTCGGAACAAGTTCGGCCAGTGGATATCTGCTGCACAACCTGATGTCCCACCTCGATCCCCACCGCATCATCGGCGAGGGTGCGAGCTTCGAGATGATCAACCTCTCGCTGGAGAACGACAAGGACCACCTGGCCACCCGCGTCGCCCACCAGTTCAACCTGCGCGGTCCCGCGCTGGCCGTCCAGACGGCCTGCTCGTCGTCGCTGCTCGCGGTGCATCTGGCCGCCGCGAGCATCCTCAACGGCGAATGCGAGATGGCGTTGGCCGGCGGATCCTCGATCCGGGTGCCCAACCGGGTGGGCTACTGGTACGAGCCCGGGTCGATGGCCTCACCGAGTGGATACTGCCGGCCCTTCGACTCGCGGGCCGACGGCACCCTGTTCGGTTCCGGCGTGGGAATCGTTGTCCTCAAACATCTCGACGACGCACTGGCACAGGGTGATCGCATCCATGCGGTGATCCGCGGGTCGGCGATCAACAACGACGGTGCGACCAAGATGAACTATGCGGCGCCCACCGCGGCCGGACAGGCGGAGGTCATCGCCGAGGCGCACGCCGTCGCCGAGGTCGACGCGGCCACCATCAGCTACGTCGAAACACACGGCACGGCCACACCACTGGGTGATCCGATCGAGGTCGAGGGGCTGCGACAAGCCTTCGAACTCGCCGAGCAGGAGCGTCGCGGGCCGTGCGTCCTGGGATCGGTCAAGGCCAACATCGGTCATCTCGAGACGGCCTCGGGTATCGCGGGTCTCATCAAAACCGTGCTGTGCCTGCAGAATCGGTCGCTTCCGGGCACCTTGCACTACACCCAGCCCAACCCCGAACTGCACCTCGAGCGCACACCGTTCGAGGTCCGTGCACAGACCACCGACTGGAAGAGCGACGGTCCGCGCCGCGCCGGGGTGAGTTCGTTCGGTGTCGGCGGAACCAACGTCCACGTGGTACTCGAGGAAGCACCACCGGCCCCACTGCCTCCGGCGACGCGCGGCCCGGTGATCGTGACACTGTCGGCGCAGCAACCCGATTCGCTCACGCAGGCGCGCACCGCACTCGCCGACGACCTGCAGGCGCGCCCCGACCTCGACGTAGGCGTTCTCGCGCACACCCTGAACCGGCGGCACCGGTACCGACATCGCCTCGTCGCCGTCGTCGACGACGCCGCCCACGCCGTCGAGGTCCTGCGCACCGACGAGCACGACAACGTGATGATCACCGACGAGGTCGCAGGCGCCGACACGGCGACCGATCGCGTCGCGTTCCTCTTTCCCGGCCAAGGCGCGCAACACGTCGGCATGGCGCGAGGTCTGCTGGAAGCCGAGCCGGTCTTCGCCGAACACTTCGCGCAGTGCGTCGCGGCGTTCGACGCCGAGCTCGGAATCGACCTGCGCGCGGAGATCTTCGAGGGCAGTGCACGGTCACTCGAACGCACCGACCGAACCCAACCCGCGTTGTTCGCCGTCGAATACGCACTCGCGCGTCTCGCACAATCACGCGGGGTGCATCCCGCGGTGCTGGCCGGGCACAGCATCGGCGAATACGTCGCAGGCACCCTTGCCGGGGTGTTCGATCTGCCGACCGCGGCATCGGCGGTCGCGATGCGCGCCCGGCTGATGAATGCGGCGCCACGTGGCGTGATGGTCGCCGTGCCGGCCGAACCCGCCGTGGTCACACCGTATCTGGCCGGTGAGGTCGACATCGCCACGATCAACGATCCGGGTGGATGCGTGGTCGCCGGCACCGATACCGCGATCGCCGCGTTCACGGCACGGCTGGCGCAGGCGGGGATCACCGCACGGCGGGTCCGCACCTCCCATGCGTTCCACTCGCGGCTGATGGACGGCGTAGTGGCCGAGTACACGGCCTTCTTGTCGCGAATAACATTGCGCGAGCCGCAGATCCCGCTGTTGTCGAACGTCACCGGCACCGTGATGTCGGCAGCCGAGGCCACCAACCCGGCCACCTGGGCACGGCAGATCCGGGCAACGGTGCGGTTCGCCGACGAGATGGGGACGTTGCTCGAGAGCCCCGCCCGCGTCCTGGTCGAGGTCGGGCCCGGCGGAACGCTATCCGGTGCCGCCGCCCGCCACCCCCGATGGGCCGACGGGCACCGAGCGGTGCGCCTGATGCGTCACCCCGCCCAGAATCGGGACGACCGCACCACCTTCCTGTTGGGCCTCGGTCAACTGTGGTCGGCCGGAGTTCCGGTAGACCTCGACGACGACCGTGATCGACCGCTCGTCACACTTCCCGGATATCCGTTTGCCCGCCAACGTCATTGGGTCGACCACGATCGGTCGGCACGGATGACGCACACGGGTGAGCCCGACGCCGCGGGTGACACCGCCGGGGGGGCCGCGACGACGGGGTCATCGGTGACGGGCGGTCGCACGCCGATGGAGACCACGCTGGGCCGGATCTGGGCGCAGTGTCTCGGAGTGGGGTCGGTCGAGCGCACCGCCAATTTCTTCGAGATCGGCGGGGATTCGCTCATCGCGATCAGCATCGCGATGGGCGCGGCGAACGAGGGGTTGGAGATCACACCGCAGGATCTCTACGAGAACCAGACCGTCGCCACCCTCGCCGCGACGCTGACCCAGCGCTACGCCGCGGGCGGATTGGGCCGCACGGTCACGGCTGATCCGGATCATCTTCCCTTGACGCCCACCATGATCCGGTTCCTGGACTCCGGTGTCACCGACGGCAACCGGTGGCGCGTACCGCTGATCCTGCGTGTCCGCGACGACGTCGACACCGGCCGTATTCGCGACGTCCTCACCGCGGTGGTCAATCGCCACGATGCACTGCGGATACGAATCGTCGAGGAGGACGGCATCCGCGAGGTCCGTGTCGCGGCGCTTGTCGAGGCCGCCGACCTCGCGGTCGCGGCGGTGTCCGGGGCGCAGGAGATCCCCGAGTTCCTCCGCACCCTCACCGGTGACGGAGAGCTCACCCCGTACCTCGCCGCGCATGTGCAGGCCGACGGACAGTCGTATCTCGCGATGAGTGTGCACGGGTTGGTGGCCGACGAGGAAGCCCGCGACATCCTGGTGACCGATCTGTTCACCGCCTTCGGTCAGGTACTCGCCGGCGAGGACATCTCGCTTGCGCCCGTGCCCGTTGCGTGGCGCCAGTGGGCACAGCTGTCCTCCGAGCTGGCCGCCCATCCGGCGGTCCTGGACTCACGCAGGTATTGGCTGACCGGGCGCGGACAGGCCACCCGCAGACCGATCACCGGTGAAGCACTGCGGCCGCACTCCACTGCGCTGCAGCGCATGTCGACCGCATTGACGACCACCCAGACGATCGAGCTCGACGACGCGCGTCGACGACTCACCTTTCCGGTGGATCGCTTCCTGCTCACCGCACTGGGTCGCGCGCTGGCGCAGACCTTCGGCGACGGCGTCATCGACGTCGACCTCGCCGGGCGCGGCCGACGGGTCCTGCGGCCCGACCTCGACCCGCGTCGGACCCTGGGATCCTTCACCGCCCTGTACCCCGTGGCACTCGGCTGCACCGCGCTCAGTGGGGAACCGGCTGCCACGCGGATCGAGGCCGTCCACCGGATCCTGCTGGAGGTACCGCATCACGGCGTCGGCCACGGCGTCCTGCGTCACCTGCACGCGCCGAGCGCGCGTGCTCTCGAGGCCACTGCGGCGCCGGATATCGCGCTGGTCGTCGGCAGCCCCATACCCGATCTGCCGACCGCCGACGACCAACCCGTCTCGATCGATCCGACGATGGCGGAGGCACTTCGGGCATCGGCACCCGGGTTCGGGCACGCACTCGAGATCCGTGCCCAGCGCAGCGGTGGAATCCTGCACGTCGACTGGTGGTACGACCCGGCCCGCATCGGTGCCGACGTCGTGTCCCGGCTCGCCGACGCCTGCATCGCGTCGCTCGCCGATCTCGCGCGCGAGGCCATCGTCGAGGACGAGGCGGATTCCGCCGACGGAGAGCTGGAACTGATCGACCTGACCGCCGACGTCGATCTGGGGGAATCCGGTGCCCTTCACTGACACTCGCGGCCACACCCGCGACACCGACCGTGGCGGTCGGCATCGACGCCCCGATGACTCGCATGCCGCGGTCGTCGTACGGGATCTGCGCAAGAACTTCGGGGACTTCCAGGCGTTGCGCGGTATCAGTTTCACCGTGGGACGCGGCGAGGTCCTCGGCCTCCTCGGCCCCAACGGGGCGGGAAAGACCACCACGGTGGACATCCTGTGCACCTTGAGTTCTCCCGATTCCGGAACCGCGCTGGTCGCCGGACACGACGTCGCGCGGGACCCGGCCGCGGTGCGGCGTTCGATCATGTTGACCGGGCAGCAGGTGGCCCTCGACGACATGCTCACCGGCCGGGAGAACCTCGTGATGTTCGGCCGGCTGCAGGGATGGCGGAAGTCGGCGGCGCGACGCCGGGCTGACGAACTGCTCGAACAGTTCGACCTGCAGTACGCGTCGAACCGGCCGCTGGGAACGTACTCGGGAGGCATGCGTCGACGTATCGACATCGCGTGCGGTCTCGTCGTCCGTCCGGAGGTCGTGTTCCTCGACGAACCGACCACCGGGCTCGATCCGCGAAGCAGGCAGGCGGTGTGGGATCTCGTCGAACGGTTCAAGGCCGACGGCATCGCCACCGTCCTCACCACGCAGTACCTCGAGGAGGCCGACACCCTCGCCGACCGGATCGTCGTCATCAACCGGGGCACGGTGATCGCCGAGGGCACGGCCGATCAGCTCAAGGAACGCACCGGGGCGACCTACTGCGAGATCGTACCCCGCCACACCTCCGCGATCCCGGCGATCGTCGAGGCTCTGACCCCGATGATGCCGCGGTCCCGTCGCGCAACGGTGACCGCGCATCCCGATCGCGTCTCCATGCCCGCACCGCACGGCGCCGACACGATGGTCGAGGTGTTCCGTCGTTTGCACGGCACCGGAATCGAACTCGCCGACGTCGCCCTGCGCCGACCGTCCCTCGACGAGGTGTTCTTCGCCCTCACCGCCGAGACCGCCCGGCCGGACCGGGCCGAGGTGGCGTCATGACCCCGACGTCGTGGTCACCCGAGCGGGTCACCGGCGCCGGCAGTCGGGAGACCCACCCCTCCGGGGTGCAGCAGTGGTGGGTGCTGACCACCCGCAGCATCGTGCCGACGCTGCGCAACGGCGAACTCCTCACCCAGGTCGCGGCGTCGATCATGTTCACGGCGGGCTTCTACATCCCGCTGAAGAACTTCATGGGGCTCTACGCCGCCGAGATGAGCAGCTACGCACAGTATCTGATGCCGCTCATCGCACTTCAGGCGATCAGTTTCGCGGCCATCTCCGGCGCCTTCCGTTCGGCCTCGGATGCAGTCGAGGGGATCAACCGGCGCTTCCGGGCACTGCCGATCTCCCGTGTCACCCCGTTGGCGTCCCGTATGACCGCCAGCATGTACCGCTGCACGGTCGCGCTGGTGATCTCGCTGATCTGCGGACACGTCATCGGATTCCGATTCTACGCCGGGACCGTCTACACCGTCGCGTTCTGCGGACTGGTGCTCGCCATCGGCCTCACCCTGTCGTTCCTGGGGGAGGTGGTGGGCACGGCGTCGCACAATCCCGACGCCACCACTCACTTGATGATGTTGCCGCAGTTGATCTTCGGGCTTCTCTCGGTCGGGGTTCAGCCGGCGTCGGCGTTTCCGCACTGGATCCAGGGCTTCGTGCGCAATCAACCCATCTCACAGTTCGTCTACGCGTTGCGGGCACTGGCCGGTGACCGGGTGCCCGGCGCGGCCGGCGCCATCACCTGGCAGACCATCGGGCCGTCGCTGGCATGGATCGCGGCGCTCGTGGTTGTTCTGATGCCCGTCTACGCGGTGCTGGCACGGCGGAAGGGCTGAACCGATGACGCCACTCACCGGCGAGATGACCTCCGCTCCCGCACAATCGATTCCGGCCGCGCCGCGCAGGCCCGCGGAATGGTCGCCACGCGCTCTGCTCTCGCACACCGTGACGCTCACCGCGCGCACCATGCGTCGTTGGCTGCGTGATCCGGCGAGCACCTCGGAGACCATCCTGGTTCCGGTGGCGTTCCTGGTCGCACTGAACATCGTGCTCGGCGACGGCATCACCCGGGTCACCGGCATCGACGCGCTGTACGGCAGCGTGCCCCTGGTGGCAATGGTCGCCGCGACCCAGGGCGCCACGGTCGGCGGGTTGTCGCTGATGCACGAGCGTGACAGCGGGCTGCTGGCGCGGCTGTGGGTGTTGCCCATCAACCGCGCGGCGGGGGTGATCTCGCGATTGCTCGCCGAGACCATCCGCATGGTCGTGGCCACCCTCGCGCTGTTGATCGCGGGCTACGCCATGGGATTCCGATTCCACGAGGGTGTGGCCGCCGCGATCGGCTGGGTGTTCGTGCCGTGTCTGTTCGGGCTCGCGTTCGCCGTCGGTGTCGCCACACTCGCGTTGTACTCGGCCAAGACGATCGTCGTCGAGGCGACGGCTCTCGTGTCCGGGGTGTTCATGTTCTTCAGCACCGGATTCGTGCCACTGCACCAGTATCCCGAGTGGATCCAGCCCGCGGTGTCGCACCAACCACTCAGCTACACCGTCGACACCATGAAGGGCCTGTCGGTGGGCGGTCCGGTCGCCGCTCCGCTGACGGGACTGCTCGTGTGGTCGGTGAGCATCATCGTGGTCTGCGCGATCCCTCTGGCCATCGGCTACCGAAAGGCCAGCATGCACAGCTGATCCGGACCAGCCCGCACCGACCGTCATCGATCACCAGGAGGACCCGTGAGCGCCTCAGCAGTCATCCGCCACCTCGCCAAGAGCGAGGAGATGTTCGCCGAGACACACAATTTCGTCGGACTCGGCGCCCACCTCGACGGCCCCGTCGACACCGACGCGCTCGCCGAGGCCTTCGACACGCTGCTCGAGGTGCATCCCGTCCTGGGCGGCCATCTCGAACGCGACGCCGATCAACGCTGGCAGATCGTGGTCGACGACCTGATGCACCCGGGAATCATGGTGGTGGACAACCGTGACGGCAGCGCCGAGATCGTACCGCCGCATTTCGACCAGACCGAGACGCTGGTACACCTGCGCGTGGTGGTGCTCGACGGCGGAGCCCAGCCGACCCTGTACGTCCACCACAGCCTCGCCGACGGACATCACCAGTTCGCCCTGATCGAGGAATTGTTCTCCTACTACACCGATCTGGTGATCACCGGAGACCTGCGGCCCGGACCCGTGGAGCCGGCGCCGGACCCACTCGAGAGCGTGCTGGCCCAGCGCGGTATCACCAAGCTCCACCGATCCGGTCTGGAACGCTTCATGCCCGCGTTGTTCGCCTACGAGTTGCCGCCGTCGCGGCGTACCACGTCGAACGCGCGGCCCTCGGCTCCCCAGCAGGTACCGATGGCATGGTGTGGGCTCGACGAACACCAGACCCGCGCGATCGTCGACTATGCGCGCAGCAACGGCGTGGGACTCAACGGCGTACTGGCGGCGGTCATCCTGATCGCCGAATGGCAGGTTCGGGGACGCAGACGCATCCCCGTGCCCTACATCTATCCGGTCGATCTGCGCTATGTGCTCAGCCCACCGGTGACCGCGACGGCCGCGACCAACCCCGTCGGGGTGGGCACCTTCCTGGCCGACATCGATCACGGCACCGATGCTCTCGATCTCGCCACCCGGATCGCCGAGGCGTATCGCGCCGATCTCGCCGAGGGTGTCATTGCCCAGTCCCTGCTGCATTTCACGCCGAGCTACGAAGGCAATCCGCCCGGCCTGCCCGACGTCGTCATGATGACCGACAACGGCGTGGTGCCACCGATGCGCACCCCACCGGGTGTGCGACTGACCGCGGTGCACGGCGAACTGCACTTCCAGGTCGGTGGCGGCATCGAGATGTACACGAGCAAGATCTTCGACGGCCGCCTGATGGTCGAATATCACACGCACGGACCGGATCCGCAGCGATCGATCGACGCCATCGCGGCGTTGCTCGCCGAGATCGCGGCGTCAGCCGATCCCGCCATCGGAGCGGGGGCGCTCCGATGACGCGGCACTCAGAACGCGTATCGGTGGTACTGCAATGCCTTTCGGCCCGCAGGGATCGCCCGGGACAGCACCCCGGCCCCGGCGAACGGGCCGCTCACCCGGGCGAAGGTCTCCGCAGAGAAGAGGTTGGCCGAGTCCACGACACGCAGGGCCGGGATCTCATCGACGATGTCGTTGGGGGAGTTGACCGCCCAGTGCAGTCGCGAACCGGATCGCCGGTTGAGCATGTGTACCCGCTGGGTGGCGATCGCCAGCCAGTTGTAGAAGTCGATCTGGATCTCGCCGGCCGGGAAACGCTCGACCACCCCGGAGAGCAGGGCGAGCCCCTCGTCGCGGGTCAGGTACATGCTGATGCCTTCGGCCAGGAACAGCACCGGCCGATCGACGGGAATGGCGTCGAGCCACGACGGATCGGTTGCCGAGGTCGCCATCAATCGATAGTTCGCCCGACTGGGATACACCTTCTCGCGCAGCGCGATCACCTCCGGGAAGTCCGCGTCGATCCACTCGATGCCGGGGCCAGGGTCGAGGCGGAACACACGCGAATCCAGTCCGCACCCGATATGCACGACGGTCGCCTGGTCGTGTGCCGCAAGGAACTCGCGTGCCCAGAGGTCGTACTGTGCGGTGCGCACGGTCACGATCGGCGCCCATCGCGCCGTCACACCCAGTTCGCTCCAGTCGACGTCGAGTCGTTCCACCGCCTGCGGCGCGAAGCGATCTCCGAGCACCGGGCGCGCCAGACCCGCATCGAGCGACTTCAGATACAGAGTGGTGAGCATGGTCTTGGCCGCGCCATGCAGGTCAACGGCAACCTTGGTCGTCATAGACCTCACTCTAGTACCGAATACGCCTGTGCACCAACACTATTGAGCGATCCCCTGGGCGAGATGACAAGGGAGGCCGGAGATGACGCACGCTGATCCCGACGCGGTCGGCGGGCCGCAGCCCCGGGTTCTGTTGCTGTATTACAGCTACACGGGGCAGACCCGGAGCATGCTGACGGCCGCCGGGGATGTCTTCGCCGCGCACGGCTATGCGGTCGACGAGGCAGCGATCGAGTTCACCGACGACCGGTACGCGCGCCGATTCTCGCGGTTTCCGATGGCCCGCGTGTGGCCTGACATGCTCAGTGTCCTGGCGGCCCAGGTGCGTAAGAAGACCGGATCGATCCGGGTGCCGGATTTCGTGACCGAGCGCCGCTACGACCTGGTCTGCATCGGATCGCCGACCTGGTGGAGCGCACCGGCGATGCCGATTCGCTCGTTCCTGACCTCACCCGCGGCCCGGCAGGTGCTGGCGGGCAGCGCCTTTGCCGTCGTCGTCGTCTGCCGCGACAGCTGGCGGGGGAATCTGAAAGAGGTCCGCGCACGGGGCCGCTGGCAGGGCGGGCGTTACCTCGGCGCCCTCGTCACGACCTATCCGGGCGGTCAGCTGCGCTCGATGCTCTCGCTGACCAGCTATCTCGGCTCCGGGGAGTACCGGAAAAGCTATCTGGGGGTACCGATCCCGATGACCAACATCGGACCCGACGACCTGATCCGGGCACGCGACTTCGCCGAGAACCTCTGCGATCAATTCACCAGCGCGGGAACTGCCTGATGCCGCGCACGTTCGAGGTTGCCGTCACCTCTCCGCACAGCACCCGACAGGTCTTCGACGCATTCGCCGCGGCCGCGTACTGGCACGACCGCTATGCCGCCTTCGAGTCGTCGACGACGCTCGACGAACTCGACCGGACATCGACGCCCGACGGTGAGTCGGTACGGCTGGTCATGACCGAAGACCTTCGCGCGGATCGCCTCCCGTCCTTGATCGCACGGGTCTATCCCGGTGAGCTCAAGGTGCGCACGACCGAGCACTGGCAGGTCAGCGCCGACGACCGTGTGCACGGCACGATCGAGATCGCTGTGCTCGGGGCGCCCGGTTCCGGGCTCGGGCGTGCGCGTATCGAACCCGCATCCGGCGGGTCGCACATGGTCGTCGACGGCACCGTCGAGGTACGCCTTCCGCTGGTCGGAGGGCGCGTCGAGAGTGCCATCGGCGCCGAATTCCGGCGCCACATACCCGATGTCGGCCGGTTCACCACCGAATGGATCGACAACCATGACTGAGATCGCCTCGCCATCACCCTCGCCATCGACACCGCCGCCGACGCCGACACGCGAACCCGCGCCGATACCGACCGTCGATGAGGCCTTGCAGCGGCTGCAGATGCCGCTGCAGGAAGCGATGATGACCCAGCGCGCGATCCGGCGGGTCCGTCCCGATCCGGTCGACGACGAGATCGTCCTTGCCTGCATCGAACTCGCGCAGCATGCGCCGACCGGCAACAACGGCCAGCAGTGGGAGTTCATCGTCGTCAAGGACCGCGCGGTGAAGGAGAAGCTGGCACGCCGGTACCGGCAGGCGTGGAATCTGTACTCACGCTTCGCACTCCGCTATCTCGTACGTTCCGACGATGCCACGCGGCGCACGGTCAAGGCCGTTCGGTGGCAGGTCGACCACTTCGCCGAGATCCCCGTGCTGGTGGTTGCCTGCCTGCGCCTCGGTGTGCGTGAGGGGCGCCTCACCGGTGTGCGGATGCCGCATCCGGCCGAATCCGGGTATTGGGGATCGATTTATCCCAGCGTGCAGAACCTACTACTGGCCGCTCGGGCGATGGGTCTCGGCGCGTCGCTGACCACGATGCCGTTGTGGAACCTCACCTCGGTGCGCCGAACCCTCGAGCTGCCGGTCAACGTCACCCCGGTGTGCATCGTGCCCCTGGGCTGGCCGCAGGGTCGATACGGCCCATCGGCGCGCAGACCCGTCGGCGAGGTCACCCATCTCGATAGTTACGGAGGCCGAATCTGGCTCGGGCGACTCGAGGAGGAAGCGCACCATGACGACCCGTGACCACGCCGGTGCCCAGCCCTTACCCCGCTGGTCGAGCCGGGCAACGGATTTCGGGAGAGCCACCCGGCTCTTCTCCCGCTGGTCGAGGTGCGAGCCGCGTGCGGCGAGCCTCGAGACCACCCGCGCCGACGCTGGTTCCGCAATCCCAGCAACGGAATTCGGACGAGCCACCCAGCCTTTACCCCGCTGGTCGAGGTGCGAGCCGCGTGCGGCGAGCCTCGAGACCACCTGCGCCGACGCTGGTTCCGCCACCCCCGCGGTGATGACGACACTCATCGACGCACCAGGTCTCGAGGCCCTCGCCCCAGCGGGCTCGGATACCTCGACCACCGAAGAAAACGCGCGGCCCAATCAACGCATCGAATTGTCCAACCGCGATCCACACGCGGCAACGGGAGGGAACACACAGTGACGAGGAAAACAGCGATGACGACGACAGCGGTGACGAAGACAGCGAGACAGCGCTCACCGCACCGGGGTTCACGATCGGTGGTCGCCGCCATGGCCGGCGCGGGAGTGGCCGCGGCGATCGGCGCGCAGGTGGCCGCGCCCGGCGCGCAGGCGCACGCCGAGGCCTCCATCGCCAACATCCCGGCGAACATCTACCAGACCCTGGCCAACATTCCCGCCGTGCAGTATCAGGCACTGCAGCAGACCACCAAGGCGTTCAACGACTCCGGTAACTGGTGGGTGTACATCCCCACCAATGTGGTCGGCTTCGATCAGCAGGACTACGAGAAGGTCAAGGCGATCAGCCTGCTGCTGATGCCGGTGCCATTGGTCGCGAATGCGCAGTCCGACCAACTCTGGATGACGCTGGCCTCGTTCGCCCCGATGACGCCCAACTGCACCGGTGTCCCGGGGCCGTGCAGCGATCCGCTCTACTTCCTCCAGTACGGACAGGTTCCGGCCTGGAAACTGGTGACGGGCTACACCTTCCCAGAGATCAGCAACACGATCGATCCCAACGACGCGACCTACACCACCGCCGACGGAACGGTGGTGAACATCCAGCCCATCTGGTCGGGTGAGACGGTCCACCTCGATCTGCTCGGCCCACTCAAGGCAGTATGGGAAACGCTCACCCAGGACCCGACCGGCGTGCAGCAAGGGCCGACCACCGCACAGTGGGCCAGCGCCTACGGCGACTTCGCCGAAGCGGTGTGGAACGGGCTCAATCCGTTTGTGCCGGGCACGTTCTGCCTACCGTGCCAACTGTTCGGCGCGCAGGGCGCACCCGGGTCGTTGCCGAAGTTCGGGCTGTTCGGCAAGTACTACACGGCCTTCGACCTCGGCCAGCAACTGACCGACGGCAACTGGGTGGAAAACCCCGCACCCGGTTACGACGATCCGGATCGCCCCGACTACGTCCAGGTCACCAACCTGTGGACCGCGCAGGCATGGCAACAGATCTATGCCGACGCCGTCACCTCGGTGGATCAGTCACTCGCGATGATTCCGCAACTGCCCACCCTGATCCCGCAGAACCTCGAGGCCTTCGGCACACAGGTCGATGCATTCGCGAAACTGTTGGCCGCCAACGTGGTCACCAACATCAACGGGCTCGGCCAGGCAGCCGGGATGACCGGCACCTCGGCCGAGCAGCTGGCCACGATGATCCGTGAATCGATCCTGAACGCCGTCCCCAGCTTCGCCACCGCCAACACCGGTACCGCCACGCCTGCTCTCGCAGCGACATCGCCGACGACGGCAGTCAAGAGTTCGGTCACGCTGACCTCGGAGCAGGCACTGCGCGGTACGTCGGCGTCGACAGCCCCGAGTGCCGCGCCTGCCACGAGTTCCCCGTCCACAACCGGCACAACCACCCCCGTGTCGACTCCCACGGCAACGACCTCCACACCTTCGATCCCGTCGACAACCACGAGCTCCGGTGCGCCGAGCTCCTCGGGTTCCGATTCCGGTTCGAGCACAGCAAGTTCGAGCACAGCAAGTTCGAGCACAGCAAGTTCGAGCACAGCAAGTTCGGGCACGACAGAGTCCGGGACCGGCGGCTCCGACACGGCAGGCTCGTCGACCGCGGAATCGACGTCGTCGAACACATCCCCGTCAACCGCCGGCCCAACAACCGGGTCCCCGTCCAGCACGTCCTCATCCAGCGGATCGTCGTCGAGCACCGGCTCGGCGCCATCCCCGTATGTCGGCAAGCATCGTGCCGCCGACTAGCCGGTCAGCGCTTGCTGCGCTGGCCGTCGCTGATGGCGGCGACCAGCCGGTCGCCGTGGGTGAGGCGGGCGAACACCGCGGAGGTGGCCGGTGCGAGTCCACCGAGCGTCGTGGCCAGCCGCAGCGGCAGGGGCGCCACCGTGGTCTCGAGCCGGTCGCGTTCGATGGCACGGATCGTGGCGGCGCCCACGGCGGCAGCGGTGACCGTGCCCGCCCGCGGCAGTCGCACCCGGGAATCGGCGATCATGCCGGCGTCACGCACCGGTCCGGGATAGATCGATGACACGCCGATCCCGTGGGGCCGCAGATCCTCCCGCAACGCCAACGCGAACCCGCGAAGACCGAATTTCGTCGCGTTGTAGAGAGACGTGTTCGACGATGCCGATTTCCCCGAAAGCGACGACATGAACACGAGGTGGCCGCGTCCACGCGGAATCATTTGCATTGCAGCAGCTTTGGCCATGAGAATCGGCGCCCTGAGGTTGACCTCGAGAGCGCGATCGATCTCGGCCGTCGCGTATTCCAGGACGGGCCCCGACGCCGGCAGTCCTGCGTTGGCCACCAGGATGTCGACGCGACCGGCTTGTGTAACCACCTCGGCGGGAGCTTCCGGTTCGGACAGGTCGGCGGTGATCACCCTGCCGCCCAGTCGATCTGCGAGCTCGGCGAGCGCATCGGAGCGCCGGCCCGTGAGGGTCAGCCGGGCCCCGCGGCGGGCCAGAGCGATCGCCAGGAATTCGCCGATCCCGCCGGAGGCGCCGGTGAGGAGTACGTGCGCATTCGAGACGTCCATGTCGACCAGAGTAGGCAGCCCGATACGCGAGCCGTCAACTCCCACAGGAAGGTAGCCATGAATTCCGCGGACCAACAGTCACCAGAGCAGGGGTATTCACCGGAGCCGGGACACCAACTCCACGACGTGATCATCGTCGGTGCAGGATTCGGCGGCATCGGTGCCGCGATCGCCCTCAAACGCCTCGGTTACGAGAACTTCGTGATCCTCGAACGCGAGGACGACCTCGGCGGCACCTGGCATGTGAATCGATATCCCGGTCTGGCCGTGGATGTTCCGTCGCCCACGTTCTCGTTCTGGTTCGAGCCGAACCCCAACTGGTCACGGTTGTACGCGCCGGGAACAGAACTCAAGCAGTACGCGGTCGACGTCGCCGAGAAGTACGACGTCCGCCGGCACATGCGATTCGGTGTTTCGGTGGACGGCGCGCGGTGGGATGCCGAGACCAACACCTGGCGTGTCGCCCTTGCCGGCGGGGACTCGATGACGACGCGATTCCTGATGTGTGCCACTGGTTTCCTGTCCCAGCCCGCCACCCCCGACATCCCCGGTATCGACACCTTCACCGGGCGGGTGGTGTATGCGTCACGGTGGGATACCGACTACGATTTCGCCGGCAAGAGGGCCGCGGTCATCGGGACCGGATCGACTGCGGTACAACTGATCCCGGAGATCGCCGATCTCACCGAGGAGCTGACGGTCTATCAGCGCACACCGATGTGGGTGATGCCCAAACTCGACGCCCCCATTCCCGCGCCGGTGCGCGCTCTGTTCCGGCGGCTCCCGGCCAGTCAACGGGCGGTGCGATGGGTCACCGATGTGACCCAGGAGATGGCCATGCTGATCGCGATGTGGCGGTTCCGGCGATTCCGTCGCGTCAACGACGCCGTCAAACGGATAGCCGCGCTCTTCCGGTATCTGCAGGTGCGCGATCCACAGATGCGTCGCGACCTCACACCCGCCTACGACTACGGCTGCAAGCGCCCGACGGTATCCAACGACTACTACCGCACGCTCGCACGCGAGGACGTGAACCTCGACACCACCGGCATCGACCACATCGTGCCCAACGGTATCGTCACCGCCGACGGCCGTACCCGTGAGATCGACGTCCTGATCCTCGCCACCGGTTTCGACGTGTGGGAGAAGAACCTCCCGGCGATCGAGGTGATCGGACGCGACGGCCGCAATCTCGGAAAGTGGTGGCGGGAAACCGCATTCGCCGCATACGAGGGTCTGACGATGCCGTTCTTCCCGAACTTCCTGAACTCCGCCGGCCCGTACTCGTGGGTGGGTTTGTCCTGGTTCACCACGGTCGAATGCCAGATGCGGCACATCGCGCGGCTCTTCGGGGAGGTCCGACGCCGGGATGCGGTGTCCTTCGAGGTCCGTGAAGAGGCCAACGAGAAGTTCCTCGACGACATGACCACCCGGATCGCCGATTCGGTGTTCGCCCTTGGCAACTGCACGCGGTCACGCTCGTACTGGTTCAACGCCAAGGGGGAGACCCCGTTGTTTCGGCCGACCTCTGTCGCCGAGGCGGTGCGTGCGCAGGACACGTTTCCGCTCGAGGACTACCTGTTCTCCTGAACCCGGTGCGTGTGATATCCGTCGGGGCCCGCCTGGACTCGTAGATGTGACTCGGTGGGGGAGCCGCATCCGCGCTCGCACCCGACCCAGTGCTCGCGGTTGGTCACCGGCTCACCGACCGCGACCCGGTTCGCGAGATCGGTACGCACCGGCGCGTGTGAATTGGCGCATCCCGGGGCCCCGGCACACGAGCTGACCCGCACCCATGGTGAGGCGGCGTCGAAGATCAGGCCCATCGGCGCGAGGACGCGGACGACGGTTTCGGCGATCGGCTCGGTCAGATCGCAGAGGAGGATTTCCCGATCGGTGGTGATCGTGATCGGAGCCCCGACGACAGCCAGGAACTCGGCGAGCCGCGACGGGAGACGACCAAGCTCGACGACGGCACCGAGCAGTACCCGGCCGTCGTCCTGCTCGAACCATCCGACGACCGGCTCCGGCGCCGGGGCATTTGCCCACGTCTGGTCGCCGGGTGGTCCGAGGCGACGCCGTGCCGCATCGATCACCGACACGCGCGTGGCGGCGTCGAGGTCACGGATGCGCCAGCGGCGCGGTGCCGTCACCGCCGCCATGGCACGCGCGACGTCGAGCAGCGCAGGCGCGACAGCCGCGATCGTATCGACCGAACCGGCCACCTCACCGTCGACCACGATGTCGGCCGCCCCGGTCTCCGCCGGATGCCGCAGGACGGCACACACATCGGGCCGGTGACGGACCACATCACCGCGTCCGTCGTCCACCCCGAACAGGAACCTGCCCGAGAGACCGTCGAGACCATCGGCACGACGCAGTTCGGCATCGAGCGCCGCGGCGATCGGCGACGCATCGGCGTGGCCCCCGATCCGGCCGGTCAGGGGGCTCACCACGATGTTGCGGATCTTCTCCCGGCCGCCGATGTCGTCACCCCCGACCCCGTCGGGTACCAGACCGGCCGCGGTCAGTGCGTCCGCGACGGCCTCGACGTCGCTGATCCCGCGTAACTGGATGTTGGCGCGCGCCGTCAGCTCGAGGTAGCCGTCACCGTGTTCGGCACTGACCTCGGCCAGGGTCTGCAGCTGTGCGGAGGTGAGCACTCCGCCGGGCAGTCGGATCCTCGCGAGCGCACCGTCGGCGGCCGGGTGCGGAGTGAACACACCGGGACACCGGTCGTCGGCGCTGCGCTCGCGGGGTTCGGTCACGGGATCCAGCGTAGACGCGGGTGTGGGCCGCCCACGGCGCCTGCACTAGGCTCCAACCACACGTCCAGTGCGTCAGAAGCCGGTGCGATTCCGGCGCGGTCGCGCCACTGTGTCGGGGGTGTCCACGGATACGCCCGGAGTCAGACCTGTCGCTGGGCACCCCGACCACACGACCGGGCGCGCCACCCCGGTGAGGAGTTCTCATGATCCTGTTGCTGTCGACCTCCGACACCGACCTCATCACCGCCCATGCCGGTACCGCCGACTACGCGATCGCCAATCCGTCGCGGCTGCTGGTCGATGACATCGCCGATCTCGTTGCACCGGCGGACATCGTCGTCGTACGAATCCTCGGTGGGCGCCGCGCATGGGAGGACGGGCTGGAGGCGGTTCTGGACGCCGGTCGCCCGGTCGTCGTCCTGTCCGGCGAGCAGCAGCCCGACCCCGATCTGATGGCGTGCTCCACCGTGCCCGCCGGAGTCGCCCAGCAGGCCCACAACTACCTCGCGGCGGGAGGTGTGGCCAATCTGGAGAATCTGCACAACTTCCTCTCCGACACGCTGCTGCTCACCGGACTCGGTTTCGATCCGCCCGCGCAGACCCCCGCGTGGGGAATCCTCGATCGCGCCGGCACCGGGCAGGCCGACCCTACACACGACGACTCGTCTCCGACGATCGCTGTGCTCTACTACCGGGCCCAGCATCTGGCCGGTAACACCGCCTACATCGACTCCTTGTGCCGCGCCATCGAGGACACCGGCGCCCGCGCACTGCCGGTGTTCTGCGCGTCGCTGCGCACCGCTCCCGACGACCTCATCGAGCTGCTCGGTACCGCCGACACGCTCGTCGCCACCGTCCTCGCGGCCGGCGGCGCCACCCCGGCCACCGCGTCGGCGGGCGGTGACGACGACGCCTGGAACATCGAACGCCTTGCCGCCCTCGATATCCCGATTCTGCAGGGCTTGTGCCTGACGTCCTCGCGGGCCGACTGGGACGCCAACGACGACGGGCTCTCGCCACTCGATGTGGCCACCCAGGTCGCGGTGCCCGAGTTCGACGGTCGGATCATCACGGTGCCGTTCTCGTTCAAGGAGTTCGACGACAACGGGCTGCCCACCTATCGTCCCGATCCGGAGCGATGCGCACGGGTCGCCGGCATCGCCGCGGCCCATGCCCGGCTGCGCCACACCCCCGCGGCCCGACGTCGTATCGCGTTGATGCTCTCGGCGTATCCGACCAAGCACGCCCGCATCGGCAACGCCGTGGGCCTCGACACCCCGCGCAGTCTGGTGTCGTTGCTGCGGGCGCTGCGCGACGCGGGATACGACATCGGCCCGGAATCCGGCCCGGACGCCATTCCCGGTCTCGCCGAAGACGATTCCGATGCACTGATCCATGCCATCATCGCCGCGGGCGGTCAGGACGCGGACTGGCTGACCGAGGAGTCGTTGGCCGCCAACCCGATTCGGGTGTCCGCGGCGGACTACACCCGCTGGTTCGCGACACTGCCCACCGCGTTGCGTGAGGCCGTGACCACCCACTGGGGGCCGCCGCCGGGGGAGTTGTTCGTCGACCGCTCGACCAATCCCGAGGGTGACATCGTCATCGCCGCACTGGTTTTCGGCAACACGGCGATCATGGTGCAGCCACCGCGCGGATTCGGGGAGAATCCGGTCGCGATCTATCACGACCCGGATCTGCCACCGTCGCACCATTATCTGGCGTCCTACCGCTGGGTCGCCGGGCGGGCGGGGCGGGCGGGCGACATCCCCGGCTTCGGTGCCGACGCGGTGGTGCACATCGGCAAACACGGCAACCTGGAATGGTTGCCCGGCAAGACACTCGGCATGTCCTCGGACTGCGGGACCGACGCCGCCCTCGGCGACCTGCCGCTGGTGTACCCCTTCCTCGTCAACGATCCCGGTGAGGGCACCCAGGCCAAGCGGCGCGCCCACGCGGTGCTCGTCGATCACCTGATCCCGCCGATGGCGCGCGCCGAGTCCTACGGCGACATCGCCCGCCTCGAGCAACTCCTCGACGAGCACGCCAACATCTCCACGCTGGATCCGGCGAAGCTGCCGGCCATCCGCCAGCAGATCTGGACGTTGCTCACCGCGGCGCAGATGCATCAGGATCTCGGGCTGACCGAACGCCCCGACGAAGAGGTCTTCGACGACATGCTCCTGCATGTCGACGGCTGGCTCTGTGAGATCAAGGACGTGCAGATCCGCGACGGACTGCACGTGCTGGGGCAGGCTCCCGCCGACGAGCACGAGGTCGACCTCGTGCTCGCGATGCTGCGGGCCAGACAGTTGTGGGGCGGGACCGCTGCCCTCCCGGGACTGCGTGAGGCGCTGGGCCTGACCGAGGGCAGCGGCGAAGCCGCGCGTATCGAGGTCGACGCCGTCGAACAGCTCGCCCGCGAACTCGTGCAGTCGTGTGCGGCGGGGGACTGGTCGGAACAGACCGTCGCGCAGGTGGCCGTCGGGCATCCCCCCGCGGTCGCCGACATCCTGCGATTCGCGGCCACCGAGGTCGTCCCGCGGCTGCGGCAGACCTCCGGGGAGATCCCGCGCGTGCTGCACGCCCTCGACGGTGGCTTCATCCCGGCCGGACCCAGCGGATCGCCGCTGCGTGGTCTGATCAATGTGTTGCCCACCGGCCGCAATTTCTATTCGGTCGACCCCAAGGCCGTACCGTCGCGTCTGGCGTGGGAGACCGGCCGGGCGATGGCCGATTCCCTGCTCGAGCGCTATCTCGGCGACCACGGCGAGTACCCGGCGTCGGTCGGGCTGTCGGTGTGGGGCACCAGCGCGATGCGCACCTCGGGCGACGACATCGCCGAGGTGCTCGCACTCCTCGGCGTCATGCCCGTCTGGGACGAGGCGTCGCGCCGGGTGTCGGCGCTCGAACTGATCGGCCTGTCCGAACTCGGCCGGCCCCGGATCGACGTGACCGTCCGTATCTCCGGCTTCTTCCGCGACGCGTTCCCCCACGTGGTCACCATGCTCGACGACGCCGTCGCCCTCGCCGCCGACGCCGACGAGCCCGATGACTCCAATTTCGTTGCGGCCCATGCTCGTGCCGCACTGGCCGAGCATGGCGACCGGCGTCGGGCCACCACCCGTATCTTCGGGTCCAAACCGGGGACCTACGGTGCGGGTCTGCTCCAACTGATCGATTCGCGCGACTGGCGCACCGACGACGATCTGGCACGGGTCTACACCGAATGGGGTGGGTACGCCTATGGGCGCGACCTGTCGGGTATCCCGGCGGTCGACGACATGCGCAGCGCGTATCGCCGGATCTCGGTGGCCGCCAAGAACACCGACACCCGTGAGCACGACATCGCCGACTCCGACGACTACTTCCAGTATCACGGCGGCATGGTCGCGACGGTGCGCGCGTTGACGGGACGCTCTCCGGAGGCCTACATCGGCGACTCCACCCGCCCGGACGCCGTGCGCACGCGCACGCTCTCCGAGGAGACGAGCCGCGTGTTCCGGGCGCGCGTGGTGAACCCGCGGTGGATCTCGGCGATGCAGCGCCACGGGTACAAGGGCGCCTTCGAGATGGCGGCCACCGTCGACTATCTCTTCGGCTACGACGCCACCACCGACGTCGTCGCCGACTGGATGTATGAGAAGCTCACCGAGTCCTACGTCCTCGACGAGCACAATCAGAAGTTCATGGCGGAGTCGAACCCGTGGGCGCTGCACGGCATCGCAGAACGTCTCCTCGAGGCCGTCGAGCGCGACATGTGGCACGAGCCCCCGGCGCAGATGCTCGACGACCTCCGAGCGGTGTATCTGCAGACCGAGGGTGACATCGAGGGCCGCGACGAGCAGTAGCGCGGGTTTCTCAGCGTTTTCCCAGAACCGGTGGGCCCGGGTTGCGGAGCAAAACCGGCGTCTCGTTCGTTGAGCGGTATAGACACGCAACGAAAGGCCGACCCATGCGACTCGCGTATGCCCTCCTCTATCTCGCCGTCGAGATCGGCGTGTTCGTGGCGATGACCATGACCCTCGGCTTCGGGTGGGCGGTGCTCATCACCATCGCCGCGGCCGTCGTCGGCTTCCTCATGCTGCGCTGGCAGGGTGCGAAGGTCTTCGGCGAGCTCCGACGCGCCTCCCGCAACGAGGTCGACGCCCGGGCGCCCCTGGCCGACACCGCGATCATGGCCGGATCCTCGATCCTGCTGATCGTTCCCGGGGTTGTCTCGACGCTGGCCGGCATCGTGCTGCTCGCACCGCCCACCCGGCGCCTGGTCCGGCCCGCGGTGACCGCGTTCGGCGCTCGCCGCCTCGTGGTGGCGATGGATCGCGCCGGGATCTACGCGACCTCGGGTTTCCGTCGTGGCACCGTGATCGACGGCACTGTCGTCGATTCGCCTGCTCCCGGCGACCCGGCGCACGCGGGTGCCACCCCGGCCGGCGACCGGCAGCTGCCGCCCGGGCACTGATCACCGACCCGAGCCCCACCGCACCCAAACCCCCCGACCTCAAACCCACCGGCACCTGCCGACCCCACTCAGGGCACACTGGACGATCGTGGCTACCGAACTCATGCTCGGCGGACTGGTCTATTCATCGAGCGTTCTCGACGCGACCGCGCTCGCCGTCACCGACGGCGTCGTGACGTGGGTCGGCACCGACGCCGTGGGGCGAGCCCTGCACCCCGACGCCCGGATCACCGATCTGGCCGGCCGATTCGTCGCGCCCGCCTTCGTCGATTCCCATGTGCATCTGACGTCGACCGGACTCGCCCTGGACGGATTGACGCTGGATGAGGCCACCAGTCGTACCGACTGTCTCGCCCGCCTTGCCGCCGCGACGGCCGGTGCCGACGAGAACGAACTGATCTGGGGGCTCGGGTGGGACGATTCCACCTGGGAGGGCGTCGATCCGGATGACCGCAGGTTTCCCACCACTGCCGAGATCGACGAGGTCGTCGGTCACCGTCCGGTCTATCTCGCGCGCGTGGACGAGCACTCGGCGGTTGCCTCCACCGCGCTGCGCCGGCTGGTCACCGACCTCGACGCCGCCGAGGGGTACGACCCCGATGCACCGCTTGTCGCCCATGCACACCACCTCGTGCGTGCCGCCGCCCGGACACTGGTGACCCCTGCGACCCGCGCCCGGTGGCAGCGCCGCGCACTAGACGCCGCAGCCGCCGCCGGAGTGGTGGCGGTGCACGAGAACAGCGGACCCGAGATCGCCGGACTCGACGATTTCCTCGCCCTGGCCGACCTCGACCACCCGGTCGAGGTGCGCCGCTACTGGGGGCAGGCGGCCGAGGATGCCGAGCATGCCGCCGAGCTACTCTCCATCACCCGCGCCGACGGCCTGGCCGGCGATCTGTTCGTCGATGGGGCTCTCGGCTCACACACTGCGTGGCTGCGCGAGCCCTACACCGACGATCCGGACACCAGCGGCATCAACTATCTCGAGCCCGAGACGATCCGCACCCACATCCACGCCTGCACGCTGGCCGGCGCGCAGGCGGGTTTCCATGTGATCGGCGACGCCGCGACCAAGGCGGTCGTCGCCGCGTTCGCCTCGGTCGCCGACGAACTCGGCACACCGGCTCTGGCACGCTGCGCACATCGGCTCGAACACGTCGAGATGACCGATGCCACCGACGCCGCCGTCCTGGCCCGTTGCGGGGTGATTGCGAGTATGCAGCCACTGTTCGACGCCGAATGGGGCGGACGTGAACGGCTGTATGCCCAGCGGCTCGGGCCCCGCGCCGACAGCCTCAACGATTTCGCAATGCTCGCCAAAGCCGGTGTGGCACTGTCGTTTTCCTCCGACTCACCGGTGACCGCGATCGATCCGTGGGCGACCATCCGCGCCGCGGTGCACCCGCATCGGGCGTCGTCGGCGATCTCTGCGCGCGCGGCGTTCGGCGCGTGCACACGCGGCGCGTGGCGTGCCGGTGGAGTACACGACGGTCTGACCGGCACGCTGGAACCCGGTGCTCGGGCCGACTATGCGGTGTGGGAGGTCGACGACCTCGTGGTCGCCGGCTCGCACGCCGGGGTGCAGCGGTGGTCGACCGATCCGCGGTCGCGAGTACCCGCACTGCCCGACGTCTCACCCGATGCCCGCCTGCCACGATGCGTGCGGACCGTCCGCGCCGGCTCGATCATCCACGACGTCGACGGGGGCGATTGGTGACGCCGGCACCGGGAACCGACGCCGTCCCCGGAACCGACGCCGATGCCGATCGATCCGTCGGCACCGAGCAGTCCCCACCGCGGACGTGGGATCGGCTGCGGGACCGGTGGGCCGCGGCCGCGCCCGCCACCCACCGCCGAACACTGTGGGCGGCGCGCACCGTCCTCGCCGCCCTGGCCGGTCTGGCCATGTTCTCGGCCTTTCCGCCGCGCAACTGGTGGTTCATGGCGGTGGTGTCACTCGGACTGCTCTACGGACTGCTGGGCGAAGGCCGTCCCCGGGCCCGTACCGGAGCCTGGATCGGTTTCGTCTTCGGCCTCGGATTCTTCGTCCCCCTGCTGCCCTGGATCGGTGTGTACGTCGGGCCCCTGCCGTGGCTGGCGCTGGCCGCCGCGCTCGCCGCCTACCTCGCCCTGTTCGGGGTGTGTGCGACGCTGACGATGCGTCTGCCCGTGCCACCGATCTGGTTCGCGCTCTCGTGGGTGCTGATCGAAGGACTACGGTCGTCCTTTCCCTTCGGCGGATTTCCTTGGGGTCGAACCGCATTCAGTCAGGTCGACGGTCCGCTGCTGCCGCTGGCGTCGGTCCTGGGGGCGCCCGGTGTCTCCGGGGCGGTCGCACTGTTCGGCGCGTCCGTGGTCTGGGTGATCCAGCTCGCCGCCCGCCGAGACACCGCCGTCGGCATGGGCCCACGATCCTCTGTCGTCCGTAGCGCCGCACTGGGCATCGTCCTGGCCCTGCTCGCGCCGGTCTCGGCGATCGCGTTGCTGCCCGACACCGTCGACCGCAACGTCGCAAGCGCCTCGGCGCAGGTCGCGGCAGTTCAGGGCAACGTGCCGCGACTCGGGCTCGAGTTCAACGCCCAGCGGCGCGCCGTGCTCGACAACCACGTCCGCGAAACCATGGCGCTCGCCGACGAGATCAACGCCGGCCACATCGAGCAACCCTCGTTCGTCGCCTGGCCCGAGAACGCCTCCGACATCGATCCACTGGCCAATCCCGACGCCGCCGCGGAAATCACCGCGGCCTCCGACGCCGTTGGCGCGCCGATCCTGGTGGGCACGCTGATCGTCGAACCCGACGGCCGTCCGACCAACACCGTGCTGGTCTGGGACGGCAGCCGCGGACCCATCGCCCGCTACGACAAGCACATCATCCAGCCCTTCGGCGAATACCTGCCGTGGCGTCCGTTCTTCCGGATGTTCTCGTCCTACGCCGACATGGCAGGCAACTTCCGTCCGGGCACCGGCCCGTCGGTGTTGACCGTGCCCGGACATTCCGGCGACGTCACCGTCGGGGTCACCACGTGTTGGGAGGTCGCCTTCGACCGGGCGGCACGCGACGCGGTCGATCAGGGCGCCCAGATCCTGTACGTACCCACCAACAACGCCACGTTCGGTCGCACGAACATGACCTACCAGCAACTCGCGATGTCGCAATTCCGGGCGGTCGAGCACGGTCGGGCCGTGATCGTGGCCGCGACCAGCGGAGTCAGCGCACTCATCGAACCGGACGGATCGATGACGTCGGAATCGGACATATTCACCCCGGCGATTCTCGCCGACCGGCTTCCGTTGAGTTCCGCCACGACCATCGCCACCCGTCTGGGAGCATGGCCGGAACGCGTCGCGATGCTCCTCGCGGTGGTGGCGCTTTTGGTCGCGGTGGCAATGCGTACTAGGTTCACTCAGAGATTCACGGCGGTGCGGCCTCACATGGGTGCCGGCGCCGCCCCGGAGAAGTCGGAGGAGTACACCGGTGACGAACAGTGACCGATCGCCTGCCGGTGGTGTCGAGCGACCCACCGTGGTCGGGCCCGACGGCGAGAAAGCGCTGGTCGTCATCCCGACCTTCAACGAGCGCGAGAACCTGCCACTCATCATCGGCCGCCTGCAGACCGCGCTGAGCGCCATCCACGTGCTCGTCGTCGACGACTCCAGCCCCGACGGCACCGGTGAGGTCGCCGACGAGTTGGCCGCCGCCGATGCCGCAGGCCGCATCCACGTCCTGCACCGGGTCGACAAGGACGGACTCGGCAAGGCCTATCTGGCCGGATTCGCCTGGGGTCTCGCGCGCGACTACGAGGTCATCATCGAGATGGATGCCGACGGCAGCCACGCTCCCGAACAACTGCCCGCCCTGCTCGCGGCGATCAACGACGGCGCCGACCTGGTCATCGGCTCGCGCTACGTCAAGGGCGGTGAATTGGTCAACTGGCCGCGGCGACGCGAGATCCTGTCCCGCGGCGCCAACACCTATGCGCGTGTCGCGCTGGGCGCCGGAATCCACGACATCACGGCCGGTTACCGCGCGTATCGCCGCGCGGTGCTGGAAAAGATCAGCCTCGATACCGTCGAATCCGCCGGGTACTGCTTCCAGATCGATCTGGCATGGCGGTCGATCCAGGCGGGCTTCGACGTCCGTGAGGTTCCGATCACCTTCACCGAACGCGAGATCGGTCAGTCGAAGATGAGCGGTGGCGTCATGTCGGAGGCATTCGTCAAGGTGTTCCGCTGGGGTGTGCAGAGTCGGCTCGCCCAACTCGGCATACGGCGCTGACGACGCACCGGCCAGACAACGAGACGGGCGGCCCGGGAGAAAACCTCCCGGGCCGCCCGTCTGTTTGCCTGAGTCGGCGACGATCAGATGATCAGTTCGTCGCTCCACGGAGCTTGATCAGTTGGTCGCTCCGCCGAGCTTGATCAGTTCGTCGCTCCGCGACGGCGCTGCTTGAGCAGGTCGAGGCGCTCGTTGAGCAGGACCTCGAGCTCTTCCTCGCTGCGCCGCTCGAGCAACATGTCCCAGTGGGTGCGCGGTGGCTTGCCCTTCTTCTCCTCGGGCTCGGCGCCCTCGAGGATGGTGCCCTCCATGCCGTTCTTACACGGCCACTTCGACGGCACCTCGGCGTCGTCGGCGAACGGGACGTCGAAAATCTCCCCGTTGTCGGTGCGGTATTGGACAATCCGCCGCGGCGCGAGATCGTGATCACGATCGGTTTCGTAGCTCACCGCACCGAGGCGGCTACCCCGAAGTACTCGATCTGCCATTTGCTACTGCTTTCCTCTCGGCTTGCTCGCTGACCAAACCAGCTGCTGAACAGAACCATTCTACTCTTCTTGATCCGTGACGCCCGACGCACGCGACACCGCGCGCGGCTTGTGTCGCGATGAGCACCGCGCACGGTACGGTCTGTGCCGTGGATGCGACCCGTTCCCGGCGAACCTACGCGTGCGCGTGGTGCGGCTCGACCATGGCCGATTCCGAGATGGGTCGGCGACGCAAGTACTGCAAACGGTCATGTCGACAGCGGGCGTACGAACAGAGAGCGCTCGTGGCGGGTACTTCTATTCCCGACGATGCGGTGATCTTGTCCTCGGCCGAGGTCGCGGAGTTCGGGGACCGGATGTTCGCGCTTCGATGTGCCGCCGAGGACCTCGCCACCGCGGTGGGCGAAGACGCCGACCACGGCACGTTGGCCGGGCTCGCCGACGACCTGCTGTCCTTGGCCCGAGACGCGGAGCGGCTGCGGTGAATGCCGACGACGCACCCGACACACCCGAATCACCACCGCTGGGTGCCCGCGCCGCCGATGCCCTCGCCCGGGCCGACGCCAACTCCACCGGCATCCGGGCGATCCGAGCGGTCCGCAGGCTGCTGCCGGACGCACCACCATCGATCACCGACTCCCGGCCGTCGGACCGGCTGGCCCGGTTGATCGCCGACGCGAGACCTGAAAAGCCAAGTGCAACCAGGGAGTTGGGGCTCGCTGCGGTGCAGGCGTGGCAATCGGTGACCCGGCGCGGACACACCACAGACACTCCCGTCGACGTCACCATCCTGTTCACCGACCTCGTGGCATTCTCCACCTGGGCTCTCGCAGCCGGTGATGATCAGGTGTTGCGACTTCTCCGAGAGGTGAACACCGCGACCGAGCAGGTGGTCCGACGTCACGGCGGCCGGATCGTCAAGAACCTCGGGGACGGGGTGATGGCGATGTTCACCGATCCGGACGAGGCGATCGCGGCCGCCTACGAGGCGATCGGTGCGGTCAGCTCGCTCACGATCGACGGTTACCGCCCTCAGCTGCGGGCCGGCCTGCACACCGGTACACCTCGCGCGGTCGGCGACGACTTCGTCGGTGTCGACGTCAACATCGCGGCGCGCGTTGCCGGTGCCGCCGGGGCGGGTGAACTGCTCATCAGCGACGCGACCCTCGAGAGCGTCGATCCGCAGCGCTATGCCCGTCGCCGACGCCGTCGTTTCAAGGCCAAGGGCGTTCCCCGGGAACTGACCGTGTACGCGGTGGTTCCCCGGTACGACCCGTAGCGCCGCCCGAGCCGGGACCCACCCCGCCGGCCACATCGCGACCCTTGACCGCACGATGAGAGATCGGGCTGTCGCGACATTTCCGGCATGCCCACCGCGGTGCGGCGCGCTGGTGTAGTCCTCTACTGCGACACGGTGTTTCGATCCCCCTGGAAAGAGGTCGAGAGGATTAACCTCGTCGGTGCACAAATGACTGCCCTCGGTCACCGTCGCGGTGTACAAAGGACGTCAACCGCACTCCTGCAACATTCTCGGCCGAGCCAAGACCGAGAGTGTCCTGTGCGCACGGATACACCACGATGGTTGGGCGGCACCATGACAGTGATCAACAACAAGCAGCAGCAGATGATCGACTTCGAGACGAGTTGGTACACGTTGGGCGGTGGCTCGTCCCGTGAGATCACCGAGCAGTTCGGGCTGACCGATCGTGACTTCTTCGCGCAGGTCGATCAGCTCGTCGACGAGGCACCGCCGAGCGGACTGAGCAACTCCGAATTGCGGCGGATGCGCCAGGTGATCCGCCGACGGTTGTGGATGGCGCGCTGAGCCGATAACACGTCGAGCGCTCGGCGCACTGACGCGACGTCGCGCCGAGGAGGATGGCAGGCTGGGTATGTGCCCACCCGATCAGGCAACCACCCGGATGCTTGCCACCGACAGAAGAGGTCGACGCGCTGTCGCGGATCGGTGGTGTTGCAGTGATGAGGCCTTTCTCCGACGACGACCTCGAGCAGTTCTATCGGGGTGTGGAGGCGCGGACCGACCTGACCCCGCGGCGTCGTCGGCGCCCGGCGCCGGTGTATCGGGACTGTCCGACGCCATACAAGGACGCCTTCGGCTCGGAGGCCGCGGCGATCGAGGGGATCGGCCGGATTCGGCAGGTCGGTCGGCGTGCGCCCACGCTGCGGTGTTATCGCTGTGACTGCGGGTCGTGGCACATCACCAGCAGTCCGCCGCGCGAGGAGCCACCCCGACCCCCGAGCGGCCGTCGTGGCCGACGCAGACGATGAGGAGCACTTCTCCGATGGCACAGCATGCCGACGCGGACGTCCCGAGCGGGATCGAGACCGGACCCACCGACACGGCGCCGACCGGACCGCACGACCCGGTCGCCGTTGTCGATCTCGGCACGCCCGACGTCGACGCATCGGCCGCGGGGTACGCGAGACTACTGGGCCTGCCGCAGCCCACCGACGACATCGGCGTGTTCGCTGCTCGAATCCGATTGCGGCCCAGTACATCCGGTGATCAGCACCGGGTGCTCTTCGGAGTCCCCGACGCCGACGGTCATGTGCGCCTGCTCCGGCGGCGCGGTCTGGAGCTGACGGCACCGACGGGAGACGACGTGCGCGGGGAGTGGCATGTCGACACCTTGCCCTTCGGTGTCACCCCGGCCGATCCGGTGGCCGATCGCGGGCGCACCGTGTCGGCGCCCGAGGTTGCCGCCGACATCGCCGGTATCGATCATCTGGTGTTCTCCAGCCCCGATCGCAATCACGCGGTCGCTCTGTTCGGTGCCACGCTCGGACTGGATTTCCGCCTCGACCGCCGAGTCGTCGACGGTCTGCGACAGTTGTTCTTCCGCCGAGGCGATCTCGTCGTGGAAGTCGTCGTCCCCGACAGCGCGCCCGCCGACGAGCCCGTCCGTCTGTGGGGTATCGCGTGGGGCAGCACCGACATCGCGGCCACCCATCGTCGCCTGACCGACGCCGGGGTCGGCATCTCCGAGATCCGCGACGGCCGCAAACCGGGTACCCGGGTGGCCACCATCGACGACGATGCTCTCGCCACGCGTTCGATCATCATCGGCAGCGACCACACGCGCCCTGCCGGATCACTCCACGACGAAGGAGCCCGATGAGCCTGTTCACCTCCGCGGCGGCCATGACCAACAAGGCGGTCATCCCGCTGTTCGGACTACCGGTCATCGGTGCCGCGCTGGGCAGGTCGATGACCGTGGTGACCTACACCGGCCGGCGTTCGGGCACCACGTTCCGGCTGCCGGTCGCATTTCGACGCGGCACGCCGGCCTCCGAGAGCGGGGCGGACCGTGAGACCGTCCTGATCGGAGTGACGCTGCCGGACAAGAAGAACTGGTGGCGCAACTTCACCGGGAGCGGTGGACCGCTGTCGCTACTGCTCGACGGCGCGGACCGGACAGGTCACGCCGTCGCGACTCGTGACGAGAAGGGTTCGGTGTCGGTTCGGGTGGTTCTCGACCCGGTCGTCTGAACGCGGTCACTCGCCCTGCCCGGGGCTGTACAGGTCAGGACGCGACTCGGTCGATAGACGCCGGGGACCTGACCGGCATCACCAGTGTGGTCAGTTCGCCACGATCGGCCGAGCGGATCGTGGCGGGCTGATCTCCACCACGGAGCTCGACGAGTAGGTCCGCACCGATCGCGGTGCTGATCGCCGGATGGAGCGTCGTCATCTCGAACCACAGGGTCAGTGGTGCACCCGTCACCTCGGCCACCACGCGCATCTCGTCACCGAGATCCGTGGTGCCGGGGGAGCCGGAGTCGGCGTCGGACGGGCGCGGGTACGGGCGAAGGGCGAACCGCCCCTCATCGATCTGCATCTCGACGAATTCTGCGGGGCCGCGCTCGAGTGCGTCGAGCAGTCCGGTCCGCGACGTCAGCATCGTTGTTGTCGGAGTCGGCAATGCCCCGAGCAGCGCACGATGATCCGGGAAGGTGTCGTCGATCAGTCGGCAGTGACGCCGGCGTCCGCCGGGAAGCGTGATCGTGAGGTCATCGTCGGCGACGGTCAGCTCAACGACAGGGGAGTGTCGGAGATCGGCCAGGCACCGGCGCAGGTCGTCTGCGCTGACCGTGCCCGCCCACGTCGCGCCCGTTTGCCCGGCGACGAGCGATCGGGTCGTGAGCCGATAGCGATCGGTGGCGGTCATCGTGAGAGCCCCGTTGTCGATCTCCACGCGAACCCCGCCGAGGACAGCGAACTCCGCGTCGCATGCCGTGGTGGTGAGAACCTGGTCGGTTGCGGCGGCAAACATCGGTCCACTGATCGTCGTCACACCGGGTTCCGGCTGAATGTCCCACTGTGCCTTGATGAGCGAGGCAGTCGACCGTGCGGCTTCGGCCGCGCCGATGATCTCCGCGAGGTAATCGTCGAGACAACGCTTCGCATCGAGCGGTGCGGAGTCGAGCATCTTCCGCACCCCCACGATGGGCATGCCGATCTCTCGTAGACGTCGAACCAGGACCGCACGGTCACATTGGCCCGGGGTGTACCAGCGGTAGCCCGAGCCTGGATCGACGCGATCTGGTCGCAGAAGCCCGGCGTCGTCGTAGAAACGTAGGGCGCTCGTCGTCAGGCCGCACGCGTCGGCGAACGCCCCGATCGACATCATCTCCGAATTGGTCACCGGGACATCATCGGACCTCGACCTACCTGAAGGTCAAGCCGCTCCGCCGGATTCGAGGATGGCGCAGAGGTGGCCCGTCATCAACGCACGGCGAGGTCACCGGCATCCGTTGTGGTGTGCCGGTGACCTCGCGTGTGTGTGGTTGTCGGGTGGTCGGGTTGTGGTCAGGCTGCGTCGGGGCGGGCGAGGAAGTAGTTGATGTCGCCTCGTGGTGCCTGTGGTCGATGACGGTCGGGTGGGACCAGCCCGGGTGGACTCAGTCCTGGTGGATTCGGTCCGGGTGGTGGGTGATCGTCCGGCCCGGTCCGTCGGTGGCCGTGGCGGCTGTTGGCTTCGCGGTGCACGACTCGCTGCACCCCGGCATCGAGGCGGGCTTCGCACCTCGACACCGGTGGTGGTGGCGGGTCGGCCGGTACGCCGGCCGTGTCTCGGATGTGTTCGACCGCGGCCCGAAACGTCCGGTCGATCCGAAAGAATTGGTTGACCCGCAACGGGTTCTGTGGCTGGCCGGGTTCGGTGTTGAGTCGCCAGCCGAAGCGTCCGGCGTCGGGGCCACTGCGGATCAGTTCGGTGGTGTACTGGCCGGCGTCGGGGCCGACCATCCGGTTGTGCACGCCGCATGCCGGGGCGAGATCGTGGATGTCGGTGTTCCCGCCCCGCGCGTAATCACGGGCGGCGTGGTGGATTTCGACGTGCACCATCGGCGCGGAGCAGTCCGGATGTGAACAACCCCCGTAGGAATCGGCCAGGACCAGCCGCTGGCCCCGTGAGGCGAACCGACGGGCTTGCCCGAAATACAAGATCTCCGATGAATGATCGGCGTACACCGCCAAATACTGTTGCGCCCGTGCCGCCACCTCGAGCACGTCACCGATCGGCAGTGTCGTACCGGTGGCGGTACGTCCGAGACCGGCCTGCTCGCGAAATTCCTGGGAGGTGATCGACACGATCAACTGCGGCGGCAGACCCCGATGACTTTTGCCCAGTAACCCGCCGTCGAGGGCGGCGTGGAGCAGGGCACGGAACGCATCATGCTGGCGTTGTGCGGTGGTGCGTGTATCGCGTTGGGCCAAACCCAGCTTGCGGTAGACCCCGCGGTTCTCGACCTCGATCAGTGCGGGTTGACTCACCGATTCCATCCGCCGAGCGGCGCGTTCGTGTTCCTCGGTGACCGTCACCAGGTCGGTATCGGACAACACGTGTAGGGATGCGGCAGCAATGCGGTCGAGCACACCATGCGGCTGCGCGTACATGCCCAGCATGTACGCAGCAGCCGACGGATCCTTTCCACCATCAACGTCGGCCACCGCGATCACCCCCTACCACGTACTCGAACGTATCCGCCCGTGAAGATACGTTCGATATTACTTGGCGATACCCCTCACCGCAAGAGAATTCCGACAATTCGTTCGACTGGTTCGTTCGATTGATCTGTTCGACTAGCCGGCGGTGAGCGCTCGCAGCGGACGGAGTCCGTCACGGAGCCACAGGTAGATCTCGTCGTGGTTGAGCAGCGTGAAATGGTTGGCGCGGCCCAGGTGCATGCCGTCCTCGTCGCGGAATCCGATCCGCCGGGAGCGATGGAATCCTCGACCGCTCGGCGTCAGAACCAGACCGTCGCCGATGAAGCGGCCGAGCGGGTGGCGCGGATTGCCGAAGAGGGAAGCCGTCACGAACAGATGGCGGGCGCCGGCGAGTAGTGGGACGTCCGCGCCGGGCGCCTGCCACCAACCGTCCGGATCCGCCGATGGTCCATCCTCGGCGATGACGTTGCCGTGGAACAGATCTCGGACGCCTGCGCTGCGCCGACGCAACAATTCGCCGAACGGTCGGGTCACCGACAGCACGCGCAACGCCGACGACGCGGCATGCACGCCCCGGGCCAGGGGTGCACCGAGGTGCGGGGAGCCCAGACTGACCGTCTCGGTCACTAAGGGCACCCACGGCGCGCGGCTCTTCGCGCCGAGGTGACATGCGCTGCGGACGACGAGGCCACCCATCGAATGCCCCACGAGCGAGATCCGGGTGACCGGCACCGGCCACAGCAAGACCATCTCGCTCAACAATCGGGCGAGGGTCGCACCGTTGTCGCTGATGTGGCGGCCGGTGTTGTAGCGGATCTGCACCGCGGTGGCGCCGATATCGTCGGCGAGCCGCGCTCCGTAGGTCGGACGTCCACCGAGCCGCCAGGCATGTTCGGTCTCCATCAGCCCGTGTAGGAACACCACGAGGTGTCCGGTGGCGCGCGGATACGCGGCTGCCAGTCCGTCGGTGGTCACGGTGACCGGTGAGCCGCCGACGCGCGGCGCCATCTGTGGCGCCAGCGGCGAGTGTTCGTCGTCGAGGGCGTCACCGATGAGTCCGTCGAGGATGCCAATCATGGCCGCACCGCGGACCGTCGTGGTCGGCTGATGCCCGGTCTCGGGCAACGCGTCGGCGACGATCGTGGCCGAGTCGAGCACTCCGGTGATCGAGGTGTACACCGCTTCGCTGACCGCGTCGTGCACGGTGCGCACCGGTGCGACGGACCTGCCGATCGCGAGATCGAGTGTGCCGAACACCGCCGCCGAGGTCGCGCGGTGTACCCGCGCGATTCCGACGGTGGCCTTACCCAGTTCACTCAGTCCCAGTCGTGCCAGCGCACGGACTTCGCCCTGGTCACCGACCAACTGCCTGCCGCTCATGGATCTCAGTGTACGTTCGTTCACTCGAATCATCTCCGTGATGGCGCGATACACGCGTCGCCGGTTGGATAAACCGCGACAATCGAACATATGATCGGACGCGTGGGCATGGCTCGAATCGATGGCGACAGCGGGCGACCCCACCGGCCCGCGTTCGTGCGCGTCGGTCATCGGGCGGTGTTGATCGATCTCAACGCGCTCTATCCGCAGACGCCGCACCACAGCGGCACCTACCACCCCGACGGATTGCAGATTCGCAAGGTCGCCACCGGTGTCCTCACCGAGTGGGGGCTGTCGGAATGGGGCGAGTGGTACGGCAAGGTGACCTACACCCTGAGCGCACGCGACCGGCAGGAGTCGGTCACCCACTGGGTGCCGGCGTGGGCCCTGCGTCCCGCCGATGGCCCCGGTCGGGTCAGGCCGGACCGGAGATGATGCTGGGCCCCAACAGTTCACAGACCGTCAGCGCCAGGGCGAGATCGAGCCGATCGCGATGTCCTGGTACCGCGGCCAGCGCTTTGCCGACGCGGTACTTGACCGTGTTGCGATGCAGGTTGAGGCGAGTCGCGGTGTGCAGATGACTCTCTCGGGTCGCGTAGAACACCGAGAGTGTCTCGCGCAGCGTCGCCGCCGTGGGTGAGTCGTCGGCGAGACCACCGAGCACCTCCCGCACCCAGGCCGCGGCGGCGGGGAGATCCTGCGCGAGCAGCGAGGCGATGGCGACCCCGCGATCGGCGAACCCCACGACCGATCCGGTGCCGCTACCGGGCATGATCGCCACCGCATAGGCCCCGCGAGCCTGCTCATGACTGCGACGGAATCCGTCGACGCCCTCACCGACCAGACCGAATGCGCCCCGCAGTCCGGGCGGCAGGTCGATCTCACCGACCGTACGCTCAGCCGACGCCGTGCGTAGCGGTATCCAGGCCCAGATCGTCGAACGGTCGACGGCCGTGAGAATCGGTGGCCCGTCGGCACGCAGGCGAACCGCGAGTTCCTCGGCGCCGCGGTGCAGGCGCCGCAGGTCCACACCGTCGTCGTCGGACCAGATGATCGCGGCGAGGTGCGGACAGTCCAACCGGTATCTGGTCTGCTCGGTGAATGTGCGGCCGTCGGTGTCGGTGCCGTCGAGCACCCGACGAATCGCGGTCGAGGACAGCGTGGCGTCGGCGCCGAGCCAGCGACGGCGTTCGTCCTCGTACGCCTGGAACACATAGAGGGTGATCCAGTCGATGTACCCGAACATGACCCCGGAGATGTGTCGGGTGACCGCCATTGCCCGGTCCGCGTCCAGCCCCAGCTCGCCGATCATCTGATAGCACAACAACATCACCTCGTTCTGACCCAGGTGATAGGCGCGCACAAGAGAATTCGACGGAACGTCGCGTTGGGCGAGGCGCAGTGCGTACTCGACCGCGGCGGTCGTCGGCTGCAGGTGATCGACCGGGATGTCGTTGGCGAGAACGTGGATGATCGTCGAGACGTTGCCGTGCACACTCGCCTCGAGCATCTCGACGAGCTTCGGATCCGCATCGAGATGGTCGATCTCGCGGGCCATCTTGACGCTCAGGTCCGCGACGATGGTCGCCTCCTGCGCACGAAGCCGGCGAGCGATCGCCGTGACCACCTCCTGCAGTTCGGCATCGGCGGTCGCGGGCATGCGGGCCAGCCGGGCGCGCGCCCGCGCCCCTCGATCACCATCGGCCTCGGTCACCGGCGCCCCCGCAACGATGCCAGGGCCGCCGACGCCGCGTGATAACCGCACAATCCGTGCACGCCCGCACCGGGCGGCGTCGACTGGGAACACAGATAGACGCCATCGACGCCGAGCGCATACGGGTTGGCCGACAGTCGTGGGCGCGCCAGCATCTGCAGTCCGTCATTGGCTCCGCCGATGATGTCCCCGAGAGCGAAATTGGGGTTGTAGGACTGCAATTGACGGGTACCGGTACTACGCACAGTGACGATCCGATCGCGGAATCCGGGGGCGAAACGTTCGATCTGGGCGGTCACCGCGTCGGTGGCGTCGCCGTCGTATCCGCGGGGTACGTGGGCGTAGGCGTAGATCGGATTGAGTCCGCCGCGGCTACGCGATCGATCGGCGAGATACTGCTGCCCGAGCAGGACGAACGGCCTGTCCGCCATGATCCCGGCGGCCCGCTGCCGCTCGGTGTGCCACACCTCGGAGGCACCACCACCGAGATGAACGGTGCCCGCGCGTCCGCAGTCGGCAGTGGTCCAGGGGATGTCGCCGTCGATGGCGTAGTCGACCTTGAATGCCGACGACCCCGCGCGGTAGCGCGCCAGCGCGCGTCTCACCCGGCCCGGCATGTGGTCACCATAGATCGAGAGTGCCTGCGCGGGTGAGAGATCCAGCAAGACCAGATCGGCCGGCGGGATGTCGGAGCGCGCCGAGACCAGTGTGCCGGTCTCGATCTTGCCACCGTGGTCACCGATCGCGGTGGCCGCGGCGGCGGCGATCGCACCGGACCCCCCGCGGGCGACCGGCCAACCGTGACGATGTCCGCTCGCCGCGATCATCATGCCCAGCGATGCGGTGAGCGGCCGGTCGAGCCGGGTGAATGCATGCGCGGCGATACCGGCGAACAATGCACGACCACGATCGGTACGAAACCAGCGGGCCATCACGGTCGCGGGCAGTACCGCACGTGGCCCGAATGCCGCCAGCCGCAACGGATGCCGTGGCAGATGCACGATCGGACGAAGGAGGTCCTCGCCCAGCTCGTCGAAGCCGCGCGCGAGGTCACCGAGGGCCAGACGCCAACGCCGACCGTCGGGGCCGAGTCCGTCGGCGGTCTGATCGATGCTGCGATACAGGAGTCCCGCGGTCCCGTCGTCGAGCGGATGGGCGCAGTCGATCTCCGGGAGGCACCAGGTCAAGCCGTAGGACTCCAGGCCGACGCTGCGCCAGAACGGCGAGCCCATGGCCAGTGGGTGAAAGGCCGCACAGTGATCGTGGATGAGGCCGGGTTCGGTCAGCTCGCCCGACCGACTACCCCCGCCGACCTCGTCGGCGGCCTCGAGAACGGTGACCTCGACGCCGTTGCGGGCGAGATGCAGGGCGGCGGCGAGCCCGTTGGGCCCGCCGCCGACGACGACGGCAGTCGTCACGGTTGCACCTGCGGCGAGGGTGTCGAGCGCATCCGGGGTTCGGTCACGATCTCAGGATCGGTGAGCGCGCGGCGGGCGTCAATGTCGAGCGTCCAGTCGACCTGTACCGGGATCGGCCCATTGGGCAACCACGGCTGCTCGGCGACCGCGTCGGCGACCCGGTAGGTGCCCGTCTCGATGACGCCGAGTGCAGCGTCGATCACCTTGTAGCGCTGGGTGCCCTTGTGGATGGGCTGCGACTCGATCCAGGCGATCGTGAACTCACCGGGCGCGAAGTCACACCGGCGCTGCAGGGCCGCGATCATCTTCTCGTCGTGCAGGTGTCCGTCACCGAAGTTGAAGGCCACCAGCGAATTACACGAGAACTCGGCCTCTCGCAGAGTGTAGGTGTCGATGTCGTCGCCGAGGTAACGCATCATGAGCGAGAACAGCGCCCGCCCCTGACTGTGCAGTGAACGCCACGCCATCATCTGATGCATGACGACGTCGGCGACCTCCGGCGGATACGACGCGAGCAGCTGGGTTCTGGTGTTCTTCGACGAGCGGACCACGCACCGGTCGAGTTTGTCCTCGGCGCCCGGGGCGAAGGCCCAGGTGGCCGACGCCCAGTTCCCGGCGTACTGGCGCATCGACGGCAGGAACGACACGAGGTCCGGACGGAGATTGCCCAGCACCGGGAAGAAGCACAGCGCTGCGGCGATCAGGGCGAGCACCCACGGCATGGTGGTGTCGGTCAGCGCGAAGCCGTCCCACGTGGGGTGTGCCCAGAACAAGAAGATCGACGCGTAGGCGAACAGGATGTTCCATTCCAGTGGGACCGCGAGGGGGAAGGTGGAGAAGATGAACAGGTGGAAGCAGACCATCAGCACCACGCCCGCCAGCGTGAGCCACTTGTTGGTGGAGAACAGCAGCACCAACGGGGTCACGATCTCGACGATGGTGCCCAGGACGTGCCCGACCCCCGAGGCGAGTCGCGACGGTCGCATGTCGTGCGGGAAGTCGCGGTAGTGGGCGCGTTTGATCGACCGGAACGGCAGCCAGGGGGTGTTGGACAGCATCGGCGGAATGACCATCGAGAAGTGATGTCCCAGTTTGGAAATGCCGGCGCCGACCCAGACGGAGACGATCAGGAGCTTGAGCGCCAGGATCATGTCCACGTAGGGCAGGAAGGCGAAGAACACCAGTGCCGGCAGGTACTGCTCGGACCGTGCCGCGATGAAGATCACCTTGTCGCGCAACCCGATGACCACGAAGAGCGCGATCAGCGGGTAGAGGACCACCGGATTCACCACGCCGTGATCACCGGCGACGACCGAGTTCATCGACGATGACGAAACGCCCGGGAGCGCCAGTGCGACAACGATGTTGATCAGGATTGCCGCGTAGATCACGACATCGGCGACAGTTCGGGAATCACCTCTGGTGAACGGTACGCGTCCCGGCCACGGTGGCAGGCGGATCGTCTCCGGCCGTAACCAGAACAGAAACCCGCCGGTCATCGGCTTGAAATGGCCGGCCAGCGGACCCCACGACCCGCCGAACCCGAGGGTTTCGAGCAGGACGGTCCACAGGACCACCTTTTGATACACGATCAGTTCGTTCCACCAGGACCCGACGTCGACAACGTTGAATCCTGAACTGAACGTTGCGATACACAGTCCCGCAACGATATACAGCACGCCGACCTTGAGCAGGTAGATCGTGTGCACCATCTTGGGCGTGCCGAAGCCGTATTCGGCCCAGTGCGCGCCGAGAACGCGCAGCCGGTCGAGAAACGGTCTGTCCAGAAAGGTCTCCGGTTCCACGGGCGGGAAATCCGGGGTGGTGAATCCCATGGGTACTCCTTCGGGGTGAGGCGGAATTGGTGGGTGGTTTCGGGGTGCGGACGCGTTCGGCCGACCCGACGCCGTCGTGCGGCCGGTTCGGGGAGGGAGAAGGCGATCGGGGGCGGTTCTACAGCGGCGTCGGCGTTGCGAATTGTCGGCGGAGAGCGGGTTTGTCGATCTTGCCCACCGGGTTTCGGGGGAGGGCCTCGACGACGTGGATCGACTCGGGGATCTTGGCCTTGGTCAGCAGTGACCCGAGGTGCTGGGTGAGGGCGTCGGCGTCGGCGGGGTGATCGGGGTAGGGGACGACGAACGCGATCGGGATCTCTCCGTACACCGGATGGGGTGCACCGACGACAGCACTCTCGAGGACTCCCGGATGGGTGGCGAGGGCGTTCTCGATTTCCTTGGGATACAGGTTTTCTCCGCCGCGAATGATCATGTCCTTGATGCGGTCGACGAGTGTCAGGTAGCCGTCGGCATCGAGACGGCCGACGTCGCCGGTGTGCAGCCGGCCGTCGATGACGGTGTTCGTGGTGGCCTCGGGACGATGGAGATAGCCGCGCATCACGTTGGGTCCGGTGATGACCACCTCACCGACGGCACCGGTGGGTAGGTCGGCACCGTCGGGTCCGACCACATGGATGCGCTGGCCCTCGATGGCCGGCCCCACGGTGCCGAGCTTGCGAATCCCGTGACGCGGGTTGCACGTCGACGCGCATGTGCCCTCGGTGAGTCCGTAGCCTTCGAGAATCGGGATCCGCAGGCTGTTCTCGACGCGATCGAGGAGTTCGGCGGAAATCGGTGCGGCGCCACAGATCGCGAAGCGCAGGGAGTCGAGCGCCTGCGCCCGGCGCTCGAGGTCGGGGTGGGAGACCAGCAGGGCATAGATGGTCGGCACGGCCGAGAAGTAGGTGGGTCGTAGACGTTCGACGTCGTCGAAGAACCTCGAGACCGAGAACCGTCCGGTGATGCTGAGTCGTCCGCCGGCCAGGATCGGCGCCAAGAAGCTCACACAGATCGCATTCACGTGGAACAGGGGCAGGATCAGTAGTGCGTGATCGTCGGCGCCGAGCTCGAGATGGTGTGCCATCGCCGTCGCCATGTAGTGCAGGTTCGCGTGGGACAGCCGAACCCCCTTGGGACGTCCCGTCGATCCGGAGGTGTAGATCAGCAGGGCATCGTCGGCGTCGGCGGGCTCGTTCGGTGCCCGCCACCCCGTGGTGGGAGCCGGAGGCAGGTCGTCGACGTGGAGCACTCTCCGGTCGGCCCGCAGATCCGCGACGTCGGACACGACGACCACCGCGTCGGAATCGTCGAGCTGATAGCGCATCTCGTCGGCGGTGAAGGTCGGGTTGACCGGGGTCGCCACCGCGCGCAGGCGCCACGCGGCCATCAGGACGACGAGCAGTTCGGCACGGTTCGGCAGGACGGTCGCCACGACGTCACCACCCGTGACGCCGAGTCGCTGCAGCGCCTGTGCGCACGCGTCGACCCGGTCGGCGAAGTCGCGATAACTGAGGTCGACGGTGTCATCGGCGACGCACGGGGCGTCGCCGCGATCTCGGAGATCCCAGGCGAAGAACGAGGAGCTGGTCACTGGTGCATACCCTTTCGCGTGTCTGTGACTTATGACACTAGAAAGGGACGATGTGATGTGAAACGGTCCCGCAAGCCAGAGTTCGGCGATGCCTTTGTGCGCGGAGGACAACCTCGAGGGGACGGCTCCCGGAAGAACGCTCGTGGTTGCGCGAGGAGCAGGTCAGTTGTGAGAAACCTTGGTACCGAACAAGACCGCGGCGTCGGTGGTGGCGACGCTGACCAGCGGGCGACGACCCGCGAGATACCCGAGCGGTCCGTCGGGGGCAAAGGTCCACCGCGTCCGCGCGGTGCGCAGCCGGGCGACGATCCGGTTGGTCGACCACGAGGTACGACCCTCGAGCACCTGAGCGGTGGGTAACGGGATCTGATGCGATCCGGGAAGCAGGCGCGGCCCGAGCTGCGCCTCGAGGCTGGCGACATAGCGGCCGTCCGCGGTCATCGCGGTGGTGATCCGGCGCCCGGATCGTTCACGGGTGAATTCGCCGAGGTGCTTGGGGATTCCCCAGAGCTCACGTCCACCGGTGCGTGAGTTCGGGCTGGTCACCCAGATGTCGGGAATGCTGACCCGGACACCGTGGCGCACCGACACCACCGGATAGGCCGTGAGCAGTTCTTCGTATTGCAGGACCCCGCCCTCGGTGTAGTGCAGGACGGCGGCGACGACGAGAACCTTGCCCGCCACCGTCAGCAGGCGGGCTCCGGAGGGTATGACCCCGAACGCCTCGGCCGGTAGGTCGGCGCGCGGGACGACGAACGCCGACATGAGAGCGTCGCCACCGAGATACCACGGTTCGGGCGGGTAACTCACCCCGTCGGCGCCGACGTGCCACGCCCGATCGATGTTGACCGGAATCCTGGTGGTCGTCATCAGTTGTTTACCCCCGTGGCCGATGGTCGGGTCACGCCGCAACGCAACACCCCTGATGGAACGAACCTACCGATGCGTCTCAGCCATGTGCACGCCGGGAGGCCCACCACAACAGGGAGAGCCACCACAACAAGAGACTCCGATCGAGAATGCCGGGTCGGGGGTCTGGCACTCTCGATCGGAGTCATAGGTGAGATCGTCGGGGGTGGCGAGTGCGTTACACATCGTCGGAAACAATTTTCACCAGACGCCGAGCCGGCTCGACATCACACCGCCCAACACCCGAGGAGCACACCCAGCGATGACCGATCCCACCGTGTACGCCGATGATCTCCAGCCTGGTCAGCGCCATGATCTCGGCGTTCATACGGTCTCCGAGCCCGAGCTCGTCGACTTCGCGTCGCAATGGGATCCGCAGTCGTTCCACGTCGAGCGCGCAGCCGCCGAGTCGGGGGCATTCGGTGGCCTGATCGCCAGCGGAATCCACAGTCTGGCGATCGCGCAGCGACTCGCGGTCAGCTCGGTCCTGCGGTCATGGAGCGTGATCGCCGGACGTCGGCTCCGGGAGGTGGAGTTCCTGGCGCCGGTACGGCCCGGGGACACATTGGCCGGATCCATGCGGATCGAATCGGTCGACCTCGACGCGCGCGGCCGTGGCCTGGTGACGTATACGACCGAACTGGTGAATCAGACCGGGGTGGCGGTCCTGCGCTTCGACGCCGATGTCTACCTTCGATCCCGGGGCGCGCACTGAACGAATACGTGCTGTCAACTATGCGAGGATCGTCCATGTGACCGCGAAACCAGACCGCGACCGGCGCCGGGCAGACCTGCGCCGCCTGCGACAGGTGCGCGACCGGATCGACCGCGACTACGCCTACCCTCTCGATGTGGAGGCGCTCGCGAGCGGCATCGCGATGTCGGCGGGACATCTGAGTCGCGAATTCAAGCGCGCATACGGTGAATCGCCGTACTCCTACCTGATGACGCGACGTATCGAACGCGCGATGACCTTGCTGCGGCGAGGCGATCTGTCGGTCACCGACATCTGTTTCGCCGTGGGCTGTTCGTCTCTGGGGACCTTCAGCACCCGCTTCACCGAGCTCGTCGGTATGTCGCCCACCGAGTATCGCCGTCGCGCCGCGGACGAGACCCTGGGCATTCCGACGTGTCTGGCCACACAGATCACCAGACCGGTCAGGAATCGAGAAGTCTCGCCGGCCGGGCGCGGCTAGCGTTGTCGGCATGGACATCACGATTCACTACACCTTTCTCCCGCAGACCGACCCCGACGCGGCGCTCGGGTTCTATCGCGACACCCTCGGATTCGAGGTGCGCAACGACGTCGGCTACTCCGGCATGCGCTGGCTCACCGTGGGACCCCCGAACCAGCCACAGACCGCCGTCGTGCTCCACCCACCCGCCGTCGATCCCGGCATCACCGAACAGGAGCGTGAGACGATCCTCGATCTCATCGCCAAGGGCACCTATGGCGCGGCACTGACGTTGGCCACCGACGACCTCCAGGGACTGTTCGACAAACTCCAGGCTGCCGGTACCGAGGTCATCCAGGAACCGATGGATCAGCCGTACGGTGTGCGCGACTGCGCATTTCGGGACCCGACGGGCAACCTGCTGCGCATCAACCAGACGCCCTGACACCCGGGCCACGTGACGCCCGAGACCACCTTGCCACCCCACCCGAGAAGCCCGACCGCAACGGAGAATCGATGAGCCGGACGCCGACGAGATCGACGCCCCACCCCGCCGACACCCACGACATCATCCGGGTCCACGGAGCCCGGGCGAACAACCTGCGCAACGTCGACGTCGAGATCCCCAAGCGGCGCCTGACGGTGTTCACCGGGGTGTCTGGATCGGGGAAGAGCTCGCTGGTGTTCGCGACGATCGCCGCGGAATCGCAGCGGATGATCAACGAAACCTATAGTGCTTTCGTCCAGGGCTTCATGCCGAGCCTGGCCCGGCCCGACGTCGACGTGCTCGAGGGCCTGACCACGGCGATCATCGTCGACCAGGAACGCATGGGCGCCAACCCGCGGTCGACGGTCGGCACCGCCACCGATGCCAACGCCATGTTGCGCATCCTGTTCAGCCGTCTCGGTGAGCCCACCATCGGCTCGCCGCAGGCGTTCTCGTTCAACGTCGCCTCGGTGTCGGGCGCCGGAGCCGTCGAGATCGAACGTGGTGGACGGAAAGTCAAGGAACGCAGGGAGTTCAGCATCACCGGCGGGATGTGCCCGCGATGCGAAGGGCGGGGCGAGGTCTCCGACTTCGACCTGAGCGCACTCTTCGACGACACCAAATCCCTCAACGAGGGCGCACTGACGATTCCCGGCTACTCGATGGACGGCTGGTACGGGCGCATCTATCGCGAGTGCGGATTCTTCGACCCGGACAAGCCCATCGCCAAGTTCACCAAACGACAACTCGACATCCTGCTCCATTCCGAGCCCAAGCGGATCAAGGTCGAAGGCATCAACGTCACGTTCGAGGGTCTGATCCCCAAGATCCAGAAATCGATGCTCGCCAAGGACCGGGAGGCGATGCAACCGCACATCCGAGCGTTCGTCGACCGTGCGATCACCTTCACCGTGTGTCCCGACTGCGACGGCACGCGGCTGTCCGAACTCGCCCGGTCATCGAAGATCGACGGCCGCAGCATCGCCGACGTCTGCGCCCTGCAGATCACCGACCTCGCCGACTGGGTCCGCGGCCTGCAGGGATCGTCGACCGCATCGGTGACCCCGGTGTTGACCGCGCTGTCGGAACTGCTGGACTCCTTCGTCGACATCGGTCTCGGCTACCTCTCCCTGGATCGACCGGCGGGCACGCTGTCGGGCGGAGAAGCACAGCGCACCAAACTGATCCGCCATCTGGGCTCATCACTGACCGATGTCACCTACGTGTTCGACGAACCCACGATCGGGCTGCATCCACACGATATCGAGCGGATGAACGACCTCCTGCGGCAACTACGCGACAAGGGCAACACCGTGCTCGTCGTCGAACACAAACCGGAGGCCATCGCGATCGCCGACCACGTCGTCGACATCGGTCCGGGCGCGGGCACCGAGGGCGGTCAGATCGTCTTCGAGGGCAGCGTCGAGGGACTGCGCGGCGCCGACACCCTCACCGGCCGCCACCTCGACGATCGCGCGACACTCAAGACCACCCTGCGCGAGGCGACCGGAGCACTCGAGGTGCGTGGCGCCGACACCCACAATCTCCGGGACGTCGACGTCGACATCCCACTCGGTGTGCTCGTGGTGCTGACCGGCGTCGCCGGATCGGGGAAGAGCTCGCTCATCGGCGGGTCCGTGGCCGGGCGCGACGGCGTCGTCAGCATCGATCAGGGTGCGATCAAGGGCTCGCGACGTAGCAACCCCGCCACCTACACCGGCCTGCTGGAGCCCATCCGGAAAGCGTTCGCGAAGGCCAACGGCGTCAAACCGGCTCTGTTCAGCGCCAATTCGGAGGGCGCGTGCCCCAACTGCAAAGGCGCGGGCGTCGTCTACTCGGACCTGGCGATGATGGGTGGGGTCTCGACGATCTGCGAGGTCTGCGAGGGCAAGCGATTCCAGGCCGAGGTGCTCGGCTACACCTTCGGTGGCGCCGACATCGACGAGGTACTCGGGATGTCGGTGGCCCAGGCCGAGCGGTTCTTCTCCGACGGTGACGCGAAAATCCCCGCTGCACACAAGATCCTGCAGCGGCTGTCCGACGTCGGGCTGGGCTACCTGCGGATCGGGCAACCGTTGACCACACTGTCCGGCGGGGAACGTCAGCGACTCAAACTCGCCGCACAGATGGGGGACAAGGGTGAGGTCTACATTCTCGATGAACCCACCTCGGGCCTTCATCTGGCAGATGTCGAGCAGCTGCTCGGGCTACTCGATCGCCTGGTCGACGGCGGGAAATCGGTGATCGTCATCGAACACCATCAGGCCGTGATGGCCCACGCCGACTGGATCATCGACCTGGGACCGGGAGCCGGACACGACGGCGGTCAGGTGGTGTTCACCGGCACCCCGGCCCAATTGGTCTCGGAGCGAACCACACTCACCGGCCGTCACCTCGCCGACTACGTCGGCGCCTGACGGCTCAGCCGTCGGCAGAAACGATGACGATCGCGAAGACCAGGGTGTCCCCGGCGTTGATCCCGGCCGAGGGATTGCCGTCGGGGTAGCCGTCGGCGGGGGCGATCGCCACCGCGACGGTGGAGCCGACGCGCTGGCCGGCGATCGCCTTGCTGAATCCCGGAACTACCTCGGCCAGTGAGAATTGCGCGGGCTGGCCGCGGGTGTAGCTGCTGTCGAACTGCAGTCCGGTGCGTCCGTCGACGCCGACGTAGTTGACGGTGACCTTGGCACCGTCACCAACGGCCTGGCCGTCACCACCGCTCAGCGTGTGCACCTGCGTCTCGGTGACCGCGAACGGGGTGGTCACCGACACCTGCGGGGCTGAGGTGTCGTTCTTCGCCCCGGTCACCGTGACCCGTCCGGTCGATCCGTTCAGCGACCAACTCGGCGGCCCGTCGTCGGACGAGGAGCTACATCCGGCCACCATCACCACGGTGAGAAGGGCGATCGACGCGAGGACCCCTCGAAGCATGCGCATGCCGCGCAACGCTACTACCTACCCGGTCTCGGCAACCAATGACGCCAGACGGCGCACCTCCTCGACGCTGCCGGGGGACACGAGCATCGTGGTGACACCCGCCTTCTCCCAGATGGCGATCTGCTCCCGGACATGATCGACATCGCCGACGATCGCCGAATCGTCGACCACCTCGTCGGGGATGATCGCCGCCGCATCGTCCTTGCGTCCGGACCGGAACAGCGAGGTGACCTCGTCGACGACCTCGCCGTAGCCCATCCGCCGATAGACCTCGGCGTGGAAATTGGTGTCCTCGCTGCCCATTCCGCCCATGTAGAGAGCCAGGAACGGTTTGATCGCGGCGCAGGAGGCGTCGCGGTCGTCGGTGATGACGATCTGGGCGGTCGCGCAGATCTCGAAATCCTCACGACTGCGGCGGGCACCGGGCCGGGCGAATCCCTCGTCGAGCCACGCGTTGTAGGTGTCGGCCATCCGCGGCGTGTAGAACAGCGGTAGCCAGCCGTCGGCGATCTCCGCGGCGAGAGCGATGTTCTTGGGGCCCTCGGCGCCGAGCATCACCGGGATGTCGGCCCGCAGCGGGTGAACGATCGGCTTGAGCGGCTTGCCCAGTCCGGTCGCACCGGGCCCGGTGTAGGGCAGCGGGTAGTGCGGACCGGCACTGACCACCGGCGCCTGTCTCGCCCACACCTGCCGCATGATGTCGACGTATTCGCGGGTGCGTCCCAGCGGCTTCTCGAACCTCTGCCCGTACCACCCCTCGACGACCTGCGGACCCGACACACCGAGACCGACGATGTGGCGACCGCCGGACAGATGGTCGAGGGTGAGGGCGGCCATCGCACAGGCGGTGGGCGTGCGCGCCGAGAGCTGCAACACCGAGGTGCCCAACCGCATCCGCTGCGTCGAGGCGCCCCACCAGGCCAGCGGGGTGTAGGCGTCCGAGCCCCACGCCTCGGCGGTGAAGACCGCGTCGAATCCGGCTTCCTCGGCCGCGAGCACGAGTTCGTGGTGGTTCGGTGCCGGCTGCGCACCCCAATATCCCAGTTGCAGTCCGAGTTTCATCATTCTCCTTCGCGGCGCGTGAGGCGCCGCCCGGCATGGGCGAGCGACGCGTTCCTCGACGGTATCCCGCGACGGAGCCCGGCTCAATACCCAATATGGGCAATTAGTTGACTACCCTGGGTGCATGTCGTTGCGTCACGCGATCCTCGCCGAACTCCTCGACGACGGAGCCAGTGGATACCAGCTGGCCAAGACCTTCGACGTGGCGGTCGCGAGCTTCTGGTTCGCGACGCCGCAGCAGTTGTATGCCGAACTGTCGCGTCTGGAGGCCGACGGCCTGATCCGCGGGCGTGAGGTGACCCAGCAGGGACGACCCAACAAGCGGGTCTTCACCCTGAGCGACGCCGGGCGTGCCGCACTCGTCGACTTCGTCTCGGCCGCGTCCAAACCCACCTTCGTGCGCGACGACCTGTTGGTGAAGGTGCGGGCGTGCGATGTCGGCGAGGGGGCCACCCTGATCGACACCCTGCATGCTCGCCGGGCGCACGCGTTGGCCAAGGCAGAACTGATCGAATCGCTGCTCGCCAAGATGCGCGGGGAGATGTCCGAGGACCGGTATCTGGCCGAGAGTCCGCGCGTGGGACCCTATCTCACGGGTTTACGCGGCATCGCCTTCGAGCGGGAGAACGCGGCGTGGTGTCGCCGTGCGGCCGACGTCCTGTCCGCGCGCCTCGACCGGACCGAGCCGCCGCACTGAGCACGGCGCGCCTATCCGCTTTCGGTCCCGGTTCCGCGTTCGGCCTCGGCGCGTATCCGGTCGAACTGTGCACCCATCGCCTCGGCGAGTGCGGTGGCCCCGGACAACGGTCGGACCATCACCATCAACTCGTCGATCTTGCCGTCGGCGTCGAGATGAAGGAAGTCGCAGCCGGTGAGCGCCTTACCGTTCACTGTCGTCTCGAACATCAGGGCATGGTCGGGCGCTCCGGGCGCACCGAACTCCTTGACGTACCGGAAGTCCTCGAACACCCGGAGCACGCCGCGCAGGATGGCTGCGGTGATCGGTTTGCCCTGATAGGGCGCAAAGGCGACCGGACTGATGAAGGTCACGTCCTCGGCGAGAAGCTCGTCGACGGCTACCATGTCCCGGTTTTCCACCGCTTCGCGGAACGGGTGCATTCGATCACGACTCCTTACTCAATTAATTGACTATCTGGCGCCGACAGTAGACCGCCCCGTGTCGGTGTGTCCAGCATCGCTGGGGGACAAGGCGCCGTCGACCATCCGGTACACGGCGTCCATGCGCGCGAGGTGCGTCCGATCGTGGGTGACCAGAATCGTTGCGGTATCCGCGGCGGCGGTGAGATCGATCAGCATCGAGAGCACCTGTGCCCCGCGCTCGGTGTCGAGCGCCGAGGTGGGCTCATCGACGAGCAGCAGGTCGGGTTCGTTCATCAATGCCCGCGCGATGTTGACCCGTTGACGCTGTCCGCCGGAGAGGTGGGCAGGGAGCCGGTGCATCATTCCGTCCAGACCGACAGCGACCAGTAGGTCGCGGGCCCGAGCCGTGGTGGCGCGGCGCCGTGCTGCGCCGACCATCCGGGGTTGTCCGAGGTGCGCGGTCACCTGCAGTTGCTCGAGAACGGTCAGCGAGGCAAGCAGATTGGGCTGCTGGAAGACCAGACCGATGCGCTCGCGGCGCACCCTGGTGGCCGCCGACGCGCTCAACTGTGCCAGATCGACCACCTGTGCCAGATCGACCGTCCCGCCATCACTGGCCGGACGGCCTCTGCCGGCCAGCAGAACGCCTCCACTGTCGGGCTGGCGTAGCGCTCCGGCCACGGCAAGCAGGCTGGATTTCCCGGATCCCGATGGGCCGGTGACGGCACTGATCGTTCCGGCGTCGAAGGTTGCCCCGACGTCGTCGAGGGCGGTGAGGTGGCCAGTGCCGTCGGGATAGGTCATCGTCACGTGCTGCAGTGTCAGGATCGGAGTGCGTCGTGGCGTGGTCATCGGTTGCTCCCGAGTGCGGTGAGGGGATCGGTGGTGATGAGGAAGCGCAGTGCCGCGCCGGCGCCGAGGACGCCGAGCCCGATCGTGGCCAGCGCGGGCACCAGCGTGGTGGAGGTGGTCACGACGAACGGGATCGAGCCCAGCAGTGTGCCGCCACCGACGGCGAGCGCCACCCCGAGGCCGCATCCCACTATCAGGATGAGCACGGCCTGGCCGAGGGCGTCTCGCACCAGCGACGCGGTGGACGCCCCGAGCGCCTTGAGTACCGCGATGTCGGGGACACGTTGCACGGTCCACACGGTGAAGAACGCACCGATGACCAGTGCCGAGATCAGCAGCAGCATCACCGTCATCAGCGTCAGCGACGAGTTCTCGGCGCGGTAGGACGCCAGCGCCGACAGCGCATCGGAGCCGGAGCGGGTGATGGTGCCGCTCGAGGTGGCCACGGACTGTGCATCGGTGCCGGCACGTGGTGTCACCGCGAGCACGGTCGCCGCGCCCGACTGTGGTGCCAGGTCGTGCCACGCGTCGATGGGTAGGTAGATGACCGGGCTGTGCGCGTACCACTGGTCGCCGACGATTCGTCCGACGGTCATCGTCCGCCCGCCGACCTGCATCGTCTGGCCGGGGTGGAGGCCGAGAGACGAGGCGATGGGCGCCGCGACGTCGGCCGTGCCGGCGATCGGGCGGTCGTTTCCGCCGAGGCCGAAGAGCGCCGCCGGCATCGGATCGGTATGCGTGGTGGAGGTCGCGCTGTCCCGCGAGATACCCACGGGCACTGCGTCTTCGGAGTTGTGCTGCCAGATGGTGGTCTGCGCGGCGGTCAGCACCGACTGATCGAAGGAGGGCGCGGACCCGGTGTCGGCGAACACGATCATCGAACCGGGCAGGGATTGCAGGGCCGAGATGTTCTGGTGGCGCAGCCCCGCGGTGAGTCCACCGAGGAAGGTGACGAGCACCGACACGAGCACCACGACCAGGGTGATGAGCGCGAATCGTCCTCTCGCTCTTCGGAGATCACGAATGGCGACGAACATGGAAAGTCCTTTCAGGTGGTCGGTTGCCAGTGTGGCGGGCATCGGGGGCACCGCGCGTCGAGAGTTGGAGGGTCACGGGGTGCATCGTTCGTCGCCGGTGACTCGCACTTTCGATGGATGCGCGGCGGTGCACCGTCGATAAACTGGATCGACATGCACTCCTCACCGTTGGCCCCGGTCTTCACCGCCCTGCGCCTGGCCCTGCACGCCATGGCCGCCGTGCTCGCGGTGGTGGTCGCGGTCCGCGCGGTGAGCAGCGAGGGCACGACGTCGGTGACGGCGGTGACACTGGCGGCGCTGTGGCTCGCGATCTACGCCTCCGGGATGGTGCTGGTGCGCTCGAGCCCTGCCGGGTGGTGGTGGCTCGCCGCGCTCAGCCTCGTGTGGCTGGGATGCCTATCCGTCAGCGCCGACGCCGTCTACCTGGTGTTCGTGATGTTCTTCCTCTACTTGCATCTGGCCGGGATGCGTTGGGGTACCGCATGTGTCGCGGTGTCCACGGCGGCCGCCGTGGTGGGGTTCGGACTGCACGGCGGCTGGTCGGTGGCCGCGGCGATCGGGCCGGTCCTCGGAGCGGCGGTGGCGGTGGTGATCTCGGCCGGTTACCGTCGACTCTTCGACGAGGTACGCAGCCGACAACGCCTCATCGACGAACTGCTCGCCACCCGCGCCGAGCTCGCCGCCGAGCAGCAGGAGGTGGGCCGGGCGCGGGAACGGGAGCGACTCGCCGGCGAGATCCACGACACCGTGTCACAGAGTCTCTCGAGCATCCAGATGCTCATCTACGCGGCCGAACGCCGGGCGGGCGAATGCTCGCCGGAGCTGCAGACCGCGCGGACCGCGGCCGCCGACGCCCTTTCCGAGACCCGGCGACTCATCGACGCACTCACCCCGGCACCGCTGGACGGACGCTCGTTGGGTGCGGCACTACAACGGGTGACCGATGACGCGGGCGGTCACGGCCTGCGTACCCGGTTCGTCGTCGACGGTGAGCCGTTCGGACTGCCGATGCCGATCGAGGCGGCGCTCGTCCGGGTGGCACAGAGCGCCGTCGGCAACGTCGTGCAGCATGCGCGGGCAAGGGTCCTGCGGGTCACCCTCACCTACAGCACCGACGAGGTCCATCTCGACATCGTCGACGACGGAGTGGGTTTCGACCCCGAGGCCACGCCGGGCTTCGGTCTGACGACGATGCGCCGACGCGTGCGCGAGCTCGGCGGCGACCTCGACGTCGTCTCCGAACCCGGCCACACCTCCGTTGCGGTCGGCTTCCGGGTCGAGGCCGGGCTCCGATGACCGCACCGACCGACCGGGCCTCGTCCTCGGTACCTCCGATCTGCGTCCTGATCACCGACGACCACGCGATCGTGCGAGCCGGTCTGCGTGCGCTGCTCACCGAGTCAGACGGCATCCGGGTCGTCGGGGAAGCCGCCACCGGTGAGGAGGCGATCGCCCGGTGCACGCCGCCCGCTCCCTTACCCGACGTGGTGCTGATGGATCTGCGGCTCGGGCCGGGATTGTCCGGGGTGGAGACCACCCGACGACTGCTGACGCAGCGACCGGCGCCCCGGGTGCTGGTGGTCACCAATCACGACACCGACGCCGACATCCTTGCGGCCATCGAAGCCGGCGCGTCGGGCTATCTGCTCAAGGACACCCCACCCACCGAACTCATCGCCGCGGTGCACGCCGCAGCTGCCGGCGACAGCGCGTTGTCACCGATGGTGGCCACACGCCTGATGTCACGGATGCGGGCACCGGCCGACGCGGTACTCACCGCGCGCGAGATCGACGTGCTCGTCGAGGTCGCCGCCGGACACAGCAACCGGGAGATCGCGAGACGCCTGCTGCTGAGCGAGATGACCGTCAAATCCCATCTCGTGCATGTCTTTTCCAAACTCGGTGTGCGTTCACGAACCGCTGCGGTCGACCGGGCCCGACGCGACGGCCTCATCGGCTGAGCACGCTCGACGGTCGCCCCGGCTAGCCCAGCGCGCTGACCACGCCCACGAGGTCGGCGATCAGCGGTTCGGTCTCGGCACGACGGTGTGACCACGCCGCGACCGTGCTGATGTGCGCGCGGGTGTCACGCAGCGGGATGACCTGCACGGCCTCACCGGCGAACATCCGGCCACCGATACCCTCGCCGAGTGAGATGAGGGTGAAGGCCTGGCCACTGGCAACCAGATGCGCAAGGCCCGCGAAGTTGTCGTCGGGCAACGTGATTCGCTTGCGGACGCCGTGTCGGTCGAGCAGCCGGTCGAGGTTGCGATAGATCTCGGGTGCGGCCTCGTGGTTGATCGAGGCGAACGGCACGTGCGACAGTTCGCCGAGAGCGATCGAATCCCGTTGTTCCCCAAAGATCTTGGTGCCGACAGCCACACCGACCGGGCTGCGTTCGAGGAGCAGGCTGTCGATTCCCTCGCCGGCGACGGGACCGTGGACGAGTGCGACATCCACCGCTCCGGCACGCAGATCCCGCAGCAACGGTGCGGTGCTCGCGGGCAGCAGTTGTGCGGCAATGTCCGGGTGGCGGTCGGCGAGCGTGTCGAGAACATTGTCCCGCACGGTGGGCGAGACCTCCGGCGCGATGCCGATCACCGCCGGCCGCAGGATGTGCCGCTGCGCGTCGGCCACGACCACGGGCAAGGAGTCCACCCGGTGGAGGATGTCGCGGGCGCGGGGCAGCAGCGCCTCACCGGCATCGGTGAGGTCGATCCGATGGTGCGCGCGGATGAACAGCGGTGCACCCAACTCGCGTTCGAGGTCCTTGATGCGCTGGCTCAGTGGCGAGGCCGCCATGTGCAGCCGGGCGGCGGCTCGGGTGAAGCTGCGCTCCTCGGCGACGGCGACGAAGTAGCGCAGATGGGGCAGGTCCACGACCTTCACGATAGGACACCGAACCATCGCCATCCGCCGGGTGCGCCGATGACCGCCACGATCATCTCGCCGTTCGCGAATCGGTCGTGGTGGGCGTCGGACGATGTCGATAGCGTCGGTGGCGACGCGAAACACCGATATCGGCCGCCTACGGCCGATCGATGCCAGGCAGACAACGCGAAGGAGCGTATCGATGACCGCGCGACGACCCATCCGCATCGCCAATTTCTCCGGCTACCTCGGCGACCGCCGGACCGCCATCGACGAGGCCATCGCGGGCGATCCCGTCGACGTCCTGATGGGCGACTATCTCGCCGAGATCACCCTCGCCTCACTGTCGGCGGTGCACCACCGTGACCCCTCCCGCGGATACGTCGAGTACTTCGTACGTCAACTGCGCCCGCACCTGGCCACGATCGCCGAGCGCGGCATCAAGGTCGTGACCAATGCAGGCGGGTTCGCGCCCGACCGGCTCGCCGAGGCATTACGGACCGAACTCGCCGACGCCGGGGTCACAGTGAGCGTCGCGCACATCGAGGGCGACAACATCCTCGCCGACCTCGCCGATCTGCAGACCGCCGGTCATCGCTTCGACAACCTGGATTCGGGTGCGCCGCTCGACACCTGGGCAGCCAAGCCGATCGCGGCCAACGCCTACCTCGGCGGCTGGGGAATCGCCGGTGCGTTGAGCGCCGGGGCCGACATCGTGGTCTGCGGCCGCGTCACCGATGCGTCACTGACCGTCGGTCCGGCGGCCTGGTGGCATGACTGGTCCGCCGACGACTGGGACGCGTTGGCCGGCGCCGTGGTCGCCGGCCACATCATCGAATGCGGTGCTCATGCGGTCGGTGGGAACTTCTCCGGCTTCCTCGATATCCCCAACCGCACGACACCGGGTTTCCCGATCGGCGAGGTCGCCGCCGACGGCACCTGCGTCATCACCAAACACGCCCGTGACGGGGGAGCGGTCACCGCCGACACCGTCACCGCTCAACTCGTCTACGAGATCCAGGGCCCGATCTATCTCAACCCCGATGTCACCGTCCACCTCGACCACGTACGGGTCGATCAGACCGGCCCCGATCGGGTCACCGTGTCCGGCGCGGCCGGAACGCCGCCGCCACCGACCACCAAGGTCGCCCTCTTCGGCGCGGTCGGCGCGAGCGTGGTCAACACGGTGTTCGTCACCTCACCACATGTCGAGGAGAAGATCGCCCTCATCCGCGACCAACTGAACCGGGATCTTCCCGACGGGGTGCAGATCGACCTCACCCAGGTCGGAGAGCCTGCCGACGACCCCGAATCCCAGTGGGCGGCAACGGTGGCGTTGCGTGTCATGGCGGTCGCCGGCGATGCCGAAACGCTGACGCGGGCGGAGATGGGGTCACGCCTGGGCAGCCTGTACCTGCAGGGCATCCCCGGCTACTTCCACGACGGTGCCGCCGGACTGCATTCGCGTCCGCAACCCCGGGTCGACTACTGGCCGGGCCTCCTCCCACAGAGTGCACTGCACCACCGGGCGATCCTCGACGACGGCACCGTCATCGACGCAACCGTGCCACTCGCGACCGAGACGACCCCCCAACCCGTGCATCCCGAACCGGGTGAGGCACCGCTACCCGAGCGGGTGACCCGCGCCCCGCTGGGCACCGTCGTCCACGCGCGCAGCGGCGACAAGGGCGGCAACTCCAATGTCGGTGTGTGGACCTCGGATCCGCGGGTGTGGCCGTGGCTGCGGCGATTCCTGTCCACCGACGAGATCCGTCGCCTGATCCCCGAGACCAAGGACATCGACGTGGTGCGCCACGAATTCCCCGATCTGCGGGCGATTCACTTCGTGTTCAAGGGCCTGCTCGGCACCGGCGGATCGTCGAACCTGCGAATCGACCAGGTGGGCAAGGCGATCGGGGAGTATCTGCGCTCGCGTCAGGTGCTGATCCCCGACGACCTGCTGACCGCCGACGCGACCGTCCCCGACCTCACCACCGCCGACCACGAGGAGCTGGTGTGACCACCCTGACCGACCGACTGCGCGCGGCCATCGCCGCGCCGGCCACCGACGACTCCTTCCATCCCGCAACAGAACTCGCCGATGTCCTGGGCGGCATCGGCATGTCGGCCGAGGACACCGGCGGCACGGTCACCTTCGACGGCGCCGACCCGGTGGTGCCGAGCACCCTGCGTCTCGGCGGTGCGTCGGCCATCGCGCTCGCCGCCAAGTCCGCCGCCGTCGCCAAGCTGTGGCAGGTCCGCGGCGGCGTCGGCCAGGACATCGCCGTGGACCTGCGGAGCGCACCACATCGGTTGTGCCCGTTCTACGACCGCCGGTGGGAGATGCTCAACGGCTATCCGCCGGCTACCCCGTCGAATCCGTCGAACGCGCTGGGATTCCGCTTCTACCGGACCGGTGACGATCGGTGGATGATGCCGCTGAACCCGTATCCGAAGATCAAGGTCGGCGCGCAGCGGCTCCTGGGGGTACCCGACGACAACGACGCCGTCGCGGCGGCCATCGCGAGTTGGAAGGGCGCCGAACTCGAGGCCGCGGCCACCGAGGCGGGTGTCGTCCTGCCGATGCTGCGTACGACGGCCGAACTCCTCGACGAAACGCACTACCGCGACGTTCTCGCCGACATGCCGCTCATCGAGATCACCCGTATCGCCGACGGCGACCCGGTTCCACTCACCGGAGGGGTCGACCAGCCCCTCGACGGCATCCGGGCGCTGGGCATGGGGCATGTGATCGCCGGTGCCGGGGTCGGCCGGGCACTGGCCCTGCACGGCGCCGACGTGCTCAACGTATGGCGCCCCGACGAACTCGAGCACGACGCGACCTATGCCACCGCCAACGTCGGCGTACGGTCGTCGACGATCAATCCCTACGACGCCGACGGTGCCGCCCGGATTCGTGGGCTGCTCGGCGACGCCGACGTGTTCTACGCGAACCGCCGGCCCGGCTACCTCGACAAGATCGGCCTGTCCGCCGATGCCGCTGCCGACGGACACCGCGGGATCATCTACGCCACCGCCTCTCTCAACGGTGAGCACGGCCCGTGGTCGTCGCAGGTCGGATTCGATCAGACCGCGGGCAGCCTGACCGGGATGATGCTGCTCGAGGGCGAGGGCGACAAACCCAAGCTCCCACCGATTCTCGTCGTCAACGACTACATCGTGTCGTGGTTGCTGACCGCGGGAATCGTCGAAGCCCTCACCCGCCGCGCCCGCGACGGCGGCAGCTACCGGGTGCATGTGTCGTTGACCCGGGCTGCACTCTGGATCATCGGGATGGGTGTGTTCGATCGTGGTTACGCCCACGAGATCGCCGGCACCGATGTCGGCGACGGCGCACATCACTATCTCGATCCCGAGACCTTCACCGCCGACACACCGCTCGGGGCGTATCAGGGTGTCACCGACCAGGTTCGGATGAGCCAGACGCCGGGTCGCTACCGCACGGTGCTGGTTCCGCGCGGCTCGTGTCGGCCGGAATGGCTTGCGCGGCCGGACTGATCAGACCGGACTGATCAGTAGGCGGATGCCGGGCCGAGCGGAGTGATCCCGTGATGTCGTTGTGCCACATCGGGATGCGCACGAACCCGGGACTTCCAGGCGTTCTCGCCGTAGGTACTGAAGATGGGATTGTCCGGGTCCGCCTCGACACCACGTGACAACGCCGCCAGCTCCGGCGGCAGCTCGATGATCGGGATCGTGGCGTCCAGCGCCGGATTCAGGAAGAACGGGATCGAGACGCGATCGGTCCCGGGGCGCGGCGCGCGCACCCGATGCCGGGTCGCGCGCAGGTAACCGCCGGTGGCCACCTCGAGCAGTTCGCCGATGTTGACGATGAACGCGCCCGGCTTCGGCGGCACGTCGACCCAGGTACCGTCCAGCGTTTCCACTTGCAGCCCTTCGGAATCCGGCTCCACCAGCAGCAGCGTGAGGACACCGGAATCCTTGTGTGCTCCGACGCCCTGGTCCCGGTTGTCGCTGCCCGGATAACGCACCACCTTCAGCAGGGTGGCCGGACGGTCGGCGAACGCGTCGTCGAAGTACCCGGCCGGCGCTCCGAGTGAGGCCGACCAGTGCCGTAGCAGGCGTACGCCCACCTCCGATACGGCGGCGATCCACGCCTCGAATGCCTCACGGAATCCGGTGGGGCGATGCGGCCACAGATTGGGGCCCTGCAGATTCCAGTACCCGTGGGCACCGTCGACGACGGGCCGGTCCGGGCCGATGTCGATCTGTTCGCGCCAGTCGACGAGTCCGTTCGTCAACTCACCGCCGAGACGTGAATAGCCCCGGAACGCCGGACTGTCCAGCTGGGAGATCCGCGCCTTTTCCGCGTCGGGCAACCCGAAGAACTCGCGGGCGAGTCGTAGGACCCCGTCGATCTGCGCCGGCGCGATGCCGTGTCCGACGAGGTAGAAGAACCCGTGCTGGTGGGCGGCCTCGCGCAACGCGGTCGCGAAGGCCTGCCCGTCAGCGTCGGCTGCGGTGAGGTCGAGGGTCGGCAACATGACTCCATGGTGGCACCCTCACGTGCGCCGCGCGGTCCGAGAGACACCTCCGCGATCGTCAGTCGAGCCACCGCCGTCCCGTGCGCAGGTGGGCGGCCCTTCTCGACGGCTCCATGCGCTCGAGATTCGCAACCACGACCGACGACCGGCGGTTGTGGTCGAGGACGTCGCGGTGATCGGCGACGAACGTCCAGTACAGGCCGTCCCACTCCGCGCACCACGGGCCCGTGCCGAGGTCGGACATCTTGCGCAGGTAGTTGCTGCCTGAGACGTACGGCTTGGTGGTGATGGCGGTGCCCGCGGCGAACTGGCTCATCCCGTAGACGTTGGGCACCATCACCCAGTCGTAGGCGTCGACGAACATCTCCATGAACCACCGGTAGACCTCGTCGGGATGGGTTCGCAAGAGGCACATGGCATTACCGAGGATCATCAGCCGCTCGATGTGATGCGCCCAGCCGCAGTGCAGGACGTGGCGCACGACGCCGTCGACCGGCTCGAGACCGGTCTGCGCGGTCCACCAGCCCGGCGCGAGGACGCGACGGTGCCCCAGCCGATTGGCGGTCCGCATCGCGCGACCATGCGCCACGTAGGTGGCCCGCATGTACTCGCGCCACCCGATGAGTTGACGGACGAAACCCTCGAGCCCGGCGAGCCCGATCTCGCCCTGCCCGCCGACCTCGAGTGCGCGGCGCAGCACCGTCCGCGGTGACAGAAGGCCGACGTTGAGGGCGGGGGTGAGCACGGCGTGGAAGAGATACCGATTCCTGGTGCTGATCACGTCCTCGTAGGGGCCGAATCCGGCGAATCGTTCGGCGAGAAAGTCCTCGAACATCTCGCGTGCCCCGCGGTGGTCGGTGGCCCACCGAAACGCCCGCGCATCGCCGGGGTTGTCGGGGAACTCCTTCTCGACCCATTCGATGGCAGCGTCGACCTGCTCGTCCGGATCAGGAAACCGCGGCAGCGGCACCTCGAGCCCGCGGGGGAGCGGCTTGCGGTTCTCGGCGTCGAAGCTCCAGCGTTTACCCGCCGGCACTCCTGCGCTGTCCACCAGAACGCCGAGGCGTCGGCGCTGCCACGCGTAGAACTCGCTCATCCGAGCGGTCGGGCCGTCGAAGAACTCGGCGATCTGGCGCCGTGAGGTGAGGAAGTTGGGGCTCTCGGCAGTGGCCTCGTCGTCGAGGTCGATCCCGGCGTCGGCCAGCGCAGCACGCACGTCGGCGGCGAGCCAGTCGTCGACGACGTCGTAGAGATGCACAGACGACGGGCGCAGCCGCCGCACCACAGCGCTCAGGGATTCTCGGCTGGTGGTTGCGGAGTCGGTCTCGACGACCTCGACGTCGAATCCGTGGCGTCGCAGCCGCTGCGCGAACCGGCGCATCGACACCCGGTGCAGGATCAGCTTCTGCCGGTGGAAGCGGTACTGGCGGAACAGCAGATCGTGCTCGACGAGTACGAACCGGGTGCCGGGTTCGGCGTTCAGATGTGATTCGAACAACTGATGAGGCATGACCAGGCGCAACTCGGACATCGGTGGATCACCCTCTTCTCGCAGCGGGCGTGACGAGAACCGTCGTTCCCGTACGTCCTTGCCTGGAGTTCGGCGCCTCGCGACATGCGGATCTCTTTCCCGCTCGCCTCGGCGTGTCGGCGAGGTTGTCCACAGCGGCGCGGACGTGGCGCGGGCCACGTTCGGTGGACGTGGGAGACTACCTGGCGGCCCGACCACCAACCCGATCCCCGATCGCAACCGAACCCGACGAGCAACCGATCCCGAGACGAACCCACGAGGCGGCGATGGACAGTGCGACTGAGCCCACGCTCATGCAGGCGTGGGAGACCAACCGATCGATCCAACGATCCGCGGCCGTCCGGTTGTTCGCCGCGACCAACTCCGCGCTCTACGTGACGTTGATGGAGCGCCACCTCGACTTCGGGGCTCGCCGGTCGGAGACCGATCTGGCGATCCGGCTCGAACGCGACATGGCCGAACTCGGCGTCGGCGACCAGCCCCACGGCATGGATCTGCTCAAACTGTGGGCCAAGAACGGCTGGCTGCATCGCATGGCCGACCCGGTCGTGGCCACCCAGAACCTGTGTTATCTCACCCCCGAGGCGCGCTCGGTGCTCGACTACATGCGACGGCTGCGCCGGGAGGACTCGGTGGCCACCGCCGGCTCGATCAATGGCATCGCGGCGGGCTTGCGGCGGGTGGCCGGCCAGGTCAGCGACGACCCGAGCTACATCCGTGAGGACCTCACCCATCAGATCGAGGAACTCGACGCCGAACTCGCCGACCTCGACGCAGGCCGCCGACGCCGGCCGGATCTGCGGGCCGCCGAGGACGAGGCCCGCGCCATCGCCTACCAGATGGAGCAGATCATCTCCGACATCGGGCAGTACGGCAGCATGCTCGATCGCATCACCACCGCGCTCCTCGACGATCCGAACGACTCCGATCTGGCCTATCGGGACCGTCAGCGGCAGATGTTCGACGACTACGAGGCCTTGCTGGAGTCCTCGCAGAGCGCCTCCTATCACGCGTTCACGCACATGATCGGCGACCCGACCCAGCGGGCCCGGCTGGTCTCCGACATCGAGACCGTCACCGCGCATCTGCCCGCCATCGATCCGGGGTTGCGGTCGGTGATGGACAACTTCTTCGTACTGGTCACCCAGCAGATCGACGAGGTCGGCCGGATCCGTCGTCGCTGCGCGCGTCGCATCCGCCGGTTCGTCGCCTCGGGAACCCTCGAGCAGAGTCGCGGTATCGCCCGTCAACTCAACGATGCCCTGGCCACCGCCAACGAACTCCTCACGATCTCACTCGCCGATCGGCGACTGGGCTACGAACTACCGCTGGCCACTCCCGCGCTGACGTCCAACGGGCGTCTCGCGTTCGAGATCCGCACGCCCGAACCCCCACAGCCGGCGGTGCCCGCAACGGGGGAGACCGATCTCGATTCGTTCGTGTCGCTGGCCGGCCAGGTCGACACCGTCGAACTCACCGAGGTGGTCAACAACGCGGTCGTCGACGGCCCGGTGGCGTTGTCGGAGGTCATCGATTCCCTCGACGACCCCTACCTCGCCCACGTGATCGTGTTGTGGTCGTGGGCGTTACGGCAATCGGCGGCCACCGGCGACCCCGTGGCGACCGAGTCCATCCGATTCCGGTCCCTCGACGGCGACGACCGTCTCATCGAGATTCCTGCCCTGCACTTCACCGAACCCATCCCCACCGCGGAGGTCGACGTCCTGTGACCGATCAGTCAGAACGGTTTCCCGCCAAGGGGTTCAGCGCCGAGGAGTTCAACGCCAAGGGGTTCAGTACCGAGGAGTTCAACGGCTACGACGACCTGCCCGCGGTGAGCCGGACCGCCGTCGAGGAAACGAAGGTCCCGCGCTTCGACGGGGACGTCTCGGCGATGCCCGACCGCGCTTGCTGGGCGTTGCAGAATCTACTCACCCGCCGCTACGTCAGCGGCGACCGCACCCCTCAGCTCTGGTCCTGGATCGTCGAATACCAGGAGTCCCTGCGCATCCGGCTGTCCGAACTCGATCTTCGGCTGCGCCTGGTCACCGAACTCGAGGTGGCCTTCGTCGAGCAGGTGGGCTACGACTCCCGTTGGGGCAGAAGACTACTCAAGCGCGAGACGATCCAGGCCTATGACGCGATCCTCGCACTGCACCTGGCCAAACACATGCGGGCCGCACGCGAGGATCAGGTACTGATCACCCATGAGGAGATCCACGAATTGTTCGCCGGCGTCTCCAACACCATCGATCGAGACCTCGCGCTGTTCGACAAACGCATCGACAAGGCGATCGACAAGCTCGAAGAACTCGAGTTGCTACGCCGCCATCGCGATGACCCCGACACCTTCACCGTGAGTCCGGCGATCACCGCGATCATGACGGCATCGGTGATCACCGATCTGCAGCACCAGTTCGAACAGTTCATCGGCGCCGGCGAGGAGGTCGAGGCACAGACGCTCGATCGCTCCGCGCCCGAATCCGGTGACGACGGTTCGGGATACCTCGCGAAGGGCGACCGGGACACCGACGACGGTGACGACACCGAGGATGACGAGACCGACGAAGGAGATGACTGGTGAGCGATCGTGTCGACCAGTTCCACCTGTCGCGGCTACAGCTGATCAACTGGGGCGTCTTCGACGGGTACCATTCGATTCCGTTCAGCGCCAACGGTTCTCTGGTGACCGGGTCATCGGGCAGCGGCAAGTCCTCGCTCCTGGACGCCATCTCCCTGGCCTTCCTGCCCGACCATCGGCGCAACTTCAATGCCTCCGGTGACGCCACGGCGGCCGGATCGGCGAGTGGTCGGCGTACGGTCGGCAAGTACGTGCGTGGAGCGTGGGGCGAGCGTCGCGACGGCGTGAACTCGACGCGCGAGATCATGTACCTGCGCGGCACCGGGCCGGCCTGGGCGGCCATCGCCGTCACCTATACCTCCACCTCGGGTGTGTCGATCACGGGCCTCGTCCTCAAGTGGCTCGCCGCGGGCAAGATGACCGACGCCCACAGCGCCTACTATCTCGCCGACGGCGACGCCGACATCGTCGACGCCTGCAACGAGTGGGCGGCCAACGGGCACAACGCCGCCCGGCTCCGCGAGCGCGGATGGCGGGGCGGTCCCGGCGAAGGCAAGTATCTCGCGTCGCTGTACTCGCTGATCGGCATCCGCGGCTCCGAGGCCGCCCAGCAGTTGTTGGGAAAGGCCAAGTCGCTCAAGAGCGTCGGCGGTCTGGCCCAGTTCGTCCGCGAGTTCATGCTCGACGAACCGACCAGCATCGCGGGTATCAAGGACGCTCTCGAACAGATCGATCCACTCGTCGAGGCCCGTGAATTCCTGGATGTCGCGCGTCGCAAGCGCACCATCCTCGGCAACATCGAGACCGTTCAGGAACGGTATGCGACCGAGTCGGCGAAGTTCTCGGTGCTCGACACCATCGACAGCGCGACCATCCGTGCCTACGTGACCAACCTGCGAATCCGCAACGCCGAGCCCGAGATCGCCGACCTCGACGACCAGATCGCCCGTCTGGACGGCGATCTCGCCGCGCTGACCTCCCAGCACGACCAGCTGCGCCAGGATCACAGCCACCTGCTTTCGCGAATCTCCTCCAGCACAGCCGATCTCGCCCCGCTGCAGGAGCAGCTCGCCGCAGCCGGCAAAGCGGCGAGCGAGGTGTCGATGCGGCGGGCGTCGTTCGATTCGAAGATGTCGGCGCTCGATGTGGAGATCCCCGAGTCGGCCGAGGACTTCTGGGAGACACGCGAATCGCTCATCGAGGAGGCGACACGCCTCGACGGGCAACTCGAGGCCGGCAAGGGGCACTACGCCGAGCTGCTGGCCGCGGAGGTCGCCGCACGGAGCCGCCGCGACGCCGCCGCCGCCGAGCTGACCCGGGTGCGCGAGGCCGGATCGGCGCTGCCGCGCGCCGAGCACGAAATGCGCCGGGTGATCGCCGATGCGCTGCAGCTCGACGACTCCGAATTGCGCTATGTCGCCGAACTCGTCGAACTCGACCCCGATCAGGAGCGGTGGCGCCCGGCGGTGGAGAAGGTGCTGCGCAACGCCGGTCTGCGACTGCTGGTGCCGGATCGCCATTTCAATGCCGCCCTGCGGTTCGTGAACACCCACGACATGCGTGGGCGGATCCAGTTGCATCATGTCGAGCGCCGCACGGCGGTACTGCCCGACCCGGGCACCCTGGCCGCGACCCTGCGTCCGGTCGATCCGGATCACCCGAGTTCGGCGGAGGCCCTGACGCTGCTCGCCCGACTGGGCAATTATGTGTGCGTCGACGATCCGGCCGAATTCGCCGACCATGCCAAGGCGGTCACCGATCGCGGGCTGCGCAAGGACTCCGCGAAGCTGGCGATCAAGGACGACCGGCAGGCGTTGCGGCCCTCGCAGTACATCTTCGTCGGCAACGTCGATGCCAAGGTCGCCGCCCTCGGTGAGGAACTCGATCACGAGGACAGCATCCATGCCGCGTCACGTGAGGCCACCGCCGTCCTCGAACGCGAACGGGCCGACAAACAACGCCGCCGCGACCTGTACCGCACCGTGTGCGAACAGTTCACGCAGTGGAGTGAGATCGACGTCGAGTCCGCCGACGATCGCGCCGAGCGACTCTCGGAGCAGTACGAACTGTTGATGGAAGCGCATCCCGACGTCGAGGCACTGCAACGCAAGGCCGAGGAGATCTGGGAGCAGGTCCGCGCGGCGATCTCCCAGGCCGCGCTCGTGCGTGATCGGATCGCCACCCAGGACGAGCGCCGGACGCAGTTGCTCGATCTCGTCGACCGCCTCAAGGCCGAGGACATCTCCGGGCCCGCACAGGCGGCCCTCGACACGTTCCGTGAGGATTCCGCGGCCACCCTCGATGTGCTCGCACCGGATCCCTACCGCCAGGAACTGATCAAGGCCGTCGGGCGCGATCGCGATCGGATGCGCGCCGATGCGCGCCGCTCCCGGGACGAACTGGCCCGTATCCTCGCGACCTACGACGAGGAGTTCCCCGACGAGATCCCCAACGACAGCAGCGATTTCGACGAGCGCATCTATGACTACGTCGCGTTGTGCCGTCGGATCGACGAGCGGGAGCTACCCGCGGCCTACGAGCGGATGCGCCGACTCATCACCGAGCAGGCGCCGGGTGCGATCCTCAACCTGCACATGGCCGCCGACGCCGAGGAGCGCCGGATCGTCGAACAGATCGAGCGGGTCAACACGGGCCTGGGTGCGGTGGCGTTCAATCGCGGCACCCGACTACGCCTGCAGCCCGGACGCAAGAACCTCGGGGCCGCAGCCGAACTCACCGAGAAGGCGCGTCAGATCGCTGGGCGGTCGACCGCCGTCGCGTTCGGCGACGAGCAGGCCATCCTCGAGCAGTACGCCGACATCCTCCTGCTGCGCGAACGCCTGGCGGGGGCGACCCCGGAGGACCGGCAGTGGACGCGCGACGCGCTCGACGTTCGCAACCGTTTCGACTTCTACTGTGAGGAGCACGACGCCGAGACCGGCGAGACGATCCGCACCTACAGCAATGCCGGCGACAATTCCGGTGGCGAGCAGGAGAAGCTCATGGCCTTCTGTCTGGCCGGCGCATTGAGCTTTAACCTCGCCAGCCCGCGTGGCGACGACAACCGACCGATCTTCGCGCAGTTGATGCTCGACGAGGCGTTCTCGAAGTCCGACCCGCAGTTCGCCCAGCAGGCGCTCTCGGCATTCCGCAAGTTCGGCTTCCAGCTGATCATCGTTGCGACCGTGCAGAACACCAGCACCATCCAGCCCTACATCGACAACGTGGTGATGGTGTCGAAGTCCGAGGCGGCCGGTGGTCGCCCGGTGGCGACCGCGACGTCGACGTCGATCGGCGCGTTCTCCGACCTGCGGCGGGCGTCGGGCAAGAACCGGCTGATCTGACCGGAATCCTCAGGCAGGAGCGGGCTTTTCCGATCGACCACCCTTACCCGCCACACGCCCCCCCTGATGAATCCCCCTCACCAGGCGCACACCTCCTGATCGACCACCTCACCAGGCGCATGCGTCCTTCATGAACGCTGATCGAGGTGCGAGGCGCGTGCGCCGAGCCTCGAGATCTCCTGCCACGGTGCTGTTCTCGACTCCCGGGTCTCGACTCCCGGGTGTTACAGGCTAGCGGCCGGCCCCGCGGTATTTGCGGTGGTACTCCGCGTATACGTCGGCGTTCTTCTCCTTCTCCCGGCGGGACACCAGATCGGGATCGAAGCCGTGCTGCGACAACCGATAACGTCGGTACACGCGATTGAGCGCGACCGAGAAGAAGATGTAGGGGATCAGGATGGGCACGGTCATGTTCGCGCGGATCAGCCAGTCGGCCGGGACGAACAACATCGGCACCAGGATGATCACACAGGGCACGGCCCACCAGGCGACCATGCGCAGGGCGGCATAGGGGCCGGTCAGATCGTTGAAGACCCAGTCACGCATCGAGTCCGGGAGCTTCGCCCCGTAGTGGTACTTAATGTACTGCAGCCCGTGCGGTCGATCACCGCCGCGACCGGCGCCGGACCTCGTCGAGGCGTCCTGCGATGCACGCGATGTCGCAGCACGGTGGTTCGTGTCAACCATGGGTGTTCCTCTTGTCGGTGACCGGTCTTCGTACTCGAGTTTCCCAGACCGCGGATCCGGACGTAACGCCGGTATACGGCTTCATGAAATCGAATAATCGGTGAACCACTTAATCAGTAGTGCACGACTGAATTCTACGCCGCGTACGCGCCGTGACGCCACGACGGTCCGGCCGACGACGTCACCGCGCGCGAGAACTCAGCGCTTGAGCGGGCTGTAGAACACGAGCCCGTTGCCCTTGTTGTCGTACACCACCGCGCGCCGTTCGTGGGCGTCGTCGTAGGGGCCCTTGACGATGCCGCCACCGCTGGCCTCGATGGCTTTGGCAGCCGCGTCGACGTCGGCGGTCTTGATCCCGACCACGACCTGTCCGGGAATCGGATGATCGACCTCGGTGGCCAGGGCCAGGGTGACCGGCCCGCCGTCGAGGGCCGCGAAATGCGCGCCGTCGCGGAACTTCAGTGTCATACCGAGGGTTTCGCCGTAGAACTTGATCGACTCGTCGAGATCGTCGGTGGACAGGATGATCATCTTCACTTCGTGGTCACTCATCGAGAACTCCTCATCGTCGGGGTTCTCTCAGGGTAGGTCGGGCGAGGGTGCCGGGGATGAGTCGGTGGTCCCTGATCGGGTCATCTTCAGGCCGGCGACCGCCGCGACGATGCCCGCGATGAAGACCAGCTTGACAATCGACACCTCCTCACCGCCGGAGACCATGGAATACGTCACGGTCAGCGTCGCCCCGACACCGACCCACACCGCATAGGCGGTGCCGATCGGCAGCGACGAGGCCGCCCAACCGAGTCCGGCCATACTCAGCGCGAGCCCCACCAGGAACACCGCGACCGCCACCGGTTCGGTGAATCCGTCCGACCGGTCCAGAGCCACCGCCCACACCGCCTCGCACACGGCCGAAGCCAGCAAGATCAGCCAGGCCATGTCAGCTCACCGCCTTGAGACCGATGACGCAGCCGACGAGGAGCACGAGCAGCCCGACTCGCACGAAGGTCGGCCGTTCCTGTCCGGTGATGACACCCCAGACGACCGTCAAGACGACACCGATTGCGACCCACACCGTGTACGCGGTGCCCAGCGGCAACGACGTCAGCGCGAGGGCGAGTCCGAGCATGCTGAGCGCCAGGGCAACCACGAAGACCACCACGGGGAGTGGTTCACGAAACCTCCGTGATGCCGACAACGCGGCCGCCCACACGGCCTCGAGTACGCCGGAGATGATGAGAATGAGCCAGGCCATGGCGACCGACCTCCACTTTCGTGGCAGTCTTGTCGCTCGGCGGGTACTGCTCCCTCGTCCGCGGTCCATGAATGGACTCCGATGCCCACGCTAGCAAAGACGGCGCATCATGGCTCGCGCCCGGGATTTCAGGCGCCGACAGTGCGGCGAGTGCCGTGTTCACCCCTCCAAACCGCGACGACCAGCGTGACGAAACAGATCGTGGCGCCCGCCACCACGGCGACGAGCGCCGTGATGCCGGCGTCGGCGCCGTGTCCCACGAGCGAACCGGCAACGGCACCGACGACGAATTGCAGCGCACCCAGCAGTGCGGCTGCCGCGCCGGCCCGTTCGGGATGTCGTTGCAGTGCCAGCGCGGTGACACTGGGGCCGATGATGCCCCAGGACGAGGCGATCAGGGCGAATCCGAGCAGGAGCGGGATCAGTGAGCCGCTGGCGCCGGCGACGATCATCGCCACCGAGGCGACGATCAATACTCCCGCACCGCAGGCGATCTGACGGACGGGATCGGCGAACCGCACCCACCGTGCACACGCCATCAGGCACAGCCCGTTGATCGCGAACACCGCGGAGAACACCGCGGGCGGGCACCCGTGCACGACCTGCAGCGCGAACGGCGAGCCGGTGATGTAAGCGAACAGCGCCCCGAATCCCGCTGCGCCCGTGCCGATCACGAGAAGGAATCGTAGGTCACCGAACAAGACCCGGTAGGAGGCGAAGGCGCCACCCAGGCCACCGCCGGTTCGGCGATCCGCGGGTAGGGACTCGCCGACCCAGGCCGCCGTCGACATCACGAGCAGCGCGCCGATCACTGCCAGCACGGCGAAGACCGTCCGCCACGTGCCGACCACGAGGATCGCGCTGCCCAGCAGAGGGGCGACGACCGGACCGAGGCCGACGACCACGGTCAGGACGGCGAAGACCGACACCAACCGCGGACCACTACAGCGATCGCGCACCACTGCGCGGGCGATCACCACACCCGCCGAGCCACCCAGCGCCTGCAGCAGCCGACAGACGACGAGTATCGCCACGGTGGGCGCAAAGGCGCACGCGACCGAGGCTGCGGTGAACAGCACCAGACCGACGAGCAGAGGTCGGCGACGACCGAACCGGTCCGAGAGCGGGCCCATGACGAGCTGACCGAGACCGAGTCCGATCATCGACACCACCAGGGTGGCCTGCACCCCGGCCGGTGTCGTCGACAGATCCGTGGCCGCCTCGGGCAGGGCGGGCAGATAGAGATCGGTGGAGATCGGTCCGAACGCCGACAATGCGCCCAGGACCACGAGCAGACGGCCACGAACACCCGAGGTGTCCGGGATTCCGTCGGTTCCCGCCGTCGACCTCCCGGTGCCTGCCATGGAACTCACTGTAGGAGCGAAGCAGATCACCCGGAAACCGAGTGCCTCCGACCCCGAGTCATCGACGCCAACGTCAATACCCGCTTTACTGGTGTGGTGACTCTTGCTCTCCGGACTCCCGGAAACCCGCGTCGGACGACGGTTCTGGTGACGATCGCGGCAGCGATGGTCATCGCCTGGTCGATCGCCGCACCGCATGCCCTCGCCGACGCGGGAACAGAAGGCCTCGATCCCGTCCTCGGCACCGCATACGCGCAGGCGTCGGCGGCAGCACGCGCCGACGGCGTCCCACTACACATCACCTCCGGTGCGCGGACACCGGCCCAGCAGCAACAACTGTGGGATGAGGCGATCGCCACCTACGGCAGCCCGGCGCAGGCTCGCCGGTGGGTGTTGCCACCGTCGGAGTCGACGCATGTCGGGGGTCACGCCATCGACGTCGGGCCGCAGGCCGGCGCCCGGTGGCTGCAGGTCAACGGTTTCCGGTGGGGCCTGTGCCGCACCTTCGACAACGAGTGGTGGCACTTCGAGGTCGCGACCATTCCGGGCGCACCGTGCCCACCCATGTGGCCGGATGCGGCCGCACGGGTCGACGCGCATCGGGGTGCATGATCATGGCGGCCTCGTCACCGCCCGGGGTTTGCGACGATGGACAGATGTCAGAGCTGACGTATGAGGAGTTCGGCCGCCGCTTCTTCGAGGTGGCCGTCACCGAGAAACGGGTGGGGAGCGCCTTCTCGGCGATCACCGGCGACTCGTTCGACGTGGGGCCGATCCCGTCGGGGCCCGGCGGGATCGCCAAGGTCCAAGCCCGCGTCAGCATCGACGAGCCACAGATCATCCGCGACATCTCCGAGCTGATAACCTTCACCGTGCGTATTCCGCTGTCGATCCGGCTTCTGGTCGATCTCAAGGTCGATCGCATCCGCTACGACGTCGACGGGTCGGTGCGGCTCGCACTCACCGCCCGAGCGGTCGAACCCCTGCAGCTCCACATCGACGTCACCCCGCCACGCCCCGCGGATGTGACCGTGGGCGTCGCCTCCCGCAATCTGCGGGGCGAGATCATCCGGCTCGTCGCGCAGGTCGACGACGAGATCAAGCGCTTCATCGCCCGAGATGTGGCCGCCCGGATCGAGGATCCGGAGGTCACCAGCGCTCGGATCATCGACGTGGAGGCCGAACTCGGCCGGGCGTTCGAATCCATGTGAGGTGCAATCCATCTGGCGTGCAAGCCATCTGGGCGCAATCGGTGTCCGAGACCGGGAACATGCACCGGTGGTGAACGACCCGAGCCCCGTTCCCCGGTGCGATACCGGGAAGCGGGGCTCGTCAGGTCGTGACCGGTCGTGAGGCCTCAGCCGCGCACGGACTCCAGAGCCGAGTTCAGTGTGGCGCTCGGGCGCATCACCTTGTCGGTGAGGTCGTTGTCAGGGGCGTAGTAACCGCCGATGTCGACCGCGGTGCCCTGGGCGTCATTGAGCTCGGTGACGATGGTCTGCTCGTTCTCCTCGAGCGTCTTGGCAAGCGGCGCAAAGTATTTCGCCAGCTCCGCGTCGTCGGTCTGCTCCGCCAGTGCCTTCGCCCAGTACAGCGCGAGGTAGAACTGGCTACCGCGGTTGTCGAGTTCACCGGTGCTGCGGGAGGGACCCTTGTTGTTCTCCAACAACTTGCCGGTCGCGGCGTCGAGCGCCTTGGCCAGCACCTCCGCCTTCGGGTTGTCGTTCTTGCGGCCGAGATCCTCGAGACTCACCGCAAGCGCCAGGAACTCGCCGAGCGAATCCCACCGCAGGTGGTTCTCCTCGATCAGCTGCTTGACGTGCTTGGGCGCCGAGCCACCCGCACCGGTCTCGTAGAGCCCGCCGCCGGCCATCAACGGCACGATCGAGAGCATCTTGGCGCTCGTACCGAGCTCCAGGATCGGGAAGAGGTCGGTGAGGTAGTCGCGCAGGATGTTGCCGGTCGCGGAGATGGTGTCGAGGCCGCGGATCAGACGTTCCATCGTGTATCGGATGGCCCGCACCTGCGACATGATCTGGATGTCGAGGCCCTCGGTGTCGTGATCCTTCAGGTAGGTGTGCACCTTGGTGATCAGTTCGTTCTCGTGCGGACGGTAGGGATCGAGCCAGAAGACCACCGGCATACCGGATTCCCGGCAACGGGTGACGGCGAGCTTGACCCAGTCGCGGATCGGCGCGTCCTTGACGATGCACATGCGGAAGATGTCGCCCTCTTCGACGTCCTGCGACAGCAGCACCTCGCCGGTTGCGAGATCGGTGATGTTGGCGACGCCGTCGGTCGGGATCTCGAAGGTCTTGTCGTGCGACCCGTACTCCTCGGCCTTCTGCGCCATCAGACCGACGTTGGGCACGGTGCCCATGGTGGTGGGATCGAACTGCCCGTTGGTCTTACAGAAGTTGATCATCTCCTGATAGATGCGGGAGAAGGTCGACTCGGGATTGACGGCCTTGGTGTCCTTGGGCCGGCCGTCGGCGCCGTACATCTTGCCGCCGGCGCGGATCATGGCCGGCATGGACGCATCGACGATGACGTCGCTGGGGGAGTGGAAGTTGGAGATGCCGCGTGCCGAGTCGACCATCGCGAGCTCCGGGCGATGCTCGTGGCATGCATGCAGATCGTCGATGATCTCTTCCTTCTTCGACGCCGGCAACGACTCGATCTTCGAATACAGATCGGAGAGGCCGTTGTTGACGTTGACACCCAGCTCGTCGAAGAGCTCGCCGTGCTTGGCGAACGCCTCCTTGTAGAACGTGCGGACCGCGTGACCGAACACGATCGGGTGACTGACTCGCATCATGGTGGCCTTGACGTGCAGGGAGAACATGACGCCGGTCTTGTAGGCGTCCTCCATCTGCTCCTCGTAGAACTCGATGAGCGCCTTCTTGCTCATGAACATGCTGTCGATGACGTCACCGGCATCGAGATGCACCTTCGGCTTGAGCACGATCGTCTCGCCGGCTGCGGTGATCAGCTCCATCTTCACGTCGCGGTCGGCGTCGAGGGTCATCGACTTCTCGCCGTGATAGAAGTCGCCGTGACGCATGTGCGCCACGTGCGTGCGCGAGGCCATCGACCACTCGCCCATGCTGTGCGGATGCTTGCGCGCGTACTCCTTGACCGCCTTCGGTGCCCGGCGGTCCGAGTTACCTTCGCGCAGAACGGGATTGACCGCACTGCCGAGGCACTTGGTGTAGCGGTCCCGGATCGCGTGCTCTTCGTCGGTCTTCGGGTTCCCCGGGAAGTCGGGGATCTTGTAGCCCTTGTCCTGCAGTTCCTTGATGGCGGCGGTCAGCTGCGGCACCGACGCGCTGATGTTGGGGAGCTTGATGATGTTGGTGTCGGGATCCTGGGTCAGCTTGCCGAGTTCGGCGAGGTTGTCGGGAACCTTCTGTTCGTCGGTCAGGTAATCGGAGAACTCGGCCAGCACGCGGGCAGCAACGGAGATGTCGGAGGTCTCGACGTTGATGTCGGCGGCGTCGGCGAATGTCCTGATGATCGGGAGAAAAGCGTGCGTCGCCAGCATGGGCGCTTCATCGGTCAGCGTGTAGATGATGGTCGGTTTCTCCGCGCTCATATCTGCCTTACTCTCCAGTCGTGGTCACGCAGCGCCCGGATTCGTGTTGTCCGGGCGGTACCAGTATCGCGGGCGGGCGACATCGGCGCGTGTTGACGCGTTCGGTGCAGCCACGGTGCCCACGGCCCTCGGGTCCGGGCCAGTTCCGAGCTTACGACCCCGGTCCGGGTTACCGTCACGTCACAGGCGAACGCATCATGCGACGAGAATCACACGACCTGCTGACTTCACGGAGGAGTGAAACCGATGACCGACGCCGATCGGCCCCGCGACGTCTACACCCATGGGCACGCGTCGGTGGTGGTGTCCAGCCACGCGGCCCGCACCGTGGCGAGTTCGGCCGCCTACCTGATACCGCTCCTGCGGCCCGGGCTCGACCTGCTCGACGTCGGGTGCGGACCGGGCAGCATCACCGTCGATCTGGCCGAACTCGTGGCCCCCGGACGTGTTCGCGGCGTCGAGATCACCGACGCGCCGCTGGGTCGGGCACGCGAGCTCGCGGCCGAGCGCGGCGTGGCGGTCGAGTTCGCGGTGGACGACGCGTACCGGCTCTCCGACGCCGACGACAGCGTCGACGTCACGCACGCCCACCAGGTTCTGCAGCATGTGTCCGATCCGGTCGCAGTGCTGCGGGAGATGCGTCGGGTCACCCGGCCGGGCGGGGTGGTGGCCGTCCGCGACGCCGACTACGCGGGGTTTCACTGGTGGCCGGCCGACGAGCGCCTCGATGCCTGGCTCGATCTCTACCGCGCCGTGGCCCACGGCAACGGCGCCGAGCCCGACGCCGGTCGACACCTGCTCGCGTGGGTCCACGAAGCGGGTTTCACCGAGGTCACGCCGTCGGCGTCGGTGTGGTGCTATGCCACTCCTGCCGAACGGGCGAGCTGGGGCGAGATGTGGGCGCAGCGAATCCACTCCGATGTCGGGCGGATGGCCGTCGAGCGTGGGTTGGCCACCCCGTCGGACCTCGACGAGATCGCCGCGGCCTGGCTGCAGTGGGCGGCGCACCCCGACGGTTGGCTCGTCATCCCGCACGGGGAGATCCTCGCCCGCGCCTGAACTCCCGGACAAGCTCCCGGACACCGCGACTGCGCCGGCTCCGGGCGTCAGAGCATCGCGGCGACCTCGTCGGCGATCGCCAGGCACGAGGTCAGGCCGGGTGATTCGATTCCGAACAGGTTGATCAGGCCGGGCACACCGTGGTCGGCTGCGGACTGGAACACGAAATCCCCGGCAGCGTGGGCGGGCCCGGTGACCTTGGGTCGGATACCGCAGTAGTCCGGTTGAAGTGCACCGTCGGCGAGTTCGGGCCAGTACCGACGTATCGCGCTCTCGAACTCACCGACCCGCGTCGCATCGACGCCGTAGTCGACCTCGTCGATCCATTCGACGTCGGGCCCGAACCGGGCCCGGCCACCGAGATCGAGCGTGAGATGTACGCCGAGACCGCCGTCCACCGGAACCGGGTAGATGAGTCTGCCGAACGGCACCGACCCGTGTGCCAGTGAGTAGTAGTTGCCCTTCGCGAGATACCTCGCCGGCACGAACTCCTGCGCGAAACCGGTCAGTGATGCGGCGACGTCCCACGCGCGCAGCCCCGCGCAATTCACGACCGCATCGCAGCGCACGTCGCCGGATCCGTCGATGTCCAGCGACAGCGAGCCGTCGGCGCCGATCGATCCGGCGAGCACCGGGCTGTGGACCACCACCGCCGCACCGGCCTGCTCGGCGTCGATGCGCAACGCCCGCATGAGTCCGTGGGCGTCGACGATCCCGGTGGACGGAGAGAGGAGACCGGCGCACGCATGGAGGGCGGGCTCGAGATCGGCGAGTTCGGAGCCGTCGACGCGACGCAGGTCGGTGACACCGTTGGCGTATGCCTGTGCGGCGATCCGTTGCAGCTCCGGCTCCTGGTCCGCAGTGGTCGCCACGATCAGCTTGCCGAGCCGCTCATGTGCCACGCCCCGATCCCGGCAGTATCGGTAGAGCGCATCGCGACCGGCCACGCACCAGCGGGCCTTGCGGGTTCCGGTGGGGTAGTAGATGCCGGCGTGGATGACCTCGGAGTTGCGCGAACTGGTCTGTGTCCCAATCGAATCCTCGGCCTCGAAGACCACCACGTCGCGACCTGCGAGGGCGAGGCGGCGGGCCACCGCCAGTCCCACCACCCCGGCGCCGATGACCGCGCAGTCGATCCGTTCGGTCACCGATCCGCAGCCGAACTCAGTCGGCGTCGTCGATGCGGAAGCCGACCTTCAGCGTCACCTGCGTGTGCGCGACCGCACCGTCGACGACATGTCCACGGGTGTCGACGACCTCGAACCATTCGACGTTGCGGGTCGTCTGCGACACCCGGGCGATGGCGTTGGCGATCGCCGCGTCCGAACCCTCCGACGAGGAACCGACAACTTCGACGACGCGATATGTGTGCTCACTCATGGCCCGATTCTGGCACGGCTGGGTGTCGCGGTGATCGGACTCGGCCGATCCGGGGCGATCCGGTGTGCCGGGTAGGGTTCTGCTGACCGTGCCGACGCCCGCAAAGGATGTAGTGATGACCGACCTCGGCAGCCCGCTGAGCTTTTCCCACGGCCCATCGTGGAAGAACCGGCTCGCGCTGGCGCCACTGACCAATCTGCAGAGCAACGACGACGGAACCCTGTCCGACGACGAATTCCGTTGGCTGGTGCGGCGTGCCGACGGCGGATTCGGGATGGTCATGACGTGCGCCGCCTACGTCAGCGGTGACGGGCAATCGTTTCCCGGCCAGCTCGGGGTCTCCGACGACGCCCACCTGCCCGGGCTGACGCGGCTGGCCGCGGCGATCTCCGACGCCGGCGCGGTGGCATCGATTCAGTTGCAGCACGGTGGGCGCCGCGCGGACCCGGCGCTGTCGGGACTACCGGCCGTCGCGCCGTGGGACGACTCCGAGAAGGGCGCCTCCTCGCTGTCGACCGACGGTGTCGAACGGATCGTCGGTGACTTCGTCTCCGCAGCGGTCCGCGCCGAGCGCGCCGGATTCCACGGCGCCGAAATCCATGGCGCACACGGCTATCTCCTCGCGCAGTTCCTCGACTCCCGCCACAACGAGCGGACCGATCGCTACGGCGGCGGCGCGTCGAACCGTTTCCGGATCATCCACGAGATCATCGACGGCATCCGCGCGGCCACCGGGCCGGATTTCCAACTCGGACTGCGGCTCTCGCCCGAGCGCTACGGCATCGTTCTCGACGAGGCGCGGGCGCTGGCCGGTGAGGTCCTCGCCGATGGCGCGCTCGACTACCTCGACATGTCGCTCTGGGACGCATTCAAACACCCCTACGAGCCTCATCATCAGGATCGCCGACTGATCGACTACTTCACCGACCTCGACCGCGGCTCCACCCGACTCGGGGTGGCCGGGAAGATCCTCGATGCCGCCGGCGCGAGCGAATGCCTCTCCCGTGGAGCCGATTTCGTCCTGATCGGTACCGGCGCGATCCTGCATCACGATTTCGCACGCCAGGCCATCGCCGACGCCGACTACCGCGCGGTGTCGACGCCGGTGCACGTCGACCATCTGACGGCGGAATCGGTCGGTCCGCGATTCGTCGACTACCTCGCCGATCGCTGGGACGACTTCGTCATCCGGTAGCCGTCATCCGGTAGCCGCGGGCTACCGAGTCCTGAGCAGATGGTGATCGTCGCGAAGCCATCGGGCGAATCCGTCGCCGTCCATCTCGGTGGCGTGCAGACGGGGGAGCGCGTGACGGTTGTCGCCGTCGGTCGCGGGCATCGACACGCTCGTGCAGCCGACGGCGATCCCACTGTCGCGCACGATATCCCGCGCGCTCGCGTCGAGTCGGCCGAACGGATAGGCGAAGTGGGCCGCCGGACCGCCACGGAGTTCTTCCACCATCCGATGACCGCCGGTGATCTGTGCGTGCTGACGGGACGGGTCGGCGTCGGTGAGCGAGACGTGGTCGAGGGTATGGCTACCGAGGCCGATCAGGGGATGGGCGGCGAGTTCGGCGAGTTGTTCGGCGGTGACCGGCAGACGTGCGGCGACCGGTGGCTGCACCGGCGCCCCGGACCACTGCAGAAGGGCGTCGACCGCATCGCCCTGTGCTGCGGGCTCGAGAAGCACGATCGCGTCCCACAGCGTGCGGAACAGCTTTTGCCGCGCGGTCACCGGTGGGGCGGCGTCGGCCCGCCACCCCTCGAGTCGTGCTGCGTCGTCCGGACTCTCGTTCACGACGAAGCACCGGGGTGCGCCGCCGAAGGTCCACCGCAATTGTTCGGGTAGCGCGGGTGGATCGAGGATGGCGCGCTGCAGTGCGTCCCACCAGAATTCGCGCGTACGACCCACGGCGTTGCCGACCACGAAGATCGTCGCCGGGATCTCGAACCGCTCGAGGATCGGCAGGGCCGCGGTGAGGTTGTCGGCGTATCCGTCGTCGAAGGTCACCGCGAGGCGTGCGCCGTCGGAAGTGTAGGCGCGGTCGTCGGCAAAGGCGTCGAGCCCGACCGGCGCGCGCGCAGCCGCCAAGACCTCCATGTGTTCGGCAAAGGCCTTGGGGGAGACACAGATCGCCCACGGATCGCACCGCTGCACGCAGACGCAGTGGTACATCAGGATGCCACCCCGCCGACGATGCCGTCGGACCCGGGAGCGCAGCACCCCGAGCGCGGCCCTACTTCTCGACATGGAACCAGGTCTCGCTGCCACCGGTGTCGGTCTCGACGGTCTCGGTGCGGACCGTCATGCCGTCGAAGTGGGCGAGGAATTCCTCTCGCGGGAGTTGCAGGGTGGGTATCGGTTGTTCGTTGTCGAGTCGTAACTCGCTGTCGCCCAGTGGCACCGACAGCATCACCGTCAACCGGCCGCCGGTGCAGGCAACGGCGTTGCGAAGGATGCGACGCCACGCCCAGGTGTGTTCGAGCACATGGGGGAGCACGATCGAGCGGGCCTGGGTGGTGCGGTCCTCGAGCTCACGCACGGTCAGTGCGCCCCAGTCGGCGACGGGTGAGGTCGCGTCGGTGGCGCCGAGGAACTCGGCGATCGAGCCGTATCGCGGGTCGGTCAGGTCCAGCGCCGGCCCGACCGGTGTGTCGGCTGCCGGCCGGTGGCGCTGATCGAGATCTCCCTTGCGGGCGGCGACGGTGAGGATCACCGGATACTCCGGGTCGACCACATCGAGCTCGGAGCGACGCAGCTCGTCCTGTGCCATTCCGTGGAGGAATGCGGTGGCCGACAGGACATTTCCGAACGCCCGCGCGTCGACGTTGCCGGGCGGGAACGTCGTGTCGAACAGTCGTTGCATCGACAATCGGGTGAACGACCAGTACCACGTCGAATTCCACACCGGGTCGGCGACCTGACTGATGCCCGGTGCCGTGCACAGCAGCACTCCGCCCGGTGCGAGGAGGCGGTACAGGGTGCGCACCGTTGCGCGCAGATCGAAGATCATCTGCAGCGTCTGGGTGAGGATGATGCAGTCGTAGGTGTTGCTCGGTACCTCGGGCGCGTCGGTGAGGTCGGTAACGTAGGTGGCGCCGGCGCCGTCGGACACGTGGAGCATGTCCGACCGGGTGACGCCCTGGCCGAAGCGCTCGGTATAGGTGCGCTCGCCGATCTCGAGCACCGATCCGGTGATCAGTCGCCCGTGTTCGGCGAGGAAGTTCTCGATGTAGTACCTGTCGACGGGACGTCCACGCGCCGAGCCGTATTCGCGGCAGATCGGTTGGGTCCGGCGCAGATCACCGAAGCGGACCCGGCCCACCCGCGGGCGTTGCCGGCGCTCGTTGAGCACCCGAATGGCGCGGCGGTAGTTGTCCTCCCCGAGTACCGCACGTGCCATCGACGTCCTGGTGGTCTGCTGCACCATCTCCGCATCCGTTCCATGTGATGTCGTGGCGGTGTCGCGTCGTGGCGGACATGCCACGCCGAGCCACCCGTCCTCTGAGTTAGGTTAGGGTAACCTGTGAACTTTCCGAGGGTGGTGCCGCCCCCCGGAACGGACGAAACGCCCATCGTCGGACCAAGCCGGGCGAACGCTCCCGCAGCATCCGTGCCGCGCTCTACTGTGATGAGGAACACCAAGCGCGACCGGGGCGCACGCGGAGTTGGCGTGAACGTGCGCACCCATGATCACAGGGAGAGTGCGTATGACCGCGACCACCGAATCGACCGCCGACCTGACCACCGAACCGCTGCGTTCGCGACGCAATCACTGGAACAACCAGGTCCGCAGGCATGCCTTCATGACCCCCAACCGACCGGCGTTGCGGTTCCTGGGCCAGACCACCACCTGGCAGCAACTCGATGAGCGTTCCCGGGCCTTCGGTGCGGCGCTGGCCCGGCGGGGCGTCGGATTCGGCGACCGCGTACTGATGGCGCTGCTCAACCGCGCCGAGTATGTCGAGGCGGTGTTGGGCGCCAACCTGATCGGTGCGATCCCGGTGCCGGTCAACATCCGGATGAGCCCGGCCGAGGTGGGCTACCTCATCACCGACAGCGGTGCACGGGTCATCGTCACCGAAACCCTGCTCGCACCCCTGACCCAGGCGGCCGCCGCCTCCACCGGCGGCATCGACCACACGATCGTCGTCGGCGGCAGTGAGGTCCCCGACCACCTCGACTACGCCGATCTGATCGCCGAGGACTCTGCCGATCTCCCCGAGATCGATGTGCCCGAGGACACCGTGGCGTTGATCATGTACACCTCAGGTACCACCGGAAAACCCAAGGGCGCCATGCTGACCCATCAGAACCTGCAGGCGCAGGCGGTGACGACGATCGCCGCGGCCCAGGACCACTACGACGCCGACGTGGCCTCGGTGGTCCCGCCCATCTTCCACATCGCGGGCATCGCCGCGTTCGCGCCGGTGTTCTACCGGGGAGTGCCCGCCGTGATCCACCCGCTCGGCGCGTTCGACCCCGACGACATGCTCGACACCCTCGAACGGGAGGGCACGACGTCGGTGTTCATGGTGCCCGCCCAGTGGCAGGCGGTGTGCGCCGCTCAACGGGTCCGGCCGCGAAACCTCAAATTGCGCACCATTAGTTGGGGTGCTGCACCCGCGTCGGACACGGTGCTCAACGCGATGAACGAGTCGTTCCCGCAGGCGCTCAACATGACGGCTTTCGGGCAGACCGAGATGTCGCCGGTCACGTGCATCCTCGAGGGGAAGGACGCGCTGCGCAAGATCGGGTCGATCGGCAAGGTGGTGCCCGCGGTCACCGCCCGGATCGTCGATCCGATGATGAACGACGTGGCACCCGGCGAGGTCGGCGAGATTGTCTATCGCGGACCCAATCTGATGAAGGGCTACTGGCAGAACCCGCAGGCAACCGCGGATGCCTTCCGCGGCGGCTGGTTTCACTCCGGAGACCTCGTCCGTCAGGACGAGGACGGCTTCCTCTTCGTCGTCGACCGAGCCAAGGACATGATCATCTCGGGCGGTGAGAACGTGTACTGCGCCGAGGTGGAGAACGTGCTCTACGGCCACGAGAAGATCGCCGAGGCCGCCGTCATCGGACGTGCCCACGAGAAGTGGGGCGAGGTCCCGGTGGCGGTCGTCGTGCTCGCCGAGGGCGCCGACGACCTCACGCTCGACGACCTCGAGCCCTATCTGAACGAGAACCTGGCCCGCTTCAAACAGCCCAAGGATCTCGTCATCGTCGACGAACTACCGCGCAATGCCGGCGGCAAGGTCGTCAAACCGCGCTTACGTGAGGCCTACGGCAGCAAGGACACCGGCCTTCACTGACAACCGGACCGCCCCCGGTGACCGCGCAGACGTTGGCCACCGGGGAGCCAGGCGGTCAGCCGGCGTAGTCGTAGAAGCCCTTGCCGCTCTTCTTGCCGAGGTAGCCGGCTTCGACCATGCGCGAGAGCAGCGGCGGCGGCGCGAAGTGCGGCTCGCGGAACTCCTGATAGAGCGATTCGGCCACGTCGAGGATGACGTCGAGACCGACGGTGTCGCTCAACGTCAGCGGGCCCATCGGGTGAGCGCAGCCGTTGACCATGCCGGCGTCGATGTCCTCCTTGGAGGCGTAGCCGCTCTCGTACATGCGGATGGCGCTCACCAGGTACGGGACCAGCAGTGCGTTGACGACGAAGCCGCCGCGATCGCCCGCCGCGATCGTGCGCTTTCCCAGGTGATCCCGCGCGTAGACGGTGACCGTCTCGATGGCCTGCGGCGAGCTCGCGAGACTCGAGATGATCTCGACCAGGGGCATCACCGGAACCGGGTTGAAGAAGTGGACCCCCACCACGCGCGACGGGTCGGCGACGTCCTTGGCGATCCGGATGATGGGGATCGACGAGGTATTGGTGGCCAGGATCGCCTCGGGCGCGGTGACCTTGTCGAGTTCGGCGAAGAAGCCGACCTTGAGCGACTCGACTTCGGGAAGCGCTTCGATCACCAACTCACGATCTGCGAAATCGCCGACGGAGGTCGTCAGGGTCAGCCGCGACAGTGCCGCGGTGGCGTCGTCCTCGGAGATCTTGCCCTTGCTGACGCCACGGCCCAGAGACTTCTCGATGCGGGCACGAGCCGCATCGGCGGCGGTGTCGTCGCGCTCGAGTACGAGTACGTCATCGCCGGCGCGAATCGCGATCTCCGCGATACCGGCACCCATGGTGCCGCCGCCGACCACTCCGAGCTGTGTCATGAAAACCTCCACGTAGGCAGTAGTGAACCGACGCCAAGCGTAGTGCGATGCGCGCCGACGCAACCGACACCCTGGTTCACGCGTCGGGAGGCGGGCGCTGGCAAGCTGGGGGAGGCACCGCCGGAGGAGATCGAGCAGAGGGAGAGTGCACCGTGGCCACCGTGTCGTACGTCATCGCAGGTTCCGAGGCAACCGGAGGCGCCGGTCTGCAGGCTGATCTGCGCACATTCGCCCAGCTGGGCACTTACGGAATAGGGACCATCACGTGCATCGTCTCCTTCGATCCGAAAGCCGGATGGGGACACCGATTCGTGCCGATCGCCGCGCCGGTCATCGCCGATCAGATCGAGGCGGCGACCGTTGCCCATGAACCCGAGGTCGTCAAGATCGGGATGTTAGGCACTCCCGAGACGATCACGACCGTCGCCGAGGGTTTGCGCGCCCGACCCTGGCGACACGTCGTCGTCGACCCGGTCCTGATCTGCAAGGGTCAGGAACCCGGAGCCGCGCTCGACACCGACAACGCCCTGCGCGAACACATCCTGCCGCTGGCCACCGTCGTGACCCCCAACCTGTTCGAGGCCGCGACACTGGCCGGAATGGACGAACTGACCGACATCGACGCTCTCGCCGAAGCGGCCCGGCGGATCGCCGATCAGGGTCCGGCCGTGGTGGTCGTCAAAGGCGGCGTTGGCCTACCCGGCGACGATGCCGTCGACGTGGTCTATGACGGTTCGGAGGTCACCGTGTTGCGCGCACCCAAGGTCGGCGAGGAGCGGGTGTCGGGTGCCGGCTGCGTCTTCGCTGCGGCGACCACGGCCGAATTGGCCAAGGGCGCAGACGTTCTCGATGCGGTTCACACCGCCAAGGAGTTCACCCACGCCGGGATCGAAACCCGGATCTCCTCGACCGCTCCGTTCGACGCGGTCTGTCCCCGGCTCTAGTCGGCCGGCCGGTGACCCCGAATCTCCGATTCCTCCCATGGAACGGATCGGCCGATTAGTCTCATCGCATGCATTGTGTGGTGATCGGTGGCGGATTGGCGGGACTGGCGTCGTCGGTGTGGCTGAGTGAGGCCGGACACCGGGTGACCCTGCTCGAACGCCGGGGATCGCTGGGCGGACGAACGATCTCGATGCCGGTCGCCGCGGTCGATGACGTCCCGGACAACGGTCAGCACGTCTTCGCCAGTGGCTATGAGCATCTGATGCGCTACCTCGACAGCGTCGGCACCCGTCAGCACGTGGCCTTTCCCGGCCACATGACGATCCGGATGCCCGGTGGCGCGACGCGCCGCTCGGCCTTCGGCGGGATCGCTGGGCTGCGTGCGGCACTTGGTGATCTGCCGGGTGTGCGCGGACTCGACCGGCTCCGGACCGCGCGTGCGCAAGCGCTGCTGATCCGGCAGGCGCTGCGTCAACCCGAGTGGCTCGATCAGATCACCGCCGACGAGTGGTTCCGCCGGCTCCGGATGCCCACGTCTGCGCGAGAGGCGTTGTGGGACGGCATCGTCATCGGGCTGACCGGCGACAAGCCGGACATCTCCTCGGCCAAGGTTCCCGCCGACCTCCTGGTGACCGGTATCCGCAGGGCGCGGCAGACCCGGACGCCGATCTCCATCGGTTATCCGACGGTGGATCTCGACACGCTGTTCGTCACCGGTGCACAGAAGGTCTTCGCCGATGCCGGCGTCGAGGTCCGCCATCGGGCGGTGGTCCGGGCGGTCGAGGTCGTCGACGGGGCCGTCACCGGGGTCACGGTCACCGACGGCGAGTTCCTCTCGGCCGACGCGGTCATCTGCGCGGTCCCGGTGTGGAGCATCGGCGGACTGCTCGATCAGGTACCCGGTCACGACGAGATCTATTCGGCGAGCCAACATTTGACGCCCGTACCCATCGTCAGCGTCAACCTCTACCTGGACCGCCCGATCGCCATGGACGATTGGGGTGAGATCCTGCACGGTGGCGAGGGTGTCCTGGAACAGGTGTGGGATCGCCAACGGATGCACGGCCGGGATGCGGCACGCGGATATCTGTATTCGACCACCGTCTCGGCGGCCTACGATCTCATCGGCAAATCCAATGCCGACATCACCGACCTCCAGATGCAGATGCTGCGGCGCTACTACCCGGGCGCCCGGCGCGCGGAACTGATCCACGGTCACGTGGTGCGGATGCCGAAATCGACCTTCGCCCAACGGCCCGGGACTGCCGACATCCGGCCCGAGCAACGCACGTCGGTGCGCGGTCTGGCGCTGGCCGGGGATTGGACCCGTACCGATTGGACCACCACCATGGAGGGCGCATGTCAGAGCGCCGCCCGCGCGGTGGAGGTGATTCTCGAATTCGCCGAATCGCCCCATCCCGAGTCACGCTGACCGGAGTCACGCTGACCCGATTCACACCAACCCGAGTCACGCCGACCCGCCCGAATGGATCGGCCGGTGCGCGTTCAGCTTTCCGGGTCGCTGCCCGATGGTTGGCTGCCGGATACGTTGTCTCCGGATCCCTCGTCACCGGATCGGTTGTCGGCGGGGCGTTTGTCGGCGGAACGTTTGTCGAAACTCACCTGGATCTCCTGAAAGCCCTTGTGGCGCTGCGCCTTGGCTTGGGCCGCGTAGGCCGCCTTGTCGCCGGAGGTGAGCACCACGTTGTCGGTGAAGGGGGTGAGCATCGAGCGTGGGTAGAGCTTGTCGACCCGCACGGCATTGGCCTCGAGGCAGAACACGACGAGAATCGCCGCGATGTAGAGAAACGCGAGCAGACCCAGCACCACGGCGAACACACCTGTCGTCGCACTCGCGTTGGCGATGACATGCTGGACGTAGATGCTGCCGAAGCTCTGCAGGGCCTGCCATCCGATCGCGGCGGCGATCGCGCCCGGCAGCACGTCTCGGACGCCGAGCTCACGCACCGTACCGATGCGGAAAGCCACCACGAACAGGACCGCGGTCAACACCAGTGATCCCGCGATCGACAGCCATTTCCCCGTGGTGCCGAGGTCGACGGCCGCGATTGCGCCGTTGACCACGGTCAACCCGATGATCGCGGTGCCCACTGTCGACAGCAGCAGCATCCCGCGCAGACGCACGCGAATCGGATCGGGTCGGTCGTTGCGTGGCACCGCCCAGACGACGTTCATCGCGTTCTGGATGGCCACGGCGACGCCGAGCCCACCGTAGAGGGCGCCGACGACACCGATCGTCACCGCCACCGTTCCTCCGCTGAGCTGCCCGGGCTGTCCCAGCTCGGAACCGATCACCGGGATCTGCGACATCGCCGAGTCCACGATTCGCTCCCGCAGTTCGGGGTTGTCGCGCAGAACGAACTCCAGGACCGTGGTCAACAGCAACAGCAGCGGAAACAATGAGATGAACCCGTAGTAGGCGAGCAGTGCCGCGAGGTAACCACCCTGGTCGTCGAAGAACTTGTACGCCACCGCGAGGGGATAGCCGCTCAGCGGATGGCGACGCTGGAAACGGTCGACACCAGCGCTCAACGACATCGCACTCCACCTCGCTCGACGGTTCCAGCTCTCGATCACTTCGTCCACGATCATCACCGACGGCGCCGTCCTGGTGACGGAGGACAGCGCAACGACGGCGTGTTGGTCCGGTCCCACCTCGATCAGTTGTCGCGAAGGCTTGACAACATACAACCACTTGGTTGTATGTTGGACTCGTGATCGAGGACGACGAGGATCGCGCCGATGCGATGTTCCACGCGTTGGCCGACCGCACCCGCCGCGACATCATGCGGCGGGTACTGGCCGGCGAACACTCGGTCTCGGCGCTCGCGGCGAACTACGACATGAGTTTCGCCGCAGTGCAAAAGCACGTTGCCGTGCTCGAACGATCAGGGCTGTTGACCAAGCGGCGTCAGGGTCGCGAGCAATTGGCCACCGGTGACGTGCACGCGGTGCGTTCGGTGGCGACGATGCTGACCGACCTCGAGCAGATCTGGCGCGGCCGGATCGGGCGGATCGACGACCTCATCGCCGACACCGTGGACCGGGAAATACACACACACGACACCGAAGTTGTCAGACACCAGGAGGATTGACCCATGCCCGTCACCGACGTCACCCACGACATCGATTCCCGAACACTGACCATCACCGCGGAGTTCGCGGCCCCACCGTCACGGATCTGGCAGATTTACGCCGATCCCCGTCAGCTGGAACGTATCTGGGGTCCGCCGAGTCACCCGGCCACCTTCGTCGACCACGATTTCACGCCAGGCGGACGGGTCACGTATTTCATGACCGGGCCGGAGGGGGAGAAGTACGCCGGTTACTGGATCATCGATTCCCTCGACGAGCCGCATGGATTCACCTTCCGTGACGGATTCGCCGACGAGGATTTCACCCCGGTGGACTCGCTGCCGGTCTCGGTCAACGAGTACAGCTTCGCCGACAAGGGCGGACGTACCGTGGCGACCTACCTGAGCAGATACGAGACCGCCGAGGCCTTGCAGAAGGTCTTGGACATGGGCGTCGTCGAAGGGGCTTCGGGGGCAATCAATCAGATCGACGATTTCCTCGCCGCCGGATAGTGGGCCGCGTCGCGTCGAGCATCGCGCAGACCTGCTCGTCGGTGAGTTGGGCGAAATCGTCGTACGCGCCGCCCACGCCGCGAAAGTGCTGTGGGGTCATCGGACAGATCACGACATCGGCCTCGGGAAAGTCGCGGTCGACACCTTCGGGGCCGACCGGGACCGCGACGATCAACTCGGCCGCGCCCTGGCGCCGCAGCGTGCTCAGGGCAGCACGCATCGTGGCGCCGGTGGCGACGCCGTCGTCGACGAGCACGACCGTCCCGCCCGCCACGTCCAGCATCGGCGCACCGCCGCGATAGACGCGCTCTCGACGGTTGAGTTCTTCTGTCTCCGTGGCGATCACCGCATCGAGATCGCGTTCGGTGGTGTGGGTGCGCGCGATGATCTCGCCGTTGGTGACGATCGTCCCATCGGCGGCGATCGCACCGGCGGCCAGCTCGGGTTGTCCGGGGACCCCCAGTTTGCGGACCAGGCAGATGTCGAAAGGACACCCGAGGTCGGCGGCGACCGGTAGCCCGACGAGGATGCCGCCGCGCGGCAACGCCAGCACCACGAGACCGGCGCGCCCGCGCAGGTGTGACAACGACGCGCACAATCGGCGACCGGCGTCGGCACGGTCACGGTACGGGCGGTCGGATCTCATCGTTTCCAGCATCCACCCGCAGCGCTCCCGGCGTCCGTCGAACCGGGTGAAAAAACCGCCGGCAGCGCAGGACGCGACGATGCCGATGGACCTGCTCGTGTCACCGCAGGTCGGGTAGGCCGAGCGCGGCTCGCACCGTGCGGACCACTCCGTTCTCCGCGTTTGACGGAGCGAGGTGGGCTGCGGCCGAGAGGATCTCGGGATGGGCATTGGCCATGGCGTAGGAATACTCGGCGGTGCCGAGCATGGCCAGATCGTTGAGATAGTCGCCGAACACCATGGTCTGCGCGGGGGTGATCCCGAGGCGTTGCTGCACGGCGCGCACCGCCACCGCCTTGTCCACCCCGGGCGCCATCACGTCGAGCCAGTTGCGTCCCGAGACGACCACCTGCATCGCACCCTCGATGGTGGTCATCCGTGGCGCGGTGTCCTTCTCGACGTCGTCGAAGTCGTAGATCGCGACCTTGACGAAGGGACCGTCGATGCCGCGGAGATCCTCAACGATCTGATGCGAGTGATAGTAGGGACGCACCTGGGCGAGAAAGGGCTCGTCGGATCGCTCGACGAACGCGGTTTCGGGGCCGCACAACACCACACCCACGTCGACGCCCGCCGTCGCGAGTTCTTGCGCCGCATCGAGGACATCGCGTACCGCGGCCGCGTCCAGTGTTGTGACACTGAGCTTTTCGGACCCTCGCGCGACCACAGCACCGTTCTCCGCGATCACCACCATCTCGGGTAGGGCGTGGCCGAGTTGATCGAGCAGCGTTGCCGCCTGCCGTCCGCTCGCCGGGCTGAAGACGATACCGCGGCGATCGAGTTCGGTGAGCAACGGCCACAGCGACTCCGGGATGCGCTTGTGCTCGTCGAGAAGTGTGCCGTCCATGTCGGTGACCACCAGCCGTAGGTCGGTGGGTACCGGCGGAAGGTGCGTTGTCGCTCGCTCCGGCGAGGCCATGTCGTCTCCGGTCACGCGATACGGTAACCCGCGCCCGGCCGGCGGGCCAAGGCGCCAGTGGGTGAGCCTTGCACGGTCGGGGCGGACAGGACTGCGCCCCAATCGGTTCGACCGATCGGGGCGCAGCGTCCACGCTCGGTCTACGCGGCCGGAACGACCTTGCCGTTCACCGTGACCTCGACCTTGTCGGTCGCGGAGTCCCAGGTGATCTTGCCGTGTTCGAAGGTGGAGGTCCGAAGCGTGCCGGACTCGGTCTCATCGCTCGTTGCGGTACCGAGTGGCCCCTGCGAGCCACCCTTCCCGTCGGTGGCCGGCTGACCGGCAGCGTCGCGCGGCACATTCCACGCGTCGCGGATCTTGCCCCACGTGATGTACGCCGGCGTACCGGACTCGGCGTTCTTGGCGGTGATGACCCCTCCGTCGAACTGCTGGTACACCACGCCGTTGGCGCCCGTTCCGGACGCGTCCGCCCCTGTCCTCGGCTTACCCAGGTCGGTCTTCTGTTTGGCGGTCGCGGCCTCGTACTTCGTCGCGATGGGTCCGGTCAGGGTGACAGTCGTGCTGTCGGCTGCGGTCAGTGCGACCGACGCGCCCTGCGCCTGGGCACCACTGGAGGAGGACGCGCTGCTCTCGCTCATCATCGATGATGCGGCCGACGAGGACGATGTCGCCGAATCGCTGTTGTCGTCACCACAGCCCGCTGCGGTCAACACAGCCACGGACACCGCGGCGACACCGACTGCCATTCGCATGGTCTTCTTCATGATTTCCCTTCGGTTCTCACTGTTCTCGGCCAAGCGGATGGGCCCATCGAAAACGACCCATTCGGCAGGCTAACGAAGTTGTCATCATGAATCCAGGGTTCGCGAAGAACAGAATCCGGCGTGTCGACGGGCGATCATCCAGCCCCGGTGCTCGAAGCGGTGGCGTCCGGACGCATTACGCTCGTCTGCACCACCCGAGGAAAGGACGTCGCACACGTGGCGAAACGACCACAGATCGAGACCCTGACCCTGACCTCCGCAGAGGTGGGCGATGCCGACCTCCTCGAACCGTATGCGACTGTCGAACTCGTCCGGCTCACCGACGTCGACCTCTCCGGACGTGACCTGAGCGGGTTGGAACTGTCCGGGTGCCGGCTGACCTCGGTGTCGCTGGACGACACCGATCTGACCGGCGCCCGACTCGTCGAGACCCGGCTCGAGGGGCTCAACGCGCCACGGATGTCGATGCCGCGCAGCTTTGTACGCCAGGTCGAGATCGGCGCGAGCCGCATCGGCGCACTCGATCTCTTCGAATCCCGGATTCGGTCACTGGTGGTCGACTCGTCGAAGATCGAGCTGGCCAACTTCCGCGGCAGCGACGTCCGCGACGTGCTGTTCCGGGGGTGCATCATCGGTGACCTCGATCTCGTCGACGCCACCGTCACACGTATGGCCTTCGAGGACTGCACGGTGACGACACTCGATGTCCATCAGGCGACACTGTCCGACGTCGACCTACGTGGACTCGACATCGGCACGATCCATCACCTCGACGGATTGCGGGGATGCACCATCGACAGCGAGCAGGCGCTCGGGCTCACCGGGCACTTCGCGGCGCACCTCGGCATCGCCGTCGACTGACTCAGTCGGGTGATACCGTGGCTGCCCGTGCACGGCGACCTCGGGGGAGATCAGTGAGCCATCCGACACCGGGCAACCAGCCGGACCCAAATCAGCAGCCTGATCATCGACACTACGGCTTCGTGCCGCCCGGCTACCAGCAGCCGGGCTCCCAACAGCCGGGCCACCAACCACCCGGGTATCCGACCGAACCTCATTGGTACCCGGGGGCTGCGTATCCGGGCCACCCCATGGCGCAGCAACCACCAGCCTGGGACGCCGGAACACCGGGCGGCCCCGGCGGGCCGCCGCGCGGTGGGGGCAGCGGCAAGGCACTCGCGGTCATCGCCGCGGGAGTGATCCTGATCGTCGTCGTGGCCGTCGCTGCGGTGGTACTGGTGGTGCGCTCCACGCATGACGATCACGACACCTCCGCCAACGCTGCGCAGTCGTCGTCGGCACTCCCGAGCACCACCACTCCCACGCCGTCCAGTTCACCTTCGGCATCGGCTCCGGCAGCCGCGCAATGTCCACCGGCCACCGCCGCCCCCGATACCCCGGCCGGATGGCACACCGTCGCAGGCAAACGCGGTCTGGCCTATGACGTCCCGTCCAACTGGAAGGTGGCGAGCTGCGGCACACTCGTCGGCTGGGAGAAGCGGTGCAACGACGGCCCTTTCGGCTACTGCGCGATCCGAACCATGACCGGTGCGGCCACCCTCGACGCACCCGGCTGTGGTGACAACTCGGTCGCGGTCTCCGGGCTGCCGGGTGCATCGAACACCACCGACATCGACAAGGCGGTTCGTGCGGAGGCGGCGCTGGTTGCCGACATCTATACCTCGGACTCCGGACACGTCCCGACGGTGCAGCTCGGCCCACCCCGACAACTCACCGTCGGCGGGGCTCCCGCGGTACAGATCGTCGCATCGGTGAGCGATATCGCGACCTCGAACTGTGTCGGCGCCACCGCCATTCATTCCATGGTGGCCACGACGGTGCCCGGACAGCAGGGGTGCGTGCTCTTCGTCATCTCGGCTCCGCAGGGCGTTCCCGACGCGGTCAGTCCCGCCGTCGTCGCCGAGATGGTCTCGACGCTGCGCCGGGCGAGCTGAGCGGTGTGTTCACCGACCACCGGCGGTGTGGAAGTCGTAGGCCGACTCGGCATGTTGTGCGTCGTCGATGCCGTCGACCTCGTGCTGGCGATCGGCACGTAGACCCATCGTGTACTTGAGTGCAAGACCGATGATCCCGGTGACGACGACGGCGTAGGACAGTACCGCCACCACAGCCACCGCCTGGCGCCACAGCTGATCGAATCCGCCCCCGTAGAACAGCCCGTCCACGCCGGCCGGTGCAGAGCTCGAGGCGACCAGGCCGATCATCAGGGTGCCGACGACACCACTGACGAAATGCACCCCGACCACGTCGAGCGAATCATCATAGCGCCAGCGGAATTTCAGTTCGATGGCGTACGAGCTGAGCGCACCGGCGACAGCGCCGATCGCCAGCGCTCCGAGTGGCGTCACCGCCGAACACGAGGGCGTGATGGCGACGAGGCCGGCGATCACACCCGAGGCCGCCCCGAAGGAGGTGGGCCGACCGTGCCGGGCGTATTCGACGACGAGCCACGACACCATCGACGCCGCGCCCGCCCCGAGGGTGTTGACCGCGATGATCGCCGCGGACCCGTTGGCCGCCAACGCCGATCCGGCATTGAACCCGAACCAGCCGAACCACAAGAGACCGGCACCGAGCATGACGAACGGCAGGTTGTGCGGGCGCATCGGATCCTTGGGCCATCCCCGCCGCCGTCCCAGGAGGATGGCGAGCACCAGCGCCGACGCACCCGAATTGATCTCGACCGCGGTACCACCGGCGAAGTCGATGGCCTTGAGGTGAGCGACGATCCAGCCGCCGTGCTCTTCGGTCAATCCGGGTGCGCTGAACACCCAGTGTGCGACCGGGATGTACACCAGCAGCGACCAGATGGTTGCGAACACCACCCACGACAGGAACCGCATCCGGTCGGCGACCGCACCGGCGATCAACGCCACGGTGACCATCGCGAACCCGGCCTGGAAGGCGACGAACAGGATCGCGGGAATCGTGCCGACGAGCGGGATCGTCGTCGGATGCGCGGCATCGTGACCGAAGGTGTGCTCGAGGCCCGGGAACGAGCCGAAACTCCCGATCAGTCCCGCGTGATCGTCACCGAAGGCCAGCGAATATCCGACGACGACCCACAGGATCCACACGATGGGGATCGCCGACAGACACATCATCATCATGTTCAGGACGCTCTTGGAGCGGACCATGCCGCCGTAGAACAGTGCGAGAGCGGGTGTCATGAGCAGGACGAGCGCGAATGCCACCAGCATCCACGCCGTGTCGGCACCGTCGGGAATACCGTACTTGGGGAACATCGCCGCCTTCCGTTGCGTCCGGGCGACGAAAGTCTATCGGCTCAATATTCTTCGGCTGCAGGGGATTAGACTATCGAGCCAAACCGGCATTTCGGGCTTTCGGGGCGCCGTCACAACACGTCGTCGACGACGCGGCCGGACTCCACCCGCCACCGGCGATCGAGGCGGACGGTCGCGATCATCCGCCGGTCATGGGTCACCAGCAGCAACGCCCCGTCATAGGCGTCGAGCGCCTTCTCCAACTGCTCGATCGCGGGCAGATCGAGGTGGTTGGTCGGTTCGTCGAGCACCAGCACGTTGGTGCCGCGGGCTTGCAGGAGCGCCATCGCGGCACGGGTTCGTTCACCGGGGGAGAGCTCGGCGGCCGGGCGTTCGACGTGGCCGGCCCGTAACCCGAACTTCGCCACCAGAGTTCGGATCTCGGCCACCGAGAAGTCCGGCAACAGCTCTTCGAAGCGCTCGACGAGCGCACTGCCGCCCCCACCGAGCTGGGAACGCGCCTGGTCGATCTCACCGATCGCCACACTCGCGCCCAGCGACGCTCGCCCGGAATCGGGTTCGACGCGGCCGAGCAGAGCGCGCAGCAGGGTGGATTTGCCCGCCCCGTTGGGGCCGACGATGCCGATCCGCTCGCCGGCGTCGACCTGCAGCGAGACCGGGCCGAGGACGAAATCACCCTGCCGGACCACGACTTCGTCCAGGGTGGCGACCACTGAACTCGACCGAGGTGCCGACCCGATGGAGAAGTCGAGAACCCACTCCTTGCGCGGCTCGGCGACCTCCTCGAGGCGTGCGATGCGGCTCTCCATCTGCCGTACCTTCTGGGCTTGTTTCTCGCTGGAATCGGCGGCTGCCTTGCGGCGCAGCTTGTCGTTGTCGGGCGCCTTCTTGATCGCGTTGCGCACACCGTGACTCGACCACTCCCGCTGAACACGTGCGCGGGCGACGAGGTCGGCCTTCTTGTCGGCGAATTCGTCATAGGCCTCGCGCTTGTGGCGACGCAGTACCTCGCGTTCCTCGAGGTAGGCGTCGTAGCCGCCACCGTAGATCGTGGTGGTGTGTTGGGCGAGGTCGAGCTCGAGTACGCGGGTCACCGTGCGCGCCAAGAATTCTCGGTCATGACTGACGAGGACCACCGCCGCGCGCAGGCCGTCGACGAAGGTCTCCAGACGTTGGATTCCGTCGAGGTCGAGATCGTTGGTCGGTTCGTCGAGAAGCACGATGTCAAAGCGTGACGCCAGCAGGGCGGCGAGTCCGACCCGCGCCGCCTGTCCGCCGGACAGTGAGGTCATCAGCGTCGACCCCGGGTCGAGGTCACCGGTGTGCCCGGCGCCGCGCAGACCCAGGTCGGCGAGGATCGCCGGTAGTCGCTCGTCGAGGTCGGCGGCACCGGTGGCCAACCAATGATCCAGTGCCGCAGCGTAAGTGTCGGCGGGATCGGGTCCACCGGGAGGCGGGGTCGACGACAACATCTCGGCGGCAGTATTCATCGCCTCGGTTGCCTGCGCACATCCCATGCGGCGCGCCACGTACTGCGCGATGGTTTCGCCCGGAACACGTGCATGCTCCTGCGGCAGCCATCCGACGAAGCCATCGGCCGGCGCCAGTGACACTTCACCCTCGATGGGGTCGAGATCGCCGGCAAGGATCCGCAGGAGCGTCGTCTTTCCGGCGCCGTTGGCGCCGACCACACCCACCACGTCGCCGGGCGCCACGGTGAGATCGAGTCCCTCGAACAGGGTGCGGTGGCCGTGGCCACCGGCGAGGTCCTTGGCGACGAGAGTTGCGGTCATGCCCTCATGATTCCGCACCCTGCCGGTCCGCGGTCTGCCGGTATCCGGGATGTCGGTACGCACTCATTCACAGATCGCGCCTCGTGACGCCGAGGTGACCAGCTTGGCGTACTTCGCGAGGACGCCGCGGGTGTAGCGCGGCGGCAATGGGATGAATGTTTCTGCACGCGAAGCCAATTCGTCGGCGTCGACGAGCAGGTCGAGGGTGCCCGATCCGACGTCGAGGCGGATCCGGTCCCCGTCGCGCACCAGGGCGATCGGTCCGCCGTCGACGGCCTCGGGGGCCACGTGCCCGACGCAGAGTCCGGTCGTGCCCCCGGAGAAGCGGCCGTCGGTCATCAGCAGCACGTCCTTGCCGAGGCCGGCGCCCTTGATCGCACCGGTGATGGCCAACATCTCGCGCATACCCGGGCCGCCCTTGGGGCCCTCGTAGCGGATGACGACAACATCGCCCGCGGTGATGGTGCCGTCCTCGAGGGCATCCATCGCCGCGCGCTCCCGATCGAAGACGCGTGCCACCCCCTCGAACACGTCGGAATCGAATCCTGCGGATTTCACCACCGCCCCGCCCGGCGCCAGAGATCCGTTGAGGATGGTGATCCCGCCCGTGGGATGGATCGGAGAATCCAGGGCGCGCAACACTTTTCCGTCCGGATCCGGCGGTGCGATGTGGGCGAGGTTCTCGGCCATGGTGGCCCCGGTGACGGTGAGACAGTCGCCGTGCATCAATCCGGCGTCGAGGAGTGCCTTCATCACGACCGGGAGGCCACCGATGCGGTCCACGTCGGTCATGACGTGGCGGCCGAACGGTTTCACGTCGGCGAGATGCGGTACGCGCGAACCGATCCGGGCGAAATCCTCGAGAGAGAGTTCGACGTCGGCCTCGTGTGCGATTGCGAGCAGATGCAGGACGGCGTTGGTCGACCCGCCCAATGCCATCACCACGGCGATCGCGTTCTCGAATGCCTCGCGGGTCATGATGTCGCGCGCGGTGATCCCGCGGCGCAGGAGTTCGACGACCGCCGCGCCGCTCTTGCGCGCGAACTCGTCTCGCCGACGATCCGGTGCCGGTGGTGCGGCACTGCCCGGCAACGACATCCCGAGAGCTTCGGCGACCGCAGCCATGGTGTTGGCGGTGTACATCCCGCCGCAGGCGCCCTCACCGGGGCAGATGGCACGTTCGATGGTGTCGACATCGGCGCGACTCATCAGACCGCGTGCACACGCGCCGACCGCCTCGAAGGCGTCGATGATCGTCACCTGATGTTCGGAGCCGTCGGCCAGTGTCGCGTAGCCGGGCAGGGTCGAACCGGCGTAGAGGAACACGTTGGCGAGGTCGAGTCGCGCTGCCGCCATCAGCATGCCGGGCAGCGACTTGTCACAGCCGGCGAGCAGCACCGAACCGTCGAGGCGCTCGGCGCTCATCACGGTCTCTACGCTGTCGGCGATCACCTCGCGCGACACCAGGGAGAAGTGCATGCCCTCGTGGCCCATCGAGATGCCGTCGGAGACCGAGATGGTGCCGAACTGCAGGGGATAGCCACCGGCCTCGAACACCCCCTCCTTCACCGCGGTGGCCAGGCGGTCCAGCGACAGATTGCAGGGGGTGATCTCGTTCCACGACGAGCCGACGCCGATCTGTGGTTTGACCCAGTCGTCGTCGCCCATCCCGACCGCACGCAACATCCCGCGGGCTGCGGTTCTCTCCAAACCGTCGGTGACATCGCGGCTGCGGGGCTTGATGTCCACCTCGGGTGTGGACTCGGTCTCGGGACTCATGGTGCCCACCCTAGAACCGTTGGCGTCCCAACGCGGGCCGTTGGTCGACTACTCGACCTTCGACCATCGCTATGCCGGGTTCGACGCATTCGGCAGCGCGCAGAGCTGGGCCAATCTCCTCGAGGTGATCGCTCTGGTCTGGGTGCTGACACATCGGCGACGATTCTCGGCCGTCGTGGTCGGGCTCGTGGTCAGCGTCGCCACCTTCTGGAAGACCGTGCTCTATTTCCTGGTGGAGATCTGCAGCGGACTCGACATGACCCGACAATCACTGGAGCGCGGCGATCTCGGCGGCTTCCTGATGGTGGCGGTACTGCCGAACCTGATCTGGATCGTCGTTCCGGGTGTGGTCATCGTCGTTCTCGGGAGGCAGGTGCTGCGAGCGGGTTCCGCGCCGCCGAACCGGTAGTCGCCGAACGCGTTTCGCAACAGCGTCTAACCAGTGGTCTCGGCGGCCAGCCGGGCCAGGGTGTCCTCGAGTTGATCGGCCGACACAAGCGGGAACTTCACCTGCTGCAGCAGGTCTTTGTCGGTGACCTTGGACCAGTCGTAGGTGTGGCGCACGAGAGTGGCGTCGGGACCCTGGGATTCCAACTCCCACACCCATTCCCATCCGGGAGGCTCGGTGCCGGCGGGTGCGGTCTGCCAGGCCAGGAGTTTGTCCTTGGCGTAGCCGGTGACGTGGTTGTCGGTCTTGTACTCACCACCCATGTGCGGGCCGTCCATGTTCATGGTGAACACGTCGCCGACCTTCTGGATACGGTCGGCGTGCTCGACACCGCGAATGAAGCCGGAGCCGTCGAGTTTCTGATGACGCTGCGGGTTGCTCAGGACGTCGAAGACGGTATCCACCGGCGCATCGATGACCCGGTCCACTGTGACACTCGTTTGTTCACTCATCACTCCACCGTGCCCAAGGGGCGTCGACTTGGCAACCAGCCATCGGGGGACAGCCGTCGGATCATCGGCTACTGCCCGTAGGTGTGGCGCAGGTTCGCGTTGATCAGGGTGCCGATGCGCTGGCACAGGTGTCGGAACTGCCGGTCGTCGGGTGCAGGCGGTTCCACCAGCAGGGTCCAGCGCAGATCGGTGCCCCCATCGGCGCGGGCCGTGAGGTCGAAGGCGATCCGGGCGTCGGGGCGCTTGAGCCACAGCGACGACCAAACGACGTGGGAGGGCCGCTCGGATTCGAGCACCGCCGGCGCGATCTCGTCGTCCTCGAGGTGTAGCCACGGGCGACGTGGCTGACGATCGGGGTCAACGAGATCGTCGAAGATCACCCAGGGCGGCGCCGGCTGAGAACGGCGCTTCGAGGCGATGGCATCCACCCGGTGAGCGTAGGTGACCAGCAGTGACGCAGGCACGCATCTTGCACGACAGTGTGCGACAGCAGGCGACAGGTCACGACAGAGCCACGACAGAACCGCTACCTAGCGTTGTCGGTAATCGAACCCCGGCTGTCCGCTAGGAGGACCTCATGACCAGCGTCACCACCGCGCCGACGACCACGTCGCGCACCTACACCTCGCTCGGAGCGGCATGGATACCGCTCGCCGCACTCTGTCTCGCGTTCTTCGTCGAGATGGTCGACAACACTCTGTTGTCGATCGCTCTGCCCACCATCGGCCGGGACCTCGGCAGCGACACCGTCGCGCTGCAATGGGTCACCGGCGCCTACTCCCTGACCTTCGGCGGCCTGCTGCTGACCGCGGGCTCCATCGCCGACAGATTCGGCCGACGGCGAGTGTTGCTCATTGGCCTCACCGCCTTCGGTCTGCTGAGCCTGCTCGTCGTGTTCGTCTCCACGACAGGCGAACTCATCGCCTTGCGCGCCGCGCTCGGTATCGCTGCCGCCGCGATGGCACCGATCACCAATTCGCTCGTGTTCCGCCTCTTCGACGACGAGACCCTGCGGATGCGTGCGATGACCGTCATGATCGTGGTCGGCATGGCCGGGTTCGTCCTCGGTCCGGTCCTCGGCGGCACCGCCCTGGCACACGTCCGCTGGGAATGGCTGCTCGTCGTCAACGCACCGATCGCGCTGATCGCCGGCATCGGTGTCCGGCTCGGCGTCGCCGCCGACCGCTCCGACGGTCTGACCAAAGATCGACTCGACCTGCCGGGCGCACTGTTGAGCATCGTCACGATCGGCCTCGCGTGCTGGTCGTTGACCAGCGGCGTCGAGCACGGTTGGGTGTCGTGGCCCACCATCGCCTCCATCGGCGGCGCGGTGCTCGCCGCAGCGGCCTTCATCTGGCACGAACTTCGTTCGGCCGCTCCGATGCTCGACGTCCGGCTGTTCAAGGTCGGGACGATCCGCGGTGCCACCATCGCCCAGATCGGCACGTCGATCGCGATGGCCAGCGTGATGTTCGGACTGATCCTGCACTTCCAGTACGCCTACGGCTGGAGCCCGGTCAAGGCCGGTCTGGCCAACCTGCCGATCATCGTCACCATGCTCGTCGCCACACCGATCTCGGAGTGGTTGGCCGGCCGGTTCGGACACCGCATCGCCTGCCTCGTCGGCGCAGCCTGCCTGGCCGGATCGCTCGGCGGCCTGGCATGGGGTGTCGAGCACGGCTATCTCGTCATCGCGCTCTCGATGGTCGTGATGACCATCGGTCTGCGCACGGTGATGACCATCTGTGCCATCGCCCTCGTCGAGGCGATGCCGGCCAACCGCACGTCCATCGGCACCGCGCTCAACGACACCGCCCAGGAGGTCGGCACGAGCCTGGGGACTGCCGTCATCGGCACCATCATCGCCGCGGTGGTCACCACCCAGCTCCCGGCGGGCACCTGGGGCGCCGATCTCGTCGAGTCGTTCTTCCACGGAGAGCGGCTGACCTACGGCATCCTCGCGGTCGTCGTCGGGGTCGTCACCGCGGTTGGCGCGATGGCGCTGACCAACTCACGCAGCACCCAGGAGTGACCGCTCGCCGCCTCCGAACACACCGCATGCCCGGCCACCAGGCCGGGCATGCGGTGTGTTCAGATCATGTTCTTGCGGGTCATCCAGTGCATCACCGGCCACCCGATGAAGACCGGTAACCAACACGTCAGGACGCGATAGAGCAGCACCGCGGGTACCGCCACCGCCGAGGAAAGGCCGAAGGCGGCGAGTCCACCGATCAGCGCGGCCTCGACGGCGCCGACTCCGCCGGGCGTCGGTGCGGCAGATGCCAGGGTTCCGCCGATCATCGTCACCACGGTGACGGTGACGAACGACGTCTGCCCACCGAAGGCGTACACGCTGGCCCACAGTGCCAGCGCTCCGCCGAGAGTCGTGGTGGCACAACCCAGGACGATGGTGCCGAGCCGCTTGGGCTCACGTGCCACGTCGAGGATATCGGTCAGCAACTCGATCACCTTGGGCCGCAACGACGTTCCCAACCAATGCCGAAGCTTGGGAACGAGGAGGAACACACCGACGACGCCGAGCAGAGCGCCGGCGACCAGGTAGAGCACCGTGGTCGAGGGAACGAAATGTTCGAGGTTGGTCGACGTGCCGGCCAACGTGGTGAACACGATCAACAGCGCGACGTGGACGATCACCTGCACACTTTGTTGCAGGGCGACCGCCGTCGTCGCGCGGACCCCGCCGAGACCGCCCTTCTGCAGGAACCGGGTACTCAGGGCGAGCCCGCCGACACCCGCCGGGGTGGTGGTGGCGGCAAAGGTGTTGCCGAACTGCATGATCACGAGGTTGCGGAAGCTGACCACGCCATCGGCGCACGCCCACAACGCCGCGGCAGCGCCGACATAGGTGAGCATCGACACGACCAAACCCATCAGCGCCCACCACCAGTCGAGGCTGCGCAGTTCACCGAAGAAGGTCGGGACGGTGCTGATGAACGGGTAGGCCACGTACACAAGCGCGACAAGTAGTACGAGTTGGATGACCTGGCTGCGGGTGAACCGGGTGATCGGGGCGGCCTGGATCTCGCCGCCGGTTTGCGAGACGATCTCCTCCCGCGCCTGCGACAGCGTAGATTTCGCGTCGGCGAGACCATCCCGGATACGGGAGGGCAGAGCGGTTTTGGTGAGGCGTCGGGAGGCGACCAGAACCCGATCCTCACCGAGCACATCGATGGCCGCGGTGACCGCGGCCTCGGCGCCGTACAACTCGGTGGTGCTCGCGAGCATCTGAGCGATGTCGGACTCCATCCGATTCTCGTTGGCGCCGTACTCGGCGTGGGTGAACCCACCGAACAGGACGGTCCCGTCGAGAACGGTGATCCGACTTGCCCGGAGATCACCGTGCGCGATCCCGTGTGAATGCAGTTCCTGCAGGGCCTCCCACAGCGCCCGTGGCGTGGTGTCGGTGATCGCGGCGTCGAGGTCGCGGCCGCGACGCGTGCGGTGGGCATACATCGTCCATCCCCGGTCAAGGGAGGCGACAGCGAGGGGAGCGGAGTCGGCGAGCCCGACGTCGCCGACGGCGATCGCCATCAGTCCGCGATGCTCGACCATCCGGCTGACCGAAAGCTGCAGCGGCCCGGTCTCCTGGGTTCGCAGTCGGATCTTGCGGACGAACTGCCGGAGCAGTCCGGCACTGTGCTGATTCGGGCCGTAGAGGTCGATGGCCACGCGACCGCAGTCGTCCGAGTCCGACGTCGAGGTCGCCTCCAGCCCGAGAGGCCCGGTACCGGCAGGGGTGACGATCGACAGCGCCGTCACCTCGATTCCCCGTTGCCCCAGCACCCGAACCGCGCCCTCCAGCGGTACCACCAGAGCGGGCGTGCCGACCACCCAGACGACGATCGACCCGACCAACCAGCCGGTCGACAACCCGAAGACCGCACCGGCCGGAACGACGGAGCTGACCACGAGATGGATGGGGATGAAGGCCAGCAACAGCGTCCACCACCAGCGCCGCCAACGGGCCGGCAACCATGGCCCGGACACGGTCAACACCGCGGCGAGCATCGCGATCCACCGCGGGTCGTCGAGGAATTGCGAGACAAGCGAATTGAATCGCTGGTGTCGGTCGAAGTGCCAATTGGGTGCGCTGACACCGTTCTCGCTGATGGACAACGACAGGAAAGTGATCGCCGCTGCGGCGCCGTAGGCCCACAACATGCGCCACTGACGCGCGGCGAGCAGTTCCAGCAGGATCACGAACGGCAGCGCAAGAATTGCCAGACCGTAGGCGAGGTAGACCAGATCGGCCTGGGTGGGCGACAGGACCCCGATGATGCGGGAGATGGACTGCTCGAGATCGACCCAATTGTTGCGGGTGATGAGCGAGCCGACCACGACCACCACGAGCATCAGCGTCGCGGCCACCACCCGCAGGATGTCGGTGGTGCGACGCCACAGCGGTTGCAGCAGGCTCCCCGTTACGGTGATCTGCCGACCGTCGACGTCCATCTGCCCCGAATCTCCGCTGACTATGTGCCGCCCCGTGCTCCGGTACGCGCCGGGGCCGTCGAGCTTCCCATAAACATAGTCGGCGCCGCAGCGTCGGAGGGTCGCGGCGGTCCGGCGTGGTGGGGCAGGACTGCGACCGCCGGCGACGCGGTCTTCACGACTGGGCGTCTATGTGACCGACTCCCGGTGTGCCGTCGGCTCGCGCGTACCGCAGGTAGATCGTTCCACCCGGCGAGGCCGTCGGCTGCTCGAGAAGAGTCAGGACGGTGGGCAGCGCGCCCCGATCGAACACCTTCTTACCGACGCCCAGCACGATCGGGTGCACCCACAGATCGAGTCGATCGAACAGCTTCTCTCGCACGAGCGTCTGTACGAGGTTCAGGCTGCCGACCACGGTCACGTGCTCGTGCAGGTCCCGAAGTTCACCGACGGCGGACACCATGTCGGGTCCGAGAAGATGTGAACCCGACCAGGTCAACTCCGGATCACCGGTTGACGCAACATACTTGGGAATGCTGTTGAAAAGCGTGGCGAACGGCGACGATTCGGGGTCCTGATTCGGCCAGTACCCGGCGAAGATGTCGTACGTCCGACGACCGAGGAGCAGAGCATCGGTGTGCTCGTAGGCGACGACCTGCGCTCCGCTGACCTCGTTGAGCAGCGGTACCTGCCACCCGCCGTACGGGAAGCCGTCGGGATCCTCATCCGGGCCACCGGGTGATTGGCCGACGAGATCCAGCGTGGAGAACAGTTCGATCTGGATGATGCCCATGACAGACCTCCGGGAGTGTGGCGTGCAGTGTCGGAGATATCGACACGCCGGCCGCGCGGAACTCATCGCCCCGGAAGGGTCTCAGCCGAGATAAGCACCCAGCGCGTCGAGTAGGCCACGCGTGCCCTTCTCCCGGTTGGGTCCGTCGGCCCAGAACCGGTCGAAGAACACCCCGTGTTCGGCGTGTGTGAATCGCGTTCCCGCATCCACCGATTCGAACTCCAGCGATGCCACCGACGTCGACATGTGAAGGCCGTCGATCCACATGTCGTATGTCGTGACGATGCGGTTGTGCTCGACGATGTCGGTGTAGGTGGCCACATATCGCGAGACCGGGCCGTCGTGGAATCTGCCCTCGGCGACGTCACGACCGCCGACCCGGAAGTCGAAAGCCCACTCGATGGGATCCACCGCGTCGCCGCCGCCCCACCAGGCGAGCTTCTCCTGTTCATCGGCAAAGGCATCCCAGACGCGGTGCACCGGCGCGGGATAGTCGCGGGTCAGGGTGAATTCGGCGCGCGCGAGCCGACGTTCGATGCTCATCTGTGTCCTATCGGGTGAAGGTGACGTGGATGGTGCCGCTTTCGGCGACCTCGGTGGTCACCGTGTGGGTGCGGTCGAGGGCGGGCAGGTCGTCCCACAGCCGCATTCCTCGGCCGAGGATGATCGGGGCGACCATGAGGTGCAGATGGTCGACGAGTCCCGCGCGCAGGAACTCGCGGGCGGTGCGCACCCCACCTCCGACGCGCACGTCGAGTTCACCCGCCGCGGCGGACGCTTCGGCGAGCACGTCGTCGACTGCGCCGCTGCGGAAGTGGAAGGTGGTCCCGCCCTGCATCTCGATCGGGGGACGTGGTGCGGTGTGGCTCAGGACGTAGACGGGCGTACCGAACGGTGGTTCGTCGCCCCACCAGCCCTTCCAGTCCGGGTCGTCGGGGTAAGCGTGCAGTCCGAACATCGAGGCTCCGATGATCTCGGCGCCGATTCCCTCGAAATGTGCTGCGGCATAGGTGTCGTCGACGCCGGTGGTGCCTGCGCCGCTGGTGTCGCCGAAGACTCGCTCGTGAAAGGTGCGGGTGGCCGCGTAGGACGCGGTGAGCCGCCCCCAGTCCTCGCCCATCGGGTTGTCGGGGGATTCGCCGCCCATGGAGGTGTATCCGTCGAGTGAAACAAACATGTCGATGCGAACGCGGGTCATGTCAGGTCTCCTTGCGAGTCGTGCGGGTCAGATGGATGCCGAGCCGATCGGCCTGGTGTTCTGCAGGAGTGCGCCGCTCGCCGAGCCAGACATGCAACACATCGAGTGAACCGGGGCGCAGGCTGACGGTGCGAACCCGTCCAACCTTGTGCGACAAGATGATCCCGGCATCTTCGAGTACCCGCAGATGTTGCATGAACGACGGCAATGCCATCGGGAACGGTGCCGCGAGTTCGGATACGACGGCCGGCGAGGTTGCCAACCGTTCAACGACGGCGCGACGAGTCGGGTCCGCGAGAGCGCGGAGCACCGTGTCGAGATCGTCGTGATACTTAGGCACATACCTAAGTGTTGCCGACGCGCAGGTCGGAGTCAAGGGCGCATCAACGTTCGCGCCGGACGTCGGCGAGGTTCATCGGCCGGATTGTCGAAGCCCACTACCGTCGACTCGCACACATGTGCGAGTATGGTTCCGTGAGTGCACGCAAAGGGGACGGTCTGACGTCCGACGACCTGACAGCGCTGTCCGCCGGACTCGCCGCGGGTAAGAGAGTCACGGTCTATCTGCGCGACCCCATGCCCTCCCTCAACCTCGACGCCGGGACCTCGGCTCGCGTGGTGTCCATCGAGGGATCGGTCGTGACGGTGCGCCCGAAAGGCGTCGACGATCAGTTGCCCTTCGAGGCGAATGAACTGCAAAGGTCGCAGGCCGCAACGGGGTCCGCATCTCCGGCACAGAAGCGTCCTGCCGCGAGGCCTGCACCTGCGAAGGTCGCTGCACCGCCATCCGTCCCGTCTTCGCCGCCGGTCACGTCGAACTCGACAACCCGGAAATCCGAATCCAGGCCCGGGGGAGCAGGCACCGCAGCCCCGACGCCACGAACCGTGAACACGAGTCCGCAGAGTTCGAGCGCTGCTCCGAAGCCGCCACGGCGAGCGAAGACCACGACAACCGCCGTGAGCCTCACACTCACCTCAACCCCCGCAGGAAGCTGGGCCGTCTCGGTGTCGCAGGGCAGCAAGAAAACCGTCAAGGCGACCGAGGTGACCGCTGATCGCGTGGCGCGGGCGATGCGCGAACTCGGCAACGACGCCGCCATCGCCGCCGTCGACGAGGTCATCAGCGCAGCGCGCGAGGCGGCGCAACGCAGGATCGACGAACTCAGTCACGAACTCGAAACCGCGCGTGCGGCATTGGCACATCTCGAGGATCAGGCGGCGGATAGCTGAGCGGTACTACGCGCTGTCGGTGCCGCCGCCGTCGAGATCTCGTAAGTACTGCGCGTTACCTCTGATCGCCGCCTCGTAGCGTGGGATGTCTCCGTCCCTCATCTCGTCGGCCACGAGCTCGAGCACCATCGCGAGGGAAGTCGCGGCCCGGCCGTCGGCATGGACACTGAGGGCGTGGAAGACGCGCAACGCGTGCGATCTCGGAAAGCGTTGGCACGCGTCAGCGAAAACGGCAAGGGACTCGTCAAGCCGCCCGAGATTGCGCAGGGTGCTTCCATATTGGAGTAGGCAGCGCGTCAGACGGTCACCGGATAGCCCGGCCGCCAAGGCTTCTCGATACAACGCCTCCGCCCGGACCCCATCGCCGGCCGTGTCGTAGGAGCCCGCCAACTCGTACAAGACGGCAGCGTGTCCGGGGTGACGCGCGAGCAAGTCCTCGAAGTACGTAATCGTCGGCTGCATGTTCGCGCGGTCCCGCTGGTCGAATCCGTGGGCAATGGCTGCTTCGAGTGCGTGATCGTCGAGTGCGTCACCGTCGGTATTCACGATTTCGATCTCCTACTGTTCGGCGGTGAGCCAGGTACGGGTGACTCCCAGGACGCGCTCGCCATCGAGATCGGCCAGCGAGATACCGGCGAAAGTCGTTGCGGCGTCCGAACTCTGCCACCGGAACCGGAAACTCTCGGCCATCGCGGCGTCAGCGATGGCGAGCGCCGCGCTCTGAGCAGTCTGCGCGTTGGCGAACGCACCGGCGGTTCGGCTGAGATAGGCGTCGAGCAGCGGACCGTAGGCGTCGGCACCTTCGGGACGCTCAGCGTTGGAGACGAAGTCGCTCGCCACGGCGGCAGGTTCGATCACCGCGACATGCACGTTGAAGTTCTCGGCGACCACCGCCAGGGACTGCATGAATCCTTCGACGGCGAACTTCGCGCCGCAGTAAGCGTCGGCGAATGGTTGTCCGACGACGCCACCCACACTCGTGACCGTCAGGATGCTGCCGCTGCGGCGTTCCCGCATACCTGGCAGGACGAGCTTCGTGAGATTCACCGGGGCAAGGTAATTCACATCCAGCTGCGCCTGGATGTCCGACATCGACAACTGCTCGGCGGTCGCCACACAGCCCTGACCCGCGTTGTTGACCAAAACATCGATCGCGCCGTGGTCGCTGATTACCTCGTCGACCAGGCGGGCGGCGGCAGTGTGGTCGACCACGTCGAGAGCACGGATGTCGAGATCTACACCGGCGTCGGCCGCAGCGTCACGCAATCGACCGGATCGACCGGTGTCGCGCATGGTGGCGACGACCCGCACGCCGCGTCGGGCGAGCTCGACCGCCGCGTACATTCCCATGCCGGAGGAGGTGCCGGTGATGAGTGCTACTTGTGTCATCACCACACCGTAATCGTGGCGGTGTCGGGTCCGGATGGCATTGCGTCGGCCGCAGCGTTGCACGGCGATGATGTCTCGTCCGCGTTGGTTGTCGGCGGTGGCGACTAGTGTCTGCGGCGAGCACGCCCCACACATCCGTCGGCCGACCAGGAGGAAACAGTCAATGGCCAGTGGTTACCGATCATCAGCCGACTGGACTGCGGTGGCACGAGTCATCGCCGAGGCCACCGACCGGGGGATCGGCGCGGCACGCACTCACGAGCTCGAAGAGTTACGCGACGCTGTCGAGGAACTCGCGATCCACGCCGACGCCGCCCGTGACGTACACGGCCACTTGGTCCGCGAGCTGCTGGAAACGTCCTACCAGGACGGGCTCGACGGCGACGACGTTGCCGAAGTCCTCAACCGCACCGTGAGTGCCACCGGACGCTGGCACGCCGAGGTGGACCCCACCGCCGTCGCGGTGGTGCTCACCGGCGCGCTCGGCGTGGCAGAGCGGCCCGATGACGGAACGACGTCGGCGCCCACACCGTCCGACGTCGTCGTCGCGGCGCTTCTGGTGGCCGCCGATCTGGCGTCGGCGACCGCTGTCGATCACGGCCCGTATGTGACTCGTGCCGTCGAGGAGCTACGCCGCGCGCAGACAGTCGAGATTCCCTGAGGGACTCGGTGGCACGAAGTGCCCGACGCGCCACAACCGTTGGTGGACACCGCGGCGATCCTCCCCGCAGGCCAGCCGAGGACCCGCCGACTCTGGCGTGCCGTGGCCGGCAACCGTCCCGACTCATCTCGCAAGGGCGTGTCATCGACCGACCACCCTCCCGATGTCGACACATTCCGCGTATGGACGAGGGCGGGCGCGGGCGACGGGTCGTCGAGCGCGGCGGTCGGGACGGCCAGGGAAGCCGAGAGCGTCGGAAAGACCCCGGGCGGAAGGCAATCGGCGAGAAGCGCGAGATAGGCGAAATCCACCGACATCGGTGTTCTCGTCGAGATCCACGCCCGCATCCAGGCATCCTCCGAACCGGTCAGCGGGAGCGCGCCATCGGTGGGACGAAGGTCGAGATGTCCACCCATCGGAACGATCTCGGGCGGGATCATGAATGGTTCGCAGTCCTCGGGACGCGCGACGACATCCGCCGACACATCCACGATGTCGGCTGGGGACGCCGGCCCCTCCCGGCCCAGGGTCACCGTGGCGGCCGCGACATCGCGACCGCTCTGAATGATGCCGACATCGACGATACGCGTGCTGCCGCCGATCTTCTTCTCGTGGGGAGTCAGGACGAGTTCACCGTCGGCAGGTCGTCCAACGAATCGGAGGTCGAGCGCTCGCACCGATCGATCCGGTACGGCCGCCACTGCCACGTGGACAGCCAGAGCCGCGATCACCCCGCCATGCGGACCGGACCACCCCCACCATGAGCGATCGATGTCGGCCGACTACGTGCCCTCACCAATCGGCTTGGCCGAGAACTCATCAACCAGCGCCTGCCTACCGAGTTGTTTCACGCAACCGAGGTAATCACACTGAGTTTCGTCACGCAACTTACTTCACGCAGGGTCTCAGACCTCCGCCGATCGGGGGAGGGCACACTCCGCCGGCCGATCAGCCGATCGGCGGTCCCCAGAGCATCACAGTCCCGAGCACACTCACATGTGTTGCCGGTTCCGACGACACCCTTCGGAAAGAGCGCACCATGACCACCAGCCACGAGACCGGGTTCGACGGCTCCTACATCGCGGCGATTGCCGCGCGTCTCGACGAGAACCGAGACACCGTCGTCCTCGAAGACGACGACCGGACCTACCCGGGAAAAGCGCTGCAGGACATGCTCGATCACCTCGATCGCGCACTGTGGTCACAGGGTGTGCGCCCCGGCGACCGGGTCGCGTTGATCGCCCCGGTCACCGCCACTGCGATCGCTGCGCGGTACGCCGCATCGCAGATCGGCGCGGTCACGGTGTTCTGCCCAGGTGCCGGCACTCCCGAACAGCTTGCCGTGTTTCTGTCCCGCATCGCGCCCAGCCACGTCATCGTGTTTCCGGAGACCGTCGACGCGGTGGCCGCGGCCGGCGCCTCGACGGCGCTCTCGGTCGGGGCGGTGGACGGTGCGGTCAACCTCCTGGCCGTTCAGCCGGGCGTCGACGGCGTCCATCCTGCCGTGACCGTCGACGCCGACGATGACTGCGTGATGGTTGCCTCGGGCGGGACGACAGGGGTTTCCAAGGCGAGCATCCGCTCCGTCGGTGAGTACCGCAGGTTGGTCGATCTCGGTTCCAACCCTGGACGTCGCCAGCTGGTGTGCACGCCGCTCGCCTATATCGCGCAAACCATGGTCGACGCCACGCTGCTCGGCGGCGGCACTGTTGTGCTGCGCCGCAGCGCCGATCCCGGCGTCATCATCGATACCGTGCAGCGGCGCCACATCACGCACCTGACGCTCGTCGAACCGCAACTCGTCGAATTCGCTTACGACGACGCTCTTTCCGACGCCGACCTGTCGTCGCTGATCATGCTGACCCACGTCGGCGCCGACGCCGCACCGGCCTTGCGCATGAAACTGCTGATGCGGCTTGGCTCTCCGGTCCTCGCAAACACCTACGGCGCCAGCGAGTTCGGTCTCGCCAGCATTCTCGCCGGCCCCGACTACACCCTGGGCTCGCCACATCTGGCGACCGTCGGACGACCCCGCCCTGGCATCGGCCTGCGCGTCGTCGACGACACCGGCACACCGGTGGGTGACGACCAGTCCGGGTTCATCGAGGTACACACACCGGAGCAGGCGTACGCCTGCAGTGTCAGCCCCGCCAATTCCGGCTTTCTACCCGATGCTTGGTTCCACACCGGCGACGTCGGCCTCATCCATGAGGGTTATCTGCAGATCCGCGGACGCGCTGGGGATCGCCGGCGCACAGCACGAGGAGATCGGTTTCCTGTCGACCTCCAGCAGATCCTCTGCTCGAATCCCGCTGTGCGGTATGCCGTCGCGATCCCCGCACCTGCCGGCACCGACCAGCCTTTCGGTGCCGCGATCGTCCTCGACGCGGGCGCGTGGGAGGACGTGCTCACCGACCTGAATGCCCACCTCGTCGCCAGGGCGCCGGAGTTCGCGGGAACCCCGATCGCTATCGTCGATCACGTCCCGACGACCGAACAGGGCAAGCCGGATCGCGCGGTGATCAGCTCGATCGTGTTCCCGTCCACCTAGATCGGGTCACCGTGGGCCGTCTCATCAGCGCGGCGCCCACCGGCGACGGCACCACCCATCACAGGTGGGCGTGACGGTAGTGCGCTGGACTCAGTCCGTGTACCGATTTGAACGCATTACTGAACGAGTACGCTGACCGGTATCCGACTTGGCGAGCGATCGTCTCGAGCCCGTCGTCCGTGGCGATGAGGGCGTCGGCCGCCAGCGTCATCCGCCAGCGCGTGAGGTATCGCGCCGGGGTTTCGCCTACGCCATCACGGAATTTGGCGGCCAGTCCGGACCTGGATACGTGCATCGCGGCGGCCAAAGAGACCACGGACCACGGCTTCTCGGGTGATTCGTGCATCAGGTCCAGTGCGCCGGCGACGGTCGGGTCGACGGCGCCCGACAGCCATCCCGGCCCGGCCAGTGGCGCTGCGGCGCGGATCACCGAGGCCACGACGACGTCGAGGAGACGATCGATGACAAAGCTGTGCCCGGGTTTCGGATCGGCGAGTTCGCTACGCAGCAGGGCAAGTAGTGTTTCGTCGACGCTCCCTGGTGGTGGGACCGTGATGTCCCGCAACTGCTCGGTCAGGTGGTGGCCGACCTGCGACGCGCGGGCATAGGTGCCCACCAGCAACTGGTCGGTTCCGTCGTCGTCATTTCCCCATGTGAGCAGACCTCGGTGCGCAGTGGACCGCATCGTCTCGGACAGCGGAGTACACACTCCGCCTTCGATGATGCGCACCGTCGGAGGGCGTTGTGGTGCATCGGCGACAACGTAGCGCGGGCCGTGTGCGACCAACGCCACCTGGCCTGCCACCAGCCGCACCGGCCGTCCTGAACCAGCGAGCCATACCGCTCCGCGATCCACAGCGATCACCGTGAGCGGGGCGCCGTCATCGATGTCGACCGACCACGGCGCGGTCATCGACAGGCGCAGCGCGAACAGGCCCTGCGCGCGCAGACTGGACAGCATCCGAAACAACGGGTCCACGACCTCAGATTAGACGTCTGCGTATGAATGGTGGACGTCTCGGCATGGAGAACGCCAGACGTTCGACCGATGCTTGGTCCCATGATTATGAAGACAGTGATCGGATCAGCCTCGATCCTCAGCGCGACTCTGGCAGGCTTCTACTTTGCTTACGCCACAGTGATCACCGCTCAGGGCGGAGTCGACGGCACGGACGCGATGCGCAGGATGAACTCGGCTGTCGAGCGTCCGCCGTTTCTCGCGCTCTTCTGCCTCGCCCCGCTGCTCGCGGTGGCCACGGCGGTCTGGATCGTCGTCGCCGGCCCGCGGGACGCTCGTGGGCTCGCCGCGGTGTTCGGTGCAGTGTGCGCGATTGCCGCTTGCGTGACGACGGTGGCGATCAACGTACCCCTCAATCAGCGACTGGCCGCCGGCTCGGTGGAATGGGCCACGTTCACCCGCACGTGGGGAACGTGGAACGTGCTACGCCTGTGGTTGTCGTTGCTCGGCGCGATCGGGATGGGAGTGGCCGCGCTCCGCTGACCGCGCGTACACCGCCTGGCGAATGGTCGACGCCGCCACAAGCCGCTCCGACGCTCATCGTTGTCGGTGCAGGACCAGATCGGCGAATCCGACCTCGCGGGCGGTGCTATTCAGAACCGGTTGGGAGTCAACTGGTTTCGTGGGCATGAGGGCTTTCATGCTCGTGTGGATCAGCAGTAGTCAGACCGTCGGAACTACGTGAGAGTGTCGGACGGCCGGCTCTCCGCCGGCCGCACCTATTCTGTGTGAATGGTGAACTTGCCGACACACGCGAGCGCGATCGTCTTCGACTGCGATGGACTGTTGCTGGACACCGAGACGTGCTGGTCAAGGGCCGAAGCGTCGTTGTTCGCCGACTATGGCTTCGGGTTCGGCCCCACCGAGAAGGACCTCCTGATCGGCCGCACACTCGAAGCCGCCTGCGCCAACATGGCCGACTACATCGGTCGGCCCGGCACCGGACCCGAATTGGAGGCGACTTTGTTGCCGCGTGTCCACGCAGAGCTCGCCGCCGGTGTCGAACCCATGCAAGGGGCCGTTGATCTGCTGGAGATGCTGGCCGGACGCGTCCCGTTGGGAGTGGCGACCAACAGCCAACGAGGCATGCTCGAAACCGCTCTCGGCTCGGCATCGATCGCGGAGTTCTTCGACGCGTCGGTAGCCGCCGACGAGGTCGACGAGCCCAAACCGAACCCAGAACTGTACCTGCGTGCATTCGAGCTGCTGTCCGCGTCCCCACAATCCGGCGTCGCACTGGAGGACTCGTCCACGGGTGTCGCCGCCGCGCGCGGTGCGGGCGCCTACCTGATCACCATTCCGTCCCAGGCCGGCAAATTGCTCGACGGTGACCTCGTCGCCGCGGCTCTCGACGATCCTCGCATCGTCGAATGGGCGCGAACTGTCGTCCCGCTCTGACTGCGTGCCTCGCGGGACGTGGGATTATGGCACGTTTACCTTCGTTTTCAGAGGTAAATAGTTGCGCAGCAGTCCATTACGCGACTCAGAGCACCACTGCAGGGGAGTAGCCGAGAGTTTCCCAGGCGCGACACCTCGGATCGTCAGTAGGCCGAGCGCGCCGGGGCAGAAGGCTCCTCTTCACACTCGTTCCACGGGCTGCCTGAGGATGGTGCGCAGCTTCGCGGGCTCGACCTTGCGGAAATCGTTGAAGTAGATCTCGTGGTGTTTTCCCGTTGGCTTCAGCCCCGCAGTCGGGATGAAGGTGTGATGCATCTCGGCCAGCGTGTCGGCCTCGTCGTCGTAGGAGCCGATGTGAAGCCGTTGAACGGAGAGTCCCTCGTGGAGCGTCTCCAATCGCACCCTGTCGAGGCTCGCGGGCGGGTTCTTGTTGGCGGCCTTGACGATCGCAGCGTCGAACATCTCGGAGGTGATCCAGTCGGGGACCATGATCATGGCTGTCCAGTCCCATTGGGATTTGTCGCGCCTGTCGGTGAAGGTGTCCATGTCCTCGGCCGACCAGAGCGATTCGAGGGGCATGACGACGTAATCCTTGCCGAGCTCTTTCTTGCTCGCGAACTTGAGTTTGTAGGCGACGGAGTACAGTGCGGCAACGGCGTCGGTGTATTCCTGGCCGGTGTTGGGGTCGCCGTGGCCGTCGACCATGAGGTACTGCAGTGGTGGGACGTCCACGATCTCAAACGCCTTGGAGCTGGCACGGTAGGCGGCCAGCTCTTTCTTGAAGTCTGTCTTCGTCATTGTTGTGCTACCTGCATCCTTGGCCGCGGAATACCCAAGATCGTCGGCGGAATACCCGTCGCGCCTTCCTATTTGCTCCCTGGTCCGCACGCAACCAGCTCGCGCTGTTCAAGCCCGCATCCACCGGCTCGGTCGAGAACCACGAAATTCGAGAGTCTTTCGCCACGGTAGTCCAGGGCAGGTCCGTCCGGGCGCGCGACGGGGCTCGTTCCTGTACACCAGATCGTCCGACGTTCCCGCGGGAACCGATCTCAGGAGAGACAATCGATCCGGTCCGCACCTCACCGGTGGGTGCTTCCCGTCATCCGGGCCGCACCACCGCGCCGGCGCGGCGCAGCCATGCGAGGTCATCGGGTCGGATTCGCACGCCGGGATTGGCCGTCGGCACCACCACTACCTGCTCGCACCGGGCCACGAGGAGTCCGAGTGCGTTCTCCGCCTGTGCCACAGCACTTTCCGCACGGTCGGCAACCTCCTCTCGAGGCGGACGTTCGACCCGCCGTCAGACACCACCAGGACGCGGGCAGCGGACTCCGGTTCGTCGTCGATCACCCCGACGGCGAGCAGGAAGGCCGACGCCAATGGCGTGCCGCCACCGGACGGCAGCGCCGCGATGACCTCGTACGCGTCCCGGAGGTCGCGGGTGGGTTCGACCACGAGTTGCGCTGTAGCACCGCGGGCCACGATGACCGCCACTTTCGACCGGTTGGCGATGGATTGTTCGATCGCGCCGATCGCCCTGCCGGCCGCCACGCGTCCACCGACGCCGCTCATGGAGTCGGACCGGTCGACGATGACGATCGTCAGGCGACCTCCTCGACGCACGTGGATGCTGCTTCGCAACGCATCCCGATCGAGGCGGCCCCGTCGGCCGGCTGCGGTCAGCGTCGAATGCATGTCAAGACCGAGCGCCGCATCGTACTCGATGACACGTCTGACCCGACCTCGTCTCGTGCGCCCCATCGCACCTCGGCGTCCGGGGCGGCGCTGCTGCAGGTAGCGCCGCGCGACCGACATCGACGCCCATTCCGGCGTTGACGCGCAGGCTGCACCGAGGTCGACCAGCCGCGCCACCTCGGCCTCGTCGGCGCCGAGCTCTTCCACGGCGTCTCCCGCGGCAGGTGCGTCCACCCGAGCCGGATCGGCGGCCGACGGTACGAGGGTCGCGGCCTCGACCAATGGTCCGAGCCGCGGTTCGATGACGTTGCGGGCCAGCACCGTCGAGGGTGAACCGCCCGCCGCGGACACCGCGTCCAGGCAACGCACGGTGCCGATGTCGAGACGGTGATCGTCGATTCCGTTGGCGGCCAGCGTGCGCACCGCCCAGTCGAGGCGCGACACGCCGTCCTGCGCAGGCAATCGCCGGGATCGGGTGGTTGGAGTCACGCCCAGCCCGACGACGACCGGAACGCGGGAGAGGAGTACCGGTGGCACGCTCTCGACGTCCGGCGCCGACGCGAGAATCCGGTCGCAGTCCAGGAGTGCGGCGACCGCCGGGTCGATCAGGTCGGCGGCGGGAATGACGACACCGGCGGATGTCGCGGCCCGGTCGAGCACGGAGAGCATCGGTGAACCGGTGGCGGTTTCATCGGCGGTGACGTCGGCGTCGGTCATGGCGGCGGTGATCGTCATCGCGGAGTCGGGGCGAAGAAATGCCACCACCGCCTCCCGACGGCCCGCGTCGCCCACCAACAGCAGGCCGAAGCCGCCGTCGGTCTGCCAGGCCCTGCAGAGACGCAGTTGTTCGGAGTCGAGGAACGACTCCGGCGGGCGATGCCAGGGCAGCGTGGGCATCTACGCCGCGAAGTGCCCGACGACTGATACGACCGCGTTGCGTACCCGCGCGGTCGCCACCGTCGGGCGTTCGAAGGGCTCACGCGGAATCCGATGGCGCAGCACCGGGATTGCCGCATCGGCCAGGTCCGCCCGCGTCACGGTCGAGTGTCGACGCAACGCGGCCAGTGCGCGCGCGGCTCGGATCAGCATCACCTCACCGCGATGCCCCACAGCATCCACCTCGACGCACAGCCGGACGGCATCCGACAGGATCTGATCGTCGACCTCGACACCCTCGAGGTCGACGCGCGCGGCGGCAAGGCGTTGCGCCAGGTGATGCTGGCGAACCGAGAGGCGTTCCGCGAAAACGTCGGGATCGGAATCGTAGTCGAGACGCTGACGGACGATCTGGGTCCGCAAGCCGACATCGGTGATGGTCTGCACGTGCGTGGACAGACCGAACCGGTCCTCCAGCTGAGGACGCAACTGGCCCTCCTCGGGGTTGCCGGACCCGACGAGCACGAATCGCGCCGGATGCCGATGACTCAGCCCGTCCCGTTCGACGATGTTGATCCCGCTCGCCGCGACGTCGAGCAACAGGTCCACCACGAAGTCGTCGAGCAGGTTAACCTAGGGTCTCCGGCCGGGGCCGATTCGTCGCCGAGATGCCACAGAGCGCTGCACCGGTGACCCGCGCACAGCGCCACCAGCGGCCCTCCCTGATCGTGGACCTGATCTTTCTGGCTCATGATCTAACGATAACGGTTGTCATTTACCATTGGACGGGGACCGCGACTTTCCACCTTCGCCCGACAGGAGACAACCATGCCCGTTGCCGAACAGCTCGCCCGTTTCACCACTGGGGAGGGCTTCATCGCGGCGCTCGACCAGAGCGGTGGCAGCACACCAAAGGCCCTGCGTATGTACGGCATACCCGACGATCGCTACTCGACAGACGCGGAAATGTTCGATCTGATCAACGCCGCACGTGCCCGCATCGTCGTCAGTCCGGCCTTCGACAGCGCCCGCGTCCTGGGCGCCATCTTGTTCCAGGGGACGCTGGATCGACTGGTCGACGGCACGGAGTTCGCCCACTACCTCTGGTCCACCAAGGGCATCGTGCCTTTGCTCAAGATCGACAAGGGTCTTCAGGACCCCAAGCACGGCGTCCAGCTGATGAAAGACATCCCGGACCTCGCTCGCACACTTGACGATGCCCGGGCGCGTGGGGTTTTCGGAACAAAGGAGCGGTCGGTCATCCACGAAGCCGACGCCGAGGGGATCCGGCGAGTCGTGGCACAGCAGTTCGAGGTCGCCGCCGAGGTGCTCGCCGCCGATCTCGTCCCCATCCTCGAACCGGAGGTCAGCATCGATGCCCCGGACAAGCGCGACGCCGAGGTCATGCTGAAGGACGAGCTCGTGAAAGGCCTGGAGGGCATCGGCGATGCGCAGGTGGCGATCAAGGTGACGATCCCCACCGACGACGGCTTCTACTCCGATCTCATCTCGCATCCGAGGGTCGCTCGGGTTGTGGCGCTGTCGGGCGGGTACACACGGGATGACGCGTGCGCGAGACTGAAGCGAAACCCTGGCCTCATCGCAAGCTTCAGCCGGGCTCTGCTCGACGGGCTGACCGATCAGCAGGACGACGCCGAGTTCGATCGCGCTCTTGGCGATTCCATCGAGATCATCTACCGCGCCTCGATCGTGTAGGGGATCGGCAATCGGCTCCACTGCAGCTCCTGGGCGACCCGAGGAAGCGCTGGCGCTGGGGCCAGTCCGCAACAGCGATCATGGTGTCCGAGCGACAGCAATCAAGGTGTCGCAGTCGACTTCGGTGATCCCATCGCCTGCCAGTCGCCGCAGGAAACCTGCCCGGACGGCGGCGACGGTTTCGGCGTCCATCCCCGACAGAGCGCCCCGCAGTCCGCTACCCAAAACCATCGACCAGGAGAACTCGTCCGTGCGTGGGACTCGCAGTTCGAGTACTGACGCCGAACCATCCACCGCACCAAGCGATTCGAGCCATCCCACGATCTTCTCCTGGGTGTCGATCCGGGTGATGGGGTGCGGCGGTCCATCGGACGGGGCACGAGGGCCGGGAGGCGGTGGGTCACCTTTGACCCGCGCGACCTCGGCAAAGTAAGCATTGGTGAAGTCGCGCAGCGCGTCGTCGTGCCAGACCGCGACGGCGAGTCGGCCGCCCGGGCGCAGCAGGGTCAGGAGTTGCCGCACGGAGTCGTCCATATTCGGCAGAAAGAAGACACCGAAACCGCAAGTGAGGACGTCGTATTCGGGCGACAAACGGCCAGGGAGAGTAGTGACGTCGTCGACGCGGAAGTCGATGTTGCGCAAGCCCGCCGCGTCGGCGTTGGCCCGGGCGCGGTCGACCAGGTCGGTCGCGAAGTCGACCGCGGTGACGTGCCCGTCGGGCCCGACGGCCCGAGCGGCGGCCAGCGCGCTCGCCCCGGTGCCCGAGCAGATGTCGAGCACCTTGTCGCCCAGCGACATTCCCGCCCTTGCCACCAGGGCTTCCCCCGCCGGGCCCCAGACAAGGGGAGTCACCAGATCGAAATCCGCACTGGCCGAGTTGAAGATCTGCGCGATGGAGGGCCCTGTCATGACACCCAGCCTAACCGGGATGGCAACCGTTATCGATAGCGAGAGTATGGCGAATGCCCAAGGCTCCGAGTCCTACATCGCACGCTTGGCCTTCTCCAACGCGGCGAGCATACGCAGCACAGAATCCCGCTTTGCTGTCAGGTCAGATGCCTTGGCCTTACCGCTCAGACCGGTGTCTTCCAGCGCGACCTCGAGACGGCCCTCGATCTCGGCGAGCTGCGCCAAGAGGCCCTCGGCCCGACTCATGAGTTCAGTGGCGCCAGGCCGGGAAATGCCGGTCGAGTCGTCCCCGGAACCGACCTTCCGCGCTGTGCTGGTGGCCTTACCATTCGCTTTCACGGCGACGGGCGGGGACGTGGTGCCGCCGGCTCGCCGCACCACGGAAGGTTTACGCGTGTTCGGAGTCTCTGTCCGGCTCCGCCTCAGCTCTGCGGACGCCTCGCGGAAAGCGACCCGATGCTCCCGCTCTTCGTCGTCCTCGGACTCCAGGGACGCACCCAGGGGGCGCAGACCGTACACGCGGATGAAGTGGCGGGCCTCGGCAACAGTTTGTTCCGCGGCGCGGCACCGCCCGCACCGCGGTTCATGGCGATACACCGCAACATCTTCAAGGGACGAGCACCACACACATCGGGACACAGCGAGGTCGGTCATGAGAGCACCAGCAGCGAGAAGAGACACGACGAAATAGTATAGCTCACGGCCTCGGCCACCTGCGCCACGACAGCAGAACGCGAAAACTAGGCGAAAAATGGGGGAATTCGGCGTTAGATTTCAGGGCAATCGGCTAGTTCTAGAAACAGCAACTCTCGAAAGATTCGTTGAGAGCGCCATCGCGTTTATTCAAGATTTAGACCGGCGCCTTGTGATCAGGCCGTGACTGTCACCCGAGGATTGTGCCTGGTCAGAAGTCTCATCTGCCTGTCACTTGTCGCAGGTCTACTGTCACCCAACACCCGGGCCTCGGCTGACCCACGGTGCCGACTGTGACACCCGTGACGTTTCGTCGAAATATATTGCGCACCAATGTATTTCGCCGAAAACTAATATTACGCAAAGCTAAAGCACGGCGACTACGCGCCGTCGTTCCCAGTCGACTCGACGCAGCGTCGGATGACAACGTAACTGGGACTTGATGACACCTATTTGGGTGTTCGGCGCCCCCGTAGGTCGGACTCCGGGGCTCGTCGTCGCGGGGTGGGGTTGCGGTGAGGCGCGGGGTGGCTGCATCCCCATCTCTTGTGTTTAGCTCACCACATCTCGGGTTGCATGTAGCGCATGATGTGATAGTTTGCGTCGCATCAGATCGTCCCGGGGTTGCGGGTCGAGCGTCTATCTCAGAGGAGTGCTGTTGTGGTGAATGCGAAGCGTCGGTTGGTGGTTGTGGGTGCTGGTCTGCTGTTGTCGGCTGCGGGCGCGGTTGCGGTGGCCCCGGCGGCCTCGGCGTTCACTGTCAGCCCGGTACCCGGTGGTGGGGCGGTGGAGTTGAATTCCGGTGAGGCGCGGGTGGTTCATGACGCGCACATCGGCGGGGTGGTCGATGCGGCATTGCCGCAGTACGGGCGAAGCCAGTACGGACGCACGGTCGGCCAGGCCATCGAGTACCGGTCCGGGATCGCCGCGCAGAACAACCAGTCGCTCTACATCAGCTACCGCACCCTGCCGGGCGGCAACAGCATGATCTACACCGCCAACCGCTAGAGGGCACCCGGAACACGAACCGTAAGAGCCGAGAGTTGCAGGGGGAGTAGCGAAGATGATGATCAGGTCGACGGCACTGGCCAGGACAGCACGCCGGCGTACCGACCTGGCGCCCGGGGTGCTGGCTGTGCTCGCCGCAGTGATGGCGCTTTCGGCCAGCATGCTCGGGGCGGGATCGTCGCACGCGGCCACTTTTGCTGATCGACAGGTCTCCAAGGTCACCGATGACGGCTGGCGGGTGACCGCGATCAAATCGCAGGAACAGGTGCGCAGCGTTCCGCCGCTCAATCAATCCAGCTGGACGCGTGAGGGATTCCTGTCCTTGAAGGGCGAAGCGGTGATCGCCGGTACCGGTTCTGTGCCGATCCAGTCCGGGACCCTTGCGACCGGGTTTCAGATCGGCTGCAACACCGACGTCACCTCCGGAGCCACCATCGGAGTCTCCGGTGGCCCGTCAGCCAACCTCAACGTGTCCTACCCGCCGGCAGTCACGATCGGGGCGACGGTCACCCCGAACATCGCGACCACCCTGCGGCCGGGCACGATCGCCGACATCCCGTTCGGGTCCAAAAAGTTGCAGACCGGGAAAGCCGGCATCACCGCCGACGGCGTGCACGTCAAAGTCGACGGCTGCCTGGGACCGGTCGCGGTGCGCGCCTACGTCACCGTCGCCATCTCCACCGCACTCAACGACAACACCATCAACGTCTACGGACAACCGCACTACCTGTGACCACTCCTCTATCTGTGACCGGAAAGGACCGTGAGTTCTGATGACCGCTCCAACGATTTCTGCCACCGCGGGCGGGGCGCACCGCAGCGACGCTGACGCGGTGACCGCCGAACACTCCACGTCGTCGACGGCAACGACGAGCGCGCCGGTCAGCAGGGACCCTGACCTGTCGGAGGACACCCCCAGTGGTGGGGTGCCGGTGGTGAAGGTGGTGTTGTTCCTCGTCGGGTGTGTGTTGCTGGTGCTGGCGGCAGCGAACCTGTCGAATCTCGGTCAGTGGTCGGACCGGTGGGGAGTGATCCCGGTGTTCCTCGCGTTCTTCCTGGTGATGTCGATCGCCGGACGCTGGTTCTGGACCGGCGCGGACGCCATCCTGGGTGCCCTGATGTGGGGCAAAACCAGATGACCCGCAGCAGTATCCGGCAACACGCAGATCACTCGAAGGAAGAGTCGGTGACGTCGCACCCTCGTCGGGGGCGTCACCGGCTCCCGCGCCGCCGGATCGGCGCCGGACTGCTGGCCGCATCTGTCCTCGCGATCGGCGGTGGTGTCACCGTAGCCGCGTTCGGTAGTGAGCCGGCGCCCGCGCACGCGGATGCGTTGTGTGATCAGATGCGCGCCCAATACGGGTCGAACTGGCCGTGTATCTCGTTTCCTACCAACACCTTCCAACCCACCACAAACACCCCGGCACCCACGACCGGGGGCAATGGTGCGGGATCGGGTGGCCCGCAAGTCGGTTCCAACATCGGGCCCGGCCCAGGAGAAGGCAACGGCACACCGATCGTCACCGTCCCCGGACAGGCTGCCCCGCAACCTGCCGCGGGTGGCGACGGTAACGGCGGTGCCGGACCGGCCAACCCGAACACTGGCGGCGCCAGGCCGACAGCACCGCAACCGGCACCGTCGGGCGAGCCCACTGGGCAGATACCGGTAGCACCGTCCACCGCTGCCCCTGCGGCGACAACGGCACCGGGAGCGAGCATCACGAACGCACCAGCCGGTGACTCGCCCCACGCACTGGACACGGGCTCGAACTCCACACAGCCGGAGATCCCCCTGGCCGCGTGGGTCGTCGCCGGTGCGGCAGCTTTCGCCGCCGCGAACCCGCGGGTACGACGCGCAGCCCTGGGCACCCGATCCACGAGTGGTGGTTCGCGCGGCTGGTCGTTGCTGCCACGCGGCGGATCCGAACGCGCGACAATAGGTCCCTCGCAACTGGTGCTGATCAACGATCCGACCAGCCCACGCTCCTACGTCTTCGACGAGGACGTCCCGCCCGGTGGACGTATCGGGGTGAACCCAGACGGATCAGCCACCATCTACGACGCCAGTGGTAACCCCGTGCGTCAGATCGCGAGACCATGGGCCTACGACGCCCTCGGGCGACCACAGAAAACGTGGTACACCGTCGACGAGAACGGGAACCTCGTCCAACACGTCCAGCCCTCACCGGATGCGGTGTACCCGATCATCGCTGACCCGACTCACGAGCAGTCGGAAGCCCAGGCAGGTTTCGACGCGCTCACCGCCAACACCCAAGGCCCCGCGGTACAAGGACGTGACGACGCCCAGCAACGCCAAGCATTGCGGCAAGAAGGCTTGGATGTGACCTCGGGGACCTCCTCGAACGGAACCCCGGTCGCCAACGTCACTGATCCGGTTACCGGAGAAAGTGGGCAGGTCGCCACCGGTCAATCCCCGCAAACCCAGCAAGCGGTGGCGGCGTCGAACTCGCAGAGCCAGTGGGACCAGATGACCGCCAACACCCAAGGCCCCGAAGTCTCCGGTCGCGACGCCGCCCAGCAACGCCAAGCCCTCCGCGACCAAGGGTTGGCGGTCACCTCAGGCGTCACCGATGACGGCACCCCGGTCGCCAACGTCACCGACCCCGCCACCGGAGATACCGCACAGGTACCGACCGGGATGTCGCCAGCCACCCAGCAGGCGGTGTCGGACTCGCAAGGCCAAGACGCCGCCGACCGGCAGATCGTTGCCAGTCAGGGATCGGCCGATGCCACCACCAATCCAGTCGTCGCTGGCGCTCAGCAACGCATCAGTGCACGCGAGCAGGGCTATGCGGTCACGGCCACCGTCGATGATGACGGCAATCCGATCAACGTCTACACCGACCCCACCACCGGTGCTCAGTTCAGTGTGCGGGCCACCGGTAACGATCCAGCCCAGGCGTTCACCGATCAACTCACTGCCGCCACCAGCATGGGTCCCTACACCAGCCCCGAAGCGCAACAAACCGCACAAGGCGCGCAAACCCGTACCGGACTGCGCGAACAAGGACTCATCGTCAACACCGGCACCGACCCCGTCACCGGACAACCCGCCACCACCATCACCAACCCCCTCACCGGACAAACCCAATACACCGGCACCAACCCCGACGGCACCACCTACACCATCAACATCGCAGGGACCGAACAATCCGCCACCGGTGACGAGGGCGGCGCTTCGTCATTGTTCACCAATCCGGCCACCGGAGAACCACTGGATCTCAACGGCCCAGCAGTCACCGCAGCCATTGGCGCCGCCCAGCAACGGGGCAACGATCTTGCGGACGCATTCCGGCAGCCGGGGCGGTCGCATTCCATTAACACAGCGGGACTCGGCGGCGACGATATCGCGCGTATCGGGGCCGCTGGTAAGGTGCTTGGCCGAGGTTCCTTCGTACTGGGAACCGCGCTCACCGTCGCTGATGAGTGGGGCAAATACTCCCGCGGCGAGGAAGACGGCGGTGACGCAGCAGCCGGTGCAGTAGGCGCGGTTGTCGGGGGTACGCTGGGCGGCGCGGCGGCCGGAGCGGCGATCGGAACCTTCGCTGGCCCCATCGGCACAGCTGTTGGTGCAGGTATCGGTGCTGCGGTCGGAAGTCAGGCCGGCGCGGACGCTGCCCGGTGGATCAAGGGACTGTTTGACTAACAGTAAGAGGAGAACCTAGTGCATCGGATGATTCGACACCGGCAACGAAATAGGAAAAAGCCCACGTCACATCGGTCATCCGTGCAGCCGCTGTACACGTTCTCAGAATTCTTTCGGCCATCCACTAATGTTTGGGTACTTCAGCTGTACTCAGCCCCTACCGTTGCCGCCGTTATGGCTGGTCTCATTATCGGTAGTTCTCTTCACTAGGTCATTGTCACAGGAGTTCGTATGAGCCTTATAGCCGTAGAGCAGGTGATTCGCGGGTCGCGAAGTGTAGCTAGGCTTCGCGCTCCGTCCGAGACGGCCAAGGTTGCCGTTCCTACAGAGTGGCGTGAAGCGGGCTCCTCTGAGGCGCATTCTGTGATGGCGAGTACGATATTTCTTCACCCCGCGCCGAAGGGTGAGTTTGTTCCGAATATAGTTATCCAGTACTTTGACTTCGATTCGCATGAAACCCTGAGCTTGTCGTCAATTGCGACCGACAAAGATATTGCGTCACTGTATCGCAGCGTTGTCTTTGGCCACCATGTATCTGACGACGGCCTACTCAGCGTCGATGAAGGGGCATTCAATCACGAAGGCCTCACACTGGCAGTCCGCAGGGTCCATCATACGTATCCCCTGCAAAGCGCGAGCAGATCGGGGTTGACTGTAATCACTTCAACAGCCCCGATAAAGGAATGGAAGGCGCTTGAACCAGATATCAGCACGATCGAATTGAATGTGCTGTCCCGCAAAGGACGCTGGGGTAGTGTCACCACTCCGTAGAGCCCTCACTGGATGGATAGGCTGGCTAATCGTCTACCCGGCCCTTGGTTTCGTTGGCGGCCTATTGATCGGAGTGCTGTTTCTCTGATAGTGCAGATCTAGCGCCACCACGGTGTTTGGTGTTGCCTACTTACCGACGCTCGAACGATTGTTTCCACAAAAGGACGGCGTCTGATTCGCCCTTTTCCAAAGGAAGCCTCGGCTTCAGTACGAAGAGTTTTCTGCACTGGACTACCCATCCTTCACGTTGCGGTGGAGGGTTGTCACTCATCCAGTTCAGCACTTCCCACACGTCTGCGGCGTCCTCAACAGACCACGTTCGCTCGAAGCCTGCGAGGGCAATCCCGGCAGCTAACCCGCCGGGCGGTTCGTACTCGTCGGGGCGTTCGTACCAGGCCATCAGAAAATAGCGAGGGTTCTCCGCCTCAGAGAAGAGTTGCCGAACATCCGCGCCGCAGACTTTCATATGGCTCAACTCCTGCTGCTGCCAGCAAACGCGGCGCGCGGGGGATCGATTCATAACTCGCGATAGCAGAACCAACCAGCAGCGTCACTCCGGGGACGGCATAGGTCGAGTCTGGCTGAATCCGTCGTCGACCACGATTAGCACTTGCCATGCATCGACATTAGCTGGACCTGGACAGCCCGCGGCGACGCACACTGACGGGACGTACCGCCAGAAGCTCCGGCCTGCGCACCGTGTGAGACCGGCAACGTTTCGTCACTGGTGACGAAACGGATTGCGCGCCAATCTATTTGGCCGATAACCAATATTACGCAAAGCTAGATCGCGACTGCGGGCCGTGGGTTCCCCGTCGGCTCGGCGCGTCGCCCAGATCGCCTGAGCATCTCACAATCACTGGGACCAACACAATCACGGGGACCAACCGGTTCGTCAGCGTATAGATAATCGCAGGTCAGGCACTCCCACGTAACTGTCACATCGTGCTGCTGAGACTGGCCGCAAGCCCGCGGCCCGGCCTCGACGTGGGTCGGATGACGGCGACTTCCCTTGATGTTTGCCGGGTGGTGCCCGCCCGGCTGGGTGTCCCCGTTTCTGGGGAATCTTGGCGCGACGTGTCACCAACCACCGGTGTTCAGGTTGTCACGTGTCTGGTTCTCTGTTTTAATCCTTGCGGTAGTGAAGTCGGGGATCACGTTCACCAATACGTGGAGTGGCTCTCGTGCTCGTCGACACACAGTGACTTGGGGGTCATCATGGGTGGTCAAGGTTTGTTGGTTCGCCGTCGGTCGCGTCACCGCTTGTCGCGCAGCCTGTTTCAGGGCGCCGCGGTGTGCGCAGTGGTATCAGCACTGTGCGTTGGTGGTGGTGGTGCAGCGCACGCGACACCGACGCCGTTGGCCTCGACCTACGATCACACCACCACTGATGACGGCTGGAACCTCGAGTTGCGGGCCAACCAGTTGGTGGTGAACCCGATGAGCAACATCGCCAACGCCGCCACCAGCCGGGAAGGCTGGATCTCGGCGCGGGTCGGTGCGAAGATCTCCGGCACCGGGAACCAACCCGTGACTTCTGGTGTCCTCGAACAATTCCTGGTCGTCGGCTGCCAAGTCGACGTCTCCGACGGCGCCACCCTGGGACTCGGGTTCTCCGCCGGCCCCAACGTCGGCGTCACCATCAGCGGAGTTCCCAGCGCGAATATTGGTGCCTCAGCATCGGTGTCGCCGTCGATCTCGGCGAAGATCGCGCCCGGCAAAATCACCGAAATCTCGTTGGGGAAAAAGACACTCACCACCGACCACGCGTCCATCCGCATCAAACGCGCCCACGTCTCCGTCGACGGCTGCCTCGGACCCACCACCGTCCGGGTGATCGCCCGCTTCTCGGTATCCACCCCCACCGCCGACGACACACTCAACGTGTACAGCGCCCGCACCTGGCTGTGATCCACCCTGCGGCGAGGAAAGAATTCAAATGATCCCACCCTCTGCCTGGCCAGAAATGCGTGACCGACACACCGTCAAGCTACTCACCATGATCGCTCTTATCACATCAACCGCGGGCCGAGCGCCCGCATGTTCGAATCGACGCCCCAGACAAGGCCATCCGATGTCTGCCAGGATCCGACCACGCAAACGCCAACGACCACCACCCCACCGTCGGTGACCGCGCCGTCGATACCGACGACCACCACATCCGGCAGTAGTGGCGGGCCGAACATGAGCGCCCACGGGGCCACCGACATTCCTGCACCAGGCGACAGCCCCATCGTTCCCATTCCAGGGAAGACGCCTTCTCCGTCAACACCTATCGGAGGAGTCCCGTCAATACCTACTAATCAGGCAGCGCAGTCACCCTCCAATACCCCCGTGCCATCAATCGGCCCCGAAACCGCTCCACAATCCCCTCAGAACCTTTTCCCGGACCCCTCGATCCAGTATCCATATAACGAGGCAGCAGCATCAGCTATCCCCGTTGGGTTCTGGGGGAACTTGTGGCAGGGCACTGTGTGTGTTGCTTCCATTGCTTCACTTATCGTCCCGTTCCTCAAGGTGGCTCGGATACCGAAAATTCTAGAACAAATTGCCAGACTGAAGCCAGGTTGGGCACATCGGATCGCCGACATGATCGAGAAGATCGAGAAGAATCCCAACCCTCGGAGTATCTGGAATATCTTGAAATCAGAGCCGGATATTCTCAGTATCGTTGCCGGGATACTCGGAATCAGCGGAGTCGTGACCGCTTGCTCTAACTTCGTCGACGGAATCCTCGGCGGCGGCGGCGATAATGGTGGAGGCGGCGACGGCGGTAGCAGCGGAGACAGCGGTGGCAACGGCGGCTCGGGCACCGCACCTCGTGGACTCAACAACGGCGACAACGGTGCCACATCGACCCAGGCGCCCGCACCGCAGCCAACCCAGGAACCAACACAGCAGCCAACCCCGGAATACACACCCACACCCACACCCACACCAACGCCAAAACCGAACCACTCGTGCGAGCTGACCTGACCGGCGTGTCCCGGACGGTGGTCCCTACCACTACGGTGGGGATGACTGAAGGAGTTGGCTGTGGCACGGGATCGTGGGCGTTTCACGGATGAGTTTCGTGATTCGGTAGCGCGTGAAGTTGTGGAGATGTCACACACGATTGTGGATGTGGCGAAAAAGAATGGGGTATCTGAGAATTCGGTGTCTCGTTGGGTGAAGGCATATCGGAGACGGTACCCGGAGATTACCGGGGAGCCGGTAGAGATATCGGAACGCCAGCGTCTTCGTGAATTAGAAAAAGAAGTTCGCGAATTGCGGGAAGAAAACGAGATTCTGGGAAAAGCGACGGCCTTCTTCGCGAAGAAGCATCGGTGAAGTTCCAGTTCATCGCGCGCGAAGAAGGCAATCACAGTGTGGCGGCATTGTGCCGTTGTTTGCGGGTATCGACCTCGGGATATTACGAATGGAAGAAGCGGGGTGTCAGTGCGCGGGCGGCGGCGCGGATCGTAGTGACAGACCGGATCCGCACGGTGTTCGATGACTCGGACTCCACCTACGGGTACCGCCGTATCCATGCCCAGTTGATGCGTGAGGGCGTGATGGTCGATGACGATACGGTGCGCCAGATCATGGTCGATGAGGGCCTGGTGACCTGTCAACCACGCAGGAAGGGCCCACGCACGACGATCCCGGTCGAGTGTGCCGGCCTGCCGGATCTACTGCGGCGTGACTTCACCGCCGATCGCCCAGGTCACAAGCTCGTCGGCGACATCACCTACATCGCGACGTGGCAGGGCTGGGTGTATTTGGCGACGGTGCTCGACTGTTTCTCGAAGAAGGTTGTTGGTTATTCGATGTCGTCTCGAATGACAGCAGATTTGGTGTGTGACGCATTGAAAAATGCATCGAAAAATGTTGACTTTATTCCCGACGTGACCATATTTCATTCCGACCGCGGAAGTCAATATATGTCTGGTCACTTCATGGATACGTGTCGGGGCCTGAGAGTGCTGCGGTCGGTTGGACGCACGGGTGTGTGTTGGGACAATGCGTGGGCCGAGTCGTTCAACGGGTCGCTGAAGAATGAACTCGTCAATCGTAACGCCTATCCCACCAGAAGACACGCCATCAATGATGTGACATCATGGATTGAATTGCGATACAATCGGATTCGGCTTCATTCCGCGTTGGGTTATCAAACTCCTGACGAAGTTGAAGCTGCGTGGCTCGAACATAACCGGGCTGCGTGATCACATAGTGGAGATCCCACCGTCCACGACTCGCCGGGCACGTCAAGCCGTACCCGAATTGCGCACTATGAGGTGGCAACAATTAGGTTGCTCCCTTGCTGTCGGAGCGGTGTGCCTAGCGTCGGTGACTGCGTGTGGCGCATCCGATAGTCCGTCCGCGTCTTCCGACGGCTCCGATCAGTTACTGGGGAGCGCAGTGCAGAGCATGTACACGAATATTCTCGAAGGTCGATATGCCCAGGCGTGGAAGATCCGTTCAGAAAGGTGCAGAGCAGGATCAGATGTCAACGCATACTCGGCGGAGATGCGGTCGTTGATGAATGGCTACCAAACGTCGGACCCCGTTGTCGAATACACTGTGACAATGCGATCACCGGGAAAAGCGATGGTTCGGGTCTCATTCCCCCAAGATCTGGGCGTTCCTGAATTTGTATCCTCAGGCAATCGGCTATGGGTGTTTGAAGCCAACGAATGGAGGTTCGGCAACTGTGACTGAGCGGCCGAAGGACCAAAGTGGCAATCCGCGACTGACGTTTTCAGAGATCGCCTATCTGGTGTTGTTCATTGTTCTTCTTATCTCCGCGATCGGTGACGCCATCACCAACCATGTGGGGATTTTCAATATCTTGGTGTTCATATTGGCTCCCGTGGGTATCGCCATCATTGTGATCAGGAAGGTCGGCAAGCGATGACCACGAAAGAATCGACAGGAAACAAGGCCGGTGACCAAGTCAGGAAGAGACGTATAGGTCTGAATCTGCCTGGACGAGTGGCAGTCATTTCGATATCAGCTCTCGTGCTGGTGGCAATAGTCGTCGCGGTACTCGTTACTCGACATGGCACCCCGGCCGCGCCCAGCAGTTCTACCATCGAAGGTTCCGTACAGAATGTAGTCGCCAAATACAATTCGGGGGATTGGACAGGACTGAAAGCCCTCACTTGCGGAGATGCGGCGGCTAGACTACTGACCGGAAGTCATGGTGGACTACTGACAAACTCGGCGGGAAACGAGGTTAAAGTTGAGAGATTATCTGACTTTCACTTCACCACCGACGATGGCAATACAGGATACACGTTCTCAAGGACAACGCTGGGCGTGAACGGAGACCCTCGCGGAAATTCGGACGACGAGGTGTCCTTCTTCGCCCTGATCAAAGATCACGACGTGTGGAAAGTATGCACTGCACAACTAGTCAGTGTCTACGGGGCCCCGTCATAGGAAAGCCCATTGCCGGGCTTCTTTTCGGACTCGTGTTCTTGCTTTTCCTTGTTGCGGTCCGCACCCTACGATCGGTTATGCCATCTGCAACCGGCAGCACCAGTTTCTCTACACCGAAGCCTCCGGGCGTGTGGTCACCAAGACGGTCACTCCGTCCAACTGCGTAAACCCCGCTGCTGGATCGATAACCGGCGACTACGCGATGCTGCCTGACACTCCTCTCAACTTGAAGGACGGCTCGAGCTTGTGCACACGGGCGAGGAATTCTGCTACCGGCGGAGAGTGGACCCCCTGGGCCTGTGAGACGGTACACGCATGAAACAACGCCCGATCACTAACGTTGTCTTGCTGATCATCCAGTGCCTTGCTGGACTAACAGTCATCATCAGTGCTTTTCGTCTTGCATTCCAGCTCATCCGTTTCGGTGGCGTGATCTGGCCAGACTTGGCGATCTTCCTGGTTGCTCTCGCTCTGAGCGTATTGTGCGCTTACCTACGAAAGCGCGTATCGAGAAACCCTGGCGGCCATTCCTTACGCGCCCAACAGTAGCGATCGTTAGGTCGTGTCCACCATCCGGGGTCGAGGCCCGACCGATGGAACGCCTGGAGCGCAGGCCGCGGACTAAGCGGAGACCCGCACCGGATCAGCAGTCGCCAACGCCCGCCACCGATTCCGCAACCGCCCACAGAACCACTGACATACAGACAAGAGTCGAGTCGCCCTCCTCATCGCCGGCCTGGACTGGCTCACATCGCCGTGCGTGACACCCGCGGCGTTTCGTCACTGGTGACGAAACATATTGCGCGCCAATATAAACTGGTACCGAGACGTGTTGAACTAGGACGAGTTGCAGGAGGCAGTCCTGATCGACAAGGTCTATCCCAAGCCCCAATCGGCCCCAGCTGTGCCACAACTATTACGACGATTCAGGTACGATCCCGCGGCGCCGAACTGCTGTTCCGAGTGCTGACCGACCGCGAGGAAAGAGCGCCCTTCGCGATCGCCCGGTCTGCATCCCGCGTTCTTGCTGCCGGCTGGTGTTGTCGTCATCTCTTCGAGCGACAGCTAACACTACACGACCTCACCGTGGGGGAAGCCGCGCGAGAATCTCTCATCTGTTCGCATAAACCGATGCTGATCTGCAGATTGAGCTACTCGACCACTGTGGCCAGGAGGTCGCCGCCGGTCGCAGCCGCGTCGGTACAAACCACCACGATGCCCGGCATGTCGCCGGCCGCGGAATCCACCGACACCCCCAGCGCGGCGCCGGCGACGGTCACCGAAACCACCACCGAGACCACCACGGAAACCGTGACCTCGACACCGGCGGCGAGCACCGTCACCGAAACGGTGACAGCAACCCCACCCGCCACCACCACCCCCGTCGTTCCCTGATCTGACCGACGGCTCATTCCTCGGACCTCGAGGTGAGCACGCGATGACAGGGACACCCACCAGCTCCACCACCACACCCGGCCGCCAGTAGGCGGACCGGGCGGTTGGTGCTGCGTGCACACACCCCTGTTGTCAGTGGGTCGCTTCGTGATCCGTGGTTCCCCGCTCCCCGCACCCGGCGGGCAGCACCCACAACGAAGGACACCCCGACATGACCATGACAATCTCTACCCGCCGCCGGACCGCCCGTCGGCTGAGTACCCTCGGTGCCGGGGCGGTGATCGCCGCGGCGATCGCCGCCACCGCTGCCGCACCGGCCCACGCCGACATCCAGGTCGTGCAGAAACACCGCACCTGGTCGGACAACTCGGTGTACTACGAATACGGGCCATTCGCCAGCAGTACCGACTGCGTCTCGTTCATCAACGCTAACGCCACCCTGCGCGCCGAATGGCGTGCCGGACAAGCAGTCTGCGTCGGCGACACCCTCCCGGCGACCGTGTGGCATCTGCAGGCACCCAGCAACATCCTGTAGTCATATCGGGTGCTGCGAACGCCATCGTGCCCCTATGGGTAATCCCTACCCATAGGGGCACGATGTGTTCAGAGCTCCGTCGAACGAGGCTCAGTGAGCCTCGTGGTACGCCTCAAGCACGGCGCCGGGGATACGGCCGCGGGGCGCGATGTCGTAGCCGTTGCCGGCCGCCCATTCGCGGACCGCGGCACCGTCAGTGCTGCGGTCGCGAGACCGTGAGGGACGTTGGGAGCCACCCGTGGTCGCCTTCGGTGCGGTCGACTGGCGGCGACCACCCACCCTCGTCGACGCTGTGAGCAGCCGAGCGAGTGGAACCTTGCCGTTTTCAATCTTGTCGAGGTTCTCACTCGACACATCGAGCCGGTAGTCGACACCGAGCCACGACCAATCCACGGTGTGGGTGTCCTCGACATCCAGCTCAGTGCCATCGAGATCATCAACGAACGAGACAACTTCTTTACGCGCCATAGAATGCAGGGTAGAGCATTCTCAAATGTCTTTCGCAAATGCTCGCGCGGTGCGGGGGCAATCGCGCGACGAATCCCTGATTCCTGGACTGCCTGATGTCACTGACATTCCTGGCCGCTGCGAAGCATTCCGACCATCTGCGAAAGATTGTTCTGGGTCTCATAGCTGTAGCGCCATTGCCGAGCCTTCCGGGCGTTGTCGAGAGCGTCAATGACATGTTCGGCTTGTTCATCCGGTGTCGCAGTGGAGGACTCGTTGATCGCCGCCTTCACCGCTGTGACATCGGCCGCGCGCCCGCTGTCCAGGAAGGCGCTTACCAGTCCGCCGCGAGGATCGTTCTCCAGGCGCGGGGTCGCATCTGGCGGCGTCCATACCGGGGGCATCACGTCGACTCGGGTGACGTATTTGAAGGGCTGGCGCTGGCCTGGCGTCCATGGAATCGGGGGCGGCTGTCCGATCCACTGGAGCAGTGGATCACCGGCAGGGAGGTCAGCGAGGTCCAGGACAACCTTGTGTCCGGCGTTAGGATCGCGCGTCCATCCGGGGATCGCAAAAACGCCGCTGACCAGGTTGGACTCAACAGCGAAGGCGTAGTCGCCGTACTGCCGGAGCTTATCGTCAGCGCACGTCCACCACCGCGAAGTCCGGGTCCGTAGATCCTCGTTCGGGTGGTGCCCGTCCGCACGCGCTGGTGTGACATTGAATTCGATCATGCAACCGACCGTACAGTATCTCGACACACGTATCTAGTGATATGCCCGGTTGGTGGGCTGCACCGGATTGTCCGGCCCACCGTCGGTCGCTATCGACGCGTGCGCCATCCGTTGAGGCCGGCGAGCTGTAGTCGGCGGCGGATGACCGAGCGGGAGACGCCGAGGTCGGCGGCGGCGGCTCGTTGTGAGCCGGCGGCGGTATAGGCGGCGAGTGCTTGTTCGACGGTGATGTCGTATTCGCGGGGTCCGGTGCGTATTCCGCGGGCGCCGACGTGGCGGTGCACGGTTCTCGCGTCGACGCCGTAGTGTTCGGCGACCTCGCGCAGTGTCCATCCGCCGGTGAGGAGACGTCGCCACTCGGTGACGTCGTCGGCCGTCACTCGGGAGGCCATCATCACACCTCGCCGGGGCGATGCTGGCCGACTCGGCTACCAGTGGTCATTGGGGGAGAGTCCTGGGGTGCCGGCGAGGATGACGTGGTTTTGGCCGTTGCGGGCGGCGATCGGGTACGCCCATCCGGTGAGGTCGTCGACGGTGTGGCCCAGCACGGCGTCGGTGGTGGTGTGGGCGTCGTGTCCGCGCCAGCGCAGCCAGCCTGCGAGGCTGTGGCCGATGGCGGTCCAGGACCGCCAGCCGTCCCAGACGGGCAGCCACATCGTGTAGTCGACGTCGGCGTCCTGGTGGTGACGATCAGGCAGCGAGCCTGTGGTGAGGCATCGGGAGAGCCGGGTGCCGGTGCCGGGTAGCCACGCGTTGATCGATGCCACGGCGATCATGCCTTCGACGGCCAGGAGCCACCGCCAGGGGTTGACCAGTCCGGGGAAGGCGAGATGTCCGGCGGTGTCCTCGATCAGGGGAGTAGCGGTCGCCCCGGTGAGGGTGTCGATCAGCCAGTCTTCCGAGCGCGGGTCGGTGGCGATGTCGAGTACACGGCGGGCGGTGATCGCGCCGAGGTCGGCGGAGCCGATGTTGCCTCCGGTCCCCATGAGCCGATCAGCGACGACCACATCGGCGGTGCTGGTGACGTTGAGTGGCCGGGTGGCGACGCTGCGCAGTGCCCAGCACGCCGCGACCCACCGCGGATCGGGAAATCGGTTGTGGCAGGCGGTAATCAACTCGGTCTTCGACCATCCCTGCGCGCGGGCGGCCTCGACGAGGTCGCGGGCGACGGTGAGGGTGTCGGCCCAGCTGGTGGTGCGGGCACCGAGTCCGGCGACCGCGTCGAGGGCCGGGACGGTGCGGGTGGAGGTCTTTTGCTTGCCGGCGGGTGTTTAGCCCAGGCCGAGTCCGGACCCGCCGTTCCAGGCGTTGAGTGCCGGGGTGGGCCGGTAGTCGTGGAGCAGCCACGCCACGATCTCGTCGGCGACCGCGTCAGCGGCGGTGAGTCCTTGCCGGGCGGTGCCGGCCCACCGCGCCGAGCTGGTCGCCCACAGGCGGGCACCGTCGATGTCGACGGTGGCACAGAGCCTTCCGGTATCGGAGTGCACCCACGCCAGCCGCGGCTCGAGTTCCGGTCGCTGCTCAGCCAGCAGTGCGAGCAAGCCGATCGCGGCCAGATGCGATTGCGGGTTGCCGGCGACCAGGCCGGGACACTGCACATGGTGGCGGTGATCAAGCATCGGGTTGTGCCAGCCGTCGATGACGTCGGCGGGGTAGCGGCCGTCGGGATCAGGTGTCGGCAGGCGCAGGGGGCGGCGAGCATCCAGGCCGTGCCGATCTACCAGCCGTGCCACGGCTTCCTCGCGGGTCAGCAGATGGTCCATGATCGGGTTCCTTTTCCAGGGGGGCGAGGCGCCAGGGGAGAAGCGGCAGTGGTCAGTGGTTGATGCGGCCGTAGGTGCGCCACTGCGGGTCGATGTCGTCGAGGGAGTCCATCACCCAGGACTGTCGGCCGGCGCGGGCGATGTTGCGGCGGACTAACAGCCATCGCCCGAGTCGCACACCGTCGTCGGTGGTCCAGGCTGTCGGCACATCGAGGCTGCCCCACTGGCGGCGGTAGTCGCGGGCCGCAGCGAGGTAGCGGCGGGTGTGCAGCACGCCAGTGGTGCCGGGCGCGGCGAGTGTGACGCCACGCTCCGCTGCGACCTCGGCCAGCCACGTGTGGCCAAAGCCGCCGAGTGCGGCGGCCAGGCCCGACCACCCCAGCCCCAGGTCCTCCGCCCACCTGGCGGCCTCGGCGAGGTTAGCGAACCCCGCGTCGGCGATCGCCGCGTCGAGGCGCTCCCGCGCCGAGCGGCGCTTGCTGACAGACACCCGATCAGCACTGACCTGCTGGCGCGGTGTGTCGGGGAATCCTGCCGCCCGTTGCGCTCGCGCAGCGTCCCCGTCGAGCGCGGCCATCACCGTCGGATCGTTGTCGCGGCGCCACACCCCGATTTCGCGGCGCAGTCGTTGAGACGCAGCGGAGGTTAGAGGTTGGGTGCGGGGCAGGCCGTGGCGCTGTCGGTACTCCTGGGTCGACAACTCGTGAGCACGGGCCAGATGTGACACGAGTGCACGAAACCACCGGCCACACTCATGGCATTGGACGCGCTCACCGTCGTCAGCGAGAAACCCCGCGCCCGACTGCATCTCAGTCGACATACCATTGCCTGTCTTGCTGATCCCACCGGATAGTGGACCCGTCGGTCAACACGACGACGTCGTTGCGACCATCCGGGTCGGCGGCCTCGGTGGCCTCGGGATCGTAGGCGTCGAGCCCGTAGATGAGGTCCTGCCACATGTTGTCGATCGGCCCGTCAGAGCCGTCGGCGGAATGGCTGACCTGGTAGGCGTTGAGCTGATCGGCGATCTCCTGCGGCGTCGGGGGGATACGGTGAGCGAACCGGCGATACGCGTTCTGGCGGGCCAAGCCCAAAGCCTCACCAATGTAATCCCAAGTGCGGCCGTCCTTCCGGGCGGCAATCACCGCGTTCAGGAGCATTTCGTCGCTTTGCGCGGTCAATCGCTCACTGGTGGCCAGCGCGAACGCCAGGTTGTCGTGATGGCGGCCCTTGCTGTAGTAGCGGCCTGCCTGAGCAAGCGCGGCGACCGCGTCGAGCGCCTCAGCCTCGGTCGGCGGCCGTGCCATCGCCCGACGCCGCTCAATAGCGTCCACCGGCGCGGGGTTACCTTGCACCGCAACCGCGTCCGCCAGATTCCAGTACGCCCCATACAGGTCCTCGTCCTCAAGCGTCGGGCGGCCGTCGTGATCCCACCGCTGCCAGGTATTCCACGCAAGATTCCTCGAGGCCTCCTCCGCCGACACCAGCAGCCCGCATTCACGGACAACCTGCTCGAACACTGGAGCGTTCGGGTGAAGCGGAACATGGATCGACGGAAAATGCATGCCAACCGACGCGTAGTGAGAGCCACCATCCTCGAAGGAGCCCCAGAGTCGTGACCACGTTGAAGGAACTCGTCGACAGTCTGACCACCGCGTCGAGGGCGCTGCGTGACCGAGACATCGCCGCTAATCCCGACCAGCCCGAACTCTGGACGAACGAACCGACGCTCTTCCCGCCGGCGACGCCAGACGAGATCGACTCTGTGGAACTCCGCCTGGGTGCTCACCTGGACCCGCTCCACCGCGAGCTGCTCACCATCACCAACGGGTGGCACTACTACAACGGGTGGCAGTGTTTCCTTAGTACCAGCGACATCCTCCTCGATAGCCCCAGTTTCACCCTCACCGGGATCAGCTGGGACGAGCTGCGCAATGCGAACTGGGCATTCTGGGACAGCCTCGATGAGGCACAACACCCACGCCATCCTCTTCCCACCGATCGTGAGACCTTCATCCCGATCGCAACGCCAACCGCAGGATACGGTGACGTGCCCGGCGAGTCGTGGACGGTGGGATCTCCACTATGTGATCACGCAGCCCGGTTATGTTCGAGCCACGCAGCTTCAACTTCGTCAGGAGTTTGATAACCCAACGCGGAATGAAGCCGAATCCGATTGTATCGCAATTCAATCCATGATGTCACATCATTGATGGCGTGTCTTCTGGTGGGATAGGCGTTACGATTGACGAGTTCATTCTTCAGCGACCCGTTGAACGACTCGGCCCACGCATTGTCCCAACACACACCCGTGCGTCCAACCGACCGCAGCACTCTCAGGCCCCGACACGTATCCATGAAGTGACCAGACATATATTGACTTCCGCGGTCGGAATGAAATATGGTCACGTCGGGAATAAAGTCAACATTTTTCGATGCATTTTTCAATGCGTCACACACCAAATCTGCTGTCATTCGAGACGACATCGAATAACCAACAACCTTCTTCGAGAAACAGTCGAGCACCGTCGCCAAATACACCCAGCCCTGCCACGTCGCGATGTAGGTGATGTCGCCGACGAGCTTGTGACCTGGGCGATCGGCGGTGAAGTCACGCCGCAGTAGATCCGGCAGGCCGGCACACTCGACCGGGATCGTCGTGCGTGGGCCCTTCCTGCGTGGTTGACAGGTCACCAGGCCCTCATCGACCATGATCTGGCGCACCGTATCGTCATCGACCATCACGCCCTCACGCATCAACTGGGCATGGATACGGCGGTACCCGTAGGTGGAGTCCGAGTCATCGAACACCGTGCGGATCCGGTCTGTCACTACGATCCGCGCCGCCGCCCGCGCACTGACACCCCGCTTCTTCCATTCGTAATATCCCGAGGTCGATACCCGCAAACAACGGCACAATGCCGCCACACTGTGATTGCCTTCTTCGCGCGCGATGAACTGGAACTTCACCGATGCTTCTTCGCGAAGAAGGCCGTCGCTTTTCCCAGAATCTCGTTTTCTTCCCGCAATTCGCGAACTTCTTTTTCTAATTCACGAAGACGCTGGCGTTCCGATATCTCTACCGGCTCCCCGGTAATCTCCGGGTACCGTCTCCGATATGCCTTCACCCAACGAGACACCGAATTCTCAGATACCCCATTCTTTTTCGCCACATCCACAATCGTGTGTGACATCTCCACAACTTCACGCGCTACCGAATCACGAAACTCATCCGTGAAACGCCCACGATCCCGTGCCACAGCCAACTCCTTCAGTCATCCCCACCGTAGTGGTAGGGACCACCGTCCGGGACACGCCGGTCAGGTCAGGTCAGGCTGTGACTAACACGCCTCCGCCGGTCCCGCCCACACCGCCCCCTCCCTCACCGCCGCCGACTCCGCTGAGGTTGTGGTTCGGCGATCCCCCGTGGTGGTTTCGCGACGTGGTGATCGTGCTCGTGATCTCGGGGGAGTTCAATCAGGGAGTAACTGACCAAATGAGGCAGGCAGACCGCAATCTTCATTGGATGATGCGTGCGAAAGAAATGGGTTGGGTGAACGGAAAGAACGTTGGTTAACCATTCAAGTTTTGATCAACGATTTAGTGAGATTGTTGGGCTGGTTTCATCCGACCTGCAGGATGACCCATGCTCTGACGCCGAAATACTCGCACTGCAAGACAGATTAGGCGTCAATTTTCCGCCCGAATATGCGTGGTATCTGGCTAACTACCCAACAGGAGTAGTTTGTCCTGGATTCGAGCTATTCAGTCCAGTGGGTGTACGTGGGCGGTCTCTAATTGAGGAGTACGAATCCGTTGTGCGTGCTGAATGGAGGCAAGAAGCGCTCGGTGATCAGAGGTTCCTCGCGTTTTCAGATGATGGCTTTGGCGGCTATTACGGCTTCGTTTCGGGTAGTGCAGATTCGCGTAATCTCCAGGAACAGGTAACTATTTTGCATCCCTTCGAGGAGCCACACATTGAGCTTGGTCGAGTGGGCTTCTTGGAGTTCTTGTCATCTATACTGATGTGATGCTGGGGCCCGGAGGTCACTCGTAGTCATCAGCATGTAACGAACGCGGAGCGGGCGACGCGGGCGGTCGAATCACCCCGAACCGGTAGCGCCGGGATTTACGGCCGGTCCCCTCGACCGTGAACTTTGAACCTGCAAGTCATGGCATCGGATGGCCCCGCGGCGGGCTGAGCACCAAATGGTCACCGACGCCGACCGGGCCCTGGACAACGGCCGCTGGGAATTCGCCCAAGCCCAAGCCCGCCTCGATCACCTCGAAGCCACCCCCGCCACCGAGTTCCCCCGTATCCGCGAGCTCAACTCGATGATCGACGAACTGACCACCCTGCAACGCGAACTCCGCGAAGCCGCCGACTCACCAGAAGCCCGCGCCGCCAACGACGCCCGCGTCGAACGCATGTCCCTCGACGGCCGCGAACCAGGCTGGAGCCTCATGCTCAACCCCACCCCGCAAATGCTCGAAGACTAACCAAGGCCTCCACCAGACCCAGGACGGTTCACGGCAACGTCAAGATTCCGCAGGCACGTGGCGGTGGCTGCCGGCGTCCCGAAGACTGGCTCGAAGTAGTCGGCAACGACATCATCGGGGGATGGCTTCGGCGTGTTGGTAGCCGGCACGCAGGACCAGCCTGCGCAGTGCGGTGATGCGGAATAGTGGCCGTGTCACGCGGAGCAGGTGCAGCCGACTCGCGGGTACCGCGAGCCTGAATCGGGATGGGGGATAGTTGCCCTCGGTGTCGCAGTTGCTCAACGCGCACGATGCGGTGTGGATGCTGGGCCATAACCACTTGGACGACAGCACCGCCGGTGTCGTTGCCGACAATGTGGACCTGGTCGAGACCGAGTTCATCGATGACGGAGATCACGGCATCGGCCCACGTCCAGACGGTCGGATCGGCTATCGGTGCACTATGCCCCTGTCCAGGCAGGTCGATTGCGATGCATCTGCGTGTACCAGTGAGCAGCCGAAAGCAATTGCGCCTGCGCCGCGAGCGTTTGTGGGTTCATGGTCCGTACCGTAGCCAGTTCCTACGCCGATTTCCTTGCACACAGATGTAACACCACGCGACATTCGCGTCAGACCGGCTACTTTTCGTCACTGTTGCCGACACCTATTGCCCCCCAACACATTGCGCCGATAACTAATATTACGCAAGGCTAGATCGCGACTGCGTGCCGTGGTTCCTCGTCGGCTCGGCGCGGTCGTGCCGAGACAGGGCACAAGCCTGCGGCCCGGTCTCGACGTGGGACCGATGACGGCGACTCCCCTTGATGTTTGCCGGGTGGTGCCCGCCCGGCTGGGTGTCCCCGTTTCTGGGGAATGGTGACGCGAAGTGTCACCAACCACCAGTGTTCAGGTTGTCAAGTGTCCGATTCTCTGTTCTAATCCTTGCGGTAGTGAAGTCGGGGATCACGTTCACCAATCCATGGAGTGGCCTCGGGCTCGTCGACACACAATGACTTGGGGGTCATCATGGGTGGTCAAGGTTTGTTGGTTCGCCATCGGTCGCGTCACCGCTTGTCACGCAGCCTGTTTCACGGTGTCGCGGTATGTGCGGCGGTATCAGCGTTGTGGGCCGGTAGTGGGGGAGCGCACGCGACACCAACACCGTTGGCCTCGACCTACGATCACACCACCACCGATGACGGCTGGAACCTCGAGTTACGGGCCAACCAGTTGGTGGTCAACCCGATGAGCAACATCGCCAACGCGCCCACCAGCCGGGAAGGCTGGATCTCCGCCCGCGTCGGAGCGAAGATCTCCGGCACCGGGAACCAACCCGTCACTTCCGGTGTCCTCGAACAATTCCTGGTCGTCGGCTGCCAAGTCGACGTCTCCGACGGCGCCACCCTGGGACTCGGGTTCTCCGCCGGCCCCAACGTCGGCGTCACCATCAGCGGAGTTCCCAGCGCGAATATTGGTGCCTCAGCATCGGTGTCGCCGTCGATCTCGGCGAAGATCGCGCCCGGCAAAATCACCGAAATCTCGTTGGGGAAAAAGACACTCACCACCGACCACGCGTCCATCCGCATCAAACGCGCCCACGTCTCCGTCGACGGCTGCCTCGGACCCACCACCGTCCGGGTGATCGCCCGCTTCTCGGTATCCACCCCCACCGCCGACGACACACTCAACGTGTACAGCGCCCGCACCTGGCTCTAACCGACGCCGCTCATCGACTCCCACACCATTTGGCTTTCCACATGAAGGACAGAGTTGTGATGCCCCCTACCCACATTCAGCCGCCGCGAACTCGGCGGCCACTACACCTGGTGACCGGTGTGCTCGTCCTCGCGCTCCTCGCAGTCATGGTTGCGTTGACCACCTCGACGCCACCCGCCGGTGCCGAAACCCCTGCCGAACGCTGCGCCCGCGAAACCGCCGCCTACAACCAAACGTGGAAACAAGGCTGGGTCGCCACCCACCCCGGAAAGTCCATCTCCGACGCACCGGCACCCACCCCGCCCTACGTGTGCCAAGACCCCGCCACCCAAACACCCACCACCACCCAGCCGTCGGTCACCGCACCATCAATGCCGACAACCACCACACCCGGTCCTGGTGGCGCACCCAACATCAACGCCCACGGCGCCACCGACATCCCCACACCCGGAACAACGCCGATCGTCCCCGTCCCGGGACGGGCGCCTACCACCGCGGAAGCATCGCCGACCATCCCGACGTCGCCGTCGGGTACCAGCGGTCCAACGAGTGGCCCGCCGGTGGGGGATTCAGCCGAACCGGTGGGCGATAGCACGTGCTCGACGGGAGCGCAGGCACCGGATACCCCGGTCAATGCGGGTATCGTGCAGGGCGGAGTGCCTGGTCCAGAGGGTGTAGCTCAGGGGAGTCTGAACGACTGCTGGGTACTGGCCACGGTGATGGGGTATCAGTTGAGCAGCAAAGGCCGTGAAGGACTAGCCAGGATGGTCGTACCGTCACCGCGTGGTGGATACGACGTGCACTTGACGGTCAACGGTAAGTGCGAGACCAAGCATGTTGATCGGGTGTATGGCTCTGGCGCCACGGATAACGGAACACAGGGCATCGACAGCATCATCGAGTCAGCGGTATCGCAGGTAGACGAAAACGCGGTCGAGTGCGCAGGGGGATACCCGCAGAATGCGCAAAGCCTGATGTCCGGCAGCGGCAGTGAACACCACAGTGAACACTGGTGGACCAACAAGATGGCCGACCGCCTCACCAACGACTCCAGCGACATCAACTCCAAAATCGCCAACGGCAGCTCCGTCGTCGTCGGAACCGGCGGCAAGGAAGACAAGAAAATTGGTACCAGCATCATCGAAAACGGGAAAGTCAAAGATGGGCTAACCTACTCCCTTAAAGGTGGGCACGCCTACGTCGTCACGAGAGCCTCATCTGACGGGATCTGGGTGAAAAACCCTTGGGGCCCGTTCAACAAATTGGATCATGGCAATGAGTTCTTTATACCGAAAGACCAAATAGATGACGACTTCACTGACGTGTCGATATCGGCGCCCATATCAGATTCGGGGTGTTTCTGAATGATTTCAATGAGAGCGAAGTACCGACTACGCATGATTGCCGGTATCTCCGCCGCCGCTGCCCTGGTAGGCGTGGGAATGACGGGGTGTTCAGCGACCAGCGAGCCGGGCGACGCGGCATCGTCGACATCCTTCACATTGACGGGCAATCCCATTGTGGCCACTCCTCACGGCGACCCCATTCGTATAAGCAACCTCAGCTATCCTCGCTACGAGCTGCATGTCGGACAACCGTATATTCTTCCGGGGTATGAAGGCGAGAAAGACTATATAGTCACCCCCAAAGCTATTGGCGAGGCTCACGGTCGACATTGGGTTGATCTCACTGTCACTTTCGCAAACGGGGACGTATTCAGTTTCCGCTCCTACCAGAGAGTGGATGCCGACACAATGCCCTCCGACCTCGGCGGAAGAACGTCGATACTCCTCGACGGCACACGCGGCTCTGGCACCGAGGGGACCGTCACCCTTGGTATTCACAACTCGTCTTCCACTGGAGTCTTGGACCCGAATAGTCCTCAACGCGAGAAGTATGTTCAGACGAGACCTACCGGGACTCAGGAGTGGACCATACCGCTGAGCAGGAACTTCTGGGCCGGAACATTGAATGTGGGCGGCGATTTGGGAGACGATTCGAACGGTGACTATTCAGTGTTCGTGGGATTCAATGCGGTGGCGAACAGGGTTTCAGGACCAGATCTCGGATTGTCCGCCAGTATCGAGTGCTATCCCGGTGACAGTTACACCGTCTCACCGGTCGGAACCTTCACCCTCAAGGGGTACACACCGTCTGGCGAAGCCCCACCCACCGACCCCGCAAAAGTCGGATATTCACCCGGCCAAATGAGGGTTCAACTGAAGTGGTCATAAAAGCGACACTATTTTTGCCGACAGGCGATCAACTCCGCCATTGATCACCTGTTCTTACCCGTGGGCCGATCGCCCCGGGGTTTGACGGAGCCTCAGTCACGGTGTGGTCAATGGCCGTGTATGGCCAGTGAAACGACACCGAAAGTGAGCCGTCAGTGGTGAACTGGGAAGCACTCATCGCCCGTCAGCGACAACTCAACGACGCACTCGTCGCGTCCGGGTTGTTCGACGACGACATCGCCACCACCACCTACCCGCCTGCACCCGAATCTGAGATCACCGCGGCCGAGGAACGCCTCGGTGTGCACCTCGATCCCCACTACCGGGAACTGCTACACATCACCAACGGATGGCGACACCTCTACCGGTGGCAGAACCTACTCCCCGCCGGCGACCTCGGCGCCGACATCCACAACGACGACGAAATCCTGCCCTGGCACTTCGTCGAAGAGGAACACAGAGCATTCTGGACTTCCGGCGGCGATCCGGCGAATGACCCCGACGGGTATCCCGGCTACCAGCGCCTGCTGCCCATCGGGGTGAAAGACCCAGGGATCGGTGGACTGCTGGTCATCGCGGCCGTACCCGCCACCGAACCCGCACCCACAACCCCGGGCGTCGTATTCGACACCTCCGACGACCCACTCGTCACCTACCCGAACCTCGCCGCCTACATCCAAGCACGCAGCGACGACGACTACCAGCTACTCCAGAGCTACGGAATCAGCATCTGAACCCGCCATGCCCAAGCTGAGTGGGAAACATGGCGAGCACCAGGCAACATTCGATGGTGACACGGGAGTCGGCAAACATCGCCGGGATGGCGGGAAAAGACCGATGGAACGCCTGGAGCGCGGGCCGTGGATCAAGCGGATCATCAATGCACTTTCCGTCCTGCCGTGGCCATAGCCATCATCCCGTGTCAGGACTGACGACCCTCGGAGGACCCATCCATGCTCGATGGCCCCACTGATCCGCGACACGGCACGCTCAGCGGCTACAACAGCCACAAATGCCACTGTGAGCGCTGCCGGGCAGCCAAAGCCGCTGCCGAAACCCGGCGCCGCCGGGCCATGACGATCGAGCAACGGCGAGCGATCGACGCCCGCCGCACACCACGCACGCCCAGCGCCGCCAGCAAAGCCCGCACCAAGGACTACATCGACCGCCGCCAAATCGACACCCGCGCCAACGCACGCGAACACCAACGCCCCTGGACCGCCGAGGACATCGCCGTCGCGCTACGCACCGACCTCACCGTCTGGGAAGCCGCCACACTACTCGGACGCACCGGATCAGCAGTCGCCAACGCCCGCCACCGATTCCGCAACCGCCCACAGGACCACTGACATACAGACAAGAGTCGAGTCGCCCACCTCATCACCGGCCTGGACTGGCTCACATCGCCGCCTGTGGCACCCGCGACGTTTCGTCACTGGTGACGAAACACATTGCACGCCAACCTAAACTGGTAACGAGTCGTGTTGAGGTAGGACGAGTTGTCCGCCAGTCGTAGAACGGTTAGGCAGCCGGGGCGATCCGACTGGCACGCGACTACGGGGCAGTTGTCCTTGAAACTCACGCGTCCGTACGCGTCGCAGCAGTGCCAGGCTCGGGCGGCCTGGGAAGATGTAGTGATGGCGCGAGTCGAGTGGACCCGACAGAGTGGCGAAGACGTTGAAGCAGTCGTCGCCATGCTGTTATGCACTGAGTACCCGAATGCGTGGCGGCTTCGGCCGGGCCGAGGCGACGGCGGCGTGGATGTCTTCGTTCCACTGTCGGACGATCGCGTGCTACGCGACGTGTACCAAGTCAAAAAATTCGCCTCGAACTTGACCAACTCGCAGAAGCGGAAGATCAGGGCGTCGTTCGAGGAATTGCTGAAGACTGCTGAGGCCGAGCAGTGGGAGATCTCGTCGTGGTCCCTTGTGCTGCCACTCGATCCCACCCCGGCGAATGAGGCATGGTTTGACGAGATGACGGCCGATGTCGATTTCCCGTGCCGTTGGGTTGGCCTGAACCGCCTTGATCTGTTCGCGGCCCAGAATCCTATGGTCATCGACTACTATCTCCGTGACGGCAAAGACAGGTTGCAGCATCAGACAGATTTGCTCGCAGGCGTGATCGCTCGACGAGCGGACCGTACTCCCGGTGAGGCTTTGCAACCGATGGACGTTCGTTCGGACCTGATGACGATCTATAAGGCAATCAATGCCTACGATCCGCACTACCGATACGAGCTGTCCATGACCGAGTCACCGCCCGATAGATACGAAGCCAACCGGGCGGGCATCGTTGCTCTAGCGTCGTACGGGTCACCGGACGGCTGGTTATTGATTAGCATCTTTGCTCGGAGTTTGGCGGCCCTCGAGGAACGCCCGATCACGGGTGAGTACAGCGTAAAGATTGACGAAGGCAGCGACCTCGATACGGAGTACCGCCGCTACCACGAGTTCGGCACACCGGTTTCGCTCCCGAGAGGCACAGTGAACGTCCGCCTCTCACTCCCGGGTGGATTGGGAGTCATCGATAGCGACGACAACGTGGAGCTGTCCATATCGCCCTCGGAAACTGCACGTGAGGAACACACGGAAACCGAATTGGTCGTCGCCGTGCTTTCACCTGATGAGAGCACGCTTGCGGAACTAGAAGTGCGACTGGTTGAGCACACACGAGGACCCGCTGGGGGAACGCGAACAGTCTGGGAGGACCCGTCTGAATTCGTGCGTCTCGAAATTCTCGCTAGCGAGTACCCCAACTTGACGGTCAATATGCGAATGACCACAGACCCTGCCGGGCGCCGGCCTGCCGACATCGTTGACAGTCTCGAGTTCATCGCAAATCTGCACGACCCAAACACTTTGGGGGTATCTACCGCATACGGCCCGCGTCAGTTCTCAGCCATGTCTACATCGGCATCCGGAAGAGAACGCGACATCAGTGTGGTTCGCCTGGCGAAGGTTGCGCGCGCATTGGTGACCATCCAGCAGCACACCACAAAACGTATCCTCTTCCCATCGAGCTACACCGGGGACCAGGCACTTGAGATGATAGATGTAGCGAAGCTTCTTTCGGGAGAGGCGATTTCCTTCACCTGGCCAGAGATCAGGGTGGACCTGGAACCAGACCAAGACTTCCCTTTCCAGGTCGGTGACGAAGCCATGTTCCGTGTCGTGCAGGCGCTTGAGATATCGCTGGACTCGGGGCGCCTAGAGGTCGGCAAGCGCATGGCTATCCTTCAAGGTCGAGTCACCGAACTAACAGCGACGCAGCTCGTCGCTGTTCCCACGGGCGAGGACCGCGCGCAGATGCTGCGGTTCGATGGTGACGAGCAACCTGGGCGAGTTCAGACGCGCGAGCTCCCGTGACCCACCCACCGTCATTCACTTGGTGAGGAGACCGCTTCGCTCTGTCCCCTCATCGCGACGGTAACGCATAAACTGGTAACGGGAGAGGGCAGAACATAGCTTCGCCAAGACGAACGCAATCACGGGCCTCTCCGATGGGCACTGCTATGTCTGATCTGACGCCCGCACCGGGTGAAACGGGTAGGTGTTTCCTTCCATGTGGGTGATCCAGCTCGACCCAGACTCTTCAGATGCCTGCTGCTCTGAATCCCTCGACCCACTCGTCGTAGTAGTGCTGGACACTCTTCATCTGCTGAACCCCGTCCCTAAGGTCAGCAGATGGCTTCTTCAAGGACCTGCTCAGTTTGGCCACGTCCCGAAGCTGCTGGCTCAGCGTCGCCGCGCCGCCCACGCCCGCGATGCTGCCGTCGCGCAAGTTTCGAACCGACTCTGCGAGTACAAGGTACTCGGCCTGATCTTCCATAGACATTTCCGCGAAAGGCTTCATGTGAATGAGTGCGTCAATTCCGCCATTGAGATCGACCATTTGGCCAACGTAGTCAGCCGCCAATTCCCGAAACCTCCCAGTCGGTGAGCTGAGCTCGGTCGCAAGCGAGTTCACAACCGCTAATCTCGCAGCCATGCTTGTTGACTGCGATGCCTCATTCATCGTTGGCGTGTATTCGGTTGCAATCGTTCCAATCTTCGTCAGACACACCGCCATCTCTTCGATTGTCGCGCTCAGCTTCGGCATGGCATCTTCTGCGATCGCAATCAGATCTAGGATTCCTGTTTCGTCGTCTTCAACATCCGTGTCGCCATCCCACTCACCAGCTGTGTCAGGTTCGGGTGGCTGCCGAAGCTGCTGCTCCTCTGCTCGATCCAGCGCTCGCATCAATAGGCTTGCGAGAGCAAGCATCTCTACTGCTTCATCTTCGGGAGTATCGAGGTCACCGCCATGACCTCGCGGATTCCGCAAGCCTTGCGCGCTCCCCATGAATAGAAACTTGAAGCCTTCGCGCTCATCGGCCCCTTGGTCCTCATCGGCATTCGGCGATATGACATCGAGTGTCGGCGCGTTCTCATTAAAGACGTAGGTCATCAGCCGCTTGCCGATTTCCGACTTTCCGCTCAGCCGCTTTACGCGATCCTCGACAGCTCTGTACGCCTTAAACACAGCTTCGTCGTAGTGCCCGTTCGCGAACAACGCGCCGCTCGAACTGACAATCAAGCGATGAAGCTGCGGCAGGCTCGACGGCTGCGCTGCACTTTCCACATTGTCCGCCATGTCAACTTCCTTCATTTCGGCAGTTTAATACTCCAGAAACCAGCCAAGCATGGGGCACGACCCCGCGCGCTTTGTCCCAGCTTCATAGGTTAGCCACGTATTGGGCGTATGTGGCGGCCGACGCGACTGCGTGTCGCTCGATGGTGGCAGGGGAGTAGCCGAGCGTGTCCGCGAGTATCGCTACGGGTGCGAGCTTGGTGAGTTCATGCAAGGTGCCCAACCGGGCCGCCCGGGTACTGAACGTCGACCTCAACCGGTTCCGTAGGTGGCTCGGGTCGATATGCTGGCCGGGAAGATAGCCGCGGAATACCCAGTTCGTGGCAGGGTGGGCGGCGGTGTTCGCGAGGTCACGTTCCCCAGCAAGGTACCGGAATGGTTCATCGAGGGGCGCCGGCAGCGCGATGGCGATGCCACCGAGTGTGACGGTGACGAGTTCGTCGGAGACAATCACGTCGTTCCAAGTGAGTTTGACGACGCGATCGATCTGCTGGCCGAAGACGAGCACGAGGATCGCCGCGGCTCGATCTCGAGGATTGAGCGACGGTTGATTTGACGTGAGGCCGTCGACGACGTCTCGCTGGTCCTCAACACTCATTTTCGCGCTGGTGCCACGTCGATGAGGTGTCATTGCGAGGTCCGCTGCGACCAGCTTGGTCTTGATCGCCCACGCAAGAAATCGAATGGCGAACTCTCGTGTGCTCGGACCTTCGGCCTGCCACGCGTCCAGATCTGCTTGGGATAGGTCGCCGATCGAGACGTCCCGGTCGGTGAGCCAGTTGAGGAATTCGATTGTGACGGTGACGGTTTGCTTAGATCGCAAGAATGTCCCGTGCGACACCGACTCCATGGAATGCATCTGCCGTAGGTGGTGCCAGCGGATGTAGCGGTTGGCGATATCGCGATGCTCCGCTGAATTCAGTCGGTTGAGGGCGTCGTTTGACCAGTCGATGTAACGGTGCAGCAGTCCATCTCTAGCCGGCAGGATCTGGTGGGTGACCAGGAGTTCCCGGACGTATTCTCGGGTGCGCGATCGGGGGAGTTGGTCGACGACATCGTGGGAAACGAGCGGCATGCGGGCCAATTCAGTGAGGAACGCCATGACGTGTTCTTGATTAATCCAGGTCAGGCCGCTGTTGGCTCGTTTCATCGACTTCAGTGCAGTTGCAAAGGGTTTCAGTTCATCATTGATGATGCCAGTCTCTGGATTCGTCAACAGTCGGTCGACGGTCGATCCCAGGACGCATCGCCAGCAGCGGCCGTGGGCGTATAGTTCATCTTCGGCGCCGCACTCAACGCAGTCGACGTTGAGTTTGATCCCTGTGCAACTGCGGCACGCCGGCTTTCCGTCGATGATTCCTGGCAACACTCCATCGTGACCGCACGCGCACACGCCCCGGGTACGTTTCGCTGCTTGGTAGCAGTAACCGCACACCCCGAGGCCCTGCCAGGTGACGACACATTCCCGGTGCTCACCGCATCGGTCGCACGGGACTTCCCATCGTTGTGGGTCCTCGGGTTTACGTGGTCTTGCCATCGCCATCATCACCGCGGACAACTCGGATTCGGCGGGCAACGGAGCGCTTCTCGCCGATGCCGAGATCGGCCGGGTTGGCTGGTGCGTCGGCCGTGGCTGCAGCGCGCATCTCGACGTACGGCTCGAACAGATCGTTGGGTGTGCATTCAAGGATGTCGCACAACGCAGCGAACGTACGGGCAGGGATCCGTTCGGGAGTGCCGGTCACCAGTCGGTGGACCTGAGCATTCGACAGGTTGATACCGCGGGACTTCAGCAACGGGATGAGTTCCGTTGTCTTCCAAAGGTTGTGATCGGCCATCCGTTGGCGCAGATTCCAGTGGTAGCCGACCCGGCGTTGCTCGCTCACGTGTCCTTCCCTACATGTCTTTCGTCACGTGTGACGATTCGTTGCTGGATCATCCGCTGGATGGTTTTTTGTTTGAAGTCTGCCGAGACCGAGGTGTAGAGAGCAGTGGTAGATGAGTACGCATGACCGACTTGCTGCTGGACGAACATCGGATCGTATCCGGCTTCAAGGAGATGGGTAACGTACGAGTGGCGGAGGCAATGCATCTTCAACTCTGCCGGCAGCCCAGCCAGCTCGCGGACCGTAGTAAACGTGCGATTGAAGTTGCGAATGCCCGTGGCGCCGGCGCGTTCGGACGGCCACATCGATGCCGAGCGGTCGGCTGTGGCGAATTGTTCGCGTCCTTGTGCCGAGAGCCAGTGCTCGAGAAGGTAGACCACCCAGTCGAATTGAGGCACAGTGAGGACTGTGCGTCGGCGAGGCCCTGATCCCGACATGCCTTTGGCATAGCGGACCTGGACAGCGCCATAGTTGCCGTACTTGTCGACGTGTGGGTTCGGGCCGAAGTCGTGGTAGTCGAGCATCGCGAGCTCCCGACGCCGCAGTCCGTAGGCGTAGCACACCTTGAACGCAGTGGAGTCTCGCATCAGCGGAAGCCAGCGCTTCGAACCCTTGCCGAACTCCCGGTCGACAAGGTCGTCGCAGGCATCGAAGAATGTTTGCAACTCGGTCTGAGTGAAGCTACGCCGGCCGGCCGGAATGGCGTCATCGGTCTTGTGGCGCGGGGTGTTCCACTCGAACACGACTTGGGCGGGAACATCCTCAAATGCTTTGCTACAGAGGGCAGCCCACCCGTACCTTTCGTCAGTGACGTAATAGCAGAAGGCCCTGATCGTGCCCGCGTTCGCGCGCAGCGTCGACACGGAGACGGCTTTGGGGCCGGTTCGCCGGTCTGCCAGGAACTCATCGACGTGGACGGGCTGCCACGTCCACGGGTACTCGTTGGAGTGTTCCTGGAAGCGAGATACCAGGCTGCACGACGACTGGATGAATGGCACACCGAGGCCACGGGCCAGCATCTGCGCTCGCCAGCCATCCAGCATCGCCTCGAACACGCGGTCCTCGGGCCGCAGCAGGCCGACGACACCTTTCGACAGGAAGTCTGGTAGCCGACCTGGAACACTCTGCATGATCGCAAGTGTAGCGCGAGAATCTCTCATCTGTTTGCATCTAACGATGCTGATCTGCAGATTGAGCTACTGGACCGGTGCGACCCGGCAATTCGCCACGGGTCGTGGCCAGCAGTTTCACTCAAGATTCGCTAGGACGAGTCCTCTCATCTATTTGAACTCGTCCTAGTTTTTCGCCGATAAGATACATTATGTCAACTAAAACACTAGACACTGCGCCACTCCGCAACACTATTCAAAGCCCACCGCCGATTGCCGGCCAGCGGCGTCTGTCGTCGGCGTCGACTCCCACCGCTCGAATCATCGCGCCAGTCCCAGAAACGCCATCAACGAGCGCTCGACTTCGACGAGTTGGTCGGATGTCAGACGGCCGACACGCGTCAGAACATTCGGTCGGCGCACTGCGGTCAGTTTGTCCGGCGCATCGACGAGCCGGCTGGTCATCGGCGCAACCACCACCGACAAAGTCGAGTCGAAAAGGTCATCCTGGACGATGACGGCAGGCCACGGCTTGGATGCATACACACCACCCGCAACGGTCCAGATTTCGCCGCGAATCACACCTCGTCGTCCCACGGCGCGGCGACAGCCTCGACGAGATCCTGCTCATCGGCATCGGCATCGGCCTCTGCCACGAGAACCGATTGCTCGTGGGCTTGCGCGGCAAACTCTGGCGTTCGTATGTCAGGAATCCAGACCTGCTACGGGCGCAATCCGCGCTCACGCATCCAACGTCGGTACTTACTCACCCTGTCCCTCACTGCCATGCCCGCAAGTTACATGTAACACCCATTAAACGGCCAGGGTGCGGAACTCGATAATGAATATGCAGCAATTGAATATGCAGGGTTACCTGTAAAGGCTGGGATATTACAGCCCATGCAGCAGTCACTGACCACGACGACCGCGACCGTGAACTGACCTCGTTCTCAACAACAGCCGGCGCTCGCCCCCAGAACAGCGCACAACGCCTGCAACGATTCCGGCCGAGCCCGGTAATACACGTTCATCCCCCGCCGTTGCCCCACCACCATCCCCGCCTTGCGTAGCTGCCCCAGATGATGACTGGTCGTCGCCTCCGTCAGCCCGACCGCCGTCGCGAGATCACAGGTACACACACCCTCACCCGCCTCATCGGTCAACAACATCGACACCAACTTGATGCGCACCGGATCAGCAAGTGCCTTGAGTCGCAACGCAATCTCCAGTGCGTCACCATCATCGAGCGGACCCGACGACACCGGGGCACAACAAATCGGTGCACTGATATCCACCATCGGCAACGTCTTCGGCATACCCCCAGCCTACCCAGAGACCTTGACATATGTCGAAAAGGTGGCATCCTAGCCCCACGTCAAGTATTTCGATATATGTCTCACAGGTGAAGGTGGTTGGTCATGTCCCGCATTCAACTCGCGCTCAACGTCGATGATCTCGATGCCGCAATCGTGTTCTACTCGAAGCTGTTCAACACCGCCCCGGCCAAACGCAAGCCGGGATATGCGAACTTCGCGGTCGTCGAGCCGCCCGTGAAGCTGGTGCTGATCGAGAATCCGGGCCAGGGAGGCACCATCAATCATCTCGGCGTCGAGGTCGAATCCAGCGACAAGGTCCATGCCGAGATCGTCCGACTCTCCGAGGCGGGCCTGTTCACTCATGAGGAGATCAACACCACCTGTTGCTTCGCCACCCAGGACAAGGTGTGGGTCAGCGGCCCGGCGAACGAACAGTGGGAGGTCTACACCGTGCTCGCCGACTCCGAGACCTTCGGATCGAGTCCGAAACTGTTGGAACGCAACACTATCGATCCTGATGCTGGTGCCGTGTGCTGTGCCGGCAGCGCGACCGGCAGCCCCGAATCGAGCGCCGCCTGCTGCTGACCGGCACTGCTCGGTTCGCTACCGGTCCAGACGGTCCACGAGGTCGCGGATCCGGTCGGAGATGTCGTCGCGGAGGCAACGATCCGGTCGGCGAGGGTGGGTGCGAGGTACTCGGCCATCACTGATTTGCCGCGGTTGCTCATGCACACGAACAACACGGTGGTGGGATCAGGCATCGAGCATCGGCCCTCTCGACGCGGTTGTGGTGGAGGGAAATCGGCGGCGCAATGCCAAGGACACATAGACCAGGGCGACGAGGACAGGCACCTCGATCAACGGGCCGATCACCCCGGCCAGCGCCTGGCCCGAAGTTGCACCGTAGGTGGCGATCGCGACGGCGATGGCGAGTTCGAAGTTGTTTCCGGCCGCGGTGAACGCCAACGTCGTCGTCCGCTCGTAGCCAAGCCCGAGGCCGGCGCCGAGGACAAATCCACCGCCCCACATCACCGCGAAGTAGACCAACAGCGGCACCGCGATCCGCACGACATCCCATGGCCGCGAGGTGATCTGCCCACCCTGCAGGGCGAAGAGGATGACAATGGTGAACAGCAGACCATACAGCGCCCACGGACCCAGTCGCGGCAAGAACGCCGTTTCGTACCAGTCACGCCCCCGGACCCGTTCACTCACCCGACGGGTCAGGTAGCCCGCAACGAGGGGAAGACCCAGGAAGATCAGCACCGATTTCGCGATCTGCCACGCCGACGTGGTGATGGCGGTTTGCTCCAGACCGAGCCAGCCGGGCAGCACCGACAGGTAGAACCACCCGAGCACGGCGAACATGAGCACCTGAAACACCGAGTTCAACGCCACCAGAACCGCGGCCGCTTCCCGATCCCCGCACGCAAGTTCGTTCCAAATGATGACCATCGCGATGCACCGGGCCAGACCGACGATGATCAGGCCCGTCCGATACTCCGGCAGATCCGGTAGCAGCAACCACGCCAGCGCGAACATTAATGCCGGTCCCACAACCCAGTTCAACACCAGAGACCCGATCAGCAGCCGCCGGTCACCTGTGACCGAGTCGAGTTTGTCGTAGCGCACCTTCGCCAGCACCGGATACATCATCACCAACAAGCCGACCGCGATCGGTAGCGAGATACCGTCGACTTCCACCTTCGCCAGCGCCTCCCCCAAACCCGACACGCCACGCCCGAGTAGCAGCCCGGCCACCATTGCGGCGCCGATCCACACCGGCAGAAACCGGTCCAGCAGCGACAATTTCCCTGCGACCGCCGGACCCTGCCTACTCATTCGGGGTCCTCACACGAACTCGGCTCGCCGACCACCGCCGCCAGCCCCACAAGCAGTTCCGACAATTGTTCGAGCACAACGCTGTTCACCCGGTAATAGACCCACGTGCCCCGACGTTCACTGGTCACCAGACCGGCTTCCCGCAACACCTTCAAATGATGGGAGATAGTCGGCTGTGACAATCGGATCGGCCCCGAGATATCGCACACGCACGCCTCACCACCCGGCCGCGACGCCACCTCCGACAACAACCGCAAGCGCACCGGATCCGCCAGCGCCTTCAACGCCGGAGCGAACCGCGCAGCCTGCTTCGCGGTCAACCTGCCCGCAACAACACCCACAGCCAGCACTTCCTGATTCGACATACATCAATATTGACACACATCGAATCAGCGGCCGATCAAACCCCCACCATCAATCGCCACCGCACGACTGCAGACCTCGAAACCCTCTGCTGGGGAATATGATCAGTTCGAAATTGACGGTATCCAGTACACGACTAGATACTGCGCTGCCCTGCAACACTATTCAGAGCCGGACGCCGACACGCGACGCTCGGAGCTGAACGAGGCCTGGCCTTCTTGAGCTATATATCTGGGGTCAGTACACAAGACCACGACGCCGCAGCACTGACACTCCCGGTCCATTGAGTTCGTCGAGTACACATTCCCGACCGGCAATCGCCATCATGATCGCCTCGGCGTGGCCGCGGACCTCCGCGCCCACGCCACGACGCCATGGGACATCGGTAGCTGTGAACCGCAATCCGACGACACGATGATGCGCGCCGATCGGCGGGGCGAATCGAGCGAAACTCACCGCCTGGATGAGCCGTCCTTCAGGAATAACGCGCGGCCGACCGAGCGGCCGTCGAATGTCCTGCTGGTGCACCATCGCATCGAGTAACGCGATGCGACAGCCGAATGCCGTCGTGAGGCCGCGCGGATCGACACACCGCTCCATCCTCGCGATCAACCGGTCCGGCTCCCAGCTCGAGTAGTCCGCCACACCCGCGGCATTGACCTCCGCCAGACAGAGCCGGGCACGACCGAATCGACCGAGCAACTCTTGCCAAGTTAGGTCATCGAAACTGAGCGAATGCGCGACGACGTCGTGCACCGTCCACCCCGCGCACAACGACGGTGCCTGCCAGTCGTCATCGCTCAACTCGCGCAAGAAGACCGCAAAGCTGCGGCGCTCGGCCTGAGCGAAATGCCGGACGCTCAACATGGATCGACTCGACCAAGTTCGGCCGACCACTCGACGATCGCCGCAGCGAACTCGTCGGGGGCATCGGACTCGACGTAGAGGCCAGCACCGTCGACGATGACCGTCCGGTGATGCGGAAGCGCCGCCTCCAGTCGCACTCTCTCGACATCCCGGAACACCCGGTCTGCACCGCCCCACAGAATGAGAGTCGGCAGGTCGGAGACGTCGCCGAGAGTCGACTCGACCGCGGTGAAAAACTCGCGGCTCGCCGTGATGCAGTGAGGAAGAATTGCGGACGCCCGCCGCCGCCCCGGAGTGTCTTGAGCCCGACGATAGTGCGCCATCTCGGCCTCGGTGGGCGCGCGGCGCCGGTGGCCGGCCGGAACAAAGAGATCGACAACGAGGCCGAAGCGGTGTGCCAGGGCACGCAGCGGACGGGAGCCCGCAATGCGGGAGAACGCTTCGAAGTAGAGGTCGCCATTCGTCGGCCACGCCCAGGTGTCGGCAAGAACCAGCCGATCGAACGTTCCCGGACGACGCCGCTCGACCCCCAGTCCAATCGGTCCACCCCAGTCCTGGGCGACGAGCGTGGCAGTATCGATGCCCAGCGCTTCGGCGAACGCGGCAACGACATCGGCATGCTCCTCGGGCCGAAAGCGGTATCCAGGTTTCGCCGTGGATAGACCAAAGCCCGGGTAGTCCAAGGCGACACATCGGAAGTTGTCTCGGAGAATTCGGATCACATCGCGCCACAAGAACGACCAGGTTGGATTTCCGTGGAGCATCAGCAGGGTCGGCCCGCTCCCCTCGTCCACGTAGTGGACTACATTGCCATCGACTTCGACGAACTGGCTGTCAAAAGGAAACAGCCTGTCGTCGACCCACACGGGCCGTTCTCCAGCGGTCATGGTCGGTCTCCCCCATCACTAGCGTACACTTGAGATTCTCAAGTACGACTCATAAAGTCAAGGAAGAATCATGACTCGGAGTTACCGGCAGTACTGTGGGTTGGCGCGGGCGCTGGACGTCGTTGGTGACCGGTGGAATCTACTGATCGTCCGTCAATTACTCCTGGGACCGGCTCGTAATCGAGAACTCATGGATGGGCTTCCCGGGGTCGCGCCAAATCTTCTCGCGGATCGTTTACGTAACCTCGAAGCCGCGGGCGTGATCGAGCGCCGACCCGCCCCGGTGGGCAACTTCATCGTTTACGCACTGACTCCATGGGGCGCCCAGCTGCGTGGTCCGATCGACGAGCTCATACGCTGGTCTACACCGCTCATGACATCCGGACCGGGGGACGATCCGTTCCTTCCCGATTGGCTCGCGGTCGCCGTGCCCGCACTACTGAACCCTGCGCCGATCGCAGAGAGTGCGACGCCGGTCGTCGGTCTGGACATCAACGGTCAGATTTTCGATCTTCGTATCACCAACGATGGACCGACAATCGCCAGACACGACGGACACACTCTCGACGCGACCTTGCGCGCCGACCCAACGATCATTCTCGGCCTGGCCGCTGGCGTCATCGGCATCGACGACGTTCGCGACGCTATCGAGGTCGACGGCGACGAAGGCGCCCTTCGTACTGTCTTCGCACGTCGGTTGGAAACAACTCAGACGTGAAATGGCGGCAACAAAGTGGACGACGCTGCCTGTTCCACGCGTCGATCACGTCGTCGACCTCGAAGCGATGGACCGCGTTGAACAGCTAACCGAATACGCACAGATCGAATACGCAGGGCAGCCAGCAGACCCGTGATCCGGGCGACTCCCGACTACGTTGGCATAGAGGTCTGCAACAGACATGGGTTCGCCGCGCGTTACGCCGCCGAGTCGGCCCAGGACGTTCTCCCGCTGTTCGAAAGCACATGTCCTGATGACCTTCGACCTCGCCCAGCGATAGATGCTGCCTGGGAGTTCGTCTACGGCGCACGCCGAACCACACTCCAACGAGTCACCTCAGTGGACGCACACCGCGCCGCGAAAGATGCGCCCACCGAGACTGCCCGCCTGGCAGCGCAAGCCGCCGGCGACGCAGCCGCTGCCGCCTACCTGCTCCCCATTGCGAAGGGCCATCAAGTGGCCCACATCCTGCGGGCGGTGGCCAACGCTGCACGCATCGCCGAGATCGAGGCCGGCGATGATCCTGTAACCGCCGAAAGCTGATCGAGTACGCCTGCCACCAGGCAGCGCCACTCTGATCGAAGTCCTCAATCGGTACCCGGTCGGTCACACCACACGGCAAAACCGTGCCGCCCTACTCATGAACGCTCTCGACACCCGGCTCCGTGAGACCCCATAAGCCCCAACTACTTGTCACCACCCCAACTACCGGGACATCGGTCAGGCTGCATCCAGATCAGCCAGCAAATCAAATGACCGACTCCCAGATTGATGTCGGCACTACCGCTTTCACTACCAACCGACAAAATCGCACTCAGACACCTGAATCCCGTCTGCGATCGCGGCCCGAGTCAGTCGTTGTCGGTGGCGGGATCGTTGTCCGTTGCGGGACCATCCTCGGTTGCCCCGCCTTCGCCCGACCAGTCGCCAGCCGATTCGCCTTCTGCTGGATCGGACTGTACGTCGGATTTCGCGCCCTCTGGTCCGGTGCCGACATCTTCGGTATGTGGATCGGTCTTCTTCTCGGTCATGTTTGCTTCTGTACCCGAATCGGCCGTGATCCACACCTGCACGGATCATCCGCTCCGGCTCCAGATCGTCGCCCTCGGAGACATCACGCCCTGCGGGGTGAGTCCGATCAGAGAATGCCGCGAGCGACGAGTTCGGTGGTGACGACAACCGCGACGGCGCTTACGGCCAGTAACGAGATCAGCACGAACAACTGCATGATCGCCGCGGTGGTGACCGACGCGCCGCCCAGGACCATGCCGACGAACGCGCCCGGAATGGTGACCAACCCGACCGAGCGCGTCTGGTCGATGCCGGGGATCAGCGCGGTCGCCGCGGCGCTGCGGCTGATCTCCATCCGTGCCTCACGCGGCACGAAACCCAATGACAGGGCGGCATCGACTTCGCCTCGCCGGGTGGTGAGTTCGTCGTGAGCGCGACGGCCGGCCAACGACGTGGTGTTCATGGCACCACCGAACATGATTCCGGCGGTGGGGATGATCGCCAGACCAGTCGCCGGAAGCACCTCGAGCGCGACAATGCCAGCCACCACGACGATCGTCGGCACCGCAACCGGCAGCAAACACCACAGCGTGCTGCCGATGCCGGCCCGGATCGACGTACGGCGACCGACGATCCGGCCGGCCGACGTCGCCGCGGCCACCGTCGCCATGACTGCCACGAACAGCGTCGAGGCCCACAGCGTGCCGATCACAACGGCGAGGACAGCGGCGAGCGCAGCCAGCTGTCCGGCGGCCCGAATGGCCGCGATCACCACCTGCCGCGTGTGTCCGGTAGCGCCGAGGTGGTTCACCAGTGCTGCGGCAACCACCAGTACAACCACCACGACCCCGAGCGCCGGTCCGATCCGCACCACCGCATTGCCGATATCGTTCACACCTTCATCATTGCCCTGCCGCATCGGCGGGCTCCGGTGGGCACGGGGGGGGCACAGCCGGATCGACTCAGACTCAAGCTCGACGCCGGGCGGTGACGAGGTAGACGATCGTGCCGCTCATCAGGACGGCCGCACCGGACACCACCGACGCGACAGGCAAACACACCGCCAGCACAAGCGCACCAATTGCGCCCACCATGGGGATCACCCGCGGCGGACGCCCCTCTTGCGGCGAGAGCGTCCATGCCGCGGCATTCGCGATCAGGTAGTAGATCAGAACACCGAACGACGAAAAGCCTATCGCGTCACGTACATCCGCCAATCCCGCAACGACGGCAACCACGACGGCCACGGCCACCTCGGCACGATGCGGGACACCGAATCGGTCATGAATTGCGGCCAAAGCACTCGGCAGGTGACGGTCACGTGCCATGGCCAGCACGGTGCGCGAGACGCCCAGGAGAAGCGCAGCAAGCGAACCGAGCGCTGCGATCGCTGCTCCGAACCGCACCACCGAAACCAGCCAGTCCGCGCCGACCGACCGAACGGTGTCGACAAGCGGAGCCGTCGCCAACGCCAGCCACGCTGGGCCGAGAGCCGCGAGTGCGGCCACTGCCACCGCCGCATAAACGATCAAACTGATACCGAGTGCGATCGGAATGGCCAGCGGGATAACGCGTGCCGGGTCTCGAACCTCCTCCCCCAAGGTGGCGATACGGGCATACCCGGCGAACGCGAAGAACAACAGCCCGGCAGCTTGCAGTACCCCGCCGACAGAGACATCTCCACCAAGGGCAAGGCGGGCCGGGTCTGCCGACGACGACGTTGCCACGCTGACCACCACCGCGGCCAGCACGGCGAGTACCACCGCGACGACGACCCTGGTGAGAAGAGCTGATTTCTGTATACCGCGGTAATTGACCGCGGCGATCGCGACCACGGCTGCGACGGCCACGCCGTGCATATGGCTCGGCCAGAGATAGCTGCCGACGGTCAACGCGATCGCCACGCACGATGCGCTCTTCCCAACGACGAAGGACCAGCCGGCCAGGTAACCCCAGAAGGGTCCGAGACGTTGTCGGCCATAGACGTAGGTGCCGCCCGCCGACGGATACCGGGCGGCGAGGCGGGCCGACGACGTCGCGTTGCAGTACGCCACGATTGCCGCGATCGCCAGACCGATCAGCAGCCCCGAGCCCGCAGCCTCCGCGGCGGGCCCCATCACGACGAACACTCCCGCGCCGATCATCGACCCCAAGCCGATGATCACCGCGTCGAACAGACCGAGACGCCGGCGCAGCCGGGGACCCGAATCCTCGAAATGCGGGTTCTCCGAAGTCATAACGGCTCCTCGAGATCGTCAGGATCACAGATCGACAGAATCGTCTACAGGGCGAACGAGCCCTTGTCGCAGCGGTGAACTCCAGATGAAGAGCCGATCGCCACCGATACGGCAATCTCTGTAGCATCAAACTCCGCAGCAGCTAACCCCGTAGCGCCGTCGCGAGCTCGTCCAGCCCATCGAAGTATCCATCGAACCTGTCGGCGCCCGACGGCGCATCCCCGACGGGACGGTGAACGTACGCGGCTCGCATGCCGGCCGCCTGGGCCGCGCGGAGATCCCATGCGTGGGCGGCGACCATCAACATGTGGTCCGGGGGTGTGCCCGCGCTCTCGATCGCAAGGCGATACACCTCGGGCGACAGTTTGTACGTACGTACCTCTTCAGCCGAAAGTGCTCGATGCCAACGGAGTTCGGCATGGCTACCTAGTTCTTCCAGCGTCGCGACGCTCGAATTCGACAGCGCGAACACAGTGACGTGCTGCGCCAGTCGGTCGACTCCGGCAGGAGCATCTGCCCACGGACGAAGACGTCGCGTCGCGGCGGCGAGACGGTTACGTCGTGCTGGATCAGTGATGTCGGCGCGATCCATCACCAGACCGGCCGCCTCGGCATCGAGTTGGTCACTGTTGGCGTAGTCGCGGAGCCCGCGGAGAATTCGTTGCTGCTGCTCCTCGATGTGCTCCTGCCACACGGCCAGCAACTCGGTAGCATCCTGTTTGTCGCCCACAGCCTCGGCGATCGCGGTGGTCAATCCCCCGGGCTCGTCGACAAGAGTGCCAAGCACATCGATGACGACAGTCGTGATCACTCCGAGTTCAGACATTACTGAGCAGCCTACCTGCGCTGGGCTCGATCACCTCTCGCCGACAAGCCCAATCTCATCCTCAACGACGCAACGATGGACAGAGGTCAATGCAAGACCATCCCACCATTGGGTGAGATCAGCTGCCCGGTGATCCATCCGGCGTCGACGGAGAGAAGTTTGGTGACGATGTGAGTGACGTCCCGAGGTGTTCCAACGCGACCGACGAGGGTGCCGGCCGCTGCCTGTTCGAGCATCGCACTATTGGGAGTCCCGTAGCCACCGACCTCGAAAAAGCCAGTGCCGGAGACAAATCCCGGCACAACAACGTTGGCGGTGATCCCCCGGGCTCCGGCTCGCAATGCAAGATCGCGTCCGTATCCGGCAACAGCGGCCTTCGCCGTGGCATAGGGCCCGCCGCGGCCGTCAAGCGCCGAGGTCGATGCGATCAACACGATGCGCCCCCGATCGTCGACGACGCGCGGAAGCAGATACTCGACGGGCAACACAGTGGAGAGGAGGTTCTTGTCCAGGGCAGCGACCCACCGCGCCCGCACCGCCTCGGGACTCGCGTCGTCACCCGAATCCCCTTGTCCCCCCCGCCGCAGCGACCATCCCGGTGACGGCACGGTCGCCGATCGCGGCAACGAGAGATCGGGCGCCCTCGACCGTGGAGACGTCTGCCACCACAACCTCGATGCACCGACCGCGGGCTGCCGCGGCGGTCTGGCGCAGCGGCTCCTCGCGTCGCCCGACAATGACGACAGTCTGGCCTTGTGCGGCGAGTCGTAGCGCGATGTCGCGGCCCATTCCGGTGCCACCGCCGGTCACTACGTGCAGTTCGGATGCCGTGACACCGAGACTATCGGCGGCCCACAGGTCAAGGCCGACGCAGCAGCGACCTGTGTCTCGAACACGAGATGGCATGGGTTCCCCACTTTCCACTCGGTTCTGCACTCCCCGGTATCCCGAAGGTGGGCGAGAATTCCGTCGTCATCGACATCGCCCGAGATCTCGATGTCTCCCCCGCCCAGGTCGGCCTGGCGTGGCTACTGGCCCACTCGCCGAACACCCTGCTGATCCCCGGAACATCCGACATAAGACACCTCGACGCCAACCTTGCCGTCCGCGACATCACCTTGAATCCAGAATCCGTTACCACTCTCGACGCACTGGGCGCCGCAACCACGACCGCCCCCATCGAAGCGCCGCGATGGCCCGCCGAGGCACGCTGAGCTACGACGTCGACAGCCCACCCCACTACCCGGCGCTCGGCTTCTCCCAGATCAGTGCATACCGGAACATCGCCAGTCTCCGAAAACGCCCTCCCGGCAACTGTTCTCGCGCACATCGACGTACCTCGGAATAGGAGTGCGGCGGGGGCAACACGATGGGTGCGGTGTGCTCCCAATAGCCGCGACGCCACGACAGCCACCGATGTTGGAGTATGCCGACCAGGTGGAGTGCGTAGTCGGTGGGCCGCGAGGAGTGAGCCAGACCGACGACCGCAACGACGCCGCCGGGCGCAGTGAGCTCCGCCAATCGATGCAGACCCGCTCGGAGATCGGGTAGATGGTGCAGCGTGGCGACCGACGCGACCACATCGAAGGTCCGCTCGAACGGGTAACTCATCACGTCGCCGCACATCCACTCGACTCCCTCGGCTTCGCCTCGTGCTCGATTCAGCACTGAGGCATCGGCGTCGATCGCCGACACGTCATCGAGACGTGCGGACAGGTCGACGGCCAGGAGCCCGTCACCGGTCCCCACGTCGAGTGCTGATCGGGCATCCGCGGGAATCGCGTCGAGGATCACCTGGTGATAGTGGATGTTGTGGTTCCACCTTCTGCGGCCCGGATGGGTGCTGGACACCTTTCGACCGTAGCAATCGTCAGCTGGGCGGCGATGAATTGCGCGGCTCGGCCGAGTCAGTACCGGCATCACATCCACAACAACGTCCGGAGGACCGCGATGCCGTTGGCACTGTATTTCGAGAAGCACGGCGACTCCGGTGGGCCACGGCCACCGCTCGTCCTGGTCCACGGTGGCGCGGGCTCGATAGCGACCAACTGGGAGTACATGATGCCCGCACTGGCCGCCGACCGCCTCGTCATCGGCGTCGAGCTCCAGGGTCATGGCCACACCCCGCATGCCGATCGCCCCTACACCTTCGAGAATTCCGCCGACGACATCGCGGCACTCGTCGGTGACCTCGACATCCCGCGCGTCGACATCCTGGGATTCAGCAACGGTGGGCCGACCGTGTTGCGCTTCGCCCAGCGACACCCGGCACTGACGCGGCGATGCGTCATCGCGTCGGGTTTCGCGCGGCGCGACGGAATGATCCCCGGATTCTGGGACAACTTCGACGCCCCGACTGCCGATTCGATGCCTGATTCACTCGCCGACGCCTATCAGGCGATCAATCCCGATCCCGCCGATCTCCAACGAATGTTCGATCTCGATGTCGCGGTGATGCGCGGGTTCCGGGACTGGGCCGACACCGAACTCGCGGCACTCGACGCACCGATTCTGTTCGTCAGTGGCGACCACGACGTCGTCCTCCCCGAGCACACCGTGTGGATGGCGTCGGCAGTGGCCCACGGCCGTGCGCTGATCCTGCCTGCAGCGCACGGCGACTTTCTCGGATCGGTGGAGGCCGGAGAACCGGACGCCGTGCTCACGCGCGCGTGTGTCGACCTGATCCGACGCTTTCTCGACGAGGAGTCAGTCGAAACCGCTCGCGTCGGATGAGCGAGTCCGAATTCCCGACACCTGTCGGGTGACGCACACCACAACGCGGACGAGACTGGCGTCACCGATCGACCGCAAGGAAAGGTAACGTCATGGCCGACCTCAAGAATCTGGACCCGGAACTCGCAGCAGCGGTGACCATGCTCCCCCAGCTGGGCTTCGACGATCTCGAGGGCGCCCGAACGGGCTTCAACGCCCTGGTGCAGACCATGCTGGACGGTCTCGACCGAACCGGCGTCGAGTTGAAGCTGCTGTCCGCACCCGGCCTCGACGGCGACCCGGAGGTGCCGATCCGGTTCTTCACTCCGGCCGGCGCCGCCGGAGCCCTGCCGACACTGGTGTGGATTCATGGTGGCGGTTTCGCCGTGGGGACGGCCGAGTCCAGCGATCCACTGTGCGTGGCGATCGCTCGCGAGTTGGGCATCGCTGTGGCCAATGTCGAGTACCGCCTCGCCCCCGAGACGCCCTTCCCCGGGCCCGTCAACGACTGCTATGCGGCCCTCGCCCATGTGCACGCCCACGCCGCGGAACTGGGCGTCGACCCGTCGCTGATCGCAGTCGGAGGCCAGAGCGCCGGCGGTGGACTCGCGGCAGGCACCGTTCTGATGGCCCGCGATCGGGGCGAGGTGCCGGTGGTGTTTCAGCTGCTCGACATCCCCGAACTCGACGATCGGCTGGCCACGACCTCGATGACCGAGTTCACCGACACCCCGATGTGGCATCGCCCGAACGCGATTCTGTCGTGGCAGTACTACCTCGGTCCCGACTACACGGGCCCGTCCGATGCGTCGGTGTCGAGTTACGCCGCGCCGTCACGCGCCACCGACCTGTCGGGCCTGCCGCGCACCTACGTTTCCACGATGGAACTCGATCCTCTGCGCGACGAGGGCATCTCCTACGCCGTCGCGATACTGCACGCCGGAATCAGCGTCGAATTGCATTCGTTCCCCGGGACATTCCACGGCTCGTCGCTCATCGACGCCGCCGAGGTCAGCCGCCGTCAGACCGCGGAACTGATGGGCGCACTGGCACGAGCCTTGCGGGTGAGTTCACCGGTCTCGTAGCGTGGTTGTGTGCAAGGTCTGATGTACCGCCTCGCCGAGCTCGACGCCGACTCGGCGGGGATGGTACGGATCATCGACTACTTCGACGCACTCCTGCGTCACGGCGCCGACATCACCGAACTCCTGCGCGCCAGTGCGGTGCTCGCCGATTGCGTCGTCGGTATCAGGGCCAATGGACTCGTCACCCGGCGATGCACACCGCGGGGTGAATGGCGGCGTCCGCTGGAGGCGTCGGCGGCAACCACCTCCCGCGACATCATCCTCGACGACCATTGCGTCGGGACGGTCTGGATCGAACGTCCGGGTACCGCCGTGGCGCTCGACGAGATGCTCGTCGACCGTCTGGCACTGACGGCGGCGGCGATCATCAGGCCACACCGCGCGCACTCCGACCTCGAGCAGTCCGCCGCCCTGCTGAACGCCGACGGGGCGGCCGCCGCGCTCGACGCGTGCAGCGCCCTCGACGTCGACCCGACCCTTCGTGTCCGCGTCGTGAGCCTCGCCGATCCGACCGGTCCGTCCGACCGTGTCGCGCACGTGGCCCAACGGCTCGCCCGGCAACTCTCACCCGGACGGCTGACCGCTGTCGCCACCGACCGCGATCATCTCGTGGTCGTCACCGACCTCGACGAGACCGTGGCGGCTCTGTCGGCCGACCCCGCAGCGCGGACCGTCGCATGCGGGGTATCGCTGGAATCCGACGCCGCCACGCTCCATCGCTGGGTCGGCACTGCCCGGCTGGCGCAAAAGCATGGCGGCACAACGAATATGGTGTTCTGCGCCGACGAGTTCGGCGCCCTGAACCTGTTGCTGACCGTCGCTCCGGAATCGCTGTCGGCCATTCCGGACGTCGCGCGGTGCGACTACGTGCGCCAGAGCAAGAACGGCGCGGACCTGTTGGACACACTGCGTGTCTACCTCCAGGTCGGCACGCTCAGAGACACCGCCGAGCAGATGCACATGCACCACAGCAGCATCGCGACACGCCTGAAATCACTATCCGCCGCCGCGCACTTCGACGTCACCGCCATCGAGAACCGAGCTCGCGCAACGGCGATGCTGCTCGTCGACGACCTACGCCGCGATGCCGGGTCGCCAACACCCTGAAAACCACATCCGATACGCCCCCGGACCTGCACAGGTTCTCGGACCCACGAGCGCCGAATCCTCATCAGATCACTCCGAGGGCCAGCATCGCATCGGCGACGTGGGTGAAGCCGGCGATGTTGGCGCCGAGGACGTAATCCCCCGGAACCCCGTATTCGTCGGCTGTCCGCACACACGTCTGGTGGATGCCGCTCATGATCTCCGACAACCTGCTTTCGGTGTATTCGAAACTCCAGGAGTCCCGAGACGCGTTCTGCTGCATCTCCAGAGCACTGGTCGCCACGCCACCGGCGTTGGCGGCCTTTCCGGGGGCAAACATCACACCGGCCTTGGAGAGGGCTTTGATCGCCTCCGGGGTGGCCGGCATGTTGGCGCCTTCGGCGACCACCCGGCATCCGTTGCCGATCAAGGACTCCGCGTCGGTGGCGTCGAGTTCGTTCTGTGTCGCGCAGGGAATCGCGATGTCGGTGGGCACCTCCCAGATGGAACGCCCGGGGACGAAATGTGCTGTTAAGCCCCGTGTCCGAGCGTAGTCGGCAATCCGCGCCCGGCGCACGTTCTTGACCTCGCGGAGGAGTTCGAGATCGATGCCGGTCTCGTCCACCACGTAACCACCGGAATCCGAGCACGCCACCACACGTCCGCCGAGTTGGTGCACCTTCTCGATCGCGTATTGGGCGACGTTGCCCGATCCCGACACCACGATCCGACGGCCCTCGAGATCCTCTCCGCGCGCGGCGAGCATTTCCCTAACGAAGAACACCACTCCGTAACCGGTGGCCTCGGGACGAACCTGCGAGCCGCCCCACGTCAGTCCCTTGCCGGTGAGCACCCCGGATTCGTATCGGTTGGTGATGCGCTTGTATTGCCCGAAGAGATAACCGATCTCGCGGCCGCCGACCCCGATGTCGCCGGCCGGGACATCGGTGTACTCACCAATGTGGCGATACAGCTCGGTCATGAAGGACTGGCAGAAGCGCATCACCTCTCCGTCCGACCGTCCTTTCGGATCGAAGTCGGCGCCACCCTTGCCGCCGCCGATGGGCAGCCCTGTCAGCGCGTTCTTGAAGATCTGCTCGAACCCGAGGAACTTCACCACCCCGAGATACACGCTCGGGTGGAATCGCAACCCGCCCTTGAACGGTCCGAGAGCGGAGTTGAACTCGACGCGGAAACCGCGATTGATCCGCACGCGCCCGGCGTCGTCGACCCACGGCACGCGAAAGATTATCTGGCGTTCGGGCTCGCACAGTCGCTCGATGATCCCGGCGTCGGCGTAGTGGGGATGCGCGGCCAGTACTGGTCCGAGGCTGTCGAACACCTCGCGGACCGCTTGATGGAACTCGGCTTCGCCGGGATTTCGCGCGACGACCTCGTCGTAGAGGTCCTGCACCTTCTCCTCGAGCCTTGCCATCGCTGCCACCTTCCGCCGACGCGTCGAACCACCACGATCCGGGGACACCGGACGTCTCGCGCCGAGCCTATCGGTAGACAGATATAGCGCCCATTTCGGGCAGGATCGACTTAACCTCCCTCACACGAGGGTGGCGAGATTCTCGATCGACTTCTTCACATCGGACTCGACGATCTTGGCGACGAACCGGCCGATCGGTCCGCCGAGCACACCCCCGGCCAACTCTGCATTCAGCGCGAACCGTGAACCGTCGGCGCCGCCGGACACGGTCATCGTCAAGGTGATCCGCACCCCGCCACGGCCGTGACCCCGCAGCGCGATGACACGCGGCGCGTCGTAGTCGGTCACCTGCCAGTGGATGATGTTGCGAAATCCCTTGACCCGGATCACCGAGGACACCTGGGTACCCTCACCGATGTCGGCGGGTACGTCGCTGCGCCAGCCCCCGAAGATCGTCATCCACTCGGGAAATCGGGAGAGGTCCGAGGCCAGGTCCCATGCGGCCTGCGGGGCCAGATCCGAGTCGATCTCCACGTCGACGTCTGCCATGAACACCCTTCGTCGTCACGTCATTTGTGAGGCGACCATACCCACCGGGGCAGGCAGGCAAACATCGACGCGGCTCATCGAGGACACCCCGACACCGGACAAGCCGGACACGTAGCCTGGTGCGATGGCATTGCTCCTCGGCCCGATCCTGCGGCATGTCGACGCAACGACGGCATCGGTGTGGGTGCAGACCGATGGTCCCGCCGAGGTCGAGGTCCTGGGTTGCCGTGCATCGACCTTCGAGGTCGCGGGCTTTCATTACGCGCTGGTCCGCGTGACCGGCCTGACCCCCGACTCCACCGTCGCCTACGAGGTCATCCAGGACGGCGCCACCGTCTGGCCCGAGCCCGGATCGGCGTTTCCGCCCAGCGTCATTCGGACCCGCGGGCCCAACACCACCGGTCGGCTCCGGGTGATCTTCGGGTCGTGCCGCTATCCACGGACCGGCGTCGCCGACCTCGACGACAAACTTGGTGTCGACGCGCTCGACGCGTATGCCACCGCGATGGCCACCCGGCCCACCCCGGAGTGGCCGGACGTGCTGATCCTCCTCGGTGACCAGGTCTACGCCGACGAACTGACCCCGCAGGCACGCGCGCATCTCGCGGGTCGGCGTCAGGGATCGGTGCGCAGCAAACGCCCGGCGGACGAGGTGGTCAGCTACTCCGAATACGAGGGCCTGTACCGGCACACCTGGGGCGACCCGGAGATCCGCTGGATTCTCTCGACCGTGCCCACCGCCATGATTTTCGACGATCACGACATCCGCGACGACTGGAACACCTCGGCCACGTGGCGCGCACAAATGAACGACCTCCCGTGGTGGCGCGATCGCATCCGTTCGGGCCTCGCCGCGTACTGGGTGTACCAGCATCTGGGTAACCTCTCCCCCACCGAACTCGACGCCGACCCGGACTGCCGGCGAATCCTCCACGCCGACACCGATATCTGGCCGCTGCTCGTCGATATCGCCGACCGTGCCGACGCCGACACCGCCGAGGACGAGGGCCTGCGCTTCAGCTATCGCTGGGATCTCGGTCGCAACCGCCTGATCATGATCGATTCCCGCAACGGCCGTGTCCTGACCGGCGACACCCGAAAGATGCTCAGTGACAACGAATTCGAGTGGCTCTCCGATCAGGCCACCGACGCGTCCGGCGAGATCGACCATCTCATTCTGGGATCGTCGCTGCCGTGGTTGCTGCCACCGGCGGTCGCCGATCTGCAATCCATCGACGAGGCGCTCGCCGCCCGGCCGGGACTTCGGGGTCGGCTGGGCGAAAAGATCCGGCAGGCAGCCGATTTCGAGCATTGGCCGGCGTTCTTCGAGTCCTTCGTCACCCTCAGCGCCCTGATCACCGGACTTGCTCGCGACGGACGACTCGCATCGATCACGGTGCTCTCCGGCGATGTACACCACAGCTACGCGGCACGCGCCGAGGTGCCGGTCACCGATGTGGCCACCACCGAGGCGACGCCGGTGTATCAGCTCGTGTGCTCACCGGTCCACAATCATGTTCCGGCCTATGTCCGTCCGGTGTTCCGGTTCGGGTGGTCGCGCGGGTTCGCACGCGTCACCCGCGCCTGGGCACGACGACTCGGGGTACCCGAGCCGCCGCTGCGCTGGAGCGACGAATGCGGTCCGTTGTTCGGCAACACGATCGCGACCCTGACCACCGGCGGCCGGACAGCGACCGTCACCTTCTCCCAACCCGATGGCGACGGGACGCTGTCCGACGTCGCCGTCCTGCGCCTGACCGACTGAACGCCCGACCGACCGACCCGGACGGACGCTCCACCCGAGACGCACGTGCGTCAGCCCCCGATCGCACTCCACGGGGCGTACGCCCAACCCACCAGCTGCCAGGATCCGAGATTGGCGCTCGGCAGGATCTGGATATCGGTGCCGTCGCCCCAGCCGGGGGCGAATCCCTGCACGCCGCCACTGAGGTAGTGCCCGTCGCCCATGGAGATGTCGACGTGGCCGCCGTCGGAACCCTCGGAGAAGACCAGAGCCCCGGGTGGGGCGGGCAGCGTGCTGTGGCCCTGCCCGCGGGCGGCCAGCTGATCGTAGAAGGCGATCGCCCCATTGTGCGGGATGGCGTTGGCGGTGGTTCGTCCGTAGGCGGCGTCGACGAAGTCCTCGCACCCGTATTCGCCGAAATCATCGGTGTGCAGCATCGTCGACCCCCGCGCGATCGCGATGCCGCCGTTGCCGACGTCGACGGCCTGGGACACCACCCCGGCCGGCGTGACGGCGGCGGCGGTACCCGCCGCCAGACAGGTGAGTGCAGCGACGGATCCGACGGTGATCAGTAAACGTTTCATGACTTCCTCGATGTGGACGATCAATCCACATCGACGCTGCCACAACAATTGTCGATTTCAGGGTGCTGACAAGACACCCACAGCTCACCCGTAGATCACCCAAGGCGAGTGAAACGGACGACACGGCCCCGCCGTCACCGTGACCGGTGAGGGCGGGGCCGCGGCCTCGAAGGGGGTGGGCGCTCAGGAGGTCGCCATGCGAGCTCCTGCACCGGCCCAGACGGGGTTGCTCTCGATGGCGGCGATGATGCGCGGACGCAGTTCCGCGGCGTCGATCACCGCGTCGACCGAACCGACCTCGACGGCACGACGGATGCTGTGCACCGAGTCGAACTCGGCCGCGAGCTCGCTGATCTTCTCCGCACGCACCGACTGACGGATGTCGGCGAGTTCGGCGTTGATCGCCGGACGGTCGGCACCGGAAGCATGCGCGAGGCGGGCCTCCACCTCACGAACCCGCGCATCGGCGGCCGTACGCTTGCCGACCTCACCGGCGAACACGACCGCGGCCGCGGGCGCACCACCGAGCACCGACGCGAACGAACCGTCGATCGCGAGCACGGTCATGTTGGGGTTCAACGCCTTCGAGAACACCACGAACGCGCCGCCGTGGTAGCGCGAGATGACGCAGAAGACGATCGGCCCACGGAAGTTGACGATCGCCCGACCGATCTCGGCACCGTATTCCAACTGCAGTTTGCGCATCGATTCCGGCGATCCGTCGAAGCCGGAGAGGTTGGCCAACACCACCAGCGGACGGTTGCCGCTGGCCACGTTGATCGCCCGCGCCGCCTTCTTCGACGACTGCGGGAACAACGTGCCCGCGGTGTAGGTGTCGGGCCCGTCGGTCGGCTTGTAGCCGCGGCGCTGCACCTCGCGGGACTCGATACCCAACAGGCACACCGGGATTCCGCCGAGGTGGACGTCGCACACCACGGCGGTCTCGGCGTCGGCCATCCCGGCCCACCGCTCGAGGACGGCCTGATCCTGGTCGGCGACGGCCCGCATGACGGTCCGAATGTCGAAGGGCTTCTTGCGATCCGGGTTGTGTGCCGGCGAGAAGATCTGTCCGACCGTGGTGAAGTCGCTGCCGGACAACACATGTGGGTAATCGGAGATGTCGCGGGCGACCGGATCGGAGGATTCGGCGCGCCGCGGCGTCTGCTCGCCGGGAACGATGTAGGTGTGGTCGTAGTGCGACATCAGCACATCGCGCGCCGAGACGAGGTTGGGCGCCCAGTACTGGGCCTGGCCGTTGGGGCCCATCACCCGGTCGTAACCGCCGATACCGAAGTTGTCCTCCGCCGACACGCCACCGGAGAAGTCCAGGGACTGCTTGCCGGTCAACACCATTGCCGAATCCGGGGTCATCACCAGGATGCCCTTGGTGTGCATCAGCATCGTCGACTCGGCATTCCAGTACGGCTGCGCACCGACGTTGATGCCGGCGACCACGATGTTGATCTCACCGCCCGCCTGGGTGAACTCGACGACCCGCTTGAGCGCCCGAGCGACCCAGTCCATGTTCTCGGTACCGGAGTCCATCGAGATCCGGGCACCCGAGGACAACGCGTACCACTCGAGCGGCACCTGCATCGACTCGGCGAGGTCGAGGGCCGCGATGACCCGGGCGCACTCCGGTTCGGAGAGGGCGCCGAGCGACTTCGTCGGATCACCGAGCAGCACCACCCGGGTCACGCCCTGCGGGTACTTGTCGGTGGGCGTGGTGATCACACCGGCGACGATCGCCGCGGAGTTGCGGCCCTTGGGCCGGTCCACCGGCACCAGTCGTTGCTCGTCGTCGAGGTCGTACTCGTCGAAGGACCCGAGCAATCCCACCAGCTCGTAGGGGTAGACGGTGTTGCGACGCGCGGCGCGCAGCACCTTCTGCCGGAACGCGTCGACCGGTTCGATCGGCTCGTCGGACGGCTCGCCGACGATCACGTCGAAGCCGCCTGCGGCGTTCACTGCGAACCGGACGGCGACCTTCGTCAGCTCTCCGGTCTCGCGGTCACGCTGGCGCGCGATCAGCAGGACCTCTTCGAGTCCCACCCCGGCGGCGGTGCCGCGGATGTGGTCGGCGATGGTCTGCAGGTTGTCGCGGGCACCGTCGATCGGCGGCCACACGTACATGACGATGCGGTTGGTCGTCGAGGTCAGGTTGGACCGGCGTTGTGCGCGCCGGATCGAGTCGACACACGAGGACAGGATGCTCTCGGCACGGGGCAGCGTCAGCAGTTTGCCGTCGGTCTCGCGCAACGCGGTGAGATCGCGCACCTGGGCGAAGGCGATGAGCCGCTCGTCGGACGGATTCTCCTTGGCCACACAGTGGAACAGGTAGACCTCTTCGTCGTCCGCCGACGGCAGACGGGTGAGGTCGAACTTGCGCAGCCGCTCCATCTGCATCCGCTGGGCGATGTAGGGGTGCAGCCCACGGATGAGACGCTCCTCGACCATGCCCGTCGACGACGGCCGGAACGTGAAGTGATGATGCATCAGCGCCTCGTTGCTGCCGGCCACCGCGATGGTGAGCCGGTGCACCTGCTGCGGCAGGGAGGCCGCGGCGATGCGCTCGTGCAATGCATCGGCCATGGCATCGAAATCGCCGGGCTGCTCCTCCCACGAGAGGTAGACGTCGGCGTCGACCGAGGCCACCCCGCGCGCCATCTCGGCGAGACCACCGAGGACCGTGTCGAGTTCGTCGAACCGGACCGCGGCCGAGACCAGGCTCAGGCCATTGCGCTCGGCGATGACGAAGCTCGCACCGCCGAACTCCTGCACACGGACGTCGCGCAGTCCCTTGTTGCCGTAGTAGCGGCGGGTCAGCACCTCGAGCATGACCGTGTTGTCGGCGATCCCGCGCACCATCCGCTGGCCGAGCAGACGGACGAGCGGCTCGGTGGAGCGGACCATGTCGGCGATGTGCTCGTCACGGTCGGCGGCCTCGGGATTGGCGTCGAGGTAACGCAGGTGTTCGCGCAGCTCCCCGTACACCCGGGCCCGGTTGCGACGCAGCAGCGGCTGGCCGTACCAGGAGTAGACGACGCCGCGGGCGAGGTCGGCGATCGCCGGGAAACGCAGCTGCGTCGCGGAGACGAGCTTGTCGAGGGCAACCCCGACGCGGTCCTGCAGTTCCTCGCGCGGGGTGGGCTCGCCGAGCCACTCGCGCAGCAGGGTCGAGACCGAGGTGACCGAGTCCGACGGATTCTGCAGGGCCAGGAACACGCGGAACACCGCGGCCTCGAGTTCGGGGGTCCGGTCGAGATCGGTGACCCCGTAGTGCGCGAGAGCCCGGCTCAGCTGATCGTGGAACGACTGCGGGAGCCCGTCGCGTTCGACGTCGAGGCTCTGCAGGTAGGTGTGGAAGTTCTCCCGCGCGCTGTGGACATGCTCGACGCCCATCTGGTCCTCGGACGGACGGTTCTGGCTCAGCTCGGCGAGATCGGCGAACACGGTGATCAGTTCGAGCTCGTCGGACAGCGGCCGGCGACCGGACTCGATGACCGCGTGCCGGACCGCCAGATAGTCGTCGAGCAGCCGCGTCCGGTCATGCGGATCGACGTCATAACCGAGCAGTTGGCTGCGCAGGTCTTCGAGGGTGCGGGTCGAGCGTTCGTGTGGCTCGATGTCGGTGGGCATCGACGGCAACTCGAGTTCGACGCCCTCGGTGGCCTCCTCGGCCGCATCCGCGTCATCGTCGTCGGCGAGGGGTTCCAGGCGCATCAACGCCGCGCCGGTCTCGACCTGGGTGCCGACGGAGACGACACACTCCTTGAGTCGCGAACGGACCGGCGCCCGCAGCACCGTCTCCATCTTCATGCTCTCGAGCACCAGCACCGGGGCGCCGGCCTCGACCTCGTCACCGACCTCCAGCGGCGTCGCGACGACCAGCGCGGGAGCGGGCGAACGCACCACGCCGCCCTCGTCGCGGCTGACGCGGTGGGTCACGCCGTCGACGTCGACGAGGTGCACCGGGCCGTGGGTGTCGGTGATCAGGCGATAGCGAACGTGGTTGATGACCAGTTGCGCGGCGTGCTCGTCGAACCGTTCGAGGTCGACGTCGGCGCTGTAGGTCTGGTCGCCGGATTCGATGCCGACGCGGAATCGGTGCGCACCGATCCGCGCCACGCGCACGCGGTAGGTCGCCCCGCGCAGTTTCAGATCCAGCGGTCGGCCACTGTCGTGCTGCACCTGCGGGCGACCGCCCGAGGCCGTCGACAACAGGCGCTGCCGCTCGACGAGTTCCTCTTCCTCATAGGCGTCGATCGCGGCAGCGGCCAGCGCGATCGCCGAGTGCCGATGGGCGACGAGGCCGCCCTCGGCGCGGACGCGGTCGATCCAGCCGGTGTCGGCGCTGCCGTCGATCACCTCGGGCTGATTCAGCAGTTCGAGGACGAAGCTCTTGTTGGTGGCGCCGCCCTCGATGATGACGCGGGTCTCGGTCATCGCCCGGCGCAGTCGGCCGAGGGCCTCGTCGCGGTCGCGGCCGTACGCGATGATCTTGGCGATCATGGAGTCGAAATCGGCGGGGATGGTGTCTCCGGCGCTGACGCCGGTGTCGACGCGGATGCCCGGGCCCGCCGGCAGTTCGAGACGCGCGATCCGGCCGGGTGACGGCGCGAAGTCGCGGTCGGGATCCTCGGCGTTGAGCCGCGCCTCGATCGCGTGACCACGCTCGGCGGGCGGCTCCCCCTCCAGCTTGTTGCCGGAAGCGACGTGCAATTGCGCCCGGACGAGATCGAAGCCGGTGGTGGTCTCGGTGATCGGGTGCTCGACCTGCAGTCGGGTATTGACCTCGAGGAAGGCGAACAGCTTCTCACCGGGGTGATAGAGGAATTCCACCGTCGCCGCACCGCAGTACCCGACGGCGACGGCGAGTCGCTCGGCCGAGGCCTTGAGCTCGGCGACCTGCTCGGGCGACAGCACAGGCGACGCCGACTCCTCGATGATCTTCTGGTTGCGACGCTGCACCGAGCAGTCGCGCACGCCGAGCGCCCACGCGGTGCCCTGGCCGTCGGCGATCACCTGGACCTCGACGTGACGAGCGCCGGTCACCAGACGTTCGAGGAAGACCACACCGCTGCCGAAGGCGCGGGCGGCCTCGTCGCGGGTGCGGGCGTACGCGTCGCGCAGGTCCTCGTCGTTGGTGATGACGCGGATGCCGCGACCACCGCCGCCTGCGGTCGCCTTGAGCATGAGTGGATAGCCGATGCCGGCCGCCGCGGTGACCGCCTCCTCGACGCTGTCGACCGCACCGCGGCTCCACGGGGCGACGGGCACACCGACCTCTTCGGCGATGAGCTTGGCGCCGATCTTGTCACCGAGCTTGCGCATGGCCTCGGCCGACGGGCCGATGAAGGTGACGCCGATCCGGTCGCACAGTTCGGCGAACAGCGGGTCCTCGGCCACGAATCCCCAGCCGACCCACGCCGCGTCGGCGCCGGTCTCGAGCAGTGCGCGCTCGAGCACCTTGAGGTTCAGGTACGGGCGCTCGGCCGCCGGGCCGAGGTCGTAGGCGATGTCGGCCTCACGGACGAAGGTCGCGTTGCGATCCACATCGGTGTGCAGTGCGACGACCTCTATCGACTGTCCTGTTTCTGCGCACAGGCCCCGAACGGCGTGAATGAGACGGACGGCCGACTCACCACGGTTCACGATGGCAATGCGAGTGAACATCACCGACTCCTCATCTTTTGTCATACCCAACGATTGTCCGCGCGCGGGGCGCGGATGCGGCCACGATCGTCCCCACCCGAATGGCGCGGGGTGGATCCGGCGGGCGCTGTGAACGCGCCGACAACCGATCGGGGACGATTCTTACGAATGATTTCGCTACGCGCGAGTACGTTCCCGACACACCGAGAAGATCACACCGATTCGCGGGCCCCGGATCCATGCGTTCGCGAGCGCGTAACTGCGACAACGGATGTTGATTTACCCGCCGGTAAGCACGCCTGCGGAGCACTGCGTTCTCGCCGTCACTCGTCACCGGAGATGGTCCACCTCGATCGTCACGGTCACCTCGTCGGCAACCTTGAGTGCACCCATCATCAGCGCGTACGGCTTGATCCCGAAGTCGGTCTGCACGAGCGTTGTCTCGGTGGTGATGTGCCACCGGCCCGAGGCGTCGCTGACCGTCAGCTCCAATGGGTGAGGACGACTCCGACCGAGGATGCACACCGCACCCTCCACGCGATAACCGTTGTCGGACTTGATGATCGAGCTGGACTCGTATTCGATTTCACGAAACCTGCCCGCCTTGAGCGATTTCAGGGCATTGGCCCTCGCCACCGCACGTTCCGGACCCGACATCGACGTGACCCCACCCTCGCCGGAGCGGACCTGCAACGAATCGACGACGACCCGCGCTGTCAGCGAGTCCGGCTCGGCGCCGGCCCACCGCACCTGCGCGGTCCATTCGGTCATCTCGATCGTCAGTCGGTGGCCGGTGCGCGCGGCCGGACCCGTCACGTCGGTGCGCACCGTCACCGTCCCATCGGCGGCCGACAGCTCCCACGTCGTCGAAACCATGACCGCGACTCTAGTCGGCCGAGCTGCCATCGACGGCGACCTGAGGAAGATGCCCGGGCACGGCGCGGACTCACACCGGCATCGGCAGGAGCCGTGGCACCACCCGCACACAGGCCACCATCCCGAGGACCTCGACGAGCGTCTGGGTCACCACCACGACCGCGGCCGCCTCGAACCCCGCGGGCAGGGCCAACGCCAGCGGAAGAACCACCAGCGAATTGCGCGTCACGCCGCTGAACATCACCGCCCGGCCGGCCGGAACGTCGAGACGCGCCCATCGGGCGATGACGAGCCCGATGCACAGCATCACCACGACAAAGGCCACGTAGAACGGAACACTGGCGAGCACCGCACCCGCGGCGTCGCCGACCGTGGGGATCTGCGAGGCGACGACCACGGCGAGCACGAGCATCATCAGCGGGACCATCGTCGTCGACACCGCCTCCGAAAAACGTTGCCCCCGAGGATATCCCGACCGAGAATATCCCGACGACCACCATTGTGTGGCCCAGGCGAGTCCGAGCGGGACGACGATCAACGTGCCAAACGCCACGAGGAACGGCTCCACGTCGACCACCGCCGCGAGGTCGGCACCCAGGAATGTCATCAAGAACAGTGGCAACGACACCATCTGCACGAGGAGCAGCAAGGGCGTCGACACCAGGAGTCTGCGTCGGTCGCCGCCCGCCAGGCCGGTGAAGACGATGACGTAGTCGATACACGGACACAGGAGCACGAGCAGCATTCCGATGCGGATCGCCTCGTTGCCCGGCAGAAAGGGATACATCGCTCCCACGACGAGCGGAACGGCGACGAAGTTGGCGACGAGCACCGCACCGAGGAACCGGAGATCACGCAGCGCTGCGATCACCCCGCTCGCGGGCACCTGCAGAAAGGTGACGTAGAGCAGGGCGGCAAGTGCCGGGGTGATCAGATGCGTGAGCACGGGAGCAAGGCCTGGCGCACCTACGCCGATCACCCCTCCGACGATCAACGCGAGGAGATACAGCGGAACCTGACGGTCTTCCATCACAACCAGGGTTCCATCACAAGCGCCGCGGTGTTACGCGAAATCGCGCGATCCGCGGTCACCGAGATGCAGATGCTCGATGTGATAGACGGCCTCGTCGAGGAGTGCGGCGACATGGGAGTCGTAGAGGCTGTAGACCACGCTGCGGCCCTGCCGCTCACCCACCACGAGTCCCAGCGCGCGGAGCAGGCGCAGCTGGTGCGACACGGCGGGCTGTTCCATGTTGACCGCTTCGGCGAGTTCGGTCACCGCGCACGGCCCCTTGCGCAGCCGGGTCAGGATCATCAGCCGGTTCGGGGATGCCAGGGCCTGCAACGTCTCGGCGACCGTTGCGGCTGCGGCGGCGTCGAGTTCGGCCGCGGGGGTCGATCGACCCTGGACTCCGTGTCCCATGGGCGACATTCAACCATGGGAGAATTACATGTACATATCTACATGTGTATTCTTCTGCATATGCAGATGGTGACATCGCGTGAGCTGAGCACTGTACGACCGGGCCGCTCCTGGCACACGATCGCGATGTCGGTGTCGTCGGTCCGTTGGGCACTGGTTGCGGTCGTGCTGGGCGCCGCGGGCGCGATCCTGGACGTGTGCGGCGGGCCCGGATGGGTGACTGCCCTCGCCTACCTGGGCTGTTATCTCAGCGGCGGGTGGCAGCCGACCCTCGACGGCCTGCGGGCCCTACGTGCCCGCACTCTCGACGTCGACTTGCTGATGATCGTGGCAGCGCTCGGCGCGGCCGCCATCGGCCAGGTCTTCGACGGAGCGTTGCTGATCGTCATCTTCGCGACCTCGGGCGCACTCGAGGATCTCGCCACCCGGCGCACCGAGGAGTCGATCCGCGGACTTCTCGACCTCGCGCCCGATCAGGCCACCCTGGTTGCCGACGACGGCACGCTCGAGACCGTTGCGGCGTCGGTGCTCGTACTCGGCGACGTCGTCGCGATCCGGCCCGGCGAACGACTGCCGGCCGACGGCATCGTCATCGAGGGCGCCAGCGATGTCGACCAGGCCTCGATCACCGGCGAACCACTACCTGCTCCGAAGTCCCTGGGCGACAAGGTGTTCGCCGGCACGTTGAACGGTACCGGGGCCCTGCGCATCCGGGTCGACACCGCAGCCGGGGACACGGTGGTCGCCCGCATCGTGGCAATGGTCGACGAGGCCTCGTCGACCAAGGCGTCCACCCAGCTGTTCATCGAGAAGGTCGAGCGCGTGTATTCGGTCGTGGTCGTCTGCGCCACACTCGCCGTGTTCGCGGTACCGCTGGCCTTCGGCGAGGACCTGCGGACCAGCCTCCTGCGCGCCATGACGTTCATGATCGTGGCATCGCCATGCGCGGTGGTCCTGGCGACGATGCCACCGTTGCTGGCGGCGATGGCCACCGCGAGCCGGCACGGCGTACTGGTGAAATCTGCTGTAGCCCTGGAGAAGTCAGCCCGGATCAGCTGTGTCGCACTGGACAAGACCGGCACCTTGACCACCGGCGCGCCCGCGGTCACCGCCGTCATCGAACTCGACAACCCCCGTCGACGCCGCCGCGACGAGATACTGGCGATCGCGGCCGCAGCCGAGCAACACAGTGAACACCCGGTCGGACGCGCCATCGTCGCCGCCGCTGCCGACGCCGGATGGACCCCGCAACCGGTCAGTCGATTCGCCGCGATTCCCGGTCACGGTGTTCGAACGCGCGTCGGCGACCACGACGTGGAGATCGTCAACGCCTCCGCACCGACCGCCGATGCCGGCATCCGGGCTCGTGCTGCGACCACCACGGCAACGACGGTCGTGGTGAAGGTCGATGATGCAGCGGTGGGCTTGATCGAATTGCGCGATCAACCACGTGGTGAGGCGAGGGCGTCGGTGATGTCCCTGCGCGCGCTGACGGGCATGTCCCCGATCCTCCTCACGGGCGACAATTCTTCTGCAGCACACGATCTCGCACATCGGGTGGGAATCGAGGACGTCCGGGCGGGTCTGCTTCCCGAGGACAAGGTGGTTGCGGTCGTCGATCTTCGGACGAGTGGGCACCGGGTGGCCGTGGTGGGCGACGGCGTCAACGATGCACCGGCACTGGCCACCGCGGACGTCGGGATCGCCATGGGCGGCATCGGCTCGGAAGTCACCCTCGATACCGCCGACATCGTCATTGTCGGCGACGACCTGACCGCCGTGCCCGCGATCCTGCGCCTGGCCGCACGCGCCCGCCGGATCGTGGTCGCCAATCTGGTGATCGCGGCGACGGTCATCGCGGTCCTGGTCACGTGGGACATCGTCGGCACGTTGCCCCTGCCGCTAGGGGTTGCCGGCCACGAGGGTTCGACGATTCTGGTGGTGCTCAACGGTCTACGCCTGCTCTCGCGTCGCGCATGGCCGGCCGACACCGGCGGCGGGGTCAGCGTAACTTCGCCCCGTACACCCGGGTGATGGCCAACTCCATCAGCACCCGCCGATCGGTCACCATCACCTCGCGGTACTCCGCCCAATTCGGATGTTCCCCCGCCCCACGCCGGTAATACTCGACGAGGGCGTCGACGTCCGGTCCGTCCGGATCGGTCCCCGGCCCCGTGAGCGTGACGGTGCCCTCGGCGGTGGCCCACGTGTACCCGTCGGCACTGGTGACTTCGATGGCGGCGCGGGGATCCCGTCGCAGATTGGCGGTCTTGGCACGCCCCTCGGTCATCGACACGTAGATGCGGTCGGCGGCATCGTCATAGACGACGGTGACGGGCGAGAGCTGGGGAACGCCGTTGGCCTTGATGGTCGCGAGGATCCCGATCGAACTCTCTGCGATGAGAGTGCGCGGATCGAAGGCTTCGGGAGCGGTCTCGGTGGTCATGTACGTGCCAACCATGGACCGTCGCGACGGTATTCCATCGACCGATCGACATCCGGGGACCGCGGCGAGCGGTCCACGTAGGGTCGTGACCGGACGGCCCACCTCGGGCCGACACCACGGGAGGACCTGGCATGACCCCACGCATCCTCGGACGCGGCGAGAACACCCCGCTGTCGACCGACCGGCTCACGGTGGCGATCGGTACAGCCACCGGTGGTGGACCCGCGCTCGACGTGGTGGCGTTCGTCCTCGGCCCCGACCGCCGCGTCCGCAACGACGCCGACTTCGTCTTCTACAACAATCCTCGCAGTCCCGGCGCCGAAGTGACCCTGACCGGCCCGGCCACGCTCGACATCGACCTGACACGAGTCGCCGACGGGATCGAGCGCATCGCGATCGGCGTCTCCGTCGACGCGCCCGCCACCCTGGACGAGTCGACCATCGAGACCACGCTCACCGCCGGAGCCGACACCATCGTCGCGCCGGCGCAGGGGCTGCGTTCCGAACGTGCAGCGGTGCTGATCGAGATCTACCGGCGCAACGCCCAGTGGAAGGTCCGCAGCGAATCTGCCGGGTGGGACGCCGGTTTCGCGTCTCTGGTGCGCGAGCACGGGGTGACCGTCGACGACACCCCGACATCTCAGACCCCGACACCCGACGCCCCGAGATCCCAGACCCCGGTCTCTGCGACACCGACTGCTCCGGGTTCCACACCCGGTATCCGGATGGTCAAGGGCGAGGAGAAACTCTCGCTGGAAAAGCGCCAGAAACTCAACCTCCGCAAGGAGCAGGTCCATCGGGTACTGCTCACCAAGGGCGCCGCCGGTGCCACCGCGCGGGTCGTGCTGGTCATCGACAAGACCATGTCGATGCGCAAGCTGTACAAGAAACAGACCGTGCACCGCGTCGTCGAACGGATGATCCCGGTTGCGACCCAACTCGATTCCGACGGCAACCTCGAGGCATACCTGTACGGCTCGGGATACGCGAAGTTACCCGACGTCACCGTCGCCGATTCCGAGATCTGGATGGACACCTACATCCATCTCACGGGCCGCCACGGCGCACCACTGGGCCCGGAGATCGACTACGACCGGCAGATCGGCGGGGTCAACGAGGAACTCCCGATCATGAACGCGATCCTCGACGATGCTGGTGGTGGCGAACCGGTGCTGGTGCTGTTCTTCACCGACGGCGGATTCCACTCCAAGGTGCCCGCGATCCGCTCGCTGATCCACACCGCGTCGTCGCGGCCGGTGTTCTGGCAGTTCATCGGATTGGGGCGCAATCGATTCGGGATTCTCACCGAACTGGACACCCTGGCGGGTCGAGTGATCGACAACGCCGGATTCTTCGCGATCGACGACGTCGACGCGATGAGTGACGCCGACCTGTACGAGCAGTTGCTCACCGAGTTTCCCGAGTGGCTGCGCGAGGCGGTCCGCCACAGCATCGTCGATGCTCGGTACGTGCCGCGCTGAGCGGACCGTTGCCACCGGAACACCTGCCGTCCGCGGGCGGGTCGGGTGATACTGGCACGATGCCCACACCGGTTCCCCACAGCACCCACCCCGACGCCAGTCATCCGGGCGACAGCCACACGAACGGCTTCCATCCCGATCTCACGCTGGCGGCGCGGCTGCTGCCCCGCACGGTGGTCACCTCACTGACACTGCGCCCGCTGCAGGTGCTCTCGGGTGCGCTCTCGCGTCACATCCCCGGCGACGTCGAGGTGGTCGACCTCGGCGATCGGGTGAGCGTGCGGCTTCATCGCCCGCGCAACCCACGCGGAACCGGTCACGCGCTGCTGTGGATTCACGGCGGCGGCTATGTCATCGGTACCGCGGCCGAGGATGACGCACTGTGCCGGAAGTTCGCCGACCGGCTCGGAATCCCCGTCGCTGCCGTCGACTATCGCCTGGCGCCGGCGCACCCCTACCCGGTGCCGGTCCAAGACTGCCATCGCGGCCTCGATTGGCTTGCCGCACAAGATGATGTGGACCCGGAGAAGATCCTCATCGGCGGCGCCAGCGCCGGTGGTGGACTGACCGCCGCACTGGCCTTGCGATGCCGGGACATGGCCGGTCGAGACACAGGCAGCATCACTCCGGTGTTCCAGTTGCTGGTCTATCCGATGCTCGACGACCGCACGACGGCGGGGGCCGACGATCCGAAGCACTATCGCGTGTGGAGCCCGTCGTCGAATCGGCTCGGCTGGGCGTCCTATCTCGGCGGCGCCGACCCATCGATCGCCGTGCCCGCGCGCCGGACCGATCTGACCGGATTGCCACCGGCGTGGATCGGGGTGGGTACCCGTGACCTGTTCTTCGCGGAAGACCTGGCCTACGCCGAACGCCTGAAGGACGCGGGAGTGCCGGTCACCGTGGACACCGTCCCCGGCGGTTTTCACGCGTTCGACATGTTCGCGCCACGGGTCGCGGTGTCGGAGAGCTTCTTCGAGCGTCAGTGCGAAGTGCTGGATGAGGCCATGGGACCCGCGGTCTGACTCCCATCGAGCCGACCTCGCATCACGAGTGATCGTCGAGCTCGCCCAATTCCTGCTCGAGTGCCGCCACACGTGCGGATGCCGCAGCCGATTCCTTTGCCACGGAGGCATATTCATGCTCGGCTGCCGTAGCGCGTCGGCGCGCGAAACCCAGTTCCTGCTCCACCCGGGCGAGTTCTGCGCGCAACCGATCGGCGTCTGCGGCGAGTACCTCGGCAGCATCGCGAGCGGCCGTCGCCGTCGCCTGCGCGTCGGTGGCACCCTGCTGCGCACTCGTCGCGGTTTCGCGCGCTCGTCGTAGCTCTGCGCGGGTGTGCTCGCGAGCCGCGGAACGTTCGGCCTCACCATGTCCGGCCCGGCCATCGCCGGTATCGCCTTGCGCCTCTTCGGCGGTCGTGGGCGCCGGAACCGCCACGATCCCGGCGGGCCCGAATCCGGTGTATTCGGCGGCGGCCACCATGCGGCCACGACACAGGAGGGTTGCGGTGGACTCGTCGGCGACGGCCGCTCGCAGCGTGGCGACGATCTCGCGGTCGGCGGCGCCGGACACGGTCACGCCCAGATCGGCGGCGAGGTGTGTCACCCGGCCCGCCACCTCGGCGATCACCTGCTGCCTGCGGGCCGACAGATCACGCATCCGGGCGGCGTCGGCACGACGCTGGGCATCCCGAAGTGCGGCAGCGAGTTCGGTGATCTCGTCGGCACCGTCGGGGTGGCGCCGGATCCACTGGTTGAGCAACCACGCCGATTGGGTGGGACGACGCAGCGCCGCGATCGCCGTGGCGAGATCGCGGTCTCCCGCGCCGCGCGCCTGGCGAGCGAGCGCATTGCGCCGACCGGTGAAGTCACCGGGAGGTAGTCCGTACAGTTCGTCGGCGACCTCGTCGAAGTCCAACCCGGACTCGGACGGTGTCATCTCTGCTCCCCCAGTGCCCGACTCCCCTGCGCCCGACTCCCCTGCGCCCGACTCCCCTGCGCCCGACTCCCCTGCGCCCGACTCCCCTGCGCCCGACTCCCCTGCGCCCGATCCACCTGCGCCCGATCCACCTGGCCGGGCACCGGAAACCAGGTCAGCCGACGCTGCGCATACCGCGCGAAACCGATTCGTTGGAGGATGGGCGACGATGTCTGCTCGGCATGCACGAGTGCCAGTCGTGCACCACACCCCAGCGCGTCACGCAGGCGTGCGGCCACTAGTGCCCGGTAGGCGCCACGTCCGCGATATGCCGGCAGGATTGCCGCACCCCAGAACCGTGCGGTCGGGCCCGCCAGTTCGAATCCACCGGCGCCGACATGATCGCCGGCAGGTTCCGCCGATGCAGAACACGCTGCACTGGAGACTCTTTCGGCAATGAACAGACGCGTCGTGGGATCGCCGACGTCGAAGCCGGGGTCGGCGAGCACCGGTGGTGCGAACCCCCAGGCCCGTTCGGAGATCGAGGCGAACAGCGCGAGGTCGTCGGCGGTCTGCACACGGCGCACCGCGATCTCGGTCGGCACCGGTACGGAATTCGCCACCGACGCGTCCACCGCGCGTGCGACGACGTCGACCACTGCGACGAGGGTTCCGCCGCGGCGCGCTACCTCGTCGTCGTCGAGATCGGCAAAAGTGCCCAATCCCACCGTGATTCGCAAACCGGACGCGCCGTGGGCGGACACCGTCCGCAGCGCGTCGTCGAGTATCCGCCGCGGATCGCCGTCGGGACCGTGGAACCGCAACAGGGTGGCGTCGGCACCGTGCAGGTAGAACTCGAAGTCCCCGTCGACGAGGTGGCGCGAACCTTCGGGATGCCACGACGAACGCCACGCCACCGACTCCGCGAGCATCGCGGAGGCCATCGGGTCAAGGGGTGCGTTGGTCACCACGCCCACTCCTCTCTCCTCGACGTTCACCACTCCACTTTGTCATGCACCTTGGGGTCGGGACAGTGCGACCCGGCGTCGCCACCGCACCCAATTTCGAGCGCGTGACCAGCGCCAACGGCCTTGCGCGCGTCTCATTTTGCGAAAGTTCTGAATCATTCCAGAAAAGCGTGCATACTGTGCGTCGTGACCTCATCGTCGGACTTCGCGGGCATGTTGCGCTCCGTGGAACTCCGCGTCACCCGTCCGCGGGTGGCGGTGCTCGAGGCCGTCCATGCGCACCCCCACGCCGACACGGAGTCGATCTTCCAGGCCGCCCGCGCGGACCTGCCGGACGTCTCTCGACAGGCGGTGTACGACATCCTCGCGGCACTCACCGACGTCGGACTCGTCCGCCGTCTGCAGCCGTCGGGCCACCTGGCCCGGTACGAGGCGCGTGTGGGCGACAACCACCACCACACGGTGTGCCGCGCCTGCGGGGCCATCGCCGACGTGGACTGCGCGGTCGGCGAACGCCCGTGTCTGACCGCCGCCGACGACAACGGTTTTCTCCTCGACGAGGCCGAGGTCATCTACTGGGGTCTGTGCGCAGAGTGCGCAGCCTCCTCACACCCCGGGTCACGACCGTGATCACAGCCCGGATCACCCATCACCGAAAGGAATGTCGTGTCTGACGAGCAAGCCGCACCCCCCATCGGGGAGGCCCAGACCCCAGCCGGAGAGCCGTCGGGCTCAGGATGCCCCATGCACATCCGCCCACCCGTGGAGGGCGGTGGCAACAACCAGTGGTGGCCGGAGAAGCTGAATCTGCGTGTCCTGGCCCATAATCCCGATGTCATCCGCCCGCGCGGCGGCGACTTCGACTACGACGCCGCGCTCGCCGATCTCGACGTCGACGCACTCGTCGCCGACGTCAAGGCGGTCATGACCGACTCGAAGTCGTGGTGGCCCGCCGACTTCGGCCACTACGGACCGTTCTTCATCCGAATGTCGTGGCACGCCGCGGGTACCTACCGCGTCGAGGACGGCCGCGGAGGTGCCGGCACCGGCATGCAGCGTTTCGCGCCGCTGGACAGCTGGCCGGACAACGTCAGCCTCGACAAGGCACGCCGACTGTTGTGGCCGGTGAAGAAGAAGTACGGCAAGGCGCTGTCGTGGTCGGACCTGCTGGTCCTCGCCGGCAATGTCGCACTCGAGGACATGGGTTTCCACACCAAGGGATTCGCGTTCGGCCGCCCCGACGAGTGGGAAGCCGAGGAGGTGTACTGGGGTGCGGAGTCGACGTGGCTGGGCACCAATCTGCGCTACTCCGGTGAGCGCAGCCTGGAGAAGCCGCTGGGTGCCACCACGATGGGTCTGATCTACGTCAATCCCGAAGGGCCCGAGGGCAATCCCGACTATCTCGCTGCCGCCCAGGACATCCGGGAGACCTTCGGCCGGATGGCGATGAACGACGTGGAGACCGCCGCGCTCATCGTCGGCGGACACACCTTCGGCAAGACCCACGGCAACGGTGACGCCGAGAAACTCGGCCCCGAGCCCGAGGCCGCACCGCTGGAACAGATGGGGTTGGGCTGGAAGAACCCGCAGGGCACCGGCGTCGGCAACGACACCATCACCAGCGGTCTCGAGGTCACCTGGACCCACACCCCCACCAAGTGGGACAACTCGTTCCTGGAGATCCTCTACGGCAACGAATGGGAACTGACCAAGAGCCCGGCCGGCGCCAACCAGTGGAAGCCCAAGGACAACGGCTGGGCCAATTCGGTGCCGATGGCCCAGGGCGACGGCAAGACCCACCCGTCGATGCTGACCACCGACCTCACGATGCGGTTCGATCCGATCTATGGCGAGATCACCCGCCGCTGGCTCGATCATCCCGAAGAGCTGGCCGACGAGTTCGCCAAGGCCTGGTTCAAGCTGCTGCACCGCGACATGGGCCCGGCCATCCGCTACCGCGGTCCGCTGGCTCCCGCCGAGACCTACCTGTGGCAGGACAACGTTCCCGCACAGCAGGGTCCGACGATCTCCGACGCCGACGTCGATTCGTTGAAGTCGTCGATCCTCGAGTCCGGTCTGTCGGTGGCACAACTGGTCTCGACCGCGTGGAAGGCCGCTGCGACGTTCCGCGGCAGTGACTTCCGCGGCGGCGCGAACGGCGGCCGGATCCGGTTGCAGCCCCAATTGGGTTGGGAATCCAGTGAACCGGACGAGCTGGCACAGGTCATCAGCACCCTGGAGGGGATCGCCGACGCCTTCAACAAGGAGTCCGGCCCGAAGGTGTCCTTCGCCGATCTCGTGGTGCTCGGCGGTGTCGTCGGTATCGAGAAGGCCGCCAAGGCTGCCGGGTTGTCGGTGTCGGTGCCGTTCACTCCCGGTCGTACCGACGCCTCGCAGGACGAGACCGATGTCGAGTCGTTCGCGTACCTGGAGCCGCGCTACGACGGCTTCCGTAACTACGAGGGCAAGGGCAACGAACTGCCCGCCGAGTACAACCTGGTCGACAAGGCCAACCTGCTGACCCTCTCGGCACCGGAGATGACGGTGCTCGTCGGTGGTTTGCGTGTGCTCGGCGCCAACCACCAGGGTTCGTCTCTCGGTGTGCTCACCGAGACGCCCGGCACGCTGACCAACGATTTCTTCGTCAACATCTGTGATATGGACGTCGAGTGGGCGCCGTCGCCGGCAGACGACGGCACCTACGTCGCGACCGATCGGGCGACCGGCGCGCAGAAGTGGACCGGCACGCGTGTGGATCTGGCCTTCGGGTCGAACTCGGATCTGCGGGCATTGGCCGAGGTCTATGCCGAGGACACCTCGTCGGAGAAGTTCGTGGCCGACTTCGTCGCCGCGTGGACCAAGGTGATGGAACTCGACCGGTACGACCTGCACTGACCCCAGCGGTCATCGCACCCGATCGGGGGCATCGTCGCGCATGTCGCGTCGGTGCCCCCGATCGCGTGACTCACCGATCGTCGTGACTCACCGATTGCCGTGTGTCACCGGATCACCGGCTTCCGACTCGGGCGACGAACCGTGCGACCCGCTCGCGTAGCGCACCGATTCTCAGCTGCCGGACCCGCTCGGGATCGTCGCCGGCCATCGCCGACGACGGCTTGCGTCGCACATTCTCCGAGCATTCGAAGTTCGCACAGATGAGGGTTCCGACGGTGTCACCCTTGCGACCCGCGCCACCCGCGCGCCGGGCGGCGAAGAGGATCACCTCATTGGGGAGCGAAATGTCCTCGCACAGTGCGCATTGCGGTCGGGTGCGGGCCGGGACGGAGCCGGCACGCAACATGATCCCGATCGGCTCGGCACCGCCGCCCGCCCCGGGGTCGTCAGCTGCGTCGGGCGCGGGGGCGAGAACGAGGTACCCGATGGCGGGTGACTTGGGATCGCGCCAACCGAGGTAATCGAGCCGGTCCCACCGGATCGTGTCGAATGCGTCGGGCATCGGGATCGCCTTGCGTTCGCGCACCGAGGTGTTGACGAACGATGCGCGGATCTCTGATTCGGTCATGGGTCGCATGGAGGACTCCTGGGAGTTGCGCACCGCGCGAGGGTGATCCGCCGTGCAGGCGCGGCGTCGACGGCCGGCCGCACGGGTGGTGACCTCGCACGGTGGTGAAGGGGACGCGGAGCGGGTGTCCGCGGATATGACTCATCGCGCGAACGCCACCATCGGGCGTTCGCGGCGCAGGCCTGTGGTCATCTGCGGCCGGCGCGGGCGCCGGCGACCTCCCGTCGATTCACCTGCGCCAGTGTCATCGTCCGGGACGCCCGGAGTCAACACGTTTCTCACCGACGGGCGTGTTGGTTCATGTCCCACCGCCGTGACGTGGGCGCTTCACGTGACACACTCGGCTCATGACCCGATGGGATGGCACGGCGGCGCCGCGTGGCGAGGATTACGACGATCGCTGGTCGTCGCTGGCCGCCGCGGGCGAGAACGTCCACGGCGAAGCCGATCTGGTCGCCGATCTCGCACGCGGGATCGGTGGTCGCCGCATACTCGACGCCGGGTGCGGCACGGGGCGGGTCGCCATCGAGCTGGCCCGCCGCGGTTTCGAGGTCGTCGGCGTCGACGCGGACCCCTCGATGCTGGCGACCGCCCAGCGCAAGGCCGGCGACATCCGTTGGCTCCGAGCCGATCTGAGTTCACTCGACGCCCACCTCGACGAGCTCTTCGATCTCGTCGTCCTCGCCGGGAACGTGATGATCTTCCTCACGCCCGGCACCGAGGCCGGGGTGCTGCGCCAGTGCGCATCGAGGCTGCGGCCCGGCGGGCTGCTGGTCGCCGGATTCCAGCTCCGCCCCGACCGTCTTGCACTGTCCGACTACGACATCCACGCCCACGCCGCGGGCCTCGAACCGGTCGCGAGATTCGCCACCTGGGACCGCTGTCCGTTCGACGGCGGGGAGTACGCGGTGTCGGTGCACTCGCGCCCGGCCGACGCCTGAGATCGGCGCCGGGGCCCGGCTCACTCGCCCGGCGGCGGCCCTCGTCAGTGACTATGCTGGCGGTTTCCCCGAGGGAGGGATCCGGGACACCGGTACCACCGAATCACCGGGGTAGGTGAAAGGAGTCGCCGATGCCTGCCGCATCCGACAGTTCCGTGCCCGCCGGTTCCCGGCCGTCCGCGGTCCGCACACCCGGGCACATCCGCCTCACCTCGCACAGCGGCGGAGCCGGTGCCCCGGACATCGCCTGGGGTGCGCCGACCGCCCGGGAACGAGGGCCGGTGATCGCGACCACCACCGACCGCGCCCACCGCAACGTGATCGGGACGCACTCGGGCTCCTACAGCGTGTACCGCGCGCTGGCCGTCGCCTCGGGTGCGTTGTCACGGGAGCATCGGGCCGACCTCACCAACACCTCCCCCACCGACGTCGTCGGGCCACACCCGCAGTGGACCGACCGCAACGCCATCGTCAGCATCGATCCCTGGGGCGCACTCGTCGCCGAGTCGTTCCCCGAGCCGCTCGCCGCGGGATACGACATCCGTCCGACGATCGCGATCACCAAGGCCCATGTGATCCTGCCCGAGATCATCGATGCCATCGCGCAGGGCCGCCTGCAGCCCGATGGTGAGGTGCTGCTGCCCACCGGCGCCGCAGTGGTCACCAAGGCGGCCGTCGAGCCCGTGTGGTGGTTACCCGGCATTGCCGACCGATTCGGCTGCAGCGACACCGAATTGCGCCGGGTGCTCTTCGAGGAGACCGGTGGCATGTACCCGGAGCTGGTGACGCGGCCGGATCTGGAGGTCTTCCTGCCGCCGATCGGTGGTCAGACCGTCTACATCTTCGGTGATCCGCAGGGCTTGTCCGATCCTGCTGTCGAACTGACCGCGCGGGTGCACGACGAGTGCAACGGCTCGGACGTGTTCGGCTCGGACATCTGCACCTGCCGCCCCTATCTCACCCACGCGATCGAGGAATGCATTCAGGGAGTCCAGCGCGGCGGGGTCGGTCTGGTCGCCTACTCCCGCAAGGAGGGGCGCGCCCTCGGCGAGGTCACCAAGTTCCTTGTCTACAACGCCCGCAAACGACAGGTCGGCGGCGACACCGCCGATCAGTACTTCGCGCGCACCGAATGCGTTGCCGGCGTTCAGGACATGCGCTTCCAGGAACTCATGCCCGACGTCCTGCACTGGCTCGGTATCACCCGCATCGACAGGCTGGTCTCGATGAGCAACATGAAATACGACGCGATCACCGGCTCGGGCATCGAGGTCGGCGAGCGCGTCGACATCCCACCCGAACTCATCCCGGAGGATGCGCGCGTGGAGATCGACGCCAAAACGGCCGCAGGCTATTTCACCAGCGGCGCGGTGCCGACCACCGATGACCTGCGTCAGGTGAAGGGCCGGGGGCTGCGCCGATGACCGCACCGGGTGGTCGGTCCTCGACATCGCCGGTGGGCACCCTCGACGGGCCCGTGGCAGCTCTTCGGTCGACGGCCGAGATCCGGCGCCGCGCAGGTGATCTGCTCACCTCCGCCCGCGCTGGCCGTTCTGCTCATTTCACGGTCGACGACTCCCGCATCAGCACGGTGGTCGAGTTCGTGTCGGCGCTGACGCGCGAGCGCTACCCCGATCTCGACATCCCCTTCCACAGCCGGTGGCGCCACGTCGAGGCCGGCGGAATCGATCGACGCGCGGAGCTCGACGCGCGACTCGGCGACGTCGGTGCCGCCGAGCGCGCCCGCACCCACATCGATCTCGCCGTGGTGAGTGTCCTGCTCGACGCCGGGGCCGGCGCCGACTGGTACTTCGACGAGCCGGGCGCCGGAGTGCGGTTCACCCGCTCCGAAGGTCTCGCGGTGGCAAGTGTTCACGCCTTCTTCGACGGCGTCTTCTCCGGCCGCCTCGACGAGCCCCTACGGGTCGATGCCGACGGTCTGCGTGCGCTGGATTCATCGCGCCTGGCAACGGCTTTCGGGGTCTCCGAGAACCGACCTCTCGTCGGTCTCGAGGGCCGCCTGCAGGTACTGAACCGGCTCGCCGACGCCATGGCGGCACGTCCCGACGTGTTCGGCACCGGACGTCCGGGCGATCTGTTCGACCACCTCGGAGGCGGCACACGAGAGATCCGGGCACACGAGATCCTCACCGCACTGCTCGACACCCTCGCCCCGATCTGGCCCGCGGACAACCGGATCGACGGTATCGCCCTGGGCGACTGCTGGCGCCATCGCGGGGTCCGGGGCGCCGGCGCGACCGACGGGTGGATGCCGTTCCACAAGCTGTCGCAGTGGCTGACCTATTCGCTGCTCGAACCGTTCGCGTCGGCCGGGGTCGAGGTCGGCGGCCTGGAGGATCTGACGGCGTTGCCCGAGTATCGCAACGGTGGCCTGCTGCTCGACTCCGGCGTCCTGGCCACGGTGAATCCTGATGCCGCACAAGCGGTGTGGGCGGTCGGCGACGAGTTCGTCGTCGAGTGGCGCGCACTGACCGTCGCCCTGCTCGACGAACTCGCACCACTGGTGGCCACCGAACTCGGTGTCCCGGGGCTGCCCCTGGCGTGCGTTCTCGAAGGCGGGACCTGGGCCGCCGGGCGCCGATATGCGGCGCAACTGCGGGGCGGTCTGCCACCGTTGACCATCGACAGCGATGGCACGGTGTTCTGAGCGGGCACCCGGACGTCCACCGACCATCGAAGAAGGGGCCACTGATGAACGCCGTGCACGTCATCGATCATCCACTCGTGCAACACAAGCTGACGCTGATGCGACAGGCCGACACCTCCACCAACGATTTCCGCCGCCTGCTCAACGAGATCGCCACCCTGATGGCCTACGACGTGCTCGCCGACATCCCGATGCAGGAGATCACCGTCAAGACGCCGATGGAGGTCACCACCGGCCGGGTGATCGACGGCAAGAAGCTGGTGTTCGCGTCGATCCTGCGTGGGGGCACCTCGATCGCCGACGGCATGCTCACGGTGGTGCCCGGTGCGCGGATCGGTCACATCGGGCTCTACCGCGACCCGAAAACCCATGTTGCCGTCGAGTATTACTTCAAGATGCCTCGCGAACTCGAGGAACGTGACGTCGTGATCGTCGACCCGCTTCTGGCCACCGGTCACTCGGCGGTGGCCGCGGTGGACCGGATCAAGGAGTATCGGCCCCGTTCGATCCGGTTCGTCTGTCTACTGACCTGCCCCGAAGGTCTGGCCATGCTCCACGGCGCCCACCCGGATGTGCCGGTGTTCACCGCATCGGTGGATCGCGAACTCGATGCCAACGGTTACATCCTGCCCGGTCTCGGTGACGCCGGCGACCGGATCTACGGCACCGCCTGAGCCGAACGAAAGTCAGAGAGCCGATCAATGCCGACGGTACAGACCAGTTCCTCGTTACGATTCGCCTTCCTCGTCACCTGCGCGGGCGGATTCCTCGACAGCTACACCTACCTCGCGCGAGGTGGCGCCTTCGCCACGGCCCAAACCGGGAACGTGGTGTTCTTCGCCGTCGAGATCGCCCAGCGACACCCGATGCAGGCGCTGGCGCATGTGTGGCCGATCCTGGCATTCCTCGTCGGGATCGGTGCGGCGGTGCACATCCGCAAGGGCAGGCTCGATCGCGTACTGCCTCACCCGATCCGGTTGACCGTCGCCCTGCAAGCGACGATCCTCACCATCGTCGGCTTCATCCCCTCGAGCGCCCCGCACTATACGGTGACGATCCCGATAGCCTTCGTCGCCGCGATGCAGATCGAGATGTTCCGGAACGTCGCCGGGCACAACTACGTCGCCATCGCCACCACCGGGAACCTGATGCGTCTGGTCGAGGCGGCACACGGCGTGGCAGTGGATCGCGACCCCGAGTCGCGGCGGCCACTGGCGATCTATCTCGGGGTGGTGGGGATCTTTGCCGCAGGTGCCCTGATCGGCGCACTGACCACACACCTCATCGGCGTCCACGCGGCCTGGATACCTGCGGCATTCCTGGGCATCACCCTCGCCCTGTTCATCTGGGATGAACGCGACACTCCCGGCGTCGCCGAGACCGACGAACCTGCGCCGTAGCGCTCAGGTCAGGTCGCCGGTGAGATAGTGGGTGATGACCGGGCCGACCTGCGCCACGAGCTGGTCGCGATCGGCTGCCACGATCTCCGGTTGCCGGATCACGAAGCGCATCATGAGAAGTCCGAACATCTGGGTGGCGATCAGCGCCAGTCGCCGCTCTCGGCGGTCGGCGCGCACCGCACCGCCGAGCGCGACCTCCACGATTGCTCCGGGAACGTCCTGCGCCGGACCGGTGGCATGGTTGGTCGCTGCGATGAGCCGCAGTACGCCGGGGATGTGCGATTGCAACTCCGGTGTTTCCCACGCTCCGATGGCTCGTCGCACGAACTCCGGGCCGGCGCGCTCGTCGGTCGGCATGTCGGCGAACACGACCGTGAGGTCGACGGGCGGGCGTAGTGCCTCGGCCACCAGATTCTTCTTCGGCCCGAAGTAGTGATGGACCAACGCCGGGTCGACACCGGCACGACCGGCCACGGCACGCACCGTGGTCCGGTCGAAACCGTTGTCCGCCAATAGTTCACGGGTAGCCACCAGGATCTTCTCGCGAGTGTCGCGCGACTGTCCCGCCGGCGGTCTCCCCCGCGTCCGCCCGGTCATCGCAAATCCGGGGTTCGCGCGAGAACCAGCATCCGCTCCTCGATGGTCGCCGGGACCGTGGTGACCTCGCCGGAGATGTCGGCATGCTCGAGAATGCCGCGCACCCGCGCCGGATCGGTGTCGGCCACCCGAATGGTCCGGCCGGCGAGGATGACCGGAACACCCGCGCCCTGCAGCGCCGCGAAGGCGCTGCGCCAGTCCGGCGTGTCGACGAGCGCAGCACGCGTGTCACCGACGACGTCGTCCTCGCTGCCCTGCGCGACCAGCCGACCCGCCGACATCAGTAGCAGCCGGTCACACGCCTGCGCCTCCTCCATGTAGTGCGTGGTCACGAGCACGCCAACCCCGGAATCCGCCTGCGCGCGAATCGTGTCCCAGAGCTCCGCCCGGGACAACGCATCCACCCCCGAGGTCGGCTCGTCGAGGACGAGGACGTCGGGATGATGGGCGAGCGCGACCGCGAAGGCGACCTTGCGCTGGGTGCCGAGCGGCAGATTCCCGACGAGGGTGTCGGCGTAGCCCGCGAGATCGGCGGGGACCGTCGCATCACCGTGATAGGCATCCGCGCTGAACGTCATGTTCTCGCGCACGGTCAGATCGCGGTACAGGCCCAGATTCTGGGGCACGTAGCCGAGCCGCGCCCGCCGGCGCTGGTCTGGTGGGCCGTCGAACAGCGAGGTCTGCCCGTCGGTAGGGGCGAGCAATCCCAACAGCATCCGGATGAGGGTCGTCTTACCGGCACCGTTGGCACCGAGGAGTCCGACGACCTCACCGGAATCCACCGACATCGTGACCTCGGACACGGCGACGAAATCACCGAATCGTCGGGTCACCGAATGGCTGCCGAGTAGCGATCCAGTGGCCTCGGGCATGGTCCCCCGGTGCTCCGCGCTCATGCCGGCGCCCCCCTGACGGTTCCGCCGTGCCAGGGAGAGTGCGATCACGATGTCCTCCAGATCGGGGTCGACCCGGGAATCCGGGGTCGTCTCTTCTTCGGTCGTCCAGTATTCGTGACGCTGGTGGCCACGCCGCCACGACCAGTCTCGTCGCACCGGCGTGGCACCCTCGGTGATGGTGCCGGAAAAGCCTTCTCGCACCGAATCGTAGGATCCGTCGACGAGTACGTGACCGTCGTCGAGCACGACGAGATCACCCGCGCGCTCGGCCTCGTCGAGGTAGGTCGTCGACATCAGGACGGCGGTCCCCGCCGCTGCCGTCTCGGCGATCATGCCCCACAGGTCGATCCGACTCACCGGGTCGACACCCGTACTCGGTTCGTCGAGGATCAACAGCGGTGGGCGGTGGATCATGGCCATCGCGGTACCCAGCTTGCGTCGCATGCCGCCGGACAGATCCCGCGCCAGGCGGTCGGCCGCAACCGACAGACCGGAACGCTCGATCAATTCATCACGGCGCGAACGGAGTTGCTCTCCGCCGAGGCCGTAGATGCCGCCGACGAAGTCGAGATTCTGCCGGACGGTCAGCGCGCCCCAACTGCCCGGACCGGCCGCGAGAAAGCCCACCTGCTTCTTGGGTGGACGGTGCACCTGCCCGGAATTCGGCTGCACCTCGCCGGCGAAGAGCCGCAGCAGTGTCGACTTCCCGGCTCCGTCACCACCCACGATGGCCACGATCTCACCCTCGTGAGCGCGCACGCTCACCGAATCCAGAGCCGTGGTCTTCCCGAACGTCACGGTGACGTCGTCGGCCCCGATCATCATGCGGCCTTCTCCTGGGCCGCGCGTCGATGACCGGTGCCCGGCGCAAGGTCACGACGGAACCGAATGGTTGCCGCGGTGAACACGATGACCGCCATCACGGCGAGTATCAGCAGCGGCAGCCACAGCGTCGAGATGGGCGCCCCACGCAGCATCACCCCCTGCGAGATCATCGTGAAGTAGGTCAAGGGCAGCAGATAGCCGATCCAGCGCACGCCGGCGGCCATCGCGTCGAGCGGAAAGATCATGCCGGACAACAGGATCTGTGGAAGAAGGAAGAAGAAGGCGGTTTGGATGGCCTGCCCGGTGGTCTGGGAGATCGTGGATATGAACACCCCCAGACCCAGCACCACGAACAAGAACAACGCCGCGCCGATCGCGAAGGTGAGCACGTTGCCGTTGAACGGCACGTCGAACAGGAGCATGCCGAGCACCGTCACGATGATCATGTCGACGGCCGCGACCAAGAAGTAGGGCACGATCTTGCCGAGGATGACCTGGGCGGGCGAGATCGGCATCACCGCAAGCTGTTCCAGCGTCCCCGTCTCGCGTTCCCGCACCAATCCGATACTGGTGATGATCGTGCCGATGAAGGTCAGGATGAGGCCGATGATCGCGGGCACCATCACCCACGACGTCTTGAGTGAGGGATTGAAGAGCACCTCGATGTGCACCTTGGCACCGAACTTGTTGAGGGCACCGACCGCCGATTGCGCGGCAAACAGATTGGACCCGTCGACAAGTGCCTCGATGGGCGCCGTCGGCGAGTCTCCGGTCACCATTGCGACGTCGACCTTGTTGTCGCGCAACATGTCCCGGGCATCGGCGGCCGTGGCGCCGGGCGATTTGTCGGTCACCTCGAAGTAGGACGGCAGGCCGGCGGCGACGGTGTCCGCCTGCGGTCCGACCACCGCCGTCTCCACGGAGGAGACGTAGAAGTTAGCGGCGTATCCGAAGATCACCAGTAACAGCAATGGCATCGCAACCAGTAGGCCGAGCGTGCGCTTGTCGCGCACCAATTCGCGGAATTCCTTGATGATCATGGCTCGCATACCTGCGACGGTAGGTCCGCCCAGGTCAAAAAGTCAACAGTTGTTGAATTAATCGTCCGAATCGTGCCGCCGGACGCCGGTCACGTGGTTGCTCCGATACCGTCGGCCACAGCCGGCCCGACGACTTCGTAACGGGCGCAGACGAATGCCTCGTTGCGACCGTGCTCGATCAACCGGAGATCGGTGGGGCGGGTGAACAGTGGACGCCCACTACCGAGCATGACCGGGGCGATGTTGACGATGACCTCGTCGAGCATGGCGGCTTCGGCGAACTGCGCCGCCAGATCCCCTCCCCCGACGACCCAGATGTCTTTTCCGCCGGCGGCGTCGAGGAGGGGCTCCCGGAGATCGGCGGGCGCGCCGGAGACGAAGCGGATCGACGGTGCCACGGCATCGAGGTCACGGTGGGTGAACACGAATGTCGGTGTCGTATACGGCCACGGTTTGCCGTCGCCGACCTCGTGATCGACCACCCACCGGTAGGTCGTGGCCCCCATCACCACCACTCCGATGTCGCCGATGAAGTCGGTGTAGTTCATCGGACCGGTCTCGTCGATGGGTTGGCGCAGCAGCCATCCGAGGTCGTCGTGGTCGTCGGCGAGAAACCCGTCGAGGGTCGTCGCGGTGTAGTAGCGGAATCGAGCGGTCATGAGAATTCTCCGATTCGGTTGCGGTGCCAGATGATCGGGTCGGGGTCCCGGCGGTCGACTGGGAGCTCGATGCCGGCGTCGCGCATCATCATTCGCGCGAGGACTCGCCGGTGGGCGGCAAAGGTCAACACATGCGCGACGATCTCGGACAGCAGAAACGATTCCGGCGGTTCACAAATGGCGTCGATGACGCGGTCTGCCCAGGCATGGCGGCGATCGATCTCCCGAACCAGCGCGAGCCAACGACCCGAGACCTCCTGGTGTAATGCGATCAAGGCGTCGAGGCCGGTCGGGATGTCGGCCGGCGCATCTGCGCCCTCGATCGCGGCGAGCCACGGCACCTTGTCGGCGACCAGGTGTGCCAGCACGTGGGCGATCGAGTCGTCGGGCCCCTGCCAGTCGGTGATCCGGTGCTCCGGCAGCCTGATGCGCTCGTATTCGGCCGCCTCGAGTCCGGTGGCGGCATCGAGCAGCACGGCAACATCGTCGAGGTCGTGTCGGACCATCAACGCCACCGGATTGCCCGCGGTCTCGCCGTGTGCTGCGGAGGTGCCCGCACCGTCAGAGTCCTCGACATAGAGACCGGTGGGCGAATGGAAGTGGATTCCGTTGGGCGCGGGGAGCCAGTGTCCGCGGGAGGACTCGGTGCCGGTGGAACCCGGTGGGTGGCCGAAGGCACGGGAGTAGGCCCGGCTGAATCCCTCGACGGAGTCGTAGCCGGAATCGAAGGCCACCTCGGTGACCGAACTCCCCTGGCGCAGATACCAGCACGCCCGTTCGAGCATCACCCGTCGACGCATCGCCACCGGCGATTCACCCGAGAATCGGCTCACCTGCCTGCTGAAGTGGAATTCGGAGCTGTGCGCACTCGCCGCCATTCCCGACAGCGAGACGTTGTCGTCGGCGAGGACTGCGTCGAGCAACTCGCGCACGCGGTCACGACCGGGGTCGGTCATGACCGGAGAACAGCGGTCGTCGTCATGGTGTCCAGTATCGGCCGCCTGTGCCCTGCGCCGCTTGACCGTTCTTGCGGTCCTCTCCCGCGGAGCGCTCGCTCGACTGCCGTACCGACCGCACGCGACTGCCGCGACGGTGCCCGGTGGACACGTGCGGGTGAGTCGCGAAATCGGCTCCTCGGTAGCCTCCTAGACATGAGTGACACACAGTGGAAGGCCTTCGACGTCGCGGTCGCCGACGACATCGCCGAGGTGAGTCTGATCGGCCCCGGCAAGGGCAATGCGATGGGCCCGGATTTCTGGGCGGAGCTACCGGTTCTCGTCGCCGAACTCGACGCCGACGATGCGGTGCGGGCGATCGTGCTCCGCGGTTCGGGTGCGCACTTCTCCTACGGACTCGATCTCGCGGCGATGGCCGGTGACCTCGGGGCGGTTCTCGCCGACGGGGCGAAAGCCAAGGAACGCACCGAGTTCCACGACACGATCCGCCGCATGCAGGCATCGATCACTGCTGTCGCGGACTGTCGCACACCGGTGATCGCGGCGATCTCGGGCTGGTGCATCGGCGGCGGCGTGGACCTCATCACGGCTGCCGACGTGCGCTATGCGAGCTCCGACGCGAAGTTCAGTGTGCGGGAGGTGCGTGTGGCGATGGTCGCCGACGTGGGCACCCTGGCCCGCCTGCCCGGGATCATCGGCGAGGGGCACCTGCGCGAGCTCGCGTTGACCGGCAAGGACATCGACGCTGCCCGCGCGGAGAAGATCGGGCTCGTCAACAATGTGTTCGCCACCCCGGAGGAGGCACTCGAGGCGGCTCGCGCGACCGCCCGTGAGATCGCCGACAATCCGCCGCTGGTGGTTCAGGGTGTCAAGGCCGTGCTCGATCACAGCCGTTCGGCGGCCCAGGCCGACAGTCTGCGCTATGTGGCGGCCTGGAACGCGGCGTTCCTGCCGAGCAACGACCTCACCGAGGCGGTGACCGCCGTCTTCGAGAAGCGCAAGCCCAGGTTCTCCGGCTCCTGAAAACCATCGCTCACCGCCGGAGACGCCGTCAGTCGGTCGGTGTGAGTTCGAAGACCGGGATCAGCCGGTCGGTGCGCTTCTCGTAGAGGTCGAAGTTGGGCCACACCGACCGCAACTCCTGCCATGCGGCGGCTCGGTGCTCGTCATGGAGTTCGGCGACGCGCACCGCCCGGCGCCGGCCACGGTCGATGATCTCGGCGGAGTCGGTGGCGCGCAGGTTGTAGACCCACTGCGGAGTCTTCTCGCCGCCGAAATACGATCCGGCGATCAACCAGCGCCCGCCGGAACGCGGGACCGCGAGCAGTCGCGTCTGTCGCTCCACACCACTACGCCTGCCCGCCACCACCACGGTCGTGTTCGGCAATCCGGCGATGTCGAGCAGTCCGTACCGCTCGCCGGTCACCGTACGTATCACGTTGTCACACTTGACAATCTGTGGAAGATAGCGCGGCATCCAGGGAATCGAGCCGATGCGCACGGCCAGCGGGGTAAGTAAGCCCATGCGCCCAGTCTGACATGGGCCCGGCGCACGAGACCGGCATGGTTGCGCAGCGGACCCCGATACGTCAAGGGCGGGACTCACAGGTGTGGATGCCATTGCGCACCACAGGTCCACGTCGGCGCAGGATCTGCCCATGACATCCGATCACCGCAATCCCACATCCCCTCAGCCCGTCCCCGGGGCGGCCGACCCCGTACCCGACAGCACCGTTCCCGACAGGGCCGTTCCCGACACCGATCCGATCCCGCCGACCGAGGTCGCCCAGCTGCCCTTCTACGACGCCGCCGAACTCCGCGAACGGTGGCGCGCCCTGTTGGGGCCGCTCGGATTCGACGAGCCGACCCTGTGGCTGGTCTTCGTCGAACGCGGCACGCAGATGATTCCCGTGATCAACCAGCTACCGCTGCCGCACACCCCCAATCGCCACCTCCTCGACACGATGATGGAGCACCTCGGCCAGGTGATCGCCGCCAGCGGCGGATTGTCCCTGGCCGCTCTGCTGGCGCGTCCGGGGGCGGACGGGGTGACAGCCCGAGACCGCGGGTGGGCGTCGATGATCACCGAATGTGCTGCGCGCCATCGAGTCCCACTGCAGCCGCTGTTCCGCGCCAACGACATCGCCGTCGTCGCGTTGCCCGGAGACGCCGAGACCGGTGCGCTCGACGCGGCGTCGTGACCTCCACCGTGTGTCGGCGGGACGGCGCCTCAGCCGGCAGGTGAATACGTCGGGACGGGTTGTGCGTCGAGGTCGACCGCACCGTTCATCGGTTGATCCACCTCCACCGTCGTCTCACCGCCGTAGGTCGCGGTGTAGTGCGCCTGCCAGGTGACCCCACCGAACACCGATACCGAGGTGGGGGTTGCCGGATCGAGTTCCCGGACCAGGTCGTGCAGACCCGTTGGCGCGCGCCAGCGAACCGAGGACACCTCTGCCGAACGGTACAGGCGTTGTGTGCATCCCGGCCGATCCGTCGAGGCGTCGGCCTGCGTCGAACTCGCGCACCGATCCAGGTAGGTGTGCAGCGCCGAGTCCACCGCAGCGTTGCCGGCGTCGCCGAGGGTGACACCGGGATCGCCCCTCGTCGGCGCCGCAGCACCACCGGTGACATCGGTCGAGTCGGTGACGGCGAGGTAGCGATTGCTGCTCGTCCAGACCAGGCGACCCGGAAAGACATACGCGGTACCGATCCCGGCCACCGGCCGACCCTGCAGCGACAGACCGGGAATCGTCGACGACGCCAGGTCCACCGCGGCGAGACCGTCGTCGACCAGCCATCGCCGGCCGTCGCGCACCGTACGATACGTCGTGCGGACCGAGTGGCCACCGATGCGGAACTCGGCACCGACATCGGCGGACTCGCCGACGGTCCGGGAAACGGGGGTCCGGGTCGGCGCGAGAGGAGTCGTTGAGTCGCCGCTGCTTTCACGAGAACCGAGCTCGTGTACGGAGACGTCGGTGATCGCGGCGGCAGCGCGCGCCCGCGCCAACGCGTCGGACGTCAGGAATTCGCGCGACGGGGGCTCGGTCATCAGCGCGAGCGCGGCAGCACCGTCGGCGTCGGCGACCGCGCGCAGAAAGGCAGAGACCGCCTCGGCCGGGGTGGACGGCGAGGAATCCTCACGCCCAAAGGTGAACACCAGCGTCGTCGCCACGGCAACGACGATCACCACCAGCGTGGCGGCGCCGGCGAGCCATGCTCGTCCCGGCCGGCGACGCCACGTGGCGGTGGGTTCACTCACCCCTCTGCATCCACCCCTTCTGCATCCACCCCTTCTGCGTCCACCCCTTCTTCGTCACCCTTCGGCGACTCCCCCGCGGTGTCCGCTCCCGCGGTGTTTCCGTCCTGCGCGCCGAGCGAATCGGTGAGCGTCGCCGCCAACAGCCGGGCGAACGCGGCCGGGTCGTCGAGTTCGCCGCCTTCGGCGATCAGCGCCATGCCGTAGACGAGTCGGGCGGTGTCGACGAGCGACTCGTGATCGGCGGTGGCGCCGAACGCCTTGTTCAGGCCGGCAACCAACGGGTGCCCGGCGTTGAGTTCGAGAGCCCGCTTGGTCTTGGGCACCTCCTGGCCCGACGCCCGATACAGCTTCTCCAGCTGTGGCGACATGGAGAAGTCGTCGCCGACGAGGCACGCCGCCGATTCGGTGAGTCGTTTGGACAGTCGGGCCTCGGTGATGTCGTCGGAGAGCGCCTCGCCCAACCACGTCAGCAGACCCTCGAAATCCTTGGCCTTCTCGTCGTCGGCATTTTCGGTGTCGGAGTCCCCGTCGATGCCGTCGAGGTCGACGGCGCCCTTCGCCACCGACCGGAACTGCTTACCCTCGAACTCCAGGCCGGCACCGACCCACATCTCGTCCACCGGGTCGGCGAGGATCAGCACCTCGATTCCCTTGGCGCGGAACGCTTCCAGATGCGGGGAGCTCTCGATCTGCTGGCGCGACTCACCGGTCATGTAGTAGATCGAGTCCTGCTTCTCCGGCATCCGCCCCACGTAATCGGCCAGCGAGGTCAGATCCTCGTCGCTGTGGGTGGAGGCGAACACCGACGCCTTGAGGACGGCGTCGCGGTTGTCGACGTCGTTGACCAGACCTTCCTTGAACACCCTGCCGAAGCTCGACCAGAAGGTCTGGTAGTCCTCCGGCCGGGAGCCGCGCATCTCGCTGACCGTCGAGATGACCTTCTTGGTGAGGCGGCGCCGGATCGCACGGATCTGCCGGTCCTGCTGCAGGATTTCCCGGGACACGTTGAGCGACAGATCCGCGGCGTCGACGACACCCTTGACGAACCTCAGATACTCGGGCATCAGCTCTTCGCAGTCATCCATGATGAACACACGCTTGACGTAGAGCGAGATACCGACGTTGCGCTCGCGCATGAACAGATCGAACGGCGCCTGGGTGGGGATGAACAGCAACGCCTGGTACTCGAAGGTGCCCTCGGCCTTGAGCGTGATGATCTCCAGCGGCTTGTCCCACGCATGCGCGACGTGCCGGTAGAACTCCTCGTACTCCTCGTCGGACACCTCATCGCGCGAGCGCGCCCACAGCGCCTTCATCGAGTTGATGGTCTCGGGCTCGACGGTGGTGACGGTGGTCGGCTCACCGCCCTCTTCCTCGGCGGGCGTCGTGGTGGTCTTCTCGACATCCATCCGGATCGGCCAACCGATGAAGTCGGAGTACTTCTTGACCAACGAGCGCAAGGTGGCCGCGTCGGTGTAGTCGTGCAGGTGGTTCTCGGTGTCGACGGGCTTGAGCGTCAAGGTGACGGCGGTGCCCTGCGGCGCGTCGGCGACCTCGTCGAGGGTGTAGGTGCCGTCCCCGGTCGACTCCCATCGGGTACCGGTTGCCTCGCCCGCCTTCCTGGTGAGCAGGGTGACCGTGTCGGCGACCATGAACGTCGAATAGAACCCGATACCGAACTGGCCGATCAGCTCGTCGGTCGTGGCGGAATCCGATCCGGACTTCTGTGCCTCGGCGAGCTGCTTGCGCAACTCCGCGGTACCCGACTTGGCGAGGGTGCCGATCAGATCGACCACCTCCTCACGCGACATGCCGATGCCGTTGTCGCGCACGGTCAGCGTCCGCGGACCCGACTCGCCCTCGGCCGGCGTCTCGGTCTCGAGCGTGATGTGCAGATCCGACGTGTCGACGTCGAGATCCTTGTTCAGCAACGACTCCAGACGCAGCTTGTCGAGCGCATCCGAGGCGTTCGAGATCAACTCCCGCAGGAAGCTGTCCTTGTTGGAGTAGATCGAGTGGACCATCAGGTCCAACAGCTGCCGGGTCTCGGCCTGGAATTCTCTGACTTCTGATGCGGTACTCATCGACGACCTCCACATGCTGACGGATCACCTATCCCCGACCCGGTATCGCGCCGCGACGGACGCAAGCCGCCCGGTCGGGGGACAACGTCGGATTTTAGCGAGCCGCGAACGCAGTACGCTGAACAGGGTCTCGCACGATCGAGGGGCGCCTGGTCGCCCGGCACCGAGGAGGTGACGACGGTAGATGACGGTTCCCCGGATGATGCTCGTGCACGCCCACCCCGACGACGAATCCCTGTGGACCGGCGGAACGATCGCCCGTCACGTCGAATTGGGCGGCGACGTCTCGGTGGTGACCGCGACCTGGGCCACCGGTACCTCCCGGCACGGTGAACTCCGCAACGCACTGACCGAGCTCGGGGTGACACGCGAGCCGATCATGCTGGGATTCGCCGACGACGGGGTACCCGTGTCGGCACCCGGCGCAAAGAGATTCTGCGACGTCAGCTTCGACAAGCAGGTGCGGATGCTCGTCGGCCACATCCGCCGGCTGCGCCCGGAGATCCTGCTCACCTACGATCCGGTCGGCATCTACGGACATCGCGATCACGTTCACGCGCACCGACTGGCCCTCGCCGCCGCCGATGCCGCAGGCGCGTCCATGCTGCATCGGAGCACCGGGCCCGCCTGGCGCATCCGTTCGGTCTACATGGCCACCATCGCCGACTGGATGATCGAGGACGTCGTCGACGACTTCTTCCCGACGATCTCGCGGTACGCCCTGCCGGGCACGCCGCCGTCGGGCATCGACCTCGAACTCGACGTGTCGGCGTGGGTCAAGCAGAAGGCCGCGGCGGTCGCCTCCCATCGCTCGGAGGTGGAACGCAGCCAGATGATCTCGAGCCTGATGAATCTGCCGCGCGAACGGCGTGACCGCCTGTTCGGCACCGAGTGCTACATCCGCCGAGACCTCGTGCGCGGCGGCGTCGACCTGTGAGGAGTGTTCTGCCACCCCGTCGTCCGCGCAGTCACTGACCCGCCGGGGAGGAGCGCAGTCCGCTCGCGCGGTGCACGCGACGACCGACCGCCGCCCGTAACGTCTCCGGGGTTCCGACGATCCGCACCCGCGACTTGGCGCGGGTGATGGCGGTGTAGAGGAGTTCGCGGGTGAGCAGCGGCGAATCGGGTGGTGGCAGAACGACGGTGACCGCATCGAACTGGCTGCCCTGGCTGCGGTGGATGGTCATCGCGTAGGCCCACATCGTCTCGGCCAGCCGCGCCGGCGGGACGAACATCGGATCACTGAACTCGCTACGCCGGAAGGCAACGGTCAGCGACGGATCGCCGGCCTCGGCGATCACCACACCGCAGTCGCCGTTGAACACCCGGTTCTGCCGATCGTTGGCGGTGACCAGGATCGGCATCCCGGGTTGTGGCACCGCGAGATCGGTCGTCACGGGCGGATGGCCGGGGATCTCCGCGCACCACTCGACGATCTGACGCGTCCACCCCTGCACGCCCCACCGACCCACACGGTGTGCACACAGCACGCGGTGTGAATCGAGCACCTGCAACGCGGTCGGCGCATCGCCGGCACGGGCCGCCGACCACAGATCGGTGACCCAGGCGACGACGTCGCGGTGGATCGCGGGATCGTCGGGCTCGACGAGTGAGATGTCGGCCAGCTCGCCGGAGCCGATGAGCTCGAGCACGCGATCGCCGTCACCGTCGTTGACCGCCGCGGCGACCGTGGCGATGCCGTCGCGGTTGCGGAAATTGCGGGTCAGTTCGACGATCCCATCGGCCAACCGCGGACGTTCGGATGCGGTGATCCGCGACTGATCGGCCAGTGCCATGATCTCGGCATCGAGTGCGCTGTCGTGGTCTGCGTCGCTGGAAGGTGTTGCGCCGCTGGGAGGTATTGCGCCGCTGGGTGGCCGCTCGACGAGGTCGGCGAGCACCGCCCCGGCCTCCACCGACGCGAGCTGATGGGGATCGCCCACCAGGATCAGGCGCGCATCGGGGCGTACCGCCTCGAGGAGGTGACTCATCGCGGTCACCGACAGCATCGAGGTCTCGTCCACGACCACCACGTCGTGCGGCAAGCGATTGCCACGCCCATAGCGCGGACGCGAACCGGGCCGCCAGCCCAGCAGTCCGTGGACGGTCACCGCGTGTACCGGTGGGCCGCCTGCCGGTTCACCCACCGCGGCCGAACCGAGCCCGCGGCTCATCCCGTCGAGCGAGGCCTGCAGCTGGGCGACCGCGCGGCCCGTGGGAGCACACACCGCGATGTGCAGGCGTGACGGGGCGAGCCGATCGAGGACGGCGAGGATGCGCGCAACCGTGTAGGTCTTGCCGGTACCCGGACCGCCGGTGAGCACCGAGGTCCACCGCGAGGCGGCGAGCGCAGCGGCCAGCCGCTGACGTGGTGCGAGGCCTGCGCCCTCGCCGAAGACCTCGTCGAGAGCACGGGCGACCCGCTCGGCCGAGACGTCGAGAACCGACGCGGCCCGTTCGGCGAGGACGGTGCGGATCACCTGCTCCTGCTGAAAGTACTTGCGCAAGTATATCAATGGCCCGTCGGCGGTGTCGGCGACGACCAACGGACGCAGGGGGCCGCCCGAGGCGCCGACGACCAGCGGACTCGAGCGCAACCCGCCGACGAGTTCGTCGGCCGACGGCAGCGCCGGCATCGCCGCCGGGCCGTCCGACCCGACGGCACCACCCACTGCGGGCGCGGAGTCGTGCCCTACCCCCGCGGCGATGGCGGACAGGTCGCGCACGGCCAGACAGGTCGAGCCCAGTCGCACCGCGCGCACGGCCAGCGCTGCGGCGAACTCGGCGATCTCCGATACCGGCTCACCGCACATACGCACCAGTCGGTTCGCGACGTGCACGTCGGCGGCGTCGAGGATACCGGCGGCGTTGGCATCGCCGAGTAGCCCGCGGGCGCCGCGCACCCGCCTGCCGTCATCGACGCGGTCACCGGGGCCGGCGGGATCGTCGGCCGGGACCGCCGTGCCCGGTGGCGTGGGATGGGTCATCGCGGCACTCCCGCCAGCAGGTCCGAGAGCGCCGTGATCAGCTCCGGCGGTACCGACCACTCGAACACCCCGCAACCCGGAGGCGTCGACGGCCCGGCCATCCCCCGCACGAAGTGGTACTGCACCGGCCCGAGATGCGACGCGGCCGCGTACCCGGGCAACCTCCACCGCAGATAGCGATGCAGCGCAACCGAATACAGCAACGCCTGCAACGGATAGTGGGAGCGGGTCATCTCCGCGGCCATCGCCTCGGCCGAGAAGTCCTCGACCATCAACGCCCCTGGGTGCAGGCGATTGGTCTTGTAGTCCACCACGACGAAGCGTCCGTCGGGGATTCGCAGCACCGAATCGATGCTGCCGGTGAGGAACCCACGCAGACGTTGAGTGGGCAGCGACGCCAGGATCGGCACATACGGTCGCAGGAGATCGTCCTCCGGCAGCAGGTCGTCCATCAGATCGGCGATGGCGGCCAGTGGTGCGCCCGCGCCGAGGGTGTCATCGCCGGCCACCTCGGGCGGCCCGAGCGGCATCTCGAAATCCAGCTCGGCCAACCGGTCTCGTGGTCCGACACTCCAGAGGTCACCGAAACCCAGCGGCGTGGTGAGAACCTTGTCGAGGGCCGAGGTCAGCGCGTCGGCGTCCACCGGCAAGCCGTAGCGAGATGCCGACCGCTCGCACAGTTCCCGCACATGTGCGCGCCGGTCGGGTGCCGAGGTGTCGACGTATTCGAGGGTTTCGTGCACGAGGATGCCGAAGGCCGCACCGAACGGCATCCCGTTCATCGGTGAGGGTGTTCCGGCCCGATCGTCGGCGACGGCGATCGGCAGTGCCTCCTCGACGACCCCGACGGGCTCGTCGTCCACGGCCTGCGCCTCGGGTTCTGGTTCACTGCCCCGGTCACCCGGACCGAGGGAGGCGTGTCCGGCGGCGGCGATGATCGCCGAATACGACGTGCGCCGCCACCCGCTGTCGATCCGGCCGCCGAACACCGCCGCGGAGAGTTCCTCCGGTGACCGCTCGGACGTGTCGGACACCCATCGCCCGGGATCGAGGCCGCCGGCGGATTCGACGCTGATGGTGTCGGTACCCGCACCGAGCTGGACGAGCCGGGCCTCGCACTCGTCGGGATCGGGCACCCGCACCGACTCGGCGACGGTGGTACCCGGCTCCATGTAGCCGGGTGGGTGGCCGAAGATCAGACGATGCAGCGCCGAATCGCTCGTGCCGCGCGAGGGTGCCCACCAGGCGACCACCTGCGAGCCGGCACGGGTCAGCGCCACATACAGCTTGCGCAGGTCCTCCCCCGCGTCCTCGGCGACACTGCGGCGCAGACGTTCGGGACGCCCCGTGGTGTCCTGACCGCCGACGTCGAGGTGCCGCTCGCCGTTGTCGTCGTGGTACCGGAACGTCTTCGGCGAGGAGTTGCGGGCGCCGTCCCAGCCGAAGGGGACGTACACGATCGGGAATTGCAGGCCCTTGCTGGCATGCACCGTCATGATCTGTACGACCTGGGTATCGCGGTCGAGTCGCCGGGTCTGCTCATCCGAACGCCGCCACAGCGATTCGTCGGCGATGCGGTCGGCCAGCCACTCCGAGAGACTCGACAGTCCGCAATCCTCCTCCACCACATGGCGATTGCACACCGTCGACACCTGCAACAGATCGGTGAGCATCCGCTCACCGTCGGCGCCGGCGAGTACACGACCGGCCACGCCGTGGTCGGCGAGTATCCGCTGCGCCATCGCAGCGAACCCCCCGTCGTCGAAAGTCCGTGCCAGATCCGCCAACCCGGCCGCCAGCTCGGTCAGTGCGGCGTCGTCGGCGCCGGCCAACCGGTCGGGGTCCCAGCCGATGAGCGGGGTCAGTGCAGCCAGCGCCACCCGGTCGTTACGCGAGGGTGACTCGATAGCCCGGAGCACCCACAACCAGTGCCGCGCACTCATGGTGGCGAACACGCTCGTGCCGGTCCCCACCACCGACCCGATACCGTGGGCGCCCAGCGCGTTCTGCAGCGGCTCGATGGTGCGGTTGGCCGACACCAGTATGGCGATGTCACCCGGGTGCACCGCACGGATTCCGGAGTCGGTGCTCAGGTGGGTGCCCGACGCGAGCAGCGATGCGACATCGGCTGCGACATCGGCGATGACGGCCGCGCGGACATCGTTGACCGAGGCGAATGCGCTGTTGCGCATGAGAACCGGGAAATCGTCGTGGCGAAACCAGCGCACGCGCAACGACGGCACCGGCTTCTGGGCGTCTGGGGTCTGGGTGTCTGGGGTCTGGGTGTCTGGGGTTTGGGCGTCTGGGCCGGTCGCCGCCGAGATGAGCCGGCTGCCCGGCCGACGGGCGTTCACCTGGTGCACAGTGATCTGGTCGTTGCCGAGATTGGCGCCGCCATAGATCCGGAACAGCGCCTCGACGAGGTTCTCGTCCGAACGCCAGTTGGTGTCCAGGGCCAGGCGCTGCCCCGCCACCCGCACCGCGTCGAGATAACTGAGGATCTCCGCGCCACGGAAGGCATAGATCGACTGTTTGGGGTCGCCGACGAGCACCAGACGCCGCTGACCGTGAAAGCACCGGCGCAGGATCTCCCATTGGAGCGGGTCGGTGTCCTGGAACTCGTCGACGAGGATCAGCTCGAAGGTGTCGCGGATACGCGCGCACGCGTCGGCGCCGATCTTCTCGTCGATCACGATGCGGTACAAGATCATCTGCAGATCGTCGTAGGTCCGCAGCCGGGACTCTCGTTTGCGGCGCTCGACGATCTCGCGTACGCGATGACAGAAGTTGACGCGTCGGGTCGCGGCACGGTCGGCCCGCGGTGCGCCCTCGGCGTCGGCGACACCGGCCGGGACGAGGTCGACGGCCGGATTGCGCACGGCCTCCTTGGCGATGGTCACCGCGTCGTCGAAGGTGAACACGGGATCGTCGGGGTCGCGACCGAAACCGCGCAGATACAGATCCAGGGCGGTCTCCTCGACGAGATCATCGACGTCCTCCACGATCTCGTAGACAAATTCGCGCTCACCGAGGAACCCGAGCGCCTCGAGCATGCGGTTGCAGAAGGTGTGGGTGGTGGCGATGGTCGACGCGTCGAAGTCCGACAGGGCACGGGCGAGCCGATCACGTCGTAACGCGATCGTCTCGGCGTCGCCGGCGAGGACCAGCGTCAGCAGTTCGTCCGGTTCGCCGCCGGGCGTCGGCGAGGAATCGGGGTCGGGCGCGTCGTCTCGGGCGTCGATCGCGCTGAGCAGACCGGCGAGGCGGTCGCGCATCCGCTCGCGGAGTTCGGCGGTCGCCGATCGGCTGAAGGTGACGAGCAACAGCTTGTCGATCGGCAGGCCCTCGGCGATGTGGCGGGCCGCGATGCCGACGATCGCATAGGTCTTACCGGTTCCCGCGCTGGCCTCGAGCACGGTGGTGTGCTCGGCCAGGGGCTCGTCGAGGCGGAAGGAACGCGGGGCGTCGAGTCGTCCGTGGGCGACACCTGCTGCGGGGAAGGTCATCTGATCACCTCGTGCTTGACGACGGGTCCCCACAGCCGGCGGGAGAGCGTGGTGAAGACCGGCTCACCCGGCGTCAGCCCGATCTGCGCCCACGATGCGGTGTCGGCGGCGCACACCGAGGTCAACGTGTCGAAGTCGACGGACGCGGTGACATCGCCTCCGTAGACGAAACGCAGATAGGGGTCGGTATGTGCACCGAACTTGCCGGCGAACGTGGTGGCCGCCGCATTCAACGCGATTATCTCCGAGCTCCCGCTCGCGCGTTTGATGCCATAGGCGGCACCGGGATCCAGCGGCAACGGCAACACGGTCCGCAGACCGAGCCGACGGATCCCGACGAGCTCGGCGAGCAGCGCGAGCGGATCGTCGGGGCCGGCCAGGCGGACCACCGAGATCCCGGGTGCCTTGCGATCGGCCCGACCGATCATCGTCGTCGAGTCGATCAGGGGACCGCCGACCACGCCGCAGCGTTGCGCAGCGGCGAGCGCGACGAGCCGAATCCAGGCCGAAAGCCGGTGTTTGGCACGAACTTTCGAGTAGGTCGCGGCAACGATGCCGGTGCCGAACACGTCGCCGACACTGCCGTGGACCCGGGTACCGTCCGGGAGATCGAGCACGAAGTCGCGGGTCGCGGCATCCCCGTGGCGCAGACCGACGGCCGCGTCGTACACCGCACCCACCTGACGGGAGATGCGGATCAGTTCGCGTCGCCCGAATTCGGCGGGCGGCAGGGTGCCACGACGCACCTCGGCCATCTGGCAGTCCCGGAGATCGGCGCCGGCGAGCATACGGGCCAGCAGCCGGTCACCGATCGCCCACTCCTCGAGACCGGCGACCCTGACCTCGAGGCGGTCGGAATCGTCGTGCTCCTCATCAGGCATCCGGGCACCGAGACGCTGTCGCACGAAACCCTCGATGGGATTGGCGAAAAATGAGACGAGCGAGGTCAATTCGACGTCGGAATCGGTGTCGGGGGCAGGGGTCCCGAGGTGGGCGCCGGCGATGGGCCGCACCGGCTGTTTCGTGCCCCGCAGGGCACGGGCACCGGCGAGCAGTCCCCGATCGAAACTGAACGGACCCTGCACACCACCGACGCCACCCGGCTCGAAGTTGCGGGCATCGAAGCCGTGCAGGGTGTGCCGGCGGATCACCTCGGCGGCCCGGATACCGCAGAGGGTGGCAACCGTGTCGGCGAGTTCGCTGACGACCACCGCAGGCGGCACCCGACTGCCCGAGACGGGGTCGGCGCCGGTGTAGAAGACCAGGAAGTGTTCCTGCGCGGCGGTCAGCGCGTCGAGGAACAACTGGCGATCCTCGGCGCGGGGGTTGCGTTCACCGACCAGCGGAACCCGACCCAGGATGTCGTCGCCGTCGACGCGCAACGCCCTCGGGAAGGCCTCGGCGTCGACGCCGAGCAGCACGATGACCCGGTGCGGTACCGATCGCATCGGCACCAGCGTGCACACCGTCAATTCACCCGTGCGGAAGTTGGCCCGCGTCGGGCGCCCGGCGATCATCATCGCGACCAGATCGCGCACATCGGAGAGCCGCAGCAGACGCTCACCCTTCGGCGGGTCCTCGGTATCACATGCGAGTGCCTCGGTATCACATGCGAGTGCCTCGGTGATGGATCGGTGCGCCTGCGCCGTCTGCCATTCGTCACCGGGCGCGGTCTCGGTCAACTCGTCGACGACCGCGATCAGACTCTCGGCCCAGTCCGCCGCCGACGCGGACCCCGACAGGCGCACCACGAGCGCGCCCAGGCGGTCGACGAATTCGATCAGCCGCCCCACCAGGTCGATCTGGGTGCTCTCCACTCCCTCCAGCGGCAGTGCGGCACCGAGCCATTCACCGTCGTCCTCCTCGGCGACGACGCCGAGCGCCACGCGGTCGAGCCCGGCGGAGAAGGTCCCCTGACCGAAACCCGAGAGGCCGAACCGCTTTCGTTGCGTCTCATCGATTCCCCACCGGATTCCGCTGCGCGAGAGCCATTCCCGCACCCAGTCCAGGTCGTCGTCGGACATCGCGAAGCGACGGCTCACCGGTTCGCGCGTCAACAGGTCGATGACCTGCCCCGCGGTGATCCGGCCGACTGCCAGTTCGACGACGGTGGCGACCACGTCGAGGACCGGATTGAGGTGACGCAGACCGCGATCGGCGAGGCGGACCCGCAACGCGGCGGCCGGGTGGTCGAGTCCGCTCTGGCCAAAGGCTCCGCGGATCAACGGCGCGAACGTCTCGACGTCCGGGCACATCACGATCACGTCGCGCGGTTGCAGGGTCGGGTCGGCGTCGAACAGATGCAGCAGCCGGTCCCGCAAGGCCTCGACCTGCCGATCGGGACCATGGCAGGCGTGGATCTCGATCGAGTCGTCCGCCGTACATGTGCCACGGTCCGCGCGGGGATCGGAATCGTCGCGGATACCGGCCTGCACGGTCTGCAGCACCGTCGCCGGGGGGTGGTCGCCCGCCCGATGATGCACCTCGGTGTCGAGGTGCCCGGCGATGGACAGCTGTAATTCCTGCACATCGTGGGACAGCCCGGCCAGCAACGGATTTCGCAAGGACGGTGAACGCCACGACGCACGTCGGGCATCGGCGGGTGCCGCCGTCGTGGCCACCGCACGCCACAGCGCGGGACCGGGGTGCGGCACGAACAGGTGCACATCGCGGTGGTCACCGAGCGCCGAGGCCACCTGCCGGAACGTCTCGGTGATGCGGGTCGGCCCGAACACCGACACCCGCGGCGGGAGGTCCACGGCGCCGGGGTCGGCGCGCACGGCCTCGCACAGTGCATCGAGCCGCTCCACCGGGTGTGCGGCCCCGATGCGTTCGCGGACGGCGCGCCAGAACCGGGGCTGCCACGCCATGTCGTCGGGCAGAGCCGCACCGGCGCCGTTGCGCTGCCCACCGGCGGCCCAGTCGGCGAGCATGCCCGGCCGCTGGCGGGCGTAGCGCTCGAAGAGGTCGGCGATGTGGCGCGCAGTGGCGTACCGGCGACCCAGTCGGGCACCGTCCGGGCCGTCCCCTTCGGTGGTGTTCGTGCCGGCGCCGGCGGCCGCTGCAGTGGATACGGACCCGATGTGCCGGGCCAGCATCGCCATCTGCGGGTCGTCGACGAGGTCGTCGAGAACCGCGAGCACCGGCCAGACCAGCGCATCGGCGCGCCAGGCCGTCGCGGTCTGCGCGTCGGTGTCGAAGGCGTCGATCACGGCGTCGGTCAGCTCGCCCGGTGAGCAGAAGCCGATGTTGGCGGCGATTCCGTCACCGAGCTCGGTCGACGATCCCAACCGGACCGCCAGCCGCTGCGACAACCACCGTTCGATTCCTCGCGCGGGCACGGCCACGACCTCGCTCGCCATCGGGTCGGGCAGACCGGTGGCCAGGACGTCGGCGAGCGCGTCGGCCAGGACGTCGGTGCGCTCGGCGCGGTGTAATCGCAGCATGTCGCCTCGCTCCGGTCAGTCTCTCGGCCGCAGCTCCGGGAGTTGCGCCCGGTGGGACTCGAGGATCTCCCGGGCCGACGGCGGGATCGGGGTCGGCCGACCGGTCGCCGGGTCGATGACGACCATGGTGGTACGGGCGAGGGCACACAGGGTGCCGTCGGCGGCCGACAGCGTGGCGCCGATCGTGTAGGAACTCGTGCCCAGACGCGTGATCGCCAACCGCATGACGACCGGATCGAGGGTGTAGTCCAGGGTCGCCCGGAACTCCACGTCCTGACGCACCACCAGGATCGGTAGTCGTTCGGACCCGCCCGGGAACCATCGGGAGAACGCGCGCACCCGGCCTTCCTCGAACAGCCGCGCGAATTGCACGTTGTTGATGTGGGCGTTGATATCCATGTCGCCCCAACGCAATTGGAGCTCGACCTCCGCGGGCGCGTGCGGCGGCGGCACCTCGGCGTCGGGTGTCGGTGTCGTCGGCTGGGTGTCGGAGTCCACGAGGGGGAGCCTAGCGCCACGCACCGACGGTCACGCTCGGCGACCCGCGCCGGGACACGCCCACAAATGGCGGCATGTGTCCGGCGTTGTCCGTACACTCATCTCCCGAGTGGGCCGAGCCGGACGTTGCAGGAGTATCCCGGCGCATGCGGACATGAGGGGCATTGGGGGCCGGGTGATCGTGCAGACGTCGCGGATGTTGTTGCGGCCGGTCGAGCGCTGCGACGTCGACGATCTCGTGCGCCTCGACAGCGACCCGCACGTGATGCACTTCGTCAGTGGCGGCGTCGCCACACCCCGCAGTCTCGTCGAGGAGTGGGTCGTGCCCCGCGCGCAGACCGAATTGCGCACCGGCCGCGGCGGCCTGTGGACGGTGATCGATCGTCGTTACGGGGTATTCCTGGGCTGGGTGTCGTTACGGACGCCAAGGCACTCCAGCCGCCCGGAGCTGGAACTGACCTATCGGTTGCGGCGCGAGTACTGGGGCCGGGGCTTGGCCACCGAGGCCGCGCGGATCGTCACCGACCTCGCGTTCACCGACCTCGACGCGCAGCGGGTGTTCGCCAGCGCCACCTCCACGCACGCGGCCTCGCGTCGTGTCATGGAGAAACTGGGCATGCGGATCTGCGGCATTCACGTCGGCGACGAGAACGCGCCGGGCGGATTCGGCGAGGTCGAATACGACCTGCTCCGTGAGGACTGGCAACGACGTCACGCGGGTTGGGGCGCCTCGACCGATCTGACCGCCTGATTCGGCGTTCACCGCGACGAGGACCATAATGTCCTGACATGGATGCCTCACCGCGAACGATCGGGCGGCGAGGACTACGGTGAAGAGGCGTGCGGCGTGACCGCGTCCGCACCCAGACCGTATCCACGGCCCGACACAATCGAGCATGCATGCCCACCAGCGGGTATGTCGACCACGATCGATGAGGAGACGTTCTTCCGATGAGCAGCCCCACCCCGACTTCGGCACGCCCTCACGTCGTCATCATCGGCTCCGGCTTCGGTGGTCTCTTCGCCGCCCAACGGCTCGCCAAGGCCGATGTGGACGTCACGCTCATCGGCAAGACCACCCACCACCTGTTCCAGCCGATGCTCTACCAGGTGGCCACCGGCATCGTCGCCGAGGGCGAGATCGCCCCGGCCACCCGCGTGGTACTGCGCAAGCAGCGCAACGTCACCGTGCTGATGGGCGATGTGTTCCAGATCGACCTGACCGCCAAGACGGTGACCTCCCGGTTGCTCGAGCGCATCACGGTGACGCCCTACGACAAGCTCATCATCGCCGCGGGCGCCGACCAGTCGTACTTCGGTAACGACCATTTCGCCGAGTACGCGCCGGGTATGAAGACCATCGACCACGCCCTCGAGTTGCGCGGGCGCATCCTCGGCGCCTTCGAGCAGGCTGAGCTGTCCGACGACCCGGCCGAGCGCGCGAAGCTGTTGACCTTCGTCGTCGTCGGGGCCGGCCCCACCGGGGTCGAGTTGGCCGGTCAGATCGCGGAGATGAGTGACAAGACCCTCAAGGGGGCCTTCCGCAACATCGATCCCACCGAGGCCCGGGTGATCCTGCTCGACGCGGCTCCCGCGGTGTTGCCGCCGTTCGGCGAGAAGCTCGGTCGCAAGGCGGCCGCGCGCCTGGAGAAGATGGGTGTGGAGATCCAGCTCGGTGCGATGGTCGTCGACCTCGACTACGACGGCCTCGTGGTCAAGGAGAAGGACGGCAGCACCCGACGGATCGAATCGCAGTGCAAGGTGTGGTCGGCGGGTGTGCAGGCCAGTCCGCTCGGCAAGCAGCTCGCCGAGCAGTCGGGTGTCGAACTCGACCGGGCGGGGCGCGTGAAGGTGCTGCCCGATCTGACCATCCCCGATCACCCCGAGGTCTTCGTCGTCGGCGACATGATGGCCGTCGACGGCGTGCCGGGCGTGGCGCAGGGCGCGATCCAGGGCGGGCGCTACGCCGCCGATGCGATCAAGGCCGAGCAGAAGGGTCAGACGCCGGATCAGCGCAAGCCGTTCAGCTACTACGACAAGGGGTCGATGGCCACCATCTCGCGTTTCAGCGCGGTGATGCAGGTGCCGATCCCGGGTACCAAGAAGAAGTTCGAGACCGAGGGATACTTCGCCTGGCTCGGCTGGCTCGCGCTGCACCTGGTGTACCTCGTCGGTTTCCGCAACCGATTGAACACGCTGATCAACTGGTTCTTCGCGTTCAGCACGCGCGGTCGCTCGCAGCTCGCGGTGACCGAACAGCAGGTGTACGCGCGCACGGCCATCGGCGCGCTGTCGGCGCTGGAGAACAAGTCGGTGCCCGAGGTGGAGGCCGAGGCGGCCGGTGCCGACGACAGCGCGGCGGCGACCGAATCCGCGAACAAGCCCACCAGCGACGCCGACGCCACCACGACCGAGGCCGACAAGGCCTCCGCGGCCGAGGCCAGCTAGGGCCAGCTAGGGCGTGTCTCCCAATTCCTCTGCGATGGATTTGCGAGGTCGATGGTTTCCTGGCAAGGCGGAGGAGGCGCCGTCCTGAGGTGCGAGGCACGAGCCTCGAAGGGGAGCGACAGCGGAGCTATCGTGACCGACGACAACGCCGCCAGGGTGCCATCGAGCCGCAAAGACACGCAAAGGGAATTGGGAGACATGCCCTAGAGGGCTGAGCCCTAGATCTGCGCGAGAGCTGCCACGTCGAGGGCGTCGCAGTGGCTGCGCGCCTGCGCCACCCCCCGCCCCAGCGCGGTGGTGAGCGATGCATCGCCGACGAGGGCGAGCCGGGCCGCGAAATGGTCGGCGTCGACGTGGGCGGGGCTCGCGTCCGGATACCGGAACACGCTGGTGAGTGCGTTGAAACCCGCTGCAGCACAAGCCGATCCGGCCCCCAACTCGAGTCCATGACGCAGGATGGGACGCCGGTCGACGTCGACGTGGAGTCGTCCGCGCCATCGTCCGGCGTCGTCGCCGGGGTGGTCGACGGCCGACCGGCCGATCTGGATGTGCTCGTGCAGATCGATCGTCGCGTCGGCGTCGGCGTGCACCTCGATCACCGAATCGTGGTGGGCTCCCCCGGCCACCACGGTGGGCTGCGGGTCGAGCCGCAGACGGGCGCCCGCGCCGACCTCGATACGCCATCGCGAGGTCGACTCCACCCGATCCGCGGCGGGCAGGGCGATCATCGCGGCCACCGAACCGAGGTCGAGCGACGTCGCCTCCTCGAGATGCACGAGAACCTCGATGTGGTCGCCGCCCAGCGGGGTCGCCGCAGTCCCGATCAGGTGTGCCCGCGACGTCCCGGTCCGGCGAACGGCCAGCCCGCCGGTGGCACGCACACGCGGCGAGCGACCGGCCTCGACGACGATCTCGACCTCGGTGCGCATCTACCGTCCGGCCGCCCCGCCACCCACCGGCGCGTCGGCCGCGAGATGACCACGCACCCAGGCCAGCACATCGGTGGCAGCCGGATCGTCGGTGAGTGAGATCATCGCGGTCGGGCGGCCTTCCCGGACCTTGGCGGCGTCGCGACGCATCACCTCCAGATCGGCACCGACCTGCGGCGCGAGGTCGGTCTTGTTGATGACGAGCAGGTCCGACCAGGTCACCCCGGGCCCGCCCTTGCGGGGAACCTTGTCGCCGCCGGCGACGTCGATGACGAAGATCTGCACGTCGATCAGTCCGGTGGAGAAGGTGGCGGTGAGGTTGTCACCGCCGGACTCGACGAGGATCAGATCCAGCGGCGGATTGGCCGCGATCAGGTCGTCGATCGCGTCGAGGTTGGCGGTGATGTCGTCGCGAATCGCGGTGTGCGGGCAGCCACCGGTCTGCACGGCGGTGATCCGTTCGTCGGGCAGGACGGCGTTGCGGCGCAGGAAGTCGGCGTCCTCGGTGGTGTAGATGTCGTTGGTCAACACGGCGACCGACAGTTCGTCGCGCAGTTGGCGGCACAGGGCCGCGACGAGCGCGGTCTTGCCGGAGCCGACCGGGCCGCCGATGCCGACGCGCAGCGGTTCTCCGGGCTCGCGATGGCGACGGGGCCGGTCGTGGCCGTGATCGTGAGGTTCGCCGTCGATCAGGTGCGGGGGCATGGGTTCCTCTCGGGGGTCGGATCGTGGTCGGGCTTGATCGTGGTCGGGCTTGGTCGCGGTCGGGTCGGCTCGTGAGCCGTGCCGTCAACTCATGAACAGGGGCATGGGCCGGGTCTCGTGACGCTCGGCGAGGACGTCGAGAATCGGATCGGAAAGATCCGCGAGTCCGGTCGCGGCCTGCGCGGCCACCGCTTCGCACTCGGCACCGAGGTCGGCGATCATCACCGCGACATCGGCCGGGTCGAGGGCCAGGAGCCGCTGCCCGGCCGTCGCCGTGCCGCTCACCGTCGTGTAGACGCACACGAGCGCGGTCTGCATGCCCGACAGGCCCGATGCCGCGCCGACCGAGCCGCTGATGACCGGCAGATGCGTGCTCGGCAGGTGCGCCGAGAAATCGGTCGCCGGGAACATGCGGCGGGCCAGTCGAACCATGCCACGCCCCTGTGCGAGAGACGCTTTGCGCGCGGCGGACGACGGGGTGCGGGCATCGGTTTCGATCTGGGCGGCCGGAATGTCGAGGGTGCCCTCGGCCACCGCGGCGGCGATCGACGCCGCGACGAGGCCGCTGGTGGTGAGTCGTCGGTGCAGGAAGGCGGCGAGGTCGGCGACGCCGCGCACGAAGCCGTCGGTGATCGCCTGCTCGACACCACCGGAGTGGACGTGGCCGCCCACCGGCAGGCGCGAATCGGCCAGGGTCAGCATCATCGCCAACGACGACGTGGCGGGTGCAGCGGGATCGGTCACGGCGGCTCAGAACAGGAAATACCGTTGGGCCATCGGCAGTTCGGGCACCGGCTCGGCATCCCACACCGCCCCGTCGATGCGCACGGTGAAGGTGTCGGGGTCGACCTCGATGGTCGGCGTCGCGGCATTGCGCGGCATGTCGGCCTTACCGAGGGCGCGGGTGTTCTTCACCGGTACCAGCCGGCGACGGATGCCGATGCGATCGGCCAGATCCTTGTCGCAGCCCGGCGCGACGAAACTCAGCGAGGTGTCGGCGGCGGTCGGCGCCGCGGCACCGAACATGGGTCGGGGCAGGACCGGCTGCGGAGTCGGGATGGAGGCGTTGGCATCTCCCATCTGCGCCCAGGCGATCGCGCCACCCTTGATCACCAGGTCCGGCTTCACACCGAAGAACGCCGGATCCCACAGCACGAGGTCGGCGAGCTTGCCGATCTCGACCGAACCGATCTCGTCGTCGAAACCGTGGGCGACCGCCGGACAGATCGTGTACTTGGCGATGTAGCGCTGTGCGCGGTTGTTGTCGGCGCGGCTGTCACCCTCGAGCGCGCCACGCTTGCGCTTCATCACGTGCGCGGTCTGCCACGTCCGCAACACCACCTCGCCGATACGACCCATCGCTTGCGCGTCCGACCCGATCATCGAGATCGCGCCCAGGTCGTGCAGCAGATCCTCGGCAGCGATGGTCGACGGCCGGATGCGGCTCTCGGCGAACGCGAGATCCTCGGGCACGGTGGGATTGAGGTGATGGCAGACCATCAGCATGTCGAGGTGTTCGTCGAGGGTGTTGACGGTGTGCGGGCGGGTCGGGTTCGTCGAACTCGGCAGCACGTTGGCCGCCGCGGCGACGGTGATGATGTCGGGTGCGTGCCCGCCGCCTGCGCCCTCGGTGTGATAGGCGTGGATGCTGCGTCCGGCGATGGCGCCCAGGGTCGATTCGACGAAGCCGGCCTCGTTGAGGGTGTCGGAGTGCAGCGCCACCTGCACCCCGGTCTCGTCGGCCACGCGAAGGCAGGCGTCGATCGCGGCCGGCGTACTCCCCCAGTCCTCGTGGAGCTTGAATCCCGATGCGCCGGCGCGGATCTGCTCGCGCATGGCCTCGGCGCTGACGGTGTTGCCCTTGCCCAGCAGAGCGATGTTCATGGGCCAGTGATCGGTGGCGGCGAGCATCGATGCCAGATGCCACGCGCCGGGCGTGACGGTGGTGGCCTTGGAGCCCTCCGCGGGTCCGGTGCCGCCGCCGATCAGTGTGGTGATGCCGTTGCCGAGCGCCTCGTCCATGATCTGCGGGCAGATGAAGTGCACGTGGCAGTCGATACCGCCGGCCGTCAGGATCTTGCCGTTGCCCGCGATGATCTCCGTCGACGCCCCGATCACCAGGTCGGGATGTACCCCGTCCATCGTGTCGGGGTTTCCGGCCTTGCCCATGGCGATGATGCGGCCGTCGCGGATTCCGATGTCGGCCTTGATGATTCCCCAGTGGTCGAGCACGACGACGCCGGTGATGACGGTGTCGGGCGCGCCGTCGGCACGGGTGGCACGACTCTGCCCCATCGATTCCCGAATGACCTTGCCGCCACCGAACACCGCTTCGTCGCCGGCCAGACCCGGTCCGCCGCAACGGTCCTCGGTGACCTCGATGAGCAGGTCGGTATCGGCCAGACGGATCAGATCACCGGTGGTGGGGCCGAACAGTTGCGCGTAGCGGTCGCGTCCGAGGATCGCCATCTCAACCCACCTTTCCGGGCGCATCCAGCGAGATCCCGTGCACCTCACGGGTTCCGCCGAGCGGTACCAGTGTCACCGTCATCTCGATTCCCGGCTCGAAGCGCACCGCGGTGCCTGCGGGGATGTCCAGACGCCGCCCACGAGCCTGATCCCGGTCGACGTCCAGTGCCGGATTGGCCTGCGGGAAGTGGACGTGACTGCCGACCTGGACCGGCCGATCGCCCGTGTTGGTGACGGTCAGCGTGATCGCCGCGGCCCCCTCGTTGAGCTCGATGACGCCGTCGGCAGTGATCACCTCACCGGGCACGATCGTCGATTTCTGTTGCGCCACTGGATAACTCCCCTACCTCAGCCGATCGGGTGATGCACGGTGACCAACTTGGTGCCGTCCGGGAAGGTCGCCTCGACCTGCACGTCGTGCAGCATCTCCGGGATCCCGTCCATCACGTCGTCGCGGGTGAGCACCTCACGGCCGCTCGCCATGAGTTCGGCGACGGTGCGACCGTCTCGCGCGCCTTCGAGGACGTGATCGGTGATGACGGCGACCGCCTCCGGATAATTGAGCCTGAGTCCGCGGCCCTGCCTGCGGCGGGCCAGCTCGGCGGCGTAGGAGATGAGCAGACGCTCCTGCTCATGCGGCGACAGTCGCACCGATTCCGTCCTTCCCCGTGTCGGTACCTGTTGGAATTCGACGCCCTCGGGTCCGAATTCATCTCCGGGGCACCTGCGGTGCACTCCGGCTCCGTCATCCTGCCACTTCTCGGTGTGCTCGGCGCGGCGAGCGCACCGAGGCGTCAGCCGGAGGTCAGGGCACCGCCGCCGGCGGACAATTCGTCGAGCCGCGCCGGTGTGCACAAGGGCGCCACTGCGCACACCTCGTCGACGGTGAAGGCCGCGGCGGCCAGACCACGGCGGATCACCAGTGCCAGTGACATCGCGGTCGCCGGCTCGTCGACCACATCACCGGAGCGTCGCTCGAAATAGGCCTGCAGTCGGCTCGCCGCGGTCGGCATCGCCGACCGGTAGAAGCCGACAACCGCCAGCCATCGGGTGACGAGATGGCCCGGATGCATGTCCCAGCCCTGGTAGAAGCCGCGTTCCAGCGACCGCGTGACCAGCCGGTGATGGCGACGCAGTGCCGCGTCGATCTGCTCGGCATCCCCGGTGGGCATCACCTGGGTGGATCCGTCACTGATCCACACCCCGGTCTGCGCGGCGGCCACCTGCATGACGGCCTTGGCGTGGTCGGCGACGGGATGCTCGAGTGACTGCTGCGCCGAGACGATCCCGCAGGCCGCGCTGTAGTCGTAGGTGCCGTAGTGCAGCCCCCAGATGCGCGGGCCGCCACGATGGATGGCCTGCGCCAAGGTGGCGCGCCCGTCGGGGCCGAGCACGGCCTGCGGGATCTCGATCTGCAGTTCCACCCGCACGGTGGCCTCGGTCAGTCCGTGCGCGCGCTCGAACTCCTCGCAGAGGACCGTGATCGCGTCGACCTGCCGGACGTCGCGCAGTTTGGGCACGGTGACGACGAAGCCCGAGGGCACTCCCCCCGCCCCATCGAGGACGAGTTCGAGGGTCCGGATGCCGCGGGCCCGCTCGTACGCACCGAGTCCCTTGGCCCGCACACCCGCCGACCGAGGGGCGTGCGGACGATCGGCGACCCAGCGGGCCAGGGTCTGCCCGGTGCGTCGGGCGTCGGCGTCCTCGCGCTCGTCACCACGCCAGCCGTAGCCGTCCTCGAGGTCGATGCGCAGGTCCTCGATCGGGTTGGCGGCCAACCGGGTACGCACGATCTCGCGCACCTCCTCACCGGCGAGTTCGGCCACCGCCGACGCGTTCGACTCCAGCTCGAGCGCGGCGGTTCCCCACCGTCGGGGGGTGTCGGCGTCGACGTCGGCGGCACTGACGTAGACCGTGTGCACGGGCTGTGGTTCTGCGCGATCCCCGGGGAACCACCGACCGAGATCGGCGTCGACCGGTGACAGCAGCTCCTCGATCCGCGCTCGGGCGGCGTCGGTGATGCCGCGCTCGTGGGCCATGCCGTCGGTCATCGTGGCAACGAGCCTTCGGGGACCTCGATGTTCTGCAGCCGAACCTGGCTGCGGCTGACCATCCGATCCTGGTCATCGAAGATCTCGACCGCCCACAACTGCTGACGCCGCCCCCGGTGAATGGGACTGGTGCGTGCGGTGATGGTGCCCGTGCTGATCGAACGGAGGAAATCGGTGTTGTTGTTCACGCCGACCGCGGTACCACCGATACCGGTCTCCTGCAGCCAGAAGAAACCGCTCATACTGGCCGCGCTCTCGGCCACGGCGCAATAGACGCCGCCGTGCACGATCCCGAACGGCTGATGATGTTTGGGGCCGAGTTCGAGAGTCGCGACCAACCCGTCGATCGTCACCGACTCGATCACCGTGCCCAACTCGCTGTCGAGCCCGCGCCACTCGGTCGACTTCACGTACTCCTCGTTGCTCGTCATGAGGACAAGAGTGTCATGTCGGATGCAATAGGGGTGAGTCGAAAACACCCCCGAGGAACCGGTAGGCCCCACATCTCGTTGGAGATGTGGGGCCTACCGTGGCGTGGACCGGGGGTCTCTGCAGCCCTCAGGACTCTCGCGCGGTCCAACGGTTACTTAATGTAGGCTAGCCTTACCCGGCTGTCAAGCACGGCCGGCAGAAACGGGTACAGGTGCAGGTCACACGCCATAACCACATACGGCGCAACCACCACGGTCGCGCTCAACGAGTCGGATGCGGCATCGAGGAGAATCGGCAGTAAAATGCGAAAGATGAACGGATTGGGAGACCTCGAGCGGGCAGTCATGGACACGCTGTGGGCCACTCCCACCCCACAGACGGTCCGACAGGTCCACGAGTCGCTCTCGGAGAACAGGTCACTGGCCTACACGACGGTGATGACGGTCCTGCAGCGCCTGGCCAAGAAGAATCTGGTCACGCAGATCCGCGAGGACCGCGCCCACAAGTACGTGCCGACACATCCACGCGAAGACCTGGTCGCATCGCTGATGGTCGACGCCCTGAGCGAAGCCGACGCCCCCGGTTCCCGGCACGCGGCGCTGGTGTCGTTCGTCGGTCGGGTGGGCGCCGACGAGGCCGCCGCCCTGCGCCATGCGCTCGATGAGCTCGAAGCCGCCCGTGCGACGCACGAAACCGGCTAGATTCACCTGACACAGCCTGCACAGCCCAACCGCGAGGACAGCCAACGATGACCGCCCTTCTCTTCGGCATCCTGACGTTGCTGTTGGTCGGTCCCGTACCGGAGGCACTCTCCCGCGCCGCGTGGCCGATCCGCGCGCCGCGCGCGGCGATGACCCTGTGGCAGGCCATCGCCCTGGCCGCGGTGCTCTCGGCATTCAGTTGCGGACTCGCGATCGCGGCGAATCTCCTCGCCCCCGGTGCCGACGGCACCCCCACCACCCACCCGCTGCACGAGATCGAACGCCTCGGTATCCCGCTGTGGTCGATCTACGTCTCGGTCTTCGCCCTCACCCTGCTGATCGGTGCGCGGTTGTTGTTCACGGTGATCCGGGTCGGGATGCGAACCCGCGCCCGCCGCGCCAACCACCGTCAACTGATCGACATCCTCGACGCCTGCGATCGCTCCGACCACACCCATCCGCTGTTCGCTCGCGACATCCGCATGCTCGACGTCAGTGAACCACTCGCATATTGCCTCCCCGGCCTGCGTCAACGCGTCGTGCTCTCCGAAGGTGTGGTGTCACGACTGACCCGCGACGAACTGATCGCGGTCATCGCCCACGAACGCGCTCACCTGCGGGCCCGGCACGATCTGGTCCTCGAGGCATTCATCGCGCTCCACGAGGCGTTCCCGCGATTCGTCCGCAGCAGCTCGGCCCTCGACGCGGTGAAGTTGCTCGTCGAGGCCCTCGCCGACGATCAAGCGGTCCGCGCCACCGCGCCGACCACCCTCGGTCGTGCGCTCGTCGCCTGCGCCGACGCGGTCGCCCCGCGCGGGGCGATGGCCGTCGGCGGGCCGACCACCCTCGCCCGGGTCAACCGCCTCTGTCACGACCGGCCCACCCCCCTGCTGGCGCTCGCCGCCTATGCCGCCGCCGTGGCCATCCTCGTGATCCCCACACTCGCCGTCGCCATCCCCTGGCTGACCGAGATCAGCCGGCTTCTCACGGCCCACCACTGACCGACGACACCGGCATCGGCCGGTGCGGGTCACCCGACAACGCGCACCGGACCCGATAACCCATAGGCTGGGGTCATGACCAACTCCGCCTCGTCTACTCCTGCCACCAAGGCTCAGATCGGTGTCACCGGCCTGGCCGTGATGGGCTCGAACATCGCCCGCAACTTCGCCCACCACGGGTACACCGTCGCCCTGCACAACCGCAGCATCGCCAAGACCGACGCGCTGATCCGCGACCACGGCAGCGAGGGCGCATTCATCCGCACCGAGAGCATCGCCGAGTTCATCGACGCACTCGAGAAGCCGCGACGCGTGCTGATCATGGTCAAGGCCGGCGATGCCACCGACGCGGTCATCGACGAACTCGCCGACGCCATGGACACCGGCGACATCATCATCGACGGCGGTAACTCGCTCTACACCGACACCATCCGCCGCGAGAAGGCGATGGCCGAACGCGGACTGCACTTCGTCGGCGCCGGCATCTCCGGCGGCGAGGAGGGTGCGCTCAACGGTCCGTCGATCATGCCCGGAGGCCCGGCCGAGTCCTACAAGTCACTCGGCCCGCTGCTGGAGTCGATCTCCGCGCACGTCGACGGCGAACCGTGCTGCACCCACATCGGCCCCGATGGCAGCGGCCATTTCGTCAAGATGGTGCACAACGGCATCGAGTACGCCGACATGCAGCTCATCGGCGAGGCCTACGACCTGATGCGTCGCGTCCTCGACATGCCTGTCGCCGACATCGCCAAGGTCTTCGAGGGGTGGAACTCCGGCGACCTCGAGAGCTATCTGGTCGAGATCACCGCGCAGGTACTCGCCCAGGTCGACGCCGCCACCGGCTCGCCACTCGTCGACGTGATCGTCGACGCCGCCGGACAGAAGGGCACCGGTCGCTGGACGGTCAAGTCGGCACTCGATCTCGGAATCCCGACCACCGGTATCGCCGAAGCCGTGTTCGCCCGCGCGCTCTCCAGCGCCACCGATCAGCGTGCCGCCGCACAAGGACTCGCCGGCGGCACCCCGGGTGCGGCCCCCACCGGCACCGCGGCCTTCATCGACGACATCCGTGCCGCGCTCTACGCGTCCAAGGTGGTCGCCTACGCGCAGGGCTTCGACCAGATCGCGGCCGGCAGCAAGGAATACGGTTGGAACGTCGATCCGGGCGCACTGGCCACCATCTGGCGCGGCGGATGCATCATCCGCGCCCAGTTCCTCAACCGCATCCGCGAGGCCTACGCCGAGAATCCGGACCTGCCGAGCCTGCTGCTCGCCCCGTACTTCCGCGAGGCCGTCGAATCCGGTGTCGACGCCTGGCGCCGCGTGGTGGCCACTTCGGCGACCGTCGGGGTCCCGGTCCCGGCCTTCGCCTCGTCGCTGTCCTACTACGACGCGTTGCGCAGCGAACGCCTACCCGCCGCGCTGACCCAGGGCTTGCGCGACTACTTCGGTGCGCACACCTACCAGCGCACCGACAAGCCCGGCACCTTCCACACCTTGTGGGGCGGCGACCGCAGCGAAGTCGAGCAGTAGCCCGACCACCCATCACACCCCGAGCACTGAAAGGGACGTCGAGCGCAGCGATGCAATTCCTGTCCGGACACCACCTCACCCATGACCTGACCTATGACGACGTGTTCGTCGTACCGAACCGCTCGGATGTGACCTCGCGGTTCGACGTGGATCTGGGCACCCACGACGGGTCGGGAACGACCATCCCGGTGGTGGCCGCCAACATGACCGCGGTCTCGGGTAAGCGGATGGCCGAGACGCTGGCGCGTCGAGGTGGGCTCGCGGTGTTGCCCCAGGATTTGCCGCTGGCGGCGGCGGCACGGTCGATCGCCTTCGTGAAATCGCGCGACCTGGTGGCCGACACCCCGGTCACGTTGACCCGCGGGGATTCGGTATCCGACGCGCTGGCGCTGTTGCACAAGCGAGCGCACGGGGCCGCGGTGGTCGTCGAGAACGACGTACCGGTGGGTCTGGTGACCGAGGCCGCATGTGCCGATGTCGATCGATTCACCCGGGTCTCCGACGTCGCGGCGCCGGTGATCGTCACCCTGCCCGTGCACACCCCGCCCCGCGAGGTGTTCGACGCGTTGACCGATCTCCGGCAGGGACTCGCGGTGCTGACCCATCCCGACGGCACGCTGGCCGGCGTGCTGACCCGGGTCGGGGCGCTGCGTCACGGCGTGTATCACCCGAACGTCGATGCCGACGGCCGGTTGCGGATCGCGGCCGCGGTCGGCATCAACGGTGATGTCGCGGCGAAGGCCACCGATCTGGTCAGGGCAGGCGCCGACCTGTTGGTCATCGACACCGCGCACGGCCATCAGGAACGCATGATCGCCGCGGTGTCGGCGGTCGCAGCGGTCGGCCTGGAGGTACCGATCGTGGCCGGCAACGTGGTCTCCGCCGAGGGCACCATCGATCTGATCTCCGCAGGCGCCGACATCGTCAAGGTGGGCGTCGGGCCGGGTGCGATGTGCACGACGCGGATGATGACCGGTGTCGGGCGTCCGCAGTTCTCGGCGGTCGCCGACTGCGCGGCCGCCGCCCGGGAGCACGGTGGGCACGTGTGGGCCGACGGCGGGGTGCGGCATCCGCGCGACGTCGCCCTCGCGGTGGCCGCCGGGGCATCGAATGTGATGATCGGCTCCTGGTTCGCCGGGACCTACGAGTCGCCGGGCGATCTGCATCAGGATGCGCGCGGCGCGTACAAGGTGAGTTTCGGTATGGCCTCCAAGCGTGCGGTGGTGGCCCGCTCCGCCGACGACAACGCCTACGACCGGGCCCGCAAGAGCCTGTTCGAGGAGGGCATCTCCTCGTCGCGGATTCCCGTCGACCCCGACCGGCCCAGCGTCGAGGACCTCCTCGATCACATCTGTTCCGGGGTGCGCAGTACCGCCACCTACACCGGCGCCCGGACCCTCACCGAGCTGCACGACCGGGTGATCCTCGGCGTCCAGTCGGCGGCCGGATTCGCCGAGGGACGCCCGTTGCCGGGCGGGTGGTGATCGCCTGGTGCAGATCGTCCTCTACGTCGCCGGCCTGGTCGGCTTCGTCGCGCTCACCCTGGGCACCGCGCTGTTCGTCGCCGCGGAGTTCTCACTCACCGCGCTCGAACGATCGGCCGTCGACTCCGACGTCACCACTCGTGGCGACCGCCGCGCGCGGATGGTGCAGCGCGCCCATCGCACATTGTCGTTCCAGCTCTCCGGAGCTCAACTCGGCATCACCATCACCACGCTGGTCACCGGCTACATCGCCGAACCCGTTCTGGCGCAACTGATCACACCAGGACTGCAGGCATTGGGTCTCGGCTCCGGCGCTGCCGGGGGTATTTCCCTGGCGCTGTCGCTGCTCATCGCGACCTCGTTGTCGATGGTGCTCGGCGAGTTGGTGCCGAAGAATCTCGCCATCGCCCATCCGTTGTCGGTGGCCCGCGCGACGGCCGGACCGATGACGATCTTCTCGGCGATGTTCCGCTACGTCATCAACGGCCTCAACGGCTCGGCCAACTGGGTGGTCCGCCGCCTCGGTATCGAGCCGGCCGAAGAGCTCCGCTCCGGACGTTCGCCGCAGGAATTGGCGTCGCTGGTGCGCAACTCGGCGCGACAGGGCTCCATCGACGAGGACACCGCGACCCTGGTGAACCGCTCGCTGCGCTTCGGCGAACTCACCGCCGAGGATCTGATGACCCCGCGCGTCACGGTGGAATGCCTCGACCGCGATGCCAGCGTGCGTGACCTCGTCATCGCCTGCTCGGCGACCGGGCATTCCCGGTTTCCCGTCGTCGACGACGGCGACCTCGACGAGCTCATCGGCGTCGTGCACATCAAGCAGGCCTTCACCGTCGCCCCCGACGAGCAGTCGAGGACCACCGTCGCCGCCCTGGCCCGTCCCGTCGGCCGGGTACCGGTGACGCTGGACGGCGACGCGCTCATGGAACGCATCCGCGCCGACGGCATGGAGATGTGCGTGGTCATCGACGAGTACGGCGGGACCGCGGGCATCGTGACGACCGAGGATCTCATCGAGGAGATCCTCGGCGATGTCACCGACGAGCACGACGACGAACACCCCGACGTCCAGGCCGACGGGGAGGGTTATCTCTGCGCGGGTCTCTTGCGGGTCGACGAGCTGTACGAGGCCACGGGTTATCGGGCGCCGGACGGCTCCTACGACACCCTCGGCGGTCTGGTCATGTTCGTTCTCGGCCGCATCCCGCAGGCCGGCGACACTGTCGAACTGCCGCTGCGGACACCGGTGATCGACCCCGATGACGACGACGAGTCCGACGACGCCGACGAACTCAGCGATCAACGTTGGCGTGCGACGGTGACCGAGATGGACGGCAGGCGGGTCGACGTGGTGTCGCTGCAGCCGATCTCCGACGAACCCGCCTCGGAGTCACTGGCCGCGCGTTTCCACTGGAACTCCGACACGGCAGGTGAGCGATGAACGACATCGGCGCCATCGTCCTGGCGGTGGTGTTGCTGGCCGGCAACGCCTTCTTCGTCGGCGCGGAGTTCTCGCTCATCTCCGCGCGACGCGACCGGCTCGAGGCGCTCGCCGAGGACGGCAAGGCCCGGGCCCGCACCGTGATCCGGGCGGGCGAGCACCTGTCGTTGATGCTGGCCGGAGCACAGTTGGGCATCACCGTCTGCTCGATCCTGCTCGGACGTGTCGCCGAACCCGCGGTGGCCCATCTCATCGAGGGGCCCTTGGACCTGGTGCACATCCCCGAGCAGGTGGTGCATCCGATCGCCTTCGCGATCGCCCTCGCACTGGTGGTGGTCCTACACATCCTGCTCGGCGAGATGGTGCCCAAGAACATCGCGCTCGCCGGACCGGAGACCTCGGCGATGCTGCTGGTACCGGTGCATCTGGCGTTCATCAAGATCGCGCGGCCGTTCATCGGCGTCTACAACTGGCTGGCGAACATCACGTTGCGCGCGATGCGCGTGGAACCCAAGGACGAGCTCGATTCGTCGGTGTCGCCCGTCGAGCTCGCCCAGATGCTCGGCGAGTCCCGCGAGGAGGGTCTCATCGACGCCGAGGAGCACGACCGCCTCGACCGCGCGCTGCGCTCGGTGAGCCGGACCGTCGCCGAGGTGATGATCCCCCTGGACCGGATGCGCAGCGTCGACGTCGAGCGCGACCCGCAGACCGGCGGCAGCGGCCCCACGCTCGGCGCGGTCGAGCGTGCGGTCAGCGCCACCGGGTTCTCGCGGTTCCCGGTCCGTGGCCCGGACGGCACCTACACCGGTTATCTGCACCTGAAGGACATCCTCGACGACATCCTCGACGAACGGATCGGCCCGGACACCGTCATCGGTGTCGACAAGGTCCGCCCGCTGCCGGTGATCGCCGCCGACACCCCGCTCGACGAGGCCACCGGCGTCCTGCGCCGGACCAGCTCGCATCTGGGTGCGGTCGTCGACGACACCGGCCGCACGGTCGGGATCGTTGCGTTGGCAGACCTCGTCGAGGAGTTCGTGGGTACGGTCCGCGACGAGACCCACCGGATCTGACGTGATCGGCGAGATCCTCGCTCCCGCACGGTGGCACGCACTCCTCGACGCCCACGGCTGGCGCGTCGAGGAACTGATCGGTCCGTACCTGCGCGAGCGCCGCCGAGGTCACCGCCATCCGGTCCTCGACTTCCTGTTCACCTACTACTCGTCACGTCCCTCCCACGTGCGGCGGTGGCATCCCGGATACGGGATCGTCCTGCGCATCGACGACACCGCCCGCGACCAGGCCTGGGCGCGAGAGGTCTGCACGCTTCGCGGCTACCACCGCACGCCGACGGGCGTCACCGTCGATCCGGCCTACCTGCATCGCCGCCTCGACGCCGTACGCTCGGCACGCGAAGTGCTCACCGCGACCGCCGCCCGACCCGCACGCCTCGGATGCTTCGGGCTCCACGAGTGGGCAATGGTGTACCGCACCAACGACATCCGCCACGATCACCCGCTGCGACTCGGTGCCGCGGGCACCGACGCGGTGGTCGAGGCCATGCCGTTGCGCTGCACCCACTTCGACGCGTTCCGGTTCTTCACCGAACCCGCCCGCCCCCGCAACGAACGTCCCCTGAGCCCCGACGATCGCCTCGCCACCGATCAACAGGGGTGCCTGCATGTGTCGATGGACCTCTACCGCACCTGCTTCACCCTGGCCCCGCTTCTCGATGCGACGCTGACCCTCGACGCCTTCGAACTCGCCCGCGACGCGCGGGAGATCGACATGCGCGCGAGCCCCTACGATCTGCAGTCGCTGGGATACGAGCCGATCGCGGTGGAGACCGCGGCCGGGCGTGCGCACTACGTCCGCGAGCAAACCGCGCTCACCCGCCGCGCCGCTGCGGTCCGCACGCGAATCCTCGCGGCGATCGACGCCCTGCCCGGCGTCGGCGAACCACGCAGCGCGCAGCCGACCGGGGCCCTCGGCGATGTTTCCCGACGAGTAACATAGGGGGCCGCACACCGCAGAACCACGAGTTCACACCCCGTCCGGGCACCCAGGTGCCACCGGGGGTGAGCGCTGTGGGGACCACACGAAGGAAGGCGCACATGTCTGACCGGATCACCGTCAACGGCTTGCAGGTCTCTCGAGTCCTCTACGACTTCGTCAACGATGAGGCGTTGCCGGGCACCGGTGTAGACGCCGACACCTTCTGGTCCGGGGCCGCCGAGGTCGTCGCCGACCTCGCCCCGAAGAACAAGTCGTTGCTCGCCGTCCGCGATGATCTACAGGCCAAGATCGACACCTGGCACCGCGACCATCAGGGTGCCGATTTCTCCGATGCCGCCACCTTCGATGAATACAAGGACTTCCTGACCGGGATCGGCTACCTCGTGCCGATACCCGACGACTTCCAGATCAGCACCGCCGGCGTCGATCGCGAGATCAGCGAGACCGCGGGCCCACAGCTGGTGGTGCCCGTCCTCAACGCCCGCTTCGCGCTCAATGCCTCCAACGCGCGCTGGGGATCGTTGTACGACGCCCTCTACGGCACCGACGTCATCGCGGAGACCGACGGTGCGGAGAAGGGCAAGTCCTACAACAAGGTTCGCGGCGACAAGGTCATCGCCTACGCAAAGGACTTCCTGGACAAGGCGGTTCCGCTCGAACAATGCAGCTACACCGACGTGACCGCGTTCGCCGTCGTCGACGGCGCGCTGTCGGTGACGCTGGCCGACGGATCGACGGCCACCCTCGCCGACCCGTCGGCGTTTGCCGGTTATCGCGGGGAGGCGTCCTCACCGTCGTCGATCCTGTTGCGCCACAACGGCCTCCACCTCGACATCGAGATCGATCCGGACTCCCCCATCGGCTCCACCGATCCGGCGGGCATCAAGGACGTGGTCATGGAGTCGGCGATCACCACGATCATGGACTTCGAGGATTCCGTCGCCGCGGTCGACGCCGACGACAAGGTGCTCGGCTACCGCAACTGGCTCGGCCTGAACAAGGGCGACCTGGCCGAAGAGGTGACCAAGGGCGGCAAGAGCTTCACCCGCCGCCTCAACGGCAACCGCGAGTACACCGCACCCGACGGGACCGGCTTCGACCTGCACGGCCGCTCGCTGCTGTTCGTCCGCAACGTCGGTCACCTGATGACCAACCCGGCGGTCCTCGACGCCGACGGCAACGAGGTCCCCGAGGGAATCCTCGACGCCCTGGTCACCTCGCTGGCCGGCATCCACGGACTGTCCACCCAGTCGGGTGTGCAGAACTCCCGGACCGGGTCCATCTACATCGTCAAGCCGAAGATGCACGGCCCCGACGAGGTCGCCTTCACCGTCGAGCTGTTCGGCCGCGTCGAGAAGGTCCTCGGTCTGCCGGAGAACACCCTCAAGGTCGGCATCATGGACGAGGAGCGCCGCACCACGGTGAACCTCAAGGCCGCGATCAAGGCCGCCGAGAAGCGGGTGGTGTTCATCAACACCGGCTTCCTCGACCGCACCGGCGACGAGATCCACACCTCGATGGAGGCCGGCGCCATGATCCGCAAGGGCGAGATGAAGAAGCAGAAGTGGATTCTCGCCTACGAAGATTTCAACGTCGACACCGGTTTGGCCGCCGGCCTGCAGCACAAGGCGCAGATCGGCAAGGGCATGTGGGCGATGACCGATCTGATGGCCGACATGGTCGAGCAGAAGATCGGCCAGCCCAAGGCCGGCGCGACCACCGCGTGGGTGCCCTCACCGACGGCGGCGACCCTGCACGCCATGCACTACCACCTCGTCGACGTCTTCGAGCGCCAGGACGAGATCGCCAAGCGGGATCCGGCGTCGGTCGATGACATCCTCACCATCCCGCTTGCCCCGAGGACCGATTGGTCCGACGAGGAGAAGCGCGAGGAGCTCGACAACAACTGTCAGTCCATCCTCGGCTACGTGGTGCGTTGGATCGACCACGGTGTCGGCTGCTCCAAGGTCCCCGACATCCACGACATCGCACTGATGGAAGACCGTGCGACGCTGCGCATCTCGAGTCAGCTGCTGGCCAACTGGATTCGGCACGGCATCGTGACCGCCGACGACGTGGTCGACGCGCTCAAGCGGATGGCCCCGGTGGTCGACCGGCAGAACGAGGGCGACCCCGATTATCGGCCGATGGCCCCGGACTTCGACACCAACATCGCCTGGCAGGCGGCCAAGGAGCTGATCCTCGAGGGCACCACCCAGCCCAGCGGTTACACCGAGCCGATCCTGCATCGTCGCCGACGCGAGTTCAAAGCGGCTACTCAGCGCTGATTCGGCACTGCGTGAGGTTTCCGACCGGCCCTGACATGCCATAGGGTGTGCCCGGGCCGGTCGGACAACGGAGGACCAACGGGTGGCACACCATCGCGTCGACGATGACAAGAACAGGCTGCGGCATCGCGGGGTGAGCCGCGGCCTCGTCATGGTTCTGTTGTCGGCAGTCCTGATCGCCGCGTGTGTGGTGGTGTGGTTCCGCATAGGTGATCACGTCGACCGTGAGGCCGATGCCGCGGCCGCACAATGCGTCGACGGTCCGGCCACGGTCACCGTCCTCGCCGACCCCGACATCGCGCCGGGACTCGAGGCCATCGCGCAGGCATATTCGGCGACCACTCCGGTGGTGCGTGATCACTGTGTCCGCATCGCGGTCGCCGCGCGCGACGCCAAGATCACCCTCGACGGTCTGACCGGCAGCTGGGACACCGCGTCGATGGGTCCGTATCCGGCCGCATGGGTGCCCCAGTCATCGGTGTGGGCCGCCCAGCTCACGACCGCCAAACCCGATCTGGTGGATGGCGATCCCGATTCGCTGGTGACCTCGCCGGTGGTGCTCGCGACCGCTCCGGAACTCGGCGCGAAGCTCACCGGCCAAGTCGACTGGGGACAGCTCCCGACACTGCAGAGCCGCGACGACAGTCTCGACGACCTCGGGCTGCGCGGGTGGGGGTCGTTGCGTATGTCGATGCCGCGTGAGGGCCAATCGGATCCGAGTGTCCTCGCCGCGCAGGCGGTGGCGATGCGGGTGACCCACAGTGTCGGCACCCTGACCGCTGCCGATGCCGCCTCGACGCGGGTGTCCTCCAGCATCGACGCACTCACCCGAACCGCTCCGCGCTCCCCCGACGGTTCACCGGCGGGAGCGGCGACCGCGATCGCCACCGCGGCCGACCCGGCGAGCGCACCCATCCATGCCGTGCCCATCACCGAGCAACGGCTGTACCAGCTGACCAAGGACGACGCCAAGGCCCGGCTCGCCGAGGTGATCCCCGACGGCCCGACCCCGATCGCCGACTTCCCCGTCCTGCATCTCAAGGGCGATCAGGTCCCGCAGTTCGCCAGCGCCGCGATCTCCGAATTCCTCGGCTACGCCGAGAAACCCGAGCACCTGCGGGCGTTGACCGGCCTCGGTTTCCGCGGCGATGCCCCGCTACCGCCGAAGACCGCGACGGTCGCCTTCCCGATGACCGACGATCCGATGCCCAACCCGGAGGATCAGGCCATCGTCACGATCAACAAGCTCATGTACGGCACCAGCGAGGGCTGACCGGCCGCCCGGGCGTCACCACCCCACGTGTGTCACCCGGGCACCTGTGTCACTCGGCGAATGCCGCCACCGGCGGGCAACTGCACACGAGGTTGCGGTCGCCGAAGGCGCCGTCGATGCGGCGCACCGCGGGCCACACCTTGGCTCGCCCGCCCGCGGACGGCAGGCCCTGCGGGTACACGGCCAGCTCCCGGGAGTACGGATGATCCCACTCGCCGACCAGGCACTCCGCGGTATGCGGTGCTCCCCGCAGCGGGTTGTCCTCCGCGGGCCAGGTGCCCGCGGCCACGGCGTCGATCTCGGCGCGGATCGCGATCATCGCGTCGCAGAACGCGTCGAGTTCGTCGAGGTTCTCACTCTCGGTCGGCTCGACCATCAGCGTGCCGGCCACCGGGAAACTCATCGTCGGCGCGTGGAAGCCGTAGTCGGCCAATCGTTTTGCCACATCGTCGACGGTCACCCCGGTCTCCTTGGTCAGCGGACGCAGATCCAGGATCGCCTCGTGCGCCACCCAGCCGCCGACCTCACCGGTGTCCCCGGCGCCGGCCTCGTGGCCGGTGTAGAGCACCGGATAATGATCGGCGAGACGACGCGCGATGTAGTTGGCCGACGCGATGGCGGTCAGCGTCGCCCGACGCAGACCGGCCGCGCCCATCATCGCGATGTAGGCGTAGGTGATCGGCAGGATCGACGCCGACCCGTAGGGTGCGGCGGCGATCGTCGGGCCGTCGGGCAACTCCGGGGCAAGCGGGTGGCCCGGGAGGAACGCCGCGAGATGACTGCGCACCGCGACCGGACCCACCCCCGGCCCGCCGCCGCCGTGCGGGATGCAGAACGTCTTGTGCAGGTTCAGATGACTCACGTCGCCGCCGAAACGCCCCGGACGGGCGACGCCGACGAGCGCATTGAGGTTGGCTCCGTCGACGTAGACCTGACCGCCGGCGTCGTGGACGGCCGCACAGATGTCGGCGATGTCGTGTTCGAACACGCCGTGGGTGGACGGATAGGTGATCATGATCGCGGCCAGGCGCGGGCCGTGCTCGGCGATCTTGGCCCGCAGATCCTCGACGTCGACGTCCCCGTTGGTGCGGCAGGCCACCACGACCACCCGCATCCCGGCCATCACCGCCGAGGCCGCGTTGGTGCCGTGCGCACTCGACGGGATCAGACACACGTCGCGGTCGGTGTCGCCGCGGCTGTGGTGATAGCCACGGATCGCCAGCAGACCCGCATACTCACCCTGTGAACCCGCGTTGGGTTGCAGGCTCACCCGGTCGTAGCCGGTGATGGCCACCAGCCACGATTCCAGGGTCGCGATCAGCTCGCGGATGCCCGCACTGTCCTCGGCCGGGGCGAACGGGTGGAGTCCGGCGAAGCCCGGCCAGGTGATGGGTTCCATCTCGGCGGTGGCGTTGAGCTTCATCGTGCACGACCCGAGCGGGATCATGCTGCGGTCGAGCGCGATGTCCTTGTCGGACAGGGCGCGTAGGTATCGCAGCATCGACGTCTCGGTGCGGTGGCGGTTGAACGCCGGGTGCGTGAGGTAGTCGCTCGTGCGCGTCGCGATCGGCTGGGCGAACTGCCGGGGCCGCACACCGGCCGAATCGAAGACCGCGAGCACGGTGCGCACGTCGTCCTCGGTGGTGGTCTCGTCGCAGGCGATGCGCACGGTGTCGGCGTCCGCGCGCCACAGTGCGATCCCGGCTTGCCGGGCGGTGGCAACGATCCGGTCGGCACCGCCGGGGATTCGGACGGCCACCGTGTCGAAGAAGGCCGAGTGCTCGACGGCGAAGCCGGCGGCAGTGAGCGCGTCGGCGATCCGCGCAGCTCGCTCATGGACCCGAATCGCGATGGCGCGCAATCCTTCCGGTCCGTGATATCCGGCGTACATCGCCGCGATGACGGCCAGCAGGACCTGTGCGGTGCAGATGTTGCTGGTCGCCTTCTCGCGGCGGATGTGCTGTTCACGCGTCTGCAGCGACAGCCGATAGGCGAGGTTGTCATCGGCATCTTTGGACACCCCGACGAGTCGTCCGGGCATCTGTCGGGTGTGGGCGGTACGCACCGCGAGGTATCCGGCATGTGGGCCACCGAAGCCCATGGGCACACCGAACCGCTGGGTGGTACCGAAGGCGACGTCGGCGCCCAGCTCACCGGGCGGGGTGATCAGGGTCAGTGCCAACAGGTCGGCGCCCACCGCGACGAGCGCCCCGGCCTCGTGGGTGGCCTCGATGATCGGCGCGGCGTCGATGATGCGACCGGACGCACCCGGCACCTGCAGCACCACGCCGAAAAAGTCGTCGGCGGGCAGACCGTACCCGGGAAGCCCGGGATGCAATGCCGCCTCGACGATCTCGATACCCAACGGCTCGGCACGGGTCTCGATGACCGCCCTGGTCTGCGGGTACAGGTCGGCGTCGACGACCAGCCGCGCCGACTTCGACTTGCCCGCCCGACGCATGAGCGTCATCGCCTCCGCGGCCGCGGTCGCCTCGTCGAGCATCGACGCATTCGCGACCTCGAGGCCGGTGAGGTCGGAGACCATGGTCTGGAAGTTGAGCAGTGCCTCGAGGCGCCCCTGGCTGATCTCGGGCTGATAGGGGGTGTAGGCGGTGTACCAGGCCGGATTCTCCAGCACGTTGCGACGGATCACCGGCGGGGTGAGCGTGTCGTGGTAGCCCAGCCCGATCATCGAGCGGGAGACCGTGTTGCGCGCGGCGAGTTCGGCGAGGGTGGCAAGCACCTGGTGTTCGGTGACCGGCGGCGGAAGCGCGTCGAGGCCGTTGTCGTCGGGCGAATCGGCGATCACCGCGGGCACCACGCGCGCGGCGAGTTCGTCGAGACCCGACACGCCGATGGTGCCCAGGATGTGCGCGGTCTCCGCGTCGTCGGGGCCCACATGACGGTCGACGAAGGCCGACGGGACGGGCGACCGGGATTCGACGGGCGACCGGGATTCCACGGGTGACTGGGATTCGGACAGACGGGTCATGACGGGACCTCTCACGGGATCCGGGCACCGGATCGTTCGGTCCTCCCCCTCTGTCATGCCGCGGATCGCAGATCCGGCCGGCGCCTGAGAGATTCGGCCGTACGCGGCGTCACCGACACGTGTGGCCTTTCACCGTGGGCGGACGAGTTGCTCGTCACTTTCCAGAGACGCCGGCGTCCATCACGGTCCGGGTGCCTGAGAGTTTGACGGAGAGGTATTGCTCCTTCGGCGGTCACCGCGTGGCCTCGGCTCCGAGGCGTGGGCGGCGACGCTCTCCCGTGATGCAGCGGCGCCCGCCCAGTCTACCGTCGGGTAACCCGGCGGGTGCAGCGCGCCACGAGATGGCTATCCGGTACGGCGCGTGCGGCTCTTGCGGCGTGCGGCGAGCTCGTCCTCGGGCGCGGTTTCGGTGACGCCACCGTCGGCCCGTTCACCGGGGAACTCGGAGATGGTGCCGGTGAGTTCGCGCATCGCTCCGCTCACCGCGATCCCGAAGACGCCCTGACCGCCCTGGAGCAGGTCGACGACTTCTTCGGCAGAGGTGCACTCGTACACCGTCGTCCCGTCCGAGAACAGGGTGATGCGCGCGAGGTCCTCGACCCCCCGCTGACGCAGATGGTCGACCGCGACGCGGATGTTCTGCAGGGAGATCCCGGTGTCGAGCAGACGTTTGACGATCTTGAGGACGAGGACGTCCTTGAACGAGTAGAGCCGTTGACTGCCGGACCCGGCGGCACCGCGAATCGACGGGACGACCAGCGAGGTGCGTGCCCAGTAGTCGAGCTGACGGTAGGTGATGCCGGCGATCTGGCAGGCGCTCGGCCCGCGGTAACCGATCAGCTCGTCGGGCACCGTGTCGTTGGGGAACAGGCCGGGAGCGATGTCCTCCAGGCTTCCCTGCGTCGCCGTTCGCGGCGCGCCACGATCCCCGCTCGCACCGTTGTCCTTCGGCTGATCGCCCACTGCAGACTCCTCGCCACACCTTGAGAACCGGTCGGACGGGCATGCACATTAGTCGGCCACCCTTGGTGGTCCACTGTACGCGCCCGCGCGCCGATCGATGTCCTGCTCGCCACGGATGTCCTGCGGCGATCCGGGACTGACGGTATGCCTGCCGGCGACCCCGAATCAACGCGACGCGCCACGAGGCTCAACCTCTACTTGAGATGGAGGCAGACGGAGACCAGACGGTTGCCGATCCGTGATGTGTCGCTACCGCCGACGGCGGACCGGCTCACCTCGCGCGGATCAGGCGCCGCCGCTCGCCTTGAAGTCGTCGGGTGAGACGTTGTCGAGAAACTCCTTGAACTTCTCGACCTCGTCGTCCTTCTCGTTCGGTGCTTCGTCGGTGTCCTCGTCCGGGATGAGCAGACCCGCCTCGGCGAGGACCTCCTCGTCGGCGATGATCGGGACCTCGGCGCGCATGGCGACCGCGATCGAATCCGAGGGCCGCGCCGACACCCGCAGGTCATTGGCGAAGACCATCTCGGCGTAGAACGTGCCCTCTTGCATGTCGACGATGCGTACCTCGACGAGGGTCTGCCCGAACTCCTCGATGAGGTTGACGATCAGATCGTGGGTCAACGGCCTCGGCGGCTCGATCCCCTTCTGCCGCAGCGCGATCGATGCGGCCTCACTCTGCCCGATCCAGATCGGCAGATATCGTGCCCCGTCGACCTCACGCAGCAACAACACGGGTTGACTCTGTGGCGGCTCGACGCGGATACCGACCACGCGCATTTCGCTCATGTCATGCACCTCCACCCGATGACGACGGAACCGATTCTCGTTGACCCGATGGGTCCTTCTCGACGCTACACCGCACCGCCGCCACACGACGGTCGAGTCGGTCCGACCGGACCATCGGTCCGGCCGATGAACGGGGACGGGAGTCGGAGTGGGACGTCAGTCCAGGACGTCCCGGACGGCTGCCTTGACCAGCTGGGTGTGCAGGGTGACCGAGAGCGCCGCGATCTCGCGCACCAACTCCTCTGCGCGATCGCGGGCGCCGGTGCCCTTGCCCTTGGCGATCGGACTGGCGATCTGCGCGACCAGCCCTGCCTCACGGTCGGCGGAGACCTTGAACGCCCTCAGGTGTCGTGTCTCGACGCCGTAGCTCGCAAGTGCCGCAGCGGCTTCCACCAATCGCACCGCGTCCTCGTCGAAGAACCCGGCGGGACCGGGCGTCAGTAGGCCACTGCGTTGGAGTTCGGTCACGAAAGCGGAGTCCACGCCCGTGCGTTCGATCAACGACTCCCGTGACACCCGGTCTGCGCGGGAGCCGAAGTCGGTGGCCGGCGCCACCGCCGAGCGAGCCGACGACAGCAATCGCGTGCCGTTGCCGGAGGACCCGTCGTTGCCGTGATCAATCGTATCGAGTTGTTCCTTGATGACCTTCAGCGGCAGATACCGATCGCGTTGCGCGGTCAGCACGAAGCGCAAGCGATCGCAGTCCGCCTGACTGAATCGTCGATAGCCCGACGGCGCCCGCTCCGGACTGATCAGTCCCTCGGACTCGAGGAATCGGATCTTGGAGATCGTGACGTCGGGAAAGTCCTCACGCAGCAGTGCGAGGACCGACCCGATGGACATCGGTCCGTCGCCGCGCTGCCCTGCTGGGGAGGCCGGCACGTGCCTAGGAAGCGGAACCGTCGCGCGGGCCGCTCAGGAACACGAGCCGGAACTTACCGATCTGCACCTCGTCGCCGTTGCTCAGTGTCGCGGTGTCGACCGGTTCACGGTTCACGTAGGTGCCGTTGAGGCTGCCCACATCGACCACCTGGAACTCGGCGTCGGATAACCGGAACTCGGCGTGCCGACGGCTCACGGTGACGTCGTCGAGGAAGATGTCGCTGTCGGGGTGGCGGCCCGCGGAGGTGGTCGCCTGGTCGAGCAGGAACCGGGACCCGGCGTTCGGACCGCGCTTGACGACAAGCAGCGCCGTGCCGGGTGAGAGTCGCTCGACCCCGGTATCGGCGGGCTCACTCGAGGTGCCGGCCGAGTCGAGTTCGTTGATGAACTCCTCGCGGAAGACCGACGTGGTCTCCACTGGCGCCTCGAAGTCCTTGTCGTTATCGCTCACTATCTCTCCTTCGTCGTCCGAAGTGCGCTGTTGTCGATCGCGGCGCCGTCGAGGCGCTCGGCCGCGTCCGAAGCGGGTCGGGGAACCGGGTACCCGACGCGCGGGCAGTCGGTTCGTCGCACCTTGTCGGCGCCCGAATCCAACCTACCGTTTCGCGCCGACCCCGACCCATCAGACCCGGCAGACACCGATTGATCATAGCCGCCCGGATCCGACGACCACGACCGTTGGGGCGCGTTTCCCCTTACGCCACCGCGTATCCGGTGGATCGGACCCGGCCGCCGCCCCTCGGGGCGAGATCTACGCGTCGCCCCGGGTGTCTCCGCTCAGCCGTCAATGACCTGCCGGTATCCGTCGGCGTCGAGCAGGTCGCCCAACTGAGCGTCGAGTTCGCCGGATTCCTCGACCGCGATCTCGACGAGCCAGCCGGCCTCGTAGGGCTCGGAATTGACCAGATCCGGCGTCGACTCGAGTTCGTCGTTGACGGCCGCGATCGTCCCGTTGAGGGGCCCGAAGATGTCGGACACGCTCTTGGTCGACTCGACCTCGGCGAACGACTCGCCGGCCTCCACCTCCGACCCGACCTCGGGCAACTGCACGAAGACGACGTCACCGAGCTGTTCCTGGGCGAAGTCGGTGATCCCGATCCGGACGGTCGTGGGCGAGACCCGACGGACCCATTCATGCTCGGGTGTGTAGGTCAATTCGGCCGGCACGTTGGTTTCGGTCACTGTGCCCCCTTTCTGTTCGTTCGAGACTTTAACCCGCTCCGGCCGAGGAGACCCGGTCGAGTCGCGGCATCGTGCGCATCACCATGATCGTCTGGGCCCAATAGAGCACGAACGACCACAGATACATTCCGACCCCCCAGATCAGGAAGGCCCAGCCGATCGGATAGCAGATGGTGCCGACCACCGAATCAAGTTGTCCGGCAAGCAGCCACGGGAAGGCACTCATCAGCGCGAAGGTCGCGGCCTTGCCGACGTAGAGCACCGGCAGGGCCACCAGTCCGCGCGAACGCAACAGCGGTGCGCTCGCGAACAGCAGCACGTCCCGCGCGATGATGACGCCGATCAACCACCACGGCACGAAGTCGCGCAGCCCGAAGCAGATCGGGATGACCACGATGTAGAGGCGATCGGCAGCGGGGTCGAGCAGTTCGCCGAGCCGTGACGACTGGTCGAGCAGCCGGGCGAGTTTACCGTCGAGCCAGTCGGTGACCCCGGACACGAACAGCACGACGAACGCCCATCCGTCGGCCTTCTCGACGATCACCAGCCAGATGAAGACCGGGATGAGGACCAGCCGCAACACACTGAGCGCGTTGGGCACGGTGAGGATGCGGTCGGCGCCGGACGCCTCTGCGGTCACCGGGCCGTCGTCGTCTCCCCCGGGTCCGGTCACCGGAAGATACCGATGATTCCCTGCAGTGTCTTGGCGCCGCCGGACGCAAACAGGTTGTCGTGGACCATATAGGTCCACGTCATCGTCGACCGGTGCAGGTCGGCGGCTCCCAGGTCGACCCCGTCGGGAGTGATCACCGCCTCGCGGAAGGTCTTGCGCGACTTGTCGATCGCCCGGGTCGGCAGTTCGGAGAACTCGGCGAGGATGAGCCGGTGGAATTCGTCGAGCGGACTCTCCCGCCCGATCGCCCGCAGGTGGATGCTCGCCCGGACGTCGGAGACGAAGGCGAGGTGATCGGCCCATTCGCGATCGAGGTGGTACAACATGATCTCGCGAGCGGCCTGCTCGAGAACGTCATCGGCGAGCGGTTCGACGGGAATCCACCGCGACTTCTCCTCGGTCGCGTCGGGCTCGGCGGTCGTGGTCTCCTCGGTGGCACTGTCCTCGGTCGCCGGGCCATAGGATTCCTGCGCGTCGACGGCCTTCTCGTCCGCCCCGGCCTCGGCATCGTTCTTCTCGGCACCGATCGTCTCGTCGGCTTTCGACTCATCGGTGTTCGACTCGCCGGTGTTCGGCTCGTCGGCGTTCGACTCGCTGGCGGCCTCGGCGGTTCCGGTGAGTTCGGCGTAGCGCTGCGGCTCCAGATCGCGGAGTTCCTTCAGCGCGGTATCGGTGGTCAACACCTCCATCCGGCGTTTGACCACGATTTCGCGTTGCTGATTCACCAGCTGGTTGTAGCGCCAGGTGTTGGCGTGCAGTTCGAGCATCACGCCCTCGGCCACGCGTTGCGCCTGCTCGATGAGGTCGATTCCCTTCGACCCCATCGATCCGTCCTCGGACTGCGCGACGGGATCACGCTTGAACGAGAGATTCTTGGTGACGACCGGATCCTCGAGGCTGCTGAAGAACACCGACATGCCCGGGTCGCCCTGACGGCCGGCGCGGCCACGCAGCTGGTTGTCGAGACGTTCGGTGTCGTGCCGACCGGTGCCGACAACGCACAGTCCGCCGAGTTCGATGATCTCCTCGCGGGCCGTCTCGTCGTCGGAGGACCCGCCCAATCGGATGTCGGTGCCGCGTCCGGCCATCTGCGTCGACACGGTGACGGCGTCCTTCGTGCCGGCCTCGGCGATGATCTTGGCCTCTTCGGCGTCGTTCTTCGCGTTGAGGACCACACATCCCACGCCGGCCTTCTCCAGGAAGTACGCGAGTTCCTCGGACTCGGCGACGTCGTGGGTACCGATCAGGACCGGCTGACCGGTCTCGTGGACCTCTTTGACGTAGGCGACGACGGCCTCCACCTTGTTGGCCTTGGTGTCGTAGACCCGGTCGGGCAGATCCTTGCGGATGTTGGGGGTGTTCGGTGGGATCTGCGAGACCCGCAGGTCGTAGAACTGTCGGAACTGCTCACCGGCGGCCAGCGCGGTGCCCGTCATGCCGCACACCGTCGGGTAACGGCCGATCAACGCCTGCACGGTGATGGTGTCGATGACCTCACCGGAGTCGGTCTGGGCGAGACCCTCCTTGATCTCCACGGCCGCCTGCATGCCGTCGGGCCACCGCTGCAGCTGCGCCACCCGACCGCGGGAGGCGTTGATCAGGTGCACGCCGCCGTCGCGCACGATGTAGTGCACGTCGCGCTCGAGAAGGTGGTGGGCGTGCATGGCGACGTTGACGTGGACCAGCGTCGTGCCGACATGCTCTTCGTCGTAGAGATCGATGCCGCCGAGTTCCTCCTCGACGAAGGCCGCGCCCTCGTCGGTGAGCGAGACGTTGCGTCCCTCGACGTCGATCTCGTAGTGCTTGTTCTTCATCCGCGAGACCACGTCGTGGATGGCCTGATCGGGCACCTCGACGTCGGCGGTTCCGGCGAGGACCAGCGGAATGAGCGCCTCGTCGACGAGCACCGAGTCCGCCTCGTCGATGATCGCGACGTCGGGGGTCGGCGAGACGAGTTCGTCGGCATGGATCGCGAGCTGATCGCGCAGCACGTCGAAGCCGATCTCGTTCACCGAGCCATAGGTGACGTCGCCGTCGTAGGCCTGTTTGCGCTCGGCGCGACTCGAGTTCTCCGACACCGCGTGCACGGTGATACCGAAGGCGGCGAATAGTGGGGTCATCCACTCCGCGTCGCGGGTCGCGAGGTAGTCGTTCACCGAGATGACGTGGACGCGATGGCCTTCCAGGACGTGGCCGACGGCGGCGATCGCGCCGGCGAGTGTCTTGCCCTCTCCGGTGCCCATCTCGATGACGTCACCGTCGAGCAGACGCAACGCACCCTGCAGCTGGACGTCGAACGGCCGCAGTCCCAGCGACCGGTCGGCGGCCTCGCGGGCGAGGGCGAGGAACTTCGCGCGATCTCCCCCGTCGGCGCCGATGTCGAGTTTCTCCGCCTCCGCGCGGAAGTCCGCGTCGTCGAGGTCGGCCGCCCAGTCGGTGTGTGCCTCGGCATCCTTGAGCAGGCTCAACGACTTGGACTGGTTCCGCGAACTCTGTGCCCCCAGCAAACGCCACATGCTGTTCGTCAGCTTTCCCACCGAGCGTTCTCCTACCAGTTGTTCCCGGATCGAATCGCCGTCCACGGTACGCGGCCGGTGCCACCGCCGTGACGCCCACCGTGGGACGGTGAATCCACCGTGCCGATCCCCGTCGGCCGGATGTCGAGAACGGCAGGCGGAGAATACGTCGACTACGGTGGCCATCGTGGTCTTCCCCTGGTCACGACGCAGCACCGTCTCCGGCACCGTCGCCATGTCGGCGATCCTCGCTGTCGTGGCCGCCGCGGTGGCGATCACCGTTCTGCGCGAGCCGGATTCGGCACCCGGCGATCCAGCCGCGCCGCAGGCTCTTCCCGCGGGCGCGTCCTTCACATCGGTCTCGGTGTCGGGTGCGGCGATCCCCGGCGGCGGACCGCTGGTGATCGCCTTCGGCGATGTCGGGCGGATCTCGATGAGCGCCGGCTGCAATCGGCACGTGGGCGGCGCGGCGCTGCACACCGGTTCCGCACCCGGCACGGAACCGATCACCACGCTTCGGGTCGGTGCACTGGCATCGACGATGATGGCGTGTCCGCCTCCACGCGAGGGCGCCAACGCCTGGCTGTCACATTTCACCGGCCACCCGCTGGTCTGGCACCTCGACACCACTGCCCTGACGTTGACCGCACCCGCCTCCGCCGACACCCCGGAGACCGTGGTCGTCCTGGCCCGAGATCACCCCTGAGTACCGCGCAGCACCGAACCACCGACAACCCCTCGCAGACAGGACCCACCATGCCCGATGCCAGTCCCGCCGTCGTGACCGTGACCGGAGCCGCCGGCAGTATCGGTTACGCCTCGCTGTTCCGCATCGCCGCCGGCGCGATGCTGGGCCACGATCGTCCGGTGCGTCTGCGGCTGCTGGAGTTGCCTGCCGCGGTCACCGCCGCCGAGGGCACGGCCATGGAACTCGAGGACGGCGCATTTCCGTTGCTGGAGTCGATCGACATCTTCGACGACGCCCGCGATGCGTTCGACGGCGCCCAGTTCGGGCTTCTCATCGGCGCCCGGCCCCGGACCAAGGGGATGGAGCGCGCAGAGCTGCTCGCCGCCAATTCGGCGATCTTCGCCGAGCAGGGTCGGATCATCAATGATGTGGCGGCACAAGATATCCGGGCGATCGTGGTCGGTAATCCGGCCAACACGAACGCGGCGGTCGCCGCCGCCAACGCCCCCGACGTTCCCGCCGAGAGATTCACCGCGCTGACCCGGCTGGACCACAACCGTGCGATCGCCCAGCTCACCCGGCGTACCGGGACCCCGGTCGGCCGGATCAGTCGCGTCACCATCTGGGGCAACCACTCGGCGAGCCAGTACCCCGACATCTTCCACGCCCGGGTCGGCGACACCCCCGGCGCCGAGATCGCCGCCGACGAGCGATGGCTCGTCGAGGATTTCATCCCGACCGTCGCCACCCGGGGCACCGCCATCATCGAGGCGCGCGGCGCATCCTCGGCCGCCTCCGCGGCCAACGCGACCATCGATCACGTCCACGACTGGGTCCTGGGCACCGCCGGGGACGACTGGACGTCGGTCGCGATGCCGTCGACCGGCGCGTACGGCATTCGCGAGGGGCTCGTCAGCTCGGTTCCCGCGCGGGCCGTCGGCGGCCGGTGGGAAGTCGTCGAGGGCCTCGACATCAACGACTTCTCCCGTGCCCGGATCGATGCCTCCGTCGCCGAGCTCGAGGGCGAACTCGACGCCGTGGCCAAACTCTCGACCGCGTGAGAACCGCCTCCGCCGTCTCGGGCGCACGGGAGCCGTGCGCGGCCTAAGCTTCTCCGCATGGCAAAGAAGGGCAAGCCGGACAAGGTCAAGATCTCCACCTCGGTGTACGAGGCGGAGCTGTTCCGGTTGCAGACCGAACTGGTGAAACTGCAGGAGTGGGTGCGCGAATCCGGAGCCCGGGTCGTCGTCATCTTCGAGGGGCGCGACGCCGCGGGCAAGGGCGGCACCATCAAGCGGGTGACCGAATACCTGAGTCCGCGGGTCGCGCGGGTCGCCGCCCTGCCCGCCCCCACCGATCGTGAACGGGGACAGTGGTATTACCAGCGCTACGTCGCGCACCTGCCCGCCCCGGGCGAGATCGTGTTGTTCGACCGATCCTGGTACAACCGTGCCGGCGTCGAGAAGGTGATGGGGTTCTGCACCCCCGAGGAGCACACGCGTTTCCTGCGTCAGACACCGATCTTCGAGCAGATGCTCATCGACGACGGAATCCTGTTGCGCAAGTACTGGTTCTCGGTCTCCGACGACGAGCAACTCCGCAGGTTCCGAGCACGGATGAACGACCCTGTGCGGCAATGGAAGTTGAGCCCCATGGATCTCGAGTCGGTCTACCGGTGGGAGGACTACTCCCGCGCCAAGGACGAGATGATGGTGCACACGGACACCTCGATCTGCCCGTGGTATGTCGTCGAATCCGACATCAAGAAGCACGCTCGCCTCAACATGATCTCGCATCTTCTCTCGACCATCGAGTATCACGAGGTCCCGAGCCCCAAGGTCAACCTGCCCAAACATCCCATCGAGACCGGCAACTACCACCGGCCCCCGCGGTCGTTGTCGAAATATGTTCCCGACCACGTGGCCACCCTGCTGGGCTCGCCTGAGTGATCCCGCGAACCCGCACGCCCGGATCGCCCCCGCGTGGCGCCTCCGTGCGGGCGGGGCGTAGCATCACCCGACGATGTGGATCGGTTTCGCAGAGTTCGATTACCTGCTCGGTGATGTTCATTCGCTCAAGCAGAAGCGGTCGGTGATCCGACCGATCATCGCCGAGATGAAGTCGCGGTTCTCCGTCGCCGTCTCCGAGGTGGATCACCGGGAGGTGCACCGGCGCACGGGGATCGGGGTTGCCGTCGTGTCCCCGGACCGGGCGCATGCGGTGGAGATACTCGATGCGGTGGAACGCTATGCCGCCGCGCGCCCCGAGGTGCAGTTGCTCTCCGCCCGGATTCGCGTGCTGCAGTCGGGCGACATCGAGTGACGCCGCGACGACCGCAGGGTCTCAGGCGTCGGTGACGACCCCGGCGGCCACGGCAACCTCTCGATAGGCCCGAGCCAGCGAGTCCACGGTCTCGTGGGCATTGAGCCCGCTGGGGTTGGGTACCACCCACAGCTGCGCCCCGGCCCAGTCCGGGGTGTCGGGCTGTCGTCCGGGCGTTGCGGTGCGCTGCCCGAATGCGATGCGGTAGGCCGTGATTCCGAGGATCGCCACCACCCGCGGAGCGATCCGGGCAACGGTCGAGCGCAATCGTTGCCCGCCCGAGCGCAATTCGTCGGCGGAGAGGTCGGCAGCCGCTGCGGTGGCCCGCTCGACCACGTTCGTGATGCCGATCCCCGCGTTCAGGAGAGCCGCGCGATCGGCCTCGCTCATGCCCGACGACGCATCGATCACGTGGTCGGTGATCCCGGCGCGGTGCAGCGCCGGATAGAAGCGATTACCCGGACGGGCGAAGTGTGCGCCGGTGGCCGCGCTCCAGAGCCCGGGGTTGATCCCCACGAACAGCAGTCGGCATCCGGGACCGAGGAGGTCGTCGATCCGCTCGTCCCGGTGCGAGAGCAGTTGCGCCCTGGTGAAGCCCATCGGTGGAGATGCGTGGCGATCAGTGGCCCGAGGCGACGCAGAACTGGTTGCCGTCGGGGTCGGCCAGGGTGATCCACGCGAATCCGTCGATCTCGTGTTCCCCGATGCGTGTCGCGCCGGCGTCGACGAGTCGTTGTGCTTGAGCAGTTCGGTCGTCGGCGGTGAGGTCGAGGTGCACTCGGTTCTTGCCCGGTGTCGGATCCTCCACCTTCTGGAAACCCAAGGTCGGTGCGCCCTCGCCGAGCGAGACCATCACGAAGTAGCCCTCGTTCTCGGCGACGACGGTGCCACCCATCGCGTCGGCCCACCACCGGCCGAGTCGTACCGGGTCCAGCGAATCGAAGGTGATCATGCCGATGGCGAGGCTCATGTCTCGACCGTAGCCGAATCATGCGTGATGGTGCATTCACCTGGTTGTTCGGCGTCACGGGTTGACCGGCGCGAGCCGTCGTGAGTGCATGGGACATGCCACGCAGCGAGCCCGACATCGATCACCCCGCCGACGGACAACCGGTCCTCGTCGTGGATGCGGCCAACGTCGTCGGTTCGGTGCCCGACGGATGGTGGCGCGATCGGCGCGGGGCCACCGAACGCCTGCGGGATCGGCTCGCCGGCGTCGCCGACTCCGGCGTCGCGGGCTTCGAGGGGCCCGTGAACATCGTCCTGGTCGTCGAGGGCCGGGCGCGGGGTGTCGCCTCGACCGCGTCGGTCACCGTCGTCGACGCCGACGGCTCCGGTGATGACGCGATCGTCGACGTGGTGCGCCGACTGCGCACACATCGGCTCGCAGTGGTCACCGCGGACCGCGAATTGCGCGGTCGCGTAACCAATCTCGGCGCAGAGATCCTCGGACCATCGGTGATCACCCGGCAGAATCCACACGAGTGAACTGCTGTCGTGGTTACAGTGAGAGGGCAGCCGTACGGACGACCCGAAAGGACGGACCATGGCCCGCTTCACACTTCCGACCCTCGACGATCTCAAGGAGCTCGGGACACCGCGCGAGAACGCGATCACGATCTACGCCGAGACCTCACCGGCACCGGATACCCGCGACACCAGCTATCTGAACGCCAAGAGCGCCTTTGATCAGTCCATCCGAACCCTGCGGGAGAACGGGATTCGCCACGCCGTCGAGGAATCACTGCGCGCCCAGTGGGAGAAGGTCCGTTCCGACGAGGTGTGGGCGCGTTTGTCGCGGTCGGTGGCGATCTTCCTGACCCCCGACCAGGTCGAGATCTTCGCCCTGCCCAATCGGTTGGAGAACCAGTCCCAGGTCGGCTCGTACTTCGATCTGGGACAGATCGTACGTGCGGTCACCGCGACCCAATCGGCCTTCGGGTTGACCCTCTCCGCCAACGGATGGAATCTGTGGGAGGCCACCGCGACCACGGTGGCCACCGAACTCGAGCTCAGCGGTGAGCACGCCGTCGATGCCGCCGACGCCACCAATCGCGCCACCATCCGTGACCGGGGCCATGTTCGCCGCCTCGTCGGCGACGAAGGCAAGAAGGTTCTGCTCGAGCAGTATGCCAAGCGTGTGGCCGAGGCCGTGAAAATCGAACTGGCGCCCCGAGATCCGCACGGCGAGCGACCGTTGTTCCTGTTCGCCGCCGATCCGCTGCTCGATCTGTATCGCAACATCGAGTCAACACGTCGTGTCGTCGCCGTACCGGGCGCACCCGACGAACTGCACGCCGACCGCATCGACGCCGCCATCCGCGCCGAGATGCCCGCGCTCCATGCCGAGCGGAACAACGCCGTCCTCGATCGCATCGCCGACGGCGTCTCCTCCGGACTGGTGGCAACCGACCTGGCCGACATCAGCCGTGCCGCCACCGCCGGCGCGGTGTCGACACTGCTCTACGACTTCACCGTCGATGTGCTCGGCACCGTCGACAGCCGGACCGGCGAGGTCACGTTCGACGCCTCCGGTCACGATGTGCTGTCCGACATCGTGGTGACCGTACTCGACCACGGCGGCGAGGTGATCCCGGTGCGCGACAACGAGATCACCAATTCCCTCTGGAACGGCACCGCCGTCGCCGGGCTCCGATTCCGATCGGCCTGAGGCCGATCGGCCGACGTCACCGACACCCACAACTGAGGAGATCCCTTGGCCCACACCGTCGCTGCCGAAATCGTCGAGACCCTGCGGACCTCGGGTACCGAGCGCGTGTACGGCATCCCCGGCGACTCGTTGAACGGTTTCACCGATGCCCTGCGAAAAGACGGCACGATCCGCTGGGTGCACGTGCGACACGAGGAGACCGCGGCGTTCGCGGCCTCGGCCGACGCGGCACTCACCGGCGAACTCGCCGTCTGTGCGGGTAGCTGCGGACCGGGCAATCTGCACCTGATCAACGGTCTCTACGACGCACACAGATCGCGGGTGCCGGTACTGGCCATCGCCGCGCACATCCCCGCCGCCGAGATCGGCAGCGGATACTTCCAGGAGACCCACCCCGAGCGATTGTTCACCGAGTGCAGTTCGTTCTGCGAGATGGTCTCGACACCCGAACAACTGCCCCGGCTGCTCGACATCGCCATGCGCACGGCCGTGGAACAGCGCGGCGTCGCCGTCCTGATCGTCCCGGGCGAGATCTTCCTGGCCAAGACCGCGCGCCGCAAGAATCGTTCACCGATCCGCGCGATTCCCACCGTGATTCGGCCCACCGACGACCAATTGCGCCGAGTGGCAGACCATCTCGACGGCGCGCAACGGGTGACCATCCTGGCCGGCGCGGGCACGGCCGGCGCCCACGACCAGGTGGTGGCGTTCGCCGACGCGTTGCAGGCGCCGATCGTGCATGCCTTGCGCGGCAAGGAGTTCCTCGAGTACGACAATCCGTTCGATGTGGGGATGACCGGGCTGCTCGGCTTCTCCTCCGGTTATCGGGCCATCGAGAAGTGCGACACCCTGGTCATGCTCGGCACCGACTTCCCGTATCAGCAGTTCTTCCCCACCGAGGCGACCATCATCCAGCTCGACATCCGCGGCGAGCAGATCGGGCGGCGCACCCGCGTCGACATCGGGCTGGTCGGCAGTGTCGCCGACACCCTCACGGCATTGACCCCGCTGCTGAGGCGCGAGCGGCCGTCGGAGCATCTGAGTACCGCCCTCGAGCACTACGCGAAGGCGCGGACGTCTCTCGACGAACTCGCCGTCGACGACGGCAAGACACCCATCCACCCCCAATACCTGACGATGCTGCTCAGCAAGTACGCCGATCCCGACGCGGTCTTCATCCCCGATGTCGGGTCGCCGGTGGTGTGGGCCGCGCGCTACCTGACGATGAACGGATCCCGCAGGCTGATCGGGTCGTTCACACACGGATCGATGGCCAACGCCCTGTCGCAGTCCGTCGGCGCGCAGGCGTCGCTTCCCGGCCGGCAGGTCATCGCACTCGCCGGCGACGGCGGGCTGACGATGCTGTTCGGTGAGTTGATCACGCTGACCCAGAACCGGCTTCCGGTGAAGGTCGTGATCTTCGACAATTCGTCATTGAACTTCGTCGAGGTGGAGATGAAGGCGGCCGGCTTCGTCAACTACGGCACCGACCTCGAGAACCCCGACTTCGCCGCCGTCGCGCAGTCGTTGGGCATCTACGGACGGCGGGTCGAGCATCCCGGCGAGTTGGACGAGGCCGTGCGCGAGTTCCTCGCCCACGACGGTCCGGCCGTCCTCGACGTCGCGACTGCGCGCCAGGAGTTGTCGATCCCGCCGACCATCACCGCCGCGCAGGCCAAGGGCTTCACGTTGTACGCCATCCGCACCGTGCTGTCCGGTCGTGGTGACGAGCTCGTCGACCTCGCCGAGACCAATCTGTTCCGCCGCCTGTTCGACGCAGCCACACCCGACGACTGACCCGGGTATCGGCGCCGGCGACACGTGTGGTCGCCTGTCAGTGCGGGATCTTCGACAGATCCGAGTGCAGCAGCATGACGTTGTAGTCACTCCACCGGGAGGCGTTGAAGTACAGGTCTTTTCCGGTGCCGAGGATCGCCGGTGAGTGCGGCTGGATCATCGGCCCGTACACGACGAGTGCGACGGGCGGCACCAGGTGGGTGGGAGCGCTCCACGGGCCCTCGGGATGATCGGCGGTACGGATGCGAATCCCGTTGTCCCCGTCGAGCATCATGTACTTGTTCAGGTAGGGGCTCCAGGAGACCGACGCCTCGGTGACCGGCGGCGGCAGGATCTGCGCCGAACCGTCGTCGGGGATGGCGGTGATGTCACGTTTCCATCCCCGTCCGGGCCCGCTGCCGGTCCAGTACTCGTAGTTCTCGAGATTGCGGATGTCCCCCGGTACGAACCGGGCGAGGAATGCGGCACCGAATCGTCCGTTGGGAGTGCCGAGTTGGTAGATGTAGCCGGCATCGGCTCCGTGCCCACGGAAGTAGGCGCTCTGCTGGAACTTTCCGTTGTTGTAGGTGACCTCACGCAGTGCGCCCGGGAGCGCGAGGGTCACCGGAGCGTTGATCAGGATGGTGTTGGGATCGGTGTCCCATGTCTGCCCGTTGTCGGTGGAGTAGGCGATCGCGGAGAAGTTGGTGACCCAATGGCCCGCGCCACCCCACGATCGCACAGACATGTAGTTCATGTACTGCGTGTAGCCGCCGTTGCCGTCCGGCAGCGAGATGGCTGCGGTCGGGATGGTGGTGACCTCCACCTGACTGACCCCGATGGCCGGGATCAGTTGCGTCGCGAAGTTCGGGGCGTCGGCACCGACCACACTGCCCGACTCGGTGACGCCGGGCACCGCGTCGGGCACGCTGACCCCGTCGGTGAAGTCGTCGTCGTTGGAGCGGAGCAACACGTTGTGGCGCCACTGTTGTCCGGCGACCGCGCAATCACCGAAGGTATCGCCGAACGCCATCAGCGTCTGCCCGGAACCGTTGTCCCAGCTGATCCCGAGATCGGTGCCGGAGATGCCGAACCGTGAGAAGGTCCGGTTCGGACTCTTCGGCCCGGTGATCCAGGCGACCGTGTTGGTACTCGGTCCCCGGTAGACCGGCAGATTCCCCTGCGGACCGGTGTTGGGATTGCTCGAACCACCCGATCCCGAACCCAGTGATCCAGAGCCTGCCGATCCCGACCCCAGCGAGCCGCTCGATCCCAGGGATCCGGTCGACCCGGTGCCACCGTTGCCGCAGGGCGCGGCGTTCGCGGCGCCGGTCCCGGCGAGCATGCCGCCGCCCACCATCATGGTCGACACGACCACGGCGACCGCCGCCACACGAGCACGTCGAACAAAACGGATGTTCATGAGTCGCGGCTCTCCCGGCGTTCGTTCCGACACGGGCTGCGCCGTTTCCGGAGACAGCTACGGATGTGACAGAAGTGATGTGTGGTGCTGGTGAGACAATTCCACCAGGTGCGACGCGCCGAGGATACCGGTGGCGATCACGAATGAGTCTCAGCTTGGAGACGTCTGTGAGATCCGATGCAGCGATGAGCACCGTCAGTGGCGAGAGAACTCCGATGCCCGAGCAACCTGCTCTGCGGTCAGCGCGACGCCCGTGTACTTCTCGAACTGCCCGGCCGCCTGGAGTGCGATCACCTCGGCTCCGGTGATGACCCGCTTCCCCGCCGTCCGGGCGGCAACGATCAGCGGCGTCTCCGACGGAAACGCAACCACGTCGAACACCGTTGCGGCAGCGGCAATCGTGGCATCGTCGAACGCCTGCGCATCCGCGTCGGCGCCGGTCATTCCCAGCGGGGTCACGTTCACGATGATGTCGGCACCGGGTGCAGGAGCGCTGATGTGGCGATACCCGTATTTGTCGGCGAGCGCCGAGCCGGCGGACTCGTTGCGTGCCGCGATGGTGAGGTCGCCGAACCCGGCGCTGCGGAATGCCCCGACGACGGCTCGCGCCATCCCGCCCGAGCCCTGCACCATCACCGCGGCATCCCGATCGAGCTCGTGGCGTTCGAGGAGCGCCGACACCGCCTCCACATCGGTGTTCGACGCGATCAGTCGACCGCTGTCGTTGACGATCGTGTTGACCGATTCGATCACCGACGCCGACTTCTCGATCTCGTCGACGAGCGGGATCACCGCCTCCTTGAACGGCATCGACACCGAACACCCGCGAATCCCCAGGGCTCGCACACCACCGATCGCGCCGGCGATGTCGTCGGTCGTGAACGCCTTGTAGATGAAGTTCAGGCCGAGTTCGTCATACAGATATTTGTGAAAGCGCGTCCCGATGTTCGACGGTCGGCCGGCCAGCGAGATGCACAGGGTCATGTCCTTGTTGAGGATCGGCATCAGTTCAGACTAACGTCGCCGGCCGGCGGCCGATCCCGGCCGCGCAGCGCAGGAATCACCTGCTCCACGAGCAGGGGGGCCAGCGGCACCGACGAATCCTCGATGCGTGACCTTCCCGCGTCGTCGAGAGGCAGCCATCGCAGTTCGGCAATCTCGGCGGCCGCGGTGGCGCCCTGAACCACGCGACGGTACTCGAAGACGTTGGCGCGCACCGCGAATCCGGCCTCGTTCGCCGCGGCGGCGGTGAAGGTCCCGAGCTCGGTCAGATCCTCGGCAGGCAACCGCACACCGGTTTCCTCGGCGCACTCACGAATCGCGGTCTCACGCGGGTCCTCCCCGGGCTCGGGTTTGCCGCCGGGCAACATGAACCGGGAGCTGCCGACCTTGCGCACGATCAGCAGGGCACCCGATTCGTTCCGCAGCACGACGGCACTGACGGTGATCACCCGATCATCGGTCACCGGCTTCTCAACGGCCGAAGCCGGCGTCCCGCAGGGCCTGTGCCATCGAGCCATTGGGGGCCGCCTCGCGTCGCCGCGAGTTGCCACCGCGGCGGCCATCATCTTTCGGCTTGCCGCCGCGGCGGTCGTTCTTGGTGCCGGACTGAGCATTTCGAGGCTGCGATTTCACTCCCCCGTCCTTGGCTCCGTCCTTGGCCCCGCCGCGTCGCGCACCACCGCCGGAGACCTCATCCTGGAGGCGAAGAGTGAGCCCGATCCGTTGTCGTTCGACGTCGACCTCGAGGACCTTGACCCGGACGACCTGCCCCGAACGCACGACCTCATGGGGATCGGACACGAAGCGATCCGACATCGCCGAGACGTGTACGAGCCCGTCCTGATGGACGCCGACGTCGACGAACGCGCCGAACGCGGCGACGTTGGTGACAACCCCTTCGAGCACCATGCCGGGCGTGAGGTCGGAGACCTTCTCCACACCGTCGGCGAAGGTTGCGGTGGTGAAGGCCGGGCGCGGGTCACGTCCGGGCTTCTCCAACTCGGCGAGGATGTCGGTCACCGTCGGCACACCGAAACGCTCGTCGGCGAATTCGGCCGGGCGCAGGGACCGCAGGGTGCGTTCGTTCCCGATCAGTTCGGCGAGGCCGATGCCCGAGCGATCCAGAATCCGACGCACCACCGGATAGGACTCCGGGTGCACCCCCGAACCGTCGAGCGGGTCGTCGCCGTCTCGGATGCGCAGGAAGCCCGCACATTGTTCGAAAGCCTTGGGCCCGAGTCGCGGAACATCGAGCAGCGCGCTGCGATTGCGGAACGCACCGACCGAATCACGGTGGGTGACGATCGCCTCGGCCAGCGTCGGCGTCACTCCGGACACCTTGGCGAGCAGCGGGACCGAGGCGGTGTTGAGGTCCACGCCGACCGCGTTGACGGCATCCTCGACCACCGCGTCCAGACTCCGCGCCAGCGTGCCCGGGGTGACGTCGTGCTGATACTGGCCGACGCCAATCGATTTCGGTTCGATCTTGACCAGTTCGGCCAGCGGATCCTGCAGTCGTCGGGCGATCGAGACCGCACCACGCAACGACACGTCGAGGGCGGGGAGTTCACGCGAGGCGTACTCCGAGGCCGAGTACACCGACGCGCCGGCCTCGCTCACCATCGCCTTGGTCGGCGCCGCAGCACCGGCCGACTTGATGTCGGCGATGAGTTCGGTTGCCAGTGCATCGGTTTCGCGGGAAGCGGTGCCGTTGCCGATGGCGATCAACTCCACCTGATGGCGGGCGATGAGCGCACCGAGTGTCGCCTTGGCCTGATCCCACTGCTTCTGCGGCTGATGCGGATAGATCGCGCACGTGTCGAGCACCTTGCCGGTGGCGTCGACCACGGCAACCTTCACGCCGGTCCGGAATCCCGGGTCGAGGCCGAGGGTGGTGCGCGCGCCGGCCGGTGCGGCCAGCAGCAGGTCCTTCAGGTTGGTCGCGAACACCGTGACGGCGTCCTGCTCGGCGCGCTGACGCAGTCGGACGCGGGCGTCCACCGCCGCCGACACCATCAGTTTGGTCCGCCATGCCCAGCGCACGGTCTGCGACAACCACGGGGTTGCCGGGCCCGGATGCGACCGGTCGACGCCGAGTGTGGCCGCGACCATCGTCTCGTACTCGTCGTCCTCGCCGGCGTCGAAATCCAGCGAGAGCACGTCCTCCTTCTCACCGCGCAGCACGGCGAGCACCCGATGCGAGGGCATCTTCTCCAGCGGTTCGGAGAACTCGAAGTAGTCGCGGAACTTCTGTCCGGCAGGGGTTTTCGCAACCACCTCGGAGCGCGGCGCGGTCCGCAGCGCGCCCTGCGACCACAGCTTCTCGCGGACGGCGCCCACGAGTTCGGCGTCCTCCGCGGCCCGTTCGATGAGAATGTGGCGTGCGCCCTCGAGTGCTGCCGCGGCGTCGGCGACACCCGCGGAATCCCCGTCCGCCGGGGTGAGGTATCCGGCCGCCACGTCCTCGGGGACGAGGGTGGGATCGTCGAGCAGTCGCAGGGCCAGCGGCTCGAGGCCGGCCTCGCGGGCGATCTGGGCCTTGGTGCGGCGCTTGGGCTTGTAGGGCAGGTAGATGTCCTCGACGCGCGACTTGGTGTCGGCGGCGACGAGCGCGGCCTTCAGGTCGTCGGTCAGTTTGCCCTGCTCGGAGATGGAGGCCAGCACGGCGGCGCGGCGCTCGTCGAGTTCCCGCAGATACCGCAGTCGTTCGTCGAGTTGGCGCAGTTGCGCGTCGTCGAGACTGCCGGTCACCTCCTTGCGGTACCGCGCGATGAACGGGACCGTCGAGCCCTCGTCGAGCAGCGCGACGGCTGCGGCGACCTGGTGCTCCCCGACGGCCAGTTCTTCGGCCAGACGTGCGTTGACGGACTTGACTCCGGGTATTGCCGGTGCGCTCGAACTCACCCGGAGCACCCTACCGAAGGGGTGTGACAGCCCGGCGGGTCAGGCATATGCGTGTCGGGTCACCGGGTCGCGGGTCGGTCGTCGCCGACCGCTCAGGGCGCCGCGATCGCCGCGCGGAACTCCTCGGAGCGGTAGAACGGTTCGAAGTGTCGGCGTATCACCGGCTCGAGCATGCCCCGGTCGTCGAGCCGCGACATCACCGCAGGCCCGAAGCGCAGCCCCTCCTCGATCAGGTCCGCTCGTCCGATACCCAGGTCGGCGAGGAGATCGACGAGCGTCACCGCACCGTACTTGTCGAAGACGTGGTCGATGCCCTCGTCGAGGAGTGCACGAAAATAATCGGTGTCGCGGAAGGACTTCCAGAACTCGAACAGTACGACGACGAGGTCGTCGATGTCCTCGTCGGTCACCAGTTCGCGCCACCAGCCGACCGCGTCGTCCGAACGCAACCGCCACAGATCGCGCGCCGCGTCGAGCAGGACTGCGTCTCCGTCTTCCTTGGCCGCCGCCAGCACGTAGCTCGCGCCCCGACGGGTGAGGATCGTCAGCGCCGAGGACACCACCGGCACGAGCGGACTTGCGAGCCGGGTGACCCCGCGGACCACCGAGGCGGCCACGCCCGGGCCACCGGCCATCGCGCGTCCGTCGGCGACTGCGGCGTCGAAGGCATGCGACACCACATCCACGCACGCGTCGACCGCGGCGGGGCTGGTCGCGATCTCCGCAGCGATACGACGGGCGATGCCGGTCTCGGCGATCGCGGTGAACAGTTCGTCGGCATGGCGTGCGTCGAGAACCTCCGACATCACGACCTCGTCGTTGACGCGATGGCGGTACAGGCGGGCGGCGATCTCACCGACCAACTCCGGGATGGAGCCCTCCACCGGCAACTGCACGGTGTACTTGTGGGCGGTCAGCTTGATCAGGTCACGGGTGATGACGTCGTCGAGGGTCAGGCCGGACACATCGCCGAGGAAGGCATCGACCTCCTCGACCACGAGTTGGCCGTATCGGTGGGGGTCGCGCAGTTCGCGCATGGTGAAAGAGATCTGGGCCTCGAGCAGGCGCGTGGCGAGATCGTCGGACATCTCACCAGGGTGTCACACCGGTCGGAGGAGTTCGTCGCATTCTCGTGGTCGGGAACGGGTCGGGCTCGTAAACTCCCACCGTGCGGGTTTCTTCGGAAGAATGTGGGTTTTCATGGGCTTCCTGATCGGATTCTCCCCCTGGATCGTGTACTGGATTCTGGTGGGCAACATACCGTTTCGCGGTGCCGTGCTCATCGCCCTGGGATTGTCGGTCATCGCCGTGGCCGTGCAGCGCATCCGCAAACAGCCCTGGCATTCCCTCGAGGTCGGCGCGGTCGTGGTGTTCGTGATCCTGGCGGTGTTGTCATTCACCGTCAGCGACAGATTCCTCGAACAGTGGCTGCAGCCCCTGGGTAATGCGGGCATCTTCCTCGTCGCGTTGACGGGCGCGATGATCGGTCGCCCGTTCGTCCGCGAATACGCCGCCGCCTCGGTCGACGCCGCGACCGCCCGCAGCGACGGTTTCCGGGTGATCACCACCGCGATGACGTGGATGTGGACCACAGTCTTCGCGTTGATGACCCTCATCTCGTGCATACCCCCGATTATCCAGGGCCAGGCCACGATTCGCGACGGCGGTTCGGTGGCCTCGGTGCTGTGCTACTGGGTCATCCCGTTCACGTTGATGGGGTTGGCCGGCACCGCGTCGGGCGTGTTCCCGTCCTGGTTCGACAAGAAGACCGCCGCGATGTCCGAGCGTGAGGGGGCCGTCGATCCCGGCGCTCCGGTACCCCAGCCGCCTCCTGCACCACCGGTCACCGATCCCCATCTGCAATTGCAGGTGCCGCACGCCTCCCGCCACGACGAGCCATTCGCGATCACCGTGACATCCCGCGCGACCTCGCCGGTGGCGCTGACGGTCTCCGGCGCCGATCTCTACGGTCGAACCTGGACCTGGCGCGGGTCGGTCGGGAATGGGCAGACGATCGCCGACGAACCGATCTGGGCGATGCAGTTCGACGGCCCGGCCGACCGCGCCGACCTGTTCATCCCGCCGGAGCAGCCATGGCAAGTCCGGGTCGAGGCCTCCGTGGACGGTCGGAGCGCGGCCTTGACCTGCCTGCGTCGGGCCACCGACCCGGCCGTGGAGCTGACCGAGATCGACGTCGACGGGCGACGGGCACTGCTGGCCGCACCGGCGTCGGCGGCCGGACCCGCCGTCGTCTGTTTCGGCGGTTCCGAAGGCGGCGTGGATTCACAGCGAGCGGCCATCTGCGCTCTCGCGTCGCGCGGGGTCACCGCGCTGGCGTATGCGTGGCTCGACGACGGACCCGACGCCGCTCCCATCGCCGACATCCCGCTCGAACGATTCGCCGCAGCCGTGCGCTGGCTGTCGGAGCATGGCGGCGGGCCCGTTGCCACGATGGGTATCTCGCGCGGCGCCGAGGGGCTCGCGGCCACCCTGGCCCGCGAGGCCGACCTCGCCGTGTCGGCGGTGATCCTGCTCAGCCCGAGCAGCGTCACCTGGCAGGCGATCGGGCCCGACGGGGAGATCCCGGGCACCTCGTCGTGGACCCATCACGGACAACCGTGCGCCTACGCCCCGCTGCCGAGCGGCGCGCTGATGCCACAACTCGTCGGCAACGCGTGGCGGCTGTCGCGCGACGTCGCCGCGCACCGTCCGACCGTGCTCCGCCTGCATCCCGCCTACGAGGAAGGCCTCGCGCGTGAGGTCACCGACGACGCGGTGATCGCCGCCGAGGCCATCGGGTGCCCCGTCCTCGCGGTCAGCGGCTCCGACGACGAGCTCTGGCCCGCGGAGTCGATGGCCGATGCCCTGCTCGGGCGCCGGAACAACCCGGCGGACAGACACATTCGGTACGAGGGAGCCGGGCATTTCCTGCGGCCCGGGCTCTATCCGTCGACCGTGTCGAGGACCGGCGGAATCGCCCTCGGCGGCCGCCCCGCCGACCAGGCGGCGGCGTGCCTGTCGTTGACCGAGGAACTGGTGGGCTTCCTCGTCGGCGCACGGCACACGGTATGAGTCGCACCGCCTGACTCACCTCACGCCGGTGTCCACCCCAGCGCCGGCCCGAGGCGTTGTGCCATGTCGGTGATGATCTGCCGGTAGTCCTCGTCGTCGAAGCTGAACGGCAACGCGAACGCCACCTCGTCGGCACGCTGAAAACCCTTGTGCTGGTATAGGATCTCCGCGAGTTCTTCCGACGGGCCGACGAAGTCCGGGGAGAAGAGCATGCCGCGCGGGCCCTGCGGGGTGAGAGTGCGAGGCAGTCGGGCCTCGGCGTAGGCCCGATACCGGGCGATCTGCTCGGAACTCGCCGTGTCGGTGGGAATGACCACGAGCCCCTGTGACACGCGCGCCGACGCCGGATCACGATGGTGGGCCAGGTAGGCATCGATGTGTTCGGCCTGAATGGTCGCGAAGTCGCGCGACTCGGTGCCCTCGATGGTGACCACCGACGAGGTCAAGTAGTTCAGGCCCTGCTCCCCCGCCCAGATCGCCGACTCGCGCCCGCCGCCGTACCACACCCGGTCGGCCAGACCCGGTGAGTGCGGCTGCACCCGCCGCGAGAACGATTCGATGCCGACGACACCCTCGAAGTCGCTGACGGGGTCGCCGCGCAGACAGGACATCAGGCGGACGACGCGGTCCTTGGAGAAGTTCTCGATGTCGTGGGTCTCCGGGTACAGCGCGGCCTTGACGTCGTCATAGCGCATCGGGGTGCCCACGGAGACACCGGGATTGACCCGTCCTCCGGACAACACGTCGACGGTCGCGAGGTCTTCGGCCAGTCGTAGCGGATTCTCCCAGCCGAGCGGGATCACCGCGGTGCCGAGCTGGATTCGACTGGTACGCATGGCGGCCGCGGCCATCACCGCGACCGGTGAGGAGATCCCGTACTGCAGGTGCCGGTTGCGCAACCACACGCTGTCGAAGCCGAGGTCCTCGGCACGCTCGATGACCTCGAGGGTCGTGCGGTGCCCGGCCGCCGGATCCGCCTCATCGAACGACCCGATCGTGAGAAAACCCAGCGACCGCAGGGGTCGATCCGTCGTCGGCATGGCACTCAGTGTGCCGCACCCCGTCGTGGTGAGCACGGCCCCGAGCCCCTTCTACCCTGTGAGAGCCTGAACTCGTGACGCTTCCCTCGATACACGACTCCTCGTGGCACGCCTTCGCCAGCGACAACTACGCCGGTGCCCACCCGGACGTGATGGCCGCGGTCGTCGCCGCCAACGGCGGACACCTGGGGTCCTACGGGACCGATGTCTACACCGAACGACTTCGAAACGTGGTCGTCGCGCAGTTCGGTGAGCGCGCCGAGATCTTCCCGGTCTTCAACGGGACCGGGGCCAACATCGTCGCCCTGACCGCGGCGACCCCGCGCTGGGGCGCCGTCGTGGCCACCTCCGACGCGCACGTCAACGGCTCCGAAGGCATTGCACCCGAGCAGGTTTCGGGTCTCAAGATCCTGCATGTACCCACCCCGGACGGCAAGCTGCGGCCCACACAGATCACCGACGCGGCCCGCTCACTCGGCGATGCACAACGCGCCCAGCCATCGGCGGTGAGTCTGACGCAGTGCACCGAGGTCGGCACCGTGTACACCGCGGAGGAGATCACCGAGATCTGCGCGGTGGCGCACGAGCACGGGATGGCGGTGCACGTCGACGGGGCCCGACTGTGGAATGCCGCAGCGGCACTGGACCTCCCGCTACGCGCCTTCATCACCGACGCCGGCGTCGACGTGGTCAGCCTGGGCGGCACCAAGAACGGCGCGCTCGGCGCCGAGGCGGTCGTCGTCATCGACCCGGACCGGTCCGTGGGCACCGCCTACGTGCGAAAGATGACGACCCAGCTGCCGAGCAAGGTGCGGTTCATCTCGGCGCAGCTCCTCGCCCTGTTCGACGCCGATCTCGGCCTCCGCAACGCCGCACACGCCAATGCGATGGCCGCGCGACTGCGGTCGGCACTGGAACGCCTCGCCGCGGCCGGCTCGCTCCCCGGTCTCGGGTTCGCCCAGGACAGTCCCACCAATGCGGTGTTCGCGCGGCTCCCCGTCCACATCGCCGACCGGATTCGCGAGCAGGTGCACTTCTACGACTGGGATCGTCCCGCGGCAGTGGTGCGCTGGATGACGTCGTGGGATACGACCGCCGCCGACGTCGACCGATTCGTCACCGTCATCACCGACGCATTCGAAAGCAGTGCTGACACCGGCACCGAAGCGGATCACTCCTGACGATCGGGCTGTCGGGGTTCACGGGCGGTCCGGGTTCACGGGCGGTCCGGGTTTACGGGCGGGCGGGTTCAGGATGGTCGCTGCTCGAGGCGGTAGTGCAGACGCAACGCCCGCATCGGTCCGAGATCCAATGCGTGGTCGGTGCGCAGTTCGCCCTCGTCGTCGACGAACACATGGATTCGCTCACGCAACGGGGCGCGCGCGGCGTAGGTCCGTCGACCGGCGACGACGGTGACATACGCCCCGTCCTCGCCGAAGGTCCGCGATCGTGAGGTCAACACCAGTGAGCCATCCGGTTCGGCGCGCGGCCGCAGGTACACGCCGACGTTGCCCGCCTCGAGGGGAAAGGCCACCGCCACATGCGGTTGCGCCGATCCGGGCAGCACCGCGCTGCGATAGAAGCCGCTGTAGACCGCCGATCCGTCCAGACGCAGCGTCCGGAGCCAGGCCGCCCCGGCGCGATGCCCGTCGACGTCGTCGATCACCCGCACACGACTGGTCATGCCGCGGCTCACCGACAACGGCGAGGTGGGTAGCGCCAACTGCCGAACGCGCCGGCCGAAGAGGCCGGCGATCGCCGTGGCACCAGGCGCGAGCAGTGGGTTCCATTGCGCCCACACCTCCATCCGCCACCGAGCAGTGTGTTCATAGAAGTCCCGAACCAGCGGATGCAGTTGTGCCGCAGTGAAATCGGGACCGTCGAGCACACTCATGTCGCCGAAGAGTCCGTCATCGGCGGATACCGGGCGGACCCGCCCCGAGTGGTCGAGATCGTCGAACCACGCATCGCCGACGGTGTGCCGACGATTCATCGGGCTGCGCAGGAAGGCATGCTCGGACGAGTCGAGGTCGACCGGCCGTCCGACGAGCCGCCACCACGTCCGTGAGGGCAGGTCCAATGCGTGGAGCAACCGGTCCGCCGTCGGCGTCGTGCGCGTGGTCATGGACGCAGATCGTAGGTGACCGTCATCGATCGTGACGAAGCGACACACACGCCCACCGCGCCCGGAATAATCGGGTCATGGTCGATCCCGAATCGCGCACCATTCCCGACGGACTCGTCGATGTCACCCTCCAGGCGAGCGCGCCCGAGGCAACGAGTGCCGCCGCCCTGAGCCACTTTGCCCCGGACGATCCGGCGATGCCCATGTATCGGGTGATCGCCAACAACCGAGCGCCGGTCGCCCTGCGTGACTTGATGATCGCGCCGGTGCGCAGCGGCTACATCGGCGACGGCCATCAGCCCGATCCGGCGCTCGTCCCGCCCTCGGGCGCGCAGGCCGTACCGGATGTCGACGTGAGCGAGATCTATGTGCCGGTCGACGGCGGCGTCGCCCGCTGTCGGCTGTATCGACCGACGAGCACCGATCCCGAGGAACTCCTGCCGGTACTCGTGTACTTCCACGGCGGTGGCTTCACCGTCGGCAGCTCCGACGATTGCGACTTCCTCACCCGCAAACTCGCCGCCACCAACCGTGCGCTGGTCGTCTCGGCCAATTACCGTCTCGCGCCGGAGTTCCCGTTCCCGGCACCGCTCGACGACGCCTACGGCGTGTATCGCTGGGTGACGGGCAACGCCGCACGTATCGGTGGCGACGCACGTTTCCTCGGAGTCGCCGGCGACTCGTCGGGCTCGAACTTCGCCGCCGCGATACCGCTGCGGTGCGCCGATGACGGGGTTCGCACCCCCGACGCGGTGGTGCTCTTGGGTGCCATGGTGGACTTCCGGTTCGAACGCTGGGCATCGTTTCGTGAGCAGGCTCCGCGCGGCATCGTCTACGACACCGCATTCACCGGGTTCATCCGTGGCGCCTACCTGCCGACCACCCCGTGGGATCACCCGTACGCCAGTCCGATCGAGGGCGATCTGCGCGCGTATCCCCCGACGGTGATCGCGACCGGCACCCACGACCCGATCATCGATTCGGCGCGCGCCTTCGCCGATCGCCTCGCCGCCGCGGGCACCTCGGTGACCACGTACTTCCCCGCCGGGATGCCGCACGGGTTCTACTTCTTTCCCGGCGTGCACCGCGAGGAGGACATCGCATATCGCATCGTGGCCAATGCGCTGGCACAGCCGATCACCGCGGCCACCGCTCGCCAGACCGAGGGCTGATTGGCGATTCGGCGGGCGAGGCGATCCGGTGCGGGGTTGCATCGCCGTGCAACCCTATGATCCACGTCACTGCCGGTCGTATCGTCATGCGCGCACCGGGCCGATCAGCGCCCGGAATGTCGAAAACGAGGAGAAACGATGAGCGTCGCGCATGTCACCGGGGCCGCACGGGGAATCGGCAAAGCGATAGCGCTACGGCTGGCCCGCGACGGGCACGACGTGGCCGTCTCGGATCTACCGTCCATGGCCGGCGAGCTGAAGGACACCCGCGCCGAGATCGAGGCGACCGGAGTCGCCTCGGTCGACCTCACCGGCGACGTGTCGGTGCGCGACGACGTCGCGTCCCTGGTCAGCGGGACCGCCGAGGCGTTGGGTTCACTCGATGTGATGGTCGCCAATGCCGGTGTCGCGCAGACCAAGGCGCTGCTCGATGTCACCCCGGAGGAGTTCGACGCAATTCATGCCGTGAACTCACGCGGGGCGTTCCTGTGCTACACCGAGGCCGCTCGCCAGATGATCGCGCAGGGGTCCGGCGGCAAGATCATCGGAGCCGCATCCATCGCCGCGCACAAGGGATTTGCGCTGTTGGGTGTCTACTGCTCGACCAAATTCGCACTACGCGCCCTGACCCAGTCCGCGGCGCAGGAGTGGGCGCCGCACGGCATCACGGTCAACGCCTACTGCCCGGGCATCGTCGACACCGCCATGTGGGAGGAGATCGACCACGACCTCGGCGAGATCAACCACGTCGGCAAGGGCGAGTCGATGAAAGCCATGGCCGCCGGGATCACGCTCGGACGCGTGTCGACCGGGGATGACGTTGCCAAACTCGTGTCCTTCCTCGCGGGTCCGGACTCCGACTACATGACCGGCCAGGCGGTGCTCGTCGACGGCGGGATGATCTTCGTCTGAGCGTGGTGGCCCCTGCCAGACACCGTGGCTGATCTCGACGGGGTTTGCGATCGGCTCGACGGTGGTAATCGTGGAGGAACAGTCGTGGGAGGTGGATCTCCTCCATCTCCCACGATATCCACCGCCCTCGATGCAGAAGGGACTGACGATCATGGCCATCGCCACCGTCGACCCGACCACCGGCAGCACGATCCGCGAGTTCGAGCCCATGACCGACGATGAGGTCGACGCCGCGCTCGACCGCGCGGTTCACGCATTCTCCGGTTACCGCAGAACGACTTTCGAGAAGCGCGCAGGGTGGCTACATGCGACGGCCGATCTGCTCGAGGCCGAGGCGGACGACACCGCGGCGATGATGACCCAGGAGATGGGCAAGACCCGCTCGGCAGCGAAGGCCGAGGTTCTCAAGTGCGCGAAAGCCTTTCGGTACTACGCCGACCACGGTGCCGCGATGTTGGCCGACGAGATCGCCGACGCCGATGCCGTCGGGGCGAGCCGCGCGTACATGCGTTACCAGCCACTCGGTGTGATTCTCGCGGTGATGCCGTGGAACTTCCCACTGTGGCAGGCAGTCCGCTTCATCGCCCCCGCACTGATGGCGGGCAACGTCGGAGTGCTCAAACACGCGTCGAACGTCCCACAGTCTGCGCTCTACATCTCCGACGTGCTGCGGCGTGCCGGTCTGCCCGAGGGCTGCTTCCAGACCCTGCTGATCCCGTCGTCGATGGTCGAGCCGATCCTGCGCGACGCGCGCGTGGCTGCGGCCACTCTCACCGGCAGCGAGCCGGCGGGACGCGCGGTGGCCGCGGTGGCCGGCGACGAGGTCAAACACACGGTGCTCGAACTCGGCGGCAGCGACCCCTACATCGTCATGCCGAGCGCCGACATCTCCGCGGCCGCCGCGACCGCGGTCACCGCGCGGGTGCAGAACAGCGGCCAGTCCTGCATCGCCGCAAAGCGTTTCATCGTCCACACCGATGTCTACGACGAGTTCGCCGAGGCCTTCGTCGCCGGTTTCGACGAACTCGTCGTCGGCGATCCCACCGACGACGCCACCGATGTCGGACCGCTCGCCACCGAGCAGGGGCGCAAGGATCTCGAGAAGCTCGTCGACGACGCCGTGGCGGCCGGTGCCACCGTGTTGATCGGCGGGCACCGGCCGGACCGACCGGGCTGGTTCTACGAGCCGACCGTCATCACCGATGTCACCGACACGATGGATCTCTATGCCGCCGAAGCATTCGGGCCGGTCGCCGCACTCTATCGGGTCGCCGACATCGACGACGCGATCTCGATCGCCAACGACACGACCTTCGGCCTCGGCGGCAATGCCTGGACCGCCGATCCCGCCGAGCAGCAACGCTTCATCGACGAGATCGACTCGGGCCAGGTGTTCATCAACGGGATGACCACCTCGTATCCGGAGCTCGGTTTCGGCGGCACCAAGCGTTCCGGGTACGGGCGCGAGCTCACCACCCACGGCATTCGCGAGTTCTGCAACATCAAGACGGTATGGATCGGCTGACGCTGCGTCCATGACACATTGCGTTCCATGACCCCGTCGGCCGTCAGTGGTGGTGTTGCGCGGGAATGTTCCAACGCGGCAGCGGATCCGGGTAACCGACCCACGCCTCGGGTCCGGCGAGCATCTCGTCGTCGGTCAGTAGTGCCGATTCCAGGAGACGCACGGGTTCGCGCTTGTCCAGATGAATCCCGATGAAGACCAACTCCTGGCCCGGCCCTGCGAGCGGGTCGTGCTCGGGTGGCGTCCAGTACTGTGCGGGCTCGATCATGAGGTTCGGCCCCGCCTGCGACCAGACCGCAACGATGTCGGGCCGGCTCGCGATCCAGCAGAATCCCTTGCTGCGCAGTACGCCCCGGAGACCGTCCAGAGCTTCGGCGAGGCGTGTCGGATGAAACGGCCGTTCGGCGCGGAACGCCACCGACCCGATTCCGTACTCCTCGGTCTCGGGCACGTGGCCGCCGAGGAGTTCGTCGTCCCAGCCGGCCACCGCCGCGGCGGCCTCGTGGTCGAACAGACCGGTGCCGATCACCCGGTCCAGTGGCACCTCGCCGTGGGTGGTGATGATGACCTGGGCGCGCGGATTGAGTCGGCGCACCGTCGCCTCGACACGGCCTCGTTGATCCGGACCGACCAGGTCGGTCTTGTTGAGGATCACCACGTCGGCGAATTCGACCTGGTCGACGAGGAGATCGGCGATCGTGCGTTCGTCCCCGTCGCCCGCCTGCAGGTCGCGGTCATCGAGGCGCTCGCCCCGGGCCAGTTCTGTGAGGAAGGTCGAGCAGTCGACGACGGTCACCATCGTGTCGAGGACGGCCAGGTCGGCCAGTGACGAGCCGTCTTCGAAGACCCAGTCGAAGGTTGCGGCGACGGGCATGGGCTCGGAGATTCCGGTCGATTCGATGACGAGGTGATCGAATCGACCCGCCCGGGCGAGGTCACCGACCGCATCGATGAGGTCCTCGCGCAGCGTGCAGCAGATACAACCATTGGTGAGTTCGACCATGCGCTCTTCGGTGCGATCGAAGCCGCCGAGGTCGATGAGCGAGGCGTCGATGTTGATCTCGCTCATATCGTTGACGATGACGGCGATGCGCCTGCCCTCGCGGTTGGCGAGCAAGGTGTTGAGCAGGGTGGTCTTACCGGACCCGAGAAAACCGGACAGGACCGTGACGGGAAGCTGTGCTGCAGCGGAGGAGGACACCCGCTAATGATAATTGTTTTCATTAGTGGGTGTCCACGCGGGTGTCACTCCAGGACGAACACCGGGATCAGCCGGTCGGTGTTGACCTGATATTCGGCGTACGGCGGATAGGCGGCCACGGCCAGATTCCACCAGTGCTCACGCTCGTCTCCGCCGACCTCGCGGGCGGTGAGTTCGGCGACCTTCTGGCCGTCCTGCACGGTGACCTTCGGGTGTGCCTTGACGTTGTGGTACCAGGCCGGATGCTCGGGAGCCCCGCCTTTGGAGGCCACCATCGCGTATCGGCCGTTCTCCTCGACGCGCATCAGTGGGACATAGCGCTTCTTTCCGGATTTCGCCCCGGTCGTGGTGAACAGCACGACCGGCCGGTCGGCCACCTGGACCCCGTCGGTGGTCCCCTGCTCCAGGATCTTCGCGGTCTGCTCGCGCACCCACTCGGTCGGACTCAGTTCTGGTTCATCGCTCATGCCCGAGCCAACGCCCCGGGCCCGTCGGGTATTTCCGCGCCCGCGGCGCATCCACCGGCGAACGGTCGGTGACGGATCGGTCATTGTCCATCGACAGTGTCACTCGGTCAGGGGTCAATCGATCAGGGGAGCATTCGTCCACTCGTTGCGGAATTCGAGTCCGCTCCGGATGAACAGTTGGCTGACCGGGCAACGTCGCTCCACCTCCGACACGAACTCGGCGAACGTGTTTGCGTCGGCGTCGGTCTGCACCGTGGCCTGCACGGCGACCGAGGTGAAGTTGGCGTTGCCGTCCGCCCCGGCGACCAGCACTGCGGTGTCCAGGTCGCCTTGCACCCGAAAGTCGAACGCGCCGAGCGAGATTCCCAGGTCCTTGGCAACCAGGGATGCGGTCACCTGGTTGCACGAGGTCAGGGCGCCGAGTGCGTAGAACAGCGGGCTCGGCGCGGCGTCACGCCCACCGAACGCCGGATAGGCATCGGTGTCGAATTCGTGTGACACCGGCCCTTCGCTGACGAGGTGCTGTGCCACACCGGTTCCCGCTGCGGTGAGGACGAACGGGACAACGGTGGTACGGATGGTGGCGGTCATGGGTCCCTCCCGGGGGTCGGTCGCGGTCGCCACCCACCTTTGTTGCCGAGACGGCAACCGACGAGCGTTGTGGCCGCGGTGATCGCAACCCCGCCCGAGGAATGCCTGCGTCGCGGTGTCGTTGATGCCAAGGGTGTGTGCACTCCCGACGCGGGAGCCAAGCCCATCCAACGCATTCCCATCAACGATGTGAGGAGAACCCCGATGAGTCCCGTGGACAGCGGTGCCGAGACGAGCGACCAGGCCACGAACGCCGATGGCGGCAAGGTCTGGTTCATCACCGGGACCTCACGCGGCTTCGGCCGAGAATGGGCGATCGCGGCACTCGATCGCGGCGATCGCGTTGCCGCCACCGCGCGCAACCTCGACAGTCTTGCCGACCTCGTCGACGCCTACGGTGCCGCGATCCTGCCCATTGAACTCGACGTCACCGATCGCACCGCGGATATCGCTGCCGTTGCTCGTGCTCACGAGCATTTCGGCCGCCTCGACGTGGTGGTCAACAACGCCGGCTACGGCCAGTTCGGCTTCATCGAGGAACTCTCCGAGTCGCAGGCGCGCGACCAGATCGAGACCAATGTGTTCGGCGCCCTGTGGATCACGCAGGCGGCGCTGCCATTCCTGCGTGCCCAGCGCTCCGGTCACATCATTCAGGTGTCCTCGATCGGCGGTATCAGCGCATTCGCCAACATCGGCATCTACAACGCGTCCAAGTGGGCACTCGAGGGCTTCTCCCAGGCGTTGGCCGCCGAGGTCGAGGCGTTCGGCATCCACGTGACGTTGGTCGAGCCGGGCGGATTCGACACCGATTGGGCCGGGGCGTCGGCCCAGCACGCCACGACGCTCACCGCCTATGACGAGGTCCGCGAGACCGCGGCTCGGGCGCGCCGGTCGCGCACCTCCGCACCCGGCGACCCACACGCCTCGGCCGCAGCGATCCTGCAGATCGTCGACGCCGACGAACCGCCGCTGCGAGTGTTCTTCGGCACCGCCCCGCTCGAGATCGCCAAGGCCGACTACGCGAGCCGGCTCACCGAGTGGGAGAAATGGCAGCACGTGGCGCAACTCGCCCAGGGCTGACCCCGACCTCGGGATCGGTGCATAGCTGCGTGCGGTAAGTCACCACGAGTGCGGCGTGATCGGAGAGCCGTTGCGCGGCCGACGGTTCCTTGTCGACCGTCACCTCGGTTGCGCACGCGGCGAGTCGGGGTGTCGCGAGCTGGTGATCGACTCGCCAGCCCACATCCTTGGTGAACGACTCTCCCGCCCAACTCCACCAGGTCAGCGGGCCCGGCCGATCGCCGTGCACCCGCCGCACGACGTCGACGAGGCGACGGGTCCCGAGAATCGACTCGAACCATTCACGGTCCTCGGGAAGAAATCCGTCCATCGAGCGGGCAGCACGCCAGTTCGTCACGTCGTGTTGGGTGTGAGCGATGTTGAGATCCCCGACGAGCAGGAAGTCACGGCCCGCGCGTTGCGCAGCACGACGATTGCGGTGCAACTCCCGCCCGAATGCCGCGAGAAATCGTTGTTTGCGTTCGTACTTCTGGCCGCCATCGGGTTTCTCGCGCATCGAGCCGGGCCGCTGCCGGTGTGCGGGAAGTCCACCTTTCGGCAGGTAGAGGCACGCCACGGTCACCGGCTGTTCGGCGAGGTCGACCTCGATGTACCGACCATGTGTGGCGAATTCACCGAGACCGCGCGCTTTCGGCGGGTGGGTCAGCCAGGTGCGCACCGCGATGCCCGGCCGCCTGGTCAATACGGCCACCCCGTTGCGGCCGGCGATCGATCCGACGTCGGCCGCAACCGAGTAGCCGGGAAAACCGCCGATCTCCGATGCCGGACACCGCAATTCCTGAAGCGCCACGACATCCGGTGAGCGGGCCGCAAGCCACTCGTCGAATCCGCGGCGTCGCGCGGCGCGGATACCGTTGACGTTGAAGGCGGCAACCGTGAACACGGCGTCGGCCCCGTGAACACCGGGTGGATCAGACACGGTAGGCAACACTACGCGGGCCGTATCCCGTGGCCGAGGCCAGGAGTTGCGCGAAGCATGAACGAAATGCCATCGGGGAGGACCGGAATCGGCGTTACCACAAGTACGCGCAACACTGCGTTGACCACCCTGACCCCCGAATCCCCCACCACCTTCAGGAGCCGTGCGCGATGACCGAAACCCTGACAACCGACGCCGATTTCGCCGACCGGTGGCAGGCGTGGCATACCGCTCGCGAGCGCGATCTCGCGAACCCGCTCGGTTGGCTGTCCATCAACCGTCTCGAGTGGCTCGAGACCGAGCCGACCCGATTCGACGGGCTTCCCGGCACCTGGTGGTACGACGGCGCAACCGGCCACCTTCGACCCGACGGCGGCGAGACATTCGCGGCCCGCGACTTCGACCTCGATGCGACAGGAGCCGGCGAGATCGTCGAACTCGACGGTGTGCACATCGAAGTCGCGCGCCGCGGCGACGGCTATCTGATCCGGGTGCATGACGAGAACGCGCCCACCGTCCGCGATTTCCGTGGGGTGCCTGCCTATGACCCCGACCCGGCCTGGGCGCTGTCGGCCACCTTCGAGCCCTACTCGACACCCAGCCCGGTGACCGTGGGTGCCGTGGCCGAAGGGCTTGCGCACGTCTACGTTTCGCCCGGCGAGCTCGTCCTGACCCGCTACGGCGTCGACCACCGCCTCATCGCATTCAACGGCAAGGGCGGTGGCCTGTCCGTGCTGTTCACCGACGGTACCTCCGGGGTGACCACGTACGCGGCCAACCGCAGCGTGGCCATCGAGGCCGACGACGAGGTGGTGCGACGTGGAGGCGAGGTCATCATCGACTTCAACCGGGCGACGAACCTGCCGTGCGCGTTCATCGACTTCGCGACCTGCCCCCTACCGCCGGCCGACAACACTCTGCCGTTCGACGTGACCGCCGGCGAGAAGATCCCCCACGAGCGAGCGTGACACCTGCGCAGACAGCTCTGCGACAAAGCCTTCTCAGCCGACTCCGTGGATCTTGTCGGCGTCGATGGTGAGGATCATGCGTTGTCTGGTCGCATCCGCCGAACCAGGGATAAGGCGCCCCGAGATACTTCTGCGACAACGCCTCGATGTGCTCGGCTCCCCCGTCGGTCGTCGACCCGATCACGCGGCCTCGGATCTCGAAGTACCGTGCGGGGTTGTCGGGATCGGAGACGTTGATCGAGACGCGCGGATCGCGCTGGATGTTCTTGTCCTTTTGGAACCCCTGCACCGTGTTGACGAGAACGTGCTCGCCGTCGGTGTCGACCCACGTCTGGGTGAGCTGCGGCGACCCGTCGGGCATGATCGTCGCGACATGGCACGGTGCGGGTCGGCGCAACAGGGCAACAAGGTCATCGGGCAGCGTCATCGAGTCTCGATTCGTCGCGGGGGCTGTCGTGTCAGCCACCCTGTCATCTCACCGATCCATCGTGTCACCGCTACGCCGACGCGTAGGCGTCGGCGTACTCGGCACTCGGCGGCAGCGGCTGGATGACGTCGAGAAGGACACCGTCGGGTGCGGCGAGGATGAAATGCCGTTGGCCGAAGTCCTCGTCTCTGAGGCCCATGACGATTTCGGTATCCGGATCGGCCGCCAGGCTGCGGTGGACCGCGTCGACGTCGTCGACCTCGAGGTTCACGATCACCCCTTTCGGGAGCGCTCGGTACCCCTCGGGAATCGTGGAGTGATCGTGGGCCAGTACGGCCACCTCGAAGGCGCCCAGCCGCAGGCTGACGTACCAGTCGGACTCGAAGGTCGTCTCGAACCCGAGGAGTTCGCGGTAGAACGTTGCCGCGGCGCTGACGTCGCGCGACATGAGGACGGGGTAGAAGCTCTTGGCTGACAACAGAACTCTCCTTTACGTACAGTGAGTATGTAACGAATTCAGATTACATACACACTGCACGTAAAGGAAGAGTCCATGCCACGCGCCTCCGCGGCCGACGCCGCTCAGACCGCCCAGCGCGTTCTCGACTCGGCAACCGAACTGTTCTCGTCACGCGGTTTCGCCGACGTCTCACTCGACGATGTCGCCGGCGCCGCAGGCGTCACGCGCGGGGCGGTCTACCACCACTACCGGAACAAGGCCGGGCTGTTCGGTGCTGTTGCCGCACGGCTGCAGGCGGGCGTCGCCGATGCGGTCGTGCAAGCGGCAGAGGCAGCCGGCGCGAACCCCGGCGACCAGCTCCGCGCCGGATCACACGCGTTCCTCGACGCGATCACGTCCGGCACCGCGGTACGAATCCTGCTCATCGACGCCCCATCGGTGGTCGGCTGGCAGGAGTGGCGTCGGCTCGACGCCGAGAATTCCGCAGCACACCTGCGCGATGCCCTGCTTGCCGCCGGCGTCGGCGAGGAACTGCTCGACGCGACCACCGCACAACTGTCGGGCGCCATGAACGAAACCGCCCTCTGGATCGCCCAGCACGCCAATGCCGATTCGGCTCGCACCCAAGCACATTCGGCGCTCGACAGACTGCTTGCCGCCTATCTCTCGTGACAGCGTCGCAGGTTCCCGACGGCTGGCGAGGCAGCACTCGGTGCGATCCCGTCGAGTTCGTACGCGCAGTCGAGTTCGTCCACGCAGTCGGCGGTACTGCCCTCGAGACGCGATCCGACGCCATCTCATAGTTGATGTATCAATTACCTAGGCGTACGATCATGCCTGTCGATCGAGTGAGGAGGTACGTCAGGTGTATCCAGATATCGACGATTCCCTCAATTCGTTGGTGTACAGGACGAACACGATACTCAGAGGACGGTGGCAGGCCTACCTGAAGGACTTCAATATCACCTCAGAGCAATGGGCAATACTCAATCGCTTGATCCGGAAAGACGGGTACAACCAGAAAGAACTTTCCGTCGACAGCTTCAAAGAACCGGCGGCAATCACCAGGACGCTCGATCTCCTGGAGAGAAAGGGGCTGGTCGAGCGACGGAGATCGGCGACCGACGGAAGGGAATACCTCGTCTTCATCACAGAGGACGGGAAGCAACTCCTGAGAGAGACGAGGCCGCGCGCGAAGCAGTACAACGATGTGCTCAAAGCGGCGCTGCGCGACGACGAGATGGCGACACTGAAGGCGCTGTTGCGCAAGCTCGGCAATGGACTGCAATCCGGCCGATGAAGGGCTAGATATTTTTTTGCCCAGATAATTGATATATCAATCATCTGGCGATTGGTTGACAGAGATGGGAAGCGCGACCGTGCAGACAACCAGAGAAATCAAGTTCTGGCCGATGATGATGACGATGTTCTTGGGCTCGTTCGTCGTCGCAGCAGCAAGATCAACATCGCATTGCCATATCTCATGACGAATCTGCACACCGATCTCGACACGGCGAAATGGTTGATCACCGGCTTCATGCTGACCATGGGCACGTCAGCGCCCCTGACGGCGTTCTTGGGCGAGAGGATCAGCTACAAGCGTCTCTAACTGATCGCCATAGCCGGTTTCTCTGCTGCATCAGCGTTGGTCTTCGTCTCGAACACCATCGACATGTTGATCGCGATCCGGTTCCTGCAAGGGTTCTTCGGCGGCGTCACGATTCCCGCCACCATGGCGATCGTCTACCAGGCCCTCCCAAAGAGAAGACTGATCACCGCAGTCAGCATCTGGAGCATCGCCCCCCACGCTGGCACCAGCGGTCGGGCCGACGGTCAGCGGCTTCCTGATTCAGTACTTCAACTGGAAGGCCATCTTCTTCATCAACATCCCCCTGGGCTTGCTCGCCCTCATCCTGGGAGTCATCTTCTTGCCGGGCTACCGCCTCTCCGCGGGCAGCGCCCTCGACATACCCGGCATCGTGTTGCGCGTGCTCTCGAGCACTGTTCTGCTCTTCGCATTCAGCGAGGGTTCGGCCCTGGAATGGAGCTCTGCGATCATCGTCTGCACGCTGATCGCCGGTGCTGTGTTCCTGGCTCTGTTCATCTTCTGGGAACTGCGGGCGAAGAGCCCGGTTCTGAATCTACGAACATTCAGATATCCGACTTTCACTGCCGGCGTGGTCGTTGGCTGCATCATCAACATCGCCCTGTATTCCGGCACATTTCTCACGCCGATCTTCTTGCAGAACATCCAGGGACTGGCCCCACTGGACGCGGCGCTGGTCCTACTACCCGCCACCATCTGCATGGCTGTCCTGATGCCGATCGTCGGAAGCGTCTACGAACGCATCGGAGGTCTGCCGCTGCTGCTCGTCGGGGTCTTCCTGATCGCATTGGGAACCTGGCGCATGACCCTGCTTTCGGTGACCACATCGCATGATTACGTGAGAATCTGGATGGCACTGCGGTACATCGGACTGGCACTCGCGACGATGCCCGCCTCCAACGCCGGAATGATCACTCTGCCAAAGGAATTGTCGGGCTACGGCTCGTCCATCCTGAACTGGACGAAGCAGATGTTCGCCTGTCTGTTCGCCTGTCTGTCCATCGGCGTGTTCTCCTCGCTGCTCACCTCCAGGGCATCGAATCACATCTCCGCGCTCTCGCATGGGGCCACGTCACCTGCCGGGCTCGCCGCAGCCCATGCGAACGGATACGTCATGGGGATCAACGATGTCTACCTGGTCTCATGCCTCGTCATCTTGATCGCGCTGCCTTTCAGCTTCCTCCTCAGAAGGAGAAGGAAACTCCACGATTCGCCGGTACCCCCGCAGGCCGCGGCCGAGGTTGCACCTGACCCAACGTGAGGTCTCAGGGTCGTGGCCATGAGCCGACGAACCGACGATGACGCGTTGATCGGCGTCGGTGAGCTCGCCCGGGAAACCGGCCAGACCGTGCGCACGCTGCACCACTACGAAGCCATCGGGCTGTTGCAACCGTCGGCACGCACCGACTCGGGTCACCGTCTCTACGGCCCAACCGAGATCAAACAACTCCAACGGACCGGCGAGGCGGTCCGCTCCGCACTTGTCGGGCCTTGAAGCCGACGACGACCCGACCGCGGACCTGCTGGGCGCGATCAACGCCCTGCACGCCGCCGGATCCCTATCCTGACCTACCGGGTCCTACGAGCCGCCCACGACCAACTGGTGCAGGTCTTCGGCCTGGTACCGGGCGAGGTCACCACCGGCACCGCCGCCCACGGCCCCGTGGACCGGCCCTACTGCTACCGCGAGTACGGGATCCTCATCGACCGGCCCGGCCTCGTCACGGCCGAGCAGTTCCACTCCGCCGTCGAGTCCGCCGTCGAGTCCGGTGCACTAGGTCACGACTCGATGACCCACGATGTGGTGCACGTCCGCCAACTGACTCCCGACGTCGCACTCCTCGTCGCCCCTGGCCGCAACACCGGACGCTTCCGAAAAGGTCGAACAACGCAAGTGACGTCCGACGCGGCGCACTCGTTCGCCGGAGCCCCTCACACTTGATCCTAACGACCGTCTGCGCCGGCGAGGAGCCTGTCCTCTGTTCCGCGGTTACGGCGGCCTCGACGGTGCCTACGACAATCACCTTCGGACATGACGAAGCCCCCGGCGAGAAACCCATCCTCGCTGGGGGCTTATACGTCGGGCTGACAGGATTTGAACCTGCGACCACTTGACCCCCAGTCAAGTGCGCTACCAAACTGCGCCACAGCCCGTTGCCCTGATCCGAGAAGCTCTCGTCATCAAGGCGTAGATGAGACTAGCCGACGATCTACCCAGGGAGCCAATCGGCTGGTCAGGGCACTGATCAGGAAGCAGCAGAGCGCTTCTTGTACCAGACCCAACCGCCGGTCACGATCAGTGCGCCGATCAACGACCCGATGATTCCGCTGGGACGGAAGTTGATCCCGTCACCCGAGATCAAGCTGATCAGGAGTCCACCGACGAACGATCCGACCAGACCCGCGACGATCGCGAGACCCCAGTCGATGTTCCACATGTTCTTGCCGCCGATGAGCAGTTGGGCGAGAGCGCCGATGACCATTCCGAACACGATGATTGCCAAGATGAGCACGAAAGGAGTATGTCACAGGGCAATCCGGCGATCTCGGACCTGACTGGTCAGCGTTTGCGGCGATCCCTCTTGTCGCGCACCCGCACGTTGATCCGCACCGGCGAACCATCGAAATTGAACTGCTCGCGCAGTCTGCGCTCCAGGAAGCGGCGATAGCCGGCCTCGAGGAATCCGGTGGTGAACAACACGAATGTGGGTGGCCGTACCGCGGCCTGGGTGGCAAACATGACCCGCGGTTGGCGTCCGCCGCGCAGCGGCGGCGGGGTGGCCGCGATGACCTCCTTGAGCCAATTGTTCAGCGGCCCTGTCGAAATCCGCTTGTCCCACGAGTCGAGCGCGCCTTCGAGCGCAGGCACCAGCTTCTGCACGGCTCTGCCCGTCATCGCCGAGATGTTGACCCGCCGCGCCCACGGCACCCGCGCGAGTTCCCGGTCGATCTCCTTGTCGAGGGTGTACCGACGGTCCTCGTCGACCAGATCCCACTTGTTGAACGCGATCACCAGCGCTCGTCCGGAGTCGATGATCATCGACAGCACACGCAGGTCCTGCTCGGTGATGGGCTCGGAGGCGTCGATCAACAGAATCGCCACCTCGGCGGCGTCGAGCGCCGACCGCGTCCGCAACGATGCGTAGTACTCGTGACCGCTGGCCGTGCGAACCTTGCGCCGCAGACCCGCGGTGTCGACGAATTGCCACGTCTTGCCGTCGAGCTCGATCAGCTCGTCCACCGGATCAACGGTGGTACCGGCAACATTGTCGACCACCGAGCGTTCCGACCCGGCGAGCTTGTTCAGCAGCGAACTCTTGCCGACGTTCGGTTTCCCGACGAGCGCGACCCGGCGCGGCCCGCCGAGCCGGATACCGGCGTCCTCCCGCGGCGTATGCGGCAGCCGCTCGAGGATGACGTCGAGGACATCGCCGGCGCCTCGACCGTGCGCCGCCGACACCGGGTGCGGCTCACCGAGACCCAGCGACCACAGTGAGGCCGCCTCGGCCTCCTGCCGCTCGCTGTCGATCTTGTTGGCCACCAGGATGACCGGGGTCTTCGATCGGCGCAGCGTGCGAGCGACGGCCTCGTCGGTCGTGGTGGCCCCGACGGTCCCGTCGACGACGAGCACGATCACGTCGGCCGTGCGCATCGCGAGTTCGGCCTGCGCCGCCACCGCTTGCTGTAGGCCCTTCGCATCCGGTTCCCAACCGCCGGTGTCGACGACGGTGAACCGGCGGCCCGACCACGTCGCCGAATACGAGACGCGGTCACGGGTCACGCCGGGGATGTCCTCGACGACGGCCTCACGGCGGCCGAGGATACGGTTCACGAGAGTTGACTTGCCGACGTTCGGGCGACCGACGATGGCCACCTCGGGGACCCGTTCGGCCTCCCCGAACTCCTCGACGTCGTCGAAGTCGCTGAGATCCCACTCGGTTTCGTCGCTCCAGGTGCCGTCGCCGGGCAGGGCGAGTGCGTCGGCCGTGCCGCCGGTGGCGTCGGACATGTCGGTCACGAGGCAACTCCGATCCGTGCGCGGACCAGTTCGACCAACCGGTCGAGAACCTGGTCCAGGGTCATGTCGCTGGTGTCCACCAGCACCGCATCGTCGGCCTGCCGCAGCGGGGACACCGCACGGGTCGAGTCGAGATGGTCGCGTCGGTTCACCGCGGCAAGGACCTCGGCGTGGTCGCTGGGCCGTCCCGCGGCGAGGTTCTGGCGGTGCCGGCGTTCGGCCCGCGCCTCGGGTGATGCGGTGAGAAAGATCTTGATCGCGGCGTCGGGGAACACCACGGTGCCAATGTCTCGACCCTCGACCACCAGGAGCTCCGATTCGGCCTGGCGGCGTTGCAGCGCAACGAGTTTGGTTCTCACGGCCGGGACCGCCGACACCGCGGAGACGGCGGCGGTGACCGCATCGGAGCGGATCGGACCGCTGACGTCCTCACCGTCGAGGAACACCCGCGATGAGCCGTCTCCGTTGGGACGCAAGGCGATATCGGCGGCGTCGACGGTTGCGGCAACCGCATCCGCGTCGGCGGGATCCACCCCGGCCCGCTGCACCGCGAGGGTGGCCGCGCGATACATCGCGCCGGTGTCGAGATAGTGCGCGCCGACCTTGTGCGCCAACAACTTCGACACGCTCGACTTGCCGGTTCCGGCGGGGCCGTCGATCGCGATCACGCCGCCGTTCACAGGCCGACCGCCTTGTACAGCGCACCGATCTCATCGCGCCCGAGTACCCGCAGGCTTCCCGGACGCTGTTCGCCGAGGGCCACGGTGCCGATGTGGGTCCGCACCAGCGCCTGCACCGGGAAACCGACTTCCTCCATCAGCCGACGGACGATCCGATTTCTGCCCTCGTGCAACACGATTCGGACCTGGGACTCGCCCTGGTGCACACCGAGGATGGTGAAGCCGTCGACGGCGACCGGCCCGTCGTCGAGTTCGACCCCGTCACGCAGCGTGCGCACCAGCGACCGGGGCACCTCACCGCGCACCCAGGCCAGATAGGTCTTGGGCACCTCGTAGGACGGATGCATGAGGCGGTTGGCCAGTTCACCGTCGTTGGTGAGCAACAACAGACCTTCGGTGTCGGCGTCGAGCCGGCCGACGTGGAAGAGTCGCTGGCCCGACATGACCCGCTCGGCGACGATGTCACCGACGCAGGGGCGACCCTGGTCGTCGGACATGGTGGACTGCCAGCCCTTGGGCTTGTTCAGCGCGAGGTACTGGCGTGTCTCGTCCATGATGACCCGGGCGCCGTCGACCCGGATGATCGCGGTGTCGGGATTGATCCGCAGACCCTGCTCGGTGACGATCTCGCCGTCGACCTCGACACGCCCGGCGGCGATGAGCTCCTCGGCGCCGCGCCGCGAGGCCACACCGGCCTGCGCGAGCACCTTTTGCAGGCGCACCCCGTCGGCGACATAGGTGGCGCCCTGTTCCTCGACGTCGGGTGTGGGGCCCTGGTGGCGTGCGGGCCGGGCGTTGTTGAGCCGGATCCGACCGGCCTTCACATCGGGTTGCGAACTCCCCTTGCGGTGCCGCTTCTTGGCGTGTGCCGGCTGCTGGGCACCCGCGCCGCCGGCGCCCTTGCCCGCAGGCTTGCCGCCGCGCCGACCGCTCGCGGCGTTGTCTGCCCGCGAACCGTCGCCGGTGGTGTTGCCGCGCGGTGTGGCGTTTCTGTCCGCCCTGCCGTTCTTGTCGGTCTTGCTGTTCTTGTCTGTCCTGCGTCGTCCCGGTGTGCCGTCCCGGCCAGCGGTTGCCATATCTCAGTCCTGATTCTCGAGGTCGTCGTCGGCGACGCCGATCGGCGATGTGCCGTCGGGTGCCCCCTCTGAGTCTGACGCTTTACCCGCGAGTTTGGCGAATCGGGGATCGGAGTTGAGTTCTTCGTCGAGGTCGTCGATGAGGTCGACGTCGGGCAGCAGGGGTGCGAGATCGGGCAGTTCCTCCAGTGAGGCGAGGCCGAGTCGTTCGAGGAACAATTCGGTGGTGCCGTAAGTGGTGGCGGTGGTCTGCGGATCGGTTCCGACCTCGTTGATCAGTCCGCGCGCCACCAGGGTGCGGATGACACCGTCGACGTTGACGCCGCGGATCGCGCTGACCCGCGCCCGCGAGACGGGCTGCCGGTAGGCGATCACCGCCAGGGTTTCCAGGGCCGCCCGGGTCAGTTTCGAGCGCGCACCGTCGAGCAGCAGTCGCTCGACGTAGGGTGCGTAGTCGGCTCGGGTGTAGTACCGCCAGCCGTCCCCGGCGAAGCGCAGATCGATTCCGCTGTGCGCCGAGGTCAGCTCCGCCGACATCTCGTTGAGCATCTCCCGTACCCGCAGCGCGTCGACGCCGATCGCGTTCGCCAGTTCGTCGGAGGTCACCGGTGTGTCGACGACGAGCAGCAGAGCCTCCAGTGCGGAGCGGAGTTCCGCGTCGTCGACGGTCTCGTCGGTGGCAACGTCGAGGGCGCCCTGCCCGGGCTCGGAGGCACCCTCGAGTATGTGGTCCCCGTGTTCCTGGTCCTCGTGTCCCTGGTCCTCGTGTCCCTGGTCCTCGTGTCCTTGGTCCCCGTGTCCTTCGTCCTCGACTGCCCGCTCGGGGGATGGTGCATCGTGCGGCTCGGTCATCCGTAGTCCTCTGCCTTGTCGAAACTCAGATCGTCGAGTTCTCGCTCCCCCGACCACAGCACCCGCAGGTCACCGAGCGCCTCGGGTTGGGAGAACGTGATCGCGCGTTCCCGGAACAGTTCGAGCAACGCCAAGAAGCTGCCGACCACCTCCAGCGGGCTGGCGCAGCCGGCAACGAGTTGACCGAAGGTCAACCCGTCGCCGGGTGCACTGTCGGCCAGCAGTCCCGCCATCCGTTGCGCCTGCGCTGGCACCGACACCTGGTGCGAGTCGTGCAGGTGGTCGAGTCCCACGGTCGGTATCGGCCGCGGTCGCAGTGCCGCCGCGGCGACCTCGGCGAACCCTCCGGGCGTGACACCCAACATCACCTCGGGCAGCAGATCGGCGTAACGCTCCTCCAGCGATACCGCACGCGGATACCGTTGGAGCGCAGCGGCTTCCAACTCACCGAACAGCGCCGCCACCTGCTTGTACGCACGGTATTGCAGGAGCCGCGCGAACAGCAGGTCGCGCGCCTCGAGCAGCGCGAGATCCTCGGGATCGTCGACCTCCCCGGACGGCAACAGACGGGCGGCCTTGAGATCGAGCAGCGTCGCGGCCACCACGAGGAATTCGGTGGTCTGCTCCAATCCCAACTCCGGACCCATCTCCCGGGTGTAGGCGATGAAGTCGTCGGTCACCTCGTGCAGCGCCACTTCGGTCACGTCGAGGCGATGCTGACTGATCAGGTTGAGCAGCAGGTCGAAGGGGCCCTCGAAGTTCGCCAAACGTACGCGAAAACCGGAGTCCGGCTCAGCCGGTGCCGAGTCGGGAGCAGCATCTGCCCCGCCGACGTCGCTCGGTTCGCTCATGCCTGCTTGACGTTACGAGCGATGACCTCACGAGCCAGAGCCCGATAAGCCTGTGCTCCAGCAGATTTCGGCGCCCACGAGGTGATCGGTTCGCCGGCCACACTGGTTTCCGGGAAGCGGACGGTACGCGCGATGACGGTGTCGTACACCTTGTCGCCGAACACCTCGACGACCCGCGCCATCACCTCCCGGGAATGCAGGGTGCGCGCGTCGAACATGGTCACCAGGATTCCGCCGACGTCCAGACGCATGTTGAGGCGGTCGTGGACCTTCTCGATGGTGTCGGTGAGCAACGCCAGTCCACGCAGGCTGAAGTACTCGCACTCCATCGGGATCAGCACCGTGTCGGCGCAGGCCAGGGCGTTGACGGTGAGCAGGCCCAGCGACGGCTGGCAGTCGATGAGCACGACGTCGTAACGGTCGAGGACCGGATGCAGGGCACGGGCCAGAGCCTGTTCGCGGCCGACCTCGGTGACCAGTTGGATCTCGGCGGCCGAGAGGTCGATGTTGCTGGGCAGCAGGTCCAGCCCGTCGACCCGGGTACGCATCAGCACCTCGTCGGTGGGTGCATGCGGCGGCACGAGCAGGTTGTAGACGGTCTCGTCGAGTTCGTGATGCGGCACACCCAATCCCGCGGACAGCGCACCCTGCGGGTCGAGGTCGACCAGCAGCACGCGGCGGCCGTACTCGGCGAGGGCCGCACCCAGATTGATCGTGGAGGTGGTCTTGCCGACCCCGCCCTTCTGGTTACAGACCGCGATGACCGTCGCCGGTCCGTGCCGATCGAGCTGGGTCGGTTCGGGAACGGGACGGTAGGGACGACCGGTGGGACCGATCTGATCGTCGGCCTGGACCCGTGCGGTGCGGTGATCGGTCTCGTCGATGTCCGCGCCGCTGGGAACCTCGAGACGGTACTGGTCGTCGAAGTGGGCGCTGGGTCGCCGGGTGCTCGAGATACTCACCGCTGCGCAGCCCCCTTTCTGTCGTCTCGGCCCGGCCGTTTCGGCCCGGACCTCCACCAAAGCCTAGTGGGTCGCGCCGACGATCCCGTGGCGCACCGCCGCAACCATGAGCGTTCGTCGCCGACCGCGTCACCGCGCCCGTGGGTGCGCGGTCGCGTACACCTCGCGCATCGTGTTCACCGTCACCAGCGTGTAGACCTGTGTCGTCGTCACCGACGCATGCCCCAACAGTTCCTGGACCACGCGAACATCGGCTCCGCCGTCGAGGAGATGGGTGGCGAAACTGTGCCGCAGGGTGTGCGGCGACACCGCGCCCTCGAGTCCGGCCCGCTCCGCCGCCGCCGCCAACACCTGCCAGGCACCCTGTCGGGTGAGCCGGCCCCCGCGGGCGTTGAGGAATAGTGCCGCGGTCGATCTACGCACGAGCGTCGGGCGTCCGCGTACCAGGTATGCCTCGAGAGCATCGACGGCCGGCCCGCCGACCGGCACCACCCGCTCCTTGCCGCCCTTGCCGCGTAACCGCACCGCCCGGGTGTCGGTGTCGATGTCGTCGAGATCGAGCCCGGTGGCCTCGGAGATGCGTGCGCCGCAACTGTAGAGGAGTTCCAGGAGTGCTCGATCACGGAGCGCGCGTGCGTGATCGGGGGCTCCGGAGGCGTCCAGGATGCGTTCGACGTCGCTCACCGACAACGCCTTGGGTAGCCGGCGAGCCGGGCTCGGCGGGCGAACCGCGTGGGCGACGTCGTCGGCGACCAGCCCCTCCGCCGCGGCGAACTTGTGAAAACCTCTGGTGGCCACCAGGGTTCGCGCCACCGAACTCTCCGCGAGCGGCCGTTCCCCGAATTCGGGGGCACCCCTGCGCAACGCGACGAGGAACTCACGGACATCGGCTTCGGCCACGTCGGCGAGATCGTCGATCTTCCGTGCACGCAGGTACTGCCGGTAGCGTCCGAGGTCGCGACCATAGGAGCTCAGTGTGTTCACCGCAACGCCACGTTCGACGGTCAGGTGATCGAGATAGCGGGTGATCGCCACGTCGATGCCCACCTGCTCGGTCATGCCGACTCCTCGCTTCCGATCCGCACTCCCCGACTCCCGGCGTGGCCGCCGGTCGGCGCCTACCGGCGCGCGCCGCGCTCCCGCCGGGCACGAAAAGCACTCGGCTCGTCGCGCCAGGGTGCCTCCACCGGCCGCAACGTGACCTCACCCCGATCGGCCGCCGCGACGGCCAGGATGCCCGCGACGCTGGTCGCATTCACGATGTCACCGTCGAACACCTGGCGGACCGCATCATCGGTGGCGATCCACTCGATCGACATGTCGGCTTCCTCATCGCTGCGCTCGGCCGCGGTGAGCGCGTGCAACCCCTCGGCGAGGTAGAGGCGTAGCGCCTCGTCGGTGAAACCCGGCGACAGATCCAGATCAACCAGCACCTGCCACCGATCGGCAGCGAGGTCGGTTTCCTCGGCCAGTTCGCGTCGGGCGGCGTCCACCGCCGTTTCCGTCCCGGCCTGATCGAGGAGCCCGGCAGGCAATTCGAGCAGGCGGTGTCCGATCGGATGCCGGTATTGGCGGACCATCGCGATCCGACGCTGCTCGTCACGCGCCACGACGGCCACGGCCCCAAAATGCTCGACGACCTCACGCTCGGCGGTTCGGCCACCGGGCATGACGACCTCGTCGACCCGCAACGCGAGGATCGCTCCGTCGTACACCAGGCGTGAACCACGAACCCCGAAGTCGTGGGTTCCGGCGCCGTCGGAAGCGGTGTCGCTCAAGCGCGATCGCCTCCGGCGTCGACTGCCCCGGCGGTCGCGACCTCGGACTCGTCATTCTCGGCATGCGGCGCGTCGTAGTCACCGAGGTCCACCGGAAGCCGTTCGGCCGCTTTGTATTTCAGAGCCGCGTCGATGAACGCGCGGAACAGCGGGTGCGGGCGCGTCGGTCGGCTCTTCAGCTCCGGGTGGGCCTGGGTGGCCACCAGGAACGGGTGCACCTCGGAGGGATACTCGACGAACTCGACGAGATGCCCGTCGGGCGAGGTCCCGGAGAACACCAGCCCGGACTCGGCGATGGTGTCGCGGTAGGTGTTGTTCACCTCGTAGCGGTGACGGTGACGTTCGGAGACCTCGGTGGTGCCGTAGGCCTTGGCGACCACCGAACCCTCTTTCAGCGTCGCCGGATAAGCACCCAGACGCATCGTTCCGCCCAGATCCGCCTCGCCGGCGACCGCATCGTGCTGGTCGGCCATCGTCGAGATCACCGGATGTGGTGTGTCCGGATCGAATTCGTCGGAACTGGCATGGTCGAGACCGACCGAGCGCGCCGCCTCGATGACGATGCACTGCAAGCCCAGGCACAGACCGAGGAGCGGGATGCCGCGACGGCGGGCATAGCTGATCGCGCCGACCTTGCCCTCAATGCCTCGAATACCGAAGCCCCCCGGGATGAGCACGCCGTCGACGTCGGAGAGCGCGGCCTGCGCCCCCTGCGATGTGGCACATTCATCCGACGGCACCCACTTGATCTCGGTGCGCGCACGCCACGCGAAGCCGCCGGCCCGGATCGCCTCGGTCACCGACAGGTAGGCGTCGGGCAGGTCGACGTACTTGCCCACCAACGCGATTCGCACGGTCTCGCGGGGCTCGTGCACCCGATTGAGCAGCTCACCCCATTCGGTCCAATCCACGTCGCGGAAGGGCAGACCGAGTTTGCGGACCACGTAGGCGTCGAGTTGCTCGCTGTGCAGAACCTTGGGGATGTCGTAGATCGACGGCGCGTCGGGTGTGGAGATGACGCCTTCGATGTCGACGTCGCACATGAGCGCGATCTTCTTCTTGAGACCTTCGGGGACGTCGCGGTCGCACCGCAGGATGAGCGCATCGGGCTGGATGCCGACGTTGCGCAGCGCGGCCACCGAGTGCTGGGTGGGTTTGGTCTTGAGCTCACCCGACGGCGCGAGGTAGGGCACCAGCGACACGTGCAGGAAGAACACGTTGTCGCGCCCCACGTCGTGGCGGATCTGGCGGGCGGCCTCGATGAACGGCAACGACTCGATGTCACCGACCGTGCCACCGATCTCGGTGATCACCACATCGGGTGCCTCGCCGTCGTCGCCGGGCTCACGCATCGCGAGGACCCGCGACTTGAGTTCGTCGGTGATGTGCGGGATCACCTGCACCGTCTCGCCGAGGTACTCGCCGCGTCGTTCCTTGGCGATGACGCTCGAATACACCTGTCCGGTGGTCACATTCGCCGACTGCGACAGGTTGCGGTCGAGGAAGCGCTCGTAATGCCCGACGTCGAGATCGGTTTCCGCGCCGTCCTCGGTGACGAAGACCTCACCGTGCTGGAACGGATTCATCGTTCCCGGATCAACGTTGAGATACGGGTCGAGCTTCTGCATGGTGACCCGCAGACCGCGGGCCGTGAGGAGCTGACCGAGACTCGAGGCGGTCAAGCCCTTACCCAGGGACGAGGCGACTCCGCCCGTCACGAAAATATGTTTGGTGCCCGTATGAACGCGCAGTGGTCGCAAAACCGTTTCTCCCGTCGGCCGGATCAGGTCATGAAAGCCTGCTCACCTACGGGACTCCAGGGTAACACCACAGCGGGCTCGCGCCCGCCACGACACCGACGGGGCGGGCAGCCCCGCGTGTCGCGGCGGACGTCGGGTCACCGGTGACGATGCGCGCGTGTGGTGCGCGGCGCGTCGACTGCTCAGGCCGGTTGCGACTGGGCCGGTTGCGCGCCGACGGTGATCGCGGTCGCCCCCGGACCGGAGCCGAAGGAACCGGAGCGGCCCTGGCTCTCCTCGTCGAGCGCGAGGACGGTGGTGATCAGGCCGGTCTGCGCATCGACGTTGTCGATCGTCGTGATCGCGTTGCGCAACGCCGGGTCCGAACGGATCACCGCTATCGGTGACACGCCCGTCGCCGAACCACTGCGACCGACGAGTTCACCGCCCTGTGCGCGGGCGGTCATCGCCGCGGCCAGCCGGGCGACCAATTGCCCCTGGGCGCCGGAGTTCTCCGGCAACGCGTCGCCGGAGACGAACACCACCAGATCGGCGGGCCGGATCGCGTTGTCGACATAGGTCAGGAACCCGCCATCGCGCAGGGTCTGCAGCCCGGTCTGCCGATCGGCGACCGCGGCAGCGTTCTGATCGCTGCGATGCATCACCAAGGTCCCCAACAGATCCCCGACGCGTGAACCCGAGTCGGTCAGTTCCGCACGCAGTGTCGCGCCCGGGGGAATCGTCTGGTCGACGATCGTGCGGACCTGTTCGGCGCTGTCGTCGCGCACCAGCTTGTCGGTGAGGCCGAGTTGCCCGGAAAACGTTGCGCCCGCAGTCGACAGCGACTGTTTGACGGCGTCGACGTCGGAGTCGGCGGCGTTGGGCGTGGTGACGACGAGAACGGCGTGGCCCTTGAGCTGATCGGCGATCAGCCGCGGAGCGATCGCGGCGTCAAAGCTGTTCGCGGCGTTCACCTGATCGTTGAGACCGTCGCGCTGCTGCTCGAGGTCGCCGATCCGGTCGCGACTCGTACCGGTCAGGGAATTGACGCGATCGCCCACGAACCCCGAGCCGAGGAACAACCCCAGCGCGAGGGCCAAAAACACCGCCACCAACGAGATGGCGTGCTGGCGTAGAGAAATCATGTCCTACCTGTTCCAGACTCCCCGAGCCCACTCGAACAAGTGGTTCCATTGGGCCACAGCCCAATCGGTGATCTCCGGTCCCGCGCTCGAGAGCATCACCGCGGCGATGACCGCGATCAGCGCGGCGAGAATGACGCAGGCGATGGCCGCGCCGGACACCCGGCTGCGATACAGCGTCGCGACCGCCTTGGCGTCAACAAGTTTGGGTCCGACCTTGAGCCGGGTCAGGAACGTCGACGGCGTCGACTCACGACGTGAGCGGTCGAAGAAGTCGTCGAGGGATCCGCCGTAGCCGGCGGTGACGATGAGGTCGGCGCCATGGAAGTCGGTGAGCAGCAACGCGAGATCGGCCGCGGTTCCGGCGGCCGGGAAAGTCGTCGCACCGATGCCGAGGTCCTGGATGCGTTCGAGGCCGGGGGCGTGTCCGTCGGTATCGGCGGGCAGCACGACCTGTGCACCACACCGCAGGGTCGCCGCCTTCATCTGTTCCGGGTCGCCGACGACGATCGCCGGTTTGTAGCCCGCCTTCACCAGGGTGTCGGCGCCTGCGCCGACACCGACGAGAACCGGCGAGTACTCCTTGATGAACGGCTTGAGTGAACGCAGTTCGGTTCCGCGATCGGGTCCGTCGGCGACGATGACCACATGCTTGCCGGCCAGGGACACATCGATGTCGGGCACGCCGACACCGTCGATCAGAAGTGGCGACTCGCTGCGGATGAATTCGATCGTGTTGCCGGAGAAGGCTTCCAGATGGTCGACCAGTCCGGTCTTGGCGTCGATCATCATGCTCGCGATGTCGTGCTCCTCGAGCGTGGTGCCGCGCGCGAGACGCCGGTCCCCAACCATCAGACGGTCATCGTGGACACGGAGCTTGGCGCCGTCCTTGACCCGCTTGAAGACCTCCGGGCCAACCTCGTCGAGCAGGACGATGCCGGAGGCGACCAGCACCTCGGGACCCAGATTCGGATAGCGGCCGCTGATCGACCGAGATGCGTTGACGACGGCGACGACGTTCGCCTCCACGAGCGCGTCGGCGGTCACGCGATCAAGATCGACCTCGTCGAGGATCGCGATGTCACCCGGCCCCACCCGTTCGAGGAGGCGCTTGGTGTTCTTGTCGATTCTGGCGATACCAATGACGCCAGGCAGTTCTTCGGTGTTCCGCGCGAGCAGTGCAGGCATCTTCATGACGGCAATGATTGACCGCCCCGCGCATCGACTGCGGGAGGCGCGCCGCAACAATGGCAACTTTTGTCACACACGCATCAAGAACACCGAACGAATCAGGAGCCTTTTTCTGTCTCAGCAGTTGTCAGGAGTTCCTCAGCGTGCGCCTTGCCGGTATCGGATTCGCCGAGGCCGGCGAGCATCCGGGCGAGTTCGGCGATCCGCTCGTCGCGGTCGAGCGCACGCACGGTACTCGTCTGCACCGCGCCCTTGCTCGCGCTCTTGCCGATGACGAGGTGGTTGTCGGCGAACGCGGCGACCTGCGGGAGGTGGGTCACGACGATGACCTGGTGAGCGCGTGCCAGCCGGGCCAGACGGCGCCCGATCTCCACCGCGGCGCGCCCGCCCACTCCGGCGTCGACCTCGTCGAACACCATCACCGAGCCTGAAGTCGGTTCGGCGAGAACGACTTCGAGAGCGAGCATCACTCGTGACAGCTCACCGCCGGACGCCGAGGTCGCGATGGGCAGCGGGCGGGCGCCCTTGTGTGGAACCAGGGCGAATTCGACGCGGTCGGCACCGTCGGCGCCGGCGTGTGCGCGCTGCCCGTCGACCTCGATGGCCAGTCGGTCGTCGGCATCGGCGGATTCGAGCCCGACCTCGACCGACAGCGTCGAGTCCCCCATCGCCAACCCGGCGAGTTCCTTGGACACCTTGCCGGCCATCGTCGTGGCCGCTTTCGCACGGATGCGGTGCAGGGTGGCCGCGGCCTCGGCGACGACCTCGGCCGCCGCGGCGGCGCGCCGCTCGAGGTCGTCGACGCTGCCCTGGGGGTCCTCGATCTGCTCGAGTCGCATCTGCGCCTGCGTGCGCCAGTCGATCACCCCGTCGATGTCGGGGGCGTACTTGCGCACCAGCGATTTCAATTCGCCCTGGCGGGAAAGTAATTGGTCGAGCGAATCGGCGTCGGTCGGGAGCGCCGACAGGTACGCGGTGAGTTCGTCGCCGATGTCGGTGACGACCGTCAGAGTTTCGCCGACGCGGCCGGCGAGACGTTTGAGCTCATCGTCGGCGGCCGCCTCGAGCATCGACCGCACCTGACCGAGTCCCTCGATCACCGACCCCGACTCGCCGGCGACGATCTCGTGCGAGCCCGATGCGGCGGACCGGATCGACTCGAGATCGGTGAGACGGCGGATGGTGTCCGCGAGGGAGTCGTCCTCACCGGGTTGGGGGTCGATCGCTGCGATCTCGTCGATCCCGAAGCGCAGTCGGTCGGCCTCCTGGGCGAGTCCGCGGGAGTTGGCGCGGAGTTCGTCGAGCTCGTCGAGTATTGCCAGCCACTCGGCCCGCGCACTGCGATAGGCGGCGAGTGCCTTGGCCGCCTTCGCTCCGGCGAAGGTGTCCAACGCGGCGCGCTGACGGTCGGGTCGCAGCAGTCGTAGCTGGTCGTTTTGACCGTGCACGGTCAGCACCGAGCTGACGAGCTTGCCCAACGTACCCACCGGAACCGAACGTCCGCCGAGATGGGCGCGGGATCGGCCGTCGGCGTTGACGGTGCGGATCGCGATGACGGTGCCGTCGTCGTCGAGGTCGGCGCCGGTGGACTCAAGGAGGTCGGCGACCTCCCCGTCGGGGCCCTGGTCGGGATCGGCGACGCGGAAGCGCCCCTCGACCGTTGCCTTAGCGGCACCCGAGCGAACCCGCCCGGCGTCGGCGCGTCCGCCGGCCAACAGACGCAGGCTGGTCACGATCATGGTCTTGCCCGCGCCGGTTTCACCGGTCAGCGCGGTGAAACCGGGAGGGAACTGCGCCGACGCCCCGTCGATGACGCCGAGGCCGGCGATGGACAGTTCTTCCAGCACTCCTAGGCCTGCCTCCCCCGCCAGCCCGTGACCGGCAGATCGAATTTTCGGACGAGGCGATCGGCGAAGGGATCAGAGTCGATCCGCACCCACTGCACCGATCGGTCGCTACGCACCACCTCGACTCGCGCACCGGCGGGCACGTCGAGACGTCGTCGGCCGTCGCACAAGGCGAAACCGGAGCGGCCAAGCTTGTCGACCTCCACCGCGATCCGCGACCGCGGACTGGTCACCATGGGTCGGGCGAACAATGCGTGAGCATTGCTCGGCACCACCAGGATCGCCTCGAGGTCGGGCCACATCACCGGTCCTCCCGCGGAGAACGCGTAGGCGGTGGAGCCCGTCGGCGTCGACACGAGGACGCCGTCGGCCCCGAAAGCCGACACCGGACGCCCATCGACCTCGGTGATCAGTTCGAGCACACCGGTGCTGGTGCGGTTGAGGATCGCGACCTCGTTCAGCGCCCAACTGGTCTGGGGCGTGCCCTCGGTGTCCGCCGGGTCGATGACGGTGACGTCGAGTGTCATCCGCGGTTCCACCCGATAATCACCGGACACGAGCTGGGCCATCACCTCGTCGACGCGGTTGGCTTCGCCCTCGGCGAGAAAACCGATGTGGCCCAGATTGATTCCGAGAACCGGCACGCCCGCGGGATACGCCAGCTCGGCGGCCCGCAGAAAGGTGCCGTCGCCGCCGAGCACGATGACGATCTCGCATCCCTCCGCCGAATCGGGGGCGCCTGAGGTCACCGCCACCTGCGCACCGAGTTCTCGCAGGTGCGCCGGATCGAGGGGGTTGCGTTCCGGGGGGCGCGGGATGGGTCCGGTATCAGCCACCGACTGCGGGTAGGCGCGTGCCTCGCTGGCGGGGTCGGGATCGACGTGGGTGTCGTGGTCGATGACCCGCAGCGCCACCCCGCCCTCGGCGCAGTGCCGGGCGATCGCGGCGATGGTGTGGGTCACGGTCTCACGGCCGGTGTGCGCGACGACGAGGAACTCGCGATGGGCGGAACCGGTTCGTTCGAACCCGCGGGCCGGATCGGATGCACCGCCTGTGCTATCCGAATCCGCGACCGATGCGTTGCCCACCTGGTCTCCTTTCGTCTCGCACGATGACATTCAGCGCGGACCGTCGGCGACGGCCTGCCTGATCATCCGGATGATGTCCGGACCCACGTCCGGTTGCGACGCATTCCCGTCGAGGGCATCCCGTGCCGGGCTCTCGCCTGTCGCCTCGCCCTCGACCGGCGATACGCCCCGGCTACCGACCCTATCGCCCGACGCCGACACCGTGCCCGACGGCCGCTGCAACCAGAGGAAATACTCGACGTTGCCCGACGGTCCCGGGAGCGGGCTGGCCGTCACCGCGCGGGTGACCAGGCCGAGCCGCGCGGCCTCGGTGACCACCTTGACGACGGCCTCCACCCGCAGGTCGGGGTCGCGCACCACGCCACCGGAACCGACGCGATCCTTACCCACCTCGAACTGCGGCTTGACCATCGGCACGATGTCGGCCCCGGGACGCGCACATGCGACGAAGGCGGGTAGGACCAACGCGAGTGAGATGAATGACAGGTCGGCGACGACGAGGTCGACGGCACCCCCGATCTGTTCAGCGGTCAGATGCCGGACATTGGTGCGGTCATGGATGTCGACGCGGTCGTCGTTCTGCAGACGCCAGATCAACTGCCCGTAGCCGACGTCCACGGCAACGACCTCGCGGGCGTCGCGGCGCAGGAGCACGTCGGTGAATCCGCCGGTGGATGCACCGGCATCGAGGCATCGCCTGCCGGCGACCGTCAGTCCCTGCGGCTCGAATGCCTCGAGTGCACCGATCAGTTTGTGTGCCCCCCGCGATGCCCAATCGTCGCGGTCCTCCTCGACCACGACGATCGGGGTGTCCCGACCGACATTGGTGGCCGGCTTGGCGGCGATGGTGCCGTTGACCTTCACCGCGCCGCGCTCCACGAGTTCGCGCGCCTGCTCGCGTGAGCGTGCGAGTCCGCGGCGTACCAGCTCGGCGTCGAGGCGCGCTCGCGCGGCCACTCAGTGACACCTCGTCCGTGCGCGCCCGGTCACCGACGGTCCACGTCCGACAACGCCGAGGTCAGCACCTCGTGCGCTTGTTCAAGCAGCTGCGTCTGGCGGGCCAGTGCCACCAAATCGATTGCCTCACCGGATTGTTCGCGAATATCGTCCACCTGACCGAGGAGTTCACGCACCCGCACCGGGACAGACTCGGCCAACTCGGGGTCGACGGCATCGACGGTCTCGGCGTGCACCTGTCCGGGCCGTGCACCGGGCATCATCTGCGGCGTCGGCCCCGTCGCCGGTGCCGGCCGCGCGGAGGCATCGTCGGGCAAGGTCATTGCTCTCGTCCCTTCACTCGGCGCCGAGACCCAGATCCTCCAGCGCACTTCGGGTCGTCGGGTCATCGGCGGTGATGGTCATTTCCGTCAGGTCGATCTCGTCGGCGTCGGCGAGCGCCCAGACGCGGGCAGCCAATGACGGCAGCAGGCGCAGCGTCGCGGGCGGCTCGGATACCGGCGACACCGTCAACGTGTTGCCGGCCTGCTCGATCCGCCAGTCGTCATTGTCGGCGATACGCAGCGAGTCGGCAGGGTCGAGAACACCGGACAGGTCGGCGCAGACGAACGTCGGCCGCTGCTGCGGCGGTGCGGCCAGAAGGTCTGCGGCCGTGCTGACGCCACTGAGTACCAGGAGACTGTCGAGGCCCACCGAATGCGCGCCTTGGATGTCGGTGTCGAGTCGATCCCCCACCACCAGCGGCGTATCTGCGCCACTGCGGTTGATGGCGTCGGCCATGAGCGGCGCGGCCGGTTTTCCGGCAACGAGCGGCTCCTGGCCAGTAGCGTTGGCAACCGCCGCCACCAAGGAGCCGTTGCCGACGAGCAAGCCTCGCTCGGACGGCAGCGTCGCATCGACGTTGGTGGCCACCCACAGTGCGCCCGCCCGGATCGCCAGAGCGGCCTCCGACAAGCTCTCCCACGACGTCTCCGGAGAAAAGCCCTGGATGACGGCGAGTGGACGATCGTCCGCGCTACGGGTCACCGCGATCCCGACCTCACGGACTTCCTGGGCGAGACCATCGGTGCCGAGCACGAGGGCGCGCGATCCGGGCTCGAGGTGCTCGGAGAGCAACCGGGCCGCCGATTGCGCACTGGTGACGACTTGCTCTGGCGTCGCCGTGAAGCCCATCGACCGAAGGTGCTCGGCAACCGCGTCCGGGCGCCTACTCGCGTTGTTGGTGACGAAGATCGTGGGCACCTCGATGCGCGCCAGCGTCTCCGGCGCAACGGCTATCGGGCTCTTTCCGGCAAAGACGGTGCCGTCCAGGTCGAGAAGCAACGCGTCGTACGCATCGACGACGCACGTGGGCGCAGGCTCCGAGAGCACCGGCTCGATCTCCACGGCCGGTGCCGCGTCAACCTCGGGAACCTGCTCGCTCTCCGGCTCCGCAACGCTCGATTGCCGAGCGGACCCTTTCACAGAATCGGCGCTCGGCTGCGGTTCTGGCTCGAGTTGCGGTTCCGGTTCGGGTTGCGCTTCCGGCTCGGGCTCAGGTTGCGGTTCCGGCTCGAATTGCGGTTCGGGCTCGGCGATGGTCGCCTCGGTGTCTGCCAGGTCGTCGTGGACTGGAGCGACCTCCACCTCGGGACTACCTACCGAGATCTCCATCAACCGGAACTCGGCATCGGTCGCGTCTTCGGTATCGGCAGCCGAGGCGTTCATGAACCAGGTCGTCGCCTCGTCGAGGCGGCCGGCGGCCTCCAGAGCCGACGCGTACGCATAGAACAGTCGAGCAGCCGCGGTGCCGGTGCGGCTCGGACTCATGTCTTCCAGTTGGAGGGTCACCAGTGCCTTCTCGGGCTCCCCCAGATCCAGGCGAGCGCCGGCTTCGACGATGCGCATCTCGGTGGCTTCTTCATCGCGGAGAGCACGACCCTCCTCACTGCGGGCGATCTCGATCGCGCGCTCCGGACGTCCCAATCCACGCTCGGCGTCGGCAATCAGCGGTAGCAGCGCCGAACCGCCCGTGATCCGACGAGCGGCCCGCAGCTCCGAGATGGCTTCCTGCCATTGCCCGGCGTTATACGCGGCAACGCCGGCGGTCTCTCGGACGACCCCCACGCGCGCTGCACGACGCCGAGCAGCGCGAGCATGTTCCAGAGCCAAATCGGCATCTTCATACAGCAGTTCCGCCACCATCACCAGATGTCGCGCTACTCGCTCTGCTGTCCCCTTCTCCAGAGACAGCAGATCACGTCGGGTATCGGGGTCGAGGTCGGAGGCAACGACATCGTCGGGAAGAGGAGGGTCGGTGGGACCGTCATTGCGTTGCCGACCCTCTCGGGGCGGGCGGCCCGACTGATCGGATCGGTCCGGACGCTGGCGGCGGCCGCGGTTGCGGTCACGGTCATTCATGGTTGCCAATCTATTCCCTCTTCACGGCCTGGGCCGAGCCGACCCCGGTCTCACCAAGGACCGATCTGAGGTGGGTTGAATGGGTGATGCCCCGCAACACGGTGTGTGTTGCGGGGCATCCCTCAAATTTGTGTTCGGCGGTGTCCTACTCTCCCACACTGATTAGGGTGCAGTACCATTGGCGCTGGTGGGCTTAGCTTCCGGGTTCGGAATGGGACCGGGCGTTTCCCCACCGCTATAGCCGCCGAAACTCTGTGAAACCTCCCACGGGGGCTCCGCCCCCGTGCACCCCCACAAAAAGACTGTGGGTGGTGACGGTTTATTTGTTTACCGTGTTGTTTCAGAAGTACATAGTGGATGCGACACATCTTGATTCTTTGAGAGTACGAAAGAATATAAGGATGTTGTTGTAAGTCCTCGGCCGATTAGTACCAGTCACCTACACCCATTACTGGGCTTCCAGTTCTGGCCTATCAACCCCATGGTCTGTGGGGGGCCTTAACCACTCAAAGGTGGTGAGAAACCTCATCTTGGAACAGGCTTCCCGCTTAGATGCTTTCAGCGGTTATCCCTTCCGAACGTAGCCAACCAGCAATGCTCCTGGCGGAACAACTGGCACACCAGAGGTTCGTCCGTCCCGGTCCTCTCGTACTAGGGACAGGTTTCCTCAAGTTTCTAACGCGCGCGGCGGATAGAGACCGAACTGTCTCACGACGTTCTAAACCCAGCTCGCGTGCCGCTTTAATGGGCGAACAGCCCAACCCTTGGGACCTACTCCAGCCCCAGGATGCGACGAGCCGACATCGAGGTGCCAAACCATCCCGTCGATATGGACTCTTGGGGAAGATCAGCCTGTTATCCCCGGGGTACCTTTTATCCGTTGAGCGACACCACATCCACACGTTGGTGCCGGATCACTAGTCCCGACTTTCGTCCCTGCTCGACATGTACGTCTCACAGTCAAGCTCCCTTGTGCACTTACACTCACCACCTGATTGCCAACCAGGCTGAGGGAACCTTTGGGCGCCTCCGTTACCTTTTAGGAGGCAACCGCCCCAGTTAAACTACCCACCAGGCACTGTCCCTGAACCCGATCAGGGTCCGAGGTTAGAAGTCCAATACGATCAGAGTGGTATTTCAACAACGACTCCACAACCACTGGCGTGGCCACTTCACAGTCTCCCACCTATCCTACACAAACCGAACCGAACACCAATACCAAGCTATAGTGAAGGTCCCGGGGTCTTTTCGTCCTGCCGCGCGTAACGAGCATCTTTACTCGTACTGCAATTTCGCCGAGTCTGTGGTTGAGACAGCAGAGAAGTCGTTACGCCATTCGTGCAGGTCGGAACTTACCCGACAAGGAATTTCGCTACCTTAGGATGGTTATAGTTACCACCGCCGTTTACTGGGGCTTAAATTCTCAGCTTCACCACCGAAGTGATTAACCGGTCCTCTTAACCTTCCAGCACCGGGCAGGCGTCAGTCCGTATACATCGTCTTACGACTTCGCACGGACCTGTGTTTTTAGTAAACAGTCGCTTCTCTCTGGTCTCTGCGACCCACACCAGCTCAAACAGTAAATGTCGTCACCAGAATGGGTCCCCCTTCTCCCGAAGTTACGGGGGCATTTTGCCGAGTTCCTTAACCACAGTTCTCTCGATCGCCTTAGTATTCTCTACCTGACCACCTGTGTTGGTTTGGGGTACGGGCCGTGTACCAACTCACTAGAGGCTTTTCTCGGCAGCATAGGATCATGGAATTCACCACAACGGTTACGCATCACCTCTCAGACTATATGGGGCACGGATTTACCAATGCCCCGTCCTACAGGCTTACACCAGGACAACCATCGCCTGGCCCCACTACCTTCCTGCGTCACCCCATCGCTTGCCTACTACCACCCAAGGTCCCATGCAGCCCCCTCACGTACTCCGAAGAGTATCGATCAGGATTTGGATGGTTAGTACAGATGATTCAGCATGGACGCGGATACACGGGTACGGGAATATCAACCCGTTGTCCATCGACTACGCCTGTCGGCCTCGCCTTAGGTCCCGACTCACCCTGGGCGGATTAGCCTAGCCCAGGAACCCTTGGTCATCCGGCGGCAGAGTTTCTCACTCTGCTTTCGCTACTCATGCCTGCATTCTCACTCCCACACCCTCCACACCTAGATCACTCCGGCGCTTCCACGGATGCAGGACGCTCCCCTACCCACCCACACACCTAGCCGATCCCCCATAGAGAACCGGCGGGCTCACATGTGAGTGCCGCGGCTTCGGCGGTGTACTTGAGCCCCGCTACATTGTCGGCGCAGGATCACTTGACCAGTGAGCTATTACGCACTCTTTCAAGGGTGGCTGCTTCTAAGCCAACCTCCTGGTTGTCTTCGCGACCCCACATCCTTTTCCACTTAGTACACGCTTAGGGGCCTTAGCCGGCGATCTGGGCTGTTTCCCTCTCGACTACGAACCTTATCGCCCGCAGTCTCACTGCAGTGCTCTCACTTACCGGCATTCGGAGTTTGGCTGACGTCAGTAACCTAGTAGGGCCCATCGGCCATCCAGTAGCTCTACCTCCGGCAAGAAACACACCACGCTGCACCTAAATGCATTTCGGGGAGAACCAGCTATCACGGAGTTTGATTGGCCTTTCACCCCTACCCACAACTCATCCCCTCCATTTTCAACTGAAGTGGGTTCGGGCCTCCACGCGGTCTTACCCGCGCTTCACCCTGGCCATGGGTAGATCACTCCGCTTCGGGTCTAGACCCGGCGACTATAGAACGCCCTATTCAGACTCGCTTTCGCTACGGCTACCCCACACGGGTTAACCTCGCCACCGAGCACTAACTCGCAGGCTCATTCTTCAAAAGGCACGCCATCACCCACGATTCACCAAAGAATCCACAGGCTTTGACGGATTGTAAGCGTCCGGTTTCAGGTACTCTTTCACTCCCCTCCCGGGGTACTTTTCACCTTTCCCTCACGGTACTAGTCCGCTATCGGTCACCAGGAAGTATTCAGGCTTACCGGGTGGTCCCGGCAGATTCACAGCAGATTCCACGAGCCCGCTGCTACTTGGGGACACCATCACGCAAGACCACACGCTTTCAGCTACCGGACTCTCACCGCCTACGGCAGACCATTCCAGGCCACTTCACCTAGCATGCAGCTTTCTCACTCACGCCCCGACAGGTAGATCGAGGAAGACAGACCCCACAACACCACACACACAACCCCTACCCGGTATCACATGCGCATGGTTTAGCCATCCTCCGCTTTCGCTCGCCACTACTCACGGAATCACAATTGTTTTCTCTTCCTATGGGTACTGAGATGTTTCACTTCCCCACGTTCCCCCCACACAGCCTATACATTCAGCTGGTGGTAACACGACATCACTCGTGCTGGGTTTCCCCATTCGGACACCCTCGGATCACAGCTCGTTTGACAACTCCCCGAGGACTATCGCGGCCTACCACGTCCTTCATCGGCCCCTGGTGCCAAGGCATCCACCGAACGCCCTCAAACACTTACAACAACACCTAAACCCACAGACGCCCCCGAAACAACGAAGCCGCCCACCAGTTTAGCCATTTGCCTGACAAACATTTCTTTCAACTCGAACAAAACACACAAACCAAAAACATTGATTCGATATGCATTGCAAAAATAAAGATGCTCGCATCCACTATGCACTTCTCAAACAACACACACCCACAACATCACCGCATCTCCGCGCCCCACCACAGGACACCTCACCAACACGACAACCATTGCAAGCACCAAGACAACACAACCAGTGTGTTCCCTCAGAACCCCGACAGTGTATTAGCAGCACCGCACCAGTCACCCAGCACGATCACCCGCAACCAACCGCACATACGATCAGCCACATGGCGTGTTTGATGTTTCACCCTATGAACACACACCCACCCAACGGACAGACGCCGCCGGCCTGGGAATGTTGCATGCTCCTTAGAAAGGAGGTGATCCAGCCGCACCTTCCGGTACGGCTACCTTGTTACGACTTCGTCCCAATCGCCGATCCCACCTTCGACAGCTCCCTCCCACAAGGGGTTAGGCCACCGGCTTCGGGTGTTACCGACTTTCATGACGTGACGGGCGGTGTGTACAAGGCCCGGGAACGTATTCACCGCAGCGTTGCTGATCTGCGATTACTAGCGACTCCGACTTCACGGGGTCGAGTTGCAGACCCCGATCCGAACTGAGACCGGCTTTAAGGGATTCGCTCCACCTCACGGTATCGCAGCCCTCTGTACCGGCCATTGTAGCATGTGTGAAGCCCTGGACATAAGGGGCATGATGACTTGACGTCATCCCCACCTTCCTCCGAGTTGACCCCGGCAGTCTCCTGCAAGTCCCCGGCATAACCCGCTGGCAATACAGGACAAGGGTTGCGCTCGTTGCGGGACTTAACCCAACATCTCACGACACGAGCTGACGACAGCCATGCACCACCTGTACACCAACCACAAGGGAACCAACATCTCTGCTGGCGTCTGGTGTATGTCAAACCCAGGTAAGGTTCTTCGCGTTGCATCGAATTAATCCACATGCTCCGCCGCTTGTGCGGGCCCCCGTCAATTCCTTTGAGTTTTAGCCTTGCGGCCGTACTCCCCAGGCGGGGTACTTAATGCGTTAGCTACGGCACGGATCCCGTGAAATGGAACCCACACCTAGTACCCACCGTTTACGGCGTGGACTACCAGGGTATCTAATCCTGTTCGCTACCCACGCTTTCGCTCCTCAGCGTCAGTTACTACCCAGAGACCCGCCTTCGCCACCGGTGTTCCTCCTGATATCTGCGCATTTCACCGCTACACCAGGAATTCCAGTCTCCCCTGTAGTACTCAAGTCTGCCCGTATCGCCTGCACGCCTGCAGTTAAGCTGCAGAATTTCACAGACGACGCGACAAACCGCCTACGAGCTCTTTACGCCCAGTAATTCCGGACAACGCTCGCACCCTACGTATTACCGCGGCTGCTGGCACGTAGTTGGCCGGTGCTTCTTCTGCAGGTACCGTCACCCGAAAGCTTCGTCCCTGCTGAAAGAGGTTTACAACCCGAAGGCCGTCATCCCTCACGCGGCGTCGCTGCATCAGGCTTGCGCCCATTGTGCAATATTCCCCACTGCTGCCTCCCGTAGGAGTCTGGGCCGTGTCTCAGTCCCAGTGTGGCCGATCACCCTCTCAGGTCGGCTACCCGTCGTCGCCTTGGTAGGCCATTACCCCACCAACAAGCTGATAGGCCGCGGGCCCATCCCCAACCGCAAAAGCTTTCCACCACAGAACATGCATCCCATGGTCATATCCGGTATTAGACCCAGTTTCCCAGGCTTATCCCAAAGTCAGGGGCAGATCACCCACGTGTTACTCACCCGTTCGCCACTCGAGCACCCTGCAAGCAGGGCCTTTCCGTTCGACTTGCATGTGTTAAGCACGCCGCCAGCGTTCGTCCTGAGCCAGGATCAAACTCTCCATGAAAAAACATCGAAACCAAACAGTTTCAACACAAACCAGGAAAGCAAAACCTGACAAAAACAATCCAAAAAACTGGCAAAAAACAATCCACACCACACCCCACAACGAGGCGCGATGCACAAACTCTAATGCCACAAAACAAATGGCATCAAACAATCCACCAATACACTATCGAGTTCTCAAAGAACACACACCCACCAACACCACCCCACACAAGGGCGAACTCCAGCGAGTTGTCGTTCAGGATTCGCCACCCAATCACGGGCAACTCGTCCAGTGTGCCAGATCGCGGCGGTTAGGCCAAATCGTGTCTGGCCTTGCTGCGTCCGACGTACCGCGGATCGGCTGCCTCCACTCCGAGGAGGTGAGGACATCCTGCAACCCCCGATTCCTGTCGGCGCCGGGGGAGTTGCTCTCTGCGGTGCAACAAGAAAGTTACATGCGTTGGAACATCGCGTCAAATCCCCAGGTCAAGGGGCGATGCGTGCGCCTGCGAACGACTTCTTGCCACGCCGGACGACCAGCCACCGGCCGTGCAACAGATCCGAGTCGGCCGGTCGCCACTCCTCGTCGGTGATCTTCGCATTGTTCACATACGCCCCGCCCTCGGCGACCGCGCGTCGTGCAGCTTTATTGCTGTCGCACAGCTTGGTGTCCACCAACAGCTCGACGATGGTCGGCCGCGTCCCGGAGTAGTCGGCCACCGTCGTCTCACCGAGGGCTGCAGCCAGCGTCTGTTCGTCGAGATCGTCGAGATCGCCGCGACCGAACAGGGCCTGACTCGCCAACTGAACGGCAGCGGTGTGTTCAGAGCCGTGGATCAGCGTCGTCATCTCCGCTGCCAGTCGCTTCTGCGCGAGTCTGAGGTGCGGGGTCTCCTCGGTGGCGCGCTCGAGTTCGGCGATTTCCTCACGATCGAGGAAGGTGAACCATCTCAGGTAGCGCACGACGTCGGCGTCGGCGGTGTTGACGAAGTACTGGTACCACGCATACGGGCTGGTCAGCTCCGGATCGAGCCAGAGGCTACCGCCGCCGGTGGACTTGCCGAACTTCTTCCCGTCGGCGGAGGTCACCAGCGGCACGGTCAGCGCGTGGACCGCATCGCCATCGACTCGTCGAACCAGATCGACACCGCCGATGATGTTGCCCCACTGATCTGACCCGCCGATCTGCAGCGAGCAGCCATGTCGTCGATGCAGCTGGAGGTAGTCGTTGGACTGCAGCAGGATGTAGCTGAACTCGGCGTAACTGATTCCGTCGGTCTCGAGGCGTCGTTTGACGGTCTCGCGCGCCAGCATCACGTTCACCGAGAAGTGCTTGCCCAGATCCCGGAGGAAGTCGACGACCGACATCGGCCCGGTCCAGTCGAGGTTGTTCACGAGAACAGCGCTGTTCGGCGCGTCGTCGATGGTGACGAACCGCCTCAGTTGCCCGCCGATCCGATCCGCCCATCCCTCAACGACATCGGCGGCATTCATGGAACGCTCCCCCACCTCGCGTGGGTCACCGATGAGTCCGGTGGCGCCACCCGCGAGTACGAGAGGTCGGTGGCCGGCGAGTTGGAAGCGTCGCAACGTCAGCAGCGGCACGAGGTGGCCGGCGTGCAGACTTGCCGCGGTCGGATCGAACCCGGCGTAGAGGGTGATGGGACCGGCGTCCAAAGCGGTACGAAGATCATCGAGATCGGTCGATTGCGCGATCAGACCACGCCATTCGAGCTCTTCGAGGATATCGCTGGTGGTCACTGCGTTCTCCGAGGTCTGCGCACTCACCCGACGATCTTCCCACCCCGCCCCCGGATTCCGTCCGAGGGCCCGGCGGCAGGACGGCCGCGCGTCAGGAACCGCTGGTCAACGAAGCGTGCTCGGCATCATCGACGGCTCTCGCCTCGTCGGCGAGCATCACGGGGATCCCGTCGGCGTCGATGCGGTAGGCCACGTGAAGGCGCGGGTTGTACAGCTCGTCGCCTGCGTCGAGCAGCGGGCCATGGTCCTGCGGACACACGAGTCGTTCCCGAACGATCGGATCGATGGCCTCGGCACGCGACGACATTTCCGCTTGTTCCCTTCGTTCGACGATCACGCGACACCGCGGTTGCTGCGTGTCGACCTCACCGTATCGTGCCGGTGGCTTCGCCCGCCGCTTCCGTCGCCGCGACAGTGTTCCACGCGATCTTGGCCGCCGACGACCTGGTGTACCTGCGGTAACGCCCCTCTGCGTCGCGATACCAGACCTTGGCGCCCGGCTGCGGCAACCCCTCACGGATGAAACCTGTCGCCATCGGTCGATATGAGTCCGATACCGGGATCTCGTCTACCACCCGAATCAGATGGGGCCGCTGCGGCGCCGGCAATTCACCGAGCGCCACACGCAACTTGGTCACGGTCAGCGACTCCTCCCTCATCGACGGTCTCAGTGTCAGGGCCGCGATCGCCAGCTGCGCACCGGGATCACCCACGCTGTAGGCGACGACCTGGTCGACGCCGTCCACCCGGGACAGCGCGTTCTCTATCGGTGGGAGATACAGGATCCCATCGGTCGAGCGCACCGCCGAGTCCGCCGAACCCATGAACCACAGGTCACCGTCGGAGTCGCGTCGGAACAGGTGGCCGGAGACCTCCCAACGGTCGTTGCGGCTGAACACATCTCGCAACACCGTCGAGGAGATGTCGAATCGATAGCGGGTGCGGGCCAGGAGGAGCCCGACCTCCCCCGCATCGGCACGCCGCACGAATCCGTTGGGCGCCACCTCCAGCCGTGCATTCTCGATGTCGAACGCGGCCACCTGGACCGGATTCGTCTCCGGCAGTTCACGTCCCATCGACCCCGCCTGATCGCCGGCCACATTGGCCAGAATCGCCGAACCGTCGGCGGTCGCGAAGAACTCGAGTACCCGTGCCCGCGGAAATGCCACCTGCACGTCCTCCCACAACCCGACGGGCATGCCCGACCCGATGAACAACCGGATGGGGTTGTGCTCGGCGATGTGGAAGTTCTCCGCCCGGACGATCTCGCGCATCATCGTCCACGTGTACGAGACGACCGTGATGCCGTAGCGGCGAACCTCCATGGCGAAGGTCTCGGCATCCACACCGTTGGACAGCGCAATCCGAGATCGTCCGACGACGGTCGCGCCGAGCGTTGTGAGCAGCCCCGACGCGTGATGCAGGGGCGGCAAGCAGTACACGGTGTCGCGGTCGGTCAGGCCCGCCGCCGACGCTGCACCGAACGCCGACATCGCAAACCGGTGGTTGGTGATGGGCCAGGTGGCGAGTTTGCCCTGCGACCGGGTGAAGAGAATGAACGCCAGATCGCCGGCCAACCCGGGGTCGGCGCGATACCACACCGGCATCTCGACCTCGTCGGGATCGATCTGTTCCATGTCGACGATCCGGTGGCCGTCGGCACGGTCGATCTCTCGGGTATCCCCGCCGCCTCCGCCCAGGATCAGTACCCGATCACTGTGCGCCGCAGCAGTGTCCAGGTTCTTCGGGTCGGTGATGACCACACCGCAGTCGGACAGACGCAACATCTCGTCGATGTCGCCCTCGGGCGAGAGCATCACCGCCACCGCACCCAAGCGCGACAGCGCCGCCACCACCACCAGGGCACTGGGGCGGGTGTCCATCAGCACACCGATGTGCTGGCCCGGGCGAATCCCGCAGGACACCAGGCCGGCGACGACGTTGTCGATACGGAGGTTGACCTGCGCGTGGGTGAGCACACGGTTCTCGAACAGGAACAGCTCTTTCTGGGCGCCGCGTTTGGCGTTCTCCGACATCAGCTTTCCCAGCGAGATCTGGGTTCCGGCCTGGATCTGGCCCAAGCGTAAGAGCCGCGGCACGGTACGCACGGACTCCTGGGCGACGGCGATCGACGACCGCTGCAGTGACGACGCGATGCCCATCAGATCGCGGGAGACCCCCGCGCCGGCGTCGGCGACGGCGCCGAGGCCGTGGGTGATCCGCGATGCCACGCTCACCCCCGATCCGCTACCGGGCTCGGGAACTGTCATCTCCTCCAGCGACGCCGGCCTCGGGCGCAGGCCGGACTGCCACCCGATCCACTGAGCGGTGATCGGCCACGTCTGGGCGCCCGAGGTGCTGCCGACGACGAGCCCGAAATGCCCTACGGGTACCCGTGATTCGTAGACCTCGGCGTCCGGGGCCGCTCGCACGATTCCGCGCACCGCGGCCGGCTGGCCGATGTCGTCGGCCTCGCCGACGAACGCGAGAATGGGACAGGTGATCTCGGCGAGAGTGACCAGTTCGCCGTTGATGACGAATCCACCGGACACCATGCGATTGTGAACGACGAACTGCCGCAGCAACTCCGCGATCGCCGGACCGGACCACGCGACCCAGCCGTCGGATTCGAGGAAACGCCGTTGATCTTCGCGCGGCAGGAGGGCGTCGCGGTCGTGGAGCTGGCGCAGGAAGTCCAGCCGGCTGCGTGCGGTCTTGACCGGGTCGAGCATCTGGAACCCCAAGCGCGCCAACCATCCCGGAACCCACAGATGACTGACCACGCGATCGGCGAGGATCTCGGCACCGGGGACCACCAGCCCGGCCGGGAGTCCGAGCGGCAACGCCGCGAGCACGTCCACGGGACTGCCGAAGGTGATCAGGCTCGCGAGTCCCTTGCTTCGTCGGTACGCAGCCGTCTGGTAGGCGAACATCCCACCCTGCGAATACCCGGCGAGGTGGACGTCCTTGCCCGTCGCATCGATGATCAGGTCGATCGCTCGGCTCACCGCGACCACGTGGTCGGCGAGGTCGCGTTCCATCCCGCCCTCGACGGTGTCGGGTGACCCGAAGTCGATCACCCATGGCACGATCCCGTGCCGGTGCAGGATCGACACCGCCCCGTTGTGCTCGGTGACGTCGTAGACGTTCGCCGACACCATCATCGGCGGGATGAGGACCACGTTCGGACCGTCGGCGTCGTCGCCGGGGAAGTACCGCCGCAGCTTGAACATCTTCTCGGTCTCCACGACCGCGAAGGGCGCGGGCTGGGTACCCGTCTCCAGACCTCCGAGGCGCAATACCTCGAGTCCGTTCTGTGCGGTTGCGACCACTCGGCCGACCACCGCGCCCACATCCGGAATTCCGCCCAATCGACACCCCTCCTCAGTGGGCACTCACTCTACCCACCCGATTCGGCAGACGGACCGCTATCGGCCAGTCCGTCCGCCGGCGCGTCGACAACGGGCGCGCCGAGCTATCCGACCGACACCCTGTCCTGCCAGAATGCGCGCTCTCGGGCGGTCTCCTCGGCCAGCACGTCGAGCTGTCGTCGAACCTGCCGGGGCGCGGTACCGCCGTGGGCGTCGCGCGACTCGATCGACCCGCGGACGGTGAGCACCTCACGGACCTGCGGGGTGAGCGCCGGATCGATTGCCGCGAAGGCCGCGTCGTCGAGTTCGTCGAGCCCGACCCCACGGTTCTCGGCCTCCCGGACGCAGGCCCCGGCGAGTTCGTGTGCAACCCGGAACGGAACGCCTTGACGCACAAGCCATTCGGCAATATCGGTGGCGAGGGTGAATCCGGCGGGCGCGAGTTCGGCCATCCGCTCCTCGTGGAACCGCAGGGTACCCACGAGCCCGGCGATCGCCGGAAGCAACAACTCGAGCTGGGCGACCGCGTCGAACAGTGGCTCCTTGTCCTCCTGGAGGTCCCGGTTGTAGGCCAGCGGTTGGGCTTTGAGGGTGGCCATGAGTCCGGTCAGGTCGCCGATGAGCCGCCCCGCCTTGCCGCGCGCGAGTTCGGCGACATCGGGGTTCTTCTTCTGCGGCATGATCGAGCTACCCGTCGACCACGCGTCCGACAGAGTCACATAACCGAATTCCGGTGTGCTCCAGATGATCACCTCTTCGGACAACCGCGAGAGATCGACGGCGATCATCGCGAAGACGAACGCGGCCTCGGCGGCGAAATCCCTCGCCGATGTCGCGTCGATCGAATTCTCGGCCGGCGCGTCGAAACCCAGTTCGGTGGCGATCGCGCCGGGATCGAGTCCGAGCGACGACCCGGCGAGGGCACCGGAACCGTACGGCGACACCGCGGTCCGCCGATCGGCGTCACGAAGGCGATCGATGTCGCGGATCAGCGGCTGGGCGTGCGCGAGCAGGTGATGCGCGAGCAGGACCGGCTGCGCGGCCTGCAGGTGGGTCTTTCCGGGCATCACCGCATCGGGATGCGCGGCGGCTTGGGTGGTGAGCGCGTCGACCACGTCGAGCACGCCGAGAGCGACCCGACTCATGGCCTCGCGCACCCACATCCGGAACAGGGTGGCGACCTGGTCGTTGCGCGACCGGCCCGCTCGCAGCCGTCCGCCCAACTCCGCGCCCACCCGCTCGATCAGTCCACGCTCGAGGGCACCGTGGACGTCCTCGTCCGACGGCGCCGGACCGAAGGTGCCATCGGCGACGTCGGCGGCCAGACGATCCAGACCGTCGAGCATCGCGGTGAGGTCGTCATCGCCGAGCAGTCCGGCCGCGTTGAGCACCCGCGCATGCGCCTTGGAAGCGCGGATGTCGAAGGGCGCCAGCACCCAGTCGAAATGCGTCGACTTGCTCAGCGCCGCCATTGCCGCGGCCGGGCCGTCGGCGAATCGGCCACCCCAGAGCGAACCCTCGTTGGTGCCGCCGGCCTTCTCACTCACCGATCAGATCCCGGCGCGCCGCGATCTTCGACGACAGACCGTGCAACTCGACGAATCCACGCGCCGCGGACTGATCGAAGCTGTCACCCTCGTCGTAGGTCGCGAGGTTGAAGTCGTACAGCGATTCGGCGCTGCGCCGACCGTTGACCGAGATGTGTCCGCCGTGCAGTGTCAGGCGGATGTCGCCGGAGACGTGCTCCTGGGTCGACTCGACGAAGGTGTCCAGCGAGCGCTTGAGCGGCGAGAACCACAGACCGTCGTAGACCAGTTCGGCCCACTTCTGGTCGGTGCGGCGCTTGAATCGCCCGAGTTCACGCTCCAGGGTCACGTGCTCGAGCTCTTCGTGCGCGGTGATGAGCACCATCGCACCCGGGGCCTCGTAGATCTCGCGGCTCTTGATACCCACGAGCCGGTCCTCGACCACGTCGAGCCGGCCGACGCCCTGAGCCCCGGCACGGCGGTTGAGCTCCTCGATGGCGTCGAGCACGCTCACCGGCCTGCCGTCGATGGCAATCGGGCGGCCCTTGTCGAAGGTGATGATGACCTCGTCGGGCGAGGACCAGTTGAGCGTCGGGTCCTCGGTGTAGGAGTAGACGTCCTTGGTGGGCGCGTTCCAGAGATCCTCGAGGAACCCGGTCTCCACCGCACGGCCCCACACGTTCTGGTCGATCGAGAACGGGGACTTCTTGGTGACGTTGATCGGGATCGCGTTCTCCTCGGCGAAGGCGATCGCCTTCTCCCGGGTCCAAGCGTAGTCGCGGACCGGGGCGATAACCTCAAGATCCGGTGCGAGCGAGGCGAATCCGACCTCGAAACGCACCTGGTCGTTGCCCTTGCCGGTGCAGCCATGAGCAACGACGGTGCCGCCGTGGTCGCGCGCCGCGGTCACCAGGTGCTTGGCGATCAGCGGCCGCGACAGCGCCGAGACCAGCGGATAGCGGTCCATGTACAGCGCATTGGAGGTGATCGCCGGCAGACAGTAGTCGTCGGCGAACTCGTTGCGCGCGTCGACGAGTACCGCCTCGACCGCACCGCAGTCGAGGGCTCGCTGACGCACGACCTCCATGTCCTCGCCGCCCTGGCCGAGGTCGAGCGCGACGGCGACGACCTCCTTGCCGGTCTCCCGGCCGATCCAGCTGATGGCGACCGAGGTGTCCAGTCCGCCCGAGTATGCAAGTACGACGCGTTCGGCCATGTCTTCAGTGAACTCCTGTTTCGAATGTGCACATCCATTCTCGGATGCGCGGTTGGCTGAGGGTGATCGGGGTCCGCGGAAGCGGACTCGCGGTGATCAGGGCTGGTTGTCGGGTCCCCTGCGACGTGCGGTTGTCACACGAGACCCTCGATTCGTCGGGCCAGTTCGGCGCCGTCGATCGGGTCACGGGCGCAGACGAAGATGGTGTCGTCGCCGGCGATGGTGCCGACCACGTCGGGCAGGCTCGCCCGATCGATCGCGCTCGCCAGATAGTGGGCCGCACCCGGCGGTGTCCGCAACACCGCGAGGTTGCCGCTGGCGTCGGTGGAGACGAGCAGTTCCGACAGCAACCGGGAGAGCCGATCGGTCCCGCCGAACACCCCGCGTACCGGCGACCCGTCCTCGGGCACCACATAGACGCCGACGCCGCCGTCGGCGGCACGCAGTTTCACCGCGCCGAGTTCGTCGAGATCGCGGGAGATGGTGGCCTGGGTGGCGTCGATGCCGCGGGCGGAGAGCAGATGCTGCAACTCCGACTGGCTGCGTACCTGGTTCTTGGCGAGGATGTCGACGATCAGTGCGTGGCGGCCGGCCCTGGTGGAGGCCAGCCGCGTCTCGGGATGTTCGGGTCTGCTCGACGCCGTCATCGGTGCTCCAGCAACCAGATCAGCAGCGCCTTCTGTGCGTGGAGCCGGTTCTCGGCCTCGTCGAACACCACACTCGCCGGACCGTCGATCACCTCGTCGGTGATCTCGTCGCCGCGATGAGCGGGCAGGCAGTGCAGCACAACGGCATCCGATGCCGCCTGGGCCAGCAGGTCGGCGTTGATCTGGTACGGCCGGAACGGGGCCTTGCGGTCTCTTCCGTCGTCCTCCTGCCCCATCGAGACCCAGGTGTCAGTGACCAGCACGTCGGCGCCGGCGACCGCGTGCACCGGATCCTCGATCACCTGGACCGACCCGCCGGTCAGCTGCGCACGTTTCTCGGTGTCAGCGATCACCGTGGGGTCCGGCGAAAAGCCCTCCGGCGCACTGATCGTCACATGCATCCCGGCGGTCACGCCGCCGAGCGCGAGCGAATGCGCCATGTTGTTCGCACCATCGCCGAGATAGGTCATCCGCAGTCCCGCGGCGGCTCCCTTGTGTTCGATGATCGTCTGTAGGTCGGCGAGGACCTGGCACGGATGGAAGCTGTCGGACAACGCGTTGATCACGGGAATTGTTGCGGTCGAGGCCATCTCGTCGAGACGATCCTGACCGAAGGTCCGCCAGACGATCGCGTCGACGAAGCGCGACAGCACCCGGCCGGTGTCGGCGAGCGATTCGTCACGACCGAGTTGGGTGGTCCGACCGTCGACGACGACGGCGTGTCCGCCGAGTTGGGCGATGCCCATCTCGAACGAGAACCTGGTGCGCGTCGAGTTCTTGTCGAAGATCACACCGACCCCGCGCGGGCCCTCCAACGGCCGACGTGCGTACGGGTCGCGCTTGACCTCCGCGGCGAGCGCGAGGACCTCGGCCTGCTCGTCGGGTGTCAGGTCGTCGTCCCGGAGGAAGTGGCGGGTCATGCCTTCTCCTTCGCATAGTGAGCTGCGGCATCGTGCGCTGCGGCATCGAGGAAACCCGGTAGGGCCGAAACGAATTCGTGACCCTGCTCCTCGGTGAGGATCAGCGGCGGCGCGAGGCGCACGACGTCCGGCGCGGGTGCATTGACGAGAAAGCCGCCGCCGCGCGCGGCGCTCTCAACCCGCGCGGCGATCGGCGCGGTGAGTGCGATCCCGAGTAGCAGACCGGACCCACGGACGTGGTCGATCAACGGATGCCCGAGATCCTCGACGCCGGTGGCGATCGCCTTACCGACCGCGGCGACATGGTCGAGCAACCCCTCGTCGTCGATCACCCGCAGCACCGCGAGTGCCGCCGCGGCGCTGACTGGATTCCCCCCGAAGGTGGTGCCGTGCTGACCGGGCGTGAACAGGTCGGCGGCGTCGCCGGTGGCGAGGCACGCACCGATCGGCAGACCACCCCCGAGCCCCTTGGCCAGGGTCATCACATCCGGGACGACGCCCACCGCTTGGTGGGCGAAAAACGTTCCGGTGCGTGCGATTCCCGTCTGCACCTCGTCGAGGATCAGCAACGCGCCATGCTCGGACGTGATCCGCCGGGCATGCGCGAGGTAGTCCGCCGGCGGCACCACCACACCGGACTCGCCCAGGATCGGTTCGAGAATGACCGCAGCCGTTCGTTCCGACACCGCCGACTCGAGCGCCGCCACATCGCCATAGGGCACGAAGTCGACACCGGGCGGCATCGGCTCGAAGGGCGCGCGCTTGGCGGGCTGTCCGGTCATGGCCAGCGCACCCATCGTTCGACCGTGAAATGCTTTGTCGGCAGCGATGATCTGCGGTCGACCGGTACGCCGGGCAAGTTTGAACGCCGCCTCGTTGGCCTCGGTTCCGGAATTGCAGAAGAACACCCGACCGGGCTGCCCGAACTTGTCGAGCAGCCGTTCGGCCAGCTCGACGACGCGCTCGTTGATGTAGAGGTTCGATACGTGCCCGAGGGTTCCCAGTTGGTTCGCGACCGCGTCGATGATCGCGGGATGGGCATGTCCGAGCGAGTTGACGGCGATTCCGCCGAGGAGGTCGAGGTAGCGGTTGCCGTCGGCATCCCACACGTGCGCGCCGGCGCCACGCTCGAGGGTGAGCGCGGGGGTGCCGTAGTTGTTCATCAGCGCGGTCGTCCACCGCTGCTGCCAGGGAGTGGTCATGAGGTCGTGGCCTTCGGATCAGAAATGTCGGGGTGAGCTCGCGATGCCGGTTCGGTGACCGAACCGGCGCCGGTTCGGTACGGCACGACGGTGGTGCCCGCCGAGTTCGACGTCAGCAGCTCGGCGAGCACCGCGTGCGGCACACGGCCGTCGATCACGTGCGCCGCACCGACCCCGCCGGTCACCGCCCGCAGGCACGCCTCCATCTTGGGCACCATGCCGGAATCGAGGCGCGGCAACAGCTTCGCGACCTGCTCGACGTCGATCCGCGACACCAACGACCCCCGATCGGGCCAGTCGGTGTACAGCCCCTCGACGTCGGTCAGCATCACCAACCGCGACGCACCGAGCGCTTCGGCGAGCGCGCCGGCGGCGGTATCGGCATTGATGTTGTGCACGACGCCGTCACGGTCCGGGGCGATCGTCGAGACCACCGGGATACGTCCGGCCGCAACGAGATCGAGCACCGCAGAGGTGTTCACCGACGTGATGTCACCCACCAGTCCGATGTCGGTGGCCACGCCGTCGACCATCACGGTCCGGCGTGTAGCGGTAAACAGGTGCGCATCCTCACCGGTCAGGCCGACGGCGTACGGACCGTGGGAGTTGATGAGTCCCACCAGTTCTCGCCCGACCTGACCGAACAACACCATCCGGGCGACGTCCATTACCTCGGGGGTGGTGACGCGGAACCCGCCGCGAAACTCCCCCGACAACCCCAGCCGCTGCAGCATCGCCGAGATCTGCGGACCGCCGCCGTGCACGACGACCGGGTGCATTCCGCAGGCACGCAGGAAGACCATGTCCGCGGCGAACGCACGCTTGAGCTCGTCGTCGACCATGGCGTTGCCGCCGTACTTGACCACCACGGTCGCACCGGCGAGTGCCTGCATCGCCGGCAGCGCCTCGGCGAGTACCTGCGCCTTGTCGATGCCGGTGCGATCGGCGCCCCCGGCATCCACGGTCCCGGGATTTACTCCGTCGGGGCTCATGACGAGTACGCCGAGTTCTCTTCGACGTAGGCATGCGACAGGTCGGTGGTGCGGATGGAACCGGACGCCCCTCCGAGTCCCAGCTCGATGCGCACGTCGATGTCGGCTCCGGACAGGTCCACCTCACGTGCGCCGGGTGCGCCGGCACCGTCGATGCAGACGGCGTTGCCGTTGAACGACACCGAGATCCGGTCGGGGTCGATGGTGACCGGCGCGATCCCCACCGCGGCGAGCACGCGACCCCAGTTCGGATCGGAGCCGAACAGTGCGGTCTTCACCAGCGAGTCGCGGGCCACGGTCCGTGCGATGGTGATCGCGTCGTCCTCGGTCCGCGCGCCGGCGACGGTGATGGTGACGCGTTTGGTGACGCCCTCGGCGTCGGCCATCAGCTGTGCGGCCAGATCGTCGCACACCGCCAGCACGGCGGCGTCGAGATCTGCTTGATCGACCGGGATCTGGCTGGCCCCGGAACTGAGCAACAGCACGGTGTCGTTGGTCGAGGTGGCACCGTCAACGTCGAGTCGATCGAAGGTCAGCGCCGTGGCCCGCCGCAGGGCGGTGTCGAGTTGCTCGGCGGACGCGCGAGCGTCGGTGGTCAGCACGCACAGCATGGTGGCCAGTGACGGGGCGAGCATTCCCGCGCCCTTGCCCATGCCGCCGACGTTCCATCCCTGGGGGTGGTGCAGCGCAACCTGTTTGGGCACAGTATCGGTGGTCATGATGGCGTAGGCGGCGTCGGTCCCCCCGGACAGGCCGCCCCCCATCTCGTGGACGATCTCGGTGACGCCGGCCAACACCTTGTCCATCGGCAGGCGGTCGCCGATCAGGCCGGTGGAGCAGACGGCGACCTCGACGGCACCGGTCTCGGTGCCCCAGTTGCTCAGCGCCTGTGCGACGGCCTCCGCGGTGGCGTGGGTGTCCTGGAATCCGCCCGGCCCGGTGCACGCGTTCGCGCCGCCCGAGTTGAGGATCACCGCACGCAGTCGGCCCGTGGTGAGCACCTGCTGCGACCACAACACCGGCGCTGCCTTGACCTGGTTGCGGGTGAACACACCGGCTGCGGCGTAGTCGGGGCCCTCGTTGAAGACCAGTGCAAGATCCTCCTTGCCGGATGCCTTGATACCGGCCGCGATACCGGCAGCCCGGAAACCGAGCGGGGCGCTGACGCCCTGCTCCCGCACCAATCGCGGTGCGTCCAGCGGCGCACCGCCGGCGATGCGATCGTCGGCGTCGATCCGATCATCCGATGTGGTCACGGTGCCACCCCCACGGTGCTCAAACCCTCGGTCTCGTCCCAGCCCAGCGCGAGATTCATCGACTGCACCGCAGCACCACTGGTGCCCTTGGTGAGGTTGTCGATCGCGCCGACCGCGACGAGAGTACCTGCGCGCTCGTCGACGGTCACCGCCAGCTGCACCGCATTGGATCCGATCACCGAACCGGTCGTCGGCAGGGCACCGGCCGGCAGCAGGTGCACGAAAGGTTCCTCCGCATAAGCCTTTTCATACACCGCGCGCACATCGTCAGAAGTCGCCGAGGTACGGGCGGTGCAGGTGGCCAGGATGCCCCGCGACATCGGGACCAGAACAGGGGTGAAGGACACGGTCACCGGCATGTCGGCGACAGCCGAGAGTGCCTGCGCGATCTCCGGTGTGTGCCGGTGCACACCGCCGACACCGTAGGCCCGTGCCGACCCGATCACCTCGGCGGCCAGCAGGTCGACCTTGGGCGAGCGCCCCGCACCGGAGGTCCCGCTGACGGCGACCACGGTGACCGCCGGCTCGATCAGCCCCGCGGCGACCGCCGGCAGCAGCGACAGGATCGAGACCGTCGGGTAGCAGCCCGGAACCGCGATACGACTGGCACCGGAGAGGACTTCGCGGTTACCCGGCAGCTCGGGCATGCCGTACGGCCAGGTGCCCGCGTGTTGTCCCCCGTAATACGCAGTCCAGTCGGCACTGTCGCGCAACCGGAAGTCGGCACCGCAGTCGATGATGAGCGTCGTGGGCGGAAGGGCATCCGCGATGGCTGCCGACGTCCCGTGCGGCAGGCCGAGGAAGACCACGTCGTGGCCTGCGAGGATCTCCGGCGTCGACTCCTGCAGCACGCGGTCGCCCAGCGGGAGCAGATGGGGATGAAGGGTGCCGAGCGTGCTGCCGGCGTTGCCACCCGCGGTCAGCGCGCCGATCTCCAGCTCACCCGAACGCAGTCGGGGGTGACGGCACAGAAGTCGCAGGATCTCACCGCCCGCGTAGCCGCTCGCACCGGCGACCGCCACCTTGATCGTCATGCAATCATTATGCATGGCGGTGCAAATCAATTCACACCGCCCCTGGTGGCCTCACCGCGACCGCGCGCAGACGTGGCCCTCACGCGATCAGCGCAAGCGCGCCCCGAGTCGTTCGCTCGCGGTTTCCACCGCCGCAAGTTTGGCGTTGCTCGCCTCGTCCTCGGTGAGCGTACGGTCCGCCGCGCGGAAGCGCAGCGCAAAGGTCAGCGACTTGTGTCCGTCGCCGACCTGGGCGCCGGTGAAGACGTCGAACAGCTCGATCGCCTCGAGGAGATCCCCAGCACCGTCGCGCAACGCCTTCTCGACCTCGGCTGCGGGCACCGGCTCGCCGACCACCACCGCGACATCCTGCAATACGGCCGGGAACACACTGATATTCGGCGCCGGCAGGTTCGCTGTCAGCGGCAGCGCATCGATGTCGATCTCCACCGCACACAGCCGTTTGGGGAGCCCGGCGCGTTCGAGGACCGCGGGATGTAGTTCACCTGCGTATCCGACGGTCGTCCCGTTCACGGTCACTCGAGCGCAGCGGCCGGGATGCCAGGGTCGATGATCGTCGGCCGACAACTCCACCGTCACGCCGGCGGCGCGGCCGATCGTGCGAGCCGCCTCGAAGGCGTCGAGATGATCCGCCGCGCGGCCCTGGCCCCACGGGCCCGCCGGGTCACGCAGCCCCGTCAGGACCGCGGCCACGTGCAGCGGCTGGTGCGGCAGCGAGGCATCGAGTGCGGCGATCTGCTCGTCGGTCGGGCGCCGGGCCACATCGACTGCCCCGACCGGAACGACGTTGTCTCCGGCGATCACGACCTGCCCCACGGTGAACAACGAGAGGTCACGCTGACCACGAGAGATGTTGCGCGCAGCCATTTCCAGCAGACCGGGCAACAGGGTCGTGTTGAGTTCCGGCCGATCGGACTCCAACGGATTGAGCACCTTCACCGTGCGTCGTCGCTCGTCGTCGGCCGGGAGATCCCACTGGTCGAAGATGCCGGCCGGCATGAACGGGTACGGCAGCACCTCGACGAAGCCGTCGAGGGCGAGTGTCCGGCCGATGCCGCGGCGCCGGCGCTGCGCGGGGGTCAGACCGGTCCCCGCGGGCGCGGTGGGCGGGACTGCCGGGATGTCCTCGAGACCCTCGAGTCGCAACACCTCCTCGACGAGGTCGGCACGCTGACGCAGATCGGGTCGCCACGACGGGGGGATCACCTCGAGCGGGTCGGTGCCGGTGACGGTACAGCCGACCTCGGTCAGTCGGGCCGCGGTGGTTCCGGGCGCATAGGTCACCCCGGCGGTGCGGTCGGGTTCGTCGGCGGCGATCGAAATCGGCTGCGGTGCATCGACAGGTACGCGAAGGTCCGACAGCGGGGAGGCGATCTCACCGCCGGCGAGTTCCACGATGAGCGTCGAACCGCGATCCGAGGCGACCGCGGTGATCTCGGGGTCGACGGTGCGCTCGAACCGTTTGGTGGCCTCCGAGGTCAGCTTGTGGCGCTTACCGGTCCGGAACACCCGAACCGGATCGAAGGTGGCCGACTCCAACAGAACCCGGGTGGTCTCCGAACCGACCTCGGTGTCGGCGCCGCCCATCAGCCCGGCCAGGGCGATCGGACCGCTGTCGTCGGCGATGACGACGTCCTCGGGATCGAGTGTGCGCACCACCCCGTCGAGGGTGGTCAGCTTCTCCCCCGCCACGGCGTTGCGCACGGTGACGGTTCCGGTGAGCTTGTCGGCGTCGAAGGCGTGCAACGGCTGACCGAGTTCGAGCATCACGTAATTGGTGACATCGACGATCGCCGAGATCGGCCGCACCCCGGCAACCATCAGGCGCTTCTGCATCCACCACGGCGAGATGGCGGTCGCGTCGACCCCGGCGATCAGGCGCGCGGTGTAGCGGGTGGCGGCGGAGCCCGGTTCGATGGCCACCGGCCACGGATCACCGCCGGCGACGAGGGCCTCGCCGGGCAGGCCCGGATCGATGAAGGGCACCGAGAAACTGCTTGCGAGTTCACGTCCGAGCCCGCGGACGGAGAAGGCGTAGCCACGGTCGGGGGTGACGTTGACGTCGATGGCGGTGTCGTCGAGTCCGAGAACCTCACGCGCATCGGCGCCCGGCTCGGCGGTGCCCGGTGCGAGGACGAGGATGCCGCTGTGGTCGGTGCCGATCCCCAATTCGGAGACCGAGCAGATCATTCCGTCAGAGATGCGCCCGTAGGTCTTGCGCGAGGCGATCTCGAACGGTCCCGGCAACACCGTACCGGGCAATGCCGCCACAATGAGGTCGCCCTCGGCGAAGTTGCGTGCACCGCACACGATTCCGCGGGGCTCGGCCTCGCCGACCGCGACGGTGCAGAAGCGGATGGGCTTCTTGAACTCGGTCAGTTCCTCGATCGTCTCCACCCGGCCGATGACCAGGGGCCCGGTGATCGTCGGGAAGACGTCGATGTCCTCGATCTCGAAGCCGACGCGCACGAATCCGGCGTCGATCTCCTCGACGGTCGCCGACCAGGTCGGGTCGCCGGCTCGCAACACCTCGGTGTACCAGGACTGTGGGGCACGCACGTCAATCAGCTACTTTCGATCGTTTGCGGTGTCGGGTGGCGAGATCAGATCGCAGGGCCGAACGGCAGGGAGAAGCGGACGTCACCTTCGACCATGTCGCGCATGTCGGAGATGTCGTTGCGGAACTGCAGGGTGCGTTCCAGGCCCATCCCGAATGCGAACCCGGAATAGACATCGGGATCGATTCCGCTGGCGCGCAACACATTCGGATTCACCATGCCGCAACCTCCCCACTCCACCCAGCCCGGGCCACCCTTCTTGGCGGGGAACCACACGTCGACCTCGGCGGACGGCTCAGTGAACGGGAAGTAGCTCGCTCGCATCCGCGTCGTGGTCTCGGGGCCGAACAGTGCCCGCGCGAAGACCTCGAGGGTGCCGCGCAGATTGGCCAGCGTCAGACCCTTGTCGACAGCGAGACCCTCGATCTGGTGGAACACCGGCGTGTGGGTGGCGTCGAGCTCGTCGGTCCGGAAGGTGCGACCCGGACATGCGACGTAGATCGGGACGTCGCGGGTGAGCATCGACCGCACCTGGACCGGCGAGGTGTGGGTGCGCAGCACCTGTCGCGACCCCTCGGGCGCGATGTAGAACGTGTCCTGCATCGAGCGCGCGGGGTGGTCGGGCAGGAAGTTCAGGGCGTCGAAGTTGTGGTGCTCGGTCTCGACCTCCGGACCTTCGGCGATCTCCCAGCCCATCGCCACGAAGACATCGGCGACCTGCTCGGAGATGACGGTGATCGGGTGACGGGCACCGAGTGGGCGTCGTCTGCTGGGCAGGGTCACGTCGACCGATTCGGCGACGAGGACGGCAGCGTCGCGCTCCGACTCGAGCTGGGCGGTCCGCGCGTCCAGGGCGGCCGACACCCGACCGCGAACCTCGTTGACGGTCTTGCCCGCCGACGACCGCTGGTCCTTCGGCAGGCTGCCGAGCGCGCGCCGGGCCAGTGCGATCGGTGAGCGGTCACCGAGATGCGCGGTCTTCGCGAGCGCGAGGGCATCGAGATCGCCCGCCGCCTCGAACGCCGACACCGCGGCGGAGGCGGCGGCGTCGAGTTCCGATGGTTCGGGGAACCGCAGGTCCTCGGAACCCTTGTCGGCGGGGCGGTCGGCTGAGCTGGCCACGGGTGGTGATCTCCTCGGTGTCGTCACGTCCGGATTGTCACGTCTGGCGGATCACGCAATGCGCGACGGCGGACATCGACATCCCAGACTAGTCGACCCGGTATGGACCCAGCGGCGCAGGTCGCCGCGTTCACCGGGGTGCCCGACACTGCTCGCGTCCGTCGGCAGGGCAGTCGGACGACGTCGGCGGCTCAAGGCGCGGCCTCAGTCCGGCGACCCCGACCGACGATGCTGGATGCGAGCCGCCGCATAGAGGCAGATCGCGCTGGCCGCAGCAAGATTGAGGCTTTCGGCGTGACCGTGGATCGGAATGGCGATGCGGTGGTCGGCATCGGCGAGCAGGGTGTTGGGCAATCCGTGGGCCTCGTTGCCGAACAGCCAGGCGACCGGTCCGGCGAACACGTCGTCGGCGTCGTCGAGGCTCAGTTCACCGTCGGCCGCGGTGGCCAGGGTGAGGATGCCGCCGGAGCGTAGTGCGCTCAGCGCGGCGGTCGTGTCCGATTCGCGCACCACCGGGATGTGGAAAACACTTCCCGCGCTCGCGCGGACCGCCTTCCCGTTGTGCGGGTCGACGGCGTCACCGAGCAGGACGACCGCATCGGCGCCCATCGCGTCGGCGCATCGGATCAGCGTGCCGACGTTGCCGGGCTCACGCGGCTCGACGGCAACGGCGAGCAACCGCGGCGATCCGGCGAGCACCTCGTCGAGATGGACGGTCAGGAGATCGCATTCGGCGAACACCCCCGGCGCCGTGGTGGTCTCGGCCAGTTTTGCCGCGGCACGGTCGGACAGCCGGTATACGGGCACGGAGTGTGCTCTCGCCCGATCGAGGAGTTCGCCGAAACGATCCTCGGCGTCGTCGCGGACCAGCACCGAGCGCGCGCGGCCGGTCGCCAACGCGGCGTCGACGGCGTTGGCGCCCTCGACGAGAAAACGCTTCTCGGTGCGGCGCGTGGCAGATCTGTGCAGCTTCGCCAACGACACGACCCGCGACGAGCGTTCCGAGAGAACGTCCGTCACGGGTCGTGTGTTGTCGGTCTGCACCAACTCGAACTACGTGGTGATCAGGCGGCCGGCGCGTTGACGTCGGCGGGCAGCGCCTTGCGCGCGACCTCGACGAGACCGGTGAAGGCCTCGGGGTCGGTGACGGCGATGTCGGCGAGCACCTTGCGGTCGACCTCGACACCCGCGGCCTTGAGGCCCTGGATGAAGCGGTTGTAGGTGATGTCGTTGGCGCGGGCCGCGGCGTTGATGCGCGCGATCCACAGCTTGCGGAACTCACCCTTGCGGGCGCGACGGTCCCGGTAGGCGTAGGTCAGCGAGTGGAGCTGCTGCTCCTTGGCCTTGCGGTACAGGCGCGAACGCTGACCGCGGTATCCCTTGGAGGCCTCCAGGGTCGTCCGACGCTTCTTCTGGGCGTTGACAGCCCTTTTCACGCGTGCCATTTAGTCACTCCTCTTCTCGGTGGTGGTCAGGGCGTCAGCGGTTGAGCAGGCGCTTGATGCGCGGTGCGTCGTTCTCGCTCACAACGGTCGTGCCGTCGAGACGACGGGTCCGACGGGAGGGCTTGTGCTCGAGCAGGTGGCGACGGTTGGCCTTCTGGCGCACGATCTTGCCGCTGCCGGTCACCTTGAAGCGCTTCGCGGTGCCCTTGTGGGTTTTGCTCTTCGGCATGTGTCTTCCTTCGTTTGGGCGAACTCCAGCGGCGCCCGCTCCGGCGGGCGCGCTGGGTTCGCAGTGGTCTGTCCGTGCGTCGACGCCCGGGGCAGTCGACGCCGGTGTCGACTAGCTCGTGGCGTCGGCGCCGTCGTCGCCGGCCTGGCGAGGCGGGCGTTGCGACTGCTGCTGCGCCTTGACGCGGGTCTTCGCACCCTTGTGCGGGGCGAGGACCATCGTCATGTTCCGTCCGTCCTGCTTGGCCGAGGTCTCGATGAAGCCGTAGTCGGCGACATCGTTGCCGAGACGCTGCAGGAGCCGGAATCCGAGCTCGGGTCGCGACTGCTCGCGGCCACGGAACATGATGGTGACCTTCACCTTGGACCCGTCCTTCAAGAACCGGATGACGTGACCCTTCTTGGTCTCGTAATCGTGGTCGTCGATCTTCGGGCGGAGCTTCTGCTCCTTGATGACGGTCATCTGCTGGTTACGACGCGCCTCGCGCTGCTTCTGGGCGGCTTCGTATTTGAACTTGCCGTAGTCCATGATCTTGCACACCGGCGGGCGGGCGTCGGGTGCGACCTCGACCAGATCCAGATCGGCCTCGTAGGCCAGGCGGAGCGCATCTTCAACACGCACGATGCCCACCTGCTCCGAATTCGGTCCGACGAGTCGGACCTCCGGTACGCGGATGCGCTCGTTGATGCGGGTCTCAGTGCTGATGGGGCCTCCTTGATAATTCCGAACAGGTCGGCCGCCGCGATGAGTCGGGCGCAGGAGGAGAAGGCCTCAGCAAAAAAGCCCCGGCGACGATCTTCGAGAGATCATCGGCAGGGCTCCAACGCCGACCGGTCCACTCGAACACGCTGGGCGCATCCAGCCCACGCAGCCATACGGCTGACCTGGGCCTTTGGGACCGGACCGTACAACTGCGCCAATGGCGCGTCGTAGCGGTGGGAGCCTGACTCCACTTGCAACCCCGGCGAACCGGGGCGGTCGTGCTATGGAAGTCTAACAGTCATGACCGGAAACACCTATTCGCCCTCCGCCGACGCCGCAGGTGACGGGCCTGCCGACGGGACGAGAGGTACCGGGCCGACCGAGTCGAACCCTTCCATTGCCGCCGATGACAACATTCGCGACCTGGCCGATATTCCGGCGATCGAGGTCATCACCAAGTCCATCGTGATGCTCATGAGCGCGTCGGCGGAGAAGTTGGGACTCGCCGAGGGTGCTTCGGAGTCCGATGTGGACCTCGACGAGGCCCGGCGGCTCATCCACGCACTCGCCGGACTGGTCGACGCTTCACGCGCCGACCTCGGCATCCACGCCGCACCCATCCGCGATGGACTCAAGCAACTGCAACTCGCCTTCCGCGAGGCGAGCGCATACCCGGACGAGCCCGGCGAAGGACCGGGCGAGAAGTACACCGGGCCGGTGCGCGACCGCCGGCGCTGAGACGGCGTCGCGAGGCGTTCCGCTCACCGTGCGCCACCGACCCCCAAACCGATTGCGCCGACTCACACCGCACTCGTCAGTCCCTGGGGCGCAACGCGATTCGGGTCTGTGAGCCACCGGCCCCGCCCTCTGATTTGACCCTGCGAAGAAATCGATCGAGGTCCGCAGTTCCCGACACCCGGATGCGCAGCAGGTAGTCGAACAAGCCGGTCACGTGAACGGCGTCGAGCACCGCCGGATCGTGCCCGGCCCAATCCAGGAATCCCTCCGAGTCGACGCCCTCGCGTAACCGGATGTCGACGAAGGCCTCGATCGAGGTGACCGGGACGTCGACCTCGGCGGCATCGGCGAGCACCGCTCGATACCCGAGGATCACGCCGTCACCTTCGAGTCGTCTGACGCGGGAAGCCGCACCGTTGGTACTCAGGCCCACGACTCGACCGATGTGACTGAACGATGCTCGGCCATCGGTGGCAAGAATGCCGAGAATCTGTCTGTCGATGTCGTCCATACAGAAAATTGTGCACTCCGCTGCTCAATCTCTCCTCTGCGTCCGTCCGGCGCCTCAGGGTCAACGGCATGAGGGAGGTGGCGAGTGCGATGGGTATGGGTCTTCTGGCCGGGCTCGGCGTGGCGATGCCACTCGGGGCGATCGGGATTCTGTTGATCCACGAAGGTGTCAGCGCGGGCATTCGCCACGGACTGCCTGCGGCTGTCGGGGTCGCCTCGGTGGACGGTCTCTACGCGCTCGCGTCGGTCGTCGTCGGAAACATCGTGGCACCGGAGGTCCGCCGACTCGGTGCGCTCCCCGAGGTGCTCGGCGGAGTGGTTCTCATCGTCATCGCGGTGGTGGGCATCCGACGTCGATCCCCGACAGCGACGACGGCGTTGCCGAATCGGCGGACCCGAACCGGCCGCCGATTCCTGGTGTTCTTCGGCTTGACCGCGATCAACCCGGCGACCTTCGTCTACTTCTCTGCAGTGACGGTCTCTATCGGTCCGCTGCCTCCCGTGGCGCGGATCGCATTTGTCGTCGGGGTCATCGCGGCCTCGCTGAGTTGGCAGTCCGGACTGGTGACCGTAGGTGCGCTACTCGGATCCAGAGTGGGTTCTCGGGTCCGGCGTGGGCTGACGATCATGGGGTATGTCGTCGTCGGTGTCCTGGGCGCTGTGTTGGCCGTGGCGGGTATGGCTCACCCATGATCGCGGGGCCAAGAGCCCGGCGCAGCCGGAGGTCGCATGCCACCACCGCATCCACGGCGGTGCCGGCATCGGCCGCGATCTCCCCTGCGGACGAGACAATCGCCGAATGCGCGGCCGACAGGTCGTAGCCGCCGCCCGTTCTGCCGGCAGCACTCGCCATCGCCACCGGCGACCGACACGCCTCGGCGATCCGCGCCGCGCGGCGCCGTTGTTCGTCCAACTCCCACCGATGGTGGACGACGCCACACGCGTACAGATCGATGTCGAGCGCGGCCGTGTCGGCCACGTGCGCTGCCACGCCGGTGTCACGGCAGATACCGAGCCCGATCGACCATCCCTGCACCGTAACGGCACAGGGTCCCGGCCCGGCCGCGAAGTGCGGACTCTCGTCCGCACCGGGGAAGCACTTCCGATAGACCGCCGATGTCGTCGTCGAATCGACGCGGAGGAAAGCGATATAACGTTGCCCGTTCTCGCTGATCGGCGCGCCGATCAGCGCCGTGCACCCGCTTTCGTGGCAGGCGTCGGCGATCACCCCGAGTTCGGTCGCATCGACGGCGACATCGCGCGCGTCAAGGTGATACCCGGTGAGAGACAGTTCGGGAAAAACGATCAGGTCGGCGCCCGCACGCCGGACCAAGCCGGCGTGACGACGCGCACTGTCCCTCAGTGACGACGAACCGTCTCCCGGCTGCGCCACCGCGACGCGCAGAACCGAGCCGTCGACCGCCATCTTCTCAGTGTGAGGCGCTCGGCACCTGTGCGCACACCGTCGCCGGTGCCGGTTCGTTCGTCACCGCTCGGCAAGCGCATACAGCCGTCCCCGGGCACGCATAGGGTGGAAGTCATGACGGAATCTGGCGAGTCGGCATCCTCCCCCAACGGGCCCGGTGGACCCGACGACGAGATCATCGACGCCGAGGTGGTCGTACCACCCACGACGCCCGGACAGTTCGGCGGCACGCCGTCGATCCCAGACCCCGACTACACCGAATCCGGCGTTCCCACATTCGATTTCGTGCGCGACAAGATCGAGAATCGGATCGCGACGGCGATCGGGTCACAAGAGCTGGCCGAAGGGACCCCTGAAGGCCGGCAGGTGGACGAGATGATGCGCAAGCGCGATGAGGCCGCGAAGAAACGACTCGAGGAGATCCGGAAGTCGATGGGTGGGTGACGCGATGGCAGCTCCGCTCCAAGCGGTGATGCGAGAGATGTTCACGCGAATGGTGGAGGCCAAGAACATCTCGATGGTGGATACGTACTACGACCGAGATTTCATCCTCGTCACCAATGGCCAGACGCAGGACTACGATGCCTTCCACGCCGGCCATGCGCGCGTCTACTCGACGCCCATCACCTACTCGGTGCGTTACGACGACGAGGCGTGGGTCGAGGAGTCCGATCGCCTCGCCGGGCGTCTCTGGATCACGACGAAACGTCCCGACGAAGCTGCCACCGACATCGAAGTGATGTTCGTCGCGACGTTCCGAGGTGGACGCCTCCACCGCCTGTGGGAGTTGACCTGGCCGGACTGGAGTTCGATGAAAGCCTTCGACAACTACGACGACCGACCGCCACGAGCGCCGTCGGCGGGTAGGTGAGCGCTGTCGGCGAACTGACGGGCGCCGTCGGCGAATAGGCGGGCGCCGTCAGCCGGCCGAGGCGACCCGTTCGTCGTCGAGGATCTCGGCGAGGAACTTGCCGGTGTGGCTTTCGGGGGTATCGGCGATCTCCTCCGGAGTGCCCTCCGCGACGACCATCCCGCCCCCGGTTCCGCCCTCGGGCCCCATGTCGATCACCCAGTCGGCGGTCTTGATCACGTCGAGGTTGTGCTCGATGACGATCACGGTGTTGCCCTTGTCGACCAATCCGTTGATCACCGCGAGCAGTTTCTTGATGTCCTCGAAGTGCAGGCCCGTGGTCGGCTCGTCGAGAATGTAGACCGTCCGTCCCGACGACCGCTTCTGGAGTTCGGCGGAGAGCTTCACACGCTGCGCCTCGCCACCGGACAGGGTCGGCGCCGGCTGCCCGAGCCGGACGTAACCGAGCCCGACCTCAACCAGCGTTTTGAGGTAGCGGTGAATCGAGGTCACCGGTTCGAAGAACTCGGCGGCCTCCTCGATCGGCATGTCGAGGACCTCCGAGATGGTCTTGCCCTTGTAGTGGACCTCGAGTGTTTCGCGGTTGTACCGCGCCCCATGGCACACCTCGCACGGCACGTAGACATCCGGCAGGAAGTTCATCTCGATCTTGATCGTGCCCTCACCGGTGCACGCCTCGCACCGGCCGCCCTTGACGTTGAACGAGAACCGGCCCGGCTGATAGCCGCGCACCTTGGCCTCGGTGGTGGCTGCGAACAGGGTTCGGATCTTGTCGAAGACGCCGGTGTAGGTCGCCGGGTTGGAACGCGGGGTGCGCCCGATCGGCGACTGGTCCACCTGAACGAGCTTGTCGAGATTTCCCAACCCGTTGACCCGCGTGTGCCGGCCCGGGACTTGTCGGGCGCCGTTGAGCTTGTTGGCGAGGACCGTGGCGAGAATGTCGTTGACCAGGGTCGACTTCCCCGACCCGGACACTCCCGTCACGGCGGTGAGCACACCGAGCGGGAACGTCACATCGATGCCCCGCAGATTGTGTTCGCGCGCCCCGACCACCGTGATGTGCCGGTTCTTGGTGATCGGCCGTCGGATCGCCGGCACCGGAAGGGTGTCTCGACCGGCAAGATAGTTGCCCGTCAACGACTTCCGGTTCTTGAGCAGTTCCTTGTAGCTGCCCGAGTGCACGACCTCACCACCGTGTTCACCGGCCCGGGGGCCGATGTCGACGATCCAGTCGGCCGCGCGGATGGTGTCCTCATCGTGCTCGACGACGATCAGCGTGTTGCCGAGATCGCGCAGCCGCGTCAGCGTGTCGATGAGTCGTCGGTTGTCGCGCTGGTGCAGCCCGATCGATGGCTCGTCGAGGACGTAGAGCACCCCGGCAAGCCCTGCACCGATCTGGGTGGCCAGGCGGATGCGTTGTGCTTCGCCACCGGACAACGACCCGGCCGCGCGTTCGAGCGACAGGTACTCCAGGCCCACGTCGAGCAGGAACCGGATACGAGCCTGCACTTCTTTGAGAACACGGCCGGCGATCGCCTTCTGCCGCGCGTCGAGGGACAGACCGTCGAGGTACGTCGCACATTCGGAGATCGAGAGTTCGCAGACCTGCGCGATCGATCGGGGCCCGTCGGTCGGATGGTCGAGGGTCACCGACAGGATCTCCGGTCGCAGGCGGGCCCCACCACACGCGGGGCACGGCACGTCGCGCATGTACCCCTCGTAACGCTCCTTCATCTGCTCGGACTCGGTCTGATCCATCCGCCTGCTGAGGAAGGCCATCACGCCCTCGAACTCGGTGTAGTACGAGCGGGTGCGGCCGTAACGGTTGCGGAACTTGACGTGAACCTGATGATCACTGCCGTTGAGCAGCGCGTTGCGCGCCTTGGCGGGCAACTTCTTCCACGGGGTGTCGACGGCGAAACCCATCTGATCGGCCAGGCCGCCCATCAGTCGCAGGAAGTAGTCCGCATTGTGTCCCGACGACCACGGCGCGATCGCGCCCTCCGACAATGCGAGGTCCGGGTCGGGCACGACGAGATCCTCGTCGATCTCCTTGCGGACACCGAGACCGTCGCATTCGGGACATGCTCCGTACGGGGAGTTGAACGAGAACGATCGGGGTTCGAGATCGTCGATCGCGATGGGGTGCCCATTCGGGCAGGCCATCCGCTCGGAGAAGCGTCGCTCGCGGTGCGGATCGTCGGCGTCGAGGTCGACGAAGTCGAGCACCACGATGCCGTCGGCCAGGCGCAGCGCCGTCTCCACCGAGTCGGTCAATCGCTGCTTGGCACTGCTCTTGACCACCAGGCGGTCCACGACGACCTCGATGTCGTGCTTTTCCTGCTTCTTGAGTTTCGGCGGCTCCGCCAATGGATGGACCTTGCCGTCGATCCGCGCACGGGAGAAGCCCTGCGTCTGGAGTTCGGCGAACAGGTCGACGAACTCGCCCTTTCGGGTGCGGACGACCGGCGCCAACACCTGGAACCGGGTGCCCTCGCCCATCGCGAGGACCTGGTCGACGATCTGCTGCGGTGTTTGTTTGGCGATCTCCGCGCCACACACCGGGCAGTGCGCCTTACCGGCGCGCGCGTAGAGCAGTCGCAGGTAGTCGTACACCTCGGTGATCGTGCCGACCGTCGACCGCGGATTGCGGTTGGTCGACTTCTGATCGATCGAGACCGCCGGGGACAAGCCCTCGATGAAGTCGACATCGGGTTTGTCCATCTGGCCGAGGAACTGACGCGCGTACGCCGAGAGCGACTCGACGTAGCGGCGCTGGCCCTCGGCGAAGATCGTGTCGAAGGCCAGCGAGGACTTCCCCGACCCGGACAGACCGGTGAAGACGATCAGACTGTCACGCGGCAGGTCCACGTCGATTCCGCGCAGGTTGTGCTCACGGGCTCCGCGGACGATCAGGCGATCAACCACTGCATTCCTATCTCAAGAACTCGAATGTCCGGGCGCAGTGCGCCCCGCGCGCATGACCGTAGCGGGAGCCACCGACAAATTCCGGGAGAGTGGGTCGTGCGCACCGGACAGGCTTCCCGGCACGCCACGGATCCACGATACGCGGGACTCCCGAATGTCTAGGGTTGGGTGTTATGACCTCGAACGATCTGGCGATCTCCGACGACTACACCGGCGACTTGTCCGAGAGTGGCCCTCAGCGCCGCACGCTGTCCCACGCGACCATCACCAAGATGTCCGTCGGCCCGATGGACAACAACACCTACATCATCACCTCGAAATCCTCCGGTGAGCAGTTGATCATCGACGCCGCCAACGACGGCGACGACATCCTCGCCGTCCTGCGCGAACTCGGCGGCTCCCCCACCCTGATCTTCACCACCCACCAACATTTCGACCACTGGCAGGCTCTCGAGCAGATCGCCACCGCCACCGGTGCACCGACCGCCGCCGGCCGCCTCGATGCCGACGAATTGCCGGTCCGTCCGGACACCCTCGTCGACGATCGCGACCAGCTCACCGTCGGCGACCTCACGTACACGGCGATCCATCTCGTCGGCCACACACCGGGCTCCATCGCGCTCGCCCTCACCGATCCCGCCGACGGCGTCGTGCATCTGTTCACCGGCGATTGCCTGTTCCCGGGAGGTATCGGGAAGACCTGGCAACCGGGTGATTTCGACACCCTCCTCGACGACGTCTCGACAAAGGTGTTCGATCGCTTCCCCGATTCCACCGTCGTCTACCCCGGACACGGCAAGGACACCACGCTGGGTGCCGAGCGACCTGCATTGCCCGGGTGGCGCGAGCGGGGCTGGTGACTCTCGTCGCGCGCAATCCCCGGCGCGCTGCCCACGACGGGTAGCCTCGATGAGGCGCCATATCGACCGAGCTGATTCGAGAACCCGGGTCGGCCACCGTCGGGCGTCCGGCTCCGCACGCAGACCGAACGAAGGGCAGTGTCACTGATGATTCTTCGCCGTATCGCCCGTCCCATGCTCGCCACCGTGTTCATCGCGTCGGGTGTCGACGCGTTGCGCAAGCCGACCGGCCGCGCCGAGATGGCGGGTGATTTCATCGAGAGTTCCTTGAACGCCCTGCCCGAGAACGTCTCCGCCGCTGTACCCCACGACCCCGAGTTGCTGGTGCGGATCAACGGCGCCGTGCAGGTCGGTGGTGGATTGCTGCTCGCGACGGGCAGGTTCCCGCGAATCGCAGCGCTCGGTCTGGCCGGGTCGCTGGTACCGACCACCTTTGCCGGCCATCCCTTCTGGCAGGAGACCGATCCGGCCAAGCGCAACCTCCAGCGCACCCAGTTCCTCAAGAACGTCAGCCTCGCCGGTGGACTGCTGATCGCCGCAGCCGACACCGAGGGCAAGCCCTCGCTCGCATGGCGCGGAAAGCGCAAGGCCAGCGCCGCGACGGCAGCTGTCACCGCGGCTCTGCCGGTCGGCGCGAAGGCCGGCTCGTCGGCGTGGGATTCGATCGTCGAACGCACCCATGAGGGTGCATCGGTCCTCGGGGAGAAGTCCGAGGAGGCCGCCGAACTGCTGCGCGACCGCGCCCCCGAACTCGCCGAAGCCGCACGCGAACGCTCCACCGAATGGGCCGAGAAGATCGGCGACCGCTCCGCCGAGGTCGCCGAACTCATCGGTGACCGCGCACCGGAGTTGGCGGATTCGGCCAAGTCCCTGGCCGCGACCGCACAGGACAAGGCGGAGGCCGGCCGTCGCCGCTGGCGAAAGGCCGTGTCCTGACCCTGCCGACCCGGCGTCGATCCCCCACCGTCACGGGGAGTCTCGATCCTCATCTCTACCCCTGGCACGACGAGACCGTCGTCCCGGCGTCGTCGGTATGTCCTCCGACGACGCCGGGAACAGCCACCCTCGTGGTGGCCGTCGGTTCCAACGCGTCGCCAGAGGTGCTGCGCGGCAAGTTCGTTGACGCAGGACTCAACACCGCCGATCTGATCGACAGGCTCGTGCGGGTGTGGGTCGCCGACCTCGGCGTCACCCACTCGGCGGATGTTGCCCGACGCGGGTACATACCCGCGGCTCCGTATCACCGAGCCGGCGCCCGGTTGGCCACCACCGCCGCGTGGCTCGAACCCGCACACCTCGCGGCGCTCGACTCCACCGAACCCAACTACCATCGAATAACCGTGAGCTCGACGTCACTTTCCCTGCGCCCCCACGGGCCGGCACCATCCCCGGATTTCCCCCTCCCCGCAACCTTCTGCCTCTACTCCTCCCGGCATGGGGTGCTCGGCGACAGCCCGGACTCGTTGGCGCCCTTCGGTTCCCAGTCCGACATCTTCGGCTGGCTGGACCGGCGCCTTCACCTGAGCCTGTCCACCGACGCGGCAGAGTCATGCGCCGAGCTGGCCGATACCCACCGGGCCGCGCGGCTCGTCGCGGGCATCCGCGCGGCACGCCTCGTGCAGGACGCCGGCCTCACCGACTGCGCGGAGGCCCGATGAGTTCGTCACCCGCACGCACCGACGATCCCCGCACCGTCGAGGAGCAGGCGCACCTCGATCTGGTCTACGCACGTCTCGACCGCATGCGCGCCACCACCCGCAAGCGCCTCGCAGCGACCCTGCGCGAGTCCGGCGGGACGCCGCAGGCGCAGTCGGAGCGCGAGTCCTACGAGCGGATGTACGTCGACGATCTCACCAAATTCGATGCCGCCGAACACAATCTGTATTTCGGCAGACTCGATCTGGAGGATGGCGAGACCCGGCGGATCGGCCGGATCGGGATTCTCGACGACGATGACGCCGACACCACGCTGCTCCTCGACTGGCGGGCACCACTGTCACGGGCATTCTATCTCGCCACGCCCGCCGCACCCGAGGACGTCGCCCGGCGCCGGCACATCCGCACCCGAAATCGCTCGGTACAAGCGGTCAACGACGAGCTCCTGACCGCCGGCGATGCGTCCGCCGAGGACTTCGGTCATGGCGATGTCGTCAACGAGTCGGCGCTCGTCGCCGCGCTGAACACCGCACGCACCGGTGAGATGACCGACATCGTCGAGACGATCCAGCGCGAGCAGGATCTCATCATCCGTTCCACCCATCGTGGTGTGACCGTGATCCAGGGTGGCCCGGGTACCGGCAAGACCGCCGTGGCCCTGCACCGCGCGGCGTATCTGCTCTACACCCATCGTGAGATCCTCTCGCGGAGCGGCATTCTCATCATCGGGCCGAACAGCGACTTCTTGGATTACATCGGCCAGGTGCTGCCGTCGCTGGGTGAGTCGGGCGTGTTGCTCGCGACCATCAGCGAGTTGTTCCCCGACGTCCATGCCCGCGCCGATGAGCCGCGGGCAACTCGTGAGGTCAAGGGCAGACTCGCGATGCTCGACGTCCTCAAACGGGCGGTGCGTGCCCGGGAGTCCTTGCCGCGCACTGCGATTCCGGTCAACTTCGAGGGCTACACGGTCGAGATCGACAGCGAGCTGATCAAGGCCGCCCGCGGGAAGGCACGGTCCTCCCGACGCGCCCACAACCAGGCACAGTCGGTGTTCTTGCGCTCCGCGCTCGACGCACTGGCGGCGCGCCATGCCAGGGCGATCGGCTCGAGCCTGCTCGACGGTTCCCAGATGCTCAGTTCCTCCGACATCGCCGACATCCGTGCCGATATGTCCCGTGACACCGACATCCGGGCGACATTGCTCGACTTCTGGCCGACCCTGACCCCGCAGGACGTTCTGCGAGATCTCTTCGCCGACAAGGCCGCCCTGCGCCGGTGCACGCCCGGGTGGAGCGACGAGGAGCGTGCCGTCCTGCATCGAGGTCCCGCGGACGACGCCTCCGACCTCACCCCCGCCGACGTCCCGTTGCTCGATGAACTCGCCGAACTCATCGGTTACGGCACGGCCGAGGCCCAGGCGCGGGAGAAGGAGCAGTGGCGCCGTCAGCTCGCCGAGGCCCAGGACGCCCTGGATATCCTCACCGGTTCTGCGCCACAGGATCTCGAGGACGAGCTGGACCCCGAGATCCTCATGGCCTACGACCTGATCGACGCCGAACAACTCGCCGCACGTCAGACCCACACCAGTCGCGCGACCACCGCGGAACGTGCGTACGGGGACCGGACCTGGACGTTCGGCCATGTGATCGTCGACGAGGCGCAGGAACTCTCCGCGATGGCGTGGCGAATGGTGATGCGTCGCATACCGAATCGGTGGATGACGATCATCGGCGACACCGCCCAGACCGGGGACCTGGCAGGCACCACCTCGTGGAGTGAGGTACTCACACCGTATGTCGCCAACCGCTGGCAACTGCGGGAACTGACCGTCAACTACCGCACGCCTGCCGAGATCATGGCCTATGCGGCCCGGGTGCTGAGCCGGGTCGATCCGGGGGCCACCGCCCCGACGTCGTTGCGCAGGAACGGAATCGAGCCCGCAGCCATTCGCACCGACCCGCGCGACCTGGCCACGACCATCATCGAAGCGGCCACCGCACCGGAGCTGACGGGCCTCACCGGCATCGTCGTGCCCGATGCGGTCCACCCGATGATCGCCGAGGCACTCGGGAATGTCACCGAGGCAGGCACAGATACATCCGGGGAGGCCGCCGAACCGAGGCCACGGTTGCATACGGTCACCACGTGCAAGGGACTCGAGTTCGACACCACCATCGTCGTCGAGCCGGCCGAGCTCGTCGATCAGTCACCCCGGGGCTACAGCGACCTGTATGTGGCTCTGACGCGAAGCACGCAGCGGCTGATCGTCATTCACAGCCGGGACCTACCCGCGGAGCTCGCCGATCTGCCGGCGACCTGAACCGGACACGAACAACCGCCACCCCATCGGAACCGACAGGGCGCCCCGCTTGCCGGGGCGCCCTGTCGGTCGTGCGGGATGATCTCTAGGTGGTGTGGACGATCAAAACGTCCGAGGTGGACTTGCGCGCGGCGTCCGCCGGCACCGAGCCGAGCAGGCGTCCGGCGATCGAATTGAGTCCTCGGTTTCCGACGACCAAGAGGTCGGCCTGGACGTCGGCGACGAGTTGCAGCAGCGCGTCGACGGGTGCGCCCTTGACCGCACGTTGCACGATCTGGGTGGCTCCGGCCTTGGTCGCCCGTTCCTTGGCGCGACGCAGGATCTCCTCGGTCGGCGAGGAGCCGGTGACCTGGTAGGCCTCGTCCTTCAGTACGTCGGCCACCTCACCGGCGGAACGGTCGTTGGGGAAATATGCGCATGCGATCACCAGTTTTGCCGACTCTCCGGCGATCGCACCGGCGCGATCGACCGCCGCCATCGATGACTCCGAGCCATCGGTTCCGACAACCACCGTGGTATATGCGCTCATTCGTACCTCCACTACGTGTCCGGCCCCGCACTTCGCGGGCGCAACCATCCCCCACACTTTAGGGAGCCCTGGGTGTGCAGGCTAGTGCGCCGCGGGGCGATTTGTCCCACGATCGGGCGAGGCGCGCCCGTGTGCGTTACTTGATACCGGCGGCATCCATTCCCCGCAACTCCTTCTTCAGGTCGGCGATCTCGTCGCGCAGCCGCCCGGCGAGTTCGAACTGCAAGTCGCGGGCGGCGGCCATCATCTGGTCGGTCAGTTGCGAAACCAGATCGGCCAGTTCGGCTCTCGGCATCGCCGACACATCACGCTTCTCGATCACACCGGCGCTGGCGGCCTTGCCCCCGGACATCTCGCCCTGCGCGCGGCGGCCCCGGCTGGCGCTGCGGCCCGATCCGACCACCGCCGCCGAGGTGTCCTCGGCTTCCCGGTACACCTGATCGAGGATGTCGGCGATCTTCTTGCGCAGCGGCTGCGGATCGATCCCACGCTCTTTGTTGTAGGCGACCTGTTTTGCCCGTCGCCGTTCGGTCTCGTCGATGGCGTTGCGCATCGAGTCGGTGATCTTGTCGGCATACATGTGAACCTGACCCGACACGTTGCGCGCGGCACGGCCGATGGTCTGGATCAACGAGGTCGTCGAGCGCAGGAATCCTTCCTTGTCCGCGTCGAGGATCGCGACCAGCGACACCTCGGGCAGGTCGAGTCCCTCACGCAGGAGGTTGATGCCCACCAGGACGTCGAAGTCGCCCGAGCGCAGTTGCCGGAGTAGCTCGACGCGCCGCAAGGTGTCGACTTCGGAGTGCAGATACCGCACTCGGATACCGAGTTCGAGCAGATAGTCGGTGAGGTCCTCGGACATCTTCTTGGTCAGGGTCGTCACCAGTACGCGCTCGTCGCGGTCGGTGCGTTCGCGGATCTCGTGCACCAGATCGTCGATCTGGCCCTTGGTCGGTTTCACCACGATCTCCGGGTCGACCAGTCCGGTCGGCCGGATCACCTGCTCGACGAACTCACCGTTGGACTGGCCGAGCTCGTAGGGGCCCGGGGTTGCCGACAGGTAGACGGTCTGCCCGATGCGGTCGACGAACTCGTCCCAGGTCAGGGGCCGGTTGTCGACCGCCGACGGCAGCCGGAATCCGTACTCGACGAGGTTGCGTTTGCGGGACATGTCACCCTCATACATGCCGCCGATCTGTGGGACCGTGACGTGGGACTCGTCGATCACCAGGAGGAAATCCTCGGGGAAATAGTCGATGAGTGTCGCCGGCGCGGTACCCGCACCGCGGCCGTCGATGTGGCGCGAGTAGTTCTCGATGCCCGAGCAGAACCCCACCTGACGCATCATCTCCAGGTCGTAGGTGGTGCGCATGCGCAGCCGCTGGGCCTCGAGGAGTTTGCCCTTGCGTTCGAGCTCCGAGAGGCGCTCCTCGAGCTCGTCCTCGATGCTCTTCATCGCCCTCTCCATGCGGTCCGGTCCCGCGACGTAGTGGGTCGCCGGGAAGATGCGCAGTGAATCCACCTGGCGCACAACATCTCCGGTGAGCGGGTGCAGGTAGTACAGCGACTCGACCTCGTCGCCGAAGAACTCGATCCGTACGGCGAGCTCCTCGTAGGAGGGGATGATCTCGACGGTGTCGCCGCGAACGCGGAAGGTGCCGCGGGTGAAGGCGGTGTCGTTGCGTGCGTACTGCACGTCGACGAGCAGCCGCAACAATGCATCCCGATCGATCTCGTCGCCGACCGCGATCTCCACCGACCGATCCAGGTAGGACTGGGGGGTACCGAGACCGTAGATACACGAGACCGACGCGACCACCACCACGTCCCGACGTGACAGCAGGTTCGAGGTGGCCGAGTGCCGCAGACGCTCGACGTCGTCGTTGATCGACGAGTCCTTCTCGATGTAGGTGTCGGTCTGCGCGATGTAGGCCTCGGGTTGGTAGTAGTCGTAGTACGAGACGAAGTACTCGACGGCGTTGTTCGGCAGCATCTCGCGTAGTTCGTTGGCCAGCTGCGCGGCGAGGGTCTTGTTGGGCGCCATCACCAGGGTCGGACGCTGGACGCGTTCGATGAGCCAGGCCGTCGTCGCCGACTTACCGGTACCGGTGGCGCCGAGCAGCACGATGTCCTTCTCGCCCGCGGCGATCCGTTTCTCCAGGTCGTCGATGGCTGCCGGCTGGTCACCGGCGGGCTCGTACTCGCTGACCACCTCGAAGTGGCCCTCGGTACGTTCGATCTCGCCGATCGGGCGGTACTCGGAGTGCGCGATCACCGGTCGCTCTGCTGCAAAGGCCATGACGCCAGGGTAAACGCGCCCTACGACAAGTGTGTTCCAGGCGATCGAGGGGCCACGGCGCCATTAGGGTCGATGTATGTCCGACTCGGCCGGCCCCCCGTCACGCGAGGTCTCGTCTCACGAGGACCTCCATCCGCCCAAACGCGAGACCTTCGACGTCCCGGCGATGACCAACACCGACAACAAGGGATTCGTGCGGCCGGTCGAACGGTACGAGGTGACCGATTTCGGGTTGTACATGTCACGGACCGCCGACCATCCGCGGTTCGATCACCTCGAGTCGTGGCTGCTCCCGGCGCTCGGGCTCCGTGCGAACATCTTTCATTTCGTGGACGGGCACCGCACGGGTCAGCGACTCTATCTGGACGTGGGTGCATTCGACGGCCCCGACGGCGAGGGCCGCTGGCATGCCGTGGACTGGTATCTCGATCTCGTCGATGTACCCGGAACCCCCTTGGAGCTGATCGACGTCGACGAGCTCTTCTGCGCCCATCGCGCCGGGTTGCTGCCCACCGACAGCTGCGTCGCGGCCGTGGGGATCGCCACGCGAGCCCTCGCCGGGGTCGCCGAACACGCCCATGACGTCGACGCATGGCTTGACGCCGCGGTCGGCGGGCACGTGTTCTGGCTCGATCGCCCCTGAGTCCGCCTCAGACCGCTCGATCACCGTGCAGGAGCAACTGCGCCACCTCGTCGAGTGCCCAGCCGGTCTCGCTCGGTCGGAGCACCCACACCATGTCGAAACGGTCGTCGGGCCAGTCGCGCGGGCTCGGGGTGACCTTTCCGAACTCCTGGACCAGGCCGCGGATTCGGTGGTGCTCCCAGCTGATCAGCGTCACCCCGGTCTGCCCACGCACGAAGGCCGCCGCGCCACTGAGGTCGTCCGGGGTGAATCGGGTGACCGGCTCGACGCCGATCCGCGCGGCGAGTGGGGTGATCGTCTGCAGTGGCCGACGACTCGCGCCGTCTCCGCCGACCGACGCGACGACCCGATCCGGGGTGCGTAGACCTTCGCGCGGCGCCTGGCCGTCGGCACCGAACAGGGCGACGAGCCCTCCGGCACGCGTCCACCCGGCGACGGTCAGCGACGCGGAGTCCCTGGCCCCGGACTCGGTGACGCCGTGCGTACCCGCCGCCGGTTTCTCCGCGTGCCGAACGATCATCACCAGGGGCGGTCCGGACGAGGTCGGCGGCGTCGATCTCGCCGTCGCGGCGGCAGTCATCTCGCTGCCAGGGGTGTCGGGTGTCGTGGCGCAACCCGCGATCGCCGCGGCGCCTGCGCCCAGGCCGACCGCGGCGAGCAGCCCACGTCGCGAAACCGGCATACCCGGCGACTGAGATCGGTTGTCGCGCAACATTGTTGCGACACTACGCCGCCGGCCGAGGATTCCGTTCAGCCGGCTGTTCGGATACCGACCGTCGCAGGCCGACCGGGGTCGGCAGACCCGAACCGGCCGTCGCCGATCGGTGCGAATCCACCCGGCGGGAGCGCATCGGCGAGTGCGTCCGACGCGTCGGCGGCGCGTGCGGTGATCACGAACCCCTGATCGGCGCTACCGCTCGCCGCAGCATCGATCGCCGTGGCGTTTGCGCCTGCCAACGCCCACAACCGTTGGGTGATGCGCGTGGGAAGTGTCGAGGAGTTCGGTTCGGCAGCAACGAGTTCCGGATCAACGGGCGCCGGAGTGCGGGTACGCACATTGGTCTCGAACGGCACGAGGCGGCGCGCCCACAGCTCTGCGGAGGCGGCCGCGAGCGCTTCCGGGCTGCTCGAGTTGTCGAGCCAGGCGTCGGCGACCGCGCGACGCTGGTCGTCGTCGGCTTGGGCGGCGATGCGTGCACGAGCGTCGGATTCCGGCATTCCGCGCAGCTCGACGAGGCGGCGCACACGTTCCTCGGCGTCGGCGTGCACGATGATCACCAGATGGAAGAACGGGGCCATGTTGCCCTCGACCAGGAGTGGGATGTCCTGGATGACGATTGCGTCGTCGGGTGCGGCCTCCAGCATTTCCTGGGTGCGCGCCCCGACGAGCGGGTGGGTGATCGAGTTCAGTGTGGAGCGGCTCTCGTCGTCGACGAATGCCTTCGCCGCGAGTGCGGCGCGATCCAGCGACCCGTCACCGGCCAGGATGTCCTCGCCGAACGCCTCGACGAGTCGCGCGAGACCCGGGGTGCCCGGTTCGACGACTTCGCGGGCGATCTTGTCGGCGTCGATGTGAAAACCACCGCGCTCGATGAACGTCTTGGCCACTGTCGATTTTCCGGCTCCGATGCCGCCGGTCAGTCCCACTCGGATCACGGTCCCAGTGTGGCAAACCCACACACGGGACCGCGATCCGGACCATCTCACCGTCAGCCGGTGACGCCGGTCAGCTCGATCGTCTGCGCCGGAAGGGTCGCCTTGTTCGTCACCTTCGCTGTGGACAGGTCAACGGCATACAGGGTTTTCGTCGCGGGGTCGCTGACGTAGGCCCGGTCACCCTGGATGAACAGATTCGGCATCGGCGACTGCCATTCGTCGGGTTCGGACCAGGCCGCGATGACCGGGATGCTCGCAGTCTCGGTGGCCGACACGGGATCGTAGACGTGCAGCGCACCGTCCGTACCGAGGATTACCGCCTGCCCGTTGGGGCCGCGTTCGATCGACCGGAAGCTATAGCTGGCCGGGAAGTCCACGAGGCGCAGGGTTCCGGTCCGAGTATCGGTGAGGGTGAAACGATTCGGGCGTTCGAGCTCGGCGTCCTTGTCGGTCTTGTAGTCGCCGAGCACGATCGGGGACTCGGCCGTGCCGGCCTGGTTGCCGATGCGACCGTACGGATCAGGACTCGACACCTTCTGGATCTCGTTGCCGCGCACGATGAGTATGCCGTCCTGGCAGCCGAAGGTGAGTACTCCCCCGGCGGCCTCGGCCTCACCGTGAATGCCCGGGCATTGATCGTTGCGGGCGATCTCGTTGCGGGCCTTGTCCAGGATCACGATGCCCGAGCGGGTGTCCTCGTTGCCGACGGTGACCACCAGAGTGCCGTCGCCGCGCGACACCGCGACCCCGTGATGTGGCTCAGGTGTGCGGTAGGTCGTCGACGCGGCATTCCCTTGTGCCAGTTCGACGGGTTCGACGATGTTCACTTCGCCGGTACCGTCGGAAAAGAGGGTGAGGCGGTCCTCGAAGGACACGACGTGACCGGGTTCGGCACCGCCGAATCGCATGTCGGTGAGTACCGGCGATGTCGTGTAGTGATGGCCGTGGTCGCCGTGCTTGCGGGTCCAGGTGCCCATGTCGAGGACGCGGAACCCGTCGGACTCGCTGATGAAGACATTGCGGCCGTTGTCGGCGCTGTTGAGTCGGGTGAAACCCTCGACAGGGAAATCCCCGACCTGCTGCAGGGTCTCGGCGTCGTAGACCAGGACACCGCCGTCATAACTCAACGCGAGCCTCGCTGTGGCACTTCCTTGTTCGACCGGCGATCCCGACGCCACACTACTCGTCGCCGAGGTGTCACCGCCGCCATCAGAGCCACACGCGACGAGCGTTGCGGTCACCGCCGTGAGCGCGGCGACGGAGAATGTCAGTTTTGTCCGTTGTATGAGCACGCCGCACAGCTAAGCCGTTGATGACAATTATTGTCAAAATGCCATACACGAATACGTTGCCGAGCGGGTCGGCCCATTCCCCGAACGTAGAGACATACTTAATATATTGTTCCAACAGGTTCGAGGCCCCGGGCCATCGTCCGGGGAGAGGAGGCTGTGATGCTGTGTTGCCTGGTGATGGTGATCGTGCTGGGAGCCGGCTCACGTTTCATGCCGTGGCGCACCGTCCGAGACGACGGCGGCTTCGCGCCGACTGCAGTGCGCAGCACCCCCGATGACACCGATCTCGCGGCACTTGTCGACGCCCTCTCCGAGCGGCCGCCCGGGGCCGGCCCCGGGCATCCGTGTGAGCCGCACCTGATCTACCCGATGTGCAACGCCGTCGCAATGGTGGGACTGTGCGCCTACGACCGGCTCCACCACCGCGATCTCGCTGGCGATCTGCCCGAAAGATGCGGCAATCGTTGTTCGACAACAAGTTCCGACGTCGCGACGGACGCTTTGTCTTCGGACGCGGGCCACTCGGCCTGGTCTTCCCACCGATGATCGCCAACGACGCCGTGATGACCTACTGGCTCAACGCCTTGACGCCGGATCTCGCGCACGACACCTCGGACGTACTGCGTCGGACACGCATTCGCAACCGCTCGACGCGCGTCGGACTGCGGACAACGCCCGTCGACCACCTCGACGTCGGGTCCTATCGGCCCGGTGATGGATAGGCGTGGGCAAATCTGCTCATCGCCGCGCGCGAGATGGGTGACACCGAGGTCGCCGACACGATCACCGAGAAGATCACCGCCGACATCGGGTTCGACCACTCTCCGCACGGCGCGCACAAACTCCACGGCGTCTCGACATGGGTCAACTGCGCCGATGTGCTGGGACGTGTGAACAGACCCGACGGCATGCGGGACCTCGCCTCCGGCGAGATCCCCGACACCTGGCGCGCCACGGCCCTCACCTCGATTCGGCCGGCTATCCGGATGTTCTGGTCGCCAAGGCGCTCACCGACGGCACGACACTCCAACTCGTGCTGCGGCCCGGAGCCGGTCCGACCCGAACTGCGCTGCGACTCTCGAGACTCCGACCGAGCGCGACGTACGCGTTGCGCGGAGCGATAGCCGACGAGGTCACCGCAGACCACGACGGCCGGGCGATCATCGAGGTCGACCTGTCGGCGCGGCTGGAGGTGCAGGTCCGCCCGCACGTCTGAACCCGGACACGATCAGGTGGACAGCAAACGAGTGCGGCCCCTTCCGTTGCCGGAAGGGGCCGCACTCGTTTGTTCAGATCAGGCGATCAGGCGTTGCCCGACAGCTTCTCGCGAAGCGCCGCGAGCTGCTCGTCGCTGGCCAGCGATCCGCCGCCCGACGAAGAGGTCGACGAGGACGAGGTCGACGAGCTGCTACGGCTCTCCGACGCCGACGAGTAGTCCGTCGGGGCCTTCTCGGCCTCGGCCGCGGCAGCGGCGAACTTCTCGATCTGCGCGGTGTGCATCTTGTGACGACGCTCCGCCTCGGCGTAGCGCGCCTCCCAGGCCTCACGCTGCTTCTCGAAGCCCTCGAGCCATTCGTTGGTCTCGGGATCGAAGCCCTCGGGGAAGATGTAGTTGCCCTGCTCGTCGTAGCTGTCGGCCATGCCGTACTTCGACGGGTCGAACTCCTCGGTGTAGTCCTCGTTGGCCTGCTTGAGACTCAGCGAGATCCGGCGACGCTCCAGGTCGATGTCGATGACCTTGACCATCGCGTCGTCGCCGACGGCGACAACCTGGTCCGGGACCTCGACGTGACGCTCGGCGAGCTCGGAGATGTGCACCAGGCCCTCGATGCCCTCGTCGACACGGACGAACGCACCGAACGGCACCAGCTTGGTGACCTTGCCCGGGACGATCTGGCCGATCGCGTGGGTACGGGCGAACTGGCGCCACGGGTCTTCCTGAGTGGCCTTGAGAGACAGCGACACACGCTCGCGGTCCAGATCGACGTCGAGAACCTCGACGGTGACCTCGTCACCCACGGTGACGACCTCGGACGGATGATCGATGTGCTTCCAGGACAGCTCGGAGACGTGAACCAGACCGTCGACGCCGCCGAGATCGACGAACGCACCGAAGTTGACGATCGAGGACACGACGCCCTTGCGGACCTGGCCCTTCTGCAGCTGGTGCAGGAATTCGCTGCGCACTTCGGACTGGGTCTGCTCCAGCCAGGCGCGGCGCGAGAGCACCACGTTGTTGCGGTTCTTGTCGAGCTCGATGATCTTGGCCTCGATCTCCTTGCCGATATACGGCTGCAGATCGCGGACGCGGCGCATCTCCACCAGCGATGCCGGGAGGAAGCCACGCAGACCGATGTCGAGGATCAGGCCGCCCTTGACGACCTCGATGACGGTGCCCTTGACGGCCTCGTCCTTCTCCTTGAGCTCCTCGATCGTGCCCCACGCGCGCTCGTACTGCGCACGCTTCTTGGACAGGATCAGCCGGCCTTCTTTGTCCTCCTTGGTGAGGACGAGTGCTTCAACCTCGTCACCGACGTTGACGACCTCGTTGGGGTCCACGTCGTGCTTGATCGAGAGTTCGCGTGAGGGGATCACGCCTTCGGTCTTGTAACCGATGTCGAGCAGAACCTCGTCGCGGTCAACCTTGACGATGGTGCCTTCGACGATGTCGCCATCGTTGAAGTACTTGATCGTGGAGTCGATGGCGGCGAGAAAGTCCTCAGCCGAGCCGATGTCGTTGACGGCTACTTGCGGCGAGGTGATGGTGGAGGACGGCATATTGGTGAGTTGCTCCGGACAGATATGTAGTAGGTACAGTTTGGTCGTGCTGGGAGTGCGCCGGCCCATACTCAGGGCATGCGCAACCGCGCGAGATGGTGCACACGCGCGGAAACAACCCTACTCCAGCGGCGTTGCGCTGGGCAAATGCCGTACCGCCGCATTCCGGGGCCGTCGCATTCGCACCGACACGGGGAGACACGCACGATGGCACACTCAGTCGAGTTCCTCGTCGACGACGCCTCTGACCAGCAGATTCGCACACAGTGGGCAGCGCTCGCCGACGCCGGGCTCCCCTCTCAGGCCGGCATCGCCTCGAGCACCAATCGCCCGCATATCACCGCACTCGCCGCCGCCCACATCGCACCCGGTATCGATACCGCACTGGCGACGGTCGGCATGCGCCTACCGTTCACGGTCGCACTCGGTGGCGTGGTCGTCTTCGGCTACGGACGCAAGCGGGTCGTCGCACGTCTGGTGGTGCCCACGAGCGAGTTGTTGTCCACCCATGCTGCGGCCGTCCGCCTGGGCGCTCCGTTCGCGACGGACCACAAAGGGCGGGCAGGGGTATTCGACCATTGTGTTCCAGGCTCATGGACCCCTCACGTGACGTTGGCGCGCCGCGTTCCACTCGAACAATTGCCTGCCCTTTTCCACGCCCTCGAGCCTTACGACACTGTCATCGGTGAAGCACCGATGACAGTCGTCGGGCTGCGCCGCTGGGACTCCGACACACGCACTGCCCGTGTCATCGGCGGAAGAGCCTGCTGACGCGACCTCGATAGCGCGAGCGGTTCACCTCAGGGGATGTCCACACCCGGGCACGTGAGCGCCAGAGACTTTTGTACCCGAATGGTCGTGGATAGGGTCCAGAAAATGTCATTGACAGCGTCGAATTCTCGATTTATCGCAATCGTTGGCGTCGATCTTTGAATACCTTTAGAATTCGGCGGTGGCCCGAATTCCCAGAGCTTTTTCCGTGACAGTGGTCGGTGCTGCACTTGCAGCGCTCCTGTCGATTCTCCTAGCGATTCCCCTGGCGGCACCGGCAGCGGCGGCACCGCTGGTACCGCCCTCCCAGGATCCGTTTTACAGTACGACACACTCGCTGACCCACGTCGAGCCGGGAACCGCACTGAAAACCAGGGTTGTCGGTTTGGCGTACGGCGACAAGCGCTTTCCCGCGACGGCCACCCAGATCCTGTTCCGCACCACCGATCAGTTCGGCGCCCCGACCGCTGCGGTGACCTCGATCATCGAGCCCCTCACACCGGGGCCGCGTAAGATCATTTCCTACCATTCGCCCTACGATGCACTCGGTTCGCAATGCGATCCGTCCTACGCATTGCGTGGGGGGAACACCGGCCGCGGACCGGAATTCGACGACCTCACCATCGGCACCCTCCTCGCGCAGGGGTACACCGTCGTGGCCCCCGATTACGAAGGCCTGAAGATGCGGTGGACCATGGGTCGCGAATCGGCCCAGACCGCGCTCGACAGCATCCGCGCCGCCGAGCGACACCTGCGCGCTCCGGCATCGACGCCGGTTGGTCTGTTCGGCTACTCCGGCGGTTCGGTCCCCACCGGATTCGGTGCCGATCTCGCGCCGACCTACGCGCCCGAGCTCAACATCATTGCCGTCGCAGCGGGTGGGGTGATTGTTGATCCGGCGCACAACCTGCCGTATGTCAATGGCAGCACGCAGTGGGCCGGTGTCATCCCGGCACTGATGAACGTCTACAACGACGTGTTCGACCTCGGTATCGAGCGGTACCTCTCTCCTGAGGGAACCACCATCCTCGCCCAGACCCAGGGCAAATGCCTCATCGATTTCGCGACGAAATACCCAGGATTGACCGACTCGCAGCTACTCCAACCGCAGTATCCGAGCCTGCTCGATGTCCCAGGCATCCCCGCGGCGTTCAACCAGAACATCATGGGACTCAAAGGCAAGCCTCGTGGTCCGGTCTTCCTGGGGGTCGGCAACATCGACGGGATCGGCGACGGCATCATGATCGACGCGGACGTCGCAGGTCTGGCAACGCGCTACTGCCGCGAAGGGGTGGCAACCCAATACAAGACCTATCCGAAGCTCAGCCATTTCGAGGCATTCATTCCGTGGGCCGCCGACGCCGAGCGGTTCCTGGCCGACCGGTTCGCCGGCCGACCGGCGACGTACTGCAATGGCATCCCGACCGGAAACACCCTCGCACCGATCTGACAGGCGCACCGCTGACTGGCAAGGGTCCACGTCCCTAGACTCGCGGGCGTGGACTCTTCCGACGAATCAGCGATCCCCGCTCATCAACCGCGCGTCCTCGATGACGTCGACTCGGCGACCAGCGCCCGAGCCAACCGCGCGTGGTGGGACGCCGAGACCACCGACTATCACGCCGAACACGGCGACTTCCTGGGCGCCGGCACACCCGGGGGCGATTTCGTGTGGTGCCCGGAGAATCTTCGGGAGTCCGACGCACACCTGCTCGGCGAGGTACGGGGGAAGACCGTGCTCGAGATCGGTTGCGGATCGGCGCCGTGTTCCAGGTGGCTTGCCGCGCAGGGCGCCGACGTGGTCGCGACCGATCTCTCGCGGCGCATGCTGGGGTACGGGCTGGCGGCGATGGAACTCTTCGACGAGACGCCGGTTCCTCTCGTCCAGGCCACGGCTGAGGCCCTGCCCTTCGCCGACGCCACTTTCGACATCGCTTTCTCGTCGTTCGGTGCGGTGCCGTTCGTCGCCGATTCGGGGCGCGTGATGGCCGAGGCCGCACGGGTTCTCGTGCCCGGCGGCCGTTGGGTGTTCTCGATCAATCATCCGATGCGCTGGATGTTCCCCGACGACCCCGGACCCGACGGTCTCACCGTCGCGATCCCCTACTTCAATCGCACCCCGTACTCCGAGGTCGATGCCGACGGCACCATCACCTACGTCGAGCACCATCGGACCATCGGTGATCGCGTCCGCGAGATCCGTTCCGCCGGTCTGATTCTCGACGACATCGTGGAGCCCGAATGGCCCGACGACCTCGAACGCATCTGGGGTCAGTGGAGTCCGCTTCGGGGACAATACTTTCCGGGTACCGCGATCTTCTGTTGCCATAAGCCGGACAGCTGACGTCGATCAGCCGCCGTCATCTCACGCAGGATCGAACCGGAACACCGCACACCGGCCGGCGAGCGCCTCGAACTCGTCGGGGGTGCCCTCGGTGACCAAACCCGATCGCGTCATGAACTCGACACCGGTGGGCACGAGTTCGGGAAACCGTCGAAGCAATGGGCGGGCCTGCGCCGCATCGAGTTCCACCATGCGCACGGTTTCCGAACGCCGACGGGTGCGCAGGGTTGCGGTGTCGGCGGCACGGGCATTGCGTTCCCAGTCCGAGCCGGGGAAACCGGACACGACGTAGCGATCACCGTCCACGATCATCGGGGTGATCGGCGTCGATCGGGGCTTACCGCTCGTGCGCCCCGGCACGGTGAGGATCACCGGACCCTCGTCACCGAAGATCGGTATCCCGACCCTCGTCACCGCCATCAGCACTTTGTTCATCGGTTTCAACCACCACGGTGGCCGTGGGCTCGCATTCGTCACGCCCGCCGAGGATAGTCGCAGACCGACTCACAGGAGTTTGGACAGGAAGCTCTTGGTCCTCTCGTGCTGCGGATTCGCGAGAACCTCACGCGGATCGCCCTTTTCGACGACGACTCCGCCGTCCATGAACACCAGCTGGTCGGCCACCTCGCGCGCGAAACCCATCTCGTGGGTGACCACCACCATCGTCATCCCGGACGCCGCGAGCTCTCGCATGACGCCGAGTACCTCGCCCACCAATTCGGGATCGAGCGCCGAGGTCGGCTCGTCGAAGAGCATCAGCTTGGGTTCCATGGCGAGAGCACGAGCAATGGCGACTCGTTGTTGCTGTCCGCCGGAGAGCTGGGCCGGATAGGTATCGGCCTTGTCCGCGAGCCCCACCCGGTCGAGCAGTTCACGGGCACGCGCGAGTGCGGCGTCCTTCTTCTGCTTCTTCACCTGTGTCGGCGCCTCGATCACGTTCTCCAACGCGGTGCGATGCGGGAACAGGTTGAAATGCTGGAACACCATGCCGATGTCGCGCCGTTGCTTGGCCGCATCCTTCGGGCTCATCTCATAGAGCTTGTCGCCGCGTTCGCGATACCCGATCAGATCACCGTCGACGTAGAGCCGCCCGGCGTTGACCACCTCGAGATGGTTCACGCACCGCAAGAACGTCGACTTCCCCGATCCCGAGGGGCCGATCAGACAGAGGACCTCACCCTTGGCGACCTCGAGGCTGATGCCCTTGAGCACCTGCAGGGTCCCGAAGCTCTTGCACACCCGATCGGCGCGAACCATCGGTGGCGCAGCGGTCTCAACGGCGCTCATCACTCTCCTCGTCGACGGCGAGCACCTTGTTCTGCGCGGCCGCCATCGCCTTCAATTGTCGCGCGGTCAACTGTCGCGACGCTCCTCGTGAGTAGTAACGCTCCAGGTAGAACTGGCCAACCATGAGCACGCTGGTGACCGCGAGGTACCAGGTCGAGGCCACCATGAGCAGTGGAATTGGCTGGAAGTTGACACCAGAGATATCTGCTTGCACACCGAACAGTTCGCCTGTGAACGGCACCGCAACCACGAGGCTCGTGGTCTTCAGCATGCTGATCACCTCGTTACCGGTCGGCGGAATGATCACTCGCATCGCCTGTGGCAGAACGGTTCTGCGCATGGTCTGCGACCACGACATACCCAACGCGATCGAAGCCTCCGTCTGTCCCTCCCCCACTGAGGACACACCAGCTCGAACAATCTCCGCCATGTACGCAGACTCATTGAGGGCCAGCCCGATCATCGCGAAGAGAAAGGCCGAGTAGAGATCCTGCATGTTCAGGTGCGCGAACTGCACCACAAACGGTATTCCCAGGTCGATGCGTTTGTATATGGAGGGGAACAAGCCCCAGAACACCAGCTGAACGTAGACCGGTGTCCCTCGAAAAATCCACAGGTACACCCACGACACCGACCGCAGAACCACGTTGGGTGATAGCCGCATGATCGCAAGGAGGACGCCAAGGACGACGGCGATGACCATCGCGAGCACCGTGAGCAGCAGCGTGTAGCCCGCACCGACGAGAATCCGAGTGTCGAACAAATACTTGCCGTAGGTGGCCCATCCGTAGGCGGGATTCGTTGCCGCACCGTAGACGAACAACACCACCAAGATCAGGACGATCGCAGCTGCCACCCACTGTCCGTAGTGGCGCAGTGGCACCGCTTGGATCGCCGTCGGTTCTCCCGGTCCGTCGTCAATTGACGACGGACCGGAAGTCGAGGTTGCTGTCACGTCAGCTGACCGGCGGGTTGATCACTGGCGCCTGAATCATCCCGGCTTGGACTGTCCAGTGCTCGGCGATGGCCTTGTACTGACCGTTGTCGATGAGGTACTGAAGCGCCTTCTGCATGGCTGGCCCCAACGACGATCCTTTCTGCACGGCCCACCCGTAAGGTTCGGATTCCGCAACCCCGCCCGCCAACGCCAACTTTCCGTTGGATCGCGCGATCGCGTACGCGGTCACCGGAGAGTCAGCGGACATGGCATCAACCTTGCTCAACAGGAGCGCGTTGGTGGCCTGATCCTGACTGTCGAACTTGACAATCTCAATCGCGTCCTTGCCTGCATCGGTGCACGCCTTGCTCTTTGCGGGCAGTTCAGTATCGGCTTCGACCGTGTGAGACTGGACCGCAACCTTCTTGCCGCAAGCGTTATTCGGATCGATGGCTTCGCCAGTTCGCTGCGCCCATTGGATGCCCGCGCTGAAGTAACTCACGAAGTCGACCTGTTGTAGTCGCTCGGGATTCACAGTGAACGAAGACATACCCACGTCATAGGTCCCCGCAACGATCGACGGGATGATCTTGTCGAACTGCGCCTCGATGTATTGCGGTTTCAGCCCGAGAACCTTGGTTACAGCGTTCATCAAGTCAACGTCGAAACCAATGATGTTGCCGCTGCTGTCCTTGAACTCGTTGGGCGAATATGGCACGTTCACCCCAACCTTGAGTTCGCCGCTGCTCCGAACGCCCTCGGGTAGGAGCGCAGCGATCGCCTCGTTCTTGGCGACTTGCACATTGGTAGGGCTGATGTCGGCACCCAGCGTGGCGGTGTCGTTGTCATCGTTCGAGCAGCCCGCCACCACAAGGGCGATCACCCCCACGAGCAACATGAAGATCCCGGGCAGACGTCGTAGGCTGCCGAACGATCGGAGATCGCGCATCACAACTATCCCTTCGCGCCTCGGAATCATTCTCCGGGGCAGGTCGGCCGATCAGAAGACAGGGCTGTCCCCCGCCGTCTGAACTTACTTCCTCGGAGCTGCTTTCACCGGTTGGTTACGAGAGATTAACCGGTACGGCCTTGCCGCCTCAGATGATCGACCACGACGCGGCCGACATCGGCCGTGGTGGCCGTACCGCCGAGATCCGGTGTCCGGGCACCGGCGGCGACGCTGTCACCGACGGCGGTGTCAATGGCCGTGGCGGCCGCGAGCATCCGACCGTCGTCGTGGCGGGTTCCCCACCATCGCAACGCCATCGCGGCGGAGGCGATGATCGCGATCGGATCGGCTACGCCGCGTCCGGCGATGTCGGGGGCAGCACCGTGCGAGGCCTGCGCCATCACGACCGTGTCGGAGCAGTTGACCGAGCCCGCGGTGCCCAACGATCCGGCGAGTTCACCCGCGAGATCGGACAGGATGTCGCCGAACAGGTTCTCGGTCACGACGACGTCGAAATCGCCGGGCCGGCGAACCAGCAGGGCTGCCATGGCGTCGACGTGTTTGTCGTCCACCACGAGTCCCGGATACTGCCTGGCGACCTCCCGACACACGTCCCGGAAGAGCCCGGTGGTCAATCGCAGCACATTCGCCTTGTGCACGATGGTGAGCCGACCCGAGCGTTCGCCCGCGAGACGGCACGCCTGATGCGCGATCCGTTCGGTCGCCGCACGCGAGATCACCCCCACGGCGAGCGCGACGTCAGGGGTGGGCATGAATTCACCCGAGCCGACCGCCATGTTTCGGTCGGCGTAGAAGCCTTCGGAGTTCTCCCGGACGATGACGACGTCGAGGTCGGGAGCGAGTGCGCCGACACCGGGGATCGCCCGGCATGGGCGCAGGTTGGCGTAGAGCCCGAATCTCTTGCGAATGATCGCACCGGGGGTGAGGTCTGTGGCGAACCGCGCCGGGTAGCCCGCCGAGTCATGTGGGCCCAGGATCCAGATGTCGAGATCGTCGAGCGCCTCGAGCGTCTCCTCGGGGACCGGACGCCCGTGTGTCTCGATAGCCGACAACCCGAGTGGCAGTGACACCCAAACGAATTCGATGCCGACGAGCTCGCCCGCCGCGGAGACGACATCCCTGGCGACGGGGACGATCTCCGGCCCGATTCCGTCGCCGTCCATGACACCGATGCGTCGTCGCGTCGTCGTTGTGTTCATCGGCCCGAGCGTATCGGCTGAACCGACCCTGAACGGGCAGGCGTGCGGACCCATCCACGCCTGCTGTTGACACCGAGTGTGACGTGCCTCATTCTCTTAACCGAATCTGATTCGTTTAGTCCTCCGCAGATCTCACAGCTTGCGAAAAGAGCACTCCCATGACCCGACAACCGGCGACCCCATCGATTGACACTCCGCCCGGACCGGCGCGCCCCGAGGGCCTCGACAGTCCACCACCACCGGAGATCGGCCTGAAACAGAATGCTCTCGGCGCACCCGCCATCGCCTTCATGGTGATCGCGGCGGCCGCACCACTGACGGTGATGGCAGGCGTCGCCCCCTTGGCACTGTCGATCGGCGGGGTCGGCGCGCCGGTCGCGTACCTGGTTGCCGGTGCCGCGTTCGCGATCTTCGCCGTGGCCTTCATGGCGATGACCAGGGCGACCGGCGGAAAGGGAGCGTTCTACTCCTACATCACGCTCGGTCTCGGCCGGTCCGTCGGACTCGGATGCGGGCTGTTGGCCGTCGTCGCCTACAACGCCCTGCAGATCGGTGTCTACGGCTTGATGGCCATCCAGACCCAGGACGCGATCACCCGCCTGTTCGGCATCACCATCGAGTGGCCCTATCTCGCACTCGCCGCGATCGCGATCGTCTGGTACGTCGGTCGGCGCGGAATCGACGTCGGGGCGAAGTTCCTCGGGGTGCTGCTCTCCCTGGAAACCGGGATCCTGCTGGTATTGGCGTTCGCCGTGCTGGCGCAGGGTGGCGCGCATGGGATCGGCTTCGACTCCTTCCATCCGTCCGCGATGTTCGCTCCCGGCATGGGCGGCATCCTCGCCTTCGCCTTCGCCGCGTTCATGGGATTCGAGTCCACTGCGCTCTACCGCTCGGAGGCGCGCGACCCCGATCGGACCATCCCCCGGGCGACGTACTGGGCGGTCGGCTTCATGGCCATCGCGTATTGCTTCATCGTCTGGTCGATGGTGCAGGCCTTCGGTGCTCGCGAGGTCCAGGCTGCAGCCACCGATGACGTTGCGGGACTGTTCTTCTCCGCGATGACCCACTACGTCGGGACGTGGGCCACCGACGTCATGTCGGTCCTCATCGTCACCAGTGCGCTGGCCTCGCAGATCGCTTTCCACAACGCGATCACCCGCTACACCTATTCACTGGCCCGCGACGGCGTGCTGCCCGCCTACCTCGACCGCACACACCCGGTGTTCCGGTCGCCGGCGCGCGCCGGTGCACTGCAAACCGTCATCGCCGCAATCGTCGTGGGCGCCTTCGCCATCGCCGGCGCCGACCCCTACTACCGTCTCCTGCTCCTGGTGAACACCCCCGGAGTGGTCGGGATCATTGCACTGCAACTGATCACCGCGATCGCCGTGGTGGCCTACTTCGCGCGCAAGCGCCTCGTACGAGTCGAACGGGTCGCCGTCATCGCCGGAATGGTCAGCATCGTGGTACTCGGTGTGGCGCTGGCGGTCCTGATCTCGAAGATCAACCTGCTCACCAATGCCGATGCCACCACCAACACCTGGCTGGTCGGCCTCGTCGGTGCCGTGCTGCTCGCGGGAATCGCAGTGGCCCAATACTTCCGGCTGCGACGACCAAGGATCTTCGACCGCATCGGCGGTCTGTACGACGACCCCCATGCCGATACCGAACGCTGACAACACCGAGGAGATCACCGAATGAGCCCGGCAGACACCGTCCTGTTCGCCCGCACCATCCACACCCTGCGCACCGGCGCGCCCGTCGAGGCGCTCGCCGTCCGGGACGGCCGGGTCACCGCCGTCGGCGACGCGCGCTCGATCAAGTCCGAGATCGGTGGCGCCACCGAGGTCATCGACCTCGGTGACGCAACCCTGACGCCCGGACTCATCGACGGACACATTCATCCGGTGCTCGGCTTGAAGATGACCGCCGGACATGACCTTTCGTCGGTGACGACCCTCGACGAACTCGTCGTCGCGTTGCGTGCCGCACCCCGCAACGACGGGTGGGTGCTCGGCTGGGGGCTCGATCCCAACGTCTTCGGCGACCACCCGATCACCCATGCGCCGATCGTCGAGGCACTCGGTGACGATGTCCCTGTGTTCATCTATCTCTTCGACGCGCACTCGGCGCTCGCGAGTCCGGCCGCGTTGCACGCGGCGGGAGTTCACGGGCCGCGCCCCTTTGCGGGCAACGCCGAGATCGTGTGCACCGACGGGATTCCCACCGGACATCTGCTCGAGCTCGAAGCCGTCGAGCTCGTTGACGGCACCCTACCGAACGAACCGGCGACTGCTCGTCGTCGGCGACTGCACGAGGTGCTGACCGCCATGGCGCAGTCCGGGATCACCTCGGGCAACGCCATGGACTTCGAGGCGGACAGCGGAGAACTCGTTGCCGCCCTGGAGGACTCGGGAGATCTACCGATCCGGTTGCGGTTCGCACCGTTCTGTATGCCCGGCACCGATCGCGCACAGCTCGACCACATCGTCGAGTTGCAGAGGCACGGCGGGCGGCGATGGCGGGTCGACGGGGTGAAGTTCATGATCGACGGCACCATCGACGGCGGGACCGCGTGGCTCGAACACGCCGACGCACACGGCGAATCGACCGCGCCGCTGTGGCCCGATCCGGCCGAGTATCGCGAAGCCGTCCGTTATCTCGCCGCACGTGGGGTACCGACGGTGACCCATGCCATCGGCGACGCGGGTATCCGATATGCCCTCGACACCCTCGCCGACACCCCGGCGACACCCACCGGTGTCCGGCACCGGATCGAGCACATCGAAACCCTGCCCGACGATCTCGTGTCGCGGTTCGCCGCGACCGGCGTCGTCGCCAGCATGCAGCCCAACCACTGCACCCTCTACACGCGTGGCGATCAGAGCGACAACTGGTCGGTCCGGCTCGGTACCGAGCGTGCGAACCGGGCGTTCCGCACCCGCGACATCCGCGACTCGGGGGCACTGTTGGCGCTCGGATCGGATTGGCCGGTGGCACCGTTCGACCCGCGCAAGATCCTCGCCGACGCGCAGTTGCGGCGTCGCGCAGGCCATCTCGACGAGATCCCGGTGTGCCCGGAGCAGGGGCTGACCGCCTCGATGGCCTTGGAGGGATACACCTCTCACGCCGCCCGCGCCCAGGGATCTGCCGACGCCGGCTGGATCGGGGTCGGCGCCCGCGCCGATTTCACCGCATTCGCCGTCGACCCGTTGACCGCCCCACCCGACGAGCTGGCCGACGCTCCCGTCGTCGCGACGATGGTCGACGGACGGTTCGTGTTCCGAGCATGATCGGTTCGCGCCGGGCGATGTCCTAGGCTGACGTCGTGCCCCGACCGACCTCGCCGCTCCTCGACCGCGACTCGATCGCTCGCGCCGCGCTCGCCGAGCTCGACGCGAAGGAGACCTTCACCATGCCCGGGCTGGCCAAACGGCTGGGTGTGGCGGTCTCCTCGCTCTATCACCACGTCTCCGGACGGGAAGAGGTACTCGAGCTCGTACGCGGCACCATCGCGGTGGCGATGGCCGACGACGTCGACTGGTCCGGCGGCTGGCGTGGAGCGGTCACCACGTGGGTACGGACCTACCGGGACGCTTTCGGAGCGCATCCGGCGCTGGTGCGAGCGCTCACCGGGCAGACGGTCGAAGCTCCGGCGATCCTGAACAGCTACGACCACCTCGCGCAGTGCCTCGTCGCGGCCGGATTCGCCGACACGGAGATCCTGCACCTCATCACGCTCCTCGACACCTTCGCGCTCGGCTCGGCACTCGACGCCGCGGCACCGGCGACGGTGTGGTCGGTCGAGTCCCTCGCCGCCGACAGTGCGCTCGCCAGAGCGGTCGCCGCCGCCCCGAGCGGACGCCAACGCGCCGATGCCGCCTTCGATTTCGGGCTCGGCCTGTTACTCGACGGGCTGGAACGCCGGCTGCTCCGGTAAATGCCTCGACGCACCCATGTCACTCGACGCGTTGCTTGACCACGCACGATCCGGAGTCGAAGTGCGCGCAGACGTCTTCGGCGTCGGTGCGTGAGCTGGTCGGGCGGGCCACCACGTAGCGACTGCCCGATCCGAGCATCTCACCGGGCAGGATCAACGAGCCATAGTGGTTGTCGCGGGCTTGTTCGGCCCGCCGATAGCTGCCGAACGCGCCGAACTGCGCGTACCAGACGGTGTCGGCGACCGGTGGGACCGGAAGCGATGGGGTCGGGGCGTCGCTCGCCTCGCTGTCCGCCGGTGTGGTGTCGTCGGTGGTGGTCTCGGTCGGTGTGGCCGACTCGGTCGTCGTCTGTGTCACCACGATCGTCGGAGTCGTCGATGCGGCGGCCGTACCTGAACCCCTATTCCACTGTCCCCCGGACAGTTTGAGGCCCACGATGACCGCAGCGACGACGATCAGGCCGACGACACAACCCACCACGACCGGAACCACCCACGGCGGTCGGGTCGGGCGTCGGTCGTCATACATGCGCTACTCGTGATCGTCGGTTGCTCATCATCGTCGGAGGGTGATCGTCAGTGCGCGGCGTCATCCCACGACCGGCCGTAGCCGACCGACACCTCCAACGGCACCGACAACGTGATGGCGTTGCCCATCTCCTCGCGGACCACGGTCTCGACCTGACCGCGTTCGCCGTCGGCGACCTCGATGACCAGTTCGTCGTGCACCTGAAGCAACATCCGCGAGCGCAACTCCTCGGCGGTGAGCCGCTTGTGGACGTTGATCATCGCGACCTTGATGATGTCGGCTGCGGTGCCCTGGATGGGCGCGTTGAGCGCCATGCGTTCGGCTGCCTGTCGGCGCTGCCAGTTGTCGCTGTTCAGATCGGGGAGATAGCGTCGGCGGCCGAACAACGTTGCGGTGTACTCGTTTCGGCGCGCCTCGGCGACGACATTGTGCAGGTAGTCACGGACCCCACCGAACCGGGCGAAGTAGGCCTCCATCTGTTCCTTGGCCTCGTCGCGGCTGATCCGCAACTGCGCTGCGAGCCCGAAAGCGCTGAGCCCGTAAGCAAGTCCGTACGACATGGCCTTGACGCGATGGCGCATCTCGGTGGTCACCTCGTCGATCGGCACGCCGAACGCGCGGGACCCGACGAAGTTGTGGAGATCCTCGCCGGTGTTGAACGCCTCGATCAGCCCTGCGTCCTCGGACAGGTGCGCCATGATGCGCATCTCGATCTGGCTGTAGTCGGCGGTCATCAGACAGTCGAACGGCGTCCCGTCCTCGGCGCGGCCGACGACGAAGCCATGACGGATCTCGCGGCCGGCCTCGGTGCGCACCGGGATGTTCTGGAGATTCGGTTCGGTCGACGACAGTCGTCCGGTGGCCGCGACGGTCTGGTTGAAGGTCGTGTGGATCCGGCCGTCGTCGGCGACGGATTTCAGCAGCCCATCGACGGTCACCTTCAGCCGGGTGGCATCGCGATGCTCGAGCAGATGCGCGAGGAACGGATGCTCGGTCTTCTCGTACAACGTCTGCAGGGCGTCGGCGTCGGTGGTGTAGCCGGTCTTGGTCTTCTTGGTCTTGGGCATCTCGAGCTTGTCGAACAGCACCGTCTGCAGCTGTTTGGGCGACCCGAGATTGATCTGCTCCCCGATGACCTCGTAGGCCGCTTCTGCGGCGGCGCGGATGCGCTCGGAGAAGCCTTCCTCCAGGGTGCCGAAGTGATCGACGTCGACCGCGATGCCTGCGGCCTCCAGATCCGACAGGACGAACAGCAGCGGCAGTTCCATGTCGGTCAGCAGGGGCCGCGAGTCGATGCGATCGAGTTCGGTGTCGAGGGTGTCGGCGAGTTCGGCGACCGCACGCGCCTCGAGCATGTGCTGCTCGGCCTGCTGGGCCAACCCACCGTCCTCGTCGAGCAGCGAGAGCTGATCGTTTCCTGCGCCGTCGTCGGCGCGCAGCTCTCGACGCAGGTAACGCAAGGCCAGATCGTCGAGGTTGAACGAGCGTTGGCCGGGGCGCACCAGATAGGCGGCCAGCGCGGTGTCGCTGGTGACGCCGCGCAGCGTCCAACCGCGGGAGCGCAGCGCGTGGATCGCCCACTTGGTCTCATGCAGGGCCTTGGGCGTGTCCGGGTCGGCCAGCCAGCCACCGAGGGCCTTCTCGTCGGCCGGATCGAGCTGGGTGATGTCGACATATGCCGACACACCGTCCGCGGCGGCCAGGGCGATCCCGGTGATGTCGGCACCGACGACGGTATGTGGCGCGGTCACGGTCAGCCCGGTGCGCCCGGTGCGTGCGTGATCGTCGAGCCAGCCTGCGATCTGTCCGGCCGCCAGCACCGAACCGTCGAGATCGAAGCCCGCCTCCGCCTCCGGCTCGACCGAGCTGAGCGTGGAGAACAACCGATCCCTCAGCACCCGGAACTCGAGGTCGTCGAACAACTGGTGGATGCGGTCACGGTCCCAGCCGACCCGGGCCAGATCGTCAGGCCCGGCAGGCAGTTGCATGTCGCGAATGAGTTCGGTGAGTTGACGATTCGTCTGTACCGACGCGAGATTGGCCCGCAACGCGTCGCCGACCTTGCCCTTGACCTGATCGACGTGATCGACGAGAGAGGCCAGTGAACCGTATTCGCGAATCCACTTCGATGCCGTTTTCTCCCCCACGCCCGGGATACCCGGGAGGTTGTCGCTCGGATCGCCGCGCAGCGCCGCGTAGTCGGGGTACTGCGACGGCGTCAGCCCGTACTTCTTCTCGACCTCTTCCGGGGTGAATCGGGTCAGGTCGGAGACACCCTTGCGCGGGTAGAGGACGGTCACCGAATCGTCGACCAGCTGCAGCGAGTCACGGTCACCGGTGACGACGAGGACCTTGAAGCCCTGTGCCTCGGCCTGGGTGGCGAGCGTGGCGATGATGTCATCGGCCTCGTAGCCGTCGATGGCGAACACCTGGATTCCGAGCGCATCGAGGACTTCCTTGGTGACGTCGACCTGACCGTTGAACTCGTCCGGCGACTTCGACCGCTGCGCCTTGTACTCCGGGTACATCTCCGAGCGGAAGGTCTTCCGGGAGACGTCGAACGCTGCGGCGATGTGCGTCGGCTCCTCGTCGCGCAGCAGGTTGATGAGCATCGAGGTGAAGCCGTACACCGCATTGGTGTGCTGACCGGTCTCGGTCTTGAAGTTCTCGGCCGGTAACGCGAAGAACGCCCGGTAGGCCAGAGAATGCCCGTCGAGGAGCATCAGCGTCGGCTGGGTGCTGGCCTTGGTCTTGCCGCGGGTGGCGGTCGAACTCTGTGCGGGACTCACCCGGACGAGTCTAGTGGCGACCCCTGACAGACCTTCGCCGCCCGCAACCACCGGCCGAACCCGTCGAGGCGGTCATCCCTTGCGGAACATCGGCCACACCGACGGGCCGCCGGGAAGCCGTACCTCGCGCACCACCTCGAACCCGAAGCGCTCGTACAGCGGGATGTTGGCGACGTTGGAACTCTCGAGGTACGCCGGTCCGTCGACGCGTGCGATCCCGGCCTCGAGCAGGGCGGTGCCGATGCCCTCACCATGCCGGATCGCGCCGAGCTGCCCGAGGTACCAGTGCGGTTCCTCGGGTCGCAGCCTCGCGAAGGTCGACTCGACCACCGCACCGCGGCGAATTCCCGTCCGTAGCGAGCGGACGAACCCGGGAAGCGCACGGATCTCGTCAAGACGCGACACCCGGTACCCCGGCGGATCCCACACTGCGACGCCGACCGGCTCCCCGGCACGTATCGCGAGGTCCGGTGCCACGCCGCTGCGGTGCGTCCACCGGACCAGGGTGCGGAACATCTGCACGTCGCCGCGCGGATCCGGCGTGATCCACCGGGTGACCGGATCATCGGCAAAAGCTTGCGCCAGAAGCGAACTGGTCACATCGAGATCGCGAGTGGGAACAATCGTCGTGTCGGCCATATCCCCGACTCTACGTGCGAGGCCGAGAACGAACCGACCTCAGGCGACGCCGAGGTAGGCCTCGCGCACGGCGTCATCGACGAGCAGATCCTTACCTGCCCCCTCCTTGGTGATCGACCCGGTTTCGAGGATGTAGCCGCGATCAGATCGGCTCAGTGCCTGCTGCGCATTCTGTTCGACCAGCAGGATCGTGGTGCCCTCGCTGTTGATCTGTGCAATGATCCGGAAGATCTGCTGGATCACCATGGGCGCCAGCCCCATCGACGGCTCGTCGAGCAGGAGCAGCTTCGGTCGCGCCATCAGCGCACGCCCGATGGCCAGCATCTGCTGCTCACCACCGGACATCGTTCCGCCGAACTGTTTTCGGCGTTCACCGAGCCGGGGAAACACCTCGAACACATGCTCCAGGGCCTCGTTGTAGGCCGTCTTGTTCTCGAATTTCCGCCCGTAACAACCCATGTCGAGGTTCTCGAGGACCGTCATCCCCGGGAAGATGCGTCGACCCTCCGGCACCTGGATGATGCCGCGTTTGACCCGCTCATGCGGTGCGAGGCGGGTGATCGACTCTCCGTTGAAGCGGATGTCGCCCCGCGTCAACTTGTTCAGCCCGGAGATCCCGCGCATCGTCGTCGACTTGCCCGCACCGTTGGCACCGAGCAGCGTCACCAGTTCGCCCGCCTCGACCCGCAACGAGATGCCGTGCAGCGCCTGGATGCGTCCGTAGTGGATGACGACGTCGGCAAGTTCGAGAACCGGCGGTACCGACAACGATGTCCCTGACGCCGACTGCTCCGACTCTCGCGGTTCCGACTCTCGTGCTGCTGACTCTCGTGCTGCAAACTCGTGCGGCTCAGACATGTTCGTCGATCTGGTCATCGGGTACCCCCAGGTAGGCGGCGATCACCGCCGGATTGTCGCGGACGTCTTTGGGTGCCCCCTCGGCGATCTTGCGGCCGAACTCGAGCACCACGATCCGGTCGGTGACGCCCATGACCAGTCGCATGTCGTGTTCGATGAGCAGGATGGTGTACCCGTCCTGTCGGATCTTTTCGATCAGGCCCATCAGTGCGGTCTTCTCGCTGGGGTTGAAGCCGGCGGCCGGCTCGTCGAGACACAGGAGTTTCGGTTCGGTGGCCAGTGCTCGCGCGATCTCGAGTCGACGCTGATCGCCGTAGGGCAGGTTGGATGCCTTCTCCGCGGCACGCGGACCGATCCCGACGAACTCGAGCAGCGCCATCCCGCGATCCACGGCATCACGCTCTTCCCGGTAATGCCGGGGCGTCCGCAGGATGCCGCCGAACACCGAGGTCTTGTGGCGCGCATCGGTGCCCACGCAGACGTTCTCCAGCGCCGTCATCTCTCCCCAGAGCCGGACGTTCTGGAAGGTGCGGGCAATACCTCGGCGAGTGATCTTGTGCTGCTTGAGCTTTCCCAGCGGCGCATTGTCGAAGGTGACCGTGCCGCGGGTGGGCCGATACACCCCGGTGATCGCGTTGAAGCAGGTCGTCTTGCCCGCTCCGTTCGGTCCGATGAGGCCGAGGATCTCACCGCGGCGGATCTCGAAACTGACGTCGTCCAGGGCGGCCAACCCGCCGAATTCGACGGTCAGTCCCTCCACCTTGAGCAGGGTTTCACCCTCGTCCACCGCGATGTCGCGTTGCGGTGCAACGGCTTCGGCGACCGCTGCAGGATCGGCCAGATCCGGGTCGATGTCGGCCGGATTGACCAGGGTGGTCGCCTCGGGGTCGGCGCGCACCTCGGCGATCTGCTTGGTGAGGTCCGGTGCACCGGATGCCGGGTTCGGCTCGTCGGGCGTGCGGTGACTCATGCGGCCGCCTCCTCGCTCGACGGCGCCGGTTTGGGGGTGCGTCGGATCGCGGCGTACACCTGGCGTCCGAACGTGATCAGTCGGGCGCGTGCCGGGAACAGACCCTGTGGACGGAAGATCATGAGCGTCACGAGGGCGATCCCGAAGAACAGATACTTGTACTCGCTCAACGCTTCTCCGCCCACCGAGATGCCCTGCACGCGGGCGGGTAGGTAGATGATGATGAACGCACCGGCGATCACGCCGAGCTTGTTGCCCTGGCCGCCGAGTACCACAGCACACAGGAACAGCATCGAATTGATGACGGTGAATGCCGTGGGGTCGACGTACTGCACCTGCCCGGCGTAGAACGCCCCGGACAGACCGCCGATCCCGGCACCGATGACGAACGCCCACAGTTTGTACTTGAAGGTCGGTACACCCATGATCTCGGCGGCGTCCTCGTCCTCGCGAATGGCCACCCAGGAGCGACCGACCCGGCTGCGTTCGAGGTTGCCGATGACGATGAGCACGATGATCACCGCGACGATGCCGAACCAGTACCACCACACGCCGTAGTTGAGCGACGAGGTGTTGTTGGCGGTGGAAAACACACCGCCGGGGCTGTCGGCGGACCGGCCGATCTCCGGGTAGAGCACGCTCTGCAAGCCGGTGGCGCCGTTGGTGACGTCGGTGAGGTTGTCGGCGAGCAACCGCACGATCTCACCGAAGCCGAGGGTCACGATCGCGAGGTAGTCGCCGCGCACGCGCAGGGTCGGGGTACCCAGGATGACACCGGTGATACCGGTGATGATGATCGCGAGCGGCACACACGCCAGCCATGCCCACGGGCCGGAGAAGAATCCGTGGTCGGTGCTGCCCCACAACGGGCTCGACGGGCTGGTCATCAAAGCGACGACGTAGGCGCCGACGGCGTAGAACCCGACGTAGCCGAGGTCGAGGAGACCGGTCTGCCCGACCACGACGTTGAGGCCGATGGCGATCAGGGCGGTCATCGCGAAGGTCGCCATCACCACCCCGAAGTTGGTGGCGGTTGTGGTGATCAGCGGTGGATTGATGACGGGAAGCAGCGCGATCAGGATGATCAGCGGAACCCCGACGAGCCACTGCATGACCCGCGGTAAGCCGTCCCACCAGGTGCGGATGGCATCGCCCAGTCCATGACGTTCCGGCGACGTGAGCAGTGTCGGTGCTGTCGTCATACCCTCGCCTTTCCGAGTTTCTCTCCCAGGATGCCCGTCGGACGGAACATGAGCACCAGGATCAGCAAGGCGAAGGCCACCACGTCCTTCCACTGGTTGCCGAACACCACCGACCCGTAGTTCTCCATCACGCCGAGCAACAGACCACCGAGGAGCGCACCGCGCACGTTGCCGATGCCACCGAGCACCGCCGCGCAGAACGCCTTGATGCCCAGGATGAATCCACCGTTGAAGATGATCCCGTTCGGCACGCGCAAGGTGTAGAGCAGAGCTGCGGCGCCGGCGAGCAGGCCACCGATCAAGAAGGTGATCAGGATGATTCGCTCCCGCGAGACCCCCATGAGCAGTGCGGCATCGGGGTCTTGGGCCACCGACCGGATGCCGCGCCCCAGCCGTGTCTTGTTGATCATGAAATCGGTGCCGAGTGCCAGCACGATCGCCGACAGGATGATCACCATCGTGAGGTTGGTGACCGGCGCACCGAAGATGGTGAACTCTTCGACGGCCTGGGCCAACCGGATCGTCGGCTGCGCGCTCGATCCGCCGAGCGGCGGGTCCACCGGCACCTTGGGCAGCACGTAATGCACGAACTCCTGGAGCACGAACGACATGCCGATGGCGGTGATGAGGAACGCCAGCGGCTTGGCATTGCGACGTCGTAGTGGTCGATAGGCGACGAACTCCAGTCCGACGGCGGCACCGCCGGCCACGACCATGCCGCACAGTCCCGCGAGCGCGAGATACACCACGGTCATCAGCGTGCCCTCGGCGTAGACATTGCCCGACGGACTGAAACCCATGATGAGCAGTCCGATGTAGGTGCCGAACATACCGAGCATGAACACCTCGGAATGCGCGAAGTTGATCAGTCTCAATACGCCGTAGACCAGTGTGTAACCCACCGCGACAAGCGCATACACCGATCCATAGGTCAATCCCTCGATGGTCAGACCCCAGAAACCGTCGACGAGCGAGTGGACGTCGAAGCCGATGGTCGACGCCACGTCGGTGGTCGTCTGGGCCGCCGCGAAGAGCGTGCTCACGTTTCCTCCCCTTCAGCCAGATGAGAGCAGCAACATGCGGTGCGCCCGGACCACCGGACGGTGGCCGGGCGCACCGGATGTGTAGGACTTACTTGACCTCGTAGACCCAGATCAGCGACGAGGAGAGCTCGCCGTCCGGTGTCCACGAGTACGGGCCGGCCAATCCCTGGCCCTTGTAGGTCCGGATGAACTCCAGCAGCTTCGGACGCGTCGTGTTGCCCTCTTCGATGCCCTTCATCATGATCGACGCGATGTCGTAGGCCTGCACCGAGTAGACGCCGGATGCCTGGTTGAACGCCGCCTGGTACTCCTTGGCCAGCGTTGCCGGCGCCGGACCACACGGGCATGACAGGTAGGCACCCTTGGCCGAATCTCCGGCCTGGGCAACGAACTGCGGATCGTTCGTGCCGTCACCGGAGGCGAAGGTCACGTTCGGTGCGGCCGACTTCAACTGCTGAGCCAGCGGAGCCGCCTCGGCGTAGTACCCGGCGTAGAACACGGCGTCGGGACTTGCCGCGGTCACCTTCGAGATGATCGCGGAGAAGTCGCGCTCACCGGTCTTGACGTTGCCCGAGCAGTCCGAGTCGGCAGCCGAGCCGAGCGACTTGGTGACCACCGATGCCAGACCGACGCCGTAGGCACTGTCGTCCTCGATGACACAGACCTTCTTCTTGCCCAGGGTGTTGGTCAGGTACTTGCCGACCGCCGCGCCCTGCGCGTCGTCATTGGCCAGACCGCGGAAGAAGGTCTTCCAGCCGTTCTGCGTCAGTGCGGCATTGGTGGCCGAGGCGGTGACCGACACCAGACCGGCCTGATTGAAGATGCCGCCGGTGGCCTTGGTCTCACCCGAGAACGCCGGGCCGATCAGGCCGATGATGGAGCTGTCATTGGTGATCTGCGGGGCGACCTGGGTGGCCTTCTGCGGGTCTCCCTCGGTGTCGAAGCGCTTCAAGGTGATCTTGCAGTCGGGGTTCGCCTTGTTGTGCTGATCGACGGCCAGCTGCGCACCGTTGACGATGTTGATACCGAGTGCCGCGTTGGCGCCGGTGAGGGCGCCGGCCATGGCGATGGTCGACGGATCACACTTGGCGCCGCCGGGCTGGGCCGGGTTCAGGGCCGCCGATTCCGCGGCCGGCGGGACCTCTTTGCCCTCGGTGTTGATCTGATTGAGAGCGGCGATCGTCAAACCCGAATTGCTTGCCGACGAGCCACTCGCACCGGACCCAGAATCAGTGGACTTACTACTACACGCCGAGACTGCGAGGATTCCCATCAGTGTCACCGCGATCGCTGCGGTCGCCATTCGACGTCGCATACTTGTTGCCTCTCATCCGCCCGCCCGGCGTCGCCGGGAGATCTACCCCGTAGATCCTGAGAGGAACATAGACCCGACGACCGACCTGCGCGGGGTAACTGAGCGAAACCGCGCAGATCGGCATCGAGCTTGTTTCAGAGATTTAACGAACGACCCGTCGAGGTCACTCTTGCGGGCCGAGTGTCTCCACCACGACCTGCGCCACGGCCTTCATCGTGGTACGGCGATCCATCGCCGCGCGCTGAATCCACTTGAACGCCTCAGGTTCCGACAGCGACTGCTTTTCCATCAACAAACCCTTGGCCCGCTCGACGAGTTTGCGGGTCTCGAGACGCTCGGTCATCGACGCGACCTCTTTCTCGAGTTCGCGAAGTTCTTGATACCGACTCACCGCCACCTCGATGGCTGGCACGAGATCGGCCTTGGTGAAGGGCTTCACCAGATAGGCCATCGCTCCGGCCTCGCGGGCCTTCTCGATGAAGTCGCGCTGACTGAACGCCGTGAGCATGACCACCGGGGCCAGCCGCTTGCTTGCGATCTCGCCGGCCGCATCGATTCCGTCCCGGACGGGCATCTTGATGTCCATGATCACCAGATCGGGCGCGAGCTGTTCGGTCAGCTCGACGGCCGCCTGACCATTGGGTGCCTCACCGACGACGTCGTAGCCCTCTTCGCGCAACATCTCGATGAGGTCCATCCGGATGAGCGAGTCGTCCTCGGCCACGAGAACCTTGTGGCCCACCTGCGCTCCGTCCGGCGTCACCGGCGCACTGTCCACCACTGTCACCATCCCCTCCTCCACGTCGAGCGATCGACCTGCGTGAACACCCAGGCCACGCCCGTCGCGCACGACGGACGATGAGGGGAAGCGTACCGGTTGGATTGCTACTCGGCCGATCTACTAGACTCGTCTTTCGCAGCTCGACGCAGTTGCATGCCCTCGTAGCCCAATTGGCAGAGGCAACGGATTCAAAACCCGTCCAGTGTGAGTTCGAGTCTCACCGAGGGCACCACGAAACCCCCTGTTCAGCAGGGTGGGGCACCCCCCCCGTTTGCCGGACATCGGTTAAGCGGTTTCGGTAGCCGCCTGGTCAATCAGGTTGTGCTCGAATATTTCCGGGTCAAGCTAGCCCAGCGAGCTGTGTCGTCTCCTGCGGTTGTGCACCCGATCCGTCCAGTGGGACACCGCAGTGATGGCCCGCAGGTGAGCGATCAGGAGCCTCCGACATTTCCAGTGCGATTCACGCCCCCTACGTGCCCCGAACAAACTCCCCATGCGTGACGGCGAGAAGCCGCCTTCTCCCAGGCCGAACGACCAGCAAGGAAGATCACGAACACGGACAAACTCCCCGGACAAGAGCCTCACGAATCGCCACACGCGGATTGGTCATGCCGCACCTCGCCCCCCTTCCTCCGCAGCGCACGTGCCGCACCCAGAGTCTGACGACAACCGTTATCAACTAAGCGAGGTCACCGCCGGCAGCAGATAATGTCCGGCACCAATTTCGGCGTTGGTCATCCAGGTGGGTGTCGAAAAGCGCAGGCCAAAGTCCCGTACCGATCATCCGTGGGAGACAGCGATTCACCCGTAATCGGGCGCGGCGATTCGGCCGTGAGCCGCCGACGACACGCGCCACGGGCAACGTGCGTACAAGTCCGCCCACGTACGCACCGGCCCCTCAGTTGGTACATGAAGCTCCACGCAGCCTGCAGGCTGGCCCCGCGTCGCCCAGTCGGCTGCCACCGTCGACACCCATAGATCGATCGCGGCGTTCACAACGCGACGCGACACAACACTGTTGCTGTGCACAGCAACAGTGGCCAACACGTCGGCCGAAGCCGATGAGGACGCCAGCAGCTTTGTGTCCGCGTTGTTCAGCCGGATTGACCAAGAGTCATAACTTGTCGTCGGCTCCGCTGACGCCCTCGTGGGCTGGGCAGCCACCACACACGCGACCATTACCAACAGCATGACCTTCAGCATCGCGCGCATGAACACTCCCCGATCCACATCAGCAAACAGACAAATTGACGGTAACGAAGGTATGGTCGACGTAGCGGACAATGTGACGTACGCAACCGTCGATTGCGCCACTTGCATCTTTGCCATCACGCATCTGTGATGCACGATTGAATACATGAACATCGACGTCATCCTCGACCTCATCGATCACATCGATCACATCGATCACATCGATAGTCGACTCATAGCAGTCTCGACGTGTCCGCGATGACCGCCAGCTTCGCTCGAAGATTCGCAGCATTCCTCGCCGCCGTGCCGCCGCACGGCGCCTTCACCGGATTCCTCAGCATGCCCGAATAGGTCAACGCCATCACCATCTGCATAGCGTGCGGAACCGGCATCTAGTGTTGCGCGTCTGAAGTTGGTTTGCGTTTCGCGTGGGCGAGGACTTCGTCGGCGGGTTTGGTCCACACAAACGGGTGACAGCAATCGTTCCACCCGTCGATAAAGGCGCGGATCATGGCGACGAGTTCTCGAACCGAATCGAAGGAGCCGCGCCGGATCGCCTGGCGAGTGATGATGCCGAAGAACACCTCGACCAGATTCGGCCACGAACCCGACGTCGGCGTGAAATGCATTGTTACTCTCGGGTTCTTGGCGAGCCAAGCGTCTATGTCAGCGTGCTTGTGGATGTGGTAGTCGTCGCACAGGATGTGCAGTGGGCGACGCGGATACGCCTTGGCGACGGTCTTCATGAAATCGAGAAACTCGGCCTTGCCGTGCTGGTCGTAACACTGGTCGACCACCGCGCCGGTCGCGACCCCCAACGCCGCGAACAACGTCGTCGTGCCGTTGCGCTTGTAGTCGTGGGTGGCCTTTTCCGGCAGACCCGGCCGCATCGGCAAGATCAGCTGTGTGCGGTTGAGCGCCTGGATCTGGCTCTTCTCATCCACACAGCACCACCGCATTCGTGGGCGGATTCAGATACACCCGATCACATCGACGACCTTGGCCTCCAACTCGGGATCGGTGGAGAACTTGAACGTCTCCCGCCGCCACGGCTTGAACCCGTAGCGTCGCCACGCGCAGGCTACCGTCGCGTCCCCGATCCCCGACTGGGTCGCCAACAACCGTGTCGACCAGTGCGTGACAGCCAACCGCTGCGGCGGGGGTTCCAGTGTCACAGAGATAATTTCAGCGTCGTCGATCGTCTTGGGCCGTCCGCTACTCGGCTCGTCGCGCAGCCCATCCACCCCGCACTCGATGAACCGATCACGCCACTTGATCACCGTGGGACGCGACACCGACAACTGCCTCGCCGTGGCCGAGGTGCCGTTGCCCGAAGCCACCGACAACACGATCCGGGCACGCTCGACCAGGCCCGCACTCGCCGTTGACGAACGAGTCCATGACTCCAGAACCGCACGCGAATCACCACCGAGAACCAACCCCGAAGTGGCCATACGGAAATTTTCCCACCCCACCGCATGTAAATGAATTAACGACGCGCGACAGTAGAGAGGCTCCGACACAGCCCGCACACCATCACTGCAACCCTCATCGCGTTCGCCATCGCCGCCGTGATCACCGCATCCACCGTCCCCGAGCCGGCAAAGTCATGGATCACACCCGGTCTCATCGGCGTTGTCTGCGGGCTCGGGGTCGGCCGCCACTACGCCGCTCAATGGAAACAGACCCTGGACAGGCTGGCCAGGGATGCGGAGTCGTCGATGACCGACCCTGAAACGACACCGCCTCCCCACTCCTAGTGATTCGGAGACTTTCATCATGATGCCCGAACGACTCGACCTCGAAACCGGTTGCGCGTCTGCCTCATTCATCGTCGAACTGCGACCGAACAGGGGATCATCGGCTGGAGAACGCCCGGCAATCAGACAACCGACCCGCGCATAGGCCCCGATCCGCGCCCTCGACCACAGACCCGTCGGCGACCTCGACCGACGACTGGAATTGTCGCGCTTTTCTCACGCCGACGCACGCCGCCGACCGGCGCCAATGCTGCCATTGACCGGTGTATGAATCACATCTCCCTGCCTCCGGCGGTTGACCCACGACACATCACTGTGCTGTTGTGTACGTGCGGGTACACAACAGCACCACTCCTCCACATCGGCGCGGAGGGGGTCGATGTGGAGGCGTGATGAGCAAGTCGTCGGAGGGCATACCCCGCGTGCGCGCGGGCGTCTTCTTCACCTCGACGCCACCGATTCCACGTGGCCCACACGGTCTCGATCGCACCGTGGTGACCAGTGCCCACCGCGAACGCCTGCTCATCGCCATGACCGAACTTGTCGCCGCGCAGGGCTACCGAAACACCCGGGTCGCCGACATCGCCTCACGCGCTGCTGTCTCGAAATCGACCTTCTACGAGTCGTTTCCGAACAAGGATGCCTGCGCGAACGCCGGATACAACCGGTTCATCGATGTGCTGATCACCGCGCTGGCCGGACGGCTGCGTGACGCGCCCAACGGCAGCGAGGTCGCTGCGGTGCTCGACGGGTACCTCGACACCCTCGCCAACGATCTGGTGGTCGCCCGGGCATACCAATGCGAGTTGGAGGACGCCGGTGTGATCGACCGACCCCGCCGGCGCGACGCACTCCTACGACTGGCCGAGCTGTTGCGGTTGGAGCAGATGCGGCGGGCCGAGCACGATCCGACCCTCAACGCCGAACTCCCGGTGGCCGCGTTCCTGGGGGCGATCTACGCAACGCGACAGCTCGCCTCCGACGAGCTCTCGTCGACGACCGAGCCCGATCTCCGCGCACTCTCGGCCGAACTCAAGGACTGGCTGGTTGCGGGCTTTCGCCGCATCCCCGAAGAAGGGTGAACTGATGAACGACGTGGCTTCCGGTGGACGGATCAACCGACGCCGAGCACTGACTCTGGCCGGCACAGCCGGCGCGGCCGCACTGGTCGCCGGACGGTCGACGGCGTCGGCCGCACCGACGTCGCGCGGGCCGGCCGACCGCAACGAACTGTGGCGCGGCCTGGTGGAAATGAACCAGTTGGGCCCACGCCTGACCGGCAACGCCGCACACCGGGAATTCATCGACTCCCTCGAAAGCCGTCTGAAGTCATACGGAATCACCACCTTTCGCGATCGCACGCGGTTCGATCGGTGGGAGGCGAAGAGCTTCGGCCTCCGCCTCGAGGGTCGGCCACAGCCGGTGGCCGCCTACGTCCCGTACTCCGGTTCCACCCCACCGGGCGGCATCAGCGGCGAATTGGTCTACCTCGGCACCAGCGCGCCCTCGGCAACCTCACCGGATCTGCGCGACAAGATCGTCGTCACCGACGCGATCTCCCCGGAGGTACCGGTGCGACTGGCCCGCCCCCTGCTGCAGTACCTCAATGACCCGCGTCGCACGGTCAAGGACTCCGACGCGGTGAGCCTCCTCGCGCTGAGTATGTGCCTTCCACTGACCACGTTCCGTCTCGCCGGAGCTCGTGCTGTGGTCCTCGTACTCGACGCCTCCCCGACCAACGCCGCAGGCCAATACGTCCCGTTCTTGTTGCCGCTGGCCGGAATTCCCGGCGTCATCGTCGATCGCGACACCGGTCGACGGATGCGGACGGCTGCCCAGCAACGCCGCCGGGCCACCGTCACACTGCTGGCCGAGGTCGAACACAACGCGGCCACCGACGACCTCATCGCGGTGATCCCGGGCACCGGACCGGAGATCAGCCTCGTCAACACCCACACCGACGGGCCCAACGCGATCGAAGAAAACGGTCCGATCGCCCTGCTCGCCCTGGCGCGCAGGATGTCTCAGATACCCAAGAGCTCCCGGCGACGAACCCACGTGTTCCTCTTCTCCACCGGACACATGACCTCACACGTCGGCGACACCCAGCGTTTCATCGGCAACCACCCGGACTGGATCCGGCGGACGGCATCAGCGCTGACCATCGAACATCTCGGTGGTATGCAGTGGGTCGACGGCCCCGACGGATACCGCCCCACCGGTCTGACCGACCTGATGCCGATCCTGACATCGCAGAACCCGAGCCTCTGGGCGGTGACGCGACAAGCGATCCTCGCGACCGGCTCGGAGCGCACCGGCATCCTCCCCGCCGTCGCCAACACCGGGATGGCCGGTGTGGGAGTGTCGTTGAACGCCATCGGTGTTCCGACGGTCGCCCTCCTCGGCAGCCCGCCCTACCTGGTCTCCTCCGCCGACAACGGCCATCTGGACAAACTCGATCCCGATCACTTCCACCGTCAGGTCACGCTCAGCGACGCAATCCTCACCCGACTCGACGCGACCCCCCGCTCCGAACTCGCCCTCGGCGGCACACTGCTGCAAGGCGGTGGTCAGCTCTTCCCCGAGGCTGTCGGTATCGGCTGGCAGGCCGCGCGCCAGTTCCTCGGCTTCGCCGGGCTCCTGGGCGCAAACAACTCCGGAGGTCACTGATGAACCCGACAACTCACCCATCATCCGTGCGGTCCCCGCGCTCTCGCCGACACCGCTGTGCCGTGGCTGCGAGTTATGTTCTGGCGGTGCTGATCACCGTCTCGGCGATGGGATTCGGCGTCGGCGGCGCTCGAGCACAACCCGACGCACGGGCCACCGAAACACTGAACTCGTTCGGGACGACGGCCGGCCCGTACACGGTGGCCAAGACCATCGATGTTCATGCGTGCACGTCGCTCTACGGCATGGTCGCCAATGGCCTCATGCACGGATTGCAAAACAGCTACTCGGACCTCCGTTGTTCCACTGCGTTTCCCAACGGCCTCGACAACCCCGCCGGAGTTGCGCTGTACTACCCCAAGGGATCGCCCCCACGGGGCGAGAAGTTTCCGGTTCTGCTGTGGACCGGCGGAATCCTGTCCGATCCGGGCATGTACGACTCATTTGCCGAGCGCGTCGCCAGCAAGGGCTACGTCGTCGCGATCTCCTACGACTACGTGAACTCGTTCGGGTGGTTGCCGTTGCTCGCGGCCTCGACCGTCGCCCGTGCCGACCACGATCGCCACTCGGCTCTGCGAGGCAGGGTGGACCTGAGTCGGGTGGTGGTCGGCGGACACTCGGCCGGTGGTGCCGCCACCCAGCAGGCAGTGAGCCTGCCATCGTCGGTGTGGCGCGGTATCGATCCCGCGATCCGCATACGGGGCGCTGTACCCGTGGAGCCCGGCCCCGTCGCACTCGGGTCACTGTTGAGGGTGCCCACGCTCTACCTGTCGGGATACAACGACATCATCGTGCCGCACTATCTGTGGGTCATGTGGACCCAGTACTCGACAGCCGCGCAGGTTCCGGCATATCTCGCGTGCTTCGAGGGTACCAATCACCTGACTCCCGTTGATGATCCGGACCACAACTATCTCCTGCGCCCGGTGATGGCATGGCTCGACTACACACTCAAACACGACGCGCGGGCAGCCCAGTTGTTCACCGGACAGTCCTGGCAACTGCCTCGGGCCGCAGGCGTCAAGTACGCAATTCGTAACGCGCGCGCCACAGCGGTGCGGTGAACCTCGCCCCACGAGGAGGTTCGACTCCATTCCCGGGCCGTCACTCCTCGGTGCGTAAGGTGCCGTGGGCGAGGTTCAGCTCGTTCTCCAGCGCTCGCCGCACGAGTCGACCACGGTCGGGCGTACCGGCGTAGTGCACCAAGGCGTGCGCGTTGACACCGTCGACCATGCCGAGGAACTGCCATGCCACATCCGCCGGCTCATCGGTGGTGAACTCCCCCGATGCGACGCCCTCCTCGATCACCCCGACCACCAGCGTCTGCCAGGTGTCCATCACGGCGCGCACCGCGGCGGCGAGTGAGTCGTTGGTGCGGCCAAGACTGAAGGCATCGGCCCACACCGTGGTCACGTCGTCCCGCGAGGGCTCGAGCAGTGTCGCGACGAGTCGACGGAGCTTGTCGGTGGCGGATGGCGCCTCGGCAAGCATGTCGGCGATCTCGTCGACCTCGGCGGTGGTCACGGTGGTGAAGGTGGCGGCGACGAGCTCGTCCATACTCGGCTCGTAGTGGGCCACGAGCGCCGGGGCGACACCGATCCGGGCCGCCACCGACCGTAAGGTCAGCACGGGGAGTCCGTCACTACGGGCGAGTTCACATGCAGCCGAACGGATCTCCTCCGCGCGCTCCTCCGGCGACTTGCGCGCGGCGCGCGGGCGGACCGCACTCGACGACCTGCTCATGCGGGCTCCGGTCCGGCCGGAGTCGCCAAGGCGGGGGCGTCGAGAACCTCCATACGCTGTCGCGACATCATCACCAGTCCAAGGTAGATGATGGCCGCCACCACGCCCGACCCGATCGCGCTGGGGTCGATGCCCCCGAAGATGCCGGCGAGGGGACCCGAGTACAGATCCGTCTGCACACTCAGCAGCCCGAAGGCCGAACCTCCAACCCACGCCGCGACCGCTGCCGGATTCCAGCCGCGGACGAACCAATACCGTCCGCCACGGCGTCCATGAGCGAATGCCTGCAGGTCATACGGGTCATAGGTGCGGGTGCGCAGCGCGCCGACGACCATGACGACAGCCCAAGGTGTGGCCACCGCGTTGACCACCACCGTCGCGGCGGTGATCGCATCGACGGCGTCAAGGACGAACACACCGACGTAGAGCAAGGCGACCGACACCGCGGCTGCGAGCGCCGTGGTGTGGACGCGCTTGAGCCGGGGGAAGAAGGTCTCCAGGTCGAGTCCCGTCGCGTAGATGCACATCACGCCCTGACCGAAACCACCCGCAATCGACACGATCAGGATCGGGATCAGAAACCAGAACGGCGACGACGACACCAGGTCGGCCATGAACTCCCCCGAGTTGACCGTCATCGCCGATCCCGTGAAGGCGCCCAGGACCGCGGGCAGCAGGGTGCCGAACATCAAGCCGGCGAACAATGCCCACCGGATCGACGAATCACTGTGGCGTTTGATCGAGATCCGCCTGGTGTAGTCGCCGATGATCGGCGCGTAGGAGATCGGTCCGGCGGTGGCGAGCACCGTCGAGAGCACCATCGTCGACCAGTAGCCGCCGACCGCGAAATGTCCGGTGGCGCTGTGCACATCGAAGGTCGGCGCGAAGGCCACGAACCCGAGCAGAAAGACCGCCGCGGCCACGGGTACGAGGAACTTCTGCATGGCCACGATGGTGGCGTGGCCGAACAGTGCGACGGCCACGATCACGACCGAGACCACCGCGTACCCCACCCCCAGCATGACGGGGTTCTGCGGCAGACCCACCAGGCGATGCGCTGCTGCCACGAGAGCGTCGCCGCTGGTCCATACGGTGATGGCGGCGAAGACGATGGCGATCACCAGCGAGAGCGCCGATCCGATGAGGCGGCCCCGGATGCCGAAGAAGGCCCCGCTGGAAACGGTCATGTTGGTTCCGGTACGCGGCGAGACGCCGGCCAGCGGCAGCACGACGACGGTCCCGATGAGCGTGCCGACGACGGTCGAGATCACAGCTCCCCAGAAGTCGAGTCCGAGTTGGATCGAGACCCAGCCGAAGACGGCGATCGTCCAGCCCAGGTTGCCGCCGGCGAAGACGGCGAACACGTTGCGGGGGTTGGAGTCTCGCTGACTCTCCGGCAGGAAGTCGACGCCGGACTCCTCGATCCTCCCGACCCGGTCGGTCGGGTCCGCGATCACCTCGGCGCCGTCGGGTTGGTCGGGCTCGGATGGTGCAGGCGTCATGGCGGCGCTCCTCGGCTGGTTCGATCCGCGACCCGATCGGGTCGGGGTGTGACAGCGATCATGGATCTTGTTGATCACGCAGTCAATAGCTATTGATCATCCCATCAATATTTTCCGGAAACCCTTGACGCACGCAGCGAGCACCGCCTACCCTCGACAGTTATTGACCACTAGATCAATATCGGACCAGCAAGGGGAACATCAAGTGTCGTGGACCATGCCTGCCGAGACCGCTCGGCATGACCGTGTGTGGATGGCCTTCCCGAGGCCCAACACCACCCTCGCCGAGAGCGCTGCGGACGCCGAAACCGCCTATACCGCTTGGAGTACGGTGGCCAACACGGTCTCCGATTTCGAGCCGGTGACGGTGGTCGTGGACCCCACGGAGGTGGCCCGCGCACGCGCGATGCTCACCGCATCCATCGACATCATCGAGGCCGAACTCGACGACGCCTGGATGCGTGACATCGGTCCGACCTTCGTCACCGACGGTGCGGGACACCTCGCCGCCGTGGACTGGACCTTCAACGGCTGGGGCGCCCAGGAGTGGGCCGAGTGGGACAACGACCGTCGCATCGGCCACGTCGTCGCCGAGGCCGCGGGCGTGCCGGTCATCAGTTCGATGCTCGTCCAGGAAGGCGGCGCGATCCACGTCGACGGCGTGGGCACCGTCCTGGTCACCGAAACCGTGCAGCTCGATCCCGGGCGAAACCCGTACGCGACCAAAGAGACCGTCGAGGCCGAACTCGCCCGCACGATCGGCGCACAGAAGGTGATCTGGCTGCCACGCGGCCTGACCCGCGACTACGAGCGCTTCGGCACCCGCGGGCACGTCGACATGGTGGCGACCATCCCCTCCCCCGGCACGCTGCTCCTGCACGAGCAGCCCGACCCCGAGCACCCCGACCACGTCGTGATGCGCGAGCTCCGGGACTTCCTCGCCGGGACCACCGACGCCGCGGGACGCCACTGGGACATCGTCGACCTGCCCGCCCCCGACGCGATTCGCGACGAGACCGGATTTGTCGACTACAGCTACATCAACCATCTCGTCGTCAATGACGGCGTGATCGCCTGCGGCTATGGCGAACCCGCCGCCGACGAGCGCGCCGCCGAGATCCTCGCTTCGGTGTACCCCGGACGTCGTGTCGTCACCATCGACGCGCGGGAGATCCTGGCGCGTGGCGGCGGAATCCACTGCATCACCCAGCAACAGCCGACCGTCGGGAATCTGTGATGACCAGCCGTCCGGAGAACACTCCCCGTACACAGACCCCGCCGTTGGTGGAGTCGTCGATCGCCGAGCTGAGTGCGGCACTCGCGCAGGGCCGGGTGACCGCCGTCGAACTCGTCGCCGCCTACCTCAACCGCATCGCGTACTACGATCGCCACGGCACCGCGCTCAACGCGATCCCCGTGCTCAATCCGGCGATGTTCGCCGAGGCCCGCGCCTCCGACGAACGGCGTTCTCGCGGTGAGACACTCGGCCCGTTCGACGGGATTCCCTACACCGCCAAGGACAGCTACCGCGTTGCGGGGTTGTCGGTGGCTGCAGGTTCTCCGGCGTTCGAGAACCTGATCGCAGGTGACGACGCCTTCACCATCGAGCGACTGCGCGCGGCCGGAGCTATCTGTGTGGGTCTGACCAACATGCCGCCGATGGCCAACGGAGGCATGCAGCGCGGCGTCTACGGCCGGGCCGAAAGTCCTTACAACGGTGACTATCTCGCGGCGGCGTACTTATCGGGGTCGTCGAACGGATCGGGCGTGTCGACCGCGGCGAGCATGGCCGCCTTCGGCCTCGGAGAGGAAACCTGGTCGAGTGGGCGATCTCCGGCGTCCAACAACGCGCTGGCCGCCTACACCCCCTCCCGGGGTGTCATCTCGGTGCGCGGTAACTGGCCCTTGACCCCGACCATGGACGTGGTGGTGCCGCACACCCGAACGATGGACGACATGCTGGCGCTGCTCGACGTGCTGGTCGACGACGATCCGCACACCCGCGGCGACTTCTGGCGGACCCAGCCGTGGGTGAGCCTACCCGCCGCCTCCGCGGTTCGGCCTGACTCCTACCTCGACCTACGAGACGACGACGCGTTGCGCGGCAAACGTTTCGGTGTGCCACGCATCATTCTCGGCCAGGATGATCAGGCTGGGTGGCCGATCACGCCGCGGCCGTCGGTGCTGGAGCTGTGGGAGCGCGCCCGCGCCGACCTCGAGGCCGCCGGCGCCACGGTGGTCGACGTCGACTTCCCGGCGCTGACCAATTACGAACTCGACCGTCCCGGCGCACAAGACGGCTATGCCCGGGGCATCCTGCCTGCAGGTTTCTTCGACGCCGAGATGTGGGATCTCACCACCTGGGCGTGGGACGACTTCTTGCAGGCCACCGGCGATCCGGATCTGCAACGCCTCGAAGAGGTCAAGGGCGAGCTGATCTTTCCGCTACCCGACGGCGCCATCCCTGACCCGCTCGACGGCTACTACGCACGCTACAACCTCGACATCGGCGAGTACCCGCACCGCGCGGCGCAGGGCATCACACCGCCGGCCGACACCCCCGACCTCGCCGACGGCGTGCGCGGCCTGGAAGAACTGCGCCGCATCGACTTCGAGGACTGGCTCGACGAACTGGGGCTCGAAGCACTGGTGTTTCCGTCGGCTCTCGACGTCGGGGCCGCCGATGCCGACACCAACCCGCAGGCCCACGATCGCGCCATGGCCAACGGGGTGTGGGTGTCGACGGGCAACACCATGATCAGGCATTACGGCATTCCGACGGTCAACGTCACCATGGGGACGATGACCGACATCGGCATGCCGGTGAATCTGACCTTCGCCGGCCGCGCCTACACCGACAACGCACTCCTGGCCTACGGGTGGGCCTTCGAACATCGGACCCGTCGGCGCACGGCGCCACCGCGAACCCCCGAACTGCCTGCCCTCACCCGACCGGGAACAGTCGCCGCCGGTGCCGCCCCCGAACTCACGGTGACGGCCTCGGCTCGCGGCGACGGCGACGTCACCGTCATCGAGGTCACCGGCAGCACCGATGCCCCGATGCTGCAGGTGTTCGTCGACGGCTCGGCGGTCGCGGTCGACCGCGACGACCAGTCATTCACGGCGACAACGCATGTGCCGACCGCCGAGCTGCGCCGAACCCACTCGTCATGGCGTGACCCCTATGGTGCGCTGGTCCTGGTGGTCGCGACGGCCGAGCACGGGGCAACCACCGCCGACTACCGAATCGTCGACGAACCGGCCGGCTGACGACGGGCCACGGGGTCAGTAGGCCGGCGGTTCTCCTTCGGCCGCCGGCCCCTTCTCCACGGGCGTGTTCTCGATGATCGACTTGTACGCGTGATTCTCGTGACGCACCATGCGGACGAAGAACGCGACGAAGAGCAGCACCGCGAGCACGAAGACGATCCACACCCCGACGGAGAACCCGCCGAAGGTGAACACGACCGAGGCCCCGTCGTAGGAATCAATGGGACTGAACATCTACTTGACCTCCTCGGTGGCGACGAGCAACTCGTCGGTGTTGCGCATGACGGTGACCGGAATGCCCTCGGGATACGGTGTGGCGGGAACCTCGGTGAGGTCGAGACCCTGCTCCTCCACCTCGGGCGGAATACGCAGCATCCCCACCTTTTTGAGGGCAAGGGACACCAGATAGGCGGGGATGAATCCGAGCGCGACGAAGGTCAGCGCGCCCACGATCTGCCCCCAGAACGAGATCGACGGGTTGCCGTCGGTGTTGGGGTAGCCGGCCAGGAACACCCCGGCCATGATCACCGAATACAGTCCGATACCGCCGTGGACCGACACCGCACCGACGACGTCGTCGATCTTGAACTTCTCCAACAGTTTTCCGATGAACGGGATCAGCGCTCCGGCGCCCAGCGCGATGATGAACGCCAGTGCCGGGTGATAGAGGTCCATGCCCGAGGCGACGCCGATCACTCCGGCCAGCCCGCCGGAAATGGTCCAGAAGGGTTCGCCGCGCGACGTCAGATACGCACCGATGATGCCACCGGCCAGGCCCATCAACGTGTTGAAGGCGAACGCGGACAAGGTGGTCGGACTTCCGTAGATCGTCGCGTAGCCGCCGGGCCCGTAAATGACACAGCCCATGAGGAAACCGAAGAACCCGGTGAAGATCAACATCAGCCCGACCATCGTCAACGGCAGGTTGTGGGGCCGGATGGTGACCGCCGACCCGTCGGCGCGGAACCTTCCGATGCGTGGTCCGAGGTTGAGAAGTATTCCGAGAGTGGCAAATCCGGCAATCATGTGGACGCAGCCCGCGGCCCCGACATCGTGGAACCCCAGCTTCGTCAGCATCCACCCGGCGCCATGCCAACCCCACGCCGCGCCGATGATCCACACCACCGAACCGACGAGCACGGTGAGCACGAGAAAAGCGCTGGTGCGGATTCGCTCCAACACCGCTCCGGACATGATGGAGCCGGTCGTCGCGGCGAACAGGGCGAACGCACCCCAGAAGATGCCGCTGGCCGAGTCCTCGACGTTGGGTCCCATGTTGTCGCTCCACGGAAGCGCGGCCTTCGCGGCGTCGTTGAACTCGATGAAACCGCTGGGCATCGCGTTGTAGAGGAACCACCCGACAAAGTAGAACGACGCCACGATGGTGGCGAAGGCGAGCAGATTCTTCATGGCGGTGGCCAGCACGTTCTTCGACCGCGAGGCGCCCACCTCGTACGCCAGGAATCCGGCGTGGATCAACATCATCAATGCGATGGACACCCAGTAGAAGAATTCGTTGTTGACCGACCCCATCGTGGTGATGGCGTCGGTGACCTCAGTTGACAAATCGGACCTCCCGGCACACGAACTGTTTCATCTCACTGGACAAGGCGTACCGACGGTGTACGCAGTGGTGAGACTAGGCCGGTGATGGGTCGACGATGTCACCGAAAGTAAACGAGTCGTAAAGTACGCTTTCCCGGCATCACCGACGTGACCACGCCCGGGACCGACCCTCTATGAGGGTGTCAGCCCCGTCGCTTACGCCGCCGCCGATAGGCCTGCAGAAGCGGCCGACCCACTGTCGTCAGGTAGAACGCGCCGAAGCCCACCCCGACCGCGATGAGCAATCCGCCGAACACCCGGTTCGTTCTCGCCTCGTGATTCCGGTCGGTCACGTCGGACGCATGCGGCGGGAACGGATGGCCCTTGTCGATGAGTTCCTCACCGTCCCGGCCGAAGTGCACACATTCCTCGGTGGTGGTCATCGTCTCTCCGGCGCACGTCGTCGCCGCGGTGACCATACTAATTCCCCCGGCGATCAGACATCCCGTCACGATCACCGGGATCATCAGGCCGATGACAATCGTCACCGGACCTCGACGGCCGCGGGCCCGGCCACCGCGACCCGGTCGGACACGCCGTGCGTCGCCCGCGTCGTTCATCGTCCGATCCTCTCACAACCGCCGGCGCCCGACGTCGGTCGGACATACTGACGACGATGACGAAAAAGCGCTTACCCTAACCCTTTTCCAGTCATTTGTCCGTATCGCACACCTTCTCGTCGGCCGGGCCGGCACTCGACAGCCTTGTGCACGAAAGTAGTGTCGATGGCGGTCCCACCAGCTTTCCGATCATCGGAGGTCGCCATGCTCCTCACCAAGCACACCCACGCCACCATCACGTTGACCGATCACGGTTCGACGCTTCTCGTCGATCCCGGCGCCTTCACGCCGAACACGGCGGAGTTGTTGGCCGACGCCGACGCCGTCGTGATCACCCACGAGCACTTCGACCATTTCGATGCCGAGAAAATCCTTGCGGCCCTGCGTGATCGCCTCGAACTGCACCTCTACGGCCCCGCCTCGATCGCCGAATCCCTCTCGGAGGTCGCCGACCGGGTACATGTGATCTCGACGAATCAGACACTCGACGTCGGCGGATTCACGGTCGAGGCGTTCGTCACCGATCACGCGGTGATCCATCCCGAGATCCCCTCGGTGGACAACATCGGTTTCTTGATCGACGGTACGGTCTTCCATCCCGGTGACGCCTATCTGAATCCGGGACGACCGATCACCACCCTGCTTCTACCGGTGAGTGGTCCGTGGATCTCCACCGAGCAGGCCATCGACTATGTGCGGGCGGTGAAACCGGAGCGCAGCATCGCCATTCACGACCTGATGCTCAGCGATGCGGGCAAGTCGACGACCGCCAGGTTCTTGGGTGAGAACTCACTGACCGCGACACCGCTGGAGACGATGGAACTCGGCGAGTCACGCGAACTCGCCGGAATCTGAACGGTCCGACGACGCCGACCCCGCGATCGACACCAACACGAACTGGCGCACCCGCCCCGCCGCGCGCGCAGAACAATTGGAGTAGAGCGGATCGGTCAGTTGTTCGGCGAGCACGACCTCGATCGGCCCGTGCGGACCGGTCAGGGTCACCGTGATCCGGTGATCGTCGTGCCGGACGTCGAGCGGATCGAGCGCGTCGATCCGATCGTCTCCGGTCCGATCACGCACGAAATGCTGTGCCGCCTGCACCGCGTGCGGCAGCGATGTGCGACCACGAAGCAGTGAGTCGACCAGCCGTCCCTCGGAGTGGCGCCGGATCACCATCGCGGGATCGGGTGCCGTGTCGACCCGTCCGTAACTCAATCCGTGCGGGAACACGAGCATCGTCGCAGCGAACCGATCACCACCCAGATGCGAACATTCCCACGTCCATTCGGGATACGCCTCGGCGATCGCGGCGGTGGCCGCGCGACCGCGCACCGCACAGCACTGATCGTGTTTGCCATGGGCGCAGACCGCGACGACGGGATCTCCGGATATCTCACCGGCCGATCCGTCGAGCGCCAGGTCCAGGTAACCGGTCGGATCCGATACCTCGCCGCGGCGCACCGATTCGTGTCCGGGACGCGCATCAACGACGAACCACCGCCAGCGCGGTGTCGCTGGTCGTCGGCCCGGCCTACGGATCGCGACAATTCGCATTCCCGCCGACTCGGCGCGGCGCACGATGGCACGCCCCAGGTCGGGATCGAGCACCGACGGCGAGGTGAGAAACGCCGACGGCCCCCACGGACCGGAGAGTTCGAGCAGCAGCCACGAGGAGCCCGCCGAAGCCGTGCCGTACATCGGGTCGTTGCGCGCGAGGGACTGGTCGCTGCACGGGTGGCGATCGGTCATGACTCCCGTTCTGTCTCAGGACTTCTGGGCACCGGTACGACGACGGCTTCGCGAAGCAGTCGGCGCAGCAGGACCTCTCCGTCGGCGGCGTCTAGTCCCGGTAGCCGGTCGCTGCGCACCACACCCCCGCGACGCACCTCGGTGAGCGCGTCGGCGCAGAATCCGGGGAAACTCACGGTCCGATCCGGTAGGCGGAGTTCAACGCGGCCGGCCACCTCGGTCACCGCTCCCGCGAGCCCCTGTCTCCACCGCGCCGTCCCCACCGATGCCGGATATGACAGCGCCTCCAACGTCGCGAGGGGACGTACGGGTGCCGGCCGAGTGCGATCGGCGTACCTGCGGGCGAGCACGCCGGCGGCCCCCACCTCGATCTCCGAGGAGCGGTCCCGCACGATCTCGAGTGCTGCGGCCAGTGTCTTGGAGACCAGCGTCGCGGTGGCGTCGGGATCGGTGAGATCTATTCCCATGGGCAAGGATTCGCGCAGCTCGCGTACCTCCGTGAGCTCATCGACAACTGCTCCGAGGACGTCGAGCGCGGTCAGTGCGGCGGTGCCGATGGTGAGATGAATCGACGTGGACCCCAGTGCTCGGGCCGAATGGACCCAGCCCCGGGGTAGATAGAGCGCATCGCCGCTGCGCAAGACGGTGTCGATGACGGGCGGGTCATCCGTCCGCCGTTCGATGTCGTCGCGATGATCGGTCCATGGTTGCGAGTCCACCGGATCGAGGTGCACCGGCGCGTGCACGGTCCACCGTTTCTCGCCGGAGATCTGGAGAACGAACACATCGTGGACGTCATAGTGGGGATCGAAGCCACGATTGCTGGGCGGAGTCACATAGGCGTTGGCCTGCACCGGGTGACCGAGATCGTCGACGAGGCCGCGCACGAGGTCGATGACCGGGGGCCACAGGCGGTGCAACCCCTGCAGGACGATGGTGGCTCCTTCGGCGAACTGCGCCAACACCTTTGCCGAGTCCACCTGGTCGGGCATCTCGGCACCGAAGCCCGCCGGACCCACATAGTTCTCGCGGGCGAGCAGCGTGCCTTCCTTGGCCATGCGGATGAATGGCGTGCGGACGCCGCGCTCGGCGACGAGTTCATCGACGGCGCCCGGCGAGAGTAGGTCGGCGAAGTCGCGCGGTAGGTTCTCGGCGCGACTGAGCAACGGCGATCGACCCCAATGCTCGCGAGCGAAGACATCGGGATCGATCGCGATGCAGCGTTCCAACATCACTGTCGTTCAGGCAGTTCCGTCAGCTCCACCGTCGTGACCACCGGGGTTGGAGCCGCCGTCGGCCGGACCTTCACCGTCGGCGGTGCCATCGGCGCCACCGTCATGGCCGTCCGGGTTGGAGCCGCCGTCGGCAGGCCCCTCGCCGCCACCGGCGGTGCCGTCCGCTCCGCCGTCATGGCCATCCGGGTTGGAGCCGCCGTCGGCCGGTCCCTCACCGCCGGCGCCGGAGCTGGTGATGTCGTCGTCATCGAGTGCCATCGGTGATCCTTCCTCGAATGGGGCATGCCCGAACGGCACAGCCCTCACCTCCACTATGAGCACATCTTTCGACCCATGGGGCCGTCCCACCCGAAACGCCGACGGTCCGGCTCCTCGTCGCGACACCGCCCACCAGCACGAATGCCGCTCTCCGGGCACCTCGGAATTCGCTGGTCCAACCCGCGGGTAACCCCTAGGCTGTGGCGATTCATCGACACAGCGGAAGGCAGAACATGAGTTCCACGATCAGCGATGACCCCACACCGCCACCGCCGCACACCCGGGATTTCCACCCGGGAGACATCGACGGGATCGTCGATCTCTGGGAGAGGACCGTGACGCGGCCCGCCGACGCCGTCTACTCACTCTCGGAGGTGCTCGCCTCCTGCCGTGAGGACCATGCTCTGGTGGCTGTCGACGACAACGAAACGGTCGTCGGCGCAATCGTCGGCCGGGCCGCGCACGCTCAGGGGTGGATCGTGTTCTTCGGCGTGACACCGAGTCGTCACGATTCCACGGTGGCAAGCGCTTTGGTGAATCATCTGGCTCGCAAGATGGGGCCGCTCGGACTCGACCGTCTCTCGGCGATCGTGTCCAGCGACGAGGCACGATTCGACGACTACGTGCGGGAGGGCTTCTCCGCGCGGGAGAACCTGCGATATCTGGAGCGGATGGTCACCGTCAGTGCGCACGAGCTCGCCGTGCTCCGTGAGCTGGGCGGCCACACTCTTCCACCGGATCTGTGGACTGCCGTCGGCGGCATGCACCGGGAAAGGAACTGCTCGAACTGCGTCTGATCACCCCACTCGACCGGCCCGATCTCGCCGTGCGGTTGGTGTCGTGCCGCCCCGGGCGGTGATTCTGTTCGGGCCACCGGGAACCGGGAAGACCACCTTCGCCAAGGCGGTCGCCGCACGGCTCGGCTGGTCGTTCGTCGAGGTCTTCCCCTCTCGGCTGGCCGGGGACGGAGGTGGGCTCGCATCAGGACTACGAGACACCTTCGGTCGAATCGCCGAGATCAACCGGGTGGTCGTGTTCATCGACGAGGTCGAGGAGATCGCGTCCCGGCGCACCGGCGAACCTGCCCATGCCGGACAGGGCGTGACCATCGAATTGCTCAAGCTCATTCCCGAGTTTCGTTCCAGTCCAGGACGATTGCTGATCTGCGCGACGAATTTCATTCGTGCCCTCGACACCGCGTTCCTGCGGCACGGACGCTTCGACTACGTCATCCCGATCGGTCTGCCCGACCGGGAGGCGAGGGCGGCCATCTGGAGTAGGTATCTGCCGCCCGCGGCTCGTGGGGTCGACGTGGAACGCCTCGTGGTGGCCAGCGACGGTCTGACACCTGCCGATATCGAGTACGCGGCCCGGCGAGCAGCGCAGGACGCCCTCGAACGGGCTCTGCGCGACGACGCGCCGGAGGACTCCGACGGCCCGTCCACCGCGGACTACCTCAACGCCCTCTCGGCGACGCGGGCGACCGTCGCCTCCGATGTGGTCGCGGACTTCCTCGACGACATCGACCAGCTCGCACGACTGTGACCATCGGGCTCCGGGTCGGCGTCCTAAGCTGACGTCATGGGCTTCACAGGTTTTCCCGAGGCTGCGTTGGACTTCTACGACGATCTCGAGATCGACAACACGAAGGCGTTCTGGGCGGCGCACAAGGCCACGTACGCCTCGGCCGTGGCCGAGCCGATGGCTGCGCTGACCGCAGACCTCGCCGACGAGTTCGGCGAGGCCAAGCTGTTCCGGCCGTATCGGGACGTGCGATTCGCCAAGGACAAGTCGCCCTACAAGACCCATCAGGGCGCATACGTCGCGGTCGCCCCGGCCACCGGGTACTACGTGCAGATCGGGGCGCCCGGGGTCCGGGTCGGCGGGGGTATCTACGACACCTCGGCCGATCGGCTCACCGCCATCCGCGCCGCGATCGTCAACGAGCGCAGCGGAACCGAGCTGGAGCGGATCGTCGATGAGTTGTCCGACGCCGGTTGGGAAGTCGGCGGCGACAAGCTCAAGACCGCGCCGCGGGGATTCGACCGGGATCATCCGCGGATCGATCTCCTGCGCCATAAGACGATCACGGTCATGCGGGATTACGGATTCGATCCGGTCATCCACACCGTCGATCTCGTCGACCGCATTCGGGTCGACTGGCGGACCACCACACCGTTGATCGAATGGATTCTGCGACACGGCAATGCGTGAGGACACCCTGGGTGTGTCCGAAGCGCCGCCACACTGCGACCGCGGCTCGTGCCGCGATCACAGGTGCCGCCCGATACCACTGGCGGCGACCTGCAGAGCCGCGAGCAGCCGATTGCGGTCTCGTTTGAGCGTGGGTACCACGACCCCGATGGCCGCGACCACCGACGCCGGATCGCTGACCGGCATCACCGGCACTGCCAGCGAGCAGGCTCCCGGCGACATCTCCTCGCTGGTGGTGGCGTATCCGCGTACCCGGATGTCCTCGAGTTGACGTGCAAGGACCTCCGGTGAGGTGATCGTGTGCGGGGTGATCCGCACCAGTGTCGACATCGATTCTGCGACAACATCATCCGGCGCATGCGCCAATAGCACCTTGCCGACGCCGGTACAGTGCAACGGAAGTCGACTGCCGACGGTGCTGACGATCGGCACCGAGGCGCGCCCGGCCATCCGCTCCACGTAGAGCACCTGGGCTCCGTCACGGACGGCGAGGTGCACGGTCGCCAGCGTCGCCGCATAGACGTCGTGCAGGAACGGCTCCGCGACCTGCTTGAGTCGGCCGGAGACCGGTGCCCGCAGGCCGGCCTCCCACAGGAGTCGACCGACCACGAACCGGCCGTCGGGACGACGTGCCAGCGCGTCCCCGACGACGAGTTCGGCCGCGAGTCGGTGCGTGGTCGCCACAGGCAGCCCCGATCGCCGGGCGAGCTCGCTGAGCGTGAGCACCCGATGGCGCTCGTCGAATGCCCCGATGATCGCCAGGACCCGCGAGGTGACGGTGGCCCCGGCGACGGACGTGTTGCCGGCCATGGGGAGCTCCTTCCGACAGAGGCTTTCCGCTCAGCGGAAGCCTACCCTTTCCCGGATCGCCTCGGCCGACCTACTGTGATCCACATGACAGCCCTCAACACCAACCCCGACAGCGCGTCGGCGAGCCAGCGGGAGATCAGTGGTGAGATCACCGCGATCGAGACCGCGTATCAGCACGCCGGCGTCGAGGAGACCCAGCCGCGTCTGGACTATCCGCCGTATCGCAGCAGCCTGCTGCGCCATCCGACCAAGGACCCGCACCACGCCGATCCGGAGACCCTCGAACTGTGCTCGCCGGTGTTCGGGGAACGTGATGTCCACAAGCTCGAAGCTGACCTCACGATCGCGCATCGCGGCGAGCCGATCGGCGAGCGCATCGTGGTGACCGGTCGTGTACTCGACGGTCAGGGCCGGCCGGTGCGTCGCCAACTCGTGGAGATCTGGCAGGCGAACTCGGCCGGGCGCTACATCCACAAACGGGACCAGCACCACGCGCCGATCGACCCCAACTTCACCGGCGTCGGACGCTGCCTGACCGACGAGGACGGGAACTACCGCTTCACCACGATCAAACCCGGCCCCTATCCGTGGAAGAATCACCACAACGCGTGGCGGCCCGCGCACATCCACTTCTCGCTGTTCGGAACCGATTTCACGCAGCGGATGATCACGCAGATGTACTTCCCGGGCGACCCGCTGTTCCCCTTCGACCCGATCTATCAGTCGATCGTCGACGCGAAGGCACGCGAGCGACTCGTCGCCGCCTACGATCACGACGTCACCAGTCACGAATGGTCCACCGGTTACCGTTGGGACATCGTGCTCACCGGCAGCAATCGCACCCCGCTCGACGACGAGGAGAACTGATGACCGCCCTGCTGCCGCCCACACCCGCTCAGACCATCGGGCCGTTCTACGGGTATGCACTGCCGTTCGAAGGTGACAACGAGCTGGTGCCGCCACGCTCCCCCGGCTCGATCCGCCTACACGGACTCGTCACCGACGGCGACGGCCAACCCATCCCGGATGTACTGCTCGAACTCTGGCAGGCCGACGCCGACGGGACCGTCGTGCAGCGAGCCGGATCGCTACGCCGAGACGGGTGGACCTTCACCGGCTGGGGACGCTGCGCCACCGATGACGCCGGCGAATACTCGTTCAGCACAGTCCAACCCGGACCGATCGACGGCGCGGCACCCTACTTCCTGATCACCGTGTTCGGTCGCGGCCTGCTGCACCGGCTGTTCACCCGCGCCTATCTGCCAGGTCCACTCGCCGAGGCCGACCCCTTCCTCGCCGGCGTGCCCACGGACCGGCGCGCCACCCTGATCGCCGCGGCCGACACCGACGGATTCCGTTTCGACCTGCGCCTACAGGGCGCCGACGAGACCGTCTTTCTCCACTACCCGGGGCAATAGACGTTGAGCGATCTGTTCTGGCCGGGTGATCACCGCGCAGGCGACCTGATGAGCGACGAAGCACTCCTTCGTGCCCTCATCGAGGTCGAGAATGCTTGGCTGGCAGCACTTGTCGGCAACGGTGTGGCGCCGGCGGAGGCGGCAGCAGACCTCCGTCCACTCGTCGGGGCGGACGATCTCACGACCATCGCCGTGGATGCCGAGGCCGACGGCAATCCCGTCAGCGGCCTGGTGTCGTTGTTGCGCTCGCGCACCGGCGGCGCCGCTTCGGCGTGGCTGCATCGCGGACTGACCAGTCAGGACACCCTCGACACGGCACTCATGATGAGTGTGCGTGACGTCCTGCACCGCATCGAGCAGCAGGTGCGGTCGCAGGTGCGGGCGCTGCTGGCACTGATCGACGCGCACCGTGACGCTCCCCTGCTCACCCGCACCCTGACCCAGCCCGCACTGCCGGGCACCGCGGGCCGCAAGTTCGGCGTCTGGCTCACCGCCATCCTCGACGCCGCCGACACCCTGGCCGCCCTCCCTCCGATTCCCGTCCAGATCGGCGGCGCCGCAGGCACTCTCGCGGCGCAGGTCGAATTGGCCGGTTCGGTGCAGGCCGCGCGTGCACTGGTGTCCGCAGCGGCGGACACCGTCGGTCTGGCCGATTCGCCGCCGTGGCACACCACACGCGCCCCCGTCACCCGCATCGGCGACGCCCTGGCGACCTGCTGCGACGCATGGGGCCACCTCGCAGGCGACCTGGCGATCGCCGGACGTCCCGAGATCGGCGAGTTCACCGAGGGCGGAGGTGGCGGGTCGTCGACGATGCCGCACAAGAACAATCCCGTCCTCACGGTCTTGCTCCGACGGGCCGCGCTGGTCGCACCGGGCCTCGCCGCGACCCTGCATGCCGCGTCGGCGGCGAGCATCGACGAACGCTCCGACGGAGGGTGGCACGCCGAGTGGTCGACGCTGCGCACCCTGAGCCGTCACACCGTCACCGCCGCCGCCCAGGCCGCGCAGTTGCTGACCGGTTTACAGTTCCATCCCGACCGCGCCGCGGCCAATCTCGTCTCGGCCCAAGGCATTCTGACCGAGCAGGAGACCATGTCGCGTCTGGCCGGGCACGCGGCGTCGCCGGACTATCTCGGCGCCACCGCCGCCCTGGTCGACGACGTCGTGGCGCGCGCACACCGCTACCTCGAAGGAGTCAGCCCGTGACCGATCCGTACACCGATCCCTACGACGCCGGAATGGCGGTCCGCCGTGCGGTTCTCGGCGACGCCCATGTCGATCGGGCGAACGCCGCCAGCACCGACCTCACCGAGGAATTCCAGCAGTTCATCACCCGCTATGCCTGGGGAACGGTCTGGACGCGGCCCGGACTGGACCGTCGCAGCCGGTCGATGATCACGCTCACCGCGTTGATCGCGCGCGGCCATCACGAAGAACTCGCCATGCACATCCGCGCCGCCCGCCGCAACGGACTCACGGTCGATGAGATCAAGGAGGTCATCCTGCAGAGCGCCATCTATTGCGGGGTGCCCGATGCCAATTCCGCATTCCGCATCGCGTCATCCGTGCTGGCCGAGGAGATCTGAATCTTCGCCGCGGCCGTCGCGACCGATCACCTCACGCCAGCGCATCGACGTAGTACCAGCGGCCGTTCTGTCGGACGAAGCGACTGTGTTCGGACATCGTCCGGCGCGCTCCATCGATTCGGTGGTGTGCGACGAAGGCCACCTCTCCAGCGTCGTCGAACGGACCACCACCGGAGGTCTCGGTGACGTCGAGGCGATACCAGTCGATCTCGTCGTCGAGCTCGAGATCGTCGGGGCGGGTGCGTCGATGCCACGTGGCGAGCAGGTACTCCCGATCACCGACGGCGAACGCGGTGAATCGTGACCGCATCAATGCCTGTGCTGTCGGTGCGCGCCGCCGACCTTCGAGAAGCGGTCCGCAGCACTCGCCGAAAGTCAGCCCGGAGGTACACGGGCACCGGTCATCGGAGGACACCACAGGCATGAGTGCCAGCGTATCCGCCCTCTCGCAACGCCCTCGCGGTCGCGGCGAGCTCCACGGTCGGGGACATCGCCCTCGGCACCCCGCCCCTTGACATCCCCGCCGGGGGCCGGAAGATTCGGCAACACCAGGTGATCTGAAGTCAACGGTGAGAGGGTCTGCAATGAGCCGCAGTGTCGTGGTCGTCGTCGGAACCGGGGGCATGGGTGTGGCCATCGCGCGCCGACAGGGTGGCGGACGACGGGTGGTGCTCGCCGATGCCGATGCGACCGCTCTCGACGCGCAGGTCGACACTCTCGACGGCGAAGGGTTCGACGTTTCCGGCCATCCGGTCGATGTGGCGTCGGCGGATTCGTTGCGGGCGCTGGCCGAGCACGCATCCGGGCTCGGCGCGGTGGAACAGGTCGTCCACACGGCCGGTTTGTCGCCGGTGCAGGCGAGCGCGGAGGCGATCCTGCGAGTCGATCTCCTCGGGGTCGCCCTGTCGCTGGACGTCTTCGGCGAGGTCATCGCCCCCGGCGGTGCGGGTGTGGTGATCGCGAGCATGGCCGGGCACATGTTCGGGCCGCTGCCGGCCGATCAGGCCGCGGCATTGGCCGCCACCGCCGCAGAGGACCTGCTCGGCTTGGGTTTCCTGCAGGGTGACGTCGCCTCGAATCCGGCACTGGCATATGGGATCGCCAAGCAGGCCAACCACATCCGCGTGCGCGCGGCAGCCCGCACCTGGGGTGCCCGCGGCGCCCGGATCAACAGCATCTCTCCCGGAGTGATCGCCACGGCGATGGGTCGCCAGGAACTCGCCGGCGCCAGCGGGGAGACGATGCGGTCGATGATCGAGGGCTCGGGCACCGGACGGGTGGGCACCGCGTCTGACATCGCCGCCGCGGCGGCCTTCCTCCTCGGCCCCGAATCGTCGTTCGTCACCGGCACCGACCTGCTCGTGGACGGCGGCGTGGTCGCCTCCCTGACCGCTCAGAGCTGAAAAATGTACAGTGTCAACGCTTTCGGTGCGGTCGATGTACTGACGGCGGACAACGGCGGCGTCGTACCGTACGGCAACACCGTCGTGGTCCGCGGATCGGACGCGGTGCTGGTGATCGATCCGTCACTCGCCCTCGACGACGACCCCGTCGGCGCCGACGCGGTGATGATCAGTCACGCGCACGAGGACCACATCGCCGGGCTGCGGCACTTCACCGCCGACACCTTCGCCCACCGTCACGACGCGGCCGCCGTCGGCTCGCTCGACACCCTCATCGCCGGCTACGGGCTCGACCCGGATCTCCGCGACGCGATGACCACGGTGATGACCGACGACTACCACCTGCCGGCCGTGCGTGACGGCGTCGTGGGTGTGACCGACGGCCACACCTTCGACCTCGGCGACCAGACCGCAACGGTCATCCACCTGCCCGGACACACCGCCGGTCACTGCGGCGTGCTGATCGAGCCTGCCGGGTTTCTCTACGTCGCCGACATCGACCTGACGTCGTTCGGGCCGATGTACGGCGATCTCGGGTCCAGTCTCGATGACTTCCTCGCCTCCATCGACCGGGTCGGCGGGATCGACGCCCGCTGGTACGGAACCTTCCACCACAAAGGTGTGGTGTCCGGGCGCTCCGAGTTCGGCACGCGCCTCGCGGCCTATCGCGACCGGATCCTCGAGCGCGAGGAACGGCTACTCGAGTTCCTGCGACAGCCAAGGACTTTCGACGAGATCGTGGCACACCGGCTGGTGTATCGGCCACATGTCGAGGCCCCGTGGGTGCGATCGGTGGAGCGTCGGACCGCGCAGTTGCACCTCGAGCGCCTCCACGCTGCGGGCGCGGTGGTCGCGATCGGCGGCGGGCAGACCGGGCTTCATACGGGCGTCGATCAGACGGACACCCGGTCCGGCGCGGTATCGACCATGTCGTGGGTCATCGCGTAAGCGGCACGCATGCGCGCCATCTCGGAGTCCCGGTCGGTATAGGCGCGGCGGGTGAACTCCTCGAGTCCACCGGCGCGGCGGATCTGTGCACGGGTCATGAGATGCATGATCCCGGACAAGCGGGGTAGCAGCCGGGCGATCCGGCGACGACGGATGCCGAGCGCGTCGGCGTCGGCGTCACCGAGGAAGACCCGCTCGTATCCCTCCATGACGGCCGTGGCGACCGGCACCCGCCACCGCTGCGGCAACGACATGGTGTTGGCGAACTCGGGAATCAGATAGTCGGCGTTGAGCGCGGTGACGAATTCGCGGTCGTAGGCATCGGGGCCGGGCGAGGTCAATCGGTACAGTTCCTCGATCCGCCGGTGATCGGCCTCGTTTCGGGGATTCAGGTTGTCGTCCATGCCGATCACATGACCCACGTAACGCCACAGGTGATAGATGTCGTCGAGTTCGTCTGCGGTGAAACGTACCCCGAGCGTGCCCATCGCCTCGATCGCGATGTGCCCGAACTCGGCGAGCGTGAATGCCATGTACGGCTGCGGAATCGGGACGCCCCACGCCTCATGCTCCCACGAGCCAGTGCGCAGCAGATGTGCCCGGACGTGCGCGTGGATCATCCGCACCCGCACCGTGTAGGCGAAACCCTCACCGCCGCGCCGCATCCCACCCGTCGTCAGCACCCGGCGCAACCATTCGCCGACCTCCACCGAACGCACGCCCGGCATCGTCGAGTACCGCCCGGTCAGCGACAACGGTTTGCCCGCGATACTGTTGCCCGCGCCGCGCAGCAACGAGGCCGCCGCCAGCACGATAGCCATGGCCGGGAAGTGCCGCACGAGGGCGTCGGCGGCGCGGTCGCAACGATCGTGGTCGAGCCAGTCGGGCTCGCGCTCGAGCGAATCGAACAGCGCTACCAGTGCCGGTGGCGCGCCGGTCAGGGAGCCGATGCCGTCGGCGAGAGCCGGGTGGATCAGAGCGGCGGACCCCCGTTCGGCGACGACGGCGTCGGCGAGATCATCGGCACGCCACATGGCGGCGATCCAGGTGTCTCCCGCGTGTCCGTACAACGCGCGGGCTCGGTCGGTGTTCACGAGCTCGGTGGGCGGCACAAGAGTCATGACACCAGGCAAACACGAGGAATCCTCACTTACCGTTCATTTCATGGCCCGAACCCCTGCCCGCTCCGCCACGGGCGCCCGCACGCGCGTCGCGCCGCGTCAGCCGCGTGCCATCGCGATGCGCAGGCGCCTGTTGGACGCGACCACGACGTTGCTCGCCGAGCGGCCCGACAGTCTCCCGACAACCCAGGACATCGCAGATCACTGCGATGTCAGCATCGGGACGGTGTATCGCTACTTCGCCGACGTCGGCGACATCCTGTTCGATCTCCGGCAGGAAGCGATCCAGCAGATCAGCACGGACCTCGCCGTCGGCATCGGACAGGCGATCGACGCCGAACCACTCGCCGCGATCACCACCGTGGTCGATGCCCTCACTTCTTCGTTCGAGCGGCACGCGCCGGTGATCGCGGCCTCGCTGGCAGGTGACAGCGCAGAGTTCGGGTCGGCATGGGCGCAGATCGAGGCGCCGCTGATCCCGCTGGGACGCATCCTCCCGACGCGCTTGCGCCCGGATCTGTCGCCCGCGGAGCTCGACGATCTGGTGTTCCTCACCATGGGTGCCACCGCGAGCCTGTGTCTCCGCGTGGCCCTGGCTCGCCCGGCAACCGCCGATCGCCGGCGACTGGTCGACACCTGTGCACAAATGCTGTTGGCAGCCTTCGCGATTCCCTGATCGTTGATCACCCCGTTGTACCGCCACGGCGACCCACCACGCGACGTCCAGCCAACTGCCAGCGTGATCGCGGTGCCGTCCCAGCTACGCGCAGTGTGATGATCGGTATGCACACCACGAAGCACGCCTACACCGACACCGTCCTCGTCGTCACCGACGGTTCGCTGCGGTCTCGCGCCGTCATCGACCAGGTCCTGCGCTCGGGCCGCAACGCCGTGGTCGCCGGACGCCACACCCGCGACCTCGTCTCCTATGTGGACGCCGCCGTCCACGACCGGGTCTGGGCGGTCGTCTGCGATCCGGCCGATCCGACGCAGATCGACGAGCTGATCGAACGCGCCACCGACACGATGGGCCCGGTGATCATGGTCGTCGACCCGGCCGGACAACTGCACGACGTCCACTCCGCCGATCGCCAGGTCGCCTGACTCGCCGGGGAGCGCGTGCCAGCCTTCAGTGACGTGAGATCTCCCGCACCGTACGCACCGTCGCCATCTTGGCCGGATTCGCATGCTGGTTCGGGGCGGACGTCGATACGGCATGCGACCGGCGAACGTGGCGTCGACAGTGGGTGAACACCGATGACATAACCTGACGAGGTGCTGTCTGTCCGGGAGCTGTCGCCGCGCCTGATCGTCGTCGGCATCCTCATCGCCGCCGCAGGCGTCTGTTACTCGTCGTGGGTTCTGGAGTTCTTCTGGGCCTCGCCTCTCGACCCGCTGCGCAGCTTCATGAGTGAACTCGACGCGGAGCACCGCCCGCATCGCCTGGTCTACGTGTACGGCGATGTCATCACCGCGGTGTGCGCCATGCTTGCCGGGGTGCTGGCGTTCGTTCCTCGTCCCGCCTTGGCCGGCGGCTTCGCCCGAGGTGCGCTCGTATCGCTCGCGGTGTTCGGGGTGTCCACCATCACCGATGCGTTGTCGCCCATCGAGTGCATTCCGCACGTCGACCCGAATTGCCCGTCAGAGCCGAGCGGGCTGTTGCCCCAACTGCATCACATCCATGCCTTCACCAGCAGTGTGGCGGTGTTCGCCATCTTCATCGCGATGATCCTCGGCGTGGTCGCGGCCTGGCGGACGCCGATCTGGCCGGTGCTGCGTCTGGTCGGCCTGACGATCCTGGTGGTCATCTCTGTCGCGACGGTCTGGATGTTGGCCGCCGACAACCTGTCCGGCGATTGGCTGCTGGGGCTCGCACAACGCATTCAGATCGGCGGCATGACGCTGTATCTGGTGGTGTGGGGCGCTGCCGTGGCCGTTCAGCGAAGGTCGATCACGCCCTCACCGGCGTCGGCGGCGTAGAGCAACTCGATGTGCTCGGCGTACTTGTCGGCGATGGGCTTGCGCCGCAACTTCATCGTGGGGGTGAGTTCGGTGCCGCCCGGCTCCCACGCCTCGGGCACGATGGTGAATCGTTTGACCTGTTCGACACGGGAGAGTCGACCGTTGCCGAGTCGAACCGCGCCGATGACCTCCTCGACAACCTGCGGATGCCCGGTGAGGGCTGCGACGTCGGCGTCGGGCATGTTCAGCGCTTTCGCACGGGCGGCCGCTGCGTCGGGATCGAGTACGAGCAGCGCCGACACGAACGGTTTGGCGTCCCCGATCGCGACGACCTGACCGATCAACGAGGACGCCGCTTTCAGTGCGTTCTCGATGTTGGTGGGCGACATGTTCTTTCCGGACTCGTTGATGATGAGTTCCTTCTTGCGATCGACGATCCGCACGTTGCCGTCCGCGTCGATCTCGGCGATGTCACCGGTGGCCAGCCACCCGTCGGAGTCGATCGTCTCGGCCGTCTTGTCGGGCTGTTTGCGATAGCCGCGCATGACCACCGGCCCCCGGATCAACAGTTCCCCGTCGTCGGCGAGGGTGACCTCGACACCCGACACCGGCTTGCCGACGGTTCCGATCCTCATGTTCTCCGGCGTGGTCATCGTCGAGACGCCGGTGGTCTCCGACATGCCCCACACCTCCAGCACCGGTATCCCCAGGCCGAGGAAGAACTGCAGCACCTCCGGCGGTATCGCAGCGGCACCCGACCCGGCGAAGGTGAGCTGGTCCATGCCGATCGCCGACCGCACCTTCTGCAGGACGAGCTTGTCGGCGAGGGCGTGCTGGGCGCCAGCGATCGCGTTCGGCGCGCGGCCGTCGAGCTGCGCTTGCGCTGCTGCAGCACCGGTTTTCATCGCCCAGGCACCCAGCTTCTTCTTGACCGGGCTGGTTTCCTCGGCGAGTTTGGCCTCGATGCCAGCCCGGAGCTTCTGCCAGACGCGGGGCACCCCGAAGAAGAACGTCGGACGCACCTCGGGGAGCGCGGCAGCGATCTCCCGCGGATCGGGGACGGTGGTGACCTGGATACCGCGCACCATGTTGGCCGCATGCGAAGAGACCCGGTCGGCGATGTGTGCGGCGGGCAGATAGGAGATGACGCGGTCGTCGAAGCCGACGTCGACGACCTCGGCCAGTGAGGTCAACTCGGAGATGATGTTGCGGTGGGTGATCTCGACACCCTTGGGCGGACCGGTGGTGCCCGAGGTGTAGATGATGGTGGCCAGATCGTCGGGCCGTACCGCCTGCCATGCGGCCGTGAAATCGAAATCCGTTGCGCCCGATTGCTCTACGTCGTCCAGCGTGATCGCGCCGGTGGCCGGCCCGTCCACCACGATCGTGGTGGTCACCGCGGTGGATGCGGCGCGGACCGCCGGGACGAATATCTGCTCGGTGACGACGACGGCGTTGCCGGCATTGCCGAACAGGTACTCGATCTGTTGCGGGGAGCTGGTGTTGTAGATCGAGAACGGCACCGCACCGAGGTGCAGCGCTGCGGTGTCGACGAGATGGAACTCCGGCCGGTTGGTCAGCATGATGCCCACGGTGTCGCCGGGGCCGACACCGAGTGCGGCCAGACCGCGGGCGATCGCCTCGACCCGGCGTCCGTATTCGGCCCAGGAGATCTCCCGGATGCCGCCGACGGTGCGCAGCGCGATCGCGGTCGGACGCATACCGACCGTCGCCTGGAACGCCTCGGGCAGGGTGGCCACCTCGCGGCCACTCTCGTGTGGGAAGAAAATCGGATCGGATTCGGACATGGATGACCCCCGACGAGACTGGTGTGGGTGATGACGCACATCACACTAGCCGCGGGCGTCGGAGCGCACAGCCGATCGGCGGAAAAGGTAATGAGAAGGTAAAGTCGGCAGCTCCGCCCGGGGTTTCACGCCGGTGCAGTGGGACGGCGCAGGCTACTTCTTGGGCGGGAAGTACTTGATGAGCGCTTCCTGCACGACGGAGGTGGCCAGCGTTCCGTCCCTCATCCAGAACCGTCCCGAGCCCATCCCGCGCGATCCGGTTGCCACCGGAGACCGGGTCGCGTAGAGCATCCACTCGTCGAAGCGGAAGTCGCGGTGGAACCACATCGAGTGGTTCACGGTGGCCGCGAAGAGTCGATCGATGCCCCACGACAAGCCGTGTGTGGTGATGATCGAGTCGAGGACGGTGGTGTCGGAGGCGTAGCACATGGCGGCCACATGCATGATCGGGTCGTCGGGCATCTGGCCGTCGGTCTTCATCCACACGCGGTTGTCGCGCAGCTTCTCCCCCGCCTCACGCATCTTCCACGACGGGTCGTTGGCGAATCGGATGTCGATGGGGTGCAGTGCGTCGACGAACGTCGCGATCCGGTCCTCGAAACCCTTGAAATGCTCACCGAGGGGCGGCAATTCCTCCGGATAGGGCACCTGCGGGATCTCCACCGCGTGCTCGAGACCGGCCGAGTTGTCCTGGAACGCCACCAGCATGGTGAAGATCTCTTCACCATGCTGTTTGGCGGTGACCTGCCGATTCGCGAAGGACTTGCCGTCCCGGAACCGGTCGACGTGGTACTCCATCGGCTCGTTGACGTTGCCGCCGCGGATGAAGTGCGCGTGCAGGGCATGGACCGGCGGAGTGCCGCGGGTCAGGGTGCGTGCTGCCGCCACCACACCCTGACCGAGCATCTGCCCACCGAAGGTCCGCGCCGTCTTCTGTTCGGGGTGTTGCCCGATGAACAGGTCGGCGTCGCGCTGCTCGACGTCGAGCAGTTCGAGCAGCTTGCCGAGGTCGCTGGTGGGGTCCGCAGTCATGCGAACAGACTAGGGACCCCCGCGTGTCCGGCGGTCACCGGGACCGCGGCGCGCACAGCCCACCGCTCACCGGGCGCGCCACGCCTGCACGAACGAGTGGGTGGACCCGCGTCAGCGGCTCACCCCCCGCTCACCGGGCGCGCCGTGCCTGCACGGCGACGAGCGAGGAGCGAAGCGACAGGGCGATGAGGAGGAAGGCGCGGTGCCTCCAGCTCGCAGGGCACGCGCGGACGGAGTCCGCGCCAACAACTCAGTGGTCCTGTTCGCCGATCCGGTGGACGTGGATCATGTTGGTCGATCCGACGGTGCCGGGCGGCGCGCCGGCGACGATGACGACGACGTCCCCGTCCTTGAGCCGACCGATGCGCAGCAGCTGGTGGTCGACCTGGTCGATCATGTGGTCGGTGGTGTCGACGTGATCGACGATGAAGGTCTCGGTTCCCCAGCTCAGGGCGAGTTGGCTGCGTACGGCCTGGGTGGGTGTGAACGCGAGCAGCGGCAGGCGGGAGTGCAGCCGCGCCAGTCGGCGGACGGTGTCGCCGGACTGGGTGAACGCCACCATGGCCTTGACCTCGAGGCGTTCTCCGATGTCGCGTGCGGCGTAGGAGATGATGCCGCGTTTGGTGCGGGGAACGTGGGAGAGCGGGGGCACGTCACGTGAGCCGGTTTCGACGGCCACGCAGATGCGGGTCATGGTCTGCACGGTCTCGATCGGCCATTTGCCGACGGAGGTCTCGCCGGAGAGCATCACGGCGTCGGCACCGTCGAGGACGGCGTTGGCGACGTCGGAGGCCTCGGCGCGGGTGGGCCGGGAGTTCTCGATCATCGAGTCCAGCATCTGGGTGGCCACGATCACCGGTTTGGCGTTCTCGCGAGCCATCTGGATGGCCTTCTTCTGCACGAGGGGAACCTGCTCGAGCGGCAGTTCGACGCCCAGGTCACCGCGGGCGACCATGACGCCGTCAAAGGCCAGCACGATGGCTTCGAGGTTGTCGACGGCTTCGGGCTTTTCCAGTTTGGCGATTACCGGGACGCGTCGGCCGACGCGGTCCATCACTTCGTGGACGAGTTCGATGTCGGCCGGGCTGCGCACGAAGGAGAGGGCGACGAGGTCGACGCCGAGTTCGAGTGCGAACTCGAGGTCGGCGATGTCCTTGTCGCTCAGGGCGGGGATCGAGGTCTTGACGCCCGGCAGGTTCAGGCCTTTGTTGTTGCTGACCGGACCGCCTTCGGTGACCACGCAGACGACGTCGTTGCCGTCGATGGCGGTGACCTTCAGTCCGACCTTGCCGTCGTCGACGAGGAGGCGGTCTCCGGCTTCGGCGTCTTCGGCGAGTTGTTTGTAGGTGGTCGAGACGCGGTCGTGGGTGCCGACGACGTCGTCGACGGTGATGCGGACCTCTTCTCCGGTGGCCCACACGACCTGGCCGTTGAGTGCGCCGTCGTCGACGAATTTGCCGAGTCGGATCTTGGGTCCTTGCAGGTCGGCGAGTATGCCCACGGCCTTCTCCGCGGCATCGCCTGCGCGACGCACACGCTCGTAGACGGTGCGATGGTCTTCATGGCTGCCATGGCTGAAGTTCAGTCGAGCCACATCCATGCCCGCCTCGACGAGCTCTTTGAGACGCTCCTCGGAGTTGGTGGCGGGACCCAGGGTGCAGACGATCTTGGTACGACGTGTCACGGTGCTCACCTTAGTCGTGTCGGATCAGCATCTCTATCGGTGGCGGCCACTGGTCATCGCCCGGCCACACCGCGTTCGTCCACTCCCCCGAGGTCAGTGGCGACGCCACGGTTTCATTGTGTTCAGCTCGGTCGGTGCCGCACTCCGGGCGCGCCGCCCGACGGCTGTGTCGTGATCGCGGCGACGGCTCCGGCGGATTGTCACCGCACCGAAAGCGGTAGCGCCGCCGGGCGGACCGGCGACGGGAGGTCGGAGGCACCCATCAGGTATTCGTCGACCGACCTTGCCGCGGAACGACCTTCGGCGATCGCCCACACCACCAACGATGCACCTCGATGTGCGTCGCCGCAGACGAACACGCCGTCGGCCTCGGTCTGCCAGTCACTGCCGCAGGACAGCGCACCCCGTCCGTTGGGCGCGAGTTCGAGCCCGTCGAGCAGCGGGCCGCGTTCGACGCCTTCGAATCCGATCGCGAAAAGTGCCAGTTCGCAAGGGATCTCGAATTCTTCACTGACCGGCGTGATCACTCGTCGGCCGTCGGGTTCGCGGACGACGGCCACTTCGGCGAGAACCATCGTGGTGACGTTGCCCTGCTCGTCGCCGACGAATCGTTGCACGGCCACCTGATACTTGCGTTCGCCGCCTTCGGCGTGCGCGCTGGAGGTGCGCATCACCAGTGGCCAGGTGGGCCATGGGGATCGGGTGTCATCGCGATCGGAGGGCAGTTCGGGATTGTAGTCGAGTTGGACCACCGAGGCCGCGCCCTGCCGGTGTGCGGTGCCGAGGCAGTCGGCTCCGGTGTCGCCGCCGCCGATGATGACGACGTGTTTGCCCGTGGCGGTGATCGGCGAGGGGCCGTCGCCCTCGCATTCGCGGTTCGCCGGGACCAGATGCTCCATGGCCAGGTGCACACCGTTGAGGTCGCGCCCGGGCACTGGGTTGTCGCGGGCGGCCATCGCACCGATCGCGAGGACGACGGCGTCGTGACGCTCGCGCAGCTGCGCCACCGACAGGTCGGTGCCGACGTTGCAACTGGTGACGAATTCGGTTCCCTCGGCACGCATCTGGGCGATACGGCGGTCGATGTCGGACTTCTGCAGCTTGTATTCGGGGATGCCGTAGCGCAGCAGTCCACCCAGCCGGTCGTCACGCTCGTAGACGGTCACGTCGTGTCCGGCGCGGGTCAGCTGCTGTGCGGCGGCGAGGCCGCCCGGTCCGGAGCCGACCACGGCAACCGACTTACCGGTCTTGAGGGCAGGCGGCTCGGGCCCGATGATGCCCTCGGCCCAGGACTCGTGGGCGATCGTCTTCTCGATCCGCTTGATGGTGACGCTGCCGCCGGTGGTGTTCTCCGAGATCGACAGCACGCATGCCGCCTCGCAGGGTGCCGGGCACACCATTCCGGTGAACTCCGGGAAATTGTTGGTCGCGTGCAGGCGTTCGCTCGCCGCGTCCCACCGGCCGCGTCGGACGAGGTCGTTCCATTCCGGGATGAGGTTGCCCAGTGGGCAGCCCGCGGTTCCGGAGTGGCAGAACGGGATCCCGCAGTCCATGCATCGCCGGGCCTGATCGCTCACCTCGGAGAGCACCTTGATCGGGTTGTCGGCGTGCTCGTAGACATCGCCCCAGTCGCGGATGCGCTCGGCAACCGGCCGGTATCGGGCCTCCTTCTTCGAGACCTCCAGGAATCCGCGCGGATCAGCCACGTGCCGCCTCCATGATCGCTGAATCAACGTCGCGCCCTTCGGCTTCGGCCATCTGGGCCGCGTCGAGGACACGCTTGTAATCGGTGGGCATGACCTTGGTGAACGCGAGGCACCGTCGTGGCCAGTCGGCCAGCATCGACGCCCCGATCGCCGACCCGGTCAGCTCGGTGTGGATGGTGATGTGCTCATGGAGCCAGCGCAGGTCGTCGGGGTCGGGACGCATCAGCTCGACCATCGCCATGTTGACCTTGGCGGGGTCGAGGTCGTAGACGAAGGCCATCCCGCCGGACATGCCGGCCGCCATGTTGCGCCCGGTCGGGCCGAGGATCACCACCCGACCACCGGTCATGTACTCGCAGGCGTGGTCGCCGACGCCCTCGACCACGGCGGTGGCACCGGAGTTGCGCACGGAGAACCGCTCACCGACGCGGCCGCGGAGATACACCTGCCCGGATGTCGCGCCGTAGAGAATGGTGTTGCCGGCGATCACCTGATCCTCGGCGATGAACCAGGCATCAGGGTCCGGCGCCACCACGATCTTGCCGCCGCACAAGCCCTTTCCGACGTAGTCGTTGGTGTCGCCACTGAGCTTGATCGTCACCCCCGGCGGCAGGAATGCACCCAGGGATTGACCGGCCGAGCCGGTCAGCTCGACGGTGATCGTGTCCTCGGCGAGACCGGCGGCACCGTAGCGGCGGGTGACCTCGGCGCCGAGCAGCGTGCCCACCGTGCGATTCACGTTGCGCACCGGCAGTTCCAAGGTGACGGGATGGGCGTCCTCGAGCGCTCCTTCGGCGAGCTGGATCAGCGTCTGGTCGAGTGCCTTGTCGAGTCCGTGGTCCTGGCCACGCACCCGACGCGTCGGGCCCTTGTCCTCGATCCGTCGGAAGATCGGGCTGAGATCGAGGCCCTTGCTCTTCCAATGTGCGACGGCGGCATCGGTATGCAACCGCTGCGACTGGCCGACCGCCTCGTCGAGCGTCCGATAACCCAACTGCGCCAGATACTTTCGCACATCCTCGGCGATGAAACGGAAGAAGTTCACGATATGTTCGGCCTGACCGCTGAACCGCGCGCGCAGTTGCGGATTCTGGGTGGCCACACCCACCGGGCAGGTGTCGAGGTGACACACACGCATCATGATGCAGCCGGTCACGATGAGCGGCGCGGTGGAGAATCCGTATTCTTCGGCACCGAGCAACGCCGCCATGATCACGTCCCGGCCGTTGCGCAGCGCGCCGTCGCACTGGACGGTGATGCGATCACGTAAACCGTTGAGCATCAACGTTTGTTGCGCGTCGGCCAAACCGATCTCCCACGGCGTACCGGCGTGCTTGAGTGAGGTCAGTGGCGAGGCCCCGGTACCGCCGTCGTGCCCGGAGATGAGCACGACGTCGGCATGCGCCTTGGACACGCCGGTGGCGACCGTGCCGACGCCGACTGCGCTGACCAGCTTCACGTGGATTCGGGCCTGCGAATTGGCGTTCTTGAGGTCGTGGATCAGCTGGGCGAGATCCTCGATCGAGTAGATGTCGTGATGTGGCGGCGGCGAAATGAGTGCCACACCCGGGGTCGAGTGTCGGGTCTTGGCGATCCACGGATACACCTTGTACGCCGGAAGTTGGCCACCCTCACCGGGTTTGGCGCCCTGCGCCATCTTGATCTGGATGTCGGTGGCGTTGATCAGATAATCGCTGGTGACACCGAATCGGCCCGACGCCACCTGCTTGACCGCACTGCGTCGCTCCGGATCGTAGAGCCGGTCGACGTCCTCGCCGCCCTCCCCGGAATTCGACCGGGCACCGATGCGGTTCATCGCGATCGCGATCGTCTCGTGCGCTTCGGCCGAGATCGACCCGTAACTCATGGCGCCGGTGTTGAAGCGCTTCATGATCTCCTCGGCCGGCTCGACCTCCTCGAGCGGGATCGGGTCGCGCGAGCCGAGATCGAGTTCGAACAAACCGCGCAGCGTGCCACCCTCACGCTGGAGGCGGTCGACCTCGTCGGAGTATTTCTGGAACACGTCGTCGCGCCCGGTCTTGGTGGCGTGCTGCAACAGGAAGATCGTCTCCGGGGTGAACACGTGCAGTTCACCCTCGCGGCGGTACTGGTACTCGCCGCCCACCTCGAGTCGGCGATACACCTGCTCGGTCGGATTCTCCGGGAACGCCCGGTGGTGGCGCATCCGGACCTCCTCGGCGAGTTCGTCGAGTCCGACACCCTCGATGCGGGAGACGGTTCGGGTGAAGTACTCCTTGACCACCGCCGAGGAGAGTCCGACGGCCTCGAATGCCTGCGAGGCGGTGTAGGAGCTGATGGTGGAGATACCCATCTTGCTCATCACCTTCAACACACCCTTGCCGAGTGCTTCGACGTAGTTGCGGATGGCCTTGCTGGCGGCCACCCCGATCAGCTCGCCCTGCGCGATCAGATCTTCGATTGATTCCAGTGCGAGATACGGATTCACCGCGGCCGCACCGAATCCGATGAGCAGGGCGATGTGGTGGACCTCGCGGGCATCACCGGACTCGACGACCAGCGCGACCTTGGTGCGCTCCTTGGTACGGACCAGGTGGTGGTGCACCGCGGAGGTCGCCAGCAGTGACGGGATCGGTGCGTGTTCGCGATCGGTGTGGCGGTCGGAGATCACCAGGGTCCGGTGCCCCTCGGCGATCGCCTGGCTGGCGCGCAACCGCAAATCCTCCAGTGCCGCAGCCAATCCCGGCCCGCCATCGGCGACCTCGTAGAGCCCGTGAAGCACCTTGGCCGACAGTCCGGGGTTGTCGCCGTCGTCGTCGATGTGGACGAGCTTGGCCAGATCGTGGTTGTCGATGACCGGCCAGTGCAACAGGATCTGGCGACACGATGCCGCGTTGGGGCGCAACAGGTTCTGCTCGGGTCCCATGACCCGGGCCATCGAGGTGACGATCTCCTCACGGATGGCGTCCAACGGCGGGTTGGTGACCTGGGCGAAGAGTTCCACGAAGTAGTCGTAGAGAAGGCGAGAACGCTTGGACAACACCGCAACCGGGGTGTCGGTACCCATCGAGCCGAGTGGCTCGTAGCCGGAGGCCGCCATCGGCGTGAGCAGGACACGCAGATCCTCCTCGGTGTATCCGAACGAGACCTGCCGCCGCACGACGGTGTCGTGATTCGGCTTGTAGACCGGTCGCGGCGGCAACGTCGCGATGTCGAGCAGACCCGCGTGCAGCCATTCGTCGTAGGGCTCGGCGTTGATCAGATCGCCCTTGACCTCCTCGTCGGGGACGATCCGACCGGCGGCGGTGTCGACGAGGAACATCGTGCCCGGCTCGAGCCGACCCTTGGAGACGACGTCGTCGACCGGGACGTCGAGGACTCCGGCCTCCGAGGCGAGGATCACCCGCCCGTCGCGGGTCTGCCACCAGCGTCCCGGGCGCAGGCCATTGCGGTCGAGGACCGCACCGACGACCGTGCCGTCGGTGAAGGTGACGCACGCCGGCCCGTCCCACGCCTCCATGAGCGAGCCGTTGAACTGCAGGAAGGCGCGTCGTTTGGGATCCATCGACGGCACGTTCTCCCAGGCCTCGGGGACCATCAGCATCACTGCGTGGGCGACGCTGCGTCCGCCGAGATGCAGCAGCTCGAGCACCTCGTCGAGAGAGGCGGAGTCGGAGGCCTCCGGCGTGCAGATCGGGAACGCGCGCTTGAGGTCACCGGGAATCAGGTCAGTCTCCAGCAGGGCCTCCCGCGCGCGCATCCGGTTGCGGTTGCCGCGCACGGTGTTGATCTCGCCGTTGTGGGCGACGAATCGGAACGGATGCGCGAGCGGCCACGACGGGAAGGTGTTGGTCGAGAAACGTGAGTGGACGATGGCAATCGCGCTCATGCACCGTTCGTCGCGCAGATCCGGGTAGTACAGCGGCAGCTGCATCGTGGTGAGCATGCCCTTGTAGACGATCGTGCGGCTCGACAGCGACGGGAAGTAGAGGCCGGTGCCCTCGGCGTCGATGTCCGAGGGCACCCGCTCGGCTTGCTTGCGAAAGGGATAGATCGCCCGGTCGAGGTCGATGCCACCGATGCGTGTGACTCCCCGCCCGGGGTCGACGGTGACGAACAGCTGAGCCATGTGCGGCATGCAGTCGAGTGCGGTCTCGCCGATATCGGCACCGTCGGCGTCGACCGGGAGCTCGCGCCAACCGAGGATCGTGATGCCCTCCGCGGCCGCGAGGTCGGTCACCCGAGCGATCGCCGTCGAGCGCAGGTCCGGGTCCCTCGGCAGGAAGCAGGTGCCCGCAGCGTAGGTGTTGTCACCCGACGCGGTCGGCGCAGGAAGCTCGAAATCGACACTCGCGCGCAGCAATTCGTCGGGCAACTGAATAAGGATGCCGGCGCCGTCACCGCTGTTGGCCTCGGCGCCCGCCGCGCCACGATGTTCGAGATTCTCCAGCGCCAGCAACCCGTCGGACACGATCGCATGTGAGCGTCGACCGTGAATGTCGGTGACCATCGCCACGCCACAGGAATCGACCTCGGCCTCGGGGTCATACAGGCCCTGCTTGGCAGGGAGCGCCGAAAACAACATCAATACCTCCACCGGATTCGTGACGAATCGCATGCATGATGTCCTGGGACAGCGCTGGCCCGTGGAGCACTACGTCGGTCGCGGGTATGGGCTGCCGCAAACCGTGAAATCCCACTGTAACCGACCACCCAGCGGGGTGCCCGCGATGGCGAGGTGATCCTCGCCGGCTCGACCCCCGAAGCCGGTCAGCGGGTGGGTGGGGTGTCTTTGGCGGAGTCGGGGGCGGTGGGAGCGCTGTCCGCGTCGGGGGAAGCGCCGTCGGCGGTGGCGGGAGCGCTCTCGGCCTCGGGGGAAGCGCCGTCGGCGGTGGCGGGAGCGCTCTCGGCCTCAGGGAAAGCGCCGTCGGCATCAGGCTGGGCGCTGTCGGCATCAGACTGAGCGCTGTCGGCGTCGGTGGGAGCGCGGTCGGCATCCGAGGGAGCGCTGTCGGCGGCCTCCGAAGCGCTGTCGGCGGTCTCCGAAGCGCTGTCGGCCTCGGGGGAAGCGCCGTCGGCATCAGGCAGAGCGCTGTCGGGGGTATCGGGGGCGCTGTCGGCGTCGGTGTCGGGATCAGGGGACGTCCACGGGGACGGGGCCGCAGTGGCCGGTGCGACGGCGGCTTCCTCGTCGAGTTCCGGGTCGACGGCGGCTTCCTCGTCGTGTTCGGCGACGCCCTTGTCGATGACCTCGGTCGCGGTGCTGTCGTCGCCTGCGTCGGTCATCTCGCCGTCGGAGTCGAAGGGCTCGTCCTCGTCCGGCTCGTCGTCGGGCTCGCGCTCGAGTTCGTGGTCCGGGTATCGGTCGTCGACGTAGCCGACGACGCCGAGGGCTTCGAGTTCCTCGGCACGGTCGGGGTAGTACATCTCCAGACCGCGCTCGCGGCCCTTGGTGGCGACGACGAAGTAGATCGCCGCACACACGAACAGCAGGGCGGAGGTGAAGACGTTGATGCGAACGCCGGCGATGAAGGTGTACGCGGTATCCGAGCGCAGGAGTTCGACGACGAATCGGCCAACGCAGTATCCGGCCACGTACAGCGCGAAGAGTCGACCGTGGCCGATGCGGAATCGTCGGTCGAGCACCACGAGCGCGAGAACCACGAGCACGTTCCACACCAGCTCGTACAAGAAGGTCGGGTGGACGATCTCGTACACCTGGCCGGTCGAGGTTCCGTTGATCAGATTGGGTCCGGTCTGGATGCCGTTGGTGCGCTCGTAGATCTCCAACCCCCACGGCACCGTCGTCGGCCGGCCGTAGAGCTCCTGGTTGAAATAGTTGCCGAGCCGCCCGATCGCCTGGGCGAGCAGGATCGCGGGCGCGATGGCATCGCCGAACGCGGGCAACCGGATGCCGTGACGGCGCGCACCAATCCAGGCGCCGAGAGCACCGAAGATCACCGCGCCCCAGATTCCGAGACCACCGTCCCAGATCTTGACGACGTCGATCGGGGACTTGCCACCGCCGCCGAAGTAGATCGACCAGTCGGTGAGGACGTGGTAGATCCGGCCACCGATCAGACCGAAGGGCACTGCCCAGATGGCGATGTCGAGGACCTCGCCGGGCTGGCCGCCGCGTGCGATCCAGCGGCGATCACCCCACCAGACCGCGACGATGATGCCGACGATGATGCACAGCGCGTACGCCCGCAGCGGGACCGGCCCGAGATGCCAGACCCCCTGCGGCGGACTGGGGATATAGGCGAGCAACGTCGTCGTCGGCGCGATCACGGTCACACCCTAACCGACCGTCGGAGGCACACGATCGCACCACCCGGTCGGTTCGTCCGATCGGACCTCACGCGCGCGGGTCACCTCGGCGGGTTCGGATGGGCGACGCCGTCGGCGAGTTCGCGAACCAGATCACGCAACTGACCCTGACCGGCCTGCGCCGCGGTCACCAGGGTCGAACCCACGATGACACCGTCGGCATAGGAGGCGATCTCCGCGGCCTGCTCGCCGCTGCGGACACCGAGACCGACCCCGATCGGGATGTCGGAGTACTCACGGATCCGCGCACAGAGTTCGGGGGCGGCGTTCGACACCGCGGTACGAGCACCGGTCACTCCCATCGTGGAGGCCGCGTAGACGAAACCGCGACACGCATCGATGGTGTAGGCCAGTCGTTCCGGGGTCGACGACGGTGCGACCAGATAGATGCGGTCCAACCCGTGGGCGTCGGAGGCCTCGTGCCACGCATGCCCCTCCTCCGGGATGAGGTTGGGGGTGATCAGTCCGGCTCCCCCGGCCTCGGCGAGATCGGCGGAGAAACGCTCGACACCGTAGGCGAGGATGGGATTCCAGTAACTCATCACGACGGCCTGTCCGCCGGCCTCGGTGATCGCCCGGACCGCGGTGAACACGTCGCGCACCCGTACCCCGTTGGTCAGTGCGAGATCGGCGGCTTCCTGGATCGTCGGCCCGTCCATCACCGGATCCGAGTAGGGCACCCCGACCTCGATGATGTCGCACCCGGCCTCGACCATGGTGGTGAACGACTCCACCGAGCCGGCCACCGTCGGATAGCCCACGGGCAGATAGCCGATCAGCGCGGCGCGGCCCTGCTCACGGCAGCGGGTGAAGACCGGTGAGAGCTTGGAGGCTCCCGCGTGTCGGACGGTCGGCGCGGTCATCGACTCTCCCCCGGATCTGATTGGGCCGCTTCGGATTCGGACGACGTATGCGGTCCGGTCTGGGCGTCGGATTCCGAGGGAGGCGGATCGAACAGATGGAACCATTCCGCGGCGGTGTCGACGTCCTTGTCACCGCGGCCGGACAGGCTGACGACGATGATCGGTGCGCCCTCGGTACCGGCCTGCGCCCCGCGCGGTGAGGTACGCGCGAGTTCGTGGCCGAGTTTCAACGCACCGGCCACCGCATGCGCCGACTCGATCGCCGGGATGATCCCTTCCCGCCGGCTCAGCAGCGCCAGCGCGTTCATCGCCTCGGTATCGGTGATCGGCCGGTACTCGGCCCGGCCGATGTCCTTGAGGTAGGCGTGCTCGGGACCGACCCCGGGATAGTCCAAACCCGCCGAGATGGAATGGGATTCGATGGTTTGGCCGTCCTCGTCCTGCAGGAGGTAGGAGAAGGCACCCTGGAAGGCGCCCGGTGTACCACCGGTGAACGTCGCCGCGTGCCGGCCGGTCTCGACACCGTCACCGGCGGCCTCGTATCCGACGAGCCGTACGTCGGCGTCGTCGATGAACGGGTGGAACACCCCGATCGCGTTCGATCCGCCGCCGACGCAGGCCACCACCGCATCGGGCAGCCGTCCGGCGTGCGAGAGGATCTGCGCCCGGGCCTCGAGTCCGACGATGCGCTGCAGATCTCGTACCAGCATCGGGAACGGATGCGGCCCCGCGGCGGTACCGAAGCAGTAATAGGTGTTGTGCGCGTTGGTAACCCAGTCGCGGAGCGCCTCGTTGATCGCATCCTTGAGGGTCGCCGAGCCGGTCTCCACCGCGATCACCGTCGCGCCGAGCAGACGCATCCGCGCCACGTTCAACGCCTGACGTTCGGTATCGACGCGACCCATGTAGACGATGCACTCCATCCCGAACAGGGCGCAACCGGTGGCGGTGGCGACGCCGTGCTGACCGGCACCGGTCTCGGCGATGATGCGCGACTTGCCCATCCGGCGGGCCAGCAACAACTGACCGAGCACATTGTTGATCTTGTGGGAACCGGTGTGGTTCAGGTCTTCCCGCTTGAGGAACACCCGCGCCCCGCCGGCATCGTCGGACAGCCGCGTCGCCTCGTACAGCGGCGAGGGGCGACCGACGTAGTCACGTTGCAGCCGGTCGAGTTCTGCAAGGTAGTCGTCGTCGGTGCGCATCTTCTCGTAGGCGGTGGTCACCTCGTCGATGACCGCCATCAACGCCTCGGGGACGTGCCGCCCACCGTAGACACCGAAGTGGCCGCCGGCGTCGGGCTCGAGGGAGGTGCGGGTGGCCACTCCCTGACTGGCCGTGGGCAGGACGGTTGGGGCGGCGTCGGTGCCGCTGCTCTGATGGGTCGTCACAGGACACCTCATTGCTTCACATACGCGTCAGCGGCTTCGGCCGAAGCCGAATGCCATTGTCAGCGAACGGGTTTTGGACAGGACGGGTGGGTGCCGGCGGTTACCAGCTCCGCCACCGCGGTACGGGGGTCGCCACTGGTGACCAGCCCCTCACCCACCAGGACCGCGTCGGCGCCGGCGCCGGCGAACGCCAGCAGGTCGGCGGTGCCTCGCACACCCGACTCGGCGACCCGAATCACCTTGGTGGGCAGGCCCGGAGCGATCCGGGAGAAGTTGTCGCGATCGACCTCGAGGGTCTTGAGATTGCGGTTGTTGACGCCGACCACCGAGGCTCCCGCCTCCAGCGCGCGATTGGCCTCTTCCTCGGTGTGCACCTCGACGAGAGCGGTCATGCCCAGGCTCTCGGTGCGGTCGAGCAACGAGGCCAGCACGTTCTGCTCCAGCGCGGCGACGATCAGCAAGATCATGTCGGCACCATGCGCGCGCGCCTCATGGATCTGGTACGGCCCGACGATGAAATCCTTGCGCAGCACCGGGATGTTCACGGCCGCGCGGACGGCGTCGAGATCGGCGAGCGACCCGCGGAACCGCCGCTCCTCGGTGAGCACACTGATGATCCGCGCACCACCGTCCTCGTAGGCACGCGCGAGTTCGGCGGGGTCGGCGATGGTGGCGAGCTCACCCTTCGACGGGCTGGCACGCTTGCACTCGGCGATCACCCCGATGCCGGGCTGCTGGAACGCGGCCATCACGTCCTTGGGGTCGGGCGCCTGGACCGAGGCCGCCTTGACGGCCGCGTAATCGACGACCGCTTCGCGCGCGGCGACGTCGGCCTTGACTCCCTCGATGATCGAATCGAGGACGTTCGGCGTGCTCACGACAGCTGGTTCCCTTTCGACGCTCCTTGCCCTCACCAGGGTAGACCGGGGTTCCCAACGGCCCGTGCGCGGGTCCGTCGAGACCCACGTCACGCCGAGCACCGCAGAGATCAGCGCTGTTCGGTCGGGTCGATCCCGGTGTCGAGGGCATCCCACATCATGCGTTCGTTGACGTGCGGCGGTTCCGTGCGGGCGGCGTCCGCTGCGTCCGGACCCTTCTGGCCGGTGGGAGCCCCGGCCGGATCGGTCCCCGCATCGCCGGCCGCCTTGCGACGCTCGTGCTCGGCGAAGATCTCACGTTCGAGCTCGTCACGGCGCGCGGCAGGCGTCCTGTACTTGCTCGACATCCCCGCACCCGACGCCGACCGCAGCAACAGCACACCGGCCGCGACACAACACACCGTCCCCGCGAACACGATGGCCGACACCCAGCCGTGGGTGGTCGTCAACCGCACGATGTACCGATCCGACAGGTCGATCGCCCGAGCCGCATACAGCGAGTCCGAGCCGCTGGTCAACAGCGACAGGGCCGGGAACGCGGCCAGCAGCCCACCCGCGGCGACGAGGACCGCCACGATCCGCAATCCCCACCCGCGCAGCGAGAACGCCGCCAGGATCGCCGCGAGCAGCACCAACGCCAGCGGCGTCAGCCACGGACTCCAGTCGGCGCCCTTGACCTGCATGTATCGGTCCGGCGACATTCCGTCACCGGCGTAGACGGTCGCCCACGTCACGCGCGAGGCCGACCAGAATGCCAATGCACCCAACGCCATCAGGATCGCGGCGATCACCTTGATCCGCCGGGACCGGCGGGCGGTGTCGGCGGCGTCGGATGTCGTCGGATCGGGGGCCTGCTCACTCACTTGTCGGCCCACCTTCGGCAGCGCCGCCGGAGACCCGACGCATCGTCGAGGCGGCGGCAACCGCATTGAGCACCGCGGTCGCCTTGTTGCGGGCCTCGTTGTACTCATAGTCGGGATCGCTGTCGGCCACGACACCGCCGCCGGCCTGCACATAGGCGGTGCCGTCCTTGATCAACGCGGTGCGGATGGCGATCGCGGTGTCGGCGTTGCCGGCGAAGTCGAGGTAGCCGACGATGCCGCCGTACAGGCCGCGCCGCGTCCGTTCGTGCGTGTCGATGAGCTCCATCGCCCGCACCTTCGGCGCACCGGTGAGCGTCCCCGCCGGGAAGCACGCCGTCACCGCGTCCAGGGCGTGCTTGTCCTCACGCAACTCCCCCGACACCGTCGACACCAGGTGCATGACGTGGCTGTACCGCTCGATGTGTCGGTAATCGCTCACCTTCACGGTGCCGGGCCGACAGACCCGACCGAGATCATTCCGTCCGAGATCGACGAGCATCAGGTGCTCGGCATTCTCCTTCTCGTCGGCGATCAGGTCCTTCCCGAGCAGTTGATCCTCCTCCTCGGTCGCCCCACGCCATCGGGTACCGGCGATCGGATGGGTCGTCGCCCAGCCGTCCTGCACGGTCACCAGCGCCTCGGGACTCGACCCGACGACCGTGAACGGGTCCGACTCGATTCCCGGGATGCGCAGCAGATACATGTACGGGCTCGGATTGGACGCCCGCAGCACCCGGTACACGTCGATCGGGTCGGCGGCGGTGTCCATCTCGAACCGCATCGACGGCACCACCTGGAATGCCTCGCCCGCCTCGATCTCGCCGACGAGGTCGCGCACGATCTCGTGGTACTCCTCGCGGCTGCGCTGCACCCGAAAGTCGGGGTCGGGCCGGTCGAAATGCGACACCGTCGACGGCGCCGGCGCGGCGAGGGCCTGCGTCATCCGGTCCAGCCGGGCAACGGCGTCGGCGTAGGCCTCCTCGGCACGCTCGTCGGAACCATCCCAGTTGACGGCGTTGGCGATCAGGGTGATGGTGCCCTCGTGATGATCGACCGCGGCCAGATCGGTCGCCAACAACATCATCAGATCCGGCAGGTGCAGATCATCGGTGGTGGTCTCGGGTAGCCGTTCGAGCCGGCGCACCATGTCATAGGCCATGAACCCGACGAACCCGCCGGTCAGTGGCGGCATGCCCGGCAACGGATCGGTGGCCAGCAGGCGTAGCGACTCGGCCAGCACCGTCAGCGGGTCACCGTCGACCGGTGCGCCCGACGGCACCGTCCCCCACCAGCTGGCCTTGCCGTCGACAACCGTCAGCGCCGACGGCGCTCCCGCGCCGATAAACGACCACCGCGACCAACTCCGCCCATTCTCGGCGGACTCGAGCAAGAACGTGCCCTCGCGGTCGCCGGCGAGCTTGCGGTAGGCCGACAGCGGCGTCTCCGAGTCGGCGAGGACCTTGCGGGTGACCGGCACGACACGATGGTCGGCAGCCAGATCCAGGAACTCGGCCAGACTCGTCGTCGCTGAACCCGCCGCATGATCGTGCGTGGAGGTGCTCATCGCGGGCGTACTCATCCCAGGGGCTCGCCGCCCACGCCCCACTGGGTACGCGGGATCTCGTTGATGGTGACCCACACCGAATCCGGGCTCTTGCCGGTGGCCCGCGCGTACGCCTCGGTCACCGCCGCGATGGTCTCGCGCTTCACCCGGTCCGAGAGCCCGGGGGTCTGCGAGATCTGGATCAATGGCATGACTGGTCGCCACCTTTCGTCAAATGAGTGTCCGCCCCGATTCTCCCAGGCATCAGCCCGCGCCGGTCGCGTCGGGTTGGGCGAACGGCAACGACGGGGTGTCGAAGCAACTGTGATTACCCGTGTGGCAGGCCGCCCCCACCTGATCGACGATCAACAACACCGTGTCGCCATCGCAGTCGAGCCGGACGTCGTGCACATATTGGGTGTGACCGCTGGTCTCGCCCTTCACCCAGTACTCCTGACGGGACCGCGAAAAGTAGGTCGCGCGCCGTGTGGCCAGGGTGCGTTCGAGTGCGGTGTCGTCCATCCACGCCACCATCAGCACGGTGCCGGTCTCGCGCTCCTGGGCGACGGCGCTGAACAGCCCGTCGGCATTGTGGGTCAGCCGACCCGCCAACTCGGGATCGAGAGCCATCGCCTCACACCTCCATCGGGGTGTCGCGTGCGGTCCGCACGGTGATACCGGCGGCGGCCATCGACTCCTTGACCTCACCGATGGTGAGCTGGCCGAAGTGGAACACCGAGGCCGCGAGCACCGCGTCGGCGCCCGCCGCGACCGCGGGCGCGAAATGCTCGACGGCCCCCGCGCCACCACTGGCGATGACCGGTACCTCGACGGCCGCACGGACCGCAGTCAGCATGCGCAGATCGAAGCCCTGCTTGGTGCCGTCGGCGTCCATCGAGTTCAACAGGATCTCCCCGACGCCGAGTTCTTGTCCGCGCCTTGCCCATTCGACCGCGTCGATGCCGGTACCACGGCGTCCGCCGTGCGTGGTGACCTCCCAACCGGACGGGGTGGGCTGCTCACCGTCGGGCACGGTACGCGCATCGACCGACAGCACGATGCACTGCGAACCGAAACGCCTGCTCATCTCCTCGAGCACCTCGGGCCGGGCGATCGCCGCGGTGTTGACGCTGACCTTGTCGGCGCCGGCCCGCAGCATCGTGTCGACGTCGGCGACAGTGCGGATACCGCCACCGACGGTCAGCGGGATGAAGATCTGCTCGGCGGTGCGCCCGACGACGTCGATCATCGTGGCGCGCCCCGAACTCGACGCGGTGACGTCGAGGAAGGTCAATTCGTCGGCACCCTCCGCGTCGTAGCGCGCCGCGAGTTCCACCGGATCACCGGCATCACGCAGGTTCGCGAAGTTGACGCCCTTGACGACGCGTCCGTTGTCGACGTCGAGGCACGGGATCACACGCACGGCCAAAGTCATCGGTCGGTCTCCTCGGGTCGGGCCGCATCGGTGGACCACTCGTCACCGATCACCTCGTACACAACGTCCATCAGTTCCGAATGAATCCCCGGCGATCCGGCCACCAACGAGGGCGAATCGACGGTCCACCGCCGTCCGGACAGATCGGTGGCCACGCCACCGGCGGCACGAACCAGCGCCGCCCCGGCAGCGTTGTCCCACGGGTGACGACCGAAGGCGATCGACCCGCCGAAGGTCCCCGACGCCGCGTAGGCCATGTCCACCCCGGTGCTGCCGGTCATCCGCAGCCGGGCCACCCGCGCGGACAGCGCCCGGATCAGGTCGGCGCGGCGAGCGCCCGGATATCGGCCGCCGTGCCCGACGTTGAACGGTCCGAAGCCGATCGCGCACTGCGCCAACGACGTTGCGCCGGAAGGGGTCACCGGCTCACCGTTGCACAGCAACGGCGAGTCGAGGTGTCCGGCGAAACGCTGCCGCGACAACGGCATCCACGTCAGACCCAACACGCTCTCGCCGTCGACGAGCAGCGCGAGCAGGATGCCCGTCAGCGGCATCCCGGCGGAATAGTTGTAGGTGCCGTCGACCGGATCGAGAACCCAGACCACACCCTCGTCGACCGGAGGGCCGCCGAATTCCTCACCGTGCACCCCGATGCCGGTCAGGTCGGTCAGCTCGCCGACGATCCGGCGTTCGAGATCGAGATCGACCTGGGTGGCGAAGTCGGTGGCACCCTTGCGGACCGCGCTCGGCGCTCCCAGACCGGCGATGAAGTCGTCGCTGACCCCGTCGAGGACTCCCCCGGCCACCTCGAGCAGTCGGGACAGATCCAGGTCGGCGCCCGCGGTCACCGGCCGCCGACCGCCGTCAATGCCTCGGGCAGGGTGAACCGCCCGGCGTAGAGCGCCTTACCCACGATCGCCCCCTCCACGCCCTGCTCCACCAGACCGGCGATCGCCACGAGGTCGTCGAGCGCCGACACCCCGCCGGAGGCGACGATCGGCGCATCGGTGGCCGCGGCGACCTCGGCGAGCAGGTCGAGATTCGGGCCGCCCAGCGTGCCGTCCTTGGAGACGTCGGTGACGACATAGCGGGCGCATCCGTCGCCGTTGAGGCGTTCGAGCACCTCCCACAGATCACCGCCGTCGGTCACCCAGCCGCGCCCGCGCAACCGGTACGACGAGCCTTCCCGGATGACGTCGAGTCCGACGGCGATCCGGTCGCCGAATCGCTCGATCGCCGTGGCGCACCACTGCGGATTCTCCAGCGCGGCGGTACCCAGATTCACCCGTGTACAGCCGGTGGCCAGTGCGGCCTCGAGCGACTCGTCGTCGCGGATGCCGCCGGACAGTTCGACCTTCACGTCGAGTTCGCCGACGACCTCGGCGAGCAGGTCACGGTTGTTGCCCCGCCCGAAGGCGGCGTCGAGGTCGACGAGGTGAATCCACTCCGCGCCGTCCTTCTGCCAGGCCAGCGCGGCCTCACGCGGTGAACCGTAGGAGGTTTCGGTACCGGCGGCACCCTGGACCAGGCGCACCGCCTGACCATCGGCGACATCGACGGCCGGAAGCAGTTCGAGGGTTGTTCCCATGGGGTTGCGCGGGTCCTTTCAGGAGGTCGGGGGATTGCTGCGGTGCTGGGCGCGCAGCGCGCGTTCGGCCTTGCCGATCAAGCGTTTGGAGGTGATGCCGATCGCCGTGATCATCAGCACGATGCTGACCAGCGACGCGACCAGCCCGGCGATCGCATTCCATTTGGCCAGCGCCAGCACCACCGGGATGCAGATCACCAGCACGATGACACCTGCGCCGAGGACGAACAGGACGAATCGACCGTAGGAGAAGCGGTACTCCGGATCGCCGCCGGCACCCGAATCGGTCATGAGAGGGCCCTGATCCAGTTGGCCAGCAGATGCGCCCCGGCGTCGCCGGATTTCTCCGGATGGAACTGGGTGGCGCTCAATGGACCGTTCTCGACCGCGGCGAGGAATTTCCCACCATAATCGGCCCAGGTCAGCCGCGGTGCGCGCAGTGCGGTGCCGTCGTTGTCCATCTCCCACGACTGCGCGGCATAGGAGTGCACGAAGTAGAAGCGGGTGTCGGCGTCGAGCCCGGCGAACAGCACCGAGCCCTCGGGCGCGTCGACGGTGTTCCATCCCATGTGCGGCAGCACCGGTGCGGGCAGCCGGGTGATCGAACCGGGCCACTCACCGCATCCGTCGGCCTCCTCCCCGAATTCGACGCCGTGCTCGAACAGGATCTGCATGCCCACGCAGATGCCGAGTACCGGACGTCCGCCGGCGAGGCGGCGGCCGATGATCCGGTCACCCTTCACCGCGCGCAGTCCCTCCATACATGCCGCGAAGGCCCCGACCCCCGGGACGACCAAACCGGTCGCGTTCAGGGCGGTGTCGAAGTCGGCCGACACGGTCACCTGGGCTCCGGCCCGCTCCAGTGCCCGCTGCGCCGACCGCAGATTCCCCGACCCGTAATCGAGGACAACGACGTCGGGCCCGCTCATAGAGCACCCTTCGTCGAGGGCACCCCGGTCACCCGCGGATCGGCCTCGGTGGCCTCGCGCAACGCCCGGGCGACCGCTTTGAACTCCGCCTCGGTGATGTGGTGCTGATCGCGTCCGTAGAGCACCCGAACATGCAGCGCGATACGGGCATTCAGCGCGATCGACTCGAAGACGTGCCGGTTGATGATCGTCGAATACGGGACGCCCGGGTAGCCGCCGATGACCGCGGTCAGCAGATGCTCCGGCTCGCCGGTGTGCACGCAGTACGGCCGGCCCGACACGTCGACGACCGCGTGGGCGAGGGTCTCGTCCATCGGGATGTAGCAGTCACCGAAGCGACGGATGCCCTTCTTGTCCCCGAGCGCCTGCCCCAGCGCCTGACCGAGGACGATCGCTGTGTCCTCGATGGTGTGGTGACCCTCGACCTCGACATCACCGGTCGCCTTGACCGTCAGATCGAAGCTGCCATGCGCACCGAACGCGGTCAGCATGTGATCGAAGAACGCGATGCCGGTGGAGATGTCGGTGCGACCGGTACCGTCGAGGTCGATCTCGACGGCGATCGACGACTCCTTGGTGGTGCGCTCGACCTTGCCGATACGGGCCCCCGCGGTCCCGGTGGCGCTCGACTCCTGTGTGGTGCTCACTCAGCCATTCTCCAGATCGGTTGCGGCCAGGCGTCGACTGACCTCGAGGAAGACATCGTTCTCGCCGCGCAGACCGACCGTCACCCGCAGGTGGGCAGGAATCCCGACGTCACGGATGAGGACCCCGTCGTCGAGGTAACGCTGCCACGACGCCGAGGCGTCGGCGAACCGTCCGAACAGCACGAAGTTGGCGTCGGAATCGACCACCTCGAAACCTGCCGCGGCGAGCTCGGCGACGACGCGCTTGCGTTCGGCGATGATCGTGGCGACCCCCGACAAGGTCTCGTCGCCGTGGCGCAGCGCCGCCCGCGCGGACGCCTGGGTCAGCACCGACAGGTGATAGGGCAACCGAACCAGTTGCAGGGCCTCGACGATCGCCGGCGACGCGGCCAGATACCCGAGCCGTCCACCGGCAAAGGCGAACGCCTTGCTCATCGTGCGACTCACGACGACCTTCGCCGGGAACTCCTCGATCAATTCGGTCGCACTGGGTTGCTCGGAGAACTCGCCATACGCCTCGTCGACGATGACGATGCCCGGCGCCGCTTCGACGATGGCGCGCAACCCGGCATTCGGGATCGATGCACCTGTCGGGTTGTTGGGCGAGGTGAGGAACACCACGTCGGGGCGACGCGCGGCGACCTCACCGATCGCGTAATCGACGTCGAGTGAGAAATCGGCGTTGCGCTTGGCCTCCAGCCACATGGTGGTGGTGCCGTCGGAGATGATCGGATGCATCGAATAGCTGGGCACGAAACCCAACGCTGTCCGCCCCGGCCCGCCGAAGGCCTGCAACAGCTGCTGCAGGATCTCATTGGAACCATTTGCCGCCCAAAGGTTCTCGACCGACAACCGAACCCCGGTGGCGCGGCTGAGATACTCGGCCAACTCGGTACGCAGCGCGACCGCATCCCGGTCGGGGTATCGATGCAACTCGGCCGCGGCGACCCGGACCGACTCGGCGACATCGGCGATCAACGCCGCCGACGGCGGATGCGGGTTCTCATTGGTGTTGAGCACCACCGGCACCGTCAATTGCGGTGCCCCATAAGCACTCTTCCCACGAAGGTTGTCCCGCAGCGGCAACTCGTCCACCGAGATCGACGCGCCGGGAATACTCGGCCCGCTCGCCACGCTCCCGGCGCCGCGTACATTCGGCCCGCTCGCTACGCTCCCGGCGCCGCGTACATTCGGCCCGCTCGCTACGCTCCCGGCGCCGGCACTCTCCGCGGTCACCGCGCGTCCTCCATGAAGCGCCGGGTGATCGCATCCCCGTGCGCCGGAAGATCTTCGGCCTGCGCCAGGGTGACGACCTTGTCGGCGACATCACGCAGCGCGGCCTCGTCGTAATCGATGACGTGAACGCCCTTGAGGAAGGTCTGTACCGACAACCCCGACGCGAAGCGCGCCGAACCCGAGGTCGGCAGAACGTGATTGGAACCCGCACAGTAGTCACCGAGGCTGACCGGCGCGTAGTTACCGACGAAGATCGCGCCCGCATTGTGCACACGATCGGCAACCGCGGCCGCGTCGCGCGTCTGGATTTCGAGATGCTCGGCGGCGTAGGCGTCGACCACCGCCAGTCCCGCCCCGAGATCGTCGACCAGCACCACACCGGATTGCTTGCCCGCCAAGGCGGTTGCCACCCGTTCGCGGTGTTTGGTCTGTGCCACCTGATTCTCGAGGGCCGCATCGACGGCATCGGCGAGGTCGACGCTGTCGGTGACGAGCACCGAGGCGGCCAGGACATCGTGCTCGGCCTGTGAGATGAGGTCCGCGGCAACGAGTTCGGGCCTCGCCGTGTCATCCGCGAGAATCGCGATCTCGGTCGGCCCGGCCTCGGAGTCGATACCCACGACCCCGCGGCACAAACGCTTGGCCGCCGTCACGTAGATGTTCCCCGGTCCGGTGATGAGGTCCACCGGATCCAGAACCGCGCCGGGTGCATCAGCGGCGTCGGTGTCGGTTCCGCCGTAGGTCAACAAGGCAACGCCCTGCGCTCCACCGACCGCCCACACCTCGTCGACCCCGAGCAACGCGCACGCAGCGAGAATCGTCGGATGCGGCCACCCGCCGAAGTCCTTCTGCGGCGGCGAGGCCACCACCAGCGACCCCACACCGGCCTCCTGCGCCGGAACGACGTTCATGATCACCGACGAGGGATACACGGCATTGCCGCCGGGCACGTACAACCCGACGCGTCGCACCGGAATCCACTTCTCACTGACCACACCACCGTCGACGACCTGCGTCCGCGAGGTCTGCCTGCGCTGATCGGCGTGCACCGCCCGCGCGCGGGAGATCGACTCGCGCAAGGCGTCGGCCACCGCCGGATCCAGCGCCGCAAGTGCGTCACCGATGACCGATGACGGCACCCGCACCGACGCGGGACGTACACCGTCGAAGCGCTCCCCGTACTCCAGTGCCGCTGCCGTGCCGCGCTCGGCGACGGCATGAACCACCGGCCCCACCGTGTCGAGAACGGCGTTGACGTCGGTGCCCCCACGGGGCAACGCGCGACGCAGTTCGGCAAGCGTCGGCGTGCTACCGCGCAGGTCGGTTCGGGCGAGCATGGATCTCTCCTGGCGTGACTGGAGGAAATGACCCATCCAGGATACGGGCACGAGGCGAGCGGATTTCACCTGCACCTCATCGGAGCGAGCCGCCCGAACCTTGCGGATGCAAGGACTCGGATTCATTACGCACCTCTAACAAGATTGCACCATGAGTAACACTGGTCCCACCCGTCACGGATATGCTCACAGCGACCTCACAGAGATGCGTCGGGAACCACTCGAATGGCGAACGGAGCACGTGGATGACAACTCGACGACCCAGACCGCGACAACCCGGTGCCGGACCACACCGTGCCGGACTCACCATGGCCTCGTGGGCCCGCCGTCTCGGGATCATCGCGGTGATGGTGCTGCTGAGCGCAGCCGTCGGTGCACAGGTGCCTGCTCGCGCGGAGGCCGCACACCTCGTCGCCGTCCGCGACGTCTCCCCGACCGAGTCGGTGCTCGAGGTGTACTCGTCGTCGATGGGCAGGGTGATCACCAGCCAGGTGCTGCACCCGCCCGAACGACCTGCGGGACCCGCCGTCTACATGCTGCCCGGACTCGGTGGCGGCGAGGACGGGATCTCCTGGATCAACAACGGCGGCGCCCGTGGCTTTTTCGCAGACAAGGCCGTGACGGCCGTCTTCCCCGTCGGAGGTCGCGCGTCGATGTTCACCGACTGGCAGCACGACGATCCGGTCCTGGGCCGCAACAAGTGGCGAACCTTTCTGACACGAGAACTCCCGCCGATCGTCAACCGCGCCTTCCACATCAACGGGATCAACGCGATCACCGGGGTGTCGATGTCGGGCGGTCCGGCGCTGGCGATCGCCGAATCGGCTCCCGACTTGTATCGCGCCGTGGCGTCCTACAGCGGGTGTCCCGGGACCACCGATCTGCTCGGCGTCGGCGCGGTGACCGCCGTGGTCACCCGCGGCGGCGGCAACGTGCTCAACATGTGGGGACCGCCGGGCGGGCCCGACTGGGTGACAAATGACCCGATCGTCAATGCGGGCAAGTTGCGCGGAAAAGCGGTGTTCCTGTCGGCGGCCACCGGCATGCCCGGTCCGATCGACGGCGGCCCGGCAGAGACCCTCGGCGGGCTTGCCGGCGGTGGTCAGATCGAGGCGTACACACGAGTGTGCACTGCGGCCACGTCGAATCAGTTGACCGCCTTGGGGATTGCGCACACATTCTCGGCACGCCCATTGGGATCGCACTCCTGGGGCGTGTTCGCCGCGGATCTGCGCGCCTCGTGGCCGGTGATCGGGCGCGCGATCGGGGCGTGAGCCGTCACCGTCGCAGATTTTGCTGATCCGAGGCCTTCATTCGACGCATGATTTCCGCATTTTTCCGAATTCCGGATGGAAATCACCACAATGCCATTGCGCAGCCCGCGCGTGTTGTCGCCGACCTCGGCGGTGCGGTCCGAGAAGCCCGGCACGAGGTCGCCGGCCAGATAAAGACAGGCATCGGCGATCTCCTCGGGTGTGCCCGCCCGGTTCATCACAATCCGATTTAGGTAGTCCGTGGCCACCGACTCGATACCGAGGAACGGTGCGGTCATCGGCGTGTCGACAAGCCCCGGTAGGACGGCGTTGACGCGGATTCCGTCGGCTCCGAGCTCCAGGGCGGCGTTCTTGGTGAAACTCTCGACCCCCGCCTTCGCGGCGGCGTACGAACTGCCTCCGTACAGCGGCACATGGGCGTTGAGCGACGACACGTTGACGATGGCGCCACCGCGACCACCGTCGCGGATCGCTCGTGCAGCATGTCGAGTGACCAGGTAGGTGCCCTTGAGCACGACATCGATCGTGGCGTCCCAGTCCGACGTCGGCCCGTCCACGATGGTGCCGATCCGCGCGATACCGGGATGTTGAATGCGATGTCGAGTTGGCCGAACCGCTCGACGGCGAGTGCGACAGCACCGGCGACGTCGTCCTCCTGTGCCACGTTGCCGGCCACCCCGACGACGGTGTCGCCGAGGCTTGTCGCCACCGACGCGACGCCGTCGGCGTTGAGATCGAGCAGAACCACGGAGGCCCCCTCGTCGACGAGTTTTCGGCCGACCGCAGCGCCGATACCCGAAGCCCCGCCGGTGACCAGCGCGACCTTGCCTTCGAACCGCGACATCGTTGTCCTCCTCAGTCAGTTGTTGACACCACGCATGTGATGCTCCCCATACCGTAGGGAGCGCCGTGCGCGTTGGACATTCCCCGACGGGGGGCAGCACAAATAGCGCTTTCGTAAAATATGACCGAGCCAACTCAGGTGTGACCGTAGTGACACCCGCCCCAGCGATGGCGCGACCCGTTGTCACGGGATCGATTCACCCGATTCATCCGTCCACCCAGGCCGATCGTCGGCCGCCAGCCACAGGAGACAACGACCATGTCCATCTGAGGTTCCCCAGTTTGAGTGGACACCCGAGATAGTGGGGCTATGGGCCCTGCTGGAAGGATGTCACTATGTCGAGGACGCGTCGGTCGTTTACGCCTGAGTTCAAGGCGGAGGCTGCTCGTCGGGTGATTGATGGCGGCCGCCCGATCTCTGAGGTCGCTCGTGAGTTGAACGTGCATGAGAATCTGCTGGGCAAATGGGTTCGCGCCGAACGCATTCGCGACGGAGTGATCACCGAGGGGCGGGCAGCTCCGCCCGATGGTGAGCTCAGTGCCGGTGAGCGCGCGGAGTTGGTGCGGTTACGTGCCGAGGCCGCCGAGAAGGACCGCGACATTGCGTTCCTGAAAAAAGTCTCGGCGTACTTTGCGGCACAGCAACACCGGTGAGCTGTTATGAACTCATCGCCGCGGAGTGCGCCGGCCATGACATCACTGCTCTTGTTGAACTGCTGGGGGTTTCACGCTCGGGATACTATGCGTGGGCGGGTCGTCAGCAGCGTGGCGAACTCACCGCACGACAGCAGCGTCGCCGTGATCTCGAAGTCAAGATTGTGGCTCACTGGAAGAGATCGCAACGCACCTACGGCTCCCCTGCGGATCACCGCCGACTTGCCCGACGAGGGCGTGTCGGTCTCGGAGAATACCGTCGCCAAGATCATGGCCGAGATGGGTATCGAGGGCATCAGCCCCCGCACCTTCAAGGTCAAGACGACCGTGGTCGATCCGACGGCGTCGTTCCCACCCGACCGGGTGGGGCGGGTCTTTGATCAGGGCCGTCTTGATGCTGTCTGGACCTCGGATATCACCTATCTGACCTGCGGTGAGGGGGATGCGTACCTGTGTGCGATCCGCGATGAGCACTCGCGGCGCGTGCTGGGCTGGTCGCTGGCCGATCACATGCGTACTGAGCTCATCGAGGCCGCCGTGGACGCTGCGGTCACCACGCGCGGCGGGTCGGTGACGGGCACCATCTTGCACTCGGACAGAGGCAGTCAATTCACCAGCCATGACATGGCACAGGCCTGCACACGCCACGGGTTGCTGCGCTCGATGGGCGAGACCGGCATCTGCTGGGATAACGCCGGCGCAGAGTCGTTGTGGTCGACGGTCAAGCACGAATACTACAAGCGACACGCCTTCACCACTCGTGCGAATCTTACTGCAGGACTTGACAATTACATCCGATTCTACAATCATGACAGGAGGCACAGTTCGTTAGGGATGATCTCACCCATCGACTTCGAGATCAGCTCGCACGCAAGTCAGCAATCAAGCTAACCGTGTCCATTTTTTCGGGGGAACCCCAATCGACACAGCCGACATCGCGGCCACCCCGATCGAGATCGGTGAGGTGACACTCAGCGTCATCGACGTCGGCGAGGGCCCCACTGTCCTTCTGCTCCATGGTTTTCCGGATCGAGCAAACCATGTGGCGAACCCAGATCCGCGATCTGCGTGATGCCGGCTATCGCGTCATCGCGCCCGACCTGCGCGGGTTCGGCGACAGCAGCCGGCCGGCAGATCCATCGGCCTACGCGGCACCGACCTTGCTCGGCGACATCATCGGACTCCTCGATCACCTCGGTGTCGGCGAGTTCAGCGTGGCCGCTCACGACTGGGGTTCGCTCATCGGTTGGGTCCTTGCCGCCAGCCTGCCCGATCGGGTCACCAAGCTCGCCGCGTTCTCGGTCGGCCACCCGCGGGCGTATGCCGGCGCCGGATTCCCGCAGAAGCAGCTGGCCTGGTACATCCTGTCGTGGCAGACACCCGGCGTCGCGGAATCGGCGCTCCCGGTCAACGATTGGGAGTGGTTCCGCGAGTGGGCCTACGACGGTGCGCAACGCTCCTCGGACCCCGATCTCGATCGGCAACTCACCGACCTCGAACGCGACGGCGCACTGAGCGCCGGGCTCAACTACTACCGCGCCAACCTGACACCGGCCGAATTCGCCGACACCGACTGGTACGCGCTTGCCGATCTCCCACCCGTCGCCTGTCCGGTGATGGGCGTGTGGGGAGGGACGAGATTGCCCTGACCGAACACCAGATGACCGACTCGGCACGGTATGTCACCGGACCGTGGCGCTACGAGCGGCTGTCTCATGTCGGCCACTGGATCCCCGCCCACCGTCCGGAGCAGACCTCGGCTCTGCTGCTCGACTTCTTCGGGGGCACAACGACATCGTGACGCCGCCCGGCAACCGAGGTGAGTATCGCTTGTCGATGTTCGCCTCGGTTGCCGATGGTCACGGCCCCCGATCGTCTCAGGTGGCGATCGTCTCAGGTGGCGATGTCCAATCCGAGATCGAGCACGGTCACCGAGTGGGTGAGCGCCCCCACGGCGAGATAGTCGACACCGGTGCGGGCGTATTCGCCGGCCACGTCGAGCGACAGGCCACCAGAACTCTCCAACTTGGTCTGCGGCGACCGAGAATTGCGGCGTTGCACCGCGATCTGGGTGGCCCAGGGCTCGAAATTGTCGAGGAGTACCAGTTGCGGCGACAACTCGAGGACCTCGTCGAACTGTTCGAGCGAATCGACCTCGACCTCCACCGGCAGATCCGGTGCGGCAGCACGCACGGCCTCCAGCGCGGCGCGGACCGACCCGGCTGCGGCGACATGGTTGTCCTTGATCAGTGCGGCGTCACCCAGACCCATCCGGTGGTTGACACCGCCACCGGCGCGGACGGCATACTTCTGCAGAGACCGCATGCCGGGCAACGTCTTCCGGGAATCCCGGATCTTGACGTCGGTTCCGGCGACCGCGTCGACCCACGCCGCTGTCGCCGTGGCGATCCCCGACAGGTGGCATAGCAGGTTCAAACAGGTGCGCTCCGCGGTGAGCAGAGCCGCGGTCGGCGCGTGTACGGCAAGGACGGTGTCGCCGGGCGCCACTCGCGTGCCGTCGGGAACGACCTCGGTCACCGTGTACGCGCCTGCGCCGATGACCGCGTCGAACACGGCCTGCGCCACCGGGATTCCGGCGACGACGCCGTGTTGGCGGGACACGATCGCGGCGTCGGTAATTGCCTCCGGTGGCACCGTGGCGGAAGTGGTCACGTCGGGCCCGTAACGCAGGTCCTCGTCGAGTGCGGTGCGGATGAGCGACCGGATCTCGTCGGTGATCTCGAGTTCGTCTCGGCCCGTGGCCATTTCCTGCCCGACGAAGGTGGCGCTCATCGTGTTACTCCCCCGAGCCCGGATTACCGATCGCGATCATCCGCTCGACGCTGCGGCGTGCACGCTCGGCGACATCGTCGGCGACGAACACCTCGTCGCGACCCTCCCGCAACGCGCGCAGCAGCGCCGCCGGGGTGATCATCTTCATGTACGGGCACGAAGCGCGGTCGTTGACAGCCTGGAAATCGATACCGGGAGCGGCCTTTCGCAGCTGGTGCAGCATGCCGATCTCGGTGGCCACGAGGACCTGCTTGGCGCCGGTGGCGCGGGCCGCGTCGATCATGCCGCCGGTGGAGAGGATCTTGACCCGGTCGTCGCCGACCGCGCCCTCGCCCGCGAGATACAACGCCGATGTGGCGCAACCACATTCGGGGTGGATGAACAGGTCGGCGTCGGGGTGGGCGTTGGCCTGCGCGGTCAGCTCGTCGCCGTTGATCCCGGCGTGCACGTGGCATTCGCCGGCCCAGATGTGGATGTTGTCGCGACCGGTTTCGCGCTTGACGTGAGCGCCGAGAAACTGATCGGGCAGGAAGAGCACGTCGCGATCGGGATCGATCGAGGCGACCACGTCGACGGCGTTCGACGAGGTGCAGCAGATGTCGGTGAGTCCTTTGACCTCGGCGGTGGTGTTCACGTAGGAAACCACGACGGCGTCGGGGAAATCGTCCTTCCACGCACGCAGGTCGTCGGCGGTGATCGAGTCCGCCAGCGAACAACCGGCGCGGGCGTCGGGGATGAGCACACGCTTGTCGGGGCTCAGGATCTTCGCGGTCTCGGCCATGAAATGCACGCCACAGAAGACGATCTCGTCGGAATCGACCTCCGCGGCGATACGCGAGAGGGCCAGCGAATCGCCGACATGGTCGGCGACGTCCTGGATGGCCGGCAACTCGTAGTTGTGGGCGAGAAGAGTCGCGTTGCGGGCCCGTGCGAGGCGACGGATCTCCTCGGCCCACTCCGCTGTCGGTTCGACACCGGTGTATCCCCCGGGACCGTCCACCCACCGGGCGTCGATCAGTGCCGGCGTGGTGTCGCCCACGGCGATACGGTCGCTGGTGATGCTCATCTGCCACTCCGTCCTTCATGCCGCTCGGGCATTGCTGCTCGCGGCACGGGCTGTGCTCCGAGACCGGTTTTCGACTACTGATCGAAAACCTGGTGATCATCGTAACACCGGCCCCCACGGGGACATTCCGTCGCACGCGAGTAGTTCCAAGCGCATTCCAAGTAGTCCACTACGCGTTTGCCGGAGACTCGTCGTCCGTAGCGTCCGTACTGCGTCGCCGTACATTCCCTCACCTGCATGTTCACAGGAGGCCTGACCCCAATGACCGCAAGCCTGACCCCCGCCGGAGATTCCCGGACCCCGATCGTCCCCATCGCCGCGCCGCGCCCGGTGATGCCGGTTCGCCGGGCCTACTCCACTCCCCTGCAGGCGGTTCGCCGCCGTCAGGAGGCGCTCGAACGTCTCGCCGCGCGTCGTGTCGTCGCCCCGATACCACAACCGGCGGCGTTGCGCCCCGTCCCCGCACCCGAACCGGCCGACACACGGCAGTATCCCGCCGTCCCCCTGACGTGCCGAGAGGTCGAGGTGTTGCGTACCTGGCTGCTGGTGGACTCCAAGTCGGAGGCGGCGGCCGATCTGAACATCTCGGTGGGCACCGTCAACACCCACCTGGCCAGGATTCGCAGCAAGTACGCGCAGGCCGGACGCACCGCACGCACCAAGGCATCGCTGGTGGCCCGCGCCATCCAGGACGGGCTGGTCGTGCTCGACGAGCTCTGAGGCGGCCGCGGACAGCAGCCGGAAGAGCCGACAACCGTGAAGTTCACATGGGTGGCTTGAGGGTGGCGAATTCATCGGTGACGCGGAGTTCGTTGTCGGCGAAGGCATACAACGCCGGTGGCCGTCCCCCCGACCGGCCCGTCCGGCCCAGCGTGCCGGTGGCGACGACGACACCGCGGCGACTGAGGATGCGCAGGAGATTGGTGGTGTCGACCCGGTAGCCGAGGGCGGCGCCGTAGATCTCGGAGAGTTCCGACATCGGGAATCGGCTCGGCGCCAACGCGAAAGCAATGTTGGTGTAAGAGAGCTTCGCGGCCAGCCGGTGGCGAGCCTTGGTGATGATCGAGCCGTGATCGAAGGCGAGTTCGGGGAGCGCGTCCACGCGATGCCAGTCGGCTCGATCGGGCGAGGTGGTGCGCGCATCGCTGGGTACGAGTCCGAGGTACGTCGACGCGATGGTGCGGATACCCGGCACGCGATGCGGCGCGGAGAACACCGAAAGCTGTTCGAGGTGCGCGAGGGTGCCGATGTCGACCATGTCGGCGACGACCAGCCGGGCGCAGGTTTCCAGGGTGTCCTCGGCGCCGACCCGGCCGCCGGGCAGACACCAGGTCGATCCCTCGCCGCGCGCCAGGAGCACACAGAGTTCCGGCGCGGCGTCATCGATGTCGCGGACCTGGAACACCGCGGTCAAGACCTCGACACGCAACGGCGAGACGGACGCCTCGGCGGAGTCCTCGGCGCGTGCGGCTGGTGGCATGGCGTCGATTGTAGGGGTGCTTCGGCGTCATGACGGGCGCCGTCGGGGTGGTGACGGGCGCCGTCGGCGTCATGACGGGCGCTGTCGGCGAGGTGACGGGCGCCGTCGGCGAGGTGACGGGCGCCGTCGGCGTGGTGACGGGCGCCGTCGGGGTGGTGACGGGCGCCGTCGGGGTGGTGATGAGCCCTGTCGGCGAGATGACGAGCGCCGTCGGCGTCATGACGGGCGCCGTCGGCGAACTACGCGGGCGGGGCCGGTGGTCCGGGCTGCGCGGGAACCGGTTGTGGCGTCACGAGTTCGGGCGGCGCATCCCCCACGCCGAGATCCCCGTGGCGATTCGCCAGGGCGAACACGAGATAGACGACCGTGGCCACGAGCGGCGCACAGATCGCCAACGCCCATGGGCCACTGGGGGTTCCGCGGGTGGCGCCGTCGAGCCACAGTTGCGGGACGGCACGGAAGAGGGCACCCACCGCGACCGAGTCGGGGTCGGTGAAGCGACGCGCCGCGATCAGCGTCCCCGACCATCCCGCGATGCCCGACCCGAGCACCGTGGCGAGGAAGACGGTGGCGTACCCGGGGAGTCCGCGCCAGCCCGGAGCCACCAGCCACCCGAGCACACCGGCCAGCGCGCCGTACCCGAGCATGACGAAGGCGAATGCCGAGACACCGGCGACGCTGTCGATCGGATACACCTGATGCGCGGCTTTCAGCGCGCTCATCGACGGTGTGATCACAGCCCACAGGGCGCCGGCGACCACCCCGAGCACTCCGATCACCGCTGCGCACGCCGCCAGCGTCGCCGGGGTGCGGTGCGTGAGGCGCCTGCGGGGTCCGATCGACACCGGCCCCGGCGCGGTCATCGGTGACCCAGTTCGGAGGAGTCGACGCGGCCGTGCCGCGAGCATCTCGCATCCCATCCGTCCGGGCGGACCTGCACGATCATGCGCCGCCCACACTGCCCGCAGAAGCGGGGTGGCTCGAGTCCGAGCCGGGCCGCGGGCGGTATCGCGTCGGCCGACTCGATCTCCACCTCGATCCCGGTGTACACGCCGTACCGGCACGGCTGATCCAGCGGGCCCGGGATCGGCACCGCACCGGAGATCACGCTTGTTGTCATCGCACCACTCACGCTGGCGAGCCTAGTCACGTCGTCGTCGGTGTGGATCAGATGCTGTCGTTGAGCGCCTTGATGGGCATCGACAGGTCGTTGAGGAGATCGAGGTCGTCCTCGGCGGGGCGACCCAACGTGGTCAGGTAGTTGCCGACGATGACGGCGTTGATGCCGCCGAGGATGCCCTGCTTGGCCCCGAGATCGCCGAGGGTGATCTCGCGGCCGCCGGCGAACCGCAGAATCGTGCGCGGCAGGGCCAACCGAAACGCGGCGACGGCTTTGAGCGCCTCGGCCGCGGGGAGCACGTCGAGATCGCCGAACGGGGTGCCCGGACGGGGATTCAGGAAGTTCAGCGGCACCTCGTCGGGTTCGAGCGAGGCGAGGTCGGCGGCGAACTCGGCACGCTGCTCGAGAGACTCCCCCATGCCGAGGATGCCGCCGCAGCAGACCTCCATGCCCGCGTCGCGCACCATGCGCAGCGTGTCCCAACGCTCCTCCCAGGTGTGGGTGGTGACGACGTTCGGGAAGTGACTGCGGGCGGTCTCCAGGTTGTGGTTGTAGCGGTGGACGCCCATGTCCTTGAGCTGGTCGACCTGTTCCTGGGTGAGCATGCCCAGGCTGCAGGCGATCTGGATGTCGACCTCGTTGCGGATGGCCTCGATCCCCGCGGCCACCTGCGAGAGCAGTCGCTTATCAGGTCCGCGTACGGCCGCGACGATGCAGAATTCGGTGGCACCGGTCTTGGCGGTCTGTTTGGCCGCCTCGACCAGCGACGGGATGTCGATCCAGGCGCTGCGCACCGGGGAGGCGAAAAGGCCCGACTGCGAACAGAAGTGGCAGTCCTCGGGACACCCGCCGGTCTTGAGCGAGATGATGCCCTCGACCTCGACCTCGGGTCCGCACCACCGCATGCGGACGTCGTGGGCGAGTTGCAGCAACTCGGTGAGCCGGTCGTCGCCGAGCCGGAGCACGGTGAGTACCTGATCGCGGGTCAGCGCCTCACCGCGTTCGAGGACGTGGGCGCGGGCGACGGCGAGGATGTCGTCGGTGTCGGTCCCGGCCGCGACGTCGGACTGTACGGGGGCCTGGGTCATGGGTGAACTCCTTGATATGCGGGCACGGATTGTGGTGCGGGTGCGGACTGTGGTGAGGGTGCGGACGGCGGTACGGACGGCACCGGCGTTGCGGGGGTGAGACTCTCGATCCAGCCGGAATCGAACCAGCCCGGAGCGGACTCGGCGAATTCGGCCCGGCTGCGCCCGCCCGCGCCGGCGGGCAGCACGCCGACCACCGGCACCCCGGTCAGCCGGGGCAGATCGTCGCGATTGCAGCGCATCGCGAGATCGGGTGTGTGCGGCCAGGATCCGAGAACGAGGCCGGCCGGATGCAGCCCCGCCCATCGGATGGCCCGAACAGTCAGTTCGGTGTGGTTGAGTGTGCCGAGAGCGGGGTCGACGACGACGAGGACCTCGGCGGCGAGGGCGGCGGCCACGTCGAGGATGGTGTGCTCGGGAGCCAACCGGACCAGCACGCCACCGGCCCCCTCGACGAGCGTCATCTGGTGCGCCGCAACAAATCCGGCGATCCGACGGCCCATCGTGTCGGGGTCGGCCTGCGCCGATCCGGCATGGCGGGCCGCGGTCTCGGGGGCGAGGGGGTCGGCGAACCGCACACACTCGTGGGTCGGCAGCGTTCCGGCGAGAGCCGTGACGGTGGCGAGATCACCGGGCTCGTCGGGTCCGACGCCAGTCTGGGCGGGTTTGCACACCGCGACATCGACACCGCGGGCAGCCAGGGTCGCGGCGAGCGCAGCGGTGACGACGGTCTTGCCCACGTCGGTCGACGTCCCGGTGATCACCAGGGAACGGCCCGCAAGGTCATGTGAACCCGCAAGGCCCTGTGCGACAACCCGACCGGCGGTCATCGGACGCCCACCTCCTCGAGGGCGGCGAGCACCACGTCGGCGGCGCGGTCGACGTCGGCGGCGTCGAGGTCGGCGCGCATCGTCAGCCGCAGGCGCGAGGTACCCGGCGGCACCGACGGCGGCCGGAAGCATCCGACGAACACCCCGCGGGCCCGGCAAGCCGCCGCGGCGGCGAGCGCGGGGTGCGGATCACCGACGATCACCGAGAGCACCGCGGAGGTCTGCGGTGTCCCGTCGGGGCCGAGCGGCAGGGTCAGGCCGAGGCGATCGGCGATGCGTAGGACGTTGTCGCGCAACCGTAGTGGCATGTCCGGATCCGCCCGCAGCAAGCCCAGCGCGGCGCGGGCGGCGCCGACCGCGCCCGGGTTGAGTCCGGTGTCGAAGATGAAGGTGCGGGCCCGGTCGATCAGATGGCCGCGCAGCACCTGCGGTCCGAGTACCACTCCCCCTTGTGCGCCCAGCGATTTCGAGGCGACCGTGGTCACCACGAGATCCGGTGCACCCGAGAGCCCGGCCTCGGCGACGACGCCGCGTCCGCCCGGCCCGCGGACACCGAGGCCGTGCGCCTCGTCGACCAACAGCGCCGCGCCGTGCGCTCGTGCGGCGTCGTAGAGTTCGCGAACCGGCGCGGCAGCGCCGTCGACACTGTAGATCGAGTCGGTGACGACCAGTGCGCGTTCCTCGTCCCGGGCCGCGAGGGCGGCACGCACGGCGTCGTGATCTCCGCGGTCGACGACCACCACCCGCGCCCGCGACAGCCGGCAGCCGTCGATCAGGGAGGCGTGGGTACCGGTGTCGCTGACGATGAGGTCACCGCGCCCGGCGAGCGCGGTGATCACCCCCACGTTGGCGAGATAGCCGGAGGAGAACACCAGAGCCGAAGGGAATCCCAGGAATTCGGCGATCTCGCCTTCGAGGTCGAGGTGCGCCCGGGTGGTGCCCGCGACCAGTCGCGAGGCGGTCGAGCCCGCACCCCACTCGTCGATCGCCGTGCGGGCCGCGGCGAGCACCGCCGGATTCCTCGACATCCCCAGGTAGTCGTTCGAGGCGAGGTCGAGCAGACCCGAACCGCCGTCGCGGACCACCGGGTCGCGATGCAGCCCGGCCTGTGCGGTGGCATGTTGGGCCGCGTGCAGCCAGTCCAACGCGGGTCCGGTCGTACCGGTGAGCGTGTCCGTAATGGTCACGACTACACCACCTCTCGGGTTGCGGCGATACTGGCCTGCGCCGCCGATGCCATGGCACGCGTGATCACCTCGACGTCGTCGTCGGAGCACAGGAACGGCGGCATGGCGTAGATCAGGGTGCGGAATGGTCGCAGCCATGCGCCGGCGTCGAGCGCGGCAGTGGTGGCGGCGGTCATGTCGACCGGCCGGTCGAGTTCGACGACGCCGATCGCGCCGAGGACCCGGACATCGCGGACACCGTCGAGGTGGCGCAGTGGGTCGAGTCCGCGGCGCAGGCCGTCCCGGATGCGGGTGACGTCGTCACGCCACGGGCGCGAGAGCAGCAGTTCGGTCGAGGCGACGGCGACCGCACACGCCAGCGGATTGGCCATGAACGTCGGGCCGTGGGCCAATCCGCCCGCCTCCCCGGAACTGATCACCTCCGCGATCTCCTCCGTACACAGGGCTGCGGCGAGGGTGAGGTATCCCCCGGTCAACGCCTTGCCGACACACATGATGTCGGGGGCGACGCCGGCCTGATCGGCGGCGAACATCGATCCGGTGCGGCCGAAGCCGGTGGCGATCTCGTCCAAGATCAACAGCACGCCCTGCTCGTCGCAGATGCGGCGCAGCGCGCGCAGGTGCGCCGGATCGTGAAAGCGCATGCCCCCGGCACCCTGGACGATCGGTTCGACGATGATCGCCGCGAGTTCGTCGCGATGGGCTGCGACGACGGAGGCGACGTCGGCGTCATAGGTGTCGTCGGCGTCCCGCGGCGGCGTCGGCACGAAGATCTGGTGGGCCAGGACGTCGGTCCACATGCTGTGCATCCCGCCGTCGGGGTCGCACACGCTCATCGGGGTGAAGGTGTCGCCGTGGTAGCCGCCGCGCCACGTGAGCAACCGGGTGCGGCCCGGTTCGCCACGACCACGCCAGTACTGCAGCGCCATCTTGACCGCGACCTCCACCGAGACCGATCCGGAATCGCAGAAGAACACCTTGCGCAGGGGTTCGGGGGTGAGCTCGACGAGCAGCTCGGCGAGTCGCGCCGCGGGTTCGTGGGTGAGTCCACCGAACATGACGTGCGACATCGAGTCCAGCTGCCGCCGCACCGCGGCGTCGAGCACCGGGTGACGATAACCGTGGATGGCCGCCCACCATGAGCTCATCCCGTCGACGACCGTGCGTCCGTCGGCCAGCTCCAGTCGCACGCCGGATGCGCCGGTGACGACGAGCGGCCGGGTCGACGGCGGGAACGCACCGTAGGGATGCCAGATGTGGTCCGCATCGATGCGGCTGATGCTCATCTGATCCACGGGGACGTTCCTTCGATGTGTCGATGCGGGCGACGTGTCGATTCGGGGCCGGGCGGCCCACACAGGTGCGGGAGGGGCTGCCTCGCCGAAGCCTCGCCTGGACACTGTACAGGGCCGCCCTGGACGGTGTACAGGACCGCCTCGGCGGTGTCCGGCCACGGGGCTCTACGCTGTCCGGGTGAGCAACAATCGCGCCGACGTCCTCGCCGCCGCCCGCGACGTGCTCACCCGACACAGCCTCGCCGACCTGACCATGCGCAGGCTGGCAACCGAGGTCGGCGTCCGCCCCAACGCCCTGTACTGGCATTTCCCCAACAAGCAGACGCTGTTGGCGGCACTGGCCGACGACATCCTCGCCGATATCGATGAGCCCGGTCCGGAGCTGCGGTGGGACGAACGCCTCGAGGCACTGGCGACCGGCATGCGCACGGCCCTGCTGGCCGTCCCCGACAGCGCCGAGGTCGTCTCGTCGAGCTGGGCCAGCGCACTGTCCGGGCGGGCCGTCGCCGACGACGTGGCCTCCGCCGCCGCACTCGGCGGCCTCGACGAGCACGGGGCCCGCGCGGTCGCGACCGCGATCTGCCAGCTGGTGATCGGACTGACGATCGAGGAACAGACCCGAGCCCAGATGGAACGGCTCGGAGTCATCGAGCCGTCCGAACGGGACTTCAACGCGGAGTTCACCGGCGCACTCGCGGTGATCATCGACGGCGCCCGCAGTCGCGCCCGCGTGGCCGGGCACCTGTAGAACCACCGGGCGCCGGTAGCGTCGAGAGTGCGCACACGTCCGCCCCCGCACGAAAGTCCGACTCGCATCGTGGCCACCACCCAGGCAGTCCGTACCCCGCCCGGGTCGGCGACCCCCGCGGCGCAGTCCTACCGCACCGATCTCGACGGGCTACGCGGGATCGCGATCGCACTGGTGGCGTGCTTTCACATCTGGTTCGGCCGGGTCTCCGGCGGGGTGGACGTCTTCCTGACGCTGTCGGGTTTCTTCTTCATCGGCTCACTCCTGCGCCACACCATCGCAAGTCAATCCCCCGACGTCGGCCTGGCCGCGACCATCAATCCGTGGCCCCGCCTGCGCCGACTCCTCCGCCGCCTGCTGCCGGCCCTGCTCACCGTCCTGGGTGCGGTGCTGATCCTGACGGTGCTCCTACTCCCGCCGACCCGATGGGCCAACATCGGTCGCGAGCTCACGGCGAGCGCCCTGTACTACCAGAACTGGTATCTGGCTCTGAACTCGCAGGACTACCTCGCGGCGAGCTCGGCGAACAGTCCCCTGCAACACATCTGGTCGATGTCGGTGCAGGGCCAGTTCTTTCTCGCCACGCTCCTGGTCGCGCTGGGCTTCGCCGGACTGGTCAAACTCTCCGCGCGGGTGATCGCACCGATCGCCACACCGCACACCATCCGCGTGTGCGTGGGGGTGGCGTTGCTCGGCGCGGCGGCGATCTCGTTCTACTGGGCCGACATGCGCATGGGCGTGAACCAGCAGTGGAACTACTTCGACACGCTCTCCCGTCTGTGGGAGCCGCTGGCCGGAGGACTGCTCGCGGTCTGGTTGCCCCGATGGCGTATCCCTCGAGCGGTGCGCACCCTCGCCGGCGCGATCGCACTCGGACTGATCATCACCTGCGGATGGTGGATCGACGGGGTGGACTCCTATCCCGGCCCGTGGGCGCTGGTGCCGGTCGGATCCACCCTGATCCTCATCTGGGCGGGCGCGGCGGCCCTCGAACAGCGCTCCGGTGCCCGACACGCACGTCCGGTCCATCCGCTGCCGATGATCAACCGGCTGCTGGCCTCCCCCGGGCCGGTGTGGTTGGGGACCATCGCCTACGCGCTCTATCTGTGGCATTGGCCGCTGCTGATCTTCTTCCTCAACTGGCGCGGTAAAGAGCAAGCGTCGTTCCTCGACGGTGCGTGCCTGCTGGTGGTCTCGATCGGTCTGGCATGGCTGACCAAGCGCTATATCGAGGACCCGCTGCGCACCCGGACCGCACCCGGTGGCCGGGACCGGGCGACACGGCGCCTGCCCTCCTACACCGCCGTGCTCACCTCGAGCCTCCTCGTGCTCAGCATGTCGGGGGCAGTCGCGATCGGGATGTGGCAGCGACACGTGGCGACGCTGACCGTCGACACCGCCGACCTCGATCCGCGTGACTACCCCGGTGCCCGCGCATTGCTCGACGGTGCGCCGGTCCCGGCACTCGATCCGCAGCCGACGCCACTCGCGGTCATCGAAGACTTTCCGGAGACCTCGACCGACGGGTACATGAACAGCTTCGAGGACCCGTCGATCCACGTCGGGGTGTACGGCGACCCGAACGCGCAACGCACCATCGCACTCGCGGGCGGTTCGCATGCCGAGATGTGGATCAGCGCATTGCACCTGCTCGGCAAGAGACACCACTTCCGCGTCACCACCTACCTGAAGATGGGGTGCCCCCTCTCGACCGAGGAACTGCCGTCGATGCAGAACGGCGTCCCGTATCCGCAGTGCCACGACTGGGTGCAGCGGGTGATCCCCCGGATTCTCGCCGACCGCCCCGACGCGGTGTTCACCACCTCGACCCGCCCGGACACCGCAGCCGCCGGCGACGTGTTGCCGGACACGTACGCGCCGGTGTTCGAACGATTCACCGATGCCGGTATCCCCGTTCTCGGTATACGGGACACGCCGTGGCCGCATGACGCGCGGGGTGCCATCGACACCCCCACCTGCCTCGCCGACGGTGGCAACGGTGAGTCCTGCGGAACCGATCGCGCCTCGGCTCTCGACGCCCGCGATCCGGCGGCCGCGCTCGCCGCCACCGACCCGCTGTTCCATGCCCTCGATCTGTCCGACGGGGTCTGCACTCCCGAGCGCTGTCCCGCGATCGTCGGCAACATCATCGTGTACAAGGACTGGCATCACCTCAGCGCCACCTACGTGCGCAGTCTCACCGACGGACTCGGTGTGCAGCTCCGACGAGCGCTGCCCTGGACCGGCGGTGTGGGAGGGTGAGCGCTCCGGAGGCGAGTGGCTTGCTTCCGAGATGAATGCGCGCCGTATCGCGACTACTGTCGGTGCATGACCGACAGAAGGTGGGCATGACCGTACCGCCAACCGCCGATGACGCCCCCGGTACCGAGACCACAGGTACCGACACCACGGGTACCGAGACTGCAGGCACCGAGTCTTCTGCCACCGGGACCGGTACCGCCACCACCGCGGCGCCGCGCAGCAGCAGCACCCGACCGCATCCGACGGAGAAGCTCGTCGCCGACGGCGCCCAGGCGGAGGCGATGGTCGAGCCGGAGCCCGCGCCGATTCCGGTGTGGCCCGGTCAGGCGTACCCGCTCGGCGCCACCTACGACGGCGTGGGAACCAACTTCTCCCTGTTCTCCGAGGCCGCCGAAGCGGTGGACCTGTGCCTGATCGATCGCGACGGCAACGAACGCCGTATACGCATCGAGGAGGTCGACGGATACTGCTGGCATTGCTATCTGCCCAATGTGGGTCCCGGCCAGTTCTACGGCTACCGAGTCCACGGACCGTATGATCCCGGACGCGGATTGCGTTGCGACCCGAGCAAATTGCTGCTCGATCCCTACGGCAAGGCCTATCACGGCGAGTTCGACGGCGACGCGTCACTGTTCTCGTATCCGCTGCCCGAGAGCACCCACGACGACGCGGGCACGGACGAGAGCTCCGACGATGCGGACGGTTGCCTCGACGAGGCGGATACCGCCGCGATCGAAGCCGACGAGGTCACCGAGACCGACCCTGCCGACGAGTCCGACCCTGCCGACGAGACCGACTCTGCGACAACGGTTGCCGAAGAAGCGATCGCCGCGGAAACAATCGACTCGCGCGCCGCTGACACGCAGGCTGCCGGGTCCGCAGGATCCGATGCAGAGGGATCCGATACAGAAGCGTCTGGTGCAGAGGCGTCCGATGCAGCGGGGGCCGATGCCGGGGCACCGGGTGACGAACAGCCTGGTGCCGAGGGGACTTCCGACGCCGATCCACTGACCGCCGACGACACCACCGACGTCGTGCCGCCGGCTCCGGAACCGGTCACCGAGCCGCAACCGTCGCCGTCGATGCCGCAGCTGGATTCGTTGGGGCACACCATGTTGTCGGTGGTCATCAACCCCTACTTCGATTGGCAGAACGACCACTCGCCCCGACTGCCGTACCACCAGACGGTGATCTACGAGGCCCACGTCAAGGGCATGACGGCCACCCATCCCGACGTCCCGGAGGCGTTGCGCGGCACCTACTCCGGGCTGTGTCATCCGGTGATCATCGATCACCTGAAGTCGTTGGGTGTGACCGCCATCGAGCTGATGCCTGTACATCAGTTCATGCAGGACTTCGTGCTGCTCGACAAGGGTTTGCGAAACTACTGGGGGTACAACACCTTCGGCTTCTTCGCACCGCACGTCGAGTATGCGTCGAATCACGACCAGCCCGGGAGCGCGGTCACCGAGTTCAAGGCCATGGTGCGCGCCTTCCACAAGGCGGGTATCGAGGTGATCCTCGACGTCGTCTACAACCACACCGCCGAGGGCAACCACCTCGGACCGACCGTGGCCTTCCGCGGAATCGACAACGCCGCCTACTACCGGCTCGTCGACGACAATCCCGAGATGTACATGGATTACACCGGGACCGGCAACAGCCTCAACGGCCGCCATCCGCACACCCTGCAGCTCATCATGGACTCGCTGCGCTACTGGGTACTCGAGATGCACGTCGACGGTTTCCGGTTCGATCTCGCCTCGACGCTGGCCCGCGAGCTGCATGACGTGGACCGGCTCTCGGCGTTCTTCGATCTGGTCCAACAGGATCCGGTGGTCAGCCAGGTCAAGCTCATCGCCGAGCCGTGGGACGTCGGCGAAGGCGGGTATCAGGTCGGGAACTTCCCGCCGCTGTGGACCGAGTGGAACGGCAAATATCGCGACACCGTGCGCGACTACTGGCGCGGCGAACCATCCACCCTGGGCGAATTCGCCTCTCGCCTCACCGGCTCGTCGGACCTCTACGAGGCGACCGGGCGCCGCCCACTGGCGAGCATCAACTTCGTCATCGCCCATGATGGCTTCACCTTGCGTGATCTCGTGTCCTACAACGAGAAACACAACATGGCCAACGGCGAGGACAACCGCGACGGCGAGAGCCACAACCGGTCCTGGAACTGTGGGGTCGAGGGTCCCACCGACGATCCGGAGGTCAATGCGCTGCGTGCCCGGCAGCAACGCAACATCCTTGCCACACTGTTCCTCTCGCAGGGCACGCCGATGCTCGCCCACGGGGATGAGATCGGGCGCACACAATCGGGCAACAACAACGTCTACTGCCAGGATTCCGAGTTGTCCTGGATGGACTGGTCGTTGGCGGAGAAGAACTCCGACCTGCTGGAGTTCACCCGCAAGGCCATCGCGCTGCGCACCAAACACCCGGTGTTCCGCCGACGTCGGTTCTTCGCGGGCAAGCCCATCCGGTGGGGCCGGCAGTATCTCGACATCGCCTGGCTCACCCCCTCGGGCGAGGAGATGACCACCGCCGACTGGGACAGCGGATTCGGCAAGAGTCTCGCGGTGTTCCTCAACGGCAACGGGATCGGCGAAAAGGACGAGCGCGGCGAGAAGATCGTCGACGACAGCTTCATCATCTGCTTCAACGCCCACTACGAGCCGATCGAGTTCACGCTGCCGGCCATCCTGGAGTCGGGATGGACCGGTGTCCTCGACACCGCCCAACCCACGGGTGACTCCGACATCGAGGACGCCTGTGGCGGCACCACATTCGCGGTTCAGGCCCGCTCGCTACTCGTCCTGCGAAAGCAGCACTGACTCGATGGCCGGTTCGCACCCGGGCTCGCACACCGGCGACGGTGCGCCGGTCGCCGCCGGCGGCAACCGTCCCGAACCCATCGCCACCTACCGGGTTCAGCTGACCCCGGACTTCGGTGTCGTCGAGGTGATCGGCATCCTTGGGCATCTGGCGGATCTCGGTGTCAGCCACGTCTACCTCTCGCCGATCGGCACCGCGATGCCCGGCTCCACCCACGGCTACGACTGGGTACCCCCACCGCAGGTGTCGCCGGTCCTCGGTGGCCGTGAGGGTCTGGCCGCACTGCGCGCGGCGGCGCGCGCGGTCGGTCTGGGCATCCTCATCGACATCGTCCCCAACCACACCGGGGTGGCCGAGGTCCTGCGCAATCCCTGGTTCGCCGACCTCTTGCGGCACGGCCCCGGTTCGCGGTACGCCGGGTATTTCGACGCGGATTTCTCCTCCGACAACGGCAGTGGTGGGAAGCTGGCTCTGCCGGTCCTCGCCGCCGACGGTGACCTGGCTCCGCTGACCGTAGACCGGCACGGCATTCTCCGCTACTACGACCACGAGTTCCCCACCGCACCGGGAAGTCTCGGCGGTACGGCAACCGATGTCCATGCGCGACAGCACTATCGACTCGTCCCGTGGAACTCCGGGATCATCGGTTACCGCCGATTCTTCACCGTCAATGAACTCGCCGGACTCCGCCAGGAGGACGACGCCGTGTACGACGCCACCCACGCCTGGATTCGTGAACTCCTCGACGCCGACCTGATCGACGGTGTCCGCGTCGATCACCCCGACGGGCTGTGGGACCCGATGTCCTATCTCGAGCGATTGCGCGGTGACATCGGCACCGATCGTCTGCTCTACATCGAGAAGATCCTCGCCGCCGACGAGGCACTGGAGCCGACGTTACCCGTCGAGGGAACCACCGGCTACGACCAGTTGCGGCTCATCGAGTCGGTGTTCACCGCCCCGTCGGGGATCGTCGAGCTCAGCGAGATCCACGAACACACCACCGGGGTGCCGGCCGACGCCCACTGGCTGCACGACACCGAACGGCAGCGCAAACTGACCACGCTCGCGCAGATGTTCCCCGCCGAACACCGCAGGCTCGTGCGCGCACTGACCCATTCGGATCCGACCGCCGACTCGGCCGCCCTCACCGACGCCGTCGCCGAGATGATCGCCGATCTCGGTGTCTATCGGGCCGACTATCCGTCGCTTCGATCCCGTCTGCTCGGTGTGGCCGAGGAGATCGCACGCCGCCGACCGGATCTCGCCGACGCCGTCACGCTCATCGTGCGCGCCACCGCCACGCCCGGTGCCCCGACCTCCCGGCTGGCACAGACGTGCGGCGCGGTCACCGCCAAGAGCGTCGAGGACAGTCTGTTCTACCGCACGGCCCGCCTCGTGTCGGCGCAAGAGGTCGGTGGCGACCCGGCCAATCCGGCGCTGTCGCTACGTCATTTCCACGAGTTGAACGTCGTCCGGGCGCAGGACTGGCCGCGGGCCATGACGGCCTCCTCGACCCACGACACCAAGCGCGGCGAGGATGTGCGGGCGCGCATCGCATTGCTCGCGCAAGTCCCCGAGCGGTGGTCGCTGCTGGTCCGCCACATCTGGGACACCGCTCCGCCACCGGATCATCTGACCGGATACTTCTTGCTGCAGAACGTGATCGGGGTATGGCCGCTCGACGGCCGGGTCGAGGACGAGTTGCGAGATCGCTTGCGCGCCTATGCGCGCAAAGCCGCCCGCGAAGCCGGTGTGCGGACCACGTGGACCGAGGTCGACGAGGCCTTCGAGGATGCGCTCGATGCCTGGATCGGCGCGCTCACCACCGAACCGGTGGCGGGGATGATCGATGACCTGGTCACTCGGATCGGTCCGGCATGGGAGCAGGAAGTGTTGGCACGCAAGGCCATCGCGCTTCTCGGACCTGGTGTCGGCGACATCTACCAGGGCACCGAGTGGTACGAGGACTCACTGGTCGATCCCGACAATCGTCGACCCGTGGACTTCCGCCGGTCGCTCGATCATCCCAAGACGCGGCTGGTGGCTGCCGCCCTGCGCGTTCGCCGAGCACACCGCCCGGCGTTCGGCCCCGACGGTGACTATCGCCCGCTACAGGTCGACGGGCCGGCCGCCGACCACGCGATCGCCTTCGGCCGAGGTGTGCGCGGCGAGAGCGATCCGCGGGTGATCGTGGTGACCGCCCGCTTCACCCACAGTCTCGACGACGACCGTGCCGCGACGACCACGCTCGCACTTCCGCGCGGCACCTGGATCGATGCCGGGTCACGGTCCGAGCACGCCGGGTCGGTCGACCTCGCGGCCCTACGAGCCGCCGGTCCGGTGGCGATCCTGACCCGGTCGGGAATCTGACCGACCCCGACGACCTCAGCCGCCGGGTGCCGGAGCGGGCGCAGGGGTGGGTACCGGGGTACTCGCCTGCCCTGCGTTCGGCGTGGACCCGCCGCCGGCACCGGCCTCACCGGCATCGGACAGGCCGGCCTGCATGGCATCGAGATCGGACACGAGCCACTTGCCGTCGACCTTGTCGAGCTTGAGCGAATACATGAACAGCGACGTACCACCTTGCGGCGCAAGGGTACTCGTACCGGTCACCTGTACCACGGCCATGGTCGAGGCGTGGTCGGTGCCGAAGTCGATCACCGACACCTTCTGGACTTTGATCTCCGTGTTCTTGACGTTGATCGACTGGATCGCCTTGACAGTGTCACCCATCTGAGCTTCCAGATGTTTGCGATAGTCCCCCGTTGTCAGCGGCCCGACGAGGTCCTTCATGTTGGCGACCGTGTCGGCGTTCATGCTGCTGGTCAGCTGTTTGGCGAAGATCGCCGAGGCACTCTTGGCGTCGTCGAAGGCGTTGAGGCGCTGTTGATCGCGGTAGAAGAACCAGCCGAGAAAGCCCACGCCGACGATCGCGGCGACGACCACCAAGGCCACCAGCGATCGCCACAGAGCGCGCGCCGACAGCGTGATCGAGATCTGCTTGCCACGTGCGGGTGTGGCCGCTGCGGACGCACCGCCGGCGGATGCGCCTCGCGCGGAAGCACCTCCGGTGGCGGCGGCAGACGATGCCGTGGGCTCGCCGGAACTCGCCGCATCCGCCCTGTCGGCATCCGCATCCTCCGGATCCGGGCGCCGCGACGATCCGGACCGCGCGCTCTTGGTACGCGGGATCGGCTTCTTGGTCAGCGACGCCTTCGTCGGCGCGGCATCGGAGGCGTCGGTCCCGTCGGCGACGGCTGAGTCCGGTTCGCCGGAATCCTCCACGGCGCCCGGCTCATCCGTCGCCGTGCCTTCTCGGCCGTCATCGGCCGCCTCGTTGCGCACGTCGTCCTGCTCACCTGTCATCGCGTGTTTCCGTTCTCACTCGCCGCCCACTCGGTCCCCACCGAACCGACCCCACCCGACTCCCCTCGGCGAGGAGTCAAGTGCGGTGCGAGCCCCCGGAGGGCGGGCGTCACTTGTCCAGCGGAACCGTCCGCGCATTCGGGTCGTAGTTCGGCGGCGGTCCGGCGGTGTCGTCCCCCGGCGGACGGGGTGCGTTCGCCGAGCCACGGATCTGTTGGTTGGGATCCTCGGTGACACAGTACAGATTCGTCGGCACCGACAACTCGAGGATCTTGGTGGGGCGCACCGGGGTGACCGCGTAGTCGCAGTACGGACGCGGGTAGATCGAACCGAACGCCCACCAGGCGCCGTCGTGGAACATGGTGAGGGACTTGATCGACGCGTCCCTGATCGACGGCAACAGATTGACCACCGCCGGTGCGCGCAAGGCACCCTGGCGGGTCACATCCAGCAGCTGACCGAGCACATCGGTGATCGGATCCTGGATCTCGTTGATCGAGCCGGACAGGCTGGACAACTGCTGCGGGCCCTTGCCCAGCAACGTGCGCAGCTCACGGTCGGCGGCAACCGCCGCGTTGACCACCGAACTCAACGAGGACACCGTGCCCTGCAGATCGGGCTGGATCTGCGAGGTGGTCTGCAGGATCGTGCCCGTCTCGGAGATCAACTTGGTGGTCTGCGGCAACACGCGGTAGAGGTCGGCGAAGATCGTTCCGCCCGCATCGAACAGGACGCGCAGATCGTTGGTGTCGCCCTTGGGATTGAGCGCGACGTCGAGGTTGTCGACGATCGACGCGAGTTTGGCCGGATCGATCTGGTCGATGACACCGAGCGAGGTCTCGAGCAACTGCGGGAACGGCGTGGTCACCTTCGTCTGGTTGACGTTGATGGTGTCGCCGTCGCGCAGATAGGGCCCCTCGGCGCTGGGCGGGGAGAAATCGACGTACTGTTCACCCGCGGCCGACAAGCCGAGTGCCGAGACCGTCGTGTTGCGGTTGATGTGCACGTCGTCGTCGACCGACACCACCACCTTCACCGACTGTGGTTGCACCTGAATGGATTTGACGTCGCCGATCGGGACGCCACGGAGGGTCACCTGCGAGGTGTCCTGCAGGCCACCGGAGATCGGGAAATTGATCGTGAGCGTGTAGTGGCCCTGGAACGGCGCCCACCGCAGCGCGCCGAACGACAAGTAGGCCAGCCCGATGAGCATCACCCCGATCAGCGCCAGGTTGCCCAGCACGATCGAGTGTTTGCGCAGCCACCCCATGAATCCACTCATCCGCAGCACCCCTGGGTCGCAGTCAGCCGGGCCAGCAGTCGGGTCAGCGTCTGCTGCAACGACTCTCCCGCCGCACCGACATCGCCGAGCTCGGGAAGGCGGCTGGCCGAATCGAACCCGGCGCCCGGGTTGAGGTAATACACCTTCGCCGACAACGACGCCGCACTCGAACTGGTCGACTTGGCCCACTTGGGGGTCAACTCGGCGACATTGTCCGACAACGGTCCGAGGATCGTCGCGCCCTGTTTGAGTTCGTCGAGGAGGGTGGCGAGATGGCCGGTGAGCTCGACGAAATTCTGGCCGTCGCTGCCGAGGAAGTCGTTCGTGGCGGCGGTGACCTGATTGGTCTTGTCGAGCGTGGTCAGGATCGTCTGCATCTCGTCGTTGATGGTGTCGAAGGCGGGCGAGAGCTTGTTGATCGACGCCATGATCTGCGCGCGGCCCGCCGCGAGCTGCCCGGTCAGCACCTGCGTGTTGCGCATCGCGGCGTCGACCTCGGCGGAGTTCTGGTTGAGTTTGCGTAGGGCCGTGGTCAATCCGGCGATGGCACCGTTGAGTTGTTGCGGATTGTCCGGCGAGGTCGACACCGCGGCGCTGAGTTCAGTGATGATCTGCTGGGTGGAACCGAGCGAACCGCTGTCGACGAATCCGCTCAAACTGACCAGGAGATCCTCGACGGTCGCCGCGGCCGACCGCGGTCCGGTCAGCGCCTGACCATCGGACATATAGCCGGCGTCGGTAGTCGACGGCGGGAGCAACGCGACGAACACGTCACCGAGCGGGGTCGCCTGCCGCAGTTCGGCACCGGTGCCCTTGGGCACCTTGGCCGAGGTGCTGACATCCATGGTGACGATCGCCTTGTAGTTCTCGGCACGGATTCCGGTGACCTCACCGACGTCCATGCCGTAGAGCTTCACCTTGGCCCGGGTCGGCAGGTTCAGCGCATTGTCGAAACTGGCGTTCAACGTCATGGTGTCGCCGAGGTTGCCCGGGGCGGGCAGCGGGATCTGCTCGACGGTCAGTCCGGGGATCGCCGAACAGCCGGTCACGGCCAGCACGGTCGCGACGATCCCGGTCACCACCAGCTTGCGGGTCCACGAGCGAACCGGCGCCGGACGGCGTCTGGAGAAAGTGCGGCGAGTGAAGGGATGGCGGGAGGAGGGTGCCGGAGTCATTTGGTCAGTGCCTCCAATGCCGAGAACACCCCGAGATCGGGTCCGAAGCCCTGGAGCTGACCGGTCTCGCAACCGTTCTTGTGCAGATTGATCGCCTTACAGAACTGGGACACCAGCTGGGTGTCGAGCAACGACTTGTCCAGCAGCACCTGGGCACGCCAGGCACCCTGTTCGGCAGAGATGGAATTGCTCAGGTTCTGGAAGAGCAGCGGCCCGAGGTCGATGGTCTCGACGACCTGACGTGAGTAGTCGCTCAGGTTCTCCGCGAGTGCGGCCAGCCGCCCGGTGGAGGCACCGATCGTACCGGCGTTGTTGTGCAGGAACTCCGAGGTGTTGAGCAGTGTCTGATTCAGATCGCCCAGGGTCGCCACCAGACCCGGCGACTGACGTCCGAGCATCTCGCTGACCTGATTGATCGAGTTCGAGAAGTCCTTCATCTTCGGGTAATTCGCGACGAGGGCTGCGGTGAGTTGCTGGACCGACTTGACGATGTCGACGATCGCGTCGCCGTTACCCGACACCACCTGCGAGGCGCTGCCGAGCTGATTGATCGCCTCCTGCAGCCGTTGTCCGTTGTCGCTGGTGATGCCCGAGGTCACGTCCATCAGGTCGGCGACCGGCCCCTCCCCCGGCGCCTGGCCGGAGAGGTTGCTGACGAGCTTGTCGACCGCATCGAACAGGTCGCCCACCGACACCGGACTCATGCCCTCGTTGCGCATCACCGCGCCGTCGGTCAGCTTGGGGCCCTTGGAGTACGCGGGGGTCAGCTCGATGTGCCGGGTGGTGACGATCGAGGTGTTGACGATGGCCGCGGTCGCGTCGACCGGAACGGGCACGTTCTTGTCGATGGTGAATTTCACCATCACCCGGTTGCCCTGTTCCTCGATCTTGGTGACTTGACCGACCGGCATTCCCAGTACCGCAACGTCATTGGTGGTGTAGAGGCCCGCGGTGTTCGGGAAGAACGCGGTGACCTCGATGGCCTGACCGGTCGCGGTTTTCCAGCCGGCCGGGATCAGCGAACACCCCGAGAGCACACCGACGGCGAGCACGATCAGCCCCGCGAGGATCATCGACCGCCGCGTCACCTTCCGAGAAACCATGTGCGCGTTCAGCATCCGTCCACCACCCGTGCCGTGCAGAGCCAGTTGTCGGGGAATATGCCCCACGGCAGGTAGCCGTTGGCGTACGGGCCGTCGCCGATGACGTTGTTGGTCAGGCGTGCGGTGACCGGCAGGACCTCGAGCATCTTGCGGAGGTTGTCGCGGTTCTTCTCCAGACCCTGGGTGATGGTGTTCAGGTTGGCCATGATCGGGGCGAACTGGCCGGCATCCTCGGAGGCGACGAGTTGGGCCTGCTCGGTGATCTGGGCGATGCCGTCGAGCAACCGGGTCACCAGTGCCTCCCGGGCGACGATCTTGTTCGCCAGCTGCGCGCCCTGGCCCACGATGATCGCCAGTTGCGCCGAATTGTCCTGCACGATCGCCGTCACCGACTTGGTGTCGCTGATCAGCTGATTGATCTGATCGCGGCGGTCGGTGATGATCTCCGACATCTGCGTCAGTGAGTCGAGCGTCGGTTTGGTGACCGCGGGTGCCCCGGCGAGTTGCTGGTTCAGCGTCCGGATGCTCTGGCCGAGGTCCTCGTCGTTGATGCCCTGCAGGATGGGCGTGCCCTTCTCGATGGTCTTCTGCAGGTCGTAGGGAACCCGGGTCTCGGTGATCACGTTGTCGGCCGCCGGATCGGGCGAATTGCCCAGCGAGATATCGATGTAGCGCTGGCCGAGCAGGGTCGAGAGTTTGATCTCGGCCGATCCGTTGGCGGTGACGTCGACGTCCTTGTCGACCTTCATGGTGATGTGGATGTGGTTGCCCTGCAGTTCGGTCGAGCCGACCTCACCGACGTCGATGCCGGCCACCCGGACCTTGTCGCCCGGCCGCACGCCACCGGCCTGGGCGAAGTCCGCCGAATAGGTCTTCTTGCCGATGTCGGCCTTGCCGATGCCGGTGATACCCAGGACGAGCAGCACGATGACCACCGTGCCGGCCAACCCGTACCAGAGGAGTCGGCGGTCGTCGAAGCTGCGACGCATACGGCTTCTCATCGGCACACCACCGAATGATTGGTGCCACCGATCTTGTTGATGATCCCCGGCGGGAACAACACGTCACCGATCGCGATGTCGAGGTCGCAGGCGTAGATGTTCAGGTAGGCCCCCTGGCCGAGCACGAGCGGGAAATGTCCGAGGAAGATCGGCAGGTTCTTGGCCATCCCGTCGAGTTTGGAGCCGTTGCCGATCAGAATCCTGGTCGCCTGATTGGCCGAGGTGGCCGCGTCGGCGAGATTGCCCCGGGATTGGGTGAGGACGTCGGCGAATCCCGCTGCGGTGTTGCCGATCTGGGTGACGGCAGTACCGAAGGCCGCCGAATTCGCGTTGAGGCTCTTGATGACGCCGGAGACGCTGTCGACGAGGGTGCCGATCTGGTCGCCCTGACGCGACAGATCACGCAGCACCCCGCTGAGATTGTCGATGATCGCCCCGATCACCACGTCCCGATTGGACATGTCGGAGGCGAACTTGCCGACCTGGGCGACGGTGTTGGACAACGACACCGTGTCACCCTGGAACGCCTGGACCAGACCGTTGGAGAGATTATTGACCTGTTCGGGGGTCAAGGTGTCGAAGACCGGCTGGAACCCGGCGAGCAGTTTGGTGACGTCGAAGGAGTCCTCCGAGGGCTCCTTGAGCGTCGACCCGACCGAGAGCGGTTGCGGGGTCCCGTCGGCGAGGGACAGCGCGAGATACCGCTGGCCGATCAGGTTCTGGTACCGGATCGCGGCCTGCGTGGTGGTGTACATCGGCTGGTTGTCCTGCACCTCGAAGGTGACCTTGGCGCGGCCGTCGACGAGATCGATCGAATCGACGCGGCCCACCCGCACGCCGGCCATCCGGACGTCGTCGCCCGTGGCCAGGCCCGAGGCGTCGGTGAAGAACGTGCTGAAGTTGTTGGTGCTGCCCGACACCGACCGTTCCAGCGTCGAATAGATGATGTAGGTCAGCAGCAACGCGACGACCGCGAACAGCGCGAAACCGATCAGCGGTTTGCGGATACTCGACTGCGCGGCGCTCATCGTCCCCCTCCCGAGGTGCCGGCCTGGGATGCGGTGCCGGTCAGGGTCGAACCGGTTTGCGTCGAGACCGACTGCACCAGCGGGCCGAGCATCAGGGTGTCGGCCGCGTTGGGCGCACGATCGAGTGCGGCGGTCAGCGTCTGGTTGTCGGCGCCGGTGGTGACCATGCCCGCCGGCGACATCCGCCGCATCCCGTCGGACGGATAGATCATCAGCGGACCCGAACTCGTCGGTCCGGTGCCGGTGCCCGGACCGACACATCCGGGACCACGCAGCTGACCGTAGGGCCCGCCGTTGTACACGGGACAGTTCTGGCGGGTGTAGCGCTGGAAGGCACTGAAACTCACGCCGATGTTGAGCTGGGCGTGCCCGTTGACGCCGGTGAAGACCGTGAGGACCTTGGCCGCGAGATTGTTCAGCGCACTCAGTGCCTGCGGCAACGCATTCGGCTCGTAGACCGCCGCGCCGAGCAGGGTGTTGGTGTCGGCGACGATGCGTTTACCGCCGTCGCCGTTGGCCGCGAACAGTGCCTGCACCTCGTCGGTCAGGCCCTGCGCCGCCGAGAGCAACGCGGTCAGGTCGTCCCGCGACTGCGCGATGGTCATCGCCGGGATCACGCTGCGGCCCAAGGTGTCCAACAGCTGCGGCGCGGATCGCGACAGGCCCTGTACGGACTGGTTGAAGTTGTCGAATCCGGACGGCGCACCCGGAGGGAACTGCGCGTTGATGGTGTCGAAATAGTTCTGCAGGACGCCGACGAACAGACCGAAGGTGGTCCCGCCGCCGCGCAGTGCGTCGGCGATGGTGCCGAGGACACCGGCGAGTTGCTCCGGTGGCACGGCCTGCAGCAGTGTCCGCAGCTGGTTCTGTGCGTCCTGCAGTTTGATCGTCTGTAGCGATCGGTCCGCGGGGATGGACGCTCCCGCCGAGAGATGGTCGGCAGACGGATGGTCCGGTTGCACCAGCTCGACGGCGTTTACACCGAAGAGGTTGGAGGGCACCGTGCGCGCGGTGACGTTGGCCGGGATGCCCTCGGACTGTGCCGGGGTGATGTCCATGTCGACCTGGCGCAGGTTCACCCCGGACTGGCCCGGCTCGTCGGTGAGGGCGACGTTCTTGACCGACCCGACGATGAGGCCGTTGTAGCGGACATCGGCACCCGAGGTCAGGCCGTCACCGACGTCGGTGAGTTTGGCGTTGACCGCGACGGTGGAGCTGAACACGCCCTCGTACCGCATGAACAGCAGCACGAACAGGATCACCAGAATGATCAGGAATGCACTGCCGCGCAACACATATTGCACCAGTGAAGGGTTACGGCCGTCGGTGGCTATCAGCATGGCTGTCCCTCACCCCGAGATCTTGATGCCGGGCGATGTTCCCCAGAACACCAGCGTCATGACCAGATTCGCGAAGACGATGACGATGATCGCCAGCCGGATCGCGTGTCCGGCGGCCACCCCGACGCCTTCGGGGCCGCCGGAGGCGAAGTACCCGTAGTAGCACTGGATGAAGGTGGTCAACAGCACGAAGACGATCACCTTGATGAACGAATACACCATGTCGCTCGACAGCAGAAAGGCGTTGAAGTAGGCGAGATAGTTACCCGGTCCCTGGCCGCTCTGCACCTGGAACATGACCTGGCACGCAAGGTAATTCGCGGCCAGTGAGACCGAGTACAGCGGCACGATCGCCAGCACCGCCGCCGACATCCGGGTGGTCACCAGATACGGCAGGGGTCGGATCGCGATGGATTCCAGCGCGTCGATCTCCTCACTGATCCGCATCGACCCGAGCTGCGCGGTGAACCGGCAGCCCGACTGCGCGGTGAACGCGGTCGCCGCCAGCAGAGGCGCGATCTCACGGGTCGTCGCGAATGCCGACAGGCCGCCGGTCACCGGTGACATCCCGAGGAGGTTCAGTGCGGTGTAGCCCTCGATGCCAACGGTCGCCCCGCCCATGACGCCGAGGATGACCATGACGCCGACGGTGCCGCCGCCGACCACGATCGCGCCGTTGCCCCACGCGACGTCGGCGAGCAGACGCCAGACCTCTTTGCGGTAGTGGGTGAACGCGATGGGCACCGAACCGATCGACCGGACCAGGAAGGTGATGAGGTGTCCCATACGCGCCAGCGCGTCGCGCGGCCCGCGGTAGACGCCCTTGGCGGCCTCGACGGGCCGGAGTACGGGCGGGACGTACCGGGATGCGGCCATCTCACACCACCTTTGCCGGGACGACGATGGCGAACAACTGGGTGAGCACCACGTTGACGGTGAACAGCAACAGCACCGAATTGACCACCGCGGCGTTCACCGAGTTGGCCACCCCGGCGGGCCCACCCTTGGTGTTGAGTCCGCGGTCACAGGCGACGATGGCCACGATGGCACCGAACATGACCGATTTGATCAGGGCGAACAGCAGGTCCGAGACGGAGGCGAAGGAGGCGAAGGTGCCGGTGTAGCTACCGGGGGTGCCACCCTGGAAGTAGACGTTGAACGCGTAACCGGTGATGAAGCCGACGAAACACACGAAGCCGCAGAGCAGGAAGCTGACGACCATGGTCGCGAGCAGGCGCGGTGAGATCAGTCGCTGAACGGGGTTCACGCCCATCACCCGCATCGCGTCGATCTCATCGCGGATGGTGCGGGAACCGAGGTCGGCGGCGATCGCCGAGCCGACCGCACCGGCGAGCAACAGCGAGGTGACCAACGGTGCGCCCTGCCGGATGACACCGAGTCCGGTGGCGGCACCGGAGAACGACGTCGCACCGATCTGACCGGCGATGTTGGACACCTGGATCGACACGATCACCCCGATCGGGATGGCGACCAGGAAGGTGGGAAACACCGAGGTGCTCGACATGAAGGCGCACTGGCGGATGAACTCGCCGAACGGGAAGCGGCGCTTGAGGATGTCCTCGATCAGGACCTTGAACACCTCGACGAACATCGCGAGCTGACGACCGAAGGTCTCGAAGCTCGCCACGATGTGTTCGCGAAACCATTTGCGCATCCCCCCGGGCTTGCGCGTCCCTGTTGCCTCGTCCTCCGAGGCCACTGCATCAGTGCTGCTCAACACCCGTCCCTGCGTCGTCTGTCATCCGTCGCGTGCCCCCCTGGCAGGCCTGGCCCGAAGTAATATACAGCACCGTCAAATCGGCGTATGCCCTGGGTCACACCCGGCGTGGCCTGCGGCCGTGTACTCCACGCAATACGGTGGGGTGTGTGGACGAGCCTCAGGATGGTCCCCCCGACGTGGAGGGCCACGCATGTGTGGGTGCCGACACAGTAACGTGGTCACCCCGCCCGGGTGAGAAGAAACGCGGGAATCGTTCCAACAGAATCGATGCGACTCCCCATTCACCCCCTCGGAGCCTGGCGGACCTGCAGGTCTGGGCACCCGCGGCGTCGCGGATGCGCACCAGGGTCGTCACCCCGGCCGGCACCCGTGACCTGCCGATGATCGGCACCGATGCGCCGGGGTGGTACCGGATCGACCCGGCCGTGCTGACCACGGCGGCACTCGACGAACTCGGGCACGCCGATCCCGGCACCCTGCGATACGGATTCCTCATCGACGACGGGGAACGCGCCTTGCCCGACCCCAGGTCGGTGCGTCTGCCCGACGGTGTCCACGGTCTGTCCGCGCTTCACGTGGTGGACCCGTCGATCTGGCACGACGCGCAGTGGACCGGTCTCGACATCCGCGGCGCCGTGCTCTATGAGCTCCACATCGGCACCTTCACCCCCGAGGGAACTCTCGACTCGGCCGTCGGGCGCCTCGATGATCTGGTGGAGCTCGGCGTCGATGCGGTGGAGGTCATGCCGCTCAACGCCTTCAACGGTGAGTACAACTGGGGCTACGACGGCGTCGGCTGGTATGCGGTGCACGAACCATACGGCGGCCCGGATGCCTTCGCCCGCTTCGTCGACGCCTGTCACACCCGGGGGCTGGGCGTCGTCCTCGATGTGGTCTACAACCACCTGGGGCCGTCGGGCAACTACCTCCCCGACTTCGGGCCGTACCTGGGTGCCGGTGCGACCGGCTGGGGGGAGTCGCTGAATCTCGACGGTCCGGACTCCGACGAGGTACGCACCTACATCCTGCGCAACGCGCTGCGCTGGTTCGCCGAGTTCCACGTCGACGCACTGCGGCTCGACGCGGTGCACGCCCTCGTCGATCACCGCGCCTATCCGCTGCTCGAGGCCCTCGCCGTCGGCGCCGACGCGCTCTCGGACGCGCTGGGCCGTCCGTGCTCCCTCATCGCGGAGTCCGATCTCAACGATCCGCGACTGATCCTGCCCAGAACGGTCAACGGCTGCGGGCTGACCGCTCAATGGGACGATGACATCCATCACGCGATCCACACCGCCGTCTCCGGTGAACGACAGGGTTATTACGCGGACTTCGGGAGCCTCGAGGGTCTGTCAAAGGTGTTGCGCGGCGGCTTCTTCCATGATGGAACGTACTCGTCCTTCCGCGGCCGCCACCACGGCAGGCCGATTCCGGACACGGTGCCGACGACCGCGCTGGTGGCCTACACCTGCGACCACGATCAGATCGGCAACCGGGCGACCGGAGATCGGCCGAGTCAGTACCTCGACCACGGCCGACTCGCGATCAAGGCGGCCCTGGTGTTGTTGTCGCCGTTCACCCCGATGCTGTTCATGGGTGAGGAGTGGGCCGCCGGCACGCCGTTCGCGTTCTTCACCTCCCATCCCGAGCCCGAGCTCGCCGAGGCCACCCGCAACGGCCGCAAGGCCGAATTCGCCGACCACGGTTGGGATACCGACGACATCCCCGACCCGCAGGATCCGGAGACGTTCCTGCGCTCCAAGCTGGACTGGACCGAACCCGACACGCCGGCGCACGCCCGCGTCCGGGACTTTTACCGCGAGCTGATCGCGCTGCGCAAGTCCACGGAGGCCTTCTCCCGCAGCGATTTCGCGTCCGTCGACACCGACTACGACGACACCGGGGGATGGTTCGCGATGCACCGTGGCGATGACGCGTCCGAGGCGCAGTGGTCGGTCGTCTGGGTCCTGGCCGAGCCGCTCACCGTGCCCATCGACCTCGAGCCGGTGTTGTGGTGGGAGCCGGTGGAATCGGTCGACGGCGGGATACGCAGCCCCGGCCACAACGTGGTGATCGGCCGCCGCCGCCCGTGACCGCCACCGTCACGTCAGGTACTGGTATGCCGGCGAATCCGGTTCGAGCCGTTCGCAATCGAGCCGCGAGCGATCCATCCGATCCATCAGGCCGGCGAGTCCCTCACGGTCGCCGAGCTCGATGCCGACGAGTGCCGCGCCGGTCTCGCGGTTGTTGCGCTTGACGTATTCGAACAGGGTGATGTCGTCGTCGGGACCGAGGACCTCGTCGAGGAAACGCCGCAGCGCCCCCGGCTCCTGCGGGAAGTCGACGAGGAAATAGTGCTTGAGCCCCTGGTGAACCAGTGAACGTTCGATGATCTCGCCGTAGCGGGAGACATCGTTGTTGCCGCCGGAGACCAGGCAGACCACGACGGCGTCGTCGGGCAGCTTGAGCTGCGAGAGCCCGGTGACCGCGAGCACCCCGGCCGGCTCGGCGATGATGCCCTCGTTCTGATAGAGCTCGAGCATCGTCGTGCAGATCGCGCCCTCGTCGACATGGGTGATGTGCGCCGACCCAGCGGGCAACGACACCGGCTCGTCGGGCAGGACCCGAATCGCACTGTGCGCCTCGCCTTCTGCGCGGACATCGTCGAGAACCGGGTGGGCGGTGACCGATGCGTCGAGGTCGGCCATCGCGCGATGCCCCAGTGCGCCGATGCGTTTGACGGCCGCACCGTCGACGAACGGGTCGATCCGATCGAGAGTCACCGGTCCACCGGCGACCAGGGCGGCAGCCAGGGAGACGGCGCCGGTCGGCTCGACCCCGACGATGACGACCTCGCGTGACACCGACCGGAAGTAGGTGGCCATCCCGGCCAGACAACCACCACCGCCGACGGGCGCGACGACGACGTCGGGTGCGCGGCCGAGTTGATCGACGATCTCGCGGGCGATGGTGCCCTGACCCGCCGCGGTCCGCGGATCGTCGAAGGCATGAATCCAGGCAGCACCGGTGCGCAGCACGTCGGCCTGGGCCGCGGCCGCAGCCGCGTCGTAGGTGTCGCCGACCGCCAGTAGTTCCACGAAATCGCCGCCGTGCCAACGAATCCGGTCACGCTTCTGCTTTGGGGTGGTGGTCGGCACGTAGATGCGCCCGGGGGTCTGCATGGTGCGGCAGGCGTAGGCCACCCCCTGGGCGTGGTTGCCCGCGCTCGCGGCAACCACCCCGCGAGAGCGCTCCTCCGGGGACAGTTGCGCCATCACGTTGAAGGCGCCGCGGATCTTGTAGGACCGAACGGTCTGCAGATCCTCCCGTTTGAGGTACACCTGCGCGCCGACGTCACGGCTGATCCGTGGCGCAGCTTCGAGCGGGGTGTGGGCGACCGCGGGCTCGATGCGTACCGCGGCAGCATCGATGGCCGCGGCCGACAACCCCGGCACCGACTCCTGCTGCGACTCATTGACATGCGGTGTGCTCACGGCACCCATGTTCTCACCGGCGGCGCTGCCCGGACCGGGCGGGGCGGACGGCTCGATGACCCGCCGGGCACCGGCACAGTGACACCGCCGGGCACCGGCACAGTGACACCGCCGGGCACCGGCTCGATGACCCCGCCACGCAATTGTCTGCGGCGCGCCGCGCCGCGCGCCTAGACTCGGGCGGGAACGCATCCACCACATGGTCGTCGGCGCGTGTCGGCAGGACTCGAACACCGGTTCCCGCCGTCACATCACCGATCACCATGCCTGCGGAGGGAACCCCTGTGCCCCTGCTCACCCGGAGCCTGTTCGCCCGCCCGTACGTGCGCGGGTCTCGCCGACTTCTCGCGGCGGCCTGCGGCGGCGTGCTGACCGCCGGACTTCTCAGCGCCCTCGGTACCGCGCCGGCCCAGGCGGCGCCCATGTGCGCCGGCGGCGGCGCACCCGCCCGGCTGGTCGGAGCGGTTCCGGGCGCGGCGCTGGAAGGGCTGACCGTCGATGCCGCCGGTCGCGCCTATGCGTCCGATCTGATCAGCGGGCAGGTGTTCCGATTCGACCGGCCCGGCGCACCCGGCCGGGCGATCGCCCGTGTTCCCTCCGGTGGTGCCGGGGCGCTGGCCTGGGCTCCCGACGGCACGCTGCTCGTCGGCTACGGAGCCGACCCGCGGGTGGTCATCGGTGACGCGGTCCGCCCGGGCGCGATCGCACGCCTGGATACCCGGACAAACGTTCTGCGACCCTGGGTCGGCGGACTCTCCGCCGCCGACGGGATGGATGTGGCGGCCAACGGCACCGTGTACGCCACCAACGACTTCGGGAACCTCATCGGGCGCGTCGCACCGAACGGCGCGGTCAACGCGCAGTGGGGATCGCTACCGAGCGCCAACGGCGCCGTCCTCGGCCGTGGCGATGGGTGGCTGTATGTGTCGCGTACCTTCACCAATCCGGGCGTGAGCCGGATCTCGACGGCGAATCCGCGCGTCGTGCAGAGTCTGCTCACCCTCGGTGGCGCCGACACCCTGGCGGCTCCCGACGGTCTGACGCTCGATTCGCGGGATCGTCCGGTGGTGCCGTTCAATTCCGGTGGACAGATTGTCCGGATCACCGCACCTGGATCGTATTGCGTTCTGGCCCAAGGCCTTCGACTGTCCAGCGTGCTGAGTTACGGTCGCGGGGACCGCGGCTTCGCGGCGGGCCGACTCTACCGTGCCGGCTTCGACGGCCGGATCTATGAGATCCCGGGCGGGTTCGATGCCGGGGCGGTCGCCGCGTTCCCGGGTAGGTGACGGGCGACGAGCCACGTCGTCACCAGCGCGACGCCGGAAAACCACGCGGTCAGCTCCGGGGTGAGGACCAGCAGCGAGATCAGTCCGACGACACCCGCCGCCGCGATCGCCTGCAGCTTGTACACCGGCCACGCCACGCCCGCGACGTCGACGGTACGTACGGCGCGCACATGCTCTCGGACGGGATTCATCTCGATCATCGCGGTCATCTGTGCACTCCTGCCGACGGTTCTTCGTTCTGCCGTGACACCGAATATAGCACCACCGTGACCTAAGGTTTCGGTGAGCCGAAACCAGGGTTTCGTGTGACGGTTTCGGGTGATGCTGTCAGGCGATGCGACCACCTCGTCTCAGCGGCTGCGCTGCAGCGTGTCCAGCAATTCGTGATACGGACCGACCAGGTACGCGGTGTCCTCGGCGGCCAGCCGGTCGTCGCGTCGAGGGTGCAGCACGGTCCCCGATCGTCGGATGATCGCGACGATGCGGGTTCGTGTGGGGAGGTCGGCGAGCAGCATGCCGTCCAGGGCGCTGCCGCGCCGGATGAACAGGCCGCCGACCATGAAGGAATAGCGCCCGACCGAGAACGTGGAGATGACCTGCAGACCGAGTGCCGCCCCGATGAACCAGGGTGCGGCCAGTTCGACCGTGGACCGCACGTTCTCAAATCCGAAACGGTGCGCCACCGCCGCTCCCAACGACTGGTCGTAGACACGCAACACCACCGGAACCCCGGCCCTCCCGGCCGACCGGGACCAGCGCCGTCCGAGCACCTCGCGCAGGATGATGCCGGTCTCGATGTTCACCATGTCGTCGTGGGTGAGCACCGCCACCGCGTGCGCGCGGTCGATACCGGCGTCGGCGAGTGTGCGCCGTAACGTCGCGTCACCGATGACCACCGGGATGTCGAGTTCGGCCGCCACCTCGAGGAAGCGGTTGTCGTCGTTGCGTTCGACCACCACGACCTCATGACCGAGCGCCCGCAGGTCGGTGGCCACCCGGATGCCGAAGGACCCGAGCCCGACGACCAGGATGTGACCGGCCATGTCGCGCACGCGCCGTCGGGCGGCCGACGCGCCGATCCGGCGCGACAGCAACAGGTCGGCGACGAAGGCCATCAGCACCGCGGTGGTGGTGACACCGGCGAACATCAGGCCGATGGCGAACAATCGCAACCATGTCGGCTGTCCGACGAAGCTGAAATCGCCGTAACCGACGGTCGCGATGGTCTCGGTGGAGAAGTAGAGCGCATCGACCAGACTCATCCCCGGCCGGTGATAGGTGAAGCGCAGCAGGATGGTGGCGAAGGCCAACAGCGCCAACGACACCCCCAGTGCGCGAAAGAGATTCGGGTTGACGTCGTCGCGGAACGCACGGACGGCGCCGATCGCGCGCAGCGGCAGCGGTCGGCGTGAGCGGGTGCGTCGCCGGGGCGTGGCGATCTCCACCCCCTGCGCGGCGAGGTCGTCGACCGTGCCAATCATCGCGACCCAGTCCCCCGCGTCGACCGGCAGATCGCGGCCCGGGCACGGCACGACCGAGTCCGGGCCCGCCCCGGAGCCGGCGCGCAACACGGCCACCGGCGCGAGGTCGCCGTAGAGTTCGCGCAGCGTGCCCGCGCCGGGAGCATAGGCCCCCGACACCACGAACTCGTTGCCCGCCACCGGGATCGAGTGCGTCGTACGTCCCAGACACGCCTCGACGACCGACGGGGCGGCGAGTTCGGCGACGTCGAGAACGGCGCCCGGGCCGTTGCCCGAGGCGACCGCGTCCCGCAGCACCGCGTTGGACAGGTTGGCCACCACCCGCACGTGCGGATCGAGAGTGCGTGCCAGAAGCGCGATCTCGAGGTTCACCGCATCGTCCGACCCGGCGCACACCACTGCCGCGGCGTGCCCGACGTCGGCGTCGGCGAGGTCTCCGGGCGCCGCCAGCGCGACGATCCGCGCTCCGGCACTGGCGAGTTCCTCGGTGACCCGCAGCGTCAGTGCGTCGTCACCGTGCACGATGATGTGGCCGGGCATTTCGCAGAGCGTACCCGCGCCGTGCCCGGCCCGCGTGCCGACACCGACCACCGAGAGGCCGGCCCGCACACCTCAGCTCAGCTCAGCTCAGACAGCTCGGACCGAGCAGAGCCTTGAGGTCACCCATGAGCGCCGAACTCGGGGTCACCCGCAGCGATTCGGTCAGGCACAGCCGTGTCGAGCGGTCGTCGGAGACAAGGGTGACATGCACGTCGGCGGTCCCGGGATGGCGGGTCAACACCTGCTTGAGTGCGGCGACCCGATCCGGTGTGCACAGTCGGCTCGGCAGCGTCAGGGCGACCGGTTTGGTCGTACCCGCCACGTCGAGGTCGGGGACGGCGAGGTCGTTGGCGCTGATCATCATCTTGTCGTCGTCGCGCAGGGTCACGCGAGCCTTGATGAGCACGATGTTGTCCGGGGCGATGTCCATCCCGTACGCCAGGAACGACCGTGGGAAGAAGTAGACCTCCACGCCACCGACCATGTCCTCGAGGGTGATGGCGGCCCACGGTTCGCCCTTCTTGTTCACCCGTCGGGTGACCGTGGAGATGATGCCGCCGATCGTGATCTGGGCACCGTCGGACACATTGCCCTCGAGCAGCTGCGTGATCGAGGTGTCGGTCTGCGCGGCGATGGCGTGCTCGACGCCGGCCAACGGATGCCCGGATACGTAGAGCCCCAACATCTCTCGCTCCAGGGTGAGTTTGTGTTTGGTGTCCCACTCCTGGTCGGGGACGGGCACCGCGAACACCTCGGCGAGGCTGTCGTCGGCCGACTCGTCGCCACCGCCGAACAGATCGAATTGCCCGATCGCCTCGGCCTTCTTGGTGCCGATCACCGATTCGATCGCCTCGGTGTGGATCAGGAACAGACCCTTGCGCGGATGACCGAGCGAGTCGAAGGCACCGGCCTTGATCAGCGACTCGGTGACCTTCTTGTTGCACGCGGTGACGTCGATCTTGTTGAGGTAGTCGGAGAAGTTCGCGAACTTCCCCTTCGCCTCCCGGGCCTCGAGGATCGCGCCGACGACCCCGGAACCGACGTTGCGGATCGCGGCCAGACCGAAGCGGATGTCGGTGCCGACGGCGGCGAAGTTGCGCTGCGACTCGTTGACGTCGGGCGGCAACACGGTGATGCCGAGCTTGCGGCAATCGGCCAGGTAGATCGCGGCCTTGTCCTTGTCGTCGCCGACCGAGGTGAGCAGACCCGCCATGTACTCGGCGGGATAGTTGGCCTTGAGGTAGGCGGTCCAGAAGGAGACCAGGCCGTAGCCGGCGGCGTGCGACTTGTTGAACGCGTACCCGGCGAACGGCAACACCGTGTCCCAGAGGGCGGTGATCGCCGCCTGCGAGAACCCATTGGTGCGCATACCCTCGGCGAAGCCGTCGTAGGCCTCGTCGAGGATCTCCTTCTTCTTTTTGCCCATCGCGCGGCGCAGCAGGTCTGCTTGTCCGAGCGAGTAGCCGGCGACCTTCTGCGCGATCTGCATGATCTGCTCTTGGTAGACGATCAGGCCGTAGGTCTCGGAGAGGATCTCCTTGAGCGGTTCCTCGAGCTCGGGGTGGATCGGCCGGATCTGCTGCAGACCGTTCTTGCGCTTGGCGTAGTCGGTGTGCGCGTTGACGCCCATCGGGCCCGGGCGATACAGGGCGAGGACCGCGACGATGTCCTCGAAACCGGTGGGCTGCATCATCTTCAGCAGCTCACGCATGGCCGCGCCGTCGAGCTGGAACACGCCGAGCGTGTCGCCGCGGGCGAGGAGCTCGTAGGTCTTCGGGTCCTCGAGCGGCAGCGTGTCGAGGTCGAGGTCGATTCCGCGGTTGAGCTTGATGTTCTCCAGGGCGTCACCGATCACGGTGAGGTTGCGCAGTCCCAGGAAGTCCATCTTCAGCAGGCCGATGGCCTCGCAGGAGGGATAGTCCCAGCCGGTGATGATCGCGCCGTCCTGGGCGCGCTTCCACACCGGGATGGCGTCGGTGAGCGGCTCCGAGGACATGATCACCGCGCAGGCGTGCACGCCGGCGTTGCGGATCAGCCCCTCGAGACCGAGGGCGGTGTCGTAGATCTTCTTGACGTCGGGGTCGGTCTCGATGAGCGTGCGCACCTCGGTGGCCTCGCCGAATCGCTCGTGCTCGGGGTTGGTGATCCCCCAGACCGGGATGTCCTTGGCCATGATGGGCGGCGGGAGGGCCTTGGTGATGCGGTCGGCGATCGCGAAGCCGGGCTGGCCGAACTGGACCCTGGCCGAGTCCTTGATCGCGGCCTTGGTCTTGATCGTGCCGAAGGTGATGACCTGGGCGACCTTGTCGCTGCCCCACCGTTCGGTCGCGTAGCGCACCATCTCACCGCGCCGGCGGTCGTCGAAGTCGATGTCGATATCGGGCATCGACACACGTTCGGGGTTGAGGAATCGCTCGAAGAGCAGTCCGTGCGGGATCGGGTCGATGTTGGTGATGCCCAGCGCCCAGGCGACCAGCGACCCGGCCGCCGACCCGCGGCCCGGGCCGACCCGGATGCCGACCTCCTGCGCGTGCCGGATGAGGTCGCCGACCACCAGGAAGTAGGCGGGGAATCCCATCTGGATGATGACGTCGAGTTCGTAGTTCGCGCGCTCCTGGTACTCCGCGGGCACCTCGGAGTCGGAGAAGCGGCGCTCCTTGAGGCCCTTGGCGACCTCCTTGCGCAGCCAGGTCTCCTGGGAGTCACCCTCGGGCACCGGGAAGACCGGCATCCGGTCGCGGTGGGTGAAGACGTCGGCGTAGCTCTGCACCCGCTCGCCGATCTCGAGGGTGTTGTCGCAGGCACCGGGGACGACCGAATCCCACTGCGCCCGCATCTCCTCGGCCGACTTCAGGTAGTAACCGTCACCGTCGAACTTGAAGCGGGTGGGATCGGAGAGGGTCTTGCCGGTCTGGACGCACAGCAGCGCCTCGTGCGCGGCGGCGTGCTCCTTGGTGACGTAATGGCAGTCGTTGGTGACGATGGGCTTGATGCCGAGCTTGCGACCGATCTCGAGCAGTCCGTCACGGACCCGACGCTCGATCTCGAGGCCGTGCTCCATCAGTTCGAGGTAGAAGTTCTCCTTGCCGAAGATCTCCTGCCATTTCGCGGCCGCCTCGAGTGCTTCACGCTCGTGGCCGAGCCGCAGCCGCGTCTGCACCTCACCCGACGGGCAGCCGGTGGTGGCGATGATTCCCTCGGCGTGCGCGGCGATGATCTCGGCGTCCATACGCGCCCACTTGCCCAGCTGTCCCTCGATCGAGGCCAACGACGAGAGCGTGAACAGGTTGCGCAGTCCCGTGGCGTTCTCGGCGACCATGGTCATGTGGGTGTAGGCACCCGAGCCGGAGACGTCGTCGTCCTTCTGGTCGCGGGTGCCCCACAGCACACGTTTGGTGTTGAAACGCGACTCCGGGGCGATGTAGGCCTCGATGCCGATGATGGGGGTGATGTCGTTTTTCACCGCGGTGTTGTAGAACTCGCTGGCACCGAACATGTTGCCGTGGTCGGTCATACCGATCGCGGTCATCCCCAGGCGCTTGGCCTCGGCGAACAGCGGCGCCACCTTCGCCGCGCCGTCGAGCATCGAGTACTCGGTGTGGTTGTGCAGGTGAACAAACGAGTCTGCCACGGACGCTTCTCACCTCTGGTGCGAGTCTTCTGGATAGGGCGTCACCAACTCTAGGCGCTGCGACCGACAGCCACGCCCGGGCACGCCGCTGCGGGAAAGCTGTGGCAGGTGAGGCGTCGTACGCGGAGTGTCGGCGCCGGTGTGTCACGCCCGGCGTGTCGTGGTGGTCGCCGATCCGGGGCCTGCCTCAGCCCTCGCGCAGCACGTCGAGCGCGTGCTGGAGATCTTTCGGATACGGGCTCGTGTATTCGACGTACCGGCCGTCGGCGGGATGGGCGAACCCCAGCGACCGTGCGTGCAGCCACTGACGGTCCAGACCCAGACGCGCGGCGAGCACCGGGTCGGCCCCGTAGGTGAGATCACCGCAACACGGATGGTGCAGGGCCGAGAAGTGCACCCGGATCTGATGGGTGCGCCCGGTCTCGAGATGGATGTCGAGCAGCGAGGCCGCCGCGAACATCTCGAGGGTGTCGTAGTGGGTGATGCTCGGCTTGCCACCAGCGGTGACCGCGAACTTCCAGTCGTTGCCGCGGTGGCGGCCGATCGGGGCGTCGATGGTCCCCTCGGGCGGGTCGAGGTGACCCTGCACGAGCGCGTGATACCCCTTGTCGACCTCGCGGTCCCGGAAGGCGCGCTTGAGCAGCGAATACGCCCGCTCGGACACCGCGACCACCATGAGCCCGGACGTCCCGACGTCGAGCCGCGACACGATGCCCTGTCGTTCGGAGGCACCCGAGGTGGAGATCCGATAGCCGGCGGCGGCGAGCGCACCGACGACGGTCGGCCCGCTCCAGCCCACCGAGGGATGCGCGGCGACCCCGACGGGTTTGTCGACGACGATGATGTCGGAGTCGTGATAGACGACCGAGAGGTCCTCCACCGGTGTGGGCTCGACCCGCAGCGGCTCGGTCGGCGCGGGCAACAGGACATCGAGCCATCCGCCGGCGACGAGTTTGTGGGACTTACCGACCGCGACGCCGTCGACGGTGACCTCGCCGTCGTCAGCGAGACGGCCCACGACCGTGCGCGACAGGCCCAGGAGCCGGGCTACCCCGGCATCGGCGCGCATCCCGTCGAGGCCGTCGGGAATGGGCATCGCCCGAGACTCACGCATCGGCGTTCCTTCCGGTCTGGGTGTCCTGGCCGGAATCGGCGTCCTTGCCGGTGTCGGTGTGCTCGCCGGTATCGGTGTTCTTGCCGGAAGCCGCGTCCTTGCCGGTGTCGGTGTGCTTGTCGGTGTCGGTGTTCTTGCCGGAAGCCGCGTCCTTGCCGGTGTCGGTGTGCTTGTCGGTGTCGTCCGCACCGGCATCGGCGGCCCCGAGATCGCGCTCCGCCGACTGCTCGTCGGGGTCCGGGTCGTTGCGGGCCGCCCAGCCCGAGCGGGTGCCGTCGTGGTCGAATCCGAGCAGCGACAGGATCACCAGCAGCACCGCCCCGCACACGACCGCCGAATCCGCGACGTTGAACACCGGCCACCAGCCCACCGACACGAAGTCGACGACGTGCCCGCGCAACGGACCCGGCGCCCGGAAGATCCGGTCGATCAGATTGCCCAGCGCCCCACCGAGAACCAGGCCCAGTCCGAGAATCCACCAGCCCGATCGGAGCCGGCCGGCATAGCGGATGATGACCGCGACGACCGCCAGGGCGATCAACGTGAGCACCCAGGTGTAGCCGGTCGCCATCGAGAACGCCGCACCACTGTTGCGCACCAGGCGCAGGGTCACCGTGTCGCCGATGACCCGCACCGGCTCGCCGGGGGTGATCAGGGCCACCACAAGGGTTTTGGTGATGACATCGAGAGCGACGACGGTGCCGGCGATGGCGGCCAGAACGGCGAGTACCTTCGCGCCGCGCTGCGTGCGAGGGGCCGTCGTCGCGGTCGTCATCTGCTCGTCGGCACCCGAGGTGGTGCCATTGGTCGCTGAGTCGTCCACCCGTCCATCATCCCTGACGCGTGCAATACGCTGACTGCCGTGTCCTCCACGCCCGCTTCGTCCAGGATCGCCGCACGCCCGATCCGGCGCAGGCGCCGCCTGTCACGCAGGTCCACCGCCACGGTCTGGGCGACCGTCCTCACCGGCGCCCTCGCGGTGAGCGCCTGCGGCTCCGGAGCCGACAGCGCGGAGTCGTCGCAACCACCGACCCCGACCGGGGCGTGCGCCACCGACCCCGGGATCGGTCTGACCCAGGCCACACCGATCCCGATCCCGACCGCGACCGTCACGCTCACCTCCCCCGGCGCGGCTCCCACCCGCATCGCCACACCCGCACCCGACGTCGGTTCGGCACAGCAGGTGACCCTGTCGACCACCTCGAGCGAGGTGTCGACCACCGCGCAGACCACCCAGGAGGTCACCACCCCGCTGACCGCCCGGTTCGGATGCACGGCGACCTCCGAACTGCACCTCGTCCTCGGAACGCCGACCTCGTCGCAACCGGAGCTGACCGACCAGCTCGCCAAGGCCAAGGGCAGCGTCGCCGGGATCGCTCTCGGGCCAGCGCTGAGCCCGATGTCGCTGCGTCTGCGGCCGACCGACGCGTCGTCGGCTCCCGCACGTCGCGCACTCGAACAGTCGCTCGTACAGACGCTGCAGGATTCGATCGTGTTGCCCACCGACCCGATCGGCGTCAGCGCCACCTGGCGCAGCGAACGCACCGTCGTCGGCGCGGCAACGGTGACGCAGACCATCGAGGCGCGGCTGAGCGCGTGGGACGGCAATCGCCTGACCATCGCCTTCACCGCCGAGGAGTCACCGATCAACTCGGTGTTCACGATCCCCGGCGGCAACACCACCCTGACGATCGCACGGTATTCCTATTCCGGGTCCGGGGAGATCGTCGTCGACCTGACCCGGGGGTTACCCGTCGGCGGGCATGCCGACTACAGCGGTGCCCGTGAACTCGTCGGCGCCGACCCCGACCAGCCGCTACTGCAACGCATCGGGTTCAGCGTGAACTGGAAGTGACCCGTCCGCACCGCGCAAGTCCCCCGACACCGCGAGAAACGCCGCAGGGCCCCGACTCGTCGAGTCGGGGCCCTGCGGTGGTGTTGATCGAGTGCGAGCTCAGCTCGACGGGCGGGTACTCGACGACGTCGGGCACATCGCGCTGGTCACACCGTTGGTGGTGATCAACGGACAGACGAAGCTGCTGGCCAGCTTCCAACGTCCACCGTCGTAGACGATCTGCGCGTCGATGTCCTGCGGCTGCTGATCGGGCAGTTTGACCTGCACCCGAACACTCGCCCGGTTCGGTCCGTCGGTGGTCACCGGACCGCGGATCTGGTAGGTCACGTCCGGGTTCTCCTTGCGCGCCTGCACCAGCTTGTCGAAGACGGCCGGATCCTTCTGCGAGTTCTGCACCAGCTGTGTCTTCTGCGCGTTCGGCACGTTGGGGTCCAGCGCGGTCTGCAGCATCTGGTTCAGGGTCGCCACCGAGGGCGGGTTGCTCGCGTCGGTGACGTTGGTCCCGCCGCCGGCGGTCGAAGCGGCGCTGCTGGTGGTGGTCTGGGCGACGGTGGGGATGTCGTCGGCACTGTCGTCGCTGCTACACGCTGCAACGCTGACGGTCACCGCGGCCGTGATCATGACGGCACCCACGAACTTCGGAAACTTCAACGATCTCCCTCACTGTCTGTGCGACCCCGCCCTCACCGGCGCGGTCATCCTTACGACTTGTCGCGGTTGCTCCCACCCTGTCGGATGGGTCAACGGTGACACCACTATGCCAAACCGTCGCACGGCACCGGAGTGCCGGACACCACGACCGCAACGGTTGACGCCGTCGGCCGGTTCCCGCAACCTGTGATCCATGGCACCGACGCCGCACGCACGCATCGCCCTGATCACCACCGGCGGCACCGTCGCGGCTCGCACCGGAACCGACGGTGCGGTGCCGGTGCTCTCCGCCGACGACCTGCTGGCCAGGGCCGAAGGGTCGGCCGCGCGCGGGGTGCCCACCGGGGCCTCGTTCGAGCCGCAGATCGTTCCGGTCGATCTGATGTCGGTGGACAGCTCGGCGATGACACCGACCGAACAGTTCCGCGTTGTCGCCGCGATCGCCGACGCGTTGGCCGACCCGGGCATCGACGGGGTGGTGGTGACCCACGGCACCGACACGATGGAGGAGACCGCCTTCCTCGCCGACCTCTTCGCCGCCGATCCGCGGCCGGTGGTCTTCACCGGCGCGCAACGCCCGGCCGACGACCCGCACGCCGACGGCCCCGCCAACATCGCGGCGGCGTTGGCGCATGCCGCCGACCCGGGCTCGCGCTCACGCGGGGTGCAGATCGTCCTCGGTGGTCGGATCACCCCGGCGCGCGGCGCATTCAAGGTCTCCACCGTCGACCTCGACGTCTTCGATTCCGTACACGACTCGCTCCCACGGCCACTGCTGACCGGTCCGCTGCCGGGTGGCCACCCCGCGCGCGTCGACGCCTACACCCTCTATCCGGGAGTCTCACCGGGACTCATCGCCGCCTCGGTGTCGCAGAACGCCGCAGGCATCGTGCTCGCCGGCACCGGATCGGGCAACACCCATCCCGACATCACCGCCGAGGTCAGCCTGGCGCGACAGCGCGGGGTGGTTGTCGTCGTCACCACCCGGGTGCCCCACGGCCCGGTGGTCGCCACCTACGGCGGCGGGGGTGGCGCGGTGGATCTCGAACGTGCTGGGGCAATCGTCTCGCGGTGGCTGCGTGCACCTCAGGCGCGCGTGGCCCTGCAGGCACTGCTCACCACCGGCTGCGACGCCGACGAGGTCGCCGACTTCTTCTCCGCATCCGGGCCGCGGGACGACTGATCGGACGGGTGTCGCGCCGTCCGTTGCCGTGCGCTCACCCGCGCGGCCAGTCCAGACTGTCGATCGGGTCGGCGCGGCGCAGATCGGGATCGTCGGCGGCGAAGGTACGCGCCGGGCCGGGCCCGGTGGTTCTGGTCTCGAACCGCACGGTGACCACACCGTGCCCGGCACCCTGCACCCAGCCGTGCCCGTGCTCGCGGTGGGTCACGTCGTTGCCGGTGGCCCACTCACCGGGCTGCGCCGAGTGCACCGCACTCTCGGCACTCTCGGCGCCCTCGGCGCCCTCGGTGCGGTCGGCGCGGTCGGTCTCCTCGACACCGTGCGCCGAATCCGCGGTCGGCGTCGCCACGCCGGGCACCGGCTCGGTCGCTGCCGCGACATCATCGAACAACGCGTATTGCTCGGTCTCACTCAGACCGGAATAGCCGACTCCGACAAGGCGAATCGGACCAATCGACTCGGGATCGAGAGCCAGGCGACGGGCCACCGCGGTGAGTGCGTCGAGGTCGCTGGTGGCCGCGGGCAGCGTGAAACTGCGGGTCAGCACCGACATGTCGGCGCGTTTGAGTTTGAGCACGACGGTGCGGGCACCGCGCCCGTCGGCGACGAGCCGACGGTGCGCATCGGCGGCCGACCGATCGATCGCCGGCCGCAGCCCCGCCATCGACACGATGTCGGCGGCGAAAGTGGATTCGGCCGAGATCTGTTTGGCCGCAGCACGTTCGGTGACAGGTCGATCGTCGATGCCCTGGGCGAGGCGGTGCAGCGCCGGACCGACGGTGGAACCGAGCACCGAGGCGACCTCGACTTCCGACAGCGCCGCGAGATCGCCGATCGTGTCGATACCCAACCGGGACAGACGATCCCCGGAGACCGGGCCGATCCCCCACAGTTTCCGGACCGGCAACGCATGCAGGAACGCGAGTTCTCTGCTGGGCGAGATCACCATCACCCCATCGGGTTTGGCCATTCCGGAAGCGATCTTGGCGATCTGCTTGCCCGAGCCGAACCCCACCGACGCGGCCAGGCCCACCTCGTCGCGGATGCGTCGCCGGACATCGTCGGCGAACGCGTGCGCCTGCGCGGCGCTACATCCGACGAGCGCCTCGGGCTCGGCGAACGCCTCGTCGAAGGACAGCATCTCGATCACACCCACGGCCTCGCGGACGAGCGCGAAGATCCGCTCGCTCACGACCCGATACACCGCACCACGCGGCGGGAGCACCACCGCGGACGCACCGACGAGTCGCCGCGCCTGATGCATCGGCATCGCCGACGACGCGCCGTAGGCCCGTGCGGCATAGCTCGCACCCGCGACCACGCCCCGCCCGCCCGTACCGCCGACCAGCACCGGCCTGCCCCGCAGGGTCGGACGCGTGAGTTGTTCGACAGAGGCGAAGAAGGCATCCATGTCGAGATGCATCACCCACCGCGCACTGCGCTCGGTGGCATCGGGCTCGCTGCGCTCGATGGCATCGGGCTCGCTGCGCTCGGTGGCATCGGGCTCGCTGCGCTCGGTGGCATCGGGCTCGCTGCGCTCGGTGGCGTCATCCCGACCAGCGATCCCCGGGACTCCTGCAAACTCCGACACCCTTGCAGAGTAGGACGTGCGCCGACCACCGGTCGTCGAGGCGTCGGCACACCTGGCAGCGGGTGGCTAGGCGGCAGAGACGACGAAGACCGGGATCTGTTCGGCATGTTCCGCGAGTTGCGCCTCCGTCGCGTCGACCCCGAGCCCCGCCGGCAGGAACCGCCCGACCTCCCACCCCCATTTGTCGAGGTAGCGACGGATGATCGCGGCCCGCTCGGTCGCGGGCACCTCGAGGAGCGCGACCCGGCGTGAGCGCCGGCCACGACGCAGTTCGCCCACACCCGCCGCGCGGGCGTTGCGGACCCATTGGGTGACGCCACGCACCGCCACCAGGTACTCGACACCGTCGAGAACGAGCGGATTGACCGGAATACTCTGCGGCGCACCGGATGTCCGACCGATCACGGTCAGGGTCTGGGCGCCGGCGAGCGAGAAGCCGCGGTCGGTGAGCCAGCGGACGAGGGCATTCATCCGGGAATCCATCGTCGTGGGCGCGAGGTAATGGGTCATCGAACTACCTTTCGTTGATAGAGAGCACCGCTCTCGTTTTCGAGTATGCAGACATCCGGCCCGAAAAACAAGAGCAATGCTCTCGCATTGTGCGATGATGGTCGGCATGCCCGGATCGACGACGCGCGCGCCCCGCACCCGAGCCGAGAATCGGCAGACGATGGAGACCGAGATCCTGCGGCTCGGTCGCGAGCATCTGAGCACCCACGGCGCCGCGGGACTGTCGCTGCGTGCGATCGCGCGGGAGCTCGGCGTGGTCTCGTCGGCGGTCTACCGCTACGTCCCGAGTCGCGACGAACTGCTCACCCGGCTGCTCGTCGAGGGGTACACCCACCTCGCCGAATCGGTCGACGCCGCCACCGACCGTATCGACGCCGGGGATCATCGCGGCCGGATCATGGCTGCCGCCAAGGCAATCCGCGCCTGGGCCGTCGACGATCCGGCACGCTGGGCACTGCTCTACGGCAGCCCCGTCCCCGGATACGCAGCGCCCGCCGACCGTACCGTCACCCCCGGCACCCGCGTGATCGCACGGCTCATCGCCGAACTCGCCGCCGCACATGACGCGGGCGTCCTCACCGCCCCGGACTGCGAGGTCTCCCCCACGCTGTCGGCCGATCTCGACGCCATCCGCACCGAGTTCGGCAACGACCTACCCGATACCGCCCTCGTCACCGGAACCCTGTTGTGGGCCACCGTGATCGGGGCGACCTCGCTGGAGGTGTTCGGCCAATACGGCTCGGAGACGTTCTCCGTTCCCGAGCACCTGCTCAGCGCCCAGATCGACGCGGTCCTGTCATCGGTGTTCCGCTGACGGAGATTCCTCGACGGCGGTCGCGACGCGTACCCGCTCGGCGATCCATCCGTACGACGAGAGCGCCTTGACGTCATCGTCGACGTCGTAGCCGTGATCGGCGTCGGGGACCTCGAGGAGCCCGCGCAGCGCGCCGGCGGCCTCGAGCCGCCGGGCGTATCGCCGTCCCTCCTCGGCCAGGATGTCGTTGTGCGCCACGATGACCAGAGCGGGTGCGATACCGGCGAGATCGGCCTCGTCGGCGCCGCCGGCGGGTGAGACCAGCCGGTCGGACCGCTGCGCGACGTCCGGGACGTACGCGGCGTCGAACACCGTACCCATCCACGGTCGGAGCATCGGCCGGGCCAACGGTGAATGCTTGGCGCCCGCCGGGACCGTCAGATCCAGTGGCGGGTAATGCAAGACCTGCAACGAGATCGCGGGGCCACCGTGTTCGAGTGCGAGCCGCGCCCCGGCCGCCGCGAGCGCGCCGCCCGCGCTCTGACCGCCGACGACCAGTCGAGTGCCGTCCCAGCCGTGCTCTGCTCTGTGCTCGGCGATCCAGACGAGGATCTCGTGGATCTGCTCGGGCGGTTGCGGAAACCGATGCTGCGGGGCGAGCGCGTAATCGACGTTGACGACCACGACGCCGGCCTCCACCGCCAGCAGCCGGCACGCCGGATCGTCCTGCTCCCTCACGCCCATGACGTATCCGCCGCCGTGCAGGTTCACATACACCGGTGGTGTGCGGTCGGCGGGTGCGCGACGGTAAATCGTCGCCGAGACCGGCCCCAGAGTGCTCGGTATCCGCAGCGGCTCGGTGTCGGCTCGGTGGTCGGGGAATCGCGCCCGCGCGCGAGTGGTCGTGCGCTGCGCCGCCCGACCCATCCCCCACTGCATACCCCGCGCGATCACCCGGGCCACAGGCGGGTTGGCAAGCACAGACATTCGACGTCCTCCGGAGAAATCGTGGGTCGGTCATACGGTTTCGGGTTCGCCACTGACGCGGGACCGCGACTCGACCCCGGTGAACCCGATGCCGACGATGAGGGTGGCGAGCAGTGCCGCGCCGGCGCACACCACGAAGGCCATCGAGTATGAATGATCGAGAGCGTCAAAGGCAACCGACTGCAAAGGATTGAGCGGCACGGACTTTCCGTCGACCATCACCGTCGCCGGAACGCCGTTGGCGCCCAACGGCCCGGAGTGGACCGCGCCGACGGCCGCCTCGAGGGACTCGCGGGTGGCTCCGGAGGCGTGTGCGGGTGCCGAATCAAAGGCCTGCATGGCATTGCGAAGATCTTCGGATGCGTTGAGCTTCGCCTGGATCGCGTTGGCGGCCTGGGTGAGTGCGATCGCACCGATCACCGACGGCCCGAGAGTGAAGCCGAAGTCGCGCAGCAGACTCGTGGTGCCGCTGGCCATCCCGGCCAGGTGCGTGGGCACGGTGTTGACGGCCACGGCGGTGACCGCCTGCAGGCGAGCGCGAAGCCGAGCCCGACGACCGCGATCGGTGGCAGGATCAGGCCGAGCGACATGGTCGCTGCCGGGATCGATGCGGCCCAGAGGTCACCGATCGCGATCAGGCCGAAACCACCCGCCATCAGCCATCTCGCGTTGTGGCGGACCAACAGCCGGGCGACCAGCGGTGCGGTGAGCAGGGTCATGCCGTTGAGGATGACGAAGGCGATCGACGTCATCAGCGGCGAGAACCCTTGGATCGCAGCCAATCTGATGCTGGTGATGTAGGCGGTACCGAGCAACGCGAAACTGCCCAGCACGGTGGCGATCGCCGCGACACCGAACGCCCGGTTGCCGAACAGGTCCAGACGTAGCAGCGGCGACTGCGCACGACGCTCGACGATGATGAACGCGACGGCCGCCAGGGCGGCGACGACGAACGCGCCGATGATGTCCGGGCCGCCGTAGCCGGTCGTCGACCCCTGGATCACCGCGTAGAGCAGGGCGAACAGCGAGATCGCGACGGTGATCTGGCCCGGCCAGTCCAACGAGCGCCCCGTGGGTGCCGAGGACGTGGTGGCCATCGTGAGCGTCACGATCAGGCACGGGACCGCGAGGAGCGCCACAGCCAGGAAACCCCACCGCCAGCCCGCGGTGTCGGTGCCCGCGAAGGGATATCGGGCGAGGAAACCGCCCAGGACCGGGGACACGAAGCTGCCGGTGGCCAGAGCCGCGGCCCACACCGAGATCGCGCGGGCGCGGTCGTGGGGCGTGTGCGTGCCCGCTGCGACCATCGCCAGGGTGGTTGGGCATGATCGCGGCCGCGCCGACACCGGTGAGCACCTGGCCGACGAGCAGCACGGCCACCCGGATCGAGGTGTCGACGTCGGCACCCGGGGTGAGGAAGCCGATCAGCTGACCGACACCGAGAACGATGGTGCCGATGATCAGTAATCGCTTGCGGCCGAACAGATCTCCCAGCAGCCCGAAGGTGAGCTCGAACAGGGTGACCGGGACCAGGAACGCCGCGGAGATCCAGGTGAGCTGTGACGCGCTGGTGCCGAGATCGTCCTGGAAGAGCCCGTTGAGCACGGCGGGCATGGCCAACGCAGCCTGCGCCAGGGCGATCGCCGCCGCCGCGGCGATCAGCGTCCGACTGTCCAGGACGTACCTGTCGGAGTCGCCGGCGTCGGCCTTTCCGGTGACGAATGTTCTCTGGGTCATGGGGGGACCTTTCCGAGCCGAGAAGGGCGGTGTGGTGCTGCCGACATCATCAGTAATGCTGATAACAGCAATACTGACGGTTTGTTGTCGTGCGCGCAAGGGTGTGGCGCTCATCTCCGCTCCGGAGAAGGGTGGCTCACCCGGAGCCCGGCGGCGTGGGACGACGGTTCTGCATAATCAAGGTCGAGTTCGCCACCGCTTCACGTCCGCCACCCGCCCCGTTTCGTCACCGTCGCGAGAGAGTCACCTATGCCCAGCAGCAACGCCACACTGCTCTACCTCGTCAAGCAGCTGGAGTTGGCGGTGCGCGCCCGCATGGACGAGGTGGTCGGCGGCGAGGGCTTGACGCCGGTGCAATACACCGCGCTGACCGTGCTTGCCCGCCGCCCGGGGCTGACCTCGGCCGAACTCGCCCGCAATTCGTTCGTGCGACCGCAGACGATGGCCCGGATCACCGCGGGGCTCGAGGAACGGCAGTTCGTCCGACGCGAGACCGACCCGCACAGCCGCAGGCAGATGCGGCTGTACCTCACCGACCACGGCCACGAGACCGTCGAACGTCTGGAACCGGCGATCACGGCCATCGAGACCCGGATGGTCGCCGATCTCGACGACACCGAGGTCGAGGCACTGCGGTCGGCTCTGCAGTCGAGCCGGCGCGCGCTGGGCGGGTCGGCTGCCCACTGAGGTATCCCCGAGTACCTCTCCCGAAACGCCGATCGCCCGCACGCGTGACGCGTACGGGCGATCGGGAGTACCGCGCAGCGCGGCTCAGGTCGTGGCGCGGGTGACGTCGGCGGTGACACCGTCTCCGAGTTCGATGGCGCCGGGGGCACCGGCCTGCACCACCTCGAAGACCACCGCGAGGACCTCCCCGGCGATCATGTCGGCGTGGCTTCGGGCCCAGTCCAGACGTTCGGCGGGCACCACCAGACGCACCTCGATCCGATCCGACACATCCAGGCCCAGAGAGCGTCGGGCCTCCTGGAGCTCGCGGACCCGGTCCTTGGCCCATCCCTCGGCCTCGAGCTCCGGGGTGACCGCGGTGTCGAGAACGACCAGCCCCGCACCGCCGGGCAATTCGGCGGTCGATTCGGGTTCCTCGGCGACGAGCCGGCGCGTGTACTCCCCCGGCTCGAGGTCGATACCGGCGGCACTGACCACCTCGGTGCCGTCGTCGATGACGCGCACCGCCCAGTCACCGGCCTTGACCGCCTTGATGACCCGCTGCACGTCCTTGCCCAGCCGCGGACCGGCAGCCCGCGCGTTCACGGCGAGTTCCTGTCGCCCATAGGCATCGGCGTCGGTCGACAGCGTCACCGACTTCACGTTCATCTCGTCGGCGATCAGATCGGTGAACGGTTCGAGTTGCCCGGCCGTCGGCGAGGCCACCGTCAGCCCCGGCAAGGGCAGACGCACCCGCAACTTGTTGGCCTTGCGCACACTCGACGCCGTCGAGCACACCGCCTGCACCTCGTCCATCGCCACCACCAGCGCCGCGTCGGCGGGCAACTCGTCGGCGGTGGGCCAATCGGTCAGATGGACCGACCGCTCACCGGTGAGCCCACGCCAGATCGCCTCGGTGGCCATCGGCAACAGCGGCGCGGCAAGGCGAGAGGCCACCTCGAGCACGGTGTACAGCGTGTCGAAGGCATCGGCGTCGGCGTCCTGACCGGCCCAGAAGCGAGCCCGGGACCGGCGCACGTACCAGTTCGTCAACGATTCGACGAAGCGCCGCAACGAATCACACGCGCCGGCGATGTCGTAGGTGTCGAGCGCGGTGGTCATCTCGTCGCGGGTCAGCGCCAGCTTCGCCAGGATGTAGCGGTCGAGCACGTTGGTCGAATCGGTCCGCCACGTCGCCGGCCTCTCGGCGTAGAGCGCCAAGAAACTGTACGCATTCCACAACGGCAGCAACGCTTGTCGCACACCTTCGCGGATGCCCTTCTCGGTGACCACGAGGTTCCCGCCCCGCAGCACCGGCGAGGCCATGAGGAACCAGCGCATCGCATCGCTGCCGTCGCGGTCGAAGACCTCGTTGACGTCGGGATAGTTGCGCTTGGACTTGCTCATCTTCTGCCCGTCATCGCCGAGCACGATCCCGTGCGCGACAACACTTTTGAATGCGGGCCGATCGAAGAGCGCGGTGGCGAGCACGTGCAGGTTGTAGAACCAGCCCCGGGTCTGACCGTTGTACTCGACGATGAAGTCGCCCGGATTGTGCGGCGCCAGGCCGGCCTCGGCGTCACCGTCGAACCAGTCGGCGTTCTCGAACGGGTAGTGCACCTGTGCGAATGGCATCGAACCCGACTCGAACCAGCAGTCGAAGACCTCGGGCACACGACGCATCGTCGACGCGCCGGTGGGGTCGTCGGGATTGGGCCGGGTCAGCTCGTCGATGTAGGGCCGGTGCAGATTGTCCGGACGCACCCCGAAGTCGCGCTCGAGTTCGTCGAGCGAACCGTAGACATCGGTGCGGGGATGATCTGGGTCGTCGGAGACCCACACCGGGATCGGCGCACCCCAGAACCGATTTCGGCTGATGTTCCAGTCGCGGGCACCCTCGAGCCACTTGCCGAACTGACCGTCCCGGATGTGATCGGGCGCCCAGGTGATCTGCTTGTTGAGTTCGAGCATGCGCTCCTTGATCGGGGTGACCGCGACGAACCATGACGGAACGGCCATGTAGATCAACGGCTTTCCCGACCGCCACGAATGCGGATAGGAGTGCTCGATGGTCTCGTGCCGAAGGATGCGCCCGGCCCGACCGTCCGGTCCGGACTGGACATGACCGCCACCGGCCTTGAGGTCCTTGATGATCGCCGGGTTGGCGTCGAAGACCATCTGCCCCTCATAGGTCGGCACCGCCGAGGTGAACCGGCCTCCCGGATCGAGCGGCTGAACGACCTCGATACCGTTGGCGGTGGCGAGATCCATGTCCTCCTCGCCGAACGCGGGAGCCAGGTGCACGATACCGGTGCCGCTGTCGGTGGTGACATAGTCGCCGAGCAACACGCGATGGGAATTCGGGTGTCCGACAAAGAAATCGAACGGCGGCAGGTAGTGCAGGTCGGCGAGCTCCGCGCCCGGGTACCGGCCGAGTTCGGTGGTGTCGCCGAGCTCACCCGTATACGCACCCAGCAACGCCTCGGCGAGCAGGTAGTCATGCCCGTCGGCGGCGCGCACGTGGACGTAGGTGACCTTCGGATTCACCGCGATCGCAAGGTTGCTCGGCAACGTCCACGGGGTGGTCGTCCAGATCAACGCGTTCACACCGTCGAGCGGGCTGCCGGGCGCCACGAGCGGCATGGTCACAGTGACCGCCGGATCCTGGCGCATCCGATAGGCGTCGTCGAGCTTGGACTCCTGGTTGCTCAGCGGTGTCTGCTCGTACCAGCTGTACGGCAGCACCCGATAGCCCTGATAGATCAAGCCCTTGTCCCACAGGCGCTTGAACGCCCACATCACCGACTCCATGTAGTCGATGTCGAGGGTCTTGTAGTCGTTGTCGAAGTCGACCCAACGGGCCTGACGGGTCACGTACTCGCGCCATTCACCGGTGTACCGCAGTACCGAGTCACGGCAGAAGTCGTTGAACCGCTCCATGCCCATCTTCTCGATCTCCGACTTGTCGGTGATCCCGAGCTGGCGTTCGGCCTCCAATTCGGCGGGCAGACCGTGTGTGTCCCAACCGAACCGGCGCTCGACCTTCTTGCCCCGCATGGTCTGATACCGCGGGACGACGTCCTTGACGTAACCGGTGAGCAGATGCCCGTAGTGCGGCAGACCATTGGCGAACGGCGGACCGTCGTAGAAGACGAACTCCTCCGCCTGGGACTTTTCCTCGACAGACGCACGGAAGGTGTCGTCGGCGTCCCAGTACTGCAACACGGTGCGCTCGACGTCGGGAAACGACGGCGCACCACGTTCGCCGCCGGTCATGTCGACGCGCGGATAGATCCGGCTCCCGTCGTCGGCGTGCGACGACGCACCGGTCTCGGCGGACTGGGGGGTGTGCGGGGACTGACCCACGTCGGTCACGGCTGGTCTCCTCGTGCCATCTCGATGCTTCTCGGCACGGGGACGCTAACCGTTCCCGGTTGCGCGGTACCACCCCGCTTGCGTCGACGACGATCGACGCCACTCAGGTCCCGCGCATGTGGTGACCGTGTCACGGGACGCGGGCTGTGACGGGCCCACCCGCCCGGTTCTACTGGGAACGACCCGACGGGGACGTTCGGTTCTTCCGGGTGCTCCCCGGTGATGGCCGGATCGACGCGAGACCCAGTGTAGCCGTGCACGACCGGGGCGGACCAAATCGTTTGTCGTCACCCACGGCCGGTGTCGTCACCGGCCGCTCTGCTGTCACTGCTGGGGCGGGCGCCAGTCCGGATGCAACGGATCGATCTTCTCCGGCCGCTTTGCGGACTCCGATTCACCCGACGGCGTCGTGGACCCGGGATCGGAGTGCGTCCCCCGAGAGCCCTGCGGAGTCGGCGCCGGACCGGGCCGGAACCCGCCGGACCGGGGCGGGCCCGACTCGAACCGGCCGGATTGGGGCGGGCCGGGAGGGCGTTGCCGCCCCCGTGGGTCGTTGCCGGCGTTCGGGCCGGAAGGGTGGGGAACGCCGGGGTTCGACACCGGGGGTCGTGAGCGGGTGTCGGCGGCGCCGACCGACCGCAGATAGTCGGCGTATCCCCGCTCGGCGGTCGAGGGTGCGGCGGGCCGACCGGGAGCTGTGACACCGGGCCCGGTCGGAGGCGGAGTAGCCTGCGTCGGCACGGACTCGGGCGGACGGGAATCGGTCGCGCGTGAGTCCGGCGGGGTGTCGGGTGCGTCGGGAGACGCGATGACGCCCTCCCAGAGGGCCCGACGACGATCCTCGGTCGACTGTCCGTCGGTGTCGGGGCCGTGCACCGACTCCGACTGCGGATCCCCGGTGTCCGGCGGCCGCGGCGGGTACCGGTCATCATCGGTGTCGTCGTCGGCGTCCTCGCGCGCAGCGCCGAAGCCGAACCCACCACCGGCCTGCTCGTCGTCGGCCTTACCGCGCCGACCACTCCAGACGATGTCGGCGACGAGGAAGATCAGGCCGACGAGGCAGACGACGATGCACGCGATCGCGAGCCACAGGGTGCCGGTGATCAGGCCGACGACAAGTAGTACGAATCCGACAAGCGTGGCAGCCAGCGCCAGGGTCAGCACGTCATCGACCTAGTGTCGTCCCGCTCAGCTCTGCGAGTAGCTGCTGAATCCACCGTTGCCGGGATCGGTGGAGAACGACTGATCGGCCGGGCGTCCACTCTCGACCGGAGCCGCGCTACCGCGCTGCTGGAGTTCCTCGAGCTGGGATTCCAGGTAGGTCTTCAGACGCGTACGGTACTCACGCTCGTAGATCTTGAGCTGTTCGATCCGTCCCTCGAGCACACCACGCTGCTGGTTGATGGTGCCCATGATCTCGGCGTGCTTGCGCTCGGCGTCGCTCTGCAGGGCGTCGGCACGTTCCTGTGCCTGACGCAGCTGCGCCTCCGAACGGGTCTGCGCGTCGGCCAGGATGGCCTCCGAACGCTGTCGCGCATCGGCGAGCATGGCCTCGGACTTGCTCTGTGCCTCGGCGACCATCGAGTCCGACCGCTGCCGCGCGTCGGCCAGCAACGAGTCTGCTTCCTGGCGTGAGGTGCTGGTCAGACGATCGGCGGTCTCCTGCGCGAGCGCCAAGACCTTGGCCGCACGGACGTGGGCGTCGCCGTCGACCGGCGCCGCCGCCGGCGCAGGCGGGGCCTGGGGTTCGGGAGTGGACACCGCGGCGAAGACCTGGGTGTGGTCCTCCGACGGCGCAGGCGCCGCAGCGGCGCCGGACCGCGCCTCGGTGAGCTCGCCCTCGAGTTCTTCGACGCGTTGTTTCAGATCCGAGTTCTCGTCGATCAGACGTGCGAGTTCTGCTTCGACAAAGTCGAGGAACTGATCCACCTCGTCTTCGTTGTAGCCGCGTTTACCGATAGGCGGTTTGCTGAACGCGACGTTGTGCACATCAGCTGGTGTCAGCCGCATGTCGGTTCCCCTCAATGTCGTTCGAGCTTGTCTTGGTCGAGCCTTGTGCCAGTAGTACTGCGTCAGTCGAGCAGTTCAGCGTCAGTCGAGCAGTTACACGCTGTCACGTGTCCCATTACAGACTGTCACTGACCATTCATACCAGTCAAAATCTGTAACTGGCGTCTTATCCTGTCACATCAGAACCGTTCGTAGTAGGACATCAATGTCGTCCTGCAATCAAACAGTCACTCAACCATGACATCAGCAATACGGTCTCGGGCCAAGTCCCCGGTCACATCCCCAGCGCCGACGTCGCGGCGCCCATGCGGAATGACCCGACCACCTGCATCGCGATCACCACCAGGATCAGGACGATCATCAGTGACAGGTCCAGCCGCACCGGGCCGAGCGGAATCGGCGGGATGATCCGCCGGAACAGTTTGATCGGTGGATCGGTCACCGTGAAGGTGATCTCGATGATCGCCACGACGATCCCCGTCGGTCGCCACTCCCGCGCGAAGGTGCGCACCAACTCCACAACGAGCCGGGCCAGCAACAGCAGCCAGTAGACGAACAGGATGTACCAGATGACTTCGAACACAATCGCCACTTCTCAAGAGTGCCTGACGTGAGGCGCCCGCGGCCGCACCGGGGTTCCGGCACGTCGCCGCGGGCGCGAGGACGCTGATTCGGGGGATTTGCCGCACATGTCGCATTGTGCTGCGACATCGGGCAATCCGTACCGGTCAGGACTGGTTGTAGAACCCGGTCTCGGCGATCTTGCGCCGATCCTCGGGCGAGACATCGATGTCGGCGGGTGAGAGCAAGAACACCTTGGTGGCCACCTTGTCGAAGGAACCACGCAGCGCGAATGCCAGTCCGGCCGCGAAGTCGACGAGACGCTTGGCGTCGTCATTGGTCATGTTGACCAGGTCCATGATCACCGGATTGCCGTCGCGGAAGCGCTCACCGATGGTGCGCGCCTCACCGTAGTCGGACGGACGCAGGGTGGTGATCTTGTGCAGCGGGCCGTCGGCGAAGACGCGCTCGAGGTCTCCCCGATCGGAGCCGCCCGGCCGGCCGGCTCCGGTCGCGCGCAGCGTCGGGCCGCTCGACCGCTGCAGCGGCTCGAGTCGTGTGGCCCGCACCCGGTCGGAGGACACCTCGGTGACCGCCCGGACGCCTCCACCCGCGTAGGCGTATTCGGCGCCCGCATAGCCGGGTTCGTATCCCTCGTAACCGCCCACCGCGTATCGCCGCTCCTCGGCGTAGACCTCACGATCGCGGCCGGCCACGCCGACCTCACGGTCCCGGTAGCCGGCGTCGCGGTAGTCGCCGTACGCGGAGTCGGCGAGCGCTTCCTCGCGGTAGGAGGAGTCGCCGTAGTAGTCGTCGCGGTAGGCGCGCTCACGCGCGGCGGCCCGGACCGGGCCGGGGCCGGGCTCGTCGAGGTAATCGTCCTCGTACTCGCTCGGAGGCACCATGCCGAAATATGCCTTGAACTTCTGCATCGTGGTCATGTGCTGGGCCTCTCTGGTCATCCGACGCTCACGAGCGGGTGGTGCAAATGTTGCCGGTGTGTGAGCTGTTCTCGATGGTTCTGATGTGACTTGTGTGATTACTGAGAGAGTATCGGCCGGGATCCCATGATCGCGGTACCGACACGCACACATGTCGAGCCGTATTCGACGGCGATCGCCATGTCGCCACTCATGCCGGCCGACAGCTCTGTCGCATCCGGATGCTCCTGCAGAAACTTCTCGCGGATGCGCGCGGTCTTCGCCATCCATTGCCGCACCTCACCGTGCGTCGGCGCGATGACCATCAGGCCCGCCAGCCGCAACGTCGGTGCGTCGGCCACCCGCTGTGCGAGTTCGGGCAACTGCCCCTCGACGACACCCCCGCGCGTCGGGTCGTCGTCGAGGCTGACCTGACAGAACACCCCGAGCGGCTCGGAGCGCACCTGCTCGTCCAGCGCCACCCCCGCCGCCGACGCCAACTGGTCGACGAGCTTGTCACGATCCACCGAGTGCACCGAACGCGCCCATCGCGCAACCGTTTTCGCCTTCTTGGTCTGCACGCTGCCGATCATGTCGAACACGGCTCCGCTGCCGTCGACAAGTGAACCGAGCTCGCTGATCTTGCGGCTCGCCTCGGGTTCGCGGGATTCGCCGAACTCGCGCTCACCCAGCTCGATCAGACGCGCGACGTCGGCGGCCGGAAAGAACTTGGTTACCACCAGCAACTCGACGTCGCCCGGCGCCCGACCGGCGCGGGCCACGGCTGCGTCGAGTTCCCCGCGCACCGTGGTCAGGCGCTGCGCGAGCTCCTCGGTGCGCGGATCGCTCACCGGTCGATCCAGATGACCGACGCCAGCCGACCAGTCGGCGCACCGCGCCGGTGACTGAACAGACCGGTGTCGGAGATGGTGCACCGCGGGTCGACGGCCACCGAATTCACTCCGACGGCCAGCAACTGCCGCCGGATTCCGGCGCGCAGATCCAGACCAGCGGTGCCCTTCGCGGTCCGGCACGCGCTGCCGGGCAGATGCTCCTCGACGTCGCGTTGCATCGCGTCGGGCACCTCGTAGCGCTCACCACCGGCGGCCGGTCCGAGAAAGGCCCCGATGCGTTCGGGACGCGCGCCGAGCCGGATCATCGCGCGCAAGGTGGCCGGCACGATGCCGATACGGGCACCGACGCGGCCGGCATGGACACCGGCGATGACACCGGCCTCGTCGTCGCTGAGCAACACCGGCACACAATCGGCCGAGAGCACCGCCAGGGCCACCCCGGGCAGGGAGGTGACCAGTGCGTCGGTGGCCGGCACGCGGATCGAGGGGCCCACCTTCTCGACATCGGGCGAGGTGAACGTCGACTCGTCGACCACGGTCACGTTGCGGCTGTGGATCTGCTCCATCCACACCACCCGGGACTCGTCCACCCCGATCTGGCGGGCCAGCCGCGAACGATTGGCCGCGACCGCTGCCGGGTCGTCGCCGACGTGATCGCCGAGATTGAAACTGTCGTAAGGCGCCTGCGAGCTGCCGCCGGCGCGGGTGGTGACCACCCGACGCACCCGGGCCGCCGTCGCCGGTCCGCCGGTCCCACCCATGACTATCGCTTCATGAAGGAGGGCACATCGACGTCGTCGTCGTCGAGGGTCACGTTGTTGCGACGCGGCCGCTCCGGCGTCGACGACGAGGCGAAGGGATCGCCCTGGCCGGACGGCATCTCGCCGAACAGCGGGTCGTTCTTCGCCGGTCGGGACACGTCTCCGGCCTGCGCGGCGCCGACCTTGCCCGCTCCGGCGGCCGGGGCATCGGCACGCTTGCGCGGCGAGCCGCCGTCGAATCCGGCGGCGATGACGGTCACCCGGACCTCGTCACCGAGGTTGTCGTCGATCACCGTGCCGAAGATGATGTTCGCGTCCTCGTGGGCGGCCTCCTGGACCTGGGTCGCGGCGTTGTGGATCTCGAACAGACCGAGGTCACTGCCACCGGCGATCGAGATGAGCACGCCACGCGCACCTTCCATCGACGCCTCGAGCAACGGCGAGTTGATCGCCGACTCGGCGGCCTTCTTCGCACGGTCCTCGCCGCGCGAGGAGCCGATCCCCATCAGGGCGCTACCCGCATCGCTCATGACGCCCTTGACGTCGGCGAAGTCGACGTTGATCAGCCCCGGGGTGGTGATCAGGTCGGTGATGCCCTGGACACCGTTGAGGAGCACCTCGTCGGCGCTACGGAAGGCGTCCATCAGGCTCACCTGAGCGTCACCGAGCTGCAGCAGACGGTCGTTGGGGATGACGATCAGGGTGTCGCAGGATTCGCGCAGCGCGGTGATCCCGGCCTCGGCCTGGCCGCCGCGGCGCTTGCCCTCGAACGCGAACGGCCGGGTCACCACGCCGACGGTCAGCGCGCCGAGCTTGCGGGCGATCTGGGCCACCACCGGTGCGCCACCGGTGCCGGTGCCGCCGCCCTCTCCCGCGGTCACGAAGACCATGTCGGCGCCCTTGAGGAGTTCCTCGATCTCGTCGCGGGCGTCCTCGGCCGCGCGCCGGCCGACCTCGGGATCGGCCCCGGCGCCGAGCCCGCGGGTCGAGTCACGTCCGACGTCGAGTTTGACGTCGGCGTCGCTCATCAACAGCGCCTGGGCGTCGGTGTTGATGGCGATGAACTCCACCCCCTTGAGTCCCTGCTCGATCATGCGGTTCACGGCGTTGACGCCGCCGCCGCCGATGCCGACGACCTTGATCACGGCCAGGTAGTTGTGCGGTGGCGTCATGACGCTCGCCTTCCTCTTATCGATCGCGAAACCCTAAACCTCAACCATAGATTCAGAGTTATGTCAAGTAGTGATGTTGGGATTGACGCTAGGCATCACCACCCCGGTGGGCCAGCAGGTGGCCCGGCGTGTCGCCAAACTCGTGTACTCCGACACCGATTCGCACGGCGTCGACACCGGATTCTCAGCGAAAGGCGGGAAAATTCGGCGCCGAGACGTTGTACTCGGTCGCCTTCTGGCTGAGCAGGTAGCCGAGCGTGCGCGCCTTCTCGTCGTTGCGGGTGTCGTCACCCCAGATGACCTTGCGGTCACCGGTCAACGCGAATTCGATGTCGACCGGCGAATTCGCGATCACCCTGAGCACGAGCCCCGACAACTGCGGAGGCAGGCCCGCGGTCACCCCGAGCGCAGCGCGCGTCGTCGGATCGGCCGGACCGGGCGTCGCGGTCTGCAGCACCGGGAGTTTCTTGATCTCCGGCGGAATCGAGGAGTTCGGGTACGTCAGGTACCCCACCCCGGACCGGTCGAGCACGTGCACCTTGTCGCCGTCGGGAACCACCGCGACCGGCACCCGCTCGGTGACGGTGATCTGCAGGGTCGAGGGATAACCGCGCTGCACCCGCGCCGAGGCGATCGACGGGATGGCCGCGATCCGCCTGGCCACCGCCTCGGTGTCGACCTGCAGCAGCGGCGTCCCGGGAGCCACCGCGGCGGCATCGAGGATCTGCGCCCCCGGAACGGTCCGGTTGTCACTGATCTCGGTGTTGCGCACCGACATCAACGGCGTCAGGTAGGCGATGAGCACCAGACCCACGACCACCACGGCGGTCAGGACCACGCCGAGAACGATCCGCGGACGACGACGCTGCGGTAGGACACGCATCAGTGCTCACCGCCGCCCGTTTCCCCGGCATCGGCAGCACGATCCCCGCCGGACCCGCGATGTGCGAGGGCGGCAAGGATTTCCGGGCCCTGCATGGTGATGTCGCCCGCGCCGAGGGTCAGCACCACATCCCCCGGCCGCACCAACCCGGCCACCGTGGCGGCAAGTGCGGACAGATCGGGCTCGAAGCGTGCCGCACGCGCCATCCGCTCGACGATCATCCGGCCGCTGACACCGGGTACCGGCTGCTCTCGTGCCCCGTACACGTCGGCGACCACCACCGCATCGGCGAGGTCGAGCGCGGCAGCGAATTCGTCGGCGAATTCCTCTGTGCGCGAATACAAGTGGGGCTGGAATACTGCGACGACGCGGCGTCGGCGCCCGGACTCGTCGCCATCGACCATGGCGCGCGCGGCCGTGAGCACCGCGGCCACCTCCGTCGGATGATGGGCGTAGTCGTCGAAGACCTCGACCACTCCCCCAGCCGTCGAACCCCGCTCGGCGGCGTCGCCGCCCTCGGCACCATCGTCGTCGAGGCCCACGCGACCCTTGAATTCGAATCGCCGGCGCACACCGGCGAACGCCTCGATACCCGCGATCACCGCCGAGAGATCACCGCCCGCACAGGTGGCGGCGACGATCGCGGCAATCGCATTGCGCGCCATGTGGATTCCCGGGATCGTCAATGCCACCGAGCGATCTACGGAGCCGTCCGGCGCCGACGCCTCGGGCTCCACCGACCCGGCACCGACGACCGGCGCACCGAAGCGCACACCGATCTCACTGCCGGCCGCCGTCGGCGCCCACGACGTCATCGTCGCCACCACCAGCACACCGTCGGGAACCTGCACCTCCGGCGCGCCGTAACCCAGCACCGACACGCCACGCCGAGTCAGGGACGCCGCACACCGCTGTGCGAGCGCAGCGGCGCCCGGATCGTCGAGACACACCACCAGCGATCCACCCGGCTTGATCCGCGCGACGAACTCGTCGAACACCGCGACATAGCGTTCCACCGTGCCGAAGAAGTCGAGATGATCGACCTCGATGTTGGTGACCACCACGATGTCCGGGACGTATTCGAGCAGCGAGCCGTCACTCTCGTCGGCCTCGGCCACGAACACCGACCCGCTGCCGTGATGGGCGTTGGTGCCCGACTCGTTGAGCTCACCACCGATCGCGAACGACGGATCGAGGCCACAATGCTGTAGCGCCACCACCGTCATCGAGGTGGTCGAGGTCTTGCCGTGCGTGCCCGCGATCAGCACCGACCGATACCCGACCATCAACTCCGCCAGCACATGCGGACGCAACAGGATCGGAATCCGGCGCGATCGCGCGGCAACGAGTTCCGGATTGGTCTTCGGGATCGCCGCATGCGTCGTGACCACCACCGACGGACCGCCGGGAATCTGGTCGAGCGCCGAAGGATCGTGCCCCACCTGGATCAGGGCCCCGCGGGTGCGCAACGCCAGGATGCCGCGACTGCTCTTGGCGTCGGACCCCGACACCTGCGAGCCCCGCGCGAGCAGGATGCGCGCCAGACCCGACATCCCCGCGCCACCGATCCCGACCATGTGGACACGGCGCAGGTGGTCGGGCAGCTCACCGACCACCGACCCCGAGACATCGCCGGTCATCGGTTCACCTCCATCGCCGGATCCCGCACGAGAACTCACGTCGGCACCAGACATGCCGACTCCCCAATTGTTCACTGCTCAGGCGTCGAAAGCGGCGAACGAAACGCGGCCGACAGCGGCTTGCGATGCTCACCGGCGCGAAAACGTGCAGCCAGGTCCAACGCCGCCCGCGCCACCGCGGTCGCCGCGTCGCGGTGTCCCGTACCCGCCGCGGCCGCCGACATCGCCGTCAACCGTTCCGGATCCGACAACAGCGCGGGTACCTCCCGCGCCACCCAGTCGCTGGTGAGATCGTCGTTGTCCACGAGCAGCCCGCCGCCCGCACGCACCACCGGCAGCGCGTTGAGCCGCTGCTCACCATTGCCGTGCGGCAACGGCACATAGATCGCCGGAAGCCCGGTCGCCGACACCTCGGCCACCGTCATCGCACCCGAGCGGCACACGACGAGGTCGGCCGCGGCATACGCGAGATCCATCCGCTTGAGATATCCGACACCGCGATACTGCGGTGCCCCCGCAGGCGAGACCGGATCGATCGAGTTCTTCGGCCCGTACGCGTGCAGGACACCGATGCCCGCCCGACCCAACGCCTCGGCCGCACCGGCCACCGCCGCATTCAACTGCGCCGCACCCTGCGAGCCGCCGAACACCAGCAGCGTCGGAGCGTCCTCGTCGAGACCGAAATAATGACGAGCCTTGGCGCGCAACGCCATCCGATCCAACTCGGCGATCTGCCCGCGCACCGGGATACCGACCACCCGCGCATCGGCGAGACCCGAACCGTCCACCGCCGCGAGCACCACATCGGCGAACCGAGCACCCACCTTGTTGGCGATCCCCGCACTGGCATTCGCCTCGTGGATCACCACCGGCAACCGCCGCTTGCCCCGCAGATGCGCCTGCGCCGCGAGATACGCCGGAATCGACACATAACCACCGAACCCGACGACCACGTCGGCATCCACCGCCGCCAACGCCTTACGCGCCGCAGCCACCGACCGCGCAAGTCGCAGCGGGGTCTTCGCCAACTCGACGCCCGGCTTCCGCGGCAACGGCACCGGCGGGATCAACGACAACTCGTAACCACGCTCGGGAACCAGCGTCGTCTCCAGCCCGCGACTCGTGCCCAACGCGGTGATCCTCGCCTGCGGATCCAGCCGCCGCACCGCATCGGCGACCGCCAACGCGGGCTCGATGTGCCCGGCGGTACCGCCACCGGCCACGACCACCGAGAGCGGGCGAGAATCCGATCCCTCGGCCCGGGCAGCACCCTGCTCCTGTGATTCCATCGCGGGTCGTCAACTCCGTTCCGCCGCCACTCGGCGGTCAACCATCACGTTCAACTACGCACGCCGACGCGCCGCACACCCACCTCAGCGGCGACGGGCCGGACCACCGGAATAGCCACGCAGCTGCGACCGCGACGGCGTACCCGAATACCCCGACCGGGGCCGCCACGAATGGCCGGCACCCCGAAAACCAGGCCCGCTCGCTTCGCTCCCGGCACCCCGAAAACCAGGCCCGCTCGCTTCGCTCCCGGCACCCCGAAAACCAGGCCCGCTCGCTTCGCTCCCGGCACCCCGAAAACCAGGCCCGCTCGCTTCGCTCCCGGCACCCCGAAAACCAGGCCCGCTCGCTTCGCTCCCGGCACCCCGAAAACCAGGCCCGCTCGCTTCGCTCCCGGCGCCTGCACGATACCTGCCGGCGCCCCGCGTCGCCCCCGCCGGGCGCACCGTCGCCTCCGCGGCAGCACCCGACCTGCGACCACCCGGCAGCACCCGGCGCCACACCGGTCGCTTGGCCTCCGGCGTCGGAGCCGGACCACGGCCCGGACCCGGCCGGCCGCGACGCACCGGCGCGGGCGTCGAGCCGGACCCCGAACGCCGCACATCCAGTCGATCACGCAGTACCTCGGCGCGAGAAGGCTTGTAGGCCACCGGAGTCGGCAGCCGCAGGATGCGACCCAGCCGCCCGGGCCTACTCGTCGACAACGCCACCACCGCTTCCGGTTCATGACGGGCCGCGTTGGCCAACAACCCGAGCATCGCCAACACCGTCAGCGTCGACGTACCGCCCGCCGACAACAACGGCAACTGGATGCCGGTCACCGGCAGTAGGCCGATCACATATCCGATGTTGATCAGCGCCTGCGTGGTGATCAACACAGTGATCGTCGCCGTCATCAACCGCAGGAACGGATCGGTCGACCGGTGGGCGATGCGCAGACCGACGAAGGTGAAGATCACGAACAGTGCCACCACCAGCAGACCGCCGATGAGACCGAGTTCCTCACCGATGATCGCGAAGATGAAGTCGTTGTGTGCGTTGGGCAGATAGTTCCATTTGGCGCGACTCTGCCCGAGCCCCACCCCGAACACACCGCCGTTGGCCAGGGCGTAGGTCGCCTGACGTGCCTGATATCCGGCACCCTGCGGATCGTCGATACCGCCGAGGAAACTCATCACGCGCTGCGAGCGATAGCCCTCGACCAGAGCCAGCACGATCGCGATGCCCGCACCGGTCAGCGCGAATGCGGAGAACACCTTGATCGGCAGACCCGCGAACCACAGCAGGGTGCCGATGATGATCGCGATGGTGATCGTGGTCGACAGGTTCGGCTCGAGGATGATCAGCAGACAGATCAACAGACCGACCGGCAACAACGGGATCAACAGTTCCTTCAGCGGGGCGTTGTCCCGACGACGCGACGCCAGCAGATGCGCTCCCCAGACACAGAGCGCCACCTTGACCAGCTCCGACGGCTGCACCGACAGCCCCGAGATGACGAACCAGCGTCGAGCACCCTGGCTGAGCGTGCCCACCCCGGGGATCAGCACCAACGCCAGCAGCACCGTGGTGACCACCATCAGGGGCGCGGCCATCCGGCGCAACAACCGCACCGGAAGTCGCAACGTGAGGTAGAAGACCACGACGCCGAGCAGCGCGAAGACGACCTGGGTTGCGAACAGGCCGTAGGCCGACCCGTCCTGCGAATAGCCCTCCACCGACGACGCCGAGAGCACCATCACCAGCCCGAACGCCGTCAACAGGAACGCCATGGTCAGGATGAGGTGATACGACGCGAGCGGGCGGCCGAGCAAACTGCGCGTACCCTCCGCGATCGTCGACAACGCGGTACCGACCATCTCGACCGGACCGGCGTGCGTCCGCGTGTCAAAGGCTCGCGCATCCGCTCGCGACCGCGAGCGTCGCGTCGAGGGCGTCGTCTCCCCATTCGCAGCCCGGTCTTTCGCAACACCGTCGGCGTCGGTGTGCGAGTGCACATCCGGGTCGTCGGTGGGCGCGTCGGCATCGTCGGACGATAGGTCCGTCGACGCGGCGCTCATCGCCGCTGCGCCTGCTCGTCGACAGCGCCGCCCCCGGCGGTGAGCGACCGCGCGGCGTCGGCGAAGGCATCTCCGCGGCGGCCGTAGCCGGCGAACATGTCCAGCGACGCGGCCGCGGGCGCCAGCAGGATCGCGTCAGGACGATCCTCGCCTCGGCATTCGGCGGCGAGGGCCCACGCGAGGTGGACGGCGCGATCCATCACCGCCACGGCGGCGTCGGCCGGTGCCGGTGCGGACGACCCATCGGAGATGGCCGGGGCGCCCGGAGCTGCGGGCACATCAACACCCGCCGGGAAGGAGAGCTCTCGCTGTACGGTCACGCAGCCATCGTCCCCTGTGAACACTGTGACAGTTGGGACTTCTGGGGCGTGTCGCGCGATCGCTGCGACAACCAACCCGCGATCGCGCCCGATCGCGACGACGCCCGCGAGGCGATCGCCGACGGCGTCGAGCATGCTCGCCAGCGAGGCGTCCTTGAGCAGACCGCCGGCGATCAGGATCACCCGGCGATGGGCGGCGATCGCCGCCTGCGCGGCATGCGGATTGGTCGCCTTGGAATCGTCGACGAAGGCGATGCCGTCGAGCTCGGCGACGACCTCACCACGGTGTGCGGCCGGTCGGAATGCCGCCAGTGCCGATCGGATCGCGTCGGGACCCACCCCGATCGACCGGGCCAGCGCCGCGGCGGCCAGGGCGTCGGCCAGCCCGGACGGTCCCGGTGGCCGGATACCCGTGGCGTCGGCGAGTGTCGTGCCTTCCGCACTCCCGACTCCTGCCATCCCGTCCGCCTCGCCGAACGCCCGGTCGACCAGTACCCCGTCGCGAACCCCGAGCTCGCCGTCGGCGGGCGCCGACAACGTGAACCCGACCCGTCGGCCCGCGACGGGTAGAGCTGCGGCGACCGGGTCGTCGAGCCCGACGACCCCGACGGCCCCGTGCAGGGCGATCTGCTTGGCCTGTGCGTAGGCGTCGAAGGACCCATGCCAGTCGAGGTGGTCGTCGGCGACGTTCAGCACCACACCGGCACTCGGCGCGATCGACGGCGCCCAATACAGCTGGAACGACGAGAGTTCGGCACAGAGCACATCGACGCGGGGACTCTCGGCCATCGCGTCGAGCACCGGGAGCCCGATGTTGCCGCACGCCGCGCCCGCACGCCCGGACGCGGTGACGATGTCGGCGAGCATCGAGGTCGTCGTCGTCTTGCCGTTGGTGCCGGTGACGACCAGCCAGGTGCGTGGGGGTCCGTAGATCCCGGCCGCGTCGAGCTGCCAGGCGAGTTCGACCTCACCCCAGGTGGGAATGCCGGCGGCGTGTGCGGCGACCGGGAGCGGGTGGTCGGGCGCGAAGCCCGGCGACACGACGGCCAGGTCGGTGCGATCGGTCCACGTCGGATCGGCGAGTAGTTCGGTGATGGCGACCAGCCGAGCCCCGCGGTCGACCATGGCCGAGGCCCCGGCAATCGCCCCCACCCCTGCCGTGGTGACGCGGTCGTCGGCTATGGTGACCTGCGCGCCCAGGTCCAGCAGATGGGCGGCGGCCGACATGCCGGCCGATCCGCCGCCGGCGACGAGCACCGACCGGCCCGGTAGCGGTGCCCCCGGTAGGGGCGTCACACCCATCGTCTCAGCCCTTGACGGCGAGGAACTCGCCGTAGAACAGCGAGAGCCCCAGCGCACAGGCGATGGCCGTCAGCAGCCAGAATCGGATGATCACCGTCGTCTCCGCCCAACCGCCGAGCTCGAAGTGGTGATGGAACGGCGCCATGCGGAACACTCGTCGCCCGGTGGTCCGGAAGAACGCGATCTGGATGACCACCGAGACGATCTCCGCGACGAACAGGGCGCCGATCACGACGGCGAGCAACTCGGTGCGGGTGGTGATGGACAGTCCGGCGAGCATGCCACCGAGCGCCAGCGACCCGGTGTCGCCCATGAAGATCTTGGCCGGTGCGGCATTCCACCAGAGGAAGCCCAGGCACGCTCCGCCACCGGCGACCGCGATCAACGCCAGATCCAGCGGATCGCGCACGTTGTAGCAGCCCTGGGGGATGTCGTTGGCCGGTTTCGCGCCGCCCGAGCAGGCGTTGACGAACTGGAAGAACGCCACCAGCACGTAGGAGCCGAGCACCATCGCCATCGAACCCGCGGCGAGGCCGTCGAGACCGTCGGTGAAGTTGACGGCGTTCGACCATGCGGCGACCACCAGCCAGACGAAGACGACGAAGGCCACCGATACCATGGAGATCGCGTCGATGTCGCGTACGTAGGACAGGTACGGTCCGGCCGGGGTGAGGCCGGAGTTGTTGCGGAACTGCAGCACCAGGATGCCGAAGAGGATCGCGGCGATGAACTGCCCGATCGATTTGGCGGTCTTGTTGAGGCCGAGGTTGCGATGCTTGCGGATCTTGATGAAGTCATCGAGGAATCCGACACCGCCCAATGCGGTCGCGAGTCCCAGCACGAGTAATCCCGATGCGCTCGGCCCGGCGTCGGAGTCCATGAACAACCCGGCCAGGTGGGCACCGAAATAGCCGGCCCACAGCGCGATGATGATCGCGACGCCGCCCATGGACGGGGTTCCTCGTTTGGTCTGGTGGCTCTGCGGGCCCTCGACCCGGATCTCCTGACCGAAGCCCTGCCGCGAGAACAACCGGATCAGCAACGGGGTGAGCATGATCGACACCGCCACCGCGATGGCCCCCGCGATGAGGATCTGGGTCACCTGAACGTCCTCGCCTTCACTCGTTCACTCCTGCGTCCGGGGTGTCCGGCTGCTCTGCCCGCCCCGCCTGATCGGTGTTCTCGGTCTGCTCTGTCTTGGTCTGCGCGGTCTTGGTCTGCGCTGTCCTGTCGGCCTGCGCCGTTTTCTCCGCCTGCACCGTCCGCAGGCTCACCGGGTGATGAAATGCGTCCTGGATGAATGCGGTGATCTCACTGGCCGGGGCCTCCGACACCGCCCACAAGACGGTGTCGCCCGGTTGCGGTCGCCACTGCGGCTCGTCGGCGAACAGGTCGACGACCTCCTCGACGCTCTGGACCTGACGCACCTCGTCACCCCAGGACCCCTCCATCACGGTGCCCTGATGCAGTGCGCGCACAACCCTGCCGGAGCCTACGCACAGCACCTTGTCGACGGCGAGACGAACCGCGAGCCGGCCCACCCGATCGTGTTCGACGGCCCGGTGGTTCTCGTCGTCGCTGTCGGGGCCCTCGACGAGGAGCTCGCCGATGACCGCCCACGTCCGCCGGCTTCGCCCGTCGCCCGCATCGTCCGCACCTGCTCGTCGGGCCCGGTCGGCCGACTCGACGAGTATCCGCAGACCCGAGGTGACGTCATCGATCCGTGCGGGCGTCGCGGTGGCGAGCACGGTCAGCTCAGCGCTCACCGGCGAGCCCCTCGGCCCGCGGTGTCCTCGGTGGTCTCACCGGCGAACCGGTCCAGGGCCTCGGCGAGCACGACGCGGTCGTCGAAGGGGTGCTTCACGCCGTCGATCTCCTGACCTGCCTCGTGTCCCTTGCCTGCGACGAGGATCACGTCACCGGGCTGCGCCCACTCGACGGCGGCGGTGATGGCCGCTCGCCGGTCCCCGATCTCGCGGTGATCGGCACCCGCGGGCAACTCCTCGGCGGATACCTCGGCGATCCCGGCGAGCATCGACGCCCGGATCGCCGCAGGGTCCTCGGTGCGCGGGTTGTCGTCGGTGATGATGACCAACTCCGCTCCCCGAGCGGCCGCAGCGCCCATCATGGGGCGCTTGCCGTGGTCACGATCGCCGCCGGCCCCGACGACCACGCCGATACGGCCCGTGGTCTGTGCGCGCAGCGTCGACAACACGGCATCGAGCGCGCCGGGTTTGTGCGCGTAGTCGACGATCGCCAGGAACGACTGTCCGCGGTCGACCCGCTCGAGGCGACCCGGCACCGATACGTGGGCCAGCGCCGTGGCGGCCTCGGTGGCGCTGATCCCGGCGGCGACCGCGATCGCGACGGCCAGGGCGGCGTTCGCCACGTTGAACCGGCCGGGCAGGGGTAGCACCATCTCGACGCCGCTGCGCCCGGGTCCGGAGAGCGTGACGTGCTGTGACCCGTCCGCCTCGACGGTCACCTGTTCGGCCCGCCAGGATGCGCCGACATCGGTCGTCGACACCGTCACCGGCGGGAATGACGAACCAGCGGAGGCGATCTCGGCCATCCGTCGTCCCCACTCGTCGTCGACGCAGATCACCGAACGGACCGCGCGGGTCGAGGACCCGGCGGCGAACAGGAGTGCCTTGGCCTCGAAGTAGGCGCGCATCGTCGGATGGAAATCGAGATGATCCTGCGACAGATTCGTGAAGGCGCCCACCGCGAAATGTGCGCCATCGACGCGCCCGAGCGCCAGTGCGTGGCTCGAGACCTCCATGACCACCGTGTCGACGCCGCGCTCGACCATGGCGGCGAGCAGCCCCTGCAGCGTCGGGGCCTCGGGGGTGGTCAGAGAACTCGGCACCGCGACACCGTTGACGCGTGTCTCCACGGTGCCGATCAACCCCACCGAGTGTCCGGCGGCGAGCAGTGCCGCCTCGACCATGTAGGACGTCGTGGTCTTGCCGGAGGTTCCGGTGATACCGATGAGCTTGAGTCGCTGCGACGGATTGCCGTAGATACGGGCGCTCACCCCGCCGAGGACACGTCGGGGTTCGGGATGCACCAGAACTGCACAGGTGGCTTCGGTGGGTAGGACACGCGTCAGTTCGGCTCGTCCCGCGGCGTCGGTGAGGACGGCGGTCGCACCACGCTCGACGGCGTCGGCGGCGAATCGGGCACCGTGGGTGCGGGCCCCGGGCAATGCCGCGAACAGGTCGCCCGGACGGACGTCCTGCGCACGCAGTGACACCCCGGTGACCGCGGTTGTCGCGCTCGCCTCGCCCACCAGGTCGAGCCGCGCGCCGGTGGCCTGTGACAGGACGCCGACCTCGGTGGGATCGAGCTGGGTGGGGCGGCTCAGGTCGGTCGACCGACGTCGCCGAGACGATCCGCTCCGTGCTGCCATCGCGCCGATCCCCTCCTCTCACCCCGTCGAACACGGCGCGGGGCCGAGCCCCTCGCCGTGTGCCGGTTGTCGTGTGCCGGCTGTCATGTACCAGTTGTCCGGTGCCGCTACCGGCCGGTGTTGTCTGATACGCCCGTGAACGCACTCACGATACCGTCAGCCCGACCCCGACCCGTGCAGGGTCGGCGCCGGGCGTCGGGGCTCACGAGGCCTGCAGCACCATACGCGGTGTGGGCTGCGGTGATTGCGGGATGCGGTCGTGCTGGAGGATCCACGAGGCGATGGATTTGAACAGCGGCGCCGCCGACTGCCCGCCCGAACCGTCGGAACTGCGCTTGGGATTGTCGAGCATGATCCCGACGACGAACCGCGGGTCATCGGCGGGGGCGATCCCGGCGAAGGTGATGTTGTAGCTCGAGTTCGAGTAGCACCCACACGCGGGATCGACCTGCTGCGCCGTGCCGGTCTTGCCGGAGAGCTGATAGCCGGGCACTGCCCCCTTGGCGCCGGTACCCTCCTGTTCGCCCATCGGATCGTCCTGGAAGATCCCGCGGAACATGTTGCGCACCGTCGTCGCGGTCTGCGGGCTCACGACCTGCACTCCCGGTGGGCGTGGCTCCTCGGACGGTGACTGGCCCCCTCGCGTCTCGGACTCGAGGATGCGTGGCGGGATGCGCAGTCCGTTGTTGGCGATGGCCTGATACATACCGGTCATCTGCAGCAGCGTCATCGACAGGCCCTGGCCGATCGGCAGGTTCGCGAACGAACCACCCGACCATTGACTCAACGCGGGAACCTCGCCGCCGCTCTCGGCGGGCAGCCCGACGCCGGTGATGCGACCGAGTCCGAAGCGATTGACCATGTCGGCGAATCGTTGCTCGCCCACCTGCTGGGCCAGCATCAGGGTGCCGACGTTGGAGGACTTACTGAAGATTCCGGTCGTGGTGTACGGGGCGACACCGTGGACCCAGGCGTCGTTGACGGTCACTCCGGCCATGTGGATGCTGCCGGGGACCTGATGTACCTGTTCGGGAGTCGTCAATCCGTACTGGATCGCCGCCGACGCGGTGATCACCTTGTTGACCGATCCCGGCTCGAACGGTGAGGTCACCGCGGGGTTGCCGAGGTTGGCGTCGGGCTGATCCGACAGCGGCTTGGACGCGTTGAACGTGCCGTCGTTGGCCATCGCGAGTACTTCACCGGTTTTCGCGTCGAGCACCACCGCCGACGCCGACCGTGCCCCCGATGCGGCCTTGGCCTTCATCACCTCGCTCTGCACGTACCACTGGATGTCGGAGTCGATGGTCAATTGCACGTTGGCGCCGTTGATCGCCGGGTGGACGTTGCGCGTCGAGCCGGGGATGATCGCGCCGTCGGACCCACGGTCGTAGGTCTTGGAACCGTCGGTGCCGGCCAGTACCGAGTCGAGTGACGCCTCGAGACCGATCAGTCCGTTGCCGTCGTAGTTGACGTCTCCGACGATGTTGGCGGCCAACGATCCACCGGGATAGATCCGCACGCTCTGCGGGTCGGCTCCGACCTCGGGATAGTCGGTGGTGATCCGCGACGCGACGTCGGGGCTGATCGAGCGCGCGAGATAGACGAACGTGTCGTCGCTGGTGAGCTTCTTGTAGAGGTCGTCGGCGCTGATCGATCCGCCGAGCGCACCCGAGACGCCGTCGGCGATCTGATGCAGTCTTGTCTCGACGTCGGGCAGGCTGGGATTGTCCTTGTGCGCCTTGGCGATCGAGTTGCGCACCGCCTTGGGCAGGAAGGTCAGCGACCGCGCCTCGTCGGTGTAGGCCAACGGCCGCCCGTTGCGATCGAGGATCGCGCCACGCTTGGCGGTCATGATCTGCGTGTATTCACGCTGGGCTGCGGCCTGCTGTGCGAGGGCCGGCGCCTCGATGGTGTGGACCACCACCATGCGGACCGCCACGGCGATGACCGCGAGCAGCACCACCACACCCGCGATCCGGCTGCGTACGACGAAGGTCTGCGGTCGTTTCGGGGGTTGTCGGGGGGTCCGCGGTGGACGGCCTGCTCCGCCGGCGGCCGAATGGCCGGAGGCGGCCGGTCTGGTCGCACGTGTCGTCATGATCGTCAATTGTCCACCGTACTAACGCGTCTCCGGCGAATTTCCGCTCGGCGGGTTGCTTGTCGCCGGCGCGGCCTGCGGCAACACATTGGGCGCAGGCGTGGTCGCTGCCGGGGCCGGTGGTTGCGTGCCGGTCCCGGCAGGTGCCGGAGTCGTTGCACCCGGTGCCGCGGCACCGGGACTCGGTGTGGCGGTACCCGCCGTGCCGGAACTCGGTGCGGTGGAACTCGGTGAGGCCGTTGGGGCGCCACCAAGACCCACCGAGTCATCGACCTTCTTCGGGTCGATCGTGGCAGCCGGATTCGGCTGATCGTCGGGGTTGATCGAGGGCATGCGCTTTCCGGTGGCCGGCTCCGGATCGCCGACGATGCGCGGCTTACCGTCCGGACCGATCACCATGCGGGCCGGGTTCTGATCCACCACGAGCCCGAGCGCCCCTGCGGCATCGGACAATTCGGGTGCGGAGTTACCCGACTCGAAGGTGCGCTTGAGGGTGTCGCTGCGATCGAGCAACTCCTGATTCTGCTGGCGGGCGATGCCGATCTGATAGGAGTCCTGAGCCGCCTTGGTGGACAGCCAGAGACTCAGACCCAGGCCGAAGGCGAGCACGAGCAGCACCGGGATGACAAAGGGCACGCGGGAGAGTCGCTCGGACAGACTGATTCGCCGGGCGCCAGACGCCGCGACCACGGGCGCCGAGACCGAGCCGCGTCGTGCGCCCCGCTCCTGGGAGGCGGTCCGCTTGCTGTGCCGATCGATCGCACGCTGGGCCGCCCGCGATCGGGTCGGCCTCCCGACCCCGCCACGGGTGCGCCGGGGGGTGTGTTCAGTGGTGTCGGAATCCTTGTCGCGCAGTCGATCCTGGCGTTCGATGTCGTCGAGAAGGGTCATCTCACCTCCTCCTCTGCGATTCGTTCGATGACACGGACCCGGACCGGCGTCGATCGCGGATTGGTGTCGAGTTCTTGTTGGTCGGGGCGCTCGGCACCTCGAGTGATGAGTCGGAATCGTGGTGCCGTGCCGGGCAATTCGACCGGCAGCCCGGGCGGCGAGGTCGAGGTCGTCCGTAATGCGAACTCCCGCTTGACGATTGTGTCCTCGAGTGACTGGTAACTCATCATCGCCACACGACCACCCACCCGCAGCGACGCCAACACCCCCGGAAGCGCCTGTCGGAGCGCCTCGAGTTCACCGTTGACCTCCACCCGCAGCGCCTGAAAGGTCCGCTTGGCCGGGTGCCCACCGGTGCGCCGGGTGGCCGCCGGGATCGCGGCATAGAGCAGTTCGACGAGTCGCGCGCTGGTGGTGAAGGGCTCACGCTCGCGTTCGCGCACGATCGCCGACGCGATCTTGCCGGCGAAGCGCTCGTCGCCGTATTCGCGGAGGATGCGGGCGATGTCGCCATGGGAGTAGGTGTTGAGCACATCGGCCGCAGTGGGTCCGGCCTCGGGATTCATTCGCATGTCCAGCGGTGCGTCGACGGCGTAGGCGAAACCGCGCTCCGCCTGGTCGAGTTGCATCGAGGACACACCGAGATCGAAGAGGGCGGCATCGACGCGGTCGGCGCCTGCTTCGACGAGAACCGCCGGGAGTTCGTCGAATCTGGCCTGGTGGAACGTAATTCGATCCCCGAAGTCGGCCAGGCGTGCAGCGGCGGTGGTCAGCGCCGCGGCGTCCCGATCGATCCCGATGACCCGGACCGACCCGAACTCGCGCAGGATCAATTCGGTGTGCCCGCCGGCGCCGAGCGTGGCATCGACGAACACCGGTTGTGCGACAGTGGAATTCGAGAGAGCGGGGGGATTCGAGAGAGCCGGGCGCAATAGTTCGATGATGCGTCGAGCCATGACGGGCACGTGCCCGTGTTCGCCGGAACGGCGTTCGCCCGAGCGACGCGACGGCGGGGTCTGCGCACCCGCACTGTTGTCGTCGTCCTGCGGTGTCACCGGCCTGCCCCTCCGAGTGCGCCGTCCCCCGAGCGGCCGCACCCGTCGCGCGGGCCGGCCTCGAAGAGGGGCGGCTGTCGTGTGTTGCTTGCGTCGGCTTGTGGTGGAGCGGGGTCCCGACCCGATCGCGCACCTGGCGTTGGGGAAGTACGCCAGGGTCGGACCGGGTCGGGGCCTCGTGCCACCCGAAGCCCTGTGCATCTGTCCTGCACCCACGTTGCGGAGTTAGAGCACCGCGCTCAACGCCGCGGAGTTCGCCGCCGAGAAGTTCTCCTCGTGCTGACTCTGGTAGTCACGCCATGCCTGTGCGTCCCAGATCTCCAGGTGATCGAAGCTGCCGATCACCACACACTCCTTGGACAGTCCCGCGTACTGCCGATGTTCGGCCGCCAGGGTGATCCGCCCCTGCCCGTCGGGCCGTTGCTCATCGGTGCTGGCGAAGAAGTACCGCTGGAAAGCGCGCGCTTCGGGATCGTTGCGCGACGCCTCCATCGTCTTCTCCGCGATCGCATCGAACTCCTCGGCCCGATACACCGACAGGCTGTGGTCCTGGCCGCGTGTGACCATCACCCCTCCTGCCAATGCGTCGCGAAACTTCGCGGGCAACGTGAGTCGCCCCTTGTCGTCCAACTTGGGCGTGTAGGTACCGACAAATCTCGTCGACATGTCGGCACCTCCCGCCCACCGGGTCCGGCGTTCCGGATCGCCTCACCCAGTGACGCCCACAGTACCCCACTTTCCACCACTTTCCACCCCAAAACCGCCCCGATTCCCCACCCGCGGATGAATACGCAGGTCAAGAGCACAATTGAGATCGCGACACGGTAGGTCTCAGCCATGTGGACCGGCGTGGCCCTGCCTGACAGGTGAGGTCTGTGAGGATAATTGTGGCTGGTGAGATCGCGATTCCGGGTGTGGTGGGGCGTGGTGGGGATGCCTGTGGGGCTGTGTGGGGACTCCGGTGGGGCTGTGTGGGGAATCCGGTGGGCCGAGTGGGGGCGGCCCCCGACGTGGACATACGACAGCAGCCGCACACCCGGCGGGGGTGTGCGGCTGCTGTGAGAAATCAGTCGCGGAACCTCAGTGGGTTCGTTGCGGGATCACTCCTGCTCGAACCGGCGATTGAAGCGGTCTTCCATGCGCTCGGTGAACTTGCGCTTGGGCGTCGCGGCCTTCGATCCGCGCCCTCCGGACCCACGTCCGCCCGGGCCGCGATCGGCCGACGGCGGCGCTCCCTTGCCGGGTAGCCCGCCCCACAGCGCCAGCAGTGCGGCGGCGAACATGACGAGGAAGCCGACGAGACTCAGGATGGGGAAACCACCCACGTCGAGCCCGATGATGGGTCCCACGATCAACAGCGCCAGACCGAGGACGAAAACGACGGCCGCCTGGATGCGGCGACGACCGGTCGACCGCCCGAGGCGGCGACGAGTGACGCTGGACGCGAACTTCGGGTCCTCAGCGTACAGAGCGCTTTCGATCTCTTCGAGCATGCGCTGCTCGTGCTCCGAGAGTGGCACCGACCCTCCTTACCTGTAACCGACGAGCCATCGACGAGATGTTCGCCGCGATACTCGCCTGATGACTGTGTTCGCGGCCTACAGCCATGATACGAGGTGATTCCGGCGGCGACCACCATAACCGCACTCGTTGAATCGTTTTTGTGTTCGGGGCCGTTACCGGCGCCGATGCGATGGCGCCGCGCGGCACCGGCTCGGGAGGCCCGACGGGTTACGACACATCACGCAGGATGTGCCAGCGATCCCGATTGCGCGCCATGTCCGCCTTGCTCATAGGCGATCACCACGCCCTCGACGGTGTCGAGGAATGTCAGCACCAGGCGGTGCAGTTCGGCGACGACAACCGGATCGACATGTCGCTCCAATCCGGCCTCGATGTTCATTCGAAGACCAGACCATGCGGCGAAACGTTCGGCCTGTTCGGCCAGGTCCGGCATGATCACCGCCAGACGATTCCATGCGTTCGACGACAAACCGCGCGTCGAGCGGCCGCTGGTCGGCTCACCGATGGCCAGGGCCGCACCGGCAGCCCGCAACGAGGTCAGGTACAGCTGCCGGAAGCGTTCGGCGTCGTCGGTGATCCCGTCGGCGTTCTCGAGAAGGAGATCGGCACGTTCAAGCAGGTCACGCGCGCGCCCGACGACGATCGGATCCACCTCGACCTGTGGGGTCGTTCGACGTGTCATCATGGGCCTCCTCCCGTTGTCGCGGTGTTCGTGGGTCAGGTGGGCCGTGCCGGCCGACCCTTTGGTGTCAACGCGCTCCGAGGGCAGGCGCTTCCCTCGCCCACCGCCGGACCGCGTCGGTCGTCGGGTGGCGGCGAACAGCTTGCGGAGGCACATTCATCGAACACCCGTTCGACGGATTCAATGGTAGTCAGATCTGATCGCCGGGGCAAGGCGTTCGGCAACCCGATGCGCATCACCATGCCCGACGCCACCGACAAAAGGGGGCGGGCATCCGAGCACGGGATCGACAACAGGAAGGACCGCACGTGACGATTCGGATCGCCCGTCTCGACGGACGTGACTGTGCGGTCTGGCTGGGCCCGGCACTCGAGATCTATGTCACAGCGATGAACTATCCCCGCGGAACCGAGATGCATCGCGCCGGACTGTGGCGTGAGCACATCCGCCGACCCGGATGGGAGGCCTACGGCGCGATCGCGACCGTGTCCCCCGCCGAGGACGGCTCGCTGGATCTCGTCCGCCGACGGCTGGACCCGCCCCTGTCCCCCCGCGGCGACGAGGTGCTCGTCGGTATCGCCTACGGCTACCGCGGAGCGCGCGACCAATGGTGGAATCAGCAACTCCGCGCCGGTCTGCGATCGACCGGTCGGGACCCGCGGATCATCGACGAGATCACCGAGGACTACTTCGAGCTGACCGAACTCCACGTCCACCCGAGTGCGCAGGGACATCGGATCGGCGAATGGCTACTGCACCGCCTCCTCGCCGACCGACCCGAACACCACGTCCTGTTGTCCACACCGGAGATCGCCGACGAGGGCAACCGCGCCTGGGCGTTGTACCGGCGCATGGGCTTCGGTGACGTCCTGCGCGGATTCACCTTCACCGGCGACCCGCGCCCGTTCGCCTTCCTCGGGCGACGACTACCCCTCGTCGCACCCACGGTCGTGCCGGGCACCGCCGATCCCATCGTCCCCGGCGAACCCATCGTCCCCGGGCAACCCGTCCCCGGCGAATCCGACCGGACCCGATGACGACGCATCCGGTGGGCGACGCGATCGTCGTCGGCGCCGGTCACAACGGTCTGGTCGCGGCCGCCTACCTGGCCCGGGCGGGGCGTTCGGTGACCGTCCTGGAACGCGACACCATCCCGGGTGGTGCGGTGTCGACCGTCGAGCGCTTTCCCGGCTATCGCGTCGACCGCGGCTCGTCGGCGCACCTGATGATCCGCCACTCCCCGGTCCTCGACGAACTCGCACTCGCCGACGCGGGTCTGACCTACCTCGACTGCGACCCGTGGGCGTTCTGTCCGGCGACCGACACCGCCGGACCGATCGTCTTCCGCACCGACCTCGACGCCACCTGCATCTCGATCGAACGTGCCTGCGGACGCGCCGACGCCGACGCCTATCGCGCCTTCGTGGCGACCTGGGCGCCGCGCGCCCGAGCACTCATGCGCTCCTTCTACGAACCGGCCACGCCGGGGCGGTTCGCGCGCGCCTTCGGTGGTCTCGGCCCCACCGCCACCACCGCGCGGACCGGCCTGTTCGGTGCGCGGTCGGGCCGGATGATGTCGGTGACCCAGGACCTGATGTCGTCCGGGGATGCCCTGCTGGACCGCTGGTTCGGTTCCGAGCACCTCAAGGCCGCCCTCGCCTGGTTCGGTGCCCAGTCGGGCCCGCCGATGAGCGCCCCCGCGACCGCCCCGATGATCGGGTTCGCGGCGCTGATGCACCAGATCCCACCCGGCCGCGCCGTCGGCGGCAGCGGAGCGCTGACCGATGCGCTCGTGCGCCGGCTCACCGGTGACGGCGGCGAGGTGGTCACCGAAGCCGCGGCCACCTCGATCTCCCGATGCGGCGACCACTGGCGGGTCGAAACCGCCGACGGCGCGCCGCGATGTGCCGACACGGTGATCGGCGCCTGCCACATCCTGGCCACCCTCGACCTGCTCGCGGCCGGCGGATTCGACCCCGAGGCGCTCGCGCGGTGGCGACGTCAGATCATCGTCGGCTCGGGTATCGGGATGGCCGTGCGTCTGGGGACCCGCGAGTTGCCCGGGTATCGGGATCTGCCCGCAGACCTCCCCGCGCACGGCGTGCATTCGGCACTGGGGTTGCTCGTCAACGACCGGGATCAGCTCCGCCGCGCACAGACCGCGGCAGCGGTCGGCGAACTGCCCGAGCGGCCTGCGTGTCTGGCGATGGGATTCTCCGGCATCGACCCGACCCTCAGCCCGCCCGGGCATCATCTCGTCAATCTGTGGGCGCAATGGCATCCGCGTCATCTCGCCGACGGATCCGGGTGGGACGAGGTGGCCGCCGTCGCCGCCGACGCGGTCATCGCCGAGGTCGAGCGTCACGCTCCCGGCTTCGCCGACGGCATCGAGCACCGCCACATCCAGACCCCGCAGGCGCTGGAATCCGAACTGGCACTGATCGGCGGCAACATCATGCACGTCGAGATGACGATCGACCAGATGTTCATGCTTCGTCCGCACCCGGACCTGTCCGGCCACGAGGTGCCCGGCGCCGACGGCATCCTGCTCGCCGGCGCCTCGACCCATCCCGGCGGTGGGGTCACCGGCGCCAGCGGGCGTATCGCCGGACGAGCCGCGATCGCCCGCGGCACGGGCCGGCACCCCGGCGATACACGCGGTCGGCGCCTATGGCCGCTATCACCCCGGCATCTGGCACGATGAGCAGCGTGCGTCCGCCGATCACTCGCCTGAGCCCACCCCGCGCGTCTGCCTTTGTGCTCACGGTCGTGCTGCTCATCGCGGCCCCGTTGATGTCGGGATGCCTGCAACGGTCCACGACGGTCGGTGATCGATTCGCCGGCAGCGTGGTCGTGGCCACCTCGCCGGACAATCCGCGTGGCGCACCGAAATTCGACATCCCCGAGTCGATGACAGGCAACATCGCGGTCTCGGACTATCGCGCCAGCACGTCGACACAGGGTTCGGGCGCGCCGGCGTCGGCGCAGCCATCGCCGTCGGAGGACACCGACCAGCCGTCCTCGGATTCCACGCCGTCTGATTCCGCACCGTCGGATTCCGCGCCGTCGGATTCCACATCGGCGGCCCCGACACCCCAGGAGCAGTCCGGCGACAGCAGCGACGACGTCACGCTGGTCGGCAGCCGTGCGACCTTCAGCAACCTGACCGCGGGTCAGCTCAGCCAGCTCGGCGACATCATCGCCGACGCCTTCGGCGACACCGCGATGACCATGGACCTGTCGGCAAAGCGCAGCGGCTCGGTGGTGCGATTCCGCGGGTCGACCGATCTCACCGGTCTGATCCCGAATCGCGACTACGTCCGCTTCACGATCTCGTTCGCCGGCCCGATCACCGCGACCAACGGCGACCAGAACACCAACACCTCGGTCTCCTGGACGCCCGAGCCCGGCAAGTCGGCCGACTTCACCGCCGAATCGACCTACGCCGACCCGTCGACCGCCGCATTCGGCGGCTGGACGTGGCTGATGGTGCTCATCTGCGCCGCGGTGGTGCTCGTCATCATCCGGTTGGCCTATGTTTCCCGCGACCGCAGCCCGCGTCCGGGACGACCGGCCCGGGCGGCGTCGACGGGCGGAAAGAAGAACTCCGGTAAGAAGGCGGCGGGAAAGAAGGCGGCGGCCACGGACGACAAGGCCACCGTCCCCGCCGACGCCGCTCCGGATCAGGGAGTTGCGCACCGCGACGCCGGGGCACCCGACGCCGGCAACACCGGCAAGTCCTGAACCGACTCCCGCGGGATCACCCCGAACCGGCCGATCGACCCGTCAGCGCGCCCCGACAGTCGGCAGCGCGTCGGGCACGCCGACGCCGAGGCGGTCGAGCACCTCACACGTCGCCTTGGCGAAGTTCAGACTGCAGAAGTGCAGGCCGGCAACGCCTTCGGCGATGAGTCGCTGCGCGGTCTCGGTGGCGAAGTCGATGCCGACGGCCCGCACCGCGGCGCGATCCTCCTCCGGTCCGTCACCGGCGGCCTCGGCGAAGCGTCGCTCGACCGCGGGTGGGATCACCGACCCCGACAGCTGTGTCATGCGACGGGCGCTGGCCAGCGAGGTGATCGGCATGAGCCCGGGAATGAGTGGTTTGGCGGCCTGCTCGGGGTCGGCGCGCGCCACCCGGTCGCGCAGCCGCAGGAAGTCCTCGACGTCGAAGAACATCTGGGTCACCGAATACTCGGCACCGGCACGCAGTTTGCCGACGAGCACCTCGGTGTCCTGATCGAGATCGCGGGCGCGGTGGTGCCCCTCGGGGAACGAAGCGACGCCGACGTGGAAGTCTCCGAGGCCCGAGATCAATTCGACGAGTTCGCGCGCGTACTCCACACCCTGCGGGTGCCGGACCCATTCGCCGAGGGGATCGCCCGGCGGATCCCCGCGCAGCGCAAGCAGATTCGTGATGCCCTGGTCGGCGTAGGACCCGACGAGGGCACGCAGTTCGGCGATGCTGTGATTGACGGCGGTCAGATGCGCGACCGTCACCAGGGTGGTCTGCGTCGCGAGTTCACCGGCGATCCGAACCGTACGATCCCTCGTCGATCCGCCTGCCCCGTAGGTCAACGACACGAATGACGGGTCGAGACGCTCGAACACCCGGACCGCGCGCCACAGCCGGGCCTCGCCCTCCTGATCGCGGGGTGGCATGAACTCCACCGAGAAGTGCACGACGCCGTTGGCCGGCGGTGCGGCAAGGCGTTCGACAACGGAGAGCGCCGGTGGGGATGAGGTCACCGCGCCATTGTACGTAGGTCGTTGTGGCACGTTGGCTGCCGTGGCACCCGGCTGCAGTGGCACGCAGGTCCGTCGCTGCGGGACCGTGCCCGGTAGGCGCTCCGGGGCGTGTCTGCCCCCGGGCCACATGCCCTAGCCTGAGGGAATGAGCCCGACCGCACCGCCGCCCGCCGACGCAGAGCCGACGTCGTTGTCGGAGGTACCCGTCGCCACGGGCGCAGTCCTCGAGCGCTTCTTCGACGCCACGTTGCCGGTCGCCGGCGCCATCTCGCCGGTCGTGGGACGCGCCGCCGACATCGTCGCCGACTTCGTCCGGCTCGGCGGCAAACGGGTCCGGCCGATGTTCGCCTACGCGGGCTGGTTGGCCGCGACCAGCAGCCCCGAGAGGCGTCCGCCCCATCCTGAGCAATCCGCCGCCGACGCGCTGCGGGTGTGTGCCGCACTGGAACTCGTCCAGGCGTGTGCGCTGATCCACGACGACATCATCGATCATTCCGACACCCGCCGCGGTCGGCCGACGGTGCATCGGCGCTTCGAGACCGCCCATCGCGACGCCGGGTGGTCCGGCGACGGGGCCGGCCACGGCGTCGCCGCGGCCATCCTCGCCGGAGATCTCGCGCTGGCCTGGGCCGACGACCTCGTCGGCGGACACAGCCCGGCCGGCCCGGACGCCGGCGCACCCGCACCGAATCCGCTTCCGGCCGAGGTGTCCGCGGTCTGGGCGGCGATGCGCACCGAGGTGCTCGGCGGGCAGTACCTCGACATCGTCAACGAGGTCAGCGGCGATGACACCGTCGAATCCGCCTATCGGGTGATGGAATTCAAGACGGCCGCCTACACCGTTGCCCGTCCGCTCGAACTGGGGGCCCGCATGGCCGGCGCGCCCGCGGTGCTGCTCGACGACCTGCGCTCGGTGGGCCACGATCTGGGCATCGCCTTTCAGCTGCGCGACGACCTGCTCGGGGTGTTCGGCGACCCGAATCGAACGGGTAAACCCTCCGGCGACGATCTCGCCGAGGGCAAACGCACCGCACTTGTGGCACTGAGCCTCGAACGAGCCGAGCAGCGCGATCCGCGATTGGCGGCGGTGTTGCGTGATGCGGTCGGCCGGCGTCTCGACGATCACGAGTTGACCCGTATCCGTGAGCTACTCGTCGACGTGGGCGCCGTCGAGGAGATCGAACGCCGCGTCACAGCTCTGCTCGAGGCCGCCGTGGCCCGGCTCGAACGCGCCGAGATCGGCACCGACATCCGGGCCGACCTGATCGCGATGGCCGGTCGGATCGCCCACCGCGAGGCCTGATTGATGTTCTCGCGCAGTCGAGTTGCGACAACTCCCGGCCGGCCCGCCGCGGCACCTCCGGCCCCCACACCGTTCGTGCCCGCAGAGATCTGGCTCGGCGGGATCGGGGCGATCGCAGTGTGTCTGGGCGGTTTCTCGGTCGCCGACATCCCCCGCAACCACCCGGGTCTGCAGGACGTGGGACTCGACGCGATCACCTACGGCCACGGAAAGACGTTGGGCGCGATCGTGTTCTGGCTCGGTATCGCCGCGATGGTGTTCGCGTGGATGAGGCTGGGTCGACGACTCTGCTCCCCCGATGCCGGCCGGCCCCTCCCGAGCCTGACCACACTGCGATGGACCGTGATCGGGTGGGCCGCACCGCTGTGCGTGACCGTGCCACTGTTCAGTCGCGACGTCTACGCCTACCTCGGGCAGGGGGTGGTCTTCGCCTCCGGATTCGATCCCTACGCCGACGGGCCGGCCCACCATCCCGGCCCCGTCCTCGACAGCATGGCGCAGGTGTGGGCGTCGACGACGGCGCCCTACGGCCCGATGTTCATGGCGATCACCCGAGGTGTGGTCGCGGTATCCGGTGAGCACGTCCTCACCGGCGTCTGGCTGATGCGTCTGGTGCTGTTACCCGGACTCCTGTTGTCGCTGTGGGCCGTTCCACGTGTGGCGACCCACTTCGGCGCTTCGCCGCAGGTCGGGGTGTGGCTGGCGTTGCTCAATCCGATGGTGTTGATCCACCTCGTCGGCGGCCCGCACGTGGAATTGCTGATGATGGGCGTGCTGGCCGCCGGACTCGCCCTGACCGTCGCCGGCCGGCACGTCAGCGGTCTGGCGGTACTGGGGCTGGCCGTGTCGATCAAGGTCACCGCGGGCGTGGCGATCCCGTTCGTGGTGTGGATCTGGCTCTCGCACACCCGATCCCAACGCAAGGTCACCGGCGCCGATGTCGCGCGGGTGTTCGCGGTGGTGATCGCCGTTCCGGTCGCGGTGTTCGCCGCCTGGACCGCCGTTCTCGGTCTCGGACTGGGCTGGCTCACCGGTCTGGGCTGGGCCGACCAGATCATCAACTGGTTCACGCTGCCCACCGCCTCAGCACATCTGGTGACGCTGGTGGCGGCACCGTTCACCGCACTGAACCTGTGGCCGGTGCTGACCGTCACGCGGGCGATCGGCGCGGTGTGTCTGGCGATGATCCTCGTGGCGTTGTGGTGGCGCCATCGTGCCGACGAACGCAGCGCCATGGCCGGGCTGGCGTGGGCGATGTTGGCGGTGCTGCTGCTCGAACCGTCGACACTGCCCTGGTATTACACCTGGGTCCTCGTCGTCGCGGTTGCTTTCACGCTGCCCGGCTGGGTGCGGTCCGTCGTGGTCGGGGTGTCGACGTTCATGCTGATCGTCTTCCAGCCCGACGACTCGATCGTCTTCTACAAACTGCCCGAGGTGGCACTGGCCGCCGCGCTCTCGCTACTGGCCGCCATCTCGCTGCTGCGTCCCGACCCGCTGCGCCTGGGCACCCTGGCCCGACGACTGTGGGGCGCCGAACCCAAACCGGTCCCGGAGTGAGGCCTAGAACGCCTGCGCCTGTGCGCGCCGGATGACCTCACGGGCCGAATGCGTGTGCAGCGCCGCCGCGGGATGCATCTGCAGATCGTCGAACTCGGTGAACAGCCAGCGCATCGCCTCGTCGCGAGTGAACCCGCCGTCGAGCAGCACGTCGACGAGGCCGGTGAAGTGCTTGGCGATGCCGAGATCGTCGAAGAACAGACACGGCACCGCGGGCTCGCCGTCTCGGGACACGGCCAGCAGGCGGTGATCGCGGATCAAGGTGCGCACGCGATTGGTCGACACGCCCAACAGTCGGGAGACCTCGTCGACCGAATACGTCTCGACCTCGGCCGGGATGACGTCGCGCGAGAGGGGAAGTGAACTCACGGCCCAGAGATTACCGTCTCCCGGGCCGTGTCTTCACCTCGTTCGCCGCCACCACCGTGGTTCCGGTGCGCAGTCGCGCCACCCAGGTAGATTCACAGTCGTGCAGGCAGGGGTCGACGAGTTGATCGGGGCGGTGCTGGAGGACCGCTACCGTATCGACGCGCCCATCGCCCGTGGCGGGATGTCGGCGGTGTATCTCGGTCTCGATCTTCGACTGGGCCGCGACGTCGCGGTCAAGGTGATGGACACCCGATACGCCGCGGACCCACAGTTCTTGCGCCGCTTCGAGTTCGAGGCACGGGCGGTGGCCGGCCTCAAACATCCCGGGCTCGTCGCGGTGTATGACCAGGGCATCGACGACGGGGTCGCCTTCCTGGTGATGGAACTCGTCGAGGGCGGCAGCGTCCGGGAATTGTTGCGCGAGCGGGGCCCGATGCCCCCGCATGCGGTGGTCGCTGTTGCCGATCCGGCGCTGGGCGGACTGGGTACGGCACACGCGGCCGGTCTGGTGCATCGCGACATCAAACCCGAGAACGTGCTGATCTCCGATGCCGGCGAGGTGAAGGTCGCCGATTTCGGGTTGGTCCGCGCGGTCGCCGAATCGGGGGTCACCTCGGCCAGCGTCATCCTCGGCACCGCCGCCTACCTCTCCCCCGAACAGGTCGAGTCCGCGACCGCCGACGCGCGCAGCGACGTCTATTCGATGGGGGTCATGCTCTTCGAATTACTCACCGGGCGTACGCCGTTCCGCGGCGACACGCCACTGGCACTGGCGTACCAGAGACTGACCTATGACGTGCCCGCACCCGGCGACGTGATCGCCGGGGTCCCGGTCGAACTCGACGAGGTGGTGTTACGGGCGACCGAACGTCGCCCGGCCGATCGCTATGCGAACGCCTTCGAGATGCGGGAGGCGCTGCTCGACGTGGCCGAGGATCTCGATCTGCCGCCGTTCACCGTGCCGGCCCCACGACGCTCCGCCGAGCGCGAGACGATGGCGCGCCGTCGGGCGGCGGCGAGCCCGCAGGGCACCCGGGTGGCCTCGCGGCCCGGACCGACGACCGACGCGCCCTCGACGAAGGCCTCGGCGGTCATCGATCGCGGTGCCGCGTCCACGCCGGCGAGCGGCGAGCGCGGCGGCGCGCAGGGCATGCCCGACCCCTTCGACGATCTCGCCGATCGGCGGCTGCGCACACTGATCTGGTTGGTGATCGTGCTCATCGCGGCCGCCGCGGCGGGTGGCGCCGGATGGTGGGTCGGCTCCCAGTTACTGCTCTCCTGACGAGCCCGGCCCCGAAAACCCCCGGCAACCGAAAACCCCCGACACCCGAAACCCTCAGCCGCGCAACATCTCCGCGACGAGGAACGCCAGCTCCAGCGATTGCTGGGTGTTCAGGCGCGGGTCGCACGCCGTCTCGTAGCGTCCGGCGAGGTCGAGGTCGGAGATGTCCTGTGCACCACCGAGACATTCGGTGACGTCCTCACCGGTGAGCTCGATGTGGATGCCGCCGGGATGGGTTCCCAGTGCATGGTGCACCTCGAAGAATCCCTGCACCTCGTCGACGACGCGGTCGAAGTGGCGCGTCTTGTATCCGGTGGGCGAGGAGTGGGTGTTGCCGTGCATCGGGTCGCTCTGCCAGATCACCTTGTGCCCGCTGGCCTCGACCGCGGTGACGATCGGCGGCAGCACATCGCGAACCTTGCCGTTGCCCATGCGAGCCACCAGGGTCAGCCGGCCGGGCTCGTTGTACGGGTCGAGACGTTCGACGTATTCGACGGCCTGCTCGGGGCTGGTGGTCGGGCCGATCTTGATGCCGATCGGGTTGCGGATCAGCTCGGCGAAGGCGATGTGGGCGCCGTCGAGCTGACGGGTGCGCTCACCGATCCACAGGAAGTGCGCCGACAGGTCGTAGAGCACCTTGCCGTCGGCACCGACACTCGGGTCCTCGGGCGCCTCGGCCAGGCGCAGCAGGGCCCGTTCGTAGTCCAGGACCAGTGCCTCGTGCGAGGCGAAGATGTCGGCGGCACCCAGCGAGGAGTCGGAGACCCCACACGCGTCCATGAAGCGCAGACCCCGGTCGATCTCCGAGGCCAACGCCTCGTAGCGGGCCCCGGCCGGGGAGGTGCGGACGAACTCCCGGTTCCAGTCGTGGACGCGCCGCAGGTCGGCCTCCGAGTGGGTCAGCGCGCGAACCAGATTCATCGCCGCGGCGGCGTTGGCGTAGGCGCGCACCAGTCGTGAGGGGTCGTGGATGCGGGTGCCCTCCTCGGCCGGGAACCCGTTGACCATGTCGCCGCGATAGGACGGCAGGCCCAGTGCGTCGGTGTCGGCCGAGCGTGGTTTGGCGTACTGACCGGCGATGCGGGCGACCTTGACCACCGGCAGGCTCGCACCGTAGGTGAGCACGACGGCCATCTGCAGCAGCGTGCGGATGTTGCCCTTGATGTGCGGCTCGGTGTTGTCGGCGAAGGTCTCGGCGCAGTCACCGCCCTGCAGGAGGAAGGCCCGGCCCTGTGCGACCTCGGCGAGTTGTCCGGCGAGCGTGCGGACCTCGGCGGGCATGCAGATGGGCGGCACCGACTCGAGCACCGTGCGCATGCGCCGCGCGTCCTCGGCGGGCCAGCTCGGCTGCTGCAGCGCGGGACGGGCCAGCGCGTCGGCAAAACGCGCCTGCAGGTCGCCGGGCAGCGGCGGGAGTTCGGGCAGTTCGTCGATCGGAACGTCTACGGTCCAGTTCACCACTGCTCCAGCGTAGCGAGGCGTGTGCCGCGGACGTGCATCGGTCGAGATTGATCAGGCGCAACACAGCGAGGCCGCCCTCGCGGACGTGCATCGGCCGAGAGTGATCGAGTTTGATCAGCCCCGCGCCTGCCGTGCCTGTTCGATCGCCTGCCACTTCCGCCAGTTGTGTCGAGCATCACTGAGTGCGTCGTGGGCGTCGGCGGGTGCCGACGGCAGGGATGGGCGACCCGCGTACTCCCAATGCTGGCGCAATTCCCGGGTGAAGCGCGGGATCGTTCGCGGCAACGCGGTCATCGGACCCCACAGCTGGCACAGCACGACGTGGTCGTAAGCGCCCACCCAGGCCCACAATTCGACGTCGCCGGGCTCGGCGGTGAGGAAGGCCAGGAGGTCGTCGCGGATGGTGCGCCGGGACCGCCATGCCCGTGACGACGGCGACGGCAGTTTGGGCAGCACGTTCGCCCGAACCCACTCCCCGGCCCGGCCCGGATCGAACTCGGTGGACACCGCGTAGAATTCTCGACCGTCCTCGGCGACGACACCGATCGAGACGAGATCGATCGTGGTGCCGTCCTCGATAAACTCCGAGTCGTAGAAGAACCGCATACTGGTAAGTATCACCCGCCGCCCGGCGAGGGTCGCCGGAGAGGAACGAAGAGCCCGTCATGACGACAATGCTGACTTCGGTGGATGAGCGGTTACGCCGCTGGTCGCCGACCCGGCGCGCGCGCATCGTGATCGGCGTGATCTTCCTCGCCTCGGCGGGGATGCAGATGTTCGGGGTGCCCTTCACCTCCAGCTTCGGCACCCGGACCCGCATCGACCTCGACGTCTACCGGATCGGCGCGCAGATCTGGCAGCAGGGCCAGAGCCTGTATGCCGATGGGTCGATGCCGTTCACCAGTGACGGCATCTGGTTGCCGTTCACCTACCCGCCGTTCGCCGCGATCGGTTTCGTCCCGCTCGGTGCGATGCCCCTGGCGGTGGCCGGGGTGGTGATGTCGGTGCTCACCATCGCGCTGCTGGTGTTGATCGTCCACATCGTGCTCTCGCTGTTGTCTGTCGGTGCCCGCGCCAATCGCTGGTGGCTGGCGGCGCTCGTCGCCGCGGGAGCGCTGTGGCTCAATCCGGTGTGGATGACGATGGGTTTCGGTCAGGTCAACGTCATCCTGATGGCGATGATCCTGCTCGACGTCTTCGTCGTCGCCCGCGTGCGCAAGCCCTGGACGCGGGCGCAGGGCATCCTGGTGGGTCTGGCCTCGGCGATCAAGCTGACCCCGCTGGTGTTCCTCCCCGTGTTCGCCGTCGCCCGCCGCTGGCGTGCGGCCGCCACCGCCGGTCTCACCTTCGTGCTGGCGGGTGCGTTCGCGGCGGTCTGGCTGCCGCGCGATTCGCTGGGTTACTGGACGCATACGCTGTTCCACACGACGCGGATCGGCGATCCGGCCGGACGCATCAACCAGAACCTCAACGCGGCATGGGTGCGTGTGATGCCGGGCGTCGACGGTCAGATCGCCTGGGTGCTCAGTTCGTTGGCGGTCACCGTGCTGGCGTTGTGCGCGGTGCACGTCTGCCGTCCCCGGGAGGCCTTTCGGGCCGGCGCGGGTCCCGCGGCGCGGATCAACGCGGTGCTGGCGACCTGCGCGATCGCGGTCTGGGGTCTGCTCGTTTCCCCCACCTCGTGGGCGCATCACTGGGTGTGGGCGATCCCGCTGATCCTGACCGCCATCACGGTTGCCGCGCGCACGTCGTCTCGCAGCACCCGGATCGCCCATCTGGGGTTGGCCGCCGTCGGACTGATCCTGTTCTCCCTCGGACCTTTTCAATTCCTCCCGCAGAGTTCGGCCTCGTGGTCGGTGCTCGCGCAGGTCGTCGGGAGTTCGTACTCGATCTGGGGGATCGCCGCACTCGTGGTGATCTGGCGTTTCCCGGCCGAGGGCTTGCGCGCCCCGAGCGCCGACGAGGCGACCGGGCGAGCCGAACTCGCTCAGACCCGCACGAGCTGACCCGGACGAGAAGAGGCGGCCACACGGGCCTGTGGGCCCACTCAGGCCGCGGGCTTGGACTCCACGGCGTCGGCGGGCGCGCGATCCTTGAGGCTGGCCGCGTAGACGTCGACGTACTGCTGGCCGGACAGACGCATCAGCTCGTACATGATCTCGTCGGTGACGGCGCGCTCGATGAACCGGTTGCCCTGCATGCCCTCGTAGCGATCGAAGTTGAGCGGCTTACCCACCCGGACGGTGACCTTGGTCGGCCGAAACATCACGGTCCCAGGCGGATTGAACTTGTTGGTGCCGATCATCGCGACCGGGATCACCGGCACCCCGGTCTCCAGCGCGATCCGTGCCAGCCCGGTCTTGCCCTTGTAGAGCCGACCGTCGGGCGATCGGGTGCCCTCGGGATACATGCCCATCAGCTCACCCTTCTCGAGCTGGCGGCTCGCCGCGGTCAACGCACCGGCGGCAGCCTCGGCACCGGACCGGTCGATGGGGATCTGTCCGACCGCGGTGTAGAACCAGCGCTGGAACCCGCCCTTGAGTCCGGTACCGCTGAAGTACTCGGCCTTGGCCAGGAAGTAGATGCGACGCGGGCACATCAGCGGCAAGAAGAAACTGTCCATCACCGCCAGGTGGTTGCTGGCCAGGATGGCCGGTCCGCGCGTCGGAATGTTCTCCAGCCCTTCGATCGTCGGCCGCCCCAACAACCGGAGCAGCGGGCCCAGCAGCACGTACTTGAACACCTGGTACCACATCGCGTGTGTCACTACCCTTCGTCGCACCGACGAGTGCTTTCCGGCCACTCGATCCGATTGTGAACTCTACTCACCCCAGCCGATGCCCGTGAGATATCGGCCACCCGACGGACATGACTGTGGCCTCGTCCATCTCCGGCCCCCACATACCCGCCTGCCCTCAGACATCGGCGACGTGCCGGCCGTGCGCACCGATCCCCTGGCGGGCAACCTCGGCGGCACCGAGCACCCCGGCGTTCTCACCGAGCTGGGTGCCGCGGATGCGTGCGAGCTGCCGATGGCCGGCCCCGGTGACCAGACGCGCATAGTGTTCGCGGGCCTCGTCGAGGTACAGGCCCGAGGCGGTCCCGACACCGCCGGCGATGACGATGAGGTCGGGGTCGAAGACATCGGCGATCATCGCCAGCCCTTGTCCGAGTGAGGCGGCGAAGGCGGCGAAGGCGGCCACCGCCACCGCGTCGCCGTCGGCGGCGGCACCGGCCACCCGTCTGCCGGTCAACGACCCGGGGTCGGCGGCCACGTCGGTCGCGAGCTGGCTGCGACCCCAGTCGCCGTCGGCCAGGAGCTCGACCACGGTGTCGACCAAAGCCGTTCCGCTGCAGTATCTCTCCCAACATCCGCGCTTGCCGCAGGAGCATTGACGGCCGTCCGGGACGATGGTGAGGTGCCCGAGTTCCGGTGCGACACCGAAGCTGCCGCGATAGATCTCCCCGTCGATCAGCAGCCCCGCACCGATGCCGGTACCGATCGCCAGCACCAGCACGTTGTGTCCACGGGCTGCCGCCCCGTAGTGACGTTCGGCCACCGCGGCGGAGTTCGCGTCATGTTCGGTGAACACCGGGATACCGATGCGTGTGGTCATCTCCTCGGCGACCCGGGCCTCCCGCCACGGCAGATGGGGGGCGAATCGCACCACCTCGCGATCGGGGGTGAGAAAGCCCGCGATCGCCATCCCGACGGCCTTGGCCGCCCAGCGTGAGGTCAACTCCCCGACCAGACGGTCGAGACAGTGTTCGAGAGCTTGGGCCGTCGGCGGGGTCGCCGCGCGCAGCGTGTCGAGCATGACGCCCGAGTCGTCGACCACCGCTGCACGCACGCTGGTGCCGCCGATGTCGATGCCGATTGTCAACTCGCCCATCACTTCTCACTTTCCGATGTCGGGTCGACCGCGTGGTGCCCACGCGACGCGCCGGGCGGCGGTGTCTGCGGGGCGGCCTCGAGGCGCACCTCGATGGGCTGGTAGCGCCGCGGCGGTGCACCGGCGTCGGCGGGGGCACTGCGCAGCGCCGCCGCGATCGCCTCCAACAGGGTGATGAGTGCGGCGATCAGCCGCGCGAGCAGATCACCGATCTCCTGCATCAGCGAGGTGATCTCACCGACGGCGGCCGCGGCCGATCCGTCGCCGAGGAAGGCGCCGGCCGCGGTGGGACCACCCGATCCGGCCCCGGCCGGTCGCGCGGTGCCGGTGGGCCCCGTTCTGCCGGTGGGCACCGATCCACCTGTGCCGAACCATCCCGCGACGACGTCGATCTGGGCAGCCAGCGCGAGGAGCAGGTCGCGCAGCGGGTCGCCCGTCGACTCGCCGCGCTCAGAACCCGACCCGGTGTCGGCACCACGGCTCGTGTCGTCAGTGCTCATACCCTCGCCTCATACGCTCGGCTCATCCGGTCGATACTCCATCTGGCGATTCGTGTGCACAAGCACGGTACCCTCTGCGGCGCGCCCGCCTCCATTCCGGGTGTACGCGCTCCGGCACTTCTCAGGCCTGGCGATCCCGCGGCCAGACGGCGGGATCGGGGGTGAAGCGCACCCGGACCTGTCGGCCGTCCCAGCTCGCCGTGCCGACGTGGCAGCGCCGCAGCACCGACGGCAGCCGCACCGCGTGGCGGAACCCGTCGACGGTGACGAGCAGGTCGTCGCCACTGCGGCCGAGGTCGAACCGGCTGGGCTCGGGCAGCCGTTGCTCCCACGACATCTCGAAGACGGAGTCGAGTCCCGTACCGGATACCGTCGTCACCGCTGCGGCACCGCTGCCGCGCGCAACTCCGGTCGGACGGGCAAGTGACACAGCGAGTTTGCGCAATCGTGCCGGGCGATCCACCGGGGCGGCGGCAAGGTCGACGGTCGACACGGCGACCTGCGGGTCGTCGACGACCACCTCGGCGGGCGCGCCGGCGCCGACACCCCGGTTCACCACGACCGACCGCATCGGAAAGCCCATCAGGTCGGCGATCGCCAGGTGACGGGGCACCGCACCCGCACCGCGCGCATCGGCCGCAACGACGAGATGTCCGGCGACGACGTGCGGATCGGTGAGCAACTCCACGATGTCGTCGCAGTCGCCCGCGATGGCGTCGACGGCGGCGGTCAGCTGCGCGAGCATCGGTGTGTCGGCGGCCGCCGCGAGACGCCGGTGGCGCGGCCACAGCCGCTCGAGGGCCTGCAGCAGGATCGTCGGCGCGCGCAGCAGGGAGTACGGATCGGCCACCCCGGACAGGTCGACGACGATGCGCTCCCAGGTGCCGCTGGTGGCCTCGTCACGAATACGCCGCAGCAACAAGAACTCCTCGACGCCGGGCAGCGCGGCGAGTTCCGCGGCGTCGATGCCGGCCAGTGTGGCCAGCACCGGCAGCGTCGACTTGGCGCCCCGAATGCCGGCGGAGAGCACCTCGGCGAACACCGCCCAGGTCTGCTCCAGCGACTCCAGCCGGTCCAGGGTCAACAGGTGCACACCCGAGGAGACCGCGACGCTCGATCCGGGCATTCGGAAGACCCCCAACAGATCCGGCGTCGGCGAAAGCCGGTCGACGGTGATCAGCAGGGTGTGGCGGTCCGGCCGGGCCAGCGGCGCGCGGGCACGACCACGACCGCGGTCACGGCGCAGTGCTCCGGCGGCCGCGACCACGGAAATCCCGGAACCCCCCGGCCCCAGCACCACGTGGATGGGAGTGAGATCGATCAGCCTTCGACTCTCTTCTTCAGGTCGTTGAGGGCGGCGTCGGTGATGGCCTTCTCGGCGCGCCTCTTGAGTTGCCCGATCATCGGCACCATCAGGTCCACCATCAGCGTGTAGGTGACCTTGCTCGAGCCGGGCACCTGCTGCACGACCTCGTAGCGGCCACGCTGATCGCGTTGCAGGTCACTGGAAACCAGTTCCCACGACACCCCGGTGCCGTCGGCGTCCCACGCATACCGCAATTCGTAGGTGTCGCGCAGCACCCCGGCGTCCAGCACGAACCGGACGCGCCGGGCGCGACCCGCCGAATCCCGTTCGGTGACGTGGACTTCGCGTGCGGCACTGACCCATTCGGGATAGTTGTCGAAGTCGGCGATCACCGCCATGATGTCGCCGGCGTCGGCGTTGACGACAATCGAGCGTTCGGTCCGGTCGGCCATCACGCACCCGTCCGGCCGGCCGTGGTCGCGGGCTCACCGACGCCGCGACCGTCCTCGAGCACGTCCTTGCACTCGAAGGCCATCACCTTGCCGGCCACCCGTCGCTGCCGATTGAGTTCGGCGAGCAGGTCCGCGCGCTCTCGGTCCGATTTCCCGCCGCCGAGCACCGACGCGGCCGGTTCGGCATGCAGGAAGTAATGCAGGACGAAACCGTCGAGCACGGGCTCGCACCAGATCTCCATCGTCCCGTCGATCGGCCCCGACACCCGCCAGCGCACCCCGGCGGCCGCCCGGTCCTCGACGACCTCGAGATGCAGGTCGGGCCACCACCGGCGCCACCTGGTCCGGTCCCCCACCACCTCGGCCGCACTCTCCGGGTCCGCGGCGACGAAGGTGTCGTCGGCAACCTGAATGCTCGTCACGACTCCAGCTTCACATATCGGCGCGGCCGATCGGTAGGCAACGTCTGCTCCGCCCGGTCCGGGCCCACCCCGGCACATCGTGCCAATGATCGTCGTTACGATGGTCTGGTCATCGTTGACGGTCGAAAGGTGCAGGATATGAGCGAGTACAGCGTTCCCGCGAGGTTCACCATCGAAGCCGATGAGAACGCCACCTCGATCATCTTCGGCATCGCCGAACGCACGCCGGGCCAGACCGTCTTCCGCCGCAAGGAGGGCGCGACGTGGGAACCGGTCCGCGCCGATGACATCGCCGCGCGGATCACCGCTCTGGCCAAGGGCTTGATCGCCTCCGGCGTACAGCCCGGGGATCGCGTGGCCCTGTTGTCGGCGACCCGACTGGAATGGGTGCTGCTGGACTTCGCGATCTGGTCGGCCGGGGCGATCACCGTCCCGATCTACGACTCGTCGTCGAGTTCGCAGATCGAATGGATCATGACCGACTCCGCGGCGTCGATGATCATCGTCGAAGCCGACGAGCACCGAAAGCTCTACGAAGCCGCGAATCTCGACCATCCGGTGCAGGTCCTGCAGATCGATCCGGCCGACGGACCCGGCGCGCTCGAGCAGTTGACGACCGCTGGTGCCGAGGTCGACGACGACGAGGTCGCCAAGCGTCGTGCGACGGTCCACGCAGATGATCCGGCGACGCTGATCTACACCTCGGGCACCACCGGCCGGCCTAAGGGCTGCGAGCTGACGCACGCCAACATGCTCTCCGAGGTCCGCGGGGTCCTCGAGGGCAACATGTCGCAGTTGCTCGCGCCCGGCAAGCGGTTGCTGATGTTCCTGCCGCTGGCGCACGTGCTGGCCCGCGCGATCACCCTGGTCGCCATGGAGGCCGGGGTCGAGGTGGGCTTCACCAACGACATTCCGGGCCTCGTACCGGAATTCGCGGTGTTCAAGCCGTCTCTGATCCTCTCGGTGCCCCGCGTGTTCGAGAAGGTCTACAACACCGCCCGCCAGAAGGCCCACGACGAGGGCAAGGGCCGGATCTTCGACATGGCGGCGGCCACCGCCATCGACCACGCCGCGGCGGCCGAACGCGGCGACGTCGGAATCGTGTTGCGCGCCAAGCACACCCTGTTCGACAAGCTCGTCTACGGCAAGCTCCGCGCGGCACTCGGCGGCGAGTGCGAGCTCGCGATCTCCGGGGGCGGGCCGCTCGGTTCTCGCCTGGGATTCTTCTTCTCCGGGATCGGGATCCCGGTTTACGAGGGTTACGGCCTGACCGAGACGACCGCGGCGGTCACCGTCAACACCCCCGGCGCGGTCAAGATCGGCACCGTCGGAAAACCCTTGGCGAGCAACGACGTTCGGATTGCCGAGGACGGGGAGATCCTGCTGCGCGGCGGCGTGGTGTTCAAGGAGTACTGGCACAACGAGGAGGCCAGCGCCGCCGCCATCACCGACGGCTGGTTCCACACCGGCGATCTCGGATCACTCGACGACGAGGGGTTCCTGAAGATCACCGGGCGCAAGAAGGAACTCATCGTCACCGCGGGCGGCAAGAACGTCTCGCCCGCCGGCCTCGAGGATGTCATCCGCGCCGATGCCCTGGTCTCACAGGCGGTCGTGGTCGGCGATCAGAAGCCGTTCATCGCCGCATTGGTCACCGTCGATCCCGAGGCCTTCCCGGCGTGGAAGGAGCGCAACGGCAAGCCCGCCGACGCATCGGTGGCCGATCTCGCCGACGACCCCGACCTGCGCGCGGCGATTCAGTCGGCCGTCGACGAGGCCAACAAGACCGTCTCGCACTCCGAGTCGATCAAGAAGTTCCGGATTCTCGGTGACGATTTCAGCGAGGAGACCGGTGAGATGACCCCGACGCTGAAGGTCAAGCGCAATGTGGTCGTCGACAAGTACGCCGGCGACATCGACGCGCTCTACGCCAAGCGCTGAGTCATCCCCGACCGGAGCCGCTCACAGCAGCCGGCCGATCACAGCAGTTGACCGGTCACAGCCGCTGACCGATCACAGCAGTTGACGCAGACGTGCGGCCATCTGCGACCACTGCCAGTGATCCTCGACGAATCGGCGACCCTGACGGCCCATCTCGGCGGCGGCGTCGCGATCGGAGAGGATCCCGATGAGCGCGAGCGCGACCCCGGCGACATCGGTGCCGTCGACGACGGTTCCGGTGACCCCCTCGCGGACGGTCTCCGGGGCGCCGCCGGAGAGGCCGGCGACCACCGGCACACCGCAGGCCGACGCCTCCAGGTAGACGATGCCCAGACCCTCGACGTCGAGGCCCTTGCCACGTGTGCGCGCCGGCATGGCGAAGACGTCGGCGATGGTGTGGTAAGCGGCGAGCTCGGCGGCCGGCACCGGCCCGGTGAACACGACGTGCTCGCTCACCCCCTCCGCGTGGGCGATGTCGTGCAGCTTCTCGGCGTAGGGCCCGCCCCCGACGATGACGAGCGCGGCGTCGGCGATCTCCGATCGGATCAATGGCAGCGCGCGGATCAGGACGTCCTGCCCCTTGCGCGGCACCAGCCGCGACAGACACAGGATCGTGGGCCGTTCACCGAGTCCCAGCTCGGCACGAATTCGCTGGCGCGCCTGGGCATCCGGAGCGAAGCGGGCGACATCGACGCCCGGGGGCAGATACTCCAGCGCGGCCCGAGGACCGAAGGCCGAGGCGAACCGGCCGCGGGTATAGCGGCTGACGAAGGTGATGACGTCGGTGTGGTTGCCGATGTAGCGCAGGATGCCGCGCGCCCCCGGGAGCATCGACCAACCGACCTCGTGTCCGTGTGTGCTGGCGATGATGCGCCGGGCTCCGGCCCGGCGCAGATATCCCGACAACACCGCCAACGGCGCGGCCGCTCCGAACCAGACCGTCGAGATGTCTTCGTCCCGAATGATCTTCGCAGCCCGACGAGCGACGAACGGGGTGGGCAGCATCAGCGTCGTCGGATGCCGATAGACGCGGTAGGGTACCGCGGCGTCGAACTCCTCGTGGCTGCGTCCACGCCAGCGCGGGGCGTAGACCACCACATCGTCCGGGTCCAGCAGATCCACGAGATTCTGGAGGTAGGACTGGATTCCGCCACGCCGTGGCGGAAAATCGTTGGTCACCAGGAGCGTTCGGTGGGTCACGCCATCATCCTTGCCGATCTCATCGCAGTTCGGCCGTCAGCCACGCCCGCCACCGGGCAACGAACTGAGCCCGCGTGATTCCCAGGGTGGCCGACAACGCGGCGTCGGCCCGCGCGGCGTCGCCCGATGCACCCACCGCCACATACAGTGCCCGCAGCCTGGGTTCGCCGAACGCCGCCGCGACGAAGGTCGCCACCGACCACGCCGACTGATAGGCCATCCGCGCGGAATCGGCGTCGACGGAGAACTGCTGATCGGTCGGCAGATCGGACGGGGTGTCACCGGCCTGCACCGCGGCCGCGAGATCCGGGGCCGCGTCGGCGGGGCGGGTATAGGTACCCTTTCGCCCCACGTACTCCGCCACCCCCTCGGTGAGCCACATCGGCGCGGTGGTCGCGGTCTGCGCGCGTGTCGCGACGTGGGTGAGTTCGTGACGCAGGACGACGCCGAGTGCCGGTGCGGGCAGATCACGGGCCATCGGCGTGAGGAGCACACGCTGGCCGGTCACCGAACCGGCGGACAGATCGAGGTGGGCGTAGATGGTGGCGGCCGCAGCGGTGTCGGTGGCCGAGGCGGCCAGGGCGTGGAACTGGTCGTCGTCGGCCGTACTCACCAGCACCGAACGCTGGGGCCACCCGGTCCCCCAGAATGCCGACACCGCGGCGATCGCGCCGGGGAGCAGCGAGCGGATGCGGGCAACCATCTCGGCGGTGGGGCCGGGAGCTGTCGAACCAGGAGCTGTCGAGCCGGGAGAAGAGGTGCCAGAACCGTCCGCACCATCCGGATAGGACGCGATGACCGAGGCGCCGCCCGCGGTGGGGACATCGGCAACGGCCAGCCCCGGCAGATCCCACATCTGTGTCGGTGGTGCGGGCTCACCGGCGAGTGTCGAGTCGCCGACCAGTTTCCAGGTGTCGTCGTAGCGGGCGGCGACGAGCTGGGTATCGATCACCACCTCGTCCTCATCGATGCCGGGAGTGCTCGCACCGCCGAGCGCCACGTGCAATTCCACCGGGGCCACCCAGGTGTCGGAGCTGCCCTGCTGATCCAGCCGTGCCTGGACGTCGGCACCGACCAGGGTCTCGACCTCCTCGGTGGGAGCGAGCTGGTAACGAAACTCCTTGAGCTGCAAGCGTTGTCCACGCGATGATGAGTCCGGGCGAGGCACCGACGACGACAGGTTGTCCTGCACGGTCTGCAACCGGGCGCGTAACGCCGGGGCGATGGACGGGTCGAGCAGCCCCGCAAGCTGATCGGGGGTGCCCGAACGCAGCGCGGTCGACAGCGCGTCGAGCAGTCGCGTCACGCCCTGGGAGCGCTGGTCCAGATAGACGTTGGTCGTCGACGCGGGCGCCGAGGACGACCTCGTACCGGAGCCGCCACCGACACCGTCGCCACCGCAGGAGGTGATCAGTAGTGAGGTGACGACGAGCACCGCTCCGGCGCCCGTGGTCACCGCGGCACGCCGGGGCGCCACCCGCGGGCGGAGCACGCCGATCGCCCACCGCGGGCGGAGCACGCCCCTAGTACCGACGCGCGGAGTTGTACGGTCCCGCGTCGTCGATCGGGACGACCTTGACCGGCACACCGAAGGTGGAGGCGTGGATCACGTAGCCGTCGCCGACGTACATGCCCACATGCGTGGCGTCGGGGTAATAGATGATGAGGTCGCCGGGCTGCAGATCCTGGCGCGAGACCGGGGTGCCGCCGGCGAGTTGCGCCTCACTGGATCGTGGCAGGAGCTTGCCCGCCTGCTTGAACGCCCACACCATCAGGCCCGAGCAGTCGAACGAGTCGGGACCGGTCGCGCCCCATACATACGGGTCGCCGATGCGGGTCAGCGCGGCCTGGACGGCGACGAGTGCGGGGGCGGTCCCGCGGGGTACGGCTGCGGGGTCGAAGTCGAAGCGCGGGCCGGCGAGCGCGGCAAGCTGCTTGCCGGTCAGGCTCGCATAGATCACCCGGATCTGGGCGGCCTGCAGTTGCAGTTCGGCCTGCTTCTTCTGCAGATCGCCGCGTACACGCTCGGCGTCGGAGACCGCGCGGGTGGCCGTCGATGCCGTCGAATTCGCGGCGTCGCGGTCCGAGACGGTCTGGGCGCGCACCTTCTTCAGCGCCGCCAGATCGGCGGCGGCGCGACGCGAGACCATCTCCAACCCGGACATCTGGTCGAGCAGGGTTTGGGGCGAGTTGCTGGTGAGGACGGCATAGAGCCGGTTGGAGCGACCGCCCATGTAACTGATGCGCACGAGGGAGTCGAAGCGTGTCTGCAACTCGTTCAACGAAACCTGGGAACGGTCGAGTGAACTCTGCGCGGCGGCGGCGGCCTTCTTGGACTGGGCGACGATGCCACGCTGCTTGTCGTACTCGATCTGGGCGTTGTGCATCTGTTCGGCCGAGGTCTCGGCTTCACGGCTCAGCGAGGTGTATCGCGCAAGCAGTTGATCCGCCGATTGCGGCGGGTCGGCCACGGCGTGCGGCGTCCCGAACACCGCGCCGATCTGCGTCACCGCGACCGCGATCACCGCGATCACGGTGATCAACGCCAGGCGTGCCGATCGGTTGGGACCGATTGCCGATCCGGCTCCCACGATTGTCACCACATTCCCCTTGCACTTCCCCACCGACCCGGGCTCGTCACCTCTGCCTCGACCGGGGCGTCGTAGTCCTCGACGCGTTCGGGCGAATCGCGCTGTGCGCGATCCGCCCGAATACATGCTCACACGTTCTCACCGAGACCGGGATCAGTATCGGCGAACCCCGGTCAGCGACCATGCCTTGACCGACGCCTTCTGCACCGGGACACCCTCGGTGGAGGCGTGGATGAATTGGCCGTTGCCGATGTAGAGACCGGCATGGCTGCCGCCGTTGAAGATTAGGACGTCGCCGGGCTGCGCGTCGGCGTAGTTCACCGCGCGTCCGCCACCCAGCTGGCCGTAGCTGTCGCGCGGGATCGTCTTGCCGGCCTGCTGGTAGGACCAGTAGACGAGGCCGGAGCAATCGAAGGCATTAGGGCCGGCGGCGCCGTACACGTAGGGCGCGCCGATCTTGGTTTCCGCGGCACGAACGGCCTTTTCTGCAGCACTCTGCACCGGGGCGGTGATACCGCCACCACCCGGGCGGAACTGGTTCGGAACCTGATTCTGATCGATGCCGGGCACCGTGAACTTGCCGAGATTCGGGATCTCGATGGTCGCACTGGGCGCCGGAGCCGGTGCGGCGAGGGCCGGACCTGCGGCCACGGCGAGCGAGCCGACGGTCAGCGAGCCCGCGATCATCGCCTTCTTGGCGATGCCTCCGCGATTCGGCTGTTCCAAACGATGTTTGGCCACGAAACGAGTTCTCCTTTGGTTCTCCCTTGACCGCCTACCGAGTTAGCTGTCGGGTTCGGGCCGAGAGAATGGCCCTACGCGATCCGGACACAGTCGTGCCCAGGGCGCGACTCACCCCAATTCGAATTGCTCCGAAAATGTGTGGTTCCCCGGTTCGTCCGTCGGACGATTGAGCGGTGATCTCCCCAGACCGCTTCGGTTTGAAGCGGGACGCTCTGCGAAGGTCTCGGAAAGGTTACGAAATCGGATGCGGGTCTGTCCACTAGGGGACAAAGGGCCCGATTCGCGGTGACGGCTAACCCGCCCGCAGAATCCGCAGACCCGGGCGCGAAGCGGGTCCGCACGCAGGGCCGATGGCGAGTTTTGCCGATCGTGCAGACTCCGTGCTCACCATCGAAGCGCCGGCGAACACATCGACCGCAGAGCAGATCTCGGCGTCGGAATCCCCCACCTCACGGACCACCCGCCGACCACCGAGATCATCCCTATCACCGCTGGTCACAGGCTCTACGAAGAGGTTCATCATGCAGCCGTCACACGCGCGGTGACGGCCCGGGCAGCTGGCGCAGTCGATGTACATTGTGATCTCCATCTCACTTGCTGTCTCTGGACGTGTCGGCGGGCGATTCATCCCGGCCTGCCCGGCCCGGCCCGTTGCGCAACGGGCCGGGCGAGCTCCGGTGTCGACCACCGCAGCCGACAGTAGAAGTGGCCACCGACAGAATCGTCGCGTCGGCATCGACGGGGCTCGAGAGCACACCCATCACAGCAGTCACTCGCACCCCAACCGAGGCTGTCGGAGGGTCGAACTAGTGTTCGCGGCGTGGTGGTTGATACGGCTCAGCTCTCCTTCGCCGACCTCGGCGCAGGAGCGGACGGCACCGACGACGCGGGATTCGGCGAGCAGTCCCTGTTCGATACGACGATCGTGGTCGTCGACCTGGAGACGACCGGGGGCGATCCGGCCCGCGACGCCATCACCGAGATCGGCGCGGTGAAGGTGCGCGGCGGCGAGGTGCTCGGTGAGTTCGCGACCCTCGTCGACCCACAACGGTCGATCCCACCGCAGATCGTCGCCCTGACCGGGATCACGAGCGCGATGGTCTACGACGCCCCACAGATCGGTGAGGTGCTGTCCTCCTTCATCGAGTTCGCGCGCGGGTGCCTGCTCGTGGCCCACAACGCGCGCTTCGACATGGGATTCCTGCGCCACAACGCCACGCGGCTGGACATGGCGTGGCCCTTTCACACCAGCTTGTGCACCGTACGACTGGCGCGCCGGGTGCTGACCCGCGACGAGGCCCCCACCGTCCGCCTCAGCGCTCTCGCCGACCTGTTCGACGTCTCGGTACGCCCGACGCACCGGGCCCTCGACGACGCCCGCGCCACCGTCGAGGTCCTGCATCGGCTCCTCGAGCGCATCGGAAATCAGGGGGTGCGGACCTACGCCGACCTGACCGCCTATCTCCCCCGTGGGAACCCCCGTCTGCGCGCCAAACGCCATCTCGCCGAAGGACTTCCGTCACGACCGGGGGTCTACCTGTTTCGCGGACCGTCCGCCGAGGTGCTCTACGTGGGCACCGCGACGGATCTGCGACGCCGGGTGATGTCGTATTTCAACGGATCCGACCCACGACCCCGGATCGCCGAGATGGTGAATCTCGCCGTCCGCGTCGATCACGTCGAATGTGCTCACGCACTCGAAGCCGGGGTCCGCGAACTGCGATTGATCCTGGCGCACACGCCCGCCTACAACCGGCGCTCCACCCGCCCACACCGCGGCTGGTGGATCACGCTGACCGGCGAACGATTTCCCCGACTGCAGATCACCCGGACCCCCGGCACCGACTCCGTCGGACCGGTGGCCAATCGCACCCGCGCCGCCGAGATCGCCGAGCTGATCTCCCGAGCCGCCGGACTGCGCACCTGTCGGGCCCGAATGCCGGTCGCCGCGACACATCACTGGTGCCGGACCCCCGCCGACGGTGGCGACGCCCTGGGCGGGTGCGCCGCGGCCACCGACCGTCCGTTGACGGTCACCGACTACGTCGGCCGGGTACAGGCCGCCCATGATCTGCTCTCCGGTCGCGACTCGGCCATGTTGTCGGGGCTCATCGACGAACTCGACCGCCTCACCGACGCGCAGATGTTCGAGACCGCGGCGCGTCACCGCGACCGGGTCGCCGCGACCATCGACACGCTGGCACGCTGTCAGCGGCTCTCGGCGCTGTGCCGGATCGCCGAGATCGTCGTCGCCCGGACCGACGGCGCGGGAGGATGGGAATTGGCCGTGATCCGGCACGGCCGGCTCGCGTCGGCCGGACACGCCCGACGGGGAGTGGCCCCCATGCCGGTCGTCGACGCGTTGATCGCCTCCGCGGAGACGGTGCTGCCCGGGGAGGGGCCGCTGCTGGGTGCGTCCCCGGAGGAATCGGCACTGCTCCACCGGTGGCTCGGCGAGCCGGGCGTGCGAATCGTCGCGAGCTCCGAGGGTTTCGCGTCGCCGGTCGGATCGGCGGCGCGCCGCGGCGACTGGGCCGCCACGGCCCGCTCGGCCGCCGAGACCGCCATGCCTCGACGCCGGACCCGGACGCCCGCACCGCATCCGAAGGCCGTGGCGCAGCACGCAAAGCCGCTACGGGCCGGTGGGATCCACGCCCTAAGCTGATGCCATGATCACCGCCATCGTCCTCATCCACGCCGACGTTCACCGCATCCCGGAGACCGCGCAGGCGGTCGCCGACATCAGCGGCGTCGCCGAGGTGTACTCGTGTGCCGGCGACGTCGATCTCATCGCCAAGATCAAGGTGCGCGATCACGCCGAGATCGCCGATGTGGTGACCGGCCGGATCAACCGGCTACCGGGGGTGACCCATACCGCCACCCACATCGCCTTCCGCAGCTATTCCAGCTCGGAGGTCGAGGGCGGCTTCTCCATCGGCGAGGAGTAACGCGCTACGGCCGGCCGGCCAGCTCCTGCGAGCGCGCGGCCCACCGATCGAGTAGCGCGGCCGCGGCGCCGGAATCGATGACGGCTTCGGCGCGTGCCTTCGCCGACACCATCGCTGCGGTGAGGCTTTCGACGCCGTAGGCGTCGGTCATCTCCGCCGACACGATGGCGCCCGCGGCGTTGAGGACCACCGCGTCCCGGACCGGGCCCCGTACCCCGGCGAACAGGTCGCGGCCGATCGCGGCGTTGGCGATGGCGTCTCCCCCCTGCAGCGCCGACAGCTCCACGAGCTCGATACCGAGGTCGCGCGGATCGAGGGTGAGTTCGACGACCCGGCCGCCGACGACCTGCCACACCGTCGAGGTGCTTGTTGTCGTCAGTTCGTCGAGTCCGTCGTCACCCCGGACGACGAGCACGGCCGCCCCTCGTTCGGCGAAGGCCTCGGCGAGCACGGGTGCGAGGTCGGCGAAGGCACAGCCGATCAGCCCGCGGGAGGGTCGGGCGGGGTTCGTCAGCGGCCCGAGCACGTTGAACACCGTTGGGATACCGATCTCCCTGCGCGGCGGCCCGGTGAAACGGAACGCCGGATGGAACACCGGCGCGAAGCAGAATCCGATACCCAATTCGTCGACGCAACGTTCGACGTCGCCCGCGCCCAGGCCGATCGACACGCCGAGCGCCTCGAGGACGTCGGCGCCACCACTCTTCGACGACGCGGCGCGATTGCCGTGTTTGACCACGGCGACGCCGGCCGCGGCGATGACGACGGCGGTCATGGTGGAGATGTTGACGGTGTGGGAACGGTCGCCGCCGGTGCCGACCACGTCGATGGCCGGCCGGGACACGGTCACCGGTACCGCGTGCTCGAGCATCGCCGCGGCCAGCCCGCGCAACTCGGCGGGCGCGGCGCCCTTCATCTTGACCCCGACCCCGAAGGCCGCGATCTGGGCTCCTGTCGCCCCGTCGGTCATGATCTCGTTCATCGCCCAGGCCGCTTCGTCGACGGTCAGGTCGATGCCGTCGGTGACCCGGCCGAGGATCTGCGGCCACGTGTACGTCTGCGCGCTGCTCACCCCAAGAACTGTAGGGCCGACCCGACACTCCCCGGGCGTGGGGCCACCCACGTCCCGGCCGCTCACCCGCTTGTTCGCCCGCCCGAGTGGTCCGTCTTCCCGGCACGTTGCAGCACCTGCCACCCCACCGCGCGGCCGTCGTGCCGCGACCCGAGACTGGCCATCCTCGAACGCTCCTGCGACAGGTGCAGTGCATCGACGAGTTGCACCCGCGCCAGCACCAGCGCCTCGTGCCCATCCGGCACCGGGCCGTCGTGCTCCTGAAGAACCGGCCGGTACCCGTCGAGCGCGGCGACCGCGATGGCGTCGGACACCCGCGAGATCGGCAGAACCAGATGATGACGGACCACGGCCTGATCCTGTGGACGCCACGAAGACCCTTCCAGCACAGTCGAACTCGATGCGGCGTCGTCGTCGCACGAAGCGATCACCTCGAGATCGTCGTCATCGACGCCGATCGCTTCGGGAACGCTGCGGGAACCGATCCGCGCGGTGAGTCGTTGCCAGCGGGAACGGGAGACCGGGCGGCCGTTCACATCCCGCGGCGCTGGGTTCGGCTCGTGGTCCGATCGCGAAGTACCCATGTCCCGAGCAAACCACGACGGGCCCACAGACACGCCGAGACACCCGCGCAACCGGCGCCGACCAGCGCGAAGAGAAAAAGTTCCCACCAATCTCGGACCCAAGTGGTCACCGCGTACTACGAACCGTCATACTTCAACTTGTGACTAGCGCTGTAGGTACTTCCGGAACGGCCATCACCGCGCGCGTGCACTCACTCAACCGGCCCAACATGGTGAGTGTCGGCACGATCGTCTGGCTGTCCAGTGAGCTGATGTTCTTCGCAGGCTTGTTCGCGATGTATTTCGTCGCGCGCGCCAACGCCAATCCGGTCGACGGATGGCCGCCGGAGCCCACCGAACTCAATCTGGCCCTGGCCATCCCGGTGACGACGGTCCTCATCCTCTCGTCGGTGACGTGCCAGATGGGTGTGTTCGCCGCCGAGCGCGGAGACGTCTTCGGTCTGCGCCGCTGGTACCTGCTGACCTTCTTCATGGGCGCGTTCTTCGTCTGCGGCCAGGGCTACGAGTACTACCACCTGGTGCACGAGGGCACGACGCTTTCCTCGAGCGCCTACGGCTCGGTGTTCTACATGGCCACCGGATTCCACGGCCTGCACGTCATCGGTGGTCTGGTCGCCTTCATCTTCCTGCTGATCCGCACCAAGCTGTCGAAGTTCACCCCGGCCCAGGCGACCGCGGCGATCGTCGTGTCCTATTACTGGCACTTCGTCGACATCGTGTGGATCGGCCTGTTCGTGACGATCTACTTCATTCGATGAGAACGCGGCACGCCGGGAGCACCCGGAGTCCCTGCGCAGTAACCGAGCTTTGCGCGGGGTGAACCCGCATCACAGCCCAGAGTCCGTCCGCTAGTAGAGAGACTAGAGATGAGTTCATCTCCACCGCGATCGTCGGATAGCGACGCAACTGACGCGGTCGAATCGGTCGCGACGCCGTCGACGACCCCGGCGAGTTCCGCCCGCCGGTCGAAGGCACGACGCAAGCTTCGCCGACGTGTCAGCGGCACCATCCTGTTGCTCGCCGGTCTGTTCATGGCCGGCATGATCGCGTCGCTGCTGACGCCCAAGCCGCAGGTCGCCACCGCCGACGTCGACAACGCCGCGCTGATCAGTGCGGGCAAGCAGTTGTACGAGACCTCGTGCGTCACCTGCCACGGCGCCAACCTGCAGGGTGTGCCCGATCGCGGCCCGTCGCTGCTCGGTGTCGGCGACGCGGCCGTGTACTTCCAGGTGTCGACCGGCCGTATGCCCGCCGCTCGCGGTGAGGCGCAGGCGCTGCGCAAGCCGCCGAAGTTCACCACCGCCCAGATCGACCAGCTCGGTGCCTACATCCAGGGCATGGGTGGTGGACCCAGCGTGATCTACGAGCACAACCCGGACGGTTCGATCAAGACCGAGAACGGTGTCCGCGTGGTTGCCCAGGAGTCACTCCGCGGCGACAACCTCGCCCAGGGTGGCGAGCTGTTCCGACTGAACTGCGCGTCGTGCCACAACTTCACCGGCCGTGGCGGTGCGCTGTCCGGCGGTAAGTTCGCGCCGACGTTGTCCGACGTCAAGGAACAGCAGATCTACACGGCGATGCTGACCGGCCCGCAGAACATGCCGAAGTTCTCCAACCGCCAGCTGTCGGTGGACGAGAAGAAGAACATCATCGGCTTCATCAAGTACGTCACCGAATCCAAGCCGCAGGGCGGCCTCGGAATCGGCGGCTTCGGCCCCGTCAGTGAGGGCATGGTGATGTGGTTTGTCGGGGTTGTGGCGATCGTCGCCGCCGCGATGTGGATGGGATCTCGAGCATGACCGTCAGCGATAAGGACGTCCCGACCAAGGACGAACTCGACCAGATGAGCAACGACGAGCTGGTCAAACTCGGTACCAACCTCGACGGGGTGGAGATCATCCACCGCGGCGAGCGCTACCCCGAGCCGGGCACCGGTGTTGAGAAGCGCGCCGAGCGCCAGGTCGCCATCTGGCTGACGATCTCGGGCATCTCAGCGCTCGCCTGCTTCGTCATCTTCTGTTTCAATCACTGGCACTTCGCCATGCCGGACGATCCGAACTACTGGTGGTACACGCTCAACACCCCGCTGTTGGGCATCACCTTCGGTCTGTCGATCTTGTCGATCGGCATCGCACTGGTGTTGATCACCAAGAAGTTCCTGCCCTCGGAGATCTCGGTGCAGGACCGTCACGACGGACCCGGTTCCAGTGACGTCGACAAGGCGACCATCGTCGCCGAGCTGAAGGACTCCGGGACCACCTCCACCCTCGGCCGCCGCAAGATGATCATCGGCTCGGGCATCTTCGCCTTCGGTGCGCTCGCCTTCACCGGTGTGATCGCCGCGGTGGGCGGCATCATCAAGAACCCGTGGGCCGATCGTGGTGACGCTCCCCTGTGGAACTCGGGCTGGTCACCGATCTACAACTCCAAGGAGAACCCGACCGAGACGGTGTTCCTTCGTCGCGATGTCGGCGACCCCTACCGGGTGGCCCTCGTCCGGCCCGAGGATCTCGACTCCGGGGCGATGGAAACCGTCTTCCCGTGGCGTGTCTCCGACGGACTCGGCGAGACCGAGGAGTCGCGCGAGAAGCTCGTCTGGGGTCTGCGCTACGTCAGCAACCCGGTCATGCTCATCCGCTTGCGTCCGGCCGACGCGGCCAACGTCATCAAGCGCAAGGGCCAGGAGAGCTTCAACTACGGCGACTACTTCGCCTACACCAAGGTCTGCAGTCACCTCGGCTGCCCGACCTCGCTCTACGAGCAGCGCACCAATCGCATCCTCTGCCCGTGCCACCAGTCACAGTTCAACGCGCTCGACTCGGCCAAACCGGTCTTCGGTCCGGCAGCGCGCGCACTGGCGCAATTGCCGATAACGGTGAACGATCAGGGGTACCTGGTCGCCAACCGTGCCCACAACCAGGGCAACTACATCGAACCCGTCGGACCGGCTTTCTGGGAGCGTGACTCATGACCATCGCCGACCGCATGGCCACACAGGCCGAAGAGGTGGACTCGCGGTACCACCTCGCCGCCGGTATGCGCCGGCAGATCAACAAGGTCTTCCCGAGTCACTGGTCCTTCATGCTCGGCGAGGTCGCTCTCTACAGCTTCATCATCCTGCTGCTGTCGGGTGTGTATCTGACCTTCTTCTTCGATCCGTCGATGAGTGAGGTCATCTACCACGGCGATTACGAGCCGCTCAAGGGCGTCATGATGACCCGTGCCTACGAGACCACGCTCAACATCTCGTTCGAGGTGCGCGGCGGTCTGTTCGTCCGGCAGGTGCACCACTGGGCGGCCCTGCTGTTCGCGGCGTCGATCATCATCCACATGGCGCGCATCTTCTTCACCGGTGCGTTCCGGCGGCCTCGCGAGGCCAACTGGATCATCGGCTGCCTGCTGCTGATCCTGGCGATGTTCGAGGGCTTCTTCGGTTACTCACTGCCCGACGACCTGCTCTCCGGAACCGGTGTGCGCGCCGCAATGAGCGGTATCGTCCTCGGAATCCCGCTGGTGGGCACCTGGATTCACTGGGCGCTGTTCGGCGGACAGTTCCCGGGCGACATCATCATCCCGCGCATGTACGTGATGCACATCCTGTTGTTCCCGGGAATCATCCTCGCGCTGATCGGTGCTCACCTGGCCCTGGTCTGGTACCAGAAGCACACGCAGTTCCCCGGCCCCGGCCGCACCGAGAAGAACGTCGTCGGCGTGCGCATCATGCCGGTCTTCGCCGCCAAGGGTGGTGCGATGTTCGCCGTGGTCACCGGTGTCCTCGCGATCATGGCCGGTGTGTTCCAGATCAACCCGGTGTGGGTCCTCGGCCCGTACAACCCGGCGCAGGTGTCGGCGGGCTCGCAGCCCGACATCTACATGATGTGGACCGACGGTCTGGTGCGTCTGATGCCCGACTGGGAGCTGTACTGGGGTCACTACACGATTCCGGCGGTGTTCTGGTGCGTCGTGATCATCACCCTGATGTTCGGCGTGATGTTCGCCTACCCGTGGATCGAGAAGCGCCTCACCGGCGACGACGCTCACCACAACCTGCTGCAGCGTCCGCGTGACACCCCGGTGCGCACCGGCCTCGGCGCGATGGCCTTCAGCTTCTACATCATCCTCACGCTGATGTGCATGAACGACATCATCGCGTTGAAGTTCCACGTGTCGCTCAATGCGACGACCTGGGCGGGCCGCATCGGCCTGATCGTCATCCCGCCGCTGCTGTACTTCATCGCCTACCGCTGGGCGCTGGCGCTGCAGCGCAGCGACCGCGAGGTCCTCGCCCACGGCATCGAGACCGGAATCATCAAGCGCCTGCCGCAGGGTGAGTACATCGAGCTGCATCAGCCGCTCGGACCGGTCGACAGCCACGGTCACCCGATCCCGCTCCCCTACGAGGGTGCGGCTGTCCCGAAGCGGATGAACAAGCTCGGCTCCGCCGGCGCTCCGGGTACGGGTTCGATCCTGCTCGCCGATCCGCCCGAGCAGCAGAACCGCAACATCGAGCACGAGCACGAGCAGGAGCTCGCCGAACGCAAGGCCCTGCGCGAGTTGCAGGAAAAGGGCGGCAACCCGCTCGAGTAGGCGCGCCGCCGGCGTAACCGCCGGAAGTGCAACGAACACAACGACATCGGCTGTCGTCACGGATCACGTGACGGCAGCCGATGTCGTTGTGTCCGATTCGCCCGCTGCACCGGCCCGGCCAGTACGGTGACAACCATGCCCCGCACCATCGTCGACCGCTTCCGCGCCCGGGCGATCGCGCGGCGAGCCGACCGCGTGACCCGCGGCCTCGGTTCCCTCGACGCCGCCGTCTACGACTCCATCGCCCGCTCCCCCAGCCCACTGCTCGACGCCACGATGCCGCCGCTGACACGAGCGGCCGACCACAGCAAGTTGTGGATCGCGATCGCTGCCGGGCTCGCCGCCAGCGGCCGGCCGGATCTGCAACGCGGTGCCGTTCGCGGGCTCGGCTCGCTGGCCGTCACCAGTCTGGTCACCAACCAGGTCGCCAAGCGCGTGCGACGACGGCCGCGCCCCACCGCCGCCCTGGTACCCGCTCCCCGCCGAAGCCGAACGCTCCCGACCTCCAACTCCCTGCCGTCGGGGCACTCCGCGAGCGCTGCCGCCTTCGCCACCGGAGTGGCGATCGAGAACCCTCTTGCGGGACTGGCGATGTCGGCGCTTGCCGGGTTGGTCGGATTCTCCCGGGTGGCCACCGGTGTGCACTATCCGGGAGACGTGGCGATCGGCCTGGGGATCGGTGCCGCCGTGGCTACCGCGGGCGGTCAGATCGCACCGCCGATCACCCGCCGCCGGATCTCGATTCCCCGCCCCACTCGCGACGAGGCACCCGAGGTCACCGACGGCGCCAATGTCACCGTGTTGCTGAATCCGGCATCCGGCGACGGCCGGGGTGCGCGGATCCGCGACCGCATCCGTGCCGAGTTGCCCGCCGCCCGAATCGTGGAACTCGACTCGGGTGACGACTTCGCCGCGATCGCCCGCGACGCCGCCGATGCCTGCGACGTGCTCGCCGTGTGCGGTGGCGACGGAACGGTGGCCACCGCGGCGGCAGCGGCGCTGGCCACCGACACCCCGCTCGCGGTCTTTCCCGGCGGCACGTTCAATCACTTCGCCCGCGACGTCGGGACCACGACCGCCGACGACACGATCGCAGCCCTGCGTGAGGGAAGGGTGACCCGCGTCGATGCTGCCCGGCTGGGCTCGGATCGGGTCGTGCTGAACACCGCCAGCATCGGCTCCTACCCCCACTTCGTGCGAGCACGCGAACGGCTGGAGAACCGGACCGGGAAGGCGCTGGCCAGCACCCTGGCGATCGTGCACGTTCTGCGCCACTCAACCCCGCAGCGCATCCGGGTCAACGGCGAGGAACTCGACGTCACGTTATTCCTGCTCGGCAACTCGATGTACGGCTCGTCCGGGTTCGCCCCGGCCCGTCGCGAACGCCTCGACGACGGGCTCCTCGACGTCCGCTTCCTCGTCGCCGGCGGGCGCTGGGCCTTTGCGCGGCTGGTCTTCGGGCTGCTGAGCGGCCGCCTGCAACGCTCGCGTTCCTATCGGGAGATGCAGGTCCCGGAGTTCTCGTTCACCTCCGAGGAGCCGGTGGTCGTCGCGCACGACGGGGAGATCGGCGAGTCGTACCGCGACGCCACCTTCACCGTCGCCTATCGTGCCCTCAAGGTGTACGGCTCCAGCGTCGTCGGCAAGCCCTGAGAGGGCGCCTGCCCGAATACACCGATCCGTCCCAGATCTTTGCCGATGCCTGTCTTTGCCGATGCCGCTCTTTTCCGATATCACGACAGGAGGCCCGCCGTGCGATGGACAGACCACGCCATCTGGTGGCACGTCTACCCTCTCGGATTCTGTGGTGCACCGATCCGGGACCACGACGCGACCCCGGCTCCCCGACTACGCCGTCTGCTGAACTGGCTGGACTACGCCGTCGAACTCGGTGCCTCCGGGCTGTTGCTGGGTCCGGTCTTCGCCTCGCAGGCTCACGGCTACGACGTCGTCGACCCGTTCCGGATCGATCCCCGCCTCGGCCGGCAGCAGGATTTCGACGATCTCGTCGCGCAGTGTCGGGCACGGGGGCTGCGGGTGGTCCTCGACGGGGTCTTCAGCCATGTCGGCGATCGGCACCCCGCGGTGCTGCGCGCGCTGCACGAGGGGCCCGGCACCGAGACCGACATGTTCGACATCGACTGGGCGGCCGACGGCGGGCCCCGACCCCGCGTGTTCGAGGGTCATTCGTCGTTGGTGCGACTGAATCACGCATCCCCGCGCACCGCCGACCACGCGGTGGCCGTGATGAACCACTGGCTCGACCGCGGCGTCGACGGCTGGCGTCTGGATGCCGCGTATTCGGTCCCCGTCGACTTCTGGGCTCGGGTGCTGCCCGAGGTCCGCGGCAGCCACGGCGACGCCTGGTTCCTCGGTGAGGTCATCCACGGCGACTACCGCGCCTTCGTCGCTGCGTCCGGCGTCGATTCGGTGACCCAGTACGAACTGTGGAAGGCGATCTGGTCGGCCATCACCGACCGCAACCTGTTCGAACTGAACTGGGCCCTGGTGCGTCACAACGACTTCCTGGCCCGGTTCGTGCCGAACACCTTTGTCGGCAATCACGACGTCACCCGCATCGCGAGCCTCGTCGGACCGGATCACGCGATCGTCGCCGCGGCGATACTGCTGACCGTCGGTGGTATGCCGTCGGTGTACTCCGGCGACGAGCAGGGATTCACCGGCCTCAAGCAAGAGCGGGTCGGCGGCGACGACGCCGTCCGTCCGGCCTTTCCCGACACCCCGGCCGGGCTCGCCGACTGGGGCCACGACATCATGCGGGCGCACCAGGATCTGATCGGGTTACGTCGCAGGCACCCGTGGCTCGTCACGGCGAGAACCGAGTCGCTGACGCTGACCAACACGCGATACGGCTACCGCAGCAGTGCCGTGGCCGGTGGCGACTGGATCGACGTGCACATCGATCTCGACGACCGGCCGCACGTCCGCATCGACGACGCCGCCGGTGTCACGCTCTGGTCCTCTCCGGGTTGAACGCACTCGGCGCGGTCCACGCAGAAGCGTGGACCGCGCCGATCACAGCGTGAAGGATTCTCTCTCAGTGCTTTTCGGGGCCTACGTGGTATTCGAAGACCATTCCGGCGGCGGCGGCGATGATGCAGGCCGCCGCGAAGATGCAGAACCAGATGTTGCCGGTGGCGAAGCCGATCGCGAACATCGCGGCCGACGCCGCGAGCAGGATCGGCCACCAGGAGTGCGGGCTGAAGAAGCCGAGCTCACCGGCGCCGTCCTCGATGTCGGCATCCTCGTAGTCCTCCGGACGGATCTCGACGCGTCGCGCGACGAACCGGAAGTAGGTTCCGGCGATCAGGGTCAGACCAGCACTGAAGTACATGCCGACCACGCCGACCCATTCCACGCCGTGCGAGGTGAATGCCGTGCACAGCGTGTAGATCACACCGGCGAGGAAGAAGAAGGCCGTCAGGAGCTCGAAGAGCCGGGCTTCGATCTTCACTGGAAGTCACTCTCCTTGATCGTGCAGCCTGCCAGCCGCGTGTTGTTCGGGTCGCCGGTCGCCGTGGCGGTGCCATTGCTCTTGCGGCGGGTGTCGAACGGAACCGTCACCACCGACTCGGGCTGCTGGCAGATCGATTCCAGCGCTTGGGCATTGGTGGCCTGAGGATGAAGATCCCGATACGTGATGTACCGGTCGAAGTCCTGCGGCGAGACCGCCCGCACCTCGAAGTTCATCATCGAGTGGTAGGTGCCGCACATTTCCGCACAACGCCCGACGAACGCACCGGTCCGCTCGATCTTCTCGATCTGGAAGACGTTGTCGGTGTGGTTCTGCTCGGGGAAGGGCAGCACGTCACGCTTGAACAGGAACTCCGGCACCCAGAAGGAGTGCACGACATCGGCGGCCGCCAGCTCGAACTGGATGCGCTGATCGGTCGGCAGGACCAGGATCGGGATCTCGGTGGAGCTACCAATGGTCTCGATCTTGTCGAACCGCAGGTAGTTGCGGATGTCGTCGTCGCGGCCGTTGGCCGGTCCGGGCAGCGGTTCGCCGTCGTGGGTGTTCTGCTGGACCTGCAGGTCGAACGGGTTGCCCAGCGTGCTCGGGAACTGCTTCTCCTGGCCGTTGACCTCGGCCTGGCGATATCCGAACTTCCAGTTCCACTGGAAGGCGGTGACGTCGACGACGACCTTCGGGTCGTTGGTCTTCTTCTCCACGTCGGTCTGCACGATGACGGTGAAGTAGAACAGCACCGCGATGATGACGAACGGGATGGCCGTGTAGGTCAGCTCCAGCGGGACGTTGTAGGCGGTCTGCCGCGGGAACTCGTCCTGGCCTTCCTTGTGACGATGGAAGGTGATGGTCCAGAAGATCAGACCCCACACCAGGATGCCCATCAGCAACGCCGCGATGACCGACCAGGTCCACAGGTGGCGCATCGACTCGGCCTGCGGGGTAACACCGACCGGCCAGCCGAACCGCACGATCTCGTCGCCACTGCAGCCCGTCATCACCACAGCTCCGACAGCGAGGATCGCGACGATGCCGAACCGCTTGATCATCCGCGATGCAGACGAAACACGCCGGGCCCGGGGCCGTTCACCGTGTGCCAATTTCACGCCTTCCTGCTCGCTCGCCGCGACGGTCCCGCCGTGCGAGTCGCATGCCACATGACCTGCCTCGACGCGTTGACTCCGAAGGGATCCGACCAACCGGCCGAAACGCCCGCGGGCACCGCGGTCACACCGCGGCCGCGCCTATGTACTACGCAGCGTAGACCAACTCACGGGAACTTTTTCGGTTGGGGTGGATCAGCGCGTCGAATTCCTGTGACCGACCCCGACATCGCCTGTTCGGGAGCGGTTTCGGCCCTCTGCACGGCGGTGCCGGACGGCCTTGCCGACCACGATGCGGCATACTCGGACCCGTCCGGAACCGCGGTGTTGCGGACCCGTTCTGTCATTCGAACCGCTCGATGTCGAAAGAGGCCTGAATCCCTGTGTGTGGCTTGCTCGGTCTGCTGACCCCCGACGGATCGGCGGCCACCGCCGTCGACCTCATCGCCGAAGCCTGCCACTGCATGCGACACCGCGGGCCCGACGAGCCGGGCACCTGGCATGACGAACACCTCGTCTTCGGGTTCAACCGGCTCTCGATCATCGACATCGAGCATTCGCACCAGCCGCTGCGGTGGGGTCCCCCGGACAGCCCGGAACGTTACGCACTCGTCTTCAACGGTGAGATCTACAACTATCTGGAGATCCGTGCCGAGCTCGCCGCCGACGAACAGGCGGTCTTCCGTACCGAAGGCGACGGCGAGGCGATCGTCGCGGCCTTCCACCACTGGGGCCCCGACGCGGTGCGCCGGCTGCGCGGCATGTTCGCCTTCGCCATCTGGGACACCGACACCGGATCGCTGTTCCTGGCACGTGATCCGTTCGGCATCAAACCCCTGTTCCTCGCCACCGGTCCCGGCGGAACGGCCTTCGGCAGCGAGAAGAAGAGCCTGCTGGAACTGCTCGATCGGCTCGAGCTGTCGACCGATCTCGATCCGCGCGCGATCGAGCACTACACCGAACTGCAGTACGTCCCGGAACCGGAAACCCTGCATGCCGCGGTCCGGCGTCTGGAATCCGGATGCCACGCGACGGTGCGGCCCGGTCAGTCCCCCTCGGTGACCCGATACTTCACCCCGCAATTCGGGGTCCGTCCGGTCACCGACGCCACACGTCAGAAACGCTACGACGAGATCGCCGACGTCCTCTCCGATTCGGTCGCCAAGCACATGCGCGCCGACGTGACGGTCGGCTCGTTCCTCTCCGGCGGGATCGACTCCACCGCGATCGCCGCGTTGGCGATCCGCCACAACCCGGATCTCATCACCTTCACCACCGGCTTCGAGCGCGACGGCTACTCCGAGATCGACGTCGCCGCCGAATCCGCCGAGGCGATCGGCGCGCGTCACATCATCAAGGTCGTCAACGAGACCGAGTTCATCGACGCGATCGGAAAAATCGTCTGGTACCTCGACGACCCGGTCGCCGATCCGGCACTCGTGCCCCTCTATTTCGTGGCCGCCGAGGCCCGCAAACACGTGAAGGTGGTGCTCTCCGGAGAGGGCGCCGACGAATTGTTCGGCGGCTACACCATCTACAAGGAGCCGCTGTCGCTCTCGGCGTTCGACAAGCTGCCGCGCATGCTGCGGCGGGCGGCGGGCAAGGTCTCCGACCGCATCCCCGAGGGCACCCGCGGCAAGAGCCTGCTTCATCGCGGATCGCTGACACTGGAGGAGCGGTATTACGGCAACGCCCGTAGTTTCGACGACGCTCGCCTGCGTGCGGTCCTCGTCGACTACCGACCGGAGTGGACGCACACCGACGTCACCGCCCCGATCTACGCGCGCAGCGAGGGCTGGGATCCGGTGGCCCGGATGCAGCACATCGACCTGTTCACCTGGCTGCGCGGCGACATCCTCGTCAAGGCCGACAAGATGACGATGGCCAATTCCCTGGAGTTGCGGGTACCGTTCCTCGATCCCGAGGTGTTCGCCGTCGCCGAGACGCTTCCGTTCGACGAGAAGATCGCACACGGCACCACCAAGTACGCGCTGCGCAAGGCGCTCGAGCAGATCGTGCCGCCACATGTGTTGCACCGCAAGAAACTCGGCTTCCCGGTGCCGATCCGGCATTGGCTGGCCGGTGGCGAGATGTACGACTGGGCGCACGAGACGATCAGCCATTCGCAGACCGAGCACCTGCTGAACAAGCCGGCCGTCCTCGCGATGCTCGCCGAGCACCGCGAGGGGGCCGTCGACAACAGCAGGCGCCTGTGGACGGTGTTGATCTTCATGGTGTGGCACGCGATCTTCGTGGAGAAGTCGCTGGTGCCGGAGATCACCGACCGCACCTATCCGGTGCGGTTGTGAGCCGGGCTCGGCCTAGAACACCTTGCTGATCTCGGCGGCCGCATCGGCGCCGTAGGCACCCTCGATGCGTTCGATCGCCGAGTCGTGGTCCCAGGTCCAGTCCTGGGTGGAGACCGTCTCGAGGACGAGCACCGCGACCATCGACCCGAGCTGGGCTGCGCGTTCGAAGCCGAGGCCCTTGCTCACGGCGGTCAAGAAACCGGCACGGAAGCCGTCACCGACACCGGTCGGATCGACCTTGGCCGACTCGGGAACCACCGGTACGTGGATACGCTCGCCGTCGCGGCCGATGATCTCGACACCGCCGGCGCCGAGGGTGGTGATGCGGGTGCCGACCATCTCTCGGACGCGGTCCTCGGTGAGACCGGTCTTCTCGCGGAGCAGACCCCACTCGTACTCGTTGGTGAACAGGTAGATGGCGCCGTCGATCAGGGTGCGGGCGGACTCCCCGTCGAGACGGGCGAGCTGCTGGGAGGGGTCGGCGGCGAAGGGGATGCCCAGTTCTCGGCATTCGTTGGTGTGCGCGACCATCGCCTCGGGGTCGTCGGCGCCGATGAGGACGAGCTCGGCGTCGTTCGCGGAGACCCCGGCAAGCGTGATCTCGCGGGCCTCGCTCATCGCACCGGGATAGAAGAACGCCAACTGCGCCATGACCTCGTCGGTGGTGCAGGTGAATCGGGCGGTCTGATGCTTGTCCGACACCCGCACACCGCGGCAGTCGACGCCATGATCCTCCAGCCAGCGCCGGTAGTCGTCGAAGTCCGACCCGACGGCGCCGACGAGGACCGGGGCCCCACCGAGTTCGCCCATCGCGTAGCAGATGTTGCCGCCGACGCCACCGCGGCGGACGACGAGGTCCTCGGCGAGGAAGCTCAGCGAGATGTGGTCGAGGTGGTCGCCGAGCAACTGCTCGGAGAACTTGCCGGGGAACTTCATCAGATGGTCGGTAGCGATCGAGCCACACACATAAATGGTCACGGGGGTCTTCAGCCCTATCTGCTCGGCGATACTGATCGGCAACGACCATTCACGCTACCGACCGGTGCCACAACGCATCCGACCGCATCCCCGGTGTCCGGGAATGCGGTCGGAAGAAGAGAGATCTCGCGCGGACTCAGTTGAACGAGTCGCCGCAGGCGCAGCTGCCGGTCGCGTTCGGGTTATCGATGGTGAAACCCTGCTTCTCGATGGTGTCGACGAAGTCGATGGTGGCGCCCTGGACGTAAGGAGCACTCATCCGGTCGACGGCGAGGGTGACGCCGGCGAAGTCGGCGGTGAGGTCACCGTCGAGGCTGCGGTCGTCGAAGAACAGTTGGTAGCGCAGACCGGCGCAGCCACCCGGCTGCACGGCGATGCGCAACGACAGGTCGTCGCGACCTTCCTGGTCCAGAAGGGCCTTGGCCTTCGACGCGGCGGCGTCGGTCAGGATGACTCCGGTGCTGGTGGCGGCGCCGGATTCGTTCTGCACAGTCATCGATGCTCCTCAGTGCTGGTCGAGGCCGGCTCGGTGGGGCCGGTTGCGGTCAGTCCCCGCGCAGACGCGCGGAAACGCACATTCGTACGGTCGGCTTCAACGGTACCCCGTCCTGACATATTCCCGCCGCCGGTCGACCCCGGCCATGTCGTCGGGGTCACGTTCACACCGACTCCGGCCCAGCACGGTCACGGCCATGCCGCCGCGATTCCGCGAACCATCCGCTCCAGTTGGTTGCCGGCATCGTCCATCGCCAGGCGCACCGATCCGGCGTGGTCGACGAGCGAATGTGCCGCGGCGATCCCGGCGTCGGCGATCTCCTCGGGAGTCAGCGCGATCTGCCCGGCGACGACCAGTGTCGGCACCGACGCCGCACGAGCGGTGGTGGTGAGAGCGGAGACGACCTTGCCGCGCAGGGTCTGGCTGTCGAACTTGCCCTCCCCGGTGATCACCAGGTCGGCGGCGGCGACCTGGGCGTCACGATCGGTGACCTCGGCGACCACCGTCGCGCCGGAGACGCGCCGACCACCGAGTGCCAGCAGCGCCGCACCCAGACCTCCGGCCGCCCCGGCGCCGGCGTCGGCCCCGACATCGCGCCCGGCCATGCGGGCGAGCACCCGCGACCACTGGGTCATGCGCTCTTCGAGACGCCCGAGGGTGTCGGCGTCGGCCCCTTTCTGCGGGCCGAACACCGCGGCCGCGCCCAGTGCGCCGAGTAGCGGGTTCTCCACGTCGGAGGCCGCAACCACCTCGATCGCGGCACAGCGCGCGACCGCGCGATCCGGGCCGCCGAGGGCCTCGACGAGTCCCCGGCCGCCGTCGGTGGTGGCGCTGCCGCCGAGTCCGACGACCACCGAGCCGGCCCCGGCGCGCAGGGCCGCGTCGACGAGTTGTCCCACACCGAAGGTGTCGGCGGCCATCGCCGTGCGCGCCGTGGGGCGACCGCCGAGTTGGTGCAGGCCGCATGCCTGCGCGCATTCGATGTAGGCAACGGGACGGTCGGGATCGCGTTCGTCGAGCAGCCACTGCGCGTCTACCGCGGCACCGAGCGGCCCGAAGACCGTCTCGGTGTGCAGCGTCCCGAGATGCCCGGCGAGGACCGCGACGAAACCCGGCCCGCCGTCGGACTGGGGTGCGCGGATCACCTCGTCGGCGGGTCGGGCGGAGAGCCATCCGCGGGCGACGGCCTCGGCCGCCGACACCGCGGTCAGCGTGTCACCGAACGAGTCGGGTGCGATCAGGATGCGCATCGGACCTCGCCGAGGGACGTCGGAAAGGCCGGGGAAAACACGGGGGCCGCCATGCGGGGCAAGTATAGGGAGGTCGGCGCATCACGGCAGCGCGGATCACCTAGGCTCGTCGGTGTGAAACTGCCATGGAAGAAGGACGACTCCGCACCCGCGGACGAGGCCGTCGAGACCCTTGACGATTCCGACTCGACGGATTCGGTTGATCTCTCGAAATCGCAGCGTGGCAGTGCTTATACGCCCGCCAAGGGCCGCCCGACCCCGTCGCGCCGAGAGGCCGAGGGCCGTCGCCGCGGACCGGTCGCCCCGCCGCCGACGACCCGGGCCGAGGCCCGCGCGCGCAAGAAGGAACTGCGCAGCTCGATGTCACGGGAGGACAAGAAGGAGGCGTCGGCCGACCGCCGTGCCCAGCGCCTCGAGCAGCGCGAGCGGATGATGGCCGGCGACGAGCGCTACCTGATGCCGCGTGATCGCGGTGACGCCCGTCGCTACACGCGCAACCTCGTCGATTCCCGACGCAACTTCGCCGGACTGTTCATGCCGTTCGCGATCGTGTTGATCGTGGTGATGTTCGTGCCCTCGATCGCGGTGTATTCGACCTTCCTGCTGCTGGCCTTCGTCATCCTGATGGCCATCGACGGGGTCATTCTCGGCCGCATGGTCAACAAGCGGGTGGCCGAGCGCTATCCCGACGCCGGCGAGGGCGGTCTGAAGCTCGGCTGGTACGCCTTCACCCGCGCGATGCAGCTACGTCAGATGCGCGCGCCCAAACCGCAGGTCTCCCCCGGCGACGAAGTCTGAGCCGATGACCGCACGAGGGGTCCGGACGCTGGTCCTGGGCGGGGTTCGGTCGGGCAAGTCCGTACACGGCGAACAGTTGCTACGCGAGGCCGCATCGGTGCGTTATGTGGCCACCGGGCCGACGCTGACGACCGATGCCGAGTGGACCGCGCGCGTCGAGAAACATCGGCAACGGCGTGATCCGAGATACACGACGGTCGAGACGAGCGATCTCGCGTCGAAACTGCGGGCCGACCCGCACACGACGACACTCGTCGACGACCTGGGCAACTGGCTGGCCGCCGGCCTCGACGCCACCGGTGCATGGTCGGCGACGGCCCCCGTCGACCGCTCTGCCGAGAATGCCGAATTGTGTTCGGCGATAGCCGAATTCACCGGCGATCTGGTGTTGATCAGTCCGGAGGTCGGATTGGCTCCGGTGGCCCCGACCCCGGCCGGCCGACTCTTCCAGGACCAACTCGGCGCGCTCAACGAGGCCGTGGCCGCAGTGTGTGATCACGTGGTCCTCGTCGTGGCCGGCCGCGTCATCGACCTGACCGACGCACCCCGGGCCGCGGCCCCGGGATCGACCGACGCCGAGACGCCCGCGTCGACCGCTGCACCGGCCGCCACCCCACCGGTCGCCACCCCACCGGTCCCGCCTGCTCCGGCGAGCACGCCCGCAGCCGCGACGCCGATGACCGGCCACATTCCCGACGCGACCGACGCCGAGATCTTCGACGCGATCGACCTGCCCGACGAACAGGTCGCCGAGGCGGCCCGGGCACGCCAGCTCAAACTGACCAAGCCGCCCGGCTCGCTGGGCCGGCTCGAGGAGATCGGGGTGTGGATCTCGGCGTGCCAAGGGGTCTGTCCCCCACGGCCGATCGAGATGCCCACCGTCGTGGTCTTCGCCGGCGATCACGGGGTGGCCCAGGGTGGGGTGTCGGCCTTCCCGCCGGAGGTGACCGCGCAGATGGTCGCCAACATCGCGGCCGGCGGTGCGGCCGTCAACGTGCTCGCCCGTCGGTGCGGTGCCTCGGTCCGGGTCGCCGACATCGCCGTCGACGCCGACACCGGTCCGGAGGTCTCGGCCTACAAGGTGCGGCGCTCCAGCAACGATCTCCGGGTCACCGACGCCCTGACCATCGACGAGGCGCGTCGAGGCCTCGCCGCCGGACGGGCCATCGTCGATGATCTCGTCGACTCCGGCGCCGATCTGCTCATCGCCGGTGACATGGGGATCGGTAACACCACACCCGCCGCGATCATCATCGGCACCCTTGCGCGCCGCGAACCCGTCGAGGTGGTCGGCCGCGGCACCGGCATCGACGACGTCGGATGGATGCGCAAGACCGCCGCGATCCGCGACGGGATGCGCCGCGGGCGTCGTCATCGCAGCGACCCGCTCGCGCTGATCGCGGCGGTCGGAGGCGCCGATCTGGCTGCGATGGCCGGTTTTCTCGCCCAGGCGGCGGTGCGACGCACACCGGTGATCCTCGACGGCGTGGTGGTCACGGCGGCCGCACTCATCGCCGTGGAGATGGCCCCGGGCGCCACGCGGTGGTGGCTGGCCGGCCACCGCTCGGTCGAACCGGCGCATGCCATCGCCCTGGAATATCTGGATCTCGAACCGCTGCACACCTATTCGATGCGCCTGGGTGAGGGCACCGGTGCGTTGTCCGCGCTGCCGACGGTGCTCTCGGCCGTCGACATCATGACGTCGATGTCGACCTTCGCCGACGCCGGTGTCAGCGATGCCGACGCCGCGCCGGACTCCGCTGCCGACCCGGAACCGGCTGGGACACAACCCTCGTCGTCCGCCTGACACACCGATGACACCGGTACGCGCGATCGCCGTCTCGCTGTCGTGGCTGACCGTGCTCCCCGTACCCCGGCGGGTCACCGCAGCACCCCCCGATCGCCGGCTCGGCGGCGCGGTCATCGCGGCGGTACCCGTGGTCGGCGTGCTCCTCGCGGCGGGAGCGACCCTGATCGCCTGGGGGCTGTCGTACACGGCCGCCCCGGATGCGCTGATCGGCGTACTCGTCGTCGGTATGTTCGCCGTCTCGACCCGGGGTATGCACCTCGACGGTCTCGCCGACACCGCCGACGGACTCGGGTGTTACGGCCCGCCGGAGCGGGTGACCGAGGTGATGCGCTCGGGTTCGGTCGGCCCGTTCGGTGCCGCGACCCTGATCCTGGTGCTGGCACTGCAGGCGGTCGGCATTGCGACGCTGGTCGCGCAGAGTCGTTGGTGGGAGCTCGGTCTGGCGATCGGTGTCGCACGCGTCGCCGCGGTGCTCGCGTGCCGTCGGGCGCTGCCGCCGGCCCATCCCGACGGCTTCGGTGCGCTGGTCGCCGGGACACAACGCATCGCCGTCGTCGTGTGGTCGGTGGTGGCGGTCGCCGTCGGTGTCGTGATCGGCGGCCTCGCCGACACGGTCACCGCCCATTCGATCACCGCCGGGCTGCAGGCGGGGGCGACGATCGTGGTGATGCTCGTGTTCACCTGGCTGTTCAGTCGGCACTGTGCACGACGGATGGGTGGCATCGTCGGCGACGTCCTCGGCGCCGTGATCGAACTCGGCACCGCGCTCGTTCTCGTCGGACTGATCCTCTGAGTCGGTCTGCACACTGCACAGCCGCGGCGCATCCTTGGCGTATGCCATTGCCGGACTGCAATTTTGACGGATTCGCACTGTATGCGGCGCTCGACGCCCGGCGCCGGGAGCAATCGTTGACCTGGAACGCACTCGCCCGGCAGGTGTGGGACCTCTCGGCGGCACTCAACGCTGCGCGCCCCGATGATCACCCGTTCAGCACGTCGGCGATCTCACGCCTGCGCGCACACGGCAACACCGGCTGCCAGCACTCGTTGTTGCTGCTGTGGTGGCTGGACGCGGCCCCGGAGGACTTCGTCACAGACCCGGCACCCGGGACGGTCGGCGTCGAACTCCCACGATGCGACGACGCGCATCGCCTTCGGTGGAATCTCGGTCGGCTCTACGCCACACTTGACGCCGCGAGAACCCGTCGCGGCGCCACGTGGGCGCGGACGGCAGCTCGGCTGGACTGCTCGCCGGGCCAGCTGACCGGTCTGCGGATCGCCCGCTACTCCACCAACATGCGCTTGGCCATGACGATCACGCAGGCCCTGCGGCGTCCCGCCGCCGAGTTCGTCTACTGCGCCGAGTGGTGAGAGCGCCTCAGCGCCGGTAGAGCTCGGTCATCCAGCCGTGGGTGTCGGCGAACTTGCCGCGCTGGATGCCGGTGAGGGTGTCGCGCAGCGCGAGGGTCACCTCACCGGGGGTGCCGTCCCCGATCGAGTAATCGTCGGTCTCGCTCTTGACGTGGCCGACCGGAGTGATGACGGCCGCGGTCCCGCAGGCGAAGACCTCGGTGATGTCGCCGGACGTCACCCCCTTGCGGAGTTCCTCGGTGGTGATCTTGCGTTCCTCGACGGCGAATCCGGCGTCGGTGGCCAGGGTCAGCAACGATTCCCGGGTGATGCCCGGCAGCAGCGAACCGGTGAGTTCCGGGGTGACCAGCCGCGCGTCGGCGCCCGAGCCGAAGACGAAGAACAGGTTCATCCCGCCCATCTCCTCGATGAACCGGCGCTCCACGGCGTCGAGCCACACCACCTGGTCACAGCCCTTTGCGGTGGCCTGCTGCTGGGCCAGGAAGCTCGCGGCGTAGTTGCCGCCGCACTTGGCGAAGCCCGTACCGCCCGGGGCCGCGCGGACGTATTCGGTCGACAGCCACACGCTGACCGGCTTGATACCGCCGTCGAAGTAGGCGCCTGCGGGTGAGGCGATCACGCAGTAGCGGTACTGCGTCGACGGGGCGTTGACGCCCAGCCCCGCCTGTGAGGCGAACATGAACGGCCGCAGATACAGCGATTCCTCGCCACCGGCGGCGGGCACCCATTCGTTGTCGGCGTCGAGCAGGGCCCGCAGCGAGGAGATGAAGTCGTCGACCGGCAGCGGCGGCATCGCCAGACGTTCACCCGAGCGCTGCAGGCGCAGGCCGTTGGCCTCCGGACGGAACGCGGCGATCGATCCGTCGGGCTGACGGTAGGCCTTGAGCCCCTCGAAGATCTCCTGGCCGTAGTGCAGCACCATCGCCGACGGATCGAGTGCGATCGGGCCGTACGGGGTCACCTTGGCGTCATACCAACCGCGGTCCACGTCGTAGTCCACCATCACCATGTTGTCGGTGAAGTACTTGCCGAAACCGGGAGCGGCGAGGATGTCCGCGCGCTGCGACTCCGACACCGGGTGCGGGTGCTCGGTACGGGTGAACTGCAAGGTCATGGGCCCATCGTAGCGCCGCGGCACAAGGCGATCGGTGCCAGGTTCCCGTCTCCGCCGGGCCGGGGATTCAGGCGGGCCGGGGATCAGACGTGCCGGGCTTCAGACGTGCGACTCGACGAACGGCGGGATCACGACCTCACACGGCAACGCCCGACCGCGCACATCGATGACCACCTCGGCTCCCTTGCCGACACCTGCGGCGGTGTCGATGAGCGCCAGCGCGATTCCCTGTTTGAGGGTCGGCGAGAAGGTGCCCGAGGTGCACAGGCCGATGCGGTCGCCGCCTGCCGCGGTGAGCACGTCGCAGTCCGCACGCGGTACCCCGCGACCGGTGGCCCGCAGTCCGTAGAGCCGACGGGCCGGACCGTTCTCCTTCTCCGCGAGCAGCGCCTCGCGGCCGAAGAACGCGGGCTTGTTCCAGCCGACCGCCCACCCGGTGCGGGCCTGGACGGGGGTGATCTCCGGAGAGAGTTCGTGGCCGTGCAGTGCATATCCCATCTCGGTGCGCAGGGTGTCGCGCGCCCCGAGTCCGGCGGGCAGCCCACCGAACGCGGTGACCTGAGCCATCAGCGCGTCGAACACCGGGCCGGCCTGCGACCATCGGGGCAGGATCTCGTAGCCGCGTTCTCCGGTGTAGCCGGTCCGGCACACACGCACCGGCGCGCTACCCCCGTCGATCGACAGTTCGGCGTCGGCGAACGCCATGTACTCCATGTCGGTGGGCAGTCCCACCGCGGCGAGCACCTCGGGACTCTTCGGCCCCTGCACCGCGAACACCGCGTACTCGCGGTGCAGATCGGTGATCGTGACACCGTCGGGCGCGACCGCCGTCAACGCCGCGACCACCGCTGCGGTGTTGGCGGCATTGGGTACGAGAAACACCTCGTCGTCGGCGACGAGATAGGCGATCAGATCGTCGATGACGCCACCGGAATCGTTGCAGCACAACGTGTATTGGGCTTTGCCCGGCGCGATCTTGGCGAGATCGTTGGACAGGGTGGCGTTGACGAACTCCGCGGCGCCGGGCCCGGCGACCGACGCCTTCCCGAGGTGGCTCACGTCGAAGATGCCGACGGCCTCGCGTACGGCGGTGTGCTCGGCGACGGTCCCCGAGTACGCAACGGGCATGTCCCACCCGCCGAATTCGGCGAAACTCGCCCCGAGTGCTGCGTGTCGATCGGCAATGGGTCCGGCGAGGAGTTCGGTCATGGCGCTCAACCTACCGCGAGCGCGGGGCCCAGGACGATCACCACGGGAGCTCAGCTCCCGGCGGGAACCCCGAACCCCTGCAGCCCAGGATCGGCGGCGAGGTCGGCGGTGTGCAGGGTCACCCCGTCCGGTGGCTGGTTGCCGCCGACGGTCGTCACCTCATCGCCGTTGACGGCGATCACGATGTTGGTGTGTTGGCCCCACGGGCTGGGTTTGTCGTAGATCACGATGTCGCCGGGCTGCGGACGATGACCCGGCCCACGCCAGCGCCCCGAGGTGTGCAGGTAGTCGGAGAGCGTCGCCACCCCCGGGATGCGCCACGATCCGGAGTTCGGATTGTCCAGCGGCACACCGGATTCGTGCATCACGGTGCTGACGAAGTCGGCGCACCACGGTTCGTCGACGCCGCCGGAATAGGTGGTACCCGACGCGTTGCGCGCGTATTCCGTGCGCACCGACTCGATGATGCGGGCCCGGGAGGCCGTCAGTGCCGTGGTGTCGACGCCGGGGAACGGGGGCCTCGACTGGCCGGTCATCCCGTTCACCGCCCGGGACACCGCGTCGTCGTCATGGCGATACGCCCGCAGACCGATCACCGTCGCCGTGCATGCGGCGACGATCACCACCACCGCGATCACCCATGCCGTCCTGGTTCGCCGCATCGTCGCTACCCACCCCGTCCCTCGTCGTCACACCGTCAGCGCAACGCCGTCTCGACGCGGCGGGTTCCCGGTCCCGACGGCACGTCGGTCGGTCGGATGACGGGCAGCCGACGAGGCGCCTGTGGCAAGGTTGGTCGGGTGAGCAAGAACGAGAGCGTCGACCGCACTCGCGGTCCCCAGATCACCCTGACCACCTCCATCGGCAAAGACGACGAGGCCCTCGTGCTCGGCCTCGTCGCCGCCTCCTCCGAGGACACCACTGCCGACGCCACCACCGCCAACCCCGCGGCACCGACCCTGCTCGGCGCGGACGTCCTCGACGACGCGTCGGCGGCGGCGATCACCGCCGCGCTGTCGGCGGTGGGCGCCACCGGTTCCCACGGCGAGGTCACCCGGCTGGCCGCGCCGGAATCACTCGGCGTACGCGTTGTGGTGGCCGTCGGCGTCGGCGACGAGAAGGCGCTCGACGACCCGGAGAAACTCCGCCAGGCCGCCGGCGTCGCGATCCGCTCCCTCGAGGGCTTCGACGTCGTCGCCACCACCCTGGGCTCCACCGACATCGGTGCCGCGGTCGAGGGACTGTTCCTCGGCGCCTACCGCTTCGAGGAGTTCCGCTCGTCGCGCTCGGCGTCGACCAAGCAACTACCCGGCACCGTGCACGTCGTGGTCGAGTCCGCCGACAAGGCGGCGAAAGCCGAACTCGCACATGCCATCGCGGTCGCGGATTCGGTGGCCATCGCCCGTGACTTCGTCAACACCCCGCCGAGCCACCTCTACCCCGAGGAGTTCGCCGAGCGTGCGCGCGAGCTGGGCGCGAAGGCCGGACTCAAGGTGGAGATCCTCGACTTCGACTCCCTGCAGAAGGACGGCTACGGCGGGATCGTCGGCGTCGGCAAGGGTTCGTCCCGGTTGCCGCGGCTGGTGCGACTGACCCACGCGGGCAAGAAGTCGGCCAAGAAGGTGGCGCTCGTCGGCAAGGGCATCACCTTCGACACCGGTGGCATCTCGATCAAGCCGGCCGCCAACATGGATCAGATGACCTCCGACATGGGCGGCGCGGCCGCGGTGATCGCGGCGACCATCGCCGCCGCGCGTCTCGACCTGCCGGTGTCGGTGATCGCCACCGTGCCGATGGCCGAGAACATGCCGTCGGGGACCGCGCAGCGTCCCGGCGACGTGCTGACCCAGTACGGCGGGACGACCGTCGAGGTCCTCAACACCGACGCCGAGGGACGCCTCGTGCTCGCCGACGCCATCGTGCGCGCCTGCGAGGACGATCCGGACTACCTCATCGACACCGCCACCCTGACCGGGGCGCAGATGGTTGCCCTGGGCACCCGCACCCCGGGCGTCATGGGCACCGACGACTTCCGCGACCGGGTGTCGGCACTGTCGGCCGAGATCGGCGAGAACGCCTGGCCCATGCCGCTGCCGGCGGAACTGCGTGCCGATCTCAAGTCGCGGGTCGCCGATCTGGCGAACGTCACGCCGCACCGGTGGGGCGGCATGCTCGCCGCGGGCCTGTTCCTCAAGGAGTTCGTGCCCGACGGGGTGCAGTGGGCCCACATCGACATCGCCGGTCCCGCCTTCAACACCGCCGGTCCCTGGGGTTACACGCCCAAGGGTGGTACGGGCGTACCGGTCCGGACGATCACCAAGGTCCTCGAGGACATCGCGGCCAACGGCTGATCGGCCACTTTTGCGCCACACACCACGTCCGTGGCGCGCACGGCGGGTAGGGTCTAGCGATGGGCGCCGGGCCACCCGCCACACGCCTGGGAGACGCGGCGCACACACCGCGACACCCCGCTTCACACGCAGACCCACCACGTCGAGTTCAGGAGTCAACAGCAATGGCCTTCTCCGTCCAGATGCCCGCCCTCGGTGAGAGTGTCACCGAGGGGACCGTCACCCGGTGGTTGAAGGAAGAGGGCGACACCGTCGAGGCCGACGAGCCCTTGCTGGAGGTGTCGACCGACAAGGTCGACACCGAGATCCCCGCCCCCACCTCCGGCGTCCTCACCAAGATCATCGCCCAGGAAGACGACGTCGTGGAGATCGGTGGCGAACTCGCCCTGATCGGTGACGCCGGGGAGAGCGCCGACGATTCCGGGGATTCCGGATCCGATGACTCGGCCGGTTCCGACGACTCGGCGGGCGGCGACGAACCGACCGAAGCCGGTGCGGCCGAAGAGGACACCGAGGCACCCTCGACCGAGGCGGAGGCTCCGGCCGAGAAGCCCGCCGCCGCCACCGGTGACAGCGGAGCGTCGGGAACCGATGTGCTGATGCCCGAACTCGGCGAGTCGGTCACCGAGGGCACGGTGACCAACTGGCTCAAGGCCGTCGGCGACGAGGTCGCCGCGGACGAACCGCTGCTCGAGGTCTCGACCGACAAGGTCGACACCGAGATCCCGTCCCCCGTGGCCGGTACCCTGCTCGAGATCCTCGCGCAGGAGGACGACGTCATCGAGGTCGGCGGCAAGCTCGCGGTGATCGGCGATGCCTCGGCCGCCGAATCGAAGCCCGCGCCGGAACCCGAACCAGAGCCCGAACCAGAGCCGGAGCCGGAGCCCGAACCCGAGCCCGCCAAGTCCGAGCCCGCGAAGTCCGAGGAGCCGGCCGCCACGAGTGAGCCGGAACCCGAACCGGTCAAGGTGGCCTCCGCCGACGATTCCACCGATCTGCAGTCCACCCCGTACGTGACCCCGTTGGTCCGAAAGTTGGCCGCGGAGAACGACATCGACCTGTCGAGCCTCAAGGGCACCGGGGTCGGCGGCCGCATCCGCAAGCAGGACGTGCTCGCCGCCGCCGAGGCGAAGAAGGCCCCCGAGCCGGCCTCGAGCCCGGCTGCGGCCGCCGCACCGGCGCCCGCAGCCGCTTCGGCCGCGTCGTCGTCGCCGGAGGTCAAGCCCGAACTCGCGGCGCTGCGTGGCACCACGCAGAAGATCAACCGCATCCGGCAGATCACCGCGAAGAAGACCCGCGAGTCGCTGCAGACAAGTGCTCAGCTGACGCAGGTCTTCGAGGTCGACATGAGCAAGATCGTGTCGCTGCGCAAGGCGGCCAAGGAGTCGTTCAAGGCTTCCGAGGGTGTGAACCTGACCTTCTTGCCGTTCATCGCCAAGGCCGTCGTGGAGGCGCTCAAGGCGCATCCGAACGTCAACGCCTCCATCGACGAGGACAAGAAGGAGATCACCTACTACGACAAGGTGCATCTCGGTATCGCCGTCGACACCGAGCAGGGCCTGCTCTCGCCGGTGATCCACAACGCCGACGACCTCTCGATCGCCGGGCTGGCCCGGGCCATCGCCGACATCGCCGCCCGTGCCCGCACCAACGGCCTCAAGCCCGACGAGTTGGCCGGTGGCACCTTCACCATCACCAACATCGGGAGCCAGGGCGCCCTGTTCGACACGCCGATCCTGGTGCCGCCGCAGGCGGCGATGCTCGGTACCGGTGCGATCGTCAAGCGCCCGGTGGTCATCACCGGCGACGACGGTTCGGAGTCGATCGCGGTGCGATCGATGTCGTACCTGCCGCTGACCTACGACCACCGCCTGATCGACGGCGCCGACGCCGGTCGCTTCCTGACGACGATCAAGAAGCGGCTCGAGGCCGGTTCGTTCGCCGCCGAACTGGGTCTCTAGGCACCGATGCGGGTAGCCGTCGCCGGCTCATCGGGGCTCATCGGTTCGGCTCTGATCACCGCGCTGGAATCGGCGGGCCACTCGGTGCGCCGGCTGGTTCGGCGCGAGGCGACCGAACCCGGTGAATTCAGTTGGGACCCCGAGACATTCGGTGTTCCCGACGAGGCGCTCGACGGCGTCGACGCGGTGGTGAGCCTCGGCGGCGTCGGGGTCGGCAACGGCCGGTGGAGCGGACGGTTCAAACAAGAACTCCGCGACTCCCGGATCCCGCCGACCGAGGTCATCGCCGAGGCCGTCCGCCGGACCGGTGTCCCCACCCTGGTGAGCGCGAGCGCCACCGGGTACTACGGGGACACCGGCGCACGGACGGCCACCGAGGACGACGGACCCGGCTCGGGGTTCCTGGCCGAGCTGACCGTCGATTGGGAAGGCGCGGCGACCGCCAACTCCGGCGACGGGACTCGCGTGGTCCTGCTGCGGACCGCACCCGTGCTCGCACCGCACGGCGGCCTGCTGGCCAAACTCCGGCCGCTGTTCAAGCTCGGCCTCGGCGGCACCATCGGCAATGGGCAGCAGTACTTTTCGTGGATCTCACTGGTCGACGAGATCCGTGCGATCGAGTTCGTGCTGAATTCGTCGATCAGCGGTCCGGTGAACCTGTGCGCGCCCGGGGCGGTCCCGTTCGCGACCTTCGTCGACGCCTTCGGCCGGTCGGTGCACCGGCCGACCTTGATGGGTGTTCCCGCGTTCGTCGCCCGCAAGGCGGGCGGCGAGATGATCGAGGAAATGGTTCTGTACTCCCAGCGCGTTGCACCCGGTGTGCTCACCGACCACGACTTCGTCTTCACCCATCCCACCATCGACGCGGGACTGGAGTACGCCAATGGACGCTGACACACCAGCCGCCATCGGTACCCGACGGGCATCGCTGCGCGCGGTCGCCACCCCCGTCGAGATCCGGCGCCTCGGCGTCCTCGACTACCGCGAGGCCTACGAACTGCAGCACCGGCTCGCCGGCGAACGTGCAGACGGCACACTCGATCACGATCTGTTGCTGCTGCTCGAGCATCCGTCGATCTACACCGCGGGCAAGAGAACCGAGGACGCCGATCGTCCGACCAACGGCGCCGAGGTGATCGACGTCGACCGTGGCGGGCGGATCACCTGGCACGGGCCCGGACAACTCGTCGGCTATCCGATCATCAAACTCGCCGAACCGCTCGACGTCGTCGAGTACGTCCGCCGACTCGAGGCGGCGCTCATCGGTGTCTGCGAGGCGCACGGCGTGGCCACCACCCGCGTCGCCGGCCGCTCGGGCGTCTGGGTCGTCGACGACTCGCCCGACCCGGGGCAGTCCGGGGAACGCAAACTCGGCCAGATCGGTATCCGGGTGGCGCGCGGCGTCGCGCTGCACGGGTTCGCCCTCAACGTCGACCCCGACATGAGCGCCTTCGACGCGATCGTTCCGTGCGGCATCGCCGACGCCGGGGTCACCTCCCTGAGCCGCGAAGCGGGCCGGGAACTCTCGGTCGGCGCGCTCGCCGACGAGGTCGCCGACGCCGTTCTCTCGACTCTGGACCACAGTGAGATCACCCTCACCCCGCAGGCCGGGCACGCCGACGGCGCGCGCGTAGCATCGGTGCGGTGACCGTGTCAGAGACCCGCACCGCACCCACGGCGCCGGCGTCGACCCCACAAGGGTCGCCCCCCGCCCCCACCGAGTCCGCCCCCACCGAGTCCACACCGACCTCTGCTGCCGCTGCCTCGTCCGAATCGAGCGCCGCACCGACCGACCCGGCCCCCAACGGTCGTAAGTTGTTGCGGCTGGAGATCCGCAACGCGCAGACCCCGATCGAGCGCAAACCCTCGTGGATCAAGACGCGCGCGACGATGGGACCCGAGTACACCGAACTCAAGGGTCTGGTGAAACGCGAAGGGCTGCACACGGTTTGCGAGGAAGCCGGATGCCCCAACATCTACGAGTGCTGGGAAGACCGCGAGGCCACCTTCCTCATCGGCGGCGAGCAGTGCACCCGCCGATGCGACTTCTGCCAGATCGACACCGGCAAGCCCGCCGAACTCGATCGTGACGAGCCCCGCCGCGTCGCCGAGAGCGTGCAGGCGATGGGCCTGCGCTACTCCACGATCACCGGCGTCGCCCGCGACGACCTCCCCGACGAGGGTGTCTGGCTCTACGCCGAGACGGTGCGCGCGATCCACCGGCTCAACCCCGGTACCGGCGTGGAGAATCTGATCCCGGACTTCCATGCGAAGCCCGACCTGCTCGCCGAGGTCTTCGAATCCCGGCCGGAAGTGCTCGCGCACAACCTCGAGACGGTGCCGCGGATCTTCAAGCGCATTCGCCCGGCGTTCCGCTACGAGCGGTCCCTCGACGTGCTCACCCAGGCCCGCGACTTCGGCCTGGTCACCAAGTCCAACCTCATCCTCGGGATGGGTGAGACCCCGACCGAGGTGCAGTCGGCGATCGTCGACCTGCACGAGGCCGGCTGCGACATCCTGACGATCACCCAGTACCTGCGGCCTTCCGCGCGCCACCATCCGGTGGAGCGCTGGGTCAAGCCCGAGGAGTTCGTCGATCACTCCGAGTTCGCCCGCGAGGTCGGGTTCGCCGGTGTGATGGCCGGGCCGCTGGTGCGTTCGTCCTATCGCGCCGGCCGGCTCTACGCGCAGGCGATGGCCCACCACGGACGGCAACTGCCGCCGTCGTTGGCGCACCTCGCCGACGAGGGTTCGGCCAGCCAGGAGGCCTCCTCGTTGATGGCGCGACTGGCCCGCTGAACCGGACACCTGGGCTGGTGACCGCGTTGTCGATCACCGCGCCCGCAGACGTATCCTGGTGAGCATGGCAAAGGCGCAAGCGGCGAGCAAAGCGGACAAGAAGGCCGCACGACAGGCCCGACGGAAGGCCTCCAAGGAGCGGTTCACGCAGCTCTGGCAGGCGTTCCAGATGCAGCGCAAGGAAGACAAGCGGCTGATCCCGTATATGGTCGGCCTGTTCGTGCTGATCGTGGCGATCTTCGTGGTCATCGGTCTGTTCATCGGCTCCCCGTGGCTACTCGTTCCCATCGGCGTGGTGCTCGGCATCCTCGCCGCCTTCCTCCTCTTCGGACGGCGCGTGCAGAAGACCGTCTACACCAAGGCCGAGGGGCAACCGGGTGCGGCCGGGTGGGCGCTGTCGAACATGCGCGGCCAGTGGCGGGTACAGCAGGCGGTCACCGGCACCTCCCACCTCGACGCCGTGCACCGGGTGATCGGCAAGCCGGGGGTCATCCTCGTCGGCGAGGGCTCGGCAAGTCGCGTCACCGCCCTTCTGGGACAAGAGAAGAAGAAGGTCGCGCGCGTCGTCGGCGACACCCCGATCTACCAGATCATGGTCGGCAACGACGACGGCCAGGTGCCGCTGTCGAAGCTCGAACGGCACCTCAACAAGCTGCCGGGCAACATCGACCGCAAGCGCATGGACACCCTCGAGGGCCGCTTGTCGGCGCTCGGCGGCAAGCAGCCCGGCCCGGGCATGCCCAAGGGTCCGCTGCCCGGCAACGCCAAGATGCGCAGCATGCAGCGCACCGCGCGGCGTCGCGGCGCCTGATCGGGTCGCCGACCGCTGAACACACCGGTCACGCCGCCTGCATCGGTCAAGAGGCGTAACCGACGATCGACGATCGGGTGCCTGCTTCTACCCCATCGTCGACGAGCAGCAGGTGGCCGGCCACGACCTGCCAGCGTGCCGCGGTGTTCGGCGCCGGCAGGTGCCACAGTCGCGCTCCGGTCCGAATGTCGTACGCGCTGAGCGCAGGGCCACTCGGTCGCTGGTCTGCGTCGGCCTCTCCGCCCAGGATCAGGCGAGCGCCGTCGAAGCCCACGAAGCCCTGTCCGAAACCGGCGGTGAAACCACTGATCCGGGAACCGGACCGGGCGTCGAGTACCGTCCACTTGCGCGTGTTGCTGAGGTCTTCGCTGAATTCGTCGACGACGGTGACGACATACCGATCGCCGAGCACCAGAGGAGAGGACCGTTGCGACGGCCGCGTCCACCTCACGTCGGTTCCGATTGTCGACGCCAGCCCGATCGTGGTGTTCGTTTCCACAGGGATGATGTCGCCGTTGATGGTCTGCACCGGGTCGGCAGCACTGTCCCCGGACGAGATACGCCCTCCCGAGATCTCACCGGTCCGCACCCCGTCGGCATCGTAGAACTCGGTGGTGTCCCGACCCGTCCCGGCGAGACCGCTCGTCACGAACCCGGACCGGTGGATGACCACCGCCTTCCGATCGTCCACGGAGTGCAGTAGTCGGCCGGAGTCGAGCCGCATGACGGTGGCCCCATGGCGAAAACCGCTCACCGCCAGCAGGTTTCCGGCTTCGGTGACCACCGGTTGCCCCTGATCGACCGGCGGGCGCACCGTCCACAACGCATGCCCGCGGGAATCGAACCTGGTGATGACCGTCTGTAGCGGCGGTATGTCGTCGTCGGTGACAAGGCCCGCCACGGGCACCAACACGGAATCCGCGGGGATCTCCTCGGGGAGTGCGATGTTCTCCATTTCCACGGTCAGGACCAGGAAGCCGTCGCCGGCGCGCAGGATCCGCGAGGACCCCGGGATCGGGATCGTCGCGGTGCCGAGGTCGTCTCCGGTATCCGGATCGACGAACGACACCCTGGTCACGATCGCGGAACCAACTCTGGCCGTACGAGTACACGCGAGCCGCTTGTCGCGACTGATCGCGCAGGAGTTCTCCCACCCGATCCTCGGCGCCCTCCACAGTGGCCTGCCCGTGTCGGGGTCGATGGCGATCACCGCGGACGGACGGCCGAGCCTGTTGCGCGACGCCCGCACCAGGAGATGGTCGTCGGCCACTTCGACGGACACGCTCGCATCGCCGAAGTCTTTGCCGAACAGCGATGCCGCATCGACTCTCCAACGTGCATCGGGGCGGGTGGACATCGATTCGAGGGTGCGGCTCTGCGGCGGCTGGGCCTCACCGCGCTCCAGCACAACAAACGCGGAGAGCACCAGTGCGCCGATGCTCAGGACGGCAGTCAGCGTCAGCGCCTCGCGCCGACCTCGGTTCGCACCGACACGCACGCTCGCCGACCCCCTGCCCTGCGCGACCCGACCCCTGCGTTCAGCGGCTCCGGACCATCGCGGTGCCGGTCGCGCGATCGTGCAGTGCGCGGCCGTTGTAGTCATTCATCAACGCGGGCACCAAGAACACGATCAGCACCTGCCGCATCAATGCACGGATCCCGCCGACCGCGGCGACGGGAGCCTTGCCGGCGATCTCGTCGGCCAGGCGCTCGGGTCCGTGGTCGACGCGCGCCACCCGCATGCCCACGGCGAACTGCCCGGGCGTGAAACCGAACATCGTCACGGTGAACACGCCGATGACGAACCACACGGCGAGCACGGCGAGGCCGAGGTTCGGTGACCCGAAGCCGACGAAGAACAGCGACAGCCCGCCGCCGATGATCCAGTCGACGAGCAGCGCCAGCGTGCGCGGCCACCCGGGAACGAGCGCTCCGGGGCCACTCTCGGGCAGGCCGAGGTCGGCGCCGCGATATTCGAGGTCGGCCGGTGCGCCCGACTGCGGGCCCGACAACCAGGAGCCGGTGGCCCTGCTCATGAGAGATCTCCCCCGGCACGCACATTCCCGGTGCTCGCATGCTCGATTCTGCCGGTGGTCCGCGCGTCGTTCATGTTTTCCATGGTAGAGGCAGTGAGTTCACTGATGAGATCACCGTTCGCTTTCGTACGGGGCGTGCATACGGAATAGTTGCCGTGGGCACGACAACGCAGCCCCGGCCGTGTAACACAGGGGAAACACGTCCTTGACGTGCGGGCAACGTCGCGTCCATACGGTTCTGGCTGAGATCCGCCGCGGTTTCTTGCGCGGTGGTCCAGGCGCGTCAGGTCCGCGTGTGCACACGCCGGCCTGACCCCGACAAGTTAAGGAGTCACCGCACGGTGTACAGCAGCAACGAAGAACTACTCGAGGGCATCAAGAAGGAAGGTGTCGAGTACGTCGACATCCGCTTCTGTGACCTGCCCGGTGTGATGCAGCACTTCTCGATTCCGGCCACGGCCTTCGACGAGTCGGTGTTCGAGGACGGCCTGGCATTCGACGGCTCGTCGGTGCGCGGCTTCCAGTCGATCGACGAGTCGGACATGATGCTGCTCCCCGATCCGGCCACCGCGCGGATCGACCCCTTCCGTCGCGCCAAGACGATGAACGTCAGCTTCTTCGTCCACGATCCGTTCACCCGCGAGGCCTACAGCCGCGACCCGCGCAACGTCGCCCGCAAGGCCGAGGACTACCTGGCCTCCACCGGCATCGCCGACACCTGCTTCTTCGGCGCCGAGGCCGAGTTCTACATCTTCGACTCGGTCGCCTTCGACTCGCAGATGAACGGCACCTTCTACGAGGTCGAGTCCGAGTCCGGGTGGTGGAACACCGGTTCGCCCTCCGACCCCGACGGTTCACCAAACCTCGGCTACAAGGTGCGCCCCAAGGGCGGCTACTTCCCGGTGGCCCCCTACGACCACTACGTCGACCTGCGCGACGAGATGTCGACCAACCTGACCAACGCGGGCTTCGAGCTCGAGCGCGGTCACCACGAGGTTGGTACCGGCGGCCAAGCCGAGATCAACTACAAGTTCAACACGCTGCTGCACGCAGCCGACGACGTCCTGCTCTTCAAGTACATCATCAAGAACACCGCGTACGCGAACGGCAAGACCGTCACCTTCATGCCGAAGCCGCTGTTCGGCGACAACGGCTCGGGTATGCACGCGCACCAGTCGCTGTGGAAGGACGGCAAGCCGCTGTTCCACGACGAGGCCGGCTACGCGGGCCTGTCGGATCTGGCGCGCTACTACATCGGCGGCATCCTGCATCACGCGCCGTCGCTGCTGGCCTTCACCAACCCCACGGTGAACTCCTACAAGCGTCTGGTGCCGGGCTACGAGGCCCCGATCAACCTGGTATACAGCCAGCGCAACCGGTCGGCCTGCGTGCGCATCCCGATCACCGGCAACAACCCGAAGGCCAAGCGCCTCGAGTTCCGTTGCCCGGACAGCTCGGGCAACCCGTATCTGGCCTTCGCGGCGATGATGATGGCCGGGCTCGACGGCATCAAGAACAAGATCGAGCCGCACGAGCCCGTCGACAAGGACCTCTACGAGCTCCCGCCCGAGGAGGCCAAGAACATCCCGCAGGCCCCGACCTCGCTGTCGGCGGTCATCGACAAGCTCGAAGAGGATCACGAATACCTCACCGCCGGTGGCGTGTTCACCGAGGATCTCATCGAGACCTGGATCGCGCTCAAGCGTGAGAACGAGATCGAGCCGGTCCAGATCCGTCCGCATCCGTACGAGTTCGCGCTCTACTACGACTGCTGATCTCTGACACAGAGCACCGCGGGCCCACCGACAACAGAGTCGGTGGGCCCGCGGTGTTCGTGAGACCGCACAATCGCAGCAGCTCATGGCGCAGGTCACAGCACAAAATGTGAATGATGCCACGGAGGACCTTGTGCTCTCACGCGATCACATCTCAGCCCGTAATCTTCTTCTCATGTCCCGTATGCTTTTTGTTGAAGATCTCGTCCCCGGCGATCGGATCGCCCTGGACGGCATCCGTGCCGTCGTCCGCAAGCAGGTTCCGCATGGCACCGACCAACGCCTCGTCGAACTCGCCCACAGCTCCGACGATCGCAGCGAGCTCATCTTGAAGTCCGGCTCCAAGGTCGAGGTCTACTGAGTTCCACCCCGTTCCGCTCTCACCCCTGAGCGAACGTTGCCGACGCCTTCCCGGAACGCGTCGGCCGACCGTGGGCCGATGGCGTGCGCGCCGCCCACACGATCAGTACCGCGGTCACCACCAGCACCCCGGCTCCCACCCAGGCGACCACCGACATCCCGTCGACGAACGCGTGGCGGGCGGCGTCGAGAATCTGTGCGGCCGCCTCGGCCGGTTCGCGGTGTGCCACCGCGCTCGCCCCTGCCAGACTGCGGCCTGCCTCCACCGGCCCCACACCCGCCGGATAGCTCACGCGATAGACCGCGTTGAGCACACTTCCCAGCAGCGCGATGCCCAGTGCACCACCGAGTTCACTCGATGTCTCCAGCAGCCCCGACGTGGCGCCGGCACGATCGGCCGGTGCGATTCCGACGACGTGGTCGGCGATCACCGAGGTCGTGGCCACGAGCCCGCCGGCGAGCAACGTCGACGCGTCGAGCACCACGAGCAGCGAGTCCTGCCCGATGAGCGTCGCGAGCACCACGAAGCCACAGGCCGCCACCACCAGTCCCCCGATCATCACCGCAGGACGACCGAACCGCCCGGCCGCCACGGCCGCGGTCGGCGCCGCCACCGCGACGAACAGGGACGGCACCACGCTCCACAGCGCCGCCCGTAGGGGACTGAATCCGAGGACCGACTGCAGGTATTGCGTCACCATGATCGAGTTGCCGAGCAACGCGAACATGCAGATGAGGTTGGTCCAGATCGACGCAGCGAAGCGGCGCTCACCGAGCAGTGTCAGGTCGAGCATCGGATCTTCCAGGCGCCGTTGACGTCTCACGAAGGCCACCCCGAGCACCACACCGACGACGCCGATCCCCAGCCGACCGAGCGACCAGCCGTCGGCGGCGATCTCCTTGATCGCATAGATCACCGGCAGGATCGTCGCGAACACCAGGAGCGCACTGAGGACGTCGATGCGGCGGCCCGGTATGGCGGTGTCTCCGGGTAGCAGCAGGGGTGCCGCGATCAACAGCGCGACCATGACCGGAATGTTGATGAGAAACACCGAGCCCCACCAGAAGTGCTCGAGCAGCACACCGGAGATGATCGGGCCGAGTGCCACTCCCCCGGCCAGCACGGCGTTCCAAGTCGCGACTGCTTTCGCGCGTGCCGCGTCGTCGTCGAAGACGTGTCGGACGAGTGCCAGCGTGGAGGGCATCAGCGTCGCACCGGCGACGGCGAGCACCGCGCGAGCGATGATCAGCATCTCCGGCGTGCTCGAGAGGGCCGCGAGCAACGATGCGGCGCTGAAGCAGGCCGCACCCCACATCAGTACGCGGCGGTGACCGAATCGGTCGGCGAGCGACCCCATGGTCAACAGCAGTCCGGCCAGCACGAACCCGTACACGTCGAAGATCCAGAGTTGTTGTGCAGGTGAGGGATCGAGATCCGCGGCGATGAACGGAACCGCGAAGAACAACACCGACACGTCCATCGAGACGATGAGCATCGGCAGACACAGCGCAGTCAAAGCCACCCAGGGCGAGCGCGCGATTCGTACGTGGGGCATGACACCAAACCTTCCATATACGGCATATACTGTTTATTGCCTACGCAGATAGTAGAACTGAACTGTATATGGCGCAAGCAATTAGTAGGATGTCGGCATGGATGCCCCGGACGACCCCGACGCCGCCGAGCGCGGACCAGCCGCGCCCGCACCGATGCCCGTGCGGTTACCGACGTCGGTCGCGCTGCTGTGGGGCCGAGTCCCCGACACCCCGCGCCGAGGCCCCAAACCAACTCTGACCATCCGCGACATCGCGCGCGCCGCGGTTGCCATCGCCGACGACCGCGGCTGGGAGTCCGTGTCGATGAAGGCCATCGCCCAGAGCGTCGGTCTCACGGCGATGTCGCTGTATCGCTACGTCGACAGCAAGGACGACGTCATCGATCTCCTCGTCGACGAGGCCTACGGGACCGCCGACCCACACCTGGCGACCAGCGGGACGTGGCGCGAACGGATCACCGACTGGGCGCACGCGGCGGCATCGACCCTGCGCGCACGCCCCTGGCTGACCGAGATCCCGATGTCACGGCCGCCGGTCGGACCCAACGTGCTGTCCTGGACCGAGTCGGGCGTCCGCGCCTTCGATCCCACCGCACTGACCGGGCCGCAGAAGATGAACGCCTTGCTCCTGGTGGACGGATTCGTCCGCCAGCACATCCGGCAGTCGGCGCAGATGGGCCTACTGCCGGGCGACGGCGGGGCACGGGCGGGGGCACGAAAAGGGGCACAACCACCGACACCGGGCTACGAGGCCGTGGTGGCATCACTGATCGACGCCGACCGATTCCCCGCCCTGACAGCGGCCGTGCAGACGATGGCAGATGGCAACGACGACTTCGACGGCGAACAGTTCGAGTTCGGCCTCGGCGTGATCCTCGACGGCCTCGCCGGCATGATCGACACGCTCGACTGACTGCGCACCGCCGCCGACGGTACGACCCGCGGACGGGTCAGCCGTGGGTGCGGTCGAGATCGGCGAACAGCGCCTGGTTGTGTTCGAAGGCGCTGACCGCCTCGGCCACCAGACGATCCACCCCGGCATCATCGAGGGGCAGTGCGTCGAGGCGGTCGCGGTAGGCGTCCTTGTAGCGCTTGAGCTTGTCGATGTCGAAGGCGTAGAACGACAGCGCCGAATCGTCGACACCGTAGTGCTGCCGCATCCGATGGGCCACGACCTGACCACCACTGAGGTCACCGAGGTAGCGGGTGTAGTGGTGTGCGACATATCGCGCGGCATCCGAGCGGATCGCCTCGATCGCCTCGACATAGGCCGCCACCGCGGGCAACGGCGACACGGCGTCGACGTCGGATCCGAGGGCGGCGAGGTCGCTGCGCAGTCGCGGGACCCGTCGCAGCCGCTCGTCGTGCACCGCGCCACCGACCGGATCCTCGGCCAGGGCATCGCCGACCGACTCCAGCGCGCGATAGACGAAGAACAGTTGCTCGGCGAGCCGCCGATACGCGGCGACGTCGAGTCGCCCCGACATTAGATCATCGATGAACGGCGAGTTCTCCGCCTGCTGATGGGCGACTGCGGTAGCGGCGCGAAGTCGCGCCGCCACCGTGACTGGGGCGTCGGAAATCGATGTCATGACGACTTCAGTGATACCACTGGCGTACGTGGGCGGGCCACGTTGGGGATCACTGGGCCACCAGCGTGGCAATCAGTGCTCGATGATCAGAGCCGCGCAGGTCACGAGTGGTCACCTGGACAGCGCCGAACCCGCGGATGAGGATGTGGTCGATCCCCACCAACGGGATTCCGCCGAGCTTGTCGGTCGGATAGGTCAATTGGTAGCCCGATCCCGAATCGGTGGCAGCGTCGACGACATCGTTGCGCAATAGGGCTCGGAACTGGGCATGATCGAGCGTGGCATTGAAGTCACCGGCCACAATCACCGGACCGGTCGCAAGATTGTCGAGATAGCCTCCCACAGCGGCGAGGTCAGCACTCCATTCGGCGGCATGACCGCTCATAGGCGCTGCCGGATGCACCGCGAGAACCGCCACCTCGGATGCTCCTGCCAGCTGTGTGCGAGCGGCCAGGTGGGCGGTCCCGGTAATCCGTTCGGTGTCGCGCAACTCCGCCCGCGAAAGTATCATCGCGCCCACCGACAGCGGGGCAGGCCGCGCGTATCGGTACGGGAAGCGATCGGCAAGACCGCTGCGCAGAATCCGCTCAAGCACCTCGGGTGTGACCTCCTGTAGTGAGACCAGATCGGCGTCGGACGCAATTGCGCTGAGATCGTCAACATCGGCAAGACCCAATTGCAGATTCGCCGAGACGACGGTAAACCGCTGACCCGCAGGGGGATTCTGCGACACCCACAGCGGGAATTGCGTGACGACCACCCCGGCCAGCGCCATCACCGACAGCGACAGCGCAATCCAACGCTGCATGCCGAGGAACACGATCACCGCCATCGCACCACTCACCAGAGCCAACGGCACCGCTGCGGTCGCGTAGATCGCCGCCGTCCCGCGCGAGGCGGTGTAGTGCAGCCAGACCGCGGCTCCGGTCATCGCCAGGAGTAACCAGCCAACTGAGAGACCGACAAAGGTCGTCACGGCCCGCATCCTCACTCCCCGAAGACCTTGCGCACCACATTCTTCGCGCGTCGGGTGACGCGCAGATAGTTCTCCAGGAACTCCGCGGCCTGGTCCTCGGGCCAGCCGGCGGCGAAAGCGATCTGGCGCAACTGTTTTCCCGGCGCCGGGAGCTGATCGACCGGCTTACCCCGGACGAGCACCAGCGCGTTACGCGCCTTGGTCGCCGTCAGCCACGCCTCCTTGAGGATCGCCACATCGGTCTCGGCGAGGAGTTCGGCCGAGCCGATCGCGTCGAGCGTCTGCAACGTCGAGGTGTTGTGCAACGAGGTGTAGCGGTGTGCGTAACGCAGCTGCATCAGCTGCACCGTCCACTCGACGTCGGCGAGTCCACCGCGGCCGAGTTTGGTGTGGGTCGCCGGGTCCGCGCCACGAGGCAGGCGTTCGGAATCGACGCGTGCCTTGATCCGCCGGATCTCGCGCACCGCCGCCGACGACACCCCGCCCGCCGGGTAGCGGACCTTGTCGGCCATCAACAGGAACTCGATGCCGAGTTCGTTGTCACCGGCAACCTGATGGGCACGCAGCAGCGCCTGGACCTCCCACGGCTGGGCCCACTGCTCGTAGTAGGCCGCATACGCGGCGAGGGTCCGCACGACCGGGCCGTTGCGTCCCTCGGGTCGCAGGCCGGTGTCGACGACCAGCGGCGGATCCTCGCTGGGCGAGCCGAGCATCGAGCGGACCTTCTCGGCGATGGTCTGCGACCACCGAACAGCGGCGGCCTCGTCGGCACCGGGCATCGGTTCGCACACGAACAGCACATCCGCGTCGGACCCGTAGCCCAGCTCGAGTCCGCCGAGACGACCCATGCCGATGACCGCGATACGCGCCGGGGCCGGCGACTTCCGTTCGGCCTCCGACGCCTTGATCGCCACTGCCAGAGCGGCATTGAGGACCGCGGCCCACACACTCGACAGCGCATGGCAGACCTGCGGGACGTCCATCATCCCGAGGATGTCGGCCGAGGCGATCCGGGCGAGTTCGGCCCGGCGATGCGAGCGGGCGATGGCCACGGCCCGACGCAGATCGGTCTGCCGGACCGTCGAGGCGACGAGCCCCTTGGCCACGTCCTCCGGGCGGGTCTCGCACAGCTTGGGACCGTTCGCACCGTCGGAGTAGAGGTGGATGACCTCCGGCGAGCGCATGAGCAGGTTCGCGATGAACTCCGAGGTGCCCAGCACGCGCATCAAGCGTTCGGCGACCACGCCGTCGTCGCGGAGCAGGCGCAGGAACCAGTCGTTGTCCATCTCCTCGCACAGGCGGCGATAGTTGAGCAGACCGGCGTCGGGATCCGGTGTGTCCCCGATGTGTTCGAGCAGCTGCGGCAGGATCAGCAACTGCACCTGTCCACGCCGCCCGGGCGCCGACGCGAGAGCCCGGATGTGGCTCAGCGCACGCTGCGGCTGCGCGTAACCCAGAGCCGCCAGGCGCCGTTCGGCCGAGGTGTCGGAGAGCGTGAGTTCCTCGGTGTTGAACCGGGTCGCCGCCTCCAGCAGCGGCCGGTAGAAGAGCTTCTGATGCAGCTTGCGCACCCGCAGTGCCTGATGCTTGATCTGCCGGCGCAGGACCGCGGTCGCGTCGAGTTCACCCTCGCGCCGGATGTGCGCCGCGCGGGCCAGCCAGCGCATGCCCTCGTCGTCGTCGAACGCGGGCAGCAGATGCGTCCGCGACATGCGCTGCAACTGCAGGCGGTGCTCGAGCAACCGCAGGAACTGGTACGACGCGATGAGGTTGGCGCCGTCGTCGCGACCGACGTAACCGCCGGCGGTGAGCGCTTCGAGGGCGTCGACGGTGGCACGCACCCGCAGTTCCTCGTCGACCCGGCCGTGCACCATCTGCAGCAACTGCACCGCGAACTCGACGTCGCGCAGACTTCCGCTGCCGAGTTTGAGGTTGCGTTCACGCTGATCCTCGGGCACCAGGTCCTCGACACGGCGCCGCATCGCCTGCACCTCGTGCACGAAGTCCTCGCGCTCGGCCGCACGCCACACCATGGGGTTGATGGCCTCGTGATACGCCGTGGCCAGTTCCATGTCACCGGTCATCGGACGGGCCTTGAGCTGCGCCTGGAACTCCCACGTCTTGGCCCACCGGTTGTAGTAGGCGACGTGTGACTCCAGGGTGCGGGTCAGCGCCCCCGCCTTGCCCTCCGGGCGCAGCGCGGCATCGACCTCGAAGAACGCCAGCGAGCCGACGCGCATCATCTCCCCGGCGATGCGTGCGGCCACTCCGTCGGCGGGTTCGCTGACGAACACCACGTCCACGTCGCTGACGTAATTGAGCTCGCGCGCACCGCATTTGCCCATCGCGATGACGCCGATGCGCACCGGGATCGGCTTGTCGCCGCACACTTCCCGGAAGGCGACGGCGAGCGCCGCGGTCAGCGCGGCGTCGGCGAGATCGGCGAGGTAGGCCCCGACCTCGGGGAACCACATGACCTTCTCGTCCTCGACAGTCGACGCCACGTCGTGGGCGGCGAGTTGCATCACCAGGCTGCGGTAGGTCGCACGCAGGGCGACCACGGCACGCGGCCCGCTGAACCCCGCGCGGAAGATCTTGTTGCCCTTCTCCTGCTCACCCGGCTCGGCCACGGCGTCGACGGCGGCGAGCATCGTCGCGTTGATCTCGGCGACGTCGGGCAGCGTGTCGGTCTCGAGCAGGTGCCACGACGACGGTTCGGCGGCGAGGTGATCACCGAGGGCATCCGAGGACCCGAGGACGCCGAAGAGCCGACCACGAAATCCTTTGTCGGTGCGCAGGAGTGCGTCGATCGCCGGCCACTCGTCGGCGGCCGCCGACCGTAGGCGCATCAACGCGCGCAGCGCGAGGTCGGCGTCGGGTGCACGCGAAAGCGACCACAGCAGGTCCACCGATTCCTCGGTGTTCCACCCCAATTCCGCGAGATCGGCCGACGCCGTGGCGTCGAGCAACCCCAGGCGTCCGGAACTGGGTATGCCACCACGGCCGTGCAGCGTTGTCACCCCACGAAAATAGCGTCTGACGCCGACGCGTCCGTGCCCGGGCGGCGAATCCGGGCGCGTGTCGTGATGTCGCTCGACCTACAGCGGCAGGTAGCTCTTGAGCTCGAAGGGGGTGACCAGGCTGCGATAGTTGGTCCACTCGGTCCACTTGTTCCGCAGGAAGTAGTCGAAGACGTGCTCGCCGAGCGCCTCGGCGACCAGCTCGGACTCCTCCATCGCGTGCAGCGCCTCGGCCAGGCTTCCGGGGAGTTCCTTGTAGCCCATCGCGCGCCGTTCGGCGGGCGTCAGCGCCCACACGTCGTCCTCGGCCTCGTCGGGCAGTTCGTAGTCCTCGGTGATGCCCTTGAGCCCGGCGGCCAACAGCACCGCGAAGGTCAGGTACGGGTTGCAGGCCGAGTCCGGGCTGCGGATCTCGACGCGGCGCGACGACGCCTTGTTCGGGGTGTAGAGCGGCAGGCGGATCAGCGCGGAACGGTTGGCGCCACCCCAGGTGGCCGCCGTCGGGGCCTCGCCGCCGTGGATCAAACGCTTGTAGCTGTTGACCCACTGATTGGTGACGGCGCTGAGTTCGTTGGCGTGGTACAGGATTCCGGCGATGAACTTCTTGCCGGTCTCCGACAGCTGCATCGGGTCGTCGGGGTTGTGGAAGGCGTTGGCCTCCCCCTCGAACAGGCTCATGTGGGTGTGCATCGCCGACCCCGGGTGCTCGCTGAAGGGCTTGGGCATGAACGTCGCCCAGGTGCCCTCGGAGATCGCGACCTCCTTGACGACATAGCGAAAGGTCATCACGTTGTCGGCCATCGACAGCGCGTCGGCGTAGCGCAGGTCGATCTCCTGCTGGCCGGGCGCGCCCTCGTGGTGGGAGAACTCCACCGAGATGCCCATCGACTCCAGCGCCTCGATGGCGTGTCGGCGGAAGTTCGGGGCTGCGTCGTGCACCGCCTGGTCGAAGTAGCCGCCCGAGTCGGCCGGAACCGGGACGCTGCCGTCCAGGGGCGCTTCCTTGAGGAGGAAGAACTCGATCTCGGGATGGACGTAGCAACTGAAGCCGAGGTCGGCGGCCTTGTTCAACTGCCGGCGCAACACGTGCCGGGAATCGGCCCAACTCGGGGTGCCGTCGGGCATCGCGATGTCGCAGAACATCCGCGCCGAGTGGTGACGACCCTGCGAGGTGGTCCACGGCAGGATCTGGAAGGTCGAGGGATCGGGCTTGGCGACGGTGTCGGCCTCCGAGACGCGGGAGAAGCCCTCGATCGCCGAGCCGTCGAAGCCGATACCCTCGGAGAAGGCGCCTTCGAGTTCGGCGGGGGCGATCGCCACGGACTTGAGGTATCCGAGAACATCGGTGAACCACAACCGAACGAACCGGATGTCCCGCTCTTCGAGAGTCCGCAGAACGAATTCCTTTTGGCGATCCATGAACGCCGACATTAGGGATGCCCTGTTAAATCCGTGTTACGTTCACAAGTCGAACTCTTCACCCTGGGAGTTTGCGATAGTGATCCCACATTGTGAAACGCCTCGACCGCGGAGTGGAATCATCGGTTCCGGTGTGATCAAAGGCACAGCTCACGCCAGTGTTGGCCGATCACCTCCGGTGCGAAAATGGAGTGTCCCAACCGCCCGGGTACCTGCCAGCCAGGACTCGAGGAAGAAAAGAGACAACGATGTCCCCAGAGTCTGTGGTGTCCACCGCGTCTGAAATCCCCGCACCCGACACCCCTGCGTCTGACAGCCCCGCGGCCGAAACCCCCGTCTACGGCGGCACGCCCGCCGGGTCGGGCGAATCCGCCCCGCGCCGCCGCGTCACCCGTGTCCATCACCTCGCGCAGATGAAGGCCGAGGGCGAGAAGTGGTCGATGCTCACCGCCTACGACTACTCGACCGCCCGCATCTTCGACGAGGCCGAGATCCCCGTGTTGCTCGTCGGCGATTCCGCCGCAAACGTCGTCCTCGGTTACGACACCACGATCCCGGTCAGCACCGACGAGCTGATCCCGCTCGCCCGCGCCGTCGTGCGCGGCGCCCCGCACGCGCTCGTCGTCGCCGACCTCCCGTTCGGCAGCTACGAGGCCGGCCCGCAGCAGGCACTCGCGACCGCGGTCCGATTCTTCAAGGAAGCGGGCGCGCACGCGGTCAAGCTCGAGGGCGGTGAGCGCGTCGCCGACCAGATCGCCACCCTCACCGGCGCCGGCATCCCCGTGATGGCCCACATCGGTTTCACCCCGCAGAGCGTCAACGGGCTCGGCGGATTCCGTGTCCAGGGCCGCGGTGACGGTGCCGACCAGTTGATCGCCGACGCCATCGCCGTCCAGGAGGCGGGTGCGTTCGCCGTCGTCATGGAGATGGTTCCGTCCGAGCTCGCCGGCCAGATCACGCGCAAGCTCACGATCCCCACCGTCGGGATCGGAGCCGGCCACGAGACCGACGCACAGGTACTCGTCTGGCAGGACATGGCCGGTTTCACCCACGGCAAGACCGCCCGATTCGTCAAGCGCTTCGCCGATGTCGGCGGCGAACTCCGCGGTGCCGCAGCCCAATACGCCGATGAGGTACGTCGGGGCGTCTTCCCCGGTCCCGAGCACAGCTACTGATCCGATCGCCGTGACGTGCGGTGCGGCGACGCCAGGGCGGGGTCGGTGTCAGCGCACGTTGCGGCGTAGGACCAGCACGACCAGGGCGATCAGCAGGATGACGAGCACAGCGGTCACCACAGCGGTCATCCCGATGTGACCGCCGAAGACTCCGAGATGGGCGAACTGACCGAAGTGGCCCACGGAGTTCCGTCGGGCCAGCAACTCGACGTGCTCGACCTGCTGGATCATCGCTCTCGTGCCCTTCTCTATTCGGTGATCTCTGGTGCTCACCTGCGCTGAGTTGTCACGCTAGCCCCCCGGCCACCCCCGACGCACGGATCGACGCGCCGACGTCATCCGCTCGTATGACCAACCGCGACAGCAGGATTGCGCCATCACCGGCGTAACGGACATCGCGGCAGCGCCACCGCACGGCGCCCGGGTGTCTAGGCTCGTAAACCATGCGCGACTTCTACCCCGAGATCGAGCCCTACGCCTCCGGCCACCTGCCCACCACCGACGGTCAGCAAATCTACTGGGAGACCTCCGGTAACCCCGACGGCAAACCCGCGGTCTTCGTCCATGGCGGTCCGGGCGGTGGGACCGCTCCCGATCAGCGTCGCTTCTTCGATCCGCACCGCTATCGGATCGTCCTGTTCGATCAGCGGGGCTGCGGCCGCTCCCGCCCGCACATCGCCGACGGCGCCGACCTCTCGGTGAACACGACCGGCGCACTCATCGCCGACATGGAGGCGCTGCGCGAGCACCTCGACATCGACACCTGGCAGGTGTTCGGGGGCTCCTGGGGATCGACACTCGGGTTGGCTTATGCGCAAACCCATCCGGATCGGGTGTCGGAGTTGGTCCTGCGCGGCATCTTCCTACTGCGGCGCAGCGAGATCGACTGGTATTACAACGGCGGTGCGGCGCACATCTACCCCGACATCTGGGAGTCCTATCTGGCGCCGATTCCCGCCGCCGAACGCGACGGTGATCTCGTGGCCGCCTATCACCGGCTGTTGACCTCACCCGAACCGGAGGTGGCCGCGGCCGCCGCCCGTGCCTGGACCGGCTGGGAACAGGCCACCAGCTACCTCATCCCGAAGCCCGAGGAGGCGGCGGCGATCAAGGAGGACTCCGGACCACGCTTCGACATCGCCTTCGCCTCGATCGAGAACCATTACTTCGTGAATCACGGCTTCCTCGACGACGGCCAACTCCTGCGCGACATCGACCGCATCGCCGACATCCCCGGCGTCATCGTGCAGGGCCGCTACGACGTCGTCTGCCCGATGCGCAGTGCGTGGGATCTGCACCGGGCGTGGCCGTCGGCACAGCTGCACATCGTCGACGACGCCGGGCACGCCTCCTTCGAGCCGGGCATCCGGAGCACACTCATCGAGGCGACCGACGCCTTCGCCGGCGACGCCAGGTGATCGCCCGCATATACACTTCACGCGTATCCGACATCCGGCAGGAGGACCAGTGGCAACCGAACAGGTCGAGGTAGAGCTGAAGTTCGACGTCGAAGCCGGAACCGCCACCCCCGACCTGCGGGTGTTGCCCGGCGTCGTCGGCGCACGTGAACCGGAGACGTTCACCCTCGACGCCACGTACTTCGACACCGACAACCTGGATCTGGCAGGCAATCGGATCACCCTGCGCCGTCGCACCGGCGGCCACGACAGCGGCTGGCATCTCAAGCGTCCCAGCGGAATTCCCGGCGCACGCCGCGAATTGCAGATCGCGTTCGACGAGGCACCCGCCGACGGCGACCTCCCCGATGCCCTGTTGATCCCGGTGCTCGCGCTCACCCGGCACCGCAGCCTGATCCCGGTGGCGGTGATCTCCACCTCCCGCACCATCACCACCCTGTTCGGGGTCGACGAGGAGCCGCTCGCGGAGTTCGCCGAGGACCTCGTGACCGCGCGGTCGCTGCTGCCCGGCGGCGAGGTCGCGCAGTGGGCCGAGTGGGAGTTCGAGTTGCTCTCCGGCGGTACTCCCCGATTGCTGAAGGCTGCCCACAAGTTGCTGCGCTCGGCCGGCGGATCGGAACCGTCGAGTGCCTCGAAGCTGGCCCGTGCCATCGGTTCCACCCCGACGACGACCGTCGAACCCCGGTTGCCCAAACGCCCCTCGGCGCTGGAGCTGGTGGTCACCGACCTGACCCTGCATCGCAATGCCCTGCTCACCTACGACCCCGAGGTCCGGGTCGACGCGCCCGACGCCGTGCATCAGATGCGGGTGGCCACCCGCCGATTCCGCAGTGTGCTCTCGGGTTTCCCGACGGTACTCGACCCGCACCGGACCGCTCACATCAACGACGAGCTGCGCCTGCTCGCCCGAATCCTCGGTGACGCACGGGATTCGGAGGTCCAGCTCGAGATCGACACCGCCCTGTTGCGTGGGGAGTCGCCGTCGGAGGCCTTGGTCTCGGCGCTGACGGGGACCGAGTCGGACTCGCATGATCGCGCGATCCGCGCCGCTCATGCTGCGATGAACTCCGAGCGCTACTTCCGGCTGCTCGACGACATCGACGTCCTGATCACCGATCCGCCTGCCGGGCCCGACGCCGACATGCCCGCGGCCGCGGCGGTCGATGCGGCGATTACCAAGAGCCGCAAGAAGATCCGGAAGGCTCAGGAAGAGCTCGCCACCTTCCCCGAGGGGTCGCACGAGTGGCAGGAGCAGGTGCACGTCATCCGCAAGCGGGCCAAGAAGTTGCGCTACGCCACCGATGCGGGAGAACCGTTGGGCATCAAGCGATATCAGAAGACCGCCGCCGTGGCCAAGAAGATCCAGTCGGCGCTCGGCGATTTCAACGACACCCGGATCAACCGGGCGCGCCTGGCCGAGCTTGCCGAGCGCACCGACCTCCCCGGTCGCGACATGTTCCTACTCGGCCGTCTCGACGCCCTGCAGGAGGCCGCCGGAGCACGCGCCCTCGATGCCTACCGCAAGGCCGCCAAGGACCTCTGAGCACTCGGGGGCCTCTGCGTACTCGGGCTCAGCCGACCGGCGCGAACCCCACGGTGCGTCGTACCGGGTCGGCGGCGGTCAGCTGCACCCGAATCCTGGTCGCCGACGTGGGATTTCCGCTGCAGCCGGCGATGACGGCCGGGTCGTCGATGAAGATCCGGGCGGGCTTCTTCGCGTCGGCGTCGGCGAGGACCACCGCGTCGAAGACCTCTCCGACCCGGCCGGCGAGGACCGTCGCCTCGGCCAGGTCGATCGAGAGCCGGTCGGCCGAGGCTCCCAGGGAGTCGGCCGACCGCAGGATCTTCGGCAGGGTGGGCAATGCGCGTGTCACCCAGTCGGGTACGGGCTCACCGGAGGTGATCGCCAGACATGCCTCGGTCGCGAAGCGATCACCCAACCGCCGTAGCGGCGCGGTGACGTGCGCATAGATCCCGCCGATCGCTGCGTGCACCATCGCCGCCGGGGCCGGCGTCTCGCCGCCGTCGAGGGCCAGATACCCGGCACCGCGCATCAGCGAGCCGGCGTGCGACATCAACGCCAGGGTCGACGGCGCGTCGGCCGGTAGACCGGCCAGGAACTCTCCTGGCCCCTGCTCGTCCGGCCAGTCCACACCCATCGCGCGTGCCGTGTCACGCAATGCCTGCACCGCACCGGGTTCGGCAGGTGGCAGGGTCCGCAGCAGCCCGACGCCCGCATCGGCCATCAGGGTTCCGGCGCACATTCCGGCAAGCAACGACACCTGGGCATTCCACCTGTCCGCGGGTGTGTGCGGCGCTATCTGCAGGCTCCATCCGTCGGCGTCGCGCACCACCTCCTGGTCGGGGAGGTCGAGTTCGATTGCGCCGCGCGACAAGGCGATCCGTTGCCGCAGCACACCGAAAGCCGGTAGCGCCGTGATCGACGGGTGCAGCCGGCCCGCAGCGGCGTCGGCGGTGACACCCGCGTAGTCGAGGCGGGCCACCGAACGCACCAGGGCGCGTCGCACCGCCACGTCGCCGATCCGGCCGTCGGCGCCGACGCGGATGGTCCAGAGCACGGCCGGGCGTTCCACACCCGGCAGCAGCGAACCGCTGCCCTCCGACAGGACCCGCGGATGCAGCGGGACCGAGCCGTCGGGGAAGTACACCGTGGCGCCGCGTCGGCGGCTCTCGGCGTCGAGGGCGCCCTCCGGTTCGATGAGGGCGGCCACGTCGGCGATCGCGTAGTCGACCACGAAACCGTCGCCGTCGGTGGCGATGTGCACGGCCTGATCGAGGTCCATCGATCCGGGCGGGTCGATCGTCACCAGGGGTAGATCGCGGTGGTCCGCGCGCTGCCCGGCATATCGGTCGCGCGCGTTGCCTGCTTCCTCGAGTGCGGCGCCACCGTAGTCCTCGCTGACGCCGAGTTCCCCACGGATGGCATCGAAGTCGATCTCGGGCGCCGACAGTCTGCGTTGCACTCCCCGACCATAACGCCGCGCTCGGCGTGCATGGGGGGACGTGCATGCGGTGACAGGGCGTGATCAGGGCCGACGATGACGCCGGGGTGTCGGAGGGGGGCGAACGAGTCGGCGTGTAAGCCGGATCCTGTCCCGACCGTGAGGTCGGTGGCGACCATCCATCTGGGCACACCGTCGCCGGGTACCTCGAGCGGCCCACCCGCGGACTGGGGCGAGCAGCCCTCATCACGTCCGCGCACACGCACCGCAAGCGGTCCGTGCTTCGGCCTTGCTCCGGGTGGGGTTTACCGAGCCGACGCGGTCACCCGCATCGCTGGTGCGCTCTTACCGCACCGTTTCACCCTTACCGGCCTTGCGGCCGGCGGTCTGTTCTCTGTGGCACTGTCCCGCGGGTCGCCCCGGGTTGCCGTTGACAACCACCCTGCTCTGCGGAGTCCGGACTTTCCTCGGCGCGTGGCGTTTCCAGTGACTGGCTGTCCCACGCGCCGCGGCCGCCCGGCCGACTCGTTCGCCCTCACAGGATAGCGTCCGGGGTGTCGGCCACGATGCGAGGTCTGACTTCACCGAAGGTGCGCCGCGTCACTTCACCGAAGGTGTGAGGTGTCACTTCACCGAAGGTGCGCCGTGTCATTGACGCAGCGGACGACAGCGCCGCCGTCGGGAAAGAACTCGGCCACCGACACCGACGCCAGGTCGAGGTGTAGCCGGAACAACAGTTGCGGTCCTACGTCGAGGGCGTGGCGCAGCAGGGACTTGATCGGGGTGACGTGACTGACGACGACGACGGTTTGACCCGGATAGCGCTGCAGCAGACGGTCCTTGGCGGCGATCACCCGCTGGGCGGTCTGGATGAAGCTCTCCCCACCGGGCGCGGGCACCGACTCGTCACCGAGCCACCGGGCGTGGACCTCGGGGTCGCGAGCCTTGGCCTCGGAAAAGGTCAGTCCCTCCCATGCACCGAAGTCGTTCTCGATGAGGTCGTCCTCGGCCACCACCTGGCCGCCGACGAGGTCGGTGATCGCCTGCGCGCTCTGCCTGGCCCGGTCCAGAGGCGAGCTGACGACCGCAGCGATCGGCTGTTCGGACGCCGCCCGCTGTGCCGCGCGCAGCGCCTGCGTCTTTCCCAGGTCGGTCAGTGGCGGGTTGCCACGCCCCGAGTACCGCCGGTCCACCGACAGCGCGGTCTGACCGTGACGGACCAACACGATGCGGGTCGGGGCGGCCATTTGGCCCTGCCACGACGGTGTTGCGGGGGTGTTCCCGGAGGGGGTGGTCACAGTCCCGACTCGTGGGTGCGGATCAGGATCGCCCCGCACTCCTCACAGCGGATCACCTCGTCGTCGGGCGCGGCGGCGATCCCGGAGAGCGTCCCGCGATCGAGTTCCATTCGGCAGGCGCCACATCGGCGGGCGCGGAGCAGCCCCGCGCCGACCTTGCCCGCGCTGCGCTGGCGTTCGTAGATCGGGAGCAGTTCGTCGGGCACCTCGGCGACGATCTGGGTACGCCGCGCCGCCAGCGCCTCCTTGTCGGCGTCCACCGCGGTCACGGCCTCTTCCCGACGACCGCGCAGCTCGGCGAGTTGCTGCTCGAGATGGGCGATGGTCGCCGATGCCCGATCACGTTCGGACCCGAGTGCCTCTTGGCGTTCCATCAGTTCGAGCATGTCGTCCTCGAGGACCTGCCGGCGCCGACCCAATCCGGTCAGCTCATGTTGCAACTCCGACAACGCCTTCGGCGCAAGGCCACCGGCGGTCATCTGGGCCGAGTCCTTCTGTTCCCGATCTCGCATGCCGGTGATCTCACCATCCATGCGGCGGTACTCGCGGTCGAGATCCTCCGCGGCGATCTCCGCGCGCACGAGGTCGTCGCGGGCGGCCTCGATGGCGGTGACCGTCTCGGCGATCTCGGCGTCCTCGGGCAGGTTGCCGACTCGATGGTCGAGTCGGGCCAGGCCGGCGTCGACGTCGGCGAGTTCGAGCAGGAGTCGTTGCCGTCCGGCATCGACCTTCATCGGGTGTCTCCTCGTGCACTGGGGGAATCGGTGGTCGGGTGAGCCGGGTGAGTCACGGCGCGCCGTTGCACCGGGCGGTGAACGTTTACGGTACGCGCCGTGTCAGGCCGACGTGTGCACGGTGAACGGATCGGTGGGTTCGTCGTGGCACTCCGCCACACATCCGGTGGCGGCAGTGATCCGTTCGGCGGCCTGCCGGCACCAGGGGAACTCGGTGGCCCAGTGCCCGGCGTCGAGGAGCACCGGGCCGCCGGACCGCAGCGCCTCGTCCACCGGATGATGGCGGAGGTCGCCGGTCAGATAGGCGTCGACGCCGAGCCGGGCGACGGAGGCCAGCAGGGAATCACCGGCGCCGCCGCAGACCGCGACCGTCCTGATCTGTCGGTCGGCCGGGCCGGTGGCACGCACGCCCCATGGCGTACGCAGCGCGTGGGCCGCGCGTTGCGCGAACTGCGCCACGGTCATCGGTTCGGTCAGCACACCGACGCGGCCGAGACCGAGCGCCGACGGGATCGCGGCGAGTTCGAGGATGTCGAAGGCAGGTTCCTCGTACGGGTGGGAGTCGCGCAATGCGGCGAGGACCGCGGTTCGCAGCCCTCGGGCGGCAACCATCTCCACGCGCGCTTCGTCCACGCGTTCACGCTGCCCGATCTCACCGATGGTCGGGTTGGCACCAGGTTTCGGCTCGAACTGGCCGACGCCGACCACCGACCACGCGCAGTCGCGGTAGTCGCCGATCGCTCCGGCTCCTGCTGCGAACATGGCCTCGCTGACCTGTTCGGCGTTGCCCTCGGGCACCATCACCACCCACTTGTCGACGGGCGGCAGCGGTTCGGGGTCGATGGGCGCGACCTCACGGAGTCCGAGTGCGGCGGCGAGCGCGTCGGACACACCGGGATCGGCCTTGTCGGCGTTGGTGTGGGCGGTGAACAGGGCGATACCGGCCCTGATGAGTCGGTGGACGATGCGGCCCTTGGGTGTGTCGGCAGCAACCGACTCCACACCCCGGAGCAGCAACGGGTGGTGTGCCACGATCATCCGGTAACCCTGCGCGCATGCCGTGGTGACCACGTCGTCGGTGACGTCGACGCACACCAGGACCGGCCCGGCCGGTTCGCTCGGGTCTCCGCATACGAGCCCGACGGCGTCCCAGCTCTCCGCCAGGCGCGGCGGATACGCGGCCTCCAGCACCGCCACCACGTCGGCGACAGTCACCTCGATCGGACCGTGACCCGTGTGCTCATGCGCTGCCAACGGTGATCTCCTCTCGCGCCCGGTCGAGCGCCGTGACCAGCCGGTCGACCTGCGCCGCCGGGCGCACCGCCAACCGCAGGTGGTCGTCGGTCAGTCCGACGAAGTTCGCGCAACTGCGCACGGCGATCCCCTGGTCTCGCAAGCTTTCTCGCACCGCGAGTGCACCGGGCATCTCGACGAGCACGAACGGCGCCGCGGGCGGCGCGCACGGGATCACTCCGACCTCGGCGAGTCGCGCGAGCAGATGGTCGCGTTCGATGGCGACGAGCTCGGCCTGCTCGGAACAGAAGCGTTGCCCGTCGGTTCCACAGCAGGCGGCCAGCGCGGCGAGCGCAGGCGTGGACAGTGGCCAGGCGCGGCGCCCCGCCGCTGCCCGTTCGATCACCTCGGGCGCCGCGAGCAGGTAACCGGCACGCAGTCCGGCCAGTCCGAAAGTCTTGGTGACACTGCGCATCACGATGACGTCGTCGGCTCGCCGGTCGGCCAGCGACTGCGGCTCGCGCGCCCCGGTCACCGGATCGAGGGTCAGATCGGCGAACGCCTCGTCGACGACGACGAGGCGTCCGGGACGTCGAAGCGCTGCGATCGACTCCGCAGGGTGCAGCACCGACGTCGGGTTCGTGGGGTTGCCGACGACCACGAGGTCGGCGTCGTCGGGGATGTCGGCGGCCAGCTCTGCCAGCGGCGCGTCGGGCCGGCCGATGACCTGGGTGATCGGAATCCCCGCGGCCCGCAACACGAGTTCCGGTTCGGTGAACGACGGCTGCACCAGGGCCACATGTGCCGCACCCAGTTTCGGCAGCAGCTCGAATCCGTCGGAGGCGCCGGCGAGGAGCATCACCTCGTCAGTGGGACGGCCGTGCAGGTCGGCGATGATCCCTGTGGTGTGATCGGTCTGGTCGGTCGTCGGGTATCGGGCCAGGTCGTCGAGGGTGGAGGCGATGGCCGCCTGCACGAACGGCGGTGCGGCTCCGCGCACGTTGACGGCGAAATCCAGCATGCCCACGGTGCTGTCCCGGTCGCCGTGCCGGTCGAGCGCATGCAGCCCGGATGTCATACCGAGTGAGCCTACGTGCACCATGGGTTGGTGATGTCCCGACCAGACCCCACTGATCCCGACACCGTTCTGCTCGTCGATCTCGACGGGACGATCACCGACAGTTTCACCGGGATCGCCAACAGTTTTCGGCACGCCCTGACCGCTGTCGGCGCGCCACCGGCACCCGAGGCGGTGGTGGCCGGGATCGCCGGACCGCCGATGATCGACACCTTGCGCGAGCTCGGCCTCGACGAAGCCACCGCGGATGAGGCGATGCGCGCCTATCGTGCCCGCTACACCGACGTCGGCTGGCTGGAGAACTCGGTGTTCGACGGCATGGACACACTTCTGGGTGATCTCGGCGCGTCGGGTCGGACGCTGGCCGTGGCGACGTCGAAGAACCAGACGACCGCGCGCGCCATCCTCGGCCATTTCGGCCTCGCCGGCCACTTCCGTGTCATCGCCGGGGCCAGCGACGACGGAACCCGCCGTCACAAACCCGACGTGATCGCCCACGCACTGGCACAATTGGACATATCGCTCGACCCGCACACACACCGACCCTCTCGTCCGGCGGTGATGATCGGCGACCGATCCCACGATGTCGAGGGCGCAGCCCGATTCGGCATCCCGACGATCCTCGTCGGATGGGGTTACGCTCTGGCCGGGGAGCGCGACGCTGCTGCATGGAGCGTCGATTCGATGTCAGATCTGCGCGAGGTACTCGGTGTCTGATCAACTACACATCTGTTTCGTCTGCACCGGCAACATCTGCCGGTCGCCGATGGCGCAGAACATCTTTGCCAAATCGCTGCACGACGCGGGGCTCGCCGACCGCGTCGAGGTGAGCAGCTGCGGGACGAGCGGCTGGCATGTCGGCGAGGCGGCCGACAACCGCGCGCGCACGGAGCTGCTGGCGCACGGCTACTCCGACGCCCACGTCGCCGATCAGCTCGGGCCCGATCACATCGGTGCCGACCTGTTCGTCGCCGCCGACGCCGGACACGTCAAGGAACTCGAGCGCAAACGACTCGGTGAGCGCACCCGACTGTTGCGCAGCTTCGATCCCGACGCAGGCGACGATCTCGATCTGTCCGACCCGTACTACGGCAACGCCGACGATTTCGCCGTCACCCGCGAGCAGATCGAGGCCGCGGTACCGGGCCTGCTCCAGTGGGCCCGCGAACACCTCGACGACGCCACTGGCTGAGCCGTCGCCGGTGCTGCCGTGATCGGGTACTGCGGCGCACGTCACGGCCGAATCCGGCATACCGACATCAGATGCAGCCGGGGCTGCTGCGGTGGTTGCGCACTGGGTACCGTTGTCCCATGCGCGCGCTGCGAAACGTACGACCGGGGTGGATCGCCCTGATCATCGTTGTCGCCGCATTCGCGGCGGCATGTTTCATGGTGCTGGCGCCGTGGCAGCTCGGGAAGAACTCCGCAACGTCCGAGCGCAACCATCTGATCAAGAGTGCCGTCGGTACCGCCCCGGTACCGATCAACGAGGTGGCGCCCGCCGGAAAGGGATTCGTTCCCTCCACCGAGTGGCGCGAGGTGACGATGACCGGAACCTACCTCGTCAACGACCAGGCCCTCGTCCGCCTGCGTTCGGTCGACGAGCGGCCGGCCATCGAGGTCCTCACCCCGTTCCGCATCGCGGGCACCGATCGCGTCCTGGCGATCGATCGCGGCTACGTTCGCCCGGATCAGAGCAACACGCCCGCGATCCCTGCGCCCCCGACAGGCGAGACGACCATCAACGCCCGCATCCGGGCTTCGGAGGGCACGTCAGAAGGCCGCGGCGCGCGGGCCGAGGGCAACGCGCTGACCATGTACACGGTCGACCCGACCCAGCTGGCCAAGGCGACCGGCACCCCGATGGACCCGTTCTATCTGCAGCTGTCGCCGAATCAACCCGGCTCACTCGGCGAGATCCCACTGCCACAACTGGATTCGGGCCCCTACCTCTCCTACGGCCTGCAATGGCTGGCCTTCGGTGTGATGGCACCGCTGGGAGCCGGATACTTCATCTACTCCGAAATTCGTCAACGTCGACGAGCTTCCGCCGCCAAGAAAGCCCACGCGGCCGAGGCCGCCGCCGGTCCCGACCCGACGTCCCCCGACGACACCTCCGGACTCAACGGTGCCGCACAACCCGAGACGGCCCCACATCTGCTGACGCGATCCGAACGCCGCAAACGCGTGCGCGAGGAACTGCGCGCAGCAGCCGGAACAACCACCGCGCCCGCCCCGGTCGACCCCGACGACATCGACGAGCAATCGCCCGCCGGCATCGGCGTCGGACCCGACACCGAGCACTTGTCGTCCACGGTGCGCGACAAACTCACCGAACGCTACGGCGGCTGAGGCCCCCGCTTCACCGGATACTTCCCGGTCAGCGGCAGGGGTGCGCGGTCCCATCGACGGCCCTTCCCCGATCGGTGGTCGAGGTGCGAGGCGCCCCAGGCCCTTCCCCGATCGGTGGTCGAGGTCCTTCCCGATCGACGGCCGAGACGCTTCCCCATCGATGGTCGAGGTGCGAGGCGCCCCAGGCGCCGAGCCTCGAGACCCTGCCGAACCGACGCTGGAACCCACCACCAAACCCATCCGAAAAAACTCTCGACAACCTCTTGCCAACCCGACAAACCCGGCATATACTCGAACACAACAGCACACAAACACATGTGCGCTTATCGCCGGGGGGTGAGCAATGATGGTCGACACCGCACTGCCCGACGTGTCCGGGTTGTCGACCACCCAGAAACTTGCCCTCGCCCACCGCTTGGTCGATTCGTTGGCCACTGATGATGTGACCGGTCTGTCCAACGATGACCTGGTGTCGGTTGCCCAATCCACCGAACAGTTGATCACCCGCGTCACCGTCCAAGGGGATCGGCAGATCGTCGAATTCTCCGACCGCCATCTGGCCCGCGAATACGGGTTCGGGTCGATCACCGACGCCATCATCGGCTTGTTGCGTGTGTCGGAACCGTGGCGGCGGTGGAAACAACTCACAGCGACCGCCACCTTCCACACCTTCACCGGCGAGGTCGCCGCCCCGAAATATCCGGCGTTGGCCGAAGCGATGGCCTCCGGAGCGGCCGGCCCTTCGCATGCCGCAGTGGTGATCGATGTGTTGGACCGTGTCCCCGCGACAGTGCCGTTCGACGAGAAAATGTCGGCCGCCGCCACGATGGCCGGGTTCGCCCGCACCCACACCCCCGTCTGATCTGCGGATCTTGGGGGCACGGGTGTTGGCGCACCTCGACCCCGACGGTGAGTTGACCGACGATGCTGATCGGCAACGCCACCGCCACATCCGCATCGGGCGCCAGAACGCCCAAAAAATGAGTGGCCTGACCGGACAAATGACCCCGACTCTCACCGCACACCTCGAAGCAGTACTCGCCGCATGGGCAGCCCCAGGAATGAACAATCCCGCCGACCCGGAGTCGCCGACCGGCAGTCGCGACGACGCTGATCCCGACGCGTTGGCGGCTGCCGCAGCCCGCGATCACCGTGACCAGGTCCAACGCAACCACGACGCCCTGGAAGCAGTCCTACGCGCCGGACTCGATGTCGGTCTCGGCCCCCAATCGCATCGCGGACTACCACCGCACCTGATCATCAAAGCATCTCTGTCAGAGTTGATCGCCCAAACCGGGATGGGCGTCACGGCGACCGGCACCCTGCTGCCGATCACCGATGTCATCGCATTGGCCGCCCACAGCCAACCCTGGCTGGCGGTGTTCGACGACCACACCCGCCTGCCCCTGTATTTGGGTCGCGCCCGGTTGGCGAGTCAAGGCCAACGGATCGCGTTGTTCGCCAAAGACGGTGGCGAGTACTGCTCGTATCCCGGATGCACCCAACCCGCCGCGCACGTCGAAATTCATCACGCCACCAAAGATCATACGAAAGGCGGACTCACCAACATCGGTGACCTCGCCCCCGCCTGCGGCAAACACAACCGGATGGTCGGCGACAAACCCGGACAATTCACCACCGGGATATATCGGGACGGGCCGTGGGCCGGACGGTGCTGGTGGCGCAACAACACCCCCGTCGGCGCGGCCGAACCGAACCCGAAACGCACCAACGCACTCCCCGATGTCGGGGCCACCTTCCGCGCAACCCTCGACACAGTGCGCGCGGAGTTGCATCCACCACCCGACCCACCACAGGCCGCTGCCAGTGCTGATACCGATCTCGCCACACGCGACGACCGGGACTCGATGCTGCCCACCAACCGAATCCGCCGCAGCCAGGTCCCGATCGGACACGGCTACTACGACCTCGTCGAAATCCTCCACCCTGATCCCAACCCGGACTCGCCGGTCGACACCCGACTCGCCCAACTGCTCGGCGACTGCGGGTTCTAGACCGTCACGTGCTTCGGTCCTGGGTCGGAAACCAGCAGCGGTGCAACAGGTCTCGACGCTCGTCGCTAACGCTCCTCGACACCTCGACCACCGATCAAGGGAGGCCTCCTCCCGATCAAGGAGCGCCTCCGCCCGGCGAGGAAGCCCCCTCCCGATGGTCGAGGTGCGCAGGAGCGCCAGCGACGAGGCCTCGAAACCCCCGACAGCCGAACATCAGATCACGAGCGTCGAGCGCGCCACCAGGCTATGGCCATGGCGGTGGCGAGCGCGCCGACTTGCACCTGTCGGGACAAGGCCAGGGCGGCACGGAGATCCGCGGAGGTCGGAGCCCGCCCGTCGCCGAGGGTGGGTCGGTTCTCGGTGCGGTGCGGGTAGACCGTGATACCGCCGAGACGGATGCCGAGAGCTCCGGCGAAACTCGCCTCCACGACACCCGCGTTGGGGCTCGGATGTGCCGATGCATCGCACTTCCACGCGCGCACTGCACCCCGTCGATCAGGCCCGGCGGCCACGACGAGCACCCCCGCGATCCGGGCCGGCAGGATGTTGAGCGCATCATCGAATCGTGCTGCAGCCCAACCGAAACGGTTGTAGCGGGCATTTCGATGACCGATCATCGCATCCAGTGTGTTCGCGGTCCGATAGACGAGGAGGCCGGGAACACCGGCCACAGCACCCCAGACCAGCGCTCCCACGGTGGCATCGGAAGTGTTCTCGGCCACCGATTCCAGTGCAGCGCGACAGATCCCGGGTTCGTCGAGTGCATCTGGGTCGCGGCCACACAAGCTCGGTATGAGTTCCCGCGCGCCCGGCACATCGTCGGACTCGAGACAGTCGGCCACGTCGTCACCGACGCGGATGAGGGTGGTCCCACCCAGTACGGCCCACGTCACCGCGGCGGTGAGCAGTGTTCGCGCCGTGCCATTCGCGGCGAGTGGGCGGGCCGCGAGTGCCCCGACCACTCCGATAGAACCCACACACAGCGCACAGTGTGCGCTGCCGGCGATCCGGCTGTCGGCGTACGTATGTCGTTGCAGCGCGAAGGCGAGAGAACCGATAGCGGCAACCGGGTGCCCACGTCTCGGGTCGCCGAGCGCACGGTCCAACAGGTATCCGACCAGTAACCCTGTCGGCGAAGGCCGGACTGCAGCGGCCCACCACCTCCATGCCCGCATCAGAGTGACCCCCGCATCAGTAGTCCGATGCCACAACGGTCTGCTGCTCGCCACGCACCAAGAGAGCCTGGTCGTCGGCGAGCGGGGTCACGCGGTGGCGCGACTCGTACTTGCGGCGCACCGACTCGATCACGTCGGCGGGATACACCGGGAACTGGCCGTCGGCATGCGGGAGCACCACCGTGTCGATGAGTTCCAGACCGCGCGGATCGACCGGACCCGGTGCCTCGGCCGGATCGTCGAGGCCTTCCACCGGCGCGATGGTCGGACCCACCACCACCGCGCCGGCGCTGCATCCGATGCAGGGCAACGACGCTCGTACCCGCTCGGCGAGCAGATCCCCCGCGCCCGCCCGACGCAGCGCCCACAGCAAGGCGAAGGTGTTCCCTCCGGCCACGTACACCGCGTCGACCCGGTCGAGCGTGGTGGCGAACTCCTCGAGATCCTGCCGCGCTGCCGAGAGGTCCACGACCCCATACCCGGCGGCCGTCAGGCGGTCACGTTCGGCGCGCACACCCGGCTGGCCGGCATAGGGGATCCGCGCGTCATCGAGATACCCGATCTGCAACTCCGACAGCGCTTTTCCCGTGGTGTCCGACAGGAAACCGGGCACGGCCCCGAAACCCAGCGACAGGAGCAACAGATTCACGGTGGTCACGCTACCCGCGGACACAGCACCCACGGCGGCCCACCCTTGCCCGATACACTCACGCCGTGATGGCACGCCCCCGCCCCGTTCCCGTCGCGGGCACCTATCCGATCGACACCGGCGTGGCCGAGCTGGCCCCGGACCCCATCTCGGGCGGATGGCTCCTGCAGATCAACGGCACACACAGCTCGCACATCGACGACGATCCGCGTGTGCTGGATTTCGAGTACCTACGACAGATGGCGGCCGTCATCGAGGACCGCCACCCCACGCAGGCGAAGCTCTCCGTCCTCCACCTCGGCGGCGCCGCATGCGCGCTCCCCCGCTATCTCGCGTCGACCTTTCCGCAGTCACGACACGTCGCGGTCGAGATCGATGCCGAGCTGGCGCGTCTCGTCCGCGAGTGGTTCGACCTGCCGCGCGCACCGCGTCTACGCATCCGCGTCGGTGACGCACGCGCGGTGCTGGAGTCACTCCAGCCCGACACTCGAGAAGTGATCATCCGGGACGCATTCGAATCCGACCGCACCCCAACACATCTGACGACGGTGGAGTTCACGCATGCCGTCAAGCGGGTCCTCACACCGAATGGTCTGTACCTGGCCAACTGCGGCGACACCCGTGATCTCGGTCGCGTGCGCGCCGACGCCGCCGCACTCGCCGAGGTCTTCGACCACATCGCCCTGATCGCCGACCCGGCGATGTTCAAGGGCCGGCGCACCGGCAACGTGGTCATCGCGGGCAGCGACGGCCCCCTCGATCCCTCTCCGACACTCGTCCGGCGACTCCTCAGCGATCCGCTTCCGGCGCGCGTGATCGCCGGCGACGAGGCCAGGGCATTCGGGTCCGGGCAGGCACCCCACGATCCACCGCGCGCCTCCGGCGGCAGCCGCGAGGAGACCGCCGAGGATCAGATCGTGTAGATCAGATCATGTAGTTGAGGGAGCCCAGGATCGCTTGCCCCAGCTCCTGATCGCCGCGAACCTTCACCGCCGACGGATCGGCGCTGCGCCGGCCACCGGCGAGCCGGACCAGATTGACGGCATCGAGTTCGAGCACCACGTCGGCGGCGTCGTCACCACCGTCGAAGGCCTCGACGAGGCCTGCCCGGTCGGCGACGGCGATGCGCACGGTCCGCGGTGCAGCGCCGGTGATCTCGAACGCGACGGCGCTTCCGGCGGGCGCCTTGGCGCGCTTACCGACCACGAACGGCAACGACGCCGCGACCTCATCGAGCACCCAGGCCACCGGTGCCGTCGACGGACTGCCGCCGATGGTGCCGTCGCGGAGGTCGACCTCGTGAATCCAGCAGTCGAACAACCGAATTCGCATGAATCGACCGTAGGTGTCCGGGCCCGCCGGAGTGGCCGCCGCAACGTCGAAATCCGACTGCGACATCGCCGACAACGCGGCACTGCGCACCGCGATGATCTCGTCGAAGGCGGCGAGTACCTCGTCGGCGGGTCGCCCCCGGAAGTGTTCGACCCACTTCTCGTTGAATTCGCCGATCGGATTGCGCACGTGGTCGAGATCGGTGAGACCTGCGGGTGCCTCGACATCACGGCCGTCGAGCATGCTCTCGGTCCCGATGATGTGCGCGATGATGTCGGCGTTGGTCCAGCCCGGCAGGATCGACGGCTGCGTCCACCGCTCACCGATGTCGTCGGCCAACGCCCGCAAGGCGGCCCACTCACCGATCAGGTCCGGGGTCAACGTGGTGTGGTCGATGGACGTCGTGGGCATGAAGGTCTCCGATTCGCGGGCTGGTCGAGGGCGCCCGAGGAAGGACAAGGGCGTCGAACGCGCCGGACCGTCACGGGCGGCTTCGACGCTACCCCGGTGGCGCCGTCGTGACCGCCGGGTTCGCGCACGGCGACAAACGGCCCCGCGAGTGCTTCTCGGACACCGGCATCCGGGACGGACGCGTGCCGGAGATGTCCTATCCTTGCACGGGTGCGGGTAGCGAGCAGGTGGTCAGGGTCGATCGTCACGATGCTGGTGGTGGGCATTCTGACCGTCACCGCCGCTCTACTCACCGCGTCCGGGGCGCCCGCGCACGCCGCTCCCGCCGACGCCTCCCCGGTCGCGGCATGCGCACCACGGGCCGACGCTCCGGCGAACACCGTCCGCACCACCGATGTCGGGGGTGTGACACGGACGTACCGGGTGCATCTGCCCGCGGGATACACCGGGCGCACCCCGATGCCGCTGATCCTCGCGTTCCCGGGCCACACCGAGGCGCCGACGACGTTTGAGCGCTACACCGGTCTGTCGGCGTTACCGGCGGTGGTGGTCTACCCCGACGGCTTGCGCGGGTCCGATGGCACATTGTCCTGGCAGGGCGCGCCGTACTCCTCCCCGCGGGCCGACGACATCGCGTTCACCGCGCCGATCCTTCGCGAGGTGCGGGCGACGACCTGCGTCGACCGCAGCCGCACCTATGCGGTCGGCAGATCCAACGGTGGCGGGTTGGTGTCGATGCTCGCGTGCCGGATGCCGGGTCAGTTCGCCGCCTACGCCATCGTCAACGGAGCCATCTACGACCAGAGCCTGCGCGGCTGCTCGGCGTCCAAGACGCCCGCATCGATCATCGACTTCCATGGCACCGCCGACGCCACGATCCACTACGGTGGCGGCACCCGGCTCGGCGGCCACTACGCGCCGATCTTCGACGTCGTGCGGTCGTGGGCGGCGCGCAACGGATGCATACCGACGCCTCTGGAGATCCCCGTCAATTCGGCTGTCACGCAGTTCCTCTGGCCGTTGTGCCGGTCGGTCGGCAGCGAAGTCTCGCACTACCGCATCACCGGCGGAGCCCACGTGTGGCCCGGATCGTCGGCCCACCGGGGACGGACCGGCGTCAGCGACAGCGTCTCGGCCACGACCTTGATCTGGCAGTTCTTCAACCGGCATCCCCTCGCGGTGTAGGCGGACGATCGAAATGAGCGCCATCGACGACCGGACCGGGACCACGCTCGGGCACTATGCCATCGAAGAACTGCTGGGCCGGGGCGGGATGGGTCAGGTCTACCGCGCCACCGACACCCGCAAGGGACGTACGGTCGCGCTCAAGCTGCTCAATCCCGAGTTCGCCGACGATCAGGTGTTCCGCGACCGATTCCTGCGGGAGTCACGGGTCGCCGCGCGGATCAACGACCCCCACGTCGTCCCGATCCATGACTGGGGCGAGATCGACGGGCTGCTGTTCATCGACATGCGCCTGGTGACCGGCCGCGACCTGCGCGCGATGCTGGTCGAACAGGCAACACTGGCACCGGAGAGGGCGGTGGCCATTCTCGGACAGGTCGCCGACGCCCTCGACGCAGCACACCTCGACGGCCTGGTGCACCGCGACGTCAAACCCGACAACGTGCTCGTCGATGCCCGTGACTTCACCTATCTGGCCGATTTCGGGCTGGCCCAGGGCGCCGCCGACACACGGTTGACCACCGCGGGCACCGCCATCGGGTCGTTCGGCTACATGGCACCCGAACGCTTCGGCGCCGACGAGGTCGGCGCGGCCGGCGACATCTACGCACTGGCCTGCGTGCTCTATGAATGCGTTGCCGGGACACAACCTTTCGCATCTGCGGCCAACCTCGAGCGACTCATCGCCGCCCACCTCACGGCCGAACCGCCGCGGACCGGTACGGCGCTCGATCCGGTCATCGCCCGCGGGATGGCCAAGAACCCACACGACCGGTACCCGAGTGCCGGTGCACTGATCGACGCGGCGCGTGCCGCCCTCGCATCCCCGAGCGCGTCATCTCCCGGTGCGCCATTCCCCGGCACGTCGGCGGCACCCGCGACGCTCGCCCCGCACACGAGACCGCCGATCGGACACACCACCGACCGACCGACCGGGGTGAACCCGGCCGCCATGGACAAGCCCGGGGTGAACCCGGCGTCGTACTCACCAACCGAGATCGCCGCCGCCTCCGGCGCCCCCCGCTTCGAGCCGTATCCGTTTGCGCCGCAGCACTATCCGCAGACGCCACGACGCCGCTCACCCGTGCTCGCGATCCTCGTCGTCATCGCTGTGCTGCTCGCGGGCGGCATCGGGGCCGGCGCGTGGGTGCTGTTGCGCGACTCCGACGACGGGGCCCGCACCGTCGCCGACGGCACCGACGCCAGCCTGACCACCACACCGACCGCCGCGGTGCCTCCCAACACCACGAGCCAGGCCACACCGACCCCGACCACGCCATCGGTGGCCACGGCGGCCCCCACCGGCTCGGCCGGGGCCGCCTTCGATCTCGGCCTGTCGACACCCATCAGTACCCCCGCGTGTGACGGCACCGGGATCGTCGTGGTCGGCAATGCCGTCGATCCGTCGAACTACGCCGCCGAGGTGCAGGGCTATCTCACCGCCTTCCCCGGTTCGAGTTACCTGCGCACCGACCGGTCCTGCTCGTCGTTGCGGGCGCGCGACGACAACGGCAATCCGATCTACGCGGTGTATCAGGTGGCCGGACGAACCACCACCGACATCTGCCGCCTCCGCAACCAGATCGGTGGCACCGCCTACGGAAAGTGGCTCGACAACACCACCGACCCGACCACGTTCATCACCCCGAGCGAATGCGGGGCGTGAGCAGACCGACGTCTCCGCCTATCGAGGACACCCGCCGTCCGCAATGTCCGGCAAGATGAGCGCATGCTGGAAACATCGGCTCGGCTCTTGCACCTGCTCTCGCTGCTCCAGACGAGACGGGAGTGGTCGGGCCGGGAGCTCGCCGACCGGCTCGAGATCACCACGCGCACCGTCCGACGCGACGTCGACAAGCTGCGCGAGCTCGGCTATCCGGTCGACGCAACCGTCGGTGTCGGCGGTGGGTATCGGCTCGGCGCAGGTGCGGAGATGCCGCCGCTGCTCCTCGACGACCAGGAGGTGCTGGCGGTGGCCCTCGGACTCGACGCGGTCACGACCGGTCCGGTGTCCGACATGGCGGAGGCCTCGGCCGGTGCGCTGACCAAGTTGCGTCAGGTCATGCCCTCGCGTTTGCGCCATCGCCTGGATTCGCTGTCGCTGGAGGCCGTACCCCAGACCCGGGGCCAGGCGACGGTGTCGGCCGACGTTCTCACCGACATCGCGGCGACGTGTCATCGGCACGAGCGGCTGCGGTTCGACTATCGGCGTGGCGACGGGACCGAGTCGCGGCGCGAGGCCGAGCCGTACCGGTTGGTGCGCAACGGAATGCGTTGGTATCTCATCGCGTTCGACCTCGGCCGCGACGATTGGCGCTCGTTCCGGGTGGACCGGATGGTGCCCAAGATCCCGACCGGCCCCCGGTTCACCCCGCGCGAGCTCCCCGAAGGCGGCGCGTCTCGGTTCCTCGAACGCAGCCTGGGCGCGGTGTACCGCAAATCCTCGGCCCGCGTGCGCATCCACGCCCCGGTGGAGACGATCGGCCCGATGGTCTCCGATGCGTGGGGCACCCTGGAATCCGGCGATGAGCAGACCTGCGAACTGACCCTGTTCTCCACGTCGCTCACCTCGATCGCCCGCTGGTTGCACGCCTTCGACTCCGACTTCACGGTGCTCTCGCCGGACGCATTGCGGGACGAGCTGGCCGGCGTCGCCGAACACCACGAACGCGTGGCGGCCCGGTACCGGCGAGCGTGCAGCACGGCGCCGTGATCGTTTCGTGACCGTCCGGGCTGGCGGCGTCTCGACTCCGCCACGACCCCGCCGCGTCCCTGGGCGGGCAGCGGAACCGTACCTACCGTGGTGTTCATGAGGCTTTTTGTCACCGGTGCCAGCGGATATGTCGGCTCGCGGTTGGTGTGCTCGCTGCTCGCCGCCGGACATGATGTCGTCGTGTCCTCCCGAAATGTGCACCGCTTGACCGATTTCGACTGGTTCGACGCGGTCACCGCGGTGTCGATGGACGTCGACGACCCCGATTCGGTGAAGCAGGCGCTGGCCGCGGCCGGGCCGCTCGACGCGCTCTACTACCTGGTTCACGGGATCGGTCAATCGGGATTCGCCGACGCCGACCGCAACGCCGCCGCAAATCTCGCGTCGGGCGCTCGTGACGCCGGAGTCACGCGCATCGTCTACCTGGGTGGCTTCGTCCCCGATGACGACGACCTCTCCGATCACCTGCGCAGCCGAGCCGACGCCGGCGAGGCCCTCCGGCTGGCCGACGGGCCGGAGCTGGTGTGGCTGCGCGCAGCAGTGATCCTCGGCGCCGGGTCGACGTCGTTCGAGATCATCCGCTACGTCGGCGACCGCCTCGCGGTCATCCCGGAACCGTCGTGGACGCGAAACCCCATGGACCCCATTTCGATTCGCGACGTCTTGCACTACCTCACCGCCGCTTGTCAGCCCGATCTACCCGCGGGCGACTACGACATCGCCGGCCCCGACGCCTGCCGGTATCGCTCGGTCCTCGACGCCTATCTCGATGCGATCCGCATGCCGAAGGTGCGGGTCTGGGTGCCATTCGTCGGGACGCGTCTTGCCGGCAAGGTTGCCGGACTACTCGTTCCCATCCCGTCCGCGCTCACCGAAGAGCTCATCACCTCCCTCGATCACCCGATGCGCGCCGATGAACACCGCATCCGGGAGCTGGTACCGCCACCTGCCGGAGGCTTGACGCCGATGCGCGACGCGGTCGCCGCGTCGGTGGCGTCACCGGCTCCCCGGTCGGTCTGTGCGCTCGATGACCCGCATCACCTGGCGTTGACCGATCCGGCATGGGCCGGGGGCGACTGGCCACGCGTACGACGCCGGATCGGCGGCACCGTCCGCGGCGTGTTCGGGACGGCGGGTCGACTCGGCCGCGCATTGCTGCCAGTCTGACGACGTGGACTCACCAACCCAGAGCCCTGTCCGACACCGCGGCGCAATCGCCGAGCTGATCGACGAACTCCGCACCGACCGCAACGGCGAGCTGCCCCCGCGGCAGACACGCCGGCGATGGATCGTCGGCGTGACGCTGGTGATCGGCGCGGTACTTCTCGGCTTCTCGTTGTCGGCGACCCCGGGCGACAGCAGGTTCTATCCGCTGACCGTCGCGCTCGGCGTCGTCTGGGTCGTCGGTGGTTTCCTCGCCGGCCCGCTCCCGGCCGGGGCGTTCCCCGCTATCGGTCGACGTTCGGCAAACAGCGCACCCGCACACCCGCATCGCAACGCGGCGCTACTCGGCGTGTCAGTGGGCCTGCTGGTCGGCGCCTGCTTCGTCGTCGGCGCTTTCGGCACCCGCCTGATCCCCCCGCTCAACGACCTGATCGGTCGAGTGCTGGCCTACGCCGATTCCGGCAGCCTCGTCGCGATCGCGGCGATCACCCTGGGCAACGGCGTCGCCGAAGAACTGTTCTTCCGCGGGGCGGTGTACACCGCCGCCCGCCCGTGGCACCCGCTGGTCGTGTCGACGGCCATCTACGTCGTCGTCACAATGGCCAGCGGTAATGTGATGCTCGGCTTCACCGGGGTGATCCTCGGCGCGGTGTGCGCCGTCCTGCGACGCGCGACCGGTGGGGTGCTGGCACCGCTGTGTACCCACGTGGTGTGGTCGGCAATCGTGCTGTTCGCACTGCCGCACATCGTCGGAGTGTGAGCCAGGTTCCGGCGAACCCGAACCGGTTTGGGCGAAGGCCACCCCAGCCGCTACATTCGTGAGTTGGTGCGGCCGCCCCGGCCGTGACCACGCGCGTATAGCTCAGCGGTAGAGCTCTGGTCTTACACACCAGCGGTCAGGGGTTCGAATCCCTTTGCGCGCACCGTGAACAAGGTCGCAACGACGCAGTTCGACTGTTGTCGCGCGGATCGGCTCTCAGGTCGCTTTAATCGTTTTCATGCCTTCTGTACACGTTCGCACCCGTCGGTCACGGGCCGGCCGGGCAGCGATCGCCGTCCTGACCGTCATCATCGGCCTCACGACCGCCTGTTCGGTCAGCGGCACACCAGTCGCAGCAGGTCCTGCAATCGACGGCTTCGTCACCGGGGTGACCGCGATCAACGACTCCGGCGGGTCGTCGTCGACGGTGTCGGGGACACTCGGCGCAGGGCAGTCGGCAGGACCGACTCTGCGGTTGCCCGACAACGTCACAGCGATCAACGGCGGTAGCGTCCTCCAGAACACCACGTCGTCGAAGCCCATCACCTCCATGCGAATAGCGTTGGAGGCCAAGCACAATGGCAAGGCGGCCGGCAAACCCGCACCCGGATACACCGAGCTGAAGCTGGGGTCGGCGACGGCAACCGCCTCGGTGGTGATGACGTTGGCCCAGCAACTGCCGTCGGAGGATTTCGCCTTCTACTTCGCGGGTGTGGACGCATCGGGGGTGCAGGGTCCGATGGTGCGTCAGGAGGTCAAGGCACTTAAGGTCGGGACCGGCGCGGTACAGGTCAGCACGTCATGGACCGTCGACAGCGACCTCGATCTCATCCTCGTCGAGCCGTCGGGCGACAAGATCTACTTCAACAACAAGACGTCCTCGTCGGGCGGCACTCTGGATCTCGACTCCAATGCCGACTGCGACATCGACGGAAAGAACAACGAGAACATCACCTACCCGCAGGCACCCTCCGGCACCTACACCGTGTACGTGAATCTGTATTCGTCGTGTGGAACGCCGGCAACCGATTACGTGGTGACGGTGAGCGTGGGCGGTCAACAACCACGCACCTTCACCGGGACGTTCACCGGCCCGGGGTTGCGTACCGCCGACACCTCCGAAATCCGTGAGGTGACCACTTTCCAGGTGGGCTGATCTTCTCGCGCGGATCGCCCGGAACCGGCGAACCGGCCGCTCGCCCGGGCCGTCGGCCGCCTGTTCCTCTCCCGCCTGAACGACTACGGCGCCGATCGGGACGACGCGTTGGGTATCGTCATCCCGGAATCGCTGGTGGCGTATCAGTGGCTGGCCGAGGGGGAAGTGTGTGAACGCGGGCAATTCGGGGATGGTCGCCGGATATCACCTGATCGGTCCCATCCGTACCGATGCACTCGGGCAGGTCTTCATCGCAGACCGTCCCGGCCCGTCCGGACGTGTGTTGATGCGACTGCTGGCCGTCGACCCGAATGCCCCCGGCTTCCGGCCCCGCTTCGCCGCGCAGGCACATGTTGTGCAAGGGCTGGTCCATCCCGGCCTCGGCGGACTCCTGCAGTACGGCGAGGAGTCCGGCCGGACCTGGTTCACCAGCCGCTTCGTCGACGGCCACGTGCTGACCACGGACCGACGCGCCGACTCCGAGGCCCTGGGCATCGCCGGGCAGATCGCCGATGTCCTTGACCACGCGCATCGCCGCGGGATCGTCCACGGCGACCTCGGGCCGAGCGAGATCCTGCTCCCCGCCACCGCCGGACCGGGTACGGCAGGTGGATCGGTGGCCGTCCTCGACGTCGGAACTCTGGCACTCTCCGGCCGCCCGGTCCTGAACCCCCTGTCGGGGTCACCGGAGTACATCGCGCCCGAGGTCATCGCGGGTCAGGCCGCCAGTCCCGCGTCCGATCAATACGCGCTGGCCTGCCTGCTGTACCAGATACTCACCGGCACAACACCTTTCGCCGCTTCGTCGCCGACCGAGGTCATCGGCGGTCACCTGCACCGGCAGGCACCGCCGATCAGCGCGCTGCGTCCCGATCTCGCCGCACTCGACGTGGCGTTCGGCCACGTACTCGACAAGGACCCGGCTCGGCGCTATCCGGACTGCCGGGCGTTTGTCGGAACGGTCGCCACCCTCGCGACGCGGGCCGCCGCGCAGCACCAGCCCTCCGCACCCGAAACACCGCCGACTTCGTTCCGCGAACGCGCCCACTCGGCTGCGCCGGAAACAATTGCGCCACTGGCCACGCCGACGCCCGCGGCGCACTCCCGGCCCGTCGACACCTCGACGGAGAGGTCATCGGAGAAGCCGGAGCAGGCGCCGGTGCAGCAACTGCCCGTGCCCGACCGGATGGCCGGACCACACCCGTCCTCGGCGGCGACCGTCCCGCCGACACACACCATGACACCTGACTCACCCGCTCCGGATGCCCCGACGGATGCCGAGCCCTCGGTCGGCGTGGACGCGCGGCCGACGGTCGTGCCGACCGAAACGGGCTCGTCGCCTCCAGGTGTCAGGGAGCCCCCAACGGATTCCCAGTCGCGTCAGACCATCACACCCGACACACCGATACCGACCGGGACACCTATGGCACCGGGCTCATTCGGCGACTCGCCCACGTCGATGGGTGCCGAATCACCGACCAGCTCGTCGACGCCGGGCTCGGGCACACCGCCACCGACAGGGACCGCACACCTCGGTTCGCCGGACACCCTGCCACCGATGGACCTCCCGGCTGACCCGCCGGGTCGAGGCGCAAGACTCCGTCGCCACGTGCTCGTGTCCGCGCTGGGACTCGCTGCGGCCGCGGTGATCGCAGTGATCGCGGTCGCCGCAACGTGGTTCGTCGTCGGTCGCGAACCCTCGCTCACACAGGTGACCACCTCGTCGATCTCCACCGGCAACAATGCGACCTGCGCAATCCGGGATGCACAGTTGTACTGCTGGGGGTCCAACACCAATGGCGTCCTCGGCACCGGGACCACCACGGACTCCAACATCCCAGTCAAGGTCAACGGGCTGGGCAAGGTGACGAGCGTCGACGTCGGGTGGACCTCCGCCTGCGCCATCGCCGACGGCGCACTCTATTGCTGGGGTGGCAACGCCCAGGGACAACTCGGCAACGGCACCACCGACGCTCGTCTCAACCCGACCAAGGTGGCCTCGTTGCACAACGTGACATCGGTGACCGTGGGCGCCGACGTCACGCTCGTCGGAGACGCCATCACCTCCGACACCACCACCTGCGCCGTCGCCGACGGCGGAACCTACTGTTGGGGAGCCAATCACGACGGTCAGATCGGTGACGGCACTACCACGGATCGGCCCACTCCCACCAGGGTGAAGAACATCGCCGATGTGGTGTCGGCGACCACCGACTCGGCGCAGACATGCGCGGTGACCCGTCCCGGTGATGTCTACTGTTGGGGCTCGAATGAGCGCGGTCAGCTCGGTGACGGCACCCTCGACAACCGCGTCACGCCCGTACGAATCGGCGGCCTGGCACATGTCACCGACATCGCCACCTCGGTCAACTCCACCTGCGCCGTCAGCGACGGATCAGTGTGGTGCTGGGGAAACAACACCTACGAGCAAACCGGCGATGCCGATCGTCGTACCACCCGTGTCCCCACCAAGGTCGCTGGTCTGACCGACGTCTCATCGGTTGCGCTCGGCTCGCAGACCACATGTGCGGTGGCAGGCGGTGCCGCCTACTGCTGGGGGATCAACTCAGACAACTCGATCAACTCCGATCCCCGCGGGTACTTCGCCACTCCCGCCAAGATCACCGGCATCGACAGCACCGTCACCGACGTCACGACCGAGTCCTCGGTCAGCTGCGCACGTACGGATCACCAGACGTTCTGTTGGGGCTCCAACAGCGATGGCCAGCTCGGCCTCGGGTCCACCGGCTACGTCAACGGCCCGACGGAGGTCTCCTTTTGAGCGGGAACATATGGTGCGCCGACGCGGGACGAGCACCAAGGAGGATCTGTTAGTGGCACAACTCGACGCGGGCAGCACCTTTGCCGGATATCAGGTCCTCGCCAAGCTCGGCGCGGGCGGCATGGGCCAGGTGTATCTGGTCGAACACCCGCACCTACTCCGACGTGAAGCAATGAAGGTCATCTCGGTCAACGTCGCCGACAACACCGAATTCCAGCAACGGTTCATCAATGAAGCACGGACCGTGGCCTCGTTGAATCATCCGGGAATCGTCGCGATCCACCACTACGGCGTCGAGGACGATTCGCCGTGGTTCACCATGACCTATCTCGACGGCAAGGACCTGACCGCCGGAGGGCTATCGGATCAGGAGATCGGAGTCGTCGCCCTGCGTACCGGCGAGGCGCTCGACTACGCCCACCGCCACCAAGTGATCCACCGCGACATCAAGCCGGCCAACATCATCGTCACCCGTGAGGCGGACGGGGCGATCGAACAGGTGGTACTACTCGACTTCGGCATCGCCAAGCTCGCCGATTCGACGTCGATGACCGCCACCCAGGCATTCATCGGCACCCTGGCCTACGCCGCCCCCGAGATGATCGACGCCGAACCCGCCGGCCCGTTCAGCGACCAGTACGCGCTGGCATGTAGCGTCTACGAATTACTCACCGGTGCTGCGCCTTTCGAAGCTCCGACGCCTTCGGCAATGATGGCCGCGCTGTTGTCGAAGCCGGCGCCACCGCTGAGCTCACGACGGCCCGACCTCGCCGCCCTCGACCCGGTGTTCGAGCGCGCTCTCGCCAAAGACCCGACCCAACGGTTCCGCGATTGCCAGTCCTTCGCCCGCGCACTCGCCGGAGTTCTCGCCGGATCTACTGGCGGTCCGGCATCGGCGATCGCCTCCTGGGGAACCACCGATCCGGTCGGCGGATCGAGTGAACTCGTCTCTCCGGACGCAGCGACCGTGGAGTCGCATCAACGCAGACGACGCCGCAGTCGCACGGTGTTGTTGTCGGCAATGGCCGCCCTCGTGGTTGCCGTCGTAGCCGTCGTCGCCACAGTGGCGACCGTCGGCCGCACCGACTCGACGCCGCCCGCAGCCACCGCCCCGACGTTCACCGACGTCAGCACGTCCGTGTTCAATTCGTGCACAGTGTACGAGCGCACTGCCTACTGCTGGGGGCAGAACGACGACGGTCAACTCGGTGACGGAACCACCACCAACCGCACCACACCGACCAAGGTCGTTGGACTCACCGATGTCACCGCCATCTCCGTCGGCGACTCCGCGACCTGTGCGGTCGCCTCGAAGAAGGCCTACTGCTGGGGGACGACCGACAAGATCCTCACACCGAAGGAGATTCCGGGACTGACAAATGTCACCGACATCGCTACCAACTCCTTCTCGACCTGCGCGATCGCCGACAGCTTCCTCTATTGCTGGGGATCGAACTCCCAGGGCCAGCTTGGTGATGGGACGACCACCGCTCGCACGGCGCCCACCAAGGTCGAAGCCCTGTCGTCGGTAACCCAGATCTCGGTCACCGACGACTCCACATGCGCGCTGGCCAACAGCCGCGCCTACTGCTGGGGAAAGAATGCGAGCGGACAACTCGGCGATGGCACCACCACGATGCGCACCACGCCCGTCGAGGTCAAGAACCTTCGGTATACGGCGTCGCTCAGCGCTGGAAGTGATTGGGGCAAAGGCTCGGCCTGCGCACGGCGCGCCGACTACACCGCGTTCTGCTGGGGAGACAATGGCTCCGGTCAGATCGGCGACGGGACGACCACCAATCGATTGGTGCCCACCCAGGTCCTTGCAGACACCGCCTCCATTGTGACCGAGGGCGGAGCCACCTGTGCCATCACACGTTCCCGCACCCTGAAGTGCTGGGGCGCGGACCGCAACGATTACCAGGATGTGACCACCCCCACTGATGTGCGCGGTATTGACGGAGTAACCGCGGTGAGCGTCTGGAACGACAACACCTGCGCTATCGCTCACGACAAGCTCTTCTGTTGGGGCCCCAACTCCGAGGGCCAGATCGGCGACGGAACGACCCAGAGCAGGAAGGTGCCGACTCAGGTGAACGTCCGGCCGTGACGCTCCTGCTGGCCGGTCGTGTTGTCGACGGGCGTCCCCAACACCACCTCCGTGGGGACAGTGGCGGCACGCAACATACGCTTCGCCGACGGACTGGTCACGGTGTCCCCGGCAACGGTGTGGGCGTCGAACTGACCTGGAAGTAGTTGCAATCGCAACGAATTCTTTTGGGCCACAGTCCATATTCGCGAATCGGTCATCGTTCCCCCAACCGGAGGACACTGCGGTCGGTCGTGCGCAGAAACGTCTCGCCACACCGCTACACTGAGCGGCTGATGCTCCCCTGCGAGCACCTCGACATCGCTGTCATGTCACCACCGCACCCGAACGAAACGCTCACCTGCCTGTATGCCACGCCCCATCCACACAGGGTCAGCCCACCTGCCCGCCCTCGACGACGTGCGCGCGCATGCCGTCGGTTTTGTCGTCACCGATCCCTGGTCTCGTAGCCACTTCGACCGAGCCACGACGAGGGCGATATCGATCGTCACCGAGGAAGACACGACATCGACGACAGCATCGAGAGATGGGAGGGCACACGCATGAAGGCACGACTACGCACCTGGCGCACACGCCGGCACATCCCCTCGATCACCCATCATCACGATTCGGGCCACTCGACCTCGACGCTGGTCGGCGCACCGCCTCCCGCGAACGTGGTGATCACCGGCCCCATGGCGAGCCTGAGCCCCATCGGGGTCCTCCACGAGCCCGGAACCGAGCCCGTGTACGCGCTCCCGGCGCCGCCGCGCGGGCCCGAACCCGACATCGAGGGCTCCGATGCCAAGACCGTGGAAATCCGGGCGATCAGCGATGCCGACACCGTCGAGCTCCGACGCCTGACCCACGAGGTCACCGCCGAACTCCCGATCGTCGTCGCGACCGACACGCAGTCGGACGACGCACAGGCAACTGAGACGGAGGCAGCCGACGCCGAAAGCCCCGAAACCGAGAGCCCTGACACCGAGAGCCCTGATACCGACTCCGACGAGGCCGGCGAGAAGGCCGAGGTGGAGACCGACGAGACGTCGGTGGTCGAGGACACTCCCGACGCCGACGCCTCGGACGAGGACGAGGAGGAAGTCGCCGACGACGCAGCGGAGGACTCCGACCACGCCGATGACTCCGACGAACCCGACAGCGACGAACCCGACAGCGACGAACCCGACAGCGGCGAACCCGACAGCGACGAACCTGCAGACGACACATCCCCGAAGGACAGCACCGAGACCGCGTCCGACGACACCGTCGAGATACCGATCGAGGCGACCCAGGACGCGCCGGACGACGACGGTGCCGGCAACACCGACGCCGGAGACGCCGACACAGTGTCCGCAGCCGCGACGGTCAAGGCGATCCCGAACATGCGGGACCGGCGCACGTCCCGGACGAGCGCCGAGCCAGATACAGGCACAGACACCGCCGAGAATTCGTCGGCACCCACCGTCCGTATCCCCAAACCGGTCTGGACGCTGTCCACGAAGCTCCACTCACCGACCGCCCCGGCGACTGCCGAGACGGCAACTGATCGAGAATCGGCCGTGGCACCGGCCGGCGCAGCCACTCTGGTGCCGGGTCGCATCCGGCGCAGCCGTGCGCTCGACGGCGTGCGCGGTATCGCGGTGCTCGCCGTGGTGCTGTATCACTTCTTCGGTGACGCGGTCCGCGGCGGATACCTCGGCGTCGACATCTTCTTCGTCCTGTCGGGCTTCCTGATCACTTCGCTACTCGTTCGCGAGTACGGAGCCAAGAAGCGAATCTCGTTGTCGCAGTTCTGGACCCGACGTGCCCGCCGCATTCTGCCGGCCGCGCTGACGGTCCTGGTCGTGGCCACCGCCGTCGCCGGACTCATCGGCGGCGACGTCGGCGTGCAGCTCAAGAGCCAATTCCTCGGGTCGGCGTTCTTCGTCAACAACTGGGTGCAGATCGCGCAGTCGCACAGTTACTTCGCCGAGACGACGCCACAGATCTTCATGCACTATTGGTCGTTGGCGATCGAGGAACAGTTCTACGTGGTGTGGCCACTGCTGTTGCTCGGTGTGCTGTGGTTGGCGCGCCGGACCTCGACGCGTACGCAACTGCGGATCACCGCCGCGGTGACGATCGCACTCGACGCCGCGTCGGTGGCCGCGATGATTGCGATCTACAACCCCGATACCGATCCGAGCCGGGTCTATTTCGGCAGCGATACCCATTCCTTCGGCCTGCTGATCGGCGCCGCGCTGGCGCTGCTGTGCACCGCCCCGGCCGCCGGCGCCGCCGATTCGTGGCCGCGTCGGGTCTCTCCCCGTACCGCCGAGATCCTGGGCAAGACCCTCGCACCGGCCGTCTTCGTCGGACTTCTGGTCCTCATGTTCACCCTGCCCGACACCTCACCACTCACCTATCAGGGCGGGCTCCTGCTGGCTTCGGTACTGACCGCGGGCGTGATCCACACCGCGGTCGGCGAGACCGGACCGGTCCCGGTGATCCTGCGCGTGAAAGCCCTGCGTTACCTGGGCGAGCGATCGTTCAGCCTGTATCTGTGGCATTGGCCGGTCGTGGTCTTCCTGCGCGCCTGGTTCCGGGAGGGCACGGGTACGGCGTCGTTCTCGCTACCCGGCTGGATGATCGGCATTCTCGCCGCGGTGATCACGCTCGGCCTGTCCGAACTGTCCTACCGCTACATCGAGACACCGTTCCGCCGTAAGGGTTTCCGCGGTGTGCTGCGCGACCTCGGGAATTCGGCACGTCTGCCGATTCCGGCCGCGGTGTTCGCCGCCGGCCTGGTCGTGATCCTGTTCGCCGGTTCCGCGCTGGGTACCAGCCCGTCGAAGTCGCAGCTGGAACTGCAACTCGACCACCTCGCCGAGTTGCAACGGCAGGCCAATGCGAGCCCGCCGCCGGCTCCCCCACGTCCCGCCGCGCCCAGTGCGCCACGGCTGCCGACCGGCCAGGAGATCACCGGCATCGGCGACTCGGTCATGCTCGCCTCGTCACAGGCGCTTCGTGCGCGGTTCCCCGGCATCTACATCGACGCGCAGGTTTCGCGTCACTACAGCGGCGGCGAGGGCGTCATCGAGGATCTTCGGGCGTCCGGCGCGCTCCGCAAGTACGTGGTGCTCGGATTCGGCACCAACGGGCAAGCGTTCCCCGGACAGCTCGACCGGATCCTCTCCGAGATCGGCCCCGGTCACCTGATCGTCCTGCTGGTCCCGTTCGGTCCGGTTGACGGCATCCCGCAGGCGGCACAACAGGTTCTGCAGTACGCACCACGACATCGCAACGTCTTCTTGGCGCCGTGGTGTCAGGCCGCTGCCGCCCATCCGGAGAATCTCGGCCCCGACGACGTCCACCCGATGGGAGCGGGCACCTGGATGTATGCCGATGCGGTGACCGTGGGCCTGCAGCAAGCCGTCACCGGCAAGCGTGATCCCAACATCACCTGCCCGATCTGAGGACCGTCAGCCGGCAATCCACCGCGTCAGCCGGCAACCCACCGCGTCGAGGGAGAGGCGCCGACGCTGCCCGACGGGTAGGCCGCGGCCAGCGCGTCGGCGAATCGCTTGTTGCGGTCGGCGGTGCCCGCGGCGGTGTAGTGGATGCCGTCGGTGAATTCCGCCGGCTGGGCGGCTCCGGCCCAGTCCACCACGGCCAGATTGGCGTAGCGCGCGGTCGCGTTGCGCAGTGCGGTGTTGAACGTGGCCATGGCGGCCGAATCGAATGCCTTGTTACTCGGGTTCGACGAGGTGACCGTCGGCCAGAGGACCGGCTGCCCGGACAGCTGACGCATGATCCGGTCGATGCGGGCACCGGCGTCGATCGAACTTCCCGTCGAGATGTCCCCGACGTCGTTGACGCCCATGGCGATCACCCAGCAGCCGCGGGCGCCGGACGCGAGCCGGGACGCGACGGCGTGTTCGGCGTCGGGTGAGGGACCGCCGACGATCGCCCGGCCGCTGACCGCGTCGAGGGTGAAGCTGTTCACCCCGACCCTGCGGTACTCGGCACTGGCGGTGTCCCCGGCCGCCGGGACGAAAGCAGGGTCGTCGGCGCGCACCGACGTCGAGTCGCCGACTTGGATCACCGAGGTGCATCGTGATGTGCCGGTCTGCGCACCCGTCCCGGGGATCAGGCTCTGCAGGCTTGGCAGCAGATCGCCCAAGCCCATGTCCGACGAAGAGTTCGGTATACCTGCGACGATGCCCGGCAGGTCGTTGAGGTCCGGCAGTGCATCCGAGGGCGCGGCGGCGCAGTGTCCGGCACCGGCGAAGGCCAGCGCACCCCCGGCGAGCATGCCGACGCCGACGCGGCGAAGGCGACCACGGGTGCAGATCCTGGTGAGCTGTGACAGCGACAGTTTATTCACAATAGTCACACTGAACTACAGCAGTAACTTCTGTCGCAACCCGAGGCATGCAACGACTTGGTCAAGACTTGACGGCCAACTTGTGGCACGCAATGTCGTGACGGCTCGGTCAGACGGTGGCCAACGCCTTGTCCCAGAGCGCCTCCGAGCGCCCCTCACCCGGGCCGACGACGTCGGCGAAGACGATGCGTCCGTCGGTGTCGACGAGGAAGGTTCCGCGATCGGCGTACCCGCGACCCTCGCTGAACACACCGTAGGAGCGGGCGACCTCACCGTGCGGCCAGAAGTCCGACAGGATCGGGAAGAGAAATCCCTGCGCCGCCGACCACACCTTGTGCGTCGGGGGCGGCCCGACCGACACCGCGACCGTGGTCACCTCGTCGTTGGCGAAGCGCGGCAGATTGTCACGGATATACCCGAGTTCGCCCTGGCACGTGCCGGTGAACGCGAGCGGAAAGAACACGACGAGAACCTTGCGGCCCTCGGAACGCAACCGCGACAACGAGACCCGCTGGTTGTTCTGGTCGCGTAGTTCGAAGTCCGGTGCGGTGGCGCCGATCCCCAGCGGGATCGACATCTCCGGAACGCTCATGGGCGTTTGCCGGAACGCGTCTTCGGTTGCACCAGACGCGAACCCGACCAGTCACCGAGACTGACCACCGAGGTCTGGGTCAACCCGGCGGTGGGCGCGGCCTCGGCGATCTCGCTCGGGTCGACGTACCCGGGATTGCCCGTCTTCGGCGAGAACACCCAGACGTATCCGTCGTCGGCGAGCGGGCCGATGGCGTCCATCAACCGATCGACGAGGTCACCGTCGTCGTCACGCCACCAGAGAACGACCGCGTCGATGACGTCATCGGCATCTTCGTCGAGCATCTCGGCATCGATCGCATCCTCGATGTCGGCACGCAGGTCGTCATCGGCGTCCTCGTCCCAGCCGAGTTCCTGGACCACCATGCCGGGGGCGAACCCCAGTTTCTGTGCACTGCTGCCGTCGGAGCCATTGCTCCCTGAGGCGGCTACCACCGCGCGAGACCTCCCAAGTCAACTTGTTTCGCCGTATCGGCAATTCGATCGCAGCCGACCGCACATCAGCCGACTATTGGGACAGCGTAATGCACACCACGATCGCGCACCGACACGAATTCATGAACTCGCGCGCCGCGGGCTACCCGGGCGGTGCTGCCCCGGCGGGCGTCGAGGCCAATCCGGGCGGGGTCGGCAGGTACGTCGCGCAGGCAGCCAGAACCGATTGTTTGTCGCGCGTCCAGGTGTCGGAGATCGGATTCAACCCCACGAGTTCACGTCGTCCGATGGCGTCACCGAGCCTCCCCGAGCTGGTCAGGAAGGCGTTCACCGGCCCGGTCACGTCCGCGGAGACCGCATCGGTGACCTTGGCCCGGATCTGGTCCACACCGGCGATCAGGCTCGCCCGGGCGCGGTCATCGAGGTCACCGACACGGTCGTAGGACTGCACCGCGTTCAGTCGAGCGACAAAGGTGTTGTATCCACGGACCATCACGACCATCGACGACATGGCCTGCCGACACAGGGTCGCCGCGAGCCCTCGGCGCGCCGCCGAGGTCGAGGCCGATTGCTCGGACCGATACATCGACACCTGCGAGGAATCGACGGTCGGCGCGCCGAGCACCGATGTCGCACATCCGGCGAACACCAAGACCACGGCCGTCACCATCACGGCGACACCCGCCCGTGTCACACCCTGTGCGCTTCTTCGGCCACCCAACACCCCGACGCGCCCCGGGTCGGCGTCCGACCGGTGGCATTCTTCTGTCTCGCTGTGGCATCCCCCGACGTTGCGCAGCCCCGCCCGGAATGCCGGACGGGCCGATGCACGCCTCACTGCACACTCCTTACTCCGTGGTAATCACAAACCGAACGCTACCGCAGGTCAAGTACCGCGCGCCCAATCCGAACACCCCCGATGCCAACACCGGCGACATGGGGCACGATGTGGGGTGGGTCCGTGAGCGAGCACACCATCGTCGTCGACGGACTCTCGTGTCATCGCACGCCGGACAGCACCCCCGCCCGGCCCGATCGAGGAGTAGGCATCACCGTGACCGAACAGGCAGATAAGGACGTCAGCGCGACCTCCGGCGGCACCCCCGACAGGTCGGGCCCGCGCGTGCGCGTCATCCGCGAGGGCGTCGCGTCCTATCTGCCCGACATCGACCCCGACGAGACCGGCGAGTGGCTGGAGAGCTTCGACAATCTCGTCGCACACGCCGGACCGGCCCGAGCCCGCTATCTGATGCTCCGGCTGCTCGAGCGCGCAGGCGAGAAACACGTCGCCATCCCCTCATTGACGTCCACCGACTACGTCAACACCATTCCCACCGAACTCGAACCGTGGTTCCCCGGCGACGAGAGCGTCGAGCGCACCTTCCGTCAGTTCATCCGCTGGAACGCCGCCATCATGGTCCACCGGGCCCAGCGTCCCGGTGTCGGGGTCGGTGGGCACATCTCGACCTACGCGTCGTCGGCGTCGCTGTACGAGGTCGGCTTCAACCATTTCTTCCGCGGCCACGAGCACCCCGGCGGCGGCGACCAGATCTTCATCCAGGGTCACGCCTCGCCGGGTATCTACGCCCGCGCCTTCCTCGAGGGCCGGATCACCGGCGAGCGGATGGACGGATTCCGTCAAGAACACAGTCACGCCGGCGAGGGCGGCGGCCTGCCGTCCTACCCGCACCCGCGGCTCATGCCCGAGTTCTGGCAGTTCCCGACGGTGTCGATGGGACTCGGTCCGATGAACGCGATCTACCAGGCGCGCTTCAACCACTACCTGCACGATCGCGGTATCAAGGACACCTCCGATCAGCACGTGTGGGCCTTCCTCGGCGACGGCGAGATGGACGAGACGGAGTCACGCGGCTTCGCCAGTTTCGCCGCAACCGAGGGCCTGGACAATCTCACCTTCGTCATCAACTGCAATCTGCAGCGACTCGACGGCCCGGTCCGCGGCAACGGCAAGATCATTCAGGAGCTCGAGTCGTTCTTCCGCGGCGCGGGCTGGAACGTCATCAAGGTGGTGTGGGGCCGCGAGTGGGATGCACTGCTGCACGCCGACCGCGACGGCGCGCTGGTGAATCTGATGAACACCACGCCCGACGGCGATTTCCAGACCTACAAGGCCAACGACGGTGCCTTCGTGCGGGAGCACTTCTTCAATCGCGATCCGCGCACCAAGGAACTCGTCAAGAACATGTCCGACGCCGAGATCTGGAACCTCAAGCGCGGCGGCCACGACTACCGCAAGATCTATGCCGCCTACGCCTCGGCGATGGCGCACAAGGGTCAGCCGACGGTCATCCTGGCGCACACGATCAAGGGCTACACCCTGGGCAAGCACTTCGAGGGCCGCAACGCGACCCACCAGATGAAGAAGCTGACCCTCGACGATCTCAAGGACTTCCGCGACGAGACGCGCATCCCGATCAGCGACGCCCAGCTCGAGGAGAATCCGTACCTGCCGCCGTACTACCACCCCGGTATGGACGCCCCGGAGATCCAGTACATGCTCGACCGCCGCAAGAACCTCGGCGGCTTCCTGCCCGCACGCCGCACCACGGCCAAGGCGTTGTCCCCGGACGTGAGCAAGGCGCTCGCGACCACCGCCAAGGGCTCGGGCAAACAGCAGGTGGCGACCACCATGGCACTGGTGCGCGTGTTCAAGGATCTGTTGCGCGACAAGGAAATCGGCCATCGGATCGTGCCGATCATCCCGGACGAGGCGCGGACCTTCGGGATGGATTCGTGGTTCCCGACGCTCAAGATCTACAACCGCAACGGACAGCTCTACACCTCGGTCGACGCCGAGTTGATGCTCGCCTACAAGGAGAGCAGCGAGGGCCAGATCCTGCACGAGGGCATCAACGAGGCCGGCTCGGCCGCGTCGTTCACCGCCGTCGGCACCTCGTACGCGACACACGACGAGCCGATGATCCCGCTCTACATCTTCTATTCGATGTTCGGCTTCCAACGCACCGGTGACAGCTTCTGGGCGGCCGCCGACCAGATGGCGCGCGGCTTCGTCATCGGCGCCACCGCGGGACGCACCACGCTGACCGGCGAAGGACTGCAACACGCCGACGGCCAGTCACCGCTGCTCGCGGCGACCAACCCGGCGGTGGTGGCCTACGACCCCGCATTCGCCTACGAACTCGGACACATCGTCGTCGACGGTCTGCGTCGAATGTACGGCGAGGATCCGGAGAACATCTTCTACTACCTCACCGTCTACAACGAGCCGATCAGTCAGCCGGCCAAGCCCGACGACCTCGACGTCGAAGGTGTACTCAAGGGCATCTACCGGTTCAGCCCGGCCCCGCAGGACAAGCAGTATCCGGCCAACATCCTCGTCTCGGGGGTGACCATGCCCGACGCGCTGCGCGCCCAGGAACTCCTGGCCGCGGACTGGAACGTCGGCGCCGCGGTGTACTCGGTGACGTCATGGAGCGAACTCGCCCGCGACGGCATCGCGATCGACCGTGCCGCGGTGCGCACCCCCTCGCAGGATGCGGGCCTGCCCTACGTCACCAAGGTCCTCTCCGACACCGCCGGGCCGTTCGTGGCGGTCAGCGATTACATGCGCGGCGTACAGGAGCAGATCCGCGCCTACGTGCCGGGCACGTATCTGACACTCGGTGCCGACGGCTTCGGGTTCTCCGACACCCGTCCGGCCGCTCGTAGGGTCTTCAACGTCGACGCCGAGTCCATCGTCGTCGGGGTGCTGGTGGCCCTGGCCCGCGACGGGCACATCGACGCCGCGGTCGCGGCGCAAGCCGCCGAGAAATACCAGATCACCGACGTCAACGCCGCCGAGGTGTCCTACGCCGACACCGGCAGCGCCTAGCGTTCGACCGATCCGTCGACTGCGGCGGTCGCCCCCTCGCGGGCGGCCGCCGCAGTCGTTGACGGCGCATTCGTCGGGCCCGGCGACCGCGGACGCCTACTGTGAACAACATGTCGGAGCATCGGGTGAATCAGACGCCGCCGCCCAGCGACGTCTTCGGGGAACGCGGTGCGCACGTGCCCGCCCCCGCCACCGTGCACGACGCGCTGCCCGACACCCTGCTGCGTCGCGTCAAGCAGTACAGCGGCCGCCTGGCCACCGAGGCCGTCCACTCGATGCAGGATCAGCTCCCCTACTTCGCCGACCTCGACGCCGCGCAGCGCGCCAGCGTGCAGCTGGTCGTGCAGACCGCGGTGGTGAACTTCGTCGAATGGATTCAGGATCCCGAGGGCAACGTCAAGTTCACCGTTCAGGCCTTCCAGGTCGTCCCGCAGGATCTCGCGCGCCGCATCACGCTGCTGCAGACCGTGGAGATGGTGCGCGTGGCGATGGAGTTCTTCGAGAAATGGTTGCCGCTGCTGGCCCGCAACGACGCCCAACTGCGCGCGTTGACCGAGTCGGTGCTGCGTTACGGCCGCGAGATCGGGTTCGCCGCCGCGGCCATCTACGCGTCGGCGGCCGAGTCGCGCGGCGCGTGGGACTCGCGTTTGGAGGCCCTCGTGGTCGACGCCGTCGTCCGCGGTGACACCGGCCCGCAGCTGTTGTCGCGGGCGGCCGCGCTGAACTGGGATTCCGACGCCCCGGCGACCGTCATCGTAGGCGCGCCGCCTCCCGAGCAGAACGTGTCGGTCCCACTGGCGATCCACAACACCGCCAAACGCCATGACCGGGCCGCACTCTCGGTGGTGCAGGGCACCCTGCTGGTGACCATCGTCAGCGGGCCGATCAGGATGACCGACCCGTTCAGTAACGCACTTCTCGACCACTTCGCCGACGGGCCGGTGGTCATCGGGCCGACGATGCCCAACCTCGGAGCGGCGCACACCAGCGCCACCGAGGCGATGGCCGGGATCGCCGCGGTCGTCGGCTGGCCCGGAGCACCTCGCCCGGTCCACAGCCTCGAGCTCTTGCCCGAACGGGCTCTCAACGGTGACGCGTCGGCGACCGCAACACTCATCGAGACGCTGGTGCGTCCGCTGTCCACCGGCGGCTCCACCCTCAACAACACCCTCGAGTCCTATCTGGACTGCGGCGGCTCCGTGGAGGCATGCGCCCGCGAACTGTATATCCATCCAAATACTGTCCGGTACAGACTGAAGAAAATTGCAGAAGTGACAGGACGTGACCCAACTAACCCTCGCGACGGCTACGTCTTGCGTATCGCGGCAACCGTCGGACGATTGACACATCTGAGGAACGAATCGCCACACTCAGCCACATGAGGAACTTCAGTAACACTGCTGTTTCCACATTTCCGCTGGCAGATGCCTTTCGGACACATTTCCGTAACGAATCTCGAAGTGATGACGATGCGGAACCAGCCAGAGACACCTTTGTGGGAACCCCACAAATCCTTCCGATGAGGTCTATCGACCTCCACACCGACATACGAGGCCGAAACGGTGTTCTCTGGTCACGTGCTTTCGATGCTTGCGCCCGGCCAGGGCTCTCAGACACCCGGCATGTTGATTCCGTGGCTGGAACTCCCCGGAGTCCGCGATCAGCTGGCGACGTGGTCGAAGCTGATCCAACTCGATCTCGAGCGGCTCGGCACCACCGCCACCGCCGAGGAGATCACCGACACCTCGGTCACCCAGCCGCTCGTCGTCGCAGCGGCCCTGCTGGCCTTCGATGAGTACCTCAAGCGTGGCGAGTTGCCCGACGACGCCGTGATCGCCGGTCACTCGGTCGGCGAACTCGCCGCCGCCGCCATCACCGGCGTCATCAGCTCCGACGAGGCCGTCAAACTCGCCGCGATCCGCGGATCCGAGATGGCCAAGGCGTGCGCCCGCCAGGCCACCACGATGGCCGCGGTGCTCGGCGGTGACGAGACCCAGGTCCTCGCCCGGCTCGACGAACTCGCACTCGTGCCCGCCAACCGCAACGCCGCCGGCCAGATCGTCGCCGCCGGCCCGGTGGAGGCCATCGACGAGCTGATCGCGAGCCCGCCGGAGAAGGCACGCATCCGCAAGCTCGCCGTCGCCGGCGCCTTCCACACCGACTACATGGCCCCGGCGCGCGACGCCGTCGCCGCGGCCGCGTCGAAGATCACCCCCGCCGACCCGGCCCGGGTCCTGCTGTCGAACTCCGACGGCCGGCCGGTCGCCGGCGGTGCCGACGCGCTGAGCAAACTCGTCACGCAGGTCACCAGCCCGGTCCGATGGGACCTGTGTTCGGCCTACATGCGCGAGGCCGGCGTCACCTCTCTGGTCGAACTCCCGCCCGCAGGTGCCCTCGCCGGCATCGCCAAGCGCGAGATGAAGGGGACCCCCGCCGTGGCGTGGAAAACCCCCGACGACATCGAGAAGGTCATCGAACTTGGATAGTGGTCGCGTCCCACGCGACCCCACCGGAAATCCGGTCGTCACCGGATATCCAAGCACCCGAGGTGTTTTCGTGCCTCGGGTAGCTCCGGACAATCACCACCCACAGCTAAATCACTAGAAGGGAACCACCCACGTGGCTGCCACCCAGGAACAACTCATTGCCGGCATCGCCGAGATCATCGAGGAAGTCACCGGCATCGAGCCGTCCGAGGTGACGATGGAGAAGTCGTTCGTCGATGACCTCGACATCGACTCGCTGTCGATGGTCGAGATCGCGGTGCAGACCGAGGACAAGTACGGCGTGAAGATCCCCGATGAGGATCTCGCCGGCCTGCGCACCGTCGGTGACGCCGTGAACTACATCCAGAAGCTCGAGTCCGAGAACCCCGAAGCCGCTGCCGCCATCCAGGCCCAGATCGAGGCAGAACAGAACTCGTGAGCTCGCCGTCCCTCCGCGAATACTCAACGCTGGGCGGGAACTTCCCGAGTGTGGTGGTCACCTCGATGGTGGCCACCACCTCGCTCGGTGTCGATCTCGAATCGACCTGGCAGGGGCTGCTCGACGGTAAGACCGGCATTCGCGAGCTGACCGACGACTTCGTCACCAAGTTCGGCGAGTTGCCCTGCCGTGTCGGCGGGCGTCTGCTCTCCGATCCGGCCGACGAGGTCACCCGCGTCGAGGCCCGCCGCATGGCCTACGTCGAGCGGATCGCCCACGTCATGAGCAAGCGCCTGTGGGCGCAGGCCGGCGAACCCGAGGTCGACCCCGAACGCCTCGCCGTGGTGCTCGGCACCGGGCAGGGCGGCGGTGACGCCATGGTCGACGCCGTCAAGGCGATCGAGAGTTCCGGCAACTACCGCAAGGTCTCCCCGCTGGCAGTGTCGATGGCCATGCCCAACGGCCCGGCCGCCGTCGTCGGCCTCAACATCGGCGCACGCGCCGGTGTGATCACCCCGGTCTCGGCGTGCTCGTCGGGTGCCGAGGCGATCGCGCACGCCTGGCGCCACATCGTCATGGGCGACGCCGACATGGTCGTCACCGGTGGCGTCGAAGGACACATCGATGCGATTCCGATCGCCGCGTTCTCGATGATGCGCGCGATGAGCACCCGCAACGACGATCCGGCCGCGGCCTCACGTCCGTTCGACAAGGACCGTGACGGATTCGTCTTCGGCGAGGCCGCCGCGATGCTGATCCTCGAACGCGAGGAGCATGCCAAAGCCCGTGGGGCACATATCCACGCACGGGTACTCGGTGCCGGTATCACCTCTGACGGTTTCCACCTCGTGGCCCCCGACCCCAGTGGTCAGGGCAACGCCCGAGCGATGACACGGGCCCTCCAGACGGCCGGGCTGACCAAGAAGGACATCACCCACGTCAACGCCCACGCCACCTCGACACCCATCGGCGACACCGCCGAAGCGGTCGGGATCAAGTCGGCGATCGGCGATCACGCTGCGGTGTACGCCCCCAAGTCGGCCCTGGGCCACTCCATCGGCGCGGTCGGTGCACTCGAATCGGTGCTGACGATCAAGAGCGTCGAAGAAAGCGTCATCCCGCCGACGCTGAACCTGGAGAACCAGGATCCCGAGTGCGACATCGAAGTGGTGCACGGGCAACCCCGGCATGGTCAGATTGACTACGCGCTGAACAACTCGTTCGGCTTCGGTGGGCACAACGTGGCGCTCGCCTTCGGTCGCTACTGACCATTCGCGACACCCCCGAGGAGACAGCGATGACCACATTGGCCCCCATCACCGGCCGTGAGGACTCAGTCGATCCGCGAGATCCGCTGCTGCGGTTGACCAACTTCTTCGACGAAGGCTCTGTGTCGCTGCTGCACCCCCGAGACAAATCGGGAGTGCAGGCGGCGATCGGAGAGGTCAACGGCGTTCGCACCGTCTCCTACTGCACCGATGGCACCGTGATGGGCGGTGCCATGGGTGTCGTGGGATGTGCCCACATCGTCAACGCCATCGACACCGCCATCACCGAACAGGCTCCAGTCGTGGGCATCTGGCACTCCGGCGGGGCACGTCTGGCCGAGGGTGTCGAAGCCCTCCACGCCGTCGGCGGAGTGTTCCAGGCGATGGTGCGGGCCTCCGGCTACATCCCGCAGATCTCGGTGGTCGTCGGTTTCGCCGCAGGCGGCGCCGCCTACGGACCCGCACTCACCGACGTGGTGATCATGGCGCCCGCCGGACGTGTCTTCGTCACCGGTCCCGACGTCGTCAAGAGCGTCACCGGTGAAGAAGTCGACATGGAATCACTCGGCGGCCCCCTCACCCACGGAAAGAAATCCGGCGTCAGCCACATCACCGCCGACTCCGAGGCCGACGCCTACTGGCGGGCCCGCCGGCTCGTGTCCACTTTCTCCCGCCCCGGCCGATTCGACACCGCACACGCCGAGGCAGGCGACACCGACCTCAAAGCCCTACTGCCCGAATCAAACCGCCGGGCATATGACGTCCACCCCGTCGTCACCGCCCTCCTCGACACCCAGCTCGCCGCCGACGGCGCTACCGAAATCTCGAGTTTCGAAGAGCTGCAAGCGAAATGGGCTCCGAACATCGTCACCGGATTCGGCCGCCTCGCCGGACACAGCGTCGGCGTCATCGCCAACAACCCGCTACGCATGGGCGGATGCCTCAACTCCGAGAGCGCCGAAAAAGCCTCCCGCTTCGTCCGGCTCTGCGACGCCTTCGGCATCCCGCTCGTCGTCATCACCGACGTCCCCGGCTACCTCCCCGGCGTCGGACAGGAATGGAACGGCGTCGTCCGCCGCGGCGCAAAACTGTTGCACGCCTTCGCCGAATGCACAGTCCCCCGCGTCACCCTGGTCACCCGCAAGATCTACGGCGGGGCCTACATCGCCATGAACTCCCGCGCACTGGGCGCCACCGCCGTCTACGCCTGGCCCGGCTCCGAAGTCGCCGTCATGGGCGCCAAAGCCGCCGTCGGCATCCTGCACAAGAAAACACTCGCCGCCGCCCCCGACGACGAACGCGAAGCCCTCCACGACCGCCTCGCCACCGAACACGAAGCCATCGCCGGCGGCGTCGGACGCGCCCAATCCATCGGCGTCGTCGACGACGTCATCGACCCGGCCAAAACCCGCAGCATCATCACCGCCGCACTCGCCGCAGCACCGGCACGCCGCGGGCGGCACAAGAACATACCCCTGTGAGTGGCGCCGGCTCCGCCGTCGCGGTGCCGCTCGCGCTATAACCCGCGTCTTCCCTCCTCATCGCATTGTCGCTGCGCTCCTCGCTCTTCGTCAGTCCAGACGCGGGCGCGCGGCGGCGTGGTGAGTGGGTTTGCGCCGACAGCGCTCGTCTCGACGCCGACAGCGCTCGTCTCGACGCCGACAGCGCTCGTCTCGACGCCGACAGCGCTCGTCTCGACGCCGACGGCGCTCGTCGTCCTGACGGTGTGGCGCGGTACGCGGTGCCCGTGCACGCGATTCGGCCCCGGCGGATGCCGGGGCCGAACGAGGAGTCTCGTGAGCTATCCGACGCGCTGCTGCAGCCAGGTGACCTCGGCGCCATAGCCGCCCATGCGGTAGGCCTCAAGTGCGTGATCCCACGCCGTGCCGAGCACCGATTCGATCTCGCCGGCCAGACCGGCGCTGTCGGGCTGCGACTCGATCATCGCTCGCAGCTGGGTCTCTCCGACGATCACGTCGCCGTTGGCGCTCATCGAACCGCGCCACAGACCCAATCCCGGGACGTAGCAGAAGCGTTCGCCGTCGACGCCCTCACTGGCGTTCTCGGTCACCTCGAAGCGCAACGCCGACCACTCGCGCAGCGCGGTCACCAAACGGGCGCCTGTGCCCACCGGCCCTGCCCAATCGACCGTCGCACGCTGCATCCCCGGCTCGGCATCCTGTGCCGACCATTTCAGGTTCGCGCGCGCATTCAGGGTCGACGACAGAGCCCACTCCACATGCGGGCACAGCGCCACCGGCGCCGAGTGGATGTACACCACTCCTGTTGTCACGTCCGCAAACTGATTCAGGTTGCGCACCTTGGTCACCTCCGGTTGTCGACGAGGAACGTCTTCCCCAACACACCTCGCAACACCGGTTAGCACACTCGTGACACCGATTGTGCCCTATGAGGTACGTGTTGCGCCAGTTTCTGATGCGCTTTTATGAATCTTGTGTGGTTGGAGTGGACAACCGCCAGTCGCCCAGTGCCTCGCACACACTGTCGTTGAATTCGCTCCACAACGGCTTGGCCCACGCACCGAACGGCCGGTCGGTGAGTACCACGCACGCCCGGCCGAAGCGTGGGTCGACCCACAGGAAGGTCCCCGACTGCCCGAAGTGACCGAAGGTCTCCGGTGAGTTGTTCGCACCGGTCCAGTGCGGATGCTTGTGCCCCCGGATCTCGAATCCCAGACCCCAGTCGTTGGGCTTGTGTTTGCCATAACCGGGCACGAATCCGTCGAGACCCGGGAAGGCGACGCGAGTCGCTCGGTCCAGCATCTCCGACGACAGCACCGTCGGCACCAACAGATCAGCGGCGAAGCGCGCCAGGTCGGCGACCGACGAGCGTGCGCCGTGCCCGGCCGGACCATCGAGGACGGTATCGGTCATCCCCAGTGGCTCACACACCGATTGCCGCAGATACTCGGCGAAGTCGATGCCCGTCGCGGCATCGACGGTCTCGGCGAGCACCTCGAATCCGGCACTGGAGTAGATCCGCTGGGTGGCCGGTGGGGCCATCACCGTTCGGCTGTCGAAGGCCAGTCCGGAGGCATGCGCCAGCAGGTGGGCCACCGTTGCCCCGGGCGGTCCCGCCTCGTCGTCGAGTTCGAGCGCACCCTCTTCCACCGCGACCAGGACGGCCTCGGCGACCAGAAGCTTGGTCACCGAGGCGAGTTCGTACACCCGGTCGATGTCGCCATGGCTCGAGACAATGCCCGAGCCGCCGATCACCGCGGCCGCGACATTGTCCACCGGCCACTCAGCTAACGCATCCAGTACCGCCACATCAGCAGAGGTTACGCGGCATCACGCTCAGTGGTCCTCGTCGGTGTAGCGGATGACACCGCGGATGTTCTTGCCGTCCAGCATGTCCTGGTAGCCCTGGTTGATCTGGTCGAGACGGTACTGCCGGGTGATCATGTCCTCGATGTTCAGTTTGCCCATCCGATACATCGACAGCAGTTGCGGGATGTCGAGTTTGGGATTGGCGCCGCCGAAGATGGTGCCCTGCAGGTTCTTCTGCAGCAGGGTGAGCATCGCCAGGTTCAGCGTCACGTCGGATTCGAGCATGTTGCCCATGCCCGTCAACACACACGTGCCGCCTTTGGCGGTGATCCCCATCCAGCTGTCGACGTCCTTGCCGTGAACCTCGCCGACGGTGACGATCACCTTGTGGCACATGTGCCCGTAGGTGATCTCCGCGATGGCCGGCGCCGCCTCCTCGATCGAGGCGAAGGTCTTGGTGGCCCCGAACTTCATGGCCTGTTCGCGCTTCCACTCGACCGGGTCGATCGCGAAGACGTTGCGCGCACCGGAGATCACCGCGCCCTGCAGGGCCGCGGTGCCCACGCCGCCGACGCCGACGATCGCGACGTCCTCACCCGGGCGGACGTCGCCACTGCGGGTCGAGGAGCCGTAGCCAGTGGGAATCCCGCAGCCGACGAGCGCCGCCACCTCGAACGGAATCGACTTGTCGATCTTCACCGCCGACGCCTCGTGCACCACCATGTACGGCGCGAACGTACCGAGCAGCGTCATCGGGTAGACATTCTCACCTTCGGCGGTGTGAATACGGAACGTGTTGTCCGACACCGCCTGCCCCTGCAGGAGCATGGCACCCATGTCGCACAGGTTGGCCATGCCCGACTTACACGACGGACACTTTCCGCACGACGGGATGAAGGAGAGCACCACGTGATCGCCGACCTCGAAATCGGTGACCCCCTCGCCGATCACCTCGACCACGCCGGACCCCTCATGACCGCCGAGAATCGGGAATCCGGCCATCGGGATGCCACCGGTCATCAGATGATGATCGGAGTGGCACATCCCGGCCGCTTCCATCCGGATCTTGATCTCGTGCGCCTTGGGATCCCCGATCTCGATCTCCTCGATCTGCCACGGCTTGTTCAGTTCCCGCAGCAGTGCACCTTTGGTCTTCACCCTCGAACCTCCACTCGTGCCGGCACGGCGTGGCGCATGCCACTCCATAGGCAGAATTGTAACGTGTTCCAGTTTTGAATAGTAACGTGTTCCAGTTTTCTGGTCTGTGAATCCCGGACGGGCGAGCGCACCACCGACCGGCCGCCGACCACGAAGAAGACCCCGGTCGGAGGCGTCGTGCGTGTTGCACCCCACCTCGCGACCGGGGTCCACCCCGCGTTCATGGAAGGAGTCGGCTCAGTTGGCCAGACCGGCGTCCTTGCTGCCGTAGGTCGATCGCAGCGACGGCTTGACGACCTTGCCGCCGGCGTTGCGCGGCAATTCGTCGACGATGACGAGATCCTTGGGGTGCTTGAAACGGGCGAGGTTCTCGTTGAGGTACGGCTCGAGGTCGTCGAGGGTCAGATCGTCGACACCCTCGGCGAGCACGACGACGGCCACCGGCACCTCGCCCCACTTCTCGTGTGCGCGACCGATGATCGCCGCCTCGGCGATCTTCTCGTGGCCGAACAGCACGTTCTCGACCTCGGCGCAGTAGATGTTCTCTCCGCCGGAGATGATCATGTCCTTGGCGCGGTCCACGACGTAGAGGAAGCCCTCCTCGTCCTGACGCACGAGGTCTCCGGAATGGAACCAGCCACCGTGGAAGGCATCGGCGGTCCCCTGCGGATTCTGCCAGTAGCCGACCATCATGTTGGGCCCGCGATAGACGATCTCACCGACCTCGCCGGGGGCGACGTCGTTCATCTCCGGGTCGACGACGCGGGCGGTGACGGCCGGTACCACCTTGCCGATCGACCCGATCTTGCGCAGCGCGTCCTTGCCCTCGAGGACACAGGTGATCGGCGACATCTCGGTCTGGCCGAACACCGCGACGTTCAGCGCCTCCGGGAAGGTCTCGTTCATCGCTCGCAGCACCGTGTCCGACGCCGGGGCCGCACCCCAACTAATGACGCGCAGATTCAGTGTGCGGGGGCGGGCCTGCTGCGCGGCGCACACCGCCTGCCATTGCGCGGGCACCAGGAAGATCGAGGTGGTGCCCTCCCGCTCGAGGGTGTCGAGCATGTCATTGGGGTCGAAGGCCCCGAGCGGGTGGATCACCGACAGCGCACCCATGTAGATCAGCGGCGCCATCGCGCCGAGTCCGGCGATGTGGAACATCGGCGCCACACACGAGCCCACGTCGTCGGGGCGGGTGCTCAGCGCCTGCAGGCAGGTGACGGCCTGCGCCTGCAGATTCTGGTGGGTGAGCATGGCGCCCTTGGGTTTTCCGGTGGTGCCCGAGGTGTACATGATCAATGCGACCGACTCCTCGGGCACGTCGATCTCGGGGAGATCCGACGAATCCTCGGCGACGAGGTCCTCGAACTTCAGGTGCGCGGGATTGTCGGTGTCGCCGACGACGATCGTCGCGTCGATCGCCCCGGTCGAGGCACTCACCGCGTCGGCCAGCGGCGCGAGAAGGGACTCGGTGACGATGATCTTGGCACCGGAATCGCTGACCAGGAACGCGATCTCCGCCGGGCTCATCCGGACGTTGACCGGCACCGGGATGGCACCGATCAGGTTGGCGCCCATCACTGCTTCGACGTACTCAGAGCGGTTCAGCAGGACCAGCAGGATGCGGTCGCCGAAGCCCACGCCGCGGCGGCTCAATGCGGCGGCGAATCCGCGCGTGCGTTCGTCGAGTTGCTTCCACGTGGTGACGTTGCCCAGGAACTTCAGGGCCGGTCCGTCGGGATTCATGAACGCGTGGCGGCGGACCTGGTTGTTCCAGTGGTTACGACGAGACCGGAGTGGTTCGGTCGTGAGGTCGGCGGTGTTGTCGATCGTGGCGGTCATCGGGCGTTCTCTCCTTGGTGTGCTTCGCGGATACGCTTGTGCGGCAATGGTGTTACGGGCGGGTCCTGAGCTCGGCGGCAGGCCCGAGGATCAGCTGCGTCGCCCGGTGAAGGCGGCGAGCACCGCGCGGAACTCCGGCGACTGGAGCAACTCCGTCTGCCCGTCGAGTTCGCGCTCGATCGCCGGCTCGAAGCCGGGCATCGTGTGTGCGTCGAGTGCCGCCTTGGTCAGTCGCACCGCAGAGGGCGACAGACCCGCGAGTTTGTCGACCGCCGCGGCGACCTTCGCATCGAGTGCCGCACGGTCCTCGAGGACCTCGGTGACCAGCCCGGCGTCGTATGCCGCAGGCGCCCTGAGCTTTTCGCCGAGCAGTGCCATCGCATTGGCGCGCGCCCGACCGACCGCGGCAGCCACCAGCATCGACGCCCCGCCGTCGGGCATCAGACCGATGTTGATGAACGCGAGCAGGAAGTACGACCGGGCGGTGGTGTAGATCAAGTCGGCGCCCAGTGCCAGTGAGGCACCGATCCCCACCGCGGCCCCGTCGACCGATGCGACGACCGGCACGGGCACCGCACGCAGCGCGCGTGCCAGATCCGAGCCGGAGGCGATGATCCCGTGCGCCTGCTCGCGACCGAGTCCGTCGAGGCCACCCCCGTGAGCGATGGAGGTGACATCGGCACCGGTGCTGAAACTACCTCCCGCGCCGTCGAGCACGACCACGCGAACCGACTCGTCGGCGCTCCACTTCGTCAGCGCCTCGACAATGCGTCGGTTGGCCTCGGTATCGAGGGCGTTCATCCGCTCGGGTCGGGAGATCGTCAGCCGCGCGACTCCCCTGTCGTCGAGCGACTCGATCACGCCGGGGGCCTCCTGCGCCCCGCCTGCGACCTGGTCGATAGTCGTGTTCTCGCTCACCGTTCTCCTGACTCGCCGCGGCGCCGAACGCGGGCCGCAGGCCTCACGGTACACCATCATGAGATCTGGATCACGAGAATATCGATTAACATATATTTTATCAACAAGCGCCCCAACAGCACTTTTGCTGCAATTTTGCGCGATCGATCCTGCGAATAGACCATCCGGCTAGGCTGTCGAGGTGAGCATCCGGAGTTCGCCCCGGCGGCGGCCGGTTGATCGCCGCAGACACCTGATCGAGGTGGCGGCGCGCGCGTTCAGCGACGGCGGGTATCACGCGGTCCGCCTCGACGACATCGCCGTGGCCGCCGACGTGTCCGCACCGGCGCTGTATCGGCACTTCCCCAACAAGTACGCCCTGTTCGCCGAGGCCACCACGGTGTTGGCCGACCGTCTCACCGCGGCCACCTCGGTCATCCCGGTCGAGACCGATCCACGCCGGGAATTGCATGCGCTGTTGACGGCCATCGCGGCCACCTCGATCGAGAACCGGCGCACCGGCGGGCTCTATCGCTGGGAATCGCGGTATCTGAGCGGGGCCGACGCCGCGCACGTGCGTGCGGTGGTGATCGCACAGCATCGTCGTATTCGGTCGGCGATCCTGCGCTCGCGCACCGACCTCGAGCGCGACGACGCCGACATCCTCGCCGCCGCGATGACCAGCGTCGTGGCCAGCCCCGCCACTCATCGGGCCACCCTGCCAGCACCGCAGGTGCAGCATCTGCTGTGCGGCGCGGCGATGAGCCTGCTCGACCTCGATCTCCTCGAACCCGCCGCGTCGGATCCCGTTCCCGGACCCGGGCTGTCGCCGACGGACAGACGCGAGGTCATCCTGTCCGAATCGATCGCCCTGTTCGCCGCGCGCGGCTTCCACGATGTGACGATCGAGGAGATCGGACAGGCCGCGGGCATCCCGGCCTCCGGGGTCTACCGGCATTTCACCAGCAAGGTGGCAATCCTGGAGGCAGCGTTCTGGCGAGCATCCGACCGCACCACCGCCAGTATCGCCGACGCCCTCGCCGCGTCGCAGACACCGGCCGACGCGGTGGCGCATATGGTGCGACGCTACATCGACCTCTGTTGCGCTGCACCGGAATTGATGACCGTCTACCTGTCCGAGGCCGGCCATCTCGACGCCCGTACCCAAACCGCGCTGCGCACCCAGCAACGTCGCAACGCGGAGGAGTGGGCAGCCTGGGTGAGTCGGGCGGACCCCCGGGTCGACGCGGGCCGCGCACGATTCCTGGTCCATGCCGAGTTGGCGGTGGTCGCCGATCTGGTACGCAGCTCCCGACCACCCGTACCGGTGCGCATCGACGCGATCGGCCGACGAATCCTCCTGGCCCCGTGAGTTACTCGACGACGGTGAAGCCCGCCAACATCCAGCGTCCGTCCTGTCTGGTCAGCGTCACCAATACCCTGGATTGATATGGGATGCCCTGGGGCACCTCACTCGTCAGTTCCGGTGAGGTGATGGTCTGATCCAGGCTGACGAGCACCACGGCGTTGTCGGCGCTCATCGACTCGATACCCCCGTGCGCGGCCGTGGCCTTGGATACGCCCTTGGCGTTGGCATTTCCCGCCCGGGCGTCCTGCGAGGACGCGATGAACGTCTTGGCGAAGTCCGGGGTGGAGATCTGACGGATACGCGCGTCGAGATCACCGTAGTTCGACGAGTCGTAGGTGGTCAGCGTCGCGGCGTAGCTCTTGGCGGTGTCGATCACAGCCTTCCGGTCGGCATCGGACGGCCCGGCGGCCGCCGCACTGTCGGCGCTGTGCAGGCGGTAGGCCAGCACACCGGTGGACACGCCGAGTCCGACCACGAGCACGACGAGCACCGCAACCACCGCGAACAGACCACGACTCCCGGCGATCGTCATGCGTCGACGCCGGATGGGTCCCGGAGTCGCAGGCTCGTCGTCGCCGAGTTTGCGCGGCACCCGATCCGGGTCCGTCGAGCGGGCGGCCTTGCGCTCGGCGTCGGCGCGCAACCGCTCTCGCTCGCGGCGATTGGCCTCGAGGAAGCCGTCGCCGTCGAGCGGGGTGGCTTCCGAGGTCCCCGATCCGGCGCGCTCACCTGCTCCGACCGAGACCTCGCCGGCGCCCGTAGTGTCGACGTCTTCCCTGTTCACGACGTCATCGCCGTCGACAGCACTCGCACTCCCGTCCACTGGGGAACTCTGTGCGGATCGGCGTGCTGATGTGGGCATGGCCACCAATGTAGCGGCAGTATCTGTGGCGCCGGTCACGGGTAGACATATCAAACATATGATTCAGAGGCGGCCGTGCCGATCCACGGACGACGCACGCACCCGGATTCGACCCGGCGCCGGATGCGTGGCGCACTCACCTCGACGGTCTACGGTGGCACCAATGAAATCCAGCGCGACATCATCGGCACAGCCCTCGGCGTCCGAGCGTCCGGGTGGTCGCGCGGGCGGCGCCGACGACCGCGCCCGCCTGCGTCGACGACCGCAGCTGTCCGAAGAGGTCGCCGCGCACCTGCGGCATCTGATCATGACCGCGGACTTCCGGCCCGGCGAGTACATCCGCCTTGACGAGACCGCCGAGCGGCTCGGGGTGAGCGTGACCCCTGTCCGCGAAGCCCTGCTCACGCTGCGTGGGGAGGGAATGGTCAGCCTCGAGCCCCACCGCGGGTACCGGGTCTCCGATCTCGACCGCATCGACGTCGACGACCTCTTCTGGCTACAGGGTGAGATCGCGGTGAAGCTTGCCCTGCGCACCGCCGCGGTGATCACCTCAGAGGAACTCGCCGACCTCGAATGGTGCAACCAGAAGTTGCGCTCGACCGTGGCCTCCGGCGACACAGCGGCCATCATCGACGCGGAATTCGAGTTCCACCGGCGCCACAACGTGATCGCGGCCGGCAAGAAACTCGCCTGGTTCCTGCTCTCGGCGGCGCGCTACACCCCCACCCAGCTCTACGCCTCCGACCCGGAATGGGGCGAGGTCGCCGTGGACAGTCACGACCGACTGATCGCGGCCTACCGAGCCGGTGATCGCGACGAGGTGATCACACAAACCCGCCGCCAATTCGACGACGGCGCCGAGCGACTGGTGAAACACCTTGAGCAGACCGGCATCTGGGACGACGTCGACAGCTGAGTCGCGGCGGACCGAGAGTCAGACGCTGCCCAGGTCCGCCGAGACCCACTGATCTGCCCGGACGGTCACGTGGGTCTGGCTACCGTGCTCGGCGGCGGCGAACTCGACATAGCCGTCCACCTTCTCGGCCGGCAGATATCGCGCAGCCATCTCCACGAGGTCGGCACGCGTACCGGGCGCGGTATCGATCACCGGCCCGGACACCGCGACATACCGGATCGACGGGTCGAGACGCTCGACCATCAGCGAACACCGTCCGGCGGCGTCGAGCAGGCGCATCTTGCGTGAATCGGCTCCGGTCAGAAACCACAGGTCGCCGCCGGGGGTGTACTGATACCAGATCGGCACCACCAGCGGAGCACGGTTGGCGCCTGCCTCGATCGACAGCGCCCCGATATGGGGTTCGGCCAGAAATGCTTGTCGTTCTTCGATACTCAGAGCCATGTCACCAGGGTAGGCGCAGGCGCCGACAGCGTTGCCGGAACTCGATCTCGGTGGGGCGGGCGGGGCTCGAACCCGCGACCTACGGATTATGAGTCCGCGGCTCTAACCGACTGAGCTACCGCCCCAGTGGGCACGTCGTGCCCGAGCAGCGACAATACCGCACGGTGCGGCAACCCCGGATCACGCGTCGACCCGACGCCTCGGGCACAACCGACCTCGGTGCACCCGGGCACTAGACTCGACGGCGTGCCTGACGCGGTAGCACCGAGGACGCGTCCGGCGAGCGAACGAGAATCAGCAGAACAGGAGTGACGGCGCATGGCCGGGGTCGATGACGCAGGACCGGGGCGAGGGCTCCCGGAAAGCCTCGTCGACGTGGCCGCCCGGCGCATTCGCGACGCCATCTTGTCCGGGGCGTTGGCGCCGGGCGAGAAGATCGTCGAGGAGAATCTCTGCGCGAGTTTGGGTTTCAGCAGGGCGCCGATTCGGGAGGCGCTCCGCCTGCTCGCGCAGCAAGGCCTCGTCGAGCATCTGCCCCGCCGCGGCGCGCGGGTGGCCGAGTGGTCGCCGCGCGACATCCTGCAGCTGTTTGAACTACGTCAGTTGCTCGAGCGCTTCGCCGTCGAATCGGCGTTGCCGCTGGCCGATCCGCAGACCCAGTTGGCGCCGGTTCGCGCGGCGATCGAGCAACTCGAGACCGCCTCCGACGAATTGGAGAAGGACGACGCCCACCGGCGTTTTCATGCTGCCGTCGTGGGGCTTGCCGGCAACCGGCAACTCGACATCGCCCTGGCGCCGATCCTGCTGAAGCTCCAGCTGCCGATGGCGGTCAATCTGCGCGCGGAGACCGCCGATCACGGTTCACATGACGGGTTGCGTCGTCACCACGACATCCTCGCCGCACTCGAGGCCAACGACGTCGAGGCCACCGTGGCGGCGCTGCGCGATCACGGCCATCTGCGGTACCTCGACCTGGTGGCCGCGCTCGACGACGACGCCGCATCCGCCTGACGATCACCTCGCACACGCCCCGACGCCCCTGCGGGTATGCCGTGTGTGACGCCGCCTAACACGAACGACACACAGTTGTTCTACGACGGCCATGATTCTGTCGACAATCGACGATATGAACATTGCAAGCGAAGTCCGCGGGCCATACGGAGGCCCATCCATCGCAGAGATCCTCGACAGCCACATCAGCGGCGGCGGATCGCCGACACGGACCGCCCGGCGGGTGGCCGACGCCATCGCCGCCCGCGGAGACGACGGAACCTGGATCTCGACGGTCTCCGGCGATGACCTCTTGCGCGCCGCCGCCGACCTCGAGGCACGCCCCGGTGCCCGCGCGCTGCCCCTCTACGGAGTTCCGTTCGGGGTCAAGGACAGCATCGACGTCGCCGGGGTGCCGACGACACTGTCGTGCCCCGACTACGCCTACACACCCGACACGACCGCGCCTGCGGTGCAACGCCTGCTCGATGCCGGCGCCCTCTACGTCGGCAAGACCAATCTCGATCAGTTCGCGACCGGACTCAACGGCACGCGTACCCCGTATACGGTGCCGCGCAGCGTCTTCGGCAACGAGATGATCTCGGGCGGCTCAAGTTCCGGTTCCGCCCTCGCGGTGGCGCTCGGCGAGGTTCCGTTCGCGGTGGCGACGGACACCGCGGGCAGCGGTCGGGTGCCGGCGGCGCTCAACGGGATCGTCGGGTACAAGCCCTCGCGGGGATTGATCAGCGCGGTCGGACTCGTTCCGGCGTGCAAGTCGTTGGACTGCATCACCGTGATGGCCGGCGGCATCGACGACGTCGACCGCGTGATGGCGGTGATGACGGGCCGCGACGACGCCGACCCGTGGTCCCGCTCGCCCGGGCCGGACCACCGCGGTGGCCTCACCGTCGGGCTGCCACCGATGTCGCAGCTGGAGTTCTTCGGCGACGACGCCCTGCGCGAGGCTCACCAGGCTTTCCGGGAACGACTCGCGCACATGCACTTCCCGGTTCCCGTCACCATCGAGGAAATCTCTCTCGAACCGTTCCTGGCCGCGGGCGAATTGCTCTACGCGGGTCCATGGGTCGCCGAACGACTCGTCGTCTTCGGAGAGTTCCTCGCCGACCATCCCGACTCGATCCATCCGGTCGTCCGCGAAATCCTCGAGGGCGCAACCGACTACACCGCGGTCGATGCCTTCGCCGCGATGCAGCGACTCGCCGAACTGCGCGCCGAGGTCAGCCGGATCTGGGACGGGATCGACGTCGTCGTCGTACCCACGATCGGCCGCACCTTCACCGTCGAGGAGGTGCTCGCCCAACCCCTGGCGACCAACACCATGCTCGGCCACTACACCCACTTCGGCAACCTCCTCGACCTCACCGGAGTGACTGTCCCACAAGGACTCACCGCCGACGGCCGACCGCACAGCGCCATGGTGCTCGGCAACGCCCTGCACGACGACGCGGTGTTGCAGATGGCGGCGAATCTCCTCGACGAGCCGCGTCATCACCCCGAGCAACAGCACCCCGAGCATCGGCACCCGGCCGACTCCGACTCGGACGCACTCACACCCAGGCCGTAACCAACCGCCACCCCTTCGATCACACCCACCGGAGACCCCATGGCCGTGACCATCCCTGCCGCACCCGCCCCGATCGACCTCGATCTCGATCACACCGCACTGCTGATCATCGACATGCAACGCGACTTCCTGCTCCCCGGCGGTTTCGGGGAGTCTCTCGGCAACGATGTCACCTTGCTGCAGAAGGTGATCCCGCCGCTCGTCGACCTTCTCTCCGCGGCACGTCGAGTGGGCATGCCCGTCATCCACACCCGAGAAGGACACGAACCCGATCTCTCCGATTGCCCGCCGGCCAAACTCCGACGTGGTGCACCGAGCAAACGCATCGGTGACACCGGGGCGTTCGGCCGGATTCTGATCCGCGGCGAGTACGGCCACGACATCATCGACGAACTCGCGCCCGCCGCAGGCGAAGTGGTGATCGACAAACCGGGCAAGGGTGCCTTCTATGCCACCGGCCTCGCAGAGACCCTGGAGGATCGCGGCATCACCTCACTGCTCGTCACCGGGGTCACCACCGAGGTCTGCGTCCACACCACCACACGCGAGGCCAACGACCGCGGCTACGAGTGCGTCGTCGTGTCCGACTGTGTCGGTTCGTATTTCCCCGAATTCCAGCGTGTCGGCCTGGAGATGATCACCGCCCAGGGCGGCATCTTCGGGTGGACCGCCCACAGCGCCGACGTCATCGCCGCCCTGGGCGATCCCGACACCGACAACGCCGCTTCCTGATTCACCCCGCCCCTTCACCCCGGACACCGTCGTCCCCAGTTCCCTGTCCCCCGACACAACATTCGCCCGAGCATCCGAAGGAACCGCGATGAGCGCCACCGCCGAAACCACTTCCCCCGCCGCCGACCCGTCCCCGACACCACACCCGCGGATCCCCTGGTGGACCCGTGGCGACACCAACGCGTTCTTCGGCCTGGGTTTCAACATCCTGGTCAACGTGCTGACCCTGACCGGCCTCATGATCGGTGTGGTCAAGATCCCCGCCGACGACGTCCTGGGGACGGTGCTCCCGGCCCTCGGCGTCGCGTTGATCCTCGGCAACGTCTACTACACGTTCCTGGCCCGCCGCCTGGCCGGCCGTGAAGGCCGTACCGACGTGACCGCGCTGCCGTACGGCCCGAGCGTGCCGCACATGTTCATCGTCGTCTTCGTCGTGATGTTGCCCGTCTATCTCAAGACCAAGGACGCGATGCAGGCCTGGGAGGCCGGTCTCGCGTGGGCGTTCATGATCGGCGTCATCGTCATGATCGGGGCGTTCGTCGGGCCCTACGTCCGAAAGCTGACCCCGCGCGCCGCGATGCTCGGCACCCTGGCCGGCATTTCGCTCACCTTCATCGCGATGCGCCCGGCCGGCCAGATGTGGGACGCCGCCTGGATCGGGCTGCCGGTGCTGGGCATCATCCTGATCGGTTTCTTCACCGATGTGCGGCTACCCGGAAACATCCCCGTCGGCCTGGCCGCACTGTTGGTCGGTACGGCGATCGGCTGGATCGGTGGCTTCATGTCGGTACCCGACCTCAGCGCCGCGGTCTCCGACATCGCGGTCGGCATCCCCGATCAGCGCTTCGACATGCTGTTCTCCGGACTGGGACACCTTGCCCCGCTGCTCGGGACGGCGATTCCGTTGGGCGTCTACAACTTCACCGAGGCGATGAGCAATGTGGAGAGTGCCGCGGCGGCCGGCGACAGTTACAACCTGCGCAGCGTGCTGCTCGCCGACGGCGCCGGTGCGTGCATCGGTGCGGCGTTCGGGTCCCCGTTCCCGCCCGCGGTCTACATCGGTCATCCCGGCTGGAAGGATGCCGGCGGTAGGGCCGGGTACTCCCTGGCCAGTGGGCTCGCGATCGGTGTGTTGTGTTTCGCCGGGCTCTTCGGGGTGCTGGAGGCGTTGCTGCCGGTTCCGGCGATCGTCCCGATCCTGCTCTACATCGGCCTGCTCATCGGCGCCCAGGCGTTCCAGGCGGTGCCACGTCTGCACGCGGTCGCGGTGGTCGCCGCGATCCTGCCCAACCTCGCCCAGTGGGGCAGCGGACTGATCGACAACGCCCTGTCTGCCGCGGGGACGACCGCCGACAAGGTCGGCGACGCCGCTCTCGGCAATGCCGGCCTGGTCTACAGCGGCCTGACCACCCTCGGCCAGGGTGCGGTACTCGTCGGACTGATCCTGGGCACCATCGTGACCTTCATCCTCGACAAGAAGTTCCACTACGCGGCGATCGCGTGCGGCGTCGGTGCCGTGCTGTCGTTCATCGGGCTCATCCACGCTCCGGAGGTCGCGTGGGCCGCCAATCCGGCTGTGGCCCTGGGTTACCTCTTCTTCGGCCTGATCTGTCTGGCCTACTGGTTCCTCCCGGGAGCCCGCACACCGGTGGTCGTCGACGAGGCCGACATCGTCGCCGGTCACTGAGAGCCCGGAGGACTGCTCGGGCGGCGCGAACTGGCGTTTTGTTCTTTGCCCGATCCATGCGCTAGAGTCAGCGTTCGGTTCTGATGCCGCCCCGACGGGGTGACAACGGCGCCACCCGAGCAGTCCCCCATAGCTCAATTGGCAGAGCATTCGACTGTTAATCGAACGGTTACTGGTTCGAGTCCAGTTGGGGGAGCAAGAAAACCGCCTGGTCACAGGCGGTTTTTTGCTTTTCGGCTCACACCACGTGCGTCATCCCTGCCGGCGAGTCGGCCCCGGACAGGGCCAGCACCTCGTCAAACCCGGCGACGACGCTCTCGGCGAAGATCTCCGGTTCGGTGATCGACGCCGCATCGAAATTGATTCCCAGACAGGCAATGCCGTTGTGGGTGATCATCGTCGCCATCACCGCGCAGCCGGGCAGCGGGCCGAAGGGATACATCCGTTCCACCTTGGCGCCGGCGACGAAGGTCTCCCACGGGATACCCGGCACGTTGCTGGCCTGCAGGTCGTTACCGCTGGTGGCGCCGCTGAACTGTCCCAGCAGACGCCCCGGTATCCAGGCCAGTACCGGCCCCATGGTGTTGAACACGTCGACGGCGGGTTCGGTGCGTGCCGCTCGCACCTGCTCGCGGATCGTCAGCACCCGCTCGAAGGGGTCGGCGATGCCGACCGGACCGGCCAAGCGGCCCACCGCAATACGATTGCCTCCCTCGGGGTCCTCGGGTCGACGCACCGAGATGGGAATCGCCACCGGGATTGCCTCGACCGGCCGGCCCAGGCGTTCGTGATAGATGCGGAATCCGCCGATCAGCCCGCCGAGGTACACGTCGTTGACCGAGGCTCGTACGGCAGAACCGGCGGCTCGCAGATCGGCGAAGGGCACCTCGAACGCCGCGAACCGCCACGACAGACTGCGGTGGGCCAGTAGCGGTGACCCGGGTGGACTCACCAGACCGGCGACCCGCGGCACCGAACGCCCGTAGCGCAGTACCTTACTCAGCGCGCGCTTCGGATCGACCAGCGCGCGGGCACCACTCACCACGACGTCGACGCGATGCGGTACCCGCGCCACCTCGTCGCCTATCTGCCGACGCAGTACCTCCAGCGCCGAGACGTCGACCGGCGCGGGCTCGGGTGGTTGCGGCTTGTCGGGTTTCGGATCGCGGGTGGTCGAATGCAGTTGCGCCAGTGCGATGATCGCACCGAGGCCGTCGGTCAGCGCGTGGTGGCCCTTGAGGAAGTACGCCGCCTTGCCGTCGGGCAGCCCCTCGATGAGATAGCCCTCCCACGGTGGCCGCGCCGGGTCGAGCGCGGTCATCGCCAATTGTTCACAGGTGGACAGCAATTCGCGCATCGAGCCGTCCCCGGCCAACCGTAGCCGGCGAACGTGATAGTGCAGGTCGAACTCGGGGTCGATCGCCCAGCTCGGTGTGCCGGTGCCGAACGGCGAGTCGATCACCCGCTGCCGAAAGCGCGGCGCCATGCGGCTCCCCCACTCGTGGGCGGCAATCAGCCGATCCCATTCCGGCACACGGTCATAGATCTCCAGCATGCAGATCGTTCCGCGTAGCCGGCGGTCACTGTCACCGCGCCACATCACGGTGTCGACCGGGCTCATATGCGGTTCGGTGCCCCAGTCGAGTGGACGGTCCTCGCTCATCCGATCACTTCCCCGTCCGGCGCCGCCCGGCCGTCCTCGCCATGGTCGACCGGCCAGTCGGCCAGCGTCGAGATGAATTGCTGCCGAACCTCTTCGGCGTGACGCCCGATGTCCTCGGCGCTCCACGACGAGGTGTCCACCGGCTCGAGCACCCTGACCTCCACCACCCCGGGCTTGATCAGCTGCGCCCCACGCCACATCAGCTCCCCCGTATTACGCAACACCACCGGGACCACCGGCACCCCGGCCTGCATCGCGATGTGAAAGGGCCCCTTCTTGAACGGGCCGATTCGCGGTGTCGCCGAACGGGTACCCTCGGGTGCGACGACCAGCGAGACACCCTCGTCGCGCAGTTTTGCCACCGCGGGGGCAAGTTGTTCGATGGCCTTACCGGCGTCGGCCCGATCGATGAACACCACCCCGGCGGCGTCGAGGACCTGGCCGAAGACCGGCAGCCGGCCGATTTCCTTCTTCGCGACGCCCGTCGCGTCGGAGCGCACCAGGTGGATCATCACCGGCAGATCCAGTTTCGACTGATGGTTGAAGACGAAGACGCACGGACGCGCCGATGTGAGATGCTCTGCGCCATTGATGACCTCGACACGCACCCCGGCCAGCGCGAGCCCGACGTCCATTCCCCCGGACACCGCGGACTGCATCATCTCCGCCGACCGGTCCCGCCGCACCAGCCCACCGAGCACCCCGACCGCAGCCGAGGTGAGAAAGGTGCCGTAGAAGGCACCGGTGCGCACCGCCATCTCGAGCCGATTGTGGGTCGGGTTGCGCAGATCCAGGATCGGCCATCCGCGGGCTTGCGCCTCGGCGCGCAGGACGTGTCCGGGCGACACCGCCGCCGGATGCCCCACCGACTCCAGATACGGAATGTCCTCGTTGCCGTCGCTGTAGGCGAACGACGCGTCGAGATCCATGTCGTGCTCACGCGCCAGCGCACGCACCGCCGCCGCCTTCCCCGGCCCCCACAATGGTCGGCCCACCACCCGGCCGGTCACCACGCCGTCGATCACCTCCACGTCGGTGGCCAGGGCGTGATCGGCGTCGATCTCGCGGGCGATCGGGGCGATCTGGAACCGCGTCGCCGACGACGCGATGACGATGCGGTGACCCATCGCCCGATGCGCGCGCAGGATCTGCCACATCTGTGGTCGCAGTTGTGCGGCCGTCTCATGCTTGAACAGGCTCTCGCCCAACGCGAGTAGGTCGTCATAGGTCTTGCCGGCGAACGTGGGTCGGGTTGCGTCGAGCACCTCGGCGTAATCCTGCTCGGATTCGACGCCGCGCAGTCCGATGAGCAGGAAGTCGGCGAGTTCACCGAGTCCGAATTCCATGCTGCGCACCCGGGCCCCGATGATCGCGGTCGCCGAGAATCCCTCGATCAACGTGCCGTCGTAGTCGAAGAACGCCCCGATCTGTTTGCCGCGCTTGGCCGATCGGATCTGCGCCAGCCGCTCCGCGAGCGCGCTCACCGGGTGGCCCCGGCCTGCTCGGCCTCGATCGCCGCGATCTTGGCGAGCCGCTCGCGCATCTCCTCGACCTCGTCGAACCACGCCCGCCGCGCCCCGGCCAGATCGATGCCCACCGCGGACTCCGCTGCCGGGCTGATCAGATGACGGTTCTCGGCGAGGCGGAATGCGGCGTCGTACAGCTCGGTCGACACCGAGTCCTTGCTGCGGATGACCGCCTGCAATTCCAGCTGGCGGCCGAGTCCGAGACAGTCGGCGAGCACCTGCTCCTTGTCGATGGGCGCGTCGTCGAGGGCGACGAGCCGTTGCGCGACAACGAGTTGCGCGTCGAAGAACGTCTGCAGTGTGCGCCGCGCGAACAGCGCACCGGACGTGGCGAGCAGGGTCTGGTGAATCCATTCCGGGGTCGGTGGGGTCTCGCGCCACTCGGGTGCGATGAGGTCGAGTTCGGCGCCGAGGCGATGCAGGAACACCTCTTTGGTCGGAAAGAAGAACTCGAACTTCAGTAGATCGCGGATGCGCAGTGCCTCCTGCTGCGACGCTGCCAGCATCGCATCGACATCGGCCTCGAGATCGCCACGATCGGCGGCCACCAACGCCATCTCGACGATGGCACGGTCGACGAAGTGGTGCAGGGCGCCGTTGCGGTAGTACGCGGCGACGGCATGATTGCCCGGCGCGATCGACCAGACGGTGTCGGTGCCGCCGTCGAACCGGGTGAGCACTCCCGCGGTGGTGAGTTCGCGCAGGGTCGAGAGCAAACCGAGGCCGCGGCACAATTGCGCGTCCGGGCCGGGTAGGCCCCGGCGGTCGATGTAGTCCAGCAGCGGCTCGAGGATCTCCTCGATCTCCCCGGCCGTGTAGGCTCGCTCCCCCGCGCCCAGCAGTGCGAAGCCGGCCAGCGACGTGGCCGAGATCGGTGTGGCGGCGTTGATCTCGTCCATCACGCGGAACGCGATCTTGTCCAGTGCCGCCGGATCGTCCCCGCCGTCGGCGATGGCCTCGCGCAGCGAGAAGGGCGTCCCGAAGCGCACCCGCGCCTCACCGAGATGGGTGCGTTGGGCCTTGGCGTACTTCAACAGCCAGGTGACGTCCTCGGGCTTCTTTGCGCCACCGGCCGATTCCCGTGCCATCGCCGCGATCTCGTGGAGTTGGTCATAGACGATCGAGGTCGGCACCACCATCATGTCGGCGTCGTCGAGTTGTTCGATCGCATCGACCACATACGAGAGCAGGCCGAGTTTCGGCGGGCGGAGTTTGCCGGTTCGGCTGCGCCCGCCCTCGATGTACCACTCGAGGTTGAAGCGCTTGTCGACGATGAACGACAGATACGAGCGCATCGCGAACTTGTACACCGGGTCGCCGCCGAACTTGCGCCGGATGAAGATCACTCCCGCGCGGCGCGCCACCGGGGCGATCGGCCAAATCGCGAGATTGTTGCCACCGAGCACCAGATTCGGTGGGAAGTCATGGCTGCGAAGGACTTCCGAGAGCACCAGGGTGTCGACGTAGGAGCGGTGCGAGGGCAGGAAGATCAGACCGTGGCTCTTGTTCAGCGTGCGCAGCCGGCCGAGGGTGTCCAGGTCGACCGACACCGTCCACGCGCGCTCGTAGAGCGCTCGGAACGTGGAGGAGAACACGTCGTCCATGAGCCGGCTCTGGGTGGCCACGAACGCCGACATCTTGTCGGTGGCTTCGGTCACCACCGCGGCGACCGGCCGGCCGAGATCGGCGGCCAGCTTCGCGGCATTGTCGCGGAAACGCGCCGAGGAACCGATCTGCTCGGCGACCAGCCGGGGCACCTTGTATCGGTCACCGACGATCTGGCGTTCGGCCCGCTCGGCGGACAACGCCGCCTGTACGCCCACGAACGCGGTGAACGCCTCCCCCTCCGCCGACGACTGTTCGTGCCTGGCACGCAGATCGGCAACCGTGGCCGCCTCTCCGACGGCCACCCGCACCCGATCGGGTCGGCGTTTCTTGATCGCGTTCTGCCGGAAGGCCGGCGGTCGCCGCGGATTCGACAGCACGAGAACGTCGGCCACCGACACCCGACGCTCGCCCTTGCGGACCGGGGGGAGCCACACGACGCGTGCGGGGATCAGCGCGGTCTCGGGTTGGAGGGTTTCGGCGTCGATCTCGTCGAGGGTCCGCAGCAACGCGTCGGGATGTGCGGTCTGCGCCCACTCCGCCACCACCTGCCGCTCGCACGGCGTCCCGACCTCCGCAAGCACGATGTCTGTCACCGACCGCCACCTCCCCTGATCCCGGCGACTCCGGGCAACGGCCATTGTGGCCCACAACACACCGCGCGCTCAGCTGAACGCCGGGAATCGCGTCGTGTCGCCGTCCGACCCCGCTCGGGACGGGGCATGCCGGGCCCAAAGACCCCACTTGGCGGGCCAAGGTCCCGATCTCACGCAAACGCCCCGTCGCCGCGGGCGCCGGAGCGTAGCGTTCCCGACATGAACGCAATGTGGGTGATGCCGGCCGTCGCACTGGTTTCCTGCGTGATCATCGGCATCGGATTCGCGATCGGGATTCCCGGCAGAAAAGACTGACCAGACCGAACCAACTGACGTTGAGCCCGGACCGGTGATGACACCGGTTCGGGCTCAACGTGTTTGAGTGCGGCCACAGCATCTGCGTCGCCTCCTTGGTCCGCCGACGCGTCACCCGCCAGCGCACTGTGAGACACCTCACCTGTGCTCAGCGCGAGTGAAACAGCGCGCTCACTGCCCATTCGGACAGGTATGCCCCCATACTTCTGTGCATCGTCCACGAAGTACCGAGGGAGGCGACCATGACTGCGACCGCCGATCACATCTGGGGGCGTCCGCGCCCGATCCCCGACCGTTGCTCGGGCACCCACACCTATGCGGGTGGCTGCGTCTACAACGCCGACGACCCGCATCGACCGATGTATCCGGCCGAGTTGCGTCCGGGTATCCGCACCGAGGCGGCCTGAGAACAGCCACAACCCCGACGGGTCAGACGACGCCCTGGGTGGGGTCGACGGCCTGCTCGAGCAGACTCCGGCGATAGGCCTCGAGTGCGACGAGATCACCGAAGACGGCGTTGTATGCGTCGGGGTCCTCGCTGGGCGCCATCCGCCGCAGGCGTGACTTGATGTCGGCGATCTGCGCACCGACCCACACCTCCTGCAAGCGCGCGAGCACACTGTTGACGTATCGCGGGATGTTGTCCTCGGACACACTCATCGGCTCCACCGCGAGTTCGGTGACCATCGGCGAGAGCACCGGGTCGTCGACCGCGTGGTTCACCGCGTCCACCCACTGCGCACCACCCATGCCCGACGACGTGCCGCCGAGGTCGGCCATCGCCTCGCGCAAACGCGTGTAGGTCGGCTCGGTGAAGCACTCGGACGGAAGCGAATCGAACACCGTCCCGGCGATCGCCGGATACTGCAGCGCCGCCTTCAACGCCTCACGTTGCGGCCAGAGCCGCGGATCGTCGGGTCGGGGACGCGCCGACCCCGGATCCTTGGCCGCCTCGGGTCGGTCGCGTCGCATGCCGGGTGCCCCGGACGTCTGCGCGCGGCCGGTGGCGCGGTTGTGCCGGGCGGCTTCCTCACGGACCCGCGCGAGCACCTGCGGTACCTCTTCCCAACCCACCCAGCCGGCGAGTTGACGCGCGTACTCGTCGCGCAGGGCAACGTCTTTGATGCGCGCCACCACCGGCACCGCTTCCCGCAGCGCATGGACCCTGCCCTCGGCGGTGTCGAGGTCATGAGCGGCGATCAGTGTTTTGATCGCGAACTGGAACATCGGGATGCGACGGGCGATCAGATCGCGCACCGCGGCCTCGCCACGCTCCTGCCGGAGTTCACACGGATCCATGCCGTCGGGGGCGATCGCCACGAAGGTCTGTCCGGAGATCGACTGCTCTCCTTCGAAAGCCTTGAGCGCGGCCGCTTTTCCGGCGTCGTCGCCGTCGAAGGTGTAGATCACCTCACCACGGAAATACGAGTCGTCCATCATCAACCTGCGCACCAGCGCGAGATGGTCCTCACCGAACGCCGTCCCGCACGACGCGACCGCCGTGGTCACACCCGACAGATGCATCGCCATGACGTCGGTGTAGCCCTCGACGATGACCACCTGATGACCCTTGGCGATGTTCTTCTTCGCCAGATCCAGACCGAAGAGCACCTGAGACTTCTTGTACAGCATGGTCTCCGGGGTGTTCATGTACTTGCCGAGGTTGTCGTCGTCGAAGAGTTTGCGCGCTCCGAAGCCGATGATGTCGCCGCCGAGATTGCGGATCGGCCACAACAACCGGCGATGGAACCGGTCGATCGGCCCCTTACGCCCTTCTTTCGACAGGCCCGCCTCGCGGAGCTCGTCGAACTCGAAGCCCTGCCCGAGCAGGTGTTTGGTCATCGTGTCCCAGCCGGCCGGGGCATACCCGCAGCCGAACTGCGCCGCCGCGGCCGCGTCGAAATTGCGTTCGGTCAGATAGTCGCGGGCGATCTGTGCCTCGGGTGAGCGCAGCTGGTCGACGTAGAACTTGTGTGCCCCGGCATTCGCGGCGGCCAGGCGTGCACGGGTGCCGCGATCACGCTGGACACTCGGTCCGCCGCCCTCGTAGTGGATCTGATAGCCGATCCGGTCGGCGAGTTGCTCGACGGCCTCGACGAAGCCGATGTGTTCCTGCTTCTGCAGAAAGCTGTAGACGTCGCCGCCCTCACCGCATCCGAAACAGTGGAAATGACCGTGCACCGGGCGGACGTGGAACGACGGGGTCTTCTCATCGTGAAAGGGACACAGGCCCTTGAGACGATCGGGACCGGCCTGCCGCAACGCCACGTACTCGCCGATGATGTCCTCGATGCGCGTCTGCTCACGAATTGCCGTGATGTCGCGATCGGGGATTCGGCCTGCCACTTCGACCAGTGTAGTGACCGCGACCGGGGTGACCGCGACCGACGTGACCGGCGAGGAGGAACCGCCCTCAATTCCCCGAATCGGCCTTCGCCGGAGTCGACGCGCCTGACGCGCCTGACGCGGCCGAGTCGGGCTGTGCGCGATCGCTCGTCGCTGCTGCCGAGGATGCCGTTGATGACGGGGTCGACGACGGTGCTGTCGGGGTCGGTGACGAGGATGCTGTCGTTGACGGCGAGATCGCCGGCGGCGCAGTGGCCGGGGATGTCGCGGTGGTGGGCGTCGGAGTGGTCGCCGTCGTTGCGGCGAGCGCCACAGGCGTCACGGGTGCTGAACTCGATGGAGCCACCTCCGGGACCGGCGCGGTCGTGGAAGTGGTCGCGGGGGTGACCGCCGCCGCGAGCCGGGACTCCGGCGCAGGAGACTCCGCCGCAGCGGTCGCAGTGGCAGCGTTCGCCGTCGAGACCGTCGACGCTGCCCGGGCCTGTGACGCAGACGCCGCCGCGGTGTAGGCATTCGCTGCCGCCTGGGTCGACGGTCGTGTGTAGGCGCTGTCGACGATCGGCTTCCATTGCGCGTTGAGTTCATCGGCGACCGAGGTCAGCCCGAGCCAGCGCAGCGGGTCGAGTAGCGGCAGATTCGCGGTCGGCGCCATCACATAGGTCATATTCCCGTCGGTCCAGGTGATGTCATTCGGATCATCGGGATCCATCGAGAAATACGCGGTGGGATGAATGAACAGCATCCCGGCGAGGGCATTCGCGACGGCGAGCGGATTCGGGTCGGAGGGCCAATCGGCCCAGCCGTCGTATTGTTTCCAGAATTCCGTGACGCGATAGGGCATGGTGGTCGGCACCTTCGGCAACCACCAGGGGCCATACGTGTTTTCGGGATCGCCCACGAGAAGGAACGACGTGGTCGCCGGCGGAGCGTAGGAATGGGCATCGGCACTGAGGTTGCGCAACCAGAATCCGGCGATCTGCGCGCCTTGCGAATATGCGAAAACCACAATCGGTTGGTGTGCGTCGGCACCGTCGGTGCCGTTGGCCCGCAGAGTGGCATCCAGGGAATCCGCCCCGAGCGAGATGGGCCCGAATTCGCCTGGAACACCGAACAAGTGCGAAGGGTCCGGCGACGCCAAGGTCGGCACCTGCTGACACGCTGCACCGGCCGCGGCGCACCGTCCTTCAAAGAGCAATGCCATCGCGTCGATCAGATTGAAATCCAATGGCTCGATGGTGTAGATCTTTGTGCCGGATCCCGGCGACGGGAATACCGATGCGCGCGCCGTGGCGTTCGGAAACGCCGGTGCGAACACCGCGGGAACAACGAGCATGGCGCAGGCAATGATCATTCCGAGCAGGCCGCGCCGAACATGCACCATCACGGGTGTCCTTTCGTGGCCCCCGTCGAGATGAGTGGATTCTCATCTTCCCCAAGGACGCCCTCATAGTGATGCTTCGAGCATAGAAAACGCTTGTTACCACGTACAGATTATTTTCGGCAAAGGCCCCAACGATATTGTTGTGGAAACGCCGAGTTGTACGACGGCCCGTTGTCAATGCGCCACAATCGGTCACACCATCACGCATTTCCGGCATCGGACCGACCGCCGAGCGGCCCATCAATGCTCCCGGTTGCGGCTACGGTCGAGGGTGAGCGGTCGCCTCCCGCGCTCCGCCCCGACCCATCAGAGTCCGCAGAGGAGTTCTCCCGTGACACAGCAGCCGGACGGTGCTCTCTGGAGCGCCACGGAGCAGGCTCGCCTGACCAGCGGACACGATTTCTGGACCACCGAGTCCGTTGGCGACGTGCCGTCGATCCTGATGACCGACGGACCTCATGGTCTGCGCAAACAAGACGGTGCGACCGATCATCTGGGACTCTCCGGCAGTGTGCCCGCGACGTGTTTCCCGCCGGCGGTCGGCTTGGCACAAACGTGGAGCCCCGCCTTGGCGCGACGCGTCGGCACCGCCATCGCCGACGAGGCACGCGCCCACGGCGTCGGTGTGGTGCTCGGGCCGGGGGTCAACCTGAAGCGGTCGGTGCGCGGTGGCCGCAACTTCGAGTACTTCTCCGAGGATCCTCATCTCACCGCCGAGCTCGGCGGCGCGTGGGTGCACGGTCTGCAGGCTCGCGGCGTCGGCGCGTCCCTGAAGCATTTCGCGGTCAACAACCAGGAGACCGACCGGATGCGCATCAGCGCCGACGTCGACGAGCGCACCCTCCACGAGCTGTATCTGCGCGCGTTCCGCACGATCGTCACCCGGGAGCAGCCGTGGACGGTGATGTGCTCCTACAACCGGATCAACGGCGTCCACGCCTCCCAACATCGGGAGTTGCTCACCGAGATCCTGCGCGATCAATGGGGTTTCGCCGGTGCGGTGACCAGTGACTGGGGCGCGGTCGCCGATCGGGTTGCTTCGCTGGCCGCGGGTCTGGATCTGACCATGCCCTCCCCCGGGCCCGACGCCGATGCCGCGGTGGTCGATGCGGTCGCCGACGGCCGCCTCGCACCCGAGGCGTTGACGTCGGCAGCCGACCGGGTCGCCGCGCTCGCACGTACCGCGGCCGCGCACGCCCCGACCACACCCGAAACCGCCGATCTCGACGCGCATCACGCTTTGGCACGCGAGGTCGCCGGTCGCGCAATCGTGTTGTTGCGCAACGACGACGACCTCTTGCCCCTCACCCCGACCGCGGATCTGGCCGTCATCGGCGAACTCGCAACGCACCCGCGATACCAGGGTGGCGGATCATCGCATGTGCACGCCACCCGCGTCGAGGTTCCCCTCGACCAGATCCGCGCCCGCGCCGGGACCGGTGTCGGATTCGCCGCCGGCTACCGCCTCGGTGGCGACACCGACGCCGACGGCACGTTGCTCGCCGAGGCGGTGTCGGTGGCTCGATCCGCGTCGACGGTGGTGCTGTTCCTGGGATTGGCCGACGAGCAGGAATCCGAGGGATTCGATCGGTCCGACATCGAGTTGCCGCCTGCCCAACTCGCCCTGGCCGAGGCGATCGTCGCAGCCAATCGGCGCACCGTGATCGTCCTGGCCCATGGCGGGGTGCTCCGGCTGTCGTCATTGACGGCGCCGGCGCTCCTCGACGGTGCACTACTCGGCCAGGCGGTGGGCGCCGCGATCGCCGACGTACTGTTCGGCGACGTCAATCCCTCGGGCCGGCTGGCCGAGACGGTTCCCGAGCGGCTCTCCGATACCCCCGATCATCTGTCGTTCCCCGGCGAATCCGGGCACGTGCTCTACGGTGAGGGTCCGTTCATCGGCTACCGCTGGTACGACGCACGCGAGTTACCGGTGACGTTTCCCTTCGGACACGGCTTGTCCTACACCACCTTCGAGTACCGGGACCTCGAGGTACACACCACAGACGACGGCGGCCTACGAGTGGCAGCGACGATCACCAACACCGGCGCACGGGCCGGTCATGAGGTGGTACAGGTCTATCTCGGCGCGGCCAACTCCGCGCCGGCGAGCGGGCCGACCCCCGTGACCATGCCGACCCCGGTGACCGCACTACGTGAACTCAAGGCCTTCACCGACGTCGACCTCGATCCGGGCCGCAGCGCCCGGGTCGAGATGACGGTGACGGCCGACGACCTGTCCCGATGGGACCTGCGGACGCACTCGTTCGTGGTCCGGTCCGGACGGTACACGGTGTCGGTGGGCGCCTCCAGCCGCGACATCCGGCTCACCGCCGAGGTCGATGTCGTCGGTGACGACACCACCGGCGACCTCACCCTGGAATCCAGCATCGCCGAGGTGCTGGCCGATCCGGTTGCCGCCGAGGCGATGACGCAGCTCGCCGGCGCCCTGACCGATGGCGCCGACACCGGCGAGGGTATGGACCTGGTGACGATCATGGGCTCGGTACCGGTGGGTCGGCTCGTCGACTTCTCCGCCGGGGCCCTGCCCCGAGAGGTGTTGCAGGACATCCTGGATCGGGCCAACGCCACCCACTGAGCCACTGCGCGCACGGACATCCGCGGCGCAACACCCGAGCATTCAGCCCAGATGCGCCTGCGCGCCCGAGTTCTGCTTGTCCATCCGTTCGAGCCTGCCCTCGGTCATCGAGGCGATCTGGTCGACGATGACCCGTTTGCGGGCGGCATCATCGGCGGCGTGTTCCCAACTGGGGACGAACACCGGGTCGAGACCTCCGGGAGCCGCAGCGCTGAGCCACTCGCCGACGCGGTGGATGCGTTCACGCTGCCGGGCCTGATGCGTCTTGTGCCGCACGTTGGAGAAGATGAACCGCAGCGCAAGGGTTTTCAGGATCGCCACCTCGGCGGCGATCAACGGCGGTACCGCAAGATCGGCGTCGTACCGCGACAGCGAACGTCCACCCACCACCTCGCGGGTGCCGGTGATCGCCGCCGAGGCGAACCGGCCGATGAGTTCGCTGGTGAGTCGCTTGAGCCGGACCGATGCGTCCAGACTGCCGTCGAACACCCCGACCGCGCGCACGATCTCCATGCGCGAGAGTCGTTGTGCGGCATCGATCAACGGCTCCGGCTCGAGACCCGGGAACTCCTTGATCCCGATGTCGGCGAGGGTGCGTTGGTCGTCGGGATCGGCGAGGGTGCGCAGATCGATCCGGTTGGCGATGACACCGTCCTCGAGATCGTGAACCGAGTAGGCCACGTCGTCGGACCAATCCATCACCTGCGCCTCGATGCACTGCCGATCGCCCGGCGCCCCGCGTCGGACCCAGTCCAATGCCGCGGCGTCATCGGCGTAGGCGCCGAACTTCACGTTCGGCGGCCGCCGGGTCCACGGATACTTCAGGGTCGCATCGAGCGAGGCGCGGGTCAGATTGAGCCCGGCACTGCGACCCTGATCGTCGAGCAACTTCGGTTCGAGCCGGGTGAGGATTCGCAGATTCTGTGCGTTGCCCTCGAATCCACCGATGTCGGAAGCGAATTCGTTGAGTGCACGCTCACCGTTGTGCCCGTACGGGGGATGGCCGATGTCGTGGGCGAGGCCCGCCAACTCCACCAGGTCGGGTTCGCAGCCGAGGCCGATCGCGATCCCACGGCCGATCTGTCCGACCTCGAGCGAATGGGTCAGACGGGTACGCGGCGTGTCACCCTCGCGCGGGCCGACGACCTGGGTCTTGTCGGCGAGACGTCGCAACGCAGCAGAATGCAGTACGCGCGCACGGTCGCGCGCGTACTCACTGCGGTGGTCGGTCCGGGTTCCGGGCAGGCTCGCGACCTTGGCACCTTCCGGCACCATCCGCTCGGTGGCCTCGTCGCCGTAGAACGCCGTCGGGGGAATCCCGGGCTGGGACACCCCGGACCGTCCCGTCGGAGGGTGGTCAGTCAAGCACCCAGCCCCGGGCGACGGCGAAGTCGGTGATCCGGCTGCGGATCGCCACGATCTGCGCGGCCGTGAGGTCGTCGGAGGAATCGAGTAGCAGTTCGGTCACCTCTTCGGTGAACGCGGCGGCATCCAACGATCCGCCCCCACCGGCGCGCGGACGGCGCGGACGGTCCCGATCGCCGCCGTGCGAACGACCGTGGTCGTCACGGCGATGGTCGTCACGTCGGTGATCATCGCGTCGGTGATCGTCACGGCGCGGCGGCCGTCCACCGCCGGACTCGTCGGCCGGGGCGGCCTCGGTGACCGCGACGTTGATCGCCTTGGAACCGCGGTCGGTCTCTTCGACGTCGAAGGAGACCTTGGCGCCCGGCTTCAGATCGTTCTCGTCGATGTCGATGTCATTGATGTGCAAGAACACATCTGCCCCACCGGATTCCGGGGCCAAGAACCCGAACCCACGGTTCGCGTCGTAATGGACGACCTTGCCACTGACTGCCACGATTCCACTCACTCTCTGCTGATCGCTGCGGCGGACCCCATGCCCGAACCTCGCGACTCCGTCCCCAATTGTGACAGACAGCCGCAGGTCAGGCCCAATCGAAAGCGGTTCGCCGATCAGGAGCCGAGGAGTTTGCCACCCAGGTACTCGGCCACCTTGTCCAGGGCGACCCGCTCCTGGCTCATGGTGTCGCGCTCGCGGATGGTGACCGCGTGATCGTCGAGGGTGTCGAAGTCCACGGTCACGCAGAACGGTGTGCCGATCTCGTCCTGGCGGCGGTAACGCTTGCCGATGCCCTGCGCGTCGTCGAATTCGACGTTCCAGTTCTTGCGCAACTCGGTGGCGAGATCCTTGGCCTTCGGCGAGAGCTTCTCGTTGCGCGAGAGCGGCAGCACGGCCACCTTGACCGGGGCCAGACGGCGGTCGAGACGCAGCACCGTGCGGGTGTCGGTGCCGCCCTTGGCATTCGGCACCTCCTCCTCGGTGAGTGCGTCGCACAGGAAGGCCATCACCGAGCGGGTCAGGCCGGCCGCCGGCTCGATGACGAACGGCGTGTAGCGCTCGCCGGAAGCCTGGTCGAAGAACGAGAGGTCCTCCCCAGACGCCTTCGAATGGGTGGAGAGATCGAAGTCGGTGCGGTTGGCGACACCCTCGAGTTCACCCCACGCGTTACCGGAGAACCCGAACTTGTACTCGACGTCGACGGTGCGCTTGGAATAGTGCGAGAGCTTCTCCTGCGCGTGCTCGTAGAGCCGCAGGTTCTCCGGATCGATCCCGAGGTCGACGTACCAGTTGAATCGCTGGTCGATCCAGTACTGATGCCATTGCTCGTCCTCGCCGGGCTTGACGAAGAACTCCATCTCCATCTGCTCGAACTCTCGGGTGCGGAAGATGAAGTTGCCGGGGGTGATCTCGTTGCGGAAGCTCTTGCCGATCTGGGCGATGCCGAACGGCGGCTTCTTCCGGGACGTCGTCATGACGTTCTTGAAGTTGACGAAGATGCCCTGCGCGGTCTCCGGTCGGAGATAGTGCAGCCCCTCCTCGTCGTCGACCGGGCCGAGGTAGGTCTTCATCAGACCGCTGAATGCCTTGGGCTCGGTCCACTTTCCGGGCTGGCCGGTCTCGGGGTCGTTGATGTCGGCGAGGCCGTTCTCCGGCGGGTGGCCGTGTTTGATCTCGTAGGCCTCGATGAGGTGATCGGCCCGATACCGCTTGTGGGTGTAGAGCGATTCGACCAGCGGGTCGGTGAACACCTCGACGTGACCGGAGGCCTCCCACACCTGCCGTGGCAGGATCACCGACGAATCGAGGCCCACCACGTCGTCCCGGGAGGTGACCATGGTGCGCCACCACTGCCGCTTGATGTTCTCCTTGAGCTCCACGCCGAGCGGCCCGTAGTCCCACGCCGAGCGCGTTCCACCGTAGATCTCACCACTCGGGTAGACCAGACCGCGCCGCTTGGCGAGGTTGACGACGGCTTCGACTTTGGACGGGGCGGCGGCCACGATGAATCGCACTCCACAGACGTTGGGACAGGATCACGCCACCGGCACCTTCGATGTCGGCAACCCCTACAGGGTAGCCGTCGATCACACGCGGAGAATAATCGCAGATCCGGCGACGGTCCCGCCCCGACGACGACCCACCCGACAGCCGGCTCACACCAGCGGCCGGCCCAGGCGATGCCGTATCCGTGTGTCCCAGAGCAAGAGCCGGAATCCCAACTGGGAGCGCCATCGCGGCAGGCGACGTTCCGCGGCGACGCAGCGCGCGATGTACCCGTCGAACCAGCGCTGGTCGTCGGCGGTCCAGTCCACGCGCAGGGCGGTCCGGAATGCCGGCGGCAAATAACCGATCGTGCGCCGGTACTTGACCGGACCGTAGCGGCGTTGCACCCACCGTGGCGCATACCCGAAGCGGGCGATCGACAGGAGGAACTCGCGGACCTCGTCGCTGATCGAGATCTCGGCGAGCCGTCGGTTCCAGTACTCGTCGAAGGCGTCGCGGTCGGCGGGCCAGCTCTCGGCAGGCATCTGCAAGGTGGTGCCGCACACCATTCCCTGCCGGTAGAACTCGTCGCGCAGGTCACCGGTGAGCGGCCCGTACACCCGCTCGTAGATGTCCTCGAGACCGACGTAGAGACATGCCGCGACCCACAACTGCAGTTGCGGGTTCATGGCGTTGTACTCGACCGGACTGTCCGGTGTGGACCGGACCTGCGCGTGCCGGCCGTTGACCGCGCGTCGGAATCGTCGCCGGTCGTCGGCGTTGCCGAGGATGGCGACGACCAGGTACGACGCGGTGGTGCGCGCCCGCTTGACCGGGTGCCGATCGAGCCGCCCGTTCTCGACGGTGCTGCGCGCGACGCCGTAACCGACTGCGGGATCGGCGAGTTGCATGATCACGTTCGCGGTGCTCATGGTGTTGCCCATCGACATCAAGGACCGGGCGAACAGGCCCGCATCGAGTGCATCGAGTTCTGCGCGGGACATCGTCGCGCGATGCGGGTCGTTCTCGTCGGCCATCCCGAACCCTCTCGTCCGCACAACCGCCCCCATTCTGGAAACGTACGTATCCAAACTAGCGGACGTCTCTCCCGGCACGACGAGGCAGCCGCAAAACGCTCAGCCCAAATGACAACGACTTCCCATAAGATGGTGGACATGGACACCCCCCGACCCTGCGACGCCCTCTCCGGGCGCACCGACGCACAGGCCCGTGAGGCCGCCAGCGACCTGCTCCGTGCGCTGGCCGCGCCGACCCGGATCGCCATCGTGTTGTCCCTGCAGGAGAGCGCGAAATGCGTCCACGAACTCGTCGGCGGACTCGGGCTGAGTCAGCCTCTCGTCAGCCAGCATCTCCGGGTCCTCAAGGACGCCGGCGTGGTGCGAGGGCACCGCAACGGGCGCGAGATCATGTACGAACTCATCGACGACCACCTCGCGCACATCGTGACCGACGCCCTGGTCCATGCCACCGAATCGTCGGTCGAGACCGAAGCGGCCGGGGCCGTCGGTACCCCGGCCGATCCAGTGGTCGAGGACCGGACCGGAGCCGCGTCGTGAGCAGCCGATCGGCCGCGGGACCGGTCACCGGCATCCGCTCCACCCGGCAGCGCGCGGCCATCGCCGACGCCCTGGCCGACAGTGAGGACTTCCGGTCCGCGCAAGAACTGCACGAGCAGCTCAAGGCGCGCGGCGAGTCGATCGGCCTGACCACGGTCTACCGCAATCTGCAGGCGTTGTCGCAGTCGGGACAGATCGACGCGCTGTGGGACGGAACGGGTGAGACCCGCTATCGCAACTGCTCGTCGGGTCACCACCACCATCTGGTCTGCCGTGACTGCGGGACCACCGTGGAGGTCCAGGCCGACCCGGTCGAGCGCTGGGCCGCGAAGGTCGCCGAGGAACACGGATTCTCCGACATCCACCACACCGTCGAGGTCTTCGGGCGGTGCGCGCAGTGCCAGGCCCGTCGTCAGGAGATGGCGCCGCCGACGAGGTGACCGGCGATGTCGGCCCCGGTCACCAGCACCAGATGCAGCATGGTCAACAGCCCCATGTCCGCGAGGCCACCGATCGGAAACGTGTAGTAGAGCAACACATCGGTGGTCACCCCGTCGGGATCACTGCGTCGTAGACTGCCGAAACTGAGCTTCGCGTCGTGGGTCTCGACGTCGTCCCGGAGTTCCGGGGTGTTGGGCAGATTCACCGCGATCAGTTGCGTGACACTGAGGACCTCGAGGTTCTCGGCGATGTCGACCGCGCGGATCGAGGCACGGGTGCGTCCCACCCGCACGACCACCGACTCGGCGTCACCGCCCACCACGTCACCGACCTCGGTGAGCAAACCTCGCACGCGCGCAACCGATGTCGAGTCGTCGGTCATGTGGGCGTGACCCCGCCGAAGCGCCGGTCACGTGCGGCGTACTCGAGGCATGCCGCCCACAGGTCGCGACGATCGAAATCGGGAAAGAGCTTCTCCTGGTACACCATTTCGGCGTAGGCCGACTGCCAGAGCAGGAAGTTGGAGATGCGCTGCTCGCCGGAGGGCCGCAAGAACAGGTCGACGTCGGGCATGTCCGGCTCGTCGAGGTATCGCGCGAAGGACGACTCGGTGATACGTTCCGGGTCGATCTCACCCGCCGCGGCTCGCCGCGCGATTTCCTTTGCGGCGTCCGCGATCTCGGCACGGCCACCGTAGTTGACGCACATGGTCAGCGTCATCACGTCGTTGTCCCTGGTGAGTTCCTCGGCGACCTCGAGTTCCTTGATGACGCTGCGCCACAACCGAGGTCGCCGTCCCGCCCAGCGCACACGCACCCCCATCTCGTGCATCTCGTCGCGCCGACGTCGGATCACGTCACGGTTGAACCCCATCAGGAATCGGACCTCGTCGGGACTCCGCGACCAGTTCTCGGTCGAGAACGCGTACGCCGACAACCACTTCACGCCGATCTCGATGCATCCGCACACGGTGTCCATCAGCACGGCCTCGCCGCGCTTGTGCCCCTCCGTTCGGGGCAGACCGCGGTCGGTGGCCCACCGTCCGTTGCCGTCCATCACCAGGGCGACGTGGTTGGGTACGAATTCCGCAGGCAGATTCGGTGGGATGGCACCGCTGGGATGGGGATCGGGCGGTCGGATGAGCGTGCGTGCCCGGTGCGCGGTCTGCTTCTTCGCGGAGCTACCCGGCCGCAACGCCATCTTCGACTCCTCTCATGCCCGACTCCATCACCCTATGAGGGGCGGCACGCTCGATGAGCGGCAGGGTGCGCAGCTGCCGTTCCAGATGCCATTGCAGGTGCGCGGCGGTCAGTCCGCTGGCCTGACGACGCAGCGAATCGGAGGCGTCGGTGGTGTGCTCCCACTGGCCACGGAACAGCGCATCCATCAGGTCGAGCACCCCCGGAGACGGGGTGGCCGCGCCCGGCGGCCGGCAGTGCAGACACACCGCTCCCCCGGCGGCGACGTGAAACGCACGGTGCGGTCCGGGGGTCGCACACCGTGCGCACAACTCCAACGCAGGCATCCAGCCCGCACAATGCATGGCCCGCAACAGGAATGCATCGAGGATGAGCTGGCGCGGGCGTCGATCCTCGGCAAGCGCCTCGAGCGCCCCGACGGTCAGTCGCTGCAGTTGGGTGGCCGGTGCGCGCTCCTCGCCGGCGAGCCGTTCGGCGGTCTCGAGCACCGCGCACGCGGTGGTGTAGCGCCCGTAGTCGGCGACGATGGCGTCGGAGAAGGCGTGCAGACTGTGCACCTGCGTGACGACATCGAGGTTGCGGCCGGGATAGAGATGGATGTCGACGTGGGCGAACGGTTCAAGACGCCCACCGAACTTGGACCGGGTGCGACGCACTCCCTTGGCCACCGCGCGCACGAGCCCGTGGTCGGCGGTCAGCAACGTGATGATCCGATCGGCCTCGCCGAGCTTGTGCTGGCGCAGCACGACAGCCTCATCACGGTAGAACCTCACCGGGTCATTCTGTCACCGATCAACGACAGAGCCCGGCGGTGACACCCCGGCATCGGGAACTCCCACCGGCGAGTGGTGCGGCGACGGTGTGGTGATGGTGGGCGTGCCGGTCTTGTCCATGGCCTTCGCCAGCCACTCGGGCAGACGCATCCCGCCGGGATAGCGATGCCACCGCTTGCGGTCGTAGAAGGTGGTGCCCAGCCAGCCGAGCAGCGCACCGACGACGAGTCCGATCACCATCTGGATCACCGATCGCCCCAGACCGGCGTCCCAGTCGGCGTCGAAGTACAGGACCGCCCGCACACCCAGGTACACCAGATGCATCGGCTCGACCGCGGCGATCCAGGAGAACAGCCGCGGACTGGCCTCCAGCGGCACCGTCCCACCCGAGGACGGCAGTCCCAGGATGACGAAGAAGACCAGGTTCAGGATGAGCCCGGCGTTGCCGAAGACCGCCATCATCGAACTCGCCGACACCCCGACCGCGAAGATTGCGAGCACCGAGACCATCCACAGGGTGAACGCGTTGGGCAGGGAGGTCCCGACCGCGGTGCACACGCCGATGTACATGGCGGACTGGATGACGGCCACCAGCGCCATGATCGTCCATTTGGCGGCCAGCGTGCCCCACCGTGAGATCGCCAGCCGGACCCGCAATTGGTAGAACGGGCCGTACTCGATCGGGGTCTGGCCGAGCATGCCGTCGACCACGATGCTCACCATCATCGCGCCGGTGAACCCGGCCAGGATCAGCAACAGCGTGAAATAGAAGGCGGACAAGCCGTTTCCGGAGCCGTCGGGCAGCGGTGTCGCCTCGATGACGTCGACCTTGACCGGCTGCCACAGGGCGAGTTGCGCCGCCCCGGAGAATGCGACGTTCGCCTTGGCCAGCTGGGCGCGCACGGTGTCGGTGAGTTGTTGACCCATCTGCGCGTTGACCTGCTCGGAGATCCGGTCGGCGAAGGTCGTGGTGACCGCCGAGGCGAAGGTTCCCGACCCGCGGTTGATGTAGACGTCGATGGTGACCGGCTCCGGCCTCGCCTGCAGCACGGTGGCCTTGCCCAGTGCGAGAACGGAATCGGAGAAGTTGGCGCCGAGTGCCACCACGCCGTAGACCTTGCCGCCGTTAAGCTCGTTGAGTGCGGTGACCCGGTCGGTGCGGTGCACGGCGATACCGCTCTTGGCGGCGTTGGTGATGATGCCGTCGGCGACCTGCTTGCCGTAGTCGACCTGCGTGGTGGTGCCGTTGCCGTTGTCGAGGCTGCCGCCACTGTCCTCGTCGACGATCGCGACCGGGAAGTTGTGCAAATTCTTCTCCGGATCGGCGATGGCGCCCATGTAGAGGGCGGCCATGAACGACATCACGACCACCACCAACAGCAGCGGGAGCAGCCAGAACCGTGGCGAGCCCAGAACCCCGGAGATCGTGGTGGTGACCCGGACGTCACGCTGCGGACGTTCATGCTCGCCCGGCCGAGCCAGTTCCTCCCCCTCGGGGACGTGCCCGGTCACCTCATGCCTGCCCATCGCCACCCCTCCGGTCTGCGGTGCGGGCCCACCTCACCCACACCGGCTGCGGTGTCCTAGAAGCCCATGCGGCGCAACTGCTTTGGGTCGCGCTGCCAATCCTTGGCCACCTTCACGTGCAGGTCAAGGTACACCTTGACACCCAGCAGTGCCTCGATCTGGCGTCGTGCCGTGGTGCCCACCGCCTTGAGGCGGCCACCCTTGTGGCCGATGATGATGCCCTTCTGACTGTCCCGCTCGACGTAGAGGATCGCGTGGACATCGACCATCGGCGCCTGCTCGGGTGCCCGATCCTCGCGCGGGATGATCTCCTCGATGACCACCGCGAGCGAATGCGGCAACTCGTCGTGGACACCCTCGAGCGCGGCCTCGCGGATGAACTCGGCCATCAGGACCTGTTCTGGCTCGTCGGTGAGTTCTCCGTCGGGATAGAACGCCGGCCCGGGCTCCATCAACGACACCAGCACGTCGGTCAACACGTCGACCTGTGCACCCGAGGTCGCCGAGACGGGGACCACTTCCGATGTGGGGCCGAGCAGTTCGGAGAGAGCGAGCAGCTGGGCGGCGACCTGCTCGGGCCCGACGCGGTCGATCTTGGTGACGATGCCGAGCACCGTGGTCCCCGGCGCCATCTGGCGGACCTGCGAGACGATCCACCGGTCGCCCGGGCCGATCCGCTCGTCGGCCGGGATGCAGACACCGATGACGTCGACCTCGGAATAGGTATCGCGGACCAGGTCGTTGAGCCGCTGACCGAGCAGTGTGCGCGGCCGGTGCAGTCCCGGGGTGTCGACGAGGATCAGCTGCGCATCGGGCCGATTCACGATTCCGCGGATGGTGTGGCGGGTGGTCTGCGGCCGATTGGAGGTGATCGCGATCTTCTCCCCCACCAGCGCATTGGTCAGGGTCGACTTGCCGGTATTCGGCCGGCCGACGAAACACACGAAGCCCGAACGGAATTCGGTCATGAGATACCGTCCGCCCCGGAGCCGGCGCGGACCCGGTCGAGCACCGCACCCGCGGCATCGGTGACCACCAGCAACGCATCCGGGCTGATCTCGGCGAGCGTCGCGCGTCCCGGATCGTCGACACCACCGCCGACGATCACCGCGGCCTCGAAGGACTCGGCGCCACTCGACAGCGCGGTGGCCACCGCGACCTGCAGCGCCGACAGTTCCAGCGAGGCGGTCCGCACATCGGCACCGGCATAGGTGCGGCCGTCCCCCTCGCGGATCGCCGCACCCGACGGCGACTGCGCCCGACCACGTGCGCCGCGGGCGAGAACCACCAGCTTGGCGTCCTCGTCACCCATTGGCTCGCTCACATGGCCTCCTTCTGCTGGGCGTCCCGGCGCTCAGCGTATTCGCCGTTGCGACGCGAGCGTTCACCACCCCGCGAGCCGGTGCGCCTGCCCGACGCGTCGTTGCGCTCGTCGTCTCGGGCATCGAGCGGATCCCGCTCGGCCTCGGGCTCCTCGACCTGCTCGACCTGCTCGACGAGCACGGTCGTGATGCGCTGGCGGCCTTGCCGATTCGGTCCGCCCTCGGCCACCAGTTGCAAGCCGTGACTGGCGACGCGCGCGCCCGGCAGCGGGACCCGACCGAGTTCGAGACCGACGAGCCCGCCGACGGTCTCGACCTCGTCGTCGTCGATGTCGATGTCGAACAGTTCGCCGAGATCCTCCACCGGCAGTCGTGCCGAGACGCGAAAGCGCCCGTCGCCGAGGTCTTCCACGGGGGCGACCTCACCGGTGTCGTACTCGTCGGTGATCTCCCCGACGATCTCCTCGAGGACGTCCTCGATGGTGACCAGTCCGGCGATCCCGCCGTATTCGTCGACGAGCAATGCCATGTGGTTGTGGGTGCGCCGCATGTCCTCCAGAACCCGGTCCAGCGGCTTGGAGTCGGGGATGAACTCCGCCGGACGCATCACCGCCGAAACTCCCACTGTCCGGGCGTCCTCGCCGCCCATCGACCGCTCCACGAGATCCTTCAGATACACCACCCCGAGGATGTCGTCGGGATTCTCCCCGATCACCGGGATACGCGAATGTCCGCTGCGCACAGCCAGACTCGTCGCCTGCGCGGCACTCTTGTCACTTTCGATCCAGATCATCTCCGGCCTGGGCACCATCACCTCGCGGGCGTTGGTGTCGCCGAGTTCGAAGACCGACTGGATCATGCGGCGTTCGTCGGCGGCGACCACGCCGCTCGCCTCGGCGAGGTCGACGACCTCACGCAACTCGACCTCGGTGGCGAACGGTCCGTTGCGGAATCCCTTGCCCGGCGTCACCGCGTTACCGATGAGGATGAGCAACCGGGTCAGCGGCGTGAGGATCACGCCGAGGATCTGCAGGACCGCCGCCGAGGCCAGGGCGATGGTGTAGGCGTGCTGACGACCGAGCGTGCGCGGGCCGACCCCGGCCGCCACATACGACACCACCGCCATCCCCGCGATGGCGACGGTCAGTCCCCAGCCGATGCCCAGTTCGGACACGGCGATCACCGCGACCAACGCGACGGCGGCGGTTTCACACACCACCCGCAACAACACCGCGAGACCGACATAGGTCGCGCGGGCGGCGAGCACCCGCATGAGCCGCACCGCACCCGCGCGCCGTTCCTTGACCATGTCCTCGACCCGCGCGATCGACACGGTCGAGACCGCGGTGTCCACCGCGGCGAACACACCACTGAGGACGACGAGAACGACGGCGCACAGCGCGAACCACAGATAGGCGGCGCCGGTCACTGCTCCGTCGAGCCCGCGGGCCGCTGCTGCGCGGAGCCCTCGTCACCTCCCGGGAATTCGGGGAACGGGGAGTCGGTGAACCCGATGTTGGTCAGCAGACGGGTGTCCCGATCGGCCTGGCGTTGCTGCTGTGCTTCACGGTGCCGCTGTGCGTAGAACTCCTCGAGCAGACGGTTCTGCAGGCCGAACATCTCCTTCTCTTCCTCGGGTTCGGCGTGGTCGTAGCCGAGCAGATGCAGGACGCCGTGGATGGTGAGCATCGCGAGTTCGTGCTCGAGTGAGCGCCGGGCCTCGCGGGCCTGTTTGGCCGCGAATTCGGGGCAGAGCACGATGTCGCCGAGGATGGCGGGGCCCGGCTCGGCGGCGTCGGGCCGCCCGCCGGGCACCAATTCGTCCATCGGGAAGCTCATCACGTCGGTGGGACCGGGCAGGTCCATCCATTGCACGTGCATGTCGGCCATCGTCGGCTCGTCGACACAGAGCACCGAGAGTTCGGCACCGGGATGGACGTCCATCGCCTCGGTCGCGAATCGTGCTGCGGCGAGTACCAATTCGGCGGGGACGTCCACGCCGGACTCGTTGGCGAATTCGATGCTCATGAGCGTCGTCCCTGACTTGCCGAGCGCCGCGCGGCGCGATTGGGGCCACCGATGCGATCCGAGTCACGCAATCGCGGGTTGTCTCGCGCCGCCTCCTCGGCCCGCCCGTAGGCGTCGACGATGTCGGCGACGAGCCGGTGCCGGACCACGTCCTGACTGGTCAGGGTGGCGAAGTGGATGTCGTCGATGCCATCGAGGATGCGGGTGGCGGCCATCAGTCCGCTCTGCGCACCGCCGGGCAGGTCGACCTGCGTGGTGTCGCCGGTGACCACCACCTTCGACCCGAAACCCAGCCGGGTCAGGAACATCTTCATCTGCTCGCCGGTGGTGTTCTGCGCCTCGTCGAGGATGATGAAGGCGTCATTGAGCGTGTTGTGGGTCAGCAGGAAGTCCTCGGTGACATAGAGCGAATCCTCCGCCGCCACCCGGATGCAGACGGCTTCGTCGGTACCCACCGATTCGATGCTCTCGATGTAGCGCTTGGGCGGCTTGGCCGTGGTCGCACCATATTTCTGCGCCTTGCGTGTCATCCGGAACGGAGCGAGCCCATCCGGGAGACGAATGTCGAGGACGTGGGCGTCGTGTCGGTACAACACCTCTCGACCCCGTGCTTTACCAGGGGGCCGTCCCTGCGCGACGCGGGTTCTTCCGTAGACGACGCCGCCCAGCGATCGAACCAGGAACATCACGTCATCGCGCAGCTGGTCCGAGACTGTCACGTACTGCACACGGCAGGACCGGCCGGTCTGGGTCACGGGGCCGCCATCGGTGTCCAGAAGACCCTGCAGCACTGCCAATCGGACGTCGGACGAGTTGAGAAGGTACTGCTTCGGTACGAACTTCGTAGGGGACTTAGTGCCCCACAATCCGAGTTCGCGCATGGCGTGGGTGACCGGGTTCTCGATCGTGATCGGCTCACCGGGAGCGGTGATCCGGTTGAGGACGTAGTCGACGTCGGATCGCTGCCGTGCGCGAATACCCGGCACGGCCATGACCAGCGCATCGACCAGCTCTCGGTCGGCTGTCGTGAACGATGGCGTGGCCATCCCCGCCATGCAGCCGTCACCCAGCATCAGACCGAGCGCATAGGGGTCGAGCGGCACCGGTTGGCGAGGAAACTCGGCAGGGCCACTCAAGAGCGGCAACTCGAACCGGTGATAGTGCGCCGCCCGGAGATTTCCGATCATCTCCTTCGTCTCGAGTACCCGCGGGCCGGTGCCGCGACGACGGTCGTCTCGCGTGTACACCGACCACAGGTGATCGGTGGAGCAGAGGGTGGACGCACCGTCCTGAGTGGTGACCCGCACGATGTCCTTGAACCCCTGCGGGTAGACGCCGAGGACCTCGGTCGGCGAGCCGTTCGAGCCGATGACGTGGTCGCCGACCTCGATGTCACCGATCGGACGAAAGCCCTGTGGCGTGAGGACCCTGGTCGACACCGGCTGCGCCCGGCCACGCATATATGCCAGTGGCGCCACCTCGATCACCCCGGCCGCCATGAGCTTGGGGATCGACTCGGGGTCCATCATGTCGTGCAGTGCGTCGTAGAGCGGACGCAGATACGGGTCGATTTTCTCGCTGAGTGTGCCGGGCAGAAAGCCCAGTCGCTCACCGGCTTCCACCGCGGGCCTGGTGAGAATGATGCGATTCACGCTCTTGGATTGCAGTGCCTGCACCGCCTTGGCCATCGCCAGATAGGTCTTGCCGGTACCGGCCGGGCCCAGACCGAACACGATGGTGTTGGCGTCGATGGCGTCGACGTAGCGCTTCTGGTTGAGCGTCTTGGGCCGGATGGTCTTTCCGCGCCGCGAGAGGATGTCGAGGGACAGGACGTCGGCGGGTGATTCGGTGGCGCCCTCGGACAGCATCGACACGCTGTGGCGGACGAGATCCGGGGTCAGCGGGGTGCCGCGACCGACGAGGTCCACGAGCTCACCCATGACGCGCTCGGCGGCGGCGACGTCGGCGCCACGGCCACGCAGCGTGATCTGGTTGCCGCGGACGTGGATGTCGGCCGGGAGGAGTTGCTCGAGCGTGCGCAGATTGACATCGCTGGTGCCGAGCAGCCCGAACACCACCTCGGGAGGGACATCGATGGTGGAGGTGACCACAGGTCCGGCCCCTGCGGAGCCGCGCGCCGGCACGCGGCCGTCGGGGTTGTCGTCACTCACGTATCAGATCACTCCTGGAGTTCGGGGGCGCCGTGCGGCGATGTGCGGTCAAGTCTATCCCTGCCCAACGGGCGATCCGCGATCGAATATTCCGTCGCCGCACCTTCGCGCTCCTCGGGCCCTGGGCCTACAGTCCCAGCGCCCGGATCGTCTGCCGATTGCACACGCTGCGCGGATCGACGAACGCGTCGTGCCCCTCCTCGGGCACGACGATCAGTTCGGCGGACTGACCGCGCGCGCATACCGCGCTGACGTAGCGGCGGCTGAGCTCCACCGGAATGGCGGTGTCGCGGTCGCCGTGGATGACCACGACGTGCGCGTCGAACGGATCCTGCTCCATGGGAGACGCGGCCCGATAGCGCTGCGCGGCCTGTGCGTAGGGACGGCCGATCAACGCCTGCACCGACTCCCGGCCTGCCTGTCCCGCGGCGACGAGATCCAGGGCCGCCGACTGGGCGACGACGGTGGTGATGCGGGTGTTCGCGGTCCGTGCCCGCAGCTGCGCGGTGGCCCACACCGCAAGCTGACCACCGGCCGAATGTCCCACGACCGCAACCGAATTCCAGTCGACGCGGTCGGCGACGGCTGCGGGTAGGGCGTCCCGGACCGGCCCGTCGAGCGCATTGATCGCGGCGACGACGTCACGGCCGGTGTGCGGCCATCCTCCGCCGTCCTCCCCCACGCGCCGGTACTCGATGTTCCAGACCAACGCGCCACGTTCGCCGTACTGCCGGGCGATCGCCGACTCGATGGTCAGCGAGAACTCGGTGGTCCAATAGCCGCCGTGGATCAGCACGATCGGCCGCATCGTGGCGGGGAGATCGGCCTCCTCGGCAGCGTGATAGATGTGCCCGAACTGCGAGTTCTCCTCGCCGTAGGCGATCGCGGTCCGGTGCACCGCACAGCGCCTCATCGGTCCCGCCGATCGCGTCTCATCGGGTCCACCGATCGGTGAGGACGCCGAGCGCGCCGAGGGCGACCGACGCGGCCGTCGAGGTCCGCAACACCTCCGGCCCCAGGATCACCGAGTGCGCGCCGAGCGCGGTGAGGTCGGCGATCTCGCTGTCGTCGAGACCGCCCTCGGGCCCGACCACCAGCATGATCTCGCGTGCCTGCCTCAGCGGCAGGGTTCGCAGCGACACCGCAGCGGCCTCGTGCAGTACCGCGACCACACCACCGGCGGCGATCACCTCGGCGGCGTGGGCGCGCACGTCGATCGTGGAGGCGAGGTCGGTGACCTCCGGAATCCACGGGCGCCGACTCTGTTTGGCGGCCGCGGAGGCCGCGGCCCGCCATTTGGCAACACCCTTGTCGGCCTTGCCCGCCCAGCGGGCGACGCACCGTGCCGATTGCCACGGCACGATCCGGTCGACACCGGCCTCGGTGGCGAGGTCGACGGCCAGCTCCGAGCGCTCGGATTTCGGCAACGCCTGCACCAGGGTCACCGACGGCCGCGGCCGGTCGGTGAACACGAACCGGTGGGCGAGCGCCGACAGCGCATCCTTGCCCTCGACCGCGATCACCTCGCAGGTGGCGACCGACCCGGCGCCGTCACCGAGCAGCAGGGACTCCCCCGGCCGCAGCCGAGCCACGGTCACCGCGTGGCGGCCTTCCGGCCCGGAGAGCAGGGTGGTGGTGCCGGCCGGCGGGACCTCGTCGACCCAGAACAGGGGCGGGCTCACGTCCGGCCGATCAGCGTCCCGCGAAGGCGTTGCGCAGCCGGGAGAACAACCCACCCGGAGCTGCTGCCGCCGAGGTCGTGACCAGGTCGATGGAATCGTCGGAGGCCTCGCGGAAGGCTTTCAGTGCCTCGGTCTGCTGGGCGGTCAACTTGGCCGGAACCGCGACGTCGAGATGGACGTGGAGGGTGCCGCGGGCACCCGTGTTCACATGCGGCATGCCCTGGCCACGCAGTTTGACGACCTGCCCGGGCTGGGTCCCCGGCTCGATGGTGACGGTCGCGAGATCGCCGAGGATCGTCGGGACCTCGAAGCTGCCGCCGAGCGCGGCGTCGGCGATCGGTACCCGCAGCGTGCAATGCAGGTCGTCCTTGTCGCGGATGAACACCTCGTGCGGGCGTTCGCTGACCTCGACGTAGAGATCTCCGGCCGGTCCGCCGCCCGGACCCACCTCACCTTGGCCGGCCAACCGGACCCGCATGCCGCTCTCGATGCCTGCCGGGATGCGCACGGTCATCGTGCGGCGCGAACGCACCCGTCCCTGGCCGCCGCACTTGTGGCACGGATCGGGGATGATCTCGCCGGTGCCGTGGCAGGTGGGGCATTCGCGCACCGTCATGACCTGGCCGAGCAGAGAACGCTGGACCGCCTGGATCTCGCCGGCACCCTTACAGGTGTCGCAGCTGATCGGCTTGGAGTCGCCGTTGGTTCCCGACCCGTGACACACATCGCAGAGGATCGCGGTGTCGACGGTGATTTCCTTGTTCACCCCGGAGGCGCACTCCTCCAGGTCGAGCTCGACGGCGACGAGGGCGGGCTCACCGGGCTGCACGCGCGAGCGCGGCCCGCGGCTACCACCGAAAGTACTGCCGAACCCACCGCCGGAGCCGAAGAACGCCTCGAACACGTCGCCGAGGCCGCCGCCGCCGAAATTTCCGCCGAATCCACCTGCCCCCGGACCGCCGAGCGGATCGCCGCCGGCGTCGACGATGCGTCGTTTCTCCGGGTCGCTGAGCACCTCGTAGGCGGTCGTGACCTCCTTGAAGCGCTCCTCTTCTCCTGGGTTGACGTCGGGATGCAATTTGCGGGCCATCTGGCGGTAGGCCCGCTTGATCTCCTGGTCGGTCGCGCCCTTGGCGACGCCCAGGATTCCGTAGTAGTCAGTTGCCACGGTTGTCTCGGTCCTTCGTTCTCACAGCTCACGTATGGCTCCGGGGATACCCTCACGGAGCCGGTGCATCGGTTACCTCACCGAACGCGACGCCGGCCGCGTCCATTTCCTCTCGACCGGCTCTGCGCCGCCTTCAGGTCAGCGCTCGGCGAGCACCTCGCCCACATACTTGGCAACGGCTGCCACCGACGCGATGGTTCCCGGGTAGTCCATGCGGGTGGGCCCGACGACCCCGACCCCGCCGAACACGGTGCCCGAAGCACCGTACCCCGTCGACACGACCGAGGTGCCACGCAGGTTCTCGGTCTGCGTCTCCTCCCCGATCTGCACCGTCACCCGGCCCATCCGCTGACTCGTCGCCAGCAGCTTCAGGACGACGACCTGCTCCTCGAGAGCTTCGAGGACCGAATCCATCCCGCCGTTGACGGGGGCGAAATCGGCGGCCGCACGTGCGAGATTCGACGTGCCGGTCACCACCACCCGGTCCTCGCCCCGTTCGACGAGGGTCTCGACCAACACGGTCGCGACGTTCACGGTCGCGTCCCGCAGATCGGCCGGTGCGTTGTTGGCCAATTCGGCCACCGACGCCGACGCCTCCTCGAGTCGCTTGCCGTGCAGCGCTGCGGAGAACATGTCCCGCAGCCGGACGAACTCGTCCTCGTCGAGGTCTTGGGAGAGCGCGACCATGCGCTGTTCTACGCGACCGGTGTCGGTGATCACGATCAGCAGCAGCCGCGACGGCGACACGGTGATCACCTCGAGGTGACGCACCGTCGCGGTGGACAGCACCGGATACTGGATGACCGCGACCTGACGGGTGAGCTGAGCCAGCAGCCGCACCGACCGGCGCAGCACGTCGTCGAGATCGACCCCCGAATCGAGTACCGAGAGGATCGCGCGACGCTCGGCCGACGACAGCGGTTTGACCTCGCTGATGCGGTCGACGAACATCCGGTACCCCTTGTCGGTGGGGATTCGTCCCGAACTCGTGTGGGGTTGCGCGATGTAACCCTCGGCCTCGAGTACCGCCATGTCATTGCGAACCGTGGCACTGGAGACGCCGAGCTGATGCCGTTCGACGAGTGCCTTGGAACCGATCGGTTCCTGCGTGGAAACGAAGTCGGTGACGATGGCACGAAGAATCTCGAACCGCCGATCATCGGTGGTCGACACAGGCCAGACCTCCTCTCGAACCCGCCCTCTGCCCTACAGTAGGTGGGTTCATTCTACGAAACACCGCCCACGAAGTACGGGTGCACGTGTTCGACCGGCGAGGCGCCGACGATCTCCGCCGCCCCGGCGAACGCCGCCCACGACAGGAAGGTCGCGATGATCTTCAAAGGCGTCCGGGAGGGCAAACCGTATCCCGACCACGCGTTGACCCATCGCGGATGGGCCAAGATCCCGCCTCGGCAGTTCCGTCTCGACGAGCTGATCACGGTGACCACGGTGCTGGCCCTGGACAAGTTGCTCAGCGAGGATTCCACGTTCTACGGGGATCTGTTCTCCCACGTGGTGCGCTACGAGGGGAACCTCTACCTCGAGGACGGTCTGCACCGGGCGGTCCGATCGGCGCTGCGTAACCGCACGGTCATCCACGCCCGGATGCTCGACCTCGACGCGCTCGATCTGCGGCCCGGGGCGCCGCCGCTCGACGAGCAACTCGGCACCGAGACCGACGAACTCCCCGCCGTCGGGGCCGCGCCGCCCGGGGAGTCCCCGGCCGGCGGGGTGCACCGACGCGCCGCCCGCAGTACCGGCTGGACCCCGCCACCGCAGCGCTGGTGAACCCGACGCCGGCCGGTCGCGCCCTCAGGCGTCCATGGTCTTCTCGGTCGGCAGGTCGTAGACCGGACAATCGGCCACACCGATCGTCTCCCGGGTGATCGCCTCGACCGCCTTCTGGGTGGCCTCGGCGTCGGTGACCCAATTGCGATAGAAATCGAACGGGCACTCCGCGATTCCCTTGTCACCATCCCCACCGGCATACACCCCGGTATAACCCCGGTGCAGCAGCTTGAACAGATGATTCTGCGACTGATCATTGGCCCGCGCATCCCGAATCGTCGACAACGACAACTGCGCGTACTGCACCCCGTAATCCTCCTCACCACACTCACCCAGGGTGCGCCCGTCGAAACCGATGATCGCGCTGTGCCCGAAATATGAGTACACACCATCGAATCCGGTCGCATTCGCCACCGCCACATAACAATTGTTCGCCCACGCCATCGCCTTGGCCATCAACACCTGCTGATCCTTGGCCGGATACATGTAGCCCTGCGGCCGCACGATCAACTCGGCCCCCTTCATCGCGCAATCACGCCAGATCTCCGGATAATTACCGTCATCGCAGATGATCAACGACACCTTGAGACCCTTCGGCCCATCGGTCACATACGTCTGCTCCCCCGGATACCAGCCCTCGATCGGAGTCCAGGGCAAGATCTTGCGATACTTCTGCACGATCTCCCCCGCATCATTGATCAACACCAGCGTGTTGTACGGCGGCTTGTTCGGATGATCCTCATGCCGCTCCCCGGTCAACGAGAACACCCCCCACGTCCGGGCCTGACGACACGCCGCGGCAAAGATGTCGGTCTCCTCCCCGGGAATCACCGCCGCCGTGTCGAACATCTCCGCGTTGTCATACATGATGCCCATCGTCGAATACTCCGGGAACACAACCAGATCCATCCCCGGCAAACCCGCCTTCATCCCCACCACCATCTCGGCGATCCGACGGGCGTTGTCGAGGACCTCGGCCTTGGTGTGCAGCCTGGGCATCTTGTAGTTGACCACTGCCACCCCCACGGTGTCCGGACTCGATGAGATATCGCCATGTCGCATGAAACGCCTCCTGAGAATGGCCGGGCATCCACACCGCCCAGCGAGTTATTGCTTCCGTATGGAAGTGATACCACGGCGATCCCCCCTCGCGCTCCGCGAAGTCCCGAGATTTATGGTTTCATTCAGAATCATTACGTGACGCTCACACGAGGAGGGCCGATGTCGGGCTACCTGGCACGCAAGGTCGACGACCTCAATTCGGGTCAGCAACTCACCCCCGGCCACAACCGGGCCTTCCGGATGGGGAGGGCGTCCTCGCCCGCACAGCTCTCATCGGCGCTGCGCTCGGCGATCATCGGCCAGGACGCAGCCATCGATGCGGTGGTCCGCGCCCTGACCATCGCGGCCGCCGGGATCGGTGACCCACGCCGTCCGATCGCGTCGCTGCTGTTCGTCGGGCCGACCGGTGTCGGCAAGACCGAACTGGCCCGCCGCCTGGCCGCGGAGATCACCGGCGACGCCGACATACTCTGCCGGATCGACATGAACACCCTGGCCCAGGAGCACTACGCCGCCTCCCTGTCCGGGGCACCCCCGGGCTATTCGGGGGCGAAGGAACAGCTCACCCTCTTCGATCGGGAACTGGTGGAGGGCAACATGTCTCGACCCGGCATCGTCCTGTTCGACGAGGTGGAGAAGGCACACACGACGGTGCTGCGTTCGTTGCTGCAGATCCTCGATTCGGGAACACTGCGCCTGGCCGCGGGCAACTCGACGATCGACTTCCGCAACGCCATTGTCCTGCTCACCTCCAACCTCGGCTCGGCCGAGATCGCCGCCCATCATCGGGCCCGGTCACGGGGATGGCGCGCGCGGCTGCCGATGCGGGGCTCCCGCCGGCGCGACGCGGGCTCCGACGCCGTGGACCGAGCCGTCGAGGAGTTCTTCGATCCCGAGCTGTACAACCGGTTCGACGAGATCGTGCGGTTCGATCCCCTCGGCCCACAGGTCGCCGCAGCGATCCTCGACGTCGAATTACGCAGACTGACAGCACAATTGGCCGCCCGGCAGATTCAGTGGGAACCCGACGACCCGCTCCGCGCACATCTCGCCGACGTCGGTTTCGATCCGGTCTACGGGGCGCGTGACCTCGCGCGCACCCTCCGGATGCACCTGCACGCACCGCTCGCCGAGGCGATCGTCGGCTGGGACCGCGAGCCCGGAACCACACTGCACATACGCACGTCGGTGGACTCCGGAAAGATCCGCGTCGCAATCGAACCCGTCGGCACCGAACACCTCAGTACTGGACCCCTCAGCGAGACGACGCACCCGGCCCCGGCGAACGGTCAGGCGTGATGAATCCGGTCGACGACGTCGAGATCGAGCGCACCGGCGCTGGCCAGGTAGATGTCCTGGTCAACACGATTGTCGGCCAGACGGAGGGTTCCGCGGGTGGCATCCATGACGAGTCCGTCGGCGGCGGCCTGTACCTGCGAGACCGCCAGCGAACCCGCCCGGTCGGCGAGCGCTGCGAGCAGGGTGATCGCCTCGTAACAGGATTGGCCGATGCTGTTGAGCACCGGCGCCGTGTCCCCGAGGACGCGGTGGTAGCGGCCGGCGAAATCGGCGGTCGCCGCGGTGACCAGCGAGTCGAAATAGCCCGCGGCCGCATACATGTTCGCCGTGGCCGCCGCACCCATGGCGAATACCTGGTTCTCCTCGAGAATCGGGCTGAAGCGCACCATGGCGGTGTCGAGTCCGTGACGGGCGAACCCGCGGCCGAACCGCACCGCGTCGTCGCCGATCAGCAGAACCAGCACGGCGTCGCAGTCGGTCGTCTCCAGCCATCGCAGGGTCGGCTCGAAATCGCGCGTTCCGAGCGGGACAAAGGTCGAACCGCGGTGGGCCATCCCGGATCCCGCCAGATACGCGACGGCGTGGCTCGCGAGCTGACGCGGCCAGATGTAGTCGTTGCCGACCACGCACCAGCGTTCGGCACTGCGGTTGCGGCGCAACCAGTCCAATGCCGGCAACACCTGCGACGACGGCGACTCCCCGATCATGAACAGGCCCGGTGTGCGAAACTCACCTTCGTGCAGAGCCGCGTACACGTAGGGCAGCTGACCACCGACGAGGCGCAGGATCTCCTTGCGCACCGCCGAGATGTGCCAGCCGGCGATCGCGTCGATTCGCCCCGTCCGCCACAGCTGCGCCACCTCCTGGGCGACCTGCGCGGGTGCGCGGCCGCCGTCGATGACGACCAGCTCCACGGGCCGGCCGAGAATCCCGTCGGCAGAGTGCAATTCGGCGAGGGCGAGTTCCCCGCACGCCTCGCACGACGGCCCGAAGATGCCCGCGATCCCCTGGACCGGAACGACGTAGGCGATCCGCACGGTGCGCCGTGCGGAGTCGGTGCCAACGGCAATGGGGCGGACTGTCATGGGTACCTCGTGCGATGGGTTGTCCGGTGAGTCGCCAGGCTACCCCGGACGCCGGGTCCCGGCGCGACGACCACGGCACCGCCACTGACCCACTGCTGCTGCAACTGCTGCGCGCCGCACACCGGGTCGAGTCACAGTTGTCGGCCGACCTCGCCGAACTGGGGGTGTCACCCGAACAGTGGCGTCTGCTCTCGGTGCTCGCCACCGAGGACGGCCGGACCATGTCGGAGCTGTCACGCCTGGCCGTTCTACCACCGGCGAGCACCACACGCGGGGTCGACCGGCTGGTGACACTGGGCCTGACCTATCGGCGTGCCGATCCGGTCGACCGGCGGCGGGTCGTCGTGCACCTGAGCGCCCGTGGCCGACGTCGCATCGCTGCCGTCCAACGCGCCGAGGCGGCCGTCGAAAGCGACGTCGCCGACGCACTCGGCGCACGCGGCTACGTCGGCATGATCGAGGCGCTCGGCCGGATCGGGACCTGATCGCCCGGCAGGCTCAGCCGTCCTCGCCCGCGATCAGGATGTCGCGCACCACGGCATCGGCGAGCAGGCGGCCGCGGTCGGTGAGGACCCACCCATCCCCGGCCGGACGGAGCAATTCACGTGCGACGAGTTCCTCGGCGCACGACGCCTCCGCCCCGGTGAGGAGGCCGCGGCGTAAACCGCTGCGGCACCGGGCCGTCAGCATCACCGATTCGACGTGACGGTCAGCGGTGGTGAGCACCTCGTGCGTGGCCACCGGCAGGGTGCCGTCGGCCAGGGTGCTCGCATAACGCGCCGGGTGTTTGACGTTGGACCACCGCACGCCGTGCACATGCGAGTGCGCGCCGGGCCCGATTCCCCACCAGTCGTGGCTGTACCAGTAGGCCAGATTGTGACGACATTCCGCGGCAGTCGATCGCGCCCAATTGGACACCTCGTACCACTCGAAACCGTTGCCGCCCAGGCGTTCATCGATTCGCCGGTAGCGGGAGGCGAGCACGTCGTCGTCGGGCGCGGGCAGTTCGCCGCGGCGGACCCGCCGTGCCAGCGCGGTGCCGTCCTCGACGATCAGCGCATACGCCGACACGTGATCGACCGGGGTGGCCAGTACCGCATCGAGGCTCGCGTCGAGATCGGCGTCGGTCTCTCCGGGTGTTCCGTAGATGAGGTCGAGGTTGATGTGGGCGAAGCCGGCGGCGGCCGCCTCGCGGGCCGCGGTGACGGCACGGCCGGGGGTATGTGTGCGGTCGAGGGTGGCCAGCACGTGTGGGGCCGCGGACTGCATCCCGAGCGAGATCCGGGTGAAGCCCGCCTCGAGCAGCCGCGCGAAGAACTCCGGCGAGGTCGACTCCGGATTGGATTCGGTGGTGATCTCGGCGTCGTCGGTGAGATCGAATCGGCTGCGTACGGCATCGAGCAGGCCGGCGAGGCCGTCGCCACCGAGCAACGACGGCGTGCCGCCGCCGACGAAGATCGTCGACACCGGGCGGTCCGGGGTCATCAGGGCCGCGGCGTGGTCGAGTTCGCGGCCCACCGCCTCGAACCACGAATCCGGGGACGCCGACGACCCGAGTTCGCCCGCCGTGTAGGTGTTGAAGTCGCAGTATCCGCACCTCGACGCGCAGAACGGGACGTGCAGGTAGAGCCCCAGCGGAACGCCGGGATCGACGGCCCCGCAGGCGTCGACGACCTCGGCCGGCACGGCGGCGGTGGAAACGGACGTCACCACCCCATGATGCGCGCCCACCCCGCCCGGCCCCGAATCACCAGCCCCACATCGGGGAATACCCACCGCCGCGTGGGCCTTGCTCTCGGTACGCAACCACTTTCGCGACGTCGGGCCCGGCAACGGTGTCGGCATCGCCGCAGGCCACTTTGCCTCACCGTGGTGCAAAGTATTCCCAAGTAGACGCGAGACGGATGGTCGTGGCACTATGGAGCCCGTGAATTTCCCCGGGGTGTGGCTCGCCGCGCGACGCCACGTCGATCTCAAGCGCGTCTGCAGCGCTACCTGTCGTCTCTAGACGACGTTCCGGCCCCGGAGAGTCCCCGCATCTGACGCGGGTATGCCGCCACGTCACAGCCCAGACCGTGCGATCACCGGTGCTCTGTGCGCCGGTACAGGAGAGTTCATGACGTCAACGACGGACCTCACCGAGGCGGGCAACTCCCCCGTCCCCGAGGAGTCCTCCCCAGCCCCCCGCGCCCGTTCGGCACGCGGCGAGTCCGCGACAGCCGGTACGGCGAAGACCGACACCGGCGAGCGTCCGGCTCGCAAGAAGGCCCGCCCGACCAAGCGGCGCGCCGAAGGGCAGTGGAAGCTCGGCTACCGCGAGCCGCTGAACCCCAACGAGCAGGTCAAGAAGGACGACAACCCGCTCAATGTGCGGGCGCGGATCGAGAACATCTACTCCAAGCAGGGTTTCGAGTCGATCGACAAACAGGATCTCCGTGGCCGCATGCGCTGGTGGGGTCTCTACACCCAGCGCGCCGAGGGCTACGACGGCACCTGGACCGGTGACGAGAACATCGACATCCTCGAGGACAGCCACTTCATGATGCGCATCCGTTGCGATGCCGGCGCCCTCAACGTCGAACAGCTGCGCACCCTCGGCCAGATCTCGACCGAGTTCGCCCGCGACACCGCCGATCTCTCCGACCGGGAGAACGTGCAGTACCACTGGATTCGCATCGAGGATGTCCCCACCATCTGGGAGCGCATCGAGGCAGTCGGGCTCAAGACCACCGAGGCCTGTGGTGACTGCCCGCGCATCATCCTCGGATCGCCGTTGGCCGGAGAGGCCGTCGACGAGGTACTCGATCCGACACCGGCCATCGACGAGATCGTGCGCCGCTACATCGGCGACCCGCAGTACTCGAATCTCCCGCGCAAGTTCAAGACCGCGATCTCCGGACTGCAGGACGTCTCGCACGAGACCAACGACATCGCCTTCATCGGCGTCGAGCATCCCGAACACGGTCCGGGACTTGATCTCTGGGTCGGCGGCGGCCTGTCGACGAACCCGATGCTCGCCCAGCGGGTGGGAGCGTGGATCCCGCTCGACGAGGTCCCCGACGTCTGGGAGGGCGTCGTATCGATCTTCCGTGACTACGGCTATCGCCGACTGCGCACCAAGGCACGCCTGAAGTTCCTCATCAAGGACTGGGGCATCGAGAAGTTCCGTCAGGTCCTCGAGGACGAATACCTGCACCGCAAGCTGATCGACGGCCCGGCGCCCACCCCGCTGACCCAGCCGCGCGATCACGTGGGCGTCCAGAAGCTCAAGAACGGACTGAACTCGGTGGGCTTCGCCGCCATCGCGGGCCGGGTGTCGGGCACCAAGCTCACCGCCGTCGCCGAGGCCGCCGAACGCGTCGGCTCCGACCGCATCCGGTTCACCCCGTACCAGAAACTGATCGTGCTCGACGTCCCCGACGACAAGGTGGAGGTGCTCATCGCCGACCTCGCCAAGCAGGGGCTCATCGCCCGCGCGTCGAACTGGCGTCGGAACCTGATGGCGTGCAGCGGGATCGAGTTCTGCAAGCTGTCGTTCGTCGAGACCCGCAAGCGGTCGCAGGTGTTGGTGCCCGAACTCGAGGAGCGTCTGGCCGACATCAACTCCCAACTCGACGTCCCGATCACCGTGAACATCAACGGCTGCCCCAACTCCTGCGCCCGGTCGCAGATCGCCGACATCGGCTTCAAGGGACAGCTCGTCGAGGACGGCGAGGGCGGACAGACCGAGGGATTCCAGGTCCACCTCGGTGGCAGCCTCGGCCAGGACGCCGCATTCGGTCGCAAGCTGCGCCAGCACAAGGTGACCTCCACCGAGCTCGGCGACTACATCGACCGCGTCGTCCGCAACTTCATCGACCAACGCCAGGACGGAGAACGGTTCGCGCAGTGGGCCGTTCGTGCCGACGAGGAGGCACTCCGATGACCATCTCCACCGCACCGACCACCGGGCGGCGCTTCAGCGAGGACGAGCTACGCGCGATCGCCGAGCAGGGTGCCGCCGATCTGGGAACCGAGGCCACCCCCGAGGAACTGTTCGCCTGGACCGCCCGGACCTTCGGTGACAACTTCGTCGTCGCCTCCAACATGCAGGACGCGGCACTGGTCGATCTGGCCGTCAAGCACATCGACCGCGACCTCCTCGGCGGGGATCCGGTCAAGGTCCTGTTCCTCGACACCGGCTATCACTTCGCCGAGACGATCGGCACCCGCGACGCCGTGGAACAGGTGTACGGCGTCGACATGATCAATCTGACCCCCGAGCACACCGTCGCCGAGCAGGACGAGCTGTTGGGGCGCAACCTGTTCGCCCGCGATCCCGGCGAATGCTGCCGCCTGCGCAAGGTGGTGCCGCTCAAGTTGGGTCTGCACGCCTATGACGCCTGGGTGACCGGCATCCGTCGGGTGGAGGCCCCCACCCGCGCCAATGCGCCGCTGATCTCGTTCGACGAGGGCTTCGGGCTGGTGAAGATCAATCCGATCGCCGCATGGTCCGACGAGCAGATGCAGTCCTATATCGACGCTCACGGCGTACTCGTGAATCCTCTTGTCGACGAAGGCTATCCGTCGATCGGCTGCGCCCCGTGCACGGCCAAACCCGAACCCGGATCCGATCCGCGCAGCGGCCGCTGGGCCGGCCGCGCCAAGACAGAATGTGGGCTGCACGCATGACCATCACCGATCCCGTCGCCAGCGCCGACCGCGAGGTGGACAGCAGCGACGACTTCACCACCCTCGACGCCCTCGAGTCCGAGGCGATCCACATCTTCCGTGAGGTCGCAGGCGAATTCGAACGTCCGGTGATCTTGTTCTCCGGCGGCAAGGACTCCACTGTTCTGCTGCATGTGGCCCTCAAGGCGTTCTGGCCTGCGCCGCTTCCGTTCTCGCTGCTGCATGTCGACACCGGGCACAACCTGCCCGAGGTCCTCGAGTTCCGCGACCAGGTGGTGGCCCGCCACGACCTGCGGCTGCATGTGGCCAAGGTGGAGGATTACCTCGCCGACGGTCGGCTCACCGAGCGTCCCGACGGGGTGCGCAACCCGCTGCAGACGATCCCGTTGCTCGACGCGATCACCGAGAACCGCTTCGACGCGGTGTTCGGCGGCGGGCGCCGGGACGAGGAACGTTCACGCGCCAAGGAGCGGATCTTCTCGCTGCGCAACGCCTTCGGCCAGTGGGATCCCAAACGTCAGCGCCCGGAGCTGTGGAACCTGTACAACGGTCGCCACGCCCCCGGGGAGCACGTCCGGGTGTTCCCCCTGTCGAACTGGACCGAGCTCGACGTGTGGCGCTACATCGCCCGCGAGCAGGTGCTGCTGCCGTCGATCTACTACGCCCACGAGCGCGACGTGTTCGAGCGCGACGGCATGTGGATGACCCCCGGCGTCTGGGGTGGGCCGCGCGACGGCGAAGAGCTCCAACGTCTTTCGGTGCGTTACCGCACCGTCGGCGACGGTTCGTCGACCGGTGCGGTGCTGTCCGAGGCCGCCGACAACGAGGCCGTCCTGGCCGAGGTCGCCGCATCGCGACTCACCGAGCGTGGTGCCACCCGCGGTGACGACCGCGTGTCGGAGGCGGCCATGGAAGACCGTAAACGCGAAGGATACTTCTGATGGCCAACAACACTCTCGGACACGTCCCCGACCTGCTGCGCATCGCGACCGCCGGTAGCGTCGACGACGGCAAGTCGACCCTGGTCGGCCGGTTGCTCTACGACACCAAATCGGTGCTCGCCGACCAGATCGACGCGGTCACCCGCGCCTCGGTCGATCGCGGACTGGCCGGACCGGACCTGTCGCTGCTCGTCGACGGCCTGCGCGCCGAGCGCGAGCAGGGCATCACCATCGACGTCGCCTACCGCTACTTCGCCACGCCCGCACGCTCATTCGTGCTCGCCGACACCCCCGGCCACGTGCAGTACACACGCAACACCGTGTCGGGTGCCTCCACCGCGCAGCTGGTGATGCTGCTCGTCGACGCCCGCAACGGCGTGGTCTCCCAGACCCGTCGGCACGCGGCGGTGATGGCCCTGCTCGGTGTTCCGCAGCTGGTGCTCGCGGTCAACAAGATCGACCTCGTCGAGGATGCGGCCACCGTGTTCGCCGAGATCTCCGACGAATTCCGCTCCCTGACGCGCACCCTGGGCTGGTCCGACGAGCAGGTCACCGCGATCCCGGTGTCGGCGCTGCACGGCGACAACATCGCCACCCGGTCGCAGAACACGCCGTTCTACGACGGCCCGACGCTCATCGAGCATCTCGAGACGGTCCCGAATGGGACCGACGCAGCGAGCGGTTCGGATCGGTCGGAGGTGGGTCTGCGGTTCCCGGTGCAGTACGTGATCCGGCCGCGCACACCGGAATACCCGGATTACCGCGGGTATGCCGGGCAGATCGCCGCCGGGCGGGTCTCCGTCGGTGACGAGGTCGTCGTGTCACCGTCCGGGGTCCGCACGACCGTCACCCAGATCGACACCGCGGACGGTCAATTGGCGACCGCGCACACCGGTCGCAGTGTCACCCTTCTGCTCGCCGACGACGTCGACATCTCCCGTGGTGACCTCATCGCCTCGGCCGTCGATGCGCCGGAGCCGATCCAGCAGTTCTCCGCGACGGTGTGCTGGCTGGCCGACAAACCTCTGCGCCCGGGTGCCCGTCTGCTGCTCAAGCACGGCACCAAGACCACCCAGGCCATCGTCGGCACCCTCGACGTGCTGTTCGACGAGCAGAACCTGGCGTTGACCGATGCACCGGACTCGTTGGAGCTCAATCACATCGGCCGCATCACCGTGCAGACCGCCGAGCCGATTCCGGCCGACGACTACCAGGTGAACCGGGAGTCGGGCAGCTTCTTGCTGATCGACCCGCAGGGCGGCAACACGCTGGCTGCCGGGCTGGTCGGTGACGCCCTGGGGTCCCTGCACCTCCAAGAGTTGGTGTGAGCGCGAGTCTTCTGCTCGTCGCGCACGGCAGCCGGGACCCCCGGTTCGCCGACACGGCCCGCCGTGTGCGGCACGCCGTCGCCCGTCGTCTCCCGGGTACGGAGGTGCGCCTGTCGTTCCTCGATCTCGACGAGCCGCTGGTCGCCGACGAGCTGGCGGAACTGCGTGGGCGGGTGGTCGTGGTGCCGCTGTTGCTGGCTCCCGGCTATCACAGCGACATCGATCTGCCCGAGATCGTTGCCGCGACACGGGCGCCCGGCGATGTGGTGATCACCAGCGTGATCGGCACGACCTCGTTGTCGGCGGCGTTGGCCGATCGTCTCGAGCAGGCCGGACTCGCCGACTCCGACGGTCTGCTGGTCACGGCCGTCGGTTCGACGAATCCCGCTGCCGCGCTGGTGGTCCGCCGGCGTGCCGTCGAGCTGTCGACGCGGCTGCACCGCCCGGTCGATGTGGTCTTCGCGACCCGGCTCGGTACCAGTGAGATCGCCCTGCGCACCGCGATCCGGCGCCTGCGTGGCGCCGGGGCCGAGCGCATCGCCCTCAGCCCCTACTTCTTGTCCGCAGGCCTGTTGACCGAGCGCGTCGAGACCGCACTGGACCGGCTGGCGCCGGGCGCCCTGGTCGCCGGTCCGCTCGGCGCCCATCCGGATGTGATCGAGGCGATCGCCGACCGCTATACGACGGCGGTGGCGGGCTCCCCTCTCGACGGTCTGACCGCCGATCACTCACGATGACTGCCCGGTCCCGGGACCCGCTCGACTCCGGAAACCCGCACCGCCCCGGGACCGCTCAGCTCTCCGAGAGCGCCGCGACCTTGGTGGCCCGCGCGTAGACGGTCTCGCCGGCCTCCAGATTCAGAGCGTTCTGATCGCCACGGGTGATCTGCGCGGCGAACTCCTCACCCGAGGCCACGGCCACGAGTTCCACCCGGGTTTCGAATCCCAGGTTCACCACCCGCTGCACCGTGGCCTTGAGGACCCCGGTGTCCAGGGTCGGGTCCGCAGACGGCCACGCCATCTCCGGGGTACGCCCGATCCGGATGTCGTGCGGGCGTACCAGTTCGCCGTTGAGTCGCACGGTCGAACCGAGAAACGATGCGACGAACGGGTTGACCGGTCGGTCGTAGAGATCGTCGGGCGCACCGACCTGTTCGATACGGCCCTTGTTGAGCACGGCGATCCGGTCGGAGACGTCGAGCGCCTCCTGCTGGTCGTGGGTCACCAACACCGTGGTCACGTGGACCTCTTCGTGCAGACGGCGCAACCACTTTCGCAGGTCTTCGCGCACCTTGGCGTCGAGTGCGCCGAACGGCTCGTCGAGGAGCAGCACCTTGGGATCGACGGCCAGGGCGCGGGCCAGGGCCATGCGCTGGCGCTGGCCGCCGGACAACTGCGCGGGAAACCGCCGCTGGAACACGGTGAGCCCGACGACCTCGAGCAACTCGTCGACCTTGGCGTCCACCTCGGCCTTGGGCTTCTTGCGGATCTTCAGCCCGAAAGCGATGTTGTCGCGCACGGTGAGGTGTTTGAAGGCCGCGTAGTGCTGGAACACGAATCCGATGTCACGCTTCTGCGGTGACTTCTTGGACACGTCGTTGCCGTTGATGATCACGGTGCCCGAGTCGAGGGTGTCCAGGCCCGCGATCGCCCGCAGCAGTGTCGATTTGCCCGACCCCGACGGGCCGAGCAGCGAGGTCAACTGACCGTCGGGGATGTCGATCGAGACGTCGTCGAGAGCCGCGAAGTCGCCGTAGCGCTTGTTCGCTCCGATCACCGAGATGGACATGTCACACGCCTTTCTCACGGGCAGAGGCATTTCGGGGGGCCGAACCGTGTGGCGCGGCGTCGTGGTGGACATGCTCGGTGACCACCTGATGGGCGTCGATCGACTCCGGACCGTGCGGCACGGTCAGCTGGGTCTCGACAACCGCGTCCGGCGAGGCCGGGCCGCCGGCACCGGTGCCACTGGCGTCGGCGACACGGGATTTCGCGCGGCGCTCGATCAGCGACATCAGCACCAGCACCACGATCGCGACGAACATCAACAGCGTGGCCGCCGCGTACGCACCGAACTCGTTGTAGTCATCGGTGTAGCGCGAGTTGACCAACAGCGTCAGCGTCTGGGAGATACCCGGATAGTTCGACGACACCATGGTCACGGCGCCGTACTCGCCGAGCGCGCGGGCCACCGTGAGCACCACACCGTAGGTCAGACCCCACCGGATGGCGGGCAGGGTGATCCGCCAGAACACCTGCCACGCATTGGCTCCCAGGGTTGCCGCGGCCTCTTCCTGCTCGGTACCGATCTCCCGCAGCACCGGCTCGACCTCGCGCGCGACGAACGGCAGCGTGACGAACAGGGTGGCCAGCACCAATCCCGGGAACCCGAAGATCACCCGGAAGCCGAGACTCTCGACGCCGCCGAACCACCCGCCGTACCCCCACAACAGGATCAGTGCGACGCCGGCGACGACCGGGGACACCGCGAACGGCAGATCCACCACGGCCTGCAGGACGCCCTTGCCCGGGAATCGCCCGCGCGCCAACGCAAGTGCGGTCAGCACACCGAAGACCACGTTCAGCGGCACGACGATCACCACGATCAGCAGGCTCAGCTGCAACGCCGAGATCGCCGCCGGTGTGGTGATCCATTCCCAGAACTGCACGATGCCGTGTTCGAAGGAGCGATAGAAGATGGTGCCGACCGGCACGATCAACAGGATGAACAGATAGATCAGCGCGATCGCGCGCAGCCCGTATCGGGTCAGGGGTGACACTTTCATCGGTCGGCGTCCTCCCGGGTGGACTGCCGCCGGCCCGCGATGCGCAGGATCAGCAGTGTCACGAAGGCGATGAGCAACAGCACCACCGAGATCGCCGCGGCGCTGACCGGCGAATCGATCTCGATCTGTTGCTGGATGTACTGCGAGGCGACCTGGGTGTCGCCGGGGATGTTGCCGCCGATGAGGACCACCGAACCGAATTCCCCGATCGCGCGGGTGAAGGCCAGCCCCGCCCCGGTCAGGATCGACGGCAGCAGCGCCGGCAGCACGATCTTGCGGAACGTCGTCCAGTTGCGCGCACCGAGAACCGCGGCGGCCTCCTCGACGTCGACGTCGAGTTCGAGCAGCACCGGCTGCACCTGTCGCACGACGAACGGCAGTGTGACGAACGTCAGGGCGATCACCAGCGCCGGTTTGGTGGCGTTGAGCTGGATGTCGATGGGGCTGTTGGGGCCGTAGAGCGACAGCAGCACCAGGCTGGCCACGATGGTCGGCAGGGCGAACGGCAGATCGATGATCGCGTTGACGAATCCCTTGCCGGGGAACTCATCCCGGACCAACACCCAGGCGATGATGGTCCCGAAGACGACGTTGATCAGCGCCGCGAACACCGAGACGAGCACGGTGATCCACAAGGCGTCGAGTGCGGCGGGCGCGGTGACCGCATCCCAGAACCCGCTCCAGCCGTCGTCGAAGGACTGCACGGTGATCGCCGCCAGCGGCAGCAGCACGATGACACTGAGCCACAGCCAGGCCAGCCCCACGGTGGCCGGGCTGACCCCGGTGAACGTGCGTGCCCGCCCCAGGAATCCGCCGGGTGGCGCGGCGCCGGGCGGCGGCGCGTCCGCTCCGGGTTCGGTCGTCGAGACGTTCGAGGTCACTGTCTGCCCCCTGCGTCGTAGATCTTGGTGATCGCCCCACTGGTCCCGAAGAGCGCCGAGTCGACGGCCTTCCACCCGGTGAGGTCCACGCCGTCGTTCTTCGCGGCGGTCCCGGCACCGAGAACCTTGCCCAGTTCTTTGATCGTCCACAGCTTCTCGATGGCTCCCGGGAACAGGTCGCGGGTCTGCTCGGCGATCGCGGGCGCGACCGGCCGGAAGCCCTGTTGAGCCCAGATCCGTTGTGCCTCATCGGTGAACAGGAATCCGACGAATGCGCGGGCGCCGGCGAGGTCGGAGGTCGTATTGACGATCGCGACCGGGTTCTCGATCTTGAACGTCTGCGGCGGAATGAGGTACTCGACCTGGTTGCGTGGACTCGCGGTGGCGTTGGCCCGGTCGAGCATGATCGCCTCGTTCTCGTAGCTGATCAGCACATCACCCTGCCCCTGCTCGAAGGCCGTGGTGGCCTCGCGACCCGATTTGGGGACCACGCGCACATGGTCACGGACGAGCTGGGCGACATAGTCGAGGCCGGCCTGGGAGTTGCGGCCACCGTCGCTCATCGCCGCGTACGGCGCGAGCAGATTCCATTTGGCCGATCCCGAGCTACCGGGGTTCGGGGTCACCACCTGCACGCCGGGCTTGAGCAGGTCGTTCCAGTTGTGGATGTTCTTCGGGTTGCCCTTGCGCACCACGAGCGCCACCACCGACCCGAAGGGGATGCTGTTGTATGGGAATTGGGTCTTCCAGTCCTTGTCCACCAGACCGGCCTTGACCAGCCGGGTGATGTCGGGCTCGACGGAGAGGTTCACGACGTCGGCGGGCACGCGGCGCGCGACCTTGCGGGACTGGTCCCCGGAGGCGCCATAGGAGGCCGAGAAGCCGATGTCGGCGCCTGCGGGGGTCGCGCGGAAGGCCGGGATGATGTGGTCGAACCCCGATTTCGGCGTTGCGTACGCCACCAGATCGAGGTGCCGGCTGCCGCTGGAGATGTCGACACCGTCGGGTTCGTCGGTGGAACCGCCGGCGCACCCGGAGATCAGGACCATCGCGAGCGCCAGCAGACACACCAGCACCGGTGCGCTGCGTCGCGTGACGGCGGCAGCACTGCTGGGCACGCTGGTCCCAGGCACGTTACTCACTGACACGTTCCTCCGTGACTGAGGTCGCCATGACTGGACATGACGGGCTGGACATGACGGGCTGGGCATGAATCGCGCTCGCCGGGCAACGAAGACGCACCACATCGGTGGGTCTGTACCGTCCGGCGGACCGACTCACGCTAGCAACGCCGACACGGGCGGGCCGCACGTCACACACCGCCTCTTTACACCGTCGGGCGACGATGCTATCGAGTCAGGAGCCAGGCCAGCAGGACCAGAACGATGAGCGCCAGCAACGCCCAGGTCACACGTGAACGAATCACCGACTACAAACCCTTCCTGTCGTCATCGGCGAACCGACGACGATCGATCACCGACATCACGGCGTTTACCAGTGCGTTCAACGCGATGGCCACGACGATCGCGCATGGCACCAACACCACGAGGGTGACCAGGAGCTGCGGAACGAAGGCCAGGCCGGTCAGCCATTCCTCCACCCCGTCCCACCAGGCGAGTAGCCCCTTCACCAGTGATCACCTCATCCGCCGCCGGTCGTCCCGGGGTTTTGATCAGCGTGATTCGAACTCTCGGATCGTGCGATCCGGACTCGCTCGGCGCCGGCCCCGGGCCGGACGCCATCATATGCCCCGACCCGACCCACTCAGTCCGGCGCGTCCAGCCGCCAGGGTTCGTAGGCGCGCGGGTCGTCGATCGGCTCCAGGTGAATCGTCACCCGGAGGTGGTCGAGAGTCGCGTGCAACTCGTCCTCCACGGCCTCGACGAGGTCGTGGCCGCGATCGATCGTCCACTCCCCCGGCACGAGCATGTGGAGCTGGACGAAGCGCTCGTGCCCGGCCTCTCGAGTGCGGATGTCGTGGAAATCGACCTTCTCCGAACGGAATCGGTCCAGGACGCCGGAGATCTTCACCAGGTCGGCGGCCGGAAGCGCCGCATCGAGCAGACCGTCACCGGATCGCCACACCAGGCGACCACCGACGAACACGATGTTGATTGCGACCAGGATCGCCACGATCGAATCCAACGGTTGCCATCCGGTCACCATGACCAGGAACACACCGACGACCACCCCGACCGTCGTCCACACGTCGGTCAGCAGATGTTTGCCGTCGGCCTCCAGCGTCATCGATCGGTACCGTTTGCCCGCCCGCAGCAACAGCACCGCGACGGCACCGTTGAGGACCGTGGCGACCACCGAGATCACCAGGCCCAGCCCCACCGAGTCGAGTTCGGCCGGGTGCGCGAGTCGCTCGGCGGCCGCGACCACGATCGCCACGGCGGCCGCGATGATGAGCACACCCTCGAACACCGCCGAGAAGTACTCGGCCTTGGAATGGCCGAAGTTGTGCTCCGCATCGGCCGGACGCGCCACGACCCGTAGCGCGAGGAATGCCGCGACCGCCGCCGCCAGATTGACCAGCGACTCCAGGGCATCCGACAGCAGTCCGACCGACCCGCTGACCCGCCAGGCGAGCAGCTTCATGATGATCACCACGATCGCGGTGACGATACTGAGCAGCGCGTAGCGCGTCAGATCCCCGCGCGCCATGGGTTCACGCGTCCTCGGTGACCAACCCGCGCCGTCGCATCAGCGGCCCGATCTCGGGCTTGTGCCCGATCAACTTCTCATGCGACACAAGCGGATCCACACTGTTGCCGCGAGACAGCGTCGACGCGGCAAAGCGGGTGCCGTTCTCCCGACGCAAACCACCCTCGGCGAGGAACCAGCGTTCGGTCTCGGCGTCGAGCACCTCCGACCAGATGTAGGAGTAATAGCCGGCCGAGTAACCACCGCCGAAGATGTGATTGAAGTAGGCGCTGCGGTAGCGGGGTGGGATCAGGTCGGTTCCGATACCCGCCGCACGCAATGCATCGGTCTCGAATGCCTCGACGTCGGTGACTGCCTCGGCGTCGGCGACCGACAGTCGGTGCCAGGCCAGATCGAGCGCCGATGCGGCGAGATACTCGATGGTGCCGTGGGCGGTGTCGGCGCCGGCGTTGGCCCGTGCGGCGTCGGCGAGTTCGGCGGGGATCGGCTCCCCCGTCTCGTGGTGGCGCGCATAGTGGGCGAGGACGTCGGGGTGCAGCGCCCACATCTCGTTGACCTGTGAGGGGAATTCGACGAAGTCCCGCGGCACCGACGTCCCCGACTGCGACGGGTATGCGACGGCCGAGAGCAGGCCGTGCAGGGCGTGGCCGAACTCGTGGAACAGCGTGGTCAGCTGATCGATGCTCAGCAGAGCGGGTTGTCCCGCATCGGGTTTGGGGATGTTCAGCACGTTGACGATGACGGGTTGGGTCGCGAGCAGAGACGACTGATCGACGATGTTGTTCATCCACGCCCCGCCCCGCTTGGACGGCCGCGCGAAATAGTCGCCCAGGAACAGTCCGATGCTGCCGCCGGACTCGTCGAAGACCTCCCAGATGCGCACATCGGGGTGGTAGGCGCGCAGATCCGGGCGCTCGGTGAAGCTCAATCCGTAGAGGACGCCGGCCGCGTAGAACACGCCGCGCGTGATCACGGTGTCGAGTTCGCAATAGTCGGCGAACGCGTCGAGGTCCACCTCGGATCGTGAACGACGTTGCCGCGCAAGCCAGTAGGTGAGATCTGCGGCACCGATCCGGACGGCCGGGTCGGTGCTGCGTGCGAACTCGGTCAGCGCGGCGATCTCCCGCTCGCCCGCAGCCGTCGCCGAGCCGATCAACTCGGTGAGCAACTCCTCCACGGCCGCGGCATCGGGCGCGGTCTGCTCGGCGATCACATAGTCGGCGTGATCCCGATAGCCGAGCAGTTGTGCGCGCCGGGCCCGCAGCACGACGATCTCGCGCAGCAACTCCCGTGTGTCGAACTCGTTGTCGCGCGCGCAGCGGGAGATCGAGGCGTCGCAGACCCGCCGGCGGGTCTGCGCGTCGGACAGTTCGGTCAGCACCGACTGACTCGTGGGCAGTTCCAGGCTGATCAGGTAGCCGGACTCGTGACCCGCCTCGGCCGCGGCACGCCGCGCCGAGGTGATCTGGCCGGCACCGAGTCCGTCGAGCTCGGAGACATCGTCGACGAGCAGCGCCGAGGCGTTGGTGTCATCGAGGATCTTCTGCGAGAACGTGGTCGTCAGAAACGCCAGGCGCGAAGAGATCTCACGCATCTGGGCCTGCCCGGACGCATCGAGACCCGCACCCGCGCGCACGGCATCGCGGTAGCTCTTGTCGAGGAGGCGGCGTTGCGGCTCGGTGAGCCCGAGCTCGTCGGCGCGACCGTGCAGCTCCGAGATCCGGGCGAACAGCGCCGGGTTCATCGCGATGGTGTTCGCGTGATCGGTCAGCCGCGTGGACAACTCCTGGGAGATCTCGTTGCGCCGCGGATTGGTGTCAGGGCCGACGAGGTTGAAGAAGACGCCCGCCGCACGGGCCAGATCGCGGCCCGACAACTCGAGCGCCTCAACGGTGTTGGCGAAGGTCGGCGGTTGCGGGTTGTCGGCGATCGCGGCGACCTCGTCGAGGTGGGTGCCCATGGCCTCGGTGAAGGCGGGCAAGAAATCCTCGTCGGAGATCGACGCGAAGTCCGGCAGTCCGTGCGGTAGATCACTCACTGCGAGAACGGGATTCATACTCAGTCCACCGGCGGTCATCATTTCCCCTTCGGCTTGTCGCCCTGCGAATCGGTGGACAGTGCCGCCACGAACGCCTCCTGCGGCACGTCGACCCGCCCGATGGTCTTCATGCGCTTCTTGCCTTCTTTCTGCTTCTCGAGCAGTTTGCGTTTACGGCTGATGTCACCGCCGTAGCATTTGGCCAGCACGTCCTTGCGGATCGCTCGAATGTTCTCGCGCGCAATGATCTTCGACCCGATGGCGGCCTGGATCGGCACCTCGTACTGCTGGCGCGGGATGAGTTCTTTGAGCTTGATCGCCATCTTGTTGCCGTAGGTGTACGCGGCGTCGCGGTGCACGATCGCACTGAAGGCGTCGACCGCCTCGCCCTGCAACAAGATGTCCACCTTGACCAGATCGGCCTCCTGCTCACCGGCCTCCTCGTAATCGAGACTGGCATATCCGCGGGTCCGGGATTTCAGCGAATCGAAGAAGTCGAAGATGATCTCGGCCATCGGCATGGTGTAGCGCATCTCCACCCGGGTCTCCGAGAGGTAGTCCATGCCACCGAGTTCGCCGCGCCGCGACTGGCACAACTCCATGATGGCGCCGATGAACTCGCTCGGCGCGATGATCGTGGTCTTGACGATGGGCTCGAAGATGTTGCGTGCCTTGCCTTCCGGCCAGTCCGATGGGTTGGTGACGATGTGCTCGGCGCCGTCTTCCATCACCACCCGGTAGACCACGTTGGGCGCCGTGGAGATCAGGTCGAGATCGAATTCGCGCTCGAGTCGCTCACGGGTGATCTCCATGTGCAGCAGGCCGAGGAACCCGCAGCGGAACCCGAATCCGAGGGCCACCGAGGTCTCCGGGTCGTAGGTGAGTGCGGCGTCGTTGAGCTGCAGCTTGTCCAGCGCATCGCGCAGCACCGGGTAGTCCGATCCGTCCACCGGATACAGGCCGGAGTAGACCATCGGGCGGGGCTCGCGATATCCGGTGAGCGGCTCACTCGCGCCGTGCCGGGCCGTGGTCACCGTGTCGCCGACCTTGGACTGCCGCACATCCTTCACGCCGGTGATCAGATACCCGACCTCGCCGACGCCGAGCCCCTTGGACGGCTTGGGCTCGGGCGAGACGATGCCGACCTCGAGCAGTTCATGGGTGGCGCCGGTGGACATCATCGCGATCTTCTCGCGCGGCACGATCGCGCCGTCGACCACACGCACGTAGGTGACCACGCCCCGATAGGTGTCGTAGACGGAGTCGAAGATCATCGCGCGCGCCGGTGCGTCCGGGTCACCCTGCGGCGCCGGTACCTGGCGGATCACCTCGTCGAGCAGCGCGGGCACACCCGCACCGGTCTTACCCGAGACACGCAGCACCTCGTCGGCCTCGCACCCGATGATGTGGGCGATCTCCGCGGCATAGCGATCGGGATCGGCCGCGGGCAGGTCGATCTTGTTGAGCACCGGGATGATGGTCAGATCGTTGTCCATCGCGAGGTAGAGATTGGCCAGGGTCTGCGCCTCGATGCCCTGCGCGGCATCGACCAGCAAGACAGCACCCTCACAGGCCTCGAGCGCGCGGGACACCTCGTAGGTGAAGTCGACGTGGCCGGGGGTGTCGATGAGGTGCAGCACGTACCTCTCTTCGGTGCCGTCCGCGCCGGTCACCGTCCACGGCAGCCGCACGTTCTGCGCCTTGATCGTGATGCCGCGTTCGCGCTCGATGTCCATCCGGTCGAGGTACTGCGCCCGCATGTCCCGATCGGAGACCACGCCGGTGAGTTGCAGCATGCGATCGGCGAGGGTGGACTTCCCGTGGTCGATGTGCGCGATGATGCAGAAGTTCCTGATCTGCGCGGGATCGGTGAACGTGGTGTCGGCGAAGGTGGGAATCGGACTACTCCTCGGTGGTAACACGGTGCTGCGTCGTACCAGTTTCTCATGACCTCGCTTGGTCACGACCTCGGTGCGGCCCCGACCCGATCACCCCACAACCCCCGACAGCGCCCTCCCCACCCCCCGACAGCGCTCTTGCATCCGCCGACAGCGCTCTTCTATCCGCCGACAGCGCCCTCCCCACCCTCGACAGCGCTCGGCGCGCGCCGCCCGCGATACCGTGTCGCTGTGGCGGAGAACACCGGAACCGAACCGTACGACGAGGGCTCGGTCGTCGCGACCATCCATCATCCCCAGCAGACACCGCGGGCGACCGTCGTCCTGGCACACGGCGCCGGGGGCAACCGGGACACCGCGATCCTGCTCGCCTACGCGAGCGAACTCTCCGGCCGCGGATTTGCCGTGGCCCGGATCGACCTGCCCTACCGTCAGCGCCGCCCCAAGGGGCCGCCGAGTCCGTCGACCGCGGCCGCCGACCGTGATGGTGTGCGCGCCGCCTGCACGGCCTTTCGGTCGTTGTCGACGGGCCCGCTGATCGTCGGCGGCCACTCCTACGGCGGACGACAGGCCTCAATGGTGCTGGCCGAGGACGGCGCCGAGGCCGCCGACGGCCTGATGTTGAGCTCCTACCCGTTGCACCCGCCGGGCAAACCCGAGAAGTCCCGCACCGAACATCTGCCCTCGATCACCGTCCCGACGCTCGTCGTCCACGGCAGCACCGACCCGTTCGCCACGACCGACGAGATCGAGGCGGCGATCGACCTGATCCCCGCCCCGACCCGGCTGGTGGAGATCGCCAAGGCAGGCCACAACCTCGATCCGACGAAGAAGCCGACCGCTCCCCTCGCCGCCGACGCGGTCGAGCACTTCCTGCTCGGGGAGATCGGCGCATGATGGGAGATCGGCGCATGAACCGCCACGCGATGCGCCCCACCACCGAGGCGGCCCGCGCCATCAGCTACTCCCCCGACCTCGACGGGGATGCCGATCCCGGTGAGATCGTCTGGACCTGGGTCGAATTCGAGGAGGATCCGTCACAGGGCAAGGATCGCCCGGTGCTCGTCGTCGGCCGCGACCCGGCCGAGGACCCCGCGGGTGAGGCCGGCTCCACCGACGTCACGTCGGAACTGGTCCTCGCACTCATGTTGTCCAGCAAGGACCATCACCGTGACGACGACAACTGGCTCTCGATCGGCGTGGGCGGCTGGGACTCCGACCATCGCGAGAGCTTCATCCGTCTCGACCGCGTTCTCGTCGTCGACGCCGACGGCATCCGACGCGAGGGCGCGATCCTGGACCGAGCCCGATTCGACAGGGTCGCAACGGAACTGCGTGATCGGTTCGGCTGGCGGTGATCACGCCAGCCGCGTGATCTCCACGACGACATCGAGGTCGGTGGCCTGACCACCGGTGTAGATGCCCTTGAGCGGCGAGACGTCGGAGTAGTCGCGGCCGACGCCGACCGAGACGTGCTGTTCGGTGATCTCGGTGAAGTTGGTCGGGTCGAAGCCCCACCACCCACCGGTCCAGGCCTCGATCCACGCGTGACTCTGACCTTCAACCGTCTTGTCCACGGCCGCATTGGGTTTCGGATGCAGATACCCCGACACATAGCGAGACGGGATCCCCAGGCCGCGCAACATCAGCAGGGTCAGGTGGGCGTAGTCCTGGCACACGCCCTTGCGTTCGTTCCACGCGTCGACCGCGGTGGTGTGCACACCGGTGGTTCCCGGGACGTATTGCATCTCGTCGTAGACATAGCGGCATACCGCCTCGACGGCCTCTTCGGGATCGAGGCCCTTGGTCAGCCGCTTGGCGGTCGCCACCAGACTGCGGTTGCGGGGCACGTACGGCGTGTTCGAGAGCGCCTCGTCGTAGCGGTCCTCGACCTCCTCGTTACGGATGCCGTCCCAATCGCGTTTGCGGTCGTCCTCCGGTCGTTCACCGGGTTCGGTCTCCACCACCGACATGCCCGAGACCTCGAGTTCCTCATGGGGCGCATGGAGATCGAAGGCGGTGACCGCGGTCCCCCAGTAGTCGGTGTAACGGTACGAGCGAGTCGCCGGAACAGTCTCCACACGATTGACGATGACGTTCTGCCTGCTATCGCTGCGCGGTGTCAGCCGGGCCTCGTTGTAGGACGAGGTGACCGGGCTCTGGTAGGCGAAGCCCGTCGAATGCACGACCCTCAGTCGCCAGCTCACAGTTCACTCTCCTCGATGACATGCTCCTCACCGTCGCTGACGCGGGCATCGGCCCACGACACGTACGGCGACACATGGAAGTACTGGGCGGTGACCGCCTCGTTGACCGCGCGACAGGTGTCCTGCAGATCGAGTAGCCGCTCCTGCAACCCGTCGAGCAGATCGCCCGGCTCCAGGAATTCCAGCGAACTGCGGGCACGCCCGAGTAGGAGCAGCGCCTCGGCCTGGGCGCCGGTCCGGCTCGGACCCTTCTCCAGATCGGCCAGATTGTGTTCGGCAACGCTGAGTGCGTGGAACACCGATCGCGGGAAAAGCCGGTCCAGCAACATGAATTCGACGATGTTCTCGGCGTTGATGACGCCGCGGTAGGTGCGCAGGAAGGTGTCGTGTGCGCCCGCCGACACCAGCACGTTGACCCACGCGGGCGACCCGGCCCGGTCCCCGGCTCGGGCGAGAAGCATGCGGATGGTCATGTCGACCCGCTCCACCGAGCGGCCCAACAGCAGGTAGCGGTAACCGTCGTCGTGGCTGAGCGTGGCGTCGGCGAGTCCGGCGAACATCGCGGCGCGATTCTTCACATACGACAAGAACTCGTGAGGGCCCAGGCGGCGTGATCGACGCTCGGCGTCAGCCAGACCGTTGTAGGTGGTGTTGAGGCACTCCCACATCTCACTGGAGGTGACTTCGCGTGCACCCCTGGCATTCTCGCGGGCCGAACGGATGAGGTCGACGATCGATCCGGTCGACTCCTTGGCGTAGGCGACGCGTTCGGTCAGCGACCAGACATCGAGTTCGGTTCCACTCGGGGGTGCGTCGAGTCCCAGGACCTGGATGACCAGCCGCACCGACGAGTCGACGTCGGCGGTGGCGTCCTCGAGCAACTGGTGGATCGCGACGTCGAGCAGGCGTGCCATGTCGTCGGCACGCTCGACGTAGCGACCGATCCAGTAGAGCGATTCGGCGTTGCGGGCCAACATCATCGGGCATCACCGTCCTGGGTCGGCACCGATCGTGACGACTGCTTCTGGATCATCTGCGTCTGGGTCATCGACCCCAGTGTGTGCGTCTGTGCCGAGTGCGTGCCGACACCCTGCTGCTGCTGTTGCTGTTGGGTCTGCGCCACCAACGGATCCGGCGCGCTCTCGGCCGGTCGGGCCGCGGCGACACCGCTCTTGGTGACGACCTTGGCGCCGGCGAGCTCGCGCTCACCCTCGGAGCTGCGGGTTGCGAGCACCCAGGTGTCCTTCGATCCGCCGCCCTGGCTGGAGTTGACGACCAGCGATCCCTCCGGCAATGCCACCCGGGTCAGCCCGCCGGGCAGCACCCACACCGATTCGCCGTCGTTGACCGCGAACGGACGCAGGTCGACGTGACGCGGGCTGAGGTTGTCTCCGGCCTTGGTCGGCACGGTCGACAACTGCACCACCGGCTGTGCGATCCATCCGCGCGGATCGTTGCGCACCTTACGGGCCAATGTGTCGAGTTCGGCCCGGGTCGCGTCGGGACCGAAGACGATTCCGTAACCACCCGATCCCTCAACGGGTTTCACCACCAGCTCGTCGATGCGATCGAGGACCTCCTCGCATTCCTCGGGAAGCCAGCACCGCAGTGTGTCGACATTGGCGATGATCGGTTTCTCGCCGAGGTAGTAGTCGATGATCTCCGGCACGTAGGTGTAGATCAACTTGTCGTCACCGACGCCGTTGCCCACCGCCGACGAGATCACCACGTTGCCCGCGCGCGCCGCGTTGAGCAGGCCGGCGACGCCGAGCATCGAATCCGGCCGGAACTGCATCGGATCGAGGAAGTCGTCGTCGATGCGCCGGTAGATGACGTCGACACGCTGCTCGCCCTCGGTGGTGCGCATGTAGACGACGTTGTCGCGGCAGAACAGGTCACGGCCCTCGACGAGTTCGACGCCCATGAGGCGCGCGAGCAGCGAGTGCTCGAAGTAGGCCGAGTTGGCCACGCCCGGGGTGAGCACCACGATGTTCGGGTCGGCCTCGTTGAAGGCCGCCGAGGCCCGCAGCGCCCGCAGCAGATGGCTCGGATAGTCGGCGACCGCGCGGACCTTGTGCGAGGAGAACAGATCCGGGAACACGCGCGCCATGGTGCGCCGGTTCTCCATCACGTACGACACACCCGACGGTGACCGTAGATTGTCCTCGAGTACCCGGAAATCGCCGTTGGCGTCGCGGATCAGGTCGATTCCGGCGACGTGGATCCGGACGCCGTTGGGCGGCCGGATGTTTGCGGCCTGCCGATGGAAGTGCTCACAGGAATGCACCAGCCGTTTGGGCAGAACCCCGTCGCGCAGGATCTCCTGCTCGCCGTAGACGTCGTCGAGAAACAACTCGAGCGCCTGTACGCGCTGGGTGATACCGGCTTCGAGTTTGGACCATTCCGATGCCGAAATCACCCGCGGCACAACGTCCAACGGGAACGGTCGTTCCTTGCCCGAGAGGGAGAAGGTGATGCCCTGGTCGATGAAGGCGCGGCCGAGCGCGTCGATACGGCCCTCGATGTCGGCGCGCTCGGATTCGGCCATGACCTTGAAGATCCCGCGGTAGGCCGACCGGACCTCACCCTGGTGGTCGAACATCTCGTCGTAGGCCCGGCCGAACGACTTGGCCACCTCATAGTCCGCGAAAATCCCTGTTTCCGTGGGCTTTACAGAGGTGGTGGCGGTCTTCGCCTTGCCCGCCCGCCCATTCGACGCCGGCTTGCCGTCCGGTTTCGCGGTCGACGAGCGATTCGCGGTCGTCTTCGCCGAAGAGGTCTTACGCGCCTTCTTCGCGGGCGTGTCCGTCGATGCAGGGCTCATAACCTGACATGTTGCCTCAGATTCCGCGATTCGGCATGGTGGTCGGCAGACCCCGACGCCGTTGCCGGCCCGGGCGATCGGCCCAGGCGGGACTCAGCCGCCGATCGTGCGCCGTAGGGCCAGGACCCGTCGGCGGGCGCGACGCACCAGATTCATCGCACGCGTTTGCGCAGCCGGGCGTGTCACCGGCATCGGCGCCCGGATGATCATCTCGGCCAGCGTGTCGAGCGCCGCAGCGAGGACCTCGTCGGCGTGAGGTGCCGCCGCGGCGTCGTCACGCTCGCGTGGTACCTGCAGGTCGTCGAGTGAGCCGACGACCGGATAGCCCGCGGATCGCAGCCCGGCGATCATCTCGGCGGACCGATCGGCGGCCCATGCCCGCTGTTCGGGTGACAAGCCGTGCGGAGCCCCGTCGGAACGGCCCGACATGATGTGGGCGACCACCTGTTCCTTGAGGACCCGCTCGTATCGCTGCCAGTCCACGACGTCGGGCTGCAACCGGGTGTTGAGCTGTCGCAGCATCTCCGTCTGGGCCGCCGACAATGACGTGTTGAGGTTCGGGACCGGAACGGTCAACGGCGTCGGGTCGACACCGAGCACCGACAGGAACCGTTCCCACAGTCCGTCGCCGACGCCACGGGTGCGTGGCACGGTCACCACGTGGACCCGCTCGGCGCCGACCACCTCCGCCCAGCGGGCCAGGATGCGCACATGGTCCTGGAACTCCCAGAAGGGCTCCTCCTCCGGCAGAGCAGCGGACGCCCCGGCCACGCCGCCCGGCGACGCCGCATGTGCCCGCACCGAGGTCACGAACTCGTCGAACGAGGCGCGCCGCTGGTTCTTGACGTTCTCTTGCCACACCGACGGCAACTGACGCGCCAGATCTCGGACGGTCGCGATGACATGGACCTCGTCGGCGAACGAGAGGTCCGCCACCAGGCGCCGCGCCTGATCGGCGGTGGCGGTGGCGAACAATTCGTGCGAGACCAGCGAGGTCTGGGGCCACGGCCGCATCTGCCCGACCATCGACGCCCAGGTCCGGGCATGGGCCGGATCGACCCAGTCGAGGTAGCGGTCCGGCTGCAGATGTGCCGCGGCATGGAAGTGGTCGGAGATCTCGTTGCCCGGGTAGAGCAGACCCGACTCCTGCAGGGCGAGGTCCCGGTTGTGCCAGAGCCGGTCCTGCAGATGCGTGGTGCCGGTCTTGGGCAACCCGATGTGGATGTAGACGACGGACATGATGATCGTCAGGATAGTGCCCGAAATCTCCGATGCCGGTGATGCGATGCTGGGTATCGGCTGGGGGGTCGGCTCATCGATGAGGCGGGCGGGAGAAGCAACGCACGCTCCTCGCCGTCGCGATTTTGGGGGCAGGTGTCCGGCTGGTAAACTCGATCGCTGTCGCAGTGTCGCCCGACCCCGACCATTCGGAATCGGGTCCGGCCTGCTCGGGAGCGTCTGGAGATCCGTCCCGAGCCCATCGATCACCGATCGGGGTTCGTCGGGTTCATCGCAACCCGACGAGACACGACCGCAAGTACGAACACCGAGCACGAACACGAACTACACAGACGAGGTACACACGCGTGGCAAACATCAAGTCCCAGGTCAAGCGCAACCGCAGCAACGAGATCCGTCGGCAGCGCAACCAGTCGGTCAAGTCCTCCCTGCGCACCGCGATCCGCGGTTTCCGTGAGGCCGTGGACGCCGGCGACAAGGACAAGGCCGGCGACCTGCTGGTCACCACCAGTCGCAAGCTCGACAAGGCCGCCAGCAAGGGCGTCATCCACGCAAACCAGGCCGCCAACAAGAAGTCGGCGATGGCGCTGGCTCTCAATAAGCTCTGAATCGTCGGCAACCCTGACCGGCCGGCGGCATCGAACCGCCGGCGAGCCCTCCCGACCGCGAGCGCCTGAAACGGCTGCTGCAGTCCGGAGAATTCGGACGCAGCTCTTGTACCTCACCCCGGTGATCCCCACGCGGTCACCGGGGTGAAGTGCGTGGGGCGCACCCGGTCCTAGCCCGCGCGCCGGCGACCCGCGGGTCGCAGCCCGGCGACCCGGGCGACCGCATCGGTCAACGCGAAGTCCGCGTCTGCGGCCTGCCCCTTCACATCCCCGTTGAGGGCGGCGACGACCACCACCGCCTCGGCGATCGACTCCGAATCCCACGCCCGTCCCTGCGCCTGGGCGTTCTTCACCCGACGCGGCGACATCCCCAATTCGGCTGCCGCCGAGGCATCGACGTTCCCGAGCGCACGCACACGGGCGATCGCATGCACCGCCTCGGCCAGGGCATCGGCCAGCAGCACCCGCGGGACACCGTGGTGCAACGCCCACGCCAGCGACTCGAGTGCACCGGCACGGTCTCCGGCGACCGCCTTGTCGGCGACCTCGAAGCCACTGACCTCCGGGCGGCCCTGGTAGTACAGCCGCACCGATTCCTCGTCGACCTTGCCACCGGTATCGGCGACGAGTTGGCTGCACGCGGCCGCCAGTTCACGCAACTGGGCGCCGACGGATTCGACGATCACCTCCACCACATCGTTGGAGACCCGCACGCCCAGGGTCCGGAACTCGTTGCGGACGAATGTCATACGCTCCGACGGCCACCGCGGCGCGACACACTCGTGCACGGTGGCGTCGGCCTTGCGGAGATCGGCGGCAAGCGATTTCGCGCGGCCGCCACCCGTGTGTACCACCAGCAGCGTGACGCCCTCGGGCAACTCCCGTGCGGTCTCGGAGATCAGCGCCGCCGGCTGCTTACCGGCATCGGCGGCCGACTCGACGACCACCACCCGCTCGTCGGCGAACAACGACGGGCTCAGCAATTCGGCGAGTTCGGGGCCGGTGACGTCACCGGCACGCACCCTGGTCACCGGGACGTCGGTCCCGGTGGCCGCCGACCGCTGCGCCACCACATCGTCGATGACACGGCCGGTGAGGAAGTCGTCGTCCCCCAGGAGCAGATGCAGACGTTCGGTCACGGGCCCCATCGTGCCAGACCCCGCCGACACCGGAGCACCGCGATCCGCACCGCGTCGGCGTCGATGCGCCGGAGAACCGCCGCGACGGCGACGATCACGGCCGAGCACGTCAACGACACCATCACCCCGGGCCAGCCCTCCGGTATCGCGATCACCGCCCATCGCCACGACCCGAGGCGATCGGCGCACGTGATCATCCACCACACCTCGGGTGCCATCGCGCGGATCATCAACTCCGAGAACATCATCGGCACGCCATCGGCCCCTCCGGCCGCCCCGATCAGCGCTGCCGCGGTGCCGACGATCCCGACGACGGCCACCACCGGCGCGACCGCCACATTCGCCACCACCGTCACCAGGCTGAGGGTGCCCGACAGGTACGCGATCATCGGCCAGGTGGTCACCGCGGCGGCAACAGCCATCGCCGTCACCTCGGCGATCCCGGCGGGCACCCGAACGGCCCGCAGCGCATCCCGGATACCGGGGGCGACCATCACGAGGCCCGCCGTGGCCACGACCGACAGCACGAATCCCGGTTCTCGGGCCAGCTCCGGCCACCACAACACACCCCCGATGACGGCCGCGCCGAGCGCCGGCAACGCCTGCGAACGCCGCGAGCTCAGCAATGCCAGCAGGCCCACCCCGCCCATCATCGCCGCGCGCAGCACGCTCGGCGACGGCCGCACGAGGATGACGAAGCCGATGATCGTCAGGGCACCGGCGACGACCACCACCTTCGGTGACGCGCCGGCCAACCGGAACGCGAAGATCACCGCACCGCACACCACCGCGAAGTTGGCCCCGGAGACCGCGGTCAGGTGGATCAGACCGGCGGCCCGGAAGTCGTCGCGGACCTCCGAGGACAGCGCGCTCTCGTCGCCGAGGACCAACCCCGGGAACAATCCCGATGCCTCCGGCGACAGCGCCCGTGTGGCACTGCGCTGCAACCGTTCCCGGATGTGGCCGGCGAACCGCTGATGCGGTGGGGGCCGGCCCAGCAGCGTCGGCGCGCCCGACGCGGTCAACCGCGCGACGACGAGCTCTCCGGGTGGCGGCGGACGCACCGTCACCAGGACGCGAACACGTTGCCCCGGAAGCACACCCGCCCACGACTGCATCCGTCCGACGAGTTCGGCCGGAGCTGTGGACACCGATCGCCGTGCGACGGCGTCGATCTCGACGCGGGCCCGCACCATGCCTGCCGCGGCGGGTCCGAACGCCACCGGATCCTCACGCAGCGTCAGCCACATCGTCGCCTTGCCACGCATCTCGTGCACCGGATGACGGTCACGGGTTTCCAGCCGCAACGCCATCGCCGTCGCGCACGTGGCGGCGAGCACCGCACACACCACCGCCGGGCCGGCAATCTCCCACCGCAGACGCCGTGTCCGCCACATCAGCACGACGACGACCGCGACAACCGTCGAGGACACCGCGATCATCACCGCCACCTGCACCGTGGCGCCGAGGCATACCGCGGTGATGATCCACACCGCCACCGCCGGTGACAGCAGGCGCAGATCCTGATCACGCATTCACACCGTCACCAGTCCGCGCAGCTTGGCCAGCCGCGACGGCCCGATGCCGTCGACCTCGCCGAGCTGCTCGACGGAGCTGAAAGTGCCGTTGCGCGTGCGGTAGTCGATGATCGCCTGCGCGGTGACCGGCCCGACACCGGGTAGTGCGTCGAGTTCGGACTCCGATGCGGTGTTCAGATTGACCGGACCGCCCGCGTTCCCGGCGGCGCCGGCGGCCGGGGACGACGCGCCCGCACCTGTCGAGGCCTGCCCTGCGATGGCACCGGTCCCCGACGGTACCGCGGTGCCGGCGGCGGTGGATGTGCCAGCCGAGGGCACGACCGCGCTGCGCAATGCGAGCCTGCCCTCCTGGGCCGCGTAGCCCACGAGGATCTGGTCGCCGTCGCGAACGGGCTGCGCCAGATTCAACGACACCGTGTCGGCGCCCTCACGCGTGCCGCCGGCGGCGGCGAGTGCGTCGGCGATCCGGGCGTCGCTGCGGAGCCGGACCAGACCTGGCCGGTGGACCAGTCCGACGACGCTGACGACCACCTCGGGAGTGGCGACGGGCGGCTGCCCCGCGTCCGAGGCGGATGCGCGCGACGGCGCGGATACGGCATCCGAGGGGTTCGACGACGTGGCCGGCCCGCCCGGTGCGCCGAAGTCCACCGCGGGTGCCGCCCCGGAATCGCCGAACAGGCCGAATCCGGCGATCACACATGCCACGACGCCGACGAGAATGATGGCGATCGCGGCCGGCGGGGCGACGGCGAAGCGACGACGCGGACGGTCGTCGAGTCCGTCCTCGATGTCGTCGTCGGGATCGGGGACGAGGTCCTCATCGGGATACCGATCACCGTCACCCGGACGACGGTTGCCGGCACCGGCGTGAGCGGCGCCGTCGGAGTTCGGGCGGACCGGGGCGGGATCGGTGGCGATCGGATCGAGCCAACCCGGCAGTGCCACCGCACCCCACCCGTCGTCGACCGCGGTCCGCGTCGGTGACGTGTCGCTCTCCGGGGTCTCGGAGGTATCGCGTTGCGGCGCAAAATCATCGGGTTCGACAGCAGGAGCAAGCGCACCGCCGCTCATGCGCTCGAGCCCGGAGAGTCGGTCGAGTGCCGAACGACGCCGGGAGCGGGCGTGGGAGTCCTCGACGCCGGCCCGACGCGGTGTTCGTGACGTGTCACTCATGGCGGCGAGCCTAAGTCGATTCACAGCCCCTGAGGTCGCCTGCGCCGTCGTCGCCGGCGATCTGTGCAGTGTCGCGGATCTGTGGACTGCGGATCGGGAAAAGCCGGCGGGTCAGTCGACCTGGTCGGCACCCTCGATCGGATCCAGATGGGTGGTCACCGTCAGGCCGAGTGCGCCCGGTCCGATGTGACTACCGAGGATCGGACCGAGGTCGACGGTCAGCGCAGAGGTCACCACACGCAGACGTTCGCGGACGGCGATGGCGAGATCGTGTGCGGCGTCCGGGATCTGGCAGTGTTGCACGCCCAGCGTCACCGCCCGGCCGTCGGCAAATTCGACTGCCGTGTCGGTCATCTTCGCCACCGCCCGCGAAAACGTCCGTTGCCGCTCACGCAAGGTGAGGATGCCGTCGTCGATGGCGAGGATGGGTTTGATCGACAACGCCGACCCGAGGAGTTTGCCCGCCGCACTGATCCGGCCGCTGTTGCGCAGGTTGTCCAGACTCTGCACGCAGATCAGTGATTCGGCGGTGGAGGCCTGCCGGATCGCCGACTCGTACACCCGGTCGCGGTCGGCGCCGGCGGCCGCAGCCTGCGCGGCGGCGATCGCGGCGAAGCCCAGCCCCAGCCCCACCGAGCGGCTGTCGACGACCCGGATCAACCCGGGATGGTTCTCGGCGGCCAGCCGCGCGGCACCCCACGTCCCCGACAGGCGCCGCGACATCATCACCGCGACGACCCCGGCACCGTCGCTCGCCGCCACCGCGGCATCGAATGCCGCGGCGAGTTCCTGCGGATTGGCACCCGAGGTCGTCACACCCGATCGGGTGATCAGATCGTCGGGGATGTCGTCGATGCCCTCGCGGTAGTCGATACCGTCGAGCGCGAGGTGCAACGGGACCACCGCGATCCGGTAGTGCTCGGCGATCGCCTGCGGGAGGCGGGCCGAGGAATCGGTGACGACGACGACAGGCACGGCTCTACGTTAGCCGTTGCATCCGGGCGTCCCACGCCGGTGCGGGTCACTCCGGGTGTGCTCGGCCACCGTGCTCCGTGTTCGTCAGGATCGGATCGAGGACCCCGGCGACCGCATCGGCGATCTGCCGGTGACAGTCGAACCCCCAGTGAATCCCGTCCGGGTTCATCTCGGCGTCGGGGTCGGCGAAGTGGGCCCGGGTGATCGAGTAGAACTCGACGGTCGGCAGGCCCGCCGACGATGCCCACTGCTGCATGGCCGCCGTCGTCGGGATTCGACCGGAATGGACGTTCCCGTAGTAGGGACTGCGGTGTGTCGGCGGCAGACACACCACGATCGGCAGATCGGGCCGCAGTCGGGTGAGCGCGTCGACCACCTTGTGTAGATGCTCGACGGTCACTTTCGGTGGGAGCGCCACCGGCCAGCCGAGACGCGACGCGCGTGGCTGCCACCACTGGTATCCGCTGCGCACCACCTGCCGCAGGCGCGGCGGACGTAGGTACCGGATCTGTTCGCGCAGGGCTGTCGGCAGCGGCGACGGCAGGCTGTCCATCCCGCCGATCGCCAGCACGACCGCACGCGCCGACGGCACCGCCGACCAGATGTTGGGATCCTGGGTCAGCGCCCACCACACGTCACGGCTGGTCCACCCGACCCGGCCGAACAGCCGCGTCGACAGGCCGACGTGTGCGCCGAGACGGTTCGGCCAGATCCGCGGATCGTCGGCGGGCAGGCCGCCACCGGGACCGTAGTACGCGAGGGAGTCCGACAGTACGAGCAGGCAACCGTCGGTGCCCGCGGCCGGTATGGGATCGGGCCCCGCGGGATCAGGCCCCGCGGATTCGGGCCCCGCGGGATCGGGCACGGTCACTGGATTGCCGCGTCGGCCACCTCGGCCGAGGCGTTCCACACGTCCAGGCGCCACCGCGGACGCTCCCCGGGTGCCGCATGCCCGGACAACTGCACCCAGCTGGTGTTGGCCAGGCCGCCGAGAATCGGCCACCGCGCCACCGGCAGATCCAGCAGGGCGGCGGTCATCGCGGCGATGACCCCGCCGTGCGCGACCAGCACGACCGGCGCCTCAGGTGATGCGCCTGTCCCCCAGTCATCCAGTGCGGCAACGAGTTCGGTGACGACCGGTACCGCCCGGGCGGCGACGTCGGTGCGGCTCTCGCCGCCCGGCGGCGCCCACGTGGCGTCATCACGCCAGATCGCCCGGGCACCGGGTGCCTGCGCGTCGACCTCCAGATGGGTCAGGCCCTGCCACTGCCCCAGGTGTGTTTCGCGCAGCCGCTCGTCGGTGTCGACCGTCAGTCCGGTCGCCAGTGCCAACGCCTCGGCGGTGTCGCGGGCGCGCCGTAGATCCGACGACCGGATCACCATCGGATTCTTGTCGGCCAGCGCGGCTGCAGCCGACTTTGCCTGCTGCACACCGAGTTCGGAGAGATCGGTGTCGAGCTGTCCCTGCATCCGGCTGGTGGCGTTGTAACCGGTCTGCCCGTGCCGCAACAGGATCAACCGGCGCACGATCGGCGTGAGACGTTCGACGGAGGTGTCGCCGCTGTCGGGACCGCCGCTCACTCGGGGTCCTGATCGCCGGTCACGTCGACGGTCGGGCAGTCCTTCCACAGGCTTTCCAGCGCATAGAAGGCGCGCTCGTCGGTGTGCTGGATGTGGATCACGATGTCGATGTAATCCAGGAGCGCCCAACGGCCTTCACGAGTGCCCTCACGGCGCGCCGGTTTGTAGCCGGCCTCGCGCAGCTTGTCCTCGACCTCGTCGGTGATGGCGTTGACCTGACGTTCGTTGTCGGCGGATGCGATGACGAACAGGTCGGTGATCACCAACTGTTCGGAGACGTCGATGACGGCGACGTCGTGACCGAGTTTGTCCTCGGCCGCCAGGGCAGCCACTCGCGCCATCGCCAATGCCTCGGCTGATGCAGTCACACAGGTCCTTTCATTACGGCGGTCGCCCCGAGCGGGACGTGATGTCGATCGGCGGGTTCGGTCACGGCGCCGACACCCGGGCGGAGTTGTTGCGCAGCGGTCGATAGAGTCGGCGCTTGGCGATGTACTGCACGACGCCGTCGGGAACGAGGTACCAGACCGGGCGCCCTTGCGCGGCGCGCGCCCGGCACTCGGTCGAGGAGATCGCCAGGGCCGGGATCTCGAGCATCTGCAGTGTTTCCGGCGGCAGGTCCTGCAGATGCTGGGCGAGGTGACTCGCATTGAGTTCGTAGCCGGGCCGGCTGACGCCGATGAAGTTGGCCAGTTCGAACAGCTCTTCCCAGTTCTGCCAGGAGAGGATCGATTCGAGGGCGTCGGCGCCGGTGATGAAGAACAGTTCCGCGTCGGGCAGGATCGCGTGCAGATCACGCAGTGTGTCGACGGTGTAGGTGTATCCCTCGCGGTCGATGTCGACGCGGCTCACCGAGAAGCGCGGGTTGGATGCGGTCGCGATGACCGTCATCAGGTAGCGGTCCTCGGCGGGCGAGACCTGTTTGCTGCGCTCGTCGTCCTTGCGGCGCTGATCGGCACTGCGGCGCTGATCAGCACTGCGGCGCTGGTCATCCCCGCCGGTCTCCGATCCACCGTCCTCGCCGAGTTTCTGCCAGGGCCGGCCGGTGGGTACGAAGATCACCTCGTGCAGCGAGAACCGGTGTGCGACCTCGCTGGCCGCCACCAGGTGACCGTTGTGGATCGGGTCGAACGTGCCACCCATCACGCCGATGCGACGGCGCGCCTGCGGGCGGTCGGTGGACATGAAGGGTGAGTCTACGCGGTGGGACCCGGCGAGCCGGTCGCGACGGCGGGCGGGCGCATCGTCATACCGGTAGCAGGTCGGCGATGACGGTGGCGAGCTGGCGGGCGTTGCGGCATTCGAACATGTCGATGATCTCCGCGTAGTCGTCGGCGGCCGAGTCGCCGGTGCCCCATTCGGCGCCGGCCTCGGGGTTGAGCCAGTAGGCGTGGCGTGCGCGTTCGACGAGCTGGGCGAGTAATTCGGTGCGGGGGAAGCCGAAGTTGGTCCGGGCGTCGCCGAGGATCAGCAGTGCGCCGCGATGGGTGAGCGTCTCGGCGTATTCGTCGACGAAGCCGCGCAGCATGTTGCCGTAGTCGGAGTGCCCGTCGCGGGTGATGAGCCGGGCGGTCGAGATCATCCGATGCATCGCCGCCCGGGCATCCCCGCCGAATCCGGCGTCGGCGTCGTTGCGCGGGTCGAACAGGTCGGTCACCTCGTCGACGGTGTCGATGAAGGCGAACACCCGGACCTTCGAGAACTGCCGGCGCAGTGCGTAGACGAGGTTGAGGGTGAATTGGGAGAACCCGGCGACCGAGCCGGACACGTCGCAGATGACGATCAGTTCGGGCCGTCCGGGCCGGGGTTTGCGGTGGCGCAGTTCGATGGGCACCCCGCCGGTCGACATCGACGCGCGCAGGGTGGTCCGCACGTCGACGGGACCGCGGTGGGCGCGTCGGCGCCGGATCTCCAACCGCGAGGCCAACAATCGGGCCAACGGGTCGATGGTGCGGCGCAGTTCGGCCTGTTCCCTGGCGCCCGCGGTGAGGAAATTGATGTTCTCCGGCAGGTTGGGCACCGCGTACTCGCCGACGCGTTCGCGACCGTTGCGCGCCGACATCCGCCGTTGGGTTTCGCGTTCGATCGCCGCGCGGACCGCTGCGGCCCGATCACCGGCGGCACGGCGGAACATCGGCTCGGTACCCAGATCGAGATCCGACGGCGAGCCGCCGGCCATCGCCGCCGCGATCCGGGCGATCAGGGTTTGCGGGTCGATCGAGGACAGCGCCTGATAGGCCGAATACGCCTCACCGCGGGCGGATTCGTACCGCCCGAGCATTTCGACGATCTCGGCGACCATCGCGTCGAGACGGCCGTCGGACTCCGAGTCGGGGTCGGCCAGCAGGGCGGCCAGCGCGTCGCGGGTGGCGGCGATGTCGACCTCGCCATCGGCGGTGCGTGGCAGATCCTCGGTGCTGGTGCGCGCACCGGGCGCGGCCGGGAACCACAGGTCGAAGAGCCGATCGAAGGCCGGCCGGTGCAGGTGGTTGTCGAGCAGCGTCGCCGCGAGCCCCTCTCGCAGACTGCTGCGGTCGAGCAGGTCGAGGACCTCGACGGCGCATGCGGCGTCGATCAGGTTCGACGGCCCGACCACCACCCCGCGTCGGCGCAGTTCGTCGACGAAGTCGGTGAGGTGTGCGACGAACGGTGCGGTTTCCGGCGCAGCCGACATCAGCCGAGTTTGAGTTCTTTGATGGCTGTGGTCAGATCCGGCCGATGCTTGAGCACCACACCGAGGGTGCGAGCGATCAGCCCGTTGTCCAGGCCCCGGGCCGACGACCCGGAGGTCGGTTCTCCGGCACCGAGGGCGAGCAGGGTGTTCGCCCAGTCGATGGTCTCGGCTACCGACGGCTTCTTGCGGATGTCGAGGGTACGCAGGACGCCGACCACCCGGACGAGTTCGGCCGCCAGCGACTCGGTGAGCGCGGGCACCCGGGATGCGAGAATATCCTTCTCCCGCTTGGCATCCGGGAAATCGATGTACAGGTAGAGACACCTGCGCTTGAGTGCCTCGGACAGTTCGCGGGTGGCGTTGGAGGTCAACAGCACGATCGGACGCCGGGCGGCGACGACGGTACCCATCTCGGGGATGGTGACCGCGAAGTCGCTGAGCACCTCGAGCAGCAGGCCCTCCATGTCGACGTCGGCCTTGTCGATCTCGTCGATGAGCAGCACCGTGGCACCGGGCCGCGAGATGGCGGTCAACAGCGGACGGGGCAGCAGGAACTCCTCGGAGAAGATGTCGGTCTTGGCATCCGCCCAGTCCCGGGTTCCGGTCGCCTGGATGTGCAGGATCTGCTTGGCGTGGTTCCACTCGTAGAGCGCCCGCGCCTCGTCGATGCCTTCGTAGCACTGCAGCCGCACCAGTTCGGCGTCGGTGGCGGCGGCGATGGCCCGGGCCAGCTCGGTCTTGCCGACACCGGCGGGACCCTCGACCAGCAGCGGTTTGCCGAGCCGGTCGGCCAGGAAGGTGGCGGTCGCGGTGGCGTCGTCGGCGAGGTAGCCGGTGCCGCGCAGACGGGCGGCCACGTCGGGAACGTCGGCAAAGGACGGATGCACCGTCGAGCGGGTGTCGGTGTCGGTGGGTGTTGTGCTCACGGCAGGGACTCCTCTCACGCCTGGCGGATGTGGCCGTCGCCCCAGACGACCCACTTGGTGGAGGTCAGCTCGGGCAGACCCATCGGACCGCGCGCATGCAGTTTCTGCGTCGAGATCCCGATCTCGGCGCCGAATCCGAACTGTTCGCCGTCGGTGAATGCGGTGGAGGCGTTCACCATCACCGCGGCGGCGTCGATGCGGTCGGTGAACTCCTGCGCCGCGGCCAGATCGGTGGTGATGATGGCCTCGGTGTGGCCGGTGCCGTAGGTGTCGATGTGGGCGACGGCCGCGTCGAGGTCGTCGACGATTTTCATCGCGATGTCGAGCGAGAGGTACTCGTCGGCCCAGTCGGCGTCACTGGCGGGTTCCATGTCGGCCTCGTCGCCGTGGATGACGACTCCCTGCGACCGGAGGGCCTGGCTGATCTTGGGCATCGCCTCGGCGGCGATCGCCTTGTCGATGAGCACCGTCTCGGCGGCGTTGCACACGCTGGGCCGCCGGGTCTTGGCGTTGAGCACGATGCGGGTGGCGACGTCGACGTCGGCGAGCGCGTGCACGTAGACGTGACAGTTGCCGGTACCGGTCTCGATGGTCGGCACGGTGGCGTTGGCGACGACGGCGTTGATCAACCCCGCTCCGCCGCGCGGGATCACCACGTCGACCAGTCCCCGCGCCCGGATGAGCGCGGTCACGCTGGCCCGGTCCTCACTGGGCAGCAACGCCACCGCATCGGCGGTGACCCCGTTGGCGCGCAAGGTGTCCCGCAGGATTCGGACCAGCTCGGCGTTCGATGCCGCTGCCGACGACGAGCCGCGCAGCAGCACCGCGTTGCCGGACTTGAAGGCGATCCCGAAGGCGTCGACGGTGACGTTGGGCCGCGCCTCGTAGACGATGCCGACCACCCCGAGCGGGACACGTTCCTGACGCAGTCGCAGTCCGTTGGGCAGTGTCTTGCCCGCGACGATCTCCCCGATCGGGTCGGGCAGTGCGGCCACCTGACGCAGCCCTGCGGCGATCCCGGCCACCCGCTCGGGGGTCAGCCGCAACCGGTCGAGCAGGCTGGCTTCGATCCCCGACTCCTCGGCGCGGGCGAGATCCTCGGCGTTGGCGGCGATGATCGACTCGGTCGCGGCCTCGATCTGCTCGGCCGCGGCGGTGAGCACCTCGTTCTTGGCCGCGGTGGTCAGCCGGCCGAGCGCGCGGGATGCGCTCTTGGCGGCCGTGGCCAACTCGGTGACGGTCTGCTCGACACCGCTGTCGGTGGGACTGACGGCGGGTGCGCTCATGAATTCTCCCGGTAGGTGTGCGGCGGTGCGTGTTCCCTCGTCGCCTGTGCGGCGGTGACGATCGGCGTCTATGACGATCACCAGAGTACGTCCGGCCACCGACGGCTTCCCACGTCGGGCTCACCCGCCGACGACACCTCAGCTCTGCACGGTCATCACCCGGCTGTGCCAGCCCGTCGCGCCGTCGGGAATGGGCGGTACGCGGGTGTCCGGCTGGGTCGCGCCGGTGGCGTCGGTGGCCCGGCAGTAGAGCGTGTGCTGCCCTGGTTGGGCATCCCAGGTCCAGGTCCATTGTCGCCAGGTGTCGATCGAGTACTCCTGGGTGAGCGTCGCCTCCTGCCACGGCCCGTCGTCGACGCGGACCTGCACCGAACGCACGCCACGATGTTGGGCCCAGGCGGTTCCGGCGACCACCACCGGACCCTTCGGCAGCGAGGCGAAGGGTGCCGGCCGGTCGATGCGCGACGCCGTCTTGATCGGTGCCTTATCGGCCCAGCCGCGCTTGGTCCAGTACGACTGCGCGCGGTCGAATCGGGTGATCTCCCAATCGATCACCCATTTGCACGCGGACACGAACCCGTACAGGCCGGGGATCACCTGGCGTACCGGGTATCCGTGCTCGAGCGGCAGCGGCGACCCGTTCATCCCGATCACCAGCATCGCGTCGCGGCCGTCGGTGATCGCCGACAGCGGTGTGCCCGAGGTCCACCCGTCGACGCTCGTCGACAACAGCATGTCCGCGTCGGTCTCCACGCCGACCCGCGCCAGGATGTCGGCCATCGGATAGCCGAGCCATCGGGCGTTGCCCGCGAGGTCGCCGCCCACCTCGTTCGACACGCACGTCAACGTGATGACGCGTTCACGCGCGGGCATCGCCATCAGATCGTCCCAGTCGAGGACGAGTTCACGGGCCACCATGCCGTGGATGCGCAATCGCCACTCCTGAGTCGTGAGTTGCGGAACCGCGAGCGCGGTGTCGATCCGGTAGAAGTCGTCCGCGGATGTCAGAAACGGGGTGGCACCGGAGACGTCCAGGTTCATCGAGGCCGCGATGGGCGGTGCGCCATCACGAACCGCGGGCAGGCGTAGTCCCATGCGTTCGGCGACCGCGCCGCCGGTCGCGGCGATCCGGCGGGCGGCATAGCCGGATGCGGCGATCAACACGGCGATCCCACCCGACACCACGACGAAGCGACGGCGCGACCACCCGACGGTTGCGACAGGTCGAGCGTCGTCGGGGACCGGGTGCTCGAGTTCGGGGGGCTCGGGTTCTGACTGGCCACGGTTGCCGATCGCACGCCGACACAGGACGACGAGCACGACAATGCCGATCACGCCTGCGCACAACGACGGCACCGCATAGAGCGCGGTGCCGGTCGGTCGGGTCATCGCACACACGGCTCCCACGAGGCCGAAGGCGCCGATCACCGCTGCGCCCGACGGCGGTCTGCGCACCTGCAGAACGCCGGCGATCGCCGAGAGTATGACGACGGCCACCGCGATTCCGCTCAGTAGCGCGGTCTTGTCGGAGGTGCCGAAAGTGTCGATGGCCCACTCGCGGATCGCCGATGGTGTGTGGTCGATGAGTTGCGCGCCCACCACACCCACCGGCGATGCGGGCGCCACGGCCAGGGCCGCGATGAGCTCACCGGCACCGAGACCCACCCCGACCGACAGCACTCCCACCGTCATCGCCCGTAGGTATCGTCCTGCGGTTCGATGCATGATCGACCTCTCGCCGAGTTCGCGCGCCGACCGATCAGCCGGCCGCGTCGTCGGAGGGTTCGCACGGTGCCACCCACCGGATGGGTCCGCGTCTCAACGCATCTGAACGCACCGCCCGGAACGCACCGCGCGATGCACCGGAAAGTTTCTCGGCGCGTGACCCATCCGCGACGCCGGGGGGTGCGAATGACTGTGTGAGCACGCCCACTCGGGCAGGCTCATTCCGTCCACAGTGAGGAAGAACATGCGTAGCACCGCAGCAACCCGAATCACCCTGGCCGCATCGGGTTTCGTACTCGCAGCCGGCCTGGTGACCGGATGTTCCAGTAGTGACGACTCCAGCTCGTCGACGTCGACCGCGACGAGCAGCATGTCCGGGATGAGCGGCATGACCAGCATGAGCGAAAGCGCAGCGCCCGCCGCCGATCTCGTCGGAAGCGGTTGCGCCGCCTACGCACAGGCCAACCCGAGTGGCCCGGCCTCGGTGAACGGGATGGCCATGGCGCCGTTGGCCACCGCGGCGGCAGCCAACCCCGAACTGAAGACACTGACCCAGGCCATCTCCGGCAAGCTCAATCCGCAGGTCAACCTGGTGGACACGCTGAACAACGGCCAGTACACAGTGTTCGCGCCGACCGATGCCGCCTTCGCCAAACTCCCCGCGGCCACCGTGGATCAGCTCAAGACCGACTCGGCGTTGCTGACCAAGATTCTCACCTATCACGTTGTGTCCGGCCAGATTCCGCCGGCCGACATTGATGGCCAGCACAAGTCGCTCGAGGGTGGCACGGTGACGGTCACCGGGTCGGGCAACGACATCAAGGTCAACGACAACACCTCGGTCGTCTGTGGTGGCATCAAGACCGCGAATGCGACCGTCTACCTGGTCGATTCGGTGCTGATGCCCCCGAGCTGAGCCTGCTGCGGAATCGAAATACCGGACCGCCCAACAGGGTCGGTCCTCAACAGGAATCGAGTACCTCGGTGAGCACTCGCCGGCTGGCCGCATCGACGGCCAGCCGGTAGGTGTCGGCGACCGCGACGAACGCGATCGCATACCGGCAGTGGAATGCCCGCAGCGGCGGCATCCACACGGCCGGTTCGCCGTCACTCTTGGCCTGATTGGATGCGGCATCGACCGCGACCAGGTTGGCGGGGTCGTTGGCGAACTCGACGCGACGCTCCGCCGGCCATGACCACGCACCCAGGTCCCACGAAAGCGACAGCGGCACAATGTGATCGATCTGTACGGAAAGCGCGGAGCGGTCCCGGCGGAAGACCACGGTCGCACCGGTGTAGGGGCTGCGGAACTCGCCGGTCAGCACGGCCGTCGGACAACTGCGCACCGGCCCGACGGTGACGTCGGACAGATCACGCGACAGGATGTCGTTTCGGGTGTCGCAGCCGTTGTGTCCGCCGGTGACCGAAACCGCGTCGGTCCACGCCGCACCGAACGCCGAGCGATGATAGTCGTCGCGATCGGGTCGGTGCGCCACCACCGTCATCGCGGCCAGCGAGTGCAGGGCGCGGCGGGCATCGGCGTGCACGGCCACATCGGGCGACGGTCGGTCCAGATGTACGGCCACCGCGACGCCCACCGCGGTGGCCACCACCGCGAGAAGGAGTACCCAACGGCGCAGCGGCCAGGCGACCCCGGCAGGTACGAGGAGCCGACCGGCCCGTCCGTTACGACTTTTCCAGGTAAGCGATCTTGTCCGGTACCAGGATCGCGTCCACCAGAGCACCCATCGCAGGGTGGTCGGCCAGTGTCCGGTCCGCAGCGATGATGTCCTGCGCGAAATCCCGCGCGTCGGCGATGATCTCGGCATCGTCGAGCAGCGACAGGAAGTGCAGTGACGTCTTGCCGCCGGACTGCAGCGAACCGAGGACATCACCCTCCCTTCGCTGTTGGAGATCGATCTGGGCGAGCTCGAATCCATCATTGGACGCAGCGACCGCCCCGAGTCGTTCCATCGACTTCGAACCCGGCGACACCCTGGTCATCAACAAGCACAGGCCGGGTAGGCCACCACGGCCCACACGTCCGCGCAACTGATGCAGCTGACTGACCCCGAAGCGTTCGGCGTCGACGATCACCATCGTCGTCGCGTTCTTCACGTCGACGCCGACCTCGATGACCGTCGTCGACACCAGGATGTCGATCTCACCCCGGCCGAACGCATCCATCGTCTCGGCCTTCTCGTCTGCCGGCATCCGTCCGTGCAGCATCGCGATCCGATGCCCACCGAGCGGACCCGCGAGCAGTTCGTGGAACTGATCGATCACCGCGACGGTCTCTTCTTCGGGCCCGTCACCGTCGGCGGCGGCAGCGCGTGCGGGCTTGCGGCCCTTGCGCGCTGTCGCCTTTTTCGGCGCCGCCTTCTTCGGCGCCGGCGCGTCGGGATCGTCGCCGATGCGTGAGCACACCACGTAGACCTGACGGTGCGCGGCAACCTCCTCGTCGACGCGCTCCCAGGCCCGTTCGACCCACCGTTGCTTGCCCATGGGCACGACGTTGGTGGTGATCGGTTGACGACCGGCGGGCAATTCGGTGAGTACCGAGGTGTCGAGATCACCGAAGGCGGTCATCGCGACGGTGCGCGGGATCGGTGTTGCCGTCATGACCAGCACGTGCGGTGCGACGCCGTCGCGGCCACGTCCGCGGAGGGTGTCGCGCTGCTCGACACCGAACCGGTGCTGCTCGTCGACGACGAACATGCCCAGATCGAAGAAGCTGACGTTCTCCTCGAGCAGGGCGTGGGTGCCGATCACGATGCCCACCTGCCCGGTGACGACGTCGAGGAGGGTTTCGCGTTTGTCCTTGGTCTTCATCGATCCGGTCATCAGTGCGAGTTGGGTGGCACCGTCTGCGGCGCCGAGCCGCCCGGCCGAGGCCAGATCGCCGAGCATCGCCGAGATCGTTCGATAGTGCTGGGCGGCAAGCACTTCGGTGGGCGCGAGCAGTGCGCACTGGTGGCCGTTGTCCACGACGCGCAGCATCGCGAGCAACGCCACCAACGTCTTGCCCGAGCCGACCTCGCCCTGCAGGAGCCGGCTCATCGGCTCTCCGCGACCGAGGTCGGTACCGATCTCCTCGCCGACAGCCTGCTGTCCGGTCGTCAGCGTGAACGGCAGCCGGGCGAGCAGTTGATCTTCGAGGCCCCCCGGCACGCGCGGGCAGATCGGGGCGCTGTCGGTACGACCGGCGAGCCTCCGCTGCGCGAGAACCAGCTGGATCGCCAGTGCCTCATCGAATTTCATGCGCTCACGGGCCGGGCGGATCTCGCCGTCGGCCTCGGGCAAATGGACCGAACGAACCGCGTTGTCGGTACGGATCAGCGACCGTTCGCGACGTTGCGCGTCGTCGAGGGCGTCGGGCAGGGGCCCGACGAGGTCGAGGACACGCCGGATGGCGCTCCAGATCTCCCATGTCTGACAGGTACTCGTCGCCGGATACATCGGAATGATCGACCGATCAAACAGTGCAAGCATCGGATTGGGCGCCGAGGGATCGGATTCGCTTGCGGCGCGTTCTATCTCGAACATCTCCGCCATCATCGGGCTGCCGATGACCTTCTCCGCGTCGTCACCGTCCTCGGGCAGCGCCAGCCACTGCGGATGCGTCAGTTGCGGGCGGCCCTGGAAGAACTTGACCGTCCCCGCCAGCATTACCCGGGTGCCGATGGTGAGCGCGCGCGCGACGCTGTAGGGATTGAAGAAACTCACCTCAAAGGTTCGCTTTTCGTCCATCACCGCCAGCCGCAGGATTTTCCCCGGACGCGACTTCATATTCGCCATGTTCGCCTTGGTGACCCGGCCGACGATGCTGACCCACTCCCCCTCCTCGAGTTCCTCGGAGGCTGATGGCTGGCCGCGTCGCACGTAACGGCGCGGCGCATGACGGAGTAGTTCGCCGACGGTCGAGATCCCCAAGCTCGCCAGCCCCGCGGCCGTTTCCGGGCCGAGGACACCGGTCAACTCGTCGGACAGCGTGACCGTCCCGGGGGTCACCGACGGAACCGTGACGGCGTCGTCCGTCGCCGCCGGGGTACGTCCGGACCGACCGGTCGCGGTGCGCCTGGCCGCCACTACTCGATCCCGACCTGGATCAGGTCGTCGCCCTGACCGGTGGCGTACACGCTCAACTCGATACCCGCATAGTTGCGCCGCACATGCTCGGCCAGCGTGTCCAGTGCGGCGTCGTCGACCTCCGAACCCGCGAGCACCGTCACCATCTCGCCACCGGTGGCTAGCATCAGGTCGAGAAGTGCGGTCGCGGCCTCGGTCTGATCCGGGGCGATCACAAGCACGTCGGAACCGATGAGGCCGAGAATGTCGCCGATCTCGCAGGTGCCGGCCAGGGTCATCATGCGGCCCTCGGCGCGGCGCAGCGACCCCCATCGGGCACCGGCCGCGGCCTCGGCCATCGCGTAGGCATCGGCGTCGGCGGACTCACCCGGATCGTGTACGGCCAACGCGGCCAGGCACTGGGCCATCGACAGCGTCGGTAGTGACACCACCGACCGCTGCTGCGATCGGACGTCGGCGGCGACGGAGACGAGATCCTGGCTGGTCATCGCACCATTGGCCATGACGATGACGTGCGCGGCATCGGTGTCACGGATCGCCTGCGCCAGTACGTCGGTGCTCACCCCGTCGTCGGCGCGCACCACCGCGGCGCCCGCGTCGGCGAACAGGGTGGCGGCTCCCTCCCCCTTGACCACCGCGACGATGGCCCGCTTGTATCGGGGCGGCGGTTCGGCGGAGTCGACCTGAGACCGGATGGCGTCGAGGGCGAAGCAGCTGATCCGGATGTCCGACATCTGCCCCGCGGCCAGACCTGCCTGCACCGCCTTGCCCGGTTCGCACGTGTGGACGTGCACCGAGAACCGCTCGCCGTCGCCGCTGGAGCTGTCGCCGACGATGACGACGGCGTCGCCGATCTGGTCGAGTTCGCCGCGCAGGGCACCGATGTGCTCGCCCGCGGCGCCGTCGAGCAGGTACATCACCTCGAAATCCATCTCCGAGGACCCCGAACACGTCGCATCGTCGGGATGGCCCGGACGTCCGCCGCCCATCAGCGAACCCCGGTAGCGTCGTCGCCGTGCCGACACCCCGGTGATCACCGCGACCAGCGAATCGAGCAACACCAGGAATCCGCGCGCGCCCGCGTCGACCACCCCGGCGGAGGCCAGCTCGGGCAATTGATCGGTGGTGCGGTCGAGGGCTTCGGCGGCGCGGTCGGCCACCGCACGCACGAGATCGCCCGGCAGGTCGTCGGCGTGGGCGGCCGCGGTCGTCGCGGCCACGGAGATGACGGTCAGGACCGTGCCCTCGCGTGGCTCGCTGACCGCGCGGCGGGCGGCGAGCCCGGCCAGACGTAACCCCGCGCTCGCGAGATAGGACAGCGACAGCTCCCCGGGGGCCGCGACCTCCACGGCGTCGGCCACCCCCACGAGGACCTGCGAGAGGATGATCCCGGAATTGCCCCGCGCGGCGGCCACCGCGGCATCGGCGAGCGTGCGGGCCACCGCCGCGGTGTCGGCATCGTGGGGTAGTGCCGCGGCGGCGTCGGCGGCGGCGCGCATCGTGAACGCCATGTTGCTGCCCGTGTCGGAATCCGGGATGGGAAAGACGTTGAGGTCGTTGATCTCACCGCGCGCCGCCTCGAGACCGTCGGCGCTTGCCGTGGCCCAGTCACGCAGCAGCGCCGGGCTCATCGTCTTGGTCATACCCGCGTGGGTCGTATCCCCGTGGGTCGTACCCCCGTGGTTCGTATCGCTCTGCGTGACAGCCCCCTCGCCACCCGCACCATCGGCCATGCCACCATCGAACGCCGCCACGACCACCTCCCACCGACAACGCGCGTCCTCGACCCGCGAGAGCACCGAATCACCGCAGCTGCCGGCGTTCGCCGACAACTGTGGTCGAGGTTACTCGCGAGGACCAACGGTGTCGGACGGGACTCCGCGGGGCGGGAGGCTCCCGGGTCGCCGCGGTGCGGTCCGGGGTGGATTTGGTCGGCGACCGCCGGGCCCGCTATCCTTGCAGGGTTGCCTTGCCGCCAGCGTGGCTCCGGGACATGGCGCGCGCTGTAGTCGCGCCGTTCGGAGCATGTGACGGTGGGCTGACCGAGAACCACACACCACTCACCCCCGAGGAGTTCGTTATGGCTGCCGTCTGTGACGTCTGCGGCAAGGGTCCGGGCTTCGGCAAGTCCGTTTCGCACTCGCACCGCCGCACCAACCGCCGGTGGAATCCGAATATTCAGTCGGTCCGCGTCGAGGTCGCCCCGGGCAACCGCAAGCGCAAGAACGTCTGCACCTCCTGCCTGAAGGCCGGCAAGACCTCCCTGGTCTGACCGACCTCCCCGGGTCGGATGACCTGCGATTGTCGGCGAGCAGACCCGACCCACCGAGCGAACGCTCGGGCCCGGGTCGGGTCTTTTTCGTGGCCCGGCTAAGGTGACGGTCATGACTGCCACCATCGACGCCGCCAGCCCCTCTCCCGTGACCCAGGACGGCGCCGTCTTGACCATCGCCGTCTCCAGCCCCTCTGCCGGCAACCCGCTCGACGACACCGCACTCCACGACGCCACCGCGGCACTCAACGAGATCTCCCGCGGCGAGCGAGAGGTCGGCGCGATCCTCCTCACCGGTCCCGGCGCCAATTTCTGTGCCGGCGGCAACGTCCGCGCCTTCGCCGGCGCCCCGGACCGGCCGGCCTACATCCGCGAGGTCGCCGATACCTTCCATGATTTCGTTCTCGCGCTCACCGGTGCCAACCGCCCCGTCGTCGCGGCCGTGAAGGGCTGGGCCGCGGGTGCCGGCATGAGCATCGTGCTCCACGCCGACATCGCGATCGGCGGTTCGTCGACGGCTCTGCGACCCGCGTACGGCGGAATCGGCCTGACCCCCGACGGCGGCATGTCCTGGACCCTGCCGAGGGCGGTCGGTGCCGCCCGCGCTCGCGAGATCATCCTCACCAACCGCGTGATCCGCGCCGAGGAGGCGCTCGCGATAGGCATCCTGTCCCGGGTCGTCGAGGACGACGCGATCGCCACCGAGGCCGCGGCGGTGGCACACACCCTCGCCTCCGGATCGCGCGCTGCGCTGTCGGCGGCCCGACGCCTGCTCACCGCGTCGGCGACCACGTCGCTGCCGGAACACCTTCTCGCCGAGGCCCGGTCGATCTCCGAGCGCAGTGGTGAGCCCGAGGGGATCGAGGGAGTCGACGCCTTCATCGCCAAGCGGAGCCCCGATTTCGTTGCAGCACGCGGCAACTGACACCGCCGCCGAGTTCGGCCCGGACTTCCGCGACGACCTCGACCGACTGTTCGCCCTGCGCCGTGATGTGCGCCGGTTCCGCGCCGACCCGATCGATGCGGACCTGCTCGAGACGATCCTGCATCGCGCGGAATTGTCTCCGTCGGTGGGTAACTCGCAGCCGTGGCGATTGGTCGAGGTGCAATCACCGCAGCGTCGGGGACAGATCCGGGAGAACTTCGCGCGTTGTAACGCCGACGCGCTCGACGGCTACGACGGCGAACGTGCCCGGCTCTACGCCGGGCTCAAACTCGCCGGGCTCGACGACGCCCCGGTCCACCTCGCGGTGTTCACCGATCATGAACTGCCCCAAGGGCATGGTCTCGGGCGTGCCACGATGCCGGAGACGCTCGACTACTCGACGGTGGCCGCCGTCACCGCGCTGTGGCTCGCCGCGCGGTCACACGGCGTCGGCCTCGGATGGGTCTCGATCCTCGACGCCGCCGCCGCGCACCGCACGCTCGAGGTGCCCGACACCTGGTCACTCACCGCCTATCTGTGCCTCGGATATCCCGAAACCACCACGGACGTCCCCGAACTCGAGCGGGTCGGCTGGCAGGAACGCACCGATCCGGCCGCGCGGCGCTTTTCCCGCTGAGTTGCCGGCGTCGGGACGACGGCCCACACCCCGCCGACAGCGCACCGATTTTCGCCGACAGCGCTCTCCCCGACGCCGACAGCGCTCTCCCCGACTGTGCCGGGCGCCGTCGGCGAAATATAGGGCGCTTTCGGCGAAACGAAGGGCGCTGTCGGCGAGGTCTGGGGCGCTCGGACGCTCAGGACGGCAGGCGCCAGTCGACCGGCTCGCCGCCGAGATCCTCGAGTTCGGCATTGGCGCGGCTGAAGGGCCGTGACCCGAAGAAGCCTCGACTCGCCGACAACGGCGAGGGGTGCGCCGAGACGATGGCCGGGACGTCGGGCATCCACTGCTGCAGGCCCGCTGCGTCACGCCCCCACAAAATGGCCACCAGCGGTTCGTCCCGGTCGACGAGCGCCTTGATCGCGCACTCGGTGACCTTCTCCCACCCCTTTCCGCGGTGTGAGGCCGGTTCTCCGGGCGTCACGGTCAATACGCGGTTGAGCAGCAGGACACCATTGCGTGCCCACGGCGTCAGGTCACCGTTGGCCGGGCGCGGATAGCCGAGGTCCTCGCAGTACTCGGTGTAGATGTTGGCCAGCGACCGTGGAATCGGCGAAACCTCCGGCGCCACCGAGAAACTCAGACCCACCGCATGCCCCGGTGTGGGATAGGGGTCCTGGCCGACGATGAGTACCCGAACATCGTCGAAAGGACTGGTGAAGGCGCGCAACACATTCTGTCCGGCGGGCAGGTAACCACGCCCCGACTCGTTCTCGGCGCGCAGGAACTGCCCCATCTCGGTGATGACGTCGGCCACCGGTTCCAGTGCGTGTGCCCAACCGGGGTCGAGGAGTTCGGCAAGCGGCTTGGGCGCCATGATCAGTCGAGCCTCCGTAGCGATGACCGGTAGTGCTGGGCGTTCTGGAAGTACATCTCGACGTTCATCTCGAGATGTCCGGGCGGCACCTGGTATCCCTCACGCACTTTCGCGGGGATGCCCAGCACCATGCGGTGCGCGGGCACCTCGGCATCGAAGGGGACCACCGCACCGGCTCCAACGATCGCACCCGCTCCGATCGTGGAGCCGTTGAGCACCACCGAACCCGAGGCGATCAGCACATCGTCACCGATGGTCGAGCCCTCGATGTGGGCGTTGTGGCCGACGACGCAGCCCGCACCGATGACGGTGGGATGGATCGGCGTGCAGTGGATGACGGTTCCGTCCTGGATGTTGGTGCGGCGACCGATGGTGATCGTGCCGTAGTCACCGCGCAGCACCGCTCCGGGCCACACCGAGACGCCGTCGGCGAGGGTCACCGCGCCGATGACGGTCGCATCGGGATGGACGTAGACGTCCTCCCCCAGTTCCGGTTCTCGGTCGTCGAGCGCGTAGATCGCCATGGGGGTGATCTAATCACCGCACCGACTCGTCCTCGTCCGCCACCCCGCGAATATGTCCGTGGCGAGCACCGGGCGCCTCACCGATCGAATGCGCGCCACCCGCTGAGCCCGACGATGTCGTCGCCGTCGATCGTGACGCGGGCCGGTCCTTCTCGCACCTCACCGATCTCGGTCCACCCGGGCGGCACCGCGCCGGGTGCGAACGACGCCAGCAGTTCGTGGTCCTCGCCACCGGTCAGCGCCCAGGTCCGCGCGTCGGCACCCAGAAGGGCGGCGACCTGGTCCACCTCCGCACACCTGGGCACCGCATCCCCGGTGACGGCCAGCGACACCCCTGACGAGGTGGCCATGGTGCGGAGTTCTTCGACCAGACCGTCGGAGACGTCGGTCATGGCGTGGGCCCCTGCGCGGGCGGCCCGAACGCCCTGGGACAGATCCGGCGCCGGCAACAGGAATGCCGAGACCACGCTCGCGCGCGGATCGCTGTCGCGCTGCCACCGGCGCATCGGCGCGACGCCGGATCGGGAGGCGACCGCGAGCCCGGCCGCCGCCGATCCCAGCGGACCGCTGACCGCGAGCACATCGCCGGCCCGCGCCCCGGACAACGTCACCGGCGCCAGTCCGTCGAGGGCTCCGACCGAGGTGATGCTCACCACGATCTCGTCGGCCGCCACGAGATCACCGCCGAGCACCCGCGCCCCGAGCCGGTGCGCCGCATCGACGATGCCGGCGTTCAGATCGGCCAGCCAGCCGACCGTGGTGTGCGGCGGACAGGCCAGTGCCACAACCACTCCGGTCGTCCGGCCGCCCATCGCCGCGATGTCGGCAGCACTCTGCACGACGGTGCGCGCACCGATCTGCGCGGCACCGGACCATTCGAGCCGAAAGTGACGCCCCTGCACCGCGGTGTCGGTACTGATGACGGTCGGCCCGACGTCGAAAACGGCCGCGTCGTCGCCCGATCCGATCACGATGTCGCTGCCGGAAGACGATTCGGGACCGTGTGCGACGGCTGTGGTGAACATCGCGATGATCGCCCGCTCCCCCACCTCTCCGAGCGTTCCGGACCTGTCGACCGCCGACCGATCGACCCCGTACCGGTCAGCACCGTGCCCGCCGTCACCGTGCTGATCACCACCGTGGTCGGGCCGACCACCGAGGGGCTCGGTGACCACCTGGACTCCCCTCCGTTGCGGTGCCGACTCGCCACCTCCGGGGTTGTCAGCGACAATGTGTCCCAGCAGTGTAGTGGTTCGGGCCTTGTGAGCCCGGTCGCCGCGGCACCGCCTGCGGGGTCATCAGCCCGATTCCCGCGACGTGGCAGATGTGGAGAGGATGGCCGTGGTTCAGGCTTACATACTGATCCAGACCGAGGTCGGACGAGCGGCTCTGGCCGCGGCGACCATCGCAGAGATCTCGGGGGTCGCCTCGTCAGAAGAGGTCAGCGGACCGTACGACGTGATCGTCCGGGTGGACGCCGCCGATGCCGCACATCTGCGCAACGATGTGGTCCCGCAGATCCAGAAGGTCGACGGAATCACCCGAACCCTCACCTGCCCGGTGGTGACCGCCGCGCACTGACATGGATCGGCCGGGGCCCGACGGATCAGCACGGGCACGACGGATCGGCACGGGCAGGCGCGGGGCGCGAGCCCGGACACCGTTAGGGTGTGGCGTGTGAGTAGCCCGGAAGACGCAGCAGGCGACGAGCCCGACACACCCGGGCCCGACAAACCCGAGCCCACCGAGACGACCACCGGCGAGAAGACCACCGGCGAGCCCGATCACGCCCGATACGAGGACGGCTCGGGCCCACGACTGAGTCCGGCGCTGATCGCCACGCTCGTCACCATCCCGATCATGGTCATCGTCGGATTCATCACGTATGCGGCCCTCAAGTCGTCGGATCAGCCACAGACGCCGGTCGATTCGTATGCGGCGGCCGCCTCCGCCGACGCCGGTCCCTGCGCGCCGCTGATGGCCGCGCTTCCGGAGTCGTTCGAGGGATTCGGCACCAAGCAGGTCAGCGGTGACACCGCGACGTGGAAGGGTTCCGACGGCGGCGACCCGGTGACCGTGCGCTGTGGCGTGGATCGGCCGAGTGAACTCGCCCCGTCGAGCCGACTGCAGACGGTCAACGGTGTGCAGTGGTTCATCACCGACACGATCGAGAATCGCGGGCAGGCCTACGTGTGCGTCGATCACCGACCCTACGTCGCGCTGTGGGTCCCGGTCAGCGGCGGCAACTCCTCGATCACCGACGTGTCGGCGGCCATCGGGCGCGTATTGCCTACCGGGCCTTTGGATTTGGGGTGATCACCGACCCGGTCGCGCCTCAGTCCCGGTAGACCTCCGGCTTGGTAGTGCGGCCGAGCAACGACGCCACCGCGTCGGCGACCGACATCCCCGAGTGGCACACACCGTGGACCGCATCGGTCAGCGGCATCGACACCTCGTGCCGTTCGGCGAGCGCACGCACCGAGGTACACGACTTCACGCCTTCGGCGACCTGTCCGTTGGTGGCGGCCTGCGCCTGTTCCATCGTCGCGCCCTCGCCGAGTCGCGCACCGAAGGTTCGATTGCGCGACAACGGGGATGAGCACGTCGCCACCAGATCACCGATACCGGCCAGACCGGCGAGGGTCTCGATGTGGGCGCCGACGGCGACGCCGAGCCGGATCGTCTCGGCCAGGCCACGGGTGATGATGGTCGCCAGGGTGTTCTGTCCGAACCCGACACCGCTGGCCATCCCGCACGCCAGGGCGATCACGTTCTTCACCGCGCCACCGATCTCGCAGCCGACGACGTCGGTGTTGGTGTACGGACGGAAGTAGCCGGTGTTGAAGGCGCTCTGCAGTGCTTGTGCGCGCTGTTCGTCGCGGCACGCGATCACCGTCGCTGCCGGCTGTCCCTCGGCGATCTCCCGCGCGAGGTTGGGCCCGGTCAGCACCGCGATCCGATCCTCGGGCAGGTCGCCGACCTCGGCGATCACCTCACTCATCCGCATCAACGAATGTGTCTCGATCCCCTTGGCCAGCGACACCAGTGTGGCGTCCGAACCGAGGTGCGGCTTCCACGCGGTCAGGTTGTCGCGCAACGACTGCGACGGCACGGCGCACACGACGATGTCGGCGCCGGGCAACACCTCGTCGAGATCACTGGAGGCCCGGAGTTGCTCGGGCAGGGCGATGCCGGCGAGGTAGTCGGGGTTGGTGTGCTCGGCATTGATGGTCTCGGCGAGCTCGGGCCGCCGGGCCCACAACACGGTGTCGGTTCCCGCATCGACCAGAACCTTCGCCGTTGCCGTCCCCCACGACCCGGCACCCATGACCACCGCGCGCACGTCCACTCCCCTTCACCGTTCGATTGTGGCCTTCACCCTAGCCCGCGGCCGATGCCGATCCACGGCGATTGGGGTGTCCGGTGGGCACGCGGTCGCCACCGACTCCGCCGCGTCGTCCATCATGGGAGCGTGGGAGGCGAGCACAGCAACGATCACGCGCAGACGCCGGCGATTGCCGCCGTTCTGGTCGTCAAGCACCTCCGCGCCGCCAAGACCCGTCTCGCCGCGTCCCGCCTCGCACCGTCCGTGACCCACCGGGCGGCAGCTCCGGCGCCGCCGGCCACCCGGATCGGTGAGCACGGCGAACTGGTGTTGTCGATGCTGCTCGACACCCTGGCGGCGGTGCGATCGGCAGGGCTCGCCCCGATCGTGGTGGTCAGCCCCGACGACGACGTCCTGCGCGCCGTCGATGCCGCCGGGGCGAGAGCATTGCCGGAGATCGCACGGCCCGACTCGTCTCTGAATCACGCCTACGCGCAGGGGACGGAGTGGATTCGAGCGCGTCACCGCGAGGTTCGTCGCGTACTGATGGTGCAGGCCGATCTGCCGGCCGCAGACGCGGCGAGCATCCGTGCGGTCCTCGACGAGTGTGCCGAGGTCCCCTATGCACTGATCACCGACGCCGGCGGTGACGGAACCGCGCTTCTGCTGCGTCCCGCCGACGATGATCGACTGCCGCGCTTCGGAATCGACTCGGCCGCGGCTCATCGCGCCGACGGGGCACTCGAGATCGATCCGGCGCACCGGCGTTGGCCTGATCTGCGCACCGATGTCGACACCGCGGCCGATCTCGAGGCCGCGGTCGCACTGGGCGTGGGAGATCACACGCGCGCCGTTCTCGGTCTCGACGGCCCGATCGCGCGTGTGCGGCGGCGTGGCGAACCCGAGCCCGGCGGTGAGGCTGCGGCTCGCCGGACCGATGCGTCATGATTGAACGGTGAGCCCCGCAGACGACACCTCGACCCAGCCACTCACCGCGATCCCCGGCGCACCGCCGGCCGCCACCCTGGCACCAGACGAATCGGCCGATCTGCCCGAGGACCGCTATCTGAATCGCGAACTCAGTTGGCTCGACTTCAATTCGCGTGTGCTCGCTCTCGCCGAGGACACCTCGTTGCCGTTGCTGGAGCGCGCGAAGTTCCTCGCGATCTTCGCCTCCAACCTCGACGAGTTCTTCATGGTGCGGGTCGCTGGGCTCAAACGCCGCGACGAGACCGGTTTGTCGGTGCGGTCCGCCGACGGCCTCTCGCCCCGGGAGCAGTTGCTGCGCATCGCCGGGCGCACTCAGACCCTGGCCGACCGGCATGCACGCGTGTTCCTCGATTCGGTGCGACCCGACTTGGCGGCCAACGGAATTCACGTGGTGTCGTGGTCGGAGCTCGATGCCGATCAGCAGAAGCGAATGGTGGAGCACTTCCACGAGCAGGTGTTCCCGGTGCTCACCCCGCTCGCCGTCGATCCGGCCCACCCGTTCCCCTACATCTCCGGTCTGTCGCTGAATCTGGCGGTGACGGTGAAGGACACGAACGAGGGCGGTGAGCACTTCGCGCGAGTCAAGGTGCCCGACAACGTCAATCGTTTCGTCCGCGTCGACCAGCTCGCCCCCGGGTCGGCGGTGGCCGACGGCCGCGGCCACCACCCCGCCGTGCTGTTGCCGATGGAGAACCTGATCGCGGCGAATCTGGAACATCTGTTCCCGGAGATGCAGATCGTCGAGCATCACGTCTTCCGGATCACGCGCAACGCCGATTTCGAGGTCGAGGAGGACCGCGACGAGGATCTGTTGCAGGCCCTCGAACGCGAACTCGCCCGTCGTCGTTTCGGTTCACCGGTGCGTCTCGAGGTCGCCGACGACATGAGTGAGCACATGCTCGAGCTGTTGCTGCGCGAACTCGACGTCAATCCGGCCGACGTCATCCAGGCTCCCGGATTGCTCGATCTGTCCTCGTTGTTCGAGATCTACGGGCTCGATCGTCCGCACCTGAAGGATCGTCCGTTCGTTCCCGCAACGCATCCGGCGTTCGGTGAACGCGAGACACCCAAGAGCGTGTTCTCCACGCTGCGCGAAGGCGACGTGCTCGTCCATCATCCCTATGACTCGTTCTCCACCAGCGTTCAGCGGTTCATCGAGCAGGCCGCTGCCGATCCGCACGTGTTGGCGATCAAGCAGACGCTGTACCGCACGTCGGGTGATTCACCGATCGTCAACGCGCTCATCGACGCCGCCGAGGCGGGTAAGCAGGTCGTGGCGCTCGTGGAGATCAAGGCGCGTTTCGACGAACAGGCCAACATCAAGTGGGCGCGCCAACTCGAGCAGGCCGGCGTCCACGTCGTCTATGGTCTGGTCGGCCTGAAGACGCACTGCAAGACCTGTCTGGTGGTGCGTCGTGAGGGTTCGACGATCAAGCGCTACTGCCACATCGGGACCGGCAACTACAACCCGAAGACCGCCCGGCTGTATGAGGACGTCGGGTTGCTCACCGCCGCACCGGATATCGGCGCCGACCTGACCGATTTGTTCAACACGCTGACCGGTTACTCGCGCAAGACCGAGTACCGCAACATCTTGGTCGCCCCGAACGGCATCCGTTCGGGAATCATAGTGCGGATCGATCGGGAGATCCTCGCCCATCACAAGGGCGACGAGCGTGCGCGGATTCGCTTGAAGGCCAACGCGCTCGTCGACGAGCAGGTCATCGACGCACTGTATCGGGCCTCGCAGAGCGGGGTCCCGGTGGAGATCGTGGTGCGCGGGATCTGCGCACTACGACCGGGGATGCCGGGGGTCAGTGACAACATCGTGGTGCGCTCGATCCTGGGGCAGTTCCTGGAGCATTCGCGCATCATGCATTTCGGCGCGCAGGACGAGTACTGGATCGGCAGCGCGGACATGATGCATCGCAACCTCGATCGTCGGATCGAGGTGATGGTGCAGGTGCGCGATGAGCGACTCACCGGTGAGCTCGGCGACATCTTCTCCTCCGCCCTGGATCCGCGAACCCGGTGTTGGGTGCTGCATTCCGACGGCAGCTGGGTGGCTTCCCCCGCCGCGGGTGAAGAGGTGCGCGATCATCAGCGCCAGATGATGCGGCGGAATCGCCGCCGGGACTCGGGCGCATGATCCCGCCGGGACTCGGGCGCATGATCCGGCCGGGACTCGGGCGCGTGATCCGGCCGGGGTGGGTCGACACCGTCCGGTAACCGTGGTCGGTTACGATCGCGCGCGTCCCAAGGGTTCACGGGTGTCGACAAGAGCAGAGGTGTAGACGAGGCGATGTCCAAGTCGGGCAAGTCGGATTCACAGGGGAACGCTCCCGTGAAGACCATTTGGGCGGCCGGTGGTGTGTTGTGGCGCCGATCGAAGGAGACGGTGCAGATCGGGGTGGTGCACCGGCCACGGTATGACGATTGGACGTTGCCCAAGGGCAAGCTCGACGCAGGTGAGACGCTGATCGATGCCGCTGTTCGGGAGATCGACGAGGAGACCGGGCATGTGGTGCGCCTGGGTCGGCTGCTGACGACGGTGTCCTACGATCTGCCGCACGGGCGCAAGCATGTCCGGTACTGGTCGGCGGAGTCGGTGGGTGGGCACTTCGAGGCCAATCATGAGGTCGATGAGCTGGATTGGTTGTCGACGGAGCAGGCGGCGGATCGTCTGAGCTATCGGTTGGATCGTTCCGTGTTGGAGGAGTTCATGCGGCTGCCCGTCGAGCTCACGACGTTGCTGCTGGTGCGGCATGCGCGTGCGGGCAGCCGTTCTCGGTATCGGGGGGAGGATCGGATGCGTCCTCTCGACGCCGTCGGACGTGAGCAGGCGCAGGCGCTGGTGCCCTTGCTGGCGGCGTTCGGGGTGAGCGAACTACACAGTGCGAATCCGGTGCGTTGCGTCGAGACACTTGCTCCCTTCCGAAATCGCCTCGGGGGCACCATCATCGAGGAGCCTGCGTTGTCGGAGGCGGCGTATGCCGACGATCCGGCGCCGGCTCGTGAGCGGATTCGGGAGCTCGCCGAGCCCGGGGACGGGCGGGTGCGCGCGGTCTGCAGCCAGGGCAAGGTGATTCCGCCACTGATGCAGTGGTGGGCCGAGCACGATGGTCTGACGTTGCCGAAGGCACGCAACCGCAAGGGAAGTGTGTGGGTGCTCTCGACACTCGCCGGCGCTCTGGTGGCGGCCGACCACATCGATTCCCCACTCCCGCGGCTGGATCACTGAGCCGAAGGCGACTCGTCATCACTGAGCCGAAGGCGACTCGTCACCTCTGTCGCCGAAGGCGACTCGTCACCAGTGAATCTTCCCCGACTCGTCGATGGCGGGGCCTCACACAGCAACTCACCCCTGACGAGCGAAGGTCGTCAGGGGTGAGTGCGATCGTGGTCGCCCGGGTGTGACCGGGCTGCGAACTCAGCGCCGGGTGGTCTTCTTGGCGGGAGCCTTCTTTGCCGCGGTCTTCTTGGCGGGAGCCTTCTTTGCCGCGGTCTTCTTGGCCGGAGCCTTCTTGGCTGCGGTCTTCTTCGCTGCTGTGGTCTTGGCCGGAGCCTTCTTGGCTGCGGTCTTGGTTGCAGTAGTCTTGGCCGGTGCCTTCTTGGCCGCGGTCTTCTTGGCGGGAGCCTTCTTGGCCGCGGTCTTCTTGGCGGGAGCCTTCTTTGCTGCGGTCTTCTTCGCAGCGGTGGTGGTGCCCGCCCCGCTGCCGCGCTTGACTGCCGGACCGGTCGCCGAGAGCTTCTGCTTGCCGGCGACGACAGCCTTGAACTGTGCACCCGGACGGAACGCCGGAACCGAGGTGGCGCGGACCTTCACGGTCTCACCGGTACGAGGGTTGCGTGCGACGCGCGGTGCGCGACGACGCTTCTCGAAGACACCGAACCCGGTGATGGTGACACTCTCGCCGCGGTTCACCGCGCGGACGATGGTGTCGACGATCAGCTCGACCGCTTCGGTCGCGGTCTTGCGATCAGCGTCGAGCTTCTTGGTCAGCTCATCGATGAGCTCTGCCTTGTTCATTGATATACCTCCGCAAGCTGTTCTGGCCGTATCTGATATAGCCAGCTAACCCCACACGGTAAACGTCCGAGGCGAAAACGTCCATCTTCCACGCCAATCGACGGGACGTGTTGCGAAAATTTCAGGCCGCTAACACGTTCCGTCGATGGCGTTCGGCGCTTGCCGGTGGGTCGAGCGAGGTGGGGGAACTCAGGCCGGCAGGGTCACCGGTTTGAAGGCGGGACGCTCGTTCTCGTACTCGGAAATCGCGCCTACCTGCCGCAATGTCAGGCCGATGTCGTCGAGACCCTCCATCAGACGCCACCGCGTGTAGTCATCAATTGTCAACGGCACCACGAGGTCTGCTGCGGTCACCGTCCGCTCGGGAAGGCTCACAGTCACTTCGAGGCCGGGCTGCTCCTCGAGTCGCTTCCACAGCAGTTCGACGTCGGACTGTTCCACCTGGGCGGCCACGAGGCCCGCTTTGCCCGCGTTGCCCCGGAAGATGTCGGCGAACCGGGAGGAGATGACCACCCGAAAACCGAAGTCCGACAGCGCCCAGACGGCGTGTTCGCGCGAGGACCCGGTCCCGAAGTCCGGTCCGGCGACCAGGACCGACCCCCGATTCCAGGGTTCGGCGTTGAGGATGAAGTCCGGATCGGAGCGCCAGCCGGCGAAGAGTCCGTCCTCGAATCCGGTTCGGGTGACCCGTTTGAGGTAGACGGCAGGGATGATCTGGTCGGTGTCGACGTTGCTGCGGCGCAACGGCACGCCGATTCCGGTGTGCTCGATGAAGGGTTCCATGATGTGACTCCGGTCTGCGGATGGGAGGTGTGGCGGGCGTTCGACGGGAGCGCCCGGGGGGCCAAGACTTCTGGGGCGCTACAGGTCTGCGGGCGAGGACAAGGTGCCGCGCACCGCGGTGGCGGCGGCCACGGCCGGTGACACGAGGTGAGTTCGCCCACCTTTGCCCTGCCTGCCCTCGAAATTGCGGTTGGACGTCGAGGCGCAGCGCTGACCCGGGGCGAGTTGATCGGGGTTCATGCCCAGGCACATCGAGCACCCGGCCTGACGCCACTCGGCGCCTGCGGCAGTGAAGATCTCGCCGAGACCCTCCTCCTCGGCCTGTACACGCACACGCATCGACCCGGGCACGACCAGCATCCGGAGTCCGTCTGCCACCTTGCGGCCCTTGAGGATTTCGGCAACGGCACGCAGATCCTCGATCCGCCCGTTGGTGCACGAGCCGACGAACACGGTGTCGACGGCCACCTCGCGCAACGGGGTACCCGGCGTGAGGTCCATGTATTGCAGCGCCTTGGCCGCTGCGCCGGAGGCGGTTTCGTCGCCCATGTCGGCCGGATCGGGCACCGTCGCCGACAGCGGCGCGCCCTGACCGGGATTGGTTCCCCATGTCACGAACGGGGACAGCGTGGCCGCGTCGATGCGGACCTCGGCGTCGAATTCCGCGCCGGGATCGGTGCGCAACGAATCCCAATAGGCCACCGCCGCATCCCAGTCGGCCCCGGTGGGGGCGTTGGGGCGACCCCGGAGGTACTCGTAGGTCACGGCGTCGGGCGCGATCATCCCGGCGCGGGCGCCGGCCTCGATCGACATGTTGCAGATGGTCATCCGCGCCTCCATCGACAGTTTCTCGATGGCCGGGCCGCGGTATTCGAGGACGTAGCCCTGCCCGCCGCCGGTACCGATCTCGGCGATGACGGCCAGGATGAGGTCCTTGCTGGTGACTCCGGGCGGCAGATCACCGTCGACGGTGATGGCCATGGTCCGGAAGGGGCGCAGGGACAGCGTCTGTGTCGCGAGGACGTGCTCGACCTCGGAGGTGCCGATTCCCATTGCCAGGGCACCGAATGCGCCGTGGGTGGAGGTGTGCGAGTCGCCGCAGACCACCGTCATACCCGGCTGGGTCAGTCCCAGTTGCGGGCCGACGACGTGCACGATGCCCTGCTCGGCATCTCCCATGGGGTGCAGTCGGATACCGAATTCCTCGCAATTGCGACGCAGGGTCTCGACCTGCGTGCGCGACACCGGGTCGGCGATGAGGTCGGTCTTGATCGTCGGGACGTTGTGATCCTCGGTGGCGATCGTCAGGTCGGGCCGGCGCACGGGGCGGCCGGCGAGCCGCAGACCGTCGAAGGCCTGCGGGCTGGTGACCTCGTGGACCAGGTGGAGGTCGATGTAGATCAGGTCGGGTTTCGATGCCCCGTCCCCGCGGACGACGACGTGGTCCTCCCAGACCTTCTCGGCGAGAGTGCGTGGCCCCGTTGGGGTGTTCGGGGTGTCCGCTGCGCTATGTGTCGCGCCCGCAGGGCTGTTCGATCCGGTTGGGTTGTTCGTCATGGCTGCACTCGCATCCGTCTCTCCATGTCGCTGTCGGCGACCGGAATGGGCTGCGGACCACCGACCGACGTGCATCTCAGTATTTGGACAGCTAGTATCGTCCTATGGGAAAGGATAGCGCATCGGAGACCAGCAGCGGAATCGGTGTCCTCGACAAGTCGGTCACCGTCCTGCGCGCCATCGCCGAGACCCCGTGCAATCTCACAGAATTGTGCGAGCGCACCAACCTGCCCCGGGCCACCGCGCACCGACTGGCGGTGGGACTCGAGACGCATCGCCTGCTCGCACGCAATGCCGCCGGCCGCTGGTATCCCGGGCCGGCATTGGGCGAACTTGCCTCCTCGGCACATGATCCGGTCCGCGAGGCCGCACTGATGGTGCTGCCGCGACTGCGGGAGATCACCGGCGAATCGGTCCAGGTGTATCGCCGCGAGGGGTCCGAGCGGGTGTGCATCGCGGCCATGGAACCACCGACCGGCCTGCGCGACACCGTCCCGGTGGGCACCCGGTTCCCGATGACCGCCGGGTCGGCGGCCAAGGTCCTCGCGGCGTGGGCCGACACGAGCACCCAGCGACACCTCTTGGCCGACAGTGCCTTCAGTGACCGCTCGCTACACGACATCCGACGACGCGGGTGGGCACAGAGTGCCGGTGAGCGTGCGGCGGGCGTCGCCAGTGTCTCGGCCCCGGTACGCGATGCCGCGGGCGAAGTCGTTGCCGCGATCTCGGTTTCGGGACCGATCGACCGGATGGGACGCCGACCCGGGGCACGCTGGGCCGCGGATCTGCTCGCCGCCGCCGACGCCATCCACAAGAGGTTGGTGTCGACCCGATAGGACGACTGGGTTAGCGTCGGTCTCGAAGCACAGGCCATCCGCGGACCGGATTCCCTACCGCGGGCGACGAGGAGGAAGTGACCGGGCATGGGCACAAACCAGCGCACCCAGATCGTGATGAGTCCCGACGAAATCGAGGAGTTCATCGCACGCAGCCGAACCGCCACCCTCGCCACGACCGGACCCGACGGCAGCATTCATCTGGTCGCCATGTGGTACGGGATCATCGACGGCGAGATCTGGTTCGAGACGAAGGCCAAGTCGCAGAAGGCCGTCAATCTCCGGCGCAACAACCGGTGCTCAGTTCTCATCGAGGACGGCGACACCTACGACACCCTGCGCGGCGTCGCCATCGAGGGCACCGCGGAGATCCTCGACGACGCCGATTCCTGCCTGCAGGTGGGCATCTCGGTGTGGGAACGCTACACCGCCCCGTACACCGAGGAATCCAAACCCTTCGTCGAGCAGATGATGAACAAACGCGTCGCGGTGCGCATCATCCCGAGCCGGACACGCTCCTGGGATCACCGCAAGCTCGGTCTGCCGCAGACGCCGGTGTCCGGATCGACGGCCGAGTATCTGTAGGCGCCACTTCTCCGGAGTCGACAACATCCCCGGCAACACAAGCAAAAGGCGCCCTCCCCGGGATCACCGGGAAGGGCGCCTTTCTCTGTAGCCCCGACGGGATTCGAACCCGCGCTACCGCCTTGAGAGGGCGGCGTCCTAGGCCGCTAGACGACGGGGCCATAGACCTTGATGGTCGCTGGGGTACCAGGACTCGAACCTAGAATGGCGGTACCAGAAACCGCTGTGTTGCCAATTACACCATACCCCAAGGTTTTCCCTTTTCCTCTCGGAAAAGAACCTGCGATAGATTAGCAGAGCACTACCCCTGGACCACAAATCGGCTGGTCAGAGGCTACTTTGCGGCCAACTCCCGCGCCGCGCGCAGACGCGCGAGGCTCACGTCACGGCCCAGGAGTTCCATCGACTCGAACAGCGGAGGCGAGACCTGTGACCCGGTCACCGCAACCCGCACCGGACCGAACGCCTTGCGTGGTTTGAGGCCCAGATCGTCCACCAGCGCGGCGTTGAGGGCGTCGTGCAGCGCCGACGTCTGCCACGACGACAGCGCCTCGACGGCGGCGATGGTGGCGTCGAGGACAGGCACCGCATCGGGCCCGAGGTTCTTGGCGGCCGCCTTCTCGTCGATGGTGAACTCCGCGTCGGAGACGTAGCAGAACGACATCAACGCCCACGCATCGCCGAGCACCTGAATCCGGGTCTGCACGAGTTCGGCGAGGGCGGTGAAGGTGGCGTCGTCGATCGGCTCCGACAGGTGACCGCGCTCGACGAGGTAGGCCTTGAGCCGCGCGGCGAAGTCGCCGAGTTCGAGCATCCGGATGTGCTCGGCGTTGATCGCGTCGGCCTTCTTCTGATCGAAGCGTGCGGGATTGGAGTTCACGTCACGGACGTCGAACTTGTCGATCATCTGCTCCAGGGTGAACACGTCGGTCTCGTGCGAGTATCCCCAACCGAGCAGCGCGAGGTAGTTGAGCAGACCCTCCGGTAGGAATCCGCGGTCCCGGTGATGGAACAGATTGGACTGCGGATCGCGTTTGGAGAGTTTCTTGTTGCCCTCCCCCATGACGAACGGCAGATGCCCGAACACGGGCACCGCCTCAGCCACGCCGATCCGGATCAGCGCCTCGTACAACGCGATCTGGCGTGGTGTGGAGGAGAACAGGTCCTCCCCGCGCAACACATGGGTGATCCGCATCATCGCGTCGTCGACGGGATTGACGAGGGTGTAGAGCGGATCGCCGTTCGCACGGGTCAGCGCGAAGTCGGGAACAGTACTCGACTTGATCGTCGTGGCGCCGCGGACGAGATCGTCCCAGGAGATGTCACGGTCGGGCATACGAAGGCGGACAACGGGATTGCGGCCCTCGGCGCGATAGGCCGCACGCTGTTCGTCGGTGAGGTCGCGATCGAAGTTGTCGTAACCGAGCTTGGGGTCCCGACCGGCCGCGCGATGGCGTGCCTCGACCTCCTCCGGGGTCGAGAACGCCTCGTAGGCCTCACCCGCCGCCAGTAGACGCTCCACCACGTCGAGGTGGATCCCACGACGCTCCGACTGCCGGTAGGGGCCGTACGGTCCGCCGACCTCGGGCCCCTCGTCCCAGTCGAGTCCGAGCCACCGCAGCGATTCCAGGATCGCCTCGTAGGACTCCTGACTGTCGCGGGCGGCATCGGTGTCCTCGATGCGGAAGACGAACGTGCCGTTGTCGTGTCGCGCCTGCGCGAAGTTGAACAGCGCGGTGCGCACCATCCCGACGTGCGGGGTGCCCGTGGGGGACGGGCAGAATCGGACGCGCACGGCGTCGGTGCCTGCGGGATCGGGGCGGGCGGAATCGGTACTGGCCATGCGGCTCAGCGTATCGAACCGACCACCCGGGGAATCAGTCCCGGTGGCGGTCGCAGAAGTCGACGATGAGCCGGTTCACCTCGGCCGGCTGTTCGAGATAACCGAAGTGCCCGGCCTTGGCCACCTCGGCGTACTCGGCTCCCGGGATCGCCTCGGCCACCTCACGTGCGAGCTTGACCGGCAACGTGCGATCGTCGGCGAATCCGACGACGAGCGCGGGCCGGGTGATCCGCCGGTATGCGTCGAGACGGTTGGCCTCGCGGTGGTGCAGTCCGAGCTGAGCACGCACCCCGGGGGTCACGGTCTGCGGTGAGAACCCGATGATGTCGAGCCAGTCCTGTGCGGCCCGATCGTCGTCGAGGGTGTGCGGCGACAGGTTGAGGTGTGCGGTGATGGCGGCCTCGTACTCCGGGGGCAAGGTGATCTTCTGGTCGTAAAGCGCGCGCTCGCCGGCCGAGATCGCCTCCTGCAGCGGCGTGCTGCGGCCGTAGGTGGCCAACATCACCGCGCCGCGGACGAGGTCGGGCCGCGCCAGGGTGAGTTCCTGGGTGATGCGGGCACCCAGCGAGGTGCCCACGACGAAAGCCGGTCCGCCGAGATGCTCGATGAGTCCGGCGGTGTCGGCCACCATGTCCTCGAGCGTGAACCCGGCGGCGCACTCCGAGGACGGGGCGATGCCACGGTTGTCGAACAGGGCGACACGATAGCCGGCCTTGCGCAGGGCCGGTTCCTGATTGGCCTTCCACACCCGGCCCGGACTGCCGGTGCCCATCACCATCACGACGAGGGGCCCGTCGCCGGCCACCTCGTAGGACAGGTCTATCCCGTTGATCCGAGCGGTGCTCACCGGTGCCGTCACGGCTTGTCCACCACCGGATTGCTCAGCGTGCCCAGACCTTCGACGGACACCGAAACCCGTTGCCCGGCAACCATCGGACCCACCCCTTCCGGGGTTCCGGTGAGGATCACGTCACCGGGCAGCAGCGTCATCACCCGGGAGATCCACTCGACGATGGCGCCGATGTCGTGCAGCATCAACGAGGTTCGGCTGCGCTGGCGCACCTCTCCGTCGAGTTCGGTGCGGATCTCGGCATCCGAGGGATCGAAGGCGGTGTCGATCCACGGTCCCAGCGGGCAGAAGGTGTCATAGCCCTTGCCGCGTGTCCACTGCCCGTCGGCCTGTTGCTGATCGCGGGCGGTCACGTCGTTGGCGACGGTGTACCCCAGGATGACCCCGGCCGCCTCGGAGGCCTTGACGTCCTTGCAGGGACGACCGATCACCGCGGCGAGTTCACCTTCGAAATCGACACGGTCCGAGGACGGCGGCCGCACGATGGGGACCTCCGGCCCGATGATCGAGGTGTTCGGTTTGAGGAAGATCACCGGATTCTCGGGAGCCGAGCCGCCCATCTCGGCCGCATGCGCGGCGTAGTTCTTGCCGATGCAGATGACCTTCGTCGCCAGGATCGGCGCGAGCAGTCGCACATCGGCCAGCGGCCAACTCCGGCCGGTGAAGGTCGGGGTGCCGAAGGGATGCTCGGCGATCTCCTTGGCGACGACACCGTCACCGGAATCCTCGAGCGAGACAAAGGCGACACCATCGGGACTGGCGATTCGACCAAGACGCATGGCCCGAGGGTATCGCACCGCCGTTGTCCACACTTCGGGACGTCGATTGGCCTCGTGCCGATCGTCGGTTCTAGAATATGGGAGCCACTTCCCAAATAATGAGACAGCCGGAGCGGCATGTGAGAGCTTCGAGGAGGCGACATGAATTCCCCCGACACCATCGGCACCACCCGCAGGTGGACGATGCTCGCGTGCTCGCTGATCGCCGCGATGACCACGACCTGCGTGGTGTCCGGCGTCGCCTATCTGATCCCCGCCCTGCACGCCGAGGGCATGAGCGTGTCGCGGGCGTCGGTGCTCGCCGCAGTCCCCACGGTCGGATTGATGCTGGCCATCATCGGTTGGGGCAGCCTGCTCGATCGGCACGGCGAACGCGTGATCCTGACGATCTCGCTGTCACTGACCTTGGTGGCGGCGATCGCGACGGCAGTGGCGGCATGGCAATCGGCCCCATTCACCGTGTTGGCGGCGCTGCTGTTCCTCGGCGGTCTGAGTTCCGGTGCTGCCAACGGCGCCAGCGGCCGGATCGTGGTCGGCTGGTTCCCCGCGGCCCAGCGCGGCACGGCCATGGGCGTCCGGCAGATGGCCCAACCCCTGGGAATCGCGGTGTGCGCGTTGAGCATGCCCGCGATCGCCCAACACCTCGGCATCGCCGCAGCGCTGGTGGTCCCGGTCGTGGTGACCGCACTCGGCCTGCTCGCGTGTGTGCTGGGCATCGTCGATCCGCCGTCGGCTCCCACGACCGCTGCCGCACCAGCACGAAACCCATACCGCGACAGCTGGTTCCTGGCACGGGTGCACGCGGTCAGCGTGCTGTTGGTGATCCCGCAGTCGATGCTGTGGACCTTCGTGCCGACCTGGCTCATCGTGGCCCGCCACTGGTCCCCGGCCACGGCCGGTGTTCTCGTGACGATCACCCAGACCCTCGGCGCGCTGGGGCGCATCGCGGCCGGGCGATGGTCGGACGCCTGGTTGTCCCGGATGCGGCCGATCCGGCTGATCGCCGTGGTCGCCGGCGTCGCGATGGGCGTTCTGGCACTGACCGATTGGGCCGACAGTCCGGTGTGTGTGGTCGTCATGATGGTGGCCTCGATCGTCTCCGTCGCCGACAACGGCCTGGCCTTCACCGCGATCGCCGAATTCGCCGGGCCGCGCTGGAGCGGACGCGGTCTCGGCATCCAGAACACCGCACAGTATCTGGCCACCGCCGCCACCACCCCACTGTTCGGCGCGCTCATCACCGCGGTCGGCTTCCCACTGGCCTTCGCCGCGAGTGCGGTGGCACCGATGATCGCGGCGCCATTGGTTCCGCGCGACCGGCTCCCGCAACCGGAACCGGTGTCGGTCGAGACACCGGAATGAGCTCGAGTCAGCCCGGCAGACGTTGGGCGAGCACCGCATTGATCAGGCCGGCAGCCGTCGCGGCATCGTCGACGACGACGAAGTCGCGACGGCCGTCGACGCGTGTCACCAGCACCGCCTCACCCGAGCGCACCACGAATCCCCACGCGCCCTTGGCCTCTCCGCGGACGGCCAGACGGCGGCCGTAACCACCGGTGTCGCGCAGGGCGTGCACCGTGATGACCTCGGCGCGGACGATATCGGCCATGGCGATCTCCTGGCGAGGCCACGGCAGCGCACCGCGCACCGTCACCGCGGTGCGATCGATCCGCACCCGCACTGTCCCCATCAGGACGGCGCCGACGATGATCACCGCGGGAACCACCAGCAGCCACCACAACCCGGTCAGCGCGGTGATGACGACCAGCACCACCGCGGTGGCGGCGTAGAAGGCGTCTGCCACCACCGAATTCCCCACCGAGCGTTGCCAATAGAAGCGTTCCCCGGAAGCGAGGTCTTCGGCGGGCACCGCACCCACCGGCCCGCCGACCGCGGTGGCCCACTGCGGGACGAGAACCCAACTGCCCGCCGCGACCACCGCCGCGATCCCGAGGGTCATCAGGATCGGCACCACCGGCGTGGCAACGTCGTGCACGTCGGCCACTCCCCGCTGCCCGGCCGCCACGGCCGGTATCAACCCGGCGATCACCACCACGAGAAAGTTGATCAGCACCACACTCGCCCGCACCTGCCGGGGATGCGACATCGCGAGGGACGCCACGGTGCTCACCACGCCGGCGAGTACACACACGACCACCACCGTCACGATCGCCCCGGCGACACTGCTCGTGCCGTCGACTCCCCCGGTACCCCAATGCGATGCCATCGGATCAGGAAGCTCGCCACGCCACGCCGCCAGCAACGACACCGCGACGCCCAGCATCACGACCGGCGGGACCACGCCCACCAGCACACAACGAAACCGTTGTCCCCGAGTGGGTTTCGACATCGTCGCACTCATGACATCCTCCTGGTGATCTCTGCCGACAATTCCGTGGGCCCCAGCCCCCACCGCTGCGCCACCCCGACGAGCCGGTCGAGGGCCTCACCGATCTCGGCCTGTTCCGGCGCGCGGTCGGACACCACCGCACCCCGCCCGCGACGCAGTTCGACGAGCCCGTCATCCCGCAGGATCTGATATCCCCGCAACACCGTGTGGACGTTCACGTCCAACGAGGCGGCGAGTTCACGCGCGGCAGGCAGCCGTTCGCCGGCGCCGATGTCACCGCGGACGATGGCACCGCGGACCGACGCCGCGATCTGGGCGAAGATCGGCGAGCGATCGGTGGGATCGACTCGAATGAACACACCCTGATTGTATAGTTCTATTGAAACTAGAACAAGTGGCCGCCGACGGGGGCACACGCGATCCCCCTGCCGAGACGCTCTCGCGTCGGCCACAGATGACGGTGGCCCGGTCCCGGGGTGGGGTCTCCTCGACCACACACCACCGAGCCGGGCCACCGGACAGTGCAGAATGCGTTGCGCTACAAACGCTCTCGAATGCGCTTGCCGATCTCCGAGGTCGACAACTCCTGGCCGTCGCGGTCGAGCAGATCGTCGGCGACGGCTTGTTCGACGCGTCGAGCGCCCTCGGCGTCACCGAGGTGATCGAGAAGCAGTGCCACCGACAGGATCGCGGCCGTGGGGTCCGCCTTGCCCTGACCGGCAATGTCGGGGGCGCTACCGTGTACCGGTTCGAACATCGACGGATTGGTCCGCGTGGCATCGATGTTGCCCGACGCGGCAAGCCCGATCCCACCGGAGACAGCCGCCGCGATGTCGGTGATGATGTCGCCGAACAGGTTGTCGGTGACGATCACGTCAAACCGTCCGGGGTCGGTGACCAGGTAGATGGTCGCGGCGTCGACGTGGCAGTAGTCGGTGGTGACATCGGGGTACTCGGCACCGATCTCGGCGACCGCCCGACTCCACAACGATCCGGCGAAGGTCAGCACGTTGGTCTTGTGGACCAACGTCAGGTGATTGCGCCTGCGGCTCGCCCGCTCGAAGGCATCCCGGACGACGCGCTCGACGCCGAAGCGGGTGTTGACGCTGACCTCGGTGGCGACCTCGTGCGGGGTCCCCACGCGGATCGAGCCACCGTTGCCGGTGTAGGGGCCCTCGGTGCCCTCACGGACGACGACGAAATCGATGTCGGGGTCGCCGGCGAGCGGCGAGCTCACTCCGGGCAGCCGGCGCGAGGGCCGCAGGTTCACATGGTGATCGAGTGCGAAACGCATGGAGAGCAGCAGTCCGCGTTCGAGAACCCCCGACGGCACCGACGGGTCACCGATCGCGCCGAGCAGGATCGCGTCGTGCTCACGCAACGAATCCAGATCGGCCTCGGTCAGCAATTCACCGTTGCGGTGATAGCGACGGGCACCGAGGTCGTACTCGGTGGTCTCGACGTCGGGGGTCACCACCCGCAACACCTCGAGTGCCTCGGCGATGACCTCGGGGCCGATTCCGTCCCCGGCGATGACGGCGAGCTTCATGACAGATCCACCTGTTCGATCAGAGTTGCGCCGACTGCGGACTCGATGGCCTCGACCACCGAGTCGTCGACCTCGCGGCTGACCCGCAAGATCATCGTGGCACCGGCACCCGCGGCGTCCTGGGAGAGCGCCGCGGCGAGGATGTCGATGCCCGCGTCACCGAGCAGCGTACCGATCTTGCCCAGCGAGCCCGGCTGATCGGTGTAGCTCACCAGCAGGTTCAGGCCCTCGGCGCGCATGTCGAAGTTGCGTCCGTTGATGTTGACGATCTTCTCCACCTGCCGCGGCTCCGACAGCGAACCGGCCACATTATGGACCGACCCATCGGCGAAGACCGCCTTGACGTCGACCACGCTGCGGTGGTTGGGGCTCTCGGTGGCAGTGGTCACCTCGCTGGTGACACCGCGCTCCTGCGCCACCTTCGGGGCGTTGACGAAGGTGATCGGCTCGGTCAGTGCGGCCTCGAACAGGCCGCGCAGCGCCGACAACCCCAGCACATCGACATTGCTCGCGGCGAGTTCGCCGCGGACGTCGACGACCAGTGACGTCGGCAAATCGGAGCTGATCGCCCCGACGAGCACACCGAGCTTGCGCGCCATCTCCAGCCACGGGGCGACCTCCTCATCGACCGAGCCGCCGACGATGTTGACCGCGTCCGGGACGAAGTGCCCGGCCAGGGCCAGCCGCACACTCTTGGCGACATCGGTGCCCGCACGGTCCTGGGCCTCGCTGGTCGAGGCACCCAGATGCGGGGTCACCACGACCTGCGGCAGTTCGAACAGCGGCGAGTCGGTGCACGGTTCGGTGGCGAAGACGTCGAGGCCGGCGGCCCGGACCTGTCCGGAGACGACCGCGTCGGCCAGCGCCTGCTCATCGATGAGACCACCACGTGCGGCATTGACGATGACCACGCCCTTCTTGGTGCGGGCCAGTTGGTCGGCGCCGATGAGGCCGAGGGTCTCGGGCGTCTTGGGCAGGTGCACCGTGATGAAGTCGGCGCGCTCGAGAAGCTCGTCGAGCGAGACCAATTCGATGCCGAGCTGGGCGGCGCGTGCCGGCGAGACGTAGGGGTCGTAGGCGATCACGTGGGTTTCGAAGGCGGCCAGTCGAGCCGCGACGAGCTGGCCGATCCGGCCGAGTCCGACCACGCCGACGGTCTTGTCGAAGATCTCGACGCCGTTGAACGACGAACGCTTCCAGGTGTGTTCACGCAGGGTCGCGTCGGCGGCCGGGATCTGCCGGGCCGCCGAGAGCATCAGCGAGATCGCGTGCTCGGCGGCGGTGTGGATGTTGGAGGTGGGCGCGTTGACCACCATCACGCCGCGCTCGGTGGCGGCCGGCACGTCGACATTGTCGAGGCCGACGCCCGCGCGCGCGATGATCTTCAGTTTCTTGCCCGCTTCGAGGACCTCGGCGTCGACGGTGGTGGCCGAACGCACCAGGATCGCGTCGGCGTCGACGACGGCTTCGAGCAGTTTCGGGCGATCGGGTCCGTCCACCCAGCGCACCTCGACCCCGTCGCCGAGGGCTTCCACGGTCGAGGGGGCCAGTTTGTCGGCGATGAGAACGACCGGCAGGCCAGCTGAGGTCACAGTTTTTCTCCAGAATCGGTGGCGAGATCGGGCTCGATGCCGTAACGGCATCCGCAAGTCAGCTTAGAGACCTCCACTTGTGCAGCGAACAGCCGGGCATCGAGGCGGCCGGGATACACAGGGTCGGCGTGTACATTGTGAGCGGCATTACGGAAGTGTTGCGATGCGGCGGCAGAGTGTCTCCGAACCGCGGCACCCATCGAATCCGCCGGTACGGTGGCGCTTCGGGTGATGTGTCAACAATCGATTCGGCGGTCGACGAGCCGCACCGGTCGGGTAGCAGAGTGGAGTGTGGATGAAGAAGAAGCTGACAGTACTGTTGGCTGTCCTGGCAGCGACGGTACTCGCCGGCTGGGGGGCTCCCGGCGCCGCACAGGCGGCACCGGCGAAGATCTTCCTCGGCGGTGGATCAGGAATTCTGATCCTGCAGGGCGGTGACTCCGCGAAGGCGTGCACCCTGACCACCATCGGTCATGCGAAGACCGGTCAACTGATCGGCATCACCGCAGGACACTGCGGCCAGCCCGGGCAGCAGGTCCTCTCCGAGACGTTCCAGGATCGCGGTCAGGCCGGCGTGGTGACCTATTCGGACCCGAAGGACGACGTCGCCATCATCGAGTTCGACCCGTCGCGGGTCGTACCGCTGCGTACCGTGCGGTCGGTGACGATCCGCGGGATCGACACCCGCCCGATCGGCTTCCCGACCGTGGCGTGCAAGGAAGGCCGCACCACCGGCAGCACCTGCGGTGTCGCATGGTTCTCCGACGGCGACGTGCACTTCTCCCAGATGTGCGTCATCGAGGGTGATTCCGGCAGCCCGGTGGTCGTCGGCGACAAACTCGTCGGCATGGTCAACGCCTACTACTTCCTCGGGTGCCTCGGCCCCGAGACCGGCACCAACATCGGGCCGATCCTCAACTACGTGAATCACACCAAGTACAAGGGCTTCTCGGTCTACTGACCCTGAACTCGCTGCATCGAGTGCGCCCCCTCCCCACCTCGGGAGGGGGCGCACTCGTCTGTGTGGGGCCGGGCGTGCGGGCAGACCTCGCCGATTCATCCGCCGGTACCGTGTCGTCGGCGATGATCGGCCAGCTCGGCCTCGAATTCGCGCCGCGTCAGCTCGGCGATGCGCCGATGATCCTCGGCGTCGACTCCCCCTGATCTCCACGACCATCCACCGCTCTCGATCCACTCGTCGAGAGCGGCGTCGATACGCCGGCGCAGCTCCGCGTCACGGACTCGCCGGTCACGACAGAACAGTGCGTGGTCATCGGGGCGCCAGGTGCTCGGCAACGGAAGGACAGCGTCGATCAGGCCCGCTTCGACCCCTGTGACGCCGTCGAGTCCGGCGACCATGCTCCGGATCTCCTCGGTGCGAGCGGGCTCGCGCGCCAGATCTCGCAGCACCGCAACGTATTCCGGAGGCAACGGTGAGTGGGCCCGATCAGACATCGGCTCGACCGTCGTCGACGAGTGATCCGTCACGCAGTCGCCGCAACACCCGGGCGTCACCGAGCTCATCACGCAGTTCCGGATGCCGCCGATAGAAGTCCAGAAGCCAGAACGTCGCCGGCGCTCCGAGCCGCACGACGTTGCACCGCAGCCGTGGTTCCTCGTCCGCGCCGATGGCCAGCCATGCGTCGGCACCCCTGCGACGTCTGCCCACATCGGTGGGCATCGGCTCGGTGCGTTCGAGATCGGTCCAGGCGATCGCGCCCCGTGGACCGAGTCTCTTGCCGACGATCAGGGCGTGCGGGGTCAGCACCAGAGGGTCGGGCCTGCGCCGAACCATTTCCCAGACGAGACCGACCGCACCGGTGACAGCGACGGCCAGAAAGGTGAACGGCGAGACCGGCCGCGGCGAGTGTTGCACGAAGGAGAGATCGAGTTCTCCGGAGCACATTGCATAGAACGCCCCGGCACCACCGAGGGCGAACGCCGCCGGCAACGCAATGTCTACCGCACGTTCGCGGTCATCGGCACGAATCACCAATGCCGCCCCCGCGATTCGCACGCCGCGGAGGTCCGGTCGGGTCGCGCCCGTGCGCATCCACCGGAGTTCTTCGGACAACAGCAGCAGGGCGACCCCCGCGGCGCCGGACGCGGCCGCCACCGCCACGACGACGCTGCCGCCGAGAGCCGACATCACCGACGCCCCCACGAAGATCGAGCAGACAACGGCCCAGAAGACCCTGCCCGCCCACAGGCGCCACCGTGCTCCCTGCCAGGCACGTGGGCATCGATGGCATGCAGGCCGCTTGCCGACCACCTCGAGATTCCTCATCGACACAGCACCTGACCGACGATGTTGCCCACCATGGAACCCCCAAGACTCACGCCTGCGCCGGTCCAGAAGGCTCGCAGCGGACTCATCTCCGGGGCCAATGCCAGCAGTGCCAGATCGGCGCCCAACCCGACACCGCCGGCCACGCCTGCCACACACCGTTCGTAGCCGTTCTCGGCCGTGGCGACCCCCATCGCCGTACCGAGCAGCGTCAGACCCGGCCCGGCCGCTTTCGCACCGATCTCCAGGCGCGCGACCTGGGCCTGGGTGAGGTATGGAAGCCCGCGTGCCACACCGGATTCGGTCGCGGACATGCCACCCGCGGCCAGGGCGATCGCATAGTCACGAGAGGACGGGATGGGGAAAGTGATCCCGTCGACGACCGCCTCGGTCGTACCGTCGGGGCGCTCGGTCACGACCGCGGGCGACTTGCCCGGACGAGTCAACGACACGGTTGCCGTGCCATCGCCCGCGACGGTGCGCATGGCGGTCAGAACACCTTCCGGACTGCGGAATTCGGTCCGGTCAACTCCGGGACCGTTGGTGTAGGTCTGTCGGGAGCCGTCGAGCATCCTCACCATCGTCGTCGTGGTGTCACCGGCGGTGGTGGTCTCGGTCTCGACGACCGTACCGGTCATGTGCTCGAGGAGGCGCGCACGTTGCAGGCCGCGGCCGAACTCGGGATTGGTGCCGCCGGTGTTGTCACCGTGCGGGGCTTCGGTGAAGTCCTTGGGCGCGTGGGGATCCGCGTCGATCTCGGGAAGGGCCAGGCCGAGACCGTTGCCCATCAGTGTTCGGCGCACAAATGCGCCGATATCGTGATCGGCTTGGCTCAGGTCGACCAGGGCGGGATTGAGTTGCACCTGAAAGGTGTCGGCGACGGTCGCCAGCGTGGCGGCCAACGTCGCCGGGTAGTTCTTGACGCGCGGCAGCACCAGCCAGTCGTCGGTGACGAACAGATCGCCGGATTCGATGACCGTCAACAGGTTTCGGATCTTAGACGCCGCCGAGGTGAGGTCCGGAACGGTCCGGGCGACACCGATCGCCGAGTTGCGCGCGATGGCGCTCACCGAGGTGGCCCGCAGACAGCCGACGTCGATCGCAGTCTCACCGGACTGCGCGGCCACGCCGGACCACAGACCGTCTTGCGCCAGACGCGAGATGGCGTACCGGGCGCCCGAGACCTCGTCGTCGAGTGCTTCGCCGCTGTCCCACAGCGTGCGGCCGGCAGCCCCCACCGATTCGGTCCGCCACGTGTCGAACACCGTGCGGCTGGGAATCATCACGCCCTCCCGGGGGCAGGGACGCGACCGAACCGGTCGGCCAGCGCGGCATCGGAGGTCTCGTAGTCGCCGGCAGCGGTGTACACGGCCGCCGACACCTGCCCGAAGTAGTGGCCCACACCGGCCAACAGCGGCCGCATCGCCGAGGCGGCGGTCTGCGCGGCGTACGCCGTGGTGGAGCCGGGCATCAACGCTGCAAGCGCGTCGAAGTGGTGCGGCATGGGCGACGCGGAGCACTGTGCGCCCACCTCGTCGACCCGAGTGGCGAACTGCCGCAACGCTTCCGGATTGACATCCATGACTCTCCCCCATCACATCGACACCGATGGGTCAAGCGTAGAGCAGATGCGTCGACGGGCCGAGAATTCATCCACAGCCTCACCCGTCGGCCGCCGCAGACGACCGTGGCCCCGTTCCCACCGGGAACGGGGCCACGAATCACGCGTGTGTTCAGGCGGTTTCGGTGATCGGCCGATCCACCCAGCTCATCAGGTCGCGCAGCTTCTTGCCGGTGACCTCGATCGGGTGCTCGGCATTCTTCTTACGCAGGTCCTCGAGTTCCTTGTTGCCGCCCTCGACATTGGCGACGAGACGCTTGACGAAGCTACCGTCCTGGATGTCGGAGAGGATGGCACGCATCCGGTCCTTGGTGTCGGCGTCGATGACCCGCGGGCCCGACAGGTAACCACCGAACTCGGCGGTGTCGCTGACCGAGTAGTTCATGCGGGCGATGCCACCCTCGTAGATCAGATCGACGATGAGCTTGAGCTCGTGCAGCACCTCGAAGTAGGCCATCTCCGGGGCGTAACCCGCCTCGACCATCACCTCGAAGCCGGTCTTGATCAGTTCCTCGGTGCCACCGCACAACACGGCCTGCTCACCGAAGAGATCGGTCTCGGTCTCCTCCTTGAAGGTGGTCTTGATGACGCCGGCGCGGCCGCCACCGATCGCACTCGCATAGCTGAGGGCCAGCGCCTGACCCTCACCCTTCGGGTCCTGGTCGATCGCGATCAGGCAGGGCACACCCTTGCCGTCGACGAACTGCCGGCGCACGAGGTGACCGGGGCCCTTCGGGGCGACCATGCCGACGGTGACGTTGGCCGGGGGCTTGATCAGACCGAAGTGGATGTTGAGACCGTGGCCGAAGAACAGCGCGTCGCCGTCCTTGAGATTGGGCTCGATGTCCTCGGTGAAGATCTGCGCCTGGCTGGTGTCGGGGGCCAGCATCATGATCACGTCGGCCCAGGCGGCTGCCTCGGCGGCGGTCATGACCTTCAGGCCCTGTTCGGCGGCCTTCTCCCGCGACTTGCTGCCCTCGCGCAGGCCGATCGCGACGTCGACGCCCGAGTCGCGCAGCGACAACGAGTGCGCATGCCCCTGGCTGCCGTAGCCGATCACCGCGACCTTGCGGCCCTGGATGAGCGACAGATCGGCGTCGTCGTCATAGAACAATTCGATCGCCACAGTTGACTTCCCTTCGATATGTGTTGTGCCCCAAACGAATCGGTTATCCCGCGTGGGGCGCGATGTGACTTGCGTGCGTCAGCGGTTGGCCGACATGCTCTTCGGGCCGCGCCCCAGGGTGACCGCGCCGGATTGCGCGATCTCCCGGATGCCGTACGGATCGAGCATCCGCAGCAACGCCTCGAGTTTCTCGGCGGTGCCGGTCGCCTCGACGGTCAGCGACTCCGGGGAGACGTCGATCACCTTGGCGCGGAACAGATTCACGACCTCGATGACCTCCGAGCGCACCGTGGAGTCGGCGCGCACCTTGACCATCATCAGCTCACGTGAGACCGAACTCGACGGGTCCTGCTCGACGATCTTGATCACGTTGATCAGCTTGTTGAGCTGCTTGGTGACCTGCTCGAGCGGGAAGTCCTCGACGGAGACCATGATCGTCATCCGCGAGACACCCTTGAGTTCGGTGGGTCCCACGGCGAGGGACTCGATGTTGAATCCGCGCCGGGAGAACAATCCCGACACGCGCGCCAAGACGCCCGGACGGTCCTCCACGAGGACGCTGAGTGTATGGGTACTCACTTCTGCTCGCCCTCCTGGCCGAGATTGGTGCTCTGGTTGACCACTTCGTGGATGTCGGCGGGATCGGAGGCCGACGCGTCATCGTCGAACAGCGGCCGGATGTCGCGGGCCGCCATGATCTCGTCGTTGCCGGTGCCCGCGGCCACCATCGGCCACACCTGCGCGTCGGCACCGACGATGAAATCGATGACGACCGGGCGGTCGTTGATCTCGCGGGCCTTGGCGATGACCTCGTCGACCTCTGCCTCGTTCTCCACGCGGAACGCCGCGCATCCCAGCGCCTCGGCGAGTTTGACGAAGTCGGGGATGCGCATCGAGTGGGTCGCCAGGTCGGTGTTGGAGTAACGCTCCTCGTAGAAGAGGGTCTGCCACTGCCGCACCATGCCGAGGTTGCCGTTGTTGATCAGGGCGACCTTGATCGGGATGCCCTCGATCGCACAGGTGGCCAGCTCCTGATTGGTCATCTGGAAGCAGCCGTCGCCGTCGATGGCCCACACCTCGGTGTCGGGGGCGGCCATCTTGGCACCCATCGCGGCGGGCACCGCATACCCCATCGTGCCGAGACCGCCGGAGTTGAGCCAGGTTCGCGGCTTCTCGTAGGAGATGAACTGCGCAGCCCACATCTGGTGCTGACCGACGCCGGCACAGTAGACGGCGTCGGGTCCGGCGATCTTGCCGATCTGGGAGATCACGAACTCCGGCGACATCGAACCGTCGGCGGGGCGGTCGTAGCTCAGCGGATAGGTACGACGGATGCCGTCGAGGTAGTCCCACCACTCCTCGAGCTCCGGCGTGGTGCCGGTGGTGGCCCGTTCGGCACGCAGTGTGTCGAGCAGATCGAGGATGACCGCTTTGCAGTCGCCGACGATCGGCACGTCCGCGTGGCGGTTCTTGCCGATCTCCGCCGGATCGATGTCGGCGTGAATGATCTTGGCGCCCTGGGCAAATGACGAGAGCTGGCCAGTCACGCGGTCGTCGAAGCGGGCGCCGAGCGTGATCAGCAGGTCGCTGCGCTGCAACGCGGCGACGGCCGCGACGGTGCCGTGCATCCCCGGCATACCCAGGTGCTGCGGATGCGAGTCGGGGAACGCCCCGCGCGCCATCAGGGTGGTGACCACGGGGATGCCGGTGAGCTCGGCGAGTTCGAGCAGTTCCGCGGAGGCGTTGGCCTTGATGACCCCGCCACCGACGTAGAGCACCGGGTTCTTGGCGGCGTTGATCATCCGCGCCGCCTCCCGCACCTGCTTGCCGTGCGGCTTGGTCACCGGCCGGTAGCCGGGCAGGTCGATCTGCGGCGGCCAGGAGAAGGTCGTCTGGGCCTGCAGGATGTCCTTGGGGATGTCGACCAGCACGGCGCCGGGACGGCCGCTCTCGGCGATGTGGAAGGCCTCGGCGATGACCCGCGGGATGTCGATCGCGTTGTACACGAGGAAGTTGTGCTTGGTGACCGGCATGGTGATACCGGAGATGTCGGCTTCCTGGAAGGCGTCGGTACCGATGAGCGCGCGACCGACCTGGCCGGTGATCGCGACGACGGGCACCGAGTCCATCTGCGCGTCGGCGAGCGGGGTGACGAGGTTGGTGGCGCCGGGACCCGACGTCGCCATCATCACCCCGGCACGACCGGTGACCTGTGCGTAGCCGGTGGCCGCGTGGCCCGCTCCCTGCTCGTGACGGACGAGCACGTGGCGGACCTTGCGCGAATCGAGAAGCGGGTCGTACACCGGGAGCACCGCACCGCCGGGAATACCGAAGACCACCTCGACACCGAGTTCTTCCAGCGAACGGACCACCGACTGCGCGCCGCTGACGCGCTCGGGGGCAACGGTGTTCTGCCGTACCGCGCGGAGGCTGCCCGCCGCCGGCGATTCCTGACGCGACCCGGCGCCCGGAGTGGTCGTGTCCGTACGTGCTGTTGGTGCGCTCACTGCACGGTCCTTCGTGTTCGTGGTCGGCGGTCGTCGTTCTCAGTCGCAGGTGGACTGCAGTACTGGTCTCTACTACCGCTCAACCGGGGATTCGGGGTCAATGGGGGTGGGCAACAAAAAACCCCCGACAGCGGTTGCTGTTCGAGGGTGGCGCGTCGATGCTGGGAGGTCGATGAAGTGACCGGTCAGGCGACGACGCGCCGGCCGATTACTACGAGAAGCTCGTTGTGCATCACGACAATCACGGTAGGACTGCAGATAGTGCAGAGTCAAACTCGCCTCCCCCGCGTCCCAGATCCTGGGAAATCACTGGTCCTCGGCACACCCCGCGCGTCGAGAGCACCGGCTGCCGGATGCCACAATGGGATCGTGACTCGTTCTTCCTCCGGCGCTCGGTCGTCCACCCCGTCCTCCTCCGATTCGGCACGGTCGACCCCGGCGGAGTCGACCAAGGCCACACCGGCCGGGACGACGTCCGACGCGATCGAATTGCCCCAGGAGTTCAAGCTCAGCAAGCTCGCCTATTTCGCCGTGCCCGCGACGCTGCTGGTGGTGCTGATCCTGGCGGGCACCAACCTCGCGTGGTTCGGCTGGACCTTCGCGGTCCCGGTCCTGCTCGCGGTATGGATCTGGCGCATCAAGACCGTGGTGACCGAGGACGGACTACGCGCGGTCGGCACCTTCGGTTCCCGGGAGGTCGCGTGGCCCGACATCGAGGGCCTGCAGTTCAGCCGGTGGGGCCCGGTACGGGCGGTACTCGCCAACGGTGATCGTGTCCGCCTGCCCGCCATCACCTTCCAGGACATGCCGCGACTCTCGGCCGCCAGCGCCGGCCGGATTCCCGATCCCTTCGCCGCCGCCCGCGACGCACGCTGAGGCGAGCGAGAACTGTTTTGTTCCCGCACGTCAGCCAGGAGTACCGTGGACGCGGCTGATCGTCCACGCCATCGTGTCGACGGTCGCGGTCAGCGCCGGCGGCGAGGAATCAAGCCCACCCCCACCTCCTGAGTCGGACCCGCTCGTGACTACCCTCGAGCGGTTCGCGCGTTGACCCCACGTCAGTGCCGTGCGCGTCCGCAGTGCGGGCGCGCAAGCGAACCCGATCGAGGAAAACCCATGCCACCCTTGCGGTCCCGAACCACCACCGTCGGACGCGAAGCCGCCGGCGCCCGCTCCCTGTGGCGTGCCACCGGAATGACCGACGACGACTTCGGCAAGCCGATCGTCGCGATCGCCAACTCTTACACGCAGTTCGTCCCCGGACACGTTCATCTCAAGGACGTGGGTGACATCGTGGCCGAGGCCGTCCGCGCCGCAGGCGGTGTGCCCCGCGAGTTCCACACGATCGCCGTCGACGACGGGATCGCGATGGGCCACGGCGGCATGCTCTACTCGCTGCCGAGCCGCGAGATCATCGCCGACAGCGTCGAATACATGGTCAATGCCCACACCGCCGACGCCCTGGTGTGTATCTCCAACTGCGACAAGATCACCCCGGGAATGCTCAACGCCGCGATGCGCCTGAACATCCCGACGGTCTTCGTCTCCGGCGGACCGATGGAGGCGGGCAAGGCCGTCGTCGTCGACGGCGTCGCGCATGCGCCCACCGACCTGATCACCGCCATCTCCGCATCGGCCAACAGCAATGTCGACGAGGCCGGACTCGGCGAGGTCGAGCGCTCGGCGTGCCCGACCTGCGGGTCGTGCTCGGGCATGTTCACCGCCAACTCGATGAACTGCCTCACCGAGGCGCTGGGTCTGGCCCTGCCCGGAAACGGTTCGACCCTGGCCACCCACGAGGCCCGTCGGGCCCTGTTCTCCCGAGCCGGACGTGTCGTCGTCGAGGCCGCCCAGAAGTGGTACCGCGACGACGATGCCTCGGTGCTGCCCCGCAACATCGCGGGCCCGACCGCCTTCCGCAACGCCATGGCCCTCGACGTCGCCATGGGCGGTTCGACGAACACCGTGCTGCACATCCTCGCCGCCGCGCAAGAGGGTGAGGTCGCCGACTTCGACCTGACGGTCATCGACGAGATCAGCCGCGGGGTGCCGTGCCTGTCGAAGGTCGCCCCCAATTCGGACTATCACATGGAAGACGTCCACCGGGCCGGTGGCATCCCGGCTATCCTCGGCGAACTGCGTCGTGCCGGGCTGATCGACGACTCGGCGCCGACCGTGCACTCCCCGAGTATCGGGGCGTTCCTCGACGACTGGGACATCCGCGGCGGCAAGGCGACCGACGAGGCCATCGAACTGTTCCACGCCGCCCCGGGCGGAGTGCGTACCACCACCCCGTTCTCCACCGCCAACCGGTGGGACGAACTCGACACCGACGCCGAGGGCGGCTGCATCCGCGACAAGGACCACGCCTACACCGTCGAGGGTGGGCTCTGCGTGCTGCGCGGCAACCTCGCGCAGGACGGTGCCGTCCTCAAGACCGCGGGGATCGACGAGGATCTGTGGCACTTCGAGGGCCCGGCACGCGTCGTGGAGTCCCAGGAGGAGGCCGTGCAGGTCATCCTGTCCAAGACGCTGCAGGCCGGCGAGGTGCTCGTCGTCCGCTACGAAGGCCCGTCCGGCGGGCCGGGCATGCAGGAGATGCTGCACCCGACGGCCTTCATGAAGGGCACCGGGATGGGCAAGAAGTGCGGCCTGATCACCGACGGCCGGTTCTCCGGCGGCTCGTCGGGACTGTCGGTCGGTCACATCTCCCCCGAGGCCGCCGCCGGCGGTGTCATCGGGCTCATCGAGGACGGCGACCCGATCGTCATCGACGTCAAGACACGGCAGCTCGCCGTTCTCGTCGACGACGAGGTGCTCGCGGAGCGCCGCGCCAAGATGGAGGCCTCCGAACGTCCGTGGCAGCCCAAGGACCGGCAGCGCACGGTCACCACGGCGTTGCGCGCCTACGCCAAGCTGGCCACCTCCGCCGACAAGGGCGCGGTCCGTCAGGTCGACTGAATCCGGTTCTTCCCGAAGCATTCGGTTCTTCCTCGGGAGATTTCCCGGGGAAGAACCGAATACTCGGGGACGAACGAGTTGGGCGCGCGGCTACCGCGAGTTGCCGGGCGAATTGAGCGGGTTGGTCCCGTTGAACAGCATCCACACCGCGACCGCGGCGGCGATACCCACGATCAGCCAGGCCACCGACCCGAGGAATGGCCGACGCGCCCAGCCTCGGGTGGCATCGAAGGCGTAGAGCCCCGGACCGGTCAACACCAGGGCGGCGGCCGCCACCGCGAGGACGAGCTCGTACTCGATGCCACCGGCTGCGGCGAAGAACGCGAATCCCCCGGCCAGCGTCGTCTTGTAGGCGGATGCCAGGAGCATCACCGAGACGATCGCGCACGCGCCGATCGGGGTGAACAGGCCCAGGACGACCATTGCGCCGCCGATCGTCTCGGCCAGCGCACCGACGATCGCCAGCGGCCGGGTGACGTCGGAGTGGAAGCCGATCGTCGGGTTGGGATTGTTGGCGAGCATCTCCTGATATCCCGACAGCCCCGGACCGCCCCAGAGTCCGAACAGCTTCTGCAGACCATGTGCGACGGCGACGATGCCGATCGCCAACCGCAGCAGCAGCAGGCCCAGATCGAGGGTGCCGCGCGGGGCCGTCACGGTGATCGGTTCGGCACGGGCGGCCTCGACGGTGGGCGCATCGTCGGCATGGTCGGCGTCGACGGCATCGAGGTCGTCGGCGGCGCGCCGGCCGAACAAACCCCGCCGCCGGCGGGCGGTCTCGGGCTGGTCGTCGCGATCGGTACCGGCCCGCTTCTCGCCGTCGGTCGCGACATCGCCGTCGAGATCGTCCCCGGCCGGCACTTGCTCACCCAGCGCGCGGGTGGTCGGCAACGGCTCCTCACCGTGCAGGAGTGCTCGGGTCGGCGTCTCCGCGGGCTTCGCACGGTCCCGCGACAGCTCGGGGAACGTCTCCTCGACCGACGGGATCGGCGTGGCGGGGAGCTTCTCGGTGGCCGGCTCCGGCGTGCCCGGCTTCTCGATGGCCGCCGTCTCCGCGTCGGTCACGGTTCCCGGATTCGCAGCCGGCACTGGCGGTATCGGCACGGGATTGCGGCGCGGTGGAGGCTGCTGTGGGATGCCGATCGGCCGGGTCTCCACCTCGCCGGGATCGAGGTCGTCGAGCGAATCCACTCGTGACAACCGTCCGGGTCGACGATGGTGCCGCTCGTAGAAGGCGTCGCGGTCGGCGTCGCTGAGCTCGGGTGTAGCGCTCTCGGGTCTGGCGCTCTCGGGTCGGCGAAACGCTCCCGTCGGTTCGTCGTAGGGGCTCGGTGGCTGGAACGTCTTGTCCGGCGCGTCGGGATGTTCGCGATCGGTCACATGGCCGATGCTAGAGGTTTCCGACCGTCGTGCGGCCGATCGCCGCGCGGTCGGCCGATCGCAATCGCCTACTGTGGTGGGCATGCGAGAGGGGCGGCAAGTGCAACGACGACCGGCCGGCGCCGGCCGGCGCCGTCGGACGCTCGCCGCGTGTCGCCACCGGGTGACGGTGCTGATCGGTGTCCTCGCGGTGATGCTGACCGTCGCCGCGTGTGCGGATTTCTCGCAGCAGGATCGTGATCAGGCTGCCGGTCCGTTCAGCCCGAACAACGAGTCGTTCGAAGTGCAGTCGACCCAGCCTCCGCAGTCGACGCCGGAGAACCCGGCACAGGAGAGTCCTCCCCCACCGGGCCCCTGCGTCGACCCCGACCCCGCCGTCATCGCGACGTGCCTCGCCTCCACCGGCGGCGTGCGCGCCGGCGACGACGAGGGCGCGGTCACCGTCGTCGCCGAACGCACGACCGGCAAGATCATCACCACCAAAAGGTATGGGCCACAACGGGTCGTGGCCTCCTTCGACGTGGACGGATCGGGTGACGGAGGCTTGATCGACTTCGCCCTCTCCCCGACCTATCAGCAGGATCAGCTGATCTACGCGTTGATCACCACGCCCACCGACAATCGGGTGGTACGGCTCGCTCCGGGTGACGTCGCCAAGCCGATTCTGACCGGAATCCCCAAGGGCGCCACCGGAAACATGGGTGCGCTGATGTTCGCCTCGCCCTCGGAGCTGCTGGTGGCGACCGGCAACGCCGGCAACCCCGCGGCCGCAGGCGATTCCGGGTCGCTCGCCGGCAAACTCCTCGCGGTCACCGATCTGTCCTCCGGGTCGACCACCCGGCCGAAGATCCTCGCGTCCGGCCTCGGCTCAAATGTCGCATTGTGCCCGAGCTCCGGCGGTGGTCTGTACATGACGGATCAGGGTCCGACGGAAGATCGCCTGCAATCGGTCGAGGAGTCCGGAGCGACGACGGTGCTGTGGACGTGGCCCGACAAACCACAGATCGCCGGCTGCGCCGCCACCGGTGGGCAGATCCTCGTCACCGAGACGCGAACCCAACGCATCGAAGCGATCAACGAACCCACCCGGCAGCGCCCGACCATCACTCCGCCGACCGTGGTGCTGGAGAAGCGCTACGGAGCGCTGGGCCGGATCACCGCACTGGACAACGGGGTCGTGCAATTCGCGACGGTGAACCGCGCCTACGGGCAGCCGGTGAGCACCGATGATCGCGTCGTGCGGTTCATCCCGCCGGCGAGCTCGGCGAGCAACACCTGAGCGTCGCCCCCGTCGGCACCTACTGGCAGGCGGCCAGAACCAGTTCCTGCACGCGCGCCGGATCTGCTTGGCCGCGCGTCGCTTTCATGACATCGCCGACGATCTTGCCGGCCGCTTTCACCTTGCCCCCGCGGATCTTCTCGACGATGTCGGGGTTGGCGGCCAGTGCGTCGTCGATGGCCTTCTGCAGCGCCGAGTCGTCGCGTACCACCTCGAGTCCGCGATCGGCGACGATCTGCGCGGGTTGGCCTTCGCCGTCGAGTACCGCGACGGCCACCTGCTGGGCGAGTTTGGTGGTCAGCTTGCCCTCGTCGACGAGTCCGATGATCTCGGCGACCTGCTCGGGGGTGATGGGCAGATCGGCGAGGTCGCTGCCACGACTGTTGGCCTGCTGTGCCAGGAACGACACCCACCACCCGCGCGCGGCCTCGGGGGCGGCGCCGGCGTCGACGGTTGCGATGATCAGGTCGACCGCGCCGACGTTGACCAGGTCACGCATGACCTCGTCGGACACCCCCCACTCCTGCTGGATACGGGCGCGGCGCACCCACGGTAGTTCCGGCAGGGTCGCGCGGATCTCCTCGATCCAGTCCGCGGCCGGCTGCACCGGCGGCAGGTCGGGCTCGGGGAAGTAGCGGTAGTCCTCGGCGGTCTCCTTGCGTCGGCCGGGCGAGGTGGTGCCGTCGGTCTCGTGGTAGTGCCGGGTCTCCTGCACGATCTCCCCGCCGGCGGTGAGCACCGCGGCCTGCCTGCGCATCTCGAAGGTCACCGCCGTCTCGACGCTCTTGAGCGAGTTGACGTTCTTGGTTTCGGTACGGGTGCCGAATTCGCTTGCGCCCTTGCGCATCAGGGACACGTTGGCGTCGCAACGCAGCGACCCCTGATCCATCCGCACATCGGAGACCCCGAGCGATTTCAGCAGATCCCGCAGCGCGGTCACATAGGCGCGGGCCACCTCCGGCGCGCGTGCGCCGGCACCGACGATCGGTTTGGTGACGATCTCGACGAGTGGCACCCCGGCCCGGTTGTAGTCGAGCAACGAGTGATCGGCTCCGTGGATGCGTCCCGCGCCGCCGATGTGCAGCGATTTGCCGGTGTCCTCCTCCATGTGCGCGCGCTCGATCTCCACACGCCAGGTGGTGCCGTCGGAGAGTGCGACGTCGAGGTGACCTTCGTAGGCGATCGGCTCGTCGTACTGACTGATCTGGTAGTTCTTCGGCTGATCGGGATAGAAGTAGTTCTTGCGGGCGAACACGCTCGAGGGTCGGATCGAGCAGTTCAGTGCGAGGCCGATGCGGATCGCGTATTCGATGGCGGTGGCGTTGACCACCGGGAGCGAGCCCGGCAGGCCGATGCACACCGGGCACACCTGGGTGTTGGGGTCGGCCCCGAACGCTGTGGGGCAGCCGCAGAACATCTTGGTCGTGGTACCGAGTTCGACGTGCACCTCGAGTCCCATCACCGGATCGAATTCGTCGATGACCTGGTCGTAGTCCATCAATTCGGCAGCTGCGGCAGTCATGGCCACCAGTTTATGCGGCCGCGGGTCGGGACAAATCTCGGGGACGAAAGCAGGGACGTCCCCGATGCCATCGGCGCCGCCGACTCCTAGCGTTTCAGGTGTCAGAACACTCAGTGAGAGGACGGCCGATGACCATTCACCAGACACCCCACACGACCTCGGTTCCCCCGGCGCGGCGGCTCACCCGCTCACGCGGCGACGCCTGGCTCGGCGGGGTGTGCGGCGGCATCGCCGCACGCTACGGATGGGATGCAACCCTGGTTCGCGCGGCGTTCGTCGCCTCGATCCTGCTGCCCGGTCCGCAGGTGCTGCTGTATCTGCTGCTGTGGATCGTGATCCCCCGCGACCCGGCGTGAACCGGGCCGCACCTCAGCCGAAGATGACCCGGATCTCCTGATACTGATCTAGCGGCACCGTCTTGGGGTTGGCCAGCGCCTCGTCGAAGGTGATGCGGTGCATCTCGGTGCCGCGCAGCGCGATCATGTGACCCCAGTACTTGTCGGCGACGAGATCGGCGGTGGCCATACCCATGCGAGTGGCCAGCACCCGGTCGAACGAGGTGGGCGTACCGCCCCGCTGGATGTGTCCGAGAACGGTCGCGCGGGTCTCGATGCCGGTGCGCTCCTCGATCATCGGTGCCAGCACATCGGCGATTCCGCCGAGGCGCGGACGGTTGAACCCGTCGAGCCCCTTGGTGGAGTGGGCTTCTCCCATGTCGGGCAGCTTGAAGCCCTCGGCGACGACGACCATCGGCGCACGACCGCGATTCTTGACGCTGGTCACCCATGCGCAGATCTGATTCATGCTCTCGGGTTGTTCGGGGATCAGGATCGCGTGCGCGCCACCGGCGATTCCCGAGTGCAGGGCGATCCAGCCCGCGTGGCGTCCCATCACCTCGAGCACCATGCAGCGTTTGTGCGAATTGCCCGTGGTGCGCAGCCGGTCGATTGCCTCGGTGGCGATGTTGACCGCGGTGTCGAAACCGAACGTGTAGTCGGTGGCGTTGATGTCGTTGTCGATCGTCTTGGGGACGCCGACGATGTTGATGCCATCCTCGTAGAGACGTTTGGCCGCCGATGCGGTGCCCTCACCGCCGATCGCGATCACACCGTCGATCCCGAGATTCTTGAGGACCTTCTTGATGGCGTCGGGGCCACCGTCGGGTTCGGAGTACGGGCCGAACCGGCTGGTGCCGAGGATGGTGCCGCCCTGGTTGGACAGACCGCGCACCACCGAGCGGTCGAGTTCCATGATGTCGCCGTAGACCAGGCCGTACCAGCCGTCGCGGAAGCCGACGAACTCGTGGCCGTAGACCGTCTCACCCTTGAGTACTGCGCCGCGGATCACCGCGTTCAGTCCGGGGCAGTCGCCGCCGGATGTGAGAATCCCGAATCTCTTGGCCATACCGCTGTGAGCCTCCTGCCCGTTGGAGCCGGGATCGCCGGAATTCCGCGCGACCCCGCGTCTGCACACAATCTAGTGCCGACGGCGCACTCGTGCCCGCCGTCGGTGTCCGCACGGCAGGCTCGGGGTGCTCACTTGAGTCCGTTCTCGTAGGCGAAGACGACCGCCTGGGCGCGATCGCGCAACGCCAACTTCGTCAGGACGCTGCTCACATGGGTTTTCACGGTCTGTTCGGCGACGAACAGGTCGGTGGCGATCTCCTGGTTCGACTTGCCGTCGGCCACGAGATCGAGCACCTCACGCTCCCGCGGGGTCAACGCCTCGATCGCCCGATCCGAACGCGGACGGGTCCGGCGCCCGGTGACCTCACGGATGAGGCGGCGGGTGATCGACGGCGCCAGCAGCGCCTCGCCCGCGGCGACCACCCGAACCGCCCGGACGAGTTCGTCGGCGGGGGCATCCTTGAGCAGGAACCCCGACGCGCCGATCCGCAACGCCTCGTACACGTAGTCGTCGATGTCGAAGGTGGTCAACATCAGGACCTTCGTGCGGCCTGCGACGCCGTCGGCCGGTTGTTGCACCTCGTCGGCGCCGCGGGTACCGAGAATTCGTGCGGCCGCCCACAACCCGTCGCGGCGCGGCATCCGCACGTCCATCAGGACCACATCGGGATGGACCCGGCGACACAATTCCACGGCCTCGATGCCGTCGGCGGCGTCACCGAGCACCGACAGGTCGGGTTGCGCGGCGAGCAGGGCCGAGAATCCCTGACGGACCATCGCCTGGTCATCGGCGACGACGAGCGTGATCGACACGGCCGCAACGCTACCCGTTGGCGGCGGGAAGCTCCGGCCCCGCACCGTGTGCCCCCGCGATCGACGACATCACCGGAGTCCGCGCCGAGGCGGGGATGTGGGCGCGCACCACGAATCCACCGTCGGATGTGGGTGTGGCGGTCAGGGATCCGCCCACCGCTCGCGCGCGATCACCCATACCCGCAATACCCACGCCGGCCCCGGACAGGTGCAGCGGCGGTTCGGTCGGGGCGGTGTTGACGACGCTGATCTGCGCGGCAGTACCCCCGTACGGATCGCCGTCGGCGGGGGTCAGACGCACCTCGATGGCGCTGCCCGGCGCGTGGCGTGTCGCGTTGGCCAGACACTCCTGGACGATGCGATAGATCACCAACGCCGACGACTCGGCGAACACCGCGTGGTTGAGCTCGTCGGTCACGGCGATCCGCGCGCCGGCCCGCCGGGTCTGGGTGACCAGCGCATCGACGTCGGCGAGTCCGGGACTCGGCGCGGGTGCCGCCTCCCCTCCCTCGCCCTCCACCCGGAGGACGCCGAGCAATTGCCGCACCTCGTCGAGTGAGGTGCGCGCGGCCTGCGCGATCGCCTCGAACTCGGCCGCGCAGACCTCATCGACGTCGGGCAGTCGGTACCGCGCGGTCTGGGCCATCACGACGACCATCGACATCCGATGTGCCACAACGTCGTGCAGGTCTCGAGCGATACGGGCACGTTCCTGCAACACTGCACTGGTCGACTCGGCGACCTTGGTCTCCTCGGTGCGCACGGCGAGTTGTCTACGCGAGGTGAGCAACCCGCGCAGCAGGGCCACGACGACGGCCATGAACGTCAGACCGACCACCCAGCCGACCCGCGCGCCCGGCGGCGCCGCGAAGGCAATCACCAGCGACGCACAGATCCACACCGGCGCGAGCAACCGCAACGGGCAGCGCAGATACGCCATGAACGTCAGGACCAGGAACGCGATGATATGGGTGACCTGGATCGTCCACGGCCACCCCGGCGCTGCGGGGATGAACAGCCCGATGAGCTGCGCCCCGATCACCGAGATCGCCCAGCCCAGCATCGGCGCACTCCACGCCATCGCCACCGGCCACGCCGCCACCGCAGCCAGGATCGGCCAGGCATACGCCGGAACATCCAGTGTCAGAGGCATTGTCGGCCATGAGACGGCGAACAGCACCCCCGCGAAAATCGCGAAGAACCAGTTGCCCGGAGACCGGACCCAGGCACGTACACCCGGGTGCGCGAGCGCCGGTAACGTGCGCAGTTCATCGACGGCCGCAGTGCGTGCCGCTCGGACCATCCGTCCCATCATGTGATCACCTCGGCCTCCACGCTAGGCGGCGGATCGGCCGAAGTCCTCATACTGCGGAGTGGGATTCGCACGCTACTCCCGAGCCAGACCGGCCTGTCATCACCCTCTGCGGAGCCGATTGCCATCGGTTCGCGTGGGCGATGTGCCCACGTGATCGTCGTTCCTAGCGTCAGCGGCATGACTTCTGACAATGCTCGACGGACATGGCGGCGGCGTGGCTTCCGTCCGGTGATGTGGATTCTGATCGGCGCGGCCGTGCTGGTGTTGCACGTGATGGCTGCCGGGAGGGCATCGGCGGTGCACGATCACTCCCCGACCGACACCACCGCCGCGGAGCACACGGTTCATGTGCTCGTCGGCCCCGATCCGGAGAGCGTACTGCGGGTTCTCCCCACGGATTTCGAGGCCGTCATGGGCTATCGGCCACTCCTCGAGAACGGCTACCCGGCCAACCCCGACGGCGGCTGCTCATCGCCGATCCCCTTGCCCGAACGATTCGAACCAGCCTGCCGCACACATGATTTCGGCTATGACCTGCTTCGCTACGCGCAGCGCACCGGTCATCCACTGGGCCCGTGGGCCCGACCGGCCCTCGACCACATGCTCATCGAGCGGATGCACGCGGCATGCCACGATCCCGTATGTTCGGCTGCCGCCGAGCTCAGTCGCGTCGGCCTGGCCCTCAACACCTGGCGGCAGTACTCCGGCCCACCGGCACCGTCGGAGTCGATGACGACGATCGCGGCGTCGACCGCCGTTCGGGTGATCGCCGAGATCGGTGGCGACAGCGGGGTGGCGCGATGACCACCGCAGCGGCAGTCGCACCTCACCGGCCGATACCACGCCGTTCAACCCCGCCGGGTTCGGCCACCGTGCTCGGCGGGCTCATCGGCGCGCTCATCGCCTTGTGGCCGGGCTCGTTGCCCCGGGATGTCGTCACCGCGGCCGTCCTGACCGGCGTGTGCGTGGCGGTGATGACGGCGGTGGGACGAGCGCTCGGGTCGGCACGGCCCGAACGCCTCTTCGCGTCGTGGTCGGTCACCTCTCTCGCGGTCGCAGCACTGGTGGCCGGGTCGATCGCAAACACTCTGTGGCAGAACGCTATCCGCAGTGACATCGGAATCGCAGGCGTGGAGCCCGCATACACGGTGGCGCTGACCGCGGCCGGATGCGCGGGGTTCGTCGCCGTCGCATGGTTCGGGCGCCGCGCTGCGATGGCGGCAACCGCAGCGCTCGCCACGGTCGTGCTGTTCGGCGCACCCGCCACCTCGGCTGCCGCATCGACCGATGCCACACCCGCGGCCGCCGACATCGACCGCGCGGCAACCGTTCTCACCGAGACGTGGGTTCGCGAGGGCGGCTTGCACCGTGGTGCGGTGGTGATCGCGGTTCCCACCGGATCGGGGTGGGTCGATCCGCAGGCGACCACGGCGATGCGCGCACGCCTGCACGGCGATGTGGAGTTCTTGTCGTTGCCCTACGCGTCGGCCTCGTCCTGGCGGGTCTTCGTCTCCGACCGCGGTTCGGCCGCGACCGCAACCGTCGCCCTGCTTCGCCATGTCCTCGATGCCCGGGACGCGCTGCCACCGGGCTTGGCTCGTCCGCGGGTGTACCTCTACGGACAGAGCCTGGGCGCACTCGGCGCCGACCGTGCGCGGGCATGGGCCGATGCCCGCCGCCCGGGTGCGGTCGCCGGCACCGTGCTGGCCGGGGTCCCCGCCGACACGGTCGATCCACGGGGCGGCGGATCGTCGCGCATCGTGTTCGCCAACGCGTCCGACCCGGTCACCCGGTGGTCGACGGCATCGGTGTGGCGCCCGCCGACACGGCCGGCACAGACCCGGATCGTGGGTGCGCGGATGCGTACCCCGCCGTGGCTGCCCGTGGTGTCGTTCGTGCAGACATCGGTGGATCTACTCGGCGCACTCGACGGCCCCGCCGGTACCGGGCACCGGTACGGGCCCGAACAGGGCGCGCTGCCGTGATGCCGGGAGAGTTACCCGATCGGTCCGCGGGCGGCTTCATAGGCCGCCCCGACACGGTAGAGCCGGTCGTCGGCGAGGGCCGGAGCCATGATCTGCAACCCGACGGGCAGCCCGTCATCGCCGGAGACACCCGACGGCACCGACATCGCCGCGACACCGGCGAGGTTCACCGGGAGTGTTGCGAGGTCGAACAGGTACATCGCGAGCGGATCGTCGACCTTCTCACCGATGCGGAACGCGGTCGTCGGGGTGGTCGGTGAGACCAGGACGTCGACCTTCTCGAAGGCGGCGGCGAAGTCGGCGGCGATGAGGGTCCGCACCTTCTGTGCCTGGCCGTAGTAGGCGTCGTAGTAGCCCGACGACAGGGCGTAGGTGCCGATCATGATGCGGCGCTTGACCTCCGGGCCGAAACCGGCCTCGCGGGTCAGTGCCATGACCTCTTCGGCGCTGTGGTGGCCGTCGTCGCCGACGCGTAGTCCGTAGCGCATGGCGTCGAAGCGCGCGAGGTTGCTGGAGACCTCGCTGGGCAGGATCAGGTAGTACGCGCCGAGCGCGTAGGTGAAGTGCGGGCACGACACCTCGACGACCTGCGCCCCGCGCGCGGTCAGCTCGGCGACGGCCTGTTCGAACGAGGCGAGCACCCCGGACTGGTAGCCCTCCCCCTGCAGTTCGCGGACCACGCCGACCCGAACACCGCTCAGATCGCCCGCCGCACCGGCCTTCGCCGCACCGACCACATCCGGGACCGGCGCGTCGATCGAGGTGGAGTCGCGCGGGTCGTGACCGGCGATGATCTCGTGGAGCAGCGCGGTGTCGAGCACGGTGCGCGCACACGGCCCACCCTGGTCGAGCGACGACGCGCACGCGACGAGCCCGTACCGGGAGACGGTGCCGTAGGTCGGTTTGACGCCGACGGTGGCGGTGACCGCGGCGGGCTGACGGATCGATCCACCGGTGTCGGTGCCGATGGCCAGCGGGGCCTGGAACGAGGCGAGTGCCGCAGCACTACCGCCGCCCGAACCGCCGGGAATCCTGGTGACGTCCCAGGGGTTTCGCGTCACCTGGTAGGCGGAGTTCTCGGTGGAACTGCCCATCGCGAACTCGTCCATGTTGGTCTTGCCGAGGATCGGCAAGCCGGCCGAGCGCAGCCGTTCGGTGACGGTCGCGTCGTACGGGGGCACCCAGCCCTCAAGGATCTTCGACCCGCAGGTGGTCGGCGCATCGGTGGTGGTGAACACGTCCTTCAGGGCGATCGGTACACCGGCCAGCGGCGACCGCGCCTCGCCCGCGGCGATGGCATCGTCGACCGCCTTGGCCGCTACCAGCGCTTGCGGACCACTGACGTGCAGGAATGCGCCCAGCTGGTCGTCGATCTCGGCGATGCGATCGAGATGCGCCGAGGTCACCTCGACCGAGGACACCTCGCGGGCGGCGATCTTGGCGCCCAGTTCGGCGGCGGTCAGGCCGGTGATCTCGGTGGACGTGCGGGTCGACGGCGCGCTCACTGTTCCTCCCCCAGGATCTGCGGGACCGCGAAGCGATCCTGCTCGACGGCGGGCGCCCCGGACAGCGCCTGTTCGGTGGTCAGGCCCGGTACCGCCACATCGGGACGCAGCACATTGGCCAGCGCCGCCGGGTGGGCGGTCGGCGGCACGTCGTCGGCGGCCACCTCCGACACCTGCGCGACATGGGCGAGAATCGAATCGAGTTGCTGCGCATACACGTCGAGCTCGTCCTCGCTCAGCGCCAGCCGCGACAGCCGGGCCAGATGCGCAACCTCGTCACGGGTGATCGCCGATCCGGTGGCCGCGGACCCGCCGTCCACAGACCCCGTGCTCGCGGACTCCGAGTCCCCTGCCATGTCGATCGTGTCCTTCCGTACCGGATTTCGCCGGGCCTGGTGCGTCATCGGCCCGACGTGTCATGGGCCCGATGTCGCTGAGCCCGATCTCGCTGCGGCCGGTCTGCCGACCGGCAACCCCACCAAGCCTAGGCCACGGTCAGCGCAACCATCGCGCCAGGCGTGCGGTGATCCACGGCAGCAGCACGTACACCATCACCGGGGTGCTGATCAGCGTGGCGATCAACGTCTTGAGCGCCAGCGGCAGATCGCCGAGATGGGCAACCACCAGGTAGTTGATCAGCACCGACAGAGGGAAGAACCCCAGCCAGATGGTGATCGCCTGCTTCCAGCGCGGCGGCGGCGCACCGAGCACGCGAACCGCATGCGTCAGATGGGATTGCGGCTCGAACCATCCCTCGATACCCGATAGTCGATGCGTGGCGTGTTCGACCGCCACACCCTCGCCTCGCGCCAGCCACGCCCGGCGCACCGGAGACCGGTCCCAGTCGTCGAGCGCCGGACCGTCGGCGAACCGGTACACGACGTAGTACTCGTCGGGCCGCTTCGCCGATCGCAACCACCCGCCCCCGAGAAAACCGGGAAAGGTACGCGCCAGGGCGATTCCGGCGTCGGTCCACGTGACGAAGTCATGCTCACGCCCGGGTTCGATACGCCGGGCCACCGATGTGGTCACATGGGCCGCGTCACGGTCGGGTTCCTGTGCACCGGCCGGATCGCCGGGTCCTGTGTCGTCGTTGGTGTCGGCCACGGTTCCATCGTGGCGTCGGTTCGATCACCCTGCAGCATCGCCACGTCGGGAAGTGATTAGACGAGCGTAGGATCGCCGGAGTGATCATCGTCACGAGCGCTTGGCTCGCAAGCCGTCGAACGTGCGGTTCCCCCTCACCCGAGATCGCCGACGACAGTGCGCGGGGGTTCGCGTGAGCGGCATCGTCGCCGACCGCACCCGGGCGCCGGGCGCCCGTCCTCGGCAGTACCGCCTGGCCGGTGCGACAATGGCGGCCGTGTCCTACCTGCTTCGGGTGTACCTCCAAGACCGGCCGGGAAGTCTCGGCCTGCTCGCCGTCCAGCTCGGATCGGTCGGTGCCGACATCTTGTCCCTCGAGGTCGTCGAACGTGCGGACGGCTACGCGGTCGACGACCTCGTCGTCGAGGTCGCGCCCGGCTCACTGCCGGACACGCTGATCACCGCCGCCGAGAAGGTCAAGGGCGTCCGGGTGGACTCGATCCGCCCGTACTCCGGCGTCCTCGACACCCATCGCGAGCTGGAGTTGGTCGATCAGGTCGCCACGGCACTCGACGACCGATTGCAGGTCCTCGTCGACAACGTGCCTCGCGTGCTGCGGGTGTCGTGGGCAACGGTGCTGACCCGGGCCGCGGGTGGGGTGCTGCAGCTGTTCGGCAGCTCCGGTGCGCCCGAGACGCATGCGGCAACCGTGGACTGGCTCCCGCTGCAGAGCGCCGTCCGGCTCGACTCGGAAGCCGGCTGGGTACCCGAGGGTTGGCAGGAGATGGACACCCGGTTGGCGGCCGCCCCGCTCGGTGACGGATCGAAGGCAATCCTGTTGGGACGCATCGGCGGACCGGACTTCCGGCCGTCGGAGATCGCCCGACTCGGCTATCTCGCAGGGATCGTCTCCACGGTGTTGCGGGCGGAGTCGTGAGCGACCCGGGCCGAGCTCACCCCTGACCTCGACGCAACCTCGACGCCTGATGGGTCAGCCACACCAAGGGCGCGGTGCACCGCGCCGCCGACTACGACTGTTGGCGACTCTGCACTATTCGCGGATCTGCATGAGCGTCACCGCGGCACCCTCGTCACCGTCGATCCGGTAGGTGAATGTCGACGGGCCGTTGAATCCGTCGCCACCGACGGTGGCCCTGACGACGACCGTACGCGCGTCGGGGAACTCGGCCGAGAGCACCTCGAGTGTCATGTTCTTGCCGATGTACTCGGCGTCACTCCACGCGGTGATCGCCTCCCGGCCGGTGAACGTGCGGCCCCAATCATCCACCGCTCCATCGGGTGTGAATGTTGCGAGAAAGGCGGCGAGATCACCCGCGTTGGTTGCGTCGATCGATGCGCGGACAGGTTCGGGTAGGGCGCTGTTGGGCAAGACATCGGTCATGGTGTCGCTCCTCGCATTCGTTCCGGCTCGATCCGCGCTCACCGGGTGGTGTAGCCGCCATTGGCGAACAGGGTCTGTCCGGTGATCCAATGCCCCTCGGTGGCAAGGAATTTCACGATCGGTGCGATGTCGGAGATCTCGGTCAGTCGCCCGCCCATGGCCTGCGACTTGTGGAACTCGACGCGCTCGGGGGTCTCCTGCGGATAGAAGAACGGGGTGTCCATCGGCCCGGGTGCGATGTTGTTGACCGAGATCCCGCGCTCGGCGAATTCCTTTGCCGCCGCACGAGTGAAGTGCTCCACGGGACTCTTGCTGCCGGCATAGGTCGAGTATCCATCGGTGAACGCGGCCAATAGCGAGGTGACAATGGTGACCACAGACCCGTTGTCGGACAACCGCTTACCTGATTCGGCGAGGAAGAAGAACGCGCTCTTGGCATTGATGTCGAACATCGAGTCGTATTCGGCCTCGGTGACCTCGACGAGAGGTTTCCGCAATACCTTGCCGACGGTGTTCACTGCCAGATCGACGCTGCCGAAGGCGTCGATGGCCGCGTCGAACAGCGCGGTGACCGCGGCCGGACGCGTGAGATCGCCGGCGACCGCGATCGCCTCGGCGCCCAGTGCCGCGATCTCGGCGACGGTGCGTTCGGCATCCGCACGCGAGGAGTCACCGTGGTGGTGGACGACCACGTTGGCGCCGGAGCGCGCGAGCTCGGTGGAGATGAGCCCGCCGAGATTCTTGGCGCCGGCTGCGACGACGGCAGTCTTGCCGGCGATGTCCTGTTGTGTGATCGCCGATTCCGCGACGGTGCCGCTCATGGGTCCCCCATTTCGTTGTGTCATGACGTCGATCGGCTGTCACCGCTCGACCTGCGAAAACCACGCTACGAGCGGCAACACACAAACACCATCGATTTGTATTGGTATCCGATCAACTACCATTTGTATGTGCCTGATACCTCCGGAGAATCCTTGCCCTTGCCGGACATCCGTCGACTCGAGCAATTCGTCGCGGTCGCCGAATCGGATACTCTCGCGGACGCCGCGACCAGGGTCTTCGTCACACAGCAAGCTCTGTCGACCGCCATCCGACGGCTCGAGACCGAGTTGGGCGTGTCCCTGTTCAACAGGGAGCATCGCGGGCTGACGCTGACCCCGGCCGGAGAGGATTTGCTCCGCAATGCACGTGCGATCCTCACCGGCGCACGTCATCTCACCCGCTCGGTGCGCGCCGTGGCGCAGCGGCGTCCACCCGTCTACGTCGTGGGACATTCCCCGGCACTCTCGGGTTCCGAGGTCTTTTCGGTCGTCGAGTCCGCGGTGCAACGTCACGAGGACATCCCGGTGACCGCCCGACCGGTGTTTCCCGCCCAGTTCGTCGACGATCTGCTGCAGAACCGGGTTGATCTGGTCCTGCGCCGCGGCATCGACACCCCGACCGAACTGACCTCAGCCGTGATCGGCTATCAGGAACTGCGCCTGGCCGTGACGATCGATCACCCACTCGCCGCCCTCGATCGGATCTCGATGTCCGACGTCGCCGAGCACCCGGTGATCGTCTGGGCACCCGAACGCCACTCGTATTACACCGATTTCCTTGTCGCGCATTGTCGACGCTCGGGATTCGAACCGACCTTGCGGATCAATCGGGTCCAGGGAACGCCACCGACCACCGCAGTGCTCGTGGACAGCACTGCGTGCGCGTTCGTGACCGCGCCCGCTGGTTCGACCCACGGCGGGCGGGTGGTGGTCAAAGAGTTCACCGACCCCCCGCTGTCCCCGATTCAGGCATTGTGGTTGCCGCACACCGTCTCCGATTTCCGGACCGCGATTCTCAATTCGGCGCCGGCTCGCCTGTCTCCAGAAGGTGCTTGAAGCCGTCCTCGTCGAGGATGGGCACCCCGAGTTGCTCGGCCTTGTCGGCTTTGGAGCCGGGTGAATCCCCCACCACCACGAAGTCGGTCTTCTTCGACACCGACCCGGACGCCTTACCGCCGCGAACCAGGATCGCTTCCTTCGCGCCGTCGCGCGAGAAGTCCTGCAACGACCCGGTCACGACGATCGTCTTGCCCTCCAACGTGCGCTCGATCGACTCGTCACGCTCGTCTTCCATGGAAACCCCTGCGGCGCGCCACTTCTCGACGATCTCACGATGCCAGTCGACGGTGAACCAGTCGTGAATGCTCTGCGCGAGGGTGGGGCCGACCCCCTCGACGGCGGCCAGGCGTTCCGGGTCGGCGTCCTCGATCGCCTGCAACGAGCCGAATTCGGTCGCCAGCGCACGAGCGGTGGGCGGGCCGACGTGGCGGATCGACAGGCCGACGAGCACCCGCCACAGGGGCACCTGCTTCGCCTTGTCGAGATTGGCCAGGAGACGCGTTCCGTTCGCCGACAACGTGCCCTTCTTGGTGGTGAACAACGCGGTCTTGGCGAGATCATCTGCGGTGAGCGAGAACAGGTCTCCCTCGTCGGTGATCACACCGGCACCGAGCAGCGCTCCGGCCGCTTCGTACCCGAGCGCCTCGATGTCGAAGGAACTGCGTCCGGCGAGGTGAAACAGCCGCTCACGGAGTTGCGCCGGGCACGACCGCGCGTTGGGACAACGGATGTCGGCGTCGCTGTCCTTTTCCGGACGCAGCACCGAACCGCACTCGGGGCAGGTGTCGGGCATCTCGAAGGCGTACTCGCTGCCGTCACGCAGGTCGACGACGGGACCGAGGACCTCGGGGATCACGTCACCTGCCTTGCGAATGGTCACCGTGTCGCCGATGAGTACACCCTTGCGCTTGACCTCCGACCCGTTGTGCAGGGTCGCCCGTGCCACGGTCGATCCGGCGACGAGCACCGGCGCGAGCACCGCGAACGGGGTGACCCGGCCGGTGCGTCCGACGTTCACCTCGATTCCGAGGAGTTCGGTGGTGACCTCCTCGGGCGGGTACTTGTAGGCGATGGCCCAGCGGGGCGCGCGAGAGGTCGCCCCCAGCCGGCGTTGCAGTGTGACGTCGTCGACCTTGACGACGATGCCGTCGATCTCGTGCTCGACGTCGTGGCGGTGTTCGCCCCAATAGGCGATCTTGTCGAGAATCGCCTCGGCACCAACGAGTTTGGTGGTGTGCGAGGACACCGGCAGCCCCCGCGCACCAAGCGCGAGGTAGGCGTCGTGCAGTGACGCCGGGCGCCACCCCTCGGTGTGGCCGATGCCGTGGCAGATCATCCGCAGCCGACGTTTCGCGGTGATCTGGGGATTCTTCTGTCGCAGCGAACCCGCCGCGGAATTGCGCGGATTCGCGAACGGCGGCTTGCCGTCGGCGACCAGTGAGGCGTTGAGTGTTTCGAAGTCCTCGACCCGGAAGAAGACCTCACCGCGCACTTCGAGGACATGCGGCATCGGGAAGTCGTCGGAGGCCGTCAGGCGTTGCGGCACGTCGGTGATGGTGCGCGCATTGAGGGTGACGTCTTCACCGGTTCGACCGTCACCGCGGGTGGTCGCGTGATCGAGCACGCCATCGCGGTACACCAGTGCCAGCGCGACGCCGTCGATCTTCAGCTCACACAGGTACTCAGTTCCCGGGCCCACCTCGTCGGCCACCCGCGCGACCCACGCTCGCATCTCGTCGGCGTCGAAGACGTTGTCCAGCGACAACATTCGTTCGAGATGGTCGACGGGCGTGAACGCGGTGGAGAATCCCCCGCCGACGAGCTTGGTCGGCGAGTCGGCGGTGGCCAGCTCCGGATGCGCCTCCTCGAGTTCCTGCAGACGCCGCAACAGCCGGTCGAACTCTCCGTCGGAGATGATCGGTGCGTCTTTGACGTAGTACCGGAACTGATGTTCACGGATCTCCTCGGCCAACGCCGACCACTGTTCTCGCACGTCGGCGGACGGACCGTCGTTTGCCACCTGATCTGCTTCTGCCACCCACCGAGCGTATCGAAACACCCCGACAACCCTCCTCGAGCGTTCTGGCGGACATGTGCACAGCATGCGATGCCGGTGTCGGCTGTCGGGGTCTCGAGGCCCCGTCGCTGGCGAGGAGTGTTAGCGACGAGCCCTTCCTCTCGCTGGTCGAGGTGCCGAGGAGCGTTAGCGACGAGCTGTTCTCCCGGTGGCCGCTTTCCTCCCGGTGACGCCTTCTCCCGGTGGTCGAGGTGCCGAGGAGCGTTAGCGACGAGCCTCGAGACCTGTTGCACCGCTGCGGGTTTCCGACCACGGACCGAAGCACGTGACGGTCTAATGCCGGCGACTGCCGAGTAGTTGGGCGAGTCGGGTGTCGACCGGCGAGTCCGGGCCAGGGTCAGGGTGGAGGATTTCGACGAGGTCGTAGTAGCCGTGTCCGATCGGGACTCGGCTGCGTCGGATTCGGTTGGTGGGCAGCATCGAGTCCCGGTCGTCGCTTGTGGCGAGATCGGTATCAGCACTGGCAGCGGCCTGTGGTGGGTCGGGTGGTGGATGCAACTCCGCGCGCACTGTGTCGAGGGTGGCGCGGAAGGTGGCCTCGACGTCGGGGAGCGCGTTGGTGCGTTTCGGGTTCGGTTCAGCTGCGCCGATGGGGGTGTTGTTGCGCCACCAGCAGCGTCCGGCCCACGGCCCGTCCCGATAAATCCCGGTGGTGAATTGTCCGGGTTTGTCGCCGACCATCCGGTTGTGTTTGCCGCAGGCGGGGGCGAGGTCACCGATGTTGGTGAGCCCACCTTTCGCATGATCCTTGGTGGCGTGATGAATTTCCACGTGCGCGGCAGGTTGGGTACACCCGGGATACGAGCAGTACTCGCCACCGTCTTTGGCGAACAACGCGATCCGTTCGCCTTGACTCGCCAACCGCGCCCGACCCAAATACAGGGGCAGGCGGGTGTGGTCGTCGAACACCGCCAACCAGGGTTGGCTGTGGGCCGCCAATGCGATGACATCGGTGATCGGCAGCAGGGTGCCGGTCGCCGTGACGCCCATCCCGGTTTGGGCGATCAGGTCGGACAGCGATGCTTTGATGATCAGGTGCGGCGGCAGCCCGCGATGCGATTGCGGGCCGAGTCCCACATCCAGTCCGGCGCGTAGGACTGCTTCCAACGCATCATGGTTGCGTTGCACCTGATCGCGGTGATCGCGGGCTGCGGCGGCCGTCAACGCGTCGGGGTCGGCGTCGTCGCGACTGCCGGTCGGGGGAGTCGGGGTCGGTGGGGTTGTTCATTCCGGGGGCTGCCCACGCGGCGAGTACTGCTTCGAGGTGTGCGGTCAAGGTGGGGGTCATTTGTCCGGTCAGGCCACTCATTTTTTGGGCGTCTTGACGCCCGATGCGAATCTGGCGGTGCCGTTGCCGATCAGCATCGTCGGTCAACTCACCGTCGGGGTCGAGGTGCGCCAACACCCGTGCCCCCAAGATCCGAAGATCAGACGGGGTGTGGGTGCGGGCGAACCCGGCCATCGTGGCGTCGGCCGACATTTTCTCGTCGAACGGCACTGTCGCGGGGATACGGTCCAACACATCGATCACCACCGCGGCATGCGAAGGGGCCGGCCGCCCCGGAGGCCATCGCTTCGGCCAACGCCGGATATTTCGGGGCGGCGATCTCGCCGGTGAAGGTGTGGAAGGTGGCGGTCGCTGTGAGTTGTTTCCACCGCCGCCACGGTTCCGACACACGCAACAAGCCGATCATGGCGTCGATGATCGACCCGAACCCGTACTCCCGGGCCAGATGGCGGTCGGAGAACTCGACGATCTGCCGATCCCCCTGGACGGTGACGCGGGTGATCAACTGCTCGGTGGATTGAGCAACCGCGACCAGGTCATCGTTGGACAGACCGGTCACATCATCCGATGCCAACTCGTCCATCAGCGTGTGGGCGAGGGCGATTTTCTGCGCGGTTGACAACCCGGACACATCCGGTAACGCGTCAGCGGGGAGTACGGTATCGACCACCATTTCTCACCCCCCGGCGATAGCGCACATGTGTTTGTGTGCTGTTGTGTTCGAGAATATGCCGGTATTGTCGGGTTGGCAAGGGGTTGTCGAAAGTTTCTTCGGGTGGGTTTGGTGGTGGGTTCCAGCGTCGGTTTGGCAGGGTCTCGAGGCTCGGCGCCTGGGGCGCCTCGCACCTCGACCACCGATGGGGAAGCGTCTCGACCATCGATACAAGGGCTCGGCCAGCGATGCGAGAGCTCGGCCGCCTATGGGATGCGCGATTGCCGATGGGATGCCTCGACCACCGATCAAAGGACGAGCCCGGGGCGCCGAGACGCAGAACACGCCACCGAAGGCGCGGTAGCGTAAGGGTTCCGCCACCGGAGTTGCCCACGCATCGAGGAGTCGACACGTGCCACATCCGATCATGTTCGACGACGCCGACCCCTTCCTCATCCGCGTGCGCGAAGTGGCTCTGACATTCCCCGACGCTACCGAGGTGGTCGCGCACGGCCGACCAACATTCCGGTGCGGCAAGATGTTCGGCAACTACGGCGGCGGCGAGAAAGGCGGAATCCGCCACGACCGTTCGGTGTTGTTCCTCGCCGACCCGGTCGAGCGCGCCGCACTCGTCGACGATCCGAGGTTTTTCGTCCCCGCGTATTTCGGACCCGCAGGTTGGCTCGGGATCCTGCTCGACGACGCCACCGACTGGATCGAGGTCGCCGAGCTACTCGACGCGAGCTACCGCCAGATCGCCCCGAAGCGGTCACTCGCGAAACTCGATGCCCGAGAGGCCGGCATCACGCTCGCTCGGCGCCATCCCTTGCCGCCGGACTCGTCCCGCTAACGCAAAGAAACAATGTCCGATAAATGTATTTCGTCAGTATTTCGGATTGCGAATAACCTGTATTCCGGACGCGGCCGGACTACAGTGGGATTTCTGCCGGGAAAGCGAGATCTGCGACGCCTGTAGGAGATTCGAGCATGGCAACCTCATCGACCCCGCGGGAGAAACTCACCGCCGATCAGCGCAATTCCTTCGCCGCAGCCTATCTCGGCTGGGCAATGGACGCATTCGACTATTTTCTGGTCGTCCTGATCTACGCCGACATCGCCAAGGATTTCGGGGTTCCGCTGACCCGGATGGCGCTGATCACCACCATGACCCTGGTGATGCGACCGGTGGGCGCGTTCATCTTCGGGTTGTGGGCCGACCGCAAGGGCCGGCGCATCCCACTGATGACCAACGTCGCCTTCTACAGCGTGGTCGGCTTCCTCTGCGCCTTCGCGCCCGGCTTCTGGGTGTTGATGGTGCTGCGCATGCTCTACGGCATCGGCATGGGCGGCGAATGGGGCCTCGGAGCCGCACTGGCCATGGAGAAGATCCCTGCCTCCCGCCGAGGCTTCTTCTCCGGCTTTCTACAGAGCGGCTATTCGATGGGTTATCTCTGCGCCGCACTGGCATTCCTGGTTCTCAACACGTGGCTCGGCCTGAACTGGCGGTGGATGTTCGCGCTGTCGATCATCCCGGCTTTGATCAGCCTGCTCATCCGGGCGCGCGTGGAAGAGTCCGAGGCGTGGAAGGCCACACGTGACCGGGTGCGTCAGACCCAGACCACCGCGCGCGAGATCTGGTCGAACCCCGTCATCTGGCGACGCTTCGTCTTCCTGGTCCTGCTGATGACGGCGTTCAACTGGATGAGTCACGGCACCCAGGATGTCTATCCGACGTTCCTCAAGGCCCACAACGATTCCGGAGCCGGTCTGGCCGCGAGTACCGCAACCTGGATCGCGGTGATCTACAACGTCGGGGCCATCATCGGCGGCCTGATCGCCGGCGCACTGTCGGAACGGTACGGCCGCAAGATACTGATCATCGCATGCGCGGTCCTCGCGCTACCGATCGTGCCGTTGTTCGCCTACTCCTCGACGGCCGGCTACCTCGCACTCGGCGCCTTCCTCATGCAGGTGATGGTGCAGGGCGCATGGGGCGTGATCCCGGCACACCTGACCGAACTGTCCCCCGACGAGATCCGCGGCTTCTACCCGGGTGTCACCTATCAGCTCGGAAACTGCTTGGCCGCCTTCAATCTTCCGATCCAGGAAGCGGTGGCCGGCAGTCACGGCTATCCGTTCGCGCTGACCGTGACGATCGTCCCGGTCCTGATCGCGGTCATCGTGCTGACCGCGTTCGGTCGGGAGCGCAAGGGCGTGCAGTTCGGCAGTGAGCAGGCCAGCGTCGAAGAAGTCGCCTGAGGCGACGGCCTCAGAGCGCGTCCGGGTCGGCGGACAGCAACTCCCCGGCGCGTGCGCAGATGCTCAGCGCGGTGCGCGCCCAGTCCGGGGACGCTCCGGCCAGACCACAAGTCGGGGTGACGATCACGTTGTCCGACAGCACTTTTCGGCCCAGGCCGATGCGGTCGACCAACTCGGCGAGGGCGGTCGCGACCGTCTCGGCATGGATGGCGGGATCTGCGTGGCCGCCCGGCAGGACCCCGGCGACGAGAACATCGCCGCGGTCGATCAGGCCGCCGATCTCATCGAGTGCCGCGGTGTCCGCAGATCCGATGCCCGTGACGTCGATGCCGTACGCCACACCCGGGAGTGCGTGCACGAGATCCCATCTCGGCGCCCCACAGTTGTGCACGATCACCGGTACGTCGAGGCGCTCACGCACCGAGCGCAAGGCCTCGGCGACGTCGGCGACCGGGACCGGCGGGATGACGTCGAGCCGGGTCAGTGGCGGCACCCGACCGTCGATCACGGTCCCCACCATCGGCTCGTCGAGCTGCACGATCACCGAGGCACCCAGCCGGCGACGGACCTCGCCGACCAACCCGGCGAGCCCCTCGGCACCGGACTCGACGAGATCGCGCAGCGCGCCCCGATCGCGAATGGCTTTGTGCCCGTTGACGAGTTCGATGGAGGCGGCCAACGTGAACGGCCCGGCGACCGCGACCTTCACCGGCCGTCCGGTGCCGATGAAACCGGCAGCATCCCAGATCTCCTCGATCGCGTCGAGATCCGCGGCAAGGAACCCACGGGCACGTCGCGCCACCGAGGAGCCACGGGCGCCGAGCCGGTAACCCCAGGTGGCCGAGTCGATCGGGAGGTCGACGAGCACCGCGGCCATCCGCCCGATCATGTCCGCACCGATTCCGCGAGCCGGCAACTCGGCGAGATGGGCGAAGTCGAGTTCGCCGTTGATGATCGCCGCCGCCTCGCGCGGATCGGTGCCCGGCATCGAACCGACACCCGTTCCCACCCCGGTGGGCAGATCGGTCATCGGTCTACTCGGCGAGCGACGCCGACACCGGTCGGGCCGCAGATCCCGGGCGCGACGACGTGGAAGCGATTCGGCCCGAACCGAGTACGAGATCACCGTTGTCGGGATCGGGGAGATACAGCACCGCGGCCTGCCCACGCGCGACACCGGTCAACGGCTCGCCCAGCGCGATCTCGATGAACGGGCCGTCGGGGCCGTCGACCGGGGTGGCCACCGCGGGCGCCAGGCCGCCGTGCGCGCGAACCTGAACGGTCACCTCGACGGGCCCATCGGGCGCCTCTCCGGAGGTCCACACCGCGTTGCGGGTACGGATCGAATACACCTGCAGATGCTCCTCGGAGCCCACGGCGACGGTCCCGGTCTCGGGATCGATGTCGGTGACATAGCGCGGACGACCGTCGGCTGCGGGCGCCTCGATGCCGAGGCCCTTGCGTTGGCCGATCGTGAAGCCGTGCACCCCGTCGTGATCGGCCAACCGCTCGCCGGTCCCGGCGTCGACGACCGCACCCGACCGCACGCCGATGCGTGCGCCGAGAAATGCGCGGGTGTCGCCGGTGGGGATGAAGCAGATGTCATGCGAATCCGGCTTGGTGGCCACCGACAATCCCCGTTGCTCGGCCTCGGCACGGATCGCGGGTTTGGGCGTGTCGCCGACCGGGAACATCGCGCGGTCGAGCTGGTCCTTGGTGAGCACGGCCAGGACGTAGGACTGGTCCTTGTCCGGATCGACGGCCCGACGCAGCTGTCCTCCGGACAGGCGCGCGTAGTGGCCGGTGGCCAACGCATCGAAACCCAGGGCCATCGCCTTGTCGGCCAGCGCCGCGAACTTGATCTTCTCGTTGCAGGTCAGACACGGATTCGGGGTCTGACCGGCGGCGTAGGCGGCGACGAACTCGTCGATCACGTCGTCCTTGAAGCGATCGGCGAAGTCCCACACGTAGAACGGGATACCCAGGACGTCGGCGGCGCGGCGGGCATCGTCGGCGTCCTCGCGCGAGCAACATCCCCGCGAGCCGGTGCGCAGGGCACCCGGAGCGGTCGACAACGCCAGATGCACGCCGACGACGTCATGACCGGCGTCGACGGCGCGGGCGGCGGCGACCGCCGAGTCGACACCTCCGCTCATGGCTGCCAGGACCCGCATCACTGCGTCCTTCCGCCGGGTGCCGACACCAGTCCGGCGACGCGGGCACGCTCGACCACCTCGCCGATGACGTCGGCGACGGTCTCGATGTCCGAACGGGTCGTGCTCGGGGCCAACGAGAACCGCAGGGAGCCGCGGGCCTCCGCCATGTCGAGACCCATCGCCAGCAGGACGTGGCTGGCCTGCGCGACGCCGGCCGTGCAGGCCGATCCGGTCGAACACTCGACGCCGTTGGCGTCGAGCAGCATCAGCAACGAATCCCCTTCGCACCCTTCGAAGGACACGTGGACGTTGCCCGGGAGCCGACGCTCGTCGCGTGGTCCGTTGGCGCTCGTACCGGGGATGTCGAGGATGGTGGCGAACAATTCGTCGCGCAGCGCGGCCACCGTGACCATCGAGTCGGCCAGCTCGGCGGTGGCGATCCGCAGGGCGGTCGCCATACCGACGGCCGCCGCGACCGGCTGGGTGCCCGAGCGGACATCGCGCTCGTGGCCTCCGCCATGGGCCAGCGGGACACACGCCACGTCGCGGCGGAGCAGCAGCGCGCCGACGCCCTGCGGACCGCCGAACTTGTGGGCGGCCACGCTCAGCGCCGACAATCCGCTCGCCCCGAAGTCGACGGGGATGTGGCCGACGGCCTGCACCGCGTCGGAGTGCATGGGAATCCCGAACTCGGTGGCGATCGCGACCAGGTCGGCGATCGGTTCGATCGTCCCGACCTCGTTGTTGGCCCACATGATCGATACCAGGGCGGTCTCGTCGGCGTGCGCGGCGAGTTCGGCGCGCAGCGCCGCAGGCGAGACGAACCCGGCGTCGTCGACCGGCAGGATCACCAGTTCGGCGCCCTGCGTGGCCAGCCATTGCGCCGAGTCGACGATCGCATGGTGCTCGATGGACGAGATCACGACCCGACGGCGTCGGTCGTCGGCCTGGCGTCGTGCCCAGTAGATCCCCTTGACCGCGAGGTTGTCGGCCTCAGTACCCCCGCTGGTGAAGATCACCTCCGACGGCCGCGCACCGAGCGAGGCCGCGATCGTCTCCCTGGCCTCCTCGAGCAGACGCCGCGCCCACCGGCCCGCCCCGTGCAGCGACGAGGCGTTGCCGGGCTGGGCGTAGACGGCGTTCATCGCCTCGATGGCCTCGGGGAGCATCGCGGTCGAGGCGGCGTGATCGAGGTAGACGGGGGCTCGGGTGGGCATGGACATGTCGTTGCCAAGGATAAACGCGCGCGGGGTCCCAACCAATTCCACATCGGCCCGAAATTCTCGACGGCCCGAGATTCTCGACGCGCCGCGTCCCCCCGCGGATACGCGGATGCGCTCAGCGCACCACCTGCCCGACGTGGAAGACCCCGTGCGGATCGTGTTGGGCGGCGAGTGCGGCGAGCCAGGCGAAGGTGTCCTCGTCGTAGCACCGTCGGATGCGCACGGCATCGGCGGACGCCGCGAAGTTCGGGAGCTCGCCGCCGGTCGCCCAGGGCGCCATCGCGTCGAGGACCCCGGCGCCGGGTGTCGCCTCGGGCCCGCCCGCGAGCCCGATCGTGTACAGATGCGCCGTCGCATGACGATGACAGAGTGCGCTGCGCACCGGCGGCTCGTCGGCGAACGCCCCGCCGAGCATGCGGACCTCGACGATCACCGGGCCCGTGCTCGACGCGGGTCCGGCCGCCGCGAGCAAGGCATCCACGGCGGGTTCGTCCAGCTCACCGAGCAGTACGCCGGCCTCGACGACCGGCATGGGTGTGGTCGGGTCCGCGTGGATCTCCCCGATACGCGCATACGGCATCACGCCGAGCCCGCCGAGCACCGGCGTGCCGAGTGCGGACAGCCCGGAACAGAGTTCGGCGGCGCGCCCAGGGTCGCCGACGGCGGCGACCCGGACGGCCACGGTGAGGCGTCCACCGAGCGGTTCGGGAATCCCCGGCATGGCGGGAAGCCGCATCAGGGCCAACGACGAGGTGATCTCGCGGGGCAGCTCCGTCGCCCAGCGTCGCCAGCCCCGCACCACGGCCTCTGCCTGCTCGACGTCGAAATATAATGCGCCACCGAGTATCTCGGGAATCGGCAGCAGGTCGATGACCACCTCGACGATGAGCCCGAGGGTGGCCTTGCCACCGCGCAGACCCCAGAACAATTCCGGATTGCACTCCGGTGTCGCCCGGATCAGTGCGCCGTTGCCGGTGACCACGGTGATCGACCGGACGTGATCCGACGACGCGCCGACCGTGTGCACCAGCGGGCCGATGCCGCCGCCGCTGAGAAAACCCGCCACCCCGACCGCGGGCGCGGAACCGCACAGTGGCGCCAACCCCAGCGGTGTGGCCGCGTCGAGCACCTGCTGCCACCGCACCCCGGCTCCGACCCGCGCGGTGCGGGTGGCCGGATCGACCTCGCAGACGTCCAATCCGGTGGTGCGCACCAGGATCGAACGCCCATCGACTCCGGTGGCGCCGTGCCCGGTGGCCCACACCGACACGGTCATCGAGTTGGCGGCGGCAAAGCCGACGACGGCGGCCACGTCGGCGGCGTCGGCGACATCCACGACCGCCCAGGGGCGTTGGGCGACGGCGACGTTGAAACCGACGGTGGCATATCCGGGATCGGTGGGGCGGTGCACGCTGCCGCGCACGGCGCGTCGCAGGGCGGCGATGTCGGCCTGATCGACGCTGCGGGTCGATGTCATCGGGGATCTCCTGGGTGTGGGAACGGTTGGCCCGGACCGATCGGTGCCGGGGCGACGGCGTTGCTGTCGCCTCACGATGGTGTTCGGCACCGCTTGGGCACCTCTTGGAGTGGGCTTGGCGCACTGTCGGAGACCGGCAGGAATGCAACCCGGGAGCGACGAGCCCCGATCAGCGTGGCGAATCCGACTCGCCGAGCAGTTCCCGGGCCGCGGCCTCCACCTGCGTGACCTCGAGCCGGCTCGCGGTCTCGGCGATCTCGGCGAGTTCGGCGTCACGGCGAGCCGAACGCGGGCTGCGCTGCGCGGCCAGCAGTCGGCACCGCAACACCGACGGCACCCCACCCTCGCGCTCCGAGAGTTCCCGTGCCGCGGCGAGCGCCGCCTCCCCCTCCTCAACCCGACCGAGGAGAAAACACACACGCGCCAATGCCAGACCGACCGGACCGATACAGCCGAGCTGGCCCAGCGTCGCGATACACCAGCGGTACGGCGTCAGGTAGTCGGCGAATCGTGCCGCGTGCTCGACGAGTTCGAGATCAACCACCACATGGGCGAGCAGGACCGCCTGGCACAGCGAGGTCCAGATCATCGGCCGGTCGTCGGCGAGCCAGGACACGATCATCTGCTCGGCGAGTTCGCGGTCGCCCTCGGCGCCGGCGATCATCGCGATCCCGGCCGCGAGCAGGATCGCAACCTGGTCGTCGGTGAAGTCGGCGGCGATCATCCGCGCCCACTCCATCGGCGTACGGTCCCCGGTGTCGGCGAGGTCGTCGAGCATGCCGCGTTCGGCGGCCAGCGCCAGCAGCGCAATGGTGCCGGTCCCCGCGACGTACAGCTCGGTCATCTGATGGACGGTCACCGCCGTGCGGAAGTGGTGGGTGGCGGTGGCGAAGTCGCCGTGCCACACCGCCAATGATGCTTCCATCCATCGCAATTGGGCGCGCAGGATCGGTAATCGGAGGCGCTCGCTGCCGACGATGGCCGTGCGCACCAGGGCCGCGGTCCCGTCGACGTCGCCGAGGGTCATGGTGGCCATGGTCAGCGCGGTGTCGATGATGACCTCGTCGACGGCCTGATCGGTGTGCGGCAGCGCCCGCAGGCGCTCGGCGAGCGCGAGTGAGGACTCCGCGTACTCGGCCACCCCCGAGTAGGTGATCAGCCGGGCCATCCAGACATCGGCGGTGATGTCGTCGTCACCGAGGTCCGTGGCGAGGGCATCGGCCCGGGCGAGCAACCCGGCCGGAACCGACGCGTCCTTGTGGTAGCACTGCCCGATCGCCGACGCCGCGACCACCCGCGCCGACGCGGAAGGATCGGCCGCGACCGCGATCTCGGCGCGATCGAGGAGCGTCTGCAGGGTCTCGTTGTCGACGTGTGGGCCCACCCACGGCCACGACCCGCCGGCGCGGATCAGAGCGCTCGCGAGTCGCCCGACGGTGGCGGTGGCGCCCTCGGTGATGGCCTGCTGCATCCGCTGCCCGACACCGTCGAGGACCGTCTCGACGTGGCCGGCTCGGGCTTGGGCGGCGAGCATCCCGATCAACAGGTCGTCGCGCTCCTCGCGGTCGGCCAACCCGGCCGACTCATGGGTGCGCAGGGCGGCGCCGAGCCAGTGCGCCGCGCTCTCCGAATCCCACTGTGCGGTGGCCTCGTCGGCGGCCGCACGGCATGCGGCGACGACGTCGGCGGGATCGGCCACGGGTAGCGCCTCGAGCAGGTGTGCGGCTCGACGCGATGTCGAGCCCGCGGTGTGCCGCCGCGACAGGATCTCGGCGACCCGCAGGTGGAGTCGTGCCCGGCGCAGCGGTCGGATACCGGCGAGTGCTTGTTCCCGTAGCAAGGCGTGGGCGAATCGTGCCGAGCCGCCCGCTGCGACGAGGATGCGTTCGTCGATCGCCTCGTCGATCCGGTCGGCGAGGTCACCGACGTCGCGGTCCATCACGGTCGCGAGCAATCCGGCGTCGATGGTCTCGCCGAGCACCGCCGCGTGACCGAGGACGTCGAGGACCGCCGGGTCCAGGGTGGCCAGACGACGGTCGAGGACCGACCGGATCGCCGCCGGCACCGCCTCACTGCGGCGCTGAGCGGCGGGCAGACGCGAGAACTCGGTGACGAACAGCGGGTTGCCGCCGGTACGACGCATCAGCGTGTCGAGCGCGTCGGCGTCGAGCTCCCCGGCGTCGGCGTCCTGGGCGGCGACCGCGCGCACGAGGTCGGCGACCCCGGACCGACCGAGTGTCGGGATGTCGATCCCGACTCCCCCGACCCGCGCCACCGCGGTGCGCAACCGCTGCAGATCGTGGCCGCCCTCACCGTCGCGCGCTGTCACGATCAGCGCGATCGGCACGTCTCGCAGGACGGTCGTCAGGTACGTGAGCAGACCCAACGTCATCGCGTCCGCCCACTGGGCGTCGTCGACGACGACGGTCAGGCCTTGGTTGCTCGCGGCCTGTTCGAGCATGGTCTGGACGCGGTCGTAGACCGCGAATCGTGCGGTGTCGGCGTCGACCCCGTCGGGCACCGACAGCACACCGGCCGGATCGACGCCCAGCGCCCGGCACAGCTGCCGCATGGGCCACCAGGCCGGCACCCCCTCGGCGTCGGGGCACCGGACCCACACCACCTCCGAGCCGGTCTCGGCGCCGATGCGCGCGGCTTCCTCGGCCAGCCGCGTCTTGCCGATCCCCGGCGGCCCACCGAGAAGCAGCCATCGGGTCGGTGACCCCGGCGCGCCGAAAACCGTTCGGATACGCTCGATCTCCGCTGACCGACCGACCAGCGGAACCTCACGGGCGATCGATCCCGACATCGGTGCATTCGATGCGGCGCCCTCCTCACCACCGGTCCCGAGCACCGACTGTCCCGACACCGATTCCTCGAGGCCGGCCGGACCGGTCACCGTCACCGCCCCCGACCAGTGCGGTGGCCGCGGCCACGCGGCAATCACCGGATCGTGTCGCAGGATTGCGCCGTGCAGGTCGACGAGCTCGGATCCGGGGACCAACCCCAGCTCGATGTCGAGGACGCGTTGGTGCTCCGCGTAGACCTCCAGCGCCTCGGTCGCCCGCCCGGCGCGGTAGAGCGCGGCCATGTGCAGCCAGACACCCCTGTCACGCAACGGTTCTCGCGATCTCAAGGTGACGATCGCGCCGAGGGCGCCACCGATGTCCCCCTCCGCCATCAGCGCGCTGATGTGGATCTCCTGGGTCGCCATCAGGTTCTCGTCGAGGGCGGCTGATTCGGCGGCGACCCAGTCGACGTCGTCGAGTTCACCGCCGAGGAGGTCACCACGCCAGCGATCCAGGGCGGCGGCCGAGTCGGCGAGCGCGTCCGCCCACCGCCCCTCGTCACGAGCGATGCGCGCGCTGCGGGCCAGCTCGGCGAACTCGGCGACGTCGAGGACATCGGTGCCGAGGTCGATCCGGTAACCCGCCCCCACACGCTCGATGGGCGACGCCTCACCGCTGTTGCGCAGCGCCCGCCGCAGATTCGAGATGTAGGCCTGCAGACTGGTCGTGGCGGCGACGGGGGGCTGCTCGCCCCACAGGGTGTCGGCGAGCCGGTCCACCGTGACGACCCGGCCCCGTGCGAGCAACAGCGCCCCGAGCACGGCACGTTGTTTGGGCGGGCCGAGGTCGACGGGGACGCGGCCACGACGCATCTCGAGGGGACCGAGCACCCGATACTCGCGCACGCCGAATTCCTCGCTCCCGCCGTCTTCCTCCGGGAGTGTATGCGCCACGGCGGCCCTCGGTACGGTCATCGCGCCGCGACCGACTCGCCGTCTCTGCCCGATTCCGCCGATTGCAGTCCGCAGCGATCGGTGGGCGCGGGGTCGGCCTGCGACTCCCCGCCTGCCGCCCGGGCTCGACGCATGGTCGCGCCGGCCAATGCCACCGCGCTCGCCACCCAGAGCGCGGCGTGCAGACCGGAGACGAAATCTTGCGGGGAGCCGCCGTGCAGGACCGACCGGCTGGGGAAGAACGCGCCGAGCGCGGCGACACCGAGCGCAATCCCGGACTGCCGGAACACATCGTTGATGCCCGCGGCCAGCCCGGCGTCGTCGTGGCGGCTCTCGGCCAGGACGACACCGCTCATTACGGGATTGACGATCCCCGCACCGATCGAGGCGAGGACGAATCCGCCCACCATCTCCCACCCGGAACCGGCGCTACCGGCGACGGTCATCCATGCGAGACCGCCTGCGACGAAAGTCAATCCGGCGGCGATCAGCCATCGGGGCGCCACCCGGCCCACGATGCGATCGGTGAGTCCGGCGACGACGAACATCGCCAGCGTGCCCGGCAGGTACACCAGGCCCGCCTCGATCGCCGACATCCCAACCACACCCTGCAGGTAGATCGTGACGTAGACGAACACCGCGAACATCGACGCCGAGATGGCAAAGGTCGCCGCCTGGGCACCGGCGAACGCGGCATTGGCGAACATCACCAATGGCACCATCGGTTGGCGCACAAGGCTTTCGATGACGACGAAGGCAACCAGGGCGAGCAGCGAGATCCCCAGTGCGGCCAGCGTGACCTGGTCGGTCCAGCCGCGTGTGTTGGCTTCGATCAGCCCGTAGGTCAGCGACGCGAGCCCGATCACCACGCTGACCGAACCGGCCCAGTCCCCGCGACGCGGTGCGACGCTGCGTGATTCGGCGACCCAGCGGGCGCCGAGGAGCATCGCGACACCGACCGGGACGTTGAGCACGAAGATCGCCCGCCAGTCGAGCAGATCGGTGAACACTCCGCCCAGCAACGGGCCGATCGCGAACGATCCACCGATCGTCGCGCCATAGGCAGCCAACGAGCGGGTTCGCTGCGCGGGCTCGGGAAAGGCGTGCGCCAGCAGCGCCAGGGACGTCGCGAACAGCAATGCCGCACCCAGCCCCTGCACGACCCTGGAGAGGTTGAGCATCACCATGTCCGCCGACACCGCACAGAGCACCGAGGCGACGGTGAAGATGACCGCGCCGATGACGAAGACCAACCGCCGGCCGATGCGGTCGGCCCAGGCGCCGGCCGACAGGACGACGGTGGCCAACGCGAGGGTGTAGCCGTCGACGATCCATTTGATGCTCGTGAAATCGGCATCGAAGTCGCGTGCGATGGACGGCAGAGCGGTGTTCACCACGGCGATGTCGAGCATCAGCATCGCCGTGGCGGCACACGCCACGAGCAGGGTTACTCGTTGGGTCGCGGTGAATCGCGCTGTGCGACGGTCACTCCCAGGATGGTCTGTTCCAGGATGGTCTGTCTCAGGTCGCTCGGACTGCGGGGACACGTCAGGGCCTCTCGTCGGGTCGATGTTGTCAACCCGACTGTCGCCTCACCCGCTTGGAAACCCCTTGCCGACCGCTTGGCCACCCGGCCGATCGGTCTCGATTCAGTCCCGGTCGAGGTAGAAGTACAGATGCCGGCCGTCGACCACTCCGCCCTTGCCGTTCATGATCCCCATGACGGTGGTGTCGTCGACCTTCTTGAAGTGGTCGATCACCGGCTGGCCGTCGTAGACCATCGACGCGGTGACCGCACCGCGGAATTCGATCATCCAGAGGCTGGCCTCGCCCTTGCCGAGTTCGGTATTGGAGTACAGATCGCCATCGGCGTTGCGACACACCAGGGGCTGCACCTCGGAGCGCGAGATGAAGGTCTTGCCGTACCAACCGACCCGCGGGAGCATCCCGTTGACCTTGTGTCCGGTCGTGAATTCGCCACCGCGCCAACGTCCCAGCATCTCCTCGGGGCGCAGGGTCGGCAACGCCGCCCAGATCGCGTCGAGGTCGGCGTCGTCGACGGTACCGTCGGCCGCGCGGAGGTCGGCGAATCGGGCACGCGCCTGATCGACGGTCAGCTTCGTCGAGGATGAGAGTGTGTCGGACATGCAGCGGCCCCTTCCGGCCCGGGAAACAACGGTGTCACGCCACGCACAGGCGTTCTGACATCATATATGTTGTTTGATTCCCGGTGTCGGCGAGGCATCCCGTGCACCTGTGGCGTCGATCGGATCAACTGTTCGCAGCGCGCGGCCAGCGTCCGTCGGTCGCCCGTGGGCAACTGCGGTTCGTGCAGGATGACGTGGACCGTGACGGCCCGCATCCGCAATACCCGCGAAAGGGTGTCCACCGGACCGTCGTCGCCGATGAAACCCGGTTCGGCCGTGGGTATTCCGGCGGCACTGAAGGCGATACCGATGGGCAGGACGGGAACCCCTGCGTCGAGGGCCGATTGGAAGAAGGCCGGCCGGAACCCGCCCTGCGCGCGGCCGCACCACGTGGTGCCCTCTGGAAAGACCGCCACCGACGAATCCCGCTCGAGCCCGGCGACGGCCTCGGTGATCACCGTCGGCAGTGTCCGCAACGAGCCGCGGTCGATGCAGATGACGCCCAGTCGCCGTGCCAGCGTCGCGATTCCCGGCATCGCGGCGACATCGGACTTCGCGACGAAGTGCGCGGGCTGCACCACCGCGATCGCCAGGATGTCCAGATAGGAGATGTGGTTGGCGACGATCAGTCCGCGGGCGCGCGACGGAAACGGGCGACGATCGTCGATGACGACGCGGATTCCGATGGCGCGCAGAAGTTCTCGTGCCGCCCATCGCAGGTAGACACGGCGCATCAGCCGGGGCGACACGGTGGCCATCAGCCCCACGAGTCCGATCATCACGGCCGTCGTCAGCAGACGGGCGATTCGCAGGACCACCACGATCCGCCCGACCCGCGGCCCAGCGTCGTCGAGACAGTGCGACCCGCAGGGGCTCGTCGGATACCACGCGTGCCTCACCTCAACCTCGGTACGGCCCGGGGCGCTCACCGTACCGGCCGACCGGTCGAGTTCGGGCGATGCGGCGGGGTGTGAGTCCGCGGTGCCCGGTTCGATCCGCGGGTCCGCGAACGGGACCCGAACACTGACCGCCGCGGTCACGCCGCACCGCCGAGTCGAAGGACCGTGTCGCGGAGCCGGTCGAGATAGCGGAGGTTGGCACACTCGAGGTCCAGCACGGTCGGGAAATCGCCGACGTCGAAGGCCGGGTCGACCGCCGGGTCGCCACACACCCGCGCACCGAGGCGCAGGTAGGCGCGCATGAGCGGCGGCAGTTGCACCCGGGCCGGCGCAGCGATGTCGTCGAGCGCCACGCCGTCGACCCGGGGGCTCTCGTGCGGCTGCACCCGCCACCGGGCCGGGTAGCGCTCGTTGAGTTCGTCGCGCGCGCCGCGCAGCGCGCTGCCACGAGCCGCACCGTCGATCGCCGGACCCCCGAGCGGCATCGACACCGACCCCATCAGGTAGCGGTACCCCGACTCCTGCAGGTAGCGCAGGATCGAGGCCCACATCAACGCGGTGACCGACCCGTCCCGGTGTCCGGTCGCCACACAGGCCCGGCCCATCTCGACGGTCATCGAGGCGATCTCGTCGAGCCCGGTCAGATCGAATTCGGTGGAGCTGTACCAGCCGCCGGCGGCGATGGCGCGTGGCGGCGGCAGCAACCGGGCGCAGCCGATGATGCCGTGCTCATCGTGCCGAGCCAGCAAATGCTCACAGTGGTCGTCGAAATGGTCGGCGTCGCGGCGGGATTCGGCGTCGCCGATGTCATCGGAGAATCCCGGTTCGGCCGCGAAGACCTCGAACCGGAAGCGCTGGGCGGCCGCGATGTCGGCCGGGTCGTCGGTGAGCACGATCCGCAACGGCCCCGCGTGCACCAGGGTGCGACGGGACAAGCCACGGTCGGTGCAGGTCAGAGCGGTAACAGGTCCAGATGTCATACCTGAGATGAAAGCCAGACCGGGCATCGCGCGTGCGACGGCGGGTGGTCGTGTCGGTGCTGGTCGGGTGAACACGTCCCGCGCGGCCGACGGCAGTGTGAACGCTGCGCAAACACCGAGAGCGCCCCCGGGGGGATCAGACATCCCGGGGGCGCTCTCGGTGAATCGCCGAGGCGACTACTTGCGCTTCTTGACCTCTTCGGTCAGCTGCGGGGCAACGTTGAACAGGTCGCCGACGATGCCGAAGTCCGAGATCTCGAAGATCGGGGCCTCTTCGTCCTTGTTGACCGCGACGATGGTCTTCGAGGTCTGCATACCCGCACGGTGCTGGATGGCACCGGAGATGCCCAGGGCGACATAGAGCTGCGGCGAGACCGTCTTACCGGTCTGACCGACCTGGAACTGGCCCGGGTAGTAACCGGAGTCGACGGCGGCACGCGAGGCACCCACAGCAGCACCGAGCGAGTCGGCGAGTTCCTCGACCACCGAGAACTTGTCGGCACTGCCGACACCGCGGCCACCGGAAACCACGATCGAGGCCTCGGTCAGTTCCGGACGATCGCCACCGACGTTCGCCTCGACCTTGGTGATCTTCACCGCGTTCTCCGCCTGTGCGGGAACCTCGACGTCAACGCGCTCGCCGGCACCGGCCTGCGGAGCCGCCTCGACACCACCCGGACGGACCGAGAACACCGGCACATCACCCTTGGCCTGGGCCTCCACGGTGAACGCGCCACCGAAGATCGAGTGAATACCGATGCCGCCCTCCTTGACGTCGATGACGTCGGCGAGGACTCCCGAGCCCAGCCGCACGGCGAGGCGTCCGGCGATCTCCTTGCCGTCGGCGGTCGCCGCCACGAGGATCCCGGCCGGCGACGCCGACTCGGCGATCGAGGCGAGCACGTCGACCTGCGGGCTGATCAGGTAGGTCGCGGCGTCCTCGGACTCGGCGACGTAGATCTTCTCCGCACCGGCCTCCTTGAGACCGTCGATGATGCCGTCGGCCTTGCCGGGCGCGCCGACCACGACGGCCGACGGAGCGCCCAACGCGCGGGCGGCGGTGATGAGTTCGCTGGTCACCTTCTTCAGGGCGCCCTCGGCGTCCTGCTCGACCAGAACGAGAACTTCTGCCATTTTCGTTTACTCCTGGATGTATGTGGGGCCCTGCGGAATTCGCACTCGGATGACACCGGAGCGCAAGCCCGCGGGCACGGTGGTGGTCTGCGGGCCGGTGCTAGATGATCTTCTGCGCGACCAGGTACTCGGCCACCTTCACGCCACCGTCACCCTCGTCGGTGACACGCTCACCGGCGGTCTTCGGCGGCTTCGGGGTGGAGCTGGTGACCTCCGAGCCCGCGTTGGCCAGACCCACCTCGTCGGCCTCGACGTCGATCTCGGCCAGGCCGACGACCTGGACCTCTTTCTTCTTCGCGGCCATGATGCCCTTGAAGGACGGAAAGCGCGGCTCGTTGATCTTCTCGTTGACGCTGACGATCGCCGGCAGCTCCGCGGTGATGTGGTAGATACCGTCGTCGGTCTCGCGCTCGCCGGTCAGGGTCTCGCCCTCCAGCGTGAGCTTGCGCAGATGCGTCAGGTGCGGGAGCTCGAGGTATTCGGCGATCATCGCCGGGATCGCCCCGACACGACCGTCGGTGGCCTCGTTACCGGCGATGACGAGTTCGACACCCTCGACGGTGCCCAGCGCACGGGCGAGCACGTAGGCGGTCTGCACCGCATCCGAGCCGTGCAGCGCGTCGTCCTTGATGTGAATGGCCTTGTCGGCACCCATCGACAGCGCCTTGCGGATCGCCTCGGTCGCCCGCTCCGGACCGGCCGTCAACACGGTCACCTCGCCGCCGTTGGCTTCCTTGATCTGCAGCGCTTCTTCGACCGCACGCTCATTGATCTCATCGAGAACCGCGTCGGCGGCCTCACGATCGAGGGTGTAATCGCCGTCGGAGAGCTTGCGCTCGGACCAGGTGTCAGGGACCTGCTTGATCAGAACGACAATATTTGTCATGGGTCTTCGTCGACCTCCTGCGTCGGGTTCGGCAACTTACCGGCGGGTAAGGCCATCGGTCTTCCCCACTTTAGCCCGTCCTATTATCGGGCAGAACATCGACTAGCTCACAAAATGGACGGGAGACTATTGTCGTGCGGATGACCGACGTACACCGGGATGTAACACCCGGCACGCCGCGGGCCCTGACAACGGACGAACAGCTCGCCCTCACCGGGGAGCGCACGGTCCCCGGCATCCCCGCGGAGAACTACTGGTTCCGTCGGCACGAGGTCGCCTACGCCCACGTCGTCGGCCGGTGTGCCGCACGCCGGGTCCTCGAGGCCGGTTCGGGTGAGGGGTACGGGGCGGCAATGCTCGCCGACGCCGGTGCGCAGGTCACCTGCGTCGACTACGACGAGTCGGCCGTCGCCCACACGCGGCGTCGGTATCCGCAGGTGGAGATCGTGCAGGGCAATCTGATCGACCTGCCGCTGCCCGACGACTCGGTGGACGTGGTGGTCAACTTCCAGGTGATCGAACACCTGTGGGATCAACCGGCCTTCCTCGCCGAATGCGCGCGCGTCCTACGACCGGGCGGCGAACTACTCATCTCCACCCCCAACCGGATCACCTTCTCCCCCGGCCGCGACACCCCGCTCAATCCGTTCCACACCCGCGAGCTCGACGCCGCCGAATTGAGTGAATTGCTCGCCGACGCCGGGTTCTCGCTCACCTCGATGCTCGGCGTCCACCACGGCGAACGGCTCGCACATCTCGATCGCAGGTGGGGCGGTTCACTCATCGACGCACAGATCGAGCGGGCCCTGGCCGGCCGACCCTGGCCCGAGGAGTTGGTGGCCGACGTCGCCGGGATCGGCGCGGAGGACTTCGACATCCGTGACGCCGAGGACGCCGACATCGACGCCAGTCTGGATCTGCTCGCGATCGCGATGCGGTCGTAGCGCGTGCCCACCTCTCAGCGGACCCCACCGTCCCCGGTCCCGGGCCAGTTCACCCTGGTCCTGCACTCGCATCTGCCGTGGTTGGCCAATCACGGCAGATGGCCCGTCGGCGAGGAATGGCTGTATCAGTCGTGGGCCGCCTCGTACCTGCCGGTCTTCGCGATGCTGCGACGACTGGCCGCCGACGGTTTCTCCGACATGGTCTCGCTCGGGATCACCCCGGTGCTCGCCGCACAGCTCGACGACCCGCACTGCACGACGTCGATGTATGAGTGGCTGGCCGACTGGCGGTTGCGGGCGATGGAGGCGGCCGTCGACGCCGACCCGGACCGCCGCGCCCTGGGCGTGCGTGAACATCGCAGCGCGACACAGGCGTTGGCCGAGTTCGAGCGTCATTGGCGCCACGGGGGTGCTGCGACGATCCGTGCGGTGGCCGAGGGCGGGGTCGCCGAGATCCTCGGCGGGCCCCTGGCCCATCCGTTCGCACCGTTGCTCGACGCCCGGTTGCGGCGATTCTCCCTGGGCGAAGGCCTCGCCGATGCCCGCTTGCGCTGGGGCACAAGGCCACACGGGATCTGGGCCCCCGAATGCGCCTTCGCCCCGGGAATGGAAGCCGAGTACGCCGCCGCGGGCGTCGGCCACTTCATGGTCGACGGACCGACACTGCACGGTGATACCGCGCTCGGGCGGCCCGTCGGCACCAGCGACGTCGTGGCCTTCGGGCGCGACCTGACCGTCAGCTACCGGGTATGGTCCCCGAAATCGGGATATCCCGGCCATGCCGCCTACCGCGACTTCCACACCTACGATCACGCGACCGGCCTCAAACCGTCTCGGGTGACCGGGAAAACCGTTGCCGCCCAAGATAAGAAGCCCTACGACCCGCAGCGGGCCGATGCCGTGATCGACCGTCATGTCGACGACTTCATCGGCCATGTCCGCCGACGTCTGATCTCCGAGTCGCAGCGCATCGGGCGGCCGGCGCTGGTGGTCGCGGCCTTCGACACCGAGTTGTTCGGTCATTGGTGGCACGAGGGGCCGATCTGGCTCGAGCGCGTGCTGCGCAGGCTGCCCGAGGCGGGCGTGCGGGTGGGCACCCTCGCCGGCGCCGCCGCACACGGCTATGTCGGTGCGCCCGTGAATCTTCCGCCGTCGTCGTGGGGATCGGGCAAGGACTGGCGGGTCTGGGAGGGGCCACAGGTGTCGCATCTCGTGCAGCTCAACGCCGAGGTGAGCCGGACCGCGCTCGACGCCATCGACAAGATCGTCGACCCGCGGGCGGGCCGCAACCGCGTCGCCGACCAGATCGTCCGTGAAGCACTGCTGACGGTCTCCTCGGACTGGCCGTTCATGGTGTCCAAGGACACCGCCGCCGATTACGCGATCGGCCGGGCCCACACCCACGCCCACGCCACCCGCGAGATCGTCGACGCCGCCCTCCGTGGCCGCGCCGCGACAGCGGAGAGGTTGCGACGCAACTGGTCTCGCGCCGACAACCTGTTCGCCGACCTCGATGCGCGCCGCCTCCTCGAGGCCACCGACCACACCACCGGGCGGTGCCGGTGATGCGGGTCCTGCTGGTCTCGTGGGAGTACCCACCGGTCGTCGTCGGCGGGCTGGGTCGTCACGTGCACCACCTGGCCACCGAGTTGGCCGGACTCGGCCACGACGTCGTCGTCCTGACCCGTCGTCCGTCGGGTACCGATGCGGTGTCGCATCCGACGACCGATCGCGTCGTCGACGGGGTGCGGGTGATCGCGGTGGCCGAGGACCCGCCGGAGTTCTCCTTCGGTACCGACATGATGGCCTGGACGCTGGCGATGGGACACGCATTCATCCGCGCGGGGCTGACGATCCTCGCCGGCGAGCGGGGATCACGGGCGACGAGCTGGACCCCGGAGGTCGTCCACGCGCACGACTGGATCGTGGCGCACCCGGCCATCGCACTCGCCGAGATCTTCGATGTACCACTGATCTCCACCATCCATGCGACCGAGGCGGGACGCCACAGCGGGTGGGTCAGCGGCCGCATCAACCGGCAGGTCCACTCGGTGGAATGGTGGCTGGCGACCGACTCCGACGCCCTGATCACGTGCTCGGAGTCGATGCGCGACGAGGTGACCCGACTGTTCGGACCATCGGGGTCCGACCCGTCCGGCACCGAGCGCCCCGTTCCGGGTCCCCGCCTCGCCGATATCACGGTGATCCACAACGGCATCGACATCCGTGCATGGCCGTTCGCGCCGCGCCCGACGCCGACGGGTCCCGCCGAGTTGCTCTTCGCCGGCCGTCTCGAATACGAGAAGGGCGTGCAGGACCTCCTCGCCGCGCTACCCCGTATCCGTCGTACCCACCCGGGCACGACGCTGACCATCGCCGGCACCGGAACACAGCTGGAGTGGCTGACCGAGCAGGCCCGCGGGCATCGGGTCGGGCGAGCGGTGACCTTCCTCGGCGCGGTCGATCATCGGGGCCTCGTGGAGTTGATGCATCGGTGTGCCGCGATCGTGTTGCCGAGCCGCTACGAGCCGTTCGGGATCGTGGCGCTCGAGGCCGCGGCGACCGGGATTCCCCTGGTGACCTCCACCGCGGGCGGACTGGCCGAGGCGGTCGACGACGGGGTGACCGGCCTGTCGTTCGAGCCCGCCGACGTCGCCGGACTGGCCGCGGCGGTACGTGCCACCCTGACCGATCCCGAAATGTCGGCCCAGCGCGCCCGGCGGGCGCGGGCACGGTTGTCGGAGCAGTTCGCGTGGACAGAGGTCGCGACCCGAACCGCGGCCGTCTATGCCTCGGCCAAACGCCGGGTCCGCCAGCCGTCGGGACGCCCGATCATCGCGCAACGCCCACTGCCCGAACGAGACCCGGCGCAGCCGCAGCGGGAGTGAGCCCTACTTCTCCGACTGCGCCTGCTTGCGCTCGAGGTCGGCCTGCGCCTTCTTGCGCTCGATGTCGGCAAGTGCGCGTTCGAGTTCGGCACGCTGGGCGGCGTTGGCATCCCAGGCGTCCTTGCGGTTCTTGACGACCCGCGCCGGCGCACCGACGGCGATCGAGTAGTCGGGGATCTCCCCGCGCACCACCGCATGCGAGCCGAGTACGCACCCACGCCCGACGATCGTGTTGCGCAGCACCGACACCTTGGTCGCAATCCAGGTGTCGGGCCCGATGCGCACCGGCCCCTTCACGATTCCCTGATCCTTGATCGGCAACGTGATGTCGTCCATGCGGTGGTCGAAATCGCAGATATAGCACCAGTCGGCGATCAGCGTCGAGCCACCGATCTCCAGATCCAGATAGGCGTTGACGACGTTGTTGCAACCGAACACCGTCTTGTCACCGATCCGCAGGCTGCCCTCGTGCGCGCGGATGGAATTGCCGTCACCGATGTGCACCCAGCGACCGATCTCCATCCGGCTCAGCTCGGGGGTCGCGTGGATCTCCACATTGCGGCCCAGGAACACCATGCCGCGCAACACGATGTGTGGATTCGCGAGCCGGAATCGCGCCAACCGCACGTAGCGCACCAGATACCAGGGCGTGTACGCCCGATTCCGCAGCACCCACCGCAGGGAGTCGAGGCTGACGAATCGCGCCTGCGCCGGATCCCGACGTCGCCCCGCCCGCCACCTCGACCGGTAGCTGGCATTCCACATCGTCGTCATGGATGGCCACCATAATCGACTCCCCCGGCCTGGCCGTCGTCGGCGGGCCACACGATAGGCTCTACCGTTGGCGCCGCCGGTGCGAGGTTCCGACGGCCAGGCGAAGAGGAGCTCCGATGGCGGTTGCCCGACGGTCACGTGCCCGAGGCCGGTTTCCGGCGCTCGTCGCCGTGGTACTCGGTCTGGTGACCGCGATGGCACTGTCATCCTGCTCGGACGGACACATCGACATCCGCTCCGTCTACGGCGCGGGATGGTCGAGTTTCGGCGGCAACGCCGCCAATTCGAACTTCGTCTACCCCACCGTCCCCGATGACCTCGCGTTGAGCTGGACTCGTCCGACCGGCGGCACGGTGACCGCGCCGGTGACCATCTCGGCGACCGGCAATGTGGGCGTCACGTCGAACTCCTCTGGGTGCGACCTGCTGGTGCTCGATCAGCGCAACGGCCGCAAGAACTTCTGCAAGAACATGCGCGATGGCGTGGCCTCCAACGCGATGCTCACCGATCAATACGATCAGCCCTACATCGGCGAGGAGACCACCTTCCTCGCCTTCAACGCCGGTGGCGCGATCCGCTGGCGGATGCCGGTCATCGGCGTGCCGCTCTCGGCGAAGTTCGCCGACAGCGGGGTGGTCCTGGTGGTCACCACGCAGGGTCAGATCCTGCTGCTCAACACCCAGACCTCGAACCCGGTGGCCCCGGAGGTGCGTCTGCGCCCGGAGGCCGATCCGGGGGATCCGCTGTATGGCTTCGGTGACTGCGTCACCAACGGCCCGCGCTGTACGGTCCCCGCACCACCAGCGGTCGACGTCGCCCATCAACGCTTCTTCCTCAACGTCTGGCCGACCGGCGCGATCGCGAGCGAGATCCGCGGCTTCTCCTATGCCGCCACCGACGGCAAGCGCACGGTGACCGAACTGTGGAAGGCCCAGGTGCCCGGCGGGGTCATCGGGCCGGCGACGGTCTCGGCGGACGGCGCGACCGTCTACGCCTTCAGCAGGCTCGGTCAGATCGTGGCGCTCGACGCGGCCACCGGCCGGACCCGCTGGACCTATGACAACGGCGGCTACGGCTTTGCCACCATGACGGTCTCGCCGGATGGCCTGATCATTCCCACCGGTGTGATCGGGGCGCCGCTGACCCTGCTGCGCGACGAGGGAAACCGCGCCGAAAAGGTGTGGCAGCGTGATGATCTCGCCACCGTGAGCCTCTCGGCCCTGACCAGTGCCGGTACCGCGTGGACCGTGGTCCGCGACGCGGGGGCGCAGACGTTGTCGCTGACCGAGGTGTCGACCACCGACGGCAAGACGAAACAGTCGGTGCCGCTACCGGATTCGGGCGGGTTCGCCACCGGGATCGCGGTGTCGTCGTCGGGTCAGATCGCCACCGCCACCAACATCGGCGAGGTGTATTTCTTCGACAGCAAGCGCAACATCGCCGGGCAGTAGACCTGCGCGCCCGGTGATGCCGGGCCGGCGGGCGCGGTCGGTTCACGCCCCGCGAAAGGTCTTGCGGTAGGCCGACGGAGCCATGCCCAGCTCGTTGCGTAGATGGTGTCGCAGATTGTCCGCCGACCCGAGGCCTGACCGTTCGGCGATCTCGTCAATCGAGGCGCCGGTCGTCTCGAGCAGTTCGCGCGCCAGATCCACGCGGCGGTCTCGCAGCCACGATCCCGGCGCCGTTCCGGTCTCCTCCCGGAACCGCCGGATGAAGGTCCGGACACTCAGATGCGCATGTGCGGCAAGCCGTTCCACGCTCAGCGCCTCGTCGAGATGGGTCAGCGCCCACTCCCGCGTGGCCTGGGTGAGGTGACCGGTGTCGCCGGGGATCCCGCGCTCGATGAATTGTCCCTGCCCACCCTCGCGCCAGGGTGGAACCACGCAGTGCCGCGCCACCCGATTGGCGACGGCGGCGCCGTGATCGCGACGGATGATGTGCAGGCACAGGTCGATTCCCGCCGCCAGCCCCGCCGAGCTGAGGATTTGCCCTTCGTCGACGTAGAGGACCGACTCATCCAGTGCCACATCGGGGTACAGCCTTCGGAAGTCGTCGGCGTAGCGCCAGTGGGTGGTGGCACGGCGACCGTCGAGGAAGCCGGCGGCGGCGAGCAGGAACGCCCCGGTACAGATCGACACGATGCGGGCATCGGGACGGATCCGTGCCAGCGCCGCGGCCACGCCGTCGGGCATCGACGCCCGGCGGCGACAGTTCTCGTCGCGGGTGCCCGGGACGATCACCGTGTCGGCCGTCGCGATCGCCTCCGGGCCGGCTGCCGCGATCAGCTGATAGGCGGTGGTGGTCGCCACCGGCCCCGGGCTGATCGACACCGTGGTCACCTCGTACAACGACCGCCCGTCCTCGTCACATGCCTGCCCGAACAGCAGGGGCGGGATGGTGGCGTCGAAACCGACCACGGGCGAAACGAGGAGTACCGCGATTCGGTGCGGCACCGTAGTGGCACGATTTTCCGACATATTGGCAATCATGCCAGTGGCACACGGTCCCGGCCATCCCCGATGCTTGTTCGGGTGACCACCGATACCCACCGCGCCGGGCCACCCGCACGCCTGCGACGCCGCCCGCACTGGGCGTGGATCGTCGCCGGCGTCAGCTTCGTCGCGATTCTCGGCGCAGCCGGTTTCCGCGCCGTGCCCGGCGTCATGATGGATCCGCTGCACATGGAGTTCGGCTGGTCGCACGCCACGGTCGGCATGGCGATGTCGATCAACATGGTGCTGTTCGGCGTCACCGCCCCGTTCGCGGCGGCGCTCATGGATCGCTTCGGGGTCCGGCCGATCCTGACCATCGCGCTGCTCCTCATCGCCGCCGGCACCGGTCTGGGCGTCTTCATGACGGCGAGCTGGCAGTTGCTGTTGTTGTGGGGGGTACTCGTCGGACTCGGCACCGGGTCGATCTCGATGGGCTTCGTCGCGACCGTGTCCACGCGGTGGTTCGTCGAACGCCGCGGCCTGGTGACCGGAGTGCTCACCGCCGCGTCGGCGACCGGCCAGCTCATCTTCTTGCCGATCGTCGCCCACCTCACCGACTCCCACGGGTGGCGTGTTGCGTCGGTCGTCGTCACCGTGGCCGCCTTGGCCGTCGTGCCGTTGGTCCTGCTGTTCATCCGCGACCGGCCCGCCGACGTCGGTACCACCGCCTACGGCGCTCGGCCCGGTGGCGAGGACTCGGTACTGCCCACTCGTGGATTCGGTGCCGCCGCAAGCGGATTGCTCCACGGCATGCGAGTGCGCGCCTTCTGGTTGCTGGCGGTGAGTTTCGCGATCTGCGGGGCCACCACCAACGGACTGATCGGTACGCATTTCATCCCGGCCGCACACGACCACGGCATGCCGACGACGGTCGCGGCCTCACTGCTGGCCACGATCGGCATCTTCGACGTCGCTGGCACGGTGTTCTCGGGTTGGCTCACCGATCGTGTCGATCCTCGCGTCCTGCTCGTCGTCTACTACCTCGGACGGGGTGTGTCCCTACTCCTGCTGCCACTGCTGCTGTCTCCCCACGCCGAACCGAGCACGTGGGTGTTCATCATCTTCTACGGATTGGACTGGGTCGCAACGGTTCCGCCGACGATTGCGATCTGTCGCCACTACTTCGGCGCCGACACGCCGGTGATCTTCGGCTGGGTCTTCGCCTTCCATCAGGTGGGGGCGGCGATCGCCGCCTTCGGCGCCGGCTACATCCGCGACGCACAAGGCTCCTACGACAACGCTTTCCACGTGGCCGCCGCCCTGTGCGTGATCGCCGCCGGATGCTGCGCGGCGATCCGGCTCTCAGCCCGCCCGCAGCCCGGGCTCGCAGACGAAGCCGACCCCCTTGCGACCGATGCGGGTGAGCACCAGCGCCAGCGGACGGGAACCCTTGAGCTTGAGCCGCTTTCGAAGGGCATCCGGGTCGACGTCGAGGCCGCGGACAAGGATCTCGAGTGAGCCGCAGTCGTACGCGGCGAGCGCTTTGCGGAGCACCTTCTCCCCTGTCGAGGGCACGCGCTCGATGATGCGGAAACCGCGTTCGCCGTCGGGCACCGAATCGCCGGTGAGATAGGCGATGTGCGGATCGATCTGCCAGAGCCCGTGCCGGTGCGCGTAGTGGCGCACCAGACCGGCGCGCACCACCGCCCCGTCCGGATCGAGGAGGAACGTCCCGGGTTCACCCACGGCCACGTCGTCGGACTCGGCGTCGGTGATCTCCCACACCTGTACCGCGCCGTCGGCGTCGGTGCGCATCACCGTCGCCCGACGGCCGTCGTCGATACCCGGGCCCGACCACAGGCACGCTTCCCGCACCGACGAATCCAGCGATGTCACCTGTACCTGCCCGGCGAACCCGAATCGATCACGCAATACCTGATAGTCCAGTCCGGGAGCGCATTTCACCACCAGTGGCCGACCCGAATAGGTCATCAGCACGTCGAGGAGCGGTGGGGTCAACGCGTCGAGACGGAAGACGCGGCCGGCGCCCGAACGGCGAGCCGGGTCGGCGATGACCACATCGGCGGTCGACGTCGGCGTGAGGGCGTCGGCGACGAGCAGCGTCGGGGCCCGGCCGGTGCCGATCGCCACGCTCTTCGGGTCCGCCGTATCTCGTTGGGTCACCGTGTTCTGTTGGACCACCGTGTTGTGCCGGGCCATGGCCAGTCGTACGCGGTCGAGATCACTGCCGATCACCCCGCCGATTCCCGGGGTCGCGGCCAGCTCGATCAGCTCGCCGCCGATCGAGCACGTGACGTCGTGAACGACCGCGCCCGGAAAGCGAGAGGCGATCTCGGCGGACCGGTACCCGGCCACCGACGATGCGGTCGCCTGTTGCAGGGCGTCGTCGGTGAGCAGGAGATCGTCGGCGTGGCGCAGTTTTCCGGCCGCACGCCGACGGCACCGCACGGTCTCGATCAGCGCCGCGTCATGGGGGGCATAACGGCTGCGTGCCTCGGTGACGTCGGCGAGCATCGACCGATCGGTCAGCGGCAACGCCGACACCATCTCGAGGGCCTTCACCCCGTGTCGCGACCGTAAAAAGGCCACATCGTCTACCCCGAACCGGTACCCCATCGCGTCAATACTCCCTCGGACCATCACCCTTGCTCAGGTTAGGACACCCTTTGACTTATTAGGTAACCCTCCGTGATGATGTCGGCCATGGGAAGAATGAGAAGAACAGTCGTCCTCGCCCTCGCCGGCGCAGCCACCGCCGCCGGCGGGCTCGTGGCCGGTACCGGTGCTGCCGCTGCCGCGCTCCCCGACGGCGCGTACCGGCTGTGTGTACAAACCCAGTACGGCAGCTCGGTCGAGCAACGCTGCGGTGACTACACCGTCGACGGCGACAAGCTGATCGGGACGGCGGGCACCCTCGACCTGGTGAGTACGCCCTCGGGCGCCTACGCCGACATCCCGCCGGTCAGCCGGATCACCTTCGTCAAGACCGGTACCGGATACAAGGCGATCAACTCGGTTCTCGGCATCCCGGTCGCGACCTCGACGTTCACCCCGGTCACCGACTGACCGGCCGCACACGCCGCTCTCCGGGAGCAGCGGTCATGACCTTCGACGAGGCCAGCCGTTAGTCTCACGTCGTGGCATCGACAGACGACCGTCCGGCCGAACTCTCGGGTCCGCCCACCACACGTGCTGCGTGGTGGGCGGATCTGCCTGTCGCGCAGCGAGAGCGGTTACACACCGAGCATCCGGAGTGGATCGGCAACAGCGACGGACTCCCGGCCGCGGACCGCGATCTCGCGAATCGCGCGCTACTGCCCACGGTCCGCGACGATCTGGAGAAGCAGAGCCACACATTGGCAGAACGGCTCGCCGACAACCGATTCGGCGGTACGTTCACCTCCGATGATTCGCGCAAGTGGTACGTCGACGCGAAGATCGCCGACATCGGGGCGATCGAACGGGAGCTCCGCCGCTCCGAGCCGGCCCATCCGCGGCTGCTCATCTCCTTCGACATGCACAGCGGTGAGCGCGGACACGCGGCGGTGGCCGTCGGCAATCCCGACTCCGCCGACCACATCGGCGTCACCACCCCAGGTTTGGGAACGACCATTCAACCGTCCCTGACCGGCGATCTGGCCTACCAGGGTATGGGCGGTGAGGGGCGCCTGCTGCGCAAGGAGACCCTGCGCCAGCTGGCCATCGTCGGACGCCCCACCGAGACCGTCGCCGCGATCGCCTGGATCGGTTATGACACACCGAATTTCAAAGGACCGGGCCGCCGCGTGTCCACAGCCCGCGGCGCGCTACATGTCGCCACGTCGAGCAAGGCGCGCGACACCGCACCGATCCTGTCGCGATTCTTCGCCGGCCTCGTCGCGGCGTCGGATCGCCGACCCCACCTGGTTGCCCTGGGCCACTCGTACGGGTCACTGGTCACCGCCGAGGCCCTACGTCTGACCCATGGCCTCATCGACGACGTCATCTTCTACGGCTCTCCCGGCCTCGGCGGCGACCGCGGATTCGACCTCGATTACACGCCGGAGAGCTTCAATCTCGTGTCCGGTGCCGCGTATGTCCTGAAGAACGACGACGACCAGATCGCCGACCTCGGACTGTTCGGCAGCGACCCCGTCGAGAGCCCGTCGCTGATCCGCCTCGCCACCCGCGCCGGCGTCGACCGCACCGGTGTCCGGCGCGTCGGATCGGCCGGTCACGCCACCTACACGCGTGACGTCGAGGGGAAATCGACGATGGCCCAATACAATATGGCCGCCGTGCTCGGGCAGATGCCCGAGCACCTGATCACGGGGTTGTGAGGGCAGAAAACCAGTTCTTCCCCAAGACTTTCGTTCTTCCGCTGGAGATTTCTTGCGGAAGAGTGAAAGTCTTGGGGAAGAGCAGTCACACCTGGGCTAACTGGGGCTAACTGGGCTTGTACCCGCTCACCACGACGTTGTAGAAGAACTTCGGCGGCACCACCTTGCGCAGCACGTTCTCGTCGAGCCAGGTCAGGCGCCTCCACGAACCGAACGCGAAACCGGCCCAGCCCCAACCGAGTTTGCCCGGCGGCACCGCGGCCTCGAAGGTACGAACCGGCCAGCCGAGCATCGCCGCGGCGAACTCCTCTGTCGCGGTCTGCACCGACGACGCTCCCGCCGACCGGGCAATATCCGCCAACTCGTCGGGATCGAAGGTGTGGATGTCGACGACGGCCTCGAGAGCGGCGGCACGCGAGGACTCGTCGAGTTCCTCCTGCGGACGGCGCCACGACTGCAGCGGACCGAGCTTGGTGAGATTCGTCGTCAGATACCAGGTGGCCCGGCTCATCCACCGGGCATAGAAGTCGCCGATGGTCGACGGCTCACCGGCGAAGACGAACCGACCGCCCGGCTTGAGCACCCGCAACACCTCGCGCAATGCCTGCTCGACATCCGGAATGTGGTGCAGTACAGCGTGTCCGACGACGAGGTCGAAGGTGTTGTCGTCGTAGGGGATCTTCTCGGCATCGGCGACCCGGCCGTTGACCTCGAGCCCGAGGTTCTCGGCGTTGCGCAGCGCCACCTTCACCATGCCCGGCGACAGGTCGGTCACCGACCCCTTCTCGGCCACCCCGGACTGCATGAGGTTCAGCAGGAAAAAGCCGGTGCCGCAACCGAGTTCCATCGCCCGCCCATGGGGCAGCTCGCTCGCTGCGCTCCCGGCGGCAGCATCACTCGCCGCCGGCACGGCGTCGAACCGGCCGCGCGCATAGTCGATGCAGCGTTCGTCGAAACTGATCGACCACTTCTCGTCGTAGGTCTCGGCCTCCCAGTCGTGATAGAGCACCTGCGCGAGCTTGGTGTCCGTCAGCGCAGCCGCGACCTCCTCGGCGGTGGCATGCGGGTTGGGCGCCGGATCGACCGGCGACCCGCCACCCGTCTCGTTGTCCGTCTCCGGCTCGTTCTCGGTCGTCGTCATGTGTTCCTCCTCCCTCTCCCGGCTCACTTACCCGTGAACCGGGCCTTCCCCGGGCCGTTCTCCACGAACGACTCCATTCCGATCTTGCGGTCCTCGGTGGCGAAGAGGGCCGCGAACAACTGTTCCTCGATCTTCAGCCCGGTCGCCAAGTCCACTCCCAGCCCCTGGTCGACGGCCTTCTTCCCGGCCGCCAACGCCACCGATGCCGCGTTGGCGAACTGGTCGGCCCACGCCAGGGCCGCGTTGTAGACCTCATCGGGTGCCACGACCTCGTCGACCAGCCCGATCCGCAGCGCCTCGTCGGCGCCGACGAACCGGCCGGTGAAGATCATGTCCTTGGCCTTCGCCGGTCCGACGAGGCGGGCCAGACGCTGCGTACCGCCGCCGCCGGGGATGACACCCAGCAACACCTCGGGCACGCCGAGCTTCGCGTTGTCGCCGGCGATACGACGGTCCGCGCCGAGCGCGACCTCCAGACCGCCACCGAGCGCGTAACCGGTGATCGCGGCGACCGTGGGCTTGGGGATCTCCGAGATCGACCCCAGCGCACTCTGCAGTCGACCGGCGACCTTGGCCATCTCCGGGTAGGTCATGTCGTTCATCTCTTTGATGTCGGCACCCGCGGCGAGCACCTTGGGGCCGCCGTAGACGACGACGGCCTTGATGTCGTCACGGTCGGTGGCCTGTGCGGCCGCGGCGGCCAGCTCGGACTGGACCTGTCGGTTCAGCGCATTCATCGGTGGCCGGTTGAGCAAGATGGTGCCCACACCGGGATGGTCGTCGGAGGTCTCGAGAGTCACGAACTCAGCCATGGTCGAAGGCTACCGTCTGACGATCAGGCCGTTCGAGCCGTCCCTGTGCCGCGGCGGCGTCGGTGAGGTCGGCCATCGTCACCGCACCGCGCACCACCCCGTCGGCGACGAGTTCGGCGGCGAACGCGGTCAGTACACCGGTCGCCCTCGACTGCCTCCGCCCGCGAGCGCCCCGGCTGCGCCCGGTTCGACGATTCTGCGCAACCACCAGCCATTCGTCCGAGCCCAGATGCGGGGCGCGGTCGACCAAGGGCCGCAGGGCAGGGACCCGACCGGCCAGAGCGAGCGCTCCGGTCGCACTCCGACTGCTCAACGCGAGGTGACTACGGACTCGTACACCCCGATCGGCAAGCAGGACGTGGTCGGGGAAGTCCGCACGCAGGTAGCGCCTGCGCCGACCGCCGGGTTCGGCGATCCGGCGGGACTGCCGAAGATTGACGATCCGGCGTCCTTCGGGTGGGTGATGAACCGGGGTACCGAGCAGCCCGGCGGTCCACTCGACCGCGGCCGCACCGTGGTGTTCGCCGGTGCCCAACACGACTCCGAGGTCGACGTCGTCGCCCGGCCCCGTGTCGAGATCGGCGATCAACAGGGTGCTCAGTCCGGGCACGAGGCCCGCACCGGTCACGACTGTGCCCGCCGGCGCCTCCGACATCGTGGTCCCGCCGACGGCCTCGCGCACCGCCCGGCGCAGCGCGTTCAGATACGCCGAGGTCGCCGAGATCTCGACGACGGCCGGAGCACCGCAGCGCGCCAGCGCCGGCGTCTCCACCCCGGATGCGTTGATCACCACGTCGTGTACCTCCGACAGATGCCTCAACGTCCGGAGCCCTTCCGGTGCAGTCAGATCGAGTCGAGTCAGGTCGTTCCCGGCGCACCTGCCGGCTCGCGTCACCGCGTGCCCGCGCGAACGCAGTTCCTCGACCACCACCCGACCGACCGCACCACGGGCACCCATCACCAACGCTCGCATCGCACTCTCCTCATCAAAACCGAGCCTCATCAAAACCGACGCTCATCACCCGACAGAACGATCTCCAAACATCCGTTTGGAGATTGCAGCCTAACCCGGCGACGCGCCACTTCCAACCATTCGTTTGGATTTTTCGGTAGGGTTCGGTCGTGGCCTGGGACACCGAGACGACGCGACGCCGACTACTCGACGCCGGCACCCGTCAGTTCGCGGCACACGGCTTTGCCGGGGCACGCCTCGACGCGATCGGACGCGACGCCGAGGTGAACAAGGAGCGGGTCTACCACTACTTCGGCGACAAGCGCGGACTGTTCACGGCGGTACTGACCCGGGAGTTGGCGAGCCTGCTCGAGGGCGTCGATCTCGAGGGTGATGACGCCGGCCCCGAGGCGATCGGACGTTTCGCGGGAGCACTGTTCGATCGGTGCGCCGAGCGCCCGCACCTACCCCGGCTACTGGCCTACGAGAGTCTCGAACTCGACTCCGCAGTCGGCGTCGATGCGCGAAATCCGCTGTGCGCAAAGAACATCACCGGAATTCAAGACGTAGTGCCCGGCCTGGACCGCGCCGGGGCCGAGCAATTGCTCTTCAGCGTCATCTCCCTCGTCGTCGGCTGGTGGACACTGAGTGCCCTGGTACAGACACTGCCCGTGCGCCCCGACGACGCCGCGAGCAGACGCGCCGCTGTCGTCGCCCATGCCACCGCGATGGCAGACTGCACAACAGGGCGCGACGTCGGCTGACGCACGGCCCGAGAGGAGCGGCGATGGCCCCGGCTGCAGCGAGCGACGCAGGGAAACCGGTGATGCTCGACGTCGGCGACCGGACCATCCGACTGTCGAGCCCCGACCGCGTCTATTTCTCCGAGCGCGGCGAGACCAAATTCGATCTCGCGCAGTACTACCTTTCCGTCGGTGACGGCATCGTGCGGGCCCTGCGCGAGCGTCCGTGCATGCTGCACCGCTTTCCCAAGGGAGTGGACGGAAAGAAGGTGCACCAGAAGCGGATTCCGGCCGGAGCCCCCGACTGGGTGGAGACGACCGAGCTGTGGTTCCCCCGATTCGGGCGCACCGCCGACGAATTGTGCGTCACCGAATTGGGCAGCGTGATCTGGGCGGTGCAGATGTCGACGGTCGAGTTCCACCCGTGGAACTCCCGTCGCGCCGACCCCGAATCGCCGGACGAGTGGCGAATCGACCTCGACCCGATGCCCGACTGCGACTTCGCGCGAATCCGCCGGGTCGCCGGCATCGTCCACGAGGTCCTCGACGAACTCGGCATCCGCGGGTTCCCGAAAACCTCCGGCGGGCGCGGCCTGCACATCTACGTCCGGATCGTCCCGGAATGGGGGTTTGCCCAGGTTCGTCGTGCGGCACTGGCATTCGCGAAAGAGGTCGAGCGGCGCAGTCCCGCGGACGTGACGACCACCTGGTGGCGCAAGGACCGCGACCCGTCGGCGGTGTTCGTCGACTACAACCAGAATACTCGCGACCACACGATGGCCGCGGCGTACTCGGTGCGCGGCAACCCGCGCGCGACGGTGTCGGCGCCGGTGACCTGGGCGGAGATCGCCGACGTCGAACCCGACGACTTCACCATCGCCACGATGCCGGCACGATTCGCCGAACTCGGTGACCTGCACGCCGAGATCGATGACGTCGCCCACCGGATCGATCACCTCCTCGAGTGGGCCGAGCGCGACGACGCCGCGGGCGAGAAGAGCGACGACGCCGACATCGTCGACCTCGACGAGTAGGGACGCCGCAGAGAGTGACGCCACAGAGCGTGACACCGCAGACCGCTCAGAGTCCCACGCGCACACCGATTCCGGCGATGAGCGCCTCCAGCACCCACTCGAAGGTGTCGACCGGTAACGTCGCCATCTCCTCGCTGAGCGCATATTGCAGGGGCTGCTCGTCGGGATCGAGACGCGCGCGTCGCGCCTCGGCGGTGATGCGGTTCTCCCCCGGTACCGGATGCCGGTGCTGTTCTTCGATCACGTATCCGGTCACCAACGCGTTGAGCGCCACCAGCGCTCGCTGGGCATCGAGCGGCGTCATACCCGCGGCGACCAGCACCCGGACCGGTTCTTCGAGTCGGCGCAGGGCATCGTCGTCGAGCAGCGTGGTTCCCGAGACCAACGTGGCCCCGTCACGGTAGGACAGCAGCGTCGTCCGGATGCGATGTCCGCTGGTCCGCAACAACTCTCGCCAGTCGGCGGCGGCCTCGTCGGGGATCGGCTGGTCGAGCAGTCGCCGCAGAATCCGCGTGGCCATCTCGTCGGTCAGCTCGGTCATGTCGCGGACGTGGTAGTAGAGCGCACCGGCGCGCACACCCAATCGGCCGGCCAGTGCCCGCGCCGTGATCCCGTCCAGACCGGTCTCGGCGAGCTGCTCGAAGGCGGCGTCGACGATCGCATCCCGGCTCAGCGGCGTCCGTGCCACAGATCCCCCTTGACTCTTGAACAATGTTCAACCACCCTAACAGAGTCATGTTTTGAACAGTGTTCAAAGGAGGAAGTCATGAAAGCAGCTCTCGTCACCGACCTCACCCGCCCACCGGTGTACGCCGACCTCGACGCTCCTGTCGCCGCCGACGGGTACGTCGAGGTGCAGATGCTCGCCGCCGGGGTGCATCAGATCGTGCGATCCATCGCAGGCGGAGCGCACTACTCCTCGGGAGACGAACTTCCCTTCGTCGTCGGCGTCGACGGGGTGGCCGTACTCGACGGGCATCGCGTCTACACCGGCGGATGTCCCGACCCCTACGGCACCATCGCCGAACGCACGGTGGTGCCGTCGGGATTCGCGGTGCCGATCCCCGATGCGTTGTCGAGCGAGACCGCCGCCGCCGTGGTCAACCCCGCGATGTCGTCATGGATGCCGCTGGTGAAATCCGGTGTCCCCCAAGGAGGCACCGTCGCAGTTCTCGGGGCGACCGGCACCGCCGGCACTCTCGCCGTCCGGATCGCCCTGCATTTGGGCGCCGGTCGCGTCGTCGCGGTTGGTCGCAACGCCGCGGTGTTGGCCCGTCTCGCCGAGGACCCGCGGGTGCAGACGGTGTCGCTACTCGATGATGATCCGGGCGGGCGACTGGCGGCGGCGTTCGCCGAGGGGATCGACGTGGTCCTCGACTACCTCTGGGGTCCGGTCGCCGAGATGGCCCTGGAAGCCCTACGGGCGCACAGCCTCACCGGACGCCACAGCAGCGTGGACTACGTCCAGATCGGGGCACTGGCCGGACGTTCGATCACCCTCGACGCCGCCATCCTGCGCGCGCGCCCGATCTCGATCTGGGGCTCGGGTGGTGGCTCGATCGACCCGCGTCTGTTGTTCGCCGAACTCCCCGCCCTGCTCGATCTCGCCGCCGCCGGTGGGCTCCCGATCGATGTCCGCACCGCGGCGCTCGCCGACGTCGAGAAGGCGTGGAACTCCCCCGAGCCCGGCCGGCTGGTCGTGACGATCGGGACTAGAGGGTGATGTCGGGTGGCAGCTGATCGCCGAGACCGGCGAAATAGTCGTCGGAACGGGTGAAAGCCAAGCCCGACAAGCCCTTTCCGGCGCTCACCACCGGTTCGATCGGCTCGATGGTGCGCTCGGCGTCGAGGAGATCGGCCACGGTCGCGTATCGGGCCACCTCCGTCAACTGTGCCCACGTGGGTGGCAGCAGGAAGTGCTTGCCCGCCGACCACGCGTCGATCGCCTCCTGCGCGTTCGCCCACCGCGTGACGTCGGCCTCGGTGGTCGAGCCGTCCGGTTCCTGACCGGGCGGGACGGCCGCGAGGAAGAACCGGGTGTCGTAGCGGCGCTTCTCGTTGACGGGGGTGATCCAGTGCGCCAGCGGCCGCAGCAGATCGGCGCGCAACGTGAGGCCGTGGGAGCGGAGAAATCCGGCGAACGACAGGGATTTGTCGACGAGGGCGGCGCGGTCGTCACGCAAGGTCGCGGGGTCGGGGAACTCCTCCCCCGACGAGGCGAGCAAAACGCCGCATTCCTCGAACGTCTCGCGGACCGCGGCGCAGACCAGGGCTTGCGCGAGTTCGGTTGTGGTGGAGAACTGTTCGGCCCACCACTGCGGCGCGGGTCCGGTCCAGGCGAGGTCGGCGTCGCTGTCGCGGGGATCGACCCCGCCGCCCGGGAACACCGTCATGCCACCGGCGAACGCCATCTGCTTGACGCGGCGCTGCAGGAACACCTCGATCCCGCCACCACTGTCGTCGCCACCACTGTTCTCGCCGCTGTCGCGCACGAGCACCACGGTCGCCGCGTCACGTAACGGCGCGGCCTGCGGTGCCGACGTCCCTGCCATCGAAGACCTCCAACCCGTCCCGGACGAGGAGTGTGTGCCGGGACACCCGTCGACACTATCGCCGGGCCGCGGCACAACCGCATCCAGGGGCGGCCGACCCCGATCGCCCTAGTCAGCCGGCGGACCGGCGGTGTCCGCCGGCGCGCCGGGACCGACGGGCGAACAACCGTCCGTCGACCTTCGACAAGGTGATCTGCTGGCGGAACGCGGTCGACAGGTTCCTGCTCGTCAACACCTTGTTCAGCAGTCCCTGCGCCACCACCGCCCCCTCCGACAGCAGCATGGCGTGGGTGAATCCGGCGGGGATCTCCTCGACGTGATGGGTGATGAGCACGATCGCCGGCGAATCGGGGTCGGCGGCCAGCGCGGAGAGCCGTCCGACGAGTTCTTCACGCCCGCCGAGGTCGAGTCCGGCGGCCGGTTCGTCGAGCAACAGCAGTTCGGGGTCGGTCATCAGCGCCCGGGCGATGAGGACCCTCTTGCGTTCACCCTCCGACAGGGTGCCGAAGGCACGATCGGCGAGGTGTTCGGCACCCATCGACTCCAGTGATTCGAGCGCCTGTGCCCGATCGACGTCGTCGTAGGTTTCCCGCCACCGGCCGATAACCGAATAGCCGGCGGAGATGACGACGTCGCTGACCACCTCGTCGTCGGGGATGCGGTCGGCCAGTGCCGCACTGGCCACGCCGATCCGCGTGGACAGTTCACGGACCTCGACCTTGCCGAGTTGTTCGGCGAGCACGAAGGCGATACCGGAACTCGGATGCAGTTCGGCTGCGGCCATGCGCAGCAGGGTGGTCTTGCCGGCACCGTTGGGGCCGAGGACGACCCAGCGCTCGTCGAGTTCGACCTGCCAGGTGACCGGACCGACCAGGGACTTCCCGCCGCGAACGACCGCGACGTCGCGGAAATCGATCAACAAGTCGGGGTCGGAGGTGGGCTCGTCGGGCACGGGATCGCTGGCGGTCACGGACTCCATCGTGCCCTACTCACCGCGCCCGTGGGCACCATCCTCGCGAGGCGTGTCCGCCCGGTGCCGGGGTCCGCCGAGGGTGCACCGACCCCGGCGTGACACCGCCGGCACAACCGTGTGCGGGAGGACCAAAGTCGGGATCGGGCAAGGGAATAGCCACGTGCCCGACGACCTTGATCTGAGCATGAGTGTGCCTCTTTCGATCCTCGACCTCGCCCAGGTGGGCACCGGCGAAACCGTCGGCCAATCGTTGGCCGCCTCGACCGACATGGCCATCCGCGCCGAGAAGTGGGGCTACGAACGCATCTGGTACGCCGAACACCACAACATGTCGTCGATCGCGTCGTCGGCGCCCGCGGTGCTGATCTCCCACATCGCGGCGCGCACCTCCACGATCCGGCTCGGCTCGGGTGGGGTGATGTTGCCCAACCACGCGCCGTTGACGATCGCCGAGCAGTTCGGGACCCTCGGCGAGCTCTATCCCGGTCGTATCGATCTCGGGCTGGGCCGCGCGCCCGGCGGTGACCAGAACACGTTTGCAGCCCTGCGCCGTGACATGGCCGCCGCCGATCGTTTCCCGAACGACGTTCTCGAACTGCAGGGGTATCTCACCGGGCATTCGCGTGTGGCCGGGGTGAGCGCGACGCCGGGCAACGGTACCGACGTGCCGCTCTACATCCTCGGCTCGTCGCTCTTCGGCGCGCAACTCGCCGCGGCGCTCGGCCTGCCCTATGGGTTCGCCTCGCATTTCGCGCCCGGTGCCCTGACCCAGGCGGTGCAGATCTACCGGGAGCAGTTCCGGCCGTCGGAGCAGCTCGCCGAGCCGTATGTGATCGCCGGGGCCTGCGTCATCGCCGACGAGGATCCGCAGCGCGCCCGCGACCAACTCCACCAGGCCAAGCGGCATCGGGTCTCCGCGCTGTTCGGCCGTGGCGGACGAAAGTTCACCGACGAGGAAGCCGACGCCATCCTGTCGATGCCGCAGGGACGCCAGATCGACGAGATGCTCACCTACTGCGGTGTCGGCACCCCGGACGAGGTGCGCGAGTATCTCGACTGGTTCGCCGGCCATGCCGACGCCGACGAGGTGATCGTCGCGTCGATCGCCCCCGACCGGCAGGTGTGGCTGCAGACGCTGGAGCACCTGGCGCCGGCGCGGGTCCCGGCGAGCTGAGCGCCGTCAGGCCAGCCGGAAGTCGGCGAAATCGAATCCGGGTACGACGATGCAGCTGACCAGCGCCGCTTCTGTTCCCACGGCACGCGCCCGCTGCCAGTGCCCCGGCGGCACGAGCGCCTGCGGTCGGTGGCCGGCAGCGATGTCGGGTCCGACCACGATCGTCTCGGTGTGCTCGATGCCGGTGGGCCCGACGCCGAGGGGCCCAACGTCGAGGGGCCCAACGCTGAGGGGCCCAACGCTGAGGGGCACAGCACCGTCACCGCCGAGGTCGAGTTCCACCGGTGCACCGCGGTGGAACAGCCACATCTCCGCGCCGCGCACGGTGTGCCAAGCCGATTCCTCGCCGGGCAGCAGCACGAAGTAGATCGCAGTGCCCGCGGCACGGTCACCGTCGTATCCGGGCAGCGACGCGGCGGGCAGCGTCAGCTCACTACGCCACGTCTCGGCATACCAGCCGCCCTCCGGGTGTCGCCCCAGATTCAGCGGTAGCGCCCACTCCGGTAATGCCGCTTGATCTTTCGTCATACGATCACCTCCGCGATCACGGTCACCGAGCCCGGTGCGATCTCGGTGAAACCCGCATCCCGGACGGCCACCGCCTCGCCGGCACGTTCTGCGGCGAGCAGCCGCGTCCAGGTGGATTCGTCGGCGGCGCACACCATCAGCGGACATCCCGCTTCACGCCAGTCGCGGGCGGTGGCCTCGTCGAGCAGTCGCACAGCGAGCATCGCGCCGTGACCCACCTGGGCCGCCGACTTGCCGACCGTCATCTCCAGTCGTGGATCGAGCCACAGGCATACCCCACGCCCGCCGGGCGCCGGTGGCAGTTCACCATCGACCTCGGTGCCACCGATCTGCAATCGGGAGATCCGCTTGTCGACATCGCCGACCCGGCCGGGCACCAGAGCCCGCGCCTGCGCGCCGCCTACGGTGGCGGTGAGGCCCCAGACCTCTTGTGCGGCAACCCACTGCGCACCGCGTGCGCGTCGCGCGATCTTGCGGATGCGCGCATCACACCAGGCGTCCATCGGCGCCGACCACGGACCGTCGCCACCGGACCGGTCATCGAGGCACAGCAGTGCGACCGCACGGGCGGCGGCCACCAGCAACTCGGTGCGATCGGGCGGATCGGCCTTCTCGATGCGCAGCACCATTTGCATGGCGAGCACGTCGGCGGGATCAGGCGGGTCGTCGTGACCGCCGACATAGGCCGTCAGCCGTCGGTGATCGTCCTCGAACGGATCGGGCACGACAGCACCCGAGTCGGTCGACGTGTCGGTCATTCCAGCGGAACCCGGCGCAGCACCCCGTCGGCGGCGTCGGCGGCCTCGATCTCGTCGCGGGTGACGCCGAGGATGAACAGCACCGCGTCGAGGAACGGGTGACTGAGCGCGGCGTCGGCGACCTCACGGAGTGCGGGCTTGGCGTTGAACGCGATACCGAGACCGGCCACCGACAGCATGTCGATGTCGTTGGCGCCGTCGCCCACGGCGATGGTCTGTTCCATCGGCACCCCGACCTGATCGGCGAATGACCGCAACGCCCGGGCCTTGCCCGGCCGGTCGACGATCTCGCCGACGACCCGGCCGGTGAGTGCTCCGTCGACGACCTCGAGGGTGTTGGCCCGCACGAAGTCGAGTTCCAGCTCGTGGGCGAGGCCGTCGATGACCTGCCGGAACCCGCCGGACACCACACCGCAGTGATAGCCCAGGCGGTGGAGCGTGCGAATCGTGGTGCGGGCCCCCGGCGTCAGCTCGAGCGACGCGGCGACGTCGTCGAGCACGCTCGCGTCGAGACCGGCGAGCGCCGCGACCCGCTGATGCAGGGACTGCGCGAAATCCAGTTCACCGCGCATCGCCGCCTCGGTCACCGCCGCGACCTCGGCCTCCCGGCCGGCGTGGGCGGCGAGCATCTCGATGACCTCGCCCTGGATGAGGGTCGAATCCACATCGAAGACGATGAGCCGCTTGGCCCGTCGCGCGAGCCCCCCGCGTTCGACCGCGATGTCGATGCCGTGGCGGGTGGCCACCCCCGCGAGGCCCTTGCGCAGCGCGGCGTCGGCCGCGACGTCGTCGCGTCCGCCCACACTGACCATCAATTCCAGCCCGGTGAGCGGATAGTCGGCCACCCCGCGGATCGAGTCGATGTTGCCGCCCTGCCCGGCGAGTTCGGCCGCCACCGCGGAAAAGGCGCGTGCGGTCACCGGACTGCCGAGCAACACCACGGCGTGTGTCGAGGGCTGATGACCACCGGACTGCCCACCGACCTCGACGTGGACGTCCATCCCGACCGAACTCATCGCCTGCTCGACGACGTCCTGCACCTGCTCGGGGTCGGTGTCGCAGGCGACGAGCACCCCGAGCGTCAGGCGGTCATGGATGACGACCTGTTCGACGTCGAACAGGGAAACCTGTTGTCCGGCAAGTGCACCCATGAGCACCGAGGTGACACCGGGTTTATCGGGTCCGGTGACGGTGATCAGGAGGGTCGCCTTCACGACCGCACCCGGAGCGGTGTGAACCGATCCGGGTGCGGAAGTGGTGTGTGAATCCGGGGAGTCGCCCACCGCGCTGCGCCGCGTCAGTCGGCGGAGGACTCGTGGTCGCCGACGGTGAGCGGGTCACGCCGGGCATGTTCGGCGCTTTCGCTGTCATGCCCGTGACCCGGGCCGACGTGCGCCTCGGCACGCATCCGGTCGATCATGTGCGGATAGTGCAGCTCGAACGCCGGACGCTCCGAACGGATGCGGGGCAGCTCGGTGAAGTTGTGTCGCGGCGGCGGGCAGCTCGTCGCCCATTCGAGGGAGTTACCGAAGCCCCACGGATCGTCGACGGTCACGACCTCGCCGTAGCGGTAGCTCTTGAAGACGTTCCACAGGAACGGCAGCGTCGACAGTCCGAGGATGAACGCGCCGGCCGTGGAGATCTCGTTGAGGGTGGTGAAGCCGTCCGAGGGCAGGTAATCGGCGTAGCGACGCGGCATGCCCTCGTTACCCAGCCAGTGCTGCACCAGGAAGGTGGTGTGGAAGCCGATGAAGGTCAGCCAAAAGTGCCACTTGCCCAGGCGCTCGTCGAGCATGCGTCCGGTCATCTTGGGGAACCAGAAGTAGATGCCGGCGTAGGTCGCGAACACGATGGTGCCGAAGAGCACGTAGTGGAAGTGCGCGACGACGAAGTAGCTGTCGGAGAGGTGGAAGTCCAGCGGCGGGCTGGCGAGCAGCACACCGGTCAGACCACCGAAGAGGAAGGTCACGATGAAGCCGACGGAGAAGAGCATCGGCGTCTCGAACGTCATGTGGCCCTTCCACATGGTGCCTATCCAGTTGAAGAACTTCACACCGGTCGGTACCGCGATCAGGAAGGTCATGAAGGAGAAGAACGGCAGCAGGACCGCGCCGGTGACGTACATGTGGTGTGCCCACACCGCCACCGACAGCGCGGCGATGGCCAGCGTCGCGTACACCAGGCCCGAGTAGCCGAACAGCGGCTTGCGGGAGAAGACCGGGAAGATCTCCGACACGATGCCGAAGAACGGCAGCGCGATGACGTACACCTCGGGGTGACCGAAGAACCAGAACAGGTGCTGCCAGAGGATCACACCACCGTTGGCCGGGTCGTAGAGATGGGCGCCGAACTGACGGTCGACCTCGAGGCCGAGCAAGGCCGCGGTCAGCAGCGGGAAGATCAGCAGGATCAGGATGGTGGTGACCAGGATGTTCCAGGTGAAGATCGGCATCCGGAACATCGTCATACCGGGGGCGCGCAGACACACGACGGTGGTCACCATGTTGACGCCACCGAGGATGGTGCCCAGACCGGAGACGCCGAGGCCCATGATCCACAGGTCGGCGCCGACGCCGGGCGAGTGGATCGCGTCGGTGAGCGGTGTGTAGGCGGTCCAGCCGAAGTCGGCCGCACCGCCCGGGGTGATGAAGCCACCGATGGCGACCGTCGAACCGAACACGAACAGCCAGAAGCCGAAGGCGTTGAGCCGCGGGAAGGCGACGTCGGGGGCACCGATCTGCAGCGGCAGCACGAAGTTGGCGAACCCGATGACGATCGGGGTCGCATACATCAGCAGCATCACCGTGCCGTGCATCGTGAACAGTTGGTTGAACTGCTCGGTCGACAGGAACTGCATACCCGGATGCGCCAACTCCGCACGCATCAGCAGGGCCATCAGACCGCCGATGAGGAAGAACGCGAAACAGGCGACGATGTACATCATGCCGATCAACTTGTGATCGGTCGTGGTGATCAGCTTGTAGATGAACGAACCCTTGGGCTGATGGCGCTCCGGGTACGGACGTACTGGTGCCACTTGCGTGGTGGGCTGGTCTACCGCGGTCACAGATCCTCCTCTTGCCCGACCGGTCGGGATGCGATTTCCGCCGGTCGGCACATGAACAAACCGAGCGCTGGTTACCGATCCTAAACCCTTGCACCCACCCCGGCCGAGTGGGTCCTACGATCCGTCGTACTTGATTTTTCGGGAGCATCATCGGCGCAGGTCAGCTGCGACGCCGGAGCCGACGCGCCGGGCTCGAGGGGCCACCCCGCGACGCCCCGCGGTCCCCCGGCGGCAAGGTCGGGTGGGTGCCGATCGGGCCCTGCTAGGTTGGGCGGGTGCAGGGTGGCGGTGAGGACCGGGTCGAACGCGGATCCGGCGACGGTGTTCGGAGTCGGTCGAGCAGGCGTGGCGTGGTCGCCTCGGCATTGCTGGTGTGCGTCGCAACCGTGGTGCTCGGTGCCTGCTCCGACGATCAGCCGCTGCTGACCACCCCCGACGGCAAGACCATCTCCACCTCGACCACGCGTATCGCCGAGGTCAACGTCGTCTCCGCCGACCGCGACTACTCGCGCACCTGCCTGGCGCCGACCACCGCGTCCGACCCGCGCACCGACCCGGCGCGCATCGTCGTCACCGACCCGGCGCTGCTCGATGATCTCTGCGCCCTCGGCATCGGTGCCAAGGTGACCGCCGTGACCGCTGCCCCCGGCACGATCCCCGCCTACCTCGGACCACAACTGACCTCCGTTCCGGCGATCGGGACCACCCCCGATCCATCGGCGGTGCGCACCGCCGCTCCCGACATCGTGCTCACCACGCCGGCGACCGCTGGATCGGCGCAGGCCTTCGCCGGTACCAAGTCCGCGACGATCACCGACGGCACCTGGCAGGAGCGCTTCCAGGCGGTGGCCGATGCCCTCGGCCGCACCGCCGACGGCACCCGCCTGCTGCAGGAGTTCACCGACGAGGCCACCAGGACCGGCCGACGCATGGACGCCGCCCACAACCAGGTGTCGCTCGTCCGGTTCACCAAGGACTCCGAGATCATCGCCGGCACCGGCACTTTCGCCGGTCAGATCCTGACGATGATCGGCGTGCAGCGCCCCGCCCCGCAGCGCGGCACCGACAGCTTCACCGTCACCGACAAGAACTTCACCGACGCCGACGCCGACCTCATCTACGTGTCGTTCGACGGCGACGGCGGCCTCGATCACGGCAAACAGGTCCTGCTCAGCGATCGCTGGCTGGACATGGGCGCGCCCACCTGGAAGCGCGTCCTCTCGGTCAACGACGAGATCTGGTACAGCGGAACAGGTCTGGCTGCGGCGTGGCTCGTACTCAACGACGTGAAGGATTCCTTGAATGGCAATTCCTGACGGGACCGGTTCGGCGGGCACGACCCCGGACCCGGCGGCCCTCGCCCGGACACTGCTCGATCTGCACGTGCCCGGCAGCCCGGTCGTGCTGCCCACCGTCTGGGATGCGTGGTCGGCGACCCTGGCCGCCGACGCCGGGTTCGCGGCGCTGACCGTCGGCTCCCATCCGGTTGCCGACTCGATCGGTCGCGCCGACCACGAGGGCATGACCTTCGACGAACTGCTGACCCGCGTCCGCCAGATCACCGCAGCGGTGGACCTTCCGGTGTCGGTGGACGTGGAGTCGGGGTACGGCCGGTCTCCGGCCGAACTGATCGACGGGCTGCTCGACGCCGGAGCGGTGGGTCTGAACATCGAGGACACCGTGCACGACGAAGGCGGACGCCTCCGCGCGGCGCACGAGCATGCCGATCTGGTGGGCGCGTTGCGCGCGGCCGCCGACGCCGCCGGTGTCGGGGTGGTCATCAACGCACGCACCGACCTGTTCCTGCGTGCCGACGGCGCCGAGACCGACCGCGTGGCTCGCGCGATCGAACGACTGGTCCTCTGCGCGCAGGCCGGGGCGAGCAGCCTCTACCCCGTCGGCCGTCACACCGACGCGGTGCAGCGCGAGCTGACCTCGTCGTTGCCGTTGCCGGTCAACGCGATAGCCGTGCCTGCCGAGGATTCGCTCACGCACCTGGCCGAGCTCGGCGTCGGACGGATCAGCTTCGGGCCGTTCTGGCAGGCCGATCTGGCCGCACGTTCGAAGGATCTGCTGGCCCGCTGGCAATGAGCGCACGGAGCGGACCGGGCGCGAAATACATGCGCCGACGCCGATGTGTTCGGCCCGTCGTGATCGCAACCCTCGCGCCCCGGGCGTGATGGCGCGCACCGTGGACACATGACTGTCACCGACGAGTACCTCGCCAACAACGCCGAGTACGCCAAGACCTTCTCCGGTCCCCTGCCCCTGCCGCCGAGCCGTCACGTCGCGGTCGTCGCCTGCATGGACGCCCGCCTCGACGTGTATCGGGCGCTGGGCATCAACGAGGGTGAGGCGCATGTCATCCGCAATGCCGGAGGCGTGGTCACCGACGACGAGATCCGGTCGTTGGCCATCAGCCAGCGGCTGCTGGGTACCACCGAGATCATCCTGATCCACCACACCGATTGCGGCATGCTCACATTCACCGACGACGACTTCAAGCGCGACATCCAGAACGAGATCGGTCAGAAGCCGGCGTGGGCCGCCGAGTCCTTCCCCGACGTCGAGGAGGACGTGCGGCAGTCGTTGGCGCGCATCCGCAACAGCCCGTTCGTCACCAAGACCAGTTCGCTGCGCGGATTCGTCTTCGACGTGGCCACCGGCACGCTCAACGAGGTCACCGACTGACGACCCCGGCCTCGTCGCCGAGTACTCAGGGCCAGCCCGGCGCCGACGGGATCGACCCGTCGGCGACCGCGGCGGCCAGTTGCGCGTGATCACGCGCGGTCTGGTCGGCGTAGGCGTGCGCGAACCGCACCACCGATTCCTCGACCTTGTCGGAGGTGCCCAGGTAATCGGCGATCGCGCGGGCGTCTCCGCTGCGCGCATGCGCCCGCGCGAGTACGTGCCCGCACGCGGCGGCGAACTGTGTGAGCGCGCGCGACACGGTCGGGCCGTCCGGAATGACCTTGCCGTCGCGGAACTGCCGGACGTAGAACTCCCAGTCGCCGATCGTCGTCCAACCCAGGAACATGTCCGAGGCACTCTGGATCAGGCGCTGACCGTTGACGACCCGCTGGCCGTGATGGTCGTAGGCGCTGGGCGCGACCACCTTCTCGTACACCGACGGCGCGGCCTGTTTGATCTGGAAGAACAACGGGTCGCCGGTCTCGTGCTCCTCGGCGAGATTCAGGAACACCCGCATCCCGACACTGCCGACCCCGACGACCTGCTGCACGGCGTCGACGAGGTCGAAGCGGCGCAGTAGCGCCGCGACGTTCTCCGGCACCGACGCGTAATACGCGACGATCACGTCGTTGAGGACGTCGGTGTAGTCGGCCAACGCGTGCACGCGATAGGGCGGCGCCTCCTTGATCATCCGGCGCCCGTCGACGAGGTGGGTGAGTTTCTTCGAGGCTCCCCGGCTGGTCCGCTTCTGCGCCCGCTTCTCGATCACGCTGTCCAGTCGCGCCCCGTTCGCCGGGGTGGCGATGTAGCCGGTGAGCTCGTCGACCGAGAACTTCTCGGCCCACACATCGAGGATCGGCCACCCCGAGTAGGTACGCATCCAGGTCCGGTAGCCGCGGAATCCGGCGCGCACCGCCTCGGTGGCGGCCGCGTCGGCGACCTTGTTGTCCCGCGCCAGCACCACCAGGCTCGCCAGGAAGCGCAGCACATCCCATTCGAACGGGCCGGGCAGGGTCTCGTCGAAGTCGCGCAGATCGAAGGCCAGCGTCCGCTCCGGGGTGTTCCACAAACCGAAGTTCAGGACGTGCGCGTCGCCGCAGAGCTGGACGGTGATCCCGGTGTTCGGCCGGGAACCGAGGTCGGCCGCCATCACCGCGGCGGCGCCCCGATAGTAGGTCCACGGCGACGCCGCCATCCGCCCATGGCGGATGGGCACGAGCCGCTGATCGCGCGTCTCGTTCTGCGCGAGGATCGTCTGCAGGGCATCGTGGCCGCGCCGGGACGGGTCCCAATCACCGAGGGCTCGTCGTGACACGATCTTGCGCGCGGCCTTGCCCACCGAGTGTTCCTTGCCGGAATAGACGGTGGGGCCGGAGGCGAGCGCCTCACCGTGGGTCTTCGGGGCATCGTGGGTGGTCATCCCTGAAGTCTCTCGCAGGTCGGCACCACCGGCAGCCGTTTCGCGATCGTGTCGGGGCCGCGAACTACCCTGAAGGCCATGGCATCGACCCTCGCGACGCGTTCCGGCGAGCCGTCGGCTCCGGGTGGGTCGGCGGCCGGATTGCATGCGCTGTGGCGCCCGGGTGTGGGACTGGCGGTCTGGGAGGACGCCACGCACACCGGTGAGCTCCCCGATCCTCTGCGATCACTGTTGGCGGGCAAGCGTTTTCGCCGCCAGATCGACATCATCGACGAGGCCGGCCGCCGCGACTTCGTCGCCACGATGACCCTGGGCACGGCTTCTGCCGTCTCGTTCCTCGATGCCACCCGGTCGCTGCCCGTCACCGGCGACATCGCCTGGTATCGGCATCTCGTCGATGGGGTCCGGCGCTTCGTCGGGGCCGGCTCGGTCGCCCCCACCCTGGTCGACATCGCCGGAGAGACGGTGTTCCGCTGGGCACCGCTACCGACCTCGGCGTGGCGTGCGTGGAGTGCGGTGATCACCGGTGGCGCGCCGGGCGCGCTCGCCGACAACGGCGGCGCCGCCGCTCTGATGGACTTCGCAGCCGAGGTCATCGATCACGAATGCCGTTGCCGGATAGATGCTTCCGCGTCACGACTGGGTGCGGCCGATCCTGCCACGCCGCTGATCGCCGCGCTCGTGGGTGACGGGGCGGTGCCGACGGCCGCCGCCCGCCCGGCGGCGACGTCGGCGTGGGCGGGCTGGGGCACGAGCGCCGCAGCGGAAGAGGCCACCCTGGTCTTCCGGCTGCACGAACCCGACGACCCGGACTCGCCGATCGACGACGTCGGCCCCGACGACGACATCGACCGTGTGCTCACCGATCCCGACCGGTTGCGGTGGCGTCTCGCGGTGTGCCGACGCTCGATCGACGGTCATGTGGCGCCGGTGTTGCCGGGTCGGCTCGACGCCACCGCCCTCGACGAGGTGACCACCGAGCTGGCCGCCGCGGTCCGGGCGTTTCCCGAACTCCACCAAGCGGATCCGGACCGGACGAGTCTGGACTACCTCCTTTCCACCGAGCTCGCCGAACGGCTGTTCATCACCGGCGCCGCCGCGCTGGCCGATGCCGGGTTCCCGGTGTTGTTGCCGCGCACCATCGCCGAGGTTCGGCCGAGTCTGACCATGCGCGCCCGCCCGGTGGTGGGTGGCGGCGCACCGGCGCGCATGGTCGGACTGCGGGAGATCCGGGAGTTCGAGTGGCGTCTGGCACTCGGCGACGGCCCGGATGCGATCACGCTGGGCGAAGCCGATCTCGACGAGTTGTCCAGGCAGAAAGGCGATCTCGTCCGCATCCGCGGCGTGTGGGTGCGCGCGGAGGGCGCCCGGTTGAGCCGGGCGGCCGCCTATGTGAAATCCCAGCGCGCGCTGGCCGGATCGGGCGCCGCACCCGACATGGGCGAGTTGCTCGGGCTTCTCGCCGGTGACTCCGAGACCCTGCCGGTTCCGGTGAGCGCGGTACGCGGATTGGACTGGCTCGACGAGATCGCCGAGACCGGAGCCCTGCGCCCACAACCGATCCCACCGCCCGAACTGTTGGCGGCCTCGCTGCGCCCGTATCAGCAGCGCGGCCTGGAGTGGTTGGCGCATCTGGCGCACCGCGGGATCGGTGGCGTCCTCGCCGACGACATGGGGCTGGGCAAGACGGTGCAGGTGATCGCGTTGCTCGCCCACGAAGCACACACCGCGGCCGCCCACACCCCCACACTGATCGTGTGCCCAATGTCGTTGGTGGGCAACTGGTCTGCCGAACTGGCCCGGTTCGCGCCGAGCATGCCGGTCGCGGTCCACCACGGCCCCGATCGCGCGAGAGGCGCCGCGTTCGCGGCGATCCACGGCAGCGCCGAGGTGGTGCTGACGACATTCGCGATCGCCACCCGGGACCGCGAGTTGCTGGCGGCGCACCCCTGGCGGCATCTCGTCGTCGACGAGGCCCAGCACGTCAAGAACGTGAGAACCGCAGCGGCCAAAGCACTCCGGGCGATTCCGGCCGATCACCGGATCGCACTGACCGGAACCCCCGTCGAGAATCGGCTGGAGGACTTACGCGCGGTGATCGACCTGGTCAATCCCGGTCTGCTGGGGTCAGCATCGACCTTCCGCAATCGCTTCGCCGAGCCGATCGAACGCGACCGCGATCCCGACGCGCTCGCCCGCCTGGCCGCACTGACCCGCCCATTCATCCTCCGGCGCGAGAAGACCGACCCGTCGATCATCACCGACCTGCCGGAGAAGACCGAGTTCACCGTGCGCGCCAACCTCACCGTCGAGCAGGCTGCGCTGTATCGCGCGGTCATCGACGACCTGATGGAGGCACTGCAGGACAAACAGCAGCGCGCGTTGCGCCGGCGAACGGTGTTGGCGGCGTTGACGCGCCTCAAGCAGATCTGCAATCACCCGGCGCACTATCTGGCCGACGGCACACCACTGGTCCGGCGGGGCGTCCACCGGTCGGGGAAGCTCGAACTGCTCGACGACATCGCGACGACACTGGTCGCCGAGGGCGATCAGGCCCTGCTGTTCACCCAGTTCGCGGCCTTCGGCGAGTTACTGTCGGCGTGGCTCACCGAGTTGTTGGGAACCGAGATCCCGCTGCTGCACGGAGGTCTGGCACGCGGCGACCGTGACCGGCTCGTCGACCGGTTCCAGCACGGCGACACCGGGACCCGACCGCCGATCTTGATCGCCACCCTCAAGGCCGGCGGCACCGGCCTGAACCTGACCGCCGCCAATCACGTGGTGCACGTGGACCGTTGGTGGAATCCGGCCGTCGAGGACCAGGCGACCGATCGTGCATACCGGATCGGGCAGCGGCAACGCGTGCACGTGCGACGCTTCGTGTGCGTCGGCACGCTCGAGGAACGCGTCGACGACCTCATCGCGAAGAAGCGCGAACTGTCGCGGTTGACAGTGTCGGCGGGCGAGAACTGGATGGGCGACCTCGGCAACGACGAACTCTTCGAACTGTTCCGGTTGCGCGAGGACGCGGTGAGCGAATGAGCGGCGCCCAGATGAGTGCACGCCGATGAGTGCACGGCGTGGCACGGTTCCGGTGCGCGGATATGCGCTGACTCCGTGGTCGCGGGCGTTGGTCGACGTGACCGAAGGCCGATTCGCCGGCGACGGCACCGACGCGGCAGTCGACAGCCGAAAGATCACCAAGGCCCGCAGGTACTTTCGCGATCGACACGTGCATCGGTTGACGATCGGCGCGGGGCGGGTCACCTCGTCGGTGGACGGCAGTCAGCTCGAACCGTTCGAGGTGACGATCGAGATCCGCACCGTCGACACCGCGACGGTGGCGACGTTGCTGCGTGCCGCCGACGGCGTGACCGAGGTGATGTCGCTCGCGCGTGGCGAGCAACCGCGAACCGTCGGTGAACTGGTGTTGCCCACCGAGAGCGCCGATATCGTCGGCGACTGCACGTGCCCCGACGACTCCGGGCGCTGCATCCACGTCCTGTCGACGATGTACGAGGTGGCCGTAGAAATCGACCGAACCCCCACCACCCTGTTGATCGTGATGGGGACATCGCTGCCGGAATTGCTCGACGCGATCGAGGAACTCGCACCCGCCCGAGACTCCACCCCGCAGCGTGAGGGATCGCGGATCGACGACGAGAACGCCTCCGCGCCACCGCGAATCGATTTCTACGGCACCGGCGCGACCGCTCCCCCACTCCCGTCGCCGCCGCGGATGAATCCCCTGACCGACCTCGACGGCACCGCGCTGCGCACGGCATTGCGGGCCTCTGGGGTCGCCCCCGGCGACATCGCCGAAGCCGTCGACGAGTTGGGCGATCTCTACGACCGGATCGTCGAACCCTGAGGGCGGTCTCACACCAATCCCGCGAGCTTGTAGGCGACGAGCGACCCGGACACCGCGACGTTCAGGCTCGCTCCGCGTCCCACCATCGGTATCTCGACGACGTCGTCGAGCACATCGAGGACGGACTCGGGGATACCCGTGCGTTCGTGCCCGAGCACCACCACGGTACGTCGCCCTGCGATCGGTAGGTCGGCCAGACGCGTTGCGCCCTCGGCCAATTCGACGCCGATGAGGTGAGCGCCGGCATCGCGCTCACGCTCGAGCCACCGGACCGGGTTGCCGGTGCGATGGATACATGAGCGGCCCGGAACGGTGTTGCCCCGTCGCAGGGCCGGACCCACCCAGTCGTGCGGTGGCACCGCCATACAGGCGCCCACCGCATCACAGGTGCGCAGCAGGGTGCCCAGGTTGGCTCCGTGCTGGGCCCACAGAGGCGCCAAAATGAGGTGGCCCCAACAGGAATGGGAGCGGGATCGTCGGGAACGTCGGAGTTCGTCCGCCCTGCGGACGCGAACGCCGGCCATCAACTCAGGTGAGGCGCAGCGCCCCTTTCGGTGATCGACATGGCGACCATGCTAGCCGATACCGCGACGACCGCGACTGCGCGATCAGTGGCACCGGCCCAGATCGGGACAGTTGTGTCCCAGATCTCACGCTAAAGGTGACCGTTCGCCCGGCCACTCGGATCCGCCCACGCGGCGACACGTGTGGCGCGTCCGTTGACGACCTGCCAGCTGTCGAGAGATTGAGATGTACTCGAGCTCCAGTCCTCGTCCTCATTTCGCGATGACCGACTCCAGGTAGGCAACCATCGCACGCTTTGCCTCCACGATGAGGTCGGGATCGCCATCACTCCGGTGCCGAAAAGCAAAGCGCAGCAGGTAATCCAAGATCTCGATCGCGACCGCGCCGTGCATGACCTCCAGTTTTCGTCCCGCAGCGGGATCCACTCGGCGCATGGATTCCACCAGCATGGTCCCGATGTAGAGGTTTCCGCGCTCATCCGCAGCGACGGCCACCGGCGAGAGATGGCCGTTGAGCCAGAGCTCTCGAACCGACGGCGTCCGGTAGTACTCGGAGTAGACATCGATCGTGTGTTCTACGAGTTCACGCCAATCCGCATAGTCGCCCGCGGCGAACTCGTCTGCCATTTCCGTGGATCGCTCGATGTAGCCGAGCGCAACGGTCTCCATCGCCATTTCGGGGCTCGTGAAGTAGGAGTAGAAGGCGCCGCGACTGACTCCGGAAGCAGCCAGCAGCGGTTGAGGGGACTCGACAGCCTTCTCATAACCCACCGATGCCAAGAGCTCCTCTGCGGCGTCAAGGATGCGCTGGACCTTCTCTCGACTACGCCGCTGCGTCGGCAGTCGACGCATGGTTTCCGCCATGAATCAGACTCTAGTCGAATTTACCGACGCGTTACCGATGGGCACATCTCAGAAACAAACTGAAGTCCAGACTGTAGTCACGTTTTGGTTCGCAGTACCGCGACCGATCCCACCGGCCGGACGGACCCCCTCCCTTCGGCTTCACCCATCAGAAGGAGCTCCGATGACCGAACTGACCCACCTACCACCGACTGCGTCGGTCGACACCGTTGTCCAGCACCTACGCGAGGACGGCTACGTGATCGTCGACAACCTCGCGGGAACCGATCACATGGACCGGATCGAACAGGAACTACGGCCCCACATCGAAGCGACGCCGTACGGATCCGACAACTTCGTCGGCAAGAAAACCCGGCGAACGGGTTCGCTGATCGCGCGATCAGAAGCCGCCCGCGAACTCGTCCGGAATCCCACGATCCTCGACGTCGCCGGCGAATTCCTCAGTCACGCATCGACATTCCAGTTGCATCTGACCCAGGTGATCTCCATCGATCCGGGATCGACCGGCCAGGCGATCCACCGCGACCAACTCGCCTGGGACTTCTTCCCGTTCCCCGACGATTACGAAGTCCAGTGCAACACCCTGTGGGCGATGTCGGACTACACCGCCGACATGGGCGCGACCCGAGTCATTCCCGGAAGCCATCGTCTGGGCGACAACGAGAAGTTCACCCACGAGGAAGCCATTCCCGCAGAGATGGAACGGGGATCGGTGCTCATCTACAGCGGCAAGATCTATCACGCCGGCGGTGCCAACACCACGGTCGACAGGGTACGTCAGGCGCTCAACATCACCTACGCGGTCGGTTGGGTCCGCCAGGAGGAGAACCAGTATCTGTCGACGCCACTCGAGGTCGCACGCACACTCGACGATGATCTGCTCAAGCTGATGGGCTACCAAATGGGTTGTTTCGCCATGGGTTACGTCGGCGACCTCATGGATCCGTTGTCGGTGATCAGGGACGATCTCACCGACATCCGGAGTATTGACGACATGGCCGCATCAATAGCTCGGGGCGACTCGTCGAACACGCTCATGAATCTGATCGGCGACGAGGCCACCACCGTAGCCGGGCAGGCCGCCCCGTGACGCGCGAGCTCGCCAAGGACAGTGTGACGTTGAGCGAGGCGACTTTCGTCTCCATCGCCACCATGGCCCCGGGTGTCGGCGCCGCATTCGCAGTGGCCGCCGGCGCCGGGTTCGCCGGCGGCGCGCTCTCGGCGTCGGTGGTGTTCGCGTTGATGGGTTGTCTGTTCGTGGGCCTGGCGATCGGCCAATTGGCCAAGAAGATCGCTTCCGCCGGCGGCATGGCCTCCTACCTTGCCGTCGCATTCCACGGCGCCGCAGGCTTTCTCGCCGGTTGGGGGACCCTGCTGGTCTATGCCGCGGCCATCCCCTACCTGGGTCTACTCGTGGGCAGCATGCTCGGAGGTGCACTCGACGGCGCACTCGGCCTGGGGTACACCGGTTGGTGGATCGTCGGTTGCCTCCTCTGCGTTGGCGTGGCCGCTCTCCTGAATTTTCTTGGCGCACAGTTCGGTACGCGGGTCGGCCTGACCCTCGGCGCACTGGAGATCATCGTGCTGCTGGTGATCTCCGTCTGGATGATCGTCAAGGCGGGCGACCGCAACGGCCTGGCGGTGTTCGGCACCGCATTCGCCAACGTCGATGGCTTTCAGGGCTTCAGCGGCATCATCGCCGGTGCCATCTACGCCTTCCTTGCTTTCATCGGATTCGACGCCGCGGTCCCCCTCGCCGAGGAGGCACGTGATCCGCAGAAGACCATCGCCCGTGCGGTCGTCGGCTCGGTGATCGGTGTCGGAGCGTTCTTCGTGATCACCACCTACGCGTCCACCGTCTACTTCGGGCCCGAAAAGTACTCTGGTTTCCTGCAATACGGCAATGGAGACCCGTGGATGGAGATGACGCGCAATCTCTGGGGTGCCGGTTGGGTCATCCTTCTGGTCACCCTGCTCAGTTCCGGTCTCGCGTCGGCCAACGGCGCGGGGATGGCCGCCACTCGCACCGCGTGGGCTCTCGGCCGTGCACGCACGCTGCCTGCCGGACTCGCCCGGTTGCACCAGCGATTCGCGTCGCCGGTGATCGCCATCGCGGTGGTGTTCAGTGTGGCGCTCGCCGTAGCCATCGTGGCGGGGCTCGCCTTCGGACCGGTAGACGCGTTCACCATGATGGGAACCGTCCTCACGGTTGCGGTGTTGCCGATCTACATGGCTGTGTGCATAGCGTGTCCGGTGTACTACCTGAGGTTCCATCGGGCCGAGTTCCGGGTGATTCGGCACGGCCTACTCCCGCTGCTGGGATTGGCGTTCCTGCTGCCGACGTTCTGTGCGGGCGCCGGCATTCCGTTGTTCTCCTTCGTCGGCGAACTGAGTTACCCGATGAATCTCGCCGGTTACATCGTCGGAGCGTGGTGGATCGCCGGCGTCGCGGCGGTGATCTATCTGCAGATGCGTCACCCCCGGCGGCTCGATCCGGCCGAGATGATTCCCGGTCACCGTTCGGTCCGCGAAGTAGCAAGTGCAACAAATGAAATCGATGTCGCAGAGTACAGCGACGTCACCGGGAAAACGGAGGCACGAGCATGACCCGAGAAACCACCACCCTCATCAAGCGGGATGTGCCCGACATCGGCTACCTCGACCGGTCCATCTTCACCGACATGGGGTTCGTTCAGACCGTATGCGCCGGTGACGCGATCTACATCTCCGGAATCGCGCCGCTGACCGACGCCACCGGAACCCTCGAGGTGGTGGCGGGCGACTTCGAGACCCAACTCCGATATGTGCTGGACATTCTCGACCGTTCGCTGCAATCGGTGGGGGCGAATCGCTGCGATCTGGTGGCGTGGACCATCTACGCCACCGACGTCGGCGAGTTGGCGCACTCCGCACCGATTCTGCGCGAGTGGGTCGGCGTGCATCCCCCGACCAGCACGTGGATAGGTGTCTCGTCGATGATTCACCCCGACCAGAAACTGGAACTCACGGCGACCGCAACACGCTGACGACTCGCGAACTCCCGGGCATGACAGTGGCCGCCTCACCTGGTGAGGCGGCCACTGTCGTGGTCTGCGACCGAGAGCCGAACCGGGCTAGAAGTCCCAGTCCTCGTCCTCGGTGTTGACCGCCTTGCCGATGACGTACGAGCTACCGGAGCCGGAGAAGAAGTCGTGGTTCTCGTCGGCGTTGGGTGAGAGCGCCGACAGGATCGCCGGGTTCACGTCGGTCTCGTCCTTCGGGAACATCGCCTCGTAGCCGAGGTTCATCAACGCCTTGTTCGCGTTGTAGCGCAAGAACTTCTTGACGTCCTCGGTCAGGCCGACCTCGTCGTAGAGCGCCTCGGTGTAATCGGACTCGTTGTCATAGAGCTCGAAGAGCAACTCGAACGTGTAGTCCTTCAGTTCCTGACGACGCTCGGCGGTCTGCACCTCCAGACCCCGCTGGTACTTGTAGCCGATGTAGTAGCCGTGCACCGCCTCGTCGCGGATGATCAGGCGGATGAGGTCGGCGGTGTTGGTGAGCTTGGCGCGCGAGGACCAGTACATCGGCAGGTAGAAGCCGGAGTAGAAGAGGAATGACTCGAGCAGGGTCGAGGCCACCTTGCGCTTGAGCGGGTCCTCGCCACGGTAGTAATCCATGACGATCTGGGCCTTGCGCTGCAGGTGCTCGTTCTCCTCCGACCAGCGGAACGCCTCATCGATCTCCTTGGTCGAGCACAGCGTGGAGAAGATCGAGCTGTAGCTCTTGGCGTGCACCGACTCCATGAACGCGATGTTGGTGAGCACCGCCTCTTCGTGCGGGGTGGACGCATCCGGGATGAGCGAGACCGCGCCGACAGTGCCCTGAATGGTGTCGAGCAGCGTCAGACCGGTGAACACCCGCATCGTCAGCTGCTTCTCGTACTCGGTGAGCGTGTTCCACGACGGGATGTCGTTGGACACCGGCACCTTCTCCGGCAACCAGAAGTTGCCGGTGAGGCGATCCCACACCTCGGCGTCCTTCTCGTCGGGGACGCGGTTCCAGTTGATCGCAGAGACGCGGCTCACCAGCTTGATGGGTGCGCCGTCGGCCGGGCTGTGGGTGCCTGCGGTCATGATGATCATCTCCTCATGGATGCGGATGCGGGTTCTACGGTAGCGGTGGCGGTCAGGTGACGTGGATGAGGTCGAGCAGTTCGGCGGCGACGCCGGCGTCCCCAACCGTGTCGACGGCCGACAGTGGTCGGCGATGCCAGAGCGTGAGCAACAAGTCGAAAGCCGAACCACGCAGCGCCACATCGGCTTTCATATGCTCTCGCGACCACGTCAGCCCGTCCGCGGACAGCTTGACCAGCCATTCGCCGACCGGCTCGTCATGGGTGTGGAGATGCAGTGTCGCTCCATGCAGGTGCTGCGGGACGCCGCCGGACCGGGACAGGAATCGGGGAGCGAAGACATCGAGCCACTCCTCGATCCCGTCGGCGGAGAACTCGGCGTCGACCACCTGCTGCATGCCGGGTCGAATCGCGGACTCCAGATCCCATCGGTGAACGGCGAGTTCGTGCGCCTGCCTACGCGCCCACCACCCGACGGTGCGCTCGCCGACGAAGGTCGGTGCCGCCGTGTCGGGATCCCGGGTACCGAGAGCCTCGACGAGCCCGCGGAGCCCGGCTCGATACCAGTCGGTCAGCTCGTCGGCCGGAGGAGCCGGGAAGTCGGCGTAGGACCGCACCGAATCGTCGCCGACGATCCGAGCGGTCGCCCACCGGTGCACGGCGCCGACATGGCAGATCAGGTCGGCGGCCGTCCACTCGGGACAACTCGGTACCGGCACACCGAGATCGGCGGTGCTGGTGGCGGCGATCATCGCACCGTGGGTGGTGATCGCCGCCATCCATTGCTCGAAGCCCATCGCAGGAGTCGGACTCATCGTCGCCCGAGGCTCACAACATGCAGCTGACGCAACCCTCCACCTCAGTCCCTTCGAGGGCCATCTGGCGCAACCGGATGTAGTACAGGGTCTTGATTCCCTTGCGCCACGCGTAGATCTGCGCCTTGTTGACGTCGCGAGTGGTCGCGGTGTCCTTGAAGAACAGCGTCAGGCTCAAGCCCTGGTCGACGTGCTGGGTCGCCGCGGCGTAGGTGTCGATGACCTTCTCGTAGCCGATTTCATAGGCGTCCTGGTAGTACTCGAGATTGTCGTTGGTCATGTAGGGCGCCGGGTAGTAGACGCGACCGATCTTGCCTTCCTTGCGGATCTCGATCTTGGCCGCCACCGGGTGGATCGAACTCGTCGAGTGATTGATGTAGCTGATCGAGCCGGTCGGCGGGACCGCCTGCAGGTTCTGGTTGTAGATGCCATCACGCTGCACCGCCACCTTGAGCTCACGCCAGTCGTCGCGGGTCGGGATGGTGATCTCGGCCTGCGCGAACAACTCCGCCACCCGATCGGTCTTCGGCAGCCACTCCTGATCGGTGTACTTGTCGAAGAACTCACCGCTGGCGTACTTCGAGCGCTCGAACCCGGCGAACGCCTTACCCCGTTCGCGCGCAATGGCATTCGATGCACGCAACGCGTGATAGAGCACGGTGTAGAAGTAGATGTTGGTGAAGTCGATACCCTCGTCGCTGCCGTAGAAGATGCGCTCACGAGCAAGGTAGCCGTGCAGGTTCATCTGCCCGAGACCGATCGCGTGGGACTCGTTGTTGCCGTGCTCGATCGACGGCACCGAGGTGATCGAGGTCTGATCGCTGACGGCGGTCAACCCACGGATCGCGGTGTCTATGGTCTGCCCGATGTCGGGCGAGTCCATGGTCTTGGCGATGTTGAGCGAGCCGAGGTTGCACGAGATGTCCTTGCCCACCTGCGCATAGGACAGATCATCGTTGAACGCCGACGGCGTCGAGACCTGCAGGATCTCCGAGCACAGGTTGGAGTGGGTGATCTTGCCGTCGATCGGATTGGCCCGGTTCACCGTGTCCTCGAACATGATGTAGGGGTAACCCGACTCGAACTGCAGCTCGGCGAGGGTCTGGAAGAACTCGCGCGCCTTGATCTTGGTCTTGCGAATCCGCTTGTCCTCGACCATTTCGTGGTACTTGTCGGTCACGTTGACGTCGGCGAACGGCACGCCGTAGACACGCTCGACGTCATACGGACTGAACAGGTACATGTCGTCGTTGTTCTTGGCGAGCTGGAAGGTGATGTCGGGGATCACCACGCCGAGGCTGAGCGTCTTGATGCGGATCTTCTCATCCGCGTTCTCCCGCTTGGTGTCGAGGAAGCGATAGATGTCGGGGTGGTGGGCGTGCAGGTACACCGCGCCGGCCCCCTGACGGGCACCGAGCTGGTTGGCGTAGGAGAACGAATCCTCGAGCAGCTTCATGATCGGGATGACACCCGAGGACTGGTTCTCGATCTTCTTGATCGGCGCACCGTGCTCACGGATGTTGGACAGCAACAACGCCACCCCACCACCGCGCTTGGACAGCTGCAGAGCCGAATTGATGGACCGCCCAATGGATTCCATGTTGTCTTCGATACGAAGGAGGAAGCAACTGACCGGCTCGCCGCGCTGCTTCTTGCCGGAGTTGAGGAAGGTCGGCGTGGCCGGCTGGAAGCGGCCCTCCATGATCTCGTCGACGAGATTGCGGGCCAGTGCGGTGTCACCGTCGGCCAGCGTCAGCGCGACCATGCAGACGCGATCCTCGAACCGCTCGAGATAACGCTTGCCGTCGAAGGTCTTGAGGGTGTAGCTCGTGTAGTACTTGAACGCTCCGAGGAAGGTCGGGAAGCGGAACTTCTTGCCGTAGGCGTGCCCGAAGAGGAGTTTGACGAACTCCCGGTCGTACCGGGCGAGGACCTCGGGCTCGTAGTAGTTCTCCTCGACGAGATAATCGAGCTTCTCGTCGAGGTCGTGGAAGAAGACGGTGTTCTGGTTGACGTGCTGCAGGAAGTACTGGTGCGCAGCCTCGCGGTCCTTCTCGAACTGGATCTTGCCGTCGCGGTCGTACAGGTTGAGCATCGCGTTGAGGGCGTGATAGTCGAGCTCGCCCGGATCATGACCCGCCGGAGAGGCGTGCACACCCGACTTGCTGGCCGAGGTGGTGGTGTCGGTGGTCACGTCGGAGACGGATGCGGTGGGCGACACGAGAACTCCTGTGCTTTCGGGTGTGTGGACTTGGCGAAATGGACTGAACCGGATGGGTCGGCCTGGTGCGGATTCGACAGTGAAACGACTACCGCGACACTGTAGTGAGAGGGTCTGACATGTCCGGGCGGTCGAAGGCGGGACTCGCCGCGAACTCGACGAGACCCTCCCGCACCCGCGAGACGTCGTGGTCGGTGCCCATCAGCTCGAACCGATACAGGTAGGGCACGCGACACTTACGCGAGATGATGTCCCCGGCGAGGCAGAACTCCTCACCGAAGTTCGTGTTACCCGCGGCGATCACCGCGCGAATCCACGATCGGTTGTCGGGGTTGTTGAGGAACTTGATGACCTGCTTGGGAACGAATCCCCCGCCGACCGCGGTCGACGACGACTTGCCGCCGCCGTAGGTCGGGCAGATGAGCACGAACGGTTCGTCGACGCGAAACGATTCGATGCTGGCCCGATCGGCGACGGGAATCCGCATCGAGCGCAGCCCCAGCTTACGCACGAAGCGGTGGGTGTTCTCCGACACGGAGGAAAAGTAGACGACCAGTGGCGCGGTGCCCGTCATCTGTCTCACCCCTACCGAGTCCGATGAACGCTGTGCCTGTTTGACGCTATGCCTGTTGAACGCTGTCTCTGCTGAACGCCGCGATCACACGAAGAATTTCGGTGGTCCGGTTGCCTGCCCCGGTGGGTCGCACGGGGCAGGCAACCGCGCACATGGCTGCATGTCGGCCCGCCTGCGGTTCGATCCCGACTTCCCCTCCGGATCGAACGAGCGCGGCCGGCTCAGGCAGCGTTGGCGGCGAGCGCCTTGATGCGGTCGGGGCGGAATCCCGACCAGTGGTCATCGCCGACCACGACCACCGGCGCCTGCAGGTAGCCCAGGGCCATCACGTAGTCGCGGGCCTCGTCGTCGGCGCTGATGTCGACGACCTCATAGGACAGCCCGTGCTTGTCGAGCGCCTTGTAGGTCGCATTGCACTGCACGCATGCCGGCTTGGTGTAGACGGTGATGGCCATTGATGAACGCTCCTCGGGTCACGTGATGATCGGCAGATGCTCGTCTGAACGGTGGCGGTGGGTTCGGTTTTCCAGCGTGAAGAACGTGACGCAGATCACCGCATCTTGCCCTCACCCGCGGCCTCTGACGCCTCTGTGCATCTTGGCCCTGCTGGTGGTGAGAACACTACACCTAGTGCCTGACATTTCAGAGCACCCCAAGAAGTTGTGAATCACATTCATGAAACTCGCAGGTCGCGATGCATGCAGAATCGCGAATCCCGGCGTGTTGCGTTGCAGCCGGGCGTGTCGCGTTTGCGCGTCCCTCCGATCACCTACTCACTCCCACAGACCACCGACACCCCCACCGCCCACCGCCCACCGCGAGCGGACACGCGACGATCACACGCGGGCAGGCACCTGCTCGGCCAGGACGCGCACGGCCGCACCCACTCCGTCGACGACGTCGGCGGGGAGCGCACCATCATCGAGCCCGGCCGTTCGGATTCCGAAGTCCACTTCTTCGACGACACGACCGCCGGCGATGCCGACCGATTTGCGGGTGTCCTCGCGCGACCAGGTCCCGGCGTACCGTCCCAGCGCGGCACCGATGACGCCGACCGGCTTGTCCTTGAGCGCGCCATCTCCATACGGCCGCGACAGCCAGTCGATGGCGTTCTTCAACACGGCCGGGGTGGAGCCGTTGTACTCGGGTGTGGCCAGCAGAACCGCGTCGGCCGCTCCGACCTGCGCGCGCAGTCGCGCCACGGCGGGATCGAGATCACCGGCCTCCGATCCGGTCGCGGGATCGAGGTCTTCGTTGTAGAACGGCAGCTGGTCAAGGCCGTCGATCAGGGTCACCGCCACGCCCTCGGGCGCACTGTCGACCGCGGCCCGCGCCAACCGGCGATTGATCGAATCCCGACGCAGACTCCCCACCAGCGCCACCACATGAACGGTCGAATCGGACACGACATCTCCTCCTACACTCGAGTATCAGTTGATAGAATCAACCGGACCACGGTCCGAATATTTCTGTCACAACGCGGAGAGTTAGGTACATCACGTGTCCGAGCCGGAGCACAACGCACTGTCTCTGCGCCTATCCGGCACCGGCGAACCCGAACGCGCCGACGCCGCGCGCAATCGCCGCCTACTGCTCGCCGCCGCACAGACGCTCATCGACACCCGCGGCGCCGCGGCAGTGACGATGGATGCCGTCGCGGCGGCCGCAGGCGTCGGCAAGGGAACGGTGTTCCGTCGATTCGGCAGTCGTACCGGGTTGATGCACGCGTTGCTCGACCACTCCGAATCCGAGCTCCAGCAGGCCTACCTCTCCGGTCCCGAGCCCCTCGGCCCCGGGGCGCCACCACTCGACCGCCTGCTCGCCTACGGGCGGGCACGGCTGAAGATGACCGTGGACCATCTCGACGTCCTTCTCGAAGCCGGCGCCGACAGCGGTGAGTTCATGAAACACCCCGTCTGGCGTGCCTCCACCCAGCATGTGCAGATCCTGCTGCGCCAGTTGGGTTTCGGAGATGACGTCCACACCGTGGCCATCGCGGTACAGGCACCGCTGGCGGCGTCGTCGGTGCAACATCTCACCGACACCGTGGGACACGACATCGCCACCATCACCGATCAGTGGGAACGCATGGTGCGCACCCTCGCCGCCGGCTGCACCACCAACTGACCGCGCCGGTGACGACCGCGGATTGTTCGCCGACGGCATCGACGGGAAGAATCCTCGACGCGCGCGAGCGCCCTGATCCCCTTAGCCTGTAGTGGTTCTGCGGGAAGGAAGTGTCGTGAAGGCTGTCATCATCGGTGCCGGTATGGGTGGACTCAGCGCGGCGATCGCGCTCAAACAACTCGGTATCGAGGTCGAGGTATTCGAGCAGGTCACCGAGAACAAGCCGGTCGGAGCGGCGATCTCGGTGTGGTCCAACGGTGTCAAATGCCTCAATCACCTCGGACTCGAGCGGGAGGTTGCAGAGCTCGGCGGCATCGTCGAGACGATGAGCTATGTCGAGGCCAAGACCGGCGACACCATGTGTCGCTTCTCGATGCAGCCACTCATCGACGAGGTCGGGCAACGCCCCTACCCGGTGGCACGCGCCGAACTCCAACTGATGCTGATGACGGCCTACGGGATCGACGACATCCGTTTCGGCAAGAAGATGACCTCGGTCAGCGGCGGCTCAGACAGTGCCACAGTCGAATTCGCCGACGGCACCACGGTTTCCGCGGACCTGGTCATCGGTGCCGACGGCGCCAAATCGTTGACCCGCGAATATGTTCTCGGCGGACCGGTCACCCGCCGCTACGCGGGATATGTGAACTTCAACGGACTCGTTGCGATCGATGAGAAGATCGGACCCGCCACCGAGTGGACCACCTATGTCGGCGACGGCCGCCGGGTATCGGTGATGCCGGTGGCCGGTGACCGGTTCTACTTCTTCTTCGATGTCCCGATGCCCGAGGGCGTGCCGTACGAACGGGGCAGCGCCCGAGAGATTCTCGCCGCCGAGTTCGCCGACTGGGCGCCCGGGGTACAGACGCTGATCGCCGCCCTCGACCCGGCGACGACCAATCGCGTCGAGATCCTCGACCTCGACCCCTTCCACACCTGGGTCAAGGGCCGGGTCGCGGTCCTCGGCGACGCCGCACACAACACCACCCCCGACATCGGACAGGGCGGGTGCTCGGCGATGGAGGACGCCGTCGCACTGCAGTACGCGTTCCGCGACCATCCCGACGACGTATCCGCAGCGCTCGCCGCCTACCAGGAGGCGCGCACCGAACGCGCGGGCGAACTCGTGTTGCGGGCCCGCAAACGCTGCGACGTCACCCATGCCAAGGACCCGGAGAAGACCGCGCAGTGGTATCGCGAACTGCGGGAAGAGGACGGCACCAACGTCATCCGCGGGATCGTCGGCAACATCATGGGCGGTCCGGTCACCCCGGTCTGAACGCCGCCGGGGGTAACGATCCCGATCGACCGCCTCGGATCCTGCTCGGACGGCAGGCCCTAACCGGCCGGCACGGCGACCGGTGCGCCGGCCGGGTCGGCGGCGATGGCATCGTGGGCGACGAGCGCATCGTGGCGCGACAGCGTCGGCCCCGGCGTGAGCAGTGAGACCACCGACCACGGTGCCAGCGCCGGAGTGTCACCGAGACCCAGGATCCGACCGGTGGCCACATCCGCGACGCCGAACCGAATGCCCGAATCATTCAGGTAGAACAGCGATTCGGACCGGTTACTGTCCGGCTCGTTGCCGGTGACACGGAGGTACTCACCCGATCCCGGGCGGAGGAAGACCTCGTCGATGCCGGGGCCGCTGCCATCGGCACTGGCCAGCACGACCGGACGCTGCGACGAGGCGATCGGTAATCCGCGGCCGAACAACATCGCGGTGGCTGCGTGCGGGTCGTCGGCACCTCGGTCCCACGTCGTACACAGCGTCGGCGCCGCCGACACGTCCACCAGATGCGGTGGACGAGAGGGGAACTCGCCGACCGGCAAGGTGGTGGCGGTGTGCGGCACCGCATTGACGACGGCCGGCGCCACCGTCATCACCTCCGCGGCACCGCCGTCCTCGGCGAGACGCAGCATCTCCGCGGTGGCCGCCCCGACGGGCTGAACCGCATCGGAGAGCACCGCGTAATAGTGTGCGGCACCATCGATCCCGACGGTGCGCACCACCGAACCGGTCCGCACACCCGGCGCCGAGATCACCGGCACACCAGTGGTGGCCAGATCGGGTACTCGCAGCGGCGCCACCTCCGGCACCGAGTTGAGCAGTCCGGTACTGACCGAACGCGTCGAGGCCCCCTCGAGTCCGAATGCCCGCATGACCGCCGGGTCCGCGGTGTCGACCTCGGCGCGCACCGGCATCGACCGGTCCCCGCGCCGGAACGTGTACAGCAGGAAGGTCGAACGGCCGTCGGAGGCGAGTACCGCATCGTCCGGTGCGGCCGAGCGGAATCGGTCACCGAGCGCCGGCCTCTCCCCGATCACCGCCAGCCGCACCGAATGCGGCCCATCCGTCCGACCGGCCGGTTGTCGGTCGGCGATCCGGTCGCACACACTCCACGTCGACGTCCCGGGGTGTGCCGATCCCGGCAGCCCGGCGGGCGCACCCGGGATGCCCAGGAGGGCACCACGCGGATAGCCCGACAACTTGCGGTCGCTGACCGAGGTCGGCGCGGCGTCGTCGCCGACGATCAGGCGCGCCGAGGCGAGATTCAGCACAGGATGCAAGGTCTCGTCGATCACCACGAACAGACCGCCGCTGTTCTTGCTCACCAGGATCGCCGACTTGCCCACGCTGCCCTGTGGTTTCACCAGCCCCCAGATCCCGAAGCCGGCCAACGCCAGCAATGCCAACACCGTTCCGAGTACCAGTGCCCGCATCTGCGAGCGCATCGGATCGTGCAGCATCCGGGCATCACGGCGGACCAGGGCGTGCTCGAGTCTGCTCAGCAGAAACCGGTAGCCGTTGACCTGAGCCTTCGTGGTGAGTTGCCGCGCCACGCGATCCCCTCCCTGCGCACACGTCGGTGTCGATACCCACTTTGGTCGAAACCCACGTGGTCGATACCGCTTGGTCATTACCCCGTTTGGACGCACCCCACGTCCATTCGGTTCCCCCTGTGGACTACCGATTCACCGATCCATCTCCTCGGCGATTTGGGCGGTTTGGGTAGTACCCTAACCGATACGCGTGGATCGGCTCGGCCTGCTGGTGGACCTCGACCGTGGCAAGTGGGGCCGGGTACCGATACGTCGGGGGTGACAGATCGAACGGGGGGCACGGGTGGCATCGAACAGGCCGGGACAACACGGTTCTGGGCAGAGCGCGACGGGCGCACGCCCGCGGGCGCACCGGGTGGCCGCAGGTACACCCCTGGTACGCGGCGTGGTACTCGTCGAGGTGTTGCTGGCCCTCGGTCTGACGATCTGGGCCGTGGGTGGCGCCCACCTCGGCGTTGCGGCGCTGGCGATCGCCGCGGCGGTGGCGCTTCTGATGATCCCGTGGCGCGAGCACACCTCACCCCTGCAGCGCATCGGCCGCCGATGCGCCTTCGGGTGGGCGCGTGTCCGTCGGCGCACCGACGAGGTCACGCCCGCGCCGTTCGACATCCCGACCCGCGCGGTCGTGAGATCCCGTGGCGCCGATGTCGAGGAGCCCCCGATCGGCGCCCGATGGGCCGGCGACACCCTGATCACCGCCCTCCGGGTCCGCCCCGGCACACCTGTGCTGACCCGGCTCGGCGTACCGGGAAGCGACCGCTCGGATGCCGCCGACGCGCATGTCCCCCTTGATGTTCTCGTCGAGTGCATCGACCCGTTCGACATCCCGCTCGCCTCGATCGACGTGGTGAGCCAGGGAACACGCATCCGCGGTCGTGGCACCGCGGCGTCGACCTATCTGCGGACCCTGGGACGTTTGACCGCCACCGCACACCGCAACGTGTTCGTAATCCTGCGTCTCGATCCCCGCGACTGCCCCGACGCCGTCGCTCGGCGCGGCGGGGGCGCCGAAGGTGCACTCCGGGCCGCGACGATCACCACCAAACGGGTCGCGCGCCGGCTGACCGAGCGGGGGCTCACCGTCGCCGCACTCTCGGCGGCCGAGATGACCGCGGTCACCGACCATCTCGCCGCCGGACACGAACTCGACGAGCTGACCGAGGAGTGGGACGGGTTGCGCAGCTCGCGACTGAGTACTCGGTCGCTCGCCGTCGATCCCGACGAACTCCCGCGGGTGGCTGCCGACATCTGGGCACAGCCGAGCGCGGCGACGACGCTGACCGTGCGTCTCGGACGCGGCACCGATGGTCGTCTGCGGGTCGCCGCGCTGGTCCGTCTCGACGGTGGTCCCGCCGATGGTGGTCCGAACGGCAGTGGTCCGAACAGCGGTGACCCGACCGGCACCGTGCCGCTGCGCGGCCGCCAGTTCGATGCGTTTACCACGTCACTTCCGGTGGCATCCCCGCCGCGACTGGCCCGGGCGCTGCCCGCAGCCGAAGGTGCGCGGGCCACACGGCTCGTCGAGCACCTCGCGCTGCCCGCCGGCGGCTGCGGACAACTCCTCGGCGCCGATCCGAGCGGTCACGCGGTCGCGGTGCCCCTCGTCGGTCCGGGCATCGAGATGGTCATTCTCTCGGGCACGTATGCGATGATCGCCCAAACCGTCTTGCGGACGGTCGCGATCGGGGCTCCGGTGGTGCTGCACACGTCCGCCCCGCAACGCTGGCACCACCTCGTCGCGGCGGTCGCCGATCCCCCCATGTTGCACATCGCACTGTCCGACAACGCGCCCCGCGGAATGCGGGTGGATCTCTACGACGGGGTCGACCCACCGGCCGGTCCCCCGCCGCCGGGCACCACCCGTTTCGTCATCGACGACGGCACACGCCGCCTCGGATCGGTCGCCACGATCTCACTCATCCAGAATCCGCATGTACCCCAACAGATCTCGGTGCTCACCCCGAATAGCCGGACCACGGTGACCATGGTCGCACTACCCGAGGAGTGGGCGATGATCGGAGAGGCCGCTGCCCGAAATGGGGCCGCCGCCCGGAGTGAGCCGGCACCCGTCGGGCGGGTATAGCCGGATCACCCGTGGGTCGGCACCAGCGCACGGAAGAATACCGCACGCGCCGACGCGGCACGGACCACCACGTCGGGATCGGCGTCGGTCAGCCAGGCCGCCCGGCCCGCCGTGACCGCCAATGGTGCACCCCCGGCCGGACGGACCTCGATGGTCCCCGACAGCACCGCGAGGATCTGCGGACCCGGCATGTCGAAACTGATCGACGACGGCTGCGTCATCCCGGTCCCGTCGAGTTCCACACGGGACAAACGGAATTCGGGTGCCGGGGTGAGATAGATGCGTTCGGCGCCCACGGTGCGGATCGCCGGGATCAGGTCCGGTACGTTGACCGGCGTGAAATCGAGCACCCGCAGCAGTTCGGGCACATCGATGTGTTTCGAGGTCAGCCCGCCACGCAGCACGTTGTCGGAGTTGGCCATGATCTCCACCCCGGTCCCGTCGAGGTAGGCATGCAGGTTGCCGGCCGGCAGGTACAGACCCTCACCGGGCTGCAGTCGCACCCGGTTGAGCAGGAGCGAACCGAGCACTCCGGGATCGTTCGGGTACATCTCGCCGAGTTCGAGCAGGGTGCGCAGTTCGTCGCCGAATGCGCTCTCACCTGATTCGAGCACTCGTACCGCAGCGGAGAGCACGGCGGGCGTCACGCGTTGGATCGTGGCCTCCGGCAGCGTGAGCCAGGTGGTGAACAAGGCGCGCAGACCGTGTGAATCCGGTTGGCCCACCAGCATTCCCAGGAACGGGTCGAGTTCACTGACCTGCAGGTGGCGCAGCAACTCGACGGTGACGGCCGGGTCGCGGAAACCCGCGAGGGCATCGAACTCGGTGAGCGCGACCACCAACTCCGGTTTGTGCCACGGATCGCGGTAGTTGCGATCACGCGCGTCGATGGCGAGCCCTTGGGCGTTCTCCCGCGCGAAGCCCTCACTGGCCTGTTCGGACGACGGATGCGCCTGCAGCGACAGCGGCTCGTCGGCGGCGAGGACCTTGAGCAGGAACGGCAGCCGCCCGGAGAACCGCTCGACGGTCGGCGCACCGAGGGCGGCGGTCGGATCGGACTCGATCACCGAGAGCAGATCTGCGCCGATCGTCGTCCCGTCCTCCTCGACGAGACATGCCGGACCGGCACTGTGCGCGCCGAACCACAACTCGGCCTCGGGGTGCGGTGACGGTACCGGTTTGCCACGCAGGGAGGCGATCGCGGTGCGCGACCCCCACGCATACGTGCGGACGACTCCCTCGATGACCTTCATCCTTGCTCGGCTCCGATCAGTCGCAGGTACACCGCTGCCATTTCGATACGCAACATCAACACCAACAGGGACGTGAGATCGCCGGGGGCATCGGCCGGCTCGGCCGCGTCCCCACCGACCACGGGCGGGGCCTGCGCGTCGGCGTCGGCTCCGACGAGGACCTCCGTGGACGCCAGGGCACCGATACGACGGCGTGTGTCCCACTCCCGGGCGGCGGTGGTGGCCACCAGCACCCGTGGCGGGGCATCGCCGCGCGGCCCGTCGATCTGCGGGTCGTAGAACAGGGAATCGGCGACCGAGCCGGCATCCGCGTCCGACCAGATGTCGCGTGAGACACGCGAGATGTCGGCCAGATCAGCTGTGGCGCCCCGACTTCCGGAGACCGCGAACACCACCGCAGCGGCGCGATCGGCCACCGCGAGTGTCGCGGGCGAGTCGCCGGTCCACATCACCGGTCCCTCACCGAGGCGAGCGGCGAGGATCTTGGCCTGGTTGTGGAAGGTCTCACGCGCGGGATGGTCGGCGGCCGCCTCGGAGTCGAGTGCGTCGGCGAGGTCGGCCACCGTGGGTGCGGATCCGGTGAACCGGACCTGGGTGAGCGCGGTGAACACCGCGAGCAGCACCGCCACGAATCCCGGAAAGCGAAAACGGGGGTCGACGTCCACCCGAGGCGAGAAGTCTATTCCGTTGCCCCCCAAGGCATCCCGAAGCGGACCCTCGATGGGCGCACTGATCACCACCTCGGCGCGGCGACGCAACGACCGCGCCGCGGCGTCGGCGAGACGCATGTCACCACCATCGATGCCGGCGAGAACGACGACGTCGAGCGGACCGATCCAGCCGGGCAACGCCGAGCTGCACACGATGGGGACATCGACCCGGGTGGCGAGCATCGCGCACACCATCGCAGTGGCGCCGGCGGCCGGACCGCCCGGAGCGCACACGATGACCACACTGCGCGGCCGCAACTCCGAGAGCGGCTCTGCGACACCCTCACGCACGGCCTCGGCGACCGAGCGCACCTGCGCCCCGGCGAGTGCGGCCGCATGCAGCAGTCCCTCGGTGTCGGCCGCGATCAGGTCGTCGACGTCGTCGAGATCGGGGGCACCGGTTCGCATGGCCCCTACAGTAGTCAGGCATTCGGCACGGTGCCCACACACCGCGCGACCCGATGATCCCCGGCCCTGCCGCTCCGGCGCGCCGGAGGGCGCAAGCCGACGGCGGGCTCTCGAGGCGCGCAGTTCAGTCGACCGGGTCGGGCAGGACCCGGAGATGGCCGCGGCGGCCCGGGCGCGGCTTGGTGGCACCGCCGCGGGGACCGGGATCGGCGGGATGCACGTCACGGTTGGGCGCCCGGTGGCGACCCGGACGCATGTCGTCGAAGGCATCGATCGGATCGGGATGCGACATGTCTGCGGCGACCCGTCCGGCACGTCCACCGGAACTGGCCTCGCGCACGGCCTCGGCAAGGGCGGTCAGCTCGTAGTCCTCGGCCAACGGCGCCGAGAACCCCCGCTCGCTGCGCAGCATCTCCCAGCCACGGGGCACGGTGATCCGGCGCGCATGCTCGTCGCACAGATCCCAGGAATGCGGTTCGGCCGAGCTGGCGAGCGGTCCGATCACGGCCGTCGACTCCGCGTAGACAAAGGTCAGGGTAGCCACCGCGGAACGGGTGCAGCCGGGCCTGCAGCACTGGCGGGGAAGCTTCACGTCATTGAGGTTAGCCCGGCCCGGATCGATCCGGCGATCCCGACACGCGTGAACCATGGACACCGGACACGCAGACCGGCGGCCGACACCCACCGACAGGCAACCGACACGAGACCGGCACCGGCACGAGACATTCGGTGGACGCCCTCCTACACTCGCGCCATGCGATTCGATGGTTTTCGGCCACCGCGCGCCGGTCGCACCGGACCCGCGCGCTCCGCCCGGCGTCGTGAGCGTCGCGGGCGTGGACTGCGGACACCATTGCTGCCGCCGAGCGTGCCCGCATGGCGGAGCAAATCGGACGAATTCGACGCGGTGGCCATCGAGGCCTTCGCCGAGATCGATGCGCGGTGGCACGACGAACTCGCCGGACTCGACATCGCCGTCGACGAGATCCCCCGCATGCTGCCGCGGGATCCGGAGACCATCCAATGGCCCGACGAGGTGACCGCCGACGGCGCGATCCCGCTCGCGCGACTGATCCCGGCGGGCGTCGACGTCCACGGACAGCCGACCCGCGCGAAGATCATCTTGTTCCGCAGACCGCTGGAGAGCCGTGCGCGTCGCGACACCGAACTGATCGAGCTGATCCACGAGGTGCTCGTGCAGCAGGTCGCCACCCACCTCGGCGTCGACGAGGACACGATCGACCGAGGACTCGACTGACCCCAGCACGGTGATGCGGTGGCCGACGGTCACCTGGACGGCCGTTCGCCGTCAGCGGCTCAGATGATGCCGCGCTTGAGGCGACGGCGCTCCCGCTCGGAGAGGCCGCCCCAGATACCGAAGCGCTCGTCGTTGGCGAGCGCGTATTCGAGGCACTCCGCCTTGACCTCGCATCCGGAGCAGATGCGTTTGGCCTCGCGCGTCGATCCGCCCTTTTCCGGGAAGAACGCCTCGGGATCGGTTTGGGCGCACAGCGCCCGGTCCTGCCACTGCTCCTCCATCGCGTCGAACAGATCGTCGAACTCGTTGGGCACCAACGACAAATGCCGTCGCGGGGCATCGGACTCGGCGTCGGCGAGCCCAACCTGCGGTGAGGTCAGGAATGTCTCGTTGACCGGTCCGAGACCGTGATACAACGCGTCGTCGGAGCCAGTGGTGCGTGAAGGGTCTTGTGGTTCAAGGGGATTGCCGATCGGGTTGTCGAATGCCATCGCCGGCCCCTCCTGCCTGGGAAGTCGTTGTACTGCTGCTGTCTCGCGCCACGGCGTCACTGCCGCGTCACCCCGTCCACCTGTTGTCGTTCGATCTTCACCAGTGCCCGGCGTTTCGAGTCGCACTCACACCACGCGAGCAACACATCGACCCGAAGCGACATCCGGTCGAACATCCTATCGAAAACACTTAGCTCTCAGTGATTCTCGATCTCGAACCGAAAATGACACTGATGTGATTACACACGCTGGCGACCACTCAGGTCAAGCCGAGAGAGAAATCTTCTTAATACCACTGGCCGAGGAAAACCGGAGTCGCGACACGTGGGGAAGCCGATTCGTCAGGAATCTCACATCGCCTGCGCTGCCGGATGTCCGGGTTGCGACCGAACCGCACAGGACATCGAACCGCACCAGGACACCGACCCGTACGGTCTACCGGATGCGCGGGCGCTGCGCCACTCGGGTCGGTGTCCGTCCCGCGGTCGGGCCGCGGGCGTGGGGTCACCGCGGTCCGGTCACCACAGTCGGGTCACTACAGTGGATCGCTGTGAAGGTGACCGTTCTCGTCGGTGGCGTCGGTGGCGCCCGATTCCTGCAGGGTGTGCGCGAATTGTTCGGGTCGACCCCGTTTCCCGCGCCCGCCGAGGGCGCGGCGATCGACGAGGCCGCAACCGCCCCGGGCCCCCATGAGATCACTGCGATCGTCAACGTCGGAGACGATGCGTGGATGCACGGTGTGCGGATCTGCCCCGACCTCGACACCTGCATGTACACCCTCGGCGGGGGCATCGACACCGAGCGCGGGTGGGGGCGCAAGGGTGAAACCTGGCACGCCAAGGAGGAACTCGCGGCCTACGGCGCCGATCCGGACTGGTTCGGGCTGGGTGATCGCGATCTCGCCACCCATCTCATCCGTACCCAGATGCTCGACGCGGGTTACCGGCTCTCCGACGTCACCGCCGCACTGTGCAAGCGCTGGCAGCCCGGTGTGCGGCTGTTACCGGCCACCGACGACCGCCACGAGACCCACGTCGTGGTGTCCGCTCCGGGTGGCGAGGACGGCGCGCGGGTGGCGATCCACTTCCAGGAGTGGTGGGTTCGGCATCGGGCCAAGATCCCGACGTTCGGTTTCGCCCAGGTCGGTTCCGACGACACGCACGCCGCGCCGGGGGTGATCGAGGCGATCGCCGAGGCCGACGTCGTCCTGCTCGCGCCCAGCAACCCGGTGGTGAGCATCGGTGCGGTGATCAGCGTGCCGGGCGTGCGCAGCGCGTTGCGCACCACCGGGGCACGTGTCGTCGGCGTCAGTCCCGTGATCGACAACCGGCCACTGCGCGGTATGGCCGACGAGTGCCTGTCGGTGATCGGCGTCGAGACCACCGCCGAGGCGATCGCCGCACACTACGGTGCGCGCAGCGGCAACGGAATCCTCGACGGGTGGCTCATCGCCGACGGCGACGAGGCGGCGGTCGAGGGCATCTCCATCGGTGCCGCTCCCCTGCTGATGACCGACCCGGTCGCCACCGCGCACATGGTGCGCGCGGCGTGCGCTCTGGTCGGCGTCGACACCCCCGGGGCCGATCGATGACCGCCGGCGACACCTCCCCGATCACCGATCACCGCGCCCCGGGCATCATCGAGGTGCGCCCGGTGACCGGGTTGCCGGAATTCGACACGACCACCGACCTCACCAGCGAAATCCTCAGGGCCGCACCGTGGTTGGCATCAGGTGACGTAGTGGTGGTGACCAGCAAGGTCTTCTCCAAGACCGAGGGGCGCATGGTGGCCGCCCCCACCGACCCCGACGAACGCGACGCCCTGCGCCGACGGCTCGTCGTGCAGGAATCGGTGCGGGTACTCGCGCGCCGCAACCGCACACTGATCACCGAGAACCGGCTCGGCCTCGTGCAGGCCGCCTCCGGTATCGACGGGTCGAATGTTCCCGTCGACGCGCTCGCGCTGCTGCCGGAGAACCCCGACCGCAGCGCCGCCGAACTGCGCGCGTCCCTCGCCGCGGCCGCCGGCATCGAGGTGGCGGTGATCGTCACCGACACCATGGGACGCGCATGGCGGACCGGACAGATCGACGTGGCGATCGGCGCGGCGGGGATCGCGGTCACCCATCCCTACGAGGGCGGCGTCGACAGCCACGGAAATCCGTTGGTGGTCACCGACATCGCCGTCGCCGACGAGATCGCGGCCGCGGCCGACCTGGTCAAGGGCAAGCTCGCGGGCGTGCCGGTGGCCGTGGTGCGCGGGTTGCAGCCCACCGACGACGGGTCACGGGCGGCCGATCTGATCCGGCCCACCGACGAGGACCTGTTCCACCTCGGCACCGCCGAGGCGATCGAGCAGGGCCGCCGGGAGGCGCTGCTGACGCGGCGATCGGTGCGCGCCTTCGCCGACGCCCCGGTCGACCCGGAGGCAATCACCGCGGCATGCGCCGACGCACTCACCGCACCCGCTCCGCACCACACCCACCCGGTGCGATTCGTGTGGGTCCGCGACGCCGCACGCCGCACACGACTCCTCGATGCCATGGGCGAGGCGTGGCGCGCCGATCTCGGCTCCGACGAGAAGACCGCCGAGTCGATCGAAAAACGCGTCGCGCGGGGGCGAATCCTCTACGACGCCCCGGAATTGGTGATTCCGTTCCTGATCCCCGACGGCGCCCACACCTATCCCGACGATCGTCGCAATGCCGCCGAGCACACCATGTTCACCGTTGCCGCCGGTGGCGCCGTCACGGCCCTGCTCGTGGCCCTCTCGGTCCGCGGACTGGGCTCCTGCTGGGTCGGGTCGACCATCTTCGCCGCACCCGTGGTGACCTCCCACCTCGAGGTCCCCGCCGACTGGGAACCGTTGGGCGCCATCGCCATCGGCCACCCGGCGCAGGAGTCCGGGCTGCGTGCGAGTGCGCCCACCGACGACTGGCTGATCCTGCGGTGAGCGCCGAATCCCTGCACGATTCGGCGGTGGCGACTCTCGAGACCTGGACGGCGCCGTCACCGGAACAGGACTCACTGCGCCACACCTATCGCGCCTTCCTCGACGCCGCCGAGCAGGCCTGTCTGCGCGCTCACGCGCCCGGTCACCTGACCGCGTCGGCGATCGTCTTCGACGCCGGCGCCGATCACGTACTGCTGACGCTGCATCCGCGGGTGGGCAAATGGATTCAGCTCGGGGGGCATTGCGAACCCGACGACGCGTCCATCGCCGACGCCGCGCTGCGTGAGGCCCGCGAGGAATCCGGCATCGACGGCCTGGCGTTGGCCGGGCTCGCGCAATTGCACACCCACCCGATCACCTGCTCGCTCGGCGTGCCGACCCGCCACCTCGACGTGCGCTTCGTCGCGGTGGCCCCGCCGACGTCCGACGGCGGCCTACCGCCGATCACCATCAGCGACGAGTCACTCGATCTGCGGTGGTGGCCGGTCGAGGCGTTGCCCGCCGACACCGAGGGCACCGACATCGTGTCCCTCGTCGCCCTCGGACGCCGCCTCGTGAGCGAGGCACCGCAACGCTGAGCAGACCGACGCCCCAGAGCGCTCGGATGCGAGCGCTCAGACGCGGATGTTCTTGCCGACGGTCACCACGCCACCGGCACTGACCGCGAACCGCTGACGATCGGACTCGAGGTCGGTACCGAGCTGTTCACCCTCACCGACGACGACGTTCTTATCGAGGATGGCGCGTCGGACCACCGCACCCTTGCCGACCCGCACGCCGGGCATCAACACACTGCCCTCCACGACGGCGCCGTCCTCGATCATCACGTTCGCCGAGAGCACCGAGGTACTCACCGACCCGGCCGACACGATGCAGCCGGCGCCGACCACCGAATCCTGGGCGTGACCGCCCTGCACGAACTTCGCGGGCGGCAGATGCAGTGTCTCGCCACGAATCGGCCAGCGGCGGTTGTAGAGGTTGAACACCGGGTGCACCGACACGAGGTCCATGTGCGCGTCGTAGAACGCGTCGAGCGTCCCCACGTCACGCCAATACCCACGGTCGCGTTCGGTGGCACCGGGCACCTCGTTGTCGGCGAAGTCGTAGACGAACGCCCGCTGCTGGTTCACGAAGGCCGGGATGATGTCGCCACCCATGTCGTGGTCGGAGTCGGAGTCGGCCGCGTCGGCGCGGATCGCCTCCACCAGCGCCTCGGTGGTGAACACGTAATTGCCCATCGAGGCGAAGGTCACGTCGGGGTCGTCGGGAGTACCCGGCGGATCGGCGGGCTTCTCCAGGAACCGGGTGATCTGACCCGACTCGTCGGCATCGATGCACCCGAACGCACTGGCCTCCGCGCGCGGCACCCGGATACCCGCGACGGTGACGTCGGCTCCCGAGTCGATATGCGCCTCGACCATCTGTGACGGGTCCATCCGGTACACGTGGTCGGCACCGAAAACGACGATGTACTCCGGCTGTTCGTCCTCGATGAGGTTCATCGACTGGAAGATCGCATCGGCGCTGCCGGTGTACCACCGCGGTCCCAGGCGCTGCTGCGCGGGCACCGGGGTGATGTACTCCCCGTGGAATCCCGACGACCACCAGGTCTGCGAGATGTGGCGGTCGAGTGAATGCGACTTGTATTGCGTCAGAACGCAGATGCGTTCGTAACCGGCGTTGACCAGATTGGACAGGACGAAGTCGATCAGCCGGTAGGCGCCACCGAATGGGACCGCCGGTTTCGCGCGGTCCATCGTCAGCGGGTACAGGCGTTTACCCTCACCGCCCGCAAGGACGATACCGAGCACGTGCGGCTGTGATCTCACACTCACAACTTAACCGCCAATCTGTGCACGGGCCAGACGAACACACACCTCGATCCACTGATGTTCGCGATGTTCTCGCCTCGACGACATCCGGCTCTTGCCGAGTTTGCCCCGCTTTCGTGGCGAACTGCGCGTGCGGGCACTAGCGTCGTCGTCATGAGGGTGGCGATGATGACACGGGAGTATCCACCCGAGGTCTACGGTGGTGCCGGAGTCCACGTGACCGAGTTGGTGCGACATCTGCGCGCACTGATCGAGGTCGACGTGCACTGCATGGGGCAACCGCGGGACACCGCGACGGTGTACGCACCCGACCCGGGGCTCGACGGCGCCAACGCGGCGATCACAACGCTGTCCGCCGATCTGCGGATGGCGGTGGGTGCCGCGGGCGCCGACCTGGTGCATTCGCACACCTGGTACACCGGTCTCGCCGGACACCTGGCGGCCGAGTTGCACGGCGTGCCACATGTATTGACCGCACACTCGCTGGAACCGATGAGACCGTGGAAGGCCGAGCAACTCGGCGGCGGCTATCGTGTGTCGAGCTGGGTGGAGCGCAACGCCGCCGAGTACGCCGACGCGGTGATCGCGGTCAGCTCCGGGATGGCCAACGACGTGTGCGAGACCTATCCGCGCCTCGATCCCGGTCGAGTTCACGTGGTGCGCAACGGGATCGATACGTCGCAGTGGTTCGCGGTGGATGACCCGTTCGGTCCGGACTCGACATTGACCGCGCTCGGCGTCGACCCGGATCGGCCGATCGCGGCTTTCGTCGGCCGGATCACGAGACAAAAGGGCGTCGCCCACCTCGTCGCAGCCGCCCACCATTTCGATCCGGACGTCCAGCTCATCCTGTGTGCAGGAGCGCCGGATACCCCGGAAATCGGTGCGGAGGTCGAGTCGGCGGTCGCCGCGTTGTCGGCATCGCGGCATGGCGTGCACTGGGTCCGGGAGATGCTCCCACTCCCGCGCATCCGGGAAATCCTCACCGCAGCAACAGTATTCGTCTGCCCGTCGGTGTACGAGCCGCTGGGTATCGTGAACCTCGAGGCGATGGCCTGCGGGACGGCGGTGGTGGCCTCGGCGGTCGGCGGCATTCCCGAGGTGGTCCGCGACGCCGTCACCGGTGTCCTCGTCCCCTACGATCCGGCCGACTCGGCTGCGTTCGAACGCGGCCTCGCCGACGGCGTCAATGCGGTGGTGCGGGATCCGGCGACCGCCGAGTCGATGGGCAAGGCCGGACGCGAACGGGCCGCTGCGGAATTCTCCTGGGATGCGATCGCCGAGCAGACCCTCGCGGTGTATCAGGCCGTCACGCGCTGATCCGCGGCCCGACGCGCGGGACCGGTCAGCGGATGCGGCACACCGTGACGGTGACCGCGACGGTGATCTCGAGGCTGCCACCGTGAGCGGCGGCCACGCCGTCGGCGACCTCGTCGATGTGCGCGCGCTCGTGATGAAATGCCGAGGGCCCCATGGCGACGAGGTCGGCGATCGTCGGCGCGGTCACCGTACGCGTCTGCTGCACCACGTGCCGGTCGACGATGTCGAAAACCGGCGACAACGCGGCCTCGATCCGATCGTCCTTGTCCGGCGCCACCGTCAGCATGCCCAGCGGGCCGACGAGTTCGGTGAGGTGATCGGGACGGGGTGCCACGATGACGAGATGACCACCGGCGCGCAGGACACGCGCGGTCTCGGCGATGTTGCGCGGGGCGAACACCGACAACGCCACCGCTGCCGAACCGGACCTCATCGGGATCTGCCGCCACACGTCGGCGACCACACTCGCGGCGGTCGGCTCGCCGCGCACCACCGCCCGGGCGCACGCCTTGGACAGGTCGATGACCACCCCGCGCGCGTTCGGGGCCCGGCGCAGACACGCGCGGAGATACACCCCTGGGCCGCCCCCGAGATCGACGATCAGGGGCGACTGCGCATCGGGCGACTGCTCGTCGGCGGGGCACAGATCGGCGACGGCGGTGGCGGTGGCCTCGACGACCGGCGACAGGACGCCTGCGTCGTGCACACGGAGTCGAGCGGCAACCATCTCCGGGGTGTCGGCGCGGAGCGCACCGGAGCGCCCGTCGAGGAGCGCGACGTAGCCATGGCGGGCGATGTCGAAGGAATGTCGCCGACCGCACCGCAGCGCGGCGTGGTCGGCGGTGAGATCCAGGGCATCCGAGCAGATCGGACACCTCAGGTCGGGAAGTAGCTCGGTCAGCGCCGAGCGGGCCCGCGACCCGGTCAGCCGGTGACCCCGCGGAGTTCTTCGCCGAGAGCTGCGGCCTCGTCCGGGGTCAGTTCGACCACCAGTCGTCCACCACCCTCGATCGGAATGCGCACGACGATCCCACGTCCCTCCTTGGCCGCTTCCATTGGCCCATCCCCAGTTCGTGGCTTCATCGCCGCCATTCTCAAACTCCCTTCAGAGTCTCGCGTCGCCGAGGGCTCCCGGCCGTCGCCGGACGATCATTCCGACAAGACGGAGAAGCCCGGATCGCGGCCATGCGGCCGGTGACGGTGGTTGCCGCCAGAGCAATGATACGTGGCGCACCGACGTGCAGATGCCCCACGCGCCCGCAAGTCAGTCACGCGATTCGGTCACGGCCCCGGCAGCGGGGTCGACCGAGGCCTCCTCCATACCCTCCGGGCGGTGGTCACCGGCACCCTCCGGGTGGTGGTCCCCGGCTCCTGTCACGTGCGACTCGACGGCGCTTGCCTGCGGACCATCGACTCCCCCGGCCACCGTGTCGGCCTCGTGACGACCGATACCCGCGGCGACCGGGTGTACGGATGCGGCGTCGCGGTCCTGCAGTTGCTGGATCAGCGCCCGGAGGTCGTCGATCTCGTCGGCGAGCCGGGCCAGCGCCCAGTCGACCTCGCTCTGCTTGTACCCGCGGACGGTGAGCGCGAACCGCAGTGCGCGCACGTCGTATCCATTGATCCCGTTGCGTGGAAGACGGGTCAGCGTCGAGGTTGCGTCGACCGGCGGGAGGTCCTCGCCGCGACCGAACACGAACCAGACCACGGCGAAGACGACGGCCACCACGACCGCCATGATCAGCAGGTACAGCAACAGTGTCTGCATGATCCCATGGTGTCAGACAGGTGACCGGTCGCGCCGCCGTGGCCCGTCCGATGCCACGTCGCGACGGTAGGGGCGGGCGAGCGCCCCATCAGGCGAGGGCCTACGAGGCGATCTCCTCGTCGTCGGCGGCGATGTCGACCGCGCGCAGGGTCTTCATCGGCGGGCGGTCCTCGAGATAGACGTCGGTGGTGTGCGGGGTGAAGGTGCCGTCGGGCTCCGCGGTGAACTGGGTCAACCCGACGCCCGAATCCTCGATGCCGCAGCGGCGCATCAAGGTGCCCACGATCTGGCGGCTCATCACACCCAGCTCGATGAGCGGGCGGTTGCGGTGGGTGCGCACCCCGAGATTCACCTGGCCGATGCCCTCGAGGCCGTAGCGGTCGTAGGTATCGATCAGCAGCCCGATCTCGACACCGTAACCGGGGGCGAACGGCACCGACGCGAACATCTCGCGGGTACCGGCGTACTCCCCGCCGAGGGGCTGGAGCACCGCGGTGAGTTCGGGCTTCTGCGAGGCGAGCAGTGGTCGTGCGACGAGCTCGGTGACCCTGCCGCCACCGTTGGCGTCCTGGGTGCCCCCGGTTCGCAGGGGACGCCGATAGTAGCCCTTGACCAGCTGGATGTCCGGATTCACCAGCAGGGGGCCGAGCATCTTCGGCACGAACATCGGGTCGGGGTCGATCAGATCGGAGTCGACGAAGGCGATGATGTCGCCGGTGGCGACGGCGATCGAGCGCCACAGCACTTCGCCCTTGCCCTTGACGGGCTCGAGTTCGGGGACCGCGTCCTCGCGGCTGATCACCTCGGCGCCGGCGGCCCGCGCGCGTTCGGCGGTCGCGTCGGTGGACCCGGAGTCCAGCACGATCAGCTCATCGACCAGGGTTCCGACCAACGGCCGGATGGTGGCGATGACATCGGCGACGGTTTCTTCCTCGTTCAGGGCGGGCAGGACCACCGATACCGTGCGTCCGTCCTTGGCCGCGACGAGTTCGTCGATCGTCCAGTCCGGTTGTTCCCAGGTGTGGGTGGCCGACCACGAACCCCGGTCGACGGTGTCTGCGGGCGCCGGCCACATGGCGGCCTTGTCCCGACCGGTGGATGCCGACGGTGTCCGTCCGGCGACGTGTGGGCGGTTCTGGGTTCGACGTACCTTCTTGGTCATGCGAGTCCCCTGACTGTTCTGGCTGGAGGCCGTGTGCCCGCTATCGCGGCGACCATGTCGACCACGCGGCGGGTGGCGGCGACCTCGTGGACGCGGAAGATCCGGGCGCCGTGTTCAGCGCTCAGAGCGGTCGCCGCGAGTGTGCCCTCCACCCGGTGTTCGAGGTCCACTCCCAGAGTCTCCCCCACAAAATCCTTGTTGCTCAGCGCCATCAGCACCGGCCAACCTGTCTTAACAAGATCTTTTACGTGACGTAACAAGGTCAGCCCGTGGTGAGTGTTCTTGCCGAAATCATGCGTCGGATCGATCACGATCGAGTCACGTGCGACACCCGCGGCCTCGGCACGACGGGCCGCCGACGTCACCGCCTCGAGCACATCGGCCACGACGTCGGTGACCGCATCGCCGTAGGAGACCCGATGCGGTCGGGTCCGCACCACCGCGCCACCGGTGTGCGAACACACGATCCCGGCCCGGTGCGCCGCGGCCACCTCGACCAATCCCGGGTCGGCGCCGGCCCAGGTGTCGTTGATGAGGTCGGCGCCCACCGCGCACGCCCGATCGGCGACCTCACTGCGCCACGTGTCGACGCTGATGAGCAGATCGGGGTAGCGATCACGAATCCACGCGATGAACGGCACCACCCGCGCGATCTCGCCCGCGGCGTCGACCTCCGCACCCGGACCGGCCTTGACGCCGCCGATGTCGACGATGTCGGCGCCCTCGGCCACGACGCGGTCGACCCGGTCCTTGGCCGCATCGTCGGTGAAACTGGCCCCACGGTCGTAGAACGAATCGGGCGTGCGGTTCACTATCGCCATCACCAGCGCGCGGTCGGCGGCGACCGGGCGGCCGCACAGGGTCTCGCCCCCGTACTTCACACGTCGCGCGTCCATGGCGTCCATGGCGTCCAGACTACGAAAGCGTTCAGTTCTTGGGCGCCTTGGCCGCCGCGACGTCGTCGGGATAGGAGTCGTAGTACTCGACGTATCCGTCGGATCGTCCGGCGAGCACGTAGAGCGGGTCGTCGCCGACCTTCTCGTAGCCCTCGTCGCGCAATTCGACCTTGCGGTTCTTGAACGTGGAGGTGGCCTCGAGCTGACCGACGATCCGGATGAACAGCGGCATCGCATACGACGGCAGGGCCTCGTAGAGGTGCGACGCCATTTCCTTGCCGTCGAAGCTCGCACCCTCGCGCAGCGTCACCGCCGCCATTCCGGCCTTGCCGTCGGTGCCCGGGACCTCGACGCCGAAGACCACCGACTGCGCGATCGACGGGTGGCCGTCGAGTCCGGCCTCGACCTCGGTGGTCGCCACGTTCTCACCCTTCCAGCGGAACGTGTCGCCGAGCCGGTCGACGAAGGCGATGTGGCTGAAGCCCTGGTCACGGACGAGATCACCGGAGTTGAACCAGGCGTCGCCGTCCTTGAAGGCATCGCGGACGATCTTCTTCTCGGTCTCCTCCGGATCGGTGTAACCGTCGATCGGGACCCGATCGTTGATACCGGAGAGGAGCAGACCCGTTCCGCCGCGCTTCACCTTGGTCAGCCGGCCGTCGGCGTTGCGTTTGGGTTTGCCGTCCTCGTCGTAGTCGACGATCGCGTACGGCAGCGGGCAGAACCCGGCGGTGCGGCTGGCGCTGAAGGCGTTGACGAACACCAGGTTCAGTTCGCTGGCCCCGTAGAACTCGACGATCCGATCGATGCCGAACCGCTCGCGGAATTCGTCCCAGATGTCGGGGCGCATGCCGTTGCCGACCACGAGGCGCACGCTGTGGGCGCGGTCGGTCGGCTTCTCCGGCTGCGCCAGGAGGTACCGGCACAGTTCACCGATGTAGCAGAACGCGGTGGCACGATTGAGGATGACGTCGTCCCAGAATTTCGACGCCGAGAAGTGCTTGCCGATGGCGATACAGGCGCCCGAGGCGAGGACCGAGGACAGCGACACCGACAAGGCGTTGTTGTGGTACAGCGGCAGCGGCACGTACATGGTGTCGCTGGCGCGCAGGCGCACCGCGAGTCCGCCGATACCCGAGAGGCTGGCCAGCCACCGGTTGTGGCTCATCACGCTGGCCTTGGGCAGGCCGGTGGTCCCGGAGGTGAAGATGTAGAACGCCTCGGTGGATGCCGGCAGGGTCGCGGTGACCTTCGGGTCGGACTCCGACCGTCCCTGCGCCGCGGCATCGAGTGCGGCGAAATCGAGGACGTGCTCGGGCAGTGCGCTCTCGGGAATCGTCTCGAAGGCCTCCGCACAATCCGGGTCATGGACGAACACCCGGGCCCCGAGGAGTTTCATGCTGTGCTCGAGGACGTTGCCCCGCTGGTTGTAGTTGATCATCCCGGCGATCGCACCGAGTTTGACCGTCGCGAGCATCACGAACAGGTCGGTCGGGCAGTTCTTCGACAGGATCGCCACCACGTCGCCGGTCTGCACACCCTTCTCGGCGAGTACCGCGGCGTACCGGTTCACCGTCCGGTTGGCCTCGCCGTAGGTGGTCGACTTGCCTTCGAACCGCACGAACGGCCGGTCCGGATGGTTGGCCGCGTGCTGTTGGAAGATCAGGCCGATGGTGCGCTTGGCGTCGGCGGGCCGGCGGATCAGACCGGGTGCGTGCTTGATCATCTGGGGAGCCTGCGGCGCCATCTTGAGCACGCCTCTGAACAGATCTGTGATTCCGACGGTGTCCTGGGACGACATCGACTTACTCGCTCTCCGGTTGGACGACGATGGCGCGCGCTGTCCGCCGTGAACACACGGCGCCAGCTCGTGTCCACACCTTACCGGTCAGTAGCATGACGCAGCGCACCCTCCACCGAATCGGTGACGACGAGCTGGTCCAGTGAACTCTGTGCGACGAATCCCGGGGCCACCAGACCCTGCAACCACGACAACAGCGGCGTGTAGAAACCCGCCGGATCGAGCAGCACGACGGGCTTGCTGTGCATGCCGAGGAATCCGCCGGTCCACGTCTCGAACAACTCCTCGAGCGTGCCGATACCTCCCGGCAACGTGATGAAGCCGTCGGCCCGATCGTCCATCAGCTTCTTGCGTTCCCGCATGGTGTCGGTGATGACGAGTTCATCGGCGTCGAGGTCGGCGACCTCGCGCTGCATCAGGGCCCGCGGGATGATCCCGACCGTCATACCACCGGCCGCGCGCGTGGCGTCGGCGACAGCGCCCATCATCGACACGTTGCCGCCACCGGAGACGAGCGTGTGTCCGCCCGCCCCGATCGCGGTGCCGAGTTCGGCCGCGAGATCCAGATACTCCTGCCCCACATTGCGTCCCGACGCGCAGTATACGCAGATCGCGCTCATCATTCCCCCGCCCTCTCGCTGTGTCCGCAGACCTCGTGGTCGGCGGATGTGTGTTCGTCTCGCCCGATCGCGCCGGACGCTGCCGGTCCCTGAGTCGGGGCCGGTGTCGGTCGGGCCGGATCGTCAGTCGGCGTCACCGCGCGTCGCGCGGCGCTGCGCGGCCGCCCGGATGACCTCGACCGCCTCGTCGGGTTCGTCGACAACGGTCACCAGATCGAGATCCTCGGCCGAGACCATCCCCTTGGCGACGAGGACCTCACGCATCCAGGCGAGCAGCCCAGCCCAGTGCGCGCGGCCGACGAGCACGATCGGGAACCGGACCACCTTCTTGGTCTGCACCAGGGTCAACGCCTCGAAGAGTTCGTCGAGGGTGCCGAGGCCGCCGGGCAGACAGACGAAGGCCTGCGCGTACTTCACGAACATCGTCTTGCGGACGAAAAAATAGCGGAAGTTCATGCCCAGGTCGACCCAGGGATTCAGATGCTGCTCGAACGGCAGCTCGATGTTGAGTCCGATCGACGTCGCCGACGACTCGTGGGCACCCTTGTTCGCGGCCTCCATGACGCCCGGTCCACCGCCGGTGATCACCGCGTAGCCGGCCCCGCCGAGCGCTCTGCCCACGCGCACCGCGAGCTCGTAATCGGGTGAACCGGGCTGCAGACGCGCGGACCCGAACACCGTGACCGCCTCGGCGACGTCGGACAGGGCGTCGAAACCCGCCACGAACTCCGACTGGATTCGCAGCACGCGCCAGGAATCGCGCATGGTGCGTTCGGCCCGGCGCTCGGCGTCGCGCGGATCGACCCACTCGAGCAGTCGACGATCGGTGGTGCGTTCGTCGGTGTCGGTGCGACGCACCCGCATGGGGCCGATGTAGCGGGTGCCCTGCTGATCCTCGATGTCGACATCGGTGACCGGATCACGCTCGGCGGGCTCGCTGCCTGAAGTGGTCTCGCTGCCAGAGGTTGTCATGGGCGTAACGCTAGCGCGCCCGGCCGATGTCCCCGCCGCACCGACGGGAACCCGGTGCACGTCGGATCAGCTCAGGTAGGCCCGCAACAACTCAGTGACCTCGCGGATCTGGGCGACTGGGACGCGTTCGTCGACCCGGTGGGCCAGGCTTGGATCCCCCGGTCCGAGGTTCACCGCGGGAATGCCGAGAGCCGAGAATCGCGACACGTCGGTCCAGCCGTACTTGGCGCGGAATCGTCCCTGCGCGGCGTCGACGAGTGCAGCCGCCGCCGGATGCGACAGGCCGGGCAGCGCGCCCGCGGCGGAGTCGGTGAGTTCGAGCGTCACCGCACCGGAGGCCAGTGGCCCGGCGAACACCTCACGAACGTGGTCGAGTGCGGTCTCGACGCTGTGGTCGGGTGCGAAGCGGAAGTTGACGTCGACGTGGGCGGCATCGGGCACGACGTTGCCGGCCACGCCGCCGCCGATCCCGACGGCCGAGAGTCCCTCGCGATACTCGCAACCATCGATGTCGACGCGGCGCGGCGAATACCCGGCGAGGATGGTGAGAACCTCCCCCAGCTTGTGAATGGCGTTGTCGCCCATCCACGCTCGCGCCGAGTGCGCTCGGGTCCCGGTCGCGGTCAGCCGCACCCGCAGGGTGCCTTGGCATCCTGCCTCGATCTGCCCGGCCGTGGGTTCGCCGAGGATCGCCACGTCGCCGGAAAGCCACTGCGGCAGTTCACGTTCGATGACCCCCAAGCCGTTGTACTCGGCGGCGATCTCCTCGCAGTCGTAGAAGATGAGCGTGAGGTCGTGGCGCGGATCGGCCAGCGTTGCCGCGAGATGCAAGAACACCGCGTCACCGGATTTCATGTCCACCGTTCCGCACCCGTGCAGGACGTCGCCCTCGGTGGCGTCGTCGGTGCGCCGGCTCGGCAGGTTCCCGGCCACCGGGACCGTGTCGAGGTGCCCGGCAAGGATGACCCGGCTGCCCAGACCCCGGTCGGTGCGCGCGAGCACCCGGTTGCCGTGACGCACGATCTCGAAGCCGGTGGTCTGCTCCCGGAGCGCGGATTCGACGGCGTCGGCGATGGCAGTTTCGTCCCGGGATTCACTGTGGATGTCGACCAGCGCCGCGGTTAGGTCGATCGGATCGCCATGGAGGTCGAGGGCATTCACGCCCCCACCGTAACGAAGCAGATGGCGCGGCGCCGAAAAGGGTTACACCTGCGTGGTTTACACCGCACTGTGTACACCACAGGGGTCATACCGGACGAAGTTCGGCCGCGCCGAACGACACGTCGAACTGCACACACCACAGCACCACCGCCGGGAACCGGGCGAGGTCGGTGGTCGCGGGCACCGGGTACACCTGATCGCCACGGTTGCCCTTGATCGGGCCGAGGTCGACGTGCGGGGCGCCGCCTGCGGTACGCCAGCCGGCGAAGCCGCCGATCACCTCCCCGGCCGAGAGCCACACGTGCACATCGGGGCCGGTGGTGGTGTCGAGGTTCTCGATGGCGAGAATCCTTGAGCCGTCCGGCTTCTCGATGATCGACACGGCACCGGTGGTGTCGTGTTCGTGGCTGATGAAGGTCCCCGACGAGAGCACCACGGGCGTGGCCGATGAGGTACCCGACGCCGGCGCGCCGCTCGCGGCGACCGGGATCTCGTCGGCGATCTCGGTGTCGACGAACACCAACCACGGCTTGAAGATCACGCCGCCGACCACCGCCGCGACGATGACCACCACACCGAGTCCGGCGAGCACCCAGGGCCAACGCCGGCGTCGGGGCGGCCCGCCCTGGTGCGGAGTCCGGTGTCCACGTTCGACCATGATGCGACAATACGGACATCACACGGCCACGACCAGCGCGTTCGGCCGTTCGGATGATGGCTCGATCGTGTCCGGAGATGAGCTCGATCGTGTCCGGAGATGATCGGCGAAACGTCTACTCGACTGTCGTGACCGTCGTAGCGTGGAGGTGTAGCGGAGTGTTCGAACCGAGGAGATGATCGCCATGTCCGCTCGTTCTCACGATTTCCACCGTTCTCATGATTCCCACGGTCAGCATCCTGCGGGGGTGCTGGCGTTCTTCCTGCTCATCGTCGGTTTCGCGAGCCTGGCCGTGCTGCTCGTGTCGGTGGTGGTCGGCAACACCGCGCTGGCCGTCACCGCCGCCGTCGTCGGACTGCTCGCCTTCGGTGTCGCCGCCACGACGATGACCATGCTGGGCCGGAAGCTGCATCACAGCGCACTGATTCCCGACTACACCGACACCGAGACGGAGCACTACCTGCGCGACTATCGACACAGTGATTGACCTGGCGGCTCCGCCGCGGCCTGACTTGGCGGCTCCGCCGCGGCGTGACCCGGCGGTCTGATCCGGCTGCCGACCACACGACGCCCCACCGGTAAGCTCGGGTGCCGTGACGAACAATGGTGCACACGCAGTCGGAATCGCCACGGTGACCAACGGGGGTTCCGCCGATCCCGGCGTCATCCTCGACGTCTGGTTCCCCGAGCCGCAGCTCGGTACGAGTGAGCAGAGCGGCACGACGATCCTGGACGACACCGCGACCCCTGGCGACCTCCGTGACCTCGTCGGCGTCGACGCCGTCCGCCGGGTCAAGACCGTCGCCGTGTCGACCACGATTGCCGATCTGTCGGCGCCGCCGGTCGACGCCTACGACGTCTACCTGCGTCTGCACCTGCTCTCGCATCGCCTCGTCGCGCCGCACGGCGCCAACCTCGACGGCATCTTCGGCCTACTCGCCAACGTCGTGTGGACCAATCACGGCCCGTGCCCCGTCGAGGGATTCGAGAAGATCCGCGCCGGGCTGCGCGCCCGCGGCGCGGTGACCGTCTACAGCATCGACAAGTTCCCCCGCATGGTCGATTACGTCGCGCCCGGTGGTGTACGCATCGGTGACGCCGACCGCGTCCGACTCGGCGCGCACCTCGCGCCCGGCACCACGGTCATGCACGAGGGCTTCGTGAACTTCAACGCCGGCACCCTCGGCGAGTCGATGGTCGAGGGCCGCATCTCGGCGGGTGTCGTCGTCGGCGACGGCTCCGACATCGGCGGCGGCGCGTCCACGATGGGCACGCTGTCCGGGGGCGGCAAGGAGCGCATCGTGCTCGGCAAGCGCTGCCTGCTGGGCGCGAACTCCGGCTGCGGCATCCCGCTCGGCGACGACTGCGTCATCGAGGCCGGCCTCTACGTCACCGCGGGCACCAAGGTGACCGGGCCCGACGGGACCACCGTCAAGGCCCGCGACCTCTCCGGCCAGTCCAATCTGCTGTTCCGTCGCAACAGCCTCAACGGCGCCGTCGAGGTGGTCCCGTGGAAGGGCGACGGCATCGCCCTCAACGAGGCCCTGCACAAGAACTGACACCGACACAGCCGACTGCCGGGATCTGTCCGAAACGTTCAAGACGCCCGGGGTGCGGTGGCCATGCGTTGAGCGTATGACCGACACAACACGCACCACGGGACCGATCCTCGACGCCCTGTCCATCGTCGTCGCCGACATGGCGGCCACCGTCGACTTCTACACCCATCTGGGTCTGCGATTCGATCCCGGCGCCGCCTACGCCCCGCACGCGGAGAGTTCGGTGGGCCCGATGAGGATTCTCTTCGACACCCGCGCCGTCGTCGAATCGTTCATGCCGGGGTGGACCGAACCCGCGGGCGGCCACCGGATGGCGCTCGCCTTCGCCTGCGCAACCCCCGCCGATGTCGACGCCGAGCACACCGCGCTCGTCGCCGCCGGACACCGGTCGATACTCGAACCGTTCGACGCCTTCTGGGGTCAGCGCTATGCCGTCATCGCCGACCCCGACGGCAACCCCGTCGACCTCTACAGCCCGCTGGCCTGACCGCCACCGGTCCACGCCGTCGGCGGCCCGCCGGCGAGTTCGGCGAAGTCGCGGCACATGTGCGCATGGTCGGCGTATCCCGCCCGCGCAGCGATGCCGCTCAGATCCTCCCCGGCGTCGTCGAGTAGCGCCAGCGCGGCCTGCATCCGCAGGATCCGGGCGAGAGTCTTGGGGCCATAACCGAAGTACTGCAACGAGATCCGGTGCAGGGCGCGCACCGACACCGACACCGTGTCGGCACAAGCGGAGACCGGGACGCCACGGACGAGCATCGAGGCCAGCGTGCCGATCCACGGCGGGAGTGGCTCACCCGGCACCGCGTCGCACAGCGCGGACAGGACCGCGCCCACATCGTCGGCAGCCGCGAGTGTCTCCTCCCAGCGGCGCACGCCCGACGCCGGCCAGAGATCGCTCAGCGACACCCGCGAGTCCCGGAACTCCGACGCGGGGGCACCGAGGAGTCCGGGCGCGTACCCCGGCGCGAAGCGCAGTCCGGTCATGTCCCGGTGTCGGTCGGTACGGAAGACGTACGGTCCGGTGTCGGGACCCGCAACCAGCAGTTCCTCACCGGTCCAGATCAGATCCATGCATCCGTCCGGCAGGATGATCGACTCGCCGGGTGCGGTATCGGCGCGCCAGCACGTCGCCGGCCTCGCAGGACACTCCGCGAATGTCACCGGCGACCGCGTCTCAGCCGAGCCGCTGCACCGCGGTGGCGATCCGCTCGTCGGTCGCCGTCAACGCGATCCGCACGTGGTCGACGCCTGCGGGCCCGTAGAAGTCGCCCGGTGCGGCGAGGATGCCTCGCTGCGCGAGCCAATCGACGGTCTCCCGGCACGGTTCGCCGCGGGTGGCCCACAGGTACAGACCGGCTTCGGAGTGGTCGATGGTGAAGCCCGCTGCGCGGACCGCCGCGGCCAGCTCGGTTCGGCGCTCGGCATAGCGGGCGCGCTGGACCTCGACGTGCGCATCGTCGGTGAGCGCTGCTGTCATCGCCGCCTGGATCGGGTACGGAACCATCAGCCCGGCATGTTTGCGCACGGCCAGCAGCTCGGCGATCAGGTCGCGGTCACCGGCGAAGAAACCCGCGCGATAGGACGCCAGGTTGGAGATCTTCGACAACGAGTGGACCGCGAGCAGACCGGTGTGGTCGCCGTCGGAGACACGCGGGTCGAGCACCGAGACGGCCTCGGCATCCCACGACAAACCGTGATAACACTCGTCGGAGATGACGACGGTCCCACGCTCGCGCGCCCACTCGATCACCTTGCGCAGGTGGTCGACCCCGAGCACCTTGCCGGTCGGATTGGACGGTGAGTTCAGGAACAGCACGGCCGGGCCTGCCGGTCCGAGTGCCACCGTCGAATCGGCACGCACCGGTGTCGCACCGGCCAGCAGGGCACTGACCTCATAGGTCGGGTAGGCAACCTCCGGGATGACGACCATCTCGCCGGCACCGACACCCAGCGTCGAGACCACCCCGGCGATGGCTTCCTTGGTGCCGATCACCGGGAGGATGCTCGACTCGTCCACGCCGACGGCTCCGTAGCGACGGCTCAGCGCCGCAGCCGCGGCGGCGCGCAGGGCCTCGGTCCCGATCGTCGTCGGATAGCCCGGGAACCCCGAGGCCTCCGCGAGGGCCTCACGGATGACCGGATCGACCGGATCGACCGGGGTACCGACCGAGAGATCGACGATGCCGCCGGGATGGGAGTTCGCCGTGGCCTTCGCCTCGGCGAGGGTGTCCCACGGGAAATCGGGGAGGGCGGCACTGACCCGGCGTCGGGCCGGACGGTCACCGGTCACCTCGAGCTCAGTCCTCGTCCTCGTTCATCGGGGGCAGTTGCTTGATGAAAGGCGGATCGAAATCGGTCTTGCCGACCTTGCTGGCACCGCCCGGCGACCCGAGCTCGTCGAAGAAGTCGGCGTTGGCACTGACGTACGGATCCCATTCGTCGGGGACGTCATCCTCGTAGAAGATGGCCTCCACCGGACACACCGGCTCGCAGGCACCACAGTCCACACATTCATCCGGCTGGATGTAGAGACTGCGACCACCTTCGTAGATGCAATCGACCGGGCATTCCTCAACACATGCCTTGTCCATCACATCCACGCAGGGTTCCGCGATGATGTAGGTCACCACACACTCCTTTGCTGCAAGCACTTCGGGTCGGCCGCCGTCGTCCGGCCGACCGAGATGTACGCGAGGGCTGGTCGCGCCGAACACGCATGCAGCGGCAATCCGCAGCTCCACACCGCACACACGTGTCGTCCTAGAGTATCCGCCCACCAGCAGGCCCTCCCACACCCGCCCCTGCTCGCCGGCGGTCGTTGAGTCACAAATCACACCGAGACCCGGTTGCACCCAGGGTGAGGAGAACCCTCCCGCTCGCGCCGATGCCCGGCCACCCTGGTCGCGTGAGCACTCCATCGAGGCGATGTCGCGGCCGTCACCGTATCCGGCGCACTCCCCTCGCACCTCGTTCACAGGAGAACTCATGACCTCGACCCTGCCCTCCCGTACCCAGCCAACCCGTACGTACCGCTCCGCCCGCCACACCGCCGCCCACCTACCGACCCGGCTGCGTCCGGCCGACCTGCTGCGGATCACCGACCAGGGCGTCGCCGACGTCCTCGACGGACGATATGACCGCCTGCTGCCCGCAACCTGGGACCCGGTGGAACGGTGGTCGACCCGTCTGGAATCCGACGACGACCTCGACCTGTGGCTGATCAGCTGGACGCCGGACCGCTCCACCGACCTGCACGACCACGCCGGATCGCTCGGCGCCCTGACCGTCCTGAGCGGCGCGCTGCGCGAATACCGCTGGACCGGAGACGATCTCGCGCTGCGCATCCTCTCGGCCGGCGATCAGGCCGCATTTCCTCTCGGCTGGGTCCACGACGTGCAGCACCACGGCAGCATCCCGCCCGCGCGTGGGCTCACCGCCCCGACGGGCGACACCTCCGTGGCCGCTCCGAGCGGTCCGACGCTCAGCGTCCACGCCTACTCCCCGCCGCTGACCGCGATGTCGTTCTACGAGGTCACCGACGGCGGCGCGCTCCGCCGGACCCGGACCGAACTGACCGACGAACCGGAATAGAACACCTATCGTGAACCCATGCCGATGACCATCGACGACATGCTCCTCGTCGCGCGGGAGTCCCTGCAACGACTGCCCGCCGAGGATCTCGACGCCGAACTCGCCGCCGGTGCCGTGCTCGTCGACATCCGGCCCGCCGCGCAACGCGCCGCCGAAGGGGAGGTTCCCGAGGCACTCGTCATCGAACGCAACGTCCTGGAATGGCGATGCGATCCGGCCAGCGACGCGCGCATCACACAAGCCGTCGACCACGACGTACGGTGGATCATCCTGTGCTCGGAGGGATACACCTCGAGCCTGGCGGCGGCATCGTTGCAGCAGTTGGGATTGCACCGGGCCACCGACGTCGTCGGGGGCTACCGGGCCCTCGCGGCGCACCACGATCGCCGGTGATGTCGCGGGGCTCACGCCACCGCCGGCCACACCCGGGGTGACGGAATCCGGTCGGCCGCCAGACCGCTCACGCCACCGCCGGCCACGTCCGGGGTGACGGAATCCGGTCGGCGGCCAGACCGCTGTCCGGATCGCTCAGGGCCGCCACGTGATCATGCAGTGCCGGATCGATCCACGACGACGCGTCGAGGATGTACGGCGGCTGCGCGGTGAGACGTTCGGTCAGGGTGAATCCGGCGCCGGCGGTGAGATCGGCGAGCACGTCGAGGTTGGGCCAGGGACGTTCGGGATTGACGTGATCGGGTGTCAACGGCGACACCCCGCCCCAGTCGTCGACGCCGGAGGCGATGAGTGCCTCGCACTCGGCTGCCGACACCAGGTTCGGCGGCGCCTGGATTCGCATGTGCGGACCGAGTACGATCCGCGCGGTCGCGACCGCGGCGAGGAATTCGGTCATCTCGGCGTCGGGGGTGCCGCGCATCGCGGTGTCCGGCTTGGCCCGGAAGTTCTGCACGATCACTTCCTGGATGTGCCCGCCCGCCGCAGCGATCTCGGCCATCGCGAGCAGCGATTGCGCTCTCTCGGTGAGACTTTCGCCGATGCCCACGAGTATTCCGGTGGTGAACGGAATCCCGACCGCACCCGCATCGCGCAACACCTGCAGCCGTACCAGCGGGTCCTTGTCGGGGCTGCCGTAGTGAGGCATACCCTTCTCGGTGAACAGCCGGCGCGAGGTGGTTTCGAGCATCATGCCCATCGACGGGGCGACCGGACGCAGGGCGGTCATCTCCTCGGCGCTCATCACCCCCGGATTCAGGTGCGGCAACAGTCCCGTTTGTGACAGGACCGCGATCGCGGCGGCGCGGACGTAGTCCAGCGTGGAGGTGTAACCACGCTCGGCCAGCCATTGCGCGGCCTGCGGCCATCGATCCTCCGGGCGATCGCCGAGGGTGAACAGCGCTTCCTTACAACCGAGTTCGGCACCCTTGCGGGCGATGTCGACGACCTCGTCGAGTTCGAGGTACATCCCCGCACCGGCGCGCGCGAGCTTTCCCGGGATCGTCACGAAGGTGCAGTAGTGGCAGCGGTCGCGGCACAGTGTGGTCAGCGGGATGAACACCTTGCGCGAGTAGGTGACCTGCCCGGTTCGTCCGGCGGCCGCGAGGCCCTCGTCGCGGAGATCGGCGGCGATCCGTTGCAGCGCATGCAGATCGGAGCCGGACGCCGACAACAGTGTGCTCACCACCTCGTCGTCGGTGACCTCGGCGCTCGTCGCGGCATCGAGTGCCGCGGCCATGCTCATGGATGCCATGGGTGCTCACTCCCCTCGTTCGCTGGTGGTGGCCGCTGACAATCGGGTGAGGAACGGCTCCGGCTCGAACGCGCCGTTGCGCTCTCGGAACGACAACGCCGTCCCCGGCCAGAGCAGTGTCAGCCGACCACTCTCGGGATCGACATACCAACTGTCACAACCGGTCAACCACACCGTATCGGAACTCCGGTCGTCGATCTCCCGGGTGTAGGCGGCCTCGGCGTCGGCGGTGACCTCCAGTGCGGCCACCCCCGCCTCGGCCATGTGATCGAGAGCGCCGACGACGTAGTCGAGTTGCGTCTCGATCATGTAGATCGCCGAATTGTGGCCGAGAGCCGCATTCGGGCCGTCGAGCACGAACATGTTCGGGAAACCGGCGACCACGGTCGAGGCGTAGGAGACCATGCCGTGTCGCCAGTGGTCGGCGAGCAACTCGCCGTCCCGGCCGTGCACGCGCGTGGCGACCGGCGGTCGCGCCGCCTCGAAACCTGTTGCCATCACCAGGATGTCGAGATCGTGGCTGCCGCCACTGGCCGCCCGCGCCTTCGATTCGACCACCGACTCGAGGGCGCCGGGCTCGAAGACGACGTTCTCGCGCAACAGCGTCGGATAGAAATCGTCACTGAGAAGTATTCGTTTACAACCGATCTCGTAATCGGGGGTGAGTTCGGCCCGCAGCACCGGATCGGGGATCTGGGCGCGCAGGTGCGTCAGGGCCCGCGCCCGGATCTCGTCGATGTCGGGACGGCGGCGCAGCCGTTGCGCGAACGCGGCGTCGGCATTGCGCAACAGTTCGTCGCGATGCGCGGCCGCCCGCTGCGGGTCGACGAGCTCGGCCCGCTCGGCAGCGTCAAGGCGACGATCCTCGCGCGGCACGATGTAGGGCGGGGTGCGGCTGAAGATGACGAGCTCGGCGGCCCGCGCGGCCACATGCGGCACGATCTGGATCGCCGACGCCCCGGTGCCGACCACCCCGACCCGGGCGCCCGTCAGTTCGAGATCGGGCTCCCAGGCGGCCGTGTGGACCACGGTCCCCGAGAAATCGTCAAGGCCCTCGACGTCGGGGATTCTCGGCTCCGACAACCGGCCGACGGCCAGCAGCAGGATCCGGGCGGTCAGCGACTGCGCACCGTCGACGCCTTCGGTGACCAGATGCCATCGATCGTTCTCGGCATCCCAGGTGGCACAGGTGAGTTCGCGGCCGAGGCGGATGTGGTCGGCCAGTCCTTCGTCGTGTACGAGCCGGTCGAGATAGGCGCGGATCTCGGCGCCGGCGGGATAGATCGCCGACCAGTCGGCGGGGGGACGGAACGAGAACGAATAGAGGTGACCGGGGATGTCGCAGGCGATGCCTGGATAGATGTTGTCACGCCAGGTGCCGCCGACGGCGTCGGCGCGTTCGAGGACCACGAACGATTCCCTCGCGCGCCGCGCCAGATGCGTGGCCATGCCCAGCCCGGCGAATCCCGCCCCGACGATCGCGACGTCGACCTGGGGTGCGGCCGCGGTCACCGGCCTGCCCGGTGCAGGATCGGCTGGACGCCGGGCTGCCGATAGGCGGTGGTCCGTTGGACCGGAGTGCGGCCGGCGCGTTCGGCGAATCCGGCGAGGCGCTCGGCGTCGAGGACGCGACCGGCCTCCGGACCGGCCGACGGCATCACCGTGCCGTCGAGCAGCATCCCGCCGATGTCGTCGACCCCGCCCCGCAACACCTCGTCGACGACGCCGGCGTCGAGCTTGGTCCAGGCGACCTGGATGTGGTCGAACCGGCCCAGGGTGAACAGCCTCGCCACGGCGTGAATCGCGCGGGTCTCACGGCGTGAGGCGCCGGCCACCGCGGCCGACCGCAGGTGGGGTGGGGTGTTGTCGGCGACCATCGGCATCAGGATGAGCTCACTGAACCCGCCTGTACGCGACTGGATCCCGGACAGCGTCCGCAGATGGGCAACGACGTGGCCCGGCGTTTCGACATGCCCGTACAACACCGTCGCCGTCGAAAACAGTCCCGCCTCGTGCGCTGCGGTGATGTCCTCGATCCATCGGTCGCGGGCGTGGTCGGCCCCGGGTGGTGCGAGGACTGCACGGACCTCGTCGTCGAGGATCTGCGCCGCGGTGCCCGGCACCGAGCCGAGTCCGGCAGCACGTGCTCGGCGGAGGAACTCCTCGACGTCGACGCCCAGCCGGGCGGCGGCGTCGCGGATCTCCGGCGGGCGGAAGGCGTGCAGATGGACCGGCGCCGCAGCGGTGATCCGCTCGATCAGGTTCAGGTACCCCTCGGCCGGGGCATCGGCGGGTAGTGGCCCCTGCATGCAGATCTCGGTCGCCCCGAGCTCGTGGGCCTCGACGACCAGATCCTCCAGTGCCGGGTCAGTGGTCAGGCCTGCGGCCACGGCGGTGTCGAGATTGCGATTCACCACGAAGGTGAGGGCCTCGGGATCGGTGACCGCGCGGCGGGCCGCGTCGGCGTGCGCGCACAGCTCCTCGAGGAGATCACCGTCGGCGCCGAGCAGCGCGATCCACTCGTCGTCGGAGAGGTCGGCCGGCGTTCCCACCGGGGCGGCGGACAACCGCTCAAGCGCCGCGGCGACCCGCTCGACGGGCGCCCGATGATCGGTCGCCCACGCGCGCAAAACCATGGACCCACTCTAACCGCAGGGTCCCGGGCGTTCGGGGTGGCTCGGGATGCTCAGGCGTCCGGGCGCGGCAGCCGTCCCGACCAGATGAGCGCCACCGGGATCCCGAGACCGAACAAGACCAGCATCAGCGTCGCGGGAACGGTCGTGCCGCCGAGATAGAGCACCACGTCGCCACCCGGACCGGTGAACGCCGCGACCAGAAGGACCAGAACCCACGCGGCCAACGGCGCGAACCGCAGCGGCGACTCGGTCGTGCGCGCCGCCAGCCACAGCAATATCGCGTTGACCAGCCCGGCGACAAGGGCGACGACCGGAACGGGCTGCCCCCAGAACCGCAGGTAGCAGAACGCCACCGATCCCAGCCCGACCACGACCCCGTCGACGATCAGCATCGCGAGGAGGAAGCGGTCGAGCGCGCGGGTCACGGGTGCGCCTGCGCGGGACGGCGTTGCGGGGTGAACAGATCGTCGTTGCGTCGCGACGCCTCCGGTGCGGGGGTCGAGGACCCCTCCCGTGCCGGGCTGCGCAGGATGAAGTGCTCGACGTCGAAGATCGGCTGAAGGATGTTGTTGGACAAGGCGTATTCGGTCCGCGACGGCGCCACCGTCACCTGGGTCGCGTGTGCGGCCAGGGCGTCGACCTTGCGCTGATACACCCCGCCGACGTCGATGGCGGTGGTGATCCGGTCGTCGGGGTAGCTGGGCAGTTCGTCCTCGAGCGGCATCCGCCAGCCGTCGGGAACGCGGTCGGCCGCCGCCGCGAGACCGGCACGCAGTGCACTCGCCTCGGTGACCGACTCGTACACCAGGTACTCGGTTCCGGTCCGCTCCGACGCGATCGGCACCGCGGCCACCGAGGCCTCGTGCACCGTCATGTGGTCGGGATGTCCGTAGGTGCCCGCGGTGTCGTAGGTGACGACCACCTGCGGATCGAACTCGGCGATCTCGTCGGCCAGCGCCGCGACGACCGCGTCGAACGGGCCCTGCGCCAGCGCGCGCGGATGCTCCGCCGACGGCGTCCCGGCCATCCCGGAGTCGCGCCAGCGTCCGGCACCACCGAGGAATCGCGTGGCCAGCGGCGGCCGACCGGGCGGGGTGAGGGCCTCGAGCGCCCGGGTCAGTTCGAGGATGCGGTAGCCGCCGAGCTGATCGGCACCGCCGTCGGCGACCAGCTGCGCCCAGCGGTCGCCGATCACCTCACCCTCCTCACCCAGGGTGAAGGTCACCACGCGCACGTCGACACCCTCGTCGAGATACCGGGCGATGGTGCCGCCGGTCATGATGGTCTCGTCGTCGGGGTGGGCGTGCAGCAGCAGCAGTCGGCGTCCTGCCGACTCGAACGATGCGGTCATTTGATGTCCCAGGTGGCGGCGGTGCCGTAGATGGAGGTCTGGATCGGCCCGGACAGCGGCACACCGGTCACCGCCGGCGTCACCCCCACGAGCATGCTGTCCTGGTAGAGCGGCAGGTAGATCGCCTGATCGGCCAGCAACGGCTCCGCCTCGGCGAGCATCGGCGTCGGATCGTCGGCCGACAGCGCATCACGGGCCAGGGAGATCAGCGCGGGATCGCACACCCCGGAGATGTTGCTGGCGTAGACGGTGGTCGCGCCGGACGCGTCCTGGCTGGGTGCGACGCTGGTGGGGGTCGGGGGTGTCGACAGCGACGGCGCGGTGCCGGGCTTGGGCTGGTCGCAGTCGACCTGGGAGGCCAGCGCGGCCGCCGGGGGCACACCGAGCCCCGTCCATCCGACGACGAGATCGACGCGTGAATCGGTCAGCGCGACGCCGTAGAGGTCGCTGTTGGGCAGCGACACCACCCCGGCTCGTACACCGGCGGAACGCAATTGATCGACGATGTTCGCCGCGGCCGACGTCGACCGGGGGTCACCGCTGATCGCGCCGACCCGGACCGTCAGATCCTGCCCGTCCTTCTCGAACGGGATGACGCCGTCGGGTACCGGGGCAACGCTGGGCGCCTCGGACGTCGGCGTGCTGCTCGGAGCCGACGAACTGCTCGGGCTCGCCGAACTCGACGGGCCGGTCGAACCCGATGGGCTCGGCGAGCCGGATGTCGGGGTGTCCGGAGCGGGTGGTGTGCGCCTGTATCCCGCGGACGCGAGCAGATCGTCGATCGCCTGCGGCGCGGGCCGGGGGCGGCTCACCGGGAAGTACCCCGGGTCCGACGGCGCGTACACGGTGTTGGCGTACTGCTGCACCACCCATTCGCCCGCACCGGCCAGCGTCGCGAGGTTGGTGTCGATCATCGACAGGATCGCGCGCCGCACCTCCACCCGATTCATCACCGGGGTTCGCGCGTTGACGCTGACCGTGAGGGCCCGCGAGGTCGGCCCGCGCTGATCGGTCAACCCGGGAACCGCGGTGAGCTCGGCGGTCGTCGCCGGGCCCGCGCCGACCGTCGCCAGCGCCGAGCCACCCGAACGAATCGAATCGATCATCTGCGAGTCGGTACCGGCCCGGCGCAACACCACCTGGTCGAGCTTCGACGGCGTCATCCAGTAGCGGTCGTTGCGAATCAACCGCACCTCGTCCCGGGTGGGATCGAGAGAGAAGATCTGAAAAGGACCGGCCGACACCGGTTTCCCCGAGTCCATGCCGGTCTGGAAGCCGGCCGGGGTGCCACGCAGCACGTGGCTGGGCAGCAGGTTGGTGAACAACTCGCGCCACCGCGGATAGGGCTGTGCGAAGCGGACCTCGACGACCTTGCTCCCCGCACTGGAGGTGACCGAGTCGATCAGCCGATAACCGGCCGGCGCCACCACATTCGGCTGTCGCGACATCTGCTGCCACAGATAGTTGAAATCGTCGCCGGTGACCGGCAGACCGTCGGACCATTGCGCATTGGTGTGGATGCGGTAGGTGACCGTGAACGGCTGGGTCGAGGTGACCTCCGCCGAGGTCACCAGCGCGTCGTTGCGCTGCCAGACAACGCCGTCGGGCGTCTGCACCGGCAGGAACGCACTGGGCAGGGTCATCGCGGCGATGGCCGTGGTCACCGGATTCTGGTCGGCGCCCAGGTGCGGATTGAAACCGGTACCGATCGAGTCGGTGGCAACGTAGATCGTCTTGCCGTCGGGATACTCGGTCGGCGTCTGTGGGGTCGCGGTGTCTCGCACCGGCGGCGGCGGGTTGGCGGTACACGCCGCCACCCCGAGCACCGCCACCAGGACCGTGAGGACGAGCAGGAGTGATCGCCCGGCCGAATGCGTCACGCGACGCCGCCTCGACCGCCCACATCCCACGTCCATCACGAATCCACTCACCCCCAGACCACGACCACGTTCACCCGAGCGCGTACGGGGCTCAGCCCGCCGCGGCATCCCGCGTCTTGGCGCGCGAACGCTCGCGGGCTCGGGTGGTGGCATCCAGATGCACCTTACGCACCCGCACCACCTCGGGAGTCGCCTCGACACATTCGTCGGCGGCACAGAACTCCATCGCGCCCTCGAGCTCGAGATGCATCGGCTTGGCGAGGGTTTCCATCACGTCGGCCGACGACTGCCGCATGTTGGTCAGCTTCTTCTCGCGGGTCACGTTGATGTCGAGGTCCTCGGCACGCGGGTTGATGCCCACGACGTGTCCCTCGTAGGTGTCGTCACCGGGATTGACGAAGAACGTGCCGCGGTCGGCGAGCTGGATCATCGCGAACGGCGTGACGGTACCCGCGCGGTCACTGACCAGTGATCCGGTGTGCCGGGCGCGGATCTCGCCGGCCCACGCCGCGTACCCGTCGAAGACCGCGTTGGCGATACCGGTGCCGCGGGTCTCGGTGAGGAAGTCGGTGCGGAAGCCGATCAGTCCGCGCGAGGGCACGGTGAACTCCATCCGCACCCAGCCCGAGCCGTGGTTGTTCATCTGGTCCATCCGCCCCTTGCGGGCCGCGAGCAACTGGGTCACCGCGCCGAGGTACTCCTCGGGCACGTCGATGGTGAGGTGCTCGAACGGCTCGTGCACCTTGCCGTCGACCCGACGCGTGACCACCTGCGGCTTGCCGACGGTCAGCTCGAAGCCCTCGCGGCGCATCTGCTCGACGAGGATCGCCAGTGCCAGCTCGCCACGACCCTGGACCTCCCAGGCGTCGGGACGCCCGATGTCGAGGACACGCAGCGACACGTTGCCGATCAGCTCGGAGTCGAGGCGATCCTTGACCATGCGCGCGGTCAGCTTGTGGCCCTTGACCCGGCCGGCCAGCGGCGAGGTGTTGGTGCCGATGAATACCGCGATGGCCGGTTCGTCGACGGTGATGCGCGGCAACGCGACAGGGTTCTCGGCGTCGGCGAGGGTGTCGCCGATCATGATCTCCGACATTCCGGCGACCGCGACGATGTCGCCCGCGACAGCCGACTCGGCCGGGCTGCGCTCGACGCCGACGGTGACGAGCAGTTCGGTGATCTTGGCGCGTTCGACAACGGGCTCCGCTGTTCCGTCTTCCTTCGTGACCTCACGCAGCCATGCGACGGTTTGTCCCTTCTTCAGGGTCCCGTTGTGGATGCGGACCAGCCCGAGGCGGCCGAGGAACGGCGACGCGTCGAGGTTGGTGACGTGGGCCTGCAGGGGCGCTTCCGGATCGCCCTTGGGGGCCGGGACGTGCTCGAGCAGCACGTCGAAGAACGGATCGAGGTTCTCACCCTCGGGCACCTCACCGTTGGCGGGCTGCACGGTGCTCGCGATGCCCGCGCGCCCCGAGGCGTAGAGCACCGGAAGGTCGAGGACCTGTTCGGCGGCCGCGGCGGCCTCTTCGGGAAGGTCGGACGCGAGATCGAGGAGCAGGTCGTGGGTCTCCTCGACGACCTCGGCGATACGCGCGTCGGGCCGGTCGGTCTTGTTGACCAACAGGATGACCGGCAGCGATGCCGACAGCGCCTTGCGCAATACGAAACGGGTCTGGGGCAGCGGGCCCTCGGAGGCGTCGACGAGCAGCACCACGCCGTCGACCATCGACAGACCGCGCTCCACCTCGCCGCCGAAATCGGCGTGACCAGGGGTGTCGATGACGTTGATGACGACCTCGGTGCCGTCGGGCTGGCGACGGTGGACCGCGGTGTTCTTGGCGAGAATGGTGATGCCCTTCTCGCGCTCCAGGTCACCGGAATCCATCACGCGGTCGACGAGCTCGGCGCGCTCGCCGAACACCCCGGACTGTCGGAGCATCGCATCGACCAACGTGGTCTTGCCGTGGTCGACGTGCGCGACGATCGCGACGTTGCGGAAGTTGGGAGCAGGGCTCACTGAGATCTCTTTCGTGTACGGGGACGGTCACTCGGCGCACGCGGAACCGGCGCCGGCAGACTGACGACGGCTAACAGCGTATCGGGTCCACGGGAGAGACCGCGATCACAGCGGAGTGTCAGCGGGTGAACAGCCGGTGCTAGCGTCGGCGCATGGGCAAGAAAAACCCGGCAAAGGTCGCCGACCTCACGCCCAAGAAGAAGTGTTGTCGCTCCAAGACCCGCTGCGTACGGTGCCCGGTCGTCATCGCACGGATGCGCAAACTCGACGTCGACTCGATGAGCAAGAAGGAACTCGGCAAGGCCCTCAAGAAGGCACGGGCCGCCTGACCCGAGTCCTCGCCGACAGCGCCCTCCCCACCGCCGACAGCGCCCTCTGTTCCGCCGACAGCGCCCGTCCCAACCCCGACAGCGCCCGGCGACGCCACCTCTACGCCGATCTGATCGATCACCACCGCGACCAGAGCGCGCCCCTGCCGAACCGTAGAGCGCCGTCGACGAGGTGGAGGGCGCCGTCGCCGACGTGGAGAGCGCTGTCGGCGAGATAGAGAGCGCTGTCGGCGAGATAGAGAGCGCCGTCGACGAAATGAAGAGCGCTGTCGGCGCGGATCAGGGGCGGCGTAGCCGCGCCAGCAGTTCCGGAACCCACACGGTGTCGGCGGGGACGAGACTCCCCTCACTGCACAGCGTCGACAGTTCCTCCGCATCGACCCACCGCACCGCTTGATGTTCACGCGCGGCGGGTTCGCCGGCGATCACTCGCGCCCAGCGGGCGATCAACACCAGTTGGTCGGAGAGCGTCACCTGTTCACCTAGCTCGGACTCGACGCCGACGTCGATACCCAGCTCCTCTGCGAGTTCACGACGCAGGGCTTCCTCGTCGCTCTCCCCCGCCTCGGCCTTTCCGCCGGGCAGTTCCCAGAGGCCTTCCAATTCGACCGGCCGCGCGCGGCGCGCCAGCAATATCCGCGTGCCCGAGGAATCGAGGATGGCGCCGGCCAGCACGTGCCGACGGCTCATCGTCCGATCACCGCGATCCGGTCGGGAATCAATCGCACCAGGACCCGGTCGCCGACCGCGATCGCTCCGGCGCCGATGGCGTCGATCTCACCGTGATCGGTGGCCACCCGTACGCGAGGACCTCCGGGAAGGTCGGCGACAACCATCGCCGTGCCGACTGCACCCGATGTCGTGTCGCTCTCCTCCGTGTCACCATCTGTGGCCGGCTCGGCGAGCACCGACTCGGCCCGCAAACCCAGCCGTGCGCGCGAGTCCGCCAAGTCGACGACAACCGCCCCGAAGACGGTGTCGGCCAGCCCTTCTCGCTTCTTATGCGCATCGATGATGGTGGTACACCCGAGGAATCGCGCCGTCCACTCGTCCGCGGGCGCCGACCACAGACCGGCCGGTCGCGCCGACTGAACGATCTCACCCTCCCGCATCACCGCGACGGAGTCGGCCATCAACGCCGCTTCCGTGTGGTCATGGGTGACGACGATAGTCGGAGTCCCTGCAGCACGGACGATTTCGGCGATCTCCACGGCCAGGCTGTCGCGGAGTCGACGGTCCAGGGCGGCCAGCGGCTCGTCGAGGAGCAGCAGCCGCGGCCGGGGAGCCAGCGCCCGCGCCAGCGCCACCCGCTGTGCCTGTCCACCCGAGAGCGACTCGACGCGGCGTTTCTCAACGCCGGGAAGTCGTACCAGTTCGAGCATCTGGCCGACTCGTGCGGCGATGTCGGCTCTCGACCACCCCCGCACGCGCAGTCCGTAGCCGATGTTCGCGGCCACCGTGCGTCCCGGGAAGAGCTGGCCGTCTTGGAAGACGACCCCGAAATCCCGCCGGTGGGTGGCGATCTCGGCGAGATCGTCCCCGTCGAAACGAATCGTCCCGGCGGTTGGTCGTTCCAGCCCGGCTACGGCGCGAATCAACGTCGACTTGCCGCATCCGGACGGCCCGAGCAGTGCGGTGACAAGTGAATCCTGGCCGCCCACAGACCAATCGAGCCCCTTGACGACCGCTTCGGCCCCGTAGGCGACGCTCAGCTTCTCGATCTGCAGCATCAGATCAGTGTCCCCGAGCGAGGCCGGAAGATCTCCACGGCAAGCACCGCGACGGTGGTCACGACCACCAACACCATCGATGCGGCCATCGCCGTGGCGAGTTCGGTGGCGCCCGGACGGTTGAGGGCCGATCCGATCAGGACCGGCAGGGTGGTGGTGTCGGCGCGCGCGAGAAAGCTCGTCGCACCGAACTCCCCGAGCGCCATGACGAAAGCGAAACCGCCTGCGGCACAGAGTGATCGACCGATCAGTGGGAGATCGACGGTGCGGAATACCCGCCACGGCCCGGCACCGAGGACCGCCGCGGCCTGACGCAACCGCTCGGGTACCGATTCCAGGGCTGGGATGACGATGCGGATGACGACAGGAATCGCGATCAGCGCCTGTACGCACGGGATCACCAACGGTGAGCCGGCGATCTCAGCCGGCAGGGCGGCCAACACGATCAGGTATCCGAATCCCAGTGTGACCGCACTGATCCCCAAGGGGATCATGGCGATGGTGTTCCCCACTGCGCCGGCAACACCCCGTGACCGATGCAGGGTGATCGCCGCGAGACCACCGACGACCAGCGCGATGACCGTGGCCAGGATCGCGCTGAGCAGCGAGTACCGCAACGTGTCCAGCGGCGTCACGCCGTTCACCGGCTCGGACAGCGCCCGATACCCGGCGAGCGTCCACGATCCACCGACGGTCGGACGCACCGACCGGATCGCCAGTACCGCAATCGGTCCCACCAGAACCAGTACCGTCCACGCCCAGGCCAGCACCACCGGTATCCATCGGATGCCGGTGATCGCCGACGGCCGACGCCGCGCGCCTGCGCCGCCGGACGCGCCGCCCGGGGCGACGATCCTGGTGCACAGCAACACCGCGACGACCACGACGATCTGCAGCAGCGACAGCATCACCGCCTCCGGCAGCCGGAAGTAGCCGATCGCCTGTGTGTAGATCTCGGTCTCCAGAGTCCGCAGGGCGCCTCCGCCGAGGATGATGATCACCCCGAAACTGGTGGAGCAGAACAAGAACACGAGGGCCGCGGCGCCACCGGCGGCCGGGGCCAGCCGCGGCGCGACCACCGACCACCAGGCCCGGGTCCGGGTCGCACCGAGCACACGGGCCGCCTCCTCGGTGCGGGTGTCGAGCGAACGCCAGGCCGCACCCACCACCCGCACCATGACGGCGACGTTGAGAAATGCGTGGGCGGCGAGCACTGCGGGCCAGCCGCTGCCCATCCCGAGTCCGGCGAGCGGACCGTTCAGCAGTGCTCGGAATGCAACCCCCACCACGACCGTCGGCAGGACGAAGGGCACGGTGACGATCACCGTGAGGACCACCGACCCCGATCCCGGTAGCCGGGCGTAGAGCCACACGATCGGTGCGGCGACGATGGCTGCGACCACGGTGGACGCAGCAGCCTGGCCGAGGGTGACCCAGAGTAGGTGCAACGCATGGGTGCGTTCGAGCAACACGACCGGCGAATCACCGGCGGAACCGACCTCGATCGCCCGCCGCACCAGGGCCGCCACCGGCCACAAGAAGAACACCCCGAGGAACACCATCGGGATCGCCTGCAGCGCCGCGATGGCAAAGCGCGCCGACCCTGTCGAAGGCTGATGTCGTGGTCGGTCACGGTCGCGCTGCGGCCCCGGCGGGGACGGTTCCCCGCGGGTCGCCTCGGTGGACGGATCGATCAACGACCGACCGCGGCGCGCCATTGCTCGAGCCATGACTCCCGGTTCTCGGCAACGTATTTCGGCGGCATGCTGACCGTCCACTGCGGCAGCGGAGCGCGCTGGGCCCAACCGTCGGGCAAGGGCGTGTTCTTCTGCACCGGATAGACATACATCGACGACGGCAGCGCCTTCTGCACGGCGGGGCTGAGCATGAAGTCGACGGCCTTGCGTGCACCGGTGATGTTCTTGGTGCCCTTGAGGATTCCGACGTACTCGACCTGACGGAAGCACCCGTCGAGAAGCGCGCTGGTTCCCGGTGTCGCCGCGGGCGAGGACGCGTAGGACAACACGATCGGCTTGGGCCCCTTGCCCTCTCCGGCGCTGAACTGCTGGTTGTAGGCGATCTCCCATCCGGAGTCGATGGCGGCTCCGCCCTTGGTCACGTCCTGCCAGTACGACTTCCAGTCATTGCCGAACATCCCGATCGTGGTGAGCAGGAAGGCCATTCCGGGTGAGGAGGTGCTCGGGTCGATGAGCGCGGCCTGCGCGGCGTAGGTCGGGTTGCGCAGATCGCGCACGCTGGTCGGCGGCTGCTGGTAGTGACTCGCATACCACTTGTCATCGATGTTGAGGCAGACGTCGCCACGGTCGACGGCGGTCAGTTCGTTGTTCGAATCCGGCACCGCGAACTGGACGGCTCCGTCGGCGGCGGCGGGCGGATTGTAGGACTCGAGGGCACCGGCGTCGATCGGACGTGAGGCGAAGGTGTTGTCGATGCCGTACACGACGTCGGCCTTCGGTGATCCGGGGGTCAGCGACACCGTCGAGGCAAGTGTGCCGGCATCGCCGGACTTCACGATCTTCAGATTCAGCCCGGTGTCGGTGCGGAAACTGTCGAGTACCGACTGCGGCAGGCTGAACGAATCATGGGTCAGCATCACGACATCGGCCGACGACGACGCATCGTCACCACATGCGGTCACCAGGGTGGCGCCTGCGGCGAGGACGACGGCAGCGATCCCCACGCGCCGCAACGACGACGCGCCGGCTCGGACGGATCTGCGCACGGACTCGCTGTAGTGACTCACGGGCTCCCCTGGACGGTGACGCGGCAACGGGTGGACGGACTCGGCGGAGGCACCACCGGCCACCGGTTCGGCCGATGTCCGACGCGCGGCACCGCGTTCGTACGTCCGCGTTGATCTAACCAGGTGATCAGTGCCCACACGAGCCCAGCCCGCGACACACCAACAGTAACAATTGCATCAATTGCCCCACCTGTCACAGCGGATCGGCGTTAGGCTGCCTGGACACCGCCCCACCCGAGGGGCTTAGAATGACCGGCGACGTCCGCGGTGTGCTCACTGAGCGCCGGGTCCGATTACTCGGCACGCCGCAGTGCTCGAGGGTGTCGGGGGGACGTCGGAGCCAGAGAATGCCAGCGTGGGCCGTGAATGATCTCGGCGCACATCGACTTTGATAGGACCTCGCCTCGTGCGTCTGCAAGCACCGATGAGCCGATCCCGACGCCTGATCGCCGCCACCGCGGTGGCCATCGCCACGTCGCTCGCCATCCCCGCCGTCGCCATGGCGGCACCGACCAGCCCGGCGCCGACCTCGCAGACGCCGACACCGGATCAGCGCACACTCGACTCCCTCGGCGCCTTCGCACCGGCCATCATCGGTGCGGTCACCACGCCGGGCCCGGACGGCAAGGTCAACGCCGACCTGCTGGCCCAGGCACAGACACTCGCCGACAATCCCGCGCTGCCGCCGCAGATCAAGGACATCTGGAAGCAGATCACCGACTTCCTCGGCGATCCGGGGCGTCAGCAACTCGCCGCCCAGCGGGCCGCCGAGACCCGCGTGGCCAAGCCCGGTGACCCGGTGATCCCGCACGGCCCGAACGCTCCGCGTATTCAGGAGTTCCTGTACCCGACGCTCGGCTTCGGCTGTATGCCGGGTAACGGCAACTCCTTGGGTCGGGCGCTGGTGACCGCGGGCCCGCAGGCCGCGCCCGCGCCCGGACCCAAGAGGGGCGAGGCCGGTTACGTCTACACCAGCCTCGGCACCGGCCCGGCTGTCAACAGCCCGGTTCGCAAGCTCTGGGTGAGCTGGCTCAACATCGACAACGGCCGCACCGGCCAGTTGCAGCTCAAGCGCAACGACAAGATCAACGCCACCGCGGGACCGGGCACGTTCACCGGGATCGCGGCCACCGGCAAGGGCCGGATCATCTCCACCATCTACGGAGACGTCACCACCAAGACCAAGGGCCGGGTCCTCTCGTGCACGATCGCACCGACGATCGGCATCGCGATCATCTGAGCACTGAGCAGTCACACGAACGCCCCGGCCTCGTGGCCGGGGCGTTCGTGTTCTGACGGGCATATCCCCGCGGTCGCGGGCGTATCACAACTCGGACTCGCGACTTGTCGATCCGGCAACCCTCATGCTTTCTTTTAACTTGAGCACCATCTGTCACATTCGTCCCACTGGTTGAGGGGCGAGTTGCCGCCTGAGGAGAGCCATGTCCATCGCGCCACGAATGACGGCATCGTCGTCGCAGTCTCCGCACCCGACGCCGTCGGTACGACACCGGCGCCGGCGATGGGGTCTCGGCGTGAGCGGTATCGCCCTGGCGACCGCGATAACCCTGGCCGGCGGTGCCGGGCTCGCACACGCCGCACCGGCGCCGCATGCTCCGACCACCCATGCCCCGACCGCGCGCGCAACGGCCACCGCCTCCCCCACCGACCAGCTCGGTGACCTGATCTACCAGATCGAACTCGGCGCGGTCCCGCTCGACAGCGAACTCGCCGACGCCGTCCGCAAACTGAAGGCCGCAGGCGTGGATCAGATGGCGCTCAAGGCCGCCGAGGCCGTCAAGAGCAGCCTCGGCCAGATCTCCCCCGACCAGATCACCGGCCTGCTGGGCCAACTGCCGCTCGGCGGACTCTCCTCGGGAACCTCCCAGGTCGCCGCGCGCCGCGATGTCGACGCGGTCGCCGACCCGCTGGCCGTCCTGCGCGCCGCAGGCGTCCAGACCTTCACCCCGTCGATCGCACCGTTCTGCGCCCCACCGACTGCCGACAACCCACTCGGGCTGGTCACCGCCGGAGCGGGCGCCGTGGCCGGGCCATGGCCGATGACGTCCGAGCCGACGACCCCGATCAACCAGATCCTGCAGATGATCCCGGGTGTCAAGGTCCCGCCGCTGGCCCCGATCAATCTCGTCCGCGACGGTCAGACCGGATACGCGTTCGTGCCGGCCTCTCCGGTCACCGACGGCAAGATCCAGGTCGCCTGGTTCAACACCAGCACCCTGCAGGGCGGTTTCGCCGACCTGCAGTCACTGACCGACAACCCGCAGGCCGCACTGCTGACCAAGATGCTCCCGGCACTCGGCGCCATTCGACTGGCGCCGGTGGACACCGGCAAGGGCACCATCCTGTCCGCGGTATACGGCACGGCTCGCAACGGATCGCAGTCCTGCTTCTTCCTGCCCGCCGTCGGCATCGTCGACGCGACATCATGATCACCCTGCGACGTCGGCCCCGCTGGGTCGCCAGACGCACCCGACTCGGCACCGCCGTAGCGACCACCGCAGTGGTGGTGTCCGCGGGCATCACCGGCTCGGTAATCGGCCTGGCACATGCCGCGCCGGACGCCGACCCCACCGCCGAGGCCACCTCGACCACCCCGTCGGCGGATCCCTCCGCCGGAGCCACCACCTCGACGGGCATGCCGTCGGCGAGTGCGGGACAGCAGGCCGGAACCGTCTACGCCAACCGACAGATCCCCGGGTCGACCCTGTTCGCCGGGGCACGTCAGGGCAACCAGTTCACCTATTGGAGCGTCGGCGCCGACGGTGCCCCGCATCTGAGCACCGGATCGCTCTACCTGCCACCGCAGGCGGCACCGGTCGGGGGGTACCCGATCGTGCTGTGGGCGCACGGTTCTCGCGGTCTCGCCGACGCCTGCGCCCCATCCGTCCACCCGACCGACACCGATCTCGACGCGTTGCGCACCTGGTTGCGCCGTGGCTATGCCGTCGTCGGCACCGACTACGCCGGCCTCGGAACCACCGGCACGCCACAGTATTACGACGTCGACGCGACCGCCCGGAACATCGTCGACGCGGTCCGCGCCGGTCGCGACATCTCCGATGAGCTCTCCGCCCGGTGGGCCGTCGTCGGTGAAGGGCAGGGCGCGTCGGCGGCGATCGCCCTGGCCCGTTCGGCGCCGAAACTGCAAGGCCCGAAGCTCGATTACCGTGGCAGCGCCGCGACGTCGATTCCCGCCGACTTCGCTTCTCTGCTCAGCAATCTCGGCCCCACGACGACCTTGACCGTGCCGCCCGGATGGGTGTCCGATGCGCTGTACACCCTCGCCGCGATCCGCACCGCACACCCCGAGGTCGGCCTCGACGGCTACCTCACCGACACCGGGCGTGCGTGGATGACCAAGGCGCAGAACCTGTGCGTCGGCGATCTGACGCGCGAGGTCGCCGGGCTCTCGCTCGGGTCGCTGTTCAGCAGGCCGTTGGCCCAGAACTCGACGCTGACCACCATCCTGTCGTCGGCATCGACCCTGCCGTCGAGCGGGTTCACCCGACCGGTGCTGATGACACAGACCCTGCAGGACCCGAATGTGGTTGTGCCGCTGACCCTCAAGTACATCAACGACGCCCGCACCGCCGACCAGCGTGTCTCCGGTCGCACCTACCTGACCCTCGACGAGCGCCAGGCAACCTCGATGTCGGACAACGACACCCGCGATTTCGTCGCCGGCCTAATGCGGTGAGGCGCTTACCCTACGCACTCGCCGCGGGTGTCGCCGCAGTGGCGGGCGCCTACGGCTCCCGACGTGTCGCCGCACTCACCAAACCGGTGCCGCTGGCGTTGCTGGCGGTCGAGGTCGGTCGTGGGCGGCGCACACGGGCACCGGTCGAGACCGCGTTGCTCGGCGCCGCGGTCGCGTTCTCGGCCGCCGGTGATCGCGCGATGCTCGCCGAGGAGTTCGCGCCGACCGCCCCGGAGGATCACCGCACCCGGCTGCCTCTCGCACATCCGTTGAGTACCAAGGATTCCCGGCTGGCGCTGGGGGCCACACTGTTCGCCGGCGCGCAACTGTCGTACTGCGCGCTGCTGTGGCGCCGCGGAGCCCGACCACGGGCACGCGACGTCGCCCCGCGGATGCTCGCACTCGCCGAGTCGGCGGCGGTCATCGGCTACCACCGACCCCGACTGCTGTCGGTCCTCGGGCCCTACGGCAACACGCTGGCGAGCATGTCGGCGCTGGCCGCTTCCGCACCCACCGGGCAACCCGCACTACGCGTCGGCGGATTGTTGTTCCTCGCTTCGGATCTGAGCATCCTCAACCGCCGTCATCTGATGAGCGACCCGGCGCGGCGACGAGCCGTCGAGGTGTGGGTGCTCGCCTCGTACTTCGCCGCGCAGGCATTGCTCGTCGGGACACTCGCCGAATAGGCGCAGGAGCTACTTGGCGCGCGCGGACTTGGCCGCGTATTTGCTTTGTAGCGCCGACAATTCGGAGTCGGCCATCGCATCCATGTCCTCGAGTTCCATGCCCTTGGTCTCGCGGACCTTGAATCGCACGAAGAAGTACGACGCCGCCGCGCAGAAGGCGAAGAACCCGTAGATCCACCCCAATCCGACGACCTTGCTCATCTGCGGGAACAGCATCGAGATGATGAAGTTGGCGACCCAGTTGAACGCGGTGCACACACCGAGCGCGACGCCGCGGATGCGGTTGGGGAACATCTCGCCGAGCATCACCCACATCACCGGGCCCCACGTCGAGGCAAAGGCCACGACGAACAGATTGGCACCGACGAGGGCCAGCGGCCCCCAGGGATCGTCGAGCGAGGTCGTGGGTTCACCGTCGACGACCGTGGTGACCGCCTGGGTGAAGGCCACACACGCCATGACCAGTCCGATGAACATCCCCACCGAACCCCACAGCAACAGCACCCGACGCCCGATCCGGTCGACGAACAGGATCGCCACGAACGTCATACCCACGTTGATCGCCGAGGTGATGACCGACGTGGTGAACGCGTCGTCGGTGGAGAAGCCCACCGACTTCCACAGCGTCGTCGAGTAGTAGAAGATCGCGTTGATCCCCACGAACTGTTGGAAGATCGCCAGCCAGATACCCACCCACACCAAGGGATGCAGACCGAATGAGGGCCCACGGATGTCGGCGAGCGAACTGTTGCGTTCGCGCTTGACGGTCAGCCGGATCTCTTTGACCCGTTCGAGCGGGTGTGTTTCACCCGTGATCTCCTGCAGGATCCGCGCGGCTTCCTCGTCACGGTTGCGTCCGACGAGGTAGCGCGGGGATTCTGGGATCGACAGCGCCAGTAGGCCGTAAATGACCGCCGGTACGACGCCGACGAGGAACATCCACCGCCACGCCTCGAGGCCCCACCAGAGGTCGTTACCCGGGCCGCCGGCCTGATTCTGCAGCAACGTGTCCGAGAGCAACGCGGCGAAGATACCCAGCGTGATCGCCAACTGCTGCATCGACGCCAGAGCGCCACGGTAGCGTGCGGGCGCGATCTCGGAGATGTAGGCGGGCGCAATGACCGACGCGATACCGATGCCGAGACCGCCCAGGATGCGCCACAACAACAGATCCCACAGCGTCTGGGTGTAGGCGGTACCGATGGCCGAGATGACGAACAGCACCGATCCGAGCAGCATCACACGTTTGCGGCCCCAGGAGTCGGCGAGGCGACCGGCGAACCACGCACCGACCGCGCACCCGAGAAGCGCGACGGCCACCGCGAATCCGTTGACGAGGAAGCTCAGGTCAAAGGTGTGCTGGATGGAGTCGACGGCGCCATTGATGACCGAACTGTCGAACCCGAACAGGAAGCCGCCGACCGCGGCGGCGATGGAGACACCGATGACCTTGGCCGTGTGTTGTTCGGCGATCTCGGCGTTGTGCGCTTCTGACATGATCCGAACCCCTTCGTCCGGGCCCGATATCGGAGGGAATCGGGCTACCGCGAAATTACGCTACCCCGCGAATTCGCGCGCCCCCATGGTTTCGCGCACCCGCATGTCGCCATGGCCGAAGTGTTATCGGCCTCGGGCACTCGAGAAAGGCGGTGCACCGGGCGAACCCGGTGCTGTGCCAACACAGTGCTGGGCCTAGGCGGTGGCCCGGCCCCGGCAGCTGGAGTACTGCGGGTTCACCATCGGCACGAACGCCAGCGCACCGATCTTCTGGTTGATCGTGAAGCTCACCGGACCGCTTCCGGGGTGCAACACCACTTCCCAGCCCACCACCTGGGTGCGGGTCGGGACGCGCACCGTGCCGGTGCGTCCGGTGCGCAGATTGCGCCACGCCACCGTCACCTCGACGGTGAATTCGAGTACGCCGGGCTTGGCTCGAGAGGACCCGACGAGCGAGATCGCCGGCCCGGGCAATCCGTCGGAGGGGAAGGCGATCTGGTTGTAGACATCCACCCACACCGGAATGCGTGGTGCGGGCCACGGATTGGCGCTGTCGCAGCGCAGCGTGGTCACGTAATTCGGTTGCGGGTCGGGTAACGCCGACGCCGTGCCCACGGCCTGCGCGGTCAGCCCGAGCACCACCGTCGCCGCCGAGACGACCGCGATCACCACCGTGCGCAGGCGCCGACCGCATCGGCCGCGCGACGCAGACGTCGACGGTGTTGTTGTCAACGATGTTGTTGTTGCCGGCGTCTCCCCCGAGCGCCGAGAATCCACGGACCCACGCAGCATGGGGCTCAGTGTAGGGGCACTACCCTGGTCCCATGGCGAAACTGCAGATTGCCCAGGATCCCACCGCCGACGAATTGTTGTCGACCGATCCGTTCGCGCTGCTCACCGGGATGCTCCTGGATCAGCAGTTCCCGATGGAGCGCGCTTTCGCCGGGCCGGCGAAGATCAAGGACCGCTTCGGCTCGCTCGATCCCGAGGCGATCGCCGCCGCCGAGCCCACCGAATTCGCCGACCTCTGCGCCACCCCGCCGGCGATTCACCGCTACGGTCGCTCGATGGCCGGGCGGGTTCAGGAGCTCGCCCGAACCGTGGTGGCGGAGTACGACGGTGAGACCGAACGGATCTGGACCGAGGCCACCACCGGCGCCGACCTGTTCGCGCGGCTGCGCAAGCTCCCCGGCTTCGGTGAGCAGAAGGCCAAGATCTTCACCGCGTTGCTGGCCAAACAACTCGACGTGAAGCCGGCCGGGTGGACGAAGGTGGTCGGCGACTACGGCAAGAAGGGTTTCCGCTCGGTCGCCGATGTGACCGACGCGGATTCGCTGCTTCGTGTGCGCGAGTTCAAGAAGGCCGCCAAGGCGGCGGCCAAGGCCGAGTCCGCTCAGCGCTGACGCGCGCTATCGTTCCCGCATGAACTCCCCCGACACCGGCGACGCCGGCGCGAGTGGGTCGGTACCTCGCCGACAGTCCCCTGGTCCGATCGACGTCCGGTCCCTGATCGAGTTCCCGTTCCAGTTGGGTTTCGCGGTCACCGGTGTCACGCTCACCGCCGCGGAGTCGGCGGTGAACATCGCCCGCATCACCGCCGACAGCGTGCAGCACGAGCTCAATCACGCTCTGGGCATCTCCGGTGACGAGCTCAGCGGGGCCCGCGCGCCGCTGGCGTTACTCGGTCAGCTGGCCGATCTCCTCGGTCCCGATCGTCCTTTCGGCCGGATCGTCGCCGCGGGCGGACCACTCGAACGCCTTCTCAATCCCGGTGGCGTCATCGACCGCCTGACCGCCAAGGACGGATTGCTCGAAAAGCTCACGGCGCCCGGCGGAATCCTCGATCAGATGTCGGAGGACGGCGGCATCCTGACGCGGTTGACCGCCAAGGACGGTCCGCTGGACCGCCTCACCCGCACCGGCGGGGTGATCGACCAGTTCACCGAGAACGAGGGCATTCTCGAACGCCTGACGTCGGAGGGCGGCATCATCGACAAGTTGACCGCACCCGACGGCGTCCTGGAGAAGGTCACCGCCGACGGCGGAATCCTCGATCGCCTCGCCGAGGACGGCGGTCTGCTCGATCAGCTCGTCGGTGAGAACGGCGCGGTCGAGCGTGCCATCGCGCCGGACGGCCCGCTCGACCGCATCACCGAGCTCACCGAGGTGATCGGTCAGCTCGCACCCAACCTGCTCGCCATGCAGGACACGGTGCACGAGTTGGCCGAGACGGTCGATCTGCTCAATCAGACGGTGGCCCCGCTCGGCGGGCTCGCCGAGCGGCTGCCGAAGCGCCTGACGCGAGGCCATCGGGGCGGCAACGATTCTCCGACGTCGACGCGTGGGTCGGAGCCGGACGACGGCCCTCCCCAGATCACGTCCTGACCGACTCGTTCCGGGCAGCTCACCGTCGGAGGGCTTCGGTCAGCAACGCGAGGTAACGGTCGATATCGGGGCATCGGCACGGTGCAGCGATCACCGAAAGCGTCACGCGCGCACCGAGACCGTGCACGCCGTGGTTGAGTCCGTGCACCGGGGACAGTGCCGGGAAGCCTGCGGTGATCACGGATCTGCTGCCCCCACCGAGCGTGAGATCGGCCGGTCCCCGATCGACGGAGGAGACCACGCTGATGCCGTCGATGCGCTCCGGGAGCTGCGCCGCCCCCGCCTGGCGGGCGCCGAGGATTCGGAGCGGGGCCGGTGTGGCGTGTTCGGCCCGACGGGCGGCTGCGCGTTCGGGGGTCATGTGTTCGTCACGGGCGCGGGCGATCTCGGCGGCGATCGCCGAGGCTCGACCGTCGAGGTCGGCGATGTCGGTGTGCAGATCGATGCCGACGGTCCGGAAGTCGTTGCGGGAACCGGTATTCGGGTCCGTGGCGGCCCGTCGCCGGGCGACGGTGAGGGTGATCGTCACCGGCATCGACGGGTCACCGAGGAAGCGCGGAAGTGCGTCGGAGATCGCGGTGAGGGCCCCGACGGTGACGGTGCCGCCACGGGCGGTGAGCACATCGGCGGAGACGGTCAGGGTGCGCAGTTCGCGTCCGCGACCGGGTGACCCGTTGATCGATGTCGGCGCGACACTTGAGGTCGTCTGTCCCGAATCCGTTGTACCCGAACCTGTTGTCCCCGAACCCGTTGTCCGCGAGCGCTGACGGTGGTGGTGAAACGCGAGACCGCCCCAGAAGAGCATGCGTGCGACGTCGATGGGCACGCGGGCCACGCCGAGTGCCGCAGCGGCCGGGACGTGCATCACCGTCGTCGGCCCCCGTTCGGCCGGGCAACGCGCCTGTACCTCGATCTCCTTCTCGGAGAACAGTTGTCGCGCAATGGCCGACGATCGTCGGCCGTCGCCGAGCGCGTGTGCGACCTGCAGAACCGCGACGACGAGATCGCTGCCCTCGGCCACGCCCGGGGCGGGGGTGACCGCCCCGTAGAGATGTAACCGCCACATCTGTTGCCGCGCATCGAGTTGATAGTCCATCGACTGCGCGATGTGATCGAGACACGCCTGCCACGTCATGGGACCCTGGGTCACCCGCACCTGATCCGCGGAGACCGGAGCGCGCCGCCAGTACGGCCGGTCGAGATGTGCCGGGACGTCGGCGACACGCAGTCCCAGATCGTCGATCGTCGCGGCCCGCCGCCGCAGGTACCCGGCGATGACGTCGAGAGACGTTCGCGGCGAGGTGAACCCGTAGACCAGGAACTGGTCACTGGGCATCGCCGACGACATCCAGTACCACATCGCGTCGACGGCACTCATCCGCTGCACCGGGCTCACCCTACCGCCGGATGCGCCGGGGCGGACATCGTCGATGACGATGCCCGCCCCGGTGTTACCGCGCGGCTCAGTTGCCGGTCAGCTTGTCCTTGACCTTGCCTGCGGCGTCCTTGACGCTCTCGATGCCGTCCTTGACCGCGGCCGAGGCCTGATCGGCCTTGCCCTCGCTCTTGAGGCTGTCGTCGCCGGTGACGTCGCCGCCGACTTCCTTGGCCTTGCCCTTGGCGTCTTCGACCTTGTTCGAGATCTTGTCCTCGAGTGCCATGACAGCTCCTTCTCTTGATGGTCCCGGCGCGCAGTGCGCTCGGGTCTGCCGGGGGTCCCGGCGAGTTCGTGGCGACACCGAGATGCGGTGTCGTGTCGGATATTCGTGAGTTCTGCGCTCGGGTGCGGGCTCAGCGACTCGGATTCTGTAGGTGGACCAACGCCTGGACGTGGATGTCGGCCCCGTCGACCGCGCGACGGATGTTCTCCACGGCGGGCCCGAGCACCTCGGCGATCTCGTCGTAGGAGTAGCGCGGCGGCGCGGTGACGTCGATGCGGATGATGCTGCGTCCACGATCGTCGAGGGCACGCACGGTCGCCTTGTCGAACATCGTCCGCTCGGACAGTTCGTCGGCGACGGCGGCGGCGATCAGCTTGGGCGGAACCGTCAGGATGCCCTCGGCACCACTGCCGGTCAGGGTCAGGTCGTCCACCCGGCCGGGACGCGACGCCGCACCGAGCAGCGCGAACCCCCAGATCACCGCGATGACGACGACCCCGAGAAGCACAGCCCACCACCAATTCTCCGCTGTGATGCGGCTCGCCCAGGTGGGATCGAGATGATCGACCCAGCCGTGGATGGGGGTGATGTCGAGTTGCCATCCGATGGCGCCGACACCCACCACCAGCAGTGCCAGCCCGATCACCGCAACGGTGAGTCGGTGCAGGATCGCTGGACGCCGGTTCACGAGCGTGCCTCCTTACTGCGGACCACGCGCCGGATCACCACGCGTGGAGGGTGTTTCACCGGGGCCAGCGCCTCGGCAACGCGGTCGCGCATGGTCTGCTCGTCCACACCGCCCGACACGGTGACGGTGACCTTTGCCCGTCGTCGGGTGACCACGGTCGTGGCGTGCTCGACCCCGGGAACGGTGAGCAGTGCGGCACTCGCGCGGCGTGCCATGTCGCCGCGGCGGGTCCACATCACCTCGAAGTCTCCGAGTGGGACGTGGGTGCGGCGCCGGGGCTTGACGGCCAACCACACCAACCACAGTCCGACGATCACGCAGATCACCGCGACCGGCCACATCCAGTCCTGCCACGTACTTCTCGTGATCCAGTCGGCGGTGTTCGTCGTCCATCTGGTTCCGTCGATCCATCCGGCGTACACGATGAGATCTCGGATCCCGACGCACGCCAAGCCGAGGAGCAGGAGCCCGATCAGCGACCCGACGATCGCCGCGCCCGGGTAGGCGGCCGGGGCGAAGACCTTGCCGCCGGCGAGATCCTGGTTCTCGGCGACGATCTCGGCCCGTGGCCGCGATGCGGATTCGGGTGTCGTCGATGTGGTCATGAGTGAACCCTCCCCTGCACTGTCTCGGTATCGTCGGTGTCGGTGACCATGTCGGTGTCGGTGCCATCCGACGGGCTGTCATCCGGCGCGGAATCGCGATTCTCGATCTCCGAGGGGGCCGGTAGTTCCACGTAGCCGTCGCGGGTGGTCGAGTTCCCGTTGTCGGTGGTGATCGTTCCCACCGTCACATCGACCCGAGAGGGCCGAATCCCGGTGAGCCGTGCCAGTTCGTCGGCGACGTGGGCGCGCACGTCCCGGCACACCTGCGCCACCGCGCACGGCCAGGTCAGCGCAACCGTGACCTCCACCAGCGGCGCTGTGTCGGACATGTCGACGCGCACCGCGGGGTATGCCGCGCCCAGTGCTCCCGGTCCGAGCAGTGATCCGATCGTGTTGCTGTACCGGGTGACCCCGTCGATGTCGAGTGCTGCCCGGCGGGCGATCTTGGCGCCCACACGGTCGGCGATGATTAACGCCCCCTTGGCATCCCCGGTGGCCGGTGCCGCGGTCCCGACCGCGTCCGGACGCACGTTGTCGACGCCTCGCGTCACGGTGGCGCCGGTGCGCGTCGGGTTCGACGACTCAGCCACGGTTCCGGCTTCGCAGCAGCGCACCGAGATCGATGGCGCCGTCGCGTTGTAGACCCAGTGCCAGCCCGATACCACCGAGGACCAGCGCGAGGACGAAGCCGCCGAATCCACCGGTGGTGACCGCGAGTGCAAGTAACAGTCCGACGATCAGGCCGATGGTTGCGTTGTTACCCATTGTGTTTCCCGTCTGTCGCGCCGGGTGTGTCACCGCCGGCGGGGGTTCCGCGTCGGGTACCCGAATTCTGTTGTTCCGAAACTTGTTCCGCCCGTTGTCCCGGGAAGCTGATGTCCTCGACGGTCACATCGACCGGCACCCCGGCGACCTCCGTGGCAACAGCCACCGCGTGCGCGGCGACGGTACGCAGGTCGTGGGAGATGTCGACGATCACGTGCACTCCGCCGCGGTCGTCGTCGAGTTGCACCCCGCTGACCCGGCCGCCGGGGAGATAGGTGGCGATCTCGCCGAACACGCCGCCGTGCAGACCGGTGACCCCGTCGACCGCGGTCACCGCGTCCGCGACCCGCTGCGCAAGGTCGGCGCCCGGCTCCCCGGAACGTGTGGGGAGCCGGTCACTTCCGGATTCGGCCTGCACAGCGATCACTGGACCCGAGGCGGGGTGTCGGTCTGGTCGTCGTCGTCATCGCCGAAGTTGATGTCGTGCACGGTGACGTTGACCTCGGTGACCTCGAGCCCGGTCATGGATTCGATCGCGTTGATCACGTTGCGCCGGATCGCCGCGGCCAGTTGATGAATGGCGACGCCGAAGTCGGCGACGATCGATACGTCGACGGCAGCTTGCTTCTCGCCGACCTCGACGTTGATGCCCTGGGTGGTGCTCACCGAGGTTCCCGGGAGGACCTCACGCACTTTTCCGACGACACGCTCGGCGGCACCACCGACATCGTGGACGCCGTCGATCTCGCGGGTCGCGATGCCGGCGATCTTCGCGACAACCGCATCGGCGATGACGGTCCTGCCGCGGTCACCGGGCGCGCCGCTCTCGCGGGCCAGAGCCAGGCCCTTCCCGGTGGGCTCGCTGGTGTCCGTCGCTGCGGCGGCGGTGGTCTTGGTCTTTTCGGTCACAGTTGAATCGGTCACGAGAACTCCTCTGTACTCACTCGACTACACACGGTGGACACTGCTCGCGGCATCCGCCGCACAGGGCGCGGCGAGAAGACCTCGGTGCGTCTCATCGTCGTCCCGGATTGCGGTGCGCGATGCCGGTATAAGGTCAGTCGTAGTGGAACCGAAATATGCACGCGTGAATTCGAGTGAGTCCGGTCACAGCTCCCCGGCTCCGGGTCTGGCGCTGGGCAATCTGTCCGACGACGAGTTGGCCGCGGCCGCTGCCGTCGGCGACACCGAGGCGTTCTCGGAGCTGGTCGCCCGGCTGACCCCGCCCTTGCTGCGGTATCTGCGACGTATGGTGCCCGATTCCCAGACCGCGGAGGACCTGGCCCAGGACACCTTGCTCGACGCCTGGCGGGGGCTGCCGGACTTCGCTTTTCGCAGCAGTGTGAAGACGTGGGTGTTCGCGATCGCGCACCGCAAGACGATCGATTATCGACGCCGCCGCCGCGATATTCCGACCGACGACGTCCAATTCGCCGACCTGGCCGCCGCCGAACCGCTACCGTCGGATGAGGCGATGCGGCAGACCCTGGTCGAGGCGCTGGGTACCGAGTTGCTCACCCTGCCGCAGAATTCCCGGGCGGTGTGGTGGCTCCGCGAGGTCGAGGGATTGTCGCTGGCCGAGATCTCGCGAATCCTACAGATCAGCACCGGATCGGTCCGCGGACATCTGCAGCGCAGTCGCCGCTACCTCGCCACCCGGCTGGAACCCTGGCGGCCCGGTGGCCGATCGTCGGACCCACCCGACGACCGCGGAGCCGATACCGACACCACACCGCAGGAAGGAGCCCAGGAGTGAGTAGCCAACTCGACGACGAACAGACCGACGCCTGGCTCGTTGCTGCCGGACGTGAACTCGACGGTGCCACCGACCGTCTCAGCGAGGACGCCAATCGCCTCGTCACCGCGATCACCGCGAACCTCGGGCGGGTGCGCCGACCGGGCCGACCCCTCGACACCGACACCCCCGGGGTTCAGGTCTCCGACCGCGTACTCAAGCAGGTCCTCGCGGTGCGAATCCGCCGCACGGTGGGTCGCTTGGTGGTGCATCTGCTCGTCGACGACGAGGACGGACGCGTCGACCGCATCCGGATCGGCCTGATCGCCCGTTACCACGATGTCCTGCCGTCGGATTCGGAGCAGGTGCGCGACATCATGACCGAGGTGCTGACCGAGTTGCTCGGGCCCGAGCACGCGGCGGTGGCCGCCTGTCATCTCGATGTCCGCTGGCAGGATCTGGAAACGCACGAGTGGTCGGCGTGAACCGCCGACCACTCGTCGTCACTTCCACCCGGCCCGAGTCGGGCGCGTGGGCTTTTACTCTGCTTGTGCTGCCGCTTCTTTGCCCGACCGGCGGTCGCCTGCGCTCCACGCGTAGGGCAGATCGGCGCCGTTGAGGACGTGATCACCGATGGCGCGCAGCTTGAAGATGAGCGGGTTGTGCACCGAGATCACCCGCGCGTTGCGCCAGTGCCGGTCCAGGCGCAGCCGCTCGGAGGTGATCGACGCGCCGCCGACCTCGAACAGGGCTGAGGTGGCGTCGAGCACCGTCGTGATGACCGCATGCTGGGCGCGGGCGACGTCGAATTCGACCTCGTCGAGCAGCGTTTCGTCGGTGGCACCCCCGTCGAGGAGCAGATCGAGCTTGCCCGCGATGTCGAGGACCAGGGTGCGCGCGGTGTATGCGGCAGCAGCCAGGCGTCCGATGACCTGCTGCACCAACGGATCCTCGCGGGGCAGATCCGCCGCGGCGTGGGTGAAGGTGCGGGTGCGGGCCCGCACCCATTCGGACGTGTCGTCCAGCGCGCGTTGCGCGATACCCGCGAGCACCGCCAACTGCACCAGCTGCAGATACGAGGTCGCATACGTCCGGCCGGGGGCTCCGTATCCGGCGCCGAGCAGCCGATCGGCAGGCACCTCGACACCGGAGAACTCCGTGGTGCCGCTCGCGGTCAGCCGCTGACCGAAGCCGTCCCAGTCGTCGTGCTGGACGACCCCGTCGGCATCGGCATCGACGAGAACCGAAACACGTTCTCCCCCATGATCACCGGCGACGAGGATGTGGTCGGCGTAGAGACTGCCGGTGCTGTAGTACTTGGTGCCGTCGACGCGATATCCGCCCTCGGTGTCGGTCACCGTGGTGCGATAGCGGTCCACGGCGCCCACTCCGGGCTCGGTGATGGCGTTGCCGACCAGGGTGCCGTCGGCCACGGCCTGCAGCCACCGCTGTCGGGCGGGCGAGTCGTCGGCGAGCAGTTGATCCTCGACGAACGACCAGTGCACCCGAAGCGCCTGGGGCAGATTGGATTCTGCCGCCGCGAGGTCGATCAGCAGCCGGAACAGGGTCTGCACCGATGCTCCGTACCCACCGAATTCGACGGGCACACGCAGCGCACCGAAACGGACCTGTTTGAGCCATGAGATCTCGTCGTGGGCGAGGCGGCGGTCCTCCTCTCGCGCGACGGCCCCCTCGGCGATCCGGGCGAACACCGGCCCGAAGACGGCATCGAGGTCGGCGTCGGTGTACTCGCCGCCTGCGGGGGTGCTTGCGGCGCTCGGGGCTGTTGCGGCGCTCGAGGTGGTGGTCGCGGTCACGGTGGTCCTTCCATGACTCCGGCCGCCGCGGTGTACGAGCGCGGGGGCAGGAGTCGTCTGGGGTCAGCGGTCTGTCATGTCGTCTGTCCTGTCGGAGCCGCTGGCGGCATCGCGACACGAGGCCCCGACAGTCTCCTCCGCCGCTCCGCTGCCGCCCACACTTCTACGCAGCGCGCGCAGAAGGCGTGCGGATCGGCGTGACTCATCCCTCCCGGGTGATTTGTCCGCGCTCGCGGTGGCGGAAGCGCCCACAACGGGCATCACCGGACCTAGTCTTTGCGGAGAGCACGTCACCACTGGGCGCTCGACGGTCTCCGCGCGCCCCGCCGGAGAAGGGGCACCCCCGATATGGCCAAAGGCCACGCACCCATGTCGCCGCGCGCGAACCCACCGGCGTGGTCGATGCCGCGCGGTGCCATCGTGCTGGTCTCGATCGCCGGCATCGTGGTGGCCGTCGCGGGTATCCGATCGGTCTCCTCGCTGGTGGCACCGATCTTCTTGGCGTTGATGCTGACGGTGGCGGTGGCCCCGGCAGCGGGGTGGATGCGACGCAAGGGTTTACCGGCCTGGCTGGCCTTCGTCACGGTCCTGGTGCTGGTGTACGGAATCCTGGTGGGCCTGTTCGCCTCGCTGGCCTACTCCGTGGCGCGCCTGGCGACGATCTTGCCGAACTACAGCGACAAGTTCAACGATCTCGTCGCCTCGTTCCAGCGGTTCCTGACCTCGCACGGGGTCAGTGAACAAAAGGTGCACGACATGCTGCACAACATCGACTCCAGCAAGATCATCGGCGCGGCCACCGACATCCTGCAGTCGACCGCCGGGGTCGCCTCGTCGTTGGTCCTGATCCTGGCGCTGCTGTTGTTCATGGCCGCCGACTCGGTCGGTTTCGGCGATCGGATGGAGTATCTGCGCGCCGAACGCCCCGACATCGCGTCGGCCTTCTCCTCCTTTGCGCAGGCCACCCGCAGCTATCTGTGGGTCTCGACGCTGTTCGGTCTGATCGTGGCGGTATTCGACAGCGTGGCGCTCGCGATCATCGGAATTCCGCTGCCCATCTTGTGGGGCCTGTTGTCGTTCATCACCAACTACATCCCGAACATCGGATTCGTCATCGGCGTCATCCCTCCCGCGCTGCTCGGGCTCCTCGACGGCGGTGTGCCGACGATGCTGGTGGTCATCGTCGTCTACAGCGTGATCAACGTCGTCATCCAGTCGGTGATCCAACCGAAGTTCGTCGGCGACGCCGTCGGACTCTCGACGACCCTGACGTTCGTGTCGTTGCTGTTCTGGGCGTGGGTCCTCGGTCCGCTCGGGGCGATCCTGGCGGTGCCGTTGACCATCATGTGCAAGGTGCTGCTGCTCGACATCGATCCGTCCACCCGATGGGTCGACGTCCTGCTCAATTCCTCGGTCCCGCAACGAACGACGCCGCCGTCCGACGAACACGTCGAGAGCGACGACAATGCCGACGATCCCGATCCGGCAACGCCGCCGCAGGACGACCCGGGCCCGGCCGGTTCAGCTGCCGACAAGTACTAGGAAGGCCCGCACACACCTCACCGGTCGGTCCACACCGGAGCGCGTTTGGCCAGGAACGCCGACATTCCCTCCTGCGCATCGCAGGTCATCGCGTTGGTCGCCATCGTCTCGGCCATGAGTTCGTATGCGTGCGTTTCGGTTTCGTCGATCTGCTGATAGAAGGCACGTTTGCCGATGGCCAGGGTGGAGGCGCTCGACCCGGCGATGCGCAGCGCGAGTTCGCGCACCGTCGTCGCGAGTTCGTCGGGTGACACGACGTCGTTGACCAGTCCCCAGTCGGCGGCGGTGTCGGCGTCGATGGCGTCACCGGTGAGCAGCATCTTCATCGCCCGCTTGCGCCCGATCGCGCGCGTGAGCGCCACCATCGGCGTCGAGCAGAACAATCCGATGCGCACGCCCGGGGTCGAGAACGTCGCGGTCGTGGCGGCCACGGCGAGATCGCAGGTCGCGACGAGCTGACAGCCGGCGGCGAAGGCCGCCCCGGCAACCTCGGCGATGACCGGTCGATCGAGTTCGTGGACCGCGGCCATCATCTCCACACACGTGTCGAAGACCGCGCGCTCGTCGTCGAGGGTGCGGTCGACGAGTTCGGACAGGTCATGTCCGGCGGAGAACGTCGGCCCGTGCGCACGGATCACGACCACCCGGACGGCGTCGTCAGACCCCAACGCTCGCAGGGCCGCGGTGACGGCCCGCATCGTCTCCGTCGACAGCGGGTTGCGCCGCCGCGGCCGGGTCAACGTCACGATCCCCAGTGGCGCCTCGACGACCACCTCGACCGGATCCGAATCCGACGAGGCGGTGCCGACCCCTGCTGCCGACTGTGCTGTGTGCGTCACTGTCTTCTCCTCGCTCCCACTCCGCGTAGCGCTGTACCCGGGTCCAGTGTGCCGATCACCTCGACCCGGCATCGGCATTTCCCGACGAACCCGCCACGGCCCGTCCGTCTGGGCAGGTGGCAGCCCGGTCAGTCGACGCAGGGAATGGTGCCCGTGTTGACCACGGCCGGACCGCTGTCGGGCGCCGGTCCGGAGTCGTCGGCACTGGCGTCCTGGGCCCCGTCGGAGGAGTCGTCGGTGGTCGGGGTCGCCTCCGACCCGGAGTCCGACGCCGAACCACCGGACTGCGAACCGCCGGACTGGGAGGTACCGGAGGAGGACGGCGCCGGTGCGGTGACCGGTACCCCGAAGGCACGCTGGACCTCGGCGCGGATCGCGACGGGATCGATGATGTTGACGTCCTGATCGTCGACGGTCGCATACCGCACGACGGGCAGGGTCTGGAAGCTGATCTTCTGATCGGGCACGCCGATCATGTCCTGCGCCCAGGACACCACGTCCCAGCCCTGGGAGAAGACGACGTCGTCGTCGACGACGCTCATCAGGCGATTCAGCTTGCCGACGTCGGTGAGCGTCCCGGCGCTCTGCACCTGATGTAGGGCGGAGAGCAGGAAGGCCTGCTGGCGGTGGGTGCGGTCGAGGTCGCCACGGGTCAGCCCATGACGCTGGCGCACGAAGGCCAGCGCCTGCGACGCCGACAGCCGATGCATGCCCGCACTGAAGTTGGCGCCCGAATAGTCGTCGGACACCGCATGATTGAGGCACACCTCGACACCGCCGAGCGCCTTGGCGACGTCGTAGAAACCGATCAGGCTGACCTCGGCGAACCTGTCGATGGGCACCCCGGTCAAGGTGCGCACCGCCTTGATCGTCGCGGTACGGCCGGCGTCACGGCCCTTGGCCTCGAGGGTGGCCGGATCGCTGATGCCCTCGTTGGCCAGCTGGTCCTCGGTGGCCGCCTTGGTGCGACCGTACACCTCTTTGATCTTGGCCTGCGACACGTCGAGATCGGGCGTCTCGACGAGGTCGTCGCGCGGGATGGAGTAGGCGACGATGTTCTTCCGGTCGGCCGGGATGTGCATCAGGATCAGCGTATTGGTGTTGTAGCCACCCGAGTCGCCGTCACCGGCGTGCAGCTGTCGCATCACATCGTCGGGAAGGTCGTTGCCGTTCTTGTCTTTTCGGGTGTCGAGCCCGATCAGCAGGATGTTCTGGGCGCCATCGGTCGACCGCGGCGCACCCTGCAGCGCGTTCGAGTAGCCGAGCCCACCACGAAAAGTGCTGGCCCCCATCCACATCGCCCCGCAGACGACGAACGCCACGACCGAGCACACCACGACCGCCGCGCGCGCCAGTCCGATCGCGGTCCGCCGGCGCGCGGGAGGCGCGGGAGGCGCGGGACGCGCGGGACGCGCGGAATCGCGGCCGGCCGGGCGGACCCGTGAGCCACCACGACGAGCCGGAATGGGCCGGGTCGGATCCTCGGAGACCGATCGGCGGCTCGGCCGCGGCCCGGTAGGTCCGGAGCCGGCGAGATCGGGGGGATCGGATACGTCCGGTTCCGCGGGGAAGCCCCCGACCGGCGTCCAGACGGAGGTGTCCTCGTCGGCTCCGCGCTGCGCCGCCCGGCGATACACCTCGCCCGCAGTCGGCCGATCGGGCCGTGCGGCGCGGTGACGTCCGGAGGACGCACGCGACCGACGTCGATCGAACTCGCTGGCCATCCGTTCTCCACTCATCGTCAGGGCGCCGTTGCGCGCCGCGTCGTCCCCTGGGGCCGGCAGCGTCGGCACGTAAACCGCGCAAGGCTAACCCCGCGGACTGTGAGGGGGCTGAGCACGCGCTCGCCCGCCCGGTCCGACGTAGACGACGAATTGCGCATTCCGCGAGCAACTTTCGACATCAATGCCGCGAAACGGACAGCGACACAACCAAAAACACGTGACACGAACCACAAAATCGCTGTGCGCTTGGTCACATTCCCAGGGTCTCCCCGACCCCTGGCCGGGGAAGGCGACACGCCGCGATGCGCAGGCATTTCATGGTGACTTCACAGCGTTATCTCACCGTGATGATTTTCCCGCAGGTCGCAAGCGTGGGCGTGACCTGACCGTTACCGAGCCCGTAGGGTCGCCCCCGGTCCGAGAATCACCTGCCCACCACCGGGCGGATGAGAAGAGGAATGGATGACGACCACCATGAAGAAGCTTGCTGTGCGCGCCGGAGTGATCGGTGCCCTGGCGGTGGCCCCGTTCGGCGTGGCAACCGCGACCGCATCGGCCGACACCGGCCACAACTGGGACGCCGTCGCGCAGTGCGAGAGCGGCGGCAACTGGGGCATCAGCACCGGTAACGGCTACTACGGCGGCCTGCAGTTCACCCAGTCCACCTGGGAAGCCAACGGCGGCACCGGCAACCCGGCCTACGCCTCGCGCGAAGAGCAGATCCGCGTCGCCGAGAACGTGCTGGCCACCCAGGGACCGGGCGCCTGGCCCGTCTGCGGTCAGTACCTCTGATCGACAACGACGCAGCATGGATCCGGTGTGTCCCGGGTCCGGCCGAGGGGACGATCCATTCCGTGGGTCGTCCCCTTGCTCGTCTGGCGGGCTTGCTCGCCTGACGGACGCCCACGCGTGTCCTCCGGCATCACGACGCCGCGGATGGCGCCGCTGCGTCCTCACGAGCGATCAATCGAGCTGCCAGCGGGAACACCAGCACCGTCGTGGCGCCCGCGGCGACGAGCGTGGAGGCCAGCGTCGGTGACATCAGATCACTGCTCATCGCGACCTGGGTGACGGCAACGATGATCGGCAGACCGGTGGCCGCATACAGCGCCAGCGAGATGCGTTCGCGTCCGACGCGCAGGCTCGCGTCGTGGGTCACCAGCCGCTCACCCACCCACACCGGGACGCCGCGGGCCACACCGATGCCGACGACCAGGATCACCCACAGCATCGGCGCCGACGCCACCGCCGACGGATCGATGTTCATGCCCGAGGTCACGAAGAAGACCGGGATGAGCAGGCCGAAACCGATGACCTCGAGACTCTCGACCACCCGGGTGTCCTCGGGCAGCAGGCGCCGAAGGGCGATGCCGGCGGCGAAGGCACCGAGCACCACGTCGAGATCGAAGACCGCGGCCACCGCCATGAACGCCGCGAGCAGCACCACGACGACACGGACGGGCAACTGGAAGGTGCCGCCCTCCATCTCGACGAGCGCGGCGCGCAGGGCGGGAATCCGGCCGGCTCGCCGCGGCAGCGCGAACAGGATCAGGGCCGCAATGCCGAACAGGGCGAGCACGATCGCCGCGCCGCCGATGTTGCGACTGGTCAACAGCAACGACATCGCCAGGATCGGACCGAGTTCACCGACCGCCCCGTGGGCCATCACCGCGCGCCCCAACGGTTGCTCGAGCAGCCCGTCGGCCTTGATGATCGGCAGCAACGTCCCCAATGCCGTCGAGGTCATCGCGATCGCGATCGCCACGTGTGCGGTGAAATCGCCCGGCGCCACCAACAGCGCCACCGCGATCGTCGAGATGAGCAGACTCAGCAACCAGATCCCGCCCGCGACCGCGCCGGGCTTGCCGCGCAAGATCGTCGGATCGAGTTCGAATCCGGCGAGCAGGAAGAGCATGCCGAGGCCGAGCTGGCTGACCGCGGCCACCGAGTCCGGATCACCCACGGCGAGGACGTGCGGCCCGAACACCATGCCGAGAATCAACAGCACCACGACCTCGGGGACGTAGCGGCGGGTGAGGCGGGCGACCAGCGGCGCGGCCACCGCCGCCACCGCGATCCAGAACAGGGTCACCGCGGTGGTGCGGTCGGGATCCGAGGCCGCCTCGGCAAGCACGCTCACCCGCGTTATCCTGCCGCATCGCCCTCGACGTGCCTATCATGACGCGACCCCCGGCCCGCCATGTCGCCCGTGAGCGCCGGCCCCGATCGCGAGGAGCGCACCGATGACCCCGCCCGCGCAGGTGCCGTCGCCGCCCGACGCGCACATCCATCCGGGAACCGACCGGTCGACGCTGTACATGTCGCTGCTGATGACGCCCGACCTCGCGAACTTCGCCGGCAACGTGCACGGCGGCGCCCTGCTCAAACTGCTCGATCAGGTCGCCTACGCGTGCGCGAGCCGCTACTCGCGCCACTATGCGGTCACCCTGTCGGTGGACCGCGTCATCTTCCGGGAGCCGATCCGGGTCGGTGAACTACTGATCCTGTCGGCGTCCATCAATTACACCGGTCGGACGTCGATGGAGGTCGGCATCCGGGTCGAGACCGAGTCGATCCAGACCGGCGAGCGCCGGCACACCAACAGCTGCTATTTCACGATGGTCGCGATGGACGACGAGGGCCGACCGTGTGCGGTGCCGCAGCTGGTCCCGGACAACGACGTGCAACGCCGACGGTTCACCGAGGCGCAGCAACGACGCGAGGCGCTGCGCTCGGCCAAGTGAGTCGGCCGTCAGCTCTGCGCGGATTCCCCTGCCGCACCGCCACGATTCTCGTCCTCGCCGCCGCTGTCGTCGGCGGCGATCGCCGAACCGCCGAGCGCGCTGACCGCAATGCCGTAGGGCAGGAACCGCACCCGGCGTCGGGGGTCGGTGTTGTGCTGGTTGGCGCGCAGGGCGTCGATCTCGGTGGCGAAGACCTGCTCCACCCGGGCATCGCCGCGATCGTCGACGTCGAACACCGCCCAGACGCCTGCCCCGACCTCGCCCGCGGTGGGCGGTTCCGGCTTGGTGCGGCGGCCCGACGTGGCGTCGACGAAGGTCGAGAACACACTCGACGCCGCCGGTTCGGAGACGAAGCGCCCGAAGACCTGACGCAAGCCGTCGGCGGCCTCCCGGGCGAAGCGATCGAAGTCCTCGGGATCGAATCCGAAGTTCTCGTTGTGACCAGCCATCGTTGGGCCTTCCGTCGTGGCCTGTCGTCGGCGTCAGGCGCTGTGGTCTCCAGTGTGGCGAGCGGGTCGCGACTTCGCCACCGCGATCGATCCGATGACAGCGATCGGTCCGATTACCGCGTCCGGGGCAATCCCTCGTCGAGTTCGCGGAGCACGTCAAGGGTGGTGCGCAGCTGGTCGAGCTCGACCGACTCGGCCCCGGCCGCCGTCTGCGCCTGCAGCGCCGCCGACATCGTGTGAACCCAGAACTCGTGGAGCCGGGCGATGCTGTCGAGGGCGAGCTCGGTCGGATACAGCCGCACCGAGCGGCCATCGCCGGGATCGGGTTCCCGAACGATCATCGCCTTGTCCTCGAGGGAGCGCATGACGACGCTGAAGTTGCTGCGCTGCAGCCTCGTTGCGGTGGCGCCGTGAGCCGGGGTGCCGCCGGGGTGGCGGTGCACCCACCGCATCACCGCGGCCTCGCTGCCGTTGAGTGGCACCACGCCGGACGGACCGTGCGGTCCGTGCGGCTCGACCTCGCGTGCCACGCGCAGCACCACGTCGGCGATCTCGATGAGGAGTGCTGCCCGTGACCTCGGTGTGCGTTCGACACGCGCCATAAAGATATGTTCCCATAACCACATGCCGTCGACAACACCCGGGATCGCAGCCGAACACGGCGATGTCACCCGCTCCGGCGTCACCCGACCGGTCCTGCTCGTTCTGGCCCTGCTGTCGGCGGTGGCTCCGTTCGCCACCGACCTGTACCTGCCGGCCTTCCCGGAGATGACCGACGACCTGGGCACCGGGGCGACCGCAATCCAGTTGACGCTCACCGCCTTCCTGATCGGCATCACCGCCGGCCAACTCGCCTTCGGTCCGCTTTCGGATCGGTTCGGCCGTCGGGGTCCATTGCTGGCCGGGGCACTGCTGTGTGTGGCCTCCGGCGTGCTCGCCGCGCTCGCCCCCACGGTCGGTGTGCTCGTCGCCGCCCGGTTCCTGCAGGGATTCGGTGGAGCTGCGGGCATGGTGATCGGCCGCGCGATCATCTCCGACCTCGCGACCGGACGCGCAGCCGCCCGGGCGTTCTCGCTGATGATGATCGTCGGCGGGGTGGCGCCGGTGCTCGCGCCGCTGCTCGGCGGGTTCCTCGTCGATCCGGTCGGGTGGCGCGGAATCCTCGGGGTGGTCCTCGCGATCTCGGTCGTCATGCTCGTCTCGATCGCCTGCGTCATCACCGAGACCCTGCCCCGAGATCGCCGGCTCGCGCGCCGCCGCGCCGACCACCCGGGATCGACCCGCGAGTTGCGTCGGCTCGGATTCCTCGGCTACAGCGGCACTTTCGCGTTCTCCTTCGCGGTGATGATGGCCTACATCTCGGCGTCGCCGTTCGTCTATCAGGACATGATGGGACTCTCCAGCGGCGTGTACGGGCTGGCGTTCGGGGTCAACGCGGCGGGCCTGATGGCCGTCAGCGCGCTGGCCGCACGGTTGGTCGCCACCCGCGCTGTCCGCGGGCTCGTCGCCGTCGGGATCACCGTGATGTCCACGGCCACCATCAGTTTCGCGCTGCTGGTGGTGACCGACGCACGGCCGGCCTGGCTGGCGGTGCCGTTGTTCGTGATGGTCTCGAGCCTGGGCCTGGTCTTCGGCAACGCCACCGCCCTGGCCATGTCGTCGGTCGGCACCAACGCCGGCGCCGCATCGGCGGTACTGGGCGCCCTGCAGTTCGGGCTCGGTGCGCTGGTGTCACCCTTGGTGAGCGTCGCCGGACCCGAGACCGCCGGCCCTCTCGCAATCGTCATGCTGGTCTGCGCGGCGATCGCGGTGTGTGCGTTCCTCGCCGCCGGCGCCGCCGAGCCGCCGCACGTGGTCGAACAGGCTGTGTGAGAAGAGGTTCAGACCAGTCCGGCGTCGTGGACGGCGATCGCCACCTGTACACGATTGGCCGCCCCGAGTTTGGCGAAGATGTGTGAGATGTGCGCCTTGACGGTGGCCACACTCATGTAGAGCTCGGCGCCGATCTCGGCATTCGACGCTCCCCTGGCCAACGCGATCGCCACTTCGCGTTCCCGCTCGGTCAGGCGCGCGATGCCCTCGCGCGCCTCGACCGACCCCGACCGCTGCCCGGAGTCGACGACCTGTTTGATCAGCGCCGCGGTCACCGAGGGACTCAGCGCGGGTTGTCCGTCGAGGACGTTGCCGATGGCCGCCACGATCTCCTGCGGTGGTGTGTCCTTCAACAGGAATCCGTCCGCACCGACCGCCAATGCCCGTACCACGTAGTCGTCGGCGTCGAAGGTCGTCAGCACGATGACCGCGGGCGCCGGGTCGGCGGCCTTCAAGGCGGTGGTGGCCGCGATCCCGTCCATCACCGGCATCCGCAGATCCATCAACACCAGATCGACCGGGTCGCTGCGGTGCGCGTCGAGCGCCGCACTGCCGTTGGCCGCCTCCGCGGCTATCGTCAAGCCCGGTTCGCCGCCGAGCAGCAACTTCAGTCCCGACCGCACCAGTGGGTCGTCGTCGACGATCATCACGCGCGCGACCATCGGATACCTCCTCGTCTCGTCACCTGGTCATCGTGCTCTCGGATCGGCTCCGCTCGGATCGGCGCCGGGCGTCACGGCCGGCGGCAGCCAGACGTGCAGGAGGAACATCCCGTCGTCGGTGCGGGTCGTCGAGTACCGTCCACCGCTCAACTCCACACGTTCGCCCAATCCGATCAGCCCCAGACCCGACGGCGGCAGCGTCGGTGACCGGTCACCGATCGGCAGCGGATTGGCCACGAGCAGGTCGATCCCACCCGAGCGTCCGGGTTCGATGCGCACGGTCACCGCCGACGCCGGTGCGTGCTTGCGCGCGTTGGTCAAACCCTCTTGCAGACAGCGATACAGGGTCCGTGCGGTGGTGGCCGCGATCGTCTGCAGGTCGTCGGTGCGCACATAGCTCACCCGCATACCCGCCGCCCGGCTCTGCTCGACGAGGTCGTCCACGTCGTCGCGGCCGGCCTGCGGCTGTTCCGGGTCGGCATCCCCGGGGCCCTCACGCAGCACCCCGAGTACCTCGCGGAGTTCGGTGAGGGCCAGTCGCGAGTTCTCCTCGATCGTCGACGCGGTGTCGTGCACCTGCTCCGGCGTCAGGTCGGCACGGTAGGCCAACGCCCCGGCATACATGCTCACCGTCGAGATACGATGCGCCAGAACGTCATGCATCTCCCGTGCGATTCGTGCCCGCTCGACCGATCGCGCCTGTGCGACCTTCGCCTGCTGCTCCTGCTCGGCCAGCATGGCCCGCGAGCGCCAACTCGCCAGCAGTTCGCGCCGCGACCCGATGTACATGCCCCACGCCACCAGTACCGCGGTGATCGCGACGATGAACGAGTATCGCACCAGCGGTGATTCACTCGGATCGGGTCGATAGACGAACTCGTCGGCGACCGCGCTGCACACGATTCCCAGCACGATCTGCGGCGCGATCTCACGCCACCGCCGTCGAGTGGACAACGAGACCATCGCCAGTGCCCCGGCTCCCGAGGAGCTGACCGACACCATCGCGGCCAGGTTGGTCAACGTACACACCAGAACCGGATGGGATCGGCGCCACCAGGTCGCGACGAAGCACACCACCCCGAGGGCCAGATCGAGGATCAGCCACCAGATCACATGAGCGCCCACGTGATCGGTGCGTCCGATCATCGCCACCGCGGAGATCGCCAGCATCAGCAGCAGACGCCATGTATGGCTCCACCAATTCAGCGGCGGCTGATAATCCTCGGGACGCACCCCCTCACCGTAGTAGGGGTGATCCCCCAGCCGCCTGCACCCGACGGCCAGGCGGTATCAGACTTTCGTCGTAGATCGGGTCCATCCTCGCGCCCGATGTGCGCACACGCCCGGTGCGGCAACGATGATGTCCATGATCACAGTGGAGAACCTCAGCAAGCGCTACGGCGAGTACGTCGCCGTCGACAACGTGTCGTTCGCGTGCCGCCCGGGGCAGGTAACCGGCTTCCTCGGACCGAACGGAGCGGGCAAGTCCACCACCATGCGGGTGATGACCGGACTGTGCCCGGCGACGTCAGGCTCGGTGACGATCGACGGGCAGGCCTATCGCGACATCCCCAATCCCGCCACCGAGGTCGGCGTACTCCTCGACGCGTCCGCACAGCACGCCGGACGCACCGGCGAGGAGATCCTGCGCCTGACCGCGATGACCATCGGGGTGCCCCGCACCCGGGTCGACGAGATGCTCGAACTGGTCAGCCTGACACCGCAGGAAGCCGGCCGGCGGGTCCGCAACTATTCCCTCGGTATGCGGCAGCGACTCGGAATCGCCAACGCGCTCATGGGCGATCCGCGGGTGTTGATCCTCGACGAACCAGCCAATGGCCTCGACCCGGCGGGCATCCACTGGATGCGCAGCCTGCTGCGCGGCTACGCCGATCGTGGCGGCACCGTGCTGCTGTCTTCGCATCTGCTGCACGAGATCGAGATCGTCGCTGACGACCTCGTCGTCATCGGCAACGGACGCATCGTCGCCCGGGGCACCAAGGCCGAGTTGCTCGCGGGCACCGGAACCACGGTGCGCTCGCTCGACGACCGGGCCCTCACCGACGCGCTCGACGCCTCGGGCATCAGCGCGCAGCCGCAGTCCGGCGGCGGACTGTCCACCGACGCCGCCCCCGAGGAAGTGGGGCGGGTCGCCGCGGCGAACGCCATCGTGCTCACCGAATTGCGCGCCGGCGACGGCGCCAAACTCGAGGAGATGTTCCTCGAACTGACCGCCTCCACCCAACGCGAACAACCGATGACCGCAGGAGCATTCTGATGACCACCCTCACCGTTGCCCCGGCCGCGTCCGCGCCGACGCGCACCGCCGGCATTCCGATGACCCGCCTGGTCCGGGTCGAACTCCGCAAACTCGTCGACACCCGCGCCGGATTCTGGTTGGCCGCATCCATCGGCGTGCTGTCGGTCGTCGTCGTGGTGGCGATGCTGATCGCCAACCGCAACAGTCTCACCAACCTCACCTTCGGCCAGTTCTTCGGCATGATGAACATCCCACTGGGCATCATCCTGCCGGTGATGGCGATCCTGTTGGTCACCGGTGAATGGAGTCAGCGATCGGCGTTGACAACGTTCACGATGGAACCGCGTCGCGAACGGATCATCGTCGCGAAACTGTTGACCGCTCTGATCGCCTCGGTGATCGCCGTCGGCCTCGCCCTCGTGCTCGGGGCGGTGGGCAACGTGATCGCCGGTCTCGCCTTCGCCGATCCGGCCGGAGCATGGTCGTTCACCGCCGCGGGACTGGTGAACTCCTTTGTGCTGCAACTGTTCGGGCTGCTCCTCGGATTCGGCTTCGCCGCGCTGATCCTGAACACTCCCGGCGCGATCGTCGCCTACTTCGTGCTGCCGACCGCGCTGACCCTCGTCAGCCAGCTGGTGCCATGGTTCCATGACCATCTCGGGGCCTGGGTCGACACCGGAATGACCAACGCGCCCTTCCAATCCGAGCAGTGGGCGAGCGGCGGCGAATGGGCCAAGCTCGTTGTCTCCGCCATCGTGTGGATCGGCATCCCGCTGTTCTTCGGCGTGCTGCGCATCCTGCGCGGTGAGGTGAAGTAGCCGGGGGCGGTCACAACATCGGCACATCACGGACATCGGCACGTCGAGGCGCCCACCGACAATGGTGGGCGCCTCGAGGCGAACTGACAGCCAATTCCACACAATCCTCTCGGATTGCTCTCAGCGACCGTGGGCAACGTGGTCTGGTGACCACAGATCGCCATCCCGACAACCACGTTCTGGGCGAGAGCACTCCCGACGGAGCGGAAATCTCGGGCACCCAGCAGGATTCGCACCAGTATCCAATCACTCCCGAAACGCCGACCCCGCCGGTGAGTCCGCCGCCGCCAACCGCCGTGGGAACCCACCCGTACGGGCAGCAGCCGGGCACGTGGGGACCGGCGCACGGCTCAGGTGGCGGCTTCACTTCGCCTCTCTCGGGGCCCTACGCCACCGGACACCACCCCGCCGCCGGGTACCCGCCCGCCGGGCAGTACGCCGCTGAGCCCTACCCGGATGGGCCGGCCACACCACCGCCGGGGCCCGCAGGCCCCCTCGCGACGCGGCGGCCGTCGATGAAACCGATCATCGCCACGGCGCTCATCGCCGGCCTGATCGGTGGCGCTGTCGCACTCGGCGGCAATGCGCTGGTGGATCACACCACGGCGACCGTGCCGCAACTCGCGGCTCCGCCCGCGACCACCGCAGCCGATGTGCACCCCGGGTCGGTCACCTACGCCGCACAAGCCGCGTCGAAGTTCACCGCAGACATCGAGGTCGCCGGTGCCCAGGGCACGGCGGTCGGCAGCGGAATCGTGCTGTCCCCCGACGGCTACGTGCTGACCAACAATCACGTGGTGTCCGGAGTCGGGAACACGTCAGCAATTCAGGTCACCACTACCGACCAGAAGACCTATCGAGCCTCGGTGGTCGGGACGTCGCCGTCCTACGATCTCGCCGTGATCAAGCTGCAGAACGCCGCCGGACTGACGCCGGCGTCGCTGGGCAATTCCGACGGGCTCCAGGTCGGCCAGCAGGTCGTCGCGGTCGGCAGTCCTGAGAGCCTGTCGAACACCGTCACCTCCGGAATCATCAGCAATCTCTCGCGCACCGTCACCGCCGGTGACGAACAGGGCTCGGCGGTCGCGGTCTACAACGGATTGCAGACCGACACACCCATCAACCCCGGTAACTCCGGCGGCCCGCTGGTGAACCTCTCCGGGCAGGTGATCGGCGTCAACTCCGCGGTCGATACCGGCCAGGCGTCGCAGGGCGGCGTGCAGGCGTACGGGTTGGGCTTTGCCATCCCGATCAACACCGCACGTCGGGTCGCCAACGAACTGCTCGCCGACGGTCATGCGACCAAACCTGTTCTGGGGGTGACGGGTTCGTTGTCGGAGTCCGGCACCTCCGGCGTCGAAGGCGCCCAGATCACCAATGTCTCGGGTGACGGAGCAGCCGCGGCCGCAGGCATCAAGCCCGGTGACATGATCACCAAGGTCGGCGATCAGCGCGTCACCAACTACGCCGACCTGATGGCGCAGATCCTCACCCACGAGCCCGGTTCAACGGTGCCCATCACCGTGTCCAGCGGCGGCCAGGAGCACACCGTCACCGTGAAACTCGGCAGTGCCGTGGACAATACGCAGACCACGGTGCCCAGCAACGGCAACGGAAACGGCGGCACCGGAGGCTTACCCTTCCCCTGATCCCCACGTCCGATTCGACGGCCTGCCGTGCACCCCGGCGGGTCCGGGTGATCAGATGGTCGGCATGAACACCAGCGCCACCGGGGACTCACTGTCCTCCGAGATCGCCGCTCTGGCCACCGACGCGGCGCGCTTGGCCGAGCAGTTGGCCGCCGTCTCGGAACCCGATGACGCACTGCGGCTTCAACTCGCCGACGACGCGATACGCCGCGCACGTCTGGATCTCACCTACGCCGACGCCGCGCTCGGCGACTCCTCACCCGCCCGCTCCAGTGGTCGTCGGGAGACCATCCGACTCATCGTCACCGCCACCCGAGCGCTGCTGCAGCGCACCGCGGACGAGGTGGCGCGCGCTGCGCTCCCGACCGCACGCGGTGCTGATCCGCGTGGTCATCACCCTCGCGATCAGCCTGTCGCTGGTCGTCGTCTATCGATCCGTGGGGTGGGCGACCTACGAGAAGGCCGGGTCGCTTACCCTGTATGTCTTCGGTGGTGTCGTCGGGAGTGTGGTGTGCACCAACGCGTTGTGCTTCGACGCCGCACGGGTGTGGACCGACATCCGGGCCGGTGAACGTCTGTGGCGGATCCTGGTCGCCAAGAACCTGATGATCCTGATGGGGGTGGCGATCGCCGCCACCCCCATCCTCGCCTACCTCGCGGTCACCACCGACCTCGACCTCGCGGCGATGATCGATCAACTCGTCGTCATGGTGCTCGTCTGGCTCGGCGTGGGCAACGTGCTCTCCGTGGTGGCGCCGCTGCGACACGAATCGCTCTCGGCGCGGCTTCGCGACGGGACGTGGCGTCCGTATCTGGTGTCCTTCGGCGTCTCCTACGTCGTCGGGCTCACGGTGAATCTGATGATCTATTGGCGCCTGTGGGCACGCCAGCTGGCGTCGGAATCGCTGACCGCCCCGTCCTGGACACTGCAGTTGTTGCTGCTGGCCAGCGGTGCGCTGCTGTGGATTTCGTTGACCGTGATCGCGGTGTCGGTGGCCGGCCTCGCACCGGTGCGCGTGATGCTGCTGCGCGAGGTGCTCGCGACCCCCACCACCGATCAGGTACGTGCGGGTGCCGATCGCAGGACGAAGGCGGTCGCCGCATCGACGACGACGTCGAGATCCGACCCCAGATGACCGCCCAGCCACTGCCGTGCCAGCTCGGCCATCGCGCCGGCGAACATCACCGCCCCGACCTGATCGGCCATCGGGCGTGACGTCCGATCCCCTTGTTGTCGAACGGTTTCGGCCAGGACCGAGGACATGAGGAGTTCCTCGGTCGCCACACGACGGGCGGCGAGCACCGGGTTGGCGCGGGCGTGGGTGAACAGGATCGCGCCGCGCCGTGGATCGTCGCCGGCATGACCGAGCACAGCGCGGATACCCGCCGCGGTACGCGATCGTACGGAAGGGCCGGCGCACTCGATCGCCGCGGCGACCACACCCGCGAGGTCGGCGGCCACCTCGTCGTAGAGCTCGCCGAGTAACTCGTCGAGGTCGGCGAAACTCTCGTAGAAGTAGCGGGAGTTGAGGCCGCTCGCGCGGCACAGCGCCCGCACCGACAGCGCCGACGGGTCGTGACCGAGCAGATCGGTACCCAGCAGGTCGTAGGCCGCCGCGATCAGCAACGCCCGTCGTTCGGTACGCCGATCGCTCAACGACACCCCGGCCCATCGGGTCGTGTTCGACATCGTCTCACCGTACGGCGCGTGGTGAAGTCACGAAAGGTCTGGTCACAGGTGTGACCAGACCGCAGTCTGGCTACATGCTGCCGCGCTCGCCGAAAGTCTGGACTGGCTAGCTGGGAAAACGGTGAATTCCTGGACTCTGATTTGATGGAAAGTCTGGACTCGCTCGAAACATCGCGCTGACCTGCAAGAATGGCCGGCGGTTGGCGGGTTGAACACAGACCATTGGGTGGGCAGCACCGGTCAAACTCACCCGCTTCTGCGATCGAGCGCGCCGAACAAACAGTTCTTGGACGACCTCGTAAGTGAGGTAGAAGCCGACCGCAGCGGTGAGGACCTGCCCGCGATCTTTCAACGACCGAGTGAAACTCGTGGTAACGGCCAGCGCTCAGGGGCGACGCCCGAGCTGCCGGTCAAGCGTTGTCAGCACCAGCTCAGCGACACTGCATGCCTCGCGAACCACCATCTCAGCTATTTCCGACGTGACACCGGTTGGCAACGTACGTCCGTGCCCAGTGCCGTGCGCATTGCGGATCTCGCTGACTTTCGACGCAATGGCCCATGCGGATTGCAGAATCTGCTGCACCTGCTTTTGTGCGGGCCCGGATGCGGCCTGCTGTGGCAGCAGCCCGAGCCGCTCCCGCGCGAAGTGCCAAAGCTTGCTGAAGTCGTCCTTCGAGTCGTATGGCCAGCCAATTTCATCGAGCACAAACTTAGCGACAGCCTCCAACAAATCCTTGGCCGCGCCGAGTGCCAGTGCAGGGTCGTCGTCAGCTTTGAGCAGCCGAGCGAGCTGCTCATCGAGTGCTGCGCGGCCGCCGGTCGACAGGTCGATCGGTCCAGCAGTCCGGAGCTCACCGATCTCGGTAAGCTCAAACCCCTCGGCCTTGAATGCCGTCTGGAGACGCGTCATGACATCGGCGCCGATGCTCCCATTCGTGAAACAATCAAGCGCTCGGAGATCGACAAGTAGTGCATCTACGACGTCGCGGGCATGCCGTGGTTGGCGCCGAACGGCCTCAAGGACCCGCCGTACTCGTATCTCCTTGTTGGGGTTAGATTCTGCAGACGGATCGTATGGCGCGACGTCGTCGAACCCATATCGGTTGAACACAGCAGTGAGTTGACGATGCGTGGGTCGTTCGACGGCGGGATCGTACTTGTAGATCTGTGCAAACCGCACCGCAATGTCGGCGCTGATGGGCGGACGGCTCATGTCTTTAACTCCTTGTCTGGGTCAGGAAGTTCACTCCAGCCTAATGTCCTGGACTAGCCCTGCGAAAACTTGTTTGGTCGACTCCTTGCGATAACATCGACGACCATGACTGGTGGCTTGAGAATTGGGTATCCGCCGCGTGCTAGATAAGGCCGGCTTCACGGAGAAAAATACTCGGCCCGTTGCTCTTTCGGGCCCAACTCGTCGAATACCATCCGGAGTACAGGACCTCCACCGCGTGCCTAGCGCGGGTGAACGAGACATAGAACTTGCGTCGGTCTTCCTCCCACTCGGGCGTGCCGCGCTGCGATTTGTAATACGGAAGCTTCCCCTGTTCCAGTGCCGCGATGAACACATGGTCGAATTCCAGGCCCTTGCTCGCCGACATCGTCGAAACCTCAACGCGCCCATCGCGCATGCGAATGCGGCCTAAGTCGGCCGCAGAGAAGGCCGCCATCGCTCCGTCAGACGCCAGTGCTCCCCGCATCCGCGTGAGCTCGTCAGCGTCGTCTGATCGGAGCACGCTCATTGCTTCACTGGACTCGAGAATAGCGACGATCGGCTCGACGAAGTCGGTCGCGGGCCTATCCGCAGAGGTGGTGAGGAGTACTGCCACCACATCATCGACACTTGCGGACATGGTGTCCCAATCGGCGAGTTGGCGCCAGGCGTCAAGCAGTCCGCCGAGCCCGTAACCGCTGTTTTCCCGGCCGCATGCGGCCCAAGCCGCGAACGCTTCCAGAACGAGCGTCAGCGGGGTGGAGGCGTAGGCATCCGCACGCCAAGCCACAGTGATCCCGTGGTCGTTGAGAACCGAGACGAGCTCGTTGCAGTCGTCGTGGGTTGGTGCAAGAACAGCAATCTCGTGTAGTAATGTTCCACTCGACTGCAGCTCCAGGATTCGACCTGCGATGTAGCCCGCTTGGGCGGTCAATCCGCGGCTTTCACACCGAACGGTCACAGTGCCGCCTGCTCGGGTCGTCACGGCTGCTGAAGGTTCACGCCCGAGGATTCGGCGGCCCGCCTCCGCGATCCGTGCACCACACCGGTAGTTGGTCTTCAGATCAACCCGATGCACGGATGGCAAATTCGCCAACTCAAGTAGCAATTCAGGCCGGGTGCCAGTCCAGCCGTAGATGGCCTGATCTGGATCACCAACGGCGAAGAGAGTTGTTTCGCCATCGTCGAACGAAAGCGCGGTGACTATGCGATGGAGGCCCGGTGCGAGGTCCTGATATTCGTCAACCATCAGGTACGGGTACCGCGCGTGAAGCACAGTTCTCACGAACTGGTATTGCTCTACAAGCCGCACCGCCATGGCGATGACACCGTCAAAGTCGACGTAGCCGTTGGCTCGCAACAAGCTTTCGTATCTCAGTGCAACTGCCCGAATTTTGTCGCCCGTCGCCTCCCATGAGTCTTCGGAAAGTAGTTTACGGTTTCGTTTGACCGTTGCGTCCACGAAGCGGGTGTCGCTTTGAGGTCCGAACACGTAACGGATGGCTTCTCGCATTGCCGCGTTGGTCTCGTTGCGTGGTGCGAGCTCGAACTCTGACCACTCTGGGAAGCCAGCTGCTGGTGCGAGCGGTCGCACGATCTGCGACCACGCGTATGAGTGCACGGTCGCGACAACGACCGTTCGTCCGACCGGCTGCCCCAACGAGCGCGCTCGAGAGCGGAGCTCGGCTGCAGCGGGGTTCGTCAGGGTGATACAGGCAAGACGGCGCCCTGGATCGAGAGCGTTATTCGCCAGCCAAACGGCCTTTGTTACCAACAGTTTGGTTTTTCCGCTTCCGGGCGGAGCGAGCACGGCGCAGTGACCCGTTTGCTGAAATGCTTCCCACTGGTCTGAATTCGTCCGTAGTTCGTCTACTTCGTGCTGTAGCCGGCTCACTTCTGCGGCGCCAGGAGCCACGTGAGCGCGTCAGCGAGGTGTTGCGGAGGATCGAGATCAGTACTCGAAAGTCTTTGGGCGAATCGACCTTTGCCCCCGCTATCTGTGATCATTTTGAGGAAAGCCTTCACCTCCGGAGTCTCTTCATCCCACGCCGCGAGACTTGCGATGTCGTCGTCGTCAGGATCATCGAGGAGATCCTTGAGCACTCCCAGGATGGTGGATCGGTTGGCATCTGACTGCGCGACGATGTCGTGCTCGAAGGTGGTTGAACCGACGAAGATGGCATCTGGGTCGGCGTCAATCTGTTTCTCCAGCAGCTCTTTCCGTCTATTACCCGTCACCTTGATGTCGGGATCGCCGTCAGTCAGGACCGCCCATGGGATTCCCAATGCGTTGCACAGCTTGATATACGCAGAGAAATGAGTACCCCCGATAGCGCACACTGAAATGCCTGCTTTGTCGAGGTCGATCGGAATTCTGCGCGCCAGGGTTGGAACCAAGAGTTGCTCGGCTACCCCTTCGACTAAGAGCACCCGTCGGGCGAAGACCAATTCCGATCGAGTCGCATCCATGTACCGGTCAATATCATTCCACTCAGCCTCCGATAGGTCAGCTCGGCTGGCGGCATGCGCAACCGTGCCGTCGGGTGTAGTGCGCAACATGATCAGGTTTCGCACCGAGGTCACACTCGCGATGTGCGGCGAATGCGTTGTGACGACTGTCGACCGATCGCTGTCGCCCGCCTGCAGATGCTGGAAGAGGAGCCGCTGCAGATGCGGATGTAGGTGTGCCTCAGGCTCTTCGATCGCAAGCAACACGTGCGCGACCTCGGACGTCTGCAAACGCTGCTGCAACTGTAACTCCAAGAGCGAGAAGTACAAGACATTCATCGCACCGAGGCTTGCACTCGAAAGCTGTCGTTGGGCGGAGCCATCGACAAGAAGTTGCATTGCCCGAATCAGTCGTCGAGGGTCTGGCGGTACCGCTGCGAGGGTGGCTTCGAGTCCCTGGTTCGTGCCGACTGTCGCTGTCGTGCTCGCCGAGATGCGCTGGCTGAGTGTGATCAGGGGGTCGAGAGTGTTCAGCGATTCATTTGCAGCTTTCATGGCCTCCTGCACTTTGTCGAGGTCGGCGGCATCAGCGCTTTGGGCCGCACCTTCGAGAAGTGCGCGAAGCGGAGATCGGCGCCAACTCTTCACATCGTTCTCGACGTCGCGTAGCGCATGCATGAAGACGGTGATCAGTCTGTCCCGAACGTCTGAGGAGGATATGGGGTTGTCGTCTGCGCCACCGTACAAACGGGCTCGGTAAACACCGCCGTCGGTAACGAGTGGATCGGGCTCCCATCGGTACGTGAGCCTTGCCGTCATTGGGGTTCCGGAGATGAGCGCGTCGCCCAGTGCTGCGACCACGGGTGGCTCCTTCTCGAATTCTGTGACTTCAAGCGATACTTCGACTGTCTCACCGCTGTTCATCGGATCGTCCTGCGCGGTTGCGAGTCCGTCCCAGAAGTCCTCGGGCCGCAACCGTCGTTGGTCGCCTGAGAGCGTGTTGTCGAGAACCAGGCGCATGGCGTGCAACAGATTACTCTTCCCTGACCTATTCTCGCCGACGATCACAGTGTGACGTGACAGAGGCACGTCGATGTCGACAAGATTGCGGAAGTTCTTCACAACGATTCGGCTCAATCTCACGGAGACACAATAGTCAACGGGTGCTGGAACCCGGGCCATTTCAGGGGACAAGTCCGAGGAACGGCTGCCGAGCTGGCTGGGGACTGCAGCTAGCGCAGATCGTGACGAGCCTTGGACCCCGCAGTTCGATCGTGTCGTTCAACGCCTCAGTGACGAGCGCTGGACTAGGGTTGTATCGAACACGCCTGTCACCACACACGCAGGCGCCCGCGTTCCAAACGTTGAAGGGTGCGTCAGCGCGTGTGTGGCCTAGCTGCAGAGCCGAGGCAAGGTGATCGCCTCGAAGTTTCCGTCTCCAGCGGTGCTGGCGCTGTTGCGCCTTCCCGATCGACTCGGGGCTTGGTGCTCGGCTGTCTCGCACGTGCGCCGCCGGCGCTTCTTCTGAGCGCAGCAGCGGCAAGAACTATGCCCTGAACTGCCCAGACACACAGAAAGCCGGGTGGCGGCCCGGCTCCTGTCAGCGCCTCACGTCGTCAACGTGGACTCCTATTCCATTTCGAAGGATACACTCAGGTGAGTACATTTCAGCGCTTTCGCGCGCCCAAAATTCAGTTCGCCCGCCTCAATTTGGCTCAGAGGCGAGTCCGATGACCGGCCAACCTCAGCCACCAAGGGTCCCCGCTCGACGAGGAACTCGTCGAATCAGCAAGGACCTGACAGCCCTGTTTGGTCGGCAGATGACACGTGCGGATGGGAAACGCGTGCTCGCGGACAATGACTCGGTCGGAGAGATCGCGCAGACGGCCAGACTGTTCTTCTGGGACGGCAAATGCGTCCTGGAGACGACCATGGCCGAGCATGATTCCGTGGATCTCTCGGTTCTCAACCGGCCCGCAGGATCGGAACACACAACAAAGCGCGCTCGAAATTCGGTTATCACACAACGCGATTTGGCGATCATCTGCACTCGGTGCTGGCTGAGTCGCTGTTGGAGGTCGCCTGGATGCGTCAGTTCGACCGCAGGCCACAACACTGGGGGTACATCGGCCAACCATGCGCTGTGCGTTGGCAATACGGGTCGAGGACGATTGTTCACATTCCTGACGTTGCGGGTCAGGATCGCGACGGAACTCGGTGGTTCGCAGACATGAAGTACACGTCTGGTATGTCCACCTACTCAGGCTTGGTCGCCGATCGACTTATGCGCCGAACGTGCACCATGTTCAGTGTCAACTACGAGGTGTTCACCGACATGGGGCGTCAGCGTCGGACCAATCTCGGTGTTCTCGCAATGCGTCGGTGGAAGCACCCTGTGGTTGGCGCGGCGTGGTGGCCGACGGTCGAACGCAGCAAACCGGAAACACTCAGATGGCTGGCGGAACTGACAGGCGGTGGCGCGGTCGGTCGCGAGCGAGCGATACGCGTTATCGCCCAGTGTCACGCGGATACCAAGGGGACTGCTGCATCGATAGGTGACATCTGATCTGGCTTGCCCGAGGGGGTGGGCCTGGAAGGATGGCTATCGTGCCCAAGCCGTATCCGAAAGAGTTCCGTGATGACGTGGTCCGGGTTGCCCGCGAGCGCGAGTCGGGTGTGACGATCGAGCAGATCGCGAAGGATTTCGGGGTGCACCCGATGACCTTGCAGAAGTGGATGCGCCGCGCCGACGTCGACGACGGCACCAAGCCCGGCATGACGAGCGGGCAGTCCGCGGAGCTGCGGGAGGCGAACAAGCGAATCCGGTTGTTGGAGCAGGAGAATGAGGTGCTGCGGCGGGCGGCTGCGTATCTGTCGCAGGCGAATCTGCCGGGAAAAGGTTCTACCCGCTCGTGAAGGAGCTCGCCGCCGACGGGATTCCCGTGGCGGTGTCGTGCCGGGTCCTCAAGCTCTCCCGCCAGCCCTACTACCGCTGGCTCACAGAGCCAGTCACTACCGCCGAATGGGTCGAAGCGCACCGAGCGAATTCCCTGTTCGATGCCCATCGTGACGACCCGGAGTTCGGGTATCGGTTCCTTGCCGACGAAGCAGAAGTCGCCGGTCAGGCGATGAGTGGAAGGACGGTGTGGCGGATCTGCTGCGCCAACGGCTGGTGGTCGAGCTTCGGTAAAAGGCGTGGGAAGAACGGTATGAAGCCTGGTCCGCCGGTGCACGACGACCTGGTCGAACGGGACTTCACCGCCGACAGTCCGAATGAGTTGTGGCTGACCGATATCACCGAGCACTGGACCGACGAGGGCAAGCTCTACCTCTGCGCGATCAAGGACGCCTGCTCGGGGCGGATCGTCGGCTACAGCATCGACTCGAGGATGAAGTCCCGTCTCGCTGTGACAGCGCTCAACAACGCGGTCGCCCGCCGAGAAGACGATGTTGCGGGTTGTATTGTTCACTCGGACAGAGGATCTCAATTCCGATCAAGGAAGTTCGTGTCGGCGCTCAACCGGCACGGTCTAGTCGGGTCGATGGGGCGGGTCGGTGCCGCGGGTGACAACGCCGCCATGGAATCATTCTTCGCACTGCTCCAACGAAACGTCCTCGACCGGCAACGGTGGGCCACCCGCGAGGAACTGCGGATCGCGATCGTCACCTGGATCGAACGGACCTACCACCGCCGACGCCGACAAGCCCGCCTCGGTCGGTTGACGCCCATCGAATACGAGACCATCATCAACACAGCCGCCTCAGCGGCATGACACCCCAACTGTCACCTATCCGTGCAGCAGTCCCAACCTCCTCATACCGTCTAGTTGTGGCGACGCCTTGATATCAAAGAGACCTATGCCGCTCCAGGTACTCGGCGAGCGCTCTCCGCGACCGACTGGCGGGTCTCTCCCGCACCGGCACGATGGATTGCGAGCTCACGTAGCAGATCCTCGGGAAGCCGCACCTGGAACTGGCGACACTCATGTTCGCTCTTCACCCTCGGTGGCGCGGTTGGGGAGCGAGAGTCGACATTGAGTTGATACCTGCGTCATGGCCAAGCCTCGTCACAACCGGCGCCATACTGATGTCTCATGTGTGTGCCGTCCAGAGTCTGTGACCGATGGGGCGCTTTAGTCCAGGAATCCAGACTTTGCGTTCTCCAGTCCAGACTTCGAGCGAGCGCGGCACATGCGTGGCCAAAATCGGTCCGGTCGCGCACCACCACGAGCGCAGGGAGAGACGATGAAGACTCCGTCCGCGATCAAGCTGCCCCGGATCGACCTGGGATCACTGCCGTTGCCGACCCTGCCAGTGCCGACTCTGCCGTTCGCCATGCCGCACCAGTGGGTCGGCGACTGGCTGACCGGCTTCTTCGACGCAAACATCCGCGCAAAGTTCTTCCGCGGCATGGAGTTCGAGAACCCCGCCGGCGATCCGGGATGGTTCGGTCCGGACAGCGCCACCTGGTATGTCCATTCACACACGCCTGCCCTCGTCTTCGGCTTGCAGTGCGCGTCTTATCTGGAGCGCCTCGACCCGAGCATCTACTGGATGGGCATGCACCACTCGCGGCTGGTGCAACGCTCCGACGACCCGGCCGCACTGCCCCGGATCGATCCCGACGGTGCATCCATTCGCCTGGGACACTCGGTCGCCTTCTTCATCGGTACCGCCTACGGCAGCACCGAGACCGCCGAACGAGTGGCGCGCACGGTCCGCCATGCACCACACGATCAAGGGCACTCGTCCCGACGGCGCCACCTACGACGCCGACGATCCCGAGTGGTTGCGCTGGAATTACGCCACCGTGGTGTGGGGGTTGGCGACGGCGCTCGAGATCTATCATCCGCGCCCGCTGCGCGGTGCCGACCTCGATCGCTATTACGGCGAGTTCGTCCGGGTCGGTCATGCGCTCGGGGGCACCGACCTCCCGACCACCAAGGCCGAGACCCTCGAATGCCTGCGGTCGTATCTGCCGCGTCTGGCGTTGACCTACGGGGCGGCGATGGCGACCGGCGCCAACGTGCCCAATCCCGCTGCGGCTGCAGTCGACTGGGCAATCCGCGACACCCTGCCCCGGTGGGCCGGACAACTCGTCATGTATTCCCCGCCTCATCCCGTCGAGCGCCGCGCCCGGCGCAGCGCCGTGTGGTCGCTGCTCAACGCCGCGCACGCCGGCATCGGCGAGCTTCCGGAGTTCGCGGCTGCCCGCCGCCGGGTGGCCGGCGGGACAAACGCGGCCCACACCGAGCCGACACATGTGCCCGGCACCGACCCGGTGCTGGGTCGGGCCGAGATCGAGGCCGAGTTCGCTCAGGCTCGGGCGAGTTTCTCGACCCTCGCCAGATGAGCGTCGGCCGAACCGAATTCGTATTCGATGACGGTGAGTCGCCGGAAGTAGTGTCCGATCGCGAGTTCCTCGGTCATGCCCATTCCGCCGTGCAATTGCACCGAGTTCTGGCCGATGAATCGTGCGGCCCGGCTGATCGTGGCCTTGGCCGCCGACACCGCCGCAGCCCGCTCGGCGGGTTCCGCGTCGAGCGACAGGATCGCCAGATATTGTGCGGCAACGGCCTGTTCGAGCTCGATGTACATGTCGACCATGCGGTGCGCCAATGCCTGGAAGCCGGCGAGTGGGCGCCCGAACTGCTGACGCTGGGTGGTGTAGGCGATGGTGTCGGCCAACACCTTGCGCATCAGGCCGACCGCTTCGGAGACCACCGCGGCGGTGGCCGTGTCCCATGCGCGTTCGAGTAGCGCGAGCGCGTCGGCACCGCGGGCGATCAGTGCGTCGCCGCTCAACTGCACGCCGTCGAGGGCGAGGTCCGCGGCGCGGCGGTCGTCGACGGTGCGGAACCCGTGCTGGGTCAACCCGGCCGGCGTGGCGTCGCCGAGCGGGATCAGGAACAGGCCGATGCCGTCGCGGTCGTCGTCGCCGCCGGAGATCCGCGCGGTGAGGATCAGCTGATCGGCGATCGGGGCGGTGGTGACAACAGCCTTGGCGCCGTGGAGAACCCAGCCGCCGTCGGATTCCTCGGCGCGGGTGGTCACGTGGTGCAGCCGTCCGCCCGAGGTGTCCTCGAGCGCGGCGGTGGCCACGAGGGTCTCGCCCGCGGTCACCGACCGCGCGACCTCGAGTGCACCGTCGTGTCCGGTACGCGCGAGCAGACCGGCGCCGAGGACCACCGTGTCGACGAACGGTTCGACGACGAGGGCGCGGCCGAGCGCCTCGGTGACAACCATCAGCTCCTCGGGGCCGCCGTCGTCACCGCCGACCGTCGAGGGCAGGCACGCACCGATGACGCCGAGTTCGTCGGCAAAGGCGCGCCAGATCTGTGGTTGCCATCCGTCGCCGACCTTGGCGACCTTGCGGCTCTCGGTGAGGTCATAGCGGGAATCGAGAAAGCGGGTGAGCCCGTCGGAGAGCAGTTGCTGTTCGGCGGTGAGATCGAAATCCATGGAGGAAGAAACCTTTCCGGTCAGTACTGGGGCAGGCCCAGGGCGGCCTTGGCGAGGATGTTGCGTTGGATCTCGTTGCTGCCCGCGTAGATCGAGCCGGCACGGTCGTTGAGGTAGAGCAGCGGCGCCACCGCCTGCCACGCCTGCCCACTGACATATCCGTCGGCCGGCGGCACGAAGTCGGCGATCGGCCCACCCGGCGCGGCGGCGTGCGGCTGGTACGCCCGTCCGCGGGGGCCTGCCGCCTCCACGCCGAGGGTGGTGATCTGCTGGCTCAGCTCGGTCGAGAGGATCTTGAGCATCGAAGAGATCGCGCCCGGATTGCGTCCGGCACTCATCTCCGCGAGCGCGCGATATTCGAGAACCTCGAGAACCTTTGCGCGCGTGCGCAGATCGGCGAGCTTGGCGGCGAACGCCGGCTCGTCGGCCAGCGGCACCCCCGACGGCCCGGTGACCGTCGACGCATGATCGGTGAGGTTTTCCACCATCACCTGCAATCCCGGCGCGGCCGCGCCGCCGCCGCGCTCGAACACCAGCAGATACTTCGCGACCGTCCAGCCGTCGTCGATCGCGCCGAGCACGTTCTTCTTCGGCACCCGCACCTCGTCGAAGAACACCTGCGCCTGCACCTGCTCACCCGAGGCCATCACCAGCGGCTGCACCTCGATGCCCGGGGAGTTCATGTCGATCAGCAGGAAGGTGATGCCCTCCTGCTTCTTGCCGGTGCGTGAGGTACGGACCAGGCAGAACATCCAATTGGCCTCGGCGGCATGGGTTGTCCAGATCTTGCTGCCGGTGCACACCAGATCGTCCCCGTCGGAGACCGCCGACATCGACAGCGAGGCGAGATCACTGCCGGATTCCGGTTCGGAGTAACCCTGACAGAAGAAGACGTCGCCGGTGAGGATGCCGGGCAGGTAGAACGCCTTCTGTTCGGGGGTACCGAAGGCGATGATCGCGTGGGCGACCATGCGGATCCCCATGGGGGACAGCGCGGGCGCACCGGCCAGCACCGATTCGCGGCTGAAGATGTAGTGCTGGGTCAGCGACCAGTCGCAGCCGCCGTGCTCGACCGGCCACACCGGCGCGGCCCATCCACGCTTGTGCAGGACCGCCTGCCACTCCATCGACGCCTCGTGGTCGGTGTACACGCTGGTGCGCAGTCGGCCGGCGGCGCGCAGCTCCGGGGTCAGTTCGGCGTCGAGGAACTCACGCACCTCGTCGCGAAAGGCGATGTCGTCATCCGACCAGGTCATGTCCATCGGTGTGCACCTCTGTCTGTATCAAATATATGATCTGCTTCAATGTACGACACAGGTCACTGTGTTTACACATCGGGGGCTCGCTGATCGTTGCCCCGTTGCTGTCGGAGCGCGATCACCTGCGCAGCACTTCCGACGGCCGAGCACCGTACCGCCGCCGATAGGCCGCGGCGAAGCGGCTCGCGCTGCTGAAACCCCACCGCGCCGCAATGTCGGAGATCGTGCCCGCTCCGCGCTCGATGTCGTTGTGCGCGTGCGCCAATCGGATGTCACGCAGGGCCACCGTGGGCGTCGCACCGACGTATTCGGCGAAGGCCTCCTGCAGACGACGCACGCTGGTCTGTGCGAGCGCTGCCATCTCGGCCAGTGTCCACGGTCGCGCCGGGTCGGCGTGCAGGGCGTCGAGGACCCTTTTGACGGTGCGCGGTCGCAGTGGATGTGCCGCGTCGACGGGATCGGGCGCGACCGTGAGCAGGAATGCCGCGGTCACCGCGCCCGCCAGTTGCGGGCCGACCAATGGATTGGCGAGCAGGTCGACGGGCTCGCGGTGTTGCGCGGACAACGCCGAGACCAGGTCGAGCCACGACCGCCCCGCGGCGGTCGCGACGTCGATCTGATCGGGCAGCACGAGGCGTCGGCGCACGGCACCGACGTGGATGCGGTCGGCTTCGCGTTCGAGGTGATCGGCATCGAACTTGACGCCGATCACGTCGCAATCAGCGGTCCACCGAGTGATCTGCGACTCGCGGTCGGCGGCGAAGACCGTCGCTCGTCCGGGCGTCGAGACCACCTCACGCGTTTCGTGGCGCGAGTGCAGTCGTCCCGACATCGGGATGTTGACCTCGTAGGCCCCCGGATAGGCGCAGGTGATCGCGACGTCGGTACCCCAGGTCAGTCGACCGATCGTCACGCCGCCGAGTTCGACGGTCCGCAGTGACAGCGCGACGTCTCCGGTGCCGTCGAGGTCGGTGAGTTCGTGCGGGAAGTACGCATCGGCGACGGCACGGTGCGCGGCGTCCCAGTCCCGGGTCTCCCCGTCCGGTGCCCCGTGCCCGGTTGACGAGTGCCCGGTGGACGTGTGTTCGGTGAACATGCGGGTGGCGGTTCTTTCGTCGGCCCGGCCGGCGGGCTGCGCCGGCCTGAGGTCTTGTCTACCTCACATCGACCGGCTGATGCGATATCGATCACAACTCCATCGCGCATTCGGTGTCTCCCCCGCGCAATCGGTGTCGAGGCCGGTCCCGATCGGCCCTACCGTCTCGGGCCAGAGCAGTTCCGATCGCCTGCCACCGACCAGAGGAGTACTCCATGACGATCACCGAGACACCCACCCCGTCCAACCCCACTCCGGCACCGAGCTGGATCGACGAGATCACCATGACCGAGCTCGAGCGCAACCCGTACCCGGTGTACGAGCGGCTACGTGCCGAGCGCCCGTTGGCCTACATCCCCGTCCTCGGCTCGTACGTGGCCACCACGACCGACATCTGCCGGGAGATCGCCACCAGCGAGCACTTCGAGGCGATCATCACCAAGGCCGGCGGGCGGACCTTCGGGCACCCGGCGGTCATCGGAGTCAACGGGGACATCCACGACGACCTGCGGTCGATGGTCGACCCGGCGTTGCAGCCGCAAGAGGTCGATCGGTGGATCGATGATCTGGTCCGGCCGATCGCACGCCGGTTCCTCGAGACGTTCGAGGACGATGGCCACGCCGAACTCGTCGCGCAATACTGCGAACCGGTCAGTGTGCGGGCGCTCGGCGACCTCCTCGGACTGCGCGAGGTCGGCTCGGACACACTGCGCGAGTGGTTCCACAAGCTGTCCCGGTCATTCACCAATGCCGGCGTCGACGAGAACGGCGAGTTCACCAATCCCGAAGGTTTCGACGAGGGTGATGAGGCCAAGGCCGAGATCCGCGCGATCGTCGACCCGATGATCGACCGCTGGATCACCCACCCCGACGACAGCGCCATCTCCCACTGGTTGCACGACGGCATGCCCGACGGGCAGACCCGCGACCGCGACTACATCTACCCGACCCTGTTCGTCTACCTGCTCGGCGCCATGCAGGAGCCCGGTCACGCGATGGCTTCCACGCTGGTCGGATTGTTCACCCGACCGGATCAGATGGAGCAGGTCGTCGACGAACCCGGACTGATCCCCCGGGCCATCTCCGAGGGGATGCGTTGGACCTCGCCGATCTGGTCGGCCACCGCCCGCATCAGCACCGCCGACGTCGAGGTCGCCGGGGTGGCGCTGCCCGCGGGCACCGTCGTGCTCATGTCCTACGGCTCGGCCAACCACGACACCGCTGTGTACACCGCGCCCTCGGAGTACGACATCACCCGTCCACCGTTGCCGCACTTGGCTTTCGGGGCCGGAAATCACGCGTGCGCGGGGATCTATTTCGCCAATCAAGTGTGCCGGATCGGTCTGGAGGAACTCTTCGAATCGATTCCGAATCTGGAGCGCGACACCGATTCCGACGTCGAGTTCTGGGGTTGGGGGTTCCGCGGACCGACCTCGCTGCACGTCACGTGGGAGGCGTGAGGGCGATGGCTGCTTCCGATACGACCGGCTCGCAGGCCCATCGCATCGACGTCGTGGGCGCCGCGTCGGCGAGCGTGACCTGCACCGAAGACCAGCCGCTGCTCGACGCCTTCCTGCGCAACGGCGTGTATCTGCCCAATTCCTGCAATCAGGGGACGTGCGGAACATGCAAGGTGCGCTTGTGTTCGGGCACCGTCGACACCCCCGAGATCCCGGAGACGGTGCTCGGCGCCGACGATCAGGCGCGTGGATTCGTCCTGGCGTGTCAGTCGCGTCCGCGATCGGACACCACGATCGAGGTGGACGCGCCCGAACAGACCGGCCCCCGGCACCGACTCCGCGATGTGGTCGGGACCGTCCACGGCATCGAGACCGTGGCTCACGACACGGTGACCGTGCTCGTGGATATCGATGAGCCACTGGACTTCTCGGCCGGCCAGTACATGGAGATCGCGGTTCCGGGCACCGGCGAGTGGCGTCAGTACTCGATGGCAAATCCACCGACGTCGACGAGCAGGCTGGAGTTCCAGATCCGCCGGGTGCCCGGCGGTATGGCGACCGACGGGTGGATCTTCGGCGGTCTCGATGTCGGCCACGAACTCGAGATGCGCGGTCCGTGGGGTGACTTCGCCTACGCACCCGAGGCCGACGAGCCCGAGGCACCGATGCTGTTGCTCGCGGGCGGCACCGGTCTGGCACCACTGACATCGATTGCGGTGCAGGCTCTCACCGACGATCCCCACCGCGAGATCCATCTGTACCACGGGGTCCGCCACGAGTCCGACCTCTACCATCAGCAGTTCTGGCAAGAGCTGGCCGAGCGCCACCGCGGGCTCACCTACGTCCCGTGTCTGAGTCAGTCGGCGTGGGACGGGCGTACCGGCTACGTGGGTGACGCGGTGCTCGACGACTTCGCATCGCTGCGCGGGTACGTCGCCTACCTGTGTGGGCCGCCGGCGATGGTCGACGCCGGGGTGAAGGCCTGCAAACGCCGGCGCATGCCCGCGCGCAACATCCGGCGCGAGAAGTACACACCGAGCGGGATCGTGCCGGCCGGCCTCAGCGCATGAGACCGGGTGATGGCCTACCCTGATCGTCGTGCCCGCCAACCGCACCCGTGCCCGCCGCTACGCGAAACGTCGTCGGCGCCGAATGGACGCGGTCACCCATGACCTCACCCCCGAGCAATGGGAGCAGTTGATCTCACTGTGGGGTGGATGCGCCTACTGCGAGGCTGATGGCGTTGCGCTACAGAAGGATTGCGTTCTCGCCATTTCCCGGGGCGGCCGGTACACCGCCGGTAACGTGGTGCCGAGTTGCCGGTCGTGCAACGCGGGTAAGTGCAATACCGAGGTCACCTCGTGGATGCGCCGCAAACGTCTCGACGAGAAGCGCTTTCTGCTGCGCTACGCCGAGATCTGCGCTCTGATCACCACCGACCCCGACTCGAGGTGACGAGCCAGCGACGGATCAGTGCCGTCGTCGCGTTGCTGGCCGCGGCCGGACTCCTCGTGGCGATTCTGGTGTTCCTGGTCAACAGCGGTCTGCACTTCGTGCTCGGCGTGGCGGGTCTGGCCGTCGCCGCGCTCGGCGCGTGGTGGGCGATCACCGAACGCGGGGTACGACGTGGCGTCGGTATCGCCGTCGGGGTGCTCGGGGTCGCGGCGCTCGTCAGTGCGCTGGTGCTGGCCGTCGTTGATTCCGGCGCTTTCGTCGTGCACCTGATCGTCGCCGTCGCGCTCGGGGTGATCGCCGTCGCCTCGGCCCGTCACGCCTTGACGCCGCATCTACACGAGTTGGATCTGATGCACGCGCCGTGGCGGCCCCGACATCCGGTTCTGATCTGCAACCCGAAATCCGGTGGCGGCAAGGTCGATCGGTTCGAACTCGTCGAGACAGCACACCGGATCGGTGTCGAGACCGTCGTCCTGGGGCCCGACGACGATCTCGAACAACTCGCACGTGACGCGGTGGCGCGTGGTGCGGACTGTCTGGGGATGGCCGGCGGGGACGGTTCGCAAGCGCTCGTCGCCGCCATCGCTATCGAACACGACCTGCCGTTCGTCTGCGTCAGCGCGGGTACCCGCAACCATTTCGCCCTGGATCTCGGGCTCGACCGGTCCGACCCACGACGCAACGTCCAGGCCTTCTCCGACGGTGTGATCCGCCGAGTCGATTACGCCACCGTCAACGGACGCCTGTTCGTCAACAACGTCTCGCTCGGGGTGTACGCGACAATCGTGCAGCAGGACTCCTACCGCGACGACAAGGCTCAAACCACCGCGGCGCTGCTGCCCGAACTCCTCGGCAACACCGCAGAACCCTTCGACCTGCAATTCACCGCGGCCAACGGCACTGCGGTTGACGGCGCATTCCTGATCCTGGTGTCCAACAACCCCTATTCCGGTGCCCTTCTCGACGCCGGTGAACGACGACGGATGGATACCGGCCTCCTCGGCGTCGTCGCCGTGTCGCCGCGCACCGGCGCCGAAGCGGCCACACTGGTCGCCCTGTCGGCCGTCGGTCTGCGCAAGACCAGCCCGCACTGGCACGAGTTCACCACCCCGACCTTCGAGGTCTCCTCGGCTGGCGGTACCGCCTATGCGGGCGTCGACGGAGAAGCCCTCGAACTCACCACGCCGCTGCGCTTCCGCAGCCACCACAAGGGTTTACGTCTACTCGTGCCCTCCGACAATCCGCTCGCCGAATCCCGCCGCCGCGCCCGCGACGTCAGTGTCCGGGCGCTCGTGCAGATCGCGGCGGGACGGCCGCCCGGCTGATCATCACCCGTCGATCGATCGACCGCTGCGATTCCCCTCGAGGTGATGCAGCCGGTTGATCTCGGCACTGAGGGCGGATTTCAGCTCATCGTGCGCAGCCGACAGGGCGCTGGCGGGTTCATGCCAACGCTCCTGCGGATAGCACCACACCGGCATCCCCACCCGATCCGCCGGCTCCCAGGTGTAGCGCGGCCAGATGTGTGCGTGCAGGATTGGGTGGGTGTTGCCGAGGATTTCGATGTTCATCCGCCGAAACCCCGGATCATGTGCCGCGCATACGGTCTCGACGGCGGTGGCGATCAGATCCACGTCGGCCAGGAATCGAAGACGCTCGGATCGCGGCAGAGAGGAAAGTCGTTCGACCCCAGGAGACTTCGTCAACGCCAGCGAGTATCCCGGCAGGAACTGTAGGTCGCCGATGACCGCGAACGCCGCATCGAGTTCGGCGAGCACGGTGGGGTTGCGTCCTTCGATCGCAGATCGCACACGATCGGCGCGCCAGTCGTCGGCCATACCCCGACGGTACCTACGTCGGGTGATCGTCGGTCGGCGTTCGCCGACGACCTACGGGTCGCAGTCGCTCCTTCGTCCCGCTGGTCGAGGACCCTTCCCCCCGACGATCGAAAACCCTTCCCCCAATGGTCGAGGCGTCCCCCCGATGGTCGAGGACTTTCCTCCCGATGGTCGAGGTGCGAGGCGCGTGCGCCGAGCCTCGAGACCTCTTGCACCACAGCTGGTTCCACCCCACAGCAAAACCCCGTCACCGCGGGAAAGTAACGATGACCTGCCCCGTCCGTCGGTTCCGCCACTCCACCCGCCGATCCAGGAGGAGCGTCGGCAGCCACTCGGCGAGGTGTTTGCGTTGGTGATCAGCCCGACACAACGGGATCAGATCACCGAGCACCGTCCAGCCACCGGCCTCGGGGTCGGCATGGTTGAACGGTCGCCAATGATCAAGGTCGCACAGGTGCGACGGCATCCCACAGTACGGGTATCGGCACCACACATCGTTCGCCAACACCTCAGCGCGCAAGGCGGCGCTGGGTGCATACGTCAATGCCCCAGGGGGTGGCACGGTAAACCCGCCGTGTCCGGTCGGATCCGCGGGCGGGGCCTGTGCGCGGTCGGAGATCTGCGGGATCAACGGCCCAGCCGAACGTACGGATTCGGGGTAGTGGATCGTCTTCGCTACGTCGGCGAGGGTGGTGGCGTAGTCGGGGTCGATCGGCCCGTATCCCTGCAACCGCGGCACGAGAATCCCGTCCGGGTCCGTCAACACCGTCAACACAGGTGCGCCAGGTACCACCAAGGCCCGTCCGAACGCCACCGGCACCTCATCCGGCGTCGGTGGATTCATCGGGTCGGCGATCCCGGGTTCGACGACCGGCTCCACCAACTCGACGTCGGGAGCGTCGGCGTCGATAGGTTCGGGGAGCAGGTCGTCCCACGCTGCGGCGTCGTCGGCGTCGGCGGGTGTTTCGGCCGACCCGTTGCTGTCGGTGCCGCCACCTCGCTTCGGGCAATCATCTTGCCCGCATTCGCAGTCGAGCCGGGCGCCGGGGACGCCAGTGATCTCCCCGAGGGCGATCACCCGCAGCGACCCCACGCGGCGCGGGTCTTTGCGGCAGGTCCGTTCATCGACCAGCGCGTTGATCTGGGTGGTGAGGAACACCCCGTAATGCGCGGGAACGACTGCATCCAGAGCGGAGTGCCCCGCGACATCGGGGGTGATGGTGACGTTTCCCACCAGGTCGGTGATGGTGTCGCGGTCCTCGATCACACTGTCGGGGTTCATCGAAATCAGCGCGGCGTCGAGTTGCTGCGAGAGCACCGGATCGGTGGTGGCCCGGGACCCGTAGTCCAGGACGATCTCCTCGAACGACATCCCGGACTCGTCACCGCCGTTGCTGTCGCTGTCGCTGTCGGTGTCCTCGCCGCGTTGGGCGGCCCGCGCCATGATCGAGACCCGATTCGTCGACAGTTCCCCATTCAAATAGGCGGCACGGATCAGCGGGAACTTCTCCAACAGATCCGCCAACGCAATCCAACTCCCGGCTTTGCTGCGGGAGACCGTGAACTGCAACGACACCTCGGCGCGGCCGAGTCTCTCGGCATGTTCGATCACCGGCCCCCACACACCGGTCTCGGGCCGCCCCGCCAGATGCTCACGAAACACCCGCTCCGCCAACGCGGCAGCAGCCAGCACCGTCCGGGCCTCGTATTTGCGGGACTCGCGGAGCAGGTACGGGCCGGTCTCGGTGAGCTCATCGCGTGACATGGCTGCGATCGCGGCAGCATCGGCATCCGGATCGGTGAACAACAACACACTCGACATCCGAACACCCTCCCTTCCCGCGATCGGTGATCCAACCTATGGGCACAAGTGTACGAAGAGGTACCGACAAAAACGGTCCGACGAACGCCAGACCGGGGAAATCTGTGGACAACCATTTTTCCACTCGTCGAGAGGGCGTCGATGTGGTTGCGATACTTGTCATCTCACCGGGTCTCGAGGCTCGCCGCACGCGGCTCGCACCTCGACCACCGGGGGGAACGGTCGAGCATCGGCGGTGGAAGCGCTCGACCATCAGGGGGACGGGCCGAACATCCGGGGGAAGGAGCGAGCAATTCGATAAGAAGAATCAGCGGCAGGAGGCGATGCCCAGCGCACCCTCACTTCGGGGCGTAATGCAGATAGACGGTGCCGTTGGCGAAGGTCCGCTGCTCGATGAGCCGAAGGTCGAGCGCAGCGTCGGCGGGCAGGGCACGGAGTCCCCCTCCGACGATCACGGGGACGACGAACAGCCGGAAACCGGAGACCATTCCGGCGCGGATCGCAGCAGCCGCGGTGGTCGGCCCGAAAATCTCGACGTAGCCAGGAGCGCTCTCGGTGATCTGCCGAAGTTCTGCGGTATCGAGCTCTCGTACCAACCGCGAGCGATCGGACGACAGATCGTCGGGACTCATCGTCGTCGACACGACCACCTTGTCGATCGTCCGCCATCGGCGGGCGAACTCATGTTCTGCAGCCGTCCAGCTCCCGTCCTCCGGAGGGCTCTCCCAATACCGCATCAGGTCATAGGTCTTGCGGCCCAACACCTCCGCGGAGGTCTCCGCCATCCGATCAACATGCATGTCGAAGATCTCCGCATCCGGAGCACCCCAACCGAAATCGCCGTTGGCGTCGGCGACGTAACCGTCGAGGGACATGCTGGTGGTGTACATCAGTTGTCCCATGCGCCGACCTCCTCGTGGCGGAATCTCCGTGGCGCACACCCTACGGAGAACGGACCACGAAATCCAGAGTCGGGTCATCGCTGGGGGCACCTGCGCGCTCAGATGCCACACGGCCGTGGTGGGCGGCGAGCATCGAGCACACCAGCAATTGGATCTGATGAAAGATCATCAAGGGCAGGATGATCAGCCCCACCGGCGCTCCGGCGAAGAGTACCGCGGCCATGGGCAGCCCGGCGGCCAGACTCTTCTTCGATCCGCAGAACTGGATGACGATGGCGTCGTCGCGAGCGAAGCCCAAAGTCTTTGCAGCCCATCGCGACAACATCAACACCACTCCGAGGACGCCTGCGCACACCGCCATCACGACGGCGATCGATCCGACGCTGACCGACGACCAGATGCGCTCGGCCATACCGGCGCTGAACGCGGAGTACACGACCAGCAGCACCGAGCCGCGGTCGACGGTCTTGGTCAGCAAGGGGTGTCGTCCGAGCGGTCCGGCGACCAGTGGCCGACACAGTTGGCCGGCAATGAACGGAAGCAGCAACTGAAGAATGATCTCGCCGAAGGATTCCGCACTCACGTGGACTCCGCCGGTGGTGGTCATGAGGGCGACGACGAGCAATGGGGTCAGCACGACTCCGAGAAGGTTCGACAACGACGCCGACACGATGGCCGCCGGGACGTTTCCGCGGGCAACCGAGGTGAACGCGATCGACGACTGCACCGTGGAGGGCACGAGGCACGCGAACAGCACACCGGTGTAGAGCGCACTGCTCAGCACGTGTGGGGTCAGCACCCGCAGCGCGAGACCGATCAGCGGGAACACGACGAAGGTGACCGCCAGAACCGTCAGATGCAGTCGCCAGTGGCGTGCCCCGGCCATCGCCTCGGCAGGCGAGAGCCGCGTGCCGTAGAGGAAGAACAGAAGCGCGATGGCCGCTTTCACGATTCCGTCGAGGATCGTCGCTGCTGCACCCGCGACCGGAAACACCGATGCGAGCGCCACCGTCGCGAGGATCGATACGACGAATCCGTCGATGGGGAGCTTTCTGAGCAGTCGCATGAGACATAAGTCAACGCCTGACGGAGCCATTCGGAAACACGTTGACCACGATTATTGTGATCGAGTTCTCCGATGACTAGCCTGAGATGTGTGCTCGATCCCACCGCGCTGCGCACCTTCCTCACCGTCGTCCACACCGGCGGGTTCTCAGCCGCGGCACGCCAGCTCGACGTCGGGCAATCCACTGTGTCCGGCCACATCGCCCGCCTGGAGAAACAGGTCGGCAGAACGCTGTTGCGACGCGACACGCACTCGGTCGAGCTGACCGCGGACGGCTCGGCGATGGCCGGCTTCGCCCGCTCCATCCTCGACGAGTGCGATCGCGCGCTGAGTTATTTCACCGACGACGGCATCACCGGACGCATCCGCTTCGGGGTGTCGGAGGACCTCGTGGCCACGGGAACGCCGGAGATCCTGCGCCGCTTCCGGGCCGACCACCCGCGAGTCGATATCGAGCTGACCATCGGACTCAGCGAGGACCTCCACACGAGCCTGCGTGCGGGTTCACTGGATCTGGTTCTGGCCAAGCGCAATCCGGGCCAGCGGCACGGACAGCTGATCTTCACCGAACCGTTGGTTTGGGCAGGCGCGCCGGACACCGTCCTGCGACCCGGTGAGCCGATTCCACTCGTGACCTTTCCCGAACCGAGCATCTCGCGCACCGCGGCGCTCGCCGCACTCGCCGACGCGGGGCTCGATCACCGGATCACCTGTGTCTCCAACAACCAGCAGGGGTTGCGCGCCGCGGTGCTGGCCGGGCTCGGTGTGATGGTGCATGCGCGTCGGCTCCTGCCCGCCGACGTCGTCGAACTCGACGGCCTGCCCGACCCGGGACTCACCGAGGTCGTGGTGATCACCCGGCGGCGGCCGGCGACGCGGGCCGAGGCAGCGCTGCTCGCGGTACTGCGTTCGGCGACGTGGTGAGTTCACCGCGTCACGCCGGCTCGCGGATCACTCCCGCGTGTCGCACCGTTCCGGACAGCCCCGGCAGTTCCTTGGGCGCCGTCCACGTTCGCAGGCCGTCGCCACTGTCGGAGAAGAGGTATTTGCCCCTGGTGTAGGCGTCGAAGTACATCCGCCACGCCCCGCCGGGCAGTTGGATGACCGACGGCCCTTCCACGAAAGTGCCCCAATTGCCCGGTGCGACAAAGGTGTAGGGCCCCGCCAGGGTGGGGGCGACGGCGTGCTCGATGACCTTCTTGGTCTCGTTCTTGGTAAATGCGTGGTAGGTCGAGCCCACCTTCACGATGGTGGTGTCGATGTGGTCGGCGCCGATACCCACGAGCGGCACCGGCGGCCCCCAATTCCGCAGCGAGGAGTCCGTCGCCGTCATCAGATACGGGATGAAACCGCCGCCCGTCGACATCGACAGGATGATGTTGACGCGACCGTTGTCGACGAACCAGTCCGGCGCCCACGCCTTGGTGGTGAACGGCGACAGTGAGGGCAGGTCGCTCGACCCGGCCGAACCCGACGAACCCAGCGCGCCCAACGATCCCTTGCCGTCGCCGGTACCGGGAAGAAGGAAGCAGCAGAACGGGACTGCCAGGTTCTGCATGAACGTCCAGTGGGTGAGGTCGGTGCTGCGCGCGAACCCGATACTGGCGCCCGCGGCCGTGGTGTAGGTGAGGTAGTACGACCCATCGGTATTGCGGAAGATCCGCGGATCGCGCACCAACCCGGACGGCGGACGATACGCCGCCTTCTGGAGGACGTCGAAATGAGTGCCGTCGCCGGACTGGTAGGCGTCCATGTCACGATCGCTGGCGTTGCTGAATGCCACCATCGTGTATCGCCACCCGGATTGTGGTGCGGCTCCGGCCGTCCCGGGAACGGCAAACAGCAACCCCGCGACAGCCAGGACCGCCGATATCACCACGCATATCGTCCACTTCGTCACCGAAGCAGTATCGGTGATGGGCGACAATTCAGAAACACCTCGGCTCACACGGGTACCACATCGTTATCCCCCGGTTTCGCCTGAGATGACGTTTCTCGCAAGGAAGACCAGGTCGTAGGTCCCGACATTCCGGCGACGGAACTCTCGAAAACCGAAACGGTGATACAGCCGAATGTTCGCGAGACTGTGCTCACCGGTGAACAGTTCGAGTCTGGTGACAGCTCTGGGTAACCATGTGTCGACCGCGCCGAGCAGACGACTGCCCAAACCCCTCCCCTGCAGGTCGGGCGCGACCGTGAGACGACCGAGTTCAGCGGTGTCACCGTGCACCGTGAGTCGTACTGCGGCGACCAGACGTGCTCCGGAGGTGATTCCCAGGGCGATCACCTCCGGGCTCTGCAATTCGTCGACGATCTCGTCGGCGGTCTGATCCAGCGGGGGCAGCTGCAGGTCGTTGTGCAGCTTCGCCTCGGTGACATACGCAGCCCGTTGCAGGGTCAGAATCTCACCGGCCCGCTCGACACCGATCCGGTGGACGTCACCGAAGTCGCGGTCGGACCCGTCGACGTCGGTCGTCATCGGTTCGCCTTTCTGACGCTGAGGCCCGGCTTCGGCACCGAACTCGGACGCCAATCCTAGGTCTCACGGTTCGATGTTCTCCAGATCCTCGAGCAGGCTCGGATGCGTCGGCGTCCAACCGAGTGCCTCGCGGGTGTGCGTGCTCGTCGAGGGTTGATCCACCGCGAAGATCGGACCGAACGAACCGAAGCTCTCGGTGGTATCTGCTGTACCGGCAGTCGCAGCCGCCTGCCGATGACCGAAATGATGTCGGCGACGGTGTTTCCCTCGTCGGCGACCGCGTGCCACGCTGTCCCGGCCGGCGCCGATTCCAGCGCGAGGCGGAACAGTGTCGCGGCGTCGCGGGCGTGCACGGCCGGCCAGCGCTGCGTGCCGTCGCCCGGGTATCCCGCTACGCCGCTGCGTCGTGCCTGTTGGGTCAACAGGCCGGCGAACCCACCCTCACCATGGTTGTGAACCGTCCGAGGCAGACGAATCGCACTGGGGCGCACGCCTTTCGATGCGAGGTCGAGTAACGCCAGCACCGATCGGGCCCGGCCGCCGACGGGACCGTCGGTGGGCAACGGATCGGCCTCGGTGGACGCGCGCCCCGGAATCCACGGCGTGCCCGACACGGTGACGATCGGACGGTCGGTGCCGATGAGTTCCTCCCCGGTGGCCGACAACGCGGCGGTTTCCTAGGTGATCGCCGCGGCCAACGCGTCGGCTCCGTGGTCGCCGTGATCGAAGGCGAGGCTGATCACGCCCTCGGACTGCGCGACGCCGGAGCGCAGGACGTCGAGATCAGACAACCCACCGCGCAAGACCTGCGCACCGGCGTCGGCGAGTACCTGCACGGACCGGTCGGAGCGAGCGAGGGCAAGCACGGTGTGGTCGTTGTCGAGCAACTCTGAGACGACGGCGGAGCCGATGGTGCCGGTACCGCCGGTGACGAAGACGTGCATGGATCTCTCCTGACGAGTGATGCGACTGTTGTCTCATCACTGCAGCGCGATGACGGGACACATGTCGCATCACTATGATGACCACATGGCTCGATGGGAACCCGGCGCACGCGAGCGCCTCGTCCTCGCCGCGGTGGACCTGTTCAACGAACACCGCCACGACGCGACGACAGTCGCGCAGATCGCCGACCGTGCCGGCGTCACCCGCAGCACGTTCTTCCGGCACTTCTCGGACAAGCGCGAGGTGCTGGTGGCCGGCCAGGAAACGCTCAGCCGTCTGATGGCGGAGGGAATCGCCGAGGCGTCCGCCGACACGACACCACTCGGCATGGTCGCCGCAGGTCTCGAGCGTGCCGCCGGCGAGATGGGGCCGATGAACCGGGAACTCGGACCGAGACTCAGCGCGGCGATCGCCGCCAGCACCGAACTCCAGGAACGTGACGCCCTCAAGAGCGTCGGGCTCGCCGCCGCGATGACCGACGCCCTCATCACCCGCGGCGTCGCGGATGCGACCGCGCGGGTCGCCGCCGAACTCGGTGTGCTCGCCTTCAAACAGGGATACGCGAAATGGACCGAGGGCGAGAAGGACGACGGCGCGCCGCTCGTGTCGTTCGTACTCGAAGCGCTCAGCGAATTACGCTCGGCCGCAGGGTCACTGGGCTGATCCCGCACATGAACACGCTGGCCGCAGGCCGACGACACTCGGTCGCATGCCGGGAGGACGGGACGGCAGTGGCGACCGGCAACGGTCGCGCCGGCGAATGTGACGTCTCGTCGTGGTCGGGTATCTGTGCCGCGGCCGCCGGCAACGTGCATGCCGCGCGCAATACCGGCCGATCCCACAGCGTCGGGTTGCGCAGCGACGGAACGGTTCTCGCCGCAGGGTGGAACGGTGACGGACAGACCGACGTCGGCCGATGGCGTGAGATCGTCGGCGTGGCAGCCGGATGGAGAACCACTCTCGGCCTCCGCGCGGATGGCACCGTGGTCGCGACCGGTCGCACCGCGGAGGGTCAGTGTGATGTGGCGGCCTGGAAAGACGCCGTCTCGATCGCGTGCGGAGACTGGCATTCGGTCGCCGTATTGGCCGACGGCACAGCACTATCCACCGGCAGCAATCGGTGCGGGCAGGGTGCGGTCGGCGGCTGGCACGACCTGATCGGCATCGGCGCCGGCTATCTACACACCGTCGGCTTGCGCGTCGACGGCACCGCACTGGCCACCGGCGACAACACCGCGGGCGAGTGCGACGTCACCCGATGGCGCACCGTCGTCGCGGTGTCGGCGGGCAGCCACCACACGGTGGCGCTCCTCGCTGACGGAACCGTGCGGGCGGTCGGCGACAATCACCACCGACAGTGCGAGGTCGCAGAGTGGCGTGGCGTTACTGCCGTCGCGGCCGGATCGGCGCACACGCTCGGACTTCTCGACGACGGAACCGTCATCGCGACCGGGGAGAATTCGCATGGTCAGTGCGACGTGAGGCCCTGGCGCCTGCATCGATGACCTGCCGCTCACCCGAGCGGCGCGCCCCCGCGTGGCAAGTCAGGTACTCGCCGCGGAGGCGCTACGGCCTGCAGCGACGGCCGACGCGAGGGCAGCCAGTGCTGCGAGAGCAGCGAAGCCGAGCAGCACCAGCCAGGCCCAGTGCGCCGCCCCCACCAGTGCATTGTGTGCCGCGCCGGCCGGATCGGATGCGTCGCGTCTGCTGTCGTGTCCGGCAACGTGCAGGGTCAAGGTGACAACGGCAACGCCGATGGCCACTCCAACATTGCGGGACAATGCGATCAACGATCCGGCGGTACCGGTTCCGCGAGCTGTGGCCGCGGCCATCACCGAGGCGTTGTTGGCAGGTACGTACACCCCGAGGCCGATGCCGAGGACCGCCAATGCAGGGACAATCCACGCAATCTCGGTCGGCCGGGACGCGAGCGCCACAATCGCTCCGAGAATCGCCACACATCCCACATCGGTGCGCATGGAGTTTCCGGCCCAGGAGTGCAGCCACGCGGTGGAGGCAACGGTCGCCGTGAGGAATCCGGCGGGCATCGCGAACAGGATCACGCCGGTCGCCGACACCGACCAGCCCAGTGGGACGAGAAGTTGCGGGATGAGCACGGTCGGCGCGATCAGCAAGAGATAACTCACCATGGCGCCCAGCGCGCCGATCGCGATCTGTGGGGTGCGCAGCGTCGGCGGATCGATCAGCGGTGCGCCCGCACGCTTTTCTCTCCGCCAGAACACCGGGAGAATAAGTGCGGGACTCACGAGCAGGATGAGTGACCCGACCAACCCCAGCGGCAAGCCGGAGAGCCCGGACAGACCGACCAGCAGCCCGATGGCGGCCAGCGCGAGCAGAGTGGTTCCGGGCCAGTCGAATCGGGGCATCGAACGCCGTTGTGTCGCGTCGGGCAGGAGCACGAGCGCCGAGACCACCGCGACGACACCGATCGGAACGTTCACCCAGAAGATCGACCTCCATCCGAAAGCGTCGACCAGGAAGCCACCGCTCATCGGCCCGAGCGCCAGGCCCAGAGACTGCACGGCGGCTTGGACGGCGAGCCCGTCGCGCAATCTTTCCTTGGGAATGTTCTCGGTGACCATTGCGATGGCGTTGCCGGCAATCGCGGCTCCACCGGTGCCCTGCAGCACCCGAAACGCGATCAACGAGGCGAGGTCCGGCGCGATGCTGCAGAGAATCGAACCGACCGTGAACATCGCATACCCGTAGAGATACAGGTTCTTGCGTCCCCAGCCGTCACCGAGTCGCGCGCATGGCGCGACCAGCGCCACCACCGTCAGCACGTAGGCCACCGACACCCACTGTGCCGACGCGAGCGACGCGTCGAAGGACCGCTGCAATGACGGCAGTGCCAGTGTGACGATGCTCGAGTCCAGCTGAATCATGAACGCGCCGAAGCTGATTCCGGCGATGGTGTACCAGTGGGACCGCGAGGACCGCTCGACCCATTCCGGTCGCCGGGGCAACTTCATGGCCGGCCGACGAATGCGCACTGCGCCTGCACTGTTCACGATCAGCCATTGTGCCCATCATCAGGCTCTCCGGCGTGGGACTCGCCGAATCATCGGAGCTGATGCCCTACATGGAGAGAGGATTCCGATGAACGAAGCGATTCACTTCGGCCGATCGGCGAGTTCATGTCGCCGATGGACTTGATCGCGGGACGAACCAGGACGCACCATGTCCAGCGCTAAACGTTGAACCGGAACTCCACAACGTCACGTTGCCTATAAACTTGTGGCATGGCCTCACGCACTCGACGCAGTCCCTCCCCCGCATCCACGGCAACCCTGACCAGGCGCGCAGCGATCTACACGCGTGTCTCGCTCGACGCGACCGGCGAGGGTCTGGCGGTAGCTCGGCAGGAGGAGAACGCGCGCAAACTGATCGACGATCGCGGCTGGGACGTCGCGGGTGTCTGGTCGGACAACTCGATCAGCGCGAGCGACGCGAGCAAGAAGCGCCCCGGGTACGAGGCACTGGTGGCCGCGTATGCGGCAGGGCAGTTCGACGCGCTAGTCTGCTACGACCTCGACCGGCTGACGCGCCAGCCCCGACAGCTTGAGGACTGGATCGACGCAGCCGAAGGCCGAGGCCTCGCGCTCGTCACGTTGAACGGTGAGGCCGACCTGACGACCGACGCGGGACGCCTGTTCGCGCGAATCAAGGCAGCGGTCGCGCGCAGCGAGATCGAGCGGAAGTCGGCCCGACAGCGCGCAGCAGCAGAACAGCGCGCCAACCTTGGCCGTCCCCCGCTCGGTGTTCGCCTCACCGGGTACACCGCCAAGGGCGAGACCATCGCGAGCGAGGCCGACGTCGTGCGCCGTGTATTCGACGCCTTCCAGCGAGGCGAGACGCTGCGCCGCATCGCGAAGTCCCTCAGCGAGGACGGGGTGTCGACGAGGCATGGCAAGCCGTGGAACCCGAGCAGCATCCGCGAGATTCTGACCAACCCCCGCTACGCGGGCCGCGTCGTCTACTGCGGCGAGGTGGTGCCCGGTGTCAAGGGAGCGTGGGAGCCCTTGGTCGATGACGAGACGTTCGACATCGTCGCCGCCAAGCTCGCCGACCCCCGACGACGTACTCAGGTGAACACAGACCGCGTGCACGTCGGCTCGGGGCTCTACCGCTGCGCCGACTGTGGCGAGCCGGTCAGCGGGTGGTCTGGGGGTCGGTACCGCTGTCGTGACGCGCACGTGAACCGCGCCCGTGGCCCCGTCGACCAGTTCGTGCGCGACGTCATCACCGAGAGGCTGAGCCGAGACGACGTCGCGCAGCTGCTCGCACCGACCGCCGACGCGCTCGCACCGCTCATCGACCAGATGCGGGTGCTGCGCGCCAAGCTCGACGACGCACAGGAGGACTACGCAGCCGGGTACATCGACGGCGCGCTCTACCGCGCCCGCACCAACCGGATCAAGGACGACCTCTCAGCTGTCGAGCGCAAGATCGCCGCACACCCGTCGTCGAGCGCCCTGGGCGATGTCGTGGCTGCTGATGATCCCGCTGAGGCGTTCCTGACTGCGCCGCTCATGGCTCAGCGGTCAGTGATCGACGCACTGTGCGTTATCAAGCTGCACAAGGGAACTCGTGGATCGCGGACGTTCAACCCCGAAACGGTCCAGATCGAGTGGCGATCCTAGGTCGATCACGCCTGCCGAAGGCGAATCGTCGGAAGGTCGAGGACTTCCTTGAGCAGCTGCGCGTTCCCTTCGCCCACGTGCTCATGCCTCAGGTTCTCCGTACGGATCGTCAGACGCCGCAGCTCCGCGGGTCCAGCCTCGTCAGCCGGTGTCCATACGAGCGCGCGAGCCAGCACCGTCTCGTCGCCCTGAGCGCGGTTGTTGCTGGGGTCGATACGTGCGATCAGCACGCCCTTGGCGAACTCGATGGTGTCGAGCCACGCCGAGGGCAGCTTCGCGAACTCGTCGACTGTCAACGTCCGGAACTTCGACATCGTGTGGTCCTCTCGTCAGTCCAGCGACCAGGCTACTGACTCGGTCGGACATCACCGCAGTTCCTTGGCATCGGGGTTGAGGTAGAGCGCGTCTGCCTTCCCGTCCTTGGTGCGCACCACGTAACTGAGATCGATGAGCAGGTCGATCACGTCGTTGCGGGTCGACGCCTGGCGCAGACGCTTGGGACCTGTCTCGGTGAGCTTGCGGATGCGGACCGGTGCGTGAGGTGCGTCAGCGTGCTGTCGGGCCAGGAAGTCGACGAGTGCGAGCGCGTCGTCGACCTTCACGGGGGCCTTGCGCTTGTCGGTGCTCTCCGTCGACGCGATCCCGAACGCCTGTTTGGCGTTGGCGATGCACCATTCCTCGATCTCCTTCGCACGGTCGACCGTCTCGGGCTCGATCAGGAGGCCGACCCCCTTGGGCCCGTGCTCTGCCACGTGCAGATGCAGCGCTCGCCGAGCCACGCGGCCAGCCGACTTCGCCGCCCACGAATCCAAGGCGTGATTGCCCGACAGATCGCCGCCGTCATCAAATCGGCGGCTCTTGAACTCGTCGGTGACTCGCCGCATCCTCGACTTCGCTCGCGGACTCAGCTCCGCAGTGCGAAGCGGCGAATCCCACATTTCGACGACGAGGTCCAAGATCAGCGCGTTGTACGCCGAGCGAACACCGGAGGGAACTGGCGCGCCGCTGCTGCGCTCCCCGCGACGCCATCGCGACCGGTTCGACTCGGGAAACGAGAACTCGGTGCGCGGCACGAGCCCCTTGCTGTTGAGCCGCGAGTCGCTGAGCACCTTCATCGCTTCACTGACCTGGGTAGCCGAGCAGATCGTGAGCGCCGGTTGGCCGAGGTACACCGACCCACTCTTGACCCGTTCGTAGGAGAACGGCTCGCGGTTGTACGCACGCAGAAACACGCCCAGCGACGGGTTGTCTCCGTACCGCCCAAGCAGAATCTCGAAGACCTCACCCTCAGCATCGGCAATCGCCATCCTGTCGCCCTGTGCGCCCATCTTCATGACGAGTCGTTCAGGCGTGATGTCTGAGGCCGTGAGACTGGGACGCGGCCCCTTGGGATCGGGTTCACCAACGACAGAAGCCGTGACCTTGTCGCCCTCTTCCTCCGACTCATGGTCGTCGGCGGGTTCGGGCTCGCTGGTCGACGTAGGCGGCGTGAGGTCGACGGTGCTCTCGGGCGCGTCCATCCATCGAGCGACCAGCTCGCGCTCAGCATCAGCGATGGGCTTGGTGAACATCGCTGCCAGTACAGGACTCTTGCCGGTTCCCGTGTCGCACACCGGCACGATGTAGGACACGCCGCACTCGACCCAGTCGCCATCGTTGACGAGCACATCGACGCGGCCACACAGCGCCGCAGACACCGCGCCGAGCGCCATCGGTGCGCACAGCGCCGGGTCGGAGTCGAGTTCTTCTGCGACCGCTTTCGCCATATCGGCCAGGACCGAGGGCAGCGCGCCGAACGGGAACGCAGCCGCGCGACCAACGTCGAGCGGCAGCGGTGCGGAGCTGAACAGGTCACGAACCTTGCGGCGATGTTCCTCTGCGCGCAAGCCGCCCTCGTGGGCCATCCGTTCGGCGATGACGTGCGGGTCGTCGAGGCCGTGCGCAGCTGCGTAGGCGGCGACCTCCTCGCGCGTCAGTACCCGGGCTGCGTGCTTGCTCGCGACGGCTGCAGGCATCACCCCGAGGTTGCCGACGACGGCACCCGATTCGGGCGCTTCACCCGTGAGGTCCCGGAACGCCGACACCACCTCGCGCCACAGCGCGATGCCAAGGTGGTCGAAGATGGGTTCGTCTGCAGCGCAGTCGACCTCGTCGGCCCACTGCTGAGCAGGCCACCACACAGCGCGACCGTCGTCGCCGAGATCGCTCCGTTCGGTGGTATTCTCGTCGTAGTCGTACTCGTCGGCTGTGTGATGGGCGTGGTTGCTGGAACCGCGCCCATCTTTCGTTGTCGGGGGCATCGACTCACTGACCCCCGGTCAGCACCGCGCGGATGCGGTCGGCCTGCGCGGGCGTGATCTGCGGAGCTTCATCGACCAACCGACGCACAGCTGCGCGGTAGGGGTCGACTCCCGCGTTGGCCATACGAACCCGAGCCCACTGCTCGACCTCTGCTCGCACGAAGCGGAAGCGGTGGGTGATGCGGTAGGCGGGCAGACCCTTCTCGGTGATGAGACGGCGCACGGTCTGCGTCGTGACGCCCAGGAACTCCGCGACGTCGGCGGAATCCATGTCGGGAGTCGACACCGGAATCGAGTCGGGGGGCGTGAGAGTGGGTACAGAGGTGGACATTGCGCGGAACTCCGATGACTCGGTCTCGTTCCACGCACCTCCCCGTAGTACGGGCTCACCAGCGCTCGCCCTCGGGTTTGGTGTGCGTGAGGCCTGTTGCCAGACCTATTGCACCGCCGCTGCTGTGTCTGTGTCGTCACCGCGACGTCTAGGTCGGTCGCGGTACTCGTCGGCAGATCACCCGCGCTCGCTCGTGCTGGGGGTCATTGCGAGCGCGTAACAGCAACACTAGCAGTCAACGGCCACGGTCAGCCGACTCGACGGGCGTGGCGTGTCGACAACGACGACATTGTTAGTCGTTGTGCTGCAGCGTATCTGACCGACAACGGTCACACAGCCCCGGTCGCCTTCGCGGTCACACAGCTCCTCGACACCGACGTCGGACAGCGAGACGCAGTCGGCAACGTGTAGCCCCGGTAGTCGGGGAAGATGTGTAGCCCCTGTAGCCCCGCTGTAGCCCCGGTGTAGCCCCGTCTCGGTCAGAGTCGCCATCGTCTCATTGCTCGTGGTCAGGCATGCTTTTCGCCTCACCAGCGGGTCCATGTGTAGCCCCTGTAGCCCCGAGTCCTGGGTGTCGGGCTCTCGCTGTAGCTACTGCAGCGTCTCAAGAGGTACACACAGACTCATTAATCTATCTGTCTACCAGCAGTTTTGGGCCTGCAGGTGCCACTTTTCGCGGAGACCCGGGTATCGGGGCTACAGGGGCTACAGTTCACCGCTGGTGAGAGCCGAATCTCTCGTCTGCCTGCGGAAACGTCCCGTGTCGCCTACTACAACGATGGGGCTACACCCCGGGCTACACCGGGGCCACACCTTGCTACAGGTGCCACACCACGACACCGAACATGGCGGCACTGAGTAGCTGTGTAACCCCGACCGTCGACGTCGCAGGCGCGCTCGCTGTCGCTCGGCAGCTGACGAGTCTCGTTGGCGCTGAACAGCACAACGACTAGCAAAGGTGCTTTTGCCGGCACCTGTCCTGTTGACAGAGTGTTGACATGACGTCACACGCCGCGACCCGCGAGCGCGCACAGCGAGCGCTACAGCTGCGCGCTATGGGCCAGACGTGGGACAGCATCGCGAAGACGGTCGGCTACCGCAGCCGTCAGGCTCCTCAGCTGGCCGTGAAGCGACTGCTGGCCTCCCACCACCCCGACCCCGAGACCGAGCGAGCTGTGAGCAGTGAGTCGCTGCGCCTGCTGCAGTCGACCCTGTTCTCTCGTCTCGCCGCCGCCAACGCGCGGGGCGACACCGACGAGCTGGTGAAGCTGTCCAAGGAGCTGCGCAGCCTCACCGCCGAGACCTCGAAGCTGAACGGCCTGTACGCGCCACCCGCTCCCCAGCGCGTCGAGGTCGAGGTGCGGCCAGCGCAGGAGATGATCGCCAGCACCCGAGACCAGTTGCTCGCGCTCGTCGACGGCGACGCCCAACCCATCCTGGAAGGCGAGGTAGTGCCGTGACCGCGACCCCCGACACCAAGGCAGCGCGCAAGGCAGTGATCACCGCCGCAATGGACCTCGCCGCCGACGTCGCCGAGAACCGTCTCGACCCTGCGGAATTGACCGCTCAGCTCAACGCTGAGGCGCGAACGCTGTTCGGTGCAGTAGTTGGACCCCATGACCCGCTGTGGCCCCTACAGCTCGACGTGACGCGTCAGATGCTCGCGGCAGGCGGCGTGCCCGCAGACGAGCTGAGCGAATGGCTCGCGGTCGCGCGACGTCGAGAGGCTGTGAGCAGTGAGACCGGCAGCGAGACACAGCCGCCCGAGCCCGATGTGTCGAAGTAGGTTACGCCCCAACACAACCCCTCCACGGTCGCCGTTGTGCGTCGACCTAGAGCCGGTAGCCCTTTGTTCGACCCCTTCGTAGTCTGAGTCTTAGACCCTAAAGCGACACGGAGGCAACGGATATGGGCAACGGACAGACAGTCGGCTACGTGCGAGTGAGCACGCTCGACCAGAACACAGCACGACAGCTCGACGGGCTGACACTCGACAGGACGTTCACCGACCACGCGTCGGGCAAGGACACCAAGCGGCCTCAGCTGAGCGCGTGCCTCGACTACGTCCGCGAGGGCGACACGCTCGTGGTGCATTCGATGGACCGTCTCGCGCGCTCGCTGCGCGATCTGCTGCAGGTCGTCGACGACCTCACCGAGCGCGGCGTGACCGTCCAGTTCATCAAGGAGGGCATCACCTTCACGGGCGACGAGGCAGACCCGTGCGCGGTGCTCATGATGCAGGTCATGGGAGCGGTGGCCCAGTTCGAGCGCTCGCTGATCGTCGAGCGCCAGCGCGAGGGCATCGCCGTCGCCAAGGCCGCAGGCAAGTACAAGGGCCGCAAGCCCTCGCTGAGCGACGAGCAGGCCACAGAGGTAGCCCGACGTCTCGACGAGGGCGAGTCGGCAGCTGCGCTGGCACGGGAGTACAGCGTGAACCGCTCGACGATCTACAACGCGCGAGACCGCGTGCTCGGCTCGACGGGTGAGGCGGTGTCGGCATGAGCGGCAGCGTCGAACACTGGGGGCTGCGGACGGGTCCCGCAACCTACGTCGGCATCCACGGCACCAAGAACCTGCCGTGCCGCATCGTGCGGTTCCGTCGCGACTGCGTCGTGGTGCGCTTTGGCGACGCGCCGCCCGAGACGGTCCACCCGCACGACTTGCGGCAGGAGCAGCGCACCCCTGCTCGGTAGTCTCGGCCCTGGTTCCCCGCTCATCAGGTTCTCTACCCAACGGGCGGTTGGATCAGCTGGCACAGCCCCGGGTTTCTCCTCGATCCCCGGGGCTGTGTTGTGTTCTGACCCAATCCCTCCCGTGCTGTCGACTCGTCGAGCGCGGCCCCAGAGCCCGGGTGCGATGCACCCCCGCTCGCTACCGTCTGCGACATGACCTCAGCTAACGCACTCCCCACCGACCCGGCGTCGCTGACGCCTCCCCAATGGCAGGCACGACTGGCCGCGTTCGCGTCCCGGGGCGTGCCCGACACCGACTCGCGCGTCGAGCAGTGCCGCGCCGCGCTCGCCTACTGGCGCTGTCGCCGTGTCCTCGACGCCGAGCGCGGACAGATCGCGCCCGCACACCTCGACGACCTCGTCGAGCACCTGCGCGAGGCGGTGGCGACCGCATGAGGAACACCACGACTCGCCGCTCCCGACGAGAGTTCGAGTTCTCGCCCCCGCCCGAGCACTCCCAGGACGAGCTGCGCGCCCGCCGACGCAAGAGCCTGCCCAACGTCTACCGAGCATCGTTCTCGCTCAGTGGCGAGGTCGCGGCGCTGTGTGACCCTCTCGCGCACCGCATCAGCTCTGGCGACAGCTCGACAGCGCAGCGCATGACCCCCGCCGTCCGCGAGCTGGGCGCAGCGGTGGGCTCGGTCGTCGCCGGTATCGCCAAGCTCATCGCGCAGCGCGACGCCGCAGCGCGGACGCGTGGTCTGCCCGTCGAGCAGCGTGGCGGTGCGCAGCATGCCCTGGTCACCCTCGCTGGCCGTCCCGCCGACCCTGAGCTGACGACGACCGACGTCGCAAGCGGGCAGTGGGTCGGGGTCCTCGTCGAGCACGCCCGCACCTACGACGAGCGGCTGAGCGACCTTCTTGGCCGTGCGCACCCGCCGTCCGCGTCCGCGCTGCGCGGTCGACCCAGCATCTCCGAGCGCGTCGAGGACCTGGTGCGCGAGCTGGACGGCGCAGCAAGTGAACTCAGCAAGCGCATCGACAGCGGTGAGTCCCTGACCGCTGCCAGCGCCCGCACCCTGACCTCGACACGCTCGGATGCTGAGCAGCGAGACGCGCGAGCGCTGCTCGACGGTCTGGGCATCGCTACCTGACTACCCGCTGCGATACGCGGGCGGCGTGATGGGAGTTCCGCCGTCTCGCGAGGTGCGTTCGAGGGTGATGGTCTGGCTTCGGGCCGCGTCACCCTCGAACGTCACCCGACATCGCCGCACTACTCCCCCGCGATCTGACACCACGAGAGGACACCAAACGTCATGAGTGAGCTGGACATCGTCGCGGTTCACGAGGCTGGACACGCGGTTGCGTCGATGCTGTGGGACGGTCCCACGGTCAGCCGCTCAGCATTGGTGGCGGGTAACAGCCACCATGCAGGGCTAACCGAGTACGACAACGACGACTTCGAGCTGCGCGCTGAGGTCATCACCGCTGGCCCCGTCGCGGAAGCCATGCACACGGCAGGCCATCGACCGACCACGTCTGACCTGTTCAGGGCGTTCGACGGTTACGGTCACCTCGACTACGCGACGCTCACCGCAAGCGGTCGACCGATCCCGACCGACGTCGTCGCACTGACCCTTGAACGCGTGTGGCCCGCCGTGCTCGACGTCGCCCACGAGCTTTCGGCGCGCCGCGAAGTCGGTCCAGGCACAGTGCTCGCCGCCCTCCGCGTTCCACGTGGGCGGCAGTGTGACTCCTACATCTCAGGACTCCGCACGGGTCTGCACTCGCTGCGGCGGTGAAGCGGTCAAGTGATGCCACGTCGGTGGCATCACTTTCTCGTCGAGCTTCCAACCCTCGTCGGGCGTCTCCACCTGCTGAGGGCCGCTCTCGGGAGTGATCTGGGCGTCGGTGGGCAACGGGGCCGAAAGTGACGCCCCAACGGGGGCGTCATTTGCAGGAGTCGACTCGGGCACCTCGCCGGAAGTGCTACCGGCTGGCCGGTAGCGTCCCCAGAATCGGTACCGCCTGGGCGGTATCGTCTGCAGAACTCGACTCGTCGAGCGCGACCCTGCACCGCTGCCCGCTACCGTCGATGCCGACGCGCATGGAGCGCGTCACGGAGTGGCGCGGGAAACCTCAGGGTTTCTCAACTCCCAAGGCCGCTCCCGGCCCGCCGCCCGAGTCCCGAGAGGCCAATCGAAGGACTCAACTGGACCGGGAGCGGTCGCCACGCTCACAGCTGCCCAGCAGCCGACACACCGCTCCCGACGTCGGACGGCAGCGGCATCCGCAGCACCCTTGCACCCTCGGCCCCGTCGGCATGCTCGTCGACCCAGACGGAGTTGATGAAGCTCGGGACCCACGCCTGCGAGTCGTCGACCCACTGGAACCCCAGAAGCCGCTGAGCGCCGATCGCATAGCGGGCTGCGTCTCGGTCGTCGAGCTGTGCGAGCGTCGCCGTAATCTCGTTCTCGCTGAACGGGGTTGCCCGAGCAACACACTTGGCGCACCCGCACTCGTTGGGCGCGACAGGCTGCGCCATCTCGCGCGCCAGCATCTCGCGGCCAAGCGCTACGAGCCGACGTTGCGATCGACGCCTCACGCGGGCCTCCCCCGGTCGACACGCTGACGCAAGTACGCACCCATCGACGTCACGGGCGCAGGGTCTCCCAGCCGTCCCCGGGGAACCGCGAACTCGACGGGTCGCCCAGCTGTGTGCACGAGGACGTCATGAGCGACGACGAGCGCGGCGAGCTGGTCGGGCTGATGCTGGCCCGCCTGCCACAGCACCGCCACATCTTCCAGGCCATGCAATTGGCCGGCGATCCGGCAGGTGCCCGTCTCGATGGCCTGCAGCAGTGCACTCGACCTCGCGATGGCATCCCCACCCCCACGACCCGACCCACGAGGAGGCCACGACGTCACCCGGGGCCGGTGTGCTGTGTGAGGGTGTGCGCGCTGGTAACGGTCGAGCGCATCCGAGACCACCCGCGTGTAGGTCTCTCGCGCCGCGAAGCCCTCCACCGCGATCTCTGACGCGCCGACCTCGTGCGCAAGCTGGGTTGCTGCCCGCGCCCACTCGTCACTCGTCATCGGTGCCGAACGGTCCGCGATCACAGCCACGACTCCCTCAGTCGTGATCGACGCCGCGATGAGCCCACAGCTGTCACCCCGACCGCTATCAGACGGATCGACGCCAACCACCGTCATCACCGGCGACTCGGGAGCGTGTGCGAGTCGCCAGCGGTCGAACCATGCCCGCTGCACCAACCCGCCCTCGGGAGGTGCGGGGACGCCCTGGAACAGCGCGTGCCACGTCCGCTCGCCCACACTCGCCCGCAGATCGTCGAAGTGCGCCAGCGTCCGTCCACGAGCACTCGTCATCGCCACCCCGGGCGCACGGCTCAGCGCGTCGGACACGCCAGCAGCCGCTATCGCCGGGATATTGATATGGGTCCAGCGGTCGGGCTCCTCAGCGAGCAGCGTGCCCGCCAAGTCCTCGGGATGCCACCGCGTCTGGATCAGCACCACACTCGCATCCGGCGACAACCGAGTCATCAGCGTGGAGCGGAACTCATAGATCACACGGCGTCGGTGCGCGGCGCTGTCGGCCTCCTGCGCGTTCTTCACCGGGTCATCGACGATGAGCAGGTCGGCACCAAACCCAGTGATGCCCGACAGGATGCCAGCCGCCAGCAGTCCACCCCGCGCACCCTCCACCCGCCACCGACCAACAGCGGTCTTGTCAGAGGCCAGCGTGAACCCGAGCAGCTGCGCGAACTCCGACACCAGCGCCCGCGCCTCGTGGCTGTGCTCCCGGGCGAGGTCGTCGCCATAGGACGCGAGGATCACCCGGGCGTCGGGGTCGTCGGCGAGCGCGCACAGCGGCCCGACCTGAGACACCAGCGTCGACTTCCCCTCACGCGGGGGCATCGTGATGATGTAACGGCCCCCGGGCTGTGTAATCGCTTCTCGCAGAACGTCAGAGATGAGCGCGATAGCAGGCGTCACCCGATACCCGGGGACGATTCGCCGCGCCAAACCCGCAGGCGTCGCCGGACAATGACCCTCTCGCTGCGTGCACAGTGCTCGCACACCGACCAGCGACGCGACCGACTCGGCCATCACCGTGCTCATACGAGCACCAACGGGTTGCTGCCCACAGCTGCGTACGCCGCTCGGCTGAACGAGTCGGCGGGCGTGATGTAGTTACGGCCCCGAACCTTGACCGTCTCGACCTCGCCACGCTCGACGAGCGCGACAAGCGCACTCAGTCGCGGCCAGAATCCCCCGGGCAGTGTGTCGCGGACCCGCGACCACGGCACCAGCTTCCCGGGCGGTGTGTGCGCGAGCGCCGCCAAGATCGCGGCCTCGTTCTCGTCGTAGTCGGACATAGCGTCGTCTCCTCGATCTCGTGCACCGTCAGCTGACACGCAACGGGTCGAGGCACCTCCCGCCAGCGTCGAGCACCACGGTAAAGGTCGAGGGTGCACAGCACCGGCGCAGCGACGCAGCAGCGCCGTAACGACGCAGGGACAGAACCAATTACGCGTTCCGCTCCTCGTAGTCTGCGGCGTAGTCGTATCGCGGGCGACGGTGGAACACGGCGCGCAGCTCCTCGTCGTCCATGACGTAGAACTCGTTGGCGACGCGCCACGCGATACCACGGTTGATCCGAAGGAAGGCAGCCTTCATCCCGCATGGGTCATCGACCTTGCAGACGCCGCACCTCTTGTGGTGATCCTCGTTCATGTGGTCCTTGGTGAGCATCACCAGCACTTCCAGCCAGCGGTCTCGTGAGGCATAGATCTTCCTCAGACGACGTTCTGGGTCGGGCGTCGACGTCAGCTCACTGTCGGACCCACCACCCGATCCCCACACCGCGACCTCGTCGAGCAGGTCGTTACCAAGGCGCGTCATCTCCCGCTTGGTCAAACATGGAGCGGGCTGATTGCACTCGCGACACCGGCCACTGCCGTCGTCGTCGTCGAGATGGTCCTTGGTCAGCTCGACGAGCGCACGTCTCGTCTTGGCCAGCTTCGACAACGCCTCCTCAATCTGGGCCTCGAAGTCGATAGGTGGCTTTGGTGGAGTCGCGGGCTTGATGGGGCGAACGGGAGTCGTCGCCATCTGTCGGGCGTGTGCTCGATGCTGCTCGGCTTCCCGCCGATCAGCGCTGACGTAGCGCAGCAGCGCCCTCAGGTCCTTGACCGACAACATAGAGGTGTAGGCCTTCGGTTTGACGTTGGCCTTCGTGCGAATTTCCAGGAACCGGCGTCGCTTGACCCCGTAGTAATTCTGGAAGTCGCGCACTGACATGGGCACGAGCGGTTGATCGTCAGACAAGGGGTAGCCCTCCTGGTGCGTTGCCGCGACCAGACCCGATCGACTCCGAATATGGGCGTCCCCGAGATGCGGGGAACGTGGACCCTCTAGGCTGTAGCCGTATCGCCAAATACGCGTCGAGCCCTGTCGGAGTCCGCTCTGGCAGGGCCTCGGCGTCTCTGGCGACGGACTCTGATGAATCCGCCGTTCACCATGGTAAGTGCAAGCCCCGACACCATCGAGCACGCTTGTGGATAACTGTGTTTCCCGTGCGACTGTTACAGCTCGTCCGCGAGGGCATTCAGGACGCGCTGGCAATAGTCGAGGCCCGTGTGGCACATGGCCACATAGGTACTCATGGCTCGCTCGTGGCGAGTCCGCTTACCCCGCCCTTTGACTGCTGATGGAGTCATATCCATTTCGTGCGCGATCTCATTCCGTGCCTTGAACAGCGGGTTTAGGCCTCTCGCATCCTTGAATAGCTCCCGCTGTTCGGCAAGGCCAAGCGCCGCAAGCGTAGCCGTGACCTGGGACTGTGATTGCAGACTCGACCCGGTGAGACTATCGACGTATGCAGCCCGCAACGTCTGCTCTGGTTCATTGGTGACGAGAAGTTTCGCGACCTGCCTGGCGTTGAGAGTCCCCTGATTTTGCAGGTACGCCGCCGCGAAGTCGATGTATTTCTCCCGTGCGCCGTCCGACTTCTCAACTTGGATTGGGATGCAAGATCGAACGGCCTGCTTGAGGACAGAGTCGACACCCGCACCCGCAAATACCACAGCCGCCCGGAACAGATCATGCTCAGCATGGGTCAGACGGCCACGGCCAGCCGGTCGCGTTGCACGCAACGCTGGATAGGTCACCTCGATGAGGCTCTGAACTGAGTCGTATGCACTCGCAAGGTACCGCTGCGCCGCCCAAACTAACGACTCGGCTTCCACCCGCGACGCCTCCAGCGGCGGGAACGGACTAGGCAATGTGCTACTCCTCGATCTGTCTCGAGAATGAGATTAGTCCTGCGCCTGCGAGGTGGTGAGCGTTTACGGGCCCGGTCCCGCGAACAGCATCAAGCTGTCGCCTCGTTCGTCACTACATCTGCCCGATCGACCCACCGCGCAAAGAGGCTCCACGCGGCCAGCGTTTCCAGCGCCTCTTGTTCGGTCAAGTCTTCGGCTCCAATATGATTCAGCGGGTTCCGAACCCCCGCGAAGAGACCTCGCCCCAACGACAGCGCACCCAGGTGCCGGTCCTTGAATAGAGCGGGGTTGGTCTCGTCGCACAAACGCAAGCGCACTTTCCCCTCATCAGGAGGAGATATGCCAAACGCGGCCTCGACCAAGTTCGACTCGCCAAGGTCGGGGCGCTTGGCCTTGGCCTTCAACTGGGAGTTGACGTTGATTGCTGCAGCCCAAACGGCGGCGTCATAGTTGTCCGCATTCCAATGAGGCCTCGCCGCCTCCCATACCCACGGGTGAAGTGCGTCGGCCGCCAGAGCCGGTCCAGAATGTGACAACCCCAAACGCTCGCGAACCTCGATGCCCTCTTCCAGTTCGAAGATCAACTCACGGACCGTGGTGGCATTCATGTTTCGGAAGTAGCGGTCATTCCAGTCCGCCCATACAGCCTCGGCTACGCGGAGAACACGGTTCGTGATCTTTGCTCGCTCCGCGGTCGAGCCCTTCAGTCGCTGCTTTGCTCCGCGTGGCTCGCGCTCAGCTTCCGGGATTGCGACGCGCTCATGCAGCCGAAGCCACTCGTTGCACTGCTCGACCGCCCATTCCGAGTCGAGGCCCTGAGGCGCTCCGGTGTTGCGTCCCGCAGCATCGTCACCGCTCACGGCTGCGACCTCCTATTTCTTAGCGCTCCCAGACGTTGGCGCGAAACGGAACTCGACCACATCCCCGTCGGCCATCACGTAGTCCTTGCCCTCCATGCGCACCTTGCCCGCGGCTTTGGCTGCGGCCATCGAGCCGGCGGCGTCGAGGTCGTCGAAGGAGACGATCTCGGCTTTGATGAAGCCCTTCTGGAAGTCGGTGTGGATCACGCCGGCGGCCTGCGGCGCGGTGTCGCCCTTGTGAATCGTCCACGCGCGCGACTCTTTCGGGCCGGCGGTGAGGTAGGTCTGCAGGCCCAGGGTGTGGAATCCGGCACGCGCCAACGACCGCAGGCCGGGCTCGTCCTGCCCGATGGAATCGAGGAGTTCCTGCGCATCGGACTCGTCGAGTTCGAGGAGTTCGCTTTCCACCTTGGCGTCGAGGAAGACCGCATCCGCCGGCGCCACAGCGGCTTTCAGCTCCGCCTTGCGCGCGTCGTCGGTCAGCACCGACTCGTCGGCGTTGAAGACATAGAGGAACGGCTTGGCGGTCATCAGATGTAGTTCGCGCACCGACGACAGATCGAACGAATCATTCTGCGCGAACAGTGTTGTGCCACGGTTCAGGATCTCCTGCGCCTTCTGCGCGGCGGCGAGCACCTCGGCGGTGTCCTTGTTCTTGCGGGCTTCCTTCTCCAGCCGCGGAATCGCCTTCTCCAAGGTCTGGAGGTCGGCGAGGATCAGCTCGGTCTCGATGACCCCGATGTCGGCGAGCGGATCGACCCGACCGTCGACGTGCACGACGTCGTCGTCGGCGAACACGCGCACCACCTGGCAGATCGCGTCGGCCTCGCGGATGTTGGCCAGGAACTGGTTGCCCATGCCCTCACCCTCCGACGCGCCCTTGACGATCCCGGCGATGTCGACGAACGACACGGTCGCAGGCAGGATGCGCTCACTGCCGAAGATCTCGGCGAGACGGTCGAGCCGTGTGTCCGGGAGCTCGACGACCCCGATGTTGGGCTCGATGGTGGCGAACGGGTAGTTCGCGGCGAGCACATCGTTGCGGGTCAACGCGTTGAACAGGGTGGACTTGCCGACGTTGGGCAGTCCGACGATACCGAGGGTGAGACTCACGGGCGCCCAGTCTATCGGGCAGCTCTCAGCACACCGAGGCCGGTGACGGACTCAGGCGGTGCCCGGCACCGCCCCGCCGGTGTCCTCGGCGTCCTCCGAGCCCTCGTTGGCTCCCACACCCGGCCCGCCGTCGTCGGATGCCTCGTCGAGGGGCGGCGGCTTCTCCCCCACCCGGATCGCGATCTGCTCGTTGAGGTACCGCAGGATGACGGCGATGGTCGCCGCGGCAGGCACCGCGAGGAATGCGCCGATGATCCCGAACAGGGAGCCGCCGAGGGTGACCGCGAGCAACACGATCGCCGCATGCAGGTCCATCGACTTGGACTGCAGCCACGGCTGCAACACATTTCCCTCGAGCTGCTGTACGGCGAGAATGATGCCGAGGACGATCAGCGCCGTGGTGAGTCCGTTGGACACCAGCGCGATGAGCACCGCGAGCGCACCCGCGACGAAGGCACCGACGATCGGGATGAAGCCGCCGAGGAAGGTGATCACCACCAACACCCCCGCGAGGGGGACCTGCAGGATGAACAGTCCGGCGCCGATGAGCGAGGCGTCGACGAAGCTGACGATCGCCTGCGTCCGGATGAAGCCGCCCAACGAGTTCCACATCCGTGACAGCACCTCGCCGAGGTGTGCACCCGCCGGATGCCCGATCGTGCGCTGCAGCCACGGAACAAAGCGCGGGCCGTCCTTGAGGAAGAAGAACACCAGGATGAGCGTCGTGAACAGGGTGATCAGCACCGATGTCGCGGTGCCGATCCCGTTGAAGACCCCGGCCGCGATGGTGCTCGCACTGGACTGCACACGTTGGGTGATCGCCGACACCAGACCGTCGATCTGATCGTCGCCGAGATTCAGCGGCGGACCCTGCACCCAGTCCTGGAGTTTGTGGACACCGCTGACGGTGCGGTCGGCGAGTTCCGGGGATTGATCGACGATCGAGGGCACGATCAGCCCGATCACCCCGCCGAGCAGGCCCACCGCGACGAGCATCATCAGCAGAGAAGCCCCGGCCGGCGGAACGCCGTGTCCCCGTAGCCACCGCACCGGCGGCCACAGCAGCGTGCACACGATGATCGCCAGAAGCACCGGCAGCAGGATCACCCAGACCTGGCCGACCACCCACATCACCACCCACAGGGCGGCGACCACCAGGATGAACTGCAACCCGACAATCGAGGTCGACCGCAGGCCACTCAAGAACACCTGCATTCGCGAGGGGGCAGCGGGGGCGGCGATGCCCCCATCTGCCGGGCCGTCCGCAGCGGGGACGGGCCGCGGCGACGAATCGTCAGAATCGGTCACGCCACGATCCTCACACACCACTGCGACGAGACCCCCGAGCGAGGGCGGCGCGGCGAGCGCTCGCACGTCTCGAGGCCACGGATCAGTGACCCCGAGCGAATCGGGTCAGCGACGACGCAGGAAGCGCAGCACCAGCGCACCGAGCGCATCGGCCGCGACCAACTCCGCCTCCAGAGGTGACAGCGGACGCACCGGATCGTCGGTCTCGATCGAGTCGGCGCCCGCGAGATGTGTCCGTGTCCTGCGCTGACGGGCGCATTCGGCATCGATGGTGTCCGGTCCGTACAGCCCGCGCATGATGTCGAGTCCCCAGTCGGGTAACTCTGCAAGCGGGGTCTCCGGCTCCTGACCTCGCTGTCGAGGACCGTCGAACTGCGTGCTCATGCACACATCGTGGCATGACGTGTTAGCTACGTCACTCAATTGCCCAACCTGGCCGACGGCGCGTCGTCGGCAGGTGTAGCGATGGCCGATTCCCGCCAGAAAAGCCCGCCGGTCGGTGAGAGGGTGGAGCCATGACCGCTTCCACCGACGCGCGACCCCCGTCCTCGACGACGGCAGGCGCCGACCCGGTCCCGGCGTCGACGGGGCTCGATTTCGAGGGGTGTTACCGCGCGCTGCAGGCACGGGACGCGCGCTTCGACGGCCAATTCTTCGCCACCGTGCGCACCACCGGAATCTATTGCCGGCCGTCGTGCCCGGCGCAGACCCCGCGACCCGAGAACGTCGCCTTCGTCGCGACCGCGGCCGGCGCGCAGGCGGGCGGATTCCGCGCCTGCCGACGCTGCCTGCCGGACGCGGTGCCCGGTTCCCCGCGTTGGAATCTCAACAAGGATCTCTCCTCGCGGGCGATGCGACTCATCGCCGACGGGGTCATCGAACGCGAGGGGGTCGGTGGACTCGCCGGGCAACTCGGGTACTCGACGCGGCATCTGACACGCGTGCTGACCACCGAACTCGGTGCCGGCCCGCTCGCCCTGGCCCGGGCGCATCGCGCGACCAGCGCACGAATCCTCATCCAGTGCACCGATTTACCGATGTCCGACATCGCCTTCGCGGCGGGGTTCACCAGCGTGCGTCAGTACAACGACACCATCCGCGAGGTGTTCGGTCTGACCCCGCGCGCGTTGCGCTCGCTGCGGCGGGCCAACTCCCGCAGCGACATCGACACCCCGCCCGCAGCATCCGCGGCCACCGGTAGAGGCAAGCGATCGTCGGCGATCACGCTGCGCCTGGCATACCGCGAACCGTTCGACACCTCCTGGTTCGGGTGGTATCTCGCCGCGCACTCGGTCGACGGCGTCGAGCGGTATCGACCGGACGCCGATCGGCAGTGGATTCATCAGCGCGTGTTGACCCTCCCGCACGGGCCGGCGCTGGCGGAGACGACGCCCGGCGACGGATTCCTGCGCGTGCGACTCGAGCATCTGGACCTCCGGGACCTGAGTGCCGCGGTGAATCGACTGCGACGGTTGTTCGACCTCGACGCCGACATCGTGGCTGCAACCGATGCCCTGTCCACCGACCCGACCCTGGGCACGGTCGTCGCCGCAGCGCCGGGGGTTCGGGTACCCGGAAGCATCGACGGCGGCGAATCCCTCATCCGCACCATGATCGGCCAGCAGATCAGCGTCGCCGCCGCACGGCGGCACGTGACGCGGCTGGTCGACGCCCTCGGAGAGCCGACGGACTGGCCGGCGACGGCCGGCGATGACGGGGGCGGCGACGGTGCGCGATCGTGGCGACAGTTCCCGACGGCCGCCGCCATCGCCGAACGCGGCAGCACGATCCTGACCGGGCCCGCCCGTCGGATCTCGGCGATCGTCGGAGCGGCACAGGCGATTGCCGAACATTCGGTGGAACCACACATGGGGGTCGATGCGTCCGATCTTCATGCACAATTGCTCGCCCTACCCGGAGTGGGGCCGTGGACCGCCGACTACGTCACGATGCAGGTGACCGGTGACCCCGACGTCCTCCTCCGGCACGACCTCGTTGTTCGCCACGCCGCCCGCGATCTCGCCATCGACCTCGACGACACCGCCCCGTGGGCACCGTGGCGGTCCTACGCCTCGATGCACCTGTGGCGCCATCGGCTCTTTCCCTCAGACGCCGGTACCCCGCCCACCACTACCGCAGACACGACCACCCAAGGAGCAACCCCATGACCGACACCCTCGAAACACCCTCCACCCCAACCATTTCCACCCCCAAGGACGGCTCCGGCCTGTGGACGACGGTCTCGACGCCGGACGGCGCATTCACCGTCGTCGCCGACACCGACGGAGTCGTCCTGGCATCGGGATGGACCGACACCCCCGAGTATCTGGTCGCACTCGTGCACCGCGACCTGCGGCCACACGATCTGCGCGGTCCCGCAGAGCTCGGCCGCACACCGGAATTGACCACGATCACCGAGGCCGTCGAGGCCTACTACGCCGACGACTTCGGTCCGGCCGCGGCCCAACCGGTCGTTCAACGGTCGGGTCCGTTCATCGAAAAGGCTTGGGCCGCTCTGCGTGGGGTCACCGCGGGCACCGCGGTGACCTACACCGAATTGGCCGAGCGTGCCGGCGAACCGGCCGCCATCCGGGCCGCAGCCTCGGCCTGCGCGCGCAACGCCGCGGCACTGTTCGTGCCGTGCCACCGTGTGCGGCGACGCGACGGCAGCCTTGGCGGATTCCGTTACGGACTGGACATCAAGCGGTCGCTGCTCGACCGGGAGACGCCCGACCTGGAAGCACCGCTCCCCGACGCCGGCTGAGCTGCGGCATCGCGGGCGGCGCACCGATTCTGTCGGTGGCCGCGGGCAAGATCACCAACATGATCGGCATCGTGCTCGCATTCACCGTCGGCATCGTGCTCGGCGTCGCAATCGGTTGGCTCGCGTGCACGAGCCGATCAGCCGGCGCCGTCGCCGCCGCACGCGCCGAGACCGCGGCGCTGCGGTCCTCCCAGGACCTGGTCGGACGGTCGCTCGCCGCGGCCTCCGAGGACGCGGCGCGGCGGCAGTCGAACGCGATCGGCGCCGAGCTCAGTCACATCGTCGATCCACTGCACACGCTGGTCGGACAGATGGCCGACGAACTACGGCGTGTGGAACGCGACCGCACGAGTGCCTACGCCGGCCTGTCCGAGCAGGTGCGGGGCATGCAGATGATGTCGACGCGGCTCTCCGATCAGACCCGGGCGCTGACCAACGCACTGCACACCCCGCATCTGCGGGGCCGGTGGGGTGAGGTCCAGCTCGAGCGGGTCGTCGAACTCGCCGGGATGACGCGCCACTGCGACTTCAGCACCCAGGTGTCGGCGAGTTCGGAGGCCGGGTCGGTCCGCCCCGACATGGTGGTGCACCTGGCCGGTGGCCGCGACATCGTCGTCGATGCCAAGGTGCCCCTGCAGGCGTATCTGCAGGCCGCGGACTGCGAGGACCCGCAGATGCGGCGCGACCTGCTCTCCGACCATGCCCGGGCGGTGCGCGCGCACATCACCGCGCTCTCGGCGAAGTCGTATTGGTCGGCCTTCGACGACACCCCCGAGATGGTCGTGCTGTTCTTACCCGCCGACGCGGTGCTCGAGTGGGCGGTGCGCGCCGACCCCACGCTCATCGAGTTCGGCATCACCAAGAATGTGGTCCTCACCACGCCGTCGAGTCTGGTGTCGTTGTTGCGCACCGTCGCACTCGGTTGGCGCCACGACGCGATGGCACGTGACGCGGCGGTGATCCACGAGCTCGGCGTCGAGCTGCATCATCGGCTCGACTCGGTACTCGGCCATCTCGATCGGGTCGGTTCGTCGCTGCGGAGGGCGGTCGATGCCTACAACTCCACTGTGGGAGCACTGGATTCCCGGGTCGGGGTGACCGCCCGCCGGCTGGCATCACTGGAGGCGCTCGGCGATCTCGACGAACCCACCACGGTCCGCACGATTCACGACACCGTCCGCGAGACCCGCACTGCTGATCACGGGGCTGGGTCGAGCCCGATCGCGCAGTTCGACGCGCACATCACACAGAACGGACATGGCGCCCCGATCGGGTCGCCGGATCGGCCAACATGACCCGGCGGTTGGCGGAAAATCGCGCTTCACCCGGTACCGTCTACATGTGCCCTTTCCGCAACGAAGCTCTTCCGCGGTGCCACTGGACCAGCAGTCGGTGCTGCCGACCGTCCGTGGGGTGCCCTGGTGGGGTGCCGTCCTCATCGCGACAGCGCTGACCGCGATCGGCGCGATCATGGACGCCAAGAATCACGGCAACCTCGGCGCGGTGTTCAATTTCTGCCTGCTGGTCGGGTGCTGCCTGGCCGCGCTCGCCGTACGTCGCCGGGCATTGTTCACCGCGGCCGCCCAGCCACCGCTGATCGCATTCTGCGTCGGCGTGCTGGCGCTCTACAGCCTCAACGCCGGCAATGCATCCGGTCTCAAGTCCTTGGTACTCAAGGTGCTGCTACCGATCGCCGCCAACTTCCCGTGGATGGCCATCACCTTTGTGGTGACGCTCGTGCTGGTTCTGCTCCGTTGGGTGCTGACCCGGCCCGAGGGCTGGAACGCGAAACTCTGGGGCGGCAAGAGCAACAACCGGCCGCCGGCCAAACGACGCGCGAACAAGAGCACTCGCGCTGCGGGCACACGCGCCTCCGGCGCACGCAGCGAGGGCGACAAAGCCACGCGCACTCGGCGGACCGAGACCGCCACTTCGTCGAGCAGCCGCGCGGCGACCACTCGATCGGGTTCGTCGCGCGGTGCCAGTGGTGCCACGAGCACCTCGTCGAGCAGCCGCGCCGCCCGGCAGAAAGACGCCGACGCCCGCAGCACCGCATCGAAGCCCCGCCCGAGCGCATCGATGGTCGGCGCCGCAGCCACCGCCGCCGACGACTCCGGTCGGGCACGTCCGCGGCGGCCACGTGCCGGCGACGCGGCCCGCAAGACCACCGAGTCGTCGGAGGCACCGCGTCGTCGTGCCGGCGATGCCGGCCGACCCACTGCACGACCGGTCCCCGTCTCCTCCGAGGAGACCACGCGCATCCCCGCGGATCAGGCCGACCGACCGCGCCCGCGCGCCCGCTCGGCGGCCGCGGATCTCGACCGGTATGAGTCCGGCGCTGCCGCCGCCTATCAGTCGACGCGCTCACGCAACCGCTCCTGACCGGCGCCTCGGTACGCCAACGTACCTCCTACGCAATAAGGTGCTCGGACACCCACCGCCCGAGCGTGCGGGCCGCCTCGTCGACGAGGGACGGCCAGTCCATCGCCCCCTCGTCGGCGCCGTCGGTGACCACCTTCACCAGCCGGCAGGGCACCCCGAACGCCGCCGCCACATGGGCAATCGCCGCACCCTCCATGTCGACGAGATCGGCGTCGGCGGCCAGTTCGGCCCGGCGGACAGGGTCGGCGACGAAGGTGTCGCCGCTGGCAAGCACGGTGCCGTCGCCGTCCGGCAGCTCCCATCGGTCAATGATCGGATAACCCATCGCCCGCAGCTCGGTGCTGCTGATGTCGTGTTCGATGACAGCCGACGGTACGAACAGCCCCTCGTGACCGACCGGCAGATGGTGGTCGTGCAGCGCGCCGGCGGTCCCGATGTTGACGATGCGTGTCACCGCGGGCCCGGTGCTCAGTTCTCGGGTCAGCGCGACCGACGCGGCGACCTTTCCGATGCCGGTGACCAGAAGCCGGGTGCCGTCGGGGATGTGGCGTGCCTCCGACCGGGTCGCGGAGACGACCAGTACCCCGGTATCGGACGACGAGGAATCTGCGTGCATCCGATGATTGTCCGTCAGCCTCTCAGCGGGTGAGCGCGAGGGTTGCCTGCGCCGCCCGCCCCAACGCCGACCCGTAGGAGGGTCCGTGGCCCGCGGCGTGGACGGCCAGCGGATGCAGTTGGTGCAGCGGGATTCGGTCGCGCCACTTGGCCGCCAATGGGTGGGTCTGGTCGTAGGCGGAGACGATGGCGTCGAGTTGCGGACAGCCGAACAGCGCGAGCATCGCCAGGTCGGTCTCGCGGTGACCGCCGTGGGCGGCCGGATCGATCATCACCACACCGTCGGGTGTCCACATCACGTTGCCGCTCCACAGGTCCCCGTGCAGCCGGCTCGGTGGCTCGTCGTCGTCGAAGACTCCGTCGGCGATGGCCGCACAGGCCGAGCGGGTCAGTTCCTCGTCGTCGGCGGTGAGATATCCGGCGCGGCGCGCGGGTTCGAGGTAGGGCTCGACGCGTTCGGCGGCGTAGAAGGCGCCCCAACTCGCGTGGGTGCGGGAACTGAGCGGCCGTTCGCCGATGAACTGCCGTCCGTGGTATCCCGCGGGCGGCGCCCCGAACGAGTCGGCACCCGCGTCATGCATTCGCGCCAGAGCGGCGCCGAACTCACGTGCGGCGTCGGCGTCGGGGAAGGCGGAGTCCAAGCGCTGCAACTCGATTCCGCTGTCCCACACCGCGATGACGTCGACGACGGGTGCTCCGGCCTCTGCCAGCCACCGTAGACCGGCGGCCTCGGCCGCGAAGAAATCCGGGTCGGCGTCACGTCGGGTCTTGCGGAAGACGTTCTTGTCCAAAGAGTTACCGCTCTCGCGCGGCGTCCGGGTCGGCCGGCACGGTATCAGTTCGCGACACCGCGCTGATCCGGGCGAGGTGCGCGAATCGATCGTTGGCGATCCGCATGACGATCTCGTAGGGCAACGCGAACTTGCGCGCCCACCAGTACCCGAACCGGATGTCGAAGGAGGTGTAGACCATGAACCGATTCTTCTTGACCCCCTTGATGATCGCGGCGGCGGCGGCGTCGGGGGTGACCGAGACTCGATGGAATGCGTCGATCTGCTTGGCGACCCGCGGGTCCGTGCGATCGATACCGACGATCTCGACGCTGTTGACCAAGGGGGTGGCGACCGCACCCGGGCAGACCAGTGACACCCCGATGTGATGACGACGCAAGTCGAATCGCAGTACTTCCGAGACCCCGCGAATGCCGAACTTCGATGCACTGTATGCGGCATGCCAGGGGAAGGCGAGCAGTCCTGCAGCCGACGACACATTCACCAGATGTCCGCCGCGCGCTCGCCGAACCATCTGTGGCACAAAGCATTCGATGACGTGAATGGGACCCATCAGGTTGACGTCGACGGCCGATCGCCAATGCCGGTGCTCGAGGTTCTCCACGGTGCCCCAGACCGAGATACCGGCGATGTTCATCACCACGTCCATCACGCCGACCTCGGAGTCGACCTCATGGGCAAAGCTGCGGACCCACTCGTAGTCGGAGACGTCGCCCGCGGAATGGAAGGCGACGTGCCCGCCGGCCTCGGCGACGGTGGTCACCGCCTCGTCGAGCTTGTCGGTATGCAGGTCGGTGAGCACGAGTTCGGCGCCATCACGTGCCGCGGCGAGCGCCGTGGCCAGGCCGATTCCGCTGGCCGCCCCGGTGATCAACACCCGGCGGCCGCGCAAGGTGGGAACCGGCGGGTCCATTCTGATCAGGTCGCGTAAAGACATGACCTCGACCCTAATCCGACTGTCGAGGACACTCAGCCGATCGGTAGCTTTCCGTCGAACAGGCCGTAGACGATCTCGAGCATCGCGTTGAGCACCTGCGCCGACGCGTCCTGCCCCTCGGTCAGCATCAACCGCATGATCTCCGCGGGATCCTTGGTGCCGAGCAGTTGCTGGATGAACGGCAGGACCGCCGACAGTTCGGCGTCATCACCGGACTGCGGGGTCGTCGTTCCCGGCGTCGTGGCACCCGGGGTCGTCGTACCGGGAGTCGTGCCAGGTGTGGTGGCACCGGGGTTGCTGACGCCGGGGATCGTGGCGGCCGCAGAGCCCTTGACGTAGTTGATGATCCCGTCGGTGATGGCCATCGAGTACTTGACCTGACCGTCACGGGCGGCCAGCGCCGCGGCCTCCTGCGGGTTGGAGAGGTTGCCCATTTCGATGAAGACGGCCGGGACCTTGGTGAGGTTCACTGCCGCGATATCCGAGCGGGTCTGGATTCCGTCGTTCACCCCGGCGTAATTGGCGGCCGGGAAGCCCGCCTTGAGGAAGGCGTCACGCATGATCGTCGACGCCTTGCGGCCTTCGCCGCCCTGTACCTGATTGACCGTCGCATCCGGGATCGGCAGCGTCGGCACGATCATGTGGAAGCCCTTTTTGGTCGTATCCGTACCGGTGGTGGTCGAATCCGCGTGCAGGCTGACCGCGATGGCCGCTCCCGACCGGCTCGCCGCGGCAGCGCGCTCGTCGACGCATCCGCCCCAGCCGGTGTCGTCGGGTCGGCTCAGCACCACCCGCGCACCCTGACTCTCGAGTCCGGCCTTCACCAGCTGCGCGACGTCCCAGTTGACGGTGTGCTCGGCCACGCCGTTCACTCCGGTCGCGCCGGTCGTCTGGCAGTCCTTGGTGCCGCCGCGTCCGTCGGGAACCTGCTTGGCCAGGTCGTGGCCGGCCGCGCCGCCCTGATGGCCGGGGTCGAGGAAGATCGTCTTGCCCGCAAGGCTGGTGCCCGTGGGCGGTGCGGCCGATGCGGGTGCACTTCCGGTGGTGGCGGTGAGCACCGCCGACCCCGTCAGCAGGGCGACGGCCGCAGCCGTGATCGCGAGTCGCGCTCGCGATCCTCGTCTCCGGGCGATCGACATGTTCGCACATCCTCAGCGTCGTCGTTTCGGTCGTCGCCACCCCAAGTCAAAGCAGCAACACTGGCCACAATAGCCACAGCTTTCACACAGTCAAACAGTCGCGGATGAGATGCGGAAATCGGTGACCTGGGCAGATCGGATTCGTTAGCCAGCTGTGACGTGACGGGCACGGGATCGAGACACGGAGGTCAGCCCAGCCTGGGCGACCCGGGGTCGGCGCAGGTCAGCGCGCGGGCAGGTGTCGGGTGATGTGCAGGATGCCGTGCTCGTCGTCGGCGGTGGCGTCGTCGGCGACGGCCGCGGTCAAGACGCTGAGGACCTCGTCACGGTCGATCCCCGTTCCGATCGCGACGATGCTGGTCTGCCTGACCTGGCCGGCCCACGAGTCGCGACGCACCTCGACGAAGCCGCCGACCCCGTGCACGATGTGGCGCTGCCGATGCCCCGGCAGGTCGAAGTGCGCGACTCCTTTGATCCGATAGCAACCGACCGGCGGCCGCTCGAGGAATCGCGCGAGCCGGCGCGGGTCCATCGGCGCGGTCGAGGTGAACTCGACCGAGGTGAACTCGTCATGCAGGTGTCGGTGACAGTGTTCCCCCGGCCCGTGCTCGTGGTCATGGTCGTGCTCATCAGCGGTGCCGCAATCCAGGGGTTCGGAGTCACGGGGTCCGGGATCATGAAACAGCGCATCGAGGGTGAGCTGCACCGGTCCTGCGTCGTCGCCGGCACTGTCCGATGCGTCGGCATCCGGCGCGACGACCGGATCGAACAGCATCGCCGGGTCGACCCGGGCGTCGATCACCGAGATCTGTGCCGCAGTCGGATTGAGCTCACGCAGAACCATCCTGATGTCGTCGAGTGCGTCGGGCTCGACGAGGTCGATCTTGTTGATCACCACCAGATCGGCGACGGCGATGTGCAGGTCGATCTCCGGGTGCTCGTGTCGGGTGCGGGCGAACATCGCCGCATCGACGACGTAGACCAGTCCCCCGTACCGCATCCGGGGATCGTTGGAGCCGGTGACCATGCGGATCAGTGCTCGTGGTTCGGCGATGCCGCTGGCCTCGATGACGATGGCGTCGATACGGGCCGACGGCCGCAGAAGAGTCGACAGCGCGGCGTCGAGTCCGTCTCGGTCGACCGAGCAGCACATGCACCCGTTGGCGAGACTCACCGCACCGTCGGCCTGCCCGGCGACCAACATGGCGTCGATGTTCACCGCTCCGAAGTCGTTGACCAACACCCCGATTCGCGCGCCGACGGAACCATCGCGACCGCCCTCCCGCAGCAGGTGATTGAGCAGCGTTGTCTTGCCCGACCCGAGGAATCCGGCGACCACGACGACGGGAACGCCTACCCGACTCATCGCGGCGTCACCGACGGTGAGGGATCACCCGACCCGGTGACACCCGCGGCGGCGAGACAGTCGGCGCAGATGACCGCGAGGTCCCGACCGAGCCGATCGGGATGGTTGGCCACATTGCTTGTCGCCGATCCGCATTCGACGCAGGCCGCGATCACGTCGGGATGGTCGGAGAACGCGACGTTCATCCGGTTGTCGAACACGTAGAGCGAGCCCTGCCAGAGTCCGTCGTCACCGAACTCCTCGCCGTAGCGAACGATCCCGCCATCGAGCTGATAGACCTCCTCGAATCCGCGGTTGCGCATGAGCGCGGTGAGCACCTCGCACCGCACCCCGCCGGTGCAGTAGGTGACCACCGGACGGTTCTTGAGGTGGTCGTAGGCGCCGCTGTCGAGCAGCGGCACGAAGTCGCGGGTGGTCTCCACCGGCGGGGTGAGCGCGCCGGCGAATCTGCCGATTTCCGATTCGATGCGGTTGCGGCCGTCGAGGAAGACGACGTCGTCGCCACGCTGCTCGACGAGTTGATGCAGATCGCGGGGGGTCAGCCGGTCTCCGCCACCGATCACGCCGGACTCGTCGACCTTCAGTTCCTCAGGCGCGCCGAAGGTGACGATCTCCGGTCGCACGCGCACCGACAACCGCGGGAAGTCGTCGCCGGCGCCCTCCGACCACTTGATGTCGGCTTGGGCGAACGGGGGGTATTCGCGGGTGGCCCTGACGTACCGTTTCACTGCGGCGAGGTCTCCGCCGACGGTGCTGTTGATGCCGTGCCGTGACAGGATGATCCTGCCGCGCAACCCGAGAGAGGAACACACGGCCTGCTGCCACAGCCGGATCGACTCAGGGTCGGGCAACGGGGTGAACACGTAGAACAGGACGATCTTGGGGGTCGACACAGTGCAAGGGTACGGATCGCGATGGTCGCGCCGCGTGTCGATATCACTGGCCGCGATCGGGATCGTCCTCCTCGGCGCCGGAGTGACAGCATGCTCGCTGTCGGGCGGCAACGGTCCGTCCCAGATCGTGCTGCCGCCGACCGATCAGCTGACCACCGAGTCCGATGTTCCGAGCACGTCGACGACGACCGCCTCGATCACCAACACCGCCACCGAATTACCGGATTGGAGTATCGGCCGAGTGGTCTCGCTCGCACCACGCGCCGATAGTTCCAATTATCACGACGGTGCCACCGGCTCGACGGATCCGCTGCAAGAAACGTCGGGATTTCACTTCTCCACCCCCGACCGCAACCTCAGTTGTTCCACCGGCACCAATGGGCGGGCCACCTTGGCATGCCGCATCAACAACGCAGCTGCGAACGGCACTCCCCCGGCATCGGAGCCATCGAGCTGTCAATGGGCAGCAAACCTGATCACCCTGAGCGCCGACGGCCCCACTCACGGCGCCTGCTCCAACGAGTATCCGGTGCTGTATCGCAGTTCGATTGTCGACTTCGGGACGACGATTGCCGTCGGTCGATTCCAGTGTCTGGTCTCCCCGTCGGGCACGTATTGCCTCGAGTCGACCTCCGATACCGGATTCGCGGTCACCTCAACGGGTTATCGCAAGATCTACGCGAACGAGCGCGCACCGCAGTCGCTGCTCGGGCTCGACGACACTGACTCCACCGACGCCGGCGGCACTCCGTCCGACACTGATGAGCCGTCGAATCCCGCACCACCAAGCTGAGGATTCCTTCACGTTTTTCGCCGATTTTCGGGGTCTGTTGAGTGAGTGATTCTTTCAGGTTTCTCTTATTCGATTCCGGCTACCATACGGCTACGCCCCCCCACATTCTGGGCAGTGCCGACATTTCGGTGACGCCCGGCAGCCGTCATTCAGGGCGGGCAGAAGTGAAGGCTCTGGAGGTCCACATGGCAAAGGTTCAATCGGTCGAGATCGTCGACGACATCGACGGCAAGATTCTCGACGAATACGAGACCGTTCGTTGGTCGATCGACGGCAAGGATTACGAGTTCGACACCTCGGCACGCCACGCTCAGCAATTCCGCGACGCGGTGGCCCGATACATCGAGGTGTCGCGCACCGCTGGTTCGGCCCGCAAGCCGGCCGCCAAGCGCGCCACGAGCAGCGCGGGCACCCGCAGCAAAGAGCAGACGCAGGCCATCCGCAAGTGGGCAACCAAGAACGGGTTCGAGGTCAGCGACCGGGGCCGTATCCCGGCCAACGTGCTCGAGGCCTTCGAAGCGGCTCACTGACCCACCCTCTGCCACCGTGCAGCGACGCCTGCCGACGCTCGACGCGGCCCTGGCCGAACGCTCGGCTCGCTCGTTGGTGACCACCCGTTACAGTCGAGTGCGTGACTGAGCGGCGCAAGACCTCGAACGCCTCGCGCGCGAAGCCCTCGGCCGCGTCGTCGCGGAAATCCGCCACCTCGACGCCGTCCGGCCATCAGCCCCGGTCGACCTCCAGCAAGGCGACCTATGTGCTTGTCGGCGTCGCTGTGGTGGCAGTGGCGGCGCTGGTCATCCTCGGCTTCGTCTGGAACGCGAACAAGAAGGACCTGGGGCCGGTCAGCGACACCGTGCTCAACGAGAACGCCGCGCTGATCGTGGGTGAACCCGCCGCGCCGACCACCATCGATGTTTTCGAGGACTTCCTCTGTCCGGTGTGCCAGCAGTTCGAGAAGCAGTCCGGCCAGCCGATCATCGATGCCGTCAATTCCGGCAAGCTCCGGGTGCGCTATCACATGCTGACGTTCCTCAACTCGAGGTCGGCGTCGGGTGACTACTCCGAACGCGCCGCGGGCGCCCTGCAATGCGTCGGTGACGCCAAGGACCCGGCGCTGTTCTTCCGATTCCACACCACGCTGTTCGTCGATCAGCCCAAGGAGAACGGCGACTCCGACCACTCCAACACCCAGCTGGCGCAAATCGCCGCCGCGCAGGGAGCCGCTCCCCCGACGCAACAGTGCATCGCCACCGGCGCCAAGCTCGCCGAGGCAAAGCAGGCTGCAGCACAGTCGCGCACTCAACTCGAGAAGGCCATGGAAACCACGGCAGTGGGCACCCCGACGGTGTTGCTGAACGGAGAGCCGGTCAACGGGATCACCGACGGACCGGGGTGGCTGACGGCCATTCTGACCAAGGAGACCGAGTGAACCACTGCCCTCCGAGACCGCGACGCTGACAAGGCGATTTGTTTACCGTTCACGCGATGGTGTAACTTCGCCAGTGCCCATTTCGAGGGGCGAGAGAACAGAATACGGGGCTATGGCGCAGCTGGTAGCGCACCACACTGGCAGTGTGGGGGTCAGGGGTTCGAGTCCCCTTAGCTCCACTCGAGAGAAGCCTCTCCGACTTCGGTCGGAGAGGTTTCTTCGTTTCAGGGGTGAGCTCGGGCGCGATCAGATGTGCCCCCGTGGCTTCGCCTGAAGAGGGTTGCGCCCTTCTCGATGACGTCGAGGTTCGAGCGGGCTTCGGTGGGGTGATTCTGCGGCTTGTATCTGGGCCGGCCGGCGGGATCGACCTCGTCGATGTCGAGCGGAGTGCCGTTGAGGTCGCCGGCGAGGATGCTGGGTCGACGTGTTCCGCGATGCGGGCTGTCTACTCCATACGGCTCGTGGCGGGCCGATCGTAGGCGGCTCCCAGGTGATCGGCGGCCAGCGGGCTCTCCGTGGCTCCTGCCACCCTTGCCTGACCGATTCCGGTGTCCCCATTCTTGGGGATTGTTTCCGGTCCGGAATTCTCGTGTGTCGCTGCGACCAGCACACTTGCAGGATCAAAGAAGCCGATGACGATCTTTAGGTTGCCGAATCCCGTGAGTCGTGTTTGGGTATTCGAGAGCAGTTCAGAATCCGGCATCACCGTTTTGTTGAGATGCACTTATGTGGTCAGGGGTCAGGGTGGACGACAGCATTCGAGTGCGTCGACACGGGGACTACCGGTCGACGTCGTGCGGTGGCGCCGGCGTGCTCGGCACTCGCGGTGGCAGCGTCGATGATCGGAGCGGGAGTCTGGTGCCGCGCCGAGATTTCTTTGCCGATCAGGCGACAAGCCGCTCTGCCACTTCCCAGAGACTGGCGACCATGACGGAAAGGTGCCACCGTGACGAGAGGTGACACCGCGATGACCCACTACCTGCTTGACGGCCGGTTCGCCCCGATAACGTGGACGATCGGCTTCTTCAAAGCGCCTACTGCCACGGTAGCCCATGCACTTGAAGACTGGCGAGTCGAACTCTACGGAAGACGCAACGTGGAGTCCGTTGTCGTCGGCGGCGGTCTAAGTGCCATGCTCACTCAAGTGGAACCCCTCGTCCGGGGATACACTCCCCCCGAACTTCTCGTACCCACTCGCAACACCGAATGGACAGCATACTTCGCCGGAGGCTTCAGCGGCGCCGACGAGGCGCCGATCGGCGTTCTCGCTCGTGAAATTCCCTGCGAGGCGGTTATGGTGCATCTCGTTCCGGAGTGCAAGCCTTCGGACCCAAGTCGCCGCCCGAATGGGGGGCGTTCGATTGTGCTGATGGCTGATCATCAGACGGACTGGTTGAACTACGTCCGATCTGTTTGGGTGGGGCAGGATGGCAACCGTTGGTCCTTCGAGCAGCAAGGCGACCCGTTGCCCTTCGAAGATGTGTCTGCGTATCAGAGGCGCAGGGTGAAGGATCGTTTCACCGAGGACATGCTCGTGGATTTTTCTGCGAACCTCGGACAGTATCCCATGGACGAACAGTCCTACAGTCAACAGGGCGTATTGTTGAGAACCCGACTAGAAGCCAAAGCCAGTGCATACTCCATGACTTTGGCGGAAGCCCGCGCCCATTTTGACCTGGAATAGAACTTGGGTAGGAATACTCGAATTTTGCGTTGCGGAATCATCTACTCCGCGAACTCATGACGGACGACGAGATACCCCGATATATCGGATAAATCCAACTGCCCAATTACGATAGGTGACGCGAGCTGCCGGTCGCCGTCGGCAGTCAACGGAAGCGATGGGACACTCCATGACAGTGCGCTACCCAGAAATGCGGGGCCGCGTGCGAGATGCGGTGGAGATGATTGCGTACGCCTGCGATACCGACTACTGGCGCCACGAGAAGCACTACACGTCGTATCCTCCTTCGTTGTGTATTGAAATACTCTACGATGTAGACGTAGTATTTCCAGACCCGGAATACTTGGTTGGCGCTGCCATTTACGGTGACGAAGTGACAGCCTTTAAACATCTACTCCTAGAATACGATCCGGTGGTGGAGGCCTACGATGCAAACGACGGCGCTGGACACGTTCGCGACCCGCGGTGGCCGGCAGTCGAGGTAGCGGCCCGGGACGTACTTCGACAAATGTCAATGAACGACAGAAAGCGAACGCCATGAATACGATTCTCGACAGGGAAAAGCACGATCACAACACCACCGTTCGGTCGACAATTCCTCGCTCTACCGAGCCGGCAACTGGTAATCAAGCAAACTGATCAGGGGCTCCTCGATGACGGACAATCCCGACCACGCCGAGCAGCTAGACTTTATTCAACAAATGGCTCGCCGGTTTAGACCGATTCATGACGCATTTCTCAATCGAAAGGAAGAGTTCGAAGAAGATGCTCTCGACGTACCGGTTTACATGATCCTTGCAGACACTGCATCCTGGATCGATAGGAACGTGGAGACTGATCCGGCAGGTGTATCCGAAGTACTCTCTGCTTTCGACTCTGCGTATTCAGAAACAACCTCACGATCCGCGCTCTGATCGGCATGGGTTTAGTTGAGAGCCTTCCGAGAGCATCAAACGAACGAGGCCGGAAAGTACGGGAACTCGCCGGACACAACATCAAGAGACTCATGGACGCGTGTTCCAGGAGTGGAGCTGTATTTGAGAAGGACTTGCACTAGCTAGTCGATGAATTATCCAGATGATCTAGAAGTTCCGGAGAGAAAGTGCGCCTAAATTTCAACGGAGGATGACGGTTGAAGGCAGAAATAAAGGGTTGGTATAGCACGGATGTCGACGTCACTACTTATCAGTCCCAAGAACCCGATAGAGATGCCGTTTGGGTGCGGATTCTGTGCGGCCCGTCTGGCGAGCCCGGCGAGGAGTCTTTCGACATCCTCGTGTGCACTCCCGACTCGCTGAAGCCGGAGCTTGAGACCGACCGCCCACTGATTGGCCGACATATCCTGCTGCAGAGTCGGCTCGACCTCGCTGCCGCGTACAAGTTCGTCGATGAGTACGTCGGTGGCGTCGAAGGGGAAACCTGGACTGAAGTGGCCGAAATGATTGCCCGCGTCGGCAAGTGGGAGTTCGAGGACTACCGCGCTTAGGCAATTCGGGAGCTTCGGCGGGCGACCGGCTATCTGGCGTTCGCCGCTGAGTACAGTTGCTCACTTGGTCACTAGAAGACTGGGAGCGTCAATTGCGAAGGGACTGAGAGAAAGTGGATACCGAGGATGACTTATGCCGGGTGTAGGAGCGAGAGGCTGGCGGGAGTTGGCTTCCGGCGCTGCGGAGATTCTGGGTGAGGAGTGGGTGCTCGCGGGCAAGGGCGCCTCGACGCGGTTGGTCCGGGCGCCCGTTGGCTGGTGGCTGCAGTTCGTCGGCTACGAAGACACTCGTCTGGGCAGACTCATCGCATATAACACATTCCTCGGGCGGCCGCCGCAGGCCTCGCAATCGGGTGACGGGCCGCCCACGATTAGCGATCACTTCATCATGCCGAACGACAGTTACCCGCGATCGTTTGAAGATATGCAGACCCCTCAGATGGTTGCCGAATGGGTCACGGCTGTGACGCATGAGTGCTTTTCGCGGCGCACTAATGACCTGCCGGTGCAAATGAACGAGCTGGAGGACGTCCGAGTTTCTTGGGAATCTTCGGACATCGACCCCTTTGAAGGTGCGGCGCTGCAATGGCTGGTGTCGATGCGGGTGGTGTGCGGTTCGCGTTCTCGTGACGACTTGATCGACGATATCGATGCGGTATTAGCTGATCCTTTCCTCGAGGCGAGTAAGCCGTACGCGTCCACGCGAAAGAATCCGCGTACCTATCAGGAGTACTTCACCGCTCTGCGGGGTGCGGTGGCCAGTGGTGATCGAGGTGCGGTTGAGTCGGTGGTCCGGGAGGCCCGCACCGATAGCTTGCGGTTGCTGGGAGTTCCGGATGCGGCGATCGGTGATGTGGTGTTCCCGGAACCGCAGGTGTCGCTATGAGTACCTACGGCACCGTCGTCATCGCCGATGTCCCGGATCAGGATGCGGCGCAGCAGCTATCCGATCAGTTCCGCGAGGTGTTGGGCCGTGCGTTCACTCGGCGTACTCATCTGCCGTTCCCGATGCGTAACCCGCTCGATGACACCGAGGTCGAGGTGGAGGCCGGTGACTCGTCGGTTCGGGTGACGCTGCTGGTCAACGGGGCGGTCGCGGCAGGCGATGCCGCGGAGGTGTTCACGGGTGTGGGCGCTGGGCGGGCGGTGATGTGCGAGGACGGCGACGAATGGGGGGTCACGGTATCGGGCTGGCGATTGACCGACGGTGAGGCTGAATGTGTTTACTGGGCCTACCTGCCGGCCGACGACGGCGCGGTCGACGAGCAGGCAGCCGGCCGGGTGGTGACGGGTCCAACGGCTGCTACCAGACTGGCTGAGCTGTTCAGCGTGGACCCGGATCCGGTCCGAACGCTCGATGCTGACCCCACTCCGATCACGGACGGCATCGGCTACATCGCCGACCCGTTCCTGCCGTGGCTGCACAACCTCGATCTCGACTGGCCGGAATTCTGACCTTATCCCGAGTGCAGTACTCCAGCACCGGGAATCGTCTCGCTGACGGAACAGACGGGCCACGGAAACGCTCTATCGAGAACGGAACCGATTCACTACGATGGAGAATATCCTCAATATAGTTGATTCCTATCAGACGCCAATCACTACAAGGCTCGGCGGTGAACGACGCCGCCACGATCCGGCGTACTCCTACGATTCGGTCACGGACTATGGGCCGCCCGCCACCGAGGAGTTGATCGACGCGGTCTGGTCGGGAACCGATTTGCCGAAGGCGGTACGGGACCTTTGGCTGACCGCTGAATGGATACGCCTTTATTACGCCGAATGGAATGCGGGCTTGATCATATTTTCGCCTTCCGAAAGCTATGATGTGAGTTCGGCGTTCGCGGCGGAGAACGAGGACGCGCCGGATGACTACTACGAGCCGGGTGATGTGATTGTCGGCAAGTTTCAATCGCTAGACGAAGCGCTTGTCTATTCGCCGGGTCGAGGCTGGGTTGTATCAGATCCGTACGATCCTCGACGCTACTGGCCGCATTTGGGAGAGGACCTGTCGACGTTCTTGGAGGCATATCGTGATTCGCTGGGTAAGTCGAGTGACTGGCAGAGCCAGTTCCGGAGAGACTAAACGTGAACGTCACCGGGTAGACATTGTGCCGGATATAGCTTAATTGAGATGTTCAAGGCTCCCCTCTGCAATGAGCAGGCGGTCCCCGTCGGGGAAGTCCACTGACACCAGATCGCCCATGCCGCCAGAAAACTCTGCCCCACTGTCCGGCGCCGACCAGACGCGGTGCCCACGTTCGAAGCGCGATCCACCGGTAGCAGGAACTGGCGCCGTGCGTGCGCTACGACACTGCTCAGGCATGGTCCCCCCGTCGTCGGTGCGGTCGCTCCAGCATGCCATGAAGTGGAGCATGCCTGCAGTCCCCGAGACCCCTTCGAGGAAGATGAGTTCGACGTATCGTTGTACTTGATCCTTGCAGACACTGCGTCTTGTCCTACTGACGACGAACGCCCACACAACCGTCAGAGCGCGGTCAATTCGTGGGAGATCAGGTACCAGCTAGAACTTCCGGAGAGAAAAGAGCACCCGAATGTCAACGGAGGATGACAATTGAAAGCTAAAATAGAGAGTTGATATATCACGAATGTCGACGTCGCTACTTATTGTGGCAATTTCAATCATAATTCAGCGAATTAGACAGATGTCGGGAGGTTAGCAAGTCATGGCGACGGGAGTGCTGAAGAATATTCCAGGTCAAGATGCTATCCGCTTCCTCAGGGCAATGTGTGAAGTTTTTCAAGTTGGTGATTACAAACAAATACAGCGGGGACTCGCAGAATTCGCTGACCGGGCCGATCGACCTCAGCTACTCGTGGCAGCCGCCACCATGGGGATAAGCGTGATGCACATTCGTCTCAATAACACACCCTCCGCGGTCAAGATTGCAGCTATCTGCGGAGTCTGCTACCCGCGAGTTAAGCAGATTACCGGATGCACTAACGACTATCTATATGATCGGTTGTGCCAGCTCCTTAAGATAGAAGGTGTGCAGCCTCCTTCGGTGGACGGAGGTGGAGATAGACGTCCGGAGTACGATATTCTAATTCCAGTCTCAATGCTATTCCTTTTGGCAAATCCTGAAGACGAGGCACTGTGGGGGGAGCTTGAGGGCCTGGTTCAGCAAGTTGTGAACGATCAGAGTGGAGAATGAATCTTGACTAGGGCCGAGAGTTGGGAGGCAGCATTATCATGCGTGAACTTAGCTACAGAATCAATACGGCGCAAGGGTGCTCTCGATCATGTGCTCAAGCAGACCGAGTCGATACTCAGGCATGACGAAGGCGCCGTGGAGGCTCTTAGCTTCATATTAGGCAGGCGATTTGCAACGATAGTCGACTACGTAAGCTACTTTGCGGACGACAGTTTTCCTCGTTCGAGGGCGGACGAGCTCGACGTTGCTCAAACAATTGTGGAGGCAATGTGGCCTCGTTTGAGGCTGTTTAGCGAATTTCTCACTAGAGGTCAAGTTGACGATTTTGTACTAGAATTGTTTTCAGGCAGCCTTGACACTCATCATAACGGCGGTCGCGATCAACGGCGACTCGCTCTAATTCTGGGCTGCGCATGGTGTTTGCTAGATCCGTTTGACGGTCTCGAAGGACTACACGGTGATTACCTAGGCAGTCAAGGCGCGTAATCGAAACTAGGCGACGATGTCTCAGTGAGGGCAGCAGGAACGGCGACGTACGTTCGATACGACGCTGCCGGTCCTCCCGTCATCGGTGTAGTCACTGCAGCATGTCATATGGCGGTGCACAGCTAACGGGGCACTGAGTCCCCCTGACCAGACAATCCCGCCAGCCGTGGCTGCACAACCTTGATCTCGACTGGCCGGAGTTCTGACCCCGATTGCGATATTTCAGCGCCCGGAGTCGTCTCGCGGACGGAACAACCGGGTTCACGAAAATACTCGATACATGGAGTAGCACCCCCGGAGCTCCACCTCCGGACAAGCCCCTCCGACTTCGGTCGGGGCTTGCTCGTATTCAGTGCGAACTCGGGCGCGATCGGATCAATTGGCCCCTGTGTCAACGTTGCGCATTCACGATCTCGGCGAACTTGGGCAGCAGCGTCCGGTTCCAAGACCGTTCGATTCCGTTGCGCGCAAACCTCTGATAACGGTCCTCGGTATCGAAACCGCTCATCTGCCAGAACAATCGAGCGCCGCGGCCATGGGCCACCAGTCGGTAGTCCATCATCCATCGCAGCGGCGGCTTCCCACGGAGGTCGGTCCAGCTGTACGCAAGGTGGTGAGGTTCGTCAGCCATGACGACCTGGCAAGCCATCTCGGCATCCGGTTTGTCCGGAACCGCCACTTGAACAATGAAGGTTGTCCCGGCCACCGGCTCAAAGCCGATTGTGGGCGCCAGCCACTCGCCGATGAGGTCCGGCCGTGTCAGGACGCGCCAGGCAACCTCGGGAGAACGCTCGACGAACACGCCGAGGTCGATCATCGACGGGTCCGGCTCCGAAACATCGAACACGACACAACCGTAGGTGCCTCGGCCCGGTCGGCGCCAGGTCCCCGAATCAGCGAATAGCGTGCGCCTACTTCAGTGGTGCATCGGGTTGCGGCCCCAGACCAGCCGGCGCTCGTAACCGTCAGCCGACCAACACCCTCTCCTCCCCCCCCCCCCCCCCCCCCCCCCGATATCGGCCGGGAGATCCTCGTGGGCGTCGCCGAGCCCGAGATGCTCGCGCAGGGTCGCTCCCTCGTATGCGCGTCGGAACAGTCCGCGGCGCTGCAATTCGGGCACCACGTAGTCGACGAAGTCGTTGAACGTTCCCGGTGTCTGAGCACTGGACACGATGAACCCGTCGGCCTCTCCCCCGGTGAAGGACGCCTCGATCTGGTCGGCCACATCGGTGGCGGTACCCACGAACTGCGGCAGCAGCACGCCCAGGGCGTAGAGCTTGCCGATATCGCGCAGCGTCAGGCTGTCGCGGTGGCTGAGCCTGCGTGCAACCTCGAACAGGCCCTGCGTGCCGCTCACCCTCACGTCCTCGACGGGTGCGTCGAGATCGTACTCCGAGAAGTCGTGGTCGGTGTGCACCGACAGCGTGATCAGACCGGAGATCGGGTCGGCGAGCTCGTTGTGGAATGCCTGCTTCTCGCGGGCGATCGACTCGGTCTCGCCGATGAACGGGATGAACGACGGGAACACCTTCACGTGGTCGGGATTGCGCCCGAAGTTCACGACGCGCGATTTCACGTCGTCGTAGTAGGCGCGCCGACCCTCCGGGGTCGGATCGATCTCGAAGATCGCCTCGGCCCACCGGGCGGCGAAGTTCTTACCCGTCTCCGACGATCCCGCCTGGATCAAGACCGGTCGATGTTGCGGCGAGCGCGGCTGATTGAGCGGTCCGCGGGTGCGGTAGTGCTCGCCGATGTGGTCGACGGGATGGATCTTGGTCGGGTCCGCCCACACGCCGGTCGCCTTGTCGGCGGTCACCGCGTCGGCGTCCCAGCTCGACCACAGTTTGATGGCCGTCGAGACGAACTCCTCGGCTCGTGCGTAGCGCTCCTCATGGTCGACGTGCGCGTCATGACCGAAGTTGCGGGCCTCTGCCTGCGTCAACGATGTGACGATGTTCCACGCGATCCGGCCCCGCGTCAGATGATCGAGCGAGCCGAAGACTCGCGCCAGCTCATACGGGTGAAAGTACGTGGCGGACTTGGTAACCGCGATCCCAAGTCGGCTGGTGACCGCGGCCAGCGACGCAGCGACAAGGCTGGGATCGATCGTCGCAGCAGCCTGCGTACCGCGACGGAACGGTTCGGACTGATCACCGCCGAAGCGGTCCGGCGCGGCCAGGAGATCGGCGAAAAACGCGAAGTCGAACTTACCGCGCTCCAGGATGCGCCCCACCCGATGGTAGTGCTCGGGTCCGAAATAGTCGGTCTCCGAACCGGGATGACGCCACGCCGCATGCGAATGGGTGACGGGCGAGGCGATCAGGAAGCCGCCGAGATGCAGCTGTCGGGTCATGGGGAGTCCTTGTGCGTCGAAAGCGATTACGCGCCCCAGTCAATCGATCAGCCCCGACTGCGCCCAGGTTTGCGATCTAAGTGATCGCATCGACCAACCTGGCTGCACCTGCGGGTCGTACCTGCGAGACGACAAGATGGAGGCTCGCCACCGAGGAGTCACCGACGGCGGCGGCGCCTGTCCAACACCTCAACGCGCGTACCGGCGAAGCCCGGATCAACGCCTGCCGACCGAGTTCCATAGCGAAACCCACTGCGCGACATCGAGGTCCCGCGGCAAAGCGTTCGGGGGGATCAACGCTGCGCGCAGCTCGCCGGCAACCTCGCGACCACCGCCGCGGCGGCGCAGAATGGCCGCAAGGCCACGACCCCGGCCGGTGAGGACGTCACCAACGAACCGTTCGTAACGACGTCGGTCGCTGGGATCGATCAGCGGCCGGCGGCGGCGTGCGATGGTGAGGATTCCGCCGTCGACGGTGCGTGCCGGACGAAAAGCGCGGGCCAGAACACGGCCGTGCAGCGCGAAGTCGAACCACGGCGCCGCCTGCGCCGTCATCATGGAGGCACCCCCGATGCCCGCGCGGCGTCGTGCCACCTCCCACTGCACCAACAGAACGGCGTCGGTCCAGGTGTTGTTGCCGAGAAGTCTGCGCAGGATGGCGGTGGTCAGATGGAACGGAATGTTGCCCACGACCACCGGCGCGTCGATGACGTGGCTGAGCACATCGGCATGCTGCGCGCGGATGTGCGGAAACCGTTGCTGCAGAGACTGTATGAGGTGGGCGTCGATGTCGATGGCGGTCAGCGGCCGGTCGAGGGCGGCCAGATGAGCGGTGAGCGCGCCACCGCCTGAGCCGATTTCGAGGATGGGCCCGTGGGTGATGTCGACGAGACCGACGATGCGTTGAATGGTTGGCTGGTGGACGAGGAAGTTTTTTCCGAGTTCATGGCGTCCGCCATGAGATGAGGAGATGGGCACGGTGCGCTCCAGCGTGGATCGTGACGTGAAGCACCCCGGCAGCGGCGGATGAGCCGCACACGACGATGATCTCGCGGCCGAGGTGCATGGACATCTCGGTCGACGGCGCGAGAAAAAGATGATGAGTCGTCGCGCCGTCAGGCGAGACGCAGCCGACCCATGTTCGTGTTGAGCGCCGACGACGGCGCGCTGTTCAGCGTTCCCATGGCGGCGATGATAGTCGCCTACGGGCACCGCCCGCGACAGGTTTGTGCCGCGGCATGGGCCGGATGTACCGGCAGGCCAGTGCCCGCCACCCCTACCATGTGACCATGGGCGAAACCGACAAAGACGATATCTTGGTGGGCCATCCCGAGCGAGAGCGGGCTATCGGCCTCCTCAACGACGCCTTCTCGTCGGGGTATCTCGACGTCGCAGCCTTCGAGGAACGCTCGGGCGCGGTGTATTCGGCACGCAACCGCGGCGAGCTCCGTGCGACCGTCGACGGGCTGCCCACTGCGGCGGTGCTGTTCCCCGACGAGCAGACGACCGCCCCGGAGTCATTCGCGATGACTGCTCCGATGCAGCTCGACGCGAACTGGGAGACCGTGCGCCGCAAGGGCGTCTGGGAGGTACCGCCACGCATCCTCGTCACCGGGTCGATGGGTACGGCCGATCTCGATTTCACCAGCGCCGTCTTCCTTGGGCCGGCCCTCGACCTGGAGGTGCAGGTGTCGGCCACGAACGTGAAGCTCAAGCTGGGGCGCAATCAAGAGATCCGCTATCCGGACCTATCGAGGTCGGGATGGTCGTCGATCAAGGACAAGGCCGGATCACCGTCGCAGCTTGGCGGACCGATCATCACCGTGTCCGGATCGATCTCGGGGATGTCCGGCCTCTACGTCAAGCGTGCGTGAATTCGCCAGGCCTGCCTGCGAAAAGAGGCGTCGAAGTCCCACTCAGGCGCCGAGGAACCCAGCGACGGCCATCCGCGCGCGTGGCGAACTCATCACGGTGACGTGGCCGCAGCGCGGGACCATCAGCAACGTGCTGTGCGGAATGAGTCGCGCTGTCTCGGAGAACAATTCGGCGTCGTAGAAGCGGTCTCGACGGCCACCGACGATGAGGGTGCGGGCCTTGATCGTCGGCGCCTTCGCGAGGTCGAAGCCGTCCTCGGCGCGAATCGTGGTCACGAGATCCGCAGCGGCCGCGTCGTCCATCATGCGGTGCGCCCCCAGCCATCCCGCGCCATAGGCCAGCGTCCGCGTGCCGCGCGGCACCAGATCGGCGACCGTCATCGCCATCGCCCGCCGATTCTCGCCACGTTCGACGAGGTCGCCGACAGTTGCCTGGAACTCTCGCGTCGATGCGCTGAGCCGGCAGCCGGTGCTGACGAGGATCAGCCGGTCAACGAGATCGGGGTGGTCGGCGGCGAGTTGCTGCGCGATGCTGCCGCCGGTTGATTCGCCCAAGACCTCCGCCGGCCCATCGAGGTGATCGCGTAGCGACTCGGCGAGGTCGTCGGCCATCTCACTCATCGTCATCGGCGACCGGAGGCCGGGACGACGGTTGATGACGATCAACTGTCGACCGGTGACCTCGCGTAGCGGCGCACACGAGCCCCGGACAAAGCCATCGCCGGTGATCCCCGTGGACGGGGTCAGTCCGGTGAGTACCACCAGCGGTGGGCCCGAGCCGATGACGGCGGCGGGATACTGACCGATGAGTTCTCTGGTGAAGGAGGCCATGACAGATGACAATAGGCCTCGAAGGTTCGCGTGCGCTGTGAGGTTGCTTCGAGCCGAGACCGCGACGGACACTGGCGCTTCCCATATGTTGGAATATGTATTTCATCATTTGGATTCCACGCGCTACCGTCTGGTCAGGCATCGAACCCTGGATGCCGATTCGGTGACCACCCGCATCACTTCCCCATCCGCCCTCCGGAAGTGATGTCCCATGTCTGCCTTGACCATTCCCCCATCGCGCGCCCTCGAGTCGATCCGCGGGTCGGCCATCCGAGATCTCCTCGCGGTCACCGAACGGCCCGGTGTGCTCAGCCTCGCGGGCGGTTTGCCTGCCACCGACCTCATCCCCACCGCACGGATCGCGGTTGCGGCGCAGCGCGCGATCGCCGACGCTTCGGCGCTCCAATACACGGCGAGCACCGGCGTTGCGCGGTGCCGCGAGGCCATCGCCCACCTGCAGTGCGCCGCTCCCGAGCAGATCCTCATCACCCATGGTTCACAGCAGGCACTCTCGCTGCTGGCACAGGCGCTCGTCGATCCCGGATCAACGGTCGTCGTCGACGATCCGGTGTATGTGGGTGCACTGCAAAGCTTTCAAGCCGTGTGCGCCCGGATTGTCGCCCTACCCATCACCGGCGCCGGCACCGACGTCGCCGAGCTCGAGACACGGCTTCGGTCCGGGCTACGGCCCCGGATTGTGCACACGGTCAGCAACTTTCACAATCCGTCAGGCGTCACCGCGAGCGCGCATACCCGCATACGACTCGCTGAACTCGCCGATCAGTACGGTTTTCTCGTGATCGAGGACGACCCCTATGGTGCGTTACGATTCACCGGCGACCCGATCGCCCCGATCCCCGGCGATCGGGTCATCCGACTCGGCAGCGCGTCGAAGATCCTCGCACCGGCGTTGCGGGTGGGCTGGATGCAGGCAACGCCGTCGATCGTCGGCATGGTCGAGCGCCTGCGTCAGAGTGCCGACCTCTGCGGCTCGGCGTTCAGTCAACTGATGACCGCCGACCTGCTCAGCGACACCGGGTGGCTCGCCGACCACGTGGATCGCCTGTGCGCGCAGTACCGGGTTCGGGCAACCGCGCTGACCGATGCACTCGACCGCCATCTCGGGGGCCGGATCGACTGGCGCCCACCGGAGGGCGGGATGTTCTGCTGGGCGCGCCTGCACGATGTCGATACCTCCAACCTCCTGCCTGCCGCCGTCGACCAGGGCGTCGCCTTCGTGCCGGGACGTGCGTTCGCCGTCTCCGACGATCTCGGCGAGTACCTGCGACTGAGTTTCGCGACGCTGCCACCGGCGGAACTCGACGAGGGCGTCCGACGACTCGCGGCGGCGCTGGACCACCTCTGACCGTCTATGGTCGGCTGTTCGACCGACACCGTTGCGTCCTGGTTATTACTCGTTTAGAGTAAAAGACATGAACGAGTACGACCCCTTCGAGATCGTCCGGCTGATCGAGAACGCCCGCCGACCCGGCGACGTGTTCGCGGGAACACCGACCGATCCGTCCGCCCAGCGCGCGGCACGCCGCCGTCACCGCGCCTTACTCGCCGCGGTACACCCCGACCGCGCGACGATCCTCGGACTGTCGCCAGAGGTTGCCCGCGACGCCGCACTGACCCTCAACGCGCTGTATTGCGCCTGGTGCGAGACGGTGACGGCTGCGTCGGGCACCGGTGACACCACGGCATTCGTGACCGGGGCGACCACCCACGTTCTGCGCGAACGCCTCTGGGTCACCGACCAGATGAGCGCGTATCGCACCGACGACCCCGATATCCGTGTCGAGATCGGGCGCATCGCCGGCGTCGCGAGTGTGATTGCGCTGCCGACGGTCGCCGCCCATCTGGCCGGCCACGGTATGCGGGCTTTCGCGCCGAGCGTCATCGACACCGCCGTCACCGACGGCCATCCCTGGGTCGCCTACCGGGTACCCGCCGGAATGGTCTGCCTGGACGAGGTGCACGCGTCGTATCCCGCCGGACTCGACGGCCGCGACTGGGCGTGGATGGTGCGCCGCATCGTCATGACCCTTGCCGCTGCCGGCCGTCCGCACGGCAACCTCGGCGTCCACTCCGTTCTGATCCATCCCGACGAACACGGTGTCGTGTTGACAGGGTGGACCGGCCCCGACACCACCGGGAACGGCAGCCTGCCGGCACGCGACGGGAACGCCGTGGCACGGCTGTTCGGCGTCATGCTGGGCGACTGCTGTCCTCGACAGCGAGCATTCGCCTGTGCTGCCGAGACTCTCGACCCGGAAACCTGGCTACACGAATACGACCTGTTGTTGTCGGCGCTCTACGGTCCGCGCCGATTCCGGCCGTTCACGCTGCCGAGACCACAGCCGATGACGGCGTGACAGCCACCTCCACATCTTCACCACCAGAAAGGAATCCATCATGGGACAGGGATATTGGGACACCAGCGCATTTCGCAGCGCCGCGGCCGCCCGCCGGGCAGCCGGCGCCGACGACTTCGGTTACTCGGCCCGGATGCGTGAGACGCCACGTCACCTGCGCGTCGCGGCGCCCTCACTCAACGCCTACGGCGTCACCACACGCGAGTCACGTGACAGCATCGACCACCCCCGGTCGACCCCGATCGTCGTCCTCTTCGATGTCACGGGCTCGATGGGCCGCGTGCCGATCACCGTCCAGAAACGTCTCGGCGATCTGCTCGGTCTGCTGACCCGCGGCGGCTACGTCGACGATCCCCAGATCATGGTCGGAGCCATCGGCGACGACCAATTCGATGTCGTGCCACTACAGATCGGCCAATTCGAGTCCGACAACCGCATCGACGAACAGCTGCGCGACATCTACCTCGAGGGCGGCGGCGGAGGCGACAAGCGTGAGGGGTACGCACTGGCCGCGTACTTCCTGGCCACTCGGGTCGTCACCGATGCCTGGGACCGGCGCGGCCGCAAGGGCCACGTGTTCTTCATCGGCGACGAGATGAACAAGGATGTGCTCTACGCGGATTCCGTACGCCGGTTCATCGGCGACGACATCGGTGAGGATCGTGACGTCGCCGACGTCTATCGAGAATTGGCTCAGCGCTTCCACATTCACTACATCCTGCCGAATCTGACCAGCTACTACGACGATCCGCAGATCGAGGACCACTGGCGGGCCATCGTCGGCGAGCGATTCCTCAAGCTCGACGATCCCGACGGGGTCGCCGATCTGATCGCGCTGACCATCGGGGTGATGGAGAACGCCATCACCGTCGAGGAGGGCATGGCCGATCTGCGTGATGCCGGTGCTGCCGCGGCACCCGCGGTCGGGAAGGCATTGGCGCAGGTGACTCCCCGTCCGATCACCGGGACCGGCACGTTGCCGGCGGACCTGTGAGAACCACGACGGCGTCGACCACGGCCGCGCCCGGTGCAGAGATCCTGCCCGGGCGCGCGCCCGGCGCTCCCGTCATCGTCGTCGGTCTCGGGTACGGCGATGAGGCCAAGGGAGCGACCGTGGACTTCTTGGCGTCGATGATCCCCGACACCACTGCGGTGGTGCGGTTTTCCGGTGGCGCACAGGCCGCCCACAACGTGTGCCACGGCAGCCGGCACCACACCTTCCGGCAGTTCGGGTCGGCGAGTTTCCTCGACGTGCGTACCCTGCTCGCCGCCCCGATGATGGTCAATCCCCTGCGGTTGGCGCAGGAGGCGGCGGAACTGGCCGACGCCGGTATCCGCAACCCGTTCGGATTGCTCACCGCCGACGCCCGCTGCCAGGTCACCACACCGCTGCACATCGCCATGAATCGCGCCCGAGAAGCGCTGCGTGGCAACGCTCGTCATGGTTCCACCGGTGAGGGTATCGGTGAGACCACCGCCTACGCATTGGCAGTGGAGTCCGGTGCCCGGCGGGGGCAGCGGGTCGGCAACTTCGTGATGCATGCCGACGCTCCGGATGCAGCTGTGCCCACTCTCGGCCTGCTCCGTGATCGCCGAGCAACGATCCGTGCCCTCGACGCGCTGGCGGCCTACGCACGGCCGCTGTTGGCGGCCGCACCCGAAGCCGAGGCGCCCGTCGAGTCGGTTACCGACATCGCCGACACGCTGTGTGAGATCGCCGATTCGATTCGCGTCGTCGACGACATGCCCGCCTACCTGAACGCGACGATCGATGCCGGTACCACCATTTTCGAGGGATCGCAGGGAGCGCTCCTCGACGAATGGCACGGCTTTCACCCGCACACCACGTGGTCCACGGTCGTGCCCGGGCCGCTCGTGCAGTGGCTGCGAAGCACCGGCCACCGTCCGTACGTTCTGGGTACGACGCGGTGTTACGCAACACGTCACGGGTACGGTCCGATGCCCACCGAGAGCGACGATGTCGTGTTACCCGACGTCCACAATCGTGAGGGACGCTACCAGGGTGCCTGGCGGACAGGACATCTCGACATTCCCGCGCTCCGCTATGCCGCGGCCGTGGCGGGTGTGCTCGACGGTGTTGCGGTCTCGCACCTCGATGTCCTCGGCACCGCAGGCCTTTGCGTCGCAGACACCTGGGACGGTGATCCGACTCCGCTGGCAGCCACGCGCGGGAGCGACCTCACCGCACTCGCGCGGCTGACCGAGATCGCCGCGCACGCCACGCCGGATCTCCGACAGCTTCCGGCTGACGCCGATGGGGTGGCACAGTTGATCTCGCAGGCGACGGGGGCGCCCGTCGTGATCCGCGCGACCGGGCCTGCCCGGACCGACAGGAGTATCACGTGGCCCAGCCCGAGCCCGGCATTCTGAGTGTCGTCAGCGTCGACGTGGTCGCGCTGACCTACGACCCCCAGGCCCGCGCGGTGCTCGTCGCCACCCATCGCCGCACGACCGAACCGCATCTCGGCGAACGAGCCCTCCCCGGCGTCGTCGTGTATAGCGGTGAGCGCCTCACCGATGCGGCCACACGAGCTCTTAGAAAACTCGGCATCAACGAGCAGCCATCGGCGATCGGTCAACTACAGACCTTCGACGAGCCCAGTCGAGATCCACGCGGACCGTCACTGTCGGTGGCCATGTGGGCAACCTTCTGGGACTCGGCAGACATCCGGACGGAGCAGGCGGTGTGGACACCCATAGACAGCGACCGCCCGCCCGCGTTCGATCACGCAGAGATGATCACCGCCACCCGGTCCATCCTTGCCGAGAAACTGTGGCGTGACCTCACTTTCACGCGTGGCCTGACCGGCCCGCAGTTCACCGCCACCGACGCCGTCACGATCACCCGCTCACTCACCGGCGCAGAGGTGCACCGCGCCAACCTCAATCGCGACCTCGCCCGGATCACCATGCTCACCGAAGCAGGTGTCGCGCCCGCCGCCGGCGGTCGTCCACCCAAGATCTGGCGGTGGTCCCCGATCCCGACCGACTCCCCTTGATCGAGAGTTCCTTCCCCCGATGGTCGAGCACTTCCATCATTCGACGCCCGCCCCTTCCCCGATGGTCGAGCGTTTCCATCACCCGACGATCGCCCCTATCCCCGGTGGTCGAGGTGCGAGCCGCATGCGGCGAGCCTCGAGACCGCCTGTGCCGGTGCTGGTTGCAGCTCGGCTGGTGGTGCGGATACCTGTCGGCGAGCGGGGTCTCGAGGCCTCGTCGCTGGCGCTCCTCGACACCTCGACCATCGGATGGAAAGGGCCGGAGTAGAACGACGGCGCATTTCCTGACCGACGCTTGCCCCTTCCTCCGATGGTCGAGAGGCTCGGCGAGATGACAAGTATCGCAACCACATCGACGCCCACTGGACGCGGACGAAAATAGTTGTCCACAGATTTCTCCGGTCTGGCGTTCGCCGGACCGGTTTTGTCGGTACCCCTTCCTACACTTGTACCCATAAGTTCGATCACCGATCGCGGAAGGGGGCATCCGGATGTCGACCACGTTCACATTCACCGATCCGGATGCCGACGCCACCGCCATCGAGTCGATGTCCCGCGACGAGCTCACCGAAACCGGCCCGGACCTGCTACGCCAATCCCGCAAACACGAAGCCCGCGCAGTCCTGACAGCCGCCGCGCTGGCCGATCGCGTGTATCGCGAGCGTCTGGCAGGCCAGTCCGAGGTCGAGGTATGGGGCTCAGTGATCGAGCACGCCGACAAACTCGCCCGAGCCGAAGTCTCCCTACAATTCAAGATCTCCCGCAGCAAAGCCGGCAGCTGGATAGCACTGGCTGACCTCCTCAAAGAACTCCCCCTGATCCCCGCTGCGTATTTGAACGGTGAACTGTCCACGAACCGGGCCTCGATCATGGCGCGCCGCCCAACGTGGCAGCGATACCGGCACCACAGATAGCGCCAGCGACAGCGTCGATACCGGTGACGAGTCCGAGATGTCGTTCGAAGAGATCGTCCTGGACTACGGGTCCCGCGCCACCACCGACCCGGTACTGTCGCAACAACTCGACGCCGCGCTGATCTCGATGAATCCCGACAGTGTCATCGAGGACCGCGACACCATCACCGACCTGGTGGGAAACGTCACCATCACCCCCGACGTTGCCGGACACTCCGCTCTCGACGCGGTCGTCCCCGCGCATTACGGGGTGTTCCTCACCACCCAGATCAACGCGCTCCTCGATGAACGCACCTGCCACAAAGACCCCCGCCGCGTGGGATCACTGCGGGTCATCGCACTCGGGGAGATCACCCGCGTCCCGGGAGCGCACCTCACCTGCGAATGCGGACAGGAGAATTGCGCGAAAGGCATTGCTGCCCGGCACGAGTCGGCGGAAACACCCGCCGACGCTGAGGATGCACAAGCGTGGGATGACCTGCTCCCCGAACCCGCCGACGCCGACGCTCCGGAAGTCGAGTTGGTTGAGTTGGTGGAGCCGGTCGCCGAACCCGACGTCCCTGACCCCCTGGATGAGCCGACGCCGGATGAGGTTCCGATGGCGTTCGGGCGGGCCCTGGTGGTACCCGGCGCACCCGTATTGACGGTCCTGAAGGACCCCGACGGGATCCTCGTACCCCGATTGCAGGGATACGGACCCATCGACCCCGACTACGCCACCACCCTCGCCGAGATAGCGAAAACAATCCACTACCCCGAAACCGCCCGTGCTGCTGGACCACTCATCCCGCAGATCTCCGACCGACCCCAAGCCCCACCAGCAGATCCGACCGGACACGGCGGTCACACCGTGCCACCACCTGGGGCACTGACCTATGCACCCAGCGCGACCTTGCGCGCTGAGGTGCTCGCCAACGACGCCTGGTGCCGATACCCCTACTGTGGGATGCCGTCACATCGGTGCGACCTCGACCACTGGCGACCCTTCAACCACACCGACCCCGAAGCCGGAGGATGGACGGTGCTCGGCGACCTCATTCCACTGTGTCGGGCCGATCACCAACGCAAGCATCTCGCCGGGTGGGTACCAACGCTCTACACCGATCGGCGGGTGGAGTGGCGGAACCGACGGACGGGGCAGGTGATCGTCACCTACCCGCGGTGACGGGGTTTTGATGGGGGTGGAACCAGCTGTGGCTCAACGGGTCTCGAGGCTCCTCGCTGGCGCTCGTCGCACCTCGACCACCAGGAAAAGAGCACCTCGACAACCAGGAAAGGACTCTCGACCACCAGAAAAAGGGAACCTCGACCACCGAGAAAAGGCGTCTCGAGCACCGGAAAGGGCAGGGCTTCAGAACAACCGTCCGGCGTCCTCGGCGGACGGTTCCTCCAGACTCAGCAGGATACGTTTGCGCTCGAGCCCACCACCGAATCCGGTGAGTGAACCGTCGGCGCCGATCACCCGATGGCACGGAATGATGATCGCGATCGGATTCCGGCCCACCGCCTGGCCTACCTGCTGCGCCAGTGATCGGTCGCCGAGCTGCGTCGCGATGGCACCGTAGCTCGTCGTCGTGCCGTACGGGATGTCGAGCAGGAGTCGCCATATCGATTCGGCCAGGGCTCCCCCTCGCGGTAGAAGCGGCAGATCGAAGTCCTGCCGGAGTCCGGCGAAGTACTCGTCGAGCTGAGCGACCGCCGGGCTCAGTACTGGGTCGTCGTCACCGGCCACCGATCCCCATTCCGACTCAGGAACAAGGTGATTGGCGAAGTACAGTCCGATCAGCGACTCCCCCTCTGCGAGCAGGAGAACATCGTCGACGGGCGTCGGTACCGACCGATACCGACGGAATGCACTACTGGTTCCGTGTGTCGCCTTCACGCCCGCTCCCTCTCGCGTGTACCACCGACGCTACCCCCGCAGGGTCCGCGGCACCCGGCGACCCCGATCGCTATCGTGGGTGCCGTGACGATGACGGAACCGTGGTGAAGCTGGGCCTGGCCGATCTGCGGCAACCGGTGTCGGCGGCGGATCTCGCCGACACCCGCGCGTTCTATGCCACCCGGGTCGGCGGTGTCGGACCGCGCTCGGCGACCGAGCTCGCCGCCGTCAGGGCCGCGCGAGCCGTCGACCCGCAGGCACCGACCCGAGCCCGCTCCGAGATCATCGAGGTCGACGGCCACCGAATCCCGATCCGCATTCTCCTGCCCGATTCCGGGCACCCCACGGGCATTCACCTCCACCTGCACGGTGGCGGGTTCTACATGGATTCCGCCGCCCGGCACGACGCGCAGAACGCACGCCGCGCCGACGCCCTCGACGCGGTGGTGATCGGCGTCGACTACCGCCTCGCCCCCGAGTCGCCGTGGCCGGCAGCCCCCGACGACTGTGCGGCGGTGGCATCGTGGCTGATCGCGACGGGCACCGAACGATTCGGCACCACCGCCCTGACCCTCGGTGGCATGTCGGCCGGCGCCACGTTGGCGATGACGACACTTCTCCGCCTGCGCGATGCCGGCGTGGTTTCCGAGGTTGACGGCGTGGTCCTCGAGGCCGGAAGCTACGACCTCAGTGCCCACACCCCCTCCGGTGCAACAATTGCCGACGAGTACTTCATCGAGGCGTACGTCGGTCATGTCACCGACCGCACCGTTGCCGACATCTCACCGATCTTCGGCGATCTACGGGGCCTGCCGCCGGTGCTCGTCGTCATCGGGGAGGACGATGTGGTGCTGGCCGACAACCTCTCCATGCTCGCCCGGCTCATCGCCGCGGGAAACGACGTCGATCTACGGCTGTATCCGGCTGCACCGCATGGTTTCACGATGCATGACACACCCATCGGCCGGCGGGCGGTCGATGATGTCGACACGTGGCTGCGCGCACGGCTCGCCCGCTGACGCACCCACGCTCACCGATGACCGGCCCACGCCAGCAACCGGTCCACCGGCCAGGTGGTGATGATGCGATCCGGGTCGATGCCGTGCTCGTGGGCACGCTGCGCTCCGAGCACCGTGAATTCGAGTTGCCCCGGTGCGTGCGCATCGGAGTCGATCGCGAACAGGCAGCCCGCCTCGATCGCCATGGTCACGAGTTCGTCGGGCGGGTCGACACGTTCGGGGCGGGAATTGATCTCGACCGCGGTCTGATGGGTTGCGCACGCCTCGAACACTTCCCGGGCGTCAAAACTCGACGGTGGCCGGTGTCCGCGACCGGTGAGTACGCGCCGTCCGGTGCAATGTCCCAGCACGTCGACCCGCGGGTCGGTCGCGGCTGCCACCAATCGCCGCGTCATGGCGTCGTGCTCCATCCGCAGGGCCGAATGCACCGAGGCGGTGACGATGTCGAGCCGGTCGAGGAGCGCATCGGTCTGATCGAGTGCACCGTCGTCGAGGATGTCGACCTCGATTCCCGCCAGCAATCGAACCTGCGTGTCGGGCAGCCGCCTCCCGGTCATGTTCGCCCCGCGGTTGTAGGCCTCGATCTGATCGATCTGATCGGCGAGCCGTTCTGCACTGAGACCGTGTGCCACGGTCAACCTCGGCGAGTGGTCGGTGACCGCGAGCCACTCGAGTCCGAATGCGGTTGCCGCCGCTGCCATCTCCGTGAGCGGGGCACCGCCGTCGCTGGCGTCGGTGTGGCTGTGGCAGTCCCCGCGCGCAGCGGCGACGAGATCGGCGACGGCGCCGGGCGGATACGGCGACTCCGTCGACTGCAGACGCGCCAGATACTCCGGCAGATCTCCGTCGAGGGCCTCGGCGATGACCGTGGCGGTGGTCTTGCCGATACCCGTGATCAACGTCAGAGTGCCTTCCCGCGAACGACTCTCGAGATCATCTGGGTCGAGTCGGGCCGCGGCCCGGGCCGCCTTGCGGAACGCCTCCACCCGATAGGTGCTCTCCCGCTGCCGCTCGAGCAACCACGCGATCCGCTGCAACGCGACGATCGGCTCGACGGGTGCGCTCAACGGCTCCAACGTTCTCATCGGGGCACGCTCACGCCAGTGCCGCGTCGACCACCTCTTGTGCCTGCACCTGGACTTGGGCCAAATGCTCAGGCCCCTTGAAGGATTCGGCGTAGATCTTGTAGACGTCCTCGGTGCCCGACGGCCGTGCTGCGAACCATGCGTTCTCGGTGGTGACCTTCAGTCCGCCGATCGCCGCACCATTGCCGGGTGCCTCGGTCATGATCGCGGTGATCTTCTCCCCGGCCAGTTCGGTCGCGGAGATCTGGTCGGCCGACAACTTCGCCAGAACCGCCTTCTGCTCCCGCGACGCCGGCGCATCGATACGCGCGTAAGCGGATTCGCCGAAAGCGTCGGCGAGTTCACGGTAACGCTGCGAGGGCGTCTTGCCGGTCACCGCGAGGATCTCCGAGGCCAGCAGATCCAGGATGATCCCATCCTTGTCGGTGGTCCACGGCTTGCCGTCGAAGGTCAGGAACGACGCTCCCGCACTCTCTTCGCCGCCGAAGGCGATCGAGCCGTCGAGGAGTCCGTCGACGAACCACTTGAACCCGACCGGTACCTCGACGAGACGTCGCCCGATGGCGCCGACCACCCGATCGATCAACGACGAGGAGACCAGAGTCTTGCCGACCCCGGCCTGCTCCGACCATCCGGGCCGATGGGTGAACAGGTAGTCGATCACCACGGCCAGATAATGATTCGGGTTCATCAGGCCTGCATCCGGGGTCACGATCCCGTGCCGGTCGGCGTCGGCGTCGTTGCCGGTGGCGATGTCGTAGTGATCGCGTGCACCGATCAGCGAGGCCATGGCATTCGGCGAACTGCAGTCCATCCGGATCTTGCCGTCGGTGTCGAGGGTCATGAACGAGAACGTCGGATCGACGGTCGGATTGACCACGGTGAGCGTCTCGAGATTGTAGCGGAATCCGATGGCCGCCCAGTATCCGACCGAGGCACCGCCGAGCGGGTCGGCGCCGATGCGGAAGCCCGCGGAGCGGATCGCGGCCATGTCGACCACGTCGGCCAGCCCGTCGCAATACCGCATCATGAACGGGTAGTCGGTGACGAACTCGCCGGTCCGGGCCTGCTCGAACGGAATCCGCTTGACGCCGACGAGTTTGGCGCGCAGCAGTTCGTTGGCGCGCGCGGCCACCCACGAGGTGATCGACGTGTCGGCCGGTCCACCCGACGGCGGGTTGTATTTGAACCCGCCGTCACGGGGCGGATTGTGCGACGGGGTGACGACGATGCCGTCGGACTCCACACCCGGATTCTCGGCATTGAACTGCAGGATCGCGCGACTCACCGCGGGCGTCGGGGTGAAGGAGTCCCCCTCGGCGGTGAGCGTGGTGACGCCGTTGGCGGCGAGGACCTCGAGTGCGGTACGCCATGCGGGGATCGACAGCGCATGCGTGTCGAATCCGATGAACAACGGTCCACCGATCCCGGCGCCTGTCCGGTACTCGACGATCGCCTGGGTCGTCGCGAGGATGTGCGCCTCGTTGAACGAGGAGTCCAGACTCGATCCGCGATGGCCGGACGTGCCGAACACGACCTGCTGCAACGGATCATCGGGGTCAGGAGTGCGGTCGTAGTAGGCCATTTCCACTGCGGCCACGTCGATGAGGTCTTCGGGCAGTGCCGGGGTACCGGCTCGAGGGTGTGCCATGTGACGAATTCTGCCACCGATCGAGCGGTCCGCAGGGCGATGCGAACCGAACAGTTACTGTGAACCACCCGCACGTCCGCCAGCAAGGAGCACTCTCGATGCCCGTGCGCAGCGCCGATCCTCGGCTCGTCGTCCTCGTCCTGCCCGGTGGGACCGATTCGAGTTACCGTCCGTTCTCACCGTGGCAGGCCTCGGCGCTGCGCATGTATCCGTTCACCTGGTCGATCCGCGCGCGCTTCGGTCGGGCCGTCGACGTCCGCCAGGTGCGCTACCGCGTCTACGGCTGGAACGGCGAACAAGCCTCGCCCATGCCGTACGCGCGAGCCGCGCTGGCCCGTGCGCGTCGTGCACATCCCGACACCCCGGTGGTGCTCATCGGGCACTCGATGGGTGGACGCATCGCGGCGCAGCTGGCCGCCGACCCCGCGGTCACCGGGGTGCTCGTGCTGGCCCCATGGTGGCAGTTCGCCGACTGGCGGATGATCAACGACGACGCCCGGGTGGTCGCCGTCCACGGTGACGCCGACACCATCACCCTGGCCCGCAAGACCGCCAAGGGCATCGCCGAGTTGCGCGACCGTGGCGTCGACGCCACCTATGTGTCGGTGCCCGGTGGGCACCATCCGATGCTCGACCATCTGGGCCTGTGGCAAGGATCCGCGCTCGCGTTCGTCCGCGAGGAATTGGCGCGCCGATCAGAACGCCTGCCCCAGAGCTGACCACGACGGTCAGACGGCAGCGCGGGGTCCGGCGAGTGCGGTGACGAACCCGTCGTAGAACTCGACGTATTCGTCGCCGTCCAGGACGTACACGGGATCGTCGCCGGTGTCGCCGAACGACTCGGTACGCAACTGTGTCCGCATGTTCTTGAAGGTCGAGGTGTGCTCGAGATGGTCGGTGAGCCGGACGAACAGTGGCACCGCGTATCCGGGCAGTCCGGAGCGGACATGCTCGGCGAAGGCGACCGGGTCGAACGTGGCGCCGGACGTGAGGCTGATCGCGGCCATACCGGCCTTGCCGTCGACCCCGGGCACCTGCACCCCGAACACCACCGCCTCCTCGACGGCCGGGTGGGCATCGAGGACGGCCTCGACCTCGGTGGTCGCCACGTTCTCACCCTTCCACCGGAACGTGTCGCCGATCCGGTCGACGAATCCGATGTGCGAAAGCCCTTGGTCGCGTACCACATCGCCACTGTTGAACCACCTGTCGCCGGCTTTGAACGCTCCGGTGACGACCTTCTTCTCCGATGCCGACGGGTCGGTGTAGCCGTCGAACGGGACGCGCCGGTTGATCTCGGCCAGGAGTAGGCCGGTCCCATGCCGGGGCACCTTGACGACCTTGCCATCGGGTCCTCGCCGCGGTTGCCCGGTGTCCTCGTCGTACTCGACGATGGCATATTTCAGGGGCGACCAGCCGGCCGTCTTGGGGATGCCGAGGACGTTGATGAAGCCGATGTTGGCCTCACTCGCGGCATAGAGTTCGACGATGCGGTCGATGCCGAACCGTTCGGTGAACGCATCCCAGATGTCGGGGCGCAAGCCGTTGCCCACCGCCACCCGCAATCGGTGGGCGCGATCGGTGGGCCGCTCCGGTTGCGCGAGCAGGTATCGGCAGAGTTCGCCGATGTAACAGAACGCCGTCGCGTCGTTCTCGATGATCTCGTCGATGAATCCCGACGCGGAGAACTGTCGGCCGATCGCCAGGCACGCACCCGAGGCGAGCACAGACGACACCGAGATCGTCAGTGCGTTGTTGTGGTAGAAGGGCAGCGCGGTGTACATGACGTCGTCGCGGCGCAACCGGATGCCGAGTCCGCCGATGCCCGACATCGCCGCGAGCCACCGGTAGTGGCTCATCTTGCTGGCCTTGGGAAATCCCGTCGTTCCGGAGGTGAAGATGTAGAACGCGGTGTCCGACAGCGGGATCGAGTCGGTGACGGCGGGATTTCGCGGGGAACACCGCGCCGCGCCGCGGTGTAACTCGGCGAAGTCGAGGCGAACCTCGGGCAGCGCCGACTCCGGTACGGACTCGAGCACCTCGGCGAGATCGGGTTGGTAGATCAGGACCTTTGCGCCGATGAGCCCCAGGCTGTGTTCGAGGACCGCGCCGCGCTGGTGAAAGTTGAGCATCCCCGCAATCGCCCCGAGTTTCACGATTGCCAGCATGGTGATCACCACGTCGGGATGGTTGCGCGATTCGATGGCCACGACGTCGCCGCGTGAGATCCCCTGCCGACTCAGGAAGTCCGCGATCCGGTTGGCGTGCGCGTTGGCGTCCCGGTAGGTGATCGACCGCCCCTCGAAGCGCAGGAAATCGCAATCGGGATAGGCCTCGACGGACTGGACGAAACGCTTCCCGATGGACATCTGCCGACCGGGCGGGCGCGGGATCAGCGCCGGCAACGACCGCAGTACTCCCCCGAGGTCCGGGCGCAGAGACGCGAGCCCCGACAGGATGTCTCGCAGGGTGATATCGGGAAGAAGTCCCGTATCTGCCGAATGCAGAGTTGTCATCACGTCCTTTCCCCGGGCATCCACCTCGATGCCCGTCACTTGCCCGGCAGGGGCGAGATGCCGCCGCTGATGTCGGTGATCTGCCAGTTCTTGCCGTCCACCGTTATCGGGTATAGCGCAGTCGTCTTCACCCCGTCCGGTGATTGGACGTTACTGGTGGTCACGTCGAGGAAGACCTGAATGTGGTACGTGCCGTCGTTGTGGGTGGCGATGTCGCTGCCGACGAGCGTGCCGGTGGAGACCCACTGCAGTTGCCCGAGAAGATCACGCAACGCGGGTTCGCTGGTCTGGAACTGCTGTGCCAGCGGCTGGTTGACGTGTGAACGCAACGCCGCGAACCACGGGTCGAAATTGCGGTAGTCGATCCGCGCGGCGGCCACCGCATAGTCGGAGGCGAGTTGTCGTGCGTGCGCCTCGTCGGCCGACTGTGCGCGCAACGCATCGAGCTCGTCGCCACGCTGGTGCGCTTGCCACCCGAAGACGCCCGTCGCCACCGCCAACGCCAGGATCACCGCGACGATCATCGACACCACGAACGGCCGCGAACGCAGCCGGGCCGTCAGCGACGCCCGGCGTCCCGGAGGCTGGTCGGCTTCTGCCACCTTCTCGTCTGATTCTGTTGCCCCGTGCGGTGATCCGGTATCGGCCGGTGTTCTGTCGGCCGGTGCTGTGTCGGCCGATGCTGTGTTGGCCTGCTCCGTGTCAGCCTGCTCCTCGGCAGTGTACGTATCGGCAACGTCGGTGTCACTCATGTCATCTCGGTTCGTGTCGGTGGGCGGTGGGGATTCTCGGGCTCGTGGCGGCCGATGCGGCTCGGTGGTGGCCGATGGGCTGGGTGGTGCCGTCATGGCGGGTCCGCCACGGTCAGTCGCAGGACGCCGTTCTCGTCGACGATCCGCAATCCTTGCTCGACCAGGGTCGCCAGATTCACCCGACCGGCCGGTGCGACTGCGGTCAGGGTGGGCTGGAGCACCCGCATGATCGCGGCGACGTCGGGCATGGTCTTGTTGAGGTACTCGCCGATCTTCTGGCTGAACGGGATGATCACGTCGTACCAGCCGGTGGCGCCCTCGGTGGCCTGCGCGAGTCCGGGCAGCAGGCTCCACAAGGTGGAGAACGGAATGTTCATGTGCGCCAACTTCGGTGCGGTGGCGCGCATCACGGCGCCGATCCGGGCACCGTCGAGGCGCGTCAACAGTTCCTGTGCGTGGTCGAACAGGCCGGAGAACTCGGATCGATAGGTGCCGATCGTGCTGGCGGTCAGCGAGGAGAATCGGCCGATGGTCGCCAGATCGGCGTCGCGGCCCTGCCAGCCCTCGGAGATGGTCCGCGCGATCTCCTCGAGGGTGGCCGGATCGAATTGGCTGGTGAGTCCGTGCATGGAGGTCAGCATGTCGGCCACCGAGACGCCCGGGTCGATGCCGTTGCCGATCACGGCACCGTCGGTGAGGTACGGGCCCGATCCGGTGGTCGAGGTGAATTCGACGTACTGCTCGCCGACCATGGACAGATTCGCGATGCTGACCGTCGCGTCGGCCGGCACGTCCGCACCGGGCCTGATCCGGAGGGTGGCCTGCAGCCCGTCGGGTCCGGTCCGCAGATCGGTCACCGTGCCGACCTGGATGCCGTTGTAGAGCACCGACGAATTATTCTGCAGGCCACCGGATTCGGTGAGGTCCAGCGATACGGTGTCGTATCGGGAGAACGGGTGCAGATGCAGGACGCCGACGACGAGGTAGGCGCTGAGCGCGATCGACACCACCACCAGCATCACCAGGCTCCCGATCGTGCGGCGTGCGGTCATCGCATGGCCCCGATCATCCGGAGAACCGCGGCGACGGTCCGGGTGTCGGTCGCCGACCCGCCGATTCCGCGGCCATCGGGTTCGGTGACGTCGACGATGTCGATCGACGGGTTACCCGCCCAGGCGACGAGTCGGTCGCCGAGCAAGTCATCGAGACGGCGGATGTCGGCGGGTGCCTGTGTGTCGAGCCGTACGGCCGTGGCGACCAATGGGTCGACGACCCCGATGAGGCCCTGAAGAGTCGCATAGCGCGGGATGATCAGGTTGCCGATGGGGACGACGTTGGGCCCCAAGGCATTCAAAACGTTCGACAGTCCGAGGAATGCCGAGACCGCGCCGCTGACCCGTCGCGGCCCGAATTGGAAGGCGAACGCCAATCGGGACCGGTTGACGTCGAGGGTGTGCGAGACCGTCTCGATCGAATCGATCATCGACCGGATGTCGTCGCCCTGACCCGCGCTGCGCGCGATCAGCGCGCGCAGCACCTCGATGCCGACGTCACGTTCGGTGGTGTCGGACGGAAAAGCCTTGTTGGCGTTGGTGATGATGCGTTGAAGGGTGGCGATGGTGCCTCCGTTGGCGAGTGCGGCCACACCTCCGAGAAGATCTTCGACCTGTGGTGACACCGTGGTCCTCGACAGCGGGATCGTCTGGCCGGCGGCGATGGTCGCGGTGGTGGCGCCGGCCGGTGGTGACAGCGCGATGAAGAAGTCGCCGAGCAGGGTCGCCTGCACGAGTTCGGCGGTCGTGCCGGCCGGCAGCCGGACGTCGGCGGAGAGATCGACGGTCGCGACCGCCACCCGGCGACCGTCGTGTTCGGCCAGACCCACCCCGCGCAGTACCCCGATCCGTGAGCCGTTGTAGACCACCTTGCTGCGTGCGGGAAGGTTGAGTACCGAGGCGAATTCGATGTGTAGCGGGTAGCTGTCACCGTCGACGCGGGTACCGGGTAACGGCAGATCGGTCGGCGCAACGCCGCACGCGGCCACGAGAACCGTGAGACTCGCCAGCACTGCCGCCCACGCTGCGCACCATCGGGATCGGATCATCACCGGCCCCCTGCGGACGCGAGTACGAGTTGGACCAGCGCGAGGTCGACGTGTCCGGTGGCTCCGGGCGACGGCCGGCAGGCCTGTGCCATGACCGCGTTGACCGCCGCGCAGACCGCCGAGCTCGACGACGCGGTGACCCGCACCGCCGGCGGAGCCGTCTCGATTCCACCGACTGCCGCGCCACGGGCGAGGATGCGTTGGACTCCTGTCGACACCAGGGGCAACCGCCGCAGCAGGGCGAGGATCTGATCCATCGGGACGCGATCGAGTAACGGCATGAGAGCGTCGAGGACGGCGAACACCGGCGGCGAGTAGGTACGGATGAGACGCAACAGCGACGGGGTCAGTTGGGTGGTCTGGACGACGGCCGGATTGAGCACCGAGAACCAGGCATCGAAGGTCTCGGCGAATTCACCGAGTTTGGTCAGTCCGAGTTGCAGATCCGGCCAGCGCTGAACGAAGAAATCGGTCAGCTCCCCCACGTTGGTCAACAGCGAACGCAACTGTTGATCCCGCAGCCCCGGGTCGCCGAGCGCCGCGGCGAGCCCGGCGATCGCGGCGTTGAAATCCGCACCGGTGCCGTGCAAGGTCGCATCGACGCGATTCATACTGTCGCGCACCAGTTCACGGCGCTCGCCGGACTCCGAAGCGGCAGCGGTGACCTGGGAGGCGAGCTTGTCGAAGGCGGCGTAGGCGGCACTGACACTGGTCGGGGTGTGCGTGCGCGCCAACGGAATACATCGCCTCATGTCCCACGCGGCGCCGGTGGTCCGACCCGACGGGATCTCCAGGTGCCGGTCGGTGACGATCGAATCCGAGGTGGTCACCGCCGACACGTCGGCCGGAAAGTCGACGGGCGTGTCGAGGGTGAACCGCACGACCACGTGCCCGGCCTGCGGGGACACGGCGGTGACGGAGCCGATCCTTACGCCGCGCATCGTGACGTCGTTGCCCGGGTAGAGGCCGACGGCGTCGGCCATGTCCGCGCATCCCGACACGTGGCCGGCTCGCCGTTCGACGATGACCAGCGTCGCACCGACGATCACCGCGATCGTGAGCACCCCGACGATGATCCGGCGCCATATCTTCGGTGACCGAGACATCTCAGCACCGCCGATCCGGGCTCGGGACGCACAGCCCACCGGCCGTCACCTGATCGGGGGTGATCTGCACCTGCGGTGCGTTGACGACCACCGACGACAGATCCACCCGACCCGAGGAGTTGGTGACGCCCATGGCATCTCCGATCTGATCGACGATCGCGGTCAGTGTGCCGAGGAGGTCGTCGATGCGGGCGGGCTGGGCGCGCAGGGTGTTGAGGACGTCGAGAACCTGCCGGAACGGTGGTTCGATGGTGCCGGTGAAGGCATCGACCGGCTTGGCGATGAAGGCAAACAGCGCGCCGATCGACCGCACGGTCTCCACCCCTTCGGCCTTGACCTGATAGGCCTTGGCCCCGACATAGCCGATCAGGCGCAGCAGTTCGACCAGATCGGCGCGCCCGCTGTTGAGTCCGGAAATGTACTCGTCGCTCAGGGCGACCGCGGCGTCGAGGTCGTCGGATCGCGCCCCGACCGCGGTGGTCAGTTGTTCGGTGTCGGCGATGATCTGTCGGATCGCGTCGGGTTGTCCGGCCAGCGCGGCATCGACCTTGCGCAGCGTGTCGGCGATGGTCTGTCCGTTCACCTTCGACACGACCGCTCCGGAGTCGGCGAGAACGTCACTGAGCGTGTACGGCACCGACGTACGTTCCATCGGGATGATGTTGTGGCCCAGCGCTGTCCGGCCGGCCGGCGACAACGCGACGTAGTGGCCCCCGATGGCGGTGGTCAGCCGGACATCGGCCGACGTCTGATCACCCAGTGCGACATCGGAATCCACGTGCATGGTGACCTCGACGCGATCGGGGTGCAGGGCGATCGCCGACACCTCACCAACCCGCACACCGGCGATGCGGACCTCATCACCGGATCGCAGGCCGCCGCTGGTACTCAACGCCACGAGGACATCGCGGTGGCCGAACGGGTCGAGGTAGATGACCCCGCACACCGCGGCGAGCACGACCGCCACCCCGAGGCCGATCATGCCCAGCCGGAATTGCCTGCGCCGCACCGATGCTTCGTCGCGTCGCCGGGTCATCGGCACACCACCACCGGGACACCCGCGAGCAGAACCCGCGTCAGCGGCGTGGGGATCGCCTGTCCCGAGCCGCACTGATAACCACCCTGACCCGCGGCGTGCGCCGTGGCATCGAGCGCGTCGATCAGCGCGGGCAGCCGTCCGAGGGCGGCGGTCGCGGTGTTGACGGCCGGCACCCAGGTGCGCACCAGGTGATCGACGGTGGCGTAGTTGCCGTAGTACCTCTCATCGAGGCTCTCGAGGAGTTGCCGTACGGGCCCGAGACTGCGCGCGGCCAATCGCATCGACTCCTGGGTCTTGTCCGCCGACGCCGCAAGCACCCCGAAGGCGTCTCCCATCCGGGAGATCAGATCGTTGAGTTGCGGTGACTTGTACCGGATCTCACCGGCGACACGGCCCAATTGGGTGATGACGGTCGCGATGAGCGTCGAACGATCGGAGACGACGTCGGCGAGCTGACGCAGTTGGTTCAGCACCGAGCCGACGTCGGGGCCGCGGCCCTCGATCACCGCCAGGATGTTGTTCATCAGCGAATTGAGTTGGTCGGGTTGCAGCGTGCCGAACAGCGGCCGGAGCCCGTTGAACATCTCGGTGATGTCGAAGGAACCGATGGTGCGCGAGGCCGGGATGACCGCGGTGGTGGCGAGTTCGTGTTGCGGGGCGGTGGCGTCACCTGCGGGGGTCTGCAGGTCCAGGTACCGCTGTCCGACGAGATTCAGGTAGCGGATGGCGATCTGGGTGTCGTCGTAGACCGTGGTGGTGGTGTTCACGGTGAAGCGCACCTGCGCCTGGGCCTGGTCGCCGGAATCGTCGAGCAGCGAGAGGGATTCGACCTTGCCCACCCGCACACCGAGTTCGCGGACGTCGTTGCCGACGGTCAATCCCGACACGTCGGTGAAGCGCGCGGTGAACGTCCGCCCGGCGCCGGGCACCGAGGGATCGAGCGCCTGGACGATCACCCATCCGGCGAGCAGCATGGCGACGACGAACAGGACGAAACCCGCAGTGGCCGTGGGCCGCACCCGGTTCATCGGCCGCCACCCCCGGTACGGACGGCACCTGCGGCCGGCAAGGCCGAGGTGATCGCGGGCAACGACTCCAGCGTGAGCCCGAGGCGTAACCGCACGGTGCCGTCCACGCGCGGCAGCATCTTGTCGAGCCGGCCGATCAGCTCGTGTGCATCGTCGGCTGCTGCGGGCACGGTGGACAGGGTGTAGCCGAGCGGGGCCCCGAGAGTGAGTGAGGCGTCGAGAACGGTGGCCAGGTCACCCGGATCGGTGCCGACGACCTGGCCCAGGGTGATGAAGGTCTGCACGAGGCCGGTCAGCGCACCGGTGACCTTGGCCGTCTCCTGCGGGTCGGCATACATCGCGGTCTTCTCCACCAGGGTGGTGAAGAGGTTGACGAAGGGGTCCGACAACGCGGCTGCACCGCGTAGGGTGTCGTCGGCGATACGCAGCATCTGGGCGAACGGCATCTGTTGGTGCTGATGCGCGAGTGCGAACAAATCGAAGCCCGACCGCATCAGCGGCGAGATCTGAGTGACGACCTCGTCGAGCCGGTTGATCATCGCGGTGACCTCGGAGCCGGTGAGGGTGGAGCTGATCGATCCGATGTCACGCAGGACGCTCACCGTCGATACGTCCGACGAATCATCCTGCGCCGCAATGATCTGTCCGTTGCGCAGCGCCGGTCCCGGTGCGGTGGGGGTCAATTCGATCCCGGTCACGCCGAAGATGTTCGACGGCGCGAATGTCGCGGTGAGGTGGCCGCCGATGTGGTCGGCCTGGGTGGCGTCGACGGCCAGGCGCATCCGCTGATGCCCCTGATCGTCGATGGTGATCGACTCGACGTGCCCGACGAGCAATCCCTGGTATTTGACGTCGGCGCCTGCCGAGAGTCCTTCGGAGATGCGATCGGAGGTCACGGTCACCTCGACGGTGTCGTCGAAGACTCCGCGCGCGTAGAGGGTCACGGGTATGGCGATGGCGGCGAGCACCGCGATCGCCGCGAGGCCCCACCGGGTCAGCACACCGGTGGACGGACCACGCCCGGACACGTCGATCGGTGGCCCGATCATCCGGAGAACCTGAATCCGACGTCGGAGCCCCAGAACACGAGGGTCAAGATCATGTCGAGCACCACGATGAGGATGAAGCTGAATTTGATGGCGCGGCCGGTGGCCGTCCCGACCCCTTCGGGTCCGCCGCGGGCGTAGTAGCCCTGATATCCGTGGACGAGGACCACGGCGACGATGAACACCAGCGCCTTGATCAGCGAGTAGATGACGTCGACCGGACGCAGGAAGGCGGTGAAGTAGTGGTCGTAGGTGCCGCTGGATTGACCGTGCATGCCGGTGACCACCAGCGCACAGGTGAGGTAGGCGAGGATCAGGGTGATCAGGAACAACGGGATGATGGTGATGACCCCGGCGATGGCACGTGTGCTGACGACAAACGGGATCGGTTGCACGGCTTGCGCTTCGAGTGCGTCGATCTCCTCGGCGATCCGCATCGACCCGATCTCGGCGGTCATCCGGCAACCGGCCTGCGCGGCGAACCCGATCGCCACGACGATGGGTGCGATCTCGCGGGTGGTGGCATACGCCGAGAGAAAACCGGTGAGCGGACCCATGCCGAACATGTCCAGTGAACCGAAGGCCTCGACCCCGATGGAGCCACCCACCGACGCCCCGAGAACCACCAGCACCGCGACGGTCCCACCGCCCACGATGACCGTGCCGTTGCCCCACATCATGTCGCCGAGGACGGCCAACGTCTGGCGACGGTAGTGACGCAGCGCGTGCGGCATGGCGCCGAGCACCTGTGCGGTGAAGCGCAACTGATGGCCGAGCTGCGCCAGCAGTCGCGCGGGCGCGCCGGTGATCGCGCCGAGCCGGCGCACCCGCGGGTGGGCGGCGAGGTACACCTCGAGTCCCAGCATCGGCAATCACCCGACCTTCGTCTGCACGAACATCGACAGCAGCTGGGTGGCAAGGAGATTGAGCACAAAGCTGGCGACCACGCTGAGTACGACGGCGGCGTTGACCGCGTCGGCGACCCCGCGCGGACCGCCGCGCGCCTCCATCCCACGCTGACAGGCGATGGCGACGACGACCAGACCGAAGATCTCGGCCTTGCCCAGCGCCGCCCACAGATCGACGAGGCCCGCGAACTCGCCGAACGACCCGAGATAGCTGCCGGCCGCACCGCCCTGGAACGCGACGTTGACGAAATATCCGGTGGCCACACCGACGAAGACGATCTCCACACAGATCAGGGGTGCGATCACGGCCACGGCCGCAAGGCGGGGGGCGATCACCCGCCGCGCCGGGTCGATACCCATCGTGTGCAGGGCGTCGATCTCCTCACGAACCGTCCGCGACCCCAGGTCGGCGGCAACCGCCGAGCCGACCGCCCCGCCCAGCAGCAGCGCGGTGGCAATCGGGGCACCCTGCCGCAGCACCCCGAGCGCACCGGCCGCGCCGGCCATCGAGGACGCCCCGATCTGCGAGGTCAGGCTGCCCACCTGCACCGAGATGATCACGCCGAACGGGATCGCCACCAACGCGGCGGGGATCGCGGCGACCCCCGCGAAGAACACCATCTGCCGGTAGGCCTCACGCACCGGGAACCGGCCCCGAACCACGTCTGCGACGCCGAACCCCACCGAGGTCGCGAAGAGATCGAGTAGGCGCCCGAGGGTCGACACCGAGGAGCCCAGCATGCCCGCCACTCGGCCCCGCTCGCTCACACGCATCGCCACTCCGGTGTCCCCGCCGACCCGATCCGGGTCCTCGTCCACTCCCGACACTCACGCCACCCGAAGGGCGCGTCGTGCCAGTGTGACACGAAAAACAAATTCTGGGTTCATTTTCAGTTTTTTGCGGCTGGCCGGGCATCGCGGCACGTCAACGGCCTGAGGCGAGCTCGGCTGGGATTGCTTCTGGACCGTGATTGGTTACACACTGGTGGCATGGACGACCCCGACTCCCCGCCGACCATCACCCCGGACACGGAACCGACGGGACCACTCGACGGCATCACCGTGCTCGAACTGGGCACCCTGATCGCGGGCCCCCATGCCGCTCGCCTGCTCGGCGACATGGGCGCCGAGGTCATCAAGGTCGAGCCACCCGATCGGCCGGACCCGATCCGCACCTGGGGGCAGGCCGAGGTCGAGGGCCAGCGCTTCTACTGGACGGTGCACGCCCGCAACAAGCGGGCGATCACCCTCGATCTGCGCGACGACCGCGGACGCGAATTGTTCCTGCGATTGGCCCAGCGCGCCGACATCGTCGTCGAGAATTTTCGGCCCGGAACGCTCGAACGGCTCGGGATCGGGCCCGAGGTGTTGTGGCAGCACAACGCGGGACTGGTCGTGGTGCGGGTGTCGGGGTACGGCCAGACCGGGCCCGACGCGGCGCGCGCGGGATATGCCTCGGTCGCCGAGGCCGCCAGCGGGCTGCGCCACATCAACGGCTACCCCGGGCAACTCCCGCCGAGACTGTCGCTGTCGCTGGGCGACACCCTCGCCGGAATGTACGCCGCGCAGGGCGCACTCGCGGCACTCTACCGCCGGACCGTCACCGGCAAGGGGCAGGTCGTCGACACCTCATTGCTGGAATCATGTGTGGCGGTACAGGAGTCGACGATGGCCGACTACGACATGGGCGGCATCGTGCGGGGGCCGTCGGGCACCCGTCTCGACGGGATCGCCCCGTCGAATCTGTATCCGACTGCCGACGGAACCCACGTGATCATCGCCGCCAACCAGGATTCGGTGTTCGCCCGGCTGTGCGTGGCGATGGGACAGCCCGAACTCGCCACCGATCCGCGTTTCGCCGACCACGCTACCCGAGGACGCAATCAGGATGAGCTCGACGCCCTCATCGGCGAGTGGTCGGCGCAGCACGGGGCCGACAAACTCACCGAGGTGCTCTCGGCGGCGGGAGTCGTGGTCGGGCCGGTGAACACGATCGAACAGGTCGTCGCCGACCCCCATCTGCAGGCGCGCGGGATGATTGCCGAGCATTACGACGCCCGGGTGGGCCGGGTGGTCCACGGGCCCGGTGTGGTGCCCCGCTTCGGCGACACCCCGGGTCGAATCCGCAATGCCGGGCCACCGGTGCCCGGTCACGACAATCAGGCGGTGTTCACCGATCTGTTGGGATTGACGGACTCCGAGATCGACGAACTCCACGAACAGGGCGTGATCTGATGAACGTCACCCTCCGCGACGTCGCCATGCGAGACGGATTGCAGATCGAGGAGCCGATCTCACTCGACTCCAAAATGGAACTGTTGCAAGCCATCTGCGATACCGGGGTGACCGAGGTCGAGGTGACCGCGTTCGTCTCACCCAGCAAGGTACCCGCACTCGCCGATGCCGCCGAGCTCTGCACGCACCTCGGCGAGTTTCCCGACGTGCGGTTCTCGGCGTTGATCGCCTCGGTCAACGGCACCCGCCGTGCTCTCGACTCCGGTGTGAGCAATCTGGAATATGTTGTCTCGGCCTCTGATTCACACAGCCGGGCCAATGTCGGACGCGACACCGACGCGTCGACGGCACTGATCGACGAGATCGTCGGTATCGCCCACGACGCGGGAGCCACACTCGAGGTGATCATTGCGACCGCCTGGGACTGCCCGTTCGACGGCCCGACGCCACCGGAGCGGGTCACCACGATCGTCGCCCACGCGGTGACGGCGGGCGCCGACCGCATCAGTATCGCCGACACCATCGGCACGACGACCCCGAGACGGGTGACTGATCTTGCCGCACAGGTGTTCCCGTTGATCGGTGATCTGCCGCTGGGCGCACACTTCCACAACACGCGGGGTACCGGGTTGGCGAGTGCCTACGCCGCCGTGCAGGCCGGCATCACCCGGCTCGATGCCTCGGTCGGCGGACTCGGCGGATGCCCCTTCGCACCCGGTGCGAGCGGCAATATCGCCACCGAGGATCTCGTCTATCTGTTGCGCGACTGCGGCATCGACACCGGCGTCGATCTCGATGCCGCCATCCGCGCCGGACGCGTCGCCATCGGTGCGGTCGGTGGCGGTGACGGGAGCGCGCTGATGCGCGCGGGCGATCGGAAGCTCGCCACCGGCGAGCCACGCTAGACCGGCCACCTCTCGCCGCAATATCGGTGCGCGGTGGGAGGTGTACGGTCAGTGCTCGTCGATGTCGCGGTAGGCGGTCTTCTCGTCACGCATGCGCCGCAGCGGTGTGAACAACGCCCAGGCGGCGGCGATGAGGAAGACACTGATCCCGCCGACGACGAGCGCGATGTCGCGTGTCCGGGTGGCGGCCCGGTCGGGCGGGACCGGCCCGGCGATCTGCTTCTGCAGCACGGTGTTCGACGCGTGAGGCTGGTCGGGGTCGACGGCGGCGATCGGGTCGACCAGACCGTACCCGGTCGCCATGTCGGGCCCCCGTCCACCTGTGTGGGCGGTGCGCTTGATCAGTTCGATCACCTCACCGGCAGACATGGTGGGGTGCTCGGCGCGGACGAGGGCGACCACCCCGGACACCACTGCGGCGGCGAAGCTCGTTCCGTTGAACGATGATTGGGCACCTTTGATGACCTGCCGGTTGACCAGCCCGGAGCCGGTGCTGCTCAATGAGACGACGTTTTCGCCGGGGGCGGCGACCGAGACCCACGGACCGGTCAGTGAGGTCGACGCCGGCTCGTCGTCGGCGGTCACATTTCCCACCGACAGCACATAGTCGGAGAACCACGCGGGACTGGCGTAGGTGGTCATCCTCGACCATTCGGTGGAGCGGGGTACGTTCGGGTCGACGCCGGGATTCTGAGGGCAGCGATCCTTGTCGGCGTTGCCTGCGGCTGCCACCACCACCACGTTGCGTTGGTAAGCGGCGCGCACGGCGCGGCCGAGCAGGTCGTCGTCAACCGGGGATCCCGTTGTGCCGCAGGCTGCGGCAGAGATGTTGATGACTGTGGCGCCCAGGGACACCGCACGGGTGATCGCATATGCCAGCGTGGTGGTGTTGCCGTATCCGGAGGAGACGGCATCGCTGTCGTCGCCGTTGTTGCCGTCGACCTGGTAGGAGTCGCTGTTCTGCCGGATCGACAGGATCGTCGCGTCGGGGGCGATGCCACTGAAGCTGTCGGCGGTCGAGGGACGCGCGGCGATGAGCCCAGCGACCAGCGTGCCGTGTGAGTCGCAGTCGGTGAGCCCGTCTCCGCTGCCGACGTAATCGCCACCACCGATCACCTTGCGGAGCCGGGGTTGCGGATGCACACCGGTGTCGATGACCGCGACCGTTTGCCCGGCCCCCGTGCTGTATGTCCAGGCAGCGCGATAGTTCACGGCGAAGCCTGTCGGGTCGACCTGGGACAGATCGGTGCCGGCGGCGAGTACCGGTGTGGCGCACTGCTGTTGCTGTTTGGTCTTGTCGGTGGGCCCCACCGGACCGCTCGGTGCACCGCCCGCAGCGATCCGCGGTGGGGTCAGGGCTGCGGCGGGCCCTGTGCCGACGAGTACCAATACCAGCACCGTGGCCAGATGGGCGATGACGACAATCGTGCGTCGTACCCTGATCGGGAGTGTCATCCCCCCACGACCTGGGCGTACAGGCCGGTTGTCCACGCCAGCGCGGGGAGGACCGCAGCGAGGGCGAGGTAATCAAGGTGGTCGCCGAGTCGCGCCCACCGTGGCGACCTACGGTCGGTGGCGAACACCGCGATGCCCACTCCGACGACCACCAGCGCGAGGAGGGCGAGAGCGGCGACCGCATACATCGCCGACGGCGCCGTCCGGAGTGCCAGGGCGGTGATCACCAGAATCGTGACACCACCGAACAGCAATGACGCCGACGGCACGAACGGCAGCTTGCGTGCGCTGCGCAGCATCATCGCGGCCGCGATGATGGCGTTGAACGTGATGACCGCCCACGGTGTGGGATCGGTGCCGAGGGCTGCGATCGCCGTGCCGGCGATCACGGTTGCCGCGGCTGCCAGATAGACCGCTGACCGCGTGGCGCGGGCACGCTCCACGGATTCGGCGACGGCCTGAGCAGAAGGGACCTGTGCGCGGGCACCGGCCGCCATCCGGCGCTGCCGCTCGCGGCGCTCGGCGCGGTCGAACGGGTTGGTGAACAGCTCAGTGGTGCCTGCCCGCACGTCGCGGGAGGGTTCACGATGATTGGTGAGTGGACGGAGCCGACGACGGTTCATGATGAGTGGGTCGGCTCCCACCGCGACAAGCAGACCGCAAGTGGCCAGGACGGTACCCGACAGTTGGTCGGCCCAGTGGACAGCCGCCTGCGCCACGGCCACGACCGCGCACAGGGTGAACCCGACCGCCACCCCGACGAATCCGACGTGTCCGGCGCGGACGATGACCTGCCCACCGATCGCGGCGAGAACCATGACGCCGCACACGATGGCCGGCGCCCAGGCGTTCACGCCGGCGGGCAGGTGCGCGCCGCCCACCCATGCCACCCCGAATACCAGTGGCAGGGCCGCCCATCCCAGTGCGGCGGCGATCGGCGGCTCGGCGTAGTAGCGGCGCGCGACGACGGCGCCGATGACGAGGGCCACGATCACGCCGACAGTCTGATAGGCGACCGCGGTACGCCGCGACAAGGCGAAGTCGCCGAGCAGGAGCAGGTCACACACCGCAACGGCCAATGCCAAGCCAACAAATGCCATCACGCGGGCGGCGCCGGAACTCCACGCCGGGTATCCCTCCCGATTGAGTCGGGCCACCGCATCGACGACGTCATCGAACAGTTCGGGCGGGGTCAGCGCCCGTTCGGCACTCAGACTGAACTGGTCGCCGTCCTGCGACCCTGCCATGGCCAGGGTCTGGTCTCCTCGCACCTCGCGACCGCTCGCGAGCCGGGTCAGCACCCACCGGTCCCGCTTGTTGGGAATTCCATTGGGCTCGTCCTCACGCCTGACATCCCGCGAGGCAATCAGCTCGGCGAGTTCGGGCACGATGTTGACGACGGGAACATCTATCGGCAATTCGATATCGAGTTGGGTACGTCCGCCGAACACCGACACTCGTATGGTCCGCGGCGCGGCCGCGACCATCACTGTCTGCCGAAGCTCCCCTATCCCCGTCACAGCGCTCCAATCTAACCGACCGGATACTCGCGTGTGACCCGTGGTCATCCGGATGTCCGATACAACCGTGCAAAGCTCCTACTGCAACCGATCTCGACGATCAAACACCAACGCATCCGGCAAATACTGCGACGCCACTCCCACCTCAAACCCTGAATCCACCGCCGCACACACCGGACCCAAAATCCGCCACGGCACAAACCCCTCCTCGGCACGCACCCGATTCTCCACCGGCCGCGTAAAGAACTCCTTATTGCCCTCCAACGCCACCCGCACATCCCGCGGGAACTCACTACGACTGCCCGACACCACATCCCACAACAACCGCACCGACGGAAACACCCGCTGCAACACACTCTCTGCACCCGCGTACGGCGCCAACTCCGGATCCGCCAACCGCATCACCTCCACCACCTGCTGCGCCACCGGCTCACCCCGCTCACCCCGCAACAACATCTGCCACGCCCGCGCCCACTGCTCCTGATACGGGTCAAACCACACCCCCTCCTCTCTCGACGCCTCCCGCCACTCCGGTTTGAAATCCCGCAACACATCCAACAACCCCCGATCCCGAGCCACCAACCCCAACCACAACCCAGCCAACCAATGCGGCGCCATCGTGTACGGATTCGGACCCGACGACCCCGTCTCCAACTCATTCCCCAACACCTCAAACGACAACCTGTGCTCACCCTTCGGCAACGACGCCCGCACAAACTGACCTGACCGGCGTGTCCCGGACGGTGGTCCCTACCACTACGGTGGGGATGACTGAAGGAGTTGGCTGTGGCACGGGATCGTGGGCGTTTCACGGATGAGTTTCGTGATTCGGTAGCGCGTGAAGTTGTGGAGATGTCACACACGATTGTGGATGTGGCGAAAAAGAATGGGGTATCTGAGAATTCGGTGTCTCGTTGGGTGAAGGCATATCGGAGACGGTACCCGGAGATTACCGGGGAGCCGGTAGAGATATCGGAACGCCAGCGTCTTCGTGAATTAGAAAAAGAAGTTCGCGAATTGCGGGAAGAAAACGAGATTCTGGGAAAAGCGACGGCCTTCTTCGCGAAGAAGCATCGGTGAAGTTCCAGTTCATCGCGCGCGAAGAAGGCAATCACAGTGTGGCGGCATTGTGCCGTTGTTTGCGGGTATCGACCTCGGGATATTACGAATGGAAGAAGCGGGGTGTCAGTGCGCGGGCGGCGGCGCGGATCGTAGTGACAGACCGGATCCGCACGGTGTTCGATGACTCGGACTCCACCTACGGGTACCGCCGTATCCATGCCCAGTTGATGCGTGAGGGCGTGATGGTCGATGACGATACGGTGCGCCAGATCATGGTCGATGAGGGCCTGGTGACCTGTCAACCACGCAGGAAGGGCCCACGCACGACGATCCCGGTCGAGTGTGCCGGCCTGCCGGATCTACTGCGGCGTGACTTCACCGCCGATCGCCCAGGTCACAAGCTCGTCGGCGACATCACCTACATCGCGACGTGGCAGGGCTGGGTGTATTTGGCGACGGTGCTCGACTGTTTCTCGAAGAAGGTTGTTGGTTATTCGATGTCGTCTCGAATGACAGCAGATTTGGTGTGTGACGCATTGAAAAATGCATCGAAAAATGTTGACTTTATTCCCGACGTGACCATATTTCATTCCGACCGCGGAAGTCAATATATGTCTGGTCACTTCATGGATACGTGTCGGGGCCTGAGAGTGCTGCGGTCGGTTGGACGCACGGGTGTGTGTTGGGACAATGCGTGGGCCGAGTCGTTCAACGGGTCGCTGAAGAATGAACTCGTCAATCGTAACGCCTATCCCACCAGAAGACACGCCATCAATGATGTGACATCATGGATTGAATTGCGATACAATCGGATTCGGCTTCATTCCGCGTTGGGTTATCAAACTCCTGACGAAGTTGAAGCTGCGTGGCTCGAACATAACCGGGCTGCGTGATCACATAGTGGAGATCCCACCGTCCACGACTCGCCGGGCACGTCAAACTGCACCCGAGCAACCTCACACGCCGCATCCAACAACCCCCACACCTCCTCACCCACCACCCCACCCGAACCCACCAACGACCACACACACAACTCGATCAACTCGACCTGAAGATCATGAATACGATCACTATTCCACGGCCGATCCAACTCCAAAGAAAACTCAAGCCCCCGGCGCGCACTACCAATCCTCATCTGCACATAATCGGGATCCCACTCATGCCAGCCCTCGACATCCACCATCAGCCAGAATCTCCCTACCGCAAGCGGTCACGCCGGTCATACAGAAACGCCGCCGGCAAATACTGCGACGCCACTCCCACCTCAAACCCTGAATCCACCGCCGCACACACCGGACCCAAAATCCGCCACGGCACAAACCCCTCCTCGGCACGCACCCGATCCTCCACCGGCCGCGTAAAGAACTCCTTATTCCCCTCCAACGCCACCCGCACATCCCGTGGGAACTCACTACGACTGCCCGACACCACATCCCACAACAACCGCACCGACGGAAACACCCGCTGCAACACACTCTCCGCACCCGCGTACGGCGCCAACTCCGGATCCGCCAACCGCATCACCTCCACCACCTGCTGCGCCACCGGCTCACCCCGCTCACCCCGCAACAACATCTGCCACGCCCGCGCCCACTGCTCCTGATACGGGTCAAACCACACCCCCTCCTCTCTCGACGCCTCCCGCCACTCCGGTTTGAAATCCCGCAACACATCCAACAACCCCCGATCCCGAGCCACCAACCCCAACCACAACGCCCCCAACCAATGCGGCGCCATCGTGTACGGATTCGGGCCCGACGACTTCGTCGTCAACTCATTCCCCAATACCTCAAACCACAACCTGTGCTCACCCTTCGGCAACGACGCCCGCACAAACTGCACCCGAGCAACCTCACACGCCGCATCCAACAATCCCCACACCTCTTCACCCACCACACCATCCGAACCCACCAACGACCACACACACTGGTCCACCAGATAGTCCTGAAGATCATGAATACGATGGCTGTTCCACGGAAAATCCAGCCCAAACATGCGTTCCACCCCGCGCTCAGCAGCATCCCATCGACGCTGCACATAGCCCTCAATCTCGCAATCATGCCAAACTGCAATATCCACCATCAGTCAGATCCTCCATCCATTTAATCCGCCTCGTTACCATCCGTCGACGATTGAATATCGAACTCTCGATGCCAGAACCCAGAGTACGATCCATTTTTGTCGACGGTTGCGCGAACCAACTCGTAGCGAAGCTTTTTGCTATCGAATGCCTCTTGCATATCGGCCAGATGCGCTGATGCCTCAGGGTCGGCACTTTTTCCCATGGCTGCAAGCACAGACTCCAGATACTCCCTTCGCCCTTGCTGATAATGCAGGTCGTCTAATCCGCGCCGATGCCCCAGTTCCGCATGCGCTCCCTTTGCCTCCACCACGACCAGGATCGGGCCGGTGATTTTCTCCCCGTTCTCGACACCTTTCCGTGGAGTAACCCTGAACGCTCCATCGAAACCCCCGGCGCCCCGGGAACTGAGAGGCAGCAAGGTCTCGATCTCGAACTGACTGGCGCGGTATCGATGTGGGATTGCCTCCGCCGTCGCATGCAGACCCGCTAGTTCGCCGGCATCTGTCATCATCCGGTGGGCGCTCTTTCGCTCAGCATCTGTCGCGTCCAGCTTGTTCAGCACGTGCTTCAACTGAGCGCGCGCCCAATCCCGCAAGCGGCGCAATTCGTCCGCCACCCGGTGAGCCCCATAGGTCACACTCTCGTCGTAGGCCCCGTATACGGCTTCCTCGACCTTGACCATGTTCTCGGTCGTGATCTCATCGTGCTCATCAAGCAGCGGAATCCGATCACCGTCCGCGTCCAACGCCCCCTTGATGTTTCGATCCCACCGCGGCCTCCCGTCGTGACGGGTCCTGGTGGTACTACCGGATCCCTGCCCCCGTCGCCGACCACACCCTCCCGCGGCCCCACACGCCGCGTCCCCACCAACTCGTGATCCCCGAAGACCGTGCGCCCACCCAACTCCGCCGCCGGAGACGCACCCTGAACCGATCACCCCGCCACCGCGACCGACCATCACCCCGCAGCCGACGAACCGGCCACTACCGCAACCGATCACGCCGGTCATACAGAAACGCCGCCGGCAAATACTGCGACGCCACTCCCACCTCAAACCCTGAATCCACCGCCGCACACACCGGACCCACAATCTGCCACGGCACAAACCCCTCCTCGGCACGCACCCGATCCTCCACCGGCCGCGTGTAATACTCCTTATTCCCCTCCAACGCCACCCGCACATCCGCCGGAAACTCACTACGACTCCCCGACACCACATCCCACAACAACCGCACCGACGGCGAATCCACCTGCAACACCAGTTCCGCACCCGCCAACGGCGCCAACTCCGGATCCGTCAACCGCATCACCTCCACCACCTGCTGCGCCACCGGCTCACCCCGCTCACCCCGCAACAACATCTGCCACGCCCGCGCCCACTGCTCCCCATAAGGGTCCGACCGCATCCCCTCCGACCTCGACGCCTCCCGCCACTCCGGTTTGAAATCCCGCAACGCATCCAACAACCCCCGATCCCGCGCCACCAACCCCAACCACAACGCCCCCAACCACCTTGATGCCGTTGTCCGCGGATTCGGACCCGACGATCCCGTCTCCAACGACCTCCCCAACACCTCAAACGACAACCGGCGCTCACCCTTCGGCAACGACGCCCGCACAAACTGCACCCGACTCACCTCACACGCCGCATCCAACAACGACCACACCTCCTCACCCACCACACCACCCGAACCCACCAACGACCACACACACAACTCAATCAACTCGACCTGAAGATCATGAATACGATCACTATTCCACGGCCGATCCAACTCCAAAGAAAACTCAAGCCCCCGACGCGCACCGCCAATCCTCATCTGCACATAATCGGGATCCCACTCATGCCACCGCTCGACATCCATCATCAGCCAAAAACTCCATCCATTGAACTTAAATTCTTGCCGTTCGCTATCGATCTTATGTCAAACTCTCTGTGACGGTACCCCGAATATGACCCATTTCCGTCCACTTTCGCCCGAACAAGTTCGTAACGCAATTCCCCAGTCTTGATCGATATTCTAACCATTTCCGCTAATTCGAACTGGTCTGCGTCGCCACTCTTCTTCATCGCGACTAGGACTGACTCAAGATACTCTCGGCACCCCTGTTGAAACTGATCGCGCGAATCGTCTCCGACCCCGCGCCTACTCCCCAATTCCGCATGCGGCCCCTTTGCCTCCACCACGACCAGGATCGGGCCGGTGATTCCTTCCTCGTTCTTCACGCCTTCCCGCGGAGTAACCCGGAACACTCCATCGACGCCTCCGGCGCCCCGGGAACCGAGAGGCAGCAAGGTATCGACCTCAAACTGACTGGCGCGGTATCGATTTGGGATTGCCTCCGCCGTCGCATGCAGACCCGCTAGTTCGCCGGCATCTGTCATCATCCGGTGGGCGCTCTTTCGCTCAGCATCTGTCGCGTCCAGCTTGTTCAGCACGTGCTTCAACTGAGCGCGCGCCCAATCCCGCAAGCGGCGCAATTCGTCCGCCACCCGGTGAGCCCCATAGGTCACACTCTCGTCGTAGGCCCCGTATACGGCTTCCTCGACCTTGACCATGTTCTCGGTCGTGATCTCATCGTGCTCATCAAGCAGCGGAATCCGATCACCGTCCGCGTCCAACGCCCCCTTGATGTTTCGATCCCACCGCGGCCTCCCGTCGTGACGGGTCCGGTGGTAGTACTTCTCCAGGTACCGATGATCGGCAACCTTGTCGACAACCGACTTACCCGAGTGCTCCAGGCCATTGATCGGCTCCCTGGGATCTGTTTTTCCCCTGCCCGGAGCATCGGTCGGGTCCGGTTGCTCCGTGCCCGGGTCGTGCTCGCCGTCGCGAGGCTGACCGGTATCGCGGTGCGGACCGTCTACACCTCCCGCCCGCGCATTCTCGGCAGGTCGATCTCCGTCCACGCGCTCCGTCGGTACGTCCGACTCGCCATCACGCGCGAGCCTTTCCGACGAGAGTGGCACGCCCGCGTCATCGCGCTCGCGAGAACGCCCTGCATGACCGTTGAGGTCGGCGTCGGCCTCATCCGCTGGTGCTCGCCTCGCGCGCGACCCGCCACCGTCGTCTCCGGCCCGGCGAGTCCCACTCCGCTCGCCGTCGTCCTGTTCATTGCGCTCGTCGTGTTCAGTGCGCTCGTCGTGTTCAGTGCGCTCGTCGCGGAATTCGCCCTCGCGCGGCCCCCCGCGCCGGGTCCCGACCAACTCGTGATCGCCAAATACCTTGCGGCCGCCCAACTCGGCTCTGGGATGCGTCAGTCGCGCGTCTTCGATTCCGACTGGTCCACGACCGTCGTGGTAGGCGGCGCCGAATTCCGTGAAATGACCCAGTCCGTCGGCCAAGCTCATCACCCGCTCACCGGCGGGCGCCGAGGGGTCCAAGACCACGTGCTCGCCGTCGAGACGTGCCACGGTCACCGCATGCAGATCGCCACCGGCCTCCGTGCGCCCCACCACTGTGGCCGATGCGTGCTCGCCCAAGCCGTGTAGCGAACCGGCGACCGAATCGACCGATGCGCGGTCGAATCCGTCCACCCCCAACCGATCTGCCAACTCGGAGGTACTGAGCCCCGCGAAGTCACTGCCTCGGTTTTCCGGTGCCACCGCCTCGCCCGACAACAACCCATCACGCACCGCGATCGCCTGGTCGCCGCATTGCTGACCGGACACATTGGATTGGTCCAGAACCCCGAGAGCACGGTCGGGTTCTTCCCGCGTCATCGACGATGACAGCGCCACCCGGTCCGGCACCCCGGAAGCGGCGTCGATGACGCCGACCTCCGCGGCATCGTCGATCCCCTCGGGCCGAATGCCCTCGGGTGCATTCGGTTCGGGATCGTGAGCGACAGCAGGATGTTCGGTGCGTGCGCCTCCCAGACGTGCTCGCACCGCATCGGTCAGCCGCGCCGCGCCGTGAAAGGCCGCCTTCACCGACACCGCACCCAACAACGACCCCGACACCGCCAGCATCGTGACCGCGTCCGGCGCCGGGTGCACGTCACCGCCGACGCCGGGCGGCAGCCCCTCCGCGCGCGTCGTCATCGACGACATCACCTTCTGCGCCGCGTCATCGAAGCTCTTCAGCACCCGCGCGGGGGCCTCACGCGACTCCCGTTCCATCCGCTGGGTAGCCGCGTCATCGGCCACCCTGCGCGCGGTGGCGAGTTCTTCGGTCTTCTCTGTGCGGCCGCCGTCGTGCGACGTGGGCGGCTGTGCCGCATCGTCGGGGTCGCGATCGGGCACCACGTCCCCGTCGCCGTCACCCTCGGTACGCACCGGGCGCGAGCTCTCCGCCGGAGGCTCCGACGAGATGTGACCGGCCCCGTCACGGTCGATCAGATGCGGTAGGTGCGCGGCGTCATGCGGAAGTCCGTCAACGGCAACGATTTCCATCCGGACCGGCAGATCGCCGAACCGTGCGGTCACCACTCGCGCGGCTTCCGCCGAGGCAATGTCGGCTGCCGAATCCGGTACGTGGGAGACCTCGGGGTCGGCCGGCTCGCGACCGTGACGCCCGCCCGTCTGCTCGTCGCCGCCGTCGTGTGCGGTGAACCGCCGCGGCTCGTCCCCGCCACCGTGCTGATGCGGTGCGGACTCTCGCGTGTGAGCATCCCCGTCTGTCGGGCGGGTAGACCCGCCCTCTCGACCGGCTGGGCTCGAATCCGTTGCGCGCGCGGGTTCAGCCGTGCGCGCCGAATCCCCGGATCGAGAGGCGTCGGTCGTGGGACGCTGGGCCGGCGGCGGTCCGCCACGCTCACCGGACTCGCCCTCGCTGCCGCCGGTGGAACGACCCGACGATCCGGCGTCGGCGGCAGGCCGCGATACCCCGTCGGGCCCAGCCGACCGGGTCGCGTCCGCGGTTGCCACCGTAGCCCGCGCGGTGACACCGCGCTCCGCGCCGATGCGCTCCGCACCCCCGGCCGGTGCCGCGGCTTCTGCGCGCACCGCGGTGGCCGCGGTCAATGTCCTTGGTGTGCCAGCGCCTTCGGGTCGCGCGGTCACCGACGCACCCGACGCGGCGGGGTGCTCGGCGATCGCCGAGACCGTCGGCCTGCCACCGGCCGCGGCCGCGGTTGCGGCGCCCGTCGACGAAGCCGTGCTCGCCGTCGGTGCCGCCGAATGTCCGGCTGCGGCAACGGGACTACCCGGCGCCGAGGCCGCTGCCGAGGGTCCCGCTGCGGTGGCCGCGGTCGTCGCGGGCGCATCGGCAGCCGTCGAGGGTGACACCGACTCTGGATGCGCACCGCCGACGGGCACTCCCCCGGTATCGGCCGCGACACTCGGCTCCGGTTGCAGCCCAACACTTCCCGCGCCATCGTGAGAGCGATCGGCTGAGCCGGCAACTCCGTCGGCGGGTGAGGAGGATCCGTCGACATGTGTGTTTGCCTGCGGCGCCGTCGATCCTGCAGAAGTGTCGCCTCCGCCGGGATGCGAGGTGTCGGCGAGCACCGGGGCACCCTGCCCCGCAGTCGCCTTAGTGGTGGTGGCGTCGGTGATCGCGCCGTCGGGGTGTCCGGCAGTTCCGTGCTCACCCAGGCCGTCTGCGGCGCCGGGCGTCGGAGAACCGCCGACCGTACCGGTGATCGTTTCGCGCCCGGCACCATCCGCGGCGAGTCCGGCACCCTCGGATTTCCCGGGCAGCGCCCCCATCAGCGACGACCCGAAAAAGCCTGCGGCATTGAAATGACCACCGGTCAACAGCATCGCGCCACTGTTGCCCGCTGCACCACTGACGTAACCGATCACCCCGCCGCGAGCGAGGATGGCACCCTTCGAGGTACTCTCGGTGACCTGCCCGAACGCCCGGTCGGCGAACTTGCTCATCCCCACACTCGAGGCGCCACCGATCGCACCGCCGAGTGCGTAGGACTCGACCACCGAGCCGAGTTGTCGCACGTCGATTCCCGACCGGTGGCCCTGCGAGATCTGATAGCCCTGGATACCGAGTTCTTGTGCCGCCCCGAGGGCGGTCCACTTGAGGGTCTCGAATGCGATACGCCCTACGGTGGTTTCGATCAGCTTCTTGATCGTGGTCGCCGCAACGGTCTCGCCGATCTTCTCCACGATCTCTTTGAGGAGCGTGCGCTCCATGACGGCGATCGCAGCGCGGGTGATGGCCTCGATGATCGGGATCCCGGCCAGCGACCCGCCGAACGTCTCCCAGGCGTTGGCGAGCGCGATGGCAATCTGGATAGCCGCGATGCCCAGGGAGGCCAGGATGTTGAGCTTGGTGTATTGGATCTGGGTTCCCGTGGCCGAGGCCAGATCTCCCAAACCGTCCATACCCTCGGCCAGTTTGTCCACGGCGTAGTCGCCGGAGAACATCTTCGTGAACTCGTCTGCGATCGCCTGCGCAGAGGCGCCCTCGATGACCGACAGCGTCTCCTGGGTGACGGAGTCGAGATCGGGAATCAGATCCCGCAATTGGTCGGCGTGGGTACGCCAGGTGTCGGCGATACGCCACATGGCGTCCTCGTCGCCCTGGGGCCACTTCTCACCGGCCAGATACGACACCCATTGCAACCATCCGGGAATCCCGATGGTCACGGTGCGCTCACCGGTAGGGCGGTCCCGGTCTCGCGGCGGTGGTCAGCGCTAAGGTTCACGTCCCGGCCGTGTCGCCGCCCTCGAGGTTGTCAGCGGTGTTCCGCAATCCCTCGGAGTAGGTGGTGAGCAGATCGACCTTCGCCGAGATCGCTTCGGACACACTCTGCTTCTGCCCCAGATAGCCGCCGCCCGCACCGCCGGTGGCGAACTGGGTGCCGGGTTCATCGTCGCCCCACGGCGCGCCTTCGCCGGCCAGACTGGACTCGAGACTCGACAACACCTCGCCGAGATTACTGCTCGTGGCGGCGAGATGCGCAGCGGCGGCACGCAATGCCGCGGGTGTGACTTCTAGGTCAGCCATGGTCGTTCCTTCGGGGTGTCGATGCCGGTGGACATCACTGTGCGCCGGCCGCGGGCGGATGGGGTGTTCGTCGTCGGGTCACGTCCAGCGACCGGATGTCGGGCCGTCGACCGCTCGGCCGAGCCCGGTGGCGCCGTCGAGATCTGTTCGGGAGTGATCGCGAAATCACGCAAATCGGGTGCGCCGTCGATGACTTCGGACAGCGACGGAAGTGCCGCGCCCGCTCGTCGCACCGATTCCATCAGGGCTTCACCTTCACGGGCGACCTTTGCGGCGGCCTGTTGGGCCGCCTGGGTGACAAACCCCGACAGATCCTCGAGATCGTGATCGTCGAGGAAGTCGGGGTCGATCTCGGTCTTGATCACCACGCCTTGGGCGTTGACGTGCACCGTGACCGTCCGGTCGGCGACGGTGGCATGTGCCATCAGCTGGGCCCGGCGCCGCTGCACCTCCCGAATCGCGGTGAGTTGCTCTTGTGCGCTGGCCATCAGCTCGTGGAAATCGAACCCGAGTCCGTCGTCCGCCGTCGTCACACGTCCCCCAAGTAGGTGCTCTGCACAGTTGGCCGCAATACTTTCACAGGCGAATGACCGCCGCTAGCCGCCCGACACGCCAGACCCTACGATCACGACGTCCGACCACCACCGAACACGCGTCCCGAGGGAGACCCATGACCTCATCGCCGACCCCCGAATCCGCCGACGACGTGTCGCTGGACTGGGGTTTCCGTGACATGGGCGGCGACGCCGAGCCACCGGCCGCCCGCGCGGGGGCCGACCGCAGCCCCGAGATGCTCCTCGGTGAGGTTGTCGGTGGAATGCATGACACGCTGCCGCCGGCCTGGTCGTTCTATATCGCCGAGATCGCCATCGCCGCCAACGAGCACCGCACCCGAGCGGCCGTCGAAATGCCCGACGGACGACTGCTGCCGCTCACCGTTGATCCGGCGGTGCTGCGTGCCGCCGCGGCACACCGCGAACTCACCGCCGGCGACGCGCCGTGGATGTGGCTGCGGATCACCGAGCATCGCGGACAGCAACCACAGATCGCGGCATTCGACGGCTTCGTCGGCGCCCCGCCCGACCATCTGCTGTTCCCACCGGCCAGCTACCTGACCGACGTCAGCATGTCCGCCGGGGTTGCCACCCCGTTGTGGTTACTCGCACATGTCCACGCCACCGGCGCCCAGCTGCGTGCGGCGTCGGTGGCCGCCGAAGCACCGCCGGCAGAGTGCGTGCACCCTGCCGATGAATTGCCGCCGCTGCCCCTGTTGTGGCCGCGATTTGCCGCGCTGTCGGCGATCTTCGCCGCGGTCGATGCCTTCGACGGGCCGCGCATGACGAGCTCGGTCGGGATCTTCCGCGGCGAACTCGGCGGTTGCACGCTCACCCGACTGCCCCGCGGTCGAGCCGTGCTCTCCGGCGGCTCCGATCATTCGGCGCTGATGACCGCCGCGTACCTCGGATATCTCGAACCACCCGACCTCTATCGCGGCGCGCCCGCCTGGGTCAGCAACATCGTCCTCGACGAGCGCGCGGCCGCCGGGATGCTGACCTTCTGCTACTGGTGGTCCGAGGGCCGGTGGTCCCGAGCGCACCTGACCGGCCCTCCGGAATGGACCCCGATCGCCGAGCTCACGCCTGCCGTCCCCGGGGTCTGGACCTCCACGACGACCGCAGAGTTGGTCCGCTCGACCTTGGCCCAGGCCGGCATCGAGGTGAGCGCGCAGGCCGCAATCGACTACGTCGGGCAGGTCGGCTCCGGCGACATCCGCCCCGAGTTGCTGGCCTCGCTGCCGCATCCCCCGGCCTCGTCGGCGGAGGGATTCACCGTCCTCGATCTCGCCCAATCATGGTGACGCGTTGCGCCACCCAGCAGCAGAACTGGATAGGGTGACCGCATGAGCACCGCCCACTCGGTATTCCCGCACGCGGGATGGGAGATGGTCTACGACCTGCGCGCCGCGGTCCGGGACGGTGACGTCGACGCGGTCTCCGCGCTGGTCGGGCAGGTCGACGTCGAGCAGGCTCGACAGTTGGGCATGATGGCACCCACCCTGCTCGCGCAGTACACGGGTGCCCATCCGTCGCCGGAGACGATACGACTGACCGCGCGCACCCTGCACCGTCACCTCGCGCGCTTCGACACCCGTCATGCGTTGACCGTCAATCACGTCGTCGACATCCTCGCGCCCCTACTGGCCGGAAATCCCTTGCCCGACTGGGTGGACCGACCGGTGGTCCTCGCGACGCTGGTCGGATTCCTGATGCCCGACGGCGCCGCCGAGGACCGGCTACGCGACGACCTCGAGCCGGTGTGGGCCAGGGCGATGGAGTCATGATGCCCTCACCGCTGAGCTTCGACAGGGCATGGTCGGTCTTGACACTCGTGAGTTCGGCTCGGGGGCAACGAGATCGGTGGCCGATCGAAGAGGACTTGCTGACCCTGCCCGACGGTGACGGCGAGGTGATGATTGCCGTCGCGATGACCGCTCTGCAGGTCCGCCTGCAACGCATGTGCGACGGCAACCCGACGGAGAACCAGCTATGGCTCATCGCCGGGTTGCTCGAGCACCAACTGCTCCTACCGGAGGGCTACACGCGCGCACACCTCTACCGACTGCTCACGGCGATCGCCTCGCACGACGAGGCCGCCGTGACCAGCCCGGATGTCGTCGCGCTCCTCGAGCTGGTGTGGGGGCTCAAACTCCCGGCCGATCCGGAAGGAGCCCGAGAACAGTCACTGCGCAGGTGGCGCCACGACAACATCACTTCCGGCGCGGACTTCACCGGCGAAGACTTCGTGATGCTGATCCTCGGCTCCCTGGACCGGGCATGCCCCGAGGACTGGATCAGCTTCGAGGGCACGGTGACCATGGCGACGGGTCAGCTATTGGCCAACTTGTCCGTCACGACGCCGGCCGAATCCGAGGCGGTTTTCACCACACTCATCCTCATGCCCGACCTCATCGGATACCGCGAGGCGCATGGACTGTCATGGCTTGGGCACATTGAAGCCTCCGACACCGGTGCCGAGTTGGCAGTGATGAACCGCAACACGACGCCGCACCCCTCACAGTTGTTGCGTATCAGCGACTTCTATGCAGAGCTACCGCCCGGACCGTTGGCCGAGGACACCCCCGGCTGGCTCCACAGCTATCTGACCGAGGGCACCATCGATTACGGCTCGGGGCAACGGCCGGTCGCCGGGCCCGCCGAGGCACTCGACATCGTTCGGCGCAAGGCAGCCGAACGAGGTCTCGGACCCCGGTTCAACACCCGCATGCTCGTCGCGGTGCGGCTGCCGGTCGGCTATCGGGTGTTCATGTACCAGCCACCGGACACCCCGTTCGATCAATTGATCGTCGGTTCACCACGGTTCTACGTCGGCGACGACTGTCGGATCTATCCCACGCGCGCAGGGCTCCCGGCACATTCCGACGAAGAGTTCCGCGTCGCCTTCGAACAGCGTCATGGCTACGACTCCACCACCGGCGACCCGTGGGTTCGGCCCGCCGCGATCATCGGCCCCCGAAAGCCGGACTGAGGTGAGCGGGGTCGGTGTGTTCTCCGAGCGAGGATGGGATGCGGTGTACCGCATCCGGTCTGCGGTCAACTCCGACGATGCCGACGGCTTCGGCGCGATCGCGCAACGCCTCGACCCCGAAGTGGCGGTGCAGGTGACGATGATCGGTGAGACACTGCTGCGCGTCGCGCTCGGTGACGACCCGGCGGCGGCCACGCTGGCCGGCGCGGCAGCGACCCTCGCCCCGCATCTGCGGCACTTTCTCGGCGCACCCACCCTCGAACCCGAGCACGCCGCCGACCTCATCCGGACCGGTCTGCGTCTGCGTGATTGTCCCGAATGGGCTTCTCGCGCACAGACGATGATGTTCTTCTGCGGATTCCTCGCCCCCGTCGACGACGCCGACTTCCTCGACTTCCGGCTCCGCGCCGAGCCGGCATGGTCCGCCGCGATCGAAGACCACGTGCGGTGAGTGCCGTCATCGATCCGGTGGTCGCCGACCGATGGTTGCGAGAGCTGGCCGTACTGGCGGCGGGCTGCGCCCCGGGCGAGCGCAACGCGCGGTGGAACACCATCCGAGACCGCCACTCCCCCACAGATATCGATGAGATGCTGCAAGTCGCGATCCGCGCGGTGCGCGTGCGCATCGACGAACTACTCGATGGCCGGCCCACCGTCGAGGGCGTTCTGGGTATCGCGGCCATGAGCATGAATCGGGTCGGGCTCGACGACCCGGCACGCACCGGATCGCTTCTCGCCGGCTGCCTTCCCGGAGCCGGTCACACCATAGGAACCCTTGATGCCCAACATCTTCCGTGGCTGCTGGCGACCATCGGGATGCCAGCCGATCACGAAGAGCTCCGAGGTTGCTTCGTCGTCGACTGGCTGCGCACCCAGCGCGTCGACATCACCGAGTCGGCATCGGCACTTCGACAAGCGATACTCGACAGCCTCATCCGCGCCGCACCGCCCGGCTGGACGTCGATCACCGGAACCCTGTGCGCCGCAGCCGGAGCAGCCCGCGCCACGTTGCGGGTCACGCGCGCCGGAGGCGACGTCGGCATCTGCGCCCCGGTGCGGATACCCGCGCTGCACCGGCTCCGCACCCTCGACGCCGGCAACGGAATGCCCTGGTGGCGAGCCGAAGTCTGCATCACCCACGACGGCGGCACGTTCCTCACGACATCGCCCGAGATCGCACCACCGCCGGTGGACCTGATGCGTCCCAGCGATTATCGTGCCGACGCAGAGGTCAACGGAATCGACTTGCCGCCGTGGGCAGTCCGGTTCTGCGCCACCGGCGTCGTTCCTCCCGCCACCGCACCCGTACTCGCACCGGCCGCCGCTACCGATGCGGCCCTGATCTGGTTGGCCTGTCGGAACATCGAGGCCGACCCCCGACATCTGATGATCGAGCGGGTGGCCGCCGGATATCGCGTGCACGCCCGCGCCGGGCTCGACAGTCACGTCGTTCACGTCACCGATACCGGCGAGACGTCGGAAATGCCGTAGATGTCGGACCCGCGGACGGCTTGTGGACCTCGCGGCGCTGAATGCTTGGGACGCTGGTAATTTCGGCGCCGGTCGGAGAGGTGCGTTGGACACCCGAGACCACAGAATGCCGACGTGCTTGGGGGAATGTCATGACTGGTCCGTACCACGAACAAGGTCACGCCGCAGGACCGTCGACCGGATTCGGGCCCGCTCCCCAACCTCCACAGGGCGGTCCGGGCTGGGGACCTCACACCGGGCCGGGTGGTTCTGCGTGGCCTGCGCCGCAACATCCTAAGAAGAACCGGAAGCCGCTCATCATCGGAGGCATCGTGGTTGCGGTGGCAGTGATCACCGCAGTGGTGGTGACGGTGGTGGTGCTGCTGATCGGAAGTGGCGGCGACCAATCCAGCAGTCACGATCGCGCCGAGTTGATGAGCGAGGTCACGATGGATGCGAAGTCCGTCTACGGCGCAGGCAACGTCAGCTCCATCACCTGCCCGCAACAACCACCCACCACGGTCGGGGCGAGCTTCACCTGCACCGCCGAGGTGGTCGGTGAGTCCGCGCAAACCATCAAGGTTCAGGTGACCGACGGCGGGTGGACCGTGTCCATGCGGCCGCTACGCCCTCACATCACCTACCCCAGCATGACGTTGCCGTCGAACTGAGTCACCTCAACGGCGACCTTCGTAGATCTTCCTGACGGCGGCGACGTAGGTGTCGAATGCCTTCGCCGTGCGCTCCGGAGTCGCTGAGACCACTTGTCTGGCAGCCCGGTTGACGATCAGGTCGCCATGGTCGCGAACGCTCACGATGTCGAAGGTGTGAGAACTGTCGTCGCTACGCCAATCAATGGCCGGGCCGGCGAGAATACCCACCGGAATGACGGCATCCAATCCGCCGGCGAACATTGTGGCCAATTCACGCTCTTTGGCCTGCTCGTCTGCCGTCGCGCGGCCTCCCGTGAACCGCCACTCACGCTGCGGTTGGCCGGGTACGACCGCCAGAGTGGCCGCGAGCGCTCGACCGACGTCCGACGAACGAACGGCACGCAACCCCACTTCACCACCAGCGTCTTCATCGACTCCCGGCTGTTGAGCTGCGATGCAGGCGATCTCACCACGGACACCGACGTGTAGGCGAATCGGAATCCTGCTCCGCGAGCCGAAGATCTCTATACGAACCTCGGGATTGGTCAGGGCCGTGAGCGCGGGTTCGTACCATTCGGTCAGTGTTCTGTGCGCCTCTTGGAGCGCAACAATTCGTTCGTCGGCGTATTCGCCCAGTGTGGTCGACGTCGATCGAACCTGCATCGGATAGGGAAGCCGGTCGTAGTGGAACTGCTCCCACATTTCTTTGAACGCAACCGGACTCATCCGCCACACCGCCGAGACCATCAGGCGCGTACCCCTCCGTCCGGACCGGGATTCTCGCCGTTGTCGCCCGTGGTTACGGGCGCTGCGTCGTCTTTGGCGACACCGACGATCGCCTCTCCATTGACACGTGTACGCAACGCCTTGAGTACCTTGTGGACTTTGTCTCCGCCACCACCCGCTCCTCGTCCTCCCGCGCCGGGCGCTCCTGCACCCGAGGTCCCCGTCCCCTGTGATGTTTGTGCGATGCCTGCGGCTGGACGCGCAGTCGTCGTTTGCTCAGATGAAGTGGTTCCGGCTTTGGTGGTGCGTTCCGTGGGCTTCTCCGGGGTCCCTCCGCCGGGCGCGCCACCGCCGCCTCCGGCGCCTTTACCAGCTCCACCGCCACCTTTGCCTGCGCCACCGCCCCCGGCGCCGGAGCGCAGTGCCGCCGGACTCACCATTCCGGAGAACCCCGATGCCTCGCCGGTTGGTGCTGTCGCCGAAACCTGCTGCGCTGCTTGTTGTACCGCCTGTTGCGCGGTCTGTTCGGCTTGGGAGAGCGCTTGCTGGACGCCTTGCGCTGCCTGCGAACCCAATGAACTCAATGCCTGGCCCGCGGTGTTCGCAACCTGTTGCATCGGATTCTCCGAACCCGACGCAGGGGTTACCTGCTGGCGTTTGATGTCGTCGAGTGCTCGGTTCACAGCTTTGGAGACGTCCGGGTGCGGGGCCCCGCCTCCCCCGCCACCTGCTCCACCGCCTCCCCCGCCACCTGCACCACCTGCACCACCGCCCATGGGCCCACTGTCGAACCCGCCTGTCGGGTTACCACTGGCTGGGGCCATGGTCGGCATATTCTGTAGGACGGCATCGAGCGCTTGCGAGTAGTTGGTGGTCAACAATTCTTTGGCCTTCGTCGCGGCCGCATACGAATCGTCGAGTATCTTCTTCAAATCATCAAAAGGCGAGTTCTCGTCGCCGTCCATATCGGCGAACTTCCAGGTATAGCCTCCGGTATAAGTATTTTCTGTCACCACTTCGTCGTAGGAATAGTAGTTGCGAACTTCCGCCATCGATTCGTTGTTGAACTCGTGGTGTTGATAGCGCGACTCCGGTGTTTCCGGAAAGTTCGACACCACGAGGTCGAAATTCTCCGCGAGATGGGTCAGCCTGTCGGACAACGAACCGCCGAACTCCCGAATGCTCTGCGGGAACTCACCGACGAAAGAACTCACGGCGCCGTTGGCGGCAGATGCCGCATCACCCGTCCAATCACCACTGGTCACATCTGCGATGTTCTTCTTGTACGATTCCATCGCGTCGGCCCATTCTGAACCGAGGGTCTTCCAGCCGGCTGCAACGGCGCGCACCGTGCCCGCATTGAGGCTGTCCTTGACATCACGCATCTGCAAGAACGTCTTGGAGTCCCAATTCTCATGATTGACCGCCAACGATTGCGTGTCCGTCCCCGGCTTTCGCTGCGTCGCGTTCTGCAGCGAAATCAGGGTGTCGAGGGTGTTACGGACGGCCGTCGGAACCGACGGCACACTGATCGACGTCCGGGTCTCCTCGCCCACTACCTCGGCCCGTCGGCATCGCGCACGTGTTTGAGCGCGCTGTCGATCAGCAGCTTGGTGTCATCCACCATGTCCGACTGGTGGTGCCGTTGTGTATCCAGATCGGTCAACAAACCCTGCAGGCGTCCCTTGGCGCTCTGTCCGTCCAATGCCTTACCGAGCGCATCACCGAGATCGGGGACCAACGTCGACATGCTTTTTCCGAAGAAGTTCTTGATATCTGAAAGCGCTTGATCGACTTGGCCTTCGACGGCTGGGGACAAATGAAGCCCCAGGCCTTTGTCGTTGGCCATCTTGCCCATCTGGTTCTCGGTCACAGCTAACCCCTCCCCGTCGTCACATCATCAACTGGATCATCCCCGAACTCTGCGTCCGCGAAATGAACATGCCTCGTCCCGGCGGCATGGGATGCGGCCGGAAGTTGCCCAGCAACGGACCTTCGTCTTTTGTACCACCCATGATCAGGCCGTTGCAGGACAAGTCCTTCAGGCGTCCGACAAACGGGTCGTACAGGGCGCGGCCGGCTCCGCCGACCCGGCGCGTCACCACCACCCGCAGGCCGATGTCGCGGGCCTGCGGCAGGTAGGGCACCACGGGCGCCAACGGGTTGTTGGTGGCGGTGACGATCAGGTCGTAGTCGTCGATGAGCAGGTAGACATCGGGGCCCGACCACCATGAGCGCTCCTTGAGTTGCTGCTGGGTGACGTCGTCGGGTGGTAGGCGGAGTTTGAGCAGGCCGGCGAGATTGGCCATCATCTTGCTCGCCGAGTCCTCGGCGGTGGCGTAACCGCCGAGCTGCTCACCCTCCATCACACCGAGCAGTCCACGGCGGTAGTCGATCATGATGACCTTCGCCTCGTCCGGCGTGGCGTTGCGCACAACACCTTCGGCGATGTTGCGCAACAGGGTTGTCTTACCCGCCTCGGCCTCGGCGAACACGACGAGGTGCGCCTGCGCCTCGAAGTCCACGACGACCGGTGCGAGTGCCGCCTCGTCGATGCCGATCACGATGCGCGACTTGGAGAGCGAGCCCTCCCGCTCCGCGCGCGCGAGCACCGCTACCGGGTCGAGTCGATCGGGTAGCGTGCGGACCTGCGGTGCGCGTCGGGCGCCGTAGAATTCGGTCATCTGGGCGACCATGGTCTGCACCCCCTCGGGCAGGGAGTCCACCGAAGAGTCGGAGTCGATGCGCGGCAAGCCGATCAGCAGGTGCAGACGCTCACGCCCGATCCCCCGTCCCGGCCGATTCTCCGGAATGGCCTCCTGTGCTTTGCGTCCCATCTCCGAGTCGGACGAATCACCGAGTTTGAGCTCGATGCGGGTACCGAGCATGTCTTTCACGTTCGCACGGATCTCCATCCATCGCGACGCCGAAACGGCAAGGTGCACACCGTAGGACAGACCCTGCAGAGCGATGTCGACAAGTTGGGATTCCAGCGCCTCGAAGTCGCTGCGGACCGACGCCCATCCGTCGACGACGAGGACGACGTCTCCGTGTAGATCGGCGCTGAGCGGGTCCGCGGCACGCTCGGCCGGCGACAGGGCGGCCAGGCGCGCCTTGCGTTGCCGGAAGTCGCGCATCGATTCGATACCCAACTCGCGGAAACGTTCTTCGCGCTCGCGCAGCACCGTGGAGACCTCGGCGACCGTGCGGTTGACCTTGTCGCGGTCCATTCGCCCGGCGACACCGCCGACGTGCGGGAGATTCTGCAAACTCACCAACGTGCCACCACCGAAGTCCAGGCAGTAGAACTGGAGTTGCTCGGGTGTGTGGGTCAGTGCGCCCGCGGCGATCATCGTGCGCAGCGCGGTGGACTTGCCGGACTGCGGTCCGCCGACGATCGCCACATTGCCTGCAGCACCGGACAAATCGATACTCAACACGTCGCGGCGCTGATCGTAGGGGCGGTCGAGGATGCCGATCGGCATCCACAGGGCCCCGTTGATGTTCGCCGGATCGCGCCAGTCGGGGCCGGGCAGCAACTCGTTGACCGCTGGACTGTCGTCCAACGGCGGCAACCACACCTCGTGTGCGGGCCGTCCATGTCCCTTCAGCCGCGCGACCACTACATCGAGCAGCGAGGGCGTGTTGCCGGTTTCGGCTGCCTTGAGTTCGGACTCGTAGCGGTCGAGGTCGGCCTGCTCGGCGGCGGTGAGCGTCGAAGAAGCCTCGGGCACCGCCGGTTTGTCCACGTGACCGACCGTGAACAGTTTGGGCGCAAGCGCTCCCAACTCCGAATGCCGAGCACCGCCGAGCTGCGCGCGGGGCTTCACATACGGCCCCGACACGTACGAGGTGTTGAATCGCTTGGGTTCGTCGGCGTCGGACTTGAGGAATGCCGAGCCCGGCACCGACGGCAGGTGATAGGCGTCAGGCACCCCGAGTACCTGCCGGGATTCGCCTGCGGAGAACGTCTTCAGACCGATCCGATATGAGAGGTGTGAGTCCAGCCCGCGAAGTTTGCCCTCCTCGAGGCGCTGAGAAGCCAGCAGCAGATGCATGTGCAGCGAACGGCCCAATCGGCCGATCATCACGAACAATTCGGCGAAATCCGGCTTTTGGGACAGGAGCTCGGAGAACTCGTCGACCACGATGAACAATGCGGGCAGCGGGTCCAGGGGTGCTCCGTTGGCCCGGGCCCGTTCGTAATCGCCGACGTTGGCGTAGTTCCCGGCGCGACGCAGCAGTTCCTGACGTCGATTCATCTCTCCGGAAAGCGCATCACGCATGCGGTCGACCATGGTGATCTCTTCTTCGAGGTTGGTGATCACTGCCGCAACGTGCGGCGCCTGATCCAATCCGAGGAAGGTGGCTCCACCCTTGAAGTCGACGAGAACCAGGTTGAGCGCCTCCGGTGAGTGCGAGGTGATCATCGACAACACCAACGTGCGCAAGAATTCCGATTTGCCCGAACCCGTTGCGCCGATGCACAAGCCGTGTGGGCCCATGCCGTACTCGGCGGCCTCCTTGATGTCGAGTTCCATGGGCTGACCGTTGGGGGTGATACCGATCGGAACGCGCAGGCGTTCGCGCGGCGAACGCGGCCGCCAGATCTCTTCGGGGATGATCTGGGCGGCGTCGGGGATCTTGAGCATCGCCATCAAGCCGGGATCGATCGCGTTGCCTCGGACCTCGGCCTCCAGGCTGACGATGTGCTGGGCGGCGTTGGCAGGCCGGTACCGCCCGATCCGCCGGGCGGCCGCCTCGGCCTCGGCGACGCTGAGCGCATCGGGCACCCCAAACTTCTCCACCCCGGCCGGCCCGCGCGCTGCGATCGTGTCGGCGTCGACGAGCAACTGCAGGCCGCGTCGCGCCGCGAGTCCGTCCTTGGGCGCGTTGAGGTCGAGCACGGTGACCGACTCCAGACCGGCCTCGGTGACCAGACGCTCGTCACCGGAGACGTAACCGTCGTCGAGCACCACGATCATCTGTTTGACCGTCTGATTCGGAGATGCGTTGCGCGAGAATCGTCCCCGCTCACTGAGCTCGGCACCCATCACCGCCTCGAACTTCGACAGCGACGAGAACACCATCCGCATCGGACCGATGCCGTCGACGTGGGCGGGATTCTGGGCCTGGGGCAGCCATTTGAGCCACTGCCACACCGCGCCATCGGGATTGGCGGTGACCACCGCGATCTGCAGGTGGTCGGGACTGTGGAACAGACACAGCTCCACCACCATTGCGCGCACCAACGACCGCGTCATCGCCCGATCACCCTCGATGTTGATCGCCGGGAATCGCCGCAGGCTGACCGCGGTCGGCAACGAATGCACCACCGCATGGGTCCGCACGAATCGGCGCAACGCCACCGTCGAGACCGGTTCGAGGTCCTCGGTGGGGCCGGTCTCCGGTGCCAGCAGTCGGGTGGCGAGTCGCTGGGTGCCCACCCCGACCCGGGCATGACAGAAGTCGGCGTCGTCGGGACGCCGTTCCCACATGCGCCGCGATCCGGCCAAGTCGATCAGAATCCGCGGGTCCGGGTGCGTCCACTCGAGTGCCGCGCGCTGCTCCTCGCCGGTGGCGTCGACGTCCTCACGGAGATTGCCCAGGTATCGGAAGTAGTCCTTGCGTTCCTCGTCGAGTTCCGCGGCCGCCTTTCCGGCCCGCTGACTGCCGCCGCCGACGAACATGCCCACCATCGACATGACCATCATCATCGGGAACATCATCATCATCGGGTTGGTCGCAAGGCTGCGACCGCCGACGGTGAACATCAACGCGATCATCCCCACCACCGCGACGACCATCACCAGCGGCAACAGCTTCATCAGCAGATTGCCCGGGATGACACGCGGGACCTCCGGTGGCGCCTGCAGATCGACCTCGCCGCCCGGTGTCTTGGGCGCGGCGATCCGTGGCCGCCGCACAAATCCTTCTGTTCCCACGTACCCCTCGCTACCCAGGTGTCGATTCTCTGACCGAACTGAGGTCCTCCCCATCGGTACCTGCCAGTAATCTATGACGTTAGCGAAGCTCAGGGCCATCAGCCGAAAGGACCACTCGTCCAGATGACACTTCCCCCGTCGCTGCAGCCACTCGACGACCTCGAAGCGGAGTCCGCGAGTGAACCGGAACTGACCCGGGTGACCTTGCTCGTGGGGTCGTTGACCCTGGATGTCGGCGTTCCGGGAAATGTCGACATCCGGGCATTCATGCCCGATGTCCTGCGGCTGATCAACGATCGTCTCATCGCCGCCGCCCCCATCGACGGTGAACGCCTCGAACTCTTCGACGACACCCCGGGCCTGTGGACCCTGGCGGCACTCGGGCGCCCCGGCGTGGACGACACACACTCGCTCGACGAGGTCGGGTTCCGCGAGGGCGATGTCCTGTCGGTGCGCAGAGTCGGCGACCATCCGCCGACGATGCTTTTCGACGACGTCGAGGACGAGGCCGTGAGCAACGCGGCACACCTGCGCACACGAATGCCCGAATGGGGTACGGCACGACGACGGGTCGCCGCCTTCGGCGTCGCGGGCATCGCGACCATCGGCCTGCTGGTACTGCTTCTCGCCGGTGGGAATCCGCCGGTGTATGTGCCCGTTGCGGCCACGGCGTTCGCCGCGGGGCTCATCATCTTCTCCGCCTACACCGCGCGCGGCCTGTCCGACGAGTACGCCACCGGCGCTACCGTCGCATGCGCGCTGCCGCTGGTGTTCGCCGGCTCGTTACGGCTGTTACCCGGTGCGGTGGGGTCGGTGACCTTACCGATGGCATTCGGCATCACGGCACTGATCTCGTTCCTGGCGTTCCAGATCAGCGGGGTCAATCGCTCGCTACACGCCACGGTGATCACGCTGACCGTGTTCCTCGGCGTCGCCTCGGTGTGCTGGAACCTCTTCGACGTCACACAACGTCAGGTCGGTGCGGTGCTGACGGTGGTCGCGGTGATCGCGGTGTCGATCGCGCCCAGGCTGACCATCACGCTGGCCAAGCTGCCGGTCCCCCCGGTCCCCACCGCCGGTGAACCCATCGACGACATCGACACCCGGGGCGAGCCCACGGTGCACGGGGTCGACGCGGTGACCTCACGATCGGTACCGACCGCCGACGGCCTCAACGAACGGATCGATCGGGCCAACGCCTATCTGACCGGAATCCTCGTCGGCTCGGCGATCACCGTGGTCGTCGGGGTGTATCTCAGCGTGGACACCTCCACGGGTCACTTCTATTGGCAGGCAACGGTGTTCGCAGCCCTTGCGGCAGCAGTACTGTGCCTGCGCGGACGCACCCATCACGATCTGCGCCAGGCTGCGACGATGGTCGGTCTCGGCCTGCTCGCCGCACTGACCATCATCGTCAAATCCATGCTGCTGCTCGAGGATTGGGCCGAGTACGGGTTCCTGCTGACCGTCGGGCTGGGGATACTGGTCTTCGCGGCCGGCGTCGTCGCCCCTCGATTCGAGTTCTCGCCGATCGCCCGACGCTACGTCGAACTACTGGAGTATCTGCTGATCGGGCTGATCATCCCGTTCGCCGCCTGGATCATGGGCATCTACGGCTGGGTGCGCGGACTCGACATCTGAGTGCTCACCCGCCGGCCGCGGCCGACGGGCTCGTCGGTACCGCGCCGGTGTCCCCGTCATACCCGCCGTGCGCGATGAGTGCCGCGTCGGTCGACAGGGTCGGTCCGGCGGGCAGGAGCGACACCACATTCCACGGCGCGAGCTGCGGCAGCGTTTGCTTGCCGTCGGCACTGCGGACACCGGAAACGCCGAGTGCATCGGCGGTTTTCGGATCCGGGATCGGGTAGCGCAATCCGGTGTCGGAGATGTAGAACAGTTGACCGGCGACCCGTCCCTCACCCGCGGCCTGCACGTATTCGCCGGTGCCCGGGGGAATGTAGGCGGCGTCAACGGCCGGACCGTCGCCGTCGGCGCTGACGAGAGCACTGGGCTGCGCGTTCTCGCCGATGGGCAGCCGGTTGCCGACCAGTATCTCCACCGTGGGGCTCTGCGAGAGGCTCGGCGCCGACCAGTGGGTGCAGATCGTCGAGTAGCCGCCCAACGTGTACTGGGGCACCCGGGACGGATAGTCGGTGGTGTCGACGGGCAGCGCAGCGGACTGCGGTAGCGAATTCAGTGCGGCAGGCGGCATCTCGATGGCATCGCCGAGCAGGCCTGCGTTGCTGTAACGGATGATGTCGGCCGTGGCGTCGGAGACGGGGGCTACACCGTCGGAGAGCACCACGTACTGTCGTGTGCCGCCGGATTCGACCGACTTGACGATCGACCCGATCTCGACGGGCTCGGGAAACGACAACGACGACCGGCGACCGGCGTCGGGAATGACGATAGGACTGATCGGTGCCACCGGGCGGAAGGATTGAAGCAGCCCCGCCGAGGCGTGGATCATCGACGCGTCGGTGATCTTGAGAGCGTTGATCAGTACCGGATCGGTCGGATCGATCGGCGCGCGCTTGCCGTCGTAGAGCAGGAAGTGGTGACCGTCGGAGTCCTCGGCGATGGCAGCCGAACCGGCCGGGGCGACGCCGATGTCGGCGTTGAGGGCCGGCACCGAGGACAGCACGACGGTCTCGGTGCGAAACGGTGAGGTGTCGTCACCGGATCGGGTCTGCGAATCACACACCGACCAGTCCGAACGACTCAGATCGTCGGCCTTGGCGATCGAGGCAGGCGCGCCGATGATCCCGAGGGTGGGGCCCGCGGGCAGCGATCCGAGGTCGGAATCCTTGACCTTGGTGGGATTGTCGGGTTTGCCCGCAATCAGGCGGGCGGAGGCGAGGTTGAGCACGGGATGCAACTCGTTGTTGAACCGGACGTACAGCGCTCCCGAGGACTGCGAGGTGATGATCGTGGAGTTGCCCAGTGACGGTGACGGTTTGAAGATCGCCAACGCGGCGCAGGCGCCCACCACCAGCACGCAGATCACGAATCCGACGAGCATGGCCCGTACCTGACTGCGCATGGGGTCGTGGATCATCCGTGAATCCCGACGGATCAATGCGTGTTCGAGCCGCCGAAGCAGGAAACGGTATCCGTTGACCTGCGCCCGCGTCGTCAAGCGCGCCGGCATGAGACCCCCATCCGAACAACCGTATTCGCGTACACGATGCACCCACAATCGAGTGGCCAGGGTACCGTAGCCCGAAGTCGGGTGTCGTGGGCCGGTTGAGGCGCCCCGTCGTCGTTTGGGGGGAGGATCTCGTGGTGACAACGCCATCGACCACTGCGCCCGTCGCACAGGCCGATCCGCGCTCACAGATCGCGCCCGCGCCCGGGCACTCGAGGTTGCGGTCCTCGTCGCAGAGCGCGGTGCGACGCATCGCACCGACCTGGTGCGTCCTCGTCGTCGAGCTGATCGCGCTGGGCACGCTCGTCGTCATCGCCACCACCGGCATCCCCTGGTGGATCGCCGCTCTCGTCGCTGTGCTGATCGCGGTGTGGTTCATTCCCGTGGCCGGGCACCCGGTGGCGCAGCGGGTGCGCGAGCGGGTGTCCTTCCGAATGTCGCACGACCGCAGGCGACGCCGCGCCCAGGCGGTCTCCGAGCCCTTCGACATCACCACCTCCGACGGCTCACAGTTCGGCCTGCGCTGGGACGGTGACGCTCTGGTGTCGATGCTCGAGATCGCCGAATCCCCGGAAGCACTGACCATTCTGGAACCGGGCGCCACCGTCGACGCCGTCTGCATCCCGGTGCGGGTTCTCGCCGAGAGCCTCCGACAGTTCGACATCACGTTGGCGGCCATCGATGTGCACATCAACGGCTCCCGGTCCCGCGGCAACAGTCGGGTGGCCGCGGTCTACGACGAGGTACTCGGCCCACTGCCGGCCATCGCGCACCGGTCGGTATGGCTCACCGTCCGCCTGGATCCCACATTGTGTCCCGAGGCCGTCGCACGACGCGGCGGCGGATCGACGGGCATCCTCAAAACCGCCGTCACCGGTACGCGACGGGTGGCCAATCGCCTACGCGAGCACGGATTCGACGTGCGATCGCTGACCGCGGCCGAGATCACCCGGTCCATCACACATCTGTCCGACGGCATCGCACCGGAGACCGTCGAGGAGACCTGGGAGAACTGCCGGTCCGGCCAGATGCATCTGCGCAGTTACGGTCTCGAGCAACCGATCCTGACCTCCGCCGGTCTCGATCGGCTGTGGACGGTTCCCACCCACACCACGACTCTCGCGCTGTCGTTGCAGGCCACCGAGGACACCGACCTCATCGAGGCCACGGGCCTGGTCCGCTTCGACACGATCGCACAGCCCGCCCGGGTCGATCTCGACGGGCTTTCCCCGCTGGGCGGACATCAGTTCGACGCGCTGATCGGCTCACTGCCACTTCCGCGCCCGCAGTCGGTGGGTGTCCGCGCAACCTACGGCAGCCCTGCCGATTTCGGTGAGCTGCGGCTCCCGGCATCGGGGTGCGGCCAACTCATCGGCGCCGATCCTCACGGACGGGCCGTCGCCCTGCCGATCTTCGGTCCGACCATCGATCGCGTGGAGATCGCGGGAAGCCTGCACCTGGCCCAGCAGGTGGTCTTGCGCGCCATCGCGCTCGGTGCGCGCGTGCTCGTGTCGACGCGACGCCCTGCGCACTGGCAGCAGATGGTGGCTGCGGTGGGCAACAACCACCTGCTGTGGGTCGCCGAATTCGACCGTGGCGCCATGCATGCCGGGGCCGAGGCCAACTACTCGGTGATCGTCTTCGACGGCACCCGCACGCGGCCGGTCAACTCCGGTGTCACCGCACTGGTCGTGCAGCCGATCGGGGCGCCGCTGTCGGACTCTGCCGATGTCACGCTGGCCCAACTCCATCGGGAATCCGACACGGTTCGTGTCACCACGCGCAGTGGGGCGGTCGTGGTGGAGATGGTGGCCGGCGATGACGAAATGGCTTACGTCGGCGCCTCATACGATCTGGACTGAGCACCGCACGGCCTCCAGCCGCATGGTGAGACAGCCGCAGGGTGGCACCGCCGACACGGGCGTCCGACACCGTGGTGTCGGACGCCCTGATTCGTCGATGTGTGGGTCTCAGCTGAACAGCGAGGCGTTCTTCGCGTCGAGCGCCTGCATCATCTGGTTCTGCTCACCCGCATGCTTGGTCGAGTCGTTCATGTTGTTGAACGCGTCGATGAGCTGCTGGTCGATCTGCGACTTGACGTGCTGCAGCGTGGTGGCCGCCTCGCCTTCGTAGATCTCGAGGAGCGAGTTGAACACCGCATTGATGTCGTCACGAACTTCGTTGGCCGCCTTCAGGTATGACGCCTGATCGCCGAGCGTGGTGTCAATCGAGCCGTGATTGTAGGTGATCTGTTGTGCCATGATGGTCTCCTGGTCGTGGGTGCCTGCGAATGGGAATACGGCTGCGGGTCAGTGCGAGTCGCCGGCAACCGCGTTGTTGATACCGGTCTCTGCGGCATCGACGGTGCGGTCGAGCAGCGCGATGATCTGGCCGAACTCTTCTTGATTGGCGTGGGTCTTCTGGAGATGCACGTGCGAGGCATCGCCCTGCCATGCACCGCCGGTCATCTCGACGTCGGCGTCCTGAAACTTCTGCAGAAGTTGCTTGGCATGATCGCGCTTGTCCTTGATGTCGGACAGCTTGGCCTTGGCCTCTTGCGGAGAGATCTTGAGTCCCATGTCATTTCCCTTCGATGGTGTACGTCGATGGGTGCCCGGGCGGGCCACCCCCTGTTGTGGTCTTCGTTGTCGTGACGTCGGTGTCCCGACTCCCGACATCAGTGACTGTTCGGCTGGTCGTCCCTCACCACCCTTCCGGCAGCAGGGACATCAACTGCGCAACCGCCTGTGCGATCCGGTGGTCGGAACCACCTTTGAGACTGCACCACAGTTGCCCGTCCGGTGACGTGCTCGGCGCACTCAGCACACACCCGCGCGCCGCGTAGAACACCGCGAGGGCGCCGCCGGCGACGATGCTGCGGTCGACGTGCGGATCGAGTGCGGCAACCCGCATCTCCACGGCCGCACGGTAATCGGCGAGCACGGCGCCGAGCACGAGCGCGGTCCGCGAATCGGCGCCGAGCGCGTGTAGTTCGTCGGCGATCGGAGTCGCGGCGCGCAGGCCGGCGAGGTGCTCGGCGACGTCGACCGACGGTGCGCTCACCGAGCCGCAGTCGACGTCGATCGCCTTCGGCAACAATCGGGCGACCTCGGCGACCACCCGCTCGCTGCCCTCGGCCTCGAAACCGCGCACGCGGACGGTGTCGCCGCGGCGGGTGGCGACCACGTGAGATCGCTTGACTCGCAGCACCGATGCGCGGAGCAACCCGTCGGAGGTGATGATCCGGATCGAGAGTTCCCGCTCGGCGCGGCGCATCGTGGTCAGGACGTGGGCGAGGTCGGGATCGATCTCGCCGTCGACGATGAGCTCTCGATCCGACAACTGCCCGACGCACCGATCCCGGACACGTTGCAGCTCGCCCACCGTCGGTTGGGTCGGCCACAGCGCCAGCGTATCCGGCAGTGTGTCGACGCCGAGCCGATCGGCCAAGGTGAGGATCTCGTCGACGCTCAGCGCGTCATCGACGTCGAGGGTTGCCATACTCATCCGCGTCCTCCCCGTTCACCGATGACCGACGGCGACACCCAATCGTTGGACGAGGCCTGTTCGAGCCGGCTGCCGTCGATGTCGACCTCGTCGTCCGCGATCGGCGGTGCCGCCGTACCTCCGAAGGTCGAGGCGTCCGGACCCCAGCTGACACTGTCGACCGAGAATCCGCCCGCGCTCGACGCCACGACCGGCGACCAGCTCGCGGGCCGCGACTCGCCGGCATCGGAGAGCGAGGCCGCAGGTCGGGCGGAGTCGAACTCCTTGTCGTCCCCGCCGGCGCGACCCATCGCCCCCATGGGTCCCATCGGCCCGGATGTCGTGGCGCCCGCCGAGGTTGCAGACGCGGCGACAACCCGCGAACCACGTTGCGAGGTATCGGAATTGATCGTCGGCGTGCCGAAGGCGCCCAAGGGCATCGCGGGCATCCCGCCACCGGCCCCGACGCCACCCGCACCACCGGCCGGGGCGCCGGCACCCGTGCCCTGGGTGGTGTCACCGTCTCCGGCGGCTCGCTCGGCGGCGGACTTTGCGATATTCGGTGTGGCCTGGGTGTCCCACGGCGCAGCCAGCGGGGTGACGGTGTGCTCGTAGCTGTTCATGATCGCGACCGCGTTCGCGGTGGCCGCCTGCACCGCGGCGTCACCGGCTCCGAGTGCACCGACCACGAGCCCGTTCGGGTAGCCCTGCAGGGAACTCCCGATCGCGAAGGCCTCCTGCAGTTTCACCGCTTCGGGCACCGTGGGCATGGCCAGCACCGCCACGCCGTGCGCCACCGCGGCGGATTCGGCACGCCGCGCGTTGGCAGCGGCGTCGAGCGCGACGGTGTCGAGCCAGTGGGCGAACTCCTCGAGTTTGGCGTGCACGGCCTCCGATTGCTCCGAGCGCCAGGCCTCGTCGAGCTTCGCGAGCAACGCGCGGTAGTCCTTGGCGATGTCGGCGAGCTCGCGGGCAAGCCGTGACCAGGTCTCACCCGCCTCCCCCATCGGACCCGCACCGGCACCGTTGACCAGGTCATGCGCCAGCCGTCTCAGGTCACGCGAGGCCCAGACAACCCCCGTGAAGCCCACGTCGTCCCCTCCCCGTCGGTCGGTCCATGAACAATGTGCGAACAGTGAATGAACAGTGTTGTGACCGATGGCTTTTCGTCCACAACACGAGCGATCAGGTGGTGATGAACCCCTGGTCGGTGTCGGTATCGGCAAGCGAGGAGGACACCGTTGCGACGGCGTCAGAGATCTCTCGCAGTTCGGCGACACCACCGTCGCCGGCCTTCCGGAACGCCTGGTGCACCTGCCCCATGGTGGTCGCCGCGCGTACCGACACCTCGTCACTGCCCGCAGGCTGCGGCGTCAGTGAGGCATCAGCGGTGTTCAGCACGCCATTCAGTCGATCGGCGAGTTTGCCCAGTTGCCCGGCGACCTCGGAGATCTTGGCGGTGTCTGCACTCAGTTCGGTCATGAATCCTCCTGTGTTGTGGGTGTTCTGGTGAGATCGCGCCTCGCGAGACGTCAGATTCTCAGGTCGATGTCGGGGCGGGCCTCGGTGTCGTCGTCCATTTCGCCGATCACGGCCGGCGCCACATCGGCGAAGTCCCCGACGATCTCGCTCCCGGATTCGGAGGTGTGCAGGAAGTCGGCGGCGGTGTGGCCACTGCCCGCACCCTTGCCCGCCCCGGCTCCCGCTCCGGCCGAACCCATTCCGCTCATCGGCGCGTAACCACCGTTGCCGGTGGTCGTGGCCGACGCGGTGGTCGCCGCGGCCGTGCGCTGTTGGCCCGAATTCGTTGATTCCTCGGTCGGCGGGGTGCCCGACGGTGCGGTTCGGCTGCTCGGTGGTGCGGAGACCGGCGAAACCCCGACACCTCCGCCCCCGCCGCCACCGGCACCTGTGGGCTTCGAACCACCACCGCCACCACCCATTCCGGCCGGACCGCCGGCACCGAGCCCGACGGGGGTTGCCGTCGTCGACGTACTGGTATCCGTGTCGGTGGACGTCTTGTGCTGGGCCTTGTCGATCGCCTCGCCGATCTTGGTCCCGGCCTGCACCGACGACTGCACGATCTTCTCCCCGGCGGAGAACACCTGCTCGACGACGCCAAATGCGGGTTGTATCAACCCGGTTCCCATCTGCACCATCGAGGAGAGCATCTCGGTGGGAACCTGCGGGGCGTTGGTCACCGACACCGGCGCACCGTCGGCGGCCACTTCGGCGGTGTTGACGGCCATCAGTCCCTTGTGGACGCCCATGACCGCGGTGGTACGGGTGATCGCGTCGGTGGCGGCCGCCACGGCCATCGCCTGTCCCCACGGTGTGACGATCTGCGGAAGCGCGACGGCCATGGTGGCCTCGAACTGCGAGATGATCTCCAGCAGATGCGCTTCGGTGGTCTTGGTGTCCACCCCGGCCTGCACCACGTTGCCTTTGATCTTGCCGGACTGGACTCCAACCTCGGTGCCGTCCTTGCCCAGTTGGGCCGTCTTCATCGCCGCCGCGTCGGCGCCTTCGCCCTGCCAGCCCTGCTGCATCGCGGAGATCACCGTCGGCAGTGACGACGCCACCGAGGAGAAGGCGCTGGTGATGGATTCGAAGATCTTGGTCGGGTCGAGAGCCTCGAACACCCCGCTACCCAACGTGCCGAGCGCATCGAGCACTGGCTGGATCAGTGCACCGCCGTCGATCGATGCCAGGGTGTTACCACCTGTGGGCAGACCGGGCAACGCCGGGAGCCCCGGAATCGGGCCGGGCGTGGGGATTCCAGGTGGCACGGGCAGACCCAGGCGACTCAGGATCTCACCGGTCGGGGTGTTCAGGTACTCGTCGAGGCGGCTTTCGATGGCACCGATCACCGGGCCGGGGTCGTACCCCGGCATCTGCGTCGCGGCAGCGGCGACGGCCTCGGTGGGACTCGCCACGCCCTCAGGCCTGCATGCCGTCGGCGAAGTAGGTACCGGCGGCCGCGCCCGTGGCGCCCGCCGACATCATTGCGTGCCCCGCCGACACCAGGAAGGAGGCGGCCAGATTGGATGCCTGCGCGGGCGCATAGCCGAGGAGGTACTCGACGCCGATCGGACCCACCGCCAGCGCGACCGCCGCGACCATGGCCTCGGCATCCGCACTCGAGGCCAGTGCGATCAGATCACTCGCCGACATATTGGCCGCCGCGAAGGTCTCGATCACCCCCGGCGTCACCGCCAGAACTCCGTTGGACATGTTTCGTGGACCCCCACCCTGTGAAACCGATCGTTAGCAACTTGAACCAAGTCAATCAATGGATCACCACACGTGCAACCTCAACGCGGGTATGTCGTCACCATGAATGACTCGGACTCGTCGCCGCGTCGGATACTACGGTGTATTCGTGGCCGACGATGCGTCCTCAGCCCTTGTCGCGCAGGCTTTCCGGAGATGTCCGCGGTTGCGGATCGGGCAATTCCGACAAAGGTCGCCGAGGGGTCGCCGTTGTCCCGTCCCACCGCTCGAGTGGCTCGTTCTGATGGCGGCCGAATTGATCGGTGAACTCTTGAATCAGGGTGTTGCGGCGGTGTAGTGAGGCGCGCGCGGCGTGCTGTGCGGTCTCGACGATCAACGCAGAAAGCGACGAATCGGTATGCCGTGTGATGCCGGGCCCCAGCCACAGCCCCGTCATCGCGCCGACGCCGTCGACCTCGACGGTGACGACCTTGTCCGGGCTCGACACCCTGACGCGAATGCCGGCGGTCTGTGCCTGCAGCGACTCCATCAGGTCGCGTTGTTTCTCGATGCGCGCGAGCACCGAATTCGCCAGCGTTCTCATACCGGCCTCAGCCATCCGTCACCGGACTGTTCGTCCTGGGCACGCTCGTTGAGTTCTTCGAAATCGTGCAAATCGTCCTCGGTGGGCAGTTGCGCATACCGGATGACCTGCGGATCAGTGCCCTGCTCGACGAGTTGCCGCCGGATCTCGACCTGCGCGCGCATCGCCGCAAGCCTGCTCAGTCGCAGGATCTCGTCGGCGAGCGCCTGGGGGTCGCCCTGAAGCTTGCGCGGGTCGATGCGGAGTGCAACCGGCAGTCCCACCTGGGTTGTCCGCACCGCGACGGCACCCGAACGGGACTGTGCTGCCGACATCATCGGCGGTGGCAGAGCCATCAATCCTCCCATTCACTAACATGACGCAACAACACCCTTGCGCACGGCTCACGATACAGTCGGCTGAGGTCAGGACACGCGCCGCCGAAGGTGCGATGCGTCGAACGGGGTACAGATGTTTGCAGACGATCACGGGGAGTCACAGACCCCTTCGTGGCTGTCGGGCTCCCCGGACGACGACGCAAATACCCTTGGCAACAAGCGATCCCACACAAGAGCGGCCACCAGCGACGCCGCGTCCGAGACCGACGCCACGCCGGGCGAGACCGTGAGTCCGACGGTCGGCGCCGTCAGTTCTCGAGACGACCCCACCAGCGCCGACTTCAATCCCTTCGCGGGGATTCTCGGTGGCGCGAGCCCGCTGACATCGGCGGGTCCGGGTTCTACCGACGACGTCGACGACGAGGACAACCCGCTGTTGGCGGTGTTCGGCGCCCAGCCGGGTGGCACCGCCGTCACCGAGGAACCCGCACCCTCCGAGAGCTCGTCGCGCCAGGCCCCACTGCCGTCCGAGGACGACCTCGGCTTGGGCGCCATGTGGATGCCGTTGGCCTCGCCCGCCGGCGAAACTGCCGAGACCGATGATCCGCAAACCGACGGCCCGCGTCATGCGGCGGACGGCCCGGATGACGCCGCGGCCGACTCGGATGATCTCGACGAGATCGAAACCCGTGCAGCACAACTCCTCTCACGACTCGGACGTACCCAGCCGGAACCGGAACCCCACCCGGAGTTCACCATCCCGACGCTGTCCGACGAGTCCATCGACGAGCCGTCACACGATGTCCCAATCGGCGTGGACGACCCGCCGATCCCCATGAACAGCGACATCACAGACGGCGAGGTCTCCGCGTACGACGAAACCTCCACAGGCAGTAGCTATCTCACGGACGACGAGATACCCGCCGCCGGCAGCCCGACCCCTATCGACACCGGGCTGCCGACACCACCCGAGGACACGCGGGGTGACGCCTCGCCGGACGACGCAGATGCCACCGATCCGCATGTCGCCGATGCGATGACGGTGCGTCATCCGATCACGTCACCGCCCCCGCAGCCCCAGCCCGTACCTGCACCGACGCCCGAACCGCGGCGTCGTCGTCGGCCCGCACGACCGCCGTGGCAGCAAGACCCCATGGGAATGGCCGCACCACCTTCGGACCCAACAGCTTTGGGCTCGATACCACCGGGCTCGATACCCCCCGGCTCGATACCACCGGGCCACACGGCACAGGCGCCGATACAGCACGTGCCCATGGAGTACGGGCCTATGGAGTACGGACCTGCGAACAGTGGGCCGACGAACCCTGAGCCCGTGGACCAGCGTCCGACACCACCCGCGCCACCACGTGCTCCCGCGGTTGAACCGCGGGCCGAGCAGATGCCGGTCACCCCGGTGCCGTATCCCGCTGCGCCACAACCCTCTGCATCACAACCACCTCCGCCGCCGCACCCCGCGCCGCCGACCACCGATCCCATCGCGCCTCTTCCGCGCCACGCCGAGCCCATTCCGCAGGCACCGTCCTCGCCGCCTGCTCCCACCCACCAACCACCACCATCGCCGTGGCCCGGACATCGTCCACCCGCTCACCAGGCCCCCGCGCCGCCACCCGCGCAACACTTTTCCGGGCAATACCCGGCGCCCCAGTATGCTCCGGCCTCACCGTATGCCCCTGCGCCACCATTTGGCCCGGGGCCTGCACCTGCGCATCCATCGAATCCGTTGCGGCCGCCAGCCGCGGTACCGTCGTTGGACGAGGCGCACCAGCGTGATCGCAGAAGCGAAGCCCCGCAGGCCGGTTGGCGCCGCGCCGTGTTCACGGTGTCCTCGGGGCACGTCAATCCCGGCGAGTCACGGGCGGCCCGGCGGCGTCAGCAGCTGATCGATCAGATCCGGCGACCGATCAACGGCGACTTCCGGATCGCCATGCTGTCGATGAAAGGTGGGGTGGGCAAGACCACCACCACGGTGGGGCTCGGCTCGGCGTTGGCCGCGGTGCGCGGAGATCGGGTGATCGCGGTGGACGCCAACCCCGACCGCGGCACTCTCGCCGACCGGATTCCGGGCCGGACCTCGGCCAACGTCCGCGACCTGCTGAACATGGGCCCCATCGACCATTACGCCGCGGTGTCCAACCTCACCTCCACCTCTCCGAGTCGCCTGGAAGTCCTTGCCTCCGAACAAGACCCAGCTGCCGCCACCGCCTACGACGAGGCCGACTACCGGCGCACGATCGACACACTGCAGCGTTACTACAACATCATCCTGACCGACTGCGGCACCGGGATCATGCATTCGGTGATGGGTGGGGTCCTCGACCTCGCCCACGCCATCGTCCTCGTGACCACCCCGGCGATGGACGCCGCGCGCAGTGCCTCGGCCACCCTCGACTGGCTCAATTCCCACGGGTACGGGCGCCTGGTGCACGAGGCGCACGTCGTCCTCAGCTCGTCCCGCCCGCAAACCGGCCAGGTGAAGGTCGACAAGATCGTCGATCACTTTGCCGCACGTTGCAATTCGATTCACCTGATCCCCTTCGACCAGCACCTCGCCGAGGGTGCGGCGATCGACTTCACACACCTGCGGGCACCCACTCAGCAGGCGTTTCTCGAGCTGGCCGGAAATGTGTCCAACAGCTTCGGGATGGTGCGTCGCCACCCCGAGATCCGATACCGACGGATGGAAGTATGAGCCAGAACACACGCGATGCGCAGCGGGTCTTCGACGCCGGGGTGCTGTCCCTGGGGATAGCGATCGACGGGCTGCAGACCGAACGGGACGTGACCTACGCCCTTCGGGCCTTCACCCGCGCCACCGAACGGGACCCCGACATGTGCGATGCATGGCTGGGGCGCGCCGCATGCGGCGAGGTCACCTCGGAGGTGCGCTACAACCTCTATCGGACCTCCACCACCACGCTGTTCCGTGAGCAGCGCCGACTCGGTCTGGCACCACGGGAATTGGGCGGACGCTTCCAGACCGGGCTCTACATCGACTATCCGCTCGCGGGTTTCACCGAGATCTGGCTGGCCTACGCCGCCGGGCTGATCGACGACGGCGAGTACGGCGAGGCCGAGGGCGCGCTGGACACCCTGGCCCGGTATCGGCCGAACATGCCCGAACGCGACCGGTATTCCGACGAGATCTGCGCCTACCTGCGCGGCATCCTGCATTTCACCACCCAGCGATGGCCCGATGTGCTTGCCGCCCTGGATAAGTCGGCCTCGTTCGGCGACGAGTACATCAAGTGCGGAGCCGATCTGATGGTCGGTTCTGCCTGCGCCCAGCTCGGTCTCTTCGGCGAGGGTATCCGCCGACTGGAGTCCGCTGCGGAGGGCCCGATCCCGGCCGCCGTCACCGACGCCGAGTTCTGCCGCGGATTGACGTTGCGCGAGATGGGTCGCGAAGAGGACGCCCGCGCCATCTTCGAACGCATCTACTCCGAGAAGCCCGACTTCGAGGCCAATGCCGCTGCGCTCAACGACCCCAAGTACCGGCTGGTGATCACCGACCGCGCGACGATCGAGTCCCGCACGGACCGTTGGGATCCGAACTCCGCCCCCGATCCGAAGCTACGGGTGTCGGCCGAACAGGCCGATCGCAGCGCGAAGCTTCTCGCCGAGGCCCAGGAGGAGCTCGCCGCCCAGATCGGGCTCGATGAGGTCAAGATCCAGGTCGCCAAGCTGCAGTCGTCTGCCAAGATCGCCAAGGTTCGCGCCGAGAAGGGGCTGGCAACCACCTCGCGCAGCAACCACCTTGCGTTCACCGGTCCACCCGGCACCGGCAAGACGACCATCGCACGTGTGGTCGCCAAGATCTATTGTGGGCTCGGCATTCTCAAGACGCCCACGGTCATCGAGGCCAAACGGGAGGACTTCGTCGGTCAGCATCTGGGCAGCACGGCACTGAAGACGTCGGCACTGATCGACACCGCGATGGACGGGGTGCTGTTCATCGACGAGGCGTACACCCTCATCCAGAGCGGGCTGTCCGGCGGCGACGCGTTCGGCCGGGAGGCCGTGGACACGTTGCTGGCACGGATGGAGAACGACAGGGACCGCCTCGTCGTCATCATCGCCGGATACGACGGCGAGATCGATCGCTTTCTCGCAGCCAACGACGGCCTGGCATCGCGGTTCGCCAAACGAATCCGCTTCCCGTCCTACACCCCGTCCGAACTCGGCCAGATCGCCCGGGTCATCGCCAAGAACCGGGACTCGGTCATCACCGACGAGGCACTCGACGATCTGATCGCCGCATGCGAGCCGCTGTTCAACTCGGAGTCGGTCGATCAGAGTGGGCTACCCCGCCGCACCATCGACCGGGCGGGCAACGGCAGATTCGTGCGCAACATCGTCGAAGCCGCCGAAGAAGAACGCGAGTACCGACTGTCCGAGGACCCCGGCATCGACTTCGACGACCTCGACGCCGAGCACCTGATGCAGGTGGAGGCCACCGACATGCGTGCGGCCATCAACACCGTGTTGGGCAACCTGGGCCTGGGGAACCTGGGCCTGGGGAACCTGGGTCTGGGGCGCGTCGACACCGGCTCCCAGGTCTGAACCGCCCCGGCGACAACACCGTCGAGAAACGACAGCGCCCCACCTGCGAGCAGGTGGGGCGCTGTCGACCGTGGAGCTGCCGGGAATTGAACCCGGGTCCTCCGTCGGGTTGGCGGGGCTTCTCCGTGTGCAGTTCACTGGGTCTCTACTCGGATCTCCCGGTCACGTGAACAAGCCGAGATGACGATCCCAGTCGCTGTTGGTTGTCCCCTTCGCACCCGCGACCGGTGCGAACGGTGAGCTCCCAAAGATGATGCCGGCACCGGACTTGGGAGCAGAGTCCGGGCCGACAGACTACGGGCCCGCTGTCAGGCAGCGAGGGCGTAGTCGCGCTGATTCTTATCGGCGCTTAATTGGTTGCCGCGACGCTTATACGGTGGTCTCTGGCCTGCACCGACACGCTTCCCCCGCCTCGGCGTACAGAGTCGAAACCGATCAGCCCCGAGACAGGTGCCCTCCGATTTCTCGGCGAGCAGTTCATTGTAACAACCCGACGCGCGTGGTTCATTCCCATTTCCATCGGAGCTCGCTCGGTGTGTGCATTCGCCCGCGAGATCGGCGTCACTGGATCGACAGCACGGCGGTGTCGTCGACGCCCACGGGCACCGACAACTCGCCGCCCTCCGCCTGATACCGGCGCCCGGTCCATGCGTCGACCCCCGACACCGACGAGTCACCGGTCAGACCGAGGCTCGACAAGCTCACCGTCAATGTGCGGGGATGGTCGGCACGGTTGGTCAACGAGACGACGAGGCCCTTGGAACCCAGAGCGCGGCTCCAGATCTCCGGGTTGTCGCCGACCATGGCGCCGGCGCGCACGCGCTCGTCCTGATCGATGCCGATGATGGCCTCGTTGGCGAGGATGTCGCGGGTGCGGGTGCTCATCGCGGTGAGGTCGTTGCCGGCCATCAGCGGGGCGGCCATCATCGCCCACATCGACATCTGGGTGCGCTCCATCGCCGGGGTCAACGCGTTGCCGACACCGACGACGAGCATGTCCATGTCGACGAAGCTGCCGTCGGCAACCCGTGCGCCGATCGGGGCCACGGCGTCGATGATGTCGCGGACCCCCTGATACCCCGAGGCCGGTGTCGCATCGGCACCGGCCGGCCGAGTGGTCCACACCGGCGAGATGTCGTTGGTGGCACGTGTCATGGTTGCCACACCGCCCCAATCGAATTGGGCTCCGGGCACCGATCCGGCGATTCCGCTGTTGGGATTGATGCTGAACACCATGGGGCGCCCGGTGGATCGGATCGCGTCACGCATCGCGGTGAACGAGGCGACCTGGTCGTCGTGCGCCGAGTCACCGGAGCACCAATCGTATTTGACGAAATCGACGCCCCACGAGGCGAAGGCGCGCGCGTCGGTGAGCTCGTGACCCCCACTGCCGGCGGTACCCGGATAGGTTCCGCCGAACTGCGCGCACGTCTTCTCGCGTGCACCGGCGTAGATCCCGAACTTCAACCCGCGAGCGTGCACGTAGTCGGCGAGGGCTGCCATCCCGGACGGAAAGCGCACGGGGTCGGCGACGAGTTGCCCGCCGGCGTTGCGATCGGGCGCCATCCAACAGTCGTCGACGACGACGTAGCGATATCCCCTGGCCGCCAGGCCCGAGGACACCAGGGCGTCGGCCTGCGCGCGCACGATCTGCTCGGTGATGGTGCAGCCGAAGCTGTTCCAACTGTTCCACCCCATCGGCGGGGTGGCCGGCAGTCCACTGATCGCCGGACCGTCACCGCCGATGCGCACGGTGTCGTCGCCCTCGGGCGTGCAACCGAGCACGAGCACAACCAGGGTCACGATCACGACAGCTGCTCGCGGCCACCGGTGCGACATCCTCCGGCGCGAGTGCGTCGAGGTCGGCCTCACGCAATCACATGCCCTTGACGCGGCGGCCGATCTCGCGGGCGACCTCGCGTTGCGCGGTGCGCCGCGCGATATCCTGGCGCTTGTCGTGTGCCTGCTTACCGCGGGCCAGTGCGAGTTCGACCTTGGCCCGCCCGTCGCTGAAGTACATCGACAGCGGCACCAGGGTCAGGTTGCCGTCGCGGATCTTGCCGACGAGGTTGTCGATCTCACGACGATGCATCAGCAGCTTGCGATTCCGTCGCGGCGCGTGATTGGTCCAGGACCCACTGCCGTATTCGGCGATGTGCAGTCCACGCAGCCAGACCTCACCGTCGTCGATGGTCGCGAACGCGTCGACCAAGGAGGCCTTGCCCTCCCGCAGACTCTTGACCTCGGTGCCGAGCAGGGCGATGCCGGCCTCGTAGGTGTCGAGGATCGTGTAATTGTGTCGCGCTTTGCGATTGGACGCGATCAGAGTGCGCCCCTTCTCCTTGACCATGTCGGCCGTCTCACCTCCTTCACTCGCGAACGTAGACACGCAGCGTGACATATCCGGTCACCGCTGCCAACACAATTCCGCCGATGACGAGCCACGGCGAGACGAACAACACGTCGCCGATCGTCACCCGGGGCACGATGTTGACCCCGTACAAACCGGCCAGGGCTCTGTCGAAGAAGAAGATCTTGGCCAGGAACAACCCACCGATCGCGAGCAACGACCCGATGAACGCGGCCAGCATCGCCTCGAGGAGGAACGGCAGCTGGGTGTACCACCGGGTCGCGCCGACCAATCGCATGATCGACACCTCGGTCCGCCGGGTGAACGCCGCGATCTGCACCGTGTTGACGATCAGCAGGATCGCGGCCACCGCGAGGATCGCGGCCACCGAGAACGCGGCGTTGCGCACCCCGTCGAGCACCCCGAAGATCCGTTTGACGAGTTCACGTTGATCGAGGGCGCCCTCGACGCCGAGGTCCTGGCGGCCCGAGAAGGCGTTGTAGACGTTGTCGAAACGATCCGGATCCGACATCCGGACCTTGAACGACGCCTGCGAGAAGGTGTCCTGGGTGATCTGGTCGGCGATCTCCGGCGAGGTCTCCTCGAACATCTCCTTGGCCTGCTGATAGCCCTCTTCGGGGCTGACGTAGGTGACCGATCCGACGCCGGGTTGCTTCTCGAGGTCGGCGCGCAGCGTGGTGCACGGGGCGTTGCGGCAGTTGGCGTCGGCCTTGGAGACGTCCTCGTTGAGGAAGAACTGCATCTCGACGCGGTCGAGGAAGATCTTCTGGCTCTTGTCGGCCATCTGGATCACCAACAGCCCGCCGCCGAACATGCCCAGGGTGATCGCGGTGGTGATGATCATCGCGACCGTCATGGTCAGGTTGCGGCGGAAGCCGTTGAAGACCTCGCTGAAGATGAATTGAGCTCGCATGGCTGCTCGGATGTCCTTCTGGTCGTGGGGGCTCGCGCGGATGCGCCGACGGTTCTCGGCATCGCGTGCACGCGATGCCGAGATCGGCACTGGTCGCTCAGCCGATGCCGTAGACGCCTTGCTCGTCGTTGCGGACCAGCCGCCCGTTGTCGAATTCGAGGACCCGACGGCGCATCGCGTCGACGATGTGCCGGTCATGGGTGGCCATCACCACCGTCGTGCCGCGCCGGTTCACCCGATCGAGGACGTCGACGATCTCCTCGCTGGTCTCCGGGTCGAGGTTTCCGGTGGGCTCGTCGGCCAGCAGCACCAGCGGCCGGTTGGCGATCGCGCGGGCGATCGCCACACGCTGCATCTCACCGCCCGACAGCTCGTAGGGCATGCGGTCGAGCTTGCCCTCCAGACCCACGTAGTCGAGGACCTCGGGCACCACCTTGCGGATCATCGACGGCGGTTTGCCGATCACCTCCAAGGCGAACGCGACGTTGTCGGCGACCGACTTCTGTTGCAGCAGCCGGAAATCCTGGAAGACGCAGCCGATCGACTGGCGCAGTTTGGGTACCAGACGGCCCTTGAGGGTGTTGACGTGGAAGTCGCCGACGTAGACCTGGCCGGAGGTCGGCTTGTCCTCTTTGAGCAACAACCGGAAGAAGGTCGACTTCCCCGATCCGGAGGGCCCGATGAGGAACGCGAACTCGCCCTTGTCGACCTCGAGGGACAGCTCGGACAGAGCCGGCCGCGAGGAGGCCTTGTATTTCATCGTGACGTTGTCCAGCGTGATCACAGGGAGCCAGTGTAACGACGACGCCTGAGAGTCCCGTTCAGGCGGACGTGCGGCGCGTTGACCTCGCTCCTGCGGCCCTCGGTCGCACGTCTCAGCGCGTCGGCACGGTGGTGGTGGTCGTCGTCTCCCAGGGCAGCCGGAAGCCGGGGATGAGACCACCGCTCGGCGCCGAGGACTGACCTGTCGACGACTCCTCCCCGGCACCGGGCGCACCGGGCGCGCCGGACTGCACCGACGACTCGCCCGAGTCCGACGAGGACACCGACGACGAGGTCGTCGACGAATAGCTGGTCGTCGGTTCCTGATAGGTCGGCTCGCTCGTGCGCACCACCTGCCGGCCGGTGGACGGCTGCTCCGGCGGGGAGTAGCGCTGCGAGGTGTACCCGTACATCACCCAGCACGCCACGAACAGGACCACCAGGATCGCCGTGCCGGAGCGCACGCGAGTGCCCTTGATGTGCTTCCAGTTCCGGTCGCGCCAGCCACGGCGCTGCGACGTCGCGGGTGTGGGATCGGTGGCCGGGCGGGCACCGGTGTCGGACTCGGCGTCGTCGTCGGTGACGATCGGGATCTGGTCGGTGTCGACGATGGGGTCGACGGGGGCATGGGTGCGCCTGGTCGCAGTCGGTGTGGCGGGTGGTGTCGTGGCGGGCGGTGTCGTGGCGGGTGGTGTCGTGGCGGGTGGTGTCGTGGCGGGCGGTGGTGTGGCGGGCGGTGGCGTCACCGCGGGCCGCGCGGCGTCGTCCGGCAACAGGTGGCGGGGCTCGCCCTCACGGGCGAGCGTCGGGTCATCAGGCGTCTTACCTGGTGGCGTGTTCTCGGGCGGCTTGTCGCCGGGCAGTTCTCGATCGGCCATCACGCTCCCCCGTCCCGGCCGGTACGGCCGTCGGTGCCAGGCGCGCTCACGGTGTCGGCGAGTGTCGCCGGCGGGGCCGCACCGGACTGGGCGTCGTGCCCGGCGGCGACGGTGATGCCCTCGGCGGCGAGAGCGCGCACGATCGACACGCGCAGCGCCCGACTCACCTCGAACTGTTTGCCGGGCAGCGTCCGCGCGACGATGCGGACGGTGATCGCGTCCAGTTCGAGGTCGGTGACCCCGAGTGACGACGGTGTGTCGAGGAGCAGGTCGTGCCAGCGCGCGGTCGCGTAGAACTCGCGGCCCACCCGGTCGAGGGTGTCGTTGACGAGTCCGATGTCGGCCTTGGCCGGCACCGGGACGTCCACCACCGCTCGCGCCCAGTCCTTGGACAGGTTGGTGGCCTTGATGATCTGGCCGTTGGGCACGGTGATGACCTCGCCCTCGCTGGTGCGCAGTTTGGTCACGCGCAGGGTGACGTCCTCGACGGTGCCGTCGGCGTTCTGGCCGCCGGTGACCATCAGACTCACCACGTCGCCGTACCCGTACTGCTTCTCGGCGACCACGAAGAACCCGGCCAGGATGTCTTGCACCACGCGCTGCGCACCGAAGCCGAGGGCCGCACCGATAACCGCACCCGGGCCGGTCAGACCGGTGATGGGCACGTTGAGGATCACCAGGAAGCGGATCAACACGATCGCGATGACCAGGACGATCAGCACCCACGCGACGACGTCGACCAGGGCCCGACGATGTTTGGTGTCCTCGGTCTGGACGATCAGGTCGCTGTTGTGGAAGCTGCTGTCGACGCGCGCGGCGTACTTGGCCGCCGACCATCGGATGAGACGGATGACGATGAGGCCGCCGAGGACCCACGTGACCATCTGCAGCCCGTTGGTGACCAGCCAGACGTAGATGGACCCGATGAGCTGCTCGGTGGCGTTCTGCGGACTGGTCGCAGCAAGGACGTGATGCGGACTCGCCGCCGCGAGCAACTCAGGCCTCGACATCGGCCATTCGCCAGCGGATGCCCGCCTCGATGAACTGGTCGATGTCGCCGTCGAGGATGGCGGTCGGGTTGTTGCTCTCGACGTTGGTCCGCAGGTCCTTCACCATCTGGTACGGGTGCAGGACGTAGGAACGCATCTGGTTGCCCCAGCTCGATCCGCCGTCGCCCTTGAGCGCATCGAGTTCGGCGCGCTCCTCCTGACGCTTGCGTTCGAGGAGTTTGGCCTGCAGCACCCGCATCGCCGACGCCTTGTTCTGCAACTGACTCTTCTCGTTCTGGCAGGTGACGACGATGCCGGTGGGCAGGTGCGTCAGACGCACCGCGGAGTCGGTGGTGTTGACCGACTGGCCGCCGGGGCCCGAGGAGCGGTAGACGTCGACCTTCAGTTCGTTCTCGTCGATGTCGATGTGGTCGGTGGTCTCCACCACGGGCAGCACCTCGACCTCGGCGAAGGAGGTCTGCCTGCGACCCTGGTTGTCGAACGGGCTGATCCGGACGAGTCGATGGGTGCCCTGCTCGACCGAGAGGGTGCCGTACATGTAGGGGGCCTTGACGGCGAAGGTCGCCGACTTCAGGCCCGCTTCCTCGGCGTAGGACGTGTCGTAGACCTCGACGCCGTAGCCGTGCTGCTCGGCCCACCGCACGTACATCCGCATCAACATCTGGGCCCAGTCCGCGGCGTCGACGCCACCGGCACCGGATCGGATGTTGACCAGTGCGTCACGCGCGTCGTACTCGCCGGCGAGCATGGTCTTGACCTCCATCGCGGCGATGTCGGTCCGTAGCGAGGCCCGTTCGGCGTCGGCGTCGGCCAGCGCGCTGGTCCGTTCCTCACCCTCCTCGGACTCGGCGAGCTCGTAGAGCACCGGCATGTCCTCGAGCCGTTGACGCAATTCGGTGACCCGTCGCAACTCCGACTGGGCGTGGGAGAGCTCGCTGGTGACCTTCTGCGCGTGCTCCTGGTCGTTCCACAACTCGGGGTCGGAAGCCTGCATCTCGAGCTCTTCGATCCGACGGCGCAATTCGTCGACGTCGAGCACCTTCTCCACGGTGGTGAGGGTGGTGTCGAGGGATTCGAGATCTGCGGTCGCGTCGGGATGCACGGTTATTCAGGGTACCGGCTGGGACGCGCCGTCAGGACGTCGGCGGCGGCATCTCCCCCGGGACCTGCGGCTGCGGCGGGAGTTCACCGAAATGCCAACTGGTCTCGGCCTTGCCCGGCTTGTAGACCACCGGGTGTTCGGAGCCGATCTGCGGCCACGGTTGGCCTTGTTCGAGCACCATCGTCCCGTAGACCTCGGCCGGTCGGGTGCCCGGACCGACAATGGTGCCCGACACGGTGCAGAACGCCTCGCCCTTGCTGTCAGCCTCGGGACGCTCGCTGACCCCGGTGAGGGTCATCGTTCCCTGCACCAGGCCGGTACCGCCGCGGGCGCTGCCTCCGATGCCGCCGACCCGGCGGCCACGCATCTGCATGATCATCGCGACGGCCATGACCGCCAGGAGGATGGCGATCGTGACGGTGATCCACATGACGGCCACCCTACCGGGCCCGGCCTCCGCGTTAGGCTTTCGCGCGTGACCTCCCACCCCGTTCCCGAATCCGACGATTCCGACCTCGGTATCGCGCTGTCGCTGGCGATCGCCGCCGACGATCTCACCATGGCGCGTTTCGGGGCGCTGGACCTACAGGTGTCGCAGAAACCCGACCTCACACCGGTCTCCGACGCCGATCTGGCCTGCGAGGAGATGATCCGCGAGCACCTGTCGCGTCGGCGTCCCGACGACGTCGTACTCGGCGAGGAGTTCGGTGGCGAGGCGACGAGATCGGGACGCCAGTGGGTGATCGACCCGATCGACGGGACCAAGAACTTCGTGCGCGGTGTTCCGGTGTGGGCAACGTTGATCGCGCTGCTCGTCGACGGCGTTCCGACGGTCGGTGTAGTCTCGGCGCCCGCGCTGCGTCGGCGTTGGTGGGCAGCGCAGGGCCAGGGCGCGTTCGCGGAGTTCGACGGCCGCACCCGGTCGTTGTCGGTGTCGGGCGTCGCCGACGTGGCCTCGGCGAGCCTGGCGTTCTCCAGTCTGTCCGGGTGGGCGCAGGCAGGCATCCGCGACAAGTTCATCGCACTCACCGACGAGGTGTGGCGGGTGCGCGGATACGGCGACTTCTACAACTACTGTCTCGTCGCCGAAGGTGCTGTCGACATCACCGCCGAGCCCGAGGTCTCACTGTGGGATCTCGCGGCCCTCGACATCCTCGTCCGAGAGGCCGGTGGACGCTTCACCGCGCTCGACGGGACGCCCGGCCCCCGGGGTGGCAACGCGGTAGCCAGCAACGGACTGCTGCACGACGCGGTACTCACCGCGCTCGCCACGGACTGAGCCGGACCCGGGCGGGTCGGACGCACCTGTCCAGTCGACGAGTTGCCGACGAAAGTGCTTCGGGGACTCCTCTGTTCGACCTAGCGTCGACAGGAGACCCGCACCGACGTCAGGAGTTCTCCATGCCCGGCTTCCCCGCCCTCACCCACGTTGCGATCACCGTCGCCGACCTCGAGATCAGCCGGTCCTGGTACAGCCGCCTGTTCGGCGCCGAGCCCGTCCTCGAAGAGGACGAGGAGTCCGGCGCGTTCCACCACGCCGTGTACGCCCTCGACGGCGGTACGCTGTTCGGTCTGCACACCCACACCGACTCGACGCCGTCGGAGGTGTTCAGCGAGAAGCGCACCGGACTCGACCACGTAGCGTTCGCGGTCGGACAGGACGACCTCGAGCGGTGGCGCACCCGGCTCGACGAGCTCGGCATCGCCCACGGCGACATCAAGCACGCGGCGTACGGGTCGGGCATCTCCTTCCGCGACCCCGACAACATCGCTCTGGAGTTCTTCGCCCCGCCGGCGTAGATCGCGTTGGTCGGCCCGGTCGAGTTCGGTGACGAAGCCGGGCCGGCCGTTTCGGGTTATACCGGGCGATCGTCGCCGCGGAATGGCGTGCGCCGTCGCAGCACCGTCGAAACTCTAACGGCCCGTGAATGATCGAGTGAACACAGATGCTAAAGACGCCGTGCACATCGAGGATCACTGTGGATGGGCGGGCTATCGGCGTTCCGTGCCGAACACCGGTCAGCAGTACCCAGCCCGCAGGGCGTGTCTCCCAATTCCTCTGCGATGGATTTGCGGAGGAGCGCTTTCATCCCGTTGGTCGAGTTGCCGAGGAACGCTTTCCTCTCGGTGGTCGAGTTGCCGAGGAACACTTTCCTCTCGGTGGTCGAGGTGCCGAGGAGCGTTAGCGACGAGCCTCGAGACCTGTTGCACCGCTGCTGGTTTCCGATCCAGGACCGAGCACGTGACGGTCTAATGCCGGCGACTGCCGAGTAGTTGGGCGAGTCGGTTCTCGACCGGCGAGTCCGAGCCAGGGTCAGGGTGGAGGATTTCGACGAGGTCGTAATACCCGTGCCCGACCGGGACTCGGCTGCGGCGGATTCGGTTGGTGGGCAGCACTGATCCCCGGTCGTCGCGCTCGGCGAGATCGGTATCAGCACTGGCAGCGGCCGCACGTGGTGGTGGGTCGGGTGGTGGATGCAATTCCGCGCGCACTGTGTCGAGGGTGGCGCGGAAGGTGGCCCCGACATCCGGAAACGCGTTGGTGCGTTTCGGGTTCGGTTCAGCCGCCCCGATGGGGGTGTTGTTGCGCCACCAGCAGCGTCCGGCCCACGGCCCGTCCCGATAAATCCCGGTCGTGAATTGTCCGGGTTTGTCACCGACCATCCGGTTGTGTTTGCCGCAGGCGGGGGCGAGGTCACCGATGTTGGTGAGCCCACCTTTCGCATGATCTTTCGTGGCGTGATGAATTTCCACGTGCGCGGCAGGTTGGGTACACCCGGGAAACGAGCAGTACTCGCCACCGTCTTTGGCGAACAACGCGATCCGTTCGCCTTGACTCGCCAACCGCGCCCGACCCAAATACAGCGGCAGGCGGGTGTGGTCGTCGAACACCGCCAACCACGGCTGGCTGTGGGCCGCCAATGCGATGACATCGGTGATCGGCAGCAGGGTGCCGGTCGCCGTGACGCCCATCCCGGTTTGGGCGATCAGGTCGGACAGCGATGCTTTGATGATCAGGTGCGGCGGCAGCCCGCGATGCGATTGCGGGCCGAGTCCCACATCCAGTCCGGCGCGTAGGACTGCTTCCAACGCATCATGGTTGCGTTGCACCTGATCGCGGTGATCGCGGGCTGCGGCGGCCGTCAACGCGTCGGGGTCGGCGTCGTCGCGACTGCCGGTCGGGGGAGTCGGGGTCGGTGGGGTTGTTCATTCCGGGGGCTGCCCACGCGGCGAGTACTGCTTCGAGGTGTGCGGTCAAGGTGGGGGTCATTTGTCCGGTCAGGCCACTCATTTTTTGGGCGTCTTGACGCCCGATGCGAATCTGGCGGTGCCGTTGCCGATCAGCATCGTCGGTCAACTCACCGTCGGGGTCGAGGTGCGCCAACACCCGTGCCCCCAAGATCCGAAGATCAGACGGGGTGTGGGTGCGGGCGAACCCGGCCATCGCGGCGTCGGCCGACATTTTCTCGTCGAACGGCACTGTCGCCGGGACACGGTCCAACACATCGATCACCACCGCCGCATGCGAAGGGCCGGCCGCCCCGGAGGCCATCGCTTCGGCCAACGCCGGATATTTCGGGGCGGCGACCTCGCCGGTGAAGGTGTGGAAGGTGGCGGTCGCTGTGAGTTGTTTCCACCGCCGCCACGGTTCCGACACACGCAACAAGCCGATCATGGCGTCGATGATCGACCCGAACCCGTACTCCCGCGCCAAATGACGGTCGGAGAACTCGACGATCTGCCGATCCCCCTGGACGGTGACACGGGTGATCAACCGCTCGGTGGACTGAGCAACCGCAACCAGGTCATCGTTGGACAGACCGGTCACATCATCCGATGCCAACTCGTCCATCAGCGAGTGGGCGAGGGCAAGTTTCTGCGCGGTCGACAACCCCGACACATCCGGTAACGCGTCAGCGGGGAGTGTGGTGTCGACCATCATTTGTCACCCCCCGGCGATAAGCTCACATCTGTTTGTGTGCTGTTGTGTTCGAGCATGTGCCGGGTTTGTCGGGTTGGCAAGGGGTTGTCGAAAGTTTTTTCGTACGGGTTTGGTGGTGGGGTTTCAGCGTGGGTTCGGCTCGGTCTCGAGGCTCGGCGCCTTGGGCGCCTCGCACCTCGACCATCGATCGGTGAAGGACCTTGGGCGCCTCGCACCTCGACCACCGATCGGGAAGCGCCTCGACCACCGATCCAGACCGGCCTCCCACCGGTTGTGCCAGTTGAGGATGCGCTCGGGGATGCACCGAATACCCTCTCGCGCAACAGATTCCGGCTACGTTCTCGGTGGAGGCTACAGCAGCGGCGCTGCAGCCGCCCTCGGGGCGTTGCCCGTGCATCCCGCTTTGCCGCCACGATCGCCTTGGGGCTCGACTTCCCCGCGGTGTCGGTCGCCGACATGCGGGACCGGCTGAAACGCGACGATGTGCCGTCAACTGCACATCTTTCAGAAGTCGGCCGCGGACTCCTGATCGAGTACGGCGAATTCGGTTGCCGCGTCCTTCATCTCGCTCAATCGTGAGTAGTGGATGCCGGTCCCCGCGTCGGACAGGATGGCCTGATGGATGGGCACCGCGACGCGTGGCGCCATGGCACGCAGGTAATCCACGGACTCACTGAGTTTCATCCACGGCGCCGCCGACGGCAGCGCGAGGACGTCGACATTCTCGAACGGAATGTAGAACGAGTCGCCCGGGTGCATGAACCGCCCGGCGCCCTGCGACGAGTCGAGGACGTAGGCGACGTTGTCGATGACCGGGATCTCCGGATGGATCACCGCATGCCGGCCGCCGGTCATCCGGGCGGTGACCGCGCCGATGTCCACCTGCTGCCCGGGGTGCGCCGGGGTCCACTCCCCCGACGAGTCGGCGTCATTGAGTTGCCGGGCGGTCTGCGGATCGGCGTATCGGAGGGCCTGCGGATTGGCCGCGATGAGATCCGGCAGCCGCGCGGGGTCACAGTGATCGGGATGTTGGTGGGTGATCAGGATCGCGTCGAGTCCGGTGATGCCCTCGAAACCGTGGGAGAAGTTTCCCGGATCGAACAGGATCTTCGCCCCATCGAGTTCGACCAGCAGACACGAATGACCGAAGTGCGTGAGTTGCATGCCTCCACTGTGCTCCCGGCGGCCTCATGTGTCAGCGAACCGCTTCATAACCCCTGGTCGCCCCGGCACGCACGGCCGGCGAACGAGTCCCGGCGAACAAACACGTGACATTCTTCTTACCCATGAGTAAGATCGGTTCTTACCGCCGGGTAAGGTATCCCGGAGCCGTACCGCCCCACCCAGTCAACCACTGCGAGAAATGGTGAACATGTCTACTCACACCGAACCCCGCGACACCTCCGCCGTCGGGAAGACCCGTCATCCCCGCAACTTCATCGGTACCGCGATGCGCGTGCTGACCACGGTCACGGGCTCGGAGTTCGCCGAGAAGTACCAGATCCGTGAACCCATCAACCGGATCGCGTACCAGGCGACCAAGACCGGGTTCCAGACCCTCGGCGCCGCCAACCGCGCCTTCTCGAAGGTGCAGGGCGGGTCGGCTCCGGCCAAACGGCTGACGACCACACCCAAGGGCTACTTCAATCTCACGCCCGACGACGAACAGCAGATGATCGCCGAGACGGTCAAGGAGTTCGCCACCGAGATCCTGCGTCCGGCAGCCTACGACGCCGACGCCGCGGCCACCGCGCCGGAGAGCATCGTCAAGCGCTCCGCGGAACTCGGCATCACCATGATCAACGTCCCCGAGGAACTCGACGGCGCGGCCACCGAGCGCGGGGTCGTGACCAACGCGTTGGTCGCCGAGGCGATGGCCTACGGCGACATGGGTCTCGCGCTGCCGCTGCTCGCCCCGAGCGGTGTGGCCACCACGCTGACGAACTTCGGCAGCGACGGCCAGCAGAAGACCTACCTGCCCGACTTCGCCGGTGAGAACGTCCCGCAGTCGGCGGTCGTGATCGCCGAACCGCGCCCGCTGTTCGACGCATTCTCGTTGCAGACCAAGGCAACCCGCGTGCCCAGCGGCTACCGGCTCAACGGCGTGAAGTCGTTCGTACCGGCCGCGGGGTCGTCCGAACTGTTCATCGTCGGCGCGCAACTCGACGGCCGCCCTGCACTGTTCATCGTGGAATCGGACTCCAAGGGCCTGATCGTCGAGGCCGACCCCGGCATGGGTGTGCGCGCCGCAGGCATGGGTCGACTGCTGCTGCAGGACGTCGCGGTGCCGGAGTCGGCGCTGCTCGGCGAAAGCTCGCCCGAAGCCTCCGATGCCGCCTTCGCGGCGTATCGCGACGTGGTGCGGTTGTCGCGGCTGGGCTGGTCGGCACTTGCCGCCGGAACCGGTCGGGCCGTCCTCGACTACGTCATCCCCTACGTCAACGAGCGTGAGGCGTTCGGCGAGCCGATCTCCAACCGCCAGGCGGTGGCCTTCATGGTCGCCACCATCGCCACCGAGCTCGACGGCATCCGTCTGGTCACCCTGCGCGGCGCCTCGCGCGCCGAACAGGGCCTGTCGTTCGCCCGCGAGGCCGCCCTGGCGCGCAAGCTCACCATCGACAAGGGCCTACAGATCGGTCTCGACGGCATCCAGCTGCTCGGCGGCCACGGCTTCACCAAGGAACATCCGGTCGAGCGTTGGTACCGCGACCTGCGTGGCGCGGGTATCGGCGAGGGCATCGTCGTCCTGTAAGGCGACCCGGGAATCGAGGACACAGTCATGAGCATCAATCTGGAACTGCCGAAGAAACTCGGCGTCACCATCGATCAGGCCCATCAGGCCGCGGCGGAGATCTTCCGTCCCATCTCGCGCAAATACGATCTGCGCGAACATGATTACCCGGTCGAGCTCGACACCCTGGCGAGCCTGTACGACGGTCTGGCCGAGACCGGCCAGGCCGGTGCAGGCGCCGATGCCGGCCGGAGCAAGGACATGGGCAAGGAGCGTCCCGAGGGCGTCGTGGTCAACGGCGGCAACATGCAGTCGGTGGTCAACGTGATGGAGACCTCCTGGGGCGACGTCGGCCTCATGTTGTCGATTCCCTATCAGGGACTGGGAAATTCGGCGATCGCCGCGGTCGCGACCGACGAGCAGCTCGAGCGCTTCGGCAAGGTGTGGGCGGCGATGGCCATCACCGAGCCCAGCTTCGGCTCGGACTCGGCCGCGGTCACCACCACCGCCACCCTCGACGGCGACGAGTACGTCATCAACGGCGAGAAGATCTTCGTCACCGCGGGCTCACGCGCGAGTCACATCGTGGTGTGGGCGACCGTCGACAAGAGCCTCGGCCGCGCCGCGATCAAGAGCTTCGTGGTGCCGCGCGAGCATCCCGGTGTCGAGGTGGTCCGGTTGGAGCACAAGCTCGGCATCCGCGTCTCCGACACCGCGGTGATCCGGTTCGAGAACTGCCGCATCCCCAAGGAGAACCTGCTCGGCAGCCCCGAGGTCGACACCAAGAAGGGCTTCGGCGGGGTCATGCAGACCTTCGACAACACGCGGCCCCTCGTCGCGGGAATGGCCGTCGGGGTGGCGCGGGCCGCACTCGAAGAGCTGCGTCGCATCCTCGAAGACGCGGGCATCGAGATCGATTACGATCGTCCCGCCGCCGATCAGCATGCCGCCGCAGCCGAATTCATCCGAATGGAATCCGATTGGGAAGCAGCGTATCTGCTGACCATGCGGGCGTGCTGGATGGCCGACAACAAGCAGCCCAATTCGCTGGAGGCCTCGATGGCCAAGGCCAAGGCCGGCCGCACGGGTACCGACGTCACCAACAAGGCCGTCGAATTGGCCGGTACGCCAGGCTATTCCGAGCGTCTGCTGCTCGAGAAGTGGGCCCGCGACTCGAAGATCCTCGACATCTTCGAGGGCACCCAGCAGATCCAGCAACTCATCATCGCCCGCCGGGTGCTCGGCAAGAGCAGCGCCGAACTGAAGTGAGTCGCACCGGCCGATGATCTCCCCGGCCGGCATTGAACACGAGATCGCCCCGCGGACACCAGGTCCGCGGGGCGATTCCCGTCGGTGCGGATCTGTCGGTGTCCGTCGCGGTGTCGGTCCGGGAGGACGCGACCCGGCTCACGCCTCCGGCAGCGGCCGCCCGGATTGCTCCGACCACACCACCGGATCCTCGCGCAGCAGATGCGCCCGACCCTTGCGGCGATATCGCCAGATCTGCAGGGCGCCGACGCCCCACAGCAGGTACTGCGCCGACATCGCCGCGGTGAACGCCTCGGGCGGATAGCCGGACGCGCCGTCGGGGGTGCGCCAGTCGAGGATGATGCCGATCATCGCCATCAGCAGCAGGCTCGCGAAGAAGCCGCCCTGGTTGATGATCCCGGTCGCGCTGCCGACGCGTGAGACGGGGTTGGAGGTGCGGCCGAGATCGAAGCCGATCATCGATGCCGGACCACCCATCCCGCACACGATGACCAGCAGCATCAGCAGCCAGAACGGCGCAGCACCGGGCCACGCGAGCACGATCGTCCACATTCCGGCGATGGCGCCGACGACGCTCAGCACCAGGGTCGACCGGTGCCAGGGATGCCGCGTGATCAGCGCGGCGAAGATCGGTCCGAAGCCGATGATCGAGCACACCATGATCGTCAACAGGGTGCCCGCCGCGCCCGCGCCCTGCCCCTCGCCCTCGACGAAAAACGGGAATCCCCACAGCAATCCGAGAACGGTGGCACTGAATTGCGTGGAGAAGTGCATCCAGAATCCCAGCCGGGTACCCGGATGACCCCAGGCCGCGGCGAGGGTGGCACGGATGCCGGAGAACCCGAGCAATGGCCCGGAGGTGGTGCGCGCCTGTGGGGAGTCGCGCACCACGATCGCCGCGATCACCAGCAGCGCGGCACCGCAGGCGGCGGTCACCAGGTAGGCGTGCGTCCACCCGAGATTCGACAGCGCCCAGGTCATCGGGACCGCGGCCGCCACCGCGCCGAGTTGGCCGAGCACTCCGGTCAACTGCGTCATCAGCGGGATGCGCCGCACCGGGAACCACGAGGTCACCAACCGCAGCACGCACACGAAGGTCATGGCGTCGCCGACCCCGACGAAGAACCGTGAGCCGAGCGCCCACACGTAGGTGTCGGCGAAGGCGAAACTCAGCTGCGCCAGCGTCAGGATCAGGGTGCCGGTGAGCAGCACCCGGCGCGGGCCGAACCGGTCGACGAGGAGCCCGACCGGGATCTGCATCAGCGCGTACACCAGCAACTGCAACACCACGAACGTCGACAACGCCGACGCCGAGATGTGAAATCGGTCGGCGGCGAGCAGACCGGCGACCGCCATCGACGACCGATGCAGAACGGCGATGAAGTAGACGGTCACCGCGACCGTCCACACCACCATCGGGTGCCCGACACGGGCGGGTGCGCTCACCGGACCGATCTCCTCTCGTCGCGCCTACATCGTGCTACATCGCCGCAGACCGGGACAGACCACCACTACGATGTCGAGAACCGACGACGCCCGACCTCCGAATTCGCTGACCGTGTCGCCGGAATGGGGGATGGTGATGCGGACACCGAGGACGGCCGGCAGGTCACGATGGCGTCGCCCGATCGCGCTGACGCTGGTGTTCGTCACGGCCGCGCTGGCCGGTTACGCGTGGCTGCAGACACGCGGTGACGGTGTCGGCTGGGACGACGTCGGGGTCGGCGACTGCGTCGGCACCCATGACCGACCGGAGATGTCGCTGCTGCACCCCGGTGGCGGCTACGGCAGACACACCGCGGTGCACTGTTCAACCCCCGCGGCCACCTACGTCGTGGCGGTCCGACCGGCGGTCCCGGTGATCGGCCAGGCCCAGATGACCTGCCCAGACCCCGGGAAAGATGTCAGCGGATTCGCACGCTACGAGATGCGCTCGGTCTCGGTGCACGGACGGTTCCTGTTCCACGACACCTCCTACGGTTACGCCCCGATCTGTCTGGCACCGAACCTGCACGTCGGCAGCTGTTACGACGCCGGCGAGGATCGTGGCCCCCTGGTGTCGCCGCAACCCTGCGACGGTCTCGTCTCCTGGCTGGTGACACGGCAGATCACCGGAGTGGCCGACATCCACCGATGTCCGACGGCCACCGGACTGGTCCTGCACTCACCGCTGATCACCTATTGCGAGATCAACTATCCCGATCCCGACAACCCGCTGCTGCGCTTCGGTCCCCCACCGCCCCGGCCACCCGCCGGGTGATGCGGCGGCGCTCGCCGCTCAGCCGTTGATCACCTGCGGCACCGAGACACCCTTGAGACCCTCGACGCCGAACTCCAATCCGTACCCGGACTGCTTGACACCGCCGAACGGAATCATCGGGTGCACGCCTCCGTGCGCGTTGATCCACACGGTGCCGGCCTCCAGACGACCCGCGATCGCTCGCGCGGCGCCGGCATCACCACTCCACACCGAGGCGCCCAGCCCGACGTCGAGGCCGTTGGCCAGTGCGACGACCTCGTCGACGTCGGTGTAGCGGATGATCGGCAGCGCCGGACCGAACTGCTCCTCGGTCACCAGCGGATTGTCGTTGTCGATGTCGGCGACCAGGGTCAGCGGGTAGAAGTGGCCGGGGGCGTCGGTGTCGGGGTCACCGCCGGTGAGCACCTTGGCGCCGGACTCCTTGGCTGCCTCGACGAGCCGGGCGACGATGTCGAACTGCGCGCGGTTCTGCAGCGGACCCAGCACGTTGTTCTCGTCAAGCCCGCGGCCCATCGGCATCTGCCCGGCGACCTCGACGAGCGCAGCACACACGTCGTCGTAGACGTCGGCGTGCACGTAGAGCCGCTTGAGCGCCGCGCACGTCTGCCCGGTGTTGATGAAGCATCCCCAGAACAGGTCCTGCGCAATGGCTTTCGCGTCGACGTCGGGCAGCACGATACCCGCGTCGTTGCCGCCGAGTTCGAGGGTCAGGCGCTTGATGGTGTCGGCCGAACTCCTGATGATCGCCTGACCGGTACGGGTCGAACCGGTGAACATCACCTTGTCGATGTCGGGATGAGACGACAGCCGGGCCCCGACCTCACCCTCGCCGACGACCGGGATGAGCACGTCGGCGGGCAGGACGCCGTTGAGGACCTCGATCAGGGCGAGCACCGACAGCGGCGTGTACTCCGAGGGTTTGACGACGGCGGTGTTGCCCATCCGCAGGGCCGGGGCGACCTGCCAGATGGTGATCATCATCGGCCAGTTCCACGGACCGATCGCACCGACGACCCCCACCGGGCGGTAGCGCAATTCGGCGTGGGTCTCCTCGTCGTCGACGACGGTCTCGCCGGGCAGTGCGGTGGCCGCGGTAGCCCGCAGCCACGCCGAGCAGGCACCGACCTCGAAGCGCGCGTTGGGACCGTTCAGCGGTTTGCCCTGTTCGCGCGAGAGGAGTTCGGCGAGGGGTTCGGCGGCCTCCTCGATGGCGTCGGCGGCCTTGAGTAGCAACGCCTTCCGCTCGTCGTCGGCGCGCGCCGCCCATGCCGGTTGTGCGGCCCGGGCACGGGACACGGCGGCATCGAGATCGGCGACGGAACCGAAGGCGACCGCACCGACGACCTCACCGGTTGCGGGATCGAGGATCTCGCGACCTGCGGGATCGGTGACGGAAAGCAGCAAGCTGTCATAGGTGGTGCTCATGGTGATTCTCTTTCCTGATCGAAATCTGTTGACACTCAGTCGTCGAAGGCTGTGACACTCAGTCGTCGAAGACGACCACTCCGCGGATGTTGCGGCCGGCGTGCATGTCCTCGTACGCCAGCGCGACCTCGTCGAGCGTGTACTCGCGGGTGATCAGCTCGTCGAGTTTGAGCTGACCCGCCCGGTACATACGCGCGAGATTGGGGATGTCGCGACGCGGATTGGACTCGCCGAACAGCGAGCCCTGCAACCGCTTCTGCATGAGGGTGAGATCACCGAGCAGAATGGGTGCACCCGCCACGGTGATGTTGCCCAGACCGGTGAGAACCACGGTGCCCGCCTTGCGGATCGAGTCCAGCGCCTGCGCCACATCATCTCCGGACACCACGCCGATGGTGATGATCGTCGAGTCGGCGCCCTGCCCGTTGGTCACCGAACGGGCATACTCGGTGGCCTCGGCCAACGTGGTGTAGAAGTGCGTGGCGCCGAACAGTTTTGCCTTGTCCTCCTTGGCCGCGACCGGATCCACGGCCACGACGCTGGTGGCCCCGGCGTGCGCCGCACCCTGCAATGCGTTGGCACCGATCCCGCCGATGCCGACCACGATGACGGTGTCACCGGGCTGCACCCGAGCGGAGTTGACCGCCGATCCCCAACCCGTCGGCACACCACAGCTGAGCAATGCCGCCTGTTTGAGCGGAAGGTCCTTGTCCACCTTGACCACCGAGGCGACCGACGCGGTGGTGTACTCGCTGAAGGTGGAGATACCGCACTGCTGCCCCACCGGGGCGCCGTCGAGCTGCATCCGGAAACTCCCCGGATCCTCCGCGCGATCACCGGAGAGCAGGGTCGCGCCGAGGTCGCACAGATTCGACAGTCCGCGAGCACAGAATTCGCACTTCCCACACGCCGGCAAGAACGAGAACACGACGTGATCGCCGACCTCGAAACCCGGAGTGTTCGGGCCGACGGCCGAGATGATGCCCGCCCCTTCGTGTCCGCCGGCGAACGGATAGATGCCGACCGGGATGTCGCCGGTAGCGGCGTGGTCGTCGGAGTGGCACAGACCGGCCGCGACCATCTTCACGGTCACCTCGTTCTGGCGTGGCTCGTCGAGGTCGAGGGTGACGGTCTCGTAGCGCCCGGGCGCCTCACGGAGAACGGCGGTGCGAGTGGTGAAGGACATCGGTGTCTTCTTTCGTCGGGGATGTGTCAGAAGCTCTGGGGATCAATGACTGTCGGGGTTCAATGGCTGCTGGCGATCAATTGATGTCGGGGTTCAATAGCTGCTGGGTTTCCTGTCGCCGGTGCCGATGAAGTCGGCGGCCAACGCCTCCGACCCTCGGGCCAGCAGCGCGGCGTCGGCGCCGACGAGCACGAACGTCGCGCCCGCGGCAACGTAGGCGCGGGCCTGGTCGGCGACGAAGGCGTTGACACCGAACGGTTTTCCGGCGGCATGCACACCGTCGAACGCCGTGTGCACGGCGGCGACGACATCGGGATGGGTTTGCGCGCCGAGCAGACCCATCGACGCCGCGAGATCGCTCGGACCGACGAACACACCGTCGATACCCGGTGTCTCGGCGATCGCTCGGGCGTGCTCGACGGCCTCGATGCTCTCGATCTGCACGAACACCGACACGTGATCGGCGCCGTCGGCGAGGTAGTTGGGCACCCGATTCCACCGGGCCGACCGTGCCAGGGCACTGCCGACACCGCGCCGACCGAGCGGCGGATACTGTGCGGCGGCGGCGATCTGTCGAGCCTGCCCGGCGTCGGAGACCATCGGCACCAGGATGTTCTGCGCTCCGAGATCGAGAACCTGTTTGATGACGACGGCGTCGCCCACGGGTACCCGCACCATCGGTGTACACCGATATCCCGACACCGCATACAGCTGTGCGAGAACCGATTCGAGGCCGTTGGGAGCGTGTTCCATGTCGATCAGCAGCCAGTCGAGGCCGGAACCAGCCATGATCTCGGCGGCCACCGGTGAGCCGGTGGTGATCCAGCCGCCATAGAGCGCACGATCGGCGGCGTCGAGCGCCTCGCGCATGGTCGGGCTCAGCTGAATCGGCACGACACCGTCCCCATCCGGCCGTAGTCGGCGAGCACCGTGTCGCCGGCATGCACCCACATCGGACGGGTGAACGAGCCGGCGAGCACGATCTCCCCCGCCTCCAGCCGATCCCCATGTGCGGCAAGCTTGTCGGCCAGCCACGCCACGCCGGTGGCCGGGTGGTTGAGCACGGCGGCGGCCACCCCGGATTCCTCGATGGTCTCGTTGCGATACAGCAGCGCCGACACCCACCGCAGGTCGATCTCGTTCGGCTTCATGGGGTTTCCGCCGTAGACCATACCGCCCATGGCGGCGTTGTCACTGATGGTGTCGACGATGGTGCGGCCCGCCATCTCGATGCGGGAACTGAGGATCTCCAATGCCGGCACCACGTATTCGGTGGCCCGGAGCACGTCGAAGATCGTCGCGTTCGGGCCGTCGAGCGCCGACCCGAGCACGAATGCCAACTCCACCTCGATACGGACGTTGGAGAACCGGCCGTGGTCCATCACCGAGCCGTTCTCGAACACCATGTCGTCGAAGATCGCACCGTAGTCGGGTTCGGTGATGCCGGTGGCGACCTGCATCACCTTGCTCGTCAGGCCGATCTTGCGTCCCACCGGACGACGCCCGGCGGCGATCCCGCGCCGGCGCCACTCGTTCTGCACCGCATAGGAATCCTCGACGGTCATCTCCGGGTGGCGTGCGGTCAGTAGCGGGATCGTCGTCCGATCCCGTTCTGCGGCAGCGAGTTCGTCGGCGATCTCGGTGATCGTCTGGGCGGACAGCATCAGAGCTGTGCACCAAGCTTGTACTCGCCCTGCTTCCACTCGGGCATCTGTCCCTCGTCATCCTTGCGGGTGTAGGAGAAGCCGTCGGCGCCGATGGTCACCGCCATCTCGGAGTCGTCGGTGCGGGCGAGCACCGGCTGGGGGTTGCCGTCGAGGTCGAGCACCAACGAGGCGTCGGTGTACCAGCTCGGCACCACCGGGTTGCCCCAGAAGTCGCGGCGCTGGTTGTCGTGGACATCCCAGGTGACGACGGGGTTGTCGGGGTCGCCGGTGTAGTAGTCCTGGGTGTAGATCTCCACCCGGTGACCGTCCGGGTCGCGCAGGTAGAGGTAGAACGCATTCGACACACCGTGACGGCCGGGACCGCGTTCGATCGCGTCGGAGCGGCGCAAGCCGCCGAGCTTGTCGCAGATCGCCAGGATGTTGTGCTTCTCATGGGTGGCGAAGGCGACGTGATGCATCCGCGGTCCGTCACCACCGGTGGCGGCGGTGTCGTGCACCGTCGGCTTGCGCCGCATCCACGCGGCGTACACGGTGCCCTTGTCGTCCTGGATGTCCTCGGTGACCCGGAAGCCCAGATCCTGGTAGTGGCGGACCGCGCGCGGCACGTCGGGGGTGACCTGGTTGAAGTGGTCCAGACGCACCAGCTCGCCCGGGCAGTGCAGGTCGTAGCGCCACGACATCCGCTCGACGTGATCGGTCTGGTAGAAGAACTCGTACGGGAAGCCGAGCGGGTCCTCCACGCGCACCGAGTCGCCGATGCCCTTGACGAATCCCTGCGCCCGACGTTCCACGCGGCAACCGATCTCGGTGTAGAACGCGACCGCCTTGTCGAGGTCTTCGGGGCTGCGTACCCGGTAGGAGAAGACGGCCACCGCGGCCACCGGACCCTTGCGCAGCACGAGGTTGTGGTGGATGAACTCCTCGGTGGAGCGCAGGTAGATCGCCTCGTCGTCCTCCTCGGTGACATAGAGCCCGAGGATGTCGACATAGAACTGACGCGATGCGGCCAGGTCGGTGACGACGATCTCCATGTAGGCGCACCGCAGGATGTCCGGCGGCGCGGACTGCGGGGTGGAGACGGGATTGCCGGAGCGGATGGGGGCTTCCTGCGAGACGTAGTAGCCCGACGAGGTCAGGGTCATCTCTTCGCGAGCGGTCATGGGTGGCGTCCTTGCCTGGGTCGAGAGGGGGTTGGCGGATCGAGGGGTCGGGAACGAAAGATTCTGGTGCGGTGGGGATTACTGCTTGCCGAAGGTCGGGTTGTGGACCTTGCCGAGGGTGATGTGCACGGCCTGCTGATCGGTGTAGAAGTCGATCGAGCGGTAGCCACCCTCGTGGCCGAGGCCGGAGGCCTTGACACCACCGAACGGGGTGCGCAGATCGCGGACGTTGTTCGAGTTGAGCCACACCATGCCCGCCTCCACGGCCTGCGAGAAGTTGTGGGCCCGCTTGAGGTCATTGGTCCAGATGTAGGCGGCCAGACCGTATTTCACACCGTTGGCCAGCGCGAGAGCTTCCTCGTCGGAGTCGAACGGAGTGATCGCGACGACCGGACCGAAGATCTCCTCCTGGAAGATCCGCGCATCGGGGGCGACATCGGCGAACACGGTGGGGGCCACGAAGTTACCGGTGTCGAAGCCCTCCGGCCGACCACCACCGGCGACGAGTCGTCCCTCGGACTTGCCGAGTTCGACGTAGCTCATCACCTTCTCGTAGTGCTCGGGGTGCACGAGCGCACCGACCTCGGTCGTCTTCTCGTGCGGATATCCGACGACGACCCGTTTGGCCTGTGCCGCATACCGTTCCACGAACTCGTCATAGACCGAGCGCTCGACGAGGATGCGGCTGCCCGCGGTGCAGCGCTCACCGTTGAGGGAGAACACACCGAAGATGGTGGCGTCGATCGCGGCGTCGAGGTCGGCGTCGGCGAAGACCACCGCCGGGCTCTTGCCGCCGAGTTCCATCGACAGCCCCTTGAGGTACGGCGCCGCGTTGCCGAAGATGAGCTGCCCGGTGCGGCTTTCGCCGGTGAACGAGATCAACGGCACCTCAGGGTGTTTCACCAGCGCATCGCCGGCGTCCTCACCCAATCCGTTGACGAGGTTGAACACGCCCTGCGGCAGGCCTGCCTCCTCGAAGATGCCGGCCCACAACGACGCCGAGAGCGGGGTGAACTCGGCAGGCTTGAGCACCACGGTGTTTCCGGTGGCCAGCGCCGGACCGAGCTTCCACGACTCGAGCATGAACGGGGTGTTCCACGGGGTGATCAGACCCGCGACGCCGATCGGCTTGCGATTGACGTAGTTGATCTGCCTACCCGGCACCTTGTAGGTGTCGTCGGACTGGGCGACGATCAGGTCGGCGAAGAACCGGAAGTTCTCCGCGGCGCGGCGTGCCTGGCCGAGGGCCTGGGTGATCGGCAGCCCGGAATCGAAGGACTCCAGTTCGGCCAGCCGCGCATCACGGGATTCGACGATGTCGGCGATCCGGTGCAGGACCCGCGCACGTTCGCGCGGCAGCATCGTCGGCCACGGGCCGTCGGTGAAGGCGGCACGTGCGGCGGCCACGGCCAGATCGATGTCGGCCTTCTTGCCGGCAGCTGCCTGCACGTAGGTCTCGTTCGACACCGGGTCGAGGACGTCGAAGGTGTCGCCGTCGACCGAGTCGACGAACGCTCCGCCGATGTAATGCTGGATGCGCGTGGGCAGATCGGCCGGGACGTGACCGGTCACCGGTGAGCTCACCGTGTTCGTCATGGTTTCTCCGTTTCGGGGGGTCGGGATCGGGGTCCGGTTACGGACCGTCGAAGAACTAGAAGGCCGGCAGGCCAAGGGTTTCGTCGGGGTGTTCGTGAACCAGGTAGGCGTCGAGGGTGGCCGCGCGGTGCCGCCGCGCGACCTTCTCGATCTCGCCGAGCGGAGCACCGATCTCGATGAGCCGCACGATGTTCTCGTGTTCGCGGACCGACTCCTGCGCCCGGCCGGGCACGAAGGAGAATGTCGAGGCGCGCAGGTGCCCGAGTCGGGCCCATTCGGCTTCGACGAGGGTGACCATCCGCGGGTTGGTGCACTTGGAGAACAGGGTCGCGTGGAACTCCTGGTTCAGCGCGGTGAACAGACCCGGATCGAAGTGACCAAGCGATTCGATCATGCGCTCGTTGATGTCTCGCGCCTTGCGCAGATCGTCCTCGCTGAGCCGACGGGCGGCCAGCGCGGTGGCCGCACCCTCCAGGATCGACAACGCCTGCATGCTCTCGCGGTACTGCGAGTCGTCGACCATCGACACCTGAGCGCCGACGTTGGTCTCGAAGGTGACCAGACCCTCGGCCTCGAGTTGTCGGATCGCCTCGCGCACCGGCACCACGCTCATGTCCAGGCTCTTGGCGATGGTGCTCAACACCAGCCGATAGCCGGGTGTGTACTCCTGACGAGCGATGCGCTCCTTGATCCAGTGGTAGGCGATCTGCGACTTGCTGCGGCTCGGATTCGTCTGGCCGGGTTGCTCACTCATCGATTCGCCTTCCATTCGAGATAGCGGGCTTTCCACTGCGCGTTGGGCGGGAACAATCCGTCGACCGGATGTCCGGCCGCGACCTGCTCGGCCACCCAGGCGTCCTGCTCCTCCTGGGCGAGCGCGGCGTCGGCGACCTCGGCGGCGATGGCCGGCGGGATGACGATCACGCCGTCGTCGTCACCGACGATGATGTCGCCGGGTTGGACCGTGGCACCGCCGCACGCGATGGTCAGGTCGTGATCCCAGGGCACATGCTTGCGGCCGAGGACCGCCGGATGCGGTCCGGCGGTGAACACCGGTAGACCGATCTCGGCGACCGCCGCGTAGTCGCGTACCCCGCCGTCGGTAACGATGCCCTCGGCGCCAAGGGTTTTCGCGCGGATCGCCAGGATGTCACCGAGCGTGCCCGATCCGGTCTCACCGCGCGCCTCGATGACGATCACCTCACCCGGGCCGACGGCGTCGAAGGTCCGCTTCTGCGCGTTGTATCCGCCGCCGTGGGAGTCGAAGAGGTCCTCACGGTTGGGCACGAAGCGCAGGGTCTTGGCGGTGCCGACGATCGTGGTTCCTCGGGTCTGCGCGCGCACGCCGTCGATGGAGACGTTGTCGAGGCCGCGCTTGCGGAGTTGTCCGGACAGACCGGCGACCGGCACGCGTGTCAGTTTCTCGCGCAACTCGTCGGTGAGGACCGGCCCGGCGGGTGCCGGTAGTCCGGCCGCCTGCGCCGAGCCCCACGCCTCGGCGCGCTGGGTGTCGTCGACGGCCGGCAGCGACCCGAGGTCGGCGTCGAAACCGTTGTCGCCCTGGACCACCGTCGTGACGAGCCGCCCGGAGGTCGGGCCGCCGGGGACGTCGACCTCGACCTCGACGACATCTCCGGGACCGATGACCGAGGAGCCGGCCGGGGTTCCGGTGAGGATCACATCGCCGCGTTCGAGGGTGAAATGCTGCGAGAGATCGGCGACGATCTGTGCCGGCGAGAAGAGCATTCCCGCCGTCGAATCCTCTTGCGCCAAGCGACCGTTCACCCAGGTACGAATGCGGATCGCGTTCGGGTCCACCGCGCGGGCGTCGATGAGGTCCGGGCCGAGCGGGGTGAATCCGTCGCCACCCTTGGACCGGACGTTGGAGCCCTTGTCGGCCGCCCGCAGGTCGTAGAGTCCGAGGTCGTTGGCGGCGGTGACGGCGGCGACGTGATCCCACGCCTGCGCGAGACCGACCCGGCGGGCCGGGTTTCCGATGACCAGCGCCACCTCCCCCTCGAAGGCGAGCAACTCGGTGCCGAGCGGCCGCTCGACGGTACCGCCGGTCGCCGCCACCGAACTCGAGGGCTTGAAGAAGTACGACGGCTGTGCCGGTCGTCGCCCGCGCTGCTGCGCACGCGAGGTGTAACTGAGATGAACGGCGATGATCTTGCCGGGTGTGCCGATGGCGGGTACGGCCACCGATGCTGCAGAACCCGATACTGGGGAACCGTCCCGGTTCGCGGGCTGATGCTGGTCGGTCGTCACGGATGTCCTCTCCGTCGTCCAGATCGTATATGAAAACGTATCTTGCGAGCGATATACGAGATCGTATATGGTCTGAGACACAGAGCGCAAGTGATCCAGATCGCAGCGACTCGAGACCGTGGCCCCGGCCACCAGGACGCCCCGCGCGGGCGACCCCCCTGGCCCTCGCCGCACCGACTGCCGCACCGGGCATCTCACCGAACACCGGGAATGCCAGAGAAGGAGCCCCGATGAACGCCCCTCCCCGAACTGCATCACCGACTGTGGTGGTGACCGAAAAGGACCGTCGCCGAGTGGTTTTCGCCACCGTCGTCGGCACCACCGTCGAGTGGTACGACTTCTTCGTCTACGCGGTGGCCGCGGGCCTCGTCTTCGGCGAACTGTTCTTCAAGCCCGCAGGCCCCGGGGTCGCGACCATCCTGTCGTTCCTGACGGTCGGCATCAGCTTCCTGTTCCGCCCCCTCGGCGCATTCCTGGCCGGACACTACGGTGACCGCTACGGCCGGCGCGTGGTCCTGATGGTGACCCTGGCCCTGATGGGCGTGGCAACCACCCTGGTCGGGCTTCTGCCCACCTACGCCGCCATCGGCATCGCGGCACCGATCCTGCTGATCACCCTGCGCATCCTGCAGGGCATCTCGGCCGGCGGCGAATGGGGCGGCGCGGTGTTGATGGCCGTCGAGCACGCCCCGGACCGCAAACGCGGTGTCTTCGGCGCCTCCCCGCAGGTCGGGGTGCCACTGGGCATGCTGCTGGCCTCCGGCGTGATGGCCCTGATGGCCGTCCTCGCCCCCGGCGACTCCTTCGAGACGTGGGGGTGGCGCATCCCGTTCCTGCTGTCGTTCGTCCTGATCCTCATCGGTCATTTCATCCGCTGCCGCGTCGAGGAGAGTCCGGTGTTCCTCGAAATCGCCGAACGCCGCGAGGAGACCAAGACACCGATCGTCGAGCTGTTCCGCAAGCACGCCGGGCTGGTGCTCGTCGCCGCACTCGTCTTCGCCGGCAACAGCGCCGTCGGGTACATGACCACCGGCGGATACCTGCAGAGTTATGCCACCGATCCCGACGGTCCGGTCGGCCTGTCGCGCGGTCCGGCGCTCCTCGCGGTCGCCGGGTCGGCGGCCACCTGGCTGCTGTTCACCCTGATCGGCGCTCGCGTCAGTGATCGCATCGGCCGCCGCTCCACCTACCTGATCGGCTGGGTCCTGCTGCTGGCGGCGCTGCTCCCGCTGTTCCCGCTCGTCGACACTGGCAACGTGTGGCTGATGTTCTGCGGCCTGGCCCTGCTCACCGTCGGCCTCGGCTTCACCTACGGCCCCCAGGCCGCCCTCTACGCCGAGCTCTTCCCGGCGTCGATCCGGTTCTCCGGCGTCTCGATCTCCTACGCCATCGGCGCCATCATCGGTGGTGCCTTCGCGCCGACGATCGCCGCGGCACTCATGCGCGCCACCGGCACCACGACCTCGATCGTCATCTACCTCGCGGTCATGGCCGCCATCAGTCTTGTTGCCACACTGACGCTTCGGGACCGCACCGGCATCCCGCTCGGCCCCGACCACGAAGCACAACAATCCATCAGTCCCATCCGAGGAATGGCGAGGGCCTAGACAATGCAGTTCCATCACCACGGCTACGTGTCCACCGACCCGCGGGTCCAACCCGCCGCGGGGACCGGCCTCGACCGGCCCGACGAACTCCCCGACGAAGTCGACGTGCTCATCGTCGGCACCGGCCCCGCCGGCATGATCACCGCCGCGCAACTCGCCCAGTTCCCCGACGTCACCACCCGCATCGTCGAGCGCAGGCCGGGACGACTGGCGATCGGGCAGGCCGACGGCATCCAGGCGCGCAGCGTGGAGACCTTCCAGGCGTTCGGTTTCGCCGAATCGATCATCGCCGAGGCCTACCGGATCACCGAGATGGCGTTCTGGAAGCCCGATCCCAACGATCCGTCACGAATCGTGCGCGCCGCGCGCACCCCCGACGATGCGGCCGGCATCTCGGAGTTCCCACACCTGATCGTCAATCAGGCCCGAGTCCTGGACTACTTCGCCGAGTCGATGGCCAACGCGCCGACCCGGATGACGCCGGACTTCGGTTACGAGTTCGTCGGCCTCGAGATCGCCCAGGGTGAGCAGTACCCGGTGACGGTGACCCTGCGCCACACCGCGGGCGAACAGGACGGCCAGACGCGCACGGTGCGCGCGAAGTACGTCGTCGGTTCCGACGGCGCGCACAGTCGCGTGCGTGACGCGATCGGCTGCACACCACACGGCGACAAGGCCTTTCACGCCTGGGGTGTGATGGACGTGCTGGCCGACACCGACTTCCCCGACATCCGTACCAAGTGCGCGATCCAGTCCGGCTCCGGCGGGTCCATCCTGCACATCCCTCGCGAGGGCGGTTTCCTGTTCCGCATGTACGTCGATCTCGGCGAGGTCCCCGCCGACGACAACGGCCGGATCCGCACGACGAGCATCACCGAGATCATCCGGCAGGCCAACGAGATCCTGCATCCCTACACCCTCGACGTGAAAAACGTTGCCTGGCACAGTGTCTACGAGGTCGGTCACCGGGTCACCGATCGGTTCGACGACGTCGACATCGAGCAGGCCGGCACCCGCACCCCGCGGGTGTTCATCACCGGCGATGCGTGCCACACCCACAGCGCCAAGGCGGGACAGGGCATGAACGTCTCGATGCAAGACGGCTTCAACATCGGCTGGAAGCTCGGTCACGTGCTCTCCGGCCGTGCGCCGGAGGAACTGCTGAGCACGTATTCGGCCGAGCGGCAGGTGATCGCGCAGAACCTGATCGACTTCGATCGCGAATGGTCGTCGATGATGGCCAAACGTCCCGAGGAGTTCGACTCACCGTCGGAGCTGGAGGACTTCTACGTCAAGACCGCCGAATTCCCGGCCGGCTTCATGACGCAGTACGCGCCGTCGATGATCGTCGCCGATGCCACCCACCAGGATCTGGCGACCGGCTTCCCGATCGGCAAACGGTTCAAGTCCGCGCCCGTGGTCCGCGTCGGCGATGCCAATCCGGTCCAGCTGGGCCATCATCACCGTGCCGACGGACGTTGGCGGATCTACGCATTCGCCGCCGATTCGTCCGCCGGCATGAACAACGCCGCACCCGATGTCTCGGCTCTCGACGACTGGGCCACCTGGCTGGCCACCGATCCGGAGTCACCGGTGGTGCGTCATACCCCCGCCGGCACCGACCTCGACTCGGTGTTCGACGTCAAGGTGATCTACCAGCACGACCACACCCGCGTCGACCTCAACGCGGTGCCGAAGATCTTCCTGCCCAAGGTGGGTCCGTTCCAGATCACCGACTACGAGAAGGTCTACGCGACCGACCCGCACGTCGACATCTTCGCCGAACGCGGCATCGACCGCCGTGGCGCGGTCGTGGTGGTGCGCCCGGATCAGTATGTGGCGCACGTGCTCCCGCTCTCCGCCCGAGCCGAGCTCGCAGGGTTTTTCGCCCGCAACCTGCTGTCCGCCGGCACATCCGCTCGTGCCAAGGAGTCGGTGTGACCACCCTCGCCGACACCGATACCGCCTGCCCGCTCAGTGCAGGCACCGACCCGTTCGCCTGACATGTCCGCCGCCTACCCAGCAGTGCGCAACTCCTCGAGCCATCGCTCGAACATCTCGTCCTGCCGGGCGGGCGGCAACGACTCGGGTGTGAGCACGGCCATCACCTGCATCCCCATCAACAGGGTCAGCAGGGTGTCGGCGGCCAATGCGGTGTCCGCCGACGTCAGTTCGCCGTCGGACACCGCCTGGTCGAGAAACCCGACCATCTGCGTGCGCCACATCTGCCACGACTCGGCGTTGACCTGCTTCATCACCGGGTCGTACATGGCGTGCTCCCACAGCGTCGTGGCGATCCGCGCCTCGAGCAGGGCTTCTTCGGTGCGGGGCATGATCTCGCCGCACAGGATGCGCAGCGCGTCGAGACCCCGCGCGTCGCCCATCCGCCTTGCCACGCGATCGTTGGTGGCCAGCGAGACGTGCTCGTAGGCCCGCCGGATCACCTCGTCCTTGTTCGCGAAGTAATAGCCCAGCACCCCGTTCGCGTAGCCGGCCTCCTCGGCGATCATGCGCATGCTCACCGCGCTGATCCCCCGGGTCGCGATCAACCGCCACACCACGGCGATGATCTCCCGGCGCCGCTCGTCGTGATCGACCACCTTGGGCACGTCCGCCCTCACCTCCTGGTGGTCTCACCACCGTCCGCCTCGTTCGCGCATCCTGCGCCGGATCCACGCCCGTTACAGGGTACGTAACACGAAACGCACACACCGGAAACAAGTCGTGCCTACTATTTCCTACAACCGTAGGAAAAACGATTCCGGTTGCGGCACACCATCTTGAACGGAGACACCGATGGCCGTCAGTCCTGACACCGTGGACCATCCCCTGTCCATGCCCACCGCCGCGGAGATCGACGACGTCACCGCGATCCTGAGGGCGGCCGGACTCGTCACCGATACGAGCCGCTTCGCCTACGTCGGGCTCGTCGAACCCGCGAAGGCACAGCTCCATCGCGACGCGTCCGCGTCGGCGCACCGACGCTTCCGGGCGCTGCTGCTCGACCCCACCACGTCCGAATCCCTCGACGCCGTCGTCGACGTCACCGACCGAGAGGTGGTGTCGCACCGCGTACTCGACACCGCCGTGGATGGACAGGTGCCCGTGCTCGACGAGGAGTTCGGTCTCGTCGAGGAGGTCCTCGCCACAGACGAGCGATGGCTGGCGGCACTCGCCGCCCGCGACCTCGATGTGGCGCAGGTCCGCGTCGCGCCCCTCTCGGCGGGCGTCTTCGACTATCCGGGCGAGGAGGGGCGCCGCATCCTGCGCGGACTGGCCTTCTGGCAGCCCGAACCCACCGACCACCCGTGGGCACATCCGATCGACGGACTCGTCGCCTTCGTCGACGTCACGGCACGAGAGGTCCTGCAGATCCTCGACCTGGGCGTGGTGCCGATCCCGCAGGAGTCCGGCAACTTCGCCGATCCCGAGGTCACCGGCCCGCTGCGCACCACGCAGAAGCCCATCGCCATCACCCAGCCGCAGGGGCCGAGCTTCACCGTGACCGGCAATCTGGTCGAGTGGGAGAAGTGGAGTCTGCGAGTCGGTTTCGACGCCCGCGAAGGTCTCGTCCTGCATCAGATCGGCTTCACCGACGGCGGCCAGGTGCGGCCGATCATCCACCGCGCGTCGATCGCGGAGATGGTGGTGCCCTACGGCGATCCGTCGCCGGTGCGTTCGTGGCAGAACTACTTCGACACCGGCGAATATCTCGTCGGGCGTTACGCCAATGCCCTCGAACTCGGCTGTGACTGCGTCGGCGACATCACTTACTTCGATGCGGTCATCGCCGACGAGAGCGGCGCCCCACACACGCTGCGCAACGCAGTGTGCATGCACGAGGAGGATAACGGCATCCTCTGGAAGCACACCGACCTGTGGGCCGGCTCGCACGAGACCCGCAGACAACGGCGTCTGGTGATCTCGTTCTTCACCACCATCGGCAACTACGACTACGGCTTCTTCTGGTACCTCTACCTCGACGGGACCATCCAATTCGAGGTCAAGGCAACGGGAATCGTGTTCACCTCCGCCTACCCCGGCGACGAGTACCCGTACTCCTCGCAGATCGCCCCCGGACTCGGCGCTCCGTATCACCAGCACCTGTTCAGCGCCCGGCTCGACATGATGGTCGACGGCGATGCCAACAGTGTCGAGGAACTGCAGAGCGTCCGGGTCCCGATGGGAGACGGCAATCCGCACGGCAACGCCTTCACCCTGTCGAAGACGTTGCTGCACACCGAATCCGAGGCTCAGCGCGACGCCGACAACACCGTCGGCCGGGTCTGGCACGTCACCAACCCCGGGGTGACGAACCGGCTCGGCCATCCGGTCGCCTATGCGCTGATCCCGGAGGGCCGCCAGACCCTGCTGGCCGACGACGGATCGTCGATCGCCCGTCGCGCCGCATTTGCCACCAAACATCTGTGGGTGACACCCTTCGACGCCGACGAGCTCTATGCCGCAGGCGATCTGGTGAACCAGCACCCCGGGGGCTCGGGCCTACCCGCCTTCGTGCACGGTGATCGCAGCGTCGAGAACACCGACATTGTCGTGTGGCACACCTTCGGCCTCACGCATTATCCGCGCCCGGAGGACTGGCCCATCATGCCCGTCGACTACACCGGCTTCACCCTCAAACCGGTCGGCTTCTTCGACCGCAACCCCACCCTCGACGTCCCCGCCTCGAGCGCCTCCTGCGACACCTCATCCTCCTGCGACACCTCACACAGCGCCGCCACCGACGACTCCCCCTGCCACGGCTGACCTTTCGATCCCTCCCACCCCGATCTCCCTGGAGTTCCCATGACCACCGAGCACCCGGCGCCGAGCCCCGCCGCGACCTCCACCACATCCACCCGAGAACAACATCAACTCCGGCGCGGCAGCCTCGGCGTCTTCGGGGTCACGTTCTTCGTGATCTCCGCCGCGGCACCGCTGACCGCGATGGCCGGCGGTGCGCCCGTGGCCATGCTGCTGGGCAACGGCCCCGGCGTGCCCGGCGCCTACATCGTCGCCGTACTCACCCTGCTCGTCTTCGCCGTCGGCTACACCACCATGGCCCGCCACCACACCAGCACCGGCGCGTTCTACGCCTACGTGACCCGCGGCCTGCGCCAGCAATTCGGTGGGGCAGCAGCCTATCTCGCGCTGCTCAGTTACAACGCGATGCAGATCGGCCTGTGGGGTCTGTTCGGCGCCGCGGTCACCGGATTCGTCAGCGACGAATTCGGGGTGTCCATCGACTGGTGGGTGTTCGTCCTGATCGGCATCGCCATCGTCGCGGTCCTCGGCTATCGCCAGATCGATCTGTCGGTGAAGGTCCTCTCGGTGCTGGTGGCCGCGGAATTCCTGGTGGTGATCGTGCTGGCGATCGTCGTCGCGGTCAAGGGCGGCGATTTCGGGACGACGTCGCTGAGCGTCACCCCGCTGACGCCGAGCGCCCTCACCTCCGGCTCACTACCGATCGCCCTGCTGTTCTGCTTCGCATCCTTCGTCGGATTCGAGGCCACCGCCATCTACAGCGAAGAAGCCAAGGACCCCAAGCGCACGGTGCCGCGCGCGACGTTCCTCGCCGTGATCACCATCGGCGTGGTCTACACCGCCGTCACCTTCCTGATGGTCAACGGCGCGGGCGTGGGCAACATCCCCGACTACATCGCGAAACTCGCCGACCCGACGACCTTCCTGTTCGATCTCTCGAACTCCTACATCGGCTCCTGGTTCACCACCATCATGCGACTACTGTTCATCACCAGCGTGTTCGCCGCGGTGCTGGCCTTCCACAACGCCGTCGCCCGCTACACCTACGCCCTCGGACGCGAGGGACTGCTGCCCGAGCAGGCCGGTCGCACCCACCGCACCCATCAGAGCCCGCACGTCGGGTCGGTGGCCCAGAGCACCGTCGCGGTGATCGTGGTCGCGATCTTCGCCCTCGCCGGCCAGGACCCGGTGCTGGCGCTGTTCACCTGGCTGACCAACCTCGGCACGCTCGGGGTGATCGCCTTGATGGCCGCGTCGTCGTTCGCCGTGGTCGCCTTCTTCCTGCGCCACCGCGACCTCGAACGAAACCTGTTGCGCACCTTGGTCGCTCCGCTGGTGGCCGGTATCGCCCTGATCGCGATCCTGTGGTATGCGATCGCCAACTTCGGGCTGCTCATCAGTTCGGGCGGAATCCTCGTCTGGCTGCTCCCGGCCCTGCTGCTCGTCGCCGCGGTACTCGGGGCGGGTGCCTCCCTGGTACTCCGCTCACGCTCACCGCAGCTCTACGCCGAGATGGGACGTCACCGTGAGTGAGACAGCAATCACGGCCACGACAGCAACAACACCGATCGTGCCGAAACCCACTGCCCTGCACCAGATCACCACCGAGGACCGCCCGATGACCACCCGGATCGACTTCCGCTATCTCTCCGAACCCGACATGATCGCCGCCGGGGTCACCGACATGCGCGCCTGCGTCGACGCCATGGAGGAGACCTTCGTGTTGCTACACAAGGGCGATTACCGCATGGCCGGACCCAACAGCGACTCACACGGCGCGATGATCACCTTCCCCGACGAGTCGCCGTTCGAGGGTATGCCCGCCAACACCGCCGACCGCCGGTTCATGGCGATGCCCGCCTACCTCGGCGGCAGCTTCGGCACCAGCGGCATGAAGTGGTACGGCTCCAATGTCGCCAACCGCGACAAGGGACTACCGCGCTCGATCCTGATGTTCATGCTCAACGACACCGACACCGGCGCGCCGCTGGCACTGATGTCGGCGAACCTGTTGTCGGCGTACCGGACCGGCGCGGTCCCCGGGGTCGGCGCGCGCCACCTGGCGCGCCCGGACTCGCGGGTGGTCGGCATCGTCGGCCCCGGGGTGATGGCCCGCACGTCGTTGTCGGCGTTCGTCGCCACGTGCCCGATGATCGACACCCTCAAGATCAAGGGCCGCAGCCGGAGCAGTATCGACGCCTTCACCGCGTGGGTGCGCGACGTATTCCCGCAGATCACCACGATTCTCGAGGTCGAGACGCTCGGCGAGGCCGTCCGGGATTCCGACATCGTCACCTTCTGCACGACGGGGGTCACCGGCGATCCCGCCACCTATCCCACGATCCGCCGTGAGGACGTGAAACCGGGGGCATTCCTGAGCATGCCCGCCCCCTGCAACATCGACGCCGGCATGCAGACACCCGATGTCCGCAAGGTGGTCGACAACGTGCGCCTCTACGAGGCGTGGTCCGAGGAGACCGGACACCCGTCGCACCACACGATCCCGATCATCGGATGCAAGTTCATGGACATGATCCATGACGGCGCGATGCCCGCCGACGATCTCGTCGATCTCGGTGCCGTCGCCGCGGGCGACGCCGTCGGGCGCCGCTCCGACGACGAGATCGTGGTGTTCTCCGTGGGCGGCATGCCCGTCGAGGACGTGGCGTGGGGCACCGTCATCTATCGCAACGCCGTCGCCAAGGGCATCGGCACCATCCTCAACCTCTGGGACTCACCGGCTCTGGCCTGAGTCACCCTCTACCCGAAGGACATTCACATCATGGAGACCGACGTCGTCGTCATCGGCCTGGGTTCGGCCGGATCAATGGCGCTGTGGCAGTTGGCCAAACGAGGCGTACGCACCATCGGCGTCGAACAATTCGGGATCGGGCACGCCCGCGGCTCGTATGCCGGTGATTCACGCCTGTTCCGATCGGCCGTGCACGAGGGGCCGCGCTTTGTCCCGATGCTCGCCCGCGCGCGTGAGCTGTGGTTCGAGTTGGAGCACGACTCGGGCCGGCACCTCTACGACGAGTGCGGTGCCCTGCAGATCGGCGACGCGGGCTCCGGCGGCCTGCTCAAGTCGACCGCGTCGGCCGAACAGTTCGATCTCCCGCACGAGATCCTCGACGCTGCCGCGCTGCGCTCGCGCTACCCGCAACACCGCGTCGACGACCACACCGTCGGCGTCCTCGATCACCGCGCCGGCAGCCTGTATCCGGAAGCGAGCGTGATGGCTGCCGTCGAGACCGCGAAATCCCATGGTGCGCAGGTACTCACGAACACCGAGGTGATCGACTTCGACGAGGCGGGCGGGCGCCTGCAGATCATCACCGATCACGGCACGATCGCCTGCGACAAGGTCGTCGTGGCGACCGGATCGTGGACGACCCGCCTGCGCCCGGATCTCAAGGGATTCCTCTCGATCATCCCGCTGTCGCTGACCTGGTTCATGCCGCGCCACCCCCAGATGTTCACCCCGGAGCGCTTCCCGGTCTTCATCCGCGACGAGGACGGTGTACACCTCTACGGCACCCCCAGCCACGACTCGTACAGCATCAAGGTCGCGACCGAGCCCCTCTGGCCCGCCATCGGCTCCCCCGACGAGGTGCCCGAGTTCAGTCGCGCCGACCTCTCCCGGATCGGCGGTTGGACGGCGAACTTCCTTCCCGATCTCAATCCCGAACCGGTGAAGTACTCGATGCACCACGAGCTGTGTACTCCCGGCGATCTACCGCTGGTGGATCTCGACGCCGACACCGGGATGCTGCTGCTCACCGCATTCTCCGGGCGCGGTTTCAAATTCGCCCCCGTCTACGGCCAGATCGCCGCCGACCTCATCACCGGGACACCCACCGACCTCTACGATCCGTCGTTCGCGTTGTCGGCGCAACATCGATGAGCCTACCCGGACGAACCGGGCAGGTTGTATAGATCAGCGACGGTGATACTGCCTCGATCTGGGCAGGATTGCCAGTTGGTGCTACCACTGTTGACCATCTCCACGTGGCGTTGTTACCTCGAACACACCGTTGTCTGCAGCACATCTGTCTGCAGCACATCTGTCTGCAGCACATCAGGGTTCGAGCGGAAGGACGCCACCGATGACCATCACCGCACCGAGCAACCACCCGATCGCCGAGACCCGACATCCGATCGCCACCCCGCGCACCACTGCGGAGGTACTCGTCGACGGGCTCGTCGCGCACGGCGTCGACACCGTGTTCGGCATCCCCGGGGTGCAGACGTATGCGTTGTTCGAGGCGCTCGGCAATGCCTCGGACACCATCGACCTGATAACGCCGCGCCACGAGCAGACCTGCGCCTACATGGCATTGGGGTATGCACAGTCGACCGGACGCCTCGGGGTGTGCTCGGTGGTGCCCGGGCCCGGAATCCTCAACGCCTCGGCCGGCCTGCTCACCGCGATGGGTACCAGTACCCCGGTACTCGCGCTCACCGGGGAGATCCCTTCGGACTACCTGGGCCGGGGTTTCGGTCACGTCCACGAGATGCCCGATCAGCTCGCCGCCCTGCGCGGCGTCACCAAACGCGCCGACCTGCTGCTCGATCCCGAGTACGCCGCAACCATTCTGGCGGAATCGATCCGGACCGCACTCCAGGGCCGACCGGGCCCGAGCGCGGTCGCCACGCCGTGGGACGTGCTGCCCCGGCCGGCACGCGTCGACGACGTGGCACCGCTCGAGATCTCCCGCCCCGCAGTCGATCCGCGCGCCATCGACACCGCGGCCGCACTCATCGCCTCCGCACGCGCGCCGATGATCCTCGTCGGTGGCGGTGCCCGGGAGGCCGGCCCGCTAGTACGGGCACTGGCCGAGACCTGCGGCGCGCCGGTGGTGGCCTTCCGCGGCGGCAAGGGCGTCGTCGACGACTCGTCACCCTACGGCTTCACCTGTGCCGACGGCCTTGCCCGCTGGCCCGACACCGATCTGGTGATCATCGTCGGTTCCCGCGCCGAACTGCTCTGGTTCCGCTGGCCGACGCCGGACGTGAACGTTCCCCGAGTGGTCATCGACATCGATCCGGCCGTTCACACCCGGCTGCGTCCGACGGTGGCGATCACCGCCGACGCCCGGGACGCGACCGCCGATCTGGTGGCCCGCCTGAATGCCGGCGGGCGGCAACGAGTCGACCGCACAACCGAATTCGCCGCGATCAAACGCCGGACGCGCAACGAGATCACCGAGTGGCTGCAGCCGCACGCCGATCATCTCGCCGCGATCCGGCGAGCGGTACCCGCCGACGGATATCTCGTCGACGAGGTGTCGCAGATGGGTTTCGCCGCATGCTTCGGCTTTCCGGTCCGCGCACCCCGCCACTTCATCACCACCGGGCACCAGAGCACCCTGGGATACGGCTTCCCCACGGCTTTGGGAGTCAAGGCGGCCCATCGTGATTCCGTCGTCGTCTCGGTGACCGGCGACGGTGGCTTTCAGTTCGCGATCGCCGAGCTGGCCACCGCGGTCCAGTATCGGCTCGGCGTCGTGGTGGTGGTCTTCGACAACGCGGCCTTCGGCAACGTCAAGGCCGATCAGATCCGCCGCTACGGCCACGCCGTCGGCGCGGATCTGCACAACCCCGATTTCGCCGCCGTCGCCACGGCGTATGGCGCACACGGGGTTCGGGCCGAGTCACCGGAGGAGCTCGAGGCGGCGATCACCGCCGCCGCGGGGCGCGATGTGCCGACGGTGGTCGTCGTGCCGATGCCGCTGAGCACCGAGATCACGCCCTGGCGCTACCTCATGCGAACCACCGCCTGAGCGGTCGACGATCCCTAGACTGGCCGCAACTGGTCATGTCGGCCAGTTGGAAGGGGCACGCAATGGATGGAGTTGCGCTCGACGACATCGATTTCGCGTTGCTCGAGTCGCTGCATCGGGACCCTCAGATCGGGGTACTCGAAACGTCGCGGCGGATCCGGGTGGCGCGCGCCACGGTGCAGTCGCGCCTGGCGAAGCTCGAGGGCGCCGGGATCATCGCCGGATATCACCCGCATCTCGATGTCGCGGCCGCCGGTTTCGACGTCCAGTGCTTCGTCCAGCTCGAAACGGTGCAGGGTGAGCTGAGTACCGTCACCGCGGCGTTGTCGGCGATTCCCGGTGTGCTCGAGGCGTTCGCCACCACCGGTGCCAGTGATGTGCTGTGCCGGGTCGCGGCCGCCTCGCACAAGGATTTACAGGCGACTTTGCTCGAGATCGGCCGGTCACCGTCGGTCGCGCGCTCCATCAGCATCGTCGTGCTGTCGGAGATCGTGCCCTATCGGGCTCTGCCACTGCTGCGCACCGCGCGCTCGGACCGCACGCCCCGTGCTCCCGGATACCGGTGAAGAATCCCGGGAATCCGCCCAGTACAACAACTTCAGTACAACAACTTCCGGTAGTTGCTCTCGGTGTAGCGCTCCTGCAGGGCCGCCTCGTCGAGTTCGGGCATGAGTTTCTTGGTCATCTGCGCGGTGCTCGGCAGATCGCCGGGATGCCATGTCTCCGGCCGCCACAGGTCCGACCGCAGGAACGCCTTGGCGCAGTGGAAGAACACCTCCTCCACGGTGACCTCCAGCGCCAGGATCGGTCGGCGGCCCTTGACGGCGAGGTCATCGAAGTAGGTGCCGCCGCTGTCGTCGTCGGCGCCGTCGACGATGCGTGCGGTCCCGTTGACACGCAACGTGTCCCCGCGTCCCGGGATGATGGCGATGATTCCCACGTGCGGGTTGCGCAGGATGTTGAGGTATCCGTCGACGCGCTTGTTGCCGGGCCGTTCGGGGATGGCGACGGTGTGCTCGTCGAGGACGCGCACCACCTTGCCGGGCGGATCGCCCTTGGGTGAGACGTCCAGCCGACCCTGCTCGTCGGAGGTCGCCACGAACAGCATCGGCGAGGCCGCCAGCCACTCGACGTGCACCGGCTCGAGCGCGGACTTGACCTTCTTGACCACCATCTCGATGGGATGACCGACGATCGCGCGCAACTGTTCTTCGGTGGTGATCTCCATGTCGCCATGCTCCCAGATCGCCTCGCACCTGCCCAGTGCTTTCCTGTCCAGCGGCTTCCTGCCCCGCGGGTTCTTGTCCCGTGGCCTTCCCGTCAACGCCGGGTCGTCAGGTGGTGGGCCACAGCCATGCGAGGGCCGCGGCGACGAGTGCGCTGACCCCGTGCGAGAGGGTCGGTTGAATCACCGGTGCGAATTGCGGCGAGTGATTGGACGGCAGCCCGGCGACCACCGCCGCGATCTCCTCGACGCTGCCGGCACCGGCGAACAACGCCGGATCGGCGCCGCCCAACAGCCAGTACGCACACGGTGCATCGGCCTCGCGGGCGAACACGCCGACGTCCTCGCTGCCGGTCACCACACCGGGATCGACCACCATCACCCCGGGCACCTCCGAGAACGCCCGACGCACGGTGTCACACGCACCGGGATCGTTCACCAACGCCGGGAACGACTCGACGATCCGGATCTCCGGGTCACGACGGCCGCAGGCGGCCATCGTCTCCGCCTGTGCCAGAACGCGAATGCGCTCGAGGACGGTTTCGCGAACGCCCGGATCGAAACTGCGCACGCTCACCGCGAGTTCGGCACGATCGGCGATGATATTCGGTGCGGAGCCGGCATGCAGCGATCCGACCGTCACCACGGCCGACTCGGCGGGTGCCAGCGTGCGCGACACGATGGTCTGTAGGCGCATGACGAACGAGGACGCCATGACGATCGGGTCGATCGTCGTCTCCGGGCGCGAGCCGTGCCCGCCGACGCCGTACAACACCACCGACAGGCTGTCGGCCGCGGCGAACGACACCCCGTCGTGCACACCGAGCAGTCCCGCCGGTATCGGCGCGACGTGTTGTCCCAGAACCACATCCGGTGTGGCGAACCGGCCGAAGAGGTCGTCGTCGACCATGGCTCGCGCCCCGCTGCCGATCTCTTCTGCGGGTTGGAACACCAGCATCAGACATCCGCGCCAGGTGTCGTCGGCGGCGAGGTCGTACGCCGCGCCGATCAGGCAACTGGTGTGGACGTCATGACCGCAGGCGTGCATCAACGGGGTGCTCGTCCCGTCGGGCCGAGCACCGACCGCGGTGCTGGCGTAGTCGAGTCCGGTCTGTTCCTGCACGGGCAGGGCATCCATGTCGGCGCGCAGCAGAACCGTCGGGCCCGCACCGCGGGTCAGTACTCCGACGACCCCGGTGCCGCCGATCCCCTCGGCCACCACATATCCCGCGGTCCGCAGGTGGGCGGCGGCGATACCGGCCGTGCGCGTTTCGGTGAAGGCCAATTCGGGGTGGCGGTGCAGGTCCCGGTACAGCGTCGCCACGTCGATGGTGGTCATGAGTACTCCTTCATTCCTGCGATTCGTCGACCTCGGCCCTCGGGGCTTCGGTTGTCGGAATACCGGTTGCCGGCGTGCCGGATGTCGAAGTCCCGGTTTCGGTCGTCGTTGCCCATCGGGCCTCCTCAGATCGCCCACGTCAGGGCCAGCCCGGCGGCACACGCAGCCACCGAGGCGATCACCGAGCCGACCGCGTTGGCCATCGCGAGCATTCCGTGCCGCTGCTGTGCGAGCCGAATCGTCTCCACCGATGCGGTGCTGAACGTGGTGTATCCGCCGCAGAATCCGGTACCGACGACAGCTTGCAACCCGGTCGGCGCCCCGTGCGAGATCACCAGCCCGGCAAGCATTCCCAGCGCCAACGACCCGGTCACGTTGATGACGACGGTGGCCCACGGAAACGTCGTCGATCGCCATCGTCTGATGCTGCCGTCGACGACGAACCGGGCGACCGCGCCGAGGGCACCCGCCAGCAGGATCGCGATCACCGTCATGCGAGCTCACCCCGCCAACCCCGCAGAGCGGCACCGGCGAGCGCGATACCGGCCCAGGCGCACAGGATTCCGCCGATGACGCTGACCGCCGCGTAGGCGACCGCGGTGACGGGCGCGCCATGATGTCCGAGTTGGGCGGTTTCCAGGGCGAAAGAGCTGTAGGTGGTGTACGAACCGCAGAAACCGGTGCCGACGAGCACCCGCACGCGTCGTCGCCATCCCTCGTCCGGCCCGCCCACGGCGAGTACCTCGAGCAGCACGCCCAGGACGAGGGAACCGCTGAGGTTGATGCCGAATGTCGCCCACGGCCAACCGGTTCCGTGGGCCGGGAACAACTCCTCGAGCAGGTACCGCATCCCGGTACCGGCAATACCGCCGACAAAGACCAGCGCCAGCGCTCCCACCTGCAGATGCAAGGGCCGTGGAGCCGGGGTGTCGGGGTCGATGGGACGAGGAGCTTGTGGATTCGAGGTCGGCTCGGGGTGCGGGGCTGCGCCCATGACAGAACTCCTTTCCGGCAATCGGAACAGGAGCCATCAGCCTTGTCGGCGGTTCGGGCCGCGCGGCCCGGGCGAGATCCATCACCCGCGGCCGATGCTACTCGACGTCGGTCGACTCCGGGTGCAGGCGTCGGCGCAGAAGGGGAACACCCACACCGACCACCGCCGCGACCGCGAGGCCGAGAAGCGTCTCGCCGACCCGCTCACCGAAGCGTCCGGGTGCGGTCCCGGTGGTCGCCGCGCCGAGCATGAGGATGACCAGAAAGGTGGTGAAGGTCGGCAGAACGTACCATCGGCTGCCGCGCGTGCCCGCCGCCGCGGCGAGCACCACCCCGACCGCGATCGCGATCAGCCAGGCGGGCGCGTGGTCGGCGACTACCACGGCCACCGCGCCACCGGTCACCACCGACACGAAGCGTCCGGCGGTCCGCCACAGTTGCAGATCCGGATTCGGCCTCATGACCAGAAGTGCTGCCGCGCAAGCCCATCCGACGTGATCGAAGCCGAAGGCGAATCCGATGCCCGCGGTGATCGCCCCCACCACACCGACGAGCAGGCCGTACTGCATCCCCGGTACCCGCGGACCCGGCCCACCGCCGGGCCCGTCCGGGACGAGACGTTCCGGGATGACCACGGCGACGACGAACGCGGCGAGGCCGCCGAGGAGGAACAGTCCGGTGATCCGCAGGCCGACGGCCACATCGTCGGAGCTCAGCCCCACCCCGACCAGCGGTGGCGCCGTGATCGTCAGCAACATCGACAGTCGTGGACGTCGCAGCGTCGGCGCCGTCCACACGGCCAGCACCGGCAACGCCGCCATCACCGCCACGGCGAGAACCGGGAAGGGAGCGACGGCGGAACCGACGATGATCGGGATACCGAGAACCAGTCCGGCCGCCACGATGACCAGCCGGGAGCGTCGGGCGTGCGGGACTCCCACGACCAGCGCCGGGATCATGCCGACCGCCAGCGCGGCTCCGGCGCCCACGTCGACCAGTGCCGTCACGACGATCGCCGGGATACCCGCCACGAGTGCGGCCACCGCCGGCAGCCAGTTCCAGACGAACAGTGGCGGGCGGGCGCTGTCAGGAGCCACCCGCCCACCCTAGCCCAGCGTCACCGCACCCCGACGCCGAATGCCCGGGGGCCTCAGCCGCCGAGCTGACGCGCCAACGCCGCCAACACGTCCGGGTCCTCGATGGTGGAGGGCACCGTGTAGTCCTCGTGATCGGCGATCTGGCGCATCGTCTTTCGCAGGATCTTGCCCGATCGGGTTTTCGGCAGGGCCGGTACCACGGTGACGTCGCGGAAGGTGGCTACGGCCCCGATCTCGTTGCGCACCATGGCAACCAGCTCGGCGCGCAGGGTGTCGGGCTCGATCTCCACTCCCGACTTGAGCACCACGTACCCGCTGGGCCGCTGCCCCTTGAGGTCGTCGTGGATGCCGATGACCGCGCATTCGGCGACGGCCGGATGTGCGGCGACGACCGCCTCGATACTGCCGGTGGACAACCGATGTCCGGCGACGTTGATGACATCGTCGGAGCGGCCGAGGACGAACACGTAGCCGTCGGCGTCGACGTACCCGGAGTCGCCGGTCAGGTAGTACCCGGGGAAGGCCTTGAGATAGGAACTGCGGTAACGCTCTTCGTCTTGCCACAGTCCGGCGAGGGTTCCCGGCGGCAGCGGGAGTTCGATGACGATGTTGCCCTCGGTGCCCGGCGCCACCGCGGCGCCCTCGGCGTCGACGACGCCGACGCGATATCCCGGCACCGGCACTGTCGGCGAGCCGGCCTTGATCGGCATCGGTTGGAGCCCACGGAGATTGGCCGCGATCGCCCAGCCGGTCTCGGTCTGCCACCAGTGGTCGACGACCGGGATCCCGAGGATCTGGCCCGCCCACTCGAAGGTGTCGGGGTCGAGGCGCTCACCGGCGGCGAAGAGGGTCTGCAACGAGGAGATGTCGTACTGGGCGAGCAGCGCGGCGTCGGGATCGGCCTTGCGGATGGCGCGGATCGCGGTCGGCGCGGTGAACAGCGCCTTGGCACGGTGTTCGGAGATGACGCGCCAGAAGGCACCGGCGTCGGGCGTACCGACCGGCTTGCCCTCGTACATGATCGTCGTCGCGCCGATCAGCAGCGGACCGTAGACGATGTAGGAGTGGCCGACGACCCATCCGACGTCCGACGCGGTCCACCAGACGTCGCCGGGGTGGATGTCGTAGATGTTGGGCATCGACCAGGCCAGTGCGACGGCGTGGCCGCCGTTGTCGCGGACGACGCCCTTGGGTTTTCCGGTGGTCCCCGAGGTGTAGAGGATGTAGAGCGGATCGGTGGCCGCGACCGTCACCGGCGCCGTCGGCGTGGCGTCGGCGATCTCGTCGTCCCAGTCGAGCCAGCCGTCGTGGTCGGCGGCCGAGCCGGGGACCTCGTCGCGGTTCTTGACGATCACCGTGGTCGGGGGCTTGGCGGCGAGCTCGAGTGCCTTGTGCACCATCGGCAGATACTCCACGACGCGGCCGGGTTCGAGACCCCCGGACGCGGTGACGATCGCCACCGGCTCGGCGTCGTCGATCCGGGTGGCGAGTTCGGGTGCGGCGAATCCGCCGAAGACCACCGAGTGGACGGCACCGATGCGGGCGCACGCCAGCATCGCGATCGCGGCCTCGGGAATCATCGGCAGGTAGATGACGACGCGATCACCGGCCCCGACGCCTGCCGCGACGAGTACCCCGGCGAAACGCGACACCTCGTCGAGGAGTTCGGCGTAGGTGTAGCGCCGCACCTCCCCGACCATCGCCGAATCCCAGATGAGCGCCATCCGATCGCCGTGACCGGCGGCCACGTGGCGATCGAGTGCGTTGAAGCATGTGTTCAGGGTGCCGTCGGGAAACCAGCGATAGATCGGCGCGTGTGAATCGTCGAGGGCCACCGTCGGCGGCACCGACCACTCGATGTCGGCGGCGGCGGTGAGCCAGAACGACTCCCGGTCGTCGATGCTGTCGCGAAATGCCTTGTCGTAGCTGTCGGATCCGAAGCTACGCGCGTCGCTGTTGCTGGCCACTGCCGTCCTCACGTCGATCGATGTCGCGGCAGAGTGGTCGGGCGACCCGCCACACTGCCGATTCGAGGGTAATCAGCCTCACACGCCGACGCGAGGGGTTGGACACACCTGCGCCGGCCGGTCGGCAGATCGCGCCGAACGGTGCGACGAACCCACCCGTTCGGGCAGGTCAGCATGTCCGAACGGGTGGGGTTCGGCGGGCATTGGTGTCGACGATGCGGATCGGCGACATGAGCGATGCCGGGTTCGATCCCGGGCGCGACATCACTCCAGATAGTTCTCGACGACGTCGGCTGGACGGGCCGACGCGTCGTCGGGATTCTGACCGGCCCGTCGACGTGCTTGACGTTGCCGTAGTAGATCCCAGCATTGATCGAGGTCCACCTCGAGTGCGCGCAGACGCGCGTTTTCTTCACCTTTGCTGATATCTCCGCGCCCGAGTCGCTCACGCAACTCGTGCTCCTCCCCGATCAGCTCGGTGATGTGGTCTCGGATGGACCTGTCGGTATTCGGAAAGTCGCCGGCCATGCCCCGACACTACGCGTCGGGCACATCAGGCGTCGGAACGGTTTCGGCCGCTCAGTTCGCGGCCTGGTACGCCTCGATGACCTCGGTCGCGATACGGCCACGGTCACTGATGTCGTAACCGTTGGCCCGCGCCCAGTCGCGCACGGCCTTCAGATCGCGTGACGAACGCGCACTTCGGGCCGCCTTCGACCGGCGGCTACCGGCCGAGCGTGAGGCCGTCACATATTGTTCGAGATCCTGCCGAAATTGCTTGGCGTGCGCTGGCGACGTATCGAATTCATAGGCTTTGTTGTCGACGCTGAAGGTGATTGTGACGGCTTCCTTCAGTTCTTTTCCATCGAGATCATCGACGAATGTAACAACGGTTCGACGTGCCATCGGATAGAGCCCCCTTGTAGTCCTGTGGTGCTGAATACAAAACGAACAATAGCACCGTATGGCATTAGCGCTCTGTATCCGGGCACCGAATCGGGCGTTTTTCGGCGAGCATCAATGAATAATTGTCACATGTAAACCAAACCGAGATTTTTCGCCGTGGAACAACGTGACGTCGATATTCCGTGCTTATTCGGAGGGTTTATGTCGTCTGATTATGCGACACGGAGAACGTGCCTCTCGGTACCCGATGCGCGGCGGGCGCGGCGCCACCACAGGCCGGCCACCGACCTCGCCGCGCGGGTCAGAGCCCCAGAAGCGAGGTGAGTTCGGTGGCGAGGTCACCCAGGCGCGCCTGCGCCGTCGCCCGTGCCGCCCGCACCCCTGCGGCACGCACGTCGTCGGCCGGGATGATCACCTCGAGATAGCACTTGAGTTTGGGCTCGGTACCCGACGGCCGCACGATGACGCGATCGTCGGCAGCGGTCCGGAACAGGAGGGCGTCGGTGGGCGGGAGGTCGTTCCCGCCGCGCGCGAGATCGCCGAACTCGACGATCGCCGACCCGGCCAGTTGGTCGGGGCGGGCCGACCGCAGCCTCGTCATCGCCGCCTCGATGACCGACGGATCGGCCACGCGAACGCCGACCGCCGAGGTGCTGTGGAGCCCGTGTACCCGAGCCAGGTGATCGAGCTGGTCCTCGAGACCCGCACCGGTCGCCGCGAGATCCTCGACCAGGGTGATCATGCGGACGGCCGCGGCGATCCCGTCCTTGTCGTGCACCGCGACGGGGTCGGTGCAATATCCGATGGCTTCCTCGTAGCCGAAGCGCAGGCCCGGGGTGCGCGCGATCCACTTGAAGCCGGTGAGGGTCTGCGCGAACCGCAGACCATGGGCGGCGGCGATGCGGCCCAGCAGCCTGCTGGACACGATCGAACACGCCAGGGTGTCGCCGGGCCGGGAATCGTCGGCGGCGGCCTGCTCGCCGAGCAGGGCGCCGATCTCGTCGCCGGACAGTTGCCGCCAGAGTCCGTCCCGGCTCGTCGCCACCGAACAGCGGTCGGCGTCGGGATCGAGCGCGATGACGACGTCGGCGTCGACCTCTCGGGCGTGGGCGATCGCGAGATCGATGGCGCCCGGCTCCTCCGGGTTCGGAAACGCCACGGTCGGGAAATCCGGGTCCGGCAGGAACTGCGCGGGCACAGGGTGGACGTCGGTGATGCCGGCGGCCTCGAGAACTCGCATCGCCGTCGACCCGCCGACGCCGTGCATCGCGGTCAGGACCACCCGGACCGGCGACGACACGGCACGATGCCGATGGCCGGCGGTGCGGGTGATGTAACCGTGTGCCAGCGCAGGATCGGCGTCGACGATCCGGTCGTCGGTGCGCGGTACCTCGTCGGCGGGAAGGCTGCCGGCGATCCGCGACGCGATCTCGGCGTCGGCGGGCGGCACGATCTGCACACCCGCCCCGTCGGCGTCGGTCGCCCGCCCACCCAGATACACCTTGTAGCCGTTGTCGGCGGGCGGATTGTGCGAGGCGGTGATCATGATCCCGGCGTCGGCGCCGAGCGCGCGCACCGCGTACGCGGTGATCGGTGTCGGCAACTGCTCGGGCAGGGCGATGGCGCGCAGGCCGGCGCCGGAGAGCACCTGCAGCGCGGCCGTCCGGAATCGTGAAGAACCGTGCCGCGCATCACAACCCACGACGACGGCGGCGTCCGGTCCGACGACGTCGAGCAGGTAGCGGGCCAGCCCGGCGGTGGCCCGGATGACGACGGCGGTGTTCATGCGGGATTCGCCGGCACCCACCGCCGCCCGCAGACCCGCGGTGCCGAACTCGAGGGGACCGGTACACCGCGACCGCAACTCCGCGAGAGCGTCCGGATCGTGCGACCTCGCGCCGGCGATGAGGGCACCGAGTTCGGCACGGGTGGCCGCGTCGGGGTCGTGTGCGCACCAGCGCGCGGCGCGGGCGACCAGTTCGCCGTCGGTGACCACACCCTCGCTCACGGCACTCATCGCATCCTCTTGCTCGTTTGTGTGGACCCGAACGTATCAAGACCGGTCCGCACTCGACTGCTCTCGACGGCGTGGGTGCAGATGCGAAACGGCCCCCGATCGCATCAGCGATCGGGGGCCGGATCTCCGTGGTAGCGGGGACAGGATTTGAACCTGCGACCTCTGGGTTATGAGCCCAGCGAGCTACCGAGCTGCTCCACCCCGCGTTGGTGAACACCACGTTACAGGGTGGTTCGGCGCGGATGCAAATCGCCTCCGCCCCGATTCCTGCAGGTCGGAAAACCGTGTGACCACAACCACATTCGAGACCGTCACGTCAGTTACCGCCACCGAGGGACTCGTATTGCTGAACTGCCTTGTTGAGCTGATCGAGCGCCTGACCGTAGGCGGTGAAGTCGCCGCTGGACTGTGCTTGACGCAGCTTGGTGAGCGCATCGCCGATCGCCGCGACCGCCGCATCCCGCTGCTGGTTGTTCCCCGACTGGCCGTTCCCCGTTTGACCGTTGCCCGTGGAGGGCTGGTTCGGTTGTGGCGTCGGCACGGTCGGTTGATCGGCGCCGGCCTGATTGCCGCTGGGCTCGCCGTTGAGCGGCGCGGTCGCATCCTCCGGACTGATACCCACCTGCGCCAGCGCCTCGGCGACGGTGGCCGCGTAACCGACCTTCGGATTACCCGCCGCGGCGTTGTAGTACATCAGCACACGGTGCAGCTTGGGGATACCGCCGCCGTTGTTGGTCTGGGTGTACAGCGGCTGGACGTAGAGGATTCCGCCCCCGCCGACGGGAAGCGTCAGCAGGTTGCCGTAGGTCACCTTGGTGGTGCCCTCCAACTGTTTTCGGTCGCCGAGGACGGCGCCGTAGTTGTTCATGTTGTCCTGCGCCTGCTGCGGGCCGACACCGGACTGACGATCGGTGGGCAACACCTTCATGGTGATCTGGCCGTAGGAACCGGGGTCCGAGGACACCGTCATGTAGGACGCGAGGTTGCGCTCCCGGAAACCGGTGAACACCGTCGTCAGCTGGAATTGCGAATCCGAGCCGGTACCACCCCGCGGATTGCGCGCGGTGAAGTAGTAGGGCGGCTGGTTGAGCTGCCGGTTGGCGTTGTCCTCGTTGCTCGGATCCGGCGGCACCGACCAGAAGTTGTTGTTCTGGAAGAACGCCGTCGGATCGGTCACGTGATACTTCGCGAGCAGTTCGCGCTGGATCTTGAACAAATCCTCGGGATAGCGGACGTGCGAGGCCAGGCTGGTGTTCTTGTCGAATTCCGAGCGCGGTTGCACGGTCCCCGGGAACACCTTCATCCACGTCTTAAGGACCGGGTCGTTCTTGTCGAACTGATACAGGGTGACCTTGCCGGTGTAGGCGTCGACGGTGGCCTTCACCGAGTTGCGCACATAGGACACCTGCGTGTTGGCCTGGCTGCGTTGCGCCTGGTTGTTGATCAGCTCCTGCGCATCCGTCGTCGCATCCTGCAACGACGTCTGCTGCGAATACGGATAGTTGTCGAGGGTGGTGTACCCGTCGACGATCCACTTGATCGAACCGTCGGCCATCACTGCCGGATAGGCCTTGGAATCGACGGTCAGCCACGGCGCGACCTGCTTGACCCGGTCGCGCGGGTCACGGTTGTAGAGAATCCGCGAGTTGCTGTTGATGGCGTCGGAGAGCAGGAAGTTGCGTTCGGTGTACTTGACCGCGTACATCGCCCGCACGAACCAATTGCTCAGCGAGACACCGGAATCGGCGGTATAGGTGTAGGTCTTGTTGTCCTCGTCGTACTCCCGCGAGCCGCCGGAGGTGCCAACGATCGCGTAGTCGGGCGAGACGTTGGAGATCAACTCGCCGAAGTAGATCCGCGGCTGGCTCACCTTGATCGGCGCGGTCGCGGCGTAGTTGGGATCACGGATGGTCTGCAGGTCGCTGACATAGAACACGGGGAGCCCGCCGCGGTCACTGCCCGACGTCGCATCACCGGAGGCCTCGTCGACCTGGTTGGCCGGAGCGGCGACGAAGCCGTTGCCGTGGGTGTAGACGGTGTGCTTGTTCAGCCAGTTCTGCTGCTGGTCACCGTATTTGGTCGGGTCCAGTTCACGGACGGCGACGATGAAGTCGCGTTCTTGACCGTCGACCTTGTACCGGTCGATGGCCAGCTGGGAGGGGAAGCCGTAGAAGTTCTTGAGGAACTGACGCTGGTTGAACGTGGGGGCGATGACGTTGGGGTCGAGGATGCGGATGTTCGACAGGGTCGCCTCGTCGGCGTTGACCGCCTCGGCACTCGGAGCGGTCGCACCCCAATCGTTCTGGTAGTCCACGTTCTTACCCGCGACGATGCCGTACGCCTGGGTCGTCGCAGCGATGTTGCGGCTGATGTACTCGGCTTCCTTCTGCGCCGCATTCGGCTTGACCGAGAACTGCTCCATCGTCAGCGGCCACCCGACACCCATCACCAACGCCGCAAGCAGCATCAGCACCGTGGCGATCGCCGGGATACGCAGATCCTTGAGCACGACACCGGCGAAGAAGGCGAGGGCGCAGATGATCGCGATCGCCATGAGGATCAGCTTGGACGGGAGCACCGCATTGATGTCGGTGTAGCTCGCACCGGAGAAGATCTCCTGCTTGCGATCACTGGACAGCAGACTGTAGCGATCGAACCAGTAAGCAGTTGCCTTGAGCAGCAGGAAGATCCCGGCCAGCGCCGCGAGCTGGATGCGGGCCGAGTTGGTCAGCGATCCGCTGCCGCCGCCGAGACGGATACCGCCGAAGACGTAATGGGTGATCAGGCTCGCCACGAAGGCGATGACGACGATGACGAACAGGAAGTTCAGGACGAAGGTGATGAACGGCAGCTTGAAGGCGTAGAAGCTGATGTCGATCCCGAACTGGGGATCGGTCACCCCGAAGTCGGTGCTGTGCAGGAATGTCTGGACCGTCGCCCACGAACCCTGCGCGACGAGCCCGGAGAGCACACCGATGAGCACCGGCGGGATGATCGCGAACCACCGGATACGGCCCATCACCGCGGCGCGATAACGTGCGAGCGGATCGCCGGGCCCGGACGCGGGCACGAACACCGGACGCGACCGGTACGCGAGCGCGATCGCGGCGAAGACGATGCCGCCGACGATCACCGCGGTGATCACGAACAGCAGGATTCGAGTCCACAGGATCGTCGAGAAGACCTCGGAGTAGCCGAGATCGGAGAACCACAACCAGTCGGTGACGAGGCCGACGATGCGCGGCCCGACCAGCAGGATGATCAGCAACGCAACCGCGACACCGATGATGATCTTGCTCCTGCGCGACAGTGTCGGCAAACCTGCCGGCCCGCGAACGCCCACCTGACCCACTCTCCAAAGTTCTCAATCCGGACATGAATCCGGCGACCGTTGTGCCGTCCCTCCGGCGTGGCCACCCACTGTACTGGGCGGTGCGGGGTTCGGGCGGTGTGGGCGCCACGGCCGGAGATCGGCCGGGCATGATGGACGCGATGTCCGACACGACCCGTTACTCCCCCGATGACCTCGGCCGCTCGCTGCGCGAAGCCCTCGACTTCCTCGTCCCGAACGGACCCGATCAACTGCCCGCGGTGTTCGCGCTGGTTCCCACGCCGGTGCTGGCCCGGATGCACCCCGAACTCGTCGACCCCGACGACGACTCGGCGTTGAGTCTGCTCGCCGAGGAGCCGCTCGCCCGGCGCACCGACGACGACACTGACACCGGTACCGACACCGACACCGGCGATGTCGAGCCGTACGCGGCGCTCGAGGAATTCCTCGCGACCGCGTCGTGGCCGGAACCGGTGGTGGGGGCGGCGGTCGTTCTCGACATCGTCGTGCTGCCTCCCCGGTCCGGTCTCGATCTGTCCGACACCGCCACCGGCGCCGAACCGGATGCTCCCCGGTTGCGCTCGGCGGCCCGTGATCACCCGGACGCGCGGGCGGCCCGGCTCGCCGTCGGCGCACTGCGCGGCGGTGCGCGCCTGGCCCTGCTCGAACTGGTGCCCGACGATCCCGACGAGGCACGCGAACTGCGGACCCATCCCGATATGGCGGCCGATCTCCAGCACGCGCTCGCCGCGGCACTCGACGGCTGAGGCCGCGGGGTTCGCCCCGGCCTCCGAGGAGCGGGCCTCAGGGGGCCGGTCGGCCGCGGTGGATCACCGGCTCACCGGATCAGCAGTGCGGCACCGGCTTACCGGCGGCGAGGGCGTCGAGTGAGTCGACCGCCGAATCCAGGGACTCCACTTTGACCAGTTGCAGTCCGTCGGGGGCGTCACCGGCGGCCTCGGCACAGTTCTGGTCGGGGACGAGGAAAACCGTCGCCCCGGCATCGCGTGCGGCGCGGGTCTTGTGGGTGATGCCGCCGATCGGTCCGACCTCGCCGTCGTCGGCGATGGTGCCGGTGCCGGCGATGAACTTGCCGTGGGTGAGTTGCCCGGTGCCGAGGCGATCGATCACCGCGAGGGTCAGCATCAAACCGGCCGACGGTCCGCCGATGTCCCCGACGTTGAAGGTGATCTTGAGGTTCGGGTCGGCGTTACGCACCTCCGGGGTGACGCCGATGTAGGCGACGTTCTGCTCGCCCGGTCGCGCGGCGGCCTTGACGGTGACCGTCTGGGCGGCCCCACCGCGTCGGATCTCGAAGGCGATCTCGTCGCCCGGCTTGTGCGCGCGCACCGCCTTCTGCAGGTCCTCGGTGGTCGCGACCGCGGTGCCCCCGACCTTCACGATCACGTCGCCGGACCGGAGTACCGACGAGGCCGGCCCGTCCGGGGCGACGAGCGCGGCCACGAGCTCAGTGGGCCGATCGAGGTATCGCAACGCGGCCGCCTGGGCGGTGCTCTCCGAGTTGCTCATGTCCTCGACGTTCTGCTGATTGGTCTGCTCGGTGGACTGGTTCGGCGGGAACACGGTCTCGCGGGGTTGTACCGAATACGTTCCCGACAGCCACATCCCGATCGTCTGGAACAGCGACAGTCCGTCGGTCACCGACACCGTGGTCAAGTTCAGGTTGCCGTCGGTGTGCTGCGTCGGCACCCCGCTGATGTCGACGACGGGCACCTCACGGTTGTCGAGTTGGATGGTGCCCAGGGTGTTGACCGTGGGTCCGGGCCCGAGCGCGACGAACGGCACCTGGACGGTCGTCCCCACGACGACGAGTCCCAGCAGGATCAGCACGGTCACGGCCACGGTGACGATGCGACGGGAGGTAGGCCCCTTCATTCCGACCACCCTAGGACATGGGCCCGATCCGACCTCCGCGCAGACCGCGACGCGTCGGCCGCGCAGCCGACCTGCGCGAACTACGCTCAAGGCGAAATCATCGAGGGGGTCGTGACGTCGCGCTGGCGGTACCGTGGAGACATGAGTGATTTGCCCTTCGGTTTCTCGTCCTCCGGTGACGACAGCGGCAAGGACGACCGCCGCAAGGACGACGGCCCTACCGGCAACGACGGCCCCGGTGGCGCGCAGAATCCGTTCGGCGCCCAGAATCCCTTCGGTTTCGCACTCGGGGGCGAGGGATTCGACCCGTCCGCGGGCCTCGACCCGTCGGCGCTGGGCCAGATGTTCAGCCAGCTCGGCAGCATGCTGAGCGGGATGGGGTCGTCGATGACCGGCCCGTCGGCCGGCGGACCGGTCAATTACCAGCTCGCCGCCAACCTCGCGCGTCAGCAGATCGGCAACTTCATGCCCGTCCTCGACAAGGAGACCTCGGCGGTCGCCGATGCGGTCCGCCTGGCCGAGGTGTGGCTCGACGACGTCACCACGCTGCCGGCCGGCATCAGCAAGCCGGTCGCATGGACGCCGGTGCAGTGGCTCGACGAGACGATGCCCACCTGGAAAGGTCTGTGTAATCCCGTTGCCGCGCAACTGGCCAAGACGTGGGAGCAGAATCTGCCCGCCGAGGCCGCGCAGTTCGCCGGACCGATGATGGGCATGATGACGCAGATGAGCGGCATGGCCTTCGGCACGCAGCTCGGTCAGGGTCTGGGGCAGTTGGCCAAGGAGGTGTTGACCTCCACCGACATCGGGTTGCCCCTGGCGCCCGAGGGTGTCGGTGTGCTGTTGCCCGAGGCGATCGCGACCTTCGCCGACGGCCTCGATCTCCCGGCCCAGGAGATCATCGTGTTCCTCGCCGCGCGCGAGGCAGCGCACATGCGGCTGTTCACCCACGTGCCGTGGTTGCGCCAACGACTGCTGGCCACCGTGGAGGAGTACGCGCGGGGAATCAGCATCGACTTCTCCGGCATCACCGACGCCACCGCGGGGATCGATCCCACCGAGTTGTTCTCCGATCCGTCCAAGCTCGAGGAGCTGATCAGCTCCTCGACGTCGTTCGAACCGACCACCACCCCCGAACAGAAGGCCGCGCTCGAACGCCTCGAGACACTGCTCGCCCTCATCGAGGGTTGGGTGGAAAACGTTGTCACCCAAGCACTCTCCGATCGCATCCCCAGCACTGCCGCGTTGACCGAGACGATGCGACGCCGGCGGGCCAGCGGTGGTCCGGCCGAGCAGACCTTCGCCACCCTCGTCGGCCTCGAACTGCGCCCCCGCAAGTTGCGCGAGGCAGCCGCATTGTGGCGATCGCTACTCGAGGCGTCCGACGTGGCCACCCGCGACAAGGTGTGGGAGCACCCCGACCTGCTGCCCGACGGCACCGATCTCGACGCTCCGGCAGCCTTCATCGACCGGGTGATCGGCGGCGACACCTCCGACATCGATTCGGCGATCGCCGAACTCGAGAAGTCCCTCGCCGCAGAGGCCGGGGACGAGAAGGCCAAGGATCCCGACGACAAGTCCGAGGGCGGCGACGACAAGTCCTGAAATCACGTCGATGGTCGTGACAGCCGGGGCGGCGCCGCCCACCGCCTGTGGATAACGCCGTGGGCGCTCGGTGCCGCCGGTGGCATGGTGATCGACATGACAGCGGCCGCCGCGACACCGGATCCCACCGCCCTCGATACAAGGACGCCCCGGCCGGCGACCGCCTCCCGAGCACCGACGGGCATGCCGGTCCTCGTGGACGGAACGGCGGTCCTCATCCGCCCCGGCAACCGGGTGCACATCGGCGCGGACCCGCATTCGGCGCTGGTGCTCGAACTGCCCGCACGGGTGTCGGGCCGGGCGGTGGCCGACCTGTTGGCGTCCCTGTCCGGTCCGCGCACCCGCGGCGAGGTGTTCTCCGATCTCGTCGACACCGGGCTCACCCGATCCGAACTCGACGCGATCCTCGACCGCCTCGTCGCCGCGGGAAAGGCCCTCCGCCCGCCGTTCGCGCGACGGGTCGGTGCGCTGCGCATTCGTGTGCACGGCTCCGGGCCGCTGAGCACGCTGTTGTCGGCGTCGCTGACCGACGCCGGTTACAGCGTCACGCGCAGCGTCCGCCGGCCCACCCCGACCGCGCCCGGAACGGTGCAGATGTCACCGATCGCACTGCCCAACCTGGTCGTCCTGACCGACCACGTCGTGCACGAGCCGTGGATGGTCGAACGTTTGATGCGCGTGGGCACCCCGCACCTGCAGGTGCGGTTGCGGGATGGCATAGGCCTGCTCGGGCCGCTGGTCTTGCCGGGCCTGTCGAGCTGCCTGAACTGCGCCGACCGTCACCGTACCGACCGCGATCCGGCGTGGCCGGTGCTCGCCGCGCAACTCGCCGGGACGAGCGGTCACGCCTCGGCGTCGATCGCCCGCGCCACCGCCGCGCTCGCCCACGAGCAGGTCGATCATCTCGCCCACGCCCTCGCCCCGCGCGGTGATGCCGACGGCACTGTGGCGCCGACCGATCCGCCGCACCTGGTGAACCGCGTCCTGCACCTGCATCCGGCGCCGCTGCGCATCGAGAGCACCACCTGGTTGCCGCATCCGCTGTGCGGTTGCCACGAGATCGCCACGCTGACGTGAGGCACGGCCCGGGCGACGTGTCGTCGTTCCTCTATCCTGAGGAGGGGAAAGGAAGCTATGACCGACATCACGCGGGGGCAAGGTCGCCGTAACGCCAAACTCGTCTCGCTGCCCATCGGTATGGCCGGGCGCGCCGCTGCCGGGTTCGGCAAACGGATGGCCGGCCGGGACAAGGACGAGGTCAACCAGGAGCTGCTGGAGAAATCCGCCGAGCAACTGTTCGCGGTTCTCGGTGAGCTCAAGGGCGGGGCCATGAAGGTCGGCCAGGCCATGTCCATCATGGAGGCCGCGATCCCGGACGAGTTCGGTGAACCGTTCCGTGAGGCCCTGACCAAGTTGCAGGCCGAGGCGCCGCCGCTGTCGGCGTCGAAGGTCCATCGGGTACTCGATCAACAACTCGGCACCAAGTGGCGCTCGCGATTCCGGGAGTTCTCCGACGAGCCCGCGGCCGCGGCCAGCATCGGTCAGGTGCATCGCGCGGTGTGGTCCGACGGACGTGACGTGGCCGTCAAGATCCAATACCCGGGCGCCGACCATGCGCTCAAGGCCGACCTGAAGACGTTGTCGCGGATGTCGGGGCTGATGCAGAAGCTCTCCCCCGGCACCGACGTGAAGTCGATGATGGACGAGCTCATCGACCGCACCGAGGCCGAGCTCGACTACCTCGGCGAGGCCGACAACCAGCGCGCGTTCGCCAAGTCCTTCGACGGCGATCCGGACTTCGTGGTGCCCAAGGTGGTGGCGAGCTCACCCAAGGTCATCATTTCCGAATGGCTCGACGGCACCCCACTGTCGAAGATCATCACCAACGGCGACAAGGCAACTCGCGACCGCGCCGCGGCGCTGATGTCGACCTTCGAGGTGTCCTCCCCGTTCCGGGTGGGCCTGCTGCACGGCGACCCGCACCCCGGGAACTTCTTCATCACCGACGACGGACGTTTCGGCGCACTGGATTTCGGCGCCGTCGGCCACTACCCGAACGGTTTGCCGCCGGAGACCGGACCGATCCTGCGTCTCGCCCGTGAGAAGGAGTACGACGAACTCAAGGAACACATGGTGGCGGCGGGATTCATCCTGCGCTCCCAGGTCGACAAGGTTTCGCCGACCGACCTGCAGGCCTACCTGCGTCCGTACGTGGACCCGCTGTACACCGAGTCGTTCCACTTCACCCGAAAGTGGTTGCAGCGCGCGGCCGGTCACGCGACCGACGTACGCGGCGAGGTGTACAAGACCTCACGGCACCTCAACGTCCCCAAGCACTATGTGATGGTGTTCCGCGTGCTCGCCGGATGTGTCGGCATCGCCGCACAGCTCGACGCCGAGGCACCCTACCGGGCGATCATGGAGAAGTGGGTGCCGGGCCTGGCCTGACAACGAAACCGGCCGTCCCCGACGAACTTTCGTCGGGAACGGCCGGTTTTTCGTTCAGGCCGCATTCTTGCGCGGGCGTCCACGGGGACGCTTGCGCGCCACCACGACACCGCGATCGAAGATCTCGCCGCCCCACACCCCCCACGGCTCGGCCCGCTCGAGGGCCGCGGCCAGGCATGCCTGTCGCAACGGGCATTCGGCACACATTGCCTTGGCCCGCTCGAGGTCACGGGGATCCTCGGCGAACCAGAGGTCGGCGTCGGTCATCTGGCAGGGAAGGTCGGTCTGCCCGAGAGCCGGGGCGGACGCGATGCCGACCGCGTCGAAGCGATCGGCGGGCATACAGGACTCGAGAACGCAGTCGGTCGTCATTGTTGTCTCCACCTCTATTCGGATTCTTCGGATGTTCTCGACCCGAGCCGTTGGTGGAGCCCTGCCGCACATCGACGAGATGGGTGGGAGGTCAACCAAAAAGGGCCACGGGTTCGCTTTCGCGATTCGCCCGTGGCCGCCGTTCCGACGCTGTCAGCGTCTGAATACGAGGTTCTGCACGGGGAACCGCTTGTCGGCTCGTGCTGCCGCTACCGCGGGAGCCGGAAATCCGACGGGCTGCGCCAGAGCGACGGCGCCGCCACGGTGATCGGTGGCATGGCCACATTCGTCGAGCCAGGAGCGGTAGCGAGGGGCGACGGTCCGACGGGACATGGCGATGCCGCTGTCGAAGACGGCGATGCCGCTGTCGATCACCGGTGCCGACGCTGCTTGCGTCGACTCGGCGGCGCCGAGAATGATTGCGTTCACTGATCCGCTCCTTTCTGGTCTCGTGTGGCCACGCAGGTGACCGGTGCCGACACGACACACAGCCGTCCCCGTGCTGATGTGTTCACCAGCCTAAGGGCCGACGCGTAGATCGCACAACCTATTTTTGACCTGCGGTTTTCACGATGTCGATGACGTCGGGTCCGTACTTGTCGAGCTTGCTCGCGCCGATCCCCGAGATCGACACCAGTGCCTGCTCGTCGGTGGGATGCTGCTCGGCGATGGCGAGCAGGGTCTTGTCGGAGAACACCACGTAGGGCGGAACCGCGTCGTCCTTGGCACGTTGTCTGCGCCACTCCTTGAGCGCGACCAGCAGATCCTCGTCGAGATCGGACGGGCAGCTCTCGCATCTGCCGAGCAGCGTCGCCGTCGCGTCGATCAGTTTCGACCCACAAACCCGGCAGGTGGGGCCGCGTTTGGGTTTGCGTTCGGGCGCGATCCGCGACGCCGGCGAATCGTCTGGGATCAGGCCGGACAGGAACCGTGATCGCCGGCGGGAGCGGCCACCCTCGTTGCGTGCGGCCGCCCACGACACCTGCAGGTGCTCCCGGGCACGGGTGATCCCCACGTAGAACAGGCGCCGCTCCTCCTCGACCTCGTCGGGAGAGCCCTTGATGGCCTGGCTGATGGGCAACGATCCCTCGGTCAGGCCGACCAGGAACACCGCATCCCACTCGAGTCCCTTGGCCGCGTGCAGCGATGACAGTGTCACGCCCTGCACGGTCGGTGGGTGCCGCGCCTGCGCGCGCGTCCGCAGCTCTGCGGCGAGTTGGGGCAGCGTCAGGTCGGGGGTTTCATGAACCATGTCCTCGGTGAGCTCGGCGAGCGCCCGCAGCGATTGCCACCGCGCCTTGGCCTGCGCACCCGTGGGTTCGGTGTCGTCGAGGCCGAGTTCACGCAGCACCGCCGTTACCGCGGTGGTCACGTCGACGTCCTCACGCAGTCCACGTTCGGCGACGGTGTCGAGGCGACGCATCGCCTGCCGCACCTCGGTGCGCGTGAAGAACGCCTCGCCGCCGCGCACCTGGTACGGAATGCCCTGCTCGGTCAACGCCTGTTCGTGATTCTCCGACTGGGCGTTGACGCGGTAGAGGATCGCGATCTCCGACGCCGACACACCATCGTTGATGAGCCGCTTGATCCGCTTGGCGACCGCGGCGGCCTCGGCCGGCTCGTCGGGGTAGTCGACGAAACGGGGCGCCGGGCCACGCGCACGCTGGCCGACGAGTTCGAGCCGGGTACCGGCGATCCGACCGTGCGCGGCACCGATCACCCGATTGGCCAGACTCACCACCTCGGGGGTGGACCGGTAGTCGCGGACCAGGCGCACCATGGTCGCCTCCGGGAAACGCCGGGGAAAGTCGAGCAGGTAGTCGGCCTTGGCTCCGGTGAAGGTGTAGATGGTCTGGTTGGCGTCACCGACGACTGTCAGATCGTCGCGTTCGCCGAGCCACGCGTCGAGCAGGCCCTGCTGCACGGGCGTGACGTCCTGGTACTCGTCGACGACGAAACACCGGTATCGCGAGCGGAACTCCTCGGCCACGGCGGGATCGACGTCGATCATCTGGGTCATGTAGATGAGCAGATCGTCGAAGTCGAGCAGGCGATCCCCCTCCGGCGACACCTTGGCGTCCTCGTAGGCGGCATAGACCTCGGCCACCTTCTCCGGCGCCGCGGGAGACTCGCGCATCAGCCGTGTCGCCGCGGCGACATAGCCTTCCGGCCCGATCACCGACGCCTTGGCCCACTCGATCTCCGAGAGCAGATCGCGCACCGTGTCGGTGGACGTACCGAGCCCCGACCGCCGCGCCGCGCGGGCCATCAACGGGAACTTGTTGTCCAGCAATTCCCATGACGCGTTGCCGAACACCCGCGGCCAGAAGAACCGGAGTTGCCGCAACGACGCGGCGTGAAAGGTCTGCGCCGATACCGACGGACCGGACGCACCGATTCCCAAGGAGCGCAATCGGGTACGCATCTCCCCCGCCGCGCGTGCGGTGAAGGTGACGGCGAGCACCTGCGACGGATTGACCTGCCCGGTGTCGATGAGATGCGCGATCCGACGGGTGATGGTGCGGGTCTTGCCGGTGCCCGCACCGGCGAGCACGCACACCGGCCCACGCGGGGCGAGCACCGCCTCACGCTGTTCGGGATCGAGTCCGTCGAGAATGCCGCGATCGCGCGACGGAGAGACTGCGACCTCCGGTCGGGCGGACATCTCGACCCCCTTCTGCGTGGAACGTTGCGGCACGCCCTCCACTATGTCAGCCGCCCCCGACACCGTCGTGGGACGCTCCACAGGGATGCGGGGCTGGTTGCTCAGACGCCCAGTTTGGCCCGCACCTCGGCGATGCTGGGGTTGGTGGCGGTGGACCCGTCGGCGTAGAGCACGGTGGGGACGACGTGATTGCCGCCGTTGACACTGCCGACGAATTCGGCGGCCTCCGGGTGGGCCTCGATGTCGATCTCGTTCCACTCGATCCCGGCGCTGCGCAAGCCGGTCTTGAGTCGTGCACAGAAGCCGCACCAGCTGGTGGTGTACATGGTCAGCTGATCGGTCGGGGTTGCCGTTGCCTCACTCATGGCACCCATAACATCATCGGACGGCAGGCTGTTCCGCGCGGCGCGCGGTGATGCTCGCCACCGCGCGCTTCGCGCCGGTGCGTTCAGGGCGTCGCGTGCGCCCAGGTCGTGATCAGTGCGTGGGCGATGGAGATCGACCCGGGCAACAGCAACCGCGGGCCGTCGGCGTCGGGTTCGGGATCGTCGCGCTGCCATTCGTCACCGCGGGCAAGTGCCTCGAGCACCTCGTCCCGGTGGAACCACACCGCGTCACCGATCTCGCCGTCGAGGAAGCGCAGCGGCTCGCTCGGATCGCCGACCGCGGCGAAGCCGAGCATCAATGATCGCGGGAACGGCCACGGCTGGCTGCCGAGGTACCGCGGATCGGTGACGGTGATCCCGACTTCCTCGTGCACTTCGCGGATCACGCACTGCTCCAACGATTCCCCGGGTTCGACGAAGCCCGCCAACGTGGAATACCAGCGCGCGGGCCACACGGCCTGACGGCCCAGCAGGATCTGATCGGCGCCATCGTGGACCACGGTGATGATCGCCGGATCGGTCCGCGGGAACTCGTCCTCACCGGTCTCGACGTGTCGACGGACCCAGCCACCGCGGGCCGGGCGGGTCGCACCGCCGTCCACAGGCGAGAATTGTGCTCGCGCATGCCAATTCAGGATTCCCAAGGCGGTGGCGAGCAGGCCCGCCTCGTCGGCGGAGAGCCGGGCCGCCCCGCGCCGCGCGTCGGCGGTGCGTCCGTCGAGGGTCTCCACGCGCAGCGCCCACAGATCGACGTCGATGTGGGCAAGGAAAACCGCATCCTGCGGCGGGGTGTCGGCGATCTCGACCGCCGGGCGCCAACGCAGCGCGCGTTCCTCGGTCACCGGGTAGCGCCCGGCCGGATCGATCAGGAGAACCCTGGCGGTGGACCATCCCGACGCCATCCGCGACGGATCATCGCGGATCTCGTCGGCGCGGTCGAAGGTGCCGCGGGACAGCAGCGGCGGCTGGTCGAAAACGAAGGCGCCCATGTCAGTCCGCCGGTCCCTTCCGCACGTAGAGCAATCGGTCGCCGGCTTCGATCTGCTCCACCTCACTGTCATCGACCCGGTGGAGCACACCACCACGAACCACGCCGAGCACGATGTCACGGGTGTGTGCCGGGGAGCCGCCGGTCTCGGTCGGGTCGACCTCGCGCTCGGCGATCGCATACCCGGCGTCGGGGGTCAGCAGATCCTCGATCACCTCCACCACCGACGGCGTCATGGTGGCGATGCCGAGCAGCCGGCCCGCGGTCTCCGACGACACCACCACGGAGTTGGCGCCCGACTGGCGCATCAGATGGGTGTTCTCCGATTCGCGGATGCTCGCGACGATCTTGGCCCGCGGATTGAGTTCCCGGGCGGTCAGCGTGGCGAGGACCGCCGTGTCGTCACGGTTGGTCGCGACCACGATGCTCGCGGCGTGCGCCACGCCGGCGAGCCGCAGGATGTCGGACTTGGTGGCGTCACCGCGCACCGTGACCAGACCGTCGGATTCGGCGGCCTCGAGCACCGTCGGGTCGGAGTCGACGATCACGATGTCGGCAGGTTTGATGCCGTCGCCGATCATCGCGTCGACCGCGGTACGGCCCTTGGTGCCGTAGCCGATGACCACAGAGTGATTGCGCAAGTTGTTCCTCCAGCGCTGGATCTTGAGGGCCTGACGCGAGCGTTCGGTGAGCACCTCGAGTGTGGTGCCGATGAGCACGATCAGGAACAGCACCCGCAACGGGGTGATGATGAGCAGGTTGAGCAATCGCGCCGACGGGGTCAGCGGGGTGATGTCGCCGTAACCGGTCGTCGACAGCGTCACCGCCGAGTAATACAGGGCGTCGAGAAACGACAGCGGGTTCTCCTGCACATCGCGATATCCGTCGCGATCGAGGTAGACCAGCACCGCGGTGAAGAACAGTGCGATGACCGCGAACACCACACGTTTGCCGATGGCACGGCCCGGGCTCTGCTGGAGTTCCGGTATGCGAACGACCCCGACCAGGGCGTAGTCGGGCCCCTCGGAGAGATCCTCGCCCCGAAACCGGCGCCGGAATCCGCGCGATCTCATCGCCGGCACCGCGCACTCGGAGGGCTCGCTGCTGTCACAGTGTGGAATCTAGCTCATCGGGCCAGCAAAGCGGCGAGTGCCGCGGCATCGGGCAGGTCTCGCGGCGCGAGGGTGCGCCCGGACCGGACATAGTGGAATGCGGCCGACACCTTCTCCAGCGGCACCCCGGCCAACTGCGCCCACGCGATGCGGTAGGCCGCGAGCTGGATGAACACCGACGACGAGTCGGCGCTCGGCTCCGCCCCGGTCTTCCAGTCCACCACCACCCATGAGCCGTCGGGTTCGGCGAAGATCGCGTCGATGCGCCCGCGGATCACCGTGTCGCCGATGACCGTCTCGAAGGGCACCTCCACCTCGCTGGGGCTGCGGGCCGCCCACGGCGAGACCAGAAATGCCTCGCGCAGCGCGTCGAGATCGGCGTCGGGGGCGGCACTCTCGTCGGCGGCGCCGGGCAACTCGTCGATGTCGAGCAGTCGGGTCGCACCGAACCACCGCTCGACCCACGCGTGAAAGGCGGTGCCGCGCCGTGCGATCGGGTTGGGACGGAACGGCGTCGGGCGTCGGAGCTTGCGTGCGAATTCACGCTCGTCGGTGTCGAGGTCGACGAGTTGGCTGACCGACAGATGAGCCGGCAGCGCCACATCCACCTCGGCCTGATTGGTGCGCTCGTGCTCGGCGAGGAGCACCTCCACCTCGGCGCGCCACGCCTCGATCTCATCGACCGGCGCGTCGTGGGTCACCGGCGACTGTGGATCGGGCTCCGGATCGGTGGGTGCCCCGAACAACGCCGGCGCCTCCCGCCGCCGCAGTTCGTCGAGGACCAGATCGGCCGCGGCGGCCACCGCGTCGCGGCGCGCACCGAGTCGATCCGTCGGCCACATCCGGGCATCGACCCGCTCGGCCAACGGGTTGTCGGCGCCGTCGGGCGGGTCGTCGGCGAGCACGTCGACGGTCAAACCCCGTGCCTCGTCGGCGGTTCCGTTCTCCACCGTCTCGGTCACGATGGCCAGCAACTCGTTGAAGAACGGCGACCCACCCCGGGGTTTCTCCCCGGTTTCCGACCAGTGATGCGCCGAGACCAACAGATCGTGACGGGCTCGGGTGATCGCGACGTAGAGCAACCGCCGGTCCTCGGAGAGTCGGCGTTCGGCGATGGCCTCCTTGTGTTCGGTCAACGCGTCCTCGAGCTCCTTGCGGTCGCCCACCCGACTCAGATCGAGCACCGGAAACCCCTCGTCGGCGCCGGCCGGTCGCGCCGCCGCGAGCTTCGCGGCCGCGGGGCCCCGGGGTTCCGGTTCGGCGAGATCGCCACGCAGTGGCCCCGGAAGCTCACGGGCACTGCGCATCCAGGTGGTCTCGCCCTTGGACGACGGAAAGATCCCCTGGCACAGATGGGGAATCGCGACGACGTCCCACTCGAGTCCCTTCGCGGCATGCACGGTCAGGATCTGCACGCGCTGCTCGGCGACCTCCACCCGCCCGGGCTCGAGCCCCTTCTCGATGGTCTCGGCGGTATCGAGAAACGCCAGCAGGCCCGCCAGATTCGCGCCGGGCCGCTCGGCGTATCGGGTGACGTAGTCGGCGAAGGCATCGAGGTGTTCACGCCCGGTGATCGCGCCGCGCATCCGGCGTGCACGGATCTGTGCCTCGACGGCCACCCCGATGGTGTTCTCGACGTCGGCGACCAGCTCGGGCAGCGGCTGACCCATCCGGCGCCGCAACGACTCCAGTTGCGCCCCGAACGCACGGATACGCGCGTAGCCGTCGGGGCTGTAGGCCTCCGGATCGCCGGGATCGACGACGGCGTCGGCGATCCCGGCGCGGTCGACCACCTCGGTGGGCAGCACCGCGTCGAGCGCCTCGTCGAGTTCCTCGCGGGTGGTGACCACCCCACCGGTGGCGATCTGACCGGCGGCCAGTTCGGTGGCGCGCCGCCACAGCGCCGCCAGGTCGCGCGCACCGAGCTGCCATCGAGAACCGGTCAACAGGCGCATCGCCGCGGTTCCGGCCATCGGGTCGGCCATCAGCCGCAACGTCGCGACCACGTCGGTGATCTCCGGAACGTGCAACAGTCCGCCGATGCCGACGACCTCCGCGGGGATGCCGCGTGCCTCCAGCTCGGCCGCGATCGGCGCCGAATCCTCGTTGCGGCGCACCAGGACCGCGACGGTCGGCGGCCCCGAACCGTCGACGTCGTGGTAGCGGGCCGCGATCTGGTCGGCGAGCCAGGCGCGTTCATCGAGCACCGTCTCGGTCAACGCGAACGTCACCGTCCCGGCGTCGGCGCCCGGCCGCGGACGCAGAACGCTCACCGGCACACCACGACGCCGCAGTTCCTCGGACGCCTCGTTCGCCAGGCGCAGCGTCTGCACCGGGTTGCGCCAGCTCGTCAACAGTTCACGCCGGTGCGCGGGCGAACCGTCGGCGCGGGGGAAGTCGGTGGCAAAGCGCGGCAGATTGGCTGCCGACGCACCGCGCCACCCGTAGATCGACTGGATCGGGTCGCCGACGGCGGTGACCGCCACCGGATCGCTGCCCGCGGAGGCCTGCCCACCGAAGAGGGCCGAGAGCAGCACGCGCTGGGAGTGACCGGTGTCCTGATATTCGTCGAGCAGCACCGCGCGGAATGATTGCCGCTGGGCGGCAACAACTTCCGGGTTGCCTGCGACGAGTCGGGCCGCCAGGGACATCTGGCTGCCGAAGTCGAGGACGGCCTGCTCGCGCATGGTGCGCATCAGGGTCGCCACGAGTGGTAACAGTTCCCGGCGCTCGTCGATCACCTGCTGAACGGTGCGCAGCGCGGCGTTCGGTGCGCCCCGCTGGCGCGGTGCCTTGGGCAGATCGTCGACCATCCGGTACAGGTCGTCGCCCCATGCGGCGAGGGTGTCGAGATCGACGAGGTGCTCCGACATCTCACCGAACAGCCGCAAGACCGCCTCGGTGACACTGGAGGGCACCTTGGTGGTGGTCAGCTCCCCGGTCCACGAGGACACGATCCCGAAGGCCATCTGCCACAACTCGGTCTCCGACATCAACGTCGCATGCGGCTCGACGGGCAGGAGCAGACCGTAATCGGCGATGAGTCGCCCGGCATAGGCATGGTAGGTGCTGACCTCCGGATCACCGGCCCGCAGGCGTGCGGCGAGTGCGCCGTCAGGGTCCCAAGTCAGCAGCGCCGGGGAGCCGGCGAGCATCGACAGCCGCCTGCGGATGCGGGCGCCGAGTTCGCTGGCCGCCTTGCGGGTGAAGGTGAGTCCGAGGATCTCGTCGGGCCCGACGATGCCGTTGGCCACCAACCACACCACGCGGGAGGCCATCGTCTCCGTCTTGCCCGCGCCCGCGCCGGCGACCACCAGCATCGGCTCGGTGGGCGCCTCGATCACCTCGACCTGTTCCGGAGTGGGCGGAGGCAACCCGAGGGCGGCGGCCAGCGAGGTCGCCGACACCCGGGGGCGCGTGGGCCGTGCCTCGGTGGTGGTGCTCCCGGTGGTGCCGTCAGTCATCGGTGACCGCCTTGCCACGCAATTGGGCGGGGCAACTGGTCACCAACGCACAGTGTGCGCAGCCGGGGTTGGGGGTCGCCTCGAAGACCGGGCCGATGCCCGAGCGCGCGGCACGGCGCACCACCGCGCGCCACTCGTCGAGCAATTCCGGTGTGAGCGCGGGCTGTTCGCGTTCGGTGGCGCCGGTCGAACGGTGCGGCGCCGACACGTACACCAGGCGACCGCCGCCGGGCTCGACGTCGGTGCCCGGGAATTCCCGCGCCCCGCCGTGCGCGATGGCGACTTGGTAAGCGGCGAGCTGGGCGTGGTCGAGCGTGTCGGCCTTGGTGATGGCCGACTTGGCGGTCTTGACGTCGACGACGACCGGTCGGCCCTGCGCGTCGCGTTCGAGGCGGTCGACCCGGCCACGGAGTCGTACCGGCAGGGCCGAGCCGTCCTCGGCCGGTGCGGCGTCGGGGGCACCGGAATCCGCGGCCGGCGGGATGACGGCGTCGATGACCGCCTCGACGCCCACCGTGGTGAGGTCGTCGCGGGAAAGAGCAAGCCACTCACGGAAATTCGTGAGCATCGCCTCAGCACGCTCGAGTTCGTGCGCCGAGTACCAGACCGCCCCGGTGTCGACGCGCTCCCAGATCTCGCGCAGCGCCGACGTCACCTCGGCGGGTTCGATCTCCCCGGCGACGGCCTGCACCAGCGTGTGCACGAGCGAGCCGGTCAGGGCCGGGGTGCCGTCGCCGTCGCGGCCTCCGGCACGCTCGAGCATCCAACGCAGCGAACAGCGCGACAGTTGGTCGACGTTGGACGGTGAGAGCACCACGGGGCCGGCCTCAGGCGTCCACAGCGGCTCGGCGGAACTCGGCCGCGACAGCCCGAACCAGTCCCGCGGATGCGCTCCGGGAATATCCGAATCAGCAAGTTGAGCAAGCAATTGCGCAGCGGCGCGAGTGCGTTCGTCCGGTTCGTCGGCGCCGGCCACCACGACCGCACGCAGCGTCGCCACCAGCGACGGCAGCGACAACACCCGGTCGACACCGGGGTCGATGGGCAACTCGTCCTCGGCCACGGTGTCGAGGACATCGGGATCGTCGGGCTGCTCGGCGTCGTCGGACTCGTCCACTCCGCCCCGCCGGGCGTCGATCCGCAGCGCGTCGGAGATCTCGCCGATGAACCTCGACGGCGACGACTCCCCTCCTCCGTCCTCGACGGCGGTCACCAGTAGTCGTCGGCGTGCGCGGGTGCACGCGACGAGCAGTAGTCGACGCTCGTCGGCGAGCGCACCGGCGCCCCGCGCCACCCGATCGATCGCCGCGGGATCCATCCCGTCGAGTAGGTCCACCAATTCGGCTGTGCCCAAGACACTTCCGCGGCTACGCAGCGACGGCCACAATCCGTCGAGAACTCCGGCGACGGCGACGACCTCCCACTCGCGGCCGGCGGCGGCGTGCGCGGAGAGCACCGATACCGAGTCGGCTGCGGCGGCCGGGGTGCGGCTGTCGCGCGGGATCTGCAGTTGCGAGAGGTAGTGCACGAACCCGGCCGGGCCCGCGGCGGGCAAGGTGTCGGAGAAGTTCGCGGCCGCCTCGAACATCGCCATCATCGCGTCGAGGTCACGATCGGCCTGTTCGCCGCCGGGCCCGCCACGAATCGCCGAGGAGACCCACCGCCGCTCCAGGCCGGTGGCCTGCCAGGACGCCCACAGCGTCTCCTCCACACCTCGTCCTGCGCGATGGGCGGCGGCGCCGGCGGCGATCACGTCGAGCACCCGAGCCAGCGGTGCGCCCTCGTGGTCGGTCAGCGCTGCCAGGTACTCGGCGCCGAGCTCGGGGTCGAGGAGCGCCAGACGCAGCGACGACAGCGAATCGCGGCCGGCGCGCTCGCCCCCCGCCTGCTCGTCGCGACGCCGCACACCCCGCCGCAGCCGGCGCATCGCCCCAGGGTCGGCCATGCCGACCGGACCGGTGAACAGTGCCAGCGCGTCGTCGGCGGTGAAATCCTCGGCATGCGGAGTCTCATCGGTGTGTGGAGCCTCGTCAGTATGCGGAGCCTCGTTGACATGCGGAGCCTCGTAAACGTGCTGCTCCGCAGGGTGTTCGGGCCGCTCGCGGGCAGCCACCGCCCGCAGCACCACCATCAGCGCGGCCACCGACCGCTGCCGGTGCAGCGGCAGATCGGAGGTCGGGGTGGTCAGCGGCACCCCCGCCGAACGAAACGCCCGCCGCAGGGCGGGCAGCGTCAGATGCGCCGACCGCACGATGACCGCCATCTGCGACCACGCCACCCCCTCGAAGAGGTGCGCACGCCGCAGGAGATCGGCCACCGCCGTCGCCTCCTTGGCCGCGGAGCTGTACACCCGTACCGATGCCCCGCCGGGCGGTGCGTCGGCGTCGGGGACCACGGGGAAACGATGCGGGCGCGCGCCGGGCAACCGTGCGGCGAGCGCACGACCGACCACCGCGATCTGGCGATGATGACGAAAATCGGTGTCGAGCACGACGTCACGGTCGGTACCGGGTGCCGCCAGCGAATCGGCGAACCGCGGACTGGCGCCGCGGAATCCGAAGATCGACTGGTCGGTGTCGGCGGCGATGATCGTCGAATCCGTTCCGGTGCCGATCAACCGCACCAGGTGGGCGGCCTGTGGGTCGAGGTGTTGGGCGTCGTCGACGATCAGGTGCCGGATACGCCGACGTTGCCCGGCGAGCAGGTCGGGGTCGGTGGCGAAGGCCGACAACGCCGAGCCGACGAGTTCCGCGGCGTCGACCGCAGGCGCCGAGGCGCCCGGCGTCTGCGATCCGACCGTGCCGCGCAACAGGACGTTCTGCTCGTACTGCGCGTATGCGTGCGCCGCGGCGACCCACTCGGGACGCCGGTGCCGGGAGCCGAGCTCGGCGAGTTCCTCGGGGCCCACGCCCCGTTCGGCGGCACGCATCATCAGATCGCGCAGCGCCTGCGCGAACCCATCGGTCCCCAGCGCGGGACGCAGATGGGCGGGCCAGTACTCGGCACCGTCCTCGATGTCGCCGGCCAGCAGTTCGCGCAACACGACGTCTTGTTCGGAGCCGGTGATCAACCGCGGGGGCGGGTTGCCGTGCGCCTGCGCCTGCAGCCTCAGTATCGCGAACGCGAACGAATGCACCGTGCGTACCAACGGTTCACGCAGCGCCCCGCCGAGCGCGGGTACGTCCGAGGACTGCGCCAGCACCCGGCGGGTGATCTCCTCCCGCAACGCCACCGCGGCGCGACGGTTCGCGGTGAGCACGAGCACCGACTCCGGGTCGATGCCCGGACGGGTGAGACGCGCGACGGCCGCGTCGACCACCAACGCCGTCTTGCCCGAGCCGGGCCCGCCGTGGACGCGGAACGGCCGCCACGGGTCGGCGACGGTCCCCTCGGCGGTCTGCGCCTCGATGACCCGCATCACGCTCGGCGGCCACTCGCGGGTGACGATGGGCCCGCCGTCGGCGCCGACGAGATGTGCGCGCAGAGCGGTACCACCACGGCCGGCCGCGCCATCGGCCGAGCGCGGGCGTGCCTGCGCCGACCGCGACGACCCCCGCTTGGCGGGGGCGGCCCGATTCGGCGAGCTCGGCGCGGCCGTGGTCGAGGGACGCTTACGGGCCATGGGTCCATGCAAGCACGCCCCACCGACAATCGCCGGTGGGCCCGTCTCCCCGAACCGGTCTGCCCTGTCCGGGCCGGGGCTGCGCGCTGCGCCGCATACGGCACAATCGTCGGCGTGACGGCACTTCACCACGTCGAGTTCGGCGACCGGCGCGCCCCGACGGTCCTGGCACTGCACGGCCTCACCGGCCACGGGATGCGGTGGGCTCCGCTGGCCCACGACCATCTCGCCGACCTGCACGTCGTCGCACCCGACCTCATCGGCCACGGCCGCTCGCCGTGGCGTCCGCCGTGGGCGATCGAGAACCATGTGCGTGCGCTCTCGGAGTTCATCGACACCACCATCGATCCGGCGGCGCTGCCGTTGGTGGTCCTCGGCCATTCCTTCGGTGGCGCGCTGGCGATCCATCTGGCCAACCAGCGGCCCGACGCGGTGCGCGGGTTGGTCCTACTCGATCCCGCGCAGGGCCTCGACCCGGAGTTCGCACTCGAGGTCGCCACCGCCGGCCTCGACAACTGGGACTACCCCGACGCCGACGCGGCCCGCGCGGCCAAACGCTCCGAGGGCTGGGCGGCGGTGCCCGCGGAGATCCTCGAGGCCGAGATCGCCGAGCACCTCACCGCCCGCGACAACGGGCGCGTCGGCTGGCGCGTCAGTGCCCCGATGACGGCCGCCTCGTGGAGCGAGATGAGCCGTCCGCCAACGCTTCCGCCGCGCGGGGTACCCACCCATGTTGTCGTCGCCGATCGCGTCGACCCGCCGTTCGTGCGGCCGGCGTTCCTCGAGGCCTGCGCGAGCGAACGCGGCGAACAGGTGCAGGTTCACCACGCCGACTGCGAACACATGGTGCCCTTCCTCGAACCCGGGTTGACCGCCCGCTTGGTACGTTCGCTGCTGTGAGTGCGGTCACCGAGGACGACGTCGAGCGGGTGCGAACCCTGGTCGCCGCCATCCCGTCCGGCCGGGTCAGCACCTACGGCGACCTCGCCGCCGCAGCCGGATTGAGTTCCCCGCGGATCGTCGGGTGGATCATGCGCACCGACTCCGCGGACCTGCCGTGGCATCGGGTCATCTCGGCGAGCGGCAAGCCCGCACCGCATCTCGCCCAGCGGCAGCTCGACCGACTCCGAGACGAAGGGGTGCCGATTCGCGACGGCAAGGTACTGATGCGCGAATGTCGTTGGGAGATCGACATACTCGACTGAGCGCTGTCGGCGGGGAGACGGGCGCTGTCGGCGAAAGGAAGAGCGCTGTCGGCGGGAGGGCGGGCGCGGTCAGCGCAGCAGGACCGCATCGGTGCGGTACGGACTGACCGCGGCACGCATCCGGGTGACGATGAGTTCGACGATCGCCGGGTCGGCGCCGAGCGGCTCGGCCACCAGGTCGGCACCCACGGTGTGCAGGCGCTCGTGAAAGAGGCCGGGGGCCAACAGGTATGCGGCGATGACGACGCCGCGACCGGAGATTCGAGCGGCGGCGACCGCGTCGGCAACGGTCGGTGCGGCGGTGGTGAGAAAGCCGACCTCGATGTGCCCACCGATCAGCCCCTCGAGCTGACGCGCGGCGAGATACACCTGGGCACAGGCGGAGTCGTCGGTTGAGCCGGCCGCGGCGAGCACCACGGCGTCTCCGGGTCGCCACCCGGATTCGATCAACCGCCGCCGCAGGACAGCGGCGATCCTAGGATCGGGGCCCAGGGCGCGGGTCACGATGGCATCACCGACCCCGGACGCGCGAACGTGTTCCGGGATATCTTGGCGCACATGGTATCCCGATGCCAGGAAGGCAGGGACCAGGACCGCGGGGCGATCCAGCCCGCCGAGCACCTCACTCGGGGTCGGACCGAGGACGTCGACGAAGGCGGTGCGCGTCGGACCAACCGTCGCAGCGACCTTCTCGGCGATCTCTGCAATCACCGCGACGCCGCGGGGGTTGCGGGTCCCGTGCGCAACGAGCACGGGGCGGACCCCGCCCAACCGGTCACCCGCGGCAGGACGAATATCGTTGCGGATCATCATGACTCGTCCTCGGCTTCGTCGTACTCGAGATCGACGGCAAGGCGGTATCCGCGCTTGACCACTGTCTGGATCATCTTCGGGTCGCCGAGCGCCGCCCGCAGACGAGCAACGGCCACCTCGACCGCGTGGGTGTCGGCGCTGTCGCCGGGCAGTCCGCGCAGCAACTCCTGGCGACCCACCACCCGCCCAGGGACCTGCGCGAGCATCTTGAGCAACAGATGTCCCGTCGCCGACAACTCACGCATCTGCCCGTCGACGACCACCGCCTGACCCCGAATCGCGGTGTCGTGTCCGGCAACCCGCAGAGTATGGCTGCGTCGGGGCAATTCGTCGGTGATCAACCGGGCCAACGCACCGAGCCGGAATCGGCGCGGATACACGGTCGGTATCTGCAATGCCTCGAGCGGCCCCGCGGTCACCGAACCCACACAGAACACCGGTACCGCGGTCCGCAGTCCGTGGAGGAACGGCTGCAGTTTGCCGAGCTCCTTGGCGCGGGTGAGGATCGACGCCGCCGCGGGTGCGCTGGTGAAGGTGAGCGCGTCGAGGTCGGCGCGCACGACCGACGCGATCATCGCGTCGATCCGCGCGACGTCGGGATGCATGTTCCAGCGGTACACGGGGACGGCCAGGACGTCGGCGCCCGCGGCGCGTAGCACCGCACCGAAGTCGGGCAGTGGCTCCCATTCGCTCGTCGCGCCGTGCAATTGCACCGCAATCCGCTTGCCCTCCACCCCTTCGTCGAGCAGACGGTCGAGGACCTCCGAGGAGGACTCGCTCTCCGGCGACCACTCCTCGCGGAGTCCGGCCGCACGGATCGCGCCCTTGGCCTTGGGACCGCGGGCGATCAGCCTACTCTCGCCGAGCGCGCCGAGGAGTTGATCGGCGTCCCCCCAGCCGTCGGCGGCCTCGACCCAGCCGCGGAAACCGATCCCGGTGGTGGCAACCATCAGGTCCGGCGGGTCGGCGATGATCCGCTCGGTGACCTGTTCGAGTTCGGTGTCGTCGACGAGCGGCAGGATGCGAATGGTCGGGGCCATGACGACGTCGGCGCCGCGGCGCACGAGGAGCGCCGCGAACTCGTCGGCGCGGCGGGCGGCGGTGATCCCGACGGTGAATCCGGTCAACGGCAGATCGTCGGAGATCGGCGGTGTCGCTGCAGAACTCATCGCAGCCCGTCGGGGGCGACGAGACGATCGGGGGTGCCGAACCAGAGTTCGACGACGCCGCCGACCACGCGGGTCGCCAGCGAGGGCACCGACACCGACTCGTCGTCGAGGCATACCCCGGTGCGCAGCGAGAAGACCTGCTTGCCCAGCGGACTGGCGACCGTGGGCTCACCGTCGTGATCGCCGGTCAGCCCACGGGAGAGCACCGCGGCACGGCCGAACGGATCGATGTTGCCGATGGCGTAGATCCGCGAGCGACCCACCGCCTCGCGGTCGGTTTCGGCCGCAGGCACCCGGAAGAGCGCCGCCTGGCTGCCCTGCGGGCCGAGGACTGCGACTCCGCGTCCCTCAACGAGCCGATCGAAGGGGCAGGCGCGCACCCACTGCCCTGCGCCGATCTGCCCTGCGCCGATCTGCCCTGGGCGTGCGGACCCTGCGCCGGTCGCCGTGTCGGCGGTCATGTGGCCACTCCTTCGCGTTCGGTCGTTCGGCCGGTCCTCGGCTGCTGCGCCCGGAACCGCGGCATGTCCAGCAGCACCGGGACCTTGCGGTCGCCGGTGACCTCGCCGTCGGTGAACCGGATGGTCGGGTCGGGCACGTCCGGCGCGTTGACGAACGACACGAACCGCGACAACTTCTCCTCGTCGGCGAGCACCTCGGCCCACTCGTCACGGTATCCGGCGACGTGACGGTCCATCGCGGCCTCCAGTTCCGCCGCCAGGCCGAGGCTGTCCTCGCACACCACAGCTCGCAGATGATCGAGACCGCCGTCGAGCGCCTCCAGCCACGGCGCCGTGCGCTGGAGCCGCTCGGCGGTGCGGACGTAGAACATCAGGTACCGATCAATGTAGGCGACCAGTGTCGCGTCATCCACTCCGCCGGCCAGCAGTTGGGCGTGTTTCGGGCTCTGTCCACCATTGCCGGCCACGTACAGGTTCCAGCCGTTCTCGGTGGCGATCACCCCGACGTCCTTACCACGTGCCTCGGCGCATTCTCGTGCGCACCCAGAGACCCCGAACTTCAGTTTGTGCGGCGATCGCAGACCGCGGTACCGCTTCTCGAGGAACACCGCCATCCCGACCGAATCCTGCACGCCATATCGGCACCAGGATTGCCCCACACAGCTCTTCACCGTGCGCAGGCTCTTGCCGTAGGCGTGTCCCGACTCCATTCCCGCGTCGACGAGGCGCCGCCAGATCTGCGGCAACTGTTCGACCCGGGCGCCGAACATGTCGATCCGCTGGCCACCGGTGATCTTGGTGTACAGGTCGAAGTCGCGGGCGATCTCGCCGATGACGATCAGTTGTTCGGCGGTGACCTCACCGCCGGGCATCCGGGGCACGACCGAATAACTGCCGTTCTTCTGCAGGTTCGCCAGAAAATGGTCGTTGGTGTCCTGCAGCGCGGCCTGCTCGCCGTCGAGGATGTGATCGCTCGAGGTCGACGCGAGGATGGAGGCGACCGTCGGTTTGCACACCTCACAGCCGGAGCCGGTCCCGTACCGGGCGATCAGCTCGGAAAACGTCCGGATACCGGTCACCGCAACGACTTCGAACAACTCCGACCGCGACTGCGTGAAGTGCTCACACAGCGACTTGCTCAGCTCGACCCCGGAGGCGGCCAGCAGCGAGGCGATACTCGGTACGCAACCGCCACAGGCGGTGCCCGCCGAGGTGCACGCCTTCACCGCGGCGATGTCGCAGGCACCGTCGGCGATCGCCGAACAGATCACACCCTTGGACACCCCATTGCACGAGCAGATCTCCGCGTCGTCGGGCAGCGCGTCGAGACCGATGCCGGACTCCCCGGCCGCGGGAACGATCAGCGCAGCCGGATCTCCCGGGATCTCGCGCCCCAGCATGGGCTTGAGCGTGGCATAGGCGGATGCATCGCCGACCAGGATGCCGCCGAGCAGGGTCCGCGCGTCGTCGGAGAGCACGATCTTGGCGTAGCGGCCGGCGAGCGGGTCAGAGTAGACGATCTCCAGCGCATTGTCCGTCTCCCCCATGGCGTCACCGAAGCTCGCGACGTCGACGCCGAGCAGCTTCAGCTTGGTCGACATGTCGGCACCGGCGAATGTCGCACTGCCACCGAGGAGTTGGTCGGCGACGACGTCGGCGGTGCTGTATCCGGGGGCGACCAGGCCGTAGCATCGCCCGTCGACCGCGGCGACCTCGCCGACGGCATAGATGTCCGGATCGGCGGTTCGGCACGCCGAGTCCACCAGCACGCCGCCGCGCTCCCCGACGGGAAGACCCGCCTCCCGGGCCACCGCGTCGCGAGGACGCACACCGGCGGAGAAGACGACCAGGGCGGCGTCGATCGTCGCCCCATCGCTCAGTGTCACCGTCAGCGACTCGCTGTCCGGAGCGTCGGCGATCGACGACGTACCCACCCCGGTGTGCACGTGCAACCCCAGGTCGGAGACCAGGTTCTGCAACACCGCCGCACCCCCGGCGTCGACCTGCATCGGCATGAGCCTCGGCGCGAACTCGACGACATGCGGCGTCATCCCCAGCAGCCGAAGGGCATTGGCGGCTTCCAGGCCGAGCAACCCGCCGCCCACCACCACACCGGCGGCGCCGGGCGTCGAGGCCTCTGCGGCGCGCCGGATGCCGTCGAGATCGTCGAGGGTGCGGTAGACGAAACACCGGTCGTGGTCGTGACCGGCCACCGGCGGCACAAAGGGGTATGAGCCGGTCGCAAACACCAGTGCGTCATAACCGATCTCGGCCCCCCGATCGGTGATCACCCGTTTCCCGCCCCGGTCGATCGCGGTGACCGCCTCCCCCAGGTGTAGCTGCACCGCGTCGTCACCCGCATAGTCGTTGCCAGACAACGCCAACGATGACCGGTCCCACGCACCGATGTAGGACGACAATCCCACCCGGTCGTATGCGGCGTCGGCCTCTTCGGCGATCACCACCACGCGCCAGGTCCCCCCGTGATCGCGCTCTCGCAGCGACTGCACGAACCGGTGTCCGACCATGCCGTGGCCGATCACCACGACGGTCCTCGACTTCGGCTGGAAATCTGTGCGGGAGTGCATCATCGGGCATCCACCGCCGGGGTGGCCGGGGCGACAGGAGTGGCGGGTGTGGTGTCGCCGATGCCACCGGCGTCGGCGACCTCGATGTCGCCGGTGTGGCGGAAGTGCGGATCGAGGACCACCTCGCGCCGGGCGTAGAACCACCAGGTGATCACCCCGGCCACCACGTAGAAGGCCATGAAGATCCAGAATGCCACCGTCGCCGAATGATTGGCCTTGTAGCTACTGCGCAGGACGAGGTTGATCGCCACGCCACCGAGTGCTCCGACGGCCCCGGCGATACCGATGAGAGCGCCCGACATCGACCGCGACCACAGCACCGCGGCACCTCCGCTGATCCCCGGCAGGGTCCGCGACTTGTGTTCGAAGATGGTCGGAATGATCTTGTACACCGAGCCGTTGGCGATGCCCGAGATCGCGAACAACAGGATGAACCCGATGATGAATCCCGCCAGTTGCGCGGATTCGATCCGGTGGCCGGGATGTGAATCGGCGGAGGTTCCGGAGACGACCAGGATCACCGAGGAGGCGACCATCGCGACGAAGGACCACAGGGTCACCCGCCCACCACCGAACCGGTCGGCGAACTTTCCACCCAGCGGTCGGAACAACGAGCCGAGCAGCGGACCGATCCACGCGATCTGCGCGGCGGAAAGCGATGCGGCCGAGGCAGACTGACCCGACGACTGGAAGCTGAGGCTGAGTACCTGACTGAAGGCGAACGAGAAGCCGATGAACGAACCGAAGGTACCGATGTAGAGCACCGAGATCAGCCAGCTGTCGTAATGCTTGAGACAATCGATCATCGCCCGCCCGCTGGCGGTCTGGTGATCGAGGTTGTCCATGAAGATCGCCGCACCGACTCCCGCGACGGCAAGCGCGACAAGGTAGATCGCGCACAGGATCTCGGGTTTGTCACTTGCCAGCCAGATGACCAGCAGACCGATCAGCTGGACCGCCGGAACCCCGATGTTGCCGCCGCCGGCGTTGAGTCCCAACGCCCAGCCCTTGAGTCGCTGCGGATAGAACGCGTTGATGTTGGTCATCGACGAGGCGAAGTTGCCGCCGCCGAAGCCGGTGAGCGCGGCCACCGCGAGGAACCAGCCGAAACCGAACTCTCCGGGGTTCATCATCAGCATCATCGTCAGACCGGTCGGGATCAGCAGGACCACGGCGGAGAAGATCGCCCAGTTGCGGCCGCCGAAGCGCGCGGTGGCCTGGGTGTAGGGCACGCGCAGACACGCGCCGACGAAGGTCGCCGTCGCCGCGATAACGAACTTCTGGTCGGCGTTGATGCCGTACTGCGGGCCCATGAACAGGGCCATCACCGAGAACAGCGACCAGATCGAGAAACCGATGTGCTCGCAGATCACCGACCACAGCAGATTGCGGCGGGCGATCGCGGCGTTGCCTGCGTCCCAGGCGTGCCGGTCTTCTGGATCCCAGTCGGTGATCGTGTGGTCTCTGCGCAGGTCGTGCAGGAGGGTCGAGAATGCCATGTGGGTTCCCATCGGTCTCGGGTGGGCTGATGCCGTGACCACCGACGACGGCGTCGGTCGTTGGAACCAAAACTACGAAGCGCGTATTGCGCCGATTGTCACCGCAGTGACCGCGACGTCACGTTGTTCTCACATCTGCGCCAGTGGTCTGTGAGACCGGGCCGACTCAGTCGCTGCTGGATCCCGAATCACCAGACCCCGAATCACTTCCGGTGGCCCAGCCGGGATAACTGTAGTACTCACCATCGGGGTGCGGCCGGTCGCGGCGGATCTTGATGATCAGACCAATGACCACGACGAGGATGATGAGGCCGGGTACAAGCAGATCCATCAGTGACGCCCTTCTGCCGGGTGTGTTCTTCGTGTGAGATCAGCCACGGTCAAGGATAGTCGAGCACCCCTTCCTGTCCCATGGCAGAGAACCCTTCCCGATGGTCCAGGAAAACCGTGCCCCACGCGCCGGAACTTCCTCCCGATGGTCGAGGTGCGCGATCCCTTCCCCGCCGATGCTCGAGCACCCCTCCCTCGATGGTCGAGGTGCACGGCGCCCCGGGCGCCGGGCCTCGAGACCCGGCGAGATGACAGGTATCGCAACCACATCCATCAACTACAGCGAAAACCGCTCCGTCTACCACACCCCACCGACAGAAAATTGGCGCCGAAACACGTTGTCCACAAGCAGAATTGATCGAGAATACCCCTTGCATCGAACATACTTTCCTGTACACTGGACCTATCGCACCGATCAGCCACTGGGGAGGGGCCCATGATCGAATCCACTACCATTCTTGACGCGGAATCTGTTGACGCCGAAGCAGTCTTCGCCACCATCGTCACCCAACTCAGCGACCTGCAATGGAACCCGGAGATGACCGGGCCCCAAGCCTTCGGCGCGATGAAACAAGTCCTGTTGTTGCGGAACCTGGTTGATCATCACGCCACCACCCTCACCGGCGAACTGGATCGCCTGGGCGTCGCCGATCACAAAACCACCCGACTTCGGGAGTTGTTGATCAGCATGGGTTTCGCGCCCTCGGTCGCAGGTCGGTACGTGCGGATCTCGGCCACCAGCGACATTGATCTGTTGTTGGCGCATGCTGCGGACGGGTCCATTTCTTCCGAACACACCGACGCCATCGTCCGCGGGTTGGCGCACATCGACGCCCGCTCCCCCGAACCCCTCAACACCGTCCACCGGTGTGAATACCTGCGGAAACTGCTGTCGCACTACTTCGCCGGATTCACCCCCGCCGAAATCAACCTCTACGCTCGGCAGTTGGGTAACGAACTGGCCGCGGAGACGCCTGGTGGGTTACCGGCCGCCGAGGACAAGACGATCAACTCCTACACCGACCGCATCACCGACGACGGACGGCTGGAAATCTCGGCGAACCTCGACATCATCGCCGGGAAAAGACCCGCACCCTGATGGAAACCCTGTCGGCTCCCAAGCCGCAGCCCGACGGGTCCCCCGATCCCCGCACGCCCGAACAAATTTGCGCGGCCGCGTTCGAAACCATCGTCGAACTCGCGGCACAAGGATTGGCCGACACCACCTTCTCGGCGAAACCCACCAACGGGTTGTTGTGGACCTGGTCAGCCGACAATCCGGCCGTCGGCGGCGAGTTGCAGAACATGGGTCCGATCACCGAAGCCACCGCGCGAATGCTGTCGTGTGACACCACGATCACCAAAATCATCCTCAACACCGACGGCGTACCCCTCGACGTCGGACGCCAGGAACGCTTCTTCACCCCCGGCCAACGCAAAGCCTTACTCGTGCGGGACCGCGGGTGCGTCAAATGCGGAACACACGCCGGACGCTGCCAAGCACACCACGTGCAGCACTGGAGCGACGGCGGGCCCACCGACCTCGACAACGGCTGCCTCCTCTGCACCAGCTGCCACGACGACGTCCACCACCACGGATGGGACATCATCATGGGATTCGACCGCCACCCCTGGCTCATCCCACCCGCCAGCATCGACCCGAAACGACAACCCGTACCGTCCTACCACCGACGCACCATGCGACTCGACGACACCGCAGCCTGACCTACCCTGCCCCACAACCTGATTCCCTGCACCCGGGATCGCCGGGACCGCATCTGTTGTTTGAGAACTCCATAGAGACAACCCACCCGATGGTCGAGGTGTTCGAGTGCCCGTGGCCCAGAAACCCCTTCGACACAAGGGGTCTCGAGGCTCGTCGCTGGCGCTCCTCGGCACCTCGACCACCGGGATGGGAACGGCCGTCGGGCACGAAACCCCGGGGTGGGAACGGTCCCCCCGATGGTCGAGGTGCGAGCCGCGTGCGGCGAGCCTCGAGACCAACTGCACCGGTGCTGTATTCGGACCACCGTGCACCGGAAACCCTTCAGCACAACAGGTCTCGAGGCTCGTCGCTAGCGCTCCTCGGCACCTCGACCACCAGGATGAGACGGCCATCGGGCACGAAACCCGGGGTGGGAACGCCCCCCGCCGATGGTCGAGGTGTGAGCCGCGTGCGGCGAGCCTCGAGACCGCTTGCAGCAGTGCGGGAACCGAACCACCGTGGACCGGAAGCCGCTCAGCACAAGGGGTCTCGAGGCTCGTCGCTGGCGCTCCTCGGCACCTCGACCATCGGGATGGGAAGGGCCGTCGGGCGGGAAGGGCCGCCGGGGCGGGAAGGGCGGGGGCATTCCCGCGCGGGGAGGCCTCGACCGTTGGGTGGGAAAGGTGACGGCGCCCGCGCCCCCCGGTGAACGAACTACACCATCAACCGGACGATGTCGACGACGCGCTTGAGCCCCGGTAACGCACCGGCGGTCGATCGCGGATGCAGGGCGTGGACCGCCAGGCGGAAGATTGTGGCGCGCAACATCATCTGTGGCCACTCCGGCTCGTCGGACCAGCGCTGTACGAGGTCGTCGTCAGCGCCGCCCCAGGCCAGCGAATCCACGACCACTACCGCCGCCGCCCACGACGCCGGCCGCCAGTAGGGCACGATGTCGGTGATGCCGGGCGCAGCCGCACCGGCGAAGAGCACCGTGCCGAACAGGTCACCGTGCACCACCTGGCTCGGCAGGTCGACGTTCTTGCGCAGAGTCGCAAGCGTTTTGAGGATCTCGATGCTCTCCTGGCCATCCGGTGAGGTCGGCTCGGCCATTCCGGCGGCACGCGCCGAGCGCATCGGGGTGTCCTCCCATGCGGCGCGATCGGCAGCGGCGAAGACGTCGACGTCGGTGTGGGGCGGCGCAGGCTGCTGGAGCAGGAATCGTGGTCGCTCGAGTCCGGCGATGGCCTCGTGCAGTCGTTCGGCCACCGACACCACCTCGTCGTGGCGGGGTTCGGGGACGCCGGCGATGTAGGTATCCGCACGCCATCCGGAGACGACGTACCGACCGTCGGTGGCCCGGAACGGTCGCGCGATTCGCAAACCCTCGACGTAGAGGTTCTCGCGGACCGAGGCCGACCACGCCGCGCGCGCGTGGTCGGGCACCAGCGACAGCACGACCTCCCCGACACGCCACCCGCCGACCCAGCGCTCGCCCATGGCGATGGGCGGGTGGGCGGTCAGCCCGAACGTATTGAGCACGTGCTCGGGGGGCTCGACGGTATTCACGTCTGCAGAGATTACCGAGATGGCGCCCCGAAGCCGCGCAGCGACGCGGCTACGAGGTGCCGAGTCAGTAGACCGGCAGTTCCTTGTCGACCTGACTGGCCCATGCGGTGATGCCACCCTGCAGGTGCGTGGCGTCGGCGAATCCGGCTCGCTTGAGCGCGGCGAGCGCCTCCGCCGACCGGATTCCGGTCTTGCAGTACAGCACCGTCGGCCGGTCCTGCGGGATCTGGGCCAGTGCGGCGCCGGACAGGATCTGATCCTTGGGCACCAGGGTCGCGCCGTCGATGTGCACGATGTCCCACTCGACCGGCTCGCGCACGTCGACCAGCGCCAGTTTCTCACCGGCGTCGATCTTCTCCTTGAGTTCGACGGCGGTCAGTGTCGAGCCCGCGGCAGCCTGGGCGGCCTCGTCGGAGACGACACCGCAGAACGCCTCGTAGTCGATCAGACCGGTGATCTTCTCACCCTCGGGGTCCTTGCGAATCCGGATGGTGCGGTAGGTCATGTCGAGAGCGTCGTACACCATCAGCCTGCCCAGCAGCGGCTCACCGATGCCGCAGATCAGCTTGATCGCCTCGGTGCCCATGATGGAACCGATCGAGGCGCACAGGATGCCGAGCACCCCGCCCTCGGCGCACGAGGGCACCATGCCCGGTGGCGGCGCCTGCGGGTAGAGATCGCGGTAGTTGATGCCGCGACCATCGGGGGCGTCCTCCCAGAACACCGAGGCCTGTCCCTCGAAACGGTAGATCGATCCCCACACGTAGGGCTTGTGTGCGAGCACCGCGGCGTCGTTCACCAGATATCGGGTCGCGAAGTTGTCGGTGCCGTCGAGGATGAGGTCGTAGCCGGAGAACAGCTCGATGGCACCCTCGGGCTCGAGGCGCTGATCGTGGATGTTGACGGTGACGAACGGGTTGATCTCGAGGATCGAATCGCGCGCACTCTCGGCCTTGGGCCGACCGACGTCGGACTGGCCGTGGATGACCTGGCGCTGCAGATTGGACTCGTCGACGACGTCGAACTCGACGATGCCGATCGTTCCGACGCCGGCGGCGGCGAGATAGAGCAGCGTCGGCGACCCGAGCCCGCCGGCACCGATGACGAGCACCTTGGCGTTCTTGAGTCGTTTCTGCCCGTCCATCCCGACGTCGGGGATGATCAGGTGCCTGCTGTAGCGCGCGACCTCGTCGTTGGAGAGTTCGGCCGCTGGTTCCACCAGCGGGGGCAAGGATGACACGGCAGGCCTCCCGGGTATGCGAGTCGGACGGGTGAACTGAGTCGAACAACGACCCGGCGCACCTCGTCATTCCCGCAAGTGCAACGGCTCAGCCGGCGCTCGTCCGATCGGGGAAGGGCCACGGGTTGGGTTTGCAGACCAGCGCCGGGTTGGCGCGGATGTCCGGATCGAGCGCCATGATCTCCGAGTTGGACACCCCGAAGGACTGCTGCATCATGATCGGCGCCGGCGCTCCGTTGGCCGGGCACGGGACGTGATGCTCATATCCGATGCCGTGACCGACCTCGTGGTTCACCAGATATTGGCGGTAGGCGACGTCGTCACCCTCGTAGGACTGCGCGCCGCGAATCCAGCGGGCCTCGTTGAGGGTGACCCGCTCCTGTGGCGGATAGAAGCACGAGGTCTCCAGTTTGATCTGGTACCCGCAGAGTTCGCGCGTGGTGTTCGTCGACGTCAGGGACAACCGCAGGTCCGGGTTGCCGCGATCGATCCGCCGGAACGACACCTTGCCGTCACCGATCCAGCTCTTGTCGTTGGCCAGCGTGGCGTCGACCATCTTGGCAAATGCCTGATCTCCTCCGTACTCCGCCGGGATCAGACCGTTCTCGACCTCGACGGTGTAGGTGTACACCTGCCCGCCACGACCGACCTGCGGTGTCGTGCCCGGAACCACGCGAAAGGTCTTGCGCCCCACCGTGGTGAAGCCACCTCCGCCCGGCAGTGCCCCCGCGGGCAGTTGCGCGGGCGCGATCTCTCCGGTGGGTGCACCGATCGGCCGGGTCTCCTTGGTGACCTCGGCGTTGCGGGCCGACGAGTCCGGGCCGACCGGCGCGCTGGCGTTGGTCGTGTTGTCGTCACGAATCGTGTAGACGAGCAGCACGATGGTCAGGACCACCAGAACCGGGATCGCATAGGCACGCCACCCGTAGGTCGTCACGAATCGACCGATCGCACTCTGCTTCTTGCGCGGTGGCGCGCTGTCACGGTCCGAGCGTGGCCGGCCGTTGTCGTCGGTCGGGTCCCAGCGAGCGCGCAGCGGCTGATCCGGGAGCGGACGCCGACGGGTGGTCGTCGCAGACCGAGGCGCGGCTGCCGAAGACGGGGCGGTGCGTGGCGGCGTCTGGTCCGTGCGGTTCTCGCCTGTCCCCGTTGGCGTCTGGGCTGCCTCAAACGATCCGCCGGAAGCGAACGATCCACCGGGCACCTGGTCGGCGGCGTGTGGTGACCGCGGATCGGCGTCGCGCGCACGGGGCCGCCCCGTCCGGCGCTCCGCGCTCCCCGTCCCCGACGCATCATCTGTGCGGCTCACGGTTCACACCCTCTCACAGAACCGGCCAATACCACGTGCGACATCACACGTCCTCATCGAAGGCTGTGAATTCACTTGTGCGATCCACGCGGTTTGTGGGTCACGAGTCCGAGTACCCTCTAACCATGTCAACGGCGGCTAATGTCTCCTCCGGGCGCAACGGGACCCGTCTACCCCGCAGTGCACGGCGCTTGCAGTTGCTCGAGGCCGCAAGCGAGATCTTCGTCGAGCGCGGCTATCACTCGGCGGGCATGGACGAGATCGCAATTCACGCCGGCGTCAGCAAACCAGTCCTCTACCAACACTTCCCGTCGAAGCTCGACCTCTACATCGCGGTGGTCGATTCGCACGCGGAGAAGCTGGTCGTCGACGTGAACAACGCGTTGCTCACCACCACCGACAATCGCCGGCGCGTACGGGCGGCAGTGCAGGCGTTCTTCGACTTCATCGACTCCGACAATTCCGGATATCGGTTGATCTTCGCCTCCGACGTGATGGATCCGGCGGTCATCCGGCGTACCGAGGGCGCCACCGAGGCGTGTGTGGACGCCGTGTACGGGCTGGTCATGCAGGATTCCGGACTCGACCCCTACCGCTCGCGCATGCTGGCGGCCGGACTCGTCGGAGCGAGCCAGGTCAACGCCCGCTATTGGCTCGAGGCTCGCCGGCCGATCGACAAGCAGACCGCGGTGGACACCACCGTCGCCTTGCTGTGGGGCGGGCTGTCCCATGTGCCGCGCCAGGTCGAGATCGACGCCGCGGCGTCTGCCCTTGCCGCCGCCGACACCGCCGCCGAGTCGCCCACCGACGCCGAGTAGTCGGCCGGCTGAGACGAGAGAACGCACCGAGCCGATCTGCTCGATGCGTTCTTCTCGGGTTGTACCGGGTAACCGATCAGGAACCGAAGCCGACCCGTCGGTTCTCCGCGGCGCCGACCTCGACGTAGGCGATCTTGGCGGCGGGCACCAGATAGCGGGCACCGCGTTCGTCGGTGAGCGAGAGCAGCGGCTCCTTGCCGGTCAGCACGGCTTCGACAGCCGCGAACGCCTTGTCGCTCTCCAGCGGAGACTGGATCGACAGTTCGCGAGGGCTGTCGGTGATACCGATCTTCACTTCAATGGTCATGGCCACCCTTCTGTGTGGAAACCTCGTGCGTCCACGCCGACGGACGAGACGCCGAGTGCCTGCCGCACAAGGCTAGTCCAGCGATCACCGTGACCCACACCGGCTCCGCTCACAGCGAAAAGCCACATTCACCGGCACACGATCTCGAGTCCGATCAGCCCAGCCCCATGTCGGACATCCGCTCGGCGTGCCGTGCGGTGATCGAGTCGAAGAAGTCGGCGACGCCGTTGAGGGAGGTGGCCCCCGAGAACAGCAGGTCGGTCACGCCCTCCTCGGCCGCGAGTACCCACTGGGCGTGGGTGACGGCCTCCCCGAGCAGTCGTCGGCCCCACAGGGTCAACGGCGAGCGCAACGCCGGGTCGGCGGCGATCGCCGCCTTGACCTGCTCACGGGCGAACTGGGAGTTCCCGGTTTCGGCCATCACCTGGGCCACCACCTGTTGGGCGACCGGCGGCATCATCTCGGAGAGTTCGGTGTAGAAGTCGGCGGCCAGCCCGTCGCCGACGTAGGCCTTCACCAGGGCCTCGAGCCAGGTCCGTGGGGTGGTCGCCCGGTGGTACTGGTCGAAGACGGCGCGATAGCGCTCGATCGACTCGGCGGGATCGAGTCCGCGGCGTGACACCTGCTCGGCGAGCAGTTCGAAGTGCGCGATCTCCGACGCCGCCATTCGCGCGATCGCGATCCCGCTGGGAATGTCGGGGGCCATCGAGGATTCGTCGATCAGCCGGTAGAACGCGGCGTACTCGCCGGCGAGAAGCACCGCGAAGAGCTTGCCGACGGCCCTGTCCTCCTCGTCGTCGAGGGTTGCCGGGAGCGGTTCGGGCGAGGCGGTGGGCGACGACATGCCCCGATGGTAACGGTCGCGCCTGCAGGCGGCCGGTGAGCACCACGTACACTCGTGAACGGTGTGGTCGGCGAACGCCGGTCGTCCATGCACGTGGAGGCAGCCTTCCGGCGCCCTGCGCGCGTGCGACGCCGAGGGGTTCTCACACTCGGGAGCCCGTCGGAATCCCCGTCGGAGTCCACCGACTCCTCGCAGACCACCCGGACATTGCGCGCGCACTGCCGAGCCCACCCGCTCGCCCGACGCGACCATGGCGGTCGCGCGGCGAACGCGAACCACCGGGAGTCCCGAGAACCACTCGACCCGGTGCCACTCGCAGGATTCGTGGAGCCTTTCGTGCGCGCTCGAGCGACACATGAAAGGCGCACGCACAACTTATGACTACTCCCGAACTCCAGACCGACGAGGTCCAGACGACCATCGTCGATGAGGAGCACACCTCGCCGACCTTCGCCGACCTCGGCGTCGACGAGCACATCGTGTCGGCCCTCGCCGACGACGGCAAGACCCGAACCTTCGCCATCCAGGAACTGACCTTGCCGCTCGCCCTCGGCGGTAGCGATCTGATCGGTCAGGCCCGTACCGGCATGGGCAAGACCCTCGGTTTCGGCGTTCCGCTGCTGCATCGTCTGGTCCACCCCGAGCAGTCGGGCGTGCGACCCCTGGACAACACCCCGCGCGCGCTGGTGATCGTGCCGACCCGCGAGTTGTGCCTGCAGGTGACCGGTGACCTGGAGGTGGCCGCCAAGAAGCTGGTCGTCACCCTGCCGAGCGCCGATCCGGTCGAGGGCGACGACGCGCCCGCCGCGAAGCCTCGCCGGCGGCCGCTGAAGATCACCTCGATCTACGGTGGACGCCCGTACGAGTCGCAGATCGCGGATCTGCGTGCCGGCGTCGACGTGGTCGTCGGTACCCCCGGTCGTCTGCTCGACCTCGCCCAGCAGGGACACCTCATCCTCGGCAAGGTCGCGGTCCTGGTGCTCGACGAGGCCGACGAGATGCTGGATCTGGGCTTCCTGCCCGACATCGAACGCATCATGGCCACGCTGCCCGACCAGAAGCAGACCATGTTGTTCTCGGCGACGATGCCGGGCCCGATCGTCACCCTCGCGCGCACGTTCTTGAAGCAGCCCACCCACATCCGCGCCGAGCACGCCAACGACTCCGCCGTCCACGAGCGGACCACACAGTACGTCTACCGCGCGCACGCGCTGGACAAGGCCGAACTCGTCGCACGCATCCTGCAGGCCGAGGGGCGTGGCGCGACGATGATCTTCACGCGCACCAAGCGGACAGCGCAGAAGGTTGCCGACGACCTCGCCGAACGCGGGTTCTCCGTCGGTGCGGTCCACGGTGACCTCGGCCAGGTGGCCCGCGAGAAGGCGTTGAAGAAGTTCCGTACCGGCGAGATCGACGTACTCGTCGCCACCGACGTCGCCGCGCGCGGCATCGACATCGACGACGTCACCCACGTCATCAACTACCAGTGCCCCGAGGACGACAAGACCTATGTGCACCGCATCGGCCGGACCGGCCGCGCCGGACGCACCGGGATCGCGGTCACCCTCGTCGACTGGGACGAGTTGCACCGGTGGGAACTGATCAACGCGGCGCTCCAACTCGGTGTCCCCGAACCGGCCGAGACCTACTCGACCTCCGAGCACCTGCTCAGCGAACTGTCCATCCCGGAGTCGGCGACCGGACGGATCACCGCCCCCCGACGTAGTTCGGCCGAGGGCGACGGCGAACGCGTCGAGCGACGCGAGCGTCGGGAACGACCCGCCCGCAGTTCACGCACGCGCCGCCGGACCCGTGGCGGCCAGACGGTCGACACGGACGGCGAACAGAACACCGGCGACGAGCCCACGACGACGGCCGATACCGCCGGGAGCTCGGCGGACAGTACGGGCTCGGCCGACGCGGAGTCGGCCACCGAGACCGGTGACGCTCCCCGCAAGCGGCGTCGCCGGCGTGGCGGCGCCCGTCGACGCGGCGGGCAGAACGCGCCGGCCACCTCGGACAGCGGCGCCTCGGAGTAGAATCCACCGGACCTGCCGACGCGCAGCCGCGACGAGGAGTATTCGAGATCAGCACGTCGACCCCATCCCGGAAGCCGCCGGCGCGGCGGGTGCGCCCGGAGCGACGCACCCTTGTCGACCTCCTGGTGAGCCTGTTCATCGTCATCGTGCTCGTGGTGGCGGGGGTGATCGTCTGGTGGATCAGCCCCGCGCGGACCACCGACAGCGTCCCGGCGCGTTCGACTCCCCCGACGGTCACACCGGCCACCGGGGTGCCCGAGGCCTTCGCGTCCCGGTGGTCTGCCGAGTCCGCGGCCACCGACGTGCCGGCGATCACCGCATCGACCATCGTGACCGCCGATGGCGGGACGGTTGCCGGGCACGACCCCTCCTCCGGCCGGGTCTTGTGGCGATACTCGCGTGACTCCGCACTCTGCACCGCCGCGGCCGCGTGGCCCGGCAGCGTCAACGAGGTGCTCGCGGTGTACCGCAATTCGCGTGGCTGCTCGGAGGTGACCGCGCTCGACGGTTCGACCGGTGTCCGCAAGGGCGCGCGCACCAGCGATGCCGACGACACGCTGCACCTGATCACCGACTCCGGCTACGTCCTGGCACAGGGTCCCGGCCGTCTGGAGACGTGGGGATCAAATATGGTGCGCGGCATCGAATACGGGCGCGTGACCGCACCGGTCAAGCCCGGCGTGCAGCCCGGCCGCACCGACTGCCACCTGTATTCGTCGGCGATCTCGGGCGATCGGGTCGCCGTCATCGAACGCTGTGCGGGCGATCCCGGATACCGGCTGACGGTGCTCGGTGCGCTACTCGACAGCAACGAGCAGGTCACCCAGTACGGGTCGTCACTCATCACCGATCGGGCGTCGGCCGACCCGCCGGCGCTGATCGCGATGAGCACCTCCGGGATCGCGGTCTACGACGGCGGCACCAACGGCAACGGACCCACGCCTGCCACCCCGAGGATCCGACTGTTCACCGCCGACGGCGCCGCGGGCGCGTCGAGCGAGGTCAAGGGGGCGCCGCGACCTCCGGCCGACAGTGTCGCGACGTTCTCGTCGGGGCTGATCACCTACTTCACCGGCGAGGCCACCGTCGTCCTCGACGCGCAGTCACTGCGCCCGCGCTATCAGATCCCGGCCGCACTCGGTCCCGGTGAGGTGATGGCCGATCAGTTGTTGCTGCCGAGTCCGTCGGGGATCACCGTCCGCGATCCCGCCGACGGCGCCGACATCCGTACCATCACCCTGCCGCGACGCTCCGCGACGAACGGCGGGACGGTGATCCTGCGTGTTCTCGGCGATCTCGTCGTCGAGCAGCGTGGAGCACAGCTGGAAGTGTTCGGGCCCAAGGGCTGACGGTCGGGGCCGAGGGCCTGACGAGTCGGGCCTCGATGACCTGTGACGGATCAGGCGAGGTCGGCGGTGCGCACGTCGCCGCCGCCGTCCCAGTACTTCCAGAGGTTCTCCGCGAGTTCGCGATATGCGGTGGCGCCCTTGTTCTTTCGACCGCGCATCACCGACGCCCCGGAGGCCGACGCCTCGGCGAAGCGCACCGTACGCGGGATGGGCGGGTCGAGGACGGGCAGTCCGTAGCGGTCGGAGACGTCGGAGAGTACGTCGCGGCTGTGGGTGGTGCGCGCGTCGTAGAGGGTGGCCACCGCGCCGAGCATCGTCAGCCCGGGATTGGTGATCTGCTGGACCTCGGTGACGGTGCGCATCAGTTGCCCGACGCCCCGGTGTGCGAGCGTCTCGCACTGCAGGGGCACGATCACCTCGTCGGCGGCGGTGAGCCCGTTGAGGGTCAGCACACCCAGCGACGGCGGGCAGTCGATCAGGATCACGTCGAAATCCTCGGCCACCTCGGCCAACGCCCGTTTCAACGCATATTCCCGCCCGGGCCGCATCAGCAACAGCGCCTCGGCTCCGGCGAGGTCGATCGTCGCGGGCAGCAGCGTGACGTTGTCCTCGGTGTCGAGCAACACGTCGGCGATCTCCTCGTCGCCGAGCAGCACGTCGTGTACCGAGGACTGCACCTGGTCCGGATCGTGACCGAGTGAAAACGTAAGGCACCCTTGCGGATCCAAATCCACAACGAGAACCGACGAGTCCAGGTCCGCCAGCGCCGCCCCCAACGACGCGACCGTCGTGGTCTTGGCCACCCCACCCTTTTGGTTCGCAACCGCAAGCAAGCGCGTCATGGGTCCACTGTAAGGGTTTACCCAGGCAAATACTGTGCGCCGACCCGTACCCCAGCGCGACGCCCACCGCGGGCCATGGCGATGCCGGGTGCCACGACGATGCGAGGTTACTGTTTGCGCCCTCGTGGACGTCGCGTCGTGCGTTCGGCCCGCCGTGCGGGTGGAGGCGTCGGCTCGTCGAGCTCGAGATCCCCGGCCAGCCAGCGGATCGACGCCGGGGTGAACAAGCCCACCAAGGTGATGAGCGCGAGAACGGCCAGCGGGACCGCGAACAGCGGCTGATGACTGGTGAACAGGTAGTAGGACACCGGCAGCAGCAGGATCTGCGCGACCAGCGAGATGGCCCGGCCCCACCGGCGGCCGACGAGCAACGCCACCCCACCGGCGAGCACACCGCCGAAGATGATCGCGAGCCACAACGCGGTGCCGATACCGTTGAACGCGTCGTGCCGGTCCTCGGTCAGACCGCGCACCACGAGGACGACGGCGATGATCAGGGCCACCACTCCCTCGAGGGTCGTCAGCGCCCCCGCCACCCGAATGGCGGTCGGCGGGCGATCGGTGTCCGCCGGATCGCGGTGGGACATCGACGCGTCCGACTCGCCCGGTTCGGTGACTCGCGGCTGGTCATCGCCGGATCGCCGACCTCGTGGCCCACCCCCCGGCTCACTGCGTTTGCTCACCTGTCCAGGGTAAGCGGATCCGCCACGGGGCTCACAGCGCCCGCCCGGCCGACCGCGCCGGGCGCCGACCCCATATCCTCGGGTGTCGTGCGCGTCATGCTCATCGTCAATCCGTTCGCCACCGCGACCAGCCCCGCGGGCCGCGACGCTCTCGTCAACACCCTGAGCGCGCACTTCCCGGTCGACGTCGAGCACACCACCCACCGCGGACATGCAGGTGAACTCGGTGCGCGCGCGGTGGCCGAGAACTACGACGCGGTGATCGTGCACGGCGGCGACGGATCGGTCAATGAGACGGTCAACGGATTACTCGGCCCGCCCGGCGACGCCGCGCCGGCCCGCCTGCCCGCCCTGGCCGTGATCCCCGGCGGCAGCGCCAATGTGTTCTCCCGCACACTCGGTATCGATCCCGATCCGCTGCAGGCGACGCGTCAGATCATCGATCTGCTCGACCGCGACAGTCACCGACGAATCGGGCTGGGCCACTCGGCCGATCGATGGTTCCTGTTCAACGCGGGCATGGGGATGGACGCGATCATCGTGCACGCGATGGAGGACAAGCGCCACGCGGGCAAACCCGCCACCCCCGGCCGTTACCTGTGGACCACCATCGCCAGCTTCCTTCGAAATGCCGGTGGCACAGCCAGTTTCACGGTCACCGCAGCGGGTCACGACCCGAGGACCGGCGTGCGGTTCGCCTTCGTCTCCAACACCAGCCCCTGGACCTACCTCGGCCGCCGCGAGATCCGGATCAATCCGGGAACCGGATTCGACACCCGGCTCGGCGTCTTCGCCGCGACGTCGACCGGCGTACTGCGCAATCTTCCGCTCGCGACCCGCCTTCTCGCACAGCGCAATCCCAAAGCCCATCATCTCTTCCGCGACGACGACGTGGCCTGGGTCTCGTTCGCGGCAACCGAGCCGGTGGACGTGCAGATGGACGGCGACTACATCGGGGCCTACACCGACATCCGATTCGATCACCGCCACGACGCGCTCGACGTGGTCGCACCCGCCGCGTCGACGGGGGCCTGACGCAACATCACCGAACGCAACATCCCTGACGCAACATCACCGTCATCGTGTCAACACCTGGCCGCAGCACGGCGGGGGACCCTTGACAGAGCGGCCCGATCACTGTGACATGAACCGTTGCCACGTTCGCTTGGTGTTGCACGTCACCCGAGGATGTAACCAATCGGACGATCGAGAGCTAGCCGACCTGGGAAAACGCGTGACGCGACACGTGATCGAAGCGTAGGATAGATCATCGGAGTTCGAGCTGACGCACGGACCCCCCTGCCATCGGGGGTCAGCCGAAGTGATATTGCGACAACAGTGATATTGCCCACGTGTTAACGGAACACCATTGACTTCGGCTGGATTCGTGAAAGTATTCACAAGCAACAGCGCGGAAACAATCGGTGCCTCCGCGTGAACGATCGGTTACAGCCAACACGAACCAACCAACGGTTATCGAGTGGTGCCCTGCGCACCTGAAGGAGAAGGAATGGACTGGCGTCACAAGGCAATCTGTCGCGACGAGGATCCGGAGCTGTTCTTCCCGGTGGGAACCAGCGGTCCGGCCATCGCCCAGGTCGCTGATGCGAAGCTCGTCTGCGCGCGGTGCCCGGTCACCGCCGAGTGCCTGTCGTGGGCTCTGGAATCGGGCCAGGATGCAGGCGTCTGGGGCGGCATGAGCGAGGACGAGCGTCGGGCACTCAAGCGGCGCACCGCACGCACCCGTACCCGTAGCAGCGTCTAGCGAACAGCGATCACGGCTGCCACTGTCCGGCGGCCCACAAGAGACCCGGCCTCGGCCGGGTTTTTTGTTGCCCGCCCACGCCGCGATCCCCGGCCCTCAGCGCGGTTCGCGGCGCAGCGGCACGACGAGGACAACCTCGGCTCCCGGCCCCTCGGGATTCGCCCCGGCGCGCACCTCGCCGCCGAGCTCGATCGACACCAGGGTCTGCACGATCCGCAGCCCCAGGCGATCCGAGGCCGCGAGGTCGAACCCGTCGGGTAGCCCCGAACCGTTGTCGCGCACCGCAATCCGGAGCCGACGCACGTCTCGGTCGGCCCGGATGTCGATGCGCGCATCGGTGCGCGACGGAGCGAATCCGTGCTCGATCGCGTTCTGGACGAGTTCGGTGAGAACCATCACCAGCGGCATCGCGAGATCCGAGGCGAGCACGCCGAGCCGGTCGCGGCGGCGCACCATCACCGGCTGCTCCCCCGAGGCGACATCGACGAGGGTGGGCACGAGACGGTCCACGGCCTCGTCGAGGTCGACCTCTTCATCGACGCTGCCGGAGAGCAATTCGTGGACGAGCGCGATGGAGGCCACACGTCGTACCGCCTCGGTGAGTGCGGTGCGCGCCTCGTCGTTGGTGGTGCGCCGCGCCTGCAGACGCAGCAACGCCGACACCGACTGCAGGTTGTTCTTGACGCGGTGATGAATCTCCCGGATCGTCGCGTCCTTGCTGATGAGGGCGAGGTCGCGCCGTTTGACCTCGGTGACGTCGCGGATCAGGACCACCGCCCCGGAGCTGACGCCGCGGGGACGCAGGGCAACAGCGCGGATGAGCACGGTGGCACTGCGGGCGTCGGCTTCCATCCGCATCCCGATGTCGCGGTAGGGGCCCGCGGGCGGATCGCTGATCCCACAGGCGGCGTCGATCATCACCGCGGCATCCTGCGACTCGAACGGATCGGTCAGCAGTGTCGCGGTCACCTCCGAGAGCCGGGCGCCACTGAGATCGGAGGTCCAGCCCATGCGGTGAAACGCCGACAGCGCGTTGGGACTGGAGTAGACGACCATGCCGCGGGCGTCGATGCGCACGAACCCGTCGCCGGCACGCGGGGTCGACAGCCCCTGCGGATTGCCCTCGTACTGCGGGAATGTGCCGTCGGCGACCATCTGGCACAGGTCATTGGCCGAATCCTGGTACGCCAGTTCGAGCGGCGAGGGCAGCCGCGGATGGGTCAGGTCGACCGCACGGGTCAGCACCCCGACGATCCGCTCGTCCCCGGACGGGTCGACGTAACGCACCGGCACCGTCTCGCGCCGGATGGCCATCGCGCCCAGCCACGTCGGGTCCTCGTCCCGCAGGATGCGGCCCTCGGCGAAGGCCCGTGCCACCTGCGGATGTACCGCCGGATCGACCACGGTGCCGACCTCGTCACTGGGGAAGACCGTCGAGGCGGTGTTCGGCCGGCATTGGGCGACGTTGACGATCTCGCCGGTGTCGGTGCGCACCGACAGGACGAAGTCGGCGAACGACAGGTCGGCCAACAACTGCCATTCGGCGACGAGCCGCTGCAGATGGCCGGCGGCACTGTCGGAAAGAGTGGTGTGCTCGGCGAGCAGATCGACCAGGGTGGACATCGGAGATCGGGCCTCAGTACGCCGGCACCGGGCCGGTCACGCTCGTTCGTAGACGGCGATGACGTCGCCGGCCTGGATGACGTCGCCCACCGCGACCTTGACCTCGGCGAGGGTGCCCGCGTCCTCGGCGAGCACCGGGATCTCCATCTTCATCGACTCCAGGAGCACCAGGGTGTCGCCGACCTCGACGTGCTGACCCGCCTGAACCAGCACCTCCATCACGCTCGCCACGATCTCTGCCACGACGTCCTCAGCCATGCCCATGAATCTAGGGCATGGGCGACCCCCGGGCCGAAAGCGCCCGAGACCGAGCAGGGCCCGGACACGAAAAAGCCCGGGCGGGAGCCGATCATGTCGATCGGCGATCACCGCGCCGGGCGTTTCGCGTTCGCGCTCAGGCGTTGGGACGCTTGCCGTGGTTGGCTGCGTTCTTCTTCCGTGCGCGCTTCTTGCGTCCGCGCTTACCCATGACGGGCCTCCTTCATCCAGATGTGCTCAGCGATTGTCCCACGTGCGGCATCCGATCCGACAATCGCCCGTCCGGATCGCCCTGGCGGTGGGACCTAGTCTCCGGTGGAGTAGCGAGTCTCGGTGACGATGACGGACCTGCGGATCTCGATCCGCAGCCGGTCCCGTAGACCGGCCGGCGCCCGCTCGCCACCGCATTTGCGGTTGATGAGCGCTTTGAGTTCACTCTCGATGCCGTAGTGCGCAAGACACGACGGGCAGTTGTCGAGGTGCCCCTTGAGTCGGGCGCGCGCGTCCGGATCGCATTCGTTGTCCAGCAGCAACCAGACGTCGGCGATCACCGCCGAGCAGTCCAGCGAGCTGAATTCCGGATCGTCGTCGGCCGGTACCTGTGGTTGCTCACTCATCGGGCCACCTCGCTCGTCGTCGCCGAGCGGTTGAACCCGCGCTCGCGGGCAACGTCGGCCAGCAACTCACGGAGCTGGCGGCGTCCGCGGTGCAGGCGCGACATGACCGTTCCGATGGGTGTGTCCATGATCTCGGCGATCTCCTTGTACGGAAGTCCCTCGACGTCGGCGTAGTACACCGCCATCCGGAAGTCCTCGGGCAACGCCTGCAGCGCCGCCTTGATCTCGTCGTCGGGGAGGGCGTCGAGCGCTTCGATCTCCGCCGACCGCAGACCCGTCGAGGTGTGCTCGGCGTTCGCGGCCAGCTGCCAGTCGGTGATCTCGTCGGTCGGGTATTGCGCAGGCTGCCGCTGCTTCTTGCGGTAGCCGTTGATGTAGGTGTTGGTCAGAATCCGGTACAGCCACGCCTTGAGGTTGGTGCCCTCGCGGAACGACGCGAATGCGGAGAACGCCTTCACGTAGGTTTCCTGCACGAGATCCTCGGCGTCGGCGGGGTTGCGGGTCATCCGCAGCGCTGCGCCGTACATCTGATCGAGCAGCGGCAATGCGTCGCGCTCGAAGCGCTCGGTGAGGTCCTGCGCGGATTCACCCGGGTCCGCGCGCCGCGGGGCCGCCGAACCCGGTCCGTCGGACGCTCCGGTCGTGGGGCTCGATCCATCTGAGGGGCTCGACGCTTCCGGACCGGCCCCCGGGGAGCTCTCGCGGCCGTCTGAATCGGGTTCGATCACTGCGATCCCTTCGGTGGTGACGCCGGTGGACACCGTTGCCGGTGGCCCGATGATGTCGATCAAGTCTACCGAGCCCGGGTCGGCCACCGGCGTCCGAGGTTCACTCGATCGGCGTCGGTCGAGCAGCATGTCCGCACTCACCTACCCACCTGCCTTTCTGCGCTGTCGAACCGCCGACACCGTCGTATCCGGGCGCGGGTTCTGGTTCACCCGCATGCCCGACACAAGTGTCCGGCTCGTTCGTCTGTCGTGGGGCGAGCGTCGTATCGACCATCGCGTCGATGGCATCGCGTCCGCCCCGGCCACTGCACTCAACAGGACCGACACCACAATTGTTCCGGCAGCATCACCGCACCCCGGCGTGCGGTGATGCGGTCGGCGGGCTATCCAGACGCGTGAGAGGCCCGCCGGCGTCGGGTCACGACGGTCCGCGATCGGCCGGTCCGCCACCGGCCACCGGCGGGACCTCCGTCACGTCCACCGGCTCGGTCCAGGCAGTGCGGAACTCGGCGGGTGTCATGCGGTACTGCGCCCGAAAGCGGTTGCGAAGTGTTGACACGGAGCCGAATCCGCATGCCGCGGCGACCATGTCCAGGCTCGGGTGCACCCGACGGAGCAGGAGTTCGCGGGCACGCACGAGCCGTCGCTCGGTGATCATCGTCGCGGGGGTCTCCTCGCTGTCGGCGAAGTGCCGATATAGCTGACGGCGGCTCATGTGGAGCGACCGGGCTATGGTCTCCGCGCAGAACTCGGGATCCTGGAAGTACTGCTCGACGAGCGCGCGCGTCGCCGCCCTGATGTTTTCCGAGTCGCCGCCGCTTTCCGAGTCGGACCGGTCCTGCGTCAGCAAGGCCCGGACGAGGTCGATCGCGGCGAGCTCGGATCCGGGGTCGGTATCGGCGCCACCGGCTGCGACGTCACACGCGAAGGTACGGAGGAACGCGGCCGCCGCCCGCGCCAGCGGCGTGTCGGACTGCACCGGAGACATCGTCCGACGTGTCGGACCCGATTCGTTACCGAGCAGACGCACCGGGACCGCGATCCCGGCGACGTCGGAGATCCGCTGCGAGGTGCGCGAGTAGGGCTGATCGTTGTCGAAGATCAGCACGCTGTCGCGCGAATCGTCGGTGACGGACCGGTCCCCCTGGAGAAAGCGACCGCCGTCGGGCACGGTCGTGGTGACCACGAGGTAGGGCGAGGGGTGGTCGCCGATGAGCTCCGCCGACCGCGACACGGTGCACGGGGTCCGCAAGATCACGAAGGCGTGCAGGTCGGTCAGCGGACGCCAGAAGACGATCTCGTCGAAGTCCTCGGCGACATCGGCGGCGACGTGTATCCCCGAGGTCCGGTTGACCAGTCCCTCGCGCCCGGAGCTGCGGACATAGCTGATCGGATTGTTGCCCACCGGGTTGTCGGCCCCGATGCGTCGACGCCACACCTGAACCAGATCCGTCGGTAGACCCCGCCGGCGGATCTGGTGGCTCACGTGATCACCGAACTCGCTGTCGGGGCCCTCGTGCTCGCCACGCCGGCAGCACGATCAGCGAGGCGACGAAGAAGCAGACCGCTCCCACGAAGGTGCCGGTGTTGGCGAGCACGTCGTCGACGGTGGCACCGTTGGGCGTGATGTAGGCGCCGACCGCCGATACCCCGAAGGCGATGCAGCCCAACAGGTTCACCTGTCCCGCCCACCAATCGACGTCACCCGGATTCCAGATCGGGTTGCCGTGCGAATACGCCACGAGGACGAACGCCGCCGACAGGAGGAATGCCACCGAACCGCCCGCATCCGGCGACCAGACCAGATGTTTCTGGGCGGCCAGGGTGTGGGCGGTGACCGCCGAGGTGGTGCTGACGTTGAACAGCACGGTGCCCAGGGATTGCGAGGCGGCGGCGAGCCATTCGGCCCGGACCATCCGACCGGGCGCGTAGTCGACCGCCACGCTGACCGGGCCGCTGTTGATCACCTGGATGAGTCCGGCGGCGGTGAAGAACCACGCGCCGATGAAATAACAGATGTTGGCGTTGGCGGCGCCCATCCAGATGCCCAGCCACGGCGCGGATCCGAGCGCGAACAGCGCCGAGCCGATCATGAAACCCCAACACTGTTTGGTCAGGGTCGGGACCAGTATCGCCTGCATGGCACTCGGAGTCGCTGCGGCCGAACCACTCTCGGACGTGGAGCTCATCAGTGATGGAAGTGGGAGCCGGTTCCCTCGCGTGGCATCGGCGACTCCAGCTGATCCAGGAACGCGACCTCACTCTCCAGATCGGTCACCAACGCCGTCGCCAGATCGTGACTCAACCCCGCCCGCACCACGATCCGCTGCAAGGTCCAGTCGGCCAACCCGTCGGCCATCGGATACGCCGGCACCAGCCATCCCTTGAGCCGCAACCGATCCGACAGGTCGTACAGCGACCATTTGTCGGTGTAACCGTCCTTCAGTTTCCACGCGAAGACCGGAATCGTGTCACCCTTGCTGACCAGCTCGAACGGCCCCAACTCGGCGATCGCCGACGACAGATACGTGGCCACGTCGATCGATCCCTGCTGGATCAACCGATAACCTTCGCGCCCCAGCCGCAGGAAGTTGTAATACTGCAACAACACCTGCGCGCCCGGACGTGAGAAGTTCAGGGCCAGCGTCGGCATGTCACCACCGAGGTAGCTGCAGTGGAAGACCATGCTCTCCGGCAAGGCCTCGGTGTCACGCCACACGATCCATCCCAGACCCGGATACACCAGCCCGTACTTGTGTCCCGAGGTGTTGATCGACACCACCCGCGAGACCCGGAAATCCCATTCCAGGTCCGGCTGACAGAACGGCGCCACCATCGCACCCGACGCACCGTCGACGTGGATCTTGACGTCGAGCCCGGTGTTCTTCTCGATCTCGTCGAGCTTCGCCGAGATCTGTTGCACCGGTTCGTACAAGCCGTTGTAGGTCACGCCCAGGATCGCGACGACCCCGATGGTGTTCTCGTCGACGTACTTCTCCAACTCGTGCCCGTCGAACACGAAGTGCTCCTGCGAGACCGGCACCCAGCGCGGCTCGACCTCGAAATAGTTGAGGAACTTCTCCCAGCACACCTGCACCGCCGTCGACAACACCAGATTCGGCTTCTCGATCGACTTCCCCTCCGCCTTGCGCCGGGCCTGCCAGTGACGCTTGAGCGCGAGCCCGCCGAGCATCGCCGCCTCCGACGACCCGATCGTCGAGGTCCCGATCGACTTGTCGACATCCGGCACGTGCCAGAGATCGGCGATGATCTTCCAACACCGATCCTCGATCGCCGCGGTCTGCGGGTACTCGTCCTTGTCGATCATGTTCTTGTCGTAGGTTTCCGCATAGAGCCTGCGGGCCTCGTCATCCATCCACGTCGAGACGAACGTCGCCAGATTCAACCGAGCGTTCCCGTCGAGCATCGCCTCGTCGTGAACGATCTGATAGGCCGTCTCGGGCAGACTCATGCTCTCGGGGATGGCGAACTTCGGATACTCGGTGGCCTCACCGGGACGCACGAACACCGGGTTCACCGTCAACGAATCGTTGAGATTGGTGGTGGCGCGGGCATTGGTGTGCTTTCGCGTGGTCATGACTGATGTCCTTCCGACTGACGAGATGGGCGGTGATGAGTGCACGAATGATGGGGTCGGGGTCGTCGCCTCGTAAGGACTACACCTCCACCGGCGGATACAGCCGGTCCATGGTGTACTGCCTGTTGCGGCGCGCGGCCAGGGTCGAGACCGCCAGGAAGACCGCGGTCAGCACGAGTATGACCGCCAGGGACCCCCAGAATCTGTAGTCCACGTTCTCGGCGACGGTGAGTTGTCTCAGGCCCGTCACCGTGTAGGTCATGGGATCGACCCAGTGGATGTACTGGAAGGGTTTGGTCGTGGTTGGCACCGGATAGATGCCGCCCGCCGAGGTGAGCATGACCATGAGGAAGGCCAGCGTCACCACTCTGCCGACCGCGAGCCCGAACAACGCGTTGAACATCTGGATCATCGCGAGGAACATCGCGACCATCAGCAGCATGAACCCGAAGGTCGCCCACGGGTGCGACGGACGCAATCCCACCGCGAACACCACCACCAGGTAGAGGATGGCGGCCTGCAGGAATCCGACGAAGAACGTCGGGGCATACGACGCGAGCACCACCCGAAACGAGTTGAGCCCCTGGGCGATCGGGCGGGCCTGCAGGGGTTTGAACAGCATCCAGGCGATGATGCTGCCGACGAACAACGCCAGGCCGAAGAAGAACGGCGTGAATCCCGTTCCGAAGGTCGACGCCTCGTTGAGGGTGATCTCCTTCAACGCGACCGGCTGACCGAGCGTCTTCGCGAGTGCATCCTTCTGCGCCTGCGACCACTGGGGTACGGCCTTGATTCCCTCGTCGACGCCGGTCGCCAACTGTTGGGTACCTGCGGTGAGTTGTGTTGTGCCGGAAGCGAGTTGGTTGGCACCGTCGGACAGTTGCACCAGGCCGCTGCTCAACTGGTCGGCACCCGAGCTCAGCTCACCCGCCGCCGACCTCGCCGCCTGGATGTCGCTGGTGAGTGTTCCACTCTGCAGCAGACCCATCACGGCGCGCAGCGGGCTGTTGGGATCGGACAGTTGCGCCGAGAGAAGGTTGGCGTCGCCACGGACCTGGGTGAGCTGATTGCTCGCCGTGGGCCCGAGGCCCTGATTCCCGAGGAAGTCCTGCACCGGCGCCAATGAACCGGCCAGTGCACGGACATTGGGGTCGAGGCTGGTGCGGAGTTGACCGATGACCGCGCCGAGCGCGTTGTAGGCCTGCGACTGGGTCTGTGCGGCCGCGTTCAGCTGGGTGGTCACCGCACCGGTGTTGGCCGCGAGCCGGGTCGCGGTGGCACTCAGCTCGGCCGGACTGAGCCCGGAACTTCCGTTGAGCGCGTTGAGGATCGGCGTGGTCGCCGAGTCGACGGCACTGTTCAGCTCACCGAGGCCGGCGGCCAGCTGTCCCGCGCCGTCCTTGGCGGTGACGAGATTGGTCGAGAGTTCGTGCGCCCCGGTGTTCGCCTGTTTCATCCCGGTGTTGAGCTGGTTCACCCCCGATTGCACCTGCGCGAGCTTGGGCATGAGTTTGGTGACGTCCTGCAAAACGATGTCGAAGGTCTGGGCGCCGACCTGGGCGCCCACCTGGTTCACCACCTGCTCGGCGGCGTCCTGCCCCATCACCGTCGCCAGATAGTTGGTGGCGTCGTTGTAGGTGAAGACGAGCTGCGCCGAACGCGCATTGCCGCTCGCGGGCGACGAGACGGCCTCGCTGAAGTCCTCGGGCAAGGTGATCGAGAAATAGTACTTGCCGCCGGCCACCCCGTCGGCCGCTTCCTGCGCCGAAACCTCGTGCAGGTCGAGCTGTTTGGAGTCGACCAGCCCCTGCACCACCTGGTCACCGGCCCTGAGCGGTTGACCCTGCACGGTGGCGCCCTGGTCGGAATTGACCAGGGCGACCGGGATTCTGTTGACCGCGTCGAACGGATTCCAGAACGCCCACAGGTACAGCGCCCCGTACATCAGCGGCATCAGGATGATGACGATGAGGGCGAGCCGAGGCATCCGCCCCCGGTAGTAACGCTTGAAATCGCTGCCAGGCGAGAAAGCGGCGAGCATCCTCTAGATCCGATCTTCTTGGTCGAGCTTGACGAATTCGTGGTCGATGAGGTTGTGCACCTCGATGACATCGCGGAATCCCAGGTCCGAGAAGCCGCCGTTGACGTCGGCGGTGACGACGGTCTGGTGCCGGCCCAGGTCGATCAGCCGCTGCAGCAGCATGTGGGAACTGTTGACCCGATTGAGTCGGTCGACTCCGCCCACCACCAGCAACTCCGGCCTGGCGACGTTGGCCACGGCGATGCGGAACAGCGCCGCGGTCAACTCGGGCAGTTCCTCGACGTAGGCGTCCATCGTCGGTAGCGCGTACGGGCCGAAGACCGGCCGACAGATCCTCTCGAGATCGTCGGCGTCGGCTTGCGGCACCCACTTGTACCAGGGCGCATGCCACCGGATGGTTTCGGTGAGGACGTCGTGGACCCGGATCGTCTGCTCGATGTCGTCGATCTCGTCGATGTCGGCGATCGCCGCCCGGGAGAACAGGTGCTGGGCCTTGTTGGTGCGTCCGAAGGCCGTGAGATGACCGGAGGACGGCTTCATCCGGCCGGCCAGCGTCAGCATCAGCGCCGTGCGGCCTCGACCGCCCGAACCGACCAGCACGGTGACACCGCCCCGCCGAACGGTCAGGGTGGTGGGTCCGTAGATGTGGCCCCATGATGCCCGGACCCCGATGTCCTCGGCGATCAGCAGCGCTTCACCGGCCTCGGACGGGTCTGTCCGTGTGCCGGTCCCGGCGACGGGGATCTGTTCGGTCGGTGCTCCGTCGGCATCGTTGTCGTCCGGTCCGAAGTCGGCTCTCGCCTCTGTCACGGCTACCTTTCTCCCGTGCCCACACGCACGTTGTTGTCCGTGGCGGCCCGCTTTTGTTCGCTGACCGAAGAATCCACCATCTCGACACTTCGCACGAATTCTCTGCACGCGGCCGTGAAACCAACGACGTCATCTAATCTCAGCGTTCGTCGATTCGCCAACAAACTTCCACTTCGCATCCGAGCGACAATCGTCTCGCGAGCAGCCCATCGATTCATCCGTTCGGACCAACGCGGCACCCGGTACCGCGCTCGCGACCTCGCGAGATGCGGCTCTGCCGGGCTCGGGGCGAGCACTCTATCATCGGTATCGCCGCATTGTGGAGAAATCTTGGTGAATGCCACCTCGGCCCGCGCCGATCATCGGTGTCGGCGGTGCACGAATTGTGACACAGATTTGTTGCCCATCTGTCCCGAATCCGATGTCTCGACCTCCGCTAGGGTCACGACGACAAGATCGGCTATCAGTCAGCATGATTCGGCGTCACCGGGGTGATTGGAGTCGGCCCACGAGCGCCGCGGGCACCACATTCGAGGTGCGACATGGCCCGATTTGGGACATGATGCCGACGAATCTGCGACAGTTCTCGGCATAACCCAAAGAATCGAGCCGGACACGACGCGGCGACCTATCGGTACCGGGATAATCGGAGTCCGGGGTCGCGCACTTTTCACGTTCGCCCGAAAATAATTCATCCCTGCAGCAGGACCACCACGCGTGCGCCAGGCGCACGCCCTCGAGAAAGCGGACCCAACAATGTGCACTCGCGTGATCTGGCCGGATGCCAACGGCTCGGTTGTCGTCGGTCGTAACATGGATTTCCACAAAGACCTCATGACGAACCTGTGGAAGCAACCCCGGGGAGTGCAGCGCGACGACGGGGTCAAGGGAGAACTCACCTGGACCTCGAAATACGGCAGCGTCATCGCCACCGCATTCGACATCATCTCCGTCGACGGACTCAACGAGGCGGGCCTCGGCGGACACGTCCTGTGGCTGGCCGAGTCGACCTACGGACAACTCGACGAGTCCCGCCCGGCGTTGAGTCAGGCGATCTGGCTGCAGTACTTCCTCGACAATTTCGCCACCGTCGCCGAGGCGGTCGCGTGGATCGACGAGACGTCGGTGCAGGTCATCCAGATGCCCGATCCGACCGGCGGCAATCCGCCCACCATCCACCTCGCGCTGGACGACGCCACGGGCGACTCGGCGATCATCGAGTACATCGACGGTCGCGCGCAGGTCTATCACAGCGCCGATTACCACGTGATGACCAATTCCCCGACCTACGACCAACAGCTGACGCTGCTCACGCGCTGGGAGGGGCTCGGTGGCGATCAGCCGCTGCCCGGTGACACCGAGGCCGAGCACCGCTTCGCCCGCGCGGCCTACTACGCGAAGCGACTGCCGCAGCCGAGTTCCCAGCTCGAATCGATCGCGAGCATGTTCAGCGTGATACGCAATGCCGCCCAGCCGTTCCGGATCCCCGACCCCGGCAAGCCGGATGCGTCGCAGACGATCTGGCAGGTCGTGCTCGACCTGACCAACAAGCGGTACGTGTACGAGTCCACCACCCGACCCAACGTGGTGTGGGTCGACCTCGCCGATCTCGACTTCTCCGAGGGCAGCGGACAACTCAAGCTCGACCTGCTGAGCAAACTGTCCCTCGAGGGCGGGATCGCGGGCAACGTGGCTTCGGACTTCGCCGACGACGGACCGATGACCTTCCTGTCCTTCGCACTCCTCGAACAGCTCGAGAAAGCCCAGGGCGCGAGCGCCGCCAAATCCTGAGCGCGAGCGCCGCCAAATCCTGAGCGCGAGCGCCACGAAGTCCTGAGCGCGAGCGCCGCCACGTCCTGAGCGTCCCCCGGCGAGCGACGTCGGCTCGGTGCGATTTGCCGTGACGGTGGCGTCCACGACATCGTGGACGCCACCGTACTCATGCAGCGAGAGGACATCGGTGTGGCCGCCACCCCTGCCGTCGCCGCGCTCACCGCGCAGTCGATACCCCATCGCGTGCACCGCTACCGCCACGACCCGCGAACCACCGCCTACGGCGCCGAGGCCGTCGACGTGCTCGGCGCGGCCTTCGGGGTGGCTGCCGAGCAGATCCTCAAGACGTTGGTCATCGAGTTGTCCGGTACCCGTTCGGGTCTCGCGGTGGCCGTCGTGCCGGTGCCGCGCTCGTTGTCGCTGAAGGCAGCGGCCGCCGCGCTGGACGCCGGGCGCGCGGTGATGGCCGACGCCAAGGCGGTCACCCGGAGCACCGGCTACGTTCTCGGCGGGGTCTCCCCCATCGGCCAGCGCATCACGCTGCCGACCGTCGTCGACGAGTCGGTTCTGCGGTGGCCGCACGTGTGGTGCAGCGCCGGACGCCGGGGGCTCGAGGTGGAGGTGGCCCCCGCGGATCTGATCGCGATCACCTCGGCGGTGACCGCCGACATCTGCGCCGCCGCGGGCTGACGGTCACTGTCGCCCGGGCCCCGGCGCACTGCGGTAGACATGACGTCATGTGCGGACGATATGCGGTGACCACAGACCCGGCGAAACTCGCTGCCGAGATCGACGCGGTGAACGAGGTGCCGGTCCCGCTGGACGCCGCGGCGGGCACACCGGGTTCACCGGGGCCCAACTACAACGTCGCGCCGACCACGACGGTGATGACCGTCGTCAAACGCCACGACCATGACGATCCCGACGACGACCCGCGACTGCGTGTGCGCGCCATGCGCTGGGGGCTCGTCCCGGCGTGGGCCAAGGAGGTCGGCAAGGGACCGCTGCTGTTCAATGCCCGCGCCGAAACGGCCGGGGAGAAGAGTTCGTTCCGGGCGTCGGTGAAGTCGCGACGTTGCCTGGTCCCGATGGACGGTTGGTACGAGTGGAAGAAGGGCCCGCCCGACTCCAAGGGCAAGCCAACCAAGGTGCCGTTCTTCATGTCACCGGTCGACGGGACCCGGTTGTTCATGGCCGGCCTCTGGTCGGTGTGGCACGACCGTACCGATGACGCGGCGCCGCCGCTGTTGAGCTGTTCGATCCTGACGACCGACGCCGTCGGCGATCTGCGCGAGGTGCACGACCGGATGCCGCTGATCATGCCCTACGACAACTGGGACGCGTGGCTCGATCCCGACCACCGTGCGCCGGATACGCTCTTCGCACCACCGAGTGCCGACGTCGCGGCCGCGATCGCGATTCGTGAGGTGTCACCGCTGGTGAACCGGGTGGCCAACAATTCTCCGGAGCTCCTGAACCCGGTGTGAGGCCGCGGCCGATGGGTCAGTTGTCGGGGACCAGTACCGCCGCGCCGTCGAACCGTCCGGCCTTCAGGTCGGCGAGGGCCGCGTCGGCCCGCGACAGCGGGTAGGTGTGGGTGGTGGCGGTGATCCCGTATTCCTCGACCAGCCGCAGGAATTCGCCACCGTCGCCCCGGGTGTTGGCCGTCACCGAGCGGATCTCCTTCTCGTAGAACAGCTCTCGCTCGTAGTTGAGAGAAGGGATGTCGCTGAGGTGGATGCCGGCGATGGAGAGCACCCCGCCGCGGTCGAGGGCCCGCATCGCCACCGGCACGAGCTCACCCACCGGGGCGAAGGTGATCGCGGCGTCGAGCGGTTCGGGCGGGGCGTCGTAGGCATCGACCGCGGAGACCGCACCCAACGACAGTGCCAGCTCGCGCGCCTGATCCCCCCGCGTCATCACATGCACCCGCGCACCCTGCGCGATGGCGATCTGCGCGGCGAGATGCGCGCTGCCACCGAATCCGTAGAGCCCCAACCGACCTCCGGGTGGCAGGGACGCCCGCATCAGCGCGCGATAGCCGATGATGCCGGCGCACAGCAGCGGGGCAAGGGTCACATCATCGACGCCGCCGGGTAGGTGATAGGCGAAATCGGCGGGTACGGTGGTGAATTCGGCGTAGCCACCGTCGACATCCCAGCCGGTGTAGGTCGAATTCGGGCAGAGGTTCTCGGCCCCGCGCACACAGTAGCCGCAGGTTCCGTCGGTGTGGTGAAGCCAGGCGACGCCCACGCGGTCGCCGACCGCGTATCCCTGTGCGCCTGCGCCGAGTCCGACGACCTCGCCGACCACCTCGTGGCCCGGGGTCACCCCGACCCGGTGGACCGGCAGATCACCCTCGCAGACGTGCAGGTCGGTGCGACACACCCCGCACGCACGCATCCGCACGAGCAGCTCACCGGCACCGAGTTCGGGGATCGGCTTGTCGACCGGCTGCAGCGGCCCGGGGCGATCCGAACTGTCGCGATCGGACTCCGGGTCGATCGGCGCAGGTGTGGTGACGGCCCATGCACGCATGCTCACACAGTAGGCGCCATCCGGTACTCGTAGGCGTCGAGCGGGAATCTGCCCATCTCCCGCAGGGTGGTCAGCGTCGACGTGGGGCGCAGCAGTGCTGCCTCGCCCTGGTGGTTGAAGTAGTAGCTCCGCGAACTCGCGCAGTCGCCGCGGTAGAAGACCGACGAATCGAGCTTGGCGGTGACCTCGTCGAGGAACTGCGCATTCGCCTGCTCGGCGACCTCGAAGGTCGTCGCCCCGCGTCGTTTCAGCTCACCGAAGAGCCGCCCGATGTGGATCATCTGGCCTTCGATGGTGGTGAAGTACGACAACCCGCTGTAGGAGTAGGGACTGTTGAGCGACAACAGATTCGGGAATTTCGGCATGGTCAGCCCCTGGTACGCCTGGAACCGGCGGGTCCGCCACCAGAGCCCGAGCTCCACGCCGTCGCGCCCGAGGACCGGGAAGGCGGGAAAGTTGCTGTCCCACAGATCGAATCCGGTGGCGAGGACGAGGGTGTCGATCACGGTGCGCCGACCGTCGCCCGCGACGATGGCGTCGGGTTCCAGGTGGCCGATCCCATTCGTCTCCAGGGTGACATTGTCGCGAACGAAGGACCGGAAGTAGCTGTTGGAGAACGTCGGTCGTTTGCATCCGAAGTCGTAGTCGGGGGTCAGCGCCCGACGCAACTCCGCGTCGGGGACCTGCGCCCGCAAGTGCGCCCGTGCCAGCAGCGCGGCACCCTTGTTGCCCAGTCTGGCCTGGCGGAAGTGCAGCACACCGACCACCATGAGCAGTTCCAGCGCGGCCGTGTTCACCAGGCGCGCCGCGCGTTGCACCTGGGGCACCCGGGCGAACAACTGCTGCACCGGCTTCGGGATCGCCATGTCGAGCTTGGGCACCACCCAGATGGGAGTGCGCTGGAAGACGGTCAGGTGGCGTGCGACCCGAGCCGCCTCGGGGATCAATTGCACCGCGGTCGCACCGGTTCCGATCACCGCGATGCGCTTGTCGGTGAGGTCGGCGGAGTCGTCCCAGTCGGCGGTGTGCAGGACCGTGCCCTCGAAGGAGTCGATCCCCGGGAAGTCAGGGATGTGGGGTTGGGAGAGGAAGCCGGTGGCGGTCACCAGATAGCGGCACGTGCGTGCCGTGCCGTCATCGGTGTGCACCACCCAGAACTGTTGCTGCTCATCCCATTCGGCAGACTCCACGCTGACGCCGAATTCCATGTGCCGTGTGAGATCGTAGGTGTCGGCGACGTGCGTCGCGTAGCGTTTGAGTTCGGGTCCCGGCGCGAACAATCGCGACCAGTAGGGGTTCGGCGCGAACGAGTACGAGTAGGTCACCGAGGCGATGTCGACGGCCAGGCCCGGGTAGTGGTTCACATGCCAGGTGCCACCGAGGTCGTCCTCGCGTTCGAGGATTGCGAGGTCGTCGATGCCGAGACGTCGGAATTCGATGGCCGCCCCGAGCCCACCGAATCCGGCGCCCACGATGATCACCTCGTGATGCTCTCGCATGTGTCCCCCTTCGAGAGGTCACGCGTCCGTGGAGGCCACCGCGACCATTACCTGTTACCAGGTTTCACAGTAACCCACGTCACCATGGGAGGGCTCAGGGGATCGGCGACCCGTCGTAGAGCACGTCGAAGAACTGGGTGGCCACCAGGGTCTCGCCCTTGACCCGATTGATGCCGAGCTGTTTGCGATACGCCAGCACATGCTGCAGCGACAATGCCGAATACAGCAGTGGCAGATGATCTTTGCGCTGCTCGTACACACCCTTCGCGCCGCGTGAGGCGCGCAAGTCCGCACGGGCACGAGTCGGGTGCATGAGGGCGTCACGGATGACTGCGGCCCGGATCATCTTCTTGCGGCCCTCGGGCACGACGACGAGCTCACCGGGATCGAACAGCGCGGTGTCGAACTCCTCGGCGGTGGCCAGCGTGCACCCGGCGGTCGGGCGCGGGTTGCACTCGACCATGTGGTGCACCCCGTCGTCGGTCATCAGGTAGTCGAAACTCAGTTGCCCGTCCCAATTCAGTTCACGCGCAATGCGTTGCGCGGTCTCCAGCGACTGCGGCGAATCCACCGACCGGAAGACCACGCCCCCGCGGTTGTCGATCGCGAGCGGGTGTTCATAACAGGAGTGCAGGACTACCTCGCCGTGGTGGACCACACTCCAGCTGCAGCGGTCGACGCCGGCCAGGAATTCCTGGACCAGCCAGGGGTCGTCGGGGGTGGGCGTGATGTCGTCGAGGTCGGTCTCGCCGGCGAGCGGGCCGGTGTTGGTGGCGATGTCGAGACCGCCGCGCCCGAAGGCCGCCCGAGCGAACCAGTGATCCCAGCGGCCGGTCGCCGCACGCAGTTCCTCCGGGCTCGTTGCGGTGATCGTCTCGGCGACGGGTAGGCCCAGCCGCGCGCACAGCTCGGTGAAGCCGACCTTGTCGTGCACCATGCGCAGGGTGTCGAAGTCGGGGAAGAACAACTCGACGTCACGGCCGTCGGCGAGCTGATCTCGATGCCTGGCGAGGTAGAAGACGTCCTCGAACATCGGTAGCAGCCAGTTGATCCGCTCGGAGTCGAGAATCCCCGCGATGGCATCGACGTAGGCCTGGGTTTCCTGGGTGGGGGCGGGCACCACCATGTGCTTGCTCGCACCTCGCGAATGGTTGCCGGGCGCCGATCGGAAGGTGTCGGTCGCGACGACGAACCGGCCCGTCTCCCCCAGCTTGTGGATCTCGTCGACGGCGAAGGGCATCCGGGACGTGGTGACGAGGATTCTGGGATCGACAGGCGCCATGCCACGACGGTAGTGCACCCACGGTTCGCCGAGTGGATACTCCGGGCAGACCGCCACCGCGCATCACGCCGGTGGGCGCCCGTCATCGGGGATACGCTGTGGGGCGTCATGGCTTCCCACACACCGACTCCCGGTCCCGGCGGAGGAGATCCGCGTCCCTCGACGCGCCGCACACTCGGTGCGGGGTCGGCGTTCGCGGCCGCCGTCGCCGCGTTCGCCGTGGTGATGATGGGCACCACCCTGCCGACGCCGCTCTATGCGATCTATGGCGCCGAATTGGGCTTCGGCGTCACGACCACGACGGTGATCTTCGCCGTCTACGCCGCCGGGGTCATTGCGGCGCTCATCGTGTTCGGCCGCTGGTCCGACGTCATCGGCCGACGGCCGCTGTTGCTGGCAGGCGTCGTCATCTCCGCGATCAGTGCCGTCGTCTTCGTCACCGCGGGCGGGCTGGCCGAGCTCCTGGCCGGGCGCGTCATCTCGGGGCTATCGGCGGGTATCTACACCGGCACCGCCACGGCCGCGGTGATCGAATTGGCCCCGCGATCCTGGCAGTCACGCGCTCCGGCGATCGCCACCGCCGCGAACATGGGCGGGCTGGGACTCGGCCCACTGGTGGCGGGCATTCTCGCGCAGTACGTCCCCGCGCCCCTGCACACCGTCTTCCTGGTCGACCTGGCGGCACTCGCCGTGGTCGGGGTGGCGATCTGGTTCGTCGCCGAACCCGCACGGCTGCGGCCGGGGGCCCGGCTGGGCGTGCAACGGCTGTCGGTGCCACCGGAGGTGCGCGAGGTGTTCACCGGGCCGGCGATCGCGGCCTTCGCCGGGTTCGCTGTCCTGGGCACCTTCACCGCGGTGGCGCCGTCGTTTCTCGCCAAGGTGATCGGCATCGACAACCATGCCGCGGCCGGGGCGCTCGTCGCGGTCCTGCTCGCGTCGTCGGCGACCATCCAGATCCTCGGGCGCCATGCACCCACCGGCACGGCGCTGATCGCCGGGTGCGCGACGCTCGTCGTCGGGGTGGCCGTCCTTGCCTGGTCACTGGCCGCGGCCTCGCTGACCCTGATGATCGTCGGTGCGGTGATCGCCGGTGCCGGGCAAGGCATCTCGTTCAGCAAGGGCATGGCGGCGGTCGTCGCGGCGAGCCCACCGGACCGGCGCGCGGAGGTGACGTCCACCTATTTCGTCGTCGCCTACATCGCGCTGTCGGTCCCGATCATCGGGCAGGGCATCGCCGCGGCCCACTGGGGTCTGGTGACCGCCGGGATCGCCTTCGACATCGGGGTCGGGGTGCTGTGTGCGGTCGCGATGGTCCTCATCGCCGTCGCGTTGCGCCGGGGCCGATCGGCCGGGCGGGACTCGGCGACGTCCTAGGTCTCACCTCCGGAACCACCATCATCGAAGGAAGTCGTCACCCGAGGAAATCTTCACCAGAGGGAATCGTCCTCGCGAGACCCTCCCCCGACGCCCGCGTCCTCGAGCGCGGCCACCAGCGAGGCGAACCGGGCGTTCGACGGCAGGTCCTCGACGAGCACCGGACGCAGCTCGTCGTCGGCGAGGGGGATACACCAGTTCGGGTACTGATCGCCGTCGGTGCCGGGCTGGTTCTGGATGCGCCGCTCGCCGACAGCGTCCACCAGCGCCACCCCCAGCAGCAGCGACGGACTCGCCGCGATCAGTTGGTAGAGAGCGTTGATCGTCCGCGGATCGGTCAGCGGGATGTCCGGTGACCACAGGCCACGCTCGATCGCCAGCGCGAGGATCGCATCGCGGTCGCGTTCCTCGCGGGCACGATCGTCGTCCTCGCTCTCGGTGAGCAATCCGAGTTCGGCCCGCAACGTGATGTGGTCACCGGCGAGGTAGCCGACCGTCGGTGGCAGATCGTGGGTGGTGACCGAGGTCAGACACAGCTCCCGGTACTCCTCGGGCGGGATCGGCGCGTACTCGCCGTGCTCGAACCACAGGATCGAGCAGCCGAGAATGCCGCGCGCGGCCAGCGTGTCCTGCACCGTCTTCTCGAACACGCCGAGATCTTCACCGATGACCACCGCACCGGCACGTTGTGCCTCCAGCGCGAGGATCCCGATCAGCGCGTCGTGGTCGTAGCGCACGTAGGTGCCTTCGGCCGCGGATCGTCCCTCGGGAATCCACCACAGCCGGAACAGACCGAGGATGTGGTCGACGCGCAGACCACCTGCGTGGCGCAGCACGGTGCGCAGCATGTCGCGATAGTCCGCGTATCCCGACTCGGCGAGTCGCCGCGGATGCCACGGTGGCTGATTCCAGTTCTGGCCTTGCTGATTGAAGCCGTCCGGCGGTGCGCCGACGGTCGCACCGGTGGCGAGGACCTCCCCGAGCGACCACACGTCGGCGCTGTCGCGCCCCACTCCGACGGCGAGGTCGGCGATGATGCCGATGCGCATTCCCGCCGCCAGCGCGGCGTGCTGGGCGCGGGCGAGTTGTTCGTCGCAGATCCATTGCAGCCACGTGTGGAACTCGATGCGTCCGGCCAGCCGGCGGCGCTCGGTCTCCACAAAGGCCGGATCTCCGAGTTTGTCGGCCCACGCCGGGCTGTCCCGCCCGTACTCCTCGACCAGCGCGGACCACGTCGCGAAATCACGCAGGCCGGCCCCCTCCCGACGGCGGAACTGCCGGTACGCCGCGGCCCGCGCCGCCCGCATCGGGACCGCGTGGACCAGCTCCAGAGCGGTCAGCTTCGCCCGGAAGGCCTTGTTGCGCTTGATCTTCTTCGTCGAGACGTCGTCGGCGACGAAGCCCTTGGCGAGTTTGTCGACACGTTTGCGGTCGGCCTTGGGCAGGTCGACGTATTCCGCGATGTCGGTGATCGCGATGTAGAGGGGATTGACGAATCGGCGGGTCGCCGGCAGATACGGCGAGTTCTCGATCGGCGGCACCGGCTGCGCGGCGTGCAGCGGGTTCACCTGGACGAAGTCGGCGCCGTAGGTGCTGGCCGTCTCGGCCGCGATCTCGGCGAGGTCGGCGAAGTCGCCGACTCCCCACGACCGCGCGGAGCGCACCGAATACAGCTGCAGCGCCGTCCCCCACCGCTGCTCACCGCGCAGGGCGTCGGCGGTACTCAGCCGCCGCGGCGTCACGATCAACGGCGCCGTCGCCGTGCTCCCGCTGATCTCGTCGGTGACCGAGATCGTGTGATATCCCGGCGAGAGTCCTTCCGGGACTGCGAAACTCGCACGTCCGGTGAGCACGCCGTCGACGGGCCGCGGTTCCCACCACACGTCGAGTTGTACCGGGCGCACCCGGTCTCCGGCTTCGGTGGTGACCTCCACGTCCACGGGATTGCCGTGGGGCACATGGACCCAGAACACCGCGGCGTCGCCCTCGGTGACCACGGTGACCGGCGGGACCAACGCGCGCCAGTCGGCGATCTCGGCGTCGGCGAGGGCGGCGTCGATCTCCGCGTCGGTGTCGGCGGCGATACCCATCGCCCCCAGCACCGCACGAAGGGTCGCCGCACTCACCTCGTGTTCGGCGGAGTCCCATCCCACATAGCTGGTTGCCACACCGGTGCGGCGCGCCAGCTCGGCCAGTCGTTGCCCTACCGAATCGGTCACGACTGCATCGTCTCATCGTCGGGGTCGTGTCGCTCGGGTTGCCGAGGACGCCGCCGAGGACTTGAATCAATTGTGGCGTAGCTCACTCGGTGAGGTCCGCCTGCACCCCTACCGCCGCGAGTGAGGAATCCCCATGGCCGACACGCTCACCCTCGATCCCGCCACCACCGCTCTCGTCCTCATCGAGTTCCAGAACGAGTTCACCTCCGACGGCGGTGTGCTGCACGACGCGGTCGCCGAGGTGATGGACAAGACCGGCATGCTCACCAACACCACCTCGCTGGTGCAGACTGCGCGCGAGGCCGGGGTGACGATCATGCACGCCCCGATCACCTTTGCTCCCGGCTACGGCGAGCTCACCCGACACCCGTACGGGATCCTCAAGGGCGTCGTCGACGGCAATGCCTTCGTGAAGGGCACGTGGGGTGCGCAGATCGTCGACGAGTTGGCGCCCGCCGACGGTGACATTCTCATCGAGGGCAAGCGCGGACTCGACACCTTCGCCTCGACCAACATCGATTTCATCTTGCGCAGCAAGGGAATCGAGACGGTGATCCTCGCCGGATTCCTCACCAACTGTTGTGTGGAATCGACGATGCGCTCGGCGTACGAGAACGGATACCGGGTGATCACGCTCACCGACTGCACCGCGGCGACCTCGGTCGCCGAACACGACAACGCGATCTCCTTCGACTACCCGATGTTCTCGCATCCGGTCGAGTCCGCCGACGTGCGTGCGGCGCTGTGAGCCGCCCGACTCTCAGAGGTGCAGGTCGCGCTGCCGGATCGCCGCCGTCGCGGCCACGCTGATCAGTCCGGTGGCCACCAGGTAACCCGCCGCCCACCACGGCGATCCGCCACCGGCACCGATGAGTGCGGTCAGGATCAGCGGTGTCAGACCCGAGGCATAGATGCCGGAGAACTGGTAGACGACCGAGAGTCCGGTGTAGCGCACCGGCGTCGGTACAGCGAGGCGAACAAGGTGCCCTGGGCGCCGTAGAACAGTGCGTGGACCACACCGAAGACGATCACCAGGCCGACGGTGAACCACACCAGGTTCTCGGTGCCGAACAGTGCGAAGACCGGATAGACCGCGACCGCGTAGGCGATCGCGAACACGCCCCAGGTGTTGAACGCCGATCCCTCACCCCAGCGGGCGAGCAGACCGAGGACGTTGTTGCGGGTGTTGGGTGGGAGGACGACGTCGCGCAGCGGGGCACTCGACTTCTGCTCGAGCTTGGCGACCTCACGGAAGGCCGGGGTCTCCGAGACCTTCAACCGCACCACGAATCCGATGACCACCAGCACGATGCTCAACAGGAACGCGATCCGCCATCCGTAGACCAGGAAGTCGTGATCGTCGAAGGCCACCTGGAGTATCGCGAAGACACAGGTGCCCAACGCGAGCCCGAGCGCCAGGCCGATCTGCGGGATCGACCCGAACAGACCACGACGCCGCGCCGGGCTGTGTTCGACGGCGAGCAGAACCGCGCCGGCCCATTCGCCGCCGAGGGCGAACCCCTGCAGGATGCGCAGGCACAGCAGCAGTACCGGGGCGAGGAACCCGATCTGAGCGGCGGTCGGCAGGACACCCATAAGTGCCGTCGCCGCGCCCATCAGCACCATCGTCACCGCGAGGGTGCGTTTGCGGCCGATGCGGTCGCCGATGTGTCCGAACACGACACCACCGATCGGGCGCACGACGAAGCCGACGGCAAAGGTCGCGAACGGCAACAACGTTCCGACGAAGCTGCTCTGATCGGGAAAGAAGACCTTGGAGAACACCAGGCTCGCGGCGGTCGCGTAGAGGAAGAAGTCGTACCACTCGATGGTGGTGCCGAGCAGGCTGGCGGCGACGACCGTGCGCAGCCGGCGCCGCCGTGCGGCGTCGTCCTCTGCGGGAACGTCGGGTGTGATGTCGGTCAGGGTGGAACTCACAAGTGCTCCACTTGTAGGGACGCGTTCTGCGCACGACCAGGGTCACGATCACCGTGATCGTACTGTGGCGTGGCCGTGCGGCGCGGCTTGACTCAGCCGAAGAGCACCCCGGGATTGAGCAACCCCTGCGGATCGAGGGCGTCCTTGATGGCGCGCATCGTGGCCAGATCGGTCGGCGAACGACCGAGTCGGGTCCACGCCGTCTTCGCCCGGCCGATCCCGTGTTCGGCGCTGATGCTGCCGTCGAGCCGGGCGACGATCCCGAAGACCGCGTCGGTGACGGTGTCGGCTGCCTCGGCCGGGACATCGAGGAGGTTCACGTGGATGTTGCCGTCACCGATGTGCCCGAAGAGGATGGGGCGGCAGGCGACGTCGAGATGACCGGGCAGGTCCTGTAATTCGGCGATGGCATGCGGGAGGGAGCGGATCGGGAACGACACGTCGAGTTTGACGACCGGGGTCGTGGTGGCCCGGGCGATGGCCTCGGTGTGGCTCTCCCGGATCTCCCACAGGGCCCGCGCGGGACCGGGCTCGAGCACGGCGTCGACGATGCCGTCGGCGTCGTCGAGGAGGTCGATGACGGCGGCCTCGGTGTCGCCGGCTCCGGAGACCTCGAGCAGCAGATGGTAGGGAGCGGGGGTGGAGACCGGACGTCGGCTGCCGTGTTCGGTAACGAGGTCGACACCCTCGCGGGTCATGAACTCGGCGGCCTCGATCGCCAGACCTGCCTCGCGGGCCCGCCCGATCAGGGTGAGCGCGTCGGCCACCCGCTCGAGTGCGGCCACGACGACAACGGTCGCGACCGGTGGGCCGACCAACCGGAACAACACTCTGGTGATGATGGCCAGAGTGCCTTCACTCCCGGCGAGCAAGCCCGGGATGTCATATCCCACATTGTCTTTCACGAGCGGCGACCAGCGTCGCAGGACGGCGCCGTCGGCGCGGACGGCCTCGATGCCGAGTAACGCCGCTCGGGTGTTGCCGTGCCGGATCATGCGGATGCCACCGGCGTTGGTGGCGACGACACCGCCCGCGGTGGCGCTGTCCCGGGAAGCGAGGTCGACCGGGAACATCAGTCCGTGGACCGCGGCATGCGCATCGATGGCGGCGATCGTCGCTCCGGCCTGCGCGCCCACGCATCGTCCGATCGGGTCGACCTCGTCGAGATCGGTCATCCGCGCCGTACTGAGCACGATGCGTCGGCGCCCATCTGCGGTCGCCGGCGGCACCGACCCGCCGACGAGGCCGGTGTTGCCGCCTTGCATACAGACCTGAATCTGCTGAGCTGCAGCCACTTTCATCACAGCAGCCACCTCGTCGACGGTGCGCGGCCGGACCACCGCATCGGCGATGCCGCTATAGCGGCCCATCCAGTCGACGAGGTATCCGGCCATGGCGTCGTCGTCGGTGAGCACGTTGCGCTCACCGACGATCTCCGCGAGCGCCCGCCCGACACCGCTCATGTCAGTGCATCTCGCGAGCCGGCACTAGGCCAGCGCCGTCTCGATCGGCACGTCGCCGTCGTTGAACTCGATGACCCGCTTCGCGGTGGCCGGATCGGCGATCACCGCCGCGGCGACCGCGGCGACGTTGTCGCGACTGACCTCGCTCTTGGATGTCGTGCTCCCCGACGTTCCGGACCCGGCGGAGGTGTCCGATCCCTCGACCTCGATGCGGCCGGAGCCCGGGTCGTCGGTGAGTCGGCTCGGCCCGAGAATCGTCCAGGCCAGATCGGTGCTCGTGAGATGGGCGTCGGCCGCAGCCTTGGCCTCGGCATAGGCGTAGAACGAATTATCCTCGGGGACACCGTGATCGGGTCCGGCACCGTAGTAGGAGACCATGACGTAGCGCGGCACACCGGCCGCCGCTGCGGCGTCGATGGAGCGGATCGCGGCATCGCGGTCGACCGCGAAGGTGCGCTCGGGGTTGCCGCCACCGGCACCTGCCGACCACACGACGACGTCGTGCCCGGTGAGCACCTCGGCGATGGACTCGGTGTCGAGGTGCTCCACATCGGCGACGACGGGCGTGGCGCCGGTCGCGATGATGTCGTCACTCTGCGCCTGGTTGCGGATCACCGAGCTGACCGCGTCGCCTCGTGCGGTGAGCAGCCGCGCCAGTCGCAGCGCGATCTTCCCGTGTCCCCCGATGATGATCACTCGTGCCACAGTGCACCTCGTTTTCGTGTTGGGTTCTCATTCGTCTTGGGCGGTCGGGTGCGGTTCGTCGCCATCCCGCCCTACTCCACCGTAAGCACACGTCGACGGCGAGAATTCCCCGCTGTGAAACCGAGCACGCCCGAAGTACACATCGGAGCATCCCGGCTTTACTGCTCGCTTACTTAGCACCAGGAAACTATATTCGGCGGCGTACCTCCCGAAAGGAGCGTTCCGATGTCGACGACCGCACCGGACACCACGACCGCTGTCGAGGCCACCGCCACGCCCGACACCTCCGACGTCGCGGTTCTCTATCACCACCTGGTCCGGATCACCCGATCACTGCGTACCGGCGGCCAGGGCGTGCTCAGCGCGGGTGTGGCCTCGGCGCTGTGGACGATCATCAATCACGGTCCGCTGCGCCTGTCCGAACTCGCCGATCGGGAGTCGGTGACGATGCCGACGATGTCGCGCATCGTCGCCTCCCTGGAACAGCAGGGCTTCGTCGAGCGCGCGCCCGACCCCGACGACGGGCGCGCACGACAGCTCGTCGCGACCGTCGCGGGCACCGAACACATCAACCAAGCACGCTCGGCGAGGGCCCAGATCCTCGGTGCGGCCATGGAACGCCTTGACCCGCAGATGCGCTCACATCTGACCGAGGGCGTGGTGGCCCTCGCCTCAGCTCTGTCCGACGACGACCTCACCTGATCTCGATGAGCACGGGGTCGTACCCCGATGACCTCAGACCATGACCGCCGAGAGCATCGAGAGTTTCTCGTGGCTCTCGCTTCCGGGTATCGCGGTGTACACCAGCAGTGCGTGAGCGCGGTCCGGGTCGAGCAGCGTCTGACAATTCACCTCGATCAGGCCCAGGTCGGGATGCAGGAGGCGCTTGACGTCGTCGGCGAGTCGGGTGCCGACGTCGTGCTCGTCCCACAATTCGGCGAACTGCGGACTCTGCGAACGTAATTCGTCGGCCACTCGCGCCGCACGCGAGTGCGGGCCCTGCATCGTCACCGCTGTCCGCAGGCGCGCGGTGTGCGCTCGGGCGTGATGGTCGTGATCGGCCTCGGGAAACCGTGCGCGGGTTGCCTCATCGGTGAACCACCGGTAGGTGATACTGCGGCGATACCCGGTGTGAACACTGTCGTCACCGATGAGCGCCACGCACAACGCGTTCTGCCACAACGTTTCTCCCGCACTGTTGACGACCATCGCCGGGGTGTCGGTGAGCCGGTCGACGATCCGCATCATGCCGGGTCCGACGTGATCGTCGTGCGCCACCCGATCCGGCGGATTCAGACCGGCCAGCCGGAACAGGTGGTCGCGTTCGTCGAGCCGCAGGTGTAGCGCCTGGGCGATCGCGGCGATCATCTGCGCCGACGGATGCGGGCCGCGCTGCTGTTCGAGCCGGCTGTAGTAGTCGGTCGACATCCCGGCCAGTTGCGCCAGCTCCTCGCGACGCAGTCCGCGGGTGCGTCGGCGGACTCCGGCGGGCAGCCCGACGTCGGCCGGTTGCAGCGCATCGCGCCGGGAACGCAGGAACTGGGCGAGTCCGGCTCGGTCGATGGTGGTTCCGAGGCTGGTGCTCATCTGTCCACACCTACTCCGGCCGGCCGGCACTATCCAGGGATCACCGATCCGTGGATGGGTAGGTCCTGGCGGGCAGGGCACACCGATGGTGAAGTGGCATCCATGAAACTCACCGACAACACCGTCTTCATCCCCGGCGCGACCTCCGGCATCGGCCTGGGGTTGGCGTTGCGTCTGCACGAACTCGGCAACACCGTGATCATCGGCGGGCGCCGTACGGCGCTGCTGGACGAGATCGCCGCGGCCCACCCCGGCATCCACACCGTCCGCATCGACACCGCCGACGCCGACGACATCACCCGGGTGAGCACCGAGGTGCAGCAACGTTTTCCCGAGACCAACGTGCTGATCGCGATGGCCGGGATCATGCGCCCGGAAGACCTGACCACAAGCGGTTTCCTCGACACCGCGGAGGCCGTGGTGACAACCAACATCCTGGGACCGTTGCGACTGATCGCCGCGTTCACCGAGTTCCTCTCCGACCGTCCCGACGCCACCATCATCACCGTGTCCTCCGGACTCGCCTTCACCCCGATGGTCGCCACCGCGACCTACAGCGCCTCCAAGGCGGCGATTCACTCATTCACCGACTCGTTGCGAGTGCAGTTGGCGCCCAAGGGGATCGACGTGCTGGAGCTGGTTCCACCGGCCGTACGGACCGACCTCATGCCCGGGCAGGCGCAGGCGGAGTGGGCAATGCCGCTCGAGGAATTCCTCGACGAGGTGCTGAGCCTGCTGCCCGAGGCGACCGATGAGATCCTCGTCGAACGGGTCAAGCCGCTACGCCATTCGGAGGCGCAGGGCAACCGGCGTGAACTCATCGACCAGCTGGCCCAGCTGAGCTGATCGATGCGTCCGCCGAACCGGCGAGGGCTTGCGGTCAGGGGAGTTTGGCCAACGCCTCGGTCTTGACCGCACGCGTGAGTGCCTCGAACTGCTCGTAGTGCCCGTGATGGCCGTATTTGGCGCGCAGTGTCGGCCACGGCTCGAACGCGGCGGCCGCGCCGACGACGTTGCCTTCGTGGATGTAGGCGGGCAGCACGTTCTGGATGGTGGTGTCACGACGCAGCCGCTTGACCGTGTCCTGGTGCAGCGCCGACGACGGCCGGTACTTGCTGATGACGACTCCGAGCTCGCGGATGTCGCGTCCGATCTCGCCGGCAAAGTCGGCGATGTGCCGCTGCACGTGCGGAATGGCGTAGGTGGACAACACATCCGGGATGGTCGGGATGAGGAAGCCGTCGGCGCAGGCGAGCCCGTTGAGGGTGAAGGGACCCATGGTGGGTGGGCAGTCGATGAGGATGAAGTCGTAGTCGTCGGCGACGGGTGCGATGGCGCGGCGCAGGATCTCCACGGCGGCGGCGTGGTCGTCGGCCAGTACCCGCCGCGCACTCAACTCCTCGGCGAGCTCGATCAGATCCAGCGACGCCGGCAGCAGGTCCACCCCGGTGACCTCCGCCACCGAGGACACCTCGCGCTGCAGTACGGCCTCACGGTCGAAATACGAGGTGCCGTCGAGGGCGTCGGAGAACAAGGTGGCAAGGGTTCGGCCCCGATCGTTGAGTTCGAGCCAGCGCTCGGACCCGATCATGACCGTCGTCAGGCTGGTCTGGGCGTCCAGATCGATCAGGAGCACCCGTTTGCCGAACACGGCGGACAGGAATTCGGCGACCCCGGCGGTCACCGTCGTCTTGCCCACCCCTCCCTTCAGACTGATGGTGGCGATCACCCTCGGCATGAGGGGAGAGTAACCGCAGTGGGGTCATCGTCGCAGGTCGACGCTGTATCTCCGAGTCTGCCGCGGCCGGTCCGCCGCGGCTCCCGGTCTGCGGGATCAGAAGCCGGACGACGTGGGTCCGCCCTTGCTGCGGGAGGCCCGGAACAGCATGATCGCGCCGTAGACGGCCAGGCCGATCAAACCGATCCAGAACAGTCCCTTGAGGATCGGCCCGAGCATCGCCAGTGCGATGAGGACGATCGCGATGATGCCCAGGACCTTCCAGAAGTTCGGGCCGTTACGGCGTGCGCTGCCGTCGTGGGTGGTGGTGTCTGTTGTGGTGTTCATGACTCCACCATGCGCCGTTCGTCGGCCGAATTCACTGGTCAGCGGGATTTCTGGGGGAAAGATCAGGGGTCTCCCCCATCCGAGCCGCGCCCTGCGGCCCGGGCCCGGGGGTCGGGATCGCCGGTGGTGTAGTGGCAACCAAGGACCGCGGGACCACTGATCGCACGGCGATCCCGGAACCAGGCGACGCACACGTCCGCGACGCAGCCGCGTGAGCGGGTGAGCAGATATCCGTGCGTGCAATCACGGAACCGATCCTCGTAGTTCCAGCGGTCGAGCATCGCGCGCGGTACCGCGTATCCGGCAACCGCCGGGATGGTCATCACTGTCGTCGAGAGCCTGACCATGAAGGTTTGGTCACGCAGCACCAGGATCTGTGCGCACGGCACGTCGGCGGCATCGTCGGAGTCGTCGTACTCGGCGGGACCGAGGTCGAGGACACCGCCGGCGGGGATGCCCGCCACCGAGTCGGCGAGCCAATCACGCATCGCCGTCCAGGCCAGGCCCGGATCGGGTTCGCCTGTTTCGGGCGTGACGAGATCGGGTGTGTTGGGGTCGGGTGTGTTGGGGTCGGGAGCATCGAAATCGGGGGTGTGTGGGTCGAACACCGTGGCCTCCTCTGCGTCGGGATGGGCTCAGTGAAGCATCGGCCACCGACAAGAACTCGAACGCAAGTACGATTCGCCGATCTGGCGCCTTCGACCAGCGCGAATGTGAACACGGTCACCGGCGCTGGCGCGGCACACCCGCGCGTCCGGCGGTGTGCGGATGCGGAAGGCAAGATCATCAGCATGCCGATTCCCGATTTCATCCGTGATCTTCGTGGGCACGTGGGGCACTCCCCGCTGTGGCTGTCGGGGGTCAGTGGGGTCGTCGTCGACGACTCCGGTCGCGTGTTGCTGACCCACCGCGCCGACACCGAGGAGTGGGCGGTGGTCTCGGGGGTCCTCGAGCCCGGCGAAGAACCCGCGCACGCGATCGTTCGGGAGATCGCCGAGGAAACCGGGATCACCGCGGTCGTCGACCGTCTGACGAGTATCGACGTGACACCGATGATCACCTATCCGAACGGGGATCAGACGCAGTATCTCGACGTGTGCTTTCTCGCGCGGCACGTCGACGGCGAACCACGCGTCGGCGACGACGAGAACCTCGCGGTGGCCTGGTTTGTCCCCGATGATCTGCCGCAGCCGCTCGCGGAGACGACACGTCAGCGTCTGGCCCGCGCCCTCGACGGGGACGAACGCGCCTGGTTCCGACGCTGAGGTCAATGTCCCTGAGGTGAATGTCACCGTCGGAATATCGCGCGGCCCGGGAGTCCTTGAACCGACCATGGCCGATTCCCCGAACGCCGATATCCCGAACACCAACACCCCGGACCCCAACGACAACACCCTCGACATCGACTCCGCCGCGGTGACCGCCCGTCAGGTCGTTGTCGTGCGGTACGGCGACCCGGTCGACGCCCTCGCGGTCGTCAAGGCCGAGTTGCCGGTCCCCGATCCGGGGCAGGTCGTGGTGGCGGTCGAGGCGATCGGGGTGAACCCGATCGACGCCAAGATCATCCGGGGTTTCATGGGCACTGACGAGTCCGCCCTGCCGCGACCGGTCGGCAACGAGTTCGCGGGCACCGTTCGGGCCGTCGGACCCGGCACCGACGATCTCGCCGTCGGCGATCCGGTCATCGGCTATCCGGTGCCCGGCGCGTACGCCGACCACATCGTGGTCGCCACCGACCGGCTCCATCGCCGGCCCGAGAGCCTCGACGTGCAGCGCGCCGCCGGGCTGTTGCTGGTGGGCGTGACGGCCGCCGATGCCATCGCCACCGCACACGTCGCCGACGGCGATGTCGTCATGGTGCACGGCGGCGCGGGTGCGGTGGGTGTCGTCGCCGTCCAGCTCGCGGTGAAGGCCGGGGCGACGGTCATCGCCACCGCGGCGCCGACCAATCACGAGTATCTGCGTGGGCTCGGGGCGTTCCCGGTCACCTATGGCGACGGGCTGATCGAGCGCATCCGCGAGGCGGCGCCGGGGACGGTCACCGTCGCCATCGACACGGTCGGCACCGATGAGGCGATCGATGTCTCGCTGGAACTGGTAGCCGATCGCTCACGCATCGTGAGCATCGCCGCCTTCGGTCGCGCCGAGGACGGCATCGTGCTGATCGACGGATCGAGCAGCGACAGCAAGCGCCACCGGGCCGAGGCCATCGAGCCGCTGATCGCCGCGGCCGCCGATGGGTCCCTGGTGACCGAGGTCGCCGCGACGTACCCTCTGGACAGGGCCGGTCACGCGTTGGCCGACCTGTCCGGGCGCCACCCCCGGGGCAAGTTCGTCCTCCTCCCGTGAGGCATTCCCCTCGTACGCACCCGGCGGGTCCACACTCCACCATCACAGTGAAAGGTGTTTCATGACAGTCCCTTCCATCACCCTCAACAATGGCGTCGAGATTCCTCAGCTCGGTTTCGGTGTCTTCCAGATCAAGCCCGAGGACACCGTCGAGGCCACCCTCTCGGCCCTCGAGGTGGGCTATCGTCACATCGACACCGCGCAGATGTACGGGAACGAAGCCGAAGTCGGTGAGGCAGTACGCAAGTCGGGCATACCGCGCGACGAGGTCTTCATCACCACCAAGCTCAACAACAGCTTTCACGCCTTCGACGACGCCCTCGAGGCCACCGACAAGTCCCTGGAACGGCTCGGTGTCGAGCACGTCGACCTGTATCTGATCCATTGGCCGCTGCCCGAGGTCGGCGATTTCGTCGAGACCTGGAAGGCCATGGAGAAGATCTACGCCGACGGCAAGGCCCGCGCGATCGGTGTCTCCAATTTCCAGAAGCATCACCTCGAGCGCCTGTTCGCCGAGACCGAGGTCGTGCCCGCGGCCAACCAGATCGAGGTGCACCCCTACCTCACCCAGAACCCGTTGCGCGCCTTCGATTCCGAACACAACATCGCCACCGAGGCATGGTCGCCGATTGCGCAGGGCGACGTCCTCGATGATCCGGTGCTGAAGAAGATCGCCGAGGAGAAGGGCCGCACGGTGGCACAGGTGGTGTTGCGCTGGCACATTCAGCGCGGCGACATCGTCTTCCCCAAGTCGGTGACGCGCTCACGCGTCGAGGAGAACTTCGCACTCTTCGACTTCGATCTGTCCGCCGAGGACATGGCTGCCGTCGACGGCCTCAACAAGGACAAGCGGCGCGGACCCGATCCCGACACGTTCAATTACGTTCCCTGACCGACCCGTGTCCTGACCCACCGTTGACCTGAACGGCCCACCCACCGACCCCTCCGGCGCGCGCCGTGAGCAGAATGTGTCCATGCACATCTCGCGGCGCGCGCACCGGGTGGCACCCTTCTACGCGATGGAGTTCGCCAAGAAGGCCGCGGCCGTGGAGGCAGCCGGGCACCGGGTCATCCGACTCAACATCGGCGAACCGGATTTCGGCCCGCCCCCGCAGTTCCTCGCCGCAGCCCGCGACGCCGCCGACGGCCGGCTGATGGCCTACACCGAGGCCCTCGGCACCGTCGAACTGCGCGAGGCGATCGCCGGGTTCTACGCGACGCACTTTCGCGCCGAGGTCGATCCGCGTCGGGTCGCCGTCACCACCGGCGCCTCGGCCGCGCTGCTGCTGACCTGCGCTGCGCTGATCGACGACGGCGACGGCGTGCTCATCGGCGACCCGTCCTATCCGTGCAATCGGCAGTTCGCCGAGAGCTTCGGAGCGCGGGTGTCGTTGATTCCCACGACACCGGAAACCTATTACCAACTGACACCGGATCTCGTCACACGATCGTGGCAAGAGATGACGCGCGGGGTGATCGTGGCCTCGCCGTCGAATCCGACGGGTACCTCGATCCCCCACGACGACCTGCGTCGGCTGTGTCGCGAGGTCGGCGATCGCGGCGGATGGAGCATCGTCGACGAGATCTACCTGGGCCTCGCCGATCCCGACGCCGACGGCCACCCGCCGCGCAGTGTGCTCACCGACCCGACCGCAACGGCGTCGACCGTCGTCATCAACAGTTTCTCCAAGTACTTCGGCATGACCGGATGGCGGCTGGGGTGGGCGATCCTGCCCGACGGCCTCGTCGACGTCGTCGAGCGGCTCGCGCAGAACTACTACGTCAGCCCGCCGACCCCGGCGCAGCACGCGGCCTTGAGCTGTTTCACCCCGGAGTCGCTCGGTGTCGCGGAGGATCGTCGGCGGGAGTTCGTCAATCGTCGTCGCCTCGTCCTCGACGGTCTCGAGCGCATCGGCCTGCCCGTCCCGGTCCCGCCGGACGGTGCGTTCTACGTCTACATCGACGTCTCGCCGACGGCCCTGGGGTCGGCGGAGTTCTGTGATCGTGCCCTGCGCGAGGCGCATGTCGCGCTCACCCCGGGCAAGGATTTCGGCGTCGCCACCGCCGACGACCACATCCGGCTGTCGTATGCGGCCTCGACCGCCGATCTCACCGACGCACTCGAGCGGTTGGAGCGCTTCGTCGGCGACCTGGCAGGGTAGTCGCCATGGCGACATCCACACCACACTCTGCACCACACGCCGCGACCGACCGCATCGCCCGTGCTGCCGACGATTGGTTGCGTTCCACCGACACCTCGGCCCTGCCCGGCGTCGTCACCGGGGTGAGCACCGCCGAGCAGACGGTCCACCTCGGTTCGGTCGGACCGATCGCCACCGACTCGGTACTCGCCCTCTACTCGGTCACCAAGTCGCTCACCGCAACCGTCGCGCTGCAACTCGTCGACGACGGCACCCTGGACCTCGACGCCCCGGCCGCCGAGTACGAACCACGACTGGCCGAACTCGCCGTGCTCGACGGATTCGACGACGACACGCCACGCCTACGGGAACCGGCGAGTATCCCGACCACACGTCAACTCCTCACCCACACAGCGGGTTTCGCCTACACGTTCTTCGACGCGGAGTTCACCCGGGTGGCCCGGGCCCAGGATCTGCCCGACGTGGCCGCCGGCACCGTCGACTCCTTGGGGACGACGCTGATGTTCGACCCCGGCACCCGCTGGGAGTACGGAACCAATCTCGACTGGGTCGGACTGGTCATCGAGGGCATCACCGGCGATCGCCTCGGTGACACGATGACGCAGCGGTTGTTGACACCACTGGGCATGTCCGACACCGCCTTTGCGCGCGACGGTGCCGCACTGGCCAGCGCCGCCGCACTGCACGCACGTCTGCCCGACGGCTCCCTCAAAGCGCTGCGCGCCCCGACGGCGCCGGATGCACCACCGGTCGACATGGGCGGGCAGGGCCTCTACTCCACGATCCCCGACGTCCTTCGGTTCCTGCGGCTGTGGCTGCGCGGTGGGCGCACCGAGGACGGCGAGCAACTCCTGCGACCGGAGACGGTCGCCGCGGCCACCGCCGATCAACTCGGCGATCTGCAGGTCACCGCACTGCCCGGCGTCGATCCGCGGCGCACCGGTAACGCGGAGTTCTTTCCCGGCGTCGCGAAGGGCTGGAACCTTCTCGCGATGACCAACGAGGCCGACGCCCCCACCGGGCGCCGCAGCGGCTCCTACGGATGGGCCGGACTGGCCAACGTGTACTTCTGGATCGATCCATCGAGCGGAATCACCGGCGCCTGGGGGACCCAGCTCTTCCCGTTCGCGGACCCGACGGCAATGACCGCAGCGCTGGATTTCGAGGCCGCGGTGTACCGAGCGCTCAACGGGGCGTCGCCCGGCCGATGAGTTTTTGCTGTGCTGCCGGTCGATACGGATACGAGCACACCGACGGATCGCCCGTCGGCCGCACCGACAAGGAGTTCACCGATGGGAAAGATTCACGTTCACGAGTTCGTCAGCCTCGACGGCCGATTCGAGGACCCGGCATTCACCGCGCCCTACGGGTTCACCGACGCCATGGGTGCCACCCTGGGTGAGATCATGTCGTCGTCGACAGCGATCCTGCTGGGCCACAACACCTTCGACATGTTCGCCCCGGCCTGGTCGACCCGAACGGCCGATGACGATCCCGGCGCGCCGTTCTTCAACGACACACCCAAGTACGTCGTGTCCTCGACGCTGACCGATGCCGAGGCGAAAGAGACGTGGCGCAATTCGTCGGCACTCGGCCCGTACTCCGCCCAGAACGTCGCCGATCTCAAAGAGCGTACCGATGGCAGCATCTACATCAGTGGCAGCGGACAACTGGTGCGGGCACTGCTGGCCGACGGATTGGTCGACGAGCTCCATCTGCTCGTCTACCCGGTGGTCCTGGGAACCGGCGCGCGTCTGTTCGACGACCTCGGGGACACCCGACTGCGCGTCGTCGGCCACGACGTCTTCGACAACGGGGTCGTGCACCTGTCCTACGGACCAGAGGCGCAGTAACCCCGCACAAATCTGTGTCGACTTCGCCTTTGTGTGTCCTGCTGGACACACAAAGGCGAAGTCGACACACATTCGCGACAGGTCAGGCCGCCATCAGCGCGAGGTTGACCCGCCAGTGACGCACCTTCGCGACCACCGTGCCGCGGCGCGTCCCAGACCCAGCGGATCACCATGATGCCCATCGAACGGAGTGCGTCTTCGCGGGCCTTCTCGCGCAGGACGACCTCGGTGACGTCCTCTCCGGGCCGCAGTAGCTTCTGGTACTTGACCTTGCCGTCGAACTCCCCGACAAGCAGACCGTCCCAGTCGAAATCGGTCCGGGCGACGAAGATGCCGTGCTTGTCGTAGAACTCGTGCTGCAGCCGAGCCGGACGCAGCCCGGCCTCGATCAGTTGGGCGCGACTCCACGACTCCCCCGGGCTCTCGGCTTTTCCGTCGGCGAAGCGCAGTGCGTGCCGGGCCCGCCCGACCCCGCGACGAGAACCGCCCAGCATCATGGCCATCACCTCACGATCGGCACCCCGCCGGAGCGCGGCGTCGAAGACGGCCAGTGCCCTCGCGAAACCGTCGGCGCCGCAAGCGACATCGACGGCGGTCCGTTCGAGCGAGGTCACCGACACGCCGTCGATCACGACGGTGTGCGCCTCGGATACCTCGCCGACGTGACAGTGCAGCGTCGTGGTCCGAAAGCCCGTCGGCGCGGTGCGGTGGACGCGACGGAAGTTGGGTTCGAGCATGGCGAGGCCGTGGACCGCGGCCGCGCTCTGGTGACTCAACGGCGCGTCGGAGGTCCCGGTGAGCACCGTTGCGATCGCGGTCAGTCGGTGGAGTTCCTCGGGCTCCCGGCGCACCGCCTCGGCGTAGACCCCGCGGACGATCCGCACGATCTGCTTGGTGCGCACCGCTCGGGCGAGATCCTCGTCGGTCAGTCCGACCGCGATCACCGACGCTCGATGGATGAGGCCGTGGGTATCGGTGGGAAAGGTCATCATGCCGAGTTGGACGCGGCACGCCTTGCCGCAGTTCCGCCCGACGTCAGATCTTCCGCAGATGTGTGTCGACTTCGGGTTTGTGTGCCCTGCAGGACACACAAAGGCGAAGTCGACACACATCTGCGCTGGTCAGCCGGTTTCGGCCCACCACAACCGCCGATCCACGCCAACGGATATGTGGCCAGTCTCACAGTGAGACGGGTGTGAGACGCGTCACGCGGTTGTATCGGTAGCGCTTCAGCCCGCAGGCCGACACCGCGTCGGCTCTTCTACAGGAGGCGCACATTGAGCAGGCAGAGCTTGACCAAGGCCCATGCGAAGATCACCGAGCTGTCGTGGGAGCCCACCTTCGCCACCCCGGCAACCCGGTTCGGAACCGACTACACGTTCGAGAAGGCACCAAAAAAGGATCCGCTCAAGCAGATCATGCGGTCGTACTTCCCGATGGAAGAGGAGAAGGACAACCGCGTCTACGGCGCCATGGATGGCGCGATCCGCGGCAACATGTTCCGTCAGGTCCAGGAACGCTGGCTCGAATGGCAGAAGCTGTTCTTGTCGATCATCCCGTTCCCGGAGATCTCGGCGGCCCGCGCGATGCCGATGGCCATCGACGCCGTCCCCAACCCGGAGATCCACAACGGTCTCGCGGTACAGATGATCGACGAGGTTCGTCATTCGACGATCCAGATGAACCTCAAGAAGCTGTACATGAACAACTACATCGACCCGGCCGGCTTCGACATCACCGAGAAGGCCTTCGCCAACAACTACGCCGGCACGATCGGCCGTCAGTTCGGCGAGGGATTCATCACCGGTGACGCCATCACCGCAGCGAACATCTACCTGACGGTGGTCGCCGAGACGGCCTTCACCAACACCCTGTTCGTGGCGATGCCCGACGAGGCCGCGGCCAACGGCGACTACCTGCTGCCGACGGTCTTCCACTCGGTGCAGTCCGACGAGTCCCGCCACATCTCCAACGGCTATTCCATCTTGCTGATGGCCTTGGCCGACGAGCGCAATCGTCCGCTGCTCGAACGGGATCTGCGCTACGCATGGTGGAACAACCACTGCGTCGTCGACGCCGCGATCGGTACCTTCATCGAGTACGGCACCAAGGACCGCCGCAAGGACCGGGAGTCCTACGCCGAGATGTGGCGTCGGTGGATCTACGACGACTACTACCGCAGTTACCTCCTGCCGCTGGAGAAGTACGGGTTGACCATCCCGCACGATCTGGTCGAGGAGGCCTGGAACCGCATCGTCGACAAGCACTACGTGCACGAGGTCGCCCGCTTCTTCGCCACCGGCTGGCCGGTCAACTACTGGCGGATCGACGCCATGACCGACACCGACTTCGAGTGGTTCGAGGAGAAGTACCCCGGCTGGTACAACAAGTTCGGCAAGTGGTGGGAGAACTACAACCGTCTGGCCTACCCCGGCAAGAACAAGCCGATCGCCTTCGAGGACGTCGACTACCAGTACCCGCACCGCTGCTGGACCTGCATGGTGCCGTGCCTCATCCGCGAGGACATGGTCACCGACAAGGTCGACGGCCAGTGGCGCACCTACTGCTCGGAGACCTGCGCCTGGACCGACAAGGTGGCGTTCCGTCCCGAGTACGAGGGTCGTCCGACACCGAACATGGGTCGCCTCACCGGTTTCCGCGAATGGGAGACGCTGCATCACGGCAAGGATCTCGCCGACATCATCACCGATCTCGGCTACGTCCGCGATGACGGCAAGACCCTGATCCCGCAACCGCATCTGGATCTCGACCCCAAGAAGATGTGGACGCTCGACGATGTGCGCGGCATCCCGTTCGGCAGCCCCAACGTGGCGCTCAACGAGATGAGCGATGACGAGCGTGAAGCTCACATCGCCGCCTACATGGCCAACAAGAACGGGGCCGTCACGGTCTGATCCGTGACGCTCTGATCCGGAAACGCCGGGAGCCCCTGGCCAGGGCGTATCGAGGCCCACCACCGCACGCGTGCCCTCGATACGCCCTGGCCGTTCCGGCCACACCCGCACACCGCCTTGCGCCCCAGGAGACTTCATGGCCGACACGCACAAGATCAGCTTCGAACCCGTCGACATCGAGATGGAGGTCGGCGAGGACGAAACCATCCTCGACGCCGCATTCCGGCAGGGAATCCACCTCATGCACGGCTGCCGGGAAGGCCGTTGTTCGGCCTGCAAGTCGTACATGCTCGAAGGCGACGTTCAGATGGACGACTACTCCACCTTCGCCTGCAATGATGCCGAAGAGGCCGAGGGTTACGTACTCCTCTGTCGCACATACGCTTACAGCGACTGCGAGATCGAGCTCCTCAACTTCGACGAAGACGAGCTCCTCGGCGGTGCACCCATCCAGGATGTCACCACGAAAGTCGCTGCCATCGAACCGATGACCCCCGACATCGTGTCCCTGAAACTCGATGTCGTCGAACCGGAATCCGTGGAGTTCAAGTCGGGACAGTATTTCGACCTGTACATCCCGGGCACCGAGGACAAGCGGTCGTTCTCGATCGCCACCACCCCGGCCACTCCGGATCGGCTCGAGTTCCTGATCAAGAAGTATCCCGGTGGACTGTTCGCCGGCATGCTCACCGACGGCCTGTCGGTGGGTCAGGAGATCAAGCTCAACGGTCCGTACGGGTCGTGCACCCTGCGCAACGGACACGTCCTGCCGATCGTGGCAATCGGCGGCGGCGCGGGGATGGCACCGCTACTGTCTCTCCTGAGACACATCAGCGAGACCGGCCTGAACCGTCCGGTTCGGTTCTATTACGGAGCCCGAACCGCCGCCGATCTCTTCCTACTCGACGAAATCGCCTCTCTCGGTGAGAAGATCGAGGACTTCTCGTTCACCGCATGTCTGTCGGAGAGCACCGACGACGCACCCGAGGGCGTCACCGTGATCGGCGGGAACGTCACCGACATCGTCAACGACAACGAAGCGGACCTGGCCCGAACGGAGGTGTATTTCTGCGGTCCCCCACCCATGGTCGATGCAGCTCTCGCACTGGCGGAACAGCATTCGGTTCCCCACGACCAGATCTTCTACGACAAGTTCACCAGCCCGGCATTCGACTCCTGATCACGACCACCGCGGTCGAGTCAGCCTGAACGACAGGAACGAAAGGTATGTCCGCACCAGCGCAACCCCGGGAACGCAGTTTCCCGTCCATCGAATTCACCGACGCCGAGGCCGGCGCACGGGAATTCCCGAGCAGCCGCAGCCGTAAGTACAACTACTATCAGCCCTCCAAGAAGCGCGCCACGATCTACGAGGACGTCACCGTCGACGTCCAGCCGGATCCCGAACGGCACCTCACCCAGGGCTGGATCTACGGCTTCGGCGACGGCCCCGGCGGATACCCGAAGGAATGGACCTCGGCACAGTCGAGCAACTGGCATCAGTTCCTCGACCCCAACGAGGAGTGGGAACAGTCGATCTACCGCAACAACTCCGCGGTCGTGCATCAGGTGGATCTGTGCCTGCAGAACGCCAAGCGCGCACGGGCCTACGACGGCTGGAACTCCGCGTGGCTCAAGTTCATCGAGCGCAACCTCGGTGCCTGGATGCACGCCGAGAGCGGCATGGGTCTGCACGTGTTCACCTCGATTCAGCGGTCCGCGCCAACCAACATGATCAACAACGCGGTCTGCGTCAACGCCGCCCACAAACTGCGTTTCGCGCAGGATCTGGCGCTGTTCAATCTCGACCTCTCCGAGGCCGAGGAAGCGTTCGACGGATCGGCACACAAAGAGGTCTGGCAGTCGGCTCCCGAGTGGCAGCCCACCCGCGAGGCGGTCGAACGCCTGACCGCGATCGGCGACTGGGCCGAATTGTTGTTCTGCTCCAACATCGTCTTCGAGCAGCTGGTGGGCTCGCTGTTCCGGTCCGAGCTGGTCATGCAGGTCGCTGCCCGCAACGGCGACTACATCACCCCGACGATCGTCGGCACCGGAGAGTACGACTACGACCGGGACCTGAACTACTCGCGCGCCCTGTTCCAGATGCTCGCCCGCGACGAGAAGCACGGCATCGACAATCGGAAGCTGTTCTCGCGGTGGATGTCCGAATGGGTACCCCGGTGCCTCGACGCCGCGCGCGGACTCCAGCCGATCTGGTCGCAGCCGGCGGACAAGTCCGTCACGTTCTCATCCAGCCTCGAACACGCGAAGACCAAGTTCGCCGATGTCCTGACAGCCATCGATGTCGATATCCCAGAGGAGTTGAACAAGTGAGCACCATGCAATTCGGAGCCGACACCGAGTTCTCCAACATGTGCGGTGTGACGCTCATGAACACACCGATCGGACGCATCGTCGCCGACGTGATGGGCGCCAAGGACGGTGTCGAACTCACCGAATACCCCTCGATGATCCGCGTCGACGGGGTCAACCGCCTCGACTTCGACTACGACGAACTGACCGACGCCCTCGGCCAGGACTTCGACGGATCGATCTTCGAGGAGATCAGCTCGACCCACTACGGACGGATGGTTCATCTCGACGACAAGACCATCCTGTTCGCCAGTCCCGAGGACGCCGCCGAGTTCATCGGCTTCGATCTGACCGCCTCCTAGGAGCGGTCGCCACAGAACTTCGCCGCCGGGGTCATTCCGCCCCCGCAAGCAGGCCCCGGCGGCGAATTCCACCATCCGACAAGACACCACAGCACAAGTTTTCAGCCCACACAGCCCCGTCAACGCCGCGAGAGAGCGAGTGATAACGATGTACGAGAAGAATGGCGACAAGTATTTCATCGTCGATGCCCACGTCCACCTGTGGGACGGCCGCGAATCCAACCAGCGCAACATCCATGGCAAACAGTTCATCGACTGCTTCTACGACTATCACCGCAATCTCAGTCCCGCCGAGGAGCTGTGGGATTACGACACCTACTGCTACTACGGCCCCGATCGCCTCATGCGGGACCTCTTCGAGGAGGGGCCGGCCGATCACGCGATCTTCCAGGCCACCATCCTGCGGGATTTCTACGTCAACGGTTTCGCCCAGGTCGACGATTCACTGAAGCTCTGCCAGGACAATCCCGGCAAACTCACCTACAACCACGCCTATGATCCGCGCGACGGCGAGGACGGCCTCGAGCAGCTCCGCCGCGACGCCGAGACGATGGATCTCAAGGGCGTGAAGCTCTACACCGCCGAATGGCACGGCGACTCACGGGGATACAAGCTCGACGACCACTGGTCGCGCCGGTATCTCGAGGAGTGCATCAAGCTGGGCATCAAGAACGTGCACGTGCACAAGGGCCCGACCATCCGGCCGCTCGACCGGGATGCCTTCGACGTCGCCGACGTCGACAAGGTCGCCACCGACTATCTCGACCTGAACTTCATCATCGAGCATGTCGGGCTCCCCCGCCTCGAGGACTTCTGCTGGATCGCCACCCAGGAGTCGAATGTCTACGGCGGTCTGGCCGTGGCGATTCCGTTCATCCACACGCGCCCGCGTTACTTCGCGCAGATCATCGGTGAGCTCCTGTACTGGATCGGCGAGGACAAGATCCTCTTCGCCAGCGACTACGCGCTGTGGACACCGCAGTGGCTGGTGGAGCGTTTCGTCGACTTCCAGATCCCCGAGGACATGACCGAGTACGCCCCGATCACCACCGATCAGAAGCGAAAGATCCTCGGCCTCAACGCTGCCGCGCTGTACCCGCACATCGAGGTGCCCGCCGAGCTGCGCATCCCCACCGACGCCGCCGACCCGGGAGCCGAGGTGGCCGCGGGCGCGAAGGATGCGGTGGCATCATGACGGCGCTGTCGGAGCCGACCGATACCGATGTGATGGTCGTCGACGCGGTGCTCGGGGCTCTCGGTACGGTGCTCGATCCCGAACTCGACCAACCGATCACCGAGTTGAACTTCGTCCGATCGATCTTCATCGACGACGACGGGGTCGCCGTTCACCTGCGGTTGCCCACGTCGTTCTGCTCGCCCAACTTCGCGTATCTGATGGCCTCCGATGCCCTCGACGCACTCGAGGACATCGACGGCATCGGGGATGTGCGGGTCATGCTCGACGACCACCACGACTCGGACAAGATCAACGCCGGGCTCGCCGCGCACGCCGGCTACAAGGGCACCTTCGGTGTGGAGGCCGAACAGGATCTCGAGGAGCTGCGGCTGACGTTCTTGCGCAAGGCACACACCGCGGCGATGGAACGCGCTGTGGCCAAGCTCATATCGTCCGGTCAGGCCACCGTCGACGACTGTGAACATCTCTTGCTGCGTGATCTGCCCGACGGTTCCGCCAAGTGGGCACTGCTGCGCCGCCGCGTGCAGCTGGGTCTGGGTGTGTGCCCCAACTGCCGGGTAGTCGTCGGTGAGGACGGCACCGCGCTGCCACCCGAGCAGATCCCGATGCGATTGCGCTTCGCGCGATCGGTGCGGATCTCGATGGAGGGCAACAGCCATTTCTGCCGTGGTCTGCTGGCCACCCGTTACGCCGACGACGGCGAGTGTGACGGCACCAGCGGCCCGGTCATCACCAATCTGCGCACCAGCGGGGGCGCACTCGAGGAGAAGAGGTCGGCATGAGAGCGGTACAGGTGGTCGGATACCACGACAAGTTGCAGCTCAACGAGATTCCGGATCCGGAGATCACCGGGCCACTCGACGTGATCGTGCGCATCGGCGGTGCCGGCGTGTGCCGGACCGATCTGCACATCCTCGAAGGCCAGTGGGAGGCCAAGAGCGGTGTGGCCCTTCCGTACACGATCGGCCACGAGAACGCCGGCTGGGTCGAGGCGATCGGCGATGCCGTCACCAACGTCGCGGTGGGCGACAAGGTGATCCTGCACCCGCTGATCACCTGCGGACTGTGCCGGGCGTGCCGCGACGGTGACGACGTGCATTGCGAGAACAGCAAGTTCCCCGGCATCGACACCGACGGTGGTTATGCCGACTATCTGAAGACGACGGCCCGCAGCGTGGTGCGCATCGACGACTCGCTCGAGCCCGCCGCGGTGGCCGCACTCGCCGACGCCGGGCTGACCGCCTATCACGCGGCCGCCAAGGTCGCGCGAATGACCCGCCCGGGTGACACGTGCGTCGTGATCGGTGCAGGAGGGTTGGGCCACATCGGGATTCAGGTGCTCTCGGCGATCTCCGGGGTCACCATCGTGGTGCTCGACCGCAACCCCGACGCGGTGGCACTCGCCGTCGAGGTCGGTGCGCACGAGGGAATCGTCGCCGACGGCAACCACATCGAGAAGGTTCTCGAGCTGACCGACGGCAAGGGCGCCGAGGCGGTGCTCGACTTCGTCGGCGAGGGCGGCGCGACCGCCGAGGGTGTCGCGATGTTGCGGCAGGCCGGCAACTATTTCGTCGTCGGGTACGGCGAGAACATCAATGTCCCCACCATCGACATCATCTCGACCGAGATCAACTTCATCGGCAACCTCGTCGGTTCCTACAACGACCTGACCGAGCTGATGACGCTGGCCGCCCAGGGCAAGGTCACGCTGCACACCGCGACCTATCCGCTCACTGATTTCCAGCAGGCCCTCGACGACCTCGATGCGGGCAAGGTCAGGGGGCGCGCCATCCTGATCCCCTGACCCACACCCGAGAACACCGCAAACACCCGAAACGATCTACCCCGCACGACATTCGAGAAAGGTTGGACAACATGGCCAAGGAGTTGCGCTACAACGCCGAAGCGCGGCTGCGGCTGGAACGGGGCGTCAATGCCCTCGCCGACGCGGTCAAGGTGACGTTGGGACCCAAGGGTCGCAACGCCGTCCTGGAGAAGCTCACCGGACCACCGACGATCACCAACGACGGTGTGACCATCGCCCGCGAGATCCAGCTCCGAGACCCGTTCGCCAACATGGGCGCCCAACTGGTCAAGGAAGTCGCCATGAAGACCAACGGGGTGGTCGGTGACGGCACCACCACCGCGACGGTCCTGGCCCAGGCCATGGTCCGCGAGGGCCTGCGAGCCGTCGAACAGGGCGCCAATCCGATGCGGGTGCGTCGGGGTATCGAACGCGCCGTCGCCGCCGTGCTCGGCTCGCTGACCGAGCAGGCCGTGCAGATCGGTGGCCGCAGTGACCTCGAACGCGTCGCATCGCTGGCCGCCAGCGACGACGAGGTGATCGGTGAGGTCATCGCCGCCGCCGTCGAACACGTCGGGAAGAACGGCGTCATCACCACCGAGGAGAGCGACACCCTCGGGCTGTCGGTCGAGGTCGTCGACGGCATCGAATTCGATCACGGGTACATCTCCGGGTACATGGTGACCAATCCCGAGCGAATGGAGGCGGTGCTCGACAACCCGGTCGTGCTGCTCACCAACAAGAAGATCACCTCGGTGCAGGAGATCATGCCTGCCATCGAGGTCGCCAAGCGCGCCGATCGGCCACTGCTGGTGCTGGCCGAGGACGTCGACGGACCGGCCCTGCAACTGCTCGTCGGTGGCAACATGCACAACACGATGCGGTCGGTGGTCGTCCGCGCACCGGGTTTCGGTCATCGCCGGATCGCCGAGCTCGAGGATCTCTCGGTCGCCCTGGGCGGCCACGTGATCGCCAAGGACACCGGGATCGAACTCTCCGAGGTCAGCATGGAGCACCTCGGCACCTGCGACCGGGTGACCGTCACCGAGAACGAGACGACCATCGTCGGCGCACACGGCGAGCAGGAACTCGTCGACGCCCGGGTGCATCATCTGGAGGCCCAGCTCGAGCGGGCACGAATCGACGCCGACCGCGACGCCCTGGAGCTGCGGATCGCACGGATGACCGGCCGGGTCGCGGTGATCCGGGTCGGCGGTGTCACCAGTGTCGAGCTCAAGGAACGCATGCTGCGGGTCGAGGACGCCCTGGCCGCAACCCGGGCCGCGGTGGAGGCCGGGATCGTCTCCGGTGGCGGCACGGCACTCGCCCAGTCCCATCGGGCCCTGGAATCGCTGGACACCTCCGGCGATGAGGGCGCCGGGGTGCAGGTGGTGCGCAACTCGCTGGCCGAGCCGCTGTTCTGGATCGCGACCAACGCCGGCTACGACGGCGAAGAGGTGGTCAAGGTGGTGACCGGGCTGCCCCTCGGACACGGGTTCAACGCCCTGAGCGGCTCCTACGGCGACATGTTCGACGAGGGCGTCATCGATCCGTGCAAGGTGACCCGCGCGGCGTTGGAGAGTGCCGCGTCGATCGCGGCATTGCTGATCACCACCGAGACAGCGGTGGTCGAGGAGGTGCTCGGCAACCCCGGCGCCATCCCCGCGCCGGGCTTCGGCGATCTCGCCGAGGGCATGGTCCGCCCGTCCAACATCTACTGAGTCGGGTGTGTGCCGGGCCGACGGGCCCGGCACATACCGCCCGGGAATGATCCGACGCCGAATCATTCCCACCCAGGACTGGGCCGGCCGCGATCCGGACGATGAGATTCGTTCGCGGCGTTGATCGCGGCCGGTCCTCCCCAGGGGGTACACTCGCAGCAGGTGAGACACAGATCACAGCGGAGCCCCCGATCGCAGAGGAGCCTTTTGCTCGGTGATTCCACAGCCCACACCACCAGCAGCCATGTCCACCGCAGCGATCGCCAGAGCCCGGGAGAAATTCCTGAGCGACGACGCGCTCGATGACGCCGTCCGCGACTCGATTTCGACGTCGGGGAAGCGTTCGCGTGCGTTCAACGTCCACGCCGATCGCCTCGAGCTGCCGTTCGTCCGCGAACCGAACCTCGAGGGTCCGCTGGTCAGCGCGGCCCGCCCGATCCTGAGCCAACTCGCCGACGATCTGTCCACCGAGCCGGTCTCGATCATCCTGACCTCCGCCGACGGGGTGGTGCTCTCGCGCACCACCGCCAGCCGCCGGCTGCAACAGATGCTCGACGAGGTCAGCCTGGCTCCCGGGTACAGCTACAGCGAGGAGCACGCGGGCACCAACGGCATCGGCACCGCGCTCGAAACGCGACAGCCCACCCTGGTCCGCGGATCCGAGCATTACGCCGGATGCCTCGGGCCGCTGTCCTGTGCGGGCGTGCCGATCGTGCACCCCATCTCCGGTGCGGTCGTCGGCGCGCTCGACCTGACGTGTCCGTCCGACGACGAACACCCCTCGACGCTGTTGCTGTCCCTGGCCAAGTCCGCCACCTCGCAGATCATGCACCGCATGGTCTCGCAGGCCAGCGAACGGGAGTCCCGGCTGCTCAACGCCTACCTGGCCACCTGTCGGCGCGCCCCGCAGGCAATGGTGCTCGCCATCTCCGGCGACGTGGTGCTGATGAACCGCCGGCTGCGCCACAGCATCGATCCCGGCGACCAACTCGCGATCCTCGAACACGCCGTTGACCAGTCGCCGGACCGCGTATCGGCGAATCGGGTCAACACGTTGCCCAGCGGTCGGGTCGCGCGATTGTCACCGGTCGACGAGCACTTCGACTCCGACACCGCGATCGCCGTGTTCCGGGTCCATCTGCTCGATTCCGCACCCACACCACCCGCCTCCACCCCGCTGCGTCCCGTCGCCTCGCTACCCGGGGTGGTCGGCCGCAGCTCGTCGTGGCGCCAGTGCTGCGCCCGGATCTCCGGGCACGTCCAGGCCGGGCAGTGGATCGCCGTGTCCGGCGAAAGTGGTTCCGGCCGTACGGCTTTGCTGCGTGCTGCCGCAGAACGCTACCAGCCGTCGACGACCCGGATCTTCACCGCCGACGATTTCGACGCCGACCCCGATTCCGGGTCGGACACCGACGAAACCCTCGACGCCCTCGCCACCGAACTCGACCGCGACGGGTTCTGCATCATCCTGCGCGACCTCGACCGGGTGCCGGACCACACCCAGGCGGCGATCGCCGACCTGCTGCCCGGCCGGGAGTACGCCGGCTGGCTCGGAGTCACCACCGCCCTGCATGCGGCCGATGCCGCGTCGATGCTGTTGCCCTTCTTCGGCCACACCGTCGAGTTGCCGCCGCTGCGGCACCGCATCGAGGATCTCCACGATCTCGTACCTGCCCTGCTGCGCCAGCTCACCCGTGGACGGGAGCTCACCGTGGCCTCCGACGCCATGGCCCAGCTCAGCAAGTACGGGTGGCCCGGCAACGTGGCCGAATTGCGCCAGACGCTACGAGAGGTGGTCACCCATCAGCGTTCCGGGGTGATCGGCGTCAGCCAACTCCCGCCACGATGCCGGACCACGAGTCGGCACACCCTCACCCGCATCGAGGCGCTCGAACGTGATGCGATCGTGCGCAGCCTGGAGGAGAACGGCAACAGCAAAGCGGCTGCCGCACATGCGCTCGGCATCTCGCGCGCCACGATCTACCGCAAGATCAAGGAGTTCGGGATCGTCACCTGACACGCGGCGGGCAACAGAAAACCCGACGGCGCGCGACGGCCGGCGGCGCCTGCGTCACCCGCCATGAACCGCCACATCCCTGCCATGAACTGCACAAAGGCGCTACCGTCAAGGAGTGGACATCGACGATCAGCGCGCATACCTCTGCGCGGCGGCCCACCAACTCGCCTCGGCGGGCCACACGATCGGCACCGGTGGCAACCTGTCGGCCCGCGTCGGCGACCACGTGCTGGTCACCCCGTCGGGCTGCCGACTCGATTCAGTGTCGCCCGAACAACTGGTGGTGGTCGATCTCGACGGAACCGTCGCGGTTCCCACCCCGTACCGGCCCACCTCCGAACTGCGCCTCCACCTCGACATCTACCGCACCTCGTCGACGGCCGCGGTCGCCCACGCACATCCGATCGCGTCGGTCGCCGTCGGCAACATCGTCGACGAATTGCCCGCGATCCACTACACCGCGGCCATGCTCGGCGGCTCGGTGCGCGTGGCGCCGTACGCGGTCTTCGGCAGCCCCGAACTGAGCACGGGTATCAACGAGGCCCTCTTCGAACGGACCGCGGCGCTCATGCGCAATCACGGTGCCATCGCCATCGGCAGCAACATCGAAACCGCCTGCGAGCACATCGAACTACTCGAGTGGCTCTGCGAGGTCTACCTGCGTTCGGTCAGCGCGGGCACCCCCGCGGTACTCGACGAGAACCAACTCACCGAGGTCGTGGCGACTGCCGCACGCCGGCACTACACCCCGTTCCCCGGCCGGGAGCGGTGACCGGAGCTCTCCTCCGCCCGCACCATCCGTGAGGCCATCCGCGCGTAGGCCACACCGAGTCGCACCGGATCGCGGTGGGTTCGGCTGGGAAACCAACGACACACGTCGACGCACAGCGACGAGATCGCGAGGATCACGTCGTCGGCGTCGTCGGCGAGGAACTCACCCGCCTGAACCCCTGCGGTGATGATCGTCGTCAACATCGCCGTCGTCTCGTGCCGCAGGTCGGCGATCGCGCGGAAATGCTCGGGCCGCAACGCCCGCATCTCGTACTGGACCACCTTTGCCAGCTGATGATGACGCGCCTGCCATTCGGCGAAGGCGGCGACCACGGCACGCAACCGGTCCGGGTACGGCGCGGACGGTTCGTCGGCCGCCCGCATGGCGTCGTTGACCGCCTGATGGCCCTCGAGGGCGATCGAGTAGAGCAACTCCTCCTTGGACCGGAAGTGCGGGTACATCGCCGCCGCACTCATCCCGAGTCGCGCGGTGATCTGCCGGGTCGAGGTCCCCGCATAGCCGAACTCGGCGAACGACGCGATGGCGGCAGCACGGATACGCTGCGCCGCAGCCGATTCGGTGGCATGCACGAGCACCATCACCTCACTCCCGGTTCTCAGGGCCCGCCGATGTTGACGGCGAACCGCCACACCAGGCAGTATAAGCAAGTGCTCACAAAATGAGCGAGTGCTTGGCTGCACACCGGACGAAATGGAGTGTCATGGCCGAACCGCTGTCCCGTCGCGACCTGGAGTTCTTGCTCTACGAATGGCTCGACGTCGAAAAGCTCACCGAACGTCCACGTTTCGCCGAGCACTCCCGCGAGACCTTCGACGCGGTCCTCGAACTCTCCGCCGACATCGCAACCCGGCGCTACGCGCCCCACAACGCACTCGGCGACGCCCACGAGCCCTACGTCGGTGACGACGGCACGGTCGTCCTGCCCGACGAGATCACTTCGGGCATCAACGAATTCCTCAAGGCCGGGCTCGTCGCGGGCTCCTTCGACGAAGAACTCGGCGGGATGGCACTGCCGACGGTGGTGAACCGGGCGAGCGCCGCATGGTTCCAGGCAGCCAACGCCGCGATGTCGTCCTACACCTTCCTCAGCGTCGGCAACGCCAACCTGATCGCCGAATACGGCACACCCGAACAGATCGACACCTGGGTCCGACCCATCGTCGAGGGCCGCTACTTCGGCACGATGTGCCTGTCCGAACCGCAGGCCGGCTCCTCGCTCGCCGACATCATCACCAAGGCGATCCCCTCGGCCGACGGCACCTACCGCGTCACCGGCACCAAGATGTGGATCTCGGCCGGCGATCACGAACTCGGCGAGAACATCGTCCACCTCGTGCTGGCCAAGACCCCCGGCGGCGGCCCCGGCGTCAAGGGCATCTCCCTGTTCATCGTGCCCAAATATCTCCCCGACGGCACCCGCAACGACGTCGCACTCGTCGGGCTGAACCACAAGATGGGCAACCGGGCGACCACCAACTGCCTGCTCAACTTCGGCGACGGCACCCACTCCCCCGACCCCGCTCCGGGAGCAGTTGCGTACCTGGTGGGCGAGGAGCACAAGGGCCTGTCCTACATGTTCCACATGATGAACGAGGCACGCATCGGCGTCGGATTCCTCGCCACCTCACTGGGATACGCCGGTTACCTCGCATCCCTGGAATACGCCAAGGTACGCACGCAGGGACGTCCGGTCGACCAGAAGGACCCCACCGCCAAGCCCGTCCCCATCGTCGAACACGCCGACGTGAAGCGGATGTTGTTGGCGCAGAAGTCCTATGTCGAGGGATCGCTGGCGCTGGGACTGTACTGCTCCAAGCTCGTCGACCTCCAGCAGACCGGCGACGACGCCGAGCAGGCCCGCGCCGGACTGCTTCTCGACGTGCTGACCCCGATCGCCAAATCCTGGCCGTCGCAATGGTGTCTCGAGGCCAACTCCCTGGCCATCCAGGTCCTCGGCGGTTACGGCTACACCCGCGAATTCCCGGTCGAGCAGTACTACCGCGACAATCGACTGAACCCGATCCACGAGGGCGCCCACGGCATCCACGGCCTGGACCTGTTGGGACGCAAGGTCATCATGCGTGACGGCGCGGGACTGACCCTGCTGGCCGAGACCATCGGCGACACCATCGCCGGAGCCGAGGCCGATCCGGCGCTCGCCGAGTACGCCGCCGCACTGCGCACCCAACTCGACACACTCGTCGCGACCACCGTCGCCGTGTGGTCGGCAGGCGACGTGGCTGTCTCCCTGGCCAACGCGACCGCCTACCTCGAGGCCACCGGGCACATCGTCATCGCCTGGATGTGGCTCGAGCAGCTACTTGCGGTCGGCACATCGACCGGCGACTTCTACGACGGCAAACGAGCTGCGGCACAATACTTCTACCGTTACGAACTGCCGAAGACCGGGCCGCAGTTCGAGCTGCTGACCGCACTCGACCGCACCACCCTCGACACCGATCCGGCCTGGCTGTAGCCCACCTCCACATACCGTCGATCCATCACGCAGTCGACCAACCCTCACGAAGGAGCTCCCGAAAGTGTCCGTCCTCGATATGTTCTCCCTGACCGACAAGGTCGTCGTCGTCACCGGCGCCTCGTCGGGTCTCGGCGTCTCGTTCGCCATCGCCTTCGCCGAAGCCGGCGCCGACGTCGTCCTGGCCGCGCGCCGCACCGACCGCCTGGCCGACACCGCGGCCGAGGTCGAGGCCACCGGGCGCAAGGCACTGTCGGTGACCGCCGACGTGGCCGACCCGGAGTCGTGCCAGAAGGTGATCGACGCCGCGATCGAGGCCTTCGGTCGCGTCGACGTGCTGATCAACAACGCGGGCATCGGCACCGCGGTGCCGGCGACACGGGAGACGCCCGAGCAGTTCCGCAACGTCATCGACGTCAATCTCAACGGCTCGTACTGGATGGCGCAGGCGGCCGGCCGGGTCATGCAGCCGGGTAGCTCGATCATCAACATCTCGTCGATCCTGGGCATCACCACCGCCTCGCTCCCGCAGGCCGCGTACGCCGCGAGCAAGGCCGGGATCATCGGCCTCACCCGCGATCTCGCCCAGCAGTGGGGCGCCCGCAAGGGTATTCGCGTCAACGCGCTGGCCCCCGGATTCTTCAAGTCCGAGATGACCAACGGCTACAAGGACGGCTACCTCGACTCACAGATGCCCCGCGTCTTGCTGGGCCGCACCGGTGATCCGGCGGAGCTCGCCGCGACGGCGGTCTGGCTGGCGTCCCCCGCCGGCGGCTATGTCACCGGCCAAACCCTCGCGGTCGACGGCGGCATCACCGTCACGTAGGTCCGCGTACCCATCACGTCCGGTGCGCGATCTCCCGAACGAGCGAAAGGTCAAGGCAGGCAGTGCGGTACGTGGCGGTCGGTGACAGTTTCACCGAAGGAGTCGGCGACGAACCCGATGGCCCCGACACCCCGCGCGGGTGGGCCGACCTCGTCGCCGAGAGGCTCGCCGCCGCGCACGGCGGGATCGACTACGCCAACCTTGCCGTGCGCGGGCGGCTCCTCGAGCCCATCGTCACCGATCAGGTCGACGCCGCCCTGCGCCTCGACCCGTTGCCGACATTGATCACCCTCAACGGCGGCGGCAACGACATGCTGCGCACCGGCGACCTCACCGGACTCGTCGAACTCACCCGCTCCGCGGTACGGCGATGCCGTGACGCCGGAATCCGCGTGGTCCTCCTCGCCGGCGCCGACCCCTCGGACGGTCTGCCCTTCGGGTCGACCATCCGGCGCCGCGGCGAGTACCTCACCAATGAGGTCGCGACCATCGCCGTCACCGAGGACGTGGAGTTCATCGACGTCTTCCACGACACCGAGATCCGCCGCCCCGAGTACTGGTCGCCGGATCGGTTGCATCTCAACGCGATCGGCCACAGCCGCGCCGCCGCACTGATCCTGCGCGGCCTCGGGGTGCCGACGACGACGCCCGCTCGCCCCGAATCGCAACCGCGTCCCCCGCGTCTCGTCGCCGAGGCCGGATTCGCGCGCGAGCACCTGTTCCCGTGGGTGATGCGACGCCTTCGCAAGCAGTCCTCCGGCGACGACCGACCCGCCAAGTATCCGGACTGGGTGTCGGTCGACCCCGCCGGCATCGGCTGAGGCGAGCACCGCTCACACCATCGACGAGTCCCGGCTTGCGTCCGGCGACCGCGCTGCGTCGAGTGCCACCGCACGGAAGTCCCGGGAGAAATCGATTCCCCGCATCTGCGCGAGGTATTGACCGGCGAACCCCGGGTACATGGTGGCGTTGAACCCGTCGTCGGTGAGATACCAACTGCGGCAACCGGAATTCCAGGTGGTGCCCTCCAGTCGTTTCTGGATCGACCGGTTGTGGGCATCTTGGGCGGGTCGGTGCACGTCGAGCAACCGCAATCCGCGGTCGACGATCAGCGAGATGGCGGTGACGATCGCATCGATCTGTGCCTCCATGTACACCAGCGCCGAATTGTGCCCCGGGCCGGAGTTCGGGCCGAAGGTGAAATAGAGATTCGGATACCCCGACACCGCGATCGACTTGTACGCGTATGCGCCACCGGACCATTCGTCGGCGAGCACTCGACCGTCACGGCCGCGGATCGGGATCGGCGATCCCTGCTTGGACACCTCGAATCCGGTCGCGAACACCAGTGCGTCGAATCGCCGCTCGATCCCCTCCACGGTCCGCACGCCGTGTTCGCAGATCCGCGCGATCGGCCACGTCACCAGGGTGCAGTTGTCGGCCTGCAGCGCGGGATAGTAGTCGCTGGTCATCAGCAGCCGCTTACAGCCGGCCCGGAAATCCGGGGTGAGCTGTCGCCGCATCCACGGATCGCGCACCTGGGCAACGAGATTGATCTTCGCGACCCCCTCGATGACCCGCGTGAACGGCGTGTTCCACACGGCACCGAGCGCGACCGACTCGTGCCCGAGGTACCAGAGTTGACGTGCCACCGTCTGTGAGTACGGCACCGTCCGATACACCCGTCTGGTCAACGAGGAGATCCGTCGATCGGCTCGCGGCAGCACCCACCCGGGAGTGCGCTGGAACACCGTGACGTCGGCGCCGGAGCGTACCAACTCCGGGATCAGTTGCACCGCACTGGCACCGGTGCCGATCACCCCGACCTTCTTGCCGGCGAAGTCGTAGTCGTGGTCCCATGCCGCCGAGTGCATCCGGTGACCGGTGTACTCGTCGATACCCGGGATCGAGGGATAGCCGGGTGTGGAGAGCGGGCCGGACGCGACGACCACCGCGCGTGTGCGGAGCGACTCCCGATCGGCCAAGTCGACGCGCCACGTGCCGGACTCCTCGTCGAATTGCAGCCCGGTCACCAGATGCGAATACCGGATGAACCGTTCGAGATTGTGGTCGGCGATCATCCGCGCGATGTACGCCAGGATCTCCTCACTTCCCGAATAGGTGTGTGACCATTCGGGATTGGGTGCGAAGGAATACGAGTAGAGCCGCGACGGGATGTCGCAGGCCGCCCCGGGGTAGACGTTGTCGCGCCACGTTCCGCCCGGTCGGACGTCGCGTTCGCAGATGATGAAGTCATCCCGGCCCTGCTGCAGGAGCCGGATGGCGGTGCCGATACCGGCGAACCCGGCCCCGATGATGACGGTGGTGGCATCGAGACCGGCGGCATCGGGAGCAGGCGTGTGCGGGTCCTCGTGCACGGCGCTCACGCGATCGGCTCGTAGGTCAGTTCCTTCGACCAACTCGGCTGCGACCGAAGGAGAAAGCGCGGGTAGAGGTCGGTCAGCGTGACCATCGCATCGGCAAAGTAGTGATACGGACTGTCGCGGTTGATGACCCACCCGGCGTGGTACTTGAGCACCTGGTAGGTGAACAGCCGGGTGCCGCGGCCCCGGTCGCCGTTCTTGCGGAACCGTTTGATCGCGTCGTAGAGCCGATCCTCCGAGAGTCCCATGTCGACGATGTTGTCGCGCATCTTGTTCAGCAACGGCACGTACATCAGCGCGCCGATGATGAGTCCGGGCGAGGCCACCGTGCCGACGGTCTGGACCAGCAGGGTGCGCAGGCGGGCGTTGCCGATCATGTCGAGTGCGTGGAAGTCGACGGCGAGATGCCGCGACTCGTCGGCATTGATCTTGCGGAACGCGGCATGGCAGATCGGATCCTCGACCTCCTCGAGGAGGAACTTCAGCAGCGCCCCGTCGAGGGCCACCTCCAGCATCGGGATGACCGTGCCCAGCACCGACAGTGACATGCGGTCGGCGAAGGTGTCGAGCCATTCGATGGCCAGGCGGATGTTGACGTTCGGCTCGGGGACCTCGTCGTCCTCGAGCATCCCCCACCGCCGCATCAGCGCGAGCTCGGCGTTGGCGTGCTTCTGCTCCTCGGCGTGAAAGTAGCGATAGATCTCCGCGAGCGTCTCGTCGGGCGCCTTCTTCGCCAGCGCCGCGAACCCGCGGGCGCCCACATTCTCGATCCACACCAGATCGGCCATGAACGCCTTGAGCTTCGGCTTCTGCTCCTCGGTGATCAACTCGGCACCGGGAGCATCCCAGTCGATGTCGGCCAGGGCCCACTGGCGATCCTTGATGGTCGCCAGCATGTCCTCGAGAACTATCGGCATGTCACACTCCTTCTTCGATTCGTGTTGGTGCAGCTTCGATTTCCGCATCGGACGCCAGGCCGTTGTGCTCGGATACCCCCGGTTCGAGGACCTCCGGGTCCACGGCGGCGATCGCCGGGGTCAGACGATGCAGCAGACCCGCCCCGAGGGTGTAGGTCCGCGGGAACAGTCGCTTCATCAGCCAGAGGGCCCTGGCGTCGAGTTGGGGCACCACGTACAACCGTCCCCGGTCGTTGGCGTCGAGGGTCGCCCGCGCGACCTGCTCCGCCGACCGCCCGGAGTACCGCATCAGGGTTTGCGCGAGTTTCATCGCGTCGCCGGTGATCCGACCGTCCACGGCGACATTGGTTTTCACGAACGTCGGGCATAGCACGGTCACCGCGAGGTCCGTGCCCGACAACTCCGCGGCAATGGTCTCCGAAAGTGCCAGCACCCCCGCCTTGCCGACGTTGTAGGCGCCCATCCCCGGCGCCGCGGAGAACGCGGCGGCCGAGGCGACGTTGATGAGACCACCCCGTCCGGCCGAGCGCAGTTGGGGCAGAAAGAGTTCCGACCCGAGCACCATTCCGCGCAGGTTGATGTCGAGGGCCCAGGTCCAGTCGTCGAGGCCGATGCTGCCGACGCAGCGCCCGCCGATGCCGACGCCGGCGTTGTTGATCGTCAACGTGGTCGGGCCACCGAGCAGATCCGGTGCGCGGCCGGCGAGGGTACGCATGTCGTCGATCTCGGCGACGTCGCAGAACAGCGCAATGCCCTCCCCGCGCCCGCCCGCGTCGATCATGGCGACCGTCTCCTCGGCCCGGTCGATGTCGATGTCGGCACAGACGATGCGGCCACCACGGCGCGCGAGTTCGAGAGCGAAGGCGCGCCCGATGCCGCTACCCGCTCCGGTGACGACGGCACGTGCACCCTGTGATCGTCGAGATGTCATGTCGTGGCATACCTTTCCGTATCAGCGTGTTCGGTATCAGCGTGTGCCGTCGCAGCGTTCGTCGCCGCAGCTTTGCCACCCGGTTCCGGACACTCGGTGATGAACCGTGCGACAGCCGCCAAGGCGGGGCCGGCTTCCGGGATCATCGTCGGCAGTGCCTGGAAGACGTGCATCTGTCCGGGCCAGATCTGCAGTTCACTGTCCCCACCGGCGTCGGAGATCATCCGGTGCGCAGCACGTGCATCGCCGAGGAGCATCTCTGCCCCACCGACCTGGATCAGTGTGCGGGGCAGGTCGTCGGCGCGATCGAGCGCCAGAGCGAGGCGAGGCAGGTCGGCCGGATGGCCTCTGGTGTAGTGATCGACCAGACGCTGCGCGGCGACGGCCGAGATCAATGGATCGGGCCCGGTGTCGCGTTCCTGCCTGCGGGCCAGTTCGAGGGTGAGATCGACCAGCGGCGACATCAGTACCATCGCGCGCGGCTGTGCACGCCGGTGTCGCACATTCTCGGCGAGCAGATCCAGGAGGAGATGGCCGCCTGCCGAATCACCTGCGACGGTGATGTTCTCGGGTCGATAGCCGATGTTCTGCAACCAGGCGTAGGCGGCCTCGACGTCGTCGGCGGCAGCAGGGAAGGTGTGTTCGGGTGCGAGGCGGTAGTCGACGCTGAACACCGGCATCCCGGTGAGATGCGCGAGTCGGGCAACGAGTCCGCGGTGTGTGCGCGCCGAGCAGATCGCATACGCGCTGCCGTGGACGTAGAGGATGACGCGCCGGGACTTCTCCGATCCCGGGGCATACACCCACTCTCCGCGGAAGCTGCCGGTGGACAGGGCATCGACGCGGACCCGATAGGGCGGCGGTGACCCGAGCAGCATGGCCGTGGCGACGATGGCCCGGGAGACATGTACCGCGAGGACACCGCCGGGCAGGACGTCGGCGAACGGCCGCAACGTGCGTCGGGTCAGCCTCGCCGCACACCGGGACTGTCGTGAGGTGTGAATCACATCTCGATGCCACCACTCATGATGCCATTTGTCAATGGCACATTGGTCAATGTTGCAATGCTTCCGTACTTTTGCCCAACCGGTCCCCGTGTCGGCGTGTGTCCACTCGCCGGGTGGCCGCGCACGACGTAGACTCGGACGTCCTGGCAATCGTTTCCATTAATCGGGCAACTCGCTCGAGCTGAGCGCGAAAGGACCGAGATGGCACTACACGGCTTCCTGACCAAGGCCGGATCGACGATCGCGACCGGCCTCGTCGGCGCCGTCGCATACGACGTCGCCCGCAAGGCCATCGCCAAGGCACCCCTACGGCAGGGCGCCGTGGTGGTCACCTCCTGGGGCCTGGTGGGGACCCGGAAAGCCGAGGCCATCGCCGAGGACGCGCGCCTGCGGACCGCCGACATCGTGGCCGAGGCGAAGGACCGTATCGGCGAGGAAACCAGTCCCCCGGGAACAGCCGAGCCGCACGACCACGATCACTGACCCGCCGTGCAAGAAACTGTGCGGTCCGACGCCGCGGGTCGTCTCCGTCTGGTCGTCGATGCGCTGCGCGGAACGTCGGCGGCACGCGCGGTCGCCGTCGAGGATGCCGTCATCGCGGTGACCGGCGTTCGCGCCGTGCACGTGTATCCGCGCACCGGCTCGGTCGTCGTCTGGTATCGCCGCGACACCGACCGTGGTGCCATCGATCGCGCGATCGCTGCCGGGCAGGCCACCGATCTCACGGCGGTCACCCGCGCCGCGCCACATTCGGCCGACGTCACCAATTCCGACATCCTGCGGATGGGTATCGGCGCGGGCGCCCTGATCCTTCTGGGGTTGCGGCGCTACGGATTCCGACGACCACCGATGCTCGGACCCGCGTCGCGCACGGTCGCCACCGGCATCACCATCTTCTCCGGCTATCCATTCCTCAAGGGGGCCTTGCGTTCACTGCGCGGCGGCCGGGCGGGTACCGATGCGCTCGTGTCGGCGGCAACCGTGGCAAGCCTGTTGTTGCGGGAGAACGTCGTCGCGCTGACCGTCCTGTGGTTGCTCAACATCGGTGAATTCCTCCAGGATCTGACGCTGCGCCGCACCCGACGGGCGATCTCGGATCTGTTGCGCGGCAACGCCGACACCGCATGGCTGCGGCTCGAGGACGGCACCGAGGTCTCGGTGCCCGTCGATTCGCTGGCGGTCGGCGACGTCATCGTCGTCCACGATCATGTCGCCGTGCCGGTCGACGGGACGGTACTCGAGGGCGAGGCGGTGATCGACCAGTCCGCGCTGACTGGCGAGAACCTGCCCGTCACCGCACAGGTCGGCGCCCACGTGCACGCGGGCTCGGTGGTGGTCAGCGGGCGGTTGGTGATCACCACCTCGGCGGTCGGCGCCGACACCGCCATCGGTCGGATCATCGCCCGGGTCGAGGAAGCCCAGCACGATCGGGCGCCCATTCAGACTGTCGGCGAACAGTTCTCGGGCCGCTTCGTCCCGGCCTCGTTCCTGCTGTCGGCGGCCACCCTGCTCGTCACACGCGATCTGCGCCGCGCCATGACCATGCTGCTCGTCGCGTGCCCCTGCGCGGTCGGGTTGTCGACACCCACCGCGATCAGTGGCGCCATCGGCAACGGTGCCCGCCGCGGAATCCTGATCAAGGGCGGCTCGCATCTCGAGGCGGCCGGCCGCATCACCGCCATGGTCTTCGACAAGACCGGCACACTGACGACCGGCCGTCCGGTGGTGACCAACGTGATCTCCTTCCACCCCGACTGGTCACCCGAGGACGTCCTGGCCCATGCGGCGAGTTCCGAGATCCACTCGCGACATCCGTTGGCGCAAGCGGTGATCCGGTCGACGACTGAGCGCCGGATCGAGATCCCCACCCACGCCGAATGCGAGGTCATCGTGGGTCTCGGCATGCGCACCTTCGCCGCCGACGGCCGCGTCCTGTTGCTGGGCAGCCCCGCCCTGTTCGCTCGACACGAGGTGGCACTGTCCACCGACGCGATCGAGTGGGTGGACAAGCTCCGCAACGAGTGCGAGACACCACTGTTGCTCGCCGTCGACGGCACCCTCGTCGGCCTGGTGAGTCTGCGCGACGAGGTCCGTCCCGAGGCGCACGAGGTGCTCGATGGGTTGCGGGACAAGGGAATCGAGCGGATCGCCATGCTCACGGGCGATCACCCGGCCACCGCCGCGGCGATCGCCGGTGAACTCGGCATCGACGACTGGCGGGCCGAGGTGCTTCCGGAGGACAAACTCACCGCAGTCCGCGAGTTGCAGTCCGAAGGTCATCTGGTGGCGATGATCGGTGACGGGGTCAACGACGCACCCGCACTGGCCGCCGCCGACATCGGCATCGCGATGGGCTTGGCCGGCACCGACGTGGCCGTCGAGACCGCCGACATCGCCTTGGCCGCAGACGATCTGCGCATGCTGTTGGCGGTGGGCGACCTGGGCGAGCACACCCTGCAGGTGATCAAGCAGAACTACGGGATGTCGATCGCCGTCAACGCGATCGGGCTGATCGTCGGCGCCGGTGGCGCGCTGTCCCCGGTGGTGGCGGCGATCCTGCACAACGCGTCGTCGGTGGCCGTGGTGGCCAACAGTTCTCGTCTCATCCGCTATCAGGTGGACCAGTCGGGTGCGGAGAAATCCGACACCGCACTGGTGCGCTGACGGCGGGCACGCCGATCGTGCGGGCGCCGATCACGGGTTCGGCGGGAGGTGCTCGAGTAACCGGTCGATGAAGGCGACCTGCGCCGGATTGAGCTTGCGGCGTGCGTCGTCGGGTGAAAACCATTCCGCACGGTCGATCTCCGGGAAGTCCTGGGTCTTCCCGGACCGTGGCGGCCAGGGCATCTCGAAGGTGTTGCTGATGACGACGGAGACGTCGAGGTCACCGTCGATCGCGAAGGCGACGACCCGTTTACCGCTCTTGAGCCGCACCTCACCGAGCTCGATGACCTCACCGTCGGGTGCCGTCTGACCGATCTCCTCGGCGAATTCGCGACGGGCGGCGACGAGGAGTTCCTCACCGTCCTCGACGAGTCCCTTCGGGATCGACCACGCTCCGTCGTCCTTGCGCGCCCACAGCGGTCCACCCGGATGGGCGAGCAGCACCTCGACGCCGAGTGCCGAGTTCCGATGGATCAGTAACCCGGCGCTGAGCTGGGGAGTCCGTGCTGCCACATCGATATATTCTGCCGGAAACACCGTCGACACACGATCGCGTCGAATCAGAAATCTCGGACTCGTAGACAGTGTTCATGACGGTTCTCGACACCATCAAACGCGGCCGTGACGCCGACCATCCGGTCGACGACATCCCGCCGCTGACCAAGCTCTTCCCGCTCGGACTGCAACACGTCATGGCGATGTACGCCGGTGCCGTGGCGGTGCCGCTCATCGTCGGCGGCGCGATGGTCGGCGCGGGTCAGATGCGTTCCGACGAGATCGTCCACCTGATCACCGCCGACCTGTTCGTCGCCGGCATCGCCACATTGCTGCAGGCAGTCGGGTTCTGGCGGTTCGGGGTGCGCCTGCCCCTGATGCAGGGCGTCACGTTTGCCGCGGTCGGGCCGATGATCACGATCGGGCTCAACCACGGCATCACCGCGATCTACGGTTCGGTGATCGCCTGCGGCGTGTTCATGATCCTGGTGGCGCCGATCGTCGGTCGGCTGATCAGATTCTTTCCACCACTGGTCACCGGCACGATCATCCTCATCATCGGGGTGTCGCTGATGAGCGTGGCCGCCGGATGGTTCGGCGGCGGCACCAACAAGGGCGAGGACTTCGGCGCACCCACATCGATCGCCTTCGGATTCGGCACCCTGCTGTTGATCATCCTGCTCGAGCGGTTCGCGCCGGCAGCGATCAAGCGGGTGTCGGTGCTCGTGGGACTCGTCCTCGGCACCCTGATCTCGATCCCCTTCGGCATGACCGATTGGAGCGGCGTCGGGCAGAGTTCCTGGATCGCTGTACCGCAGCCGTTCTATTTCGGTGTGCCGAGCTTCGACGTCAGCTCCATCATTGCGATGATCATCGTCGCCCTGGTGATCATGACCGAGACCACCGGCGACATCGTGGCCGTCGGCGAGATCGTCGACAAGAAGATCACACCGCGCAAGCTCGCCGACGGCATGCGGGCCGACGGCGTGGGCACCGTCCTGGGCGGGATCTTCAACACCTTCCCCTACACCGCATTCGCGCAGAACGTCGGCCTGGTGGCGATCACGGGCGTCAAGACCCGACATGTCGCGACATGTGCGGGCGCGATCCTGGTGGTCCTCGGCCTGCTCCCGAAAATGGCCGCGATCATCGAGGGCATCCCTCAGCCTGTCCTCGGCGGCGCGGGTGTCGCGCTGTTCGGCATGGTCGCCGCCAGTGGTGTCCGCACCCTGAGCCGGGTCAAGTTCAACAACACCAACATCCTGGTGGTCGCCATCTCGGTGGGCGTCGCGATGCTGAGCGAGGCGAGCCTGTCATACACCAACGACAACGGCGAGACCGTGTCGCTCGACCTGTATCACCAATTCCCGGACTGGTTCCAGACGATCTTCCACTCCGGGATCTCCGCGGGCGCCATCACCGCAATCCTGTTGAACCTCTTACTCAATTGGCGCAGCACCTCACCCGATCCGGTGGATTATCACAACACCGGCGAGATCGAGGTGGTCGACGCCGACGGCCTCTCCGGCTCCGACGCACCGCGGTACGGCGCCTTCGATCCGCGGGATGCGCTCGCCGCCGCCGACCCCGACACCGACCCGGCGACGCTGCGTGTACTCGCCGAGCACGACGCCGGTCTCCACCGGTTCATCGTCACCAATCCCTCGGCGCCGCAGGAACTGTGCGAATGGATTCGCGCCCAAGGCGATCCGAAGGTCACCGCGCTACTCGACCGGTGGGACGACAAGACGGGCGGGAAGTTCTCCGCTCGGAGCTAGGGGACCACTGTGCTGATCCAGCCCCGGGTGGGCCCCTACGACGCGGCCTCGCCCCGGAGGTGACCCTCGCCGCGCGCCGAGCACCGGGACTGCGCGCACCCGATTGGGCATACTCGTCAGGGTGAGTTACAACTTGGCGTTCTGGGTGGGCGGCGACGACCTCGATCCCGCGGACGTGTACGCGCGGCTGTGCGACCAACAACCGGTCAACGAGGTCGCCGCGGTGGATCAGGAGCGCGTCGTACGCGCGCTCGCCGACGCGCTTCCCGGCTGGGTCTGGGATCGGCATATCCTGCAGCCCCCCGAAGCCGAACCCGACACGGCGCCGGCGTTCGATGCGAATATCGGCACTCAGATGGTCGAATTCATCGGCTACGGATTCGAGAACGAGCATGCAAACGCCATCATCGACGCCATGCATTCGCTCGGCTATCGACTCTTCGATCCGCAGACCGGCGAACGATTCGCGTAGACGACGGTGACCGAGACGGCGTCGATCTCTGTTGCCGGTTCGTATCCAGGTGAACCTGTCGTCGCCGGACCCAGACCGGCCGCCACATCGTTCGACCAACCGACCGCGGAGTCTCCCTCGGCGACACTGGGTGGGTGACGACTGAGGAGAGCAACCCGCAGGTGTCCATTGCGTTTGCCGTGGTCGGTGGAGTGGGGTCGGCACTGCTGGCCGTTGCGGATGTGTTCGCGTTCGTGGGGGCAGCTTTGGTCTTCGGATTGGCGTCGGTCGCCTGCGCGAATGCGGTCTGCCACTCGGAAGGCAACGCGGACATGGGCATCAAGATCGTCGGGATCGGGGCGGCCATCGGTGGTGGCGCAGCAGTCCTCGGATACCTCTGGGCGGTCCGCACCAGGCGCCGCATTGCAGCTCTGATGCCGCTGGCAGGTCTCGCCGTCACCGCCATCGCCGTGGTGACCGGGACGTGGGTGGGGGCGCCCACACGATGAACGATCTCGTCGTCGACGGTCCGCCAGAACCCGGGGACGCCGGTAATGCAGCGACGGTGCCAGACCAGGGTCGTATCGTTGTCCCATGAACAGCCCACGGCCCGAAGAACTCGACGACCCGGACATCCCGCACGAGTACCCGCACGAATCCGCCTTCGCCTTCGGAGACGCCGAGCCGATCGGTGAGACCGATCGCATCGCCCGGGAGAAGGCGATCTACGAGGCGGGCCGTCATGGCAACGACCTCAACCGCGGACACGCGCTCGGCGGGTCGGACGGCACCACCGAAGGCCAGTGATCCGAGCGCACCGGACCCGTGACGCGCCGGGCGTATTGTCGTGTCCGACTGATCGGTAGCGGTGTAGACACAAGGCATGGAGGTCCTCAGCAGTCGCGTCCTACTCCGTTCACGAGACCCGGAATCGTTGCAGCATTTTTATCGTCATCAGCTGCGTCTCGCGGTCGCGCGGGAGTACCCGGGCGGCATTGTCTTTTACGCCGGTAACGGCCTGATCGAGGTTCCCGGGCACATGAGTTCCGATCTCGACACCACCATCGAACCGTCGGGCGCACTGTGGCTGCAGGTACGCGACGTCTCGGCCGCCGAACGCGAACTGCGGTCGGCGCACGTCACGATCGAGCGCGAACCGCTCACCGAGCCGTGGGGCCTGATCGAGATGCATGTGCGCGACACCGACGGCCGGCTGCTCATCATCGTCGAGGTCCCGCCGACGCATCCCCTGCGTCTGGACAACCGCTGACCGGGACGGGATCGGATGTGGCCGGCCCCATGACAGACTGGACCGCATGAGCACGTGGAATGCGCCTGTCGTGTCGGGGCCGGTGAACGCGACCGTGGACCTGCCCGGGTCCAAGTCGATCACCAATCGGGCGTTGCTGCTCGCCGCGCTCGCCGACGGCCCGTCGACCCTCACCGGCACTCTGAGAAGCCGGGACACCAATCTCATGCTCGCCGCTCTAACCGGACTGGGTATCGGCATCCGGGTCGACGCCGCCGACCCGACGACGGTCTCCATCGAACCGCGACCCATGCACGGCACCGACGTCTATTGCGGGCTCGCAGGCACCGTCATGCGATTCCTGCCGCCGATGGCGGCGTTGGCGTCGGGACCGGTCGACTTCGACGGCGATCCGCAAGCGCGTCAGCGACCGCTCACGACGATCCTCGATGCCCTGCGTGACCTCGGTGTCACCGTCGAGGGTGACTCCCTGCCGTTCACGGTGGTGGGCACCGGATCGGCTCGCGGCGGCGGGGTCACGATCGATGCGTCGGGATCGTCGCAGTTCGTGTCCGGGTTGCTGCTGACCGGCGCACGATTCGACGAGGGACTGACCGTGCGCCACGTCGGAGGTCCGGTTCCGTCGATGCCCCACATCGAGATGACCATCGCGATGCTCGCGACAGCCGGTGTGAAAGTCGTTGTCGACGAACCGAATATCTGGCACGTCGATCCGTCGCCGATTCGTGCGGTGGACTGGGCGATCGAACCCGATCTTTCCAACGCGGCCGCCTTTCTCGCCGCGGGCGCCGCGACCGGCGGGGCGGTCAGCGTGCCACGCTGGCCGTCCGTCACCACCCAGCCCGGCGCCCAGATCGCCGACATCCTCGCCGAGATGGGTTGCACCGTCGAACTTCTCGACGGTGCGCTCACCGTGCGCGGACCGCTTCGACTGACCGGTATCGACCGCGATCTCCGCGAGGTCGGCGAACTGACACCGACGATCGCGGCACTGGCTGCCCTCGCCGAGAGTGAGTCCCGGCTGACCGGCATCGCCCATCTGCGCGGCCATGAGACCGATCGTCTGGCCGCACTGGCCACCGAGATCGGGCGTCTCGGTGGCGATGTCACCGAGCTCGACGACGGCCTGATCATCCGGCCGGCCCCGTTGCACGGAGGGCGCTGGGAGTCCTACGCCGACCACCGGATGGCCACCGCAGGCGCGATCATCGGCCTGCGCGTGCCCTCGGTCACCGTCGACGACATCGAGACCACGTCGAAGACCTTCCCGGACTTTCCGGGTATGTGGCAGAAGATGATCGGCCATCCGTGAGCCGTCGCGCGGACAGTTACGACGAGTCCGATGTTCGGGTCCGCCCCGGCAAGGGCAGTCGTCCGCGCACCAAAACCCGTCCGGCACATGATGATGCGGAGTCGGCGATGGTCGTCTCGGTCGATCGGGGGCGCTGGGGTTGCGTACTCGATGGCGATCCGGATCGTCGTGTGGTGGCCATGCGCGCACGTGAACTCGGCCGCACCCCGATCGTGGTCGGCGACGATGTCGGGGTCGTCGGCGACCTGACCGGGAAGCCGGATTCACTGGCTCGCATCGTGCGAGTCGACGAGCGGCGAACGGTCCTGCGGCGCACCGCCGATGACACCGACCCGTACGAGCGCATCGTCGCCGCCAACGCCGATCGCCTCCTGATCGTCACAGCGATGGCCGATCCCCCACCCCGGACCGGATTCGTCGAACGCGCTCTCGCCGCGGCGTATGTCGGTGGGCTCGAACCCATCTTGTGTCTCACCAAGTCCGATCTGGCCGATCCCACCGAGTTCACCAATGCCTTCGACGGACTCGACTTGATCATCGTGCGCGCCGGTCGTGACGATCCACTCGACGACGTCCTCGGCTTGCTGCGCGGGCACCTCACCGCATTGATCGGACACTCCGGCGTGGGCAAGTCCACCCTCGTCAACCGCCTTGTGCCCGAAGCCGAACGGGCCACCGGTGTGGTCTCGGGGGTCGGCAAGGGCCGACACACCTCCACCGCGTCGGTGGCGTTGGTGTTGCCACCACATCCCGATGACGCGCGAGGTCCCGAGGACCAGGGCCGACGGTCGTGGGTCATCGACACCCCCGGAATCCGCTCATTCGGTCTCGCCCACGTCGACGCCGACGACATCGTCGACGCCTTCGACGATCTGCGCGATGCCATCGAGAACTGTCCGCGCGGCTGCACCCACCTCGGACCGCCTGCCGATCCGGAATGCGCACTCGATGATCTCACCGGCGCCTCGCATCGTCGCGCGATGGCGGTACGGCGCCTGCTCGTCGCGGTGGGTGGAGGCGCGACCGACCCCGAGCCGGAATCGACGAGCGTCGACCCGGAGTAGGGTGCCGGTGGGCGATGGTGGCGAAACCAGCGTCGGCGCAAGCGGTCTCGAGGCACGGCGCCCCGGCGACCGGGCCTCGAGACCCGCCTCAGCGATCGACGACGGTCGTCTCGAAGAAGTAGCGGTCCGCTCGGTAGGCGTGGCGACCCACCTCGACGACCTTGCCCGCATCGTCGAAAGCGGTGCGCTGCATGGTCAGCAACGGCGCACCCGGCTCGACGTCGAGCAGAGTGGCCTCCTCGGCGTCGGCGGCTTTCGCGCCGATGACCTGGCGGGCAAGCCGAATGTGGACGCCCTTGGCGCGCAGCCCCTTGTAGAGGCCGCCGTCCTCGAGATCGCCTGGCGGCGGGCAGACGTCGGCGGGTAGGTGATTGGTCATCACCGCCAGTGGCTCGCCGCCTGCGCTGCGTAGCCGTCGGATGGTGACAGCCTCCGCGTCGGCGGCGAGACCGAGATCGGTGCGCAGGTCGTCGTCGGGCACCGACCGCCGATACTCGAGAAGCTGTGTCTCCGGATGCATTCCGGCCTTGCTGAGATCGTCGAACAGGCTGGTCAGTTCCACCGAGCGGTTCACCGGGCTCTGCACCACCTGGGTGCCGACGCCTCGCTTGCGCACGACGACCCCCTTGTCGACGAGTTCCTGGATGGCCTGGCGGATCGTCGGGCGGGAGAGCTTGAGCCGTTTGGCGAGGTCGAGCTCGTTCTCGAGACGATCACCCGGAGCGAGCTCGCCTCCGATGATCGCGGCCTCGATCGCGCGGGCGAGCTGGTGATACAGCGGCATCGGGGTCGACCGATCGAGATCGATCTGGAGCTGCGTGGTGGCCTGTGGCATGCCTCACAGTATGTCATAACAACCAAACATGTGTGTCTTTGACAGGTCGATCAGTCGCCCGGGATGTTGTGCGGGGTGATGACGGCGATCTCCGACACCTGCGGACGATGCCCCCCCCGGCGAGAGCGCCGTGATGGCGCACAGCAGCACTTTCACCGCGCGATGTTTCACCCATTCCTGCGAGCAGATCGCCGAGTGAATCGAAGACCGCAACTCCCGGGAGGTCCGCTGCCACTTCGCGGCGGCGGTCGGGGTTGCCGGTGACCACGCCGGCCAGCTCGATCTCCGGCACCGCCTGGATGTAGGGCGCATGGAAGATCCGTCCACCCGCGCCGTAACCGACCAATCCCAGTCTCGCCATCTCCACTTTATTTGTCCGGATATTGGTACAAATGTGGCGTCAAGCGGTCCGCGTCGTCACCTCCCGGACGATGTCGAGTACCGCCCGGGCGGCCGTCGACGGCGAACGCACCGAGGAGTGTGCGATCGAGACAACCCAGTCGAGATCACGGTCGGTGCAGGGCACCCCCACCGCACCGGCGTGGTCATGGGCGACGCTCCAGGGCACCAAGGTCACCCCGAAATCGTTGAGCGCCAATCGGATACCGAACTCTTGATCGGCCACCTCGATCACCGATCGGCGGTGCGGGAGCCACTTGTCGGTCACCGCGCGGGTACCCCAGCCGGGCGGATAGTCGATGGCGCGTTCGGCGGCGAGATCCGCGGCAGCGAAGCCGCCGGCCCGAACCAGCCGGTGGTCGGGGTGGGCGACCAGCACCAGGGGCTCTCGGGCCAGCCGGTACACGGTGATGCCGGGGATCTCCTGATCCGGACCGCCGAGCAGTGCCAGATCCAGCGTTCCGTCGCGCAGCCCGCGGATGTTGCCCTGACTGCCCTGCGGATTCTGCCGCATCGCGATCGCGACACCCGGATGCCGCCGATGCACCGCCCCGAACGCCTCCGCGAGATCGATGGTGACGATGTTGACCAGTGCGCCCACCGCGACATCGCCACGGATGTCCCCGCGCAGCGCCGCGAGGGCGTCGACGATCTCGGCGCGCGCCCGGACCGCGGCGCGAGCGGGTTCGACGACTGCGCGGCCGGCCTCGGTGAGCACCAGCGTGGTCGGGGTGCGATCGAAGAGTTGCGCACCGACCTCGCGCTCGAGTTTGGCCACCGACGTCGACACCGCCGACTGCACGACCTGCATCGAGCGTGCCGCAGCGGTGAAGGTGCCGTGCTCACAGCACGCGAGAAAGTAGTCGAGTTGTCGCAGTTCCATCGTGATCGCCCTCTCACTCACCCCCGCCGACCTGGCCATCATCTCCGATGTAGATGCGGCCATCAGAATCTATCGCTTTTCTTCACGGCGACCGGGCCGCACCATGGACACATGGCTTCGACGACCTCCTCCCCGACCAGCCGACTCAGCCGGGTGATCGTGCTGTTGTTCGCGGTGACCGCGGGGTCCTCGGCGGGCTGTCTCTACTACCTGCAGCCGGTGCTGCACGAGGTCGGCGGCGACCTCCACGTCTCGACGACGGCCGCGGGCCTGATCATCTCGGTGACCCAGGTCGGCTATCTGATCGGTCTGGCCCTGGTCGTACCGCTGGGCGACTTCCTGGACCGCCGGCGACTCGTCGGCGGGCTGCTGGTGGTGTCGTGCATCGGTTTGGCGATCGCCGCGGCCGCACCCACCTACGCGGTCCTGATAATCATGGTGTTCGCGGTCGGGGTGTCGGCGTCGGCGGCGCAGGTGGTCGTGCCGTGGGCCGCGGCGGTGGCCGGGCCGAGTGAACGCGGCGCCGTCGTCGGCACGGTGATGAGCGGATTGCTTGTCGGCATCCTGTTCTCCCGCGTCCTGTCGGGCCTCATCGCGCAGGCGGGCGGCTGGCGCACCGTGCTCGTCGTGGCCGCGGTCATGCAGGTGATGATGGCCGCCGCGGTCTGGTGGCGGGCGCCGCACACCGCGGTCGAGCGCTCGGGCACCACGTCGTATCCGCGTGTGCTGGCCTCGATCGCGACGCTGATCCGGTCCGAGAGCGTCCTGCGCCACCGCATGGTGCTCGGCGGACTGAACATGGCCGCGTTCTCGGCGATGTGGACGGCGATCGCGTTCCTGCTCGCCGGTGCGCACGGCTCGTCATATCACTTCTCCGACGCCGAGATCGGGCTGTTCGGTCTGGCCGGGGTGGCCGGTGCACTGGCCGCGCCACGGGTCGGCAGACTCGCCGACCGCGGCTATCTGCGCCACACCCAATACGGCGTGTGGGTCGTCCAGCTTCTCAGCTGGGGGCTGTTGTGGGCGGGTGCGCACCAGGTGCTGGTGCTGATCCTCGCGCTGCTCGTCTTCGATTTCGGCGTGCAGGGCGTGCAGATCGCCAACCAGGCCGCGGTGTACTCGCTCGACGGCGAGGCACGCTCTCGGCTGACGACCGCCTACATGGTGGCCTACTTCGCCGGCGGCGTCGCGGGTTCGGCGTTCGGCGGATGGGCATATCAGACCGGCGGGTGGAACCTGGTGTGCGCTGCGGGCGCGGCTACCGCGGTGCTCGGCATCGTGCTGTGGGCAGCGTTCGCGATCGGTGAGCGCGAGCACTCGGTGCAAGGAATCGCCGCGCAGCAACGGCTGCGCGGCGAAGTCCAGGCGGTCTAGGGCGTGTCTCTGAGCCCGACTCAGCGCGCGTGACGACGCAGCCGTCGCCTGCGCCGGGCCTCGGCGATGGCCGAGCGCAGACCGAGCGCCTTGTCGATGCCCGCGAAACGACGCTCCGAGGCGGTCTCGGGTGCATCGTCGGCGGTGTCGCGCAGGAACCGGTCCGGCAATGCGAGTTTGTTGATGGTGCGCAGCGTCTTGCCGTACTGCACCCACAGTGAGCCGGTCGTGTAGGGCAGATCGTATTTGTCACACAGCGCGCGCACCCGCACCGAGATGTCGGCGAGCCGGTTGCTCGGCAGGTCGGGGTACAGGTGGTGCTCGATCTGGTAGCAGAGGTTCCCCGACATGAATGCCATGGCCGGGCCGGCACGAAAGTTGGCGCTGCCCAACATCTGTCGCAGGTACCACTGGCCCTGGGTCTCGTCCTCGAGGGTGTCGACGGTGAATTTCTCCGCGCCGTCCGGGAAGTGCCCGCAGAAGATGACCACATACGCCCAGAGGTTGCGGATCAGATTCGCCGTCAGATTCGCGGTCAGGGTGTGCCGAAAATTCGGCCCGGTCAACGCCGGGAACAACACATAGTCCTTGGCGACCTGCTTGCCGATCTTGCGGCCGAATTCCTTCATCTGCGGAATCGCGACCTCTTTGGGCTTCTCGCCCTGAATGACCTCTTTGAGCGCGAGGTCGTGCAGGCCGATGCCCCATTCGAAGGTGGCCGCCAGGATGACGTTGAACAGCGGCTGCAGCGCGCGGCGCGGTTCCCAGGGCTCGTCGCGGGTGACCCGCAGGATCTTGTAACCGACATCGTGATCCATGCCGACGACGTTGGTGTACTTGTGATGGATGTAGTTGTGGGAGTGCTTCCAGTGCGGCGACGCGCACACCATGTCCCATTCCCACGTCGTCGAGTGGACCTCGGGATCGTTCATCCAATCCCACTGCCCGTGCATCACGTTGTGCCCGAGCTCCATGTTCTCGATGATCTTGGCCACTGCGAGCGCGCCGGTGCCCAGGAGCCACAACGACCGCCGATGGCTGCCGAGCAGCACGAGACGGCCGGTGACCTCGAGGACCCGGTGAGCGAGAATCGTGCGCCGCAGGTAGGTGACGTCGCGCACCCCGCGGTCGGCCTCGATCTCGCGGCGCAGCGCGTCGAGTTCGGCCCCGAGCGCCTCGACGTCGGCGTCGGTCAGGTGGGCGTACTCATTGATGTCGGTGATTGCCATCGGTGTCCATTATGCGCTTGCGGCGCCGAGACGGGGAGCCCGCCTCATGCCGCGCGACGCTCCACCACCTGGGACGATCGTCCCACTCGGGTCCGCCGACGCTCGCGCAGGGACTTGATCGCCGAGCGCAGTCCGCGGCGCCGACCGGTCAGCGGGTCGACGGTCGCATACAATCGGGCGCCCTCGGGCAGACCTTGCTTGAAACGACGTTCGGACGCGGTCTCGGGTGCGTCGTCGGCGGTCGCCGAGAGGTATTTGTCCGGCAGCGACAACTTGGCGATGGTGCGCCACGACTTCGCGTACTGCAGCGGGAACGAGCCGGTGGTGTAGGGCAGGTCGTACTTCTCGCACAGCGCGCGCACCCGCACCGCGATCTCGGCGAGCCGATTGCTCGGCAGGTCCGGGAAGATGTGGTGCTCGATCTGGTAGGAGAGGTTGCCGCTCATGAACGCCAGCACCGGTCCGCACCGGAAGTTGGCGCTGCCCAACATCTGTCGCAGATACCACTGCGCCTGCGTCTCGGAGTCGACGTCCTGCTTGGTGAACTTCTCGGCGCCGTCCGGGAAGTGCCCGCAGAAGATGACGGCGTTGGTCCACAGGTTGCGGATGACGTTGGCCATCGCGTCGGCGGTCGCCGCCTTGCGGAAAGCCGTTGCGGCATCGCGCTTGTCGCCACCGAACGCCAGGGCTGCCGCGGCGACCAGGGTCGGCTGTACGGCGTAGTCCTTGGCGAGCTGCCTACCCACCTTGCGGCCCACGTCCGCCAGATCCCGGCGGAACTGTTCCTTGGCCTCGGGGGTACGGCGCTTCTTGCCGAGCTCGAGATGCTGTGCGGCGACACCGTATTCGAACAACAGCGCCAGCAGGGTGTTGTACACCAGGTTGCCCAGGTAGAACGGCTGCCATCGCTGATCGCGCGTCACGCGCAGCAGCCCGTAGCCCACGTCGTCGTCCATGCCGAGTACGTTGGTGTACTTGTGATGGATGTAGTTGTGGGTGTGCTTCCAATGCGCCGAGGGATCGGTGTTGTCCCACTCCCAGGTGGTCGAGTGCACCTCGGGATCGTTCATCCAGTCCCACTGCCCGTGCATCACGTTGTGCCCGAGCTCCATGTTCTCCACGATCTTGGCGACGCCGAGCGTGGCCGCGCCCGCCCACCACAGCCCGCGGTTGCGCGAGCCGGCGATCATCGTCCGACCGGCGAGCTCGAGGCCACGCTGGAAGCGGATGGTGTTGCGGATGTAGCGGGCGTCACGCTCACCGCGCGCCGCCTCGATGTCGGCCCGGATGGCATCGAGTTCGGCGCCGAGGGCTTCGACGTCGGACTCGGACAGGTGGGCGTATTCGGGGATGTCGGTGATCGCCATGGATTCCTCTCACCTCACGCCGCGGCCGGGACAAGCTACTCCCGCCTACGGCTACGTTTCCGTAACTTACGACAGCGTAGGTTACTGGGCGCGAGGTGTCCAGCCTTGGTGAAACAGACATCGGTGCGACCTGGGTCGGGACCGCTCAGAGTGTGCAGTTCTCCCGAAGGAGTTCGTATCCGACGAGATCCTCGATATGGCCGTCGGAACTCGCCGCCAGGGGCTGGGTGCCGAACTCGGTGAAGCCGGCGTTGCGGGCGAGCGCCCGGCTGCCCTCATTGGAGGCCGCGGCGAACATGGTCAGCCGCCGGATGTCGAGGACGTCGAAGATGTGGCGCACCGCCGCCGGGAATGCTTCTCCCAGAACACCTTTGCCACGCGACGCCGGATGCGTGTAGAAGCCGATCTCGGCGCCGGTGACGTCGTCGATCGCGAAGATCGAGATATCGCCCATGTATTCGTCGGTCTCCTGATCGGCGACCGCCCAGGTGCAGGTGCTCCCGCACGCGGCGGTCCACCACTTACGGGTGCGTTCGAGTGCCGCATGTTCGACCGACAGCGGATCGGGGCGCTCGAAGAGGTATTTGCGCGAGATCGGGTCGTCGAGGGTCTCGCGGATACGCTCGTCGTCCTTCTCGGCCAGCGGGCGCAGCCGGAAACGCTCGGTGTCGAAGGTGGTGGCGTGCCACCGCGATTTCGGTGCGAAGTCGTCGCCGGCATGCCACTTGGCACACCACGCGTCGACGACGCGGCTGTTCATCTCGAGCCAGTCGGGCAGGCGCGCGAGCAGGGTGAACCCGGCGGCGTGCGCGACCCGAAGACTCGCCAGATTGCCCTCGGCGGCGTGGAACCGCACGACCTCCACGTCGCGTTCGGCGGCCGCATACGTCATCGCGAGCACCACCGCCCGACGCGCGAGACCCGCTCCCCGAGCATCGGGATGCAGGACGAATCCGACCTCGACGATCCGCCCGGCGCCCTGCAGCTCGACACTGCCGGCGAATCGCCCCTCGTGCTCGATCGCCCAGGTCATGGAATCGCCGTCATCCCACCCCCGCAGCGCCCCGTCGATGAAACGCTCGGCGTCGGAGCGGCCGTAGGGCGAGGGCATACGCGCCCAGCGCATGGTCAGCGGGTCGGTGGCGTAACCGACCACGCGATCGATGTCGTCACTCCGGTGTGCCCGCAGGGTGACCACCCCGTCGGAGCAGACCGGAACCTCGGTCGTTTCGGACAGTCGGGACACTTCGGCTCGCACGCGGATCTCCTCCGTGGTCGACAGCAGCCGTGTTCGAGCCTAACGGGTCTGCGACGACAGGGCGATGTTTGCGCCCGATCGACCGTGTCCCGCCTCGTCGGCGGGCGTCGACGAGGCCGGTGTCAGACGTCGAGGGTGCAGTCCCCCGCCGCCGCGCTGACGCAAGTCTGGATACGTTCACCCTCGACGTGTTCGACACCCGACCGCAGATCGCGAACGCATCCGCGGTCGAGCATCACCACACAGCTCTGACAGATACCCATGCGGCACCCGAACGGCATGAGTACCCCTGCCGACTCCCCTGCCTCGAGCAGAGTGGTGGCGCCGTCGACCTCCTCGGTCCGCCCGGAACGACCGAAGGTGACCGTTCCGCCGACCGCACCCACCACGCCCCGCTCGAGCGCGAACCGTTCGATGTGCAGCAGATCGGCATGGCCGTCGGCGAACACACCGGAAACCATGTCGAGGAAGGCACCCGGGCCGCACGCCCACGTCTGCCGCTGCGTCCAATCCGGGCAGAGCGCGGTCAGCGAGTCCGGGGTCACCTTGCCGTCGGTCCGGGTGTATTGGATGTGCAGATCGATGACGCCGTCGGCGTGCAACCGCGCCAGTTCGTCGCCGAAGAGCAGATCCGCGGGCGTCGGGGTGGAATGGATGAGCCGGATGTCGGTGCGCTGGTGGCGGTGGGCCATGGTGCGCAGCATCGAGATGATCGGCGTGATGCCACTGCCGGCCGTGACGAACAAGATCTTGTCCGGAAGTGGTTGCGGGAGCACGAATTCACCTTGCGGCGCCGCCAACCGCACGACGGTGCCCGGCGTCAGGCCGTTGACCAGATGCGAGGACAGGAAGCCCTCCGGCATCGCCTTGACGGTGATGGCGATGGTCCCCTCGTCGCGCGTCGTGTCGGGGACCGACGTCAGCGAGTAGGAGCGCCAGGTCCACCGCCCGTCGACGAGGACACCGATGCCGATGTACTGACCGGGCGCGTAGTCGAAGGAGAATCCCCATCCGGGACGGATACGGATGGTCGCCGAGTCCTCGGTCTCGGCGGTGACCGACACGATCTTGCCGCGCAGTTCGCGCGCTGACCACAGCGGATTGGCCAGATGCAGATAGTCGTCGGGCAGCAGCGGGGTGGTCACCCGGGCAACAGCAGCACGAATCCACTGCCCGCCCCTGGTCCGGGCGGCGATCCCCGACACCGGCTCCTCGAATCGTTCCCGGATGTCCCGGCCCCTGATTCCCCCAGCCCTGAATTTCATGACGCCCATCCTCGAACTCGTCGATCCGCTCACCGAACCACCGTAACCTACGGGAGCGTAGGTTACGGTCCGAGAGGGCGATGCCCGACGCCACCCCGGGTTCTCAGACCCGGGGGATTCAGAGCAGTTCGAGCAGGAACGGCAGCTCCTGGGTGGCATACCACCCCAGGTCGTGATCATCGACGTCACCGACGGCGAGTTCGGCGTCCTCGTCACCGAGATCGGCGGCGTCGATGACGACGACGGCGTTGCGCACCGCGGCCTCGGCGTCGGCCCCGTCGACATGCACCGAGGCGACGGCCGAGCGCGGGATCGGTCCGGCGACGCGGACGACGGCGGCGTCGAGTTCGGGATGCAGGGTGGGGTTCTCGACGTCGGCGGCGACGACCGCCCGACGTGGTGGCAGCTTCGGGGTGACACCGGGCTTGGTGCCGGCCGCATCGGCGGCGAGTTCGGCGTCGGCGTGGGCGTCGCCGGGTTCTGGGGCCTCACCGGCGAGCAGCCGCAGCGACGCCCGCGCGGCCTCACGCATCGCGACCTCGGCGAGTTCCTCGTCGTCGCCGGACAGGAACGATTCGCGCAAGGCCGGGGTCAGCGCGAATCCCGTCCCGCCGACCGGCCGGAACTCACCCGACTCGTCGAGTTCCATCAACATCGTCAACGTCGCCGGAAAGTACACCCTCATCGATGAGTCCTTCGCTTCTGCACGCGCTCACCCTACTGGCCGACGGCGGTCGGCGTGATCGCGCGATCTCGCCCACTCATTGCGCCCCCAGCAATTCCTCGAACGACTCGGCGACGTAGCCCGCGAGCGCGGGCAGATCACCGATGACGCCGCGGTCGGCGGTGAACGCGAAGTTCAACCGGTCGCGGTACTCCACCACCCCGATCGACAACGCGTGTCCGGCGATCAACCCCGGCACCGCATGCACCGCACTCACCTTGCGCCCCAAGACATACCGATCCGACACCGGCGAGCTGGTGATGGACAGGGGGATGTTGTAGCCGCGGGTACCGAGCGACCGGAACGCCCACGAGCTGAATTCCGGGAACGGCACCATGCCGAGGTCGGGAAGCAGTGGCCGCGGACCGAGCGTCACCCGGCGCGACGATTGGGCGTAGCGATCGGCGAGCGCGGCGACCTGTGAGAGCCGCACCTTCGGATTGTCCTCTCCCACAGGCAGATCCGTCACGAAGCCCGGGGCACCCACATCGATCCACGTGGAATCCCGCCCGGCATCCGGCGCCATCCCCGGATCCCGGGTCGACAGCGGGATCTCGACGCGCACCGTGTCGGTGATGGGAGCGGCGACATCGAAGGACAGCAACCACCGGCGCATCACGCCGCTGACGATCGCGAGCACCACATCGTTGACGGTGCAGCGATGGTGCTCGGCGATCTTCGCGCAGTCGCGGCGGGGCACCGAGGACACCGCGAACATCTGCGACGAACTGCCCGGCGAGTTCAGCGGACTCTGTGGCGCCGAGTCGGTCACCTCACCGATCAGATCGCCGATACGTCGCACCGTGGAGTCGACGACCGTGCGGACACCACCGACGACGCCGTTGCCGGTGACGACCGAGTCGATGAACTCCCCCGGCCGCGACACCGCCTCGGCGAGCGCACCGATCGCCAAAGACGTCGCACCGGGCGGGTGCCCGGGCATCCACAGGTCCGGCTCGTACTGCACCACCTCGGCGGTCTCGTCGGTGATCACCTGACTGATCTCGGGTCCGGCGAAGTCGTCGACGAGACACCGATGGCTCTTGGTGAGCACCGCATAGCCGTTGCCCTCGAGCCCCTCGATCAGATACATCTCCCAGAGCGGCCGGGACCGATCCAGCGGGCGCGACATCACGCGGGCGATCAGATCGCCGAGTTCGGTCAGTGTGCCCGGGCGGGGCAGTCCGGAGCGGCGGATGTGGAAGTTGATGTCGAAGTCGTGATCGTCGACCCACACCGGCCGCGCCAGACCCATCGTCACCGGCAGAACGATCTGCCGGTAGCGCGGCGCGAGCTGTAACCGGTTCTCCACCAACGACACCAGCGAGGGATAGTCGAGGATGTGACGCGCGCCGTCGGCCGCGGCCCCGGCGGGCGGGCCGGCATCGTCGAAGATCAGCAGCGCCCCCAGATGGCTGGTCGCGCCCGTCGGATCCAGGAAGTAGTACATCGCCTCGCGCGGGGACAACCGATTGGCCACATCGATGATCGTAAGGCCTGGGGGTGCAACCCCTCGGCAACTGTTGCCCGACGTGGGCGCTCGGTTCTTCACTCGATGCCAGAGTGCCCGGCGAGGAACCGACGATCACGACGGTCCGCCGGCACCGGAGAAGAACGGAGTTGATGATGCGCGCAGCACGCTATTACGACCGGGGGGACATCCGGATCGAGGACATCGACGAGCCCGCCGTCGAGCCCGGCACCGTCGCCATCGATGTGGCGTGGTGTGGGATCTGTGGGACCGACCTGCACGAGTACGCCGACGGACCCATCTTCATCCCGCCGTCGGGACACCCGCAGCCGATCAGCGGCGAAAGCGCGCCGATCACGCTGGGACACGAGATGTCGGGTGTGGTGTCGGCGGTCGGCGACGGTGTCGAGGACCTCGCGCCGGGCGATCACGTCGTCGTGGAGCCCTACATCATCGCCGACGGCGTCGACACCGGCCCGGACAGCCACAACTATCACCTCTCGGCCGACATGAACTTCATCGGGCTCGGTGGTCGCGGTGGTGGCCTCGGCGAGAAGATCGTCGTCGAGCGACGCTGGGTCCACAAGGTGTCCAAGGACATTCCCCTCGACCAGGCGGCGTTGATCGAACCCCTGTCGGTGGGATTCCATGCGGTGCAGCGCAGCGGCGCCGGTGCCGGGGACGTCGCGTTGATCACCGGAGCCGGCCCGATCGGTCTGCTCACCGCGGCGGTGTGCAAGGCCGAGGGCATCACCACGATCGTCAGCGAGCCGAGCCGGCTGCGCCGGGAGAAGGCTCGTGACACCGGTGTCGGTGACCACATCGTCGACCCGTCGACGCAGAACGTGGTCGAGTTCGTCCGGGATCTCACCGGCGGTCGCGGCGCCGACGTCGGCTTCGAATGCACCTCGGTGCAGCCGGCTCTCGACACCCTCTTCGATGCGCTCAAGCCGACGGGAGTCCTTGTGGTGGTGTCGATCTGGGGTCATCCCGGGACGCTCGACATGCAGAAACTGGTGCTCAAGGAGATCGACATGCGCGGCACCATCGCCTACGTCAACAGCCATCCGGCGACCATCCGGCTCGTCGAGGAGGGCAAGGTCGATCTCGCACCCTTCATCACCGGGCGCATCGGACTCGACCAGCTTCTCGACGAGGGCTTCGACACGCTGTTGCACCACAACGAAACCGCGGTGAAGATCTTGGTCTCGCCGTCCGGTGCGGGCGTGGGCTGAGCGCCTGCTCTCAGCTCATCTCCAAAGTCGCCAGCCGCCACCGGTATTCGACCCGAACCGGAAGGCTCGATCGGACTCGGCCGGCCTGGCGCACCCGGACCGGGACGCGTTCGATGCGTCCGGCGAAAGCGCGAACCCGGCGACCCCGCTCGAAACTGCCGAAGATCTCCGCCGTCGACGGATCACACATCTGGATGTGGATCCGTCGTATGCGGGCGCTCACTCCTGCGGCGCGGTTCTCGGGCCGGGCGATGTCGGGGCGCAACAGGGTGACGATGTGCTCGTAGAGCTGTGGGGAGACCGCGGTCTCCAGGTGTGCCGCCGGACGCCGCCGGTCGAGGACCTCGAGTAGAGCGGTGACGGTCCGCGCGGCGACGCGTCGTGCCTCGACCGTCCCCGCCGGTACCGCCACCGGCTCGGGTCGTCGGACCGGCGGCATACCGACAGGTGCGGTCACCAGCGGCCCGTCGGTCGCCCGGCTCGGCTCCCCGACCGGCTCGTAGGCGGGTGCTGCAACGACACGTAGATGGTCGACGGGCGTATCGGCCACGGCATGAACGGGGGCTTGAGCCCCTGCGCGAACGGGAGCGTCGGCGGGCGCGGTGGCGGTGAGGGTTGTGGTCATGGAAATCGGACGCACCGCAGGGCGCTCCGGTTCCACTTCGTCCGAAGTTTTTTTCGGCGGCCGCCTACCGGCGCTTCTTCTTGGCCTTCGGGGGTCGGGAGGTCTTCGTCTGGGCGCGGGCCGCGGCGCGACGCTCACGCCGGGACGCCGACACGACCGCCGGGTCCTCGAGTTCCTCGGCCTCGCTGTGGCTGACCTCGCCACCGCCCTCGTCGGGCCCGGAGAACGTCATCGCCGAGACATCGGGGCCACCGTCGTCGGGCACGCCGTCACCGACCGCCCGCAGTGCGGGCGGCGCCTGGCTCGACGCTCCGGTCGCGGCACCGGCCAGCGCGGGAGCCGGCTGGCGCAGTGAGGCCGCGGCGGGCGCGGGAACGGGCGGGGCCTCGGTCTGCACCTGCACGTTGAACAGGAACTGCAGGGTCTCTTCCTTCAGGCCCTCGAGCATGCCGCTGAACATGTCGAAGCCCTCGCGCTGATACTCCACGACCGGGTCTCGCTGGGCCATCGACCGCAGGTGGATGCCCTCACGCAGGTAGTCCATCTCGTAGAGGTGGTCGCGCCACTTGCGGTCGAGCACCGACAACAGGATCGTCCGCTCGAGCTGACGCATCGCGCCCTCGCCGGCGACCTCGGTGATCTGCGCCTCGCGCTTCTCGTAGGCGGCCTGCGCGTCGGCGATGAGGATCTCCTTGAGCTCCTCGGCGGAGATGTCGTCACGCTCGCCGTACTCGTTCTCGCCGACGACCTCCTTGGGATCGAGCTCGATCGGGTAGAGCGCCCGGCACGCCGACCACAGCTCGTCGAGATCCCAGTCCTCGGCATAACCCTCGGAGGTCGCTCCGTCGACGTACGCGCCGACGACCTCGGCAACCATCTCCAGGATCTGTTCCCGGTGGTCGGAGCCCTCGAGGATGGTGCGGCGCTCGGCGTAGATGACCTTGCGCTGCTCGTTCATCACCTCGTCGTACTTGAGGACGTTCTTGCGGACCTCGAAGTTCTGCTGCTCGACCTGGGTCTGCGCGCTGCGGATGGCCTTGGTGACCATCTTCGCCTCGATCGGCACATCGTCGGGCAGGTTCACCCGGTTCATGATTGACTCGAGCGCGGCGCCGTTGAACCGGCGCATCAACTCGTCTCCGAGCGAGAGATAGAACCGGGACTCCCCCGGATCGCCCTGTCGACCGGAGCGGCCGCGCAGCTGGTTGTCGATGCGACGCGACTCGTGTCGTTCGGTGCCGAGCACGTACAGGCCGCCGGCCTCGCGGACCTGCTCGGCCTCGTCGGCCGCGGCCGCCCGCGCGGTCTCGATCGCCTCTTCCCACGCGGCCTCGTACTCGTCGGGAGTCGACACCGGGTCGAGGCCCGCCTTGCGCAGGCGGGTGTCGGCGATGATGTCGGGGTTGCCGCCGAGCACGACGTCGGTACCACGACCGGCCATGTTGGTGGCGACGGTGACCGCGCCGATCCGGCCGGCCTCGGCGACGATCTGGGCTTCCTGCTCGTGGAATTTCGCGTTCAGCACGGTGTGCGGGATGTCGCGCTTGCTGAGCTGGCGCGAGAGGTACTCCGAGCGCTCGACGCTGGTGGTACCGATCAACACCGGCTGGCCGATCTCGTGGCGCTCGGTGATGTCGTCGACCACCGCGGAGAACTTGGCCTCCTCGGTCTTGTAGATCAGGTCGCCCTGGTCCTTGCGGATCATCGGCTTGTTGGTCGGGATCGGGAGCACGCCCAGTTTGTAGATCTGGTCGAACTCGGCGGCCTCGGTCTCGGCGGTACCCGTCATGCCGGCGAGCTTGTCGTACATGCGGAAGTAGTTCTGCAGCGTGATCGTGGCCAGCGTCTGGTTCTCGGCCTTGATCTCGACGCCTTCCTTGGCCTCGATGGCCTGGTGCAGACCCTCGTTGAACCGGCGACCGTCGAGCACGCGACCGGTGAACTCGTCGACGATGAGTACCTCACCGTTGCGGACGATGTAGTCCTTGTCGCGGTGGAACAGTTCTTTGACCTTGATGGCGTTGTTGAGGTAGCTCACCAGCGGCGAGTTGGCCGCCTCGTAGAGGTTGTCGATGCCCAGCTGGTCCTCGACGAACTCCACGCCGGCCTCGTGCACACCGATGGTCTTCTTCTTGATGTCGACCTCGTAGTGCTCGTCACGCTCGAGTAGCGGTGCGATGCGGGCGAATTCGACGTACCACTTACTCGATCCCTCGGTCGGCCCGGAGATGATCAGCGGGGTACGCGCCTCGTCGATGAGGATCGAGTCGACCTCGTCGACGATCGCGAAGTTGTGGCCGCGCTGCACCAGCTCCTCGAGGGAGTGCGCCATGTTGTCGCGCAGGTAGTCGAAGCCGAACTCGTTGTTGGTGCCGTAGGTGATGTCGGCGGCATAGGCCTCGCGGCGCTGATCCGGCGACATCCCGGTCAGGATGACCGCGGTCTCGAGGCCGAGGAACCGGTGCACCCGGCCCATCCACTCGGCGTCGCGCTTGGCGAGATAGTCGTTGACGGTGACGACGTGGACGCCGTCGCCGGAGATGGCATTGAGGTAGGCGGGCAACACACAGGTGAGGGTCTTGCCCTCACCGGTCTTCATCTCGGCGATGTTGCCGTAATGCAGCGCCGCGCCACCCATGATCTGGACGTGGAAGTGTTTCTGGTCGAGAACGCGCCAGGCCGCCTCGCGGGCCACCGCGAACGCCTCGGGCAACAGTTCTTCGAGTGTCTCGCCCTCGGCGTAACGCTCCTTGAACTCGTCGGTCTTGGCCCGCAGATCGTCGTCGCCGAGCGCCTCGACCTCGTCGGACAATGTCTCGACGTGCGATGCGATGGCATCGAGTCGCTTGACCATCCGGCCTTCGCCGATGCGCAGCAGCTTGTTCAGCACCGTTGATCGAGTCCCTTACTCATGTCGACGTCCAACCACGGCCCGTGCAGCGCACAGGCCGTCGTCCATCGTACCGAGGCCGCCTGAAGAAGATCTGATCGGCCGCATCGGGGGTCGGGGGTGACCGATTCGGCGCCGACGCGCGGCGGGGCGGTACCGACGTATCGTCCGCACCGCCCCGCCGACGGACTCGACAGGTTCGCCGGTCAGGCGAGCCGGATCAGCCCGTAGTCGAAGGCGTGGCGTCGGTAGACCACCGACGGCTTGTCGCTCTCCTTGTCGTGGAACAGGAAGAAGTCGTGCCCGACGAGCTCCATCTCGTAGAGCGCGTCATCGACGGTCATCGGCACCGCGGGGTGCTCCTTGACACGAACCACCTGACCGGGCGTGCGTTCGGCGACACCGTCATCCCACTGCTGCTCGGCCGACTGTTCGGCACCCTCGGGCGACGGGCCCGCATCAACCGACAGCTGGTTGTCACGCAGGCGCGGCGCCCCGACCTCGGTGGCCTCGGCCACCGACAAGGGGCGGCGGTTGCCGTAGTGCACCTTGCGGCGGTCCTTGACCCGACGCAGTCGCGACTCGATCTTGTCCAGTGCCGACTCGAGTGCCGAGTAGAAATTCTCGCCACACGCCTGTGCGCGCACCACCGGGCCCTTGCCCATCGCGGTGAGTTCCACCTGCTGACAGACCTTGGACTGGCGGCGATTGCGTTCGTGGTTCAGCTCGACGTCGAAGCGGAAAATGGTCGGATCGTAGCGTTCGAGTCGGGCGAGCTTGTCGCCGACGAAGATCCGGTAATGCTCGGGTATTTCGACGTTGCGGCCGCTGAACGCCACCTTGGCGTCGGGCTCGGCGGGTTCGTCGGACTCCACCGTTCCCGGTGGGATGACGAACGCGGACTGGTTGTCGATGTCGTCGACCGCGGCGACCTTGGATTCGCGCTGGCCCTTGCGGTGGATGACAGATGACATGGAACTACCTCCTGGAAAGTGCTTTTCGACCTCGAGGTGCCGAACACGGGGTCCACCAATCACATGCGCCCAAGAGGACTGTCAAAGAAGTTGGCGCTCAATGATTTCGGATGGATCCTTCGATGTCGACTCAAGAATCGCAGAGCAGGAACCGAGTCAGTACCGACCGACGGTCGGCACCCATGTGCACTGGCCTCACCTCCCGGCGCGGAGCGGTTGTGCGCTCCTGCGATGACCAATCAACCTCTTGTACCTCTGACCGTAGTCGGATGTTCGCAGCGCGGCCACGTTTCTGATCAGTGCGTCACGTCGCGGTCACCGAAGTCGGGACCAACGGCCCACCCGGGGGCGCGACGACCGGCACTCCACAGACCCGAACCCGCCCACGGTGGCGACGGGCACACGCCCACGCGGACGGGACGTCCGAGAGATCCGATGCCACGCTCGACGGGTGAGCGCACCTCCGCCCCGCCCGGTGGCCTCCCTCTTCTCGGTCCTCGCCACGGGCCTGGGACGGGTGGGCGTCGAGGGCGCCGACCTCGTCCTGCCCCGCACGTGCGGCGGATGCGGGCGCCCCGGACGCGACTGGTGTCCCGACTGCGCGGCGAAGGTCGCCGACGCACCCCTCGAATTGCATCCGCGGGTGGCCATCGGGCTCCCGGTGTGGTCGGTGGGCCGCTACCGGGGACCGTTGCGCGCCTCGATCATCGCGATGAAAGAACACGGGCGGCGTGACCTCGTCACACCTCTCGGACGGGCGCTGGCCGACACGGTGATCACGCTGGCGCGCTGGGGCGAGCTGCCCGACGCCGCGCGGCTGCATCTGATCCCGGCACCGACCCGCCCACTCGCGGCCCGGCGTCGGGGCGGCGACCCGGTGACGGCCGTCGCCGGCGTCGCCGCCGCACATCTGGGCCCCCGCACCCGGGTGCGGCCATTGCTGACCACGGCGATGACCACCCGCGACTCGTCGGGGCTCGACGCGCGCGAGCGGCGCGCGAACCTCCGCGGCAGCATCCGACTGCGAGCCGATGCGCACTGTCCTGCGGGTGCGGCGATCCTCGTCGACGACGTACTCACCACCGGCGCCACGGCCGCCGAATCGGTGCGGGTGTGCCGCACCCACGGCATCGGGATCGGGGCGGTCGTGGTCCTCGCCGGGGCCTGAAATACCCGGCGTCGCAACAGCGGTCGCGTCAGGGGATGACCGGGATGGCCCCCGGTGTCATCGCCGGTTCGACCTCGGTCCAGTACTCGTCGGCCTGACCGTTGGTACTACCGAGACGCAACACACCACGCTGGTCGGCGATGTAGACGGTCGTCGGATTGGCGACGACCGCGGTGACCGGGGGCGAGACATTGCCGCTGAGCAGGCCGACGGCCGGGGTCCCGCTGATCGACACCTGCACCACCGGGGAGTCGGTCGCGTCCCGGGCGACCATCACGGTGGTCGGCGACGCCCAGTCCAGCGAGACCGCGCGGTTTCCGATGTTGTAGGCGGCGATCATCGGCTGCGCGAGCGTGAGTTGCCCGTCGGCGTTGGTCGCGAGCACCGCGAACACCACCTGCCCGGACACGATCATCGCGACCCGCACCCCGTCGGGGGCGACCTGCAACTCGGTGATCGGCCCGCGCACCAGTGCGGCGACCGCTCCGGCGTCGATCTCGGCGACGCGGGCGCCACCGGGATCGTTGCCGATCCACTCGACGGGCCGCCCGTCGACGACGGCCCAGACCAGCTCGTTCTCCGGGCCGAAGGACGGGCGGGTGATCGACATGCCGGAGGTGATCGTCGTCGGCGACCCGCCGTAGTCGCCGACCGCCAGGTTCAGCCGGGGGTCGGGGCCGCCGGCGGCGAGCACCGCGGCCACCCGCGATCCGTCCGGAGAGATCGACGCCGACCGTACCGAGGTTCCGGCGCCGAGCGAACCCGATACCGGCACGGTGCCGTTGTCGATGACCCGCGACATCGCTCCATTGCGAATGACGTTGAGCCCCACGGCCGATGTCGGCGATACGTTCGGATCGAAGGACCGCACGTCGGTCGTCTGCCAGCCCGCGGCCCGGTCGCCGACCAGCGGCGCACCGTCGGCGTTGATCACGTACGGGCCGCCGATGTCGGCTCCGCTGAGGGTCCAGATGATCTGCGCGGCGAGCAGCGTGCGATCCCGGGTGGACGGACTGCCGATGCCGGTCAGTTCGACGCGCACCCCTCCCCCGGCCACCGGTGTGACCGGACCCCGCAACGCCGACCCACTCGGAAAACCGGAATCGACCGCGGCGGCCAGGTCGTCGGCCGGCCCGTCGATGAGGGTGTTCACCAGCGTCGTCGGGTCCGAGTCGGTACCGCCGTAGAGCCACCTCGGGTCTGGCACGAGGTGCGATCGCGTCCGGTCGGTGTAGTACACCGACACCGAGCGATAGCTGACCTCGAACTGGTTGCGGTCGATCATCGTTCGATCGGGCAGGGTGCCGTCGATGCGCCACTGATTGCCCACCCGCGCCAGCGTCAGGGTGGTCTCCACCTGACCGGTCGCCGGCAGCAGTTGACCGTCGGGCTTGAGGACGCCCACGTTGTCGCCGACGAGGCGCATCCTCACAGCGGTCGGGCTGCGCTGGTCGACGTAGGTGTTGATGTCGTCGAGGATGATCGCGTCACCGCGCTCGTCCCATTGCGCCGCGGTCACCGGGGCAAGGAATTTGCGGGCCGCGGCGTGCGCGTCGGAGGGTGCCGCGGTGGCTTTCAGGTACGCGCGCACCAGCGCCTCGGGGTCCATGTCGGGCTGGGGCGCAGGCACCGCGTTGGTCGGTCCCTCGCGGGCGAAGGAACTGATCGGTTGCGGCAGCGAATCGTCGGGGATACCGCCACAGGCCGCGAGCAGGGCCGCGACGATGCACAGGACCGGCGCCAGCAGGCGCCATCTCGCCCCGACCGATCTCGTCCCGGCCGGCCGATGTTCACTCACCACCGACGGCCCCCTCGACGCGGGCGGGTTTGGCGACGCTCTTGACCTTGCTCGTGCCGACCGGTTTGAGGGGCAACGGCGAGCCGAGCACCTTGTGTCCGCGCACCAGGGGCAGGGTCAGCCGGAAGCACGCGCCCTGGCCCGGTTCCCCCCACGCCTCGAGCCGGCCCTGATGCAGCCGGGCATCCTCGATGCTGATCGCCAGGCCCAACCCGGTGCCGCCGGACCGGCGGAATCTCGACGGATCGGAGCGCCAGAAGCGGTTGAACACCAACTTCTCCTCTCCGGGACGAAGACCGATGCCCTGATCGCGGACCGTGATCGCCACGGCGTCGCCGTCGGAGCGCATCGACAATGTCACGGGTTTGCGTTCGCCGTGGTCGATCGCGTTGGCCAGCAGGTTGCGCAGAATGCGTTCGACCCGGCGCGGGTCGATCTCGGCGAGGACCGGCTCGGCGGGGAGATCGAGGATCAGTTCGGTACCGGTCTCCTCGGCCAGGCGCGACACCGTCGAGAGCGCGGCGTCGATCGGGATCGCCATGTCCATTCGTTCGGCGGCCAGCTCGGCCATACCCGCGTCGTGTCGGGAGATCTCCAACAGCTCGTTGAGCAGCGTCTCGAACCGGTCGAGCTCCTTGTCCAGCAATTCCACGGATCGGCGGCGCACCGGATCGAGCTCGTCGCGCCCCTCGTAGAGCACGTCACTGGCCATCCGGACGGTGGTCAGCGGCGTCCGCAGCTCGTGGCTGACGTCGGAGGTGAACTGCCGCTGCAGCCCACCGAACTCCTCGAGGTGGGTGATCTGCTTGGACAGGCTCTCGGCCATGTCGTTGAACGACATGGCCAGCCGTGCCATGTCGTCCTCACCGCGGACCGGCATGCGTTCCTTGAGTCGACCATCGGCGAATCGGACGGCGATCCTCGACGCCGATCGCACCGGGATGACCACCTGTCTCGACACCAGCCAGGCGATCGCCGCCAGCAGACCGAGCAACACGACACCACCGGTCAGCAAGGTGCCGCGAACCAGGTCGACGGTGCTGTTCTCGGTGGTCAACGGGAAGACGAGGTACAACTCGAGCCCCGGCACGGAGGCATTGGTGGGTGAGCCGATGATGAGCGCGGGTTCCTGGCCGCCGGTCGAGTTGGCCACCGAGGAGTACTGGTAGGCGATCTGCCCGCCCTGCACCATGTCGCGCAGGTTCCGAGGGATCTCGGAGACCGGTCCGACGCCGGTCGAGCTACCGTCGGCGCCGGTACCGGGCACCAGCAGCACGGTGTCGAAGGTCCCGACGTTGCCCGACGACTGCCCGCTGTCGATGTCCCGGTCGGTGAGCAACGACCGGGTCTGGCGCAGCCGATTCTGCACCGACATGTTGCCGTCGCCGCTGGCGAGATCGCGTTCCACCGATATGCGGGCGCGCTCGATCTCCTCGGTCGCCGCAGTCAGTTTCACGTCGAGCAGCCGGTCGGTGATCTGACTCATCAGCACGAATCCGAGGATCAGGAGCACGACGAAAGACAGCACCAACGTCGAGACCACGACCCGCAATTGCAGCGAGCGCCGCCAGATCCGGCCGAAGACCGAAGCTATCGCGCTCGCCGTGCGGGTGAGCCGTCCGAAGGTGCTGTTGACGCGTCGTCTGTTGCGACCGATCACGGCGGGCCGGCCTTGTAGCCGACCCCCCTCACCGTCAGAACGACCTCCGGGTTCTCCGGGTCGGTCTCGACCTTCGCGCGTAACCGCTGAACATGCACGTTGACGAGTCTAGTGTCGGCCGGGTGCCGATAACCCCACACCTGCTCGAGCAGGACGTCGCGGGTGAACACCTGTCGGGGCTTGCGGGCCAGCGCGACGAGCAGGTCGAACTCGAGCGGCGTCAAGGAGATCGGAACGCCGTCGCGGGTGACCTTGTGCGCGGGAACGTCGATCTCGACCGGCCCGATCGACAGCAGTTCCGCGGGCTCTTCGTCGGTGCGGCGCAGCCGTGCGCGCACCCGGGCGACGAGTTCCTTGGGCTTGAAGGGTTTGACCATGTAGTCGTCGGCGCCCGACTCCAGACCGAGCACCACATCGACGGTGTCGGACTTGGCGGTCAGCATCACGATCGGAACCCCGGAGTCGGCCCGCAGTACCCGGCAGACGTCGATACCGTTCATTCCCGGCAACATCAGGTCGAGCAACACCAGATCAGGGCGGATCTCGCGGACAGCGGTCAACGCCTGGGTCCCATCACCCACCACGAACGGCTCGAACCCCTCGCCGCGCAACACGATCGTGAGCATCTCGGCGAGCGCGGCATCATCATCGACGACGAGGATCCGTGGCTTCATGAAGACAATGGTGACACTGTTGTGACCATCCGGCCGTGATCGACGCGCCGCGCGTTCGTGACGCCCGGGCGCCGACGGTCGGCACCGTCCGGGCAGAGTGGTCACGCGGACACGCGGTGCCGACGCCGATGTCGCAGCCGCACAGGCAACCGGTCAATCACACAGGAGCACAAGGTGGGTCGACTCATCGCCGTCGAGGGACTCGACGGCGCCGGTAAGAACACGCTGGTCACCGGACTGGTTCAGCGATGGCGCGAGCGGGGTGTCGCCGTGGCCACGGTCACCTTCCCGCGCTATCACCAGTCGTTGTTCGCCGATATCGCGGCCGAGGCACTCCACGGCGAGCACGGGGATCTACGCGAGAGCGTGTATGCGATGGCCCTGCTGTTCGCGCTCGACCGATCGGCGGCGGCCCCGGACATCCGGGCCGCGATCGACAGCAACGACATCGTCGTCGCCGACCGCTATGTCGCGTCGAACGCCGCCTACAGTGCCGCGCGTCTCGCGCAACCCGCCGACGGAGAGGTCGTCCAATGGGTGCACGACCTCGAATTCGGGCGCCTCGACCTCCCCCGACCCGACCACACCTTGTTCCTCGCCGTGGCGGCCGACGTCGCGATGAGTCGCGCGCAGGCGCGGTCGGCCGGCGACCCGACACGCCCCCGCGATCACTACGAGCGCGATGCGGATCTGCAACGCCGCGTCGATGCCACGTATCGCGAGCTGGCCCGGTCGGAGTGGGCCTCGCCGTGGACGGAGGTCGCCGACGCGGCCCCGGAGGCACTGATCGACCTGCTCGGCTGAGGGTCGACGACCCGAATGACGCGCGCCGACGCCGCCCCACGCGGTCCGATAGCCTGGCTGCACCCACGTCGCGAGGAAGACTTATGACCTATCCGCCGCCCCATGGTGGCGATGCATCACGGGAACCCGCGCAGACGGCACCCACGCCCGAGGAGTCCGCCAGCCCGGCCACTCCCGGTGCGGGACCGGCTCCGACGCCCGCGCAGATGCCGACCCGCACGATGACGACCCACCCGATGACCGCCGACCCGGTGACTACCCAGGGTGCCGAAGGAGCCGGCGGACAGGCTCCGCCACCGCAGGCACCGTCACCGTCACCGGCGCCCGGATCGGCCGCATTCCCACCGGCACCGCCGTCGCAACCCTTTGCGGCCCAACCCCCGGTCACCCAACCCCCGGTCGCCCAACCGTTTTCACCTCCATTGCCACCTCCGTACCAGCAGCCGGCTCAGCCGTTGCCGCCTCACTCGGTGCCGCCTCACTCGGTACCCGGTGCATACGGTCCGCCTGCGAGCCCGGGATTCCCGACGGGTGGCCATCCCGGTGGCGGTTTCGGGCCCGCCGGTCCGATCGGGCCCGGTGGCGGCTTCGGGCCGGGTATGTCCGGTGGCGGGCAACGTCCGCCGGGTGGCCCGCGTAACACCGGCGCGCTCGTCGCCATCGGCGCCGGCGTGCTCACGGTCGTCGTGATCGTGGCACTCGCGGTGACGTTGATCGTGGTCAACACCGGCAGCAGCACCGACACCACGGTCGCCACCGGTGCGCAGTCGACCGCTCCGTCGACGCCCGGCGGTGGGAGCGCGAGCACCACACCCGACACCGACGCCCCCACGCAGAGCGCCCCGGACACCGACGGCACGTCCGCGGTCGACCCGTCGACCGCCTATGCCATTGCCGATGCGATGCAGCGCTACATCGCCGCGGCCAACGCCCGCAACGTCGCCGGGATGCAGGCCGCGGTCTGCAGCGCGGCACGATCGTCGGTACAGGCGCCGACACAGCAGGGCAATCTGGTGCTCGAGCAACTGCGGGTGAACTCCGTCAGTGGCGACACTGCACAGTCGACGATCCAGACTCACATCGAGGTGGGATCGCAACGCAGCAGCAGCCAGGAGGCCACGGTGAGTTTCGAACGCGAGAACTCGTCCTGGTATTACTGCCCGGGCGCCGAGCCCGCGATCACCGCCTGAGGACACGTCGGCTCAGCGCCGGGAAGTGCATCGACGCAGAACTCACTCACGAAAAACGCTGCCCCGCTCGATCTTTCGAGCGGGGCAGCGTTCGTCGGTGGGAGTGCGCTCAGTAGCGGTAGTGCTCGGGCTTGTAGGGGCCCTCGACGTCGACGTTGATGTACTCGGCCTGTTCCTTGGTGAGCTTGGTCAGCGTGCCACCGAGTGCCTCGACGTGGATCTTGGCGACCTTCTCGTCGAGATGCTTGGGCAGCCGGTAGACCTCGTTGTCGTACTCGTCGTTCTTGGTCCACAGTTCGATCTGCGCGATGACCTGGTTGGAGAAGCTGTTGCTCATCACGAACGAGGGATGACCGGTCGCATTGCCGAGATTGAGCAGCCGGCCCTCGCTCAGCACGATGATCGAGTGGCCGTCGTCGAAGATCCACTGATCGACCTGCGGCTTGACGTTGATCCGCTTGGCGCCGGAACGCTCGAGACCCGCCATGTCGATCTCGTTGTCGAAGTGCCCGATGTTACCCAGGATCGCCTGGTTCTTCATCTGCTTCATGTGCTCGAGCAGGATGATGTCCTTGTTACCGGTTGAGGTGATGACGATGTCGGCCCCGGAGATCGCGTCCTCGACGGTGACCACGTCGAAGCCGTCCATCAGCGCCTGTAGGGCGTTGATCGGGTCGATCTCGGTGACCTGGACGCGTGCGCCCTGCCCGGCCAACGATTCCGCGCAGCCCTTGCCGACGTCGCCGTACCCGCAGATCAGGACCTTCTTGCCACCGATGAGGACGTCGGTACCGCGGTTGATGCCGTCGATGAGCGAGTGGCGGGTGCCGTACTTGTTGTCGAATTTCGACTTGGTGACCGAGTCGTTGACGTTGATCGCCGGGAACGCCAGGTCGCCGGCGGCGGCGAACTGGTAGAGCCGCAGCACACCGGTGGTCGTCTCCTCGGTGACGCCCTTGACCGACTCGGCGACCTTCGACCACTTGGTCTTGTCGGCCTCGAAACTCGACCGCAGCAGGTCCAGGAAGACCTTGTACTCGGCGGAATCGTTCTCGTCGGCGGGCGGAACGACCCCGGCCTTCTCGAATTCGGCACCTCGCAGCACCAGCATGGTGGCGTCGCCGCCGTCGTCGAGGATCATGTTGGCGGGCTCGTCGGGCCAGGTGAGCATCTGCTCGGCAGCCCACCAGTACTCTTCGAGCGTTTCGCCCTTCCACGCGAACACCGGGACGCCCTTGGGCTCGTCGGGGGTGCCGTGCGGACCGACGACGATTGCGGCGGCGGCGTGGTCCTGGGTGGAGAAGATGTTGCACGAGGCCCACCGGACCTGCGCACCGAGCGACACGAGTGTCTCGATGAGCACCGCGGTCTGGATGGTCATGTGCAGCGACCCCGAGATCCGTGCGCCCTTGAGCGGGGCGACCTCGGCGTATTCGCGCCGCAGCGACATCAGGCCGGGCATCTCGTGTTCGGCGAGTTCGATCTCCTTGCGGCCGAAGTCGGCCAGTGAGAGATCGGCAACCTTGAAGTCGATGCCGTTGATGGAGTCTGCCTGCGGTGCGTCGTTCTGCACCATGGTCATCTGGTCCCCTTCGGAGTCGGTGTGGCTCGTCGCGTGACACCGGCGGGCGCAGGGTGCGCCCATCGGGACACGACGAAGAGATCTGAGGACCAGGCTATCCGACACCGTCAGCGGGCCGCGGGGCGTGGGCGTCGAGGGCCGCGTGCCACGCCACCGGGCGCCCCTCCCCCCGGGCAGATCACTCCTTGGACAGGTCGGGACCTCCGGACGCCGCGGCACCGGCGGCGACGGTGTCGACGCCCTCGACCTCGCCGCGTTCACGTTTGCCGACCATCGAGTGGCGCATGCCGTACAGGAAGTAGACGGCCACCCCGATCACCATCCAGATGACGAACCGAATCCAGGTCAGTGCCGACAGATTCAGCATCAACCAGATGCAGGCCAGGATGGCCAGGACCGGGATGATCGGTCCGCCGGGAACGGTGAAGCCGCGATCGAGATCCGGCCGGGTGCGGCGCAGGATCATCACGCCCGCCGCCACGACGATGAACGCGAACAGCGTCCCGACGTTGACCATCTCCTCCAGTTTGTCGATCGGGAAGAAGCCGGCGACGATGAACACCACCAGTCCGATCAGCAGGGTGAGCCGGGCCGGGGTACCGAAACGCGGATGCGTCTTGGCCAGACCGCGGGGCAGCAGCCCGTCGCGGCACATCGCGAACAACACCCGCGACTGGCCGAGCATCAGGACCATCACGACGGTCGTCAGACCGGCGAGAGCGCCGATGGCAATGGTCTTCTCCGCCCACGTCACCCCGTTGAGCGCGAACGCCGTGGCCAGGTTCTTGGGTTTGCCGTCACCGGCGCTGGTGGCGAGCTGGGTGTAGCTGACCATTCCGGTCACCACGATGGTCACCAGGACGTAGAGGACGGTGACGATCGCCAGCGATCCGAGGATTCCGCGGGGAACGTCGCGGCGCGGGTTACGGGTTTCCTCGGCGGTGGTGGCGACCACGTCGAATCCGATGAACGCGAAGAAGACGATCGATGCCGCCGCCAGCACGCCGTACCAGCCGTAGGAGCTCTCGCCGCCGCCGGTGATCAACGAGAACAGCGACGAGTCGACCGACTTCTCGGCACCGGCACCGCTTTCCGAGGGCGGGATGAAGGGGCTGAAGTTGGCGGACTTGACGTAGAAGAACCCGACGACGATCACCAGCAGCACCACGGCCACCTTGATGGCCGTGATGACGGCGCTGACCCGCGAGGAGAGTTTGGTGCCGAGTACCAGCAGTGCGGTCACCACGGCGACGATGATCATCGCTCCCCAGTCGATCGTCACCGACCCGACATCGGCTGTGCCGCCGGAAAATCCGAACACGCTGCCCAGGTAGGACGACCAGCCCTTGGACACCACCGAGGCGCCCACCGCGAACTCCAGGATCAGATCCCAGCCGAGAATCCACGCGAGGAACTCGCCGAAGGTCGCATAGCCGAAGGTGTACGCCGATCCGGCGACCGGCACGGTCGAGGCGAATTCGGCGTAACACAGGGCGGCCAGGGCACAGGCGATGGCGGCCATGATGAATGACAGTGAGATGGCCGGGCCGGCCTTGTTGCCCGCGGTGGTCGCGGTGATGGTGAAGATACCTGCTCCGATGACCACCGACACCCCGAAGACCATCAGGTCCCATGAGGTCAGGTTCTTGCGCAGTTGGTGTCCGGGCTCGTCGGTGTCGGCCATCGATTGCTCGACGGACTTGACCCGGGTCAGCGGGTTGGCCATTCGCCTCGACCTCTCTTTGTTGGTGCAGCCGTGTGCGGTTCGAGCCGATCGGCGAGAACGACCACCACGGTGCCGACTGGTTGCGGTGGGCTAGACGCTAATCGACGCGATCACGACTTACCGGGATTTCGGTGCGGATCGGGCCGGCGGATCGCTGCGGTCGATGTCGGGTTCGAGGTAGATGATGCGGGCCTGCGGTACCGCGACACGCACCCTGGTCTCGGCGGCGTCGATGGTTCGGGCCACGGTCTGCAGGTCGGCGTTCGGCGGCATCGCGATCTTCGCGGCCACCAGCATCTCCTCCGGGCCGAGGTACTGGGTCTTGATGTGGATGACACGGTCGACGCCGTCGGTGGCGAGCGCTGCCATGATCGCGGACTCCTCGGATTCGGTGGCGCCCTCCCCGATCAGCAGGCTCTTCATCTCCACGATGAGCACGATCGCGATGACCCCCAGCAACACCCCGATGCAGACCGTCCCGATGCCGTCCCAGATCGCATCCCCGGTCGCCATCGTCAAGCCGACGCCGCCGAGGGCGAGGACGAGACCGATGAGGGCTCCGCTGTCCTCGAGCAGGACGACGGGCAGTTCGGGGTTGCGCGAGTTGCGGATGAACCGCCACCAGCTCGCCGACCCCTTCAACGGCCGCGACTCGCGGAATGCGGTGGCGAAGCTGTAGCTCTCCAGGCAGATCGCGACGAGCAGGATGACAACCGCGACGAGCGGCGACTCGAGCCCGTGATCGTGGGCGTGAATGATCTTCTCGACACCCTCGTAGAGCGCGAAAAGCGAACCGAGAGCGAAGATCACGAGCGCGACGATGAACGAGTAGAAGTATCGGTCGCGTCCGTACCCGAAAGGATGCAGCCGATCGGCCCGGCGGGCGGCTCGTCGTTGCCCGAGTAGCAATAGACCCTGGTTGGCGGTGTCGGCGACCGAGTGCACGCCCTCGGCGAGCATCGACGACGAGCCGGTGACGGCGAAACCGACGAACTTGGCGATCGCTATACCGGCATTGGCGGCCAGAGCGGCGACGATCGCTTTCTTGGAACCTTCGGCGGACACGAGCTGATCCTCCCATTCGCCGGGAACCCGGCACGACGTGCGAACATCGCGAACTCTAGGGCATCACCGCCCGCGGTGACACCACCATCGACACGGCCGAGATCACCGGCGCCGACGGGCACCTTCGGTGCCGGAGCCCCCGCGGCACCGAAGGTGTGGCCCGGGCCGGTCTCGGAGGGCTAGACCAGCCCGCCGAAGCCGCGTGCGATCGAGGTGTCGGTCTCGTTCATCACCGTCCGCGCATTGGTGACGCCGCGCTGGATGCCGAGCAGCTGGTCGCGGGCCTGGGTGAACACGCGGTCCCAGTTCTGCTGGGCGGCGTCGTAGGCCTGCTTCGCATCGGGCGAACGCCAGTTGCCATCGAGCGCGGCGACTTGCGATTTCAGTTGGGACGCCAGTTCTTCGAGGCGGCCGAACTGGGCGTTCAGTCCCCCTTCGAGGTCGCCGAGGGCGCCGAAGTCGTACTTGATTCTCCCGGACATGGGAAGTCCTTTCGGTCAGATGTGGTCGTGATCAGATATGTCGAGCCCGGTAGTGGTCGAGCCCGGTAGTGGTCGAGCCCGGTAGTGGTCGAGCACAGCGGTGGTCGACGAGGTCGGTGGCGGGGTGCGCCGGTGCGACCGGGCCTACAGACGCAGCGGCCCCTCGGCGCCGAAGCCACCCGCGGCCTGAGAATCCTGGTCGTCGTAGCCGCTGAAACCTGCGGTCAGCTGGGTGCGGATGTCGTCGAGCGCGGCGTTGAGCGCCGTCGCCGACGAGTTCCAGTCGGTGTGGATGTTGTCGAATGCGTTGGACGCCCGGCCGTTCCAGCTGGACACGCCCGTCGATGCGGCGGTGGCGATCTGCCTGATCACCCCCTGCATGTCGTCGACGATCTGCGAGACCGATTGTGCTGTGGCCAAGCCTGATTCGACGTCGACGTCAACTGCTCCATCGAGATTCATGGTGCTCCTCCTCATAGATGTCGGCACCGTCGTCGCGATGCCCCCGAAGCGCTGTCCGTGCGGACAGGCGCTGATGTCCCCCGGCGAAGATCTCGATGGGGAAGTCCCGTCGACTCATGGGAACCACCGTTGTCCCGGCAGGGTGTCGATCAACCGGTCCACGGCCGCACCGATCCGATGCCCCGTCCCCGGGGTGATGGTGGTCCACAATCTGTCGTCGGGAGATCTGCTGAGGCCCATCAGAATTCGACCCGCACGCGAGTCGATGATCCCGATGGCCCCAGAAGTCTGGGTGAGAACGCCGTCGGCACGCGAGGTGGCCACGATCTCCCACCGCACGTCGCAGGACAGCAATGCGTCGGCCACCCGGGTGGCGTCGGCGGCCGTGGCGCCCCATGCACGCAGTGCCGCAACAACACCGGGAGCGTCTGCGCAGTGACCGAACCTCTCGGTCAGTTCGCGGGTGGGGACGCTGGTCTCGGTGAAGTCCAGCGCGTCATGCGGGCCGCACATCGCGCGAACGACGCCGGCCAGAGCAGTGGTGTCGCGCACGTCGAGAACGGCGAGCTCGACGTGATCACCTCGGCGCACCGCAAGGACGTGGTCGTGCCCGCGCCGCGCCACGCAGGCACGAACCGTCGAATCGGTGGCGAAACCTCGGATCTCGAGTTCGCGGTCCGGGTGGGCGAGCACCCCGAGCACCGTATCGGCCCACAGCGTGGGGCCGCTGCTGTCGAACAGTCCCGCCTGCGCGATGACGCGGTCCAGGGTGGCGTTGTCCGGATCGTTAAGGTCGCGGGCGATGCCTCGGGTCTCGTCGCGCGCACCGTCGGCCGCCGGTGTCCGGAGATCCAGGACCACGGGCCAGGTGGTGACCCCGCATCGTTGCCCGAGTCGGCGCACCACCGCGATCTCGAGGCGACGGGAATCGGTGGAGGTCACGATCATGGCGTCCTCCCGGTGTCGAGGGTGAGGGTCTGCTCGACGTATCGGGGGTCGAGCGCCGTGCTCGATTGTGCGGCGACCTCCGCCCAGGTTTCCGGAGGGCGTGGGGATGCCTCGGCCTGCCCGGTCTCGACCTGCGCCTGGGTGTCGACGCGGACCACGCGGTCGCCCATCGATGCCGTCGAGGTCATCGGCGCCATGGGCGGCGGTACCGCGGACGGCGCGCCGGGCGTCCCCGATCCCGCCTGACCCGCGCCGGCGGTGGTGGCCGTCGTGGGCGACCCGGTGGGCGCCGCGGCCACCATCGTCGGCGTATACGCGCCCCGGGGAGTCGGCGCCGAGAGCATCGTCGCCGCAACGATTCCCGCGGTCGAGGCGGACCCGTGACCCGCGGTGGCAGCGGTAGCGTGAGCCTGCGGAGGTCGGCTGGGCGCGGTCGTCGGCGGGGTGTCGGGCACCAGTTGTGGTGCGGCGTGGGCAGCTCGCCACGGCTGTGCCAGCGGCTCGGCGGCGGTTTCGTAGGCCTCCATCACCCGCGCCGCGCGCATCCGTTGATCGTGGACCGCGCGTTCGGCATGCGCGGCCGCCCCAGTGGCGATCGGCGCAACCGAGGCGACCACTGCCGCACCGTGGGCGAGTGTGTCGGCGAGGTCGACCTCGGCGGTGCTCGGCATCGCCAGGCGCGCCACCGACACGGCGAGCGACTGCGCCTCGGTCACCGCCGCAGCCTCGGCGGCCTGCGCTGCCATGTCGGTCAGCCATCCGAGGAGACCGGCGAGACGGTCGATGGCTTCGGTGGCTGCGCCGGATTCCCAGTCGGCCCGCAGTCGCGTGAGGACGGCGCCGTATTCGGCTGCGGCCCTGGCGAACTCACCGGCGAACGCACCCCACGCGATCGCGGCGTCGGCGAATGGCGCCGCGCCGGGTCCCTCGACGAGGTCGCTCGCGAGCCGGCGACTGGTACGGGTGTCCCAGAGGACTCCGGTGAATCCGGTCATGCCCACTCCTCTCGGCTGCTCGGTCGGTGGGTCGGTCGGGATGACGGTCTACGGATGGGGTTCGGATGGTCGAGCGGTCGCCGTGTCCGGGGGGCGGTCGTCAGGTCCGCAGGCCGGACGCGGCCTGATCGTCGGCGTCGGCGAGGCCACCGGCGTGGGACCGCAGCATCGCCGCGATGTTGCGCAGTTGTCGGATGCCGGAGGTCGCGTCTTCGGCGAAGCGCCCGGCCACTGCGGTGGCCGACGCCGCGGTGGTCACCGACACCTCGTCTCGACCGGGGGCGTCGACGGCGGCCTCCGGGGCAAGTCGTCCGACCGCTTCTTCCAGGGACAGCGCCAGACGTTCGAGATCAGTGCAGGCCCTGGACAATTCATGCGGATCCACATCAAGATTGCCGCTGGTGGGTGACGGTGTCATCGGATGGCCTCTCTGACGGTGCCGAGAACTGGACTCATCGGGGCGAGAGCGGCCCGGCCGGACCGAGTCGCAATTCGATGTCGGGCGGGGTCTCCGGGTCGGCGTCGGCACCGAGCACTGCGGGAGCGACGTCGGCGACGCCGCCGACCATCTGCCTTCCGTTGTCCTCGGTCACCAGATAGTCCGGAACCTCGTGGGTGTCGTCGGATGCCCCGGCCCCGCGCGCGGCCCCGGCGGCGGCCATGGGCGCCATCGATGCCGGCATCGGGGTGGCGGTCCCCGAAACCGCACGCGCCGCGGAGGCTGGGGTGTAGCTCGCCGGTTCGGTGGCCCCGACGACGGGCATCCCGGAGCGGGCCGCGCCCAGCGGCGCGGTGACCGCCGCACCACCGGCACCGCCACCGCCACGGCCGGCACCACCGGCGCCCGTCGGCATCGCTGCCAGACCGGCCGGGCCGCCGCCGGGCCCGGACGGCCCACCGGCACCATCCTCCGGAGCGACATATGCCGCCGGCCGGACCGCCGTATCGCCGGCGGCCAGCACCTGCTGCAGTGGTGCGGTGAGCATCGAGGGGATCTCGGTGGCCGTGGAGACCACCGGGGACACCGCGTCGAGGATGGTACCGGCCAGGGCGAACGGCGACTGCGCGGCGCCGACTGCGCCGGTGGGCGCATTGGTGACGGCCACCGGCGCTCCGTTCACGGTCATATGGGTTGTCGGAGCCAGCAATTGAGCCCGCGTGGCCGCGACGGCGGCGGTCGCCTCGGACAATCCGAGGCCGGCCAAACTCACCGCGAGGGGCAACGCCGCCGGCCCGGTGAACGAGACGGCCGCGGTGATCTTGGCGATCGTGGCGGCCAGGATGGCCTGTAGCGTTGCCACACCCGCGGCGACGATGCCGGCGGCGGCCTGGATGTCGAAGGACATACCGCTGCCCTGGACTGCAAGCTGCCCACTGTTGACGCTCGCCTCGCCGGTCTTCGCAGCGGCCGACACGGCACTCTGACCACCCCACACCTCGTCGGCGATCTTCAGGGCGGCCTGCGCCATCGACATCGATGACTCGAGCATCGTGGACAGTCCCTGGAAGATGACCGTCGGATCGAAGTCGGCCGCCGACAGGTCGCCGGTCCCGAAGCTGCCGAGCAGATCGGTGATCGGTTTGACGAGCAGGCCGACGTCGATGACCGGTAATGGCGGTAGCCCCGGAAGCGGTGGCAGCGGCGGGAACTCGGGCAGCGGCGGGAGTCCCAACCCTGCCAGCACGTCGCCGACCGGCCGGTCGAGGATCGGTCCGAGCGGTGTCGCCGCGATCATGTCGTTGACCGACATCTCGGTGAGCGCCGGGAACTCGGGCGGCCCGGAGGTGGGCTGCCCGGAGGCGAGAGGTTGACTCACAGCACCGACCGTAGGGTCGCGGCGGAGGTGGCATCGACGGCCTCGAATTCGGCGAGACCGCCGAGCGCGCTCGCGGCCGTCGCCGCATGGACGGCGGCCAGGTTGCCCACCGCGAACAGGTGATTGGCCTGTGCGGCGATGAATGCCGCGAGAAACTCTTGCCCGATCAGTCCGAATACGGGGATCATGACCGCCGTGTTCGCGGCGGCGTTGACCGAGCCGGCCGCCGCCACCGCAGTACCGATCGCGGCGTTGGTCGCCGCGAAGCCCTCGAGGACTTCCGGTGTCACCGTCACATGATTCATGCTCTCCCCCTTGCCATCTCATCTATCGTCAGGTCACTCGTCGCCATGCCATAGACGCCCACCACACTCGTCGACCTCACCGCGACTGCACCAGCTCGGCGAACGACGCGGTGAAGTCCTCGGTCATCACCGCTCGGCGAGCTAATGCTCGTTGGGCGGCGAGCATGGCCGTCGCCACGATCCCGGAGCCGAGGCGAGCACCGCCGAGCTCGCCCGCCCCGTCGGCGAGCCACAACCCCGTCATCGCCCCGGAGCCATCGACCTCCACGGTGATCAGATCGTCGGCAGAGCTCTCCCGGACCCGAATCCGCGCCAGCTCGTCGGAGAAGTCGTGCAGACGGCCCAGTTGAGCTGCCGCACGGGATTCGAGTTCGTCCATCGCCGAGTTCATCGCGCTCACACCGACCTGAGCCAGGACGCGGGCGCATCGGCCTCGTCGTCGTCACGCAACTCGGCATCAGCCAGATCGTCGGGCCTGGGCAGACCGAGCGACTCGACCACCTCCGACGGCGTCCCGGACTCGAGCAGCCGGGCACGCAACCGGATCGCCGATGCCATCGCCGACTGTTGACACAACCGGAGGACGTCGTCGGCCACGACCTGGGGATGTTTACGCAGCTGGGTGTCGTCGATACGCACCGCCAGCGGCAGGCCCGCCGGCGTCGTGATCACCGAGATCGCCCCGTCCCGCGATCGCGCCGAGGATGTCTCCTCGACTCCACCGAAATCCTCGCCGGTCATCGACCCTCCCACGTCGGTTACTCCCTGTATCGCAGCGGCGTCCGTTCCGCCGCCGATGTGCGATGTCATGATTGGACGCAGCGGGACCGGTTCGGGTTCCACTCGATCGGATCTTTTTTCGACCCGTTGCCGGTGACCTCCGCTGACGGTGTTGAGATGATGCCACAGATCACATGCGGTGTCCGGTTTGCGCGTGATGTCTGGGGATAACCCGGGACCGTCGGTACCCGTTAGATGTGCCGGGCCTCGCCCGATGCTCCGTGGTCACCGGGCCCCGACCCGGACTGTTGCTCGGCGTGACGCTCACCATTCACGATCCGACACCCATGGGTACACTGCCGAGCGTGGTGACGTCCGTCCCGCAAAGCAGGCGGACTCATGTCACCGGGAATCACCTTGCAGGGGGAATCGATGACGCACGAGAACAACGGACATCCGGCGGCGATGATGCCCGCAACCCCACCGTGGTTGCAGTTCGGGCCGCCCGGGGACGCACCGCGGACCGGCGAGGCACCGACCGAACCAGCGCACGGAACCGAAGCGCCGGACGAGCCCGTTGCCGGCTTCGGCGCCGACCGGCCACCGATCCCTCCCTCGCCGTCCCCTCCGTCGCCGACGGGCTCCACGGCCCCGGGCGATGCCGCAGCACCCACGAGCGCGGCGCCGGCCGTTCCAGCACCCACCGATGCACCGCCGGAGCACCCCGCGCCGCCGAGTTCCCCCACTCCTGCGACACCGGCGCAGCCTCACCACACGCCGTTTCCCCCGGCAACCGGGTACCAGACACCACCACAGTACGAGGCGCCCCAGCAGCACCAGCACAACCAGTCTGCACCGGCAAACCCCTACGCGCCCAACGGTTTCGACCCGTCCGCGCAGGGGTACGCACCCGGCACCATGCCACCCGGTCCCTACCCGACCGGCCCTCTACCCTCCGGTCCGGTTCCCGGCGCGCCGACGCCACCGCACATGCCGCCGGCCCCATCCGGGTACGCCCCGCCGCCGGACAACGGGTACGCCCCGCCGATGGGATTCGGGTCGCCGCAACAGGGACCGGCCCTCGACGAGGTCGCCCTGCTACGCAAGGCTCGCCGAGCCCCCGCTCGCGGGTGGCGGCGGGCGGTGCACACCATCTCGGCCGGCACCATCAATCCCGGCGACTCCGCCAACGAGATCCGGTATCAGCAGCTGCTCGAGCGGTTGCGCCGACCGGTTCGCGGCGACTATCGCATCGCGGTGCTCTCGCTGAAGGGTGGCGTCGGAAAGACCACCACGACAGTCGGTTTGGGTTCGACCTTCGCCTCGCTGCGCGGCGACCGGGTGATCGCCGTCGACGCCAACCCCGATCTGGGGACACTGGCTCAGCGTGTCCCGCAGCAGACGGCGTCGACGGTGCGCAATCTGCTCTCCGACGACAACGTCTACCGCTACAGCGATGTGCGCGCCCACACCTCACAGGCGCCGTCGCGCCTGGAAGTTCTTGCCTCCGAACGAGATCCGGCGATGGCCGAAGCATTCAGCGAGGACGAATACCGCGGTGTCGTCACCATCCTCCAGCGCTTTTACAACATCATCATCACCGACTGCGGAACCGGCCTGAGCCACTCGGCGATGAACGGCGTGCTCGACCTGGCGAACGCCATCATCTTGGTCTCGTCGCCGGCACTGGACGGCGCCCGCAGCGCCTCGGCCACGCTGGATTGGCTCGAGGCCCACGGATACGGCCACCTGGTGTCACGCGCTGTCGTCGTGCTCAGTTCGTCCCGCCCGGGTTCGTCGACCATCGACACCGACCAATTGGGTCAGCATTTCCTGACGCGATGCCGTGCGGTGCAGACGATCCCGTTCGACGATCATCTCGCCGAGGGCGCCGACGTCGATCTCGAACTCGTCGGCAAGCCCACCCGGCTGGCGTTCGTTGAGCTCGCCGCGACCATCGCCGACGAGTTCGCGCCGACGGTTCGTCGAGAGGAACCGTTCTACGGCTGAACCGGGCCGGACGCAACCCCGGGCACCGGGCCGCAGGCGATGGTCAGTCGGTGTCGGGGTCACCGGTGACGAGCGCCTCTGCGCGCTCGCGGCGGTGCGCCAGCCAACGCCGGGTGATGCCCACGGCCATCGGGATCACGACGGTGAGCATCGAGGCGATGATGAACACCTCGAGATGGTCGCGGATCAACGGCACCTGCCCGAGGAAATAGCCGAGCAGGATCAATCCGTCCGCCCATACGACGCTGCCGAGTAGCGAGAACAGCGTGAACACGCGGTGCGGCATGCCGCTGAACCCGGCGACCAACGGCGTCAGTGTACGAACCACTCCGATGAACCGGCCGAAGAACACCGTCAGCGGGCCGTAGCGCTGGAAGTAGCGATGGGTGCGCTCAACGTACTCGGGTCCCACCGCGCGCATCATCCGGCCCTCGATCACCGATCGGCCCAGACGCCGACCGAGGAAATAGCCACATTGATCGCCGGCCGCCGCGGCCAGCGGTACCACCAGACACAGCCACCACACTTTGGCGAACGGATTCGGCTGTGCGGCAAGCACGCCGGCGGTGAACAGTACCGAGTCGCCGGGGAAGAGGAACCCGATCAGGATGCCGGTCTCGACGAACATGAGCACACACAGGCCGATGACGCCGCCGGTGGCGAGGAACGAGTCGACATCGAAGGGGTTCATCACGGTCCACCCTAGGTGCTGCGAGCACCACCGGCTCCCGCCCGACGGGGTGTCGATGCCCACGTTAACTCGATGCAACATGCTGGGCAGAGCGTGCCCATGTGGGGTTTACTCGGTCGTAAACATGCAGCGCGAATCCACCGCGCTCGACCCCAGCCCGCCGACTCTCACGACGACGTGACCTCTAGGAGCCGACCGTGTCCACCACCCAGCCTCCCCCGACCTCCGGCCGGACGAAGACGGCGGGTTCGTCCACGCCGAATCTGCGGCCCGTCTCCGACACCGAGGTCCGGATCGAATACCACACGATCCACGGCTATCGCCGCGCGTACCGCATCGCCGGTAGCGGTCCGGCACTCCTGCTGATCCACGGCATCGGGGACAACTCCTCGACGTGGGACGAGGTCATCCCGATGCTCGCCCAGCACTACACCGTCATCGCGCCCGACCTCCTCGGCCACGGCCGCTCGGACAAACCGCGCGCGGACTATTCGGTACCGGCATTCGCCAACGGGATGCGCGATCTGCTCGTCGTCCTCGGTGTCACGAAGGTGACCGTCGTCGGTCATTCCCTCGGCGGCGGCGTCGCCATGCAGTTCTGCTACCAGTTCCCCCGGTTCGTCGAGCGGTTGGTGTTGGTGGCCGCCGGCGGTGTGACGCGTGAGGTCAATCCGGCGTTGCGGCTGGTGACGCTCCCGGTGGTCAACGAGGTCCTGACGCTGCTGCGGGTACCCGGAGTGATGCCCGCGCTGCAAGGCGTGGCGAAGGCACTCGTCAGTCTTCCGCACCTTCCCGGTGTGCCGCAGGAGATCTCACCGCGCCGGGCGCTCAACGACCATGAGGATCTGCTGCGCGTACTCGGCGATCTCGCCGATCCGCACGCGCAGGCGGCGTTCCTGCGCACCCTGCGCGCGGTGGTCGACTGGCGTGGTCAGGCGGTGACGATGCTCGATCGCTGCTATCTGACCGAGCGCCTTCCGGTGCTGTTCGTGTGGGGTGAGCTCGATACCGTCATCCCGTACGAGCATGCGCTGATCGGGCATTCGGCGATCCCGCATTCGGAGTTGGCGACGTTCCCCGGCGCCGGTCACTTCCCGTTCCACGACGACCCCGAGCGTTTCGTGCAGGTGATCACCAGCTTCCTCGAGCGCACCCAGCCGGTGGACTTCGATCCGCAGAACTGGCGGCAACTGATGTCCACCGGCGGTGCCCGGCCGGAGGAGTTCGTCGGCGACGAGGACACCGTCGAGGCGGTGCTCGATGCGATCGAGGACGAGCGCAGCGCAACCTGACGTGCGAGCCGGGACGACGTGCGAGCGGGACGAGGTGTCGGTCGGGTGAGCTACGCTCGCCTCCCCAGACGCCCACACCCGTGAGAGCATGATCGGCATGAGCTATCAGCAGTATCCGGGCAACAGCGGTCAGGGTCAGCAGCCATATGGCACAGGCCAGCCGGGCTATGGATCCCAGCCGGGTTACGGATCCCAGCCGTACGGCGCAGTGCCCGGCCAGTCCCCGTATCCCGCCTACGGTGGGGTGCCCGGATATGGCGACTTCAACGTCGACCCGGCGACCGGCGAACCGTTGTCGGACAAGAGCAAGCTGACCGCGGGCCTGCTGCAGCTGTTCCTCGGGGGCTTCGCCGCCGGTCGTTTCTACATCGGCGACATGAAGATCGCCGTGATCCAGTTGTGCGGCAACATCGGCGGATGGCTACTGATGGTCATCGGCGTCGTGATCGCCGGCATCGCGGCGGGCGGCAACTCCGGTGGCGGTGCGGCTTTCGGCGTCATTCTCTTGATCGTCGGCTGGCTGGTGATCGCCGGCGTCGGCATCTGGGTCCTCGTCGACGCCATCATGATGTTCGTCGGCAGCGTCCGCGATCCCCAGGGACGCAAGCTCCGCAGCTGAGCACCGGCCCGTCCCTCGCGCCCGGTCAGGCGTCGAAGGCGAGCGCTGCGGCCACCCGCACCGGCGAGTTTACCTCCCCGTACCCGCGGTATCCCCCGCGTCGGCAGACCACCTCGAAGAACAGATCGTCGGCGATGGTCGGGGTGAAGAAGTGGAAGAACTCGCCTCCGGTTTCGTCGGCGTCGTAGAGGATGTCGTAGCGGCGAAGCGCGTCGATCCGATCGGCGCCGAGATCGAAGCGCGCTCGCAGGTCGTCGTAATAGTTCTCCGGGATCGGCAATGTGATGAGGCCGCGGGAGCGGCACGCGCGGGCGGTGGCGATGATGTCGGCGCAGGCGAATGCCGCATGGGTCAGTCCGCCGCGCCGTCGCAGCGGGCCGCGTCCGTCGAGTCGCGAGGGCACCAGGGAGGCGACGAGACGGATCGGCTCACCGCTCTCGGTTGCCGATGTCAGTGCCTGCGATCGCATCGTCCCGACCGCATCGGGTACGTCGAGCCCCTCCTCGACCGTCATGCCGAACACCGAGCGCAGCAACAACATTGCCGCCTCCCAGTCGGCGGGACTCATGCCGATGCCGATGTGGTCGACCCCGGTGTAGAGCGAGGTGACCGCGGCGGGCTCGCGCGGCACCAGATCGAAATGTCGCTGCCAGGTGCCCGCCGACAGCGCGGGCCGCAGGTCGACGGCGAGGGTGTCGGTGACGTCGAGTCGCACGACCTCCCCTGCGCCCTCGTGCTTCGACGACGGCCCGGGTGCCGCAATCGGTGCGACCGGCACGTCGAACTCTGCGGCTCGTGCCGCCCACGCCTGCGGCTCGGCACTGCGCAAACCGATTTGCGCGATGGTCGGCATGTCGGCCGGCGCACCCGGCGACGTCCAGACGGTGCCGACGGTCGGATCGACAACGACGGCCAGCTCGGCATCGCGGTAAAGCTGCAGGCCGGTGGAGCTGTCGACTCCACTCAGATCGAAGCCGATGGCGCCGAGGACCTCACCGAGCTGCGGCGCCGAGGTCGGTCCGGCCGCGACCCGGATCGACACGACGCCGCCGGTGACGGGCCGTTGTGTCTCGACCTCCGGGTCTTCTTGCGGTGCAGTACCTTCGGATGATCCGGGGCGGCCGGCATCGACGAGCTCCGCGAGGTATCGCAGCGAGCGGTGCGCATCGCGAGCGGTACGTACCGGGTCTGCGTGACGGAAGACGTCGCTGAACACCTCCAACGACCATGGGCCCCGATAGCCCGCCGCGACGACATGCTCGGTGAACGATGCGAGATCGAAGTTGCCCTGACCCGGCAGGCACCGATGATGTCGACTCCACTGCAGCAGATCCATCGCCATCCGCGGGGCATCGGCAAGTTGGAGGAAGAAGATCGAGTCGGCGGGCAGGTCGGCAATTCCGGACGGATCGTCGCCGCGCGACAGGATGTGGAAGCTGTCCAGGCAGGTACCGAGTGCCGGATCATCCACGGCGGCAACGATGGCGGCCGCGTGTCGATAGTCGTTGACGTGATGCCCCCAGGCGAGCGCCTCGAAGGCCAGGCGCTTGCCACGCGTGCCGGCGAGGCGCGCCGCGGTCGCGAGCTGCTCGGCCAGCAGTCCGTCATCACACGCCGCGGACGCCAACGGCGACGAACACACCAGCAGCAGGTCGCAACCCAGGTCGTCCATCACGTCGAACTTGCGCTCGAGGCGAATGAGATTGCGCCGGAAGCGGTCCGGGTCGCGGGAGTCGAGATCGCGGAACGGCTGATAGAGGTCGATGGTCAGTCCGAGATCGGCCGTGGCGCGCGCCAACTCGGCGGGCCGGCCCGGGGCGGCGATCAGATCGGGTTCGAAGATCTCCACCCCGTCGAAGCCGGCGCGGGCAATGGCCTGGAGTTTGTCGCCCAGAGTTCCCGACAGGCACACCGTCGCGATCGACGTTCGGGCGTCGAGCGGCAGTGCCGATCCAGGCGCGTCGTCCACAGCGGTCTGCACGGTGCGGGCCTGCGACATGGGATGGCCTCCTGTGATCCGGGACACGATGAGAGAAATGTACCAGATAGTTCATTGGATCGGCTGTTCACTCGACTGCGTATGAATATTTGGAGCGCCCCCACCTGCATCTATTGGGATATTTATGAACGATCTGGTTAGTTGTCTTGACCGGGACGAAGGTCCTTTGTATCGTCAGTCACACGCCCGACACCCTGTGTTGGCGAGCACAACTTGGAGGACTGATGACCGCACCCACTTCCGATCTGCCGGCAGCCCAGCCGCGCAAGGCCGCGTTGGCCAGCTTCATGGGCAGCCTGGTGGAGTACTACGACTTCTTCATCTTCGGCACCGCCTCGGCGCTGGTGTTCAACAAGATCTTCTTCCCCGACATCAGCCCGACGGCAGGGACGCTGGCCAGCTTCGCCACGTTCGGCGTCGCCTACATCGCCCGCCCGGTCGGCGCGGTGGTCCTCGGCCACTTCGGTGACCGCATCGGCCGTCAGCGGGTCCTGGTGTTCACCCTCATCCTGATGGGCCTGGCCACCTTCGCGATCGGATGTCTGCCCGACTACCACTCGATCGGCATGGCCGCACCGGTCGCACTCGTCGTTCTTCGCCTGCTGCAAGGACTTTCGGCGGCAGGTGAGCAGTCCGGCGCGAGTTCACTCACGGTCGAACACGCCGATCAGGGCAAGCGCGCCTTCTACGCCAGCTGGACGCTCAACGGCACCCAGGCCGGGCTGCTGGTCGGCACCCTCGCCTTCATCCCCGTCGCCGCGCTGCCCGAGGACGCCCTGCTCAGTTGGGGCTGGCGCGTTCCGTTCTGGTTCAGCGCCGTGGTCATGTTCGTCGCCTACCTGATCCGCCGCACGATGCCCGAGACCCCCGTCTTCGAGAAGATCAAGGACTCGACCGAGGGCGTCTCCGACATCCCGCTGCTGGTGCTGCTGCGCTTCCACTGGCGGGCCCTGGTCCGGGTGATCGCCTGCTCGACGATCTCGGTCATGAGCACCTTGTTCTCGACCTTCGCCCTCAAATACGCGACCACCGACTTCGCCGTCTCGAAGAGTTCGATGTTGCTCGTCAGCGTCATCGCCAACCTCGTCATGCTGCTCAGCCAGCCGCTGTGGGGCCTGGCCTCCGACCGCATCGGACGCAAGCCGATCTTCATCGGCGGAGCGCTGGGCTGCGCGATCCTGGCATTCCCTTACCTGCTGATCATCACCACCGGCTCCTTCTGGGCGATCCTCGTGGCCACCCTGATCATCCAGACCGTCGTCTACGCCGCCGCCAACGCCGTCTGGCCGTCGTTCTACTCCGAGATGTTCCCGGCCAAGGTCCGGTACTCGGGCGTGGCCATCGGCACCCAGATCGGCTTCATGGCCAGCGGTTTCCTGCCCCTGATCGCCGCGGCGATCCTCGGTGAGGGCCGGATGGGCTGGGTCCCGGTCGCCGTGGTCGTCGCCGCCTTCGCCGTGGTTGCCGCACTCGCTGCCGCCACCGCGGTCGAGACGCACAAGACCGACACGATGCGACTCGGGGAGGAACCCGTCAAAGGAGCCGACACCATGACCGCGTCGGCACCGGCCTCGCCGTCGATGGCCTGACACCGCTCGCCCACACCCGGCTCCGGGACGATTCCCCGGCCCGATCATCAAAGGACACACCAATGTTCGACATCGAATTCGCCACCGCAGCCCGCCGCGCATCCGGCGGTGCCGTGGTCGCCGCCCTGATCGGGCAGGGGATCTCCCGGTCGCTCACGCCCGCCATGCACGAGCGCGAGGCCGCCCACCACGGACTGGACTACACCTATCTGACCCTCGACGTCCCGGCGTCGGCCGCGGCCACCGTCGACCTCGCGGCGCTGCTGGCCCGCGCCGCCGACGCCGGGCTCGTCGGGCTCAACGTCACCCATCCGTTCAAGCAACGGATACTGGCCCATCTCGACGATCTCTCGCCCGACGCAGCCCGTCTCGGTGCGGTGAACACCGTCGTCTTCGACGGTGCTCGCGCGATCGGACACAACACCGACTGGTCGGGCTTCGCGCGCAGCTTCGACCGGGGCCTCGGCGCCGGTCTCGGCGCCGAGGCCGCACCCCGGGAGTCGGTGGTGCAGATCGGCGCAGGCGGAGCAGGCGCTGCCGTCGCCTATGCCGTACTCACCGCCGGGGTCGCCCACTTCCACCTCGTCGACACCGACACCACTCGGGCCGCCGGACTCGCCGCCACCCTGCGCACCATGTTCGACGCCGAGATCACCTCCGGTGGAGTCGATTCCGTTGCCATCACACTGGCCGACGCGGATGGCCTGGTGCACGCCACCCCGATCGGGATGGCCCATCACCCCGGTATGGCGGTGGACCCGGCGCTGCTGCGCGCCGACCTCTGGGTCGCCGACGTCGTCTACCGTCCGGCCATCACCGAGCTGATCGCGGTGGCCCGTGCGGTCGGCGCACGCACCCTGCCGGGCGACGGGATGGCGGTCGGGCAGGCCGTCGACGCGCTGCGGCTGTTCACCGGCATCGAGCCGGACGCGGACCGGATGGCCGCCCACATCGCCGAACTCATTGCCGCCGAGGACCTCGCCGAGCGTCGGACCGCCTGAGGGCGCGCCCCTCATCTTGCCGACAGCGCTCTGTTACTCGCCGACAGCGCCCTCCAGATCGCCGACAGCGCCCTCGCAAGCGCTGTCGGCCTTGTGACGGGCGCTGTCGGCGTCGTGGCGGGCGCTGTCGGCGTCGTGGCGGGCGCTGTCGGCGCTGGGGAGAGCGCTGTCGAGGCAGTGAACGAACGATAGAGTTCATGAGGTGACCGATCCCGCACCCCGACGCCGCGACAGCGAACGCACCAAGGCCGATATCGTGAAGGTCGCGACGAAGGAGTTCGCCGACAAGGGGTTTGCGGGTGCGCGGGTCGATGAGATCGCCGCCAAGACCCACACCACCAAGCGGATGATCTACTACTACTACGGCGACAAGGAGGGTCTGTACCAGGCCGTTCTCGAGGCGTCCTACGGACGTATCCGGCGCCTCGAGCAGAAGGTCACCCACATCGCCGACGACCCGGTTGCCGCGTTGCGCCACGTCGCCGAGATCACCTTCGACCACCACGACCGCAATCCCGACTTCATCCGGATCGTCGCGGGCGAGAACATCCTGCGGGCGGCGCATCTCAAGCATGCGGCAGGCGTTGGGCGCCTGGGCAATCCGGCGCTCGACGTGCTGACCCGGATCCTCGAGTCCGGCCGTGAGAAGGGGGTGTTCCGCAGCGACGTCGATGCCCTCGACGTCCATCTCGCGATCAGCAGTTTCTGCTTCTTCCGGGTGGCCAACCGGTTCTCGTGGAAGACCCTGTTCGACCGCGATCTCGCCGCCACCGATCAGCGCGTCCATCAACGACGCATGATCGGCGACATGATCGTCGCCTATCTCACCGACACGTCCACGCCGGACTGAACGACCTCATCCCCCACAGCATCCGCCGACGCCCGGCGGGACCGCATCGCGCACATCCCGCGTGACAGCATTGCGCGCGGACAACTCGTCGACGGCCGGATAGTCGACACCCACCAGGCTCAGGCCGCGCGCCTGCGCCACCGGGACCTGGCTGCTGCGCTCACGCTGCGCCAACAACCCACGGCACCACTCGACATCACGACGTCCGTCGCCGACGCAGGCGACCGCACCGACGAGCGAACGCACCATCGACCAGCAGAACGCATCCGCGCTCACCTCGCCGATCAGCACCCCCTCGTCGTCACGACGCCACGCGAAACGTTGGAGATCGCGGACCGTGGTGGCGCCGTCCCGACGACGGCAGAACGCCGCGAAATCGTTGAGCCCCAACAGCGTCGAGGACGCCGCGTTCATCGCCTCGACGTCGAGGGTCCGACGCCAGGTCGCGGTGGTCCGCGCCCGGGTGGGTTCGGCGCCGAAGACCGCATCGGTGAGCCGATATCGGTAGTGGCGACGCAGCGCCGAGAAGCGGGCGTCGAAGTGTTCGCTCACCGGGGTGACGGCCTTGACGCGCACATCGTCGGGCAGCATCTTGGCCAGCCGACCGACGAGCAGCGCGGGACCGCCGGCCAGACTGCGCGTGGCCAGCGCCGAGGCCGGGATGTCGGCGTGACAGACCTGACCGGTCGCGTGGACGCCCGCGTCGGTGCGTCCGGCGACGGTCAGGCGGATCGGCACGCGCAGCACCGTGGCGAGGGTGTCCTCGAGTACCCCGCACACGCTGCGCTGCCCGACCTGCCGTGCCCAGCCGGCGAAATCGGTTCCGTCATAACCGATGTCGAAGCGCAGACGAACGAACCCGCCGTTCCCGGAATCGGTGGCGGCGGGTTCGTGCGGCACTGTCGGGCTCAGTCGTCCGACTTCTTCTCGGTCGAGCTGTCGACGTCGGCACCCTGCTCGTCGGCCTCGACGGCGGTCGCGGCGGTCGACTCGTCGTCGACGGCCTCGGCCACAGCCTCGGCGTTGGCCTTCGCGGCGTCGTCGGCGTCGGCCTCCACGGCCTCGACGACGTTGTCGCCCGCAGGCTCGGCAACCGCGGCCTCGGTCTCGTCGAGCTTGGCCTCGGCGGCCTTGCGGGACGCGGCGACGCGGGTGGCGCGATCGGCCTCGCTGGACGCGGTCGACCCGGTGACGAGTTCGATCACGGCCATCGGGGCGTTGTCGCCCTTGCGCGGCAGCGTCTTGATGATGCGGGTGTAGCCGCCGTTGCGATCGGCAAAGCTCGGGCCGATCTCTTCGAACAGGACATGCACGATGTCCTTGTCGCGGATCACCTTGAGCACCTCACGACGGTTGGCCAGCTTGCCAGCCTTGGCGTGGGTGATCAGCTTCTCCGCGTACGGCCGCAGGCGCTTGGCCTTGGCCTCGGTGGTGGTGATGCGGCCGTGCTCGAAGAGCGAGGTGGCGAGGTTCGCCAGGATCGCCTTCTGGTGGCTCGCCGACCCGCCGAGGCGGGCACCCTTGGTGGGCTTGGGCATTGTCTTCTCCTAGACGGACTCCCCCATCGCTGAATGGGGGAAATCAGGGTTGGCGTGCAGCGGCTACAGCTGCTCGGTCTCTGCGAAATCCTCACCGGAGTCACCGTCGAACGACACGTCGTCCGACCACGTTCCGGTCGCCGGGTCGTAACCGGCCACCTGCGACGGATCGAAGCTCGCCGGGCTGTCCTTGAGAGCCAGACCCAGGGCGTGCAGCTTCACCTTCACCTCGTCGATCGACTTCTGCCCGAAGTTGCGGATGTCGAGCAGATCCGACTCGGTCCGTGCCACGAGTTCACCGACGGTGTGCACACCCTCGCGCTTGAGGCAGTTGTAGGACCGGACGGTCAGGTCGAGATCCTCGATCGGCAGGCTGAACGACGCGATGTGATCGGCCTCGGCCGGGCTCGGCCCGATCTCGATGCCCTCGGCCTCGACGTTGAGCTCCCGGGCGAGCCCGAACAGCTCCACCAGGGTCTTGCCCGCCGACGCCAACGCATCCCGCGCGCTGATCGAGTTCTTGGTCTCCACATCGAGCACGAGCCGATCGAAGTCGGTGCGCTGCTCGACACGGGTGGCCTCGACCTTGTAGGTGACCTTGAGCACCGGCGAGTAGATCGAGTCGACCGGGATGCGGCCGATCTCGGCACCCGACGCCTTGTTCTGCACGGCCGGAACGTATCCGCGGCCCCGCTCGACGACGAGCTCGATCTCGAGCTTGCCCTTGTCGTTCAGGGTGGCGATGTGCAGATCGGGGTTGTGCACGGTGACACCGGCCGGGGGGACGATGTCGGCGCCGGTGACGGTGCCCGGACCCTGCTTGCGCACGTACATGGTGACCGGCTCGTCCTCTTCGGAGCTGACCACGAGGCCCTTGAGGTTCAGGATGATGTCGGTGACGTCTTCCTTCACCCCGGGGACGGTGGTGAACTCGTGGAGCACACCATCGATGCGGATGCTGGTGATCGCAGCACCCGGGATCGAGCTGAGCAGGGTACGACGCAGCGAGTTGCCGAGGGTGTAGCCGAAGCCGGGCTCGAGCGGTTCGATGACGAACTTCGACCGGTTGTCGGCGAGGATCTCCTCGGTCAGGGTGGGTCGCTGTGAGATGAGCATTCTGAGATTTCTCCTTGTGGCCGACCGCTATATGACGGCCTAGAAGTGAACCGAACAGCTTGTGCTGCTTGGCAATTACTGATTCGACGGACTACTTGCTGTAGAACTCGACGATGAGCTGTTCCTGCAGCGGAACCTCGATCTGGGCGCGCTCGGGCACGTTGTGCACGAGGATGCGCAGGGTCGAGGGAACCACCTGCAACCAACCCGGGACCGGACGATCGCCGACGAGCTCCTTGGCGATCTGGAACGGAGTGGTCTGCAGCGACTTCGGCCGGACGTCGACGATGTCGTACTGGCTGACGCGGTAGCTGGGCACGTCGACCTTCACACCGTTGACGGTGAAGTGGCCGTGGCTGACCATCTGCCGGGCCTGACGACGCGTGCGGGCGATGCCGGCACGGTAGACGACGTTGTCCAGGCGGGTCTCGAGGAGCTTGAGCAACTCGTCACCGGTCTTACCGGTACGACGGTTGGCTTCCTCGTAGTAGCGACGGAACTGCTTCTCGAGCACGCCGTAGGTGAAGCGGGCCTTCTGCTTCTCCTGCAGCTGCAGCAGGTATTCGCTCTCCTTGATCCGCGAACGGCCGTGCTGGCCGGGCGGGTAGGGGCGACGCTCGAATGCCTGGTCGCCTCCGATGAGGTCGACGCGAAGACGACGGGACTTCTTTGTGGCGGGGCCGGTATAACGAGCCATTGTCTATTCTTTCCTTTCCCGCTAGACCCGACGCCGCTTGGGCGGACGGCAACCGTTGTGCGGCTGCGGGGTGACATCGGAGATGGTGCCGACTTCGAGGCCGGCGGCCTGCAGCGACCGGATCGCGGTCTCGCGACCCGAACCCGGTCCCTTGACGAACACGTCGACCTTCTTGACGCCGTGCTCCTGGGCCTTGCGCGCGGCGTTCTCGGCCGCGAGCTGAGCCGCGAACGGGGTGCTCTTGCGCGAGCCCTTGAACCCGACGTGGCCCGACGACGCCCAGCTGATGACGTTGCCGTTGGGGTCGGTGATCGACACGATGGTGTTGTTGAACGTCGACTTGATGTGTGCGTTGCCGTGCGGGACGTTCTTCTTATCGCGACGGCGTGCGCCCTTCTTCGGGCCTGCGCTTCGTGACTTAGGAGGCATTACTTCTTCTTCCCGGCGATGGTCTTCTTCGGGCCCTTGCGAGTACGGGCATTGGTCTTGGTGCGCTGTCCACGGACGGGCAGGCCACGACGGTGACGCAGACCCTGGTAGCAGCCGATCTCGATCTTGCGACGGATGTCGGCCTGGACCTCGCGGCGCAGGTCACCCTCGACCTTCACCGAGGCTTCGATGTATTCACGCAGCTTCGCGACGTCTGCGTCGGTGAGATCCTTGGCGCGCAGGTCCGGGCTGAGCCCGGTTCCGGCCAGGATCTCCTTGGAGGTGGTACGCCCAACTCCATAAATGTAGGTCAGTGCGATCTCCAGCCGCTTTTCGCGGGGGAGATCCACACCAGCAACACGTGCCATGTGGCGGGATTCCTTCACTTCTCAGAGGTCTGCTCCTGGTCCGTCCCGGACTCTTGCCGGGCTCCGGCCTCTGAACCGGAGGTGGGCGCCGACCCGTGTGTCGTCGCTGGTGCCAAGAGGGCTTCACAAAATCCTGTTCAGCTCTTCTGGTGTATTCAGTTGTGTCTCAAGCGACCCGGAGGGTGGCGAGTGATGATCAGCCCTGACGCTGCTTGTGACGCAGGTTCTCGCAGATCACCATGACCCGACCGTTACGGCGGATCACCTTGCACTTCTCGCAGATCGGCTTGACGCTCGGCTGAACCTTCACGTCAATCTCTCCTGTTACTCGCCCGCTGGGCACGGCCGATGGCCGCACCGATGGCGGGTGTGGTTACCCCGGGCCGCCCCGGCCCGGGAGGTCTTACTTGTAGCGGTAGACGATGCGCCCACGACCGAGGTCGTAGGGCGAAAGTTCCACGACGACCCGGTCCTCGGGCAGGATGCGGATGTAGTGCTGCCGCATCTTGCCGCTGATGTGGGCGAGCACCTTGTGACCGTTCTCCAGCTCGATGCGAAACATCGCATTCGGCAGGGGTTCGATCACCCGACCCTCGACCTCGATGGCCCCGTCTTTCTTCGCCATGTCCTCCGCGATCCTGTCGCGCGCCCTCATCAGGCGCGTAACCCGGTTGAATTCGTTCCGATCCGTTACTGTGTGGGCACCCCGGGACAGCGTCACCAGGTGCCCGTTCCGGTGCTGACCGGAACTCGATACGTTGCCTCCCGGTTTCGCATACACACGCGCGGAGCAACTCCGACGATGGACACACAAATACCGGCACGCTTTGCGCACCGCCGTCCTATGCTACGCGAACTGCGGGAACACTCCAAACCGTCGATGGCCCCGGCACCATGACCGCACGAATCCGGCATCCCGCGCCGACGATGGCACACTATTGGCCATGCGTGCCTTCCTGATCCAGAGTGCCCTCAGCGGCGTGGCCCTGTGGGTGGCGACGCTGATCGTGCCCGGCTTGGACTTCGTGTTCCCCGCCGACGCCGGCTTCGGCGTCAAACTGGGCATCGTCGTGCTTGTCGCGCTGATCTTCGGCGTGATCAACGCCTTCATCAAGCCGATCGTGCAGATCTTCGCGATCCCGCTCTACATCCTCACCCTCGGGCTGATCCACATCGTGATCAACGCGTTCATGCTGGAGATCACCTCGTGGATCACCCACAACACCACGTCGTGGGGCCTACAGGTCGACCACTTCTTCTGGTCGGCGGTTCTCGGCGCGCTGGTCATCTCGGTGGTGAGCTGGCTGATCTCGATGGTGCTCAAAGAGCCCGTCCACTAACCGTCCTCCACCCGGTGTCACCGGCCGGGACGTCAGGCCCCGGCGCCGATGATCGCGGTCAGTTGCTCGATCGGCGATCCGTCGCCGAGCACCTGGATGGCCACGTGATCGGCACCGGCGGCGAGATGCTCATCGACCTGCTTGCGGATCGAGGCCGCATCGCCGTGGGCGACCAGCGCATCGATCAGGGCGTCGGAGCCACCGTCGGCGATGTCGTCGTCGGTCCATCCGAGCCGCTTCAGATTCGACGTGTAGTTGCGCAGGTGCAGATACGGATTGTCGACCGGCGGCCGTCCGACGGCACGCGCCGCCTGCGGATCGGTGTCGAGGACCACCTTGTGCTCGGGAGCCAGCAATACGCCCTCGCCGAGGGTTTCGCGGGCGATCGCGGTGTGCGCCGGAGGTGTCAGGTAGGGGTGCGCCCCCAGCGCGCGGTCGGCGGACAGGCGCAACATCTTCGGCCCCAGGGCGGCCAGCACACGCCGCTCAGTCGGCACCTTTTTCTCGTCGAGGACGTCGAGATACTCCCCGACCGCCTCGTACGGCTTCTTGTACTCCGCGGTCGCCTCCGGGTGGCCGGCACCGATGCCGAGATAGAAACGGCCCGGGAAGTCGTGGTCGAGTTCGTGGAATTGGTCGGCGATGGCGGCGGCGTCGGTGTTCCAGATGTTGACGATGCCGGTGGCCACCGTGATGTTCTCGGTCGCGTCGAGGACCTTGCGGATCGGACCCAGATGTTTGGGCGACCCACCGAGCCAGATCGTGCCGTATCCGAGTTCCTCGATCTGCCGGGACTCCTCGGGCGAGAACCGACCGAACCATCCCCACACCCCGTGGCGTCCGAATCTCTGGATGTGTGCCGTCTTCTCCGAGTCAGTCATGTCCTGGCCAACCGGAATCGGCGAATGCCTATTCCGGCGTCCCGGACTCCCATCCGAGACGGGGTACGATCCGAATACTCACCGGAAAGGAGTTCCCTGGTGAAGAGTTTCTGGTGTGGGGCCGTCATTCCCGACTGCGATACGCGTTTTGTCGGTAACGACGAACCCGACGTGCTCAGGCAGGTGGCCGCCCACGCCGCCGGCGTGCACGGACTCGACCACCTGCCCGCCGCCACCGTCGACCGGGTCCGCCGGTTGATCTCCGACATATCCGAGTGATCGGGCGACGCGCGCAGACCGGCGGACGCGGAAAGCGATTGGTGGGATGCACCACCCTGCGGTGAGCGAGCCGGTCGACGAGCTGGATGCAGCCGTCACCGAGTTGCTCGACGCCGGCCGCGCACCGCGACTGGTCTATCAGCCCATCGTCGACATCGCGCGTCTGCGTGTCGTCGGATACGAGGCACTCAGCCGTTTTCCGGGACCCCTGCAGGCCAGCCCGGACCGGTGGTTCGCGGCGGCGGTACGCGTCGATCGGGCCATCGAGCTGGAAGCGATGGTCGTCGAGAAAGCACTCGCCGCGCGAGTGCACTTGCCGGCCAACTGTTTTCTGACGATCAATGTGGCGCCCGAGGCGCTTGTCTCGACGCCCATCCAGAAATTGTTGCAGCACACCGACCTGACGCGGGTGGTCGTCGAACTCACCGAACACTCCGCGGTCTCGGATTACGATGTCGTCCGCCGAGCGGTGGCCCAGGTACGCGACCGCGGTGGTTTCATCGGGGTCGACGACGTCGGCGCCGGGTATGCAAGTCTGTACCGGATTCTGGCCATCCGGCCGGACTTCGTGAAGCTCGATCGTGAACTGATCACCGGCCTTCACAACGACGAGGCCAAGGCCGCGCTCGTCGAGATGTTCGGCGGTTTCACCAGCCGGATGGATTCGTGGGTCGTCGCCGAGGGGATCGAGCAGCGCGACGAGTTGCACCGGTTGGTGCAGCTCGGTGTCCCCCTGGGTCAGGGATACCTCCTCGGGCGTCCTGCACCCGAGATGGGTTCTCTCGAACTCGAGCCGAGCACCCTCGCCCCGACCATCAACCCGACGGTGACGGCGGCACCGCAGTCCACGGTGGCCCGTCTCGCGCACGCCTGCCTGACCGCACCTCTGGACTCCCCCGACGGCACGTTGCGCACCGCGCTCTCCGACGGTTCGACTCTTCCGCTGGTCATTCTGCTCGACTCCGGTGGTCGCCCAACACAACTGGCGCAACAGAGCGACCCGACGACGATCGAGCGGCGCGACGTGCTGCGGACCCTCGACTCCACCGACCAGCGAGAAGCGTTGCGGCGTGCGATGACACGACCGCGGCCGACCCGGTTCGACCCCCTCGCGTGCTGCGACATGTCCGGAGCGTTCCTCGGCGTCGTGCCGATCGAGCGACTGATCGAGGCGCTGATCGTGGACTGATCGGGTCGGCCGACTTCGAGGGTCTCCCCGGCGGCAGAGGAGCTACTGCATTCTGGCGAGCATGTCGTCGCGCCGCTCGATGATCGACGCTCGCATCTGTGAGGTCAGCAGCGTCGGGGTGCCCAGCGCCATCATGTGGCCGCTGTCGTGCGGATTCACGCCGTTGGCCCGCAGAAACGGCTCGGCCCGTTGCGACACACTGCCTTTCACGCCGAACCAGTCGAGGAACTCGGCAACGGTCGTCGTCAGGAGATGCCCGCCGAGGGTGTCATTGGCGCGTCCGATGATCCAGCCGATGGCGGCCGCCGCCCGGTCGGTCGATGCTTTCCGACGGAAGATCGCAGGATCGCGGCGCGCCGCCCGGGCCAGCAATCGCCGCATGGCCGTGCGGTGTTCGACGTCGAAGAAGACCTCCGCGCTCGCATCGCAGCGCTGCCGGATCACCTCGACCACGGGCAGGATGTCCTCGGCAATCCCCGTGACGTCGAACTGTTCGTCGGGCAGCGGCTCGGCGTCCAGGCTCAGCAGCGTCGGGCGTCCGCCGACCCGTTGGTCCAACTCCCGCAGAATGAACTCTTCGAGAGATGGTCCACTGAACTCGACACCCGGTGGATAATCCGACAACCCGTCGGGGATCGAGGCATCCTCCCCGAGCGCCGCCGCCCGGGCGAGCTGCGCCAGCATTATGGCGTTGGGTGGCCGGTCACGCCGGATCTCCTCCCGGAACTCGGCTTCGCATTCGTCGATGGCGGCGAGGGTGTCGGCGGTGGCGGCCCGGCTGATCCCGCGCTCACCGTGGCAGTAGCGGACGAAGCGGCGCATCATCTCCGGGTACCGCTGAAGCGATTCGACGTCGTCGATGATCTTGCGCGGGATGCGATCGAGCAACATTATCTCGACGACCACCGGGCTCCACCGCATGGGATCCGGTGCAGCCATCCACATCAACGGTTCGAGAGCGCTGCGGTTCTCGGCATCGTCGAGGGGCCGACCGTGGGGCGAGGCGAAGAACGCGTCGGCGAGTTCGGAGAACTCGGCGTCGGTCCACTCGCGCGGTGACGCCGCAGCACCGGCCTCAGGTAACAGCCGCAGCGCCCACTCGACCAGCGGACGGCACATCGGCCACGAGTCGGATTCGGCCGGCGGGAAGGTCATCCGACCGATCTTCATCGCCTCCTCGATGGTCGCGCGGGCGATACCCGCGTCGACGGGATCGCACACCACCGTGGTCATCGACGAGGATGCGGTCTCCCGGAAATGCGCGAGCAAGTCCTCCACCGGCGCCGGAACGACGAAGGCATCCTTCACGATCGAACCCATGTTGTGGTCGACGTACACCAGGAACGAGAGCTCGTGCGCCGGCGGCCACCCGATCGTGAAGATGTAGGACTCCCCGTCGCTCAGTTCGTCGCCGACGACATAGACCTCGGAGACCACGCGCGCCTCGCCGAACGTGCCGAGCCACGACGGCATGGGCTGGCGACGACCGGCCAGCGTGCGTGTGATGCGCGCCGCGAGGAGTTCGTCGGCCTCGAGTTCATCGGCAAGTAGCTCCCGGAAAACCGTGAGGGCGGCCGTCGTCTCGGCGAAGGAGATCTCCACGAACGACTCGATCAGCGTGTCGCGTGTGGCCCGATCCTTCCGATCGGCGAGCGGATGCGGATCGGGATCGGTGGCCTCCAGCAGCCCGCCGAGCGTGACCAGCAGGTCGACGGGCTCACCGGTCCGCAGCGCGAGGCGGATGCTCTGGATGAGCGGCTGCTCGTCGACCCCCGGCGCTGGTCCACCACCGCGGCCGCCGCCCGTCGCCGACCGCACCGGCTGCAGATGCCTGCGCTTGGGATCCTTCTTGCCTCGCGATCGCTTACCCATCACGGGCAGCGTACTGGCAAGCGGTGGGCGCCGTCGCGGTCGGTGGATCTGGTGGCGGCCGGGGAACAGTCGACCGCAGAACATCGGTGATGGCAGGCTGATCCCCATGCGTGCTGTCATCCAGCGGGTCACCGAGGCCTCGGTCGTCGTCGACGGGGACGTCGTGGGAGAACTCGACATCACACCCGGCGGCCACGGTCTGGTGGCCCTGATCGGCGTCACCCACGACGACACCGATGCCGACGCCTCCAAGTTGGCCGACAAGATCTGGCGTCTGCGCATCCTCGACGGCACGGCCACGGGCGGATCGCCGGCGGAGGTGTCGGCAGCCGACGTCGACGCACCGATCCTGGTGATCAGTCAGTTCACGCTGTACGCCAACACCGCCAAGGGCCGACGCCCCTCGTGGAATGCGGCGGCGCCGGGGGCGGTCGCCGAGCCACTCGTCGATGCCGTGATCGCCGCCCTGCGCGCCGCGGGGGCGACGGTGGCCACCGGGCGTTTTGGCGCGCACATGCGCGTGCGCCTGGTCAACGACGGCCCCGTCACCATCATCATCGAGACGTGATCCCGGTAGCGTCGGACTCATGGGACGTATCACCGCACGTCGCCGGGTGATCCGCGTCCGGCGCGGCGAACCCACGGCGCGCGCCGACGTGCTGGCCGTCGAGGAACCACTGGAGATCCGGATCGGTGGGCGGGCATTGGTCGTCACCATGCGCACACCCGGCCACGACGTCGAGCTCGCGACCGGTTTCCTGGTGTCGGAAGGGTTGATCGCCCGCGCCGAGGACGTGGTCGCGGCCCGCTACTGTGCGGGTGCGCAGGCCCCCGGCGAACCGAACAGTTACAACGTTCTCGACCTCGCCCTGGCCGACGGGATCGGTACGCCCAACGCCGCGGCCGCGCGACGCTTCACGATGAGCAGCGCCTGCGGCGTCTGCGGCAAGGACAGCATCGATGCGGTGGCGACGGCGTCGCGCTTCACCGTCGGCGACGACCCGCTGACCCTCGACACCGACGCCGTTCTCGCACTCCCCGACCGTCTTCGTGAGGGGCAGAAGGCATTCGACCGGACCGGCGGCATCCACGCGGCGGGCCTGTTCGACGGCACCACCGGCGAGATGCTGGTGATCCGAGAGGACATCGGCCGCCACAACGCCGTCGACAAGGTCGTGGGCTGGGCCCTGACCCAGGATCGACTTCCGTTGCGCGGCACTGTGCTCCAGGTATCGGGGCGGGCGAGCTTCGAGCTCGTCCAGAAGGCGGCGATGGCCGGCATCCCGATGCTCTCGGCGGTGTCGGCGCCGTCCTCTCTGGCCGCGGATCTCGCCGAGGAGCAGGGGATGACGCTGGCCGGCTTCGTGCGCGGCGATTCCCTGGTGCTCTACAGCCGGCCCGACCGCGTCCTGGGCTCACCGGCCCGGTGAGCCGCCCGCATCCCCGATCCCCACATCGCCGCTCTCACACCCGCTGCCCCGTCTGCCCGTCGAACCAGTGAACCTCGTCGGCGACGGGCACCAGACCGATCTCGTCACCGACGGTGAACTGCTGCCGATGATCGGCACGCACCACCACGCGCCCATCGCGCACCGGCAGATCTGCTGCGCTGTAGACGAATTGCTCGGCGCCGAGTTCCTCGACCAATTCGACCCGAGCGGTGACCGACCGCGACGTCCCGGCCGCGACCAGCTGCCAGGATTCGGCCCGCATTCCGACGACCGCCCTACCCGGCACCGCGCGCGGCGCCGGCAGGTCGGCGCCACCGAGATCGACGTGCCCGTCCCGTACCTCGACGTCGATCAGACACATCTGCGGCGTGCCCATGAACCCGGCGACGAAGACGTTCGCCGGGTGGCGATAGATCTCCCTCGGTGTCCCGACCTGTTGCAGCACACCATGATCGAGGACCGCCACCCGATCACCCATGGTCATCGCCTCGACCTGATCGTGGGTGACGTAGAGCGTGGTGGTGTCCAGCTTGCGCTGCAACGCGGCGATCTGTGCGCGCGTGCTCACACGTAGCTTCGCGTCGAGATTCGACAGCGGCTCGTCCATGCAGAACACCTTGGGATGCCGGACGATCGCACGCCCCATCGCCACCCGTTGACGTTGCCCGCCGGACAGTTTCGCCGGTTTGCGGTCGAGCAGCGAGTCGAGTTCGAGCATCGCCGCCACCTCGTTGACCCGGGCGGCGGTGTCGGCCTTGCTCATCCCGGCGTTGCGCAGCGCGAATCCCATGTTGTCGGCGACCGTCATGTTCGGGTACAGCGCATAGTTCTGGAACACCATCGCCACGTCCCGCGACTTCGGCGGCAGCCCGACGACATCGGCGTCGTCGATGAGAATGGCGCCCGATTCCACCGATTCGAGGCCGGCGACCATGCGCAGGCTCGTCGACTTGCCACAGCCAGACGGGCCGACGAGCACCATGAACTCGCCGTCGGCGATCTCGAGGTCGAGGGCGTCGACGGCGGGCGAACCGTCGCCGAATCGTTTGGTGGCCTTGGCGTAGGTGACCGAGGCCATTACTTGGGCAGCTTCGGCTGGATCTGGGTGGTGTAGATCTGCTCGATCTGCTTCTGCGTATCGGCCATCGTCGCGGCGACGTCGGCGTTCTGCAGACCGATCTTCTCGAAACCGGTGCCGATGATCTTGTCGCCGCCGGGAATGAACACCCGAGCGTAGTTCTGCGGCTTGGTCTTCGGCAATTGTTCGATCGCGGTCCGGAAGTTCGGGTTCTTCTCCAGGAAGGCGGTCATCGACGGCGCGGTGACCGCGGCCTTGCGCACCGGCATGTAACCGACGTTCTGCGAGAAGTAGGCGGTGTTGTCGGTGTTGGTGATGAAGTCGATGAACTTCAGCGCGTTGACCTTGCGCTCGTCGGAATTGCGGGCCGGGATGGCCAGTCCCGCACCACCGGTCGGGCAACCAATCGTGCCGTCCGGGGCGGGCAGGAACGCCGTCGAGAGCCGGAATTTCGCATCCGAGGTGATACCCGAGAGGTCACCGGTGGAGGCGACCGTGGAGGCGAGGAGTCCCGCGCTGAAATCACCGGCGATGTCGTTGGAGATCTTCGCGTACCGATCCTTGTTGATCGTGTCGCTCAGATACTGCGCAGCGGCAACGGTTTTCGGGTCGGTGAACGTCATCGTCCAGTCGTCGGAGTAGGCGCCGCCGAAGGTCCAGGTCGGTCCTTGGAAGGTCCAGCCCAGGTAGTCCACGGCGTTGCCCCATCCGTGCGCCGATTTGCCCGAGCCCACCACCGACTGGATGCGCGGACCCCACTCGGCGAACTCCTGCCAGGACGCGGGACCACGGGCGGGCAGCCCGGCCTGGCTCCACACATCGGCGTTGTAGTAGAACAGCGGGGTCGACCGCGCGTACGGCAGGGCCCACGTCTTGTTGTTCCACTTGTAGTCGCCGACAAGGGAATCGACGTAGCCCGACGGATCGACGCCGGCCCTGCCGAAGAGGTCGTCGAGCGGTGCGATCGCACCGATCAGGGCGAAATTGAACCACCACACATCGCTGAGGATGATGATGTCGGGCAGTGCACCGCCCGACAGTGCGGCGTTGAACTTCTGCGCCGCCTCCTCGTAGTTCTTACCCGCATCGATCAACTGCACCTTGATGCCCGGGTTGGCCGCCTCGAACCGCTTGATCAGTTCCTTCTCGACATCGGTCGACTTGCCGGGATGGTTCGACCAGAAGGTCAGATTGTAGGGATCACCGTCATTGCTCGAGCCGCCACCCGAGCCGGCACATGCAGCGAGGGCGGCCGCAGCGGCCACGGTCAGTCCGGCGCCGAGGAAGCCACGGCGGGTCAGGTCGGTCATGCGCATTCTCCTGAATGTGTGCTGAGTGATGAGACTGGGTCGGGATGGTCAAACAGGTGGGGCCACAACGGCGTACGCGATCACCCCTTGACCGCACCGGAGGTCAGGCCCTTGATCATGTGGCGTTGGAGTGCGAGAAAGGCGATCAGCATCGGCAGCATCGCCAGGACCGTCGCGGCCATCACCGGTCCCCAGTTGGTGACGCCGTCGTTGTTCTGCAGCTGCGTCAGTCCCACCGGCAGTGTCGCCACGCTGTAGTCGTCGGCCATCAAGAACGGCCACAGGTACTCATTCCATTCGTTGACGAGCGTGATGAGGGCGAACGCCACCATCGTCGGAATCGACAACGGCAACACCACACGCACGAGCAACCGGATGTGCCCGGCGCCGTCCATCCGGGCGGCCTCGATGATCTCCGGTGGGATCGACAGAAAGTGGTTGCGCATCAAGAAGGTTCCGAACGCGACCCCGGCCAGCGGCACGATGATCCCGGCGAAGGTGTTGCGGAAACCGAGTTGGGCGACCAGCGAGTAGTTGGTGATGACGGTGATCTGATTGGGCACCATCAGCGCCGCGATGATCACCAGGAACACGAGGTTCTTGCCCGGGAATCGCAGGAAGACAAGACCGTAGGCGCTGAGCACGCCGAGCACGAACTTGATGACACCGAGGATCAGCGTGACGATCAGTGAGTTGCGCAGGAACTGCCAGAACGGCACCGAGGTGGTGGCCTCCCGGTAGTTCTCGGGATGCCACGTCGAGGGCCACCACACCGCCGGCTGGACGTAGATCTCGGATCGATCCTTGAAGGAGGTCAACACGATCCACGCCAAGGGCACCACCACGACGGCCAACGCGACGAGCATCGCGAGATAGCCCAGCACCGCAACCGTCCGCCGACGCCTGCGCGCACGCGCGGCAATCCGTTCGCGCTCGTCGGAGACGATCGCCGCGTTGCGTGGGTGCGTCTCTGCCACCGGCGTGTCCGTGGTCGGGGTCATCGTGCGCCCCGATCCATCAGCCGCACCTGGGCGACGGTCACCACGAGCAGGATCAGGAACATGATGGTGGCGACGGTCGCACCGTAGCCGGCGCGGAAGTTGCGGAAGGTCTCCTCGTAGACCTGGTAGACCATCGTCGTCGTGCCGTTGCCGAGGGGACCGCCGCGGGTCATCACGTTGATGATGTCGAAGACCTGTAACGAGTTGAGCAACACGGTGATCGAGAGGAAGAACGTCGTCGGGCGCAGCTGCGGCAGGAGCACCTTGCGGAAATGTGTCCACCCCGAGGCGCCGTCGACGGCGGCCGCCTCGTCGAGATCTGCCCGTTTACCCTGCAGCGCAGCGAGATAGATCACGAAGGCGTATCCGAGGTTCTTCCACACGTAGGTGACGGTGATCATGAACAGCGCCCAGTGGGGTTGCTGATAGAAGTCCGGAGCAGAACCCAGACCGAGGCGGTGCATCAGGTCGTTGATCAGGCCGAAATTGGGGTCGAACACGAACTGGAAGGCGATGCCGACCGCCGCGCCGGACAACACGAACGGGGCAAAAACCACCGACCGCACCAGGTTTCGGCCCTTGAGCGCCCGATCGAGGAGCAATGCCAGCACCAGGCCGAGGGCCATGCTGCCGGCGACTGCGACGACGGTGAAGACCACCGTGTTCACGACGATGGTCGCGGTGTCCTCGCGGGTGAACCATTCGCGATAGTTCGCGAACCCGATGAACGTCGAGCCCGGCGAGGAGATGTTCCAGTCGTAGAACGACATCCGGATGTTCTCGATCAGCGGCCGATACGTGAACACCGCCAACAACGCGAGATTGGGGCCCACGATGGCGAGGAACAGGGCATAGGACTTCCACGGCCGACGCCCGCCCGCGCGGGGCAGCACATGTTCGTTCACCGATGGCACTCGGCGAGTATTCAGCCGACAGCTGACCGGACGCGAACGGCCACGTTGAGCGCCGGTGAGCGATACGTGTCCGGCAGGTGTCGCCGCTCGATCGGTTGCGACGCGTGGACGCGGTCAGCCCAGCCGGCAGTTCAGGACGGCCGGAAGATCAGGACGGTCGGTTGGTGAGGATTCGTGGGCCGTCGGCGGTGACGGCCACGGTGTGCTCCCAGTGCGCGGCGCGCGAGCCGTCGTCGGTGACGACCGTCCAGTCGTCGTCGAGAACGCTGGTCTCGGTGGTGCCCAGGGTGAGCATCGGCTCAATGGCCAATGTCGACCCGACGACGAGCAGCGGGCCGGAGCCGGGGGCACCCTCGTTGGCGAGGAACGGTTCCATGTGCATCTCGCGACCGATGCCGTGACCGCCGTAACCGTCGACGATCCCGAAGGCACGATCGAACTTTCGCTCGGCGTCGTGGGTGCCGGTCTCGATGGCGTGCGAGATGTCGGTGAGGCGTGCGCCGTCGATCATGGCGGCGATCCCGGCCTCCATCGACAGTCGGGTTGCCTCGGAGAGTTCGGCATCGGCCTGCGACAGTTCACCGACCCCGAAGGTCCAGGCCGAATCCCCGTGCCAGCCGTCGAGAATGGCACCGCAATCGATCGAGACCAGATCGCCCTCGGCGAGAATGACGGTGCTCGACGGGATTCCGTGCACCACCACGTCGTTGACCGACGAGCAGATCGATCCCGGGAATCCGTGGTAACCCTTGAACGACGGCACCGCCCCGGCCTGTCGGATCACGGTCTCGGCGACCTCGTCGAGTTCGAGGGTGCTCACCCCGGGCGCCGACGCCGCGCGCACGGCAACGAGTGCGGCGCCCACCACGGCGCCCGCGGCCTCCATCGCATCGAGTTCGCCGGCGCTGCGGAACGGCACGCGCTTGCGTTTACGGAATCCCATCACCACACCTCATCCGATTACCACGGCTGGAAGAAAAGGCGCCGGGCCACACCGATCGTGCGGTGTGGCCCGGCGCCGGAAAATACTTGTGTCGGTGGACGTCAGGAGACGCCGGCACCGAGTGCGCTCAGCACCCGCTGATGCACGTCCTGGATGTCGCCGACCGCGTCGATCGTCTTCACCTGATCGCCGTAGTAGTCGAGCAGCGGTGCGGTCTCCTTCTGATACACCGACATCCGGTTACGGATGACCTCTTCGGTGTCGTCGGCACGGCCGCGGGCCAGCATGCGCTCGACGACGACGTCGGGGTCGACCACGAACGACAGCACCGCATCCAGCGAGGAATCGAGACCGTCGAGGATCTCGGCGAGGGCGTCGGCCTGCTCGGTCGACCGGGGGAATCCGTCGAGGATGAATCCCTTCGCCGCATCCGGCTCGCCGACGCGGGCACGCACCATGTCGACGGTGATCTCCGACGGCACGAGGTCACCGGCGTCGAGATAGCGCTTGGCTTCGATGCCCACGGCGGTGCCCTGTGAGATGTTGGCGCGGAACAGATCCCCGGTGGAGATGTGCGGGATGCCGAGCGATTCGCTCAACAGTTCCGCCTGGGTACCTTTGCCTGCTCCGGGGGGGCCGAGAATGACAAGTCTCACTTCAGGAATCCTTCGTACTTGCGTTGCATCAATTGACTGTTGACCTGCTTCATCGTGTCCAGTCCCACGCCGACCATGATCAACACGGCCGTGCCCCCAAATGGCAGGTTCTGAACACCACCACTGTTCCCGATCTCCAGGAACAGGTTCGGCAGTACCGCGATGATACCCAGGTAGATCGAACCCGGCAGGGTGATGCGACTGAGCACATACCCGAGGTAGTCCGCGGTCGGTTGCCCCGGGCGGATACCCGGGATGAAGCCACCGTACTTCTTCATGTCATCGGCGCGTTCCTCCGGATTGAAGGTCACCGCCACGTAGAAGTACGTGAAGAAGATGATCATCAGGAAGTACACGATGATGTAGACGTAGTTGCTCGGGTCGGCGAGATAGGTGCTGACCCAGCGCTGCCAGCCCGACGGCGCCTCCGACGAGCTCTGCGTGAGCTGCACGATGAGCTGCGGCAGATACAGCAGTGACGACGCGAAGATGACCGGGATGACGCCGGCCTGGTTGACCTTCAGTGGCAGGTAGGTCGACGACCCGCCGTACATCTTGCGGCCCACCATGCGCTTGGCGTACTGCACCGGGATGCGACGCTGGCCCTGCTCGATGAAGACCACGCCGGCGACGATGATGAGCACCGCGACCACGACGAGCCCGAAGACCAGGCCACCACGGCTGGTGAGGATCGTGCGTCCCTCGGCGGGGATGCGGGCGGCGATGCCCGCGAAGATCAGCAGCGACATGCCGTTGCCGATACCGCGTTCGGTGATCAGCTCACCGAACCACATCACCAGGCAGGCACCCGCGGTCATCACCAGGACGATGATCGTCAGACCCAGGATCGACTTGTCGTTGAGGATGTTGTCGCCGCAGCTCGAGGGCAACAGGTTGCCGCGCACGGCCAGCGCCACGATGCCCGTGGACTGCAGCAACGCCAGCGCGACCGTCAGGTAGCGGGTGTACTGCGTCATCTTGGCCTGACCCGACTGGCCCTCCTTGCGGAGCTGCTCGAAGCGCGGGATGACCACCGTCAGCAACTGCACGATGATGCTGGCCGTGATGTAGGGCATGATGCCGATCGCGAACACCGACAGCTGCAGCAGTGCGCCGCCGGAGAACAAGTTGATCAGCGAATAGACCTGGTTGCCGCCACCACTGTTGATGGTGTCGATGCACTTGTGCACCTCGACGTAGTTCACGCCCGGCGAGGGAACCGTCGCCCCCAGGCGATACAGCACGACTATGCCGATGACGAAGAGGATCTTCTTCCTCAGATCGGGCGTCCTGAAGGCCGCGATGAGGGGGGAGAGCACTAATTCCTCCTAGAACGACCACGCGTCATCTTGCACCGGGTATCCGGCTCACGTGCTCGGCAATCGACATTGATCAGTGGTTGCGGGGCAACAACGGTGAAACTCTAACAGCCGCTCGCGCACGGCCCGTCCGACGTCTGGTGTGACGTCGTCGGCCGGCGCGGCCGTCGCGGTCGCCACCTTCCGGTGGCGGCCGACGCTCGGACGTCATCCCCCCGGGCGCCGGTGACCACAATAGACGTCGCGGTCGGCCGGGTGCCCCGACGCCGAGGTCCGCAGCGGCGGCGACGCGGTGTCGCATCCGCTACGGACCTCGGCTACCTGCACTTTTTCTTACTGCTCGGTCGTACTGCCACCGGCAGCGGCGATCTTCTCCTTGGCCGATGCGGTGAACTTGTCGGCGGTAACGTTGACCGCCACACCGAGTTCACCGTCGCCGAGGACCTTCACGAGCTTGTTCTTGCGCACGGCTCCGGCGGCGACGAGCTCGTCGACGCCGATGGTGCCGCCCTGCGGGAACAGACGGGCGATGTCGCCGACGTTGACGACCTGATACTCGATCCGGTTGCGGTTGGTGAAGCCCTTGAGCTTCGGCAGCCGCATGTGGATCGGCATCTGGCCACCCTCGAAGGCGGCGGGCACGTTCTTGCGTGCCTTGGTGCCCTTGGTGCCGCGGCCGGCGGTCTTGCCCTTGGAGCCCTCGCCGCGACCCACACGGGTCTTGTCGGTCTTCGCGCCCGGAGCGGGGCGAAGGTGGTGGAGCTTGATGGTCATGACTTAACCTCTTCGACTGTCACGAGGTGCGAAACCACGTTGATCAGACCGCGGTTGATCGGGGTGTCCTCGCGGGTGACCGACTTGCGGATGCCCTTGAGGCCGAGCGTCCGCAGGCTGTCACGCTGGTTCTTCTTGGTACCGATGGTGCCCTTGACCTGGGTGATCTTCAGCTGTGCCATCTCTCTCACACTCCCTGGCCGGCACGGGCGCGGAGCATACCGGCCGGTGCCACGTCTTCGATGGGGAGACCACGACGAGCCGCGACCTCTTCGGGACGCTGCAGCATCTTCAGGGCGGCCACGGTGGCGTGGACGACGTTGATCGCGTTGTCCGAGCCGAGGCTCTTGGCGAGGACGTCATGGACGCCCGCGCACTCGAGCACGGCACGCACCGCGCCACCGGCGATCACACCGGTACCGGGGCTGGCCGGACGGAGCATCACGACACCGGCAGCGGCCTCACCCTGAACGGGGTGGGTCACGGTGCCACCGATCAGCGGCACACGGAAGAAGTTCTTGCGAGCCTCTTCGACGCCCTTCTGGATCGCGGCCGGGACTTCCTTGGCCTTGCCGTAGCCGACGCCGACCATGCCCTGGCCGTCGCCGACCACCACGAGAGCGGTGAAGGAGAACCGGCGGCCACCCTTGACCACCTTGGAGACACGGTTGATCGCGACGACCCGCTCGAGCTGGTTGCGGTCGTTGTCGCGGCCACCGCGGTCGCCACCGCGACGGTCACGGCCGCCCCGGCGATCGTTGCGGTCTCCGCTTGCGTTGTTGTTGTTGTCGTTTCCGGCGGGTCCGTTTCCGCCGTCACGCTGACGTCCGGGCATCAGAGGATCCCTCCGGTCTTGGTTTGAGTACGTGTGGTCATCATCAGAACTGCAGGCCTCCCTCACGGGCGGCGTCGGCGAGCGCGGCGATCCGGCCGTGGTAGTCCTTGCCACCACGGTCGAACACGACGGCGTCGATGCCGGCGGCCTTGGCGCGCTCGGCGATCAGTTCGCCGACCTTGCGGGCCTGCGCGGACTTGTCGCCGCCGGCCGCGCGGACGTCGGCCTCGATGGTCGACGCCGCGGCCAGCGTGTGGCCGGCGAGGTCGTCGATCAGCTGCACGTGGATGTGGCGGCTGCTGCGCTTGACCGCGAGACGCGGACGCACCGGCGTGCCGGCGACCTTCTTGCGCAGGCGGAAGTGACGACGGTTGGTCGCGGTGCGACGGCGGGTCGACACATCCTTGCCGAGGGGCTTGCGCACTGTCTTGGCTGCTGTATCACTCATGGCTTACTTACCCGTCTTTCCGACCTTGCGACGGATCTGCTCGCCTTCGTAGCGAATGCCCTTGCCCTTGTACGGGTCCGGGCGACGCAGGCGGCGGATGTTCGCCGAGATCTGGCCGACTTGCTGCTTGTCGATACCCGACACCGAGAATTTGGTGGGCGACTCGACGGCAAAGGTGATGCCCTCGGGAGCCTCGATCGGCACGGGATGGCTGTAACCGAGCGCGAACTCGAGGTCCTTGCCCTTGGCCTGGACGCGGTAGCCGACACCGAAGATTTCCATCTTGTTGGTGTAGCCCTTGGTCACGCCCTCCACGAGGTTGGCGACCAGCGAGCGGTTCAGGCCGTGCAGGGCACGGTTGCGGCGCTCGTCGTTGGGGCGGGTGACCACGATGGTGGCGTCTTCCTGCGCGACGGTGATCGGCGCGGTGACGGTGTGGCTGAGTTCGCCCTTGGGTCCCTTGACGGTGATGGTCTGGCCGTCGATGGAGACGGTGACGCCCGCGGGGATCTCGATCGGGTTCTTACCGATACGCGACATGTTTGTGTACCTCCCCTTACCAGACGTAGGCGAGGACTTCGCCGCCCACGCCCTGGTTGGCTGCCTGGCGATCGGTGAGCAGACCGGACGACGTGGAGATGATGGCCACGCCGAGGCCACCCAGGACCTTGGGCAGGTTGGTGGACTTGGCATACACCCGCAGACCCGGCTTGGACACGCGGCGCAGACCGGCGATGCTGCGCTCCCGCGAGGGGCCGTACTTGAGGGCGACGACGAGGTTCTTGCCGACCTCCGCATCTTCGGTGCGGTAGTCGGTGATGTAGCCCTCACGCTTGAGGATCTCGGCGATGTTCACCTTGAGCTTCGACGAGGGAAGAGTCACCTCGTCATGGAACGCCGAGTTGGCGTTACGCAGACGTGTCAAGAAGTCTGCGATCGGGTCAGTCATGGTCATGGTTGACCGTCAACCTTTCTCGTAGCGGTTCCCATACAGCGCCGGTCAGCGATGTGACTCCAGAGGATCGCTCCCCTGACCTGCGGTGGGCCTTCCACGAAGTGGATAGTTGTTATCTGTTCTCGTCGCCGATGCCCTTGGCTTTTCACCAGCACCGGAGACTGTTCAGTTGTGGTCCACACGCGTACGTGTGGTGAGTCCCTGGCACCTGAGGTGCACAGGCAACCGGTCTAGTGTAGAGAATTCCCTGGCCAGACCCAAATCGCCGCCGACAGCGCCCTCTCCACCGCCGACAGCGCCCTGTCCCCCACCGACAGCGCTCGTCTCCACCGCGACAGCGCCCGTCCTCACCGCGACAGCGCTCAGGGCGTGGGCGAGAAGTCGTATCGCGAGGTCGGCACGACGTCGAGATCCCGGTCGGCGCCGAAGCGCGCGACGCTGGCCAGCATGGCGGTCAGCCGCCGCTGCAGTTCGTCATCGTCGCCGTCGCTGCCATAGAAGGCGTGAGGGTCGGAGATGGCCGCCATCGGGAACAGCTCTTCGACGATGCCGGTCACCCGCACATCTCCTCGATCGCCGGAATCCGTTGTCAGACAACGCTCGACGATGTTCTGCTGGTAGCCGAAGGTCGCCTGGGTGTCGATGGCCACCTGTGTGTGCTCGTCGAGCCAGATCCGTAGCCATTCGTCCTGGGCGAGATCCTGCGGCCGTCGCAGGAAGGCGATATTGGCCAGTGCGTCGGCGCGCGTGCCGTCGGCGGTCGGCAGCGGGTCGAGCGGCGCACGGGTCTGCACCTCCCACGCCGCGAAGCTGGCCACATGTGCGGCGACACTCTCGAGCGCTGCGGCGACATCAGGGGTCCACAGACTGATCACGGCATCGATCGGCGGGTCGAAGGTGGAGATCCGCATCGCCCCCTGCACCGCGTCGTCGGAGATGTTGACCTGGAGACGTCGCACGCCCGCGGACCCGCAGTCGGCTCGGAATGTCGGGGTCAGAAGCTGCCCGCTCCCCCAGACCGCCACCATCACCTTTCGATCCACGTGACGCCGGCTCATGTCGGTGAGGGTAGCGGCGCCGACGCCGCCGGCGGTCGAGAACGGCTCGACCGACCGGATGACCGTCGGCCCCCGTGCAGCGAGTTCGGCGTTAGTCTGCCGAAGTGAATTGGGAAGTGTTGTCATGCGGCCTGCGCGGTCACGAGACCTATCGCCCCGACGAGTCGGAACTCGCCGATCGCCTGCACGTCGACAGCGCCGCGGGCCAGGCCTGGCGGTGTCTGCGGTGCGGTGACTTCGCCGTCGGTGAGCCCCGCCGTAGCGGTCCCGCCGACCATGCGCCCGAGGTCCCGCGCGGCGCGCTGCTGCGCGACCTGATCATCATGCGGGTGCTGGCCGTCGAACGCCTGCTCCGCGGCCTGTTCCTGGTGCTCGCGGGCGTCTTCGTCATCGAACTGCGCCACAGCCAGCAAACCCTGCAGGAGAAATTCGACGCCGAGCTGCCGTTGTTGCGGCCGATCGCCGACCAAATCGGCTGGAACATCGACGATTCCAAGGTCGTCAGCTGGATCGAGAAGGCGACGACGCTGTCGAGCGCGACGATCGTGCTCGTCGGATGCGCCCTGCTCGCTTATGGCGCAAGCCAATTCGTCGAGGCCTTCGGTTTGTGGTTCGCCAAACGATGGGGCGAGTACTTCGCGGTGATCGTCACCAGCATCTTCATCCCGCTCGAGGTCTACGAACTCGTCGAGCGTGTGACGGTGTTCAAGGTGCTGCTGCTCGCGGTCAACGTCGCCGCGGTCATCTGGCTGATCTGGAGCAAACGACTGTTCGGGGTGCGCGGCGGTGGTGCGGCCTACCACGCCCAGCACAGCGCCGAGAGTCTGCTGACGGTCGAGCGGGCAGCCGTCGCCGACGGGCGCTGATCCACAGCCACCGACAGGCACGATCCACAGTTCCCCCTCGGTTGGTTCCGAACCCGGTCCCCGGGTGCAAGAGTGAAGACATGGACACCAGCCACCTCACCTCGCTCGTCGACCAACTGATCGGGACCGCCCACCGCAGCCGCAGCGGCCGGGCGGCACAGACCCTGCACGGCGATTCCTCACATCGACTTCGGCACACCGTCATCGCCCTGGTGGCCGGGCGTGAACTGGCCGAACACGAAAGCCCCGCGGAGGGCAGCGTGCAGGTGCTGCACGGTCGGGTGACCATCACCGCCGGCGAGCACGTCTGGAAGGGCCGCCGAGGCGATCTGGTGATGCTGCCCGACGCGCGGCACAGCCTGTCGGCACAACAGGATTCAGCGATTCTGCTGACTGTGATCACGGGGTAGGGCTTTTGGGTCGCTGGAGAGACCGAAAGCACCTATTTCTCGCACTTCGTCATGATTTGCCTTACCTCACGGTGGGCAGGCCGAAGAGTGCCGATCGTCGAGCGGATCGTCGCTGTAGATCTCTCCGAAACCGTGAATGGAACCCGGCCACACCTTGGCGATCCCGTGTCGACGGCCGTGGAAACGCCATTCTCCCGCAATGGAACCCAGCTGCGAAGACCGGGACCACCCAGCGCGCCGCCATCAATCGACGACGACACCTTCATCGGCTCAATGGAACCCGTATCGAGCCCTGGACGACACACAACCGCAGCTCGGAAGCAGGTTCGACGCTCTACATGCCGACCACATCAGCCATGCTGTGGCCCGTTAGCACACGGCGGTCGTAACATACAGGTGACGTAACATACGGGGAGCGTATGTTAGAGACGTTGGTATGCACTTCGTCAACCGCAGGCGCGAATTAGCGGACCTCGGTCGCTGGTCGACAACGTCTTAGCGGCGACCTCGATTGATGTGCTCGGACCGGATTCCTGACCACTCGAGGACAACTCACGGCAGGCCTGATCTGAACCCTTCTCGTTCGAACCGACCTCGCCTGCGAGTCCTACCGGAACACACTCCCCTTGTTCTCCGACGCCTCGACGCGCTCGACGATCCACGCGGAGATCACCTCGAGGCTGCGTTTGCGCGCGGTTTCCTTGCGCGTGTCGAGTTCCTGTTCGGCGATGATGTCACGCAGTTGCTCGAGATCCAGCGACGCAAGTCGCTCCCCGAGTCCGACAGCTCCCGACTCCCGGTAGACCACAAAGGGGTCAAAAGCACCCGGTTGCCGCGCGACCTTCTTCTTGGCCGGTGCTCGCTTCCGCGGCGCCGGTACCGCAACGGGCGCCGGCGCCCCGTCGTCGCGCAGCGAGCCGACGACGCCGACGAGTGCCGCGGCAAACCTCGTCGACTTCTCCGCCTCGTCGATGATCACCCGCGTCAGCCCGGCGATCAACTGGGCCGCTTGCGGATTCTTGCTGTCGAGCTGGGCGAGAGCTCCCCCGATGGCGGAGTACTCCGTGCGGCGGCGTGCGTCGTCAGAACTCATTCGATCTTCCCCTGTGCCTCGGTCATCACGTCGACGGTGAGGGCGCGGAACTGGTCGAACTGCCCCTGCGTGCCGTACTTGGTCTTGAGCGTCCCGTAGCCGGCGAACTCCGCCGCCGCAGCCACCGAGTTGGCCTCGTTGATGTAGCTGGGCAGGACGTTCTGGATGGTGGGGTCGCGGCGTAGACGTTTGGTCGTCGACCGGTGCACAACGGAGTTGGCCTTGTACTTGGTGATCACCACACCCAGTTCGACGATGGTCCGTCCGATCTCCTCGCTGAACTTGCGCACGCGATTCTGGATCTGCGGAATTCCATAGGTGGACAACACATCCGGGATCGTCGGGATGATGTAGGCGTCCGCCGCGGCCAGACCGTTGAGGGTCACCGGTCCGATGTTCGGCGGGCAGTCGATCAGAACGTAATCGTAGAAGTCGATGACCGGCGCGATCGCCTGCCGCAGAAAGCCGGTGCCCCCGTCCGCCACGCCGCCCTGCACACGCAGGGCGCTCAGTTCTTCCTGCACCTCGATGAGATCGAGCGACGACGCGAGCAGATCGACGGTCGTCACCCGCTTCACCGGCGACACGTCCCGTTCGATCGCCTCGTCGAGCCGGAAGTACTCGGTGCCGTTGACCGCGTCGGAAAACAGCGTTGCCAGAGTGCGGCCGTTGGTGTTGAGCTCGAACCAGCGTGCCTCGCTGATCATCATCGTGGTCAGGTTGATCTGCGAGTCGAGGTCGATGAGCAGCACTCGCTGACCGAACTCCGCCGACATGAACTCAGCGAGTCCGCCGGTGACGGTGGTCTTGCCGACCCCGCCCTTCAAGCTGATCGTCGCGATCACCTTTGCCATCGAGAACTCTCACCTTTCTTGTGATCACGCATCGACAATCGCTCCTGCTCCGTCCTTGCGGACGGTGAATCCGACCTTCGGCGAAGGATCGGCCAGATATGGAAGCGCGTAGGAGAACAGGGTCGCCACGTCACGCGGGTCGGCCACACCGCGCTTGTGCGACTTGATATGCCGGCTTCGCGGCGGTGGGTCGCTGGCGAACAACAGGATCATCGCGCCGCGCGTCCGCTTCCGGAGCTGCGCCGCGAGTGGACCACCGACGTCCTTCTTCGGATTGCCGGCGATGTGCTCGATGGCGTCTCGCTCGCGCACCGCAGTGCCGGTGAATCCGGTGCGGTACTCGGCCTCTTCACGTTTGCGGTTCACGAGAGGAAGTTCTCTCGGGTAGTCGCCGATCATCACCGGCTTCTTGGTCTTCGGGATCGGCAGCAGGATCGCGAGATCTTCCAGCGCACCACGCTCGATCGCCGACTCGAAGGCCTTGCGGTGTGGCTCGAAGTCCCAGTTGGCATCCCACACGAACTGGCTGATCGCGTCGAGAACGACGTCGGCACCGACGATCCCGTAGCTCGCCTCGAAGATCCGTGGCGTCTGGTCCTTGTCGATGAACGAGAACGAACCGGTACGCTCGAGTGCGTCGAGCAACGGACGAACGGCGCGGAAATGGCTCACATTGTTGGCGCCGTCGCCGCGCGGGGCCTGCATCGTGAAACTGAAACTCTGGCCGCCGACGCTGCGATAGCTCAACTCTGCGTTGTACATCTTGTTGGTGGCGGTCGGCTTGAGCCATGGCAGCCGCTGGAACACCATCGGCGGCACGTCTCGTGGCGTGACCATCGGCTCGCCAGCTTCGTTCAGCCCCTTGAATCTTCGCAGTTCGTCGCGGAACTCCTCCTCGTCGCCGACGATGGCCTCGAACGCGGCATACATGTCGACCACCGTCCCGCCGGGTCCGGGAACCTCCCGACCGATGAACAGCCGCACCAGATCTCGGTATCCGGGGCGGAAACCGAACCACCGACCCATCTGCATCAGCGTGTCCGCCTGTGCAGTTCGCCGGGTGTAGTAAGTGGTGGTCAGCCCTTCGACGGTGAAGCCGCGGCTCAGCTTGGTGCCGCCCACCAGGATCTTCCACACCGAGCGTTCCTGAAAGTCCAACGGTTCCTGTACATAATCCTTGTCCGCGGCACCGTTGACGATGATCACCGGACTGATCCCCGCACCGATCCGGTCGCACGCCTCCCCGACGAACTCCTCGAGCTCGTCGAAGTTCTGAGGGGTCGGTGTCCCCGGCTCGCCACGATCGGCCGAGACCACACGAAAATCGCTGTCCCACAGCTCCTCCAGGCGCGCCAGTCCGTGCGGCTGACTGTAGCCTGCATTTTTCCAGAGACTCTCGAAGTCGGCGGCGAGGGACTCGTGCTCCTGCTGTTTGACCGATTCGTGCACGAGCATCGTGTGGTGACGGAAGTCCCCACGAACTCCCCGGCTCTGCCGGAACAATTTGATCGCCCCGGCCAGGACGTAGGAGTCCAGCGCCCCCAACCGTTCGGCGTCACGGTCCTCGTCGCATTGGGCTCGCAGACCCCGGACAAAGGCCTTCTCGTTGGAGTTGGCAGGGGTCTTCTCGGCCGTCTCGGAGAGATCATCGCCGAGGTCGGTGTCACCGTCGTGGAAGTCGGTACCACCCATGTACTGCTTGGGGCGGTCGAGGCTGACGATGAAGTCGTTCGGGAAGATGTTCACCGAATCATCCGGATCGACAAACACGTTGGCGAATGGTGTGGCGGTGTAGCCGACGTATTGACTGCGTCCGAGCCTCTCGAGGAGCAGCGAGATCTGTTCGTTGATCGCGGTGCGCTCGATCCGCCCTGCGGCAAAGTTCTTGGGGTTCTGCGTGTTCACCGACGCCTGGTCTGCCTCGTCGTCGATGATCAGCGTCGGGATCTGGTCGAGCGGTGTGGGGATCCGTCCGACGTCGGCGACGAGTTTCTTCAGCACCGCCGCATTCTTCTTGACCACCGCAACCCGAACGTTGCTCTGGTAGAGGTTGACCGGGTCGAACAACGGCTTCGAATGATCGACGAACTCGTAGTGCAGGGTGCCGATCCCCTTCGCGAGCGCCTTGTAGTCGTCGACACGACCGGTCAGCCGACGGATGGCGGGAGCCTCGTTGGAATGATTCGGGTCGAGCACGTGATGGAGGAACTTGCCGGCGTGCCAATCCTCATCGTTGGCGTACTCGACCTCGTCGATGTTCTGCATGCCGATGAGTTCCATGTCGAGCCGGCGCTGGGTCTGACTGCGCAACAACTCGATCGTCCCGGTCAGCACGATCACCAACCGATACCCGGCGTCGATCGCCTTCGCGATCACACCGGTGAAGTTGGCGGTCTTGCCGCTCTGCACGTAGCCGACGACCAGCCCCTTGGACTGATACGGCTCCTCGCGAGTCGGATCGGCCAGGCGCTGCACAACCGCGTTGGTGGCCACCCCGAGGTCCTCGACGGTGTCCACACCCCAACCCTTGTCGAGGAGGAGTCGACGGTAGGCAGACCAGTAGAAGTCCTGGGCCGTGCGCCGTTCCTGGACGTACCAGGGCTCCCAGGGCTGCGGTGCAACGATCACCGTCGGCCCGCCGGCGATCGCAAAGGCCTCGGTGAGTGGCTCGAAAGCCGCGGGCGGAATTCCGAGAAGCGTGTAGATCAGGGTCCGGCGTTCGGGGGTCTGCGCCTCGGTACCACCGGTCCACGTCGCGGCCTCTTCGGCGTCCCAACGAATCAGGGCCGATCGCACTGCCGACTGGACCGACGCGGCCTCGTCGGAGACCATGACGTTGACAACCAGATCCATGGTGACGGCGGAGTGGTCGTGTCCGGCATCCATCACGCGCCCGGCCACCGCGCCGAGAAATCGGGTGGGTGCGAGGTCGGTCGTGAACTCGCGGACCAGGGCGTCGATCACCACGTCGATCACTTCGGACTCCCCTCGTCGGCGGCGAGCGCCGCGATCAGGACGCGTTGCCAGGCATCCATCTGCTCGACCTGTCTGGCACTATGCCGCACGGCGTCGAACATGTCCTGGGCAAGGAGGTACACCAGAGTCCGCAGCACCGGAACATCGTCGGCGGAACGTCGGCGCCCGCCCAGTTGCGTGCGGAACCGGGCGTTGAGCCACAACGTGCGTGACTCCAGATCAACCTCAAAGAACCGATCGGCGGCCAGCACCCGCCACCCGATCGCGACCGGCTCCGCCGTGTCCACGAACGAGAAGCTGTCGGCGAACTCGTCGGCAACCTCATCCGGTAGACCGATCCCGGGTTCGACGACGCTGATCGGCCGGCGCTGTACGCGTCGGGCCGCGACGGCGGTGGTCGCCGCGTCATCGAGGTAATCGTCGGTGAGCGCCTGGTGCAGCGCGGCGGAGAGCGTCGCGTCCAGGGTCACCCCGGACTTCTCCGGGTTGATGGTGATGTGCTGGGCGAGAACGTCATCGAGGTCGACGCTCACTCGCGCCAACGCCCAGTCCGGCCGGGGCCGGAGCACGCCGAGCCACCCGCCGGCATGGAGCAGGCGGTCATTGCGATAGACGAAGAATCCCTGCGAGTCACGACCGGGTAGGCCACCGAGTTTGTACTCGGGTGCCGAACTGCGAGCCGGCCAGATGTGTGCCTGTCCCGCGTCGCGACCGAGGGCCGCCAACGGCCGCGGATAACCGGCTCGCCCGCTCATCCGGTAGCCGAACGGATCGATTCCGCGCACCGTCCGCGGTGCTCCGGCGCGGCCGATGGCCTCGTCGAGAACATCGATCGTGATCGCCAAGCCCGTGGCGATCAGTCGGTGGAACACCAGGCCGAGGTGCGCCAGCAGATCACCGACGACGGTCTCGAGCCAGGCGACCTGATCTTGCGCCGACGCCGTGTTCGGAAAGGTACGGATACCCCGCCATTCGACGACGGTGCCGGTCTCGAACGGAAAGCGCGGCCGTGCGGCCGCGATGACCTTCGCCGCGTCGGCATCCGGCAGTGTGGACAGTCGTGGCGGGTCGTGACGGTCATCGACGGCGAGCCGACGCGCCACCGGAAGGTTTTCTGCCGCACGCGAATACACGGTCACGGTATCGGCTTGGCTGAGGGAGGCAGCTTTCAGCCCGACACCGAAGTGCCCCTGATCGGCGACCCCGTACGCGCGCTGTACGCCGTAGCGCATCGCCGCATCGATGGTGTCGGCGTCCATGCCCCGACCGTCGTCGACGACCCGTAACCCGGTGATACGTCGGCCGGATTGCAGAAATCGGAGCAGTACGTGCGTTGCGCCCGCGTCGATGCTGTTGTCGATCAGATCCGCAACCGCGGTCGCGACGGTGTGATGCAGGCCGAGTGCGCGTTCGGTGGCGGTGAATGCAGTCGGTTCGGTCGTCATCGCACGGTGACCGTCCAGGCTTGCTCCAGGAGCGCGGCGACCGTGTCGTCACGGGACTGATAGCGGCTGAGGATGCGTCGCGGCTTGATGTCCGGATCGAGTCCGATCCCCGCCGCGAGCAGTGGCGCGACGTCGGCATCGGCGACATCCTGCGGATCAGTGACGCCGATCAGGGCGAGGGCTCCGCGAACCGGGTCCGCGGCATCGGTCTCGGCGCAGGCCACCACGTCGAACCCGCGGCCTTCCGAATATGAAAGGAACACCAGATCGCCGGGCTGCGAGGACAATTCGTTGAGAAACCGGCGAATGGTCCCGCACGTCGGGTTCGTTCCAGTCCAGCGGAGCATCTGTGTGCCGAGCCGGCTGGGCAACTCGCGCACGACCCCCTCCGCGCATCCCAGTGCCTGCGCCACACCGACAGGAACGGTGAACCCGGAACCACGAAGGTGTTCGGTGGTCACGCGGAGCCGGAAACACCAGGTGTCCTCGATCCGATACAGACGGCGCGTGGGCCGGACGACAACGGCGGCAGCGGTCGAGTCGTCCTCGGGAGCGGACTGTTCGGTCGCCGGCCGATCAACGTCCTGCGTACGTGGTGCCGTTTGCGCCCCACCGAGTTCTTCACCGACAGACTCCGTCAGACACCACAGGCCGTCCGTGGTGCAGGTGAGGCGTTCATCGTCGGCAAGCTGTTTCACGACATGGTGCTCGGGTCGATCGGTGTTCAGGAGATCGGTCAGGCGGTCGATGCCCATGGGGCCGAGTACTTCCAGAATCCCGGCGGCATGATCGGCCAGACGGCGGGTGGACAACAACACGTTGTCGCCGAGGACCGGGATCTCGCAGTACTGCAACCACTCTCGAACCTCGTCGGTCGACAACCGCAGCGTCGACGCCGCGACGTGGATGGGCACGACGGCGTTGACGGATTCGAACTGCTCGAGCATCACGATCGTCCGCCCCTTCGCCGAACGGAGATCCGGAGCCACCGCCCAGCCCCCGGTGACCTCGAATCCATCGTCGAGCCGGTCGAGAGCGAGCCACAGCGGCACGCCCAGTGATGGGACCTCGGTGCGCAGCACGGATTGCATGTCGAGTAGTCGGTCGAGTGAGGTGACCGGCTGGATCTCGGCCCGGATGCTCGCGAGCAATCCGCCGGCGGTGGTCTCGAATTCGCACGCGGCGGCGAGATCCTGCTTGAGCTTGGCCACGATGCCGCCGGCGCGCCCTTTGCTCACGTGCAGCCGAACGCTGAGCTGTCCCATGCTGATCGGTTCGGCCGCCATGACGAACTCGGTGAGTGCCAGCATCTCCCGGTCATCGAGTTGCTCGATCAGGTTCTCGAGCTCGTCAACCGGGTTGGACTCCACCATCGTGGAGAAATCCTTGCCGGTGATCGCCGAGATCCGGGTGGCGACCTCCTGGACCTGTTCGGGAGCTTCGTCCTCGATGCCGACGGAAATGAGCGGCGCGCCCAGACTGCCGCGCAGACCTCGCCACCGTGCGAGCACTCTGAGGTCATCGACGAGTTGCACGGCAACCGGACTGTCGGCCTCCTCGTCGGGGAGAACGCCGTCTTCGGGTAGTCGCAGGATGGTTGCACCGAGAACACCCGCGGCGACCTCCTGAACGGTGTCCGGGCTCGTGCCCTTCAACGCGAACAACGACGCCACACTCGCCGACAGCAGTGTCCGGACCAGCGCTCGACCCCCGAGACGTCGGACCACGGTTTCGGCGCGAGGATCAAGACGCAGGCCGGCGACGGGAATCGTCGGATCGAGGAGCGGCGCGAGCTCCCCGAAGGTGAGTTCCCGATGCCGCCGGACCGCAAGACGAGCCAGGCCGACGACGAGATCGTCGAGCGACATGTCGGCGGCCGTGTCGCGCGGCGAGTCCGCGATCCACCAGTCCGACACGTTCGGGACCAGTTCTTCGAGGCAGGCGGCGTCCGCCGATTCGTAGGAGTCCAGCCACGGGAAGAGGTCCACCCAGGTGTCATCGCGCAGGTCTGCGGCGTCGTACTCCGAAAACGCGAACATCACCCTCGAGCTCCACCATTTCGCCACCACGCATGAGGTGATGATCTCCCCTCGGAGCTTAGCCAACCGAGGGAACCGCGCACTTCGGGCAGGCAGGTGCACCCGAGGGTTCACTCACCCGGTGGACACCGAACGGGGCAACCGATCGAGGCGATCCGAACTTGTCGGACCCCCGTGATGTCATGAACGCACCCTCGAACAAAGGAGCGACCATGGCCGATCACGCCGCAGCAATCCGGGGCGTCCCGCGCTGGCATCCCGATCCCCTCGTCCGTGAGACGCTGTCCACCATTCGCCGGTTCGGCTGGGCGGTGACAGCGGTTGGCGACGGGTGTTCGTGTGGGGATTCGCGGTGCGCACCGCCGGACTGCGCGTTCGCGTACACGACGGGGCTCGCGCTGCACTCGATCCCCGATCTGGTGGTCTTCGGTCTCGATGCGCGCACGGGTTGTGAGGTGCTCAACGAACTCGGCGAGTTGTTCCACCGGGTCGACTGGCGATCGGTGGTCGACGGTCGGACCGAACTGGAGGTACACGCGCTCGAGGTGCGGGTCCGGGTGATCGAGCTCGTCGACAAATCCGACATGCTCATCACCAACGAGTTGTTCCCGAATCATCCGGCGCTGCAGGTGGTCTGGGCCGACGACCTGGGGACCTTCCCGTGGCAGACGGGATATGTGCTGCAGCCGATCCACCAGCCGGTCAAGGGTGCCCCCGACACGGGCGCCGCTCATGCCGGCGGCCCACGCGTGGTGAGTGCATCGGTCGACGGCAGTCGGGTCGAGTCTTGCCGTGCGCGGCGGCGCGGCCCTCGCGAGTAAACGCCGACGACGCGCGGGGCGCGCCGTCGACTCGGCCCGCCCCGCGCGTCATAGGTGAGGACTGTGGACACCGGTCACGCACCGTCGCATATCGGGCACAATGGGTCCATGCGGCACCTCGCCCCGGGACAGAACATCGCGCTGCCGTCGGTGACGGTAGCGGTGTCGGTGCGTTCGGTGACACCGGTGAACACCTCGGCGGTGTTGCTGACGTCGGCTCATCGGGTCCGGTCCGACGCCGACTTCATCTTCTACAACCAGCCGACCGGCCCCGGGATCTCCTACCGCACTGACGGCGGTGCCGACGTGCTCGACATCGACACGACTCGACTACCCGCCGACATCGACACCATCGCCGTCGCGGCCAGCCTCGACGGAACCGGCCCCGTCTCGTTCGCGACCGCTGGACGCCTCGAGGTCACCGTCGCACCCGCCGACGCCGGGACACCCGCAGGCGAGACGATCGCCTTCTCGCCGGACGGTCTCACCAGCGAGGCGGCGGTGGTCTGTGTTGAGATCTATCGACGCGGTGATGCCTGGAAGGTACGCGCCGTCGGACAGGGATATGACGCCGGATTGGCGGGTCTGGCAACCGCTTTCGGCATCGATGTCGAGGACGACGCACCCGTGCCCGAGTCGCCTCCGGTACGCGAGCCCCAACCGTGGCCACCCGACGCATCACACCACCCCGCCGCCAGTCCGCCTCCGCCCCGACCGCAGCCCGAGGGAGCCCCCATGCACAGCGATCTGTTCAAACCCGATCATTCCGAAGTTTCCGGACAAGGCATCCAGAAGCAGGGCAGCAAGATGTGTCGCATCGGCCTGTCGGGTGAGGTGATGGCGCGGGCCGGGTCGATGGTCGCCTATCAGGGCGATCTGAGCTTCGAGGCTCTCGGCTCCGGCGGCATCGGACGCATGATGCGCCAGGCACTCTCGGGCGAAGGCGTGCCGCTGATGAAGGTGAGCGGCCGCGGCGATCTGTTCCTGGCCAACGCCGCCGCCGACGTCCACCTCATCGATCTCGACGGAACCGACGGCCTGACCATCAACGGCGCCAACGTGCTCGCCTTCGACTCCACGCTGCACTACGACATCGCGCGCGTGCAGGGGGCCGGCGCGCTCGGCAACGCCGGAATGTTCAACTGTGTCTTCACCGGTCGTGGGCGCATCGCGATCACCACCGACGGCACCCCGGTGGTGCTCACCGTCGACGCGGCCACCTACGCCGACCCCAACGCCGCGGTCGCCTGGTCGTCGAGCCTGCGGACCTCGATCAAGTCCAACGATTCGTTCAACCTCGGCACCCTGATGGGGCGTAGCACCGGCGAACGACTCACCTTGGCGTTCGCCGGGCAGGGCTTTGTGGTGGTTCAGCCTTCGGAGTTGCCACCGGGCGGATTCGTCGGCGGCACCGGTGACGGCGGACAGGCGGGCGTCGGCGGCATGCTCGGCGGATTCCTCGGGCGCTGAACGCTTTTGGGCCCTTCATCGTCGACAGGTCACATGGGATCCACGATCCCTACTTTTGGTCAGTAAAGAGCGGACACTTTGGTATCGGAGTACACACGTACTCTTACTGCGTGGTAACTTACGTTCTCGTCACAACATGACGTACGACACCCGGCAGCGCCGCCACAGGGGGCGGGCACTTGTGGGAAGGGGAATCGCAGTGCCGCATCATCGATTGTCACGACGGGCGTGGACCCGCAGAATCGCCACCACTGTTGCCGCCGTGGCCACCGGCGTCGGGGTGGCCATGTCACTCGCCGGCCCGGCCGCCGCGGCCGACCAGCAACAGCAGCTCGCCGACTTCATCGCGGCTGGCGCCAAGAAACCTGTTGTCGCAGAGACGATTCTGGCAGGACGCAGCTCATGGTTCACCCCGACCGGCAACGGTCCCCGTCAAGAGGGCTTCCTTCCGGCCTTCGGGTACGGGCTGACCAATCCGAACATCGCGCCGCCCGGGGCCAACGATTGGTCTTGCACACCGAAACAGGGTCAGGACCCGGTCGTCCTCGTCCACGGCACGTGGGAGAACGCGTACAACAACTGGGCAATGCTGTCGCCGGCCCTGAAATCCGCGGGCTACTGCGTCTACGCGCTGAACTACGGCATCCTGCCGACCCTGCAAGGCGGCGGGCTGGGCGCTCTGTTACCCGGTGCCTTCGGCACGGGTGACATCGCGCAATCCGGCGCGCAGCTCGGCGATTTCGTCACCAAGGTGCTCTCGACCACCGGTGCCTCGAAGGTGAACATGGTCGGCCATTCTCAGGGCGGCATCACCGCGCGTCAGTACATCCGCTACGACGGCGGCGCCTCCAAGGTCGCCAACCTCGTCACCTTGGGCGCCACCAACAACGGCACCTCACTGGACGGGATCGGCACCCTGGGTCGCACCATCAACAACCTCGGGATCGACGTACTCGGTCCGATCGCACTCGGCGTCGGGGCATCGGGCATCCAGCAGGTCTACGACTCCCCCTTCATCAAGAATCTCAACAAGGACGGCGTCTATGCCGTCGGCGACGTGAAGTACACGATCGTCGGCAGCCGGTACGACGAGGTCACCACGCCGTATCAGTCGACCTTCTTCCCCGCGGGCACCAAGAACACCCGAAATATCGTGCTGCAGAACGGATGTGAGCAGGACACCTCGGACCACCTGTCGGTGAGCTATTCACCGCGCGCGGTGTCGATCGTCCTCAATGCCTTCGATCCGGCGGTTCCGATCGTGTGTGCGCCGAACGCCTGGCTGCTCGGCTGACGGCGACAGTCCACTTTCCGGCCAGGTGATGCCGCTCCCCGTCGGCGGGGGCGGCATCGCCGTCTACCCAGCGGCACTCGCGGCCACCGCAGCGGCCAATGCCACTCGCGCCTGACCGGCCCGCAACTCCGGCTCCCAGGATGCGCCGGCAGCCACCAGGTCGGCGCCACCGCCGTAACTCGGCGCGATGGTCCCGAAGGCCACGCGCGTGGTCACGACGACCCGCACACCCGACTCGACGGCCCGTCGGACGGCGGCGATGATCGCCTGGTTGGCGTTGCCCGATCCCATCGCCTCGAGTACCAGGCCGTGTGCACCGGCGGCCACCAGCGCGTCGATCACCACCTCGTCGGCACCCGGGTACAGAGCGACCACATCCACCCGAATCCCTTGCAGACGAACCCTTCTGAGAATCTGCCGCTGCACCGGGGTTCCCGCGAAACCATCGCGCGCGGTGGTGTGCACCTTGCGAACACCTCGTGCGGCATGCACCGTTCCACCGAAACACACGAGGACGCCCCGTCCCCGATTCGCCGGATCCATCACCGTGGCAACAGCATGCCCAGCATTCGCCGGGCCGTCGGGGTCGGCGTGGTCGGCGCTGCGCTGCGCCCCGGTGAACACCACCGGGCGCGGGTCGTCATGGAAGAGATCCACGGCCAGCGCCGATTCCTCGAGGGTATCGGTCCCGTGCAGCACCACCACGCCGAGACAACCGGACTCGGTCAACGCCTCCTCGACGGCGTCGACGATCCGATCCATGGCGGCGAAGTCGAATGTCGAACTGTCGCGAGACATGACCGTCGTGACGCGCACCGGCGTCGCCGTCGGACCGAAATCCGGTGTGGCCCCGCCTGGTCGGATGACGCCGTCGGCGTCGCGCCGGCTCGCGATGGTGCCGCCGGTCCCGAGCACCGCCACCCAGCCGGACCCGGCGTCCGGCATCTGTTCGTCGACCATCAGCGGGTTCTGTCGACCTCGGCGGTCACCGGACGCAGATTGGCCAGATGCGCCGGACTCAGCAGTCGTTCGAGTTCGCCGCGCTCGAGAAGGTCCGCCTCGAGAACCAACTCGAGGACGGTACGACCACTGCGCAGCGCCTCTTGGGCGATCGCGGTCGAGGCGACGTAGCCCAACGACGGGCTCAGCGCCGTGACCAGACCGATCGAGTTCTCAACCCGATGCCGCAGCGTCTCCTCGTTGGCGGTGACGCCGTCGACGCACTTGGTGGCGAGCGTCCGACAGGCCGCGCTGAGGTGGGTCATCCCTTCCGACAGGCAGGTCACGATGATCGGCTCGAAGGCGTTGAGCTGCAACTGACCCGATTCGGCGGCCATCGTGATGGTGACGTCGTTGCCGATCACCTCGTAGGCGACCTGCGAAACCACCTCGGGGATCACCGGATTCACCTTTCCGGGCATGATCGACGATCCCGCCTGGACCGGTGGCAGGTTGATCTCACCGAGTCCGGCCCGCGGCCCCGACGACAGCAATCGCAGATCGTTGCACATCTTCGACAGCTTCACCGCGACACGTTTGAGAACCCCCGACAGGTGCACGAACTGGCCCACGTCCTGCGTGGCCTCGACGAGGTCGTGCGCACTCACCAGGTCCAAACCGGTCTTGTCGCGGAGATATCCGACAGCCTTGTCCGCGTAGCCGACCGGGGCATTGAGACCCGTGCCGATCGCGGTGGCACCGAGATTGATCTCGTGGACCAGGGTCGCCGCCTCACGCAGACGTTGCCGATCCTCGTCGATCATCACCGCGAATGCCCCGAACTCCTGACCGAGGGTCATCGGTACCGCATCCTGTAACTGGGTGCGCCCCATCTTGACGACCGAGGAGAACTCCGCGGCCTTGCGCGCAAAAGCCTGCTGCAGCACCGACATCGCCTCGTCGAGCTCACCGACCGCCCGGATGGTCGCCACGTTGACCGCGGTCGGATAGACGTCGTTGGTGGATTGTCCGGCGTTGACATGCTCGTTGGGATGTAGATGCCGGTACTCGCCGCGACCGTACCCGAGGATCTCCAGCGCCCGGTTCGCGATCACCTCGTTGGCGTTCATGTTGGTCGAGGTACCCGCACCGCCCTGAATGACGTCGACGACGAACTGATCATGCAAGTCGCCGTCGAGGATCTCGTCGCAGGCCGCGCAGATCGCGGCCGCTCGTTCATCATCGAGGATGCCGAGATCGGCGTTCGCACGTGCCGCCGACCATTTCACCGCGGCGAGCGCACGGACGAGATGGGCGTTGGAGCCGATCGTCCGTCCGGTGACGGGGAAGTTCTCCACTGCTCGCAGGGTGTGGATACCCCAGTACGCCTCGGCAGGCACCTCACGCCGACCGAGCAGATCGGTCTCCACTCGCTCCTGGACCATCGTCACATTCTCACCTATCTTACTATCCGGCTGTCTGACAGCTCTAGTGTCGTACATTGCTGAGCTATCGTCAACATGTACGACCACCACACACACCGGATCGATCACGGAGGATCACCCGATGACCAGCAGCTGGGCCGACCGCCGGCCCGTCACGACCCGGGTCAGCGCGGCCGAAGCGGTGTTCACCGACCTACGCCAGGCCATCGAGGGTGGTGACCTCCCCGTGGGTGAACGCCTCCCATCCGAGGCCGCACTCGGTGAGCGCTACGCGGTGAGTCGATCGGTCGTCCGGGAGGCACTGCGCTCGTGCACGGCTCTCGGCCTCACCGAGACCCGCACCGGCCGAGGAACATTCGTAATCAGCAGCACGGTATCGCACGACCTGAAGGTCGGCGACTACACCGCGCGGGAACTCATGGAGGCGCGACCGCACATCGAGATCCCGGCCGCCGGGTGGGCCGCCGAACGCCACTCCGCCGACGACCTGCGCCAACTCACCGAATTGACGCAGGCCATGGCGGCCGAGTCGGATCAGACCGACTGGGTCGCCCTCGACGGACAGTTCCACCTCACGATCGCCCGAGCGAGTGGCAACCGGGTGTTCCAGAAGGCACTCGGCGACATCCGCAATTCACTGACGGGTCAGTCGGCCACCCTCAATCTGGCGACCGGACGCATGCGCCGGTCGAACGAGGAACACGAGCGCATCGTCGAGGCCATCGGCTCCGGCGACCGCCAAGCCGCCGAGCAGGCCATGGCCGATCATCTCGACGCCGTGCAGGTGGCGGTGCGGTCACTGACCCAGTAAACTACCCGAAGAACCTCTGCTGCAACAGATCTCAGTACTTGTTGCAGGTGCGCAAGGCCTTCGCCATGGCGTCACGGGTCATCGTGCGCTGCTGTGCGCCGATGCCGTGATCACGCAGGAACGCCATCACCGTCGAGCGGACCGGGTTCGCGTGACGATTCTTCTCCCGCAGCGCTTTCCGCTGCTCAGGCGACAGCACGATCATCTCCTCGAAGTGCCGCTTGGCCCGCGGATGCGAGTTGATCTGCTGCCACAGCGCCGGATCCTCCACGGCGAGCGCCCGTTCCACCTGCATCACCGAACACGTCGTTCCGAACGCCTTCGGCGGTGGCGGGGGCGTCGGTGCGGCTCCGGCGATACCGGCTCCGCCCGCCCCGACCACACCTGCGATACCGATCCCCGCGACCGCAACCGCCACTCGACGTCGCGTCGTTGCCAACCCCATCGACATTCTCCAGCCCCTTCCTCGGCACCGTGCCGACCAATAACAGCCGAAGCACACCCAATCGCGAAAACCTTTGCCGAAGCTGAGGACAAGCCGTGAGAACACCCCAGTAAGTCTGGGTGCAAGCAACGGTCAAGAGCAGGTCAACGATGTTTGCGACGTTCGTCCGATCAGGTGAAGATCGCCACCGTCTGGGTGCCGGTCATCACCAATTGCCCGTCGGCGTCCCAGGCCTCCATCGTCTGGTAGGAGTAGCCACCGCGCGCAACGACGCTCGACGACCGCAACAAGAACCAACCGGTGGGGTCGACGACCTCGTCGGCGCAGATGTCGATGGACCACATCACGGTACTGATGGGCGCCCAGTCGGAGAATGCCGTCATCGCTGCAGGCGGCAGGCTGTCACCGAGCGCGACGAGCGCGACGGCCGGATCGACACCCTCGGCATCACGGTGTCGCATCCACCAAAGCACCTCGGGCTCAGCGGCTTTCGTCACCGGTATCGCGCCGCCGGCGATCCGGCGCTCGAATTGGTCGGTGAAGGTCGGCTGCGGCCCGGGCCGTCCGTCGACGCTTGGGCAATCCTGCGGGCCGGCGACGTCGGGGCGAGGAATCAGGGTGTGCTCGACGGAGCTGTCACGCGTTCCGGCGAAGATCAGGGTCGATTGTGCCGCAACGGAATCACCGCTTCGGGTCTCGACGGCAACGCTCGTCACCGACCGGCCTTCACGGAGTCGTCGCGCCTGCACGTCCAACGTCTCGGTCACCGGAGCGGTGAACGCGAACTGCGCGGCCCGCAGGGCAGGCAGCGGCGCGCCGTCGGTCTGCTGGGCGGCTGCGACCACGAGTGCTGCGGTCAACCCGCCGTACGCGGTACGACCCTGGGTCCAGCCAGCCGGAATCGCGAACTCCAGGGCCGGGTCGAACGCGCGGAGCACCTCGGACAGAGAGGTGCCGCGGGATTCGTTGTCGGTAACCGTCATGCGGTCATTCTATGCAGGAGTGCATAGTCGGGTCGAGCGGGGTCCGATGCGGCCGGGGAGCGCTCAGCGCCAGGTGCGGGTCGGAACGAATCCGGCGTTGGCGCACGAGGTCTCGAGGTTCGGCGCTGGCGCGCCTCTCACCTCGACCACCGATCAAAGGGGCGCTGTCGGCGAGAAGTAGAGCGCGGTCGGCGGGAGGAAGAGCGCTGTCGACGAGAAAGAGAGCGCTGTCGGCAGGAGGAAGAGCGCTGTCGGCGAGATAGAGGGCGCCGTCGGCGAGAAAGAGGGCGCTGTCGGCGAGATAGAGGGCGCCGTCGGCGAGAGCACGACGACCCCGCCTCCCGGTGAGGGAGACGGGGTCGTTGTGAGGTGTTGTGCCGCCGGTGAAGTCACCGGCGGGAAGTCACCAGCTCGACTTCTGCACGCCCGGCAGCTCGCCGGCGTGTGCCATTTCGCGCAGGCACACGCGGCACAGGCCGAACTTGCGGTACACCGAGTGCGGGCGACCGCACTTGTTGCACCGGGTGTAGGCGCGCACGGCGAACTTCGGCTTCTTGTTGGCCTTGTTGATCAGAGCCTTCTTGGCCATCTCAGTTGTCCTTCGCGTTGTTGTCCTTGAACGGGAAGCCCAGCGCGCGAAGCAGTGCGCGGCCTTCGTCGTCCGTGGTGGCCGAGGTGACGACGGTGATGTCCATACCGCGCGGCCGGTCGATGTTGTCGATGTTGATCTCGTGGAACATCGACTGCTCGTTGAGACCGAAGGTGTAGTTGCCGTTGCCGTCGAACTGACGGTCGCTCAGACCGCGGAAGTCGCGGATACGGGGCAGCGCGATCGACACGAGACGGTCGAGGAACTCCCACATCCGGTCGCCGCGCAGGGTCACGCGGGCACCGATCGGCATGCCCTCGCGCAGCTTGAACTGTGCGATGGACTTGCGGGCGCGACGGATCTCCGGCTTCTGGCCGGTGATCAGCGCGAGGTCGGCGACTGCGCCGTTGATGAGCTTGGCGTCGCGGGCGGCGTCACCGACACCCATGTTCACCACGACCTTGACCACGCCGGGGATCTGCATGACGTTGGCGTAGTCGAATTCTTTGTTCAGCGCGTCCTTGATCTCGGCACGGTAGCGCTGCTTCAGCCGAGGCTGGACCTTTTCAGTGGTGGTCATCTCAGATGTCCTTCCCGGTCTTGCGCGAGATCCGGACCTTCTTGCCGGTCTCCTCGTCGACGCGGTAGCCGACGCGGGTCGGGTTGCCGTCGGAGTCCACGACCATCACGTTCGACACGTGGATGGGGGCTTCCTGCGTGACGATGCCGCCCGAGGCCGCGCCACGCTCGTTGGCCGAGGCGGCGGTGTGCTTCTTGATACGGTTCACGCCCTCGACGAGGACACGCTCACGCTGCGGGTAGGCCTCGATGACCTTGCCCTTGGCGCCCTTGTCCTTGCCCGAGATGACGATCACGGTGTCACCCTTGTGCACCTTCATGTCAGATCACCTCCGGTGCCAGCGACACGATCTTCATGAACTTCTTCTCACGCAGCTCGCGGCCGACCGGGCCGAAGATGCGGGTACCGCGGGGGTCGCTCTCACCCTTGAGGATGACGGCGGCGTTCTCGTCGAAACGGATGTAGCTTCCGTCCGGACGGCGGCGCTCCTTGGTAGTGCGCACGATGACCGCCTTGACGACCTCGCCCTTCTTGATGTTGCCACCGGGGATGGCGTCCTTGACAGTGGCGACAATGGTGTCACCGATGCCGGCGTAGCGCCGCGACGAGCCGCCCAGCACGCGGATGCACAAGATTTCCTTGGCTCCCGTGTTATCGGCGACCCGCAGGCGAGACTCCTGCTGAATCATTCGATTCTCTCCTTGACCTGGATGTCGTCGACACGTCCGAACAGCGTGCGCCGATCAGACGTATCTGTGCGCCGGATTTCCGACCCGACGCACACGGCCTGTTGCCATCGGACACACGCCTGCCTGGGCTTTTCCGCCGTAAGCGGGCCTTCCCAGTGGGTTCACGAGCCGATTCGCGGCGCTCACGCACCGCAGGCAACCCGTCCAGTGTAGGTGAAACCGCAGGTGGGAACCAAATCCTCGGCGCTGCCCGTACCCGCGGAGCGTGCGATGGGGTTTCGTCGGCCGGGCATCCGGGCAATGCCTGGCCCGGGCGTCGGGGGCGTGGGGACCACCGGCAGTGACGGGGAACACACGATCTCACGCGATCTGGACCCATCTACGCCCATCTGCCGCCCGAAGTCCCTGCCGAGCCACACCCGGCACCGCACCGACTCCGGTTCACGCCAAGGAGGCACCTCATGAGTGTTGACGACCTGACCATCGAACTCACCGACACCGATGGCGCCATTCCGATGACGGCGGCGCAGCGCGGCATCTACTACGCGCAGCTCCTCGAACCCGAGGTGCCGATGTCGGTTGCCGCATTTGCCGAGTTCCACGACGCCGTCGACGCCGACCTCATGTGCCGCGCGGTCGCTGCCACCTCTGTCGAGACCGAGTCCGGTCTGATCACCCTGGTCTCCCCCGACGCCGTAGGCCACGCCGGCGAATCCGGAGACGGTGAGCCGCAAGACGGGGAGCCCCAGGTCCTGGTCGATCACACCCGCACCATTCCGCTGCACCGCCGCGACTTCTCCGCCGCCGACGATCCGCGCGCGGCCGCGTTGGCCTGGATCGACGAGCACCGCTCGCAGCCGACCGACCTGTTCTCCGACCCACTACTCGAGACCTACCTGCTCGAACTCGGCCCCCGACACAGCGTCTGGTACTGCTGGGGGCACCATCTGGCCTTCGACGGCTACGCGGCGATGTACATGATGCTGCGCGTCGCGGCGCATTACACCGCACTGGCCACCGGTTCCGACGTACCGCCCGCGAACACCGCGACGATGGCACAGGTCGCCGAATTCGACCGGGACTGGCGCGAATCGCCCAATTTCGATGCTGCTCTGCAGTATTGGAATTCGCGTCTGCATGACGAGTCCGGCGCCCCAGCGGAGATCACCTCGCTGTCGACCGGATCGGCGCCGGCCGCTCCGGTGGCGACGGTGCGCCCGGCGATCCTCGACGCCGACCTGATCGCCGCCATCCGCGAGGTCGCCGAACGCCATCATGTGAAGGTGGCGTCGGTCATCACCGCCGCGGTCTCGGCCTACCTCGCCAAACTCAACAACCGCACCGAGGCGATGACCTCGCTGCCGGTGGCGTGCCGCGACAACGACCTGTTGCGCACCTCGGCGGGTCTGACGTCCAACGTCATCCCGATCCGAGTCGGGCTCGGCGCCGACGACACCCCGCGCAGCATCGCCGATCTCATCCGGGCCACCAACGACGACGTCCGGGCGGCGTTGCGCCATCAGCGTTTCCGCCACGAGGACATCACCGGTCGGGTGCTGGACTCGCCGTCGGGACGGCGCGGCTTCTTCGGCCCGATGATCAACGTGATGCTGTTCTTCGAGCACATCGATTTCGCCACTCTCCGAGGCGAATTGAACGTCCTGTCGACCGGGCCCGTCGAGGATGCCTCGATCAACGTCTACGACGGATTCACCGGCGGGATGCGACTCGATCTCGAGGCGAACCCGAACCTGTACTCCCCCGAGGAGATCGAAACCCATCACCGTCGGATCATCGACTTCCTCGAGCGGTTCGTCCGGTCCGACGCCGGCCTGCCGATCACCTCTCTGCCGCTGCCCGGAATCGATGAACAGAGCCGGATCGACGTCGCATCACACGGCGACTCGGTCGATCTCGGCGACGAAACGGTCCTCGACCTGCTCGACGAGGCGGTGCGCACCCACACCGGGCACACCCGTTCGGGAGGCACCGCGATCGTCGACGCCACCTCCGGCGAAGCACTCGATCTGGCCGACTTCACCGCACTCGCACAGCACATCGCCGACGCTCTGGCCGCGCGCGGTATCGGACCGGAGTCGGTGGTCGGTGTCGCATTACCACGCGGTGTGGAGCAGGTCGTCGCGCTGCACGCGGTGATGCGGGCCGGTGCCGCATTCCTGCCGATCGATCCGGGCGAACCGGCCGAGCGACTCGCTCACATCGTCGCCACCGCCGACCCCACCGCGATCATCGTGGACTCCGACGGACCGGCACTGCCCACAGCAGCGGCCACCCTGACCGTGTCCGAATTGTTCACTGCTCCCATCGATTCGGCAACCATCGAGAACGCGCCCGCCGAATCCGGCATCCGCCCGTCGCGTCCGCTGCCCGATCAGCCGGCCTACGTGTTGTTCACCTCCGGGTCGACCGGCATGCCCAAGGGCGTCACGATCACCCACCGCGCGCTGGCCAACCGCCTGCGCTGGACGCAGGACCGCTACCGGCTCGCCCCCGGCGACCGGGTGCTGCAGAAGACCCCCGCCACCTTCGACGTGTCGGTGTGGGAGTTCTTCTGGCCGTTCATCTCCGGGTCGGCATTGGTCGTGCCGACCCCCGACGGGCATCGCGATCCCTGGTATCTGCGTGAGGTGATCGACCGTCACGCGATCACCACCGTGCACTTCGTGCCGTCCATGCTGGCGGCCTTCGCCGAGACTCTCGGCACCGAACATGACACGGCAACAAGCACTCTGGGTAGCCTGCGGCGGATCATCACCAGTGGCGAGGCGCTGACCCCGGCCACCGTGGCCGCCACCGCACGCGTCACCGACGCACCGATCCACAACCTCTACGGCCCGACCGAGGCCGCGATCGACGTCACCCACCACGACCACTGCCGCGCCGACGACACCGTGACCCCCATCGGCACCCCGGTCTGGAACACCGACGCGATCGTCCTCGATCATCGCCTGTGCCCGCAGCCGGTGGGCGCAATCGGCGAACTCTATCTGGGCGGACCGCAGTTGGCCCGGGGATACGCCGCCCGAGCGGACCTGACGGCGTCGCGATTCATCGCCGCCGCCGACGGCCGACGCCTCTACCGCACCGGAGATCTCGTCCGTCGACGCACCGACGGCGCCCTGGAATACCTGGGCCGCAGCGACTCCCAGGTCAAGATCCGCGGCCAGCGGGTCGAACTCGGTGAGATCGAAACGGTGCTCGCGCAACTCGACGGTGTGTCCTCGGCAGCGGTGGCATTGCGCGATGACGTCGTCGACGGTGACGTCGTGCTCGTCGGATATCTGTGCGGTGACCGTCTCGATTCCCGCGACCTGCGCGGCGAACTCGCGCAACGACTCCCCGCCCACATGGTGCCCACCACCCTCATGCTCCTCGAACACATGCCGACCACCGCCAACGGCAAGCTGGATCGTCGTGCCCTCCCGGTACCCGAACGCGCCGACTCCGGTGCGCACGTCGAGCCGGTCGGGGCGACCGAACACCTCGTCGCCGATCTCGTCGGCGAGGTCCTCGGGCGCTCGTCGATGTCGATGTCGGACAACTTCTTCGACGCTGGCGGCAACTCGCTGTCGGCGACGCGTGTCGCGGCGCGACTGTCCCGCGCCACCGGGCGCCGTGTCGGTATCCGCGACATCTTCGACTCCGCCGATCTGCGCGCATTGGCCACCGTCGTCGACGACACCGCGCTCCATGCGGCACCGGACTCCACCCGGTGGCACTCCCCCAGCGGTCCGGTTCCGCTGTCCCCCGCCCAGCATCGGCTGTGGCTGACCGACCGGCTCGGTTCCACCGACTCGGCCAACTACCACATCCCGTTCTCGGTTCGTCTCGTCGGCCAACTCGACGTCGACGCTCTGCACGCGGCTCTCGTCGACGTCATCGCCCGCCACGAACCGCTGCGCAGCACGGTGACCGAGATCGACGGCACCGCCTGCATCGAGGTGCACGACGCCGCCGACGTCGACGTCGATCTGACCGTCACCGAGACCGACAGGGCCGTGAGCGATCTCGAGTTCGCCGGCGCCCCCTTCGATCTCGCCCACGACATCCCGCTGCGTGCCCGTCTGGTCCGGGCCGGTTCCGACGATCACCGTCTGACGATCGTCATCCACCACATCGCCGCCGATGGGTGGTCGCTGACGCCGCTGGCCGACGACCTCGCGACCGCGTACCGCAGTCGCGCGGCCGGGCATGCCCCCGAGTGGGAGCCGCTCGGGGTGTCCTACTCGCAATTCAGCGCCACGCAGCACGCGGCCATGGAAAGCTCTTCCGCTGCAGATGATCTCGAATTCTGGCGGGCGACGCTGGCCGATGCACCCACCGAAACCGAATTGCCCGTCGACCGCCCCCGACCCCGCGAATACGATTCGCGCGGCGCCACCGTGAGCGCCTGGCTGCCCGCGCACGCGCACGCCGCCCTGCACGCCGCCGCCGAATCCCGCGGCGCGAGCACCTTCATGGCGCTGCACGCGTTGGTGGCCGCGTTGCTGCGCACCGGGTCCTCCCACGACGATCTGGTGATCGGTACGCCGGTCGCCGGTCGCGGCGACGCCGACCTCGACCATCTCATCGGCATGTTCGTCAACACCGTTCCGCTGCGCACCCGCGTGGACAAGCACCTCGGATTCGATGCCCTGCTCGACACCGTCCGGACCGTCGATCTCGATGCGTTCGACCACGCCGAGTTGCCCTTCGACAGGATCGTCACCGAGCTCAATCCGACCCGCGCCGCGGGCCATCACCCGTTCTTCTCGGTGTCGGTCGCTCTCGAGGACGCGATCACCGGCGGTCACGGCGCCGGCCGCGACGGCGCGGACGCGATCGATCTCGACTTCGCCGATCTGTCGGCCACCGCCTCGCGGATCGACGTCGGCCACACCAAGTTCGATCTGCAGTTCACCTTCACCGAGCGGCACGCCGCCGACGGCACTCCGGCCGGGCTCTCGCTCGAGATCGGTTATGCGACCGCACTGTTCGATGCGACGACCATCACCTCGCTGGCCACCCGACTGCGCCGCATCCTCGAGGCAGTCGTGGCCGACCCGGCACGCCCCATCGGCGACATCACCCTCCTCGATCCCGCCGAGCGTCTCGGCCTCGTCCCGGCCGTTGGCATCGCCGGACGTCCCGGCGAACATCTCACCGACCTCCTCGCCGAGGCCGTGCGCGCCGAACCGGACCGCATCGCGGTGCGCGACGCGACCGCCGCCCTGACCTACCGTGAGCTCGACCGTCGGGCCAACCGGCTCGCGCGCGAGTTGCTCGATCTCGGAGCCGGCCCCGAGTGCTTCGTCGCGGTCGCCCTGCCCCGCGGGGTCGACACGATCACCGCGGTGTGGGCGATCACGCGAACCGGAGCGGCGTGGGTGCCCGTCGACCCGAACTATCCGAGCGAGCGGATCGCCTACATGATCGACGACTCGCAAGCCGTTCTGCTGCTGACCGATTCGGCGTCGGCACCGGCGATGAGCGGCATCACCGGCGATCGGCGCGTCGTCGTTCTCGACAAGGCCGACGGCTGGACCGGGCATGACGACGCACCCATCACCGCCGGCGAACGACCCGCACCGCTGTCGGTCGATCACCCCGCGTACCTGATCTACACCTCCGGCACGACCGGCACCCCGAAGGGCGTCGTGGTGAGTCACCGGGGGCTGGCCGACTTCGCGGCGCATCAGGTGGTGCACTTCGGGTTGACCGCCCGGTCACGCACACTGCACCTCGCCTCGCCGAGTTTCGACGCCTCGGTCCTGGAGATGCTGATGGCGATCGCGGCGGCAGCGACCATGCACATCGCTCCGCCGGGACTCGTCGGCGGACGCGAACTCGCCGAACTGATCAACGACCGCGGCATCACCCACGCCTTCCTCACGCCGTCTCTGCTGTCCACCATGGGTCCCGACGACGTGCCGGGTCTGCACGCGCTGGTGATCGGCGGAGAACACCCCAATCCCGAGGCGGTGCGCGACTGGTCGCGGGGCCCGGCCCTGTTCAACGCGTATGGCCCGACCGAGACAACGGTGGTGGCCACCGTCTCCGAGCAGATCACGCCGATGGATTCGACGATCACCATCGGACGACCCATCCGTGGGATCGCCGCGATGGTCCTCGACGAGCGGCTGCAGCCGGTCACACCCGGCACGGTCGGCGAGTTGTACATCGCCGGACCGCATCTCGCCCGCGGCTATCACGGTATTCGGCCGCTGACCTCGAAGCGCTTCATCGCCAACCCCTTCGGTGCACCCGGCGACCGGATGTACCGGACCGGCGATCTGGTGCGGTGGACCGCCGAGCACGAGCTGGAGTTCCGTGGGCGTACCGACGATCAGACCAAGATCCGTGGGCACCGTATCGAACTCGGCGAGATCGACGCGGTACTGACCGCCGACGACGCCGTCGCCTCCGCGGTCACGATCACCAGCGGCTCGGGTGAGAGCGCGAGCATCGTCGCGTTCGTCACGCTCGACGGCGACGTCGATCCCGCCGCGGCACTCGCGGGCGTCTCCGACCGCATCCGCGATCACCTTCCCGCGCACATGGTTCCGCGCAGTATCGTCGCCCTGTCGGCGATCCCGACCACCCCGATCGGCAAGATCGATCGCCGCGCGCTCGCCGACCCCGAGACCGTCGCCGCCCGCAAGGTCGGCGAGATCGGTTCGGACACCGGTGAATACGTCGCGCCCGTCGGTGCCGCCGAACGCATGGTGGCGCAGGTGATCGCCGAGCGGTTGCAACTCGACCCGGCGAGCGTGGGTCGCGATCACGACTTCTTCGAGCTCGGCGGCAACTCGCTGCTGGCCACCCACCTCGCCGGCGCGCTGGAACAGCTCGGCGGGCGTCGTATCGAGGTCCGCGAGGTGTTCGCCCATCCCACCGTGGCCGGTCTGGCGCGGCTGGCGGGCGAGGTCGGCGAGGTCGGCGAGGTCGACCCGACACCGGGTACGGCACCCGCCCCGCAGTCCGACGACGGTCCCGTCGTTCCCGGGCCGGCGCAGCAACAGCTGTGGTTCCTGAACCGTCTCGGCGCCGATGATCCCGACGCCGACACCGCCTCGTACACGATCGCCTTCGCCCTCGATCTGCGCGGTGACCTCGCCGTGGACGCGCTCCGGGAAGCGTTGCGCCACGCGGTCGATCGTCACGAGCCGCTGCGCACCATCTATCCCGACGTCGACGGGCGGCCCGAGTTGCGGGTCCTCGACACCGACGATGCCGCCGTCGATCTCGCGCTCGAGCACACCACCGCCGAGCTGTGGCCGCAGGCGGCCCGCGCGTTGGCGCGGCAACCGTTCGATCTGACCCGCGACACCCCGCTGCGGGTCGCATTGCACCGGATCGATTCGCCCACGGGCGACTCCGATCATCACAAGCTGACCGTCGTCGTGCACCATATTGCTGCCGACGGCTGGTCGATGGCGCCGCTCGCGAACGACATCGCCGGCGCCTATGCGCGGATTCGCGACGGTCGATCATCGTCGCAACCGCCTCTCCGGGTCGGCTACCGCGACCATCTGCGGTGGCAGGCCCGGGGTCTCGGCGTCGATCCCGGCGCGGTCGTCCACCCGCGCCGGATCGACGACCGGGACAGTCGCCTCGCGACGCTCGCCGACTGGTGGGAGGACACCCTCTCGGGCATGGATCACACCCCGGTCCTCGCCCCGGATGCCGCACCGGCACACAATGATTCGGCCGGCGATCGGCAGGACTCCACCCCGGATGCCGCCGGTGTCGTCCGCGTCGACTTCGGCCGCGACATCCGTGACCGGCTGCGCGGGCTCGCCGGTGACCACGTCACCGAGTTCACGCTCCTGCACACCTTGCTGGCCGCGACGCTGCGGCATCACGACGCGCGACCCGAGGTGCAGATCGACGGCGCCGTTTCCGACGTCGTGATCGGCACACCGGTGTCGGGCCGCACCGATCCCCGGCTCGCCGACATCGTGGGGATGTTCGTCAACTCGGTGGTGCTGCGCACCCCGGTCGACGGGCAGCAGAGTTTCGGCCGGTTGCTCGATGAGGTGCGTGATCGTGATCTCGATGCACTCGTGCACGCCGACATGCCCTTCGAGTACCTCGTGGCCCGGATCAACCCGCCGCGCACCGGCCGTCATCCGTTGTTCTCGATCGCGCTGGCCGCCGACGCGTCGGTGCGCGACGGCGCCACCGAACTACCACTGCCGCAGCTGCCCGGACTCGAGGTGTCGGCCGAGGAGGTCGAGACCGGCTCGGCCCGTTTCGATCTCGAGATCCGGCTGCGCTCGGACACCCTCGTCTGCACCTATGCCACCGACGTCTATTCGCGCGCTCGCGTGGAGTCGGTCGCCCGCGATCTGGTGGCGCTGGCACACGCCATCCTCGACGATCCCGATCGGCCCCTCGACGACGTGCTGCCTTCCCGAGCCGCCCAGGTCCGGATCCCCGACCACGAGCCCCCGGCGCCGCGTCACCTCGCCGACTTCCTGGAGACCGCGGCCGTCGAGCACCCCGATACCATCGCCATCGACGACGGAACCGCTGCGCTGACCTATCGTGAGCTCCTCACGCGCGCCGAACGGTGGGCCTCACACCTGCGCGATCTCGGCATCGGTACCGACGACGTCGTCGCCGTCGCCCTGCCACGATCGGTCGACTCGGTGACCGCCACCTGGGCCGTCGCGCTGGCCGGCGGCGCGGTGTTGCCGATCGATCCGCGCCATCCCGACGAGCGGATCGCCCACATGCTCACCGATTCCGTTGCGCTGCTGGGGATCACCTCCGATACCCGCCTGGGCACCCTGCCGCATCCGGTGTGGTGGGTCGACACCGTGTCCCTCGATGCGTGGCCGCGGCACTTCGCCTCCCCGCGGACCCCGGAAGAGGAATTGCGGGCGGCGGCGCTCGCCGAATCCAGCGCCGACCGACACCCCGACAGCGCCGCGTACGTCATCTACACCTCCGGCTCGACCGGCACACCCAAGGGCGTCATCGTGCCGCACGCCGGCCTCGCCGCGTTCAGCTCCTCGCAGCGCGACCGGTACGGCGTCGAACCCGGCGCTCGCACATTACATTTCGCCTCCCCAAGCTTCGACGCGTCGATGCTCGAGCTGCTCCTGGCCGTCGACGCCGGCGCGACCATGGTGATCGCGCCCACCGACATCGTCGGTGGTGACGAGCTGGTGGACTTCCTTGCCGCCGAATCGATCACGCATGCGTTCATCACCCCGGCCGCCCTGGCCACGGCCCGTCACCGCGAACTGCCGAATCTGGTGACGTTGGCCGTCGGTGGCGAGGCGACCACCGCCGAGCAGGTGTCGCTCTGGGCCCCGGGCCGCCGCATGATCAACTGCTACGGGCCGACCGAGACCACCATCGTCGCCACCATGTCGGCGCCGCTGGAGCCGGGCGCCGAGATCTCGATCGGCACACCGGTGGCCGGTACCATCGCGCTCGTCCTGGATCACCGCCTGCGCCCGGTACCCGACGAGTGCCCGGGCGAGTTGTATCTCATCTCGCCGGGGGTCGCCCGCGGCTACCTGCACCGCAGCGCCCTGAGCGCCGCACGCTTCGTCGCCGCCCCGGACCTACCCGGTGTGCCGGCCGGCACACCGATGTATCGCACCGGCGACGTGGTGCACCAGCGAGGCGACGGTTCGCTGATCTTCCACGGCCGCAGCGACAATCAGGTCAAGGTGCGGGGATTCCGCATCGAACTCGACGAGGTGGGCGCGGCGCTCGCGGCGCATCCGGCCGTCGACTTCGCCGCGGCAGCGGTCGGTGGCACCGGTGCCGATGCGGCACTCCTCGGATACGTCCGGCTCGCGGCGGTCGACTCCGCGGCGGTCGATTCCGCTGCCCCCACCCCAGCCGACCTGCGCGCCTTCGTGTCTCGCACACTGCCATCACACATGGTGCCGGCAACGGTGATCGTGATCGACGAGATCCCGCTGACACCCAATGGCAAACTCGACCGCAAGGCCCTGCTCGCCATGGAGCGCGCGGCGACGGTACCCGCCGACGAGCCCGCGACCGCCGCTCGACAGACGCGCTCTCCGCTCGCGCTCGTCGCCGAGACCATCGCCGGGGTACTCGACGTCGATCCCGCCGAGGTCGACGCCGACGCCGACTTCTTCGGTCTGGGCGGCACCTCCCTGCAGGCCACCACCGTCATCAGCCGCCTCAACCGGCGCCACGACGGCCCGGCACTGCGGGTTCGTGACCTGTTCGATCACCCACGAATCGGTGATCTCGCGGCGCTGGTGAATCCCTCTGACGCACAGCCGGTCCCGGCACCCGAGAGCACCGGACGGCCCACCGTGTCACGGCCTGCACAGGTACCGGCGGCACCGGTGCAACGCGGACTGTGGTCGATCGCCCGCGCCAACCCGGCATCGACGGACTACCTGATCCCGCTGGCGATCCGGCTCGACGGCCGCGTCGACCTCGATGCACTGCGCGGAGCCCTCACCGACCTGGTGACCAAGCACGTCTCCCTACGGACCGTGTTCCCCGCGCTCAACTCCGCACCGCACGGAGTGGTCCTCGAGCACGGCCACGAGGTGATCGGTGATCTCGCCGTACAGACCGTCGGTGATATGCCCGCAGCGATCGCCGAGCGCCTCTCCCGGCCCATCGACCCGGTGTCGCAGGCCCCTATGCGGGTACATCTGCTGGCGCCGTCGCCGGACCCGGGAAACGCGGACCAGGACAGCGCTCATGTGCTGCTGCTGGTGATCCACCACATCGCCGCCGACGGTGCGTCGCTGCCCGTCCTGGCCGCCGATCTCGCCGCCGCGTACGCCGAGCGTCTCGCCGGCCGTACCGACGCCTGGCCCGAACCCGACGTCGACTACCGCGACTATGCGATCCGCGCGGCCGCACTCGACCGCGATGATCTCGCGTATTGGTCCGAGCTGCATGCCGATTCGCCCACCGAGACCGCCGTGCCCGCCACCCGCGCGGGCGCAGCCGGTGAGGCCCGCTCCGGCGGCGCGGGCACCGTCACGGTGCCGATCGACGACACCCTGCGCAGCGACCTCGTCGCCTGGGCGCGGGAGAACGCCACCACCGGATTCACGGTGCTGCACACCGCACTGGCGATTCTGCTGCACCGGCTCGGCGTCGGCGACGACCTGGTGATCGGCAGTCCGGTCGCCAATCGGTCCGGCCCCAACGACGACGGTCCCGCCATGGACTGCACCGGCATGGTCGGTATGTTCGTCAACACCCTCGCCCTGCGCACCCGGGTACGGGCCGACGACACGATTGCCGCGGTGCTCGAGCGCGTCCGCGATGCCGATCTGTCGGCCCTCGACCGCCGCGACACCCCCTTCGACGAGGTGGTCGAGGCGGTGAACCCGGACCGCAGGCCCGGACGCCATCCGCTGTTCCAGATCGCGCTGTCGGTCCACGATTTCGGCGACGGACTCCTGGGAACGGCGTGGCCGCTCTCCGATGAACTCACCGGCGAGGTCCTCGACATCGGTGCTGCGGCAGCCAAGTTTGATCTCCAGTTCACCGTGACCGGACTCGCGCCCCGCACCGCGCCGAGTTCGTCGGCGCCCGGCGCGATGCTCGAGGTGACCTTCGATCGCACCCGCTACGGCCACGCCGACACCGAGATCCTCGCCACCCGTCTGCTGCGGGTCGTGCGGGCCATGATCACCGACGCCGACCGCCCGATCGGCGATGTGCGGATCACCGATCCGCTCGAGGTCGCCGAGGTCAGCCCGGCGCGCGGCCCCGAATCGGCGCCGACGCTCACCCTCGGCTCGCTGTTCGACGAGGCGGTCCGTCGCAATCCGGACGGCTGTGCCGCGGTGGCCGAGAATGCCGACGGCACCGAGGAATCGCTCACCTACGCCGAGCTGGACGCCCGCGCCAATCGGCTCGCCCGGGTGATCCTCGGACGCGATCTCGGCGACACCGAGCCGGTGATCGCGATGGCGATCCCCCGCTCGATCGACGCGCTCGTCGCCATCTGGGCGATCGTGCGTTCGGGTGCCGCCTATGTGCCGATCGACCCGACCTACCCGGCCGACCGGATCGCGCACATGCTCGCCGATTCCGGTGCCGTGCTGGTGCTCACCCGCTCCGATGTCGCCGAGCGGATCGGCGACACCGTGCCCACGGTGATCGTCGACTCGACTGCCACCCGGTCACGACTCGGCCGCAGCGCACCCACACCGATCAGCGACCGCGAACGAATCCCGGTACACCGCACCGATGCCCTGGCCTACGTCATCTACACCTCGGGGTCAACCGGGCGACCCAAGGGCGTGTTGGTCCCGCATTCGGGACTGCGTGCGGTCCACGACGAACTGCACTCCCGCATGGCGCCCGACACCGACTCCCGGGTCCTGCATTTCGCCTCCCCGAGTTTCGACGCCTCGGTACTGGAATTCCTGCTGGCGGCATCGGGATCGGCTGCGCTGGTGATCGTTCCGCCGGACCTCTACGGCGGCACGGCTCTGGCCGAGTTCATCGACCGGCATCGCGTCAGCCACGCGTTCATCACACCCGCGGCGGTGGCGAGCATGGATCCGGCGTCGGTCCCGACCCTGTCGCACCTGGCCATCGGCGGTGAGGCCTACGGCCCCGACCTGGTCCGTCGCTGGGCACCCGATCGCACCGTGCTCAACGTGTACGGCCCCACCGAGACGACGATCATCGTCACCGGCAGTGAACCGCTTGCGGCGCAGGCCGATCCGAACGAGGTCGGCGCCCTGACCATCGGCACACCCAACAACGGTGTAGCCGCGATGGTCCTGGATTCGCGCCTGCATCCGGTGCCGACCGGGGTGATGGGTGAGCTGTATCTGCTCGGTGATCAGGTGACCCGCGGATATCACCGCAGGCCCGCGCTGACCGCGCAGCGGTATCTGCCGGTCCCGATGGTCGCGGGCCCGGACTGGGCCGGCGCCCGCATGTACCGCACCGGCGATCTGGTCGCGCGGGACGAGCTCGGACGTCTGCGCTACGTCGGCCGGTCGGACAACCAGGTGCAGCTGCGGGGCTTCCGCGTCGAACTGGGCGAGATCGACGACGCCCTGTGTGACGATCCGACAGTCGATTTCGCCGTCACCGTATTGGTGGAGGACACCGCATCGGAGTCGGGATCGGCGGTCTCGGCCGGCCTGCATTCCTACGTCTGCGCGGCCGACGGCGCCATGATCGACCCGGCGGCGTTGACCCGGCAGGTCGCGAGCCGGCTGCCGCGACACATGGTCCCGGCGAGTATCACCGTTCTCGACGAGATCCCGCTGACGCCGGTCGGCAAGCTCGATCGCGCGGCGTTGCCACGACCGGCACGCACCGCCGAACCCGGTCGCGCACCCCGGCCCGGCGCAGAAACCCTTGTCGCGTCGACCTTCGCCGACATCCTGGGGATCGCGCCGTCCGCGGTGCACGCCGACGACGGGTTCTTCGACCTCGGCGGCAACTCGTTGTCGGCGACCGAGGTGACCGCGCGGCTGTCCGCGGCGACCGGTCGCGACGTCCGGGTCAACGACCTGTTCGCGGCGCCGACGCCCGCGGAACTCGCTGCCGTTCTGGGCGATTCCGCGAGCACGACGACCACCGGCACCTCCGGGCCGGAGTCCGACGACCGCGATCGGGCACCGTCGGCGATGGCGACGGTGTTGCCGCTGCGTCGTCGACGCACCGCCGACGGCCCGGCCCCGCTGTTCGTGATCCATCCGGCGATCGGCCTGTCGTGGAGCTTCTCCTCGCTGCTGACCCATCTACCCGCCGACCGCCCGGTCTACGGTCTGCAACATCCGGCGCTGAGCGGCGGCGTGTCGCCGGACTCGGTGGGCGCGTTGGCAGCTCACTACGTCGAGCAGATCCGGACGATCCACCCCGACGGTCCGTACCATCTGCTCGGGTGGTCGCTGGGCGGTCTCATCGCACACGAGATGGCGGTGCAACTCACCGAGGCCGGCGAGAAGGTGGGCCAGTTGATGTTGCTCGACGCCTTCGTCGTCGCACAACGTCCGGATCTGGACACCACCCCCGATCTCGGTGCGCTGCTCGCCGAATTCGGTATCCGCCCCGAGCACTCCGGTGAGCTGACCACCGAACGCGCGTGGGAGACGGTGGTGGCCGCGGGCGGACCACTGGCCTCACTCGACGTCGACGAGTTCGCCGCGGTGCACCGGGTCTTCGTCGATGCCTCGCGACTCGCCGAGACCTGGCATCCGCGCCGGTACGACGGTGACGCGGTGTTCGTCTCGGCGACCGCCGACACGCCGCCGGGGCCACCGGCGATCGCCGGATGGACCCGTGCGCTGCGCGGCCACGTCCACGAGGTCCGGCTGAACTGCTCGCACGCCCGAATGTTGCAGGGCGAGAACGTACCCGGGTTCGCCCGGGCCATCGCAGAGGCCTGATGCGGCGGCCACCACCGCCATCGGTCGAGAGTCCACACGAATCACACGAGATGGGAGCATCACGATGACCAACCCGTTCGACGACACCGACGGGGTCTTCTCCGTCCTGGTCAACCACGAGAACCAGCATTCGCTGTGGCCGGATTTCGCGCCGATCCCGCAGGGATGGCAGCAGGTCTACGGGCCCGACGGACACGACGCCTGCCTGGCCTACGTCGAGGACCACTGGCACGACATGCGGCCGGCGAGCCTGATCGCCGCGATGGGTGAGGCGCCCGACGCCCACCGAACCGGGAGGATCCAGGATGGGACGGCATAGCATGGCCGGCGGATTCGACCCCGACCTCAGTTCCTCACATCCCGGCGCGACCGACCCGATCACCGAGCGCCTGCCCACCACCGGCTCGGCTCCGGCGCTGGAATTGACCGGTGTGACAAAGACATTCAGCTCCGGTCCGTTCGGGCGCGGACGAAAGGTGCGGGCCCTCGACGGCCTCGATCTGACCGTGCCCGCCGGGACGGTCCACGCGCTGCTCGGCCCCAACGGTGCGGGCAAGACGACGACCGTCCGCGCCGTCGCGACACTGATGCGCCCGGATTCCGGCTCGGTGAAGGTGTGCGGCCTCGACGCGCTCGCCGACCCGGGGGCCGTCCGCGACATCATCGGGGTGTCGGGCCAGTACGCCGCCGTCGACGGGACGCTCACCGGCTTCGAGAACCTACGCATGGTCGCCCAGCTCTACGGACATTCGCGCCGCGACGCGAGCGAGCGGGCACGCGCACTGATCAACGATCTGGATCTCGACGCCGCGGCCGATCGTCCGATGCGCACCTACTCCGGCGGTATGCGACGTCGCCTCGACCTCGCTGGTGCGCTCATCAACGATCCGAAACTGATCATCCTCGACGAGCCCACCACCGGTCTCGACCCCCGCGGCCGGCGCCAGATCTGGGAGGTCATCGGCGAGCAGGTCGCCACCGGGACGACGGTGCTGCTGACCACCCAGTACCTCGAGGAGGCCGACGAACTCGCCGACCGGATCACCGTGATCGATCACGGCACGATCCGCGCCCAGGGCACCGCGACCGAGCTCAAGGAGACCACCGCACCGGCGATCCTCACCGTCGAGGTCGCCCCGCATCACGATCGGCACGATCGCGGCAGCGGCACCGCCACCGAGGTCATCGCGACCACGCTGGCCGAGGTCGGACTCGGCATGCCCGAGCGGATCGACGACGTGCGCTGGTCGGTACCGGTTGCCGGCGGAACGCGCAGTGCGGTCGCCGCGGTACGGATCTGCGGCGAGTTCGGGATCGAGATCGTCGACGCCTCGGTGAGCACCCCCACCCTCGACGACGTCTTCCTCCGGCTGACCGGTCGCGTCGCCGCCGACCCGCCGGCAAGCGAGGACCCACAACGATTGGAGCCCAGCGATGTTCGCTGACACCGCAGTCCTGGTCGAACGAAACCTGCTGACCGTCAAACGCATCCCGACCCTGCTGCTCTCGGCGACCGTGCAGCCGTTGATGTTCGTGGTGCTCTTCGCCTACGTCTTCGGCGCCACCCTCGGCGGAGCCCCCTACCGGGAGTTCCTGATGGCCGGCATCTTCACCCAGACCGTCGTGTTCAACGCCGCCTTCACCACCGTCGGCCTGGCCGGTGACATGTCCGGGGGCATCGTCGATCGCCTCCGGTCGCTGCCGATGTCACGCATCGGGGTGATCGCCGCACGTGTCGGTTCGGACATGCTGCTCGGCGCCATCGGACTCGCGGTCATGGTCGCCAGTGGTCTGGCCATCGGCTGGCGGGTCCGCGGCAGCGCCGGCGACGCGGTGATCGCGTTCGCCGTGATCGCGTTGTTCGCCCTGGCGATGGCCTGGATCGGCGCGGTCAGCGGCTTGGCGGCACCGAATGTGGAAGTGGCTCAGAGCATCGGGTTCCTGTGGATGTTCCCGGTGACGTTCCTCTCGAGTGCGTTCATCTCCGCGCAGAGCCTGCCGGGGCCGCTGCGCGCGATCGCCGAATGGAATCCGGTGACCGCGGTGGCGACGATGGCACGCGAGAAGTTCGGCAACAGTGCGCCGCCGGATTTCCCGGCCCCGTCCGGATGGGTCGCCGACCACGCCCTGGGGTACTCGATCGGCGCCAGCCTGGTGATCCTCGCGGTGTGCGTGCCGGTGTCGTTGCTGCTCTACCGCCGTTCGACGAGTCGGTAACGACTCATGATCAATCGACAGGGATCGTGACACCATGCTGATCGGACATGTCTACCGTGGAGGGGTGCCACCCTCCACCGATGACACGTCGCCGCCACACCGCGAGCCCGACACCCACGAGCGCCGCGGATTCACCGACGCGCCTCGCCATGACCTTTCCTTCGCCGACGATTCCGATACCTCGATGCGCGCGCTGCTCGAGGCGTCGGCACTCGGCGACCGGGCATCCTTCGCCCGGCTCTACGACCTGACCAACGCCCGGATCTACGGTCTGGTGCTACGCGTGATCCGGGATGCCAACTATGCCGAGGAGGTCGTCCAGGAGGCGTACCTGCAGTACTGGCAGAAGGCGTCAACCTATCGGCCCGAACGCGGGTCGGTGATCACCTGGATGATGACCATCGCCCACCGGCGTGCGATCGACCGGGTGCGTACCGAGGATCTGCAACGACGCCGGGTCACCGAGGCCGGCGTGGCGCAGGCATCGGTCTCCGATCCCCTGCCGCTCGAGGTGGTCGTCGACCGTGAGGAAACCCGGACGTTGCGGACCTGTCTCGACGATCTCACCGAACTGCAGCGCTCCAGCATCGAGATGTCCTACTTCAACGGCCTGACCTATCCCGAGGTGGCCGCCCGGACCGACACCCCACTGCCGACCATCAAGTCGCGCATGCGGGACGGGCTGCGGCGGCTGCGTGACTGCCTGCGAGGACGCGGCCATGCCTGACACCGAGTGGCTCGACGACCACGTCGAATTGTTCGCCATCCACGCCCTCGAGGGCGCCGAGGCCGACCGATTCGTCGACGAGTACAACGGGCTGACCCCGTTGGAGCGCACCATCTACGACGGCCGCATCGACGAAATCCACACCACCATGGCCGATTTCGCCGCCGGCTACGCCTTGGCGGCGCGACCGGAACTGCGCGATCGCGTCCTCGATCACGTCTTCTCCGCGCCCGCCGACACCACCGGACCGGCCGTCTCTGCACAGGCGTCGTCCTCCGCGGGATCGCCGTCGTCGAGCCCGACCTCCTCGATTTCGACTCCGGCGAGCACCGATACCGGTCGGCACACGGCGGTGTCGCCGGTCGCCGGGAAGGACAACCCCGCGTACGCGGCAACCGGTCCGCCCGCTCCGGAAACCCCGACGCCGGAAGGTCCGGACGAGGGCCGGGTCATCGACCTGGCCGCGCGTCGGCGCAGACGAGCCGCAGCCCTGGCCGCCGCGGCGGTCGTCGTGGGCGTGGCGCTCGGTGCCGGTGTGCTCGTCGGACGACAGACGGCTCCGCAGCCGGCGCCGACGACGACGACGGCCGATCGCAACGTCCTCGACGTCCTGCAGGCACCGGATGCGGTGGTCTCGGTCGCCCGGCTGGCCGACGATCACGGAGCGATGTCGGTGGTGGCGTCGCGGACCCAGAATCGGGCCGTGGCGGTGCTACGCGATCAGCGCACCCCGCTGCCCTCGAATCGCACCTACCAGCTGTGGCTGGTCGGCGGCGCGAACGCGCAGCCCGCGTCGGCGGGCCTCGTTCCGGGTTCCGCGGCGAGCGATCCCTTGCTCATCGAACGCATCGACAACTCTCAGGTTCTGGCCGTCACCATCGAGCCGGAGGGCGGATCACCGCAGCCGACGACCGACATCCTCGGGCAGGTGTCACTGTGATTCCCGTCCGAGCCGACGTGCTACCCGGTTGACGACGACGACCCCCGGACGCCATCGGCGCGCGGGAGTCGTCGTCGGTCTCGGGTGTACCGGGATTTCAGGACGTTGCGGGACTCACCAGTCCTCGAGGCGGGTGATGCCGTCCTGCAGCGCGCGTGCCAGCAGATGGGTCTTCGTCGGCGCGGGGCGACCGACGGCCGCATACTTCGCCCGGATACGGGCCAGGTGGGTGCTCACGGTCGATGCCGCGATGAACAGTTGATCGGCGGCCTCGTCCTTCGATTCCGCTGCCAACCAGGCGAGAAGCACCTCGATCTCGCGCGGAGAGAGCACCGGACGCCGGATCGGCGCGGGCGCGGGCCCGGCGCTGGGCATGACCGGGCGAATCGGCGGCCGGACCGGTGCGAGCGGGCGCATCCGCAGATGCGAGCCCGGCGCGACCGGCGGTCGATAGTCGGCGATACGGGCCACCGAGGCGCGGGCGTCGCAGGGGTGACCGACCGGATGTCCGGGGGCCGGAAGGGGCATGGTGTCCGAGATATCGGAATGCGCGGTCGTCACCGTTGGTCCTCGTTCGCTGTCAGGTACCACGGCTCACGCGCGTGGATCGCGCTCGCCGTTCGCACTGGGGTCGATCAACTTTCACAGAGAATGTTAAGGCTGCGTTCAGCAACCGAATAGTCCCAACATGGGGGACGTCGTTTGCAGATGCAAGGATTAAGCGATTCGTCAATCCGTGATCTCGGTACGATCCCGGATCTCGGGTTCGCCACTCGCCCGGTAGTCCAGACGTCGCGCACCGTCATCCGTGCGCACCACGATCGTGCCGATCGGGTCGCGGCCGAGGGGATGGATGCGGACCGTCACCGTGTCGCCGGGTGCCAGTGATCGCACCAGGTCCACCAGAGCGGCCCGCAGCCCGGCGATGCCCGAATCCCGGGAGGAGTCGACGAGCCCGTGCGCGCCGGGTGCGGCGGATCCGCCGTCGTCGAGCAGCGTCACCCCGACGCCTCGCTCGCGTGCGGACCACACGGCCTCGACGACCTCACCGACGTCGAGGGCCGGCGCCCGGATCCCGTCACGCAGCCGCGCCTCCACCAGCCGGCACCGAAATCGCTCGCCCTCGCTGAGCAACCGCCCCGAGGCGATCATCTCGAGCAGCTCCCGTGCCTGCTCGTCGAGTCGTGCGAGTTGTCGCACACGCTCGGCGGCAGTTGCCGCCACCGCCGCCGCGTGGCCGGCCTCTCGTACGGTCTGTGCGCGCAGCGCGTAGATCTCGCGCGCTGCGGGGCGGATGATGGCGGCGAACAGCATCGCCATCAACAGCACTGCAACACTGGCGATCTCGGTGCTCGCCCAGATCATCGGCATGCCGGTGGGAACACCTGCGGCGACCGACACCGCAACGCTGGCCACGAACGCCGACCAGGCCGCCACGACTCGACCCCGGACGCACAGGAAGGCGGCCAGCGCCGATACGCAGCCGGTGAGGACACCGAACGCGACGGCCGGCGGTCGGGCGCAGGAGAGGACCCCGAGGCCGATGACCACCGACGGCGCCGTCGCGACGACCGCGGTGGCGAGCGGGCCGATGGGGTCACCGGGGGCGAGGGTGAGCGCCGCGACGGCGGCGAGCAACACCAGGTAGGCGAGCGCGAACAGCGGCCAGTTGCCCACGCCGCCCGATCCGTATCCGGCGGCGAGAAGCCCTGCGCCGGTGAACCATCCGACGACGACGAATGCCTTCGGCGACTGCAGGCCAAACAGCGTCGAGGCGTCGTTGCGCGGCGGTTGCCGCAGCACGGAGGCGAGGGTGATGCTCATTCGCGCCACCACACCCCCACCGCGGTGCCGTGTCCGGGGCGCTGCGCACCCGCGAGCCGCCCCCCGGGGATCGAGGCCATCCGCAGCCGGATGCTCACCTCGATACCGAGACGCTCGGACGGGACCGATCCGACGTCGAATCCCCGACCGTCGTCGATCACGGTCGCGTGTAGGTGTCCCGGTCCGAACTCGACGTAGACCGCGCACTCGGCGTCGGCTCCCGCGTGCCGCCGACTGTTGCGCACCGACTCGCCGATGGCCTCGGCGATCGCGGCGACCGCCTCTCCCGGGTACCGCGAATCGTCGACGTCGCCGGCGTCGGTGATCATCACCGGCACCGCATCCGACACGGCGGAGACCCCGGCGCGCAGCCGGGCCGCCGCGGGGTCACGGGCCAGATCGTCGTCGACAGACGTTGCAGGCGAGTCGAGTTGGGCGAGGGCATGGCCGGCCTGCAGCGCCAGCCGGTGGTCGGCGACGCCGTGGCGGGCGGCCAGGAGTGTGGCGATGACATGGTCGTGGACCAGGGCGTCGAAGCGGGCACGTTCGACATCACGGGCGGTGGCCGCGGCGGTGCTGGCGGTAACCGCCAGCGCCGCCTCGCGTGCGGTGTCCAGGGATCGGCCGGTGCGGCGGATCATCGACGAGGCCACCAGGAAAATCGACGAATAGGCCACGCCCCACACGATCTGCGGCACGACACCCCACTCCAGCACCCCGGATCGGCCGAGATTGGTGATCGCGGTCGACGCCGCGCTGCACGCCAGCAGATGCACCGCGCTGACCGACAGCGGCCATACCAGAACGATCGCCAGCGACGGCAGACCGCCGAAGCTCATCAGCCAGGTGACCTGGTCCACCTCGACAGCCACACCGTCCCAGGCCACGAGCCACAGCGCGATGGCACTCAGGTATCCGGTCGAGGTGAGGTACGCCAGTGCGGTCAGCGTACATTGATCGAGCGACCGCCGAAAACTGTAGAGGAACAGCAGGATTCCGGGGACGAATGCGGCGACGATCGCCACCGGGGTGTACCAGGCCGCGACGAAATGCGCGGTGGGCGCGAATTCTCCGGCCGACACCGCGAAGTACGCGAGGAAGCCACCGCCGACGAACTGCGCCATGAGCCGCTGAATCCGGGCCTCGCGTGGCCCCATCGCCGTCATCGTGGCGGCTCGGTCTCGTCGCCGTCGCCACGTCGCGGCATCGGCAGCCATCCGTCCTCGATCGCACGCTTGTAGAGGTCGATCTTGGTGCGGGTCGGACGCCCGGCGTCGGCGTACTTGGCGCGGATGCGCTTGAGGTACTCGTTGACCGTCTCCGCGGTGACCCCGAGCACCGCACCGACGCCCGCGGAGGTCTCCCCCGACGCGTACAGCGCGAGCACCCGCTGCAGTTGGGGACTGAGATCGACGGCGGCGAGCTCCGGATCGCCGTCGAGCGCGGCGGCCCATTCGGTGGTCAGCACGGCGCGGCCCTGTCCCGCATCGCGTAGCGCCCCGCGGATCTCGTCCTCCGACGCCGACTTGAGCACCACCCCGAGCGCACCAGCCTTCGCGGCCGATCGCAACAGCGCCGGATGCTCCCCGGAGGTGTAGACCACGGTGCCGATCCCGGCCTCACGGAGCCGAGCGACGTTCTGCCGAGGGGTGGTGCCGTCGTCGAGACGCAGGTCGAGCAGCACCACGTCGAGCGGCTCGCCCGTGGCGAGCACCTCGTCGACCGTCGCCGCCGCCCACACCAATTCCAGATCGGGTTCGCCCTCCAGGATCCGCTCGACACCCCAGATCGGCGAGCGGTGGTCGTCGACCATGCCGACCCGCAACACACCGTCGCCTCGCATCGCGCACCGACCTCCCGATTGTCACCACCGACGAATCCCTCAGGTGTCAGATACCACGCACATATCCGATCGGCGCTGCTCGTGGCGCTGAGAGATGGCGTTTTTCATCCGATCAGGTGGCTCGATCCCGGCGTCGTCGCGCGGCTCACCGCGTAGTATCACCGCGACGGAAAAAGTAGAACATGTTCTAGAACCGACTCACGGCGAGGCGAGGAACCAACGATGACGCACCCTTCCCGACATGAGGTCCTGGGCTCGACGGTGACGATGCCGGTCGAGATCCGGCGCGCACGCTGCTTCGTCGCGGGGTTCACCGCCGACGCGAGGGCGATGCAGACCGCGATCGTCGCCGCCGGCGACACCCGTGGCGCGCTGGCACCGCTGCGGATACGTCGCGACCGGGGTATGTGCATGCTCGTCTTCGTCGACTACATCGACGGCGACCTCGGGCCCTACAACGAATTCGGGGTGTGCTTCCTCGTCGATCCGACCACGACCGACGACGCCCCCGGCGACTCCAGGGCCGGCGGTTCCTGGTCCGGGTTGCGGTCGCTGTTCGCCGGCGACGCCCGAGCCTTGATCCACCGGCTGCCGGTCGACGGTGAGTTCACCCTCGCCGCCGGACGCGGGATCTGGGGATTCCCGAAGATTCTCGCCGACTTCGACGTCGACCACGAGTCGACGACCCGGCACGGCCGGGTGAGCGTCGACGGTCGGCTGATCGCCGACCTCACCGTCAAGCCGGGCATACCGATGCCCGCATCCTCGGTGGAGACCACGCTGCATGCGTACTCGCAGCTCGACGGCACGCCGCGGATGACGCCGTGGCGACTGCGGTCGATCACCGGCACCCGGACCCGGCTCGGCGGTGCCCGCCTGCACCTCGGCGACCACGAGATCGCCGACGAACTGCGCGCTCTCCGCTTGTCGCGGCACGCGCTCATGACGACGTCGGTGCGCAGCCTCGCCATGACCTTCGACGACGCCGAGGTCGTCTGAGCAACAACCACGAGCGGGGTGACTCCGTGAGCCGGGGACCCGACGGATCGAATCCGTAGACTGGCGGGGTCGTCCCAGCCCCGGTCGCCGACAGCCGCGACCGTCCCCAGCCAGTCAGGCGGTGTCGCACGTGAGCAATATCGAAGCCCAGCCGGCGGAGGTCGAATGTCGAACCGTCGCCCAGAACTCGGTCGCCCAGAACTCGGTCGCGCAGAACTCCTCGGACGAGAAACGAGGCCGATTGCGCGTCGAGGTCCTCACCTCGCGTGATGTCCCCCTCGGCGGTCCGCGCGCGATGACCGTCCACCGAACCGTGCCGCAGCGCAGCCGGTCGTTGATCGGCGCCTGGTGTTTCGCCGACCACTACGGTCCCGACGACGTCTCGACCACCGGCGGAATGGACGTGCCACCGCATCCGCACACCGGGTTGCAAACCGCGAGTTGGTTGTTCACCGGTGAGATCGAACACCGGGACACCATGGGCAACCATGCGATGGTCCGGCCGGGTGAACTCAATCTGATGACCGCGGGGCACGGCATCGCCCACACCGAGGTGTCCACCCCCGACACCACGGTGCTCCACGGCGTGCAACTGTGGATCGCCCTGCCCGCCGACGCCGTCGACACGCCACGGGATTTCGCGCACTACGCGCCACCGCTGATCACTGTCGGTGAGGCCACCGCACGTGTCTTCCTCGGGGAGCTGCTCGGCAGCACCTCCCCCGTGCACACCTTCACACCGCTTCTCGGTGCCGAACTCCACCTACCGGCAGGGGCCGAGATCAGCCTCGACGTCCGAGACGACTTCGAACACGGATTCCTCGTCGACACCGGCCGTGTCGAGATCGTGGGCTCCACCGCCCCCATCCTCGAACGCACCGAACTCGGGTACGTCGGACTCGGCGCGAACACCCTCACTCTGCGCAACCACGCCGAACACACCGCACGCATCGTGGTGCTCGGCGGCGCACCGCTGAACGAGGACATCGTGATGTGGTGGAACTTCATCGGGCGCAGCCACGACGACATCGTCGCCTTCCGCGAGGAGTGGGTGGCCCACAGTGAGCGCTTCGGGCAGGTGCAGGGATACACCGGTGATATCCAGCACCTGCCCGCCCCCACGCTCCCCGGTACGCGCCTGCGGGCGCGGGAGAACGTGCCGGGGCGGGCGCAGGAGAAGTGAGCGCAGGAGGGGTGAACGCGGGAGGGGTGAGCGCTCAGGTGCCGAGCAGCCGCGCGAAGTTCGCGATGCCTGCGGACTCGGCGGCGGTGTCGCTGTGGTTGTCGTTGTCGGACAACGCATCCGCGACTGCCCGGGTCTGCTGTTTGCTGCCTTCGAGCAGCGCCGCGAGTTCCCGTGCGGCGCGGTCGATCCGATCACCGAGGGTGGTGGTGTCACCGGAGCCGCCCGCCCAATCCTCGGCGGCGGCATAGACACCCGTGGGTACCACGATCATGCGCAGGTAGCCGAACAATGGGCGCAGCGCGTGGTCGAGCACCATCGAATGCCGTGGGCTTCCACCGGTCGCGGCGATCAGGACCGGCGTGGCCGCCATCTCGTCGACGTCCACGAGATCGAAGAATGTCTTGAACAGGCCCGAGTAGGACGCGTTGAAGACCGGGGTGGCGACGATCAAGGCGTCGGCACCCTGCACGGCGTCGATGGCTGCGCGGGCGGCACCGGTGGCAAAGCCCGCGGCCATCGACCGGCCGAGGTCGACGGCGAGATCGCGGAGATCGATGGTCGTTGTCTGCACGCGGTTCTCACCGAGCACACCGGTCACCGCCGAGGTGAGCCGGTCGATGAGCATCCTCGTCGACGACGGCTCGCCGAGGCCGGCATTGACCGCGACCAGTCGGATCATGCCTGCACCTCGTGTTCCACGGGCTCCTGTGCGGTATCACGCGCCGCCACCAGCGAGGCATGCGTCGGTGCATCCGGAACCTCGGCGGGACGTCCCTCGGCGAATCCCTTGCGCAACTCCGGCAGGACCGCGCCGAGTTCGTCGAGTTGTTCGAGGACGGTCTTCAGCGGCAGACCCGCGTGGTCGATGAGGAACAGCTGGCGCTGGTAGTCACCGAAGGTGTTACGGAAAGACAATGTGCGGTCGACGAATTCGGCCGGGCTACCCACCGTCAATGGGGTTTCCCGACTGAAATCCTCCAACGACGGACCGTGCCCGTAGACCGGTGCGTTGTCGAAGTACGGCCGGAATTCGCGGACCGCGTCCTGGGAGTTCTTGCGGATGAAGAACTGTCCGCCCAGCCCGACGATCGCCTGGTTGGCGTTGCCGTGCCCGTAGTGCTCGTAGCGTTCGCGATAGAAGTCGATCAGACGCTGGAAATGCTCTGCGGGCCAGAAGATGTGGTTCGCGAAGAAGCCGTCACCGTAGTAGGCGGCCTGCTCGGCGATCTCCGGGCTGCGAATCGACCCGTGCCACACGAACGGCGCGACGCCGTCGAGGGGTCGGGGCGTCGAGGTGAACGAGGTCAGCGGGGTGCGGAACTTGCCCTCCCAATCGAGCACCTCCTCGGTCCAGAGCCGGTGCAGCAGATGATAATTCTCGATCGCGAGCGGAATGCCCTGCCGGATGTCCTTGCCGAACCACGGATAGACCGGGCCGGTGTTGCCGCGGCCGAGCATCAGGTCCACCCGCCCGTCGGCGAGATGCTGCAGCATCGCGAAATCCTCGGCGATCTTCACCGGATCGTTGGTGGTGATCAAGGTGGTGGCCGTCGACAGATTCAGCGTCGAGGTCTGTGCGGCGATGTAGGCCAGCGTCGTCGTCGGCGACGACGAGAAGAACGGCGGGTTGTGGTGCTCACCGAGTGCGAAGACATCGAGTCCGATGTCCTCGGCCTTCTTGGCGATCTCGACGATGGCCTTGATGCGCTCGTGCTCGGTGGGAGCAACTCCCGTGGTCGGGTCCACCGTGATGTCGCTGACGCTGAAGAGTCCGAATTGCATGTCGCGCCTCCTGGGATTTCGGGACTGTCATCCAGCTTAACCGGACCATGGTCCGGTTAATTCCGGACACCGGATGACCCGTCTTCCGGGCACGCTGACCTGGGTGAGTTAGTGTGGGCTTACCCGATCCTCGATGGGAGTCAGAATCATGAAGCTTCGGAAGTCCGTTGCCGCGGCCGCCCTGGCCGGTGCCGCCGTCTTCACCGTCGCCGCCTGCTCGAGCAGCGACGACAACGCCTCCACCACGACCGCGAGCACGTCGGTGGCCACGAGCGCCGAATCGAGCGCCGCGGAATCCTCCGGCAGTGACGCACCCGCTCCCACAGATCTCGACAACGCAGCGGCTCAGGCCATCCTGGACAAGGCACTGAACCCCGACACCTCCAGTGCCGATCTCGACGCCGTCGTCGACACCAGCAGCCCGCTGACCAAGCCCGCGATCCAGGCCTTCGCCAAGGGCTCCAAGCAGATGGGCTACACCTACAAGGTGACCAAGGTCAGCGGCGACGGCAACGATGCCGCACTGGTGACCTTCGATGTCGGCGGCGCACACTCGGCCAGCGGACTGCAGATGAAGTTCGTCAAGGTCGACGGAAGCTGGAAGCTCTCCGGTGACGCGGTGACCTTCCTGCAGTCGATGGCCGGCGGTCACTGACCACCGACGCCGTACTCCCGAGCGCCGCACCGGAAGCCTCCGGTGCGGCGCTCGTGCATCTGCGACCGGTGTGGCTGTAACCGATGCGGCTGGGACCGATCACGCTGGGACCGATCACGCTGGGACCGGATTGCCCGACGCGAGCGCCGGTAGCATGGCAGGACCCGGTGACGGCCGGGACATCGATGCCGAGGGAGGCGCTGTGCGAACCGATCAGGTCACCCGTCCGATTGCGCCCGCGGTGACCGATCGTCATGCGCGCTGGCCTCAGGTGAACGATCTGGTCGATGAACCCGTGGAACCCGAGACCCCGCTCTCCGAGATCCCCAGCGCCCGGAGCGATGTCGTGGACGGGCCGCTGCCGCCGATCGGCGACCTGTGGGGCCGGGCCGAACTCGATCCGATCCCCGAGCTCACAACATCGGGCGTCGGACCTGTCGTCTATCCGCGTGGACGCACCGCTCCGGCGGCAACCGCAGCGGTGGTGTGCGGCGTCGCCTCGGTGCCGCTGACCCTGGCACTCGGCATCGGTGGTGTGCTGGGCATACTGGCGATCATCTCGGGAGTGGCCGCGGTACGCACGATCCGTCGAACACCGGGCATGCGTGGCACCGGTCGCGCTGTGGCGTCGATCGTGATGGGGACGGGCAGCGCCCTGGTCGGGCTACCGATTCTCGCGCTCGTCCTGATGGTCGGCTCGCTGCTGTAGAGCCGCGCGCGGCACAAAGTGCGCGCGCTGCTGTCGCAGGCCGGGACGGATCAGCCGGCGACGCGCAGATGTCCGACGGTGGGCTCGAGATGACGGCCCAGCCAGGCGACCACCTGGTCGATGTTGCGGCCCTGCTCGTCGGGGTCGGAGATCTCGGCCAACGCCGGGACCGAGTGGAGCACGGCTGCGTAGAACGCCGCCTCACGCGACATGCCGTGCTGCGCCATGACCACCTCGAAGGAGTCGAGAGCCTGATCGAGTTCGCCGTAGGTCACCATGTGCCCGCCGAAGCGCACCGCCGGCAACGACGGCGTCATGTCCGCTCTGTCGCGGATGTCCTGCAGTAGTTCATTCATGTGACACTCCCCCACCCGGCTGACTTGATTCATGGTCATCACCCTTCGATCAACCTCCCCGTCGACCGAGGGTTTCTTGCGATCAAGCATCAATCGCTGCGTAACGATATGGGTACCTTACCGCGCGAAATGTGGCGGATTACACACTGAAACTGGTAACGCCCACAACAACATCGGTATATCCGTCAACAGAAACGATAGAGCGTGTGACGTGAGTGATCCATGAGGTTACTGAGTCTGATGTTGAAAAGAAACGTCGCCGTGACCACTGGGGTCCCGGCGACGTTTCGTGACATCTCGTCCTGCGTTCGACAGCTCAGCCGTTCTCCCGGGCTGCCTTGTCCGCCTCCATCGCATCGATGAGGCTCTTGGGGCGCAGATCGGTCCAGTTCTTCTCCACGTACTCCAGGCACGCCGCACGGGAATCCTCACCGAACACCTTGGTCCAGCCGGACGGGATGTCGGCGAACGTCGGCCACAGCGAGTGCTGGTTCTCATCATTCACGAGCACGTAGAAGCGGCCGTTCTCGTCGTCGAATGGGTTCGTCATCTCTACTCGACTCCTTCAGTCAATCGTCGTTGTCCTCGAGGCGGTTAGGTGAACCTCAGTCGTGTCTCACCGTACCGTCCCCGACCTTGTCGGCGGCACTAACCCCGCCCCGGTCTCCTGCCCTCCTCCGGTAGGGAATCGAGCGCTTGAAGCTCGGCGTCGAGCACCGGACCGATGACGGCGAGCGACGCCGCATCGGCCATCCCCAGATGGTGGGTGGCGACGTCGACGTTGCGGATCTCCCCGGAGACGTGGGCACGCCATCCCTCGGCGATCCTGCGCGGATCGTCCTTGTCCTCGGTCGCGGTGAACACCTGCAGATCACCGTTGAAGACCGCCGGCACGAAGTCCAGGACCACCTGGGGCGACAACTCGAAGCTCGTCATGATGCGATCGACCTGGTCGGCGCCCAGCAACCCCATGCCCTCGATCTGTGTCCGGATGATCGCGGTGACCTCCTCCGACGTGGACGCCTGCACGTCGTCGCCGAGATCGAACAGGTCGCGCCAGCCACCGAGGACGTCGACGACCACCGAACCGTCCGGCCCGTCGCCGGCTGGCCCGGTCGCCTCGGGGTCGGGCTCGACGGTCCGCTCGGTGGCCCCCGGGTCCTCCGGTACGGAGTCCATGACGCCGAGGAAATCGACGGTCTCGCCCTCGTTCTGCAGATGCGTGGCCATCGCATGTGCGATCACGCCACCGACCGACCAGCCCAGGATGCGATACGGGCCGTGCGGTGCGACCTCGCGGATCTGCGCGACATAACGCTGCGCGAGCGCGTGGGCATCGGTGATCGACGGTTCGCCACCGACCACATGCGGGTCCTGCAGGCCGTAGATCGGCCGATCGGCCAGATAGGGCACCAGCCCGCCGTAGAACCAGGCCAGCCCACCGGCGGGGTGGACGCAGAACAGCGGCGGTCGCGAACCCTCGGCGCGCAGGGTGATCAGCACGTCGGCGGTCGCGGCGTCGGCCCCGGTGATGCGTTGCGCGAGCCCGCGCACCGTCGCGTCCGAGAACAGCCAGGCCAGTTCGATCTCGAGCTGATGCTCGCCGCGCAGATACGCCGCGACCCGCGCCGCCGACAGCGAATTGCCACCCAGATCGAAGAAGCTGTCACCCGCGCCGACCTCGTCGATGTCGAGCACCTCGACATACGCGGCGGCGACGGCACGCTCGACATCGTTGCGCAGCGGCTCGATCTCGCGCTCGCCGATCTCCGGCGTGGGCAATGCCCGCTTGTCGAGCTTGCCGACCGGGGTGAGCGGCAGGTGCGCGAGCACCGTGATCGACGCGGGCACCATGTGCGCCGGGAGCCGCCGGGTGAGGTGCGCGCGGAGATCCGTGATCAGAGTCGCCTGATCGGCGTCGGGATCGGTCGGGACCACGTAGGCGGCGAGCGCCGAGGCCACCGATCCCCCAGCTCCTTCAGCACCGACCCCGATGACGACGGCGGCGTCGACGATGCGGTGCCGGCCGAGCTCTGCCTCGATCTCGCCGAGTTCGATCCGCAGTCCGCGCAACTTGACCTGATCGTCACTGCGGCCCGCGTATTCGATCACGTGACGTCCGTCGGGGCCGCGGCGCCAGCGTGCGAGGTCGCCGGTGCGATACATCCGTGTACCGGGCGCACCGAACGTCGCGGCGACAAAGCGTTCGGCGGTCAGGCCCGGGCGGTCGAGGTAGCCCCGAGACAACGCGCACCCGGCGATGTAGAAGTCGCCGACGACACCCTCGGGCACGGGATGCAGCCGGGCATCGAGGACGACCTCCTGTAGTCCGTGCAGCGGCGCACCGATCCGCACCGGCGCCCCCGGAGTCGCGATCTCCCCGATGTTGGTGAGGATCGTCGTCTCGGTGGGACCGTACGCATTCTGCATCCGGACGTGCGCCGACCAGTGATCCTGCAGCGCCTGCGGGACGGCCTCACCACCGACGGCGATACACTCCACCGCGGGCAACCTGGCCGGGTCGAGGGTCGACAGGGTCGTCGGGGTGAGGAACGTGTGTGTCACCTCGCGGTCGATCATGAACTCCTGCAACGCCTCCCCGCCGACGGCGTCGGCCGGTCGATAGACCAGGGTGCCGTTGTTGGCCACGGCGAGGAGGTATTCGAGGACCGACGCGTCGAAACTCGGTGACGCATAGCCCATCACGATCGGCCCGTCACCGACGCCGAGTCGCGCGGATTCGGCGCGTGCGAAGTTCCACAGTCCGGTGTGCGACACCGCGACGCCCTTGGGCCTTCCGGTCGAGCCCGAGGTGTAGATGACGTAGGCCACGTTGTCCGGCCGCACCGCCCGCAGCCGCTCCTCGGCGCCGATCGATGCGTCGTCCATCGCCGCGACCTCGGCTGCGGTCGACTCGTGATCGGTTGCCACCCACTCGAAGTCCTCACCCGGCAGGTCACCCACGGCCGCGATCGACAAGCCGAGGACGGCCCCGGAATCCTCGATCATGGCCGAAACGCGCTCGGCCGGATAGCTGGGGTCGATCGGTACGTAGCCGCCACCGGTCTTGGCCACCGCCCAGATCGCCACGAACAGATCGGCCGACCGCGGGATCGCCAGCGCCACCAGTGATTCGGCGCCGATTCCGCGGGCGATGAGCCATCGCGCGAGCCGGTTCGAGCGGGCATCGACGTCGCGGTAGGACAGTGCGGAACCGGAGGGGTCGACGACCGCGGTACGTCTGCGCTGGCCGCCGACCGCCGCGGCGAAGATGTCGGCGAGCACCATGGGCGCCACCTCGGGCCCCCCGGACACCGGGACCAGCTCGTCGACCTGGTCGCCCCGCAGCAGCGGTGCGTCACCGACCGCGGTACCCGGCTCGGCGGTCAGCCGATCCAACAGACCGACCAGACTCGCGGCCATCGCCTCGACGCGGTGCGCGTCGAACAGATCGGTGGCGTACTGCACGGCGCCGGACCAGGAGTGGCCTGCCGTCGCCGGGGTCACCGAGAACAGCAGGTCGACCTTGGCCGGGATCTCCCCGATCGACAGCGGACGGACCTGCAGACCGGCCACCTCACCGCCGGCGACCGACTCCCCGGCGAGTTCGGCGATCACCGACTGTTCGAGGGTCAGCAGGACCTGGGTCAGTGGCGCAAACGCTTCCGAGCGAACCGGATTGAGGTGATCCACCAGCGTCTCGAACGGGATGTCGGCGTGGGCGTACGCGTCGAGATCGATGCCCCGGATGCGTTCGAGCAGGCCATGGAAGGACTCCTGAGCCCGATAGTCCGACCGCAGGACCAGGGTGTTGACGAACATGCCGATCAGCGGATCGAGTTCGGGTCGGCCACGGCCGGCGACAGGCGTGCCGACCGCGATGTCGTCGCTCGCCGAGAGCCGGGCGAGCAGTACCGACAGCCCGGCGTGAATCACCATGAACGGGGTGACCCGATACTCCTGGGCGAGTGCGGTGATCCGCTCGGCGATCGGGGCGTCGATCTCGAAATGTGTTGTCGCTCCGCGGGTGGACGCGACCACCGGACGCGGACGATCCGTCGGCAGGTCGAGCACACTGGGCAGTCCCGCGAGCTGATGTGACCAGTAGCCCCACTGCGCGTGCAGGATCGAGCCCGGCTCGTCGACCGACCCGAGGTGCCGGTGCTGCCACACCGCGACGTCGGCGAATTGCAGTGCGAGCGGCTCGAACTGCGGTGGCGTTCCGGCCACCCGTGCGTGGTACGCGGTCACCAGATCGGCGACGAGCGGCGCCAGTGACTCGCCATCGGCGGCGATGTGGTGCAGCACCAGCACGAAGACGTGCTCCTCGGGGTTCGCCGACCACAACCGGGCGCGCAAAGGGAAATCGACGGTGACGTCGAATCCCGTTGTCGCCGCTGCCTCGAGGTCGTCACGGCTCCCGGCGATCTGCCAGTCGACCGGCGCGGATGCCGGGTGGACGAGTTGCTCGGGCACACCGGCGTTCTCGGGGAAGGTGGTGCGCAGGATCTCGTGGCGGGCGACGACGTCGAGGACCGCGGCATGCAAGGCCTCGACGTCCAACGCGCCGTGCAGGGCCAGCGCCGCGGGCACGTTGTAGGCCGGTGAGGTGGGGTCGAACCGGTTGATGAACCACATGCGTTGCTGCGCAAGGGACAGCGGCACGCGGTCGGGTCGTGGCGCGGGTGGCACCATCGCCGGGCCTGCTGCGCCCCGGTCGCCGGCGAGGGCGGCGAGTTCCCGGATGCTCGGCGCCTCGAAGACGTCACGGACCGAGATCTCGCGTCCCAGCGCCTCACCGGCGCGCGCCGCCACCCGCATCGCCGACAGCGAGTTGCCGCCGGCATCGAAGAACGATTCGGTCACACTGACCTGCTCGACGCCGAGCACGCCGGCGAAGACCTCGGCCAGCACCTGTTCGGCCGGGGTGGACGGTGCCACGATCTCCCCCGACACCTGTTGCGGCGCAGGTAGTTCTCGGCGTGAGATCTTGCCGGCGGTATTGAGCGGCATCTGCTCGAGCGGCACCCAGATGGTCGGCCGCATGAACTCCGGCAGCGCCCGGGTCACGGTGGCCTTGACGGCATCGAGGTCGACGGTGTCGGGGGCGAGATAACCCACCAGCAATTCACCGGCAGGTGTGGCGACCACCGTCGCGGCGGCATGCACGACCCCCGGGGCGGAGGTGAGCACGGCCTCGATCTCGCCGAGCTCGATGCGTTGTCCGCGCAGCTTAGTCTGGAAGTCGCTGCGGCCCAGGTACTCCAGCTCACCCTCGGCGTTCCAGCGCACCAGGTCGCCGGTGCGGTAGAGCCGAGCGCAGGCGGGTCCGTGGGGGTCGGCGACGAACCGTTCGGCGGTCAGGGTGGGTTGGCCGGCGTAACCGCGAGCCACGAGATCCCCACCGAAGTACAACTCGCCGGGCAGTCCCGGCGGCACCGGACGCAGACGCGCGTCGAGGACGAGCGCGGCGGTATTCCACAGCGGCCGGCCGATCGGCACCGTGTGGCCGTCGCGCCGAATGTGCTGCACCGCAGCGTAGATCGTCGTCTCGGTGGGACCGTACTGGTTGTGCAGTTCCGTGGCGGGCAGCAGTCGCCCGATCGCGTCGGCCACCGGACGGGTGAGCGCCTCACCACCGGTGTGCACCAACCGCAACGCCGTGAGTTCGGCCAGGTCGGATTCGTCGACGATCTCGGCCATCGCGCCGAGCACCGAGGGCACCAGCGTCGCCGAGGTGACGCCGTGATCGATCATGCGGCGCGTCACCAGCACCGGGTCGCGATGCTCTCCGGGGTGGAGCAGGACGAGCCGTCCGCCGCACACCACGGGGCGCACGATCTCGATGATCGCGGGGTCGAAAGTGTACTCGAGTTGTTGCAGCACAACGTCGTCCGGGCCGAATCCGTAGTAGTCGCGGTCGAAGGCCAGGTGCGTGCTCAGCGCGCGCCGCGAGACGGTGACACCCTTGGGCCGACCGGTGGATCCGGAGGTGAAGATGGTGTAGGCCGCGTGCTCGGGACGAACCGTCGCGAGGCGTTCGCCGGCGGTGATCGCGACGCCAACGGCGTCGACGGCACCGGAATCCACGGCACCGGGGGCCACGGCAGTGGCGGCGTCGACCGTCAGGGTCCGCGTATCGGGGAGTGCGGCGATCCCGTCGGGGATCGGGCCGGGTCCGACGAGGACGAGTGACACGGCGGCCACGTCGGTCATGTAGCGCACCCGATCTGCCGGTGCACCGGTGTCGATCGGCACGAACTGCGCACCGGTGGCCCACACGGCGTGGATCGCCACGATCATCTCCACCGAACGCGGGATGCACACGGCCACAGCCATATCCGGTCCCACTCCGGAGACGATCAGCTCACGGGCGAGCATGCTCGCGCGGGTGAGCAACTCGGCGTAGGTGACCTCTCGCTCGTCGGCGATCACCGCGATCGCGTCGGGGGTGTCGGCGGCGCGGCGGGCCAGCAGGTCGGTGACCGCATCGCCCTCGAGCGATACCACCGCGCCGTGCGACCACTCGTCGAGGAGTGACGCGGTGGCCGAATCCACCAGCGGCACTTCGGCGATCGGGGTGTCCGGTGCGTCGACGAAGGTCTGCAGGATTCGGGTGAGCGCGGTGGCGAAGACCATGATCTGCGTCTCGTCGAATGCCGTGGGCAGATACGCGAATCGCAGGTGGAGCCGATCCCCGCGGACCGAGGTCGCGAGGTTCAGCGGGTAGTGGGTGGAGTCGCTGACGTCCACGCCGCGCACCTGTAGTCCCCCGACCGCCGTCGGCGATGCCGACGACAGGGAGGCGGTGTCCACCGGATACGACTCGTGCACGGTGAGGGTGTCGAAGGCGATGGGAACGCCGCTGTGCGCGATGATCTCGGGCAGACCGAGATGCTGGTGGTCGAGGACCGCGGTCTTGTCGTCCTGCAGGGTGCTCGCTACGGCCGCCAGCGTGGCGTCGGGGTCGACGTCGACGACCACCGGCAGCGTGTTGATGAACAACCCGACCATGTTCTCCACGCCGGGTAGGTCGGCGGGACGGCCCGACACGGTTTCCCCGAAGGTGACCACGCGCGACTCCGAGAGCCGCGAGACCAGCAGCGCCCAGGCGACCTGTAGCGCGGTGGCCAGGGTGGTGCCGTGTCGACGGACCGAATCCTCCAGTGCGGCGGTGAGTTCGGCCGACACGGCGACGATGTGTTCGGCGGGTCGGTGTTCGGCGGTGGCCTCGGCACCCGGTGCGACGAGGGTGGGCCCCTGCGCGCGCGCCAGTCGTCGCGCCCACGCCTGCAGCCCGGCGCGGTCGTCGATGCGGCCGATGTGGTGCAGGAAGTCCCGGAAGTCTCCCCCGGATCCGTCTCCGGTGTAGGCCGATCCGGTGGCATACAGCGCCATCAGGTCGGCCAGGACCAGTGGCCCCGACCAGCCGTCGAACAGAATGTGGTGGTTGGTGATCACCACATCGGTCTGATCGCCGTGACCGATCACCACCACCCGGAGCAGCGGCGGCGACGCGAGGTCGAACGGCTCGTTGCGTTCCTGCCGCGCGATCTCGGCCACCCGGTCCGGTGCCGCGGCGTCGTCGGCGAGGCTCACGACCCGCCAGCCGGCCCGTGCCTCGGGCGGGATCACCGCGAGGACCGCACCACTGCGGGCCCGTACGAACCCGGAGGCGAGCACCCGGTGCCGGAGCAACAACTCGTCGGCGGCCGTACGCAGCCGGTCGAGGTCGACGTTCCCGCCGAGCCGGAGCACCGCCTGGGTGACGTACGCATCGACGACGTCGTCTGCGGTGTCCGCAGCGCCACCCGAGGTGGCCGTGGCCGGGCCGGTACCGGCGAGCACCGACTGGAAGTAGAGGCCGCGTTGCAGAGGCGACAGCGGCCAGATCGCCGCCCCGGGATAACGCGCCGCCACCTCGTCGAGGTCGTCCTGGGTGGCGTGGCTGCCGGGGACGTCCGACGGTGAGAGACCCACCGGCACACCGGCGTCGACGGCCTCGGTGAGTTCGGCCAGTTCTCGCCGCCACCGCTCGGCGATGTCGGTGGCGTCGGCCTCGGAGAGTACGGCCTCGGCGAATCGCAGATCGGCGGCCAGCACCGGACCGTTCGCACCGGTGGTGACGGCGGCATTGATGGTCAGCGGCGCCATCACCGGCATCGCCCCCGACACCGAGGACGGCAGGAACGGGGCATCGGGTGCGGGCAGGAAGTCGGCGCCGACAGCGTCACCGACCTCTCCCCCGCCGTCGGCGGCGGCCCGGTTGCCGAGGTAGTTCAGGGCGATCGTCGGCAGCGGTCGTTGCGCCAGAGGCGAATTCGCCACCGAACGCAGGTCGGCGAAGCCGATGCCGTGATCGGGGATCGTCAGTCGTTGTTCCTTGGCCGACTTGACCGCGTGCACGGCGTCGGCACCGGGGTCGACGAGCATCGGGATCAGGGTGGTGAACCATCCGACGGTGCGCGAGAGGTCGGCGCGACGCGGGTCCGGGCCGGACTCGAGGATGTCCTCGTGTCGGCCGTGGCCCTCGACGAGGATCGTCACCGCCTGATCGTCGGCGATACCGCGCTGCTGCTGCCAGGACCGGATCGCGCGCGACAGGGTACCGGCGAGAACGTCGTTGACGCTGCCGCCGAATGCTTCGGGCACGGCCGTGAGCAGAGGCCCGGTGATCGGCGCGTCGACCCGGGCGATCACCGAGCCGACCGTGCGTAGGCGGTCCCGCTGCGGATCGGGGTCGACGCCCAGCCGGGTGGGTGTCTCCGGGGTGCGCGAGAGCCACAGCGCCAGTTCGGATTCCCGCGACTCGCGCCGATCGGCCAGCGCCTGTTGCCAGGCACGCATCGACGTCGGCTCGGAGCGCGCGACCGGCGCCGTGCCGGCCGCCACCGCGGCCGCCGCGGTGAGCAGGTCCTCGATGAGGATCGGCCACGACACGGCGTCGACGGCCAGGTGGTGGATCACCAGGACCAACCGGGCGGCGTCGGCACCGACCACCAGCGCGGCACGCATCACGTGCCCGGCGGCCGGATCCAGGAGCGCCGCCGCCCGCGCATGAGCGGCGCGCACCGACTCGTCGAAACCTTCCGTGCCGGTGGCACTGTCGGTGATCACCCGGTCGATGGCGGCATGCGCGTCGAACGGCTCGCCGGTCGTCAGCGCCCATCCGGCCGCGCCGCGGACCAATCGCGCCGTGAGCATCGGGTGCGCCGCGCAGACCGCCGCCAGCATGGTCGCGAGATCGTCGACCGACAGTTCCCTCGGTGCCGCCAGCACCATCGACTGGTTGAAGTCGGCGAAGTCCTCGGGTGCGGGTGAGGTGTCGACCATCCACGAGATGATCGCGCCGAGTTCGGTCGGCCCGGTGGGTCCGCCGGGTGGGTCGGCGAGTACCGGCAGTGCTGTGGCACCGTCGGTGGCCGCGCGGGCCATCGCGCGAACGGTCTTGTGTTCGAAGATGTCTCGCGGGGTGAGCGTCAGTCCGGCGGCCTTGGCTGCCGAGGCGAGCTGGATGGACATGATGGAGTCGCCGCCGAGGGCGAAGAATGATTCGGTCACGCCGACCTCGTCACGACCGAGGAGGCCGGCGACGATCGCGGCGAGAGCGGTTTCGGCGGCGGTGGCCGGCGAGACGCGATCGGCGGCCTCGAACACCGGCTCCGGCGCGGGCAGCGCGGCCCGGTCGAGTTTGCCTCCCGGGGTGAGCGGCAACTCGGCGAGAACGACCACCTGGTGCGGGATCATGTGCCCGGCGAGCCGTGCACCGGCGGCGGTCACGATGCGGGCGGGGTCGATGGTGGCGCCGTCGTCGGGAACCAGGTAGGCCACCAGTCGTGATCGCCCGGAGTCGTCGGCGACACCGAGGACCACCGCCGAGGCCACGTCCGGCAGATCGGTGAGTACGGACTCGATCTCGCCGAGTTCGATGCGTTGTCCGTTGATCTTGACCTGATGGTCGGCGCGCCCGGCAAATTCGATCTGTCCGTCGCGGCGCACGCGTACCAGGTCGCCGGTGGCGTACATCCGCTGCCCGGGGACTCCGGTGAACGGGTCGGCGACGAAGGACGTTGCCGTCAGGCCCGGCCGTCCCAGGTAGCCGCGGGCCAACGACTCGCTGGTCCCCAGATACAACTCGCCCACCACCCCGCGCGGCACGGGGTGCAGTCGCGCATCGAGGACGTAGGCGGTGAAACCGCGGACGGGATGGCCGATCGTCACCGGTCGGCCCATCTCGGAGCGGCCGGTGCTCGACCAGACCGTCGCCTCCGATGGGCCGTAGAAGTTGTACATGCGGCGTCCGTCGGCACCGCGCCCATTCGCCCAGCGCGCCACCAGTTCCGGTGGGCAGGCCTCGCCGCCGGTGACCAGGTTGCGGATCGTGCGACCACGCTCGACCGGGACCGTCGCGAGCACTGTCGGGGTGATCAGGGTGTCGGTCACCCGATCGCGGCTCAGGACGGCGCCGAGGGCCTCCCCGGCGTAAGCGGTCGGGGGCGCCACCACCAGGGTGTGTCCGAGCGCGACGGACCACATCATCTCCAGTACGGAGGCGTCGAAACTCGGTGAGGCGACGTGCAGGACGCGGGTGTCGGGCGCCTCTTCGGGGGTTCCAGTGATCTCCCGGAGGGCGTCGACGAGAGTCGCGATGCCACGGTTGCCGACGCCGACGGCCTTGGGTCGCCCGGTGGAGCCGGAGGTGTAGACGAGGTAGGCCAGGGTGTCCGGGCCGATCTCGCCGGCACGGTCGGCCGCGGTCACCGGCGCTGCCGGGCGGGCGGGATCCGTGGCAATCGCGACATCGATCCAGTCGCATCCGCCGGTACCCAGGCGGTGTCGGGTCGCCGCGTTGGTGACGCCCAGGCGCACACCGGAATCGGCGATCATGTAGTCGATGCGGTCCTGGGGGTAGGCCGGATCGATGGGGACGTAGGCGGCTCCGGAACGAATAACGCCGAATACCGCCACGACGGAATCGACGGAGCGTTCGAGGCCGACGGCGACCACGTCGTCGGGACGTACACCGCGGGCGATGAGTTCACGCGCCAACCGGTGGGTGCGCTCGTCGAACTCGCTGTGCGAGAGCGCCTCACCGTCGCAGATCACCGCATCCCCGGCCGGGTCGAGCACCCGCGCGTCGAGGATGTCGACGAGCGGTCGGGGTGTGCTGATCCCGCCGTCGGCGGCCGGCTCGAGAACGCCGGTGGAATTACGACTGGGGCGCATCGCCGAGAGCGCGGCATCGTCGACGACGTCGATGTCGCCGACCGCGCGCCGGGGGTCGGCGACCATCGTGGTGACCACCTGGAGCCAGGTCTGCGCGAACCGAACGACGGTGTCCTCGTCGAACAGCGATGTGGCGAAGAGGAAGTCGGCATGCATCGGACGATCGGCGGACCGGTCGGCGACGCCGACCGTCAGATCGAACTTGGCCACCGCGTTCAGCGGTCCGAGCGGGCGTGCGGCCAGCCCCGCCACCTGAACCTCGGCCTCTGCGCCTGCGGGGGCGCCGGCCGATTCGTGGGTGAACGCGATCTGCACCAGCGGCGGATAGGCGGTCGAGCGCTCGGGGGCGAGTTCGTCGATGAGATCGTCGAATTGGACGTCGGCGTGGGCGAAGGCATCGACGTCGGTCGAGCGCACCGCCGCCACGAAGTCACCGATCGGCGCCGCCGGATCGACGTCGGTGCGTAGCACGAGGGTGTTGACGAACATCCCCACCAGATCGGCGAGCGCGGCGTCGGTGCGCCCGGCGATCGGCGCGCCGATCACCACGTCGGAGGTGGCGGCCAGGCGTGCCACGGTGATGGCGAGCGCCGCATGCGAGAGCATGAACGCCGTCACATCATGTTCGCGGGCAAAGGATTCGAACTTCGCCGCCACCGCGTCGTCGACTTCGACGGAGACGACGCCCGCCGTCGTGTCGAGCACCGCGGGGCGCTGGCGGTCCATCGGCAGGTCGGTGACCGCGGGCAGCCCCGCGAGGTGGGCACGCCAGTAGGCCATCGCCGCCGCGGCCGGCGACCCGGGATCGGCGACGTCCCCGACGACCTCACGCTGCCACAGCGCGAAGTCGGCGTATTGCACCGGCAGCGGCAGCGGCGCGTCGATCCCGGCGCCGGTGCGTCGCAGATAGGCGTTGAGCAGATCCCCGACGAACACCGGCGAGGACTCACCGTCGAAAGCGATGTGGTGCACCGTGATCACCACATCGGAATGCGCGGCACCATCCTCCCCGGCACCATCCTCCTCGGGGCGGTCCCCACTCCGGGCGGTCCGCACCCGCACCCGGATCGGCAGTCGGCTCGAGACGTCGAACCCGCGGACGGCACTCGCGGCGAGTTCGGTCTCGTCATCGGTGACCGCGAAGTCGAGTTCTCCTGCCGCCGCATCGATCTCGAGTATCCGCTGGTATGGACCGGCATCGTCGGACGGGTAGACGGTGCGCAGCACCTCGTGTCGTTCGAGGACGTCGAGGACGGCCAGCCGCAGGGCGTTGGTGTCGACCGCACCCTCCACCCGCAGGCCCATCGGGATGTTGTAGGCCGACGAGTCGGTGTCGAACTGGTTGATGAACCACATCCGAGACTGCGCGGTCGACAGCGGAAGTCGTTGCGGCCGTGGTCGTGCCGTGAGCTGTGCCCGGGTCCGCCGGCGTCCGGTCAGAGCGGCGGCGAGTCCGCGGACCGTCGGCGTGTCGAACAGATCGCGAACGGTGACGTCCGCGTCGAGCGCCTGCGCCACCCGGGCGGCGACGCGGGTCGCGGCCAGGGAGTTGCCCCCGAGGTCGAAGAACGACTCGGTCACGCTCACCCGATCGAGTCCCAGCACGTCGGCGTAGATCGCGGCGATCTCGGCCTCGGGTCCGGTCTCGGGCGCGACGATCTCACGGACCTCGAACTCCGGCCGGGGCAGCGCGCGACGGGCAACCTTGCCCGCACTGTTGCGGGGCATGACCGCCATCGGCACCCACAAGGTGGGGCGCATGTATTCCGGCAGGGCCCGCGTGACGGTCGCGCGGACGGCGTCGAGGTCGACGTCGTCGGGGCTCACATAACCGACGAGCTGTGCTCCCGCGGGAAAGTCGACGACGGCCGCGGCGGCGTGCACGACACCGGGGGCCGATGCGAGTACCGCCTCCACCTCGCCGAGTTCCATTCGCTGCCCGCGCAGTTTGACCTGAAAGTCGGTGCGGCCCAGGTACTCGATCTCGCCGGCGGAGTTCCAGCGCACAAGGTCGCCGGTGCGGTACAGGCGCGTGCCGGGCGGCCCGAACGGATCGGCGACGAAGCGCTCGGCGGTGAGCGCCGAGGCAGATGCATAACCGCGCGCGATCTGGATTCCGCCGAGGTAGAGCTCACCGGGCACGCCGACCGGCACGAGTTGCAGCCGCGCGTCGAGCACGAACGTGGTGGTGCTCGGCACCGGGACACCGATGGGTACGGTGGCCTCGCCGGGCAGGACGTGATGGGCGGTGACGTCGACGGCTGCCTCGGTGGGGCCGTAGAGGTTGTGCAGCTCCAGCGCGGGCAATTCGGCCAGGACGGCCTGTGCGGTGGCCGCCGCGAGCGCTTCGCCGGAGGTGAACATCGCTCGCAGCGAACGCAATCCGGACATGCGTGGGCCGAGGACGTCGACGAAGGTGGCCAGCATCGACGGCACGAAGTGGATGACCGTAACGTTCTCGGTGGTGATCAGGTCGGCGATGTGGTCGGGGTCGCCGTGCCGATCCGGCTCGGCCAACACGAGGGTCGCGCCGACGGCGGCGGGCAGGAACAACTCCCACACCGACACGTCGAAGGTGATCGGCGTCTTCTGCAGCACGACGTCGGAGTCCTTGAAGCCGTACCACTCCCGCATCCACTCGAGCCGGTTGACGATCGCCGAGTGGGAGATCGTCACCCCCTTGGGTCGCCCGGTGGAGCCGGAGGTGAACAGCGTGTAGGCGGCATCGTCGGGCCGGATCGGTGCAAGCCGTTCGGCGTCGGCGATCGGCGGGGTCGCCGGGTCGATCGGTACCGACGTGTCGACGCCGATCACCCGGATCGCTTCGGGTAGGTCGGCGATCGCCGCGGGGGACGCGCCGTCGACGACGAGGACGATCCGGGCGTCGGCGGTGTCGAGCATGTATCGCACCCGGTCGAGCGGTGCGTCGGCGTCGAGGGGGACGTAGTGGCCGCCGGCCTCGACGATCGCGTGGATTGCGACGAGCATCTCCACCGAGCGTGGCATCGCCACGCCCACCGCCACATCGGGGCCGACGCCCGCGGTGATCAGCCATCGGGCGAGATCGTTGACGCGCGCCGCGAACTCCGCGTAGGTGACCCGTCGGTCACCGCACACCACGGCCACGGCGGGCGACGCGGCACTCATCCGGACGACCTCGGTCACGCGTTGTCTCCCTCTCTGTGCCCCGTGTCCCCATGCCAGTTATTCCCGTGCCGGTTGTCCCCGTGCCACCGTGTACTCGCGCCGTCAGTGCCGGTGCGTGGTTGCGCCCCGTCCGACATCAGTGTCGACAGCGTGCTCGCGGGATGGCGTCCCGGCGTGCCCGACGACCACTGCACCAGCGTGTCACGTTCGGCCGGGGCGACGATCGGGGCGGCACCGACCGCAGCGTCTGGCGTCTCGGTCACCGCGTCGAGCACTGCGACGAAACGCGCCACCAGCGTGGCGATACCGGCCTCGTCGAAGAGGTCGGTGGCGTAGACCACCGACGACCGCCACGGTCCGTGAGCGCTCGCGCCGATGCTGATCGACAGGTCGAGCTGGGCACCGACCACCGGCGGGGTCATCGGCGTGATGACGATGCCGGAGTCGTCGGCGACGGCGTCGGTCGGTGTCGGCTGCGCCATGGTCAGCAGCACCTGCGCCAACGGTGAGAATGCTTGTGAACGCACCGGATCGACGGCGTCGACGACGGTCTCGAACGGGATGTCGGCGTGTGCGAACGCTTCGAGGTCCACGCCCCGGACGTCGTCGAGCAACTCCGCGAATCCCGTCGCGGGATCGACGACGGTCCGCAGGACGAGCGTGTTGACGAACATGCCGATCAGTCCGTCGAGTTCGGCCTGGCCACGGCCGGCGATCGGGGTGGCGATCGCGATGTCATCGGTCGCCGAGAGCCGTGCGAGAAGCACCGCGAGCGCCGCGTGGATCACCATGAACGGGGTGACGCCACGGTCACGCGCCAGACCCGACACACGGTCGGCGATCGGGCCGGGGATCTCGAACTCGAAGAGCGCACCGGCCTGCGAGGCGACCGCGGGCCGCGGATTCTTCGCGGGCAGGTCGAGAACGTCGGGCAGCCCGCGTAACTGCTCTCGCCAGTAGGTGAGCTGACGTCCGACGACGGTCTGCGGGTCGTCGGCGGACCCGAGCTCGCGGTGTTGCCAGAGTGCGTAGTCGGCGAATTGCACCGGCAGTGGCGTGAACTCGGGGTTCTCGCCGGCCACCCGTGCCCGGTAGGCGGTGATGATGTCCGCGATCAGGGGCCGCATCGATTCGCCGTCGCCGACGATGTGGTGGATGACCGCGAGCAGGACCCAGTCGTCGTCGCCGGCGTGCCACAGCCGCACCCGGAACGGGGGTCGCGCGGTGACGTCGAAGCCGGTGGACGCGGCCGCATACATGTATGTCTCGTCGGCGACCACCGCCCAGTCGAGGCGGGCGAGAACGTCGTCGGGGCCGTGTACCCACTGCACCGGTTCGCCGTCGATCGTCGGAAATGTGGTTCGCAGGATCTCGTGACGCGCAACGACATCGCGCACCGCACGCGCCAGTGCTTCGGGATCCAGTGGTCCGCTCAGGCGCAACCCGACCGGGATGTTGTAGGCGACCGACTCCGGCTGCAGGCGGTTCAAGAACCACACGCGGCTCTGCGCGAAGGACAGCGGTACGGGCTCGGGTCGCGGGACGACGGCCCGGACCGGCGCGAGTGCACCGGCGCGGCCGGCGGCCACCCGGGCCAGTGCGCGCGGCGTCGACGCCTCGAACACGTCACGCACACCGAGGTCGGCATCGAGCGCGTCACCGACGCGTGCCGCGAGTCGGGTGGCGCTGAGCGAATTACCACCCAGGGCAAAGAAATCCGCAGTGACCCACACACTGGTCACACCGAGGATCTCGGCGAAGCACGCCACCACCGCGGCCTCGGCGGCCGACGCCGGGCCGACGTGCTCACCCGCGTCGAGCACGGGGTCGGGTAGTGCACGTTTGTCGACCTTGCCCGCAGGCGTGAGCGGCAGGTGGTCGAGGACGGTGACTGCCGCGGGCACCATGTGCGCGGGCAGTCGCCGACCGAGGAAGTCGATGAGGTCGGCCGGTGTCGCCGATTCGGCCACGGTCCCGCCGTCACCCGAGGTCACGACGTAGGCGGCGAGTGCGGTCGCGACCGATCCGCCGACCCCGATCACGACGGCGGCGTCGACCGCGGGATGCGCCGTCAGTGCCGTCTCGATCTCGCCGAGTTCGATGCGCAGGCCACGCAACTTGATCTGGTCGTCGCTGCGTCCGACGTACTCGATCACCAGCCGTCCGGTGTCGAACGAGCCGGTGTCGAACGAGCTGGAGTCGGAGGGTCCGGACGAGACGGCGACCCACCGGACGACGTCGCCGGTGCGATACATCCGCTCGCCCGGCGCGTACGGGTCGGCGACGAACCGTTCGGCGGTCAGCCCCGGGCGTCGCAGATAGCCACGGGCGAGCGGGGTTCCGGTCACGTACAACTCGCCGGGCACACCGACCGGGACCGGGTGCAGGCGCTCATCGAGTACCAGGAGTCCGGCGCCGGCGATGGGTCCGCCGATGTGGACCGGTGCCGTGGGATCGAGTGCGGCGCTGATGGCCACCGCCACCGATGCCTCGGTCGGCCCGTACGCGTTGTGGAAGGCCACCCGGTCCGACCAGCCCGCCACGAGCGCCTGCGAGACCGCCTCGCCACCGGCGATCAGGACGCGCAGATCCGGCAGGTCGGCGTCGAGATCGACGGTCGCGAGGACCGCCGGGGTCAGGAACACGTGCGAGAGGTGTTGCGCGCGAAGGAACGCCGTCAACTCCGCGCCGCCGAGCACGTCGTCGGGTCGATAGACCAGAGTCGCACCCGCGACCGACGCGAGCAGCCATTCCAGCACGGAGGCGTCGAAACTGGCCGACGCGAAGCCCAGCACCCGGTCGCCGGCGGTGACGCCGAAACGCTCGACCTCGGCGACGGCGAAGTTGTGCGCACCGCGGTAGGTGACCGACACGCCCTTGGGCACGCCGGTCGAGCCGGAGGTGTAGATGACGTAGGCGACGGCGTCGAGGTTGTTCGATCCACCGGGAACGTCGCGACCCATGTCCTGTTCGCCGGTCCCTGGTTCGACAGTCCCGTGTTCGCGCGAGCCCGTGACGAGGTCGTCGACGGTCAGCCAGTCGAGTCCACCCGGTGCGGGGAGTTCCTCACCGGGAGAGCAGATGCCCACGCGCACAACCGAATCGGTGATCATGTGCGCGATGCGGTCGGCCGGGTATCCGGGGTCGATGGACAGGTAGGCGGCACCGAGTCGGGTGATCGCCCACAGTGTCGCCAGACGGTCGACGCGGCGCCCGAGCGCCACAGCGACGATCGCGTCGGTCCCGATGCCGCGAGCCCGCAGTCCGCGGGCGATCGCGGCCGAGCGGGTGTCGAGGTCACGGTAGGTCAGCGATCGGCCGTCGGCGTCGGTCACCGCGGGGGTGTCCGGGTGCGCGGCGGCCACCTCGGCGAAGACCTCCTGCAGATGTCGTGGCGTGGCGGCCGGGCCGCCGCTGACCGGGGTCAGTGACCGGCGGGTCTCGACGGGTACCAATTGCAGGTCTCCGCAGGCGATGTCGGGCGCACTGGCGATCGTTGCGAGGATCGTGCGTACCGCGGCGGCGAATCGTTCGATCTGCGCGGCGTCGAAGACGGCGGGCAGGTACTTGAGCGTGATCGCCACACCGTCGGCCGACGGTGTCGCCGACAGGTTGAGCGGATAGTGCGTCGAGTCGCCGGCGTCGATGCCGAGGATTTGCAGACCGCCGGTCAGGGCGGCGTCGGCGGTCGACAGCGACTCGCTCGCGACCGGGAACGACTCGTACACGGTCAGCGTGTCGAACAGCACGGGGAGCCCGGTGGTCGCGGTGATCTCCGGTAGGCCGAGGTGCTGGTGATCGAGCACGGTGATCTTGTCCTGTTGCAGGCGCCGCAGCACCTCGGCCGCCGACGAGCCGGGATCGACATCGACGACGACGGGCAGCGTGTTGATGAACAGCCCCACCATCGATTCGACGCCGTCGAGATCGGCGGGCCGACCGGACACGGTCTCACCGAATCCGACGACCCGGTTGCCGGTCAGGCGCGAGAGCAGCACCGACCACGCGAACTGCAGCACCGTGCTCACCGTGACGCCCAGATCGCGGGCGAGTGTGTCGAGCGCCGTGGACAATTCGGCCCCGAGACGTTCGGTGTGATCGCGCGGCGGGGTGGAGATGTCGTCGTCGGTCTGCGGTGCCACCAGCGTCGGCTCGGTGAGCGGGGCGAGCACCCGGCGCCACGTGTCCAGACCTGTCGAGTCGTCGCGCGCGGCGAGCCGGCGGACGTGCGTACCGAAGTCGGCCGCCGCTGCGCCACTGGTCGGTTCGGCATCCGAATCCCGGTGCGCGAGCGCGGAGGTGAACGTGCCGCGCCCGGCGTAGAGCGCGAGGAGGTCGGCGAGGACGAGCGGCCCCGACCAGCCGTCGAGCAGGATGTGGTGGTTGGTGACGATCAGCGACGCCGTCTCGCCGTGGCGGATCAGCACGAACCGGATCAACGGTGGGGCGTCGAGGTCGAACGGCGCGAGCTTCTCGGCCGCGGCGATCTCGGAGACGGAACCGGCGACCTCGCTCGACCCTCCGTTCAGATCGAGTTCACGCCAGGGGATATCGACGGCCTCGGGCACGACTGCGACGACCGCACCTGCGTCGGTGCGGACATATCCGCTGCGCAACACCCGATGGTGCGCCAGCAGCGCGGCGGCCGCGGCGTGCAACCGATCCGCGTCGATCTCGCCACCGAGTTCGAGAACCGCCTGTGTCACATAGACATCGACGCCGTCGCCCCCGGTCGCCATCTCCGACTGGAAGTACAGGCCCTGTTGCAGTGGCGTGAGCGGCCATACATCGGCGCCGGGGAAACGCACGGCGAGCGTGTCGAGTTCGTCCTGGCTGATGGTGGTACCGGGAATGTCGGACGGGCTCGCTCCGATCGGTGCACCGCCCGCCACGACCCCGGCGAGCGTCCGCAGTTCGGCGCTGAAACGCGCTCCGAGATCGGCGACGTCGTCGGCGGTGAAGAGCGCCGACGGGTAGGTCAGCGAGGTGACCAGTTCCCGTCCGCGCGTACCGGTCCGGGTGGCCACGGTGACACTGAGTGCGTTGAGCGCCACCATCGCACCGGTCGCCGACGCGGCGAATCCGGGTGCGTCCCCGGTCGGGGTGAACGGGATCTCTTGCGGCGCTTCGGCATCGGTGCGGGCCGTGCCTGCGCCGAAGAAGTTGAATCCGATACTCGGCAGCGGGCGGGTGGTGAGCTCACTGCGGGGATCGGGGTTCGCGTACCGCAACAGCCCGAAGCCGACGCCCGCGTCGGGGATCGACAGGCGCTCTTCCTTGGCCGCCTTGACCGCGTGGATCGCGTCGACCGACGGGTCGAGGCGCACGGGCGCGATCGTCGTGAACCATCCGACGGTGCGTGACAGGTCGCTGTCGTAGGGGTGCGGTCCCGAGGCGACGATGTCCTCGTTGCGTCCGTGACCCTCCACGAGCACCGACACCGGGCCACGGTCGTCGATGCCGCGTGCGTGCTGCCATCCGCGTACGGCGCGGGCGAGCGCACCGAGCAGGACGTCGCCCGCACCCCCACCGAAGGCCTGCGGCACGGAGGTCAGGACGGCCTCCGAGGTCGACGGGTCGAGGATCTCGGTGACCGACACCTCGGTGGCGAACCGGTCGCGGCCGGCCACGACCTCGGCGCCGAGATCGGTGGCGCGGGCCGGTAGCCGATCGAGCCAGTAGCCCTCCTCCGCCGCGCGGCGTTCCGCTTGGGCGGCAACCGCATCCGCCCAGGCACGTGCCGAGGTGACCTCCCGTCGCAGGGTGAGTCCGGCGTCACCGGACTGGGCCTGTCCCCAGGCGGTGACGAGGTCCTCCAGCAGGATCGGCCACGACACCGCATCGACGCCAAGGTGATGGATCACCAGGACGAGGCGGCCCGCTCCGGCCGGGTCGACGACGAGTTCGGCGGCGACGAGTGCACCGGTGGTGGGGTCGAGGCGTGCTGATGCGTCGGCGAACGCGGTGTGCAGATCGGCGGCGAATCCGTCGGTGCCGACCGCAGAGCCGGATCGCCGGGCGCCGACCGCGGCTGCGATGTCGACGTCCACCCCGGCGGTGAGTGTCCAGCCGTCGTCGGTGGGCACCAGTGAGGCCGCGAGCATCGGGTGGGTGTCCACCACCCGCGCGAGCAGAGCCGCGACCGACGACGCGGTGGCGTCGGCGGGCAGGTACAGCACCCGCGACTGCGAGAAGTCACGGAAATCCAAAGGCTGCGTGGAATGTTCGATCATCCACGACACCACTGCCGGAGGTGCGACTGCTCCGCGCGCACCGGTCTCGGGCAGGATCGGCAGCGTGGTCGCGGTGTCGAGCGCGGCCCGCGCCATCGCGCGCACGGTGCGGTGCTCGAAGATGTCGCGCGGCGAGAGCGACAGGCCCGTCGCGCGGACCGCCGATGCGAGCCGGATCGACATGATCGAGTCGCCGCCGAGGGTGAAGAACGAGTCGGTGACCGACACCCGCGGCAGTCCGAGGAGACCGGCGACGATCGCGGCGAGGGTTTCCTCGACCGCATTCGCCGGAGCCACGTACTGTGCTGTCGCGAAGTCGAAATCGGGTGCGGGCAGGGCTTTGCGGTCAAGTTTGCCTGCGCTGCCCAGCACGACGTCGTCGAGTGGCATCCACACCGTGGGTCGCATGTACTCGGGCAGTGCGGCGGCCACGGCGGCGCGAGCGGCATCGAGATCCACCGTCGACGGAGACACGTATGCCACCAGATGTGCGCCGCCGGTGTCGGATTCGGCGACGGTGGCCGCGGTGTGGACCACCCCGGGCACCGTCGCGATGATCGATTCGATCTCGCCGAGTTCGATGCGCTGGCCACGCAGCTTCACCTGGAAGTCGGTGCGGCCCAGGTATTCGATCTCCCCGGAGGTGTTCCAGCGCACCAGGTCTCCGGTGCGGTACACGCGGGCGCCGGGCGCCCCGAAGGGGTCGGCGACGAAGCGTTCGGCGGTCAGCGCGGGAGCTCCGGCATAGCCGCGGGCGACCTGGGTGCCGCCGAGATACAGCTCGCCGGGCACGCCGACGGGTACCGGGCGCAGCCGGGCGTCGAGCACGAGTGTGGTGGTGTTCCACACCGGCACCCCGATGGGGACGATCCGATCGGCATGGGTGACATCGGCGTAGGCCACCTCGACCGCCGCCTCCGTCGGGCCGAACAGGTTGACGATAGCGACGTCGGGCAGCAGCTGATGGGCTCGCACGGTCACCGCGGGCGGCAGTGCCTCACCGGAGGCGAACAGCCAGCGCAACGAGGTCAGCTCCGAGATCTGTTCGGGCGGCACCACATCGAGGAACACCGCGAGCATGGACGGCACGAAGTGCACCGAGGTGGCGCGCGTCGCAGCGATCAGGTCGGCGATGTAGAGGGGATCGGCGTGACCGCCGGCGTCGGCGATCACCATCTGCGCGCCGGCGATGACCGGTCCGAACAGCTCCGGTACCGAGACGTCGAAGGTGTACGGGGTCTTCTGGATGATGCGGTCGCCGGTGGTCCACGGATATTCCGCCAGGCCCCAGCGCAGCCGGTTGAGCACCGACGCGTGGGAGACGGTGACGCCCTTGGGACGTCCGGTGGAGCCAGAGGTGAACAGCGTGTAGAGCGCATCGTCGCCACGGATCGGGCGGACGCGCTCGGCATCGGTGAACGGTGCGGTCGATTCGTCGACCGCGACGGTGGTGTCCACCACCATCGACGTGACGACATCGGCGAGGGCGTCGAGATCGGCAGCGACCGGACGCGGGCCGGTGAGCAGCACACGGACACCGGCGGTGTCGACCATGTGGCGCAGGCGTTCGGCCGGCGCGGCAGTGTCGATCGGGACGTACTGGCCGCCGGCGGCGACGACGGCGTGGATCGCGACAACCATCTCGATCGAACGATCGATGCACACACCGACCGCCACCTCGGGTCCCACGTCCGCTGCGCGCAGGGTCCGCGCCAGCGACGCCACCCGCGCGCCGAACTCGCCGAAGGTCACCGTTCGGTCGCGCAGCGACAGCGCCACGTCGTCGGGCGCGGCACTCACGCGCTCGGCGACCACATCGGCGACCGAGCCGGCCGGGATGCGCACCGCCGCACCGGTCGCCCGCTGCAGCAGCGCGTCGGTCTCGGCGGCGGACAGGATCGGTGCGTCGGCGACGGCGATGGCAGGGTCGACGGTCAGCGAGTCCAGCAGCGCGACAAAGGCGTCGAGCATTGCGTCGATACGCGCGTCGTCGAAGAGGTCACGGGCGAAGACGGCCTCGATCGGCCAGTCGGCGCCGTGATCGGCCACCGAGACACTCACCGTCAGATCGAGTTTGGCCGGCGGATCGGCCGGGCTGACCGGGGTGATGGTCAGGTCGGCGATGCCGGTCGCGGTCGGCGCGGCCGCGAACTCGGGCAGCGTCGACTGATCGAGTGTCAGCATGACCTGCGCGAGCGGCGCGAAGGCTTCCGAGCGGACGGGGTTGACCGCGTCGACGATCATCTCGAACGGCACGTCGGCATGGGCGAACGCCTCGAGGTCGGATTCGCGGACCTGATCGAGCAACTCGGCGAAGGCCATGTCGGGTGTCACCCGCGCCCGGAGCACCAGGGTGTTGACGAACATGCCGACGAGCGGGTCGAGTGCACGCTGGCCGCGGCCGGCGATCGGTGTGGCGACGGTGATGTCGTCACCGGCCGACAACCGCGACAACAACACCGAGAGTGCGGCGTGGACCACCATGAACGGGGTGAGTCCACGTTCGGCGGCGATGGCCCGGATTCGGTCCCCGACCGTCGCGGGCACCGCACCGGTGACACGTCCGCCACGTTGGGTGGCCGCCATCGGGCGGGGGCGGTCGGCGGGCAGGTCGATGACGTCGGGGACGTCGGCCAGGGAGTCGGTCCAATAGGCGAGTTGACGGGCGACCACCGACGACGGATCGTTGCGGTCTCCGAGTTCGCGATGCTGCCACAGGGCGTAATCGGCGAACTGCACCTCCAGCGGCTCGAAATCCGGTGCGCCACCGCCGCTGCGAGCCAGATATGCCGTCATGAGGTCACCGACCAGCGGCTGCATCGACTCGCCGTCGGCGGCGATGTGATGCACGACGAGCGCCACGACGTGCTCGTCGTCGCCGGTGCGCAGTATCCGGGCACGGATCGGGAGTTCGGCCGCGACGTCGAAGCCGGTGGCGACCGCGGCCTCGATGTCGTCGACGGAATCGACGACCGCCCAGTCCACTTCGTCGTCGATCGCGGCGACGGGGTGGATGAGCGCCGAGGCACTCTCACCGTCGGCGACGAAGGAGGTGCGCAGCACCTCGTGGCGGGTGACCACATCGGCCAGCGCCGCACGCAACGCCGCGACGTCGAGCCGGCCGGTCACCCGGAACACGGCCGGGATGTTGTAGGTCGGCAGCGACGGATCGAACTGGTTGATGAACCACATCCGCTGCTGTGCGAACGAGAGCGGAATGCGCTCGGGGCGTGGGACGGTCGCGGTCACCGGCGGCAGACCCGACGCCCGACCGGCCACCGCGGCGGCGAGGGTGCGCACCGTCGGCGTGTCGAACAGATCGCGGATCGAGGTCTCGACGCCGAGTGCTTCACCGACCCGGGCGACCAGCCTGGCCGCCGACAACGAGTTCCCGCCGAGGTCGAAGAACGACTCGACGACGCTGATCTCGTCGATCCCGAGGATCTCGGCGAAGACGTCGGCGACAGCACGCTCGGCCGCGGATGCCGGTGCGACGATCTCGACCGCCTCGATCACCGGCTCCGGTAGCGCGGCCTTGTCAAGTTTACCGACCGGCGTCAGCGGGAGTGCCTCGAGGAAGGCGATCGTGGCGGGCACCATGTGTGCCGGGAGTGTCTGCGCGACATGCGTTTTCAGATCGGCCACACTCACGGACCCGGGGTCGGCGACGACGTAGCCGGCCAGTGCGGTGGCCACCGAACCGCCGACGCCGATGACGACCGCCGAATGCACCGCGGGGTGCGTGGAGAGCGCCGACTCGATCTCGCCGAGCTCGATGCGGAGCCCGCGCAGTTTGACCTGATCGTCGCTGCGCCCGGAGTATTCGAGCACCGGTGCGCCGGTGGCGTCGGCCCGCCAGCGGACGACATCGCCGGTGCGGTACATCCGATCACCCCGCCGCCCATGCGGATTGGCGACGAAGCGGTCGGCGGTCAGGCCGGGACGGTCGAGGTAGCCGCGGGAGAGCGGCAGTCCGCAGACGTACAGTTCGCCCGGCACACCGAGCGGCGCCGGGCGCAGGTGGGCGTCGAGCACCATCAGTCCGACGCCGGCGAGCGGGCCGCCCAGGGTGACCGGTTCACCGAGCGACATCGGCGCGCTGATGGTCACGCCGATGGTGGTTTCGGTGGGGCCGTACAGATTCTGGATACGACGCAGCGGCGCCCACGCGTCCTTCAACGCCGTCGGGACCGCCTCGCCGCCGGCGTAGACCACGCGCAACGCGGGCACCGAGTGCGGGTCGACGGTGGCGAGCACCGTCGGGGTGAGGAAGGTGTGCGTGATGGCCTGACGCATCAGGAGATCCTGCAGCGCCGGACCGCCGACGGCCTCGGCCGGACGGTAGATGAGCACCCCACCGGATACCGCGGCCAACAGATATTCGAGCACCGAGGCATCGAAGCTCGGGGACGCGAATCCCAGCACCCGCGAGTACTCGTCGGCGTTCGATCGACGGATCTCTTCGGCGGCGAAATTCGCGAGACCCGAATGAGTGACCGCGACACCCTTGGGCCTGCCGGTGGAGCCGGAGGTGTAGATGACGTAGGCGACGTTGTCGATCCGGACCTCACCGTGGAGGTCCGCGGCGGTGACCGCGGCACCGTCAGCGGCCGCGATCTCCTCGGCGACCGCCGGGTCGTCGAGGCGCACCCAGTCGAATGCCGCACCGGGCAGTACCTCGGTGGCGCCCGCGGTGAGGCCGAGAATCGCACCGGAGTCCTCCACCATGTTCGCGACGCGCTCGGCGGGATAGTCCGGGTCGATCGGCACGTAGCCGCCGCCGGTCTTGGCGACCGCCCAGATCGAGACCAACAGATCCACCGAGCGCCCGATCGCCAGTGCCACGAGTTTCTCGGGCCCGATGCCACGGTCGATCAGCCAGCGCGCCAACCGATTCGAACGCTCGTCGAGTTCCCGGTAGGTCAACGAGGCGTTGCCGGCGTCGACCACGGCCTGGCGTGGCCCCCAGGTCTCGGCGGCATCGATGACGATGTCGCGCAGGAGTTTCGGTGCGGTACCCGCTCCCCCTGTCACCACGGCGTCGGAGTCGGCGATCGCCACCGGTTCGGGTGCCGACGCGCGTGCGGCCTCAGCGGTCCGGGCGAGCTCGGCCACCGACGGTTCGCGGCCGACCGCGATGCGGCCCACTGGTGCGGCGGGGTCGCTCAATGCCTCGTCGAGGACGTCGACGAGGCGCTCGGTGAATGCGGTGACCGTCGATTCGTCGAACAGATCGGTGGCGTAGAGCACCGAGCCCTGCCAGTCGGCCCCGGCCGTATCCCCTGCTGTCGGAGAGACGCTCACCAGGAGATCCACGCGGGCGGGGACGATGTCGGTGGCAATCGGTTCGACACGCAGACCGGCGATCTCACCGACCGACAGGTCGGCGCCCGCCAATTCCGGTAGAGCGGTCTGATCGAAGGTGAACCACACCTGGGTGAACGGCGCGAACGCCTCGGATCGCACCGCGTCGGAGGCGTCGACGACCGCCTCGAACGGGGCGTCGGCGTGCGCGAACGCTTCCAGATCGGTGTCCTTGGTCACGGCCAGCAGGTCGGCGAATCCGTGGTCGGCGTCGACCCGGGTGCGCAGCACCAAGGTGTTGACGAACATGCCGACGAGCGGGTCGAGCACGGCCTGTCCGCGCCCGGCGATCGGGGTGCCGATGGCGATGTCGTCGCTGCCCGCGAGCCGGGACAGCAACAACGACAGGCCGGCGTGGACCACCATGAACGGCGTGGTGCCGTACTCGGCGGCGGCCGCGCGGACCTTGTCCCCGGTCGCGGCCGGCAGCGTGAACGGCACCCGCGCACCGCGACCGCTCGCACGGGGCGGACGTGGCCGATCGGTGGGGATGTCGATGACGTCGGACAGTCCGGAGAGCTTGTCCTTCCAGTAGGTGATCTGTTGCCCGACAACGGATTCGGGATCATCCGGCGATCCCAGCACATCGTGCTGCCAGAGCGCGACGTCAGCGAACTGCACCTCGAGGTCGGCGAACTGCGGATCGGCGTCCGCGGTCTCGGCGAGGTATGCGGTCACCAGATCGGAGACCAGCGGGGCCACCGACTCGCCGTCGGAGGCGATGTGATGGGTGACGACGGCGAGGACGTGCTCGTCGGCACCGATCCGCGCGACGCGCACCCGGATCGGCCACTGCGTGGCGACGTCGAAGCCCTCGGCCACCGCGGCCTGGACATCGGCGACCGAATCGACTTGTGCCCAGTCGAGTTTGGCCGCGACGGCGGATGCTCGGCCGATCTTCTGGTATGGCACACCGGATTCGGCAGGGAAGGTGGTCCGGAGCACCTCGTGACGGGTGACCACGTCGACGACGGCGGCATGCAGCGCGTCGACGTCGAGCGGACCGGTCAGGCGCAACACGATCGGGATGTTGTACGCCGCAGAGGTGGTGTCGAGTTGATTGACGTACCACATGCGCTGCTGCGCGAATGCCAGCGGAATCCGTTCCGGGCGAGGCGATACCGCGGTGATCGGCGGGCGAGTGTCACCGTTGCCCGCGGTGGCCGCGAGGAGCGCACGCACCGAGGGCGCATCGAAGAGATCGCGGACGCCGATGTCGGTGCCCAATGCGTCGGCGGCCCGGGCTGCCAGGCGCATCGCCGACAGCGAGTTGCCGCCGAGGTCGAAGAAGCTGTCGGTGACACTGATCTGCTCGACTCCGAGGATGTCGGCGAACACCTCGGCGACGCGGGTCTCCGCCTCACCGACGGGTGCCACGTAGTCACCGGCCTCGAATACCGGTTCCGGCAGGGCTCGCCGGTCGATCTTGCCTGCGGTGTTGAGCGCGATGTCGGCGACCGGCATCCACACGGTCGGCCGCATGTACTCCGGGAGTGACTCGGCGACCACGGCGCGTACCGCATCGAGGTCGACGGTCTCCCCGGGGGCGGCGGACACATAGCCGACGAGATGCTCACCACCGCCGGGGGCGGAGGCGACGGTCGCGGCCGCATGGACCACACCCGGGGCCGAGGCGATGACCGATTCGATCTCGCCGAGCTCGATGCGCTGCCCGCGGAGCTTCACCTGGAAGTCGGTGCGGCCGAGGTACTCCAACACTCCATCCGGACGGCGTCGCACCAGATCACCGGTGCGATAGAGACGGGCTCCCGGCTCACCGTACGGGTCGGCGACGAAGCGTTCGGCAGACAGGTCCGGTCGCGCCGCGTACCCGCGCGCGAGTTGCACGCCACCGAGATACAGCTCGCCGGGCACACCGTCGGGAACACGATGCAACCGCGAGTCGAGCACCACCGCGGACGAATTCCACACCGGCGCACCGATCGGGACGGTCGGGTCGTCGGCGGCGACGTCGCCGATCTGCTCGTAGGTGATCTCGACGGCGGCCTCGGTGGGACCGTACAGGTTGAAGAACAACGCCTCGGGCCACAGCGCACGAGCCTGCGCCGCGACGGCCGGCGGCAAGGCCTCACCGGTCGCCGAGACGATCCGCACCGAATCGAGGCCGGCGAGCCGCTCCTCGCGGTGTGGGCCGGAACCGAGGATCTCGAGGAACACCGAGAGCATCGACGGCACGAAGTGCACCATGGTGGCGCGGGTGCGGCGGATCTCGTCGGCCACGTAGCCGGGGTCGAGATGCCCGCCGTCGGCCAGCACGACCAGGGTGGCACCGATCATCAACGGCGCGAACAGTTCCGGGACCGAGCAATCGAAGGTGTACGGCGTCTTCTGCAGCACGACGTCACCGGCGTCGATCGGGAGGGTGTCCAGGCCCCACCACAACCGGTTGAGCACCGCGGTGTGCGAGAGCGTAACCCCCTTGGGGCGTCCGGTGGAGCCGGAGGTGAACAGGGTGTAGGCGGCGGCGGCACCGAGCAGTACCGTCGGGCGGTCGGCGTCGGTGACCGGTTGCGCCGCTGCCGAGTTCACGTCGACGTCGGTGCTCGAGTCGACCCGGAGGATGCGAACACCGGCGTCGACCGCGGCTCCGACCGCCGCCGCTGCGGCTCCGGTGTCGGCGACCAGCAGGGCTGCGGCACCGGCGGTGTCGAGCATGTACCGGACCCGATCGGCGGGCGCGTTGACGTCGATCGGCACGTACTGTCCACCGGCGGTCACCACCGCGTGGATGGCCACCATCATCTCCACCGAACGCGGGATGCAGAGCCCCACAGCCACATCCGGACCGACTCCGGTTGCGATCAGTTCACGCGCCAGCGTGTTGACGCGTGCACCGAACTCGGCGTAGGTGACCTCGCGCTCACCGAAGACCAGGGCGCGGGCGGCCGGGGTTCGGTTCACCTGTGCGGCAAGGGCGTCGGGCACGGTTGCCGGCGCAGGAAGTTCGACTTGCGCCCCCCATTCGCCGTCGGCGATCCGGTCGGTCTGCGCGGGGTCGAGCAGCGAGGCGTCCCCGACCGCCACGGACGGCGTGGTACAGAGTTGCTGCAGCAGTGCGATGAACCGCGCCGCGAGCGCGTCGATCCTCGACTCGTCGAACAGGTCGGTCGCATACGTGACCGACAGACCCCACTCCTGCCCGTCCGGACGGGACGCGACGGTGACGTAGAGATCGGTTTGGGCCGCCACGCTCACGTCATCGACGGCAGACACCGTCAGACCACCCGCATCACCGAGCGCGTCGACGGCCGAGGCGGCCGGATCGAACGAGAAGATGACCTGGGTCAGCGGCGAGAAGGCCTCGGAACGCACCGGATTCAGCTCGTCGACCAAGGTCTCGAACGGGATGTCGGCGTGCGCGAAGGCATCGAGGTCGGTGGTGCGCACGGTCGCGAGCAGGTCGTCGAAGCCCTGCGCGGGATCGATGCGGGTGCGCAGCACCAGCGTGTTGACGAACATGCCGACCAGCGGGTCGAGAACAGCTTGACCGCGCCCGGCGATCGGCGTGCCGACCGCGATGTCATCGGTTCCCGACAGTCGCGAGAGCAGCACCGCCAGCGCGGCGTGCACCACCATGAATGGTGTCACCCCGTGCCGTTGTGCGGCCGCGGAGATCGCGGTGCCCAGTTCGGCGGGCATCGGGTGTGCCGCGTGGCCGCCGCGACCGGAGGCGACCGCCGGTCGTGGCCGGTCGGCGGGAAGCTCGAGAACGTCCGGCAGCCCGGCGAGTTGGTCGGCCCAATACGCCAACTGTCGTCCGACCACCGATTCCGGGTCGTCGGTGGAACCGAGCACGGTGTGCTGCCAGAGCGCGAAATCGGCGAACTGAACCTGCAGCGGCGCGAATTCGGGTTCGGTGTGCGCCGAGCGTGCGACGTACGCGGTCACCAGGTCGGAGACGAAGGGTGCCAACGATTCTCCGTCGGCACCGATGTGGTGGAAGACGATCGCGAGGATGTGTTCGGTTGCCGAGACGGGCCACAACCGCACCCGGATCGGCCAGTCGACGGTGACGTCGAAGCCCGCGGTGACCGCAGCCGCAACGCTTTCCTGCGAGTCCACCACCTGCCAGTCGAGACGGTCGGCCACCGAGTCGGCCGGATCGATCTGCTGTGCGGGCACTCCGTCGACATCGGGGAATCGCGTGTGCAGCACCTCATGTCGGGTGACCACATCCACGATTGCCGCGTGCAGCGCCGCCGCACCGAGGTCGCCGGACAGCCGCAGGACCGCCGGGATGTTGTGCATCGCGGTACCCGGGTCGAATCGGTTGATGAACCAGATCCGTTGCTGCGCAAACGACAGCGGGACCATTTCTGGCCGTGGAGTGACCGCGGTGACCGGCGGAAGACCCGCCGATCGACCCGAGATCAGTTGCACGAGTTCGCGCACCGACGGGGCGTCGAAGATGTCGCGGACCGAGATCTCCACGTCCATGGCGAGCCCGACCCGCGCGGCCAGACGGGTGGCCGAGAGCGAGTTGCCACCGAGATCGAAGAATCCGGTGGTCACCCCGATCTGGTCGGCGCCGAGAACATCCGCGAACACCGCGGCGACGCGGGCCTCGTCGGCGGAGGCCGGTACAACCACCGTTTGCTTCGGCGCGACTTCGTCAGGCTGAGGTAGTGCGCGGCGGTCGAGTTTACCGGCCGAGTTGAGTACGACGCGCTCGAGGGGCACCCAGACCGAAGGACGCATGTACGCGGGCAACGAATTCCGGACTGCCGCGGAGACCGCCTCGAGATCTACCGACTCCGGCGCGAGATAGGCGACCAACTGCTGCTCGCCGGCATTCTCGACCACCGTGACCGCCGTGTGTACCACGCCGGGAACTGCGGCGATGACCGCTTCGATCTCGCCGAGTTCAAGGCGCTGACCACGGAGTTTGACCTGGAAGTCGGTGCGTCCCAGATAGTCGATCTCACCTCCGGTATTCCATCGGACGAGGTCACCGGTCCGGTACAGCCTGCTTCCCGGCGCACCGAGAGGATCGGCGACGAAACGTTCAGCGGTGAGGTCAGGACGCGCGGCGTATCCGCGGGCGACCTGGATACCGCCCAGATAGAGCTCACCGGGCAGCCCCGGAGGCAGCGGCCGCAGTCGTGCGTCGAGCACGTGAGCGGTGGTATTCCACACCGGGGAGCCGATGGGTACGGTTTGTTCGTTGGGCGTCACCTCGTGCGCGGTCACGTCCACCGCAGCCTCGGTCGGACCGTAGAGGTTGTACACCGCGAGTTCCGGGAGAAGACGGAGCAGAGAATGTGCGGTCGCGCCCGCAAGCGCCTCACCGGAGGTGAAGACCGCACGAAGCGAAGTCAGATCCGCGACGTCCTCACCCAGGACGTCGATGAAGGCCGACAGCATCGACGGGACGAAGTGCATCACGGTGACGCGATGGCGGCGCACGATGTCGGCCACGTGCCGCGGATCCCCATGGTGTCCGGCCTCGGCCAACACCATGGTCGCACCGGTCAGTACCGGCAGGAACAGCTCCCACACCGACACGTCAAAAGTGTTGGGGGTCTTCTGAACAACCACGTCCTGATCGTCGACACCATAGGCGTCAGCCATCCAGTCCAGACGGTTGAGAATGGCCCGATGATCGACCGTGACACCCTTGGGTCGACCAGTGGAGCCCGAAGTGAACAGTGTGTATGCGGCATTGTCAGCTCGCAGGGCACCGCGTCGCTCCGAGTCAGTGACCGGGGGCGTCGCGGTGTCGATCGGCTCGAGCGCGTCGACGGTGAGGACCGAGGCCAGACCGGTGAGGTGTTGCGCTGCACGCAATTCTGCTGCGCCGGATTCTTGCGACGCCACCAACGCCACGTCGAGCCCGACGGTCTCGACCATGTAGCGCACGCGCGCGGCCGGCGCATCGGGATCGATCGGCACGTAGTGTCCGCCGGCGGCGACGACGGCGTGAATCGCGATCACCATCTCCGCGCTCCGGGGCAGACACACGGCAACAGGTGTGTCGGGACCGACACCGTGGGCCATCAGCCGCCGGGCCACAACCCAGACCCGAGAGCCGAACTCGGCGTTGGAGATCTCGCGATCGCCCTCGACGATCGCGACTCGATCGGGATATGACGACAACATATCGGTCACACGTCCAGCGAGGTCGGTTGCGCTGGCGGGAAGCCCGGTTGCTGTGACCACCGAGCCGCTGGCCCAACCGAGGACCTCGTGACGGCGATCCTCGCTCATGACCGGAAGGTCGGCGAGCAACATATCCGGCTGATCGACGACGGTTCGCAGGATCTCGCGCACCATCTCGGCGAACACCTCGACCTGTGCGGCGTCGAACGCCGTCGGCAGGTAGGAGAGTCGTATCCGCATCTGTTCGCCGTCGGGCATGGTCGCGAGATTGAGCGGATAATGCGTCGAGTCACGGCTGTCGATGGCCAGAAGATCCAGTTCGCCGGTGGCCGCGCCACGCGATGTCGACTCCAGAGACGCGGTGTCGATCGGATAGGACTCGTGCACGGTGAGGGTGTCGAACAAGGCACCCGACACCCCGGTGAGGGCAACGAGATCGGGCAACCCCAGGTGCTGATGATCGAGCACGGAGACCTTCGCGGCCTGCAGCCGCGACAAGGCGTCACCGATGGTGGCATCGGGATCGACGTCGACAACGGCGGGCAGAGTGTTGATGAACAAACCGACCATCGTCTCCACACCGTCGAGATCGGCCGGACGACCTGAGACCGTCTCACCGAAGGTAACCACGCGTTGCCCGGTCAGGCGCGACAGCAGTACCGCCCAGGCGAATTGCATGACGGTGGAGATCGTCACGCCGCGCGAGCGGGCGAGATCCTCGAGTGCGGAGGTGGTGTGTTCGTCCAGCGTGACCGAATGTGTGTGCGGCGCAGCCTCAGCGGTCGCCTCGATACCCGGGGCCACCAGGGTGGCGCCCTCCACCGGTGCCAGCACAGAACGCCACGCCTGGAGCCCCTCCCCGACGTCGGCGCGCGCCACACGCATCAGGTGTGTCGCGAAATCGGTGTCACCGCTGCGTGTTCGACCGGTGTACGAGGTGCCGGTGGCGTACAGCGCGAGTAGGTCGGCCAGGACCAGTGGGCCCGACCAGCCATCGAGAAGTAGGTGATGGTTGGTGATGATCACCTCGGCGCCGTCGCGGTGACGGACGACCGTGAAGCGCACCAGAGGCGGCGACGAGAGGTCGAACCGGGCGATGCGTTCGGCGTCCGCGAGCGCGCGCACCTTGGTGGCCACGCCGTCGGCGGAACCGTCGAGATCGATGACGCGCCAAGGAACCTCGACCGTTGCTGGGACGACCGCAACGACCGCACCGCTCGCAGTGCGGACATAACCGCTGCGCAACACGCGATGTTCGTCGAACAGGCGTTGCGCCGCCCGGCGGAGCCGCTCGAGGTCGACCGCGCCGAGCGACACCACGGCCTGGGTGACGTAGACATCGATGGTGTCGGCGCCGCCGCCGGCACGCTCGGACTCGAAGTACAGCCCTCGTTGGAGAGGTGTCAGCGGCCACACGTCCGCACCGGGGTACTGATGTGCCAGGGCGTCGAGATCGTGCTGGGTGACCCCGGATCCGGGGACGTCCGACGGGCTGTGGCCCAGATCGGAACCGCGGGTGACCGTCTCGACGAGGGCGGCGAGCTCGGAGCGCCACCGACCGGCGAGGTCGTCGATGTCGGCGGCGTCGAACATGCCCGCCGGGAAAGCGAGGTCGGCGACCAGGTTCCGTCCCTGCGGCGTCGACTCCGTCCCCACGTTGACGGTGAGTGCGTTGAGCACCACCATCGCCCCCGACGCCGACGATCCCAGCCCGCGCACGTCGGCGGTGGGCGCGAATGGTGCGGCCGTGCCGGCAGAGTCGTCGGCGCGGCCGCCCGCGCCGAAGTAGTTGAAGCCGATCGCCGGCAGCGGCCGACGAGCGAGCTCGGTGTCGGTTCGGGTGCCGTGGGGCCCATAACGCAACCAGCCGAATCCGGCTCCCGAATCCGGGTGTCCGAGACGCTCTTCCTTCGCCGCCTTCACCGCGTGCACGACGTCGTCGGCGGGATCGAGTGCCAGGGGGGAGATCGTGGTGAACCAGCCGACGGTCCGTGACAGGTCCGCTCGGCGTGGGTCGGCACCGGAGGCCACCAGTTCTTCCTGACGTCCGTGGCCCTCGACGAGAACGGTGACCGGCTGCTCGTCGAGGATCTCGCGTGCCACCTGCCATGAGCGCACCGCACGTGCGAGCGCACCGAGCAGGACGTCGTTGACGTTGCCCCGCAACGCCGCAGGGACGTCGGTCACGAGCGGCTCGGTGAGCGAGGCGTCGACGGCCATGGTGACCGACACGGTGGTACGAGCCCGGTCACGCGAGCGGTCGATGCTCGCGCCGAGCGGCGTGGTCGCCCGTCCGAGCCGTTGCAGCCAGTGGTCGAGTTCGTCGGTGCGGTCGGCCGAGGACTGTGCCAGACGGTGATACCACCCGCGTTCGGAGGTGGCCTCGGCGCGCAGTTCGACAGGCCGCCGGCCGGCGCGCTGTGACCAGACGGTGACCAGATCTTCGATCAGGATCGGCCACGAGACGGCGTCGACCGAAAGGTGATGCAGCACCAGCACGATGCGGGCATTGCCGTCACGATCGTGGACCAGTCGGGCGGCCAGCGTGACACCGGCACCCGGGTCCAGGGACGCCGACGCACTCGCGTGTGCTTCGCGGAGCGCGGTCGCATACTCATCGCTGCCGACGGCCGATGGCACCGAGGTCTCGGTGACCGTCGTGCGCAGGTCCACGTCGACGCCGACCGTCATCCGCGCACCGCCGTCGACGACATCGAGGCGCGTCGCCAGCGCCGGGTGGACGGCCAGGAGTTCGGCGAGGAGTTCAGCCAGGTCGTCGACGGTCAGGCCGGCAGGCGCGGCAAGCACCATCGACTGTGAGAAATCGGCGAAATCGTCAGGGGTGTCGGACAGTTCGAGCATCCATGACACGACCGGCGGGATCGGCACCTCGCCGCGATTGCCACCGGCGGGGTCGGTGAGGTCGGGCAGGGCGGTCCGCTGCGCCGACAGGGCCCGGGCCATCGCGCGCACGGTTCGATGCTCGAAGATGTCGCGTGGGCTCAACGTCAGCCCACCGGCGCGTGCCGTAGAGGCCAGCTGGATCGACATGATCGAGTCGCCGCCGAGAGCGAAGAACGACTCGGTCACGCTGATCCGTTCGACACCGAGCAGTGCCCCGATGACTGCGGCGAGTTGCTCCTCAACCGGCCCTTCGGGTGCGACGTACTCGTCGTCGGTGCCACCAAAGTCCGGGGTGGGCAGGGCCCGACGGTCGAGCTTGCCCGCGCTGTTGAGGGCGAGTTCGTCGACGGTCATCCAGACCGTGGGCCGCATGTATTCCGGTAGCGCCGCAGCGATGCGCGCACGCACGTCACCGACATCCACCGAGGCCGGCGACAGATAGGCCACCAGGTGTTGCGCACCGGTCGGCGCGACGGCCACCGCGGCCGCAGCATGCACGACACCGGGAGCCGACACGAGCACCGACTCGATCTCACCGAGCTCGATGCGTTGCCCGCGCAACTTGACCTGGAAGTCGGTGCGGCCGAGGTACTCGATCTCACCGGAGGCGTTGCGGCGCACTAGATCACCCGTGCGATACAGCCGTGCGCCCGCGGCGCCGTAGGGGTCGGCGACGAAGCGTTCGGCGGTGAGCACCGCGGCACGTGCGTAGCCGTCGGCGATCTGTACGCCACCGAGATACAGCTCGCCCGGGACGCCGGCCGGTACCGGACGCAGACGTGCGTCGAGCACGAGGGCGGTGGTGTTCGGCACGGGTGTGCCGATGGTGATGACATCGGGCGCGGCGGTGACGTCGGCCCCGGTCACCTCGACCGCGGCTTCGGTCGGGCCGAACAGATTGTGGATCTCCACCCACGGCATGGCCCGGTGCAACCGGGCCACGGTCGCGGCGGGCAGCGCCTCACCGGAGGCGAACACCCAACGCAGACTGGTCAATCGGGACAGTTGGGATTCCTCGACGACGTCGAGGAACACCGACAGCATCGACGGCACGAAGTGCACGGAGGTCACCGCGGCCGACTCGATCAGATCCGCGATGTAAACGGGGTCGGCGTGTCCGCCCGGCTCGGCCACGACCACCGTCGCCCCGGACATCAACGGTGCGAACAGTTCCGGCACCGAGACGTCGAAGGTGTAGGGCGTCTTCTGGATGATTCGATCGCCCGCCGACCACGCGAAGGCGTCGAGCCCCCAGCGCAGTCGGTTGTACACCGCACGATGCGAGACGGTCACACCCTTGGGACGCCCGGTCGATCCGGAGGTGAACAGGGTGTAGAGGGCGTCGTCGGTGCGCAGGGGGCGCAGTCGCTCGGCGTCGGTGATCGATGTGAAGGTCGCGTCCGGATCGAGCATGGTGGTCGCTTCGACGACAATCGTCGACACCTCGTCGCCGAGCGCACCGACCGCGGGCGGAACCTGCGCTCCGACGAGGATCAGTGCGACACGGGCCGTGTCGACCATACTGGCGACCCGCTCCGCAGGGGCTGCGGTGTCGATCGGCACGTACTGTGCACCTGCGGCGACGACGGCGTGGATGGCGACGAGCATCTCGACCGATCGGTCGATGGCGACGCCCACCGCCACGCCCGGCCCGACACCGGTGACGATGAGCCGGCGAGCCAGCTCGCTGACACGAATCCCGAACTCGCCGTAGGTCGTCGACCGATCCGCCATCTGCACCGCGACCGCAGTGGGGGTGGCGAGTACCTGGGTGACGATCGCATCGGCGACGGTCCGGGCCTCGTACGCCACAACCGGGCCCGCCGAGAGTGCCAGCGCGTGGGCCACCTCGTCGTCGCCGATCCAGTCGGCATCGGCGACGGGCAGCGACGGGTCAGCGGTCAGGGCATCGAGGAGGCGGACGAACCGCTCGGCGAAGACGACCATCGTGGCCTCGTCGAACAGATCGGTGGCATAGATCAGCGTGCCCGCCCAGGCACGGCCGGGCTGGTCGGTGGACAACCCGACGGTGAGGTCCAGCTTGGCCGGAACTTCCTCGGGAACAACAGATTCCACCCGAAGCTCGCCGGTCCCGGCGACCGACGCCGCGGCGAGTTCGGGGACCGCTCCCCCGTCGAGGGTCACCATCACCTGGGCCAGCGGCGCGAACGCTTCCGACCGGGTCGGCGCGAGCGCTTCGACGACCGCCTCGAAGGGCACGTCGGCATGGGCGAAGGCGTCGAGGTCGGTACCGCGCACCTGCTCGAGGAGATCGGTCAAAGCGGTGTGCACGTCGACCCGTGTGCGCAGGACCAGGGTGTTGACGAACATCCCGACGAGATCGTCGAGCAGACGGTCACCGCGACCGGCGATGGGGGTGGCCACCGCGATGTCGTCGGTCGCGGTCAGTCGTGCCATGAGTGCGGCGAGTGCGGCGTGCACCACCATGAACGCGGTGGCGTTGTGACGCTGCGCGACTGCGGCGATCCGTTCGGCCACCGGCGCCGGGACCTCGAAGCCCAGGCGTGCGCCGCGCTGGCTCGCGATCGCCGGACGCGCACGATCGGCGGGCAGGTCGAGTACCTCGGGTAGGCCCGCGAGGTGCTCGGACCAGTAGGCCAGTTGGCGTCCGAGTACCGAATCGGGGTCGTCGACCGCACCCAACGCATCACGTTGCCAGAGGGCGACGTCGGCGAACTGCACCGGCAGCGCGGGACGTGTCCCGACGGCGGAGCCATCCCTGTTGACCCCAACAGCGGAGCCGTCCCTGTTGACCGAGTAGGCCGCGATCAGGTCACCGAGCAACGGCGACAACGATTCCCCGTCGGCGGCGATGTGGTGGAGGACCAGTGCCATGAGGTGTTCGTCGGGGCCGGTGGCGGCGATCCGCACCCGGATCGGCCACTGCCGGGTCACGTCGAACCCGGACCGCACCGCGTCCTCGAGGTGCGCTGCCGTGCCGACCACGGCGAAATCGAGGGTGTGTTCCACCGACTCCACCGGGTGGATGATCTGCTCCGGGGCTCCCCCCGAGACGGACTCGAAGGTGGTGCGCAGGATCTCGTGGCGGATCACGAGATCGACGACGGCCGCGCGCAGCGCCGTGACGTCGAGCGGACCGGAGAGGCGCAGGACGACCGGGATGTTGTAGGCGGCGGAGGTGACGTCGAACTGGTTGATGAACCAGATGCGCTGCTGCGCGAACGACAACGGGATCATTGCCGGGCGGGGTGTCACCGGGCGGAGCTTCGACAGTCCGGCCGGCCGATCACTGAGCGCCGCAACGAGATCACCGAGGACGGGCGTGTCGAAGACGTCGCGGACCGACGCTTCGACCCCCAGTGCCTCACCGAGGCGCGCGGCCACCCTCATCGCTGCCAGTGAGTTGCCGCCGACGTCGAAGAAGGAGTCGGCCAGGCCGACACGCTCGACGCCGAGGACATCGGCGAATACCTGCGCCGCGACCATCTCGCGGTCGGAGGTGGGTGCGATGTACTCGGCGGTGTGCGCCTGCGGCTGCGGCAGCGCGCGACGATCGACCTTGCCCGCACTGCCGAGCGGCATCTGTTCGAGCACCATCCAGGTGGTGGGCCGCATGTACTCGGGCAGGGCGGCGCGTACCGCGGACTGCGCGGCGGCGAGGTCGGCGTTCCCGGGTGCGAGATAGGCGACGAGTTGCTCCCCCGCAGCGGTGTGCGCCACCGTGACGGCAGCGTGCACAACGCCCGGTACGCAGGCGAGGACGGCCTCGATCTCGCCGAGTTCGAGGCGCTGACCGCGCAGCTTGACCTGGAAGTCGGTGCGGCCCAAGTATTCGAGTTCGCCATCGGCGTTCCACACCACCCGGTCACCGGTGCGGTACAGGCGGGCACCGGCTGGTCCGAACGGGTCGGCGACAAAACGTTCCGCGCTCAACTCGGGGCGTCCGGCATATCCCCGGGCCACCTGCACCCCACCGAGATACAACTCCCCGACCACCTTCGGCGGTACCGGGTGGAGTCGACCGTCGAGCACGTGGGTGGTGGTTCCGGCGACGGGGCGGCCGATGGGGATCACGGTGTCGGTCAACCGAACCCGATGTTCGGTGACGTCGACGGCAGCCTCGGTGGGCCCGTAGAGGTTGTGGAGTTCGACTCGGTCGAGCAGGGTCAGCAGGGTGTGGGCGGACGCCGCGCCGAGTGCCTCACCCGAGGTGAAGACCAGCCGCAGCGACGTCAGGTATCCGACGCGGGTGCCGAGGGCATCGAGGAACGCCGACAACATCGACGGGACGAAGTGGGTGACGGTGACGGCGTGCTCGGTGATGAGCGCCGCGAGGTGGTCGGCGTCGCCGTGTCGGCCCGGCTCGGCGAGCACCAATGGCGCCCCGTGGAGCAACGGCCACACCAGTTCCCATACCGATACGTCGAAGGTGTACGGCGTCTTCTGCAGCACCACGTCGGCGGCGGTCAACCGGTACAGGTCCTGCATCCACTCGAGTCGATTGGCGATCGCGTCGTGGGACACCGTCACACCCTTGGGCGTGCCGGTGGAGCCGGAGGTGAAGAGGGTGTAGGCGGCGTTGGTTCCGCGCAGTGGGGAACGGCGTTCATGATCGGCGATGGCGGAATAGTCGTCACCACAGTAGGATTCGGCGTCGACGACGAGGATTGTCAGGCCGAGTTCCGGCGCGGCGGCGGCCAGGGTGGTGGTTGTGGCCGAGACCAGTGCGACGGTGATGGCAGCGGAGTGGACCATCGCTGTGATCCGCGCGGCCGGTGCCTCGACGTCGATCGGTACATACTGTCCGCCTGCCGCGAGGACGGCGTGCACCGCGATCATCATTTCGGCGGAGCGTGGAATGCTCACGGCCACAGCGGTATCCGGTCCGACGCCCTCATCGATGAGGCGTAGGGCGAGATCTCGGACACGGGCGCCGAACTCGCCGTAGGTCAGGTGCCGCGCTCCATTGATGAGAGCCACAGCGTCAGGGGCTCGGCGTGCGGTCTCGCCGATCTGTGTCGGGATCGTCTTGTACATCGGCGCCGTTGGTGCGCCGACGGACCAGCGGCCAACCTGTTCGGCGACGTCGGGGGCGATCAGCGAGGCATCGTTGACGGCAGTGTCGGGGTCGGCGGCCAACGCCGACAGCACACGCACGAACATGTCGGTGAAGGCGGCGATCGTCGTGGCGTCGAAGAGGTCGGTGGCGTAGAGTACCGACCCCGACCATGGTTGTCCCGCAGCGCTGCTCGCCAGGGTCACCGTGAGATCGACCTGGGCCGGCACCGACGGTGCGGCCAGTGGCGTCACGGTCAGGCCCGCGACCTCGCCGGCTGCCAGTGCACCTCCGGCAGTTGCGTCGCCGGCCATGCCGGCCACCGCTTGATCGAAGCTCAGCATGACCTGTGCGAGTGGCGCAAAGGCCTCTGATCGCACCGGATCGAGTGCTTCGACCAGTGTCTCGAACGGGAGCTCGGCGTTGGCGAAGGCGTCGAGGTCGGTGCTCCGGACGCTCTCGAGGAGGGTCCGGAACCCGGCCGACCCGTCGACTCGCGTGCGCAGTACCAGGGTGTTCACGAACATCCCGACCAACTGGTCGAGGTCGCGGCCGCCGCGACCGGCCACCGGCGTGGCGATCGTGATGTCCTCGGTTGCGGCCAGTCGGGACAGCAGGACCGCCAGTGCGGCGTGCACCACCATGAACGGCGTGACATCCGCCTCGGTCGCAACCCGTGCGATGTCGCCGGTCAGCGCGGCGGGCAACTCGAAATCCGCTCGCGCACCGCGATGTGAGGCGATCGCCGGCCGCGGCCGATCCGTCGGAAGGTCCAACACCGGGGGAACACCCCGCAACTGTGTCGTCCAATAGTCGAGTTGAGCACCGATCAGCGAGTTGGGATCGTTGGCGTCGCCGAGCACCTGATGCTGCCAGAGCGCGACGTCGGCGAACTGTACTGCCAGAGGCGCCAACTCGGGTACGCGTCCGACGACCCGGGCGCGGTAGGCCGTCAGCAGATCGGCAACCAGCGGGGCCATTGATTCACCGTCCGCGGCGACGTGGTGCAGGATCAGCGCGACGATGTCGCAGGGCGCTTGGGTTCCCGTCGTCGGTCCCGCCCCGGCCTCCCTGTCCCGAGCGACCTCGTCTCCATTGGCCTCACGAAGGACGCGGATGCGCAGCGGCCACGCCTCACTGAGGGTGAACCCGCCGGTGGCGGCCGATTCGAGCCCCGCAGCAGTGGTCACCTCGGCCCAGTCGAGCATGTCGTCGATGGACTCCACCGGATGGATCACCTGGTGCGGTGTCCCGTCGGCGTCGGGGAAGGTGGTACGCAGGATCTCGTGCCGCGCCACGACGTCGCCGACTGCGGCGCGGAGCGCCAAACGATCGAGGCCTCCGCTGACACGCAACAGGATCGGGATGTTGTATGTCGGCGCGTCGGGGTCGAATCGGTTGATGAACCAGATGCGTCGTTGAGCAAAGGACAGCGGTATACGTTCGGGTCGGGTCGCAACCGCAGTCACCGGAGGCAGCGAGTCGACGTGCCCACGTGTGCGCTCGATCAGGGCGCGAACCGACGGAGCATCGAAGACGTCACGCACCGACACCGACACACCCAACGCATCGGCCGTGCGGGCCGCCAACCGCGTCGCCGACAACGAATTGCCACCCAGGTCGAAGAAACTCGACGACACCCCCACCTCATCGACACCCAGGACCTCGGCGAACACCGCCGCGACTGCATGCTCCTGCGCGGTCTCCGGCGCCACGATCTCGCCAACCGCCACCTCGGCATCGGGCACCGGCAACGCACCACGATCCAACTTGCCGTTCGCCGTCAGCGGCAGCTCCGCCACCTCGACAACCAGGTCCGGCACCATGTATCCGGGCACCGCACGCCCCACCGCAGCGCGCACCTCACCGGCATCGGGGGCCGAATCGCCCTCGTACACCACGTATCCGACGAGCTGCTCACCGCGCTCGGGTAACACCACCACCCGAGCCGCCGCCGCACCCACACCCGGCACCGACAACAACGCCGACTCGATCTCGCCGAACTCGATCCGATAGCCACGCAACTGCACCTGTGCGTCACCACGGCCCACGTACTCGATATCCCCGGCGGTTCGTCGCGCCAGATCACCCGTGCGGTACATCCGCGCACCCGCCGGACCGAATGGCGAGGCCACGAATCGCGTCGAGGTCAATCCCGAGCGCCGCAGATAGCCCTGCGCCAGCTGACCGCCGACCACATACATCTCGCCCACCACGCCCTCGGGCACCGGACGCAACCGCTCATCGAGAACATGAATGCCCAACGACGCCAACGGGCGACCGATGAACGACGCATCGCCGGCCGACACCACCGTACGATCCAACGGCCGGAAACTCACATGCACCGTCGTCTCGGTGATGCCGTACATGTTCACCAACCGCGCGTCGTCGGCAGGATTGTCGTCGAACCACCGGCGTACCTGCTCGAAACTCAATGCCTCGCCGCCGAACACGATGTAGCGCAACGCCGACGAGAACTCCGGCACCCGTCGGCGGGCCTGCGCCACCTGATAGAACGCCGACGGCGTCAGGTTCACCACCGTCACACCCTCGGCGGACAGCAATCGCACGAACTCCTCGGGAACCCGCGCAACCTCCCGGTCCACCACCACCAGACGGCCACCGGTCAGCAGCGGCCCCCACAACTCCCACACCGAGAAGTCGAACGCATATGAATGGAACATCGTCCACACGTCGTCGGCCCGGAAATCGAAATCGCCGGCAGCGGTATCCATCAGCGTCACCACATCACGATGGGTGACCTCCACCCCCTTGGGCCGGCCCGTCGACCCCGACGTGTAGATCACATATGCTGGCGAATCCGCATGCACCACAGCATCATCGAATTCGACTCCCACGCCACCGGCGACCAGCGACTCCACTGTCACCACATCCACGCCGGCACCCAGCTCGGCCCACAAGCCCAGTCCCGACGACACCTCATCGGTCACCACCACCCGCGGCGCGGCATCTGCGACGATGAACCGCAACCGATCCACCGGATTGGACACGTCCAACGGCAGATACCCTGCGCCCGCACGCAACACACCCACGATCGCCGCCACCAGGTCCACCGACCGCGACGGTGCCACCGCAACCAGATCACCCTCGCGCACGCCACGGGCCCGCAACCCCGCGGCCACCGCCGCCGAGCGCTCGCCGAGCTCTGCGTACGACAACGACACCGACCCGGCCGTCACCGACCCACGCTCGCCGAAGCGCCGCACCGAACCCGCGAACAACTCCACCAGCGAACGCCCCGAGTTCGCGGTCACCGTCACCGGTGCCACCAACGACCGACGGTAGCTGTCCTCGTCCACCAACGGCACCGATGACACCGAAGCACCCGGATCCGCCACCAACGCGCGCAACACCCGAACAAGAATGTCGGCGAACACATTCACCTGGCCCGCGTCGAATGCGGCAGGAAGATATTTGAGTTTGAGCTCTATCCGATTGCCGATGACACCGCTGACGAGGTTGAGCGGGTACTGGGTGGCATCAGAGGCGCTCAGATCCTTGATCCCGATTCCGCCGACAGAACCTGCGCCGGTGAGCGATTCGGCATTCACCGGATAGGACTCGTGCACGGTGAGGGTATCGAAGAGCGGCCCCTTGCCGACCAGCGCGGCCAGGTCGGGCAGACCGATGTGCTGGTGGTCGAGGACCGCGATCTTGCTCGACTGGATCGTTTCGAGAATATGCGCCATGGCGGCGCCGGGATCGACGTCGACCACAGCGGGCAGGGTGTTGATGAACAAGCCGACCATGGTCTCGACGCCGTCGAGATCGGCGGGGCGGCCCGACACGGTCTCACCGAACGTCACCACCTGATCTCCGGTGATGCGCGAGAGCAACGACGCCCACGCGAACTGCATCACCGTCGAGACGGTGACACCCCGCGTCCGGGTGAGTTCTTCTATGTCCGTGGTCAATTCCGCGTCGAGAAGAACACTGTGGTCACGCGGGCGCAGGTCGGTGGTGGCCTCGAGCCGTGGCGCGAGCAGGGTCGGTTCGACGACGGCATCGAGAACCGATCGCCAGGCGCCCAGACCGGCGTCGGTATCGACGTTCGCGATGTGGCGTAGATAATCCGCATAATCCCCGGCGCCGGTCGACCTGGACGCCGTGTAGGCGTGGCCGGTGGCGTAGAACGCGAAGAGATCAGCAAGGATGAGCGGCGACGACCAACCGTCGATGAGGATGTGGTGGCTGGTCACGATGAGGACGGACTCCGTGCCGTTGCGCACGAAGACGAATCGCATCAACGGTGCCGATTCAAGATCGAATGGGCGGGAACGTTCGGACTCGGCGAGCGTCTCGATGGCCTCGACATCGGCCGATTCGACGAGTTGCCACGGTACCTCGACCGTCTCGGGGACGACGGCAACGACCTCACCGCTGCCCACACGTATGTAGGACGAGCGCAGCACCCGGTGCTCGTCGAACAGGGCTTGCACCGAGCTGCGCAGGCGGTCGGCGTCGATTTCGCCGTCGAGCGTGACCACGGCCTGGGCAACGTAGACATCGACGGCGCCGTGCGCGTGCCCGGCAGCAGCAAGTTCGGACTGGAAGTGCAGACCGCGTTGCAGCGGCGACAACGGCCAGATCTCGGCGCGGGGGAATCGTCGTGCGAGGTCGTCGAGATCATCCTGGGTGACCTGCGCGCCGACGACATCCGAGGGCGATCGCCCCGGATCGCCGACCGCTGCGACGTACTCGACGATCGCACCGAGCTCGACTTCCCAGCGGCGGGCGAGATCGGCGACGTCGCCACCGTTCATCGCCCCCGCCGGGAATCCGAATCCGGCCTGTAGTGCTCGGCCCTCGGTCGTGACGATGGTTCCCGCGGTGATGGTGATCAGAGCGGTGACCGTCATCGCACCGCTGACCGTGCCAGGTAGACGAAGAGCATTCGGATCGGGTAGCAAAGGCCCAGCGACGCCATCGGTCGCCACGCCACCACTGACATTGCCGAGATAATTGAAGGCGATGGTCGGCAATGGCGCCGACGACAGTGCGCCGCCACGATCGAACCGCAGCAGCCCGAAGCCCACTCCGTGATCTGGCTGTCCGAGCCGCTCTTCCTTGGCCGCCTTGACGGTGCGCGCGGCCCCGCCGACGGGGTCGACCGCGATAGGGGCGACGGTGGTGAACCAGCCCACCGTGCGCGACAGGTCGACCGCACGGGGACTCTCGTCGGCCAGTAGCACTTCCTCGTAGCGGCCGTGCCCCTCGACAAGCATCGTGACCGGCGCCTCGTCGGCGATCCCCCGATCACGCTGCCACGAGCGGACCGCTCGCGCCAGCGCGGCGACGAGCGCGTCATTGACGTTGCCGCGGAAAGCTTCCGGTACCGAGGTGAGCAGCGGCTCGGCGAGATGCGGCTCGATGGTGTGCACAATCTCGGAGACGGTGGACATGCGATCACGGGTGCGATCGATCTCGACTCCGAGGTCGGTGGCCCGGCTACGGGCCGCCCAATAGCCGAGTTCCTGCCGGCGCGAATCGCGTTGGGAAGCGACGGCACCGATGAAGGCGCGCGCCGAGGTGGACTCGGGTCGCAGCGCGTATGCAAGCCCCCCGAGATGTTGTCCCCACGCGGTCACCAGGTCCTCGATGATCGCGCGCCAGGACACCGCGTCGACACCGAGGTGGTGGATGACGATGACGACGCGCCGCTGCTCACCGGTTCCGACGAGGACCGCCGATACCAGTTGTCCGAGTGCTGGATCGAGTCTCGTCGACGCCGCACCGAACGCGGCGACGATTGCTGCCGAAGCACCGCCGTCGGGGATGTCGGAGTGTTCGGTGACCGCGGTGTTCGCGTCGAACCGGCCTGCCCCCGACTCCAGATGCCACCGCCCGTCGAGTTCCGTCAACGTGGCCGTGAGCATCGGATGGTTGTCGACGACCACGTCGAGCAGCGCACGAAGTACCGGAAGCGTGAGCTCGTCGGGGGCGTGCAGCACCATCGACTGGGAGAAGTCGGCGAAGTCGGTGGCGGAGTCGGCGTGCTCGAGCAGCCACGAGACGACCGGTGGCATCGACATCGGCCCCGTGGCGCCGCCGCTGGGCTCCTCGAGTGCCGCAACGGCCGCACCTCGCCGCTCGACGGCGCGGGCAATGGCGCGAATGGTCTTGTGCTCGAAGATATCTCGAGGAGACACCTCGATCCCGACCGCGCGCGCCGCCGACGCCAGCTGGATCGACATGATGGAGTCACCGCCGATGGCGAAGAACGACTCGGTGACGCCGACACGCTCGACTCCGAGGAGACCGGCGACGATGCCTGCGAGGTGGTGTTCGATGAGATTCTCCGGTGCAATGTGCTCGACATCGACGACGAGGACCGGCTCAGGTAGCGCGCGGCGATCGAGCTTGCCCACCGGGGTGAGCGGAAGCGCATCCAGAACGACAATGGTCGCCGGCATCATGTACAACGGAAGCTGCTGTGCCACATGATCACTCAAGACCTGCAGCTCGACGGGTTCGCTCAGCACGACGTATCCGGCCAGCGATGCGACCACAGATTCACCACTGCCTGCAATTGCGCCGTCGGGTCGGACTCCGACCACAATGGCAGTGTCGACGGCGGGGTGGGCCGACAGCACCGACTCGATCTCGCCCAGCTCGATCCGCAGACCACGCAACTTGACCTGATCGTCGCTGCGACCGCCGTAGGCAAGAGACAGACCATTGTCGGTGGCCACCCACCGGACGACGTCGCCAGTGCGGTACATCCGCTCTCCTCGATCGGAGAATGGTTGCGCAACAAATCTTTGCGCGGTCAGCCCGGGCCGATCGAGATATCCGCGGGACAGACCGGACCCGACGATGTACAACTCGCCGAGCACACCGATCGGCACCGGGCGCAGACGACCATCGAGCACCAGTAGACCGACGCCGTCGATCGGGGGGCCGGTCAGCACGGGGTTTTCTGCGGACATCGGCGGTCCGATCGTGACGCCGATGGTGGTCTCGGTCGGACCGTAGAGGTTCTGGAAACGAACCCGCGTACTCCAGTGATCGCGCAGCGACTCCGGGACCGCCTCACCACCGGCGAAGACGGTGTGTAGGGACGGGAGTTCGGCGGGATCCAGTGAGGCGAGCACGGTGGGGGTCAAGAAGGTGTGGGTCAGCCGCTCGGACCGGATGAACTCCTGCAGCGGCGCACCGGCCACCGCGTCCGCGGGGCGATAGACAAGTGTGGCTCCTGCGGTGAAGGCCAGGAGATACTCCAGCACCGACGCGTCGAAGCTCGGCGACGCAAAACCCAGGACCCGGGCGTCCTCGGAGACGTCACCACGTCGCGCCTCCTGCACCCCGAAGTTGTGTAACCCGCGGTGGGTGACGCTGACCCCCTTGGGGCGGCCCGTGGAACCGGAGGTGTAAATGACGTAGGCGGTGCTGTCGATGCGCGCCCGGCCATGCAGCTCGTCTGGACGGACAGGTTCGGCGGAGCGCTCGGCCGTGGCGTTGGCGAACTCCGCGGTATCGACCGACAACCACCTGATCGGCTTCTGGCCCGAAACGACCTGCAGGTCGTCGGCCTGTCCACACAACCCGAGCTCGGCACCGGAGTCCTCGATCATCGTGCGGACGCGTTGCGGAGGGTAATCAGGATCTATCGGAACATAGGCTCCGCCAGTTTTCGCGACCGCCCAGATGGCGATCATCAACTCAACCGACCGCGGCAATGCCAGGGCTACAAGAACTTCCGGCCCGACACCGCACTCGAGGAGATACCTCGCCAGTCGATTCGACGCGACGTCGAGTTCGGCATAGGTCAGCGATCGGATCGGATCGCTGACCGCCACATGCCCGGGGCGGCGGGCGGCAGCCTCGGCAAAGATCTCCGAGAGCAGGACCGCAGGGGCACCGGGCGCGGTTCCCACCGGTGTCAACGCGACCTCCTCGCCACGCGACAGCAGCGGCGCGTCGCCGACCGCTGTCTCGGGCTGGGCGACGAGGTACCCGAGCAGGTCCACGAACCGCGACATCATGGTGTCGACAGTGTGCGCGTCGAAGAGGTCGGTCGCGTAGTTCACCCGTCCGGTCCACGCGCCGGTGCGTCCGGCGCGCACACCGACCGTCAGATCGACCTTCGCGGAGGTCTCCTCGATCTCCACGACACCGACGGCGAGGTCGTCGAGGTCGGCAACCATCGCCGACGGGTCAACGGGATTCTGCTCCACCGTCAGCAAGACCTGGGTCAGCGGCGCGAAAGCTTCCGAGCGCGCCGGCGACACGGCGTCGACGACGGTCTCGAACGGCGCGTCGGCATGGGCGAACGCGTCGAGGTCGGTCGTGCGGACCACGTCGAGGAAGTCGGCGAAGGTGGCGGCACCGTCGACCGCGGTCCGCAGGACGAGGGTGTTGACGAACATGCCGACCAGCGGGTCGAGCGCCTGATCTCCCCGGCCCGAGATCGGGGTACCGATCGCGATGTCATCGGTGGCAGCCAGACGCGACAACAGCACCGCCAGCGCGGCGTGGATGATCATGAATTCGCTGATCCCGCGTGCCACGGCGAGCGCGCGCACCGATTCTGCGGTGCCGGCGGGGATCTCGAAGCCGACCTCGGCGCCACGCATCGAGGCGACGGCCGGGCGTGGGTGCGTGGTCGGCAGGCTCAGCACATCCGGCAGACCGGCGAGCCGGTCGGTCCAGTACGCCAATTGCGCCGACACCACCGACCCCGGGTCTTCGGCCGAGCCGAGCACCTCCTGCTGCCACAGTGCCACGTCGGCGAATTGCACTGCCAGTTCCGCGAATTGCGGCGTGCGACCACGCGAGCGGGCATGGTAGGCGGTCACCACGTCGGTGACCAACGGGCGCATCGACTCGCCGTCGCCGGCGATGTGGTGCACCACGATGAGCACGATGTGTTCGAGATCCTCGACGCGCCGAATCCGGACGCGGATGGGATGGTGGGCGGTGACGTCGAATCCTGCTGTCGCGGCGGCGAACAGCTCCGACTCGTCGTCGACGACCGCCCAGTCCAGCCGCGAGCCGGTCAGTGATCGGTCGGTCACGACCTGACGCGGCGCGCCCTCGACGGACGGGAAGGTGGTGCGCAACACCTCGTGGCGGTCGATCACGTCGACCACGGCCGCGCGCAGCGCCGACAGGTCGAGTTTGCCGGTGAGGCGCAGGGCGATCGGGATGTTGTAGGCGCCCGAGGAGGTGTCGAACTGGTTGATGAACCAGATCCGTTGCTGCGCGTAGGACAACGGGATCTGCTCCGGGCGCGGGTGATGCGCCCGCACCGGTGCAAGCCCGGCACCACGGCCGGCCACCCGGCGTGCGAGATCGGCGACAGTCGGCGCGTCGAAGAGATCGCGGACGGCGATGTCGACGCCCAGTGCCGCACCCGCACGGGCGGCGACGCGCATGGCGGCCAACGAATTTCCGCCGATGTCGAAGAACGAATCGGTCACCGACACCTGGTCCACACCGAGCACCTCGGCGACGACGGCAGCGATGGTCGTCTCGGCCGGCGTCGACGGCGCGACGACCTCGGAGTGCGCCGCGGGCGCCGGATCGGGCAGCGCTCGGCGGTTGATCTTGCCCGCGCTGTTGCGGGGCATGGCATCGAGTACCACCCAGACCGACGGCCGCAGGTGCGCGAGCAGCCGGTCGGCGACCTCCTCGGCGATGACCTCGGTGCGAAGCGTATCGCCGGGGTGCCCGACCACGTAGGCGACCAGTGCGTCCCCGGCCGCCGACGATCGGACGTCGGCTGCTGCGGCGACGACGCCGGGAATCGACGACACCACGGACTCGATCTCACCGAGTTCGATCCGCTGCCCGTGCAGTTTGACCTGGAAGTCGGTGCGCCCCAGGTACTCGATGTCGCCGTTGGTGGTCCATCGGGCCAGATCACCGGTGCGATAGAGGCGCTGTCCCGGCGCGCCGGACAGGTCGGGACCGCAGGGGTCGGCGACGAATCGCTCCGCGGTCAGCGCACAGGCCCGGGCGTAACCACGGGCCATCTGGGGGCCGGCGAGATAGAGTTCGCCGGGCACACCCGCCGGGACCGGACGCAGACGTCGGTCAAGGATTCGGACCAGCACACCCGGGGCGGGCCGGCCGATCGTGACGGTCTCGACCGGCTCGGTGAGCGTCGCAATCGTCGTGTCGACGGTCATCTCGGTGGGCCCGTATTGGTTGATCACCGTCGCGTGCGGTGCCGCGGCGAGCGTGTGCTGCGTGAGCGCCGGCGTCAATGCCTCACCGCCGGTGTAGATCCGGCGCACCGTCGAGAGCGCGGCGGCCGCGTCGGAGACCTCGTCGAGGAAGACCGAGAGCATCGATGGGACGAACTGCACCATGGTGATGTCGTACTCGGCGAGGCTGCGGGCCAGGGCGGTCGGTTCGCGATGGTCGTCCACGCCCGCCACGACGGCGTGTGCGCCGACGGTCAACGGCCAGAACAACTCCCACACCGACGCATCGAAGGTGAACGGGGTCTTGACGAGTACGCGCTCGTCCCGCGGGTCGATGCCGGCGGGCGTGAACCACGTGAGCAGCGCAGTGAGGGCCCCGTGGGAGACGGTGACGCCCTTGGGTTGTCCGGTCGAGCCGGAGGTGAACAGCGTGTAGGCGGCGTGGTCGGGGCGCAGGGGTGCGAGCCGATCCCGATCGGTCACCGGGCGCCCATCCGCGCGTTCGAGTTCGGTCAGGTCGACGATGGTGACCGGCAGGCGATCAGCCGCGTCGGCGAAGACACCGAAGGCGTCGGGCACCGTCAGGGCCGCGGCCACCTGCGCAGTATCGAGCAGATGGGCGACCACCGAGGCCGGAGCCTCCGGGTCCACCGGCACATAGTGACCGCCGGCGACGATCACCGCGTGCACGGCCACGAGCATCTCCGGCGAACGCGGAATCCCGACGGCAACAGCAACATCAGGGCCGACACCGAGGTCGATCAACCGCCGCGCGAGGGCGTTGACCAAAGCACCGAATCCGGCGTAGGTCCAGTGTGTCGAACCCGCCGGACTCGAATGCTCAGCACGGTTCCCGGCGTCGACGACGGCGATCTGCTCGGCGTGGGCGAGGTGGGCCGCACCGAGTGCGTCGGCAACCGTGGCCGCTCCGGCGCGGACCGCGCCGCCCGACATCCACCGTTGCAGCGCAGCGGTTTCCGATGCGGAGAGAATCGTGGCGTCGCCGACCGGTCGCGCCGGGTCCCCGGTGAGCCCGTCGAGCGCACGGACGAACCGCTCGGCGAACACCTCGACGGTCTCGGGATCGTAGAGGTCGGTCGCGTAGACGATCGATCCCTGCCATCCGCTCGACAAGTCGGCGATACCGACGGTGAGATCGACCTTGGACGAGATCTCGGGCGGCTCGGCGGCACTGACGCGTAGCCCACCTGCAACGCCGATATCGACGCTCTGCGAGGCCAATTCGGTGATCGCGGACTGATCGAAGGACAACCACACCTGCGCCAGCGGCGCATACGCCTGGGACCGAATGGGGTTCACCCGCTCGACAATCGCCTCGAACGGCAGGTCGGCGTGGGCGAGGGCCTCGAGATCAATCCGTCGGGTCTCGGCGAGGAGGTCGTCGAAGCTCATCTGCGGCTCGACGGTCGTCCGCAGGATCAATGTGTTGACGAACATGCCGACCATCGGGTCGAGAACCGATTGGCCGCGACCGGCGATCGGGGTGCCGACGGTGATGTCGTCGGTCGCCGAGAGTTGCGCGAGCACCACCGACAGCGCGGCGTGGGCCACCATGAACGGCGTCAGGCCGCGTTCGCGTGCCAACACCCCCACCCGTTCGGACAGTTCGGCGGGCACGTCGAAATCGACTCGGGCGCCGCGCTGCGAGCCGATCGCCGGGCGGGGCCGGTCGGTCGGTAGCTCGATCACATCGGGGGCACCGTCGAGTTGGGTTGCCCAATACGTCAATTGCGCGCCGATCAGGGAGTCCGGGTCGTCGGCGGCACCGAGGACCCGCTCCTGCCAGAGCGCGACGTCGGCCATTTGGACCGGCAGTGGCGTGAATTCGGGTGCGTGGCCCTGTGAGCGCGCCTCGTACGCGGCGATCAGGTCGGCGACCAGCGGGGCCAACGACTCACCGTCGCAGGCGATGTGATGCAACACGAGCACCATCACCCAGGAGGTTGCCGACACCTGGGTCAGCCGGACCCGGACGGGTAGCTCGTCGCGCAGGTCGAATCCTGCGAGAAGCGCTGCGCGCGCTTCGAATTCGTCGCCGATGCGCCAGTCAAGTGCGGCTTCGGCCACGGTCATCTCCGCGACGTGCTGGACCGCGGTGCCCTCGGTCTCGGGGTAGGTGGTGCGGAGCACCTCATGCCGGCGCATGACGTCGAGCAGTGCCGCGCGCAGGGCGCCAGTGTCGACATCGCCGTCGAGCCGCAGCACCGCGGGGATGTTGTAGGCAGCCGACGCGGAGTCGAAGCGGTTGATGAACCACATCCGTTGTTGGGCCAGGGACAACGGGATTCGCTCGGGGCGGGGCACGACGGACTCGATGGCCGGCAGGCCCGGGCGGGTGGCCTCGGCGGTGATCGCGAGTTCGCGGACCGTGGGCGCCTCGAACAGATCCCGCACGCTCAGGTCGACCCCCAGCGTCTCCGCGGCCCGGCCGACGATCCGCGCCGCGAGCAATGAGTTGCCGCCGACGTCGAAGACCGAGGTCGTCACACTGATGTCGTCGAGCCCGAGCACCTCGACGACGATCGCCTTCAGCGCGGTCTCGGTGGCCGTCGCGGGCGCGACGATCTCGGTGTCGGCGGTCAGATTCGGGCGCGGGAGCGCCGCGCGATCAAGTTTCCCGTTGCCGGTCAACGGCAACGAACTCACCTCGACAACGACATCGGGGACCATGTAGTCCGGGACCGCTCGTCCCGCGATCCGTCGTACCTGCGCGACATCGAGGCCGCTGCTGTCACCGGCGGCGCCGTACGCGTCCTCTTCCGCGACAACGTATCCGACAAGGATCTCGCCGCGCCCCGGGAGGTCGATCACGCGAGCCGCTGCAGCGCTGACCCCCTCGGCCCCCAGCAGGGCTGCTTCGATCTCACCGTACTCGATGCGGAATCCGCGCAACTGCACCTGATCGTCGCCACGTCCGAGATACTCGATGTCCTCCCCGACGCGACGCGCGAGGTCACCGGTCCGGTACATCCGTGAACCGTCCGCGGCGAATGGGTTGGCGACGAAGCGGGTCGCACTCAACGACGGCCGCTTGCGGTATGCCTGAGCGAGTTGTGTGCCGGTGACGTACATTTCACCGACGACGCCCTCGGGCACCGGCCGCAGCCGGCCGTCCAGGATGTGGATGTCGAGCGAGGAGAGCGGACGCCCGATGAAGGAGGCGTCGTCAGCGGCGACCGCGCCGCGGTCGAGCGGCCGGTAGCTGACATGCACCGTCGTCTCGGTGATGCCGTACATGTTCACCAGTTGTGCGTGATCGGCGGGGTTCTCGTCGAACCATCGGCGGACCTGCTCGAAACTCAGTGCCTCTCCGCCGAAGACGACATAGCGCAGCGACAGCTCCACCGGCGCCCGGCGCCGTTGCGCGACAAGCTGGTAGAAGGCTGACGGTGTCTGGTTGAGGACCGTGATCCGCTGCGCAGCCAACAATTCGAGGAACGCACCGGGGTCACGGGACACGTCGCGGTCGACGATCACCAGCCGCGCGCCGGTCGTCAAGGGCCCCCAGATCTCCCACACCGAGAAATCGAACGCGTACGAGTGGAACAGCGTCCACGCATCGTTGTGGTCGAAGGAGAAATCGTCCGCGGCCGCCGCGAGCAGGGCCACCACCTGACGGTGCGACACCACCACGCCCTTGGGTTTTCCGGTCGACCCGGAGGTGTAGATCAGGTACGCGGGTAGCCGGTCGTCGATTGCCGCTGCGGCATCCGGCGATCCGGCACGCACGGTTGTCACCTCGGCGAACCGACGCTCGATCTCCGCCGGGGAGACCAGCGGCACCACGGCGTCCGTCCATTGCGCGGCGAGCTCGTCGTCGGCCAAGACCAGGAGGGGCTCGGCGTCGCCGATGATGGACAACGCACGCGCGGGCGGCTGGCCACGGTCGAGCGGCAGGTACGCGGCACCGGTGCGCAAGATCGCCACGAGAGCGACGATCAGGTCGACGTCGCGGGGCAGCGCGACGCCGATCAGTCGGCCCGGGCCGGCGCCGGCATGGCGCAGTGCGTCGGCGAGATGCGCCGACCGCTCATCGAGTTCACGGTAGGTCAGATCGCGATGGGTGTCGCTGACCGCGGTCCGGCCGCCGAAGCGTGCCACCGCCGATCCGAACAGTCCGACAAGCGATCCCAGATCGTGGCTGCCGACAGCATCGAGCGCGCGGATGCGCACCTGCTCGATGGCGCGTCGTGTGGCCTCGGCGAGATCCTGCGGCGTGTGCCCGGGCGACATCAGCGCACGCGTCACACCCGCACCGACCGCCGCCTCGGTGTCGAGTCCCTGGGTGGCGAACACCTGCGCCGTCGCCGCGACCTGCGTGTGCAGTTCGGCGAAGGTCACCGGGCCGGCAGGCGCATCGATCGCAATCGAATTCGGCACGGATCCGGCTGCGAAGGCGATCAGATGGAGAGTCGACGGGCGCGGGCCCCAGGTCTTGGCGATCGCTGAGGCCCTTGAATCGACTTCTGTCACGTTGGAGTCATTCCCTTATTCGCCATGTTCGCCACCCCGTTGCTCGAGGTCCCGTTGAACGCCTTGCCATTGAACGCACTGCCGTTGTTCGCGCTGCCGCCGACCGGGGCTCCCGCCGAATCACCCACGGCGACCAGCGAATTCGATCGCAGCTCGCCGAGGACGTCCCCGAGCGCCTGCGGTCCGGAGACGGCGACATCCGGGATCAGACTCATGAGCGCGGTCGTCAGTGCCGAGTCGGCGTCCGGTAGCGCGCTCGCCATGGTATCGGTGATCGCCGACAGCACCGCGAAGGTCACCTCGGTGCCGTTGTGACTGGCCGCCACCGCATCCGGAGCGGCGTTGGCGGCCGCCGCGACGAGCTCGGGGATCGACAGCGAATGATATCCGTGGCCCGCGTCGTCGAGTGCGGCCTGCGCTTCTGCGTCGGTGGCGATGGAGATGTCGTCGACGAGGACCTGCGGGTTCTCGGCGACCTCCTCGAGCACCCGCAGATACCGCTGCGCATGCAGCTCAACCGAACTCCGGTTGTAGAGATCCTTGGCGTAGATCAACTGACCCTTCATTGCATCGGAGTCCTTCGTGCCAGGTGTTGCGTGCGGATCGTCGGGGAACAGTGTCAATTGCAGATCGACCTTGGCCGGCACCAGTTGTTCGGACACCGGGGTGATGGTCAGATCGGCCAGATCCACTGTCGGGAAAGCGAAGTTCTGATAGGCGAACATCACCTGATAGATCGGGTGATGGCTGGTCGCCGGCGCCGCCGCAACCGACGACACGATGGAGTCGAAGGGGACGTCGGCGTTGGCCATGTCCGACAGGTCGTCGTGCCGAACCCGCTGGAGTAGCTCGGCGAACTTCTCCTCCTCACGGATCTGGGTACGCAGTGCCAAGGTGTTGACGAACATCCCGATCACGCCGTCCAGCTCGGCCTGCTCGCGACCTGCGAAGGGCGTGCCGATGACGATGTCGCGCTGCGCCGTGATCCGGCTGAGCAGCACCGCGAACGCGGCATGCATGACCATGAACAGGGTGGCATTGTTCTGGCGGGCAACGGCGTCGAGCCTGCCGACCAGCTCGGCGGGAACCTCGAAGACGATCTCGTCTCCGGAAAACGTCGGTACACGCGGCCGTAACCGGTCGGTGGGCAACTCGAGCCTCGCCGGCGCACCGGCCAGCCGCTCGGTCCAGTAGTCCAACTGCCGCGCGGCCTCTGTCCGGCCGTCTGCGCCTTGCGTGCCAAGCCAATCATGGTGCCACACAGCATAATCGGCGTACTGTACGGCGAGCGGCTCCCACGCCGGTGCGACACCGCTCACCCGAGCGGTGTATGCGGCCATGAAATCGGTGGCCAATGGCATCATCGACGCGCCGTCGGCGGCGATGTGGTGCACCACGAAGACCAGGATGTGTTCGTCGGGGGCGACCGCCAGCAGCGCCAGTCGTAGTGGCGGCCCGGCAGTGACGTCGAACCCGCCACCGGTGACCGTCGCGATCTCGGCATCGACAGCGTCGCGGACGTCGCGCACCGACCGATCGATGCGAGTCAGAGCGTCCGCGGGCTCGACGACGAGCTGGACCGGCTCACCGTCGATCATCGGATACATCGTCCGCAACGACTCGTGTCGGCGTACCAGGTCCGCGAAGGCATCGTCGACACTCGCCCGGTCGAGCGCTCCGGATAACCGGAGCGCGATGGCCACGTTGTAGACCGGCGACGCGGGATCGGCTCGATTGACCAGCCACATGCCTCGCTGGACGGCCGACAACGGCGCGCTCGTGCCGCGCCGGGCCGGGGCCAACACCGGCCGGTGGTGTGGGGTGTCCATTCCGCGTACGTGCTGTGCGGCCTCGCGGACCGACGGCGCGTCGAACACCGCCGCCAGCGGGACCTTGATTCCGAGTTCGGCGGACAATCGGGCGGCAACCTTGGTGGCGCTCAAGGAGTTTCCGCCGAGATCGAAGAACGACTCGGTGACGCTGACCTTCTCGACACCGAGGACCTCGGCGAAGACCGACCCGATGATCCGTTCGGTTTCGGTGCTCGGGCCGACGAACGGAGCGGTGGCCAGCACCGGTTCGGGCAACGCCCGGCGATCGACCTTGCCCGCCGAGTTGAGCGGCATCTGCTCCATCGGCATCCAGATTGTCGGCACCATGAACTCCGGCAGGTGCTCGGCGAGGTGGGCCGCGGCCGTGTCGGGTGCCACGGTGTCGGGCGAATAGTAGGCGACCAGGTTCTGACCGGCGGCCAACTCGATCACCGTTGCCGCAGCGTGCACCACGCCCGGGACGTTGACCAGCGAGGCCTCGATTTCGCCGAGTTCGAGGCGCTGTCCGCGAAGCTTCACCTGGAAGTCGTTGCGCCCCAGGTATTCGATGTCGCCCGAGGTGTTCCACCGTGCGAGATCGCCGGTGCGGTACAGACGCGATCCCGGAGGTCCGAACGGATCTGCCACGAACCGTTCCGCCGTGAGCCTGCCCTGTGCGGCGTATCCGCGGGCGAGCTGGACGCCACCGAGATACAACTCGCCGGGGACACCCACCGGGAGCGGTCGCAGCCGGCGATCGAGGATGAACGTGGTGGTGTTGGCGACGGGTCGACCGATCGGGATCGCCGTATCGGTGGCGCCGACGTGATACTCGGTGACGTCGACCGCGGCCTCGGTGGGACCGTACAGGTTGTGCAATCCCAGGCCGGGCAGCGCGGACAGCACCGACCGCGCAGTCGGCGCCGCAAGGGCCTCCCCCGAGGTGAACATCAGTCGCAGCGAACTCAATTCGGCCATCCGGGTCGGCCCGGTCACGTCGGCGAACGTCGACATCATCGACGGCACGAAGTGCACCGTGGTGACGCCCTCGGAGTCGATCAACGACGCCAGATACTCCGGGTCTCCATGACGTCCGGGTTCGGCGATGACCAGACTGGCACCGACCATGAACGGCCAGAACAGCTCCCACACCGACACGTCGAAGGTGATGGGCGTCTTCTGCAACACCACATCGGACGTGCTCAGCGGGTAATGCCGTTGCATCCATTCGAGCCGATTGACGATCGCCCGATGGGAGACGGTGACGCCCTTGGGTTTTCCGGTCGATCCGGAAGTGAAGATGGTGTAGGCGGCATGATCGGGCAGTAGCGGCGCGATCAGCTCGTCGGTCGTCACCGGGGCGACGGCGTGTTCGATCGGCGCGGAAGCATCCACCCTGTGCACCCAGACGCGGTCGGCGAGGCCGGACACGACGGGAGGGAGCACACCGGGACCGACGAGCACCGAGCCGACGCCGGCCATCTCGACCATGTACTCGCCGCGGTCGAGCGGGGCGTCGGGATCGATCGGGACGTACTGTCCACCGGCCGTGATCACCGCGTGTAGCGCGACCAACAGCTCGACCGACCTCGGGATGCACACGGCCACAGCCACGTCGGGGCCGACTCCGACACCGATCAGCTCCCTGGCCAGGCTGTTGACGCGGTCGGCGAATTCGCGGTACGACACCCGCCGGCCGTCGTGGACGAGCGCCGTGGCGCGCCGCTCGGACGCCGAGGCCGCCAGCAGCAGGGGCCGGGTGATCTCCTCGGAGTATCCTCTCGACCAGCCCGCGACGACGTCCAATTCCGAATCCGGGAACCAGAACAAATCGTCGAGAGGTCGGTCCTGCTCCTCCTCGAGGGTCGCGGCCATCCGTTCCAGGATGTCGTGCAGGTAGTGGCTGAAGCGCTCGATCGTGCTGTGATCGAAGAGCTCTCGCGAGTAGGAGAACGACAACGAGATCTGCTCGGAGTGGTCAGCAACCGGACCGAACTCGATCACGTTCAGCGAGAGGTCGTACTTGGCGAACGGCGGGCGGGCGTCGATCAACCCCAGTCCCGACTCCGCATCAAGCCGGCCCACCACCTGATCGTGCTGCATGACCAGCTCCACCTGGAACAGCGGCGAGTGCGACCGGGATCGCCGGGCCCCCACCGCATTCACCACCTGCTCGAAGGGCACGTCGCCGTGACCGAGCGCCTGTGCGCGAGTGTGATGAGCCGAGGCGAGGAGGTCGGTGAGACCGTCAGCGGGCCGCACCCGGGTGCGCAGCACCACGGTGTTGACGAACATCCCGACGAGGTCGGCCAATTCGGGTTCGTCACGACCGGCGATGGCGGTGCCGATGGCGATGTCCTCGCCACCGCTGAGGCGCGACAGCAGCACCGCGAGCGCCGAGTGGAAGACCGCGAACAAGGTGACGCCGTGATGCGCGGCGAGGGCATGCAGTCGCTCGACGGTCTGTGCGTCGAGCATCGTGTCGACGTAGCCGCCGGCACCCGTGGGACGCGTGGGCCGCTGGCGGTCGGTCGGCAGCCCGATGAGCTCCGGCATGCCCTGGAGTTCCTTGCGCCAGAAGGCGATTTGACGACCCATCACCGAGTCGGCGTCGGACTCCTCCCCCAGCACCGAACGCTGCCACACGGCGAAGTCGGCGAACTGCACCGGCAACGACGTCCACTCGGGGGCCTGCCCCTGGGCGCGGGCGGCGTACGCGGTCAAGAGGTCGGTGATCAATGGCCCGAGGGAGGCACCGTCGGCCGCGATGTGGTGGACGACGACAACCAGCACGTGATCGACGATGCCGCCGGCCGTCTCTCCAGCGGCACTGTCCGCAGAGTCGGACACCGCGAGCAACCGAACTCGCAGCGGCCAGTCCTTGGTGACGTCGAAACCGGTCACCGACAGGTCTGCGATCCGGGCGTCGAGGGCTGAAGCGTCGACCGCCTCCGCACCGAAAACACCTGCAGCGGTGACGTCGTCGATCTCGCCGATGGACTGGAAGGTCTCGCCGTCGTCATCGGGGAACGTTGTCCGCAGCGGCTCGTGCCGGGATACGAGATCACCGACGGCGCCGGCGAGGGCATCCGCGTCCACGTCGCTGCCGAGCCGAACCGCGCCCGGGATGTTGTAGGCCCCCGAAGCCGGATCGAGCCGATTGATGAACCAGAGACGTTGCTGGCTCAGCGACAACGGGATGCGCACCGGCCGCTCGACCTGCCCGGGGAGCGGGAGGGCAGCGGCGTCCTGCGTCGGCACCGCTGCGGCGACGATCTCGGCGAGCGTGGCCGCTTCGAACACGTCCGACAACGACACCGACAGCCGCGCCACGCTCCGCAACCGAGAGACGATGCGGGCGGCGGTCAGCGAATCGGCGCCGAGCGCAAAGATGTTGTCGTGCATGCCGATGGGCGTCACGTCCAGGAGGTCACCGATCACCGAGGCGACGGCGATCTCCCGCGCGGTGGACGGTGCGATGAAGGCGACTCGCTCATCCCGGGCGAAGCGCGGCGTCGGCAGGGCGCGGCGATCGAGCTTTCCGTTGGCGGTCATCGGTAGCTGGTCGATCAGCATCACGAGGTCGGGGACCATGTAGGTGGGCACCGCCGCCCGTACCGCATCGCGGATCGAGGACTCGTCGAGGCCCGCAGCGGGATCGACAACCGCGTACCCGATCAGTTTGGCGCCACCGGCATTTCGCGCGTCGAGGACCACGGCGGCCGCAGCGGTGACGCCGCCGACGGAGCGCAGAGCGGTCTCGACCTCGCCGAGTTCCACACGGAACCCACGCAATTGCACCTGTGTGTCGGCCCGGCCCAGATACTGGACGTCGTCACCGACGCGGCGGCCGAGATCGCCCGACCGGTACATCCGACGGCCACTGCCGCCGGGGTCGGCGACGAATCGGCTTGCGGTGAGCGCCGCGCGATTGCGGTATCCCAGGGCCAATTGCTCACCGACCACGTAGATTTCACCGATCGCGCCCTCGGGAGTCGGTTGGAGACGGTTGTCGAGGATGCGCACACCCAACGTGGACAACGGTTGTCCGATCAAGCTGCTGCTCTCGCCCCGCACCAACTCGGGATCGAGCGGACGGTAGGTCACGTGCACCGTGGTCTCGGTGATCCCGTACATGTTGACCAGAGCGACGTCGTCACCGAAGGCGTCATACCAGCGCTCGACCTCGTCGAACCGAAGCTCCTCGCCGCCGAACACCATGTACCGCAACGACAACGGGGTCGGTGTGCGTCGACGTGCCTCGGCCAGGACGCCGAAAGCCGACGGCGTCAGCGAGACGACCGTGACATTCTCGCGCGCGAGCACCTCAAGGAACTCGGCGGGCGCACGCGCGACCTGACGATCCACGATCACCGCACGCCCTCCGGTGAGGAGTGGACCGAAGATCTCCCAGACCGAGAAGTCGAACGCATAGGAGTGGAACACCGACCACACATCGTCGGCACCGAACTCAAACTGCTCCAGCGCCGCGTCGAGCAGTGCGATCACGTTGCGGTGGGTGATCTCGACACCCTTGGGTCGGCCGGTCGACCCCGAGGTGTAGATGACGTAGGCGAGAGTGTCGTCGGATACCGCGGGCGGTACGGGCGCGGCCGCCCCCTCGGAGATCAGCTGGTCGACCGAGACCACCGGAAACGTTCCACTCCAGTCCGGTCGCGAGGCGTCGTCGTCGACGATGACACACACCGGAGCCGCGTCACCGACGATGAACGAGAGGCGGTCGACGGGGTTGCTGGTGTCCAGCGGCAGATATGCCGCGCCACCGGTGAGCACACCCATGATGGCCGCGACCAGCGTCGTGTGGCGTGCCGTAGCCACGCCCACCAGGTCGCCGGGCCCGACGCCGCGGGCTCGCAGGGCTGCAGCCACCGCGGCCGCCTGTGCCCCGAGTTCGCGATAGGTGACAGTGACGCCGCGCGCGTCGGTGAGCGCAGGTCGATCCGGATGGCGTTGCGCCACCTCGTCGAATCGGGAGACGATCGTCGCCGGCTCGCCCGAGCCGTGGACTGCGGGTTCGGGCAAGGCGGCCAACATCGCCCGATCGGCGGGCGTCAACATCTCGATGTCGCCGACCAGCCGATCGAGCGATTCAGGCGACAAACAGTTCTCGAGGAAGTGCAGGAAACGAGCGTGGTGGGCGTCGAGTTCGGCCTGGGTGTACAGGCCCAGATTGCCGTGAAGATCGACGACCAGCGGCGCTGAGGGCCCCGACTGATACATGTTGATCAGCAGATCCTCGAGAATTCCCGACGTCAGGATCCGATAGTCGGACTCGGTGCCGTCGATGGCGACCGGCTCGTCGAAGAAGACCATGTTGATCGCCGGGCCGAAGGAGGTCGAACTGGCGTCGAGTCCGGCGTCGCGCCGGATGTCGTCGGACCGGTATCGCTGGTGGCGCAGCGCTCCGGTCAGCTCGAGCTGCGCGGTGGCGATGAGATCGCGGACGGACTTACCCTGCGGATCGCGCAGCCGGATGGGCACGATGTTGGACACCATGCCGCCCGACCGCTTGATCTTCACGTTGGTGCGTCCGGTGATCGGCAGGCTCATCACGATGTCGTCGTTGGCCGTCACCCGTGACAGGTAGGCGCCGAATGCGGCGGTGAGCAGCACGGCAATCGAGCTGTTGCACTCCGTGGCCAGGGCTTCCAGACGGCGTTGCGACGCGGGCTCGAGCTCTTGACTCGACACGACATTGGCGAACGAGAGCGGCGCCACCGCCGCCGACCGCGTCGAGAGCGTGACCCGCTCGGGGAGGTCGACGACCCGCTCGAGCCAGTGCGCACGATCGGTCTCGCGCCGACTACTGCTCTGGTAGCTCTGCTCGTACTCGACGATCTCGGCCATCGTGGCGAGCTGCTTGTCGTCGGGAACCCGACCGCGCCGGATCGCGTTGTACCGATCGATGGTCCGTCGTACCCCGGTGAGTGCGGCGTAACCGTCCAGAACGATGTGGTGGGCGCGGTTGTAGAAGAACGTTCGTTCGTCACCGACCTGCAGAATTGCGGCAATGACGAATTGGTCGTTGAGCAGGTCGACGGGTCGCTGGTACTCCGCGCGCATCCACGCCAGGGCCGCACCCGCCGGGTCCGGTTCGGCACGGAAGTCGAGGATGTCGACCTGCTGATCGAAATCGAGGTCGACGAACTGCATCGGCACGCCGTCAACCTCGGCGAGGCGGGTGTAGGGCGACTCCAGGTGCTTGCCGACGTGGATGGAGCACTCGGCGAGCAACTCGATGTCGAGACCGCCCGGAGGATGACGGATGTCAAGGTACTGGGCGATGTTGACCGAATAGTCCGATGCCAGCGACTCGGCGAACCACATGCCTCGCTGAGCCGCGGTGAGCGGCAGGTACTGCAGCGGGGTCTCCGCTGCGACCTGCGCTTTCGCGCGATGCTCGGCGATCGCCACCTGTACCGACACCTCTCGTTTCCGACCGTCATCCATCGGGCCGTGAGTCCCGACCTGAATTGCACCGACGATTCACATTTCCACGACACGGACTGAACCTCAAAACCAGCACTTGAGGGCCATTCCTGCGTCGCGCGGAAGAGTGAACCGTGGACGCAGTCCATTCTTTCAATCGCTCGCAATTAGGCACGACGTTACGCGATAAATTGCGCTGGTCGGTGTACACCGAACGGAATCGGACATGTCGAGTCGCACCCGGCATGTCGTGGTACATTCGCAACCTCGAATTTGACATGTCTCCTGTGACATTGCTGTTCACTTCACCGGCGAACTGTAGGTTTCCTGTCATCGGTCTCGCGCCGCCCGCCGATATCCCCGCAAAGCGGGAACAAGCGACAAACCGATGATCACGACGACCCACACAGCCACCTTGACGAGATTCTCGGTGAGCGCGCCGCCCACAGCGAGTGCACGCATCGCCTCGATGGCGGGGGTCATGGGCTGATTGGCGACCACCGGCTGTAACCACGACGGGTAGGCGCTGACCGGCGAGAACCCCGAATTGAAGAACATCAGCATGCTCGACGCCAGTCCGAGGTACGGAACAATCGGAGCGCCCGGACGAGCATTGACCGCCAACGCCAGCGTCATCATCGAGAACGCGGCGCCGTAGGCCAGTGCGACCACCACCAGCCCGATCGCCGGACCGACGCCTTGCGTGAAGCGGAAGCCGATGAGAAAACCGGCTCCGAGCAGGATCACGGTCGTGATCAGGATGCGGATCAGCTCGGCGCCGACGCGTGAGGTCAAGTCGGCCGCCCGGTTGATCGGGAGCACGTAGAGACGAGCGAGCAAGCCCGTGGCACGTTCATGGTTGAGCCTGGTTGCCGACGCGATCGAACCGAACATGGCGCCGACCAGAATCACCAGCGGCACGGTGCCGTATGCGCTGTTCTGGCCGGTGGCCGACCCGATCGCATCGCCGAGGACGACCTTGAACATCAACATGCTCAGGGCCGGAAAGATCAGCGATTGCAGCAGAGTCGGAAAGTCCCGCACGAAGACGACGACCTGCCGCCCGGTGAGCGGCACACTTTGCGACCACCACGCGCGAATCGACCTCTCCTCGGGGACGTGGAGAGCAGGAGGGGCGAGATCGTCGAGACGCCGCGACGCTTCGGCGCTCATCCGCGCGACTTTCGGGCACCGAGGTACAACAACACCACGGCTGCGATGAGCAGGCCGACACACCAACCCAGAGAGGGCCGCACGAGCTCCCACGTCGCGGTTCCCGCGTCGAGGCCGCGCATCGAGTCGGCGAACTGCGAGATCGGCTGGTTGCGCACGAACGGCTGAATCCACTCGGGGAACTGGGTTAGGGGCACAAATCCGGTCGACAGCATTCCCAGGATGAGGGTGGGCAGCGTCATCGCCTGACTGGTCGCCTCCGGTGTGCCCGCCAAGAGACCGATTCCATCGGCCAGCAGGGAAAACAGAACACCGATGGTCGCTGCCAAGGCGAAGAGCCCAACGGTGCCCAGCACGCCCCCGTCCGCTCTCCACCCGATGATCAGGCACGCGACAGCCGCACACAGCAGGGACACCGCCAGCAGAACGAGGTTCGTGGCGGTCCGGGCAAGCATGGGTATCGCCGCCGACATCGGCAGAACCCGGAATCGGGTGTTGATGCCCTCGGCGCCATCATTGGCGGCCCGCATGGCCGCCGACGACGCGGCGAAGCCCACCGACTGCAGAACGATGATCGGCATGAGGAACTGGCCGTAATTCATCCCGGGCGCCTCGTTCATGATGCTACGAAGAGGCAGGTAGAAGCAGACCGCCAGGAACGCCGGTGAAATGAACGCAAAGATCAGCTCACCGTTACGGAAGACCTTCGAGGTACCCCGGCAGGTCAGTGCCCACCACTGCTGCAGCGACCGAGGCCGCGGGTCCAGCCTCACACCGGCACCGCCCGGAGGCGGGGCCACCTCCGGTGACGCTGGGATGGCCCCTGACACCATGGCCGACACCTCGGAACCCGTACTCATTGCGCAGTTCCTATCCGGCTCACGATGCCGTTCCCGGTCGGTCACGACGCGGATCGGTCAGCGCGAGGAAGACCTCGTCCAACGACGGGCGCCGCATTGCCACATCGGTGAGCTCGATGCCGGCCTCGGTGGTTCTGCGGATCACCTCGACGAGAGTTTCGGGACCGCGTGGTGCGGGAACCGCAACCACGTGGTCGTCGCCGCCACCGCCACCATCGGGGATCAGATCGGCGAAGAGCCTTCGCAACATGTCGAGATCCCGTGCGTGGGCCGGCGTCACCTCACAGTAGGCGGCGCCGATCGACAGTTTGAGCTCGTCCGATGTGCCCTCTGCGATCACCCGCCCCTTATCGATCACCACAATGTTGTCGGACAGTACGTCGGCTTCTTCGAGGTACTGCGTGGTGAGCAGAATCGTCACACCCGAATCCCGAAGTCGCTCGACGAGGGTCCACACCTCTTGTCTGCTGCGAGGGTCCAGCCCTGTCGTCGGCTCATCGAGGAACACCACCTTGGGCTGCGTCACCAGGCCGCACGCGATATCGATCCGCCGACGCATACCGCCGGAGTACTGGCCCACCCGTTTTGCACCGGCGTCGGTCAACGAGAACATGTCGAGCAGTTCGTCGGCGCGTGCCCGCGCGACCGACTTCGACAGGCCCAACAGTCGCCCGAACAGAACCAGATTCTCGCGGCCGGTCAATGCCTCATCCAGCGCGGCGAACTGTCCGGTCAACATGATCGATCGGCGAACGGCTGAGGCTTCATTGACCACATCGTGTCCGTACACGGTCGCCGTGCCCTTGTCGGGGGTCAGAAGAGTGCAGAGCATATTGACCGTCGTGGTCTTGCCTGCCCCGTTGGGTCCGAGGATCGCGACGATCTGACCCTGCGGCACAGAGAAACTCACATCATCGACAGCAATGGTGTCCTTGAATCGTTTGTGCAGCCCAGACGCCACGATCGCATACGACGTCTCGTCCGCCTGCGAGATCCCATCGATTGCCTTGCCACCGACCGCTGCCCTGCCATCGCCTTGATCGGCAGTGGCCGTTCCAGGTGACCTGGGTATCGACGACCGAGACGCAGGGATGACCCCTCGACCGTCGGAATCGCGCACCGGCTGTACGAAAGGACGTCCCCCTAACGTCGCCGTTGGAGTCTCGTGACGAAGCGTGGGATCCACTCGGCTCTGAGGTGCTCGATCGTCTCGAGGCGGGCCGTACCCGTTGAGCGGCGGAGCGGTCGGCGCACTCGCCGACGGGGCCGTCGGCGATCGAACATAAGGATCGGTCCGGGGCGGTTGCGAGTTCTGCGCGACTCCATGAACCAGGCCCGGACCGGGTGCAGTCGAACCGTTGACCGGGCGATGAGCCGGTTCACCACCCTGCCGAGTAGGCGGGTTACCGTTCGCCGGCATCGTTCCATTGGGGCCGAAATGCACTTGCTCCGACGCCACCGCACCGGCGGCCCGCTCGGCGCGCCAGCGGCGAAGCTGCTGCTCGACAGGGTCCGGCTCGTCGAAGGGATCGACCTCGTCGGCACGCTGCACGCTCGCATGCCTACGATGCCTCGGCTCACGTGCCGAGACAGACTCCTGGGCTTCGGGCATTGCTTTCCTCTACGTTCGGTGACGCTTTCGGCACAACAGGCGAGGGATTCCGCAGAGGTCGGTACCGCGAGATCCGACGCCCTCGGATGGCAGCGGGTCCACGATTCAAACTTACGCACAGATCCGCTTCAACACGCTCATCCTCGCCCTAACCTATCGTCGAACGATCGACGAGAGTTACCCCTCCTCCGGTCGGCGGTTGCCGTCATTCACGCCGGCGATGGTTCAGATGGTCCACATTTGATCATTCGATCAAATGTGGGCGGATCAAAGGGCCTGTCACCGTCAAGCAATCGGCGCCCGTTCGGTGCCCAACCAAATCCCACAGTTGAATTCAAGGCAATTCCAAGAAACGTGTACCTTGGCTAACGACGCGACGCCCAAACCAAGAGATTTTCGGGAGATCATCGGTGAAGCTTTCCGTCGTTATTCCTGCATACAATGAGGAATCCCAGTTGCCCGGCTGCCTCGACAGCCTGCTCGCCCAGACCAGAGCGATCGACGAGATCATCGTGGTCGACAACAACTCGACCGACCGAACATCTTCGGTTGTCGCCGACTACGCAGCGCGCCACGCCGCGGTCCGTCACGAGTTCGAGCCGGTCCAGGGCGTTCACGCGGCCCGAAGTCGCGGCCTCGACTCGGCGACATCAGAACTGATAGCCAAGGTCGATGCGGACACACGTGTCGGACCCGACTGGGCCGCACGGGGAGTGGAGTTCCTCGCGGGTCCCCAGGGTCGCGAGTTCTCCGCACTCACCGGGCCCCTCCTGCTGGCTGACGCCCCCTTCGAGGAGTTTCAGAAGCGGATGGCCGCACGCAGCTACGGCAAGCTGGCCGAGGGCGGATCGATCGGGTCGGTCCACGGTCCCGCGTACTTCCTCCGCCGCGATGCCTGGCGTCAGATCCGTCACCGCCTGCACACCGACAAACACGTATGGGAGGACCTCGACGTCGGTTTATCAATGGCCGCCTGCGGAATGCGGGTGGCATTTGATCCACGACTACTGGCCGAGACATCCTGTCGGCGCCTGCGAACGTCGCCGTGGCGCAACCGCCACTACATTCTCGGCGGTCGACGGACGGCACGCGCACACGGGCACACCCGACTCACCGCGATGATGACGCTCGACGCCGTTGTCAAGTTCGCGATGTTCACCTACTTCTGGCTGATCCTCCGACCCTGGGACCCGACCACCCGCACGTGGCGACCACATCGATACTTCACGCCGCTCCCGGCGTGAGCGGAGTACCCGCACCGCGTTCGGCGTGACGACTGTCGGATCACGACCGACTGCTTTGTCGACTCGACATCCCCAGCCCATCGCTACCCTCGATCACATGACCCTCGACAAGACCGGCGCAGAAGCAGACGTTTCCCAGGTTGCCGACACGCAGCGCTACCAAATCAGCGTCGATGAACAGATCGCCGGCTTCACCGCCTACCGCGAACGCGAGCACGATGGGGCGACCGAACGTATCTTCTTCCATACCGAGGTGGACGCGAAGTTCGGTGGACGCGGCCTGGCCACCATCCTGATCGAGCAGGCTCTCACCGACACGCGAGCGCAGGGAAAGGTCATCGTCGGCGTGTGCCCGCTGGTCGCGGCGTTCCTCAAGAAGCACCACGAGTTCGACGGCGACACCCGTCCCGTGCACGAGGAGACGATCAACTGGCTCCAAGGTCAGATCAATTGATCAACTTTTCACAGATGTGGGGCCCTAAGTCCCTGTCGGTCCCCGCGGCAGTCCCCTACTCTTGAACCTGTGAGCGGGGGTGGACGACCGCTCACCGCGACGGTTGGGCAGACCCGCCGGCCACCTCTCCGGGCGTGGCACCGCAACCGATCACCGGCCCGTCCGACGCTCTGCGTCGGACGGGCCGAGTCGCATCCGGACCCTGCCGGCGACCACCGGACATGTCGGACTCGCACCCTAGACTGACGGCGTGGCGTTGATGGTTGGTCAAGAATTCGCGGGATATCGAATCGTTCGGGTACTGGGCGCCGGCGGCATGGGCGAGGTCTACCTGGCCCAACACCCGCGACTGCCGCGCCTCGACGCACTCAAGGTGTTGCCGGCGAATCTCTCGTCGGACGAGGCCTTCCGACGACGGTTCACCCGCGAAGCCGATCTCGCGGTACGCCTCGACCATCCGAACGTCGTCGACGTCTACGACCGCGGCGAGCACGACGGTCAGCTCTGGATCACCATGCGATACGTCGAAGGCCTCGACGCCGCCGCGCTCTTGTCGTCGCACCCGGGCGGTCTGCCGACCGATGAGGTCGCACACATCGTCTCCGCGGTCGCCGACGCTCTCGACCATGCCCACTCCCAGAACCTGCTGCACCGCGACGTCAAGCCCGCCAACATCCTGCTCACCGACGCCACCGGCCCGTCCGGAAATCGCCGCGTCCTGCTCGCCGACTTCGGCATCGCGCGCCCCATCCTCGACGACACCCGCCTGACCGCCACGAACCTCACCGTCGGGTCGTTCGCCTACTCTTCACCCGAGCAGCTTGCCGCCGAGAAGCTCGACGGTCGCGCCGACCAGTACTCACTCGCTTGCACCGCTTACCAGCTACTCAGTGGCTCAACACCTTTTGCGAGCACGAATGCGGCGGCATTGATCCGTCAGCACTTGACCGAGATCCCACCGGCGATCACCACCCGCCGACGCGATCTGCCTCCGCGCGTCGACCAGGTCCTTCACCGTGCGCTCGAGAAGGAGCCGGACCGCAGGTACCGAACCTGTACGGTATTCGCGACCGAACTCACCGCAGCACTCGCAGCACATCCGGCCGCACCCACCGTCGCACCTCCGCCCGATCCCTCGACCGTCGGTCATCAGCGCACGCAGAGTGCTCCGGCCTCGTATCCACAACCTGCCGTCGAACTGGGGAAGCCTGGTCCTTCCTCAGGTGGCGCGCCCCAACCCGGTCAGACCTCACTCCCCCCGATCTCGCCAGGCGTGACACCGCCGCCGTACACGACGCACGGGACTGCGCAACGGTCGAATCCGGTTGTGTCGTATCAGGCACACGGCAGTCCACAGAACCAACATCGGCAACCATCGGGATACCCGTCGCCACCTGACCCCAAAGCCAAGAGTTACGCCCTCTGGTCGATGATCTGCGCGGTGCTGTCGTTCCCCGGCGTCTGTCTGGTCGTCGTCGGATTCGCCGCGGCCGCTTTGGCGGTGTTCTTCGGACTCTCGAGCCTCAAGATCGCCAAGGCGCGCCCCGACGTGCCGCCTGCGCAGCACAATCGCGGCCTGGCCATCGCCGGACTCGTCGTCGCCGGTTTCGGCCTCGTGTGGAATATCGCCGTCCTCATCGCGGCCTTGGCCGACAGCAGTCTGTGATCCGGTGGAATTTCGGGTTTTTTGGAAACGTCTGCGCCGAAATCCTGCTTTCACGGCTTCGCAAATCACCTGTTGCTCTTCCGGCTATGATTTCCGCATGTCCGCGATCTCTGCGATCCAGACCGAAACTCTCGACATCCTCAGGACGGTGATTCCAGCTGGCAGCACGGTCGCCCTCCTCGATTTCCCCAACCACGCCAACGCCGGAGACGTCCTCATCTATCGAGGCGAACTCGCCTATCTCCAGCGGCTGGGGTGCGAGATCGCCTACACGGCAACGTTCAACACCTACGACAAAGGCGCTCTCGCTTCCGCCGTCTCCACTGGCCCGATCCTTCTTCATGGTGGAGGCAACTTCGGTGACAGGTACCCGATTTACCAGCCATTTCGGGAACGGGTGATCGGCGAGAATCGTGACCGGCCGATCATCGGTCTGCCGCAGACATTCGAATACCGCGATCGCAATGCTCTGACCCACACACAGCAGGTGTACGGCGAACATCCCGACCTCACTTTGCTGATTCGCGATCGCAGTGCACTCGAGCGGGTCACCGAGCTGTTTCCTGCGAACCAGGTCCACTATTGCCCGGACACCGCCCTCGGTGCCGGCCGCATCGACCCCGCCCGCGAACCCGACCACGACGTTATCCTCCTCAAGCGGACCGACGGAGAGTCGGCGTTCTCCGCCGATGGCATCCCGCCGAGTTTGATGGATGAGGCGTTCATCCATGACTGGCGCATGGAGTGGTTCGGATACGACCTCAGGTGGTGGCCGCAGTCGCTCGCGATAGTGACTCTGAGTACGGTCCCGGTGTTCCGGCGTCGGATCCACCGATGGGCGAAGCGAGCCTTCGACCGCCAGTCCGAACTGATCGTGCGCTCGGCAGTCGATGCCCTCTCACGCGGTCGTGTCGTCCTCACCGACCGACTCCACGGCGCAGTCCTCGGTGTTCTGCTCGAGAAGCCGGTGGTCATGGTCGACAACGCCAACAGCAAGTTGTCCGCGGCGTTCCGCGATTACCTGGCCACCTTCGGTCACGTTGCCCTTGCCCGCGACTTCCACGAAGGCTATGACGTCGCCAAATCGATGGCGTCCGCGTTGTGACTCGGGTCGCGCGACGTAGCAGGCGTGCCGGCGCCAAGCCCCGACTCGAGGTCCGTCCCGACTCCCCGGCCACCACGCGCATCTCCGCAACAATCCAGGCTCCCGATAGCACGACGATGATTGTCGCCACCGAGTCGTCGCACCCGCTGGACAGCTCGGCGACGCCGTGGCTGGCGCCGACGCTTCCGACGGCGATGTGGCTGTCCGCCGATCTCACCATCGAGGGTGCGGTCGATCCTGTGGCCCTTGAGAACGCGGGCAAAGCCCAGGGAGTGCTCGCCGAGTGGTATCCACGGCACCTCGCACCCGCCGACATTCACGCCGGCCAGGGGCCGACCGCGCCCCGCGCGGATGGCGTCGGATGCTTTTTCAGCGGAGGTGTGGACAGCTTCTATTCCGCCCTCACTCACCTGGACCGACTCACTCACCTCGTCTTCGTCCTGGGCTTCGACATCATGAATGACGAAGCACTGGCGACTCAGGCGCTGGATTCGGCGCGATCAGCAGCAGCCGAACTCGGCAAACCTCTCATAGAGGTGCGCACCACCCTACGGAGCGCGTTCGGTGACGTCGCCCGCGTGCCATGGGGATGGATCTTCCACGGCCCCGCCTTGGCGCACGTGGCCAACGCGCTCTCGCCTGTACTCGGCACGATCATCGTCCCCTCGTCAGACTCGACGGGCAGCATTCACCGGTGGGGCTCGCATCCCCAACTCGACCCACTGTGGTCTGGCTCGTCGGTGACACTCGAGCACGACTCCATCGACGTCACCAGACTCGAGAAGGTCAGGAAGATCAGCCGGTCGGCGCCCGCCATGAAGAATCTACGAGTGTGCTGGGAGAATCGTGACGGACGGTTCAACTGTGGTCGTTGCGCCAAATGTCTGCGCACCATGCTCGAGTTGCTGGTGGCCGGCGGTAATTGCACGACTCTGCCGGACCGACCTCGCGCCGATCAGGTGAAGCACATCCACGCCGCTTCGGGCGAACGATTCCATCTCCGGCAGGTACTCGACGAGCTTCGTGCCGGGAGCATCGACGATCCGGAACTCGAACGGGCCATCCGCACTGCGATCCGTCGCGGACCCGTACTTCAGTACTTTCCCCAGCGCCGATAACACTCGCGAATACAAAGACGACGAAGCGGCCCGCTCCCCTGAGGGAACGGGCCGCTTCGCGTGAATCCTGTTGCGAGAACGCCTTACTTGGCCTTCTCCAGCACCTCGACGAGTCGCCAGTGCTTGGTCGCCGACAGCGGGCGGGTCTCCATGATCCGCACACGGTCGCCGACGCCGGCATCGCCGTTCTCGTCGTGGGCCTTGACCTTGCTCGTGGTCCGGATGATCTTGCCGTACAGCGCGTGACGCTTACGGTCTTCCAGCTCGACCACGATGGTCTTCTGCATCTTGTCGCTGACGACGTAACCGATCCGCTCCTTGCGGCGGTTACGCTCGGCGGTCGCCGATGCTTCTTGGGTTTCGGTCACCTTCTGGTCCTCACTCATGCGTCATCACCATCCGGTCCCGACGCCAGACCGAGCTCGCGCTCCCGCATCACGGTGTAGATGCGCGCGATCTCGCGACGCACCGTCCGCAGACGCCGGTTGTTGTCGAGCTGACCGGTGGCCATCTGGAACCGAAGGTTGAAGAGCTCTTCCTTCGACTCTTTCAAGCGGTCGACCAGATCGGTATCACTGAGGTCACGCAGCTCGGCTGCGGCAACTCCGAGTCCCATCAGAACTGCTCCTCTCTGGTCACGATTCGGGTCTTGATCGGGAGCTTGTGCTGCGCGCGGCGCAGGGCCTCGCGAGCGATCTCCTCGTTCGGGTAGGTCATCTCGAACAGCACGCGACCCGGCTTGACCGGGGCGACCCACCACTCGGGAGAACCCTTACCCGAACCCATGCGGGTTTCGGCCGGCTTCTTGGTGAGCGGACGGTCCGGGAAGATGTTGATCCAGACCTTGCCGCCACGCTTGATGTGCCGGTTGATGGCGATACGAGCGGACTCGATCTGACGGTTGGTGATGTAGGCGCCTTCCAGAGCCTGGATGCCGAAATCACCGAACGTCACCTTGGTACCGCCCGACGCCTGACCCTTCAGGCTCGGGTGATGCTGCTTGCGGTGCTTGACCCGCCGTGGGATCAACATTGCCTAGCCCTCCTGCTTCTCTGCACCGGCTGCTGCCGTCGCCTCAGCGGGGGCCTCGGCAGCGCGACCGGCGTCGGTGCTCGTGGCCGTGGTGCCCGAGGCACCGCTGCGGCGGGGACGGCTCGGCCGACGCGGACGACGGTCCTCGGCGGCCGGCGCGGCTGCGGACAGCTCACGCTTGCCACCGACGATGTCGCCCTTGTAGATCCACACCTTCACGCCGATCCGGCCGAAGGTGGTCTTGGCCTCGTGCAAGCCGTAGTCGATGTCGGCGCGCAGGGTGTGCAGGGGCACACGGCCTTCGCGGTAGAACTCGCTGCGGCTCATCTCCGCGCCGCCCAGGCGACCCGAGCACTGCACCCGGATGCCCTTGACGTTGGGCTGACGCATCGCCGACTGGATGGCCTTGCGCATCGCGCGACGGAACGCCACACGGTTGCTCAGCTGCTCGGCGACACCCTGGGCCACCAGCTGGGCCTCGGACTCAGGGTTCTTGACCTCGAGGATGTTCAGCTGGACCTGCTTGCCGGTCAGCTTCTCCAGCTCGCCGCGGATGCGATCGGCCTCGGCGCCGCGGCGACCGATGACGATGCCCGGGCGGGCGGTGTGGATGTCGACGCGAACCCGGTCACGGGTGCGCTCGATCTCCACCTTGGCGATGCCGGCGCGCTCGAGCCCCTGCGAGAGGAGCTTGCGGATGGCGACATCCTCTTTCACGTACTCCGCGTACTGCTTGTCGGCGTACCACCGGCTGTTCCAGTCGGTCGTGATGCCCAGACGGAAGCCGTGCGGGTTGATTTTCTGGCCCACTACTAGGCTCCCTTCTTCTTCGGCTGACGCGAACGACCGCGACCGCCGGCGGCGGCCTTCTCCGGCAGGCTCTCCACGACCACGGTGATGTGGCTGGTGCGCTTGCGGATACGGAACGCGCGGCCCTGCGCACGCGGCTGGAACCGCTTCATGGTCGGGCCCTCGTCGGCGTAAGCCGTGGCGACGACCAGGCTCCGGCGATCGAGGTCCTGGTTGTTCTCGGCGTTGGCGACCGCGCTGGCGAGCACCTTGTACACGGGCTCCGACGCCGACTGCGGCGCGAACCGCAGGATGTCGAGGGCCTCGTCGACGTTCTTGCCGCGGATCAGGTCGAGCACGCGACGCGCCTTCATCGGCGTCACGCGCACGAACTTGGCCGTGGCCTTCGCGGTGGGATTATCGGTCTGCGTAGTCATTACCGGCGCTTCGCTTTCCGGTCATCCTTGATGTGACCCTTGAAGGTACGGGTGGGGGCGAACTCGCCCAACTTGTGCCCGACCATGTTGTCCGAGACAAACACCGGGACATGCTTGCGACCGTCGTGGACGGCGAAGGTGTGTCCGATGAAGTCGGGGATGATGGTCGAACGGCGCGACCAGGTCTTGATGACCTGCTTGGTGCCCTTCTCGTTCTGTGCGTCGACCTTGGCAAGCAGGTGGTCGTCGACGAACGGGCCCTTCTTGAGGCTGCGTGGCATTCTCTAACTCCCTCCTGTGCTTATCGCTTGTTCTTGCCGGTACGACGGCGACGGACGATGAGCTTGTCGCTCGCCTTGTTCTTGCGGGTGCGGCCTTCCGGCTGACCCCACGGGCTGACCGGGTGACGACCACCGGAGGTCTTGCCCTCGCCACCACCGTGCGGGTGGTCGACCGGGTTCATGACCACACCACGGACGGTCGGGCGCTTGCCCTTCCACCGCATGCGGCCGGCCTTGCCCCAGTTGATGTTGCTCTGCTCGGCGTTGCCGACCTCGCCGACGGTGGCGCGGCAGCGCACGTCGACGCGACGGATCTCACCGGAGGGCATACGCAGGGTCGCGTAGGCGCCCTCCTTGCCGAGCAGCTGGATCGACGCACCGGCCGAGCGGGCCATCTTCGCGCCGCCACCCGGGCGCAACTCGACGGCGTGCACCTGGGTACCGGTCGGGATGTTGCGCAGCGGCAGGTTGTTGCCGGGCTTGATGTCGGCGGTCGGACCGCTTTCCACCACGTCGCCCTGCTTGAGGTTCTTGGGCGCGATGATGTAGCGCTTCTCGCCGTCGACGTAGTGCAGCAACGCAATCCGCGCGGTGCGGTTCGGGTCGTACTCGATGTGTGCGACCTTGGCGTTGACGCCGTCCTTGTCGTTACGACGGAAGTCGATCAGACGGTAGGCACGCTTGTGACCGCCACCCTTGTGACGAGTGGTGATGCGACCGTGCGCGTTACGACCGCCGCGTCCGTGGAGCGGGCGGACCAACGACTTCTCCGGATGGTCACGGGTGATCTCGGCGAAATCCGAGCCGGACGACCCGCGACGACCGGGTGTCGTCGGCTTGTATTTACGAATAGCCATGTGAAAGTCCCTCTATTCCAAGAGTCCCGGTCAGCTGACCGAGCCTCCGAAGATCTCGATGGGCTTGCTGTCGGCGGTCAGCGTCACGAACGCGCGCTTGGTGGAGCGGCGCTGGCCGTAGCCGAAGCGGGTCCGCTTGCGCTTGCCCTGCCGGTTCGCGGTGTTGACGCTGTCGACGGTCACGTCGAAGATCTGCTCGACGGCGATCTTGATCTGCGTCTTGTTGGAGTCCGGGTGCACCAGGAAGGTGTACACGTTCTCCTCCATGAGCCCGTAGGACTTCTCCGAGATCACCGGCGCCAGGATGATGTCGCGCGGGTTGGCCTGGATAGCCATGCTCACGCCTCCTTCTGGTCGGTCTTGGATCCGTTGGCAGCGATGTACGCGTTGAGCGTCTCCACGCTGAACACCACCTCATCGGCGTCGAGGACGTCGTAGGTGTTGAGCTGATCGGCCGAGATCGGCAGCACGTTCTGCAGGTTCGCGACGCTCTTCCATGCGGTGAGGTCCTCACGGCCCAGCACCACCAGGAACTTGCGACGATCGCTCAGGCTCTCGAGGAACTGACGCGCGGTCTTGGTCGAGGGGACCTGACCGGGAACCAGCTCGGTGATCACATGGATGCGCTCGTTGCGAGCCCGATCGCTCAGCGCGCCGCGCAGGGCGGCCGCCTTCATCTTCTTCGGGGTGCGCTGGCTGTAGTCACGCGGCTGCGGACCGTGCACGGTGCCACCACCGGCGAACTGCGGTGCGCGGGTCGAACCCTGGCGGGCGCGACCGGTGCCCTTCTGCCGGTACGGCTTGGCGCCACCGCCGCGAACCTCGCCGCGGGTCTTGGTGGCGTGCGTGCCCTGGCGCGCGGCGGCCTGCTGGGCCACCACGACCTGGTGCATCAGCGCGATGTTGGCCGGCGCGTCGAACAGTTCGGCGGGCAGATCAACGGTGCCGTTGGTCGTGCCGTCGGCGTTGCGGACGTCCAGCGTCAATTTGACTGTGGTTTCGGCGCTCACTTGTCAGCACCACCCTTCACTGCGTCGCGAACCACCACGATGCCGCCCCGACGACCCGGGATCGCTCCCTTGATCAGCAGCAGGCCGGCCTCGGCGTCCACCTTGTGGACGGTGAGGTTCTGCGTGGTCACCTTGTCGTTACCCATACGTCCGGCCATCCGCATGCCCTTGAACACGCGGCCCGGGGTGGCGCAGCCACCGATGGAACCCGGCGCGCGGTGCACGCGGTGTGCACCGTGGCTGGCGCCCAGACCGGAGAAGCCGTGACGCTTCATCGGACCGGCGAAGCCCTTGCCCTTGGAGGTGCCGGTGACGTCGACCAGCGCACCGTCGGCGAAGATCTCGGCAGTCAATTCCTGACCGACCTCGAGCTCGCTGACATCGGCCACGCGGATCTCGGCCAGGTGCCGGCGCGGGGTGACCCCGGCCTTGCTGAACTGACCGGCGACCGGCTTGGTGACCTTGCGCGGATCGATGGCGCCGTAGGCGACCTGCACGGCGGTGTAGCCGTCACGCTCCGCGGTGCGCAGCTGGGTCACGACGTTCGGGCCCGCCGCGATGACGGTGACCGGGACGACGCGGTTGTTCTCGTCGAATACCTGGGTCATGCCGAGCTTGGTGCCCAGGATGCCCTTGGTTGAACTCTGGTTGCTCATGATTCTTCGCCCCCGCCCTACTGGATGTTGACGTCGACGCTGGCCGGCAGGTCGATGCGCATGAGCGCGTCGACCGTCTTCGGCGTCGGGTCGAGGATGTCGATGAGTCGCTTGTGGGTACGCATCTCGAAGTGTTCGCGGCTGTCCTTGTACTTATGCGGCGAACGGATGACGCAGTACACGTTCTTCTCGGTGGGCAACGGCACCGGGCCGACCACGCGTGCCCCGGTACGGGTCACGGTTTCCACGATCTTGCGCGCCGAAGCGTCGATCGCCTCGTGGTCATAGGCCTTGAGCCTGATGCGGATCTTCTGTCCCGCCACGCTGTGTCCTCTTCCGTCAGTTGTTCTCGACAGACGAACACCGCGCACCTGGGCCGGCACTAGCCGCCGGCGGGCACATAGATCACCGCGTGAGAGTCGGGATCGACGCTGTTCATCTGTCGTTGTACGTTGGCTCGCCCATCAGACGAACCGATTTGCTCCGGCACCCGCGGTCGGGCGTGTCGAGTCCGTGAACCGAGACCGGCGCACGCGTTACACGCCCAGTCCCCGATTTCCGGGCCTGGGAGTCATTCACCTGAGCGAAGCCGCGGAAAATCCCGCAACCTGCCGTCCAGGCAACCCGACAAGTATGCACCAGGGCGGGGGGTGGATTCAAATCGGCCCCTGATGCCACCCGACCTGCAACGACCGCGTCGTCAGCTGCGCGAACGACGAGCAACCCGCCGTCGGGGGCCGCGGCATTAGAACCGTAGCCATGATGCGCTCTGATCAGACCGGCTCACCGTGGGGGCCGACCATGGTCGCCCTGGCTGCGGCCGGGGTTCTGGGGTCGATGCTCTGCCAGTTTCGTCGTGTGCAGCTCGAGAACGACTGGAACGCGCACATGCTCGCGATCAGGTGTCATCCGGTCGCTGCGCTGCCGGACCTGCGTCCCATCTCATGGGCGGCCACCTGTGCGGCCGCGCTCGGCGTGCTCGCCGGCAGCGCACTCGTCCTCAAGGTGGCGGTGTATGGAGTACAGGTGCGTACGGCATGGGTGCCCCTCGCGATTCTGCTGGTGATCGTCGGTGCCGTGATGTTCGCGGCGTCGCTGGCCTCGGTACTCGACATCCCCTCGCACCTGATCGCTGGCTTCGGCACCGACGGCACCGGGCTGCCCTGCGGTGACGGGTGACAGGTGAGGGGGTCGATATCCCCGAGGCAGATCGCCGATGTCACACTCCTCGGCGGCATGACGATGTCCGTCGCCGACGCCGCTACCAGCCGGAGCGCGGTGGGCCCCCGAACCCCTGCTGACCCGGCTCCTGTCGGCCGGGCGCCGACCTGAACCCCGGTTGCCCCGGATACTGCTGCTGCCCGAACCCCGGTTGCCCGAGTCCCGGTTGCCCGAGCCCCTGCCCGAATCCCGGTTGTCCCGGCGCCGACCCGACACCCGGCTGCGGCGCGCCCGGGAATCCGTTCCCGAATGCGGTCGGCGCCGGACCGGCCGGCGTCACGGGCCGCATCAGCGACAGCACGAGCCCGCCGACGGCGACAATCAGTGCGACCAGCGCCGCGACGAACACGATCCACAGTCCGTAGCCCGCGTGCACGTCGGGAGCCGGACCTCCGAGCGAGGTGTCGTCGGCGGGACTCTTGCCGTCGGCAGAGACCGCCGCACCGGGGTCGGAGAGAAAAACCGCCGCAGCGATCAACGCGGCGAGGCCGATGACCGTGCCGGCGATCGACGCGATCGCGGGGAATCTCCGCAGGATCAGCGGTACCGACGCGACGATGAGGAGCACTCCGAAGACGATCGTCCACACACCCGGTGCCGCCGTGTTGTCGTCGGACGAGTCGCTGGAACCCTGTTCGCGCTCGAGCTCCTGTTTGAACTGTTCCTGGAATTGGGACGGCAACGACGAGACGTCGATGTCATTGCTCGTCGACACCGACCCGAGACCGGTCACCGACGACGACACCGATCCCGTGATCGCCCCGGCACCCGGAATCGACTGATTGAGTTGGAGTTCGGCGGTGGCCCACGTCAGGAAGCTGAAGGCGACCATCACCAGGCCGAGCACTGCCAAACCCGCGCCGATGATCAGGGTGGGCGTGGGTCGCCCGGAGCGCGTCGCGGTGAGTCGCGACGCCACCGATCCGGACCCGGATGCTGGCGCAGGCGCCGCGGGCGATCCGAACGGACCGGGTTGCCCGTACGGCTGCTGCCCGGCGTTCGGTTGCTGGTGCCCGTGATTCGGCTGCCCGTACTGGGGCTGACCGTGTTGCGGCTGCCCGTACTGGGGCTGCCCGTACTGGGGCTGGCCCTGCCCGCCGGGCGCGCCGTAGCCCGCCTGTCCGAATCCGCCGTGACCGGGATTCGAGGACCCCGGCTGCCCCTGACCGCCGAGATTCCCGTGGTCGCCGAATGTCATTGGTCAGCCTCCCGCAGCCGTTCGCACACCTCTGCCGAGGTTCGGACGCATCGAACTGTATCCCCCGGAACGGACATTCACCGCGCATGTCGATCATTCGATCATTCGGATCAGGACGCCGCGTGGCCACCCAGACTTGTCGGCGGACGCCGCGCACCGCGGATACAGCCAGGCTCGGCCGGCATGAATCAGGCTGTCCCCGAACCGGTTTGACGAGCGCACGAGGCAACCGATCCGGCCGGGCGCGGACGGCGTCATGTGCAAGACGCCGACGACGCCGGGACCGTGGAGGTCTCCGACGTCGTCGACGATCCGACCCGGTGGTCGGAGGAATGCGGTATCAGGGCAGGGGAATCCAGAACCCGAACAGCCAGAACCCGTTCGGGGTGTACTGACCCGGCTGCCAGCGCGGCTGCGGATGCCACTGCGGCTGCGGGTGCCACTGGGGCTGGGGATGCCACTGCCGGGGCTGTGGCTGCCACCGGTTCGGCTGTGGTTGCGGCTGCCACCGGTTGGGCTGCTGGTAGTGGTTTCCCTGCGGCGGCGGGGGGGCGGCTGACGCGATGCCGGCACCGGCGCCGATGCCGGTGACGATGGCCCCGGCGGCGATGACGCCCGCCACGATCCGCTTTGCGGGCACTGAGCGCGACTTCACCGACCGCGCCTCGGTCCCCGAACTGCTGACGGTGTTCATGAGATGTCCCTTCGAACGACAATGATCGTCGACGGCGTCGGACGGCGCCGGCTCGACAGCCGCGACGAACAACAACTCCCGACCGTGTCGGTCGGGAGTCGACGGCGTCGTCGGCCAGCGCTGACGCTACGCCGTCCCAGGGACAGAAAATCGGACCTGACCTGCAGATTCGCTGTGGGAGGCTGAGCCCTTTAGGTGCTTTGATCCGAACGCGAAGAGCTGATTGCCAGCCGAATCACATCAATGTTCGTTTTGCTCCCAGCAACCCCACAGCGCCCCTGCGATCGGTCAGGGCAGCGGAATCCAGAACCCGAAGAACCAGAACCCGCGCGGGCTGGTCTGACGCGGCGCCCACTGCTGACGCTGGGGCTGCTGCTGACGCTGCGGCTGCTGCTGGCGCTGGGGCTGCGGCTGCTGCTGACGCTGCGGTTGCTGCTGGGTCTGCTGGTGGCTGGGGGCAGTCGGCGCCGCCGAGGCGAGACCCGCCCCTGCTCCGACGCCGGTGATGATGGCACCGGCGGCTACGACACCGGCCACGGTGCGCTTGATGGTAATGCCCGAACGCTTGGCGGTCGCTGTTGTCATCTGGGTTTCCCTTTCTCGGATCTACGGACGGACGACGAGGTCGAAAGACCGCCGTCCACAGCCACGGCGACGTCGTGATCGGTGTGATCAGGAGAACCGATCCACTCCCCGGCGCAACGTTCGCTTCGTGTCTAAGCCATTACGCTACAACCGTTTTCGGGTCTAAACCGTCGCTCACGCTGCGAGGTTTCTGTGCGGTTCATGTCGGTTTGACCGTTTCGCCCGGTACACCCGAAGCGTCCTGTCAGGACCGCCACAGACAAGGCCGCAGTGCTCACAGCCGATCGCCAGCGATCTCAGCCGAGCACGGCCGCTCGCCCCGCACGGGTGGGCGGTTAGGGTCGGTTCCATGACGACCAAGCCCTCGCACACCGACGATGCTCAACCATCGGCGATGACCGCGACCTATGCCCTGCGCCGGCGCCTGCCCGACAACGTTCTCGGCCACGCCCTGTTCTCTCTCGGAATGGTCGCGCGCGTTCCCTACTTCGGCACCGTGCTGCCCATCGTCGAGGAGATGCGACCCGGGTACTGCAAGGTGAGCGCGCCCAAGTGGTTCGGCGTGTACAACCACATCGGCACGTTCCACGCGATCGCGGCGTGCAACCTCGCCGAGGCCGCAATGGGCATGCTGATGGAGGCCAGCCTGCCGCCGTCGCATCGCTGGCTGCCCAAGGCCATGTCGACGCAGTACCTGGCCAAGGCCACCACGCGACTGACGGCGGAGGCGACCCTGACCGAACCGATCGACGTCGAGGCGATCAGTACCGGAACCGACGTCGTCGTCTCCGTCCGCATCCTCGACACGCACGGCACCGAGGTGGTCCACGCCGACATCACCACCTGGGTGACGCCGCGCGCGGGCGACGACTCACGCTGACGCACCGGGACAAAACTCCTAGGCTGGGACGATGACGTCGCGTCTGCCGCGACATGGAGACGAAAGGTTGCTATTTCATGTGTGGAGTCTGCGGCGAGATCCGCTTCGACGGGTCCGCGCCCGACGTCTCTTCCGTCGACGCGATGACCGCCGCAATGACGCGACGGGGCCCGGACGCCTCCGGGGTCTACATGAAAGGCAATGTGGCGCTGGGGCATCGGCGTCTGAAGATCATCGACCTGTCCGAGCGGGGCGGTCAGCCGATGGTCGATCCCGAGTTGGGGCTGGCGTTGGTGTTCAACGGCTGCATCTACAACTATCAGGAGTTGCGCCACGAACTCGAGGGCAAGGGCTACCGATTCTTCTCCCACGCCGATTCCGAGGTCATCCTCAAGGCCTTTCACGCGTGGGGCGCCGACTGCGTCGAGCGCCTGATCGGGATGTTCGCGTTCGCCGTCGTCGACACCGATTCGGGCACGGTGACCCTGGCTCGCGATCGTCTGGGCATCAAGCCGTTGTATCTGGCGGAAACCCCCGGGCGGTTGCGGTTCGCGTCGTCGTTGCAGGCGCTGCTGCGGGCCGGGGACGTCGACACCTCCATCGACCGGGTCGCGCTGCACCACTATTTCAGCTTTCACGCGGTGGTTCCGGCGCCGCACACCATGTACAACGGCATCCGCAAATTGCCTCCGGCCACCGTCCGGACCATCACCCGCGATGGCCGCAGCACCGAGCGCCGGTACTGGGAGCCGGTGTTCGCCCGACATGCCGATCGGGCCGACTGGGACGAGAAACGCTGGCAGCACGAGTTGATGGATTCCCTGCGCACCTCGGTGCGGCGTCGGATGGTCGCCGACGTCCCGGTCGGGGTGTTGCTGTCCGGGGGCATCGACTCGTCACTGGTGGTGGCGCTGCTGGCCGAGCAGGGCCAGACCGACCTCGCCACATTCAGCATCGGATTCGATTCCGCAGCAGGCGAATCGGGCGATGAGTACGCCTACTCCGATCTCATCGCCGATACCTTCGGCACCGATCATCACAAGATCCACATCGGCACCGACCGGCTGCTGCCCGCCGTCGGCGACACGATCGCCGCAATGAGTGAGCCGATGGTCAGCCACGATTGCGTCGCGTTCTATCTGCTCTCCGAGGAGGTGAGCAAGTCCATCAAGGTGGTGCAGTCCGGGCAGGGTGCCGACGAGATCCTCGGTGGTTACTCCTGGTATCCACCGCTGGCCGGTATCGCGCGCCCGGAGACGACGAAGGCCTACCGTGAGGTCTTCTTCGATCGGTCGCACGAGGAGATCGCCGCGATCCTCGCCGACGACTATCTGTTGGAGGAGCGCGATTTCGACCCCAGTTGGGAGTTCGCACTGGCCCATCAGTCGGCCCCGGGTGCGCACACCTCGGTCGACGCAGCGCTGCGCCTCGATACCACGGTCATGCTGGTCGACGACCCGGTCAAGCGGGTCGACACGATGACCATGGCCTGGGGACTCGAAGCACGCGTGCCGTTCCTCGACCACGAGTTCGTCGAGCTCGCCGCCACCTGCCCGCCGGATCTCAAACTGGCACATGGCGGTAAGGGCGTACTGAAGGAGGCCAGTCGCGCGTTGCTGCCCTCGGCCGTCATCGACCGCACCAAGGGGTACTTTCCGGTGCCGGGTATCCGCCACCTCGAGGGCGAGGTCTTCGATCTCGTCGCCGATGTACTCAAGACGCGCTCAGCAACCGACCGCGGGCTGTACCGGCCGGCCGCGCTCGACCGACTGTTCGCAGATCCCAACGGGATTCGCACTCGCCTCGACGGCAACGAGCTGTGGCAGGTCGCGATGCTCGAGATGTGGTTGCAGACCATGGAAGGTCTCACCGCACCGTGACGCCGTCCGTTCCGCCCGGCGCGCAGGCGTCGACACCCGATTCCATCGCCGCCGGCGTCCCCGACCCCGCGTTCTCGGTGCGCTTCGACGAGAACGGGTGGCACACGTACGGTCCGTCGGTCTCGCCGGACGGGTCGGCATTCGCCTACATCGTCGACGACGGGACCGGTTATCCGCGTGCGGCACAGCGGGTTCTGACTCCCGACGGGGTCGGCGAACTGCGGTGGGTGCGGGTGCCGGCGACCGGACCGGTGCGCAAGCTCGTGCATTCCAGCGACGGACAGTGGCTCGCGGTGGAGTTGGCGCCCGGTGGCGGTGAGCACCACCAGGTGTGGGTCGTGACGACCGATCCCGACGACGAGACCGCTCATCGCGTCGCCGCCATCCGTCCCGACGGCAATCCCTACACCGCGGGTGCGGGGCGGTCTTTCGGTACGGTGACCCTCGTCGGTTGGGACACCGATTGGGTCCTGATCACCGCCACGGCGACCGACGGCACCGCGCACTCGCTGCGGATTCATCCGAGCACGGGCACCACCCAGACCCTCGACGTGCGTGTCGGTGGCGCACTGATCGACTCGTGGAAGGGCGCCACACTGCTGCGTGTCGGCCCGCGCGGTTACCACGACATGCTGCTGTTGCGACGCCGGGATCGCCAGGACGGCACGGGATCGGCCGGTCCGCTCGATGGTCACGTCCGGCGTTCGGCGCGTCCGCTGCGTCCGGCGCCCGCGGTCGGGGCCCGCGAGGACGAGCCGGAGGTCGAGATGAGCACACTGTTGCCCAACGATCCGGGTTCGGTGACCGACGACGGGTACATTCTCGACCAGGGCTTCGACCACCCGTCGCTGGTGTTCGTCGGGCCGCCCGGTGACGCCGAGCGTGATCTCGACTCGGTACAAGCCGTGGTGCGCAGTGACTTCGACGCCAAGTATCCGCGCCTACTCGGTGTGGAGGTGGCCCGCACCGGAACCCGCTTCCGGGTGCTGGCACAGCGCGCGGGCTGCGGCCTCGACGCCTTCGCGGTCTCCCACGACCAATCAACGGTCGCGATGTTGTGGAACACCGACGGGCACAGCGAGTTACAGATCATGACGCTTCCCGATCAGACACTGCACGATCCGATTCCACTGCCGGGTGACGTGGCGTCGGAGTTGTCGATCAGCGCGGCGGGCACTCTCATCGCGGTGACGGTGTCGAGTCCGCAGCGCTCGCCGCTGGTGCATCTGATCAACACCGCGAGCCGGGAGGTCACCCCGGTCCGCGACGACATGGTGACCGGCACCGGCCCGTCGCACACCCTGCGGCCCGAGTTGCACGATTTCTCCGCGCGCGATGGGATGCCGTTGTCGGGCTGGCTGTTTCGGCCAGCACAGCGCTCATCCGACGCCGACGACCGTCCGACCCCGTACCTGTTGTATTTTCACGGTGGCCCCGAGGCACAGACCCGGCCCGACTATCACTTCCTGTTCGGTCCGCTCGTCGACGCCGGCATCGGGGTGTTCGCTCCCAACGTGCGCGGGTCCTCGGGAAACGGGCGTCTGTTCTCACACGCCGACGACCGCTACGGCCGGTACGCGGGGATCGACGACGCGGCCGATTGCGCCGAGTATCTCGTCGATGCCGGTATCGCCGATCCCGACGCGCTCTACGTGTCGGGGCGGTCCTATGGTGGCTATCTGACATTGGCGTGCTTGACTTTTCACCCCCAGCTCTTCGCGGCCGGCATCGCGATCTGCGGTATGAGCGATCTCGAGTCGTTCTTCCGCAACACCGAGCCGTGGATCGCGGTGGCCGCCTACACCAAGTACGGTCATCCGGAGTCAGATCGCGAACTGCTGCGTGACCTGTCCCCGATCCACCGGATCGACGAGGTGTGCGCTCCGTTGCTGGTGATTCACGGCGCCCACGACACCAACGTTCCGGTCAGTGAATCGCAGCAGATCGTGCACGAATTGCGGTCTCGTGGTCGGGTGGCCGAGTTGCTGATGTTCGGTGACGAGGGCCACGAGATCGTCAAGCGCGACAATCAGCAGCGACTGACCAATGCGGTTGCCGATTGGGTCTTGCGTCATCCCTCGGCCGCGGCCGCCCACGCCGAATCGCACCGGCTGGCCCGCGCCGCCGAATTCGGCTGGGATGCCACGGATTCGGTGTCGGATCAGGCCCGGCTGTCGTGAACCGCCGTCGGCCCAATCTCCTGGTCGCGAAGCTCGTCGAGGTCCGATCACATCACGAGCACGCGAACATCGAGGAGGAGTTGCGCCGACTGATCCTCTCCGGTGGCGCACCGCCGGGCACCGTCATTCCCCCGGGTGAGGTCGCCGACGCCTTTCGTGTGAGTCCGATCCCCGTGCGGGAGGCACTCAAGACTCTCGTCGGAGAGGGACTGGTTGTCCACCAGCGCAATTCCGGATATCGGGTGAGTTCGTTGTCGACCGACGAACTCAAGGAGATCTACTTCGTTCGCGGCGTCCTCGAACAGGCCGCGCTCGCCCAGGCCGTCGACCGTGTCTCCGAGGCCGATATCGCAGCCGCACGTGGCTGCCACGAGCAACTGGTGACCGCCACCAAGTGGGGCGACGGCAAGTCGTTTCACGACGTGTCGAGGCAGTTCCACATGTGTCTGACCGCGCCGTGCGCGATGCCACGTTTGTTGTCGATGTTCGAGTCGACGTGGAATCTGACCGAGCCGTTCCAGATCATGCGCAGCGTGAGCTCGGCCACCCAGGAGCTCCTGAACGCCGACCATGCGGCTCTGCTGGACGGATTCACCGCTCGCGACGTCAGCGCCGTACTCGACGTGGCGAATACTCACCACGCTCGCCTGGAGACCGCGATCCTGGAGACCGCGGACCGTCTCGGCCTTCCACCCGAGTGACGGCCGCGCCACCGATCGGATCAGTGCGCACCCGTCCGACGAACGCGGAGCAGCCTGCCGGGGAGTCCGTAATCGTCACCGGCCCAGCAACCTGGCCACCGCCTCCGCTGGCGGCTCACCCGACGACACCGGAAACACCCCACCATCATCACCAACCAAAAAATACGTCCGATCCACCCAAACCTCACCCGGACGATCCCGCACAAACACCCGCCACCCACCATCCACCCGAGACACCACCGCATCCTCCACCACAAACCCCAACACCGGACTCACCGCCACAAACGCCGCCACCCGATCCACCGCCGACCCACCATCACCCACCACAATCGGCCGACCACACACCACCGACGGCTCCGACAAATCCCCAAACATGTCAATCGCCCGCGCCTTCACCTCACCCGCCGTCGCCATCGACGCCTCAAAATCCGCGGCCACGTCACCACACAACACATGCACCACACCCCGCACCGGATCCCGATCCACCACCACCACCAACGCATCAAACAACCACAAAGGCACCGGGTAATCATGGCGAAGCTCTTTAACAAGCCTTAGCACGCGCTTTGTATCAACCATCGACAAATCCGCGAACCGATCATCAATTACCCGTCCCTCAAAGAGGGCAATATCAGTCCAACGAGAATGGCCAGGATCAAAGTGTCCGACCCAGACAAACCTGTCCCAAGGACCATCAGAGAGCTCACCCGAACTGCCCACGACAATTTGACCAATTTGAGCACCAAGACGTTCGAGCAACATTGTCAGCGAGCCGCTTCCAGTCATATCGCATCCGCCCTCTCGATCCTGGACAAGATTTCGCGTTTATAGTACTGACGAGTATAGGTTTGCCGACTTTTATTGTCGAAGGTATCACCGAGCTTAACACCTAGTAATGGCCGACCGGACGCGGCCGAATAGGCTCTACCGGCGACGATCACCTCCTCCGGTCTCTCCCCCACCACCGGCGCATCCAGGTCGATCGTCACCTCCACCCGTGCCCCATACCGGGCGAAATCAGCCCATTCATTCTCCATCACCCGATACGGCTGCGTATTGAAATGCCCGTCCTGAGCAAACATGTTGCGCAACCCCTGCGCCAACACAAACCGGAAACCGAACACATGCCCACCCTGATCGGTGTCGAACACCTCCTGCACACCCTGCCCCCGCGCAGCCCACTCCTGCGCCGCCACCTCCGCACCCGGCCGATCCACCCGATCAAACACCTCACCGATCACCACCGTGCCACCCACCGGCACCTCCACACCGTTCTCCCCGAACGCGGTGATCAACGTCAACTCGTTACCACCCACACCCGTAGTCGTCTCAATCACCCGATTCTCCGGATACACCGGATGCGCACCCACCGGATACTCCAGCTCACGCTCGTGACGGGCCACCTCCCGGAAATCGGCATGCTCCGTTCCCAACCCGTCCGGATCCAGTTTGGGTTCAATACGAGCGGTCCACTCATCGAATACCCTCTCGCGCACCGGCGTCCCGTCAACGCCAACGCCAAGATCGCGCCGCTCGATCACGCTCACCGGCTCGCCACGCCCCGGGTCGATCCACCGTGACCGCGGGCCGGCACCGACCTCACCGACCTCGAGCGCGGCATGCAGGCCTGCCTCCCCGAACAACGGGTGAACCGCAGTGCCATCCGGGTGGAAGTAGCCCGCCACGACGATGCCGACGTTCTCTTCACCCCAATGCGGCGGCCACCCCGACCGCGCCCCGGTCACCAGGTCAACGAGGTGGACGGCCCCGGCGTCGTTGACCGCAACGTATGCGTGTCCGCCCAGCCCCTCCGCATCGCCGGCCCACCGTGACGCGATGAGCGCCTGCGCACCGTCACCGAGGTCGAGCAGAGTGTCGTGGATACCCGCATACGAGTCCGGCAGAGCCTCCGAGCCGATCGCCTCGAACAGATCGCGCGCGGCGATCCCCACCGCAGTGGGTTCGTTGGGCAGCACGAACTCATGCCCGGTCGTCTCCGACAAGTAGTCGAGCACGTCGGCGGCACACGTCTCCGCGCCCGACTCCGGTTCGTAGGGGTCGTGGGCCGCGGTGTGGCCATCGGGCGCCACGCCACCTCCCACAAGCCCCCGGTCTGTGACGTCGGAGCCCGCCTGCGGGTTGCCGCCGCCGCCCTTCGCCGTGGCTACCGGCTCACCCGCAGAACGCGACGGCCGCCCTCCGCCGACATCCGACGCCTGTGGCCGTCCGAGTTCCTCGGGCACCCGCGACGACCGCGGCTCCTGCGTCCGCGGCTCCGGCGCCGTCTTTCCCGATTCCGGTTGGCGGGCAGGCTCCTTCGATACCTGAGCGGTGTCCCGGCCCGTACCGCCGGACCTCTCCGAGCCTGCGGCCGTCTCCGTCGAATGGGCACGACCCGGCGGCGCGTCGGGCACGGGTGTCGCGGGCGATGGTGTGCCGGCCGATCCGGCCCGGTCGTCCGGTTCGGCGGTCGTGCCACTCGGGCCACCCGACTCATCAGCGGTCGGTGTGTTCGCGGCCCGTAGGTCACTGGGGCCGGGTGCCGGTTCATCGCCGCCCACGTGCGTGGGCGTCGGCGCCGGTTGCGCACCACCGACATCGGTGACGGGCGTGCCCCGCTCCCCCTCCGGCGGCACCGCCCCGACAGCCGGTTCCGATCGGGTCACGGGCGTGACCGGAGAATCGGCGATGCGGGCCACCGGGGTGCCCGCGCCCCCGCCCGACCGGGCGCCGTCCGCGCCCGACGTCAACGAAGCACTCGGACGCGGCGAAGCATCCGTTCTCGGTGCCACCCCCGCCGACCGTGCGTCACCCGCCGTCGCCGTACCACTTCCGGATGCCGACGACGCCGTCGGCGCCACTGCCGGGCCCGCCGTCGATGCACCGGACGTGGCGCCCCGATCCCCCGCGCCGGCGTCGGATGGCGGGTGAGGGGCCGACTCCATGGCGCGCCCGCCCGAATCGGTTCCCCCCGTCGACTCCTGCACACCACGAGCCGTGCTGTCACCGGCCTCGTGACTCGCGGGACCAGTCGCCGTCGTACCCGACTCCGGGTGTACCCCAGCCGTGTCGCCGACGGTGTCCACCGAAGCCCCGCCCCGGTGGAGTTCGGCCATCAGATCAGGCGACAACTCGCCTTCTGCGAGACCTGAATTCGGCTGCTCACCGGCGGTGTCGGGCGTGTTGGCATGAAGTTCTCGGCCGAGCGCATCGACACCACCGAAGACCATCCCGGCCTGTACCGCAGACCCGAGGTCGACATGTCCGGTCGTGATCTCCTGCGCCCCAACCATTCCGGCGGTGTTGGCCACCACACCCTGCGCATAGTTGCGGATCACCCCGTCGACGTTCGGGGCGATCCGTCCCAGACCTGCCCCGACACCGCCGGCGAGCACACCGGTGATCGCCGCGGATTCGGCGTCGGCACCCACACGGCCCCAATCGATCCCGTGCCGTGTGCCCTGCAGGTTTTGGATTCCCTGGACGGCCAGATCCATGCCGGACGAGATCGCGGAGTTCAGGGCCGCGCCGACCACCATGTTGAACGCCATGTCGGCGATCACGCGCGCCACCTGCTCACTGACGATGCGCCCGAGCGTCTCGAGCACCAGTCGCGTGATCACCGCGCGCGTGGCGGTGATGGCCACCGCCACCTCGGCCGGCGCCGACCAGTTGAGCCATGCGGTTGCCATCAACGTGACGATCGTGGCCGCCAGCACGATCAGGTTCGCGATGTACATCTCCTTGGTGAACTGGACCTCGGTGCCCATGTTCTCCAAGCCGTCGGCCAACGACCGCACCTGCGAGACCAGCGTCTGGATCGACGCGTCCCCCGAGGTGAGCGACGAGTATTCGGTCTCCATCGCCTCACGTGTACGACCTTCGATGTTGTCGAGCGCGGTCGAGATCGCCGTGCGCGTCGACGAGAGCGACTCCGACTCCAGGCCGTCGGCCACCTCACGGAACTGCTGCGCGAGCCGGCGCAGCGCGTCCTCGTCACCGTCGGGGAACTTCTCGCCCATCTTGTCGCCGAGCCACGTCAGCCAGCCCGGCAACCCGATGGTCACCGCCGCGCCCCACGGCGCGCGCGATCACCCACCAAAACCCTGATCAGCCCGCGTGACCGACTCGGCGACCCGCGTCACCGCCTCGCCCTCGTTGTTCAGCTTGGTCGCCATGTTCGACAGGTTGGTCAATACTTGATGCAGGTCGGGTACGAACTTCGACGAGAAGGCACTGCCCAGTTTGTCCTCACCCCAGGGGGCGCCGCCCTCGTCGAGCTTGGCGGACTGCTCGGACACACTGCTCGCGGCCTCGGCGAACCGATCGGCGGCGCCGGCGAACTCCGGCCGCATCCAGAAATCGGACATTCTTCCCCCACAGTCGAATTCACGTCTCACAACTGGTTATCGAAGCTAACACACCGACGTGGCGGCGGCAGGTCGCCGGCGTTCGGGCACACCGGGCACAATGGCGGCCATGGGTTCGCCTCTCGACTTCGAATCGATCATCGACGAGATCGCCGGCAGCGTGCATCGATTCCGCAACGAGACCGCCGCGATCACCGAGCGCCTGCGCGCGCTCACCGCCGACGCGTGGTCATCCGACGAGCACGTCCGTATCTGGGTCAATGCCCGCGGCGTGGTCATCGACACCCACATCGACCTCGACGATCTGCACACCGTCACCCCCGACGAGCTGGCCGCCTCGGTCACCGAGGCCACACAGAAAGCCGCACGCGCGGTCGCGGCGAAGGCCACGGCGCTGCAGAATCAGCTCTGGGAGCACGCCACCAAGGACGGCCCCCGAATCGAGGGTCTCGAACAGTTCCGCGGCATCGAACCCGAGGTGTCGCTGGCGCCACCGAATGCCGAGGAGCGCCGCCGCCGAACCACCTGACGGCCGGGGAGAATATATCCGTCGAGTAATCGTCGGGTAACAAAGCGTTCGTAGGTTGTTCCTCAACCATTCGTGTGAGGAGCCAATCCCATGTCCGCAACCACCGACTCCGCTGCGGCGCAGACGCATCACAGCGCCGCGGGCGACAGTGTCATCAAGCCCGGCTATGACCCATCTCTGACCAACGAGGACCTCGCTCCACTCAAAGAGCAGAAGTGGACCTGGTACAACATCTTCGCGTTTTGGATGTCCGATGTGCACAGCGTCGGCGGATACGTGTTCGCGGGCAGCCTCTTCGCGCTCGGCATCGCCGCCTGGCAGGTCCTCGTGGCACTGCTCGTCGGCATCGTGGCGGTCAACCTGCTGTGCAATCTCGTCGCCAAGCCCTCGCAGAAAGCAGGCGTGCCCTATCCGGTGACGACGCGAATCTGCTTCGGCGTCAAGGGCGCCAACATCCCGGCGATCATCCGCGGTGTCATCGCGGTGGTCTGGTACGGCATCCAGACCTATCTCGCCTCAGTCGCCTTCGGCCTGCTGGCGTTGAAGTTCTGGCCGTCCCTGGAGCAGTACGGCGACACCGGAACACACTCGTTCCTGGGTCTGTCGCCGTTGGGCTGGGCCGGCTTCGTCCTGATGTGGGTGCTGCAGGCGATCGTCTTCTGGAACGGCATGGACACCATCCGCAAGTTCATCGACTTCTGCGGTCCTGCAGTGTATGTCGTGATGATCGCGCTGGCGGCGTACCTCATCGTCAAGGCCGGATGGAGCAATGTCCACTTCGATCTGTCGGAAGGGTCGGGAACCACCGGCTGGGCGTCGGTGACGGCGATGATCAGTGCGTTCGCCCTTGTGGTGTCGTACTTCTCGGGCCCGATGCTCAACTTCGGCGACTTCTCCCGCTACGGCAAGACCTTCGGTGAGGTCAAGAAGGGCAACTTCTGGGGTCTGCCGGTCAACTTCTTGTTCTTCTCCCTCCTCGTGGTCTGCACGGTCTCGGCCGGCGCCACCGTGATCGGCCGGGACAGCGACGGCAAGATCGTCACCGACCCGGTCCACATCGTCGACCAGATCGACAACACCACCGCCGCCGTGTTGGGCGTGCTGACCTTCGCCATCGCCACCATCGGCATCAACATCGTCGCGAACTTCGTCTCCCCCGCCTTCGACTTCTCCAACGTCGCACCGACCAAGATCACCTGGCGGATGGGCGGAATGATCGCCGCGGTCGGTTCGGTGCTCATCACCCCGTGGAATCTGTTCAACAACGCCAGCGCGATCCACTACACGATGGATACGCTCGGCGCGGTGATCGGACCGCTGTTCGGCATCCTGATCGCCGACTTCTATCTCGTCAGAAAGCAACAGATCGTGGTCGACGACCTGTTCACCCGCAAGCCCGAAGGCGCCTACTTCTACCGCAACGGCTGGAATCCGGTGGCGGTGATCTCGGTGATCCTCGCCTCGATCCTGCCGATCTCCTTCGTCATCTGGGGCACCGCCTACGAGGCCAGCTTCACCTGGTTCATGGGCGCGGGCGCCGGGCTGGTCATCTACTACCTCGGAATGCGGTTGGCCCCCAACGAATTCGTGTACGGGCGTGCGGCTGCTCCGGGCGGCGTCACCGCGCACTCGACCAGTGACATCTCGGTGGCGGCCGACGGCACGATGAGTCTCGACGACCAACCGACCACCGTCTCGGTCGGCGACGGCGAGGACGACGGGGGCACCGCGTCGGTGACGACAGCATGACGACGCCGGTGGCAGCGGGACCGATCGACATGGTGAACTCGCTGCCATGAGGCTCGTCGTCATCAACCCCAACACCACCGCAGAGATGACCGCGGTGATCTCGGCCGCCGCCCGCTCCGTCGCACGGGCCGACGCCGAGATCGTCGCGGTCACCTCCGCGACCGGCCCCGAATCCATCGAAAGTCATTACGACGAGGCGCTCGCGGTGCCCGGCGTCCTCGATGCGATCGCCGCCCACCCCGACGCCGACGGTTACCTGCTGGCCTGCTTCGGCGACCCGGGACTCGATGCGGCCCGCGAGGTCGCCGTCGCACCGGTACTCGGAATCGCCGAGGCCGCAGTACATCTCGCGGCCCCGCTCGGCCGCGGGTTCTCCATCGTCACCACCTTGTCGCGCACCATTGGCAGGGCACGAGACCTGGTCTCGCACTACGGTTTCAGCGATCGCTGTCTCGGTATCCACGCATGCGAGATCCCGGTGCTCGACCTCGAATCCAACCCCGACACCGAGGCCATCCTCGCCAAGGCCTGCGCGCAGGCACTCGCCGACGACGGCTCCGACGCCATCGTCCTGGGCTGTGCCGGCATGGCCGATCTGGCGGCGCGGATGTCCTCGCAGATCGGTGCGCCCGTCGTCGACGGGGTCGCCGCGGGGGTCGGCATGCTCTCGGCGATGGCGGCGATGGGGCTGCGGACCGGTACCGCGTCCGGAGAGTTCGCCTCGCCACCACCCAAGCGCTACAGCGGGGTGCTGCACCACTGGGGTGCTCCGGGGTGAGACATCCCGCAGCGGGCATGCCGGGCGGCGGTGCACCGATGACCGGTGCACGGGTGGGACGCCGGACACGGTTCGGCGACCCGATAGGGTGTGCGCCATGGATGTCTGCCCCGACGACGAGTTGACGCGTGCCGCGTTGCGCGCGGCAACCGGCGACCGGGCGGCGCTGACGGCATTCATCCGCGCCACACAGAAGGACGTCTGGCGGTTCATCGCGCACCTCGGGCACGCGAGCACCGCCGACGATCTCACCCAGGAGACCTATCTGCGGGCGATGAAGAGCATCTCCCGCTTCCGGGCCGAGGCCAGCGCCAAGACGTGGCTGTTGTCGATCGCGCGACGGGTCTGCGCCGACGAGGTCCGGCACGACCGGTCGCGCCCGCGGGTCAGCCCAGGCGTCGACTGGATCTCGGCCGCCGAGGCCCGCACCTCCCGTCCCCGCTGGGAGGACATGGTGGAGGTGAACCTCCTCCTCGAGGATCTGCCCGCCGAACGTCGTGAAGCGCTCGTCCTCACCCAGATCCTCGGCCTGTCCTATCAAGAAGCCGCCGAGGTCACCGGCACCCCGATCGGCACCATCCGCTCCCGCGTCGCCCGGGCTCGCGAATACCTGATCGCCGCGTCGACACCGCACCGTCGATCGGTCTGAGGCCTGACGTCGCGCACTCATCTCGCGCTGTGACGCAGACCACTCGACTCGTCGGGAACCAGACGGTGTACGTCACCGACCTATCCTGAGGACGAGTGTGCGTGAGGCTCCGACGGTCCCGAGAGGCGAGGTGACCCGGGACGCCGGAGGCGAGAGATCGAGGATGATGTGACCACCCTGCACGACGTGAATCCGCACCACGATGCGAACTCCGGGGCCACTGCGAACTCCGGTGCCGGTGCGAACCCCGGGGCCATTGGGGCCGACGACCCGGCGATCGACCAGCGGCGTCAGCTCGACGTCACCGGCATGACCTGCGGGGCATGCGCGGCTCGCGTGGAGCGCAAACTCAACAAGGTCGACGGCGTGAAGGCATCGGTCAACTACGCGACGCGGGTGGCGACCATCGAGGCGCCGGCACAGGTGAGCACCGAGGACCTCTGCGCCGTCGTCGACAAGGCCGGCTACGGCGCGACCCCCCGCCCGCAGGTGCCCACCACGATTCCCGACACCGACGCCGCCGACGCGAAACGCCTGTTCCGGCGACTGGCCGTCGCGGTGGTGCTGTTCGTGCCGCTCGCCGATCTGTCCATCGTGTTCGCGGTGGTGCCCTCGACGCGGTTCACCGGCTGGCAGTGGCTGCTCATCGCGATGGCCGCACCGATCGTCACCTGGTGTGCCTGGCCCTTCTACCGGGTCGCGGCGAAGAATCTACGCACCGGGGCTGCGACCATGGAAACGCTGGTCACCCTGGGTGTGCTGGCCGCGACCGGCTGGTCGTTGTACTCGATGTTCACCACCGACCCCAACGCCACCACCCACGGTGTGTGGGATGCCATCTGGAGCAGCGACTCGATCTACCTCGAGGTCGCCACGGGTGTGACCGTCCTCGTCCTGGCCGGCCGGTACTTCGAGGCGCGCGCCCGCTCACGAGCCGGTGGCGCACTGCGGGCGCTCGCGGCGATCGGCGCGAAGGACGTCGCGGTGCTCCTGTCCGACGGCCGCGAGATGCGCATCCCCGCCGAAGAACTCTCCGAAGAGCAACGCTTCGTCGTGCGGCCCGGCGAGACCGTCGGCACCGATGGCCTGGTGATCGAGGGCAGCGCGGCCATCGACATGAGCGCGATGACCGGTGAATCCCGGCCTGTCGAGGTCACCCCCGGCGAGGCCGTCATCGGCGGCACCACCGTCCTCAACGGACGGCTCATCGTCGAGGCCGCCGCGGTGGGCGCCGACACCGCCTTCGCCGGGATGATGCGGCTGGTCGAGGAGGCCCAGTCCGGCAAGGCCCGGGCCCAACGCCTCGCCGACCGGATCGCCGGGGTGTTCGTCCCGATCGTCGTGGCCCTGTCCCTGGTGACCCTGGCCGTCTGGCTGGGTCTCGGTCAGCCCGCCGACCGCGCGGTGTCGGCGGCCCTGGCCGTGCTGATCATCGCCTGCCCGTGCGCACTGGGATTGGCCACACCGATCGCGGTGATGGTGGCCACCGGACGCGGTGCGCAGCTCGGCATCTTCCTCAAGGGCCACCAGACCCTCGACACCTCACGTCTGATCGACACCGTCGTCTTCGACAAGACCGGCACCGTCACCGAGGGCACACTGTCGGTCGAATCGATCCATCCTGCACCGGGATTCGACGCCGATGAGGTCCTCGCACGAGCCGCGGCGGTCGAGGCGGCCTCCGAACACGCCGTCGGCGCCGCGATCGCCGCCGCGGTGACCGAAGAACACCGCGCCGAGGTCACCGACTTCACCACCGAACCCGGACGCGGCGTCAGCGGCATCGTCGACGGCCACCGGGTCCGCGTCGGCTCGCCCCGATGGGCCTCGCATGCGCTGGTGGTGCCCGCCGAGCTGGCCCGCGCCCGACGCGACGCCGAAGCACAGGGCAAGACCGTGGTCTACGTCGTCGTCGACGATGTGCCCGCCGCGGCCATCGCTGTCGGCGACACCATCAAGACGTCGGCGGCCACCGCGATCGCCGCGCTCAAGGCCGCCGGCCTGCGCACGATCCTGCTGACCGGTGACAACGAGGGCGCCGCCCGTGCGGTCGCCGAGGCGGTGGGCGTCGACGACGTCATCGCCGAGGTACTGCCCGATGAGAAGGTCGAGACCCTGCGCGCGCTGCAGGACGAGGGGCATTCGGTCGCGATGGTCGGCGACGGCATCAACGACGGCCCGGCACTCGCGACCGCCGACCTCGGGCTCGCGATCGGCCGCGGCACCGACGTCGCGATCGGCGCCGCAGACGTCATCCTGGTCCGCGACGACCTCCGGGCCGTACCGGCCGCGCTCAGCCTCGCCGGGGCCACCCAGCGCACCATCCGCACCAACCTGGTGTGGGCGTTCGGCTACAACGTCGCCGCGATCCCGATCGCGGCGCTCGGCGTCCTCAACCCGCTGATCGCCGGTGCCGCGATGGCGCTGTCGTCGCTGTTCGTCGTCACCAACAGCCTGCGGCTGCAACACTTCGGCGAATCCCGACGCTGAGCGGCTTCAGCTCCCACGGACGCTGACGGGCGGCACCCGCGGTTCTTCCGTCAGCGTTTCGTTCTTCCCCGGGAAATTTCCCGCGGACGAACGGATTTCTTCGGGAAGAACACGGCGCGCCGGTGGGGACCAGCCCACGTCACCGCCGGGCACGCACCGTCAACCCGACGGTCACCAGCATCGCGGCGACAAACAAGCAGATCGTCACCACCGACCCATGGGTCACGACCATCGACACGGCCAGCGCACCGGACGCGAAGGCCGCACCACCGGCCATCAACCACCATGTGCGCGAAGAACTCTCGCTCCCCCGCGCCGGCGGCGCAGCGGTGTCTGCGCGCGCCGCGATCATCATCTCGACGAGATCGGGGCCCTCGTTACCACGCACCACCCGCAGCGGCTCACCGATCTCCGGAATCGTGAAACGCTGCAACGCCTGATACCACTGCGCGCAGTCGGCGCATCCGGCCACGTGTTCGTCCACACGCGCCGACGGAACGGTCTCCCGTTCTCCGTCGACACGCGCCGACAGCGCCTCCCGCGCGACCTCGCACCGCATGAATCCATTGTCCCGTCACGGTCAAGTCAGGCTCCGGCCCGGCACATTCACCGGCTCCGCTCGGCCACATCACCGGCTCCGCCTCAGCCACATCACCGGCTCCGCCTCAGCGACGTGTCCGGGCCAGCTCCTCGAGCATCTTGTTGTAATCGTCGAGCTCGGAGTCCTCGTAGGTTTCGGCATGCCGATCGGCCCGGCGCGCCTCCCGTCGATCCGACTTGGCCCACTGCGTCACGATCGCGATGACGACGAGCACCACCGGGACCTCGCTGGCGCCCCACGCGATCGCCCCGCCGAGCCACTGGTCGTGCAGCAGATCGGTGACCCAGGGCAGACCGAGCTGGCTGTAGAACTCGCCGCCGGTCACCGACGACATCGTCATCAGCGCGATACCGAAGAACGCGTGAAAAGGCATGACCGCGAACAGCAATCCGATGCGCGCCAGGTACGGGATGCGCCGGGGTCCGGGGTCGATACCGATGATCACCCAATAGAAGAGGTAGCCGACGATGATGAAGTGGATCGTCAGCAGCACGTGACCCCAGTGGTAGCGGACAAACGTGCCGAAGATGGCGGTGAAGTACACCACGTAGAGCGACAACACGAACAACAGCAACGCGACCGCCGGATTCGACAGCACCCTGGTCACCTTGGAGTGCAGCACCCAGAGCAGCCATTCGCGCGGCCCGGGAGGGCGCGAACCGGCCGTCGGCAGAGCGCGCAGGGCCAGGGTCGCCGGCGCACCCAGCACCAGCAGCACCGGCGCGAACATGTTGAGCGCCATGTGTTCTGCCATGTGCACGCTGAACATCGCCGAACCGTAGGCACGCACCCCCGACCCGGTCACGACGACGAGGACCAGACAGCCCAGCATCCACGAGAGGGTGCGACCCCACGGCCACTCGTCACCCCGGCGACGCAGCCGCAACACCCCGATCCCGTACAGCACGGCCGCGGCAATGGCCGCGGTGCCGACGAGGAAGTCGAATCGCCAGAAGGTGGCCAGCCGCCACGCGGTCGGCGGTCCCGGCAATTCGTAGCCGAGGAACACATCCCACGCGGTGAACGGGTGCGCGAGCAGTCCGGGCGCCACCCGGGTGTCCATGATCGCCCAGGACACGTACACCGCCGCCATCACCGCGACGGCCGCCATCTCGATCCGCCACAGCCGTGTCGCGCCCGGCGCCGACCACAGCGCGACGACGCTCGACGCGGTGGCCGCGATCAACCCCACCACCATCACCACCGAGGTCACCCCGAAGGTCGTGGTGAACAGGTAGCGCACCGGCACCAGGAACGCGATCAGGATCACCCCGGAGATCAGCGCCAGCACATCGGCGACGCCGACGATCCAGGTGTGCCGGCGTTCGAGGATCACGCGGTCGGCCTCGGGCGTCACGGTCGGGGCGGCCACGTACGCGACGCGGTATCCGATGGAGACGGCCATGGCCAGCACCAGGACGATCACCAGGCTGGTGCCGTAATCGTGGTTGGGTCCCTGCGCACCGTTGCCGGCCATCGGCAACGCGGCGACGGCGATTCCGGTGGGGATCAGCAGAACCGCGTGCGCAATCCAGGACAGGAAGAATCGGACGGCGATCGCGACGACGGTGGCGAAGATCGCGACCACCAGCCAGGCCACCGCCTCCTCGCTGATGCCGATCGCCTCGAACAGGGTTCCCGACGACACGAGCTTGCCGAGTGGGAGACCGTACCCGTCGGATGCGGCGACGCCGACCATCAGCCAGGCCACCACCGCCCACACCGGCGTTGCGCGCGAGACGAAAAGGTGCGCGCGATAGACGGTGGCGTCGATGATGCCGTCGGAATCCGGTCGCGACCCGGCGACCACGAACGCCAATGCTCCCAAACACAGCGCGGCAAGGGTGGCGCCGACGAAGTATCCGGCCACATCGAGTACCGCGGTGGTCAGACCCGGGTACGGGTCGCCGCGCTCGATGTGGCGGGTCGGACCCGACACCAGCGCGTAGAGGACCACGACCAGCAATCCGGCGGCGAGTACCGCGCCCACCCAGCGCACCGCGGCGACGTTCGATCGTCGCGCCGTCCCCACAGACGCAGCACCGGCGGCCACCGGATTGTCGGTGGGAACAGCGGTCCCGGCGGGCGGGGTTCCGACAGGCGCCGTGTCGACGGTCGCGGCAGTGTCGGTCGAGGTCGGCGGCACGCCGGGATCGGCGTGGGCATCGTCAGGGGCGGTCACAACAATGTCTCCTAGCAACGCCGCTGCGAGACGGCATCGTCGTCAGTCTACGACGCGGCGTAGGCGAACCGACCACGCCGCCGAGGCCCGCATCGGCGTCACGTGACGAGAACCACCCGGGACCAACGTCCCACCGGCCCCTACCGCTCAGATGCTCCTCAGATTCCTGCCAGTACCCTGAACACCGGCATGGCGGTCCTCCGGTCCTGCGCAGACCGACCGGAGCCCGACACCGACGCCGGAGAACCCGTGGACCAGGGAGACAAAAAGTGGCAGACAAACGCCGGAAGCCGATCGTCGATCCGCGAGCCGCCGAACGGCGCCGTTCGCTCTTCATGAAGATCGGGGCGGGTGTTGCGATCGTCGTCATCGCCGTCATCGTTGCCGTCGCGGTGATCCTCACCAACAAGTCCTCCACGGGTGACGCGACCGCGCCGTCGGTCGCAACCAACAGCTCGTTCCGCGTCACCACTGCACCCAAGGGCACCACCCCGCCGGTGACCGTGCAGATCTACGAGGACTTCCAGTGCCCGGTCTGCAAGCAGTTCGAGCAGGTCTACAGCGACGCGCTGACACAGGTGCGCAGCAATCCCAAGGTCGCCATCGATTATCAGCCGGTGGCCATCCTCGACCGGATGTCGAGCACCAATTACTCCACCCGCGCAGCCAATGCGTCGGCGTGTGTGGCCGAGGCGACCAAGGGCGCCGACAACTTCGCCATCTGGCTCAAGTTCCACAACATCCTGTACGCGAATCAGCCCGAGGAGAACGGGTCCGGTCTGACCGACGATCAGCTCGCTGATTTCGCCAACCAAGCGGGCGCACCCAACGTCAAGGAGTGCATCTCCGACGGCCAGTTCAAGAACTGGGTCGGTCAGGAGACCACGGCCTCCCAGGTCCAAGGAACACCGACGGTGAAGATCAACGGTCAAGATTTCAACATCCAGTTGGGGCCCGATGCCTTCCTCGCCCAGATCAATCAGGCCGCCGGCACCGCACAGTAAATCCACCCCGAGACGAAGCGACCAGCAATGAGCAGCACCACCTCTCCTTCCGGCACCACCCCGGACCCTGAGGCACCGGCGGTCGAACCGCCCGACGACGAGCTGATCGCCGCCGACGTGATCACCGATGACCGGCCGTGGTGGCTTCAGCGCCCCGACGTATCCACCGCGACCGGCATCGTGATCCTGATTCTCGGTGTCCTCGGGTTCATCTCGGCGGCGACGCTGACGATCGAGCGCATCGAACTGCTCATCAACCCGGAGTACGTGCCGAGTTGCAGCATCAATCCGGTGCTGTCCTGTGGCTCGGTGATGGTGACCGAGCAGGCTCGTGTCTTCGGGTTCCCCAATCCGCTGATCGGGATCGCCGCCTTCTCGGTGATCATCGTGACCGGCGTGCTCACTACTGCCCGCGTCTGGCTGCCGCGGTGGTATTGGGCGGGTCAAACACTCGGGCTCGCCCTGGGTTTCGTCTTCGTCAACTGGCTCGCCTTCCAGAGCATCTACCGGATCAACGCGCTGTGCCCGTACTGCATGGTGGTGTGGACGCTGACGCCGATCCTGTTGATCCTCAGCGCCGGAAGGCTTTTCGGTGACTCACCACGAGCCCGCGACCTTCGCGGCTGGCTGTGGGTGCTGTTGCCGCTGTGGTACGCGATCATCATCGTCGCGATCGGTGTGCACTTCTGGGATTACTGGTCGACGCTGATCTGAGACGTTCTGACTCCTCCGAGGTGGACGGTCACCGAGATTCGGACGGGGTCCGGACCAGCCGGTGCTCCAGCCGCGCCAGTTTCCAGTAGGCGATGGCGATACCCCACGCGACGATGAACATGATCACGATCGCGATGCCCGCGGTGTTCAGATCGAAACCACTGATCCAGTTGGTGATCGGGTCATCCCAGCCGAGATCGTCGTGCAGCACGCTGACCAGTTCGATGGTCCCGATGAGCAACGCCACCGCGATCGACAGGCCGGTGATGGTCAGGTTGTAGTAGATCTTGCGTGCGGGATGGGCGAACGCCCAGTCGTAGGCCACGGTCATGAACATGCCGTCGAGGGTGTCCATCAGACTCATCCCGCTCGCGAACAGCAGGGGCAGAACGAGAATCGCATACCAGGGCAATCCCGCGACAGCGCCGGTACCGGCGAGTGCGAGCAGAGCCACCTCCGTCGCGGTATCGAAGCCGAGTCCGAACAACACACCCACCGGATACATCTGGAAGGGATGCCGGATGCGGCGCATCACCGGCCCGAGGAGTCGTGCGAGAAAGCCCCGGCCGTCGAGTGCCTCGTCGAGTTGCTCCTCGTCGAAACTACCGCGGCGCAGTGAGCGGAACACCCGCCAGATACCGATGAGCGCAACGATGTTGATCAGCGCGATCAGATACAAGAACGAGCCGGACGCGATCGTGCTGATGGTGCCCAGCGCATGCCGGGCGGGCGAATCGTCGTCGGCGAGCGCCGAGACCGCGTGGGCGCCGGCGACCACGAGTATCGCCATCACGAAGACGATCGTGGAATGCCCCATGGCGAACCAGAATCCGACCGATTTCGGGCGTTTGCCGTCATTCATCAGTTTGCGGGTGGTGTTGTCGATCGCGGCGATGTGATCGGCGTCGAATGCGTGCCGCAGACCGAAGGTGTAGGCCGTGACGGCGAGACCCACACTGAAGACCTGCTTACCCAGGCTGTAGTGGTGCGGCACGATGACCATGAACAGCACACCGAAAGCCACGGCGTGCATCGCCGCGATGACGCCGAGTTGTACTGCGGCGTGGACCCAGTCGGTCCGGGTCCATCTGGTGCTGCCGGCCGAGCCGATCTGGTCGGCGGCCGAGGATGCAGAATTCACGTGAGAGCCTTTGGATTACGCGTCCGGACAAGGTGACGTGGGCCAGGGTCTGGCTGACCGTGCCCGTTCGGCACGGATGACAGTGGCGCGACCGCACCGGATTTCCACCGGTTTCCTGGATTCCCACGCGCTGACGAAGGACGCTACTCCCTCGGCGGTGAAATCAATAGACGAGGCGTCTCGCAGACCCGGGAATTCGCGACGGCAACTCACGACCGGGGGCATCACCACACGACAAATCCGACGGTGGTGACCTGCGCGTCGGAATCGCTGAACTGCACGGTCAGCGTCAGTGTCCACGCACCGGCGACGGGAACCGACGCCGCAACGCGGTGCCAGCGGGCCGACCCGGGCGAGCCGGTGTCCGTTGTGTCCGATTGGGCCGGAACGAATCTCAGCGCCAACGACGGAATCCCTGCCGACTCCGAGGACAATGTGGCGCGCAGCGACCGGGCCCGGATCGGCGTCCCGTGACCGTCATCGAGGGTCACGTCCACCACGGTGGGGCCGCGGCGCGTGGTCGATACCGAGACCTGTGCCGAGCCGTCGTCGAGAGGGGCCGCCACCTGCACCGGCGGACCGTAGGTGGTGCGCGCGGGCGGTTCGGTGACCAAGACGGAGGTGACGACGAGGACGGCGATGCCGCATGCCATCTCGAGCGGCACCGAACGCCGAAGACGGCTGAGGCCGAGGCGACGACGCGCGTATGCCGCCAGGCCGAGCATCGCCAGTACGAGAGCCGATTTGACGAGCAGCACGACACCGTAGGTGGTGTCCCACAGCGCTTGCACCGGCCAGATCTGCCGCCACGCCTGGAATTCCCCGGAGAGCACCAGGACGACCACCATGGCGAACGCCCACCTCGACCACCGATGCAACACGGCAGGTGTCAGCAGCTCAGGCGTCGGCGGTTCGGATCCCGGCGATTCAGGTGTCACCGATTTGGACGTCACCGCGGATGGGTTCCGGGAGTGCTTGTCGGGCAACAGGATCAGCACCATCGAGAGCAGTCCGCCGAGCCAGAGTGTCATCGCCACCACGTGCAGGGTGGTGACCGGCACGGCCAGCCATGTCAGATCCCCCACCGACGCATGGCCGTCGGCGGCGATGGTGACGGCGATACCCAGCCCGCAGGCCCCGATCAGCGCTGCACCCCACGCATGTGAGACTCGCCGGCGCGCGGCCGCGAACAGCACCGGTCCGAGCACCACGACCAGGGCCGCTCTGATGAGCACCACCCTCGTATCGCCACCGTCGAGGCCGGAGGAGAGCGCCGAGCCCGAGAATGCCCGGCTCACACCGACATCTGCCTTCTCGGCGGCCCGGACGAGAACCGTGCCCGCACAGGCCAGCACCGCCAGAACCCAACTCGGCGCCACCGTCCATCGGAATCGTTTGAGCGCCAACGTTCTCGGATACAGCATCAGCGACACCACCGCGAGACCCACAGCGCCCACCAGGCCCGCGTAGAGCAGCGCCTGCGATGCGCGATCGAGTGCGGTGACCGAGGCGGCGACCGGCGGTGCCGCCGGGGCCGGCGCCCCGGGGTCGGCCCGCACGCCGAACACGATGGACCCGGTGACCACGTGGGTGTCGGCGGAGATGACTCGCCAGGTGGCCGAATAACTTCCGGCAGGCAGATCGGGGCGCACCGGGATGACCAGGGCGTTGCCGGCCGAGATCAGATGTGGTGAGCCGGTGTCGACGCGATCGCCCTGTGCCGAGATGACACGCGCGGGATCGGCTCCCACACTGATGTTCTCATCGAAGGTCAACACCACCTGTGACGGCGAGATGGCGACTCGCGAGTCGTCGGCGGGCACGCTGGAGACCAGGGTGGCATGTGCGCCGGCCAGGCCGGGAGTGGCCATCACCAACGCACACACCACCCCAGTGAACACCAGAAGCGCTCTGCGCCACCTCAATTCGATGAACGCCCCTTGCGAATCAGCGCGAGGTTGGCCACCCCGACCAGCAGGGCGATGATCGCGATGACCAATCCGGCTATGCCCGGCCATGACGGTGACGAAGTCGAGTCGTTCGACATCGACTGATCGCTCGTGTGTCCACCGGATGCGGCGGCGAGGGAGAGCACGGGTGCCGGATGCTCGGGCTCGGCCTGACCGGAGACCGCTTTCTCGTTCCAGTTCACGACGGTGCCGTCACTGTAGGTCTGCTGGGCGGGCAACGAGAGCGTCGCCTTGTCTGGTAGCGGTCCCGCCGACACGCTGAACGTGTCGAAGCTCCCCGGCGCGATGGCGGCCTGCGGGGTCTGCGCCTTCCAGATCACCTGGGAGACATACTGGGTGATCTCGTTGCCGTCGTCGTCCTTCTGCGGCGCGGGCAGGCTCTTCTTGACCACCTGCACCGTCCATCCCGGCTTGGGTTGCGTCGACACCGAGATGATCGGGGTGTCGTCCGGGAAGGTCACCGCCAGTTCGGTGGTCGACGCGGTGTCGGATTCGGTGGGCACCCGGAAGGTCAACACGCCGTATCCGCCCTCGGTGGCGTCGATTCCCGACACCTTCACGTGTGCCGACGCCGTCCCGGAGAGGCCGATCATCAGCGCCACCACAGTTCCCGCCACGGCGAGCACCAACGCCGCTCGTCTTCTCACCATCGATATCCTCGTTCTCTCGTAGTTTCACTATTCCGGTGGCGAATGCACCGGGGTCTCACCTCAGGACGGCGAATGCCACGCCCATCCCGGTTGCCATCAGCACCTCACCCCACGGGCGCGCGGGTCCACGGATCAGCGCGTAGAACCACCACAGTGCGGCGGCGAAATAGGCTGCCGCACAAAGCGCGGCGAGCACCGCGACGCCGGTCGGCTGCGCCCAGCCCGCGGTACCCGGCACGCCCATAGCGCTCATCGAGCCCATACCGGGCATCGAACCCATGCCAGGCATCGAACCCTGGGCCGAGTTCGCCTCCGCCGAAGCGGAATTCACCGTCGCCCGCACCGACATCAGCACCGACATCACCACCATCGACGCCATCATGGCCGCGTCGTAGGACCCCACCAGCAGGTGACGCCGCGTCGCATCGGCGTCGACGACCACGCGATGAGCAAAGAACAGGGCGCCACCGCTGAACACGAGTACCGACACGATCGGTGCCACCTGCGCGCCCCACGGGCAGACCATGGCGATCATCGCGACGGCCATCAGGACGTGCAGAATTCCGGCAAATCGGGTCAGTGGGGTCGGCGAGTGCCAGGCACGCATGAGGTAGATCACCGCGCACAGCGTGAACACGCCGGTGATCGCCACGGTTGCGGCCAGTTCGCCACCCGCCTCTCGTCAGTCAGATGTAGTCGAGCCGCAAGAGTGGTCGGATGCCGGTGCACAAAGGTTCCCGGGATCGACGAAGTTCTTTCCCGGAATGTGTTCGAGTGCGCAGGGCGTGTTCGGGTGCGGTCAGTGCCCCGCCGCGAGCGCCGCACCGATCCGGCGCGCCAACATCATGATCGTGGCGTGCGGACCGCTGCGGCCCGGACTCGGCAGGATCGAGCCGTCCACCACCCGTAGTCCCCGCACACCGACCACCCCACCCAGCCAGTCGGTGCGGACGCCCATCGGCAGGCTGCCGAAGGCGTGCTGCGAACTGCGGATCACCGGATCGACCGAGATCGAATCGGGCTCCACCACGTCGTCGAACTCGGCGGACGCCAACATGTCGACCACGTCCGACGCCGTGGCCCACAACGGGGCCGCCGCCGACTCGTCGAGGTCGTCGAACCGTATGCGCACCGAGCCTCCCGACGCCGACGTGAGCCGCGCGGGGCCCGCCTGGAGCATCCCGCAGACCCCCACGGCCTGCGAGCCGCCGGCCGATCCGGTCACGTATCGCTCGAAATCGTCGGAGTAGCAGCGGATCTCGATACCGTCGCCGGTGTGCACCACGGTCGGCAGGAGTGGCCGCAGGTCATCTGGCGAACGCCTGCGGTATCCGACGAGCACCTCACGGTGTTCGCCGGCGACGAGTACGCCGGAGGGCCCGATCACCTCCGGGATCGAGCGCAGCAGGATGCCTGCGGTACCGAGCGTTCCGGCGCACAGGATCACCTCGTCGCAGGCGATGTCGGCGTCGGTGCCCCCCGACCCCGTGACCCGCAGGCCCGTCGCCCGGCGTCCCGCCATCAGGATCTCCTGTACCCGAATACCGTTTCTCACAACGAGATTCGGACGTGCGAGAGCCGGGCGGAGAAATGCCTCCGCGGAGGTCGTGCGCAGTCGGTGGGCATTGGTGCCCAGCACTGCGTTGTTGCCCAGCAGTTCGTTGTTGCCCAGTACTCGGTTGAGACCGATGATCGGCCACCGGTCGGTGACATCGCGGACCGGTACCCGCGTCGACCAGAATCGCTCGAAGGCGCGGGCGGCCGGCCCGAGATCGTCCTCGCCGAACGGATGCACCGACATCGGGCCGTCGGTCTCGTCGAGTTCGCGGTAGGCCCTTTCGACGTCGTCGACGCCCCAGCCGGTGGGCCACTCCGCGAAATCATCGCGATGCCAGCGCAAGAAGTATCCACCGTTGATCGCCGAGGACCCGCCCAGCCCGCGCCCGCGGACCACGGTCTGGCCGGGCGGCGCGTCGTGGACCGTCACGAACCCCGACGACGCGCTGATCGGCAGTGTCCGGAGATCGCGAACCGTGGCATCGGGCCAGCCGCTCCCCTGCTCGAGCAGGAGTACCGATCGGGTGCCGTCGCGGCTCAGTGCGTCGGCCAGTACCGACCCAGCGCTGCCGGCGCCGACGATGACGACGTCTGCGCGTCGGGGAAGCTCACCCGCCACCGACGTCTCGTCCACCGGCGTCCCCGTCACCTTGGTTCGGCGGTCAGCGCGTGACGACAGGTCGAAGCGCGCCGAGATCGCGTTGACGCACAACGCCTTCCCATAGTCCCGCACCGTAGGCGAGATCGTCGAGACGGCGACAGATCAGATAGGCGACGGGGCCGATCGCGGGCCCGCGCGTGGTGTCGGCGAGGACGGCGCGCACCCATTCGATGAGACCCTCGGCGATGGCGACCTCGATGACGAGTATCCGAAATCGCTTGGAGATCAACGCCAACAGGACTGCAACCGGCCAATAATGTCGACAGATCGCACCGGCCGCCTGCAGTAGTCCGTATCCGGCCGCGCGGCCGGTCATCTGCGCGGCGGCCACCGGCGCGTCCGGCAGGTCACCGAGTCGCGTCCGCAATCGACGGGCCACGCGGGCCAGCACGAGAAAAGCGAGAACGAGTCCGAACTTCGTCCGCGACAACAGCGCCGCGACCGCCAGCGCCATCGACGCCGTCATCACCATCGGTGCGGCGAGCGTGCCGTGCCGCTGAGCCAGGAACGCCGCCCCGGTGCCGTAGTAGCGGCGACGGGACAACACCTGCCGGAGATTGGTGCGGTGATCGTGGGCCACCCGGGCCACCGGGTCGTAGCGCATCCGCCAGCCCGCCTCGTGCAGTCGCCAGCACAGGTCGACGTCCTCGGCCACCCGGAGGTTCTCGTCGAATCCGCAAAAAGCGCTGCGCCGCACGATCATTGCCGCACTGGGTACATATGGTACGGGCGTACCGGGGACCACGGCGGCCTCGGTGGGCCCCATGTCGAGTGAGGAGTGACCGTTCTCATAGCGCTCGGCCATCGACTGGCGTTCACCGCGTCGGGCCGACAAGCCGACGATCCGGGGAGCGGCCAGCGCAACCAGCGGATCGGAGAAGTGCGCCAGCAGCATCACCAGCCAGTCCGGCTCGGGAACGACGTCGGAGTCGAGGAAGGCCACGAAGTCCGTCGTGGCCGCCGCAGCGCCGGCGTTGCGGGCTGCGGCCGGGCCGCGATTGGACTCGAATCGGATGACCTGCACCAGCGGCCCCTGCGCGACGAGGGGCACCGCCGAGCCGTCATCGACCACGATGACCCGGGCACCGGCCACCGCGTCGAGGAGCCGGTCGACGCCGGATTGGTTGTCGCGCACCGGGATCACCACGGTGACGTCGTCGGGCTTGGGCCCCGACATGGGCCGCGGATGAGCAATGCCCGTCTCGAGCAGCGTCCGCGAAAGCGTGCGTGTGGCGGTGTTGCACACCTCGATGCGGCCGTCGGCGGAGGTGAGACCGAGCGCGGTGTCGCTGAGCCGGAGCATGCGCGTCGGCGATCCGCCGACGAGATAGCGCAGGTCGCCGCGACGTGCGCACCGCAGATCGATCTGGATCTGGAAACCGTCCGGCAATCCGGAGTCGCTCGGGGCGGGCGTCTTCTGCGCGACCCATTCGGTCGTCGTCACCGCAGTCTCCCCCCGTCGTCGACGGTCCACTCGCCGAGCGCTCGCGCCAGGTCGTCGACGACACGCGTGAGGAGCTGCGCACCGTGCTCGGCGGTCGCCGTTCGCGGGTCGCCCAGTATCCCGTTCTCGCTGACCGCGGCGACACCGCCGGCACGCATCGGCGCCATCAGCGCGCCGATCGGCTCACGGTTACCCGCCTCGATCCGGTCGGTCCGCACCAGCTCCGGCGAAAGATGAAGCAGCACTGAGGTTTCGGTGTGTCCGGCGTGAGCGTCGGCGTTGGCGAACATGCACGGATACCAGGCCACCTCGCGCGCCTCATAGCGCAATCTGGTGACCGCAGAGGCCAGCGTGGGCACGTTGCCACCGTGGCCGTTGACGAAGACGATCCGCCGCGCCCAGCGACACGCGCTGCGACCGAATTCGACGAGGAGGTCGGTCAGCGCCTGCTGTCCCAGCGAGATCGTCCCGGCGAAACCCTCGTGCTCACCGCTGGCTCCGTAGGCGATCTCCGGTGCGACCGTGACCGGGGCGTCGGCGGGCAATTCCGAGCGGGCGGCGGTGGCCACCGCGACGGCGATGCGGGTGTCGGTGTCGAGCGGGAGATGCGGCCCGTGCTGTTCGACGGAACCGATCGGAACGAGAAGGGTCAGTTCGGCGGGCGTCACCTGCGGCCATGCGTATTGCCCCAGCCTCGCCGTTCGCACCATTCGGCCAAGTCTAATGTGCGCGGCGCCTCGGGGTAACCGGTCGTCACCAATTACAGGACCAAGATCCCCTGTTCGGACCCGCTTGGACGAGCGCTCGATCGGTTGTGGAATCCTGGATCGCAGTATGTGTCGCAGAACACGGTCGGCACCAGTCGGCACAACAGGTCGATGACATTCGAGGGAGGACGTCCATGACAGCAGATTCGACACCCACCAGCGGTAAGAGCGGACCGCTGAATCGATTGCGCGTGATCGAGTTCGCGGGTATCGGTCCGGGACCACACGCAGCGATGATGCTCGCCGACCTCGGCGCCGACGTCATCCGGGTGCAGCGTCCCGGCACACTGCCGGCCGAGGGGCGCAATGCCGACGCACTGCTGCGCGGGCGTCGCGTCGTCGAGGCCAACCTCAAGGACCCGGCCGACCGCGACACCATCCTCGGGTTGGTCGCCAAGGCCGACGTGATTCTCGAGGGATTCCGGCCCGGCGTGATGGAACGACTCGGCTTCGGGCCCGATGATCTCGCCGAGGTCAACCCCGGCCTGGTCTACGGCCGCATGACCGGCTGGGGCCAGGAAGGTCCGCGCGCCGAGCTCGCCGGCCACGACATCAACTACATCTCGCTGACCGGCCTGCTGCACGCGATCGGCCGTCACGGTGAGCGTCCGGTGCCCCCGCTCAACCTCGCCGGCGACTTCGGCGGCGGCTCGATGTTCCTCGTCATGGGCGTGCTCTCGGCACTCTTCGAGCGACAGTTCTCCGGTCGCGGCCAGGTGATCGACGCAGCGATGGTCGACGGCGCTTCCGTTCTGGGACAGATGATGTGGGCCTTCCGCGGCACCGGGCTGTGGTCGGACGAGCGCGGGGTGAACATGCTCGACACCGGCGCCCCGTACTACGAGGTGTACGAGACCTCCGACGGCAAGTACATGGCCGTCGGCGCGATCGAGCCACAGTTCTACGCCGCACTCCTCGAGGGCCTCGGACTCGCCGACGCCGACCTGCCGGACCAGAACGACATCGCGAAATGGCCGGAGCTCAAGAAGGTCTTCACCCAGACCTTCGCCTCGCGCACCCGCGACGAGTGGGCCAAGGTCTTCGACGGCACCGACGCCTGCACCTCGCCGGTACTGAGCTTCGCCGAGGCCCCCACCGACCCGCACATGTCGGCCCGCGCCAATCTCCTCGAGATCGACGGCGTCATGCAGGCACAGGTCGCACCGCGCTTCTCGCGCACCTCGCCGGAGACGCCGACCAAACCGGCCCGCCAGGCCACCGATCCGTCGACCATCTGGACCGACTGACCGGATCGCACCTCATCCGTCCGACGCGGGGCGCCGACGATGTCGTCGGCGCCCCGCGTCGTCGCGCCAGCGCCCTCCACCTCGCCGACAGCGCCTTCTGTTGTGCCGACAGCGCTCGTCTCAACGCCGACAGCGCTTTCTGTTGTGCCGACAGCGCTCTCCGACTCGCCGACGGCGCCCGTCTCAGCGCCGACAGCGCTTTCCCCCGGTAGCCCACCCCACCGAAATAGAACGTGTTACAGTTTTTCCTCATGGGACAGTTCGACGGCAAGGTCGTCTACATCACCGGCATCGCCCGTGGCCAGGGGCGTAATCACGCGCTACGCTTCGCCCGTGAGGGTGCGTCGATCATCGGACTCGACATCGCCGGCGAGGTCGCCGACCACATCACCTACCCGGCGTCGACTCCGGACGATCTTGCCGAGACGATTCGCCTCGTTGAGGAAGCCGGCGGCAAAATCCTTGCACGTCAGGGGGATACGCGAGATCTGGCGTTCCAGGAGGAGCTCGTCGCCGACGGCGTGCGGCAATTCGGCCGCCTCGATCATGTGATCGCCAACGCCGGCATCCTCTCGTGGGGGCTCACCTGGGAGCTCTCCGAACACGAATTCACCGACGTCATGGACGTCAATGTGGTGGGCACCTGGAAGACGTTGCGCGCCACCATTCCCATGCTCCTGGAGACCGACGCCGAGAACCGCTCGATCGTCGTCATCTCCTCGGTCGCCGGGCTCAAGGCGATGCCCGTCCAGGCGGCCTACTCGGCGTCGAAATACGCGCTCACCGGACTGGCACAGACAACCGCCAAAGAACTCGCCCCGCGCCGCATCCGCGTCAACTCGATCCACCCCTACGCCGTCAACACGCCGATGGGCATCGCCGACACCTCGGCCATGAAGATCTTCGAGATGGGCGAGTACACAAGGTATTTCATCTCGATGATGGATCACTTCCCGGTTGCCTCGCTCGACGACATCTCCGACGCCGTGCTCTACCTCACCTCGCCGCAAGCGCGCGCGGTCACCGGCTCGCAATTCCAGATCGACATGGGAAACTCCAAGGTCTGAGCGCTGTCGGAGGAATGCCGGGCGCTGTCAGCGAAACCGAGGGCGCTGTCGACGAGATACCGAGCGCCGTCGGCGAAACCGAGGGCGCCGTCGGCGAACAACAGAGCGCCGTCGGCGGGAACCGACGGCGCTCTGTTTTTCGTGGCCTTGTCCTTGCGGTGTTCTTCCGGCGCGGATTCGCTCAGATGCTGCCGAAGGACCGATCGAAGTCCTCGGGGATGATCAGGTCATCGCGCGAGAGTTCGTGAATACTCTTGTGGCCCAGTCCCATCACCACGCCGTCGAGGCCCATGCGGAGCAGGTCGAGGACGTTCTCGACGCCCGCCTGACCGTTGGCCGCCAGACCCCACAGGTAGGCGCGACCGATCATGACCGCGCGCGCCCCGAGCGCGAGTGCCTTGGCGACGTCGCTGCCGCGGCGGATGCCGCCGTCGAGCAGGACCTCGATCTGGTCGCCGACCGCCTCGGCGATGCCCGGCAGCAGGCGGATGGTGGCGGGGGTGCCGTCGAGGTTGTTGCCACCGTGGTTGGACACCGACAGCGCGGTCGCCCCGATGTCGACGGCCCGCTTGGCGTCGTCGAGACGGGTGACGCCTTTGACCATGAACGGTCCGCCCCACTGCTCGCGCAGCCATTGAAGGTCGTCCCAGGTGGGCGGAGCCGTGCTCATCCACTCGCCGTAGGCACCGAAGAATGTCGGGCCGGGCTGCCCCTTACCCTTGGAGACGTTGGGCGCGGTCAGGTCGGGAATGATGATCTTGCCGTCGTGAATCCAGTCCATCGCATAGCGCGGCTTGACCGCGATCTCCGGCGCCAGACGCAGCAGAGCCTTGAAGTCCACCTTCTCCGGGATCTCCGGGCTTCCCCAGTCGCGACCGATGTTGAACACCCAGTCGGTCGTGACGATCAGACCTTTCGCGCCGGCTTCCTTGGCGCGCATGGCACGCGCCAGGATTTCGTCGCGACTGCCGAGCCAGTAGATCTGGAAGAAGATCTTGTCGTTGACCGCGGTGACCTCTTCGACCGGATGAGAAGCGAAGCTGGACAAGCCCATTGCGGTACCGCGCGCTGCCGCGGCGCGCGCCACCGCGACCTCGCCGTCGGGGTCGACGGCCTGTACGCCGGTGGGGCTGATCATCACCGGGAACGACAGGTCCTGGCCCATCACGGTGGTGGAGAGTTCACGATCGGGCTGCGCGCCGATCACATGCGGGGCAAACCCGATCTCGGAGTACGCGTCGACGTTGTCGCGCACCGTCACGCCGGCCTGGGTGCCGGCGATCAGCGAGGAGTACACCGATTTCGGCAGTCGCTTCTTGGCGCGACGCTGCGCTTCGTGAACGGTTTCGAACCAGGGATTGCGGGCCCAGGGATTGGTGACCATTGTGTGTTCCTACCTATTTTCTTTACTTGTTCGTCGCAGCATCGAACCACCCGGGCGGCCGGCCCGAGTGCTCGACGATCCGCCACGCGGGGGTACTACAGGGCGAATCCCGCCAACGGGTTCTCATCGCAGTTCTTCGACGGCGGCCCACCGATCGGGGTGATCTCCCCGTCGGGTTGCCGGGTCATCAGTGTCAACGGGGTACCGCGGGAATGATCTTTGTTCGCAGTCGGTTTGGCACGCTCACCGGCCAGCAGCTCCTCGCCGTAACCCTGCACGCACTCCGGGTCGGGTCCGGCCAGCGGCAGTCCGGTGAAGAACTTGGCCGCCATGCAGCCGCCGCGGCAGGCGTCGAAATGGGCACAGCGCGTGCAGGCTCCGGCGTTCTGCGGCTCACGAAGCTCGGTGAAGAGGTCTGATTTCTGCCAGATCTGTTGGAAGCCACCGTCGGTGGTGATGTTGCCGGCGAGGAAGTTCTCGTGGATCGCGAACGGGCAGGCATAGACGTCGCCGACCGGATCGATGAGGCACACCACGCGACCCGCGCCGCACAGATTCAGCCCGGGCAGGCCGGACCCGCCGGTCCCGCCGAATGCCGACAGGTGGAAGAACGAGTCGCCGGTGAGGACGTTCTCGCCGTGGGCGACGAGCCAGTCGTAGAGTTCGCGCTGCTGTTCGGGCAGCGGGTGCAGGTCGTCCCAGACGTCGGCGCCGCGGCCCGACGGGCGCAGCCGGGTGATGCGCAGAGTGGCGTTGTAGCGGTCGGCGAGAGCCTTGAACTCGTCGAGCTGCGCGACGTTCTGCCGTGTCATCACCACCGAGATCTTCGCGTCGGCGAATCCCGCCTCGTGGAGGTTTTCCAACGCGCGCACAGCCATGTCGAACGAGCCGGGGCCGCGCACGGCGTCGTTGACCTCCGCGGTCGCACCGTCCAGCGAGATCTGCACGTCGACGTAGTCCGACGCGGCCAGCCGCGCGGCAACCTTCTTGTCGATGCGTAAACCGTTGGTGGAGAACTTGACTCCCACCTGATGGCTGGTGGCGTAGTCGACGAGTTCCCAGAAGTCCGGGCGCACCGTCGGCTCCCCGCCACCGATGTTGACGTAGAAGACCTGCATGCGCTGCAGTTCGTCGATGATCGCCTTGCACTGTTCGGTCGACAGCTCACGCGGGTCGCGCTTACCCGAGGACGACAGGCAGTGCACACATGCCAGGTTGCAGGCGTAGGTCAGCTCCCACGTCAGGCAGATCGGGGCGTCGAGCCCTTTCTCGAACTGATCGACCAGACGCCCGACCTTGGGGGGCGCGCTGGGCTGCAGCGTCGGCATGGCGGCGAGTTCGGTTGCGGTGGGCGGCAACTCGAGTGTGGTCATCTTCGGGTCTCCTTGGGCTCGAGGAGCGGTGGTGGACGGTGGACGAGAACGCCGGTCAGCGGCGGACGATCATCCCGGAGTCGGCCAGGGCGGTCAGCGCCTGCAGGTACAGCGCGCGCTCGGCGGCTCCGATCCCGGCGGCAGCCAGGGCGGACTCGGCGTCGTCATGCTCGGCGAGGGAGCGCACGATCCCGACGACGGTCAGGTTCTTGAGGAATGAGAGTTTGCGGGTACCGAAGTGATACAGCAACGCCCCGAAGGGTTCCGGGCGTAGTGCGACCTTGGGGTTGAGCTCCCAGGCGGCGTCGAGATCGAAGGTGGACAGGATGGTGGGGGCGTCGCGCCGGTCACCGGCGACCGCGGAGTCGCGGTCGCCGGCAACCGGAGCAGATGTCGGGGTGGACATCAGTAAACCCCGCACATCCCGTCGATCGAGACCTCTTCGACGAGGGACTCACCCACGAGCTCGGTCTCGACGTCGGCGGGAACCGCCACGTCCTGAGCTGCCTTGGCTGTGTGATCGGCCATGATCCAAACCTCCTAATATTTGGGTAGTGATGTGGATCACCGACCACTATAATGGCACCGGGTGCAGAATTGCACCCCCTAGCCGAAAATTGACCAAACGGACAGGTCCCGACCTGGTGAGAGAGGTCTGATGACGACCGAGAATGCGACGGCGCCGGGCCGGCGTCCGCGCACCAGCCGCGCGCAGATCAGCGCGACCGCCATCGACCTGTTCACCACCGTCGGCTTCGAGGAAACCAGCGTCGACGACATCGCCGAGGCCGTCGGCATCGCGCGTCGCACGCTGTTCCGGTACTTCCCGTCGAAGAACGCGATCCCGTGGGGCGAGTTCGACGCCCACCTCGACGACCTGCGTGCGCTGCTCGCCGAGATCCCCGACGACCTCCCCATCGCCGAGGCCGTCACCCGGGCTCTGATCGCCTTCAACGAGGTGCCCGCAGAATTCGTCGACGGCCACCGCCGGCGCATGCAGCTACTCCTGGGAGTGCCGAGCCTGCAAGCACATTCGATGTTGATGTACGCCGACTGGCGACACGTCATCGCCGAGTTCTGCGCCCACCGGCTCGGCCTGGACGAAGGCGATCACCTCCCGCAGACGATCGGCTGGCTGTGTCTGGGCACCGCCCTGGCCGCCTACGAACAATGGCTCGCCCATCCCGACGCCGACCTCGACGCGCTCATCCGGGCGGGGTGCGCGACGCTGGCCGCGGGGCTGGAGGGGTTGTGAGTGCTCATCGCACGCGGTAGACCCCGTCACCGACTCGGCGGCACGCGTGTGGTCCTCGATGCCGAGGCTCGCGATCGACGGGTTCGCCGAGCCAGCCCCGCGACTCGATCGTTGTCGATGAGATACCGAGCGCTGTCGACGAGATACCGGGCGCTGTCGACGTGACCGAGAGCGCTGTCGGCGAGAAACAGAGCGCCGTCGACGAAGTCCTGAGCGCTGTCGGCGAGAAACAGAGCGCTGTCGAGGAAATACCGGCGACACCGCCGCAACGGACCGACCTCTACCCTGGAACCGATCGCCTTGCCGATGTCGACAGCCCGACGTCTACGCTAGGCTCAAAGTAGAACGTGTTCTAGTTTCTACCACCAACTGCTGCACCTTCGACGACGCCAGGAGACCAGAGCCATGACCGGATCGGACTCGACCGAACTGACGCCTCACGGCTCGCGCAGCGTGATCCTCACCGTCGCCGAGGTCATCGACGAGACCCACGACGCACGGTCGATCGTCTTCGAACTCCCCGACACGGCCAAAGAGGCGTTCACGCAGTACAAGTCGGGTCAATTCCTCACCCTGCGCATCCCGAGCGAGAAGACCGGGTCGGTGGCCCGCTGCTATTCGCTGGCCTCCTCCCCCGCCCGCGACGAGTTGCCCAAGGTGACGGTCAAGCGCACCGTCGACGGCTACGGGTCGAACTGGGTGTGCGACAACCTCTCCGCGGGCTCGCAGATCGAGGTACTGCCGCCGTCGGGGGTGTTCACCCCGCGGTCGGTCGACGAACCGCTCCTGTTGATCGCCGCGGGCAGCGGGGTGACCCCGGTGATGTCGATCCTCAAGACCGCGCTGGCGTCCGGGAGCGGCACCATCGTGTTCTTCTACGCCAACCGCAGCGCCGACGACGTCATCTTCGCCGACGAACTACGCGAGCTGCAGACCGCGCACGCCGACCGGCTGGTCCTCATCCACTGGCTCGAGACGCTGCAAGGCCTGCCCCGTGCGCAGTCCCTGGCGACGATCTTCGGTGCCTTCCGCGGCCACGCCGCCTATATGTGCGGCCCCGGCCCCTTCATGGACGCCGTGCACCAGGCACTGCACACCGCGGGCTTCGCCCACCACGACGTGCACGCCGAGGTCTACAACTCGCTCTCGGGTGATCCCTTCGCCGACGTCGTCCTCGACGAGGTGAGCGCCGAGGAGCAGGCCGATGCCGCCACGGTGGAGGTCGAACTCGACGGCGAGACCCACGAGCTGACCTGGCCCCGCAAACGCACCCTGATCGACATCATGCTCGAGGCCGGACTCGATGCGCCGTACTCGTGCCAGGAGGGTGAATGCGGTTCGTGCGCATGCACTCTCACCGATGGAACCGTCGAGATGGACAACGCGGGTGCGCTCGATCCCGAGGACATCGCCGACGGCTATATCCTCGGGTGTCAGGCCCATCCGACTTCCGACCGACTGCGAATCGAGTTCTGATGCTCTCACGCCTGTCCCCCATCCAGTTCGCCCGCGCCCTCGCGGGAATGCTGCTGACCATCGGCACCCTGCACTTCGTGGCGCCGAAGCCGTTCGACGAGATCATCCCGGAGGAGATCCCCGCCGACCCGCGCATGCTGACCTATGCCTCCGGTGTCGCCGAGGTCGCGCTCGGCGTGGGACTACTCGTCCCGGCCACCCGCAAGCCGTCCGCCGCCGCAGCCGCGGCCCTGTTCGTCGCGGTGTACCCGGCCAACATCAACATGGTCCGGCTGTGGTGGCACAAGCCGGCGATCTACAAGGCGATCGCCCTCGGACGGCTGCCGCTGCAGTTCCCGATGATCGCCGCGGCGGTCAAGGTGTTCCGGGCGTCCTGACGATCGAGAACGCCGTCGGGCACCCCTGGCCGTCACCGAGGGCCCGTCGGGGTTCTACCGTGGATTGGTGTCCGCGACCCGAAATCCCCAGCCCGGTGATCACCAACGGCCCGGTGACGACGCGTGACGGCGCCGGACTCCCCTGATCTCACACCGGATGCGCCCGAAGAGGACACCGGTGCACGGGTTCTCGTCTGGCTGACCATAGTTGCCACGATCGCCGGTGCGATCACCGGTCTGGTCGGCGGGGCATTCCGGTGGCTGCTGATCCGCGCCGATCACCTGCGCGCCGATCTGATCGACTGGACCCACCACCACGGCCCGGCCGCCTGGCTGATACCCGTGGTGATCTCGGCGACCGCGGCGCTCATCGCGGCACTGATCACCCGATGGGAACCGCGCGCGGCCGGCAGCGGCATCCAGCATGTGGAGGCCGTCGAACGCGGCGAGGCCGCACCACCGCCACCCGCGGTCATCCCGGCCCGCTTCGTCGGCGGCCTGCTGGCCATCGGCGTCGGCGGGATGGTCCTCGGCCGAGAGGGTCCGACGGTGCACATGGGCGCCGCGATCGGCGCGCTCACCGGCCGCGTGTGCCGCGCCACCATGCGCGAGATCCGGGTACTGCAGACCACCTTGTCCGGTGCCGGTCTCGCCGTCGCATTCAACGCACCGATCAGCGGCACCCTGTTCTGCATCGAGGAGATCGCCAAGACCGTCAAGGTGCGCTACGTCCTCTGGACGATGGCCGCGGTCGCCGCAGGCACCGTGTGCAGCCGACTGATCGTCGGCAACCATCCCGACTTCGTCGTCCCGCAGATCAATTCCGTTGCGTTGTCCTCACTTCCGGTGTTCGTCGTCTTCGGCGTCGTGGTCGGGCTGCTCGGCGTCGTCTACAACTGGCTGATCCGTGCCTGTCTGAGCGGCTTCGCGGCCATCCCCCGGGTGCCCGGCCCGGTGAAGGCCGCGATCATCGGAGCGGTCATCGGGGCGGTGCTGACCATCGACCCCGACCTCGGCGGCGGCGGTGACGACCTGACGCAGAACATCCTGTCCGGTCAGCATCTGGCCTTCTGGGCGATCGTGATGCTGCTGGCGATCCGCTTCGTCGCCGGCCCGGTGTCGTATTCGGCGGGCACGCCCGGCGGCATCTTCGCCCCCATGCTGGCGCTCGGCGCCATGACCGGTCTCGTCGCCTCGCGGCTGATCGATCTGGTGTCGCCGGGCTACGGGCACGAGTTGCTGTTGCCACTGATGATCGTGGGCATGTCGTCGTTTTTCACCGCCGTGGTCCGTGCCCCGTTCACCGGCGCGGTGTTGGTGATGGAGATGACCTCGACGACCTCGGTTGCGGTGTCGGTGCTCGCCGCGGGGGCCGCGACGATGATCGTCGCCGAACTGTTGCGTTCGCCGCCGATCTACGACGATCTGCGCGAACGCATGCTGCGGCAGTGGAAGGGCCACGAGGCCGAGGGCGTCTGAGGGATCGGTGCCGGACGGCCCGCGAGACTCATCGCATTGCGCGATAGCCGGCGCGCATCGCGGGATCGAGATGCTCGATCGCATACCGCAGCGCGGTGCGTCCCATCGACGCCGCATGGGCGTCGAGATAGTCGGTGAGCGTTGATCTCTCGACGCGCTTGCCCATCTCGCGCAGCATCCAGCCCAGCGCCTTCTGGATGAGGTCGCGCCGGTCGTCGATGACGAGCGGCGCCACCGCCAGCGTGGGGCCGGCGTCACCCTCACGCAGGTGGGCGTGGGTGCCGACGATACCGACCCGCCGGTGCCAGAGCCGCTCGTCGGCGGCGAGGTCGACGAGCTCGGTGTGGTCACCGATCCGTACACACCAGTGTCCGAGAACCGGTGCGGCCGAGGTGTCGACGAGATCCCAGTTGTTGACATACCCGTCATCGACGGCCCGGCGATAGTCGGCGACCCACGCGCGAGCGTCGGCGTCGTCGGCACGCGCGGACTCCTGCGCCATGAGAAGTAGTGCGAGAAAACGGATCTCGTGGATCGGCGAACTCAGCAGCTCGCCGACGGCACCGCGGTCGATGCCACGCCACCGGCGGGCCAACACACGCAGTTGCGGCACCGCGACCCCGACGAACTCGTCGCCCTCACCGTAACCACCGGGCCGGGCCTGCAGATATCGTGCGATACCCGCGGCCCGCTCGGCGTCGCCAAGTTCGCGGACCTCGGCGATCGCCTGCGCGGCAACGGAATCCACGAATGCGGATTCTCAGAGAAGGTCGGCGATCGGTGTCGGGGTCTGCAGCTTGGGCCGGGTCTTCATCACCGGGCCCGCCTTGCCCGCGCCGACCACACCGGTGAGGATTCCGTCGCGGCTGTAGTAGGCCAGGAATTTCGTGCCGTCGTCGCTGACGATGTGCACCTCGTCGTCGGCGCGCGGATGCCCGAGCGCCTGGATCTTCACCGCGAACTGGTCGCTCCAGAAGTAGGGCACCGCCGCGGTGATCGGCGCGCCCTCACTGCCGGCGATCTGATGGGCGACGACCGCGGCCTGTTCGACGGTGTGATTCCAGTGCTCGACGCGCCGCGAGTCGGGCGAGCCGTCGGCCCAGTTGGCGACGTCGCCGATCGCGAACACGTCGGGGGCGCTGGTCTTTCCGACGGCATCGCAGGCGATCCCACCGCCGGTCTCACGCGGCGCGAACTCGATACCCGAGCCCTCGAGGTAGTCGGTGACGGGAATCGAGCCGATGCCGACGACGACGATGTCGGCAGGCAATTCGGTCCCGTCGGCCAGACGCACCGCCCGCACCGCGCCCGAGTCGCCGCCGACGATCTCTGAAACCCCGACGCCCGCACGGACATCGACCCCATTGGCGGTGTGCATCCGGGCCACCAGTGTCCCGATCGGTTCGCCGAGCGCCTGCGCCAGCGGGGTCGGTGCCGGCTCGACGAGCGAGACCCGCACGCCGCGTTCGGTCAGGCTCGCCGCGACCTCGCAGCCGATGAAGCCGGCACCGATGACGACGGCGGTCTGCGCCCCGTCGATCTCCGACCGCAGGGCGACCGCGTCGTCGAAGGTGCGCAGGGTGTGCACGCCCGCAAGGTGTTCGGCGCCGGGGAAGACCCGCGGGGCGAGTCCGGTGGCGAGCACCAGGACGCCGTAGGGGACGCTCTGGGCGGCGTCGGTATCGGGCCCATCGGTGTCGTCTGCGCGCACGGTGACGGTCTTGGCCTGCGGGTCGACGGCGGTGACCCGTTGGCCCAGTCGCAGGGTGATCGACGACTCGGTGTAGAACTCGGCCGGTTTCAGCTCGACGCGGTCGTCCTTGCCGAGTAGCACGGTCTTCGACAGCGGTGGCCGATCGTAGGGTGCGTAGGGCTCGGCACCGATCAGTGTGATCGGGCCCTCGTATCCGTTGGTACGCAGGTTCTCTGCGAGGCGGATGGCCCCGAGTCCCGCACCGACCACCACGACACCTGCTGCACTCATCCTCGGTTCTCGCCCTCTCGTCGACGGTGCTGCCCGCATCAGCGGTTCGAATGTCGCTGCCCGCATCAGCGGGTGACATCTCCCACCGGTCGGACGTCGGCGAGCAGCCAGGTTTGGTTCACCTTACGCATGACCAACCACATTTCGGTAGATGTATGTCCGTTATCCGCGCCCGACCCGGCTCCTGGTGTGCCGGCCCCGGCCCCCGGCGCCCCCGCGTCGGGCACCGTCACCGTCTGGTCGAGGAAGGCGAGCAGACGTGCGTCGTCGGCGTGGAACTCCCCGACCGCCATGCCGACCACATTCACCGTCATCTGCGCCGACGCGGCAACCGCATCCGGGAGAACGACGTCGGCACGCTCGGCGTCGTATCGCGTGAGCAGCGGGTCGCTCAGATGGGCGCGCACCGCGTCGGGGCCCGGGGGGTGCTCCCCGCCGAAGGTCATCAGCGCGGTGACCGCACTCGTCGCGGCCCGTTCGAGATCTGCACGGTCGGCGTCGGTGGGACGGGGGGTCTGCCGATACGCCTGGGCCCAGGCGAGGACGGCGACCACCAGCGCGGTCAGGGTCAGCGCCGCGATCGCCATCAGCAGCCGGCGTGCGCGCCGCGACATCCGCGGCGGCGCGGTGAGCGGCCGGACCCGGTGGCGCTGGGTCCAGGTGAGCCGGCGGCCCCGGGGGACTCGGGCTCGGGGAACTCGGGACGTGCTCATGCCGGTACCGCCGAGTCGACGAGCCAACCGGCGTCGGTGCGGGTCATCCCGACGGTGAGGGTGAGGCGGTCGGCCTGCGGATCCCCGCCGAGCAGAACGGGATTGGATGCCTGCACGACCACCAGTACCTGGGCGCGGGAACCGGGATCGTCGGACCCGGGATCGGTGACGAGCCCGGCCGAGAGCACCCGTCCGGCACTGGGTGCGGTCTGGACGGCGACGGCGGCCGACAGGGCCGCGCCGGCCTGCTCGAGACGTTTCTTCAGTGTCCCGGTACTCAGGGCGAGGACCCGCTCGACGTAGGCCTCGGCGTGCGCCGGGTCCGACGTCAGCATGCTCGTGGTAGCCGATCGGGCCGCCCCGAGGACCTCGTCGTCGAGGTCGACGCGGCCGGTCGCCCGGTGATCGAGAACCGCGAGCGTGCTCGCCACGATGATCAGCACCACCGCCACGAGTGCGGCCACCGCCAGCGCGCGACGCACCCAGCGCGAACGCCTCACCGCGCGGGCCCGCAGATCGTCGGCGGCGGCGATCCGGGCGAGGCGAGCGGCGCGCAGGGCGTGTGTCGCCCGCTCCTGCGCGAGCCGTTCGCGGGCGGTGGCGTCGGTCGGCGGGGTCATGACACCACCTCGGCGTCACGCAACAGCCATCGTCCGCCGCGGAGCACGAAACCGGTTCGGAGCGTGAGCTTTTCGGTACTCTGCTGTCCCGTTCCGGTGCGGGTCAGCACGGTCGCGCGGATCAGGGCGTCACCGCCCTCGCGACCGGTGTCGATGATCGCGACCGAGTCGGGATGCCACCGGACCGACGCCGTACCCGCGGGCGGGGCGCGATGCAGTTGCGTGGCGAACGATCCGGCGAAGTCCCCGGCCACCAGGGTGCGGGCCCGCGCCCGATCGGCCTGCCAGGTCGCGGTGTCGACGGAGAACACCTGCGCGACGATCGCACCGGCATGAGCACGCAGCGAGTCGCGAGTGTCCGCGGTCCGTCGCTCATCGGACAACGACGTCGCGGTGGTGATCACCGCGGTCACCAGTGCGGCGATCACCACGACCGCCACCGCCGCGGCGACCAGCGCAGCGCCGGGCGCGACGATGCGGTCACGGTCGGAGGTGGTGCGCAGCGGGATTCTCATGGAAGGTATTGCACCGCCGCGACCTTGAGCCGTCCCGAATCGTCGGTGACGGCCAGACGCAACCGGAATGCGCGGTCGGCTACGGCCCGCCCGGCCTGCTGGTAACCCACGGTCGCCGCAACGAGCACCACCGCGGAATCGGGGGTGCGCGTGACGATTCCGGCGCCGTCGATGGTGGCACTCGCCGCGGTTCCGCTGCGCCGGACGAACGCGGTGTAGGCGTCGGCCGATTGCGCGAATTCGTCGTAGAAGGCTCCGGTCGCATCGTCGAGTACCGACCGAACCCGTTGCGGCGCAGTCGGATCAGGGCTCAACAACTCCGCGACGACGCCGGCGGCGACGTCGGTGAAATCGGCATCGGTCCAGGAATTCGCGGCGCGCACCCACGCCGCCACACCGAATCCCGCGACCAGTAGTGCAGCGGCCAGGATCAGCGCGGAGGCCGTCCACCACCACCGCGACAGCGGGGCGATCCGACCATTTTCCCGGCGCACCTCGTCGAGATCGCGAACCGCGCGCCGCAACTCGCGGCGGGCCACCCGCTCCTCCCGGATCGACGCGGATCCCGATGTCGGCGGTGTCGGCCACGGCATCGTCAACGCCTCCTTGCCAGCACCGCACGATCATAACGCCGGGCCGTGACGCTCAGGATGTCGCGCGCCCCCGCATCCGGGCGTCGTAGTCGGCCCGGCCGGCCGGGTCGTAGTCGAGGAAGATCCGGTCGAGTCCGGTGCGTCGGCGCGTCAGACGTTTGAGTGCCTGCGGGAAGACCGGATTGGCGTCCACCCACCGCATCGCCCGCGGCGCGGCCACCCGGGTGCGTGGTTCGGCGATGACCCCGACGACGGCGGCGGCCACGACCTCGGGTTCGACGGTCTGGATGTAGCGATTGGTCGCCAGACCCGAGATCAGGCCGGTGCGGGTGAAGGTCGGCATCACGGTACTCACCCGTACGCCGTGGCCGGACAGTTCGGCGTCGAGGGCCTCGGAGAACTCGATGACCCCCGATTTCGCGGCGTTGTAGACGGCCAGGCCGGGCATCGGCAGCCGGCCCGCGACCGAGGCGATGTTGACGATCTGCCCGGACCCTCGGGCCGTCATTCGTTGCGCGGCAAGCTGACTGCCGGTGATGACGCCGATCAGGTCGATGTCGAAGGTCCGGCGGATCAGCGCGTCGTCGAACTCGAGGAACGACCCGACGGGCATGATCCCGGCGTTGTTGATCAGCACGTCCACCGGCCCCAGACGCCGTTCAACCTCGTCGAGGAAGGCGGCGAAACTCGCCCGGTCGGTGACGTCGACCTCGACACCCTCCGCCCCGAGATCGGCGGCGGCCTTGGCCAGGGCCTCACCGTCGACGTCGCCGACCGCCACCCGCGCCCCGGCGTCGAGGAGTTGACCGGCGGTCTGAAAGCCGATACCTCGTGCACCGCCGGTGATCACCACGACCTTGTCGGCCAGCCGGGCCCGCACCTCGTCGTGCCCGATACGACCGAATCGGTTGCTGCGCATACTCATCGACTACTCCCCCTTGGTGAGATCACGTACTGACTTCGACGGTGGCCGCCCGGGGCGGTCACCAGATCATCGGCGCGAGGAACTTCTCCGCGAATGCCCGCACCCGGTCCGGCTCCCGCCGTGCCTCGTCGGAGGCCGGTGTCTCCAGGAACGAGATGACCAGGCGCACATGAATTTCGATGGCCTCGAGCAGATCGTCGTCGGGCATCTGCGCACCGGCGGTCCGCAGAGTCGCGGCGACGCGGCCGGTCGCGACGTCGATGAACAGGGCGGTCACCGAAGCGGTGATCGGCGCCATGTCGTGGTCGGTCAGGACGAGTCGGCGCATCAGCGGTTCGTCGGAGATCATCGCCGCGCCCGCGGCAAAAGCCTCGATCACCGCCTCGCGGGGCCCGAGACCACGGACCGCGTCGACCAGCCGGGCCATGCCGCGTTCGTAGAGCTCCTCGGCGACGCCGAGCAGCAGCGCCTCCTTGTTGGGGAACCGGCGATACAGCGTGGACCGGGAGACCCCGGCGCGCTTGGCGACCTCGTCGACGTTCGCGCGGCGCACCCCGACCTCGGTGAACTCCGCCTCGGCGGCAGCGATGATCGCGCTGTTCTGATCGGCGGGACTGTCGGTGTTGCGGACCTTGCGCCGACGGCCCTGCTCGGCGTGGGTGCCCGCCGCACCCGGGGTCATCGCAAACCCCGGACGGTGACCGGTAGCCGGTCCTTGGGAACCGGCAGTGCGCTGTAGTCCATCGGAAGCGTGTACCCCGCGGGGACCGACCACTCGTACCCGCGCAGCAGGTGATGCATGATCGTCTTGATTTCCATTTGTCCAAAATACAGACCGATGCATTTGTGGACGCCCGCACCGAACGGAATCCAGGCCATCCGATGCGACTTGTCCTCGGCGCGTTCGGGGCCGAAACGATCGGGGTCGAAGACCCCGGGGTCGGTGTAGAACTCGGGGTCCCGATGATTGGTCAGCTGCGGAACGCTGACCATCGTCCCCTCCGGCACGAAGAACCCCTGAATCGAGGTGTCCTTGACCGCGATTCGCGGCTGGGCGGGTACCGGCGGACACAACCGCAACGACTCCTTCATCACCCGGTCGAGCACGTCGAGACGACCGAGGTCGTCGTAGCCCAACTCGGGGCCGAGTGCCTCGGACTCCGCGCGCGCCCGCTCCTGCCAGTGCGGGTCGGCGGCCATCCGGTAGGCCATCTGGGTCATCGTGATCGTCGAAGTGTCGTGCGCGGCCATCAGGACGAAGATCATGTGATTCACGACGTCCTCGTCGGTGAATCGGTGCCCCTCGTCGCTGCGCGCATGACAGAGCACCGAGAACAGATCGGGGGTCTCACGCGCCCGCTTGGCGGGCAGGGTGGCGTAGAAGAACTCCTCGAGCACCTTGCGGCTGCGCAGGCCCTTCCACCACCGACCGCCGGGAATCGGCTTGCGCACGTAGGCGACTCCGGCGCGAACGGTCTCCACGAAGGCCTTGTTCAGCGTGGCGGACTCGTCGGCGGACAGGTCGACGCCGAGGAAGACCTCGAGCGCGACGTCGAGCGTCAACGACTTGAACCGATCGAACAGGTGCACGCGCCCCGTCGGGAAGCGGGTCATCGCCTCGGCGATCATCGGCGACATCTCCTGCAGGTAGCCCTTGAGCATCGCCGGCGCGAAGGCCTGCTGCATGATGCGCCGGTGGTGGCGGTGTTCCTCGAAGTCGAGGAGCATCACCCCGCGGTTGAAGAAGGGGCCGATGAAATAACTCCAGGCCGGGCCGTTGGCGAAGGCCCGGTCGGAGTTCATCAGGATCTCCGCGGCCGCGTCGGGGCCTGCGGCGGTGACGATTCGAATTCCCAGCGCGCTCATACCGGAGATGACGCCCAGCTCGGCGCGACGGCGTTCGGCGAAGGCGAAGGGGTCGCGGCGCATCGACATGATCTCGAGGATTCCGTTGCAGTGCGCGCACGGAATCGCCCGCAGATCGCTGCCGGGCGGCGGCGCGGCGAAGCTCGGTGACTTCCCGGCCGGGCCCCGAGACACCGACGAGGGGGCGGTCATGACAGCACCCTGCACGTGTGCGAATCCGTCCTCGCCTGTGAGCCACACAACACCATGGAACAAACTCTACGATATGTCTCTATCGACTGTCACCCACCGGCCCGGAACCGAGCTACCTCAGCCGAGCCGATGACCCCGCGCGGTCAGCACCGCGTGAGCGCGCCGCACTCGCTCGTGCCACCACTGCCGGCGGTCGTCGGCGGCGTGCAGCGTCGACGGAACGTCGAGGTCACCGGGACCGAACCACCGTGGCCGCAGATGACCGTCGTCCGGTGTGCCGTCGTCCGGGGTGCCGCAGTCCGGGGTGCCACCGTCGGCGACGTCTCCGGTGAACAACGAGCCGGTGCCGAGACCGCAGGCGAACGGTAGCTCGGGCAGCGCCGCGGCGGCCGCGACGCCCGCGGCGATGCCGACCGCGGAGTCCAGCGCACTCGAGATCACCACGGGCAGACCGATCTCCTCGGCCAGGGTGAGCACGGCCCGCATGCCGCCCAGCGGTGCGACCTTGAGCACCGCGATGTCGGCGGCCTCGGCGGCGACCACCCGCATCGGGTCGGCGGCCTTGCGGATCGACTCGTCGGCGGCGATCGGCACATCGACCGCCCGACGCACCGCAGCCAACTCCTCGACGGTGGCACACGGCTGCTCGGCATACTCGAGGTCGCCGATCGCGCGCAGCGCCGTGACCGCCTGTGCCACAGTCCACTTCCCGTTCGCATCGACGCGGACGCGGCCGATGAGCTCGCGTGTGGCGGCAACGCGCGCGACGTCGTCGTCGAGGGTCTGTCCCGGTTCGGCGACCTTCACCTTGGCCGTTCGCGCCCCGGGAAAACGGGCGAGAATGCCCGCGACCTCTGATGCGGGTACCGCGGGGACGGTGGCGTTGACTGGGACCCGATCGCGACGTGCGGGGGGTGCTCCGAGATAGGCCGCCTCGATGCCCGCCGCGAGCCACGCCGCAGACTCCTCGTCGTCGTACTCGACGAAGGGCCCGAACTCGCCCCATCCCGCCGGCCCCTCGACGATCATCACCTCGCGCGTGGTGATGCCCCGGAAACGGGTGCGCATCGGCAGGCTGAGCACCACCGCATGCTCGAGCAGTTCCTCCGGCGTCGGCAACCTCTGACCGGTCACGATCCTCCTCACTGTCCAGACTGTTGAAACAAATCTGGAAACCCGTTCCTTCGTGCGATAAGGTCTCGCCATGACAGTGAATCAGGATTTCGACTCGGCGATCCGTGAGGCGCAGCCTGTCCTGGTCGAGGCCGGCCCCGAACACCCCGGTCCGGAGAACGACGCGCTGCCGACTCCGCGGCTCGGCGCGGACTCGCTGATCTGGAAGTTCTACGGCGACGTCCGCGGAATCCTCGGATTCCAGCGCCTCGCCGGCACCGAGAACTGCATCGAACAACTCGGACAGGGCGTGCTCGATCACTCGGTGATCTTCGACGACTTCCTCGGCCGCGCCCGCCGCACCGGCCCGCCCGTCATGCGCACCGTCTACAGCGCCGAACCCGCCAAGTGGGGGCGTACCGTGCGGGATTTCCATCGCGACATCAAGGGCACGATCAGCGACGGTTCGCGCTACCACGCGCTCAATCCCGAGCTGTTCTATTGGGCGCATGCCACTTTCGTCGATCAGGTGCTCTACATCACCGACACCTTCATCCGCAGGTTGTCCGAGGCGGAGAAGGAGCAGATCTTCGCCGAGAGCAAGATCTGGTACGAGCTCTACGGCGTGAGCGCGCGCAGTCAGCCGCAGACCTACACCGAGTTCCGCGAGTACTGGGACTCCATGCTCGAGCGTTTCGTGCCGCACAAGACCGTCGTGTACGCCACCGGATACATCCGCAAGGGTCTGCCGCGGCCCCGCCGCATTCCGGCGCCGGTGTGGCGCGTCGTCTCCGCCCCACTCAACGCGTTCATCCGCACCGTGGTGGTCGGCACCCTTCCGCAGCAGATGCGAGATGTCTGCGACCTGGAATGGGATGCCAAGCGCGAAAAGAACTTCCAGAGGTTTGCCGCATTCATGCGGGCGCTCAACCCGGTGTTCAACCGGCTGCCGGTGCGGTGGCTGTATGTGCCGTGGGCCGCCGAGGCATGGGAGAAGGTCGGCCTCGACCCGCGGCCGCTGCACAACAAGCCGGCCGCGTAGGGGCCGGCACCGGCGTCACCGCGCGAGGAAAGCGCCTGCCTTCGCGGCGAATTCGCGACGACGGTCCCGGTGCACCGAGTGGCCTGCGTCGATGATGTCGAAGCGGCCGTCGGGTAGGGCCTGCGCCAGGCTCTGCAGATGCTGCGGCGGAAGGAAGCTGCGCGGACCACCGGAGATGACGAGGGTCCGGGCGGACACCGCGGCCAGACGGTCCCACCACTGCGGTTCGGCTCGCTCGAACTCGGTGCCGACCTGCGTTGCCACGGCACGATCGAATCGGACGACCGGCATCGGGTTGCGCATCAGGGCGCCGATACCACGCACGCGCTCACCGAATCCCGACGACATGACGATCTCCTCGTCGAGGTCGGCCTGGTCGCGTGGCATCGGCGGTACCTCCTCGAGCACCAGCGACCGGACCCGGCCGGGATCGGTCATCGCCGCACGCAGTGCCGCATGCGCACCGAGCGAGTGACCGACCACATCAGCCCTCGCCACGTCGAACTCGTCGAGCACGAACCCCAGGTCGGCGGCGAAGGCCTCCAGCGTGTACTCGACGGCACGGCCACTACGGCCGTGTCCACGCAGGTCGACCGCGATGACCGCACGGCCTGCGCGGCGCAGGACCGACGCGAAGGGCCGCCAGGTGCCGTGGTCGCTGCCCATCCCGTGGACCAGCAGGACCGGCGGTGTCCGGCCGTCGGCGAGATCGCCGTCGACGGCAACCGCGAGGGTGAGCTCGCCGTGCTCGATGGGGCGCTGCAACAACCGCATTGGGCCCAAGGTACCAGCGTCGATACCTACCCGGACCGGCCCCGCGGCCGCGATCACCGACCGCACGGAGGTTGGTAGCCCATGCCGTGCACATAGGTGTCCCACTCCTCCTCGGTGATCTGATCACCGACCTGCGCGCACTGCGCGTCGATGATCGCAGCGGTGTCGAGCACCCACGACTCGATCACCCCTCCCTCACCGGCGGCGAGGATCCGATCGTCGGGCGCGAACCGCACGTCGTAGACCCGTCCGGGGAACGAGCGCATCACGACCTCCGCCGACCCACCGTCGGCGAGATTCCACACCCACACCTCCGAATTCCCACCACCGGCGATCACGTGGGAACCGTCGGCGGAGAAACCGGCGCTGTAGAGCTGGCCCGCCGGGCCGGTCAACGTCGCGACGGTATGCGGCGCTTGCGGATTCGAGACATCGGCGACGACGACCGCACGTTCCTCCGAGGTCGCCACGATCCGGTCGCCGCGGGCCGAGAAGCGCACCGCGAGCGCTGCGCCCTCGAAGTCGATCGGATGCGGATAGGCCCGCGGCGCAGCCGGATCGGTGAGATCCAGGAGTTGCACGACGCCGGTGGAGGTCGCCACCGCGAGCCTGCGACCGTCGGGACTCAGCGTCGTCCACCACACACCACCGCCGGCGTCGAAGGTCGAGACCACCTTGGGCGCAGCGAGATCCGACGCATCGATGACGGTGACGATGTTGCTGTCGGTGGCCCCGGTCACGGCCAGATGCGACCGTTCGCTGTAGTCCACCGTCTCGTTGAGGGTGTGCTGCGCGTCGACCGTACCCACCAGATGCGGGTCGGCGGGATTCGACATGTCCGCGAACTGTACCGCGCCGGTGACCGTTCCCATGGTCGCGATCCGGCCCGACGGCGACATCGTCACCGCCCCCGAGTACACGATGCCCGGCGGCGGAACCAGGTCCGGTCCCGCGCGGCGCAGTCCCCCGGACTCGATGTCCCACTGCGTGATCCGCCCATCGGTGCCGCTGTCGGCGGCGAGCAGCCGGGTCGTCGAGCCGTTCGCCGGGATCTGGTAGACGCTGTTGGTCCCGACCACCGTCCGATTCGACGTCGGCGGCCAATCCTGCACCCGCCCATCATCACTGGATGCGATCACATGGTCGCCGGCGAACACCACCGACACCGCGTTCGACGCGGCCGTCAGGATCCGCGGGGCGGCCGACGGGTTGGCCAGGTCGAAGATCCGCAGCGTGTTGTCGGCGCCCGCGCCCGCGATCTCGGTACCGGCGGCGTTGACGGCCACCGCCGTGACGTAACTGTCGAATCCGCCGAATCCCGCAACCTTGCGCGGAGCCGCCGGATCGGTGACGTCGACGACGTCGATAACGCGGCTGCGCAGTGCCGCCGCCAGCCGCGTACCGTCCGGCGTGTAGGTCAGGCCCTGCGCGAGTTCGTTGTCGCGCCACGCATCGAGTGGGATCTCCCCCGTCGCGACGATGGCGTCGCCGTCGATGCGCCACAGATCGATGCGACGGTTGGCGCTGCTCGTGGCCAGCGAGCGGCTGTCCGGGCTGAACGCGGCCGCGCCGGCGACTCCGGCGACCTTGCCCGGCAACGGCACCGGACGCCACGCCCCGGCCGAGTTCACCCATGCCTGCACCCCGACCTCGGGCACGGCGGCGACGACGAACCGACCGTCCGGACTCACCGTGATCGCGTTGACGTCGCCGCCGACGTCCGGAAAGTCGAAGGCGCGCACCGGGTGTGCGGGGTCGGCGACATTCCACGCGGTGAGGGTGCCGCGACCGCCCAGAAGAACCGTTGAGGTCCCCGGCAGGATCGCCACCCCACCCAATCGGCCTCCGCCACCCGGGGCGCGGAAGGTGGTGACCTGTCGGTCGATCCCGCGGTCGGACACGTCGAACACGCGCACCTGCCCACCGCCTCCGGCGGCGACGAGCAGTGACCCCGAGCGGGCCAGCAACACCGACCCGCCCTCACCGACAAAGCGGTTCGGGACACCGTGGCCGGTCGCGTCGATCAACCGCGACCGCGCCTCGAGGGTCGGCGAGGTCTGATAGGCGACCATGGCCAACTGCGCGGCGAGAAACGGGTCGCGATCCTCCAACTCACTCGACTGGATGGCCAACTGTCGGCTCAGCGCCTGATTCCGGGCGGCCTCGGCCTGCTCGCGCTGACCGACCGCATGTACGCCGGTGATCACCGCGATGACCGCCGCGGTGACCGCGACGATGCCGAAGACCCCGGCGGTCAGCGCGATTCGGCGCAGCTGACGACTGCGGCGGCGTTCCTGGGCGTCCTGGGCGCGTACCCGCGCCTCACCGGCCTCCAGGAAGCCACGGCTGGCCTGATCCAGCGAGGAGCCGTCGTCGGCGAGCGGCCGGAACATCTCCAGCCGGGCCCGCAGCGGCAGCAGGTCGTCGGGCCGTCCGTTGGCCTCCCACGTGTCCCGCAGGGTTTGTAGTCGACGCCGCAGCAACAGCCGTTCCCGGTCGGCGTCGATCCACTCGCCCAGCCGCGGCCAGGCCGTCAGCAGCGCCTCGTGTGCGACCTGGGCGTGCGAGGTCGTCACCGTGACCAGACGTGCCGCGGCGAACGTCTCGAGCACATGACGGTTGTCCCCGGCCGGGTCGTCGGCGTCGAGATCGGCGAGACGGACGGTGCGCCGGGTGACGGTCTCCTCGTCGACGTTGACCATTTCCAACAGGATTCGGCGCGCCACGGCCCGCTGCGCGTCGTCGAGTGAGTCATACACCGACTCCGCGGTCTGTTCGACGGCCCCCGAGATACGCCCGGTCGACACATAGTCGCGCACGGTGAGTCGTCGGCGATCGGACTTCTCCCAGGTCGCACGCAGGGCATGGGACAGCAGTGGCAGTACGCCCGCGCCGACCGGCCGCACGCTCGTCGACGGCGCCACGTCGTCGAGCAACATGGTCACCAGGTCGTCGTCGACGGTGAGCCCGGCGACCTCGGCGGGTCGCACGATCACCTCCCGCAGCTGTGCGGGCAGCATCGGCGAGACGAGCAGCTGCGAGTCGGCCAGCACCGACGCGATGATCGGCCCGGCGGCGGCACGCTCGTAGAAGTCGGCGCGCAACACCCCGATCACCACGGTGCGCCGGCGCCCGGTGTACTCGGCCAGCCGGGCGGTCAGCCGTGCCCGCCCGGCGGAATCACCCTGGGTCCACAGCTCCTCGAGCTGATCGATCACAAGCAGCGCCGGACCGTCGCCGGGCGTCTCATCGAGTGTTGCGACGGCCTGCTCGAGAGCGGCGGCCGGGTCGTCGCCGGGCACCATCACCGCCGCGCGCCAGTCGATGAACGGCTCCTGCGTGCCGATGCGCGGTAGCAGGCCCGCCCGAACGAGCGATGACTTGCCCACCCCGGATGCCCCGACCACCGCGACGGCGTGCAGCCAGCCGGGCCCGCCGTCTCCGACCGACTGGTCCGGCTCCGGGCCGGGACCGGGCACAGTCTCGGGAAGCCGGGAGCGCACCATGTCGGCGAGCCGGTCGATCAGCTCGTCGCGACCGAAGAACCAGGCCCCGTCGTCGGCCGAGAACGGCGCGAAGCCCCGGTACGGCGACACCGCCGACGCCGACCTGCGGGCGCGCCGCGACGACCGTTCGGCCGCGGCCCACCACCGCTGGACGTCGGCCTCCTCGACGACGCCGCACGTGGCCAGAACACGCTCGAACATCTCCCGGCTCGCCCGCGTCGGGGCGTGCTGTCCGGCGAACCACCCGGCGACCGTACCGAGCAGCGCGTCGGCGTCGGACGCGACCTCGCGCACACTCATCCCGGACCGTTCGCGGAGCCCGGTGAGGGCGCGGCCGAGCTCGTCGCGGGTGTGCACAGCATCGGGTCCCATGGCGAGAAGAGTCCTTGTCGTCGGACCAGATTCGCGCTGGTCAGCGTATCGAGAAATGTATCGACTTCCGATTCTCAGCCACTGCGGCGTGCTTCGTCATCCCCTCCGCACCAAGATTGGTCCGCGCGGACTACACCGCGACGCCATCTGCGCGCCGGCGAGTCGGTCTGCGGCGCGAACCCATCAGGAGGTCACCATCATCCCCGGTACCGAGGAGCCGCCGTTGCATCGGCGACCCCAGCACGATTCGCGACCCCACCTCGATCCCCGCCATCGCCACCTGTACGCGGTGAACCGTCCGGCGAGCCGACGTCCCGAGCTGTCGCGCCGTGAGATCGAGGTGCTCGTCGCCTGGCTGCACGCCGAGTCCAAACAAGAGGCCGCCAAATCACTGTTCATCAGTGTGTCGACGGTGAGCACCCACGTTGCCCGTATCCGGGCGAAGTACGAGTCGGTGGGCCGGGCGGCGAACACCAAGTCGGCGTTGTTCGCCCGCGCGATCCAGGACGGTTACGTCTCGCTCGACGAGTGGTGAGTTCGGTTACGGGCGCGCTCGTCTGACGGCACCTCGTCGGACGGCACCGTCGACGACGCGGTACCCGACCCGGAAGAGGGTCCGATGCCACGTCGTCGACGGTTCCGCCACGCACCCGCAGATCACCCCAGGCAAGGCGCCGCATCCCCTGTCGGCGCCTGTCCGGTGATCAGCGGTCCCGGAACCAGCCGGAGTTCTTGGCGCGCCAGACCATGTCCTGCCAATAACCCCACGTGTGAGTGCCCACGTTCGGGAAGTCGGAGGTGATCCGGATGCCCTGTAATGCGGCGGCCACCTCGAACGACCGGGTCTGCGCGAGTGCCACCGCCTCGAGCGGAGTGCCCTTCACGGAGTTGACGGCATCGGTGTTGTATCGGCCCCAGGCGGCCGATCCCGCGGCCACCCGGATCTTCATGCCGCGCATCCGTGGCAGCTGGACGAGTGCATCGTTGCGCTGCCAGCGGTCGCTCCACGGCGGCCCCCACATCGCATCCGCGCTGAACGGCCCCACCCCGGCTTCCACGCCCGCGTCGATCAGCGCCAGGCGCACGGCCTCGCGCATCGTCGGCGCCGACAGGTTCACATAGCCCGACATCGAGAACACATGCGAGATCCGGTTGCGGTGATACGCGCCGTAGATCATCGCCGATCCGCCACCCATCGAGATGCCCATGATGGCGTATTTGCCCCACGGTCCGACGGCGAGTCCGCGCGCATCCAGTGCGGCGACGATGCGGTCCAACCGGCACGTCCACATGTAGCGGTACTTGATCTTGTTGCCGGGGCTGGTGGTGTCCCAGTTGGTGTAGAAGCTCGCGAGTCCACCGACGGGTTCGACGACGTTGACGCCCGAGTCGGCCAGGCGAGCGATGTTGGTCTCGTGACGCCAGCCGCTCATGTCGCTGGTGGCGCGCAGTCCGTCGAGGGCGATCACCGTCTTGTAGTTGCCCGGCCGGGCCCAGATGTCGACCGGGCTCGCGGGCATCCCGCACCCGCCGACCGAGATCCGGTTCAGCGATGCGGCATCTGCGCCACCGACACCACTGGACAGGGAGATCACCAACGCCGACGCCACGACGGTCGCGGCGACGATTCGCCGGCCCAGGCGCTTGTGGACCGACCTTCTCAGACTTGAACGCACGCCGAGGACATTAGGGCGGTGCGGACCGCTCTCACCAGCCTCGTGACCACAGGGCACCGACATTGAGACCAGTCAGTTACCCAAGTGGCAATTGTGACTGGATGTTACTAATGTGACTCGTGAGGTCTAGGTTGCTCTGAATTCGCTGAGCGAAACATGTGGAGAACCTGAATCGATTTCGATGTTCGGGCAACCGAGGCTACCGCCGGCTGGCACACTCGGGACTCAGACGGAGCAACCGGCCGATCAGCCGGGCTCATCGGCGAGAGGGCCGGCCATGGACAGCGACTCCACCCAGTTCCGCGCATCCGCCCCATTGCCGGGCGCATCCATTCCGAGCCGCGGACCGAGCAGGCGCACCTTTCTCACCACGACGGCCGCCCTCGGCATCGGTGCGGTCGCCGGAACGGGAATCGCCGGCATCGCATGGGGTGCTCCCCCACCGGACTGCGGCAGTCCGTCGGATTCGAGCAAGACGAACGGCCGGTTCTGGCTGTGGGATCAGGTCAAGGGGTGCACGCCCGCCCAGCCCGGGTCCAACCTCTACGTCAAGCAGATCTCGGCGAGTCCCAACCGCTTCTACGCGATCCGTCGAGGCGGCGACAACCCGCACGGCAACAACGACATGCTGCTCATGCCGACCAATCGCATCTCGGGTATCGAATGCAGCTACCTGCGCCACGATCCGCCCAACTGGTGGGCCGGCGCGTGGCGCGAGGCCGTCGCGAACATCCCGGCCAAGCCGTCCTCCCCGCTCGCACTCGGCGTCAACTCCAAGGACCGACGAGGCCAGGACCAACTCCACATCCACCTGTCCCAGGTCTTCTATCCGACGTTCAGTGATCTCCGGCAGATCCAACCGGTCACCAAGATCAGCGACTGGATGACGCCGCAGGCCAACGTCGAGCTACGCATCAACGATCGCCACAAGACCCCGCTGCGCAAGACCGCCTGGTTCCGGGTGGTCAAGTACACCGGGGCGTTGCCGAATCTGTTCGCCGAACTCGCGAAGGTCCTCCCGGCGACCGAGAGCATGGAACACCAGGTCGTCGGGGCAGTCTGGACCGGCATCGGGAGCACCTACTACCTGATCAACAGCACGGCACTGAAGACACCCAAGGGACCGGGGACGGGTCTGCTGGACTACATCTACAACTGGCCGGCCAACAAACCCTGACACATCACCCCAGCTCACCGGATCGATATCTGTGAGCATCCGATGGAATCGGTCACGAATCGGCCACGGCAGGCCTTCACCACTGGCGCATTCGCACGCCGCGTAGATACTGAGATCACCTGACACGCAGTGACTCTCGGGCCGAGAAGCAGTAACCGAACGGCCGCCGCCGCAACGAGTGTCGGGCCTGCGCAACGTCGCGCCGGCCGACGATGCCTTTCCCCGCCTCTCACAATCGGGCGGGTTCACCTCCGCGCATGCCTCGTGACGAGGCCGCGCACCGGGAGAAAGCCGGTGACACCATGAACGGTCCCGACACCTGGGGTATCCCCAGCACGACCTTCCTCGCCCTCTACGCCGTCATCTCGGTGGCGGCCCTCGCCGTCGTCATCGTGCGGCGACGTCCCGCCCACCAGCGGGTCGACGATCTCCCCGACCTCACTCCCGCACAGATCGGAGCACTGGCCTCCGAGGAGAATGCGGTCCTCGCCGCGGTCGCCCAGCTCCGGGCAGCCGGCTACATCACCTCGAATGGACGCGTGACCAATCGACTGAAAGCTGCACCCGCACAGAATGATCGGTTTGTGCGGGCGGTCGGTGACCGTTATGCGCGACGCGGCACGGGTGCCCTGCGTGACGTGTCGGCGCCGTTGCGGCAGGTGCACTCGGAGCTCACCGAAGCGGGCCTGCGCCACGCACGCCGACGCGCGGTCGGGGTGGCCGTCCTGATCCCGGTACTCGTCCTCGGACTCGCGCGGATCGTGGCCGGGCTCTCCCATCGCAAGCCGGTCGGCTATCTCGTCGTCATCGTGATATGCCTTGCTGCGGTGTGCATCTGGTGTGCCGTCCACCCTCGTGAGCGAACCGGGCGCGGCGATTCGGTGCTCACCGAACTGCGGCGGCGCCACCGGTTGCTCGCGCCGCAGTACCGGCCTGCGCTCGCCACTCTCGGCGCACACCACGCCGCAGTGGCCGCAGCCCTGTACGGCATCGAGGCCCTCACACTGCTCGATCCGCGCCTGGCCGCCGACCCGCTGCTCCGGCCGCCGACGACGGCCCCCGATCCGGTGATCGCCACGCCCACAACACCTGTCAAGCAGAAGGCCCGCTCGCGACGTGCCACGAGCAGCAGCGGGACATCGTGGTTCGGGTCCACCTTCTACGGTGGCAGCGACGGCGGCTCGCATCACGGGGGTTCATCACACAGTTGCGGCGGAGGCTGGAGTGGCTGCAGCAGTGGCGGATCCAGCTGTGGGGGCGGTGGCGGCGGCTGCGGCGGGTAATCACCGCGTGCGACCACCCGGGCCAACGAGATCACCACGGGGCGGGCACATCAGAGAAAGGGTTCCGCATGAGCAGATCACGTAGTGCGTCGCAGGTCGCCGGTATCGGGATCGGCTGGCGCCCGGAGATCGCGGCCGTCGTCGACGGCCTTCCCGGCCTCGGATTCTGTGAGGTCATCGCCGAATCGGTGCCGTACATCGACGTCGAACCGCTTACGGCGCTGGGGGTGCCGGTGATCCCGCACGGCGTCGGCCTGTCGTTGGGCGGTGCCGAGCCGGTGACCGACGACCGGATCGACATCCTGGCCTGTGCGGCTCGCCGCCTGTGCTCACCGCTGGTCAGTGAGCACATCGCGTTCGTCCGAGCGGGCGGCGTCGAGGCCGGGCACCTGCTGCCCGTACCCCGGACGCGCGAAGCGCTGGCAGTGTTGTGCGACAACATCACTCGCACCCAGGACCGGTTGTCGGTGCCGCTGGCGGTGGAGAACATCGCAGCACTGTTCTCCTGGCCCGATGACGAATACACCGAGGGTGAGTTCCTCACCGAAATCGTCGAGCGCACCGGGGTCCGACTGCTGCTGGACGTCGCGAATGTGTATGCGAGCGCCCGCAACTCGGGTGTCGACCCGGCCGTCGAACTCTCCCGGATGCCGCTCGAGGCGATCGCCTACTGTCACGTCGCCGGCGGCGAATCCGACGGGGTGCTCTATCACGACACCCACACCGCGCCCGTCCCCGACGCGGTGCTCGACCTCGTCTCGCGGCTCGCCGCCACCGGGCGCGCACCGGCGTTCATGCTCGAGCGCGACGGCCGGTATCCGCCGGTGACCGAACTCCTGGGCGAACTCGACGCGATCGCCGACGCCGCACGGATGGACCGGATCACCGTCGGCAGCCGCTGGTGGGCGGCGTCGTGACCGGCCTCGCTCGGCGGCAGGAAGAGCTCGTGCGCGCGCTCGTCACCGGTACTCCGCCGCCTGCGGGCTTCGATCCGACGCGGCTCCGCGCCGTCGAGGACGCTCTGTTGCGCAAACGATCCGGTGAGGCGGCCCGACATCTACCGCTGCTGTGCGCAGATCTCGGGGAGCGCAGGTTCACCGAGTTGTTCTGCGCGTGGGCGCGCGGGCGGGAGCGGGGCGGATCGTGTGCCGATGCCGCGGCGTTCGCCGCGCAGCTGCCCGCAGACGTAGCAGAAGGTCACGCGTAGGGCGAACCTTCTGCTACATCTGCGGCAGCATCGCCTGACGCAACGAAAAAGGCGCCCCAACCGCGAAAGCGGTTGGGGCGCCTTGATGACTCAGTGAGTCAGGGTGTCACTTGACGATCCGTGACGCAGGCCCGTGCCCACATGACAACGCTCTCACGCCACCACAAAGGGCACGGGAAATCGTCACTTGACGATCTTCGTGACTCGACCCGCACCAACGGTGCGGCCACCCTCGCGGATGGCGAAGCGCAGGCCCTCGTCCATGGCGACCGGCTGGATGAGCTTGACGCTCATCTCGGTGTTGTCGCCCGGCATGACCATTTCGGTGCCCTCGGGGAGGGTCACGACGCCGGTCACGTCGGTGGTACGGAAGTAGAACTGCGGACGGTAGTTGTTGAAGAACGGGGTGTGACGGCCGCCCTCGTCCTTGGACAGGATGTAGGCCTGGCCCTCGAACTCGGTGTGCGGGGTCGTGGTGCCCGGCTTCACGATGACCTGGCCACGCTCGACGTCCTCACGCTTGAGGCCGCGGAGCAGCAGACCGGCGTTGTCGCCCGCCTGCGCCGAATCGAGGAGCTTGTGGAACATCTCGATACCGGTGACGGTGGTCTTGGTGGACTTCTCGCGGATGCCGACGATCTCGACTTCCTCGTTCACGTTGACCTCGCCGCGCTCCACACGACCGGTGACCACGGTGCCGCGGCCGGTGATGGTGAAGACGTCCTCGACGGGCATCAGGAACGGCTTGTCGGTCTCGCGAACCGGATCCGGGATCGACTCGTCGACCGCGTCCATGAGCTCCTCGACGGACTTGACCCACTCCGGGTCACCCTCGAGGGCCTTGAGCGCCGACACCTTGACGACGGGGGCTTCCTCGTCGAATTCCTGGGCGGCCAGCAGTTCGCGGACCTCCATCTCGACGAGCTCGATGATCTCTTCGTCGTCGACCATGTCGGCCTTGTTCAGGGCGACCAGGATGTAGGGCACACCGACCTGGCGGGCCAGCAGCACGTGCTCACGGGTCTGCGGCATCGGACCGTCGGTGGCGGCAACCACGAGGATCGCGCCGTCCATCTGGGCAGCACCGGTGATCATGTTCTTGATGTAGTCGGCGTGACCCGGGGCATCGACGTGCGCGTAGTGACGCTTCTCGGTCTCGTACTCGACATGCGAGATGTTGATCGTGATACCACGAGCCTTCTCTTCAGGAGCCTTGTCGATCTGATCGAACGCGAAGCTCTTGTTGAGGGTCGGGTACTTGTCGTGCAGGACCTTGGTGATGGCCGCGGTCAGGGTGGTCTTGCCGTGGTCGACGTGACCGATGGTGCCGATGTTCACGTGCGGCTTGGTCCGCTCGAACTTCGCCTTCGCCACTTGATTGTCCTCCTGGACTTGTTGCTCTACTGGGCGGATCCCAGCAGGGGTTTTCTCTTACGTTGTTCGCGCCGTGTCACCACGACGTCGGTCGCCGTGAGCGCTTCGCGACAGACCGCGCAGCGAGTGAATTACTCGCCGGTGGCCTTCGCGATGATTTCCTTCGACACGTTCGCCGGAACCTCGGCGTACGAGTCGAACACCATGGAGTAGTTAGCCCGGCCCTGGGTCCGCGACCGCAGGTCGCCGATGTAGCCGAACATCTCCGACAGCGGAACCTGCGCCTTGACGACACGGGCACCGCTGCGCTCCTCCATGGCCTGGATCTGGCCACGGCGGGAGTTCAGGTCGCCGATCACGTCACCCATGTAATCCTCGGGAGTCGTGACCTCGACGGCCATGATCGGCTCCAGGATGACCGGGCTCGCCATCCGCGCAGATTCCTTGAGAGCCTGTGCACCGGCGATCTTGAAGGCCATTTCCGAGGAGTCGACGTCGTGGTACTGACCGTCGAGCAGGGTGACCTTCACGTTGACCAACGGATAACCGGCGAGCACGCCGTACTGCATCGCGTCCTGCGCACCGGCATCCACTGAAGGGATGTACTCGCGCGGCACACGACCACCGGTCACGGCGTTCTCGAATTCGTAGGTCGCACCATCCTCGGCGTCCACGAGGGGCTCGAGCTTGATGATGACCTTCGCGAACTGGCCGGAACCACCGGTCTGCTTCTTGTGCGTGTACTCGTGCTTCTCGACGGTCTTGCGGATCGTCTCGCGGTAGGCCACCTGCGGCTTACCGACGTTCGCCTCGACCTTGAACTCACGACGCATGCGGTCGACGAGGATGTCGAGGTGGAGCTCGCCCATACCGCCGATGACGGTCTGACCGGTCTCCTCGTCGAGGTGGACCGAGAACGTCGGGTCCTCTTCGGCGAGCTTCTGGATCGCGGTGCCGAGCTTCTCCTGGTCGGACTTGGTCTTCGGCTCGATGGAGACGTTGATGACCGGGTCCGGGAAGCTCATCGACTCGAGCACGATGGGTGCGTTCGGGTCGCACAGGGTGTCACCGGTGGTGGTGTCCTTGAGCCCGATCATCGCGTAGATGTGTCCGGCCCAGGCCTCGTCGACCGGGTTCTCCTTGTTGGCGTGCATCTGGAAGAGCTTGCCGATGCGCTCTTTCTTGCCCTTGGTGGCATTGAGCACCTGGGTACCGGCGCTGATGTGACCGGAGTACACCCGCACGAAGGTCAGCTTGCCGAAGAACGGGTGCGCAGCGATCTTGAACGCCAGAGCCGAGAACGGCTCGTCGGCGCTGGGCTTGCGAGAGAGGATCTCCTCCTCGTTGCCCACCGCGTGGCCCTCGACGCTCGGCACGTCCAGCGGGGACGGCAGGTACGCGATGACGGCGTCGAGCATCGGCTGGATGCCTTTGTTCTTGAACGCCGAACCGCAGATCACCGGGTAGAACTCGCGGGCGATCGTGAGCTTGCGGATCGCACCCTTGATCTCGTCCTCGGAGAGCTCCTCGCCACCGAAGTACTTCTCCAGCAACGCCTCGTCGCTCTCGGCGACGGTCTCGAGCAGCTTCTCGCGGTACTCGGCGGCCTGATCGACGAGATCGGCGGGGATCTCCTCGAAGGTCGGCTCCGCACCGATCTCGACGGTGCCGCGCCAGGTGATCGCCTTCTGGGTGATCAGGTCGACGACGCCGTCGAAGTTGTCCTCGGCACCGATCGGCAGCTGCAGGACGAGCGGCTTGGCACCGAGACGCTCCTCGATGGTGCGCACGGTGAAGAAGAAGTCCGCACCGAGCTTGTCCATCTTGTTGACGAAGCAGATACGCGGCACGTCGTACTTCTCGGCCTGTCGCCAGACCTGCTCGGACTGCGGCTCGACGCCTTCCTTGCCGTCGAACACGGCGACCGCACCGTCGAGCACGCGCAGGCTGCGCTCCACCTCGACGGTGAAGTCGACGTGGCCCGGGGTGTCGATGATGTTGATCTGGTTCTTGTTCCAGAAACAGGTCACCGCAGCGGAGGTGATGGTGATCCCCCGCTCCTTCTCCTGCTCCATCCAGTCGGTCGTCGAAGCGCCGTCGTGGGTCTCACCGATCTTGTAGTTCACACCGGTGTAGAAGAGGATTCGCTCGGTCGCGGTGGTCTTGCCGGCATCGATGTGGGCCATGATGCCGATGTTGCGAACCTTGTTGAGGTCGCTGAGCACTTCCTGTGCCATCAAGTTCCCTTCGGGAAAGATTTCGGACTAAAGGCTGTCTTCATTTGTCAGCCCGGGCTCGCTGCGCTCGCCCCCACCCTCGCGGGCTCGGGTGGACTGGCCGGTCGTCGCTGCGCTCCGAGCGGCCAGTGCCCGGTGTTGAGTTCTTCTACCAGCGGTAGTGCGCGAACGCCCGGTTGGCCTCGGCCATCTTGTGGGTGTCCTCGCGACGCTTCACCGAGGCGCCCAGACCGTTGGAGGCGTCGAGCAGCTCGTTGGCCAGGCGCTCGACCATGGTCTTCTCGCGACGCTGCCGGCTGAAGGTCACCAACCAGCGCAGGGCGAGGGTGTTGGCACGGTTCGGCTTGACCTCGATCGGCACCTGGTAGGTGGCACCGCCGACGCGGCGGCTCTTGACCTCGAGGGTCGGCTTGACGTTGTCGAGGGCGCGCTTGAGGGTGACCACCGGGTCGGTGCCGGTCTTCTCGCGGGCCTGCTCGAGTGCGCCGTAGACGATGCGCTCGGCGGTCGACTTCTTGCCGTCCAACAGGATCTTGTTGACCAGCTGGGTGACCAGCGGCGAACCGTAGACGGGATCGTTGATCAGCGGGCGCTTGGGTGCGGGTCCTTTACGTGGCATCGCTTATCAGCTCCCCTTCTTCGCGCCGTAACGGCTGCGGGCCTGCTTGCGGTCCTTGACACCCTGGGTGTCGAGCGAGCCGCGGATGATCCGGTAACGCACACCGGGGAGGTCCTTCACACGACCACCGCGCACGAGCACCATCGAGTGCTCCTGCAGGTTGTGGCCCTCACCCGGGATGTAAGCGGTGACCTCGACGGCACTGGTCAGGCGCACACGGGCAACCTTGCGCAGCGCGGAGTTCGGCTTCTTGGGGGTGGTGGTGTAGACGCGGGTGCACACGCCGCGACGCTGCGGGCTTCCCTTGAGCGCTGCGGTCTTCTTCTTCGCAGCCTTGTCATGACGGCCCTTGCGGACCAGCTGATTGATCGTTGGCACTGGGTATTTCTTCCTTTGTCGGCACGTTCGCCCGCACACGAGGTGGAGCGCTCGATGGTGTTGTCGTCGTGGTTTGTGCTCCGGGCAGGTCGTCGGAAACGGTCGAGACCGGACTTCCGGCGACCTCCACAACTCGCCCCACCAGGGTGTAAGCCCTGGTCAGTACAGTTATTGCTACCCCGAGGTCGGGCGTGTCAAACACCCGACAGCGGAATCGCTTGTCAGTCCGGCCACCCCTCGCACGGGCGGGAGTTCCCATGCGAGCTGTCTACCTGCGTCACCGTGGGCGTAAACCTCGGGCGGCGTGGGCAGGGCACGCGGACTGGCCCGGCTGTTGCCAGGCACCGACGGTCCACTCTACCGATGGGGTTCACACAGGTCAAAAATCGGATCCAGACGGCCAACACGACCGCAACCCGGAGTGATCGGCAGATGACCGGACGTGGTTGGTCAACCGCCTGACCTGCCCGAACATTCCCGCGCGAGAAAATCGGACACATGCGGCGCCGGGGCGCGTACCGGAGGTGCTCAGTGTCCCACCGAAAGTGCTCAGTGCCCCAAAAAGGTCTTGAGCATCACGATGACCGCGGCGAGCCCGGCGGCGATCAGCCCGGCGATCAGCATGCGCATGTCGAGTCGATTGCCGCGGACGCGCTCGGTGACGATCGGGACCGAGGCGATCCGGATCACGATGACGCAGCCGGACACCAGCTGGGCGACCTGCGTCGGGATGAGGTCGTGGTACCCGAGGGCCAGGATGATGGCGGGCCAGATCGCCGACGACATGATGGGCACCGCGTCGCGCAGCTCGTCGAGGATTTCGCGACGCAGGTCGGGGCGTTCGGCTTCGCCGCCGTCGTCCACCTCGGCGCCCTCACCTCCCTCGCCGTCGGTGTGGCTGCCGCTCGTGCTCTCGTGTGCCTCCGGGATGTTGGCCCACGCGAGCAGGTCCGCGAAGACGTGCGCGATATAGGTGGTCACCCCGGTGCCGAGCACGATCAACACCGCATGTCCCTCGTAGATGTCGCCGGCCGAGGCGAGGACGATCGCCGCCAACACCAGGAGGTTGCCGTAGACATAGGCCGAGAGCCGCGAGGCCGCCCGAGCGGGCGGCAGCGGTCCGCCGCGACGCACGGTGAGGACGCCGTACCACTGTGCGTGCGCACGGTTCCCGGTATCACTGGGTCCGGAATCGTTCACACCGGCACCGGGCGCGGCGTCGCTCACGAGGACGCCCGGCCCGGGCCGACGTCCTTGGCCTGGGGCAACGACACCTTCGATGATCCGCGTCGCGCCGGGTTGGACGGCGGCGGAACCATCGGCCCGATGTCGCCGTCGGGGGCGTCGTCGAGGTCGACGATGACCGGTGCGTGATCGCTGGGCTTGGATCCCTTGCGCGCGGCGCGGTCCACCCACGCCGCGGCCACCCGGGGTGCGGTGTCGGCGCCGGCGAGGATCAGATCGATCCGCATGCCGAGATCCTTGTGGAACATTCCGGCACGGTAGTCCCAGTAACTGAAGACACGTTCGGACGGCCACCGGGTCCGCACCACGTCGGTCAGGCCGAGATCCTCCAGACCGGCGAGCGCCGCGCGCTCGGGTTCGGTGACGTGCGTGTGACCCTCGTAGGCCTTGGGGTCGAACACATCGGCGTCGGCGGGCGCGATGTTGATGTCGCCGCACAGCATCGTCGCGGCCGCCTCGGGCGCGACCACCTCCCGGAGCCGGTCGAGCCACGCGAGCTTGTAGCGGTAGTGATCGGAATCTGGCTCGCGGCCGTTGGGCACATAGAGGGAGTACACGCGCACTCCCCCGCAGATCGCCGACACCGCACGCGCCTCGGGCGCCGACTCGGGGTCGGGATAGCCTGGCGCACCGTCGAATCCGCGGCGCACCTCGGACAGGCCGACCCGGGACAGGATCGCGACCCCGTTCCACTGCCCCTGCCCGACGTGGGCGAACTCGTAACCGCGGTCGGTGAATTCGGGCCCGAGGACGGTGTCGAAGACGTCGTCGGAGAGTTTGGTCTCCTGCAGACACACCACATCGGGACGCCGCTCATCGAGCCAGGGCAACAGCCGAGGAATCCGCTGTTTCACCGAGTTCACGTTCCAGGTCGCCACGCGCATGCGACCACGGTATCGCCGCCCGACGGAGCGCTCGCGGCATCCACCCCGCAGATCCGATCCGCCGAACAGAGGACCGAGGACGTGACCACCAAGGGTCGGGTGTGTCATCGTCGATCACAGACCCTGTCGATCACAGACCCGCCAGCCGAGCAAGGGCGCGAGACCATGACATTACGAGTCGGCTCGACCTTCGCCGGATACACCGTGCTCGCCCCACTCGGCGCCGGCGGTATGGGCGAGGTCTACCTGGTGGAGCATCCACACCTGTTGCGGCGCCAGGCGCTGAAGGTCATCTCGCGTCTCGGGGCGGGTAACGACGAGTTCGTGCGACGCTTCCTCCACGAGGCCCGCACCGCCGCAGCCCTGGACCATCCGGGCATCATCACGGTGCACGACTTCGGGATCGTCGACGAGACACCGTGGTTCACGATGAGTTACATCGATGGTGCCGACCTGAGCGCCGCAGACCTCACGCCCGACGAGGTCGTGCACATCGTGAGCCGCGTCGCCGACGCCCTCGACCACGCCCACCACCAAGGAGTGGTGCACCGCGACATCAAGCCCGCGAACATCGTCGTGACCCGCTCGGCGTCGACAAGTGAGATCGACCGGGTGATCGTCCTGGACTTCGGGATCGCCAAGCTCGCCGACGGCAATGCCACACCACTGACCGCGACCAACGCCATCATCGGCACCCTGGCCTACTGCGCGCCCGAGATCATCGAGGGCGGCGCCGCGACCGCACGCTCGGATCAATACTCCCTGGCGTGCACGGCCTATCAGCTCCTCACCGGCACCACACCGTTCCACGCAGCCGAGCCCGCAGCACTGATCCGCGACCATCTCGCCCGGCCCGCCCCCGCACTCGGCCTCGCCCATCCCGACCTCGCCGGACTCGACGCGGTCTTCGCCACCGCACTGGCCAAACACCCCGAGAACCGCCACCGCGACTGCCGCTCGTTCGCCGCCACGCTCGCCGCGACGAGCACCGCTGCAACGAGCACCATCGCGACGGATCCGACGACGACGGCGCTGCCCCGAGTGCCCCACACCCAGTGGCGCGCTCCACCGTCACAAACCCCACCGCCACGCTCGCGACCACCGCGAACCCCGCCACCCGGGACCCCGGCCCCGCGCACTCGGCCCATCACCGACGAGCGCACCGTCGCCCGGGCCCGACCGCCCGCTCCGATCCCAGAGACGCCAACCCCGCCCACTCCGATCCCGCCGCCGGCTGCCGCACGACGCACCCGCGGAACCGCCGCCACGCTCTGCGCCGTGATCCTCGCCCTTGCCGGCGTCGCGATGGTCGCCGGAAGTCTGCTCGGCTGGGCGACGATCTCGTTCACCGACACCACCGGCCGGCAACGGAGTTACACCATCAGCGGACTCGGCACCGTCGGCCACGGTGGTGCCGCGGGCGACTTCGACCCGCTCTCCGTCGCGCACTACACCGCAGCGGGCATGCCGACGGTCATCTGCGGGGCGGTACTCGTGCTCGCCGCGGGTGCGCTCTGCATACACCGCCTGGTGTTCGTGGGCGCGATGCTGGGAATATTCGCAGGCGGGGCCGGTGCATTCTTCGCCGCACGCGCGATCCGCGACCCGTGGCAGGCGGTCGCCTCGACCGATCCCTCGCTCACCCCGTTTCGGCAGTGGCTCGACGCGGCCACCGTCGGTCCGGGCCTGTGGATGGTCGCCGCGAGCGCCGCGGTCGGCGTCGTCGTGTCGATCGTGGCCGCGATCGTCGGCTCGCCGACCACCTCGCGTCGGGGAGCATGACAGGACGAGGGGCATGACAGGATTGCGGCATGTCGGAAATCTCCGTCCTGTCCCGAATCGACGAACGGCTGTGGTGGATTCGACTCCTGCGGTTGGGCTTTGCGGCCCTGGGTGCGGCGGCGTTGATCCTGCTGCCGATCCGGCAGGCCGACGTCGCCGGTTTCACCCTCGGCAACTACCTGAGCTACTTCACCGTGCTGTCGAACATCGCCGCCGTCTGCGTGTTGATGATCGGTGCCGTATTCGCACCGGAATCCGTTGCGTGGCAATGGATCAGGGGCGCTGTGACCACATGCATGGCGATCACCGGGATCGTCTACGCCCTGCTGCTCTCGGGCATCGACGTGAACCTGAACATCGAGTGGATCAACTCGGTGCTGCACCGTGTGTTGCCGGTGGTCCTGCTCGTCGACTGGATCGTGGTGCGACCGCGCCGCCTGCCGTCGTGGAGTTGGTGGAGTTGGCTGGCGATCCCCTTGGTCTATGGCGTGTACACGCTCACCCGGGGCACGGTCGTCGACTGGTATCCGTATCCGTTCATCGACCCGCGCACACAGGGGTACCTGTCGATGACGATGTCGATGATCGTCATCGTCATCGGGATGGCCGGGCTCGCCTTTGCCGTGTCCTGGCTCGGGACGCGGCTGCCCTGGAGACCTGCCGGATCCCCGGGCTGACGAGACCGGCCGGCCGGACACGACGAGGCAAGCACCAGGACTCGGGACCCGTGCGGGCGGTCCGGCGCCTTTCGCGCGCACCCCGACATGTGCCATCGTTGTGACCATCGACACAACAGCGGCAGCGCGCCCCGACCCTCACCATCGGACCCCCGGCCGACAGGTCATCGCAGCGTCCTGGCGGCGATCGGCGCTGTCCGGAATCCGCCCCGATCGCGATGTGCTGCCCGCACCGGTGGACATCTCTTCGGCCGACCCGCTCCTCGACGCCGCCCGGCCCGTCCTCGACGAGGCCGCCTCGCGGATCGTCGGCAGCGAGATGTCGCTACTGCTCGTCGACCACGAATGCCGCATGGTCTCCCGCGTCACCGGTGGCACCACCATCGAGCGCGCACTCGACGGCGCGGGCGCCGCCAGCGGGGTGCCCTTCGGCGAAGCCGCGGTCGGCACCACCGCGCTCGGTACGCCCGTCGAGATCCGACGCGGCGTGATGGTCAACGGGTCCGAGCACTATCTCGAGAAGTTCAAGCGACTCAGCTGCTTCGGTCAGCCGATCATCCATCCGGCCACCCGTCGCCTCGTGGGCAGTCTGTGCATGACCGAGGTCGCCGACAACACCAACCCGTTGGCGGTGCCGTTCGTCAACGGCATCGTCGCCGACATCGCCGACCGGCTCCTCGATCGTTCTCGCTCGCATCAACGACGGGTGCTCGACGCATTCCAGCGCGCCGCCCCGCGCCGTGACGTGGCGGTCGCCGCCATCGGTGACGACATCCAGCTCACCAATACCCTTGCGGCCGAACTACTCTGCGCGTCCGACTTCGGTGCGCTGCGGGCGCTGGTGGCCGACCCGGCGCTGCACCCGACCACCCTGTCGCTGACCCTGGCCGGCGGCACCGCCGTGGAGATCCTCGTCGAGCCGGTGGCGGGAACCCATGGTGCGGCGCTGTTCCACCTGCGGCCGCTGACCGTCGGTGCCGGCTCGACCCCCACCCCCGCCCGCCCGGCCTCGGTGGCCGCGGGCATCGCGATCACCGGTGAGCCGGGTACCGGGCGCAGCACGACGGCCCGGGCGCTGGCCGCCGATCTCGGCGGCGGTCACCGACCACCGATCGTCGTCGACATCGCCGACGCCCTCATCGACGGCACCGCGCCGGACATCGCAGCGGTGCTCGCCCGGTGCCGCGCGGAGTCGGTGGCGCTGGTCGTCGACGGCGCCGAACTCCTCGACGACCGTTCGCTGATCCTGCTCCGCCATGCCGCGGGCCGGGCGACACCGGCCGCGCCGGTGATCGTGGTGACCGGTCCGCCGGCGCAACTCGGCGCCGGAGCCGCGGCTCTCATCGGGCACTGCCCGCGTCGGGTGGACCTGCCGCCGCTGCGCCAGCGCAGCACCGAGCTCGCCGCAATCGCCAGCGGCATCGTCGCCGACCTCGCACCGGACACCGCCCTGTCGGGCGGGGCCACCGACTGCCTGCTCAGTCAGGAGTGGCTGGGCAACCTCACCGAGTTGGTGTCGGTGCTCGACGAGGCGGTGGCCACCTGCCGGTCCCGCTCGGCGCGCACGATCGAGGTCGCCGACCTCCCCGAGCGGTACCGCACCACAAGCCGCGCCGCGCATCTCGCCGGTCGCGAACAGGCCGAGCGTCAGGCGATCATCGACGCGTTGGAACGCTGCTCGCACAACAAGGTTCAGGCCGCCCGGGAACTCGGGATCTCCCGGACCACGCTGTACGCGCGGATGCGGGCGCTCGGGATCTGAGGCGAGCCCACGGCTACCGGAGAGCATCGTCTGCTCCCGACACGTCGATCCACCCCGTGATCGCGCTGCCGCTGTCGGCACCTGTCCAGCACGGTGTTCAGTTTCTGTACATCTCGCCCGACCCATGCGGTGGCAGAAATAGAAGCAGGACCGAATATGACCCCCGTCACAAATGATCCATCGTTGATGACACCGCCATGTTCGCCCCCTTCCTTCACCACTGAGTCGAGCAGGAGACCCCATGACCGCCGTCGCAACCGACCTCCTCCCCCGCGTACGGGATTTCATCTCGTCGGAGAAGAAGATGCTGATCGGGGGTGAGTGGGTGTCGGCGGAGTCCGGGCAGACGTTCGAGACCATCGATCCCGCCACCGCCCGCCCCATCACCAGCGTCGCCCACGGCGGTGCCGCCGACATCGACCGTGCGGTGCGCGCGGCCCGCGCCGCATTCGACGAGGGCGCGTGGGTCCGGATGAAGCCCAACGAGCGGGAACGTCTGCTGTGGCGGGTCGGTGACATCCTCACCGAACGCGCCGAGGAGTTCGGCCAGCTCGAGGCCCTCGACAACGGCAAGGCCGCGACCATCGCGACCGCCGTCGACACCAACTGGTCGGCCGACATCTTCCGCTACAACGCGGGTCTGGCCACCAAGATCACCGGCTCGACCGTGAACGTCTCGATGCCGTTCGTCCCGGGCGGCGAGTTCCACGCGTACACGCTGCGCGAGCCGGTCGGCGTCTGCGGGCTCATCGTGCCGTGGAACTTCCCGCTGCTCATGGCGTCGTTCAAACTGGCACCCGCACTCGCCGCCGGCAACACCGTGATCCTCAAGCCGGCCGAGCAGACCCCGCTCACCGCCCTGCTGCTCGGTGAGGTCTTCCAGGAGGCGGGCTTCCCGCCCGGCGTGGTCAACATCGTCACCGGTTTCGGCGATGCGGGCGCGGCACTCTCGGCCCACGACGACGTCGACAAGATCGCCTTCACCGGTTCGACCGAGGTCGGCAAGAAGATCGTCGACGCGGCCAAGGGCAACCTGAAGAAGGTGTCGTTGGAACTCGGCGGCAAGAGCCCCAACATCGTGTTCGCCGACGCCGATTTCGAGAAGGCGGTCGCCGGGTCGGTGGCGGCGTGGATGTTCAATCACGGCCAGTGCTGCGTCGCCGGTACCCGCCTGTTCGTCGAGCGCCCCATCTTCGACGACTTCACCGCCGCGGTCGCCGAGGCCGCCTCGCAGGCCAAGATCGGGCCGGGCCTGGACCCCACCACCGAACTCGGACCGCTGGTCAGCCAGGAGCAGTTCGATCGGGTCTCCGGGTACCTCGCGGCCGGCCTCGCCGACGGCGCTCGCGCCCTGACCGGCGGAAAGCGTTGGGGCAACGAGGGATTCTTCATCGAGCCGACCGTGTTCGTCGACGTCGAACCGGACTTCTCGATCGTGCGCGAGGAGATCTTCGGCCCCGTCGTCGCCGCCCTGCCCTTCGACGCCGACACCGGTGTCGCCGCGACGGCCAACGATTCCATCTACGGTCTGGCCGCAGGGATCTGGACCCAGGACCTGTCCAAGGCCCACAAGACCGCGCGGGCGATCAAGGCCGGCTCGGTGTGGGTGAACCAGTACAACGGCTTCGACACCGCGATGCCGTTCGGCGGCTACAAGCAGTCCGGGTGGGGCCGCGAACTCGGCGGCTCGGCGATCGATCTGTACACGCAGACCAAGGCCGTCAACGTCGCTCTGTGATAGTTCCTCTCTGTGACAAATACAAACTGCGACAACATCTTTCGCTCTCTGTTCAATTCTCATCAACCACATAGGAGTAGTCGATGACCATCACCACCAAGGCCGCCGTCCTCACCGGCCCGGGCAAGCCCTTCGAACTCGTCGAACTCGATCTCGAGGAGCCCCGCGACGGTGAGGTACTGATCAAGTACACAGCTGCGGGACTGTGCCATTCCGACCTGCACCTCACCGACGGCGACCTGCCGCCGCGCTATCCCATCGTGGGCGGGCACGAGGGTTCGGGCATCATCGAGGCGGTCGGCGCCGGCGTCACCAAGGTCAAGGTCGGCGACCACGTCGTCTGCAGCTTCATCCCCAACTGCGGCACCTGCCGCTACTGCTCGACCGGCCGGCAGAACCTCTGCGACATGGGCGCCACCATTCTGGAAGGCTCGATGCCCGACGGATCGTTCCGATTCCGTTCCGGCAAGGACGATTTCGGTGCGATGTGCATGCTGGGCACATTCTCCGAACGCGCCACCATCAGCCAGCACTCGGTGGTCAAGGTCGATGACTGGCTGCCGCTGGACAAGGCCGTCCTGGTCGGTTGCGGCGTCCCGTCGGGCTGGGGCACCTCGGTCTACGCGGGCGGGGTACGCGCCGGCGACACCGTCGTCATCTACGGCATCGGCGGGCTGGGTATCAACGCCGTGCAGGGTGCGGTCTCGGCCGGCGCCAAGTACGTCGTCGTCGTCGATCCGGTTGCGCTGAAGCGGGATACGGCCATCAAGTTCGGGGCGACGCATGCCTTCGCCGACGCCGCGGAGGCCGCGGCCAAGGTCAACGAGCTGACCTGGGGTCAGGGTGCCGATCAGGCACTGATCCTGGTCGGCACCGTCGACGAGGAGGTCGTCACCAACGCGGCCGCGGTGATCGGCAAGGGCGGCACCGTGGTCATCACCGGCCTCGCCGATCCCACCAAGCTGACCGTGCATCTGTCGGGCACCGATCTGGTCCTGAACCAGAAGACGATCAAGGGCACGCTGTTCGGCTCGGCCAACCCGCAGTACGACATCGTCAAACTGCTGCGCCTCTACGACGCCGGGCAGCTCAAGCTCGACGAACTGATCACGCAGACCTACACGCTCGATCAGGTCAACGAGGGCTATCAGGATCTTCGCGACGGCAAGAACATTCGCGGAGTGATCATCCACGACAGCTGAGCAATTCGGCGTCCACCGACCCGACCCGGACGTACCACGCCCCCGCTGGTGCGTCCGGGTCGTTCCATGTCGGTGACCGTCGAGCCCTGGGTACGCTGATCGCGTGATCAGTCCGGGAACACTCGCCGCGGTGCGCACCGAACTCGGCAGAATCCGGACCAATCCGACCGACACCCTGCTGATGCTCGCGTTCAACTCGGCGATGGTGTTCGTCCTGTGGTTCGCGCTCCCGCGAACCTGGTTCTTCACCTTCACCGGCCCCGAGGGCCTTCCGTACGCCCTCGCCGGCTGGATGTACGCCGACGTGTGCGCCACCAACGTGCTCGCCCCCGACCGCGAGCGGGTGTTGTCGAGCCTCGACGACCCGCGTGCCTTCGCCGAATTGTTGCGCTCCAAGGCCTTGGGGCTGTGGCTTCTGATCGGACCGGCGTGCGCGACGCTCGCGATCATCATCTCGCTCGTGGGCGACCGCAGTTGGGTGTTCACCACCGAGGTGGTTCTCGCCGTCGCCGTCGTTCCCCTCGGTGCGCTGGCCATGACAAGTCTGGTGGGAATCATGTTCCCCTACCATCTGCGGTCGCTGCGCTGGCGATGGGAACACCGCCGGCAGTTCAAACAGGTCATCCTGCGGTGGCTCGTGTTGCTGGTCCTGCCCTACACGCTCTATCCGGTGGCCTTCGGGTTGATCGTCGCGCTGCCGGTGACGATCTGGCGGCTGTCCCGGCGCCTGGGCTGGGACCGCGAGCTGTCGACCATCGACTTCCTCGTCTGCGTCGCGATGGCCGTGATCATCACCGCGCTGATGTGGACGCTGGCGCATCGTTTCGCGGTGAGCTGGGTTCACCGCCACCGCGAGCGGGTGCGCGAGTACCTGCTCGACGTCGAGCGGGGCTGAGCCCGGTCGGCGATTCTCAGCGTCTGGTCGACGGAATCGGGTGCCCGCTCGGCGCAATTCAGTTCGGTGTGCGCAGTTCAGTTCGGTGTGCGCAGTTCAGTTCGGGGTGCGCAGTTCAGTTCGGGGTGCGCAGTTCAGTTCGGGGTGCGCAGTTCAGTTCGGGGTCTGCAGCGCCGCCGAGACCATCTCGGTCCATGCGGCGACGACCTGCGCACGTCGTGCGGAGTCGTCGGAGAGGGTGTCGGCCAGACCGAGACCGCGGGCGAGGTCGAGGGTGACCTGCGCGATCCGGTGCACCCGCGGATCGGTGCCGGTGGGATCGAGCATCGAGGTGGTCATGCGGTGCGCCGCGTGGGCGAACTTGTCCTCCATCGGCAGGATCAGTCGACGCAGTGCCGGATCGGACGCGGCGGCGGCCCAGACCTGCAGGGCTGCCTTGAACACCGTGCCGGTATACAGTTCGACGGCACGGTCGATCGCGGCGGCCACCCGCGCGTCTCCCTCCGGCAGTTCGGCTTTGGCCGCCGACGCCGATTCGGTCATGTCCTCGAAGATCTCCTCGAGCGCGGCGGTGATCAACGCCTCCCGCGTCGGGAAGTGGTGTTGCGCCGCGCCCCGGGACACCCCGGCGCGCTCGGCCACCGCTGCCACCGTTGCCGCCGACCACCCGTCGCGTGCCAGCGCGTCGATGGTCGCGTCGAGGAGCCGTTCCCGGGTCAGCCTCGAGCGCTCCTGTTGCGGTTCGCGCGGACCGGCCGCACGTGCCCCCGAGCTCACGGCGCCAGGCCCGCGGTGAGATCCCATGCGGGACGCCGTTTCGACAGGAACGCCGTCATTCCCTCGCGCGCCTCGTCACTGCCGAACAACGCCGCCGATTCGGCCGCCCGTCGCTGTGCGTCGCGATCGAAGGCTGCTAGCACCGGCGCCGTGGTGAGTTCCTTCGACGCGGCCAGTCCTTGCGGCGAGGCCTTGCCGATACCTCTCAGCACGGCGCCGAGCGTGGCGTCGAGGTCGTCGACACCGTTGTGCGCCTGCGTGATCAGTCCGATGCGTTCGGCGACGGCGGCGTCGAACGTCTCACCGGTGAGATAGTAGCGGCCCGAGGACCGTGCGGTCATCTTCGGCAGCAACACCACCGAGATCACCGACGGCGCCAATCCCAGCCGCGCTTCGGTGAGCGCGAAACTGCATGCGGGACCGGCGAACACCATGTCACAGGCGCCGATCAGCCCGAGCCCGCCGGCCCGCACGTGCCCGTCGATGCGGGCGATGACCGGTTTGCGCAGTTCCAGGATCGTCCGGAGCACCCCCAGCATCGCCTCGGTCCCGGCCGCCGACGCCTCTTCCACACTCGCACCGCGAGCCAGCGCCTCGCCGAGATCGGCTCCGGCACAGAACGTGTTGCCGGTGTGGGTGAGCACCACCGCGCGTACGTCGGGGTCGCCCCCGGCGTGGACGAGCCCGTCGAGGAGTTGGGCGACGAGGGCGGTGCCCAGGGCGTTACGGTTCGCCGGCGAGTCCAGGGTGAGGGTGGCGATGCCGTCCGCGATCACGCGGTGGACGACTTCGGTCTGCTGATCGGTCACGTCGGGTCCTTCGTCGGCGGTGTCGGTCGGGGTTCGGTGTCTCGTTCGAGGCGTATCCGGGTCAGTACGACTTGGGCAGACCCAGACTGGTCTGGGACACGAAATTCAGGATCATCTCACGACTGACCGGGGCGATCCGGGCGATCCGGGCCAGCGACAGCATCGGCGCGAGACCGTATTCGGTGGTCAACCCGTTCCCGCCGAGCGAGTGCACCGCGTGATCGACGATCTTCACACACGCCTCCGCCGCGGCGTACTTCGCCATATTCGCCGGTTCGGCCGCACCCCAGTCATCCCCCGAGTCGTAGAGCGTGGCGGCCTTCTGCATCATCAGTTTGGCCATCTCCAGCTCGATCTTGCCCTGCGCCAACGGATGTGCGATCGCCTGGTGCGCGCCGATGGGGGTTTTCCACACGGTGCGATCGGTGACGTACTCGACCGCCTTGCCCAGCGCGAAACGTCCCATCCCGATCGCCGACGCCGCACCCATGATCCGCTCCGGGTTCAGCCCGGCGAACAACTGACTCAGGGCGGCGTCCTCGGAGCCGACGAGTGCATCCGAGGGCAACCGGACGTCGTCGAGGTAGAGCAGGAACTGCTTCTCCGGGTTCTGCAGTTCCATGTCGATCTGCTTGTACTCGAAGTTGGGTGTGTCGGTCGGCACGATGAACAGCGACGGCTTGAGGTTGCCGGTCTTGGCGTCGGTGGTGCGTCCGACGATGAGGACCGCCTGCGCCTGGTCGACCCCGGAGATGTAGATCTTGCGGCCGTTGAGGATCCAGTCGGATCCGTCGCGGCGCGCGGTGGTGGTGATGTGGTGCGAGTTGGATCCGGCGTCGGGTTCGGTGATACCGAATGCCATGGTGATCGAGCCGTCCGCCAGGCCCGGCAGCCATCGCTGCTTCTGTTCGTCGGTGCCGAAGCGGGCGATGACGTTGCCGCAGATGGCCGGTGACACGACGAGCATCAGCAGACCGGTGCCCGCGGCGGCGATCTCCTCCATCACGATCGACAGCTCGTACATGCCGGCACCGCCGCCGCCGTACTCCTCGGGCAGGTTGACCCCGATGAACCCGAGTTCACCTGCCTCACGCCACAACTCGTCGGTCTTGCGTCCCTCGCGGGCGCACTCCCGGAAGTACTCCTGGCCGTACTTGCCGGCCAGACCGGCGACCGCTGCGCGCAGTTCGGCCCGCTCGGGGCTTTCGATGAAACTCATGGCGTGTTCCCCTCGTTCGATTCGATCGGTGTGGCATTCGTGGCGGTGCCGGTGTTGTCCGGGCCGGTGTTGTCTGGGCTGGAGTTCTCGGGACTCGTCTCCTCGCCGATGACGGCGAGCACGTCGCCGACCGCGAGCTGGCGGCCGGGTTCGACGGCCAGCGTGGTGACGACGCCGTCGGCGGGCGCGGAGATGGTGTGTTCCATCTTCATCGCCTCCAGCCAGATCAACGGCTGTCCGGCGGTCACCCGATCACCTTCGGCGACAGCCACTCTGATCACCGCGCCCGGCATCGGCGCCAGCAGCGATCCCGGGCGTTGCACGGCGGTGGGATCGATGAATCGTGGCGCACGGCGCAGATGCACCGCCCACCCGGGGCCGTCGACGAAGACATCGTCGGAATCCGCTCCGGTCCGATCGGTCCCGCCGCGGTACCGGGACACGCGCAGTTCACGCCGCAGGCCGGTGCGGTCGGTGAGCACGACGGCCTCGGGCGTGGCCGCGAGCACCGAGAACTCCGGCGCATCCGGCAGCTCGATACCGTTGCGGCCGTTGCGGTACCGGACCCGGACCTCGGTGTCGTCGGCGCGCAGATAGGCCTTGGTCTGATACCCCGAGGCCATGTTGCGCCACCCGGAGGGCAGGCCGGCCTGCACCCGGGCGGCAGCGCGGTTGGCCGCGGCATCGGCCAGTGCGGCCGCGATGCCGGCCATGGCCACCTCGTCGTCGCCGGCCGACGACGCCGCCAGTGCGTCGAGTCCGACGGTGTCCAGATAGCCGGTGTCGGTGAGCCCGGACAGGAAGGTGGCATCGCGCAGGATGTTCACCAGCAGATCGCGGTTGGTGATCGGACCGTGGATCGTGGCGTCGGCCAATGCACCGGCCAGCATCGCCGCCGCCCGCCCCCGGGTGGGCGCCCACGCGATGACCTTCGCCAGCATCGGGTCGTAGAAGGTGGAGATCTCCGAGCCGCCGGCAATCGACGAGTCCACCCGCACCCCCGGTCGCGACAGTGGACCGAAAGTCGTTGCGGCGCCGATACCGAACGCGTGCACCCGCCCCGACTGGGGCTGCCATCCGGCCGCGGGGTCCTCGGCGTAGAGACGCACCTCGATCGCCGCGCCGCGAGCGCGTGGCGCCTCGACGTCGAGGTGGTCGCCCATCGCGATCCGCAACTGCCACTCGACGAGATCGGTGCCCGTGGTCAGTTCGGTCACCGGATGCTCCACCTGCAGGCGGGTGTTGGTCTCCAGGAAGTAGAATCGGCCGGACTCGTCGGCGAGGAACTCGACGGTTCCGGCGCCGGTGTAGCCGATCGCCTCGACCGCGGTTCGGGCTGCGGCGTAGAGCTTCTCACGCATCGCCTCGCCCACCCGCTCGACGAGCGGGGCCGGTGCCTCCTCCACCACCTTCTGATGGCGGCGCTGGATCGAGCACTCCCGCTCCCCGACCGCCCACACCGCACCATGGGAATCGGCGAGCACCTGCACCTCGATGTGGTGTCCGCGTTCGACATACGGTTCGCAGAACACCGTCGGATCGCCGAACGCCGACTGCGCTTCGCGCCGGGCCCCGTCGACCTGCTCGGTGAGGTCGGCGAGATCGCGGACGATCCGCATGCCGCGGCCACCGCCACCGGCGGACGCCTTGATCAGCAGCGGCAGGTCCGAGTCGGCGACCGCGGCCGGATCGATGTCCCCGAGGACCGGCACACCGGCATCGGCCATCAGTTTCTTGGCGTTGACCTTGGAGCCCATCGCCGAGATCGCCGCGGGCGGCGGTCCGATCCAGATCAGGCCCGCGTCGAGCACCGCTTGGGCGAAGTCGGCGTTCTCCGAAAGGAATCCGTAACCCGGATGAACCGCGTCGGCACCCGCGGCGCGGGCGGCGGCGATGATCTTCTCGCCCTGCAGATACGTCTGGGCCGAGGTCGATCCGGGCAACCGGACCGCCACGTCGGCCGCGCGGACATGCGGTGAGCCGGCGTCGGGGTCGGAGTACACCGCGACGGTGCCGATACCCATCGCCCGGCAGGTGGTGAACACGCGGCAGGCGATCTCGCCGCGGTTGGCGACGAGTACGCGCGAGATGGTGCCGGTCATGGCGGGCTCCACGGTCCTGTTCTGTTCTGCGGTGTCCTGTTTTGCGGTCATGAAAGTCCTCACATCCGGAAGACGCCGAAGTTCGACGTCCCCTCGACGGGTGCACTGTGGATCGCCGAGAGGCTCAGCCCGAGAATCGTACGGGTGTCACGCGGGTCGATCACCCCGTCGTCGTAGAGCATTCCGGACAGGAACGCCGGCACCGACTCCGTCTCGATCTGCGCCTCGATCATCTGCCGCATCGCCGCATCGGCGGCCTCGTCGACCACACCGCCGCGCGCCTCGGTCGCCGCGCGGGACACGATGGAGATGACACCGGCCAGTTGTGCGGCGCCCATGACCGCGGATTTCGCACTGGGCCAGGCGAACAGGAAACGGGGATCGAAGGCGCGCCCGCACATACCGTAGTGCCCGGCACCGTAACTGGCGCCCATCAGCACCGACAGGTGCGGCACCGTGGAGTTCGAGACCGCGTTGATCATCATCGACCCGTGCTTGATGATGCCGCCACGTTCGTACTCCTTGCCGACCATGTAGCCGGTGGTGTTGTGCAGGAACAGAAGTGGTGTGTTCGAGCGGTTGGCGAGCTGGATGAACTGGGCCGCCTTCTGTGATTCCTGGCTGAACAGCACTCCCTGCGCGTTGGCCAGGATGCCGACCGGATAGCCATGGATGCGCGCCCACCCGGTGCACAGCGAGTTGCCGTATTCGGGTTTGAACTCGTCGAAGTCGCTGTCGTCGACGATGCGCGCGATCACCTCGCGCGGGTCGAACGGGATCTTCAGGTCGCCCGGCACGATGCCGAGCAATTCGTCGGCGTCATACCGTGGTTCGCTGACCTCAGCGACCGGCCGCGGACCGGATTTGCGCCAGTTCAGGCGGGCGACGATGCGTCGTCCGATCCGCAGCGCGTCCTGCTCGTCGGCGGCATAGTAGTCGGCCAGCCCCGACTGCCGTGCGTGCAACTGTGCGCCGCCGAGGGACTCGTCGTCACTGTCCTCACCGGTGGCCATCTTCACCAGCGGCGGCCCGCCGAGGAACACCTTCGACGCGTTCTCGATCATCACGACGTGGTCACTCATCCCCGGCACGTAGGCCCCGCCGGCCGTGGAGTTGCCGAAGACGATGGCCACCGTGGGGATTCCGGCCGCCGAGAGCCTGGTCAGGTCGCGGAACATCCGCCCGCCCGGGACGAAGACCTCTTTCTGAGTCGGCAGATCCGCACCGCCGGACTCCACCAGCGAGATCACCGGCAACCGGTTGGCCAGGGCGATGTCGTTGGTGCGCAGGATCTTACGCAGGGTCCACGGGTTGGACGTGCCGCCCTTGACGGTCGGGTCGTTGGCCACGATCACGCATTCGACACCCTCGACGACCCCGATGCCGGTCACCACCGAGGCGCCGACGGTGAAGTCCGAGCCGTACGCCGCGAGCGGACACAGTTCGAGGAACGCCGAATCCTCGTCGATGAGCATCTCGATACGTTCCCGAGGGATCATCTTGCCGCGCTTGCGGTGTCGTGCGATGTTCTTCTCACCGCCGCCGGCGAGCGCCTTGTCGAGCTCGGCCTGCAGGTCGTCGAGCTTGCCGAGCAGGCCCTCCCGGTTGGTCTGATATGCCTCGCTCGCCGTGTCGAGCGTGGAACGGATCGCCGTCATCGGATGCTTCCCCTCACTGCTGGTAACCCAGTCGTTTGGCCGCCAGGCCGGTCAGGATCTCGGTGGTGCCACCGCCGATCCCGATGATTCGCATGTCGCGATACTGCCGCTCCACCTCGGTGCCGGTCATGTAACCGAGCCCGCCGAAGAGCTGAACCGCCTTGTCGGCCACCCATTGTCCGGTCTCCACGGCGGTGTTCTTGGCGAAACACACCTCGGCGATGAGGTCGTCGCCGGAGGCGATCTTGCGTTCGACGACCGCCCTTGTGTAGGTGCGGGCGACGTCGATCCGACGGGCCATCTCGGTCAGCGCGTCCTGCACCGACTGCCGCGCGATGATGGGTTTGCCGAAGGTCTCCCGCTGCCGCGCCCAGTCCACGGTCAGGTCCAGGCAGCGTTGCGCACTGGCGTAGGCCTGGACCGCCAGCGAGGATCGTTCGGTGACGAAGGCCGCGGCGATCTGGGCGAATCCCGAGTTCTCCGGTCCCACCAGGTTCTCCACCGGCACCCGCACGTCGACGAAGGACAGTTCGGCGGTGTCCGAACACCGCCAGCCCATCTTGTCGAGTTTGCGGGTGACGGTGAATCCCGGTGTGCCCTTCTCGATCACGAGCAGCGACACGCCGGAGGCGCCGGGGCCGCCGGTGCGGACGGCGGTGACCACGAAGTCGGCGCGCACCGCCGAGGTGATGTAGGTCTTGGCACCGTTGACCACGTAGTGATCACCGTCGCGCGCAGCACGCGTGGTCAGATGCCCGACGTCGCTGCCGCCGCCGGGTTCGGTGATCGCGAGGCTGCCGATCATCTCACCGGCCAGCGTGGGACGAACCCATCGGTCGATCTGGGCGGGGTCCCCGGCGGCGATCAGATGCGGAAGGGCGATTCCGTGGGTGAACAGCGACGCGAACACGCCGCCCGCGGCACCTGCGTAATGCAGTTCCTCACCGAGAATCGAGGCGTCCACGAGATCGCCGCCACTTCCACCGACCTCCTCGGGTATGCCCAGCCCGAACAAGCCGAGTGTGGCAGCCTCCCGGTGGATCTCGCGCGGGATCTCGCCCGTCTTCTCCCACTCGTCCTGGGCGGGAAGGACATGACGGTTCACGAAGCCACGCACGGTCTCCCGTAACGCGCGTCGTTCATCGCTGTCCCAGATGTCATTGGTGATCGGCATGTGTTCAGTCCTGAGCGGTTGTTGTCGGGCTGGTGGAATTCTCGAGGAACCTCAACGGGATCGGAACCGGCCGCGAGCGCAGCCACTCACCCATCCCCTTGGCCTGCGGATCAAAGCGCACGTTGTCGGCGACCCCACGTCCGAGCACTCCCTCGATGACGAAGTTGACCGCGAGTAGGTTGGGTAGCCGATAGCGGCGCACCGTGAGGCCGGCAACCTCGGGCAGCAGTGTGGTCAGCAGGTCGGTGTCGAGTGTGGCGTCAAGCCACTCGAAATGGTCCGGATCACGCACCCACACACCGATGTTCGCGCTGCCGCCCTTGTCGCCGCTGCGCGCTCCGGCTAGGGTACCCAGCGGCATCATCCCGGTGGGCTCGGGATCGGCTGCGGCGCCGCCGGGCACGCGGTTGACCGGCTCGTCGCCCTCGACAGCCGTGCGCAGCGGGCTGGGTTCGATGCGCTCGACCACGCCGTCGGGCAACGCAACCCGATGCTCGATGACCGCAGCGTCGACATAACCGGGTTCGAACACCCCGTACGGAGAACCGTGCCCGGGCGGTGCGGTCATGCTGAATCCGGGGTAGCTGGCCAACGCCAACTCAACTGCAGCCGAAGAGAATCCCCGGCCCACCGTGGCAGCGTCGGGGTCGCGGGCGACACAGCGCAGCAGTGCCGAGGCCTGCTCCTCGGTGGCGGCATCGTCGCGGTCGAGTCGCGAGAGCTCCCAGGTGATCTGTTCGGGCTCGGTGGGCAGCGCCGCGAGGAATTGACTCTTGAACAGCTCCGCCTTGGCCTCGATGTCAAGGCCGGTGAGGATCATGGTGATCTCGTTGCGCACGCCCGCAAGATGATTGAGCGAGACCTTGGTGGTCGTCGGTGGCGCCTCACCACGGACCCCGGTAATCGCCACGCGGTCCTGGCCTTGCTGGGCGAGGGTGATGGTGTCGAGCCGGGTGGTGACGTCCGGGCCGAGGTAGCGCGGTCCGCCGACCTCGTACAGCAGTTGCGCGGTCACCGTTCCCACGGTCACTACACCTCCGGTCCCGGCATGTTTGGTGATGACCGAGGAACCGTCGGCGGCGATCTCGGCGATCGGGAAGCCCAGATGCCCGGCACGCGGCGAGTCGGCGAGGCCGAGTTCGGTGAAGAACGCGTAGTTGCCGCCGGTGGCCTGGGCGCCGCATTCGATGACATGTCCGGCCACGACCGCGCCGGCGAGCGCGTCGAGGTCGTCGTATCCCCAGTCGAAGGCGCTCGCGGCCGGGCCGACGGTGAGCGAGGCGTCGGTGACCCGGCCGGTCACGACGATGTCGGCGCCGGCGTCGAGTGCGGTCTTGATACCGAAGGCGCCGAGGTAGGCGTTGGCGGTCAACGGTGTTCCCAAGTTCAGCTCGGCGGCGCGGTCGACCAGGTCGTCGCCGTCGACGAAGGCCACGCCGACGTTCACGCCCACCTTCTCGGCGAGTTCCCGCAGGGCGACGGCGAGGCCGTGTGGATTGAGACCACCCGCGTTGGACACGATGCGCACGCCCTTGTCGACGGCGAGGCCGAGACACTGCTCCATTTGACGCAGAAATGTCTTGGCGTAGCCGGTGTTCGGTTCTTTGAGACGATCGCGGCCGAGGATGAGCATGGTGAGCTCGGCGAGGTAATCGCCGGTGAGGTAGTCGAGTTCACCGCCCTCGAGCATCTCCCGCATCGCCGAGAAGCGATCGCCGTAGAAACCCGACGCATTACCGATACGGACTGGATTGGGAGTCATCTATCGACCTTCCGTCGAGGGAGCGGGGGTCACCGAGGGCTCCCGCCCGGCGCCGGGCGGCCCGGCGAAACATTGTGCGATCGTGGACCATTCACGGGCGTCGTCACCGACGATCTCGAGGTCGAGGTCGGCCGGGGCACGACGCTGGGTGACCAGTTCACAGAAGTCGACGGCCGGGCCGCGCACCACATCGGTGGCGTCGGCGGGCCCCCATGTCCACAGCGCCCCCGACGGAGCGGTGATCTCGAAGCGGAACGGTGTGGCCGGAGGCGTTCTCCCGTTGACGACATAGGCGAAATCGCGAGTGCGTACCCCGATGTGCACGACCGCCTTGATGCGGTCGGTGGGCGCAAGGCGCACGCCGAGCGCATCGGCGACGTCGAGGCCGTGCGCCCACGTCTCCATCAGCCGAGCGGTGGCCATCGAGGTCGCCGACATGGGCGGGCCGAACCACGGGATCTTCGTCCCCTCGGGCACCGCGAGCAGCGCGCGCTCCAGCGACTCACGTGCCGTCCGCCAGTGCGCGAGGAGGTCGGCGGGAGACATCTGCGCCCCCTGCTCCGCGGCCGCGTCGACGAAGCCGGCCGGATCCTTCATCGCCTCGCGGGCGATCTCGGCGAACGCCGCCGGATCGGTGGCGGCGACCGCGGCCACCTCATCGGTCCACCCCAGATGCGCGATCTGGTGGGCGATGGTCCACCCGGGCGCGGGTGTGGGGGTCGAGAAGGCCTGGCCATCGAGGTCGGCGACCAGGTCATCGAGTTCGGCAGAGGCGGCGGCGAGGTCGGCGACGACCTCTTGCACGAGCGACATGCGACCAGCGTCACACGTCGGCGCCAAAAAATCAAGCACGCATGATTGTTTTCCCGCGACGGCGCTCTTCCCCTCGCCGACAGCGCTCTTCCCCTCGCCGACAGCGCCCGCCAGATCCGCGACGGCGCCTTCCTCGCCGATTCGCCACCCCTTCGCGACCTGCGTCACAACGGGCGAATGCCACACGGACGTCGCCGAGATCGGGTGATAGGACTGAGCGATGACCGATCTGTCACCCAGCTCCACGACGGTTCACGACCCGCTGTCGGTGTTTCATGTCGGCAACCTGACGGTGTCCGGAACCCAGGTGAGCGCGCAACAACAACTGTGCGCACGGTTCGCCGACCACCGGGGCCGGATCGACCTCCCGGCGTTCGGGGTCCTGTTCGACCACATCGGCGGAATCCCCTTCCACCTCGCGGGCGCGCGGTCCGGCGCGCTGAGCATGCAGGCGCGGCTGACCATGTCGACACTCGGCCACGTCGACGTCGACGACCGACTCACCTGCGACGCGGAGACCGCGATGCACGACGATCACACCGGCGTGACCCCGGTGCAGATCCGGACCGAGTCCGGCCGGCTGTGCTGTATCGGGACGGCACGGAACATGCGCGTCGGGCGGGCGTCCACCGACGGCACGACCGAAACCCCGCTGCACGACGTCCCTAATTGCGCTGACGCCCACGGCGTTCGACTTCCGGAGGCAATACCACCCACACTCGACGGGCGCGACGTGGTTGCCCAGATCTCTGCCCGGGTGCGCGACGCCGGCCCGCTGACCACCCTGCTCAACGGTGGCGTCGATCTCGTCGGCGACGACGGCGCCATTCGGTTCACGGCGACCACCGAGCCATGGATGGGCAATCTCTTCGGCACGATGCACGGCGGCGTCATCGCCACCATCGTCGGACAGGCCTTCTCGTTCGCCGGACAGGCGCTGACCCCGGCCGGCGGCGAGTATCGCGTCGCCGACATGTCGGTCGGGTTCTTCCGGTCACCCGCGGTGCACGGCGGGGACGTCATCGTCGAGGTGACCCCGGTCAAGACGGGGCGTCGCATCGCAGCCTTCGCCGCACGCATGACCGCACACGACGGATTGTTGCTGTGCGAGGGCGTCGCCGACGTCCACTTCCGCTGACCTCGACGCACACGACGGGACCTTCGCGCCGTTGTCGGCGTATGGTCGCACTGCTATGGTTTGGTACGAAAGGGGCTGATGTTACCAATGTTGCAGATGAAGTTCACTCACCGACGCGCCGCCATCGGCGCATGTCTGACCCTCGGAGCATGCGCGATCGCTCCACTGGCTGCGGGCACCGCTGCCGCGGCCCCACAGACCACCCCACAGGACGTCCGCACCCTCGACGCGTCGCAGCAGACACCGACCATCGGAGTCAGCCGCACGGGCGCGATACCAACCGGCGCGTTCGTCGCTCCGCTCGCGGCAGCGGCAACCGGCACGGACTCAACCGTCGTCTGGCTCGAACCCATGCCCAAGGACGCCTGCGCAACCTCGCTCAGCGACGCGAAAGTGGCTGTGAGCTGGAAGAACACCTCGGCTCACACCAGCGACGATGCCACCTTCCCGGCATGCTCGGCGGGCAAACCCGCACTCAGCCCGGGGCTGAAGACCGGCCCGGGCACCCTGGAATTCACGGTGACCGTGCTCGGCAAGGGCGGCGACACCTTCACCCTCTCCCCCGGAACCGCGACGATCCAGCGCTGATACCTCACCCGACGGCGCTCTCGGCACCTCCGAGGGCGCCGTCGGCGTCAGCAAGGGCGCTGTCGGCACGTCCGAGGGCGCCGTCGGCGTCGGAGAGGGCGCCGTCGGCGGGTTGCGGCGGAACCGCACCACGATCCAGTAGACAATTCTGGAAATCTGTAAACACTGTGGTGGAACACGTTCTAGATTTGGGGCATGGCCGAGACCGTGACCCAGCTCCTCCTCGAACGCGCCGACGACGACAATGTCGCCATCATCGACGACCACATTCGCCGGACGTGGCGCGACCACATCGCCGACGCTCGCCGAATGGCCTCGGCGGTGCTCTCCCTCGCCGACCCGCAGCGGCCGATGCACGTCGGCACCCTGCTCGGGAACACCCCGACCATGTTGACCGCGCTGGCCGCCGGGGCCCTCGGCGGCTACGTCACCGCCGGCATCAACAACACGCGCCGCGGCGAGGCGCTTGCCGGCGACATCGTCCGCGCCGACTGCCAGATCCTGCTGACCGACGCCGAACACCGCGATCTCCTCACCGGACTCGAGCCGCCCGGGGTCACCGTCCTCGACACCTCCGGCGAGGAATGGACGCGTCGCGTCGACGCGGCCGGCGAGTTGGTTCCGTACTCGACGCCGGGCGCGATGGACCCGTTCATGCTCATCTTCACCTCCGGAACGAGCGGTAATCCCAAGCCGGTTCGGCTGGCGCACATGCTGATTCCCTTCGCCGGCCCGCCACTGGTGGACAAATTCGGCATCACCTCCGACGACATCTGCTATCTGTCGATGCCGTTGTTCCACTCCGCCGCACTGCTCGGCGGATACAGCGTCGCCGCCTCGGCGGGCGCGGCGATCGTCCCGGCCCGCTTCTCCGCGTCGACCTTTCTCGACGATGTTCGCCGCCACGGCGTCACGTTCATGAACTATGTGGGCAAACCACTCGCCTACATCCTCGCCACCCCCGAACGCCCCGACGACGCCGACAATCCGCTGCGCGCCGCCTTCGGCAACGAGGCCACCGATCAGGACATCGCCGACTTCGCCCGGCGTTTCGATTGCAGCGTCTGGGACGGTTACGGGTCGAGCGAGCTCGCCATCATCGTCACCCGTGAACCCGGAACCCCGACCGGCTCCATCGGCAAGGGCTTTCCCGGTGTGGCCGTGTACGATCCGGCCACCACCACCGAATGCGCACGCGCACGCTTCGACGCGGGCGGCGCCCTCATCAACGCCGACGAGGCCATCGGTGAACTCGTGAACACCTCGGGCGCAGGCATGTTCACCGGGTACTACAACGACGAGGCCACCACCGGCGAACGGCTCCGCGACGGCATGTACTGGTCGGGTGACCTCGCCTACAAGGACGACAACGACTGGATCTATCTGGCCGGCCGCACCGGCGACTGGATGCGCGTCGACGGCGAGAACATGACCGCCGGCCCCATCGAGCGTGTCCTGCAACGTATCCCGGGGATCAGTCAGGTCGCCGTGTACGGGGTCCCCGACGACCGGGTCGGCGACGCGGTGATGGCGGCGGTCGTGCTCGACGACGACGCGACCATCGATCCCGACGAGTTCGCCACCGCGCTCGCCGCGCAACCCGATCTCTCCCCCAAGGCCTGGCCTCGATATGTGCGGATCGCCGCGACGCTCCCGACGACGGCCACCAACAAGATCGTCAAACGGCAACTGAAGTCCGAGGGTGCGGTCCCCGGCGACGGAACGCTCTGGGTGCGCCCGGCCCGCGCGCACAGCTACCACGTGTCGACCGCGACCCCGGCACCGGCATGACCGGTGCGGTTCCGGTCACCCCAGGCCCTGCCATCCCGGACCCCGACACCGACCGTCCGCAGCTGACCGAGCTCGGCTACTACGCGCTGTCCCGGCATCCGGTGCGTCCGGCCGAACTCGTCGACGAGGCGGCGCATGCCGAACGTCTGGGCCTGGGAACGGCATTCGTCTCCGAACGTTTCAACGTCAAGGACGCCGCGGTGTTGTGCGGTGCGCTCGCGGCGGCGACCACCCGACTCGGTCTGGCCACCGCGGCGACCAATCACACCACCCGCCATCCGATCGTCACCGCGACCATGGCCGCCACGCTCGACGAGGTGTCGTCGGGGCGGTTCGCGCTCGGGCTCGGGCGCGGGATCACGCCGCAGTGGCAGATCCTCGGCCTGCCGACGATCACCGGCGCAGGCATCGAGGACGCGGTCGGCGTGCTGCGCCGGCTGTGGTCGGGTGAGCTGGTCGTCGGCCACGACGGACCGTCCGGCTCGTATCCCCTGTTGTCCCTGGGCATCACACTCGATCCGCCACCGCCGGTGCTGCTGGTGACCATGTCGCCGAGGACGCTCGACCTCGCCGGGCGCATCGCCGACGGCGTTGTCCTGCACACCTTTCTCACCGCCGACGCCACCCGTGCCGCGGTCATCCGTGTGCGCACCGCGGCCGAGGCGGCCGGCCGTGACCCGGCGTCGGTACGCATCTGGTCGGTGCTGGCCACCGTCCCCGACGACCTCGACGCCGACGACCGATCACGCCGCTTGTACGGGCGTCTCGCCACCTATCTCCAGGGCTACCCGGAGGTGCTCGTCGGCGCGAACGGTTGGGACACCACCGATCTGGATCGCATCCGGTCCACCACCGCATTCACCGACGCCCGTGGACCGATCGACGCGAGCGCCACCGCGGCGCAACTCGATGAATTGGCCGGCGCCATCCCGGACTCGTGGGTGGCCGACTGTGCGGTCGGATCGCCACGGGCCTGTGCGGTCGCGGTCGCCGACCAGTTCGATCTCGGCGTCGACTCGGTGATCCTGCACGGCGTGGCGCCCACCGAGATCGACGACATCGTCGGCGCGTATCGCACGCTGGGACGCCGTCCGCGACGCCCGCTGCCCGCCAATCCCGGCCGAGGACACCATTCATGACGTTCACCGACATCCCCACCGCCGTCGAGCACCTCACGCCGGCACTGCTCACCGAGTTGTTGGCCGGCTCCGGTCACCACACCGCGGTCCGTACCGTCGAGGCCACACCGGTCGGCACCGGGCAGATGGCCGAATCCTTGCGCCTCCGAATGACATTCGACGGACCGGCCGAGCTGCCGTCGACCATGATCGCCAAACTGGCGACCGGGGATCCCGGTCAACGCGAATTCGCCTCGGGTGCGTTCCGCAACGAGGTCGCGTTCTATCGCGAACTGGCCGCAGGTGTCACCGTCCCCGTCCCCGCCTGCTACGCCTCGGCACTCTCGGAGAGTTGCAGCGAGTTCGTGGTGCTTCTCGAGGACATGGGTGCGGCGCGACAGGGCGATCAGATCGCCGGCTGCACCGCCGGGCAGGCCCGGGCGGTGGCCGTCGCGGCCGCCGAGCTGCACGCTCCCCGCTGGAACGATCCCGCTCTGCTGCAACGCTTTCCCCTGCCCACCTCCGACGACCGTGAGCTGATGGATTCGGTCCTCGCACCGATGACCGCCCAGTACCGCGACCGGTTCCGCCCGGGTGCGGCGGAGAACGAGTTGCTGGACTGGCTACTCGAGCATGCCGGCGCCTGGCTGGTCGCACCGACCTCGCACACCTCGCTCATCCACGGTGACATGCGGATCGACAACGTGCTGTTCGGGGCGGACGGCGCGGTCACCGTCGTCGACTGGCAAACCATCACCACGGGATCGGCGTTGCGTGACATCGCCTTTCTGCTCGTCACGAGCCTCGACGTCGAGGACCGGCGCGCACACGAACGTGACATCGTCGCCGCCTACCATCGGCGTCTCGTCGAACTCGGGGTGCGCGACTACACCGCCGAGGCGTGTTGGGCGGACTATCTCGGCAATCTCATCCAGGCGCCGCTGATCGTGGTGTTCGGTGCCGGTGCCGCCCGCCCGACCGCCCGCGGTGACGCCATGTTCGCCGCCATGGCGCATCGCGCCGCTGTCGCGCTCGCCGACCTCGCGCCGGAGATGCCCCGGTGAGCCGGCCCGTCACCACGGTGTTCGGCGCCACCGGCTTCCTCGGGTCGCGGGTGGTCCGTCGCCTCCTGAACCAGGCGAACAGCGATCAGACGGGTACCGTGCACAACGCGGCGGTGCGGGTGATGGTGCGACCGGGCTCCGACACCTCGATGCTCGACGGCCTCGACGTCGAGACCGTCGTCGGCGAACTCGACGACGCCGACGCGGTCTCGCGGACCATGTCGGGGGCGACTCGGGTCATCTACTCCGTCGTACACACGCGCGTGGATTCGTGACCGGAAACCACTGTGGCGCACCAACGTCGAGACCCTGCGCGGAGTTCTCGACGTCGCGGCCCGCCACGACCTGGAGCGGTTCGTCTACACCTCGAGTATGTGCACCATCGGCCGGGTGCGGGGCCGGCCGGCGTCGGAGCGCGATGCGTTCAACTGGGCCTCGACCGCGAATGCCTATGTGCTGTCCCGGGTTGCGGGCGAGCGTACGGCGCTCGACGCCGCCGGACGTGGCGTGCCGGTGGTCGCGATGTGCGTCTCCAACACCTACGGTCCCGGTGACGTCAAACCCACCCCGCACGGCGCCTTCGTGGCCGGTGCCGCCCTGGGCAGGTTGCCGTTCGGGCTGCGCGGGATGTGCGCGGAAACGGTCGGCGTCGACGACGCCGCCGAGGCACTGATCCGGGCCTCCCGCGGCGGCCGGATCGGCGAACGCTACATCGTCAGCGCCGACTACCTCGATCTCGGGCAGATCATCCGGATCGCCGCCGACGAGGCGGGCGTCGCGCCCCCGCGACCGACGTTGCCCCGCCCGGCGATGTACGCACTCGGCGCCGGCGGCAACCTCCGATCGCGGATCACCGGGACCCCGCAACGGTTGTCGGTCGACACGGTGCGGTTGATGCACTGCATGTCGCCCATGGATCACCGGCGGGCGAGTGACGAATTCGATTGGTACCCCGCCGGTGTCGAGGACTCCGTGCGGGCCGCGGCCCGCTATTGGGTACAGCGTCGAGCCGCCCGACGCGCGGTCACACGCTGATCCGTCGGAACCACCTCACACGGGCAGTGCACCGATGTCGGCGCCATCGGAGCCGAAGTGCCGGTAGGTCGCGAGTTCATGGGCCCGGCGTCCGCGCCATTCGAGGTAACTGTCGGCCACCGGGGTCCTGCCGATTACCCGATAGCCGACCGTGTTGCGCACCCATGCCGCACCGAATGCCCACGGAAGGCGTTGCGGCAGGCCGAGATCCCGCATACCGCGGGGTCCGAGGAATCCTTCGAGCATACTCAGCAACCGTTCCCGCGTGTAGCGCGCGGCGAGGTCGGGTGCGTGGCGGTAATGCAGCTCGGACTGAGCGTCGACCAATGCCCGGGACAGCTCACCTCCCGCTTCGGTGACCCCGGTCTGGCACAACAGGATCGCGTAACTGAGCTGATGCTGATCGCGTTCGTGGTCGAACAGCCAGTCCTCGTCGACGCCGACGAGCCAGCCCACGTACTTCCACAGGTGCATGATCGCGCGTGACTGTTCGGCGTCGACGGGCACGCCGAGGGATCGCACGCCCATCATGAGCGCACCACTGAACAGGTTGAGGGTGGAGGCGAGATCGGTCTGGTTGATCGGCAGCCCCCACTGTGTGGCATCCCAGCGGCCGTTCTTCTCGAAGGCGTCGTTGACCAGCGCGTGCATCAGCCGGACGTGCACGGTGAGTTTCCAGCCGTCGCCGTCGCGGGCCATGCCGCCGGGTGCGCCCACCGCGATCGCCCACGTCTGGGTCTCCCCGAGTCGACGTGTCGCGGTACTGCGGGACAGTCCGCCGGTCTCGGCGAGCAGGTCGACCGGCCCGCCGAAGCGGTAGCCGCCGATCAGGGACAGGGCGAGCAGGACGTCGTTGGCGTTGCGCCCGAACCGTCGGAAGACCTGCGCGCCATACTCGACGAGTTCCGGATCGACCCACGACGGCGTGGCCTCGACGCGGGTGAAGAACTCGCGCAACGCGGTGGGTGCGTCGTCGGGGACACCGTCCTGCAGGGCTCGGTGGACCGCGCGCATCGAGACACGATCGGGATGCTCCCGAGGTAGGCGCATCGCCGCGACCAGCGCCGCCGCCGGTTCGTCGCGCATCATCAGCCGTCGGCCGAGCAGCGACATCTCCTCGGCCGTCGGCTCACGCAGACGCCAATACGCGCGCAGCGGTCGACCGATCCTCCGGCCACGGTCGGGTGACGCCCGGAATCGGCGGGGTGGTTCGAGCTCCTGCGGCGCCACAACGGTCATGAGACGAAACTAGCAATTGGTCTCATCGGGGGCAACCACGCCTTTCAGGTCAGCAGATCGGCAAGCTCACTCATGTCATAGGGTGCGGTGGCGCCGTGGTCGCGATACGCGACGAAGGTGGGTTGCTGCGGATCATAGCGTCCGATGAAACCACCTGCGGCGCTGAATATCTGACCGGTGATCTCCGATGCCGCCGCACTGGCGAGAAAGGTGTAGAGCGGTGCGACATACTCCGGCGGAGCCGGATCGAGAGCGGCATCGCGGGTGAACTCGTCGAGAATGCCCCGCTCATGCAGGCTTTCGATGTGCCGCACGTACTCCGGTCCCGACGACAACCGTGACTTGGCACCCGGCATCACGACGTTGACGCGCACTCCGAGCTCACGCAGGTCACCGGCCGCGGCGAGCGCCAGAGCGTTCACTCCTCCTTTAGCAGCGGGATATCCACTGCCACCGAAGGTTCCGAGCGAGGCAGCCGAGCCGGTCAACACGATCGACCCCGACTGCTGCTCGGCGAACACCCGCCCGGCGATCGAGGTGAGGTGAAACGCACTCATCAGTTGTGCGTCGATCTGCTGGCGGAACTGGTCCTCGGTGATCGTCAGGACCGTCGAGCCCGGTGGCTCAGCGATCCCGGCACAGTTGATCGCGATGTCGAGCGCACCGAACCCGGACAGCGCGGCATCGGCCATCTTCTCCACGACGCCCGCCTGCCCGGCCGGCCCGCAGACCCCCACCGCCTGCCCACCACCGCCGATGATCTCGTCCACGGTCGCGGCGACGGCCTCGTCGTCGCGACCGTTGATCACCAGCGAGACCCCACGCCCGGCGAGCGCGTATGCCACCGAGAGTCCGATGCCCCGGGTGGCGCCGGCGAGCATCGCGACCCGGCCGGCCAGATCGAGCTCGACCATCACACCCCGCTGGTGATCGGAGTGATCGGCAGCGCCGTGACCGGGACCGAGCGGCCGCGGTCGGTGAAGCTGAAGTCGGCACCGGAACTGAAGCGGGTGATCGCCACCTCGCCGCTCTCGGCCTGTTCGACGTCGCCGAGCGCGAACCGCACACTGAGCCCGCTGCCGGTAGACGTGCCGTCGGTGGACGTGCTCTCGGTGATCACCCACCTCGGGTCGACGGCCACCCCGATCGCGCGCAGCGGCTCGATGTGGTCGTGGGTCAGCAAGGTGATCCATCCGCCGTCGGCCCGTGCGTCCGACTCACCGGGGATCGTCACCACGACCTCATCTCCCTCGACATCGACCTCGATCCCGCTGTAGCTGCGGGGTCCGAGCACCGGCACCAACGCGATGACCTGCGCCAGCGCAGCAGCGTCGGTTCCCAGGCGCAGCACCCGCCGCAGCCGATCCGCGGACAATCCCGCGATGCCGGTGAACTGTTTGCCGAAGATCTCACGCGCCTGCTCGTCGGAGTCGGCGTGGCGACGCACACTCGTCCAGAAGCCGAGCGCGAGCAATTGATGTTGCAGGGCAACCTCTTCGGCGATCCGCGCCAACGCCGAGTGCGACCACTCCCGGAACTGCAGGTCGGCGACGAGCGGTCCACGATAGTCGACGAGCCCGTCGTCGGCGTCCGGATCGATCGCCACCAGCTCGATCTGCGCGGCACGTGTGGTGAACATCGTCTCGGCGTCGGCCGGCAACGGGAGTTCGTCACGGTCGGGTTCGATCGTCACCGTCCACGCGCAGTGCGGATGCCGGTCGGCCGGACGCCGCGGCGGCCGGTGAATCGGCCGGATACGGGCCCGCCGATTGGTGGCGATCGCGGTCGCGTCGAACGTCGGGTCCTCGATGTCGTGACACATCGCGGTGACGTACTCGTCGCCGAGCGGCTCGACATCCATCAGCGCGCCACAGTGATTCAGCACGAACGCGCCGTGGTGGTGGTCGGTGATCTCGTAGCGGAAGTCCATGAACTGCGGGGGCGCCCCGATGTCGAGCTGCAGACACTTGAACATGTCCTCGACACCGTCACCGTCGATACCCAGCGCGGTCCGCATCCGATGGGTGTAGACGGGGCTCGCGGCCATCCACTCCTCGATGGCCACTTGCGCCATCGTGTCCCGGCCGAAGGCGCTGATGAGGTGCGCCATCCCGCTGCGATCGATGAGTTGCCCCGACAACAGCAGCTCCGGAATGAGGTCGGCGAGCTGGTCGCCGGTCAGATCGGAGTAGGTGCGGGCCGGGATCTCGTGGGCTGTATCGGTCATGGGCTCAGGTCACCAGAAGGGCACCGGCGCCTTGCCGAACGGGTACCAGCCCGGCTGATCGCCGGTGGCCTTCTCGATCCGTTTGAGCATGCCGTCGCTCATCGCATTGTTCTTCAGCATCTCGATGAACAGAGCGGAGACGTTGCCGTAGTCGAAGAAGTCACGCTGCCAGGAGAACTGGAAGTTCCCGGCATACCTGAACCAGCTCCCCTGGATGCCTTCGAGCGCATAGTGGGTGCCGTCGTCGCGGGTGCCGGAATAGATCTGCTTCCACAGTCCGATCATCGAGCCGGTCTGATCGTCGATCACCCATTCCTGATACGGGTAGGTCCAGCCCTCGAGGCCTTCCATCTCCTGCCCGAGCGCGATCTCACGGATCTCGTCGCGTCCGACCGCCATGAAATCCTTGTCGGGGCCGTAGTTCCAGCCGTAGGTGGCGTCCTCGGTGTAGAACTCCGCCAACGGTTTCCAGTCGCCGGCTGCCTCGGCGTCGATGTTGGCCTGCAGCCAGCGCTGCTTCATCTCGTCCAGTTCGGCACGATCGAAAGGCATGAAAGGTCCTCGTCATTCGTTGTGGTCGTCGATGATTCTCAAAGCTTGGGTCGGGCAGTACTGCACGGCGGCGAGAACTTGCTCGCGCAGGCTCTCGTCGGGCTCCTTGTCGAGGATCTCGGCGTGATCGCGGTGCGCGACGAAGACCTCCGGGGCCTCCATCTCGCACATCCCGTGGCCCTGGCACAGGTCGAGATCGATCTCGATGCGCATCACGACTCCGTATCCCGGACCCGTTTGCGGTAGCGCACCCGGCACGGTTGCGCGAGCTGCACCACCATCTTCGAGTGGTCGTTGTGATAGCTGTCGGCGGGCTGGGCCATCTCGAACTCGTAGTTCTGGAATAGCACCGAGAAGATCGCCTTGAGTTGCATGACCGCGAATTGCGCTCCCACACAACGGTGTCGGCCGGCACCGAAGGGAATCCAGGTCCAGCGGTTGACCAGGTCCTCCTGGCGTGGCTTGAGGTAGCGATCCGGGTCGAAGGTGTCGGGATCGGGAAAATCGTCGGCCAGCCGATTCGACACCGCAGGCGAGACCGCGATCGTCTGACCGGCTTTCACCTCGAACTCCTCGATGTGGAAATCGTTCTGCACCAATCGCATCAGGATGATCAGCGGCGGATGCAGACGCAGCGCCTCCTTCAGCGCGTTCTCCAGCAACGGCATCTGCCGGGTGTGGGCGAAGGTGTACTCCGGGCGCTCGCCGGGCGGTGTGTCGCCGTAGATCTCGTCGAGCTCGTCGTAGACGCGCCGCAGGTACTCGGGATTGCGCAGCAACTCGATCAGGGTCCACGCGGCCGTGCCCTGGGTGGTGTGATGGCCGGCGAACATCATCGAGATGAACATGCCGGTGATGGTGTCGGCATCGAATCCGACCTGGATCAGGACGTCCATCAGGTCCCGATCCTCTTTGTCCGACACCGGGTTCGTGACGCGTTCTTCCATCACGCCATGGATGTACTCGACGAGTTCGGCGCGTGCGGCGTCGCGGCGTCGGAAGCTCTCGATGTCGGCGTGGGCATCGACGTAGGCGATGGGGTCGGTGCCCTTCTCCAGGTCGTGGAACAGTTCGGAGACATGCTTGTCGAGTTGCTCGCGGAACTTGCGGCCGATCAGGCACGCCGAGGAGGTGTAGAGGGTCAGCTCGCCGAAGAACTCGAGCAGATCGATCTCACCCTCATCGCCCCATCCGGCGATGATACGCTCGGCCTCGTTGGGAATCGTCACCGCATGTTGCTTCATGTGTGCGCCTTTGAGCGCCGAGTTGTGAATCGCCTTGGAGCGCTCCTCCGGGCTCGCGTCGAAGACCACGCCCTCACCGAAAACCGGTGTCATGAAAGGGTATGCGGCGGCCTGGTCGAGATCCTCCTCGGGCGCGCGGAAGAACTCCTCGTTGGCTGCGGCACCGGAGACGAGCACCACCTCACGGTCGGCGAGCTGGAACTGCCCGACGTCACCGCACTCCTCGCGAACCCGCCAGAACAGGCCGATCGGGTCGGTGGCGAGCTCGTCGAGATGACCGTGTTCACCGTCGCCGCCGGACACGCGTTTCGGGGTCGTGAGGGTGGTCATTGCTCGGATCCTTTCGGGGGGAGTTTGCTCTTGGGGATGGCGCCTTCGGCCTCCACCTCGACCGCACGCATGTGCGCGCCGCGCGGCATCGCGATCATGGCCGCGACCGCCTGCGCAATGTGTTCCGGGGCAAGGAAATTGCCGTGCCGAGCCAATCCGTGCGTGATCCAGTCGTTGAGCATGTTCTCGGTGGTCTTCTGGTCGAGATTCATGCCCATGCCGGTGAGGGTCTGGCCCGGGCGCACCACCCCGGCGCGCACGCCGGTGCCCTCGAGTTCGAGTTGGATGGTCGCGACGAGACCGTCGATGCCGGATTTGGCGGCCACATACGCCGACGACCACGGCCGGGGGTGCAGTGCCACATCGGATCCGATGAACACGACGTCCCCGCGCGTCCGCTCGATCATGCCGCCGATGACCGCGCGGTAGAGACGGTAGGCGCCGGTGAGGTGGATGTTGATCTGATCGGCGAACTCGGCGGGCGAGGTCTCGTACGACAGGCCGACGGCGAGGTCACCGGCACCGGCGACGACGATTTCGAGATCACCGATCGCGGCCTGCGACTTGGCGACACACTCGAGGACCGACGCCTCGTCGGTGACGTCGAGGGGCACCGCGACGGCTTCCCCGCCCGCGGTGATGATCTTGTCGGCGAGCTCTTGGAGACGGTCGACACGGCGCGCGGCCAGGGCCACCGGATGCCCTTGCGCTGCCAGCCATTCGGCGGTGGCCGCGCCGATGCCAGAGGAGGCACCCGCGACCAGGACCGGGCGTCGGGCGGGATGCGGGACGAAGGCCATCAGCGCACCGTCACTCGTACCGGGAGTTCAGCGAAGCCGCGGACGTTCACCGAGTGCACACGCACCGCGTTCTCCATGTCGATGTCGACCGACCTGATCGACCGGGCCACCTCGGTCAGCCCGATGTTGGCCTCCAACCTCGCCAGGTGGGCGCCGAGGCAGAAATGGGTGCCCATGCCGAAGCTCATCAGCGCCTGACCGCAGTCCCGGCCGATGCGGTAACTGTCGGGATCGTCGAAGACGTCCTCGTCGCGATTGGCCGAGCCGACCAGCAGCAACACCCGTTGGCCGGCAGCGATGGTGTGTTCGCCGTAGTCGACGTCGGCGGCGACCCGGCGCAGCACCATCTGCGTCGAGTTGTCGTAGCGCAAAGTCTCCTCGGTCCAGTCGGGCACGAGGTCGGGGTCGGCGATGACACGCGCCATCTCGTCCGGATTGCGCCAGGCCCAATACAGGGCATTGGCAAGGAGTTTGGTGGTCGTCTCGTTGCCGGCCACCACCATCAGCACCATGAATCCGACGATCTCGTCGTCGGACAGCGCTGTCTTGTCCCCCGACTCATCGTCGATCTCGGCGGTGAGCAACGCGGAAACGAGATCGTCGCCGAGGTTGTTGCGACGTTCGGCGATCAACGCCGAATAGTATTTGTGCAGTTCGATATACGCGTACACGGCCGCTTCGGGGACGTCGAGCACCCCCTCCTCGCGATGCAGCAGCAGATCCGACTGCTTGCGCAGGAACGCCCGGTCACTCTCGGGGACGCCGAGCAACTCCGACACCACGTCCATCGGGAGCAATCCGGCGAAGTCGGCGACGTAGTCGAACTCGCCCTTGTCGCGGCACCGGCTCCAGTGTTCGTGGGTCAGGGCGGTGATCCGGCCGGAGAGGTCGTTGACGCGGCGCGGGGTGAAGCCCTTGCTCACCAGTTTGCGGATGCGCATGTGTTTCGGGTCGTCGAGTGCCAGAAACGACATCGACTTGTGTGCGTCCGGACCGTACGACGCCGGGTCCATCGATACGCCCCAGGCGTTGGACAGGTTCACCGAGTCACGAAATGCGCTGCGCACGTCGGCATGCCGGGCCAGCGCCCAGAAATCCAACTCGGAGTTGTAATACACCGGCGCCTCACGGCGCAGGCGAGCATAGGTGGGATACGGATCCTCATGAAAGCCATAGGCATACGGATCGAACGGAATATGCTCCTGCATCCCGGCCACGGCAACGGTGTCGGTCATCGGGTGTGCTCCATCATCACGATTGCTTCTCCATCAGCAGGTGGGCGGCGGCGACCAGACGTTCGGAGGTCTGCTCGTAGCTGAGGTGGCCCATCCCGGCGTGCACGAGCCCGCCGGCGTACAACATCTCCAGCGCGTCGACGACCGGCCCCGGGCTCTCCGGGTCCACCTCGAGCGCCTGGGCGAGGCGTTGGCGGATGAATCCGCCGATGCGCAGGCGCAGGTGTTCGACGTCGGGGTCGGTACCCAACAGCGCGACGGTGACAGCGCCGCCGAGTTGGCCCTCGCCGGCGACCACGAGGGAGACATCCCGCAGCACGGCGGCCACCCGGTCGGCCGGATCGAGGGCCGGGTCGGGGTCGGGCACGCCGTCGGCAAGTCGGCGCCAGAACACCTCGGCCACAAGGTGACTCTTCGACGAGAAGTAGGTGTAGGCGGTGGCGGGCGCGACACCGGCCCGCTTGGCGACCACCCGAACCGTCAACCCGTCGAAGCCCTCGTCGTTGAGCACGTCGACCGCCGCGTCGGTCAGCCGGGCAACGGTTTCGGCCTGCTGGGCGGAGAGTCGCCGTCGGGTCGATTCCTGAGATACGGGACTGGACATGTGACCGACGCTACACTAGCTTTGAACTCGAGTCCAGACACCTGTCCAGATGGAGTTCCAGTTCATGTCACTCAGACCCGCATCCGCCTCGGACCTACTCATCGACGGCAAGCTGATCCCCGGCGGCGGTGGCACTTTCGATGTCATCAACCCCGCCACCGAGGCCGTGATCGGCAAGGCGGCCGACGCCGACACCGCCGACATGGATGCCGCGATCGCCGCCGCCCGACGCGCCTTCGACGAGACATCGTGGTCGCGCGACCACGCATTCCGCGCGCGATGTCTCCGTCAGTTACGCGACGCCCTGCTCGCGCACGTCGACGAACTCCGTGAGATCACCGTCGCCGAAGTTGGTTGCCCGGTGTTCCTGACGCACGGGCCACAGCTGGAAGGACCCATCAACGACCTCGGCTACTTCGCGGACCTCGCCGAGAATTATTCGTGGACCACCGATCTCGGCGAGGCCAAGCCGATGGGTCTGAAGAACCATCGCGAGGTGCGCAGCGAGGCGGCCGGCGTCGTCGGCGCGATCACGCCGTGGAACTTTCCGCACCAGATCAACTTCGCCAAGATCGGGCCGGCACTTGCCGCCGGGTGCACGGTCGTCCTCAAGCCCGCCCCCGACACCCCATGGTGTGCGGCACTGGTCGGCAAGGTGATCGCCGAGGAAACAGACTTCCCGCCCGGCGTCGTCAACATCGTCACCTCCAGCGATCACGCAGTGGGCGCCCAACTCGGCAGCGACCCGCGCGTGGACGTCGTGTCCTTCACCGGGTCCACCGCCACCGGCAAGAAGGTGATGGCCGCTGCCGCGGAATCGCTCACCAAGGTCTTCCTCGAACTCGGCGGGAAGTCGGCGTTCATCGTCCTCGACGACGCCGATCTCGCGGCCGCGTGTTCGATGGCCGCGTTCGCCGTGGTCACCCACGCCGGGCAGGGATGCGCCATCACCACCCGACTGCTCGTCCCGCGCGAGCGACTCGACGAGGCGATCTCCGCCACCCGCGACAGCCTCGCCGGGCTCGCCGCGGGCGACCCGACCGACCCGGGAACCATGTGCGGGCCCTTGATCTCTGCTCGCCAACGTCAGCGTGTGGAGTCCTACATCGAACTCGCACGTGAAGAAGGTGGCACCATCGAGATCGGCGGCGGACGTCCGACCGAGAAGCCCACCGGATTCTTCGTCGAACCCACGTTGATCTCCGGGGTTGATAATTCGTCCCGGGTCGCGCAGGAGGAGATCTTCGGGCCGGTGCTGGTGGTCCTCCCCCACGATGGTGACGACGACGCCATCCGCATCGCCAACGATTCTCCGTACGGCCTCTCCGGAGCGGTGTGGGGTACCGACGAGGATCGGATCAACAAGGTTGTCAACGGCATTCGCACCGGAACCATGTCCGTCAACGGCGGCATCTGGTACTCCGCCGATGTGCCCTTCGGCGGCTACAAGGCATCGGGTATCGGCCGCGAGATGGGCGTCGCCGGCTTCGAGGAATACCTGCAGACCAAGGCCGTCGCCCGACCCGCCTGATCCATCACCCAACGAAAAGAGCAGCAGCACATGACGTCTTCACGATTCACCGACAAAACCGTCATCGTCACCGGCGCCGCCGGCGGCATCGGCGAGGCCTACGCACGAGCGCTGGCCGGCGAGGGCGCCAATGTGGTCGTCGCCGATCTCAACGATGAGGCCGGCGAGAAGGTCGCCGCCGACATCGGCGGACGCTACGTCCACACCGACGTCTCCGATCCCGACTCGGCCGCGGCACTCGCGCAGGCCACCGTCGACGCGTACGGCCGGATCGACGGTCTGGTCAACAACGCGGCGATCTACGGCGGGATGAAGCTGGACTTCTTGATCACCGTTCCGTGGGACTACTACAAGAAGTTCATGAGCGTGAACCTCGACGGCGCGCTCAACGTCACCCGTGCGGTGTATTCGCACATGACCGGCGGGGGCGCGATCGTGAATCAATCCTCCACCGCGGCATGGTTGTACAGCGGCTTCTACGGTCTCGCGAAGGTGGGCGTCAACGGGCTCACCCAACAGTTGGCCACCGAGCTCGGCGGTCAGAACATCCGGGTCAACGCGATTGCCCCCGGACCCATCGACACTGAGGCGACGCGCACCACCACACCGAAGGAGATGGTCGATGACATCGTGAACCGCTTACCGCTCAAACGCTTCGGCACGCCCGAGGATCTGGTGGGCATGTGCCTGTTCCTGTTGTCCGACGAGGCCGGCTGGATCACCGGCCAGATCTTCAATGTCGACGGCGGGCAGGTGATCCGGTCGTGAGCGCCGACCCTGCCGGCTCTCTGCGGCTCGGGTATGTCGGGTTGGGAAACATCGGTGGCCCGATGGCCGGCAGCCTCGCCAAGTGGGCCGGCGGGATGACGGTGTTCGACCTGTCCGAGGACGCCGTCGCCAAGCTCGTCGATCAGGGGGCCGATCGCGCAGAGTCACTTGCGGATCTGGCTTCTCGCACCGATGTCATCGGGGTCTGCGTGCTCGACGACGAGCAGGTCCGCACAGTCGTCAGCGGCGACGGCGGGTTGTTGAGCGCCGCGGCTCCGGAAACGATCATCACCGTGCACTCGACGATCGCCCCGGAAACGGCCATCGACCTTGCTGCGGAGGCCGCCGAACGCGGAGTGACGGTGCTCGACGCCCCGATCTCCGGTGGCGCGGCCGGTGCCGCCGAAGGCCGTTTGGCGATCATGGTCGGCGGCCCGCGTGACGCCTACGAGAGGATCAAGGAACCGTTCGCACTCACCTCCGACATGCTGGTCCACGCCGGCCCGGACGTCGGTGCGGGCACGAAGATGAAGCTGGCGCGAAACCTGCTCCACTTCATCTCGTTCACCGCCACCACCGAGGCCGCCCGCCTTGCCGAGGCAGCCGGTATCGACCTGGTGAAACTCGGAAAAGTGGTCCGCCACACCGATGCCATCACCGGCGGTGCCGGCGCCATCATGCTGCGCGACACCACCGCCGAGATCGCACCGGACGATTTCTGGTACGACATCTTCACTTCGGTTCGAACCCTGGGCGAGAAAGATCTCACGCTGGCGTTGGCCCTTGCCGATCACTTGGGTGTCGACCTTCCCCTCGGCCGGTTGGCACGCCGCGACCTTGCCGACGCGCTCGGCGTCCCCCACCACGAAGGAGAACTCTCATGACATCCGAGCAGCGCCAGAGATCGCTCGACATGATGTCGAAGGTCTACGGCTGGGAAATGTCCGACGGACCCGGCGACTACTTCGCCCACACCGCGGATCAGGTGTTCGGCGAAGTCTGGTCCCGCGAAGGGCTTTCCATCCGCGATCGCCGACTCCTACTCCTCGGTGCCCTTGCGCAGTCCGGCCAGATCGACGTCGCCGAGATCCAGGCGTCCTCGGCGCTGGCCAATGGCGAATTGACGCCGGAACAGCTGGAGGAGATCTCCCTGTTCCTCTGCTACTACGTCGGCTGGCCCCTGGGCACCAAGATGCACTTCATGTTCGGCAAGGTGATCGACAACCATCGCAAGTCCCAGAAGTAATAGCCGACCATCGAGGCGCTGACGCCCTCCCGCCCGACGGTGTTCCCATCCCGATGGACGAGGCCGCCCGCGCGGGAATGCTCCAGCCTCTCCCGCCCGATGGCCGTCCCATCCCCATGGTCGAGGTGCCGAGGAGCGCCAGCGACGAGCCTCGAGACCTGTTGTACTGAAAGGCTTCCGGGCCACGGTGGTTCAGTTCCAGCTCTGCTGCAAGCGGTCTCGAGGCTCGCCGCACGCGGCTCGCACCTCGACCACCGGAGGGCCGTTCCCACCCCGGGTTTCGTGCCCGATGGCCGTCCCATCCCGATGGTCGAGGTGCCGAGGAGCGTCAGCGACGAGCCTCGAGACCCCTTGTGCTGAAGGGCTTCCGGGCCACGGATGCTCGAACACCTCGACCATCGGGTGGGGGTTTCGCTATGGAGTTCTCAAACAACAGATGCGGTCCCGGCCAGGCCGGGTGCGGGGATTCAGGTTGTGGGGCAGGGTAGGTCAGGCTGCTGTGTCGTCGAGTCGCATGGTGCGTCGGTGATAGGACGGCACTGGCCGTCGTTTCGGATCCACGCTGGCGGGTGGGATCAGCCAGGGGTGTCGGTCGTATCCCATGATGATGTCCCAGCCGTGGTGGTGGACGTCGTCGTGACAGCTGGTGCAGAGGAGGCATCCGTTGTCGAGGTCGGTGGGCCCACCGTCGGCCCAGTGGTGCACGTGGTGTGCTTGGCAGCGGCCGGCGTGGGCACCGCATTTGATGCATCCGCGATCCCGGACGAGTAAGGCTTTGCGTTGTCCGGGGGTGAAGAAGCGTTTCTCTTGACCAACACTGAGCGGTACCTCGTTGGGGTCGAGGATGATCTTGGTGATGGTGGTGTCGCACGACAACATTTTGGCGGTGGCTTCGGTGATGGCTCCCATGTTCTGCAACTCGCCGCCGACGGCCGGGTTGTCGGCCGGCCACGTCCACAACAACCCGTTGGTGGGTTTCGCCGAGAACGTGGTGTCGGCCAATCCTTGTGCCGCGAGTTCGACGATCGTTTCGAACGCGGCGGCACAGATCTGTTCGGGTGTCCGCGGATCGGGTGACCCGTCGGGTTGAGGCTTGGGCGCCGACAGGGTTTCCATCAACGTCCGGGTCCTTTCCCCGGCGATGATGTCGAGGTTCGCCGAGATTTCCAGCCGGCCATCGTCGGTGATGCGGTCGGTGTAGGAGTTGATCGTCTTGTCCTCGGCGGCCGGTAGCTCGCCCGGGGTTTCGGCCGCCAACTCGTTCCCCAACTGCCGCGCGTAGAGGTTGATCTCGGCGGGGGTGAATCCGGCGAAGTAGTGTGACAGCAGTTTCCGCAGGTATTCACACCGTTGGACGGTGTCGAGGGGTTCGGAGGAGCGGGCGTCGATGTGGGCCAACCCGCGGACGATGGCGTCGGTGTGTTCGGAGGAGATGGACCCGTCGGCGGCATGCGCCAACAACAGGTCAATGTCGCTGGTGGCCGAGATCCGCACGTACCGACCTGCGACCGAGGTCGCGAAGCCCATGCTGATCAACAGTTCTCGCAGTCGGGTGGTTTTGTGGTCGGCCACGCCCAGTCGGTCCAGTTCGCCGGCGAGGGTGGTGGCGTGGTGATCGACCAGATTGCGGAGCAGGAGGACTTGTTTCATTGCGCCGAAGGCTTGGGGTCCGGTCATCTCCGGGTTCCATTGCAGGTCGCTGAGTTGGGTGACGATGGTGGCGAAGACCGCTTCGGCATCAACATCTTTGACGTCAAGAATTGTGGTGGTGTCGATCATGGGCCCCTCCCCGGTGGCTGATCGGTGTGATAGGTCGAGTCTACATCGCCAGGGTGTTCGACGCAAGGGGTGTTTTGGTGAATTCTGCTTGTGGACAACGTGTTTCGGCGCCGATTTTCTGTCGGTGGGGTGTGGTAGACGGATCGGTTTTCGCTGTAGTTGATGGATGTGGTTGCGATACCTGTCATCTCGCCGGGTCTCGAGGCTCGCCGCACGCGGCTCGCACCTCGACCATCGGCGGGAAGACCCGACGCGTGGGGCGTCGGGGGAAGGGTTCCGGCCGTTGGGCAAGACGGGCACCTCGACCATCGAGGGGAAGGCGTCTCGAGGACGTCGACGTCAAGCATCAGGAAGGCCTCGTCGAACCGTGAACGAGGGCTATGGTCGAAAGATGTCGTCGCAAGTGACCTTCATCGAACTGACCGGCGGGAATGGTCACAACATCCTCAGCGCCAGCCCCGGTCCGAACCTGACAGCCCACCGATATGACGAGCGCGAATATGCTGCCGTCGGACGTGCCCGCCGATTCGAGAGCACCTCGTCGGGCGCCGTCGCCGAAGTCGACTCCGCGGAGTTCACCACTCGAATCCTGGTGCGGCGACCCGAGAATGACTCCGATTTCAACGGACACGTCGTCGTCGAGTGGTTCAACGTGTCGAGCGGCACCGACGCCGCACCCGAGTACACCTACCTCGCGCCGGAGATCGTCCGATCGGGATATGCGTGGGTGGGGGTGTCGGCGCAGTACACCGGCATCGAAGGCGGTGCCGGATCTGTCGGAATGGACGGCGGTGACACGCCCACGCGTCTCGCCGACAAGGACACCGATCGATACGGGTCACTACACCACCCGGGTGACGGCTACAGCTACGACATCTACGGCGCCATCGGTGGCGCACTCACCGCGAACCATACCGAAGGCCATCCGCTGGCGGGGCTCACGGTGCGCCGACTGCTGGCCGCGGGCGAATCCCAATCGGCGATGGCACTGACAACCTACGCGAATCATTTCACCAACCTGCACAACGTCTTTCACGGGATTCTGATTCACAGCCGATCACTCGGAGCACTACCGCTCGACGAGGCCGGTGGCCCCGCCGACATCACCGAGGCCTATCGCGGGTTGCCCGTGCGAATATCCACCGATCTGACCGTTCCGGTCTTCGTCGTGCAGACCGAGACCGACGTTCTCACCAACTTTCAGTATGTGCAAGCCCGACAACCTGATTCGTCACTGTTACGCGTATGGGAGATAGCCGGGACGTCACATGCCGATCTCGCCCAGATCGGCGAGTACGAGTCGATGCTCGGTTGTCCGGCGCCGGTGAATCGCGGACAGCAGCGCTTCGTGCTGCGCTCGGCGTTGCACCATCTGCGGTCGTGGGTCGACGAGGAGTCGGAGCCCCCGGTCGCGGACCCGCTCCTGGTGGTCGACGCCGGCGACGGCCACCGCTTCGAACTCGACCAGGTCGGCAATGCGCGCGACGGCGTGCGCACTCCGTGCGTGGACGTACCGACCCAGATCCTCAGCGGCGTGGTCGAGGACGACGTACCCCGGATCTGCGTCCTGTTCGGTGTGACGACACCCCTGCCGCCGACGGTCATCGCCGATCTCTACCCGGACCAGGACACCTACCTCAAGCGTTACGCCGAGGCGGCCGACACGGCGATCGAGGCGGGCTTCGTCCGCCCGGATGACCGCGCCGAGGTGCTGGCCGATGCCCGCGCCGATCTGGTGGCCGACGCCGACGCCTTCCGCTAGATTAGAACACGTTCTAGTCTGGTTTCGGTCCGCGGTTCGCCACGGCCGGCACGACCCGGGAGTCGCCGCATGCAGTTCACCCTCGAGGACATCTCCGACGACGAGATCGCCCGACGCCGTGCGGTCTACGAACCGCTGACCGAGTCCGTGCGCCAGCTCATCGATGCGGTGATTCGCACCGAGGTCCCCGACGATGTGGTGGCCGCGGCGCGCGAGCGGATCGACGCCATCGTCGACACCCTGCGCGCCGAACAGATCGACGGCCCGTACGGCGTGCGCTACACGCCAGACTTTGTCGGAATGCCTTGGGGCAATTCGGTTGTCGGCGTTCGTAACGCCATCGCCCCACCACTGCGGACCCACCACGACGGGCACGAGGTGTCTGCCGAGTTCACCCTCGGTGCCGCCTATGAGGGTCCCGGTGACCATGTGCACGGCGGAGTGGCCGCGATGATCCTCGATCAGGTCCTCGGTGAGGCCGCCAGCGTCGACAACGTGCCGTGCTACACCGGGACGATCTCGCTGCGCTACGTGCGCCCGACTCCACTGGGACCGCTGACCGCACGCGCGTCGATCGTCGGCCGCGACGGCCGTAAGAAGACCGTCCGGGGCACTCTCGCCGACGCCGAGGGGGTCACCGTCGAGGCCGAGGGCGTGTTCATCGTTCCCCGCGACTGGACCGGGCGCATGCCGCGCGCGTCCAAGGACCACTCCTCCGCTCACACGCAGGACTGACATTGCGCACCGCGGTCACCTCGATGGGGAACGCACGGTGATCGGCTCTCCGTGACCCGTGGCGTCAGGCGCGGTACCGTCGACGCATGAACAGCGTCGTTCCTGAGCAAGATCCCTTCGCGCCGACACCGTTCAGCGAGGCTGAGGCACAACGGGTCCGCTCGGTCTGGGGCACGTTGGGACTACCGGGTCTGATCGACGTCCACACCCACTTCATGCCGCGGTCGGTGATGGACAAGGTGTGGTCGTACTTCGACTCGGCAGGCCCGCTCGTCGGACGCGAATGGCCGATCACCTACCGAGCCGACGAGGACGTCCGGGTGGCTGCGTTGCAGGCGTTCGGCATTCGCGCGTATTCGTCACTCGTGTATCCGCACAAGCCGAACATGGCCGAGTGGCTCAACGGATGGGCCGCCGACTTCGCCGCCCACCACCCCGATTGTCTGCACACCGCGACCTTCTACCCCGAGGAGCCGGCGACCGCCTACGTCTCGAAGGCCATCGTCGCGGGCACCCGGGTCTTCAAGTGCCACATCCAGGTCGGCGCCTTTTCACCACTCGATCCACTGCTCGACGGGGTGTGGTCGCAGATCGCCGACGCGCAGGTCCCGGTGATCATCCACTGCGGCTCCGGGCCGGCGCCGGGCACCTACACCGGGCCCGAGCCCATCGCCCGGCTGCTCAAGCGATTCCCGTCGTTGCCGCTCATCATCGCGCACATGGGCACACCGGAATACGAGGAATTCCTCGGTCTCGCCGAACGATTCGAGAATGTGCGACTCGACACCACGATGTCGTTCACCGACTTCTCCGAGGCCGACGCGCCGTACCCACCCGAGCTACGACCCCGGCTGGCCGACCTGGGACCAAAGATCTTGTTCGGCAGCGACTTCCCGAACATCCCCTACACCTACACCCACGCCCTCGACGCGATCATGCGGCTGGATCTGGGCGACGACTGGGTACGCGGGGTCCTCTATCGGAATGCGGCGGAGTTGTTCGGCGTGAACTGAGCCCCTCTCGGAAGACTCAACTCGAGAAACGACGAGCCCCCTTGTCTGCCCGGCGAAACACGGACAGCGCCTGACGAAGCTGTTCGTCGGTGTCTTGGAATATCCAGTACTTCTCCATGACTGCGACCACGGCGTCGTCATTGCCTGCGCGGTACATCTGTTCGCAGTCCTCGCACAATGCCCAATACGAGGGGAGCGAATGCCCTTTGCCATAAACGCGATACCTGGTCCTGTCGATGTCGAGTGGATGTACCCAGACGACATTGACGCTTCCGCAGATTGCACATGACTGGTCGGTGCTGTTGGTCGGCGCGCCGTCGACCCAGTCGTCCGGATACCTCGGCGCACCTTTTGCCGGTGTGACGACGGCGGCATACCCACCCGCCGGTCTCGGTGGCGCCTGCACGTAGTGCTCAGCGAACCACCCGGTCGACGGGATTCGCGGCACCGCGTCGCGGTCACCGCGCTCACGCGGGATCGGGCGGCCATCATCGGGCCAGAGCACCTCCACACGGGATGCGGCGTCGAGGATGATTCCCGCGTCGAACGTGATCTTTCGTTCCGAAAGTCCGAGGAAAGGTGCCGCAGTGACGAGTACAGACTCGCCGCGAGGCGGCAGGTGGTCGAGGCCGAAGGCGAAGGAGGCGTCGTGGGCGCCGGCTGTGCCGCGGAACCGCCCGAGTCCACCCGCGTTCAACTCCGGCGACGGCAGATTGGACGAGGTCGTTCCGTCGGCCCACTCGAACCCGACGAGCAACGGAACCACGGAGCTGCGGCGACCATCGCGCCCGAGCCACAGCCCGCCGTCACAAGTCATCGCGTCCTTGCGGATTCGGACCTCGACGGTCATCTCGACCCCGGTGGTGTACACCACTGTCTGCGTAATCCAGACCACCACGTCAGCACAGCGATTGATCACGCCGTCGAGCGGCACCCGGACCCCTACCTCGTTGAGTGGGGGCGTCCACCTGATCATCACCTCGCGCCGTCTCCGATCACTGCGCCGCGGCCCTACCCCCGCGCCGCGATCCGCGCCCGGACCTCCGGACGTCGCAGCGGCGGTACGGTTTTCGGCGGCTGGCGACGCTCCGGGAGCTCACCGAGCAGGGTTCGCGTGGCGGCGGTCACCGCAATGACCGCCGCCTCGAACACCTCGGCGTTGGCTGCCGACGGATGACGTATGCCGCTCACCTTGCGAACGTACTGGCGCGCGGCTGCCTCGATTTCTTCCTCGGTCGCCGCGGGTTCGAGTCCGCGCAATTCGGTGATGTTGCGGCACATGAGGTGACCTCTCAATCGGCGATGTGGACGACAGCTTTCCCCAGGATCCGCCCCTCGGCGAGATCGGTCAATGCGGTCGGTAGCTGATCAAGGGTGTAGGTGGTGTTGACCTGCGGGCTCAGCCCCGCCGCGATCATCTCGGTCAGCTCGTCGTGCAGCAGTTCAGGCACGCCCGGGTGCGTGCGCACGTACTCACCCCAGGCGGCGCCGACAACGGCGATGTTGCGGAACAGCACGCGGTTCAGCTTGACGGTCGGGATACCGCCGGCCGCGAATCCGATGACCACGTACCGACCGTCGGGGGCGACCTGGCGCAGCGCCTCGTCGAACACCTCGCCACCGGACGGGTCGATCATCACGTCGACACCCTCGGGCGCGATCTTCTTCAGTTCGGCACCCCAGCCCTCTTCGAGCTGGACGACCTCGTCGGCGCCCGCGCTGCGCAGCAATTCCTCGGCACCCTTACGGTGCACGATCGCGATGACCTTGGCGCCCATCGCCTTGGCCACCATGATCGACGCGGTCCCGACGCCACCCGCAGCACCGAGCACGCCGACGACCTCACCGGGCGCGGTCTGTGCGCGCATTTTCAGCGCGAACAGCGCGGTCTGATAGTTGATGCCCAGAGCGGCGCCCTGATCGAACGTCAGCCCCTCGGGCAGGGGCAGCAGCTGCTCGGGCGAGGCGGCCAGCTGTTCGGCGAAGCCGCCGACGATGGACGCGACGAGAACCTTGTCGCCCACCTTCACCGACGCACCCTCGGGAGCCTGACGCACCACGCCGGCGACCTCGGTGCCGGGCGTGAACGGCGTCGGCATGCGGAGCTGGTACTTTCCCTGACTCATCAGCAGGTCGGGGAAACAGATCCCGCACGACTTGATGTCGACGAGGACCTGGCCCTCGGCGGGCGTTGGATCGGGGACGTCGGTCAGTTCGAGGGCGGACGGTCCGGACTCTTCGGTGAGCACCTGAGCTTTCATGGTTGTCCACCCTACGCCGGGGAGAACAATCGCTCGGTCGGTAACCGCAGAGATGCCCTAGGATCGGTTTTCATGACCGCCTCGCCGGCATCGCAGCCGCTCTCCGCTCCTTCACCCGAACGCCGTCAGGTCGCCGACGACGCGCCGGGCTTCATGCCGCTCGACGAGGCGCAGACGCTGTTCGAGATCGCCGGCGAGTATCTGACACAACCGGATTCGACAAAGGTCGGCGTGGAGATCGGCACCTATTGCGGCAAGTCGACGGTGTTCCTGGGCTCGGCGGCCGAGGCGGCAGGGGCGGTGATCGTCACCGTCGACCACCACCGCGGCTCCGAGGAACACCAGCCCGGCTGGGAGTACCACGACGAGTCTCTCGTCGATCCGCATTCGGGCACGCTGGACACCTCGGCCCGCTTTCGGCGCACGATGTTCGACGCCGGCCTCGAGCAGACCGTGATCGGGATGCTCGCCCCGTCGACAGTCGCGGCCCGGGCCTGGGGCAAGCCCGCCGACTTCGTGTTCATCGACGGCGGCCATTCGATGGAGGCCGCGCAGAACGACCTCGACGGGTGGGCACCGTGGGTGCGCATCGGTGGCGCGCTGCTGATCCACGACGTGTTCCCCGACCCCGCCGACGGCGGCCGTCCCCCCTACGAGATCTATTGCCAGGCACTGCAGAGCGGACAATTCACCGAGGTGCGGGTGGAGGGTTCGCTGCGCGTCCTGCGACGCGACTCCGGCGAGGTCGGGGCCCCGTTGCCGCGGGGCTGACCGCCGCCGAACACCGGGATCTACCCGCCTGCGAGTGCCCGCACCTTACCCAACACGTCCGGATAGCGCTGCAGGTGCGCGCCGCCGTTGAGATCGATTGCGGCACCGGTCATCCACCCCGGCGCCGGGGAGGTGAGGAACGCGATCGTCGCGGCGATGTCCTCGGGAGTACCCGCCCGACCCAACGGCGTGTTCTCGATGTACTCCTCGGTCAGCCCGGGGACGAAGGCGATGCCGGCGGTCAGCGGTGTGTCGACGAGTCCGGGCGAGACGGCATTGACGCGAATCCCACGCTCGGCGAGTTCGAGGGCGGCCACCTCGACGAGCATCAGCACCCCGGCCTTCGCTGCACAGTACGACCCCATCCCGGCACCGGGCTGGCGGCCGTTGAGCGAGGCCACGCAGACGATCGAACCACCCTGGGCGACATGGCGTCCCGCATACTTGAGCACAAGGAACGTTCCGGTCAGACAGACGTCGACGGTCGTCTGCCACGCCGTCAACTCCAGGTCGGTGAGCGCTCCCGGCATCGACAGCCCTGCGCAGTTGACGACGGTCGTGAGGTGGTCCAGACCGTCGAAACCTGCAGCGACAGAGGCCTCGTCGGTGACATCGAGGTGCACCGCGGTCGCGGTTCCGCCCAGTTCGGCGGCAGTTGCCGACGCGGCATCGGCATTGACGTCGGCGACGACGACGCGATGGCCGTCCTCGTGCAGCCTTCGCGCGGTGGCCTTTCCGATGCCCGACGCGCCGCCGACCACCAGCGCCGTACTCACGCGGTCACCGCCGAGGTGGCGAGATGGCGTGTCAGGAACAGGATCTGGTGGGACACGACCGGATCGAACCACGAATCCTGAACCTCGGCGAAGATCCCGAAGTGGTCACACGGGTAGTGCCGAACCTCGGCGCGCGCGGCGAACCCGGCCTTGGCCGCCGCGTGGGGCGGCGCTCCCCGATCGAGATCGGCGATCTGCATGAGGACCGGCGCGGCCACATCGGGCGCGGCCTTGTCGGCGCGAAATGAGCCGAGCTCCAAGCCGATCGACGCGTCGACCTCGTTGCGCCAGCTGGGGCCGGCGATCGCGAGGTAACTCTCCAGGTAACCGTCGCTGGTCAGCGCGGCCTTGTCACCGGGCTTGCCGACGACCGGCATCATCACCGGGTCGCGCCCAAGTCTGGCGCCCAACGCACTGCCGATGCCGACGGCCGTGGATCGCAACATCGAGACCGCACCCACCTGCGGGTAATGGTGAACACCGGCCGCAAGCCCGCTGACCATCGGCACCGCCGAGATGACGGCGGCCACGTCGTCGCGTCCCGTCCGCGCACGTTCGGCTGCCACGATCAACACGTGCCCGCCGGATTGCGACAGCCCCCACAGGACGATCCGGGAGGCGTCCACACCGGGCTGACGGCCGGCGGCGGCGATGGCGGCATGGTAGTCGGCGGCCTGACCGGACATCGAGACCCGTTGGCGCGGTTCACCATCGGAGAGTCCGAAGTTCCGGTAGTCGAACGCGAACACCGCCAGACCGGCGTCGGCCAGGCGTCGCGCGAACGGCTCGAGCCCGGAATCCTTGGTACCACAGAAGCCGTGGGCCATCACCACCACCGGCACTCCTGCGTCGTTGGCGAATGCGGTGCCGGTCGATGCGAAGAACCAGGCGTCGCAACCGGTTCCGTCAGAATCGAATCGTACGGACTCGAAACGCGCGGTGCGACGGTCGGTGTCGGCGGTGGTCATCGTGCCTCCTGCAGCGGCGCGGCGTCGACGCCCGCCCAACGGACGGGCCCCTGCTCGGCGGCACGCGCACGCCCGGCGGGCAGTTCTTTGGTACGGATGTTGTGTTCGTAGAGATAGTGGTCGAGTTGCTGTGTGTGCCTTGCCGTGTGCAGCATGTGCCCGGTGAAGTACTGCTGGTCGGAGGCAATGATCTCGCGCATCTGCGGCACCGACGGCGGTCGGTACTGCCCGACCGCATAGGCACCGATGACCCGGGCCTGACATTCGACGAACGGAAACAGCGTCGGCGTGGACTGGGCGAACCCGGCGAACACGACGTCGTCGATGCCCGGATAGAAGATCCGCTTGTACAGGTCGATGTGGTTGTCGGGGGCGCTGATCACGTCGGGGTCGAAGAACGGGAAGGTGATGTTGTATCCGGTGGCGTAGATGATCACGTCGAAATCGGCACTCGTACCGTCGACGAAGTGCACGATGTGGCCGTCGAGTCGCTCGATGTTGCCCTTGGCGGTGACGTCACCGGAGCCGAGCCGCAGCGGCAGCTCGACCGACTGCGTCGGATGTGCTTCGAAGAACTTGTGATTCGGGGTCGGCAGTCCGTAATCCTCGGGGCGCCCGGCGGTCATCGGCTGCATGATCTGGGTGAACTTGCGCTGCCACGAGAACGGAATGTAGGGCGAGGTGTGGTAGTACTTGTCGGCCGGTTTGCCCGCGAAGTACTTGGGGACGATCCAAGCGCTCGACCGGGTCGAGATGGTGACCGTAGTGTCGAGCGCCTTGGACGACAGCTCGACGGCGATGTCGGCGGCACTGTTGCCCAAGCCCACCACCAGGATTCGTTTACCGGCGAAGTCCAGCGGCGTACGCGGGTCGATATAGGAATGGGAGTGGATCTCGTCACCGGCGAATTCGCCCGGGAAGTCCGGCCACCGCGGATCCCAGTGATGCCCGTTGGCCACGACCAGCAGGTCGACGCGACGCGTCTCGCCGCGCTGGGTCGACAACTCCCACCCGCCGCCGTCGAGTCGACGGGCGTGGGTGACACCATTTCCGAACTCGATGTTCTCGCGCAGACCGAAGGCGTCGGTGTAATCGTCGAGGTACTGCTTGATCTGGGTGTGGTGCGGGAAGTCCGGGTATTCCGACGGCATGGGGAAATCGCGGAACGACAGCTGATGCTTGGACGTGTCGATGTGCAGCGAGCGGTAAGCGCTGGAGTGCCCGTTGGGATTGCCGAACGCCCAGTTGCCGCCGACCCGATCGGAACTCTCGAAACAGGTATACGGGACGCCGTAGTCGGTGAGCATCTTTCCCGATGTCAGACCGCTGATTCCGGCGCCGATGATGGCGGTACGCGGGAGATCGCGCATGGGAGCCCCTTTTGGATAGTTGACAGATCTCTGAATCTGTCTACCGCACGCAAGGCCTCACAGTGAACACTTTGGCGAAACTGTCCACTCCGGTTGTTAGAGTTGGTGACCATGACACCCGCCCCGGCCACCAGCGTCGCCGACCGCCTGCTCGACGCGGCCGAGAAGTTGCTCGCCGACATGGGCATTCGGGCCACGACGATGCAGCAGGTCGCCGACGTCGCCGGGGTGTCGCGGGCGTGGCTCTACCGACACTTCCCCGACAAGCAGTCGATGGTCGGGGCGACGATCGTGCGGCTCACCGATTCGTTCTGGAGCGACGCGCGCGTCGAACTCGAGACACTGGGCGACTTCACCGCGCAACTCGTGGCAGGCGTCCGAATCGGCCGCGGCGCCTACGACGACCCCGGCACACTCCTGCTGCGGCTGCGCACGGAGGAGCCGGAGGAATTCGCCGCGTGCGCGGGCGTGGGCGTCAGCGCCCTCGTCCCCGACCTCGCACTGTTCTGGAGACCATTCGTCGACGCGGCGATCGAGACCGGACAGGTACACCCCGATCACGACGCCGTCGAGGTATCGGAGTGGGTGGCACGCATTCTCATCAGCCTCGGCACCGTTCCCGGCACCACCGTCGACGCCGACGACCCGGCGTCGGTGCGACGACAGGTCGAGCGCTTCGTCATCCCGGGGCTTGCGGCCGCGCCGTAGAGGAGCGCTGTCGGCGCGGTGAAGAGCGCTGTCGGCGGGGAGAGGAGCGCTGTCGGCGATGGGGAGAGCGCCGTCGGCGGGGAGAGGGGCGCTGTCGGCGAGGTGGAGGGCGCCGTCGGCGAGGTGGAGAGCGCCGTCGACGGGGAGGAGAGCGCCGTCAGCGGGGAGGAGAGCGCTGTCGGCGATGGGAAGAGCGCTGTCGGCCGAAAAGGGCTACACGACGGCGGGGGCGAGACCCAGCTTGCCGGCGAGTTTGGCGAGGTAGCCGCGGGCGCGTTCCACCGAGTCATCGGGAAGCCCGTAGAGGACCGTGGTGACGCCGATCTCGCGCCACTTCTCCAGCTTCTCGGCGACCGGCTTGAAGTCGAGGACGACGATCTCCGGCGCGCCGTCACGGCCGGCGTCGGACCAGATCCGGTGCAGTAGGCCCACCGAGCCCTCGATGTCCTCTTCGCCCGGCGTGGTGATCCAGCCGTCGGCGCTGCGGGCGATCCATCGGAAGTTCTTCTCGTTGCCGGCCGCCCCGACGAGCGTGGGGATGTGCGCCCGCGGCTTGGGCCATGCCCAGCTGGGCCCGAAATCGACGAAGTCACCGTGGTATTCGGCCTCCTCGTCGGTCCAGAGCGCGCGCATGGCCTCGAGGTATTCACGCAACATCGTCCGCCGCAGCTTCGGCAGCACCTTGTGATCGGCCAATTCGTCGAGGTTCCAACCGAATCCGACGCCGAGGGTCAGCCGTCCACCGGAGAGGTGGTCGAGGGTGGCCAGGGTCTTGGCGAGGGTGATCGGATCGGACTGCACCGGTAGCGCAACCGCCGTGGCGAGCCGAATCCGCTCGGTGACCGCCGCCGCCGCGGCCAGCGTGGTCCAGGGGTCGAGGGTGCGCATGTAGCGATCGTCGGGCAACGAGGAATCACCGGTTCGCGGATGCGCCGCATCGCGGCGGGTCGGGATGTGCCCGTGCTCGGGCACGAAATACGACGCGAACCCGGCCCCTTCGATGAGCGGGGCCAGGACCTGCGGCGTCAGGCCGCGGTCGCTGGTGAACTGCACGATCCCGAAATCCATGCCCTCACCTTAGACACAGGCCTGGACACCTGTCTAGAACAAGTTCTCGTTTTACTTCAGCCGGGGCAGACGTCGGGGTACGCGACGCCCTCGGCGAATTCGTCCCACGTGCCGCGATCGATGTGATTGTCGGCCGCGCAGACGCGGCTCGCGACGGCTCCGGCGTCGATCGTCCACCACTGCAGATCGGATCGGCCGCCCGCATAGATGACGTCGTTGGGCGCGATCATCGGCTCGCGGACGTACGCCGATTCGGCGGTGATCGACTCGTCGCGCGCAATCGGCTTCGGCACATCGGGCGTCGAGATGTCCCACAGCTGCACGCTCAGGTCGGCGCCCACCACCAGGGTCGCGCCGTCGGCCGACACCGACAGCGACGTCACCCGGACGCCGACCGGAACACGCACGCGCGCAGTCGATTCGGAACCAACCGCGGTCACCGAGATGGTCTGGTCGTCGGCGCCACCGTAGATGAAACGTCCGTCGGGGCTGAACACGGCCGCATTGACCGCACTGGTGTGCGAGGCCATCTGTTGTGCCAGGTGGGGATTCTGGGGGTCGTCGATATCCCACCGGGTGATGCGATGTGCGGCGTCGGCGACGACGAGATCACCACCGTCGAAACTGAATTGGACGTCCTCGATGAAGCCGTCCGCGGTGGCGAACGGCTGTCCGAGCATCCGTGGCGCATGCGGGTCGGCGACGTCCCACAACTGGATCGAGTTGTCGTTGCTGCCGGTGACCAGCAGGTCCCTCGTCGGGTCGAAGGCCAGCGGGAAGGTGTGGCGGGTCTGTACCGGAAGCGTCACCAGACGGCGCGGCGCCCGGCGATCGGAGATGTCGTAGAGATCGACCTCGCCGCCACCGGTGAATGCGCTCGCGAGAATGGTGCCCGTCCGGTTGAACGCGGTCACATACCCACCACTGGGCCGCGGTTGCGAGGAGATCCGCGACAGTTCGGTCGGCGCCCGGCCACGCGGCAGATTCCACAGAGCGATCGTCTGGTCGGCGGCGCTGGTGGCCAAGGTCGTGCCATCCGGGCTGACCGAGGTCTGGGTGATGGGCAGCGAATGCGCGGGCTGAGGTGACGCCGGGATGTCCCAGGCCTGGATAGTCCCGGCGCCACCGGCGGTCAGGATCACCTGTGGGGCGATCTCACGGGCGGTGAAGAACGCGCCGCCGGAGGTTCGCATCGGCACACCGAGTTCGGTGAGCAGATCGGCCGATGCCGATGTCCCATCGGTGCCGACGTCCCAGCGACGCGCGAATCCGTCGAGACCGGCCGAGATCAACGACCGGCCATCGGCGGAGAATCCGACCGACCAGATCGCCGCGCCGTGCGCCCGGACGCGGCCCAACGCGATCGGCGAGCGCGGATCGGCGATGTTCCACACCGCGACCGTCCCGTCGTCCCGGCCGGCCGCCAGCAGCGTGCCGTCGGGTGAGATCGCCACCGAATGCCACCCGCTGTCGATACCATCGCGCAGGTCCGAGAGATGCACCGGCGCAGCCGGATCGGCGATGTCGGAGAGACTGATGGTGCCGTCGTCGGAGCCGGCGACGAGCACCGGTCGGGTCAGCGACAGCGCGACCGTGCGGACCGGACCGGTGTGATCGCGGATCGCCGACACCGCGCGATACCCGCCGGGCGCGGTGGTGTCCCACAAGGTGACGACCCCGTTGTCGTGGGTGGTTGCGAGCACCCGGCCGGTGTGGTCGTACCGCAGGATGTAGGACGTCCCGGTGCCGTACGGCGACTGCAACGTCTGGGTCCGCACCGGATGGGTGACGTCGGCGATGTCCCACACCGCGATCTTGCCCTCGCCGTCGGCCGAGGCCAGGGTCGGCGAGCCGGGCCGGAAATCGACCGAGGTGACAAAGGAGCCGTAACCGCGCAGCGCCGGACCCGCCGCCACGATGTCGCGTGGGTTGTCGGCGCGCCACAGGCGTACCGAGCGGTCGTAACTGGCCGTCGCCAGCAATCTGCCCCCCGAACCCGTGCCACCGGCGCCGCCGGAGGTCAGGCCGAGGTCGTACACCGACCCCTGGTGGCCCTGTCGTGCCGAGATCGGCAACGGAAGCTGTTGGGTCTGCAGCACCCGCATCCGCGCCAGCGGGTTGTCGGGGTGTATGCGCCACGCACCCACCGCGAGTTGGGCGGCGAGGCCCGGATCGGTCTGGGCCAGCCGCCCCGCCGACGACAGCAGCGCCGAGAACCGTGCGTTGTCACTCTCGCGGGCCAGCGCGACATTGGAGAAGATGGCGACGCCCGCGGCGACCACCGAGATCACCGCCAGCAGCGAGACCGCCGCGATCGCCCATCGTCGACGGCGGCGTTGGGTGTCGATGTGGTGGCGGCCGGTGTCGAGGAAGTCGCGAGCCACCGAACCGAGCACCGGGTCGTCGGCCACCTGCACGGCCCACTCGTAGCGCGTCGGGTTATAGAGCAGCGACGTGTCGCGGCCCTGACGGTCCCACTCGGTGGCATCGGACGTGACGCGCTCGAGAACCGGAGCGCTGTCACGGGTGCGTTCGATCAGTTCGCTCAGGCGCGGCCACGCACTGAGCACGACGTCGTGGATGATCTGGACCTGCTGGTCGGAGACGGTGATGAGGCGCGACTCCGACAGCGCTTCGATCACCGCGACCGTGCCGGCGCGATCGTCACCGAGGGCGACGAGGTCGGCGAACCGACGCGGCCGGCGCGCGGTCACCCCGTCGGAGATGTGGATCAGCGACAACAGCAGCCGCTGTGCGGTGACGCGGTGGGCCGGCGGCAGCGCCAGCCACATGGCCTCGGCGGATTCGGCGATGGCCGAGGAGACCCCACCCGCCGCGTGATAGCCGCTGACCGTGAGCGTGGCACCGGCACGCGTCGTCCACATCACCGACAGCACGTGCGCCACCAGCGGGAGCTGCCCGGCACGGTCCTCGACCGGGCCGCGCCGCCCGGTCAGACCCCGCAGATCGGACAGGATGGTCGGGGCGAGGCCCTTGTCGACGCGAATTCCCGACACCCGTGCGGGCGCGGCGATGACCTCTTCGAGTTCGGTGTCGGTCATCGGCGGCACCACGATGGACCGGTGTTGCCACGCCGAGGCGACCGGCTCGAGCGTGGACGCCATCTCGTACATGTCGGCGCGGGCCCCGACCACGACCACGGTTCCCGGCTCCGATGCGAGCCCGCCCAACGCCTCCATCAGCTGCTGTACGCGCGGGGCGCGACGCGACTCCCCGACGAGCACCTGCTCGAGCTGATCCACCACCTGCACGGTCAGCGTCGGCGCGGCGGCGTGATCATCGAGTCCGGCGTCGGGGTCGGCGCCGGGATGATCGGTACCGGATTCCTCGGTGCCGGGTTGTTCGAAGTCGGGTTGTTCGACGTCGGGTTGTTCGGCGGGCTCGTCGCCTCCCGCGCCCTCGGCACGCTGCCCATCGGCGTCATCGAGCAGTGCGACGGCCGGTCGCGCACGCACTTCCCAACGGTTCTCCGGACGTTCGGCGAGCCGGGCGAGGCCCGCGCGCAGCAACGACGACTTGCCCGCCCCCGAGACCCCGGTGACGAGTACCATCGCCGGCGAGAGCTCACGGTCGCGGTCGGCGGCACCGATGAGTGCCGCGAGTTCGTCGAGGACGCGGTCGCGGCCGAAGAAGACGTCGCGGTCGTCGGCGGTCATCACCCCGAGTCCGGGATACGGACTGGCGAGCGTCGGGATCGGCTCGGCTGTGCGCCGCTTCGACGGGCCCGCGTCACGGGTGCGGGTGCCACTGGCCGCCGACCACCAGCGTCGCCAGTCACGCAGCGACGGTGTGTCGGCACCCCGCGACTGCGCTTGCAGGATGAGCCACGCGAGGACGGGTTCGAGAGTCTCGAACCGGGCCGGGAGGTGACGTCCGCGACGCCAGTCCGAGAGGCGTTGCACCGACACCTCACCACGCCCGGGGGCGATGCGGGCAGCGCCCGCGATGGTGGCGGCCAGTGTCGGCGATCCCGCCGCGGTGAACAACGCGTGCAGTTGGGAACCGAAGCGTCCGGGGCCGTCGACCGCGGACGCGTCTGACAGACGCGTCGTCATTGGTGCTTCCCCCTCCCCCGGTCTCGGGTTCCCTGCGAATCTACGAACCAGGCAGCGCCACGACAAATCAGAGTTTGGTCACATCCGTCCATCCGGTTCCGGTTTTCCGGTCCGGAAAACTCGTGGGATGACTTTACCAGCGGTTTTCGGCGGAAATCCGGTCCACCGGTGGCATGGACCCAGCGCGGTCGATTTGACTGAGGTCACTCCCCGGTCGGTGTCACGACCACCGGGTCGAGTGTCGGGGGATGCGCTCTCGTCGCCGACGTGGGGCGGCGGCGAGAGCGCATTCGAGAGAAGGCGGCAGTCCGCTCAGGGCAAACGCCTCTGGGCGAACCACTTCGGGGGCGAACCGCTTCAGCGTCGAGCGGCCATCCAGCTGCCGACGTCGCGGAAGATCCCGTTGGCCGCCGACGCCCGGCTGACCGCGTCGGCGGCGAGGATCACGGCCGCCGAGGTCCAGCAACTCTTCTCGACCGGCCAGCGTTTCCCGTCGGCGAAGACCAGGCCGGTCCAGTACGAGCCGTCGGGATCGCGCAGGTGCTGGATCGAGGCGATCAGTTCGACGGCATCGGCGGTGTCGCCGAGCGCGTCGAGGGCCAGGGCCAGCTCCGAGGTCTCGGCCCCGGTCACCCACGGCCGGTGGTCAACGCAGCGCACACCCTTGCCGGGCACCACGAACTCGTCCCACCGCCGAGCGATGAGTTCCTGGCCGGCTCGTCCGCGCAGTGCACCGCCGAGCACCGGGTAATACCAGTCCATCGAATGCTCCGACGGGTCCTCGAAGACCTCGATCCGCTCGCGGAATGCCTCCCCGAGCGCCTCGAACGCACGCACCCACTCGTCGTCGGGCTGGTCGATCTCCGCGGCGATCCGGATCGCACAGTCGAGGGCGTGGTGGATGCTCGCGTTGCCGGTGACGAGGGCTTCGTCGAACATCGCGTGCGTGCGGTGGTCACCGCCCCACCGGAAGGCGCCGTCGGGCCGCTGGAAGCGACGGACGAGGTCGATCGCCGACCACACCGTCGGCCACATCCGATCGAGGAACGCGGTGTCGCCGGTGATCATGTAGTGATGCCAGACGCCGACCGCGATGTAGGCGCAGAAGTTGGAATCGATGCCGTGATCGGTCACCGTCCCGCACACCGTCCGGATCGGCCACGACCCGTCGGGCCGTTGATGACGCCGTGACCAGTCGTAGGCGGCCTCGGCCTCGGCGAGGAAGCCGGTGACGCTCAGCGCCATCGCCGACTCGATGTGATCCCAGGGGTCGGTTTGTCCGCCGGGGAACCACGGCAGAGCACCGGAGTCCTCCTGCATACCGACGATGGCCGCCCCGGTCGCGGTGACCTGCTCGGCCGTCAGCACACCGGCGATCGCCGGTGTGGCCCGACTCATTCCGGCTTGCGTAGATACAGGGCGACCGACTTGCCGATGACCGGGTTCAACACCTGCTCGCCGACCCGCGTCAGCCACGGCTTGCTCATCATGTCCCACACCAATAGTTGGTGATAGCCCTTGACCAGCACGTTGTCGTTGTTCTCGACGCCGACAGCGCACTTGAGCCACCAGTACGGCGCGTGCAGTGCGTGGGCGTGGTCGGTGCCGGTGACCTCGAGGCCCGCGGCCTCGAGTTTGCCGGCCAGCTCGGAGGCCTTGTAGATACGAACGTGACCGCCCTCGACCTCGTGGTACGCATCCGAGAGCGCCCAACACACCTTCTCCGGCCAGTACCGCGGCACGGTCACCGCGGCGACACCGCCGGGCCGCAGCACCCGCACCATCTCGGCGATGGCACCTTCGTCGGTCGGGATGTGCTCGAGGATCTCCGACATCAGCACGACGTCGAAGGTGTTGTCGGCGTACGGGAGTCGAAGCGCGTCACCGACCTCGGCGCGGGCCTTGGCCTCGGTGGGCACGTGCCCCTCGGCCATCATCGCGTCGAACATCTCGGCCACATCGGCCATGTCGGACTCGGACTGATCGAAGGCGATCACGTCGGCGCCACGCCGGAACATCTCGAACGAATGCCTGCCCTGCCCCGCCCCGATGTCGATCGCCTTGGTCTGCGGACCCACGCCCAGCCGGTCGAAATCAACTGTCAGCACGCACTCGTCTCCTTTGTGGTCACCCGATCGAGCCCTGTTGACTCAAGCCCCGTCCTGTCCAAAACCGTCCGATAATGCTCGGCGGTCTTCGCGGCCACGGCCGCCCAGCTGTAGCGTTCCTCGACGCGGGCGCGCCCCGCGGCGCCCATCGCGGCGCGCAGGTCGGCGTCGTCGAGCAACCGCCCGATCTCCTGGGCGAGCTTGCCCGAATCCCGGGGCGGCACCAGGCGGGCGGCGCTGCCGTCGGTGCCGACGACCTCAGGGATGGCGCCGGCGCGGGTGGCGACCAGTGGGGTGCCGCAGCTCATGGCCTCGACCGCGGGCAGCGAGAATCCTTCGTAGAGCGAGGGCACACACGCCACCTCGGCGGAGGCGAGCAGGTGCGCCACCTCCTCGTCGGTGAGCCCGGAGACGACCTCGACCCGGTCGCCGATCGCGAGGTCCTCGATGAGCTTGGCCGAGGGTCCCTCGGGGTCGAGTTTCGACACCAGGGTCAGCGTGACGTCACGTTCGGCGGCGAGTTTGGCGATGGCCTCGAGTAGATACGACACTCCCTTGAGCGGGGCGTCGGCGCTCGCGATGGACACCACCCGGCCCGCAACCCGCTGATCGGCCGGTCGGAAGACCTCGGTGTCGACGCCGAGCGGGATGGTGGTGATGCGACCCGACGGGATGTCGAAGGCCTTGCGGATGTCGACCTCGCTGCTGCGCGAGACGGTCAGCAGCTCGGGGATGCGCCGCGATACCCGCCCCTGCATGCGCAGAAACGAATGCCAGCGCCACGCGGTGATCTTGCGCCACCCCTTGGCGGCCTTGACCGCGAGCGTGCGGTCTCGGGTGATGGGGTGGTGGATGGTGGCGATCAGCGGGAATCCGGCCTTCTGGATCTGCAGCAGGCCGTAGCCGAGGCACTGGTTGTCGTGCACGATGTCGAAGTCGTCGCGGCGATCGGCGAGCAGCCGGGCCACCCGCAGGCTGAAGGTCAGTGGTTCACCGAAGCTGGCCGTCCACATCGACCCCACCTCGAGCGCGTCGATCCAGTCCCGATACTCGCCCGGACGCGGCGTGCGGAACGGGTCGGGCTCGTCGTACAGGCCGAGGCTGGGCACCTTGGTCAGACGCACACCGGCGTCGAGAGCGGCCTGGTCGAGGTCCGGATACGGCTGGCCGGAGAAGATCTCGACCTCGTGCCCGAGTAACGCGAGTTCCCGGCTCAGATGCCGGACGTAAACCCCTTGTCCCCCGCAATGCGGTTTGCTCCGGTAGGAGAGCAGTGCGACGCGCACGTCGTGTACCCCGTTCTTCTCGTGTGACCCGATCGCCGGCGAGGCGCCCACCGGTCGGCGGGCGCCAAGACCTCAGGCAGATTCGGCCTCGGCGGCTTTTTCCAATTCACGGATGTCGACAAGCTTCACACGTCGCCGGCCCGCGGTCTTGCCGGCGCCGCGTTCGGCCAGGTCGATGCGCTTCCATCCGGCCAGGTCGATGCGGCGCGCGCCGCGGTCGACGACCAGGTCGGCGACGTCGTCCCGCGATGCCGCCGGCTCGGGCAGGCTGCCGGCAACGAAATCGGCGATCACCGACTCGGCCGTCTCCTGACCACATATACGGTTCCTGCCGATCCCTCCGGTGGCCCCGCGCTTGATCCATCCGGCGACGTACAGGCCGGGGATCACCTCGCCGTCGGCGCCGGCGGTCACCCGGCCCGCGGTGTTGGGAACGACGCCGTGCCCCTCGTCGAACGGCAGGTCGGTGATCGGTACACCGCGGTATCCGATCGCCCGCAGCACCAGTCCGGCCTCGATGTCGAAGCGTTCCTCGGTGGGGGTAATGGCCACGCTGGCACCGGTGGCCTCGGCGTACACGTTGCGCACGCAAGTCAGCGTCTGCACACCGCCGGTGGCCTCGTCATCGGAGCCCTGGATCGACAGCGGGGACGCCATGAACCGGAAGACGATGCGACGGTTACCCGGGGTGGTCGGACGCTCGGAGAACTCGCGGGCCAGTCGGATCTTGGTGGCGATCGTCGAGTCGAGGGTTCCGTCGTCGAGCGCCTCCTGCGTGGCCGAGTCGAGGACCAGCTCGTCGGGATCGACGATGACGTCGACCCCGTCGACGTCACCGAGCGCGAGGAACTCGCTGTTGGTGTAGGCCGCCTGGGCGACGCCACGTCGTCCGAGCAACACCACCTCGGTGACCTGGGAGTCCCGCAGGGCGGCGAGCGCGTGGTCGGCGATGTCGGTGCGGGCCAGCTCGTCGGGGTCGGTGACGAGGATGCGCGCGACGTCGAGTGCGACGTTGCCGTTGCCGACGACCACCGCGCGCTGCGCCGACAGGTCGACGGCGAGATCCGCATAGTCGGGGTGGCCGTTGTACCAGGCCACGAACTCGGTGGCGGGCAACGAGTTCGGCAGGTCCTCGCCATCGATGCCCAGACGCCGATCGGTCGGTGCGCCGACGGCGTAGATGACCGCGTGGTAGCGCTGGGCGAGTTCGTCGTGGCTGATGTGTTTGCCGACCTCGACGTCGAGGTGATAGGTGAAGTTCTTCTTGGCCGCAGTCGAGGCGAAGCCAGATTCGACACCCTTGGTGGCGGCGTGGTCGGGGGCCACCCCCGCGCGCACCAGCCCGTAGGGCGTGGGCAGCCGGTCGAACATGTCGACCGCGATCTGGGGTCGACGGACGAGGTCCTCGGCGGCGTAGAACGCGGCCGGCCCGGCGCCGACGATCGCAACGTGCAGCGGTCCGTCCGGGAGTTGCGGCGCCTTCTTCGGCGGCACGAGACCGCCCTCGACGTCGTGGTCGTTGTAGTAGTCGGCGTTGATCTGCAGGTAGGGCTCGTCCTTCTCCTCGAGCTGATCGTCGGGAATGATGGCCTCGACGGGGCACTCGTCGATGCAGGCGCCGCAGTCGATACAGGTCTCCGGATCGATGAACAGCATCTCGGCGGTGAAGAACTCCGGCTCGTCCGGCGTGGGGTGGATGCAGTTCACCGGACACACGGCCACGCACGAAGCGTCGTTGCAACACGGTCGAGTGATCACATGCGCCATCTGGGGTTTCCCTGCTTCTCCATCTAGAACGTGTTCTAGTTTAGCGGTTCACTGTATCTTAACTCTGACACAGCGGACGAGACATGAGGACTTCGAGTGAGCACAGCCGCCCGGCCCCACGCATCCGGACAGGTCCCAGGCGATCCCGCCACGACGACCCCACTCCCCGATCGCAAGACCGGAGCGCGGTACTTCGAGGCGGGGTATCGCGTCCGCACCGGCGACGTGGACCAGCAGATGCGGGTACGACTCGACGCCGTCGCGCGATACCTGCAGGACGTCGCCAACGACAACATCGAGGCCACCGACTTCGGCGACACCGACCCGTTCTGGATCGTGCGCCGCACCATCATCGATGTCATCGTCCCGTTCTCCTGGCCCGCGTCGATCACCGCGCAGCGCTGGTGCGGCGCCCTGTCCACCCGGTGGACCAACATGCGGGTGCGTCTGACCGCCGACCACGAGACCAACCGCTTCAATCCCGATCCCCGCCCGGCCGGTCTCATCGAGACCGAGGCGTTCTGGATCAACGTCAACGACCTCGGGATGCCGTCACGGCTGTCGGACAATGCCTTCGAGATGCTCTCGTCGATGACCGACGAACACCGCCTGCGGTGGAAGTCGATGAATCCCGAGACCGCCCCGGCCACGGAGATGCTCGATGTGCCCGACCGCCCACATGTGCTGCGCAGTACCGATTTCGATCCGTTCAAACATCTCAACAACGCCGCCTACCTCGAGGCGATCGAGGACGAGCTCGGCGAGCACCCCGATCTCATCGACGGTCCGCACCGGGTGGTCATCGAATATCTGCGCCCGATCGTGCCGGGCACACCGATCACGCTGCGCCGCGTGCGCGAACCCAACCAGCTACTGGTGTGGATGATGGTGCCCGCAGACCACAACAGCCCGGACGAATTGCGGGTCGCAGCAACGGTGTCGGTGACGCGCGCAGCGTTCACTGACGACGCAGTGTGATGACCTGACCGGTCTCCGAGGTCGCCAGCAGCTCCCCCGGCCGGCCGCGCACGACAGCGAGCGCGGTCAGAGGGTGGCCGACGCTCGAGGAACAGACACGATGGCTACGAAGGTCGACGAGGTGCACCTGGCCGGCGGCGGACGCGACTGCCAACGTGGTCGAGTCGACGACGGCGAGGTCGTCAAGAATCGCGGGCACAGGAGCCGTCAGATCGGCGGCCGACGACGTAGCCGCCGGATTGTCGATCGGAACCCGTAGCACCCGGCCGGTGCTGCTCATCGTCATCGTCAGAAACAGGTCATCGCCGACGGCGATGAGCCCGTTCATCCCGGTACCGTCGATCACCGGTGTCGGTGCGAGATTCTGGGGGGCGCGCGCGGACCATTCTGTGTCGATCGAACCGTCGGCGCGCAACCGAACCAGACCGAGTACGCCGTCGGCGACGAACACTGTCCCGTCGGACTCGACGACAAGTCCGTTGGGCATACCAAGCCCCGTCGCGAAGACTCGCGCGATCGGTTGTGCCGCACGCGGATCGAGACGCACGACTGCTCCGGTACGTGGCGCACCGGGAATCATGTTGACCGTAGAATCGCCGGAAGCGACGTACACCATCCCGTCGGGCCCCTGCCGGATCGAACCGGGCGCAGTCACGACGATCGAGGCGCGCAGCCGCCCTGAGTCGTCGTATCGCTCGACGACGTTACGCAGCGTCCGGGGGACCCACACCGATCCGTCGGCGACAAGCAGATTTTCCGCCCATCCGTCGAGCCCGGGACTTGGAAGCCACGTCCGTGCCGAGTAGACCGGACAGGACGCGGCGTCGGCGCCCGCGGGCGCAGCCCATCCCGCGGTTACCGCGACAAGCGCGGCTCCGAGTGCGATCATCGCCCGAATCATCACACGCATGTGGTGCTCCTTCAGTGGCCCTATGAATGACTTATTGACCGCCGCTGAGCACCAATTCCATCAGTTTCGTCGGCGCGGCGCACGGGTCCGCGGCGGCCGCGCCGCCCACCGGCTCGACCCAGGACGAGTAGATGCCCCGACTCGGCGCCCGCGTGGTCACCCCGCAGACCGCGGGGCGGCGCGGGTCGGTCGAGGTGAAGGCGGCCTGACTGGCGACCTTGACGTTGTTGGTGGAGTAGCCGAGTTTCTTCGCAGTGTCCTTCTCGACGGTGACGGTGCCCCACTCGAACCAGTTGAAGGTCACATACGCCGCCACCGGGCCGTCTACGTACCACCGGCAGTTCGCCCCGAAGAAGATGGCATCGGCGCCCGTACCGCCGACCGCCTCGGCGATCTGGTCGGTGCGCAGGATCTGGCATTCCAGGGTGAGCTGATCGTACTGATCGGTGTCGACGTTGCCGGACTGGTCTCCGCCCTGGGAGTTGGCCTGTTGCACCGACAACGGCGTTCCGTCCACCGATCGGGAGCATCCGGAGGCGACGACGGCCACCACCGCCACGATCAGCAGGACCAGGACGGCGCGAAGCCGGTTGCGGCGCCTCATTTCGCACGCTCGATCGACATCGTCGACAGTTGACGTGCGGCGGTGCAGATCGCATCGGGGTCGGTCGGTGTGGTGCCGGCGACGCCGGTCCCGGAACTGACCGACCATTCGAAGAAGTCCGCGCCGAACTGGATACCGATCTCGCAGATGCCCGGGTCGGAGGCGATGAAACCCTTGTGCCCGTTGATGTCGATGTCCTTGGTCGATTCCCGGGAGAGTTGCTCGGTGGCCCGCTCACGGCCGATGGGCGAGCCCCGGTACCAGTTGAACGAGGCCACAGCGCCGGTGCGACTGGGGCCCGAACTCCATTCGCACACAGACGGATTGTCGACGACGAGGGACAGGCCGCCGAAGTTGGTGATCTTGCCGACCTCGTCGGTGGTGACGCCCCCACACTCCCCGAAGTACGGTCCACCGCCGGCCGGCCCCGGGGCCTGCGGCGTGTTGCGGGTCGGCGCAGAGGAGTCGTCGGAGCCCGACGAACACGCACCCAGGAGGACCAGGAGCACCGCGAGTACCGCGGTCAGTCCGAGAAAGCCTGCACCACCGCGGAATTTGTCGAGATCGCGTCGTTCTCGCTTGGTGGGACGACCCGCCCCGCGATCCCGTCGCGGTTGGCTGGCCAGGATCTCGCGCGGTGGCGGTGGCGGGCTGTGGTCGATGTAGCACTCGGCTGCTGCCGGCGCCGACACCCGCTTGCTGATCAGCTTGGTGACCTCGACGATGCGTTCACGCCCGGCCAGGCGCACCTGCACGCGGTCGCCGACGGTGACCTGCTGGGCGGGTTTGGCCGTGACGTCGTTGACGCGCACATGACCGCCGCGGCAGGCGGCACCGGCCGCCGATCGCGTCTTGGTGAGACGCACTGCCCAGATCCAGCTGTCGACGCGGGTGGACGCCACGGTCAGCGCTCCCGTCGGGGACGGCGTACGATCTCCCCCGGTGACATCGACCTGGCCTACTTCTGCCGGGTCAGCAGGTAGTAGCCACCACCAATCGCCGCGAGCGCGAAGACGATGGCCAGCCATTCGATGCCAAACACCCAGAGCAGCACGAAGATCGCGATGGCCGGAGACACGGCGACCAGGCTCATCACCGGGTGCTGCCGCACCACCTGACCGACGGCTTTGCTCTTGTTCGGATCAATGGCCATCACGTCGGAGTCTCCTTGTCGGCGAGTTGCCATCCACTGTAACGAACCGGGCGTGGTGCACCGGCGAAGTGCGCAGCGGTGCTCCCGCCGACGTGGAGAACCCTCAGCTGGCCGGGCTGGCCGCCGGGATGCCGCCGGTGCTCTGCGTGCTGCCGGAGTCGGCACCGGTGTCCGTACCCGCCGACGAGGTCGGGGCCGCCGACGGCGCGCTGGTGCGCGTCCCCGACGAGGTGCTCGACTGTGACGACCGGCTGGTGCTCGACGACGAACTCGGCGTGGTTGTGGTGCTCGACGTCGTCGTGCTCGGTGTGGTGCTCGACGACGCGGTCCTCGAGCTCGAGGAGGTGGTGCCGGTCTCGTCATCGGCGACGGCGCTCCGCGCGGCCCGTGAGGTGGTGCTCTTCGTCGCGGCCAACGTCCGGGCCGACGTCGTCGTCAGCGCAGGCGTGCTGGTCACATACGGTCCGAACGGAGCCAGCCCGAACGGGAAGGTGATCTGCGGGATCGTGATGATCGGGATGATCTGGGAGGTGTCGAGGTTTCCGGTCACGATCTGCGGCAGCGCAAGCATGTTCGGGCGGGCTGCCCCGTTGATGGTCGCGGTCGGGTAGATCGTGATCGTCGAGCCCAGCCAGTTCACGGTGATTGGCGCCGACAGCCCGTAGTCACTCGTGAGTGCCAGCAGCGAATCGCCGCCGAGGGACAGGCGGGTGAAGTCCTTGCTGAGGGTGAATCCCTGGCCTGCGACGAACTTTCCGAGTGCGGTGGTCAACACCTGCGCGGGATTGAAAACGACTGCGGTGGGATCGGTCAATGCGAACTGCACCTGCGGAATGCTCTGCAGCTGATCGAGTTTGAAGTCGAAGGTACCCAGGACGTTGGCACACGCACCCACGTTCTCGGCATATGCCGCAGTCAGGACGCCATAGCAGCTGACGTTCTTGATCGACGGGATCGAGGTACCCGTCGGGATCGTGAAGATCTCGATCGGGATGGCACTCGTGGTCCACGCATTGGCCATACCGATGATCGCGAATGCATATGCCGTCCGGCCGTCGCTCGCACCGGCTGTCGCGAGGCTCAGCGGGAGATACGAGATGGCCGTGGCCTTGCCACCACCCGACGCAAGGGCGAACTGGAAACCATCACCGATGACCTTCGCGGAGCCCTCGGGAAGGGCGGCATCGGGTATGGGTACGGTGACCCCCAGGATCTTGCCGTTGATGGCAAGACCGGACACGGCGTTGAATACCTGCTGCGCCAGCGTGTAGGCGGCGTCTGGGACAAGATCGATCGTCGTCGGCAGGACCACTGCGACGCCTGTTCCCGTCGAACCGGTGCAGTCGGCACCTCCGTTCGTCGGGCCACCGTCGGAATCAGAGGAGCAAAGGTCGAAGCGCCACTGCTTCGCGAGCACCTGCGTGACCCCGTTGTTCGCCAGAGCGGCGATGACGTCACCGATGGCTCCGGTCGGACTCGGAGTCGACGTCGGCAATGACGCCGCCCGTGCCTGCCCCTCCCCCATGCTCACACCGAGTCCGATGGCCAGCACCGAGAGCAGCGCGACCACCGCGATCCCGAAGCGCCGGTGCCGCGGTGGCCGCGGACTCGGCGCGGAAATACGTTCTGGGCGCGCGGTTTCGCGGCGGGTCAGCACATCGGCCATGGTGTCCAACTCCTGGTTCCTGAAGAGAAGCTGAGACAGTAAACCACGGCTAACCCGAGCTGCGCATCCAATTCATCATCAGGCCATAACGTGCAGTTTCAACAACACGGCAAGCGCGTCTGGAGGGCTCAGACCGAGTGCGACATCTCGGCCACGTTGTGTCTGCTGCGCTGCGCCGCGGTCGCGGTTCCCGGACCCACCGGCACGGCACCCACCGCTTCGGCCAGCCCTTACGGCGGCATCCCACTGGTGATCGTCTCGTGTTCACCGATCACATAGGTCTCGTGCCAGATGCCGACGGCATTGCGGTCGGCGAAGCGCTTGTTGAACCATCGCCACGCCGGCAGATGTGGCGCCCGGGCGTCGGCAGCAAACCGGCGGATGTCTTCGGCACTTCGCCAGTACGACACGACAATGATCGACGCCCCGACGTACAGCCGGCCCGACAGCAGTCCCGCCTCGGGGTTTCGCTTGAGATACACCAACATTCGTGGCATGGCGAGGAAGACGGCAAGCCACGCCCCGGGATGCCGGAGCCGCGGCATGCTCATGCCGATGAGGAACAGCGTCGTGCCCTCGGGCGGGGTCTTGTTGGTCATGCGTTGAGCCTCGCGTGCGGTCATGACGACTCCTCGTTTTGTAACATTGTTACGAAACGATGTCATGGAACGATGGCGAATATGGCAAGACCCAAGATCCACGACGATGACCTCCGCAAGCGCCTTGTCGACGAGGCCACCGCGATCGTCGAGACGGACGGGCTCGGGACGCTCTCGGTGCGATCGGTGGCGCGCGCGGCGTCGACGTCGACCACCGCGGTGTACTCACTGTTCGGCAGCAAGGACGACCTCACCCGAGCGGTGTTGGTGCGCGCTCTGCGTGACTTCGCGGCGGCGCAACGCGACGCGCGAACCGAGGAGCCGATCGGCCACGTCACCGCGCTCGGAACCGCGTACGTCGGTTGGGCTTTGGACAACCCTCGACTCTACGAGCTGATGTTCGGCCTGAGCGCACTCGGTATCGAGGCAACCGAGGAGACCATCACGGCTGGTGCCGAGGCCTTCGCCCCGCTGCACGAGGCGGTGACGATGGCCATCGCCTCGGGCATGTTCCGGCCGGCCGACCCGACGACGGTCACCGCGTCGTTGTGGGCGCAGGTGCACGGCGCATCACTACTCCTTCTCGCGGGCTTGTTCCCCGACGGCGCCGACCCCGTCCTCGCCATCTCGGCCATCGTCGACGGGTGGCGAGTTGGCCCGATCGGGTAACGATTGACCGGCGTCGGGCAGCGGATACTTATCGGCACAAGGGGTCTCGAGGCCACCGTGGAGAAAGTGACCGCCTGCAATGACGGGTCGTTTCCCATCGATGGTCGAGGTGCGAGGCGCGTGCGCCGAGCCTCGAGACCACCTGCTACGGAGCTGATCCGGTGCCATCGTGGTGCAGATACTCATCGGCACAAGAGGTCTCGAGGCCTCGTCGCTAGCGCTCCTCAGCACCTCGACCATCGGAAGAAGAACCGCCTCGACCGTCGGGACAAGTCACGACTCGACCATCGGGAGAAGGACCACCTCGTCCATCGGGAGAAGTCACCATCGGAAGAACAACACCCCGAACATCGTTGGGAACGTCACCACCGATCCCGATCGAGCCTCTCCCCTTCCGCGCCTGCGTCGGCCGCGCAGCCGAATCCGACGACCCATCGACCGTCGGACAGCTCGACCCGACCCAGCATCATCGGTTCGGGCAGGGCGGCGAGGAACTCGCCCAGGGCCGAGGCGGAGAGTATCCACCGCTCTCCGTGAATCGGCGCACCGCACTCCGGATCTCGGATGAGTCCCGGCTTCGGCGGTACGGTGTCGAGCTTCACCAGACGATAGTTCGGTGCGGTCAGCACCTCTCCGGCCCACCGGGCACCACGCCCGGACAGCTCGTGGGTGAGTGGACCACCCCGCATGTGCGCACCGAAGACCGCCAATTCCACACCTCCGGCGTGGGACTCCGGCCACGCCGCACGCGGCAGGCGATCACCGCGGAACCGACGGGCGAGATCCATGATCGCCGCATCGTGATGAGCCTTGCCCAACAGTGTGATCCCGAATTGCGCTGTGCTGCAGTCTGGTTCGTCGACCGTACCGGCGGGCACGGCGACCGCGCACAGATCGAGGAGGTTGCAGAAATTGGTGTAGGTGCCCATCGCCGAGTTGACGCCGATCGGATCGGCGGTCACCTCGTCGATCCGGGGGTGGCGCGGCGCCGTCGGCACCATCAGCGCGTCGGCGTCACCCCACTCGTGCATCGCGCGCTCGCGCAGGTCGGCCAGTCGGCGGCGTGCCCGCAGCAGGTCGACGGCGCTGAACCGATCGGCACCGGTGATGATCGCCGCGACCGTCGGATCGACGCCCGCGGCCACCGGATCGGCGAGCCCGGAGAGGAATTCACCCACCGCGTCGTAGCGCTGGGCGACGAGTGCGTCGTCGTAGAGCAGTGTGGCGGCGGCGAGGAAGGCCGACACATCGATGGTCTTCACCCGGAAACCGGCGTCCTCGGCACGTGCGACCGCTTCGCCGAACGCAGCCCGCCACGCGGCGTCGAGTTCGGGAAGTTGTTCCGGGACGGCGAGTACCGGCGTCTCGGGCGCGGCGAAGGCAACGTGCCCGCCGAACGGCCGGGGGCCGCACGCGTCGGCCATGGCCGCCATCGCACGGTCGGCGGTGTCGAGGTCGGCGGCAAAGATCGTGACAACGTCATGATCGGCGCAGGCCGGCACCACACCCGTCGTGGACACCACCCCGAGGGTCGGCTTGACCCCGACGATGCCCTGGAGCGCCGCGGGGACTCGGCCCGACCCGGCGGTGTCGGTACCGATGGCAATGTCGGCGAAACCCAACGCCACCGCGACCGCCGACCCGGAACTCGACCCACCGGAGATGCGGTCGGAACGACGCGAATCCCGCACCGCACCATGGGGACTGCGCGTACCGACCAGCCCGGTCGCGAACTGATCCAGGTTGGTCTTGCCGATCACCACGGCACCCGCCGCGCGCAACGCGGCGACCGCCGGGGCATCGGTGTCGGGGGTGTAGGCGTAACCGGGACACGCCGCGGTCGTCGGCACACCGGCGACGTCGACGTTGTCCTTGACCGCCAGCACCATTCCGGCCAGCGGCCCGCCCGCGGCGAGCGACTCGGCGTACTCGGCGGCGACCTGCGTGTGCGGTCGCAGCGTGATGAAAACCTCCGGCCGGTCGGCCTCGGCAATACGTGCGTAGAGATCGTCGATGCGTGTCATGCGGCGAATTCCCCTCCCTGCGACCAGCGTTCGCGTTCCTCGGCGCGCGCACTCTCCATCGCCCCGCGGGTGGCGTCGATCTCGTCGGCGTGCGCGTCGAGGAACTGTTGGTGTGCCGACAACGAGAACATACCGTCGGTGATGCGGACGGAGTCGCCGCGGCCCGCGGCGACGTCGGCGCGCATGTCGAGAAGTTCCTCGGCGCTCACCGGATACCAGCGAATACGGTCGAAGAAGCGCAGCAACCACGGGTGCTCCGGATCGAACCCGGGTGTGGTCTGCGGGTGGCGGTGATTCCACACCTGGGTGGTGCGGCCGACGAACTGGTAGCCGCCGGGGCCCTCCATCCCATAGATGCAGAGGTAGGCACCACCGATGCCGACGGCGTTCTCCGGGGTCCAGGTACGCGCCGGATTGTATTTGGTGGTCACCAGCCGATGACGCGGATCCAGCGGAACCGCCACGGGTGCACCGAGATACACGTCGCCCAGACCGAGCACCAGGTACTCGGCGTCGAAGACGATGCGGTGGACGTCGTCGACCGAGTCGAGCCCGTTCATCCGTCGGATGAACTCGATGTTCCACGGGCACCACGGCGCATCCGACCGCACGCCGAGCATGTACCGCTCGATGGCCTCGCGGGTCGCCGGATCGTCCCACGACAGCGGCAGATCCACCACCCGGCTCGGAACCACCAGGTCGTCGGCGGACGGGAGTTGTGCCTCGCATTCGCTGAGCCACTGCAGCATCGAGGTCTGCGACCACACGTCCGGGTCGGCCTTGACCTGCAACGAACGAATACCCGGAGTGAGGTCGATGAGCCCCCTCGGCCGTTCGGCGGCGATGCGTTCACTGAGCGCATGCACGCGGGCCCGCAGCTCCAGATCCAGTCGCATGTCGCCGTATTCGACGAGGATGTTGTCGTCGCCACTGCGCCGATAGGTCACCTCGGTGGTGCCGTCGGCGGTCGTCGTGCGCCCGAGGATGCCGTGGTCGGCGTCGCCGCCGGTGGACAGGACATGCGGGAAACTCGCGCGCCGGTCGCGGCCGAGCGACGACGGAGACGCCGCCGCCCTCGAGCGCACCGGGACGAAGCGCACCGTGTCGCCGGGCTTGAGCTGCCCGAGCTTCCATCGTTCGGCAGCGACCACGGTGACCGGGCAGACGAACCCGCCCAGAGACGGGCCGTCGGGCCCGAGCAGGATCGGGGTGTCCCCGGTGAAGTCCAGTGCGCCCACCGAATACGCGTTGTCGTGGATGTTGGACGGGTGCAGGCCGGCTTCGCCGCCGTCACTGCGCGCCCAGCGCGGTTGGGGACCGATCAGACGGATGCCGGTGCGGTCGGAATTGAAATGCACCTCGTAGCCGGTCGACATCAGGTCGTCGATGTCGGCGGCGGTGAAGAACTCCGGCGCGGAGTGCGGGCCGACGGTCACCGCGAGTTCCCACGAATTGGTCAGCGCGGGGATCTCGTCGGTGAGAATCCGGGTGATCGGCCCCGATCCGGCGGGCCCGATCGTCAGTGAGTCGCCATCGGCGAGGGTCCGTCCGTCCTTGCCGCCGAATCGCCCCATCGTGAAGGTGGACCGGCTGCCGAGGTACTCCTCGACGTCGATGCCGCCGGCGACTGCGACGTACACGCGCAGACCAACGGTCCCCACGGTTCCGATGTCGAGGACCTGCCCGGCATCCAGGTGCAGCGGAACCCATTGTGCAGCAGGTGTTCCGTCGACGGTGATGAACGCCGGTGCACCGGTGACGGCGACGACGGTGGGTTCGCCGAAGCGCAGTCGGGGGCCGGCCATCGTCGCCTCGAGGCCTGCGGCCGAGTGGGGATTGCCGACCGCTTGATTGGCAAGCCGGAACGACAGATCGTCCATCGGCCCCGACGGCGGCACCCCGACCTTCCAGTAGCCGGTGCGGCCGGGCCAGTCCTGGACCGTGGTGAACGGTCCCGCACGCAGGATCTCGCACGCGGTCATCGGGTCACCACCACACGCACCGCGGTCGGGTCGAAACCGTTGCACGGGTTGTTGATCTGTGGGCAGTTGCTGACCAGCACGAGGGTGTCGACCTCCGCCCGCAACGCCAGCCGGCGACCCGGTGCCGACAGGCCGTCGACGATGCCGAGCGAGCCGTCGGGGTCGACGGGCACGTTCATGAAGAAGTTGACGTTGCCGACGAGGTCGCGTTTGCCCAGCCCGTGCCGTGCGCCGCCGATCAGGAAGTTCTCCACGCACGCGTGCTGGTGTTTGGTGTGGTGTCCGTAACGCAGCGTGTTCGATTCCTGCGAGCAGGCGCCGCCGAGGGTGTCGTGATTGCCGACCTCGTCGGCGACGATGGTCATCATCGGTGCCGATTCCTGGTCCCGGATCACCGTTCCGGTGGTCAGGAAGATGTTGCCCTGCGCGGCGATCGTGGCCTGTGCGCTGTAGCGGATGGTGTGATCGTGGGCGCCGTAGAAGAGGGTGTCGACGGCCTGGTTGCCGTGCAGGTCGACGATGGTGAGAACGTCACCGGCGGTGACGATTCCCGACCAGGGGCCGCGTTCGCCGACGATCTCGTCGAGGATCACCTCGCCGGGAACGAGTGCGATCTCGGCGGCCGGTGCCGTCGTCGGGTCGAGGGTCGGATCGAGTGTGGTGGTCATGGTTGTCCCTGTGGGTGTGGTCGCGGGTGGGTGTCGAGGTCAGAAATGGGTGGCGCGGTGGGCGTCTTCGCTGTTGGCGACGGCCCGTTGATATTCGGGGTCGCGGCGCTCGGCGTCGGCGATGAGTACCTCGAGGTCGGCGGTCGCGCGCCAGGCGAGCACCTCGAGCGGGCCGGCCTCGAAATCCGTCGCGGGGTCGAGGGGGTGGGCGGTGTTGGCGAGGGCGACGATGCACGGGAGATGAAAGATCAGCTCCACCGTCGTATCCGCGCCCGCCGACCCGGTGGATCGCAACGAGCCGTCGGCGTCGACGGTGACGCCGTGGAAGAACGACAACGACGGTGCCACGTCGGTGGGTGTCAACCCGTTCTTGGCGGCGGCCAGCACGAGCATCTCGCGTCCCGCCGGGCTGCCCGAATGCGGGCTCCCGGCACCATATTTGGCGATGTTCCCGGCGAGCGTCGAGGTGCCGCAGAGCGCGTCGTGATGACGGCTGTCGTCGGCGACGACGGTGGCCAGCACCCGACCCTGGTCACTGTGCAGCGGGTGCCCGGTGGTGAGGTAGGCCTGCCACGGCACCTTGACGGTGTCGGCGACGTTCAGGCGTTCATGCGGGGCGTCGGCGCGCCACATCAGCAGGTGTGCGCAGGCCGTTCCGGTGATGTCGCGCAGGCGAAGTCGGCTTCCCCGGGCGAGTACCTTGGTGGTGTAGCGACCGCCCGGGACGGTCTCGGCCCAGGTGAGGTCGGCGGCGTCGACGCCGGCGGGCGGGTGCGGCCATCCGGTGGCCGGCACCACCGGCATCGAGTCGGTCAGGGTGGTGGCCTGGGCCCGGGCGTGCGCGCGGGCGCCAGCGGTGGTGGCGGTGGCATTCATGGTGAGAGTCCTTGGGATCGAACAGGTGTGGTGGTTGGGTATCGTCGGCGTGAGGTCAGTCGACGGTGGCGATGTCGCTGGTCTGGCGGCTGGTTGCGGCCCGGCCGATGGGCGTGACCGGCTTGGGATGCTCTTTTCCCCTGGGATAGCAGGCGATTCCGACGAGGACCGTGATGGCGATCGAGATCGGGCCGGCCCACCGCAGGATCGGCATGTCACCTGCGGGGTCGAAGATCTCGGTGCGCGGCCAGGCGAGGTTCACGACCATCAGTGCCCCGTAGATCACCGCTCCGAGATTCACGATGATGCCGAATCGCCCGAGCCCGAACAGCTTCTTGCCCTCGGCGTCGACCTCGACGGTCCCCTTCGGCCAGCCCTGCAGGCGTCGGTACAGCATCGGTCCGGTGACCGCGAGGTAGGCCAGGTAGATCAGGATGATGCAGACACTCGCGAGGGTCGCGAAGATCGCCGGGTTGCCGACGTTGACCAACAGGGTCGCGACGCAGAGCAGCCCGATCAGGATGGACGGCGCGATGGGGGTTCCGGTGCGCGAGTTGACATGTGCCAGTCGCGAGGAGAAGGGCAACCGGCCGTCGCGGGCCATCGAGAACATCAACCGCGAACACGCGGTCTGGATGGCCAGGGTGCAGATGAAGATCGCCACCGCGACGTCACACAGCAGGACCTTGCCCCAGAAACCACCGAGCACCGAATCCAGCACGTAGGGCAGGCCGCCGGTCGCGAGTTCGTCACCGAGTGTCGGAGCAGCCATCAACGCGCCAAGCAGCATCAGGCCACCACCGATCGCCGAGACGGTCAGCGCCATCCGGATGGTACGCGGTGCGACCCGTCGGGGGTTGCGGGTCTCCTCGGCGAGCTCGCCGGCCGACCCGAAGCCGACCATCACGTACGCGGCCATCAGACCCGAGACGATGAACGCCCAGATGTAGCCGGGTTGCTGTCCGGGCAGTCCGGTGTCGAAGACGACGTCGGGGCCGCGCTTGGCGTGGGTGAACAGGGCCAGCACCACGGCGGTGACGCCGACGAGCTCACAGGTCACGCCGATGTTGTTGACGCGGCTCATCCACCGCACCCCGACGCAATTGATCGCGGTGACGGCCACCAGCAGCACCGAACCGAGCAGGACCGCATTCGCCGCACCGGAGGTGCTGGTGAGCGTCGGGTCGTCCCCGATGATCTGGAAACCGGTCCACACGGCGGGCAGGACGACCTGCAGGGCAATCGCCGCTGCGGCCGCGGTGACGATCTGCGCGATCATCATGAACCACCCGCCGAACCAGCCGACGACTTCTCCACCCATTCGGCGCGACCACTGGTAGATCGCACCCGAGATCGGGTACCGTGCGGCGATCTCCGCGAAGCACAACGCCACCAGGAACTGGCCGCCGTAGACGACGGGCCAGGTCCAGAAGAAGGCCGGCCCGCCGAATCCGAAACCGAGACCGAACAATTGGAAGATCGTCGTCAGGATCGAGACAAACGAGAAGCCGGCCGCGAACGAGGCGAACTTACCCAGCGAGCGGTGCAGCTGCTGGTCGTAGCCGAGCTCGAGGAGGTCGTCGGAGTCACCCCCGCCCGACGACGGCGAGGCGGGAGTCGGGGTGGGCTCCGGGGATGAGTGAGCGGTCATGGTCATGGCGATGTCCTTCGGTAGGGCTCCCCGTCGAGCGCTGTATCTGTCAGTTGATAGATAACTGCCCGTCTATTTCTGTCGAGTGATAGATATGTTGCGGGCGGGGAAACCCCTGTGACAGCCGTGTTACGCACCGTTGCGTTAGGCTGATTCTGTCGCGAAACCGACCAGCATGCAGCTTTACGAGGAGCCGACCGCGAGGAGCCAGCCGCCATGTCCCGTACCGCGCCACCCCGCGGCACCGGCCCCGGGCGGCCCCGCCTGACCGAGCCCAAGCGGCGCGGAGCCACCGCACGCGAGGAGATCCTCGACGCCGCCGGCGAGTTGTTCGTCCGACACGGCTACAGCGGTACCTCGACGCGCATGATCGCCGACGCGGTCGGGATTCGGCAGGCCTCGCTCTACCACTACTTCAAGAACAAGGACGACATCCTCGCCGCGTTGCTGGACACGACCGTCGTCGGATCGCTCGAGACCGCACGCGAACTACTCGATTCCGACGCACCCGCCCTCGACCGTCTCCTGGAACTGGCACGCATCGACGCCCAGCAACTGGTCGACGCACGCTGGAATCTCGGCTCGCTCTATCTGCTACCCGAGGTCGCCGACGAGCGATACGCCCACTTCCGCTCCGCCCGACAAGAATTGGCCGGAGCGTACGAGTCGCTGGCCGCCGAGGCACTCGACGACCCCACCGACATGCGCCGACTACTTCCCTTCCGCCTCGTCGAATCGGTCATCATGCTGCGTTCCGACGAGCAACGCGGCGAACTCGGTGATCACACCGTCGCCGCGCTGGTCGACACCATCGTCGGCGCGATCCGCGTGCTGCTCGCTGCGCCGTGACGCCGGGTGTCGGACTCCGTCGACCACACCACACTGTGCCGACCGATCTCGGTCATTCCCGTGCGTGGCGACCAGGGCGATCGGTTGCCGCGGCACACCGGGTGCCGGGATAGGGTATGACGCATGGCAGGCCGGAGCATGCGTTTCGATCCCATCGCCGAGGCGAAGGACAACTGGGCCGAAGCCGGATGGGGTGATGTCGCCGATGGAATGGTTGCGGTCACGTCGGTGATGCGCGCCCATCAGATTCTGTTGGCACGCGTCGAGACCTCCTTGCGCCCTTACGATTTGACGTTCTCTCGCTTCGAGTTGCTCCGTCTGCTCGCGTTCTCGCGGCACGGCGCCCTGCCGATCACCAAGGCCAGCGACCGACTGCAGGTCCACGTCACCAGCGTCACCCACGCGATCCGTCGACTCGAGGAGGCACAGCTGGTTCGGCGGCTGCCCCACCCCACCGACGGACGCACCACACTGGTGGAGATCACCGACCTGGGGCGCTCCACCGTCGAAGACGCCACGACGACACTCAATCGCGAGGTGTTCGCCGACGTCGGCATGGACCGCGACGAGATCCGCGGCTTGGTCGGTGCCATCCACTCGCTGCGTCATCACGCGGGGGATTTCTGACGGTGGTCGTCGTTCCAGGTGATCAATATGACAATTCCGCCGGATTCCGGGCGAAACGTCATACTGATCACGCCGCCGACGAGCGCAGGGCAGCCGCGACCTCCGCGGCAACCTGGTCGGGGCGATCGATGAGGTCGGCCCACGTGTAGTTGAGTACCTGCCAGCCGGACCGAATCAGGGCATTGCGTTTGGTGCGATCACGCTGAAAGGCGACCGCGTCACGGTGGTAGGCGAAACCATCGATGTCCACCGCGACCTTCTGTTCGGGAAACGCGAAGTCGATCACGTACCCGCACGTCGGCAGATTGGCCACCCAGCCGGAAACACCGGCCGCGCGAAAGATTGTCACGGTGAGCCGCTCCGCTTGCGACCGCGCGCCGTCGCCGATGAGCCTCAAGTAGCCGACGCCTGGGCGGCGCCATGCCGCTTCGGGTGACGGGTATGAACATCGGCGAGGGACTCAGGGGTCACTCGCCCGGACAGCAATGCCGAGTCCATGAACGACAGTCCCAGAGCAACTGACGCTTCGAGCACCGTGAGATCGGCCGCCGTCGTCCGAAGGCCGTCGTGCACGACGATGTCGTCGTCATGGAGTTCGCGATAACGGGTCACCGCCGTCGCCGATGATCGGCGAGCGCGGCCTCGGGTCTGAGTGAAGACCAGGTGTTTTCGCGGTTCCTCGGAGCACAAGCCGAGCCACCACGCTGCCGCCGCGCCACCCAGAACGGCATTCCTGTGCACCGAGAGCACCGCGATCCGCGCTTGCGCCCGAGGACCCCGGGCGTGTCCGGCGACGAGGTGAACGCCGTGCGCCACTTCTCTCCACGCGCCGGACGCCACGCGTCGCGCGATGGCCGACTCGCTCACACCGCAGTCCAGCGCTTCTCTTGTGGTGAACACGCCGTCGCGACGGACCGACAACTCGTGAATGTCCATGGGGATTGGACGCGAGCAGACCGCATCCGGTTCCATCGGCGACGTCGTCGTTGATCAGTATGACGTTTCGCCCGGATTCCGGAGGAAACGTCATACTGATCAACGGGTCAACTCAACGCAAGGTCTCGATGATCGCCGAGAAGTCCAGTCCCGCGTTCTGCTCGGCGAAGGCCCGATACAGTTGTGCCGCATGGGTTCCCAGGGGTGCGCGGGAACCGGTGTCGGCGATGGCGTCCATGGCCAGGCCGAGGTCCTTGTTCATCAACGCGGTGGCGAAGCCGGGCTTGAACTCGTTGTTGGCCGGCGACGCCGGCTGCGGGCCGGGCACCGGACAGTTGGTCTCGATGGCCCAGCAGTTGCCGGTCGCTCCGGTGACGACGTCGTAGAGCGCCTGGTCGGAGAGGCCGAGTTTCTCGGCGAGGACGAAGGCCTCGCCGACCGCGATCTGCTGCACGGCCAACAGCATGTTGTTGCAGACCTTCGCGGCCTGCCCGGCACCGGTGTCACCGCAGTGGATGATCTTGCCCGCCATGGGATCCAGGGTGGTGCGCGCCGCGGCGAAGGCCTCCTCGGTACCGCCCACCATGAACGCGAGGGTGCCCGCGGTCGCGCCCTTCACGCCACCCGACACCGGGGCGTCGACCTGTGCGAAGCCGAGATCACCAGCGCGCGAATTGATCTCACGGGCATCGGCGACCGAGATCGTCGAGCTGTCGATGAACAGCGTGCCGGTGGCGCTCGCGGGGAGGATCTCGTCGTAGAGTTGCTTGACGATTGCGCCGCTGGGCAGCATCGTGATCACGACCTGCGCCACCGCGACGGCTTCCACCGCGGTCGGGAAGGTCTCGACGCCGCTCTCCTGCGCCGCTTTCACCGCCTCGGGCACCGGATCGAAGCCGTGCACCGTGTGCCCGGCCTTGACCAGGTTCGCCGCCATCGGCCCACCCATGTTGCCCAGTCCCAGAAAGGCGATCGTCGTCATTGTCGAATCTCCATATCGAATCTCTCGGTGATGTCAGTTCGAGAAGCGCGATGCAATGGACCGACCCACCACGACTCGCATGATCTCGTTGGTTCCCTCCAGGATGCGGTGCACGCGCAGATCCCGGACGATTTTCTCGATTCCGTACTCGGCCAGGTACCCGTAGCCGCCGTGCAGTTGCAGCGCCTGGTCGGCGACGGTGTAGCACGAGTCGGTGACGTAGCGCTTGGCCATCGCGCACTGTTCGACCTTGTCCGGGGCACCGGCGTCGAGTGCACTCGCCGCGTGCCACAGCATCAGGCGCGCGGTCTGCAGCGAGGTCGCCATGTCGGCCAGCGTGAATCGGATGGTCGACTCGTCGATCAGCGCCGCCCCGAAGGCTTTTCGGGAGGCGACATAGGCGGCCGCCTTGTCGAAGGCCGCCTGCGCACCACCCAACGACGACGCGGCGATGTTGAGCCGACCACCGTTCAGTCCGTTCATCGCGATACCGAATCCGATGCCCTCGGTGCCGCCGAGAAGACTCGTCGCCGGCACTCGCACCTCGTCGAGGATCACCTGCGCGGTGGGTTGTGCGTGCCACCCCATCTTGTGTTCCTGCGCACCGAAACCCAGCCCCGGCGAGTCCTTCTCGACGAGGAAGGTGGAGATGCCCTTGGGTCCGGCGTCCCCGGTCCGCGCCATCACGACGTACAGATCCGAGGCACCCGCACCGGAAATGAACTGTTTGACGCCGGTGAGCACGTACTCGTCCCCGACGCGCTCGGCACGGGTCGACAGCGCTGCCGCGTCCGAACCGGCACCCGGCTCGGTGAGGCAGTAGCTGGCGACGGTGTCCATGCTCGCGAGCCGCGGAACCCATTGTGCGCGTTGCTCGTCGGTGCCGTACTCGTCGACCATCCACGTACACATGTTGTGGATGGACAGGAAGGCGGCGACCGCCGGATCGGCGTAGGCGAGTTGCTCGAAGATCCGGACCCCGTCGAGTCGGCGCAGCCCGCTACCGCCGGCGTCCTCGGCACAGTAGATCGCACCCATGCCGAGCTGCGCGGCCTCGCGCAGCTCGTCGACCGGGAAGTGGTTGTCGGCGTCCCACCTCAGGGCGTGGGGGGCAATGCGTTTCGCGGCGAAGTCGGCTGCGGTCTCGACGATGACGCGCTCGTCGGCGTCGAGACCGGAGTCCACGAAGGTCGTCATCGCCGATCAGTCCATCGTCGGGATGACGAACTCCGCGCCGTCCTTGACGCCCGACGGCCAGCGCGAGGTGACGGTCTTGGTCTTGGTGTAGAACTGGATCGACGCGGGACCGTGCTGGTTGAGATCGCCGAAGCCCGACCGCTTCCAGCCGCCGAAGGTGTAGTAGGCCACCGGAACCGGGATGGGAACGTTCACCCCGACCATGCCGACCTCGACGCGGGCGGTGAAGTCGCGGGCGGCGTCACCGTCCTGGGTGAAGATCGCAACACCGTTGCCGTACTGGTGATCCGAGGCGAGGGCGAGCGCCTCCTCGTAATCGGCGGCGCGCACGATGGCCAGCACCGGTCCGAAGATCTCGTCGGTGTAGATCGACATGTCCTTGGTGACGTGGTCGAACAGCGTCGGGCCGATGAAGAAGCCGTTGGACAGATCCTCGTCGCCGAAGGTCTGTTCGTTGCTGCCACGCTCCCGACCGTCGATGACCAGTTCTGCGCCTTCCTCGACGCCCTTGCCGATGTAGCTGCGCACCCGCTCGAGCGCTGCGGCGGTCACCAGCGGCCCGTAGTCGGCCTTCGGGTCGAGGGAGTGCCCGACGCGCAACGCATTGACCCGGTCGACGAGCTTGGCGCGCAACCGTTCTGCGGTCTGTTCACCAACCGGCACGGCCACGCTGATCGCCATGCACCGCTCCCCGGCGCTGCCGTAGCCGGCGCCGATCAACGCGTCGACGACCTGATCGAGGTTGGCGTCGGGCATGATGATCATGTGGTTCTTGGCGCCGCCGAAGCACTGCGAACGCTTGCCGTTCGCCGCGGCGGTGGAGTAGATGTACTGCGCGATGTCGGAGCTGCCGACGAAACCGAGTGCCTTGACGTCGGGGTGATCGAGCAGCGCGTCGACGGCCTCCTTGTCGCCATGGACGACCTGGAACACACCGTCGGGAAGCCCTGCCTCGGTGAACAATTCGGCAAGTCGGACCGGGACCGACGGGTCCCGCTCGCTGGGCTTGAGGATGAAGGCGTTACCGCAGGCGAGCGCCGGGCCGGCCTTCCACAGCGGGATCATCGCCGGGAAGTTGAACGGGGTGATGCCCGCGACCACACCGAGGGGCTGACGAATCGAGTGCACATCGATGCCCGAACCGGCACCCTCGGTGAACTCGCCCTTGATCAGATGCGGGATACCGATGGCGAATTCGATGACCTCGATGCCGCGCTGGATGTCGCCGAGGGCATCGGCGTGGGTCTTGCCGTGCTCGAGCGAGAGCGTCGTGGCGATCTCGTCGGCGTTCTTGTTCACGAGATCGACGAAACGCATCAGCACCCGGGCGCGCCGTTGCGGATTCCACGCCGCCCACTCCTGCTGGGCCTTCTTGGCCGTGTCGACCGCCTTGGCCACGTCGTCGGTGCTGGCGAGCGGGACCTGTGCGGCGATGGCGCCGGTGCTCGGATTGAAGACGTCGGCGAAGCGACCGCCGTCGGCGGTCACCTTGGTGCCGTTGAGGTAGTGCGGGATGGAGGTGGTGGTTGTACTCACCGCGAGATCACCTGGACTTCTGCTCGGGGGATTTTGGGGACAGCCCCAATACTAGGACATCCAAGTAATTGCGCAAGGGTCCCCCGTCACGAAGCGGCGGCGACTGTGGTGAGCGGCATCAACCGGACCGGATGGTGGAGCACTCGTGAATTAGGGTAGCCTTGCCATGTTTTCCGAAGGGAGTCCTATGTCCGTCGTCATCCTCTACGGCACCGAGACCGGCAACAGTGAGCTGGTCGCCGACGCCATTGCCGACGCACTGAGCGTCGATCACGACCCGTCGATCTACGACATGAGCGAGTTCGCGGTGGAGGATCTCGACGCCGGGGACTTCCTCGTGGTGATCTGCTCCACGTACGGCGAAGGCGAATTGCCGACCGGTGCCGAGCCGTTCGCCGACGAACTCGATGCCCTGACCCCCGACCTGACCGGTCTGCGGTTCGCGGTGTTCGGACTCGGCGACACGGTCTACGGCGAGACCTTCAACCGCGGCGGCGAACTGATGGCCGAGAAGCTCACCGCGCGGGGCGCCACGCAGGTCGGCGAGCACGCCCGCCACGACAACTCCTCGGCGGTCAAGCCGAGCGTGATGGCCGCGACGTGGGCGCAGAACCTGATCCCTGTGATCGATCCGGTAACCGCCTGATCTGATCACCGCCAGCCGACGCTCCGGGCTCGGGCTGGGCCCGGGGCGTCGGCGCATCCCCGGTCGGTTCGACCCGCGCGCCCTCGGCGGCAGTGTCCCCGGATAGCACGGGCGCCGGTTGGCCGGGCAGGGTGCCGCACCGGACCGCCGATTCCTTGGCCAGCTCGACGACCGACCGGATCATCACCGCCAGCACCACCCCGAGGAACAGGGCCGTCGTCGTCGACACCTTGAGGTTCTCGCCGAGCAGCACGACGCCGAGCGCCATCGCGACCGCGGGTTCCATCACGTTCATCGCCGGGAACGACGTCTGCAGGTCGCCGGCACCGAAGCCCTTCTGCTGGGCGATGATCGCCCCGGTCGCGACCACGACGAACAGGTACAGCTCGGGGTGCAGGAACAAGTGCATCGGATGATGCAGCAGTTGGTAGACGATGGTCTTGATCAGCAGCGCCGACACCCCGAACAGGGTGCCCGCGGCCAGCCCGTAGAACAGTGCCCGATAGTGCGGGGTCGAACGCTCGGCGCACGCCACGCACAGCACGATCACCGCGGCGACGGCGGCGACCGTCGCCCACACCACCAGGTCGTGGGGTCGGCGCATCGACGGTTCGGGGCGCGAGATGAGCAGGAACGTCGCCACGCAGATGACCAGCACCGCACCCCACGCCCACTCGCGTCTGGCGGGATGACGCCGATCGGCCCACGCCTCGAGCGGCAGGGCGAACAGCACCGCGAGCACGACCAGCGGTTGCACCAGCAGAATCGATCCGAGACCGAGTGCGGCCGCCTGGAGCGCGAAGCCCGCGATCGCGATGGACGCCCCCGCCCACCAGCCACGGGTGATCGCACCCGACGCCCGGGAGGCACGCTGACGCAACACGGTTCCGGCGGCGATCAACAGTGCCGCGAGAACCGCGAGTATCGCGGGAACCCAGGAATGCACGTCCACAAGGCTAACGGTGCGCCTACCCGGGAGGCGAGGTTTGCACGTCGTAGGTTGGAACCATGCGGTTGCGATCAGAACTGGAAATCCTCGCGACCCTCGACGCCACCACGATCGAGGCCGTGTGCACCGACCCCTCGCTCGTCGACCGCCTGATCGTGGCGTGCCTGGACGAGGCCGCCGACTCCGACACCGCCGCCGAACAGGCCGAGACCTGCGCCGAGGCCGGCGTCGATGACGACGACATCGACGACGACATCACCGTCCGTGATCGCGGCGAGTGGGACCACGCCGCCGAAGTGGCCTGCTTCCATCGGCAAAAGGCCGCGGCGTGGCGGGCCACCGCCCGGGTGTTGGCCCTCTCACAGCGCTCCCGCGACACGCCATCGTCGCGCCCGGCGCCGATCCGCAACGGCCGGGGCGTGGCGTGAGCGAGGTCGCCGCGCCGGGGCGGACGCTGGTCCTCCTGCGGCACGGCAAATCCGGTTACCCACCCGGCGTCGGCGACCACGAGCGCCCGCTCGCCGATCGCGGTCGGCGCGAGGCAGCCCTGGCCGGTCGATGGATGACCGAGGAGGGACTGGCGGTCGACGCCGTGCTGTGTTCGACGGCCACCCGCACCCGGCAGACCCTCGACCGAACCGGGATCAGCGCCCCGACCGTCTATCTCGACGACCTGTACGGCGGCAGTCCGTTCGACGTGCTCGAGGCGCTGCGTATCCATGCGCCCGCCGACGCCGCGACCGTGCTCGTCGTCGGCCACGACCCGGGTATGCCGACCACCGCACTCACCCTCGATCCCGAGAGCACGATCGACCGCTTCCCCACCTCCGCCTACGCGGTCGTGCGCATCGGGGTGCCCTGGGAGACGATCGGCATCGACCACGATCCCGATGCCCGCCTTCTCGGCGTGCGCGTTCCTCGCGACTGATCTCGCACCGGCCGCACCTACCGGCCGCTTCGGTGACCGCCGATCTCGGACTTGTCCCACGCAGTCCGGCGTCGTACTATCGATTACGCAATGACGTAATCCATCAATTCATCGTTAATCCCAAGCGATGAATGACCGAGGAGCCACCCGTGTCGACCAACGGATTCTCCGGCACCGACCAGCCGCTGTACGAGATCAAGGCCAACCTGTTCAAGGCGCTCGCCCATCCGGCGCGCATCCGGGTCCTCGAGGTCCTCTCGGCCAATGACTCGCCCACCCCGGTGAGCGAGCTCCTGACCATCATCGACATCGGCCCGACGACCATGTCGCAGCATCTCGCAGTGCTCAAACGTCATCACGTGGTCCGCTCGACGCGCACCGGCAACGCCGTATTCTACACACTTGCCCATCCGAAGGTGTCCGAGTTGCTGCTCATCGCCCGGACCTTCCTCGCCGACACACTCGACGAGCAGCGCGAACAGTTCGACGCGATCTCCGCACTGCCGCCCGTCGTCCGGGCCTGACGCGACCGCGACCACCGGTAGCCCCCGACATCCCGGCGACCGCGGTGCACTCACCCGGCCGGAACCACCAATATCGAGTAATCGGTTGCAGCCCAACAGGTTGTGGGCAGATTCCGCATACGCTGCGGCCCCGGGGACCGGGCAGGCCGCGCGGCGGGTTGCGGCCGTCGGGCGTCGATGTGGGTACCATCCGTGATGTTCACTGTTCGTCCACTGAGCATTGTCCACAGAGATATATCCATCGAGTCGCGTCCACCGACTCACGTCCACAGCAGAACAAATGTCTCGGCCAACGCACCATCGGCCAGACCACACAGAGGAGAGACCGATGCGGTTGAGTGTCGCCGAGCGACGCCGACTCGCCATCGAGGCCACCTTGCGGGTCATCGCGACCGAAGGTGTCGAGAGTGCCACCACACGGCGGATCGCCCTGGAGGCGGGCGTTCCGCAGTCGGGGCTTTTCTACGCTTTCGACAGTCGCGACGAGTTGCTCGCGGCGGTGGCCGAGCATGGCATCAACGAGGAATTGGATGCGCTCAACGAGCGGATCGGCGCGCTCGAGGAACGCTCGAGTGACGCACCACTACATCCGCGCGAGGTGATCCGCGCCGGATTCGAGAGCTTCGCCGGAGACGTTGCCGGCAATGCCACCCGCGAGCGTGCGCTGATCTCGCTCGGACTGTTCGCACGCCGCACGACAGGCTTGGAACCGCTGGCCGAGTATCTGTACGCGCGCTACACCGAGTTGGTCGTCCGGATGCTGCGCGAGGGCGCGCGGCTCGGCGGATTCCGTTGGGCGGTACCCGAAGAGCAGATCGCTCCCGCGGTGGTGGCGGCCGCCGACGGGCTCACCCTCGGCTTTGTGATGACCGGTGATCAGGTATCGCTCGAGCACACCACCGATGCCTTCGTCCGGATGCTCGGCACGTACGTCACCGTCTGATCAGCCGCCGGTCACCGGCGACACCGGTACGCACGGCACCAGGCGCGGATGAGCCGGGTCGAGGGCGTTGAGCACCAGCGCGGCAGATCGCCGGTTCGCCACGATGGACAGATGGTCGGCGTGATCGATCGGACAGCCTTTCTGCACAACGATATTGGTGACGTCGGTGCCGGGTGGTCCGGGAAGGATGCCTGACGAGTACGGGGCGACGATCTCGTCGTCGCGGGTCACGATGTTGGTGTACCGCACCCCCGGAAGGTAGGGCGTGGGCAGGCGGACCGCCTGGTTGAAGTTCAGATCCGCCGGCGCGGGTGTGCATTCGGGACACGCCGGATGAGCCGGCGGCGCAATTCCCAGGCGCGCACGGAATGCGGCGATCGTCTCGCCGCGGACGTCGTCGTCATCGGGGCCCTGCCGCCAGTACGGCGCGAGCGACACGTAGTGGGCCACATGGCCGCGCCCACCAAGGTATTTCAGCCAGTAGGTGGGGATCTCGGTGCCCAACGAGTGTCCGACGATGTCTACCTGATCACTGCCGGTCGTGGCGCGCACGTGGTCGATGAATTCCTTGATCTGCCAGGCGCTGTCGGGTTTGGGGCCGAGCCCGCCGAGCGCCGAGACCGGCCACACCGTGCCCAGCGCACCGTAGGTGGGTGCGAACACGCAGTAGCCGGCGTTGACCAACACCGGTGCCAGCGTCGCCCAATTCGTCTGCCGCCCACCGCCACTGCCGTGAACCAGGATCACCGGCCGCGGGTGGGCCGCCGACGGGCGGCACGAGTAGTCGTTGGTGCCGGGCAGCGACCCGCCGGGATGGGCGAGTTCGGCGGAGATACCGGCCAGGAAGTCGTAGGTCACGGGTAACGGGGTGTGCGGCCGGGCCTGGGCCGTCCCGATCCCGAGAGCCCCGATCCCGAACACGGAGGCGATGACCATCGCCGCAACGGCGACGGACGTGACGCGACGTCGTCGGCCCCGACTCCCTGGCGGACGGCAGTGCCCGGAGCGGCGCACGCGGTGATCGAGAAGAAACGACACGCCTTACGGTAACCCCGGGCGGCGAAGGTCGAGAAGACCTTGCTCCCCCGCAGTTGAGCCGCGGCTGATGCCGTCAGCCGTGACGGCGGCGGGCCACCGCCTCCCGGGCCTCGGGTGCGCCGTGCGCGGCGAGCCAGTCGAGCAGATCCGGATACGTCGCGGGATTGGCGGCGAGATGAATGTGCAGATCGCTCGCTGTTGCGGCGATCTGCGCGAGAACGGCCGGGTCGGTGGCGGGATCGGCGGCCTGTGCGGCCGTGAATCCGTGCCCGGGTGTCGTCGGTCGCGCCACGATCTCGGTCGGCGGATCGACCGGTGGTGAGATGCCCACCCCGCGTGGTCCCGTCGGCGGATTCGGGAACCGCTGCCCCGTCGGCGGATTCGGGAACCGCTGCCCGGTGGGCGGGTTCGGGAACTGCTGCCCGGTGGGCGGGTTCGGGAACTGCTGCCCGGTCGGCGGGCTCGGGAACTGCTGCCCGGTCGGCGGATTCGGGAACCGCTGCGCGGGGGGTGACGCCCCGGCGGTCGCGACGCGGGTGCGCCAGAGGTATCCGATGTGGGCGATCGTCGTCGACGCCCCGGCGAACGGATCCATCCCGGTGCCGAGGAGCACCGTGTACAGGGCGGCGACGGCAAAGAGGAGGATTGCGACCGGCCAGAACAGGAAGACGAAGACCAGTGCGACGAGGCCGATCGCACCGCCACCGATCAGCGCGCGCATCCCCGCGCCCTGCGGATTGGGTCCGGTGGGGGCGGTCGGGCGCGCAGGTGAACCGAACGGCCGACCACCGAAACCGGGATTCGGGGCGCCGGGATTCGGGAAACCGGGATTCGGGAAACCGGGGTGGTCGCCGGGACCGGGAGGCATCGTCATGTCGTCACCCACATTCCGCCGCGATGTTGCGGGTGTCGCTCCGGAAGCCCGACTCGCTGATCAGCCCCGAGGAGGAGTCCACGTCCTCCCCGTCGGAGCGGACGCCGGAGTCGTCGTAGTCCTTCGCCGCGTCGGCGAGCGCGTTGAGCTCATCGGTCACGTCGAATTCGGAATCGTCGTCGAAGGCGTTGAGCGCGGTCCGATACGCCGAGCAGAGTTCCGAGCGGCTCGTCGAGTATCCGCCGACAGTCCACCGCCGCAGCCTCCGGCGAGCGCTCCGATCAGGCCGACGAGCACCAGTGCTCCCGCGATCGCCGGCAGCAGTGGGATGCGGCCGGCCACCTCGGCTGCCGGTGTGGGCCGGCGCGGCGGTGTCGGGGGTGCGGTCATCGGGAAGCTCCTGCGAGGACAAGGACGTGGCGAGCGCTCAACGGTATCAACGACGACCCGTTCGTCGGTGTCGTCCGTTTGGACGCAATCGCAAGTACGTGCCGAGCCGACCCGGAGGCCGTCCCCTCAGTCCGCCTCGCCCCCGTCTCCCACACCGCCGTCCGAGTCCTCGAGGAGATCGAGGCGCACCCCCAGCAGTCGGATCGGCCGTCCCTGTTCGAACTTGCCCAACAACTCCACGACGACCGGGGTGATCACCGCCGCGTCGGTGCCGGGGACGGACAACTTTCGCGACTTGGTCCGGGTGTAGAAGGTGGAGGTGCGTACGGTGACGGCCACCCGAAAGGCCACCCGCCCCTCCGCGACGACCTGGGTCAGTAATTCCTCGGTGAGTTCGGTTGCTGCCGCGGCGATCTCGTCGGGCTCGGTGAGATCGGTGGCGAAGGTCCGGGATTTGGAGTGGGATTTCGCGACGAACGGTTCGACGGTGATGGTCGAGTCGCCGCCGCCACGGCAGAGTACGTACAACCAGTTGCCCTGGTGCGGGCCGAATCTCGCGATGAGGTCCTCGCGGGAGGTGGCGATGAGCTCGTCGACCGTGTGCACCCCCATCTCGGTCAGCTTGTCCGCGGTGCGCGGACCGACACTCCACAGGTCCCGGGTAGGAGCAGAACCCATGAGCGGCAGCCAGTTCCGGTTGTCGAGCAGGAACACGCCGCCGGCCGACTCGTCGCGCTTGGCGAATCCGGTGGCCATCTTGGCGCGTTGTTTGTTGTCGCTGATACCGATACGACACGACAGCCCGCTGCGGTGCGCGACCTGTTCGCGCAATCCGGCCGCGAGGTCGCGGATCTCGGCGTCGGTCCCGTCGTCGACCCCGGCGTAGGCCTCGTCCCATCCCCAGACCTCGATGGGGTGGCCCGACTCCCGCAGGATGTTCATGACCTGGGCCGACGCCGCATCGTAGGCCGCCATGTCGAGGGGTAGATACACCGCGTCGGGCATCTTGCGGTAGGCGGCCCGCAGGGGCATCCCCGCTCGCACACCGACGGCACGCGCCTCGTACGACGCGCAGGTCACGACCTTGCGTGCCTCGGTCGGATCCCCGTTGCCACCGACGATCACCGGCACCCCGGTCAACTCGGGGCTGCGCAACCGTTCCACCGCGACCTGGAATTGGTCGAGGTCGATGTGCAGGAGCCACCGGTGACGCACGGGAGTCGGCGATCGGTGGGTCGACTCACTCACCTTCGCCACGATACCGCCGACGCCGCGGCGCCCGAGCACGATCGGGCGCGATCGGGCGCCGCAGAGATCGGCACCGGGATCGGCTCAGACCGAGCCGAGCAGCCTGAGTCCGACCTGTTCACACGCCAGCGCCAACGAGTGCCGGTTGTAGCGCAACAACGTCAGATCCGACGTGCCCGGCGCCAACCGGTCACCGGCGGCCGGCAGCCGCTTCTCATCGGGTACCGAGAAAAATGACGCCGCCTTGCTGACGGTGATCTCGAACCACGCCCGCTGCGGACTCGTCAGCACTGGGACCACTTGCGCGAGAACCGAATTCATCATTGCCCGATCGCGATGCAGCGGCGGCGGAACCAGATTGAGCGACCGCGACGCCGTCGCCACGTCGGTGGGATCACTCAACGCGTGCGCAGACACCAGCAGGAAGGCCAGACGCACCAGGTCCGACCGGGTGGGGTCGCCGCCTTTCGCGGCGTCGGACAACAAGAAACCCTGGGCACGGACCGGGAGCGCACCGGCGACCCCACGCAAGGGGTGGCTTACACCCCGCCCATCAAGGCCCCGATCATCAAGGCCCCGGCCATCGAGGCCAGGGTTTCCGAGGGCATCGCGCAACATGCCCGACAGGACGTCACTGGTGCGCAGATGCCGGGCGATACACGCGCGCACCTGTGTCCGCGCCTGCTCGTCGAGTTCCCACGGTGGCGTCGACGATGCGTCGGTCCCGTTGTCGCGCACCAGCATCCGCAACGCGGGCAGGACGATCACCTCTTCGACGTCATAGGCCTCGAGGATCGCATTTCCGCCGAGAAATGCTCGGCGAGTGCGTGTTTCGCACTCCATGAAGTCGAACAAGATGCAGCCCCCATGTGTTGAATCGATGGTCCGCCGACGTCCCCGAGCGCCAGTTACTGACGAGTAGATCTCGTACCGAGGAGTAAGTTAGACCACATTGGGTGCTGTGTCCAGACCTGGCCCACATTCACTTGCGGTAACGCGCGTATATGAATTACGCACGCGCCGAACGGAATACAGTTCAGCGAACATGGGGTGTCGACGGGCGAACTGCACGCGCGATCGACGAGGCGCGGTTCACTACCCCATCGGCCAGTGGACACGCGGCGTCAGTACAGCTCCGGACGCCGATCGGCAAGATATCGCCAGGTCTCGCGTGACCATCGAAGAGTGTCACGGTCGGCGGTGGCGATGACGACCCGCTCGTCGCGTCCCGCCGACACATCGACGGTGCCACCGGGACCGATCATCTCGGTGAGACCACCGAACACCAGATCCCGTTCGCTACCAACATAATTAGCGTAGGCGAGGTACACCTGGTTCTCCAATGCGCGCGCGGGCAGCAGGATCTGCTGCACCTTGTCGTAGTCGGGCATGTTCGCCGTCGGCACACAGATCAGATCTGCCCCGCGGATCGCCAAGTCGCGCACCATCTCCGGGAACTCGACTTCGTAACAGATGAGCATTCCCATCCGCCACGACCGGAAGTCGACCACCGGTGCACGCGTCGCACCGGCGGTCACCATCGCGGCGTCGAGGTCGCCGAACAGGTGCGTCTTGTGGTGGGTCGCGATCGTCATGCCGTCGGCGTCGACGAGCCGAATCGTGTTGTACACAGCCTCTTTCACACCGTCGCCCGTCCCCTGACCGGCGGTCACGCACTCGGCACACCCGTAGAGCACCGCGAGCCCGTATCGCGAACACAGGCGCGCCACCGATTGCGCGATCGGACCATCGGGTTCGTCGGCTCGTGCACGCGCAGCCGTGGCGTCGATGTTGTAGCCGCACAGGAACATCTCGGGGGTGATCAGCAGATCGGCCCGCCCGGCCACCTCGGCCATGACGCGCTCGAGCCGCTCGAGGTTGCCCGCGACGACGCCCGCGTGATCGTCACGGTCGGAATCGGCGGTCGGTGCGCACTGCCAGAGCGCGAGTCGCAGCGCATCCGGCGACTCGGCGTCCGGTGATCGGTCGGTCATGCTCATCCCCCGATGTCGATCGGTCCGAGTTCGGCGTAGCGGTCGCCCGGCCCCGGGTTGTCGGGGTGGCACCGCCCGCCGAAGTGCGTCATCACGCCCCAGACCGCGTTGAGTCCGGTCTGCACCGCACCCTCCACCCACGCCGGGGTGAACGAGACGTCGTCGCCGGCGATGAAGATCCCCCGCTCGGATTCGGGAAGGAGGTGTTGATCGTGGAAGTGGCCGTACATGCGGGTGTTGTACCGGTAGTGACCGGGCAACGCACCCTTGAATGCGCCGAGGAAGTTCGGGTCGTCCTCCCAGGAGACGGTGATCGGACGGCCGACGATGTGTTCGGCGATGTCGAGATCCGGGTAGATCTTGCGCAACGCCGAAAGTGCCAGCGACACACGTCGTTCCACGGGGTGCGGCAACATCTTCAGCGCGTCGCTCATCCACGAGTAGGACAGGCAGATCACCCCGGGCCGGTCGGGGCCGTTGTCGAACAGATAGGTACCGCGGGTCAATCGGTCGGTCAGCGTCATGCTGAGCACGTCGCGTCCCGTGCGCGGGTCCCGGTCGGTCCAGAACGGCCAATCGACCATCACGAAGGTCTTCGAGGATTGCATGTACCGGGTGCGGTCGAGGGCCATCCACAGGTCTTGACTGAACAGTGCCTCGTCGCACTCGATCTCAGTGGAGAGCAACCACGCCTGGCAGGTCGCGATGACCGCGCCGAACACCCGTGAGTCACCCCACCGGTCGGTGACCTCGATGCGGTTGGGTCCGAGCCGACGCAGTGAGCGCACCCCGGCCCGTGGGGCACCGTGATGCAGCGACGACAGGCTGGTTCCCACCGGCCAGTGCGTGATCTGTTGTGGCGCATCGGCCCACAATGCCCGTGGCACCTGCTCGGCGCCGCCGACGATCAGGTGCTGATCGGAGTCACAGTTGGTCAGTACCACCCGCAGGATCTCCAGCATCGAGTTGGCGAAGTCCGAATCCCAACCGCCGGTACCGAATCCGACCTGGCCGAACAATTCCCGGTGACGGAACGACAGCGAGCCGAACTCGGTGGAGGTCGCCAGGAAGTCGTAGAAGCTGCGGTCGTCCCAGTCGGCGACGAGCGCGTTCCATCGGCGCTTGAGCTCGACGGTGTCGCGCTCTCGAATGGCCTGCTGCAGACCGGTGTAGCCGGCGATGCGTTCGAGCGCCGCGTCCCACGCGTCGGAGATCTCGCGGTAGACCGGCGGCAGGTCGTCGAGGGTGCGGGCGTAAAACGTCTCGCCGCCGATGTCGATCACCGTGCTCCCGGCGGCCTCGGTGAGCGGGTTCGGGAACGGCGCCGACCGCAGACCGAACCGGTTCACATAGCCGAAGAAGGCGCTCGACGAGATCGGAAAGCGCATGCCGCCGAGCTCGGCGACCTCCGGTTCACCGGGCACGAACGGCTCCGACCGGAGCCGTCCGCCGATGCGATCGGGCTCGTAGACGACCGGTCGCAGCCCCATCCGCATCAGCTCGTACGCCGCGACCATCCCGGCCATACCGGCACCGATGACGGCGACCTCGGCACCGAGTGCATCGGGCGGCACCTCGCCCAGCCCGGCGGGATGGGCGATCCAGTCGTCGTAGGCGAACGGGAAGTCGGGGCCGAAGATGGTGATCGGGGCAGCGGACGGATCGCCGTCTACCGGCATCAGGTGATCGGGGTTTCCCACGCCTGTAGAGGTTAGGCGGTGCGCGCCCATCCGTCCGTGGGTGACGCACAACACACCGGGCCCCGGGAACCATCGGTCTCGACGCGCCGACCTCTTCTGCGGTGCCCCGGGGAAGTTCTACCGGGCCCGCACTCGAAGTCAACCAGCCCAGCCCGAAAGCAGGACGAACACGTGGTGACGACCCAGACCGCCGATGTCTCCGATCCCCTCGAACCCCGGACCCCCGGGGCGTCGGACCGGCTCGACACACGTGGTGCCACAGGCCGTTCCGCTGCCGACCGGTGGCGTCCGCTACTGCTGCGCTGGCACTTCTACGCCGGCATCCTGATCGGTCCGTTCCTGATCGTCGCCACCGTCACCGGCACCCTCTACGCGTTGATCCCGCAGATCGATCGCGCCGTGTACGCCCACGAGCTGACCGTCGACCGCGTCGGCACCGCGGAGCTACCGCTGTCGGCGCAGGTCGATGCCGCGCGACGCGCGCATCCGGAGGGCGCGATCGTCTCGGTGACACCGGCCCCGCGTGCCGGGGACACCACCCGGGTGGTGCTGGCCGTCGACGGCCTGCCCGCCGACCACACCCGTACGGTGTTCGTCGACCCCTACACCGGTGAGGTTCGCGGCGCGCTGCCGACCTTCGGCGAGTGGCTGCCGGTCCGGGCGTGGTTCGACGATCTGCACCGCAATCTGCATCTCGGTGACTTCGGCCGCAACTACAGCGAGATCGCGGCGAGCTGGTTGTGGGTGGTGGCCCTCGGTGGGCTGATCCTGTGGATCGGTCATCGTCGGCGCACCCGCAAACTCGCCCGGCTGGCCGTCCCGGACCGCAACGCACCCCGCCGCGCCCGCACCCTGAGTTGGCATGGTGCGGTAGGGGTGTGGATCATCGTCGGTCTGATCGGGCTGTCGGCGTCGGGGCTGAGCTGGTCGCGGTTTGCCGGCGAGAACATCAGTGACCTGCGCAGCGAACTGTCGTGGACGACGCCTGCGGTGTCGACGACGATCGCCGGTGCCGCCGCCGGCGATGCGGCCGCACACCATGGTTCCGCGCCCGCCGAGACCGGTGTGGCACCGATCGGCGCCACCGACTTCACCCAGGTCTATGACGCCGCCCGCGACGCCGGGCTGGTCGGCCCCATGAACATCTCGGTACCCGCGGAGCCGGGGGCCGCATGGTCGGTGAAGGAGAACGCCCGGGGCTTCCCGAGCCACTTCGACGCGATCGCCGTCGACCCGCACACCTTCACCGTCACCGACCGCGTCGACTTCGCGCAGTGGCCGTTCATGGCGAAGATGACCACCTGGGCCATCAGCGCACACATGGGTCTGTTCGGCGTCATCAACCAGATCGCGTTGGTGGCGTTGGGAATCGGACTCCTCAGCGTCATCGTGCGCGGCTACCTCATGTGGTGGCGGCGGCGACCCACCAGGGGCGATCGACACCTCCCCCAGGCGCCGCGCCGTGGCGCGCTGAGCGGGCTGCGTCCGCTGGAGGCGCTCGCCGTGGTCGCAGTCGCCGCCGGACTCGGCTGGTTCATGCCGTGGTTCGGAATCCCGTTGGCACTGTTCGTGATCGCCGACGCCCTACGCGGTGTCGTCGCGACCCGCCGTGATGCCGACGCCGCGGTCGGGGCAGCCCGATGATCGACGACATCGTCCTGCGGTGGGTGGTCACCGTACTGTTCGGGCTGTCCGCGGCGCAGTGCGCATACCTGATGCTCACCCGTCGGATGCCATGGGAGGCCTACGTCGGGCACGTGCTGCACCTCGTCATGTCGGTGGCCATGCTGGTGATGGCGTGGCCGTTCTCGGCGGACTGGCCGACCGCGGGCCCCATGTGGTTCTTCGTCGTCGCGGCGGCATGGTTCCTGGTGAGCCTGGCGCTGCACGCGAGGCTGCGGCCCACCGACGACTGTGGTTGTGTCCCTCCGACAACCACCCCGTTCGGGCGGCTGGCCGCGGTGTATCACGCCGCGATGATGGGCGCGATGGCCTGGATGTACGCGGTGATGAACGGCAGCGTTCTGCCCGGTGCAGCTCCGGCGCAGGCGATGGCCATGGGGTCGGGCTCGCCGGTGACCGTCCTCGCGCACAATCACGACGACATGGGTGACATGCCCGGGATGGACATGGGCCACCACGCCGCACAACCCGGTTACGTGACCCCGGTGAACTGGATTCTCACCATCGGTTTCGCCCTCGCCGCGGCAGCCTGGTTGTACCTATACTTCGCTCGTCGTCGGGCCCCGGGGGCCTCGACCGATCTGATGACCTTCGCCGGGGACCTCTGCCAGGTGTTCATGGCAGTCGGCATGGCCATCATGTTCGGGGTCATGGTCGGCTGAGCCGGCAGGCAACGGCCTCACGAGTGCCGCCGGCCTGAGGACGATCCATCAGATCACCGTCACCTGCCACCGCTGTGTGGGATGTGCCTTCGCGCGGTAGAGCGCACCGTCGGCAACATCGACGAGGGTGGTGCTCGAGACCGTCGGTTCCGGATTCTCCAATGCCGCGATGCCGATGGAGATCCCCACGCCCGACACCGGATCCGAGACGGACGCCGAGGTCGAGATCCGGCGGACACCGGCGGCGATCGCCGCGGCGAGATCATTGACCTCCGTGAGGGACTTGCGGGTACAGACCACCGCGAATTCATCCCCACCCCAACGGCATACGACGTCTCGAGCGTGGGCCGCCGAACGCATGGCCTCGGCGACCGACCTCAGCACCGCGTCACCGGCGACGTGTCCGGAGGTGTCGTTGACCTCCTTGAAACCGTCGAGATCGCAGATCAGCACGCCGAGCACCCCGGTCCGCTGGCTCCGCAGCCGGTCGTTCAGCTCGCCGAGCCACACCTCACGCACGGTGAGCCCGGTCAGACCGTCGTGGTCGGCGCGGTAGCGGATGGCGTTCAACTCGGCGCGAGCCTGCGTCCGGTCGGCGATCGTGCACACGAACAGCGCGGCGTCGGTGATGGATTCGACACGGCGGGCGGTCACGTCGACCCACCGGTCCCAGGGCAGTCCGCGTGGGTGGCGCAGACCGCAGTACTCGGCGACGCTCGCCCCTTCGCCCGGCTCCGAACCGTCGAACCGCCGCGCCAACTCGTCGGCGTCGACAGCGACGACGTCGGCGAGCACCCGCCCGTCCCACTCACCGGGTACCGCGTCGGTCAGCTGTAGGAAGGCGTCGTTGACGTCGATCAGCCGCAGCCGCGAGTCGAGAAGCGCCGTCGCCAACGGCGATTCGGCGAACGAGGCCCGATAGAGCCGCACCCGGTCGGTCGCCCGGCCGGCCTCGATGACGCGGGTCAGTGCTATCCCCACCCGGACGCCGAACAGTTCGAGCAGTGCCTGTTGCTCCGGGTCGGGGGTCATCCCGCTGCGCGGCAGGTCGACGCTGATGACCGCCTGCAGCTGCTCGTCGGCGTAGACGGGCACCAGAAGGGCGAACTCCGGCTCCCACACCGCGGGCGGCAGGAAGCCGGACGCGATGTCGGCGGTGTCGACCGGTTCCGCACCCGACGAGAACCGCTCCCGCCACGGATCGATCGACGCGACGCCGTCGGCCATCTCCGCTTCTCGCGTGAGGTACACCCCGCCCCAGCGTTCGGCGGAGTCGAGCAACTCCAGCCAGACGGACTCGGTCATCCGCTCGCCACGGAGGTTCTCGAGTTCGGGCGGACCGACCACGGCGCGGACCTCGAAGTCGCCGTCGTCGCGCCGCACGTTGACCGCGACGGCGTCGAACCCGATCACCTCGATGATGCCCCGGGCGATGACCTGCAGCACGTCGTCGAGATCGGCGCCCTCACCGAGTTGCTGCGCCACGCTCATCATCGCGAAAAGCGATGCGAAACTCATCGACGCCCGGCGATCCACGTGAACATTGTGCGCTGTCACGAAGACCGGTGGGGCGGCGAACCCATCACCGGCTTTGGTTTGGGGCGCAATTCACAGAAACCACGAGATCACGGACCCCACATGTCCGCAATCGAGAAGATGCTGACACCGACCGAATGACCCACCGCACCTGATTCCGCGGACACCGAAAGGCCGAGCACATGGATTGGACACTGGAAGTCGCGTTCCTCCCCGTCACCGACGTCGACCGCGCCAAGGAGTTCTACACCCGCGTCGGATTCCACCCAGACCACGACAGTTCACCGTCTCCCGAGATCCGGTTCGTCCAGATGACCCCACCCGGGTCGGGCTGCTCGATCGCCTTCGGGAACGGCATCACCGACGGTCCCCCGCCCAGCCGATCGACGTTGATGCTCTGTGTCTGCGACATCGACGCCGCCCACCAGCACCTCACCGACGCCGGCATCGAGGTTTCCGACGTCGACATCACTCAGTGGGGACACTTCGTCTACTTCGACGATCCCGACGGCAACCACTGGAATGTGCAGTACCTGCCGTATCGATATGAGAGCTGATGGGCCCAGACAAGCCCCTCCAAAAAGACAGAGACCCCCGCACCTTCCGGTGCGGGGGTCGCCTGAGCTTTCGAGGTGGACTAGCGGTAGTCGCCGCTGGAGAAGCCGTAGTCGTCGAGCGGCACCGCAGCGCCGGCTGGAGCACCGAAGGTGCCGTCCGGGCTGTAGTAGGTGTCGTCGTAGGCGGGCATCGCGTAGGCCGCGGCGCGCGCCTCCTCCGTTGGCTGCACCTGGATGTTGCGGTACCGGTTGATGCCGGTACCGGCCGGGATCAGCTTACCGATGATCACGTTCTCCTTGAGGCCGATGAGCTTGTCGCTGCGACTGTTGATGGCCGCATCGGTGAGCACACGGGTGGTCTCCTGGAACGACGCCGCACTCAGCCACGAGTCGGTGGCCAACGACGCCTTGGTGATACCCATCAACACCGGACGACCGGCCGCGGGCTCGCCACCCTCGGACACAACGCGACGGTTGGCGGCCTCGAACTCGGCACGCTCGGTGAGCGAACCGGGCAGGAACTCCGTCGACCCCGAGTCGATGATCGTCACGCGGCGCAGCATCTGACGCACGATGGTCTCGATGTGCTTGTCGTGGATCGACACACCCTGGCTGCGGTAGACCTCCTGGACCTCGTTGACCAGGTGCACCTGCACCTGACGGGGACCCATCACACGCAGCACCTCGTGCGGGTTCGCCGAACCCTCCATGAGCTGCTGGCCGACCTCGACGTGGTCGCCGTCGGCGAGCAGACGCTCGGAGCCGTCGTCGTGCTTGAACACACGCAGACGCTGACGCTTCGAGATCTTGTCGTAGACAACCTCTTCCGATCCGTCGTCGGGGACGATCGTGATCTTGTAGAAGCGGTCGTCGTCCTCGAGACGCACCCGGCCGGAGACCTCCGCGATCGGCGCGACACCCTTGGGCACGCGCGCCTCGAAGAGCTCCTGCACACGCGGCAGACCACCGGTGATGTCGTCACCGACGCCACCCTGGTGGAAGGTACGCATGGTCAGCTGGGTACCGGGCTCACCGATCGACTGGGCGGCGATGATGCCGACGGCCTCGCCGATGTCGACGAGCTTGCCGGTGGCCATCGACCGTCCGTAGCACATGGCGCACACGCCGGTGCCGGTCGCACAGGTCAACACCGAACGGACCTTGACCTGCGTGATACCCGCGGCCAGCAGGGCCTCGATCGCCGGGTCACCGAGATCGTGACCACGCTCGACGACGACGTTGCCGTCGGCATCGAGGGCGTCGGCGGCCAACGTGCGTGCGTACGCACTGGTCTCGACGTGCGCGTCACGGATGATCGAACCATCGGGCTGCTTCTCGCCCAGCGGGACGACGATGCCGCGCTCGGTGGCACAGTCGGTCTCGCGGACGATGACATCCTGGCTGACGTCGACCAGACGACGGGTCAGGTAACCCGAGTCGGCGGTACGAAGTGCGGTGTCGGCCAGACCCTTTCGGGCACCGTGGGTGTTGATGAAGTACTCCGCCACGGTCAGGCCCTCACGGAAGGAGGACTTGATCGGACGCGGGATGAACTCACCCTTCGGGTTGGTCACCAGACCCTTCATGCCCGACAGGTTGCGGACCTGGGTCATGTTTCCGGTCGCACCCGACTTCGGGATCATCGTGATCGGGTTGTCTTCGGGGTAGTAGTCCTCCATGGCCTTACCGACCTCTTCGGTGGCCTGCTTCCAGATCTCGACCAACGCATCGCGCCGCTCGTCCGGGGTCAGGGCACCGCGCTGGAACTTGCGCTCCAGACCATCGGCACGCTCCTCGTAACGCTCGAGGATCTCGGCCTTCTGCGGCGGCACGAGCACGTCGGCCATCGACACGGTCACGCCCGAACGGGTCGCCCAGTAGAAGCCGACATCCTTGAGCTTGTCGACGGTCTGCGCGACGACGATCATCGGGTAGCGCTCGGCGAGATCGTTGATGATCGCGGCCTGCCGCTTCTTCGGCATCTGCTCGTCGACGAACGGGTACTCGATCGGCAGCAGCTCGTTGAACAACACCCGACCCAGCGTGGTCGTGATGGTCCATGGCTGCCCGAACCGCCAGCCGTCGGCGAACTCCTGCGCCTCGATCTCCAGCGGCGGACGCTGATCGGTCAGTCGCACCTTGATGCGCGACTGCACGGTCAGCACCCCACGGTCGACGGCCATGATGGCCTCGGCCGGGCTGGAGTACACGCCCTCCTCGGGATGCTCGGCGGTCGCGGCCTGGTACTCGCCTGCCGCACCCTCCTTGAGGGTGGTCAGGTAGAACAGGCCGGTCACCATGTCCAGACGCGGCATGGCCAACGGGCGACCGGAAGCCGGCGACAGGATGTTGTTCGAGGACAGCATCAGGATGCGGGCCTCGGCCTGCGCCTCCGCGCTCAGCGGCAGGTGCACGGCCATCTGGTCACCGTCGAAGTCGGCGTTGAAGGCCTCACAGACCAACGGGTGCAGCTGAATGGCCTTGCCCTCCACCAGCTGCGGCTCGAAGGCCTGGATACCCAGACGGTGCAGCGTCGGCGCACGGTTCAGCAGCACCGGGTGCTCGGCGATGACCTCTTCGAGGACGTCCCACACGGCCGGACGCTGACGCTCGACCATGCGCTTGGCGCTCTTGATGTTCTGGGCCTGGTTCAGGTCGACCAGACGCTTCATCACGAACGGCTTGAACAGCTCGAGCGCCATCAGCTTGGGCAGACCGCACTGGTGCAGCTTGAGCTGCGGGCCGACGACGATGACCGAACGGCCGGAGTAGTCGACGCGCTTGCCGAGCAGGTTCTGACGGAACCGGCCCTGCTTGCCCTTGAGCAGATCCGAGAGCGACTTCAGCGGGCGGTTGCCCGGTCCGGTGACCGGACGTCCACGACGGCCGTTGTCGAACAGCGCGTCGACCGACTCCTGCAGCATCCGCTTCTCATTGTTGACGATGATCTCGGGCGCACCCAGATCGATCAGTCGCTTGAGGCGGTTGTTGCGATTGATGACACGGCGGTACAGATCGTTCAGGTCCGACGTGGCGAAGCGGCCACCGTCGAGCTGCACCATCGGACGCAGCTCCGGCGGAATCACCGGCACCGCGTCCAGGACCATGCCCAGCGGAGAGTTGCCCGACTGCTGGAACGCCGCGACGACCTTGAGTCGCTTGAGCGCGCGCAGCTTCTTCTGGCCCTTGCCGCTGCGGATGGTCTCGCGCAGCGACTCGGCCTCGGCGTCGATGTCGAAGGTCTCCAGGAGCTTCTTGATCGCCTCGGCGCCCATCGATCCGGCGAAGTATTCGCCGTAGCGGTCCTGGAGCTGGTGGTAGAGCTTCTCGTCGATGATCAGATCGCCGGGAGAGAGCTTGACGAACTTGTCCCACAGCTCTTCGAGACCGTCGAGCTCACGCTGCGCGGCGTCACGCATGCGACGCATCTCGCGCTCGGCCCCGTCCTTGACCTTGCGGCGGACGTCGGCCTTGGCACCCTCGGCCTCGAGCTCGGCGAGATCGGCCTCGAGCTTCTGCTGACGCTCGTTGAGGTCGACGTCACGCTGGTCGGCGACGGCCTTCTTCTCGACCTCGATCTCCGCCTCGAGCGTGGAGAGCTCGTTGTGGCGCAGTTCGTCGTCGACGGAGGTGATCACGTAGGCGGCGAAGTAGATGATCTTCTCGAGATCCTTCGGCGCCAGGTCGAGGAGGTAGCCCAACCGGCTCGGCACACCCTTGAAGTACCAGATGTGAGTGACCGGGGCGGCCAGCTCGATGTGACCCATGCGCTCGCGGCGGACCTTGGCCTTGGTGACCTCGACCCCGCAACGCTCGCAGATGATGCCCTTGAAGCGCACACGCTTGTACTTGCCGCAGTAGCACTCCCAGTCGCGAGTCGGTCCGAAGATCTTCTCGCAGAACAGGCCGTCCTTCTCGGGCTTGAGCGTGCGGTAGTTGATGGTCTCCGGCTTCTTGACCTCGCCGTAGGACCAGTTGTGGATGTCATCGGCCGTGGCGAGACCGATCTTCAGTTCGTCGAAGTAGTTGACGTCGAGCACTCTATGCCTTCCCTGAGCAAGCTCTTTGATTCGACTAATGGGGGTACCCGCCGGGGCCGTGGCCCCGGCGGGCGTTTGATCAGTTCGCCAGGTCGTCGACCGTCGCGGACTCATTGCGCGACAGGTTGATTCCCAGGTTGGCGGCGGCGCGCTCGAGATCCTCGTCGTCGGAGTCGGCCATCTCGATCGCGGCACCGTCACTCGAGAGCACCTCGACGTTGAGGCACAACGACTGGAGCTCCTTGAGGAGCACCTTGAACGACTCGGGGATACCGGGCTCGGGGATGTTCTCGCCCTTGACGATCGCCTCGTACACCTTCACGCGGCCGACCACGTCGTCGGACTTGATCGTCAGCAGCTCCTGCAGGGTGTAGGCGGCGCCGTAGGCCTGCATCGCCCAGCACTCCATCTCACCGAAGCGCTGGCCACCGAACTGGGCCTTACCGCCGAGCGGCTGCTGGGTGATCATCGAGTACGGACCGGTTGAGCGTGCGTGGATCTTGTCGTCGACGAGGTGGTGCAGCTTGATGATGTACATGTAGCCGACCGACACCGGGTACGGGAACGGCTCACCGGAACGACCGTCGAACAGCGTGGCCTTGCCGTCGCCGTTGACCATGACTTCACCGTCGCGGTTGGGCAGCGTCGAGGACAGCAGTCCGGTCAGCTCCTCCTCGCGGGCACCGTCGAACACCGGGGTGGCGGTGTTGGTGTCGGGAGCCGCCGAGTACATGTCCTCGGGCAGCTTCGACGCCCACTCCGGGACCCCGCCGGCCACGTCGACGTTCCAGCCGGCCTTGGCGATCCACCCGAGGTGGGTCTCCAGGATCTGGCCGATGTTCATACGACGCGGCACACCGTGGGTGTTGAGGATGATGTCGACCGGGGTGCCGTCCGGCAGGAACGGCATGTCCTCGGCGGGCAGGATCTTGCCGATGACGCCCTTGTTGCCGTGGCGGCCGGCGAGCTTGTCGCCGTCCTGGATCTTGCGCTTCTGCGCCACGTAGACGCGGACCAGCTCGTTGACGCCGGGCGGCAGATCGTCGTCGTCGTCACGGCTGAACACGCGCACACCGATGACCTTGCCGGTCTCGCCGTGCGGGACCTTGAGCGAGGTGTCGCGCACCTCACGGGCCTTCTCGCCGAAGATGGCACGCAGCAGACGCTCCTCCGGGGTCAGCTCGGTCTCGCCCTTCGGGGTGACCTTGCCGACCAGGATGTCGCCGTCGCGGACCTCCGCACCGATGCGCACGATCCCGCGCTCGTCGAGATCGGCGAGCACCTCGTCGGAGACGTTCGGGATGTCGCGGGTGATCTCCTCGGCACCGAGCTTGGTGTCGCGGGCATCGATCTCGTGCTCCTCGATGTGGATCGAGGTGAGCACGTCCTCCTCCACGAGCCGCTGGCTCAGGATGATCGCGTCCTCGTAGTTGTGACCCTCCCACGGCATGATCGCCACGAGCAGGTTCTTGCCCAGGGCCATCTCACCGTTCTCGGTGCAGGGCCCGTCGGCGAGGACCTGACCGGCCTCCACGCGCTGGCCCTCGTCCACGATCGGACGCTGGTTGGCGCAGGTGCCGTGATTGGAGCGCGCGAACTTGCGCATCCGGTAGGTGTCGCGGGTGCCGTCGTCGGCCATCACGGTGATGTAGTCGGCCGAGACCTCCTCGATCACACCGGTCTTGGACGAGACGATGACGTCGCCGGCGTCGACGGCGGCACGCAACTCCATGCCGGTACCGACCAGCGGCGACTCGTTGCGCACCAGTGGCACGGCCTGACGCTGCATGTTCGCACCCATCAGTGCGCGGTTGGCGTCGTCGTGCTCGAGGAACGGGATCATCGCGGTCGCGACCGAGACCATCTGGCGCGGCGAGACGTCGAGGTACTCGACCTGTGCCGCGTCGACGAACTCCACCTCGGAGCCCTTCTTGCGGACCAGGACGCGCTCGTCGGTGATGTTGCCGTTGAGGTCGTAGGCGGTATTCGCCTGACCGATGAGGTATCGATCCTCCTCGTCGGCGGTCATGTACTCGATGGTGTCGGAGACGACACCGTCGACGACCTTGCGGTACGGGGTCTCGATGAAGCCGAACGGGTTGACCCGCGCATACACCGACAGCGAGCCGATCAGGCCGATGTTCGGGCCTTCCGGGGTCTCGATCGGGCACATGCGGCCGTAGTGGCTCGGGTGCACGTCGCGCACCTCGAGGCCGGCACGCTCACGGCTCAGACCGCCCGGGCCCAGCGCCGACAGACGACGCTTGTGGGTCAGACCCGACAGCGGGTTGTTCTGGTCCATGAACTGCGAGAGCTGGCTGGTACCGAAGAACTCCTTGATCGCCGCCACGACGGGACGGATGTTGATCAGGGTCTGCGGGGTGATCGCCTCGACGTCCTGGGTGGTCATGCGCTCACGCACGACACGCTCCATACGCGAGAGGCCCACGCGGATCTGGTTCTGGATCAGCTCGCCCACGGTACGCAGACGACGGTTGCCGAAGTGGTCGATGTCGTCGACCTCGATCGGCACGTCGAGCCCCTCGGGGCCGGCGACCTTCGCGAACGACACGGTGTGCGGGTCGGCGTCGTGCAGACGCACCAGGTACTCGACGGTCGCGGCGATGTCCTCGCGGGTCAGCACCGCCTCGCCGGTCATCGGGTTGTCGGTGAGGCCGAGCTTCTTGTTGACCTTGTACCGGCCGACGCGCGCGAGGTCGTAGCGCTTCTCCTTGAAGAACAGGTTCTCCAGAAGGTTCTCCGCGGACTCCTTGGTCGGCGGCTCGCCCGGACGCAGCTTGCGGTAGACCTCGAGCAGTGCCTCGTCCTGGTTGGCGGCGCTGTCCTTCTCCAGGGTGGACATCATGATCTCGGAGAACCCGAAGCGCTCGCTGATCTCCTCGGTGGTCCAGCCCAGCGCCTTGAGCAGCACGGTGACCGGCTGGCGGCGCTTGCGGTCGATACGGACACCGACGGTGTCGCGCTTGTCGACGTCGAACTCGAGCCATGCGCCACGACTCGGGATGACCTTGACGGTGTGCAGGGTCTTCTCGGTGGTCTTGTCGATGGTGGCATCGAAGTACACGCCGGGGCTGCGCACGAGCTGGCTCACCACGACACGCTCGGTGCCGTTGATGATGAAGCTGCCCTTGTCGGTCATGATCGGGAAGTCGCCCATGAACACCGTCTGCGACTTGATCTCACCGGTGTTGTTGTTGATGAACTCCGCGGTGACGAACAGCGGGGCCGCGTACGTCATGTCCTTGTCCTTGCACTCCTCGACGGAGGCCTTGACCTCGTCGAAGTGCGGGTCGGAGAAGGACAGCGACATCGAACCCGAGAAGTCCTCGATGGGCGAGAGCTCGTGCAAGATGTCCTCGAGGCCTCCGGTCGGGCTCTCGTCGCCGCGCGAAATCGCTTTCGCGCGCCATTCGGGAGAACCGACGAGCCATTCGAAGGAGTCGAGTTGGAGGTCGAGGAGGCCCGGTACCTCCAAGGGTTCGCTGATCTTTGCGAACGAGGCGCGGTGTGGTGCGCCAGGGATGGTGGTTGAGGTGGACTGGCGGTCGACTGCCAAGGTGCGTCCTTCCAACACGATGTGTTCACTGCCGTGCGTTGTGTGGCGTGGCTGATGGGCCGTTCGCTGGTGACAAACCTGGATCGGCGATCACCGCAGCTCACACAAGGTGGCCGGAAGGAGGATCGATAGATGGACAGGAGGCAGCCAGCGCAACGTCCAACTATAGCAGGAAAAGAGGGCATCGTGTCAAGCAGTGATCACACTGCAGGCAGCGACGCCGTGAACCGAATCCGCGCAGTGTGGCTGCCACCCGCGATCTTCGCTGGTGACAGATTGGCCCGCCGACGCCGTCACGTCAAGCGCTACGCGCAGATTTGTGGAAGAAATCGTGTGTTGAACCTGCTGGGGAGCGGATCCGGGCGCGCCGGACGCCGTCCACAACGGTGTCGACTTCGGGTTTGTGTGTCCTGCAGGGCACACAAACCCGAAGTCGACACGGATTCGCGAGGCCTCAGATGTCGGTGTAGCTCTGGATGAGCCACTGATCGCCGTGCTTGACCAGACCGAGCTGGTAGCGGCCGATGACGCTCTGCGTCGGGGCGCCGTTGGCGGTACCCGAGGCGACGAAGTTCAGGATCACATCCGCGGTCGAGCCGTCGGAGTCGCCGGACAGCCTCGTGACGCCGACGGCGTCGACCTTGCAGTCGTTGGTGACGTCCTGCTGCCCGAACTGCTCCTTGATCGTCGGGAGCCCCTGATTGAACTGTTTGAGGGCGTCGCCGGTGAGGGCGGTCCGTGCCGAGGCGGCCCAGTTGTCGAAGTCCTTGCTGCGTGCGCCCTGGACCTGACAGAACTTCGACTGCGCCTGCGAGGTGAGGTCGGTGGTCGCGGCCTGATCGATGAAGGCCTTGTTGTCGCCGACGTTCGCGCCCGGATGCAGTGCGAGGACGACGGCGGCGATCGCGAACAGGGCGGCCACGCCTGCGATGATTGCGATCACGCGACCGGAGAACCATCCCCGCTCGGCGCGACGCGCAGCGGCCCGTTCCTTGTCGGCCGACCTGTCACGACCCGGCCCGCGTCGACCGATCCCGTTGCCGCGCTGCGTGTTTCCTTGTGCGCGCCGCGCCGCGTCGGGCTGCGGTTTGATGGTCGACACCCGCGACACCGGCCGCGTCTTGCCGGTCGGACGTTCGGGTTCGGTGGCGGCGTCGACGTCGGAGTCGGTGGCCTCGGCGTCGGTTGCCTCGGCGTCGGAGTCCTTCTTGGTCAGCGAGATCGATGCAGTCTCGGGCTCTGCAGCCTCGGGCTCTACCGTGTCGGACTCTGCATCCTCGGGCTCATCGACATCCTCGGGCTCATCGACGACCGGCTTCGCTGCGATCGTCTCCGCTGCCACCGGCTTCTCGGCGGGCACCGGCTTCTCGGCGGCCTTCTCTTCTGCGGAGGTCGCCGTCGCGTCGGTCGCCATCGCGTCCGTGACCTGATCGATGGCCGTCGCGTCCGTGACCTGATCGGCCGGGCGTCGCGACCCGGCGACCTTCGGGCGGTATCCGGGCTTGCGCTGCCCTGGTGTGCGCGCCATCAGTTACCCCCTGCCGGTGCATCCGTCGGGGCGGGTGTGCCGCCACTGCTGTCGGTTCCGGTACCCGACGATCCGTCGTCGGCGTAGGAGATCCCGTCGAGCGGGCTCACCTTCACCGCCTTCCACGTGTCACCGAATTTCTGCATGCCGACCAGGAACCCCATGGTGTTCGGGGTCTCCGACGCCTGGCCCGGCATCTTGCCGGTCACCGCGACGTACACCAGGACCTGGGCGGTGCCCTCGTCGGCGTTCACCTGCGTCGGCGCCGATCGCACCACCCGGGACGTCGTCGACCCCACCTGGCTGCCGGCCTGCTGGAGCTGCGGGTCGAGCGTGCCGGCCACCTGCTGGCGGACCTGATCGAGGGCGTCACCGGCGAAACTGCTCTGCAGTCGCTGGCTGAAGGTGTTCATGTTCTTGGGATCGATCGTGGTGACGTTGAGCATCGCCTGCTCGGCGGCGCCCGTCGCGTCGTCGCGTGCCTGCTGGGTCGGCGCCGCCACCGCGTAGGCCTCATAGGCCCGGTACCCGAACCAGCCGGCGCACGCGATCGCGGCGACCAGCACGACGATCACCGCGACGCCCAGGATGTTGTGCAGCATCGCCGCATTGCGCGGCGTCGGAACGTCCTTGGCTGCCGCGGCACCGGCAGCGGAGCTTCGTCCGCCCGCCGCACCGGGCTCGTCGGTCCCCTTTCGGGGCGTACGGGACCGCTTCGGGTCACTCTTCGTCGTCATCGCGCGTCACTGTAACGATCGGACCTGAGAGGTTGCCAATCGCTCCTTCATCATCGAACAGGCGTCATCGGCGGGCCGGGAACAGCCCGTCATCCAGCGTGTTTCGTCACTGGCCGACGCCGTACCCGAATCCGCCGGGGTTCACCGGTCGCACACCCAACAGGTAGGCGAGCTGGGTGGCCAGCGGATTGAGGTTCAGTTTGTCGGGGTCCTTCTTGGGCGTGTTGTCCCACGGCTGCGGGGTGTCGGGGTTGGCGTACTGCACGCGGTTGGCGCTGCGCACACCCGTCGGATTACCGAACGGCACATCACACGACGCGTTCGTGTTGAACGGGAAATCGTCGTATCGGATGTCGAAGGTCGGGTCCTTCTTCTTGATCTCGTCGATCATCTTGTAGGTGCTCTCGTACCCCTTGGTGCACGCCGGGGGGTTGTTGGTCTCGAGCACGATGCCGAAGTGGATCTGCCCGTCGCCGGGTGCCGGGCTGTGGCTGCCCGCCGAGAGCGCCGAGAGCATCGCGAACGTTCCCGACGTCATGTACGTCGCGGGTTGGATCGTGCGCGACACCTCGGACAGGTCGCCGACCACCTTGCCCAGATCGCCGCCGTTCTTCTGGATCAGCGCCGAGATCTGGGTCGCCGACGCCGTGCCCGTGGTGAGCAGACGTCGCAGATCGGGATCCGACGACGCCAGCGTGGCGGTGATCAGGTTCAGGTTGCGCGACCACGTCAGGATCGCATCCGACTGGTCGGCCTGGGTGGAGAGCACCACATCAGAGTTCTGGATCAGCGAGATCGTCTGGGGCAGGTTGTCCGCGCCTGCCTTGGCGAGCGTGTTCAGCGAGTCGACGAGACGGGAGAGGTTGTCGCCCTGCCCGTTGAAGGCCTTGCCGAGCTCGGTGATCACCGTGTGCAGATCGTCGATCGGGATCGAGTTGGTGAAGTTGATGGCCGAGGCGACGACGTCCTCGAGCGGCGCCGGGATGGAGACGTTGTCGGGTGAGATCGTCGACCCGTTGCCCAGGTACGGCCCGGATGTCGACCCCGACGGCTGCAGGTCGATGAACTGCTCACCGATCGCCGACCGCTCGGCGACGACGGCCTTCGACGACGCCGGGATCTTGGGACCACCGGAGTTGAGGTCGAGTTTGACGTCGACGCCGTCGGCGGTCAGCGTCATCGCGCCCACCCGGCCGACGGGGATGCCCATGTAGGTGACCTCGGCGTTGGTGAAGATACCGCCGGACTGCTTCATCTCCGCGGTCACCGTGTAGTTGCCGATGCCGGCGAGCTTGTCGAGCCGCGCGTATTTCGCGCCGACGTAGACGATCGCGACGATGCCGACGACGGCGAACACCAGCAGCTGGATCTTGGCGAGCTTGCCGATCATGCGCCCACCCCCATCTGTGCGAGCGTCTTGTCCAGCAGTCCCTGCCCCTGGGCGGGGACCGGGGCGAACGACGCCGGGTTGGCCGGGTACGTGCCGCCCGACGGTGGCGTGTTGGGGCCCGGACGCGAGTTCGCGGCCGGCGGCAGCAGGGTGATCGTCGGCCAGCCGTAGCGCGGCCCGTTGCCCTTGTAATAGGGGTTCGACGGGTTGACCGGCACATAGTGCCGCTCCGGCGGCGAATAGACCGGGTTGCCCTGGCCCACACCGAGCGCCTCGAGCTGGTTCAGCGTGCGCAGATCCAACGTCATGAACAGGTTGGTCGAGTCACCCTGCACCGCGGGCAGCAACGAGTCGGGGAACGGGTGGGTCAGCATCAGCGGCGCGGCGGTGATGAGATCCGGCGCGGCCTTGGACAATTCGGTCAACACCGGTCGCAGCGCCTTGAGATCGGTGATCATCGACTCGCGGGCGCGGCCGAGGACATCGGTGCCCACCTGCCCGAGTTTGTCGAGCTTGGTCAACAGGTCGACGAACTGCGGACGCTGCTGTTCGAGGACGGCGATACCGGCGGGCAGCTGCTGCAGGATGCGGTTGATCTGATCGGTCTGCGCATTGGCCCGTGCCGAGAGCGTGTTGAGCCCGTCGATCGCGCTGATGATGTCGTCGCGCTGCTTGTTGAGACCCGAGATGAGTTCCGAGGCGTTGTTCAGCAAGCTCTTGACGTTGTTCGCGCGGCCGTCGAAGGCCTTGTTGAGCTCGGTGACGATGGGCTCCAGCTGGTTGATGCCACCACCGTTGAGCAACATCGACAACGCGCCGAGCACCTGCTCGATGTCGGTGGCGGTGCGGGTCCGCGCCAGCGGGATCGGCTGGCCGTCGGGCTGGCGCGGCGCGTTGCCGACCTCCGCCGGGTCGTCGAGGGCCACGAACTTCTCGCCGAGCAGGCTGGTCTGCTGCACCGCGGCCTGTGCCTGGTCGGACAGGTCGATCTCGTGCTTCACCTTGATGGTGACCAGCGCGTACCACTCGTTGTCGGGGACCTCGACCTTGGTAACGCGGCCCACGGCGACGCCGTTCTGCTTCACCATCGACTGCGGGACCAGATCCAGGATGTCGCTGAACTGGATGGTGTAGGTCCGCGGGTTGTCGCCGACGTCGACGCCGCCGGGCAGCGGGATCGACTGGATGCCGTTGCTGCCGCAACCGGCCACCAGCACCACGGTGGCCAGGCTCAGCAGTGTCCCGGTCAACCGAGTGCGCAGCGACGGACGCGAGCGCTTCGTCTCATGCCCCATGTCAGTTGCCCCCCGTTCCCGGTCGGGCCGTCGTCGACGCCGGACGGCTCGTCGACGGCCGTGCGGTGGTCGAGGCCGGCGTGCGGCCCGTGCTCGGCCCCGGGTTCAGACTCGTGTCCGGGGTGCCGGGCACGGTGCCCGGGACCGGATACTGCTGCAGCTTGCCGTTGCTCATGATGCCGAACGGCAGGATGGGCAGAATCGGGGTGAGGACCTTGTCGTTGACCTGATTGGCGATGTTGGTGCACTGATTGATCAGCGGCGCGAGGGTGTCGCTGAACTGGGTGGCGGCCGGGTTGCCCGGCAGCAGCTGACCGAGGTCGAGGAACTTGCACTGCGCCGCAAGCAGATTCTGCAGATCGGGGATCGTCAGACGCATCGCGAGCGTGCCGGACTCGGCGTCGTAGGCGTTGATCAGGTTGCTCAGTGTCAGCGGGAGCACCGTCAGGATCTCCTTCAGCGACGTCTTGGTGTCGAGCAAGGCCTGCGTCGTCGGCTGTAGATCCTTGAGCGTCTGGCCGATCTGTTCGCGGTTGTCCTGAATGAACCCGGCGACGTCGCCGAGAGCGATCGACAATTTGTTCAACGCGGTCGCGAGTTGCTGGCGTTCGCCGGCGAGGAAGCTGTTGAAATCGGCCATCTGCGTGTTGAACTGGCGCACCTGGGTGTCGTTCTCGCGTAGCGCGCCGACGAAGGTGTTGAGGTTCTTGACGGTGTCGAACAGGTCGCCGTGCGAGTCCGACAGGGTGGTGCTGGCCTTGGACAGATTCTCGATCGCCGCGCCGAGCTTCTCACCGTTGCCCTGCAGGTTGTCGGCACCGGTGGTGATGAGCTGGCTCACCGCGCCCTTGCTGTTGGCGCCGTCGGGGCCGAGCGCCTCGGACAGTTTCTGCACACTCGAATAGACCTGGTCGATTTCGACGGGGACCATCGTCTTGTCGAGTCCGAGGGTGACATCCTTGCCGGCCTTGGGTCCGCCGGAGTAGGCGGGCGTCAGCTGGACGAAGCGGTCGGCGACCACCGACGGGATGATCTGGACGGCCTTGACGTCGGCGGGCAGATCCACACCACGATCCACCGTCATCGTCACCTTGACCGAATCACCGTCGGGTTCAACGGAATCCACCTTGCCCACCGACACCCCGAGCACGCGCACGTCGGTGCCCTCGTAGATGCCGACGGAGCGGTGGAAGGTGGCGGTCACCTTGGTGGTGCCGATCAGCGAGAACGCCCACCACAACACCCCGGCGACGATCAGCGCGATGATCGCGCCGAACACGATGTAGACGATGTGGCGCGGAGTGAACCACCGGCCGGGGCCGGAGGTGTTCGTCAGATCCGGTGCGGTGGTCATCCGGTGGCCCCCGTTCCGCCGTTGTTCTGGTTGGCCTGCTTGTTGGGCAGTCGGGTGGTGTTCTGCTGCGGCAGCGCCGGGGGTAGCAGGTTGGTGACCACCGACTCGAACCACCGACCATTGCCGAGCACGTTGGCGTAGAGCCGATAGAACGGCGCCATGTTCGTGATCGTCGCGCGCAGGTTGGCGTTCTGCTTGGTGAGCAGTTCGTTGACGCCCTTGAGCGAGTCGAGCGCGGGTCCGATCTGCGCCTCGTTGTCGCGCACGATGCCGGTCAACGCCGTCGACAGCGTCGTCGTCGTGGCGAGCAGCGCCGAGATGTTCTTCTGCCGGTTGTTGAGTTCGTCGAGCAGCTGCCCGGCACCGGCGATCAGCCGCACGAAGGTCTGGTTGCGGTCGGCGAGGATCTTGGAGGTGTCCTTGGTCGCCTGCAACAGCTTCTGCACCTCTTGGTCGCGGCTGGCGATGGTGTTCGACAACCGCGCGATGCCGTCGAGCGCGGGCCCCATGTCTCCCGCGGTTCCGGAGAAGGCATCCGAGAGCGAGCGCATCGACTGCGCCAACTGATTGGTGTCGAGGTCCTCGATCTGGGTCGTCGCGTCGGAGAACGCCTCGATGACGTCGTACGGCGAGACCGTATCGGTCAGCGGCACATCGGGATCGGCCTGCTTGCTGCCACGCGGATTGAGGCTCAGGTACTTCTGTCCCAGCACCGTCTTGATCTGGATGGACGCCTGCGTCTGGTTGCCGATCCAGGTGTTGGACACCCGGAACCTGACATCGACCCGGTCACCGTCGAGGGTCACGTCCTTGACCTCGCCGACCTTGACGCCGGCGACGCGGACCTCGTTACCCGCCTTGAGGCCTGCGGCCTCGGTGAACTTCGCGGTGTAGGTGGCGGCCTGCCCGACCAGCGGGAGAGAGGTCAGATAGAACGCGGAGACCGCGGCCATCAGCAGGATCAGGATGCCGATCCCGCCGATGGAGACCGGACTGCGCCGACCGCCGAAGCGGCGATGCGGATGGGACTTCTTCGGTGCCTGCGCACCGGTATCGTCCGCGTCGTTGCCGCGGTTGCTGTTATCCGTCATCTCGTCTCTCACCCCCCTGGCCTGTTGTCTTTCCAGCAGCGGGTCGCCGCGCTGGTGTAGAGCACATGATTGATGTCGGGCAGCGGCACCGCCGGCTGGGTCAGCAGCGTCGACTTGCCGTTGCCCGCCACGACGTCGATGCCGCACAGATAGAACTGGAACCACGACCCGAAGGTCGCCGCGCGGCCGATCTTCTGGAGCTTGACCGGCAGATTGTTCAGGATCTGGTTCACGTCCTTGTTGCGCGCGTTGATCTGGTCGGCCAGCGACTTCAGACCCGCGATGTCGCCTTGGATCGACGGCCTGGTCTGCGACAGGATCGACGCGGTCACCGTCGTCAGGTTCGATACCGAGGCGATCGCCGATCCGACCGAACCGCGTTGCGCCGCAAGGCCGGTCACGAGTTGCTCGGTGTTGTCCAGGAGCGACTTGAAGTTCGCGTCGTTGCGATTGACGGTGTTGAGCACCGACGTCAGGTTGGTGATGAGTTCACCGATCACCTTGTCGCGGTCGGCCAGCGAGTTCGTCAGTGACGAGGTGCTCGAGATCAACGTGGAGATGTTGCCCTCCTCGCCCTGGAAGATCTTGATGATCTGGTCGGCGAGGTTGTTGACGTCGGCGGCCGAGAGCTGACGGAACAGCGGTTTGAACCCGTTGAACAATTCGGTGAGATTCACCGCGGGATGCGTGTCGCGCACGTTCGGGTCGGTGCCGAAGGTGAAGCCCGGTGCCACGGTCGCATCGGAGGTACCCGCACCCCGCTCGACGGCCAGGTAGCGCAGGCCGGTGAGGTTGCGGTAGCGGATGTAGAGCTGCGCACCCTGCGGCAGCGACGACCGGTTGATGTTGAACTTCACCATCGCCTTGTTCTGGTCGTACACCGCGACGTCGGTGACCTGACCGACGCGCACACCGGCGATACGCACGTCGTCGCCCTTGTTGAGCAGGGCGGCGTCGTCGAACACGGCGCTGTACTTGCTGTCGCCGTCGCCGCCGGCATTGGCGATCGTCAGGGCGAGAAGACTGGTCGCGAGCACGGTGATCACCGCGAACGTGATCAGCTTGATCAGCGGTCCCACAACGGATTTCACTGGATGTGCACCTCCGCGCCGGCCAGCGCCGGACCACCGATCATGGTGATCCAGGTCGGGACGTCGTCCGGACGGGTACCGCTGGCCGAGCCGTAGATCAGCTTCAGCTGGGTCCGGAATGACGGGTCGTCGAACGGCGAGGGCTTGATCAGTCCGACCGGGGTGGTGGTGAACTGCGGCTGCGGCAGACTCGGCATCGTCCGCGGGCCGGGGTTACGCGACGGCGGCTGGTAGGAGCCGTCGGCCAGTCCACCGCCGGGGTACTGCGGGAACGGGCGGCCGTTGGTCGGCGGTTCGTAGCAAACCGCGGGCGGATCGGTGTCGAAGAACCGCGGCTCGTCCTGGTTCGGGAGATAGCGTCCGCGGGGGTTCACGAACTGCAGGTTCACGCGCACACCGGGATTGGCGGTGCCGGCACCGACGATCTTCTGCGACTCCGGGATCAGGGTCGCGAAGTTGTGGAAGGTGCACTGGAAGGTCGGTGACTGCTTGGCCAGACCGGTGAGCAACTGCTCGGAGTCGACGAACAGGTCGACGAGGTTGTTGCCGTTGCGCTGCAACCAGCCGGTGGTGTCGGTGGCCGCGACACCGAGGGTCGCGATCAACGTCCGCAGGTCGCCTTGGCGCTCCACGATGGTGTTCGACGTGGTCCGGAAGTTGTCGAGGGCGTCGATGACGTCGGGCAGCGCCTGGGAGTAGGTCTGCGAGAAACTCGCCAGACCCCGCAGGGTGCCCTGCAGGTCGGGCAGCACCCCGTTGATGCCGACGAACACCTTGTTGAGGTTGTCGATGGTGGTGCCGAGCTCCTCGCCGCGGCCCTGCAATGCCTGCGACAGCGAGGTCAGCGTCACGTTGAGATCCTGCGGCGGGATGGCCTGTAGGACCGGGAGCAGCTTGTCGAACAGTTGCTGCAGTTCTTCGGCGTTACCGCTCTTGTCGGTCGCGATGACGTCGCCGTTCTGCAATCCCGGTCCGCCGGAGGCGGGCAGCTGCAGATCGACGTAGCGCTCGCCGAACAGGGTCTTGGGCAGGATCCGCGCGGTGGTCGCCTCGGGGATCTGCTTGGCCATGTCGGGGTTGAGGCCCAATTCGACGTCGACCGAACCGTTCGGCGCCGGCGAGATACTGCGGACTTCACCGACGACGACCCCGCGGGCCTTGACGTCGGCATTCGCGGGCAGCGCGTTGCCGACGGCGTCGGTGGTGAGCGTGACGGTCGTGAAGTCGGTGAAGGTCTTGTTGAACTTCATGATCGTCACCGCGAAGAACAGCGCGACGACGACCAGGAAGGCGACGCCGAGGAGTCTGCGGCGCACGGTCCCCATCGATCAGCCTCCCACTCTGACGGTCGTGGTGGTGCCCCAGATCGCCAGTCCGAGGAAGAAGTCAAGCACCGCGATCAGGACGAGTGCGGCACGAACGGCGTGCCCCACCGCCACGCCGACGCCCGCGGGACCACCGCTGGCGTAGTAGCCGTAATAGCAGTGCACCAGGATGATGACGAACGCGAAGATGAGCACCTTGCCGAAGGACCACAGCACGTCGGCCGGCGGCAGGAACAAGTTGAAGTAGTGGTCGTAGTTGCCCGCGGACTGGCCGTTGAAGATGACCGTGATCTCCCGGGAGGCCAGATACGACGCGAGCAGGCCGAGCACGTAGAGCGGGATGACCGCGATGAAACCGGCGATCACGCGTGTGGACACCAGGAACGGGATCGACGGCACCGCCATCGATTCCAGGGCGTCGATCTCCTCGGAGATGCGCATGGCACCGAGCTGTGCGGTGAAACCGCACCCGACCGTCGCCGACAACGCCAGCCCCGCGACCAGGGGTGCCACCTCACGGGTGTTGACGTAGGCCGACAGGAAGCCGGTCAGCGCCTGCGAACCGATCTGGTCGAGCGCCGAATACCCCTGCAGGCCGACGACGACGCCGGTGAATCCCGACATCAACACCATCACGCCGACGGTGCCCGCGACGACGGCCAGGCCGCCGGTACCGAAGGCCACCTCGGCCAGCAGGCGCAGCACCTCGCGCGTGTAGTGCACGAGTGTCTTCGGGATCCACGCCAACGTCCGTCCGTAGAAGGACATCTGTTCGCCTGCGCCGTCGAGGACCTTCAACGGCTTGCCGGCCAGTTTGCGTACTTCGTAGAGGTAATACTCGGGACGACTCTTGGCGATCGTCACTCCACCACCACCGGACACGCCTAACTTCCCTTCGGCGGGACGATCTGAAGGTAGACCGCCGTGATGATCAGGTTGGCAAGGAACAGCAGCAGGAAGGTGATGACCACACTCTGGTTGACCGCGTCACCGACGCCCTTGGGGCCGCCCTTGGGATTGAGTCCCTTGTAGGCGGCGATGACCCCGGCGAGCACACCGAAGATCGCGGCCTTGATCGTCGAGATCCACAGGTCGGGGAGCTGCGCGAGCGCTCCGAACGACGCCAGATAGGCGCCCGGGGTGCCGTCCTGGACGACGACGTTGAAGAAGTAGCCGCCGCCGATACCGACGACTGCGACGAGGCCGTTGAGCAGCACGGCGACCAGGATCATCGCGAGCACACGCGGGACCACCAGGCGCTGGACGGGGTTGATGCCCAGCACCTCCATCGCGTCGATCTCCTCACGGATGGTGCGCGAACCGAGGTCGGCGGCGACCGCCGACCCGGCGGCGCCCGCCACCAGCAGCGAGGTCACCAGTGGCGATCCCTGTTGGATCACCACCAGCACACTCGCGGCACCCGTGTACGACTCCGCTCCGAGCTGCTTGATCAGCGAACCGGTCTGCAGCGAGACGATCGCACCGAACGGGATCGCGATGAGCGCGGTCGGCAGGATCGTGACGCTGGCGATGAACCATGCCTGCTGGATGAACTCGCGCCACTGGAAGGGCCGTACGAAGGTCTGACGCGCGACGTCGACGAACAGCTGGACGATGTTGCCCGCCTGGGCAAGTGCACTCGTTCCGGCTTGCGCGATCTTGTCGGCGCCACGCGTGGTGGCATTGGCCATTCTCGGTTAGCTCCGCCCGTCGCCGTGTCGGGGTTTCTTGGTGGTGTCGATCTGCTCGGTGGGCTGGTCGGTCTGGGCGGCCGGCGGCACGTCCCACTGTTGGGTGGGTGCGTCGTTGCCGGCGAACTCGTAGACCTCGGTGGGGGCTTCTGCAGTGGCGACGCCACCGGCCGAGCTCCACTCCCCCTGACCGGATCCGCCGGCATGTGCGGCGGCGGCGCCGCCTGCACCGTTCTCGGCCATGTCGGCGCCGTGGGCCTGTGCCTGGGCGCGGATCTCGTCCTCCTGCGCCATGGACTCGCGGATGGCGCGCTGGGCGTTTTCCGGAAGTGAGGGCAACAGTTCCAGGACGCGTTCGCGGTGGCGGGCAACAGCCTTGCGTTGGGGCATACCCGGATTCGGCTGCACCTGCGGGATGATCTCCGAGAAGTCGTCCTTGGTGCCGCCACCACCGATACCCGCGGCCTGCATCGCCTCTTCCTGCTTCTGGACCGCTTCGTCCTTCTCCTCCGACATACCGATCGGGCCGAACCGATCACCGGAAAGGAACTGCTTGACCACCGGCTGCTCCGAGGTCAACAGCTGTTCCCGCGGACCGAACATCACCAACTCTTTGCGGAACAACATCCCGATGTTGTCCGGAATCGTCCGAGCGATGTTGATGTTGTGCGTCACGATCAGGATCGTCGCATCGATCTGCGAATTGATATCGATCAACAGCTGCGAAATGTAGGCGGTACGCACCGGATCCAGACCCGAGTCCGGCTCGTCGCACAAGATGATCTGCGGATCCAACACCAACGCCCGCGCCAACCCGGCACGCTTACGCATACCACCGGAGATCTCACCCGGCAGTTTGTCCTCGGCACCGGCCAGACCGACCAGGTCGATCTTCTCCATCACGATGTCGCGGACCTCGTTCTCCTTCTTCTTCGTGTGCTCACGAAGCGGGAACGCGATGTTGTCATACAAACTCATCGACCCGAACAACGCACCGTCCTGGAACAACACACCGAACAACTTGCGGATCTCATAGAGTTCCTTGGCCGAACACTGGGTGATGTCGGTGCCATCGATGATCACCGACCCCTGCTCCGGATGCAGCAAACCGATCAACGTCTTCAAAAACACCGACTTACCGGTACCCGACGGACCCAGCAGTGCCGACACCTCGCCTTCCGGCAAGGTCAGGGTCACATCACGCCAGATGTTCTGCGAGCCGAACGACTTGGTGAGCCCCTCAACGCTGACCTCAACACCCACGGTTTCCTCCAGAAGTTCGCTGCCCCCAATGAGCTCCCGCCGGTGCGAGAGTCCACCCCTCGGTGACATGTGTGGTTGAGGTCACTGTATCCGACCACAGCAACAGCACCCCCCACACACGTGGACCGAAGACCCACAGCGTGGACGCGAAAGAAATCTACCAACCGGTAACTTACCCTCGGGCGATGACACTAGCCGATGAAACGGTCCGATGGAAAGTGGGCCCGGTTCCATCGTCGCCGTCGGAGTGCGATGGCGCTCCCTACCGTCGCTGCGGTGGCGCAGCCCACCGGTTCAGGACCGCGCGAGGGCCCTCCTCGTGGTCGTCGGAAATCTCTGCGTCGGCGCCTCCGACGATGCTGTCGGGGTGGCCGGATGCGTCCTCGGGGTGGCCGGATTCGATTGCCTCCGGCCCGCCTGACCCGGGCTCCCATGCCTCGCGCACCCGCGTGAGCGGTAACCACCAGGAGATGAGCAGGATCAGCACGAGCCAGATCAGCGACGAGTTGCCGTAGATGATCTCCCACCAGCCCCAACGGAGTTCGTTGAGCTGCGCGCTCGGCAGTGACAGCGACGGTCCGGGGAGCTGCGCGATCAGGCCGAGGATGCCCAGTCCGAGGAAGACCGCACCACGCCGGTCGCCGCGTCTGGCCCGCAACGCCCGGACACCGATGGTGACGAACACCAGGATGAACACCGAGGTGAGCACCCAGTGGTGAATCCAGGCGGCCGGGGTGGCCAGCAGGGCCACCGCCCACGCCGCCAGGAAGCACAGCTCGTATTCGCGACGTTTGGCCAGATACCACGCGAGAGCCAGACAATAGAGCCCTGCGATCGCGCACAACGGCAACCACCAGTGCGACCTATCGCTGTCACTCATCCCGGTGCGCGCCAGCACCCCGGCGATGCCCTGGTTGTAGACGAAGGCCAGTCCACCGATGCGCTCGGGATCGAAGACCGTCGACGTCCAGTACTTCCACGTGTCCGACGGCGTGATCGCCCACGCGATACCGGTCGCCACCAGGAAGCCGACGACGACGTTGATCGCCGCCCGCCACTGCCGGCGCGCGATGAAATAGATGACGACGACGGCCGGGGTCATCTTGATCGCCGCGGCGATACCGACCAGCAGTCCCCGATACGGTTCGGCCCACGCGGGGCGCCGGTCCCACAGGGTGTCGGCGATGACCAGGCCGGCGAGGATCAGGTTGATCTGACCGAGGTCGAGGGTGATGCGGATGGGTTCGAGTTCGAAGGCCACACCGGTCAGGATCATCGACCAGCCGATCGGCAGGTCACCACATCCGACGCGACGCAGCAGGATACGAATCAGCCACCACGTCAGCAGACATCCGAGGATCAGGAAGATGACCGAGAGCAAGCGCACCGGCATCCAGCTCATCGGCACGAAGGACACCGCCGCGAACGGCGGGTAGGTGAACGGCAGAATGCTGTCGTTCGCCTGCGGCATCGGACCGTCGTAGAGGTGCTGCCCGTGGAACAGGAACTGGCCGCCATAGCGGTAGATCTGCAGATCCACCGGCGGACCCCAGTACTTGGTGGGCCCGAGGTGCACCAGCCACGGCTGGCCGAAGACGCGGCACACCCCCAGGACGAGCACCACGACCCCGACGACGTTGATCGTCGTGAACGCACGACGGGACACAGGAGCAGTCACGCGGGGTGATACTAGTCCGTCCCGCTCCCACCACCCGCAAGCCTCCCGCCGCAGCAACTGCCCGTGACAGCAACGAACCCGGGACGGATGTCTCCGTCCCGGGTTCGGGACATGCACCGTCAGTCGACGGTCACACCGCACAAGTAAGCACGCCTACTTGACGGTCACACTGCGCAAGTAAGCACGCCTACTTGACGGTCACACTGCGCAAGTAAGCAAGCTTACTTGACGGACACCTTGGCGCCGGCCTCTTCGAGCTTGGCCTTGGCAGCCTCGGCGGCATCCTTGTCGACCTTCTCCAGGATCGCCTTGGGAGCGCCCTCGACGAGATCCTTGGCCTCCTTGAGGCCCAGACCCGAGACGACCTCACGGACGACCTTGATGACCTGGATCTTCTTGTCGCCGGCAGCCTCGAGCACGACGTCGAACTCGTCCTGCTCGGCAGCGGCCTCGGCGGCAGCGGCCGGGGCACCGGCAGCGGCGACGGCGACCGGAGCGGCCGCGGTGACCTCGAAGACCTCTTCGAACTTCTTCACGAAATCGCTGAGCTCCAGCAGGGTCAGTTCCTTGAACTGATCGATGAGCTCGTCAGCGGTGAGCTTCGCCATGGTTGGCGTCCTTCCTATTCAAGCCCCACACGGGGTCGTGGTGATCCCCGTGGGGATGTTTGTGGTGCGGCGAGTTATTCGCCGGCTTCGTTCTTCTTCTCCTGCAGGGCCGCGGCGAGACGCGCCACCTGCGACGCCGGCTGGTTGAACAGGCCGGCAGCCTTTGCCAAGTTGCCCTTCATGGCACCGGCGAGCTTGGCCAACAGGACCTCGCGGGTCTCAAGGTCGGCGATCTGTTCGATCTCGGCCACGGACAGCGCACGGCCGTCCATGTATCCGCCCTTGATGACGAGAGCCTTGTTGTCCTTGGCGAAGTTCTTGATCGCCTTGGCGGCCACAACCGGTTCGCCTTCGATGAAGGCAATTGCGGTCGGACCGCTGAACAGCTCGTCGAGCCCTTCCACGCCCGCCTTTTCGGCGGCACGCTTCACCAGGGTGTTCTTGGCGACGGAGTAGGTTGCGCCCTCACCGAGGGAACGACGCAGATCGGTGATCTGGCTGACGGACAGGCCACGGTACTCCGTGACGACCGTCGCCGTAGCGCCCTCGAACTGCTCTGCGATCTCCGCGACTGCGGCGACCTTGTCGGACTTGGCCATACTTCGCCTCCTTCCTCATCACTCGAGTTGAGTTGGTCAGAGTTCAACGCAGGGGCGTTCGGAAAGACGCGGCGTCGCGGAGGGCACGTAGCCCTCGAAACGACGAGACGCCCCGGCACACAGAGGCACGGGGCGTCACACTGGCGAACACACCGGTCAAGGCATGATCGAGCTTCTTCCTCGTTCTCCCTGCGTGGGCCGCCGACATTGCTGTCATCCTTCGATCGGGATCGCTCCCGATGACCAACGGTCTCTGGTTGAACCGATACGACGCGTCAACGCGCGTCACACCGGGAACGAGGTTACCCGAGCCGGGCGTCGTCGACCAAATCCGTCCCGGCGCCGCCCGGGCCACCTGACCGAACGGAGGGTTTTCCAGGTCACACACGGCTTTGAACTGCCAATTCACTGTCGTGACCCAAATGGACCCCACCTCGATGCGATTCCGAGATCGGCGATGCACTACAGTCGGCGATCGGGAGTGATGTGGCCCACAAAGTATAAGCGGGGTTTCACTCACGGCCCGAGCACACGACGGGGTGTGGGTGACGCCGGTGGGTCCGGCGTCCGGTCACACCCCAGGCAGGGTGAGGCACCATGACGTACCAGTTGGACCCGGGCACTCCCGGGATGTCACGACCCCAGGTGGCCCCGACGCGGCCCGACGGCGGACGCGCCATTCCCCACTTCGGCACCCTCCCCCTCGGTGATCCAACCGGCGGCGCCGACGGCATCCGGTGGCGCGAAGCAGTCGACGGCGCCCAGCTCTATCCCCGCGTGGTCGTCGATCGGGACGTCAAGATCACCATGAGCGACGGTGTCACCTTGCGCGCCACGGTGGTCCGCCCCGCCAACCGCTTCGGCCAGACCGTGCTCACCCCCTATCCCGCGATCGTCAACATCAACCCCTACAACCGGGCGGCCGTCGACTTCATCGACACCACCACCCACGCACCGGTCCTCGGGCGGGCGTTGCGGGTCGCGTCGTCGTCGATCGATGCGACGGGCACCGCACTCGGCGGGCTCACCCGCCTGACCGGCACGCTCTCCGGCGGAATCCTCGACGTCTTCGGCATCAACCGCACCCTGGTCCGCAGCGGTTACGTCCAGGTCATCGTCGACGTCCGGGGTACCGGGGCCAGCGGCGGCAAATGGCAGATCCTCGGCGCGCGCGAGCAACAGGACTCGGTGGAGGTCATCTCCTGGGCCGCCGAACAAGAGTGGTGCGACGGCAAGGTCGGACTCGCCGGCTGGTCATACTCGGCGATCAATTCGCTGCAGGCCGCCGACAAACGGCCGGCCGAACTCGGCGCGGTCTTCGCGGTCGAGGGATGCGACGACATCGTTCGCGACGTCTACATCACCGGCGGCATGCCGTCGGCGTTCATCCCGATGTGGCTGTCGGTGGTCAACGTGCTCAAGTGGGTCCCCAATCCGTCGACGTACCTGCGCGATGTGATGCGCGGCGACACTCTGCGTTGGCTGCGCGATCGCGTGGCCTCCCCGGCGACCGAGATCCCGTCGTTGCTGTGGGGTTTCCTCACCGCCCGCGACGACCGGATCTTCGACGACCCCTACTTCGACGAGCGGGATCCGCAGATCGACCGGATCACCGCGCCCACCTTCACCGTCGGCGGGTGGCACGATCTCTTCGGGCGTAGCGCCACCGGCATCTACGAGCGGCTCCGTCTCGAGCCCGGCCGCAAGCAGATGCTCGTCGGCGACGGGTATCACTTCGACGTGGGCACCGGCCATGGATCCAGCTCCGCCCCTCCGCGTCTCGATGTCCTCGAGCGCGCCTGGTTCGATCGCTGGCTCAAGGGCCACCGCAACGGTATCGACCACTACGGGCCGGTCACGATGATGCAACAGGGCGGATCGTGGACGTCCGGCGCGGCGTTCCCGCGACCGGGCGTGCGACCCCGGCGGCTCTATCTCACCGAGGAGCCGTCGACGACCGCGGAACACGCCGTGCACGACGGATCGCTGAGCATAGCTCCGGCACAAGGTGTTTCGTCACTGCACATCCGGCCCGACCTGCGTGGCATGGTGTCCCGGGACATGACGCAGGTGACCGCGGGTGCGTCGATGGTTCTCGGCAATCGATTCACCACCGACGCACGCTTTCAGGAGCGCGGTGGATTGTCGTTCACCAGCGCCCCGGTCACCGAGGCGACCCACCTCAGCGGAGCGATGAACCTCCGCCTCAACGTGGCGACCACCGCACACGAGGGTATCTGGGCGGTGACCGTCAATGATGTTGCGCCCGATGGCACCTCGACCGTTCTCACCAACGGCGCGCTCTCGGCGACCAATCGCGCCCTCGACCGGTCGATGTCGACATTCACCGCCGACGGGCATCTCCTCGGTGCCCATCACTACCTCTCCCGCAAGCGCAAACTGCCGGTCCCCGCCGACGAGCCGGTCCGCATCGACGTCGATCTCGTGCCCACCGACGCCGTGCTCGAACCAGGTCACCGGTTGCGGGTGGACGTCTACGCCGCGAGTTTCCCCCGCTACCTCACGGTGGTCCCCGACCTGATCAAGGCCCGCGGACGCAAGCAACGTCTCGTTCTCGACCCGGAGCACCCGAGTTACCTGACGTTCCTGGCCGGCGACGGGCTCGCCTGAGCCCGTCGAGCGAGCTCAGAATGCCTTGCCGGGATTGAGGATTCCGTCGGGGTCGAGGGCTTTGAGCACACCGACGCCGTGCTCGCCGGTGACCGTGCCCCCGAGTTCCAGTGCGGCATCGATGATCTCACCGAAGGCGAGCTGCGCCCGGCCACGCGCGACGGCGTCTCCCTCGTCGGCGATCAGCAGTGGATGAAGATTGCCGTCACCGGCGTGGGCGTTGTTGGCGATGACGATGTCGTGGCGGATGCCGATCTCCTCGATGCGCGCCAGCATCGCCGGCACATGCTTCTTGGGGACGCAGACGTCCTCGGTGAGTACGGGACCGAGTCGCTCCAACGCCGGATAGGCCAGGCGTCGCGCCGCGAACAGCGCCTGCGCCTCCTGCTCGTCGGCGGACACCGCCGACCACGTGGCGCCCGCGGCGTCGAAACACTCACGCAAGCGCTCGGATTCACGCTCACCCTCGATTCCGGGCGTGTCGATCCGGCCGAGCAGCACGACGTTCGCGTCCACCGCGAGCCCCATGTTCTTCCACGCATCCACCGCGAGCAGACACTGCCGATCGACGAGTTCCAGTGCGGCGGGGGTCAATCCACTCGCCCCGACAGCAGACACCGCCCGTCCGGCGTCGATCAACGAGTCGAAATAGCCCGCGATGGTTCGCGACGGTGGTTGCAGGGGGCGCAGTTTCACCGTGATCTCGGTGACGATCCCCAACGTCCCCTCCGAGCCGACCATCACTCCTGCCAGGTCGTACCCGACGACCCCCTTGGCCGTCGGGTGCCCGAGCCGCACCAGTTCGCCGGTACCGGTGACCACCTGCACCGCGAGCACGTAATCGCGTGTCACCCCGTACTTCACACAACACACACCGCCGGCGTTGGTCGCCACGTTGCCGCCGATGGTCGACCACGGCGAACTCGCCGGGTCGGGCGGGTACCACAAACCCACCTCCGCGCAGGCTGCTCGCAGATGGTCGTTGACGACCCCGGGCGCCACGACCGCGATGCGTTCGAGCGGATCGACTGAGAAGATCTCGGTCATCGCCGCACAGGAGAGGACGACGCTGCCGGCCCATGCGTTGGCACCGCCGGACAGGCCCGTCCCGGCTCCGCGGGGGATCACCGCGACCTGGCGGGCACGACACGCGCGCACCACCTCGATTACATCCTCGGGCGTACGCGCACGCACCACAGCGATCGGCATCTGGTGCGGCGCCCACTCCGCGTCGTCGTGGGCGTAGCTGGCCATCACATCCGGATCGCGCACCACCGCACCTGGGGTGACCGCCGCCTCCAGTGCGGCGATCAGATCTGCCCGGAGATCGGGTGCGACGTCGGCGGTGAAATCCACACCCCACCCTAACGCCACCGCCATCCGGTCGAGACCGAAGTCCGGTGTCAACGGCCAACTCTGACCGCGCGCGGTACGCAACCACCCATCCGGGACGGGCTCGATGGAGTCACCCGGTATTCCGGCAATAGCCCGGATCGATCGGGGCGTTCACGACGCCGATCGATGCGGCACGCCGTCTCCTCGACACGCGATACTCTCCCGGTGGACACCGTGCACACCATCGACATGCCGAACGCGGCCATCACCTATCGGGACTCCGGCGTACCGCGGGCCGCGGACCCTACGGAGACGATCCTCTTCGGTCACGGGCTGTTGTTCGACGGCACCATGTTCGACGATCAGGTGGCCGCACTGCGCGGCCGGTTCCGCTGCATCCGCGCGGACTGGCGCGGCCAGGGTGCCAGCGTGAGCCACCATTCCGCCTATGACATGGATACGCTCACCGACGACACGCTCGGGGTGATCGAGCACCTGGCAACGGGTCCCGTGCACTACGTCGGACTGTCGATGGGTGGGTACGTCGGGATGCGGCTCGCCCTGCGTCATCCCGAACTGCTCCGCTCGCTGACCCTCCTCAACACCATGGCGCGCAACGAATCAGCCCGATCCGTCATCGACTACACCGCCATGGCCTGGATGCAACAGGTGACCGGTGTTCGGCCACTTCGACACCTGCTGGAGTCCAAGCTCTTCGGTCGTGGGTTCGTCGACACCGCGCGTGGCAAGCGCATCGGTGACGAATGGTTCGCCCGACTCGCGACCACCCAACAGTCCACGGCCCGCCGGGCCACCCTGCGACGCGTCGTGGCGGGTGTCGTGGCACGCGATGCCGTGGCCTCCCAACTGCCGCTGATCACCACCCCGACCCTGGTCATCGGCGCCGAGAACGACGTGGCAACACCTCCGGTGGAGGCCTCCCGGGTCGCCGCGGCCATTCCGGGAGCCACACTGCACCTGTTACCGGGGTGTGGCCACAGCAGCGTTCTCGAGCAACCGGACACCGTGTCGGCGCTCTTGGCCGACCACCTCGGTTCGGTCAACTGACGCTCACCACAACCGATTCCGGACCGCGGATGTTGCGTCGCCCGTTCCAGGACAACGAATCCAGCCGTGCGCGGGGGAACCGCTCGATGAATCCGGAAAGAAACGTCGCGGTTTCGGCCCGCGCCAGCGCCGCACCCAGACAATGGTGAATCCCCGCACCGAACGAGAGATGACGGTGCGCCAGCGGCCGATCAGGACGAAACGTCGCGGCATCCCCACCCCAGAAGGCGGGGTCCCGGTTGGCCGCGGCGATGACGCCGATCACGAAAGAGCCCAGAGGGATTCGCACTCCTTCGACGTCGAGGGGCGCGGTCGTGACCCGTCGCATCAGGTGCACCGACGGCTCGAACCGCAGAACCTCTTCGACCACATTGGTCACGAGATCGGGTCGCTGCCGCACCATCGCAATACTGTCCGGATGCGCGAGAAGTGTCGCCACCGCGGAGCCGATGAGGTTGACCGTAGTCTCATGACCGGCAATCAGGACGAACATCACCTGGGCGACCAACTCGTCACCAGTGAGTTCACCCGCACTTTCCGCCGCGATCAGGGCGGTCAACAGATCATCGCCGGGATCGGAGTGCTTGTGCCGCACCAGATCACGGGTCATCATCGTCAACTCGTCGTTGGCCGCTCGAATACGGGCCTGGGTGGCCGGCTCGGCAAGTGGTTCGAGTCCGAGCACGAGAGTACCGATGTGTTCGCGGAACCGTTCGGTGTCGACCCCGGACACCCCGAGGATCTCCGAGATCACCTCGTACGGCATGGTGAACGCGACTTCCTGCATCAGATCGATGGTGCCCGCAGCGGCCACCCGGTCGAGCGCGCGATCGGCGAGTCGGCTGATCCGGTCCATACGTGCGGCGACACCTGATCGGGTGAACGGCGTACCGACCAGCCGCCGAAGCCGGGAATGGTCCGGCGGGTCGCGATCGAGCAACGACAATCCACGCATCATGCGGTTCTCATCGCCCAGTCGGGTGCTGTCACTCTTGAAATCGGGAATATGCCGAAGTGCGCTCTCTTGCACGGAGTGTCCGGACCGCTGTAGCGCCGCGACATCGGCGTAGCGGGTCAGCAGCCAAAATCCCTGCGGGTGAACGACAACCGGAGCGGTGGCCTGCAACCTCCGATACGCGGCATGTGGATCGACCGCAAACGCCGGGTCGAACAGATCCATCCCGCCGGCATCGATGCGCGTGTTCACCGCACCAACCGAACGTTACGAAACGTCGACAACGCAGTCGCACAGAGATTTCCGTCCTCATCGAAGATGTCGGCGCGACCGACGGAGATGGTTCGACCCGCCGACACCGCGGTTCCCTGCGCGCTCAGTTGCGGGCCGGGGGCGGGCGCCACGATCTTGATGGTGTAGTCGAGCGTGACGTTCGCCCAGCCCGCCGGCAGCAACGTCGCCACCGCCGCGCCTGCTGCGTAATCGGCGAGAGCGCCGAGAACGCCCGCCTGAACGTGTCCGGTGTGCTGGGTGTGATCGGGGCGAACCGCCAGTCGAAGCGTGGCGGCGCCGGTTCCGAGTGACTCGATCGCGAAGCCCAGCGCACGTGCCGCGGGCATCGCGTCCAGGACGGCTCTGATGGCCTCGGCGGCGGCGGGATCCGGCGAGTCGGACGTCTTGGTGGTGGTCATCGATACTCCGTTCCGACGGGCGTGAACCCGTCATTGTCGTAGAGGGCACGTGCCGCTCGGCGCCGCACCTTTCCGCTGGTCGTCTTGGGCAACTCGCCGGCGGCGATGAGTCCGATACGGAGCACAGTGATCCCGAGGTCGGCCCGGATCGCCGCACGGATCGCCGTACGCACCTCCGCCGCATCGAGGTCTCGGTGCGTGGCCCGGATCTCGGCGACCACGACCACTTCTTCGGCAGGAGTGTCACCACCCGATGACTCCTCGGCCCACCCGAACGCCGCGCAGCCGCCCGGACGGAGCGCCGAATGTGCTCCCACAGTCGCTCTTTCGATGTCGGTGGGATAGAAGTTGCGACCGCGGATGACGATCATGTCCTTGATGCGTCCCACCACGTACAGTTCGCCGGCGACGACGAACCCGAGGTCACCGGTGCGCAGCATGGGATCACCGCCACCGACGATCACCCCGAACAACGCGTCGGTTGCGGGGCGATTGTGCCAATAACCCGCGCTCACATGCTCACCGGAGACCCATATCTCCCCGACGACGCCGTCGGGGAGGCCGACGCGCCTGTCCGGGTCGACGATGCGGATCACGCTGTCCCGCACCGCTGTTCCGGACCCCACCACTTCGGTCCCGGCCGTATCCGGACGGTAACGTCGATGTTGTAGGTCCGCTGCGGACGCTCGCAGCGTGCGCGGCCCACGACCCGGGCGGGACGCCGTGACCAACAGGGTCGACTCGGCGAGTCCGTAACACGGATACAGTGCGCGAGCGTCGAATCCGTGGGGCGCGAACTCCGCCGCGAAGCTGCGGATCGTGTCGGAGCGGATCGGCTCGGCGCCATTGAAGGCGACGGTCCAGCTCGTCAGGTCGAGATCGGCCGGTAATCCGGTGCGACGGGCATGCGCCACGCAGGCCGCGTAGGCGAAGTCCGGCCCTCCGCTGGTGGTGGCCCGATACCGCGAGATCAGCGTCGGCCACAGCAGTGGCCGACGGATGAAGGTCATGGGCGACATCAGAACCGCTCGGGCGCCGACATACAGCGGCTGCAACACATTTCCTATCAAGCCCTGATCATGGAAGAAGGGGGCCCAACCAACGACCACCGATGTCTCGTCATGACCAAAGGCATCCCGGATCATCTCTTGGTTGGCGCGCAGGTTGCCATGTGTCACCATCACTCCCTTGGGCGCACCGGTTGAGCCCGAGGTGTACTGCAGGAGTGCGAGGTCGTCGGCGTCCACCGGATCCGCGACGTGCGTGGAGTCATATGGGATGGCCGATCGTTCATCGGCGGGTACGTCATCGACCACCCTGTCATCGACCACCCCGTTGTCGGTCAGATCGTTGTCGGTCAGATCGCTGTCGGTCAGATCGCTGTCGGTCAGGTCGCTGTCGGTCAGGTCATCGACACAGATGGGCGGTACCGGACACAACGTCCTCAACGTGGCGCCAAAGAATTCGTCGGATACTCTATCGGTCAACACTATTGCGGGTTGGGCGTCGGCGACCACATTCCGGATCGCGCTCGGCCCTGCGGTCGGGGTCGGCAGCGGCGGCGCCACCGGTACCGCGACGACACGCGCATACATGCACCCGAAGAAGGCGGCGATGAAGTCGAGGCCAGGAAGGAACGCCAGTAGGGCTCGGTCGCCGGGCACACATTGCCGCCGCAATCGTTCCGCGATCCGGACGGCACGGCGGTGCAGGGTTGCGTGGTCGAGTTGATCGACCTCCGTACCGGACTCGTCGACGAACACATAGACAACCCGGTCCGGCGCCGTCCGCGCGCGGGTCATGAGCACGTCGGGCAGGAACGCGCCCCGACGTTCGGGATCGTCGTGGCCGATCATGACCCCGCCGGCTCCGCAGTCGATGGCGGCGACACGAACAGTGCGGTCAAACGGTCCCGGTGTTGCTGCGGGAAGAAGTGGTCACCGGCGAACGTGTGCCCGGCAAAACCCGATGCGGTATGTGCCGACCACGACCACGCCTCGTCGGCATCGACGAGCGGATCACGGTTGCCGTGGCACACCGTGATCGGTACCGGGAGGGGTACCACCCCACCGTCCTCGAGGATCGGTCCGGCGACGTATCGGTACTGCTCCACCATCGCCAGGTCATATCGCACCAGATCCAAGGCGTCGCTGAGGAATTCCGGCGTTCGTGCCAGTAGGTGCCAGGTGTCGGACAATTCGGCGAGCCCGGCGAGGAGTTCCTCGTCGTCGCGTTCGTGCAGCGGCGGGCGGCTGGCGGGGAGGTGAGGAGCGCGCCGCCCCGAGACGCACAGATGGATCGGCGACCGACCGGCAGCGAGGAGGCACCGGGTGAGCTCGAAGGCGATGACCGCACCCATGGAATGCCCGTACACCACCGTCGGCATCTCGGGCAACGCCAACAGCTGGCCGGCCAGGGTGGCGGCTGCGGCGAATACCGAGGTCGCCCGGGCCGCATGACGCACATCCTCCCGCCCCGGCAACTGCACTCGCAACACCTCGAGACCGGCGGGGAAGCAAGCGCCCCAACGGGTGAACGTCGACACGCCCGCGCCGGCGTGGGGCACCATCACCACTCTGGTGTGGGCGCGCCCACGGCTCACGCGGTGCGTGTCCGGCATCGGCCGCAGCCAGAGTCCGGGCGGCTCTTCGATGTGATGCGAGATGGTGGACATCATCGTGATCTTCCCCTCACGGGTAACGCGCTCGGTCCGCGAATGATGAAGCTCTCGGTCTGCCAGGTCGGCGCGATGCCCGTCGGCGTCAGCTCCAAGCGCCGCCACACACGCTCCAGTGCCGTCTGGGCGATCAGTTGGGCGAGAGCTGCGCCGAGACAACCGTGCATTCCGTGTCCGAACCCCAGATGTGAGGCAGCCGAGCGCATATCGGCTCCGCGGTCGATACTGAACTCGTTCGGGGCGTCGAAGACCTCCGGGTCCCGGTTACCTGCACCGAGGCACAACAACACCTGGTCTCCACATCCGATGACCTGTCCGCCGTATCGGCTCTCGGCGCGTGCGACCCGCTTGGTCATCTGCAACGGGCTGTCGTAGCGCAGCGTCTCGCGAATGGCATCTCCGGCACGCTCGGGTGCTGCGGCGAGCTTGGCCGACTGCTTCGGATGCGTGAGCAGCGCGGCGACGGCGTTGCCCAGCAGGGCGGTTGTGGTTTCGGTACCCGCGACGAAACACATGATGCAGATGTAGGCGAGCTCGGTCTGCGAGAGACGATCGCCGTGGCCCACCGATACCCGCGCGAGCTCACTGATCAGGTCGTCGCCGTGCTGATCGGTCCGTTCGTCGACCAGCGTGCGCAGTGCCGAGGCGAAGTCACCGACGACGCGTCCCACCCGGGTGAGGTCGGCGACCGACATCCGTCCCGGCTCGAGTAACCGGCGTACTTCGTGGGTCCACTCCGGTGCCACCGAGGCGAGCGACGGCGGCAACGCCATCCAGTCGACGAGAACCGCACACGGCAGCGGGCTCGCGAGACTCGCGATGAGATCGAAGGTCATCGCCTGGACGCCGATATCGAGGCGATCGAGCATGTCGTCCACCCGCTGCGCCACGACCGGTCGCAACCCCTCGATTTGTTGACGGGTGAAGACCCGGTTGACCAGCGCGCGCAACCGCGCGTGTGCGGGGTCGTCGGTGAACACCAACGAGGTCCGTCCGAGGTCAACGATCCGAGCGGCGTCCGCCCGTGCGTGCGGTGGCAGTCGATCGATCCGTCCGGCCACCTCATCGGGAATCAACGAGGAACTGAATCCGTTGTCGCGCAGTAGGTTACGGATGTCGTTGTGCGCCGTGAACACCCACATCCCGAGGGTGCGGTGTACCGGTTCGGCTTCCCGGAGCGCCGCGTACAGCGGGTAGGGGTCCATCCGGAATCCCGGTGCAAGCGGGTTGAAACGCGGAGTCGTGGCCGTCACTTGTCCACGTCCAGGTCATGTCGCGGTGCGGATTCCGACACGAAGTAGCTGCGCCGGTACGGCCGTAATACCAAGCGCAGCAGACAGATCTTCCCCATACGGAACCCCAGCGCCGACATCGTCAGGTAACGGAGGTAACGATCGACCGTGTCCTCGCCCACGATGCGGGTCGCCTCGTCGCGTCGTTGCCTCAGCCGGCGCGCCCACTGCGCACAGGTCCAGGCGTAGTCCAGGCGACCGTTGGTCACGCGATCGATCTCGAAGATGCCGTCCGCGGCAACCGCGATATCGGCGAAGGTGGGCAGTTCGGCGTGCGGGAAGATCTCCCGCTGCATGAACGAACTCGCCTGCATCGCAGACATGTTCGCATACGCGATGGTCTGCAGCGACAGAGTGCCGTCATCGTTGAGCCAGTCGCGGCATCGGGTGAAGAATGCTCGATAGACCGCGCGGCGCGTCTCGATGTTCTCATCGGGCCGCGCGAAGTGCTCGAAGGCGCCCACCGACACGATGCCGTCGAAACGATGCGGCGGCCGGTACTCTGCCCAATCGGTGACCTCGGCGCGAATCCGGGGTTCGCCGAGTGCGCGGATGTGGGCGGCCTGTTCCACGCTGAGCGTGAGTCCGATCGCCTCGGTCACTCCGGGGTGCGTTACGGCCTGGCGCAGCAGCGCGCCCCAGCCACATCCGATGTCGAGAATCCGGTGCGCGTTCCCTATTCCGATCGCGTCGAGGTGATATCGCACCTTGCGCGACTGCGCGGCGTCGAGGTCGTCACCCGGACTCTCGGGCATGGCACAGGAATAACTCTGATCCGCGTCGAGCCAGAGGCGATAGAAGTCGTTGCCGACGTCGTAGTGGAATGCGATGGCCTCGGCGGCCTCGCCACGCCTGCGCTCACCGGTCACTGCGCCGGTGCCGGGCGTCAGGGTCGTTTCCCCACAGGTCATTTCCGCACCGGTCATTGCCCCGCCGCCGCATCGAGGTGCTCGAACAGATGGTTCGACACCGCGCTGATCGTCGGGTTGTCGAACAAGGCCTCGGAAGGGAGTTCGACTCCGTAGCGCGCTTCCACCTCGATCAGCAGGGCGACGGCGTGTGCCGAATCCAGCCCGAGCCGATCGAATCCGGCATCCGGGTCGACCGATTCCGGCGTGGTCTCCAGCAGGTCTGCGAGGTACTCGCGACACCAGCGCACGATGCTCTCGCGCGTGATCGGCTCCGACGACGGCGCGGTGTCGATCGGTCCGTCGGGCTGGGGCATGTTCATGGTCCCTCCTGGGTTCAGCAGGCTCGAGTGGATTGCGCAGGCCCGCAGGGTGCGGGACGGGGCAGGCGCTCTTGGAGCGCAGGTGCTCGTGGAGCGAAAACTTCTGGACACGAATGGAACTGAGGGTGCAGAGTTGATCAGTCGCCACCACGGACGTCGCCCGCGCCCGCAGGCGTCGTCCGGATACGTTTGGCGGCACGCCGCTGCGGTGACGGCACCCCCACATCGGTGGCCAGACCGCACGCGGACAGTACGACGATCAGCCAGTATCCGGGGTCGACGCGATACCAGTTCAATCCGAACGATGCGGAGTCGGGAAACGCGTGGTGGTTGTTGTGCCAGGCTTCACCGAGTGTGACGAGCGCGAAAACCCCTCCGTTGCGGCTGTTCTCACGTGACTCGTATGGCCGGGTGCCGTACATGTGGAGAAAGGAGTTGATCGCCCAGACGATGTGCTCGAGGACGAATATCCGGACGAGACCGCCCCACAGGAAGCCCATCAGTACGCCGGTGAGGCTCCATTCCATCACGCCGACGATCGCCGCCGGGATGACCAGACCGAGCACCACCCACAGGTGGTAGTGGCGGGAAATACGCAACAATGCGCGATTCTTCAACAAGTCGGGGGCGTAGTGCATCACGTTCGGGTACTCGTGACGCCGCATCCACAGGAAGTGCGAATGGACGAGCCCCCGTAGCGCACCCCGGAATCCGTCGCCGGAGAGGTTGGGCGAGTGCGGATCACCGTCGCGGTCGCTGCACTCGTGGTGTCGCCGGTGCAGAGCGACCCACGATATCACCGGCCCCTGTCCGGCCATGGAGCCCGCGATCGCCAGCGCGACAACCGCTCCCGGCGCGGCCTTGAAGGTGCGATGGGTGAACAGACGGTGATACCCGACGGTGATGCCGAGTCCGGTCAGCAACCACATCACACCGAGTGAGACCCACGCCGAGGTCGGTACCGGTATCACCCAGAGCAAGCCTACCGCGACGGCGGTGCCGATGATCGGTAGGACGTCGAACAGCAGGAAATGCCTGCGCTGCAGCCGATGGATATAGGCGTTGCTGATCGTCTTCTTCCTCGGTTCGGACGGTGTCGAGGACGGGACGCCGATGTTCTCGGACGACGCGGTGGAGTGGACCATGACGGTTTCACCTCGTTGATCACTGCGTGGATGGGTTTTCAGGAAATCTGGCAGACATAGTCGAAATAGACCTTGCCGACGACTGCGCCGCCCGGGTCGCGCAGGACCGCTTTCGCATCGACGTCGAGGCGTCCGGGTTCGCCACGGGTGGCCAGTTCCCGGACCGCACGGAGGTCGACCGCGGCGGTGGCGGTGATGGTTCCGGTCGCCGGGCGGGTGTAGACCGCGCGGCAGTCCCGCACGACCATCCACTCGACCCGCTCCAGGTGGGCGGCCGCGGTGCCGACAAACGCTGCTGCAGCACAGAACTCGGCGCCCAGATACAGCGCGGCGGCGTGCACCGTGCCCACGTGGTTGTGCAGACGCGTCACATCGGGGATCTGCGCCACCGCGCGCTCGGCATCGAGGTCGATGATGCGGATGTCGTTGTGTTCGGTGTGCGGAGCCAGTCCGTTGGCCACCTCCCGCAACTTGGCGAAGTCGGGATTCGAACCTCCGAAGGGCACGAACGGTTCATAGGCCTTGCCGAGGAAGCTCATAGATCCAGCACCAGCCTCTCCGACGCTGCGCGCGACACGCAGACCATCATGGATCGCCCCGCCTGCCGCTCCGCGGCGGTGAGCACCGAATCCCGATGGACGATCTCACCCTCGAGTACCCCGGTCTCACAGCTCGCGCAGGTGCCCTCGCGGCACGAGGTCACCGGCGACACCCCCACCGCCTCCAGCGCATCGAGGATGCTCTGGTCGGCGCCGACGTCGACCGTGAGCCCCGAACTGGCCAGGCACACGGTGAAGGCCCGGGCGCCGTCGTCCTCGACGATCTCCTTCGGGGTGAACCGTTCGGTGTGCACCGCGACATCGGGACCCGCGAGGTCCTCGACCGCTGCGATCAAACCCGCTGGGCCGCAGCAGTAGACCCGGGTACCCGGACCCGCATCGGCAAGAATGTCGGCAACCGGCAACGGCCCCAGTCGATCCTGTGGACGAACGCGCACCCGGGCCCCGTGGTCCCTCAGTTCGTCGAGGTAGGCCATCGATTCTTCGGACCGTCCGCCGTAATGCAGCTCCCACTCCGAGTCCCGTGAGGCGAGATCGGCGATCATCGGCAACAGCGGGGTGATGCCGATGCCGCCGGCCACGAAGACGTGGCGATCCGCGTCGGCGAGCGCGAAGTTGTTACGCGGCATCGAGATACGCAACTCGTCGCCGATGACGACGCTCTCGTGCAGGGTGATCGAGCCGCCCCTACCGTCGATCTCGCGGAGTACCGCGATCCGATATCTGTCACTGTCGGTGGGCGACGAGCACAGGGAGTACTGCCGCGGACCGATCCCGGGAACGTCGACGTCGATGTGGGCGCCCGGTGCCCACGTCGGCAGCGCCGATCCGCCGGGTGGGGTCAGGACCAGCTCGACGATGTCCGGCGTCAGCCGGCGACGGGTCTCGACCACCACGGACAGGGCTGCGTTGGCGGTGGATTGCGGGGGCATCGGATCTCCTCGACCGGCGACATTCGCCGATTGGCGACATCACCACGGTGACCGGGATTCGAGACGGCCGCATCACGGAGCGCTGCCCTTTGTTCGCGCGATTGGCAGTCTCTATCGATCACCCGCCGGCGACGGCCGACCGCCGACACTGATCTGTGTTCCCGACCGGAAACGTCCCAAGGAGGACTGCTGTGACCGCAGAGACCGCGACTGAATCCGGGGAAGGACGCGTGTTGACCGACTTCGCCGCGGCCTTCCCCCAACTCGACTTCACCGCACCCGATTACGAGTACCTGCGCTCGGTTGCCACCGCCCTGGTCCCCTTCGGTGAGCTCGTCGGTACCGCCGTGACCGAGATTTCGGCGGAGCAGGCCGTGGTCACCATCGCAGCGGGTGAGTCGGTCACCAATCACATGGGGACCGTCCATGCGGGGGCCCAGTTCACCGCCGCGGACATCGCCGGCGCGTTGGCCTTCATCGGGGCTGCCGCCCCGCGGCTGTACACGATCGAACGTCTGGTCCTGCGGGCCGCCACCGTCACCTATCGCCGTCCGGCCCTCGGCGCGATCCGCGCGGTCGCCCACATCGACGAGCGCGAACTGCGATCGGTGCTCACCGCCGACGACGGCGGACGCCATGACATCACCGCCAAGGCGGTCGTCCTCGACGACGCCGGGGTCGTCACCGCGAAGTTCGTCTTCGACTACGTGTGCGACGTCGTTGCGACCTCCCCCGGGGACAGCCGATGACCAGCGCACCGGCACCAACCCGTGAGGTCCTCGACGTCGTCACGACCGACGGCACGTCGTTCCGGCTGCACCTGTCGCCCGACCCGGGCGCGCCGACGGTGCTGGTGCTCCCGGCGATGGGTATGAAGGGCAAGCACTACCGCGGACTTGCCGATGCGATTGCCGCACAGGGCTTTGCCGTCGCGACGTGCGACCTGCGTGCCCAGGGCGAGTCCCGGCCCGCACTGGCCGACGCACCGAACTTCGGGTATCGGGAGATGCTGGAGATCGATCTCCCGGCGATCATCGACCGGCTCCGCGAGCACACCGGCACCGACGTCGTCCACCTCGTCGGCCACAGCCTCGGCGGCCAGTTGTCGCTGCTGTACGCCGCCGCCCATCCGGATGCGATCGGCAGCGTCACCGTGGTCGCCACGGGAACAGTGTTCTGGCAGGCATTCGATCGCCGCCGCCGGTTCGAGATCCTGTGGCAGACCCAGTGGATCGGGGCGGTCTCGCGCACCACCAAGCGGTGGCCCGGTGGCGTGGCGATACCGGCACCCATGGCGGGCGGAGTGATGACCGACTGGTCGATGCAGGCGTTGACCGGTCGGTACCGGGTCCGTGGTTCCGAAATCGACTACAACGCCGCGTTGCGCACCTTGCAGCGCCCGGTGTTGATGATCTCCTTCGCCGGTGATCCGCTGGGTCCCAAGAGCACGGTCGACCATCTCGCCCGCCGGATGCCTGCGGCCTCGGTGAGCCACTGGCACATGTCCGGCAGCGCACCCATCCGCTCCGGCGACCATTTCGCCTGGCTGAAGGATTCACCCGCGCTCGCCACCCAGGTTGCCGGGTGGTTCGACACGGCAATCGGTACGCGTCGACCGGAGCAGCAGTGAGCCGAATCGAGCTGGATTCCCTGACAAAGGCATTCGGTGATTCGCGGGCCCTCGAATCGGTGGATCTGACGATCGGCGACGGGGAGTTCATCGTTTTCCTCGGGCCGAGCGGATGCGGCAAGTCCACCTTGCTCCGGACGATCGCGGGGCTCTCCGAGCCGACATCGGGTTCGGTCCGGATCGACGGACGCGATGTCACCGTCGCGTCGCCGCGCGAGCGCAACCTCGCGATGGTCTTCCAGAGTTACGCGCTCTATCCGCATCTGTCCGTCGCGAAGAACATCGGCTTTCCGCTGCGTACCAGGCGACTTCGACGTTCCGACATCGCCGCGCAGGTCGCCGACGCCGCCGAGTCACTACAACTGACGCCGTTGCTCAACCGGCGGCCGGCGGACCTGTCCGGCGGCCAGCGCCAACGGGTGGCCCTCGCCCGGGCGATGGTGCAGAAGCCGGGCGCCTACCTGATGGACGAACCGCTGTCGAACCTCGACGCCCAGTTGCGCTCGGCCACCCGTGCCGAGCTCATCGACCTCCATCGCCGCATGGGGGCGACGTTTCTCTACGTCACCCATGACCAGGTCGAGGCCATGACCATGGCCACCCGCATCGTGCTGCTCAATGCCGGTCGGGTCGAACAGGTGGGAACGCCGACGGAATTGTACGATCGTCCCGAATCCTCGTTTGTGGCAGCCTTTCTCGGCGCTCCTCCGATGTGTTTGTTCGACGCCGTCGCAGGTGGCCGCAACGGCCGGGTCGTCGTCGCCGCCGGCGGCCTGACGGTTCCGCTCGAATTACCCGCACCGACCGACTACTCCGCGCAGCCGGTCACCGCAGGCATCCGACCCGAACGCGTACGGCTGATCGCCGCGGCAGCACCACGACCGACGGACGCGATCGAGGTCGGTGCGCGCGTCGGAACGATCGAGAACCTCGGCAGCGACGAGGTCGTACACCTGCGCGTCGGGTCCACGGCCTTGCAGGCTCGCGTCGCGCGTCCGTGCGGCGTCCGGGAAGGCGACTCCGTGCGGCTCGCCATCGCCCCGCAGGACGTACACCTCTTCGACCGGGTGTCGGGACGCCGGCTGCAGTGGGACCCCACCCCCTGCCCTGGGCCCACCCGGACAACCGATCTCACCGAACCCGCCACACCATTCGTCTCCCAAGGAGCACTGTCATGAGAACCCATCTCCCCCTTCGTCATCTGGCGAGCGCCGTCGCCGTGTGCTCGGCGGTGACGCTGTTCGCCTCCGCCTGCAGCATGGGCAGTTCGTCGGACGACACGACGACCTCGGCCGTCCCCGAGCTCCGTCCCGATCAGAAGGTCTCCATCGTTTTCGAGAGCTACAACTACGGTCTGGCCGGCGCCTGGACCGACACGTTCAACACGTTGATCGCCAATTTCACCAAGCAACACCCCAACATCACCGTCAAGGCGCAGAAGCCGCAGGGCAACAGCCCGAATCCGGCCGGTGACGCCGTGTCCAGCGTGCAGAGTCAGACCGTCGCCGGTTCTCCGCCGGACGTCGCCCAACTCGGCTTCGGCGATTTCGACTTCACCATCCATCAGCTCGGCGCGAAGCCGTTGTCCACGCTCTTCGGCGAGGCAGCCGTGCAGGCCAACTTCCAGGGCGACAAGTACCCGTATGCATCGGCGGTACGGACGTTGGGCGACTTCGGCGGGGTCACCTACGGCATCCCGTTCGTCATGTCCACACCGGTGCTGTACTACAACGCCGACCTGTTCCGAGCCGCCGGGCTCGACCCGGCCAAGCCGCCCACCACCTGGGACGAGGTCGCCGCCGACGCCAAAGCCATTGCCACCAAGACCGGAAAGGGTGGCGCCTACCTCGACTGCCTGACGAAGTCGGCGACCGATTGGTGCTACCAGAGCCTCGTTCGCTCCGCCGGCGGACAGGTGATCTCCGACGACCGCAAGACGTTGTCGTTCGCCGATCCCGCCGCACTCACCGTGACCACGATGGCGCAGAACATGGTGAAGTCCGGTGCCACCCCCGTCTACACGCAGCAGCAGGGATACGAGGCCTTCGCGCGCGGCGACATGGGCATGATCCTGGAGAGCAGTTCACTGCAGGCCACCTTCCTCAAGGGCGCCAAGGGCAAGTGGGAGTTACGCGCCGCCCCCCTGCCGGTCTTCGCCGGACACACGCCGGTACCCACCAATTCGGGTGTGGCGCTGTACACCTTCTCGAAGGACCCGGCCAAACAGCGCGCTGCCTGGGAACTGATCGAATACCTCACCGGCAATGAGGCGTTCACGACGATCGCCAAGGGCATCGGCTACCTTCCGTTGCGCACCGGACTGGTGAACGATCCTGCCTACCTCGCCGATTGGGCCTCGAAGAATCGCGCGCTGTTGACCCCGAATCTGGAGCAACTCGAGAAGATCAAGCCCTGGATGTCGATGCCGGGCAACAGCTACAAACAGATTCAGACCAATCTGATGACCGCGGTCGAGTCGTCGGTGTATCAGGGCGCCGACCCACGTGTCGTGCTCACCGACGCACAAAACCAATCGACGCGCCTTCTCCCGGCGAGCTGAGGACGGCTTTCGATGACACCCGACTGCACCATCGTCCACCTCACCGATACCCACATCGTCGCACCGGGTTGCCTGGTCCGCGATGTCGTCGACACCGCGGACAACCTTCGCACCGTCCTCGATCGCATCATCGCGACCGGACGCACTGTCGATGTGCTCCTGCTGACCGGCGACCTCACCGACACCGGCGATCCACTCGCCTATCGCCGGCTTCGCGAGATCGTCGAACCGGCCGCCGCGACATTGGACGCACAGATCATCTATGCGTTGGGGAACCACGACTCACACAGTGCTTTTCGAACCGAACTGGCACCCGAGACGAGCGGCTGCGACCCGTCTGAGATCCCGTTGGACACCGTGCACGACCTCGCGAACGTGCGTGTGATCACGATGGACAGCACCCTTCCGGGCCGACACGACGGCGGACTGGGCACCGATCAACTGTCCTGGTTGGCAGCGCAATTGGCGACACCGAGCCGCTCGGGCACCACGGTGCTCGCGATGCATCACCCGCCGCTGCGATCGGCGATCGATCCCATCGACGCGCTGCGCCTGCGTGATCCCGAAGATCTCGCCGAGGTGATCGCCGGCAGCGAGGTTCGAATGATCCTGTGCGGCCACGCACATCTCACCGGCACCGGGGCGCTGGCGGGAGTTCCGATCTGGATCGGTCCGGCGATGTCGTACCGGATCGATCCGTTCGCTCCACTCGGTCGGCACCGCGGCTGGGTCGGTTACGGATTCACCAGGGTAGATGTACTCGACGGCTCGGTGGTGGCGACCGCCGTCGAGGAGACGCCGACCACTGCTGTCTACGACACCGACGAGGAGCAGACACTGGCCACACTGCGCGAACTCGCGCACGAGGTGTGAGGAGAGTGTTCGTCGAGTCATCGCCCGCGCCGAGCACCGCAGAACCCACCGACACCCGGCCCGCCGATCCCGCGCCTGGTGCCGACTCCGTTCCTGGCGCCGTCGATTCCGCAGGAAGACGCACCGGCGTGTCCGCGCGCGCACGACGCGTGATCGGTTCGGCCACTCCGTATCTGTATCTGACCCCCGCGCTCGCACTGCTGGTGATCTGGACCTACCGGCCGCTGGCGCAGGCCGTACAGTTGTCCTTCTATTCCTGGAATCTCTTGCCCACCAGCCCGATGGTCGCCGTGGGCACCGAGAACTACCGACGCCTCGTCGATGTGCCGGAGGTCGGCGACTCACTCTGGCGCACAGTGGAGATCATCGTCGGGCTGCTTCCGTTCTCACTCATCCTGCCGGTGATCGTGGCGTTGGCGACCCGTCACGTGACCGGCCGGATGCGGGTGTTCTATCAGGCGATCATCTTCGCGCCGTTCCTCGTCGCGCCGGTCGCCTCGGCCGCGGTGTGGCGCTGGCTGGGCGAGCCCGAGTCCGGCGCGATCAATCGCGTTCTCGGTCTGCACGTGAACTGGATCAACGACACCCGCACCGCGCAGCTGGCGATCATCGTCATCACCGGTTGGCATGTCCTCGGTTTCGCGGTACTCGTGGTCTCGGCCGGCATTTCCGGCATCAACCCCGACTACCACGACGCCGCCCGGGTCGACGGTGCCACCCGCGGACAGATCGATCGCTGGATCACCCTGCCCCTGTTATCGCCGTCGCTGGTCCTCCTGGCATTGCTGACCGTGTTGCTCAGCGCCCAGTGGACCTTCCCACTGGTCGACACGCTCACCCAGGGTGGCCCATCGGGAGCCACCACCAACATCTATTACCTGCTGTGGGAGTACGGCTTCCAGACCTTCGACGCCGGCATGAGCGCGGCGGTCGGAATCGTCGTCTTCTTGTGTTTCGGCGTCCTCGCCGCCCTCCTCGTCCGCCTCTCCGAACGGGTCACCTTCCATGACGACAAGTAGTCACACCACACCACGCCACGACCGGGGCACGGGTGCCCGCGTGCGCGGACATCTCGTGCTCGCGAGTATCGCGCTGGTGTGCGGATTCCCCATCTATTGGCTCGTGGCGACGTCATTGCGCCGCCCCGAGGACCAGTACTCCCTGCGCCCGGTGCCCTGGCCGCTCTCGTTGGAGAACTACGCCGATGCGGCCGCGCAAACACATGTGGTCACCCTGCTGGCCAACACGTTTGCCGTCGCCGCCGGGTCGACGATCGCGCAACTGCTCATCGCCCTGCTGGCCGCCTACGCGTTCTCGATGTACGAGTTCCGCGGGAAGCGCCTGCTGTTCGTTGCCTTCGTCGGGACCTGGCTGGTCCCCTTTCAGGTGACCATGCTCCCCAATTACGTTCTGCTCCAACAGCTCGGCATGCTCAACACCCTTGTCGGCGTCATGATGCCCACCTTGTGTTCGGCGCTGGCGGTACTCATGTTGCGCCAGCACATGGATTCGTTCCCGAAGGAATTGATCGCCGCGGCCCGCATGGACGGCCGGACGTCGTGGACCATTTTGTGGACCGTCGTCGTCCCCAACCTCCGGCCGGCTCTCGCCGCCCTGTCGATCCTGCTGTTCATCAACGCCTGGAACGAGTACTTCTGGCCTGCGGTTGTCCTGCAGCGTACGAGTTCGGTTGTCCAGCTGGGGCTTCGGAGCTTCATGACCGCAGAGGGCACCGACTGGGGTGCGATGATGGCACTCGCCGGTATGTCGTGCCTGCCGGTGTTCGTACTCTATCTGCTGTTGCAGCGCCACATCGTCAACGCGTTCGTGCGCTCGGGCCTGAAGTAGACCCGAGCGCCAGCGATGTCACCGCGAGTGCGGCGACGCCTCACACCTGCGGCCGTACCGCCGTGACCGACCCGGGCAGCCGGACCCCGGCGGTGCGCAGCGCCGCGACCCGCGTGACGATCGCGGTGCCCCGCATCAGCTCTGCGGCCACCTCGGCGACCCTCCGTTCGCCGACATCACGGAGCCGGGTGTCGGCCACCCAGCGATTGAACGCCCCGAGCGCCGGACCGCACCAGATCTGGTAGTCGGCGACCCGCTCGGCGTCGCCACGGATCGCCCAGCCCGACGACAGCCCCAGATACCAGCGGAAGATCAGCGCCATCCGTCGTTTCGGGTCGTCTGCGGCACCGGCGAGTTGGCGTGGATCTCGTTGCGTGAAATAGTCGACGCACTCTGCCCACACCTCGGCGCACGGGCGTCGGAGAATGGTCTCCTCGATCTCCCGGCGCGTCTCGGGCGGCATCGACTCGATCCCGTCGTGGTCACGATAGAACTCGAAGAGCCGGTTGGCCCGGGCCGCGAACATCGTTCCGCGGCGCAGGACCTGCACCTGCACGCCCATCTCGAACATGTCCGAGGAGGCGGCCATCGCCACATCGGCCACATCGGCGGTGCCGAGAAAACGCTTGGCCGTTGCCGATTGGTCTGCTTCGACGCATGCCTGGTTGATCGATCCGGTCACGACGTAGGCTGCACCCATCGCGAACGCGCCGGCCAGCGCTGTCGGGGTTCCGAGCCCGCCTGCGGCGCCCACTCGGACCGAGGAGGCGGCGGGGAACTCCGATGCCACGCGATCCCGAGTCGCGATGAGGTCGGGCAGCAATACCGGTAGCGGCCTACGGTCGGTGTGCCCGCCGGAGTCGGCCTCGGCGGTGATGTCGTCGGCGACCGGGATGCGCCGCGCCCACTGCCCCTGTTCGGCGGTGATGTGGCCGTCGGCGACGAGGGCGTCGATCATCGCCGGTGGCGCCGGACGGAGAAACAACTCGGCGACCTCTGAGCGGGAGACCTTGGCGATCAGACGATGTCGTGGCGTCACCCCGTCGGGGCCGAGGTGGAGTCCGGCCAATCGGTACCGGAGGATCGCCGGGGTCAGCGACATGAATGCCGACGCCTCGACGCAGCGCACCCCGTGTCGCAGGCAGGCATCGACGATGGCGTACTCCAGAGCCGGCTCGCTGGGGCTGTGGATCAGGTTGCACGCGTAGGGGGAGTCACCGAGGGTGCCCGACAACTCGGCCAGCGCGGCGTCCACGCGTCGCGGCAGCACGCCGGCCGCGCCGTACGAGGCGAGATAACCGGCGCGCGACATCGCCACCACCATGGACACCGAGGAGATCCCGTTGGCCATCGACCCCGCCGCGTATGCCGACCGCACGCCGTGAAATCGTCGGAACTCGCTGTCCCCCAGCATCTGCGGCGGTAGTGGTGGCACCGCTGCCAGCACCTGCGCATCTGTCGCGGCTGATGTCGCACCGAGGCCGCGTGTGCCCTGCACGATCCGGCACGGCTGCTCGAGGTCGTGCAAAACGGCCCGGATCGTCGCCGTGGTGTGGGCGATGGTGTCGTCGGTACCCGACGGCACGCCGGAATGCGTGGTGAGGGTCATCGCTGAATGGCCTTTCGGTCATGGAGTTCGATTCCGAGATCGGTCAATTCGTAGATGCGCAATCCCGGTTTCCACAGGGAGGCGTCGACGACCACGACCACCGCGTGCTCACCGACGTGCACCGACTTGATGTGCACCTCCACCTCGCACTGTTCGTCGGAGGGCAGGAACTGTCCGCGATACTTCCAGCCGAACGCGACCCCGGTGGGGATGGCGAATCCGGGTTCTGCGTAATCGCTTCCGTGGCCGGCGTCGATCATCCATTCCTGAACGGCCTGGACGACCGTCTCCACGCCGAGTGATCCGGGAATCACCGGATCGAGGTGGAAGTGCCGCTCGAAGTACCAATCGTGGGGATCGATCGGCCGGATCAGGTGAAGACAGCCCAGGCCGAATTCGCCGCCGCCGTCGACGACGTCGACCCAGTCGAGCAGGGCGAGCTTGCCCACCGAACGCGGCATCCGGTCGGTGGCGCCGCGGCGCGCGGCAACGTCGATGCGCCGGGTGCGCGGCCGGACCTGTTGCGCGGCAATCCAGCTGGGACGAGTGATGCCGGCATCGAGCCCGGTCTGGGTGGCCAGCGCCTCGTCGCTGAAGTAGCCGAACAGCGTCTCGCCGCTGTAGAGGGTTTCGCCGTCGACGCTCAGCGTGTAATCGAAGGTCTGCAACGACGATCCGGGCAGGATCGTGGTGGACAGCAATCGCGAGTGTTGACAGATCGTCTTGTCGCGGAGGTCGACCTGACGGTGCAGTGTCGCGGTCCCACCGAGATTGCGCAGACTGGCGGTTGCGTGTGGGTCGACGAGCGTCGGCCCGGCGTAGTACCCCATCAGCAGGGCCGCCTGCAGGGACGTCTCCATGAAGACGAAATGCGGCATCGACTCGTTGGCCGTGTCGGCGAAATACCACGAGTCGGCCGGCGCGTCGTACTCGGTGTCGTACGCCGCAGGACCGAATTCCGCTGTTTGCCTGCTGTTCTCATTTCCCGAGTAGTCGACGACCCGGTCGACCAGCAGCAGACCTCCGGTGGGCAATCGGGTGGCGCGACGGCCCGTGTACACACCGAACTCGGGACCGAGCGCGAGTGCCTGGTCCCCACGCGACAGGTGTGCCATGTGGAATTCGTTGAGCAGGACACGACGACCGTCCCGACTGGTCCGGGCCGACGGGGACGGCGCACCGCCGCCGGCTCGGGGACCGATGTGGGTTCCGGGACGCTCGCGGAGAAGGACCTCGACCTGACCGTGATCGTCCTGAGACACTCCGTCATCGGTCACCCCGGCGTCAGCCGCCACGACCTCGGCCACGAGATATGGGCGCGGAAGCAGATCGATCTCGCGGATCCCGAGCCGGAAGGGCCCGGCGGGGAGATCGTGCGACGACCTCAGGGCGACGTGAGCGGTCGGGTTCGGCAGGCAGTCCGGCAATCCGACGAGAGCCGCGAAGATCACCGCCGCGACCTTCACCGCGTCCTGCGGCGAGGCTCCGCGGGCCGGTGTGGCACTTAGGGCGCCCAGGCCGCGGGAGCCACCACGCACGGAGATGTCGGTGACGACGTCGACGGCCACCGGTCCGGGGTATCCGGCCCGCGCGAGCAGTGCGGGGAGTTCGGCGGGACGCAGGGTTGTCGCCGAGGGACGGCTGAGAGGTTTGAACGCGCCTTCCGGCGCACTCGTGAGTGCTCCCGCCCGATGGTTGCCACCCGACCCGTGTGTGTCGCCCGACGCCGGCGCCGGGGATTCCGAAGCACTGCGCGAGAATCGATTTCCGGACAGTGCGCGATCGACGAGGGCGCGCTGCAATGCCGTCTGTGCCCGTAGGGCCGCGCGATGTGCCGAGAGCACCCCCGCGGCGAGGTCGGCGACCGAATCCGTCATCAGCCCCGGCGCACCCACCGGGCCCGCTCCCCCCGCCGGACCGGTACGGGCCGCGGGGATCGGGGCGACCCGGGTGGATACCGGCTCGACGGGTTCGTCGTCTCTCGGCGCCTGCGGCGAACCACCGGCGAACGGGTCGAACACCGGGCCGTCGAAGGCGATCAGGTCGAGAGCGGCGTCGTCGTCGTATGTGATGTCGTCGAAATCGGTCTGGTCGACCGTGGTCTCATGAAGAGTGGTCTCGTCAAAAGTGGTCATGGATTCCATTGCCTCACTGAGTCACTGAACTTGTCGGAGAGATCGGCGGTGGTGACCACCGTGACGTCACCGAGGTGCGCGAGCATTGTGTGTGCGGTGTCGTAGACGGTGACGTCACAGATCACCTGGGTGTCGGCGACCCTCGGGTGGCCGGCGACCACCAGGAACGGGTCGGTATCGGGCAGCGGGTGGAGGTGGGTCCACGCACCCACTCCGAGCGGCAACCAGGCCCCACCACGGAGTTGATGGCCCAGCACCGGCGGTACCTGCAGCACCAGATCGGCGAGTACGGGATCGTGCAGGGCACCTCGGTAGGCGTCGATGATCACCGAATCGTCCGGCGGATCGACCGGTTGCGGACGTGAGCACTCGACGATCACCGTGTCCGGGGACGGCCGCCAGATCTGCCGCATGCCCTGCAGCGCGGGTCCGTGGAATTGGGTGGCATCGCAATACAATTCGTCGCCCGAGGCCCCCGTGCCGAAGTCGTCGGGCAAGGCCACGACCGATAGGTCCGGTCCGGGTGCCGAATCGAAGAGGCTCGCCCGATACCGCGGTACCGGGCCTCGGTCGGCGGCGGTGGTGATCGATGCGACGAGCCGGCCCTGTGCGGGAACGATCTCGACGTTCGGCGCCTCGAGTGGAGCATCGTCGAACACGATGCCGCGCAACACCTCGAATCCCTCGACGCGGCGGATGGTCCGTCCCGGTGCACTTCGTTCGGCCACGCCGATCATCGCACCGATGGCGAAGGTCGCGGGCAGAACCGGATGCGCACCGATGCGGTGTGCCATCAGCACGGGCTGCCGCGCGAGTTCGGCGAGCGATCGAACGACCTCCACCGACCGTTCGGGTTCGATTGTGGGGCAGAGGGATGTGTCTTCCCCGATGAGAACCGCGGTGTCGTCGCGTCGGTGGTGCCCGTACTGTTCGGTGAAGGCACGCACGCCGACCTCCGGCGGTAGTAGGGTCACCCCACGCGCCACGAAGTGGGCACGAAGCGACTCGTCGACCATCCCGGCGTCCCACGCTCCCCAGTCGATCGCGGTCACGTGACGGTCGGGGTGGCGAGCCTTCCACCGCGCGGCGAAGCGCACCAGCGCCTCATTCGCCACGGCGTAGTCGGCCTGTCCGGCATTGCCGTACAGGCCCGCGACCGAGGTGAACAGCACCAGGCTCCGCAGTGGTGAGTCGTCGGCATCGGCACTCAGCGCATCGAGGACGGCACCGAGACCGAGGAGTTTCGGCGCGAACACCGAGCGGATCTGGTCGCGTGTCTTCGACATCAGGGGTGCGTCGGCGAGCACTCCCGCACCGTGCACGACAGCGGTGATCTCCGCTCGGAGCGGGGCCAGCGCGGCAGAAACCGACTCCGCATCGGCGATGTCGGCACTGACGTAGCGCACCCGAGGCGACGGGCCGTCGGTGCCGAGTCGGCGCAGGAGCGCGGCGATCTCACGTCCGGCCAGCACTGCGGCACAGGACCTCCCGATCTCGGCCGGTGTCGGACGAGAGGAGGCCATCGCAGCGATGGCTGCGGCACGCAGCCCGGCGTCGGCGACACCCCGCGCCCATTCCGGTTCGTCCGCGAGGGGGGTGCGGCCCATCAGGACGAACCGTGCGTCGCAGCGTTCGGCGAGCGCCTCGACACACAGCGCGGTGATGCCGCGTGCACCACCAGTGACCACCACGACGTCGTCGGCCGTGAGCTGGTCGACCTCCGGGTTCTCCGCGATCGGGGTCGACGAGTGTCGGTGGTGGCCCCGGTGCGGCACCAGGGTGCGCCGCCGCCCCGCTGCGTCGATGCCCACCTCGACGACGTCGGTCGCGCCGTCGGTGATCTCGGCCAGCACGTGTCTCGCACACCCCTGCGCGTCGAGCCGCTCATCCACGTCGAGCGCCCGGACGAAGAGCGCGGGATGTTCGGCCGCAACCGTTTTCACCAGACCGCCGACGCCGGCGGCACTCGCCGACACCGCGTCCGGAAGTGGGCCGCAGCCGCGCAGTACGTCAGCCGGTGCGAGCCCGAGGTGACCGTCCACCGCGGTGACAGTCACCAGCCCGGCACGACGTCCGGTGTGCTCGGCCCGTGTGACGAGCCCCTTCACCACGGTGCCGGCGGCGAGAATCGCCTCCTCGAGCCGAGCGGCCGTCTCGGCCAGTCCACCCATCGCCGACGCATCCTCATCGGTCCCGGTGGGGAGCACCATCACGCACAGGTCCATCGGTTCTGGCACCACCGAACCGTCGCTCGGGGCGCCCGAGTGGTCGGGGGCGTCGGGGGCGTCGGGGGCGTCGGGGGCGTCGGGGGCGTCGGGGGCGTCGACGAACAGTCGGGCCGACTCGGCGACCCGCCAGCCGTCGGCCCGCAATGCCTCGGCGATGGCTGGCGCCCGGTCGTCGAAGACGCCGATGCCGAGGACCACGGCGACGGGCTGATCGCCGAATGGGCGGACGGCCGGATCGATCGGCGGCAGCTCTGCCGTCGCAATGAAGTGGCGCCGAACAGCGGGGTCCGACGTCGGTGCCCCGTCACGCGGGGCCTCACCTTTTGGGTCGGCATCACCACCTGTGGTCAGCAGTGCGACGATCTGATCGAGGGAGCGAGCCGTACCGAGTTGTTCCGGACCCAAGCTCGGCAGCTGCGGGAACCGCGCCTGCACCCCTCCGAGAACCTGTACCCGCTTGATCGAATCCACCCCGAGATCGGCTTCCAGATCCATTGACGGATCGACCATGTCCACCGGATACCCGGTCCGCTCGGCAACCACCTCACGCAGCGCCGACCGCACATCGTCGGCGGTCACCGCCGTCGTCACGGCCGGATGTTCCGGCGCCATCGGTGGCGTCGGGACCGGATGAGCCAGTGCCGGCGCGGTCGACGGATCCACCGCGAGGAGCGCAACGATCTGATCGAGCGAGCGAGCCGTACCGAGTTGTTCTGGACCCAAGCTCGGCAGCTGCGGGAACCGCGCCTGCACCCCTCCGAGAACCTGTACCCGCTTGATCGAATCCACCCCGAGATCGGCTTCCAGATCCATTGACGGATCGACCATGTCCACCGGATACCCGGTCCGCTCGGCAACCACCTCACGCAGCGCCGACCGCACATCGTCGGCGGTCACCGCCGTCGTCACGGCCGGATGTTCCGGCGCCATCGGTGGCGTCGGGACCGGATGAGCCAGTGCCGGCGCGGTCGACGGATCCACCGCGAGGAGCGCAACGATCTGATCGAGCGAGCGAGCCGTACCGAGTTGTTCTGGACCCAAGCTCGGCAGCTGCGGGAACCGCGCCTGCACCTCTCCGAGAACCTGTACCCGCTTGATCGAATCCACCCCGAGATCGGCTTCCAGATCCATTGACGGATCGACCATGTCCACCGGATACCCGGTCCGCTCGGCAACCACCTCACGCAGCGCCGACCGCACATCGTCGGCGGTCACCGCGGTCTGCTCGGCAGCCTGCTCGGGCGAGGTCGGCTCGGGCGAGGTCGGCTCGGGCGAGGTCCGTTCAGGGGACGCCTCCTCGATGTCGGCGGGTGAACCGACGGCCGGCGCGTCGGTGGTCCGGTGACCCTGTGCCTGCGACACAGCCGGTTTCACCGCCGACGGGGCGAGGGCCGCGGGGCTCGGCTCCTCCCGCATGATGTCCATCGACGGTGCGGGCGAGGTGCGCATCGGAACGGTCGGCGCGGCTCCCTGGTCCAGCGCGACGATCTCGGCAATGACCTCGCTGGCACGAATGTGCCCCTCGCTGATGGCAATTCCGTGCGTGCTGACCGCGCCGATCGCGGCGAGCGTCGCCGGGTCGGCGTGGGGTTGCGCAACCGCCTGCGCCAGTTCGCGAGCCAGGGTCAGCTGCCCCTCCAGATAGCCGCGGTGGGTGTGCAGGTGATCGGCCAGGAGCGCACCGAGGTCACCCGCCGGGGCTGCGACCTTCTCGGCGGCAGGCCGTGTCGGACTGACGGTGACGTCGGGGGCGGAGGGGATCTCCATGGTTATGTCACTCTCTGTGGGTTGTGCGAGCGTGGTGGCAGCGATCGGCGGCGCTTGTGACGAGACGTCGACGGCGGTTCCGTTCGGACGGCCCGCCGTCGACTGTGCTGCCGCTGACTGTGCTGCCGCTGACTGGGCCGCCGTTGACTGGGCCGCTGTTGACTGGGCCGCTGTTGATTGGGCACCGATTCGAAAGCCGTCCTGGAGCGCATCCTTATAAGCCTGCTTGCGCACGGCGGGAACGTATTCCGGCGCCGACAGGGTGACCGTCATGCCCGTCGACGGTCGCGGCGCCACCGGATCGGAGGCGTAACGGTTGATACCGGTCAGGGGTGCACCCAGCACCGCGAGGTGAACAGCGGCACGCTTGAGTGCCACGTCACTGTCACCGAGCGGACCCGCGTCGGTGGGTATCGCGACAACGTCGTCGAGAGTGCGGTCGACCAGTGACGTCAGCACCTTCTTGGGGCCGAACTCGATGAAGACATTGCACCCCGCGTCGGCCATCGCCGACAACGCCGCGGCGAACTCGACCGGCCGGCGCAACTGGCCGACCAGGGTGTCGCGGTTGCGTTCGATGTCATCCCCGTAGTGCGCGCCAGGCGAATTGGCGTACACGACCCCGTGTGGAGCACTGATTGTCGCAGCCTCGGCCGCCGGGCGAAAGGCATCGACCGCATGGTCGACGTAGGGGGTGTGGAAGGCCGCCGACACCGGCAACTGCCGAACGTTGAGACCCGCATCGCGCGCGTCGGCGGCAAAGCGCTCGACCGCGTCCGTGCCGCCTCCGACGACCACCTGGTCGGGTGCGTTGTGGTTACAGAGCCAGATGTCGTCACGACCGTCGAGCATCTCCTCCACCCGGTCACGGTCGGCCGGAACGGCGAGCATGGTTCCTCGATCGCCGTCGCCGGACGGTGCCATCGCCGCTCCACGGGCGCGCGCGAGCGCATGGAAATCGTTGTCGCTCAACGATCCCGACGCCCACAGCGCGGTGAGTTCACCGAAACTGTGTCCCGCGAAGTCGGTGACGGACAGACCGAGCTCAGCCAGGAACCCGAACTGCCCCGCAGCGAGGGCACCGATGGCGGGCTGCGCGAATTCCGTGCGACGCAACATGATTTCCTGCGCCTCCCGGTCCTCGTCGGTGAACGCCGGCGGCGGATACACCACCGAGCCCAGTCTCGTCGAAGCGCCGGCGAAGACGGCATTGGCATCGTCGAAGGCACGGGCGAGCGTGGGCACGTTGAGTGCCGCGGTGATACCCATGTCCACGTACTGACTGCCCTGACCGGCGAACAGCGCGGCGACCCGCAGGTCGGGCATCGCCGCGGCGGCGTAGTAGATCCCCTCCGGGTGCCGCCACGACGACGCGCCGGGCTGCGCGATGAGTTGCTCGACGGTCACCTCCCGCAGATACTCGGCGTTCGCGTCGTCGGACGAGACGAAACCCACGCGTACCTCGTCCGCCGGGACGTCACCGTCCACCGGCGACTCGGTGCGCACCCGGTCGATCAAGGTGGCCACGTCCGGCGCATGCCACAGGTGTGCGCGAGCCACCGAGTGCAGTGGTCGGGTCGCGCCGAGCGAACCGGGTGCCTCCTCGAGTACGACGTGGAAGTTGGTGCCACCGAACCCCATCGCCGATGCGGCCGCACGCCGTACCGGCCGGTGGGGGTCACGAATCCACGGCCGGGTACGTGTATTGACGTAGTAGGGGCTGTCGGCGGTGATCGCGGCGTTCGGTGCGGCGACGTTGATGGTTCCTGGCAACACCCGATGATGCAGTCCGAGAGCCAGTTTCATCACACTCGCGGTGCCCGCTGCCCCCTTGGTGTGGCCGATCTGCGATTTCACGCTTCCGACGGCGGCGAACCGGGTCTCCGACCCGTCGGCGAGAAGCTCGCCGAGAGCGGTGAGTTCGGTGCGGTCCCCAACCGCGGTTCCGGTGGCATGCGCCTCGAACAGCTCCACCGACGTCGGCGAGCATTCGGCATCGGCGTACGCGCGCCGCAATGCGACGAGTTGTCCCTCGGCGCGCGGGGCGTAGATGCTCTTGGACCGGCCGTCGCTGGAGGACCCCAGACCACGGATGACGGCGTAGATCCGGTTGCCATCGCGCTGCGCGTCGGACAGCCGGCGCAGCGCCAGCATGGTGATGCCCTCGCCGAGCAGGGTGCCGTCGGCGTTGTCGGAGAAGGGCTTGATCGCGTCGGTCTTCGACAGCGCGCCGACCTTGCTGAAACACATGTAGATGAAGATGGAGTTCTCGGTGTCGACGCCACCGGTGATCATGGTGTCCGCGCGTCCGTCGACCAATTCGGCCACCGCGGTACGGATCGCGGCGAGAGACGCAGCGCATGCGGCGTCGACGGTACAGTTCATTCCGCCGAGACCGAGCCGGTTGGCGATACGCCCGGCCACCACATTGGCGAGCAGCCCCGGGAACGAATTCTCCTCCCACGGCGCGAACGCCGCGGTGAACTTCTCGGCAAGACGATCGGCATCGTCGTCGGAGATCCCGCAACTACGCGCCGCCTCTTTGAGCACCGGGGTGGACAACCGTGCGGCCAAGGGATGCATCAGCGGAACGGGCCCGGTGGTGCCGAGCACCACACCGGTACGGCTCGGGTCGTACCACTCGGAGCCGGGCGCGCCCGCATCGAGCAGAAGATCGCGCGCCACACCGAGACTCAGCGTTTGCATGGTGCTGGTGACCTCGAGCTGATTGGGGGGCAGCCCGAACTCCAACGGATCGAATGCAACATCCGGCAAGAAGGCCCCGCGTCGCGAATAGGTCTTGTCCGGAGCGGACGGATCGGCATCGAAGTAGTCGTCGAGGCTCCACCGTGAGTCCGGCACCTCGGTGGTGCAGTCGACGCCGTCGACGATGTTCTGCCAGTACTGGCCCAGATCGGCCGCCTGCGGCAACAGCCCGGACATACCGACGATGGCGATGGGATTGCGCGCGAGTCTGCGCTGGACATGACGATCGGTGTCGGCGCCGGTGGGCGCGCCGACATCGGCGGAAGGCACGGTGGTCACGGGTTCTCCTTGGCGAAAGTGAGTGCAGGTCAACGCACGCACGCCGGGGCATGCGCGGTGCGGGTTGGTCAGGCGGCGACGATCGTGCCGGTACGCGCCGACACCGCCGCGACGGCCTGTTTGGCGAAGTCGGCGTGCCCGCGTGGGCTCGGATGCAGCCCATCGGGACTCCACATCTCCGCACGGGTCCACGCGCTGTCGGCGGCGAGATCGATCAACTCCGTGCCGGTCGTCGCGGCGACACCGGCCAACAGATGATTGGCCTCGGCGAAGCGGGCGCGCAGCAGGTCCCGGAATCGGTCGGGTACCGGCAGTCGCGCAGGAATATCCGGATAGTTGGCGGTGAACACCACCGCTCGCGTCGCGGCGAGGCGGGTGAAGATCGTCTGCAGGTTGTGTTCGAACCGTCGCGGGTCGTAGTCGCTGACGACATCGTTGACACCCACCACCACCCCGACGACGGCGGCATGGGTGGCGAGTTGGCGCGCCGCATGCCCGAGTTGCTCGTCGAGCACCGTGGTGGTGGTCGCCTGGTGGGCACCCAGGTTGAGCACACGCGATGCCGGTACCCCCAATTGCCCCGCGAATCTCGGGACCCAACCGTGGAAAAGGTTGCCGCGCAGATCTCCCCGCCCCTCGACGAAACTGTCGCCGAGGGTCACCACACCAGCGCCACTCATGCCGGCACCAGATGCCGGTCGGCCTCGGGCAGGTCCACCTCGCGGTACAGCTCCGCGAGTGCCTCCGGATCGAAGAACTCTTCTGCGGAGATCCCGCCGCCGATGTGGCCGAAGAACTTCTTGGTGTAGCGCGGACTGTGGCTGGCGGCGCGGAACACCGAGTCGTGATACGGCGTCAGGGAGAGGTCGGAGATGGCGACGGTGAAATCGAAGCTGTGCACGCTCGCGGCGTCACGTTCGAGTTCGTACGATTCGAGCGCCTCGGCCATCGGCCGCGCGCCACCGAAGCCCTCGGTGATCCGATCGGCGAGCAGTTCCGCGTTCTTGAACGCGTCGGTGATACCGAGACCGGTGAATGGGTCCTTGTGGTAACCGGCGTCGCCGACCAACGCCCATCCGGGTCCGTGGGAACGACGGAAGTAGTTGTCGGGGTAGAGCATCGGCCGGAAAGGCTCGGCTCGCTCACCGCTCTCGCGCAGTTGTTCGCCGTACACCGGGTCGACCGCATCGACGATCTCCTGCACACCGGCATCGGGATCGGCACGGAAGCCCCGGAATCGGTCGCGGCGGCGCATCACCGCGACCAGCGAGAGACCGTCGTTGGTGGGCCACGACCCGAACTGCTGCTCGCCGAATCCGGTCCGGTGCTGCATGCCCCAGTCCAGGCCGCTGTAGTAGGAGTAGAAGATGAAACATCCGGCAGGAGCGTGCTTGTACATCTGTGCGCCAACCAGTTTGGCCACGGTCGATCCCGCTCCGTCGGCGCCGATCACCAATGGCGCCCGGAACTCGACGGATCGCCCGTCACCGTCGCGGCCACGGATTCCGGCCACCGAGTCGTTCTCCTCGAGGAGGTCGGTGACGGTGAATCCCTCCATCACCTCCGCGCCGGAGCGTCGTGCCGCGTCGACGAGTATCTCGTCGAGAACGGTGCGACGCGGACAGTACACGGCGTCGATCCCGCTGATCGGGTCGGCGAAGCCGGCGAGAGTGATGTCGGTGTAGGTGAAGTTGAGATGACGGACCGGCGGACATCCCGTGGCCACCACCGTATCCAGCAGATCCCAGTCACGCAGACGTGCCAGTCCGGCCTGGTGAATGTAATGGGTCGAGATCGTGTCGCTCGGAAAACGGGCCCGGTCGACCGCCAGCACGCGGAACCCACGGCGAGCGAGCAGCATCGCGAGGGGTGCACCTGCCGCCCGGGCGCCTACCACAATGACGTCATACATCGGAAAGTCCTTTCGCTGTTCGGTTTTGGTCGCCCTCGGCTCGTTCGGTCCAGGCCGGTAGGGTGATGCCCACAGCATGCCTCCGGCGGAATGGGCACGCCCGGACGAACAACGCTTGCCCATCGCACCATTGCTGCGCCCTATCGTTCCCTCGCCGAACCCGGAGTGGGTGTGTACACACATCCTTCTTCAAAAGAGGACACCCGGTGGCCCCGACCACGGACGGTCAGGCCGTCCGTCCGGTGGCCGTCCCGTACAAGGCGTCGACGGCGTCGGAGTACGCGGCCTCGATCGCCGCCCGCCGAAGCTTGAGCGAGGACGTCAGCAGACCGGATTCCACGGTGAAATCACCGGGTACGACCAGAAAGCCACGGATCGCCTCGGCCCGCGACACCAACGAGTTGGCGTCGTCGACACCCTGCTGCAGCTCGACGCGCAGATCGTCGTCGTCGAGGCCCGGACCGCTGCCGGTGGCCGCGCACCAGCGTTCGTGCGCAGCGGTGTCGAGCGTGATCAAAGCGGTCACGAACGGTTTGCCGTCGCCGATCACGATGCAATTGCTGACGAGCCGATGCAGCCGGACCCGGTCCTCGAGGACCGTCGGTGCAACATTCTTGCCACCGGAGGTCACCAGGATTTCCTTGCGCCGACCCGTGATCTGCAGATAGCCATCATCGATTCGACCCAGATCACCTGTGTGCAACCACTTCTTGGAATCCACCATGTGCTGCACCGATGCCGACCCCCAATACCCGGGACTCACATTCGCGCCACGAACCAGCACCTCGCCGTCGTCGGCGATCGCCACCTCGGTGCCGGGGATCGGGCGACCCACCGTACCGATCCTGTTGGTCGACGGTGCGCTGACCGTGACAGCGGTGGCCGCCTCGGTCATGCCGTAACAGTTGAGTATCGTGACTCCGTGCTGCGCGAAGAATCGCGCCGTGGACTCGTCGAGCGAGGCACCTCCGGAGATCACGAAGCGCAAACGAGAACCCCATCGGTCGGTCGACGGGGTACCGTTGTCGGCCTTGCGCATCTTCTCCAGCGCATACGGTACGAGAGCGAGAAAATCGGGCCGAATCGAGTCGAGCCCGGCGATCAGTTGCGGAATTCCGGGAAACAGATGAGTCGAGGTGCCCGCGAGTAGACACGCGAACAGGATCGTCTGGCCGAATACGTGGGACAGCGGGAGTCCGAGTGCGGTCACGCCGTCGAAGATGCCCTCGGTCTGCTTGACGGTGTTTGCCGCGGAGGCATACATGTTTCGGTGTGTGATCATTGCGCCCTTGGGCGCGCCCGTGGTCCCGGAGGTGTAGACGATCATCGCGAGGTCGTCGGCGCGCACCGCACCGATCCGTTCGAGCAGTTCGGGATGCCGCGTGGGCTTCCAGGCGGAGACCTCGGCGAACAGCCACGGTTGCCCGGCGCCGGCAAACCTGAGCCGTTCGAGATCGTCGTCGGTCTCGCCGAAGAACGCGGTCGCCCCCGAGTCGGCAACGATGTGCGCGATCTGCGCCGCCGACGAAGTGGGGTAGATCGGGACGATCACGCCTCCGACAGCGAGCACCGCCAGATCGATGATCGCCCAGTCGAGTCCCGTGCGTCCCAGCACCGCAACCCGATCACCCGCTCCGACACCGCAATGCAACAGCGCGCTCGCGACGCGCTCCACGTCGGCAATCACTTCTGCGCGACTGTGACGACGCCGGCCGTCACCGAGTGACAGCTGATCCGGACCACGGCTGGACACCTTGGCGACCATCGGATACAACGAGCACGGGTCGGGTAATTCGAGTCCCGGGCCGGTGAACGAAATAGGTTTCATACCACCGATTTTCGTCGTATCCCGACGGTGGGGCAACGGCCAAATAGCTACCGCGCGAACGAAATCGCCTATCGTCGTGGACGAATTCAGCCCACCATGCGGTGCTCTTCGGGACCGTTCACCTCGATGCAATCCAGAAAATGTGCCACTGCAGCGTTCGTCTCCTCCGCACGCCACACCGCATACAGGTCGAGCACCGGAACCGGATCGACCAGTTTCACCGCAACGGGGTCCGGTCCGGTGGCACCGAGCCCGACCGCAACAGCACGAGGCAACGACGCGAACCCCACGAGGGGTTTGGCAGTGACCATGTGGGCGGTGGCACCCGGATCGTCGGCCGACTGGGCGACGCTGACCTCGATGCCGCAATCCGCGGCCGCATTGAAGATCGCGTCGTACATCGCCGGGGTCTGGTCACGGCCGAACATCAAACACTGTTCGCCGGCCAGATCGGAGAAGCGGACCACCTTGCGGCCGGCCCAGCGGTGGCTGCGGCCTACGATGGCCACGATCGGGATGTTCGCAAGAAGTCGGCGGTGCCGGAAGTGCGCCCCGTGCGGACGCCCATAGGCCAGCGCCAGATCGAGCGACCGGTCCACGAGACCGGCGAGTTGGGGCCCGGTTCGCTTTTCCCACAGCGAGATCGAGATGTCGGGGTGCTCCCTGCTCATCCGTGCCATCGCGTACGGGAGGATGTAGCGACCCGCGGGCATGTTGTAGCCGACGTTCAACGAGCCGCACAGTCCGGCCGCGGTCGACTGCGCCGAGCTGGCCGCCTGCTCCATCTGCCGCATGATGAGTCGCGCGTGCGCCTCGAAGTCCTCGCCCGCGGAGGTCAGTCGGACCTCGTGTGAGTTTCGAACGACGAGCTGCACCCCCAGAGACTTCTCCAGTTTCTGGAGCTGAGCGCTCAGTGAGGGTTGCGTGAGATGAAGGCGCGCTGCCGCTTTGCCGAAGTGGAGTTCTTCGGCGATGGCGATGAACGAGGCCAGGTGTCTGAACTCCACGATGCCACCCCTCACGTGTCCGGAGTCGATTCGGATCAACCGTAGCGAGAGGTAGTAACGTGCGGTGAACAGCAGGCCACAACAGCTGGTGGATATCGCGTGGTTCAGGTCACATGACCACGCGCCCCCTATACCGCCCGAGCGTGTCTGCGTCGACGCCACAGGCAGCCAGGTAGCCCGCCGGATCACCATGTGCGGCGATCATCGCCTCGTCGGCCGCACGCAGATACTCGGTGCGCACACCCAGATAGTCGGTGGGGATGTCCGCGTCGGGATACCGGCGCGCGAGCATCGCCCGCAGATCCTCGACCGTGTCGTTGCTGCGCAGGTAGTCGGATTCGATGGCGTCCTCGACGACACCCGCTGCACGCAATGCGGCAGCCACCGCCCACCCGGTGCGGTCCTTGCCCGCCGAACAGTGCACCAGGACAGTTCGTCCGAGCGCGACCGATTCGATGATCGTTCGGATCGCCCGCCCGGCCCCCTCGAGCGCCGGGTATGTGCCGTAGACCTCGATCAGGTGCTCGCGCGCAGCATCGGCCGAAAAGGTCCGCGACGACCTCGGGATGACCGGATTCTGATGGAACGGCAGAACCAGCCCCTCGATGTGATCGGGCAGCGCATCGGCGCCCTCTGCCTCACACTCTCGGGCCGACCGCAGGTCGATGACCATGTCGACGCCGAGGCGGTCCAACGCATCTCGGCCGGCGTCGTCGAGCCGGCCGAGATGCGCCGAACGGAACAACAGGCCGCCATTGACCGTGCGGCCGTCGGCGGTCGGCAGGCCCCCGACGTCGCGCACGTTGAAGGAACCGGGCAGCTCGATCCGACCGGGAGAGGAAACCGTCATGACCTCACGCTAAGGCATGTGCCGCGGGCTGTCGTTCCGGCGTTCTGCGCCGACGCCCGAGTCGGTCAGCACCACGCGATAGACGAAGGCCGCCTCCGGCCCTAGGACGGCACCGACGAGGTCGGTGAGGGTGACCACGAAAGCCCGGCCGTGCGCCGGTCCGGTCCCGTCGTCGAGGTGATGTGCCACCTCGTGCAGGATGACCAATTCCCGGAGCGCCCAGCGCCCTTCCCGGGAGTCCGGGATGGCGATCTCACCGATGTCGCGCCGGTATTCCGCCGCCCGGTACCCTCCCCTGGCCCGGACCGTCACCGGCTCGGATGCGCGCGGAAAGCGTTGTCGCACCGAGTCCATCGTCAGCACCCGCTCGACGTAGGAGCGCACCGACTCCACCGAGGAGAACAGCGCCTCGGCGGGCAACGTCAGCTCGGTGCCGGCGATCTGCACCGTTCGCGCCGAGCCCGCCCGATCGAACATCCGGTGCACCAGCCGCTCGGCCTCATACAGTCGGGACCGACCCGAATCACGCGCAGTCATCGACTCGATGCTAATCGGACCCCCGCACGCCGACGGTTACGATCTCCACAGCCACGACATGAGGGAGACGGCCGATGAAGCCAGGGGTGTCCGGCCACGTCGAGCGATGGCGTGGGCGTGCCCGCGACCTCACCGATCGGGCCCTCACACTGCCCGGCGCGTCGGTGATCCTGCGGATCGTGCGCGAGCTGGCGACGGCAAGCCTGTCGGATCGGTCGATGACGCTGTCGGCACAGGCGTTCACGTCGGTGCTGCCGATCGTCATCCTGCTCACCACCCTGCCGGTCGGCCGCACCTATCTCGACGAAGCCCTGAACAACCTGGGCGTCAACCCCACTCGACTCGACGTGTCCCTGTCGACGTCGACGACCACCGCATTCGGTGTCGTCGGCGCACTGATGACGATCGCCGGTGCGACGTCGCTGGCCCGTGCCCTGGGGCGCATGTACATGCAGACGTTCCGGGTGAACAGACTCTCGTGGCGCGGCTGGTGGCGGTGGGTGGTGGTCATCTTCCTCATCCCGGTCGCGGTGATGGTGCAGGGTCTGATCACCCCGCTCGGCGACATCAGCATCTTCGGAGTCCACTACCACGGTGTCAGGCCGCTCGGTCTGGCGATCGTGGTCCTCGCCTCCTTCGTGACGTGGTGGGCGCTGTGGACGGTGGTGCCACGCCTGATGGTCTCGCATCAGGTGCCGATGCGTCTGCTCGCGGTCAACGGCGCCCTCACCGGCGCGCTGATCACGGTGTACCTCGTCGGCAGCCGAATCGTGTTGCCCGAGACCGTCCCTGCGACGCTCAATCGTTTCGGCACCCTGGGCATGGTGTTTCTCGCGATCAGTTGGTTGTATTTCTACGCCGCGATCCTCGTCGTGAGCGCCACCGTCGTGCATGCCGTCGCGACCGACGACGGCGTGTGGGGCAGACGCGTCGGAGCGTTCACCGGGGTCCCCGTCCCCGCGCCCGTGCCACCGAGCCCCTTCGCCCTGCCCGATCAGCCGGCGGCGGCCGACGATCGACATCCGTGACGAGTCATCGTTCGAGAGCTCCTCGGGGTGCCCCGAATTCGGGGTCGGCGCCGATCTTGGCGCGTCGTCCCGCTCGGTCGCCGGCGCGCCGAGCGCCCTCGGAGTATCCGGCCGAGGCACTCGTGGGACGCCACGTGCCGCGCGCCTGGGATGCACTCTTGTAGAAGTCGGTGACCTCGATCTCCTTGTTACGCAACACGATGGCCGTCGACGTCGACGGTCGGCCGTCACCCGCGGGCGTCGACTCCGCGTCGGCGGCGATCGCCTCCTGTCGCTGTTCGTCACGCGCCTGCGCCAACCTGACGCCGATCCGCTCGGCGAACGCCGACTGGAAATTGAGCCGCGCGGTGATGGGGGCCAGAGGCTTTCGCTCCACCACCTTCCGCGTGTGCCAGCCCTGACCGCGCCGCACCACCCGGGCCGACGTCTCGTTGCGGTAGTCGCCCGAGCGGAGGTAGGCATCACTGGCCGTCACCATCTGCACCACCAGGGACGTGTACAGGGCCTCACACGTGTCGATGTCGGATTCGAAACCGTACGCGAGGACGAACGTCGAGTTGCCGGCGACGTCGACGGTCACATCGTTGGCCCGCGCGATCGCCACGAACAACTGCACGTAGGTCTTCAGTCCACGTTTGCCGGTCTCGCCGATGGCGATCTGCCGCGAGATCGGGGTCGTGGTTCGGGAGGCCGGATCGTGGGCCCGCGCCAGCGCCAGGTCGATCGCCGAGGCGGTGGCCAGCCGCTGTGCCGCAGCCATGAACGTCTCGGCCTCGTGTGGGTTGTCGGTGTTCTCCGCCTGCCGCAGGAGCCCGGCGATTCGGGTGAGCAGTTTGTCGTCGCGCATATGAATCAGACTATTTCGACGGCCGATCGGTTCCACTCGGCGCCGAGTTTTTTTCGGTCGAGTCGGTCACCCCTTGACTTTCCCAGTAGGAAAGCGAAAACTACTTTCCAGGCAGGAAACCCATGAGCGAAAGCAGGCCGCCATGTCCGACATCACTCCCGAGCAGGCACGAGCCGCACTCACCGACGTCGATTCCGCTCGTCGGCGAGTCGCCGACGAGGTCGGCCTGCCGCAGACCTATTGGTCGATCATGGGTGCCGGCTGGATCGCCCTCGGCGTCCTGACCGACGTCGCCCCGGCGTGGGTGGTCACCGTCGCCACCGTGGCCTTCGGCGTGGGGCATTCCATCGTCGCCTCCCGCCTGCTCGACGGTCGACGCGCGCGACGCACCGTGCAACTGCGCCGCTCCGTCACCGACCGCCGCATTCCCCTGATCGTCATCGCCATCCTGCTCGTCGCGGTGGCTTGTACCATCGGCCTCGGCTTCGGTCTCGACGCCGACGGCGCCACCCATGCCGCCACCTGGGCCGCGCTGATCGTCGGTGCCGCATTCGGCTTCGGCGGCAACACCATCTTCACCACGATCCGTCGCCGGGTATTGCCGTGACCGTGCCACGCTTCGACGAGATCATCCACCCCAGTACCCGCCTATCCCTCGTCGCGACCCTCGCGGCCACCGACTGGGCCGAGTTCTCTTACCTGAAAGAGCGACTGGCACTGTCGGATTCGGCACTGTCCAAACAACTCACCACTCTCGAGTCAGCCGGTTACGTCAGCACCGAGCGCCCGTCGACGGGGCGACGCCGTACCGTGCGCGCCCGGCTCACCCCGACCGGACGCGAGGCGTTCGACGGCCATGTCGCCGCACTCCGCGCGATCGTCGACCAGCCGCATGCCGACTCCTCGCCGAGCCCGACAGGTGAGCCTCGCCCATAAACGGCAAATCGGATCTATCGGATATCGGGCAGCGGTACCCCACTCCCGGGCTTATCGTCTGCACTGATCACCAGTGCAGCAACGGCGCTTCACCTCTCGGCCGAGACGATGGAGGCGCGCCATGCCCGAAGGGCACGAAATTCTCAACGAGGACGAGGCCCACCTCGCCCGGCTCGGCTACACCCAGGAACTGCACCGTTCGTGGTCGGGCTTCTCCAATTTCGCGATCTCGTTCTCCATCATCTCGATCCTGTCCGGATGTTTCACCTCGTTCGGGTTGGGCTGGAACAACGGTGGCCCCGCGGCCATCGCGTGGGGCTGGCCCATCGTGTCGGTGTTCATCCTGCTCATCGGCTTCTGCATGGCCGAACTCGTCTCGGCGTATCCGACGTCCGGCGGAATCTATTGGTGGGCATCCAAACTCGGCGGCGCCAAGGCCGGCTTCTACACCGGTTGGCTCAACCTCATCGGGCTGGTCGCCATCCTCGCCTCGGTGGCCTACGGCGCGGCGACCTTCGTCGATCTCACCATCGGCACATTCAGCGAATCATGGTTGGCCGGTTACAGTCTCACCCGGGTGTTCATCATCTTCGTCATCATTCTCATCGCCGCGGCACTGATCAACATCTTCTCCGGGCATCTGCTGTCGATGATCAACAACCTGTCGGTGTGGTGGCACGTCTTCGGCGCCGCGGCAGTGATTCTCATCCTCTTCCTGGTGCCGGATCAGCACGCGTCGTTCTCCGACGTGTTCGCCCGCACCGTCAACAATTCCGGGATCTTCGGCGGTGCCACCTCACACGCCGGATTCATCCTGTACGTCCTGCCGATCTCGGCGATCCTGACGCAGTACACGATCACCGGCTACGACGCGTCGGCCCACATCTCCGAGGAGACCAAGGGCGCCGCCGGTGCTGCGGCCAAAGGAATCTGGCGCTCGATCGCCTATTCGGCGATCGGCGGCTGGATTCTGTTGCTCAGCTTTCTCTTCGCGGTGCAGGATGCCGATGGGGTGTCCAAGAGCGGCGGCGCGGTGGCGACGATCTTCACCCAGGCACTCACCTCCCGGTGGGCGGGTGTGGTGTTGTTGATCTCCACCGCGGGGCAGTTGTTCTGTACGGCCGCCTGCCAGACGAGTGCGTCGCGGATGATGTTCGCCTTCAGCCGCGACGGCGCCGTTCCCGGCCACCAGATCTGGAAGCAGGTGAACACCAAGGGGATTCCCGCCTACGCCGTCATCGTCACGGCTGCGGTGGCCGCGATCATCACTCTTCCGGCCCTCGTCGCCGTCGACATCAACGGCGCACCGGTCCCGGTCGCGTTCTTCGCGGTGGTCTCGATCGGCGTCGTCGGGCTGTATCTGTGTTTCGCGGTGCCCATCTACTTCCGTTGGCGCGCAGGCGATTCCTTCGAATCCGGGTCGTGGACACTGGGTTCGAAGTACAAGTGGATCGCCCCGCTGGCACTCGCCGAGATCGCGTTGACCTCGATCATCGCCATGTTCCCGACGTCGTTGGGCGGCATGCCGTGGGACCCGGGATTCGCATGGAAGTACGTCAACTACACGCCGCTGCTGGTCGGCGGCGCCCTCGTCGCGCTGTACGTGTACTGGCACCTGTCGGTCAAGAAATGGTTCACCGGCCCGGTGACACAGGTCACCGCCGATCCGGCCCTCCTGCAGGAAACCTGACCGGGCCACCCGCCCCCGACAATCCGGACGCCCGGCCCGGGCGCCGACCGTCCATCGTCGCCGCACCAGTAACGTCGTGGCCGAGACAGGCATGTGACGACGGGAGCACGACATGGGGTCGATGACGATACGGCGTGCGGTGGCCGTGCTGGCGATCTGCTGCGGCGCCCTGCTACCCGCGGCATGCGCGCGCCCCGACGACCCGACGGGCGCCGACACCGCCTCGCGCAGCGTCGACAACAACGTCAATCCACGCACGCTCACCAACACCGCCGACGAGGTGGCACGGCAGGGATTGCCCGTCACCAATCAGCACAATGTGACCGCACAGGTCTGCCCGAGCGCGGGGTGTACCTCGGCCCTGGCCACCGATCAGTTCACCCTGATGCAGTTCCAGACCACCGGGCGCGCCGAGATCTATCTCGGCGCCCACCTGCAGTCGTTCCAGGTCCTCAACGTCGTCGTCGACTTCCCGGCCGGCACCTCCGCCGACCAGCAGAAGCGCTACCAGAACGCCATCCAGACCGCGCTCGCCTGAGCGCGGCAGATCCGGTGCCGATCGGCAACCGTCACAAACCGAACTGTTTCTGCATGTTCCGCAGGGTGTCCGCCGAGGCCATCAGGCCCGCACGTTCGGTGTCGTCGACGCTGACGTCGAGGCGTTGGGCACATCCGGTGCGATCCACCAGCGACGGCAGCGACAGGCACACGTCGTCGAGGCCCTCGAACCCGGTCGCCAGCGTCGAGACCGGCAGCACCCGGTGTTCGTTGTTGAGCACCGCCTCCACGATGCGGGTAGTGGCCAGGCCGATCGCGTAGTTGGTGGCGCCCTTGCCATCGATGATCTTGTACGCGGCGTGCACCACCTCGTGCGCGATGCGCCGACGCACCTCCTCATCGATCGGCTCGTAGCCCGGTAGCGGCTTCCAGTCTCGAAGCGGGACGCCACCGATGGCCGCCGAGCTCCACAGGGGAATCTCCGAATCGCCGTGCTCGCCGGCGATATAGGCGTGCACGTTCTGCACGGCCACCCCGGCGTGCTGGGCGATGAGGAACCGCAGGCGCGACGAGTCGAGCACCGTGCCCGACCCGAACAGCTGATTGTTGGGCAGCCCACTGATCTTCAGCGCCGCATTGGTGACGATGTCGACCGGATTGGTCACCATGATGAACACCGCGTTCGGCGCGGCCTCCACGGCCTTGGGCAGGATCGCCCGCGTCAGACCGATGGTCGCCTCGGCGAGTTCGAGCCGCGACTGCCCGGGCTTCTGCTTCGCGCCCGCGGTGAACACCACGACGTCGGAGTCGGCGACGACGTCCATGGTGTCGCCGCCGATGATGTCGGTGCGCGGCACGAATTCGAGTCCGTGCGACATGTCGAGAACCTCGGCCTCGACCTTGGCCGTGTTGATGTCCATCAACGCGATGGTGCGTGCCACGCCGCGGATCAACGACGCGTAGGCGACCGCCGTACCCACCGCACCGGCCCCGATGACCGCCAGCTTGGTACCCCGAGTGTTCATCACTACCTCCGCGTCGATCGGTCCCGGCAACGTACGTGTCCAGTCCTATCCCATCGACCCCGACGCTGCCGTGTAACGCCCACACCCGTCATCGGGTCTTCACCTCGTCGGCAGTCGCACGCACACGACGGTCACACCCGCGACGGGCTCGCCCTGTCCGACCGGACAGTTCCTCACTCACCTGCTGGACTGAACATCTGATTATGTGTTCAGGTGTTCTTGTGTGAAGTGTGATGCCGACGACATCCTCGAAGTGTTACCCCACAGCGACGCAAGGAGATCGACCGTCATGGCCATCGAGCTGAACCAGATCTGGGACTTCCCGATCAAGGATTTCCACCCCTTCCCCAACGCGAAACTCGGTGTCGGCGCCCACGACATGCTCGGGGTCGAGGCCAAGAACCTCGGCATGACCCGTGTCCTGCTGATGACCACCGGTCTGCGCGGATCGGGAATCATCGAAGAACTCGTCGGCAAAATCGAATACCAAGGTGTCGACGTCGTTCTCTACGACAAGGTCGAGTCCAACCCCAAGGACTACAACTGCATGGACGCCGCGGCGCTCTATCAGAGCGAGAAGTGCGACGGCATCATCTCCGTCGGCGGCGGCTCGAGTCACGATGCCGCCAAGGGCGCCCGGATGGTCATCGCGCACGACGGTCGCAACATCAACGAGTTCGAGGGATTCTCGAAGGCCACCAACAAGGAGAATCCCAAGCACATCGCGGTTTCCACCACCGCGGGCACCGGCTCGGAAACCTCGTGGGCCTATGTCATCACCGACACCTCCGACATGAACAAGCCGCACAAATGGGTGGCCTTCGACGACACCTGCCTGGTCGATCTGGCCATGGACGACCCGCTGCTCTACTACAGCTGCCCCGAGCACTTCACCGCGTTCTGCGGTTTCGACGTGTTGGCGCACGCCTCCGAACCGTACGTCTCGCGGCTGGACTTCGCGCCGTCGCTGGGCAACGCCAAGTACTCCATCGAGCTCATCCGCGATCACCTGCGCACCGCCGTCTACGAGCCCCGCAATCTCGAAGCGCGGACCGGCATGATGCACGCGCAATACATAGCGGCCCAGGCGTTCAACTCGGGCGGCCTCGGACTGATCCACTCACTCTCGCATGCCGTTTCGGCGTTCTACGACAGCCACCACGGACTCAACAACGCGATCGCACTGCCGCGCGTCTGGGAGTACAACCTGCCGAGCCGCTACGAGCGCTACGCCGACATCGCCGCGCTGCTCGGCGTCGACACCACGAACATGACCACGGTGCAGGCCGCCGACGCCGCCGTCGAAGAGGCCATCCGGCTCTCCAAAGACCTTGGCATTCCGGACAATTTCGGCCAACTCAGCGTCGGCAGCTACGAGAAGAACCGGATGAACACCGGCAAGTACGAGGGCCGCGGCGATACGATGGACACCTCCGACAAGCAGATCCGGGCGATCGCCGAGCACATGATGGACGACTGGTGCACGCCCGGCAATCCGCGCGAGTGCACCGTCGAGTCGCTGATCCCGATGGTCACCCACGCCATGACCGGAAGCTACTGACCATCGGTCGCCGGCCACACAGACCGGGAGCCTGAGCAACTCCCGCACCGTGGGTCGGTCCGGGCGAGGACGAGACCTGTCCCTTCGCCCGGACCGACCCGCACCTTGCCCGCATGAGCTGCTGAGCTGACCCACGAAGAGGAGTCATGTCCGAACCCTCGACCCTGCCCACCACACCGGTATCCCTCGACACCGTCGAGAACCTCGCGGTCGACTCCGTCGAGAACCTCGCGGTCGACACCGTCGATGATCTCATCCGTGGACTCGACGAGCAGGGCTACGTCATCGATTCCGATCTCGCAGTGGTGGTCCATCTCGCGACGCTGCTGGACCGGCCACTGCTTCTCGAGGGGCCCGCCGGCGTCGGCAAGACCGAACTCGCGAAAGCCCTTGCCGCAGCAACTGGTCGGGATCTGATCCGATTGCAGTGCTATGAGGGACTCGATGAGGCACGGGCACTCTACGAGTGGGACTATGCCCGGCAGCTGTTGCATGTGCAGATGCTGCGCGATCGCATCAGCGCCGACCTGGCCGCCGAACCCGATCTGTCGGCCGCCTCGGCGGCGTTGGCCCGCAACGACATCGGCGTGTACACCGAGGACTTTCTCGTCGCCCGCCCGCTGCTCGCCGCGATCCTGTCGGCAACACCGACGGTGCTACTCGTCGACGAGGTCGACCGCACCGACGAGGCGATGGAGGCGGTCATGCTCGAGGTGCTCGCCGAACGACAGGTGACGGTACCCGAGCTCGGTACCTTCACCGCACGTTCGGCGCCATGGGTGATCTTGACCTCCAACGACACTCGCGAACTCTCGCCCGCTCTCAAACGCCGATGCCTGCACTTTCAGGTCGGTTATCCCGACGCGGCCCGCGAATGCCGCATCGTCGGTGTGCGCGCACCCGACGTCGAGGAGTCGGTGATCGCCGAGGTCGTCGATCTCGCGCGCCGCCTGCGTGACCTACCCCTGCGCAAGAGCCCGTCCATCGCCGAGGTCATCGACGCCGCGCGGGCCGCTTCGCTGCTCGGCAGCACCGGTGACGACAACCGGGCTGTCGCCGATCGCACACTCCTGTCGTTACTGGTCAAATTCGGCAGCGACCTCGAACTCGCCCGACGAGAACTCGATTCCCCGTCGGGTGAGAACTCCGATCCCGCAGAGGTGGGTACCGACGGAACCACGGCATCAGGCTCGGTCACGGCCACCGCGTTCGGCGCCGGACGTGCCCGCAGTTCCACGCACCAGGCGTCCTCGCGCCGGTCTTCGCCGCGCCAGTCTTCTCAGCATCCCTGACCGGCCGACGACAATGGTTTCCCCGCAACGGCATTCGCGAGTGTCGACCGGTCCACGCGACGATACACTGGATAGGCTGGCGGTGCTGTTCGGCCGGGTCCTGCGCGGATCGGGCGTCGCCGTGTCACCGGCCGAGGTGATCGAGATCCGTCGGGTACTCGACATCGTCGGCGGTGACAACGATCACCTCCGCGCGGCACTGCGGTCGGTCAGCGTCAAATACGGTTACGAATCAACAGGATTCGATCGTGCCTTCGACGCCTTCTTCGGCGAAGGACGGATCGACGGCGCAGACGAGGCGCTCCCCCGACCGCGTGGCGCCGCCGCCGACCTGCCCGACGACGTCGAGTGGGATGAGGACTTCGCCGGCGCCGGCCGCCGGATCGGGGCGGACGAGCACACCGACGACATCGGCGGCCTCCTCGTCGACGACCCCGACGCCCGACAACGCCACGGTGAGAGCGCACACCGGGAGGAGAACGACTTCACCGTGTCGGCGGGTACCGAATCACTGGGCGTCGACCAGGATTCCGCGTCCGTGTCGGGTGGAGTCACCTACACCATCGAGGTGGATGAGGCCGATTCGTCGAGCGTCGGCGAACTCGTCGGAAGTGCCGCACGGGTACACGGCAGCCCGCTGGGAGTCGCCGGCGCACAGGCGATCCTCCACGCCCTCGCCGATTTCGACGCTCGACGCGCCTATGGCACCGACGGCACAGATGACCTCGACGCGGCTGCGCGCGCCGAGTTGGAACGGGCACTGGAGGCGTTCGTCGACGCCCTGGCGGCGCGACTGGATCTGGCGGCGCAATCGGATGTCGGTGTCGATTCCGCCGATTCGTCCACTGGTCCCCTGTGGTCGGATCAAGCCGACATCGATCGCGCCTGTCATCGACTCGTCCAACGTATGCGCGGTGCTCCCCGGAAGGTTGTTCGACGCACCGATCACGGCGGCCTCGACATGCGCCGCACCATGCGTGCGGCCGTGGCCACCGATGGTGTGCCGGTGCAACTCTGGCGGCACACGACCCACGCCGGACCCGTCCGCCTGCTCTTGCTGGTGGACGTGTCGTTGTCGGTGCGACCGGTGGCGGGGTTTCTGTTGCGGCTCGCCCAGACCCTTCATCGTCACGGCGAGCGCTGCGAGGTCGTCGCTTTCGTCGACAGACCAGTGCGGGTCACCGACGCCCTGTGTCTCGGCAACGACGATTCCGCACTCGCGGCAGTACTCGCCGACGACGATCTCGACCTCGCGGCCACCAGCGACTACGGTTCGATGCTGACCGAACTGATCGGCCGTCACGGCGACCTCCTCGGCCCCCGCACGTCGGTGATCGTCGCCGGCGACGCTCGTAGCAACGGCTTCGACCCCCGCGTCGACCTCCTCGCCGAGCTAAGTCGCCGCGCGCACCGGCTCGCCTGGATCACCCCCGAACCGCGCCGCTACTGGAATCAAACCGGTTGCGCGCTGACTGATTACATCGAGTACTGCGATGCCTTCATCAGCGCACGCGACGGCACCGAGCTCGTCGACCACGTCGACGAACTCGCCGCCGCCCTTCGCTGACTCCCCTCCGCCCCCTTCCCACCCGGGACACCCATCGATGACCCCGATCGTTCACGCTCTTCTCCGGCGGTCGAGACCTTTCCCCCTCTGTCGACAACTTCCCGACAGTCGAGAATTCTCCCCCGACGGTCGAGAACTATTCCCCCCGATGGCGGAGAGCTTCTCCCGTCGTCGAGAACTTTTCCCTCGATCGTCGAGAACTTTCCCCCCGATGGTCGAGGTGCGAGCCGCGTGCGGCGAGCCTCGCGACCCGGTGAGATAACCAGCCTCCCAACCACATCCACCACCCGAGAGCCGAACGCGAGCCGATTCTGCAGACGCCCCCGCTGCACCAGCCGCGTCCGCAAGGTGGGGCCGCGAACTCATCACTCCCGACAGTCAACCCCTCCCCCGACGGTCAAGGCGCCTTCCCCGATGACCGAGTGCCCTTCCCCCGATGGTCGAGGTGCACGGCGCGCCAAGCGCCGGGCCTCGAGACCCGGCGAGACAACAAGCCCCCCAACCACATCGAAGCAAGGCCAACGAAACCCACACTCCCCTACCACACCCCACCGACAGAAAATCAGCACCGAAACACGTTGTCCACAAGCAGAATTCACCAAAACACCCCTTGCATCGAACACCCTGGCGAGGTACACACTGAACCCATCACACCGGTCAGCCACCGGGGAGGGGCCCATGATCGACTCCACTACCATTCTTGACGCGGAAACCGTTGACGCCGAGGCAGTCTTCGCCGCCATCGTCACCCAACTCAGCGACCTGCAATGGAACCCGGACATGACCGGACCCCAAGCCTTCGGTGCCATGAAACAAGTCCTGCTGTTGCGGAACCTGGTCGATCACCACGCCACCACCCTCACCGGCGAACTGGACCGACTGGGCGTCGCCGACCACAAAACCACCCGGCTACGAGAACTGTTGATCCGCATGGGTTTCGCGCCCTCGGTCGCGGGTCGGTATGTGCGGATGGCTGCCGCCACCGATGTGGATCTGTTGTTGGCGCACGCGGCGGACGGGTCTATCTCGTCGGAGCACGCCGATGCCATCGTCCGCGGGTTGGCGCACATCGACACCCGATGCTCCGAACCACTCGACACCGTCCAACGCTGCGAGTTTCTGCGGAAACTGCTGTCGCACTACTTCGCCGGATTCACCCCCGCCGAGATCAACCTCTACGCGCGGCAGCTGGGTAACGAGTTGGCGGCCGACACACCTGGCGGGTTACCAGCGGCGGAGGACAAGACGATCAACTCCTACACCGACCGCATCACCGACGACGGACGGCTGGAAATCTCGGCGAACCTCGACATCATCGCCGGGGAAAGACCCGCACCCTGATGGAAACCTTGTCGGCGCCCAAGCCGCAGCCCGATGGGTCGCCCGATCCGCGGACGCCTGAGCAGATCTGTGCCGCCGCGTTCGAGACGATCGTGGAACTCGCGGCACAAGGACTTGCGGACACCACCTTCTCGGCGAAACCCACCAACGGGTTGTTGTGGACGTGGTCAGCCGACAACCCGGCCCTCGGTGGGGACCTGCAGAACATGGGTCCGATCACCGAAGCGACCGCGAAAATGTTGTCGTGTGACACCACCATCACCAAAATCATCCTCAACACCGACGGCGCACCCCTCGACGTCGGACGCCAGGAACGCTTCTTCACCCCCGGCCAACGCAAAGCACTACTCGTCAGGGATCGCGGATGCATCAAATGCGGTGCCCACGCCGGCCGCTGCCAAGCACACCATGTGCACCACTGGGCCGACGGTGGTCCCACCGACCTCGACAACGGCTGCCTGCTCTGCACCAGCTGCCACGACGACGTCCACCACCACGGCTGGGACATCATCATGGGATTCGACCGACACCCCTGGCTCATCCCACCCGCCAGCGTGGATCCGAAACGACAACCCGTACCGTCCTACCACCGACGCACCATGCGACTCGACGACACCGCAGCCTGACCTACCCTGCCCCACAACCTGATTCCCCGCACCCGGCCGGCCGGGACCGCATCTGTTGTCTGAGAACCCCATAGCGAAATCCCCACCCGATGGTCGAGGTGTTCGAGCATCCGTGGCCCCGGAAGCCCTTCAGCACAAGGGGTCTCGAGGCTCGTCGCTGACGCTCCTCGGCACCTCGACCATCGGGATGGGACACCATCGGACGGGAAGGGCTTCAGCGTCCCTCGACGGCGAGTCGCCTTCCCCGATGGTCGAGGTGCGAGCCGCGTGCGGCGAGCCTCGAGACCGCCTGCGGCAGAGCTGGAACCGGACCACCGCAGCTCAGAAGCTCAGCTTCTGTTCACACCACCGAGTACCGCAGCAGCCAAAAGGAATGCCACCTGAAGGAACCCGAAGATCAACGCGACAATCGCGCCGGCCCCGACTCCGATGACGGGCACCGACGTGGTGGTCACGGCGGCGGCAAACAAGGCGAGCCATGCGCCTGCGGCGATCACGGCGAGAAAGGGCACGGCTTTACGGAATCGCGGCACCAATACCACCGCAGCAGCGACACCGATCGCACCCAGGATGATCAGGAATTTGCCGGGGTTGAGCACGATCTCGTACGAGGCGAAGCCTGGTACCCCGGAGTTTCCGTTCTCGAAGTTCTGACTCCAATTGTCGAGTTGACTTTCGCTGACGTTGTTGTCGACCACAACCCAGCTGACGAAACCCATGAAGTAGGTGATCAGCCCGGTGACCGCGGCGGCCACCAGCAGGATCGAGGGAAGTTGAGCGCGGGCGTCGAACTGCCGTCGAGGTGCGGCGGGCGGGGCACCCCACTGTTGCCCCGGCGTCGACCACTGCCCCGATGGCGTTCCCGGCTGCCCGAACCCCTGCGTGGGTGCCGGGCCGCCGTGCTGGCCCTGCGGGGCGGTGGGCTGGGCGGGATACCCGGCCGCCCAATTCTGCTGGGGATTGTTCGGGTCACCAGGATTCACTGCTCGTCCCTTTCGGTCGGCGAAACTCTCATTCGCGACATCATGTGCGTGTCAGCGTAGAGCCAGACCTGGACATCGGTACCCACAGCAGCGCAGATTCATTCGTCGGACCGTCACACCCCAGAACCGTCCACACCCCAGAACCGTCACACCCCAGCACCGTCACGTGCCATCAGGGCGTGACGGGCACCCGTAGCGCCGCGAGCGCCATGGCGCGCAGCAGCGACCGCAATCTGTCGGGATCAAAATCCGGGAGACGTGGCGAGGAGTTGAGCAACCCGAACATGGCGTGCACTCGAACGCGAGCCTCCTGGCGTTCGAGTTCGCGGCCCTCGTCATCCGACATCAGGACGTCGACCCAGTCTTCGACGTAGCGTCGCTGCAACCGCCGTACCTCGTGATTGGCCTCCGGGGTCAATGAGGAGAGGTCACGGTCCTGGACCGCGATCAGATCCGGCTTGGTGACCAGGACGTCGATGTGGAAGGCGATCAGCGCATCGAGGGTCTCGGCCGGCGAGCCGCCGCGCTGCACGACCTCTCGTCCGCCGGTGTAGAGACGACGACTGATGTCGAGCAGCATCTCGTCGAGCAGTTCGGTTTTCGACGAGAAGTGTCGATACATCGCCGGCCCACTCACGCCGACCGCTCCCCCGATGTCCTCGAGTCGCACCCCGGCGAATCCGCGGTCGGCCATTTGACTGGCTGCGGCCGTGAGCAGCTCGGCACGGCGAGCCGCCTTGGCAGCACTACGACGATTCGACGGACGCGGACCGCCCGAGGCCACCCCGGAACCCGAATCCGGGGTGGTGTGGGCAGACTCGGCGGACGACATGGTGATTCTGAACTCTACCGGCTCACCTCGGCGGCGGCGGCACTCCACTGCCCCGGGCACCGCGTCTCACCACTTGTTGACGTGCAGCACTTCGTCGAGGGGTTTGCGCCCGGCAGGCTTGAAGTCGGCGCCCTTCGTGTAGGCAACAGGCAGCAGAACGCCCTGGTGGACGGTGGGCGGGATACCCAGCAGCTCCGCGACCTCCTTCTCGTAGGTCAGGTGCAGCGTCGTCCACGCCGACCCCAGACCACGGGCACGCAAAGCCAGACCGAGACTCCAGGCGCCGGGCAGCAACGAGCCCCAGACGCCGGCTTGATTTCCGGCCGGCAGATCGCCGCCGGTATAGATGGCCCCGATCACCAGTGCGGGCACCTTGCCCATGATGTCGGCGAGATACTGCGCGCTCGACGCGACCCGACGGGCGGTGTCGTCGGCGAGTGTGCGCTCGGCGGAGTACGCCGCGAACGAACGCGCGTAGTAGGCGCCGACCTTCTCCTTGATCTCGGGATCGGTCAGCACGATCCAGTGCCAGGTCTGGCTGTTGGATCCGGTGGGCGCCTGCAGCGCGACCTCCAGGGCCTCGGTGATCACCTCGAGCGGAACGGGCCGATCCAGATCGAGCCGTTTGCGCACCGAGCGGGTGGTGGTCAGCAATTGGTCGGGGCCAAGCGGGAGTAGCTCTGTCATCGGTCACCTCGTTGTTCGCGTCTGGGTTGCGTGCGTGTGGAGCTGCGTGGCGACGGGCTCAGCGATGTCGTGCGCGGCGGGCCAGCCAGTTGCCGAAGTACTGTCCCACCTGTACCAGAATCACCAGCAACGCGATGACGACAACGGTCAGTTTCCAGTCGAACTGCTGGTAGCCGTATTGGAAGGCGAAATCTCCGAGTCCCCCTCCACCGACATAGCCGGCCATCGCCGACATGTCCACGATCGCGACGAAGATGAAGGTGTAGCCCAGTACCAGTGGCGCGAATCCCTCGGGCACCACCACCGTCAGCAGGGTGCGCACGCGACCGGCGCCGCACGCGCGGGCGGCTTCCACCACTCCCGGGTCCACGGAGACGAGACTCTGCTCGACCACTCGGGCGATCACCACCATCGCCATCAGTGTCATCGGGAAGATCGCCGCCTCGGTACCGATTCGGGTTCCCATCACCGTCTTGGTCAACGGCGCGATGGCGGTGATGAAGATGATGAACGGTATCGGTCGGACGATGTTGACGATCACGTTGAGTCCGTTGAAGATCCACACGTTCGACCACAGGTTCCCGGGACTGGTTGCATACAGCACCACACCGATCAGCAGTCCCAGCGCGCCACCGATCAGCAGGGTGAAGCCGACGAGCTGGAAAGTCTCCCCGATCGCCTGGAAGAGCAACGGGCGCAGTTCGTCACCGAACACCCGGGTGAAGCCGTCGGCGGCCAGTGCGCTGTGGCTCATCGGTTCACCTCCTCGTGTACGACAATGCCGGTGGCGGTATGACTTTCGCCGATGACTTCCTCGAGCGCCGAATCAGGGGCGTGGACCTCATAGGTCAATGCCCCAAACGGGCGGCCGCCGAGATCGGCGATTCCACCGTGGATCACCGACGCGGTCCCGCCGGCCCGGGCCACCGCACCGGTGAGATCGACGCGGGCGACATCGTCGCGGACCTCGACGGTGACGAGCCGGCCCGAGTGCCGAGATCGCAACGCGGCCAACGTGTCCGCGTCGGGAACGCCGGAGACGGCATGCCGCAGCAGGCTGCGGGTGACCTCCGAGCGCGGGTGGGCGAACACCTCATAGAGGTCGCCGTGATCGACGAGTCGCCCGTCGGCGAGAACGGCGACCTTGCCGCACACCTCGCGGACCACATCCATCTCGTGGGTGATCACCACGATGGTGGTACCCAGATCGGAGTTGATGCGACGCAACAGTGTGAGCGTGTCGTCGGTGGTCTGGGGGTCCAAGGCGCTGGTGGCCTCGTCGGCGATGAGGATCGACGGCGAGGAGGCGAGCGCCCGCGCGATGCCCACCCGCTGCTTCTGCCCGCCGGACAACGCCGATGGCCACGCCTTCGCCTTGTCGGCGATTCCGACGAACTCGAGGAGCTCGGTGATGCGTTGTTGTCGAGCGGATTTCGGCACGCCCGCCACCTGCAGCGCAAATCCGACATTGCCGGCGACGGTGCGCGAGTTGAACAGATTGAACTGCTGGAAGATCATGCCGATCTGGGTTCGGAAGGCGGTGAGTTCACGCTCGCGCGCCCCACCGTGGTCCCGTCCGTCGACCAGGACATGACCACCGGTGGGCCGTTCGAGTCCGTTGATCAGACGCGCAAGCGTCGACTTCCCCGCGCCTGACGGCCCGATGATCCCGACGATCTCGCCGGCATCGATGCGCAGACTGATGCCGTCGAGCACCGCAGGTGCATCCTTGCCGAAACGCTTTGCGACGTCCACGAACTCGATGGCGGCCGGGCGCCGGGCCTCCCCGACGGGGACGGGCTCAGGAGCCATTGGCCCGCACGTCGGATTCCAATCCCTTCACGGTCGCCTGCAGATCGGCAGGCGAGTTCGTCTTGATGACCCCGGACTCGCCCAGGGACTTCTTCACCGCCGCGATCACCTGGGGATCGTGGTAAATCTGCACCAGCTTGGCGTAGGTGGCGTTGTCCTTGTCTGCGGCGCGGGCGACGAACGCATTGATGTAGGGCTTGGAGGCCTCAGCATTCGGATCGTCGGAGGCGATGATCTGATCTGCGGTCAGTTTGGCCGAGGTCGCGTAGTTGTTGTTGACGATCGCCGCGGCCACCGAATCGAGATTCGCGGCGGTCTGGCCGGCGTCGACGGCGATGACCTTCACCTTGGATCGCGCCTGATCGATGTCGGCGGGCGTGGAGAAAGCGTTGCCCGGCTTGGTCAGCGTGATGAGTCCGGCCTGCGCGAGCACCAGCAGTCCGCGTGCCTGATTGGTGGGGTCATTGGGGATTGCGACCTGCGCCCCCTGCGGGATCTCACCGACGGACTTGTACTGAGTGGAGTACAGCGGTAGCGGGTAGACCGCGGTCGCGCCGATCGGCACCAGATCCTTGTTGTTCTTGGCATTGTAGGTCGCCAGGTAGAGCAGGTGCTGGAACTCGTTGAGGTCCAACTCCCCCTCGGCGAGTGCGGGATTGGGCTGATTGTAGTCGGTGAAATTCACCAGCTCGACGTCGATGCCCGCAGCGGAGGCCTTCTGCTTGAACACATTCCAGTAGCTTTCGGACGCGTCGGCGACCCCGATCTTCACCGCCTGCGAATCGTCCCCGCCGCACGCGGTGATCACGCTCGCGGCGGCGATGAACGAGAGCAACAGGACGAGAATCCGCGATCGCACGGCAGTACCTCCACTGAACTGGTTCGAGAGACAACCTCAGGAACGCTAGCGTCCGATTCGCGTGATTGATGACGTCGAGATCGGGCGCGACCCGATGTCGCCGAACCCACCTGGGACGATGGCCGTGCACGCGATTGCGTTCAGTGTGGGTCAAATGCGATGGGCACCGGACGGAATGTCTGCCAGGCGCCGGTGATGCGTGCGGTCAGCTCCGTCGGAATTGAGCCCGGGTCTCCGGATCGCTGGTGTCGACCGCGGTGATCGACTGGTCGGAAAGGGTGAGCTGCCACTCGTTGTCCGAGCACTGGCCGTAGGTGACGGTCGCCGTGACCACCACGTGGGTGGCGTCGCGCGAGGTCTCCTTCCACGTGGCGCCACAACGGCCGGGGATGTCGATGGTCGCGAGGAACGGCTTGTCGGTGACCACGCCGAGCTGCGCGCTCTTGGTCTCACCCACCGACGTCCACGTCCCCGTCCACGCGCCCGACAGCGCGCTCGACGTCGGCGTATCGATCGCGCCGGCACTGGAGGTCGGAGCGGTTCCCGTGGTGCTCGTCGAATCGTCACCGCAGGCACTCAGCCCCATCGACAACGCCACCGCCGCGATCAGCGGTGCCATGATGCGTCGGCTCACCGACATGGTTCCCTCCCCGGTCGACCCCCGGCCACGAGTACGGGCCGCTCTGTCCAATAGCGCACCGCAGCTTACCAATACACGAGGTCCATCCATCACCGGCGTCACAGCATCCCGTGCCGGTCGAGATGGTCGAGCAGCCCTGGTGTCAGTGGGAGCGCGCGCATCTGTTGGTGGTCGAACCACCCCGCGTCGTCGGCATCGTCAGCGGCGACGACGTCGGTGGTCAGCGGGGTGGCCACGAAATCGTGGACCTCGTAGACCACGCCGGCACGCCGATCGGGGATGTCGACGACCCAGGCCTCGCGGATGACCTCGATGGCAACGCCTGTCTCCTCGGCGATCTCCCGGATCACGGCCTGCTCCAACGTCTCTCCGGGCTCGACCTTGCCGCCCGGCACCGTCCACATACCGGCCTGCGGCTCATGTCCGCGCTTGACCAACAGAAATCGTCCGGCCGCATCCCGCACGACGGCACCGACCGCCGGGATGCGTGTCGCCGACCCGGGTGACGACGGGGCGGCGGGGACACGGGTTCGGGCAGCAGGGTCCGGCACGGACAGCGCGTGCAGTTCGTCGGCGATCACCTCGCGTATCCGCGTCGCCGCTGCGGCCAAGACGTCCCCTGCATCCCCGTCCCCCACCTCGTTCACCGCAACGATGCGGTCGAACACCCCGACCCCGGCCAGCTCGACCGCCAGGATCTGCTGTCCCGCAGCGATATCGGCGGCGTGAGCGATGTCGCGATGGACAATCAGACTGGCCCCCTCGGGTGGCAGTGGCGACAGCCACGCATCCGACACCGCGACCCGTCGATCGGTCGGGAACAGCGCGAGCGCCGCCCCACCTGAACCCTGTCCGAGCAACACCGAGACGGTCACCGACGGCAAGCCGATGAGTTCGGCTGCGCACCGGGCGATCTCACCGGCGAGTCCGTCTTCCTCGGCGGCGACCGACAACTCGGCGCCAGGGGTGTCGATGACGGTCACCACCGGGAGCCCGAGTTCGGCGGCGAAGGTCAATGCGCGGCGCGCCATACGCAGGTGGTGCGGTCCGATCAGCTCGCCGGCACGCTGCCGATCGGCGTCCTGTCCGATCACCAGTGCGGGTCGGCCACCGAATCGGCTCAACGCCACCATGATCGGCCCGCCTGCTCCCACCAGAGCAGACCCCGGCACCGCGATCAGTTCGCGGACCCCGACGCGTCCGGGACGCCGGGTCGCGGTCACCGCCGACCACACCGATGCGGTATCTCGCACCGCGGGGCTCACCGGATCATGCTGTGAAACAACGGATTGCGACTCGACAGCACCATCGGTCGCGCGCTCGCTAGCGAGCGCGTCGAGGACGCCGCGCAACCGGTCGCGGAGGTCTTCCGGTGCGACGACGTCGTCAACGATGCCACGACGGGCGAGATTCTCGGCGCGTTGAACGTCGTCGGGGATCGGCGTGCCGACGAGTCCGGCAACGACCCGCGGCCCCAGGAAGCCGACGAGCGCGCCGGGCTCGGCCCAGGTGATCGCGCCGAGCGACCCCCACGACGCGAACACCCCACCGGTGGTGGGATGACGCAGGTAGATGAGGTAGGCCAGACCGGCCGCTCGATGCCGGGTCACCGCCCCGCTGATCGCCGCCATCTGCAGGAAGGCCGGGGTGCCCTCCTGCATGCGGGTACCGCCGGAGCACGGCAGGCCCACCACGGCGAATCCGTGCTCGGTGGCGCGTCGGATCGCCGTGGTGATGCGATGGCCGGCAACGTGTCCGATCGAACCGCCGAGGAAGCCGAACTCGCTGACGATCACCACCACCGGTGTCCCGCCGATCCGGATGAGCCCGGTCCGCACCGACTCGTCGACCCCGGATTTCTCGGCGGCGCGGCGCAATTGATCCTGGTAGGTGTCGGTGACGACGGTGGGCGGCGGTGAATCGTCCCACGGCTCCCAGGAATTCGGGTCGGCGAGCATGTCGATCAGTTGCGTCGCCGAGGGATGTTCTGCACGCCCACTCACCGCGAATACACCACGCGCGTACGCACCACCAGATCGGCGACCGAGCGACGACGTGGATCGACGATGACCCACAGCAACCCGACCGAGAAGAACACACAGATCAAGGCGCGGATCAGCGCCACCGGAAGCCGAACGCGCGGTTTGCCTTTCCGGCTGACCAGACGCAAACCCATCACCACCGACCCCAGGGTGCGGCCGGAGACGCACCAGCAACCGGTCAGGTAGATCACCGACACCGCGACGAAGGTCGTCGCGGTGAAGAACGGGTTCGCGGCCGGCAACGAGAACTGGTGCACGTCGTAGATCAGACGGGCCATCAGCCAGCCGACATACAGTCCGCCCATCACCGCGAGCACCAACAGCAGGTCGAGGACGGCCGCGATCGCTCGGCTGACGATCCCGGCCGAACGATCGGTGTCGAGGACGATGTGCGGACGCACGATCGGATGCCCGGCCGAATCGTGGTGCGACGCCGAATCATTCTCCGACTGCGACGTCATCGCGGCGCACCGTTTCGTTCCCCACCGTTCTGGGCCCCACCGTTCTGGGCACCACCGTTCTGGGACTCATCGTTCTGGGACTCACCGTTCTGGGACTCATCGGCAAGCGCGGCGTCGGCGACCCGGGCGGCCACCTTGCGTCGCAACAACCGGTTCACCAGGTCGGCCACCGCGTCGTCGGCGCGTTCGCTGCTGCTGCGCACGTCGGTCATCACCTCGGTCGTCACCGACGTACTCGCCTCGCGGATGATGTCGGGCAGGTCGACGCCGTCGATGATCTCGTCGGCGAGACCGATCAGATCGATGCGGGAGATGATGGCGTCGATGTCGACCCGCTCCACGGCGCCATCGAGGTCGACGCGCGTGACGATGGCATCGATGTCGATCTTGTCCAGGATGGCGTCGATGTCGAGGTGGTCGATGATCGCGGCGATGTCGACCGAGTCGATCACGGCTGCGAGGTCGACGGCCGCGATGACGGCGGGAAGGTCGAGTCCCCCCACGATCCTGGGTAGGTCGAGGCCGTCGAGCAACGCCGCGATGTCCACGCGACCGATCACCGCGTCGAGGTCGAGACTCGCGATCAGGGCGTTGATGTCGATGTTGCGGAGCACCGCGTCGAGATCCACCGCGTCGACGACCCGATTCAGATCGATGGCACCGACGAGCGGCGTGAGGTCCATCGAACTCAGCTCGTCGACCACGGCGTGGATCACCGCCCCGATCGAGGTGCCCGCCGCCGCCGTGGCGAGGGTACCGACGCCGTCGAGGACCTCGTGTGTGGTGCGCCGCGCGACGCGCACGACGTCGCCGGCGACCGGTACTCGCTCGGCGGCGTCGGCCGCGGCGGACGCCACGTGCCAGGGCATCTGCAGCATCGCCGCCAACCCGCCCGGCCGGGATCCCGTGTCGCTCACCGCCGGATTATCGCACGCACCGCGACCGCACCCAGGGGATTGCCGCGATGACTTTCGTGGTGATCGGGGGTCATACTCTCAGTCCGATCCACAGAAAAGGAAGCCCGATGGCCGAGAACTACACCGTGGTGCGACGCACCTCGATCGCCGCGCCCGCCGCCGAGATCCACGCTCACATTCATGATCTGCATCGTTGGGTCGATTGGTCGCCGTGGGAGGGCCTCGACCCCGATATGTCGCGAACCTATTCCGGAGCCGAGCTCGGCGTGGGTGCTCGCTACGCGTGGTCGGGAAATCGGAAGGCGGGCAGGGGCACCATGGAGATCCTCGAGGACGTCGCGCCCGCGCACGTGGCGATCCGGGTCGAGTTCGAGAAGCCCATGAAATCGACAAGCCTCAGCGCCTTCGACATCACCGAGAACGCCGGCGTCAGCGAGGTCACGTGGACGATGACCGGCAAGCATTCGCTCTTCAGCCGGGTGGCCGCTCCGCTGGGCTTCTTCGACACACTGCTCGGCAAGGACTTCGAGAAAGGACTTGCGCAGCTCAAGGCCGTCAGCGAATCGTGAGCTCCGCCCCGGGGTGTCGCATCACCCCACGGTCACAACGCATTTCAGCGGCTGACCTCGGAGTGCACGATCGTCACCGGGCACGGTGCGGTGTGCAGGACGGCTTGGCTGGTCGATCCGAGGAGTAGCCCCCGGAAGCCGCCGCGCCCCCTGCTCCCGAGCACGATCAGCTGGGCATCCCCGGCGGCCTCGATGATGCGCGGCGCCGGGTCGCCCGCGACGACCACGGTCTCGACGGACACGGTGTCGGCGGGATGGTCGCGACGGTGGTCGGCGAGCTGACGTCCGACGGATGCGGTGGCCTCGTCCCGGAATTGGGCCATCACCTCGTCCTGGTCGTAGAACCCTTCGCCGGAGAATCCCGGATAGGTGCTGACGACCACTAACGTCGTCTCGAGTTCGGTGGCCTGGGTGATGGCGGCCCCCAGGGCTGCCTGCGAGATCGCCGATCCGTCGACGCCGACCACCACCGGCCCGGTCTCGGGTCCGGGACCCGAGACCACCACCACCGGACAGTCGGCGTGTGCGGCAACGTCGGAGCTGACCGAACCGAGCAACAACCCGGCCACTCCCCCACGACCACGACGACCGACGACGAGAAGGTGTGCACCACTGGATATCTCGCGCAGGACGAGGGCCGGCCTGCCCTCACGGACCTCGCCCTCGGCGTCGACGTCCGCCGACACCTTGGTGGCCACGGCGATCGCCTCGTCCACCGCTCGGCGGGCATCGGCGTGCAGCGCCTCTGCCACCGCCGGGGTCATCAACACACCCGGCGCATATCCCGCCGCGACGGTCTCGACGATGCCGATCACGCGCAGGGATCTGTTCTCACGAACCGCGGCCAGCGCGCTCCACCGAAGCGCCTCGAGCGCCGTGTCCGACCCGTCGACCGCCACCACTATCGGGCCATTCACTGCCATGACCCGCTCCTTGCCGATCTTCTCGTCGACCAACTCGCCACCCGAGTTCGTCGCTTCCATTGGACACCACCGCACGGTGGTGACGTAAGGGCCAAAAGCATCTGCCGTCCGAGGCATTCGCGGGGCACCATGGAGAGGAGATGAATTCACCAGCCGCACCACACATCGTGACCGTCACGATGAATCCTGCGCTCGACATCCACAGCTCGGTGCCGATCCTGCAGGCGACGGAGAAGATGCGATGCACCAGCCCCCGATACGATCCCGGTGGCGGCGGGATCAACGTGGCACGAGCGGCGGTTCGGCTCGGCGTGCCGGCCACCGCGGTCTTCACCCGAGGTGGCCCCACCGGAGCGCGCATCGAGGCACTGCTCACCGCCGAGGGCATCGCGACCGGGCCCCTCGACATCACCGGAGGAAGCCGGGAATCGTTGACCGTCCGCGAGGACCGGACCGGCCAGGAGTACCGCTTCGTGTTGCCCGGCCCCGACCTCACCGCCACCGAGGAGCAGCAGTGCCTCACCGCCCTGGACGAGTACGCCCACACTGCAACACATCTCGTGGTGAGTGGCAGCCTCCCACCGGGATGCTCGGACAGCTTCTTCCCGGCGGTGCCGGCCATCGCCGAGCGGCACGGGTGCACACTGATCGTCGACACCCACGGCCCGGCACTGCTGCGCGTGCGCGGCGCGGCAGTGATCAAACCGAGCCTTCGTGAACTCCGTGAAGCACTGGATCTGCCGCTGCCGGACACCGATTCACAGATCGACGCGGCCCGTACCCTGATCGCCCGGGGCATCACCGACGCCGTCGTCGTGTCGCGTGGGGCGGCGGGCGCGCTGGTGGTGACCGCCGATAAGGTGACCGACGTCGCCGGCGTCCCGGTGGCATCCGAGTTCGGCAGTGGTGTCGGGGCGGGCGACAACATGGTCGCCGGGATCACCGTCGCCCTGGCCCGCGGATGGCCGCTGCCCGACGCCGTCCGATACGGTGCCGCTGCCGGCGCCGCGGCGACACTCACCCCGGGAACCGAACCCTGCCGCCGGCACGACGTCGACCGCCTGTACCGGAAGGCACCAGGCTCCGGAGCGCTCGAATGATCGTCACCGGCAACCATTCATCGTTGTTGGACCAACGAAAAACCCGTCTGCACACGAGTTCTCGTGCGCAGACGGGTATCCGACGATCAGATCAGAGAGCCTCGTAGAGCTCCCGGGCCAGCGTGGCGGTCTCGGTCGGCGTCTTGCCGACCTTGACGCCGGCAGCCTCGAGGGCTTCCTTCTTGGCCTGCGCGGTGCCGGCGCTGCCGGACACGATCGCGCCGGCGTGGCCCATCGTCTTGCCCTCGGGCGCAGTGAATCCCGCGACGTAGCCGACGACCGGCTTGGAGACGTTGGCCTTGATGTAGTCGGCCGCACGCTCCTCGGCGTCGCCGCCGATCTCACCGATCATCACGATGACCTTGGTCTCAGGATCCTTCTCGAACGCCTCGATGGCGTCGATGTGGGTGGTCCCGATGACCGGATCGCCACCGATGCCGATGGCGGTGGAGAAGCCGAGATCGCGCAGCTCGTACATCATCTGGTAGGTCAGGGTGCCGGACTTGGAGACCAGGCCGATCGGACCCTTGCCGGTGATGTTGGCCGGGGTGATGCCCACCAGCGATTCGCCCGGGGTGATGATGCCGGGGCAGTTCGGCCCGATGATGCGGGTCTTGTTCCCCTTGTCGACGTTGTAGGCCCACGCATAAGCGCTGTCCTGCACCGGGATTCCCTCGGTGATGACGACCAGCAGCGGGATCTCGGCGTCGATCGCCTCGATGATGGCGTCCTTGGCGAACTTCGGCGGGACGAAGGCGATCGAGGTGTCGGCCCCGGTCTCCTTGATCGCCTCGGCGACACTGCCGAAGACGGGCAGCTCGACGTCGGAGCCGTCCTTGGCGGTGTGGGCGACGGTGGTGCCGGCCTTGCGGGCGTTGACACCGCCGACGATGTTCGAACCGGCCTTGAGCATCAGTGCGGTGTGCTTGGTGCCCTCACCGCCGGTGATGCCCTGGACGATGATCTTGTTGTCTTTGTTCAGGAAAATCGACATGTTCTCTAGCCCCTCACTTGCTCGCCAGTTCGGCGGCCTTGTCGGCGCCGGAGTCCATCGTTTCGGCGAGCGTCACCAGGGGGTGATTCGCATCGGCCAGGATCTTGCGGCCTTCGTCGACCTTGTTGCCGTCGAGGCGGACGACGAGCGGCTTGTTGGCCTCGTCGCCGAGCTTGTTCAGCGCGCCGACGATGCCGTTGGCGACAGCGTCGCAAGCGGTGATGCCGCCGAAGACGTTGACGAAGACACTCTTGACCTGCTCGTCGCCGAGGATGACGTCGAGACCGGCGGCCATCACCTCGGCCGAGGCGCCGCCACCGATGTCGAGGAAGTTCGCGGGCTTGACACCCTTGTGCTTCTCACCGGCGTAGGCGACCACGTCCAGGGTGCTCATGACCAGTCCGGCGCCGTTGCCGATGATGCCGACCTGTCCGTCGAGCTTGACGTAGTTGAGGTCGTTCTCCTTGGCCTTGAGCTCCAGCGGATCGGTGGCGTCACGGTCCTGGAATGCCTCGTGATCGGGATGCCGGAAGTCGGCGTTCTCGTCGAGGGTGACCTTGCCGTCGAGAGCCAGGATCTGGTCGTCGGGGGTACGGACCAGCGGGTTGACCTCAACGAGGGTGGCGTCTTCGGCGATGAACACCTCCCAGAGCTTCTGGATGGTGTTGGCGGCGGCGTCGAGCACCTCGGCGGGCAGCTTGCCCTTCTCGGCGATCTCGCGGGCGAATGCGAGATCGACGCCCTTGACGGCGTCAACCGGGACGCGGGCGAGAGCGTCGGGGTTCTGCTCGGCGGTCACCTCGATCTCCACGCCGCCCTCGACCGAGCACATGGCCAGGTAGGTGCGGTTGGCGCGATCGAGAAGGAAGGAGATGTAGTACTCCTCGGCGATGTCGCTGGCCTCGGCGACGAGGAGTTTCTTGACGACATGGCCCTTGATGTCGAGACCGAGGATGTTCTCGGCGTTCGCCTGCGCCTCGTCGGCGTCCTTGGAGTACTTCACGCCGCCGGCCTTGCCACGTCCACCGACCTTGACCTGCGCCTTGATCATGACGGGCTTGCCGATTTCCTCGGCAATCGTGCGCGCGTCGGCGGCAGAGTCGGTTACACGACCGGGTGTGGTCGGAACTCCGTGCTTGGCGAACAGTTCCTTCGCCTGGTATTCGAAGAGATCCATTCAGCTCACCATTTCGTAGATTTGCCCGCTCGTCTGGGTGTAACGCGGGCCATACGGGACTTTAAACCTGCCGCATATCCGGTTTGAGTACACCTCCTCACCTTGTGCGACAGATCACTCGCTCGGTCGGTGAACGGGCGGACGCCGACCGGGCACCATCGGCCCGGCGAAGAGAGCGTGTTGCGACAAATCCGCCAGCCACCACAGAGAATTCAGCACAATGCGAATGATGTCACCAGCCTGTGACCCAGCTCACTTTATCCCGGGTTTTCACTCCCCAGGGTTGGACTTGCCGCAATCATTTCGTTACCGTCGGCAGGCAGTCTCAGGTCGTAGTGGTCCATTGCGCCACATCCGTAACGCCGAAAGAACGCGGGCACCTGGGTGTATCGCAACCATGAGGTGAGGTGGACGACTTGGCGGAACGTGGTTTTCCAGGCGGGTCGATATCCGGCACCGCGGTCGTCGGCGGACGTCGACGCCGCGACGAGCGGATCGACGATCTCACCGCCGAGGAGATGACCACGATCATCCCCGTCGACCGCAGCGACATCTACTACAACGACGAGACCACGTACGGCGACACCGCCGACTTCGAGTGGGACGTCGATGACTGGGCTCCCATCGAAGACGGCTCGACCTCGGTCGGTCGCCGACGCTCCACGCGCCGCACCACCACTTCGGAGATCACGCAGGACATCCTCATCCCCGAGGGTGAGTTCGACGAGTACCGCCACGACGAGCCCTTCGACGTTCTCGGCGCCCAAGTCGACGAATACGCAGTCGACGAATACGCAGTCGATGAATACGCAGTCGATGAGCACGAGACCGACGAGCGGGTAGGGACGGTCACCGCGGAGCCGACGTTCCGTCGCGTGCCGGCGGGTGCGACGCGGCGTTCGCGCGGCAAGCACCGCATCGCCGCTCCGCCGACCGCGCTGCGCAGCGGACGCGTCGCCCTGGTGGCTGTCGCCGCCGGCGCCGCACTGGCCGCCGCCGCGGTGCAGGTCAACTCCGACGACGACGCCGGGTCGGCCGCGCCGGTACCCACCGCCGATGTCGGGGGCGCCGCAGCCGCCGACACCGGACCCGGGATCGCACCCGCGTCGGCGAACACCCCCGACACGAGCATGTACGGCCAGCAGCTGCAGGTCGGCAAGCAACTCGCCGACGCCGAGGCCGCACGAATCAACGCCTCGCTGCCGCCGGAGTTCGTCTCGCCCGTGCCGCTGGGCCAGTATCAGCTCACCTCGCTGTATGCGATGCGCTGGGGCGTCATGCACGCCGGTCTGGATTTCGCGGCGCCGCTGGGCACCCCGATCCACGCCGCCACCGATGGAGTGGTCCTCGAGGCCGGGCCGGCGTCGGGCTTCGGGAACTGGATTCAGGTCAAGGCACCCGACGGCACCGTCACCGTCTACGGCCACATGTATTCCAACGGCGTCCTCGTCCAGAAGGGTGACACCGTCAAGGCCGGGCAGGTCATCGGCCTGGTGGGCAGCGACGGCCAATCCACGGGCCCGCACTGCCATTTCGAGGTGTGGCTGAACGGCAAGACCAAGATCGACCCGGCACCGTGGCTCGCCGAGCACGGTGTGCGGCTGTCGAACTACGTCGGCTGACCCGCCCGCACCTCTCGGCGTCCCTCAGAGCTTCTCGCCGGGGATTCCGCCGATCGTCAGCAGGGTGATGCGGCCGGTGTTGCCGCCGTAATCGATGACGACCCGCTCGGTCGCCCCGCTGCCCTCCTTGCTGACGACCTTGCCCATCCCGTACTTGGGATGATTGTGCCGATCACCGACGTCGAGCTGAATCTGCTTGTTGCGCCCTCGATTCGGGTCCGCGGAGAACGACGAACGCCCCAGTGCACCACTGGAACCACGATCGTCGCCACGGCCGAACACCCCACCCGAGGATCCGAGGCCGCGTCCGGGACGCCGCCGTTCGGTTTGCCGCCAGTCGAGCAGATGCTGCGGAATCTCTTGCAGGAAACGCGATTCGGGGTTCGACACCGGCTGACCCCAGGATGCGCGGGTGACCGCGCGGGTCAGATACAGCCGCTGCTTGGCCCGGGTGATGCCGACGTAGGCGAGGCGTCGTTCCTCGCTGAGCTCCGCCGGATCTCCGAGAGCCCGCAGATGCGGGAAATGCCCGTCCTCCCAGCCGGTCACGAAGACCACCGGGAACTCGAGTCCCTTCGCGGTGTGCAGGGTCATGAGCGTGACCACCCCCTCGCCGTCGTCGGGGAGCTGATCGGCGTCGGCGACCAACGACACCCGTTCCAGGAAGGCGGCCAGCGAACCGGGTTCGGGCTCTCCCTCGCGCAGTTGCGCCGCTTCCGCGTCGGTACCGTTGTCCACCTCGGCTTGCACGGCTTCGGCCGCATCGCGGCTGAATTCCTTTGCCACCGAGATCAATTCGTTGAGGTTGTCCAGCCGGGCGCCGTCCTGCGGATCGTGGGAACCCTCGAGCTCGGCGCGGTACCCGCTGCGATCGACGATGGCGTCGACGAGCTCACCGATGTCGGCGCCCTCTTCGGTGGCATCGGCGACGGCGACGTCGGAGCCCTCCGTGCCGCCTTCACCGAAGGTGGTCAGGAAGTCGTTGCGCAAACCCTCGATCAGGTCGACGAAGCCGCCGATCTGCTTGACCGCGCGGGTGTTCAACAGCCCGACCTGACCCTGCGCCCCCTCGATCAGCGCCTGGTAGAACGAGATCCCGCGGTTCTCCGAGTGCACGGCGACGCACGCCTCGGCCCGGTCCCCGATGCCCCGACGCGGCGTGTTCAGGATGCGCCGCAGGCTGACCGAATCCTCGGGGTTGGCGACCACCCGCAGATACGCGACGACGTCGCGCACCTCTTTGCGCTCGTAGAATCGGGTGCCGCCGACCACCTTGTACGGGATGCCGTGACGGACGAACACTTCTTCCAGCGCGCGCGATCCGGTGTTGGTCCGGTAGAACACGGCGATGTCGGAATAACTGTTGGACTGAGCACCGCCGATGGTGTGGTCGGTGAGCCGCTCGATCTCGGTGGCGATGAACGTCGCCTCCTCCCGATCGGAGTCGGCGACGTATCCGACGATGAGCTCACCGTCGCCGGAGTCGGTCCACAACCGCTTGTCCCGCCGATTCGGATTGCGGGCGATGACCGCGTTGGCGGCCGAGAGGATGGTCTGCGTCGAGCGGTAATTCTGTTCCAGCAGAATGGTTTCGGCGTTCGGGAAGTCGCGCTCGAACTCCTCGATGTTGCGGATCGTCGCCCCACGGAAGGCGTAGATCGACTGGTCGGCGTCACCGACCACGCACAGTTCCGACGGCGCCAGCCCCGATGACGTGGTCTCGCGGCCGACGAGTTCGCGCACGAGCACGTACTGCGCGTGGTTGGTGTCCTGGTACTCGTCGACCATGACGTGGCGGAATCGACGACGGTAGTACTCGGCGACGTCGGGGTGACTCTGCAGCAGGGCGACGGTCTCACCGATCAGGTCGTCGAAGTCGAAGGCGTTGGCCGCGGAGAGCCGACGCTGATACTCCGCGTAGATCTCGGCGATGGTGCGCGCGGTCGGTTCCTCGCCGGCGGCGGCGTGCGCATCGTCGGGGTCGGACAGTTCGTTCTTGAGATTCGAGATGCTCACCGCGACGCCACGCGGGCTGAACTTCTTCGGGTCGATGTCGAGATCGCGAATGATCATGCCCAGCAGGCGTTTCGAATCGTCGGAGTCGTAGATCGAGAAGTTGGAGTTGCGATTGCCCAGCAGCGCCGACTGGGCGCGCAGGATGCGCACACACGTCGAGTGAAAGGTGGAGACCCACATGTAGGCCGCGCGGGGGCCGACGAGTCCGATGACGCGCTCGCGCATCTCCGCGGCCGCCTTGTTGGTGAAGGTGATCGCCAGGATCTGGCCGGGGGTGACATCGCGTGCGGCGAGCAGATAGGCGATGCGACGGGTGAGTACTGCGGTCTTGCCCGAGCCGGCACCGGCGACGATCAGCAGCGGCGGACCGCTGTGCACCACCGCCGCGCGCTGTTGGGGATTCAGCCCGTCGAGGAGCCGTTCGATGCGCTCATCGGCGGCGGACGACGCGGCGGGCGGCGCGGTGACTGCAGACGTGGTGGCTGCGGACGTGGTGGCTGCGGACGTGGTGGCTGCGGACGTGGTGGCTGCGGACGTGGTGGCTGCGGACGCGGTGGCGGGTGCGGAACTGGGTGCAGAGCTGGTGGTCATCGGTATCTCAGGTTACTCCGGCCCACCGACAGGATTCGTGAGGGCGAAGGCTGCCGAGAGACCTTCGGTGGGTCACCTCCACCGGTTACGATGACCTCGCACCGAATCCGGGGGGGGCCGCGCGGTGCGAGATGGTGTGGGACCGCCCCCATGTGGTCAGGGGAGACGTGGTGCGACCGGTGCTCAGCGATGTGTCATTCATTCGTCCCATGCGGTCTCCCGAAGCCGGCCCGGTGCTGTCTAGTGTTGACATCATTCGGCCGAAAACGGACATCGCCGCGATCTCACGCCCGATGCCCCTTGCCCCGGGAAGCGAGCGATGAAGAACACCTCGAAGGTCATTGCGCTGGTACTGACCAGTGTCGGGGCGGTGGCGGTGATCATCGCGCTGATCCTGTCGTTCATCCCGTGGAGCAACTCCGGATCGGCCGAGCCGACCGCCGCGTTCCGGGCACAGAACAACCTGGACCAGACCGCTTTTCAGTACGGCAGCAGTCCGGGCGCCAAGTACAAGGGGACGTTGACGCGCAAGTACAGCGACGGCGTCACCCTCACCGTCGAGTTCTCCGACCTGCAGGTGGCGCTGTCGGGCAACGTCAGTGGTTCGATCACCGTCGACGGTCAGCAGGGCGACTACACCCAGATCGGCAACTACTACTTCACCAAGGCCCCCGCCTCCTTCTGGAAGGCGGTCCTGGGCGGCACCGCCCCGGACAACGTCGACATGTCGCCGGTCGACAACAAGTGGGCCAGCGCGGAGTGGAGCCTGCCGAACCTCGGGTATGCGTTGTCGCCGATCGTGCTGGCCGGACGGCTGGGCAACAACGACCTCGTCAATCCGCCGACGCTGGGCGCCCAACTGCCCTCACCCAACAAGGACACCCCCGACGCCCGCTACTGGCCGACCTCGGATCCGGCGATCACCTCGCTGGCCGACAACAAGGTCAAGGCCGGTGACTGGGAGATCACCTTCGCCACCGACACCAAGGCGATCAGTCATCTCAAGGGGCAGTACAAGGATGGTGACGTCACCACCACCATCGACACCGACGTCACCCCGCTGTCCTTCGATCAGGTCTCACCGATCTTCGCCCAGCAGAAGGGTCTCACCAGCGATCTCGGGTCGGTGCCGGTTCCCGGCATGACGATCGACGACCTTCCGGGCGGGCAGCTCGACCAGGTCGGCTGGAAGCAGACCGGCGACTGCTCGAATGTGGCGTGCGGCTATGACCTCACCGTCAACGGCACGCCGCGGCGCGGTTCCGACAACAAGCCCGGACACGTGAACTATGGCCTGACGGTCAACTTCATCGTCAACGGCCAGCCGGCCGGGGCCGTCGGCGGCACCTGCACCCCGGTGATCCGGGTCGACTTCGACAAGACCGCCACCACTCGTTGCACCGCAACCAATCTCGGTTCCGGAGGCGGTTCGATCCGACCCAACGTGACCTTCTCCTACCTCCCGTTCATCGACTACGGCGCCGATACCCTCAGTGACTACCTCGACGACAACACGCAGGCCACGCAGCGTCAGTTCACCATGGTGCGCACCGGGACCAAGCAGCCCGCAGCGGCGACCTACGCCTCCGAACACACCGGCCTGCCGAGCAGTTATGCCGTCAAGCGCGGCGACTATCTGTTCGACGGCTACGGCCCGGCCGGTGCCTACCTGGTGACCTTCGCACCCGGTTACGCCGCGCATGTCACCAATGGCACCTTCGACCCGAGTTGGGCGGGCACGGCCACCCTGCGCGATCAGATGAGCAAGCAGGTGCAGGCCATCGGCGACGACGGCCGCATCGCGTACTACGTGGCCGAGCAGTCGACCAGTGACGCGCTCACCGCTCTGGTGGCCCAGGCCGGATACTCGAGCAAGATCTCGGTGTACTACGACGCGCCGGAGTCGTCCGACACGAGCGGCTGAGACGTCACCGGCGCGGCGACGCTCACTGGCCCAGCAGCCGGGCGTCGACCACCTCACCGACCCGTCCGTCACCGGTGTGCAGCGCCAGACCCCGGGTGAGCGGGCGGATTCGGAGCTCGGTGCCGTGACCGTCGAGTTGCACGTAGACCACATGCAGTCCGGCCTGCAGCGCAACGCGAACGGCTGGTCCGCCGTCGAGGGACATCTCCACGTCGCCTGCGGTGTTGGCGCAGTAGCCGAGCGCGATGGTCCACCGCCAGTTGATCAGCGGGCCGTCGAGCCGCAGTGACGTCGGTCCGGTGAGTTCCGGTCGCGCGCATGTCCCGCGTCCGGCCGCGATGGTCCGTCGCGGGGTCACCGCACCGGGTGTGAGGTTGCCCGCGTTGTCGAGGATGAAGAGCCGGTCGGTGGTGTCGCCGAACGGCGAACGGTCGGTGACGCGGCCGAAGGTGGCACTGATCTGGTTGTACGGGTAGGCCACCGGCAGCAGGACCTCGAGCGGTAGCGCCTGATCGAACATCGTGTGGTCCCGGTTGTCGGCGAGCGCACGCTTGGCGTTGGCCAGATAGGCGCCGGTCGGGTCGTCGGTCCAGGACGACTGGTACGACGCGGTCGAGATCAACGACGACGCGAACGCCAACACCGCGGCCACTGCGGCCAGGACGCCGACTGCCGTACCCACCGTCCGACCGCGGCCCACCGTCTCATCGGGCTCGGGAGCGGCATGGCGCCCACCCGACGGTCCGACCGAGTCCACCGAACGCCGGGGCGCGGCGAGGAGCAGGGCGAGCGCGGCGGTGAGCACGACCGCCGAATCGGGCAGATACCGCAGGGTCTGGGCGAGTTCGAGTGCGGTGTTGGCCGATGAGCGATTCCACATCACCGGTATCTGCGCGAGGACGACATACAGCGCGGCGCAGACCAGTACCGCCACCGCACCGATCCGGGTACGGACGGCCCAGATCACCACGGCGGCCGCCACCAGCCAGCCGAGTACGACCATCCACACCGCGGAGAAACCCATCGGCGGGCTCGGCACCCAGCGTTCCCAGTCCCACGGGCCGCCGACGAGAGACGGGATGACGCCGCGGTTGATCGACCGCCACACGAGTTGCGCGGTCTGCGACACCGAATGCTGCCCGGCGGTCGCGTCCGACACCGAGAAGAACAGCAGCGCCCACGCCACGAAGATCACCAACAGCGGTGCCCACAGCCGACGGGCGTGAACGAATGCCGTTCCCAGCGGTCCCATCTGGACGGCGGGGGTGTCGGCAGCGGCAGATGTATCGGCATCGGCAACGGCCGCCGACCGGGACCCTGTGCGGCTCACCAGACCTGTGCGGCTGACCAGAACCGCGGCGACGAATGCCACCGGCAGGATGAACAGCGACTTCTCGAAGAAGGCGAGCGACAGCACGAAGATCACCGACGAGCGCAGGACGATCAGCCGCGTGCGCCGGCAGTCGGCGCCACCGCGCGCGAGCAGCACCGCGTCGGCGACGATCCAGGCCATCGCCGCCTGCATGGGCAGCGTGTTGAGGCCGGCGGCCCACCACAAGAACGACGACACCGTCAGCGGGGTGAAGAGGTAGAAGGCCAACGCGCCGACCGCGGCGATCTCGACGGCAGCGCTGCGTGACCGGCCCTCCCCGGGGTCGGTCAGCACCCGGATCATCCGCCACACGCACACCGAGGCGAGTCCCTGCAGCACCACGAGAGTGATCGCCGGCGCCAACCAGTTCAGCGGCGCGAGCACCGTGGAGATCCCGGCGATGAGGAACGCCGCGGGCATGAAATGACCGTCGTGGCTGTGGCCGAGGTAGTCCCACGACCAGATCGACATGGTCGAGGCCCGGCCGACGAGGATGAGGTCGTCCCAGTAGAAGTTGCCGGTGGCCACCAGCCATCCGCGGACTATCAGTTGCGCGACGATCAGGGTGATCACGACCGGTACGACCATCTGCGCCACCCGGCTCGCCGCGGCGCTCGCGGATCCGGCGGACCGGGTCGGACCGGTGTCGTCGGGATCTCGGGAGGGGTCGATGCTTGCCCGGGGTCTCGGCATGGCCACCAGTGTCCACGGCACGGTGTCTGCGTGGCAAAATCGACACGGTGACCGACCCCAGCGACTCGTCGACCAGCCCGGACAACACCACACCCGCACGCACGGGCGGCGCGTCCTTCGCCGATTCGATCGATCTCTCCTCCTACGAACTGGAACACGATGTGTCGGGCCTGCCCGACGACATCGAGGTGTTGCGACACGAGATCGACCGCCTCGACGCGATCATCCTCGCCGCGGTGAAGCGCCGGTCGGCGGTGTCGAAGAAGGTCGGAGCCGCCCGCATGGCCTCGGGCGGACCGCGCCTGGTGCACAGCCGCGAGGTCAAGGTGCTCGACCGGTTCGCCGAACTCGGTCAGGAGGGTCATACGCTCGCGATGCTGTTGCTGCGTCTGGGTCGGGGCCCGCTCGGCCGCTGACGGTGTGCGCCGGTGCCGGTTGCGCCGGTGCATACGGGCCGCCCACCACATAGGGTGGTCGTATGAGTGACCTCGATGACAACGAGCACGACATCACCGGCACGCAATCGTGGCAGGCGCTCTCGGCGCATCAGGATCACGTTCATTCGATGCACCTGCGGGAGGTCTTCGCGGCCGACCCCGATCGGGGCCGCGAACTGACCGTCGACGTCGGTGATCTGCACATCGATTACTCCAAGCATCGCGTCCTGCGCGAGACGTTGGAACTGCTGTTCAGCCTGGCCCGGGAGGCCGGTCTCGAGGACAAGCGCGACGCGATGTTCGCCGGTGTCCACATCAACACCTCCGAGGATCGCGCCGTCCTACACACGGCACTGCGCCTGCCTGCCGACGCCGAGCTGGTCGTCGACGGCCAGGACGTGGTGGCCGACGTCCACGAGGTGCTCGACGCGATGGGCGCCTTCACCGACAAGCTCCGCAGCGGAGAGTGGAAGGGGCACACCGGAAAAGCGATCACCGACGTCGTCAACATCGGCATCGGCGGCTCCGATCTGGGACCGGTGATGGTCTATCAGGCGTTGCGCCACTACGTCGATTCGCCCATTCGCTGCCATTTCGTCTCCAACGTCGATCCCGCCGACCTCGTGGCCACTCTCGCCGACCTCGACGCCGAGACCACGCTGTTCATCGTGGCGTCCAAGACCTTCGGCACGCTGGAGACGCTCACCAACGCCGCCGCCGCCAAGCGGTGGCTGCTCGCCGGCCTCGGCGCTGCCGACGACGCCGTCGCGAAACACTTTGTGGCCGTGAGCACCAACGCCGACAAGGTCTCGGCGTTCGGCATCGACACGGTCAACATGTTCGGCTTCTGGGACTGGGTCGGCGGCCGGTATTCGGTGGATTCGGCGATCGGCCTGTCGGTGATGGCGGCCATCGGCAAGGACCGTTTCGGCGAGTTCCTGCACGGCTTCCACCTCGTCGACGAACACTTCCGCACCGCACCGCTCGAGCGCAACGCGCCGGTCATCCTGGGCTTGATCGGGCTGTGGTACTCCAACTTCTGGGATGCCCAATCACGGGTGGTACTCCCCTATTCCAACGACATGGCGCGGTTCGCGGCCTATCTGCAGCAGCTGACCATGGAGTCCAACGGCAAGTCGGTCACCGCGCACGGCCATCACGTCACCACCGACACCGGCGAGGTCTTCTGGGGGGAGCCCGGCACCAACGGACAGCACGCGTTCTATCAACTGCTGCATCAGGGCACGCGGATGATCCCGGCCGACTTCATCGGATTCGCCGAGCCCACAGACGATCTCACCACCGCCGACGGCACCGGGTCGATGCACGACCTGCTGATGAGCAACTACTTCGCGCAGACCAAGGTGCTGGCATTCGGCAAGACCGCCGACGAGATCGCCGACGAGGGCGTGGACCCACATGTGGTGCCGCACAAGGTGATGCCCGGCAACCGGCCGTCGACGTCGATCCTCGCGCCCGAACTCACCCCGTCGGTCATCGGCCAGCTGATCGCGCTCTACGAACACCAGGTCTTCGTCGAGGGCACCGTCTGGGGTATCAATCCCTTCGACCAGTGGGGCGTCGAACTCGGCAAGACCCAGGCGATGGAGTTGCTGGGATCGATCACCGACTCGCAACCGCCTGCGGCACTGGGCGATTCGTCGACCGACGAGTTGGTGCGGTGGTATCGGTCGCGGCGCGGCCGGCAGGCCTGAGCGTCCCCGGATGGCGCGCGCTCACTCCCACCGGGTGGCGTCGAACACCTCGTCCGGGATGTCGTCGCCGGGTGCCAGACCGAGATGCTCGATGCGGCCCATCAACGCTGCGCAGCTGGCGATGTGGGAGACCAGCGACAGCGGTTCGACGGCGCGCTCGGCGGGGTCACCACCGATGAACTCCGGCAGCGACGGCGGCACGCAGTCGCCGACGGCGATGCCGTCGACCCCGGTCGCCGCGCGCCATGCGTCGAAGCTCTCGGCGTCGACCGCCTCGGCGATGTCACCGTCGGCGACGGCGGCCATGACCTCGTCGAGGGTGGCCAGTGGCCCGGAGCTGCCGCTGGACGCGTCGAAGCCCATGACGGTCGAGGCGTCGATCTCGTCGTCGTCGGCCAGGGTGAAGTACACGATGCCGCGCCAATCGGCGCCGATCGTCGCGATGTCGTTCCGCCCGAACACATCGCGGAGCAGTTCGTCGACGGGTTCGGCGTCCCCGGTTCCGAGGACCTGGAAGGCACCATGGGCGACCGCTTGACTGTGGTGAATCGACACATCGGTTACCTTACGCAGGTGAGTACGTCACCGTCGTCGCGCGCGCCGCGATCCGCCAAGCGCCTGCCACGAGCCCTGATCCGGCCCCGACGAGCCCGCAGTTCGATGCCCATGCGCGTATCCGGTGCGCTCCTCGCGGCTGCCGCGGTCGGCTCGGCACTCACCGCCTGTTCGTCGTCGACGCCGTCGTCGGCGCCCGGCACCTCGTCGTTCCCGACCTCGGTCGCGGTGTCGGTCCCGCCCGGCGCCCCGGCGCGGACGCCGCCGGGCACCGCGCTGCGCTTCGGCGATTCGGCGGTGCTGCCCGCCGACGCGTTCCGCCCGTCCGGCCCGACCGCGATGTACACGGTCACCGGCATCACACCCGGTGAGGGAGTTCCCGATTCGGCGACACAGGGCGGTACGGCATTCTTCGTCTATGTGACGGTGACGTCGCTGGCCGCGCACTCGTCTGCCGCACCGACGGTCGTGGGGCTGGCGGGCAGCGTGGACGGCCGGACTCCGGCTCTGACGCTGCCGCCGCCGGTGGCCCTCAAGGCGTGCGGCAATCCGTCGCCGCCGGAGCAGATGAAGCGCGGCGACTCCTACGCCACCTGCCTGGTGGCCTACGCCGACGCCGGGCACAAACTCACCAGCGTCATCTATTGGGCCGAGACGACCACCGCCGACGGCTTCGACTTCAAGGCCTCGCCGGTCGTGTGGGGCACCCCGACCCCGGCCTCGTCGACCGCCCCGGCCTCGACCACCGCAGCGGGCTGAGACCGGATCAGATCAGTCGACGCGTGATCGATGCCGGGAGTAGTCGTAGTGCCGCGGCGATCGGCACCCACGGCCAGGCGGGCACCGGCGCCGAGGCTTTCTCGGCCTCGATGGCCGCGACCATGGCACGCACCCCGGTGTCGGTGTCGGTCATGAGTGCGGTCTTCACGCCGCGGTTGATGTCGGTCTCGATGTAGCCGGGCAGCACGATCGACACCGTGATCGGCGAGTGCGCGAACTCGGCCTGCAACCCCTGTCCGATCGCGGTCAACCCGGCCTTGGACGCCGAGTACGCCGTCTGCGCCTTGGGTAGCCCGCGGACGGCGCTCATCGAGCTGATCAGCACGAGATGGCCGTGATCCTGGGCGCGGAAGATCTCCAGTGCCGCCTCGATCTGGGCGAGCGCTCCGATCAGGTTGGTCTGCACGGTCTCGATGTTGGCGTGCATCTTGCCGGTGCCCAGCGGTGCACCCTTACCGAGCCCGGCATTGACGATGACGCGATCGAGGCCGCCGAGCTCGTCGCGCAGAGCCCCGAACACGACGGGAACGGTGTCGACGTCGGTGACGTCGAGGGCCGCGGTCGCGACCGTGCCTGCGTGGGGCCGCAGTTCGGCGGCGAGGGCATCGAGGCGGTCGAGGCGTCGTGCGGCCAACGCCAGTGAGCGGCCCATGCCGGCGAATTCGCGGGCCATGCCCTCGCCGAGTCCCGAGCTCGCGCCGGTGATCAGGATCTTGTCGCGGTGCGTCACATCCGCCAACTTACCCGAGGGTCAGATCAACCGGGCATCGTCAGCGCCAGCACCACGGTGCGGGAGTCGTCGGTGGCGAAGGTGACGGGGCGGGCAAAGAGAACCTGGCGGGCGAGAGCCGCCGTTGGGAAACGGTCGTCCGGGTCAGTGACCATCTGCGCCTGCTCCTCGTTCATCTCGATCGCCAGCACACCGCCGGAGGCCAGCCATCCGGGTGCCTGCGCGATGAGGGTGCGGATGTGGTCGAGTCCGTCGGCGCCCGCCAGCAGTGCCCGGCGGGGTTCGTGGTCGGCGGCCTCGTGCGGCAACAACGCGAGCGCCGCGTCTGGTACGTACGGTGGAACGGCCGCGATCACGTCCACCCGTCCGCGCAGCGCTGCGGGCAGTCCGGCCAGACCCGAGCCGCGCAGCACTCCGGCATCGGCTCCGAGGTTACGCCGGGCGCATCGCAGCGCGACGTCGTCGATGTCGGTGGCGTACACGCGCGCCGTCGGCATCCAGGCGCCCACGGTGGCCGCCAGTGGTGCTGCGCCGCAATAGGGTTCGACCATCACCGGGCGCTGCCGGGACGCGGCGGCGCCGACGGCAACGGCGGCGAGCAGTTCCGAGCGTCGGCGCGGCACGAAGACCCCGGACCCGACCGCAAGGCGCCGACCCGCGAACTCCACCCAGCCGACGAGGTGCTCGATCGGTTCACCGGCCACCCGGCGTGCCACGAACCGGCTCAGATCCGCGTCGTCGGCGGCGGCCTCGCGCAGGATCGTCGCCTCCTCCTCGGCGAACACGCACCCGGCCGCCCGCAGTTGCGCGACCACACCGTCTTCGGACAGTTCTTGCCTCACTTGAGGAGTCGCGACATCCGGCGGTCGGCGAGGACCTTGCTACCCGTCTGGCAGGTCGGGCAGTACTGGAAGGATCGGTCGCTGAAGGCGACCTCACGGATCGTGTCCCCGCACACCGGGCACGGCAGACCGGTACGGGCGTGCACCTTGAGTCCGGTTCGCTTCTCCGACTTGAGCTTTGCGACGCCCTGGCCCTCGAGACGCCCGATCGCGTCGGTCAGCACGTCGCGCATCGCCTCGTAGAGGGTGTCGATCTGTTCGCCGGTCAGGGTTTTCGCGGTGGCGAACGGCGAGAGCTTCGCGGTGTGCAGGATCTCGTCGGAGTAGGCGTTACCGATCCCGGCGAGCACCCGCTGATCAGTGAGCACGTTCTTGATGCGCGCGCCGGTGCCGGCGAGGATGTCGGCGAACTCGTCGCGATCGAGCGCGAGGACGTCGGGCCCCAATGTCGCGATGCGCTCGACCTCGGTGATGTCGCGGACGATCCACACCGCCAACCGCTTCTGCGTTCCGGCCTCCGTCACGTCGAAGCCCTCGCCGCCGGTGGCGCTGGGAATCCCGCAGTGCACCCGCAGCGCGATCGGGCTCTTGCCGCCGGGTCGAAGGGGTTTGGGTGAGAGGTCCTCGCTCCATCGCAGCCAGCCCGCCCGGGACAGGTGGATGACCAGATTGATGACCGGTTCGGGATCGGCCTCGGAACCGGGGATGGTGCGGATGATGAGGTACTTGCCGACTCTGCCGACGGAGTCGACGAGCCGCCCGGTCAGGGCCGTGTACGGGGGGTCGGCGGTTTTGAGCACCGACAACGATGCGATGTCCACCCGCCGGATCGGGAGTCCGGCGGCACGTCCGTCCACGAAATCGGCGATCGCGGCAACCTCGGGCAGTTCGGGCATGACACCAGTGTGCTCTAGTGAACAGATGAGTTCCGGTATTTCCGACGCCGAGCTGGCCACACGCATCGCGGTCGGGGCCGGGGAGATCCTGCTCGGGGTGCGCTCCGGCGACCTGTTGGGCGGCCGGTTGCTCGGCGATGCCGGTGACGCACTCGCCCAGGCGTGGATCGGCACCGTCCTGCGCAGGCACCGGCCGCGGGACGCGGTGTTGAGCGAGGAGGCCACCGACGTCGGCGACCGCGCTGTGGCACAGCGGGTCTGGATCATCGATCCGCTCGACGGCACCAGCGAGTTCGCCGCGGGCAGCGATCAGTGGGCGGTGCACGTCGCACTCACCGACAACGGTGCGGTCACCGACGCCGCCGTCGCCTTGCCGGCGATGGGTGAGGTCTTTCGCACCGACACCGTCGACGCCGTTCCCGCCGACGCGTCGGGCCGGATCGCGACCTCGCGATGGGGCACGAGTTACGAGGTGGCCGCGGTGGCGCGGCGGCTCGGGCTACGCCCGGTGCCGATCGGTTCGGCGGGCGCCAAGGCGATGGCGGTGGTGCGCGGTGACGCCGACGCCTACGTCCATTCCGGAGGGCAGTACGAGTGGGACAACGCGGCACCGGTCGGTGTGGCGCTCGCCGCGGGGCTGCACTGCAGCCGGCTCGACGGCACGCCGATCGTATACAACCAGCCGCAGCCGTACATGCCCGACTTCGTGATCTGCCGGCCCGAACTCGCCGAGGACATCCTCGACGTGGTCGGCGAGGTGTGGTGGTGACCTATCCGGGGGCGTCCCCCGGCGCCTGTCGCGCCGTGCGGAGCAGGTAGATGTCCATGATCCAGCCGATTCGGGCGCGAGCGGCCGCACGCGCCTCGACGATCTCGTCGGTGACGTCGCCGACCCGGCCGCTGATGAGGATCTCGTCGGGCGTGCCGAGGTAGGCGCCCCACCAGATCTCGTCGTCGGCGGCCGCGGTGTGGCGGAAACCGAGATCGGCGTCGAGCATGACGATCTGGTTGGCGTCGGCACCCGGAGGGGTGTCGGCGAGGCGACGCCCGGTGGTGATGTGGATGGGTTCGCCCACCCGGTTGGCGACGATCCCGTGTGCGGCGGTGAGCGCCGACGCGCTGGTGACGCCCGGGATCACCTCCACAGACACCTGTAGGTCGTCGCGCGCGGCGAGGTCGTCGACGATGCGCAGGGTGGAGTCGTAGAGTGCGGGGTCACCCCAGACGAGAAATGCCGCCACCCCGTCGTCGGGGACGTCGGCGAGGATCGCCCGGGCGAGGAGTTCCGCACGCGCGGCGTGCCAGCGGCGGACCTCGGCGTCGTAGTCGGCGGGACGTCTGTCGCGGGGCGGATCGGGAATCTCGACGAGCGAATAACCCTGCGGTGCATGGTGTTCAAGGATGTCGCGACGAGCCTGCAGCAGGCCGTCCTTGGCGTCGCCCTTCTCGAGCGCGAGGAAGACGTCGACGCCAGCCATGGCGTCGATGGCCTGCAGCGTGATCTGCCGCGGATCTCCCGGTCCGATACCGATGACGCGGATGGTGACCTGCACGGCGCTCAACTCTTGACCCGCGGCAGCCCGTGTTTGCGCGCGGTGACATCGAGGATGATCTGACGCGGCACCAGCCGCCGCAGCGCGAAGACGATGGCCGCGTTGTTTCCCTTGGCGTAGAACGGTTTCGGATGCTCGGCGAGCGCGGCCTCGACGATGACCCGCGCCATCGTCGGCGCGTCGATTCCTGCGTCCTCGTTACGTCGGGTGGCGGCGGCGAGGGTCTCGTACTCGGCCGCATACGGCGATCCGTCATCGATGTGGATGCTGCGCCGGCCCCCGATACCGGTGGCGATGGTCCCCGGCTCGACGCTGATCATCCGGATTCCGTAGGGCGCCACCTCTCGTCGGGTCGCCAGCGCGAAGGCCTTGAGCGCCGACTTGGTCGCCGCATAGTTCGAGCGGAACGCGACGGGGAAGCTCGACAGCATCGACCCGACCATGATCACCGTGCCGTGGCGCCGTTGCCGCATACCCGGCAGGACCGCCTTGGTCAGGGCGACGGGCCCGAACACGTTGACGCGGAACAGATCCTCGATGGCACTCATCGGGGTGTCCTCGAGCGCACCGGCCTGCGACTCACCAGCGTTGTTGACGAGGATGTCGACGTCACCGACCGCTGCGGCACAGGCATCCGCCGAGGCGTAGTCGGCGTTGTCCAGGCGCACGTAGGTGACACCGGGAATCGGGTCGGAGACCTTGTCGGGATGACGGCTGGTGCCGTAGACGCGGTGCCCGAGCGCCGCCATCTGCCGTGCCACCTCGGCGCCGATTCCGCTGGTCGCGCCGGTGACGAGAACTGTCTGAGGTTTCCGCGAGTCCACGATGCTCACCGTAGCGCAGCGCCTCGATGACCAGGTCACCCGTCGACGCGGCGCGAACGGTGCCCCAGGCAGGATTCGAACCTGCGACCCTTCCTTTAGGAGAGGAATGCTCTATCCCCTGAGCTACTGAGGCGGGAACTGGGTGAAGTGATGGAGGAATGCATTGACTAGGCCGCCAGCACTTTGTCCAGTCCTGCGCAAGCCGCGCTCACGGCGTCGTCGGCCTGCGATACTCGAGTCTACGTCAGGAGTTTCCGGGCGTGTGTCACGGCATCGCCTCCCAATAGCCGTATGGGCGGGATCTGTCGCCGACCGAGGTGTCTATGGGTATTCCACGCTGTAGCGCCGAGTCATGCCGCTTCGGTGGCCTGGTGTCAGCTCTGCTGTCCGACCAGAGGAAGTCCGCGAAGGCGGGGCGACCGAGTGCGGGCCAAGCATGACGAGCAACTGTGCGCGGCGGTTTGGAAGATCGAGACCCGATGGGCAGCGTCCGCTCAATGAGGTCGTTCGCCGACTCGATGTCTTCGCGTCGCACGCCGGAAGGGATCGTTGGGCGCTTCGGATTCGACTCGCTCTCGTCCTTGGTGGGTTGCCTCAGGCGCTCGATCTCGCACTAGCCAGAGGGTTGTTCGGCGTGAATCTTCACCGCCAGGTGAAGCCCAAAGCACGGCTCGATGCTCTAAACGTCGGCCTTTCACCGTGATTTCGTGTCGTGAATGAAGAATGGCGCCCTCACCTGGGATGATTGAACTTGCGAAGGTAGCAATCAGAGCAGACCGAGGAGCACCATTCAGGTGAGTAGGTCTACGTCGTGCTACCCTTCGTTGTCTATAGATGGCTCCGGAACCGGAGTGGTGTCGCACGCCGAGGCGACGGTACTGCTGCGGGGCGGCCGAGAAAAGCGGTGTGAGCAGCCGATTGTCGACGGCCCTGGCACCGTGGCGCAAACCCTTGGCCACCCACGATCCGGGCAAGATCCTGCTCGACCTCGCCGTCGCGGTCGCCCTGGGCGGGGACTGTCTGGCTGACATAAACCAGGTCCGTGCCGACCCGGCGGTGTTCGGGCCGGTCGCCTCGGACCCGACGGTCTCGCGGTTGATCTCGACGCTGGCCGCCGATGCACCCGCAGCCTTGTCGGCGATCAACACCGCCCGCGCTCAGGCGTGGACCTCCGCCGGAACAGCAGCCCCCAACCACGACCGCGATGCGCGGCATCCATTGATCATCGACCTCGACGCCACCCTTGTGACTGCACACTCCGATAAAGAGCAGGCGACGCCAAACTGGAAGAAAGGCTTAGGGTTTCACCCGTTGTGTGGGTTCGCCGATCACCAAGCCGCCGGAACCGGGGAACCACTGGCCATCGCGTTGCGGCCCGGGAATGCCGGGTCGAACACCGCCGCCGATCACATCAGTATGGTCGAGTCCGCGTTGGCCCAGATACCCGGCGTCGACGGTTTTCGGGTCGGGAAAGCCGTGTTGATCCGTAACCGATTCGGCCGGCGGCACCCACGAATTCCTCAACTATCTGACCAGGCGGCGGCTGGCCTACTCGGTGGGGTTCGGACTGACCGAGGTCATCGCCGAAATCATCGACCGACTGCAACCGGAGGCGTGGACCCCGGCCTCCAATGCCAACGGCAACGAACACGACGGGGCGTGGGTCGCGGAGCTGACGAGCATGCTGGACCTTCCAGGCTGGCCCGAGGGGATGTGAATCATCGTGCGGAAAGAGAAACCGCATCCGGGAGCGCAGTTGCGGTTCACCGACTCGACTGGATGCGGCTGACCGCATTCGCCACCAATACCGTTCGTGGCCAGCTGGCTGAGCTGGAGTTGCGGCATCGCCGGCGGGCCCGCTGCGAGGACCGCATCCGCACCTCCAAAGACTGCGGACTGACGAACCTTCCGCTGCACGGGTTTGATTAGAACCGCATTTGGTGCGCCATCGTCGCCTCGGCCTGTGAGCTGATCGCCTGGACCCAGATCCTCGCCTTCGACACCACCCCCGCACGACGCTGGGAACCCAAACAGCTACGACTACAACTGTTTTCGATCGCCGGCAGGCTGACCCGCCACTCGAGACGGACCCGACTCAAACTCGCCGCCACCGCACCCCACCTCCAGTTGCTCCTCGACGGACTCGCCCGACTCGCAGCACTTCCCGACCCCGGCCGTCCTGGACCATCGACTGAAAGGAAAACGCTACCTCGGGGCCGTGAACCCCGACGCCCACCGACGCTCGGCCACACACTCACGGCCTCGGTCCGGAATCCGGTCCTCAGACCACCAACCCGGACGGACTCACACGGCGGGCGTCACCCCGCGAAACATCGAGGCTAACACAAATCGGTGTGGCCGGTCTGACGACGGCGTGCGCTAACCTTCAGCTAGCCCGCATCAGGCGTCAATAGTCTTCTCTGGACTCCTCAGCGCCTAGATGCGGCAGCAGCGGACCACCGCCGTCCACAACCCTCCGCTTGACACCGACAATACATCGACGCCGTAGTTCCACACATATTGGCACCCGTCGACGCTCGATCGCGCTCGATCGGTCGCCTGTTGTCAGTCAGGCGAGAATTGCAAGAAGGTCGACCTCGTCGGCGTGCGGACCTGCCCCCCTCATGTGGAGAGCCTGTCGACCTCGTCCACTCGGCACACCCGAATCACTAATCTTGGTCACCTTCCACCGCCCAGAAATCTCCAGTGCTGAGCGAAGTATTGTCTCAGGAGAGAGTGAAGTCTTCACACTCGGCAAAGCCCCAAACCTGACTGCTAACCGAGCGCGAGAATTACACCTATCCGCGGCCGCTGAAAAGACCCCAGCCAAGTCGGCCGTAAAGACTTCGACACCAGTGTGGCGAAGCTGATTCTCGCAGCTATAGTCAACCGTCTCAGAACCGCCCACGAACCATGATCGTAACCATTGATCAGGCATGTAGGTATACATCCTATAATACGGCGGACTCGTGATAACCCAATCAAATCGCTGCTTGACAGCAGGCAGCAACTGCTGTGAATCTCCGCACAGAACAAGACCCCCATGCACCGAAGGAACATCTGCGAGCGTATAACGAACTCGCCTAGTCACAGCGTCAAAGACTCCCACCTCCCGAGGCCTCATATCACGTCTTTGCCAGAAACGGACAGCCGATGAGGGCTTCGTTGCATAAGTTCTAGGCATCTGATTAGAAAGGTACGTCGGCATGCCTTTGGTCAATGGACCATGCAGTATTCCCAACACGATTGCACGAAGCACCGTCGCCGGGTCATCGGAGCTGTCACGCTTGGCCAGCTGTTCGCGCAGCTTGCAAATATCGTGCAGAGTTGATGGCTCGTACGCCCAATCCCAAAATTCCCCTTCAGGAATCTGGGTTGGCTCGAATGAGCCTTTAAGAAGATCGGAGGCAAGCGAAAGCACCTCGTCACGATCTGCTCGTGCTACCTTTGCAGCCGCAATCGCGGCAGCAACCGGACTGGCGTCGATTCCAACCGAATTGAGGCCTCGAAGACGGGCTGCAAACATTGTCGTGCCTCGCCCGCAAAATGGGTCCAAGACCCATTGTCCCCTTGTTGCCCTTGCAAGGCGTTGGAGCGGAAATTCGAGAGGGAACATTGTGAAATACGGGCACGCCGTGTTCAGTCGTTGATGCAGCGGGGGAACTGTCACACTACGAACACTGGAAGACTTGACGACCACCAATCAACCGTACCATCTAGTCAGCGAAGCAGCAGCAAGTCAATCCACTCTCGGTGCGTCTCTCAAATCTATCATCGATCGAGATCACCGTGCGAACGAACCTACCGAAATGCGCGTTACGCCGCCCATGGCCTCGACCGCCAGCCCCATACCCACCAGTTTAAACGCGACTGCTGCCCTAACAGACGACTCTACCGAACCTCGCCAGTGCGATCCGACTACGTGTAAACTATCCTCCCACCGCTACTGCGGCAGATCCTAGCGAGAGAGCAACGTGGCATGTCCCGTAAAATAACGTCCCCTGTGAGGCCGCAACTCCTGCCGGGCGAACTAATTGAAGACCTCTCAATTTCTAAACCAAACCCTCAAACCGACGCGGAGCTAAACAAGCGGTACTCGCAGGAAGGCGTCCGTATTGTTACTGAGCAGGCCCGGTACCCACTTAACCAGATTCTGTCGATGTTCACAGATACGTACGAGGACGAGACGGGAAATCGCATACCGAAGTACAAGCGAGATCCCGAGTACCAACGCCGACATCGATGGGACGAAGGCCGAAAATCTCGGCTAATAGAGTCATTCTTAATGAATGTCCCGGTTCCACCGGTGTTCCTCTATGAATATGCCCTGGCTAGGTTTGAAGTTATGGATGGAAGACAGCGACTAACGGCACTAATGGAATTTTACTCGGACGGATTCCCCCTATCCGAACTCCAGCACTGGCCTGAACTCCACGGACGCACATACTCAACCCTTCCCGCACTGATTCGCGACGGAATCGACAGACGATATCTGTCCTCAATCATTTTGCTCAATGAAACCGGTGACATCGAGAACGGCGCACCGCTCAAGAAACTAGTATTCGAGCGCCTGAACTCCGGCGGTGTACGCCTCAGTGGACAAGAAACGCGCAATGCCGTTTACGACGGACCACTGAACGAACTCTGCCTGGAACTCTCCAGCGTCCCCGCGATGAGGGCTGTACTCGGCACACCAGCAGAACAGGATGACAAGTTTTCCGATGACGACACAAGAGAGAACAACGAATCATCAGAATTGGAGACATCCACTAGCGGCGATATCAGCGTCACCAATCAGGGGCGTGTCATGTTCGAGAAGATGGAAGACGTCGAGATGGTTCTGCGATTCTTTGCGCTTCGACATCTCGACAAGTTTAGCCAAGGTTTGAATCGCATATCAGACTTTCTCGACGAGTTTCTTAACAAGGCTAATCGATTCCCCGAGGCGACAATTAAGGGCTATCGCGATCTTTTTTTATCTAATATCAATTTTTGGTACGAGATTAACGGCCCAACGGCTTTCCAAGTACCCAATAGCAACCGACACTTCAGCAAGATTGCATACGATGCCCTCATGTATGCGAGTTCGACCCTCAGTGAGGATCAGCGGGCCAGCCTTCTGAGGTCCCCTGAGAGGCTGCGGGCAGCAATAGCGGAGATGCACAGTGCACACAAACTCGCGTTTGGCGGGCGCCAAACGAATACGAATCAGGCAAGAGATAGAAACCGGATTGCCGTCGAAACTCTACGTTCGACACTACAAGAACGGTAAGGCAAACCGTCAATGCTACCCGTTTACTACGAGCTTGATGAGGATCTCAAACTCATTCGCCGCTATCTGGACGGAATTACCGACGTCCAGACCCTCGACCATCGAAGGTTCTCGTATATTGCATGCATTTCCTCTTTGTATGCAACGTTCGAGAGGTTTATCGAACAGCTCCTGTTCAACTTCTCAACCGCCCTTCTGCAGTACAGCGACAAGCTCGAAGAAGTCCAAATAAGCAGATTACAAGACCGATATACAAGGCATGCCGCACATCTACTTGGCCAACAGTTGGGGAGCGGACGATTCCGAGATCTAACGCGGAATGATGTTGCAACTAGTCTAGCATCTTGCCTTGGCAAACGAGGAAATGCCTACCAGCTGCGAAAAGAGGTAATATCGCACCACTCCGCAAACGTACGATGGCCCACTATCAAAGAGATGTTTAACTGGGCGATACCCGACCTTACAGCAAGAGTCGCTTGTGCCGACGCGGTCGCTGCGTGGTCAACTGCTGGCGCCAAAGTTTCTGAGAGCAGCTTGACAGCGGAGCTTGAGGACCTAGTCGAGCGACGGAACGACCTCGCACACAACGGCATCCCAATCGAAATCCTCTCTCGCGACGAATTGCTGGAGAAGGTCGAGTACATTGAGGCTATCTCTCTGGGACTAGTCGCCACTCTGAGCGCACAGATTCTCGATGCGTCATCTCGACACGGTGATAGCATTCCCATCGGAACCGTCACGCGGCGATACATCAACAATCGCGTGGCATTGGTAGACCTGACCTGCAGGATCGAGTGCGGAGATTTCGTGTGGACGCCCGTAAGCGCTTCCACTGCACGTTGGGGTCAAGTGATCGAGCTACGCGTAGGTGAGAACCGCTCGGAGGCGGCGGAGCCCGGCGAATCTGCGTCCCTTCACCTTGATTTCGCAGTACCGAAGAAGGCAATGCTGTACGTATGGAGCACGCCGAATGAGGATTTGGTTTCCCCACCAGACAAAATATTTGGCCGAATGGGTCGCGGGTCGGCCAGTGGAAATGAGTCCACAGGCTGACGCTGTCGACCTCGCCCTGACACACCCTGCAACAAGATTGAAGTCCTCAGGTTCTATGCACGTTCGTCCGGGTGGCGCGCACTTTCCGGTGGTTTTTTCTGAAATTGGTTAGTTGACGACTCGCCTTTGAGGATGTCCTCGCGATCTTGATCCAGACAAATGGGGCTACGGTTGTTCCAGACCGTAGTAGATTGTCGGAGGTCGTTTACGCTGTTCAGATCTCAGCGGATCGCTTGTCGATCGATTGTCGCTAACCACCTCGACGACGCTGAGCCACAATCTCGAGGTTTGTGTGGAATGCGCCTGGAAGCGGGGAAAATCGTCGATGCCACTCGTCGCAGATACGTTACCGCTATGCTTGATCGCGATTCTCGGCCCCTCCCGCCATTTCCCTCCCTACGGGCGACGGGACTTCCGCCTATCCCCTGAGCTACTGAGGCGGGCGGCGACACCCAGACGCAGCGGTCGACGCCACGGGAAGTCTACGTCAGCGCTCGTGGGGCGACGCACCGAACCTCACCGGACCCGCTGCACCGCGACTACTCGACGCGCTCGGCCACGGTCGCCGGCGCCAGCGCCCACCGCTGCTCGATTCGCCCGACGCGCCAGATGACCACGGCGACGAGCCAGGTGACGATGAACAGACCGACGATGGCGTAGCCGACGATGTTCAGGTCGATCCCGGAGACGTCGTCCCAGAACGGGCCGCTCCAGCCGAACTCGTCGGCCAGAAGTCCGAGGATCTCGATGGTGCCGATGACGAAGGCGACCACGACCGACAGTCCGGTGATGGTGAGGTTGTAGTAGACCTTGCGCACGGGGTTGGCGAAGGCCCAACCGTAGGCGAAGTTCATGAACGTGCCGTCGATGCTGTCGAACAGGCTCATACCCGCGGCGAAGAGGACCGGCAGGCACAGGATCGCGTACCAGGGCAGTCCGGCGGCGGCGCTACTGCCGGCGAGGACGAGCAGGGCGACCTCTGTCGCGGTGTCGAAGCCCAGCCCGAACAGGACCCCGATCGGGTACATCTGCCACGGCTTGGTCACCGACTTCATGAAGCGACCGAGGATGCGGTTCATGAAACCCCGGTTGTTCAAGTGCTTTTCGAGTTCGTCCTCGGAGTAGTCGCCCTGACGCATCGCGCGGAAGACCTTGACGATCCCGAACAGGATCACGATGTTGATCGCGGCGATGAGGTAGAGGAAGCCGCCGGAGACCGTGGTGCCGATGAGACCCGTGTAGTGGTGCAGCGCCGACGAGTCGTCCTCGACCGGCCCCGCGAGTGCCCGCACACCGAAAGACAGCAACAACGCCAGCCCGAAGACGATTGTGGAGTGCCCCAACGAGAACCAGAATCCGACGGTCATCGGCCGCTGTCCGTCGCCGAGGAGTTTGCGGGTGGTGTTGTCGATCGCCGAAATGTGGTCGGCGTCGAAGGCGTGACGCATCCCCAGGGTGTAGGCGGTCAGCCCGACGCCGAGGCCCAGGGTCTTCTGCCCGACGCTGAAGTCGTGCGGTGCCACGAAGACGATCAGGGTCACCCATCCGATGATGTGCAGGGCCGCCACGACGGCGACCATGCCGCCGATACTGGCCCATTCCGCCGGGGTCAGCGACCGGCGGAGCTGAGCGAGTCGACCACCGAACGTCGGACGTCCGGTTTGTCCTTGTTGAGCGAATTGCGTTGCCATGCAGCCGAACTCCTCATCAGATGATCTGTTCATCTCAACAGATGAATTGCCCGGACGTGAGCGTTTCGGGCGAGCGAGATCCGACTGTTCTCCACAGATCCCCTGCGCCGCAAGAGCGAATCGCGCACTTCGGACACAGTAGGGCCACCACACCAGGCCACCACCTACCCGACCGGACAGCCTCGATGTCGCACTTGTCCGGTTCAGGTCGGGCTTACAAGCAGTCTGGACTGTTTCTATGATTGTCGTTAGCATCACATCCCATGACGCCTCCCGACGCACCCGCGCACGACCCCGAACGCTTCGACGTCCTCGTCGTCGGCTCGGGTTTCGGCGGCTCGGTCGCCGCACTCCGACTCACCGAGAAGGGCTATCGCGTCGGCGTCCTCGAGGCCGGACGCCGATTCGCCGACCACGAGTTGCCCACGACCAGTTGGCGACTCCGGGACTACGTCTGGGCGCCGGCATTGGGCCTGTTCGGCGTGCAGCGCATCCATCCGCTCCGCGACGTGCTGGTCATGGCCGGCGCAGGCGTCGGCGGCGGATCGCTCAACTACGCGAACACGCTCTACCGCCCGCCCGCGGCCTTCTTCGACGATCCGCACTGGAGCGCGATCACCGACTGGGCTGCCGAGCTCGACCCCTTCTACGACCAGGCCTCCCGCATGCTCGGCGTGACGAGCTTCCCGGGTGTCACCCCCGCCGACCGCGTGATGCGGTCGGTCGCCCACGAGATGGGAGTCGTCGACACCGTCGTCGCGGCCCCGGTCGGGGTGTTCTTCGGGACGCCCGGCGTCACGGTCGCCGACCCCTACTTCGGCGGAGCCGGACCACAACGCACCGGATGCACACAGTGCGGCGCGTGCATGACCGGATGTCGTGTCGGCGCGAAGAACACCCTGGTCAAGAACTACCTGTACCTCGCCGAACAGGCCGGCGCGCAGATCATCCCGATGACGATGGTCGATGGCCTCCACCAGCGCGGCGGCAGCTATGAGGTCAGCACCCACCGCACCGGCGCTCCATGGAGAGGACGCCGGACGCTGTATGCCGACCAGGTCGTGATGGCCGCCGGTACCTACGGCACCAACAAACTACTGCTCGATATGGCACGCTCACGCCGACTGCCGAACCTGTCGCCCCGCCTCGGGACGGTGGTGCGCACCAACTCCGAGGCCGTCCTCGCCGCGACGGCCCACACCACCGACGTCGACTACACCGAGGGTGTCGCCATCACGTCGTCGTTTCATCCCAACGATCACACCCACATCGAGCCGGTCCGATACGGCAAGGGCAGCAACCTGATCGGACTCCTGCAGGCCGTTCTCGTCGACGGCGGCGGACGCATGCCACGGCTGCTGCGCGCGGTTCTGACCATGCTCGCGCACCCGATCACCGCCGCCCGCTCGATGTCGGTGCACCGCTGGTCGGAGCGGACCATCATCGCGCTGGTGATGCAGACCGTCGACAACTCGATCGAATTACACGCGCGGAGAGGACGATTCGGCCCGATCCTCCGGAGCCGACCGGGCGGTGGAGATCCGCCCCCACGATGGATTCCCGAGGGACACACGGCCGTCCGGGCCGCGGCGCGCCGCATCGACGGCGATCCGGGTGGGTCGATCCTCGACCTCGTCGACATCCCGATGACCGCCCACTTCCTCGGCGGCTGCGCCATCGGGGACGATCCCGACGACGGCGTCGTCGACGCCTATCACCGCGCGTTCGGTCATCCGGGACTGCACATCGTGGACGGATCCACGGTCTCGGCGAACCTCGGCGTGAACCCGTCGCTCACCATCACCGCCCAGGCCGAACGCGCCATGGCGTTCTGGCCCAACGCCGGAGAGGCCGACCCGCGACCGCCGCTCGGCGCACCGTATCGCCGGATCACCGCTGTGGCACCGCAGCATCCCACTGTTCCCGACCACGCGCCCGGCGCGCTTCGGCTGTACGCGTAGCGAGAGGCAACAAGCGTCCCAACCATATCGGCAACTCAGGTCACGGAACCCGCACCTCTACCACACCCCACCGACAGAAAACTGCCGCCGACCCGCCACTGAAACCCGTTGTCCACAAGCATCTTCCCCTCCCCAGAAATATCGAACATCCTTGCCGTCATTCATATGTTCGAGTACGATGGAGGCATCATACCGATCAGCCACCGGGGAGGGGCCCATGATCGACACCACCGCAACTCTTGACATCAAAGACGTTGACGCCGAAGCACTCTTCGCCGACATCGTCAGCCGACTCAGCGACCTGCAATGGAATCCGGAGATGACCGGATCACAAGCCTTCGGTGCGATGAAACAAGTCCTGCTACTGCGGAACCTGGTTGATCACCACGCCACCACCCTCACCGGTGAAATGGACCGGCTGGGCGTCGCCGATCACAAGACCACCCGACTTCGAGAACTGTTGATCAGCATGGGTTTCGCACCCGCCATCGCTTCACGGTATGTGCGGGTCGCCGCCACCACCGACATTGATCTGTTGTTGGCGCACGCCGCCGACGGGTCCATCTCCTCCGAACACACCGATGCCATTGTGCGTGGGTTGGCGCACATCGACACCCGCTCCCCCGAATCCCTCGACACTGTCCAACGCTGCGAATACCTGCGGAAACTGCTGTCGCACTACTTCGCCGGATTCACCCCCGCCGAGATCAACCTCTACGCGCGGCAGTTGGGTAACGAGTTGGCGGCCGAAACACCGGGTGGGTTACCAGCGGCGGAGGACAAGTCGATCAACTCCTACAGCGACCGCATCACCGACGACGGACGGTTGGAAATCTCGGCGAACCTCGACATCATCGCCGGCGAGAAAACCCGCACCTTGATGGAAACCTTGTCGGCGCCCAAGCCCCAGCCCGACGGATCCCCCGATCCTCGGACACCCGAACAGATCTGCGCTGCCGCGTTCGAAACGATCGTGGAGTTGGCGGCACAAGGCCTGGCGGACACCACGTTCTCGGCGAAACCGACGAACGGTCTGTTGTGGACGTGGTCGGCGGACAACCCGGCACTCGGTGGGGATCTGCAGAATATGGGTGCCATCACCGAAGCCACCGCGAAACTGCTGTCGTGCGACACCACCATCACCAAAATCATTCTCAACACCGAGGGCGTGCCCCTCGACGTCGGACACAAAGAGCGCTTCTTCACCCCCGGACAACGCAAAGCGTTGTTGGTGCGTGATCGTGGGTGTATCAAGTGCGGTGCACACGCCGGACGCTGCCAAGCACACCATGTGCACCATTGGGCCGATGGCGGTCCCACCGACCTCGACAACGGCTGCCTACTCTGCAGCAGTTGTCACGACGATGTGCACCACCACGGGTGGGACATCATCATCGGCTTCGACCGGCACCCCTGGCTGATCCCACCCGCCAGCGTCGATCCGCAACGACGACCGATACCGTCGTATCACCGACGCACCATGCGACTCGACGACGTGGCAGCCTGATTCCCGCACCCGGCCTGGCTGGAGCGCATCTGATCTTTGAGAACTCCATAGAGAAATCCCACCCGATGGTCGAGGTGTCGTGCCCGTGGCCCGGAAGCCTTTCGGCGCAAGGGGTCTCGAGGCTCGTCGCTGGCGCTCCTCGGCACCTCGACCATCGGAAGGGGAGGGTCGCCGGTGTGGTCGGCCACCGGGTGGGATGGGCCACCGGGTGGGAAGGGCGTCAGCAGGCGGGGAAAGACGCGAGCATCCTTCGGCGACATCGTCTTCCCCCGCTGGTCGAGGTGCGAGCCGCGTGCGGCGAGCCTCGAGACCGCCAGCGGCAGCGCTGGATTCGGGTCACGGTGGCCCGGAAGCCTGTCCGCACAAGGGGTCTCGAGGCTCGTCGCTGGCGCTCCTCGGCACCTCGACCATCGGGATGGGACGGCCGTCGGGCGGGAAGTGCCAGCGGGTATGGGAAGAGCGGGGCATCCTTCGAGAGCATCGTCACCCCCCGCTGGTTGAGGTCCGAGCCGCGTGCGGCGAGCATCGAGACCATCGGGACAATGGGCAGCGGAACGGGAATGAGTCGCTCACGACCAAGAGTTGCCTGGGTGTGCGAGCATGGACGGGTGACGACAGTCGACGCCTCCGCCGAACTCGGCGACTCCCCGGATGAGGACGCCAGGGTTCGTCGGCTTCTGGACGCCCAGGCCAAGGCCGAGCAACTCTTCGCCGAGATCACCGATCGCGGGATGATCCGACCGGGTGTGGGCGAACGGGAACTGTCCAACGAGATCCGCGACCTCGCCGCCGACATGTTCGGCGTGACCCGGCACTGGCACAAACGGATCGTGCGCGCCGGCGAGAACACCCTGCAGACCTACCGTGCCAATCCGCCGGACCACATCCTCGCCGACGACGAAATCCTCTTCCTGGACTTCGGTCCGATCTTCGAGGAGTGGGAGGCCGACTTCGGCCGCACGTTCGTCCTCGGCGATGACCCGACAAAACATGCGTTGCGCGCATCGCTGAGCCAGGTGTGGGAGGCCGGCCGCGAGCACTTCCGCACCCACCCCGACATCACCGGAGCGCAGCTTTACGACCGCGTGGTCGAACTGTCCCGCGAGGCAGGCTGGGAGTTCGGCGGCGACATCGCCGGGCATCTCGTCGGCGAGTTCCCGCACGAGAACATCGACGCCGCCGAGATCGAGAGCTACATCGCCCCCGGTTCCGAGGGGCCGATGCGTCGCACCGACCGCGCCGGCCGACAATGCCACTGGATTCTCGAGGTGCACCTCGTGACCCCGGATCGCCGGTTCGGCGGCTTCTGCGAGGAACTGCTCGACCTCCCCTGAGTTCCTTCAGGACGCGGCGCGCCCCGACCCCTGCGCGACGCGGTCGATCCCGAGATGGTCGCGCAGCGTCGTACCGGTGTAGTCGGCGCGAAAACTCCCGCGCTCCTGCAGGATGGGCACCACTTCGTCGACGAAGCGGTCGAGCCCGCCGGGCGTGATGTGCGGGACCAGGATGAAACCGTCGCTGACATCGTTCTGCACGGAATCGTCGAGGCGCTCGGCGATGGTCTGCGCGCTGCCGACGAAGGCCTGCCGGCCGGTCACCTCGATGATGAGCTCGCGGATCGACCAATTGTTGGCCTCGGCGCGCTCGCGCCATTCGCGCGCGGTCTGCAGCGGATCACGGTAGGAGCGCACGCTGGCCCGTCCGCGGGCAATGGTGTGCTCGCCGACCACCGGATCGAACTGCGGCAGTGGACCGTCGGGGTCGACGTCGGACAGATCCCGGTTCCACACCTGTTCCAGGAAACGCAGCGCGGTGGCACCGCTGACCTGTGCGAGACGCACCTCGTGAGCGAGGTCGGCCGCCTCGGCGTCGGTGTCGCCCAACACGAATGTGGCGGCCGGCAGGATCAGCAGCTGCTCACGCCGACGCCCGTACCTGGCCAGTCGGGACTTGACGTCACGGTAGAACTCACGCCCCTCCTCGTAGGCGCTGTGCCGGGAGAAGATGGCATCCGCCTTCGCCGCGGCGAATTCGCGTCCGTCCTCGGAGTCACCGGCCTGGAAGATCACCGGCCGACCCTGCGGGCTACGTGGCACCGAGAATCGTCCCTCGATGTCGAATTGCTCACCGCGGTGCTCGAACTCGCCGACCGCGCCGTCCCGCAGGAACCGGCCGGACTCCTTGTCGGCGACGATCTCGTCGCCACGCCAGGACTCCCACAGCTCGATCGCGGTGTCGAGGAACTCCTTGGCACGCGAATAGCGTTGGGAGCTCGCCAGATATCCGCCACGGCGGAAATTCTCCCCGGTGAATTCGTCCCACGAGGTCACCACGTTCCAGGCCGCACGCCCGTCGGTGAGGTGATCGAGGCTCGCGAATTGCCGCGCCACCTCGTAGGGTTCGTTGAAGGTGGAGTTGATGGTGCCGGTCAGACCGAGCCGCTCGGTGACGGCACCGAGTGCGGCGAGAATCGAGAACGTGTCCGGCCGCCCGACGACGTCGAGGTCGTAGATGAGACCGTTCTGCTCCCGTAGCCGCAACCCCTCGGCGAGGAACAGGAAGTCGAATTTGCCGCGTTCGGCGGTACGGGCGAAATGCTCGAACGACTCGAACTCGATGTGACTGCCGGAGGCGGGATCGCTCCACACCGTGGTGTTGTTGACGCCGGGAAAGTGCGCGGCGAGATGGATTTCCTTGCGGGGTGCGGTCATGGCGGTCTCCGATCAGGCTGCGTAGCGGTTGGCGGGGCGGGTGAGTCCGAGATGTCCGCGGAGGGTGGTTGCGGTGTACCCGGTGCGGAAACGCCCGCGGCGACGCAACTCCGGAACCAGGTGGCCGGTGATCGCGAGCAGGTCGTCGGGCAGCACGGCTGGGCGCAGCCGCACCCCGGCAAGCGCTCGCCCCGGGTCGGCGTCGGTGGGCACAAGCTCCTCGATGAGGTCGGCGAGCCCGGTGGCGGTCCCGACGAAGATCGGTGCATCACTGCGCAATTCGGCTCCGGCGAGTTCGTCGAGTCGTTGTGCGCGGCCCGCCGCCTCGGCGTCGGTGTCGCCGAGGATGACGAGTAGATCGTCGAACACCCGCACCGGATCGGCGCGCCCCGCCGACACCCGGACGGCGTCGATCTCGGCGACGGTCGCAGCCGCTGCGGTCGCGTCGGACGCGGTGACGAATCCGAGGTCGGCGACCCGGCCGATCAGGTCGTAGGCCGAACTGTTGTGTCCGAGTGCGGCGATGGGCGGTTGCCCCTGCGGCGGGCGCGGGGTGATCGACGGTCCCCGCACACTGAAGTACTCGCCCTCGAAGTCGATGTAGTGCAGTTTGTCGCGATCGATGAAGCGACCGGTGGCGGCGTCGCGGATCTCGGCGTCGTCCTCCCACGAATCCCACAGTCGGCGCAGTACTTCGGCGTAGTCGGCGGCCTCGGCGAACAGGGCCTCGATGATCACCGGGTCGGGATCTCCGGGCACCAGGTCGGGCAGCGTACGACGGCCGAACAGCCGCGCATCGGCGGCCGATCCGTCCACTCGCAGTTGCACCCCGGCACGTCCGTGCGCGACGTAGTCGAGGGTGGCAATCGCCTTGGCGGTGTGGAACGGCTCGGTATGGGTCGTGATCGCCGCGGGGATCACGCCGATCGCACGCGTAGTGGGCGCCACCCGATTGGCGACGAGTACCGCGTCCACCCGGCCACGGACCCGATCGGTCCGGTCGTCGGGGCGCACATGGTCGTCGCGTTGCAATCCGAGTCCGTCGTCGATGGTGACGAGGTCGAGGGCACCGGATTCGGCCTCGCGCACCAGATCGGCCCAGTAGCGACCGGTGAACAGTTCGGTGGGGCGCGCACCGGGTTCTCGCCACGCGCCGGGGTGCCAGCCGGCATCGGACAACGCGACGGCCAGGTGGATCTGATCAGGCATGAGCGGACTCCTTGGGGAGGTTGGTGGCGGAACCGGGGGTACGGCCCGCTCCGGGGATGGCGGCGAGGAGCGCACGGGTGTAGTCGTGGCGCGGATCGTCGAAGACCTCCTCGACCGTCCCCTCCTCGACGATGCGGCCGGCACGCATGACCGCCACCCGGTGACTGATCTGCCGGACGACGGCCAGGTCGTGCGAGATGAACAGATAGGCGATGCCATGGTGGCGTTGGAGATCGGCGAGCAGTCGCAGGACCTGCGCCTGGATGGTGACGTCGAGCGCGGAGACCGGCTCGTCCAGGATGAGCAGCTTCGGGGTGGTGGCCAGGGCACGCGCGATCGCCACCCGCTGCCGCTGCCCACCCGACAGCGCGGTGGGCAGGCGGCGCGCATGACCCGGTTCGAGTGCGACCGCCGCGAGGAGTTCGTCCACGCGATGTCGGCGCTGTGCTCGGGGGACCCCACGCAACGGTTCGGAGATGATCTGTTCGACAGTCAGTTTCGGGTTCATCGACGAGAAGGGGTTCTGATAGACGAAGCCGACATCGCCGCGACGATCACCGGCCTCGACGAGGCCGGATTCGTGGGTCTCCAGACCGGCCAGGATGCGGGCGGTGGTCGTCTTGCCCGACCCGCTCTCCCCCACCACCGCCAGGGTTTGCCCGGCGCGTACCGCCAGCGACACGTCGTCGACGGCGGTCAACCCGTTGCCGCGACCGATCCGGAACGACCTCGAGATGTGTTCGGCACGTGCGACGACCGGTGCATCGTCGTCGCGGGGTGGGGCCAGCGTGCCCGAGGTGAGTGCCGGTGCGTCGGCGATCAGTCGCCGGGTGTAGGCATGGCGAGGCTCGGTGAGAACCTGTGCGGTCGAGCCGCTTTCGACGATCTGTCCGCCGGACATGACGACGAGCCGATCGGCGCGGTCGGCGGCCACCCCGATGTCATGGGTGATCAACAGGATCGAGGTGCCGGTATCGGCGGCGCGGGCGGCGAGATGATCGAGGATGCGGCGCTGTACGGTGACGTCGAGGGCGCTCGTGGGTTCGTCGGCGATGATCAGCTCGGGTTCGCACGCCATCGCCATCGCGATCAGCACACGTTGCCGTTGTCCGCCCGAGAGTTGGTGCGGTAGTTGATGGTAACGCACCTCCGGATCGTCGATGCCGGCGTCGGCGAGGTGCTCGAGCGCGTGGATGCGGGCCGTCTTGCGGGCGGCGCGACCGTGGATTCGCAGGACTTCGGCGACCTGATCGCCCACGCGTTGCACGGGATTGAGCGCGGTGCCCGGATCCTGCGGGACCAGGCCGATCCGTGCGCCCCGAATCCGGTTCATGGCGCGGGAGCCGAGCTCATCGATCCGCAGATCTCCGAGGTGCACGCGGCCCGTGGAGTGCGCCGTGCGCGGCAGGAGTCCGATGATCGCGTGCGCCACCGAGGATTTCCCGGAGCCGGACTCCCCGACCACGGCGACGGTCTCGCCCCGCGCCACCGTGAGATCGACACCGCGGACCGCCTCGGTCTCGGCGCCGTTGATCCGGTATGCCACATGCAGATCGGTCACGTCGAGGACAGGGATGGTGGACACGGGGCTCATCGGTGATCTCCTGCCGAGATACGGTGTCCGACGGTGTGTGCCGAGAGCACGACGGCCACGATCGCCAGTCCCGGCAGCGTGGTCATCCACCAGGCCGTGGCCAGATAGTCACGGCCGTCGGAGATCAGGGATCCCCATTCGGGGGTCGGCGGGGTCGCGCCGAAGCCGAGGAACGACAGTGACGAGATGAGCAGGATCGCCATCCCGAATTCGGCTGCCGCCAGCGCGAGCACCGGGGCGGAGGAGTTGCGCAACACGTGCCGCACGAGCACGACCGGGGCCGGGACCCCGAAGGCGCGCGACGCCTCGACGAACGGGGCGTGGCGGACCCGCAGCACCTCGGCCCGCATGACCCGCGCGAAGCTCGCGATGAGCACCACCGCCACCGCGATCGCGACCTTAGTGGTGCCGAACCCCAGGGCCGCGACGATGGCCAGGGCCAGCAACAGTTGGGGGACCGCGAGCATCACGTCGATGGCCCGCATGATCACCCCGTCGGCGATGGCGCCTGCGGTACCCGCGACCAACCCGAGGATCGCCCCGATGAGCAGCGCGACCCCGACGGCACCGATGGTCGCCGTCAGCGACAGACCCGCCCCGTGAACGAATCGCGCGTAGACGTCGCGGCCGAGGTTGTCGGTGCCGAACCAGTGCGACGCGCTCGGTGGTGAGAGTTTCTCCGAGGGTACGGCCAGCAGCGGGTCTCGCCCGGTGAACAAGCCCGGGGCCACGGCGAATCCGACGGCGAGCGCCAGGACGATCACCGCGAGGGTCACCGCCGCATTGGACCGCAGCCACGCCCACACCGCCGCTGGCCGCACCGCCTCCGGACTCCACGACCAGGACGGCACCGACACACCGGTGTCGGATGAGTCAGACATTGATCAGCTCCGTCCGGGAATCGTTGTCGCGCACCGTCGGCTTCCGTCGGCGTGCACCGCTGAGGATGCGGGGATCGAGGAACGGGTAGACGACGTCGACGAGCAGGTTGATGGTGACGAAAACCAGCGCCGAGAGGGTCACCAGCGCCAACACGACAGGGATGTCCTGTGCGAGAACGGCGGATTGGGCGAGCTTGCCCACACCCGGCCGGGAGAACACCGTCTCGACGACGACCGCCCCGCCGAGGAGGTTGCCGACGACGACGCCGGCCACCGTCAGCGCCGGCAGCGACGAGACCCGCAGGATGTGTCGGGTGATGACGCGCCCGCGGCTCGCACCCTTCGCGGTGGCCGTCTGCACGAACGGCGCCGCATCGGTGGCGGTCATGCTGGTCACGAGGACCTGTCCGAGTACCCCGGCGTACGGGATGGCCAACGTCACCGCCGGCAGCACGATCGACCCGGGCCGGGTGTCGCCGAATGCCGGGAACCACGGCAGGCGAAAGGCGAAGACCTGCAACAGGACCAGTCCCACCCAGAACGTGGGCAGGGCCACCACCAGCGGTGGAATGGAGAGGAGCACACGACGCAGCAGTATCGAGCGGGTCCAGGTCGCGAGCACCGCGAGTCCGACCCCGCCGATGACGGCGAGCGCCACCGCGGTGAGCGTGAGCGCCACGGTGCCGGGCAGGGCGTCGGCGATCACCTCGGTGACCGGGCGACCCTGGGAGATCGACAGACCGAAATCACCGTGCAGCGCGCCGGTCAGCGCCGACCAATACTGTTGCCACACCGAACGATCCAGGCCATAGCGGGCTTTGAGGGCGGCGACGGCGGCCGGGTCGGCGGGGATCGAGGCATCCGAGGTTGCGATCGACACCGGATCCGAGGGCAGCAGGATCAGGATGATGAAGGCGACGGTGAACGCCGCCCACAGCACCCCGATGGCCGAGGCGATGCGGATCGCGAGATAGCGGATCATCGCCGGTCACCGACCCGAGAGCCAGGTGTCGTGGAATTGCAGGCGTGCCGAGGCGTCGAAGGACACCTGGTGTGCGGTGCTCGCGGTACCGATGGCCTGCGAGAGTTCGATGGTGGGCAGGAACAGTCCGTGCTCGATGATCTGGGTCTGGGCGGTGGCAAGATCCGCGTTGCGTGCGGCGGTGTCGGTGGTGCTCTGCTGTTGCGCCAGTGCGGTATCCAGCGCGGGAATCGGCCCGCGCCGGTTCAGGTTTCGGGTGGTCAACCCGAACTGGGTACGCAGGATGTCACCGTCGGCGCGTGTCACGTTGTAGTAGATCGCGTCGTAGTCGCCGGAGTTCTGTCGGACGGTGGCCTCGGCTGCGGGCACCACGTCGAGCGCCATGTCGACGCCGACGTTCTTCAGCTGCTGCTGGACGAGTTCGAGGATCGCCTGGTTGCCGGCGAACACCGGACTGTAGAGCACCGAGAACGACAGGCGCCGGCCGTCTTTGACGCGTATGCCGTCCGCGCCGGGCCGCCAGCCGGCGGCGTCGAGTAGCTGCCGGGACTTGGCGGCGTCGAAGGCCAGGGCTGCGGTCTCGGCATGGAATCCCGGGGTGTTGGCGGCCAGCACCCCGGTCGCCGGGTGGAAGTCCTTGTCGAGCACGGTGTCGACGAGTTCGGTGCGGTTGATCGCCGGGAGCAGTGCGGTGCGGACCTGCTCGTCGGCGAGCACTCCACGGGAGACGTTGGGCTGCAGGCCGAATGGCACGCCGGGGTTCACCGCGGTGAGTACCTTGCCACCGGCCGAGGAGATCTGTGCCTTGTCGTTGGGGAGGGCATCGCTGATGGCGTCGAGCTGACCGGAGCCCAGTGAGCCGGTGCGCACACCCGACTCGGGGACGACGGTGAAGTCGATCCCGTCGAGGTAGGCGTCGCCGGTGTGGGTGAACACCGCCGAGCCCCATTGATATCCGGTGCGTTTGCGCAGGGCGGCCGAACGGCCTTGTTGCCATGCGGAGTACACGAACGGCCCGGAGCCGATGTTGGTGCCCTGGCACCTCTGTTCGGGTGTGGCGGCGACGGTCGCGTCGGCCTGGATGCCGAGCTGCGGGGTGGAGGTCGCCTGCAGGAACTGTGCGTTCGGCGCGGAGAACTCGACCCGTGCGGTCGACGGGTCGACGACGGTGGTGCCGGTGTAGCCGCTGAGATAGGTTGCGGCCAAGGGCGCCTTGGCGCCGCCGAGGGTGGTGACGATGGCGTCGAAGTTCTTCTTGACCGAGTCGGCGGTCAGCGGGGTGCCGTTGCTGAAGGTGACGTCGGGCTTGAGATGGAAGGTGAAGGTCTTGGCGTCGGGGCTGACCTCCCAGCTCTGCGCCAGCCACGGTTTCAGGTCGCCGCTTCCGGGTACCTGGTCGGTCAGTGAGTCGACGATCTGACGGGTCACGTAGATCGTCTGGTTGGTGGCGCTCTGGGCGGGGTCGGAGCAGGTGGGCGCGTCGGAGAGGCCGTAGCGCAGCGTGCCGCCGGAGACCGGCGGACCGGCGTCCTCGGACTGTGAGGAGCCCCCGCCGCATGCGGCGAGACCGAAGACGGCCAGCGCGGCAACGGTTGCCGTCGCGGTACGGGCGACGGTGGTGGTGATGCCACGCATCAGATGAGGCCCCATTTCTTGGCGAGGAGTTCGTGCGAGCGCAGCCGGTCACCGTGATCGTGGGTGACCGAGGTGATGACGAGTTCGTCTGCGTCGGTGAGTTTTCCGAGTGCGGCGAGACGCTCGACGACCGTGTCGGGGCTGCCCACGAACTGGGTCTCGAGGCGGTCGGCGACCAGTGCGCGCTGCTCGTCGGCCAGTGGTGGCGCGGTGGCCGGATCCGGATACTCGACGGCGCCGTGGCCGCTGCGGATGCTGTACACCCAGTGCCCGTAGGTGGAGGCGAGATGGCGTGCGGTGTCGTCGTCCTCGGCGACCACCACGTCGGCCGAGACCACCACGTACGGTTCGGCGAGCACCGCCGACGGCCGGAAGGCGGCGCGGTAGGCCTGCACCGCTTCGAGCGTGGTCCCGGGGCTCACGTGGTAGTTGGCGACGAACGGGAGTCCGCGCGCGCCGGCCACCTGGGCGCTCTGGCCCTTGCTGCTGCCGAAGATCCAGAGCTCGACGTCGGCGCCCTCACCGGGCACCGCATGCAGTTCGAGACCGGACGGGCTGCGATAGGTGCCTTCGAGCAGTGCGGCGATGTCGGCGACCTGCTCGGCGAAGTCCGGGGTCTGCGCACCGGGTTGGGTGAGTACCTCGAAGCCGCGCGCCAGGCGCGAATTCGCCAGCAGCGCCGACACATCGAATGGTTCGGGGAGCACCACACCGTCGACGACGCGACTCGGGCCGGGAATGCTCGGCAGGGTCACCGCAGGTGCCGAAGCCGTCGATGTCGAAGCCTTCGGGGTCGCCGTGACCGCTTCCGCGCGCCGTTGACCGGAGCGTCCGAGACCCAGGTCGATGCGGCCGGGATGGAAGGCGTCGAGCAGTCCGAAGGACTCGACGACCGAGACCGCGGTCGTCTGGCCGACCTGCACCGCCGCCGACCCGATCCGGATGGTGGTGGTGGCACCGGCGATCTGACCGATCAGGACGGCCGGGTTGGAGCCGGCCACCGCGACGAAGTGATGTTCGGCGACCCAGTAGCGGCGATAGCCCCACTGCTCGGCGTGCTGCGCGAGGCCGATCGTATTGGCCAGTGCGGCAGCAGGATTGGAGCCCTCACTGATCGGTGCGAGGTCGAGCACCGACAACGGGGCATGGTCATGAAATGGCACGAGCCGACTCCCATCGATCCCGGCGTTAGCACCCTCCTCTGGGGGTTGCTGCGACGTCGACGAGCCGGGTCTCTCGGTCGCTCCAGATGGTCGATTCACGGTAGGTCGACGGCGCGGCGCACGGCAAGAAAGTCAGGAGTCACCCGGGTACGTCGACGGCGTCCGGGCGTGTATGCGGCACAGACTTTCGGTCACCGTGGGATTAACCCGGACGCCCGGACGGCGTCGATGACGGGCCGCGTCGTCGGAACGCCCACGTCGGTCTTGTCCGATACCGGCGATTTAGCCTAACCTAACGAAATGCGTGTTCGTGGAGTCCTCGCCGGCCTGTTGACCCTGGTGTTCGTCGCCCTTGTCGGATGTTCGTCCCCCGACGACCCGGCCGGATCCACGGGTGAGATCGTGACCGTCGAGCACCAGTACGGATCGACGACGATTCCGAGCGATCCGACCAAGGTCGTGACATTCGGCGGCGCGTGGTCGGATTCGCTGATCCGCCTCGGGGTCCCGATCACGGCGGAGTTCCTCGCGCAGGGGTATTCGGGCCCGAACAATCGCTTCGCCTGGACGCCGGAGCACTCGTCGACGATCGTCACCTATGACGTGGAGGCCGGTCCCCCTGACGTCGCCGCGATCGCGCGGTTCGCCCCGCAGGTCATCCTCGCCGGATACCTGCCCGACCGCGCGGCCTACGACCGCCTGACGCAGATCGCCCCCACGATTCCGGTGATGGCCAAGAACACCGTCACCGACAGTTGGCAGGAGGTGATGACGACGGCCGGCCGGATCTTCGGCAAGCAGCAGCAGGCCGATGAGGCCGTCGCCGAGGTCGAGCAGCAGATCGCGACCACAAAGGCGAAATACCCGGCGAGCCAGGGCAAGACGTTCACCTTCGGACAGTTGACCCCGCAGAATCAGTTCGGTGTGGTGACCAGCGACACCGACCCCTCCGCGAAACTGCTCGCCGAGCTCGGACTGGTTCTCGACCCGGCGGTCAAGGGGCTCGCGCCCGGTGGCGCACGCACGGTCGTGTCTCCCGAACGTATCGACATCTTCGCTTCGGACCTGCTGATCTTCTGGCCGCTGGTCGGCGGGCCCGAGGCCTTCGATGCGATCCCCGGCTGGGATTCGCTGCCCGCGGTGCGCCGCGGCACGACGGTGTTCCTCACCAACGACACCGCGGCGGCGTTCAGCGCGCCCACGATCTACTCGGTGCCGTGGGCGGTCGACAAGCTGACGCCGGCGTTGGCGAGACTGTAGACGCGCCGGACCCGCGCCGCCTCAGGCGGCGCCGCGTTCCTCGATCTCCTCGAGTCGGTCGATCACGGTGCGCGCGAACACCTGCTGTTCGGTGACCGCGAGTTGGTTGCGGCTGCGCGAGGTGAACGCGAAGAGCCAGTCGATCAGCGTGGTGAAGCGGTTGCGGAATCCGACGAGGTAGATCAGGTGCAGGAACAGCCATCCGAGCCAGGCGAGGTAACCGGAGAACTCGATGTGCCGTGACGTGCCGGGGATCGGCACGCTGGCGACGGCCGAGTACCGCGAGACCGTCGCCATCGATCCCTTGTCCCAGTAGGAGAACGGCTTTCGGGCGCGCAGGCTGCCGTTGAGGCGGGCGGTGATGGTGTCGGCGGCGTACCGCGCGGACTGATTGGCCGCCGGGGCCTGCCCCGGCACTCCGTCGAGTGCCATCATGTCGCCGACGATGAACACCTCGGCGTGGCCGGGCAGACTGAGATCGGGCTGCACCCGGACCCGGCCGGCGCGGTCGGTCTCGGCTCCGCTCTGCTCGGCGAGATGGCGGCCCAGTGGGCTGGCCGCGACACCCGCCGACCACACCTTGCACTGGCTCTCGATACGTCGGGTGGTGCCGTCGGGGTCTTTGACCACCAGCCCGTCGTAATCCATGTCGACCACCATCGATCCCAGTTGTACGTCGACTCCCAGTGACCGCAAACGCTTTTCGGCCCGCCCCCCGAGCTTGCGCCCGAACGGCGGAAGCACCGACGGCGCGGCGTCGAGCAGGATGACCCGCGCCTGCGTCGGATCGATGGAGTCGAAGGCGCCGCGTAGCGTCTTGGCCGCCATCTCCGCGATCTGCCCGGCCATCTCCACCCCGGTGGCACCGGCGCCGACCACCACGAAGGTCAGCAGGCGGGCGCGCTCGTCGGGATCGGTGGACAACTCGGCCTGTTCGAAGGCGCCGAGGATCCGTCCGCGGAGTTCGAGGGCGTCGTCGATGGTCTTGAGACCGGGCGCGAATTCCGCGAAATGGTCGTTGCCGAAATAGGATTGGCCGGCACCCGCGGCGACGATCAGACTGTCGTAACCGGTGATGAGTTCGCGGTCGAGGAGGCGTGAGGTGACCCTGCGCTGCTGGAGGTCGATGCTCTCCACGTCGCCGAGGACGACCCGCGCGTTGCGCTGATTGCGCAGGATGACCCGGATCGGCGGGGCGATCTGGCCCTGCGAGATGAGGCCGGTGGCCACCTGGTACAGCAGCGGCTGGAACAGGTGGTGGGTGGTGCGGGCGATGACGGTGACGTCGACATCGGCGTGGGCGAGTCGCCGGGCCGCGGCGAGCCCACCGAAGCCCGAGCCGATGATCACCACGCGGTGGCGGCCGGTCTCCGCGGAGGATGCGGCAGCGGTGGAGTGGGCGGCATCGGTGGGTTGTGAGTGGGCCATGGCACGTTCCTTTGTCGGGGATCGACACCCAGGCGGACGATGTCTCCGAACGTGCTCCTTGCCGGTCGATTCCGGCTGCGCCAGTCGCACTGCCGAGGTTAGCGCACGACGACGCCCGGCGCGAGGACTTTGTCGAACTCGGGCTCAGGTGAGGGCGCGCATGGCGCGGTCGGCGACCGCCGGTGAGAGGTAGTCGAGGACGGGCAGCACCGCTCGCAGGGCCGCGGGCGCGACCTCCTCGGGCTGGTGGGTGATCGCGCGGACGATCCAGTTCGCCGCCTCGGTCACATCCAGCGCATGGAGGTCGTCGTATTCCGCTGTGGGAGCGATCATCTCGGTCCGCACCAGGGGGTAGTAGACGTTGGTGGCGCAGACGCCCGGGTGGGGGCGTTCGGCGTTGAGGCTGCGTCCGAAGATCCCGAGGGCGTTCTTGGACGCGGCGTAGGCGGAAAAACGTGGGAACGTCCCCGCCATCAGGCCCCAGGTGCAGATGTTCACGATCTGACCGGATCCGCGTTCGACCATGCCGGGCAGCAGGCCCAGCGAGAGTTGGACGGCGGCAAAGTAGTTCAGCGACATCGTGCGCTGATAGTCGTGCAGCCGCTCGGTGGAGTCGAGGATCGACCGCCGGATCGAGCGGCCCGCGTTGTTCACCAGGACGTCGATCCGCGCATCACCGAGTTCGTCGAGAAGCGCCGCCACGCCGGCCTCGTCGGACAGGTCGGCGACGATGTGGTCGCACCCGGTCTCCGACGCCAGCAACCGCAGTTCGTCGGAGCGTCGGGCGACGGCGACGAGATGGGCGCCGCGCGCGGTGAGCGCACGGACCGCCTCCCGCCCGATCCCCTCCGAGGCGCCGGTCACCAGCACGGCCAGGCCGGAGACGTCGCGACCGGGTCCGGACACCACGTTCTCCACCGCACCCGGCAGTAGCGACCGCCGCTGCGCCAGGTCGAACAGCGCCGCGGCGACATCCACCACGCGCGCCTACCCCGCGAGCGCCGAGCGCAGCTTGGCGTCGGTGTGCTTGATCGCCTGGGCCGCGAACGGATCCATGATCGCGCCCAGCGCCTTTCCGGCCAGGCCGCCGGGCAGGATGTACTCGAATTCGGCGTCGACCGTGGTGCCGCCGTCCGCGAGGTCGGCGAAGCGCCAGGTGGTGTTGGCCTGGAAGCCCTCGATGGCCTTGAGCACGATGAGTTCGTTCTCGACCCACTCGATGGTCTCGATGGTGGACTTCAGGGTCTTCGGGCCCGCTTTGATCGCGACGTCGAAGACCGACCCCTTACCGCTGGTCTGATCTGTCCGCGGGGTGAACTTGTGAATCCCGAACATGTACTCGGGAACGTTCTCGTAGTCGTTGATGTAGGCGAACACGCGATCGCGTGCCACCTCGATCGTGGACGAATGACGCACCACACTCATCGTTGTTGAACCTCCCCTGTCGACGTGAGCCGCGACCCGCCGACGGCGGCAGGTCGTGCAGCCCACAGTAGGCGGTCGGCGCGCAGGCCCGGCACACAGCCCACCGGCCCAGCGTGGCGCGGCAGACGGGTGTGGACGCGACGTCATAATCGAGGGCATGCGTTCGAGAGGGAAGATCATCGACGCGACGCTCGGCCTGATTGCCGCAGAAGGTTTTGCCGGGGCCAGTATCGCGGCCGTCGCCGCGTCGGCGGGCGTGTCGAGGCAGACGGTGTACTCGATCTTCGGTTCCCGGGAGGATCTCGTCTCCCAGGCGCTCGGTGAACTCGCGATCACCGCGATGGGTGCCATTCACGCGCGGCTCGAGGGCATCACCGATCTGACCGACTATCTCGTCGAGTTCATCGTCGCGGGCCGTTCGATGGCCGCGGCCGATCCGGCTCTGTCGATGCTCATGACCTCGCAGGAAAGCCATCCGTTCTTCGACTCCGGCGCGATGTCGAGGACCCGCGAGGTCGCCGCGCAGATCCTGCAGCCGATCATCGTCGCGGCGCCGCAGTACGCACCGCATGTCGATGACATCGTCGACATGACGGCCCTGCTGAGTCTGTCGCTGGTCGTCGTCGACGACGCCGACCGCACCGATGCCGAATTGCGCACGTTCCTCGACCGCTGGCTGCGGCCCGCCCTCGAGGCCATGCCCGCCGCGGCGGCGTCGGCGCCCTCAGATGAGTGAGCCGACGTCGGCGGCGACGATGCGGTCCAGTGCGCGTTCGGCGACTGCGGCGATGGTCATCGACGGGTTGCACGCGGCGCACGTGCCGGGCATCAGCGCACCGTCGACGACGTAGAGTCCGCGCTGGCCGTGTACCCGACCTTCCAGGTCGCATACGGTGCCCATGGATGCGCCGCCGAGGGGATGCCAGGTCGACGGGAACACCGCGTTGGTGTCGATCAGGGTGGAGTCCGGCCCGGCGATGCGGTTCACCGCCGGGGTGATGTGGCGGGTTTGGAGGACCGAGTCCCCTTCGTGCGGCCATTGCAGGACCGCTTGGTCGGTGGTGCCGTCGTAGGTGAAGTGCCCGCGCCCGGCGCTGACGCCGTAGGCGACCATCATCGTGGAGTGGGCGTCGACCGGGATCGGTGGGATGGACGCCTGGATCACGGTGAACGCGTGCTGCGGGTCGGACCAGTTGAGGCTGCCGTAGACGACCGGGCCTCCTTGTGCCGCACCGAAATCGGCGGTCGGGGCGTTCCAGATGTAGATCCGGTCGGTGTTGGTGCCCCAGCCGGTGCCGACGGCGTCCGGGAGGTCGGTGATCGCTCCGGTTGCCCCGGCGCGCACCAGCATTCGGGTGGTGTTCATCGAGCCGGCGGCGAGGAACAACGCCGGGGTGGACATGATCACGGTCTCGAGGACCCGTCCGGTCTCATCGGTCCGGTTCGCCGTCACGCGCCAGCGGCCGGTCGGTTCGCGGTGAATCTCGGTGACGTCGTGCAGGATTCGGGCGTCGAGGAGTCCGGTCTGTTGCGCCTGCGCGAGATAGGTGACGTCGACGCTGTGTTTGCCGCCGTTGTTGACGCCGATCGCGCCGTCGCCGTTGGTGTAGGAGGGGCGCATCTTCCCGGCGACCTCGGCCAGTGCATAGTTCCAGTCGATCGGCATCGGGATCTTCTGCAGCGGCAGGCCGGCGCGCCGCACATGGGCGGCGAACTCGCGAACAACGCGGTAGTTGGGGGTGCGGATCAGCGCGTCGGGGGCCACCTGCGCACCGAGCATGCGTGCGACCCGCGGGTAGTAGGTGCCGTTCATCGACGGCCAGTCGAGGCCGGCGGGGAAGTGCGCGCCGAACACCTCTTCCGACGGTTGCAGGGTCATGCCCTGATAGACCAGTGAGCCCCCGCCCCAGCCGGCCGCGACCATGGGTGTCATGTTCTGTCCGGCAATCGATTCGAACAGTCCCACATAGGGTTCCACCGACAGCGGACGACCGAAGACCTGTGGTGTCGACTGGTGCCAGAGGATGCGCTTGTCGGGATGGGTCGCGCTCGGGAACGTCGTCGAGTTCGGTCCGGTCGGCCAGCGTCGTCCGCGTTCGAGGACGACCACCGGCACCCCGGCGCGGGTCAGCCGCAAGGCCGTGACTCCCCCACCGAATCCGGAGCCGATCACCACGACGCGGTGTTCCTCGCGAGTGGTCGGGACGGCTCGGCCCGGCGTCGCGAAGCCGCGGCCGACCCCTGCGGTGGAGGCGATCACCCCGGTGACCCCGGCGCCGACGGCACCGGTGAGCACCTGACGGCGAGAGAATGTGCGCATGAAACCCCTGTCGAACGGCGTCGTCGAGTATCTCGAGAAAACTAGACAGTGATTCCCGATTGTGTCAAGAACTCGCGCGTATGCGGCGGTCAGCCGCCGACGACGAGTGAGATCTTGCGCAGCAACGCCGCGAGCGTCGCTCGTTCCCGCTCGGTCAATGCCGCCAGTGCGTCCTCGTCGTCACGCAGGCGGCGTGGCAACTCGGCATCGACGAGCCTGCGGCCGGCCTCGGTGGGCCGCAGCAGCACGACCCGCCCGTCCCGCTCGGACTTCCTGCGCTCCAAGAGTCCACGCCGAGAAAGACTTTCACTGATCTTGGTGATCGACGCACCGCTGAGTGTCGTCGTCGAGACGACCTCGCTGGCACGCAGCGGCCGCCGGGCGCGCACCAGCGCACCGAGGACGTCGAACTCCGATCGACCGATCCCGTGCTCCTCGAGATTGCGGTCGAGTTGGGCGTTGGAGATCGCGGCGATGCGCTGAACCCGACCGAGTACGCCGATGGGCGCGACGTCGATGCCGGGAAAGGCCTGTGCCCACTCGTCGATGATCCGGTCGACCAGGTCGCGTGGACCCGCATCCCGCGCGGCGTCTGCGGCATCGGTCACGCGGCTCATCGTAGCCCCGCTCACATATTTCACTAGTAAAATAGTGATAAAGTAGTTCCATGTCCACGGCTTCCCCCTATCTCGACCTGCCCGCTCGTCCCTCTCGCCGGGCCGCACTGCGCCATGCGGTCAGCGTTCGGGCGTGGCGGGACGCGTTGTCGATGGACACCAGCCGGATCGGCTATGCCGCTCCACTACGGGTGGGCATGGCCGTCGGAGTGGTCCTGGTGATCGGCGGGCTGACCGGCCATCGGGACATCGCCGGCCTCGCCGCCCTCGGCACCTTGATCTCGGCGTTCTGCCGGCCCGATCCCTATCCGGTGCGCGCCGGGCGGCTGGGCGTGCTTGCCGTTGCGATCACCACGGCCGTCGGCATCGGCGCCGCGCTCGGCGCATTCTCCGCGCCGTTGCTGGTCGAGATCGGCGTCATCTCGGCCCTCGCCGGAGCCGCCGCCTATCTGGTGTCGGCACTGCACATCGTCGGCCCGGGAGGCATCATCTTCGTCTTCGCGGCGACCGGCGCGGCCGGCTTCGCGGGCGACCTCACCGATGTCGGCCGGGCTGTCGCGGCCACCGCCCTGGGCTCGGTGATCGGCATGTTCGCCGCGTTGGCACCCTGGCTGATCGCGATGTCGACTCTTCGGGGCCGCGCCGGGATCACCGGATCGGCCACACGGGAATCGCTGTGGACGCAACTGGCCGGGGGTCACTCCTCGCACACCCGACGCCATCTGCTGATCTGGGCGGCACGCATCACGGTGGCCGCGGCGGCGGCGGCGGGCGGCGCCGCGGCAGCCGGGCTCGCGCACCCGATGTGGGCCGCGATGGGCGCAATGGCCGCCATGCAGGGCGTGAGCTATCACCACACGGTCAGTCGCGGGGTGGCCCGGCTACTCGGCAACATCGGCGGCGCGGCGATCGCTGCGGTGTTGCTCGCGCTGCCCCTCGGCTATTGGGGCGCGGTGGCGGCGATCGTGGTCCTTCAGACCTGCGCGGAGGTCTTCTCCACCGTCAACTATGCGATCTGTTCACTGGCGGTGACGCCGATGGCATTGCTGCTCACCGGGCTGGGCGCGGGCTTGTCACCGGAGATGGCGGTGGATCGAGTACTCGACACCGGCATCGGCATCGTCGTGGGAATCGTGGTCGCCGCGCTCGCCATCACCTCGCGTGACCTGCACACAACAGGAAACTGAACCGAGTTTTCACGTACGTCACATTGGCGCAACGATGCGGGTACCTGTCACTCATAGCTTCGTATCGCTCGTACAACGCCCCGGCCCGACCACGACACCCAGTCGACGATCCGGGGCACGAACCCAGGAGTACCCCATGAGTGGCAGCATGTCGCGCCGTCAGGCCATCGAGGCCGTGACCACCTACGAGATGGAGACCGATGGCTTCCCCGAGCCGTTGGCCGACACCTTCGGCCGCAACGTCTTCACCCTGTCGGTGATGAAATCGCGTCTCCCCAAGCACGTGTTCAAGGCCGTCTCGGCCACCATCGACAAGGGCGCGCCGCTGGACCCGACTCTCGCCGACTACGTCGCCTCGGCGATGAAGGACTGGGCGATCGAGAAGGGCGCCTCGCACTACGCCCACGTCTTCTACCCGCTCACCGGGTTCACCGCCGAGAAGCACGACTCGTTCCTCGAGCCCGACGGTTCCGACGGTTCGCTCGCCGAATTCCAGGGCAAGACGCTGCTGCAGGGCGAGCCGGATGCGTCGTCGTTCCCCAATGGCGGTCTGCGCGGCACCTTCGAGGCCCGCGGCTACACCGGGTGGGATGTCACCAGCCCCGCTTACATTCTCGAGAACCCCAACGGCAACACGCTGTGCATTCCCACGATCTTCATCTCGTGGACCGGTGAGGCCCTCGACAAGAAGACCCCGCTGCTGCGCAGCCAGCAGGCCATGAGCAAGCAGGCCATGCGGCTGTTGAAGTTGTTCGGACACAAAGACGTCGACACCGTCGTCTCCTATGCCGGAGCCGAGCAGGAGTACTTCCTGATCGACCGTCACTTCTATTTCGCCCGACCCGACCTGATGACCGCCAACCGCACCCTGTTCGGCGCCAAGCCGTCCAAGGGCCAGGAGTTCGACGACCACTACTTCGGATCCATCCCGGATCGTGTGCTGGCGTTCATGATCGAGCTCGACCGCGAGTTGTTCAAGCAGGGCATCCCGGCCAAGACGCGGCACAACGAGGTCGCGCCCGGCCAGTTCGAATTGGCGCCGGTCTTCGAGAAGTCCAATCTCGCCCATGATCATCAGCAGCTGATGATGACGACGATGAAGAAGGTCGCCGAACGTTACGGCATGGTCTGTCTGATCCACGAGAAGCCCTTCGCCGGCGTCAACGGTTCGGGCAAGCACGTCAACTTCTCGCTGGGTAACAGCAATCAGGGCAACCTGCTCAATCCGGGCGACACCCCGCACGAGAACGAGCAGTTCCTGGTGTTCTGCGCCGCCATCATCCGCGGTGTGCACAAATACGGTGGCCTACTGCGTTCGTCGGTCGCCTCGGCGTCCAACGACCACCGCCTCGGCGCCAACGAGGCACCGCCCGCGATCATCTCGATCTTCCTCGGCGAGCAGCTCGCCGACGTCTTCGACCAGATCGCCAAGGGCGGCGCCAAGGAGAGCAAGCAGACCGGCGTCCTCGAACTCGGCGTCGACACTCTGCCCCCGCTCAAGGCCGACGCGGGCGATCGCAACCGCACCAGCCCGTTCGCCTTCACCGGCAACCGTTTCGAGTTCCGTGCGCCCGGCTCCAACCAGTCGATCGCCGACCCGATGGTCGCCATCAACGCGATGCTCGCCGACTCGCTGGACTACGTGTGCACCTTCCTGGAGACGGAGACCGCAGCGGGTACGAAGTTCGATGCGGCAGTGCAGAAGTTGCTCGAGGCGATCGTCACCGATCACGGCAAGGTCGTGTTCAACGGTGACGGCTACTCCGATGCCTGGCAGGAGGAGGCAGCCGCTCGCGGTCTGCTGAACCTGCGGACCACCGTCGACGCGATGGCACAGCTCGACGAGCCGGAGATCAAGGAGTTGATGTCCAAGTACGGCATCCTGTCCGAGCGGGAACTCAAGGCCCGCAAGGAGGTCGTGCTCGAGCAGTACGCGCTTGCGCTGCTGGTCGAGGCGAAGGAAACACTGGAGATCGCCAAGACGATGATCCTGCCGGCCGCGACCCGCTACATGGGCGAGTTGGCGTCCACCGCGGCGAGTCTGAAGGCCGCGGGCATCGACATGGAAACCCCGGCGTTGTTGACGATGACCACCTCGGTCAAGGCGCTCAACAAGAAGATGGACGCCCTCGAGGAGGCCATCGCCGGATTCCACGGCGACACCGTCGAAGCAGAGTCGGAATACGCGCTCACCTCGCTGATCCCGCCGATGGCCGAGGTCCGGACCGCGTCGGACAAGCTCGAGACCATCGTCGCCGACGATCTGTGGCCGCTGCCCACCTACAACGAGATGCTCACGATCCTGTGATCGCCTAGTACCGATCCACCTCGTACCGATCCACTCTGCAGCCCCGCATGTGCCCGCCGGGATTCGTTCTCGGCGGGCACGTGTGTATTCATCGGCCGGGCCGTAGATTCGAGCTATGGACGAGGCGCGGATCGGGCTGGGGCGGCTGGTGCTCGCCCTCGACGCGACGCTCGTGACGCTGGTGGAGGCACCACGGGGTCTCGACGTCACCGTCGGATCGGTGGCTTTGCTCGACCCCGACGACCTGCGTCTGCCGTTGGGTGCGGCCGCGCGCGGCGCCGACGTGTTCCTGATGGTCGGTGTATCGGAAGCCGATGTGGTGCACTGGCTTCCGACGATCACTGCCGCACCGCCGATTGCGGTGATGCTCAAATCCCCGGGTTCGGGGGTGACCGAGGCGCTCGCCGCAGCGGGGATCGCGGTCATCGACGTCGACCCGCACGCACGGTGGGAGCGGATCTACCAGTTGTTGATTCGCGTCCTCGACACCGCAGCAGGTGTCGGAGACCCCGATGCATTGGCGTCCGGGGCGTGGGCGTCGGGCACCAGCGGCGACCTGTTCGAACTCGCCGCCGAAGTGGCCCGACGTACTCACGGCCTGGTCAGCATCGAGGATCAACGTTCACACGTGTTGGCCTACAGTCGCGCCGGTGACGAGGCCGACGAGCTACGGCGATTGTCGATTCTCGGTCGCGAGGGGCCACCGGAGATGTTGGCGTGGCTGCGCCAGTGGGGTGTGATGGACGCCCTGCGTACCTCGCACGGGGTCGTGCGGGTGGCCGCGCGCACCGACCTGGGTCTACGGCCGCGGATGGCGGCACCGATCCGCTCCGGTCCGGACTTCCTGGGAGTCGTCTGGCTACAGCAGGGCGACTCGGAGTTCGCCACCGACGCCGAGACCATCCTTCGAGGGGCCGCTGCCGTTGCGGCACGGGTGATTTCGCAACGCCGGGCGGCGGGGACCGGTCACGACGAGATCGTTCGGCGGCTCCTCGGCGCACATGGCGAGAGCATCGACGCGGGATATCTGGGGGCGCAACTCGGCATCGCGTCCGACGCACCGGTGATCGTTGTCGGCTTCGCCGGCCGCGGGCCGAGCGTCGACGAGGTCGCGGGTTCGGGCATTCCGGCGGGTGTCGTGTCGGCATTGACGTTGCACGCCAGCGCCTTGCGTCCGCTGTCGGTGACCACCACCCTCGGGGCACGTGCCTACGTGGTGCTGCCGGGCGACGGGCCGGAGGCAAACGGGCCCGGCGTCGACTCGGTCCTGGCGTGGGCCCATTCGGCGGTCGAGGCCGCCGACCGGCAATTTCAGACATCGGTGCGCGCCGTCGTCGCCGGACCGGCAGCAGGACTGTCCGAAGTCCCCGAACTACGCCGACTTGCCGATCGGGTTCTCGATGCGGCACAACGAGAGTCCGACCTCATCGACCCGGTGACGACGGTGTCGGCGTCCCAGACCGGGGTGCTGCTCGGCGAGATCGTCGCGCTGCTCTCGGCCAACCCCGACCTGATCGACAGACGCGTCGTCGAACTCGCCGACCGCGACACCGATTCCGGCGGCGATCTCACCGCGTCACTGCGCGCCTATCTCGATCATTTCGGCGACGTCCGCGCAGCATCCGAGGCACTCCACATCCACCCGAATACGTTGCGCTACCGCATCCGTCGCATTCGCGACCTCACCGACATGGACCTCGACGACCCCGCCACCCGACTGGTGGTGGCGCTGTCACTTCGCGCCCGGTAGTGGTCGGACGCCTGCCTCCGATGGTGCAGGCGCTCACCCGCGCTGGTCCAGGCCCTCACCCGCGCTGGTCGAGGACTTTCCCCCGATGGTCGAGGTGCGAGGCGCGTGCGCCGAGCCTTTTCCTGGTGGTCGAGGTGTGAGGCGCGTGCGCCGAGCCTTTTCCTGGTGGTCGAGGTGTGAGGCGCGTGCGCCGAGCCTTTTCCTGGTGGTCGAGGTGCGACGAGCGCTAGCGAGGAGCCTCGAGACCCGGTGAGCCACAGCTGGTTCCACCCCACAGCAAAACCCCGTCACCGCGGGTAGGTGACAATCACCTGCCCCGTCCACCTGCTTCGCCACTCCACCCGCCGATCCAGAAAGAGCGTCGGCACCCACTCGGCGAGATGCTTGCGTTGGTGATCGGCCCGACACAGTGGGATGAGGTCGCCGAGCACCGTCCACCCGCCGACCTCGGGGTCGGTGTGGTTGAAGGGCCGCCAATGATCGAGGTCGCACAGGTGTGACGGCATCCCACAGTAGGGGTATCGGCACCACGCATCGTTGGCCAGCACCTCAGCGCGCAAGGCGGCGCTGGGTGCATAGGTCAATGCCCCAGGTGGTGGCACGGTAAACCCGCCGTGTCCGGTCGGATCGGCGGGCGGGGCTTGGGGCCGGTCGGAGATCTGCGGGATCAACGGTCCAGCCGCGCGGGCGGATTCGGGGTAGTGGATCGGCTTCACGACGTCGGCGAGGGTGGTGGCGTAGTCGGGGTCGGCGGGTGTTTCGGCCGACCCGTTGCTGTCGGTGCCGCCACCTCGTTTCGGGCAATCATCTTGTCCGCATGCGCAGTCGAGGTGCGCTCCGGGCACGCCGATGATCTCTCCGAGGGCGATCACCCGCAGCGATCCCACGCGGCGCGGGTCTTTGCGGCAGGTCCGTTCACCGACCAGGGCGTTGATCTGGGCGGTGAGGAACACCCCGTAATGCGCGGGGACGACCGCACCCAGAGCGGAGTGTCCGGCGACATCGGGGGTGATGGTGACGTGTCCCACCAGGTCGGTGATGGTGTCGCGGTCCTCGATCACGCTGTCGGGGTTCATCGAGATCAGTGCGGCATCAAGCTGTTGGGACAGCACCGGATCGGTGGTGGCGCGGGACCCGTAGTCCAGGACGATCTCTTCGAACGTCATCTCCGCGTTGTCCCCGGACTCGTCACCGCCGTTGCTGTCGCTGTCGCTGTCGGTGGTGTCGATGTTCTGGCCGCGTTGGGCGGCGCGCGCCATGATCGAGGCCCGATTCGTCGAGAGTTCCCCGTTCAGGTAGGCGGTACGGATGAGCGGGAACTTCTCCAAGAGGTCCGCCAGTGCCACCCAACTCCCGGCCTTGCTACGGGAAACCTTGAACTGCAACGACACCTCGGCCCGGCCGAGTCTCTCGGCATGCTCGATCACCGACCCCCACACACCGGTCTCAGGCCGCCCCGCCAGATGCTCACCAAACACCCGCTCCGCCAACGCGGCAGCAGCCAGGACCGTCCGGGCCTCGTACTTACGCGATTGACGCAACAACTCAGGGCCGGTCTCGGTGAGCTCATCGCGCGACATGGCTGCGATCGCGGCAGCGTCGGCATCCGGATCGGTGAACGTCAAAGTCGTCGACACCAGTACCTCCCCTCCCGCGATCGGACCTGATGAGAACAAGTGCACGAAGGGGTACCGACAAGAACGGTCCGACGAACGCGCGGCTCCAGAAATCTGTGGACAACTATTTTCGAGCGCGTCGATTGGGCGCCGATGTGGTTGCGATACTTGTCATCTCACCAGGGTCTCGCCGAGCATTGTCCGCACCACCGGAGGAAAGCGCGGCGTGCTACTCCCGTAGGACGGCTTCGAAGGCGATGCGGTCGCCGCGGTAGAGGGAACGGACCTTTTCGATCGGGCGGCCGTCGGGGTCGAGAGATCGCCTGTGCAACAGGATCATCGGCATGGATGTCGTCGTTTCGAGGAGCGCCGCCTCGCGCGGAGAAGCGAGCGCCGTCTCGATCCGCTCGTGGGCGGATGCGAACTCGACGCCTGTCGCACGCACTGCCGCGTAGAGAGAGGTGGCGGGGTCGAAGGTGGTCAAGAAGTCACTGAAGCGATCGACGGGCAGATAGGTGATCTCGAGGCCGAGTTTCGCTCCGTCCGCGAGCAATACACGTTCGAGGTGCAGCACTCGCGAGCCGTGTGCCAACTCGAGGTCGTCGCACAGGGCGTCGTCGGCATCGACCTCGATGAACTGCACGAGTTCACGACTCGGTGTCCGCCCGTGCTTCTTCGCGCCCTCGGTGTAGGACTGCAATGACAACGGCTGCACCAGCTTCGGCGCCGATACGACGGTGCCGCGGCCGCGCCGCGCGATCCGTCCCTCGACGAGCAGATCGTGCAGGGCTTGCCGAACGGTCTCGCGGGCAACGGCGAACTCCTCGGCCAGCGCGCGCTCGGCCGGCACCGGGTCACCCTCTTCGAGCCCGGCGAGCTTCTCCTCCAGGCCGGTGCGCACTTGGTAGTACTTAGGAGTTTCGCGCACCGAGCGCCTCCTGCGTCGCCACTGTTCGTTCGGCGACCGATCCGGCGATTCGACACAATTCGTCGACGCTGATCGCCTGCGCTCCAGGAACTTTTGCCGCGTCGTCGAATCGGCGGAGCCGCAGCGCATCCGACCACCAGCGGTGGCCCGTCCACTCGATGCCGACGTCGTCTGCGCCGCCCTGGTGCTCCAGGGACTCGACCGAGATATCACTGAGCGACTCCGCATATCCCGGTTCGGTCGCGGCGAGATGCCGCTTGGCCGCCACATGCGCGCCTGCCAGCCACGCCACCCGATCGCCGAATCGTGGTGCCAGCCAAGCACAGGCGGCGCGATCGTGATGAGCATGGTCGTCGATCAGCGGACTGTGTCCGATGTCGTGGAGCGCAGCGGCGAGCACGAGCTCGTCGTCGGCGCCGTTCACCCGCGCCTGCCACGCTGCTTGCGTCGCGTGCTCGAACTCGTCGACGGCGAGCTCGTCGTAGACACCGTGGAGAGAGTCGAGCAGAGCGGTCACCTCGGCGACGATCACTGCTGGTGAAGTCATGGCCGCAAGCATACCGGGTTCGGTCTAGACCAAAAGTTAACCGAACGTTTTCCTCGCAGACCTCCTTTGGTCTAGACCAAACGGTGAAGATGGTGGAGCACACGCCCCGATCGCAACTGTCCAGACCAGGAGCACCCATGCGAGTCCGACACCTCACCCGCGCCGTTGCGGTCGCCACCGCAGCGGCCGCCCTCACTCTCACCGCCGCGTGCGGCGGCACCGGCACCCAGTCGTCGTCGGGCGCCACGACGCTCACCGTGTACAGCGCCGACGGCCTCGGCAGCTGGTACAAGTCCCAGTTCGCGGCGTATCAGAAGCAGACCGGCGTCGCCGTCAATGTCGTGGAAGCCGGTTCCGGCGAAGTGGTTTCGCGCGTCCAGAAGGAACAGTCCAACCCACAGGCGGATCTGCTGGTCACGCTGCCGCCATTCATCCAGCGCGCCGACGCCGACAAACTCCTGCAATCTTCCGGCGTGCAGGACGCCGCGATCGCCCAGGGCAACAATGCCGCCGACGGCAACTACGTCGCCATCGTCGACAACACACTGAGCTTCATCGCCAACCCCTCCGCCCAGCCCGCACCGCGCACGTGGGACGACATGCTCACATCGCAGTACAAGGGCAAAATCCAGTACTCCACACCAGGACAGGCCGGCGACGGAACCGCGGTACTCCTGCTGTTGCAGCACCTGATGGGCAACCAACAGGCCCTCGACTACCTCGCCAAACTCCAGACCAACAATGTCGGCCCGTCCAGCTCGACCGGCAAGCTGCAGCCCAAGGTCAGCAACGGAGAACTGTTGGTGGCCAACGGCGATGTGCAGATGAATCTCGCCTCCATCCGCGACGACGGCTCGAAGTTCTCCCTGTTCTTCCCGGCCATGCCCGACGGGACCCGCACCACCGTCTCGCTCCCCTACTTCGCCGGCGTCACCAAAGGCGCACCGCACGCCGAAGAGGCCAAGAAGCTACTCGCCTACCTGGTCAGCAAGGACGTCCAGAACACCGTCGCCACCGACGCCCTGGGTATCCCGGTCCGCACCGACGTGACCGCGCCGAGCGGCCCCGACAGCCCCGTCGCCGCCATCAAGGGGGTCACCGTGTGGCGGCCCGATTGGAATGCGGTGCTCAGCACACTCGACGCCGACGTCGCCGCCTACCAGAAGGCCACCGGGAACTGACATGAGCGACAAACCGATCCGCCGCTCGGCACTTGCCGGCCGCGCCACCGAGACCGACACCACGACGGCCGTCAAGGCACCCGACAGCATCGTGTTCAATCGTGTGTCGGTCACCTATGGCCGCGGCAAGAAGTCGACCGATGCACTCCGCGATTTCACCCTTCGGGCCCGGCGTGGCGAGACCATAGCGCTCCTCGGTCCGAGCGGTTCCGGCAAGTCCACGGCGCTCAAGGCGCTGGCGGGCTTCGTCCGGCCGAGCGCGGGTCAGGTTTTCCTCAACGGCGACGACATCACCGATCTGCCGCCCGCCAAACGCGGAATCGGCGTGGTCGTGCAGTCCTACGCCCTGTTCCCGCACATGCGGGTCGCCGACAACGTCGCCTTCGGACTGAAGGCACGACGCCTGCCGCGCAAGGTCATTGCCGAACGTGTCGAGGAATCGCTGTCGATGGTCGCGATGGGCGAGTACGCCTCACGGCTGCCCCGCGAGTTGTCCGGTGGCCAGCAGCAGCGAGTCGCGATCGCCCGTGCCCTGGCCATCCGGCCCGAGGTCCTGCTGCTCGACGAGCCGCTCGCCGCCCTCGACGCCGCATTGCGGTCGTCGATGGTCGTCGAGTTGCAGCGACTTCGGGATGGCTTGCCCGACACCACGATGCTCTACGTCACCCATGATCAGACCGAGGCGCTCGCCCTGGCCGACCGAATCGGCGTCATGCGGCACGCGAGCCTGGTGGATCTAGGCACCGCCGACGAGTTGTGGTCGCGGCCACCGACCGATTTCACTGCCGGATTCCTCGGCGGCGCCAACCTCATCCCGTGCACCGTGGGTCGGGTCTCCGGCTCCACCGCGCTGGTGGAGGCCGGCGGAAAGATGTTCTCCACCAACGCCCCCGAACCCATCCAGCGGTGGGCACCGGGATCCCCGGCGCTGATCTGCGTGCGGCCGCACGACGTCGAGGTGGCGCCGGCCGGCGCACACGGGTCGATGTGGGCACGGGTGGACGGGTCGGTGTGGCGGGGCTCGACAACGCGCGTCAGCCTGGCCGTCGAAGGACTGCCCGATCAACTCATCGACGCCGACGTCGTCGGTCACGTCGACTACGCACCGGGTTCGGTTGTCGGCGTGCGCTTCCCGGACCCCATCGGCGTCCTCGTCGCCTCCGAGGGCACCCCACGATGAGCACCGGCGCACTGCTCACCGACGACGCCACGTCCACCCCACCACCGCAACCGAACCGCCCCCTGCGCTCGCGCAGCACGCTGTGGGTGTGGCCACCGCTCGTGATCGTGCTGATCATCGCGGTCTACCCACTCGTGCGGGTACTGACCGAATCCGCGGGCGGCACCGGTGAAAGCACCTGGGGTGCAGTACTGTCCAGCGAGATCTTCCGGACCGCGCTCCTGCGGACCGCTCAGGTCGCCGTCGCCTCGACACTCGGCGCGCTGATCCTCGGTACCTTCCTGGCGATCGTCCTGGCCTTCGTGCCGTTCCCCGGCTCCACGATCGTGGCGCGACTCATCGACACCGTGCTCGCCTTGCCGTCGTTTCTGATCACGCTGGCATTCACCTTTCTCTACGGCACGGCGGGTGCGGTGAACGCGCTCATCGCCGACGTCACCGGCAGCCGTCCTCTGAACTTCCTCGCCACGCCATGGGGCGTGATCGCAGCGGAGATCACCTTTTTCACCCCGTTCGTCGTCCGGCCGCTCCTCGCGTCGTTCGCGACGCTGTCGACCGATCAACTCGATGTCGCCGCGAGCCTCGGCGCATCCCCGTGGCGGGTGTTGCGCTCGGTCATCATGCCCGAGGCGTGGCCGGCGTTGATGGCCGGCGGCAGCCTGGTACTCCTGTTGACTCTCAACGAGTTCGGCATCGTGTTGTTCACCGGCGCCAAGGACGTGATCACGCTGCCGGTACTGATCTACACCCGTGGCATCGTCACGTTCGATCTCGCCGGCGCCGCGGTGATCGCCACCGTCCAGGTGGCCCTGTCATTGGCCCTCTACGGCATCTACCGCCTCATCTTCGCCCGGATATCGGGCAAGCGGAAAGGACTGTGAGACATGCTGTTCTGGAGCCGTGGCGGCCGCACTGCCGTGTGGACCATCTTCGCCGTCGTGGTGCTGGTGGTGGTCGTCGCCCCCATCGCCACCGTCGTTCTCGCCGGATTCGCCGGGTCCTGGACCGGTCCGCTGCCGTCACATCTGGGTCTGACACACATGGGGGACGCACTCTCAGGCGAGAACGTCGCCTCGTTGTCGGTGAGCCTGCAGACCGCGATCATCGCCGGTGCCCTCGCCCTGACACTCGGCACGTGGGCGGCGCTGGCGATCGGGGATTCCGCGGGACCGCTGCGCCGGATCACCGACGCCGTCTTCCATCTGCCGATCGCGGTGCCGTCGGTGGCAATCGGCCTGGGCCTGTTGATCGGTTTCAACTCGCGACCGTTGCTGCTCGGCGGCACCAAGTGGATCGTCGTCGTCGCCCACACCGTGCTGGTGCTGGCCTTCGCATTCAGTGCGGTCTCGGCCGCCCTGGATCGGCTCGACCCGGCATATCGGCAGGCCGCCGAATCGCTCGGCGCGTCACCGCTGCGGGTACTGACCCGTGTCACCCTGCCGCTGCTCCTCCCCGCGCTCGGCGCCGCCGCAGGACTCTCGGTGGCCCTGTCCATGGGTGAACTCGGTGCCACGGTGATGGTCTATCCGGCGACGTGGAAAACCCTGCCGGTCACCATCTTCGGGCTCTCCGACCGCGGCGACGTCTTCTCCGCCGCCGCCTGCACGACGATCCTGCTGGTCACCACGATGCTCGCGTTGGTCCTCCTCGGATGTATCCGGTCACGCGCCGTCGTCCGCTGACCTGCTTGTCCGATCAGCCAAGCATCAACCTCGATGATTGGCTGATCGGACATATCGCAGGTGTCGGCGTCTTGGTGGACTGACGGGTATGGACGCGATCACCCTTCCCCCACGCCCGGCGAACGAGCCGGTTCACACCTATGCACCGGACACGCCCGAACGTGCCTGCATCGTCGCGGAACTGCGCGCACAGTCACAGGCCGACCCCATGGACCTCCCCCACGTCATCGGCGGCCGTGCCCGGATGGGCGATGGTGACCGCATCGACGTCGTGCAACCGCACGCCCACGCCGAGGTGCTCGGCACCTTCACCAATGCCGGCCACGACGAGGCACGAGCGGCCGTCGATGCCGCTCTCGAGGCCGCCGACGCCTGGGCACACACCAGCTTCGACGATCGTGCCGCGGTACTGCTGCGCGCCGCCGACCTGCTCTCCGGGCCGTGGCGCGAACGGATCGCCGCGGCCACCATGCTCGGACAGTCGAAGACCGTGCAGCAGGCCGAGATCGACGCACCCTGCGAGCTCATCGACTTCTGGCGCTTCAACGTGGCCTTCGCCCGCGAGATCCTCGCCGAACAACCGTTCTCCTCGCCGGGCGTCTGGAATCGCCTCGACCATCGCCCCCTCGACGGATTCGTCTACGCCATCACACCGTTCAACTTCACCGCCATCGCCGGCAACCTGCCCACCGCGCCGATGTTGATGGGCAACACGGTGGTGTGGAAGCCGTCGCCGACCCAGGCGTACGCCGCACACCTGACCATGGAACTGCTGCGCGCCGCCGGAATGCCCGACGGGGTCATCAACCTCGTCCACGGCGACGGCATCGCCGTCTCCGATGTCGCCCTTGCCGATCCGCATCTCGCGGGCATCCATTTCACCGGGTCGACGGCGACCTTCCAGCATCTGTGGCGCGAGGTCGGGGCGAATATCGACCGCTACCACAGCTATCCACGTCTCGTCGGTGAGACCGGCGGCAAGGACTTCATCGTCGCCCACCGTTCGGCCGACCCGGATGTGTTGCGCACAGCCCTGATCCGCGGCGCCTTCGAGTATCAGGGACAGAAGTGCTCGGCCGCCTCCCGCGCCTACATCCCGCGCTCGGTGTGGGATCGGATGGGCGACGACTTCCTCACCGAGGCCAACGAATTGACCTACGGCGACGTCCGCGACCTCGGCAACTTCGGTGGTGCCGTCATCGATCGGCGCGCCTTCGACAAGCACGTCGCGGCCATCGATCGCGCCAAGACCGTGCCCACGATGACGGTGGCCGCCGGTGGACACTGCGACGACTCGGAAGGCTACTTCGTCCGCCCGACCGTTCTTCTCGGCGACGACCCGACCGACGAGGCGTTCTCCACCGAATACTTCGGACCCATTCTCGCCGTGCACGTCTACCCCGACGCCGACTATCCGAACATCCTGCGGATGGTCGATTCGAGCGCAAAGTACGCGCTGACCGGATCGATCATCGCCACCGACGTCGCCGCGGTCGCCACCGCATCGGATGTTCTGCGCAACGCCGCAGGCAACTTCTACATCAACGACAAGCCCACCGGTGCCGTCGTCGGCCAGCAACCCTTCGGTGGCGGCCGAGCCTCGGGCACCAACGACAAGGCCGGGTCGAAGGCCAATCTGATGCGCTGGAGTTCCACCCGCACCATCAAGGAGACCTTCGTGCCGCCCACCTCTTCCGCCTACCCCCACATGGAGCAGTGAATGAGTACGGTCTTCGACGCGGTTCTGCGGCCGGTGATCATGAAAGCCGCTGCCAGCGAACGGATCAAGGAAGCATCGGTGCGGCTGCCGATCACCGAGCGCGTGGTGAACCGGTTCGTGCCGGGCGAGACCCTCGACGACGTACTCGCCGCGATCCGCGGAGGCCTCGACGAGGGACTTTCGGTCACCATCGATCACCTCGGTGAGGACACCACCGACGAGAGCCAGGCGAGCGCCACCGTCGACGCCTATCTCGCACTCCTCCAGGCAATGTCGACGCAAGAAATGTCGACGCAAGACGTCGAGCCCGGCAGGCTCGAGGTGTCGCTCAAGCTCACCGCGCTCGGCCAATCACTGCCCCGACATGGCCGCAAGATCGCCGAGGAGAATGCACACACGATCTGTGCCGCGGCGCGGCGGGCCGGGGTGCTGGTCACCGTCGACGCCGAGGACCACGCCACCGTCGACGAACGGTTGCAGATCGTCCGCTCGTTGCGCGGTGAATTCCCCGAACTCGGCACCGTCCTGCAGGCGTATCTGCGTCGCACCGAGGACGACTGCACCGAGTTCGCGGCCTCCGGCGCGCGAATCCGGTTGTGCAAGGGCGCCTACGCCGAGCCGGCGGCTCTCGCCTATCCCGACCGCTCCCAGATCGACGAGGCCTACCTGCGGTGTCTGCGAATCCTGATGAAGGGCAACGGGTATCCGATGGTCGCCAGCCACGATCCGACGATGATCGCAGCGGCCCGCCACCTTGCCGCCGAGGTCGGCCGCGCCCCCGACAGCTGGGAACACCAGATGCTCTACGGGATTCGCGCCGATGAGCAGCATCGTCTCGCCGCCCAGGGGGCGCGGGTGCGCGTCTACATCCCCTACGGCCAGGAATGGTACGGCTACTTCGTCCGGCGTCTCGCCGAGAGGCCGGCCAACCTCGGGTTCTTCCTGCGGGCGCTCGCGGGGTAATCACCGGCCCGCGACTCAGAGCGGCTGCGCGCGCCGGACCTGATCGGCGGCGCGGGCCGCGTCGAGGTCGACGTCGGCAGTGATCACCGCCGGCCCAACCCGCAGGACCCCCGAGGTCAGCGGCTGGGCGCGCAGTCCGCCGCGCCCGATGAGGGCCTTGCGCACGCCGTCGCCGGCCATGGTGTCCATCCAGGAACACGGATGTGCCGGCCGGCCACCGCGGAACCGGATGGGGCCGTCGCCGGTGTCGACCTCGAATTCGACGCCGCGTAGCGGATCGAGTTCGAGACCGCGCACGACGATGTTGCGCCGGGCCAGCACCGGGTCGGCGTCACCGGCCGCGGCCTGCCAGGCCTCGATCGCGAGGAACGTCACCGCGGCCTCGGTGTGGGCGCGCACGCCGAAGAACCGGTCGCCGCGAATCCCCTTGTCGGCGACTACATCGACGTGATCGGGGGTGTGGGTCGCCACGTCGTCGGCGGGACCGTCCTTGGGCCGGCCGAAGTAGGCGTGTCGGGGTGACACGACCAGCGACTCGATCTCGACGTCATACCGCACCTCACCCAGCGTAGGCGCACCGAGGTATGCGCTACCGCCGATCCTCCGGCGGAATGTAGTGCAACCCGCGGAACACCGCGCTGCCGGCGAACACCGAGGCATCGAGATCGACCCCGCGATGTCTGGCCATCCGCAACGCGAGTCGCAACAGCATCTTGATGTCGCGCGGGGTGATGTCGGGGAAGCCGCCGAGGAGGTCGTCGAGTAGTTCCTCCCCGAGGATGACGTCGTTGCCCGCGGCGAGGATCTGCCACACCTGGCGGGCGTCCTTGGGTCCGGGTGGCTGGTATTCGATGACCGCGGCACACCGGGCGAGGATCGCCTCGTCGACGCCGTCGATCCGGTTGGTGGTGAGGAACAGCAGTCCGTCGAAGTACTCGAGGGTGCGCAGGAACTCGGCGACGATCGCGTTCTGCGACAGGTCCATTCCGCGTTCCATGACGAAGACGTCGGCCTCATCGAGCAGCAGCACCGCATCCCACCGTTTGGCGCGGTCGAAGATCACCTCGAGGTTCTTGCGCACCAATTCCGGCGTCACACCCAGTGATCCGGAGTGGATCGAGTACAGCGGACGTGCGGTGACCTCGGCGTACACCTCGGCGGTCAGCGTCTTGCCGACGCCGGGGCGCCCCTTGGCCAGGATCACGTTGCCCGCCGATTTCCCGTCGATGATGTCGCCGGTGAACACCGAGATGTCGGTGGTGAGGATGTTGAGGAGTTCTCGCTGATCGTCGGGCAGCACCAGCTTGTCCTGCAGATGCGCATCGTAGGCGTAGTCGACGAGGTCGCCGGTGTTGACGTCGAGGAAATCCTGTGCGCCCAAATCGAACACGCGGACCGCGGTGATCACCGGGACCGGCCCGTACTCGTCGGGACCGAACAGGATCGACGACGCCACCATGCGCAGCGCCGCGATCTCGCTCGGTGCGACGTCGTGGACCACCTTGCGGTTCTCCCGCTTGTTGGGCGCCCGGTAGTCGTCGGTGCGGATCACCCGGCCGGTGTAGCGGTACTGCTTACCGAACCCGTCGTCGATGATCCGCTGATACTGCTCACGACGAGTCCGGTACTCCGCCTTGAGTTCCGGGGTTTCCTTGTAGGCGCCGCCGGCCGCCAGGACGTCACCAGGGGTCTTACCGATCACCTCGGTCTCCTCGAAGTAGAGCACCTTGGGTTTACGCGACGGACGCTTCACCGTGGCGTTGTCGGCCTCCATGGTGAACTTGATCCGCGGACCGTGGGTGCGGTCGGCGTGTTCGAGCGTCAGGTCCATGACGAGGTACGGATGCAGATATCCGTCGGATTCACGGACGTAGAGCCAGCCGTCGATGAGGTCGTGGCGCAGGAAGGTTCGGAAGATCTCGGTCGCCGCGTCGATGTGCGGGATGCGCGGGAAGCTACCGGCGCGGGCCGAGATGATCGCGGTGACCGCCCTGGCGAAGGAGTCCTCGCCCGCACCACCGGCGGTGTCGACGAGATCGGCGAGCGCCGCGTCGGTGAGATCGCGGTCGGTGATCCCGATCTCGGCCGAACGCCACGAACCCGCTTGTGCGCGTACCGCTGTGAGGTCCGGTGACGAGGTGGCCGCGACAACGGCGGTGGGTGCGACGAGCACGGTGGACTCCTTCGCTTCTGGTGAGATCGGTCTTATTGCCTGCGATCAGGCCTCGGGATCGAGGACGAAATCGTATTCGGTGACGTAGCCCTCGCCGTTCGGGTTGTCCTTGACGTCGAGCATCAGCTCGGGCTTGACCGCCGAGGCGATGTCGTCTCCGTTGTGCGGGTCGCCGGGGAAGTACAGCTGCGAGGTGATCAGCTGATGGCCGGGCGCGCTGACCTTGAAGTGCAGGTGAGCCGGACGCCAGGCGTGCCAGCCGGCGGCGGCGATGAGCTGGCCGCATGCACCGTCGGTGGGGATCATGTACGGCGCCGGACGCAGCGTGTGGATCTCGAAACGCCCGTCCTCGTTGGCGATCCAGGTGCCACGCAGGTTCCACTCGGGCAGGCCCGGGGCGAACTGCGAGTAGAAACCGAGATCATCGGCGTGCCACAGCTCCAGGCGCGCACCGGCGAGCGGGGCGCCGTCGACCGCGCGCACCTGCCCGGCGAACACCAAGGGATCGCCGGGCTCGTCGTCGCGCATGGGAATGGTTCCGTTCCACGGCAACTCGGGCGATCCCTCAATGTAATAGGGGCCCTCGATGGTGCCCTTGCTGCCCTCGCGGTGCTCGTTGGCGACCTCTTCCACCGAGTGCTCGAGCCACACATCGAGGAACAGCGGCCACTCGCCGTCGGCGCCGACCTTGATCAGCCACGCCTTGAGCGCGTTGTACTCCTCGTAGGACACCTTGTCCTCGAGGACGATGTCGTTGATTCCCTTGATCACCTTGCTGGCAAGATAATTCACGCGTGCGGTGTCGATGACGCCGGCGCGGCCGCCCGCGGTGGCCATACGCTCGGCGAAACGCGCCGACGCGTTCGCGCCGGATTCGGCGGCCTTGGCGTTGACCTCGGTGTCGAAGCTGGTGTCGGTCATGATGGGTACTCCTTGTTGACGGGCTGGGTTGATGGGGCTCGATGGTGTGGGGATTGTTGGGTTTACGGGATCAACCCGCGTTGATGTCGGAAGGGTGGGTGGCCAGCGGGGTCACCGAGATGTCCATGTAGGCGAACAGCGGGAGTCCGGACAAGATCGTGTGCAACTCGTCGTGGTCGGCCACGTCGAAGATCGAGTAGTTGGAGTACTCGCCGACGACCCGCCAGATGTGCGGCCACTTGCCCGAGCGTTGCAGCTCTTGTGAATACGCCTTTTCACGCGCCACGGTGTCGGCCCGCACCTCGGGGTCGAGATCGTGGGGGATGTTGACGTCCATCCGGACGTGATAGAGCATGCGCGTCTCCTATCGGTCGACTCGGTAGCGGGCGAGTTTGTCGGGGTCGATCTCGATGCCGATGCCGGCGTTCGGGCTGGTGTGCAGGTAGCCGTCCCGGATCTGTAGGGGTTCGGCGAGCAGGTCGTCGCTCATGTCCAGGAAGTTCGACAGTTCACCGGCGTAGCGGGAGGTCAGTTCGTGGGCCGCGCCGAACGCCAAGGTACAAGCGGTGCCGACCTGACCGTCGATCTGATTGCCCATCACCACGTCGATGCCGAGTCCCTCGGCGAGGTGATGTACCCGCCGTGACCACGTGAAGCCGGTGCGGGCGGTCTTGATGCTGATCGCGGTGGCCGAGCCGCCGAGGATCTCGCGGGTGACGTCGGCGGCGGTGGGCACCGACTCGTCGGCGATGAACGGCACGTCGAGGTGCTCGACGAGCCAACGCCGGCCGACGACGTCGTCGGCGGGGCACAGTTCCTCGGCGAAGAGCAGATCGAGGTCGGCCATGTCCTTCATGGCGCGCAACGACTCCGACGACGACCAGCCGCGGTTGCCGTCGACGTAGAGTTCGATCTCGTCGCCGAATCGCTCACGCAATGCGCGCACCACGGCGGTGTCGAGGCCGATCGGTCGGCGCCCGACCTTGACTTTGAAGGTCGCGATCCCGTAGTTCTCGCGCATTTTCTCCGCCTCGGCGACCATGGTGGCCGGCTCGTCGAAGCCGAGCATGTGACTGACCCGCAGGCGATCGGTGTAGCGGCCGAGCAGGTCGGTCACCGGCATCTGCAGGGTCTTGCCCAGGGCGTCCCAGATCGCCATGTCCACAGCGGCTTTCGCGGTGGGATTGCCGATGGTCCGGTTGAGACGGGCGACCATCATCTCGCGGTCGAGCAGCGTAAGCCCGGCCAATTGCGGGGCGAACACGGTCTCGATGACGGCGACGATCCCGCGCTGGGTCTCGCCGTAGGTGAACGGACGCGGGGGTGCCTCGGCGACGCCGACGATCCCGTCGTCGGTGTGGACGCGAACCAGGACGTGCTCGGCGACCGACACCTCGCCGGAGGCGAACCGCAAGGGTTTGCGGTAGGGAATGGCGAACGGAATCGCCTCGATCTCGATGATTTTCACAGTTGTTCTCCCAGCGGGGCGGACGAGGGAAGCACGGCGGACAGGTCGAAGGCGTTGCTGATGACCCGTGCCACCGATTCGACGACGGGGTTGGTCTCTCCGGCGTTCCAGGCCAGGGCGACCTCGGTGCTGCCGGCGTCGGCGAGGTCGCGGATCACCAAGCCCTCCATGGGAAGTGCGCGGACCGAGGCCGGCAGCACGGCGACTCCGAGACCCGCCGCGACCAGCGCGAGCAGGACCGGGGTGCCCGACGCCTCATGCGCACGTTGCGGCACGAAACCGGCTCGGCGGCAAGCGCGCAGCGTCGCGTCGTTGACCGCGGAATCACGGCTGTCGTACATCACGAACGGCTCGTTGCGCAGATCGGTGGTGGCGATGACGGGTTCGACGGCGAGGCGGTGATCGGCGGAGACCACCAGGACCACCGACTCGACGTCGATGGTGCGCAGTTCGATGCCGTCACCGACCACCGGTGGGCGCAACACACCGAGGTCGATCTCGCCCGACTGCAGCGCCGCGCATTGCATCGGGGTGAGCATGTCGGAGGAGATCTGCAGTTCCACATCCGGCAGGGCCTGTTTGACCGCGCGTGCGATCCGCGGCAGGTGTGAGAAGGCGGCGATGCCGGTGAGTCCCAGTCGCACCAGCCCGCTGCGCCCAGCTGCGATCCGCCGTACGCCTTCCATGGCCGCGTCGACGTCGTCGAGGATGCGTGCGGCCTCGCCCTGCAGGTACTCCCCTGCCGGGGTCAGCGCGACCTGCCGTGTGGTGCGGGCGAAGAGGGTGACATCGAGCTCGGATTCGAGCTGGCGGATCGCATACGACAGCGCCGGCTGGGCGACGTGCAGCATCGCGGCTGCCTGACCGAAGTGGCAGGTCTCGGCGACAGCGGCGAAATACCTGAGGTGACGGAGCTCCATGTCGTCCTCCTTCCCTGTCTCGAGTGAACGAACCTGATCAATCGGGCTTATGTGATCGACACCACGTATCAATCACGGTAGATCCGCGATCCATACGAGACAAGGACACGTATTCCGTCGATTGAGCTGATCTGTTTATCAATCGGATGCCGGGTCAGGACTGGGGTTAATGCCGGTGTGATGGGTGACACGTGCTGCGAGAGTCGAAACACAGCCCACACCCAGGAGGTAGCCATGACCGTCACCGATCGGCCCGACCACTCGACTCCCGAGGCGTTCTCGACCGTCGTTCCCGCGGCACCGTCGGAGCACGTCCGCTCGGTACTGTCCGAGGCCGTCATCGACGATCGCGACGCCGGCATCTACCGGGCGAACCGACGCATCTTCACCGACGAAGAGATCTTCGAGCTCGAGATGCGCCACATCTTCGAGGGCAACTGGATCTATCTGGCCCACGAGAGCCAGGTCGCCAACCCCGGCGACTACTTCACCACCTACATCGGTCGCCAACCGGTGATGATCACCCGCGGCAAGGACGGCGAGCTGCACTGCCTGATCAACGCGTGCGCACACCGCGGGGCGATGATCTGCCGCCGCAAGACCGACAATCGGATGACGCTGACCTGCCCGTTTCACGGGTGGACCTTCCGCAACGACGGCACCCTGCTGAAGGTGAAGGATCCCGACGGCGCCGGCTACCCGGACACGTTCAACGTCAACGGTTCTCACAATCTGACCACGGTGGCGAAGTTCGGCAACTATCGCGGATTCCTGTTCGGTAGCCTCAATCCCGACGTACTGCCACTCGAGGAGCATCTCGGCGACACGCGCACCGTCATCGACATGCTCGTCGACCAGTCACCCGAGGGCCTCGAGGTGCTGCGCGGCTCGTCGACCTACACCTACGACGGCAACTGGAAGGTGCAGGCGGAGAACGGCGCCGACGGCTATCACGTGACGGCGACCCACTGGAACTACGCGGCGACGACCTCACGGCGCAACACCGGCGAATCCAAGAACGACACCAAGGCCCTCGACGCGGGCGGGTGGGGCAAGTCCGGCGGCGGGTACTGGTCGTTCCCGCACGGACACCTGTGCCTGTGGACGTGGGCGGCCAACCCGCAGGACCGTCCGCTGTGGGACAAGATGGACGAGCTCAAGGCGAAGTTCGGCGACGCCAAGGGCGAGTTCATGGTGAAGGGGTCGCGCAATCTGTGCCTGTACCCGAATGTGTATCTGATGGACCAGTTCTCGACGCAGATCCGCCACTTCCGGCCGATCGCGCCGGACAAGACCGAGGTGACGATCTACTGCATCGCACCCAAGGGTGAGAGCGACACCGCCCGCGCACACCGCATCCGTCAGTACGAGGACTTCTTCAACGCCTCCGGTATGGCGACCCCGGACGATCTCGAGGAGTTCCGCTCCTGCCAGTTGACCTTCCGCGCCACTGCCGCACCGTGGAACGACATGAGCCGCGGTGCGCAACACTGGCTCTCGGGCCCCGACCCGGTGGCGCAGAGCCTGGGCATGACCAAGATCGTCTCGGCGGGAAAGAAGAACGAGGACGAGGGGCTCTATCCCGTCCAGCACGGCTACTGGCTGGAGACCATGCGTGCCGCCGTCGCCGAAGAAGAGGCCGCCACGCGTCAGGCGTGAGCGACGAGCCGACCTCCCAGCCCACTTTCGTTCGCAGAAGGCAGATCCCAATGACCACCGAATCCCTGTCCACCCCGTCTCCATCCACCCAGCCTGGCACCACGCTGATCACCCAGAACATGATCGAGCAGTTCCTCTACCGCGAGGCCCGCTACCTCGATGACCGCGAGTTCGAGAAGTGGCTCGAGTGTTACGCCGACGACGTCGTCTACTGGATGCCGGCGTGGGACGACGATGACCGTCTGGTCGAGAACCCTCAGCGCGACATCTCACTCATCTACTACGCCAACAAGGGCGGCCTCGAGGATCGGGTGTTCCGGATTCGCACCGAACGCTCCTCGGCGACTTCACTTCCCGAGCCGCGCACCAGTCACAACATCAGCAACGTCGAGGTCATCGAACGGCGCGGCGATCTCGTCGACGTCCGATTCAATTGGCACACGATGTATTTCCGGTATCACACGGTCGACCCGTATTACGGCACCTCGTTCTACACCATCGACTTCTCCGGGGAGTCACCGCTGATCCGTCGGAAGACCGTCGTACTCAAGAACGATTACATCCACCACGTGGTGGACGTCTACCACTTCTGAGAAGGCGGGTGCCAGAATGACTCTCACCACTGACCAGCCGACGTCGGCGAGTCCTCCGACCGGCGCCCAGGCTCCCACTCACCAGGTGGCACTGACCTTCGAGGACGGGGTCACCCGGTTCGTCACCTGCCGCGAGGATCAGACCGTCGCCGACGCCTCCTACCGTCAACGGATCAACATCCCACTCGACTGCCGCGACGGGGCATGCGGAACCTGCAAGGCATTCTGCGAATCCGGCGAGTACGACGGCGGCACCTACATCGACGATGCGCTGTCGGCGGCCGAGAGCGCGGACGGCTATGCGCTGCCGTGCTGCATGAAGCCACAGTCCGATCTCGTCCTGCAGATCGCCGCGACCTCCGACATCGCGAAGACGGCCGCGGGCGACTTCACCGGCACCATCGTCAGCCTCGAGCGGTTGTCGGAATCGACGATGCGCGTGGGCATCGGGATCGGTAACCGCGGCGATCTCGCATTCCTGCCGGGACAGTACGTCAACATTGCCGTACCGGGCACCGAGGCACTCGACGCCGATGGCAATGGGACCGGTCAGCCACTGCGGAGGTCCTATTCGTTTGCCAATGGGCCGCACGAGGAACGGCTGATCTTCATGGTGAAGCTCACGCCCGGCGGCGCGATGTCGGACTATCTGACCGATCGGGCGCAGCGTGGCGACGAGATCAGCTTCACCGGCCCACACGGCTCGTTCTTCCTGCGTGAGGCCACCCGGCCGGTACTTCTGCTCGCCGGCGGCACCGGTCTCGCGCCGATCCTGTCGATGCTGCGAAAGATGCACGACGACAACAGCGCCCGCAAGGTGCATCTCATCTACGGCGTCTCCACCGACACCGACCTGGTCGCGCGCGACGAGATCGAGTACTTCTCGCGAGAACTGTCGGGATTCACCTGGGACCATTGTGTTTCCGACCCGAACAGCTCGGCGGTGAACAAGGGCTATGTGATGACCCTGATCCGACCCGAGCATCTCTACGACGGGGATGTCGCGATCTACCTGTGCGGACCGCCGCCGATGGTCGAGTCCGTCCGCGCCCATGTGGCCGACGCGGTTATCGAGCCGGTCGGCTTCTACTACGAGAAGTTCGCGCTTGCGGTACCCGCAGCCGCGAAGGAGAGCATCTCCATCGATGGCGGCGATGACTCTGCAGTGCAGGACATCTCGTCGATCGCTGTGGTTGTCGACGAGGACCCGGTGATCCCCGCCCGTGACGCCCGTGGCATCGCCGGGCAGCAGGCGCTCGCACCGCGCGACATCGGCCCTCACGAACAACATGCCGCCCCGCTCGTCGACGACGGCGCCATCGCACGTATCGCCGGTCAGCAGGTGTGGACTGCGCACGGCGCCGGCGACGATCTCGACCCGGACGGCGGTGACCTGCTCGCCGCGAGCGAGGCTCGGGGCATCGCCGGACAGACGGTCTTCGCGGAGGCCGAGACCGCGCCGCTGACCGAGGCTGTGCCGGTTGACAAGACGGAAACGGTGGCCGAGACGGAACCCGTCGTCGAGACCGTGCCCACCGTCACCGAGCAGGGCTACGAAATCGGCGAGGAACACCCGGGTATCCACGAATCCGATGCGCTGTTCGAGGCGCGCGCGGCGCTCGAACTCGGTGCGCTGGAGCTGACTCTCGGCAGGATGACCAGTCGCCAGCTGGCCGGCTACCGGCTGCTCGCCGAGGCGACATTGCCCTACGTCAAGGGGGATTCGTTCGTCGACGCCGCAGAATACACCGAGACCAACGCCGCGTTCCACGATTACCTGTTCGGACTCACCGGCAACGATCATCTGCTCGCCGCCTACCAGGCGCTCGGCGTCAAGGGCCGGATGGGCGAGGTGCTGCGCAATGCGACGTGGTGTCATCCGTTGTGCGCGCAGGACCACATCGACATCGTCGAGGCGTTCGCGTCGGGCAACCGCGACCGGGCCCGCGGATTGATCTCCGCACATGCCGAGCGGTCCAAGCAGACGATGCGACGCGCCATGGCCGACGAGATGGCCTCGCGGCGGCCACGTTTCATCACCCCGGGTCGTTTCGCCGGCAAGGTGGTGATCGTGACCGGCGCCGCGCAGGGTATCGGTGCACACACCGCACGGCGCATCGGCGCCGAGGGCGGTCGCGTCGTCTGTGTCGACCGATCGGAACTCGTGGACGAACTCGTCTCCGACGTCACCGATCTCGGCGGCCAGGCCGTCGGAAGTATTGCTGATCTCGAAACCTACGACGGCGCAGCATCTGTCGTCGCCACCGCGATCGAGACATACGGCCGGGTCGATGTGTTGATCAACAACGTGGGCGGTGCGATCAACTTCAAACCGTTCGTCGAGTTCACCGACGAACAGATCCGCGCCGAGATCGATCGGTCCCTGATGACGACGCTCTACGCGTGCCGAGCAGCTCTGCCTTCGATGGTGGCCCACGGATCGGGTGTGATCGTCAACGTGTCGTCGGCGGCGACCCGCGGCATCCATCGCATCCCGTACTCGGCAGCCAAAGGCGGCATCAACGCGATCACCGCATCGCTGGCAATGGAATACGCCGACAACGGTATTCGTGTGGTTGCCACCGCTCCTGGTGGCACCGAGGCCCCGCCGCGGCGGATCTCCCGTGGCACGCCCACCCCGCAGAGCGAGACACAGCAACAGTGGTTCGACGCTCACATCGAGCAGACAATCTCCTCGTCGCTGCTGAAACGGTACGGCACCCTCGACGAGCAGGCCGCCGCCATCTGCTTTCTCGCCTCCGACGAAGCCTCCTACATCACCGGATCGGTCCTGCCGGTCGCCGGCGGAGATCAGGGGTAGCCCCGCCGGGTCGAGACCTCCCCCGGGTCATCGAGCCCTTCCACCGTCCGGCGTTCATCCTTTCCCCCGGTGGTCGAGGTGCGAGCCGCGTGCGGCGAGCCTCGAGACCGCTTGCGCCGGTGCTGGTTCGGCTCGACAGGGGATGCGGATACTCATCGGCGAGCGGGGTCTCGAGGCCTCGTCGCTGGCGCTCCTCGGCACCTCGACCATCGGAGTAGAACGGCTCCTTCCCCCGGTGGTCGAGGTGTGAGCCGCATGCGGCGAGCCTCGAGACCCTGGTGAGATGACAAGTATCGCAAGCACATCGACGCCCTCTCGACGAGTGGAAAAATGGTTGTCCACAGATTTCTCCGGTCTGGCGTTCGTCGGGCCGGTTTTGTCGGTACCCCTTCGTACACTTGTTCTCATCAAGTCCGACCGCGGGAGGGGAGGTTTCGGATGTCGACGACTTTGACGTTCACCGATCCGGATGCCGACGCTGCCGCGATCGCATCGATGTCGCGCGATGAGCTCACCGAGACCGGCCCTGAGTTGTTGCGTCAATCGCGTAAGTACGAGGCCCGGACGGTCCTGGCTGCCGCCGCGTTGGCGGAGCGGGTGTTTCGTGAGCATCTGGCCGGGCGGCCCGAGACCGGTGTGTGGGGGCCGGTGATCGAACATGCCGAGAGACTCGGCCGCGCCGAGGTGTCGTTGCAGTTCACGGTCTCCCGCAGCAAAGCCGGGAGCTGGATAGCGCTGGCGGATCTGTTAGAGAAGTTTCCCCTGATCCGCGCCGCCTACCTGAACGGGGAACTCTCGACGAATCGGGCCTCGATCATGGCGCGCGCCGCCCAACGCGGCCAGAACATCGACACCACCGACACCGACAGCGACAGCAACGGCGGTGACGAGTCCGGGATGTCGTTCGAGGAGATCGTCCTGGACTACGGGTCCCGGGCCACCACCGACCCTGTGCTCTCGCAGCAACTCGACGCCGCACTGATTTCGATGAACCCCGACAGCGTGATCGAGGACCGCGACACCATCACCGACCTGGTGGGAAACGTCACCATCACCCCCGATGTCGCCGGACACTCCGCTCTGGATGCAGTCGTCCCCGCGCACTACGGGGTGTTCCTCACCACCCAGATCAACGCCCTGGTCGATGAACGGACCTGCCGCAAAGACCCGCGCCGCGTGGGATCGCTGCGGGTGATCGCCCTCGGAGAGATCACCGGCGTGCCCGGAGCGCACCTCGACTGCGCATGCGGACAAGATGATTGCCCGAAACGAGGTAGCGGCACCGACAGCAACGGGTCGGCCGAAACACCCGCCGACGCCGACGACGCCGCAGCGTGGGACGACCTGCTCCCCGAACCTATCGACGCCGACGCTCCCGACGTCGAGTTGGTGGAGCCGGTCGCCGAACCCGGGATCGCCGACCCGATGAATCCACCGACGCCGGATGAGGTGCCGGTGGCGTTCGGACGGGCCTTGGTCGTGCCCGGCGCACCTGTGTTGACGGTGTTGAAGGACCCGGACGGGATTCTCGTGCCGCGGTTGCAGGGATACGGGCCGATCGACCCCGACTACGCCACGACCCTCGCCGATGTAGCGAAGACCATCCACTACCCCGAATCCGTACGCACGGCTGGGCCGTTGATCCCGCAGATCTCCGACCGCGCACAGGCCCCGCCCGCGGATCCGACCGGGCACGGTGGTCACACCGTGCCACCCCCTGGGGCATTGACGTATGCACCCAGCGCCACACTGCGCGCTGAGGTGCTCGCCAACGACGCCTGGTGCCGATACCCCTACTGTGGCATGCCGTCACACCAGTGCGACCTCGACCACTGGCGACCCTTCAACCACACCGACCCCGAAGCCGGAGGCTGGACGGTGCTCGGCGACCTCATCCCGCTGTGTCGGGCCGATCACCAACGCAAGCATCTTGCCGAGTGGGTGCCGACGCTCCTCCTGGATCGGCGGGTGGAGTGGCGGAACCGACGGACGGGGCAGGTGATTGTCACCTACCCGCGGTGACGGGGTTTTGCTGTGGGGTGGAACCAGCTGTGGCTCAACGGGTCTCGAGGCTCGGCGCACGCGCCTCACACCTCGACCATCGGGGGGACACCTCGACCACCAGGAAAAGACACCTCGACCATCGGGGGGAAGGGCTCTCGAGCACCCAGGGTGAGGTCCTCGACCGCCGGGAGTAAAGCCTCGACCATCGGGGGGAAGGGCGGCCCGGTCGTCGGGGAAAGGGTGCCACGGCCCTTGGGTGAAACATCCGCTCCCCCGGAGGGGACGCAACTAGGATGTGGAGATGATCATCGAGGCCGGTTGTATCGGTCGTGATCGCGAGGTCGGCGAGATCCTCGAGCGCGCAGCTCAGCTGACGCAGACGTCCTACCTCCTGGTCACCGGCGCGTCCGGCATCGGCAAGAGCACGCTGCTGCGTCGCGTCGCGCAACTCGCTGCGCAGCAGGACCTGTCGATTCGCACCATCGACGACGCCGACGACCTCGACACGGCGGAACTCACCGAAGTCATCGGCGAAGAGCACGAGACGCACCTCTTGCTCCTCGCTGCCACACACGAATCGCCAGCACTGATGTCTCTCCTGCCCGATGTGATGCCACTCGCCGGGCTGGACCGCGACGCCGTGGCCGCACTGGCCACGGCCCGCGCACGAGCGGTTCATCCGACGGTTGTCGACAGGCTCACCCACCACACCGCGGGCAATCCGCGCGACATACTGAGCCTGCTGGACGAGCTACCGGGACGAGCCTGGTCGCAGGCGGGCATCGCGCTACCCGCGCCCAGCTACGTCGTCAGCTCGGTCCGCGAAGAACTCGACGCGTGCCCCACGCCCGCCCGCCGACTCATCGAAGCGCTGTGCGTCCTCCACGAGAACGAGTCCCTGGGCGTGGCAATCGAATTGGCAGATATCACCGATCCGCTCGGTGCACTCGACGACGCCCTGCGCACCGGGCTCGTCCAGGCTCCGGCCGCTCTGGTACCGGCCGACGCGCATCCCCGGATCGCCGGACCGCTGATGCAGGCCGCGGTGCTCGAGGTGATGGGAATCCGTCGCGTCGGCGAGATGCATCGCCGCGCCGCCGATCTGGTGACCGATCCGGTGCACCGGCTCAATCACCGTGTCGCCGCGACCCCGGTCCCCGACGCCGCGCTCGCCGACGAACTCGACGCGCTCGCCCAGGCCCGCGCCACCGACGGAGAGTGGGCTGCGGCCGCCGAACTCTATCGACAAGCCGGTCGTCTGACCTCGGATCGGCTTCGCAGTGACCAACGCACCACCCTGTCGGTGGATGCATTGCTGGCCGCAGGTGACTGTGTGAGCGCGGCGTCGTATGTGCCGATCGTGGAGAGCCTGCGAGAGACCGCGCTGCGCAACGCCACCCTGGCATATCTCGCCATCCTGCGTGGCCGGTCTGCTGACGCGCACCTCCGACTCGAACGCGCTTGGGGAATAGTCAGTTTCGAGCGCGAACCCGACGTTGCTGCACTGATCGCGCAGCGCTTCGTCCTGCACAATCTCGTTCGCTGCCGCGGGGACGAACTCGTCGACTGGGCCGATCGCGCCATCGAGATGGCCGGCGACAACTCCCCCGCCGGAATCGAGGCCGCGGTCATCCGTGGTCTCGGACAGGCGTGGTCGGGAGATACCACCGGCGCCGTCGCCTCGTACACCGACCTCGCCGAACGCGTGCGCTTCGGGCCTCAGGCGCAGCGCGTCTCCATGGGGCGTGGCTGGCTCGAACTCGGCATCGACGACATCGGCAGCGCCCGAAGCCATCTGGAGACCGCGGTCTCCATGGCCGCTCTCGGCGGCTCCAACCGGATCTCTCTCTGGTCGTTGGCGTGGCTCGCTCGCGTCGAATTCCTCACCGGCGACTGGGACACCGCGCTCGTCACCCTGGAGCGGGGGCGCGAACTCGCCGACCGCGGGGGCATCGAGCTGGCCACACCCCTGCTGAACTGGACTGCGGCGCAAATTCATTCGCTCCGCGGAGACTGGTCATCGGCCCACGACGCAGCCGACCGGGCGGCGGCACCGGCCGGCGACTACGAGGTCATGCGGATACCGACGCTGCTCGCGCGAGCGCAACTCGCCGAGGCCGCCGCCGATTACGGCAAGGTGATCCGCACCCTCGAACCTCTGCGGCAGATGGCCAAAGACACCCCCGCTCTCGTCGAGCCCGGATGGTGGCCGTGGGTCGACGTCCTCGCCAACGCACTCGTCGTCGACGGCCAACTCGACGAGGCCGACGCCCTGCTCACACCGTTCGAGGAACGTACCGCTGCGCGCGGCCACCGTTCGGCGGCAGCACGACTCGGCTATGCCCGGGCCCGGCTCCTCGGTTCCACCGGCGACATCCACGGCGCTCGAAGGACATTTGAGCGGTCACTGGAGCTGTTGGAGGGCCTGCCGTTGCGTTACGACCTCGCGCGCGTGAACTTCGCCTACGGCCAGACGCTACGACGTGCAGGCAAACGCCGAGCCGCCGACACCGTCATGGCCACCGCGCGCGAGATCTACCATTCCCTCGGTGCGACAACGTATGTCGAGAGGTGTGATCGGGAGCTGAAGGCGGGCGGGGTGCACACCGGCCATGCCGGCGCCTCCCACCGCGCCGAGCGTGACGTCACCGACCTGACCCCTCAGGAAGAGGCCGTCGCGACCCTCGTCGCGCGCGGACTGTCGAACCGGGAAGTGGCTGCCGAACTGTACATTTCACCCAAGACCGTGCAGTACCACCTCACCCGCATCTACGCCAAGCTCGGACTGCGGTCGAGGTCGGAGTTGGCGGCGTCGCGATCCTGACCATTGGTGTCGGTCTTGTCGACCACGGGCGCACCGGTCTTGGCCTCCACATCGGAGAACTCCACCCCCGGGGCCAATTCGACGACGTCGAAACCCGTTCCGGTGACGTCGAAGACACCGAGATCGGTGATCACCCTGCTCACCACGGCCTTGCCGGTCAGCGGCAACGAACACTCCGCGACGAGCTTCGGGTCGCCCTTCTTGCTGACGTGCTCCATCAGCACGATGACCTGTCCGGCGCCGTTGACAAGATCCATGGCACCGCCGATGCCCTTGACCATGGCCCCGGGCACCATCCAGTTGGCCAGATCACCGTTCGCCGACACCTGCATGCCACCGAGGACCGCGACGTCGACGTGACCGCCGCGGATCATCGAGAAGCTGGTGGCGGAATCGAAATACGACGCACCGGGCAGCACCGACACGGTTTGCTTGCCCGCGTTGATCAGATCAGGGTCGACCTCGTCGTCGTACGGGAACGGCCCCACCCCGAGGATGCCGTTCTCGGCGTGCAGCACGATGTCGGAATCGGCGGGCATGTGATCGGGGATGAGCGTCGGCAGCCCGATCCCCAGATTGACGTAGTCGCCGGGACGCAACTCACGTGCCGCGCGGGCAGCCATCTCGGTGCGGGTCCAGGTCATGATGTTCTCCTCGAAAAGTAAAGGGTGGCAGTCGATCGGGCGGTTCGGGAGATCACGCCGAGACGGCCGCAGGCCGCTCACGGATGGTGCGGTGCTCGATTCCCTTGTCGGCGGCCTGTTCCGGGGTGAGCTCGACGATCCGTTTGACGAAGATCCCCGGCAGGTGGATCTGATCGGGGCCGAGTTCACCGACTTGCACCACCTTCTCGGCTTCGACGATGGTGATGCGCCCCGACATCGCGGCAGGCGGATTAAAGTTGCGGGCAGCGGCGTGGAAGCAGCAGTTGCCCGCCGTGTCGACGACGGCGGCACGCACCAGGGCGTAGTCGGTGACGATGGACTCCTCGAGCACCATCTCCTGGCCGTTGAAGGTGCGGACCTCCTTGGCCGGTGACGCCAGCGCGACCGAACCGTCGGAGTTGTATCGCCACGGCAGACCACCGTCGGCGACGAGGGTGCCGACGCCGGTCGGGGTGAAGAACGCGCCGATTCCGCTGCCGCCGGCCCGCATCCGTTCGGCCAGCGTCCCCTGCGGGGTGAGCTCGACGGTCACCTCACCGGCGAGGAACTGACGGCCGAACTCCTTGTTCTCGCCGATGTAGGAGGCGATCACCTTGTCGATTCGCCTGGCCTCCAACAGGAGTCCGAGACCCGCGCCGTCGACGCCACAGTTGTTGCTGACGATGGTGAGGTTTCCGGCACCCTGGGCGAGTAGCGCGTCGATGAGGAACCTGGGGATTCCGGAGAGCCCGAATCCGCCGACCGCGAGACTCGCGCCGTCGGGAATGTCGGCGACGGCCTCGGCCGCAGACGCGGCAACCTTGTTGATACTCATGACTTCTCCAGATGTTCGATGAGGGCGGCAGTGATGGTGGCGGGCTGTTCGACGTTGGCCAGGTGCGCCGCGTCGTCGACGACGAGCAGCGTGCCGTCGGCAACGGCGTCGACGATGTCGGCGAGCATCTGCGGCGGGGTGGCCGGGTCATCGGCGCCGGCGATCGCGAGGGTCGGCACGGTGATCGCGGAGATCTCGTCGCGTTGATCCATCGCGGCGATGGCTTCGCAACATCCCGCATACCCTTCGGCCAGGGTGGCGGCGATCATGTCCCGGTAATAGGCCAGTCGATCCGAATTCGACTCGTCGGCAAGGAATCCCGGGCTGAACCAGCGGCTGAGTACGCCGTCGGCGACGGCGACCGATCCACCGTCGCGTACCGCCGCGGCGCGGTCGGTCCACCCGGCCGCCGGTCCCAGATACGGTGAGGTACACAGCAATCCGAGGCTGCGCACACGACCCGGGTTACGCACGGCGACCCGCATCGCGGTCATCCCGCCGAGGGAGAGACCCACGATGGCGGCCTGCTCGACGCCCAGGCGGTCGAGCAGGGCGACGAGATCGTCGGCGAGGTCGTCGATCCCGTACGGCCCCTGCGGAACCGGCGACGCCCCGTGACCCCGGGTGTCATAGCGCACCACCCGGAAGGTCTTCTCGAGTTCGGGGACCTGCGCATCCCACATCCGATGGTCGGAGCCCAGCGAGTTCGACAACACGACAACCGGCGCGTCGGCGGGCCCACTCACATACGATGCGACCTCGACCGCGCTCATCGGATCACCTCGAACACCGCGGCCAGTCCCTGACCGCCGCCGATGCACATGGTTTCCAGGACGTGGCGGGCGTCTCGACGTCGCGCCTCATACGCCGCGGTGGCCAGGATGCGGGCGCCGGTCGCGCCGATCGGATGCCCCAACGAGATCCCGGAACCGTTGGGGTTCAGGCGTTCGTCGGTCGGGTCGATCTCCCATTCGGCGAGGACGGCGAGCACCTGTGCGGCGAAGGCCTCGTTGAGCTCGATCAGATCCATGTCGGCGAGGGTCAGGCCGGCGCGGCCCAATGCCGCTGCGGTGGCGCCGACCGGTCCGATCCCCATCTCCTCGGGGGCGCATCCGGTGACGGCCCAGGAACGCAGTGCCAGAAGCGGTTCGAGACCGCGCTTTTCGGCACCGGCGCGGGTGGTGACGACGCACATCGCCGCACCGTCGTTCTGGCCGGACGCGTTACCGGCGGTGACCGTCGACTCGGGGTCGATGCGGGAGCGGATGGCGCGCAGCTTCGACAGGCTCGCGAGGTCGACGTCGGCACGCGGGTGCTCGTCACGGTCGACGACGGTATCGGGTTTCCCGCGGCGCCCTGGGATGGTGACGGACACGAGTTCGTCGGCGAAGCGCCCGGCGTCGTGTGCGGCGATGGCTCTTTCGTGGGAGCGCACCGCGAGTTCGTCCTGCTCGGTGCGGCTCAGCGAGTATTTCTTGCGCAGGTTCTCGGCGGTCTCGATCATCCCACCGGGCACGGGGTGCGATTGTCCGCCCGCGGTGAGGCGACCCCGATCGAGGCGGTCCATCAGCTCGACGCCGCCCTGACGGACCCCGGTCCGCAGGCCGAGCGCATAGTGCTCGACGTTCGACATCGATTCGGCTCCGCCGGCGACGACCAATTCGGCTCCCCCGGAGGCGATCTGGGCGGCACCATTGAGGACGGCCTGCAGTCCCGACCCACATCGGCGGTCCACCTGCATGCCGGGCACGCCGATACCGAGACCGGCGTCGAGGGCGGCCATGCGTCCGATCGCGGGTGACTCGCCGTTGGCATAGCCCTGTCCGAGGATGACGTCGTCGACATCGCCCTCGCCGAGGCCGGTCCGCGTGGCGAGTTCGCGTAGCAGTGTCGTCGCCAGGTCGGTGACGGTCAGCGGCGCCAGCGCGCCACCCATCCGGCCCACCGGGGTGCGCAGCGGGGAGCAGATGACCACATCGGTGGCGGAAGTGCGTGAGGTGCCAGAACTCATACTCCGAGGCTAGGCCGCGCCGCTCATATTCTGAAGTACCGAAATAGCGGCTATTGAAAGTTGCAAAGTATCAACAGTCGTAGACTAGCGCCCATGGAACTGCGTCACCTGCGGTACTTCCGCGCAGTCGCCGAGGAGTTGCACTTCGGCCGGGCCGCGCAACGACTCCACATCGCCCAGCCACCGCTGTCGGCACAGATCCGGCAGCTCGAGGCCGAACTCGGCGTCGAACTGCTGACTCGCTCGACCCGCCGCGTCGAACTGACCCCCGCCGGGACCGCATATCTGACGCAGGTCATCGCGATTCTCGACGCCGTCGAATCCGCCGGTGCCCAGGCGCGACGCATCGCCGAAGGCCAGGAAGGACACCTGACGATCGGGTGTGTCGGCTCGGCCACCTACTCGCTGCTCCCGCAACTCGTCCGCACACTGCGCGACGAACTCCCCGGGGTGGAGGTCGCGGTCCGCGGCGAGATGCTGGCGCCCGAACTGCTCTCCGCGCTGGAAGAGCGACGGATCGACCTCGCGCTGCTACGACCGCCCGTCACCGGGACCGACGCGGTGATCGAACCGATCCGTTCCGACCGGCTGATCGTCGCGCTCCCCGACAGCCACCGACTCGCCGACCGCACAGAACTGTCCGTCGCCGACCTGGCGACCGACGATCTCATCGCCCACGCCGGACACGGCCGCTCGGTGATGAACTCGGTGATCTCGGGTCTGTGGGCCGACGCGGAGTTCGTGCCACGTATCCGCCACGAGGTCGCCGAAACCTCGACGCTGGTCACACTCGTGGCCGCCGGGTTGGGGGTGGCGATCGTGCCCGCACCCACCGCCGCCCTCGACATCGCCGGCGTGCGCTACGCCGACCTCATCCCGCACACCAGCGTCGAACTCGTCGCCGCACGACCCGCCCAGGTGCACTCACCGGTGGTCGACCAGGTGGTGACGGTGCTGCATCGCCTGGCGCAGGCGCCGGGATGAGCGCTACCCGGGCCCGTCAATAACCCAGGAACGCGTCGGTGCGAATCCGCCAGAACGCCCAGCGGGTTGTGGTGTCAGTGCGGCGAATGGTGGCGGCGGTGGTGCGCACGAACGCGGGATTGCCCGACACGAGGTAGTGCGCATCCCCGGAGTGCACCGCACGCCCGACAAGGTCGACCAGCGCCGCGGGTTCGGCGATACCCGCGGCCAGCCCTGCGTCGGCGATGATCTCGACCCGCGCGCCGGCGGCCCGCAGGATGTCGAGATCGTCGTCGTACACCGACCGCTCGGCGGCACCGACGACGTGGACGACAGTCAGCCACGACAGGTCGGGGCGGCCGTCACCGAGCGTCAGTGTGCGCAGCATCGATCGGTACGGGGTGATACCGATCCCCGCGGCCAGTAACACCAGTGGGTGCCGGCCGACCCGGCGCTCGAGGGTGAAATCGCCGCCGGTCGCGTCGAGATACAGCCTGCTCCGCCGGGATTCGACGAGATCGGACTTGAAGGCGGACACCTGCGCCGATGGCACGGTGAACGCGAACTCGACCGGGTTCTCCCCCGGCGCCTCGGCGTAGGAGAACACGCGACGGGTGCGCTGCCACAACGGCGCCGACCACCGCGGCGCCGACACCATCGCCCACTGGCCGGGCGCGAACCGCAACGGCGAGGTCGTGTGCGCGCGAACCCGATAGGTGTTCTCGGCGATCCGGTCGACACGGGTGTCGAGCACCGCCCGCCCCGCACCGCGCTGGGCGACCAACCGGACCACGAAGGCGTAGACACATCCGACGCCGAGCGCGATCTGCGGCACGAACTCCAGCGAATAGGTGTCGGTGATCTCGAAGGTCTGCTGCCAATTCATCAACACCGCAACGATGATCGCGTACACCGCCCGGTGGATACGCGTGGTCGGCGAGGTCAACGGCTCGGGCAGCATGACGGCCGCGAGGAACAGTGTGGGCGACGAGACGAACACGAACTGCAGATCCTGACCGCCCTGCGTCACCTGCAACACACCGACGGTGGCCAGCGTCGCCAGCACGAAGACCGTGACGAGCCACCATTCGCGCAACGCGGTCACCAGCAGGACGCCGATGATGAGCATCGGATAGAACAGCGGCTCCGCGGCCACCCACCAGAACGGCGAACTCAGCGGCACCCCACCGATACTCACCCCGGCATAGGCGACCGCGTACGCGGCGATCGCCCCGACGACGGCCGGGTTGAGGATCAACCGGCGACGCCACACCACCACGTACTTGCTGATCGCCGCGGCGCCCGCGGCGATCACCATCGACACCGCCGAGGGCGCATCCGAGACACCGGGCATGAGGAAGAATAGGATCAACGCCGTGATCGCCCACGAATCCGCTCCCGGCGGTACCCGCACCAGCGCCGCACACAGGTAGGTTCCGGCGCCCGTGACGGCCAGTGCGATCACCAGAGACACCAGCAATTGTTCTGGGGTGTAGGCGAAATCGTTGTCGACGGCGGCGACAATGAACGACACGACGGCCAGTGCGAGCAGCGCGAGCAGCGCCGCGCGATGCATGGTCAGCCATCGCGGTGACAGACTGCTGCGCAGTGACGGACTCGTCATACGAACAGCTCCAATCCGGGGATCGAGGTGTGCTCGACGACTCCGTTGCCGCGAATCGTCACATGGTCGGGTAGGTCGGTGCCGGCGAACCGGAACCCGGCGATGTCGGAGCCGACCGACAGTGCCGACGTCGGCCCGTGACGCGCACCGAGGCCGATCAATTCCGTTGCCGCCGTGAAGAACAGTGCGGTGGCCAGGCCGTCGGCGGTCATCGCGTCGGCCGCGTACACCCAGGTGGCCATGACCTCACGGGCGGGGGCGGCCGTCGTCGGGTCGACGATGTGGTGCCAGTCGCCCCATACGCGACGGTTGGCCGCAGACGCGCACAGTGCACCCCCGGTCAATTCGACGAGTCCGATCGCCTTGGTCGGGTCGAGGGGGTGTTCGAGCGCGATCCGTACCGGTTCGTCGCGCGGTGAGATCACCATGTCCCCGCCGGCGTCGACGAGGTAGCGCTTGGCGTGGTCGGCGACGATCGACGCCACCCGGTCGACGGCGAAGCCCTTGCCGGCCGCCCCGACGTCGAGCAGGACAGGGGTGTGGACCACCAATTCGGTTCCGTCCCAGTCGATGACGTCGTCCCACGCGGGCGCGGGAACGGTGCGATCGGGCGTCAACGAGTAGTCGGCGTCGTATCCGGCGTCGTCGAGGATCTGCCCGACCAGCGGGGTGAGGGCACCACCGGTGGCGTCGTAGAGCTCGCGATACCACTCCAGCAGATATCGATCCTCGCGGGCGAGGCGGTACCGACCGGCCGTGCGGGACATCTCGGCGACCGTCGAGTCCGGACGGAAGCGTGACCAGAACCGGTCGATGCGATCGAGTTCGGCACCCACCGCGGCACGCGCACAGTCCGAGAGCGGCCGGTCGGTGGTGATCGCCCAGACCGTGCCGAGCGCCTCGAACGTCCAGTCGCTACTCACCGGGTCGGTACGCACCGGATCAGGCGCGCGCCTGCGACTTGATCTGGGCGATGGCGTCATTGAAGCCACCGGAGGTCAGTGACGATCCGGACACCTTGTGCACGTCGAGATCGTCGATGTTCTTGCCGACCACTTCGGAGTTGATCCCGCTGGCGAACTTCGCCTGGAACTCGGCCGACGTTCCGCGGGTCTGGCTGCGATCCAGATCGACCTTGGTGATCGTCGAATCATCGAGCGTGACGGTCACACCGATCTGCTGCGGGCCGCCCGGGGAGACGTAGTGACCGGTGGCGCTGAAGGTTCCGTTCTTGTACTCGCCGGAGCCGCCGGCGGCACTGGTCGCCGAGGTGCCCGAGGCCGCCGCACCGGTGCTCTGGGTGGTGTCGGAGGCGGTCGCGTCGTCGGAACCGCATGCGGCGGTCGCCAGGCCGAGCGCGGCAACGGCGGCAACCACCCCGGTCGCGCGGGTCACGGTCACGAACTCATCTTTGCGGACCATGGTCCGGATTGATCGGGTCATGGTTCCCCATTCTGGGGCACGATCACCGTCCGGCGCCTCCCCCGAGGCCGATGTCTTAGGGTATCCCAAGAAACCTCGCAGGGACCTGCCGGTTTCGCGCACCGGCGGATCAGCGGCCGGCGGCCGCCACGCGAGCCTGGATGGCGTTGACGAACACCGACGAGATGTCGTCGGCGGTCTTGGCGACGTACGAGGTCCCGCCGGTCGCGTCGGCGATCTGCTTCAACGCGTCGGTGTCGGCGTCGGAGGAGATGCCGATGGTGAGCACGAGTACCGGCCGCGCCGGATCCTCGAGCTTCTTGAGCTCGGTGATCAGTTCGTCGAGGCTGATGCTGCCGGGGTCCTCGTTCTCGCCGTCGGTCATGATGATGACACTGTTGGAGTAGGTCGGGTCGTAGGTGCTCTGGACCTGCTTGAACGCGGCGAGGGTGGTGTCGTACAGACCCGTCGCCCCGCCGAGGTTCTGCGGCGCCAGCCCCTGCGTCACCGCGGCGGCGAGTTCGTCGCGGTGGGTCTTTCCGTTGGCCGCGGGCGCGTCGAGGCGACGGATGTCGGCCAGCGACACCCAGTCCTGGCCGCCCGGGCCGCGGTTCTGACTGAACGCCCAACCGCCGATCTCGGCGTTGTTCGGGAAGAGTTTCAGTCCCTGTAGCGACGCGTCGATCAACAGCTGCGCCCGGGTCTCGGACCCCACGCGCTGTTGCATCGATCCCGAGGTGTCCTCGACGACGAGCGTGCGGATCGGCACGCCGAGCACCTGCCACTGTCGCAACGCCTTGTCGACCTCCGCGGGATCACGCAGGGTGAGCACCTGCACCGGCTGACCCGTGCCGTACGGGTGCTCCCCGCCGGCGGGCTTTCCGTTCGGGAGGCGAAATGCCGCGTCGGCCAACGGTTGTGCGGCATCGCCCGCGATACCGGCGGCCAGCGCCTTGCCCGCGTCGTCGGCGTCGCCCTTGCGCGCCGAACCGGCGGTGTTCACCAACGGGTAGTCCAGCAGCACAGTGCCGTCGGCGGGAATCGCGAACTTCAGCTGCGATCCCGGATGGGTGCGCATGAACATCACGTACTGCTGTTCGGTCGTCACCGCCGGCACCTCGGAGGCGTTCGCCAGATTGAGGCGCGTGCCCTCGCTGTCATTGGTCAGACGAACGTTGTTCTGCTGCACCGCAAGTACCGTCATGCCCTCGAGTAGTTGATCCTCGGTGAGCTTGTTGGCATTGACCTCGGCGAGTGCGCCGACGATCGGTGCGTCGCCGCTGCTGGTGTCCACCGGGCTGCCCGCGCGCAGATCGGGCAGCTTCATGACCTGCTCCCAACTGGTCAGCTGCGGCACGTTCTTGCCGACGACGACGGTGGGGGTGGACACCAACGACGGTGAGGTGAGATCGAGTTCCTGACGGACCTGGGTGATGACGCGGCGAGCCTGCAATTGCGAATCCGGCACCCACAGATCGGGGCGCTGATCACCACTGGTCAACAGACCCGGGGCGGCAGAGCCGGCCACCGAGTCGACCGAGTAGTCGTAACAACTGTTGGCCGAGACCGTGGCCGCGGAATCCCGCAATGCCGAGGCGATCGTCGGGTCGGCGGCGACGGTCACGCTCGTCCGGTCGCCGTGACAGGCCCCCGAATCGACGGTGCGCCACACCACGAATCCGGTGACGAGAGCGGCGACGACCACCAAGGCGCCGAGTCCCCACAGCAGGGCGCCGCGGCGCGACGACCGCACCTTGCGGTGCTCGAAACCGAAGTCGTCGGTGGCAGCGCCGGATTGACCGTCAACCGGTCGGCCGGGCGCGCGCCCGGAGTCCGCGGGCTCGTTGCTGTGCCGCCCCATGTGCGCACTCCCCCTGTGTTGTTGAACCCGACGTTGTTGAATCCGGCGTTGTTGAATCCGGCTGGTGTCGAACTCAGCCGAACTTCTGCTGGAAGGTCGTCAGCGATGTGTGCAGGTCACCGTGGATCACCTTGGCCGTCGCCATCCCGATCGGCCCCATTAACGGCAGACCACCGAGGTCGACGAGGAACGTGATCGTCGATCCCGAGGACCTGGGCTCCACCGACAGATCGAGCTTGACCTTGATCCCGCCCTTGCCCGAACCCTTCAACCGCACCTCGCTGCCCTCGACATACTTGTCGACGACCCAGTCGATGCGCACGGGGTTGCCCTTGACCTTGACGATCGAGGTCACCTTGAGGCCCTTGCGCAATTCGTGCGGCTGCGGCACCGGGCTACGCCATCCACCGTGCAGCACCAACCACTCGTCGAAACGCGACAGATCCGACGCCGCGGTCCAGGTGTCGGCAGGTGACAGCTCGAGGTCGATGGAGTCGCTCGTCTTCGCCATGGTGTGGAAGCCTAACCGGTGATGCAGGTGCACAGACGACGACCCGAGCCTTGCCCGACCGGGCGCGACCGGCTGACCGCGGCGATCGCCGATCCCGATACCACCGTCGGGGCCCGAGCCCTGCTCGGTGCGGTCCTCGTCGGGCACGACGTGACCCTGCGGATCACCGAGGTCGAGGCCTATGCGGGACCGCGGGATCCCGCGTCACACGCCTTCGTGCGCACTGCGCGTTCGGAGATCATGTACGGCCCACCCGACCGGCTCTACGTGTACCGCATCCACGGCCATTTCTGCGCCAATGTGGTGACCGGGCCCGACGGGTTGGCCTCGGCGGTGCTGCTGCGCGCCGGTGAGGTACTCGACGGATCGGCACGCGCACATCGTCGACGAGCGGCCGTTCGGGCGGCACCGGTCGCCGAGTCGGCGCTGGCGCGTGGTCCGGGCAACCTGACCCGCGCAGTGGGGATCACGATGGACGATCTGGGCGCCGACCTCGGCGACGGCACCTCGCTCACCCTGCTACCCGCGGACCATCAGGTCGACCGCGCAGCGATCAGCGCCGGCCCACGGGTGGGTGTGCGACGCAATGCCGATCTCGCGTGGCGGTTCTGGCTCACCGACGACCCGACGGTGTCGGCATATCGCCGACACCCGCGGGCCGCAGTGGGAAATTAAGCGGGATTCTGCGGCGGCTGGTTGGGTGTATCCGGCTTCTGGGCTTCCGGATTCTGGGCTTCCGGATTCTGTGTTTCCGGATTCTGGGCCCCGACGGCCTTGCGGGCCGCGTCCTGCGCCTTGTCGACCTGCGAGGCGTATTTGCCGCCGGTCGCCTTGTCGATGGCGTCGCCGCCCTTGTCGATCAGACTCGGGTTCTTCTGCAGTGCGGCCTTGGCCTTGTCGACCAATCCCTTGAGATCCATGACCAACTCCTCGTGGTGGGGTGATGACCGTCTGTCACGGTGTACAGATCGGGCGAAGCGGTCCCCGAGTGTAGGTGCCGCATCGAGCTCATGCCAGCGATTCTCGCTCGGCGCCGTCGATGTGCCCCGAGTCGCGGTCCCCGACCAGACGCGGCAACAGCCGCGACACGATCTCGACACCCACGATGCCGCAGGCCGCGGCGATGAACGCGACCACGTTCATGTCCCAGTTCGACGAATCCAGTTTGAACATGTGCTGCGTCCACGGCCAGGCGAAGATGATCACGTAGGCGCCGACGGAAGCGACCAGCAGCACGATCTTCCACCACGTGTACGGCCGCGCGACGACGGCCAGGACGTACAGGGCGACGGCGATCAGACAGATCAGGGTGGCCGTGGCCGCCTGGGTCTGCGCGGGCGGGAGATCGACGCTGTCACCACCCAACGCCACCCCGGTCCCGCCGGGATTGACGATGACGTAGGTGATGAACGCGGCGAGCCCGACGATGATGCCGTTGGGTACCGCCTGGGTCAGCACCCGACGGACGAAGCCGGTCCGGGCACGCTCGTTGTTCGGGGCGAGGGAGAGGATGAACGCCGGCACACCGATGGTGAACCATGCCGAGATGGTGACGTGGATGGGCTGGAAAGGGTAACTGAGCGAGGCGAATCCGAAGATCTTGCCGGCCACCCCGGCGACGCCGACGAACAGCGCGAGCAGCACCGCGTACACGGTCTTGGTGAGAAACAGGTTCGATACGCGCTCGATGTTGCCGATCACCCGCCGGCCTTCGCCGACCACATACGGCAACGTCGCGAATTTGTTGTCCAACAACACGATCTGCGCGACCGCACGGGCCGCCGAACTCCCCGACCCCATGGCCACGCCGATGTCGGCGTCCTTGAGGGCCAGGACGTCGTTGACGCCGTCACCGGTCATCGCCACGGTGTCCTCGCGCGACTGCAGCGCCGCGACCATCGCACGCTTCTGGTCGGGACGCACCCGGCCGAAGATGACGCCGTCGGAGACGACGTCGGCGAGTTCGGCGGGATCGTCGGGCAGGGTGCGCGCATCGACGGCCGACTCGGGCGAACCGAGGCCCAACGACTGGGCCACCGCGCCCACCGAGCGCGCGTTGTCGCCGGAGATCACCTTCACCTCGACGTGCTGGGAGGCGAAATAGTCGAGGGTGTCGCGGGCGTCGTCACGCACCCGCTGTTCGAGGACGACGAGCGCGACCGGCGTCAGCGTCCCGGGAACGGTTGTCGCCGAACGGCTCTCGGTGGGCGCGGCATCGGGGTCGGTGTCGACCGGGACGTCGGTGTGCCCGAGCAACAACACCCGCAGCCCGTTGGCGCCGATGTCGGAGGCCAGCGTGGCGGGCTCGGAGTCGGGGTCGAGGAGCACGTCGGGGGCACCGAGAATCCAATTGCCGCGATCGGAACCGGAGGCATCGGCGAACGACATGCCGCTCCACTTCTTGGCGGAGGTGAACGGCTCGATGGCGGTGAGGTGCCAATCCGGGGCCTGCGGGTAGGCCTCGGCCAGCGCGAGCACGCTCGCGTTGGGGCTGCGGTCGTTGGCGGCGAGCGCGGCGAGGACGTCGTCGACCGAGATGGTGTCGGCGGCGTCGCCCACACCACGCACCTCCGACAGGCGCATGCCGTTCTCGGTGAGCGTGCCGGTCTTGTCGGCGCAGACGACGTTGACGCGGGCGAGGCCCTCGATCGCGGGCAGTTCGTTGACCAGACATTGGCGGCGCCCGAGCCGGACCACGCCGACGGCGAACGCGATCGAGGTCATCAGGACCAGTCCCTCGGGCACCATCGGCACCAGCGCGGCGACCATGCCCAACAGCGACGCACGCAGGCCGTTTCCGCTGATGAACAGCTGATTGACGATCGTCAGGACACCGGCCGGGATGAGCAGCCACGTGATGACCTTGAGGATCTCGTTGATCCCGGACATCAGCTCCGAGGACACCAGCGTGAACTTCGACGCCTCGGCGGCCAGCTGCGAGGCGTAGGCGTCGGCGCCCACCTTGGTCGCCCGGTACGCGCCGGACCCCGACACCACGAAGCTGCCGGAGAGGATCTTGTCGCCCGCGGCCTTGTCGACGGCGTCGGCCTCACCGGTGAGCAGCGATTCGTCGACGTCGAGAACCAGCGATTCGACGACCTCACCGTCGACGACGATCTGATCGCCCGCGCCGACCTCGATGATGTCGTCGATGACGACCTCGGCGGGCGGCAGCTCGTGCACCTGCCCGTCGCGGCGTACCCGGGGCCGGGTCTGACCGACGATGGCCAGCCGGTCGAGGGTGCGTTTGGCGCGGATCTCCTGGATGATGCCGATGCCGCTGTTGGCCACGATGAGCAGACCGAAGAGGCCGTTGATGAACGAGCCGGTGAACGCGACGATCGCGAACAGCACACCAAGGATCGCGTTGATCCGGGTGAACACGTTGGCGCGGATGATGTCGGCGACGGTTCGCCCGGACCGGTCGGGCATCGAGTTGACCTGCCCGGCGGCGACCCGTTCGGCCACCTCGTCGGCGGTCAGTCCGGGATTGGTGGCTCCGGTGTCGATCAGTCCGCTCACGCCGAGGCTTCCCACCACTGCGGATCGGTGAGACCGGTCCCCGCCCGACGGGTGAGGTCGATGGTGCCGCCGGGCTGCGGGACCATCACCGTGGTCGCGTTGCGGCCGGCGCTGGGCAGCAGTCGCGCGATCGGCTCGGCCCACGGGTGGCGGGCGAGGGAGAACGTGCCCCAGTGGATGGGGATGAGGACGGCGTCGGTGCCCGCCGACCCGGAGACCATCCGGTGGATCGCGACGGCCTCCTCGGGGTCGACGTGGACGTCGGGCCACAGGGTGTCGTAGGCGCCGACCGCGATGAGCGTGAGATCGAACGGACCGAGTCGTGCGCCGAGGTCGTCGAAGCGTTCGGAGTAGCCGGTGTCGCCGGAGAAGAACGCACGATGTGTCGGTCCCACGATCGCCCAGCTCGCCCACTGGGTGAGGTCGCGATCGAACATGCGGCCCGAGAAATGCCGGGCCGGCCCGCACGTGAAGCTCAGGTGACCGGTCCGACCGGTGACCTCCACGGTCTCCCAGAGATCGGCCTGCCGGATGCGTTCGGCCGGAACGCCCCACGACAGCAGGTGTGCGGCGACCCCGAGCGGGGTCACGAAGGTGACCTCGGGCTGGGTGTCGGCGATCGTGCGCACGGTCGCCATGTCCAGATGGTCGTAGTGGTCATGGCTGATCAACACCACGTCGAGGGGTGGGAGGTCGGCGGCCGGCAGCGGGGCGCGGTGCATCCGGGCGGGCCCGATGACCTGCGACGGCGAACACCGCTGGGAGAACACCGGGTCGGTGAGCACCCGCACCCCGTCGATCTCCACGAGGGCTGAGGCATGCCCGAGCCAGGTGACCGCCAGTGCCCGTGCCTCGTCGGGAAACGTCGGGCGCTCGACCCGGATGGGAGTCGACGGGCGTCCGGGTCGACGGGCCATGTCGAGCGCGACGCGCAGATCGGGCGCCGCCCCGGCCGACGGCGGTTCGGGGTTGGTGAAGGTCCGGCCCACCAGGTTCGGAGAACCCGCGACGTGCCGCCAGATCGATTCCGGGTCGGCGCCGATCGCCCGTGCCGCGGGCAGTCCCGCCGAGGCCAAGGAGTCGACGGCCGCGCCTGCCGCACGCACGCCGAGCGTGCTGACCGAACTCTTCACCCGCCCCAACACGTCGGTGGGCGTCCTTTCGATGGGCGTCGTCACGATTCTCAGCGTAACCGTGCCCGCCGGAAAGTCGTGGTACCGGAAAAGGGGGACACGGCTTGGTAGCATTCTCGCCTGCAACCAAGTTCACGCGTGTGCGGAGTTCACATGCTGGTCGGGAAGTGAAATTTCGTTGGCACGGATGTCCGTCACGGATCGGCGCGCAGCGCTCGTCGAGGCCGCATATCGGGTCATCGCCGACCACGGCGTCGAGGGCGCGACGACCCGCCGGATCTGTGCACACGCCGACATGCCACTCGCGAGCTTCCACTACGCCTTCGAATCCCGGACCGCTCTGTTGTGCGCGGTGATGGAGACGGCGGTTCCCACCGACATCAATCAGATGCTGCACACGATCCAGGCCGAGGACGACCTCGTCGCCGGGTCGGCGGTGGAGGCGATGGAAACGAACATGCGTCGCCAGCTCGATGCGTTCTACGCCATGCTCAAGGCCGATCCGGGTCGGCTACAGGCCACGATCTCGCTCGGCATCTACGCGCACAACCATCCCGAACTGCAGCGGCACGGCAAGAAGATGTACGAGGATCTCTACGGCGTCGCCGCCGCGGGCCTCGATGCCGGGGCCGCGCGCTGCGGTGTTCGATTCGTCGCCCCGTCCACCGAGATCGCGCCCGCGATGATCGGCGCGTTGATCTCGATCACCTTGATCTATCTGAGCACCGCCGACGACGCCGTGGTCAATACCCTCATGGAATCGCTTGTCCGACAGACGATGTCGGCGGTCGTCGCGGATGACGAGACTTCATGACACCGTCGGCCACCCCCATGGGACTCTGGGAGCGCGACCCGCGCCGGTATTGGGCGGGCTTCACCGAGGCACTCACCGCAGCCGGGGTCGACAGTCCCGCCCTCGTCCTCGACACCTCCGCACTCGAACACAATGTGGCCGACCTGCTGCGCCGCGCCGGCGGCGTACCCATCCGGTTAGCCAGCAAGTCGTTGCGGGTCCGCTCGGTCATCGCCGACCTCGTCGCCCGCCCGGGATTCGCCGGGGTACTGGCGTATGACCTCGACGAAGCACGCTGGCTGGCAACCGAATCCGGTATCACCGACGTGTTGATGGGATACCCGACGGTACGCGCGAGCGCCATCGGCGAATTCCTCGCCGACGACATCGCCACCACGCGGGTGACGTTACTCGTCGATTCCGTGGCGCATCTCGACGCGATCGACGCGATCGCGGCCCCCGGCTCCCGTCCGGCCGTCCGTGTCGCCATCGACCTCGACGCGTCGCTGCGCCTGCTGGGCGGACGAGTGCATCTCGGCGTGCGGCGCTCACCCATCCACGATCTCGACGCCGCACTGGCCCTCGGTCGCTCGATCATCGAGCGTCCCGGCTTCGACCTGGTCGGCGTGATGTCGTATGAGGCACAGGTCGCCGGGGTCGGTGACGACGTGCCCGGCAAACACGCGAAGAACGGGGCCGTGCGTCTGATGCAGCGCGCCTCCATGGCCGAGATCCGCCGTCGCCGTGGACGAGTCGTCGCAGCCCTGCGCGACATCGCACCACTGGAGATCGTCAACGCCGGCGGAACCGGCTCCCTGGAGGCCACCTCGCGGGACACCTCCGTGACCGACATCGCGGCCGGCAGCGGGTTTTTCGGCGGCCACCTGTTCGACACCTATCACCGCTTCCGGCCCGCACCGGCGCTCGCGTTCGGGCTCGACGTGGTGCGCATCCCCGCTCCGGGATTCGTCACCTGCGCCGGTGGCGGATGGATCGCCTCGGGACCACCGGCACCCGATCGCCTGCCCCGCCCGGTATGGCCCCGCGATCTCCACTATGTGGCGACCGAAGCGGCCGGCGAGGTGCAGACGCCGCTGCACGGATCGGGAACCGAGGGCCTGCGGATCGGGGATCGGGTCTGGTTCCGCCACACCAAGTCCGGCGAGGTGTGCGAACGGTCGTCGCGAGTCGCGCGGATCGCGCGGACCGCCGACGGGACGGCCCGGGTCGACGAGCTGCTGCCCACCTACCGTGGAGAAGGGAAGTGTTTTCTGTGACCGTCGCGAGTTGGCGCAACTGGGGCGGGACGGCGCAGTGCACACCGGACGCCGTGCACTCCCCCGCCCGGATCGACGAGGTCGTCGCGGTGGTCGAGCGTGCGGCGCAAACACATTCGACGGTCAAGGCCGTCGGGGCGGGCCACAGCTTCTCCCCCATCGCTGTGGCGCCGCAGCATCAACTGGACATGTCCGGATTACGGGGACTCGTCGACGTCGACGCCGCCGCCGGGCGCGTCACGCTGCGTGCGGGCACCCATCTGCATGAGCTGCCCGCCCTGCTCGGTGAGCACGGCCTGGCCATGACCAACCTCGGCGACGTGGACCGGCAGACCATCTCCGGGGCCACCTCCACCGGAACCCACGGCACCGGAATCGCTTTCGGCGGCATCAGCACCCAGATCGTCGGTGCGACCCTCGTGTCGGGGACCGGTGAGGTCGTCACAGTGTCCGAGGACGATCCCGACCTCGCCGCCGTCGCGTTGGGCCTCGGCGCGCTCGGCATCCTCGTCGACCTGACCATCCAGTGCGTCCCCGCGTTCTCCATCCGGGCCGAGGAGTACCCGCTCGACGCCGACGACGCCATCGACGGCTTCCTCGAACGCGTTGCGACACAGGATCATCACGAGTTCTACTGGTTCCCGCACACCAACTGCGCACTGGCGAAGACCAACACCCGACTCGGCGGCCTGGTCGAGCCGTCGGGGACCGGCGCGGTACGCCGCTACATCGATGACGAGATCCTCTCCAACCGCGTGTACGGAGCCGTGTGCGCCCTCGGCTCCCGCCTACCCGCGGTGGTTCCCGCGATGAGTCAGCTGTCGGGGCGGGTGCTGTCGGCCCGGACGTTCACCGACCGATCGGACAAGGTGTTCATCTCCTCCCGCACGGTCCACTTCCGGGAGATGGAGTACGCGGTACCGCTGGAGGCGACGCCGTCGGCACTGCACGAGCTGCGAAAGATGATCGACCGCAAGCGCTATCGGGTCAGCTTCCCCGTCGAGGTCCGCGCCGCCGCAGGCGACGATCTGATGCTTTCGACCGCATCCGGTGGACCCCGGGGGTACATCGCCGTGCATCGATACCACCACGACGATCCCACCGACTCCGCCGCATATTTTGCCGATGCCGAGGCGATCATGACCGATCACGGCGGTCGCCCGCATTGGGGCAAGATGCACACACGCGACGCCGGGTATCTCCGGTCGGCCTACCCGCGCTTCGACGAATTCCTCGCCGTCCGAGACCGGTTCGACCCGAATCGGGTGTTCACCAACCCCTACCTGCACCAGGTGCTCGGTTCCTGACTGTTCCGCTCATCTTGGTTGCCGAACCAGCACCGGCACAAGCGGTCTCGAGGCTCGTCGCTAACGCTCCTCACACCTCGACCACCGGGATGGGGCGGCTCCCCCTTCCGATGGTCGAGGTGCCGACGAGCGCAGCGAGGAGGCCTCGAGACCGGCCGCAGCCGAGTGGCGCGCGCGGGCCAGGTCACCGACACTGGAGAGTATGCGTGATGTTCTCCCCGCCCTGGTACGGCACCTGGAACGCGGTCCGGTCGCCCTGGCCCGGGTGATCTCGACGACCGGCGCATCGCCGCGCGATGTCGGGTCGGCCATGCTGATCACCGATGACGGGGAGATCATCGGATCGTTGTCGGGCGGGTGCGTGGAGTCGGCGATCATCGACAGTGCGGCACAGGCGTTGAGCGACGAGACCGCGACCATCGAGCACTTCGGGCTCGCCGACCCCGACGGCATCGCGATCGGTTTGACCTGCGGTGGAGAGATGGAAGTGCTCGTTGAGCGGCTTGGCGCCGGGCACCTGGGCGCGGTGCGACGGCTCGCCGCGGCGGTGGCCGCGGGTACACCGATCGCGGTGGCCGCCACCCTGGGCGCAAGCCCGACGTGGCACGTGGTCACTCCCGAGGACCAGCGACCGTGGCGCCACCTCGACGCCGACATCGCCGACCTGCTCGCCACCGGACGCAGCGGCATCATCGGCGTCGATGACTGTGAGACCGGCCCGCGGGGTGACCGGCCCCGCACGTTCGTGCAGACCTTCGCCCCGCGCTCACGTCTGATCCTGGTGGGCGCCAACGATTTCGTCCGCGCGCTCGCCACGCTGGGGTCGACGCTCGGCTATCACGTGACCGTCGTCGATGCCCGTGCAGTGTTCGCAACCCGCGCGCGGTTCCCCGACGCCGACGAGGTGATCGTCGACTGGCCTCATCGCTATCTCGCCCGCGAGATCGCCGAGCACCGCACCGACAGGTCGACCTGCGTGTGCGTGATGACCCACGACGCCAAGTTCGATGTGCCGGTGCTGCGCACGGCGTTGGGTTGCGACCGGGTGGGATTCATCGGCGCGCTCGGTTCCCGACGGACCGTCGCCGACCGAAACGCCCGCCTCGTCGAGGCGGGCGTCACGGCAGATCAGTTGGCGCGGTTACGTTCTCCGCTGGGTTTGGATCTCGGGGCACACACCCCGGCCGAGGTCGCCGTGTCGATCGCCGCTCAACTGATCGCCGACCGGCACGACGCCTCGGGGATGTCGTTGACGCTACGGAGTGGACCCATCCACCGGTGACCCCGAGGCCGGCGACTCCGCCGCCGGTTCGCCGGTGGTGGAATCGACGGCGATGTCGGAGGTGACCGACGACGTCGGCGCGGCCGACATGTCCTGTGCCGGAAGCACATGCTCACCGGTGCGGTCGCAGGACAGCGCCAGCGAGCTGATGTACTGCTTCTCACCGTTCGGGCCGGGGACCGCCGAGGCGATCATGTCCGGGCGTTCGAACTCGATGCCGGTGACACAGCACAGCAGGCGCGCATCGGTCGGGTTGCCGTGCTCGTCGTACATCGGGATGTCGATGCCGTCGTCGTGACGACGCAGGTAGTACTTGCCCTTGGTGGCCAGCGCCAGGATCGGCGGCAGCACGACGGCGAGTACCAGCGCGACCAGCGGCGAGTACGGCTGGATCGCATCACCGAAGACGTGGAAGTACACCAGGATCGAGGCTCCCGCCGACACGATCAGCGATCCGAACCCGACGGGGTTCACGTTGTGGATCATGCCGCGCCGGAACTCGGGCTGCTTGGGCGAGATGCCGAGCAGGTACTTGTTGATCGCGATGTCGGAGGCCACGACGGCGATCCAGGCGATACCGCAGTTGGCGTAGAAGTTGAGCAGGTTGTTCAGGAAGCTGAACATGTCGGCTTCCATCAACACGATGGCGATGAAGACGTTGAAGAACAGGAACACCAGACGACCCGGGTAGGTCTTGGTGACGCGGGTGAAGGCGTTGGTCCAGGCCAGCGATCCCGAGTACGCGTTGGTGACGTTGATCTTCACCTGGCTGATGACCACCAGGATCACCGCGAGGGTCAGTGCGAGCCAATGCGGCAGGAAGTCCTGATAGATCTCGACGAACTGGTGCACCGGCTGATTGGCGATTCCGGCGTTGTCGATGCTGATACCGATGAGGTACACGGCCAGGAACAGGCCGACGACCTGCTTGATGGCACCGAAGAACACCCAGCCCGGGCCTGCGGTGAGGGTCGCGATCCACCACTTGCGCTTGTTCTCCGGGGTGCGCGGCGGCATGAAACGCAGGTAGTCGATCTGCTCGGCGATCTGCGCGATCAGCGACAGACACACACCTGCGGCCAGCATGGTGCCGGCGAAGCTGACGCCCTTGCCCAGCGGATTGCCCGCCGAGTCGACACCGCTGAACGCGAAGAAGTCACCGATCGCCGACGGATGCTTGATCACCAGGTACAGGAACGGGAGCACCATCATGACCAGCCACAACGGGGTGGTCCACACCTGCAGTTTGGCCAGGGTGTTCATGCCGTAGATGACCAGCGGGATGATCAGCACCGAGGACAGCAGATAGCCGATCCACAGCGGGATGTGCAGGCCCAGCTGCAGACCCTGCGCCATGATCGAGCCCTCGAGTGCGAAGAAGATGAAGGTGAACGACGCGAAGATGACGTTGGTCAGCACCGAGCCGTAGTACCCGAATCCGCTTCCGCGGGTGATGAGGTCGAGGTCGATGTTGTATCGCGCGGCGTAGTAGGCCAGTGGATACCCGGTCAGCACGATCACCACGGCGAAGAACAGGATGCCCCACAAGGCATTTCCCGTGCCGTTGGCGATGCCGATGTTGGCGCCGATCGCGAAGTCAGCCAGGTAGGCGATACCGCCGAGCGCCGAGATCGCGACGACCCCGGGGCCCCACTTGCGATAGCTGCGCGGCGCGAACCGAAGTGTGTAGTCCTCCAAGGACTCACGCGCGGCGGCTGCCTGCGCACCGGTGGCGATGATGCTGTGTTCGGCATTCTCGATCTCGCCGACCCCTGCGGAGAGATCGTCAGCTCCGTGATGTTTCTTGGACACGCAGTCCCCTTCCAGGAATGAACTGCGATCACGCTAGGGCTGATGCGTTTCTGAGAGGGGCCCCTACATGTTTCGAGAACGTTACACGCTCGGCAAAACGGTCAATATGCTCATTCGCGTCGCGAACCCGATGTCCCGGAACTACTTTCCGGAAAAGCGCGGGGCGCGTCGCTCGGCGCGCGCAGCGCGGCCCTCGGCGAGATCGTCGCTGTGCCAGGCGCGCATCATCGCCGCATGCCGTTCCTCCGGTGCCACGTCCCGGGCGCCGTCGCCGTTGAGGACGAGTTTGTAGTGCTGCAGGGTCAGCGGCGCGAGGTCGGCGATGGTCGCCGCCCAATGCTGGGCGTCGGCCAGATCGCCGATGCGATTGGCGAATCCGAGGTCGTGGGCCCGATCGGCCGAGAGTGGATCGCAACCGATCAGCATCCCGGCGGCCTGTCCGGCGCCGACGAGCGAGACCAGACGGCGGATGGTCCACTCGTCCACGGCGACACCGATTCTGGCGGCCGGGATGCCGGCGATCGCATCGGGGGCCATGACTCGCAGGTCGGCGGCCATGGTCAGCTGGAGTCCGGCGCCGAGCGCCGCACCGTTGACCGCGGCGATCACCGGGACCGGGGTCGACTCGATCTGCTGCAATGTGGCGACGAGGTGGTCGAGGAAGCCGGGGTCATACACCGGACCGGAGAGGTCGGCGCCGGCGGAGAACGCACTGCCACGCCCGGTCAGCACGATCGCCCGGGCACCCGCATCGACCGCGGCGGTGAAGGCCGCGCCGAGAGCCTCGATGACCTCTCCGTTGAGAGCATTGCGCTTGTCGGGGCGGTCGAGTTCGATTGTCGTCACCGCACCATCTGCACTCGTTGCAATCATGAACGCAGAGCCTACCCAGCCGACGGCCCACCGGAGGCCGGTACATGCCGCTCACATGGACATGACAGGCTGACATCGTGCACACCGACACCGACGTCCTCGTCATCGGCGGGGGTCAAGCGGGATTGTCGGCGGCCTACTTCTTGGAACGGTTCGGACTACACGGGCGCTATCGGCTCCTCGACCATTCACCCCATCCCGGGGGCGCATGGCAGTATCGATGGCCGACGCTGACCCTCGCCGGCGCCAATCATGTCCACGACCTGCCCGGATACGGTCTCGTCGAGGCGCTCGGCGTCGAGTGTGATCAGTTCCCGGCGGCCACGGCGGTCCCCGACTATTTCGGTCGGTACGAGGAGAAGTTCGGGCTGACGGTGGCCCGACCGGTCCACGTGCGGGCGGTCCATCGCGACGGCGACGCCTTCCGGGCGTCGATCGTGACGCCCGACGAGTCCGGCGAACACCGGGAATCCGAGGTGACGACGCGGACGCTGATCAACGCGACCGGCACCTGGGATCGGCCGTTCATCCCGCACATCCCGGGTATCGGCGACTTCCGGGGACGGCAACTGCACACCCACGACTACACCGGCCCCGAGGAATTCGCCGGACAACGCGTCCTGGTGGTCGGCGCCGGGATCTCCGCGATCCAACTCCTCATCGAGATCGCCCGCAACGCCCCCGAGGTCACCACGTTCTGGTGTTCGCGCACCGAGCCGCACTTCCGCGACGGACCCTTCACCCCCGAGGAGGGCCGGGCGGCGGTCGCCCGTGTCGAGGAACGGGTGCGTGCCGGCCTGCCGCCGACCTCGGTGGTGTCGGTGACGGGCCTGTCGCTGACACCGGCCATCGCCGCGGCCCGACACGACGGGATTCTGCAGTGGCGACCGATGTTCACCCGGATCACCGAGACCGGGGTGTGCTGGGATTGCGGTGGTGGCGATCTCGGGGTCGGCGATCTCGGGGGCGGCACCGAACTCGACGTCGACGTGCTGTTCTGGAACACCGGATTCCGCAGTGCGCTGGACCATCTCGCGCCCCTGCACCTGCGCGCGCCGGGTGGCGGGATCACCATGACCGGCCGACTCGCCACGACGGTGGCCGCCGATCCCCGCGTCCAGTTGCTCGGGTACGGACCGTCGGCGTCGACGATCGGGGCGAATCGGGCCGGCCGGGAGGCCGCACGCGTGATCGCCGACCTGCTCGACGCCGCCTGATCAGCCCTGCTCAGCCGGTCACCGACAGCTCACCACGGCACGCGCCGGAGCTCGTGTAGCGCACGAGGGCACCGAGGGTGTCGACGGTGACGTCGAAAGCCACTCGGCCCGAACCCGTCTCGATGCGCGCCACGGTGTTCGATCCGCCGAAGGCGCCGATGCGGGTCCACCCGGACGCGGCGGTGCCATGGTCGGCGCCGGAACCACCACCCGGAGCGGTGTTCGTCCACGACACGCGTACGCGCTGATCGAATCCGAGCAGCGGTGGCGGCGTCGTCACCGTCAGTGACACGATGCCCGAGCCGGCCGAGGCCACCGTGACCGAGCTCGTCGATCTCAGTACTCCCAGATCGGCGAGATTCGGGTTCACATAGGTCATCGCGCAGAGTCGCGTGGCCGGCGCGGCCTGCGCCGGTGCGACGCCCAGCGTGGACGACGCGGCAACCACGGCGGCGGTGACCAGGACTGGGGCGTTCACCCGGGCGCCACCGGGTATCGATCGGGCCATCGGAGACCTTCTGTTCTCCCCCGAACTCGTTACCACCCACCCCTCGGGACACGAACGTCCTCACCGTGTCACGGGCCCGACCGAACCCGCGGCCCTTCACCCGAAGAGCACACGAACGGACGACAGTTCCGCATACAGACTTGACAGATTGTTGGGTTTTCCCAACACTTGGTTCTATGAGCCCGGTCAGACGGGGAGAAAAGCTCCCGATCTTCAACCGCATCGGCGTCCTACGCGCCGAGCGTCGGATGTCTCGGGCCGCGCTGGCGGCGCTCGTCGGGATCAACGTGCAGACCGTCGGCGCTCTCGAACGCGGTGATCACTATCCGAGCCTCGACCTCGCCTTCCGTATCTGCGATGTGTTCGAGCTCCCCGTCGAAGCGGTGTTCAGTCGCACCGAATTCGGCGCGATGTCGGCCGAGCTGTACTCCCGCCGATCCAACGAAGGGACAGGTGCCTGATGTACGACCAGAATTCCGCCATCCCCGAGGACGCACAGCCAGAACTGTGGCGGCGCTATGACGAGTGGCGCGGTGAGCGACACCGCCGTTTCACCGCGCGCCACGCGCATCGACTGCCCCGCTGGCGCAACCGCCGCGCCTACCGGCGCGTGGTCGTCGCCCAGGCGCTCGCCATCGCCCTGATGACCGTGGGTGCCGTCATCGGGTTCTTCTCCGACGTCTGGTTTCTCCCGCCGTGGATACTCGGCGCGGTCGTCACGATCACCGCTCAGCGGCTCCTGCGCATCATCACCGGCTCGGTCGGCGACGCGCCGGTCAGCGCCCTCGACGAAATCCAGCTCGCCCAACGTAATTCGGCGCGCTCGATCGCTTTCATCGTGCTCTTCTCGCTGATGTTCATCCCGTACTTCATCCTGATCGCGATGTCGATCCCCGACCACATCGACCGTCAGGCGATCTACGGGGTGGCCATTCTGCTGATCTCGCTGGTGCTCGCCGCCGGAGTGCTGCCGTCGATGCTCACCGCGTGGTGGATGGCCGACTCCGACCCCGAAGACTATGCCGAACCCGAATCGTCCACCTGGAAGGGAGAGCTCCGATGAGCGACCCGTTGATCATCGACGGCCTGCACAAGAAATACGGTGACGTCGTCGCCCTGCACGACATGACCTTCACCGTCCAACCCGGGGAGATCTTCGGCTTCGTCGGCAGCAACGGCGCCGGCAAGTCCACGACCATGCGGATCATCTTGGGCGTGCTGGCCGCCGACTCGGGCACCGTCGCACTCGGCGACCGCCCGATCGACCTGCCCACCCGTCGCCGTATCGGCTACATGCCCGAGGAGCGCGGGCTCTATCCCAAGATGAAGGTCGGCGACCAGTTGCGCTTCCTCGCCCGGCTGCACGGGATGTCGGCGGCCCAAGCCGACGAGTCGGCGCACCGCTGGACCGAACGTCTGGGCGTGGCAACACGTTTCGGCGACAACGTGGCCGATCTGTCGTTGGGCAACCAGCAGCGTGTCCAGCTGGCGGCCGCGCTCATCGCCGACCCCGCGGTCCTCGTTCTCGACGAGCCGTTCTCCGGCCTCGACCCGGTCGCCGTCGACGTCATGAGCGATGTCCTCAAAGAGAAAGCGGCCGAGGGTATCCCGGTGATCTTCTCCTCACACCAACTCGACCTCGTGCAGCGCCTGTGCGACCGCGTGGGCATCGTCGTCAAGGGACAGATGCGCGCGCTGGGCAGCGTCGAGAGCCTGCGCGCCCGCGGCGGGGTGACCCTCGAGGTCGAGGGCCCCGGCATCGGAACCGCTTGGGCCGACGGCATTCCCGGGGTCCTCGACGCCGACTACGGACCGACCACGCTGCTGCGCATCGACCCCGACTCCGTCGATGACCAGCAGGTGCTCGCCGCGGCCCTGCACACCGGGCCGGTACACCGCTTCACCAGATCCACACCGTCATTGACCGACATGTTCCGAGAGGTGGTATCGGCATGAGCACCCCGACCCAGACCCTGCCCCCGACCCCCGCACCCGATGGCGGTGCCGGCGCGATGACGTCGGTGTGGCTCATCGCCGAGCGCGAGATCTCCACCCGCGCCCGCACCAAGTCGTTCCTGTGGAGCACGATCGCGTTGATGCTCGTCATCGTGATCGGGCTGATCGTCTGGAAGGCGTTCAGCGGCGGTGGCACCGACACCGACAAGGTCGGCATCGTCGGCGCCGACACGTCGCTCTCGACGACGGTCACCGAGGTCGGCAAGGCTGCCGGCACCCCCGTCTCCGTGCGGACCGTCGACTCCCCGGCCCAGGCCCGTTCCCAGGTCGACAGCGGTGATCTCGACGGCGCCATCGTCGTCGGACCGTCCGGGTCGTTCACGTTGATCAGCAAGAACGGACTCTCCGACACGCTCTCGGGCGTGCTGCGTACATCGATCTCCCAGACCACCCTCGCCACCGGACTCGCCGAACGCGGTGTCGACGCGGCCGACCTGCCGCGCGCCACGATCGCCGAGGATCAGACCCAGCCGGCCAAGCCCGACAACGGCCAGCGGATCATCATCGCCATCGTCGGGGCGATGCTGCTGATCATGGCGATCATGCTCGGCGGCAACATGATCGCTGTCGGCGTCGTCGAGGAGAAGACCTCACGCATCGTCGAGCTGCTGCTGGCCACCGTGAAACCGCTGCACCTGATGTGGGGCAAGATCCTCGGCATCGGCGTCGTCGCGCTCGGTCAGGTGGTGGTGCTCGGCGCGACAGCCCTGATCGCCGGGGCGGCAACCGGAATGCTCACCATCGCCGGTACCGCGGTGGGGATGTTCGCGGCCACCCTCATCTGGTTTCTCCTCGGATTCGTCTTCTTCGCGACGCTCTACGCCGCCGCCGGTGCGCTGGTGTCCCGTCAGGAGGAACTCGGGTCGACCATCATGCCGCTGACCGTGCTGTCGATGGCGGTGATGTACGCGGGGATCTTCGGAATCCAGGCCCTCGACTCCACCTTCATCCAAGTGCTGACCTGGATTCCGCCGTTCTCCGCGGTGCTGGTGCCCATCCGGATCGCGACCGGTGACACCGATCCCATGCAGATCGTCATCACCCTCGTCCTGATGATCGCGGCCTGCGCGGTGGCCACCTGGATCGCGGCGCGGATCTACCAGCGTTCGATCCTGCGGACCGGCAGCCGGGTGAAGTGGTCCGAGGCGCTGTCGATGACCCGGTGACATCCCACGACCCGGTGACTCACCTCGCGGGGACCTGCTCCGGTTCGTCGTCGGCGACCGGCGCGGGTCCGTGCGGCACGAAGTCCTTGGACCGGATCATCACCAGTGCGCACACCCCACCGAGCACGGCAACCACACCGCTGACCCAGAACAGCAGGTTCAGCCCGTCGGTGTAGGCGGCGTGGACGCCACCGGCCGGGTGGTCGTGCATCGAACTGGTCATCCGCGAGCTGAACAGCGATCCGTACACGGCGATGCCCACCGCGATGCCGATCTGACGGAAGGTGGTGTTGATGCCGGAGGCCATCCCGGACCGGTGCACCGGCACCACGCCGACCGCGGTGGCGGCCAGCGGCGGATTGACCAGGCCGCTGCCGATGCCGGCGACCACGAGCCCGGGGACCAGATGGGTCCACGACGAGCCGGCATCGAGCCCGGCCATCGCAAACAGGCCGCCGCCCACCAGCACCAGCCCGGGGCCGATCAGCCATCGCACCGGCATGTGCTCGGACAGACGGCCGGCGATCGTCGCGAAGATCATCGTGCAACCCGACATCACCAGCAGCCGCAGACCGGTCTGCAGGGCAGAGAATCCCAGCGAATTCTGTAGGTACAGAACAAGATAGAGCAGCATCGCGAACAGCGATCCGTTCATGGCGAAGGCCGCGATCAGACCACCACCGAAGGTCGGGATGCGCAGCAACCCCAGATCGAACATCGGCTGGGCGACGCGCAGTTCGACGATCACGAAGGCCACCAGGAGCACCGCGGCCGCCGCGAAACACCCCAGCACCAGGCCGTCGGTCCACGACCGCTGCCCCGCCTCGGTGAGGCCGTAGACGCCGACGAGCAGCCCTGCGGTGAAGGTGAGCACTCCCGGCCAGTCGATGCGCCGCGCGTGCGGCGAGCGCGACTCGTCGACCATCCGCAGCGTCAGGTACAGGGCGACGATGCCGATGGGTAGATTCACCAGGAAGATCGCCCGCCAGGTGATCCCGGTGGTCAGGACACCACCGAGGATCGGTCCGAGAGCCGTCGCGATACCGGTGACCGCACCCCATGCGCCGAAGGCCACTCCACGTTCGCGGCCGTGGAAGGTCGCGGCCAGCAACGCCAGCGACGTCGCGAAGAGCATCGCCCCGCCGATGCCCTGCAGTGCCCGGGACACGATGAGCATCGTCGGGTCCTGCGCCACCCCGCACAGGAGCGAACCGAGGGTGAAGATGACCAGGCCGATCGAGAAGATGCGGCGCCGGCCGAATTTGTCGGAGATCGATCCGGAGGTCAGCAGCAACGAGGCCAGCGCCAGCGCGTAGGCGTCGGTCACCCATTGGAGCTGGGAGAAACTCGCGCCGAGCGCGCGTTCGATGTCGGGAAGCGCGACGACGACGATCGTGACGTCGAGCAGCAACATGAATGTCGCCGCGCAGACGACGACCAGCGTCCACCATTTCTTTGCCATGGTCCAAGTCTGGCGACCCGAACGACCATCGTCGCCCTCGGTCCGAGCAGACGTAGGATTCCACCCATGAGTGCTCGGATAGCGTTGGAATCCTCCACCCTCGACACCCTGGATGCGCAGATCACCCGGGCGCTGCAGATCTCGCCGCGGGTGGCCTTCGCCGAACTCGCCGAGATCCTCGATGTGGCCGAGCAGACGGTGGCCCGACGCTACCGGCGGATGCGCCGCGACGGATACCTGCGGGTCACGATGACCGCCGATCTGCACGGCACCGGCGGCGCCAACTGGCTCGTACGCGTGCGGTGCCGACCGGAGGGCGCCGACGCGATCGCCCGGGCGATCGCGGCACGCGACGACGTGTCGTGGGTGTCGATCTACGGGGCCGGCTGGGAGGTCGATTTCAATCTCCGAGCCCCCGCCGACGTCGAGGCGCACGAGTTGCTGCACGAGATGTTGCCGAGGTCCGCGCCGGTGCTCGACGTCGCACCCGCCGAGATCCTGCACACCTACATCGGCGGGGCGGGCGAGCATCAGGACACGTGGAGCGACGTGCTCACGTCCGCGCAGACCGCGGCGTTGCGGGCGACAACGCCACCGGTGGTGTCGTCGAGCGGTGTTCGGGCGGAACTCGACGACATCGATCGTCTCCTGATCGACGAGCTCGGCCGGGACGGGCGGGTGTCGTATTCGACGCTGGCGCGCACTGCGGGCAGTACGCCCGGGAAGGTGACGCGTCGTGTGGAGCGTCTCATCGGTTCCGGGCTGGCCTACTTCCATGTGGATCTGGCTACCGCGGCAATCGGGTTGCGCAGCACCGCGTTATGGCTCACGGTTGTGCCCCGATCACTGGCCTCGGTGGGGCAGGCGTTGGGTACCGATACCCGTATCCCGTTCGCCGCCGCGGTCACCGGACGGGCCAATCTGACCGCGAATGTGATCGGCGCTGGCCGCGACGACCTCTATTCCTTTGTCACCGAAGACCTTGCACGGCTGGACGGGATCACCGGTTACGAACTCGTCCCGCTGCTGCGCCGGGTCAAACATGCGGGCGCGCTCGTGCACGGCGACAAACTCGCGCCGCCTCAGATCTCACCGAACCGGCGCAGGGCCTCTTCCCGTTCAGCCTTGTGATCGACGATCGGCTCCGGATAGTCGTCGGTACCGTACTCGGGCACCCACTGAGCGACGTAGGCGCCGTCGGGGTCGAACTTCTTCGCCTGCGCCTCCGGGTTGAACACCCGAAAGTACGGCGCCGCATCGGTTCCCGTGCCGGCCGCCCACTGCCAGCCGTGCTGGTTGGACGCCATGTCGCCGTCGAGGAGCTGATCGAGGAACCACTCCGCACCCCACCACCACGGCAGGTGTAGATCCTTGACGAGGAAGGACGCGGTGACCATCCGCACCCGGTTGTGCATGAATCCGGTCTGCGCGAGCTGGCGCATGCCGGCATCGACGAGCGGAAAACCGGTGCGCCCCTGCTTCCACGCGTCGAATCGCCGGCCGGCGGCGGCGTCGGTGTCGAGCTCGATGCCGTCGAACTGGCGATTCCAGTTGTGCCACGCCGACTCCGGCCAGTGATGGAGGACATCGGCGTAGAAGTCGCGAAATGCCAACTCGCGAAGGTACGCCTGCGCGCCGTTGCCGGTGCCGGTCAGGTCCGCGGCCAGGGTGCGCGGGTGGATGTTGCCGAACTTCAGGTACGCCGACATCCGGCTCGTCACATCGAGATCGGGCCGGTTGCGGTCGTCGTCGTAACCGGCGAGATCCTCGGCGACGAACTCGGCCCACCGTGCCAGGGCGGCCGTCTCGCCGGCTGGGATGTCGGTCGTCGTGGGCGCCTTGGGGATTCGGATGCGACCAGAGCGGGTGAGATCGGACGGGTCGAGGAGATCACCGGCGGTGACCGACGTCGACGCGGGCTTGCGCCACCCGTGATCACGCCACTGCCGGTGGAACGGCGTGAAGACCTTGTAGGGGCTGCCGTCGGCCTTGGTGACGCGACCGGGCGACACCAGGTACGGCGATCCGACCGCCTCCCACGACACGTCACCGGCATCGTCGAGCGCCGCGATCACGGCCTCGTCGCGACGACGCCCGAACGGCGAGAAGTCCTCGGAGACATGCACCGACGACGCGCCGACGGCCTCGACCAGCCGGGGGATCTCCTCGTCGGGACGACCCCGCACGACAAGGAGTCGACCGTCGAGGCGCCCATCGAGCTCGCGGAGCGAATCGAAGAGGAACGCCAGACGCCGGTCGCCGGCGGACTTCTCGAGCCGGGGGTCGAGGACGAAGCAGATCAGGACGCGATCGGCGGCGTCGAGCGCGTCGGCGAGCGCCGGCAGATCTCCCAGACGCAGATCACGGCGCAACCACAGCAGAGCCGTACCGGTCGGCGTCTCCGACGTCGACGCGGCCGACCCGCCTCGGGTGCGCTTGGCGGCGGAGATCTATCCCACGCCCAGCAGATCGATGACAAACACCAGGGTGCGGCCCGAAAGTCGGTGTCCTCCACCGGGCGGACCATAGGCCAGGCTCGGCGGCACGGTCAGACGCCGGCGTCCGCCGACCTTCATTCCCGGGATTCCCTCTTGCCAGCCCGGGATCAGCCGCTCGAGCGGGAAGTGCGCGGACTGACCGCGATCCCACGACGAGTCGAACTCCTCGCCCGACTCGAAATCGACACCCACGTAGTGGACATCGACGACGTCACCGCGCTGGGCCTGCGCTCCGTCACCCTCGACGAGATCGACGACCTCGAGTTCGGCGGGGGCCGGGCCCTCCGGGAATTCGACTTCTGGCTTTTCGGCACTGGTCATCGGGACTCTCCTTTGAGTCATCGGTTCTCTGGTGGCTCGGGTCCCTCATGGACGAGAGTGCCCGTCGGGGTGGGCGAGCGCCTCAGCGATCCCCGCGTGCGATGTAGTCGCGCTCGGTGTAACCGGTGTAGAGCTGGCGCGGGCGCCCGATCTTGCCGGTCGGATCGGTGTTCATCTCCCGCCAGTGCGCGATCCAGCCGGGCAGCCGGCCGAGTGCGAACAGCACGGTGAACATCCGGGTCGGGAAGCCCATGGCGCGGTAGATGACGCCGGTGTAGAAGTCGACGTTCGGGTAGAGCTTGCGCTCGATGAAGTAGTCGTCGTTGAGCGCGACCTCTTCGAGGCCCTTGGCGATGTCGAGCAGGTCGTCCTGCACGCCGAGGGAGGTGAGGATCTGATCGGCGGTCTTCTTCACGATCGCCGCGCGCGGGTCGTAGTTCTTGTACACGCGGTGTCCGAAGCCCATCAGCTTCACGCCGGCTTCCTTGTTCTTGACCTTGGTCATGAACGCCTGGGTGTCGCCGCCGGAGTTCTTGATGTCCTCGAGCATCTCGAGCACGGCCTGGTTGGCGCCACCGTGCAGCGGGCCCCACAGGGCGTTGATGCCGCCGGAGATCGAGGTGAACAGGTTGGCCTGCGACGAGCCGACCAGCCGGACCGTCGACGTCGAGCAGTTCTGCTCGTGGTCGGCGTGCAGGATGAACAGCATGTCGAGGGCCTTGGCGACCTCGGGATCGACCTCGTACGGCTCGGCCGGGAAGCCGAAGGTCATCCGCAGGAAGTTCTCCACCAGGCTCAGCGAGTTGTCCGGGTAGAGGAACGGCTGGCCCGCCGACTTCTTGTAGGCGTAGGCCGCGATCGTCGGCAGCTTGGCCAGCAAACGGATCGTCGACAGTTCGACCTGCTCGGGATCCTTGGGGTCCAACGAATCCTGGTAGTACGCCGACAACGCGTTGACGGCGCTGGAGAGCACCGGCATCGGGTGGGCGTTGCGCGGGAATCCGTCGAAGAACCGCTTGAGATCCTCGTGCAGCAGGGTGTGCCGCTGGATCTTGTTGGTGAACTCCTCGAGCTCGGTCGGGGTCGGCAGCTCGCCGTAGATCAGCAGGTAGCTGACCTCGATGAAGGTCGACTTCTCGGCCAGCTGGTCGATCGGGATACCGCGGTAGCGCAGGATGCCCGCGTCGCCGTCGATGTAGGTGATCGACGACTTGGTGGATGCGGTGTTGACGAAACCACCGTCGAACGTGGTCAATCCGGTCTCGGACAGGAACTTGCCCAGTTCGACCGAATCGCTGCCCTCGGTGGCCTTCAGGATCGGGAGCTCGAGTTGCCCACCGGGATAAGTGAATGTTGCCGAAGCCGCATCGGTTGTGCCGTCGGCCGGGACTGTTTCAGCGGACACTCGTGGACCCCTTTACTCAGGTGCGAGATTTTCCTCTTCGCCCATTACGGGCTCTTGAGAACCTAACCTAGTCTCCCCCGAGCTCGCTCGCCCACGGAGGGTCCGCCCCCGGACGCGAGACGGTGATCCCCGCCACCTTCACGGCGAACCGCGCCACCTCGCGCCACTGCTCGTCGTCGAGGTCACGCACCGCGGCCGACGACAGTGCACCGGCACGGTCGAGTTGGTGGAGGATCGCGCCCATGATGCTGTCACCAGCGCCGATGGTGTCGGCAACGGTCACCCGCGGCGCCGGGATACGACTCGTACCCGACGCGGTGACGACGTCGATACCGTCGGCGCCCGCGGTCACGAGCACCGCGCAGACCCCGGCCTCGAGCCAGTCGGCAGGACGCGAACCGTTCGGTCCGCGTCCGAGCCACTCGGCGTCCTCGTCGGAGAGCTTGACCACGTCGACGGCGTTCATCCACGACGCGAAGCGGGCGCGGTAGGCGTCGGCGTCGGCGATGACGGCCGCCCGGATGTTGGGGTCGCAGAGCACGAGCCGCCCCTCCTCGTGGCAGCGACGCATCGTCGATTCGTACACGCTCGCACCGGGCTCGAGAACCAGTGACAGCGTGCCGAAGCCGAGCGCCGCGACCGTCGGCGCGAACGGCCCGGGGTCGGCGACGAGGCGGTCGGCGGTGCCCTCGACGTAGAACGAGTAGTGGGCGGCACCGTCGGCGCCGATGGTCGCCAGGGCCAGCGAGGTGGGCTCGGAACGTCGTTGGACCAGGGTGGTGCCGACGCCGCTGTGCCGCAACGCCGACATGATGACCTCGCCGTAGTCGTCGGTCGACACCGCCGAACAGAACGAGACCGCACTTCCCAGCCGCCCCAAGGTGATCGCGACGTTGAACGGTCCCCCGCCCAGGGCCGGCTGCAGCGGCGGCAGTTGCGCTCCACCGACAGTTGGCGGAGCTGTGGCCACCACGTCCACCAGCGCCTCGCCGCACACGACGATCTCCCTCATCGACCGATCCCGACGACTGTGCACGTCCATCCCGTCTTCACGGCATCAGTCTGCCATCGCCGGTGGCGTCGATGTCGGCTATGGGCGAAACGACGACGAGACCAAAACAGCAGTGGGCGGGTAGATTCGACGGATATGAACGAGTTGCCCGCGGGACGCGATGCGGTGCTCCTCGACTTCGACGACGACCCGGTCGCGGTGCGTCGGGCGCAGCGGGCACTGCGTGCGGCGAGCGAGGCGGGCGACCTGATCGGTGTCACCGAGATCGTGCCCAGCGCATCGACCGTCCTCGTCCAGTTCGAGCTCGGCGTCGGCGCGGACTCCCTGGGCATCCACCGGGTGTTGCGCGGTGCGGTCACCGACGACGACACGACGCCGGACACCGACGACGAGGTGACGATCGAAGTGCATTACGACGGCGCCGATCTCGACGCGGTCGCCACCACCCTGGGGTGCGGGGTCGGTGATGTGGTCGCCGCGCACACCGCGACGAGGTGGCGCGTCCAGTTCATGGGTTTCGCACCGGGATTCGGCTACCTCGTCCCCGAGGATGCCGACAACCCGCTTCTCCGGATCGGCCGGCGCGCGCAGCCGCGCACCCGGGTGCCCGCCGGCGCAGTGGCCGTCGCCGCCGGATACAGTGCGATCTATCCGCGGACGAGCCCCGGAGGATGGCATCTGTTGGGCCGCACCGATATCCACCTGTGGGACGAAACAGCGAATCCGCCGTCGTTGCTGGCTCCGGGGACGCTGGTGCGATTCATCGACGCCGCCCGCAGTGACGCCGGAGAGTCACGGTGAGCGCAATCGAGGTGATCCACCCCGGCCCGTTCGCGACGATCCAGGATCTGGGTCGGCCCGGGCTGGCCCACCTCGGCGTCCCCCGGTCGGGTGCTGCCGACCTGGTGTCGATGACACTCGCCAATCGTCTTGTCGGAAACCGGGAATCAGCGGCCGTCATCGAGGCGACGTTGGGCGGGATACGGATTCGGGCGCTGCGCGGGCTGCTGATCGCGGTGACCGGGGCGGGTGCGCAGGTACTCGTCGACGATGTGCCGGTCGGCCTCGGTGTGACCGTCACCGTGACCGCGGGCTCGGAACTGGCCGTGTCGGCGCCGACCTGGGGTTGTCGCAATTACGTTGCGGTGCGGGGCGGAATCGACGTCGGCGCAGTCCTCGGTTCGCGGTCCACCGACACGTTGTCGGGGCTTGGGCCGCCGCCGTTGTCGGCAGGTGATCTGCTCGAGGTCGGCGTCGAGAGCGGAGCGTGGCCTGCGGTGACGCATGCGCCGGTCGAGGCAACACCACCGCCGGTCGTCGAACTCGATGTGAGCGCAGGTCCGCGTTCCGGGCACCTGCACCGGGTCGGGGATCTGATGGTCGGCGAGTGGGTGGTGAGCGCCGACGCCGACCGGGTCGGGGTGCGGCTGGTGCGGCCCGACGAGTCGGATCATCCGTTGTTGCACCATCGTGCCGATGTCGGCGAACTCGCGTCGGAAGGCGTTGCCCACGGGGCGGTCCAGGTCCCACCCAATGGGCAGCCGGTACTGTTTCTCGCCGATCATCCGGTGACCGGCGGCTATCCGGTCGTCGCGGTACTCACCGCTGGGGCGCTGGCGCGAGCGGCTCAGCTGGTCGCCGGCAACCGGGTGCGTTTCCGCTCTCGGTAAGTGCCGGCGACCAACCGGCACCGGTCACCACAGGTCGTAGCCGACATTGACGGTCGGGTAGCCGGTGTCGATGTGTGCGTTGATCCAGTAGTTGCCGCTGGTGGTTCCGGTGGCGTTCAGATTGACTGCACCCCTGGCGTTCTCGATGTTGTAGACCGCCTTGGGGCCGAATGCGCCGATCCGGTAGGTGACCATGACGTTCTCCGATGAGCTGTGCGGTGCGTTGGAGACGATGATCTCGGTGGCGCCGGGAGCCAGCTGCGCCCGCGGGGACTGCACCCACTGCCCCGCCCCGGGAGTGGCGCCCTGCAGGAACTCGGTGCGGTTGGTGTGGTTGGTGATCGTCATGGCCACGGTCGGCTCACCGGGATGGGTGATCGGCACGGTACCGGCGGTGGCCAGACCCGCTCCGCCGAGCACCAGTCCGGTGCCGACCCCGATGCCGGCGAGGCCGATGAGTGCGCGGTTACGGAAGCGGCGGGCTGTGATGATCGTGTTCATGGGGGTCTCCCTTGCGTCCGTGGCCCGCCGGGTGTGTGGCCGGCGGGCCGTGGTGTTTCTGACACCCATGACTCTGCCGTCGACGAGCGGCTCGCCTCTTCACCTGACCAGCCGATTCACCGGAGGAACCATGCCTCCCCCGATCGGGGGAGCCTTGACTCCGACGTGAGACGCTTCTAGTCTTTCGTCTCATGACCCAGGTTGCGTCCCCACCCGACACCGCAGTGCTTGGCCCGGACTCGTTGACCTGGCAGATCTGGGGGACGTGGACCGGCATGTTCCAGGGCCTGTGGGCGGGATCGATGCAGAACATGCATCCCAAGTTGGGGCAGGCCGTCTGGGATCACTCGGACTTCTTCGGAGAGCGATGGCAGCGTCTGCTGCGGTCGTTGTATCCGATCAGCGGCGTCGTCTTCGATCCGGTGGCCACCGATGGTGCGGCCGCGACCGGCCACGAGGTCCGCGACTATCACCGCACCATCAAGGGCACGATGCCGGACGGATCGCGTTATCACGCACTCGATCCCGATGTTTTCTACTGGGCGCACGCCACCTTCTGGTACGGCAACGTTCGGCTCTGCGAGCGATTCGGACCCTGGCTCACCGAAGCCCAGAAACGCCAGTTGTTCGAGGAGTCCAAGGTCTGGTACGCGCAGTACGGCGTGTCGATGCGACCTGTTCCCGAGACCTACGAGGACTTCCTCGAGTACTGGGACCACATGTGCCGCAATGTACTCCGCGATCACGAGTCGGTACGCACCGTCCTCGACATCGGCTCGCTGCCACCCCCGCCGTTTCTGTCGTTCATCCCGGAGGGCTTGTGGCGTCGTCACATCGCACCGCGGAACGCGCGCTTCTTCGTGTGGCTGACCACCGGCTTCTACGACGAGCCCATCCGAGAGATGATGAACCTCCCGTGGAGCGAGAGCGACGAACGCCGATTCCGGTTGCTGGGCAGGGTGATCAACCTCGCCATGCACCGGCTCACGCCGAAACGCTATCTCCGGCATCCCCGCCCGCGTGACGCATGGGACCGCGTCCGCGGACGCGTTCCGCGCTCTGCACCCCTGGTCGAGACTCCCGCCCGCAACCTGCCACCAGAAGCCGAGCGCGACAACCCGATCCACTACTGCCCCGTGCATGCCGCCCGCACCGCCGACTATCCAACGCACGTCCACGCATCACTCTGACCGACGCTCTTCTCCCGATGGTCGAGGTTCACCCCCCGATGGTCGAGGCGCCCTTCCCCCTGGGTGGTCGAGGACTTTCCCCCCGATGGTCGAGGACTTCCTCCCCCCCCCCCGATGGTCGAGGACTTTCCCCCGATGGTCGAGGTGCGAGGCGCGTGCGCCGAGCCTCGAGACCCGTTGAGCCACAGCTGGTTCCACCCCACAGCGAACCCGTCACCGCGGGAAAGTAACGATGACCTGCCCCGTCCGTCGGTTCCGCCACTGAACCCGCCGATCCAGAAAGAGCGTCGGCAGCCACTCGGCGAGGTGTTTGCGTTGGTGATCGGCCCGACACAACGGGATCAGGTCACCGAGCACTGTCCATCCTCCGGCCTCGGGGTCGGTGTGGTTGAAGGGCCGCCAATGATCGAGGTCGCACAGGTGTGACGGCATCCCACAGTAGGGGTATCGGCACCAGGCGTCGTTCGCCAACACCTCAGCGCGCAAGGTCGCGCTGGGTGCATACGTCAATGCCCCAGGTGGTGGCACGGTAAACCCGCCGTGTCCGGTCGGATCGGCGGGCGGGGCTTGGGGTCGGTCGGAGATCTGCGGGATCAACGGCCCAGCCGTGCGTACGGATTCGGGGTAGTGGACGGTTTTCGCTATCTCGGCGAGGGTGGTGGCGTAGTCGGGGTCGATGGGTCCGTATCCCTGCAATCGGGGTACGAGAATGCCGTCGGGGTCCTTCAACACGGTCAGTACGGGTGCGCCGGGCACGACCAAGGCCCGTCCGAACGCCACCGGCACCTCATCCGGGGTGGATGAATTCATGGGGTCGGGGATTTCGGGTTCGGCGACCGGCTCGATCAACTCGACGTCGGGAGCGTCGGCGTCGATAGGTTCGGGGAACAGGTCGTCCCACGCTGCGGCGTCGTCGGCGTCGGCGGGTGTTTCGGCCGACCCGTTGCTGTCGGTGCCGCTACCTCGTTTCGGGCAATCATCTTGTCCGCATGCGCAGTCGAGGTGCGCTCCCGGGACGCCGGTGATCTCTCCGAGGGCGATCACCCGCAGCGATCCCACGCGGCGCGGGTCTTTGCGGCAGGTCCGTTCACCGACCAGGGCGTCGATCTGGGCGGTGAGGAACACCCCGTAATGCGCGGGGACGACCGCACCCAGAGCGGAGTGTCCGGCGACATCGGGGGTGATGGTGACGTTTCCCACCAGGTCGGTGATGGTGTCGCGGTCCTCGATCACACTGTCGGGGTTCATCGAAATCAGCGCGGCATCAAGCTGTTGGGACAGCACCGGATCGGTGGTGGCCCGGGACCCGTAGTCCAGGACGATCTCTTCGAACGTCATCTCCTCGTTGTCACCGGCCTCGTCACCGTCGGTGTCGGTGTCGGTGGTGTCGATGTTCTCGCCACGTTGGGCGGCCCGCGCCATGATCGAGACCCGATTCGTCGAGAGTTCCCCATTCAGATAGGCGGCACGGATCAGCGGGAACTTCTCCAAGAGGTCAGCCAATGCCACCCAGCTCCCGGCTTTGCTGCGGGAAACCTTGAACTGCAACGACACCTCGGCCCGGCCGAGTCTCTCGGCATGCTCGACCACCGACCCCCACACACCGGTCTCAGGCCGCCCCGCCAGATGCTCACCAAACACCCGCTCCGCCAACGCGGCAGCAGCCAGCACCGTCCGGGCCTCGTACTTACGCGATTGACGCAACAACTCAGGGCCGGTCTCGGTGAGCTCATCGCGCGACATCGATGCGATCGCGGCAGCATCGGCATCCGGATCGGTGAACGTCAAAGTCGTCGACATCCGAAACCTCCCCTCCCGCGGTCGGACTTGATGAGAACAAGTGTACGAAGGGGTACCGACAAAACCGGCCCGACGAACGCCAGACCGGAGAAATCTGTGGACAACCATTTTTCCACTCGTCGAGAGGGCGTCGATGTGGTTGCGATACTTGTCATCTCACCAGGGTCTCGAGGCTCGCCGCACGCGGCTCACACCTCGACCACCGGGGGAAGGAGCCGTTCTACTCCGATGGTCGAGGTGCCGAGGAGCGCCAGCGACGAGGCCTCGAGACCCCGCTCACCGACAGACATCCGCACCACCCGCCGAACCGAACCAGCACCGGCACAAGCGGTCTCGAGGCTCGCCGCACGCGGCTCGACCACCGGGGGGACGGTCAAGCATCGAGGAAGGGCCGAGCGTCGGTCAGGAAACGCTCCGTCGTTCTACTCCGGACTCTTCCATCCGATGGTCGAGGTGCCGAGGAGCGATAGCGACGAGCCTCGAGACCCCGCTCGCCGACAGGTATCCGCACCACCCGTCAAACCGAACCAGCACCGGCACAAGCGGTCTCGAGGCTCGCCGCACGCGGCTCGCACCTCGACCACCGGGCGGGGACCAGCGGAGGGAAGGAAGCCTACGGCCATCGAGCAGAGGATGTCTACCCGGGACGCTACTGCTGGCCGAGGCCTCGCTGCATTGCGCGCTGGACGCGGGCGGCCTCACGCTTTGCGTACGGATTGGCTTGTCCGGCACGCGAACCCGCGAGTTTGGCACCGATGTGCTCGCCGACGGTGATCGGCGAGTAGCGGCTGCCGGCACCCACGCAGGAGGGCAGTGTGGAGATGGTGGCGTCGATGTTGCCGTCGTGGAAGTAGGCGGCAGACCTGCGGCGTTCGATGGTGCCGTCGACGATGGGCGGCTTGACGCGATGCAGTGTCGACATCCAGCGTTCGTTGGTCCAGCGCGCCATCAGGTCACCGAGATTGATGAGGAGGGCACCGTCGGTCGGGGCGACGTCGTGCCACACCCCGTGGTGGTCGAGCACCTGTAAACCGCGCACCTGATCGGCCCAGAGCACGGTCACGATGCCGTAGTCGGTGTGCTCGCCCATGCCGGTCAATTCACCGTCGAGTTCGATCTCGCCGGGCGGCAGCGCATAGTTGTTCATCCGCAGCACGTCGAGGGAATGGTCGGTGTAGCCGTCGAAGAAATCCGGCGGGAGGTCGAGGGCATCGGCGAAGATGCGCGTCAACACGTGCGCGACCCGCCGGGCCTCGACGAAATACGTCGACACCGCAGCCTGGAAATGACTGACCGCGGGCCAGGTGTTGTCGGCGTAGTGATCGGCGGGCAGCTCGAGGCCGGGATACTGCTTCGCCTCGACGCCCACGTTGAATGCCTCGAAGAAATCATTCATCCGCCCCGCCGACTCCACGCCGAGACTCAGCGAGAGCGACTCGGATTTCGGAGGTGCATATCCACGGTTGATCTCCGGCGGCGTCCGGTAGGCCTTCTTCTCGTCGAGCGGCAACGCAAAGAAGTCGTCCATAACAGCGGTGAACTCCTCGATCACCGCGGAGGGGATCTGGTGGCCGACGATCTGCATGAATCCGACCGAACTCGCTGCGTCGTCGATCTGCGCCGCGACCACCGCGCGGTCGGCGGCGCTACCTCCGTCGATGTAGGCAGAGATGTCGATGATCGGAACGCGGAAGGAGTCCACTGACTCGTCGACGGTCGCAGTCATGGCCACCATGGTGACACCGATCGAGAAGATCCGCTGATCAGCGCGACCGCCGCGGTCAGGCGTGTTGCCCGACGCGGTAGCGGACGAAAGCCGGAATGAGCAGTGCGGCAACGATGGTCAGCACCACCACGGCCGCTCCGCCGAACGCCGTGGTCGCCGCGACACCGACGACCGCAGCCGCCGAGCCGTGCGCGACGTCGGCGATACGCGGACCACCGGCAACCACCACGATGAACACGCCCTGCAGTCGCCCACGCACCTCGTCGTTGGCCGCGGCCAGCAGGATCGACTGACGGAAGGCCGCCGACGCCATGTCTGCGGCGCCACCGATCATCAACAACACCAGGACGACCGGCAGCCACGGTAGTGCCAACCCGCCGGCGAACCCCACCGCCACACCCGACAGCGCGATGGCCACACCCCAGATGAGGATGCACATGATCACCGCGAGTCCCTGACGCTGAACACGACTGACCCACCCGGAGAACACCCCGCCGACGACGGCGCCCGCCGAGATCGCGACGAACAACAGCGCAAAGGCGAGGCCACCGCCGGACGGCCCACCGAAGTTCTCGTGCGCCATCTGCGGGAACAGCGCCCGCGGCATGCCGAAGATCATCGCGATCAGATCGACGAGGAAGGACGCCATCAGCACCTTGTGGCGGGCGAGGTAGGTCAACCCGTCGATCACCGACCGCAACCCCGCGACCTTCGGTGCGTGCTCGCTCTCCGGACGCAGCGCAGGCAGCAGGATCACCGCCCACAGCGTGGCAAACAGGAAGATCGTGTCGATCAGGTACAACACCGAATAGCCCAGCACCGGGATCAACGCACCGCCGACGAGCGGTCCGGCGATCGCGCCCGCCTGCATCACCGTCATGTTCAGCGACAGCGCCGCCGGCAGTTCGGACGCGGGCAGCAACCGCGGAAGCACCGCTGTCCGTGTCGGCTGGTTGACCGCGAAGAAGGCCTGCTGAACGGTGAAGAGCGACAGGATGATCCAGACGTTGTTCCAGCCCATCGCCGACTGCACCCAGAACAGCGCACTGGTGCCGATGAGTCCGACAGTGGTGACGACCAGGATGAGCCGGCGATCCATGACGTCGGCGAGCGCCCCGCCCCAGAGGCCGAAAACGACCAAAGGGACCAAACCGAAAACTCCGGTGAGTCCGACATAGGCTGAGCTGCCGGTGATCTCGTAGATCTGCGCAGGCACCGCCACCACGGTGAGCTGCGCGCCGATGACCGTGACGATGTTGGCCCACCACAGTCTCCGGAAATAGCGATTGGACAGCGGCCGGGTGTCGGCCAGGAGACGACGCACCGAAACAGCTTAGGGGATCGAAGAATTCTCCCCGGCCGCTCCCCCACCTACCCCGCCGTCGGCGGCCAGGGTGTCGAGCATCGCCAGACCCTCGCGTGCCCAGGCGATCTCCGCCTCGCTCCGGGCGACCATCCCGGCATAGGTGTGGGCCTTGAAGGCCACGATCCGCTCGTGATCGGAGTCGGGAAAACGTGAGAGCCTGCGCGTGATCATCGGATCGGTGCGCGCGACGATTCCCGCGTGCACCGCGAGCAGTAGCTGCCGCTGCTCGGTGTGATGGTCAATGTGGTCCTCGAAGAAGCGCCGCGCGCCCGCGATATCGGTCCATTCGAGGTAGGCGGCCTGCAGGTGATGGGTGTCGCGCGGCGGCGAATACGGCAGCGCCCTGCCGGCCCAGTCGATCAGCTCCTCGAGTCCGGCGTCGGTGATCGTGTACTGGGTCTTGGTACTGCGCGGACCCCAGCGGACGGCGCTGCTCTCCACGAGTCCGTCGACCTGCATCCGCTTGAGTTCGGGATAGATCTGCGAGTCCGGCGCCGACCAGACGTGGCCGACCGAACCGCTGAACCGCTTCGCGGCGTCGTATCCGGTCGCCGGCCCGGCGCTGAGCAGGGCCAACAGTGCGTGTCGCAGGCTCACGGCTGCAGCCGCAGGACTTCCCAGACCCCGTCGACCATCGTGAGACGTATCCGATTGTGCAGCCGGTTGGCGCGGCCCTGCCAGAATTCGACGCACGCGGGCTCCAGGCGATAGCCGCCCCACTGCGGGGGCACCGGGACCGGGGTGTCGCCGTCGACGCCGCCACACCGCGCCGCGACGTCAGCCGCCTTCGCCTCCAGCTCGGCCCGGCTGCCGATGGGACGGGACTGCTCGGAGGCGAGCGCCGAGAGCTGCGAACCCCGCGGCCGCTTGGACCAATAGTCTTGCGTCTCTTCGGGACTCACTCGGACCACCGCACCCCGGAAGTGCACCTGGCGCTCCAGTGCGATCCACGGGAAAGTCACCGACGCAACGGGATTGGCGGCCAGGTCACGGCCCTTGTCGGAGTCGTAACCGGTGAAGAACACGATTCCCGCGGCGTCGGCACCCTTGCACAGCACGGTCCGCGTGGCCGGCAACCCATGGGCGTCGACGGTGCCGAGGACCATCGCATTCGGCTCGGGTATCCGCGCGTCGAGGGCCTCGTGCAACCACACCTCGAACAGATCGAGCCATGGCGGATCGCCGCGCAGCCAGCTCGGATCGAGGTTGTCGCGCACCCCGTCGGCCCCGGCCGCGCGATCTCCGTCGCCGACGTTGGGCGGGATGCCGCCGCCGTACCCGACACGCATGTTGGGCAGGTCGATTCCGGGTCGCCGGGGCGCACCGTCGATGGATTCGCTCACCGTCCTGACGCTACTCCGGGCGGGCACCGTGACCAGCGTGGCGGGCCGGTTACTCCCCGGTATGACGGCGACTGCGGTCTGTCCTACAGTGCACACAGAGGATGCCCCAGCCCGGCATCCCCGGCACAGCGCCGTGCGGAACAGAAGGTGGTCGCAGACATGACGAACAAGATCCCCGACGACTTCGTCCCCGGCCTCGAGGGCGTCGTCGCCTTCACCACCGAGATCGCCGAGCCGGACAAGAACGGCGGCAACCTGCGCTACCGCGGTGTCGACATCGAGGACCTCGTCGAGAACAAGGTCACCTTCGCCGACGTGTGGGCGCTGCTCGTCGACGGCCGGTTCGGCGACGGTCTGCCACCCGCGGAACCCTTCCCGCTGCCCATCCACACCGGCGACGTCCGCGTCGACGTGCAGGCCGCGCTGGCGATGCTCGCCCCGATCTGGGGATACCGGCCGCTGCTCGACATCGACGACGCCACCGCCCGCGCGAACCTGGCGCGCGCGTCGGTGATGGCGCTGTCCTACGTCGCGCAGTCGGCGCGTGGCATTCACCAACCGGCCGTGCCCCAGCGCATCATCGACGAATGTGACACCGTCACAGCACGATTCATGACCCGCTGGAAGGGCGATCCGGACCCGAAGCACATCGCCGCGATCGACGCCTACTGGGTCGGAGCGGCCGAACACGGACTCAACGCATCGACGTTCACCGCCCGGGTGATCGCCAGTACCGGAGCCGATGTGGCAGCGGCGCTGTCCGGGGCGATCGGCGCGATGTCGGGGCCGCTGCACGGTGGCGCACCGGCACGGGTGCTGCCGATGATCGAGGAGGTCGAGCGCACCGGCGACGCGCGGGCGCTGGTCAAGGGCATCCTCGACCGCAAGGAGAAGCTGATGGGGTTCGGCCACCGGGTCTATCGTGCCGAGGACCCGCGAGCCCGCGTCCTGCGCCGCACCGCCCAACAACTCGGGGTGCCCCGCTACGAGGTGGCCGCGGCACTGGAGCAGGCCGCACTCACCGAACTGCGCGAACGCCGCCCGGACCGCGCGATCGAGACCAACGTCGAGTTCTGGGCGGCGGTCATCCTCGACTACGCCGAGGTGCCCACGCACATGATGCCCGCCATGTTCACCTGCGGCCGGACCGCGGGCTGGTGTGCGCACATCCTCGAGCAGAAGCAGCTCGGCAAACTCGTCCGCCCGGCCGCGCTCTACACCGGCGCCGCACCGCGGCGGCCCGAGGACGTCGAAGGCTGGGGCGACGTGGTCAAACCCGGCCTTTAGTCGGCGAATCCGCGACGCCGGCCCGGCGGCTCGGTGACGAAGACTGCCAATTGTCACCAGGGTGTCGGGGCGGCGGGCTTCAGAACGAGATGAAGGACCTTTTCGCAGGTCACATCTGGATCGGAGCCCGTCATGAATGTGAAATTCCGCCTTCTCACGGTGGGGGTCGTCGCGACGGCGTTGACCGCGCTGGCGGGGTGTTCCACCGCCGAGAACTCCTCGCAAGCAGGGTCGTCGCACGCCGCCGGAGGCAGTTCCGCACCCAGGGTCCCCGGGGCACCATCCTGGTGCCCCCGGACAATCCGTACTACACGTTGCTGGTCGAGGGAACGCAGCCGACCGTCAAGTACGGCCAGGACGTGAACGGTTGCGTCGTGAAGCCGAGCACCTCGTGTGCGAACGCCGATCTGAGCGGCGCAGTACTGCGCGGAGCGTCGTTTCACTACGCGGACCTGACCGGCGCCAACCTGTCCGGAGCTGCGGTCGCGTTCGCCGGGTTCACCTACTCATCGATGGCCGATGCGGATCTGAGTAACACGACGCTGACCGGGGTGTCACTCAACGAGATGTACGCGCCCGGGCTGTCGCTGAAGAACTCGAAGCTGCATCTCGGCAGCATCGACAATTCGTACCTACCCGGAGCGAATCTGGCCGGGCTCGACGCGAACTTCGGTGCGGTGGTCGGCTCGAACCTGAGCAAAGCCGATCTGAGCGGCGCCAACCTGTCCGACACCGATTTCAACGGTGACGATCTGGCCGGCGCCAACCTGACGAACGTGAATCTCTCCAACGGCGACCTGACCGGCTCGAATCTCACCGGCGCCAACCTCACCGGCGTGACGTACTGCAACACGCTCATGCCCGACGGCAGCGTGAAGAACCCTCACAAGGGACTCTGCCCGGGCCAGACCCCGCCGTCGGCGGCCGGTAACCCCATCCCGGTGCCGGCGAGCAGCCCCTTCTACGGCGCGGTCAACGCGCTGATCAACGGAATCCAACTGAGTGCGGGCAGCAAGGTCAACGGGTGCGCGATCGCGGCGTTCACCAAGTGCCCCGGAGCGAATCTCACCAAGGCCAACCTGCAGGGCGGATTCCTCGGTTACGCCACGCTCGACAAGGCCGACCTGTCCGGGAGCAACTTCTACCTGGGCAGCATCGCCTTCGGTCACGCCGATCAGGCCGACTTCAGCCAGATCCAGCTCGGTGGCAATGCAGCGGTCAACGCCGGCATGAACGGCGCGAGGTTCGACCACGCCGGATTGACTCTCACCAATCTCATCGGTGCCGACCTGGTCGGCGCATCCTTCGTCGGAGCCGACGGCAGACTCGCCTCGTTCACCGGTGCCGACCTGCGGGGAGCCAACCTCACCGGCGCCAACCTGAGCCAGGGCTCGTTCACCGGAGCGAACCTGACCGGGGCCAACCTCTCCGGGGCCAACTTCCTCGGCGCTGATCTCACCACCGCGAACATGGCCGGCGCCACCTTCTGCAACACCTTCATGCCGGACGGAACGGTCAAGAACCCCAGTAGAACCGGCTGCCCGTAAACCCATACCCGCACTGTACGAAGGAGTTTCGTCATGGATTCCAAGAAGATGTTCGTGAGTCTCATCCCGTGGGTGCTGTTCAGTGTGCTCATCAATCGCCGGGGTGCCGACGCCGCCGCCGTCGCCGCCCTCCTCGCGGCCGCGGTGTCGCTGGTCCTGCTGATCAAGAGCATGCAGGAGACCGGCGTGAAGGTACTCGACGTCACCGGCGTCGCGACGTTCGGCGCGTTCGCGGTCGTCGGCTTCTTCTCGGGCGGGTCGCCGGCGACCGACTGGATCGCCGATTACGGACGCGGATCGGCCACCCTCGTCCTGGCGGCGATCATGCTCGGTTCGGTGTTCACCGTGCCATTCACCGAGCAGTACGCCCGGGAATCGGTACCCCGCGAGTACTGGACGTCACCGGTGTTCCGCTCGGTCAACCGCAAGATCAGCGCGATGTGGGCCGGTGTGGTCGCGGTGATGGGGGTGGGTCACCTGCTGGCCGGTCTGCTCGATCCCGCGACACAACCGGTCCCGGGTTTCCGACCGGTCGATCTCATCCTGAACTGGGTGCTGCCGATCGGCCTGATCCTGTTCGCGGTCAGGCAGACTCGCGAGCTGAGCACCCACGCGGGCGGACGGACGGCGCCGGTCACGCCCGAGCGACGGTGATCCCGAAGAGCCGGGGATTCTCTCGCGCCATGTCGCTGAGCTCGTGCCGCGATTTCACGCCTGCCTTGCCGTAGATGTTGCCGAGGTGATAGCCGACGGTGCTCTGCGTGATGAAGAGCTCGCGTGCGATCTGGGCATAGCTCATCCCGCTGAGCAACAGCGTCAGGACGTCGTGCTCACGGTCGGTCAGAACGACCCCGCCGGCGAGCGCCTGCACCGACGGTGCGGGCTCGGAGAGGATCTCCCGGATGCGTTCCACGAACGGCGCTGCGCCGAGTCGGTCGTAGATGGACTCCGCCTGCCGCAGCGAATCACCGGCCTCGCGATGCTGCCCCAACAGCCTGGCCAGCCGTGCATGATCTGCCAGCACATGCGCCCGGTACAGCGGGAGATCGAGATCCATGGCGACGGCCGTGGTCAGCGGCGCCAGCGCTTGCGGTCCCTCACCTCGGGCCTCGTGGATCAGCCCGCGGAACCACGAGGCCACTGCCGGTGCCCAGTCCGCGGCCGGTTCGGCGCCGGTAAGTCGACCGATCGCGGCATGTGCTTCATCGAGTCGCTTGGCCCAGATCAGGGCGGGTATGTAGGTGAGCAGCAGGGCCGGCCCGGCACGGGAGATGTCGGTGATCTCGAACGGGGTGCCACGCAATTCGGCGAGCGCCGTGGCCTGCTCGGCGGCCGAACCGCCGGCGGGGGCGCGGACCAGCAGCGTGTTCACGAACTGCAGGCACGCCGGCTCCCATGGCGATTCGGTCAGCAGCTCGCGGGCCGACTCGATCAGGTCATCGGCTTCGGCGAACCGGCCCGCACCACTGTCGACCAGCGGCGCGATGGCCGCGGTCAACTGGTGCACCACGGTGCCGGCGAGGTCGAGGGCCTTGCGGGAGGTGAGAGCAGCCCGACCCCAATCACCGGACAGCCATTGGACGAACCCGAGCTGCGCGTGAAACGACCCGGCACCGAAATCCGTCGAGCCCTCGATGCGGCGCGTGGCCTCGGTCAGGTCGTCGGAGGCCGCACGCGTCAGACCCATCGTCGCCCGCAGTGAGCCCCGAAAGGCAAGTGCGCCTGTCGCCGTCAACGGCACCGCCACCGCTGCCGGGAGACCGGACAGCTGCGCGAGCACAGCACTTATCCCGAAGCGACGAATCGATACCTGGCCGGCGACGACCAGCTCGATTCCACGGATCGCCCCGTCATCGGTGTCGTCGGGCCGAACCATCTCGGCGCGGTCGATCCCGTCGGCGATGAGGTCGATCGGATGGCCCAGGCACGCGCGAGCCCACGCGAGCAGCACCTCGGCGCGGTAGCGCAGCCGCGCCCGGTCGACCTGCGCCGAGTCACCGGCGATCGGCCCAGAGGTGATCGATTCGGCAGTGATCGGTTCGAGCTCGGCGACGGCGTCGCGGTACCGCCTTTCCTGGATTGCGTAACGACCCAGGACCAAGGCCCTCCAGATCGCGTCGCCGGCCGTCCGGATGGCGTCGAGTTCGGCGCGCACGGTCGCGAAGTCGTAATTCAGCACCACGTTGTACAGCGATTCGAGCCAACGTCGTTCGTGTACCGCAGGATCGGCCATCAGCGCCGCGGCCCAGCGGAGGTGGTCCGCAGCCCGCCGGAACGACCGTCGGCCGTACAGCTCGTGCGCATACGCCTCGAGCTCGTCGGCGAGACCGTCGTCGTATTGCGTGGCCGCTGCGCGCCGGTGCTGCAGCGCCATCGACCGAGACGTCACGAGAGGTGCCGCACGCAGGTGGAGCGCACGCAGCTGCGTCTGCTGGTACACTGCGGCGCGGATCAGCGCGTGGGACGGACGCACGTGCAACGGTTCGTCCCACCGTCGCAGATCGATCAGTTCGGCCGCGCGCAACTCTTTGACGGCTCTGGTCCGCTCACCCACCTCGGCGACCGCCGAGACGAGCGCCAGCGGAGACCAGGTCCAGCCCAACACACTCGCCGCGCGCAGCACGGCCAACGCCGCGTCGGACAGTCGTGAGGTCCGCGCGGCGATCGTGAACTCTCCGTCGCGCCTCACCATGTGAGGCAGACTGGGGACGGGACCCGCGACGGCCGCGGGCCACCTCCAGCGAAAGGACCCATCGACGTGTCGAAGAACGCGAAGATCGCTCTCACCATCGTCGGCCTCGGGCTGATCGTGGCGCTACTGGTGTTCCTGCGGCGGGAGAAGACCCTCGTGGACGCGGCCACCGCGAAGATCGAGGAGACGATCGACGAGCTCGATCCCGCGGCGAAGGCCGCCGTCGTGGCGCGCCTGGGTATCGAGGTCAAGGACAAGGCGATCGAGGCCAAGGACATCGCCGTCGGCACCGCGAAGGGTCTCGCGGGCTGACTTCGCCGAGCTGACGCTGCTCAGCCGATGTCGCGGCGTCGGAACGAGATCCATCCGACCAGCACGAGTCCACCGGCGACGCACAGCATCACCACGACCGGCAGCCATCGCATCGGCTCCACCGGGACGAGCGGGACGTGGGTGAACGGCGAGAGGTCGTCGACCCACTGCGGCAGGTTGAACATCCCCGACAGCGGACCGAGGAGCAGGGCGACGACCACCACCGGCCACCCCAGGTGCACCAGCACGGGCGCCACCGCATAGAGCGCCACCACCAGCGCGCCGATGACGAACATCGCCGGTAGCTGGACCGCGGCGATCTGCGCCTGATGCGCGGCGGGCGTGGCCCAACCACCGCCGGCGATGCCGTTGCCGACGACGATGCACACCGCGGTGACGACCATCGCCGCCACCAGCCCGCCACCGGCGACGAGCGCGTAGGCCACGAAGTACCGACCACGCGCCGTCGGGGTCGCGAGCACGGCTTCGGCGCGGCCCGAGGCCTCCTCGGTGCGCATCCGTTCGGCGAGGGTGACCGCCCACGCGCCGGCCGCGACGGCGAGGATCGAGGTCATCGTCACCGCGAACACGGTGCTCAGCCCAATGCCGCCCAGACGTGCCGAGAGTACGTCGGTGACCAGTTGATTCCCTTGTGCCAGTTGATTGACCGACGGTCCCATGAAGCCGATGACGAGTGCGTAGACACCGAGTCCGCCGAGCCATGACCGGAGCAGCGGCGTCGAGGTCTGCGCGACCATTGCCTCCACGTTCGGCAGCCGGTCGGTGCCCGCGGGGCCGGGTCGAGGGGCGATGAGCCCGCCGGCGAGATCGCGATAGCCGGCCACCCAGCCCGCAGCGGCACCACAGCAGGCCAGCACCGCGAGGTCCGCCAGCAGCGGCCACACATTGTTGGCGCCGAACGGGTCCATCACCTGCGCCCAGCCGACCGGGCTGATCCAGCGCAGCCACCGCAGGTCGCCGGTGGCGTCCGGGATTCCGCGCAGCAGATAGCCGATGAGGACGACCGAGGCACCGACGAGATTGCCGATGTGCCCGGTCGCGGCCACCTGCGCGGTCAGCAGTCCCACGCCGACGGCGGCGAGCGCGGTGCCGGAGTACTGGGCGAAGACGATGCCGACCGACGCGGCGTCGGCGCCAAAACCGAAGAGCATCAACGACATCGGCGCCGCCACCGCGATCCCGAACAGCGACGCCACACTGGCCGCCGCCGCGGTCGGCGCGAGCGGCCCGACCACGCCGGACCGGATCAGTTCGGCACGACCGAGCTCTTCCTCCCGGCGGGTCTGGCGCACCACCATCAACACCGTGCACACGCCGAGCGCGGCGATCATGAAAAGTCCTGCGCGCCAGACGGTTGCCGAGGCGACGGACTGGATGTGCACGGTGTCGCCGAGCAGGAAACGGAAGGCGGCGTTGGCCCCCGGACCGGCCGCCAGCATGCGTCGTTTCTCCGGCGTTACGTAGGCCGAGGCGATCGAGGCCGCCGTCGCCAGGTTGACCAACACGAAGATGACCACAGTGACCGGCGCCAGTATCCGTTCGCGCCGCAGTGCCAGCCCCAACAGCAGCCGGTAGCCGGTGATCACCGGGCTTCCAGACGTTCACCGTAGGCATGCAGGAACAGTTCCTCCAGGCTCGGCGGGGTCACCGCCAGCGTACGCACGCCGCGGTCGGCCAGTTCCCTTGTCACCGCGACCAATCCGGTGTCATCGACGGTGAAGGTGACCTCGCCGTCGGCGCGCTGCTCGAAGTCGTGGACACCGGCCACCGCGGCCAGGTCGGCGGAGTCGCCGGCGACGGTCGCGGTCACCCGGGAGCGCCGCAGGTGCCGCAACTCGCGCAGCGCCCCGGACTGGACAGTGCGGCCATCCCGGATGATGGTCACGGTGTCGCAGAGTTGTTCGACCTCGGCGAGAATGTGACTCGACATCAGTACCGCCGATCCCTGTGCAGCACACTCCCGTACGCATTCGGTGAACTGATGGGTCATCAGCGGATCGAGTCCCGACGTGGGCTCGTCGAGGATGAGCAACTCCGTGTCGGCGGCCAGCGCGGCGATCAGGGCCACCTTCTGTCGATTGCCCTTGGAGTAGGTGGACGCCTTCTTCGTCGGATCGAGGTCGAAGCGATCGATGAGTTCGGCTCGGCGAGATGCCGATTCGGCTCGGATACCCCGCAGCGACAACAGCAGATCGATACATTGACCGCCGGTCAGCTGCGGCCAGAGGTTCACATCCCCGGGTACGTAGGCAAGACGCGCATGGATCGCGACGGCGTCGGCGTGCGGGTCGGCGCCGAACACGCGCACCGTGCCGCCGTCGTATCGGTAAAGTCCGAGCAGCACCCGGATGGTGGTCGACTTCCCGGCGCCGTTGGGTCCGAGAAAACCCGCGACCTCACCGGGGCGCACCGTCAGGTCCAGTCCGTCGAGAACCCGGAAAGAGCCGAAATGCTTTGTCAGCCCGGCAACATCGATCACCGGGTCGGGCGAGCCGACTCGGCCCTCAGGTGCATCGGTCATCGTCGTCCTCCTGGTTTGTCGTCCTGATGACGCAGCACGACGTCGAGTAGTGAGTCGTCGGCCATGACGCCGTGGACCGCGAGTTCGGTCGCCGGGATCACCACCCGGTCGGTGTGCGAACGCAGGATCGCCCCGGCATCCGACCAGTCCTCCGGCGGATTCATCACGAGGTCGACCAGCAGCGCGCCGAGGGACTGGGCGAGGAGATAGCGCGCTCGGGCCGCCTCGTCGCGGGAGGGTCTGATCGTCCCGTCGGCGACGCCGGCCCGAAGGGTGACCTCGGCATCGGCGGCGAGCTGTTCGAGCAGCTCGCGCGCCATCCCTCCCCCGGCCTGCAGGCTCCGGATGAGGTAGACCATGCGCGGCCCCTGCTCCTCGAGCGTGTCCATCTGGGCCAGGATCGACGCGAAAGCCGGTGCACCCGGCGATCTCTCGAGGCTCTCCCGATTCGCCTCACGGGTCTGGCGCAGCACGTGGGCGTCACATTCGCGGCGCAACGCGTCCTTGCTCCCGAAATGGTGGATCACCAGACCCGGACTGACTCCCGCGGCCTCGGCGATCGCACGCACCGGGGCCCCGAAGCCGGACCGCGCGAATACCTCGATCGCGGTGTCGCGCAGACGGGCGCGGGTTGTGCGGTCGTCCGCATCCCCGTCGACACCACCCGACGCTAAACGCATGTTCAGCATGTTAAACGTGTGTTCAGTGCCGCGTCAAGGGCTCAGGGGACCGGGGCGACCGCCGCCGAGATACGGTTCACTTACCTCGTGGCCGTTTCGGTGCATTGGATCCCTCTGGGTGCAGGCGGGCGGGTCGTCGCCCGGTCGGGCAGGCTCTATGAGCTCCTGTACGCACACCGGCATCGTTGTCCACGCCGACAACTCGTTCACGCGGCGCTCACCGTCGACCACGACGGCGAGCGGTGGGTCGTCGAACAGGCACCCCCATGGGGAAACGGTCCCGGGGACCGCGGAGTGGTCGTGAACGGTCCCGTCGGACTCCGATCACTTGGACGCTCGACGCTCTTCCGCTACGAAGTGCGGTGTTGGCGCGCCAGGGTCATCGACGATCTCGGCTCTGCGCTCGCCGACCACGTTGTCGCCGTGGCCGACGACGTCGCGGCGCTCATCGTGGCGGCAGTAGCCGACGTGCCGGCACTCACGTGGGGGCGACGGCCTTCGGGGACTGCCGAGATGTGGAATTCCAACTCTATGGTGGCCTGGCTGCTCGCCACGGCAGGCATCCTCGCGGCCGACGGCACCGACATCCCCGGCCTCCCCACACATTGCCGCGCACCGGGCTGGGGTACGGGCCTGACCATCGCATGCCGATGACGCGTGTGCGGGTCGCAGGGCGTCCGCGATGACAAGTCACGGACGGGGCAGACCGCAGTGGCGAGGGCCACAGCCCTAGAATTGCGCCCATGAGCGACGCCGCCACCCCGATCACCCTGCCCGCCGACCTGCTGCCCGCCGACGGGCGTTTCGGTTGTGGACCGTCCAAGGTGCGACCGGAGCAGTTGCAGTCCCTCGTCGACATCGGTGCCTCGGTGATCGGCACCAGCCACCGTCAGGCCCCGGTGAAGAACGTGGTGGGCTCGGTGCGCGAAGGACTGTCGCAGCTGTTCGCCCTCCCCGACGGCTACGAGATCGTGCTGTCCAACGGCGGCACCACCGCCTTCTGGGATGCCGCGTCGTTCGGCCTGATCAAGCGCCGCTCCCTGCACCTGACCTACGGTGAGTTCTCGTCGAAGTTCGCCACCGTCGCCAAGAAGGCACCGTTCCTCGATTCCCCCGCGGTGATCTCGACCGACCCCGGTACCGCACCCGACCCGGCCGCGCTGACCGCCGACGACTTCGGTGGCGTCGACCTGATCGGCTGGGCCCACAACGAGACCTCCACGGGTGTCGCGGTGCCGGTCACCCGCCCCGACGGCGCCGACGACGCGCTGATCGCCATCGACGCGACCTCCGGCGCCGGCGGACTGCCCGTCGACATCGCCGCAACCGACGTCTACTACTTCGCCCCGCAGAAGTGCTTCGCCGCCGACGGCGGCATCTGGCTGGCGGCGATGAGCCCGGCAGCCCTCTCGCGCATCGAGCAGATCGCCGGCACCGACCGCTGGTGCCCGGAATTCCTGTCGCTGCCGACCGCGGTCGACAACAGTCGCAAGAACCAGACCTACAACACCCCGGCACTGTCGACATTGCTGTTGCTGGACAACCAGATCCAGTGGATGCTCGGCAACGGCGGCCTGGACTGGTGCGTCTCGCGTACCGCAGATTCGAGTTCGCGCCTGTACTCCTGGGCCGAGAAGTCGGAATTCGCAACGCCGTTCGTCACCGATCCGGCGCTGCGCAGCCAGGTGGTCGGCACCATCGACTTCGACGACGAGATCGATGCGGCCGCCGTCGCCAAGACGCTGCGCGCCAACGGCGTCGTCGACACCGAGCCGTACCGCAAGTTGGGCCGAAACCAGTTGCGAATCGGGATGTTTCCGGCAATCGACCCCGACGACGTCAGCAAGCTCACCGCGAGCATCGACTACATCGTCGAGCGCTTGTAACCGACGAGCGCATACTCGATGAGGTGACCACCAGCCAGCCCAGTCATCTCGATCGCCGGCGAGCCGAATCCTTCGGTCCGGTCGCCGACGCCTACGACCGCTACCGGCCACCGTTCCCGCCCGAGGTCATCGAGCGACTCCTGCCCGTCCCGGGCATGACGGTGCTCGACGTCGGCGCGGGCACCGGCATGGTCTCGGCGCCGATGGCCGCGGCGGGCGCGAGCGTGATCGCCGTCGAACCCGACCCGCTGATGGCCGAAAGGGCCCGCGCGAAGGGGATCGTCGTCGAGGAGGCCACCTTCGAGGCATGGGACGCGCGCGGACGCACCTTCGATCTCGTGGTCTTCGCCCGGTCGTTCCACTGGGTCGATCCGAAGGTCGCACTCGCCCGCATCCCCTCGCTGCTCAATCCCGACGGCCGCCTGGCCCTGCTGTGGAACCGGGCTGCGGCCGTTGAGCCCTCGGAGGCACGGATCCGCGAGATCTACCGGGAGGTGTGCGGCGCGGACGCGGTGCCGACCACCCGGGAGGCATCGCGCGCCGAGGACCGCGCGCACGAGTTGCTGACGAGCGCCGGACTCACGCCGGCGATCGATCGATTCGCCGTGGAGACCCACCTGAGCACCGAGGATTACGTGAACCTGGCGTTCACCTATTCGCGCCAGCTCACCCTCGATGCGGACACCGCGGCGCGGTTGCGCTCCCGCCTCACCGAGTTCCTCGGCCCCGATGGGGTGCGCGTGCGCAACAGCACCGTGGCGCTCGTGTGCCGAGCACCGGTGACGGCCTGACCGAGCGGACCCACACGCTACGCTGGAGCACATACGTCCCATCCGACGCATGGGTCACGTCCGCCACTGTCGGGCTGAACTGCGCGTTTCCGCCGTACCGCCGAGCGACTCCGGCCCGCGTGTCCGGCCCGATCCGCGACGTTCGGTGGTCTAACCTGGCCACAATGCCCGCACTCGTGGTCAACCGGAGGAGGAGCAGATGCGTGAACTTCGAGTGGTCGGTGTGGACGCCGGCGGCTCCCGAGTCATCTGCCAAGACGTCGAGTCGGGTGAGAAGTTCTCCATCGCCGCCGATGAACGCCTCCGCGCCGCCGCCCGCGGCGACCTGTCCCGCCTCGGACAGATCGAGATCGAGATGACCAGCTCACTGCGACCGCGCGAGATCCAGTCCCGCATCCGGGCCGGCGCCACCGTCGCCGAGGTCGCCGCCATCGCCGGGGTGAGCACCGACAAGATCGAACGATTCGCCCACCCGGTACTGCTCGAACGCAGCCGGGCCGCCGAACTCGCCGCGCTGGCACATCCCCTGCGTCACGACGGACCCTCGGAACTCACCCTCGGCGACGTCACCACCGAGGGGCTCGTCGCATTCGGACAGAATCCGTCGGAGGCGACGTGGGACGCCTGGAAGGGCGAGGACGGCTATTGGGCGGTGCAGATCGCCTGGCAGGTCGGCCACACCGAGCATCGTGCGCACTGGCGGTATCACCCCGGTGCGCACGGCGGAACCGCCGACCCGCTCGACGACCTCGCCGAGGAACTGACCCACCCGGAACTGATCGAGCCGCGCCGGCGCCTGACACCCGTGGCGACCCCGGTCATCACGCCGGTTCCCGCGCCCGTCGTCGACGTCGACGATGCGGGCCGCGAGCAGGTCACCCTCGACGCCGACTCGATCATCGGTGCCCAACGCAGCCGCCACGATCCCGCGCACGCCCCCTTCGACGAGCACGGCACCTACGCACTGGACTTCGACTCCGCAGATCCGCACGGCAGCGATCCAAACGGCACCGAACCGCACGGCCGTCATCGCGGCGACGTCGAGGTCGGCACCGAACCCTCGGAGACCCCCGGCGACGTCGCGACGGCCGAGGACGCCGACAGCCACGCCGACGACGCCGACAGCACCGACGACTCGGCGCACGACACCGAGGACGCACCGCCCGCGCCGACCCCGGTCAATGCGCAGCGTCGGCGCAAGTCACGCAAACCACCGGTACCTGCCTGGGAGGACGTCCTGCTGGGTGTCCGTAGCAATCCGAACAGCTGAGGGGGACGATGTCGGCGCGCGCAGTCACACTCTGGTTCATCGATACCGATGATCCCGCGCGAGTGATTCGTGACGGAGTCACCAACGACGTGACCGCTGCCGGGCGCCTGGCGTCGGCGATCTACGGCGACAGCGTCCTGCTGCCGATGGTCGACACCGACCTGGCGTCGGCGATGGGTGCGACGGACTCGCACGTCTACGCCGGTTATTACGGACCGCTGACCGTGTTGTCGTGCTCGTTGTTCGCCACCGAGCGGCCCAGCACACTCACGCGGACGATTGCGTCGATCCAGCGCAGTGCCGCGGCCACGGTGCTCTACACCGATCCGGCCACCGGTACCGGCGCCTTCGCCCGGTGGGAGAACGGCGAACTGCGTCGCTCGTTCTCGGCGACCCCGGTGGACTACTTCGAGGACGAGGGCGTCCCCTTCGGATTCGAGGGACCGTTCTGGGGCGGCGAACATCCGCTGCGCTACGCCGACGGGGTGGCCCCCGATCCGCTGGCCCTGCCGTTTCACCCGCAGCAACTCGCCGAGGAATCCAACCGGGCCTGGCTCGGCTTCCGCTTCACCCATCCCCTCGCGCCGACCGACTCCGATCCGGCCCGAATCCCGGTGACCGCGTTCGCCATTCATCCGGCAGACTACCAACCGACGAGCGAGGACATCGAGCGCTACCACGCCGCGTCTCGTGCGCGGGTAACACCATCCCCGACGCCCGACGAGCAGGCCGTCGGTGAACCGAAGCGCGGCCGTGGTCGTCTGGCTCGATACTTCGGTTTCGGCGGCTCCTGACATCTCGGTCACCGCAACGGCTTTCGCTGTCGCCACGACATGGCGAGTCGCTACGACATGGCGAACAGGGCGATACCCGAACCGAACCCGGCGAGCAGTCCGGTGAGCGCACCCCACACGATCCACCGCCACACCGGGCGAAACCTGAAGTCCCACAGCGTCCACGCACTCGCCGGGGCCAACACGAAGATCGCGACGAGACCGACGCCGTGCGCGAGCGACTCGGCCAGACTGTAGACCCCGACGGTCACCAGGGAGCAGAAGGCCACGGCCACCGCGCTGGCGAGCAGCCCGAGTGTCCACGGCGTCGGCTCGTGGCGGCGCCACGGCTCGAGGTCGGCGCCGTCGGCCGACCCAGCGATCACCCGCTGCGCCTCCGGGATGTACATCGTCCACGCGGGGGTGCGGTCGGTGGTGCGCTCACCCGAATCGCTCATTGCCCCATCGTGCCCGACCGGACGCGCTCGTAGAAGGCAATCGCCGCCGCGGTGGCGACATTGAGTGAGTCGGTGCCCCGACTCATCGGGATCCGGGCCTGCACGTGGGTGGCGCGCATGGTGGCCCTGGCCAGTCCCGGGCCCTCGGCGCCGACGAGGAACGCGACGCGCTCGGCGTCCACCACCTCGGCCAGCACCGCGGCCTGCGGGTCCGGGGTCAGCGACACCGTGGTGAAACCGTGCCGGTGCACGTCGTCGAGCCCCGCGGGCCACTGGTCGAACTGCGCGGACGGCACCAGCAGGGCGTGCCCCATCGACACCCGCACGCTGCGCCGATAGAGCGGATCGGCACAACCCGACCCGAACAGGACTGCGTCGACACCGAGCCCCGCGGCATTGCGGAAGATCGACCCGATGTTCTCGTGGTCGTTGACGCCTTCGAGGATCGCGACCGTCCGCGCGCCGGCGAGCACCTCATCGACCTGCAGGACCGGCGGCCGTCGGGCCACACCCAGGACACCGCGATTGAGGTGGAAACCGACGACCTCGGCCATCACCTCGGCAGTCGCCCGGTAGAACGGGACGGCGGGGTCGGTGTTCCCTGCCCCAGTGTCATCCGGCCCGACCACCCGCACGTCGTCGGCGAGTTCGTCGAGTCGCCGCGAAACCCCGAGGAAGGCGTGCGGGGTGAAGCGGGAGGCGATCATCCGTTGGGCAACGAGGACGCCCTCGGCGATGACGAGACCCCGGCCTCGCCGGCCGCCGGGCAGGGCGGGCAGATCCGGGCGCCGGTCGACCGAGTTGAGGTCGCGGAAGTCGTCGACCCGCTCGTCGGCGGGATCGTCGATGTCGATCACCCGCACCGGCAGGCGGTCGGTCGGCGCGGGGCTCGAGTGGACAGGGTTGGGGGGCACGGAAGAGGAAGGCGCGTCGGACACAACCAGTCAGTCTGCCAAAGCCGCAGCCGGGGGCACTCGCCGATTCGAACCCGACGGGCCCGGTGACGAGTCCGGTATGACAACGTGGAGTCGTGAACAGTGCCGATGCCACGATCGACCATCTGAGCCTGAACCGCGCCACCGACGACGACTGGGACGACATCATCGCCGCCGACGCCCGGGCGTTCGCGATGCGCAACCCCATTCCCGACGACGAGCGAAATGACCTGCGCGCCAAGGTCTCCGATTCCGACGTCATCGTCGTCCGGGATACCGAGGTGCCGTCGGTGCCGTTGGTCGGGGTGTCGATGTTCTACCGGATGTCGATGACGCTGCCCGGCGGGACCGTCGCCGATGCGGCCGGACTGTCGTGGGTGTCGGTGGCCGCGACCCATCGTCGTCGCGGCATTTTGCGGCGGATGCTCACCGACTTGACCGGCCAGTGGATCGACGAAGGCCAGACCTTCGCCATCCTCACCGCATCGGAGGGCACCATCTACGAGCGCTTCGGCTTCGGGCCTGCCTGCTTCGCGCACTCGATCCGCATCGGGTCATCGGCACGGATGCGGGCCGAGCAGCCGGCCCACGCCACGGTGCGCTTCGCCGACCCCGACGAGGTGGCGGCCGCCGTCGCCGACATCCATCACCGGTGGACCGCGACCCGACCGGGCGCCCTCGCACGCACCGAGCAGTGGTGGGCGCCGATCCTGGCCGACCGCGACTCCGAACGCCCGCCGGCCGCGAGCGGGTTGCACTACCTGCTGCACGACGACGGGTACGCGAGCTACCGGGTGTTCAAGGGCGTCGCCGACGGCGAGGTGCACGCCGAGGTCGAGGAGGTCGTGGCGGTCACCGAAGACGCCCACACCGATCTGTGGCGGGTGTTGATCTCCCTCGACCTCATCCCGACCCTGCACGCGTCCATCCCCGTCGACGATCCCCTTCCGCGCAAGCTGCTGAACCTGCGTTCGGTCGAGGTGACCGGTCTCGTCGACAAGATGTGGTTGCGCATCCTCGACGTACCCGCAGCGCTCGGCGCGCGCCGATACGGCGCCGATCTCGACGTGGTGCTCGAGGTGGCCGATCGCTTCGCCGGGCGCGGCGGAACCTTTGCCCTCACCGTGCGTGGCGGTGCCGCGGTCGTGGTGCACACCGAGGCGCAACCGACTGTGCGACTGGACACCTCGGTGCTCTCCAGCCTCTACCTCGGCGGGATCTCCGCGCACGAGTTCGCCGCGGCGGGACGCCTGTGGACCGATTCCCCGGCGACACTCGACGCTCTGGACCGGGCGTTCGCGACGACCCGAGCACCATTCGCCGGCACCTTCTTCTGACCCCGGCCCCAGACCCGCGACCGAGCGGGATCAGCTGTCGCCGGCGATGATCCGTTCGAGGATCGGCACGGCGGCGCCCAGCGTCGCGCGTTCCTCGTCGGAGAGCTCCTCGAGCCGGTCGTTGAGCCAGGCCTTGCGGGCGGCCACCTCGTTGGCGATGACCCGCTCCCCGGCCGGCGCCAAGGTCACGATGGCCTGCCGACCGTCGGTGGGGTGCGCCTCACGCTTGATCATGCCCAAATCGGCGAGAGAGGCGATGACCCGCGTCATCGACGGCGGTTTGACGCGTTCGGCCGCGGCGAGCGCACCCGGCGACATCGACCCCTCGTGATAGAGGGTGTTCAGCGCCGAGAGCTGCGTCAACGACACGAGTTCGTTGTCGCGGCGCAGTCGCAGCCGCCGGGCCATACGTACGATCGCGAGCGACAGCGACCCGGCCAGCCGTTCGTCACCCTCAACAACAAGCTCCACGGCGCAAATATTATGTTCTTCTCAGGAATTCCGCAGCACCGTGGCGAGAATGTCGCTCCTACGGACCACAGAGGTCCTCACATGTGCGCGAGTCCCGTCGCGAGGGACACGTGGTGCTTCCCCGATTCTTCCCCAAGCAATCCCTTCCTCCGCAAGAAATTTCGCGGGGAAGAACGAAGGAGAGGGGAAGAACACTCTTCCCCTACTCTTCGTGGGTCGTACGAGCCGATCAGAAACGAGGCAGTGCGCGCACGAGTGCGGTCCTCAGCCGAGGAGATCGGAGATCGGCTGCCGCGCGAAGTAGGCGACGAAGACGATGGCCACCAGCCACATCAGCGGATGCACGGTGCGCGCCTTGCCCGCCGCGGTCGCCATCACCACCCAGCTGATGAAGCCGACGCCGATGCCATTGGCGATCGAGTAGGTGAACGGCATGGTGACGATGGTCAGGAAGGTCGGCAGCGCGATCGCGAAGTTCGTGAAGTCGATGCTGCGCACCTGCGCGATCATCAGTCCGCCGACGATCACCAGCGCCGGCGCGACGGCCTCACTCGGGATGACCTCGTAGACCGGGGTGAAGAACATCGCCGCGAGGAACAGCACGCCGGTGACGATGTTGGCCAGACCGGTCCGCGCTCCCTCGGCGATACCCGACGCCGATTCGACGAAGACGGTGTTCGACGACGACGACGCGACACCACCGGCGATCGCGCCGGTGCCCTCCACCACCAGTGCCCGTCCGATGCCGGGCAGGTTTCCCTTGGCGTCGGCCAGTCCGGCCTCCTTGCCGAGGCCGGTCATCGTGCCCATCGCGTCGAAGAAGTTCGACAGCACCAGCGCGAACACGAGCACGCACGCGGCGAGCACACCGACGCGGGTGAAGGCGCCGAACAGGTCGACGTCGCCGACAAGGCTCAGATTCGGCAGTCCACCGAGTGAGTGCGGGATCTCAGGCACCGACAATCCCCAGCCGCCGGGCTTGGTGGCACCCGATCCGAGGTGCAGCACCGACTCCAGGATGAGCGAGGCGACCGCGGTCACCGCAATACCGATGAGCAGTCCGCCAGGGACCCGTCGGACCACCAGCACGCCCATCAGCAGCACGCCGAGTACGAACACGAGCGTGGGGATGGTGGTGATCGAGTTGCCGGTGCCCAGTTGCACCGGCACCGTCGTCCCGGCGGCGTCGGGGATGCGCCGGACGAAGCCGGCATCGACGAAGCCGACGAACGCGATGAAGGCGCCGATACCCGCGGCGATCGCCGCTTTCAGTTCCGCCGGAACGGCATTGAAGACCGCGGTGCGGAACCCGGTGACCGCGAGCAGCACGATGATGATGCCGTCGATGACAACCAGACCCATCGCCTCGGGCCACGTCATCTGTGGCGCGATGGTCACCGCGAGCAGGCTGTTGATCCCGAGTCCGGTGGCGATCGCGAACGGATAGTTGGCGACCAGACCGAAGATGATCGACATGACGCCGGCGACGAGCGCGGTGACAGCGGCGACCTGGGCGATCGGCAACACGTGCCCGAGCGCGTCGGCGTTGTGCGGCTCGCCGGGGATGCCGCCGATGATGATCGGGTTGAGCACCACGATGTAGGCCATCGTGAAGAAGGTGACCAGGCCGCCGCGGAACTCCCGCCCCAACGTCGACCCGCGCTCGGAGATCTTGAAGAAACGGTCGAGTGCGCCCGCCGACCGGGCGCTCCCCTGCGTCGATCGGGCGCCCGATTCCGTCGACCGGGCACTGGATTCCGTCGACTGGGCGGGAGTCGGTTTCGGGGGCTGACTCGAGGAATCGGTGGACACACCGGAAAGCTACCCTGAAGCCCATGTCCGACGCAGCAACCGTGCCCGAACTGCCCCGTGCACTGCGCGCGCCCGAGCCGGTGATCATCGTCGGGATGCTGGCGTGGTTGATCGCCACGATCGTCGTCGGCGTGTCCGGATGGGGCGGCGGACGAACGCTCGCCGTCTGCCTCACCGGTCTCGGTGTGGGTGTGCTGGGGACGCTGATCTTCCTGATCCAGCGCAGGGCATCGCGCCGCGGCGAGAAGACCGCGCAGCGCGGACTCGACTGACCGCAAGACCCCTCCCGATCTCGTTTCGATGTGACCCTTGACACGTCCGTCGCAGTGAATGTATGTTCATTCACCATGAAGGGGTGATCACCCGATCACCACCGACGATTCGACGAGGAGCATCCGCCATGAACCACGAGGACATCGAGTACACCGTCGAGGGACCGGCCGCGATCATCACGATGAACCGACCCAAGCGCTACAACGCCTTTCGCGCCAAGACCGTGGAGGAGATGATCAACGCCTTCCGCCGCGCCTGGGCGGATTCCTCCGTGCAGGCCGTCATCCTCACCGGTGCCGGCGACAAGGCGTTCTGCACCGGCGGCGACGTCAAGCAGCGCGCCGAGACCGGCGACTACGGCCCGTCGGAGAGCGGGATGTTCGAGATCGGCAACCTGCACAAGACGATTCGTGACATCCCCAAGCCGGTCATCGCCGCCGTCAACGGCCTCGCCATCGGCGGCGGCCACGTGCTGCACGTCCTGTGCGACCTCACCATCGCCGCCGACACCGCGCGCTTCGGCCAGTCCGGCCCCAAGGTCGGGTCCTTCGACGCCGGCTTCGGATCGGCCTTCCTCGCCCGCGTCGTCGGGGAGAAGCGGGCCCGCGAGATCTGGTACCTGTGCCGCCAGTACGACGCACAGACCGCCGAACGCTGGGGACTGGTCAACTGGGTCGTCCCGGCTGCCGACCTCCTCGACGAGGCCAAGAAGATCGCCGGCGAGATCGCCGAGAAGTCACCCACCGCGATCCGGGTCCTCAAGCAGAGCTTCAACGCCGACACCGATCACCAGGCGGGACTGTCGAACATGGCGATGAGCGCTCTCGATCTGTTCACCCACCACACCGAGGAAGGTGCCGAGGGCGCCGCGGCTTTCGCCGAGAAGCGCATGCCCGAATTCAACAAATTCGCCGCCATCTGAGCCCGCAGCCGACTCCGCCTCGACTTCCCGCACTCGACTCCCCACGAAGGACGCACACCTCATGAGCAGCACCAACATCGCGGTCGTCACCGGCGCCGCCTCGGGTATCGGCAAGGCCATCGCCCTGGCCTTTGCCGAACAGGGCACGACCGTCATCGCCGCCGACGTCAATCTCGACGCCGCCAAGCAGACGGCCGCGCAGAACCCCGCCATCGTGCCGATGAGTGTCGACGTCTCCGATCGCGCGCAGGTGGACGCACTCCGCGAGGCGGTCAACGCCGAGGTCGGCGTCCCGGACATCCTCGTCAATGCCGCGGGCTGGGACCGCACCGATCAATTCCTCAATGCCACACCGGAATTCGCCGAGAAGGTGGTGGCCATCAACTATCTCGGACCGGTGCACATGGCCAGCGCCTTCCTGCCCGGCATGGTCGAGGCGTCGGCGTCGGACGACTGGGCCGGCGGGCGTGTGATCAACCTGGCGTCCGACGCCGGGCGAGTCGGCAGTTCCGGAGAATCCATCTACGCCGGCGCCAAGGGTGGGGTCATCGCGCTCAGCAAGTCACTGGCCCGCGAGATGGCCCGACATCGGATCACCGTCAACGCGGTCTGCCCCGGACCCACCGACACCCCACTGTTCCAGGCACAGGACGAGAAACTCAAAGCCGCACTGATCAAGGCGATTCCGTTCCGCCGGCTCGCGCGCCCCGAAGAGGTCGCCGCACCAGTGCTGTTCTTCGCCTCCCCCGCAGCGTCGTTCATCACCGGCCAGGTGATCAGCGTCAGCGGCGGATTGACCATGGCCGGCTGAGGAATTCACCGAGCACCGAAAGATCTGACATGAGCACCAGCACCGCGCCCCACGTCTACGACGCACATCAGTACCGTTCGTTCTTCGAGAACGAATTCACCTATCTGAACGGCTTCCGCCGCAACGTCTCCCGATATGCCGGCGCGGTCGCGATGATCGACCCCGTCACCGACACACAGTGGACCTACGCACAACTCGGGGCGGCCGTCGACGCACTGGCCGCCGGACTGGCCCACCGCGGCGTCGCCGACGGGGACGTGGTTGCCTACCAACTGTTCAACGGCCCCGAGTTCGCCCAGCTCTACCTCGCCACTCAAGCCGCGGGCGCCGTCGGTTCGCCGGTCAACTTCCGGCTCGCCGCCGGCGAGACCGCGGTCATCCTCGACGTCAGCACCCCGAAGGTGTATGTCTACGACACCGACCTGACGCCGATGGTCACCGAGGCGATCGCCCTGGCAGACCATACGCCGGAAATCCTGATCGGCGTGGGTACCGGCGCACTCGTCGACGGCCCGACGTCGTTGCGCTTCGACGACCTCCCGACCGAGTCGGCGCCACCACGGGTCACTCGCACCGTCTTCGACGAGACCACCCGCCTCTACACCTCGGGAACCACCGGCATGCCCAAGGCGGTGCCGATGAACAGCACGATCGAGATCTTCTCCGCTCACGACGTGATCATGCACTTCCCGCTGACGCCGGAGGACCGCACGCTCAACATGTCACCGTGGTTCCATCGCGGCGGACTCTATTGCGCGGGCCCCAATCCGACGTTCTATTTGGGATCGTCGCTGGTACCGATGCGCGCCTTCGATGCCGAGACGACCCTGGACTGGGTGGAACGGTATCGCCTGACCTTCCTGATCGGCGCTCCGACGAATCTCGCGATGCTGGCCACCGCGCAGCAGGCCCGCCCGCGTGACCTGTCGAGCCTGCGTGGGATCGTCACCATGGGAGCACCGCTGGAACGCGAAGCGGCCCTGCGATATCAGGAGATCCTGACGCCCCGGGTGTTCAACGGATACGGCAGCACCGAGGGATTCTGGAACACCTTCCTGCGTCCCACCGATCTACCCGCACACGCCGGCACGGCCGGGCGCGCCTGCATCGACGACGACGTGCGCGTGGTCCGGGTCCACGACGACGGCCTGCTCGCGGGCCCCGACGAGGTGGTCGCCCGCGACGGCGTCGAGGTCGGTGAGGTGATCATCCGCTCGCCCAAATGCGCTGCCGCCTACTTCGATTCCCCACAGCAGGAGAAGGCCAAGTACAACGGCAGCTGGCTGCACATCGGCGATCTGGCGACCTGGGATGCCGACGAATTCGTCACGATCGTCGGCCGCAAGGACGACATGCTGATCTCCGGCGGCGAGAACGTGCACCCGGTGCAGGTCGAGGAGGCGCTCAACGGGCATCCGGCCGTTGCCGATTCGCTCGTCGTCGGGGTCCCCGACGATCGTTGGGGCCAACTCGTCGTCGCCTACGTCGTGCCCGCCGAGGGCGCCCACCCGACCGCCGACGAACTCGACGCCTACTGCCGTACCCACCCGATGCTCTCGCAGTTCAAACGGCCCCGCGCCTACCGGATCATCGACGCACTCCCGGTCTCGGCGACCGGGAAGAAGTTGCACTACAAGGCCACCACGTCGGCGGCATCGGAGATGGCCGCAGGAGAATTCGCCACCCCCGAACCCACCCCCCACATCCAAGAACCCCAGGCTCAAGAACAAGGAGCGACTCCGTGAGCGCCACCACCTCCACCCCGAAGTTCTCCGCGATCGACCCGCTGAATCTCGACCTCGGTTACTCCGACGACGAACTGGCCGTGCGTGATTCGGTACGCGGGTTCCTCGCCGAGCACGTCACCCCGCATATCGCCGACTGGTTCGAGGCGGGCTCGATCCCGATCGCGCGGGATCTGTTCAAGCAGTTCGGTCAGCTCGGCGTACTCGGCATGCACCTCGACGGATACGGTTGCGGCGGAGCGTCATCGGTGCACTACGGCCTGGCCAGTCTCGAACTGGAGGCCTGCGACTCCGGCATCCGGTCGATGGTGTCGGTGCAGGGTTCGCTGGCGATGTTCTCCATTTACAACAACGGTAGCGAGGAGCAGAAGAACCGCTGGCTGCCGTCGATGGCCGAGGGCACCACCGTCGGGTGCTTCGGGCTGACCGAACCCGACGCCGGCTCGGACCCGGCGTCGATGAAGACCCGGGCCCGCCGCGACGGTGACGACTGGATTCTCGACGGCCGCAAGATGTGGATCACCAACTCCCCCATCGCCGATGTGGCGGTCGTGTGGGCCCGGACCGAGGAGGGCGTCCGCGGCTTCATCGTGCCCACCGACACCCCCGGGGTGTCCACCCCGGAGATCAAACACAAACTGTCACTGCGGGCGTCGACGACCGGTGAGATCGTCCTGGACAACGTGCGCCTTCCCGCCGACGCGTTGATGCCCGGCAATGACGATCTGCACAAGGGCCAGGGCATCAAGGCCCCGTTGTCGAGCCTCACCGAAGCGCGGTACGGCATCATCTGGGGTTCGATCGGCGCGGCCCGGACCGCATGGCAGGCGGCCGTCGACTATGCCACGCAACGAACGCAATTCGGCAAACCCATCGCCGGCTTCCAACTGACGCAGGCCAAGATCGCCGACATGGCCCTGGAACTGCAGAAGGGCCAGCTGCTCGCCCAGCACCTGGGCCGGCTGAAGGACTCGGTGGGCCTGCGTCCCGACCAGGTCAGCTTCGGCAAGCTCAACAACACCCGCGAGGCCATCGCGATCTGTCGCACCGCGCGAACCATCTTGGGCGGCAACGGGATCTCGCTGGAGTACCCGATCATCCGACACATGGTGAACCTGGAGTCGGTGCTGACCTACGAGGGCACCCCCGAGATGCATCAGCTGGTCCTCGGTCAGGCCTTCACCGGCCAAAACGCCTTCCGCTGAGAGGAATCGACATGAGCGCACTGACCCACGACCTCGAACACCGGCAATTCCGCGAGACCGTCACCAAATTCGTCGCCGAACAGATCACGCCACACCACGACGACTGGGAGCGGGCGGGGCTCTGGGATCGCAGCCTGTTCACCGAGGCGGGCAAGAACGGACTACTCGGCTTCAGCGTGCCCGACGACTTCGGCGGGCCCGGCGTCGACGACTTCCGCTATCACGCCATCGTCATCGAGGAGACCGCCCGGACCGGCGCGGCGGCCGAGGCCATCGCCTTCTCCCTGCAGAACGACGTCGTGCTGCCGTATCTGACCGAGATGGCCGACGACGAGCAGAAGGCGCGCTGGCTGCCCGGTGTCGTCTCCGGGGAGACCGTGCTGGGCATCGCGATGACCGAACCCGGTGCGGGCAGCGATCTCACCGGCATCCGCACCACCGCGGTCCGCGACGGCGACCACTACGTCGTCAACGGGTCCAAGACCTTCATCTCCAACGGGCGCAACGGTGATCTGTTCGTCGTCGCGGTGCGCACCGGGCCCGAGAAGCACAAGGGACTGACGCTGCTGGTGGTCGAGGCCGACACCGAGGGTTTCCGACGGGGCCGCAAGCTCGACAAGATCGGCCTGCATGCGCAGGACACCAGCGAACTCTCGTTCGTCGACATGCGGGTTCCGGTGCGTAACCGCCTCGGTGCGGAGGGCGCGGGCTTCTACCAGCTGGTGCACAACCTGCCGCAGGAGCGGCTCTCGCTCGCCATCGGCGCGGTCGCCGCCGCGGAGGGAACCTTCGCGCGGACGATGGATTACGTCACCGACCGCACCGCGTTCGGCTCGCCGATCAGCTCCTTCCAGAACACGCAATTCGTGCTCGCCGAGATCGCCACCGAACTCGACATCGCACGCACCTATCTCGACGACTGCCTTGCCGAACACGTCGCCGGTGAGCTGACGGCGGCCCGCGCCGCCAAACTCAAGTGGTGGGCCACCGAGTTGCAGTTCCGCACGGCCAACCGGTGCCTGCAACTGCACGGCGGGTACGGCTACATGCGCGAATACTCGGTCTCGCAGGCCTTCCTCGACGCGCGCATCCAGTCGATCTACGGCGGCACCACCGAGATCATGAAGACGATCATCGCCAAGGACCTCGGCATCTGATCGACTACCCTACGGTGACGGCGTGGTGGTGAACTCCAGTTCACCACCTGTGAACGAGGAGGGTTGCGGTGGCCAAGACAGCGGCGGCACGGTCGGCGACCGACACCGCGGTGGAAGAGGCGGTCCGCGCTGTGCGGGTGTCCTCGCGTCGCCGGCAGCTGCTCGATGCCGCGGTGGCGGTGATGGAGCGCACCGGATTCCACCAGATGTCGATGCAGGCGCTCGCCGAGGAGGCCGGTGTCAGCGTCGGCCTGTTCTACAAGTACTTCGGCGGCAAGGAGGAGATCCTCCTCGCGGCCATCGTCGACATCCTCGAGAAGTTCCGCGATCAGCTCGCCCCCGCGATGGAACTCGCCGGTGACGACCCGGTCGAGCAACTGATGGCCGGGTTCCGGGAGTACGTCGCGATCGTCGACGCCAACCGTGACGCGGTGGTCCTGACCTACCGCGAGAGCCGCACCCTCGACGCCGACGGACGCGAGCGGATCAAACAGCTCGAGGTGCAGACCTCCGCACCGATGCGCGAGGCCATCACCGCCGCGATCGCCGCCGGGTTGGTGTATGACGACGTCGACGCCGATCTGGCGGTGTTCGACCTGATGATGCTCGCGCACGGCTGGGCGCTCAAACACTGGCATTTCGCGCCCGCCTTCGACCTCGACGGATACGTCACCACCCAGTTGCGGATCACGTTGCGTGCGTTGGTGACCCACGACCGACTCGAGCGGTACCTGTCCGCACTGTGAGCTCGGCGGCCTGCGATCTCGGGCGTCAGCCGCCGATCAGGGCATCGAGTCGTTTCTCGACCATTCCCACGGACTGGCCGATCAGGGCGAACACCTCGTTGGTGGTCTGGCCGTGGTAGTAGCGGTAGTAGATCTGCTGGGCGATCGCCGCGAACCGGAACAACCCGAACACCTCATACCACCGCCAGCGTTCCGGCGACATATCGAACCCCATTGCCGCGCAGTAGCGTTCGACGAACTCGGCGCGCGTGATCATTCCCGGCATCGTCGTCGGCACCCGACGCATCGCCTTGACCTGCTCGTCGTCGTCGGCCTGCACCCAGTAGGCCATCGACCCCGCGACATCCATCAGCGGGTCCCCCAGGGTGGCCATCTCCCAGTCCAGGATGCCGATCACCCGGGTCGGGTCGTCGGCCGACAGCACGACGTTGTCGAGTTTGAAGTCGTTGTGGATCACGCAGTTCGCGACGTCGTCGGGCTGATTCTCCGCGAGCCATGCCATCGTCGACTCGTAGTCGGGAACGTCGGGCGTGCGGGCGTTGCGGAATCGTGCCGACCACCCGTCGACCTGACGCTGCACATACCCGAATCCCTTGCCGAGATCGGTGAGTCCGGCGGCGCCCGGATCGACCGAATGCAGCTCGGCCAGCACGTCGATGAAGTTGTGACACAACCGTCGTGCCGACTCCGGCGACAACGGCACGTCCGACGGCCAGTCCCGGCCGGCGATGATCCCCTCCAGGCGACCCATCACATAAAACTCGGCGTCGATCAGGTCGGCGTCGTCGCAGTGGGCCACCATCGGGGCGATATAGGGCAAGACCGGCGCGAGCCGCGACTGGATGCGGTACTCGCGGCCCATGTCGTGGGCACCCTTGGCCTTGGTGCCCGACGGCGCGCGACGCAGGATGAGGTCCCGGCCCGGATACGACAGCAGGTAGGTGAGATTGCTGGCACCGCCGGAGAACTGACGGACCTGCGGCTCGGCGTCGAGCCCGGTCGTGTCCTGCGCGTGCTCCCGCAGCCATTCGGCGACCTTGCCGACATCGAAGCTGTCCTCGGCACGCACCTCACGCGCACCCTCCACCTGCAGTCCCACTTGTCCGGCCTCCTCGTCGTTCCCGTCTCGGTCGAGGGTAACCATCACACCCCCTCGGATGGGGCGGTTCGATCAGCTCGGGACCGAGGCGCCGTTGGTGTGGCGCTCGTCGGGGTCCCCCGTGTCGCGCGGACGCCGAAACGGCTTGAGCCGCAGGATGTGCCGCAGCACGAATGCAAGAACCGGCCTCACCAGCGGAACGCCCCACCGCCACGGCAAGAAGGCCACCCATCGCGGCGATCCGGCGATCTCCCAACGCACCGTCAGCGTGCGCGGTCGTGGGCCGTCGGAGATGGTGAACCGCTCCGCGAAGTCCTTGATGGCCAACGGAACCGAGACGCCCGTGCCGGTCAGGGTGATCCGCTCGCCGTCGATCACCTCCGTGGCGCGCTGGGCCACCGAGAGGAAGGTTCCCGACATCGTCCGCCCATCGCCGACCACCGGACCCGCCGGTGCGTTCCCCTCCGACGCACCGGCGTGGGTCCAGATCGGCCCCCGCAGAAACGGGAGCGAGCTCAGATAGTGGGCCTGGGCGAGCCGCTCCCAGACCTCACGCCGCGACAGCGGCGTCGTGTATTCGAGGCTGATGGCGAAGGCCGCCCGCTTCGTGATGTAGCGATCGACGTCGCCAAGCGCCACCTCTCGCACCGCGAAGCGATCGGGTCGGGTGGCGAGGCCGTAGGCGATGACGAGCGCGATCACACCGAGAAGAGTGATGGCGAGAACCGCCCCGACCGCGATTCCCGCCACCACGAGACCACTCACACCGACCCCCCGAACGGCTCGCACGCAACATCAAATATGAAATATGAATCTAGACAGGTGACGTGCGTTACGTCAAGAGCGTCACGGTGTCGGCGGGGACCAGCGCGTGACCGCGCGGACCCGGGAGTCCACCACGCGGGCCGGAACCCACCGCATGGCCAGGTCGCGCAGTGTCGAGGTGACCGGATGGCTCGCCTGCATCACCGCCCCGAGCGCCCGGGCCTGGCGCGCGATGCGTTGTGCGCGTCCTCGGCGCAGAGTGTCGTAGCGGGCGAGGACGGCCGGCACCTCGTCGCCGTGCTTCGCGGCGACGAGCAGGGTGGCGAGGGTGGCCGCGTCCTCGATCGCCAGGTTGGCTCCCTGACCCAGGTTGGGGGTCATCGCGTGTGCGGCATCCCCGATCAACACCCGCCGGCCCGACACGAACGAGGCCAGGGGCGCGGCCAACTCCTCGATCGGCAGCGACGAGACCGATGCCGGGTCGGTGGCGTCGAGGATCTCCTCGATCGGCGGGTGCCAGTGACCGAAGCGGCAGGCGACCTCATCGAGTCCGCCCGCACATCGGCCGAGCGATGCGGATACACAGGCGAACCAGTAGATCCGGCCGTCGGCCAGCGGGGCGATCCCGAACCGCTCACCTCTGCCGACGGATTCACCCGCGGCGTCGGTCGCCACCGGTCGGGTGGTGATCGCGCGCCACGCACCGTATCCGCTGTCGCGTACTCCAGGGTCGTCGAAAGCACTGGAGCGCACCGCGCTCCGCAGCCCGTCGGCGCCGACGATCACATCGGCACTGCGGTGCTCGCCGGTGTCGAGGACCACGGAGGTGTCGCCGACCTCGACGACCCGCGCGCCTGCGCGTATCGATCCGGCCGGGACCGCGGCCAGCAGAATGCGATACAGGTCGGCGCGGTCGATCACCCGCACATCATGGGTCGACGCCATCCGCGTCAACCAGGAGCCGTCAGGCCTGCGTGTTCCGGATCGATCGACCACACCCGCGGGACCGGCGGCAGCGCGCACCTGGTCTCCGATCCCGATCGCGTCGAGCGCACGGAACCCGTTGCCGAACAACGACAATCCGGAACCGTGCGCACGCACTCGGTCGGCACGCTCCAGGAGTTGAACGTCGACGCCGGCCTGCCGGAGTCCCACCGCGATCGCGAGACCGCCGATGCCCGCACCCACCACGATGACCCGCATCGCTCAACGGTAGCGCGTGGACCCGTCCGGCGGCGCCGTGGTCGACACGAGCTTGGCGAAGCAGTGTTCACCGTCGAATCCCTGTGCCGCACACCATGCGTTGGCCTGGTCCGGCCCGGGGAAGGTCGCCGCGGCCACCGTCACCCACCAGCCGGACTGACTGAAGACGCTCCATTCGTCGGAGTACAGCAGCCGAACATCGTTGAACCGCAATCTCAGTGCCAGGAATTCGTCGAGGATGGCCTGGTTGTCCCAGGTCTTGCCGTCGGCGAACAGGCCGGGCCGTTTGGAGCTCAGTTGCGCCACCCACCGGTTGTTGAGAGTGGAGAGGATGAAGGTACGATCCGAATTCGCCTGTCTACGAAGCGCATCACCGGTGGTCGAACCGAGGTCGACGCCCGGCGGCAGCTCCGGACCCGTGGAGACCTGGGGTGGCGCGGCCGAACCGCCTTCCGGCTTCGGTAGCGATGTCGTGGTTTGGGGCCCGGGGTCGCAGTCCACGGTGAACGTTCCCGCGGCCGTGCCGTTGGCCTGCCCGAGGGTGTCGGGCGTCCGATAGAAGGAGCCGGGCGGGTAGGTCAATTCCATGGTGATGCCCTCGCCGACGTCGCTCGGCGGGATGGCGGCCGGCGCCCGGGAGAAGTCGAATCGCCCGGAGGCGACGAGCGATCCCGAATCCGCGATCGAGATGCGGGTTCCGGTGCCCGACATGACATCTCCGTCGGCACATGTGGCGACGACCTTCATCGTCGCGACCAGGCCGGCCGGGGTCGTGCGGAACTGCTGCGGCGTGAACGTCGGTGCGGTCGCACAGTGGGTGACCGTGCCCTCGGCGGCTGTCCGCGTCTGGGCCGGCGCGATGCCCGGCGGGCCCGCCGGGCCGCCGGTGGGTGCGAAGCCGGTGATCGTCGTGCCCGTCAAGGTCACCAGAGTCGATCCGACGGCGAAGGTCTGCGCGGCCGGCGACGAGTCCGATGAGGCGCCGCCCACGGTGGACACGGGCAGCGACCAGGCGTTGCTGCCGTCGGCCAATGACAGCGCCGTGATCCCACCCGTGGGGTCGGCAGCGATCAACCGCTGTCCGTCTGTGACCGGGAAACCCGTTGTGTAAGAACTGGCTACCTTCTGTGTCCAGCGGGTCTGCCCCGTCGCGGTATCGGCCACGGTCAGGTTCTCACCTTGCGCGATGACCACCTCGCGATCGTCGGCGAGGACAGCGGTGGTGGCGCCGTAAGGCGAGTCGGGTCCGCCGACCGAGGTCGTCCAGGTACTGGACTTGTCGGCCACCGAGGTCCACTTACCGTCGACGAGAAGGTGGCCTCGCTGATTCGGCGAGGCCACCGTGGGCACCGACACCGACGTGCCGGGGATCTCGACGGTGGTGCCGTCGGGTCGTACGACGACCACGGGGCCCGCGTTGGTGGCCAGCCCTCCCGAACCCGAGGCCGAGATGACCGCGATGGAACCATCGGCCAACGGCTCGGTGACGGCGTATCCGGCGCGGTTGAGAAGTTCTCGGCCGTCGGCGGCCGACACGACGAGCACCGAGGTCTGACCGCTGGCCACCAGCGACGACGTGGCAGTGAAGCTGGACGCATCCCCGCCGGGGGTGCTGTCGCCGAGCGGGTAGGACTTGGTCCACACCGCGTGCGCGCTGTTGTCCACCTTCATGATGGACAACCCACCATCGGTGAACGATCGCAGGTAGGCGCCGTCGGTGTTGAGTGCGATCTCGTAGGCCCCGGGCGACGGGTTGTCGGCGGTGGCAACGACGGAGCCGGTCGAGGTGTCGAAGAAGGTGATGGTCGACTGGTCATAGCAAGCGATCCGGCCGTTGACGATCGTGTCCGAGCAGCCCTGGACGGTTCGCGACGATGTCCAGTGCTTGCCGGTCTCGGTGTCGACGCCGGCCAGCGTGCGGCCCGACGAGGACGGGTCACTGACGAAGGTCACCAGCGTGTGCTCGTCGTGGACCGCACCGAGCGAAAGGTACTGGGCCCTGCTCGGGTCGGGCGAGACGAACTGCTCACCACCCAGTTGCGAGGCGCCGACCTGCCACTTCGCCGTCGGCGCGGTCGGGAACGTGCCGGTGAGTTGCCCGTCGAGCGGGGCGGCGTGGCTCGAGTCGTCGTGGCGGCTGGTCCACCAGACGAGTCCGCCGGCGACCAATCCGGCCACGCAGACGAGGGCGACAGCGGTCAGAATCCACGGCAGCGCACGGCGCCGACGGGGTGGCGTCATGCCGGGAGGCCGGGCCGGGAATCCGCCGCTCGGATATCCGGGCGGCATCCCCGATGGCACCCCGGGAGGTGGTCCGGAATACGGGCCCGACGGCGGGCCGAAATATCCGGCGCCCGCCGGCGGCATCGGTCGCGCCATGGTCGGCTGATACGCCGCCTGCGGCCCGGTGACCGGTGGAGGCGGTGGCGGTACCGGAGACTGAGGGCCCAGCGTCGTGGGCGGCGCGGGACGCGCGATGAACTCCGTCGCGTCCGAGGCGTTGTCGCCGGCGAGTTCATCCGAGTCGGACATCGTTTCAGTTAAGCCGAGTTGGACCTCGACGTTGCAGCGTCGACTGTCATCCGATCGGACCATTTCTGCGCACCGTGACCCGTGTCGAGGCCCATACGCACAGCAGTACCCACAAGGCGCCGCACGCCCAGCCGGCGAGCACATCGGTGGTCCAGTGCACGCCGAGGTACACCCGGGTCACGCCGATCGCGAACGACAACGCGGGCGCGGCGAGCAACACCCACCGGTGGCCCCTGACCCACGGACTGAGGCGGTAGGCGACGACGGCGAGCAGGCAGAAGACGACCATCGACATCATCGCGTGCCCACTCGGAAACGAATAACTCTCGATGTGCAACAGCCGGTCGGTGACCGGCGGACGACTCCGCGCGACAACGTGTTTGAACGTCACCATCACCGCCGCGCCGACCAATGACCCGACGGTCAGCAGCACCGCCTCGTCCACGTGGCGTCGAATCATCAGCCAGACGACCACCACCGTGCAGATGACCGTCATCGTCAGCGAGTTCCCGAAGAAGGTGACGACATGCGCCACCCCGATCCACGGCTGCGACCTGCCCTCGACCATCCAGTTGGTGACATCGTCGTCGATCCGAAGCCGTTCGAAGGCAAGCGTGGCCGTCATGACGCCACCTTACTGATCGGCTGTCACGGTTCCTCCGGATGATCGCGAACCCTCCCCTCGATGGTCGAGGTGCTTGCTCCGGATGATCGCGGACTTCTCCCCTCGATGGTCGAGGTGCGAGCCGCGTGCGGCGAGCCTCGAGACCTGGCGAGAACAACAGCCTCCCAACCATATCCACCGTCGCACGACCTGAACGCGAGCCGAATGTGCAGACGCCCCCGCTGCACCAGCCGCGTCTGCATAGTGGAGCCGCGGACACATCACTCATGACAGTCCAGGCGCCCTCCCCCCGATGGTCGAGCACCCCTCTCCGCCGATGCTCGAGCGCCATTCTCCTCGATGGTCGAGAACTGTTCCCCCTCGATGGTCGAGAACTGTTCCCCCTCGATGGTCGAGGTGCGAGCCGCGTGCTGCGAGCCTCGAGACCCGGCGAGACAACAAGCCCCCCAACCACATCGACAGCAACACAAACGAAACCCGCACCCCCTACCACACCCCACCGACAGAAAACTGGCGCCGAAACACGTTGTCCACAACCAGAATTCACCAAAACACCCCTTGCGTCGAACACCCTGGCGAGGTAGACTGGACCCATCACACCGATCAGCCACCGGGGAGGGGCCCATGATCGACACCTCCACAATTCTTGACGTCAAAGATGTTGACGCCGCGGAAGTTTTCGCCGCCATCGTCACCCAACTCAGCGACCTGCAATGGAATCCGGACATGACCGGCCCCCAAGCTTTCGGTGCGATGAAACAAGTCCTGTTGTTGCGGAACCTGGTTGATCACCACGCCACCACCCTCACCGGCGAACTGGACCGACTGGGCGTGGCCGACCACAAAACCACCCGGCTGCGGGAACTGTTGATCAGCATGGGTTTCGCGACCTCGGTCGCAGGTCGGTACGTGCGGATCTCGGCCACCAGCGATGTCGATCTGTTGTTGGCGCATGCCGCGGACGGGTCCATCTCGTCCGAACACACCGACGCCATCGTCCGCGGACTGGGCCACATCGACACCCGCTCTCCCGAACCTATGGACACCGTCCAACGGTGCGAGTTTCTGCGGAAACTGCTGTCGCACTATTTCGCCGGCTTCACCCCCGCCGAGATCATTCTCTACGCCCGGCAGTTGGGTAACGAGTTGGCGGCCGACACACCTGGCGGGTTACCAGCCGCCGAAGACAAGACGATCAACTCCTACACCGACCGCATCACCGACGACGGACGGCTGGAAATCTCGGCGAACCTCGACATCATCGCCGGCGAAAAGACCCGCACCCTGATGGAAACCTTGTCGGCGCCCAAGCCTCAACCCGATGGGTCCCCGGATCCGCGGACACCCGAACAGATCTGCGCTGCCGCGTTCGAAACCATCGTGGAGTTGGCGGCACAAGGACTAGCGGACACCACCTTCTCCGCCAAACCGACCAACGGGTTGTTGTGGACCTGGTCAGCCGACAACCCGGCACTCGGCGGCGAGTTACAGAATATGGGTGCCATCACCGAAGCCACCGCCAAACTGCTGTCCTGTGACACCACCATCACCAAAATCGTGCTCGACCCCAACGGTGTACCGCTCAGTGTTGGTGAAGAGAAACGCTTCTTCACCCCCGGGCAACGCAAAGCCTTACTCGTCCGGGACCGCGGGTGCATCACATGCGGTGCCCACGCCGGACGCTGCCAAGCACACCACGTGCACCACTGGAGCGATGGCGGGCCCACCGACCTCGACAACGGCTGCCTCCTGTGCACCAGCTGCCACGACGACGTCCACCACCACGGCTGGGACATCATCATCGGATTCGACCGACACCCCTGGCTCATCCCACCCGCCAGCATCGACCCGCAACGACAACCAGTGCCGTCCTATCACCGCCGCACCATGCGACTCGACGACGCAGCAGCCTGACCTACCCTGCCCCACTACCTGAATCCCCGCACCCGGCCTGGCCGGGACCGCATCTGATCTTTGAAAACTCCATAGAGAAACCCACCCGGTGGTCGAGGTGTTCGAGTGTCCGTGGCCCGGAATTCCGTCGGCACAAGGGGTCTCGAGGCTCGTCGCTGGCGCTCCTCGGCACCTCGACCACCGGGATGGGAAGGGTCGCCGGGTGGGAAGGGCTAAGCATCCTTCGATGCATCGTCACCCCCCGCTGGTCGAGGTGTGAGCCGCGTGCGGCGAGCCTCGAGACCACCAGCGCCGGCGCTGGATTCGAATCACCTGGCCCGGAAAACCTCTCCGAGAAGGAACGGGGTGTCAGCCTGCAGCGAGTGCGCGGCTGATCACGAGTCGCTGAATCTGGTTGGTGCCCTCGAAGATCTGGGTGATCTTGGCTTCGCGCATGTAGCGCTCCACCCGGAAGTCACGGGTGTAACCGTTGCCGCCGAGGACCTGTACCGCGTCCGTGGTGACCTTCATCGCGGCGTCGGTCGCGATGAGCTTGGCCGTGGCGGCCGCACGTGAATAGGGCTGTCCGGCGTCCCGTCGGCGAGCGGCGTCGAGGTAGGTTGCGCGTGCCGAGTCGACGGCGGCGGCCATGTCGGCGAGGAAGAAACCCAAGCCCTGGTGGTCGATGATCTTGCGGCCGAAGGTGGTTCGCTCCTGTGCGTACTCGACCGCAGCGTCGAGCGCCGACTGCGCCAATCCGGTGGCACAGGCTGCGATTCCCAATCGTCCGGAATCCAGCGCGGAGAAGGCAATCGGCAGTCCCTGGCCCTCGGCGCCGATCAGCCGGTCCGCGTCGACGACAGCGTCGTCATAGGTGGCGGCAGTGGTCGGGACGGCGTGCAGCCCCATCTTCTCCTCGGGCTTACCGAAGGTGAGGCCGTCGGTGTCGAGCGCAACCAGGAAGCAGGAAATCCCCTTCGACCCCTCACCGGTGCGGGCGAACAGGTTGTAGACGTCGGCAATGCCGCCGTGAGTGATCCATGCTTTCGTACCGGTCACGTGAAAGCCGTCGTCGGCGGCCTTGGCGCGGCAGTTCAGTGCCGCCGCATCCGAGCCGGCCTGCGGCTCGGACAAACTGTAGGCGCCGATGAGTTTGCCGTTCAACAAATCCGGGAGCCAACGCTGCTTCTGCTCTTCGGTGCCGAAATTGAAGAGCGGGTGACACGCCAGCCCGTGCACGCTGGTCGCCACGGCGACTGCCGCCCACCGTGCCGCGAGTTCTTCGAGCACCTGGAGGTACACCTCGTACGGTTGACCTCCGCCGTCCCACTCCACCGGATACGGCAGCCCGAGGAGTCCCGCCTCACCGAGCTCGGCGAAAAGCCCTTCCGGATACGTTTCGGCTTTCTCGTGCTCGTCGACGATCGGTGCCAGACGCTTGTCGGCGATATCGCGGGTCAGGGCGATCAGGTCGCGCGCCTCATCATTGGGGAGCAGACGATCAACAGCCATGTGGCGAGCCTTTCGGGCTATAGACAGTACTCAGGTACGCTCGACAGTACTATTTCGAACGCCGGAAGGCCACCGCAGTCCGGGCGGCCCGACTGTGAGGAGCGATCATGACCCGAGAGGTCAGTGCGAGTGCGGGCGTCAAAGACTTCGGCACCCGGAGACGCGCAGCGCTGTTCGACGATCTCCTCGCCCTACTGCTCGCCGAAGGTTTCGCACATCTGTCCGTCGCCGACCTTGCCGGCCGATTGCGCTGCTCCAAGACGACGATCTACACCCTCGCCGACAGCAAGGAGCAACTGGTCACCAAGACCGTGACGCATTTCTTCCGCGTCGCCACCGAGCATGTCGAGGCGCGGGTCACGGCTGCGCCGTCGGCACGGGACGCGGTGATCGATTACCTCATCGCCGTCGGCGAGGAACTCTCTCCCGCCTCCGAGGTGTTCATGGCCGACCTCCATGCCTTCGGCCCGACCCGCGACCTGTATGAACAGAACACCGCCGCAGCCGCTCGCCGGGTGCGCGAACTGATCGATGCCGGAGTTCGCGACGGCGAGTTCCGCGATGTCAACGCCGCATTCGCCGCCGATGTCGCCGCGACGATGATGAGCCGCATTCAGCGGCGGGAGGTCTCGGCGACCACGGGACTGGACGACGCGGCCGCCTACCGGCAGCTCGCCGCGATCCTCACCACCGGCATCGACGCCCAGCGCTGACTGTCGGAGTCGCCGCAGCACCCGTTATCATCGCCGCCATCAGCGGTGGGACAGATGCGTGACGCCCCGATCGTCGACCCACCACCGCACCCGAACCTCACTCGATGCGCCACCACCCTTGCGCGACAACGCCATCCGCAGGTTGTCATGCACACGCACCTCGCCGGGTACCGGCCGGCCGGTCTCGGAAGTGAACAACACCGCGGCGGTGGCGTCGGCCGTCGTGTACTCCCCCGCACCGATCGGTGCGGCGGTGAACTCCTCCGAGACCTGCGGGAGATCCAGGATGTCGGCCAGAAGCGTTGCGCCCTCGGGACTGTCCGGACCGATCACGAGTAATCCGGGATCGACGGCCTGCGCCCACCACGGGTCGTCGAGGACGACGGGCCCGCGCTCGTCATCGGTGGATACCGCGGCACCCGAGGCGACCCGCACGGCGTCGGGTGCATCGATCTCCGACCAGACAAGCCTCCCCGACCGGCAGACCTCGACCACCGAGGAGTAGATCCCGCGAGCGACACCGGGCGAGATCGTTCTCACCCGATCGCCCAGTCTGGCCAGCAACAACGATGCCTCCGTGGCGGATTCGGGCGGTAGCGCTGCGAGCGCAGGAGCCAGTGCGTCCGCGTGCGGATGCACCAGCGGATCGAGCACACCGACGAGCGAGTGATCCGACGGCGCGCGGTATTCACCGACCAGTAAACCGTCGACCTCGGCGAAGTGGCGCAACCACCAGGCGGTGTACCCCTCGCGATCGTCGAGCGCTCGTGCCGTCTCCTCGTTCTCGACGATCAACGTCAGGGCCTGCGCCCACCGGTCGGGATCGACGAGGTCGAGATCGCGGATGGCGCACAGACGTTCCGGGGCATCCGGCAAGGTCTCCCACCACTGCTCCTCGTCGGGGAGATCATGATCGGGCCCCGTCGGCAGGTCGTCGCCGATCACCGCGAACGACCATCCCACCCCGAGCCGGCGAAGCGCCGCGACCCCGTGTCGCTCGGCGACGGCGCCGTCGAGCAGACCGAAGGGATGGTCCTCGACGAGCACCGCGGCCAACGGCGAATCGGCGAGCAGTAACTCGTCGGCACTGCGTAACTCACCATCGTCGGCGAGTAGCGGAAGCCGCGACAGCCATTCGGGCACATCGGCTTCCGTGTCTGCGCCGAGCAGCGCGAGCACCTCCTCGGCCAAACCGGTGGCGTCGACCTCCTCACCCGCACCGTCCTCGACGAGGTCTGCAGCCTCCTCGACGAGCATGCGTAGCGCCGGATCGGCGAGCGCATCGGTGATCGAAAGCCGTTGCACACCGAGTCGTTCCAGGAGTGGATGGTCGGCTTCGGCCGCGACGGTACGAATCCAGCGCAGGGGCGTCTGCACGGCGTGCGCGGTGAACAATCCGCGCGCACCGATGTTCATCCGACCATCCGAACGCGGGATGGGCAGCACGGCAAGTTCTTCGGCATCGAGGGCCGTCGACACCAGCGGTGCGAGCGCCGCGTACAACCGCCCCCACCACGCCGCGTCACGTTCCACACCGGTCAGCCGCTCCGCCAACGACGCCAACCCGATCCGGGTGACCCCGAGCGATTCGAGCACCGGCAGTTGATGTGCGAGAGACAGATCCGGATGGACGAGATCGGCGAGCAACTCACCGAGAACCTCCGCGAGATCGGGACCGAGCCCGATCAGCACCGCCGCGCGATCCGGCACCAGCGGAGTCCCCGCGATACCGGGAAGCCATGCGGTACGGCGCAGTTCGTCGAGTACCGCGTCGATCAACCGGGCATCGTCACCGTTACGCGCGCGATGCGCGCGAGGAACGAGTGCCACGCCGTCGCCGGGCTCGGCAAGACGCAACACGTCCACGTAACCCGCTGCGGCCGCGGCGATGTCGGCATCGGGGTGCACGTGGCGACGATCCTGGGTGAGCGGGAGACGGGCGATGAGCCGACACGGCAACGACAGTTCGATGTCCGTCGGCGTCGGCGCCCAGAGAACATCGGCCGCCGACGCGTCCGCCCCGGCACTGACCGGCCGACCATCGTCGGCGCGCAACCATCGTGACGGCCCGTGCTCGATTTCGGCGAAGTCCCAACTCCGCCGATCGTCCCGGCCCGTCACGGTCACCGTGAGCCGACGAACTCGGGAACCGGAGGACAGTTCGTCGTCGGCGAGTTCGGTTCGGCCGATCTCGAAAGCGTTGTCCTCCACGGTGATCAACCGCAGCGCGGTCAGCGCCAGAAGCAGATCGGGGGCCTGCGCGGCAGCTGCGTCGAGGATCGCTTGCGGGTCGAGTCCCTCGACCAGGCCGAGTACGATCTCGGTCGTGAATCCGGCACGGGGCACGCCTTCGTCCGGCCATGCCAGCCGCAGCAGCGGAACCCGCTGTGCGTCAACGATTCCCGCGTCGGCAACTGCCGCAGCGGTGCGTGCACGATCGAAGCGGATCGTCCCGCTCGTCGAGCGGATCTCGACGGTGTGCGCGACGGCAGCGGTGGCGCTGAATCCCACCCCGAACCGGCCGATGACGCCTCCGGTGTCGTCGGGCCGTTTGGCCGAGACACGTAGCGCCAGCAGCGACCGCACCCCCGCTTCGGTCAGCGGCGCACCGGTATTGGCAACGTGCAAGCCGTCGGCATCCGACCAGATCGCGACCTCGCCGTCCACCCCTCCGAGGCGGGCCGCATCGGCAGCGTTGGTGACGAGTTCGACGAACAGGCGGTCGCGGTAGCCGACACTGGCCAGATCATCTTCGGCGGCAACGTCTTCGGCCAGACGGGTCGGTGAGTCCCGCCACGCCGACAGCGTCGCCGCAGCGAGGTCAGCGGTACCGAAGGGATCGGTGTTCACCGGATCGGGGCCGGGCAACTCCGGCGTCAGGCCCGCGCGTCCGGCTCACCGTCGGCACCGGCGATACCGGCGCCGACCGCAACGATCTCGAGCACGCCGTCATCGAAGGCGTCGTACGCCGGTGATCCCTCACCGCTCGGGGCGACGACGTCGGAGTGCGCCCCGCATCCGTATTCGGCCGAGACCACCTGGCCGTCGGCGGAATACTCGTTGGCGCACGCGCCGAAAGCCACCCGTAACGCACCCGACAGCGGGATGTAGAAACCGCAGGTGCAACACGGAAAAGGGGACGCCACCGCCATCTCTGCGCCGGGCCCGTGCTCGCCGTCGTACCAGCGCTGGGCGGCCACGTCGCGGCCCTCCCGGCTGAGCAGCCGCTTACGTCCGAGTCCGAGTACGCCGGCCACCTCGGCCAGGTCCTCGGGGTCCGGGGCCGATGCCTCGACGTCGTCGGCCGGATAGTCGTCGGCCACCTCCGGCACAGCGGTCGCGGAGAGCAGGGCACTCGTGGTGTCGACATGGTTGGGCACGAGCCGCGGATCGTCGGCGTCGGCGGCGAGCATGTCGCCTGCCGTCAGATCGCCGGGCGCGACGCGTTCGCTCCACGGCACCCATTCGGGCGCGAGCAGCGCACCTTCGCCCGGCAGGAGGACCACCTCGCTGACGGTGACCGCGTCGGTTCCGGGCGCCCCGGCAACCACCACGCACCACTGCCAGCCGCGATATCCGGTGAGATCGGCGTCGAAGTAGTGCGCTGCAGCCCACTCACCTTCGGCGATCGCCTGACGGTGGGCACCCGGCTCATGCCCGTCCTCGACGAGCGCGGCACGGGCGACCTCGACGGCGTCGAGCAACCGCGGGCCGTCCATTACTCCAGTCACGCCCTCCAGTGTGCCTCACCCGGGGACCGCGGGTCACAGCGGCTGCGCGCGACACTTCCGAACGACACATACGGCGGGCCGGTCCGCCGATGAGGAACAATTGACGCGTGATCGGACGGAAGTCGAAGGACAGCGCCGCCGCGCCCGCGGGCACCACGGGCCCTGCGGCCGCCGCGCGTACCCGACGCGACCCTGTCGACCACCCCGGGGCCGCGAATTATCCGGCCGACGGCGCCCGCCGCCGAGCCACCCCGACGCGAATCCCGTCGCACGGCAATCCGCCGGGCGGCAATCGCGGCGAGGCGTATCTGCCGCCGCGGACCCATAATCCGCACCTGCCGCCCCTCGACGACGCGCCGACCGATCCCCACCACGCGTCGGGTGCGGGCGGTCATCGGACGCAGGCCCTGCCGACCGATCCGACGCCGGAGGCCCCGAAGAAGATCACGGTCGCGCGGGTGGCCGCGATGCGCAGCAGGCAGCTGACCGCGAAGGGGCTCGGCAAGATCCATCAGGCGGCCACCGCCGACGGCGCCGATCAGTCCGGGCTGACCGCGCTGACCCTGCCGGTGATCGTGAACTTCGCCGTCGACGCGGCGATGGCGGTCGCGTTGGCCAACACCCTCTTCTTCTCGGCGGCCACCGGACAGTCCAAGGTGTCGGTGGCGCTGTATCTGGCGCTCACCATCGCACCGTTCGCGCTGATCGCGCCGTTGATCGGGCCGTTGCTCGACCGACTGCAGCAGGGGCGTCGGATCGCGATGGCCACCACCTTCGGTGCCCGGGTGGTGCTGGCCCTGCTGATCATGACCAATGTCAGCTGGGATCCGGTTGCCGATCAGCTCAATTACGACCCGTGGGTCCTCTATCCCTGCGCGCTGGGTCTGCTCGTGCTGTCCAAATCGTTCGGGGTGCTCAAGTCGGCGGTCACCCCACGGGTGGTGCCCCCGACGATCGACCTGCCACGGGTGAACTCCCGGCTGACGATGTTCGGGCTGGTCGGCGGCACCATCGTCGGCGGCGCGGTGGCCGCACTGTTCGAGGTGTTGTTGGCGAAGGCGCTGCCGTGGCACCTGCCCGGCGCCATGCTCTGGCTGGCGGTCATCGCCGCATTCGGCGCGTACCTGTGCATGCGTATCCCCTCGTGGGTAGAGGTCACCGAGGGCGAGATCCCGGCGACGTTGACCTATCACGCCCCGCACAACGCAACCGCGGCGCCGGGACGGGCGGGCGTGCGCGGCGGGGCCAAGGCGCTGGCCGCGAAGATGCGCCAGCCCCTCGGACGCAAGGTGGTCGCCGCGCTGTGGGGTAACGGCACCATCCGCATCCTCACCGGCTTCCTGACGCTCTACATCGCCTTCTATGCCAAGTCCCAGCAGGGCGTGCACTCCGATTGGAAGCAGCTCGCGACGATCGGCGCGGTCGGTGCGGCGGCGGGGGTGGGCAACGCCATCGGCAACGGGGTCGGCACGCGTCTGCAGTTGCGCGACCCGTCGAAGATCGTGCTGTATTCGACGGCCGCATGTTTTGTGATGGCCGTACTTGCGGCGGTGTTCGGCAACATCGTGCTGGCGACGGCGACCGCACTGGTCGCCTCCGGCACCAGCGCGATCGGCAAGGTGTGCCTCGATTCGTCGATCCAGGACGATCTGCCCGAGCAGTCGCGGGCGTCGGCGTTCGGCCGGTCGGAGACGGTGCTGCAGCTGTGCTGGGTCCTCGGCGCCGCTCTGGGTGTGCTGTTGCCGACGACGCTGTGGGTGGGGTTCACCGTCGTCTCGGTGCTCCTCGGGCTCGGACTCGCGCAGACGGTGATGACCGACCGCGGACGCTCCCTGGTCCCCGGCCTCGGCGGTGAGCGTCCCGAGCACGCCGAGCCGACCATGTCGTTCGCCGATCTCGGTACACCGGCCTACAGCCATCCGACGCAGCGACATGCGGCGGTCCGTCCGGATCGCCCGGACGGTCATCCGGGAGGCCCACCGGCGGATCCGGGGTCGGCGCCGGCCCGCCCGCACCGGCCGGCGGGCCCGGCGCGGGGTCCGTCGTCCCGCGACGCTTCCGGACCGGGTGCTCAGCCCACCAAGCGGATGGGATATCACTAGAGCGTGGTCAACCCCGGTGAGAAGAAGGCGATCGCGATCATCGTCGCAGTGGCCGTCGCGTTCGTGGTCGTCGTCGCAGCAGGTGTCGGCATCCTGGTGGCCGGCAACACCGGCAAGGACAAGGACGACGCATACATCCAGCTCGCCGTCGGCGGCGACCTCCACACGGTGCAACCGGCCCGTTGGTGTGATGTGTTCGTGCGCGAGTGCACCCCGCCGCGGGATCAGCCGCAACGCACGACCCCGCGGGTACCGATCCCCCTGAACTCGACGGCGCTGCTGTCGGTGTCGGAGACGGTCGCCAAGGCGCCGTGGAATCTCACGACCCTCTACTGGACCCCGCAGGGCCTGGTGGAGGAGGAATCACCGCAGGCGTCGAACACCACCTACACGGTCGCCCTGCGGTCGCGCCCGGACCGGGTGCTGCTCGGCGTGACGATCACCGCGGCATCGGCGGTGGCGACCAACCCGGACGGGTCGACCGACATCGCGCGCGGGATCATCGCCGCCGACACGGCTCCGCCCAAGTGAGGGTGAGCCAGGGAGACATGCCCTAGCTGTCGAGCTCGCGGGCGACGGCGCGCACGACCTCGGAAATGCGTTGTGCGGTCTTGCGATCCGGGTAGCGGCCCTTGCGCAGATCCGGCTGCACCTTGCCCTCGAGAAGAGTGATGAGGTCGGCGACCATGCCGTGCAGTTCGTCAGGGCTGTGCCGCTTGACCTCTTTGCGCGCGGCTTCGCGGGTGTTCTTGGTGACGCTGGGCGCGGGTTCGAGCACGGTGACGGTCAACGCCTGCGGGCCCCGACGGCCGGCGGCCATCCCGAACTCCACCCGCTGGCCGGGCTTGAGCGCCTCGACGCCGTCGGGCAGCGCCGACGAACGCACGTACACGTCCTCGCCGCCCTCTTGTGCGAGAAAACCGAAGCCCTTCTCGGCGTCGTACCACTTCACCTTGCCGCTCGGCACTGTGCTCACCTTCACTCGAACGTCGTTGTTGCATGTGGTCGATCCACCACATGAAAGGGCGCCCTGACCCACGACAATGAGCAAGGCGCCTGGTGATGCCAGTCTAACCAATGGGCAAAACGGTTTCTCGAGGCAGCGTGAGGCCCGCTCTGACCGGGCACGACACCGTCATGTTCGCCCGGGGTGCTCTACCGTGGAAACCATGGAGAGGAAGCACGGCGCCGGGAGCGAAGCGAGCGGGCCGGGTGTGGTCGGCGCCGGGAGCGAAGCGAGCGGGCCGGGTGTGGTCGGCGCCGGGAGCGAAGCGAGCGGGCCGGGTGTGGTCGGCGCCGGGAGCGAAGCGAGCGGGCCGGATGCACGCGGCGCCCGTCGCTCGCTGACGCCGGGAGTAGGCGGGTCGTCGCCTTCGCGGCTGCTGCAGGTGGCGGGTGTGGTCTTTGTGATCGGGGTACTCGCGATCATCGCGCTGTTCGTCACCCCCGTGGCCGATCACGGCGAGACCGCCCCGACCGCGGTGTATCTGTTGACGATGTGCGCCCCGCTGGGTTTCTTGCTGGGCGTGGTCTATGCGTTGCGGTCGGGCCGCGGGGCCCGGTGATCGTGTGTCGGCTTCCGTCGATCGACCCTCGGTGATCGCTACCCACGCCGCTCTCGCGCCGGCATCGGACGAGGGTGCGCTGAAACGGGCGTACAGCTGTTTTCCGTCCGGGGTGGTCGCGGTCTGCTGCCATCGTTGCGCGCCCGAGTCCTCCGAGTCCCACGAGCCCACCGACTCGGCCGGCCCGGAACTGGTCGGGATGGCCGCGAGCGCGTTCACGTCGGTGTCGCTGGATCCGCCGCTGGTGAGCGTGTGCGTGCAGAACACCTCGACGACGTGGCCGCGGCTGCGTGATGCCGGGACCGTCGGTGTCAGCGTGTTCGCCCACGACCAGGCGCAGTTGTGCCGCCAGCTCGCCGGTCCGGCACCGCGACGGTTCGACGGTATCGAGCCGCTCGGCTCCGACGACGGAGCCCTGTTCATCCCGGGCGCGGCCGCTCACCTGTCGTGCACGATCGAAAGTGAGATCCCCGCCGGCGATCACCTGCTGGTGCTGCTGCGCATCCGGCGCCTCGACGCCGACCCGGAGGTCGAGCCACTCGTGTTCCACGCCAGCACTTTTCGTGCTCTGCAGGCACGGATACCCGACGACGACCCCACGCGGCGATGACCGTCGTCGACCTGGGCCTACCACTCCCGTCGGTGCTGACACGCTCCGCCGACGAGTCGCGGTCCGGGGCGTCGACCGCACCCACGTCCGGGCCGCTGCGTGACACGTTCGGACGGGTGGCCACCGACCTGCGGGTGTCGGTGACCGACCGCTGCAATCTACGCTGCGACTACTGCATGCCCGCCGAGGGCCTCGATTGGTTGCCGACCGCGTCGGTGATGACCACCGCCGAGTTCATCCGGGTGTTGCGGATCGCGGTGGCCGACCTCGGCATCCGCACCGTCCGGTTCACCGGCGGCGAGCCGCTGCTGCGCCGTGATCTCGAGGACATCATCGCTGCCGTCACCTCGCTGCCGCAGCGCCCGGAGATCGCGATGACGACCAACGGCCTCGGGTTGACGCGCCGTGCCGCCGGTCTGGTCGAGGCCGGGCTGACGCGCATCAATGTCTCGCTGGACACCGTCGATCCCGCCCGGTTCGCCGAGATCACCCGACGTGACCGGCTGCCCGACGTCCTCGCCGGCCTCGACGCCGCGCGTCGCGCGGGGTTGTATCCGATCAAGGTGAACGCGGTCGTCCCCGATCGTCGGGACCTGGACGGACTGGTCGACCTCGCCCGGTTCTGCCTCGACGCCGGATATCAGCTGCGGATCATCGAGCAGATGCCGCTCGACGCCGGACATCGGTGGGATCGGTCGCGGATGGTCACCGCGACGGAGATCCTCGACGTGCTGTCGGCGCATCTCCGGTTGCGTCCCGACACCGTGCCGCGTGGAGGTGCGCCTGCGGAGACCTTCCTCGTCGATGGCCACACCGACGCCCGCGGAGCACCTGCGCGCATCGGCGTCATCGCGTCGGTGACGCGTCCGTTCTGTGGTGACTGCGACCGGACCCGGCTGACCGCGGACGGGGCGCTGCGCAACTGCCTGTTCGCCGACGCCGAGACCTCGCTGATGCCCGTGCTGCGGGGCGGTGGTGACGACGAGCGCGATGTCGATCGTCGGATCGCGCAATTGTGGCGGGAGAACACCTGGGCCAAGCGCGCCGGGCACGCGGTCAACACCGCCGGATTCCGCCAGCCGGACCGTCCGATGTCGGCGATCGGGGGCTGAGCGGATGCGTGTGACGGTCCGTTATTTCGCTGCCGCGTCCGCCGCCGCGAAGACCGAATCCGACGTGCTGGACATTGCCGAGAACATCACCCTCGGTGAGCTCGAACACATTCTGGCAGCCGACAATCCGGAGTTGGCGCGGGTGCTGGAGCGGTGCTCGTATCTGCGCGACGAGATCGCGCTGTGCGACCGCACGCGGCGCCTCGGTCCGACGCACACGATCGACGTTCTCCCCCCGTTCGCCGGGGGTTGACACACCTGACCCGCTTGTGACCTTGCTCACATCACGAGTCAATAACGAGATGGACACGAACCGGGCGTCACGCCCGTGAACTGCACGGACACCGAAACAGGGCCCAAAGGCCCACCGGCACGCCGAAAATGGGTTGTCAGGACGGGGTGATTCCCGCTCTCAGACGTCGTACTGTACGAAGCGTCCTTCACAGAAGGTCACAGCACAGCAAACAACACACCAAGATTTCCACCGGTCGCGCCGAGCCTCGTTCCTCCGGTGGAATGACGAGCACACATCTTGGAACGAGGACGGGGGACCCACCCTCTTCCGCAAGGAAGAACGGACGTCGACAGACGCCCTTGGGGTTAAGTCCGGTCGCCGCACGGCGATCGTGACCGAGCACCTCTCGCTCGAACCCGACAGCTGACCTCGCAGGCGCGTGGAGAGAGGTAATTCGACTTATGTCCGGACGTCACCGCAAGCCGTCGACCACCACCGCAACCAAGACCTTCGCGAAGATCGCGCTGACCGGAGCCGTTCTCGGCGGCGGCGCGGCCCTGCTGGGCACCGGCTCGGCACATGCCGCCTCCGATTCCGAGTGGGATCAGGTCGCCCAGTGCGAGTCCGGTGGCAACTGGGCCATCAACACCGGCAACGGCTACCAGGGCGGACTCCAGTTCAGCCCGAGCACGTGGGCCGCCAACGGTGGCACCCAGTTCGCGCCGAGCGCCGACCAGGCCTCCAAGGAGCAGCAGATCACCGTCGCCGAGCGTGTCCTGGCCACCCAGGGCAAGGGCGCATGGCCGGTCTGCGGCACCGGGTTGTCGGGCGCCACCCCGCGCACCGCTCCCGCCGACACCCCGCGCCTGGATGCGCCCCAGGCGCCCGCCAAGGGTCTCGCGAACACCCCGAATGCCACCAGCACCGACCAGGCGATCGATCAGGTCAGCCAGGCCGGAGTCAGCCCGGAGGTGCAGAACCTGCTCAAGGCCGCCAAGGACAGCGGCTACCAGCTCACCCCGGATCAGCTGCGTCTGTTCAACGAGAACAAGGGACTCGTCCCGCTCCCCTGAACCCGATCGGTTCAGCCCTGACGAAGGGCCCCGCACGTTGCTCGACGCCGTGCGGGGCCCTTTTCCAATTGTCGGGGGGCTGTGTCGGTGGTGACCGGTATCAGGTGGTGACCGTGATCAGGCCGACCCGACCCACTCGTCGGTTCCGTCGCCGAAGAACTGGTGTTTCCACACCGGTATGCGCGCCTTGACCTCATCGACGAGTCGCGCGCACAACGCGAACGCCTCGGCCCGGTGATCGGCGGCTACGGCGACGACGAAGGCGACGTCGCCGACCGACAGGTCACCCACCCGATGGGAGACCGCGACCGCCCGGACGCCGTCGGCGGCCGCACAGACCTCGGTGACCACCTCGGTGAGCACGCGCGGGGCGTCCGGATGCGCCGAATACGACAGGCTCGTCACCGCGCGGCCGCCGTCGTGGTCGCGGACCGCGCCGACGAACCCCACGACCGCGCCGGCATGTCCGTCAGCAGCCGCGACGACGCGGGCCTCGTGGTCGGCGAGTGCGATCGGGTCGACGCTCACCTCCGTGTACACCTCCACCGGAGTGGCAGCGCTCATCTGCGACAGCCCGGCATCAGTGACGGCCCGGCATCAGTGGTCGCCACCGCGAATCTGGTCGAGAGCGTGGTCGACGACGGTGGCGAGGACCGAAAGTCCGTCGCGCACACCGCCGGTCGAGCCGGGCAGATTGACCACCAGCGTGGTGCCGGCGACCCCGGCGGTGCCGCGGGAGAGCACCGCGGTCGGTACCTGCGGCAGCCCGGCGGTGCGGATGGCGTCGGCGAGACCGGGGATCTCGATGTCGAGCAGCGGCCGGGTTTGTTCGGGAGTCCGGTCGGTCGGGGCGAGCCCGGTTCCACCGGTGGTGAGGACGAGGTCGACGTCGGCGTAGATCGCGGCCCGGATCGCGTCACCCACCGGCGGGCCGTCGGCGACGACGTCGAGCTCGTCGACAGAAAACCCGTGGTCGGCGAGCCACTCGGCGATGATCGGGCCCGTGCGATCGGGATAGGCACCACGGGAGGCCCGGGTGGAGGCGACGACGATCCGCGCGACGCGCTGCGTGCTCATGGTTGCGTCCCGGGGTCGGTGTGAGTCCCGCCGTCGTCTTCTCGGTGCCAGTCCCCGGACCGTCCGCCGGACTTCTCGAGCAGCCGGATTCCGTCCATGCGGGCGTGGCGGTCGACGGCCTTGACCATGTCGTGCAGCGTGAGTCCGGCCACCGCCACCGCGGTCAGCGCCTCCATCTCCACGCCGGTCCGGCCCGCGGTGATGACCGAGGCCGTCACGTCGATGTGGTCGGCGCCGATCGTGAAGTCGACGTCGACCGACGACAGCGCCAGCTGATGACAGAGCGGGATGAGTGAATCGGTGCGTTTGGCCGCCATGATCCCGGCGATCCGCGCGGTGGCGAGAACGTCACCCTTCGGCAGCGACGACGAGGTCAGCAGGTCGATGACGGTGGTGCTGGTACGAAAGGTGCCGCCGGCAACGGCGCGGCGGTGGGTGACCGACTTGTCCCCTACATCGACCATGCGGGCCGTACCCGAGTCGTCGACGTGGGACAACCGGGCAGCGGACTGCGGATCGGTCACCGCACGCACTCGGTCACCGCGCTCAGCGGTTGATGACCGTCTTGGGGTTGATGTAGTTGACCTCGTCGGCCGGAAGTGGGAACTCCACCTCGCCGAACGGGGACAACGCGCCGGGCAGAGCGGCCGCGAACTCCGAGACCGCGTGCTCGGGACCGTCGCCGTCGGAGGCCTTCGGCCAGCCGTTGTCCACGTAGTGCTTCTTCGAATTGCTCTCAGCCACGCGCATATTGTGCCACGGCGACCTCCGCGGCACGCGGCACGCTCACCGTTTGGTCACCGACATCCACGTCATCAGCCCCGACGCCACGTCGACTTCAGCCCCGACGCCACGTCGTGGACCCATCGTTCGAATGATAAGAAAGCCGATCTCAGAGCACGTTGGGTAAGGTCACAGGCCAGCGGTCCACCCCCGATCAAAGGAAGAATCGTGCCTCTGAGTCCAGGTTCGCAGGTCGCCGGATACAAGGTGGTGTCCCTGCTGGGTTCGGGCGGGATGGGTGAGGTGTACCTCGTCGAGAACCCGCAGTTGCTGCGACGGGAAGCCCTGAAGGTCATCTCGCTGGCCGGTGCGCACGACCCCGACTTCCAGCGGCGCTTCACCAACGAGGCGCGCACCACCGCGGCGCTCGATCACCCCAGCATCATCTCGATCCACCAGTACGGCATCAACACCGACGGCACCCCGTGGTTCACCATGAACTACCTCGAGGGCGCCGACCTCACCCATGGTGCGATCTCCCCGTCGGACGTGATCGAGGTGACCACCCGTGTCGCCGACGCCCTCGATTACGCCCACCGGCGCAACATCATCCACCGCGACGTCAAACCGGCCAACATCTTCGTCAGCCGCGACGAACACGGTCAGATCGCTCGGGTCACCGTCCTGGACTTCGGCATCGCCAAACTCGTCAACTCGACGTCGCTGACCGCGACGAGCGCCTTCATCGGCACGCTGGCCTACTGTGCGCCCGAGGTGATCGAAGGCCACGACGCATCGGCCTCCTCCGACCAGTATTCGTTGGCGTGCACCGTCTTCCAGCTCCTGACCGGGCAGGCCCCGTTCACCACCACCACACCCTCGGCGCTGGTCATGGCGCATCTGACCAAACAGATCCCGCCGATCAGCTCGCTACGCCCCGACCTCGGCGCCCTCGATCCGGTGATCGCGAAGGCATTGTCGAAGAATCCCGCCGAGCGCTACCCCGACTGCCGGTCGTTCTCGACTGCGCTGCGTCAAGCATTCGAGGGTCGAGGTCAAGCATTCGAGGGGCGGGGTAACCCCACACCGGCACCGCACCAGTCGAACCCGGCGGCAGGACCTTTCGTCGGGGCAAATCGGCCGTACTCCCAGCCCACCGTGCCACCGTCGCAGCCGACACCGCCGCCGTCCTATTCGACACCGCCGCCGTCCTATTCGACACCGCCGCCGTCGCATCCGAGCCCCTCGCATCCGAACCCGGCGGCAAACCAGAACCCGTCCTACCCCGGCCAGACGCCGTCCCCGATGCCCGGCGGCTACGCGCCGGGTGGTCCGACTGTCGCCAACAATCCACCGTCGCAACCGAATTCGCCATATCAGTCGGTACCGTTCGGCGCGCCCGCACCGACCGGCGGCATGCCCCCGACGTTCCCGCCCGGAACGCCACCGCATCTCATCGGCGCCGGCTATCCGCTCTCCGGACCACCAGCCCCCAAGAAGAAGCGCACCGGCCTGATCGTCTCACTGGCGGCGGCCGCCGTCGTGGTGCTGCTCGTCGTCGGACTCGGCATCGCCTTCGCCGCAGGCGCTTTCCGCGGTGACGATGATCAGCCAACGGCCGGTGGACATCCCACGGTGCTCGCCGTCTTCGGCAACTCCAGCTGCGGCATCTCGGCCAAGCAGTTGTATTGCTGGGGAGCCAATTACGACAATCAGCTCGCCAACGGCGGTACTACCGCGTCGACCACCCCGGTCAAGATCAATCTCCCCGACGTGACCGCGGTGTCGTTGGGCGGCTACACCGACACCGACAAGGACTTCAAGACCTCCGCCTGCGCGATCTCGGGCGGCCAGGCCTTCTGCTGGGGCGACAACAACTTCGGCCAGCTCGGCACCGGCACCACCTCCGACGCCCAGACCCCGACGCCGGTGACCGGACTGTCCGGCACGGTGACGGCGATCGCCACCGGTTACGGCAGCACCTGCGCGGTCGCCGGGGGCAAGTTGTACTGCTGGGGCGACAACGACGACGGCCAGGTCGGCGTGGAATCGGTCACCGACAAGACCTCCACCCCCACCGAGGTGACCGGGCTGAACGGCACCGTCACCGGCGTCGCGACCGCGCAGGGCACCACCTGCGCCACCGCCGATGCGGTCTACTGCTGGGGCAACAACGACAGCGGCCAGCTCGGCACCGGGGCCACCACGCGGGCCAACACCCCGCAGAAGGTCGCCGTCACCGGCGCCGACTCCATCTCGGTCGGCACCTACGGCGTGACCGATGACCCGAACCAATACATCACCGTGTGCGCGTCGGCGTCGGGCGAGGCCTACTGCTGGGGCGACAACCGGTACGGCCAGATCGGCGACGGCACCAAGAACGCCCAGCACACCCCGACGCCGGTCGTCGGACTGACCGGGGTCACCCAGATCAACACCGGTTGGGGTTCGACCTGCGCGGTGTCGCAGGGCAAGTTGTTCTGCTGGGGAGACAACGAGGGACAGCAACTCGGCATCGGCTCCGGGTCGGCGACCACCTCGCCGACCCAGATCACCGCCCTGTCGGGAACCGTCTCCGCCGTCGAGACCGTGCTGGGCACGACCTGCGCGGTCGTCAACGAGACCTCGATCTACTGCTGGGGTCGCAACTCCGCGGGCCAGGTCGGCAACGGCGACAGCGGCGACGACAAGGAAGTGTCGACCCCGGCACTGCTGAACCTGCCCGCGTGACAAGGGGTCGCGCGGCGCGCTCGGTAGAATCGGCCGAATGAGTTCCGATGATCGGGCCGACGGGCTTGCCGGCGACCTGATCTCGCGCACCGACGATCAATTGGCGGATCTGTTCACGCTGCGTCCCGATCTCGCCTCGCCGCCCCCGCAGGGCAGCCGGGTCCTCGCGCAACGCGCGCTCTCCGCGGCGTCGGTCGCACTCGCGGGCGAGCGCCTCGACCTGCTCGACGTCGCCGTGCTCGAGGTGATCATCTCCTCGGGCCCACCGGCTTCGGCAACGGTGTCGGCGGCGTCGGTGCTCGACGCGCTGTCCGATCGCGCCGAGCACGACGACATCCTCGAGCGCATCGACCACCTGCGACGACTGGCCCTGATCTGGGGCCCCGACGACGCCCTGCACGTCGCCGCCAATGCCACCTCGGCGCTGCCGTGGCGCGGGCTGCACCTGACAGGCCCTCTCGCACACATGACACCCGAGGACCTGTGCTCGCGTCTCGACACCCTCGACGAGCGGCAACGCGAATTGCTGGCGGCGCTCTCCCGGGGGCCGGCGCTGGGCCGCAGTCGCGATGCCGCACCCGACGCCGACCCGCAGTCGCCGGTCGCACGCCTGATCGCCGACGGTCTGCTCGCTCGGATCGATCACCAGACCGTCGAGCTCCCCGCACAATCCGGGCAGTTGCTGCGGGGCGAACCGGCCCTGCGCACCGACACCCTCGCGCGACCGCTACCCGACGATTCGTCGGCGCCGCGCCGGTTCTCGGCCCGCGACATCGACGCCGCAGGTGGTGGCGAGGCGCTGGAACTGATCCGGCACGCCACCACGGTGCTCCGCGCGCTGGGGGCGGCACCGGCGGCGATCCTACGGTCGGGGGCCCTCGGCGTGCGCGAGTTGCGCCGTCTGAGCAAGACCACCGGTCTCGATCAGCCCAGGCTCGCACTGATCGTCGAGCTCCTCGGTCACGCACGATTGATCGACTCCGGTTTTCCCGATCCCCCACCGGCCGGCGACACCGGCGAGCACGCCTTCGCCCCGACCACGACGTCGGACACCTGGCTGCACCAGCCGCCGGAACGCCAGTGGCACACTCTGCTCGAGGCCTGGCTGACGATGCCGCGCAACGCCTGGCAGGTCGGCGAGCCGGACCGCGACGGCACCACGATCCCCGCGCTGTCGGCCGAGATCTACGACTCCCACGCCCCGACCGTGCGTCGCACCGTCCTCACCGCGGTGCGGCAGACGGCGCCGGCGACACCGGTGTCGGTTGCCGGGCTCGTGGCCACCCTCGGCTGGGATCACCCGCACCAGATGCGTCGTCTCACCTCGCGGGTGGTCGGCGCGACGCTCGACGAGGCGCGCGCGGTCGGCGTCGTCGGGCATCACGCGTTGACCACGGTCGGGCGGGCGGTACTTGACGCCGATCCCGCCGACGACGATTCGGCGGTACTCGCCGCCATGCGCAAGGCCTTGCCGGCCCCTGTCGATCACTTCCTCACCCAGGCCGATCTGACGATCACCGTGCCCGGACCGATGACCGCCGAACTCGCCGAACAGGTGGAGATGGTTGCCGATCTCGAATCCGGCGGCGCCGCATCGGTGTACCGGATCAGCGAGGACAGTGTGCGCCGCGCGCTCGATGCCGGCCGATCCAGCAACGAACTGATCACCATGTTCACGACGCATTCGCGCACTCCGGTGCCGCAGTCGCTGACCTATCTGATCGAGGACGTGGCGCGCCGGCACGGGGCGCTCCGGGTCGGGATCGCCTCGTCGTTCATCCGGTGCGAAGACGCGGCGACCCTCGCGGCGGTGTTGCGCAGTGATGCCACCGAACGTCTGGCACTCCGCGCGCTGGCACCCACGGTCGCGGTGTCGCCCAGCGAGATCCGTGATGTGCTCGAGGTGTTGCGCGCCGCCGGATTCGCCCCGGCCGGTGAGGATTCGGCGGGTGAGCTCGTCGACATGCGTGACCGTGGAAGCCGGGTCGCCACCAATCGCGCACGGCGGCATCCGGCCGCGGCACCACGTCGCGCGGCGCTCGGCCCCGATCAGATCGCCGCCGTCGTCGGCCGGGTGCGCTCGGGTGATCGTGCCGCGGTCGCCACCCCCGCAGCCGGGCCTGCCTCGGCGTCGGTGCGGGCCACCGGGGGTGGCGAGCCGACGACCGCGCTGATCCGATTGGCGTTGCGCGCTAACCGGAAACTACGCGTCGGCTACGTCGACGCGCACGGCAGCGCGTCGAGGCATGTGGTGTCCCCGCAGACCCTCGGCGCCGGTCAGCTCATCGGGATCGAGGACGGCACCGACGACGAGCAGCGGTTCTCGCTGCATCGCATCACCAGCGTCGAGCTGCTCGACGGCTGACCTGCGCCGAACGATCAGCGCCCGGGTCAGCCCGCGGCCACCGCGACCGGCTCGGCCTCATGTGCGTCGCCGATCGGCCGCCGGACGTTGATCAGGACCCCGGCCACCAGCGCCACGCCCGCGAGAATGGCTGCGGCAACATAGAATCCGATGCTCTGACCGTGGACCATGGCCTGCGCCTGCAACACCTTCGCGTCGGCCGGTCCGTGCACCGAGGCCATGTGGCCGGTGATGTAGGAGGCCGTCGCGGTGGCGGCGATCGTGTTCAGCAGGGCCGTACCGATGGCTCCGCCGACCTGCTGTGAGGTGTTGACCATCGCAGACGCCACACCGGCGTCGCGTGGCTCGACGCCGTAGGTGGCGAGATTCATCGAGGTCATGAACACCGTGCCCATCCCGCAGCCGAGCAGGAACAAAGCCGGGAAGATCACGCTCCAGTATCGGGTGGAGTCGGCCGAGATCTGGCTCAGCAGAAGCATTCCGCAGGCCGCGATGAGCGCACCCGGCACCAGCAGGAATCGTGGCGGCACCCGGGTGATGAGGCGCGCCGCGATCTGGGTGGAGCCGATCAGCATGCCACCGACCATGGGCAAGAAGGCAACTCCGGCGCTCAGCGGCGAATAGTGGTGCACCACTTGCATGTAGAGCGTAAGGAACAGGAACGAGCCGAACATCGCGATCACCGACATGGCGACACTCAGATACGCTCCGCCGCGCGCGCGGTCGGCGACAACCCGCAAGGGCAGCAACGGATGTCGGTAGCGCGCCTGCCATCCGACGAATGCGGCGAGCAGTACCACCGCGGCGATCAGGCAGATGACGGTTCCGGTGTCACTCCAGCCTTCCTCGGCCGCACGACTGAAACCGTAGACCACCAGGGCCAGTCCCCCGCCGCCCAGGACGACGCCGAGGACGTCGAGGTGGGTGGCGTTGTCGTGGGCCCGCGGCGGCTCCTTGATCTCGACGATCGCACCGAACAGGGCGACGGCGGCGAAGACCACGTTGATGTACATCGTCCAGCGCCAGTCGAGGGTCTGGGTGAGCAGACCACCGAGCAGCAGGCCGACCGCGGCGCCACCACCGGCGATCGCACCGAAGACACCGAAGGCGCGGGCGCGTTCCTTGGGCGCGGTGAACATCACGGTCAGCAGCGACAATGCGGCCGGGGCGAGAAGCGCGCCGAACGCACCCTGCAGCGCCCGCGCGCCGAACAGCATCCCCTGGTTGACCGCCGCCCCGCCCAGCGCGGAGGCGAAGGCGAAACCGACGAGACCGACCATCAGCGCACGTCGACGACCCCACAGGTCGGCGATGCGTCCGCCGAACAGGAGCAGACCACCGAAGGCCAGCGCGTAGGCTGTGATGACCCACTGTTGGTTGGCGTCGCTGATACCGAGGTCGACCTTGGCGTCGGGCAGGGCGATCTGGACGACGGTGCCGTCGAGGACCACCATCAGCTGGGCCAGACAGATGAAGACGAGGGCCTTCCACCGCCGGGGATCGGGTTCGGCGGAGGGGGAGACAGGTGAGGACATTCGAGGGACTCGCTCTTTGTCGACGTGCGGTGGACGCGTCGGTGCGATGCACCGACCTGGTGTGGTGATCCACGGACCAATATCCGGAGGACCGTACTCCGGATAGCGTACGCCGTCCGGCACGACAGCGAAACTCCCTTTGCCTCGGGATGTTTCGAGGCTCGTCCGATTCGGTCATATCGGCCATCTCCCCGCGGCCGCTTCCAGACATACGCCGCGTCCGGACCCCCGGTGCATGCCGACAGCGCCCTCCACCGCGCCGACAGCGCCCACTATTTCGCCCACAGCGCTCGACTCAGTCCCGACAGCGCTCGTCACAGCGCCCACAGCGCTCCACTCAGTCCCGACAGCGCTCGACTCAGTCCCGACAGCGCTCGACGAGGCGCCGTCGGCGTGCTGGAGAGCGCTGTCGTCGTGGTGGAGAGCGCTGTCGGGATTCGACGCGACGTGCAGTCACCTGGACAATGGATCGGGTGACCGATGGACCCCTGATCGTGCAATCCGACAAGACGCTGCTGCTCGAGGTCGATCACCCCGACTCGGCGTCCGCCCGCGCAGCGATCGCCCCGTTTGCCGAGCTCGAACGCGCACCCGAACACGTGCACACCTACCGGGTGACGCCGCTGGCTCTGTGGAACGCGCGCGCGGCCGGCCACGACGCCGAGCAGGTGGTCGACGCGCTGGTCACCTACTCTCGCTACGCGGTGCCACAACCGCTGCTGATGGACATCGTCGACACCATGGGCCGCTTCGGCCGCCTGCAGCTGGTGAAGAGCCCCGTCCACGGACTGACGCTGGTGAGCCTCGACCGTGCGGTGCTCGAGGAGATCCTGCGCAACAAGAAGGTCGCCCCGATGCTCGGCGCCCGCCTCGACGACGACACCGTCGTCGTGCACCCGTCCGAGCGCGGACGACTCAAGCAGATCCTGCTCAAGGTCGGCTGGCCGGCCGAGGACCTCGCGGGTTACGTCGACGGGGAGGCACATCCGATCGGCCTCGACCAGGGCGACTGGCATCTGCGCGACTACCAGGAGATGGCCGCCGACTCGTTCTGGGCGGGCGGCTCGGGCGTCGTGGTGCTGCCGTGCGGTGCGGGCAAGACGATGGTCGGCGCGGCCGCGATGGCCAAGGCCGGTGCCACCACCCTCATCCTGGTCACCAACACCGTCGCGGGACGTCAGTGGAAGCGGGAGCTGGTCGCCCGCACCACCCTGACCGAGGACGAGATCGGCGAGTATTCGGGTGAGCGCAAGGAGATCCGCCCGGTGACCATCGCCACCTATCAGGTGATGACGCGAAAGTCCAAGGGCGAGTACAAGAATCTCGATCTCTTCGACTCCCGCGACTGGGGTCTGATCATCTACGACGAGGTGCACCTGCTCCCGGCGCCGGTCTTCCGGATGACCGCCGACCTGCAGTCCCGCCGACGACTCGGCCTCACCGCCACCCTGGTCCGCGAGGACGGCCGCGAGGGCGACGTGTTCTCGCTCATCGGCCCCAAGCGCTATGACGCGCCGTGGAAGGACATCGAGGCCCAGGGCTGGATCGCGCCCGCCGAGTGCATCGAGGTGCGGGTGACCCTCACCGACGAGGAGCGACTGCAGTACGCCGTCGCCGAGAACGAGGCGAAGTACAAGCTCTGCTCGACCGCGCACACCAAGGTCAACGTCGTGCGGTCGATCCTGGCGCGCCACAGCGACTCTCAGACGCTGGTCATCGGCGCCTACATCGACCAGCTCGAGGAGCTCGGCCGCGAACTCGATGCCCCGGTGATCCAGGGGTCGACCAAGAACAAGGAGCGCGAGGCCCTGTTCGACCGCTTCCGATCCGGCGAGTTGCAGACCCTCGTGGTGTCCAAGGTCGCCAACTTCTCGATCGATCTACCCGAGGCGTCGGTGGCCGTGCAAGTGTCGGGCACCTTCGGTTCCCGGCAGGAAGAGGCGCAGCGTCTCGGACGCCTATTGCGACCGAAATCCGATGGCGGCCAAGCACACTTCTATTCGGTGGTCTCCCGCGACACCCTCGACGCCGACTACGCCGCCCACCGCCAGCGCTTCCTCGCCGAACAGGGCTACGCTTACCGGATCACCGACGCCGACGACCTCCTCGGCCCCACCATCGGTGAGGAATCTGCGGGCTGACGCCGCGGGTGAAGAATCTGCGGGCTGACGCCGCGGGCGAGGAATCTGTGGGCTGACGCCGCTACACCTGCGCCAGGCAGTAGCCCAGCGACTGGGGTTGCTCGAAGGTCCACCGCACCTCGCCGCTCGCGCAGGTCAGCGCGCTCGTGGAGCGGTTGGTGACGCGGAAGGCGACGGTGCCCGCGGCGGCGGCCGACCCGCACGCCAGCTCGTGATAGTCCGACAGCGAGCCGCCCGAACTCGGGATCTGATAGCACTCCTGGGGCACGAAATTCGGTGTGAGACAGAGCTTGTCGCCGGAATCACCGAAGGTCAGACTGGCGTTGTGGTCGTTGGGACAGTCGGCGGAATCGGCGATGAAACCGGCCGCGTAGAACGTCATCGCCGCAGTGGCGCAGTCGACCTTCGACGTCGCCACATTGCCCTGCGCGTCACGATCCCGGCCGATCTGCACGCAGTTGCCCACGGTGATCTGACTCGCACTGGTGACCGTGGTGGGCGCCTCGGTCACCGGCGGCCGGGTGTAGGGCGTCGTCGCCCCGGGCGCGGCACCGGTCGTCGACGCGCTGCCCGACGATCGCGCGGTCGTGTCGGAGGACGAGCCGGAGAGCAGGTTGGCCACCACCACCCCGGCGATGACCACCGCCACCAGGGCCACGAGCGAAACCAGAACGATCGTCACGGTTCCGCGCGAACGTCGCGCGGGCGGCATCGGATAGCCACCGGTGAAACCCGGGTGACTCGGCTGGCCGGGCTGACTCGGTTGGCCGGCCTGGTTCGGTTGGCCCGGGAATGCACCCGAGGGTGCGGACTGCGGAAAGTACTGCGGCGGCACATACGGGGACTTCGGCGGCTGGGACACCGGCTGTTGGGACGCCGGCGGTTGGGGCACCGGCGGCGGGTAGACCGGTGGTGTCGACACCGTCGGACGGGCGGTCCGGATGACCTCCGTCGGCCCGGGTACCGGGGTCCCGACCCGGGTGGGCGAGGCACGCAACGCACGACCGAGTTGTTCGGCGAGTTCACCGCACGAGCCGAACCGATCCCCCGGCGTCTTGGCCAGCGCTCGGTGCATGACCTCGTCGAGTGCCGCGGAGGTGCCCGGTCGTAACGACGACACCGCGGGTGGGGCGCTGCTCAGGTGCGCGGCGATCACGTTGGCCTGACTCGTTCCCTCGAACGGCGGCCTGCCGCACAGGAATTGGAACAGGGTGGCCGCCAGCGAATACTGATCGGCCTGTCCGTCGACCTCGGCACCCAGCAACTGTTCGGGTGCCACATAGGCCACCGTGCCGAGAAACATGTTGGCCGAGGTCAGGTTGCTGACGTCGCCGGTCGATTTGGCGATCCCGAAATCGGCGAGCAGCACACGCGGCGGTGTCGTGGAAGTGTCACCGGCACCGGCGGAATCGTTCTCGGCAATGAGGATGTTGGCGGGTTTGACGTCCCGGTGCAGCAGCCCGCGCGCATGTGCGGCGTCGAGAGCGGCCGCCACGGCGGTGGCGATCGCCGACACGAGCATCGGGTTGAGCCCGCGGGGGCTGCGCCGCAACAACTCCCCGCCGTCGACGCCGTCGATGTACTCCATGGCGAGCCACAAATGCCCCTCGTACTCGCCGGAGTTGTAGATGGTCACGATGTTCGGATGCACGATGCTCGACGCGAGTTCTGCCTCGCGCATGAATCGCTGCCGGAACATCGGGTCACGGCTGAGATCGGACGGCAGGATCTTGACCGCCTCGTTGCGCGGCAGGCTGGGGTGCCGGGCCAGGTAGACCTCGCCCATCCCGCCACGACCGATCAGTCTCGTGATCGTGTAGCCGGCGAACGAGTCACCCGGTTGGTAGACCACCCTCGACAGCCCTCCTCGGCACGACGGAAGCGGATACGCGCCCTCCACGCGGTTCACGCCGGGCGGTCAGCCCTGGTCACCTTACCGGTTGCGGCACGCCGACGACGTCCGTGTCGGGTGTTCGGTGGTCGTCCGATCGATGCCGGATCCACCGCGGACTCACACCTCGCGCAGGCAGTACCCGATGGACTTCGGAGCACTGAACGACCAGGTCGTGTCCTCGTCGGCGCAGGTGATCGTCTCATCCCCGCGCTGCACGGCCCGCGCGACGACGGTCCGGTCCTGCGCCGGTTCACCGCAGTCGACCTCGCGGTAGTCGGCGAGGTCACCGCCGATCGGGATCCGGTAGCACTTGCCGGTGGCAAAGTTCGGTGTCAGGCAGAGACTCTCGCGGTCGGCACCGAAGGTCAGCGTCGAGGTGTTGGCGGCGTCGCACTCGGCGCCGGCCGCGACCTGACGGGCCACGTAGAAGGTGAGACCGTCGGAGTCCTCACATGATGCCGCCGACGCGGCGACCTTGCCGGGATCGTCGTCGGGGCCGAGCGCCAGACATTCGCCGACGCCGACGTCGTCGGGATCGTCGATCGCGTCGGAGCCGAGGCTGACGTCGCACGCGGCGACCAGCGCGAAGCCGAGACAGCCGGCGACGACGGCGGCACGCCAGGCCAGACGCCGGCCGGGCCGGGCGAGCGGTTCGATGACCGGTTGGTGTTCGGATGCGGTGTTCATGGAGGTGTCCTCTCGGAGGTCGGCTGTTGGTGCCGCAAGCATCGACCGACCCGCTTGCACCCTCCTTGGCGTCGGCATGGAACGCGACGATCACCGAACAAGTCGGTCCGGAGCGGTCACCCGAGCCGATGTGACAGCCTGAGACCATGCCCACCGTCACTCGTCTGCGCCCGTTCACCGCCACGATCTTCGCCGAGATGTCGGCTCTGGCCGTCACCCACGACGCGGTGAATCTCGGGCAGGGCTTCCCCGACACCGACGGTCCGACCTCGATGCTGGCCGCCGCCTGTGCGGCGATCAACGGTGGTGACAATCAGTACCCGCCGGGGATCGGCGTACCGCGGCTGCGCCGTGCCGTCGCCGAACACCAGCGGGCGCACTACGGTCTCGACTACGACCCCGACACGGAGGTGCTGATCACCGTCGGTGCGACGGAGGCGATCGCGGGGGCGATCGTCGGGCTCACCGAGCCGGGTGCCGAGGTCATCATGGTGGAGCCCTACTACGACTCCTACGCCGCGACCGTCGCGATGGCCGGCGGGGTACGGCGGACCGTGCCGTTGCGGCCCGACGGCGACGGTTTTCGCCTCGATCGCGATGCACTCGCCGCGGCGTTCACCCCGCGGACCGCGCTGGTCCTGGTCAACTCCCCGCACAATCCGACCGGCACCGTCCTGCACGACGACGACCTCGCCGAGATCGCGCGGCTGTGTCTCGAGCACGACGTCGTCGCGGTCACCGACGAGGTGTACGAGCATCTGGTGTTCGACGGCCGCACGCACACCCCGCTGGCGACGTTGCCCGGCATGCGTGAGCGGACCCTGCGGATCTCCAGTGCCGCGAAGACATTCAACTGCACCGGATGGAAGGTCGGGTGGCTGTCCGGTCCGGCCGAACTCGTCGCCGCGGCCCGCGCGGTCAAACAGTTCATGACCTACGTCGGGTCGGGCCCGTTCCAGCCCGCGGTCGCCCACGCGCTGGAATCGGAGATGGACTGGGTGGCCGGCAGCGCGCAGTCCCTGCAGGCCAAGCGAGACCTGTTGTCGGCGGCGCTGTCCGACGCCGGCTTCGGGGTGCACCGCAGCGAGGCAACCTATTTCGTGTGCGCCGACCCGCGCCCACTCGGGATCACCGACGGCGAGGCGTTCTGCCGGTCGCTCCCGGAGAGAATCGGGGTCGCCGCGGTGCCGGTCAGCGTCTTCGCCGACGACAAGGAGCCGTGGCGGCACATGGTGCGCTTCGCCTTTTCCAAGCGTGACGAGGTGATCGCCGAGGCCGCGCAGCGGCTCCGGCGGCTGTGATCAGATACGCACCAACATCTTTCCGACGTTCTCCCCGCGCATCATGCCGAGGAAGGCGTCCACCGCGTGGTCGATGCCGTCGACCACGGTCTCGTCGTGGACGATCTTCCCGTCGGCCAGCCATGCCGCCATCTTCTCGTTGAACTCGCGGGCGAGGCCCATGTACGACGGCAGGGTGAAGCCGCGCAGGGTCAGGCCCCGGGTGATGATGTTGCTCATGTTGCGCGGCCCGGGCTGTGCCTGCGTCTCGTTGTAGGAGGAGATGGCCCCACACAGCGCGGCGCGGCCGCCGTTGTTGAAGACGTCGAGCGCGGCTTCGAGATGATCGCCGCCGACGTTGTCGAAGTAGACATCGATTCCGTCTGTTGCCAGCTCCCGCAACTGCTTTCGCACCGGTGCCCCCTTGTAGTCGAGGGCGGCGTCGAAGCCGTACCGGGAGGTGAGCAGATCCACCTTGGCCGGCCCGCCCGCCGAACCGATGACCGAGGCGGCGCCGAGCAGACGTGCGATCTGTCCGGCCACACTGCCGACGGCGCCCGCGGCTCCCGAGATGAAGACGATGTCACCGTCTTTCAGCCCGGCGATCGCGGCGAGTCCCACGTAGGCCGTCATCCCGGTGAGGCCGAGGACGCCGAGGTACACCGATGTCAATGTGCCGGCGGGCGGTTCGGGTACCGCGGTGAATTCGGCGGCGGGCGCCTGGGCGACGTCACGCCAGCCGAGTTGATGCAGCACGAGGGTGCCGACGGGGAGATCGTCGGATGCCGACGCGACGACCCGTCCGACCGCTCCGCCGGTCATGGTCTCCCCCAGGGCGAATGGCGGGACGTAGCTGCGGGTGTCGATCATCCGCCCGCGCATGTACGGGTCGACGGAGACGAACTCGTTGGCGACGCGGACCTCGCCCGGCGCGAGGTCGGCAAGGTCCACGGCGACCGTGTGGAAGTCGTCCGGGGTCGGCCAGCCCACCGGCCGGTTCACGAGTTGGATCTGGGTGCTGGTCGAGGTGGTCATCGAAATCTCCTTGAGGGGTGTGGATGTCGGGGTGTGGAGTCCGAACGAGGCTCACCGCGCGAGTGTCACGCCGAGCAGCACGAGGGCGATCAGGGGAAACGCGAGTTGGGTGAGGGCGGCGCGGGCCTTGTCGGGCGAGGAGACGAGCAGCACCAGACCCGCGGCCAGCATCGAGCCGGCGCCGGCGCCGATCAGCGCGGCGCCGACGGCGTGGTCGGCGAACCAGCAGGCCACGCCGACGATGGTGATGATCGCGAGGAAGAGGTTGTAGAACCCCTGGTTGAGGGCCATCTCGCGGGTGGCCTGCGCCTCCTGCGCGCTGGTGCCGAAACTCGCGCGGGTGCGCGGGCGGGTCCAGAGAAGTGATTCGAGCACGAAGATGTAGACGTGCAACGCCGCCGCCAGGGCTGCGACGACGATCATGGCGACGGCCATCGGGTGCTCCTCCAGAAATTGTGCACTGCTCGTTCCAGAACTATACTAGAATGATCGTTGCACAATTTGTCAACCCTCCACCCCTGGGAGTTCACATGGGACGCGCCGCCGGATACGACCCCCAGCAGCTGATCGGCCAGGCACGCGATCTGTTCTGGCAGCGTGGCTTCGACGCCGTCTCGGTCGCCGACGTCGAGCAGGCCACCGGCGTGGGCCGATCGAGCATCTACCACGCCCACGGCAACATGCGGGGCCTCTTCGACGCCGCCGTCGAGGACTACCTCGACACCGTGGTCCGGCCTCGCCTCCGACCGCTCACCACCGACCCGGTGGTGCCGGAGGCGATCCTGGACTTTCTCACCGGACTGAGCGCCGCGATCGGCACGTTGGCGTCGAATCCCGATGCACCCCAAGGCTGTCTACTACTGGTCAGCGCCGCAGCACCGATCGGCTCGGACACCGCCGTGCACGAGGTGATCGCCGGTTATCACCGCGAGCTCACCGACGCGATCGGCCGCGGGGTCGATGCCCTGCTCCCCCGGACCGACGCGAGGGTGCGCCGACGGCTGACCCGGCTCACCGTCGCCGCCGACATCGCCGCGTTGTCGTTGAGCCGGATCGACCCCGACGCCGCGCAGGCGACCCTCGACGCGGCCGCCACCACGTTGCGGGTGCACGCGCGCAGCGAATTCGCCACTCAGTAGTGCTGCGCCCCACCGTCGATCGAGATGTGCTCGGCGGTGATGAACGCCGACTCGTCGGAGGCGAGGAAGGCGACCACGTTGGCGATCTCGTCGGCCTCGGCGACGTACTGGTTGAGAAACACCATGCCCATCCCGGCGAGCCTAGGGTTGGCCTCGTTGGTCTGTTCGATGCGTTCGCGCATGCTGCCCGACCCCATCGGGGTGTTCACCGCACCGGGGTGCACGGAGTTCACGCGGATGTTGTGCGCACCGAGTTCGGCGGCCAGGCCACGGGTCATCCCGACCAGGGCGTGCTTGCTGGTGGTGTAGTGGATCATGAAGGGCTGCACCTTCTTCCCCGCATACGAGCTGGTGATGATCACCGATCCGCCACCACGCGCGATCAGCGGATCCACGGTGGCCCGGACCGTGTTCCAGACCCCGATCACGTTGATGTCGATGGTGTCGCGGAAGCTCTCGGCGGTGATCTCGTCGTAGGTCTGGGGAATACAGATCCCGGCGTTGGCCACCACGATGTCGAGGCCGCCGAACCGCTCGACGCCGGCCGCGACGGCTGCGCTCAGCCCGTCGGCGTCACGCACATCGCATCGGGTGAGAACGGCTGTGCCACCCTGTTCTTCGACGAGCCGCTCGGTCTCGACGAGGTCGTCGGGGGTCGCGGAATCGTAGGGCACACCCGGCAGCGGCCCCGCGAGATCCACGCCGATGATCTGTGCGCCCTCAGCGGCCAGGCGCACGGCGTGGGCGCGGCCCTGTCCGCGCGCCACACCGGTGATGAAGGCGACCTTGCCCTCGAGTCGTTTCATGGACTTCTCCTTACTCCCGGGCCGTCACATCGGCAGCCCCTGCTCCATCAGGTCGATGGCCTCGAGCAGTGACACGAGCACCCGATCGTCACGCGGGTCATCGACCTGCTCGGCAATGTGGAACATCACCCCGGCGGTCGCCGCGATGAAGACGTGGAGATGCGTGTCGTCCTGCGGCACACCGAGATAGTCGGCGAAGTACTCGCGGGCACGGATGATCGCGGCGTCGGACTCGATCTGATGGGCCATCCGCAGGGCCGGCTCGGACTGGATCAGGCGCATCCGCTCCACACTCGAGGCCCACGGATCGGCGGTCGCGATGCGGTACTGCGCGCGGACCATCGTGCGCAACAGATCGAAATGCCCGAGACCGGGCGGGATCTCGTTCATCGCTGCGGCGCGCGCATCCTCGAGATCGTCGCCGATGACCACCTGCTCCTTGGACGCGAAGTACCGGAAGAAGGTGGTGTGGGAGACCTCTGCCTCGCGTGCGATCTGCTCGACGGTGGTCTGCGCGTAGCCATGTCGGGCGAAGAGCCGCATCGCGGCCTCCCGGATGGCCGACCGGGTGCGCACCTTGTTCTGTTCGCGCAGCCCGGCCGGACGCTGCGACACGCCGGTCATCGAGCTTTCTTCATTGCGGGATGCACCGTCAGCTCGACGCCGACGCGACGACGGTTTCCTTTTCACCCGACAGTCCGCGGTCGCGGACCGCGCCGCCCTCGATGTCGAAATCGAAGACGAGCTTGTCGAGCCAGCGCGGCAGTCCCCATGCCCGATCACCCAGCAACGCGATCACCGCGGGCACGACCGTCATGCGAATGATGAAGGCGTCGAAGAAGACCGCAATGGCCAGGGCGAATCCGAGCATCTTGGACGTGGTGTCGGGCGCGAGCATGAACGAGGCGAAGACGCTGATCATGATGACCGCGGCCGAACTCACCACGCGCGCTCCGTGCCGGTAGCCGGCGATGATGGCGTCCTTGGCATTCATGCCGTGGATGTATTCCTCGCGCATTCGGGTCACCAGGAACACCTGATAATCCATCGCGAGGCCGAAGACCACGCCGATCAGGAAGATCGGCAGGAACGACAGGGTGGGCCGGGTGTCGGTGATGATCCCGAGGTAGCCCTCCTGGAAGATCGCCACGGTCACACCGAAGGTCGCGAGCACCGAGAAGATGAAGCCGATCGTCCCGACCAGCGGCACCCAGATCGAACGGAAGACGCCGATCATGATGAGGAAGGCGAGTCCGACCACGACCACCAGATACGGGATGAGTGCCTTGTCGAGCTTCGCCGACAGGTCCGACATGATCGCGGTCTGACCGCCGACGTGCATCTCGACGCCGCCCTTGGTGATGGTCGGACCCCAATCGCGGATCTTCTCCATCAGGTCGTGGGTGGCCTGTGCCGACGGCGCGCTCTCCGGGGTCACCATGATCAGTGCGGTCGAGGCGTCGGCATTCGGATTCGCCCCGGTACCGTTGCCGGTCCAGATCAGCGTCGCCGGGTTGGCGACGTCGGACAAGGTCTTGATGTGTGCGACGGCCTGCTCGGCGGCCGGTGCGACGTTGCCGTCGGCGTCGTGCACGATCACCAACAGCTGGCCGTTGACACCCTCGCCGAATCCCTTCTGCAGCAACGCTGATGCCCGTGCCTCGTCGGAGTTCGACAGGTCCATGCCGAGTTGCAACTTGCCGACCGGGATCGCGGCCAGGACGAGGATCGCCAGGCCGACGATGATGAACGGCAGCGGCCGTTTGACCACCGTCCGACCGAAGCGAACGCCGTTGGTGTCGGCGGTCTCGGACTCCTCGGCGTGGCGGATGCCGGGGATACGCGGGGTGAAGACGAAGCGGCCGACCGCCCCGAGCAATGCCGGGATCAGGGTGAGCGCCGCGATCACCGCGATGACCACGGCCACCGCCGCGCCCGCACCCATCTGGGTGATGAGCGGGATGCCCACGACGGTCAGCGCCACCACCGCGATGACCACCGTCAGGCCCGCGAAGACCACCGCGGTTCCGGCGGTGCCGACCGCGCGACCGGCGGCGTCGGCGCGACTACCGCCACGTTTCACCTCGCTGCGATAGCGCGACACGATGAACAGTGCGTAGTCGATCGACACCGCGATACCGAGCATCGTGACGATGCCCGTCGCGGTCTGGTTGATCGTCATGAACTTGGCGCTCAGCGTCACCAGCATCATCGTTAGCGCGACGCCGACGATGCCGGTGACCAGCGGGATGAAGGCCGCGATCAACGCGCCGAACGCGACGATCATCACCACGAACGCCACTGCGAAACCGATCAACTCGGCCTTGCCGCCCTGTTCCATGACCTGGACGAGCGAACCGGTGGCCTCGACCTGCAGTCCGTCGCCGCGATGTTTGGCGAGAACGTCGAGGAGTTGCTGTTTCTGATCGACGGACAGGTCCTGGACGTTCGTGGTGACCCCGACGCTGATCAGACCGACGTGGCCGTTGTCGCCGAGGACCTTCGCGGCCACCGCCGGTTGCGCCTTGGCGGCGACGAGCGGGCTGACGACGGTCTTGGCGTCGGCGACGTCCGGCAGCTTCTGCAGGTCGGCGGCCAGCGCGTTGAGCTGGTCGGCGTGCGCCTCGAGTCCGTTGTCGGCGTACACCACCACCGTCGCCGAACCGCGGGACTGCTGCTCCATGACCTTCGGGAAGTACTGCTGCAACTGGCTGGTCGCGGTACCCGAGTCGGTGCCGGGCAGGTCGAAATCCTGCGCGAACTTGGGTTTGAGTGCGCCGACCAGGCCGGCCACGACGACGAGGGCGAGCAGCCAGGTCGCGATCACCCACCATTTGTGCCGGAACGAGAACCGGCCGAGCCGGAAGAGCAGTGAGGCCATGGCAATCCCCTGGACGTCGATGCGGACGGGTCGTCGATACAGCGGCGCGTCACCCAAAAGTGTGAGTGACTAACACTTGATACTGTGTACTCCGCTTTTTCGGGATGCGCCACCTACTTATGCTGTGTTCCAGGACACCAGAACATGCGTTCGATACGCGCTAGTGTGGGCTCATGAACGTCGGCATGCAGGGTTCGCTCTTCGACCTCACGGGGACCGCCGGAACCGCGCCGAGCCTCGGCGCGCTGGGAACCTCGGTGACCCGCCGCGAACTGTCCGACGGCGCCTGGGTCGACCTGCGCCCGGGTTGGATCACCGACTCCCCCACCCTCTTCGACGCCCTGCACGACGGTGCGGCCTGGCGTGCCGAGCGACGGCGCATGTATGACCGCGTCGTCGACGTCCCGCGCCTGGTCGCCACCTATCAGGCACATCATCGCCTGCCCGATCCCCTTCTGGCGCAGGCACGGTCGGAGTTGAGCGCGCACTATCGCGAGGAATTGCCCGAGGGCTTCGCCACGGCGGGCCTGTGCCTGTATCGCGACGGTTCCGATTCCGTGGCCTGGCACGGCGACCGGTTCGGTCGCGGCGCCACCCACGACACCATGGTGGCGATCCTGTCACTCGGGGCGCCGCGGCCACTGGCGTTGCGCCCCAGGGGCGGTGGACCGTCGCTGCGATTCGTCCTGGGCTCGGGCGATCTGCTCGTGATGGGTGGCAGTTGTCAGCGCACCTGGGAGCACGCCGTGCCGAAATGCCCCGGCGTCGGCGCCCGCATCAGCGTGCAATTCCGCCCGCCGGGCGTGTGGTGAGGCTCGCCGGCCCTAGATCGGATAGGCGACGCCGGTGAGCTTCTCCGACTCCGCCCACAGTCCGTCACGGATCGCTCGGTCGTTGGCGCGGCCGCTGAAGGCCGACACCCCGGGCGCCCCACGCATACCGAAGAAGTGGCTCGGCCCGTAGAAGGTGCCGTTGACGACGTCCGACGCGGTCGCGGCATACAGGGTGGGCAGCGCGCCGTCGGCGGCCGACTGCGCAAACAGGTTGCCGATCTTCATCGCCGTGTCCATGAGCGACTCGGTGTGGCCCTGCAGTTCGGTGGCCGCGTAGCCGGGGTGGGCGATCAGCGAGAGCCGGCCGTCGCCGTCCGCGGCGTCGAAACGGTCGGCGAGATCCATCCCGAACATCAGGTTGGCCATCTTGGAGTCGCCGTAGGCCCGCCACCGGCGGTAGCGGCGGTTGTGCCAGCCGAGGTCGGCGGGATCGATACGGCCGAGTTGGTGCAACCCCGACGACAACGTCACCACGCGGTCACCGATCTTGGGCAGCAGCAGTCCGGTCAGCGCGAAGTGGCCCAAATGGTTGGTGCCCATCTGCATCTCGAAGCCGTCGGCGGTGCGCCGCAACGGCAGCGCCATCACGCCGGCGTTGTTGACGAGGACGTCGACGCTGGTGATCCCGTCGGCGAACGCCCGGACCGATGCGAGGTCGGCGAGGTCGAGTGCGGCCACCCGCGCCCGGTCGCCGAGTCCGCGGGCCACGGCATCGGCCTTGGCGGTGTTGCGGCAGGCCATGATGACCTCCGCGCCGGCACCCACGAGGGCCTTGGTGGTCTCGGCACCGAGTCCGGAGTTGGCCCCCGTCACGATGAAGGTCCGACCCGTTTGATCCGGGATGTCGTGCGTCGACCAACCACTCATGGAATGCCCCTTTGTCGCTGCGGTGTACGTCCCTCTCACCCTGCCACGAGATCGTCGAAAGGCGGAGAAGAGCGGGCCGCGAGGTGGCGAAACGTGGTGTCGGTGCGGGCGTCGGCCGCTTACCGCAGGCGCATCAGCCCGGCCGACCCCAGCCATTTCACCGGGCGCAACAGTCCGGAGATCACGTCGCCCACCGTCGGGGCGCTGTCCGGAACGAGATCGATCGGGCCATAGATCTCGGTGGCCTCGCTGCGGCCGCGCACGACGCGTTTACCCAGCATCGTCCAGTGTTGTGCCTCGTCGTCGGCGGCGGCGATGGCCGCGCCGCTCCCGAGCACCGGCACCCGACTGGTCTTGGCCATCTCCGACAGTCGCGCACATTCATTGACCGGGTCGCCGATGACCGTGTACTCGTACCGGCGTTCGGCACCGATGTTCCCGGCGAAGGCGGTACCGAACGACACCCCGATACCCCAGCGGATGTCGAGGGCCTCGCCCAGTCCCCGCGCGAGGTCCCGAGCCGCGGCCAGCGCCGCACCTGCGGGATCGTCGATCGCCACCGGCGCCCCGAACACCGCGAGTGCGGCATCGCCCTCGAACTTGTTGACGAATCCCTGGTGGTCGTCGACGACCTGCGCCACGATCTCGAAGAACTCGTTGAGCAGTTCCGCGGTGTCCTGCGGCCGGCGTTCCTGCGCGATGGTGGTGGAGCCGACGATGTCGACGAGCAGCACGCCGACCTCGGCGTTGGTGCCGTGCAGGCCCATCCCCTTCTCGATCGCGAGTTGCGCGACGGTGTCGCCGACGTGGCGGGCGAACAGCTCTCGCATGCGTTCACGCTCGTCGAGACCGGTGACCATCTCGTTGAATCCCTGCTGCAGCACCCCGAGTTCGGAAGAGTCGTAGACGTCGACGTGGGCGTCGAGGTCGCCGGCATGCACCTTCTCCACCGCGTCCCGCAGCTCGGTGAGCGGGTCGATGAGGGACTGCCCGACGAGGACGATGATGCGGGCGCCCGCGGCGAGTCCGACGATCGCGAGAACGACGCTCGCCCAGTCGATGTCGGCGATGACCGGTGGCAGCATGTGCATTCTGCGACCGACGTTGAGGATGATCAGACCGACCATCGGTACGGCCGAACTGACCGCCCACACCGCGAACATCCGGCTCCGCACCCCATGCACGACCCGCGAGGTCGGGTCGGAGGCGAGCGCGACCATCATCAACGGCCGCGAGGCGCGTTCGGCGAACAGATACGTCAGACACGCACTCGACATCCCGGCCAAAGTGAACGCCACCGCGACGCCCAACAGCGTGTCGACGGTGAGGGTTTCGGCGGACATCGCGATATAGCTGAGCACCGACGCCGCCCACGCGATCGATGTGCTGAGCACCTGGAACGCCGGAATCCTTTGCACCGCAACACGTCGCGCATGATCGGCGGGATCGCCGGAGATGAACCAACGAAATTCCGGGCGCAGCGTGAGCACCCCGAGGACCAGATTGACGACGATGCACACCCCGATGGCGGTGACGATGCCGGGAAAGTTGGGTGCGCGCAGGGTCTCGTCGACCGTCAGCTGACCACCGTTGTAGGACAGCTGCACCAGGAGGAAGGTCTCGAAACCGATCAGCGCGTTGCTGCCGACGATGGCGGTCGAGGAAATCGCGAGGGCACGTGTCGCCAGCCGCCGGCGTCCGGCGGTACCGAGTTGCGCCCATTCGTTTGCCCCCGGCTCACCGACAGCACCCCACACCAGGAGCGCGTAGCGGCGCCGTGCCCGGCTCCACCGCGTCGCGGTGTCTCGTGATGGGGGTCGGCCGTCGGCCGATGACGCTCCCACCCCGGAACTCGGTGATGAGGTCATGGGCCTTCCCTGCAGTTGATGTCACCTCAGAGATTACCCAATGACGCGGGTCACATCCGCGCGGTCGGCGCCATCGGCCCGGCTCCTGCGCGGCTCAGCGGACGGTCACGACCGTATGCGCCGCCGCATCGGAAAGGATCTTGTGGATGTTGAAGATCGGCCGGTGGCTTTCGAATTGGGTGTCGTACGGGACACGCATCGTCGCAACGAGATCGGCGAAACGATGGTCCACCAGGTCGCGATAGCGCGGCAGCAGCTCGGCGGTCACATAGCGCCAGCGCTGATCGAACACCGACCAGTCCCAGTTCGCGATCGGCGTCGAGATGGTCAACGTCGACCCGTTGGCGAGGCTGGTGGTGTAGACGAACGGGATGAAGTCGCGCAGCGCGGGCACGCCGGCCACCGACGGCGACCCGACCAGGGTCATCGCATAGGTTAGCGCCGCGCCGATGCCATCGGCCTTGCGGTAGTTCCGTACGTCGTCGAATTGCCAACCGACGACGTCGAACTGCTCACGATGGAGCAGCGTCGCATTGCCCGCGGCCACCCGGTCGGGATCTCCCGAGGCGATGCCCTGCCACGCCGCGACGACGGCGTCGTCGATGATCCCGGCCCGGCGGAACTCGTCGATGCCACCCAGTCCGTCGTGGACGAAGGTGACGTGCTGGGGCATGAGGTCGCTGAAAATAGCCTTCTGCATCACCAGTACCCGCTCGGCGAACCAGGTCAGGTCTGCCGGGGTGATCTTGTCGGCATTGTAGGCCAAGGTCTGTAACCCCTTGGGGAACACACCGATCAGCCCCGGGCCGGCGACCGAGGTCGCCGCTTCGATGATCCGCGCGGCGAGCGGTTGCAGTCCGCGGATCGAGTAAATGTCACCGGCGAGCACGACATCGGCGATACCGCCGCCGAAGTCGGCACCGACCAGTCCGGCCATACCGGCCCATTGCAGGTTCCGGTGGGCGATCTGGAAGTTCTCGTAGTAGCGATAGGACTTGATCATGTCGGCGCGGGTGGCCGCGAATCCCTTGGCGGGATCCCAACCGGCCAAGTCGATTCCGGCCTCGGTGGTCGCCTGCACCAGACGGTACTGAAACAGCAGGGCCGCATAGCGATGGGCATCGATGCCGGCCGCACGAGCCTCGGTGACCAGCTCGGAGAGCCTGCCGAGATCGGTCGGCAACGCGCGGTTGACGCCGCCGCCATGGTGGTCGGCGTACCGATTGGTCAGTGGCAGATCGAGATACGGGTCGAGGTCTGCAGCGCGGGCGGGTCCGGCCACCACCGCGGAACCGACCAGCGCGCAGGCCAGTGCCAAGAGCAGGATCAGCCGACGCAGCGGGAATCCGGCCCCGTTGGTCTGTTCGACCTCGTGCACGTGGTCAATGGCCATGGGTTCGGCGTTCATGAGTTCAATTCCGTGGCCAGCCAGTCGACGGTGTGCATGCCGAACAGCTCGGTACCCCACTTGTAGATGTTGGTGACGAAAACGTCCATGCCGCAGTTCATTCCGTAGTACTGGGCGTCGGCACCCTGCCGCGCATAGCGGGTCACCAGGTTCTTGGAGTCGGCGGCGGGGATCAGGGACATGAACGAGTTGTCGGCGTTACACGCCGAGACCAGCACCTTGCCGCGCGGACGATCCCCGCGGCCGAGGGTGTTGTCGCGGTAGACATGTGCGAACTCGGGGATGTCGGCGGGAGCTTGTCCGCTGGTGAACAGGGTCTTCAGCGGGACCAGCGGCGGCATACCGAAATACGCCATCTGACAGGACTTCCGGTAGACATCGGCGAGTGCGCGGCCGGCCGGGTTCAGCTTCTTGTCCAACGCCATCTCGGGGTACTGGGCCTCCAGGCCGAGTAGCGTGGCGAAGACGAACCCGGTCCCGAGCCGACCGTCGGCGAATCTGATGAAGTTCTTCTGGTCGACCGCCATACCTTCGAGCATCGTTGCCTTGAGGTTGATCTCGGGTGCGTAGCGCGCGACGTTCTCGGCGGCGAATCCGGCGCCGACCCCGCCCCCGGCGACGCCGAAGATCCCCACCGGATTTCGCGGATTCAGCGCGGCCGGGCCGACCCGGTACGCCGCACGGACACCGTCGAGCAGCGCGTGGCCTGCGAACTTTCCGGCGAAGACGCCGTGCGGTGACGGATCGGCGTCGTTGCCGATGTCGGAGATCACCACGGCGAGTCCGCGCTGGAACATCAGTGCCAGCGGCCCGAGCGCCGACCACGCCGACGCCTCGCCGAGCGCGCCACCGCTCCACTGGGTCGACGGATGGCATTTCGCACCGACCGAATCGTTGGCCTCCTGGTAGGCGACCACCGAACGCGAACCGTTGGGCTTGCCGTCCTCGGGGATCATGACGACGCCGGTCGAGATCACCTTGCGCCCGCGAACGTTCTCGGTGACGTACATGATCTTGTAGGCGGCCACGTGCGCGGGTGTGACCCCGGCGAACAACACGTCGAAACGCTTGGCCTTCAACAGGGTTCCGGGTTTCATGTCCTGCGAGATCGACGGCTCGACGTAGAAGGGATCGTTGGCGGCCAGACCTTCGAAGTCTTCTTGCCCGGTCGCGAGGCGTCCGTCGCGGAAGGTGCCGAGCACAGAGCCACCGAAGATCGTCCCGAGTCCCGGCGGGGTCAGCGGCACCGCACCCGAGTACGTCGGCGGCTCGTCCGCCGCGGCAGCGCCCGGCAGCTGGACCCACGCCACGAGCACGAGGACCACGAGACCGACGATGACGCCCGCTCGACCCCTACTGCCACTTCTCGACACCCCGGCACGTGACCGCATGCGGGCCCACCCCTTCTCGCTCACCGAATCCCCCGCATCGCCGCGGGTGTGACCCGCCGCCAAAGCGGTGGCGCGAACTTACCTGAGAGTAATCTGAGATGCAATCGCGGTCGGATTGCCGATTCACTGCAAATGACCAGTTCAGGGCGATTTGTTGTCGGCTTTGCCCATGCCCGGAAGTGCGGAACGTGATGAGACGCACATTCGTATTCGTCTCAACGAACTCTTCTCGGGCGCAGGAACTCACGTGGTGGGGTCCCAGAGACCGACTGCGTCTCCGGTGCGCAGGTGCTCCCGGTACACGTCGGCCTTCCAGTCGATGATGTCGCGGGCATCCCGTAGGGCGCGGATCTGCCGGTCGACCCGGCGTCGCTGTCCCTCGAGAATCTCCAGCCGTTCGGCTTCGTTGCCCGAACCTTCGCGCACGAGCGCGGCGAAGCGCCGGAGATCCGCCAGGGGCATGCCGGACTCACGCAGGCGGGTGCAGATGCGTAGCCAGTCGATGTCGACCTCGCGGTAGCGGCGCCGTCCACCGGATGTTCGCTCGATCGGACCGATGAGCAGATCCTCGCGCTCGTAGAACCGCAGTGCGTGGACGCTCATGCCGACCGCGTCGGCAACCTCGCCGATCGAATATGACGCCTCCGTATCGTCGACCATCGCGCCTCCAGCCCTTGACCTAGACAGAACTCTAGCTTCTAGGTTCGGGTCATGAGCATCGTCCACCAGTACCCACTCTCGACCGAATTCGATACCGCGAGCACCACATCGGAGGTGATGAACGGCATCGATCTGCACGGACGAACCGCACTCGTCACCGGCGGCTACTCCGGACTCGGTTTGGAAACCACCAACGCACTGGTCGCTGCGGGCGCCCACGTCATCGTCCCGGCGCGACGGGGACGAATCGCACGCTCGATGCTCGACCACCTCCCACGCGTCACAGTTCTCGACGACGTCGACCTCGGAGATCCGCACCGGGTTTCCCAAGCGGCAGATCACCTTCTCGCCGAACTGGACTCGATCGACCTCGTCGTCGCCTGTGCGGGCGTGATGGCGACGCCGCCTCGGCCAGTTGGACCGGGGTGGGACTATCAGTTGGCGGTCAACCACTTCGGACACTTCATGACGCTGGCCCGCCTCTACCCACTACTCGCCAGGAGTGGGGCACGGGTGATCGTCTACTCGTCGGCAGGTCACCATTTGTCCGACATCCGTTGGCACGACCTACATCTGCGCGCCGGCTACGACAAGTGGATCTCGTACGGCCAATCCAAGACAGCCAACGCGCTTTTCGCTGTTGGGCTCGACGAAATCGGTCACGGCGACGGCGTCCGCGCCTTCGCCGTGCACCCGGGCAAGATCATCACTGGCCTACAGCGCGAGCTGTCCTCTGCCGAGCAAACGGAACTGGGCTGGATCGACGCGTCCGGCAACGTCGTGGGCCACGGCTTCAAGACACCCTCCCAGGGAGCCGCCACCGGATTGTGGGCGGCTACCTCCGCCGCGCTCGACGATCTCGGCGGACTGTATCTCGAGGATTGCACGGTTGCTTCACCCGCCGAACCCGACGGCAAGATGGACGACGGAGGGGTCCAGCCCTATGCCGTTGATCCCGTTGCTGCCGAGCGGTTGTGGACACTGACCGCGGCGATCACCGCAAGCGATGTCAACCCGCTCCGGAGACAACAAAACCGCCCGTGACCAGGCGGTTTGCGGTGCCCCCAGTAGGGCTCGAACCTACGACCTGCGGATTAAAAGTCCGTAGCTCTACCAACTGAGCTATAGGGGCGTTACCCTCGGCGCCGAGGGCGGAAGCGAGTTTACCTCGCGTCGAACGGGTCGCGGACAGGCGGTGTCCGCTTCGCGTGTCGACGTCCAGAAAATGCCCCTGACGTGGCGATTTGTGTTTTCCGCGCGCGGTGTCCTAATCTGAGTCGGCTCCCAACGGAGCCCTCCCGAACGGAAACCGGCCCCCTTCGTCTAGCGGCCTAGGACGCCGCCCTTTCAAGGCGGTAGCGCGGGTTCGAATCCCGTAGGGGGTACGCTGTTCGCCTCGGCGAACAGATAACTGAACAAGGCCCTGTGGCGCAGTTGGTTAGCGCGCCGCCCTGTCACGGCGGAGGTCGCGGGTTCGAGTCCCGTCAGGGTCGCCAAAGGTCTCGGTGTTCGTACCGAACCTTCCGGCCAGGTAGCTCAGTTGGTACGAGCGTCCGCCTGAAAAGCGGAAGGTCGCCGGTTCGATCCCGGCCCTGGCCACATAGAAAAACCACCTGGTAGCAGGTGGTTTTCTTTGTTTTCGGGTGTCACCGGCTGGAATCGAAGCGCGTCAATCCGGGGCGAACCCGACATACGGGTGAGGATACTTGCGATCTCCGCGTGTCCGACGTGTCGACAGTGTCCTCCACAGCGAATCACGTTGTGCCGAAGCCACTTTTCACTGAGGTTTCCATCGCATTCGATCGTGGTCGGCAGGAAGACCACAGCCTTACTCGCTACCCTGCCGCGTATGACCCGGCTGCGGTGGGCGATTCCGGCGGCGTTGCTGCCCTTCTTGTTCATCGCCGCATGCGGTGGGGCCGTAGCCACGACCGATCCGACGCCGGTGACCACCCGGTTCGTCACATTGCCCAACAGCAGCGGCGGGCATCCCGTCCCCTTCACCCCGACGACCGACCACACGTATCGGCCGGGAGTCACGATCGTCGACGCGACGGCATCCGGCCCGGCGTCGCAATGCACCCTCGGCTGGCCGGTCACCTCGTCGACGGGCAGCCGCGGCGACCTGACGGCCGGGCACTGCGTAAGCGGCCTGGGTCAACCCACGTGGCTGTACACCAACTCGTCCGAAACGGGCCGCCTGCCCCTCAGCCCCTACGAACTCCACGAGGACGACGCCCTGGCCGACGGCACCATGCTTGATGCCGCGGCCGCATTCCTACCGCCGACTGCGACTGCAGCACAATGGGTCACCACCATCGACGGTCACCCGATCGCCGGCGTCATGACACCCCGGGAAGCGGCCACACTGCCTCCGGGAACACCGGTCTGCATGGCCGGCGCACGCGCGGGCCTGACGTGCGGGCCGCTACTCGACGCCAACACGCGGAGCCTCCACTGGGGTGGGTATGCCGTCGTCGGCGACTCGGGTTCAGCGGTGTTCGTCGTGAACCCCGACCAGAGCGTGTGCGCGGTGGGCATCCTGCACGACGGCCCCACCGACCGCGACAACACGATCGCCTACGTCGAGCCCGCACTCCAGAAATGGAATCTGACGATTCCGGTCACCGCGCCACACCGATCGTCGCCGTGCTGACGTCTGAGTGATGCTTCCCCATCGGTGGTCGAGGTGCTTCCCCATCGATGGTCGAGGTGCGAGGCGCCCCAAGCGCCGAGCCTCGAGACCCTGCCAAACCGACGCTGGAACCCACCACCAAACCCACCCGAAAAAACTTTCGACAACCCCTTGCCAACCCGACAAACCCGGCATACACTCGAACACAACAGCACACAAACACATGTGCGCTATCGCCGGGGGGGTGAGAAATTGTGGTCGATACCGCACTCCCCGCTGACGCGTTACCGGATGTGTCCGGGTTGTCGACCGCTCAGAAAATCGCCCTCGCCCACACACTGATGGACGAGTTGGCATCGGATGATCTGACCGGCCTGTCCAACGATGACCTGGTGTCGGTTGCTCAATCCACCGAACGGTTGATCACCCGTGTCACCGTCTCGAGGTAAGTCAGAACACCCGGACAAGCCCTACCCATATTCTCACCGTCTCGAGGCTCGTCGCTAACGCTCCTCGACACCTCGACCACCGATCAAGGGAGGCCTCCTCCCGATCAAGGAGCGCCTCAACCCGGGGTGGTTCACCCTCCCGATGGTCGAGGTCTCGAGACCCCCCCGACGGCCGACACTCCCACCGGCTCAGCGGAAGCGCTCGCGTAACTCCGGGTTGTTCTCCCACCAGAGTCCCGACGGTTGGTCGGACTCGGTCTCCGCTGCCGTCGATCGGGTCGACTCGCGTGCGGCCGCATCGAGTTCGGCGTCGGCGATCTCTGCCCGCCGACCCTCGTCGGTACGGAATCGGTCGAAGAGCACGAGGAGGAACGGCAGACCGATGACGTCGCCGAGCACCCAGAACACGCCGGCGCCGATGGTTTGATCGGTCCGCAGCGACGGCCCCCACGTGCGGTGCAGCGCTTCGTAATACGAGGCCGCGAGGAGTCCACCCTGCCACATCACCACGCCCAGGATGCCGTCGCCGAGTGTCTCGCCAAGGGTGACGAGTAATGACAGGGATTGCGGATAGCGCCGAGGCACCGGGTCGATCTGCAGCCGCGCGTAGAAGTATCCGAGGCCGCAGAGCACGAGCAACAGTCGGGTCCCGGTGTCGACGGCGTCGGATCGCAACATCGCCGGATACCACCCGGTGAGATAGATCAGCCACGGCGTCACGATGACGCCGGCCGAGGTCACCGCCGGTGACGCGATCACCCGCGCCGCCCGCGTTCGGAGGCAACGATCGATCACTCTGCGTGCCGCAGAACACGACTCGCGGGCAACCGTCACCGGCATCCCGAGCGCGAGGCAGAACGGCACCACCATCAGCACCAGCACAATCTGCAGCGCTCGCACCCAGAACAGGGTGTCGGAGTACACGCCGACAAACCCGCACGCGCTGATCAGCCACACCGCCACGCCGAGAAGAAACGGAACCGCCCGGCTCCACAGCACCGTCGACCTGCGCACGGCCACGACATAGGCCACCGCGATCAACACCACCACAACAGATGTGGGCATATCGACTCGCCACAACGACACCACCGTGTGCAGCGTCAAGGGAGCGAGGGCATCGGCCACAACCCGCGAGTATGCACCCGCGACGAATCGTTAATCGACTCGTAAAGGCCAAACGGACACCGCAGTCACCTAGTCTGGGCAGATCAGTGCCCTCCGGGCGGGCGCCGTCGAGGAGGCCGAACATGGGCAAGAAGAAGCACAAGCAACACTCCTCGAACCCCGATGGTCATGACGAGCCCACGACGACCGAGCCCATGAAGAACAAGGAATTCCGCAAGCTCGTCAAACCCCTACACGCCGAACTCGTGGCCATGCAGGAATGGGTGCGCACCACCGGAGCCAAGGTGTGCATCGTCTTCGAGGGCCGTGACACCGCAGGCAAGGGTGGCGTGATCAAGTCGATCACCGAGCGGGTCAGCCCCCGGGTCTTCCGGGTCGTCGCGCTGCCAGCACCCACCGAGCGCGAGAAATCGCAGATGTACATCCAGCGCTACGTCCCGCACCTACCCGCCGCGGGCGAGGTCGTCATCTTCGATCGCAGCTGGTACAACCGCGCCGGGGTCGAGCGGGTCATGGGCTTCTGCACCGAGGAGCAGACCAAGCAGTTCCTCACCGAGGCCCCCGAGTACGAGCGGTCGATCGTCGCCTCCGGGGTCATCCTGCTCAAGTACTGGCTCGAGGTCAGCGAGGGTCAGCAGACACTGCGACTCCAGAGCCGTATCGACGATCCACGCAAGTACTGGAAGCTGTCGCCGATGGACCTCAAGTCGTACACGCGCTGGGACGACTACACCCGTGCGCGCGACGACATGTTCCGCTTCACCGACACCGGCTGGGCACCGTGGTACGTCGCGAATACCGACGACAAGAAACGCGGGCGCCTCAACGTCATCCGCCATATCCTCGACCAGGTTCCCTACACCCCGATCGACCGCCCCGTCGTGGAACTGCCCAAGCGGAAGGCGACCGGTGACGAGGGACCCGACCTGCCGCTCCGGCGAATCCCCACGCTGTATTGACCTCTCGCGCGGCGCCACTTGTCGGCACCGATCCGCGCACGTGGTCAACTGAGAAGGTGACGTGGGTCGAGCGTGAGGTCCTGAACAACCGGCTGTCGGCCTTCGACCGGCGAGCCGCCACCACGCCGGGCAAGGCCGCGGCCGTGGCGATCGTCGTCGTCGACCGCGACAGCAGCAACACCGACGACGCCGACACCAACGAGCGCGAGCAGGGCATCTGGCTCCTGCGCCGACCGATGAGTATGCGCCGCCACGCCGCCCAGTTCGCATTACCCGGCGGCCGGCTCGATCCCGGCGAGGATCAGACCACCGCAGCGCTGCGTGAGCTGCACGAGGAGATGGGGGTGGCCCTGTCCCCCGACGACGTCGTCGGCATACTCGACGACTATCCGACCAGGTCCGGGTATGTGATCACTCCCGTCGTGTGCTGGGCGCCGCACGCCCCCGAACCATCACCCAACCCCGACGAGGTCTCGGTGTGGTACTTCATCCCGCTCGACGACCTCCTCGTCACACCCCGGTTCATCACCATTCCGGAGTCGACGCGACCGGTCATCCAGATGCCGATTCCTGGACTGCACCGCGATCCCGACGACCACTCACCGAGTGGACGGACGGCGCTGGTGCACGCGCCGACCGCCGCGGTGCTCTATCAGTTCGCCGAGGTCGCGCTGCGTGGCCGTGACACCCGTGTCGACGAGTACGAGCAGCCGGTTTTCGCCTGGTCATAGAAGCGCACGAAAAAATTTCGGCATTCGGGAATGAAATCGGACCGTGGTCCGGTTATGCTCGGTAATGGGCCGGAACGACCCAGCGACCTCACCGGTCATCGATACGACAGTCATCGACCCCCGGACACCCCGGAACAAGGAGCATCCCATGAGCACCCCCACCGTCACCGCGCCGATCGCCGCAGGCACCTGGACCATCGATCCCGTCCACTCGACCGTCGGCTTCTCCGTCAAGCACCTCATGGTGAGCAAGGTTCGCGGCAAGTTCGACACCTTCAGCGGCACCATCACCGTCGCCGAGGACGGAACGCCGTCGGTGCAGGCCGAGATCGACGTCACCTCGATCACCACCGGCAACGAGCAGCGCGACGGCCACATCAAGTCCGCCGACTTCTTCGACGCCGAGACCTACCCGAAGGCAACCTTCACCTCGACCGCGGTGCGCCCCGACGGTGACGACTACGTGCTCACCGGCGATTTCACCCTGCACGGCGTGACCAAGCCGGTCGATCTCAAACTCGAGTTCAACGGCGTCAACCCGGGTATGGGTAACGGCCCGGTGGCCGGCTTCGAGGCCACCACCGTGCTGAACCGCAAGGACTTCGGCATCGATATCGAGATGCCGCTCGAGGGTGGCGGCGTCGTCATCGGCGACAAGGTCACCATCACCCTGGAGATCGAGGCCGGCCAGGGCGCCTGAACCCCCTTCTCACAGGGATCACGCTGACCCGATCGATCGACGGGTCAGCGTAGACCGGGACCGATACCGCAAACCCCGTGTGCGGTATCGGTCCCGTTGTCGTACTGCCGGATACGTGATGCGCCGGGTGACTCGATCTCGCCACACGTGATGGGCGGGCGTCAGCGCTCGCGGTAGCGCCCCGACGAACCCAGTTCTCGGGCATAGAAATTCAGGCCGGGCCGGTTGCACAGCATGCCGAGGGCAACCAGCGCGAGCAGGACTACGACGAGTGCGATCATGATCGGCCTCCACAGGGAAATGTACGGACCGCCTGCAGTTCTCGACGGATTTCGGTGTACACATGTTCTCTCAGATTGGCGCAGAACGGAAGACCCGCGACGGCGAGATCACCTATCCGATTGGGGCGTGGCCCTGTTCACACCGTCACCGCGTGAACCGCCACAGCACATCTGTGCAATGACAGCCTCTCAACCCCACCGCGCTGCGTGCGAGAAGGCGCAACGTCAGGGCACGACGATGCGCGGGGAGTCCGGGTCCCCCGCACGAACCACCGCGTCGACAGCGTCGAGGAACTCCGGCACGAACTTGTCCGCGCCGAGCACACAGCACGCGTGCCCGCCGTCGACGTCGAAACGTCGGGCTCCCGGGATACCGTCGACGAGCAGCTGCTGGCGTTCGGGTTCGACGACCTTGTCCCGGACCGAGACCACCACCGACGTCGGCACGTCGATCTCGGCAAGCCACTCACGAGAGTCGAAGCGCCCCAACCCTTCCCCGAAGTCGCCGGTGTGCGACAACGGAGTCGAGAGGAACTGACGCATACCCCACAGGGCGGTGTGCGAGGTGGGCTTGTCCAACGTCGCGTCCGACGGCCGGGGGATGATGCGATAGACGGGTTTGAGCAGTCGGCCGGTCTTGTTGGCCTGCTCCCGCAGGTGCGGATCACGGGTGCTGAAGTACGGCCCGGTCGAGCACAGGACCAACCCCGCGACCCGATCGTGATGGCGACGCCACACGAGTTGCGAGATGCCACCGCCCATCGAGAAGCCCGCGGTCACGAACCGACCGATCCCGAGAACGTCGGCGAGCGCGGCGACGTCGTCGGCGCAGTCGAGCAGGTCGAAGGCGCCCGATCGGATGCCGCGGCCATGCCAGCGGTGATCGAGGGTGATGACCCGATAGCGTTGATTGAGTTCGGGGATCACCGGATACCAGCACAGCAGTCCGGTGGTCATCACCGAATGCTGCAGGATGATCGCCGGCGCGTCGGCCGGGCCGGAGTCGGTGACGAAAGTGCTACCGCGCCCGGGCAATTCCACCATGGTCCCGCTTGGCAGGTCACGCACCGGCAGATAGGACGGGCCGGGAAGCGACAGACCTCGGGAGATCCGATCCAGAACTGCAGCACTCACTGCTACGACGTTACGCGAGATTCCTCCGATTCGGCTGTGCTCGCCGGCCGCGACCCAGTACCCGCCACACACTCAGCGCAGGATGAACAGGTGCTCCTGATGGGAGCGTCCGTCGACGGTCAGGGCCAGCGCGTCCGACACCCGCTGGTGGTCGTATTCGGTCCAGCGCTCGGTGCGCTGGCGCTGATACTCCGACCACGAGCCGACGATGAACTGCTCGACGTAGTCGTCGGAGTCCTCGCCGTTGCGATACAGATGCCAATTTCGTGCACCCGTGCGGCGCCGGGACAGCGCCACACCGGTCATCGCGTCGGCGAACTCTTCGTGGTGCTCCGGATCGACCCGGTAGGTGGCGACCACCCGCACCGGACCGTCGTCGGGGGCCGGCTCGAAAACCAGCATGGGCTCCGGCCAGGCGGTCGACAGCGTCCGATCGAGGGTGCCCGTCTCGGCGTGAATCGGTAGCACCGCCACGGCCAGCGCCGCCAGGATCAGCGCGAGCGCCGCGATGAGCAACGCCCATCGCACCGTCAACAGCCCGCCCAGCGCACCCCACACCAGCGATCCGATTCCCTGTGACCCCATGAACACCAGGAGATAGGCGGCCATCCCCCGGGCACGCACCCACGCAGGCAGGGTCAACTGGATCTCGGCGTTGAGCGTCGACAGCGTGGCGATCCACGCGACCCCGGTCGGGACGAACACGATCAACGCCACCACCGTGGACCCGAGCGCGGCCGCAGCGGTACCGGCCGCGAAGACGACTGCCGACGAAGCAAGGATCACGTTGGGCGACAGGTGATCACGCATCCAGGGCAGTCCCAGGACGCCGAGGATCGCACCACAGCCGAGGACACCGAGGACCACACCGTAGCCGGTGGAGCCGAGATGGAAGGAGTCGCTGACGACCAGCGGGAGCAACGCCCACAGCGCCGAGGCGGGCAACGCGAACAACGCCGAGCGCACCAGAATCCGACGCACGATGGGTGCCGCGGCGACGTAGCGCAGCCCGACGGCCATCGACGTACCGAGATGCTCGGGCTCCATCGTCGAGGTATCGGCAGGCCGCCGCCATCTCAGGAGCGCGATGACGACGGCCAGGTAGGAGACCGCGTTGATCGCGAACACCACACCGGCGCCGCCGACGGTGAACAGCGCGCCGGCCAGGGCGGGTCCGACGGCCCGCGCGACATTGATCGACATGCTGCCCAGGGACGCGGCGTCGGCGATCTGCTCACGCGGCACGATCTCCGGATTAACCGCCTGGAACGCCGGCGCCGACAACGCCGAACCCGCACCCAGCAAGAACGTCAGGACCAGCAGCATGCCCGGGTCGAGCAGGTCGAAGACCGCCAGGACGGCCATGACCCCGGCGATGACGGTCGCGTACGCACTCATCACCACCAGCAGCCACTTGCGGTTCAGCATGTCGGCGAGCACCCCGGCGAGCAGTGACAACAGCAGTGTCGGCAGGAGGCTCGCGGTCTGGACGAGCGAGATCACCGTCGGCCCCGCGTGCTGGTCGACGAGGAACCACTGGGCGCCGACGGTCTGCATCCACAGGCCGATGTTGGACACCATCTGGGCGATGAACAGGTTGCGGAACACCCGATTGCGCAATGGCGCCATTCCCGCGGCCATAGCCACCCCCTCTGTCGCCGACCCGACGCCCACCGTACCGACTCACAGTGCGATCCTGGTCACATGATGGGGATCGACCGACCGAAGATCGAGGGCTCGGTGGCGGTGGAGGGGGGACGACGCCGGATCGGGTTCGCCGAGTTCGGGTCGGCGACCGGCCGCGCCGTCATCTGGTTGCACGGCACGCCCGGCGCACGCCGCCAGATCCCGACCGAGGCCCGCGCCTACGCCGCCGAGCACGACATCCGGCTCATCGGGCTCGATCGCCCCGGCGTCGGCAGTTCCACCGCCCACCGGTACCGGTGTGTGGCGGAGTTCCCCGGCGATCTCGAGCCGGTTCTGGAGGCTCTCGGCATCGACCGGTTCGCGGTGATCGGCATGTCCGGCGGCGGACCGTACGCATTGGCGACCGCACACGCGCTACCGGAGCGCGTCATGGTCGCCGGGATCGTCGGCGGAGTCGCACCCACCGTGGGCCCCGACGCCATCGGCGGCGGGGCGATGGCCCTCGGTTCGCTGCTGGCCCCGGCTGTCCGGGTCGCCGGTGCACCCCTGGGCAAGGTCCTCAGTTCGGTACTCGGGGTGGCCGCGCCCATCGCGAATCCGGCGATCCGCCTCTACGGCCGGTTCTCACCGCGCGCCGACCGAGAGTTGCTCGCGCGCCCCGAATTCCGGGCGATGTTCCTGGACGACCTGCTGCACGGCGGCAGCCGACGCATGGAGGCGCCGTTCACCGACGTCGTGGCCTTCGCCCAGGATTGGGGATTCCGCGTCGGTGACGTGACCACGCCGGTGCGCTGGTGGCACGGCGACCACGACCACATCATCCCGTATTCGCATGGCATACACATGGTTTCGCTGTTGCCCGATGCCAAGCTCTTCGAGCTGCCCGGTGAGAGTCACCTCAGCGCACTGGGGATGTCGAGGCAGATCCTCGCCGAGTTGCTCTCGGTGTGGGACGACGCCGAACGCACCCCGACGATGCCGGCCGGACCACTCATCGAACCCTGATCCGCCGGCTCATCCGGTGGTCGACTCGCCCAACTCCGCGAGGATCGCCTCGGTGTGCTCGCCGAGCGCGGGTACCGGGCCCATCCGCATCTCGACGTCGTCGAAGGTGAAGGGCGGCAACAGCGCCCGGATCGGGCCGATCTCGGTGTCGACCATGCGCCACCGAGCACGTGCCGAGAGTTGTGGATGCTCCAGCAGGCCCGCGACGTCGCGGATCTGCGCGGCCGGAATCCCGGCGGCCGCAAGACGTTCGTCGAGTTCTGCGGTGTCGAACGTCGCGGTCCGCGCGGCGACGAGGTCGTCGACTTCGGCACGGCGAGCGACCCTTTCGATGTTGGTGGCGTAGCGCGGGTCGTCGCCGAGTTCCGGTCGGCCGAGCACCTGCGCGAGTGCGCGCCACCCGCGGTCGTTCTGGACGCCGATGAGGATCTCGCCGTCACGCGTCGGATAGGCGTCGTAGGGGACGATGGCCGCGTGCCCGACGCCGCATCGTGGGATCTGGCGCCCGGCGTGCATCCCGATGTACATCGGATGGCCCATCCATTCGACGGTCGCGTCGAACATCGACACCTCGATCGTGGCACCGGCACCGGTGATACCGCGACGCACCAGCGCCGACAGGGTCGAGGTGAGTGCGTACATGCCCGCGGCGATGTCGGAGGTGGGGACACCGGTCTTGGCGGGGTGCTCGGCGGTGCCGGTGACCGAGATCAGCCCGGCCTCGGCCTGCACGAGCATGTCGTAGGCCTTGCGGTCACGCATCGGCCCGACGGTGCCGTAGCCGCTCATGTTCACCACGATCAGTGCACGGTGCTCGGCACGCAGGCGCTGCGCGTCGAATCCCAGCCGGGCGGCCGCACCGGGGGCGAGGTTCTGCAGGAACACGTCGGCGCGGTCGATGAGCGCGCGCACCTGCGCTGCGCCCCGCTCCTGCTTGAGGTCGACCGCGAAGGACTCCTTACCCCGGTTGAGCCACACGAAATGCGAGGCGAGTCCCTCGACCTCGGCGTCGTAGTGTCGGGCGAAGTCGCCCTCGCCGACCCGCTCGATCTTGATCACCCGTGCCCCGAGGTCGGCGAGATGTCGCGTGGCCAGCGGCGCGGCGACGGCCTGCTCGAGCGCCACCACGGTCAGACCGGCCAGGGGAAGCGAGTCGTCCGGGGTATCGGGCTCGGGGTCGGCGGCGTCGTCGGGGGTCTGCGCAAAGGCCACGTCGGCCACCCTTGCCCGCCGTGGTCACCGTGTCAATGCCGCGAGCGAATCTGGGACACATAGGGTTTACCTCACGATGCGTGAGCCCAGAGGTGTTTGCCCGGCCGTGTCCCGCGTGATCGTATGGACTGATGAGCACTCGATCGGCGGGCCCACCGACCACGGATGCGGCCGCCCCGGGTGCGAGCACCACCGACGAAGTCGTCAGGAGCACCGACGAAGTCGCCACGAGCACCGGGGTGGTGGTCACCGGACACCGGCAACGGCAGGCGTGGGCCGAGAAGGTGTTGCCGCCGGTCGAAGAGGTGCGGCCCGGCGTGTTCTCGATCCCGGTACCGATGCCCGACAATCCGTTGCGCTACATCCTGGCGTACGCGCTGGTCACCTCGGCCGGTGGTCTCGCCCTGATCGACACCGGCTGGAACACCGACGAATCGTGGGACACGCTGGTCGCGGGCATTCATGCCACCGGTCATGACCTGTCCGACATCACCGACGTGTTCATCACCCACTTGCACCCCGACCATTTCGGTCTCGTCCCCCGGCTGCTCGAGCACGCCGACCCGCGACTGGGCATGCACCGCAACGACGCCCGGTTCCTGCATCACCGCGACGAGGCGCAGCTCGCCCGCGAACTCGCCGTCGCCCAGCTCGATCTGCGCGAACTCGGTGCCCCCACCGACGTGATCGACGCCGGAATCCGTGAGATCGTGCGGCTACCCCGGGGCCGCACGATGGACGTCGAACTCGTCGGCGACGCACCCCTGGACATCCCGGGATGGAATCTGCGCGCGATCTGGACGCCGGGACACACGGCGGGGCACCTGTGCTTCGCCGACGACGACGCCGGGATCATCTTCACCGGTGATCATCTGCTGCCGCGGATCAGTCCGAACGTGTCCACCAATTCGTTCCAGAACCCCAGCCCGCTCGCCGATTACCTGACCTCGCTGGCCAATACCGAGCACCTCGGCGACCTCGAGGCGCTGCCGTCGCACGAGTACCGGTTCCGCGGACTGGCCGGCCGCGTCACTCACCTGCTCTCCCACCATGAGGAACGACTCGCCGAGATCACCGAGGCCATCGCCGAGGTGCCCGGGTCGACCGCGTGGGAGATCACCCGATCGGTCACCTGGTCCCGGCCGTTCGAGCAGCTGTCCCTGCCGCTGAGCCGAATGGCCCTGCGCGAGACCAACGCCCACCTTCTGGTTTTGGAAGAACGCGGGATCATCGCCCGGTCGGGCACCGAACCCGTGCACTGGTATGTCACCACCCCCACCGATCGAGAGGACACCGGCCGATGAGCCCGGTCAGCACCGAATTCGCCGACGGCGTCGCCGTCATCACCATCGACCGCCCGGAGGCCCGTAACGCGGTCAACGCCCAGGTCGCAACCCTCATCGCCGCGGCGATCGACGAGTTCGAGGCCCGTGACGACATCACCGTCGGAATCCTCACCGGTGCCGGCGGAACATTCTGCGCAGGAATGGATCTCAAGGCGTTCACCCGCGGCGAGGTGCCGAGTGTGCCGGGTCGCGGATTCGGCGGGATCACCGAGAATCCGCCGAGTAAGCCGTTGATCGCCGCGGTCGAGGGCTGGGCGCTGGCCGGCGGCTGCGAACTGGCCCTGTCGGCAGATCTGATCGTCGCCGCCGAGGACGCGAAATTCGGTCTGCCCGAGGTGAAGCGGGGTCTCGCCGCAGCAGCCGGCGGTCTGCTGCGCCTGCCCAAGATCCTCCCCTATCAGCTCGCGATGGAGATCGCCCTGACCGGCGACCCCATCACCGCGAAGCGTGCCCACGAGTTCGGTCTCGTCAATGTCCTCACCCCGACCGGCGGCGCCCTCGAGGGCGCCCGCGAATTCGGCGCCCAGATCGCCGCGAACGGTCCGCTCGCGGTCCGTGCCACCAAACAGGTTGTGGGCATGGCGATCCGCTACACCGACCCCGATCTCATCACCGCCCAGCGCGAGGTGCTCGACCCGATCTTCGCCTCCGATGACGCCCAGGAAGGTGCTCGCGCATTCGCCGAGAAGCGGGCGCCCCTCTGGACCGGCCGCTGACCCTCGGGATGAGCCGATCTCACCGCTCCGGGGCCCACGCCGCGCAACCGTCGGGGATCTCCCGGCGCGGTCTGCTCGGCGCCACCACCGCGGTCGCAGCGGGAGTCGGGCTGGGCGCGTCGGGCCTGGGTGCGTCGGGCCCGGGTGCTGCGCCGGCCTCCGCCGCGCCGGGCACCGCACCCTTCGTGCGCGCCCCAAGTGTGCCCGGCTGGACCGACGGCTTCCATTTCGGTGCGGCCACCTCGGGTTTCCAGGCCGAGGGCTTCAACCCGGACTCCAACTGGCGGCGCTACACCGACCGTGCGGCGCGGACCGGACGGGTCGACCCGGTGCGCAACTCCGTCGACTTCCGGCACCGCTACCGGGCCGATCTGCACCTCGCCGCGGGCATGGGACTCAACACCTTTCGTTTCGGTATCGAGTGGGCGCGAGTCGAGCCGCAACGCGGCCGGTTCAGTGCGGCGGCGTTGGCCTACTACGACGACCTCGTCGCCGACATCCGGTCGTTGGGCATGAGCCCGATGATCACACTGGTGCATTACGTGTATCCGGGGTGGGTGGCCGATCAGGGCGGCTTCCTCGGCGCCCGCACACTCGGCGACTTCGAACGGTATGCGCGCATGATCACCGCGCGCTACGCCGAGCAGTGTTCGATGTGGATCAGCATCAACGAACCCCTGGTCTTCTACGGTCACGAGAAGGAGATCGGCGCACTCACCGACGCCGACATGCCGCGGTTCCTCGACCGCATCGCACACGCCCACCGGATCGCCCACACCGCCGCCCATGACGCGAATCCGCAAGCGCGCGTTGCGGTCAACGAGGCCTTCCTGCCCGCGGTCACCCCGGTCACCGATGCGTTGTTCATGAATCGGGTCGTCGACACCCTCGACTTCATCGGCATCGATTACTACTACGGCGCGGCGCTGAACAATCTCACCACGATCGCCGCGGCGGGCGGCGATTTCGCGGCGGTCCGCCCGCAACCCGACGACATCTACCAGGCGTGCCATCACTACGCACAGGCCTTCCCCGGAAAACCGCTCTACATCATCGAAAACGGCATGCCGCTGTCCGACGGAGCACCCCGCGCCGACGGCTACACCCGGGCGAACTTCCTGCGCGACAGTCTCTTCTGGCTTCAACGCGCGCGCGGCGACGGACTACCGATCGTCGGCTACAACCACTGGTCGATCACCGACAACTACGAATGGGGCAGCTACACAACACGATTCGGTCTGTACCGGGTCGACGTATTGCGCGATCCGGGCCTCACGCGCCATCCGACGAGCGGGGTGGACGCCTACCGTGAGCTGACGGCGGGTGCGGGGCCGGCGGCGAACTACCGGCCGGTGATGGACCCGGCGGTCGGCTCCTTCGCCCGCATCCCCCAATCGTGGATCATGCCCTCTCGCGTCGACGGGCCGCGGGCACAGCTCTGAGCGCTGTGACTAGGCTGTGGCGGTGGACCTGCATCTCGCCACCTACTTCGTCGCGGTCATCGACCACGGCGGCATCACCAAGGCGGCGCATGCCCTCTACATCTCCCAGCCCTCACTCTCCCAGGCCATCCGCACGCTCGAACGCCGTCTCGGTGTCACCCTGTTCGACCGCAGTGGTCGACGACTCGAACTCACCGACGCAGGCCGGCGCGTCGAGGTCGCCGCGCGCCGTATCCTCGCCGACGTCGAGCGCGCGAAACTGAAGGTGGCCGCCGTCCGTGAACTGCGCTCCGGACGCGTCGACATCGTCACCGACGCCGCCTTCGCGATCGACCCGCTGGTCACGATGGTGCGGGCCTTCCGGGAGCGACACCACGCCGTGGTCGTCCGCGTCCACGCCGCCGACGGCCCGTCCGGGGTACTCGCCGCGTTGCGGCGCGGTGACGCCGAGATCGGGGTGATCGATTCCGACGCCGACCACGCCTCCCTCGTGTCGATCCCGCTCGGCGCGCAGGAACTCGTCCTCGCCGCGCCACCGGGACTCGTCGGTGACGATGTGGTCACCGAGTCGGGCACGGTGCCCCGCGCGGCCGTGCGCGATCTGCCGCTGCTGGTCAACCTGTCCGATCAGGCGACCGCGGCCCTGCTCGCCGACGTCATCGCCGACGACGCCCGCAACGTGGTGGTCGACTGCGCCCATTCCTCGGCCATCTGGGATCTCGTCGACCGCGGCGTCGGCGGGACGGTGGTCCCGCGTCCGGTCGCCGCCGAACAGTTCAGCGGCGCCGAGGTCTTCGGCGTGGTGCCCCCATTGCTGCGCGACTACGGACTGGTGATGCGGTCGGGGCAGCCCTCGCCGGCGGCGATCGCCTTCGTCGCGGTGGCGCGCCGCATCAGCGGGACACCCGCGCCACCGGCCGACCTCGTGCCCGACGAGGTCACCATTTCCCACGACGGAGCGTGGTGAGTTCGATGGAACTGCGCCAGCTCGAGTACTTCCTCGCCGTCGTCGAGCACGGCGGGATCGGCGGTGCCTCGGCGTCGTTGGGTGTCACCCAACCGACTGTGTCCCAGGCGCTTCGGGCGTTGGAACGAGAAGTCGGGGTGCAGTTGTTCCACCGGATCGGACGCGGCATGGTGCCGAGTTCTGCGGGACGGGCGCTCGTCGGATCGACCCGGCAGATCATGCGTGATGTGGCTACCGTCGACGACGCCCTCTCCGCGGCCGGTGACGAACCGACCGGCCGCGTCGAGGTGCTCGCCTCCCCCTTCATCGACGGTGGCGCGGTGATCGACCTGGTCGCCGGCTTCCGGGCCCGCCATCCGGGGGTCACCGTGCGCCTCGGCGACCTGCGGGTCGAGACACAGGCGTCGGCGATGATCGAGGAGGGGCGCTGCGAGTTCGTCATCACCCATTTGCCCACGGTCGGTGACGATCTCGACATGATCGTGCTCGGTGAACAGGAATTCTGGCTGGTGTGCCCACCCGGGACCGAGGTTCCCGACGGGCCGATCCCCATCGCCGATCTCCCCCGCATTCCCATGGTCTTCGTTCCGCGGGGCGGGTCGGTCGCCGAGGAGATCGAGAGCGCGATCCGCGAATCCGGTGTGCGACTGCCGATCGCGGTGCTCTCCGACCATCGGGAGCAGCGACTGCCCATGGTGCTCGCCGGGATCGGGGCCACCCTGCTCGAACGTCGCATCGCCGAATCGGTGGCCGATCGCGCGGTGGTGCGGCCGGTGTCACCGCGGTTCGCACGGACTTTCGCGATGATCTTCGATCCGGGCGGCCTCTCGGTCGCCGGTCAGGCCTTCGCCGACGTCGCGCGGTCGATGGCCGCGCAGCGAGCGGTCGAGGAGTGAGGTGCGCGGGGTAAGCACTGCTCAGTCGTCGAGATGGCCTGCGGCTTGCTCTTTCTCGGACTTGATCGCATGTCGCCGGGCCAGCAGGAACGCCGCGGCGCCGCCGACGATACCGCCGACGACGGCCCCCACGATTGTCGTGGCCTCACCGTCGGGTCCGAGCCCGAGGATCACCGCGAGTGCCATCGACAGTGAGCAGGCACCGGTGTACAGGCTGGTGACGATGATGCGGCGGCGGGATCCGCGGGCGTAGACCAACGTCTGGGGATCCACGCGGCGAGCCTTGCAGAATCGTTGCCATTCCATCGCGGGCGCGATCAACGCGACCCACCACAGGACGGTCACCCAGGCGGGTACGAACCACGCCGCGACGGCGCCGAGCGCCCACAGCAGCAGCGTCGAGAGGGTGTAGATGTAGGCGTAGCCCTCCAGCAGTACCGCGCGCTCACGTTCATCGCCCCACGACGCATCGTCGGGGCCGAGCAACAGATCGGGGAATGTGGTTCGTCCGGAACTCATCTCAGCTCTCCTCGGGTCTCCTCGGGCAACGGGAACAGTTCTTCGACGCCGGCGCCGAGCGCCCGCGCGACCCGGATGGCCAGGTAGACCGACGGTGCGTAGTCGCCGCGTTCGAGCGACACGATCGTCTGCCTGCTCACCCCGACCGCCTTCGCCAGATCGGACTGCCGTAGGGCCGCTCGGGTCCGCGCGGCCCGGATCGGCGATGGGACGTCCGGGTCGGGCATGCCACGAGTAAAGCCGCCTTGACATCAGATGTCAAGGCGGCTTGTCACGAAGATCAACTATCCGCTGACCCGTTCGAATACTGCGGCCAACCCCTGTCCGCCGCCGATGCACATGGCCTCCAGGCCGTAGCGTGCCTCGCGCCGGTGCAGTTCCCGCGCCAGCGATGCCAGCATCCGCCCGCCGGTCGCACCGACCGGATGTCCCAGCGAGATACCCGATCCGTGAACGTTCGTGCGCGCGAAATCGGGACTGTCGGTGGCGAATCGGCCGAATCCCCACTCCCGGGTGACGGCCAGCGCCTGCGCGGCGAAGGCCTCGTTGAGTTCGATGACGTCGATGTCGGCGAGCGTCAATCCCGCCTTGTCCAGCGCCTTGGCGGTGGCCGGCACCGGGCCGATGCCCATGGTCGCCGGTGGCACGCCGGCCAGGCCCCACGACACCAGGCGCACCAGCGGCGTCAGGCCGTGCCGTGCGGCGACCTCGGCGGTGGTCACCAGGCACATTGAGGCCGCGTCGTTCTGTCCGCTGGCGTTGCCCGCGGTCACCGTGGCGTCGGGGTCGGTGGCGCCCATGATGGGCCGCAGTCCGGCGAGCGATTCGCGCGAGATATCGGGACGTGGATGCTCGTCGGTATCGATCAGCTTCTCGGACTTACGATCTCGCACGGTGACCGGGATGATCTCCTCACCGAGGATGCCGTCCTTCTGTGCACGAACCGCGCGCATGTGCGATTCGACGGCGAGATCGTCCTGCTCCTCGCGGGAGATCCCGTATTCCTTGCGGAGGTTCTCGGCGGTTTCGATCATGCCACCGGGTACCGGCCAGTTCTTGCCACCGGCGGTGGAGCGGGCCCGAACCAGGCTGTCGTGCATGGCGATTCCGGTGCGCGCACCGCCCCAACGCATGTCCACCGAGTAGAACGACGCATTGCTCATCGACTCCGTGCCGCCCGCGACGACGAGATCGTTGTCGCCGCACCCCACCTGGTAGGCGGCCTGGATGATCGCCTGCAATCCCGATCCGCACCGTCGGTCGACGTGCATGCCGGGCACCGTGGTCGGCAGTCCGGCGTCGAGTGCGACGACACGGCCGATCGCCGGTGCCTCACTGTTGCCGTTGCAGTGACCGAGGATCACGTCGTCGACGTCGTCGTCGGGGATGCCGGTCCGCTCGAGGAGTCCGCGCAGGGCGGCCACCCCGAGGTCGACGGCGGTCAGCGATCGGAACATGCCCCCGTAGCGCCCGATCGGGGTGCGCACGGGCTCGCAGATGACGACATCACGCATGGAGTCGGCCCTTTCCGGTGTGCTCGGCGGCGAGTTGGGCTCGCAACGCCACTTTCTGGATCTTGCCCGCGGCGGAGGTGGGCAACTCGTCGACGACGATCACGTCGCGGATCTTCTTGTACGGCAACACCTGTTCGGCGACGAAACCCTGCACCGCGTCGGCGTCGACCCGGTGCCCGGGCCGGGCGACGACGAAGGCCACCGGCTCCTGCCCGACCGGCCCGGCCTCCCGGGCCACCACCGCGGCACCGGCGATGTCGGGGTGAGTCACCAGAATCTCCTCGAGTTCGCGCGGATATACGTTGTAGCCCTTGTAGATCAGCATGTCCTTGGCACGGTCGCAGATGTAGAGGTAGCCGTCGTCGTCGACGTAGGCGATGTCGCCGGTGTCGAGCCATCCGTCGACGTACTGTTCGGCGGTGATCTCGGGGTGGTGCAGGTACCCGGCGGTCACCTGAGGTCCGCGGACCCACAGGCCACCGCGTTCGCCCGCGGCGAGTTCGGTGGTGCGATCGTCGAGCGAACGGATCGACACCTCGGTGTCGAAGGTCGGCAATCCGACACTGCCGAAACGGTATTCACCGGTGCCATCGTCGGTGGCGGCCAGCGGCGCCGACGAGACCAGGCAGGTCGCCTCGGTCAGCCCGTAGCCCTCCACGACGGCACCCGACGGGAAGGCAGCGGCGAGTCGCTCGAGGCTGACGTGATCGATCGGTGCGGCCCCCGACGACACCACCCGCACCGAGGAGAGATCGCGTGTGGCCACATCGGGATGTGCGGCCAGCGCATGCCACATCGTCGGACTGCCGGTGATGTAGGTGGCGCGGTGTCGTTCGATGAGATTGAGCATCCGGGCCGGATCGAATCGGCCGGCCAGCACGTGGGTGGCACCACACATCAGCAGGAAGGACATGTTGATCAGGGCGTGCGCGTGATAGAGCGGGGACACCACGATGGTGGCGGCCTGCCCGGGTACGACGCCGCGTCCGGCGCCGTCGCGCGGGGTGAGGCGAAACGACCCGTCGTCGTTTTCGGTCACCGCATGTCCGGCGCGCCAGGCGATCATCTGGGTGACGTTGGCGATGACGTTGCGGTGCAACACCTGCACGCCCTTGGAGACACCGGTGGTGCCACCGGTGAAGGCCAGGTGGGCCACATCCGCACCGGTGATCGCGACCCGTGGAGCGGGGCCGGCATCGGCGGCCAATTGCGCCAGGGTGATCAGACCCGCAGGGGCCATGGCGGTCTCGGACCCGGTGTCGTCACCGACGAGGATCGCGGCCCGCAGATCGAGTCCCTCGATCGCCGACACCAGTGTCTGCGCCTGCGGCTCCTCGGTGACGACCGCGACGGCGCCGGTCTCGACGAGTTGGGCCCGCAGCCCGGCGACCGGCTGCGCCGGGTTGATCAATGTCACCGTCGCGCCGGCGCGCAACGCCCCGTAGTAGGCCAGCACGAAGTCGGCGCTGTTGGTCAGGTGCAGCGCGACCACGTCGCGCTCGCCCACCCCGATCGCGGCGAGCCCGGCGGCCACCGCGGCGGTGCGCACGTCGAGATCGTCGAAGGTGAGCACCCGCTCGCCGTCGATGACGGCCGCGCGGTTCGCATACAGCCGGGCCATGCCGGCCGGCAACGCGGCGAGAGTGATTGCCGGATAGTGCAATTCGGTCATCTCGGGGCCATCCGGATCGCGCCGTCGAGGCGGATGGTCTCCCCGTTGAGGTACGGATTCTCCACGATCGAGACTGCCAACCGCCCGAACTCGTCCGGCTTACCGAGCCGCGACGGATTCGGGATGCTCGCGGCCAGCGATTCGCGGACGTCCTCACGCAACCGCGCCAGCAACGGGGTGTCCATGGTGCCGGGGGCGATGGTGTTGACGCGGATGTGCTTGCTCGCCAGATCTCGTGCGGCCACCAGTGTCATCCCGACGATGCCCGCCTTGGAGGCGCTGTAGTTGATCTGGCCGATCTGTCCCTCGAACGCGGCGACCGATGCGGTCATCACGATCACGCCCCGCTCGCCGTCGATCTCGGGCAGTCGGGCCATCCGCTCGGCCCCCAGCGAGAGGGCGTGGAAGGAGCCGATGAGGTTGAGCCGGATGACGAATTCGAAGTCGTCGGCCGATCCGGCGCGTCCCTGCGCGTCGAGGATGCGCATCCGGCGCCCCGCACCGGCGCAGTGCACGAGTGCGCGCAGACCGCCGCGGTCGTCGGCCACGTCGAGCGCGGCGGCGAACTGCTCCCGGTCGGTGATATCGGCGGGCGCGAACCGCGCTGCGGCACCGAGCTGTTCGGCCACCTCGGCACCGTCGGAGGTCGGCAGGTCGATGAGGGTCACCTGCCCGCCGGCATCGACGATGCGCCGGGCGGTGGCCAGGCCGAGGCCGGAGGCTCCGCCGGTGATGGCGGTGGAGAGGTCCTTGAGTTCCATACATCTGCTCCTGAGGTGGTCAGCCGATGAGTTCGAAGATGGTGGCGTTGGCCATGCCACCCGCCTCGCACATCGTCTGTAGTCCGTAACGGATGGTGTTGTCGCGCATGTGATGCGCCAGCCGGGTGGCGAGGATGGCACCGGAGCCGCCGAGCGGGTGCCCGACCGCGATGGCGCCGCCGAGCGGATTGAGCGCCTTCTCCGCCGCACCCGTCTCGATCTGCCACGCCAGCGGCACCGGCGCAAACGCCTCGTTCACCTCGAACGCCCCGATCTCGTCGATCGAGAGCCCGGACCGGGCAAGGGCTTTGGCGGTGGCCGGGATGGGTCCGGTGAGCATCACGACGGGATCGTCGCCGGCCACCACGGTGGTGTGGATACGGACCAGCGGGGTCCAGCCTTGTGCGGCGGCGGTCTCCGACGAGCACACCAGCAGCGCGCCCGCACCGTCGGAGATCTGAGAGGCGTTGCCGGCGTGGATGACCCCGTTCTCGTCGAACACGGTCGTGAGCTTGGCCAGCGATTCCAGCGATCCGCCGCGCCGGATGCCCTCGTCTCCCTCGAGGACGCCGGGCACCGGGGCGAGCTGACCGTCGAACGCTCCGGCATCGCTGGCCGCCGCCGCGAGCTCGTGGGATCGCAGCGAGTACTCGTCGAGTCGGGTGCGACTCAGATCCCAACGCCGGGCCACCATCTCGGCTCCGATGCCCTGACTGAACCGGTCGACGCCGTAGCGATCGAGCACGGTCGAGGGCTGATGCTCACCGTTCGGGGCCGCGCTGCCCATCGGCACGCGGCTCATCGACTCGACCCCACCGGCGACGACGATGTCGAGCTGACCGCTGATGACCGCGGCGGCGGCCATCGCCAGCGACTGCTGGCTCGATCCGCAGGCCCGCGTGATCGTGGTCCCCGGAACGCTTTCCGGCCAGCCGGCGGCCAGGATCGCGGTGCGCGCGATGTTGCCCGCCTGTTCGGCGTGCTGACTGACGCACCCCCACATGACGTCGTCGACGTCGGCGGGATCGACGCCGGTGCGCTCCACGAGTGCCTCGAGGACGTGGGCGGACAAGTCGGCCGGATGGATACCCGACAACGCCCCGCCCCGGCGTCCGATCGGGGTACGGACCGCATCGACGATCACCGCATCGCTCATCAGAGTTCCTTTCTCCAAACCACTACCAACGAATCGACCCCTACCTACGAATCGACCCCTATGAACGAATCGACCCCTATGAACGAATCGACCATGACGGGCACTCGATCACAAGGTGATTCACGCTCATGGGGTCATAGCCGCGACCTATGTCGCGCTCGGCACACGGCGTCGCCGCAAGCGGTGGGGCGTCACCGACGATTCGATGGCGGGATCGCGCCCAGCAGACCCCTCTGCCGGAATCGCCGACACTGCCCGGCTCTGCGATGAGTGCCCAGGGTGCCGCCTATACGTGCTGGTCAGCGGCCCACAGCGACGCCTCCAGGCGTGGCATTGTCTCCTCCTATCGGTGCCTTAGCCGAAGACCCCGTTACCGGGCGGGCCCGTCACGGGCATGCTGAAGACCATGGCCCGCCTTGCCCAGACCCTCGGTCTCACCGACATCCAGACCGACATCGTCGCCAACGTGCGGCGCTTCGTCGACACCCAGATCATCCCCAACGCGCAAAAACTCGAGCATGCCGACGCCTACCCCGAGGAGATCGTCGCCGGCATGCGGGAGATGGGACTGTTCGGGCTGATGATCCCGGAGGAGTACGGCGGGCTCGGCGAATCGTTGCTGACCTATGCGCTGTGCGTCGAGGAACTCGCACGCGGCTGGATGAGTGTGTCCGGGGTGATCAACACCCACTTCATCGTCGCCTACATGCTGCGACAGCACGGGACCGAGGAGCAGAAGCAGCGGCTGCTGCCGCGGATGGCGACCGGCGAGGTGCGTGGCGCCTTCTCGATGAGCGAACCGGACCTCGGCTCCGACGTCGCGGCCATCACGACGTCGGCCAAACGCTCCGACGACGGCACCTACACGATCAACGGCGCGAAGATGTGGCTCACCAACGGCGCCTCGTCGACCCTGGTCGCGGCGCTCGTGCGCACCGATGAGGGAGCCGAGAAGCCGCACCACAACCTGACCACCTTCCTCATCGAGAAGCCGGCCGGTTTCGGCGAAGTGGTTGCCGGACTGACGATTCCCGGCAAGATCGACAAGATGGGCTACAAGGGGATCGACACCACCGAGTTGATCTTCGACGGTTATCGCACCGATGCCGAGCACATCCTCGGCGGCACACCGGGCCGTGGATTCGCGCAGATGATGGACGGCGTCGAGGTCGGCCGGGTCAATGTGTCGGCGAGGGCCTGCGGCATCGCGCAGCGCGCCTTCGAACTCGCCGTCACCTACGCCCAACAGCGACGCACCTTCGGCAAGCCGATCGCCGAGCATCAGGCCATCGCCTTCTCGCTGGCCGAGATGGCCACCAAAACCGAAGCGGCGCACCTGATGATGGTGAACGCGGCCCGACTCAAGGACTCCGGCGAACGCAACGACGTCGCGGCCGGCATGGCGAAGTACCTGTGCAGCGAGTACTGCGCAGAGGTCACTCAGGCCAGTTTTCGTATCCACGGGGGCTACGGCTATTCCAAGGAATTCGAGATCGAACGACTGATGCGGGAAGCTCCGTTCCTGCTGATCGGCGAGGGCACCAGCGAAATCCAGAAACAGATCATCTCCAAGGGACTGCTCCGCGAGTACCGCACCAATTAGAGAGGCCAGAACCCATGCAGCGCACCGTGTTCAACGACGATCACCAAGCCTTCCGCAAGACCATTCGCGACTTCATCGCCAAGGAGGTCGTTCCAGTCCACCACGACTGGGAGAAGCAGGGGCATCCGCCGCGCGAGTTCTACAACAAGCTCGGTGAGCTCGGGGTGCTAGGCATCGAGGCGCCCGAGGAATACGGCGGTGGCGGCGAGCACGACTTCACCTACTCGATGGTCATCGCCGAGGAATGCGCGCTGGCCGGAGTGACCTTCGGCAGCTATTCGGTGCACGCCAACCTCATCCTGCCCTACCTCATGGAGTACGCGACCGACGAACAGAAGCAGCGGTGGCTACCCGGATTCTGTTCCGGCGAGCTGATGTTCGCGATTGCGATGACCGAGCCCGGCACCGGGTCGGATCTGGCCAACATCTCCACCACCGCCAAACTCAGCGAGGACGGCGACCACTACATCCTCGACGGTGCCAAGACTTTCATCACCGGCGGCGCCCTGGCCGACCGCATCCTCGTGGTCTGCCGCACGTCGGCCTTCGACCCCGACAACCGCCGCGGCGGCCTGTCGATCCTGGTGGTCGATACCTCCTCCGAGGGCTTCGCCGTGGGCCGCAAGCTGGAGAAGATCGGGCTCAAGGCCTCCGACACCGCCGAACTTTCGTTCAGCTCGGTGCGCGTGCCGGTGACCGACCGTCTGGGCGACGAGGGCGCCGGATTCCGGTACCTCACACACAATCTGGCGCAGGAGCGGCTCACCATCGCGATCGGCTCGGCGGCCACCGCCGCCGCTGCCTTGCAACATGCACTTGCCTACACCCGCGAGCGTGACGTCTTCGGGCGTCCCGTCGCCTCTTTCCAGAACACGAAGTTCGTCCTCGCCGAGTGCTCTGCGGAGGTCGAGGCGATCCAGCAGTTCGTCGATCACGCTCTGACGCTGCATAACTCGGATGAGCTGTCGGTTCCCGACGCCGCCCGCGCCAAACTCTTCGCCACCGACACCGCGGGCCGGGTCATCGACAAATGCCTACAGCTGCACGGCGGCTACGGCTACATCACCGAGTTCCCCATCGCCCGCCTCTACGCCGACACCCGCGTATCGCGGATCTACGGCGGGACCAACGAGGTGATGAAGACGATCATCGCCAAGGATCTGGGGCTGTAGCTACTTTTCGCGCGCCGCGCACCTCGGCCCCCTCCCCCCGATGGTCGAGATGAACGCCGCCCAGCGGCCTGGCCCCCCCGATGGTCGAGGTGCGAGCCGCGTGCGGCGAGCCTCGAGACCCGGCGAGACAACAAGCCTCCCAACCACATCGAACATCTACAGCTGAATCCGCACGCCTACCACACCCCACCGACAGAAAAATCTGCCGCCAGCCCACCCCCGTAACCCGTTGTCCACAAGCACCTTTCCCTCCCCAGAATTATCAAACACCCTTGCCGTAATCCATATGTTCGAGTAAGATAAGGGCATCACACCGATCAGCCACCGGGGAGGGGCCCATGATCGACACCACCACAATTCTTGAACGTCAAAGATGTTGATGCCGAAGCGGTCTTCGCCACCATCGTCACCCAACTCAGCGACCTGCAATGGAATCCGGAGATGACCGGACCCCAAGCCTTCGGTGCGATGAAACAAGTCCTGCTGCTTCGCAATCTGGTCGATCACCACGCCACCACCCTCACCGGCGAAATAGATCGGTTAGGGGTGGCCGACCACAAAACCACCCGACTGCGAGAACTGTTGATCAGCATGGGCTTCGCACCCGCCGTCGCAGGTCGGTACGTGCGGTTCGCCGGCACCACCGATGTGGATCTGCTGCTCGCACATGCTGCGGACGGGTCCATCTCATCCGAACACACCGACGCCATCGTCCGCGGGTTGGCGCACATCGACACCCGCTCCCCCGAACCCCTCAACACCGTCCACCGGTGTGAATATCTCCGGAAACTGCTGTCGCACTATTTCGCCGGATTCACCCCCGCCGAGATCAACCTCTACGCGCGACAGTTGGGTAACGAGCTCGCTGCGGAGACGCCTGGCGGGTTACCAGCCGCCGAAGACAAGACGATCAACTCCTACACCGCCCGCATCACCGACGACGGACGGTTGGAAATCTCGGCGAACCTCGACATCATCGCCGGCGAGAAAACCCGCACCCTGATGGAAGCCTTGTCGGCACCGAAACCCCAGCCGGATGGCTCCCCGGATCCGCGGACACCCGAACAGATCTGTGCGGCCGCGTTCGAGACGATCGTCGAACTTGCGGCACAAGGCTTGGCCGACACGACCTTCTCCGCGAAACCGACCAACGGACTGTTGTGGACCTGGTCAGCCGACAACCCCGGGCTCGGCGGCGAGTTGCAGAACATGGGAGCCATCACCGAACCCACCGCGCGGATGTTGTCGTGTGACACGACGATCACCAAAATCATCCTCAACACCGACGGCGTACCCTCGACGTCGGACGCCAGGAACGCTTCTTCACCCCCGGACAACGCAAAGCCTTGCTGGTGCGGGATCGCGGGTGCATCACATGCGGTGCCCATGCCGGACGCTGCCAAGCACACCACGTGCACCACTGGGCCGACGGTGGTCCCACCGACCTCGACAATGGCTGCCTCCTCTGCAGCAGTTGTCACGACGATGTGCACCACCACGGGTGGGACATCATCATGGGATTCGACCGCCACCCCTGGCTGATCCCGCCCGCCAGCGTGGATCCGCAACGGCGACCGGTGCCGTCCTACCACCGACGCAGCATGCGACTCGACGACACCGCAGCCTGACCTACCCCGCCCCACACCCTGATTCCCCGCACCCGGCATCGCCGGGACCGCATCTGTTGTTTGAGAACTCAATAGCGAACCGCCCCACGGTGGTCGAGATGATCACCGTGGGGCTCGGCCCCATCTCACTGCCCGCGTCTCACTCCCCGCGGAGCTCCTGTAACCACGCACGTGCGGAGGCATCCGACGGTGAACGCCAGTCACCGCGTGGCGACAGCGAACCGCCGGAACCGATCTTGGGTCCGTTGGGCATGGCTGTGCGCTTGAACTGGTTGGCCATGAAGCGCTGGCAGAAAACCGTGAGCCACTTGTCGATCGTCGCCGCGTCGTAGACGTTGCGGTCGTCGAGCGGCTCGGTATCCCACGGCGTTCGGTCGAGATCACCCCAAGCTTGACGGGCGAGGTACGCGACTTTGCTGGGACGGTAGCCGAACCGGGTGAGATAGTAGAGAAAGAAATCGTGCAATTCGTACGGCCCGACGGTGTCCTCGGTGGATTGAATCGCACCGTCCTCGCCTGGCGGTACCAATTCGGGTGAGATCACGTCGGCAAGGATCTCGGCGAGAACCTCACTGGTCTCATCGGAGAACTCACCGGAGCTGATCATCCACCGGATGAGATGGCGAACAAGCGTTTTGGGAACCGACCCGTTGACGTTGTAGTGCGACATCTGATCACCGACGCCGTAGGTGCACCATCCGAGGGCGAGCTCGGACAGATCTCCCGTACCGAGGACGATGGCGCCATGGTGGTTGGCCAGGCGGAACAGGTGTGAGGTCCGTTCCCCGGCCTGCACGTTCTCGAACGTCACATCGAAGACCTTCTCGCCACGCGAGTACGGGTGGTCGAGGTCGGCGAGCATCTGCTCGCACGACGGGCGGATGTCGAGTTCCGTCCCACTCACGCCCAGCGAGTCCATCAGGACGTGCGCCCGCCGCAGTGTTGCGCCTCCGGTGGCGAAGCCTGGCATCGTGTAGGCCAGAATATTGTTGCGCGGCAACTCGAGTCGGTCGAAGGTGTCCACCGCGACCAACAACGCAAGGGTCGAATCGAGTCCACCGGAAACGCCGATGACGATCTTCTCGAGTCCCGTCGCACGCAAACGTGCCGCGAGTCCCTGCACCTGGATGTTGCCGACTTCCCGACAACGTTCATCGAGGTCGCTGGTGCCGCTGGGCACGAACGGGAACCGCGCAATGGCACGTCGCAGCACATCGACGTCATCGGTTCCAGGCTGCACGCCGAAGCTGAAACCGATGCGCCGCAACCTTTTCAGGTCCTCGGCGTGGTCGCCGACCTGATCGCGCACACTGGTCATACGCATGCGCTCCTGGCGCAGACGGTCGAGATCGATGTCGGCGGTGATGGATTGGGCACCCATCTCGAATTGCTTACTGCGTGTGAGTAGGGTCCCGTTCTCGGTGATCAACGCGTCGCCGTCCCACGCGAGATCGGTCGTGGATTCACCGAACCCGGCCGCCACGTACAGGTGCGCGGCGATGCAGCGCGCGGAATGGCTGGTACTCAACAACTTCCGGTACGACTCTTTTCCGACGGTGACCGGGCTACCCGACAGATTCGCCAGGATGGTCGCGCCGGCCAGCGAGGCCCACACGCTCGGCGGGATGGGCACCCAGCCGTCCTCGCAGATCTCCACGTGCAGGCAGAAGCCCGGGACATCCTCGGCGTCGAAGAGGAGATCCGCACCGAACGGGACGTCGGAGCCGAAGAGCCGCACCGTGTCCTGCGACGCATCGCGTGCGGCACTGTAGTAGCGCTTGTCGTAGAACTCCCGATAGTTGGCCAGATACGACTTGGGGATCACGCCCAGTACTGCGCCGTCACGGATCACCGCGGCACAGTTGTACAGGCCGTCGCCGACCACCAGCGGTAACCCCACCACCACGAGCGGGGTCAACCCTGCACTGGCGTCGACGATCGACTTCAATGCGTCGCGACAGCCGTCGAGAATCGCATCCTGTTGGACGAGATCGTCGATGCTGTAACCGCACAAACCCATCTCGGGGAAGACGACGAGTAGCGAGCCCTCTGCGGCGCCCTGCCGCATCGACTCGACGATCGCCTCGGCATTGGCCTTCGGATCGGCGATGCGGACAACCGGGATTGCCCCGGTGACCCGCGCGAAACCATGGTCGTGAACAGACACGGTCTCAGCCTAACTGCGAGGCCGTTCGCGGCGTCGACCCTCAGTCGTCACACGCCTCGATCAACGCCTTGAGTTGGTGATCGAAGGCCTCGGCGATCATCTCGACGTCGGGCACCTCGTCGGGGCAGGTCAGGATGCCGACGTTGAGGTGTCCGTCGACGGAGAAGACGGTGATGTTGAGGGCCAGGCCGTGGAAGATCGGACCGAGCGGATAGATGGCCGCCACCTTCGCCCCACAGAAGTACATCGGGAAGTCGGGTCCGGCGACGTTGGACACCGTCACGTTGAAGACGGGCGGATGGTTCATCGACAGTTTGCGGTCGCCGTAGAACTTCATCAGCGTCGACAGCGTGGTGCCGGGTGCGAACTGCGCCCACGCACGCAGGATGTTCGCGTCGATGTCGGCGTGATGCTCCTTGGCGCGGCGGGCGAGTTCTCCGGCACGTTCGAGCCGTTCGACCGGATCGGCGACGTCCGACGGCAATTCGGTGAACATGCCGGTCACCTTGTTGGTGCCGTTGACCACGAGATCGCGCTCGTCGGCGTCGTGGACCGACACCGGGACCATCGCCACCAGCGGCGACCCCGGCAGGTCACCGTGCTGGGAGAGATATTCACGTAGCGCGCCGCCGACCATAGCGAGCACCACATCATTGACCTTCACCCCGAAGCGATTCTTCACCCGCTTGACGTCGTCGAGGGAGAGTTGGGTGGTCGCGATGCTGCGATGCGGTGAGATCGGACCGTTGAACACGGTGCGTGGCGCGGCGAAGGGGGCGGGCATTCCGGTCCGGGAGCGTGACCGGCGGAACCACTCGATCGGCACGCCGACGGTCTGTGGAAGCAGTTTGACCATCGCGATCGGTCGCTGCACGAAGTAGTTGAGCGCGCCGGAGATCACCATGCCGGTCCGGTTGGGTCCACCGGCGGTCTCGGCGACCTTCTCCGGGTCGACGTCGGGCTCGTCGGGGGTCAGGCTGCAGAGCTGGCCGAGCACCTCGGCGGTGGTGACGCCGTCGACGCTGGCGTGGTGCATCCGCAGGAACGCGCAGATCTTGCCGTCGGCGCTGCCCTCGATGATCCACAGCTCCCACAGCGGTTTGCCCCGATCGAGGGCCTGCCCGGCGAGGTGGCCGCAGAGCTCGTTGAGTTCCTTCTTACCCGCGGGCGAGGGCAACGCCACCCGGTGCACGTGCCGATCGATGTCGAAGTGGTCGTCCTCGACCCACACCGGGTGGTCGATGTTGAGCGCGGAGTTCTCCAATTTGCGTCGCAACATCGGCATCGCGGCGACCCGCGCGTTGAGCTGGGTACGCATCCGGGTGAAGCTGTAGCCACCGGGAATGGTGCTCGCATCGAGTTCCATGATCCCCACGACATGCATCAACTGCGAGCGCGTCTCCAGATACAGGAACGACGCGTCCAAACCACTCAACCGCTGCACTGCGGACCTCCACTTGTCTCGGCCGAAGCACCCCGGAGCGCTTCGGCGACGCGGCCCTCTTTCGGCCCCACTCACCATTCTGCTCCCCGACCGCGGCCATCCCCACGCATTGCCCGAGAATGCGGAATTCGACCGATTCGGCGCCTGCCACCCGTAGGGTGGACACGTGTCCAACCCCGCCGACGCGCCGACCTTCGACGCCGCCGAACTCGACGCCGCTTTCGCCGACTTCCAGCAGACCGTGGCGGAGATCGGGGTCAGCCGGGACTGGGATCGCTTCGCCGAGCTGTTCACCACCGACGCCGACTACGTCGAGCACGCCATGGGCGTCATGCGTGGTCGCGAGGAGATCCGGGCGTGGATTTGGAAGACGATGACGGCATTCCCGGGCAGCCATATGACGGGCTTTCCGGCACTGTGGCACGTCGCCGACCCGTCGACCGCGCGGGTGATCTGCGAGGTGGACAACCCGATGCGCGATCCCGGCGACGGCAGCCTCATCACCGCGACCAACATCACCATCCTCACCTACGCCGGCGACGGGCTGTGGTCGCGCGAGGAGGACGTCTACAACCCGCTCGAATTCGGGGCCGCTGCCATGAAGTGGTGTGAAAAGGCTTCCGACCTCGGTACTCTCGACGACGGCGCGGCCGAATGGATGCGCCGGATCGGGCCCGCGTTCGCCGCGCGCCGCTGATCTGCCGATCACCTGTGAGTACGCGTCCGGGCCTGGACCGGCCGATGCCGATCGCCCACGATGGTGAACCGGGGTAACACCATCGAGGTCCACAGCGACATCCGAGGGACAGCGACATCGCAAAGGCAGCGACATCACCCCAGCAACATGACCGAGAGGTCTGGTTACGACACCGTAGGTAATGACTTGGGTTCGGCCTGGTTTGTGCCGTAACCTGTAGTGCTGACCCAACCGTGTGCGCACCGACCCCACACGTATGCGACCACCGTTCGGAGGAATCTCTATGGCACGTGCACTGACTCAACTGGAGCTCTTGCAGGAACTCGCTCCGGTTGCCGAAGAGAACGTGAACCGACACCTCAAGATCGCTCGCGACTGGAACCCGCACGACTACATCCCGTGGGACGAGGGCAAGAACTACCCGGCGCTGGGCGGCCCGGACTACGACCCAGAGCAGTCGCAGCTCAGCGAGGTCGCCAAGGCCGCGATGATCACCAACCTGCTGACCGAGGACAACCTGCCCTCGTATCACCGCGTGATCGCCGACAACTTCTCGATGGATTCGGCGTGGGGCCACTGGGTCGGCCGCTGGACCGCCGAGGAGAACCGTCACGGCATCGTGATGCGCGACTACCTCGTGGTGACCCGCGGTGTCGATCCCGCCGCCCTCGAGGCCGACCGCATGGTCCACATGACCAACGGCTACGACCCGATGCTCGCCGCCGCCGGACGCACCGACGAGATCGAGGAGCACGTCGACGAGCTCGGCATCCTGCACTCCGTCGCCTACGTCACCTTCCAGGAGCTGGCCACCCGGGTCAGCCACCGCAACACCGGCAAGGCCTGCAACGACCCGATCGCCGACAAGATGCTGCAGCGCATCGCCGCCGACGAGAACCTGCACATGATCTTCTACCGCAACATCTGTGGCGCCGGAATGGATCTCGCCCCCGATCAGACGCTGCGTGCGGTCACCGACATCGTCACCAACTTCCAGATGCCCGGCGCCGGCATGCCCAACTTCCGCCGCCACGGCGTGTTGATGGCCAAGCACGGCATCTACGACCTGCGCCAGCACCTCGAAGAGGTCGTGCAGCCCGTCCTGCGCAAGTGGAACGTGTTCGACCGCGACGACTTCTCCGCCGAGGGCGAGAAGACCCGCGAGGAACTCGCCGCCTTCCTCGAGCAGCTCGAGAAGGACACCCTCAAGTTCGAGGAGATGCGCGACCGCGCCCTCGCCCGCGAGGCCAAGAAGCGGGAGCGTCAGGCATCCTGAGCACCGCACCGACCCTGACCGCACCGGCGTCCTCGACCACCGAGGGCGCCGGTTCGGCGTCTGTCCCGACCGCCCCGTCCCGAGAATCCGGACTGCGCATCGGACCGTTCGAATTGTCGAGCCCGGTGGTCCTCGCCCCGATGGCCGGGGTCACCAACGTCGCCTTCCGCACCCTGTGCCGCGAACTCGAACTTGCCCGCACCGGGACGGTGTCGGGGCTCTACGTGTGCGAAATGGTCACCGCGCGAGCGCTTGTCGAGCGCCATCCGGTGACGATGCACATGACCACCTTCGGTCCGGACGAGAATCCGCGGTCGATGCAGCTGTACACGGTCGACCCGCGGTACACCTACGAGGCCGCGAAGATGATCGTCGAGGAGAACCTCGCCGACCACATCGACATGAACTTCGGTTGCCCGGTCCCGAAGGTGACCCGCAAGGGTGGCGGATCGGCGATCCCCTACAAGCGCACCCTGTTCCGCAAGATCGTCGCCGCCGCGGTGCGCGCCACCGAGGGCACCGACATCCCGGTCACCGTGAAATTCCGCATCGGCATCGACGACGAGCACCACACCCACCTCGACGCCGGGCGCATCGCTGCCGAGGAGGGCGCGAAAGCGGTTGCGCTGCATGCACGTACGGCATCCCAACGATACTCCGGGCAGGCCAACTGGGACGAGATCGCCAGGCTCAAGGAGCATGTCACCGACGTCCCGGTGCTCGGCAACGGCGACATCTTCGAGCCCGCCGACGCGGTGGCGATGATGAAGCGTACCGGGTGTGACGGCGTCGTCATCGGCCGCGGCTGCCTGGGCCGGCCGTGGCTGTTCGCCGAACTCGCCGCCGAGCTGAACGGCCTGCCCGCGCCGGCCCAGCCGACCCTCGGCGAGGTCGCGGCCATCATCGTGCGCCACGGCGAGCTGCTCGCCGACCACCACGGCGAGGACAAGGGCATGCGCGAGATCCGCAAGCACGTCGCCTGGTACCTCCGCGGCTTTCCTGCCGGATCGGATTTGCGTCAACGACTTTCACTGGTCACCACGCTTCCGGAGCTGCGTGATCTGGTGGCGACGCTGCCCGCCGACGCCCCATTCCCCGACGACGGACACGGTCCTCGCGGGCGTCAGGGATCGCCCGCCAAGGTGGCGCTACCGGACGGCTGGCTCGATGATCCGGACGAGGACGTGGTGCCGGCCGGCGCCGAGGTGATGCACTCCGGCGGGTGAGCCGAGCCCAGGCGACTCGTGCCCGCGCCGCCGGGATCGGCGACCGGCGGAAGTGCTTCCCCGCAGAGGCTAAGTAAGATGTCGCAAGGTCCTGCTGCGGCAGGTTCGTGATCGGAGCGTGCCGCACGCGTTGAACCCCGACGACGCGGTCCACGAAAGCTTGCCGGGGGAAGAGGAACTGTCAGTTGAGTCGTTCGACGCCGAACAAGGGCGCCCAGCCGGGTGACGGTGACGACCCCGACGCTCGCCGTACCGGCGATGACCGTGGGTCGGGCTTCGCCGCGTCCGGTGAGAGCCCGCCCGCCGATCGGCTCCGCGAGCCCCGCTCCGCGGATCGGTTCGTCCGGGGGCGCAGTCGGCTGACGGTGCGGCAGCTGATGGAGCAGATGAATGCCGACGATGCGTCGGCCGGAGCATCCGACGACACCCCAACTCAGGCCATCCCGCCGACCCGCCCGAGACTTCGACGCCCGCGGTCGAGCCCGCCACCTGCGCCTGCTCCCCCGCGTGCGGATCCGCCGACCGAGTCGATTCCCCCGGTGTCGGTTCCCCCGGTCACGCGCTACGCCCCGGCCGACGTCACCCAGAAACTCCCCCCGGTCACCGACGCACCGACCGGCGTGGACCTCTCCGACCAGGCCACCGCGCGCCGTGCCAGCGAGGAGTCGCGCGCACAGGGCTCCCACGCCGCGCCGGTCGCACCCGAGGAGTTCGAACCCGTCACACCGGTCGCGCCGACGGGTGAGAGCGAGGACGCACCGGCCCCCGACACCACCACCGGCACCGACACTCCTGCCGATGCCACCGAACCGGCCGGCCCCCCGCTGCAGCGCACCCCGGATCTGACCGAGATGGCGCGGTCGCGTCCCCGCCGTGTGCGGGCCCGCACACGCAAGCAGGTGATGCGACGCAACGCCACGGTGACCGGTCGGATCCTGGTCGCGGTGGCTTGCGTGATGGCGCTGGTCGGCACCGGCTTCGTCTGGGGTTATCTGAACTCCAAGAACGGCGCCTGGCGCAACATCATGGCCGTCAACCCCGACGACACCAACATCCGCAACAAGAACGCCCAGTACGGCGACGAGAACTACCTCATCGTCGGCACCGACACCCGGAGCGGGCAGAACGGCGATGTCGGCGCGGGCACCACCGCCGACGTGGAGGGCGCCCGCTCCGACACCGTCATCCTCGTCAACATCCCCGCCGACCGCAGCCGGGTCGTGGCCGTGTCCTTCCCGCGTGATCTGCAGGTCGACCGGCCCGAATGCGAACAGTGGGACAACGACAAGGGCTCCTACGGCGCGCCGCTGGGCGCCGAGACGCAGGTGAAACTCAACAGCGTCTATGCCGACGGTGGTCCGCAGTGCCTGGTGCGGGTCATCACCGAGATGAGCGGTCTGAACATCAACCACTTCATCGCGATGGACTTCGAGGGCTTCGAGAAGGTCGTCAACGCGGTCGGCGGTGTGGAGGTCTGTTCGACCCAACCGATCTACGACTACGAGCTCGGTCAGATCCTGCGCAAACCGGGCAAACAGAAGCTGACCGGCCGTCGTGCCCTGAACTACGTCCGCGCCCGCATGGTCTCCACCGAGGGCAACGGCGACTACGGACGCATCAAGCGCCAGCAGCTGTTCATGTCGTCGCTGCTGCGGTCGAGTCTGTCGAGCAACGTCCTGACCAATCCGGCGAAGCTGAATTCGATCGTCAACACCTTCATCAACTACAGTTTCGTCGACAACGTCAACACCGACTCCTTGTTGAAGCTCGCCGAATCGATGCAGGGCATCGAGGCCGGCCGGGTCACCTTCATCACCCTGCCCACCAGCGGCACCGCCACGGACGGCAGCAACAACGAGTTACCCAACACCGACGCGATCAACGCGATCTTCAACGCCATCATCGACGATCAGCCGCTGCCCGGCGAGCAGGCCGAGAAGGCCGGCTCCAGTTCGAGTGCCCGCCCGTCGACGACGACGCAGGCCGCCCCCACCAAGGTCGCGGCGACCGCCCAGAACCCGGGCAACGTCTCGCTGCGCGTCCTCAACGGCAGCGGACGCAGCGGTGTCGCCAGCGAGGTCTCCGACCAGATGTCGGCGCAGGGATTCGACGTCCAGGGCGTCGCCGACGCGTCGGAGAACCGCACCGACACCGTCATCCGGTACGGCACCGGTTCGGAGGACTCGGCGGCCACGGTGGCCGAGATGTTCCCGGGCGCCTCGATCCAGCTCGACCGCACGGTGCGCGACGGCGTGGAGGTCATCCTGGGATCGGCCTTCGACGGGTCGGTCGGGACGGCCCCCTCGGTCGGCACGACGCTCTCGGCGTCGTCGTTGCCGCCGGCGGCCAACACCTCGAATCTGCCCAATGACCTGGCCATCACCAATGCCGGTGACACCACCTGTTCGTGATCTGCATCACTCTGCGTGGTGGTATGTCGGCCCCGCGTCGAACCGCCGATCACCGTTCACGGTGTGTTCACCCGACAGGGGACGGTGACCGCTCGACACAGGCAGTAGCCTTGATACATGCGGACCGCCTACCAGGAACAACTCCACTCACTCAACAACATCCTGGGTGAGATGTGCGACCTCGCGGGCTCGGCGATGGAGCGCGCGACCCGCTCGCTGCTCCAAGCCGATCTCGCGATCGCCGAAGAGGTCATCAGTGAGAACGACCGGATGAACGAACTCGCCACCCGCGCCGAGGAGCAGGCCTTCGGGCTGCTGGCCCTGCAGGCCCCTGTGGCCGGTGATCTGCGCGGCATCGTCAGCGCGCTGCAGATCGTCGCCGACGCCGACCGCATGGGCGCGCTCGCGCTGCATGTCGCCAAGGTCGCACGTCGTCGGCACCCCGCCAAGGCGCTGCCCGAGGAGGTCGCCGGGTACTTCGCGGAGATGGGGCGGTTGGCCGTGCATCTCGCGCGCAACGCCCGCGAAGCCCTCGATTCGCAGGATCCGCAGGCCGCCGTCCGTCTCGAAGAGGATGACGACGCCATGGACGACCTGCACCGTCACCTGTTCACCGTGCTGATGGATCGGGAATGGGAGCACGGGGTGGCCTCCGCGGTCGACATCACCCTGCTCGGCCGCTACTACGAGCGGTTCGCCGACCACGCCGTCATGATCGGACGCCGAGTGGTGTTCCAGGCGACCGGTAAGACCCTCGCCGACCTCGACGCCTAGGGCATCTCACCCTGGTCACTTCCGCTTTCGTGGTGCAGCACGCCTGGTGTGTGCTTCACCACGTTGCGTATGTGCGTGTGATACCCCATCCGAGGTCACCGATCGGTGTGCATCGGGCCCCGGCGACCGGCTAGCGTAGCTCGTCATGAGCCTGCACTCTCCCGCCGACCAGGATGTCAACGCCGCCGGGGATCAGGGCGACGTCGGCGCCGGGGTGTGTGCCCGGCAGCTGCTCACCTATGCCGGGGTGGTCGCGTCCCTGCTGGCACTACTGGTGATTCTCTACCTCAACATGTGACAAGACCTCAACATGTGACAGGACCACGACATACGACGAGTCCCCGGCCGCCAGCGGCGTCGTGCCACTGCCAGGCGATCCGGGGACTTCGGTCGTTGCGCGCTTCCGGTACTGCGCTCCCCGGCCTCAGCCGAAGCGTCCCGAGATGTAGTCCTCGGTCTCACGCTTGGTCGGGTTGGAGAAGATCGTCTCGGTGTCGTTGATCTCGACGAGCTGGCCGGGCTGCCCGACCCCTTCGAGGTTGAAGAACGCCGTCTGATCGCTCACCCGCGCGGCCTGCTGCATGTTGTGGGTGACGATGACGATCGTGTAGTCCTTCTTGAGCTCGCCCATCAGGTCCTCGATGGCCAGGGTCGAGATGGGGTCGAGCGCCGAGCACGGCTCGTCCATCAGCAACACGTCCGGGGAGACCGCGATCGCGCGGGCGATGCACAGACGCTGCTGCTGACCGCCGGAGAGCCCGCCACCGGGCTTGTCGAGCCGGTCCTTGACCTCTTCCCACAGGTTCGCGCCGCGCAGGCTGCGTTCGCACACCTCGTTGAGCTGCGATTTGCCCCGCACGCCCTGCAGTTTGAGCCCGGCGACCACGTTGTCGCGGATCGACATCGTCGGGAACGGGTTGGGGCGCTGGAACACCATGCCGATGGTCGTACGGACGCTGGTGGGGTTCACGCCCTTGCCGTAGATGTCCTCACCGTCGAGCAGCACGCTGCCCACCGCGTAGGCGCCCGGGATCTCCTCGTGCATCCGGTTGAGCGTGCGCAGCACGGTCGACTTGCCACAGCCCGACGGGCCGATGAACGCGGTGATGCTGCGCGGCGGGACCGAGAGCGTCACGTCCTTCACGGCGTGGAACTTGCCGTAGTAGATGTTCAGGTCTTTGATGTCGAGGCGCTTGGCCATGGAACTACTTTCTTTACGGCGATGGATGAGCTTGGCGCACAGCCCCTTTCGACTGCGCTCGGCTCGGACTTACTTGGTCTTGGGGGCCAGCAGCTTCGAGAGCACGGCGGCGAACAGGTTGAGGACGGCGACGATGATGATCAGGGTGAGCGCGGCGCCCCAGTAGTAGAACGACGACGCGGGCTGACTCGCCGCCCACATGTCCTTGATGAACAGGGGCAACGAGTTCATGCCGCCCTCGAACGGGTTCGTCTTGACCATCGTGCTCGCCGGTCCGGCGAGGATCAGCACCGGCGCGGTCTCGCCCATGATGCGGGCGATGGCCAGGAAGATGCCCGACAGCATGCCCGACAGCGCGGTCGGGATGACGATGCGCATGATGGTCTTCCACTTGGGGATGCCCAGCGCATAGGAGGCTTCGCGGAGCTCGTCGGGAACGAGTTTGAGCATCTCCTCGGTGGAGCGCACGACGATCGGGATCATCAGCAGGATCAGTGCGAGGCTCACCATGAAGCCGCTCTGCCCCATCGACAACCCGATGACGAAGACGGTGAAGATGAACAGCGTCGCGACGATCGACGGCACTCCGGCGAGGATGTCGACCATGAAGCTGACCGGCTTCACCAGCCGCGACGTCGGGTATTCGACGAGCATGACCGCGGTCAGCACGGCGATCGGCACCGAGATGATCGCGGCGACGAGCGCCTGGATGATCGAACCGATGATGGCCGGCGCGACGCCCGCCCCGAACTGGGTGGTGGTGTCGATGCCGTAGGCGTCGCCGAACCACCAGTTCGGGTCGGTGATGGCACCGACGCCCTTGGAGATGACCGTCCACAGCAGCCACACCAGCGGGATGACGCCGATGATGAAGCAGCCGATGAAGATGCCCTTCGCGGAGTTGTTGCGTAGTTTCCGGCTCAGCGAGACCTCGCGGAAGGCCGTGCCGGAGTCCTTGACCGGGCCGCCCCCGGGGGTCTTGTCCATCGTGACGGTCATCCGTTCACCTTTCCACCGGCGACCGAACGGGCGATCGCATTGACCACGAATGTGAGGATGAACAGCACCAGACCTGCTGCGATGTACGCACTCTGGGTGTCGCGGCTGCCGACGAACTCGCCGACGTCGCGGGCGATCTTGGAGGCGAAGGTGTCACCGCCCTCGAACAGCGACCACTTGAGACGGCCGACGGCCGAACTCAGGATGATCATCACCGCGATGGTCTCGCCGAGTGCGCGACCGAGGGCGAGCATGGATGCGGCGATCATGCCGGAGCGTCCGTAGGGGAAGGAGGTCATCCGGATGACCTCCCATTTGGTGGCGCCGAGCGCGAGCGCGGCCTCCTTCTGGCCGCTCGGCGTCTGGCGCAACACCTCGCGGGTGATCGAGGTGATGATCGGCAGCATCATGATCGCGAGCACGATGCCCGCGGTGAAGACGGTGCCGCCGCCGGCGACCGACGTGCTGCCCGAGGAGAACAGGAAGAACCAGCCCAACGAGCTGTTCAACCATTCCGCGAACGGCGCGATGAACGGCGCGAGGATGTAGATACCCCAGAGGCCGAAGATGATCGAGGGCACCGCGGCGAGCAGGTCGATGACCGCACCGAGCGGCCGGGAGATCTGCCGCGGTGCGTATTCGACCAGGAAGACCGCGATGCCGATGGCGATCGGCGTCGCCAGCGCGAGGGCGAAGACCGACGACAATGCGGTGGCCCGGAACAACTCCCACACACCGAAGCGCACGGAGTTGCCGTCGAAGTTCGACTGGCTGACCTGCCACTCCGAGGAGAACAGGAAGTTCGCGTTGTTCGCCGCGATCGCCGGTATGGCATCGACGATCAGTGAGATACCGATACCGGCGATCAGGGCGATGACGAAGAACCCGGTACCCCGGGCGAGATAGGAGAAGACGCGGTCGCCGGTGGCACCTCGGTGGCTACGCAGGCCCGGGTGGAGTTGCTCGTCGAGTTCTCGCTCTTCTTCGGGCGGTAACTGGTTGGGCGTTTCGGGCGGCTGCGCGCCGGGGTCGTACGGATTGTCCGTATGACCCCGGCCCGTACCGGTGGTGTCATCCACTGACATAACTCTTATCGCCTAGGGTTCGGGTCTTCGCTGCTTCGGGGTGTTTCGTTGACGTGCGCGCCGATTACTGAATGGCGTTGATCGAGGCCTGCAGCTTCTGCTGGAAGTCACTCGGGAGCGGGATGTAGCCCGCGTTGATCAGTTCCTGTCCCTGATTCTGCGGCGCCGAGGCGACCGAGAGGAAGGACTTGACGCCCTGCCCGACCGCTGTGTCGGAGTACTTCGAGCAGACAATCGAATATGTTGCCAGAACGATCGGGTAAGCACCGGCCGAGGTGGGCTTGTAGAACGACGAGGTGTCGATCACCATGTTGTGGTTGTCCGGGCCGTTCTTGAGAGTGGCCGACTCGATGGTCTTGCCACCCGACTCCGCCGTCAACGCCACACCGCTGCGATCCTGATCGGTGATGATCTTGGCCATCGACAAGTTGTTGGACTGCGCGTAGGCCCACTCGACGTAGGCGATCGAACCCGGGGTCGGCTTCACGGCCGAACCCACACCGGGGTTGCCCTGCTTGCCCTCGCCGACACCGCCGTTGAAGGTCTTGCCGTCACCCTTGGTCCAGCCACCGGCCGCGGTCAGGTACTTCTGGAAGTTGTCGGTGGTACCCGACTGATCCGCGCGGTAGATGACGCTGATCGGGGTGGCCGGCAGGGTCTTGCCCGGGTTGTCGGCGGTGATCACCGGATCGTTCCAGGTCTTGACCTCGCCGCTGAAGATCTTGGCCAGCGTCGGGCCGGACAGTGCGAGGTCGCTGACCCCGTCGACGTTGTAGGCGACCGCGATCGGACCGAAGACCAGCGGCAGCTGCCAGGCCTCGGAACCGGTGCAACGCGCGGCGGCCTTGCTGATCTCGTCGCCCTTGAGCGGGGAGTCGGAGCCACCGAAGTCGGTCAGGCCCTGGGTGAAGTCGGAGACACCCTGGCCGGAGCCGCCGCCACCGTAGGCGAGCTCGTATCCGGGGCAGGTCTTGGCGAACGACGTGGAGAAGATCTTCATCGCGTTGGCCTGGGCGGTCGAGCCGCTGGCCTTGAGCGACTGCTTGCCCTCGCATTTGACATTGGCGACGGCCGACGCGGGTGCCGCGCTGGTGGTCCCCTTGTCCGCGTTACTGCTACACGCGCCGAGAATGAGGGCCGAGCTGGCCGCCATGGCGGCCACAACAGCACCTGTACGACTCAATTTCACTTCTGGTTCCTCCAGCATCAAAACACGGCAGTCCGGCCACGCGACCCTGCCCGGTCGAGCTGACCTTATGGGGCAGTGATGGACGGTCCCCCGACGAAAGGTGAACAGAAGATGAATTGGACGACTCGGACATGCCGATTCCCGTCGCCGGCTCTCCCGATCAGCGGCGTGGATCGGACAAACACCCCTCGGAGCTGGTCCGATACGTCCCATTCGGGTGCGCCACGAGCCCCGGCACGTCGACGAAACGTGCCAGTCGACAACTGCGGCCCGTGGCCCGCTGCCACCACTCGGGTGAGCGCGCGGTGAATGCCGGGTGGCCACCCGGTGCGCACCGGCGCAATGCCATCCCGACGCCATCAATTTAGGTAAGGCTTGGTAAAGTCGATTCGATTCTCATGGCGACGCAGCGAACCCCCGATCCCGCACTCCCGACTCCCCGGGTCGCGATGCGACGTGGGTCACTCCCGCGGCAATCGATTCGCAGCGCTGCCCTCGACCGCCACCACAGCCGTCGGCGTTCGGCGTTGGTCGTGGGACCCGTCGAGGTCCCGTCCGTGACGCAGGTGCGCGATCGGGTGCGTGCGATGGCTGCGGCCGGCCCGTTCACGCGGGTGGGCCTGCACCCCACGCCGGCACGTGCACGATGGACCCACGATCCCGACGCCGGTGGTTGCCAGGTGCGGGCGAGCAGGGGCGGCGACGATCCGCTGCGTCTGCTCGACGAGGTCCGCAGCGGCCCCGAGCGGCCCCTGCGCGTCGTACTCGGTGACGAGCACATCGCCATCGATTTCGATCACGGTCTCGGCGACGCCGCACTGCTCAACGTCGTCGTCGCGGTGATCCTCGGGTTCACCGACCCGCATGACCGCCGGACGTGGCGCCGATTCGGCCACCGCACACCGCCGCTGGTGCTGGCCTCGGCCGCGATCTGCGCCGATCCACGCCGCGTGGTCGCACTGGCCCGGCTGCTCCGTCGGGCGCCGTCCGAGCCCGGGGGGATCCGCACCGCCGGCGAAGCGGCCTCGCCACCCGGCGGTTCCGGCACCGTCAGTGGTGTCGACACCGCCGACGACCGCCGCCCACGCGCCACCCTCGCCCACGTCCCCGCGGCCACGGTCGCCGAAGTCCGCGCCGCGCGGGACCGTGACCGTCCCGGGGTGGGGATGTACGCACTGACCACCGTCGCGCTCGTCGACGCGCTCGTCGAGGCCGGCGTCGATCTGCATCCGACGATCACCGCCCCTTTCGACGCCCGCGTCTATCTCCCCCGATCCCGGAACACGCTCGCGAATTTCTCTGCCGGACTGGCCTTTCCGGTTCCGCCCGGCAGTGAGCCGGACGAACTTCAACGTGCCCTGTCGGCGTCGGCGCGGATGGGACGCCCGATCGCCAACCTGGCGATCACCTCGGTCAAGACGCTCGCATCCGCCCGGCGCACAGCCGACCCGCGGCCCCCCGCATTCACCGATGTGCCGGTGCCGCTGCTGCATTCGAGTGTGGGCACCGTGCCGGGCCGGGATCACCGCTGGACGTGGCTCGCCGACGATCGGGCGCGGGTGTTCTCGGTTGCCGACCCCCCGTCACCACACGGCCTTACCGTGACGACCGCACTCGTCGGAGGCGGGATGTCGGTGGCCGCAGCCTATTTCGATGACGGGGTGTCCTCCGCCGCGGTCGCCGACGCACTCGCCGCCCTGCCCGATCGTCTTCGTGCCCTGGTCGCGCTCACCTGAGCGCGTACCGACCGAGCACCCACACCCCAGGAGTCCCCTCATGCCCAGGAGTCCCCTCATACGTTGTCAGGTCGCGATCATCGGCGCCGGCCCGGCGGGTTTGTCGCTGGCGATGATGTTGCATCGTCAGGGTATCGACGCCGTCGTCCTCGAGGCGCGCGACGAGACGCACGTGCGTGCCCGGGTTCGCGCCGGGGTGATCGAACAGACCACCGTCGACACCCTGACCGACCTCGGCGTGGCCGACCGGCTGCACGCGCAAGCGCTGCGCCACAACGGTTTCTACCTCCGGTTCGATCGCCACACCCACCACCTCGATTTCCACCGGCTGACCGGGCGCAACGCCTTCGTCTACGGGCAGGCCGAGATCGTCGCCGACCTCATCGACGCGCGCACGGCGGCCGGGTTGCCGCTGGTGTTCGACGCCGCCGACGTCGAGATCGGCCCGACGGACGGACCCACCACCGAGGTCACCTACACCGTCGAGGGCCGCACCCATCGCCTCACCGCCGACTTCGTCGCCGGCTGCGACGGCTTCCACGGGGTCGGCCGAACCCGGCTGCCGTCCTCGGTACGCACCATCGAACGCGTGTATCCCTTTGCGTGGCTGGGCATCCTGGCCCGAACGACTCCGGTGACCGAGGAGGGCATGTACTGCGCCCACCCCGACGGGTTGTCGGTCCACAGCATGCGCGGCACACACATCACGCGCCAGTACCTCCAGGTGCCGGCCGACACCGATCTCGCCGACTGGCCCGACGAACGCATCTGGGCCGAATTACGCAGGCGCAGTGCCTCCGACGATCATCCGGAACTGCAGACCGGAGAGATCTTCGACCGCAGCCTCGCCCCGCTGCGCAGCGTGGTCACCGAACGCATGCAGCATGGTTCACTGTTCCTGCTCGGCGACGCCGCCCACATCGTGCCGCCCACCGGCGCCAAGGGGCTCAACCTCGCGGTGTCGGACGCGAGCGTGCTGTCCCATGCCCTCGGCGTCTTCTACCGCGACGGTGACCGCACCCCTCTCGAGAACTACACCGACACCGCGCTGCCGCGGATCTGGCAGGCGCAGAACTTCTCCTGGACGCTGACCTCGGTGCTGCACCGCTTCACCGACGATCCGTTCGACTGGGGGCTGCGGCGCGCGAAGCTGAATCGGTGGGTTGCCTCCCGCGCCGAGCAGGGGGCGCTCGGCGAGGTCTACCTCGGGTTGCCGTTTCCCACCCCGTGGCGCCCGGAGTGAGAGCGGTCGCGCGCGGAACCGAGTGGTAGCGAGGGTAACTCGTCGACGCCGAGGCGCAGGACCCGGCGGCACACGTCGAGCGCCGCACGGTGATCGAGGTCGGATTCGGTGCGTGTTCCCCGCGCGTCGGTGACGATCAGCCGATAGTCATCGACGCCGCCGGTGATGCTCACGCGGCCGCCGTCGACGGGCAGGGTGGCGATGAGCGAGCCGGTGAATCGGGACCGCGGCGAGGTGCTGTGCCACCACGCCATCGCCTCGAACTCGGCGAGTTCCCGCGTGCACGGCTCCAGAAGGTAGGCCGCCGAATCGAATTCGATCCGACGCTCGGAGACCGAGTCGAGGTCGATGGGCCGGCAGACCATCTCACCACCGAATCCGACGTCGACGAGCCACTGCTCTGCGCCGACCTGCGCGCGCACGGCCATGTGCCCGAGCGGCGGGCCGAGGCCGGCCGCGTTCTCCACCCTCGCCCCGACCGCGTGTGCATCGATACCCAGTGCGCGCAACGCGAGCAGCAGCAGTCCGTTGAGTTCGTAGCAGATCCCGCCCCGACGGCCGTCGACGAGCCTGTCGACGATGACGCGCGGATCCACCTCGACGGGTGTCCCGAGATGAATACCCAGATTCTCGAACGGGATTCGTCGATGTTGCGCGGTGGCGATCGCGACGACGAGGTCCGCCGGGTCGGCGGCAACCTCGGTCACGCCGATCCTCGACAGATACACGGCCGGCTGAAGCGGCGCCCCCTCACCACCCGACCAGGCATCGCTTGCGTCCACGACAACAGGATAGGCTAACCTCATCTTCCATGGCTCCCGAGGTCTTCTGGTACATCAATCCGACCGACGGTGACGTCCCGTGGGAACCGTCGCTGCGGACCGAACCCACCTTCGAGGTGATCCGTCATCAGGCCCGCACCCTCGACCGGCTCGGCTACCGCGGGGCACTGACCACCGCCCGCGAGCCGATCGCCCTGGTTCCCGAGACCGAGAACCTGCGCTTCCTGGTCCCGGTGTATCCGGGGGTGAAGCCACCGGCGATGCTCGCCGAGGAGGCACAGGTCTTCGACCAGTACTCGGGCGGGCGGCTGATCTTCAATCAGGTCAACGGCGCCGACGCCGTCCTCGCCCGGTACGGCCAGTACGCCTCGAAGGCGCAGCGGTACCGGCTCTCGGCCGAATACTGGACCCAGGTCAAACGTCTCTACGCCGACGCCACCGATGCCTACGACGGCGAGTTCTTCTCCTACGGACCGCGATACAAGCCCGCGATTCCCGGCCCCCGACAGCCCGGCGGCATCGAGGTCTGGGGCACCGGCGCGTCACCGGAGGGCATCGCGCACGCGGCCGAGGTCCTCGACGTGTACCTGTCGTTCATGTCGGCACCTGCGGACCTGTCGACGCTGTTCGCCCGGGTTCGCGACGCCGCCGCGGGCCGCGGCCGGTCACTGCGCTTCGGGGTGCTCGCCAGCGTCATCGTGCGCGAGACCGACGAGCAGGCGTGGGAGCGGTTCTCCGATCAGCTGTCCCGCACACGCCCGGAGACGGTGCTCGCGACCGCCGACCGCAATCTGCGCAGCTTCGGCTTCCCCGGGCTCGACGAGATCACCAGTCCCGACCCGCAGGTGCAGGGCCGGATCGACACGCTGCGTGCCGTGCGCATCCCCGGGCGCGATCTGCTCGAGTTCGCCCCGAACATGGCCGCCGGGCTGACCACCTGGACCGCCGCCGAACCTCCCTTCGACATCGCGGGCAAGGGCACCGGAACGTACTTCGTCGGAAGCGCCGAGAACGTGGCCCGCGCGATGAACACCGTTGCCGCACAAGCCGGTATCGACATCTGGATTCTGTCGGGCTGGCCGCTGGCCGCGGAGGCCGAGATCGCCGCCGACCTCCTGCTGCCGCTGCTCGCCGACGCCCACCACCCCGCGGTGGCCTGACGCCCGCTATCGGCGCAGCCGCACCGTGGCCACCACACCGCGGTGATCGGACCCCGGTAGGTCCACCGTGCGCAGCGACGTCGGTACCGGCCCGCCGCGGGTCATGACGTGATCGATCCCCAGCATCGGCGGTATCCGACGGTTCGCCGGGTAGGTCGCGGCGGCGCCCGCGCCGGTGAGTTCGGCGGCGTCGAGCAGGCCCGGCGATCCGTCGGGGCCGTGGCCGCGCAACAACTCTCGGAACTGCCGATGATCCCAGGTGGAGTTCATGTCGGCGCCGATGATCGTCGGGAGTGTCTCGGCGTTCAGGATCGACGAGAGTCGCGAGAGTTCGGTCTCCCAGCGCCAGGCCGGCTCCGGCCACGGCGGCAACGGATGCAGTGCGTAGACGGCGTGGCGGCCGTGGCCGTCGATCTCGGCCACCGCGCGAATGTTCCCCAGGCGGAAATGTTCCAACACCGTCCCCCCGACGAGGGGGAACCGGGAGAAGATGCCGATCCCCCGACCGTCGGGCAGGGCGTGGGTGAACGAATATCCCAGCGTCGCAGCCAGAGTCGAGGAGCGTAGCCGCGTCAGCGCCGCGTCGGTGAGCTCGACGACGGTCAAGATGTCGACCTTCTCGGCGCGCACCGTGGCCGCCAGCGCATCGGTGTCGGCGTCGCCGAGGTAGATGTTGGCCTGCATGACCACCAGATCGTCGGCCCGCGCGGACGCCGATCCAACGTAGAGCGGTACCTGGGTCGCCACGCTGGCCACCACCACGACGGCCGCGAGCACCGCGCCGAGGCGGCGCCGTGCGGCGAGCATCGCGGCCAACCCGACGATCGAGGCGAGCACCAGCAACGGCGTGAACGCGGCGATCCGGCTGGCCGTCGAGCTGGTCAGCGGCGAATGATGCGCGGCCACCCCAGCGATCCCCGCACCGACCAGCACCGCGCCGACAACCGTTGTCACCCAACGGATTACACTCCACCTGATTACACCGAAGCGGGTCACCCCGGTAGAGCTCGAACGACGACCACCTGTTGCCGGGGCCGACTCACCCATAGGCGACGTCGATGGCGTAGCGGGTGAAGCCCAACCGCTCATAGGTGTGCAGCGCCGCGGTGTTGTCACCCTCCACGTACAGCAGCACCTCGTCGACACCCCGCTCGGCGAAGTAGTGCAGACCCGCCAGCGTCAGCAGCCGCCCGAGGCCGCGTCCCTGCGCGGCCGGATCGACACCGACGACGTAGACCTCGCCGAGTCCCGGCCCCTGTGTCTTGGTCCAGTGAAAACCCAAGAGCGGTCGGCGATCTGATTCGCCGGCGCTGGTTGCGGCGTCGAACGCCAGGAACAACCCGGCCGGATCGAACCAGTCCGATGCCACCCGCTCGGCGATCTGCTCCGGCGCCCACCCACCCTGCTCGGGATGCCAGGCGAAGGCGGCGTTGTTGACGCGAAGGATCTCCGCATCATCCGAAGGCCCTGCGTAGGTGCGCAATTCGATGTCGGCGGGAACCTCGAGGGCGGGCAGGCCATCGGCGCCGCCGGTTCGCCGCAGCTGCAACAACTCTCGCCGACGCTGCAGCCCGAGCGATGCGGCCAACGCCTGCGCGGCCGGGAGATCGCCGTGCGCCCAGGCCCGCACGGCATCCGAGGAGGAAGCCGCGCCGGCACGTTCGCGCGCCGCGGTGAAGGCGGCGGTGAGTAGTGCCCGGCCGTGCCCCCGGCGACGCTGCTCGGGATCGACGACGGCCTCGATCATCGCCGGCTCGTCGTCGCGGCCGGGGACGATGTTGGCGTAGCCGGCCGCGCTGATGACGTGTTGAACGCCCGCGCCGGCACCGTCGATGGCGAGGACTGCCTGTTCCGACAGTGGCGCCACCCCGTCGGCCGCGGTCGCTGCCGCGACGAGACGGTGTGCGTGCGAGGCCGTCTCGGGTGTCAGGGACTCGGTGACATCAACCTCGGGGACGTCAACTTCGGGGACCTCGACCTCAGGGGGCACTGAACTCCTCGTCGAAGGGATCGATCCGGGTGTCGCCGATGTCGCCGAGATCCTCGCCGGGGAGTTCGTCTCCGGAGTCCTCGACCTCGTCGTCGGCGGTCTCCGCCGAGGCGGAGCGGCCGCGCGTCGGGCGCACGGCCTTGTAGCCCACGTTACGGACGGTGCCGATCAACGACTCGTGGTCGCTGCCGAGTTTCGCACGCAGGCGCCGGACGTGGACGTCGACGGTGCGGGTGCCACCGAAGAAGTCGTATCCCCAGACCTCCTGCAGCAACTGCGCCCGGGTGAAGACACGGCCGGCGTTCTGCGCCAGATACTTCAGGAGCTCGAACTCCTTGTAGGTGAGATCCAGCGGGCGTCCGCGCAGACGGGCGGTGTAGGTGCCCTCGTCGATGACCAGCTCACCGAGCGTGACCTTGCCGGAGGCCTCCTCGGCGCTGACGCCGCGGGTGCGCACGACGAGCAGACGCAGGCGGGCGTCGAGTTCGGCGGGGCCCGTCCCGGGCAGCAGGAACTCGTCGAGCCCCCAATCGGCATTCACCGCGACCAATCCGCCTTCGGTGAGCACCGCGGCCACCGGCACCGCCGATCCGGTGCTACCGAGCAGCCGGCACAGTCCGCGGGCCGCGGCCAGGTCGGTGCGGGCGTCGACGATCGCGACGTCGGCGTTACCCGCCTCCATCAGCGACGACACCTCCGTCGGCGCCACCCGCACGGTGTGCGCGAGCAGCGACAGGGACGGCAACACCGACTCCGGGTTGGGATCGGCGGTCAACAACAGGAGATCCACGTCCTTCTCCGATCTTCCTCGTCGCGCCTCGCGCACCTTACGTCCCGAGGCAGGGGGCCTCGGGGATGGTCGTACCCCGTCTCCCGGCCACCTCGACGTTGAGGCGATCCACCGATCGCGCCCGAAAGAGCATGTTTACTCTGCCTTACCAACATGTGCGCGACAGATGACAGAATAGCCGCAATGTCACGCTCGGCTGTTAACAAGGCAGACTCGGAGGCCGTGACCTCGGACGCAGCGACTCCTGCACCCTCGCGACATCGGCTCCGACGCACGCTTCTGGTGACGCTCGCGCTCGTCGTCGTCGTGGGTGCCATCGCGGTGATCGCCGACACCGTCACGGCGAGTCGCAGCGAACATCGCCTCTCGATGTCCCTCGCGAGTGCGCCGGGTATCACCTACCGGCCCGAGGTGACGCTCGGCGGCTTCCCGTTCCTGACCCATGCCTCCTCGGGCGAGTTCACCGGCGCCACGATCACCGCCCGTGGCGTGCCGATCCCGCATGGCTGCTCGTATCCCGCGGCCGGCCCCTGCTTCGCCGAACTCGGGGCGACGCTGGGAGCGCTGCGGGTCCCCGACGGCTTCGACATCGGGCCCACCGACACCCTGCGCACCGACTCGGTCACCGCCTACTCGCGACTCGACTCGGTGAATCTGGGCCGCATGCTGGGCATCCTGGATCTCACCGTCAACACCCCCGCCGGCCCCGACCGTGTCGGCGGCGGCGGACCCCAGTTCGGCAATCTCGAGCGCACCTCGGGCATCGTGCTGACCGGATCGGTGGCCCTGCGGCCGGACTCGGCGCCGCCGACCGGTGCGACGCCGAGTCCGCAGCTCGCGCCGTCGGCTTCGGAGTACCCGGGCCCACGGACCAGGGTCAGCGTCATCGTCGAGGTATCGGTACGCGACGGCCGGCTGCACGTGCAGGCGACGGGCTTCTACACCGGGCCCGAAAAGCACGTCGACGCACCGGAACTCGCCGGCGCCGACAAGTCCGCCCTACGCGCGGCCGTGCTCGCGCGTTTCACCGCCACACTGCCGCTGCTGCCCATGCCGTGGGACCTGCCGGCGACCGGGGCACACAGCTCGGGCAGCGACATCCTGCTCACCGCCGGGTCCGGGCCACGCGACCTGCTGCCCGAGCGCTTCTGACCTCGACGATCGCAACCACCGCCGGGGCGGGGACACGCTTGTGGCGGGTACCGATCGCTGTTGTACCCTCGTGGACATGCAACAGCGCCGTGAGTTCATGCTCACCCGCCGCCGGGCGATCGACTTCTGTCGAGTCGCCGACTGTTGCTGTCGCATCACGATGTGATCGTCTCGCTCGCGCCCGCACCGTCGCGCCCGAGTCGCCACGATCACTCGATGCCGGCCGGTACAGCGCGTTTCCCATGACGACGCCGTCCACCGAGATCTCGGGTTCGCACCCGGATCATGCCGTCATCATCCGCCGAAGTCGTCGGCGTCCGACGCCGATCGCCTTCATCATTGTTTCACAGATCATCTCCACCACACCCGATACCCACATCAACGGGAGGAAACACCCATGGCACGTTCCGACGTCCTGGTCAGCGCCGATTGGGCTGAGCAGAACCTGCACACCGACAAGGTCGTGTTCGTCGAGGTCGACGAGGACACCAGCGCCTACGACGGCGGCCACATCGAGGGCGCGGTCAAGCTCGACTGGAAGACCGACCTGCAGGATCCGGTTCGTCGTGACTTCGTCGACCGCGAGCAGTTTTCCGCGCTGCTCTCCGAGCGCGGAATCGCCAACGACGACACCGTCGTGCTCTACGGCGGCAACAACAACTGGTTCGCGGCGTACGCCTACTGGTACTTCAAGCTCTACGGCCACCAGGACGTGAAGCTGCTCGACGGCGGCCGCAAGAAGTGGGAGCTCGACGGCCGTCCGCTGTCGACCGACGCCGTGAGCCGTCCGGCCACCGAGTACAAGGCCGCCGATCCGGACAACTCGATCCGCGCCTTCCGCGACGAGGTCGTCGACGCCATCGGCGCCAAGAACCTGGTCGACGTGCGCAGCCCCGACGAGTTCTCCGGCAAGATCCTCGCCCCTGCCCACCTGCCGCAGGAGCAGAGCCAGCGTCCCGGCCACATCCCCGGCGCCATCAACGTGCCGTGGAGCAAGGCCGCCAACGAGGACGGCACCTTCCGCAGCGACGACGAACTCGCCGAGCTGTACTCCGACGCCGGCCTCGACGGCGAGAAGGAAACCATCGCCTACTGCCGCATCGGCGAGCGTTCCAGCCACACCTGGTTCGTTCTGCAGGAGCTGCTGGGCCACAAGAACGTCAAGAACTACGACGGCAGCTGGACCGAATACGGCTCGCTCGTCGGCGTTCCGGTTGAACTGGGAGAAGGTAAGTAATCATGTGTGCTGCACCCAAGCAGGGACAGAAGCTGCCCGCGGGCGTCGATGTCGAGAAGGAGACCGTCCTGACCGGACAGGTCACCGACAACTCCGGGAGCCCCGTCGCGGGTGCGTTCGTGCGGCTGCTCGACGAGACCGGTGAGTTCACCGCCGAGGTCGTCGCCAGCCCCACCGGCGACTTCCGTTTCTTCGCCGCGCCCGGCAAGTGGACGCTGCGTGCACTGAGCTCGGTCGGCAACGGTGACGTCACCGTCAATCCGGACGGACCCGGCGTGCACACGCACGACATCACCGTCAGCAAGTAAGTCCACACGGACTCCCCGACGGCCCGGTCACCCTCGCGGTGGCCGGGCCGTCGGCGTTCTCACCTGTTCTTCCTCGGGTCTTCCCAGGGCGGCCCGTGATTCATCTTTCACTCGGCCGGACCGACGACGTCCGCGCACACCCCGAGAGGTAAACTCCCACCCGTGGTCCTCTTCTTCGAAATCCTGCTGGGTCTGGCAACGCTGCTGATCATCTGGTTCACGCTGTACGTGATCTACCGCCTGGTCAACGACGAATCGTGACCCTGCCGTCCGACGGACAACCCGACCCCGACGGGGCCGATACCCCACGTCGGTCGGGTGACGAGGCGATCAACCAGGCCGAGGTCCGTGCCGCCGAATCCGGCAGCCGCGAACGCAACACCCCCTCGTGGGACGATCTGCCGTTGCCCGCCGACACCGCCAATCTGCGGATCGGCGCCGACCTGCATCCGGGCCTGCTCGCCCTCCTGCCGATGGTCGGAGTCTGGCGCGGCGAGGGCGAGGGGCACGACCCGGTCAGCGGCAACGACTACCACTTCGCCCAACAGATCGTGGTCAGCCATGACGGACAGAACTTCCTCAACTGGGAGGCCCGTTCGTGGGTGATCGACGAGGACGGGAACTTCGTCCGACCCGATCTGCGTGAGGCCGGCTTCTGGCGGATCGGCGAGGACGACAGCATCGAACTCCTCCTCACCCACGCCGAGGGCTCCATCGAGCTGTACTACGGCCGCCCGCTCAATCAGACGTCGTGGAATCTGACCACCGACGTCGTCATCCGCTCCGAGTCGGGCAAGCACACCGGCGGCGCCAAGCGTCTCTATGGCATCGTGCCCGACGGCGATCTCGCCTACGTCGAGGAACGCGTCGACGCCGAGGGCGACCTCACCCCGCGCCTATCGGCCAAGCTGCGGCGTCACGTCGGCTGAACTGCGTCGGCTGAACTGCTGCGCCGTCACACCGGCGGCGGTGCATAGACCGGTGCCGGCGCGGGCGCCTTGCCACCCCAGATGATTCCGCCGATTCCCAGCAGCACCACCACGACGCCGAGGATCACGTTCAGGATCGCCGACGGTCCCGCCGAGAACGTGTAGTGGGCCTCGACGTACTGCGATGAGTCGTTGTCGAAGGTGCCGACCACCACCGAGGGGTCGACGACGGCCACCGTCGCTACGCCCGCACCGATGACCCCGAACAGCACGTTCACCGCGGAGAATCCGCGCCGGGCGACGTTGCACAGGATGAGGATCGACGACAGCAGCGTCGGGAACAGGACGAGTAGCGGCAGCAGAACTCCCGGGAAGACGACGGCATGCGATCCGCCCATCAGCGGCAGTCCCTCACCCTGCGAGGTCCAGTGAGCCCATCCGTTGAATGTCGAGTCGCCGCCGTCGTTTGCGGTCACCGTCGCGAAGGTGAGAAATCCGAGAACACCGATCAGCAGCCACGCGAGCATCGTGCACGCGGCAAACGTCCGCGTCAGCGCGACGTGGCGCAGCGGTGGCTTGGGCGGTGGTGTGAACGGTGTGGCCCCATACGCACCGGGATACGCACCGGGCACCCCGTAGCCGCCCGGGTACTGGCCGCCACCCCACTGCGGGGTCTGTGGGTACTGCGGCTGCTGTGGGTACGGATTCGAATAAGGGCTCCCCGGTTCATTCACCGCGCATACGCTACCGTCAATCCCCCCATGCCACCCGGAAGGTCGATCAGTATGACGATTTGCCCGGTTTCCGACGGAATCGTCATACACAAGAACGTCATACACAAGGACCTGATACCCATCAGGGGCGCACGTGGATGACGTCGACGACGACGGGCCGCCCGGATTCCCGCGCCGCCTGCACGTAGTGGATGCCGGGGCCGGGAGGGATCGGGATCGATTCCCCGGGAAGCGCCACGACGAGGTCGAAGGCCCCGCCGAGCCCGGTCATCAGCACCGCGATCCGTCGCGGCCCCCGATTGTGGACGACGGCCGTCCCCGCGACACTCTCGCAGCACACCCCGGCGTCCGCGGCGTCGTGAAAGTCTGAGGCGCTGTGCGGTTCAGCAGCGCTGTGGGGCGTGGCCGAGTAGGGCGTCCAGAACTCGTCCGCACCGGGCATACGCGGCCAGTCGACCTCGTCGGGCCGTGGTGGGTGGATGAGGAAGGCGGGCTCGCCGTCGTCGACGATCTGCCCGACGACGACCGGCCGCCCGCCACGGCGTTCGGCCTGCAGCACGTGGAACTCGTTGTCCGGCAACGCCGCCGATGATCCCGCGCTCAGTGGTGTGAGCCGGGCACCCGACATCGCGGTGAAGCCGGGGATCGAGAGCACGGCGAGATCACTGCGTCCGCGGTTGTGCAGGGTCAGACGCGAGTCCGCGGAATCGGCGGTCAACGTATAGGTGAGGCCGCCGGCGTACCCCGCGATCCAGGTCCCCGCGCCGTCGTCGTTCCAGTCGCGATCGCCCGGGGTGAGAAATCGCGACAGTCGGCCGGTGGGTACCGAGAACTCCCGCGTCGATGCGGTCGCAATGCCCACGGTTGGTGATGAGGCAGTTTCGGACGAATCCAAGATGCCGGTGTTCATGACGTCTCCCGCGTTGGTGGGCTGATCTGCACGTCAGTCCACACCGGCCGGACCGCCCGAACACGAGTAGTGCACTAACCGAAAAACCGGACGCACGAGAAAGACCCGAGCCCGCACATGGAACGACCCCCGCACCGCCCGGGGATTCGGGCCGAGCGACCGGACCAGGTCGGGTGCAGGGGTCGGGTGACCACCTGGTATTCGCCGATGCGAGGGATCGATCGAGGGATATCAGATGGATCTCCGCGTCAGCGGATGGTCACCTCACTTGTCCGTTTGCCAATCAACTTCGGACCACCTCCTTCCATGTGTACCGACGAAACTACGCCGCAATCGCAAGCACGGCAACAGGTTTTCGTTCCGAGGGTTTTCACCCGAGATTCGCGTCAGTGCGCGACCGGGCTGAGGTCGACCACCCGAACCGACTCGGCACGCCCGGGATGCAGCGCCACCGCCGACAGCTGGTGCGTCACCACCACCACGGTCCGATCCGGGGCGAACATGCTCGATGACGGGTCGAGGATGCGCCGCAGCAGACGCTCGGCGTCGGCGGCGTCGAGGTGTTCGGTCGGCTCGTCGAGTAGCACGATCGGCGCACGGTGCAGCAACGCGCGGGCGAGCAGCAGTCGCCGGCGCTGGCCGCCGCTGAGCGATTCGGCGCCGCCGGTCAATTCGGTGCCGAGCCCGTCGGGCAGTTCGGCCACCCAGTCGGCCAGTCCCACCTCGGCGAGCGCCGCGTGCATCTCCTCGACGGTCACATCCCCGCGGGCGACGCGGAGGTTCTCCTCGAGCGACGTGGAGAAGATGTGTGCCTCTTCGGCGAAATAACATGTCGCCGAACGGATTGCCAGCTGCTTCCCGGCGTCGTCGATGGCCGTCACCGACCCGCCTCGGGCATCGAGCAGACCGGCCATCGTCAGCAGCAGCGTCGACTTGCCGATACCGCTGGGCCCGACGACGGCCATCCGTGAGCCCGGCGTGAGCGTCGCGGTCACACCCGCCTCGGGGCCGAGCACGGCCGCATCCGACCATCCCCAGCGCAGCGCATCGAGGCGCAGTGTCACGGGCGCGGCATGCACGTCCACGTCGTCCATCGCCGCATCCCCGACGCTCGAGTCCTGGCCATCCGAGTCGCCCTGCACGGTCTTGCGTGCCCCGGTCCTGCGTGCCCCGTCGACGAGTGCCATCACCCGCGCGGCGCTCTGTCGACTGCGCTCGAGTTGGATACCCGCCTCGGTCAGCGGCGCCGTGGACTCGAAGGACGACAGCGGCAACAGGATCAACACGCCGAGCACCATCGGCGTCAGCAGGCCGGTCGTACTCGACACGCCGGCCAGCGAGCCGGAAACCCCCGAGGCGAGACCGATCCCGATGACGCAGGCCGCGATCAGCGACGCCCCCAACGAGAGTGGGGTCGCCGCGGCGGCCAGTGCTTCGATGCGTTCGCCCCGGTCAGCGGCCCGGATCGCCTCGGCATCGGCTTGCCGCGCGGTGGCCAGCACGCTGCGCCGCCGCCGCGAGACGACCAGTTCGGGCGCATGCCACAGGGCTGTGGTGGTCGCCTCGGCGACCGCGGTGTTCGCGCGGGCGGCGTCACCCAGGGCGCGATCGGAGCCGCGGGCCGCCAGCCAGGGTGCGATCACCCCGGAGACGATCAGGGCGATCGCGAGGACGAGGGCGGCCCACCCGGAGACCAGCGCCATGATCGCCACGGCGGCCACCGAGGTCGTCATTCCGACGCCGATCGGGATGAGCGCCCGGATGAGCGCATTGCCGATCTCGTCGACGTCGTCTCCGGTGCGGGTCAACAGATCTCCGCGACGCAGGGTCACCGAATAGGCGGGCGATCCCGACGCCAACGCCACATACAGGCGTTCGCGCGCGGTCGCCATCGCGCCGAGTGCGAGGTCGTGGGTGGCGAGGCGCTCCAGGTACCGGAATAGTCCCCGCGAGATGCCCAGCGCGCGAACGGCGGTGATCGCGACCGACAGGTACAGCACCGGTGGCATCTGCCAGGCACGGGTGATCAGCCACGCCGAGAGCGCAGCAAGCCCCAGCGCCGAGAGGGCACCGGCCACGCCGAGCATCAGCGACCACAACACCGGCCGGGTGCGCAGACCGAGGAATCCCAGCGCGCGGATCAACGGATCACGATGCCGCCCAGTACTTTCTGCGACGTCAGAGGTCTCAGCCAGATCGGCGGACACCGAGTACCTCCGGGAGCTCGACGACGTGGTCGGCGTGTGCGCGGGCCACATCGCGATGGGCGACGACGAGCACGGTGTCACCGGCGCGCGCCCGCGCGGCCAGCGCGGCGAGCACCGACTCCTCGCTCGCGGCGTCGAGGTGTGCGGTGGGCTCGTCGAGCAGCAACAGCGGCGACGGCGAGGCCAGCACCCGCGTCAGCGCGAGCCGCTGCCGCTGCCCCGCGGACAGCCCGACGCCCCCGGTACCGAGCACGGTGTCGACGCCGTCCGGCAAGGAGGCCAGGACCTCGTCGAAACCCGTTGCGGCGCTGGCACGATGGAGCTGTGCCGAGTCGAGGGCGCCGAAGAGGGCGAGGTTGTCGGCCACGGTGCCGGGTACCACGACCGGTTGCTGGGGCAGCCACGCGACCTGCTCGTGATAGGCATCGGGTTCGAGCTCGGCCACCGGGATCGACCCGACGAGCACCGAACCCTCGTCCGGGGCGAGCAGACCGAGGACGGCGGCGAACATCGTCGACTTGCCCGACCCGTTGGGTCCGGTGAACACCGTCAGCTCACCGGGATTCGCGGTCGCCGTGAGTTCGTACGGCGCCCAGCCGTCCCGGCCGTGCACACCGACGTCGAGCAGCCGGATCGGTTCTCCGGCAACGGTGCACGAGCGCGTCCGGCCGACACCCGCGCCCGCGGAACCGGAGTCGATGAGATCGAGCACCTCGCCGGCAGCGGTCACCCCGTCGACCGAGTTGTGGAACTGCGCACCGACCTGCCGCAGCGGCAGATAGGCCTCGGGCGCCAGGATCAGTGCGAGAACACCTGCGTACAAGGTCATCTCGCCCGACACCAGACGCAGGCCGATACCGACGGCGACCAACGCCACACTGATGGTCGCGAGGAACTCCAGGACCCCGCCGGAGAGGAACGCCACCCGCAACGACGACATCGAACTGCGCCGGTGCGCCTGCCCGAGGTCGGCGACCTGCCGGGCGGGCGCGCGAGCGCGATTGAGCGCGCGCAGCGTGGGCAAACCGGTGACCAGGTCGAGCAGTTGAGCGCTGAGCCGGCTCATCGTCGCGAGCTTGCGCTCGGTGCGATCACGTGTCATCAGTCCGATGAGGATCATGAACAGCGGGATCAACGGCAGCGTGATCACGATGATCACCGCCGACGGCCAGTCGGCGACGGCGATCACGGCCAGCACCGTCGGCGTGACCAGCACCGTGACGATCAGCGCTGGCACATATCCCGAGAGATACGGCCCCAGTGCGCCCAGTCCCCGGAGCAGCACCGTCGTCGCGTGTTCGCGACGCCGCAGCAGTTCTCGCGGCGGTGTGCGGTCCGGGTCGGTCAATTCAGCCAGGGCGCGAGCGCGCAGCTCGGCGATCGCCGTCGCCGAAGCCCGGTGCGCGTACCGATCGTGGCCGAATGAGGTGAGCACGCGGACGACGACCGCTGCCACCAACACCCACAGGTGCGCCGACTGCGCGGCGAGGGAACGGCGCGCCGGATCGGTCACCAACTCCGCGAGGATCGACGCCGTCATCACGGCGGTGACGATCACCGCGACCGTGGTGATCGCCGCCAGCAAGGCGGTCACCAGCACATAGCGCCGGGTGGCGGGCGAATACCGGAGCAGGCGGGGATCGAGCGGGGGGCGGGCCCGCCGCGCGCGCCGAGAACCCCCGTCCTCCTCCGCTATTGCCATGCCTTCAACGACAACCCGGTCGGTGCCGGGATCTGGCCGACGCTGATGCGCTTGCGGAAGACCCAGTAGGTCCAGCCCTGATAGGCGATGACGACCGGCGTCATGATCAGCGCGGCGATCGTCATCACGGTCAGCGTGTAATGACTCGACGCGGTGTTGGCGACGGTCAGGTTGTAGGCCGAATCAGTGGTCGACGGAAGCACATTCGGGAACAGCACCGAGAACAGCGTCGCCACGGTTCCGGCGATGGCGATCGAGGTCGCCAGGAAGGCGATGCCCTCGCGCTGCACCTGGGTCGCCGCGACCATGACCAGCGCGGCGACGGCGGCGATGAGCACCGGGATCCACGTCCATCCGTTGCCGTAGGCGAACTGCGTCCACAGCAGGAACGCCGCGGCCACGACCAGCGTCGGAATGGCCAGCAGCTTGGCGTATCTCATCGCGTCCTGCTGCAGCACACCGCTGGTCTTGAGTCCGAGGAAGACCGCACCGTGCGTGAGGAATGCGAGCAGCGTGGTGACACCGCCGAGTAGCGCATAGGGATTGAGCAGGTTGAAGAATCCGCCGGTGTACTGGTGCGCGGCGTCGATCGGCAGACCGCGGACGACGTTGGCAAAGGCCACGCCCCACAGCAGTGCGGGAATCCACGATCCCAGGCCGATGCCGACGTCGCACCACATCCGCCAGCGCGGGTCGTTGATCTTGCCCCGCCACTCGATGGCCACGACCCGGGTGATCAGTCCGATCAAGATCAGGAACAGCGGCAGGTAGAACGCGGTGAACATCGTTGCATACCAACCACCGAACGCCGCGAACAGTGCGCCGCCGGCGGTCAGCAGCCACACCTCGTTGCCGTCCCACACCGGGCCGATGGTGTTGAGCAGCGCACGCCTGCGCTTGTCCGGGTCGGCGGCATCGTCGTCGGCCGCGACCTTCTCGTCGCCACCGGTGTGGCTCGCGCCGAGGAACGGCATCAGCATGCCGACACCGAAGTCGAAGCCCTCGAGAACGAAGTATCCGATGAACAGGACCGCGACGACGATGAACCAGAAGTTTTCGAGTGACATCTGTCCCGCTCCTCAGTACGCGAACGAAAGCTGTTTGGGCTCATCGGAATCGGAGTCGTCGGACTCCACCTCCGGAGCGATGTGGTCATGTGCCGCGGGACCCTCGATGGCGTAGCGCCGTTGCAGGAGGAACCACACCACACCCAGCCCGCCGTAGAGCAGCGTGAAGCCGATCATGGTGACCCACAGGATCGGTGGCGTGTGGTTGGAGACGCCGTCGGCCACGAGCATGTGTATGCGCAGCGGGTCGAGGTTGTTCTCCCAGTTGGGGGCGACGACCCATGGCTGGCGGCCCATCTCGGTGAAGATCCAGCCGGATGCGTTGGCCAGGAACGGGGTCGGGATCATCCATAGGGCCAACAGGCCCAGGCGTCTGGATTCGACCACCTTCTTTCGTCGGGTGAACCACAGTCCGCCGAAGGCCACGACGACCGATCCGAGCGCCCAGGTGATCATCGCGCGGAATCCCCAGTAGGTGACGAACAGATTGGGGGCGAAGTTCTGGCCGGGCATGTTCAGCCCTTCCTGATATTGCGCCTGCAACTGATTCACACCCTGCAATGTTTCGCCGAAGCGGTGCGTGGCCAGGAAGGACAGCATGCCCGGGATCTCGATGACGTGGTCGATGTCGGCACAATTGTTCTGCCGCCCGATCGAGAGCACCGAGAACCCGGCGTTCTCCTGGGTGTTGCACAGCGATTCCGCCGACGCCATCTTCATCGGCTGCTGTTTGAACATGATCTGCGCCTGGAAGTCGCCGGTGATGAACAACAGCACACCGGCGACGATGGCCACCCAGCACGCGAACCGGGTCACCGGACGCCACAGGCGATGGGCGTCGCGCTCGAGATCCTCAGGGGTGGCATCGATCTGGCTCGGCGAGGTGGTCTTGGGCATCCCACTCGTGTCGCCGGTATCGATGGCCACGCGCAACTTCTTGGCGCGCCACATGTTTCGCGACATCCACCAGATACCGATGCCACCGACGAAGGTGGCCGCGGTCAACCAGGCACCGGCGATCACGTGCGGGAACGCGGCGAGGGTCGTGTTGTTGGTGATGACCGCCCAGAAGTTGTTCATGGCCGGGCGGTTACGTGTCGGGTCGAATGCCACACCCACCGGGTGCTGCATCCACGAGTTCGCGGCGATGATGAAGTACGCCGAGGCGGTCACGCCGATCGCGACCAGCCAGATGGTGGCCAGATGTACCCGGCGGGGCAGACGCGACCAGCCGAAGATCCAGAGTCCCAGGAATGTCGATTCGAGGAAGAAGGCGATCAATCCCTCGAGGGCCAGCGGTGCACCGAACACATCGGCGACGTATCGGCTGTACTCGCTCCAGTTCATTCCGAATTGGAACTCCTGCACGATGCCGGTGGCCACGCCGAGGGCGAAATTGATCAGGAACAGTTTCCCGAAGAATTTCGTGGCCCGTAACCACTGCTCGTTTCCGGTCTTGTGCCAGACCGTCTGCATGATCGCCACCATCGGTGCGAGACCGATGGTCAACGGGACGAACAGGAAGTGATAAACGGTCGTGATACCGAATTGCCATCGTGACAAATCCAGAGCGTTCAACGTCGCCTCGAATCGCATGGTCGCGTCTCAGGCTGCGAGACGCGGGACGAAAGTTGGCTACTACACCACGTAGTAACCATGTATGTGACGCTACGCCTGGCCACTCACACGAACAAGCGCCAAAAGTCCCGTCACCTGGGTTCGTTTGTGGGCTGGATCTCGCTGGTGCCCGCGGGGAGAGCCCGCAGACACCGACCATTATCGGTCAGCAGAAATGGCGCGGTCGACCAAATCGATAAAATCCTGGCAAACTTCCGTCACAGACAGGGGGTGACCGTTGAGCGCGGTCACCCGCGCGGCGAGGGTGACGCTGCTGATCAGCCACACCGAATCGGCCTCGAGCAGATCGGCCGGACGCAGCACGCGGGTCTCGGTCTGCCAGCCTTCTTCGGCCGCCAACGCGAACGTCGCCACCTGGGTGGTGCCGGGCAGGATGCCGATTTCGGCCGGCGGCGTGACGAGTGTCTTCCCCATCACAGCGACCACCGTCGAGCGCGGACCCTCCAGAATCGCGCCCTCACTGCTGACGTAGATCACGTCGTCGCAACCGTTGTCGGCGGCGTGGCGAAGTGCCGCCATGTTGGTCGCGTAGCTCAGGGTCTTGGCGCCGAGCAACTGCCACGGGGCGGCCTCGGCGACATCGATCGAATACCCGCGATCCAGGGTGATCACCGAAACCCCATTCGCCCGGACGGCGGCGACCCGTTCGGCCACCGGCCCGACCGTCAGGTACGCCGTCGGCGCCCCGGACCCGGCGCCCGCGCCTGCCGGATGAGATTCCCGACCACGCGAATAGACAAGGCGCAGAAGGCCTTCGGCGAACTCGCCGTTCCGGTCGACCCACGTGCGCGTCGCGACCTCGATCGCCGAACGCCATTTCTCGGCATCCGGCTCGGGCAGATCGAGCATCTCCGCGGAGCGGGCCAGACGCTGCAGATGCAGGGTGACGCACCGCGCCCATCCGTCGCGGATCAGCAGCGTCTCGAAGATCCCGTCGCCCCGCACCGCGGCCAGATCGTCGGCATACAGGAACGGGACCTCGGGATCGAGGACGGTTCCATCGAGGGACACCAGGATGGACTGCGACACTGCGGGCTGGGACTTGTCGGGCTGGGACATGCCGCCACCCTATCGACCCGCCGCGTAGACTCGACCCGTGAGCCGCTCACCCATCCTGACCAGGTATTCCAGCCAGGGCGCGGTCGCCGCTCCCGAGACTCCCACCACCCCGCAGGGCACTGGAGTCGCCTGGCATTACGGCGATCCCCTCGGTGAGCAGCGGGCGGCGGTCCGCGGCGCGGCCATCGTCGACCGCACCGACCGTGCGGTCCTCGAACTCCCAGGCCCCGAACGCCTCACCTGGCTGAACACGATCTGCTCTCAGCAGGTGAGCGATCTCGGTGACCGGTCGAGTGCCGAGGCGCTGTCCCTCGACGCCAACGGCCGGGTCGAGGATCATTTCGTGCTCACCGACGTCGACGAGGTCACCTGGATCGACACTGAGGCCGCACGCGGCGAGGCCCTGCTGACATTTCTCACCAGGATGGTCTTCTGGGCCAAGGTGCAGCCCGCGGCGCGTACCGACGTCAAGGTCCTCACGCTCATCGGCCCCGACGCGGTGCGCGGACCGATCGCCGATCTCCTCGAGATCGACCCCGACGCCGCGCCCTACCAGGCCGGTGACCTGCCCGAATCCCATCACGAGGACGAGCCGCTCGGCTTCTGGCGAATGATGCCTCCGCTGTCGGAGGGCCAGCACGCCGACACCTCGCTCCCGATGGTCGACCTCGTCGTACCGGAGTTCCTGCTGCTGCGCTGGTGGGAGCAGCTCACCGAGGCCGGCGCGCGGATGGCCGGCAGCTGGGCCTTCGACGCCCTGCGCGTCGCCGCCCGGCGTCCCCGCCTCGGCGTCGACACCGACGAACGCACCATTCCCCACGAGGCGGGGTGGATCGGCGGTCCGGAGCGGTTCGGCGCCGTCCACCTCGACAAGGGCTGCTACCGCGGTCAGGAGACCGTCGCCCGCGTACACAATCTCGGTAAGCCGCCGCGCCAACTCGTGCTGCTGCACCTCGACGGCAGCACCGATCACCGTCCGCCGCCAGGAACCCCGATCACCGCGGGCGGGCGCACCGTCGGCCGCCTCGGCACCGCCGTCGACCACTTCGACCTCGGTCCCATCGCCCTCGGACTCCTCAAGCGCGGCATCAGCCCCGACGTCGAGTTGCTCGTGAGAGGAGACGCCGACGAACCCCCGATGGCCGCCCGCGTCGATCCCGACTCCATGGACGCCGACGACCGGGTGCAGGCGGGCCGGGTGGCCATCGAACGCCTCCGCGGTCGGGCATGACGGTGACACCGCACGAGCCGGCTCACCTGGGTCCTGCACACCAGGGTCAGCCGGACGGGCGCGTCCTGGCGGTCTGCGCGGTCCACGCCGACGTCGACCTCGGCAGGGCGGGCATCAGCGCGATCGACAAGCGGCCGCACGACGGGCGGGTGCAGGTCGGCGAGCTCGGCCTGGTGACCGACCACGTCCGTGACACGAAACACCATGGGGGCCACGACCAAGCCGTCTACGCCTATGACGACCGCGAGGCACGCCGCTGGGCCGACGAACTCGGCCGCGACCTGCCCTACGGCTGGTTCGGCGAGAACATGCGCGTCGACGGCCTGCCCGTCACCGACGCGCTCGTCGGCGAACGCTGGTGGGTGGGGCCGCCGGACGACCCGTCGACCGGCGTCCTGCTGGAGACCACCATCCCCCGGACCCCGTGCCGGACCTTCGCTGCCTGGGCGGGTGAGCCCCGGTGGGTCAAACGGTTCATGCAGCAGGGCGACGTGGGCACCTACCTGCGGGTTCTCACGCCCGGGAGCATCGGGGCCGGCGACGCGATCCGCGTCGTCTCCCGCCCGGACCACGGGGTCACCGTCCGCGATCTGCTGACCGGCACCGAGGCCAAGCCCCTGCAGACCCTGCTGGCCGCCGACGACCTGCCCGCGAAGGTCCGCCGCGAGGCGAGCCGACACCTCGCACGCGTCGCCGAGGTCTGACGAACCGCCCGGCTCGAGGACTCCGGCAAACCACCCGGACAACACCCCATCACAGCTGGTCGGCGTGCCATTGACGGGGCAATCCGCGTAATCGCGAAACGCGCGCTAAACTGGTGCCCACGAGATACTCAACTACCGAGAGAACGGGGCCGCCACCAGTTTGGCCGCCCCGTCATTGTGCGAGGGGGTCCCATATGGGCCGCGGCCGGGCTAAAGCAAAGCAGACGAAGGTTGCTCGTCAGCTGAAGTACTCCACTCCCCACACCGATTTCGACAGCTTGCAGCGCGAGTTGTCGGGTTCGGCGGATTCGGCAGACCGCCCGGATCCGGTGGAGGAGTGGCTTGAAGAGGACGAGTGGCGCCGCGCCTGAGCGCGAACGCCCTCATTTCGCTCACCCCTTGACGCCGACTGCCCCGGCGTCGTCGTCACGGTAGCGCCACCACAGGCGATCACCGGTCCGATCTTCTGACGCATTTCTCGAATGCGTCCGGCGAACGGACCGGTGATCGTTGGTTTTCGCGACGCTTCGGGCCGTTTTCGCGCAGCGTCGGGCCCGGATCGGGTTGTCAGAAGCGCGGGTGGTCGCCGACGAGGTTCACACGCCCCGATCCGCCCTTGACCTCGGGATTGCGCTTGATGGTGCCGAGCACCCAGTTGTCGACGTGGCGCGCGGTCAGTACCGCCTGGGCACGGTCGGTGTCCTCGGGCGCCACCACGGCCACCATGCCGACACCCATGTTGAAGGTGCGTTCCATCTCGGCCTGCTCGACGCGACCGCGCTGGGCGATCATGGCGAAAATCGGTGCGGGAGTCCAGGTGTTGCGTTCGAGATCGGCAACGAGCCCCGACGGGATGACCCGGGCCAGATTCTCCGCGAGCCCCCCACCGGTGATGTGGGCGAACGTCCGCACGTCGGCCTCGGCCGCCAGCGCGAGGCAATCGCGTGCGTAGATGCGTGTCGGTTCGAGCAGTTCCTCACCGAGGGTGCGACCGAATTCCTCGACGTCGCCTGCGAGATCCATGTGGCCCCAGTCGAGAAGCACCTTGCGCGCCAGCGAATATCCGTTGGAGTGCAGGCCCGAGGAGCCCAATGCGATCACCGAGTCGCCGGCGCGGACCCGATCCGGCGAGAGCACCTGGTCGGCCTCGACGACGCCGACCGCGGTTGCCGAGAGGTCGTAGTGGTCGTCACGCATGAGACCGGGATGTTCGGCGGTCTCGCCGCCGAGCAGTGCGCAACCGGCGATCACGCAGCCGTCGGCGATCCCGGCGACGATCTCGGCGACGGTCTCCGGAACCACCTTGCCGATGGCGATGTAGTCCTGCAGGAACAGTGGCTCGGCGCCGCACACCACGAGGTCGTCGACGCACATGGCCACGAGGTCCTGGCCGACGGTGTCGTGTTTGCCGATCGCCTGGGCGACGGCGAGTTTGGTGCCGACGCCGTCGCTCGCCGCGGCGAGCACCGGCTCGCGGTAGTTGCCCTTGAGGGCGAACAGTCCGGAGAAACCGCCGAGGCCGCCGAGGACCTCCGGGCGGGTGGCGCGTTTGGCGTGCGGACCGATCAGCTCGACAGCGCGATCGCCGGCGTCGATGTCGACCCCGGCCCCCGCGTACGACAGGCCGCCAGAAGGAAGTTCCGCGGAAGGTGAAGTGGACTTCTCGTCAGCCGCATCCGGTTCGCTCACGGGAGACACGCTACCCGAGTGCTTCAGGGCCGCATCACGGCGCTGACGTTGTCATTGGGAGCGGTCAATGGGTCGATCCGGACATCGTCGGCAGCGTTGGCGAGCATCTGCTCGAGCACCGCCTTGCCCAGTGACGACTCCTTGGGCAGCTCGATCGGATAGTTGCCGTCGAAGCACGCCGCACACAGCGCCGACGGTTCCTGATGCGTCGCCGCGATCATCTCCTCGGTGCTGATGTAGCCGAGCGAATCGGCGCCGATCGCCTGCCGGACGCCCTCGACCATGTGCTCCTCGGACTCCATGCCGTTGGCGATCAGTTCCGCGGGCGAGGCGAAGTCGATGCCGTAGAAACAGGGCCAACGCACCGGACTCGACGCGATACGGACGTGCACCTCGGCCGCGCCCGCCTCCCGCAGCATCCGGATCAGTGCGCGTTGGGTGTTGCCACGCACGATCGAATCATCAACGACAACAAGGCGTTTGCCGCGGATCACCTCTTTGAGCGGGTTCAGCTTGAGGCGGATGCCGAGCTGGCGAATGGTCTGCGAGGGCTGGATGAAGGTACGGCCGACATAGGCGTTCTTCATCAGCCCCTGCCCGTAGGGAATCCCCGATTCCTGGGCGAACCCGACGGCCGCGGGCGTACCCGACTCGGGGACGGGGATCACCAGGTCACCGACGGCCGGGAACTCGCGGGCCAGCCGCCGCCCGATGTCGACACGCGTGGAGTGCACCGAGCGGCCGTGGATGATGCTGTCCGGGCGGGCGAGGTAGACGTACTCGAAGACGCAGCCGCGTGGCGTCGGCTCGGCGAAGCGGGAACTGCGGACGCCGTCGGCGTCGATGGCGAGCAGTTCGCCGGGTTCGATGTCACGCACGAACGACGCACCGACGATGTCGAGGGCCGCGGTCTCCGAGGCGACGACCCACCCGCGATCGAGCCGGCCCAGGCACAGCGGGCGCACGCCGTGCGGGTCACGCGCCGCGTACAGGGTGTGCTCGTCCATGAAGGTCAGGCAGAACGCACCCCGCAGGGTCGGGAGCAACTCCATGGCCGCCTGCTCGATGCTGCTGTCGGCGGCACCATGGGCCAGCAGCGCACCCACGACGTCGGAATCCGACGTCGCCGCGGTGCTCTTGATACCGACCTCACGTGCCCGCGCCGCGAGCTGCGCGGTGTTGACCAGGTTGCCGTTGTGTCCGAGCGCAACCCCGGTGCCGGCGTCGGTGGTGCGGAAGATCGGTTGGGAGTTCTCCCAGGTGGTCGATCCGGTCGTCGAGTAGCGGCAATGGCCGATCGCGACGTGGCCGACCATCGATGCCAGCGTCTGCTCGTCGAACACCTGGCTGACGAGTCCGAGATCTTTGAAGACCAGCACCTGCGAGCCGTCGCCGACCGCGATTCCGGCGGCCTCCTGGCCACGGTGTTGCAGGGCGTAAAGGCCGTAGTACGAGAGCTTCGCGACGTCCTCACCAGGGGCCCAGACACCAAAAACGCCGCACTCCTCGCGCGGCTCGTTCTCGGGTTCGTCGATCGGTCGGGTCGAGGGACATCCCTGCGACGTGGGGGCCAGGAGGTTCCGGCCGGCTATCGACTCTTCGGTCATCGACGATCTCCCTGGGGCTGGGCTCTGGTCTGCACATTCGGACGCGGACACCACGGCCGGATGAGATGTCGGGTCACGATGGTGATCCGATCACGGGCGAGACCGGCCGTGCGGAAGCCAACGCGGCAATGGGCTGGAGACCCTCCGGAGTCTACCGATCGGTACTACCCCGATGCCAACCGTGCAGCGACGACGCGCCCGACGGTATTCCGCCGGGGTGAGCAGGGTCATAGGTCGGGGCGGGGCACCGGCACCAGTGGCAGCCACTGCGCGACCTCGCCCGCGCGGGATCCCGACGCCGTGACCGCACCGGACTCGACGGCGTCGGCGAATCGCGCATCCCCCACCACCAGGCTCAACCAGGTGCGCGGGTCGGTCTCCACAACGTTCGGCGGAGTCCCCCGCGTGTGCCGCGGACCCACGATGCATTGGACGGCCACGTACGGTGGCACTCGGACCTCGACGGAGTTCCCCGGTGCGATGTCCTCGAGCGTGCGCGCGGTCAGCCGGACCGCGGCCGCGAGCGTGGGCCGTGCAGGCGCGGGCAGTTGCTCATCACGCAACCACTCGACGACGGCGAGAACCGCTGCGCGAGTGTCGGTGGGATCGATGGGTTTTCGGGCGGGCACGCCGCCCATGATGCCTCGCGGCCGGATCACGCCGCTCCTCGCGGCGGGGTACAGCGACGCCCGCGGGGAGTCAGGACCCATTCCGGTAACGCTCCGGCCGAACCCGACGACATCACCAGTACCATTTGTCACACTAACAACGTCAGTAACTTGATCACCACGATCTGGAGTCACCGAATGCCATTGCCGTACGGCCGCAGCCCCCACCGACGCCTCGGCATCCGCACCGTGCTGACCGCGGCGGCCACCGCCGTCGCCCTCCTCGGCGGACTCGCTCAGGCCGGCGGGGCGCAGGCGGCCGACGGATACCCGTACGTGAATCTCGGTGACAGCTACAGCGCGGGAGCATCGGTGTTCCCCCAGGCCACGAGTGCGGCCACGTTCTGCTCCAACTCGCTGGTCAACTACTCCCACCTCGTCGCCAAGCGACGAGGGATGAACGTCGCCGACGTCAGTTGCGCCGGCGCCACCACCACCGACCTGACCAAGTCGCAATACCGGTGGCAGGGCCCGCAGATCAACGCTGTGGGACCGGCCACCCGCTTGATCACCCTGACGATCGGCGCGAACAACAACGGACTGTTCAACGACTCGACCTCGGCCTGCCAGCAGGCCTGGCTGTCCGCGCCGTTGTCGGCCACCCCGTGCCGCGATGAATTCGGCACCTCGTTGGTCGACAAGATCAACTCCTCCACCTACCCCGACCTCGTGAACGTGCTGCACCGCATCGACACCGCCGCACCGAACGCGCGAGTGCTCCTCGTCGGATATCCGCAGATCTTCCCGGCTGTGGGAACCCCGGTCTGCTCGGCGGCATTGCTCACCACGCCCGCCGACACCGAGTATCTGCACCGGACCTTCGCGGCCCTCAACAGCGCCTTGCGACGTGCCGCCGCGACGACACACGCGACCTTCGTCGACATGTCGAAGGTGTCCGCAGGCCACGACGCCTGCGCAGGCGATCGACGATGGGTCGAGCCGACGTTGGGTGCGGTCAACTTCCCGTCCATGCACGCCAACACGCGCGGCCAGCAGGCAATGGCCGACCAGGTCGTGGCCGCCCTGCGTTGAGTGCCCTGGGCTGATCGCGCCCGCAACCCGGACGGACCGGGCAGGATTGGGCCATGGGCACCGACGTCAGCACCCAACAGTTCTCCGGCGCCGACCGGGTGCGCTTTCGCAAGCAGGTCAGCCGCGGCACCGAGGCGATCGCCCGGATGCTCGCCGACGGCTTGTTCACCGACCACGGCGCTCCGCCCGAGCCGTTGCTCGGCATGGAGGTCGAGCTCAATCTCGTCGACGACGAGATGAACCCGGCCATGGCCAACGCCGAGGTACTCGACGCCATCGCCGACCCCGACTATCAAACCGAACTCGGCCAGTTCAACATCGAGATCAACGTCTCGCCGCGACCGTTCGTCGACAACGACACGATGTCTCTCGAACAACGGCTGCGCACCTCGCTCAATCGCGCCGAACAGCAGGCCAACCGCGTGGGTACGCACCTCGTCATGATCGGCACACTGCCCACCCTGCGGACCGAGCACTTCGCACATCAATGGATCTCGGCGAATCCGCGTTACGACCTGCTGAATCAGCAGATCTTTGCCGCCCGCGGTGAGGACATCGAGATCGACATCGCGGGCGTCCCGCTCGGCGAGCATCACGCCAGCGAAAGACTGCACACCTCAACCGATTCGATCCTGCCCGAGGCCGCGTGTACCTCGCTGCAACTCCATCTGCGGGTGGCGCCGGAGGATTTCGCCGCGCATTGGAATGCCGCGCAGGCGGTCGCCGGGGTGCAGGTCGCGCTGGCCGGCAACGCACCGTTCCTGGCGGGGACCGCGTTGTGGCACGAGAGTCGCATCCCGGTCTTCGAGCAGGCGACCGACACCCGGCCGCTGGAACTGAAGAACCAGGGCGTGCGACCGCGAGTGTGGTTCGGGGAGCGATGGATCAACACGATCTTCGATCTGTTCGAAGAGAACACCCGCTACTTTCCGGCATTGTTGCCGGTGTCGACGGATGTCGATCCGCTCGCCGAACTCGACGCCGGGCGTATCCCCGCGCTCGAGGAACTGCGTCTGCACAACGGCACCGTGTACCGGTGGAACCGGCCCGTCTACGACGTCGTCGACGGGCAGGCACATTTACGGGTGGAGAACCGTGTGCTGCCCGCCGGGCCGACCGTCGTCGACACCATGGCCAATGCCGCCTTCTATTACGGGGTGGTCCGCGGGCTCGTGGAGGCCGACCGGCCGCTGTGGTCACAGATGTCGTTCAATGGCGCCGCCGAGAATCTTCATGCCGGCGCCCGCGGAGGCCTTGAGTCGCAACTGTATTGGCCCGACGTCGGATGGGTGCGCCCCGACGAGCTCACCCTACGTCGACTGCTCCCCCTCGCCGACGACGGCCTCCGCGCATTCGGCGTCTCGTCCAGGGCGCGCACCCGCTACCTGTCCGTCATCGAAGGCCGTTGTGTCACAAGACAAACCGGCTCGGTCTGGCAGCGTCGGGCAGTCGCCGCCCGCGAGCAGGCCGGTGAGGACCGCGCCGCCGCCCTTCGCGGGATGTTGGCCGACTACGTCACCCTCATGCACGAGGGCGAGCCCGTGCACTCCTGGACCCTGTGAGCGTCGGCTGTCGGAGGTCTCGAGACTCCCCTTGATCGGTGGTCGAGGTGCCGAGGAGCGTTAGCGACGATACCTTCCTCTCGCTGGTCGAGGTGCCGAGGAGCGCTGTCATCCCGATGGTCGCTTTTCTCCCGGTGGTCGAGGTGCCGAGGAGCGTTAGCGACGAGCCTCGAGACCTGTTGCACCGCTGCTGGTTTCCGACCACGGACCGAAGCACGTGACGGTCTAATGCCGGCGACTGCCGAGTAGTTGGGCGAGTCGGTTCTCGACCGGCGAGTCCGAGCCAGGGTCAGGGTGGAGGATTTCGACGAGGTCGTAATATCCGTGCCCGATCGGGACTCGGCTGCGGCGGATTCGGTTGGTGGGCAGCATCGAGTCCCGGTCGTCGCGTGTGGCGAGATCGGTATCGGCAGCAGCCTGTGGTGGGTCGGGTGGTGGATGCAACTCCGCCCGGATACGGGCCGTTTCGGGTTCGGTTCAGCTGCGCCGACGGGGGTGTTGTTGCGCCACCAGCAGCGTCCGGCCCACGGCCCGTCCCGATAAATCCCGGTGGTGAATTGTCCGGGTTTGTCGCCGACCATCCGGTTGTGTTTGCCGCAGGCGGGGGCGAGGTCACCGATGTTGGTGAGCCCACCTTTCGCATGATCTTTGGTGGCGTGATGAATTTCCACGTGCGCGGCAGGTTGAGTGCACCCGGGAAACGAGCAGTACTCGCCACCGTCTTTGGCGAACAACGCGATCCGCTGTCCTTGACTCGCCAACCGCGCCCGCCCCAAATACAGCGGCAGGCGGGTGTGGTCGTCGAACACCGCCAACCAGGGTTGGCTGTGGGCGGCCAATGCGATGACATCGGTGATCGGCAGCAAAGTGCCGGTCGCCGTGACGCCCATCCCGGTTTGGGCGATCAACTCCGACAGCGATGCTTTGATGATCAGATGCGGTGGTAGGCCGCGATGCGATTGCGGGCCGAGACCGACATCCAACCCGGCACGCAGGACTGCTTCCAACGCATCATGGTTGCGTTGGACCTGGTCACGGTGATCGCGGGCTGCCGCAGCCGCCAACGCGTCGGGATCAGCGTCTTCGCGACTCCCGGTCGGGGACTCCGGGTCGGCGGGATTGTTCATTCCAGGCGCCGCCCACGCGGCGAGTACTGCTCCGAGGTGTGCGGTCAAGGTGGGGGTCATTTGTCCGGTCAGGCCACTCATTTTTTGGGCGTCTTGGCGGCCGATGCGGATGTGGCGGTGCCGTTGCCGATCAGCATCGTCGGTCAACTCACCGTCGGGGTCGAGGTGCGCCAACACCCGTGCCCCCAAGATCCGAAGATCCGAGGGGGTGTGGGTGCGGGCGTAGCGGGCCATCGTGGCGTCGGCCGACATCTTTTCGTCGAACGGCACTGTCGCGGGGATGCGGTCCAGCACGTCGATGACGACTGCGGCGTGGGAGGGGCCGGCCGCCCCGGAGGCCATCGCTTCGGCGAGTGCCGGATATTTCGGGGCGGCGACCTCGCCGGTGAAGGTGTGGAAGGTGGCGGTCGCTGTGAGTTGTTTCCACCGCCGCCACGGTTCCGACACACGCAACAAGCCGATGATGGCGTCGGTGATCGACCCGAACCCGTACTCCCGCGCCAAATGACGGTCGGAGAACTCGACGATCTGCCGATCGCCCTTGGACGGTGACACGGGTGATCAACCGTTCGGTGGATTGAGCAACCGACACCAGGTCATCGTGGGACAGGCCGGTCACATCATCAGTGGCCAACGAATCGACCAAGCGGTGGGCGAGGGCAAGTTTCTGGGTGGTCGACAACCCGGACACGTCGGGTAACGCGGTATCGACCATCATTTCTCACCCCCCGGCGATAAGCGCACATGTGTTTGTGTGCTGTTGTGTTCGAGCACATGTCGGGTTTGTCGGGTTGGCAAGGGGTTGTCGAAAGTTTTTTCGGGTGAGTTTCAGCGGGTCAACCTCGTACCCCGGGCACGCCGATCAGCCAGACGGATTCGGCTCGCCAGCACACGAAAGCCAAGAGAGCGAGGACGAGCGCCCTGACGACGGCCGAACCCCGTCGACCGAGGGCCGTCGTCGCCGGCACGCCAAATGCCGCGAGAGCTACCGCCGTGGCCGCGTAGCCGAGGAACACCCCGGGTCGCGCCGGGGCGTCGGCGCCGATCATCCACGCCACCAGACCGCCTGCGGTCCAGGCGATCACAGCGACCGCGACGATCACGGTGACTCGCGTCGGCCACGCCAGTGACGGTACGGAGGTCAGGCCCAGGAGCGACCACAGCGCCGTCCCTACGCACGCGGCGCAGAGCAGCAATGCCACCGATGGATTCATTCGGCGCCGGTCGCGGCGGCGACGCTCGGCGAGCCTGCGGAGGTGTCGGGTGCAGCGGCCACTCGATCGCGGGCGCGACGACGTCTGCGCCGCGCGTTGCGGTTTCGGATCTGCCAGGTACTCAGCCCGGTGATCATCAGTAGCAGCGGCGTCATCCCGAAGATGAACCACAGCGCCCGCCACCAGCCGTTGACCGACACCCCGTAGTGCAGGGTCGGCTGCGCCCAGTCGTCAGCGATCGTGTTGGACACCGTCGCCGGCGCCCCGGAGAACTCCTTGATCACCGACGGGTCGTGGCCGTCGATCCCGAGTTCTCGGTTGCCGTGGTAGGTCGCGCTCCCCGACCACAGATCCGGTCCTCCGGCAAGCAGATCCACCGAGTAGTACTCCGAACCCTCCGACGGCATCCCCACCCAGGTGGTGTGCGAGCCCGGGTAGCGGGCCTGGGCGGCGGCGATTGCCTGGTCGAGAGAGATGAGAGGTCCGGTCGACTCCGAGGTCGGCATCGTGTACGCGTCGTCGGCCGGCGCGACACCTCCGGTGGCGGCGTACCACACCTTGCCGACGCCCGGGATCTCGAAGTTCATCCCGGTCAGCCCCCAGATGAGCAGCGGGATCGCGGCCACGATGCCGATCACGTTGTGCAGGTCGGTGTCCCGCGCGAATCGCCCCTTGCCGATGCGCACCCGAAAACCGTTGCGCCAGCGTCGCAGCCCTGGGTACCAGATGACGATGCCGGAGATCGCCAGAAAGACCAGCAACAGTCCGCTGATCCCGAGAAGTAGTGCACCCCAAGTCATATCGGCGGTGAACCAACCCCAACCGGCGACCACCGACGGCTTGGCCAACCATGAAATGTACCCCGGATAGCCCTCACACGCCAGGCCGCAGTCATGCAGGTTGACCAGGAAACCCAGAAAACCGCCGTCAATATCGCCGTGGCCGTTGACCTTTCCGGTGCCGGCATCGACGGCCCAGGTACCTGCGGCCGTATCGGCGGAACTGAGGAAGTAGACACCGTCCTTGAGTGACAGGTACTGGGCATCGAAATCCGGGTCGGCAGCGTGGACCGCCGACACCGCGTCGGTGAAACTCGCCTGGCGCCCGGTGTCGGTGGTGGTGAACAGCGAGGAGTTGGTGGCGCGCACCAGTTCTGGCTCGTACACCAGGATCGCGCCGCTGGTGCAGACGACCACCAGAAGCAGACCGAGTACGATCGAACTCCACCGGTGCGTCACGATCAGAGCACGTCGAACCGGCTTCTTTGACGTTCGCCGACGGTTCGCCGATGCCGTGGCGCGTTCGACCGGTGGGCTGGCAACCTGCTCCGTGACCATGGCGGCCAAGGTTAGCATAACCAAATACCAAAGATTTGATTTGTCCGACTTGTCCGAGAATTACGAAATGCGCTGCAGTGCGGTGATTCCTGGATGCGCAGGCAACCGGCGAAGCGCGCCTCCTAGCGCGACACCAGTCCGGCTCCGGTGATGAGCGGCAGGTCGAGTGCCGTCACCAGGCCCGGTTGTGCATCAACCACCGCGGCAACCGAATTCACCAGTCGCATTGCCGTCACGATCATCCCCGACACGTTGTGATCGCCGTCCTCGCCGTGATGAGCGAACTCCACCGACATCTGCGGCTCACCAGAGATGGTGATGCGGTAGCAGCCGTCACCGTCGACGGGACTCGGCCACTGCGGGCACTGCTCGGGGTGAGTGCGGGTGTAGTGCTCGAGCACGATGCGGTCGACTCCGGCGACCTGGCCGACCACCTCGAAATGCAGTGCGGCCATGGTTCCCTCGGGAATCTCCACCGACACGGTCGAGTAGTCCCGTTCGGCCGCGACGCGTTCATGCCGTTCGATCAGCGGCTCGTCGAGTGTGAGTCCGAGCCCGGCGGCGAGCTGGCGGACGACGCTGCCCCACCCCATCGCAAGCACACCCGGCAGCAGGAGCAGTGGTGTCGCGTCCATCGGCTGCCCGAAACCGAAGATGTCGCGCATGACCACCGGTTGGTAGTACGTCGAGTAGTCGGCGATCTCGAGGCAGCGCACCTCGTCGATCCGTTGCGAGAGACTCGTCATCGACAGCGCCAGAACATCATTCGCAAATCCTGGGTCGATGCCGTTGACATGCAGGCTGGCCCCGCCCGCCGCGCCTGCGGCCGCAATGCGATCGAGAAGCTTCTGATCGAGGATGCCCTGGGGGAACTGCAGCACCACCGGCCCGCTCGAGACCACATTGACGCCCGCCTCGACGAAGGAGATGAGGTCGTCGATCGCCTCGAAGATGCGGTCGTCGGTCATCGCGGTGTGCACGATGGCGTCGGGGGCCAGCGCGAGAAGAGCGGCCCGGTCGTCGGTCGCGAGTACACCGAGGTCGCGGCCGAGACCCGCGAGTTCGCCCGCGTCCTTGCCCACCTTCGCCGGGTCCGAGACCCACACGCCGACCAGTTCGAGGTCGGGATGGGCGTCGATCCCGGCAATCGCATGTCGGCCGACGGTTCCGGTCGACCACTCCACCACTCGCAACGTCATGAGCCAAAACTAGAACACGTTTCACTTTGTCGGACACGTTTTGGCCAACTGCCGACGGTAGAGTGCGCCGACGATGAGTACCGCTGAACCGATCGCCGTGACGTCCGACGGCCACCGCACCCGCCTCAAATGGCATCGCGCACGCAAACGCTCCGACGACTCGCCCTTCACGCGCAGCAGAATCGTCGAGGGGATGGCGGTCGGGGCGAGCGTGGAGGTCGACCTCGTGATCCACGCACCGGGCTCGTCCGAACCATGCGGCTTCGCGATCCTGCACGACCGCGATCTGGCCGGGGCGACGACCGGCTCCGGCGACGTCGGCGCAGCCCCAGCCGACTACCTTCGATCGTTGACCTTGCGCGACAACGACGGTCGTCGGATCGACGAACCGGTGACGCTGCTCGGCGACCTGGGCGGTGCGCTCGCCGACATTCACCCGAACGCTGTGCTGCAGTTGGATCTCAAACAGTCCGCCGACGACCTCGACGAGCCGATCGTGCGGTCCTTCGCCGAGGCGGTCGCACCGTTCGCGGAGCATGCGATTCTCTCGTGCGGCGATGCCGAGGCGGTTCGCATCCTCACCGACGCGGTACCGCGCCTGCGTGTGGGGTACGACCCCTGCCATCACGGCGCGGTCGACCGGGCGCTGAGGTGGCGCACCTATCGGCGTTTCGTCGACCACGCAGTCGCCGCCTCACCGCGCGCCGAGGTGATCTATCTCGATCGGCGGCTGGTGCTGACCGTCGCTGATCGGGGCACCGACCTCGTCGCAGCGTTCCACGCCACCGGACGCGAGATCGACATCTACACCTTCGGCCGGGACGACCCCGACATCGACCGCGCGCTCGAGCTGCGCGCCGACCAGATCACCACCGACGATCCACAGGGCGTGGCCCGGCGGTTCGGTTCGGCGACAGAGGATTCGGGCGTCAGCCGGCCTTGATCCACTCCGCGGTGGACGGCAGCATCACGAGGATCGCCGTGGCGATCGGGAAGATGAGACCGACGAAGCTGAAAATGCCGCTTCCGAAGCCACTGCTGACGCCGTTGTGACTCAACGCCGACTCGACAGCCAGGCCCGCGATCGCCCCGATGATGCCGAACACGATCGACACGCCACATCCCGAGGCGACGAGAATTCGGCCGATCATCTTGTGCCGCAACACCGATACGCCACCCCAGATCAACAGCACGGCGAGTACCACGTCGACGATCATCTGCATCACGAGGACGGCGTTGTACCACCCCGGAATCCGATCGACCTCGGTCGCCAGGGCCGAGATGGTGACGAGCACGCCGATCGAAACGATGAGCCCGAAGATCGCCGAGACGCCGCCGAGGAAGCTGAGGACGGTCGCAGTGATCGCGGTGCCACCCGAGGGCTTCAGCGCGTACGGGTCCCCGTACGGGTTCTGGGGATAGGGAACGTTGGCGCCCGCGGGCTGCCCCCACACCGGTTGCTGGCCGTATGCGGGTTGCTGGCCATAGCTCGGTTGCTGGCCGTATGCAGGCTGCTGGCCATACGCAGGTTGCCCATAGCCCGGTTGCTGCCCGTAATCAGGCTGACCGTACTGGGCACCGGGCTGACCGTAGGACGGCGACCCGGTCGCAGGCGGCTGACCGGCGCCGCCGTACACCGTCTTCTGGTCCCACGGAGACGATCCCGGCGTCGCACCCGGGTTGGACTGTTGGCCGTACGGCTGCGATCCCGAGCCGTCCTGCGGAGTGGTCATGAGGTGACGCCCTTTCTCCTCGATGCCCCAGCTCTCACGACCAGCACACCGCGTAACGAATGATCACCCGAGCATACGGTTATATTTCGGCCCGCTCGCTCCGCTCCCGCTCAGCCGAACAACGCCGGCAGTGTTCCCTCGTGGGCGACGCGCAGTTCTTCGAGGGTGACCTCGAACTGGTCCTGCACACTCACCGAATCGCTGCCCTGATCGACGACGCCGATGCGGGTCCACGGCATGCCGCGGGCGTCGAGCATCGCGACGAATCGCGACTCCTCGGTGCGCGGCACCGCCACCAACACACGGCCCGTCGATTCGGAGAACAGCCAGACGAACGGGTCGGCCCCCTCGGGCAGCAATACGCGGCAGCCGGTCTCGCCGGCGAGCGCCGACTCGACGACGGTCTGGATCAGCCCACCCTCGGAGAGGTCATGGGCGGCGGAGACCAGGCCGTCGCGGGACGCGGCGGTGAGGATGTCGCCGAGCAACTTCTCGTGGTCGAGGTCGACCGCCGGCGCCACACCACCGAGGTGATCATGGGCGACCTGCGCCCAGATCGAGCCATCGAACTCGTCGCGCGTCTGCCCGAGCAGGATGAGCGTCTCGCCGGGTTCGGTGCCGAATCCGGTGGGGATGCGGCGCCGGACGTCGTCGATCACACCGAGCACACCGACCACCGGTGTCGGCAGGATCGCCGTGGCGCCGGTCTGGTTGTAGAAGCTGACGTTGCCGCCGGTCACCGGGATGCCGAGCTGCGCGCACCCATCGGCCAGACCGCGAACCGCCTGCTGGAACTGCCACATCACCGCAGGATCCTCGGGGGACCCGAAGTTGAGGCAGTTGGTGACGGCCTTCGGCGTGGCACCGGATGCGGCGACGTTGCGATAGGCCTCGGCGAGCGCGAGTTGCGCACCGCGGTACGGATCGAGATAGGTGTAGCGGCCCGACGCGTCGGTGGCCAGAGCGATCCCGCGGCCGGTGCGTTCATCGATGCGGATCATTCCGGAGTCGGCGTTCTCGGCGAGCACCGTGTTGCCGCGCACGTACCGGTCGTACTGCTCGGTGATGAACTTGCGGCTGCACAGCGCCGGCGAGGCCAGCATCGTCAACAGCGTCGAGCGCAGTTCGTCGGGCGTCGATGGCCGCGCCAGCGACGCCGCACCGGCGGCGATGACCTCGTCCTGCCACTCCGGTCGGGCGAGGGGCCGCTCGTAGACCGGCCCCTCGTGGGCCACCGTGCGCGGCGGCACGTCGACGACGGTCTCACCGTTCCAGGTGATCTCCAGGTGATCGCCGTCGGTGACCTCCCCGATGACCGTGGCCAGCACGTCCCACTTGCGGCACACCGTCAGGAAGGCCTCCACGTTCTCCGGCGTGACCACCGCGCACATGCGTTCCTGGGATTCGCTCGAGAGCACCTCGGCCGGTGTCATGCCGACCGCACGCATGGGCACCTTCTCCAGCTCGATCCGCATGCCGCCGTCGCCGGCAGCAGCCAACTCCGAGGTGGCACAAGATAATCCGGCGCCGCCGAGATCCTGGATACCCACCACCAGTCCCGCGTGGTAGAGCTCGAGGCAGCATTCGATGAGCACCTTCTCGGTGAACGGGTCACCGACCTGGACGCTCGGGAGTTTCTTGCGGTTCGGGCCGGCCTCCCCCGAATCGTCGAAGGTCTCCGACGCCAGCACCGACACACCGCCGATGCCGTCGAGCCCCGTCCGCGCTCCGAACAGGATGATCTTGTTGCCCGCGCCGCTGGCGAACGCCAGGTGCAGATCCTCGGTGCGCAGCACGCCCGCACACAGCGCGTTGACGAGCGGGTTGCCGGCATAGCTGGGATCGAAGACGGTCTCGCCGCCGACGTTCGGCAGGCCCAACGAATTGCCGTAGCCACCGACCCCGCGCACCACGCCGTCGACGACGCGCCGGGTGTCGGGGGCGTCGGCAGGACCGAAGCGCAGTTGGTCCATCACCGCGATCGGCCGCGCACCCATGGCCATGATGTCGCGCACGATGCCGCCGACGCCGGTCGCCGCACCCTGGTACGGCTCGACGTAGCTCGGGTGATTGTGCGATTCGACCTTGAAGGTCACCGCCCAGCCGTCGCCGACGTCGACGACGCCGGCGTTCTCACCGATACCGGCGAGCATCCCGGCCCGCATCTCGTCGGTGGTGGTCTCCCCGAAGTACCGCAGGTGCACCTTCGAGGATTTGTATGAGCAGTGCTCGGACCACATCACCGAGTACATCGCCAGCTCGGCATCGGTGGGTCGGCGTCCGAGGATCTCGCGGATGCGGTCGTACTCGTCGTCCTTGAGACCGAGTTCACGGTAGGGCTGGGGATGATCGGGGGACTGGGCAGCTGCGGAGACGGTGTCCACATGAGTCTGATCGCTCACCCGGCCATGATAGACGTGGCTACCGGAGCCACGTGAGTCCACACAATCCACAGCGAACGTGGTCATCCGTGCACATCATCTCCCCGTGACGCGCGCCACCGATTAGGCTCCTCGCAGGGTCCGAAACGGGGGGGAGTTCTCGATGGTCGACGTCGGCAGGGCACGACAACTGTTCGAACTCGGCGTCCTGTCGATGGGTATTGCGGTCGAGGGCACCGATCCGGTGGACAATCCGCAGCAGGCGGCACTCGCCTTCACACGTGCGAGCGAATGGGACCCGGGCATGGCCGACGCCTGGATCGGCCGCCTCGCGTGCGGACCGGCGGCCGTCGGTACGGGCGACGCGGTCAACGAGGCGCTGCTCGCGGTGTATCGCCACCGCGATGCGATCGGTCGCGAACAGCGTCGGCTCGGGCTGCCGCCGGGAGTGCTCGTCGGCCGCTGGTACACCGGGATGTTCATCGACTATCCACTCGTCGACGCCGACCACGCCGTCGCCGCGTACGCCGCCACCCTCATCCGCGGACACGATCTCGCCGGGGCCGCCGAGGTCCTGTCACAGATCACCGGCGACGCACCGATCGCCGAGTTCATGACGGGCGTGCTGCACTTCTCGGCGCAGCGCTGGCCCGATGTCCTGACCGCACTGGGGCGAACCGACTCCTGGGCCGACGAGTATTTGGGCAGCGCCGCCGACTACATGTGCGGCAGCGCGTGCGTGCAGCTGGGCATGTTCACCGAGGGGCTGCGCCGCCTACAGCGGGCCATCGACGGCCCGATCCCCTCCTGCGCGACCCGGGCGCTGTTCGCTCTCGGGCTCGCCCTGCGGGAGACCGGTCAGGAGGATCAGGCCCGCGCGGCCTTCGAGCAGGCATTCTCCCGGGATCCGACGTTCACCGCGGCCGCCGACGCGATGCGCAGCCAGACTCTGCGGCTGACCGTGACGAGCGCCGAGGAGATCGCGGCACGGGCCGACATGTGGGACCCGGCGTCGACACCCGGCACCGATGACGCAGACCCGGCCTCGGCCGACGGCGACGACCTCGTCGCCCGGGCGCAACGTGATCTCGACGCACAGATCGGTCTGGAGTCGGTCAAAGAGCAAGTGGCCAAACTGAAGTCGGCGGCGACACTGGCCCGGATCCGGGCCGATCGCGGACTGTCGACGTCGGCGCGCAGCCTGCATCTGGCCTTCACCGGACCACCCGGCACCGGTAAGACGACAATCGCCCGGGTGATCGCCACACTGTACTGCGGGCTCGGATTCATCAAGTCCGACAAGGTGATCGAGGCGACCCGACGAGATCTGGTCGGCGAGCACCTCGGCTCCACCGCGATCAAGACGTCAACGCTGATCGACTCCGCGATGGACGGTGTGCTGTTCATCGACGAGGCGTACACACTGATCCAGCAAGGCCTTTCCGGAGGTGACGCCTTCGGCCGGGAGGCCGTCGACACCCTGCTCGCGCGGATGGAGGACGACCGCGACCGGCTGGTGGTCATCATCGCCGGCTACGACGCCGAGATCGACCGCTTCCTCGCCGCCAACGAGGGGTTGGGTTCGCGCTTCGCCCGCCGCGTCCGCTTCGAGTCCTACACGCCGGGCGAGCTGGCCCGCATCGGCGAGTTCCTGGCAGCGCAACGGGATTCAATCCTCACGGTAGAGGCGATGGCCGAACTCGAGCAGGCGTGTACACCGCTGTATCACGACGTGCGCCACGGCCCCGGCGGAACCCAGCGGGCCACCGACCTCGCCGGCAACGGACGGTTCATCCGCAACATCATCGAGGCCGCCGAAGAAGAACGTGAGGTGCGCCTGTCGGCGGGCGGCGATCTGGAGAACCTCACCCATGACGAGCTGATGCGCATCGAGGTCGCTGACCTGCGTGCCGCAGTGAATTTGGTGCTGTCGGGCCTGGCGCCGGCAAGAACTCTCGCATGAACACGGAGTCACCCATGAGCACCGAATCACCCATGAGCACACACCGAATCCGGGTGGCGATGATCGCGCTCGCCGTGGTGGTGTTCGCGGCGGTGCCCGCGTGCACCGTCAGCGGCGACCCGGTGGCCGACCCGGCCGCCGCGTCGATCTCCACGACGACCACCGACCCCGACGCCACCACCGGCTCCCCAGCTCCCGACTCCCCGGCTCCCGATGCGTCAGAACCGGATTCGACCGAACCCGATTCGAGCTCCGACGCACCGATCAGCGACGTGCCCGCGCCACCGAACGCGACGACGATGACGTGCAGCGAGTTCGTGACACTGGATCGCTCGACACAGGCGGCGGTGTTGCGCGCCAATGGCGCCACCGCCGACAACACCCGACTCGGGGTCGTCATCGACATCTACACCACCGTGTGTCCCGGCTACCCCGATGCGCTCATCGCCGACCTCGTCGCCGGCCGTTTACCGAACTGACCGGAGGTTCTCAACCAGCAGCGGTCACCGCGATGATGCGTTCGGTGAGTTCCGGTCGGCAGATCACCAGATCGGGCAGGTAGGTGTCGTCGCGGTTGTAGACCAGTGGCGACCCGTCGATCCGGCCGCACCACAAGCCCTTTGCCCGTGCCACCGCGACGGGCGCCGCCGAATCCCATTCGTATTGGCCACCGGCGTGCACGTAGGCGTCGGCCTCACCGCGCACCACGGCCATCGCCTTGGCGCCTGCCGATCCCATCGACAACACCTCGCCGCCGATCGCGTCGGCCACCGGCTGCGAGAACGCCGGGGGCCGCGAGCCGCTCACCACCACCCTCGGCAGCTCGCCCTTCGGGGTACTCGCCAGTCCGTCGGTGGGCGTGATCGGAAGGTCGTCGTCGACGTAGGTGACTCCCAGCGCGGGCAGTGCGACGGCCCCCGCGATCAGTGTGCCGCCACCGTCGGCCGACCACAGCGCCACATGGACCGCCCAGTCGGTATGTCCGTCCATACCGTATTCGCGTGTGCCGTCGACCGGGTCGACGATCCACACGCGCTGCGCACCCAGTCGCGACTTGTCGTCGGCGGACTCCTCCGAGAGCACCGCGTCGTCGGGCCGTTCCTCGGCGAGGCGGCGCATCAGCAGGTCGTTGGAACGCAGGTCCCCCTCCTTGCCGAGATCCTTGCCCGTCAAGCCGCTCGTCGCACGGATATCCAGCAGCAGATGTCCTGCCACCGTGGCCAACTCACCGGCGAGTGCGCGATCGCCCATCCTCGTCTCCCATGCTCGATTCCCACTACAGCCCCAGATTACGCAGGACCGCGTCGGCGGCCTCCGACGGGGAACCGTCGGCGGGGGTCACGACGAGGTCGGCGTGCTCGGGGCGTTCGTACGGCGAGTCGATGCCGGTGAACTGGCTGATCTCACCACGTCGGGCCTTGGCGTACAACCCTTTCGGATCACGCCGCTCGCATTCGTCGAGGGGGGTATCGACGAAGATCTCGAAGAACGGCAGTCCGCGTTCGGCATGGATCTCGCGCGCCCGGGTGCGCTCGTCACCGAACGGCGAGATGAGCGAGACGATCGCGATGGATCCGGAGTCGGCGAACAGTGCCGCGACCTCGGCGGTGCGCCGGATGTTCTCGCGGCGGTCGTCGTCGCCGAATCCGAGGTCGGAGTTCAGTCCGTGCCGCAGGTTGTCGCCGTCCATCAGGTAGGCGGGCCGCCCCTCGGCGACGAATCTTCTCTCGAGTTCCATTGCCAGTGACGACTTTCCGGACCCCGACAACCCGGTCAGCCACACCGTCGCGCCGGCGTACGGCCGATGCTCTCGACCGACCTTGGTGGTCTGCCAGACGATGTGGCTGTCGTGGCTGACCGGGGCGGTGATCATGCCGGCACCGACCGTCTTGTTGGTGGACTCGTCGATGAGGATGAAGCTCCCCGTTTCCCGGTTGCGTCGATACGAATCGAACATGACGGGCTGCTGCGTGCGCAGCGTCACGCGCGCGATCTCGTTGAGGTGCAAATACGTCGCCGCCTCGTCGCGGTGCAGGGTGTTGACGTCGAGACGGTAGGTGAGGCCGGTGATCTCGGTGCGGGTGGTACGCGTACCGGCGATCAGCGCGAACCTGCTGCGCTCGGTCAGCGTCGAGTCCTCCGAGAACCAGCACACCATCGCGTCGATGTCACGGCTCACGTAGGGCCGGTTATTCGGTCGGGCGAGCATGTCACCGCGGACGATGTCGATCTCGTCGGCGAGTTCGATCGAGCACGCCATCGAGGCGAACGCCTCGTCGACCTTGGTCCCGCCGGGGCCCCAGATGTCGGTGATGGTGGTGGTGAAACCACTGGGCAGCACCACGATCTCATCGCCGCGGGCGAAGACCCCGCCCGCCACCGTGCCGGCGTAGGCGCGGTGATCGGCGCCGTCACTGCGCTGCGGCCGGATCACGTACTGGACCGGCATCCGCGCGTCGATGAGATTGCGGTCGGAGGCGATGTGCACGTTCTCCAGATGACTCAACAGTGTTCGACCCTGATACCAGTCCATCGCCGCCGAGGCGTCGACGACGTTGTCGCCGCGCAGCGCCGAGATCGGGATGAAAGTGATCTCACCGACGTTGAGTTTGGCAGCGAAATCGGAGAATTCCGAACAGATCTCGTCGAAACGTGCTCGGGACCAGTCGACGAGGTCCATCTTGTTGACGCAGACCGTCAGGTGCGGGATGCCGAGCAGAGACGAGAGGAAGGCGTGCCGCCGGGTCTGTTCGAGAACACCCTTGCGTGCGTCGATGAGGATGATCGCGAGGTTCGCGGTCGACGCGCCGGTGACCATGTTGCGGGTGTACTGCACATGCCCCGGCGTGTCGGCGATGATGAATTTTCTTCTCGGCGTGGAGAAGTAGCGGTAGGCGACGTCGATGGTGATGCCCTGTTCACGTTCGGCGCGCAGACCGTCGGTGAGCAGTGCCAGATTCGCGTACTCGTCACCGCGCTCGGCACTGGTCCGTTCGATCGACTCAAGCTGATCAGCGAAGATCGATTTCGCGTCGTAGAGCAGTCGACCGATCAACGTCGACTTCCCGTCGTCGACCGACCCCGCAGTCGCGATGCGGAGGAGTTCTCCTGTGGCGCCGGGCATCTCGTCCTGAGGCGTCTGAGTCTGGGGCATCGGAGTCTGGGGCATCGGGATCTGGGGCATCAGAAGTAACCTTCCTTCTTGCGGTCTTCCATACCCGCTTCCGAGATGCGGTCGTCGGCGCGGGTGGCGCCTCGCTCGGTGATCCGCGTCGCCGCCACCTCCGCGATGACCTTGTCGACGGTGTCGGCGTCGCTGAGGACGCAGCCCGTGCAGGTGGCATCGCCCACCGTCCGGAATCGCACACGCTCGGTGTGTGGCTGCTCGTCCGGCAGACGTTCGAGGAACCGCGTGTCCGCCAACAGCATTCCGTCGCGCGGTATCACCTGACGGTCGTGTGCGTAGTAGATCGACGGCAGCTCGATGTGCTGTTCGGCGATGTATTGCCAGATGTCGAGTTCGGTCCAATTACTCAACGGGAACACCCGGATGTGCTCGCCCTTGTGGTGGCGGCCGTTGTAGAGGTGCCACAGCTCGGGCCGCTGGGCGCGCGGGTCCCACGTGCCGAACTCGTCCCGGAAACTGAAGACACGTTCCTTGGCCCGAGCCTTCTCCTCGTCGCGGCGCGCCCCGCCGAACACCGCATCGAATCCGTTCTCGGTGATGCCACGGAGCAACGCGGTGGTCTGCAGCCGATTGCGGCTCGCACCCGGTCCGGTCTGCTCGACGACGCGACCGGCGTCGATGTCGTCCTGCACCGAACTCACCACCAGCCGCACGCCGGTCGCGGCGACCACCCGGTCGCGGTAGTCGATGACCTCGTCGAAATTGTGCCCGGTGTCGACGTGCATCAGCGGGAACGGGATCGGGGCCGGCCAGAACGCTCGGCGGGCGAGGTGGAACATCACCACCGAGTCCTTGCCACCGGAGAACAGCAACACCGGCCGCTCGAAGGTCGCCGCGACCTCGCGGAAGATGTGGACCGACTCGGCCTCGAGTGCGTCGAGATGACTCAGCTCGTAGTGGCCCCGTACGGGTGTGCTCGCGGATGACGCTGTCACTCTGCGCTCCCTTGACATGTCGAATATTCGACACTCAGTATTGACTATGTGACGGACACGCTAGGCGGTGCAGACGGGCCGGGTCAACAACCACCCCACTCGTCGGTGACACGGCCGCCGTCGCCGCCGACTGCACGCGTCGTGGAGATCGTCGAGATCCTCGGTACCGCCGACGGTCCGCTGTCCCTCGCCGACATTGTCCGCCGAACCGGGCACTCGCGCGCCACGGCACACGCGATCCTCGGCGAATTGACAGAGCGCGGATGGGCCACGCGCCTCCCAGATGGAACCTATTCGACGGGTGGTCGCCTCGTCGGTCTCGCCGTCGCGATCTCCCGGGCCGATCACCTCACTCGTCGAGCGGGGCCTCTCCTCGACGCCCTCGCCGAACAGCTGGGCCTGCACTGCTTTCTGGCACGACGGGTCGGTGACGAGATCACCATCGTGGTGGGGTCGGCGCCACCTGGCCGCGCCCTCGGCTCGGCGGCGTGGCTGACCAGCGGCGCCCGGATGCCGTTGCGGCCGCCGGTGTGCCGCGAGTTTCTCGCCTGGGCGCCACCGGCCGAGCGTGCGTCGTGGATCGCCACGGCTCCGGCGTCGCTGCGCACCCGTCTCGCACTCGTCCTCGATGCGGTCCGCGAACGTGGCGCCTCGATCGAGCGGATGACCGACGACCACGTCACCCTGATGGCCACGCTGGACTCGTTGGAGGTACCCGCAGGCGTTCGGGTGCGTGTCGATGAACTCCTCGAGCAGATCAGCACCATCGACTATCTGCCCGACGAGCTCAGCGACGACGCGATCGCCGCGGTCACCATCGGCGCACCGGTCTTCGATGCCGGCGGCGCCGTCCACGCCTCGGTCGTCGTCTGCCCGCGCGGTCACGTCGATCGCACCGAACTCGATCGCCTCATCGACGCGGCACGTGGGTGCGCTGCGGAACTCTCCGAGCGCCCTGCAGGCCACTCAAGTGGAGATCGCGCCTGACGCTGTATCTCGCAGGGATCGTCGTTACTCCCTTTTGTAAGTAGTTAGTAACTGGTAATTTATCCCTAATGGCATCGAGGATGAGCGGCGCAGACCGCAGGGCTCAGATCCTGGCAATAGCAGCGGAGGAGTTCGCAGCATTCGGCCTCCACGGAGCGTCGACCGAGTCGATCGCCCAATCCTCGGGGATCACACAGGCCTACATATTTCGGATCTTCGGCACCAAGAAGGCGTTGTTCCTCGAGCTGGTGCGCGCGGCATTCACCCGGGTCAGCGAGGGAATGACTACAGCCGCCGGCGAGACCACCGGACTCGCCGGCCTCTCGGAGATGGGTGCGCAATACTACGATCTGCTCGCCGACAGAACCGGATTACTGCTGCAGTTGCAGGGATTGGCGGCATGCGGAGACCCTGAGGTGCGCGAAACCGTCCGTGAGTGCTTCGCACAGCTGTGGGACACCGTCGACCATGGCACCGAACTCGAACCGGTGACAGTGAAGACATTTCTCGCCTATGGCATGCTCCTCAACGCGGGCGCGGCTCTCGACGTCAACGACATCGACGCGCCTTGGGCCGACGGCGTCCGCACACGCATTCGGCCAGGCCTCTTCGCGCACATCACGACCGAGACAAACCGATGACCCGCGGCCACCCGGAGGAAACGGTCATCTCGAGACCCGACCGTCAGCTCAGTGCCTCTCTCGTGTGCACCGCTCTGGCGGCGGCCGTGATCGGAAGCGTCGGAGCACCGTTGATCACGGCGGTCGCAACCAGCCTGCATGTGTCACTCGACGCCGCGCAATGGACGCTCACGGTGACGTTGTTCACCGGCGCGATCGCTGGTCCGGTACTCGGCCGACTCGGGAGCGGACCGGCTCGGCGCGCCACGATCCTGGCCACCCTGTCCTTGGTTGCCGTGGGCGGCATCCTGACAGTCATCGCCGCACCCTTGTGGGTTCTGCTCGTCGGCCGCGGTCTACAGGGGCTCGCCGTCGGAGTCGTCGCACTGCTGATGAGTGTTGCCCGCGAACATCTTTCACCACAGCACTCGCCGTCGACCATCGCTGCCCTCTCAGTTGCCTCGACCGTAGGGATCGGGGTCGGTTATCCGCTGGTCAGCTTTGTCGATCAGGCCACGGGCCTACGCGCCGCATACGGCATCGGGCTCGCCTTGTCTGTTGTCGCGTTGATCGTCGCGTGGCGATCACTGCCCGCCGAGAAACCTGGTCCGCGTCCGACGATCGATATCGGAGGGGCGTCGACGCTCGCGGTCGCAATGTTCGGCGTATTGCTGATCATCGCCGACCCCGCCTTATGGCGGGCCCCAGGGGCAGCTGTGGTCACCGTCGTCGGTGTGCTGGTCGCGATCACCGCATTCGTTGCCATCGAACTCCGCAGCCGTTCCCCTCTGGTGAACCTACGGCTGCTGGGACGCGCTCGGCAATTGCGGGCGAACCTCGCGATGCTGATCGCTGCGGTAGGTCTCTACCTGCTCTTCAGTCTGATGACCAGATACGTGCAGACGCCGCCGGCTGCCAACTACGGATTCGCGCTTCCGGGTTTAGCGGCAGGAGCGTCGCTGATTCCGTTCTCGCTGCTCGGATTCATGGCAGCGAGGACGACTCCGCTTCTAGGGCGTGTCTCCTATACTGGGGGCGGAGTCCGCTGGGAGTTTGAGCGGGTACTGTGTTGGTGGTAGCGGCCACCGCGCCGACGTCTGGGTTGCGCGAGCATCGTCTCCGTACCCGCTCGTGTATTTGGAGCGCGCCCATATGAGTGAGTCGCACGTCAGTTTCGGCCGGATCGCGGCCACGATACCCGTAGGTGATATCAATCGGGCTTTGGGCTTTTACCGTGACATGCTGGGTATGACGGTGGTGTTCACGAACGGCACGCCCGTGGGGTTTGTCATCTTGCGTCGTGATGACGCCGAACTTCACCTGACGCTCGTGGGTAGCCACCGGCCCCGCGCCTTCAACGTGGCGCACCTGCTGGTTGCTGATGCAACCCGCCTGTACGAGTACCTCGTTGAAAACAACGTCCGCATTGTGAAACGGCTGCGCGACGCCGATTACGGTGTGCGAGGGTTCGTCTTCTGTGATCCGGACGGCAATCGAATCGATGTTGGGCAGGTCCTCGGTTAGGCGGGTCGCCGATACTTGAGGATGTATGGCGGGCAGGCTGATTCGGTGGCGATGACGACTTCGAGGTATCAGGTATTCACCGACGAGCAGTGGGCGCGGATCGAACCGTTACTGCCGTCGAATGTCGGCAAACGCGCGCACCCATTTGGTGAGCACCGGCGAGTCGTGGAGGGCATCGCCTATCGGTACCGGACCGGAATCCCTTGGCGGGACTTGCCTCGTGAGCAATTCGGGCCATGGCAGACGGTATGGAAACGCCATCGACGCTACGCACAGGACGGCACGTGGGACCGTATCCTGACTCACGTACTCGCGCAGGCTGATGCGGTCGGCAGGATCGACTGGAACATCTCGGTCGACGCGACGATCGCCCGTGCCCATCAGCACGCGACGAACACCACACGCCCTGATCAGGACACAGGGGGCATCATCGAATCACAAAAACCTCGCCCCTGACGGTGGTGAACCCGCAGGTCACGGGATCGGCAGGTCGCGTGGCGGGTTGACCACGAAGATCCATCGCGCCGTCGACGGGCGGGGCCGGCCGTTGGCCAACATCGTCACCGGCGGTCAACGCAACGACGGGGCGATGCTCGCCGAGGTCCTCGCCGACATCTACGTTCCACGCATCGGTGCCGGTCGGCCACGGACTCGCCCGGACGCGGTCCTCGCCGACAAGGCCTACGCCACCGGCGTCAACCGGACACTGTTGCGTGACAAAGGGATCACCGCAGTGATCCCGGAGAAGTCCACCCAGATCAACTCCCGCAAGAAGCGCGGCAGAAACGGTGGCCGGCCACCGACATTCGACCCCAAACTGTACAAGGACCGCAACGTCGTCGAGCGATCCTTCGCATGGTCGAAGCACTGGCGCGGGCTAGCCACCCGCTACGACAAACTCGCCATCACCTATCGAGCAGCAGTGACGCTCAACGCGATCCTCAACTGGCTACAGCATTTGGGAGACACGCCCTAGGTGGTCGCCTGGCTGAAGGTTGGGTGTACGCGCTGTCGGCAATGCCTGCCATTGCCGCCGCAGCGGTGTTCGTCATCGCTCACAACTCTCTGGCCGCTGTTCTGGTCGCAGTCGCGCTGCTCGGTTATGCAGTCGGCGGGATCTCCGCGGCCATGCCCGGGCTTCTGCTGGTTGACGTGCCACAGGACGAGACCTCGAGCGTGCTCTCCATCAATCAGATCGTCCGAGCGACGGGTTTCAGCGCGGGCAGCGCCGTTGCGGGCTTCCTCCTCGCCTCCGCGACGCCGCCCGATTCTCTTCTGCCGGCCGTCGGTGGCTACCGGACCGCAGCCTTGTGGGCAATCGTGCCCCTTGGACTGAGCGTTCTCCTCGTCGCAGCCGCCCGACCAGGCCGCCACTACCAACCAAGCACTTGCTAGGTTACGCTCGGTGGCATGAGCGACGCCGTCATCCCACCACCCCTGGGCCCCGACGATCTCGGACCCGACACCTCCCCGGTCGCCTACGAGGTCGGCGGTCCGGCTGGCGCGGTCGCCTACGTGACCCTCAACCGGCCCGAGTACCGCAACGCGCAGAACTCGGTGATGACGTATTCGCTCGACGCCGCCTTCCGTAAGGCCGTCGACGACGCGTCGGTGAAGGTCATCGTGTTGCGGGCCAAGGGTAAGCACTTCTCGGCCGGCCACGACATCGGTACTCCGGAGCGTGATTTCGACACCTACTACGAGAACGCTGCTGTCCTGCACTGGGATCACACCGACAAGTCGGGTGCCGATCAGCGACTGGCCCGTGAGATGGAGGTCTACATGGGGATGTGTCGCCGGTGGCGCGACATCCCCAAGCCGATGATCGCCGCGGTGCACGGGGCATGCATCGCCGGCGGGCTCATGCTGGCGTGGGTCTGCGACTTCATCGTCGCCTCCGACGACGCATTCTTCTCCGACCCGGTCGCCCGCATGGGGATTCCCGGCGTCGAGTACTTCGCCCATGCCTACGTCCTCGGGCCCCGCCGGGCCAAGGAGATCCTGTTCACCGGCGAGCGGTTCACCGCGTCCCAGGCCGCCGAGTGGGGCATGGTCAACCATGTCGTCGAACGAGATGGACTCGCGGGCAAGGTGAACGGCATCGCGGAGAAGATCGTCGAGATGCCGATGCAGGGCCTGTTCCTGTCGAAGAAGGCGGTCAACATCTGCGAGGACCAGATGGGTATGCGCAACGCGATGGACTCGGTCTTCGGTTGGCACCACTTCGCGCACTCGGCCAATGCCGAATCCTCCGGCGGGGACTCGTTGGGCGGCATGGACGCGAAGTCGATGAAGAGCGCCGCCGCCAGGGCGGGGTCCTGACGTGGACTATCTGTTGGATAATGCGGCACAAGCATTTCGGGCGGAGATCCGCAGCTGGCTCGCCGACCATGTTCCCGCGGAGCCGTTGCCGTCGATGGACACCGCCGAGGGCTTCGAGGCACATCGCGAGTGGGAACGAACGATGGCGGCCGACCGGATGTCGGCGGTCAGCTGGCCCGAGGAGTACGGCGGTCGTGATGAGCCGCTGCTGCACTGGCTGATCTTCGAAGAGGAGTACTACCGCTCCGGCGCACCCGGCAGGGTCAGCCAGAACGGCATCTTCCTGTTGGCGCCCACGCTGTTCGAGCACGCGAGCACCGAACAGCTGTCCCGGATCATGCCGCGGATGGCACGCGCCGACGACATCTGGGGTCAGGCGTGGAGCGAACCGGAAGCCGGCAGCGACCTGGCGTCGCTGCGCTCGAGTGCCACCCGCACCGACGGCGGATGGCTGCTGAATGGCCAGAAGACGTGGAGTTCGCGGTCGTCCTTCGCCGATCGCGCATTCGGTCTGTTCCGGACCGACAAGTCCGCACAACGCCATAAGGGCTTGACCTACTTCATGTTCGACCTGCATGGCGACGGGGTGACGGTGCGTCCGATCGCCCAGCTCGACGGCGAACCCGGTTTTGCGGAACTGTTCCTCGAAGACGTTTTCGTCCCCGACGACCCGGCCGATCCCGCCGGGTCGGGGGTGATCGGAGAGGTCGACAACGGGTGGCGGGTGGCGATGAGCACCGCCGCCAACGAGCGCGGACTGTCGCTGCGCTCCCCCGGCCGATTCCTCGCCACCACCGACCGACTCGTCGAACTGTGGAAGGTATGCGGCGACCGTGTTCCGCCGACCGCAGCGACCGACAAGGGCGTCGCGGACGCCTGGATCGGTTCCCGCGCATACGAGTTGTCGACGTATCAGACCGTGAGCCGGCTCGCCGCCGGCGGTCAGCTCGGCCTGGAGTCGTCGATCAACAAGGTGTTCTGGAGTCAGTGGGACATCGCAGCCCACGAGACCGCCCTGGACCTCCAGGGTGCCGAGGCCGAACTCAACGACGCGTGGCTCGACGGTTACCTGTTCTCGCTGTCGGGACCGATCTATGCCGGCACCAACGAGATTCAACGCAATGTGATCGCCGAGCGACTCCTCGGCCTACCCCGGGGGGATCGCTGACATGGACTTCCTGCTCGCCGAATACCACAACGACCTCGCCTCCAGCGTGGATGCGCTGCTGACCAAGGCCGACAGTCCCGCCGTCGCCCGCGCATGGGCCGCCAGCGACCGGGCGCCGGCCGCCAAGGTCTTCGGCCAACTCGCCGAGATCGGTGTCCTCGGGCTCCTCATCGACGACGAACATGGCGGTGCCGGCGCGGGAGCGGTCGAGATGGTGGTCGTCGCCGAGGTTCTGGGCCGGCACGGCGTTCCCGGACCCCTGGCCGAAACAGTGGCCGTCGCACCGACTCTGATCGCCGGCACCGATGCCGCCGACGACCTCGGCGCCATCGCCGGTGGTCGGCTGGTGTCGGTGGCGGCGGCGCCGCGGACGCCTCGCGCCGCTGACGCCGAGGCCGCGTCACAGGTGTACCTCCTCGCCGACGGCACCTTGTCCACGGCGCAGATCACCGCCACCCACCGCACGGTGGACCCGGCCCGCACCGTCTCCGAGGTGAGCGCGGTCGATCCGGTCGCCACCGAGGTGAACGGCACCGCCGCAGCCGATCTCGGCGCGCTGGCCACCGCCGCCCAGTTACTCGGCCTGGGTGATCGGATGCTGTCGATCGCGTCGGAGTACGCGGTGGCACGCAAGCAGTTCGGTCGCGCCATCGGCTCCTTCCAGGCCGTCAAGCACCACCTGGCCGATGTCGCCATCGCGTTGGAGATGGCACGGCCGCTGATTCACGGCGCGGCCGTCGGCATCGACGGCGGAGCCCCGGAGGGCACCGATGTGGGCCGCGACATCTCCGCGGCGAAAGTGGCCGCCGCCGATGCGGCGTACCTGGCGTCGCGTCAGGCTCTGCAGGTGCTCGGGGCGATCGGGTACACCGCCGAGCACGATCTCTCCCTGTATCTGACCAAGGCCCGCGCCCTGATCGGCGCCTGGGGTACCCCCGCCGCGCATCGGGCGCGAATCCTGGAGACGTTGTGACCACCGAACCGACTGTGCGCGAATCCATCTCCGCCGAGGAACGAAGGGCCTTGCGGGAGTCGATTGCCGCGTTGCTCACGCAGCGGGGCGGTTCTGCCGCGCTGCGTGCATCGATGACAACAACACCACGCATCGACCGGGGGTTGTGGCAGACGCTGTCGACGGAGATCGGTGTCACGGCACTGCCGATTCCCGAGGAGTTCGGTGGCGCCGGAGCGAGCTTCCTCGAGACCGCAGTGGTGCTCGAGGAACTCGGCGGCGCGCTGTCGGTGGTGCCGGTGTTCTCGGCGGCGCTCGCGAGCGCCGCGCTGCTGGCCGCCGGTGATGATGCGGCCTCGGAGCGGTTGCTGCCCGCGATCGCCGCGGGGACGTCGATCGTCGCGCTGTGTTGGGCGGCACCGTCGGGGTGGTCGTCGTCCGGTGTCCGCGCGGAGGCCGGACTGCTCTCGGGCACAGCCCATTACGTCCTTGATGCGGAGTCCGCCGATCATCTGCTCGTCATTGCCGGCACCGACGCCGGACTCACCGTCCACGACGTAGACGCCCGTGCCGAAGGCGTAACGATCACTCCGCAACCACTACTCGACCCGACACGTCCGCTCGCATCGGTCACTTTCGACGATGTACCGGCCGAGACGATCACCGCCGGCGCCGGAGCAGTGGACGCGATCCGGACCGCGGCCTGGGCTCTGATGTCGGCGGAGCAGGTCGGTGGCGCCGCCCGTGCCCTCGATCTGACAGTCGGATACAGCAAGGAGCGCAACCAGTTCGGCCGCGCCATCGGATCGTTCCAGGCACTCAAACACCGGATGGCCGACATGTATGCACACGTGGCGACATCTCGCGCGATCTCCCACGCCGCGGTCGAGGCACTCGCCGCCGGTTCGGTCGACGCCGCAGAACTCGCGGCGGCCGCCCGCGTCCACTGCTCGGAGGCCTACACGAGCGTCGCCGGCGACGCCATCCAGATCCACGGGGGCATCGGCATCACCTGGGAACACGACATCCAGCTGTACTTCAAACGCGCGCAATCGAGTTCCCAGCTGTTCGGCCAACCGCACGAGGTGGTTGCCGACATGGTGAAACGGTTGCGCCTGAACGTCTAGTGCTCATCGAGACGAACGATCAGCTCGGTGGTGGCAACCATGACCTCCAAGGTCATTGACCACGCAACCCCGCGAACAGTGGAATGGAACCGACGAGAGGAGCCCGACATGACCGCCACCGCCGATTCCAACACCTCCCCCGACATCGACGTTCCCCGGTGGCTGCGGATGATCATGCGCAGCGACCGCTTCGGCTCGTCGTCCTACATCGTGGTGAGCCTGTTGTTCGCGCCGATCCTTCTTCTGCTCGACGGGTGGCCGGTGTTGCACACCATCGCGCTCGTGGCGCTCGCACTCGGCGGCCTGTGGCTGGGGATACTGGGTATCGCCATGGCCACCGGCCTGGCGATCGTTCTCCGCCGTGGCGTCGAGCTTCCGGAGCAGTATTGGAAGACCGTGTTCGACGACTACCCGGTGGATGATCCGGGTCGGTGACACGGTTGAGAACCAGCACCACCGCACCACGTCTCGAGGCTCCTCGCCTGGCGGCTCGTCACACCTCGACGACCGGGAAGACCCCGCCGGTGCAGCTCAGGCGGGCTTTCCCCGACCGACCCACCGTTCGATCACGGCGTTGACGGGACCGACCGCGAACAGCAGCAGAAGTGAATACAGCCCCGAAGGCGGCACCACCAGCGTGATCACGATCGCGACGGTCAGCAGGATCAGCGTCCCGAAGTCGGGTAGCCGGGCCAGCCAGGCGTCGACGTCGTCGCCGGTGTGGAGCAGTTCGCGGTGCCGGCGGCCCCACATCGACATCACCATCACCGACGCGATCGACAGCCACAACACCGCCATGTAGAAGGCGCTGGCCCCTTTGATGGTGTTCCCACTGATCAGCGCGGTGACGAAGGGCAGCACCACGACGGTCAGCAGCCACGGCAGATGGAGGTTGAAGATCACCCGGTCGTAGTTCTTGAAGTACTCGAAGGTGCCATGGTGGTTGCGCCACAACACCCAGATCACGACGAAGCTGATCAGGAAGCTGGTGATCTCGTCGGAATGCTCGTCGAACACCTGCCCCACCGTCGGATCCTGGGCGACGTCGTGGATGATGTCGACGAGCGGCAGCACGAGCAACGTCAACGCGATCGCGACGACGGCATCGGTGAAGGCGATCAGTCGACGGAACCCCTCGTCGGTACGGCGGTCGTACTTCTCGGACATGGGATCAACCCTAGGTCCGATGGCCCGCCGACGATCGCCGACCTCGCGCAATTCGTGGCACCGGCAAGGATGACTGTCGCACAATACGCACATGGTTGGCCTCGATCCCAGAATGGGCGCATTCGACGCGGTGATGTTCGGCATCGAGGACGACCCACTGCTGCGGTCGTCGATCACGCTCGTCGCGATGCTCGACCGCGCCTGACCTCGAGCGGGTGACCGACCGCACCGAACGACTGACCCGCCTCCAACCGCGCCTACGTCAGCAAGCCGTCGGCAATCCGATGTCGCTGGCTCCGCCGCGCTGGGAGGTCGATCCACATTTCGACGCCGGATTCCACCTGCGGTGGCGGCGCGCACCGGGCGAACGCGAAGCGCTCGTCGAGATCCTCGACTTCGCAGAGCGGATGAGCGAGGCCGACTTCGACCGCGCGCGCCCGCTGTGGGAGGCCGCGATCATCACCGGTCTCGCCGACGATCAGGCGGCCCTGATCGTGAAGATCCACCACTGCATCACCGACGGCATCGGTGGTCTGGCGATGGCCGCCTCGCTGTTCGACCTCACCCGCGACGCACCGGAACCCGGTGACATGCCGATGATGCCCACCGCCGAACCGTCGAGCCTGATCCATCGGGTCGAGCAGGCTGTGGGGTTCGAGGTCCGTGCCGCCGCCGACGACACCGCCCGGCTCGCACGACTGGCGTTCACGACCGCCAAGACCGCTGTCGCCGACCCCGTGGGTCTGACCCGGCAGGCCGTCGACACCGCGGCGTCGACGATTCGGATGCTCGCACCCCAGGGCCGCCCGCTGTCCACCTTGATGTCGGATCGCTCGCTGTCGGTGGACTTCTCGGTGGTGGAGGTACCCCTCGATGCCCTCAAGGCCGCCGCGCGTCGGCACGACACCACGCTCAACACCTGTTTCCTGGCGGTGGTGACCGCAGCGCCGCGCGACTATCACCTCGCGTTGGGCGAGCAACTGCGCCGGGTCCGGGTCAACATGCCGGTCAGTGTGCGTACCGACGCGGACGCGGCAGCCGGGAATCATTGGTTCCCCGCACGTTTCGTGATGCCGGCCGAACCCGCCGACATCGCTGGCCTGCTCCGACGGATCGAGCCCGTGGTGCGGCGGGCCCAACACGATCCGGCACTGCGCGCCTCGACCGTCGTCTACCAACTGCTCGCCTCGTTACCGGCCCCGCTGACCACCTCGATCGCGGGATCCTTGATGAAGGGGGTCGACGTCGCGGCGACGAACGTCCCGGGCCCACCGATGTCGGTCTACACCGCGGGCGCCGAGGTCACCAAGCTCATCCCGTTCGCACCCAAGTCGGGGGCCGCGGTCAACGTGGGACTCATGTCCTACGCCGGCGGCGTCTTCCTCGGCGTGAACTGCGATCCCGCGGCCGTCACCGACAGCCGGCTGCTCACCGAATGCCTGCGCACCGCACTCGCCGATCTGCTGCAGCCACGCGGACCCCAGCCGCCGGACCGGCGTCTGACGGCGGTGATCGACCGCCCGGGCGCAAGCGATCAGGATGTGAAAGCGGTTGTCACGGTGTCCTCGTCGAGACCGTAGTCGGACAGCTGGTAGGAGTGGCGGGGTGCTCGCGCACCCGAACGGCTCTCCTCGTCGAGTACCCGCATCGCCGCTCGTGCCTCGTCGGACACCGATGCCCCCAATGCCGCGTACACGCGGTCGACGACGCCGAACGGGTCTGCCCGCAATTCGCCGAATTCGACGTCGACGAACTGTGCGGGGTCGTATCGCTGTCGGGCACTCGAGAATTCGCGCAGGCCACGCGACCACAGTTCGAGCTGTGAGGCGCCGATCCGCTCGCCGACGAAGGTCGTCGACCACCCCGCAGTGGCATGTTCGGCGAGGCTGCACATGGAGGCGATGATCGTTTCCGGCGCCCGATGTGTCTGGATCACCAGCGCATCGGGATAGGTGGCCATCAGCGCATCCAAGGCGAACAGGTGGCTGGGATTCTTGAGTACCCAGCGCTTTTCGGGATCGTTGGAGCCGATGAGCGCCAGGTTGCGTTTGTGTCGGGCGTACGCCGGCGTCCAGTCTTGGCCGGCGAGCCAGCGCGAATAAGTGGGCAGGTACGCCAGTGACTCGTAGGAGATCGACATCATGCTCTGCCGCAACAACTGCCAGCATTCCTCGACCTCGGCCGCATCCATGTAGTGCAGTCCCAAGAACTCCGGGTTCTCCACGTGGTGTTGGGCGAAGCCCGCATTGATCTGCGTGAACACCGGGTTGTCCGACCACGTCTCGCGCGGCGGGCGTGGCTGCGGAACGTCGCACAACCACATCTCGAGGCCCTGATGGGCGGGATCGGCGGTGAGCAGCCGATGCAGCGCGGTGGTCCCGGTCCGTGGCAGCCCGGTGACAAAGATCGGCCGGGTGATCGGCACGTCGACGTAGCCGGGGTTGGCTTTCCACGACGCCTCGCTCAGCAGCCGCGCCACCAGCGCCCCCTTGAGGAAGAACCGGAACATCTTGCTACCGAGTTCGGTGAGCCCGGCTTCCTCGGCGTACGAGGTGAGCAGGATCGCCAGCGCCTCCCGGTACCCGTCATCGCCGAAATCATCCAGACCGGTTGCCCGCATGGCTGATTCGTGGAGGTCGTCGACGGTACCCACCGTCGTCAGCGTCGATCTAGTCATGGTATTCACCGCAATTCACGTCGAGGGTGTGACCGGTGATGGCGCGGGCCATCGGCGAGGCGAGGAAGACCACCGCGTCGGCGATCTCATCCGGCTCGGGTAGCCGATGGAGATCGGAGCGGCCCGCCGTCTGCTCGTACACCTGCTCGGGGGTGATGCCGTACTTCTTGGCCACTTCGCCGAAGTACCACTTCAGCTGGTCGTCCCAGATGTAGCCGGGCGCCACCGAGTTGATCCGAATCCCCTTGTCCCCCAGCTCGGTGGCCAGGGTCTGCGACATCGCGAGCACCGCCGACTTCGCCAGCTTGTAACTGCCGTAGCGGGGCTCGGAATGGCGGATCACCATCGAGTTGATGTTGACGATCGACCCGTCCCGCTCGGCAAGGGCGTCGGTGAAGGCCTTGATCACGCGCAGGGTACCGAGCACGGTCAGGTCCAGACTCGCGGTGATCTGGTCGAAGTCGGTGCGGGCCAGGGGTTTCATCGACGGCAGCGCGAACGCGTTGTTCACCAGCACATCGACGCCACCGAACTCGCCGACGGCGGCGCTCACCAGTGCGTCGACGGCGTCGTCGTCGGTGATGTCGGTCGGTACGACGAGCGTGGGTGTGTCGAGTTCGGCGGCCACCTCCTTGAGCCTGGATTCGGTCCGAGCCGCGAGCACCACACTCGCTCCGGCAGCCGCGGCCCGAACACAGATCGAGCGTCCGAGCCCGGGCCCGACGCCCGACACGACGACGACCTTGCCGGCCAGTAGTCCGTCACTCATGTGAGCATCCTCCCGGCAAAGCCTCGCTGCCGCTGTGCTATTCGCTGCGCCCAGCCGTCCGCGTCGACCCGGTTGTGCTCGAGATACGGTAAATGCGCCGCCACGTCGCCGACGTCGATGACCTGTGCCGTCGGGCCCTGCTCCGGGGTGATCGGTCGCTCGGTCCGCTGCCAGCGGAACTGCATGATCCCGCGTTCGCGCCCGGTGGTCTCGATCCAGTTGGTGATGTGCGGATCGGTGTGGGAGATCACCATGCGGATCATCCCGTCGGGATCGGCTTGTGCCTGAGCAGAATTCAGGCTCGTCTGGTGGTGCACGTAGTCCAGTGAGATGTACCAGAGGCTGCCGAGCTGGAATCCCTGGTAGGGCGCCTCGGACTTCGGGACGGTGACGAGGATCGCCTCGTCGGGGGCGAGACGATAGTGGCCGACCGACGAGAACTGGGTGGCCAGCCCACCGGGTGTCAGCCGCGGCGGGGTGAAGGTGTTCACCGGCTCGTCGAGGTAGAACCACTTGGGAAAGTTGAACCAGGTGTTGATGCGCGCGGTCAACATCTTGGCCGCAGTCCGGTAGCGACGGGTCACCCGTTCGAGATCCGGTTCGGTGGGCGCGGTTCCGCTCGTGTCGACGCGTTCGATGGCGATGGCACCCTTGCGCTGGACCCAGTCGGAGTAGACCTCACGCACCGACAGTGTGGTGGCGCCGTCGGGGAGGACGAACTCGTCCGCGCCGCCCGGTGCGCTGCCCGCGGGGCGGAAGACGATCTCGAAGGAACCGTCGTCGGCAATGGTGATGCGCCGGTCGTCGAAGGCGTCGTCACCGCCCGGGACCGCGTCGGGGGTGTAATCCCCGCGCAGCAGTTGGAAACTCAGGTCGGCGGTGGTGCCCCGCCGCCCCCAGACCCGGTAGGTGCCTGCGGGGTCGATGTCGGCGTGGTAGTAGAGGGTGTCGGGGTTGTCCAGGCCCATCTTGGTGTATGGCCCGGTCGAGGCGACGAACACCGGATGGGTGAGGTTGCGGGTACGGACCAGGTGACCGATCGCCGAGATACTGCCGGCGAGATAGTCGAGCCCCTCGGCCAGATCTTGTTCGCTGCTCACGAATTCCGCTGAGCGGATCAGCTTCTCGGCCTCGGCGATGGCATCGGTGAACGGCTTGGTGGCCTGTTCGGCGATCGTGATGCTCGGTGCACTCATAGCCAGGTGTCCCCTCCGGTCCAGGTCAGGAAGTTCTCGAGTTCGGCCTGTGCGGGTGTCACGCGCGGGTGCTCGGTGGAGAGGTATCCGCCTCGGTAGAACAGTAACGGCTTGTCCTGCAACACCTCTCCCAGCGTCCGGGCGCGGCCGATGACGATGTGGTGATCACCACCGTCGGCGACCTGTTCGATGGTGCACTCCGCCCAGGTCAGGCAGTGCCGGATGACCGGCAGCCCCGCGGGCGAGGGGTCCCAGACGACGCCGGAGAACTTGTCCTCGCGCGGCGCACCGAAATTCGCGCTCACGTCCTGCTGACGATTCGAGAGCACGTTGACACAAAAGGCACCCCGCTGCTCGATCACCGACCACGTTCGTGAGGTCTTCTGCGGGCAGAACAGCACCAGCGGCGGGTCGAGGGACAGCGCCGCGAACGACTGGCAGGCGAATCCGGCCGGCTGGTCGTCGGCGGTGAGCGTGGAGATCACGGTGACCCCGGTGCAGAACTGCCCCATCGCGGTGCGGAACTGTCGGGAGTCGAAATCGGCGGAGCCGTAGGGGGTATGGGTGCTCATGGCCGACTCGTCGCTACTGGGAGAATCCGACGGTGAAGTCATGTCCCCACAGGCTGACCGCGGTGCTCTCCCGGGCGATCCAGTCGTCGTCGGCGACGGTTCTTCCCTCACAACCGAATTCGACGTCGAATCCGCCGGGTGTCTTCATGTAGAAGGAGAGCATGAGGTCGTTGACGTGCCGGCCGAGGGTCGCCGACATCTTCACCTTGCGGCGCAGCGCCCGGTCGAGGCACAGCCCCACGTCGTCGGAGTTCTCGACCTCGACCATGAGATGCACGATGCCCGTCGAATTGGGGATCGGCAGGAACGCCAGCGAGTGATGTCGTGGATTGCAGCCGAGGAAGCGCAGCCACGGCACCTCGTCGCCCTCTTCGCGGCCGACGGCCTGCGGTGGCAGTCGCATCGAATCGCGCAGCGAGAAGCCGAGGACGTCGCGGTAGAACTCCAGCGCAGCTTTGTCGTCGTCACAGGTGAGCACCACATGCCCGAGGCCCTGCTCACCGGTGACGAAGCGGTGGCCGTACGGGCTGACGATTCGTCGATGCTGCAGTGCCACACCGTGAAACGCCTCGATGGTGTTGCCGGCCGGGTCGGTGAACACGATCATCTCGACGACCTGCCGCTCGAGCAGTTCGGTGTCCTTGGCCTCGCGATAGACGACGCCGGTCGCCGACAAACGATCTCGGACGTCTTGGAGCGCGGACGCATTGGCGCATTCCCAGCCGGAGGACGCGAGCCGGTCGTGCTCGCCCGGCACGATCACCAGGCGAGCCGGGAAGTCGTCCATCCGCAGGTAGAGCGCGCCGTCGACGGTACCGGCGCCCTCGACCATGCCGAGAACCTTCAGGCCGTACTCGCGCCAGGCGTCGACGTCGGTCGCCTCGATGCGCATGTACCCCAGGGAACGGATGGGACTGTCGGTCATGTGCTGGGTGCTCCTGTCCTCGCGTGTGCTGTCCACCGGATCGGCGTGAATCAGATCGGCGTGGATCAGACCATGGTGTCGCCGACGGGAATTCCGAACTCCCCGTTACCGAATGCGACGTAGGCGCGCTCGGGGTCGTTGGCGGCGTGGACGCGTCCGGCGTGTGCGTCGCGCCAGAACCGCTGGATCGGCGAATCCACGTTCAGCGCACCGGCACCCGAGTTCTCGAAGAGACTGTCGATCGACTCGATCGCGCGGCCGGTGGCGCGCACCTGATCGCGCCGGGCGGCCAGCCGCAACTCCATCGGGATCTCCTCGCCGGCGAGGATGAGGTCGTATTCGGCCTGCAGGTTGCCCGACACCTGACGCCAGGCGGCGTCGATGTCGCTGGCGGCGCCGGCGATCCGGACCTTGGCGAACGGATCGTCCTTGGACTTCTCCCCCGCGTAGGCGGCGCGAACGCGCTTGCCCTGATGTTCGACGTGCGAATGGTAGGCGCCGTAGGCCATTCCTATGATTGGCGTCGAGATCACACTGGGATGAATGGTGCCCCACGGCATCTTGAAGACCGGCGCGGTGTTTCGCTCGAGGCCGGGACTGCGGTATTCGGCCATGGTGCGCATCGACAGCACGCGGTGGGTCGGGACGAAGGCGTCCTTGACCTCGATGGTGTTGGAGCCGGTGCCCTTGAGCCCGACCACATTCCACACGTCCTTGATGGTGTAGTCCGAGCGGGGCAGCAAGAAGCTGACGAAGTCGACGGGCTTGCCGCGCTTGATGACCGGACCACCGACGAAGGTCCAGTCGGCGATCTCGCATCCCGACGAGAACGCCCAGTTGCCGTTGACCTTGTATCCGCCGTCGACGACCTCGCCCATCCCCATCGGGGCGTACGACGAGGAGATGCGGACCGTGGTGTCGTTGCCCCACACGTCCTCCTGCGCCTGCTGGTCGAAGAGCGCGAGATGCCAGTTGTGGATTCCGATGATCCCCGACACCCAGCCGGTGGACCCGCACGCCGTCGACAGGCGCCGAACGGCCTCGTAGAAGGTCACCGGATCGACCTGATAACCGCCCCACTGCTCGGGCTGCACGAGCCGGAAGAAGCCCGCGCTCTCGAGGCTGGAGACCGTCTCGTCGGGAATCCGGCGCAGATCCTCGGTCTGCTGCGCACGCTGCTCGAGTTCGGGCAGCAGCGCATTGATCTTCTCCAGGACCTGCGTCCCGGCCTTGCTGCGCTGGCTCGGATCGCTCTCTCGTGCTGGCATCTCACCCATCCCTGTTCTCTTCACTGTGTGTCTTCTCGTGTGCTCGTCCCCCCACCAGCACCAGTGTGACGCGTACCGATTCCAAGACTAGAACACGTTCTCATTTATGTCGAGTACTGGGACTTTGTGCCCATTTCCTGCCCGTATCCGGGTTCATCGGCCTCGGCCCACTGCTATTTTTGTAACATGTTCTAGTATCGGCTGTACGCGATTCGCATGCAGCGCCACGATGGGAGAGATCGCCAATGGCTGTGAGCACAGGCACCCCGAACGCAACCTCGGCCGCCGACGCGGCCGATCCGGGCGTGCGGGAGATCGACACCGGTACCCCGCCGACCCGCTTCGCCCGCGGATGGCACTGCCTGGGCCTGGTGGGCGAGTTCGCCGACGGCAAGCCGCACTCGGTGCAGATCTTCGGCACCAAGCTCGTCGTCTGGACCGACACGTCGGGCCACATCCAGGTGCTCGACGCCTACTGCCGACACATGGGTGGCGATCTGTCACAGGGCAGCATCAAGGGCGACAACGTCGCCTGCCCGTTCCACGGCTGGCTGTGGAAGGGCAACGGACGCTGCGCCGGTGTTCCCTACGCCAAGCGCAACCCGAAGCTCGCCAAGACCCGGGCGTGGCCGACCATGGTTCGCAACGGGCAGGTGTTCGTCTACAACGACCCGGAAGGCAATCCTCCCCCGGAGGAAATCATCATCCCGGAGCTGTCGGAGGTCGACAGCGACGAGTGGACCGCGTGGACGTGGAATCGGATCGTCATCGAGGGTTCCAACTGCCGCGAGATCATCGACAACGTCGTCGACATGGCGCACTTCTTCTACGTGCACTTCGCACTCCCCGACTACTTCAAGAACGTCTTCGAGGGTGAGACCGCCACACAATACATGAATTCCCATGGGCGCCCAGACATCTCGTTGGGCACCGCCTACGGCGACACCCGCCTGGAGTCGATCGCGGCCTATTACGGGCCCTCGTACATGCTGAATCCGATGGTGCAGTACTACGGCGGCTACGCCATCGAGACCATCCTCACCAACTGCCACTACCCCATCGACGCCAATTCATTCGTCCTCATGTACGGCGTGATGGCCAAGATCCCCGAGGGCCTCTCACCCGAACAGGCCGACAAGATGGCCCAGAAGATCACCGCGGGCATCGAGGTCGGATTCCTGCAGGACGTCGAGATCTGGAAGCACAAGACACGCATCGACAATCCACTCCTCGTCGAGGAGGACGGACCGGTCTATCAGCTGCGTCGCTGGTACGAGCAGTTCTACGTCGACAAGGCCGAGGTCACCGACGAGATGACCCAACGCTTCGAGTACGAGATCGACACCACCAAGGCCGTCGAGAGCTGGAACATCGAAGTGCAGGAGAACATTCGGCGCCGCGAGGAACTCGAAGCGCAACAGGCCGACTCGGCCGCCGAGACGGCCGAGTCGCGGGTCTGAACCGATGACCCGCGCGGGCTGGGCAAAGGCTCCCGACCACACCGACGACCCGCAACTCCTCGCCCGGGTTCACGAGGCCACCGCCCGCGACCGCGACCACTACCTGCGCGGCGGTATGACGGAGATCGAATGCCGGTCCTGCCACGCCTGTGTGATGGTCAAGAAGACCAGTCCGCACCACACCAGCGTGCAGTGGAACCCCAGCGCCCGGGCGCGCTGCGACGAGCTCGAGGAGATCCGGCTGATCGGCGGCAACCCGGCGATGATGCGGACGTGTCCGCGACTCTCGGCGAGTATCGATCACGGTGTCGCCGAGGGGATCATCCCGGCGCAGTCTCCCGAATCCGACCCCGACGGATACTGGTGAGCGGTGCGAGCACCACGCTCAGCACCGCGAGGATCAGGGTGGCGATCACGCCCCATGCCGGCGACAACAGCGGGCCCGGCGCGTCGATGGCATCGTTGACCGCAGCGTCGAACAGGTGCCCCGCCGGGTCGGCGATCACCATCGCGGCCACGACGATCGTCGCCACCCCCGCCGCCACAATCACCGCCGACACGGCAAGCACACCGATGGGGTTGCGGCGAAACGGCTTCCACCAACCCAGCAGCGCCGCCAGGGCGATGACGATGCCGAACACAAGAGTGAGCAACGCCGGCCGTTCGGTGTGGGCGGAGAAGGCCGCCTCGACGTCGGCGGTCGCGGCCGCTCGGGCGCTGACCCCACCGAGCCCGCTCACCTGAAGTTGGGCCCCCTGATCGGAGGCACCCCAGCTCGCTTGCGCGCAGCCCACGATCGCCAGGCCAACGACCACCAACGCCGGCCACAGGAACGGCCGAATCCTTTCGAGGCTCACCGTCCCAGCGTGCCACGCGCTCCTGCGGGGGCGATGAGCAAGGCACCGTCGACGATCCCGGCGACGGTACGGGTCGCGACGATCCCCCAGGCCAGGAGCAGGGCGACGAACCCGACACCTGCGACCACCGCGAACATCGTGTGCCCGGTGGTCGCCGCCAATGCCGACGACCCGGTCACGAAGGTGCCCAGCGGAAAGGTGAACGACCACCAGGTCAGACCGAACGGCAGACCGCGGCGCACCGACCGCACGGTGATGACGGTGGCGACGACGATCCAGATCACCGCCGCGGCCCACACCGTGAGCGCGTAGTCGTGGGCGAGGGCGCCGAGGACTCCGGCGGTGGCCGTTCCGGTCACCCCGGTCGCGACGTGCGCGAGCAGACACGCCGCGGTCACCGATTGTCCGAGCGGTCCGAGGACGATCCACCACGTCGGTGCCAGTCCGGCGGGGCCCGTTCCGCGCGTCATCAGGGAACCGATCACCGAGACCGCGATCGGCGCGGCGAGGACCAGTGAGAACACGAAGGCCGCGACCCCGATGACCAGCAGCGCGCGGCGTGCACTCGGATCGTCGAACGCCCCGGCGAGCACCGCGGCCGCCGATGCCGACACCATCGGCGGGACCACCGACATCAGCCAACCCCCGAACGGTTCCGGCCGGTTCGATTCCGGCCGATTCGGTCCTCCGGGGTCGCCCGCTCGGCCGAGGAGGTGGCGGGCCGGAATCAACAGTGCCGTCGCGACTCCGCCGAGCGTGCCGAGGGTGAAGCACACGATGTCGACGGCAAGCGCGGCGCTCGGCCCGATCACGTGGACGCCGGCCACCAGGGTCGACGTGCCGACGGTCAGCGTCGCCATCGGCACGGCACCGTAAAAGTGCGCGATCACCGGGTGCCGCAGGTGGGCGCGTGCGGCGTCGCGATGGCGACGCCAGTGCATGACGGTCGCGGCGATCACCCCGATGTAGACGAGGCACGCGAGCAGCCAGAACACGATCGACAGCGCGCTCAGCAGTGTGCCGTGGCCCAGCCCGTGCGCTGCGATCGGCAGAATGCCGGTGCCCATCACCGTCGCGAACCAATTCGGCGGCACGTGGGCGAAGTGGGTCCGGACCGGTGGTTCGCGCAACGTCATGCACCTACGGTCGCCGATCGACGTCTTGGCAGGTAGACGACAATTCCCTGCAACAGTTACAACGGATGGTTGTAACCTGGGAGGGTGTTGAGCCCGCGCATGCCCGACCTGCCCTCGCTGGAGACACTGCTCGCGGTGGTCACCACCGGCAGCCTCAATGCCGCCGCGGGTGAGTTGGGGATCACCCAGCAGGCCGTATCGGCGCGGATGCGGGCGTTGGAGGCCACGCTCGGCATCTCACTGCTGACCCGGTCCCCCACCGGCACCGCACCCACCGAGGCCGGAATCCTGGTGTCGGAGTGGGCCGATCGGCTTCTCGGCCTGGCCTCGGAGTTCGACGCCGGGCTCGCCGCACTACGTCGCGAACGACGCGACGAACTGCGTCTGGCTGCCAGTCTGACGGTCGCCGAACATCTCCTTCCGCAATGGTTGGTGTCGTTCGGGCAGAGCGTCGAGCACGCACCCAAGGTGTCGTTCACCGCGACGAACTCCGAGCACGCCTGCGAATTGGTCCGGGCCGGCGACGTCGAACTCGGCTTCGTCGAGGGCCCGCAGGTGGCCCCCGGGGTACGCAGTCGCGTCGTCGCCCACGACACCCTGGTGCTCGTCGTACCGCCCGAGCATCCGTGGGCGCGTCGGCGCACGGCGGTGAGCTCCGAGGAGTTGGCCCGCACCCCGCTGGTGACCCGCGAATCCGGTTCCGGGACAAGACTCTTCCTGGACACCATGCTGGCCGGAGCCCACGAGCCCGACGTGGCCCGCGCGCAACCGGTGCTCGAATTGTCGACGACCGCGGCGGTGCGCTCGGCGGTCATCGCCGGCGCCGGACCGGCGGTCGTGTCCGATCTGTCCGTACGCGACGACCTCGGTCGTCGGCTGATCGCCGTGCCGGTGTCCGGGCTCGATCTGCGACGCGCCCTGCGAGCAGTGTGGATCGGCGGCGACGAACCGCGCGCCGGTGCGGCACGCGACTTCCTCACGCACGTCACGAGATCGGCAGGTCGGCCGTGACACCGATGAGTTTCGACGAGGATGGAGGTCTCACCCTTGTCACCAATCGTCACCGGAAACAGGAGTTCACCATGACCGCATATTCCGCCCCCGTGGGCGCACCGATCTGGTTCGACCTGATGAGCAGCGAGCCGGCGAAGGCCGCCGAGTTCTATCAGGGCCTGTTCGGCTGGGAGGTCGAGGGCCCACCGCGCGAGGAGTTCGGCGGCTACCAGAACTTCACCCTGCACGGCAAACGCGTCGCCGGGCTCAGTCCGTACATGGCCGAAGGTGGTGGCCCGGCCAACATCTGGTCGCTCTACCTGCGTACCGATGACCCGAAGACCACCGTCAAGAACGTCGAGGCCGCGGGTGGTTCGATCATGGTGCCGCCCATGGCAGTCGGCGAGGAGGGCACCATGATGGTCACCGTCGACAACGCCGGAGCCGTCATCGGGTTCTGGAAGCCCAACCAGCATCATGGTTTCACCGAGTGGGGTGTGCACGGAGCGCCCTACTGGTTCGAACTCGCCACCCGCGACTACCCGGCCTCGCTCGCGTTCTACACCGAGACCGTTGGCGCCCGCGCCGACACCGTCATCGACAACACCGGTCAGGAGGTCGCCCCCGGCGGGCCGCTGCGCTACTCGCAACTGTTCTTCGGGGAGACCGCCTACGCCGGCGTCATGGACTCCACCGGACTGTTCGGCGACGCCCCGTCGTTCTGGCAGATCTACATCTGCGTCGACGACGTCGCCGCGACCGTCGCACAGGCAGCCGATCTCGGCGGCGAGATCGTCATGCCCGGCGAGGACACCCCGTACGGCACCCTCGCCGTCATCAACGACCCGTTCGGCGCGATGATCTGCCTCGGCCATCCGCCGGCCGGGATGTAGGCCGCGCTACACACCGGCGTTGGCGTCGGCCTTCTTCTTGAGTTCGAGCGCGATGTCGATGAGTTGGTCTTCCTGGCCGCCGACGAGTTTGCGGTTGCCTGCCTCGATGAGGATCTCCGCGGCGGAGACGCCGTAGCGTTCGGCGTGACCCTCGGCGTGCTTGAGAAACGAGCTGTAGCAGCCCGCGTAGCCCATCATCATCGCCGATCGGTCGACCAGGCACTCCGAGGGCATCGCCGGGCGCACCACGTCCTGCGCCGCGTCGGCGATCTTCATGAAGTCCACGCCGGTGGTGATGCCGAGTTTGTCGCACACCCCGACGAACGCCTCGGTGGGCGTGTTCCCGGCGCCGGCTCCGAAGCGCCGGATGGACCCGTCGATCTGCTGGGCTCCGGCGCGCACCGCGTTGATCGAATTGGCCACGGCGATATCGAGATTCTCGTGCCCGTGGAAACCGACCTGCGCGTCGTCGCCGAGTTCGGCGACGAGCGCCTGCACCCGGACGGTGACATCCTCGAGCACCAGCGCGCCTGCCGAGTCGACGACGTAGACGCACTGACAGCCCGCGTCGGCCATGATCCGCGCCTGGGCGGCAAGCACTTCCGGTGGCTGACTGTGGCTCATCATCAGGAAGCCGACGGTCTCGAGCCCGAGTTCGCGGGCCAGTCCGAAGTGCTGGATCGACACGTCGGCCTCGGTGCAGTGCGTGGCGATGCGGCAGATCTGGCCACCGTTGTCCTGCGCGGCCCGGATGTCGTCCTTGGTACCGAGACCCGGCAGCATCAGGAACGCGATCTTCGCCCGCTTGGCCGTCTCGGCTGCCGCGGAGATCAGCTGCTGTTCAGGGGTTTTGGAGAAGCCGTAGTTGAACGACGATCCGCCGAGACCGTCACCGTGGGTGACCTCGATGACCGGCACACCCGCGTCGTCGAGGGCACCGACGATCGCCCGTACCTCGTCGGTGGTGAACTGGTGGCGCTTGTGATGACTTCCGTCGCGCAATGAGGAATCGGTGATGCGGATGTCGAGATCCGCGGAGTACTTGCGGGCGTTGGCCATCAGGTCCGTCGTCGGTGTGCTCATGCCGAAACTCCCAACTTCTGCTTCGCGATTTCCTCGCCGACCTTGGTCGCCGCGGCGGTCATGATGTCGAGGTTGCCGGCGTACGGCGGCAAGAAGTCCCCGGCGCCCTCGACCTCGACGAAGATCGAGACGCGGGCGTGGCCGCCGTTGAGCACACTCGGCGGATCGAACTGTGGGTCCTGCAGCAGTCGATAGCCGGGCACGTAGGCTTGGATCTCTTTTTCCCGCTTGTGGATCGACGCGGCGATGGCATCGGTGTCGGCGTCGTCGGGGATGGCGCAGAAGATGGTGTCGCGCATGATCATCGGCGGATCGGCCGGATTGAGGATGATGATCGCCTTGCCGCGGGCGGCACCACCGATCGTCTCGATTCCCTTCGACGTGGTCCGGGTGAACTCGTCGATGTTGGCCCTCGTCCCCGGACCTGCCGACACCGACGCGACCGATGCGACGATCTCGGCGTAGGGCACCGGCACCACCGACGACACCGCGTGGACCATCGGGATCGTCGCCTGCCCACCGCAGGTGATCATGTTGGTGTTCGGCGCGTCGAGATGCTCGCGCAGATTGGCCGGCGGCACCACCGCCGGACCCACCGCCGCCGGCGTCAGGTCGACCGCGGTGATACCCGCCTGCTCATAGCGCGGCGCATACTCGCGGTGCACATAGGCCGACGTCGCCTCGAAGATCAGGTCCGGTTTCTCCGACGACGCGAGCAACTCGTCGGCGCCGCCACTCATCGTGATGAGCCCGTGGTCGGCGGCCCGCTTCATGCCCTCCGAGTCGGCGTCGATCCCGACCATCCATCGGGGAGCGATCACCTCGCATCGTTCCAGCTTGTACATCAGGTCGGTACCGATGTTGCCCGACCCGATGATCGCCGCGGTCAGCTTGGCTGCCACCTGCGCCTCCTCTGAGAGTGTTGTCGAAAACTGTTGTTGGTCAGGTGAAATCGAGGGTGACGCTGCCGAGTCCGGCGAACTCGGCGACGACGTGATCACCCGGTCCGACGTCGAACGCCCGTGTCGCGGTGCCCGGCAGGATCACATCCCCCTTGCGTAGTCGCACCCCGAAAGACTCCACCTTGCGCGCCAGCCAGCTCACCGCATTCAACGGATGGCCCAGCACCGCAGAGGAATTGCCCTTCGCGACGACCTCGCCGTTGCGGTGCAACACCGCGTCGATGTCACCGGTGTCGATGTCGGTGATCGCCACTCGCTCGGTGCCGAGAATCCACCCGCACGACGACGCGTTGTCAGCGATGGTGTCGCACAACGTGATCTGCCAATCGGTGATCCGCGAATCGATCAACTCGATCGATGGCACCACCCACTCGACGGCATCGATCACGTCGTCGTTGGTGCAACCCGCACCGGGCAGATCCTTGCCCAGGATGAACCCCACCTCCACCTCCACCCGCGGGAAGCACAGCGTCGCGGTGTCGATCGGGGTGGCCTCGTGGTACTGCATCTCGTCGAGCAGATGCCCGTAGTCGGGCTCGTCGACGTTCATCATCTTCTGCATGGCCTCCGACGCCAGCCCGACCTTGTGCCCGGCGACCTTCGCACCGGCGTCGAGACGCTTGCGAATGTTGATCAACTGGATCTCGTACGCGTCGACGACATCGAGTTCCGGATGGGCATCGGTCGGTCGGCCGATCGCCGTCGCGGTCCGCTCCGCGGTCCACAGATCAGCGGCGATCCGCTCGCGGATTGCCTGGTCAACCGCCATGAGAGCCTCACTTCCGGGGAATGAACGTGTTCTAGTTTAGAACATGTTCCAGGTTTCTGGGAGGATCCCTCGGTCCGGCCCGGTGCTACCGTTCGACCGTGGGCACCGACCAGGCGGGTATCGACACGCTGCGCCACGAGGTGCGTGAGTTCCTGACCGCAGAACTCGATGCCGGCACCTTCGTCCCAGGGTGCGACAGCTGGATGAGCGGATTCGACCCGGCGTTCAGTGCCCGCCTCGGCCGGCACGGCTGGCTGGGCATGACGATGCCCGAGCAGTACGGTGGCCGCGGCCGCAGCGCAGTCGAACGATTCATCATCACCGAAGAACTCCTCGCCGCCGGGGCACCGGTCGCGGCGCACTGGATCGCCGACCGGCAGATGGCGCCGGGCATACTCGCCCACGGCACCGAACGCCAGCGGCAACGCTACCTCCCCGGAATATGCTCGGGTACAACTTATTTCGCAATCGGCATGAGTGAGCCCGACGCCGGCTCCGACCTCGCCTCGGTACGCACCCGCGCGGTGCGCACCGACGACGGGTCGTGGCGGATCAGCGGCACCAAGGTGTGGACCACCGGAGCGCACGTCGCGCACGCGATGGTGTTGTTGGCCCGCACCGACGGCACACCCGACGACCGTCAGACCGGACTGTCCCAGCTGATCGTCGATCTCCCCCACCCCGACATCGAGATCCGCCCGTTGCGCAGCATCGACGGCGGCGCCCACTTCAACGAGGTGATCTTCCACGACGCGAACGTCGGCACCGGGGCACTACTCGGCGAACGCGGCGCGGGATGGAAACAAGTGATGAGCGAGTTGGCTTGTGAACGCTCCGGACCGGAGCGATACCTGTCGACGATGCCGCTGTTGCGGGCGTGGGCCGGCGAGTTGCGCAGAGCCGGAGCGTCCGACGAGCAGCGGATCACGCTCGGAACGCTGACCGCCCGTGCGTGGGCGTTGCGCCGGATGTCGTTGCAGGTGGCCGCCGAACTCGCCGACGGCGGCGCACCCGATGTGTTGGCCGCGATGGTCAAGGACATCGGCTCGCAGTTCGAGGGTGACGTCGTCGAGGCCATCCGATCCTCCTCGGACACCGTGGCGCGGGTCAGCGATGCGAACCCCTTCGCCACCCTGCTGGCGACCGCGATGCTGCACACTCCCGCCTTCACACTTCGCGGCGGCACCAACGAGATCCTGCGTGGAATCGTGGCCAGAGGAATGGGATTGCGGTGATCGGCGACGCCCAGCTGCATGCGGCGGTGACCGCGGTGATCGAGCGCGTCGGCCCAGACACCACGAGGCCGGCCACCACGATCGACACCGGGGTCTGGGCGGCGCTGACCGATGCGGGGTTCACCGGCGTCGGCATCGACGAGGCTCTCGGTGGCTCCGGCGGCGAGTTCACCGATGCGCTCACCGTGGTGTCGGCGGCAGCGGCGAGCGGCGCACTCACCCCACACATCGAGCACACCGTCCTGGCCGCCTGGTTGGCCGCACGCGCGGGACTCGACCTCGGCGGGCGCACCGCGACACTCGCCCTGGGCGGCGAGAGCACCTCCGTGCGCTCCACCGACGAGGGATGGGCGCTCGACGGGTTGCTGCCCGGCGTCGTACACGCCTGCGACGCCGACGTTCTCGTCGTGCACGTCGCCTCTTCGGTGGCACTGGTCTCCCGAACCGCACCCGGCCTGACGCTCTACCACGGCACCGATCTGCTCGGGGCGTCCGTCGACGACGTGGCTCTCGACGCCGTCGTCGTCGAACGGCTCACCGACTCTCCGGTCGACTCGGCGGAACTGCGCCTGCGCGGCGCGCTGGCCTATGCGGTGGCCATGTCCGCCTGCGCGGACACCATCGTCGAGACCACGGTGCGCCACGCATCGCAACGCACCCAGTTCGGCCGACCGCTGTCCAAGTTCCAGGCCATCCAGCAACGTCTGGCGTCGATGGCAGCGCTCACCGCGCAGGCCCGTGCCGCGGTGGAGCACGCCGTCGAGATGGCCGGGAACCCCGATCACGCCGGCACCACCGCCGCGGCCAAGATCGTCGTCGCGTCGACCGCGCGGGAGGTCGCCGCCGCAGCGCATCAGATTCACGGCGCGATCGGATTCACCTCGGAGCATCATCTCGGCCGATTCACCATGGCGCTGCTGGCCTGGCGGGACCGACACGGCGACGAGAAGTACTGGTCACGGGCACTTGCCGAACGTGCGTTGGACGACGGGATCGACCCGTGGGAACTCGTCGTCGACGCCGACCACGCCCCGCCGAGCGCGACCCCTGGCGCCGCGAATCTGTAACGTGTTCTACTTTTAGATGAGAACACGTTACACCCGCGGCGCACGAAGGGACCGATTCATGGCCGGCGCGACCGAACCAGCAGGACAGCAGGCATCCACTCCCCCCGCAGGCCGCCCGGAGGCGGACGATACCTACGACGTCATCGTCGTCGGCGCCGGTGCCGCGGGCCTGAGTGCCGCCATCACCGCGGCCGCGCAGGGCCTGCGGACGGTGATCATCGAGAAGTCGGCGTACTGGGGCGGTTCCACCTCGCGCTCGGGCGGCGGCGTCTGGATTCCGGGCAATCCGGTGCTCAAGCGCGACGGGGTGCGCGACGACCAGGAGACGGCCCGGCAGTACGTCCACGCGATCATCGGTGAGCACGCGCCCGCGGAGAAGATCGACGCCTACATCGACCGCGGCCCCGAGGCGTTGGAGTTCCTGATGGCCCATGCTCCCCTCGACCTCGAATGGGTGAAGAACTATTCCGACTACTACCCCGAGGCCCCCGGCGGACGCCTCGGCGGACGCAGCGTCGAACCGCGGCCCTTCGACGCCCGGGCCCTCGGCGATGACCTGTCGACCCTGCATCCGCAGTACACCAAGGCGCCGCTCAACATGGTTGTGCTGCAATCGGATTACCGCTGGCTCAACACGGGCCTACGGCACTGGCGCGGACCGGTGCGGATGGGCAAGGTCGGCGCCCGGTTCTTCTGGGCCCGCAGCCGCGGCAAGAAACTCATCGCGATGGGCGCCGCACTGGCCGCCGAGCTGCTGCTCGGGGTCCGCAAAGCCGGCGTGCCGCTGCGCCTGTCGACCGGTCTGGTCGACCTGATCACCGAGAACGACCGGGTGGTCGGGGTGATCGCCGAACACGAAGGCACGCGTATCCGCCTGCACGCGCAGCGCGGTGTCATCCTCGCGTGCGGCGGCTTCGAGCACAACGCCGAGATGCGCAAGAAGTATCAGCGCGAACCCATCGGATCGGAGTGGACCACCGGTGCACCGACCAACACCGGCGACGGCATCAACGCGGGCGTCAAGATCGGCGCCGCGGTGTCGCTGATGGACGACTCGTGGTGGGGCCCGACCATCCCGTTGCCGCGCGGACCGTGGTTCGCACTGTCCGAGCGCGCCGTCCCGGGCACCTTCATGATCAACGAACGCGGACAACGCTTCATGAACGAGTCGCTGCCGTATGTCGAAGCGGTGCACCAGATGTACGGTGGCGACTTCGGACAGGGCGAGGGCCCCGGCGAGAACGTCCCGTCGTGGCTCATCTTCGACCAGCGCTGCCGCAACCGGTACCTGTTCGCCGGCATCAATGCGCGCCAACCCCTTCCGAAGAAGTGGTTCGAGTCCGGAGTGGTCGTCAAGGCCGACTCCGTCGAAGCCTTGGCCGAGAAGATCGGGGTTCCCGCGGAGGCATTGCGCGCCACCACCGATCGGTTCAACGGCTTCGCGCGCAGCGGCACCGACGAGGACTTCGGGCGTGGGCGCAGCGGCTACGACCACTACTACGGCGACATCACCAACAAGCCCAATCCGAGTCTCGGGGTGGTCGACAAGGCGCCGTTCTACGCGGTGAAGATGGTGCCCGGCGATCTGGGCACCAAGGGCGGCATCGACACCGACGCGCACGCCCGGGCGTTGCGCGCGGACGGTTCGGTCATCGACGGGCTCTACGCGGCCGGCAACACCTCGGCACCGGTGATGGGCCACACCTACGCCGGCCCAGGGGCCACCATCGGACCCGCGATGGTCTTCGGCTACCTCGCCGCACTCGACTGCGCCGAACACCCCGCCGTCCGAATCCCGGATACCGCAACGACATCGGCGTCCGCCGGCGAGGAGAACTGACCATGCCGATCGACCTGTCCGTGGCACTGGGCGCCGAGCTACCCGAGGTCGGCTTCGAATGGTCGGCCTCCGACGTCGCGCTCTATCACCTGGCCGTCGGTGCGGCCGCCGACCCGATGGACCGCGCGGGTCTGACCTACGTCGACGACGCCGCCCCGAAGGTGTTGCCCTCCTTCGCTACCGTGGCGGCGTCCTTCCATGCCACCGAGGCGCCGAAGGTCTCGTTCCCCGGTGTCGACATCGACCTGGCCAAGGTGGTCCACGGCAGCCAGCAGGTCACCGCGCACCGCCCGATCCCCGCGTCGGGCAACGCCACCACCCGGACCACGATCGCCGAGATCCAGGACAAGGGATCGGCTGCGGTGATCCTCCAGGAATCGGTCACCGTCGACGACGCCGGCACACCGCTGTGGACGGCGCGCTCGTCCATCTTCGCCAAGGGCGAGGGCGGTTTCGGCGGCGACCGCGGCAACTCCGCCAAGCTCGACTACCCCGATCGGGCACCCGATCAGCGCCTGTCGGTACCGACGCTGCCCAACCAGGCGCTGCTCTATCGCCTGTGCGGTGACCGCAACCCGCTGCACTCCGATCCCGAATTCGCCTCTCGTGCAGGGTTTCCCCGACCGATCTTGCACGGGCTCTGCACGTACGGGACAGTATGCCGAGCCGTCGTCGACGCACTCCTCGACGGCGACGTGACCTCTGTGGCCGACTACTCGGCCACCTTCGCCGGCGTGGTGTTCCCGGGCGAGACCATCGACGTCGACGTGTGGGATGAGGGCCGGTCGCTACTGGTCGCGGCGAGCGTCGCCGACCGCGACGGCGCACCCGCGCTGAAGAACGTGGTCATCGAGAAGCGCTGACGGCCACTGCCGCGGTGCCCGGTCAGGGGCGTCGAGGCACCATCAGCGCGAACATCGGGGCCAGGCTCGCCCGGAGACCACGACCCGGATTCGCGATCCACTGCTCATGCCCGGCGGCCGACGCGGCCACCATGGAGTGGGCGACTGCGGTCGGATAGATCGCAGTCGCCGACATCTCGCTCCGATCGCCGACGAACTCGGCGATCACCGCGCGCCACTGGCGATAGACCTCGCTGGCGCGAGCCTGCACGGCGGGCACCTCGAGGATCAATTGCGCTCGCCCGCGGGCCCATTCGTCCTCATGACGCCCGTGATCGACGACCGAGATGAACGCCTCGACCACGATGTCGATCGGGTCGGTCTCCGAATCCGACGCCGCGAGCAGACGACGGAACTCGTCGAGTTCCTTGTCGGATTCGACCCACACCACGTCGGCCTTGGTCGGGAAGTACCGGAAGAAGGTGCGCCGGCTGACGCCGACCGCGGCAGCGATGTCCTCGACGCTCGTCTCGTCGAATCCGTCGCGGAGAAACAAGCGTTGTGCGGCCGCCGCGAGTTCGTGGGCACTCGTGCTGGCGGGCCGTCCCCCGCGATCGACCTCGCCCGAGGTGTCCGCGACGCTCCGCTCTGCGCTGGATGCCATCCGCCCATCGTCCCACCGACCGATGTCAGCGTGGGGACCTTCGTCCCTCTGGCGTTGTGACACCCTGTGACATATCCTCGGGATGCGACGTGGATCACACGAGTTCGTCGAGGGAAGCAGGTCATCATCATGGGCACACTCGAAGGCAAGGTCGCCTTCATCACCGGAGCAGCACGCGGCCAAGGGCGTAGTCACGCACTGCGTCTGGCGCAAGAGGGCGCCGACATCATCGCCGTCGACATCACCGAACAGGTCGACACCGTCCCCTACGCAACGGCACGTCCCGGCGATCTCGAGGAGACCGTGCGTGCGGTCGAGGCGCTCGACCGTCGCATCATCGCCTCCGAGGTGGACGTGCGGGATCTCGCCGGCCTGACCAAGGCCGCGCAGGACGGGGTCGCCGCCCTCGGCCGGCTCGACATCGTCCTCGCCAACGCCGGGATCTCCACCATGGCCCCCACCCTCGAGATGGAGGAGCAGACGTGGCAGACCATGATCGACATCAACCTGACCGGCGTGTGGAAGACCGTGCGCGCGGCGGTGCCGCACATCGTCGCCGGTGGGCGCGGCGGTGCAGTGGTCCTGACCAGTTCGCTCGCGGCCATCACCACCAATGAGAACATCGCCCACTACACCGCCGCCAAGTACGGTTTGATCGGACTGATGCGCGTACTGGCGAAAGAGCTGGGGCCGCAGAGCATTCGGGTGAACACCGTGCATCCCACCACGGTCGCGACCGACATGATCCTCAACGAGCCCACCTACAAACTGTTCCGACCGGATCTCGAGGAACCGACCCGGGCCGATTTCGAAGAGGCAGCCTCGCAGATGAACCGGCTACCGGTGTCGATGGTCGAACCCATCGACATCTCCAACGCAATCCTCTATCTCGTCTCCGACGCCGGACGCTACGTCACCGGAACCACACAGGTCATCGACGCCGGCGGAGCGCTGTAAACCTCTCCCATCCCCACGGCAAAGACCCAAAGACACAGACCCAACGACAAAGGAGTTGACATGGGACTATTGGACGGCAAGACCGCACTCATCACCGGCGGCGCCCGCGGGCAGGGCCGCGCCCACGCGGTGACCTCGGCACGCGAGGGCGCCGACGTGATCCTGCTCGACATCACCTCGCAGGCCCTCGGATCGGTCGACTACCCGCTCGCAACCGCCGACGACATGGCCGAGACCGTGCGTCAGGTCGAGGCACTCGACCGTCGCGCGTTGACCTTCGACGCCGACGTTCGTGATCAGGGCCAGCTCGACGCGGCAGTCGCCGCGGGCATCGCGGAGTTCGGGAAGATCGACATCCTCATCGCCAACGCCGGCATCTGGACCCGGGCACCGTTCTGGGAGATGACCGAACAGATGTGGTCGGACATGATGGACGTCAACCTGACCGGGGTCTGGAAATCGGCAAAGGCCGTGGCACCACACATGATCGAGCGTCAGTCCGGTTCGATCGTCATCACCTCCTCGGTGAACGGACTCGAACCGGGCATGAACTACGCCCACTATGTCTCGACCAAACACGGCGTGATCGGGTTGATGAAGAACATCGCGCTCGAACTCGCCCCGTACGGAATCCGCTGCAATTCCATCAATCCCGGTGCGATCCTGACGCCCATGACCAACCAGCAAGGCGCGTGGGACATGTTCGCCGGGCACGAAGGCGGCACTCCCGACGACCTCATCGCGGGTGGCTACAGCTTCCACGCACTCAAGGGCACCTCGTTCATGCCGCCGGAGGTCATCGCGAACACGGCGCTGTACCTGAATTCCGATCTGGCGGCCACCGTCACCGGCGTCACCATTCCGGTCGACGCCGGGCACATGCTGCTGACCGGCGTGAACACGGATCCGGTGACGTGACGGGGACCATTCCGACGGGATCCAGCCCGACGACGGACCGCAGCGATGTCGCTGCGGTCCGTTCGGCCGTCGCGACCGAGATCGTCGGGCGCAACCGCGAATTGGATCTCGTCCTCGCCGCGGTCGCCGCCGGACGCGACATGATCCTCGAGGGCCCGCCGGGTACCTCCAAGAGCACCCTGCTGCGGGCGATCACCGCACACTGGGGCATTCCCCTGATCCTGGTCGAGGGCAATGCCGATCTCACGCCCAGTCACCTTGTCGGCCACCACAATCCCGCCCGCGTCCTCAAAGAGGACTACCGCCCCGACAATTTCGTCGATGGGCCTCTGCTACAGGCGATGCGTAGCGGCGGGTTCCTCTACGTCGAGGAATTCAACCGCGCGCCCGAGGACACCGTCGACACACTGCTGACCGCGATGGCCGAACGGGTCATCACCGTGCCACGGGTGGGAACCATCGTCGCCGCCGACAGTTTCCGGATCGTCGCATCGATGAATCCGTACGACAACGTGGGCACCACACGCCTGTCGACCTCGGTGCACGATCGGATGTGCCGACTCGTGGTGGACTATCAGGACGACGCTGCCGAACGCGAGATCGTCCGGCGCCGAACCGGATCGGGGTCGGATCGGATCGTCAACGACTCGGTGGCACTGACCCGGGCCACCCGGATCCGTGACGACATCCGCCAGGGCAGCAGCGTGCGCGGAGCGATCGACCTCGCGCTCATCACCGCACAGTTGTGCGCGATGCGCGGGGTTCCTGTGCCCGCCGACGGCGCCGTGCCACCTCCGCGCGACCTGCCGACCGACTACACCGCCACCGTCCTCGATGCGATGATGGTGGCGCTGTCGGGTCGAATCCATCTCGACGACACCGCCTTCACCACTCCGGAGGGCGTCCTGACCGAGATCTGGCAGGACCATTTCGTCCTCGACCCCGCGGCGGCCGAGCCCGGTTGAAGAGCGATCGCCGCCGAGTCGCCGTTGACCCGCCGCCGCGGTGCCCGGCACACCCACCCGCGCACACTCGCACCGCTGCGTCGTAAACCGAAGCACCTCGACACCGAGCCCGATCTCCTCGTGCCGGGCGCCGGCGGCGCGGGCTGGGTTCTCCTCGGCCGACGTGATCGCCGCCCGCCCGGGGCACCTGGCACGCCGGGCTCGACCCAACCGGGAATGACCTCGGAGACAGGCGAACTCGACACTGCCGCCCACCCGGCCGCACATGACGACGAAGCCCGCAGGCGGGCACATCAGATCGCCTGGAAACTCGCATTGACCGAGGTCGTCCGATCCCCACGTGCCCCGCGGTCGGCCACCGGAACCCTGCGGACCGGTCGGTGGCGTGGCGATTCCGACGAGATCGATCTCGATGTGACACTCGAGGCGATCGCGGCGAATCCGCTGCCGACCGATGACGACATCGCGGTGCGCCGGCGCATCCGGCGCAGGCGGTCGGTGGTGATCGTCGTCGACATCTCCGGATCGGCCCGCGGAGAACAGGTCCGCACCGCGGCGGCCACCGTCGGCGCGCTGACCGGTGAACTCTCCCGAGATGCCGTGTCGGTCATCGCCTTCTGGTCCGATGCCGCCGTGATCTCCCGGCTCGGCGATCCGGTCGACCCCGACCGGGTCATCGACGCACTGCTCACGCTGCCCACCCAGGGGCTGACCAATCTGAGCTTCGCGTTGAGCACCGCGGCCGACCAACTCCGTGGGGTACCCGCTGCGGACTCCCGCGTGCTGCTGCTCAGCGACTGCGTGCACAACGCCGGCCCGGACCCGCGGGAGATCCCGGGAACCCTGAACCGGCTCGACGTCCTCGTCGACGTCTCCGGCGAACACGACCTCGAGTTGGCGGCCGACCTGGCGCTCCTCGGCCACGGCCGCTGCCTTCCGATCCGGGATCATCGCGGCGTGGCGCCGGCGCTGCGCACCATCTTCGAGAACTGACCGATCCGTCTATTCTGCTCAGGGGGCGCCGGTCGCGCCGGCCGCGCCCGTCCTTCGTCGAAACCGTCCCTTGAGGAGAATCTTGATGAGCGATTCGCTGCAGTCCCTGCTCGGTCCGAACCGTCCGGCCGTCGTCGACGATCTGGTGGGGGTGATCGACTCGCAGGTCGCAGCCCAGAAGGGGCTCGGCGGTGCGACCGTCAAGGCTGCATACGGTGCCGTCGGCAAGGTCAAGCCCGACATCGTGAAGAAGGCGACCAACCTGATGCTCCCCGAATTCGTCGCCGCCCTGCAGCCGTTCTGGGATTCCAAGCCCGCGGGCACACCGTTCGGTGCGCATCTGGCCAGTGACCCCGACACCGCGTCGGAGGCCCTGCTCGCGGTGACCGACGCCCAGGTGGAATCCGCCAAGGCGCCGCTGGCCAAGGCCTACGGCACGCTGCGCGGCAAAGCCAAGGGCTATGTGTCCGAGGCACTTCCCGCCGTCGGCGACGTGATCGAGAAGCACGCGTGACCCGCGGCCGCGGCTCGCTCACCCGGTCGCACCCGGGTGGGCGTCGCGGCCCTCAGGCGGCGCTGGTGACGACGAGTACCAGCGCGCACACGACGGCGATGAGCGCCGCCAGCATCACCAGCACCCGCCAGACGTGCAGGCGTGCGGTCGGCGTGTCGGTGGATCGTGAAGAGGCGACCGGTGCGGCCATGATCTCCCACTTTCGGTTGTCCGAGGCCACGACCACAGTGGCGATCTGCAACCCCGGGTTTGTTACTCCAGTGATCAATGTGTCACAGGTTGCCTGTGGTGTCGCGATTTGCGCCCCGCGTGTCGGCTGGATCACACTCTTGGATTCGTTTTCTGCAGCACTCCGGGGAGGGAGGGCCGGATGAATCGGCTCAGGGCGCTCGATCTGCGCTCGGTGTGGCTGATCGCGATCGCCTGTGCGGCGGTCAGCATGGTGGTCGCCGCCATGGCCGCACTGAACACCGCGCTCGCCGACATCGCCATCGACCTCGGCGCCGACACCGGCCAGATGACCTGGATCGCCGACGGCTACACCCTCGCCCTCGCCGCGCTGCTGCTGCCCGCCGGCGCGATCGGCGACCGCTTCGGCCGCCGCGAGATGTTGATCGTCGGTCTGGCCATCTTCGCGGTCGGGTCGCTGACGGCGATCTGGGCCACCGATCCGACGCAGTTGATCATCACCCGCTGCGTCGCCGGCGTGGGCGCGGCATTCATCATGCCGACGACGTTGTCGCTCATCACCTCCGGCGTGCCGGCCGACAAACGCAGCATCGGCATCAGTATCTGGGCCGCGGTCGCCGGCGCCGGCGCGATCGCCGGATTCTTCGTCTCCGGCATCCTGCTGGAATTCTTCTCGTGGCATTCGATTTTCGTCACCTTCGCCGCGTCGGCGGTGCTGACGGCACTGGTGTGCCTGACGATCGGCACCTCCAAGGACTCTCATCCACGACCCTTCGACTACGCCGGATCGGCCGTGTCGATCCTCGCGGTCACCGGCATCGTGTTCGGGCTCCTCGAGGCCCCACACCGCGGTTGGGATGATGCGCTGGTCCTTCTCACCCTGATCGGCGGCGTACTCCTCGTCGCAGTGTTCTGCCTGATCGAATTGCGCGGCACCCGGCAACTCCTCGATGTCCGCCTGTTCACCAATCGCGCGTTCGGCGCCGGTGCGTTGTCGGTGGCGCTGCAGTTCTTCGCCTCCTTCGGCGCCTTCTACCTTCTGCTGCAACGCCTGCAGCTGGTGTTCGACTTCTCGCCACTGCGCTCGGCCTTCGCCCTCATGCCGATGGTACTGGGTGTGAGCATCTTTGCGCTGCTGGGCAATTGGCTCGCGGTGCGGTTTCACTCACTGCGCTTCGTGTTGGGCAGTGGGCTGCTCATCGCCGGCATCGGGCTGATCCTGTTGGGGGTCATCGACTACGACGCCTACTGGATGATGGCGTGGATGCTCGCGATCTGCGCGATCGGTATCGGTCTGGCGACCGCCCCGTCGACGACCGCGATCATGTCCAACACGCCGCTGGAGAATCAGGGTGTCGGCTCCGCGGTCAACGACACGGCACGCGAGATCGGCGCCGCCATCGGCATCGCCCTGGCCGGCAGTCTGCTCGCCGCCGGATACGCACACCGCATCGGCCCGACCGCCGACCTCGTCCGTGCCGAGCCCGCTGCCGCCGACCACATCACCCGCTCACTGGCCGAGGCAAAAGAAGTCGCGGCGCGGCTGCCCGGTGACCTCGGCGCCCGCGTCCTGCACGGCGCGCAGGACGCCTTCGTCGTCCCGATGAACCAGGGGTGTCTGGTGCTGGGCATCGTCCTCGTCGTCGGGTCCGTGGTGACCACGATCCTCGCGCCGCGACGAGTGGTTGCGTAGGCTCTCGACGTGCTCGACGTCCACAGTCCACTGGGCACCGCCGTGGCCGTGCTCGCCCTGATCGCCGTCATCGGGATCGCGGTGTCCGCACAACGCCTTTCGCCGGCGATCGTCGCGGTTCCGGCCGCGGTGCTGTTGACCCTGCTCGGCGTCGTGTCGTGGTCACAGGTGCGCGACGAACTCGGGTTCATCGGGCCGACCATCGGTTTCCTCGCCGCCATGCTGGTCGTCGCCGAGGTGTGCGCACGCACCGGGGTCTTCGCCTGGGTGGGTCAGTTGCTCGCGGACTGGAGCCGCGGATCGCCCACGCACCTACTCGGCCTGGTGTTCGTCGCCGCGGCGCTCACCACGGCGGTGCTGTCGATCGACACCACGATCGTGCTGTTGACCCCGGTGGCAGTGGCCACCGCGCGGCGGATCGGCGCCCGGGTGACCCCGGTCGGCACGGCGACCGCACATCTGGCCAACAGTGCCTCGACGCTGTTGCCGGTGTCGAATCTGACCAATCTGCTGGCCTTTTCGGCGACCGGGCTCGGCTTTCTCTCCTTCGCCGGACTGATGGCGGCGCCATGGGTGGTCGCGATCGTCGTCGAATACGTCATCTTCCGGATCTTCTTCGCCGGTGAACTGCGGACCACCGCACCGCAGACCACCCGCACTCCGGCGGAGCCGCCCAGCGGCACACCGGAGAGCGCCACCCGGCGCCCGGCGCCGGTCGTCACCCTGATCCTGCTGGGTCTGCTGCTGTGCGGCTTCATCGTCGCCGAGCCGTTGGGAATTCCCTTGGCCGCGATCGCCGGCGTCGGGGCGGCGGTGATGCTCATCGTTCCGATGCGCAAGGCGCCCGTGGTCACCGCGGTTCGTGCGCTGCGCGCGGTGAACATCCCGTTCCTCGCGTTCGTCGCCGCGCTGGGTATCATCATCCTGCCCATCCGGCTCGGACCGATCGGCGAGGCGATCACCCATCTCATCCCGGGCGGCAACTCGCTGTGGGCACTCCTGGCGGTGGCTGCGCTGGCGGCGGTCGCGGCCAACGTGCTCAACAATCTCCCGGCGACGTTGCTCCTGCTGCCGATGGTCGCCCATGATCACGGCTTGGCGCTGGCCATGCTGCTCGGCGTCAACATCGGCCCCAATCTCGCCTACTTCGGTTCGTTGGCAAACCTGTTGTGGCGCGACGTGATGCGCCGCCACACCATCGCGCCGCCGACGCGACGCTACGTGCTGCTGGGCACGCTCACCGTTCCGCCGACCCTCGTCGCCGCGGTCGTCGCGCTCTGGGTCGGCCTACAGGTGATGTGACCTGCGGTCAGGCTGTCACAGCCTGCTGCTCGGAGGCCGCCGCGGTGTTCTTGGCCCAGCGGTAGTCCGCCTTGCCCGCCGGGGTGCGCTTGACCTCGTCGACGAACACGATGGTGCGCGGAACCTTGTATCCGGCCAGCGATTCGCGGCAGTACTCCTGGATCTCGGCGAGGGTGGGCTCCGCCTCGCCGTCGGCAACGCGGGCGACCGCGGCCACCCGCTGACCGTAGCGTTCGTCGGGCACCGGGACGACGAGCGCATCACCGATCGCGGGATGGGCGTGCAACACCGCCTCGACCTCCTCGGCGTACACCTTCTCCCCACCGGTGTTGATGCACTGCGAACCCCGGCCGAGAAAGACGATCGACCCGTCGGCCTCCACGGTGCCCATGTCACCGAGGATCGAGATGCGACGGCCGTCGGGCAGGGTCGGGAACGTCCGGGCGCTCTTCTCCTCGTCCTTGTAGTACCCGAGCGGCACATTGCCGATGCGTGCGATGTAACCGACGTCGCCCGAGCCGGGCTCGATCCGGTTGAGCCGCTCGTCGACGACCATCATCTTGTCGGTCGGCGGCACCCGCAGATTGCCGTTGTCGTCCATCATGATCTCACCGTCGTTGCCCGACTCCGACGCGCCGAAGTTGTCGCGCAGGATGAGTTCGGGTTTGATCGCCGCGAACCGGTCGCGGTTGTGGTGCGACCAGATCGCGCCGCCGGAGGTCACCGAGAACAGCGACGACAGGTCGACGTCGTCCTTGCGGCGTTCCATCTCCTCGACGAGCGGCATACCCATCGCGTCACCGACGATGAGGATGATCTGGATCTTCTCGTCCTCGATGCCCGCCACGATCGCGGCCGGGTCGAAGTCGCGCATCAGCACCAATCGCCCACCGAGGGTGAGGAAGGTGAACAACGAGTACGACGCCGCGCCGTGCATGAGCGGAGCCGCGATGTTGAAGGCGATGGAGCCGAATTCCTTGACCGCACTGCCCACCTCGGCGAGATCCTTGCGGGCGTCGCCGTACGGGTTGCCGCCGGAGATGGGTTTGCGGAAGAAGTCGTCGTGACGCCACATCACGCCCTTGGGGTATCCGGTGGTGCCGCCGGTGTAGAGCAGGTACAGCTCGTCACCGGTGCGGGCCTCGAAGTCACGCGCTTCCGACGCCGCGACCTCGTCGGCGAACGGCACGATCGAGACCGTGCGCCCCTCGGGTAACGACGCTGCGGCCGCGGTCAATTCGTCGATGATGTCGCCGACGACGAACACCGTGCGCACCAGCGGCAATTCGGGAAGCAGCGCGGCAACACTGCGTTGATGCTCGGGGAGTTCGACGATGATGCCTCGTGAGTCGGAGTTGTCGAAGATGTAGCGCAGCTCGGAGTTGGTGTACCGATAATTGACGTTCACCGGGACCGCGCGGATCTTCAGCAGCCCGAGCAGGCTGGTGACGTGCTCGACGCTGTTCTTCAGGAACAGTGAGACGTGATCTGCCGTACCGATACCGTTGTCGCGCAACAGGTGTGCCACCCGGTTCGCGAGCCTGTCGAGTTCGGCGTAGCTGATCTGGCGGCCCTCGTAACTCAGGGCGATCCGCTCGGGCACCGAGTCCGCGACGGTCTCGAACACGTCGGCCAGGTTGAACTTGAACGGGGTCTGTGAAACGGGGATCTGCGAAACGGGGATTTGGGCGTCTGGGGTCATGATTGACGAACTCCTTCGGGGTGTGAGGTCATGCGGTCAGCACCAGACCGCTGGTGGGGACGCCGGTGCCCGCGGTCACGACGACCCTCGTCGCATCGTCGACCTGGTTGACCGAGGTGCCGCGCAGTTGCCGTACACCTTCGGCGATGCCGTTCATGCCGTGGATGTAGGCCTCACCGAGCTGGCCGCCGTGGGTGTTGAGCGGCAACCGCCCACCCACTTCCAGGGCGCCGGGCTCGGCGACGAAATCCTTGGCCTCGCCCCGGCCGCAGAAGCCCAGCTCTTCGAGCTGGAGCAGTGTGTAGGGGGTGAAGTGGTCGTAGAGGATCGCCAGATCCATGTCGTCGGGACGCAACCCGGACTGCTCCCACAGCTGCCGGCCGACGATGCCCATCTCGGGGAGCGCCGCCAACTCGTCGCGGTAGTAGCTGGTCATGATGAACTGGTCGGCCGCACTTCCGGCGGCAGCGGCGGCGATCACCGCAGGCGTGTGCGGCAGGTCCTTGGCACGTTCGACCGACGTGATCACCAGCGCCACACCACCATCGGACTCCTGGCAGCAGTCCAGCAGATGCAACGGTTCGGCGATGTATCGCGAGGCCTGGTGGTCGTCGAGGGTGATGGGTTTGCCGTGGAAGAACGCATTCGGGTTCACCGCTGCGTGTTTGCGGTCGACGACGGCGATCCGACCGAAGTCTGCGCTGGTGGCGCCGTAGTCGTGCATGTAACGCTGCGCGACCATCGCGACGAACGCGGCCGGGGTCGACAAGCCGTGCGGGTAGGAGAACGCATTGTCGGTACCCGACGAGTTCTCCTGATTGGCGACTGCCGAATTCACCTGCCCGAAGCGCAATCCCGACCGCTCGTTGAAGGCACGGTAGGCCACGACGACGTCGGCGACACCGGTCGCGACCGCCATCGCGGCCTGCTGCACGGTCGCACACGCCGCCCCGCCGCCGTAGTGGATGCGGGAGAAGTAGGTCATCTCGTCGATGCCGACCGCACGGGCGACGGCGATCTCGGCATTGGTGTCCATGGTGAAGGTGACCAGGCCGTCGACATCGGCCGGGGTCAATCCGGCGTCGGCGATCGCCGCACCCACCGCCTCCGCGGCCAGCCGGAGCTCACTGCGCCCGGAATCCTTGGAGAACTCGGTGGCACCGATGCCGACGATGGCGGCCTGTCCGCCCAGTGTTCCCGTCACTTCAGTGTTCCCGTCACTTCGCTGTTCCCATCACTTCGCTCCTGCGTGCAACGTCAGTGAGACCGTCGAGATGACGTGTTTGCCAAGGGAATTGGCACCCACCACCGACACGGTGACCGCGTCCTGATCGCATGCGGTCACCTCGCCGGTGAACGTCACCGCATCGTAGGCGTACCAGGGCACCCCCAACTTGAGGGTGATCGTGGTGATGCGCGCCGACGGGCCGGCCCAGTCGGTGACGAACCGCTCGACCAGTCCGGTGTCGGTGAGGATGTTGACGAAGATATCCTTGGAGCCCTTGGCGTGCGCGAGATCCCGGTCGTGGTGCACGTCCTGGAAGTCGCGGGTGGCCAGCGCTGTCGCCACGACGAAGGTCGGGGTGGCCTCGATCATCAACTCCGGCAACCTCGTTCCCACCTCCACTGCCGGTGCCGCCTCGAGGGTCATGACCGTCCTCCGTCCTCACGCGAGGTGAAGGCGTAGAGCGTCCACGCCGGCGCACCGGTATCGGGGTCGGCGGGAAAGTCGAGATAGGTGGTGGTGACCGGCATCCCGATCTCCACCGCATCGGGGTCCACGCCGCGCAGCTCGCCGAGCATGCGTACACCCTCATCGAGTTCGACGAGCGCGACGACGAAGGGCAGGCCGCGGCCGGGCACCTTCGGCGCACGGTGCACCACGTAGCTGTACACGGTGCCGAGCCCGGTGGAGACCACGAAGTCGGTGTCCGGGACGGTACCGTCGGCTGCGCGGGGCTTCCAGGTCGCCGGGACCGGCGGATGCCGCAACGAGCCGTCGGCGACCTGCTGGATGCGCAGTTCGTGTGCCGCCACACCGTCCCAGAAGAACGCGGTGTCCCGGGACGCACTGGGCCGCAACATCTTCGCGGGGTCCAGATCCTCCGGGACCGTCGTCGTCCCCGGAACGGATGGGCCGGCCGGCGGACGGAATTTGAGGATGCGGAAGTCCATCTCGGCGACCACCTCGTCGCCGACCGACCAGGTGTTGCGGGTGGTGAAGAACCAGCCCTCGCCGAGTGCTGTGGTCTTGGGTCCGACGACGTCGACGAGTTCGGCCGACAGGCTCACCTCTTCACCGACCTCCACGTAGCGGTGATAGGTGGTGTCGCAGTTGGTGGCGACGACCGAGGTGTAGCCAGCCTCGTCGAACAGTTCACTGGCGCGCCCGAGCGGATCGTCGGCGCTGCGCACCCCGCGCAGTCCGCGCATCGTCCACACCTGCGCCATCGCCGGTGGTGCGACGATCCCCCGGTGGCCTGCGCCACGAGCCGCGTCGGCGTCGACGTAGATGGGGTTGTCGTCACCCATCGCCTCCACCCAGTTGCGGATCATGGGTAGGTTCACCGGATCCCGGCCGGCGACCGATGCGCTCGGTCCGGCCGCCTTGATCTGTTCGGTGGCCTCGAGGATGGCCTCGCTCGTCCGGGCGGTCATCGCTTGGCCCTCGGCAATCCGAGTCCGGCGGTGGCGATCATGTCGCGCATCACCTCGTTGACGCCGCCACCGAAGGTGATGACCACGTTGCGTTTGGCCTGCACGTCGAGCCATCGCACGAGCTCGTCGGTGTCGGGGTCGGTGAGATCACCATGGCGGGTGAGGATCTCGTCGATCATGCGGTGGATGCCCTGCAGTCGTTCGGTCGCGAAGACCTTGGTGGCCGCGGCGTCGGCCATCGAGATGGCCTCACCGGTGGAGGCCACCTGCCAATTGAGCAGTTCGTTGATCCGGGCGTAGGCGTCGATCCGGGCGAGTGTGCGCCGGACGTCGGGGTGCTCGGCGATCGGTACGCCGTCGGCGCCCGGGCGCTGCGCCCAGCGCCGCACGCGCGCGGCCAGTCCCTCGATGCGTCCGGCGGGGCCGAGCATCACCCGCTCGTGGTTGAGCTGGGTGGTGATCAGGCGCCAGCCGCCGCCCTCTTCACCGACACTCATCGACACCGGCACCCGCACGTCGTTGTAGTAGGTGGCGTTGACGTGATGTGCGCCGTCGGCGGTGATGATCGGCGTCCATGAGTAGCCGGGGTCGGTGGTGTCGACGATGAGAATCGAGATGCCCTTGTGTTTCGGGGCGTTCTTGTCGGTGCGTACCGCGAGCCAGATGTAGTCGGCGTCGTGGCCACCGGTGGTGAAGATCTTCTGTCCGTTGACGACGTAGTGGTCGCCGTCGAGCACGGCGGTGGTGGTCAGCGACGCCAGGTCGGTGCCGGCCTCGGGCTCGGTGTAGCCGATCGCGAAATGCACGTCGCCGGAGAGGATCTTGGGTAGGAACAGGTCCTTCTGCTCCTCGGTGCCGTGTTCCTGCAGGGTCGGGCCGACGGTCTGCAGGGTCACCGCGGGCAGCGGGACGTCGGCACGGACCGCCTCGTTGGTGAAGATCTGTTGTTCGATCTCACCGAAACCCTTGCCGCCGTACTCTTTGGGCCATCCGACGCCGAGCCACCCGTCGGTACCCATCTGCTTGATCACCTTGCGACAGGTCTCACCGTGCCGCTCGGTGAGCATGGTGTGCGCGTCCTCGGGACTGATCAGGTCGGAGAAGTATTCGCGCAGTTGCATTTTGAGTGCCCGTTGATCGGGTGTCAGATCAATGAACATCGGCGGTCTCCTCGGTGTGCAGGTCCGCCAGCTCGTCGATCCGCGCCGACGACCCCCCGACCAGCCTGGCGAGGTCCTTGGCGATCGAGAAGTATCGGTGCAACGGATAGGTGACGTCGACGCCGAGTCCGCCGTGCAGGTGGATCATCGTGCGCAGGGTCGGGGGCAGCTCGTCGGCCATCCAATAGGTACCGATGGCCAGATCCTGTTGCGCATCAAGATCTTCCGATATACGCCACGCCGCGGAGGTGGTCGCGAGGTTCATCGAACGGCCGACGACGTAGACGTCGGCGAGTTGCTGGCTGACCGCCTGGAACAGTGCGATCGGCTTGTCGAACTGCTGACGGTTGGTGACGTGGTCGGCGGTCAGTCGGGTGGCGCCGGCGATCAGGCCGTCGGCGTAGACGCACAACGCGATCCGGTAGGCGTCGCGCAACAGCGCGAGGTCGGCGGTCAGCAGGTCGGCGGCGTCGACGGACACGTCGTCGAAACGCACCGTGTACTCACCCCAGCCGCTCGAGGACGGGGTGCGCACCAGCGCCACTCCGGGTGCCTCCGTGCGTACCGCGACTACTCCGGCGTCGGTGCCGACGAGCAGCACCGTCGAGCCCTCCGCGTGCAGGACTCCGGTTTTGACGCCGTTCAGCCGGCCATCGCGCAGCGTGGTCGACGGGGCGTCGGTGAGTGCACCGCCGAGCTCGCCGAGTGCGACGGCGTGCCAGGCGCCCTCGGCGAGCGTGCCCGCCCATCGCTGCCGCGAGTCGAGGGCGCGCAGCACCAGCGCCGAGGCCAGTGATCCGATCGCGGGCACCACGGCCGCCGACTCCCCCAGCCGACGCAACAGCGGCGTCAACGCGAGGATGCCGAGATCGTCACCACCCAGCGACTCCGGAAGCGCCAACTGTCCGAGTCCGGCAGCGGTCATCTCGTCCCAGAGCGCGGCGTCGAAGCCACCGACGGTGTCGGTGAACTTCGACTCCCAGACCGTCTCGTGTCGTGTGAGCACCTCGGCGGCGACGTCCCCGACGGCGATCGCCTCGGTATCGACGGCAAAGTCCACCCCGGCACCTCCTATCGCAAGAATTAGAACCTGTTCTAGTTGTATCAGATCAGGCGCGCGGGAGTCCGAGGATTCGCTCCGCTGCGGCGGTCTTGAGGATCTGGGTGGTGCCGCCCGCGATCGACAGGCACCGATTCTGCAATGCGAGATCCGAAGCGCCACCGGCCATCACCGCGTCGAGTCCCAGGAAATCGAGCGCCGCCTCGGGCACCGACTGCCGGTGGGCGACGCCGATCAGTTTGCGCACATTCGACAGCGCCCCGGGATCATGGCCGGCCAGGCGCCGGGTGACCGCACGTGCGTCGAGGACCCGACCGATGTGGGCGTCGGCGACGAGTCGGCCCAGACGTGCCTGCTCGGCGCGGTCGAGCGGCCGGGACATTTCGGAAATCTGGTGCAGCAGCGACTCCATCTCCTTGCCGAGCCCGGAACCGCCCATCGCGACCCGCTCGTTGGCCAGGGTCGTGCGCGCCAGTCGCCACCCGCCGCCGATCTCACCGACCACGCAGTCGTCGGGGACGAACACCTCGTCGAGGAAGACCTCGTTGAAGTTCGCGCGACCGGTCAGCTCGCGCAGCGGCCGGATGTCGATGCCCGGCGAGGCCATGTCGACCAGGAAGTAGGAGATGCCCTTGTGCTTGGGTGTGTCACCATCGCCGGTGCGCGCCAGGCAGATTCCCCACTGCGCATTGTGGGCCTGCGAGGTCCAGATCTTCTGTCCGGTCAGCATCCAGCCCCCGTCGGTCCGGGTGGCGCGGGTGCGCAGCGAGGCCAGATCCGATCCGGCCTCGGGTTCGCTGAACAGCTGACACCAGATGATGTCCCCGGCCAGCGTGGGCGCCACGAAGCGGTCGCGTTGAGCGTCGGTGCCGTGCTCGAGGATGGTCGGGATGGCCCAGGCCCCGATGACGAGGTCGGGCCGGACGACATCGGCGCGGTCGAACTCGGCGTCGATGAGCAGTTGGAGCGCGGGGTCGGCGCCGAGCCCGTGCGGCGGCGGCCAGTGCGGCGCCAGGTAGCCGCTCTCGGCGAGCAGCCGACGTTGCTCCGATTCCGGTGTGGCCCGCACCTTTTCGACCATCGCACGAACCTCCGCACGATGCCCCTCGACGGCCGACAGGTCGACCTCGAATTCGCGCCGCTGCCCGCCGAGTCCGCGCTGTGACAGCGAGATCCGCGCGGGAACACCGGCGCCGAGACGGGCGCGCGCGGTCATCGCCGAGCGCAGATACAGATGCGCATCGTGTTCGAAGGTGAAGCCGACGCCGCCGAGGACCTGCACGCAGTCCTTGGTGACGGCGACGGGTAGGTCGGCGACCAGGATGTCGGCGACCTCGACGCTCAGCGACAACTGCTCGTCGGCGCCGGCGTCGGCAGTGGCGGAGTCGAGGGCGTTCGCGAGATCCCAGGCCGCGGCCTCGACCTGCTCGGTGCGGCACAACATATCGGCACAGATGTGTTTGATCGCCTGGAAGGAGCCGATCGCCACCCCGAATTGGGTGCGGACCTTGGCGTAGCCGACGGCGGTGTCGAGCGCCCAGCGGCACACGCCGCTCGCGAAAGCGTTGCGCGCCAACGCCAGTACACCGTCGACGAGGGGTGAGTCGGCGCACACGATCGGCGCATCCGGCTCGAGGCCGTCGATCGTGACGCGGGCGACCGGAGTGGCCCCGTCGACCGGGGTCTCGACGGTCGCTTCTCGCGTCCCGTCGCCGGGCGCGAGAATGCGCCACCCGTCGACGGTGGGCAGGAGCAGTACCGCTGCGTCGACGTATCCGGGCACCACCAGCTCCAGCCGATCCCCGATGGATGGCAGCGGACCGTCGGAGACCGGGACGACTCCGGGCGCCTCGCCTGCGACCACTGCGGCCAGCAGCCCCTCGGCCCGCGGGTCGTCGGTCATGGTGAGCGCGAGTGCGGTCGCCGCGGTCTCCCCGATCGGACCGGGCACGAGGTCGCGGCCGCATTGCTCGAGCATGGCGGCGAGGTCGGTGAAACCCGCGCCCAGACCACCCTTGGATTCGGGTAACACCGCGGCGAACAGCCCGAACTCGGCGAGTTGGTGGAACAATCCCAACCAGTCCTCGCCCGGTTTGTCGATCTGGGCACGCGCGATGTCGGTGGTACCGACCCGCGCCGACCAGGCCGCGACGGCCTCGCAGACCGCGAGCTGTTCGGAAGACGTGGCGAGAGTCACGGGATTCCTTCGGTGTCGAAAGGTGACCAGGAACTAGAACCTGTTCTAATATGCCATGAGGGACGCAGGTTCGCCTACCCACCTACGCGACCGCGCGGCCCACCACGACCCGACGACGTGAGGATGTCCGAGAGCACATGGCTGCATCTGACAACGCCGCAACCGCGACCGAAGCGGTCGCCGACACCGGCACAGGCGAATACGGGTCCGCGGCCCAGCGAGACCGACGACGTCGAATCCTCGACGCCACCCTGACCTTGGCGTCCAAGGGCGGCTACGACGCCGTCCAGATGCGGACCGTCGCCGAGAAAGCCGACGTCGCGGTCGGCACGCTCTACCGGTATTTCCCGTCCAAGGTGCACCTGCTGGTGACCTCGCTGGCGCGCGAACTCGCCCGCGTCGAGTCTCGGGTCGACCGGTCACAACTGCGCGGCGACAACGCGATCGAACGTCTGCGGCACGTCCTGGACATGATCACCTTCGCGATGCAGCGCGATCCGCTTCTCACCGAGGCGATGACCCGGGCGTTCATGTTCGCCGACGCGTCGGCGACCGCCGAGGTCGATCAGGTCGCCGGCATCATCGACCGGTTGCTCGCCGGCGCGATCGTCGACGAGGGTGAACCGGGCGAGGAGGATCTCGCCATCGCCCGCGTGCTCGCCGACGTGTGGATGTCCAACCTGGTGCAGTGGCTCACGCGCCGCGCGTCGGCGACCGATGTCACCAATCGCCTCGAACTGACCGTCCGACTACTCCTGAAGGATCGGGTGCCCCACTCATGAAGACCCGGCTGACCTGCCCGTGCGGCGAGATGCTGCGCGGCACCACCGAGGACGAACTCGTCGACAACGTTCGCAAGCACCTGGCCGAGAATCACCCCGACCACGAGTACTCGCGCAACGAGATCCTGTTCATGGCCTACTAGGCGCCTATCGGCCTAGTTGCCGGCCGGCCGCTTTGCGAGGTCGGCGGCGATCATCGGCCAGGTGTCGTGCAGGTCCTGTTCCCAGTAGGCCCACGAGTGGGTTCCGGTGGGACGCAACATGACCTTGCTCTCGACACCGAGTTCGTTCATCCGCTGGGCCATCTGCTCGGTGCACTGATTGACCGCGGCCTCGATCACGCCGCCGAGGAGGATCTGGTTGCCGAGGGTGACCGGATCACCGTCGATGAGTGGCGCATTGAGCTGATCGTTGGGACCCGGCAGACCGCTGCCGCTGGTCATGTACACCTTGGTGCCCTTGAGTTTTCCGGCGTTGACGTACGGGTCGTTGGCCACCCACCCGGGACCGCCCGGCACGCCCCACATGTTGACGATGTTGCCGTGGCCGCGATCGCCGACGACCATCCGGATATAGGCCAGCCCCAACGGGTCACTGGTGCGGGCGCACCCGCTGTAGGCGGCGACCGACTTGTACAGTCCGGGGGCCGCGATCGCGAGATTGAGCACCGACGTGCCGGCCATCGAGATGCCGGCGATGGCGTTCTCGCCCGTCGTGTCGAACTCCTTGTTGATCAGCGGCGGAAGCTCTTTGGTGAGAAAGGTCGTCCACTTGTTGCGCCCGAGTACCGGATCGTCCTTCTGCCAGTCGGTGTAATAGGAGAAGGCGCCGCCGATCGGCGTCACCACGTACACGTTCTTGTCGGCGAAGTACTGCATGTAACTGGTCTTAGCGGCCCAGGTGGCCGAGTCCTCGCCGCCACCGGCACCGTTGAGCAGGTACAGCGTCGGCGCGGGCTTGCTCTTGTCCTTGGGCAGCAGGACAGTCACCGGGATCAGCTTGTCCATCGACGCCGAGTACACGATCGCGGTGACCTGCTGGGGCGAATCATGGACGAGGGTCTGGATCTTCGACGCGTTCATCGGTGCCGGATTGGCGGGGTTGGCCGGCTGGTCGGCGGTCGAGGTGGTCGACGTCGTCGTGGTGTTGGTCGAGGAATTGGGCGGCGCCGGATCGGTGTCGGCGACGCCGACGCCCGTGCCGGTGAGCGCGCCGACGGTCACGGCGGTCGACACCGCCGCCAGAACTCGCACCAAGCTCTTATGCACCATCAGCCCCTTCAATCACAACAGTCACAGTTTTCTCAGCTTAACGCCCCGAATCGGCGTCCCGGAAATCGCGGGAGCGGTCGTTAGCCAGTTGTGATGGTTCGCGTTCGGTCAACAATCCATGCGCGCACGTGCAAGTAATGCCGGCCGCCGATTTCGAGAATTGTGGCAGCAGTCACAACGACCGAGAGAGCGGAGACGCAATGACGGCAGTGGACATCGACGGCGCGGCCACCCACCTACCCGCGGGCACCGAGACGAGGCTTTTCATCGGAGGTGCCTGGCGCGCGGCCGCCGACGGTGAGACCTTCACCGACCTGAACCCGGCGACCGGTCGGCCGCTGGTCGACGTCGCCGCGGGCTCGGCCACCGACATCGATGACGCGGTCCGCGCGGCCCGTGCCGCACTGTCGGGCAGTTGGGCCGCCACCCCCGGCGCGGCCCGCGGCGCACTGCTCAACCGGGTGGCCGACCTCATCGAGCGTGATGCCGACATCCTGGCCCGCCTCGAGTCGCTCGACATCGGCAAGCCGATCGGGCAACCGGCCATGCTCGACGTCCCCAACGCGGCGGCCACGTTCCGTCACTTCGCGGGCTGGGCCGACAAGATCACCGGGCAGTCGATCCCCACCGCCGGCTACTTCGGGCGGCCGACACACTCCTACACCGTGCGTGAGCCGGTCGGCGTGATCGGCGCGATCATCCCGTGGAACACCCCGCTGATGATCGCCGCATGGAAGCTCGCACCAGCCCTGGCAGCCGGGAACACCGTCGTGGTGAAGCCCCCGGAGGATGCACCGCTGTCGATCCTGCATCTGGCATCGCTACTCGCCGAGGCCGGACTGCCCGACGGCGTCGTCGGCGTCGTCCCCGGACTGGGCCAGGTGGTGGGTGAGGCGTTGACCGCGCATCCCGACGTCGACAAGATCAGCTTCACCGGAAGCCCACGGGTGGGTCGCCACATCCTGAAGGTGGCCGCCGACACCTTCAAGCGCACCACGCTCGAACTCGGCGGCAAGTCACCGCAGATCATCCTCGCCGACGCCGACGTCGAGGCCGCGATCAACGGCACCGCGATGGGGCTGTTCTTCAATCAGGGCGAAGTGTGCGCCGCCGGAACCCGTGTGCTGGTGCATCGTTCGCACTACGACGCGGTGGTCGAGGGACTCGCCGGCGCCGCGGCCGCGCAGGTCCTCGGCGACCCGTTGGATCCGGCCACCACCATGGGCGCGTTGGTCAACGCGAAACAGCAGGCCACCGTGCTGGACTACATCGCGTCCGGCCGGTCCGAGGGGGCTCGCCTCGTCGCCGGCGGCGACCGTGGCGGGGAGTCCGGATTCTTCGTGCAGCCCACCATCTTTGCCGACGCCACCAACGACATGCGGATCGCCCGCGAGGAGATCTTCGGGCCGGTCGGCACGGTGATCGCCTTCGACGAACCGGACGAGGCGATCGCACTGGCCAACGACACCGATTACGGCCTCGCCGCCAGTATCTGGACATCGGATGTGGCTCAGGCTCATTCGCTGGCGGCGCGGGTACGGGCCGGAGCGGTCTGGGTCAACGGGTGGGCGGCGATCGACCCGGCGTTGCCCTGGGGCGGCATGAAGACCAGCGGTGTCGGCCGTGAGCTCGGGTGGGCGGGCATCGTCGCGAACACCGAGGAGAAGGTCGTCACCGTCGTTCTCTGAACCGACAGACCTGTGACGACCGCCCGAACATCGGACCAACCGAAGTAGTTTCACCGAAGACAAGGATCGATCATGAAAACACAAGCAGCAGTTCTGTGGGAGCCCGGCCAGGATTGGCAGATCGAAGAGCTCGAGCTCGACGCCCCGAAGTACGGCGAGGTGAAGGTCGAGCTGGCTGCGTCGGGGATGTGCCATTCCGACGAGCACGTCCGCGACGGCAGCGTGCCCGTGGGGATGTATCCGTACATCGGCGGCCACGAGGGCGCCGGTGTGGTGACCGAGATCGGCCCGGGGGTGAAGTCCGTCGAGGTCGGCGACCACGTCGCCCTCGGCTTCATCCCGGCGTGCGGGCGGTGCCCGTCGTGCGCCAAGGGGATGTCGAGCATCTGTGATCTCGGCGCCAATCTGCTTGCCGGCGTGCAGCTCTCCGACGGCACATCCCGTCATCACGTCAACGGCCAGGATGCGGGTCTGATGTGCCTGCTCGGCACCTTCGCACCGGTGACCGTGGTCAACGAGGCGTCATGCGTCAAACTCACCAAGGACATCCCGCTCGACAAGGCCGCGCTCGTCGGGTGCGGTGTGACCACCGGTTGGGGCTCGTCGGTCTACGCGGCCGGCGTCTCTGCCGGTGAGACCGTCGTCGTATTGGGTATGGGCGGTGTCGGCTGCGGTGCGGTGCAGGGTGCCGCGCTGGCGGGTGCTCGGCACGTCGTGCTCGTCGATCCGTCGCCGTTCAAGCGGGATCAGGCCAAGATCTTCGGCGCCACGCACGCTGTCGCGAGCATCGAGGAAGCACAGGAACTCCTGCAGGAGATCACCTGGGGTCAGCTGGCCGACAAGGTGCTCATCACCGTCGACGTCGCACAGGGTGCCCTGGTGGCACCGGCGATGAGCCTGGTCGCCAAGGGTGGTGTGTGCGTGCAGGTCTCGGTAGGTGACCTCACCGCCACAGACGTCACGATGAGCCTGTTCGACCTCACCGCGATGCGCAAGACGTTCAAGGGCGCATGGTTCGGCAACGCCAACATCCGCTTCGACATCCCCCACCTGCTACGCCTGTACATGGAGGGGCGTCTCAAGCTCGACGAGATGATCACGCGCACATACACTCTCGACCAGGTCAACGACGGCTACGCCGCGATGCGCCGCGCCGAGAACGTGCGCGGGGTGATCATGTACTGAACGTAGGGAACGCTGCCCGAGTTGGCAGACGCGGTGGGTGTACCACCCGCGTTTGCCAACTCGGGCAGCGGTTTTCAGTCAGTCGCTCAGTCCAGTCCGCGGATGCGTGCGTGGATGTCGGAGGTGCCGTTCTCGCGGCGGCGACGGTTGCGCTCCCGCTCGGCACGGCGACGGGCATGTTTGGCCGCCACCCGCGTCATCGAACGACGGGGTGCGTGCAGTATCCGCGGGCCCGGTTTCTCCGGATCACCCTCATCCTCACCACCGGCCGGCGTCTGCCGCGTCCGCGGCGGTGTGAACCGCACCCGCCGCAACCCGGGAAACAGGACTTCCAGATTCTCCGGTTTCCCCGGCACCACCAAACCCTCCGGGAGCACGAACTCGGTCCGCAACCGGCCCGCACCATCGCGATACTGCATATCGAGCCATCCGGTACCAAACGTCTTGAGTAGATGGAAGAACCGCGACTTGATGTTCAGATTGTCCGGGCTGGTCTGCCCACCAGCCGCAGGATTGTCGTGATCGAACTCCTCGACATGCTCGACGTCAGTAGCAAACCTCGGCGTCGCATCCCCCGGATTCACCCCGACACCATCACGTACCCGCACAAACGTGTCCAACGCCGACGACGGACGATGCGGATCAGACGGCTGATACGCGGGCACCGTGAACGAGCCATCACCGTTCTCCACGGTCCCCGCGGGCACGACCGGCCGCACCACCGTCCCGGGCCGGGTCACGATCTCGGCAACCTGGGTATCGGCAATCACCCCATGCCCGATCAGGAACCCCGCCGACACGCGTCCTTCGTCAGGGGTCGCGACCTCATCAGCAGGCGGGGCCGTCGCCGCGGCGACCGTCGACGCGTCCGCGATCACATGCACGATCGCCGCACCGGTCATCGGCGGCACCGTACCCGGCTCCGGGATCACCGCCGTGCACTCCGCACTTCCACAACGACATTCGAACACCGTCCCCGACAACAACGCGAAACACGCATCCGAACACCGCTGCGCGACCGTCCGCCCATCCCCCGGACACACCGCATCAGCAAGCCGCCGAACCCCCGCCACCGCTACCGCCATGTCCTCGGCCGACATCGTCACCGACAACCGGCCCATCCCGTCACGCGTCGGACGAGCAGTCATCTCCCGACCATCAATGGCCCGACGCCAACGCTCCCGCACCGCATCCCGATCGTGACGGAACACAATCCGATCCACCATCGTCGCCACCGACCACCGCGACCACGCACCCCGATGCACCCCGAGTTCGACGGCGATCTCCGCATCGACATCAGCTGCGATCTCGCGGCCATCCACCAACTCGGTATGCGAGATGACCACCTTCACCAGATCCGCCGAGATCTGCCCGTCACGCAACGACAACAACACCCTCGGCAACCGGGTATGCAACGCGATCGCGTGCGACAACAACTCCTCGGCAGCCCGCTGCGACAACGACAAACAATGCGCAAACCGCGCCGCGACCTGCGCATGCTCGTCACACAACAACCACGAATGATCGGTGCCCGACGACTCAACACGCCGCACACTCTGCGCAACCCGCCACGCCTGCCCATACATCTCATACGCCAGATACGACTTGCCGCGCTCCAAATCGATCATCGCGCACAACGACTCGTTGACCGCTTCGTCGCGGGCACCATCGGCAAGGGTACGTCGGCCGTGACAGGGGTATCGGAACTGTTGGGTATATCGGAACTGTCAGGGATGCCGGCGAGGATCGGCTCCAACAACACCGGCCACACCGACGGCGACGACCACAACCCCGCCGTCGACACACGCTCTCCGGTCATCACCACCCCTCCCGCCGCACGATGCCATGAACACGAACTCGCCGATCACCACCACTACCCACACCCTAACGATGACCACCGACAAAACCGCTCAACCCGACAATCGGTGTGCACAACCCGCCGCCGCACCAACCGGCAAAAGGACCTCCGCAGCACACCGGAACCATCAGCAGCACAAGCGGTCTCGAGGCTCCTCGCTGCGCTCGTCGCACCTCGACCAGCGGGCAAAGGGACGCCGAGTTCCTATCGTCACCTCGACCAGCGGGATCAGGGACGCCGGCGGGGTACGGGGTCAGCTTGCGGCGGGCAGGTGGGAGTCGCGGTATTGACGCGGGCTCATGCCGTAGGCGCTCTTGAAGATTCGGGAGAAGTGGGCGGCCTCGACGAGACCGTTGGCGGCACAGATCGCTCCGACGCTGCGGTGGATCTGCAGCGGGTCGGCCAGGTCCCGGCGGCATCGCTCCAGCCGCAGCCGCCGGATGAACCCGGCGACGGTGTCGCCGTCCTGCGCGAAGAGCTTCTGCAGATAGCGCAGCGACACATGATGATGAGCCGCAACGGCTGCCGGTGTCAGGAACGGGTCACCGAGGTGCCCTTCGATGTACGTCCGCGCCGACATCAGTACCGTCTCCCCGGCGCCGATGCCGGTGTCGGGCACCGCGGCACGCAGGCAGGCGCTGACGAGGTCGGCCACGGCATCGGTCACGAGGGACTGTGCGCTCATTCCCTGCGGCGCCATCGGCTCCTCGCCCAGCGATTGTTCCCGCAGCGCGCAGAGCATCGGACGTAGCAGAGCGCCCACACCGGTGCATGAGGTGATGGTGCGCGCCACGCCGTCGTCGAGTTCGGAGTCATTGATACGCAACGTCTCCCGCGGGATGACGGCGACCAGGATGTCGAATGAGTCGGCCAGGGCCAGCTCGTAACGTCGGCTCGTGTCGTAGACGGCCAGGTCCCCGGGTCCGAGTTCGGCCTCCCGCCCGGCCTGTGACACCGTCGAATGCCCCGACAACTGCAGCGCCACCTTGATCACGCCGGGGTCGGCCCGGCGGATCGTCGATGCGGTCCGGCGCACCCACGCCGACTCCCCGAGCACCTCCGACAGCTGGAGGTCCCCGAGTTCCCGGCTGGCGAGGCCGCCGCTGAATGCCGTGGGCGCGCCGACGAGCGGCGCGGCGTCCAACGGCACGAAGGCACTCGAGATCGCCTCCCGCCACACGTCGAACTCCAAATCGTGTGAGGCGGCGGTGCTCATGACATCAATCCTTGGGGCGGTTGTCGACCAATCGTTTCGCCTTGCCGGTCGATCGTTGCAGGGTCCCGGGCTCGGCGATCTCGACATCCACGGTAACCCCGATCCGATTCTTGATGGCCTTTCTCAACGAATCGGCAGCAGGCTGCCAGTCCGAACCCGGTGCGTCGGGACGGTATTCGACGCGCACGGTCAGATTGTCCATGCGGCCGGGACGTTCGAGGACGCACTGGAATTGGGGCGCGAGTGCCGGCACGGTGAGGATCAGTTCCTCGATCTGCGTCGGGAACAGATTGACCCCGCGCAGGATGATCATGTCGTCGCATCGTCCGGTCACCTTCTGCATCCGTCGCACCGAACGCGCGGTGCCCGGCAGCAGTCGCGTCAGATCGCGGGTGCGATACCGGATGACCGGCATCGCCTCCTTGGTCAGGGAGGTGAAGACGAGCTCTCCCTCCTCGCCGTCCGGCAGCACCTCACCGGTCATCGGGTCGACGATCTCGGGATAGAAGTGGTCCTCCCAGATGTGCAGTCCATCTTTGGTTTCCACGCATTCCTGCGCGACACCGGGGCCCATCACCTCCGACAGTCCGTAAATGTCGACGGCGTCCATCCCCACCTGGGTCTCGAGTTCACGCCGCATCTGCTCGGTCCACGGCTCAGCGCCGAAGACACCAACGCGCAACGAGGTCGACGACGGATCGATGCCCTTGGCGATCATCGAATCGACGATGGTCAGCATGTACGACGGCGTGACCATGATGGCATCGGGAGCGAAGTCCTCGATCAGCTGGATCTGGCGATCGGTCATGCCACCGGACATCGGGATCACCGTGCAGCCCAACCGCTCTGCGCCGTAGTGCGCGCCCAGCCCACCGGTGAACAGACCGTAGCCGTAGGCGACGTGGACCTTGTCCGACGGCCGAACCCCGGCCGCCCGCAGGCTGCGAGCCACCAAATCGGCCCAGTTGTTCAGATCGTTCGCGGTGTAACCGACGACGGTGGGACGCCCCGTCGTTCCCGACGAGGCGTGAATCCGCGACACCTGCTTCTGCGGTACCGCGAACATCCCGAACGGATAGTTGTCGCGCAGATCGGCTTTCGCCGTGAACGGGAACAACGACAGATCCGAGAGTTCCTTCAGATCGCTCGGATGAACCCCCTTCTCGTCGAAGGCGTTCCGGTAATGCGCGACGTTGTCGTAGGCGTGATGCAAGGACCACTTGAGACGCGAGAGCTGCAGATCGGCGATCCGGTCGCGACTCGCGTGGTCGATGTCGACGGTCTCCGGACTGCCGGCGGCGCTGGGGAGGGTGCTGGTCATGGTGGACTCCAGGCGTGAGAGGGAGGACGGTGTCAGGCGTCGAAATCGACGGTCACGGACTCGGTTACGGGATAGGACTGGCAGGTGAGGACGAATCCGGCGGCCACCTCGGACTCCTCGAGGGCATAGTTGCGTCGCATGTCGACCTCCCCACAGGTGATCTTGGCGCGGCAGGTTCCACACACCCCGCCCTTGCAGGCGAACGGCAGGTCCGAGCGCAGGTTCTCCCCCGCGTCGAGGATGCTCTCGTCCCGCGAGAGCGATCCGGCAACCGAACGTCCGTCGAGGACGATGGTCACCTCGCTCGTGGGTCCCGAGATCCCCGGCTCCCGATGCCGATCCGGTGGTGGCGGGGTGGCCTCGACGTAGAAGAGTTCGTGGTGGATACGGTCCCTGTCGATGTCACGGGCCAGGAGCACCTCCTCGGCCGCCTCGACCATGCCGAGCGGGCCACACAACCAGAAGTGGTCCATGTCGCCGGTCGGTACGACGGTGGTGAGGATCTCCTCGAGACGATCACGATCGAGTCGCCCGCTGAACAATTCGGCCTCGCGCGGCTCACGGGAGAGCACGTGGATCACGTCGAACCTCGGGCCGTGGGCGTCCTTGAGATCGGCGATGTCCTCGGCGAACATCACCGACCGGGTCTTGCGGTTGGCGTAGATCAGCGTCACCTCGGCGTCGGGAGTCGCCAGCATCGACGCAGCGATCGACAGCATCGGGGTGATGCCCGAGCCGGCCGCGATCAACAGGTGCCGCCCACCCGAATCCGGGTTCGCCTGAAACGATCCCGATGGCGGCTGCACCTCGATGCGGTCGCCGGGCCGCACGTGATGGACGAGCCAGCTCGAGAACAGTCCTCCGTTCACCTCGCGAACACCCACGCGCGGAGCAGTGCCCGCGGGCGCGCAGATCGAGTAGGTGCGCCGGTGTTCGGTCCCGTCGACCGTGCGCCGCAATGTGAGGGACTGTCCGGGCCGAAAGGTGAAGGTGTCCCGTAGATCCGGCGGAACGTCGAACCGGACGGCGACGGCGTCGTCACACAGGGATTCGACGTCGGCGACGGTCAGGCTGTGGAAGTCGCGGTTGCGCGACGGACCGGTGACCGGAACGGCGGTGGTCTCGACGGTTGAGGTCACGGTCAGATCTCCTTGACGTGATCGAACGGCTCGGCACAGGCCAGACACTGGTAGTGCGCCTTGCACAGGGTAGCGCCGAACTCCGAGATCAGTTGCGTGCGAGTCGAACCACATTGCGGACACGCCACCTCGCGCGGGCGCGCGGTCAACGTCAGCGGGATCGGCCCCGACCGCCGCCGCGGGGCAGCGCCCGGCGGCGAGTATCCGGCCTCGACGAGCTTGGCGCGCCCTTCGTCGGTGATCCAGTCGGTGCTCCACGCCGGGGTGAGGCTGGTTCGGATCGTGACGTCGGCGAATCCGTGACGCTGCAACGCGGCGGTGATGTCGTCACGGATCGTGGCCATCGCCGGGCAGCCCGAGTAGGTCGGGGTGATCGTGACGGTTACCGCGCCGGGATCGTCGAGCCGGACCTCGCGGATGATCCCGAGGTCGGCGAGGGTGACCATCGGCATCTCCGGGTCAAGAATCGATTCCACGATCTCCCGCGCGGATCGGGTTGCGAGTGTCTGCATCTCACCACACCCCTTCGGGATGGCGACGGGCCACGCTCTGCATCTCGGCGAGCAGCAATCCCATGTGCTCGGTGTGCAGACCGTCACGTCCGGCACGGCCGCCGACCCGTCCGATGTGCGGTCCGTCGGGAATCTCGACCTCGGCAGCGTGACAGACCTGGCCCACGATGTCGTCGAATTCGCCTCGCACGCGGGCGGTATCGACCGCCACCCCGACGGCGGCGAGTGCGATTTCCTCGGATGTCGGGACGAACAGCTCGTCGACGTAGGGCCACACCCGCGACAGCGCGTCGAGCAGGCGACGACGTGACTCCGCCGTGCCGCACCCGAGGGTGACCACCCAGCGAGCCGCGTAATCACGGTGATAGGTCAGCTCTTTGACGCCCTTGTCGGCGACCGCGGCCAGTACCGGGTCCCGTGAGGTGCGCAGTCTGTCGAACACGGCCAGTCGCCATGTCGAGAACACCAGCAGCCGGACGAGCGAGACCGCGAAGTCGCCGTTGTCGATCTCGACGAGATGCACGTTGCGGAACGACGACTCGACCCGGAAGAAGGCCAGCGCGTCTTCGGCGGGCACCGGCGTGGTCTCGGAGATGTGGGGTACCACAGTCGGATCGGCGGCCGCGGCGCGGGCGAGCAGGAGCCGCGCCGCGCCCAGCAGGTCGAGTCCGATGTTCGCCAGCGCCACCTCTTCCTCGAGTTCGGGTGCGTGGGTACACCATTGGGCGAGTCTCTGGGCACTGATCAGCGCATCGTCGCCGAGCATCAGGCAGTAGGCGGCCAGCGCGGCGTGGTCGACGTCGTCGGGGACGGTGGTGTCGACGCCGGCGAGCGGATCGTCGAAGCTGGTGCCGAAGGCCCACTGGCCGTGCGAATCTTCGTCGACGAGGCCCTCGTAGGCGTTCTCATGATCGGTCATGTCGTCGTCCTCTCACATGTGGGGGACGTTGTCGGGGATGTCGTAGAACGTGGGATGCCGGTACACCTTGTCGCCGCTCGGGGCGAAGAAAGGGTCCTTCTCCGACGGACTGGTGGCGACGATGTCGGCCGAGCGCACCACCCAGATACTGACACCCTCGTTGCGGCGGGTGTACACGTCGCGCGCATGCCGCAGGGCCATCTGGTCGTCGGCGGCGTGCAGCGAGCCGACGTGCACGTGGTTCAGCCCACGCTTGCCGCGCACGAACACCTCGTACAGCGGCCATTCTGCTTTGATGTCACTCATCGGTGGTTCTCCTGTTCCCGTGCGGCGAAAGCCGTTGCCGCATCCCGCACCCAGGCGCCGTCCTCGTGCGCGGCGCGGCGGACTGCGATCCGTTCGACGTTCATCGCACCGTTGCCCTTGACGACCTCGGTGAATTCACTCCAGTCGGGTTCGCCGAAGTCGTAGTGTCCGCGTTCGGCATTCCACGCCAGCTCCGGGTCGGGGAAGCTCACGCCGAGGGCTTCGGCCTGCGGGACGCTCATGTCGACGAACTTCTGGCGCAACTCGTCGTTGCTGTGCCGCTTGATCCCCCACGCCATCGACTGTTCGCTGTTGGGCGAACGGTCATCGGGTGGGCCGAACATCATCAGCGCCGGCCACCAGAACCGGTCGACGGATTCCTGCACCATCGCCCGCTGCTCGTCGGTGCCACCCATCATCGTGGTGAGCAGCTCATAACCCTGGCGCTGGTGGAAGGACTCCTCCTTGCACACACGGATCATCGCCCGGGCGTACGGCCCGAAGGAGCTGCGGCACAACGGTACCTGGTTGCAGATGGCCGCGCCGTCGACGAGCCACCCGATCGTCCCGACGTCGGCGTAGGTCAGCGTCGGGTAGTTGAAGATCGAGGAGTACTTCTGCCGCCCGGAGATGAGTTTGTCGGTGAGGTCGGCTCGATCGGCGCCCAACGTCTCGGCGGCCGAGTACAGGTAGAGGCCGTGGCCCGCCTCGTCCTGCACCTTGGCCATCAGTATCGCCTTGCGCCGCAACGACGGAGCCCTGGTCAGCCAGTTCCCCTCGGGCTGCATACCGATGATCTCCGAATGCGCGTGCTGGGCGATCTGCCGGACCAGCGTCTTGCGATAGCCCTCCGGCATCCAGTCACGGGGTTCGATACGCGCCTCGTCGGCGATGGTCGCGTCGAACGACTGCTGAAGTTCGACGCGCTGCTGTAGCTCGGTGTCGGTCATCTTTCCTGCTCTCTCAGCGACCGCTGAACTCGGGCGTGCGCTTGTCGAGGAATGCCTCGACGGCCGCGGCATGGTCGGCGGTCGCCCCGAGGTGACGTTGTGCGTCGTACTCGCGGTCCAGCGCTGCGCTCAGGCCGTCGGCGCCGGCCCCGACGAGGTCCTTGATCCGGCGGAACGCCTCGGTGGGTCCGTCGGCGAGGCGTCGGGCCAGATCCACTGCAGTGGAATCGAAGTCGGAATCCTGGGCGACGCGATGCACCAGGCCCCAGTCGAGGGCCTGCGCGGCGTCGATGCGATCGCCGAGCATCAGCAGTCCGGTGGCGCGGCTACTGCCGAGCATGGAGACCAGATGATGCGACAGACCGGAGTCGCTCGCCAGGCCGATGCCCGCGAATGCGGTGGCGAACGTGGCATTCTGCGAGGCGATCCGGATATCGGCGGTCAGCGCGATCCCGAATCCCGCACCGACGCAAGCGCCGCGGACGGCCGCGATCACCGGCACCTCGATGCCCGCGAGCGCCCGGATGACCGGGTTGTAGTGGTCGGCGACGGTGTCCATCGCATGCTCGGGTGACTTCCTCAGTTCGGCGACGTGATCGCCGAGATCCTGTCCGACGCAGAAGTTCTTGCCCTCGGCCGCCAGCAGGACCGCACGTACCGTCCGATCACCCGCGACCTTCTCGATCGCCTGGTGCAGTGCCGTCTTGGTCTCGACGTCGAGCGCGTTGTGGGCGCGCGGGCGCGCCAGGGTGATGGTGGCGAGTCCGTCGGTGATCTCCAGTATCACTGTCATCTGTCAGCCTTCCCAATCGTAGAAGCCACGGCCGGACTTGCGACCGAGTTCACCGCGGGCAACCTTGTCGCGCAGCAGTTGTGGTGGTTCGAACCTCGCCCCGAGGGTCGCGGCGAGGTGGTCGGCGACGGCCAACCGCACGTCGAGTCCGACGAGATCGGTCGACCGGAGCGGACCCATCGGGTGCCGATAGCCCAATTCCATGGCGCGGTCGATGGATTCGGCGTCGGCGACGCCCTCTTCGACCATCCGGATGGCCTCGAGGCCCAGGTGGACCCCGAGCCGGCTGGTGGCGAATCCCGGGGAGTCGTTGACGACGATCGCCGTCTTACCGAGGGCGTCGACCCATCCGCGGACGGCATCGACGGTGCTCTGGGCCGTGGTGCCGGCGCGCACGATCTCGACGAGTTCGGAGACCGGCACCGGATTGAAGAAGTGCATGCCGACGAATCGTGACGGGTCTGGCAGTGCCGCACCGAGTTCGGAGATCGACAGGGAACTCGTATTGGAGGCGATGACGGTGGTGGCGGCCACCGTCTCGGCGACCTGCGCGAGAACGTCGAGTTTGAGCGCGACGTTCTCGGGAACCGCCTCCACGACAAGGCCGAGATCTGTCGGCAGCGCACGGGGTTCACCGACGGTGTGCACCCGTGTCAGAACCTCGTCGGGTGTCCGACCACCCAGCAGGTCGCGATCCGCGGCGCGTTGCAGACCGGTCGCGACACGACTGCGGGCTCCCTCCTGGTCGAGCGAGATGGTCACCGTGACACCGCGCTCGGCGAAGACCTGCGCGATGCCCGCGCCCATCCGTCCGCCACCGACCACGCCGACGGTTGCCGGGAGATCGCCGCCAGAAGTGCTGCTGTTCATGACTTCTTCTCCAGGAATGCGGACATGCGTTCGGTCTTGTCGGGTCCGTCGAAGAGCACAGCCTGCGCGATATCGTCGGCCCATGGGTGATGGCCGGGTGCGTCGATGACGGTCTTCGACAGGCGCAGCGCCAGCGCCGACTGCGCGACGATGCGATCGATGACGGTCTCGGCCACGGCGAACGGGTCGTCGGCGACCTCCATGACCAGGCCGTGCCGCAATGCCTGCTCGGCGTCGAGTCGCGCGCCGGCAAGCAGGATCTGCTTGGCGACCGAGGTGCCGACGAGCTGCGGGAGGCGATAGCTCGCGCCTGCCGCGGCGAGGATGCCCAGCGCGGGCTCGGGGTTGCCGAACACCGCATCCGGTGCGGCGATGCGGATATCGCAGGCATAGGCGAGTTCGGCACCGCCACCGAGCGCGTAACCCTCGACGACGGCGACAGTGGGCAGCGCGAGCGCCGCGATCCGGTCGAACAGGGTGCGATTGATCCCGGCCAGGGCATCGTCGCAGGTACGTCGGGCGAGCTGGGCGATGTCGGCGCCGCCCGCGAAGTTGTGTCCGGCCCCGCACAGCAGCACCGGCTTGGGCGCCCGCTCGACGATCGCACACACCCGGTGCAGTTCGGCGATCATCTCGCCGGTGATGGCGTTGCGGCGCTCCGGACGGTTCAGCGTGACGCGGTAGCGATCGCCGTCGTCGGAGATCACCACGTGCTCGAGATCGACGGGTGGCGTGTCGGTGGTCACCGCACCGGCCATGATTGGCCCTCCTCACACTGTGGACCCCTCCATTAATAACCGACCTTTTGGTCGGTTGCAAGCCCCGTGTCGTCCCCGGTCACCGTCCCGCGGGCTTTTTGCCATCATGAGATCCATGACCACTGCGAAACCGGCCAAGCGCACGGGCCGCCCGGGGCGCCCCGGCTACGACCTCGACTCGCTGCTCGCGGTCGCGGTGAAGGTTTTCAACGAGAAGGGCTACGACGGCACGAGCATGGATGTGCTCGCCGACCGGCTCGGGATCAGCAAGTCGTCGATCTATCACCACGTCTCGGGCAAGCAGGAACTCCTCGAGCTGGCTCTCGGGCGCGCACTCGGAGCCCTCTTCGCCGCCACCACGGAGGCCGGCACCACCGAGGGCCGACACATCGATCGGCTGGAGTACCTGGTCAGACGCAGTGTAGAGATCCTGGCCGCCGAACTCCCCTACGTCACACTGCTACTGCGAGTACGCGGCAACTCGGTCGTTGAACGCCGGGCACTGGCCCGTCGACGTGAGTTCGACGAGTTCGTCGGCAACCTCGTCATCGGCGCCGCCGAGGAGGGCGACGTCTCCCCGGAGGTCGACCCGGCACTGGTGGCACGGCTGCTGTTCGGCACGGTCAACTCGCTCATCGAGTGGTACCGACCACGTGTCGGGGTCAGTGTCGACGAACTCGCCGATGCCGTCGTCGCGATGACCTTCGACGGCCTGCGCCGCCGTCGCTGACCATCGCCACCCCTTGACACGGGACCAACGTCCCGGCGATGGTAATTACCGACCGAATGGACGGTAGAGGGAGCTGGGCTGTGAGCCGATTGTTGGAAAGCTGGACACAAGAACGCTGGTACGCCGCGCCCGACGAGGGCACGCCGTTGCTCAGCGCGGTCGACGGATCGGAGGTGGCGCGGATCTCGGCGACCGGTGTCGATCGCGCCGCGATGGTCGAGTACGCACGCACCGTCGGTGGAGAGGCGCTGGCCTCGCTGACCTTCCACGAGCGGGCCGGGTTGCTCAAACAACTCGGCCTCACCCTGATGGCGGGCAAGGACGAGTTCTACGAACTCTCCCGCACGACCGGCGCCACCGACCGCGACAGCGCCGTCGACATCGACGGCGGATTCGGGACCGTCCTGAGTTATGCGAGCAAGGCCCGACGCGAATTGCCCGACGACACCGTCTATCTCGACGGACCGGTCGAGCAGCTCGGCAAGAAGGGCACCTTCCTCGGCCAACACCTCTACACCTCCCGACGCGGGATTGCGGTGCAGATCAACGCGTTCAACTTCCCGGTGTGGGGTTTCCTGGAGAAGCTGGCCCCGGCGTTCATCGCCGGAGTGCCCACGATCGTCAAACCCGCCAGTGCCACTGCCTATCTCACCGAACTCGTGGTCCGCCGCATCGTCGAGAGCGGCATCCTGCCCGAGGGCTCGGTGCAACTACTGTGCGGCAGCGCGGGCGATCTGCTCGACCATCTCGACGGACAGGATTCGGTGGCCTTCACCGGCTCGGCCGACACCGCCGCCGTGCTGCGCGCCCACCCGACGGTGGTGGCGTCCGGGCTGCACTTCACCGCCGAGGCGGACTCACTCAACGCATCGATCCTCGGTGCCGACGTCGCCGTCGGCGATCCCGAATTCGACCTGTACGTGCGGCAACTCGTCACCGAGATGACCGTCAAGGCCGGGCAGAAGTGCACCGCGATCCGCCGCGCCCTGGTCCCCGAGCCGCTTGTCGATGCCGTCGTCGAGGCCGCGTCGGCGAGACTGGCCACGATCCGCGTCGGCAATCCCGCCGCCCCCGACGTGCGGATGGGCGCCCTCGCGAGCATCGAGCAGCGTGACGAGGTCCTGAAAGCACTTCGGGGACTGACCAAATCGGCCGACATCGTCTTCGGCGACCCCGACCACGTCGAGCTCGTTGACGCCGAGCGCTCATCAGGCGCATTTCTCTCGCCGATCCTGTTGCGCGCCACCGACAGCTGGGCGCCGGAGATCCACGACATCGAGGCCTTCGGTCCGGTGTCGACGGTCATCGGCTACCGCGACACCGACGACGCCATCGCCCTTGCCGCCCGCGGCCGCGGATCGCTGGTGGCCTCGCTGGTGACCGCCGACACCGACGTCGCGGCGACCGTCGTGCGCGGCATCGCCGCCTACCACGGTCGGATTCTGGTGCTCAACGCCGAGGATGCCGCCGAATCCACCGGCCACGGCTCCCCGCTGCCGGTCCTGGTGCACGGCGGCCCCGGCCGCGCGGGCGGCGGGGAGGAACTCGGCGGCATCCGCGGCGTGCTCCACCACATGCAGCGCACCGCGGTGCAGGGCACACCGAACATCCTCACCGCGGTCGGACGGCGTTGGGTCGGCGGCGCCGACCGCGTGCAGACCGATGTGCATCCGTTCCGGAAGAATCTGTCGCAGTTGCAGATCGGCGACACCATCGTGGGTGGGCCGCGTCAGGTGACGCGTGCCGACATCGACCACTTCGCCGAATTCACCGGCGACACCTTCTACGCGCACACCGACCCGGAAGCTGCCGCGGCCAACCCCCTCTTCGGCGGCATCGTCGCCCACGGATACCTGGTGGTGTCGCTGGCCGCGGGCCTGTTCGTCGATCCGGCACCGGGCCCGGTGCTGGCCAACTTCGGCGTCGACGGATTGCGATTCCTCACGCCGGTCAAAGCCGAGGACAGCCTCACCGTCACGTTGACGGCCAAACAGATCACGCCACGCCAGAGCGCCGATTACGGTGAGGTGCGCTGGGATGCCGTCGTGACCAACCAGAACGACGACCCGGTGGCGACCTACGACGTGCTCACGCTCGTCGCCAAAGCCGAAAAGGAGTAATCGACATGACCGTTCGCGTTGCCGTCTGCTACGGACAACCCACCGACCCCGCCGCGTTCGACGACTACTACGAGCGGGTACACATCCCGCTCGCGAATGCGATCCCGGGCCTGACCGACTACACCTACGCCAAGGTGTCGACGCTTGACGGCTCCGAGCCGCCGTACTACTCGGTCGCGAGCCTGTACTTCGCCGACGACGACTCGTTGAAGGCCGGCCTGGGGTCTCCCGAGATGGCCGCCGCCGCAGGTGATGTGCCCAACTTCGCCACCGGTGGGGTCACCATGTTCACCCACGCCGAGACCTCGGTGCGTCCGTGACGTCGGTTCCCGACGAGGTCACCGACCACGCGATCGCGCGGCGGATGTTCGCCGAGGACAACGCGTCTCGCGCGCTCGGCATCGAGCTCCTCGAGCTCGGTGCCGGGCGGGCGCGGATGTCGATGCGCATCGGAGCACAGATGGTCAACGGCCACGCCATCACCCACGGCGGCTATGTGTTTCTCCTCGCCGACACCGCGTTCGCGGTCGCCTGCAACAGCGGTGACGACGCCGCTGTTGCCGCCCGCTGCGACATCCGCTTCCTGCGCCCCACCCACGCCGGTGACCTGCTCGTCGCCGACGCCCGCGAGGTCGCGGGCTTCGGTCGCAACGGGATCTACGACGTCACCGTCACCTGCGGCGAGCAGGTGGTCGCCGAATTCCGCGGTGACAGCCGCACCATCGCCCGCCCCTGAGCCGCGCGCCGGCCGATCTCAGACGCGGACGACGATCTTCCCGCGCACATGGCCGGACTCGCTGCGCTCGTGCGCGGCGGTGGCATCGGCCAGGTCGAACACCTCGGCGATCTCGGGAGTCAAAGCACCCGTCTCGCCGAGTCGGGCAAGTTCTGCGAGGTCGGTGGCGTCGGGCCGCACCCAGACGTATTGGCCACCGAATTCGTCGCGCGCCCGCGCATCGGTGATGGACGCGACGGTGCCGCCCACGCGTAACACCTCCGGTACCGAGTCCAGCGCGTCACCGCCGACATAGTCGAGGACCGCGTCCACACCCTCGGGTTCGAGCGCGCGTACCCGCTCGGCCAGGCCCCGTCCATAGGTGACGGGTTCGGCACCGAGGCGTCGGAGGAAGTCGTGATTGGCGGCCGACGCCGTGCCGATCACCCGGGCGCCCATCGACCGCGCGATCTGGACGGCAAACGAGCCGACACCGCCGGCGGCGGCGTGGACGAGCACGGTGTGCCCCGATCGCACGCCCGCTCGCCGAATCGTCTGGTACGCGGTGAGCCCGGCGAGCGGAACGGCCGCGGCCTGCTCGAACGACCACCCGGCCGGCTTGCGGGCGAGGGTTCGTACCGGCGCGGCGACGAATTCGGCGAGCGTTCCGCCCGCCACCTCCCCACCGACGACGTCTTTGCGGACGTAGCCGAACACCTCGTCGCCGACCTCGAATTCCGGTGTGTCCAAGCCCACTTGCTCGACGACACCGGCGACATCCCATCCCGGGACGACCGGGAACACGGTGTCGAGGACCTCGGCGAGGTAGCCCTGGCGAACCTTCCAGTCCACGGGATTGACACTCGAGGCGCGCACGCGCACGAGGACGGAGTCGGGTCCGACGTGGGGTGTCGGGAGATCGCGCAGCGTCAGGACATCGGAGCCGCCGAAGCGGTCATAGGTGATTGCTCGCATGGTCGCTGCAACGGGCTCCCCGATCGATTGATTCCGTGGGTTGTCGACCGCTCTGAGAGCATTCGGGAAAACCGATGCAATGCACCGATTAATACCGCTGTACAGATTCAATAGCTTCACGCGATCCTTGATCCGACGCACGAGACATTGGGCGAACGTTGGAGGTTGGCAGTGGAGAACGAGCAGATCGACGTGGTCATCGTCGGTGCCGGGCAGGCCGGTATCGCCATGAGTGAACACCTCGGCGCGCAGGGAATCGAGCACCTGGTGCTCGAGCGTGATCGAGTCGCCGAGCGCTGGCGCTCGTGGCGGTGGGACTCCCTCGTCGCCAACGGGCCGGCGTGGCACGACCGCTTCCCGAACATGCAGTTCGATGCCGACCCCGATTCCTTCGTCGGAAAGGACGGCGTCGCCGACTATCTCGCAGCCTACGCCTCGATGATCTCCGCGCCCATCCGCACCGGTGTCGAGGTGATCTCGGTGCGACGACACAACGGCCGCTCGGGTTTTCGTGTCGAAACGAGCGAGGACACCATCGACGCCCGCTTCGTCGTCTCGGCAACCGGGGCCTTCCAGAAGCCCGTCATCCCGCCGCTGGTACCCGCCGATTCGGCACTGCACCAGATCCATTCGAGTTCCTATCACCGGCCACAGCAGCTACCAGACGGCGCGGTACTCGTCGTCGGTGCCGGCTCGTCGGGTGTGCAGATCGCCGACGAACTCCGCGAATCGGGGCGTACGGTTTATCTTGCGGTCGGACCGCACGACCGTCCCCCGCGCAGCTATCGCGGCCGTGACTTCTGTTGGTGGCTCGGCGTTCTCGGCAAGTGGGACATGGCCGTTCCGCCCGCCGGGGCCGAGCATGTCACGATCGCCGTCAGCGGCGCTCACGGTGGACACACCGTCGATTTCCGCAGCCTCGCCGCCGATGGCATCACCCTGCTCGGACGTGCGGAGGCCGTCGTCGACGGAGTCATGACCTTTGCCGACGACCTGCGCGCCAACATCGAGGCCGGTGACGCCAACTACCTGTCGATGCTCGACGAGGCCGACGCCCACATCGCCCGCAACGGGCTCGATCTGCCCGAGGAACCGCAGGCCCGGGTCATCGGACCCGATCCGGCCTGCGTCACCACACCGGTCCGATCACTCGACCTGGCGGCGCATTCGGTGACCTCCATCGTGTGGGCCACCGGCTTCGCCTACGACTACGACTGGCTACAGGTCGCGGCTCTCGACGAACTCGGTCGGCCGCGGCATCAGCGCGGTATCTCCAGCGAGCCCGGCGTGTATTTTCTCGGGCTGCCATGGCTGTCGCGACGCGGATCGAGCTTCATCTGGGGTGTCTGGCACGACGCCAAGTATCTCGCCGATCAGATCGCCATCCAGCGCGGTTACCTCGCCTACGAAGCGCCCGCTCTCGCCGCACGCTGAGCCCCGACACCTGACAGCCGAAAGGATTCTCTCCATGAGCGCCGCACCCTCCCGCGGGGTCACCCACACCCGGATCCGTCCGTTCAACACCCGCGACACCTATCCCGAGCAGAACCTCGACAACGATCTGTGCCAGGCCGTCGTCGCAGGCGGCGTGGTGTACCTGCGCGGTCAGATCGGACAAGACCTCGACACGCGCGAGTCGATCGGCATCGGCGATGTCGAGGCACAGGCCGACAAGGCCATGGCCAACATCGCGATGCTGCTCGACGAGTCGGGGAGTTCGCTGCGCGACATCGTCAAGGTCACCGTGTATCTCACCGACATCCGGTTTCGCGAGACCGTGTACCGCGTGATGGGCCGATGGCTCACGGGTGTCTTCCCCGTCTCCACCGGACTGGTCGTCGAGGCGCTCGCCCGACCCGAGTGGCTCGTCGAGATCGATGCGACCGCCGTTGTCAGCGAACCCGTTCTCACCGAACCGAAGTCCGACGATCGATGACACTCTCACTGATCGCCCACGAACCGGCAACGGGCGCCTTCGGCATCGTGATCTGCTCGTCGAGCCCGGCGGTCGCCGCGCGCTGCGCGCACCTGCGGCCAGGTGTCGGTGTGGTCGCCTCGCAGAACATCACCAATCCGGCGCTGGGCACCGCCGTGCTCGATGAGATGGCTGTTGGCGCCAACGCGGCGGATGCTCTGGCAAATGCACTGTCGCGGGAGCGCTTTCCGGACCATCGACAGGTCACCGCGGTCGGGGCCGATGGCACGACAGCAGTGCACTCGGGCTCGCAGAGCCTCGGTGTGTACGGTCACATCGAGGCCGAGAACGTGGTCGCCGCCGGCAATCTCCTGGCCGACGAGAGCGTTCTCGCCGAACTGGTGACCGGCTACACCCGCAGTAGGGCAGAACATCTCGAGGAGCGACTACTCGACGGGCTACGTGATGCGCTCGCTGCCGGCGGTGAGGCCGGCCCGGTGCATTCGGCCGGACTGCTCGTCGTGGCCGACGTCGACTGGCCGGTCACCGATCTGCGGGTCGATTTCGCCGACGACCCAGTGGGCGAACTGAGTGCCCTCTGGCAGATCTGGGCACCACAGAAGGACGACTACCGGGTGCGCGGTATCGACCCGACGCGCGCCCCCTCGTACGGTGTTCCGGGGGATCTGTGAGCACCCTTGACTCGGCGCTCGCCGAAAAGATCGCCGCCGACCACTCGCTGCTGACCACGCTGTCCCGGGAGCTGTACGATGATCCCGAGATTGCCTGGGAGGAAGTACGTTCGGCGCGGCGGGTGGCCGATCGCCTGTCCGACGCCGGCTTCGAGATCACGGAGAAATACTGCGGGCTCGACACCGCCTTTGCCGCGACGATCGGGACCGGCGACCTCCATTTCGCGCTGTGCGCCGAGTATGACGCACTTCCTGGCCTCGGTCACGCCTGCGGCCACAATCTGATCTCGGCGATCACCGTCGGTGCGGCGCTCGCTCTCGCGCCGCTCACCGACGATCTCGGGTTGCGTCTGACCGTCATCGGCACCCCTGCCGAAGAGGGCGGCGGGGGCAAGATCGAGATGCTCGAACGCAACGGTTTCGATGGACAACACGCTGCCGCAATGGTGCATCCAGGACCGGTCGATGTGGCGCGGGCCCGACCATTTGCTGTGTCGCACAACCATATCGAGTATCACGGCAAGGCTGCACACGCCGCCGCCTACCCCGAGCGCGGGGTCAATGCCGCCGATGCGTTCACTGTCGCGCAGGTTGCGATCGGGCTGCTTCGGCAACAGCTGCCGTCGTCGGTGCGCGTGCACGGGATGATGACCCGTGGCGGGGAGGCGCCCAACGCCATCGCCGAGCACACCGAGGGCCGCTGGTATGTGCGGGCCGAGACGCTCGCCGAACTCGCCGAGGTGACGCCCCGGGTACTGCGCTGCTTCGAGGCCGGCGCCCTGGCGTCCGGGGCTCGGCTCACTGTGACACCCGAATCCCGTCCCTACGCCGAATTCCGCACCGATGAGCAACTTCTCGGACTGTACGAACGTCGTGCCACCGCACTCGGCCGGCGTTTCGAGACCGGACCGGACTCGATGATGGCACGGGCATCGACCGATATGGGCAATGTGTCGCAGCTACTCCCCGCGATCCATCCCTACATCGGTATCGATTCGATGCCGGCGGTCAATCACCAGGCCGAGTTCGCCGCGGCCACCCTGAGCCCGGCCGCCGAGACTGCGATCGCGCACGGTGCGCTCGCGATGGCGGGAACCGTTGTCGACGCCGCGATGCAGTCGACTGTTCGGACTCGTCTGCTGGGCGCCCACTGACCCACCGTCCCCCACCGACCCAACGGAGGAGAACATCGTGTCCACCGAGCCTCATGCCGCCTTCCGTATCGAACACGACCTGCTCGGCGACCGGGAGATCCCCGCCGAGGCCTACTACGGTGTGCACACCGCCCGTGCGCTCGAGAACTTCCCGATCAGCGGGGTTCCGATCGCCGTCCACCGCGATCTGGTGATTGCACTGGCCTCGGTCAAACAAGCAGCAGCGCAGACCAATCGCGAACTCGGGCTCCTCGACCCAGTCATCGCCGGGGCGATCACGGACGCCTGTACCGAGATTCGCGGTGGCGCGCTACACAATCAGTTCGTTGTCGACCAGATCCAGGGCGGCGCGGGAACGTCGACGAACATGAACGCCAACGAGGTCATCGCCAACCGTGCACTCGAGATCCTCGGTCACCCGCGAGGCACCTACACCGTCGTGCACCCGCTCGAGCACGTCAATCTCGGGCAGAGCACCAACGACGTCTACCCGACGGCGGTCAAGGTGGCCCTCGGATTCGCCGCTCGCGCCCTGGAGACCTCGCTGCGCGAACTGGCGGCGCGCTGTGTGGCCAAGTCGCAAGAATTCGGCGACATGCTCAAGCTCGGACGCACCCAATTGCAGGACGCGGTGCCGATGACCCTGGGCCAGGAGTTCGGCGCGTACGCGGTGACCATCGTCGAGGACGCCGACCGGATCGCCGAGGCTGCCCTGCTGATCGCCGAGATCAACTTGGGCGGCACCGCCATCGGGACCGGTCTCAACACCGATCCGGAGTACGCCGCACGGGCCTGCGAACATCTGCGCAGCATCACCGGTTTGCCGCTGAGCACCGCCGGCGATCTCGTGGAGGCAACCTCCGACGTCGGCGCATTCGTGCAGCTGTCCGGGGTCACCAAACGGGCCGCGGTGAAGCTGTCCAAGATCTGTAATGATCTGCGGCTCTTGTCCTCCGGACCCCGCGCAGGCTTCAACGAGATCAATCTCCCGCCGGTGCAGGCGGGGTCGAGCATCATGCCGGGCAAGGTCAATCCGGTGATCCCGGAAGCGGTCAACCAGGTGGCCTTCGAGGTGGTCGGCAATGATCTGACGATCACCATGGCCGCCGAGGCCGGACAGTTACAGCTCAACGCATTCGAGCCCATCATGGCTCGTGCACTGCTGTCGTCGCTGACCCACCTGACCGCCGCCGTGGACGTTCTCGGCGAACGCTGCATCGCAGGCATCACCGCCAATCCCGATCGTATGCGCGAGGCCGTCATGGGATCGGCGAGCCTGGCCACCGTACTGAATCCGCTGCTCGGTTACGAGGTGGCCACCGCCCTGGTGGCCGAGGCGATCGCCACCGGCGCTTCGATTCCCGATCTGGTCCGGCGCTCCCTACTCGTCGACGACGACGTCCTGGCACGCATATTCAGTCCTGCACTCCTGTCGCGTCCGCACTCGGCGGTCGAGGTCGCGCGCGACCGCCGATGATGTCGGCGCAGGCGAGTACCGCAGCGAGGTAGCCACGGAGTGCGGTACGCGCGGCGTCGGCATCCACCTCGCGGTTACGGGCCACGAGGTGGATGCCGTAGCCATCCTCGAGAGCCACCGCCGTGGCCGCGATCCGTTCGGCGTCATCGCCGAGGTCGAAGACACCGGACTCCACCCCGGCGGAGATGACGTCGCGGTAGAGCGAGACCTCGAGTTCGAACAGTCTCGACATCAGTTCGGCATGACGCGGTTCGCGCGCGCTGTGCAGATGCAACTCGTACAGTGCGGGCCACATCGGATCGTCAGGGTCGCAGACACCGAGGTCCACCAGCATCCGCAACCGTCCCACCGGATCGTCCTGGGTGGTCATGGCCGTTCGCCGACCCCCGTGGAACCGTTCGACCGCCCGCTCGTGGACGGCGAGCAGGAGGTCGTCGAGTTCTGGGTAGTAATAGGCGACCGAGCCCGCCGACATCGCCGCGGCCTCGGCGATGTCCTTGAGCCGCAGCCCGATCAATCCTCGCTCGGCGATGGCAACCGTTGCGGCGGTGATGATCTCGGAGCGCCTGGCATCCTGTCTTCGAGGTCTGGCCATGTGTGCCGATCCTGCCTTGCACCGCAGGGTGATGCAACATGCCCCGGCTGCATCGATCCAGCCGATGTCACGGATCGGATCTTCGCACGACGAGATCCCGCTGACAGCTGTGCGCGGTGGCCGAGCTCGCGATACCGTCGATTCATTCTTTGAGATTGAACCCAAAGAATGAGGTGCTCCCTCCCAGTCCAGCCCCCCCCCCGGAGTGTTCCCATGCGCGATCCCCGCTACGACGTCCTCTTCGAACCGGTCACCATCGGACCGGTCACCGCCCGCAACCGCTTCTTCCAGGTGCCGCACTGCAACGGCATGGGGTACCGCGATCCCTCCGGCGAGGCCGCGATGCGCCGCACCAAGGCCGAGGGAGGCTGGGCCGTGGTCTGCACCGAGCAGGTGGAGATACACCCCACCTCCGACATCGGCCCGTTCATCGAGCTACGCCTCTGGGACGACAAGGACATGCCGGCGATCGCCCGCATCGCCGAGCAGATCCACGAGGGTGGCGCACTCGCCGGCATCGAGCTGGCACACAACGGCCTCAACAGCCCCAATCTCATCAGCCGCGAAACCCCCTTGGCGCCACAACATCTGCCCGTCGTCTCATGGAACTTCGATCCGGTTCAGGCACGCGCGATGAGCAAGTCCGACATCGTCGACCTACGCAAGTGGCACGCCGACTCGGTGCACCGGTCACTGCGAGCGGGCTACGACATCGTCTACGTCTACGCCGGGCACGCCATCGGCGGCCTGCACCACTTCCTCTCGCCCCGCTACAACAACCGCACCGACGAGTACGGCGGGAGCCTGGAGAATCGGGTGCGGTTGATCCGCGAGATCCTCGAGGACACCCGGGAGATCGCCGACGGCAAAGCGGCTGTCGCCTGCCGCATCTCGGTGGATGAACTCCTCGGTGACGACGGCATCACCCGCGCGGAGATGGAGGACGTGTTCGGCCTCATCGGCGAGCACCCCGACCTCTGGGACCTGGTGCTCGGCAGCTGGGAGGACGATTCGGTGACCTCGCGGTTCGGCCCCGAGGCCGAACAGGAACCGTTCGTCACCGGACTCAAGCAGCTCACCACGAAACCCGTTGTCGGCGTGGGCCGCTTCACCTCCCCGGACACCATGGTCCGCCACGTCCGCAGCGGCATCCTCGATCTCATCGGCGCCGCCCGGCCCTCCATCGCGGATCCGTTCATGCCCAACAAGATCGAACGTGGAGATCTCGCGGACATCCGCGAATGCATCGGCTGCAACATCTGCGTGTCCGGCGACTTCACCATGTCGCCCATTCGCTGCACCCAGAACCCGACCATGGGTGAGGAGTTCCGTCGCGGCTGGCATCCCGAACGCATCGCGCCGGCCACCTCGACGTCGTCGGTGCTCGTGGTCGGAGCCGGGCCGGCGGGCTTGGAAGCCGCGCGCTCGCTGGGCAACCGCGGCTATCCGGTGACCCTCACCGAGGCGAGCCGCGTACTCGGCGGGCGCGTGGCCAAGGAGTCCACGCTCCCCGGCCTGTCCGCATGGATTCGGGTCGTCGACTACCGGCTGCAACAGCTCGATCGTCTCGACAACGTGGAGGTCTATCGCGAGTCACCGATGACCGAGCAGGACATCCTCGAGTACGGCTTCGACCACGTGGTGGTCGCCACCGGCTCGTCGTGGCGTCGTGATGGGGTGGGCCGCTGGCACACCCACCCCATCGAGATCGACCCCACCCCCGAAGTCCTCACCCCCGACGACATCATCGCCGGGCTTCGTCCCGCCGGAAAGCGCATCGTGCTCTTCGACGACGACCACTACTACCTCGGCGCCGTCATCGCGGAGTTGCTCGCCAAGGAGGGGTATGCGGTCACCCTGGTCACCCCCGCGCCGCAGGTGTCGCAATGGACGGTGAACACCATGGAGGCCCACCGCATCCGGGCTCGGATCATCGAGGCCGGCGTGGAGGTCCGCACCGACACCGCGCTCACCGCGATCGGTGCCGGCGGCGTCGGCACCGCCTGCCGATTCACCGGGCGCACCGGAGAACTCGACGCCGACGCCGTCGTCCTCGTCACCGCCCGACTCCCCCACGACGAGCTGTACACGGCCCTGCATGCACGCGCCGACGAGTGGTCTGCCGCAGGCGTGCGCTCGGTACGCGGCATCGGCGACGCGTGGGCACCCTCGACGATCGCCGCCGCGGTGTGGGCGGGCCATCGGTACGCCGAGGAACTCGACGTCGAGAAGTCCGATGACCCGGTGCCGTTCCGGCGCGAGGTCACCCAGTTGTCCATCGAACCGGTGTTCCGGACACCGGTGACGGCCTCGTGACCGGCCCGAAGGAGTAACCATGTACGCCTCTCATGTCTTCACCAATGCCGCACTCTGGCGGCCGGATGACGTGAGCGGTGCCGATACCCTCGCCGTGGCCGACGGAGTGATCATCTCCGTCGGCCGCGGCGTCGATCGGGCACTGCTCGGGCCTGCCACCGAAGTCCACGACCTCGGTGGCGCAAGCCTCCTGCCGGGCTTCATCGACGCCCACGTGCATCCGGTGGCCGGCGGGCTCGCCGCCCTCCGGTGCGACCTGTCCGAGCTGCCGCACACCCGACGCGGCTACCTCGACGCGATCGCCGCATATGCGCGTGCCCATCCGGACGAGCCGGTGATCAGTGGAAGCGGTTGGTACGGAGATGCTTTCGTCGGTGGTCTACCCACCTGCGGCGATCTCGACGAGGTCGTCGCCGACCGCCCGGTGGTGCTCTCGAGCCATGACGGTCACGGCGTGTGGGTCAACAGCGAGGCTCTCCGCAGGGTCGGCATCGACACATCGACACCCGACCCCAGCGGCGGCCGCATCGAGCGGGACGCGCACGGCACACCGACCGGAATCCTCTTCGAGCGCGCCGGCGATCCGGCGAATGCGTTGATCCCCGACTACGACGAGGCCTTCCTGCGGCGCGCACTGCTGATCGCACAGCAGCGCCTGCATGCGGCGGGTGTCACCGGCTGGCAAGATGCCGGCGTCGACATCCCGGCGTTCGGGCTGTCGGATACCCTCGCCACCTACCTCGCCGCCGATGCCGCGGGCGAGCTGACCGCCCGCGTCTGCGGCGCCCTGTGGTGGGCCGCCGACGAGGGCGTCGGGCAGCTCGACACCCTGCGGGAGCGTCGAGCACAGGGCCGGGGACACCGCTTTCACGTCGACACCGTGAAGGTGATGCAGGACGGCATCTGCGAGAACTGCACCGCCGCGATGTTGGCGCCGTACTCAGACCTGCCGGCCGGAGCATCTCCGACAGGACTGTCCTTCATCGATCCCGCCGAGCTCGCGCAGGTGTGTGCACTATTGGTGCGCAACGACTTTCACATCCACATGCACGCCGTCGGCGATCGGGCGGTCCGCGAATGCCTCGATGCGCTGGGCGCCGCGCGGTCGGCACGCCCCGGCTTCGATGCCCGGCATCAGATCGCTCACCTCGACGTGGTCGACCCGGCCGACATCCCGCGGTTCGCGCAACTCGGCGTCATCGCCAACATCCAGGCACTCTGGGCGCGACGCGATACCGAGATCGTCGAACGCAAGCTCCCGCTACTGGGACCCGATCGCGAACCCTTCCACTTCCCGTTCGGGTCGATCCGGGCCGAGGGCGGGGCGCTCGCAATGGGCAGCGACTGGCCGGTGACCGATCCTAATCCGTTGTGGGCCATCCACACCGCGGTGCACCGAACGGGGTCGATCGCCGATCCGCACGCCATCGGAGACGACGCCCGGACGGTACCGCTCGTCGCCGGGGAGGCCATCACCTTGCGCGCGGCCGTCGACGCCTACACGGTCGGCTCCGCCCGCGCCATGCACGCCGAGGATCGCGCGGGCTCGCTGACCGTCGGCAAGGACGCCGACCTCGTCGTGCTCGATGAAGACATCCGCACGGCCGTCGACATCGGGGCTCTGACCGCGACGATGACGATGGTGGGCGGCACCGTGGTGCACGCCATCTGAGTGCCGTCGTCGGCGAGAGACATCTTCCGACGAACACGAAACCCGGGGAGGAATGTTGCTCCCCGGGTTTCGGCAGTGGCCGGGCGCGGGCCGACGGCGTGACGCCGCGTCAGCCCAGATACAGCGCGAACTGCTTGAGCAGCGGCTGGGTCACGCGGTACTCGCCACGCCAGCCACGTCGCAGGGTGAACGCCTCGCCGGCGGAGATCGTATGCGCCACACCGTCGTCACCGGTGAGCGTGACCGATCCCTCGAGGACCCGCGCATACTCGTCACCCGGATAGGACTCGATGAACTCGGTGTATGGCTGTGCCGACCACGAGCCGACGACGAATTTCTCGTCCGCGCTGACGAGGTGGGCGGCCTCGCGCTCGGCGGGGTCGCCGGCGCGCAGGGTCTCCGGGGTGACGTAGGCGCTCGGCGTCATCGCGGTGCGGGCAGCGTCGTCGGTGGAGATGATCTGCGGGGTGGTCGATTGCAGGGTGCTCATGGGTACTCCTTCAGGGGTGATCGATCGGTGACAGGTGATCCGGCGAATGCCGGCTACGAGATCTGTGCGGCGACAGCCGGGGTGTCGGTACCGACCGGCGTCGAGGGGGTCACGCGTCCTCGGAGGTAGCCGGCGATCGCGATCAGGGCGAGCACTGCGAGCGTGCCCAGGGTGAACACCTCGAACCGCAGCCGACCCACTCCCCAGGTCTCGACGAAGTCGTAGTGCACACCCATGAGGTTCTCCAGGGTCCCGGGGAACACCGCCACCCAGACACCGAGCGCGGCCCAGAACGTGGTCAGGGCTACAGCCACCGTCAGGCCCGCGCGACCCCCGGGGATCGCATAGGGGCGCTTGATGTCGGCGTGGGTGAATCGCAGCCGCAGTGCTGCCGGGAACACGAACAGATAGGCGACCAGGGACGTCGAGATGGTGATGGTGAGGACGACGGTGAAGGTGGCGGCGCTGTCGCCGCGCGAGAAGAGGACGCCGACGATCATGAACAGCAGCGCGATGACGCCGGTGAAGACGTTGACACGCACCGGCGAATTGCGCTTCTCGTCGAAGCGCGCGAAGTACGGGAAGAAGCCTCCGTCGGAGGCCGCCACTGCCAGAGCGCGATTGGCCGCCACCGCCCACGTGGCGCCGGTGATGCCGAGTCCGATGATGAAGGCGACGACCGCGATCTTGACCAGGATCGACGCGGCCGGACCGTAGACACCGAAGACAGTGTCCACCGCGGCCATGAATCCGCCGATTCCGGTGATCGCCTCGGCCGGAAGGACCAGCAGCAGCGCCAGGACGGGCAGCGCATAGACCGCCAGTCCGACGAACCCGCCGAGCGCGATACCGCGCGGTACGTCGCGCTGCGGGTTGGCCATCTCGCCGCCCGCCTGACTCGGTACCTCGAACCCGACGAGCGAGAACAGCAGCAGCGGAACGAGTCCCAGGAATCCGGCCATCGTGGGCGACCAGCTGACCGCACCGATGCCGTGAAAACCGTGGTCGATGCCGTAGACGACGGTGGTGATCAGGAAGACCGCGGCGAGGCCGAGCTTGAGATAGGTGCCGATCCGGAAGATCACGCGTGCTCGTCGCATCGACAGGAGCGTCACCCCCACCGAGGCGCACACGAAAACGATCTTGAAGGCGAAGTCTCCGAGCGTTCCCGAACCCACCGGATGAATGAAGCCGCTCCACGCCTGGGTACTGATGAACGCAAGCGAGCCGCCGATCCACAGCGGATTGATCGACCAGTACATGACGGTGGCGATCGATCCGGGTAGGCGGCCGAAGGCGCGCTTGACCCATTCGTAGAGGCCGCCCTCGTCGGGGAAAGCGCTGCCCAACTCGGCCGTCACCAGCCCGTACGGGATCATCCAGAGCAGTGCCAGGACGAGCAACCAGGTGAACGTCTCGCCGCCGAACGACGAGATCTCACCGACCATGTCGAGGCTGATCAGCGCCGACAAGATCATGATCGGGACGTCGAGGCGCCGGAGCGACCGTTTCAGATGCAGATCCGGACCGTCCTGGCCTACTGGATGAGTTCCCATGAAACAACTCCTGATTGCGAGAAAAAGTATGACGTGCACTACAAGACTGAGTCTGGCGATCACATCTGTACAGTCGTTGTTTTCTTGGTTTAATATCGGTTCAGTCGAATCAACGGAGGCGGAACATGGCCGACTACACCCTGCGGCAACTCGAGTACTTCGTTGCGGTCGCCGAGGCCGGCAGTATCACCAAAGCCGCCGCCGCCGTCCATCTTTCACAGTCGGCGATGTCGACGGCCCTGACCGACCTCGAGGGTGCCCTCGGCGTGCAGCTGTTGGTGCGTCATCACGCGAAGGGCATCACCCTGACCCCGTCGGGTCGGGAGCTCCTCGTGGCGAGCAGGCAACTGCTGACCTCCGCGGCCGATCTGCGGTCCATCGCGCACGGACTGGGCGGCTCACTGACCGGATCGCTGTCGATCGGCTGCTTCGAGGTGATGGCGCCGTACCTGTTACCCGAATTGCTCAGCACCGCTGCGGAAAAGCTTCCGCGTCTACATCTGCAGACCACCGAGGTCGACCTCGCCGATCTCGCCGAGGGCGTCGCCGACGGCACCTTCGAACTCGGTATCGGATACGACCTCGTCGACGACGCCCGTCTCAAACGGTGGCCGCTGCGTACCGTACCGCCGTACGTGCTCGTGTCGGGGACCCACCGGTTGGCAAAGCGAAAGTCGTTGCGGCTGCGCGAACTCGCCGACGAGCCAATGGCCCTGCTCGATCTACCGCACAGTCGCGACTACTTCGGACGTGTCTTCGGCGACGCCGGGGTGGAGCCGGCGATCCGCTACCGCTCCACGACGGTCGAGACATGTCGGGCGCTCGTCGGACGGGGACTGGCCTACACAGTGCTCAACCTGCAGTCGGCGGTGCCGGTGGCACTCGACGGACACGAGGTCGCGGCGATCCCCATCGCCGACGACGCACCGGCACTCACGATGGTGCTGCTCAGCGCGGTCGCCGCCCGTCCCACGCGCCGCGCGGCCGTGGTGGCCGAACTCTGCCGGGATCTGTTCGGGAGTTAAGACGCGGACGCCCCGACCGGCGCAATGAGTTCGGCGGCAATGAGTTCGGCGGCACGTTCGGCGATGCTCATGATGGTGCCGACCGGATTGACCGAGGTCAGCGTCGGCAGCACCGACGCATCCACCACCCGCACACCGCTCACGCCACGCACCCTCAGATCGCTGTCGAGAACGGCGAGCGGGTCACCATCGCGACCCATGCGGCACGTGCCGGACACGTGATAGACCGTCTGGTGCGTCGCTCGCAGCGCGGCCGAGAGCTCCTCGTCGCCGACCACGTCCGGGCCCGGGAATACCTCTCGGACAATCCACTTCGCCATCGGCTCGGACTCGGCGATGCGACGGGCCGCACGAACACCGGCCAGCAGCACGGCCTCGTCCGCCCCGGACTGATCGGTGAAGTACCGGTAGTCGATGGCCGGCGGCGTCGCCGGATCGGCATCGGTGATCCACACCCGCCCGCGGCTGCGGGGCTTGGCCACATTGGGTGCGATCGAGACGATGTGCTCGGGCAGTTCCGCACCGGCGGCGACGGCATGATCGGCGACGGCCTCGACCGGAAAGTGCATCAGCACGTCCGGCCGTGCCGGGCTGTCGGCCGAGATCCGCAGCGCCGCACCGGCATCCCAGCCGGTCGCGCAGGTCGACGGCACGTCGCGATCGGTCTCCCAGACGATCAGCCCCTCGGCATGATCCATCAGGTTCTCGCCCACCCCGGGCAGGTCGAGCAACACCGGCACCCCGGCGGCGCCCACCACGTCCGCGGGCCCGATCCCCGATCGCTGCAGGATAGCCGGCGATCCGAGAGCACCGGCGCACACGATCACCTCCACTGCGGCGCGCACCTCGTACTCGGCCCCGTTCTCGTCGACGGCCACCACACCCACCGCGCGTGTCCCGTCGAACAGGATTCGAGAAACCGAACTATTCTGCAGCAGAGTCAGATTGGCGCGCGACCGGACGTCATGGAGATAGTGCACCGACGTCGATGACCGGAGATTGGTGTCCGGGGCGTAGCCGATCTCGAAGAAGCCGGCGCCCTCTCCCGTCGAGGCGAAGTCGTCGTCGCTGTTCCACGCCGTCCGCAAAGGCAGGCCGAGCGCCTCCCCGGCTGCGGCGACGACGTCGGCCACGTAGGGGTTGCGATCCTGCTCGGCGACCGGCGTGATGGGGGTGGCCAGTCGATCGAAGCATCGTCCGAGGGTGTGCACATCCCAGCCGACGACGCCGAGGTCGGCCCACTCCTCGAGGTCCGCGGCCAGCGGCCGCCAGGTGATCATCGTGTTGGCGGTCGAGCATCCACCGAGAATGTGCATGCGCGACTGGCGGATTCCCGAGTTCCCGCACTCCTGCGGGATGCTGCGGTAATCCTGGTCGTACTCGCTCTCGATCATCTCCGCCCACCGGCGGATCGATCGGGCACGAGGCTCGTGCTCGTCGTCGGGACCGGCCTCGAGCACCGTCACCGTGACGTCGGGGCGTTCGCTGAGCCGTGCGGCGACGATACAGCCTGCGGTGCCACCGCCAACCACCACGTAGTCGCTCATCACGCGACCGACCCCGACACCAGCGAGGCCGACGGCACAGGCATCTTCGCGCGCATCAGCACGTAGTAGAGGGGGCAGATCACCGCGAGCCCCACCAGCCACGAAATATCCACGCCGCCGAGCGATGTAGCAATAGGACCGACCCACAGGGTGGTCGAGAGGAAAGGGATCTGCAACGCGATGCCGAGGACGTAACAAGTGATGGCCGTCCAGTTGAAGCGACCATAGACTCCACCGTCCTTGGCGAACAGCGAGTCGATGTCGTAGTCACCGTGGCGCAACAGGTAATAGTCGACGAGGTTGACCGCGGTCCACGGGATCAGCACGCACAGCAGCAGGGAAAGGAAATTGGCGTAGTTGGCCAGGAAGTCGTCGGCGCTGAGAAGGGCAGGCGCCATGGCGATGGCGAACAGCACGACGGCGATCACCGCGCGGCTCGTGGCCTGCGGACGCCACCACGCAAAGATGTTCTGCCCGATGGTGATCGTCGACAATGCACCACAGTAGAGGTTCATCCCGTTGGTGACGCTGATGCCCACCGCGAAGATCACGAAGAGCCCGGTCGAGATGCCGTGGGTCAGCGTCGACAGGCCGTCGAGGGTGTCGGCGGCGGGCAGAGCTGCACCGACGACCACACCGAGGAGCATCGGCAGCACCGATCCGAGTACACAGCCGGAGTAGGTGGCCCAGAACGCGGTGGTCACCCCGGTGTCCTTGGGTAGATACCGCGTGTAGTCGGAAACGTAGGGCGCATAAGCGATCTGCCATAGTGCCGCGGCCGAGAAGGTGGCCATGAAACCGGCCCAGCCGAATCCGCCGCCATGCCACGTGCCGGTGGGCAGGCCCTGCACCCCGACCATCCACACGAACGCGATGATCAATGCCACACCCGCCACCACCGACAACACCGCGGCCATCGAGTGGATCAACCGGTAGCCGATGATGGTGACACCGACGCTGATCGCACCGATGATCACGATCGCCCAGTTGGTCGGCAGGCCGGTCACCGCCGCGAAGGCCTTGCCACCGAGGACCGCGTTGGAGGCGAAGAACCCCAGGTACATGAAGACGACGAGCACCACCACCAGAAGGCTTCCCAGCGAGCCGAACTGGGCGCGGGTCTGCAGCATCTGAGGCACGCCCATCTGCGGACCCTGCGCGGCGTGCAACGCCATCACGACACCGCCGACGACGTTGCCGGCGATCACCGCGAGCGCCCCGGCCCACAACGGCAGACCGAACACGGTGGTCGCGAGCGCGCCGGTGATGATCGTCAGGAGCATGATGTTGGAGCCAAACCACACGGTGAAGATGTCGCGGGCGCGACCGTGCCGTTCGTCATGCGGAATGTGATCGATGGTGCGGCGTTCGAGTGCCGGCGCGGCACCCGGGGCGCCGGATTCTGGTGTGCTCGTCATGGGTTGGTCGGCTCCTGGCTGGGATCGTGATCGCTGTTCGGCCAGTATTCGACACCGGCCATCCCAGAGAAAACAGAATCTTTCTGGCTTCTGTATCACCGGAGTCGATGCAATACCCACGCCGCAATCTTCGGCTGAACCGATGCAGATCATCCAATAATTCGGCTCAACTGGATCTATCGACCGGCGCGGACATCGGCCATCCTGGGTCCATGCCCGCACCCTCCGCACCCACCCCGATCGACTGGCACGCGCGAGCGGCCGGCCTGAAGCCGCCCACCGACGCACTCATCGACGGTCGCCCGGTACCCGCGATCTCAGGCTCCACCTTCGACGTCGTCAACCCGGCGACCGAAGAGGTGCTGGTGAGCGTGTCCGCGTGCGACGCGGCCGACGTCGACGCCGCGGTGGTGGCGGCTCGACGGGCCTTCGACGACGGCCGGTGGTCCCGCCTGTCGGCCGCCGAGCGTGGCGCGGTACTCAACCGCTTCGCCGATCTTCTGCTCGACCACAGCGACGAACTCGCGCTGCTCGTCACCCTGGAGATGGGGAAGGCCATCACCGATTCGCTCGACGTGGAGATACCCGGCGCGGCTGCGGTCTTTCGCTACTACGGCGAGGTCATCGACAAGATCCCCGGTGAGCTTCCGCCGACCGCCGACGGAAGCGTCGCCATGGTGCGGCGCGTCCCCCTGGGAGTGATCGGCGCGGTGGTGCCGTGGAACTTCCCGCTCGACATCGCCGCCTGGAAACTCGCTCCAGCCCTGGCCGCAGGCAACTCCGTGGTCCTCAAACCCGCCGAGGAGTCACCTCTGTCGGCACTGCGGATGGCCGAGATCGCCCTGGATGCAGGCATACCCGCCGGAGTGTTCAACGTGGTACCGGGCCTCGGGGCCACCGCCGGAGCAGCTCTGGGACGACACCCCGACGTCGACTGCCTCACCTTCACCGGGTCGACGGAGGTGGGCAAGAAGTTCCTGGCCTACAGCGCCGAGTCCAACATGAAACAGGTGTGGCTCGAATGCGGCGGCAAGAGCCCCAACATCGTCTTCGCCGATTGCGCAGATCTCGAGCAGGCCGCGGAGATGGCGTGTTTCGGGATCTTCGGCAACCAGGGCGAGGTGTGCTCGGCCAACAGTCGTCTACTGATCCAGCGTGACATCGTCGACGAGTTTGCCGCCGCACTGATCGACAAGGCGGCGGCCTACCTGCCGGGCGACCCTCTCGATCCGGCATCGAGCGCCGGTGCGATGGTCTCGCGCAAGCAACTCGACCTCGTCCTGCGCTACATCGACCGCGCCCACACCGACGGACGGATCATCCTCGGCGGCAACCGGATCGGCGATACCGGCTTCTTCCTGGAACCGACCGTCGTCACCGACCTGCCGGTCGACTCGCCGGTGGTGACCGACGAGATCTTCGGCCCGCTGCTCGCGATGATCCCCTTCGACACCGAGGAAGAAGCCGTCGCACTGGCCAACGACACCCCGTATGGGCTGGCCGCGTCGGTGTGGACGGCGAGCCTCGACCGAGCCCTGCGTGTGTCCGAGGCGCTGCATGCCGGCACCGTGTCGATCAACACCGTCGACGCGTTGTCGCCGGGCACACCGTTCGGCGGCTTCAAGGGATCAGGCTTCGGCGCGGACCTGTCAATCCACGCGATCGACAAATTCACCGGCCTCAAAACCACCTGGATCGCCCGGCGCTGAATGTTCGCGCGCCCAATGCTGTTGGCAGGTCAGGAGTTGGCCGCCGCACCCGCCACCGCGGACTCGACGAGATTGCCCTTGTCCAGTGCCGCACCGGCGTTCACCGCCGCAAGCCAGTTGTCCGTCGTGGCCACGGCCGCGAAGTTCGAGTGATAGAGCACCATCAGCGTGTTGTGCAACTGCTCCGCCGACACCTTGCCGGCGTCGTTGGCGAGGTGGATGGCACCGGTCGCGTCGGAGAGGATTTCCGCGGTCAGGCCGCGCGTCTCGGATTCGGCGGCGGTCGCGAGATCGCAGTTGTTGGTCATGTAGCCGACGATCGTGATGGTGTCGACGCCCCGCTCGGCGAGCCACTCGCCGACCCCTGTGCCGGCGAAGACGGTACCGAACTGCTTGTCGGCCACCTTCCAGTCCGCCCCGACCCGCCGCTCGATGTCCGGATGCAATTGCCAGCCGTGCGAGCCCTCCGCGTACACCGGGAAGTCGGCCGGAAGGGTGTGCCGCAGTGCCACTATGGGTAATCCGGCCTCGGTCGCGGCGTCGATGGCACGGGTGATGTTGGCCAGCGACCCCTCTCGCGGCGGGTACTGGATCTGCATCGGACCATCGAAGTAGTCGTTCTGGACGTCGACGACGACGAGTGCGCGGGTGGGTGCGGTCATGTCGGGCCTTCCTTCTGGCTCGGCGGACGGTCATCCTCGCCGTCCCCGACTCACTCTGCTGCGTTACGCTCACCCACGACAGTGGCGCGAATGCCGTTTTCCGATGAGATCGTGCCACGGAGTAGGTGCATCGATGCGAGTCGCGATTCATGTGTTCGACGGCGTCAGTCTCTTTCATGTCGCTGCACCGCAAATGGTCTTCCGGGAGGCCGCGGTGGTGGCGCCCGACCCGGCGCTGTGGTCGATCTCCTTGTGGGCCGCCCGTTCCGGAGATGTCGAGCTCGACATGGGGCAACGCCTCAGCGGGATCAGTGGTCCCGAGGCGACCACCGCGGCGGACATCGTCATCGTGCCGTCGTGGCCCGAGTCGGCACCGGAGATCGACGACGTGGTGCGTTCGGCTCTGCTCGATGCCCACGAGCGGGGCGCGATCATCGCCGGGCTGTGTCTCGGGGCCATCCCCGTCGCCGACACCGGTCTCCTCGACGGCCGCGGCGCGGTGACGCATTGGCTGGGCACCTGCGAGCTGGAGCGTCGGGGGCGGTGCGGCTGGGTCGACGATTCGGTTCTCTACATCGACCACGGCGACGTGATCACCTCGGCCGCCACGGTGTCGTCGGTCGATGCCTGCCTGCACCTGCTGCGCCGATTGCGCGGCGCCGACCTGGCCAATCGCGTCGCCCGACGCATGGTGGTCGCCCCGCACCGCGACGGTGGCCAAGCGCAATACATCGAACATCCGCTCGCCACAAGCGAATCCGACACCTCGGTCAGTGCGGTGCTGGAATGGGTGATCGGCCATCTGGACTCCGACCTGTCGGTGTCGGCGCTGGCGGACCGAGCCCGGATGAGCCGACGCAGCTTTCTACGCCACTTCCGCGACGCCACCGGCACCACCCCCGCACGATGGGTGACCACGCAACGGGTCGCCCATGCCCGCACCCTGCTCGAGACCACCGACCTCGACATCGGGCTCATCGCACACCGGTGCGGATTCGGCAGCGAGGTCACCCTCCGCCAGAACTTCGTCGCCCGGTTCGGCGTGTCACCATCGATGCACCGCAACCAGTTCCGGCCCGGCTGACCTGACCGCCGACGCTCAGTCCACCAGATCCTCATACCGGTATTCGGTGGTGATCGTCTCGTTGTCCCGATGCGCCACGGCCTCCCGCTGCTGCAGTTCGACGCGACGGATCTTGCCGGAGATGGTCTTGGGCAGTTCGAAGAACTCGACGCGGCGCACCTTGAGATAGGGCGCGAGGTGATCTCGGGAGTACTCCAGGATCGAGCGCGCGGTCTTTTCGTCGGGTTCCCACCCGGAGGCCAGTGCCACATACGCTTTCGGGACGGCCAGACGGGTGTCGTCGGGCTGCGGGACGACTGCCGCCTCCACGACGGCGGGATGCTCGATGAGCACGCTCTCCAGCTCGAAGGGCGAGACCTTGTAGTCCGAGGACTTGAAGACGTCGTCGGTGCGCCCGATGTAGGTGATGTAGCCGTCGGAATCACGTTGCGCCACATCGCCGGTGTGGTAGTAGCCACCGGCCGTCACGAGTGCGTTGCGCTCCGGATCGCCGAGGTATCCGGTCATGAGATTGACCGGATGCTGCGCGAGGTCCAGACAGATCTCGCCCTCGTCGGCGAGTTCGCCGCTGATCGGATCGATCAGCACCACCGGGACACCGGGCATCGGCCGGCCCATCGACCCCGCCTTGACCGGGGCGCCCGGCGTGTTGCCGACCTGCAGGGTGGTCTCGGTCTGCCCGAAGCCGTCGCGGATGGTCAGACCCCACGCATTTTCCACCTGCCGGATGACATCGGGATTGAGGGGCTCTCCGGCGCCGAGCAACTCCCGCATACCCTCGGGTCGCTCGCCGAGGTCGGCCTGGATGAGCATGCGCCACACCGTCGGTGGCGCGCAGAAGGTGGTGACACGCGCCCGCCGCAGCTGTGCCATGAGGGCCTGCGCGTCGAAGCGCGCGTAGTTGTAGACGAAGATCGTCGCCTCGGCGATCCACGGTGCGAAGAAACAACTCCAGGCATGTTTGGCCCAACCCGGTGAGCTGATCGCGAGGTGAACGTCGCCGGGGCGCACCCCGATCCACGCCATGGTGGTGAAATGTCCCACGGCATAACTGGTCTGGGAATGCTCGACGAGCTTGGGACGACTGGTGGTGCCGGAGGTGAAGTAGATGAGCATCGGATCGCCGACCTCGGTGACGACGTCGAACGGCCCGGCGGAGGTGACCGATGCCGAGTCGGCGTAAGCGTGCCAGCCCGGTACCGCGTCGCCGACCGCGATGCGCAGATAGTCGCCGTCGATCTCGCCGAATTTGGCGGTGTCGGCGGCGTTGACGATGACGCATCGCGCCGCACCACGGTCGATCCGGTCGCGCAGGTCAGCCGGCCCCAGCGCGGCGGTCGTGGGCATGACGATCGCCCCGAGCTTGCACACCGCGAGCATCGCCTCCCACAGCTCGACCTGATTGCCGAGCATCAGGATCACGCGATCACCCTTGCCGATGCCCAACTCGGCCAGCCAGGTCGCCACCCGGTCCGAGCGCGTGGCCATCTCGTCGAACGACACCTTGGTCTCGGTGCCGTCCTGCTCGCACAACCAGAGCGCGGTGCGGTCGTTGCCGCGCGCGATGACGTCGAACCAGTCGATCGCCCAGTTGAACCGGCCGGTGATGGCCGGCCACCGGAACTCTCGGACCGCCGTCTCGTAGTCGCCGATGAGGCGGACCATCTGGTCTCGCGCGACGCGATATCGCTCGGTGTTGGTCGTCGCGGGGCTGTCGGTGGCGGTGGTGCTGGTCATGAGTGCATGATCCACGTCACACCAGCGCGGTCAACACCCCCCGAAGTGGGGGCACGCGCCCACGCTTCATCGACAAACTCTATAGACTATGTTTAATAGTGCCGCGCCGGGACGGGCAGACACTCGGTACGGACAGACAAGCGGAGGAGCACATATGGCCGGGACCACCGGATCGAGTCTGAGCGATCACGTCGCCGGATGGCGTCCCGACCCGATCACCGAGGTCGACACCCTCGACCCGGCGCAGGCGACGCGCCTGGCCGCCACGCTCGGCCTGACCGAGACCTTCGCCGACGGCGATCCCCTGCCGCTGCCCTGGCACTGGATCTTCTTTTCCGAGTGGCCGCCGACCGCCGAACTGGGCGCCGACGGCCATCCCGCGCACGGGCACTTCCTGCCACCGATCCCGGACCGCCGTCGGATGTTCGCCGGTGCGCGGATCACCTCCACGGCCGCACTGATCCTCGGCGAGCGCACCGAGAAGGTGTCGTCGGTGGCATCGATGACCGAAAAGCACGGGCGCACCGGCGACATGCTCTTCGTCACGATCCGCAGCGAGTACCGTCAGGGCGGAACCGTTGTGCTCACCGAGGAGCAGGATCTGGTGTATCGCAGCGATTCCGGCAACGCGCGGCCTTTCGATCGGCCGAGTCCCAACCTCGTCGACCCGACCGCACCATGGACCGCGGAGCCGACACCCGACACGCCGCTGCTCTTCCGGTACTCGGCACTGACCTCCAACGCGCATCGCATCCACTACGACCGCCCGTATGCGACCGGCGTCGAAGGCTACCCCGATCTCGTCGTCCACGGACCGTTGCTGGCCACCTACATGGCCGAGCTCGCCCGCGCACACGGTAAGTCGCTGCGCACCTTCAGCTTCCGGCTTCGCAGTCCGCTGTTCCTCGGTGATCGCTTCCGCGTCGAGGCGACCCCGGACGACGACGGTGGCGCGGTAGAGCTCGCCGTCGTCACCGGACAGGGCACCGTTCACGTCTCGGGCAAGGGAGAATTCGCATGACCGGCATCACCGATCCCATCGCATCGCTGCGCACCGCGCGCAGCTTTCTGTTCGTCCCGGGAAATCGGCCCGAGCGTTTCGACAAGGCCGCCGCGGCGGGTGCCGATGTGGTGATCATCGACCTCGAGGACGCGGTCGACCCAGAGGACAAGGATGCGGCCCGCGAGCACATCGCCGGCTGGCTCGCGGCAGGCAAGCACGCCGTCCTGCGCATCAATGCCTCCGAAACTCATTGGCACGCAGACGATGTGGAACTCGCGGCCCGGCACGGCGCACCGGTGATGCTCGCCAAGGCGAGCAGCGCCGACGAGGTGGCACGCGTGGTTCAGGCGACCGCGGCGCCGGTCCTGCCGCTCATCGAGACCGCGCAGGGCATTCTTGCGGCGCCGGCCATCGCGCAGGTACCCGGTGTCGCCCGAGTGGGCTTCGGTGCCATCGACTTCGCCGTCGAGATCGGTGCCGACCCCGATGACCACGAGGCACTGCTGTGTGCGCGTTCGATGCTCGTCACGGCATCGGCCGCCGCGGGTGTCGCCGCCCCCATCGACGGGGTGACCACGGCGCTGCGCGACGTCGAGAAGCTCGTCGCCGACGTCGGTTACGCCGCGCGGATCGGTCTGACCGGCAAGCTCTGCATCCATCCCGCCCAGGTGGCAACGGTCCACGAGTGCCTGGCGCCGTCGGACACCGAGATCACCTGGGCGCGTTCGATCGTGGCGGCGGCCGGTACCGACTCCTCGGCGGTCGCGGTCGACGGACACATGGTGGACCCGCCGGTCGTCGCCCGCGCACAACGGATTCTGGCGTCGGTTCCGCTCACACCGCCGCAGTGAGACTGCGCGCGATGAGGTCCTTCATCACCTCGTTGGCGCCTGCATAGATCCTGGCGATCCGGCCGTCGACGAAGAGTTGCGCGATCGGATACTCCTCCATGTAACCGTATCCGCCGTGCAACTGCAGGCAGCGGTCGACGACCTGGTTCTGTTGCTCGGAGCACCAGAGTTTGATCATCGCAGCACCTTTGACGTCGAGTTCACCGCGGACGTGGCGATCGATCGCCCGCTCGACGAAGGCTCGCATGACCTCGACGGTGGTCGCGACGTCGGCCATCTCGAACCGTGTGTTCTGCAGGGCGAACAGCGGTTTGCCGAACGCGTGGCGTTCGCGCACGTAGGCCAGGGTGTGCTCGTAGGCCGCCTCGACGACGCCGAGCGCGGCGACGCCGACGATCAACCGCTCCTGTGGGAGTTGCTGCATCAGTTGGATGAAGCCCTGGCCCTCGACGCCACCGAGTAGGTTCTCCGCAGGCACCCGCAACCCGTCGAAGAACAGTTCGGTGGTGTCCTGGCCCTTCTGACCGATCTTCTTGAGCTTGCGACCGCGTTGGAAACCCGGCGGGTTCTCGCCGACCTCCGCCACGAGAAGCGACACCCCCGATGCGCCCTGTGTCGGATCGGTTTTGACGGCAATGATCAGCAGATCACAGGTGGCGCCATTGGAGATGAAGGTCTTCGCCCCGGTCACGAGGTACTCGTCGCCGGAGCGGATCGCCCGCGTCGAGATCGACTGCAGATCCGATCCCGTCCCCGGCTCGGTCATCGCGATGGCGCCGATCCATTCGCCGGAGACCAATTTCGGAATCCACCGCTTCTTCTGCGCCTCGGTGGCATGCGCGAGCAGATAGTGCGGGACGATCCCGGAGTGCACCCCGAGTTGCATCGACAGCTCACCGCTGCGGGCCTGCTCCCGGAAGAGCACCGCCTCGTGGGCGAAAGTGCCTCCACCGCCGCCGAACTCCTCGGGCACCGACATACCGAGGAGACCGAGCTCGCCGGCCCGCCGGTACAGGGCACGGTCCGGCTCGCCGGCGGCAGCGAATTCCTCGTGCCGGGGCACGACCTCCTTGGTGAAGAACTCGCGGGCCAGTGCCGTCAGGTCGGCGAGTTCGGTGGCAAGATCGGCGGGCGCGTGGTGCTGGCTCATGGGTGTCGGACTCACATCTGGTAGAGGGCGTCGATCTCGGTGGCGTACTTCTTGGCGATCGGTGACCGCTTCAGCTTCATCGTCGGGGTCAGTTCGTCGCCACCGGGAATCCAGTAGGTGGGCAGCACTTTCCAGCTCCGGATGTGTTCGACGCGGGACAGTCTGGTGTTGGCTGCCTCGACGGCGTTGCCGATCGCCTCGAGGATCTCCGGGTGAACCGCGAGCGCCGCCGGATCGGACTCCGGGATCCCTTTGCGGGCACCGAATGCGGTCGCGGCGTCGGGGTCGAGGGTGATCAACGCCGACACGAACGGACGGTTGTCGCCGATCGCGGCGGCCGAGCCGATCAGCGGACTCGCCGCCTTCAGCGCACCCTCGATGTTGCTGGGCGACATGTTCTTTCCGCCCGAGTTGATGATCAGCTCCTTCTTGCGATCGACGATCCGCAGGTAGCCACGCCGATCGAGGGTGCCGATGTCGCCGGTGTGAATCCACCCGTGCTCGTCGAGCGCATCGGCGGTGCGCACCGGATCGTTGTGGTAGCCGCGCATCACGCCGAGCCCTCGCACCAGCACCTCACCGTCGTCGGCGAGGGCGACCTCCGTGCCCGGGATGGCTCGACCGACCGATCCGTATACCGGCGCATCGATCGGGTTGACGGTGGTGACCGCCGACGTCTCCGACATCCCCCAGGCCTCCATTACCGGAATACCGAGTGCCAGCATGAATTCCAGCGCCGACACATCCACCGGCGCGGCGCCGGACACGGCGGCGGTCAACGCGTCCATGCCGAGCGTGGCGCGCAACCGGGACAACACGAGCGCATCGGCCACCCGCGCCTGCAGGCCGTCGATCGGCCCGAACGATGTGCCCGCCACGATCGCGGCCGCCTTCTTCTTGCCGACCGCCACCGCCCAGCGGGCCAGCCGTCCCCGGACACCCGCCTGCGCGGCGACGGTCATCTCGACGGAGCCCTTGATCTTGTACCAGAGCATCGGGACCGCGACGAAGAACGTGGGGCGAACCGCCGCCAACGTCTCGAGCAGGGCTTTCGGGTTGTCGAGATCGGTCACCGTGATACCGAAGTACATCGGGGCGTATTGACAGATCCAGCGATTGATGAGGTGCGCGTCGGGCAGATAGGAGATAGCGCGCCCGGCGGTGAGGTCACCGATCACCTCGGTGATCACCTCGAGCTGATAGAGCAGGTTCGCGTGGGTCAGCTCCACGCCCTTGGGGTTTCCGGTGGTTCCGCTGGTGTAGATGAGCGTCAACACGTCCTGGGCGTCCACGGCCTGCCACGCTGCGTCGAAGTCGAAGTCGGCGCCACCCCGTGCGAGGAGATCGTCGAGCCCGAGTGTCGCACAGCCCGAGGGTTCGTCGACGACGATCAGGGTCGACACGCCGGTCCCCGAGGCGGCCTCGCGGACCCGGTCGAGGAATGCGGACTCGGTGATCACCGCCACCGGTTCCGCGTTGTGGAGCAGATAGGCGATCTGGGGTGCGGCGTTGGTGTTGTAGACCGAGAACGTGATCGCGCCGAGGTGCATGGCGGCGGCGTCGACGATATGGAACTCGGGTCGGTTGGTGAGCATGATCCCCACCACGTCGCCGCGGCCCACGCCGATAGCGGCCAACCCGGCCGCGACCTCACGCACTTTGCGGCCGTAGTCCTTCCAGGACAACGCCTCCGAGCCGTCGGCGCGGACGATGGCGATCTCGTCGCCGAGTTCACGCACGCGTCGTTGGAAATGTGTGCACAGGGTCGTGGTCATCGGTACTCCCAGGTATCGGTTCATCGGGTCAATTGGGCACGCAGGCCGCGTGCCAGGGACGAGATCGCCGGTCGCAGTGCAAGGCTCGCCGGCGTACCGAGCAGCCGTGCACCCGCCGGCAGATCGAGGGCGACCGTCCACGACAGCGCCGCGCCGTCGGGCCGGGCGGTGATCACATAGTCCTCGGCGAATACACGGATCCCCGGACCGGTGGTCGCCTCGGCGGCAAAGGTCATGCGGCTGTTCTCATCCCAGCGATAGAACACCTCGCGGACCGACAGTGCCCGCGCGATGGTGACGGTGCGGACGGCGCCGACTCCGCGGTCGCCGCGCCACGTCGTCCCGGTGACCAGCGGGCTCCAGGACAGGACGGCGTCGTCGGCGGCCAGCGCCTGCCACAGGCGGTCGGGCGTGACGGGTACCTTGATGTCGACGGTCGTCCGGACCGGGGCGTGGGCGAAGAACTCGTCGCCCACCGATCGGAGCTCGTTCCACCTCATCGGCGTGCCTGCGCTTCGAGTTGGTCGATGATGGCGTGAATCGACTTGTCGCGCACCAACTGTGCGTCGAGGACCGGGTTGATCAGCCCGCGCAGCAGCGAGTAGGGAACCCAGGATCGGGGTGCGATCGCCCGTGCACGCCGGTCGGCGACGGCGTCCACGATGACCTCGGCGGCACGGTCACCGGTGATCCGCGTGCTCAGCGGCCAGGGTAGTTGTGCGCCGATCTCCCGGCCGAGCGGATCGTCGTCCAGCGTCTCCCGGGTCATCTTCGTGTCGACGATGCCGAAGTACGCCAGCCCGGCGCTCGCACCGTGGGGCGCGACCTCGATACGCAGTGCCCGGCCCAACTGCTCGACGGCGGACTTGCTGATCATGTAGGCCGAGCCACCCATGCCCGGCGCGAAGGCCGCGCACGAGGCGACGAGCTCGATATGCCCGCGACCGGCGATGATCGGTTCGACGGTGGCCTTGATGGTGTTGAACGCCCCGATGAGATTGATGTCGAGCACCCGCCGGAATGCCTCGGGGTCGATGTCACGCAGGGTTGCCGGTGGCGGGGTCACCCCGGCATTGGCGATCGCGACATCGAGGTGACCGAATCGATCGATCCCGTGTCGCACCGCCGCCCGCAGAGCATCGAGGTCGCGTACATCGGCGTCGACGGTCACGACGTTGTCGGAGCCGAGTTCGGCATCGGCTGCGGCGAGCGCGCCGGTGTCGATGTCGGTGACGACGACGCGGGCTCCCCGGCCGACGAGCCGGCGGGTGGTGGCCAGCCCGATGCCCTGTGCACCACCGGTCACCAGGGCCACCGCCCCCGGTAGGTGTATCCCGGACCGCCGGCTCATCCGACCATCTCCGCGTGCTCGCCCGCGACCACCCCATGGGGCCCTGGCATCCGGATGTCGAAGTCCCGCAACTCGATCGAGGCCATCGTGCGGCGGAAGCCGAACACGAAGCCCGGCCAGAACGTGCAATTGCGTCCCGAGGGACTCAGGTAGTAGCTCGAGCAGCCACCGGTGTTCCACACCGACCTCGCCAGTCCTGCGTCGACGTGATCGACGAATGTCTGCTGCGCGCGTTCGGTGACGTCGATGCTGCGGATCGACCGGGTGCGCATCTGTCTGAGCGCATCGACGAGGTACCCGATCTGCGCCTCGATGGTGACCACCTGGGAGGTGTAGACCACCGAGTTGGGCCCGAGGATCTGGAACATGTTGGGGAATCCGGCGACGCTGGTGCCCATGTACGCGGCCATCTCACCGCCGGCCCACACCTCGGCGAGGCTGCGGCCGTCGCGACCGCGAATCCGCGTGAAACCCTCGTTACCCGACAGCTTGAAGCCGGTACCGAGGATGATCGTGTCGACCTCGTGGAGCCGCCCGTCGGCGGTCTGCACACCCGTCGGGGTGACCCGGGTGATCCCGGCGGTGATCACCGAGGCGTTCGGTGCGGCCAGGGCCGGATAGAAGGTGTTGGAGAAGGTCGGTCGTTTGCACCCGAAGGCGTAGCGCGGCAACAACTTCTCCCGCAGAGCGGGATCTTTGACCTGCCGTCGCAGATTCCATTTGCCGGCTGCGGCGAACGGCGCGAGCATCCACGGGTGTCGGACCAGTCCCGGAACCATCACCTCCTGCACCAGACCACACGCCTCGCGCAGTGCGCGCAGCGTCACGGGGAAGCGGCGGAACACTTTTCGGACGGCGGGGGCGACCGGACGATCGGGATGCGGGAGAATCCAGGTCGGGGTGCGCTGGAAGAGCAGGAGTCGGTCGACCCGCGGCTGGATCTGCGGGACGAACTGCACCGCCGAGGCACCGGTACCGATGACGGCGACCCGCTTGCCCTCGGGCTGCCACCGGTGATCCCAGTCCGCGGAATGGAACACCTCACCGGCGAAGTCCGCGAGGCCCTCGATGTCGGGGACCGACGGTTCACTGAACGGGCCGGTCGCGGCGACGAGAACATCAGCGGTGAACCGCACGTCGCGCTCGGCGTGTGCGGTGATCCGCCACACCTGTGCCAACTCGTCCCACTCGGCACTCGTGACGTCGTGGCCGAACCGGATGTGCTCGGTCACGCCGGCGTCGTCGGCACACCGGGTGATGTAGTCCTTGATCTCGGGTTGGCGCGGATAGAGGCGCGACCAGTCCGGGTTCGGCGCGAAGGAGAACGAGTACAGCGCCGAAGGGATGTCGCACTGGGCGCCCGGATAGGTGTTGGCCTGCCAGGTGCCGCCGATGGAGTCGGCGCGTTCGAAGATCAGATAGTCGTCGAATCCGGCTCTGCCGAGCTGTATTCCGGCTCCGATACCGCCGAATCCGGTACCGATGATCGCCACATGGGTGTGGCGCGACGCGCCACGGGCTGTGCTTGCCACTGGTGTTCTCCTAGAGGTCGACGACCACGTGGTCGTCCGTTGCGCGCGAGACGCAGATCATCATCGAATCGTCCTTCTCGTCGCCGATGAGCACCCTGTCGTGATGGGTGACCCGGCCGTCGAGGACCTTGACGCGACAGGCGCCGCAGAATCCCTGCCGGCACGAATACCGCACCTCGGGTTTGACGCGCCGGATCGCGGCGAGTGCCGTCTCATCGGCACCGACCTCCACCGAACCGCCGCCGGCGAAGTGGATCCGGAACGGCGCACCGTCGATCACCGGAGGCGGGGAGAACCGTTCACTGTGCAGTTCCCGGTCGGGTTGTTCGGTGAGGACGAGTCGTCGGGCGGCATCGAGCATTCCCGACGGCCCGCACAGATACACCGGAGTCGTTGCGTCGCCGAGGATCTCGGCGATGTCGAGCGGACCGTCGTGTTCGTCGTCGGCGTGAATCCGCACCCGGTGCGAGTCGATGCCGAGCAGTTCGTCGACGAACGGCATCGATGCTCGCGTCCGACCGGTGTAGACCACGGAGAAATCGATGCCGAGCCGGGCCGCGGCGCGCACCATCGGCAGGATCGGGGTGATCCCGATACCTCCGGCCACGAACCGACACGACGGGCCGGGTGCGAAGGGAAAAGCGTTGCGCGGGCCGCGGATGTGCAGGGAGTCCCCGGCACGCAGTAGGTGCATCTCCGCAGATCCGAGGCCATCGGGGATGCGGCGCACCGCGATTCGGTAATGCCGCCGATCGTCGGGATCACCGGTCAGCGAGTAGTGCCGTTGGCGACCAGTGGGGGTGAAGACGTCGATGTGGGCACCCGGCGACCACCGCGGCAACGCCGAGCCGTCGGGTCGGGCCAGTGTGATCATCCGAATCCCCTCCGCCTCGGCCACACTGTCGACGACGTCGAGACGCAGATCGAAGCCCACCCGCCGCACCGGGCGCACCGGGGACAGCGCGTCGGCGTGGCGGCTCTCGGCGAAGATCCGGGCATAGCCGCGGGCCATGCGGCCGATCGCGCCGAGGATCGGGGGCGGGTTGTCGATGTCGGTGGTGGGTGGTGCCAGATAGTTCACGACTGTGCCGCCCGTGCCGCGGGTGAGATCGCCAGGTAGCGAACGGCTTTGTCGATGTCGCCCATGGACGAGGGATGGAATCCGGGCTTCAGGTAGTGGTAGATCTGCTCGAACAGGAAGGAGACGCCGGGGATCAGGTGTTTGCGTGCGGCCAGCGCGAAGGCGATCGGCCACGGCCGACGGCGGGCGACGGTGGTGTCGTTGCGGTAGAGGAAGGCCGCGGTCCAGAACCACAGCGACGCCAGTCCGAGGCAGGCGACGATCGCCGTGCGAGCGCGCCGCAGGTAGCCGCCGTCGACGTATTGGAACGCGTCGAAGGCGACGTTGCGGTGCTCGAGTTCCTCGGCGCCGTGCCAGCGCAGCAGATCGAGCATCGTCGGATCGACCCCAATGCGATCGAACTCGCGGTTGTCGAGCAGCCATTCTCCAACCACGGCGGTGAAATGTTCTGCCGCGGCATAGATTCCCATGCGCTCGGCCAGCCATGCACGTCCGGCACGGCCCTGCGTGACGCCGTGATCACCGAAGACCTTCTGCACCGCGTATTCGATCCGGCGCATGACCGGCTCGATCTCGACACCGTTGGCGCGCAGATAGTTTCGGAATCCCTCGTGTGAAGAGGCATGCGTCGCCTCCTGCCCGACGAAACCGACGACCTCTTCCCGGAGACGCTCGTCGTCGATCAATGGCAGTGCCTGGGCGAAGACGTCGGCCATCGACCGCTCCCCCTCGGGCAACACCATGTGCATGACGTTCCAGAAGTGCGTCGCGTACGGCTCGCCGGGAATGTAGCGCGGCGGCACCCCGGTCCAGTCGAAACCGACCGCCCGGGCGGTGATCGCCAGCGCCTCCTCGTCGTACTCCCGCGTCCGCGCTCCCTGTGCGCCCATCGGCGACCTCCTCTGACGTGTGAAACCGTGACTCGGCGAATCCCCTCGACGTGACCCGCGTCTCGTTCGGTACGTTGAAACATAATACAGATCATTGTTTCATGTCCAGTGGTGTCGACGCCCCCGTCGGCTACTGTTCTCCTCATGGCCCTTGCCGACCTGTTCACCTCGTCGGCGGACATCGCACCGGACGCCGACCCGATCCTCGACGCGGCCCTCGAGGTGTTCGCCGACATCGGGATTCGTCGCGCCACGATCAACGACATCGCCGACCGTGCGCGCGTCGGACGGGTGACGGTCTATCGCAAGATCGGCGGCAAGAACGAGATCCTCTCGGCGGTGATGTTGCGTGAGGCGGTCCGCCTGTTCGCCGCCATCCGCGCGGCGGCCGAAGCCGCCGAGACCTTTCCCGACCGGGTGGCCAACGCCTTCATCGCCACGGTCACCGCGATCCGCGGCAACCCGGTGTGGAACCGGATTCTCGAACTCGAACCCGGCACCGTGCTCGATCAGCTGACGCTCAACGGACAGTTCATCCTCGCCGCGGCCGTGGAGGCCTGCGTCGACGTGTTGCGCTCACCCGAGATCGATCTCGACGACGACGAATTGCATGCGCGCGCCGAAATCCTGGTCCGTATCACCCATTCCATCCTGCTGACCCCGCAGGTCTGGATCCCGTTGAACACCCCCGAGGAGATCACGGCGTTCGCCCGCACCCACCTGCTGACGATCGCCGGACCGCCGCGCTGAGGCCGCTCGCCTTAGTCGTGCCGATGCTCGGCGAGCAGACGCCCCGCCTTGCCGATGTGCGCCGACATCGCCGCCCGCGCACCGGCCGCATCGCGTCGGCGCAGGGCGTCGATGATGTCGCGATGATCGTCGGCCGATGCCTGCGGCCAGCCGTCGACCGACGAAAAGAACCGTCGGGGAGCGTAATTGAGCGACGACTTGATCATCCACGACAATTTGGGCGAGCCCGCCGCGGCATAGATCAGTCGATGGAATTCGTGGTTGAGCCGCTCGACCTCGTCGTTGTCCTCCGCACCGGCGGCCGCCTCGAGTTCGGCCTGCAGACGGTCGAGGGCGGCCAGGTCCGCGTCGTCGAGACGGGCGGTGGCGCGGGCGGCGAGTTCGCCGGCCAACAGCGCCTGCCCGGCGAAGACGTCCTCGATGTCGGTGCTGCTCAAGGGTGCGACGACGAATCCGCGCCGCGGTTCGACCCGCAGTAGCCCCTCGCTCTGCAAGGACAGCAATCCCTCCCGTGCCGGCGTGGCCGAGACGCCGAGTTCATCGGCAACGGTTTCCGGGCGGATGAACTCGCCGGGTTGCAACTGCCCGGAGACGATGAGTTCGCGGACGTACTCCGAGACCTCGTCGGACAACCGGGGACGGCGTCGGCGTCGCGCCGGAACGGGAGCCGCAGGGTCAACCATAGAATATAGAATACAGTCGTGACCTGGTCCTGCTCCGACCTCCCCGGATGACCTCCCAGGAAGCGGTCAGTGGCGGGTTCTACAGTGGATGAAATGACTGTGGGTGACACGGCGCAGGAGCGCGAGGGCATGTTCGCCTCGCTGCACATCCACAACTATCGCCTGTACTACGGCGGGCAGGCGCTCTCGCTGGTCGGTACCTGGATGCAGGCCACCGCCCAGGCCTGGCTGGTCCTGACCCTCAGCAATTCGTCGACCGTGCTCGGCGTGATCGTCGCCCTGCAGGCGGTACCGATCCTGGTTCTCGGCCCCTACGCCGGGGTGATCGCCGATCGCGTGGATCGTCGCAAGCTGATGATCATCCTGCAGTCGGTGATGGGGCTGCTGGCGGCGGCACTGGCGATCCTCACCTTCGGCGGCTGGGTACAGGTGTGGCAGGTCGGGGTCCTCGCCGTGCTGCTCGGACTCAACAACGCGTTCGAGAACCCCTCCCGGCAGGCGTTCATCCACCAGGTCGTCGGCGAATCCCGGATCCGCAATGCGGTCACCCTGAACTCGGTGATGGTCAATGCCGCGCGGGCGGTCGGCCCGGCCGTGGCCGGGCTGGTCCTCGCCGCCGTCGGCGCGGGCTGGTGTTTCGCGATCAACGCGGCCAGTTTCGTCGCGGTGGTGGTGTCACTGCTAATGATGCGGACCGCCGAGATCGCCGAGGAGACACCGGTCAAACGCGGCAAAGGCCAACTGCGCGAAGGACTCCGCTACGTCGCCGGACGCCCCGTGCTGTGGGTTCCGCTGACGATGATGGGATTGGTCGGCACGCTGGCCTACGAGTTCCAGGTGTCGCTGCCCGCGGCGGCCAAGGACGCCTTCCACGGTGGCCCTCAGGCCTTCGGCTTCATGACGGCGGCGATGGGCGTGGGCGCGGTCGTCGGCGGTCTGCTGGTGGCCGCCCGCGGCACCACCGGCTTGCGCACGCTAATCCTGGCCGCCATCGGGTTCGGCATCACCATCGCGGTGACCGCCGCGGTCCCGCGCCTGTGGATGGCGATCGTCGCCCTGTTCTTCGTCGGCTGGCTCAGCGTGTCGTTCATGTCGACCGGAAACGCGACCCTGCAACTGAATTCGGACCCGCAGATGCGTGGCCGGGTGATGTCGTTGTGGTCGGTGGCGTTCATGGGGTCGACGCCGATCGGCGGACCGCTGATCGGGTGGATCAGCGAGGCATCCGGCCCGCGCGCCGGGCTCGCCGTCGGCGCCGCCTCGTGTTTCGTCGCCGCAGCCATCGGCCTGGCCATCCATCGCCGCCGCGCACCGCACCTACCGCGGATGGAGTCGACGACCTGACGGCCACCCGCGACGCTCGGCGACGAAGGCAAGCACCGCGGGCACGGCACCGACGACGGCGACCACCCAGATCCGCGAACGCAGCGGTGCCGCGACGGCGTCGAACACCGCGCGGGCCGCGTCCGGCGTGATGACGTCGGCGGGGACGGCGTCGAGATACCGGCCGCGGGCCACCACCAGTGCAACGGCCAGCAGCAGCATCACCGTGGTGACGCCCAGCCCCAACCCCAACACCGCTCGCCACCGGCGGGTCGGAGCGGCCACACCGATCGTCGCGATGATCGCCAGCGCGGTCAGCCAGGGCAGGACCCGCGCCGCGGAGTCGAGTGCGGACACCGCGTGCTGAGCGCGGCGCAGTGCGTCGGACTGCCACAGGACGACCTGATGATGAATCGCCGGGATCTGCTCGGCGGCGGTGAATCCGTCGTCGATCAATCGCTGTCGGATCCGGGCAACCATCGGGGCCAGATCGATCGCGACGATCCCGGTGTCGCCGGCGAGAAGCTGATCGAGCGTGGTGTGCGCGGCGCGATTGGCGGTCGTCCAGGCGGTGGCAAACGCCGACGAGGAGACGAAGCGCTCGACCGTGTCGTGCAGGTAGGACTCGAGTTGCGCCGCGATCACCGGTGAGAGCGCCTGCGCCGCCCGCGAACCGGTGCCGGGCGTCAACGCCGAGAGCGCATCGGCGCTCAGTGCCGCGATGTCGACGTGATCGTCGATCACCGTCATGAGAGCATCGGTGAGCTCGGCCCGGATCGCCGGGTCCGACGCCAGTGGTGCCACCATGGCCACGTAACCGTCGGTGTCGAGGAGTTCGGACCGCACATAGCCCGCGAGCAGCGTCAACAACACCAGCACCACCGACACCACGGTCAGCAGCGCGGTCCCGACCGACCGCAGTCGACTGCGTCCGCCGCCGGTAGTGGGATATGTCACGTCCGCGGAGGCGGGTGTCGGCGCCGGCTCCGCGACACCATCCGCGGAGGAAACACCCGCATCGAGGTCCCCGTCTTCCTGCGGTTTTGGTGCCACCATGACATCCAAGCACGCGAAAACGGCCACCACGCGGCATCGGCTGCACCCCCGAGACGGCGGCGCCAACCCGGCCGATGGCGTCACGGGCCGACTTCTGAACTTTCAGCAACAGGGAGTAGCCTCACCCTCTGCGACGTGCGAAGAATTGGACGGAGGTCTTCCGATCGTTACCGAACAGCCATCGACCGGTACCCCGGCGTCCGCGAAACGTCCGGATACCGATCCGGTGACCGTCCCCGACCCCGTCGCAGGCGACGTCACACCGGCCGACTCCGGCGCCGAACCGGCCGCCAAGCCCGCGAAACGCGACAAGCACCTCTACCAGATCGACTTCGTCCGACTGGTGACCTTCGGTGCGGTGATCCTCGACCACGTGATGCTCAGCGTCACCGCCCCGACCAGTGTGGCCGCGGGCGCCGTCGAGGTGTTTCTCCGCTACACCCGCTACGGCTTCTTCGCCCTGACCGGCTTCGTCCTCGGCTATCAATACCGCAACCGTGAACTCAAGGCGATTCCGTTCTGGAAGCGGCGTTACAAGCTGATCGGCCTGCCGTTTCTCGTGTGGAGCCTGTTCTACTGGTTCTACGTCCGCTATCACTTCGGTGGCGTCGACGCGATCACCAACGCCTGGAACAGTCTCGACGCCGCCGAGCGCTCGGTGAAATCGATCATCTACGACCTCATCACCGGAAACGCCGCCTACCACCTGTACTTCCTGTCGGTGAGCATGCAGATCTATCTGGTGTTCCCGCTGATGCTGTGGATTCTCCGGCGCACCTGGGGTTTTCACCGCTACCTACTCGCGGTGAGCTTCATCTTCCAGATGGTGATGATGTACGCGATGGTGCGCTCACCCATCTCGTTCTTCACCTGGGGCATCCAGGGCGAGATCTGGAGTCACCTGGTGGTGACGATCTTCCCGTACCAGTTCTTCATCCTCGCGGGCTGCGTGTCGGCCCTGCACTACGAGGCCTTCCAGGCCTTCTTCAAGCGGTGGCGCTGGCAGCTCATCGGTGTCGGCGTCGTGGTGATCATCGCGACCTGGCTCTACTACCTGTACGTGGTCGACCGCGGCGAGGACCTGTTCCGGGCGACCAACGTCTTCATGCTCCACAACATGTGGGCATTCATCGCGATCATCGTGATCCTGTACGGACTCGGCACGCTGTGGCAGGAACGCCGCCACCCCGGCTCGATTCCCGACCGGTTCATGAAGACCGCCGCCGATCGCTCCTTCGCCATCTATCTCGCACACGTCCTCGCGATCTATGCCCTGCTGCCACAGATCGCCGACGAACGCATCCATGCCCTGCCGCGCGTCATCCTGGCGTATCTCGCGACCGTCGTACTCACCGTGTTTGTCGTGGAAACGTTGCGCCGCAGCCCGATCAGCCTCATCACCACCGGACGCAACCGCATCGACTGGCGTTCCCAGAACGCCGGACGGTCCGCGCTCGTCGGGCTCGCCGCCATCGTCGTCGGCCTGATCGTCCGTCTCGGCTTCGGCTGGTGGGCGGGCAACCTGATCGCCGCGACCGGCGCCTTCCTGGTGTTCTCGATGGCGATCGTCTACTGGCACCAGATCCGTCACCGCGACGCGGAGTACGTCGAAGAAGCGGTGTGATCACCCGGCGCGGCAGCGCACATCACCGACCCGTGCGGCAGCGCACATCACCGACCCGGCGCGGCAGCGCACATCACCGTCGCAGTGCGTCGACGATCAGCCGGGCGACACCGGCCTTGCCCGAGGCGTTCGGATGATAGGGCACCGGTAGCTCGAATCCACGCAGCCACGGGTCGGGCGAGCACACGGTGTGCTCGGCCCCGATCGGGCCGGTGGTGACGAGCTCGGCGCCCGAGATCTGCGCAGCCTCGGCGGTCACCTGGGCGAGCGCGTCGTAGACCCGGATGGTCGAGTCGATCTCCTCCGGGGTGAGCGCGAGCTTGGGGCAGACCGGGCCGCCTGCGACCACCACCGGCGGATAGTCGACGAGGACGATCCGCGCCGCGGGGGCGCGCATCCGGACGGCGAACACCGTCTCGATCATCTTCTGCTCGACCGCGGCATACCGTTCGAATCCGGGTTCGGCGGAGATCGGGCGGCCGTGCCCGCACACCCGCTCGGCGACGTTCTTCACCGGGTCGGCGACGGAGTTCTTGCAGCCCATGGCGATCAGTCGCTGCACGTACCCGATGTCGTTGCCGCCGGTCGTGATGGTCACCAACGCCGTGCCGGGGGTGACGGCGTCGATCTGGGGTTGCTTCACGAAGCGCTGGGGACGGTCCAGGATGTTCTCGGTCGTCGCCCCCGAGCACGTCGCGTCGACCAGGCTCATGTTCAGTGCCTGGGCAACCTGATGCGGATAGTTGTCCATGGTGCGCAGGCACCGGTTGCCGATCGAGTCCAGTCCGCCCGGGCCTGCGGCGTAGGAACTGCCCAACGCCACATACTTCTGCGGCGCGGCGGCAGAGGAGACGGCGGTCTCGGGCTGGCGCTGAGCGGCGGTCTGGACAGGGGTCGACTCAGCGGCCGACGGCACGCTCGCACTCCCGGGGAGTACGACGACGGCGGCGGTGACCAGCGCGGCGACGGCCGTGGCGACACGGCCGAAAAGTGCTCGAGACATCGTCGTACAGTTTCACACACCACGATGACGGGAAGCGTCAACGCCCCGTGTTGAATTGCCCACGTGGCCTGCGAAAAAGCCGCATTCGGGCGATTTCAGGAGAAGATCTCCGGCAGATCGGTCGCCACCGAATCGGTGAAGGTCGGATCACGCTTCTCCAGAAACGACGTCACCCCCTCGGCGACGTCGGGCATCCGACCCCGCGCGTAGATCGCCGCGGAGTCCGCGTGATGGGCGTCGAGCGGGCTCGGCGCCCCGGCCATGCGCCAGAGCAACTGCCGGGTCAGCGCGACCGATACCGGCGCGGTGCCCGACGTCATCTCCCGGGCGGCGGCGATCGCCGCGTCGAGGACCTCATCGGGAGCGACGACCTGCTGCACCAGACCGGCCTCGAGCGCCTCTGCGGCGCCGACCATCTGCGCCCCCAACGTCCAGCGCAGCGCGGTCGGCAGCCCGACCAGGCGCGGCAGGAACCAGGTGGACGCCGCCTCGGGCACCAGTCCGCGCTTGGTGAACACGAACCCGAAGCGGGCGTTCTCCGAGGCGATGCGGGCGTCGGCGGGCAGGGTCATGGTGACGCCAACGCCTGCGGACGGGCCGTTGATCGCCATCACCACGGGCTTGAGCGAGGCGAAGATCCGCAACGTCAGCCGGCCTCCGGAATCCGGCGGCACCTCACCGGACTCCTTCTCCTCGAGCTCGAAAGTGGTTGCGCCACCGGCAAGGTCGGCGCCGGCGCAGAACGCCCGGCCGGCGCCGGTGATGACCACCGCGCGCACCGAGTCGTCGGCGTCGGTCTCGTCGAAGGCCGCCTGGATCTGCTCACCCATCTCGAAGGTGAACGCGTTGAGCCGGTCCGGGCGGTTCAGGGTGATGACGGCGATCTCGTCGTGCCGGGTGACCGTGATGACCGGTTCGGGGGCCGCATCGGCCAGACCCTGCGTTGCTGGTTCGGTGCTCACGGTGTGACGCCTCCACTCGGTGATATATGACGGCGCACATGATGTTGCGCCGATCACCATTGTGGCGGTGTCCTCATGATGCCCACACTTCGGGGTCGGCCCCCGGCGCCGACAGCCGTCGGCGGGTGATGCCGACGCACGACGCCCGCCGCTCCAGAGAAGGAGTCGACGGGCGTCGTGGGTGTTCGCGGGCGGGCCGATCAGCTCTCGCTGCCGGCGTCACCTGCCTTGCTCAGCTCGACCGGGGCGTCGGGCAGCTCACGCGGCTTCTCCGAGCCGGTGAAGGTGAACTTGGCGTCCTCGCCCTCGCCTTCGCCGTCCCAGTTGTCGACGTCGACCAGCACGATCTGTCCCGGGGTCAGCTCGTTGAACAGGATCTTCTCGCTCAACTGATCCTCGATCTCGCGCTGGATCGTCCGACGCAGCGGCCGGGCGCCGAGCACCGGGTCGAAGCCGCGCTTGGCCAGCAACGACTTGGCCCGATCGGTGAGCTCGATCGCCATGTCTTTGTTCTTGAGCTGCGTCTCGACGCGATTGATCATCAGATCGACCATCTGGATGATCTCGTCCTTCGTCAGCTGGTGGAAGACGATGACGTCGTCGATACGGTTCAGGAACTCCGGGCGGAAGTGCTTCTTCAGCTCGTCGTTGACCTTGAGCTTCATCCGCTCGTAGTTCGACTTCGAGTCGTCACCCTTGCTGAAGCCCAGTCCCACGGCCTTCGAGATGTCGGAGGTACCGAGGTTCGAGGTGAAGATCAGCACCGTGTTCTTGAAGTCGACCGTGCGGCCCTGACCATCGGTGAGTCGACCGTCTTCGAGAACCTGCAACAGGGTGTTGTAGATCTCCGAGTGAGCCTTCTCGATCTCGTCGAACAGCACCACCGAGAACGGCTTGCGGCGCACCTTCTCGGTGAGCTGGCCGCCCTCTTCGTAGCCGACGTAGCCGGGAGGGGCACCGAACAGGCGCGACGCGGTGAAGCGGTCGTGGAACTCGCCCATGTCGATCTGGATCAGGGCGTCGTCCTCGCCGAACAGGAAGTTCGCGAGCGCCTTGGACAGCTCGGTCTTACCGACACCGGACGGGCCGGCGAAGATGAACGAGCCGGACGGGCGCTTGGGGTCCTTCAGACCCGCGCGGGTACGACGAATCGCCTTGGAGACGGCCTTGACGGCGTCCTCCTGGCCGATGATCCGCTTGTGCAGCTCGTCCTCCATGCGGAGCAGACGCGTGGTCTCCTCCTCGGTGAGCTTGAACACCGGGATACCGGTCCAGTTGCCCAGCACCTCGGCGATCTGCTCGTCGTCGACCTCGGCCACGACGTCCAGATCACCACTGCGCCATTGCTTTTCACGCTCGGCACGCTCGGCGACGAGTTGCTTCTCCTTGTCCCGCAGGCCGGCGGCCTTCTCGAAGTCCTGCGCGTCGATCGCGCTTTCCTTCTCCTTGCGGGCGTCGGCGATGCGCTCGTCGAACTCACGCAGGTCCGGCGGCGCGGTCATCCGGCGGATGCGCATCCGCGCACCGGCCTCATCGATGAGGTCGATCGCCTTGTCCGGCAGGAACCGGTCGTTGATGTAACGGTCGGCCAGGGTGGCCGCGGCGACGAGCGCACCGTCGGTGATGGACACGCGGTGGTGGCTCTCGTAGCGGTCACGCAGACCCTTGAGGATCTCGATGGTGTGTTCCACCGACGGCTCGCCGACCTGCACCGGCTGGAACCGGCGCTCGAGGGCGGCGTCCTTCTCGATGTACTTGCGGTACTCGTCGAGGGTGGTGGCACCGATGGTCTGCAGCTCGCCGCGGGCCAGCTTCGGCTTGAGGATGCTGGCCGCGTCGATCGCGCCCTCGGCGGCACCGGCACCGACGAGCGTGTGCAGCTCGTCGATGAACAGGATGATGTCGCCGCGGGTGTTGATCTCCTTGAGCACCTTCTTGAGGCGTTCCTCGAAGTCACCGCGGTAGCGGCTGCCCGCCACCAGCGACCCGAGGTCGAGGGTGTAGAGCTGCTTGTCCTTGAGCGTCTCGGGCACCTTGCCGTTGACGATCGCCTGCGCGAGGCCCTCGACGACGGCGGTCTTGCCGACGCCGGGCTCGCCGATCAGCACCGGGTTGTTCTTGGTGCGGCGGGACAGCACCTGCATGACCCGCTCGATTTCTTTCTCGCGGCCGATGACGGGGTCGAGTTTGCCCTCGGCGGCCGCGGCGGTCAGGTTTCTGCCGAACTGGTCGAGGACCAGCGACGTCGACGGGGTGCCGGACTCGCTGGACCGACCACCCGTGCCGGCCTCCTGCGGCTCCTTGCCCTGGTAACCCGACAGCAGCTGGATGACCTGCTGACGCACCCGGTTGAGGTCGGCGCCCAGCTTGACGAGCACCTGTGCGGCGACGCCCTCACCCTCGCGGATGAGGCCGAGCAGGATGTGCTCGGTGCCGATGTAGTTGTGGCCGAGCTGCAGCGCCTCACGCAGCGAGAGCTCGAGGACCTTCTTGGCGCGCGGGGTGAACGGGATGTGCCCCGACGGCGCCTGCTGGCCCTGACCGATGATCTCCTCGACCTGACTGCGGACACCTTCCAGGGAGATGCCGAGCGATTCGAGGGCCTTGGCGGCGACGCCTTCGCCCTCGTGGATCAGGCCGAGCAGGATGTGCTCGGTGCCGATGTAGTTGTGGTTGAGCATCCGCGCCTCTTCTTGGGCGAGCACGACAACCCGCCGAGCGCGGTCGGTGAACCGTTCGAACATTGTTCTCCCTCATTTCGCTTTCGCCCCGGCCGTCGTGGTTGTCCCGGTGATCGGAAACCGCGGGCGGCGACCGATGCGAGGCGACAACTGCGATGGTGTCGGGGTACACGACGACCAGCTTGCTTCCACTCTAGAGGTCGTGCGGTGTGCACCTGCAGTTAACGCCCACCAGAAGTCAACGTCATGCACACGTCGACGGGGGTCTGCGCGGTACAACCGCCCTGCACATCAGCATGTTCCGCGATGCGCGCCGCCGCGCTACGCCGAGAGCGAACGACGCCGGGGATCGGGCTACGCCCCGAACGGCAAAGCCGTGATGTCGCCGGCGGACGGGCACCACATCTGGAACTTGATCAATGGCCGGCCGGCTCCGCGCCTGTCCACCAGATTCGTGTACCACTGCTTGTCACCGGTGTGCTTCCCGTACGTCGCAAGCCAACACTGGACGGTGTTGTCGCCGAATCGGACGGACAACGGAACGTTTTGCGCGAGATGACGGCCCGGCAACTGGGTCACATCCACGATCTGCAGGCCCCACCGCTGTTCGAGGATGGCGGCTTCCACCTTCTGATCCTGATGCCCCGTCCCATGCGTCAGGAGCGACGCGACCGTGGGACCGTGGTCACCACGAACAGGACGACGACAAGCCACCGGGCGATCCGGGTGACACGCTCGGATTTGACCCCGTGGCGCTTGGTGATACGTCGGTTGATCACAGTCGCAGCGATCATGTGACACGCTCGGATTTGACCCCGTGGCGCTTGGTGATACGTCGGTTGATCACAGTCGCAGCGATCATGTGACACGCTCGGATTTGACCCCGTGGCGCTTGGTGATACGTCGGTTGATCACAGTCGCAGCGATCATGACGGCAATCATCGAGGCGTATCCGCCGAAGAACAGTGCGTTGGTCAGCACGGTCTCCGACCCCTGGTAGGTCCACACGGTCTCGTACGTCGAGTGCGGCGCGAAGCCGTCGGGCGCCGCCAACGGAAGGACGTGGAGCACGGCGAGCACGCTACGCGCCATCGCCACGTGCGGCCCGTCACCGCCGGAGCAGGTATCGCACCCGAATGACAACAGCTACGCCTGGCTAACGAGACCGGCGAAACGCGCGAACAGGTCCCTACGGGACATCGCTCCCGAGGTCGGGACCTGACACCACCACCAGGAAGGCCACATCATGACCTCTGCTCGACGCTCTCCGTCCACCCGACCACCGACCGGGCTCCGGCGACTGCTCGTCCTGTGCCTCGCGGTGGCCGGCGTGCTCGCCGGCTCCCTCTCGGCCACCGCCCTCGGGGCCGGTGATGCCGCGGCCGCCCCGCCCGGCAGCGGCCACGGGTTGTGTTTCGACCTCAACTCGGCCCTCGCCCGCGACTCACTCACCAAGATCGGCCGCGACGTCAACGGCGGGAGCTGGGCGCCCCGCAGCGCGAGTACCAATCCGCTTACCCGGGGCTGCAACCTGGACTGGATGCTGGTCACCGGCAACGGGATCGGCGATGCCACCTACCAGTCGCGGGTCCTGCTCTTCCACAATGGGCGGTTCCTCGGCACCGTTGATCCCAAGCCGTACTCGTACACCTCCATCGCCGGCTGGACGCGTGACCACGTCACCGTGAAGTATCGCTGGCTGCGCGCCGACGACCCGTTCTGCTGCGCGGGTGGCGGGCCGACCTACGTCACGGCATTCCAGTTGGGCGGCAGGGTGATTCGTCTGGGGCTCTTCCCGCCGGCCTGATCGGCGGGCGCGAGTGTCGCCGGTCGTGCCGTACGGGCACGGCCGGCGACACATTTTTTCTGCCCAACCGGCGTCGGGTTTGCGCCCCGGGCGACGACGATGAGGGTGTGAGTGGCGAACACACCGGCCCCGCGGCCCTCCTCGAGGTCTACGACACGGCCCTACCCGCGGTGTACGGGTTCGTCGTGCGACGGTGCTCGGACCGACGGGTCGCCGAGGACGTCACATCGGAGACCTTTCTCGCCGCGATGGATTCGGTTCGTCGCGACGCCGACCTGATCCCGACGGTGCCCTGGCTGATCGGGGTCGCCCGGCACAAGCTCGCCGACCACTGGCGACGGGCGCAACGGACGCCCGAGCCCGTGCCGGACGTGCCCGATCCGCCGGGCGAGGATCTCGCCGAGGTCCATCTGGACCGGATGATCGCCCACCACACGCTGGCGCAGCTCACGCCGATCCACCGATCGGTGCTCACGCTGCGCTACGTCGACGACCTCCCGGTCGCCGAATGCGCCGAGATCATGGGCCGCACCGTCGGTGCGACCGAGGCGCTGTTGACCCGGGCCAAGCGCGCCTTCCGCGCGGCCTACCCCGGCCAACCGGCCCGATCCACCCGGAAAGGAGGACGCGCATGAACCACGACGACGCCGAATTCGATTCGGCCCCACACCCGTCCATCGGCGACCCGTTCGCCGTGTTGCGCGCCTCGGACACCCCCGGGTGGGCCGCGCCGGTTGCACCCGATCCCGCCTTCGCCGCCCGTCTCCGTGACCGACTCGAACGCGGCGTCACCCTTCCGAAGGGAATTCTCATGTCCAACAACGCCATTACCGAGAGCGAAGCGGCCATCTCGGCACCCGCCGCGTCTCCCGTCGAGCGCCCCGGCGCCCTGCCGTATCTCACGGTCCGCGGTGCACAGGAGGCCATTGACTGGTACCGCGAGAACCTCGGCGCGCGCCTGCGCGGCGAGCCGATCGTCATGGACGACAACCGCATCGGGCACGCCGAACTCGAGATCGGCGACGGCGTGCTCTACCTCGCCGACGAGTTCGCCGACCTGGGTCTGCGCGCTCCGCAACCCGGGCACGTCTCGGTGAGCCTCATGCTGCCCGTCGCCGACACCGACGAGGCACTGATCCGCGCTCAGCGCGGCGGCGCCGCGGTGACCCGCGAACCCTACGATGCCCACGGCACCCGCTCGGCGACCATCATCGATCCGTTCGGACACCGGTGGATGCTGACCGGCCCGGCGCGGATTGCGGCGGACGTCGAACCCGTCCGGGTCGGCGACATCGTCTACCTGTCGCTGCAGACACCCGACCGTGAGCGGGCCGCCCGCTTCTACGGCGCGGTTCTCGGCTGGGAGTACGATCCGGAAACCCGGCAGGTCACCAACATCGGCCACCGGCTCGGGATCTTCGACGGTGACGGCTACGGAACGGCCAGGACCCTCTACTGCGTGTACGCCGTGGAGGATTTCGATCGGGCCCGCGCGGCCATCCTCGCCGCCGGTGGTCGCGTCGGCGCGATCAGCACCGTCGCGCGCGACGGATATCTCGTGATGGACGCCGTGGACGACCAGGGCGTCGCCTTCTCGGTCCACGTACCCGACCCCGGCGAGACCCGCGGGGAACAGCACCCTCGCACCCTCGGCGCGATGTCGTATCTCACCATCGCCACCCCGGACTCGGCCCGGTACCGCGATTTCTATGGCGCCGTGATGAATTGGCGGTTCACACCCGGACGTATCGACGACGGCTGGGAGGTCGACGGGGTGCATCCGCAGATCGGGATCGCCGGAGGCGCGGATCGATCAGTGGCCGAACCGATGTGGAATGTGGCCGATGTCGACGAAGCCGTCGAACGCGTCCGTGCCGCCGGCGGAACCGTACTCGAGGAGCCCAACCGGCAGGCCTACGGCGCGGTCGCACGATGCACCGACGACCAGGGCGCGCGGTTCTACCTCGGTCAGTTGTTCTGACGGGTCGCGTCGTAGGCCTCGCGTGCCCGCTCGACCGCCTCGAGATTGCCCTGGACGAGGTGGATCAGGGCGCGCAATTGGGTCGCGGCGTCGGCACCCAGGTCGGTCAGCGAGTACTCGACCTTCGGCGGGATCGATTGCAGCACAGTACGTGTGACGAAGCCATCGCGTTCGAGGTTGTGCAGCGTCTGCGAGAGCATCCGCTCGCTGACCCCGTCGACGCGGCGTCGTAACGCACTGAACCGCAGGTCCCCCTCGGCCAGCGCGGCGAGCGCGAGAACACCCCACCGACTGGTCACGTTCTGCAACACGTCACGCGAACTGCAATCGCGGGCGAAGACATCGGCCTCCAGGGTCGGATCGACGGCGTCCGGGTCGGAGGCTGCGGAGCCGGGGGAGGCGGGGGTCATGGCGCCATTCTAGGCGCATCGTGGCGACGGTGCTAATCATCACACATATGCATGCGTTCAGTTGTTGCACTGCACTAATAGTAAGTGCATCATGATCTGGAAGCACCCCGCTGACCAGTTGACCACCAGGAGGAACCATGACCACCTATGCCGTTACCGGAGCAACCGGAGGACTCGGTAGTGCCGCCGTCGAGGCGTTGCTCGACCGGGGCGTCGCGGCAGGCGACGTGGTCGCCGTCGTCCGCAATCCGGAGAAGGCCGACACCCTGAGGTCCGCAGGTGTCGACGTGCGGGTCGCCGACTACGGCGACCCGACCGCGTTACGCGTCGCCCTGACCGGCGTCGACCGCGTACTGCTGGTCTCCGGCTCCGAGGTCGGGCAGCGAGTCTCGCAGCACCGCAACGTGATCGAGGTCGCCGCGGAAGCCGGCGTCTCCCTCATCGCCTACACCAGCATCCTGCGTGCCGACACCTCCCCACTGACCCTGGCAACCGAACACGTCGCCACCGAGCGCGCACTCGCCGAGTCCGGCATCCCCACGGTGCTGCTGCGCAACGGCTGGTACTGGGAGAACTACCTGGCCGCGGCACCGCAGGCCATCGAAACCGGCGTCCTGTACGGCAGCGCAGGCAACGGGACCATCGCGGCGGCGTCGCGTCGCGATTACGCCGCTGCCGCGGCAGCCGCACTCGTCGAGGCCGCGGGTGGCGAGGTCTACGAACTCGCCGGCAACGAGCACCCCACCTACGCACAGATCGCCGAGGCGCTCGCCGAGGTCAGCGGAAAGCCGGTGCGCTACACCGATATCCCCGAGGCCGACTATGCGGCGGCGCTCACCGACGCCGGTATCCCGGCACCGATGGCTGCGATCCTCGCCGACTCGGATGCCGGGGTCGCCCGGGGCGCGCTCGACTCCGACTCGACCGACCTGGCGACACTCACCGGCCGGCCCTCCACCCCGCTCATCGAGGTGCTGCGCACCGGGCTGGCGGCCGTGACCGCCTGATCTGCATGTCAGCCTCCCCCACGCAGGCCATGGGTGATTGACTGTCGCCATGCGTGTGGGGAGCAAGCGAGGACGTCGACTTCCGTTCGGTATCGGCACCGTCGTCGTCGTCCTCGCCGCGGTGATGGTGGTGTGCGTGGGTGCGGTGCTGGCCATCGGCACACCCGATCGCCCGGCGACCGGCTACGCCTACGGCCAGTTGCGGTCCTACCCCGACCAGCCCGCCCCGGCGTGGACGGTGTCGAGTCAGACCCTGCCCGACTACACCTCCAGCGATCAGATCGAGGTGGTCGCCACCGGCACCGACCGCTGGCTGCTGAGCTACCCATCGGGAATCGGCCGCGCCTACGTGATGGTCGATCGCGGCGACGGACATCTGCTGTGGAAGCGCCCGCTGCGCGCGGGCACCGGGAGTTGCGGGATGACCGACGATGGCGTGGTCGGCTGCGCGGTCAATGCCAGTAGCGATCTCGCACAGGGCTTTTACCTCGTCGACGACGACGGCACCCCGTCCGGCCCGACCGCCCTCGATGACACCGCATCGGTACTCGGCGCCGGATCGGATTTCGTCCGCATCTCCGCCTCCGGTTACCGGGTGTCGATGGCCACCCCGGACGGCCACGAACTGTGGTCGCGCACCTTCGCCCACGCCGCGAGTGCCGAGGTGCTCGAGGATGGGCTGCTGCAGATCACCACCAGCGACGCGGGCCGGTTCATCGTCGATCCGCGCACCGGCGCCGATCGCTTCCACTGCACCGGCTGCACGATCACCGCATTCCCGACCGGCATCACCGTCGAGTACACCGACCCCGACCACCGCATGTTCGAGACCTATGCCGTGACCCACGGCGTCCTCGATCCGCGGCGGATCGCACACGTCGCCGGGATGCGGGTGCTGCCCGGCCCGTCCACCCTGCCCGTGCTGACCCAGACCGGGACCGCGCAGATGGAGGCGATGCAGGGCACCTACGTCGTCGTCGATCCGGCCAAGCCGGGAGCGCTGTGGCAGATCTCCGACGAGGAGCTGTCCAAGGCGAACACCCGACCGTGCGGTACCGCGGTGGCGTTCGCGTTGAAGAGCCGGTCGCGGTCGATCTACTCCCTCGCCGACGCCGAGCACCTCGGCTCGTTGCCCGCGCCGGGCTTCGACGATCCCGATGCGAACCTCGACAACCTCACCTGCGTCGGGTCGAGCGGCAATCTCCTGGTGCTCACCAGCAACAGCAGGATCAGCGCAGTCGACCCGTCGGCCGGCGGTTTCGTGTGGACGGTCGACGTGAACGGCCAGGTGAAGGATGTCGACGGATTCCTCGCCGCCGTCGAGGGCACCAGCCTCCGGGTGTTCGCGCCGCGCTGACCCCGCTTACGACATATGGCCGGAGTCACATCCGGGACTTTGGTCCTCGCATGACCTGCGACGGCACCGACGACGCTCAGCCGACTCCCAGGTTTCGGTAACGGCCAGATAACGGTTCGGTCGCGGAAATCGGTAGCCTCGTCCGCGGCCCACCGCCCCGCAGAGGTCGACGACCACCGCAGTCGACGCGCATCGCGGCGTTGGGTGGCCGATGTACCCGAGTCTGTAGTGAGGTCCGAAAGTTGGGGAAACACTCCAAAACGCGCTCACCGTTGCTGCCGCGTTCCCGTAAGCCGATGCTGGCCACCGCGCTGATCCCGATGGTCGGCGTCTGTGCCGCGGCCGCCGCTGCGGCCACCGACGACGCCCAGGTCACCGCGGCTCCCGCCGCGTCGCCGACCACCGCGGCCGCACCCGAACCGGCCACGACGAGTCATCCGGCACCGGCCCGCTCGAACACCCCGACGTCGCTGCCGACCCGTCCGGCCCGGGATCTGACGGTGGCCCCCGTCCGCGCGACACCACCGCCGCCACCGATGCCGGTGAGCGTCACCGACGGCCAGGTCCCGGCCATCAATTACCGCGCCTACAAGCAGGCCGCCGACACCATCGCACGCACCGAACCGGTCTGCGGGATCGACTGGAAGCTCATCGCCGGAATCGGCAAGGTCGAATCCCACCACGCCGACAACGGCGACGTCGACCCGTCCGGCCGCCTGAAGACCCCGATCTACGGGCCCACCCTCGACGGCTCGCTGGCCGGCAACCAGGTCATCACCGACACCGACGGTGGTGCCATCGACGGCGACCCGGTCCACGACCGGGCGGTCGGACCGATGCAGTTCATCCCGCAGACGTGGAAGAAATATGCCGCCGACGGCAACGGCGACGGCATCGCCGACCCGCAGAACATCTACGACGCCGCGCTGACCACCGCGCGCTACCTGTGCGACGGCGGGCTGAACCTGCGCGACATCGCCGGACAGACGGCCGCGGTACTGCGCTACAACAACTCGATGGCCTACGTCGACAACGTGCTCGGCTTCGCCCGCAGCTACTGAGGCGCTTCTACCGAGGTTGTTTGACCGGGCGTCCGCGCCGGATAGGGTGGCGGAGCACCGAGGGCGGATTCGCTATCGCGAACTCTCCCGGACCTGTTGTCACCACGATCGGAGAGCACGTTGCGTCGTACCCTGCGCGTCCTGACCATGCTCGTCGGGCTCCTGCTCGCACTCGCGCCCGCCTATGCGGCGCAGGCAGCACCGCGAGCCACCGTCGGCGGCGGCAGCGCCATCGTGATCGACGGTCGATTCGCCTGCACGATGACCACGGTCGGGCACGATCGCGCCGGACGACTCGTCGGCCTGACCGCCGGGCACTGCGGTCATGTCGGATCAAAGGTCTCCCTCGAGCGCAATCCCGCCGCGGGTGTGATCGGTCGTTTCGCGCGCACGAGCGAACCGGGCGACTACGCGGTCATCGCCCTCGACCCGAACCGGGTGAGCGCCGTACGCACCGCGGGAGGCGCAACCATCCGCAGCGTCGGGGCGTTCCCGCCCGCCGGTGCCAACGTCTGCAAGGCCGGACGCACCACCGGGTTCAGCTGCGGGCCGGTCCTGCAGACCAGCAGCACCGACAGCCTGAGCTATGTCTGCGCCAACCACGGCGACTCCGGTGGCCCGATCGTCATGGGTGATCGAGTCGTCGGCATGCTCAACGGCGGCCTCATCCTCGGCATCCCCGGCACCCCCATCAAGGGCGCGATCGGCTGCGTGAATCCGGCCATCCCGATCTACAGCCCGCTGGTTGCCACCAAGATGACCGCGATCCTGGCCGACCTCAATGCACAGGGCGGCGTCGGCGCGGGATTCCGACCGGTCTGACGCGACCGGCTCAGATTCCCGCGCTCAGGCTTCGGCACTCAGGAACGCCTGTAGCGCAGCGGAATACATCGGCACGTCGGCGGCACCCATCAGCTCGCGGGCACTGTGCATCGCGAGCTGCGGTGCGCCGACGTCGATGGTCATCAGACCGGCGCGCGTGGCGGTGATCGGCCCGATCGTCGATCCGCAGGGCAGATCCGCGCGGTGGATGTAGCGCTGCATCGGAACCCCCGCGGTGTCGCAGGCCAGCGCGAAGACGGCCTCCCCGATCGCGTCCGAGGCGTAACGCAGATTCTGGTTCACCTTGAGCACCGGACCGCCGTCGATGGCGATCTGGTGGGTGGGCTCGTGCCGCTCGGGATAGTTCGGGTGGGTGGCGTGGGCCATGTCGCCCGACACACAGATGCTCGACGCCATCGCCTGCAGGTAGTCGGCCCGGCTTCCACCGCGGGACAACACGATTCGTTCGAGGACGGTGGACAGGAAGTCCGACGCCGCGCCGCGCTCGGAACCGCTGCCGACCTCCTCGTGGTCGAACAGCGCGAGCACCCGGGTCGCGATCGCGGGCGAGCCGTCGAGCAACGCCCGCAGCCCAGCGTAGCACGTGCCCTGGTTGTCCAGACGCGGTGCGCTGAGCAGGCTTTCGTCGGTTCCGATCAGGCGCGACGGTGCCACGTCGTGGGTCATCAACTCCCAGCCGAGCACCGAATCCGGTGTGATACCGGCATATTCGGCCACCCAGTCCAGCACGTCGGGTACGTCGGCACCGATCCCCCACACCCCGTCGAGGTGTCGTTGCGGATCCAGGGTGACGCCCTTGCGGTCGGCGGAGAGGTGAATCGCCAACTGCGGCACGCGGACCACCGGCTCGGTCACATGCACCAGCACGTGCTCGACGGAGTTGCCCGACCGATAGGCGAGTCGGCCGGACAACCCGAGATCGCGGTCGAGCCAGGAGTTCAGCCAGGCGCCGCCATAGGGTTCGAGCGCGATCGTGCGGATACCGGCACTGACGCGATCCGGGCGTTGCTTGAGACGCAGATTCGGGCTGTCGGTGTGGCCGCCGACGATCCGGAAGGCATCGCCGTCACCGAGATCCCACGCGATGATCGAACCGCCACGGATGACGTAGAAGCGACGCGCGTCCAGAGACCACTCGCGCTCCTCGAACAGACGCCGGAATCCGGCCTCCTCCAATTCCGCCGCCACTGTCGCACAGACGTGGAACGGAGACGGCGAGGCGTCGATGAAAGCACCGAGCCCCTTCGCGGTGGCCGAGGTGGTCAGGCGAGGCCCACTCATGTCGTCACCGCCGTGTCGTCACGCGTTGGCCAGGACGGCGTCGATCGCCGAGTAGAACAGGCCGAGGCCGTCGTCACTGGGACCGGTGAGCGCCTCGGTGGCGTGTTCGGGGTGGGGCATCAGTCCGACGATCCGGCCGTCGGGGCTGCTGATGCCCGCGATGTCGAGGGCCGAACCGTTGGGATTGCCGCCGGCATAGGTGAACGCGATCAGTCCCTCGCCCTCGAGTTCCTCGAGTTTGCGTTGCGGGGCGACGTAGCGGCCCTCCCCCGACTTGAGGGGGATGAGGATCTCCGCGCCCCGCTCGAACCGGGTGGTCCAGGCGGTCGTGGTCGACTCGACACGCAGCCACTGGTCGCGGCAGATGAAGTGCAGTCCCTCGTTGCGGGTCAGCGCGCCGGGCAGCAGGCCGGCCTCGCACAGGACCTGAAAACCGTTGCAGATGCCCAGAACCGGCATACCCTTGCCGGCGGCCTCGATGACCGAACCCATGACGGGGGCGAACTTGGCGATCGCTCCGGCGCGCAGATAATCGCCGTAGGAGAACCCGCCGGGCACGACGATGGCGTCGACGCCCTGGAGATCGGCATCGCCGTGCCACAACTCGACGGCCTCGGCTCCGGCGAGACGGACCGCGCGGGCGGCGTCGACGTCGTCGAGGGTGCCGGGAAAGGTGATGACCCCGATGCGTGCGTTGCTCACAGTCGTCTCCGCTGCCTACTCGGCAACCCGGGAGACGTTGAAGTTCTCGATCACCGTATTGGTCAACAACTCCTCGGCGATCCGCTCCAATGTGGAGTCGTCGACGGAGTCGTCGACCTCGAGTTCGAAACGCTTGCCCTGGCGGACATCGGCGATGCCGGAGAATCCCAGACGGCCCAGTGCGCCGACGATCGCCTGACCCTGGGGATCGAGGATCTCGGCCTTGGGCATCACGTCGACCACCACTCGTGCCATCGGCAATAGCTCCCTATCGAATATCTCCAGGCCGTCCGAGGGACGTCCGGAGGTTGGCTGAACACCGGTTACCTTACCGGGTTCGCCGGAGCGGTCCCGTGCGGAGCGCGTTGGGTGCGCCGGCGCTACAGCGCCGCCTCGATCGCCGCGACGACCTCGGGTGCGGTCGGCTCGGTGCGCGGACGGAAGCGGGCGACCGGCTCGCCGTCGGCGCCGACGAGAAACTTCTCGAAGTTCCACTGGATGTCACCGGCCTCGCCCTCGGTGTCGGCGAGTTTCGTCAGCTCGGCGTAGAGGGGATGCCGTCCGTCGCCGTTGACGTCGGTCTTCTCCAGCAGCGGGAACGTGACGCCGTAATTGGTGGAACAGAAGGTCGCGATCTCCTCGGCGCTGCCCGGTTCCTGGCCCATGAACTGGTTGCACGGCACACCCACGACGGTCAGTCCGCGCTCTCCGTAGGTCTTGGCCAGTTCTTCCAGTCCGGTGTACTGGGGCGTGAGGCCGCATTTGCTGGCGACGTTGACGACCAGCAAAGGTCCGGTGAAGTCGGACAGCGACAGCGCCGATCCGTCGAGTGCGGCCACGGGGATGTCCTTGACATTGCTCATGGCTCCCGACCCTAATCGCCCCGGGCGCGGTGGTGCAGATCACCGACTTTTCTGCGCTATGGCACATATCGCCGATAATTGTGTTCGCGCGATAGTTGCGTCGCCGTTAGCATTTTCAGGTGTCCACTTCGATCGATTCCGCGTCCCGTGCCCTGCACGAGTTCCTGGATCGACTGACCTGCCTGAGCAAGGCCGCCGCCGTCGACGACCTCGCCACCACCGACCTCACCTTCTCCCAGATCCGGGTGTTGTTCGTGGCCGGTGAGGCCCAGGCACCGATGTCGGTCCATGAGATCGCCGAGGCCATCGGCTTGTCACTGGCCGCGACCGGCCGGACCGTCGATCGCCTCGTGCGGCTCGGATTCGTCGACCGCCGCGAGGATCCCGCCGATCGCCGCGTCAAACGCGTCAGCCTCACCGCGAGCGGTCGACGCTTCGTCGACGAACAGCTCAGCGTGCGCCAGGAGATCATCAGCGACTTCGTCGCCGGCCTGCCCGCCGAACACCGTGACGCGCTGACCGATGCGCTGCGGCCCATCGTCGACGCCGACACCGACTACTTCGACCTGACCCACCCCACGCTCGACACCCATCGGACCCACGACCAGAAAGTGCACTCATGACGAGTTCCACCTCCGCCGGCGGGACGGCCCACGCCGGCCCACCGGACACCACACTCGACCGGCACGTGCTGACCGTTGCCGGCGTCGTCGTGCTCGGCGCCATCATGTCGATCCTCGACGTGACCGTGGTGTCGGTGGCGCAGAACACCTTCCAGGAGACCTTCAACACCAACGCCGCGGGCGCCGCGTGGACGATGACCGGCTACACGCTGGCGCTGGCCGCGGTCATCCCGCTCTCGAGCTGGGCCGCAGCACGATTCGGCACCAAGAAGGTCTACATGACCTCGCTGGTGCTGTTCCTCATCGGTTCCGCACTGTGTGCGGTCGCCTGGAACATCGGTTCGCTGGTGGCCTTCCGCGTCGTCCAGGGACTCGGCGGCGGTCTGCTGATGCCGATCGGCATGATGATCCTCACCAAGGCCGCCGGCCCCGAACGCGTCGGCTCGGTGATGGCCGTCCTCGGTATCCCGATGCTGTTGGGCCCCATCGCCGGACCCATCCTCGGCGGTCTCCTCATCGAGAAGGCCAGCTGGCACTGGGTGTTCCTGATCAACGTCCCGATCGGTCTCGTCGCCCTCGTCTACGCCTGGCTCGTGCTGCGTGACGACGAGGAGAAACAGCGCCCGACAATCGATTTCGTCGGTCTGCTGATGCTCTCACCGGGTCTGGCGTTGTTCCTCTACGGCATCTCCTCGTCCACCGACGCCGGCACCTTCATGGACACGAAGGTGCTCGTCACCACGATCATCGGCGCCGTACTGATCGTCGCATTCATCATCCACGCGCTGCGCGCGAAGAATCCGCTGCTGGATCTGCGCCTGTTCAAGAACAAGACGCTGGCCATCGCGGTGGTCACGATGACCACCTTCATGATCGCGTTCTTCGGTGCGGCACTGCTCTATCCGCAGTACTTCATCGGTGTTCGCGGCGAGTCCACGTTGATGGCCGGCCTGCTGCTCGCCCCGCAGGGTCTCGGCGCGATGCTCACCATGCCCATCGCCGGGCGCCTGACCGACAAGATGGGTCCGGGCAAGTTCGTCCTCGGCGGTATCGTGCTGATCTTCTGCGGCATGGGCTATTTCGTCTTCCTCGGCGCCGACACCCCCTACTGGGCGGTGTGCCTGGCACTGTTCGTCCAGGGCCTGGGCATGGGTATGACGATGATGCCGATCATGTCCGCGGCGCTGGCCACCCTGAACAACAAGCAGGTTCCCGACGGTTCGACGCTGATGAACGTGGTGCAGCAGACCGCGTCGTCGATCGGTACCGCGGTGATCTCGGTCGTCCTGGCCAACATGTTCAAATCGCATCCCGAGTCGCTGCTCGCGATCAGCTCCAATGCCGCACCGGAGAAGTACGCGCAGGCCGTGCAGGCGAGCGCCAACACCCCTGCGGCACTTCCGGCGAACCCGCCGGATCAGTGGTTCTCCTGGGCGGCCGAAGCCTTCGGTACCACGTTCATCGTGGCGACGGTGTTGGTCGCGGTGACCGTGATCCCCGCCATCTTCCTGCCCCGCAAGAAGATCGCCTCCCCGCTCGTCGAAGAGGACATGGATCGCACGCCGACGCTGCTGCACTGAGCCTCCACGGCACCAACACACCAGGCCCGCACCCGATCATCTCGGGTGCGGGCCTCGTGCATTCGGCGGCCCGGGCCGCTGCAGCAATGAGTTCTGAACGCCGCGCCGGTCTGTCCCTGCATGAGCACACTGGTACTGAAGATGTCGATGTCGTTGGACGGTTTCATCGCCGGCCCCGACGGTGAGATGGACTGGGCCATGGCCGCACGCAGCGACGACTCGACCGCCTGGGTGCTGCGCACCCTGCAGGAGGCCGACGTCCATCTGGTCGGGCGGGGATTCCGCGACGGGGTCGCCGCCTTCTGGTCGTCGGCGCAGGGGCCGATGGCCGCGGCCATGAACGACACCCCGAAGGTCGTCGCGTCGCACTCCCTCTCCTCGGGATCGGCACCGAGGCCGGGCGGTTTTCCGTTCGCGGGAGCGGGCACGTGGGAATCGCCCTACCTCGCCGACGGCGACCTCGTCACCGACGTCGAGCGTCTGAAGGAACACACCACAGGCGTCGTCCTCGTCAACGGCGGGGTGTGCTTCGCGCGCAGCCTCGTCTCACTCGGACTCGTCGACGAGTACCGGCTGGTGATCGCACCGATCGCATTGGGCCGCGGGCAGCCGCTGTTCAGCGACCTCACGCAACCACTCGACCTCGATCTCATCGACACCGCCGTCTTCGACGGTGGGATCGTCGCGCAGACCCTGGTGCCGAAGACTACGGCGTGACGGCTCCGGTCTGCTGGAGAATCCACGCGATCTCGAAGGCGACCTCTTCCCACTGCTTGTAGCGCCCGGAAACACCGCCGTGGCCCGCCGACATCTCGGTCTTCAGCAGGATCGGATTGTCCGAGGTGCTCAACTCCTGCAGGCGGGCAACCCATTTCGCCGCCTCGGTGAAAAGCACACGGGTGTCGTTGAGCGAGGTCTGGGCGAGGATCGCGGGGTACGGGAGCGCCTCGACGTTCTCGTACGGCGAGTACGACTTCATGTACTCGTAGACCGTCGGATCGTGCAGCGGGTCACCCCACTCGTCCCATTCGATGACCGTCAACGGCAGCGACGGGTCGAGGATCGAGTTGAGGGCGTCGACGAACGGCACCGAGGCGAGGATCCCGTGGAAGAGCTCCGGGGCCAGATTGGCCACCGCACCCATGAGCAGTCCACCGGCCGAACCGCCTTCGGCGACCATCTGTTCCGACGTCGTCCAACCGCGTTCGACGAGATGGCGACCCGAGTCCACGAAGTCGGTGAAGGTGTTCTTCTTGGTCAGCGTCTTGCCGGTCTCGTACCAGTGCCGGCCCATCTCGCCGCCGCCGCGCACATGGGCGAGGACGAAGACCACACCGCGATCGAGCATCGACAGTCGTGACACCGAGAACGACGGGTCGAAACTGGCCTCGTAGGAGCCGTATCCGTAGAGCAGCAACGGGGCCGGCGCCGCACCCTCGTCGCCGGGTGCCGCCACCGACTTGTGGCGCACGATCGACAACGGGATCTCGGTACCGTCGGCGGCGGTGGCCCATTCACGCGACTGCACGTAGTCCTCGGGGCGGAAGTCGCCGAGGACGGGCTGACGCTTGAGCAGGATGCGCTCGCCGGTGGTCACGTCGAGCTCGAAGAGTTCCGACGGTTCGATGAAGCTGCCGTACCCGAATCGCAGTCGTGGCGTGGCCCATTCGCGGTTGCCGCCGAGGCCGAGGGAGAACAGCTCCTGCGCGACGGCGACCTCGATGAAGTCCTCGGCGACCGGGATGCCGTCGATCCGCCGGAGATCGGCGATGGCCACCCGCGGCAGGGCGTCGGCGCGGTAGCTGAGCACGAGATAGTCGCGGAACGCGTCGACGTCCTCGATCCGGAAGCCGCGGCGATGCCCGATGAACTCGGTTCGGGCGGCCGGATCGTCGACGGGGGCGATGTCGACGGCGAAGTCCTCGGCCTTCTCACCGTCACGAACATCGTTGTGCACGATCAGGAAATAGTCGGTGCCGGCGATCTCGGCGTGTTCGACGTTGTATTCCACGCCGTCGACCCGGGGTGCGACGCTGCGGAATTCGCCGGTGGGGTCGTCGGCGGACAGGACGAAACACTCGGAGGTGATCTTGGAGCCGACGGCGATCACCAGGTACTTGTCGCTGCGGGTCGATCCCATGCCGACCCAGTAGCGTTCGTCGGGCTCGTGGAAGACCTTGACGTCGGGGGTGCCGGCGCCGATGTCGTGGCGCCACACCGTGTCCGGACGCCACGCGGCGTCGACGGTCTGGTAGAAGACGTGTTTGGTGTCGGTCGACCACACGGCCCCGCCCGCGGTGTCGGCGATGACGTCGGGCAACAGCTCCCCGGTCCGAAGGTCCTTGAATCGCAACGTGTACCGCTCGTCGCCGACCACGTCGGTGCTGTAGGCCAGCCAGTTGCCGTCGTGACTGACCGTGAGCGCACCGACGCTGAAGAAGTCGTGTCCCTCGGCCTCGTCGTTGGCGTCGAAGAGCACCTCCTCGCCCGGCAGCGGCGCATCCTCGGACACCGTCGGCGGTGTCCAGTCGTCGGGATCGACGATGGGGCACCGGCATTGCATCGCATACTGTTTGCCCTCGAGGGTGCGCGCGTAGTACCAGTACTTACCGCGCCGCGACGGCACCGACATGTCGGTTTCCTTGGTGCGCGAACGGATCTCGTCGAAGATCGTCGCCCGCAGATCCGCCAGCGCGGCGGTGTGGGCCTCGGTGTAGGCGTTCTGCGCCTCGAGGTAGGCGATCACCTCGGGATCGTCCTTGTCGCGCAACCACTCGTAGTTGTCGATGACGGTGTCGCCGTGGTGGGTTCGCTCGAGGGGAACCTTCTTCGCCACCGGCGCGGAGGCGGCCACTGCGTCGGTGTTGCCTGCGGCGTCGGTGTCTGCTGCGTCGGTCACGTGACTCCTATCCTTGCGGCCAGTCGGCGAAGGATTTCTGCGAAATCCATTCGTAGGCCTCGATGTATCGTTGCCGGGTGCGTGTCACCACGTCGGCGGGAAGGGCGGGTGGGGTCGCATCGGAGGCGCGATCCCAGCCGGATTCCGGTGAGGTCAGCCAGTTGCGGACGATCTGCTTGTCGAAGCTCGGCTGCACCCGACCCGGGGTATAGCCGGCGGCCTCCCAGTAGCGCGAGGAGTCCGGCGTGAGCACCTCGTCGGCGAGGACAAGTGATCCGTCGGAGTCGCGCCCGAACTCGAACTTGGTGTCGGCCAAGATGATTCCGCGTTGTGCGGCGAGTTCGGCGCCGCGCCGGTAGATGTCGAGGGTCGTGCGGCGAAGATCGTCGGCCAACTCGGCCCCGACCTGCGCGGCCACCGCCTCGAAGCTGATGTTCTCGTCGTGGTCACCTTGTTCGGCCTTGGTGGCCGGGGTGAAGATCGGCTCGGGCAGCCGGTCGGCCTCGTCGAGGCCGTCGGGCAATGCCACCCCGCACACCGCACCGGTCGCGCGGTAATCGATCAGCCCGGAGCCGGTGAGGTAGCCGCGTGCCACACATTCCACCGGCACCATCGGCAGCTTGCGCACCACCATCGAGCGGCCCACACACCCGTCGGGGATGCGCTCGTCGGTCGGTCCGCCCGCCAGATGATTCGGCACGCCGAGCGCATCGAACCAGTAGAAACTCATGGCGGTCAGGATGGCGCCCTTGTCCGGTATCGCCGGGCTCAGGATGTGGTCGTAGGCCGAGATGCGATCGCTGGCCACCATCAGCAGGGTGTCGTTGTCGATCTGATAGATCTCGCGGACCTTGCCGGAGGCGAGAAAGGTGTACGTGTCGAGAGCCGGACGCATGCCCTCGACCATAGTGTGCGCAGGTCGGCAGGGTCAGTCTGGGTGGCCGGCAGTCTGGGTGGCCCGACGCTCGGGGTGAGGTGACTCGGGGTGATCTGGCAGTCTGGGTCGTCATGGGCGCACCGCAGATCACCATCACCTACTGCACGCAATGCAATTGGTTGCTGCGGGCCAACTGGATGGCGGCGGAACTGCTGTCGACCTTCGGCACCGACCTCGGCTCGGTCACCCTGCGCCCGGGCACCGGAGGTGTCTTCGTCATCGAGGCCGACGGCGAGCGGATCTGGGAACGCAAGCGCGACGGCGGTTTCCCCGACGCCGCCGAACTCAAACGCCGCGTCCGCGATTCGGTGCTGCCCGACTGGTCGTTGGGGCACGCCGACCGTACGCCCGCCGATCCCGAGGCGGGCTAGCCACGGGCGGCTCACCCGGACCGGCGAGTCAGTCAAGACAGAACTCGTTGCCCTCCGGATCGGCCATCACGAGGTGCCCGCCCGCCAGCGGCGGCGCCGGTTCGTGCCGGGCGAGCCGCCGGGCGCCCGCGTCGATCAGTTCGGCACATCGACGCTCGAGCGCGGCCATCCGCTCCTCGCCCGACAAGCCGGGCGCCGCCCGAACACACAGGTGGACGCGGTTCTTGACGGTCTTGCCCTCGGGGACCCGCTGGAAGAAGACGCGCGGCCCCGCACCTGCCGGATCCACCAGCGCCGAGGCGTCGTTGCGCCGATCCTCGGCGATGCCCATCGCCGAGAGCGCGTCGTCCCACGTGGCGAAACCCGGCGGCGGGGGCGCGAGCCGATAGCCGAGGACCTCGGCCCAGAACGCGGACAGCGCTGCCGGGTCCGCACAGTCGAAGGTCACCTGGAAGTCGATACTCATGCCGACATGGTTCCCCACACCGCGGACAGCCAGTGTCCTCGTTACAGAATCGGCGCCGGGGTGTAGGCCGCTGCCTGCGGGTTCTCGGCGATGATCTTCTCGGCAGCGGCGATGACGTCGGCGACCTGGCGGCCCGCCGCACCGACGAAGGCTTCCTTGTCGTCGAGCAATGCATCGAGCTGTGCCCGATCGAGCGGGATGCGGTCGTCGGCGGCGAGCCGGTCGAGCAGATCGGGTTCGCGCCCCTCCTCGCGCATGGCCAGCGCCACGGACACGGCATTCTCCTTGATCGCCTCGTGCGCGGTCTCACGCCCGACGCCCGCGCGTACCGACGCCATCAACACCTTGGTGGTGGCCAGGAACGGCAGGTAGCGGTCGAGCTCGTTGGCGATCACGGCCGGATAGGCGCCGAATTCGGCGAGCACGGTCAAGAACGTCTCCATCAGGCCGTCGATGGCGAAGAAGGCGTCGGGCAGCGCCACGCGACGCACCACCGAGCAGAAGACGTCGCCCTCGTTCCACTGCGCGCCGGCGAGCTCGGCGGTCATCGACGCGTAGCCGCGCAGCACCACGGCCAGGCCGTTGACCCGCTCGCAGGAGCGGGTGTTCATCTTGTGCGGCATCGCCGACGACCCGACCTGGCCGGGCTGGAAACCCTCGGTGACCAGCTCGTGTCCGGCCATCAGCCGGATCGTGTGGGCCAGCGACGACGGTGCCGCGGCCACCTGGACGAGTGCGGAGACGACGTCGTGGTCGAGGGAGCGCGGGTAGATCTGCCCGACGGAGGTGAACGACCGGGAGAAGCCGAGATGCCCGGCGACCCGCGACTCGAGGTCGGCGAGCTTGCCGGCGTCACCGCCGAGCAGGTCGAGCATGTCCTGGCTGGTGCCCATCGGCCCCTTGATGCCGCGCAGCGGATAGCGGTCGATGAGTTCGGTGAGTCGGGTCAGCGCGATCATCAACTCGTCAGCGGCCGACGCGAATCGCTTGCCCAGCGTCGTCGCCTGCGCGGCCACGTTGTGGCTGCGTCCGGCCATCACCAGCGACGAGTACCGGGCGGCCCGTTCGACGAGCCGTGCGAGCACGGCGACGCCATGGGCGTGGACGTGCCGCAGCGACTGCAGGATCTGCAGCTGCTCGACGTTCTCGGTGAGGTCGCGGCTGGTCATCCCCTTGTGGATCTGCTCGTGACCGGCGAGCGCGTTGAACTCCTCGATCCGCGCCTTGACGTCGTGGCGGGTGATGCGTTCACGCTCGGCGATGGACCCGAGGTCGATGTCGTCGACGACCCGTTCGTAGTCGTCGATGGCGTTGTCGGGCACGTCGATCCCGAGGTCGCGCTGGGCCCGCAGGACCGCGATCCAGAGTCGGCGTTCGGCGGCGATCTTGTTGGTCGCCGACCAGATCTCGACCAGATCGGTCGACGCATAGCGGCTCGCGAGGACGTTGCTGATGGCAGGTTTCGACACGTCAACAGTGTAGTTTGCGTGCCGTCGGCGTCTTTACAGGGCGAAGCACAGGCCCCCGGAGCCGTACCCCTGGTGCACCCGGGCGAGGGTGATCGGCGACGTGACGCCGTTCTGCACCGCATAGAGCATCCGGTCGCCGAGTCGGCGCGGCGTCCAATTGACCGTCGCGATCAGTTGATACGCGGGCGCTCTGCCGATGAAGATCGGGGCGAATCCCCGACGCTGCTCGTAGAAGGAGACCACGCCGACGGAGTTGACCGGCACCGTCAGGTTGTAGGTGCAGCCGGTGCCGTAAACCACCGACGAGAACGGCACACCCGCGTCGACCGGCCCGGTCGGTGCCGCCGACGCCGACCCGGTTCCCGCCAGTACTCCGGCGACCACCGCCGCGCCCGCCGCCAGCGATGCCGCCCACCGGCGCATCGAACCCCTATGCTCCCCCATGACTCACCTTTCTCTCCCCGACCCCTGATTTCGGTTGCGGGTCTTCACATTTGCGGTGCCAGGATGTCGACGACACCATTCAGCGCGGCGCGTGCGGCCTCGAACGGCGAGGTCTCGGCACAGCCCAGGGTGCCGACGACGGCACCGTCCTCGACCGCGATCAACCAGCCGACGTGATGCGGGTCGGAGCGGCGGCCGGACTTCTCGAGTACCTCTGCGTGCATCGCCGAGACGTGGTGCCTGCGTTCCTCGACGACGTCGCGGAGCAGCGGGTACCGGGGCGCGAGCGCAATCAGTTCGTAGCGCGCGGCGAGATCCTCGATGGGGGTCTGCGCCCCGATGAAGACCTCCGAGAGCGCTTCCGCGGTCGCCCCGACTCCGCGTCGTCGCCGGGTCAATGCCGCACCGCGGGCCGCGATCGCCTCGTCGGCGCTTCGGGTGACGTACATGGCGGCCTCGGCCATCAGATCTTCCAGCGAGGCGAAGTAGTAGGTCGTCGAGGCCAGTGGCAGGTTGGCCCGGTCGGCGACCGCACGATGGCGGACGGCGTCGAAACCCCCTTCGAGCAGGAGCGCACCGGCGGCCTCGATGAGTCGAGTCCGCCGCCTCGTTCCCTTCGGGGTGGCGGCCGATGTCATGGCGACCATGCTGCCAGGGTGACCTGGGTCACCACCCCTTTTTCGGCGGATCAGCCACCGGGAAGGACCGGTCGTTCGATCACCTGACAGATGGGGCAACAGTGCCGATTCCGGCACTAGCGTGACCCGCATGGATCTCGACGGTTTGCGCGCTGTCGCCAATTGCGGCGCCTGGTATGCCGGTCTGCGCCGCGTCGCGCTGCATACCTACCTCACCCAGCGCCTCGGCAGCTACACACCCACGGTCGAGGGCACCGCGGTGGTCTTCACCGCGACCACCGATCCGCATCGGCAAATCCGCGCCCACCGATCGCCGGTGGCCTCGGTGCGACGTGCCGGAGCCGCGGGCTGGCTGATCCGGTGGGCCTGGGCCGACGCCTCCCGCGACCTGCCCACCGATCTGCGCCTCGCCGAGATGCGGCGTGCGGGCGAACGTCTCGGCGTCGCCGCCCTGATCTCCCCGGAATTGCGCGTGCCCGGCACGAACGACCCCGAGTCGGAGCACGCGGATCTGATCGCCGCGACCCTCGGTGCCGTTGCCGCCCAACTGAGCGGCGCGGGGCCGGTCGTGCGCATCGACGACGCCGACGGCGGGTTCGAGATCGTCCAGGTGACCGGCCTGCCACTTGCCGAACCGACCTTCACCGACCTCGTCGCGACGCTGCCCACACTTCTCGGCGAGGTGGCCGTCGGCGATCATCGCGTCGCCCTGCACGGCTTGGCGGTCCGGCTCGGTTGGCACGTGATGTGGCAGCGCCCCAACGAATTTCAGACCCCTACCGACGCGGTCTCCGGCATTTCGTTGTGCGTCCTCACCGACCAGAGGTCGAGCCTGGCGCTGTCGTTCGACGTGAACGGCCGCCCACTGGAGCGCGCGCTGCCCGCCTGACTCATTCTTGCGGTCAGATACCCCCATGGGTATATTCGTCGTCACCGACCAATACCCCTCTGGGTATCTGACGATGCGAGGGAGAACTCTCCGTGGACTCGACCGACCACTCCACCACCGTTGCCGACGGCCCTGCACCCGCGGCGAGAGACGACACACGGCCTGGCCCGATGGGACGTCTCGGGATCTGGACCGCCACACACCGACGCTGGGTGTTCGGCATCTGGTTCCTGCTCATCATCGGCCTCGGCGCCGCGGCGCCGAGCGTGTTTAGCTCCCTCGCCGGAGCCGGATGGCAAGCCAACGGATCGGAGTCGGTGCAAGTCCGCGAGCTCGCGCAACAGCACTTCGGCGGCAACTCGTCGGCCGCGGTGCAAGTGGTGATCCACTCCGACGACCAGCAGGTGACCGGCCCCGCCGTCGGGCATGTGATCGCCGAGATCACCGACATCGCGCGCAGTGACTCCCGCTTCGGTCCGGTTATCGCCCCGACACCGGGGATGACCGTCAGCCGCGACGGCCACACCGCGATCGTCATCATCGGCGCCGCTGCCGACACCGACGCGATGGTCAAGGCGGTCGATGATCACAAGGCCGCGCTGACCGGCTTGTCGGGCAACGGAATACAGGTGTATCCAACGGGGGCCTCGGCGCTGTGGAGCGATTTCAACAAAGCCAATCACGAGGCGATGATCAAGGCCGAGATGTTCTCCTGGCCGATCACGCTGGCAATCATGGTGATCGCATTCGGTTCGCTCGTGGCCGCAGGACTCCCCTTGCTGTTGACGATCGCCGGACTCGTCGCCTCGGCCGGTGGCCTGGTGCTACTGAACACAGTGACCCCGATCTCGGTGTGGGCCATGAACTTTGCGATGATGTTCGCACTGGCGCTCGGTATCGACTACGCCCTGTTCATGGTGTCACGCTTTCGTGCGGCGATGGCGCTGCGCGAGACACCGGAACACGCTGTTGCCGAGACCATGGAGACCGCGGGCAAGGCAGTGCTGCTCTCGGGTCTGACCGTGTTGGTGAGTTTGTCTGCCGTGCTGATGGTTCCAGCACCCGCGGTGCGCACAATGGCCGTCGGGATCATGCTCGCCGTCGTCTTTGTCCTCGCGGCCACCATGACCCTGCTGCCGTCAGTGATGTCTGCCCTCGGCACCAAGGTCAATGCCGGGTCCTTGCCATGGGCGAAGAAGCAGGAGCACCGATCGCACCATTTCGGACGCTGGGGAGAACTGCTGCATCGCCACCCGTGGCCATTCGCCGTCGTCTCGCTCGCCATCCTGATCCTGTTGGCACTGCCGGTGCTGGGCTTGAAGGTGGCGATGCCCTCGATCGCCGTCGTTCCCGCCGACGCGCCGGTCCGGCAGGGCTATCAGATCGTTGCCGACAACATGGGTCCGGGAGCACCCGGGGCACTGCAGATCATCGTTCCCACCCCGTCCGCTCCGGCAACCGCCACCGCTGCCGCTCAGACGCCCGGCATCGCTATGGTCACGCCGGTCCAGGCCGCGCCGGACAACTCCGGATACTCGATGCTGCAGGCGATTCCGTCGGTCGATCCGTCCTCACCGAAGATGGACGGCATACTCACCGATCTACGTGAGCGGGTTCCTGCGAGTGCCCTCGTCGGTGGCGCCGCGGCGGAGAACCTCGATCTGCAGGCCGCGCTGAACACGTGGTTCCCGGTGATCGTTGCCGTCATCCTGACATTGGGCTTCCTGCTCCTGCTGGTGGCACTACGAGCCCCGGTGATCGCATTGCTGGGAACCCTGGTCAGTTTGCTGTCGACGGGTGCAGCCTTCGGCGTCGCCAAATTGATCTTCCAAGATGGTCACGGCTCGGGTCTACTCGGGTTTACCCCGCAGGGCTTCCTCGACGGGTGGGGACCGGTGTTCTTCTTCGCGATGATCTTCGCGATCGCCATGGACTACACAGTTTTCCTGCTGGCAACTGCCAAGGAACACTACGAGCGCACTGGCGATCCGCGGACCGCGCAGATCGACGGGCTCGCTTACTCCGGTCGCATCATTTTCGCGGCCGCTGCGGTGATGGTGGCGGTGTTCTTCACCTTCGCCCTGGCCCAGCCACTTCCGCCCAAGGAGATGGGCATCATCCTGGGAGTCGCGGTCCTGCTCGATGCCACGCTCATCCGCCTCGTGTTGCTCCCGGTGCTGCTGCGGATCACCGGTCACCGGGCCTGGTGGACACCCCGGTGGCTCGATCGGTTGCTGCCGGCGATCTCGTTCGGCCACTGACCGCCCGTTTCGGCATATACCCCAAGGGGTATTATGCGAGTAAGTAGATTCACAGCGAAGGGACTCCACATGGTCGGCGACGAAGAAGCAATTGCGGTCGTACTCAACCGACTCCGCAGGGCACACGGCCAACTCGCCGGTGTCATCACGATGATCGAACAGGGCCGCGACTGCAAGGATGTGGTCACGCAGCTGGCCGCGGTGTCCAAGGCACTCGACCGGGCGGGTTTCAAGATCGTCGCCACCGGTCTGCGCGAGTGCATTGCCGGCGACGAACCCACCAGCGAGCCCATGACCACTGATCAACTGGAAAAGCTGTTCCTCGCACTCGCCTGACCACGAGTCTGGTCACACGAGCTCCGAGGACGAGAGAAAGGAATCCCGATGGATCTGGCCATAGCCACCACACTGCCCGATACGAGCTTCGACGAGGCGGTGACGCGCACCCGAGAAGCACTGTTGGAACAAGGATTCGGCGTACTCACCGAGATCGACGTGACCGCGACGCTGAAGGCCAAACTCGGCGAGGAGATGGAACGTTATCTGATTCTCGGTGCCTGCAATCCGCCGCTCGCGCACGCCGCACTCGGCGTCGACCGGCAGATCGGCCTGCTGCTGCCGTGCAACGTGGTGGTACGTGAAGACACCTCGCGCGAGGGTTCGATCATTGTCGAGGCGATGAATCCCGACCTCATGGTCGCCGTCGCGGACGCACCCGGTCTCCCCGAGGTCGCCGCGAAAGCCGCCACGAAACTCCGCGGCGCCATCGACTCGTTGAGCAATAGCGTGCACTCATGAACGCCTCGCCCACAACCGATGCCGATGCCGATGCCGGCAGCGTGGAGATCTACGTCGATCCCGCATGCCCGTTCGCCTGGGCCGCGTCCCGGTGGTTGGCCGGCGTCGCCGAGCGTCGGGGCATACACGCCACCTGGCATCCGATGAGTCTGGTCGTTCTCAACGAGGACCGAGAGGTCGGCGGCGCCCACGCCGAGCGGATGACCGTCTCGCGCCGCACGGGCCGGCTGTTGGCAGCCGCGGGAGACGAGGCGATGCGCGAGTTGTACTTCGCTCTCGGTCGTCGACTCCACGGCGAGGGGCGCGCATTGTCGGCAAGCCTGGTGGGCGAGGCACTCCAGGAATGTGCACTGCCCGCCGATCTGGTTGCCGCCATGGACGATTCCGTCTGGGACGATGCGGTTCGCCACGCCCACCAGGTCAGCCAGGAGACGCTCGGTGGCACCGGCGGCAGTCCGATCACTGTTTTCGGCGGACGCGCTTACTTCGGTCCAGTGCTCACCGGGATTCCCGGCCGCGACGAGGCCGACCGCCTGTTCGACGCATTGACCACCCTGGCCGGGACGTCGGCGTTCGCGCAGGTCGAGCGCCCGCGGTCCGGACCACCCAATCTGGCGGAGGTCGCCTGATGTGTCACGCCGTCCGATGCCGCGACTGCGGCAAGACCACCTGGTCGGGATGCGGCCGGCATGTCGCGCAGGTGAAGGCCTCGGTGCCCGCGGCGCAATGGTGCCCCGGTCATCCCGACGCCCCACGCCGGAAGTTGTTCGGCCGACGCTGATCCCGGACCGGCGCACACACCGACGGCCCGGTTGAGGCAACAGCGACGGGCCGCGGGTCGCCGTCGGTGCGCTCACGGAACTCCGACGGAGTACAGCCTTCCATCGCGCGGAACGTACGCGTGAGGTGCGAACTGTCGCAGAAACCCCACCGTGCGGCGATCTCCGAGATCGGCACGGCACGATCGGTGACACGCAGATCCCGCCGAGCGGCAAGAAAACGCTCTGTCCGAACGCACTCGGCGAAGGTGGTTCCCGACGACTCGAACGACCGATGTAGCGACCGAACCGACACACACGACGCCCGAGCCACCTCGCCGGCGGTGACTCGACCGAGTGGCAGTGCGGATCGAATGTGTCTGCGTGCCATCTCGATCACGTGTTCCTGCACCGGAAGCGAGTCGACGGCGGCCTCGATGTCACCCGAAGACTCTGGGCTGCCGATCGCCGAGATCAGAACCTCGGTGAATGCGCGGTCCAACATCGGCACAGAGTCGGACGAAAAATGGGTGCGCTGCTTCCAGAGCGAGACCATCATCGATGCGGCGATCGCCCCGGGGCCGTTCCGTCCGTTCACCGCTGCCGACGTGCGCGGACGTTGCCGGGTCAGAGCGAACCAATCCTCCTGCCGAACTCGAAACGACAACGCACGCCACAGATTATGGTCATCTTCGCGGAACTCGAGTGAGTATGGGCGAGTGGTGTCGTACACCGCGAAGGACCCCGGCGTCACGGTGCACCGCTCGCCGTCCTGCTCTCCCTGACACGTACCTTCCAGTTGCAGGTTCACGAACAACACGTCGTCGGTGGATCGACGAACCTCGGACGAACCGTGGGTGAGCAGCTGTGTGCACGCGGCGATCTCGGCACAGTTGGTACCATCCAGCGGTGCCGACGACACCCATCCCGGCATCCCTTCAGGGGCGATGCTGGTCGCCATGTGCGAGCGAGCTCGACGAGGCACCAGCGGCGTGAAAGCCTGGCAGACGACGTCGGCCCAGAAGCCGGACTGGTCGGACGCACTCATCCCTGCAGTAGACCAGTACCCCATGTTCTCGACCTCCGAATTCCGACGTAAGTGCAGTGTCGGGATATCCTTGCAGGCTGCTGCCGTCCAGCGGTTTCCTTTGCGTGACATTCTTGTTCATTCGTCATTGGCGCCCCGATCCAACTCAGCGGACCGACGGATCCAAGCTCAGCCACGCACACAGTTGTCACGATGTCAGTGGATTCAGTCCCGTTCTCACGAACGGCTCCATTCACCATGCCCCCATACCACGAGGATGACTCACCCATGGCAATCGATCTCACTCTCAGCCCGGATCAGCTCGCGCTCCAAGAGGCCGCACGAGGTTTCGCCGACACCGTGCTGTCCAAGGTCGCCGAGACGATCGCATCGTTTCACAAGCCCGAGGAACGCTTCGAGCAGATCAAGCCCTTCTACCAGGAAATGGTCAACGCGGGCTTCCTCAAGGCCCTGATCCCCGAGGCCTACGGCGGCACCGAGTTCACCTCGGTGAACTTCGCGGTTGCCGCGGAGGAACTGAGCAGGGTCGATATCAACACTCCCACAACACTTCTTGGAACCGGCTTGGGACTGCAACCGATCATCCGCTTCGGCACCGAGGAGCAGAAGCAGGAGTTCCTGCCGCGCTTCTGCGGTGACCAGCCCCTACTCGCGGCGTTCGCCTTCACCGAGGTCGCCGGGGGCGCCAACTTCGATACCCCCGACGTCAAGGCCGGGGTACAGACCTTCGCGGTCCTCGACGGCGACGAGTGGGTCATCAACGGTAAGAAGCACTACACGACCAACGGAAGCGGCTGGCACGGCGACGGTTCCGAGCTGATCACGGTGGTGGCGCGCACTGACTCGAGCGCACCTCCGCAAGAATCGCTCGCAGTGTTCATCGTCCCCGGCAATAGTCCCGGTATCACCGTCGACTCCTACATCGACACCATCGGTCACCGCGCAACGATTTCCCCGCGGATCCACTTCGACAATGTGCGGATCCCCGCGCGAAACATCATCGGGTCGCCGGGCGACGGCATGGCCATCGTGGCGCGCGCATTCAACTGGACGGCGTCGGCCATCGGAGCGGCATGCGTCGGACGGATGCGTGCCGCATTCGACTACGCCTACGATTTTGCGTTGACCGACAAGCGTTCCGGACCGGTGCCGGTCATCGAGTACCAGAACGTCGGCTACATGCTGGTCGACATCAAGATGCGGATCGAAGCGTCGCGGTACCTGACGTGGAAGGGATGTCAGCTCTTCGACGACACCAACGGCGCTGACGAGGAAATCGGTCATATGGTCAAGATCTACGCCTCGGAGACCTCTGTACAGGTCGTCTACGACGCGATGCGTCTGGTGGGCGTCGACGCCTATACCGACAAGACGCCGATCGCCGGAATCATGGAAGACGTTCTGTGCTTCCCGGTCTACGACGGCGGCAACATGGGTGTACGTCGGCGGCAGTTGCACAATCTGATGAAGCGCGAAGACTACGACCCGATGTTCTCGGCATCGGGAGTCACGGCCTGACCTAGGCTGTCGACGGCCGGTGAGCGCTCATCACGGGCGCTCACCGGCCGTTGTTCTGCGGCGGGCTGTCGTGCGACGGACGCCCGACTGCACCTCTGCGACAACCACAATGGCCAGTGCTCGTCCTCACGGACGAACACCGGCCATCGCTACCACACGAAAGGCAGATAGTCAGTCGCGCGCCATGACGATCTGCACATCGATATTCCCGTGCGTGGCACGGGAATACGGACACATCGCGTGGGCCTTGTCTGCCAACTGCTGGGCCGTCTCGTCGACCACATTCGGCAACGACACCTCCAGAACCACTGCGAGCTGGTAATCGCCGGCGTCAGTGATGCCCAGTGTCACCTGAGCACCCACCGCCGAATCGCTGATGTCGGCCTTGGCATCTCGACCAACGAGACGCAGTGCATTGTGATAACAGGCCGCGTAACCGACGGCAAACAATTGCTCGGGGTTGGTACCGTCGCCGGACCCGCCCATCTCGGCGGGCAGCCTGAGCGCGACGTCCAGACGACCATCACTCGACCTTCCGTGCCCGTCTCGGCCGTCGCCGGAGGCCAAGGCGTCAGTCGTGTAGAGCACCTTCATCGCCTTCATAGGACGTCCTTCTCGGTGGTAACGATCAGTGATCGGTGTAGCTTTCGGATCACAAACTGTGAGCGGGCTGCGACACCCGACCGGACGACTTGGCGCCGGCCCGGCTGAGTAGACCGAGGAGCACTGCGAACACAGTGGTCAGGGTGATCCACAGAATGGCCTGGTTGGCAATCGAGTAGATGCGAAAGTACCCAAGCACATCGGCGGGAAACCCGGGAAACGCGACATGCTCTCCGTCGACCAGCGGCTTGGGCACCTCATCAAACGACGGCAACACCAGCGCGACCACGGTCGCCGCCACAAGGTAGCCGACGGCGCCGACGATCGCCGAGTACAGTGCGCCGATTCTCGGACGCAGCCACACCACCACGACGACGACGGCAACAATCGCCGCCACCACCGACGCCACCGTGATTCCCAGGTACGCACTCGATCGCGCACCGATGGTGTCCTCCTCCCCCACTGCGGGCGGGTTGGCCGGATAGACGAAGAACGGCGTGGCATAGATCGCGACAAAGCCGATGGCTCCCAAAGCCGCTGCCACCCAACGGGGGTCCGTGCCTGGATAGCGACCACGCATATACGACCACAGCAATACGAACCCCACAGCGAAAAAGGCGCCCATGCAGAGTCCGAAGACCACAGTCCCCACACCCGCTCCGATGTTCTCCTGAACGGTGCGGGTGAACACCTCCCCGCCCTCATGCGAGTGGCCACCGCCGTGGCTGTGCGCGGCTCCGGCTTCGAGCGCCTCTTTGGCGGCCGAACGTCCGGCCTCATAGTCGATGGCCTTACCCACCTGCGGCTCGATGAACAACCGGGCGAACACAAATGCCATGACGCCGGCGATCAGTCCCGATCCCAGTCCGGCCCCGATGAACTTCTTTTCCATGGTGTCTGCTCCACCTTCTCCTGGAACGTCGGTGTGGGGATCAGTGACAGGGGAAGCCGAGGAAGTGGCGGGCGTCGTGCACGAATTCGTGCACGTGCGTGTCGGATCCGAACACCGACACCGCACCCTGGTCGTAGCCGAGGAAGTAGTAGGCCATGACGGCCAGGACCATCGTTCCGGTAAGCCAGAGTGCCAGGCTCATCGCGTCGGTGTTCAGCTCGGACAGGCCGAGCGCGACCGGATTCTGTTGTACTGCAGCGTTGTAACTCATGTCGGAATCTCCTTGAAGAGGGTTGTGCGGATCCGCTCCGCGGCGTACCGGCGCAGAGCGGATCCCCACGGATTGATCAGTCAGGCGGAGGCCTTGTCGATGGCGATCGGCTCGAGGATCGCCTTGTGATGGTTGCGATTCGGCGGCGTGGCGAGGATCTCCGCGGTCTTCTGCTCGAACTCCGCAGCTCCAAGCTTGCCGCTCTCGGAGAGAACCTGCTCGAGCGCGGTCACCCAGTGCTGGTAGTACGACCACGAGTCGTCGGAGAGGTCGGCCACCGAGGCCTCCCATTCCTGGATCGAGGCGATGAGGGCTCCTTGGAACTGTGTCCAGTCGTACTGGCCATTCTGGTGCGCGGCTACCGCGAGTGCGAACGCCCGGATCTCCCAGGGCGAGTCGAACGACATCTCGCCGGAGCGGGCTCCGGGGAGATCGCACACCAGATCCTCTATGGCGGAACGGCTTTCGGACTCGACCGGCGCGGCACTCATGCCGCGACCTCCTTGACCGGGCCGACGCCGATCAGGGCGTCGCGGGTGACGAGTTCGGCCAGTTGCTCCTCGGTCCAGCCCTCGGTGCCCGCCGGACGCTGGGGCAGCACCCAGTAGCGCATCTCGGAACTGGAGTCCCAGACCTGGATCTCGACCGATTCGGGCACCGAGTAGCCGAAGTCCTCGGCGAGCACCTTGCGCGGCTCGCGCACGATCCGCGCACGGTACTGCGGCTCCTTGTACCAGTTCGGAGGCAAGCCCAGAACCGGCCACGGGTAGCACGAGCACAGCGTGCACACGATGGCGTGGTGCAGGGTGTCGGTGTCCTCGAGGACGACCATGTCCTCGCCCTGCAGACCGCTGATGCCGAGTTCCTTGCATGCCTCGGTGGCGTCCTCGAGCAGGCGCGCCTTGTAGTCGGGATCGGCCCACGCCTTGGCCACGACCTTGGCGCCGAGCTGAGGACCGACCTCATTCTCGTAGATGTCGACGATGCGATCGACCATCGACGTGGTCATCACACCCTTTTCGATCAGCATCGACTCCAGCGCCTTGACGCGGGCGGCGATCTCTTCCTGGCTGGGGGTCGAGAAACTCATGCGTGTACTCCTTCGTTGACCAGTTCGATGTAGGGGTCCCAGACGTCGAAGCACACCGTGCCGTTGGGGTCGGCTGCCTCGGCACCCCACAGTTCTTCCGCGGTGAACTTGAGCGTGTAGACGTGCTCGGGATTCTCCCCGAGGCCGTTACCGGCGGTGTCGGGATAAATGAACGAGCCGTGGTGGGCGATGACCACCCCGACCTTGCCGCGCACGTAGCGTGCGCGACGGGTGTGACCGTAGGGGCTGGTGTCTCCGACGCGGACGACGTCCCCGACCGAGAAGCGTGCAACCTTGTCGGTGTCCCGCTTGGCCGGCGCGCCGGCGGGCACAACGGCGTTGACGAAGTCGATCAGTTCCTGGGATTGCTCGTGCTCGGGCAGCGGAGCGTCCGGGTTCTGCAGGTAGTACTCCGTGCGGCGATCGAGTTCGGCCGGATCGATGTCTCCGGCCGCGATTCCGGCGTTCGCGATGGTGAACAGCCAGTGCTCGTAGTACGGCGCCTTCAGATAGGTTGCCGGGTCCATCTTCTCGATGCCGTGGCGGAAGGCGTCGACTCCGAAGTACCCCGCGCGAAAGCACGCGGAGAACATCGTGAACATCGGTTTCTCCCACTCGGCACGGAAGACCGGCTCGTCCTCGACGATCGGTACCGGACCGAGTCCGTCGGTCCCCCCGAGATCGAATACCCCATTCATACTGTTCTCCTCACTGCTGTACGGCCGGCCGCGCATCGCGCATCATGCCGGTCATCGGGTGGCAATTGATGTACTCGAAGATCTGGTTCTTGCCGTCGGACACCGACACCTCGTGATACAGGCGGAGTTTGTCGAGATCGGCGACGACCTTGAAAAAGGTCGTGAAGATCCTCAGGTGAGTGGGATGGGATTCGGCCCACCGTTCCAGCTTCTCCAGCGACCGCCAGTGTCCGATGTTGTAGGTCTCGTCGAGCGGTGTGCCGTCCATCTCGATGTTGCGCACCAGCCGATTGCTGTAGCAGCCGACGTCGGCTCCGTTGTCGCGCAGGAAGTCCATGCCGGCCTGCAGGGTCGGCTGGATCTCGTCGAGATAGAGCGACCGCTCGGTATCGCCGGCCTCACGCCAGTCCTGTCCGGACCGGATCAGCGCGATGTTGTCGTGTCCGGCAACCACCACGCGTCCGCCTGTGGCCGGATCGCCTGCGACGATCCGCAGTTCGTCCTCGGCGCCGGGCTGCATCCAGCTGGTCTGCGACAGCGGGAACCGCTCGCGCATCGAGCCCCAGTACCCGTGCTCGTTGATCTCGCCGGAGATCCCGTCCATCAACCGGCCGACGCCGGGCAACTGATCGGTGAACGCGTACAGGGTCTCGAACTGATCGACTCGCGGCGACACGATCTCACGGAAGTAGCCGACCGGCTCGGAGAGACGGTCCTCCGACGACCACCAGCCGTCGACCTCTGGCGTGCTCAGCCAGCGGCCGAAGGTGTCCGGATCGCTCCAGTACCCGACGACGATGTAGTTGTCGTATCCCTGGTTGTCGACGTGATGGGTGATGTCGTGGTGGATCGGACCCGCGTACCGGTCCAGGCTGCCCACGATCGTCTTCAGCGCCGCCAGCGCGTCGGCCCGCTGATCATCGCCCTTCGACTGCACTCCGAGGTAACCCATCGTCACCTGCTGGATCTGGTGATCGGCTCGGCCGACGAACATCGGGAATGGCGGCTGGTAGTCGTCGGGGACGCGACGAGAGATACTGCGGGGACACACCAGATGGGTGTCGATGGCTGATTCTGAGCCCACTATCAAGACCTTTCGCTATGCACTGACGCACCTCACATCTGCGCTGGGTGGGGATTCGGCGGGGTGGGACAACGGGTGACCGTAATCGCCGCCGCAGGGCACGCACCGGCCGCTGTCTCGACCTGTGCGATGTCGTGGTTGCTCCACGTGGATCGATCAACGACCTCGGCGCGACCATGGGCGGTGAACTCGAAGTGGTCGGGTGCCACAGCGGTACACATTCCGGCGCCGATACACCGCCGCGACACCTCGATTGCAGGCAGATCCGCCGGTGTTGTACCGGACGTCGGTGGTCCGGACGCGGAGTCGACGTTTTCGCTCATGGATGTCGCGGCACTCACGCGCTGGTGGCGGGCCAGATCACTCCGACACTCTTCATTCCGTCCATGACGTCCATGTCCGGGTTCGCTTCGAGGACCTCCTTGAACGTGGGACTGCCGACGATCACGGACTTGAACGAGCGGAGGAAGTCGTCGATCTCCTTCGCTTCCCGCTCCGGCAGGCCGAACTCGGTGTACGCCGGGGTCACGATGTCGTCGAAGAGTGCGTTCCAGTACTCCTCGGTGACACCCATCCCCCGGTGGGCGGTAACCATGTCGGGACCTTCGTAGGTGTGCGGTCCGCCCCAGTGCATTCCGAGGAACTCGACGAATCCGGCGATCTCCTCTTGCACCTCCGATTCGGTCTTGTGGTTCCAGATATGACCGATCGTCGGATTCAGCATCGCTCGCTTCACGAGGATCTGAGCCAGGAATTTGACCGTATCGAGGCCGCCGAGGCGGTAATACAGGGCGTCGTCATTCTGTGTTTCCGGCGTACTTGTCATTGGTGGCGTCCTTGTTCTCAGGGCTGTGTCGGAATGAAGGAGGGCTGGATGAGATGACTGGATGGGAGACCTCGAGCGGCGGGGCGCCGGAACGATCTGCACGAGCGGAGCCGTGTGGCGGCGACGCTCAGCCGATGGATCAGGCCGGGGCGACGACGTCCACGTGACGTGCAGGCGCGGGGAATCCGCCGCTGATGTCCTCGAACGCACGACCCGCTCGCAGCACCGTGGCGTCGTCGAAGTGCTTTCCGACGATCATCATTCCGGTCGGGAGTCCATCGACCGTTCCGGCCGGAACGGTCAACGCCGGATGGCCGGTCACATCCAACGGCGCGGTGTTGGAGACCATCCCGAGCGCCTTCGTCAGGTAGGTCACGCGGTCGATGGCGCTCACGTCCGGCAGTGCGCTTGCCACGTACGGCAGCGTCGGCATCACCAAGACGTCGTATCTGGACAGCGCCTCGTCGTAGGCGGCGCGGATCAGCGGCACCAGGTTCTGCGCCTTGGCATAACCTGTTCCCGCCAGGGCGGTGTAGCCGTGATAACCGCACAGCGCTGTGAGTTTGACCGTCTCCGACAACTGATCAGCGTTGGCGACACGATGTTCTGCATAGAACGCCATCTGTTCGGGGTCGTAGAGACCGGCCGCGTTGAGCCCGTAGCCGTTCCCGTCGAGCATCTGGTACGCCGCACCGTCGGTGGCGATCACGTTCCACACGTGCATGGCGTCCCGATGCCAGGGAATGCTGACGTCCTCCACGGTCGCACCTGCCTCGGCGAACCGGCGCACCGCCACGCGCACCGCCTCGTCGACCTCGGGTTGCGACGCGTCGTGACCGAATCCCTCGGCGACCACACCGATCCGAAGCCCCACGACGCCGGCGTCGAGGCCGGTCAGGTAGTCGGCCGCCACCAGCGAATCGGGCTGCCGCGGATCCTGACCGTCACGACCCGCCAGCACCGACAACATCAGTGCGGCGTCGGCGACCGTCCGTGCGATCGGACCGAGGTGGTCGATCGTTCGCTCGATCGGGAATGCGCCGGTGTAGGGCACCAGACCAAAGGTCGGCTTGTGCCCGACCACTCCGCAGAATGATGCCGGGATCCGGATCGATCCGCCCTGATCGCCGCCGATCGCGAGATCGACCGCGCCACTGGCAACCAGCGCCGCACTACCACCCGACGACCCGCCGGCCTCGCGGCTGGGGTCCCACGGGTTACGCACGGGCCCGGACGCCGGGGTGAAGCTCGACCCCGAGAAGCACAGGTCCTCACAGACCGCCTTGCCGACGATCTCGGCACCCGCGGCCAACAACCGCGACACGACCGTCGCATCGCGGGACGGCACAAAGCCTTCCAGCGACCGCGAACCGTTCATCATTGGAACACCTGCGACGGCCACGTTGTCCTTGATGGCGACACGACGGCCGGACAACCGTGAGTCCGCGGGGGCGTCGGCGACGATCGAGGTCTGCACGTACCAGGCGCCCAACGGGTTCGACCCGTCGTCGGTGGCCGGGGAGTACTCACGATTCGGGGCGACCGGCGCGACCAGATCCGCGTACAGGGTGTCGACGACGTCGTAGGAGCCCAACGCTCCGTCGACCAGACCGGCGAACTCCGTCGATTCGGACGCGCTGAAGTTGAGCCCGTAATGTGCTGCGGCCGAGGCGATTGCGTCGGCATCCGGACGTTGAACGACCATCAGATCTCCTTTGTCTCCCAGGGCGGCCCAACCCTTCCGGATTGCGGTGCCGCTGTTCGTTGCCCAACCTACGAGGCGTGTAGTCGATACGTCAATACGTACCGACATATACACTTGTTAAGTATGTGTTGCGTCCAGGTTTCGCGCCCACAGCAATTCAACCGTGCACATAATCTGCTGCGGCACAGCGATTTTCGGCACAGCCACGAGCCATGCAATCAACGGACTCGGTCGGGACCAACGCCCGTCACACGCGGCCTCGTCGTCCGATCGTGTCCTGGATCACACTAGGTGAGAGTAATAGGGCGTTAGCCGACATGTCAACAGGTGTCGACGCGTCAACACCTGAGTCAGCGAGGTCGCAGGCGTCCACCGCGCGACTCGGCGAGCAGGATGGGTCGGGACAGACCGCCGTCGGGTGCCGCCGAGCTCTGAATCATCCTTCGTCGCAGCATATCCCGGTCACAGTCGGGATCGGAGGCCATCACCTGTCCGTACCACTTGATAGCCTCGTAGGTGGTTTCGGAGAGGGAACTCATGGGTGGCGCAGGGCCGGTGAGCGCGCGCCGGTAGCGATTCTCCAGATCGCGATGGGTGTCGAGCGCATTCTCGAAATAGGCGAATGCGGTCCACACCCCGTCGGCGGCCTTCTGTCCGATCAGTTGGTGCGTCGCCTCGTCCAGAACCAGTGCGAAGGTCTTCGTCGTGTCCCGGAGACCCGCCGCGGCGCACTGCTGCTCGAACACCACCTCGTCGTGCCCGACCAGTGAGGACAGGATCAGTTCGGCCCCGGAGTCCTTGATCGCTTCGATGGTGTCCGAGAAGTCGTTGGTGCCCAATGGCAGATAGACGTCGCCGTGGACCGATCCACCGTTCTCGGCAACGGCACGTCGTGCGGCCCAGTGGGCACCGAACGACCACGAGTAGCGATGTCCGACGAAGAACCACCGGCGGCCGCGGGTCTCGGCCATCAGTGTCGGGACACCCGCACGCACCTGGGCAGTCGGTCGTTCACCAAGGCGCACCACTCCCGCACTCGGCCGACCACCCTCGTTCAGGACGGTGTGTATCACGAGCGCGTCGGTGTCCCTCAGCGTCGACGCGGCCGCATTGAACGTCGCCGAGGTGACACAGGCGAAGATCGTCCGACAGCCCGAGCGCGCGAGCCTGCCCGCCGCGAGCCCACCGGTCAGCGAGTCCGATGCGTCGTCCCCGATGAGCAACTCGACGGGCATGCCGCCGATACCGCCATCGCCATTGATCTCGTCCACTGCCAGCTGTGCCAGCGCCTCGGTTGCCTGCGCGAACACCGCCGCCGAGCCCGACTTGCTCACCAGCAATCCGATCCGATGGCGGTCGTGTCGCACGGGCTCGGGCGGATCGAATCCGCGACGATGCGCCAGCCAGGTCACTCCGTCCTGGTCCAGACTCGATTCCACGACAATGCGTGTTCCACCGCTTGCGGCGAAGAAACGGACCTTCAGCAAACCACGCCACGGCTGATGATGGGTGATAACCACGGAACGACCGTGGCGAACGGAGTAGATGTGACCCAACAGCGTGATCGGCAGACCCGCCGCACCCGGACCGTCACCGACCGGGAGCGACACCGATACGGGCGCGCCGACGGCGAATCGGGTGCACTCGAGATCAAGGATGCCGCCCGAGGCAAAACGCGCAAAGGCAATCTCAGGTGCGTCCGCCGTCGAGATCTGGGCGGTTACCGAAAGCGCAGGCACGCAGCACCCCGAAGACGTGTAGGGCTGATGTGCACCAGACTATGCTCGGCGGCGTGCCGATGCACCTCTGACAGAGCGATCATCGACGTCGAGCTCATCGGTACGGTCCGACACCTCGCCCGAGGACACCAGCGCGCGCTCGAGAACATCACGGAGGAACTGCAACGCATCGTTGGCCGGTCCAGCCGGGTCGATGGAGAAGTATCGATGCCTGCCCGATCGGCGCTCGACGATCATCCCCGACATCTTCAGGGCCTTGAGATGCGTGGACACCGTGGTGCGACCCACCGAGGAGATCTGATCACTGATGAAACCCGCGCTACATTCCCCGTTGGACGCCAGGGTGTCGAGAATCTGCCGACGGACCTGATCGGCAAGCGCAGCGAAGACCAGCTCCCTACTCTGCTGATCTGTCCCGTCCACGTCCAGCCCCTGCACTCACCGAATATTGGCATGAAAATACGTCGATACCGACCAACATATCGTAACCATCGGCAGAGTGGAACCCCGACATCCCCGAAGCCTGGCGACTACACCGAGATCCGGCCTTCCATCGCGGCCAGACCGATGTCGGTGCGATGATGCGAACCGGGGAGTTTGACACCGGCGACCCGCTCGTAGGCCTGCGCGCGTGCCGCCGCGAGATCCTCGCCCACGCCGACGATTCCGAGGACTCGTCCACCCGCAGAGACGATGTTGCCCTCCGCGTCGCGTTTGGTACCCGCGTGCAGCACACCGGGTCCCTCGGCGCCGGTGATCACGTCACCGGTTCGCGGGCTCGCCGGATAGTTCTCGGCGGCGATCACCACCACCACGGCGGCACCGTCGGCCCATTCGAGCGGCGGCAAGTCGGCCAGAGTGCCAGTCGCTGTCGCGTTAAGCGCTTGTCCCAGAGGGGATTTCATCAGGGCGAGCACGGCCTGGGTCTCCGGGTCACCGAAGCGGCAGTTGAATTCGACCACCGCGGGCCCCTGCTCGCCGATCGCGAGCCCCGCGTACAGCAGCCCGCTGAACGGGCAACCCCGCCGCACCATCTCGGCGGCGACGGGCTCGACGACCTCGGTGACGATTCGGGCGGTGACCTCTTCGGGCAACCACGGCAACGGCGTATAGGCGCCCATGCCACCGGTGTTGGGGCCGGCGTCGCCGTCGCCGACGCGCTTGTGGTCCTGGGCGGGGATCAGCGGCACCACGGTCTCCCCGTCGACCAGGCAGAACAGCGAAACCTCGGGGCCGTCGAGGAAGCTCTCCAGCAGCACCGGGTGACCGCTCTCCAGGCATTCGGCGGCGTGGTCGCGCGCCGCGGCCCGGTCGGTGGTCACCACGACGCCCTTGCCGGCGGCGAGTCCGTCGTCCTTGACCACCCAGGTCGGCCCGAAGCGATCGAGTGCGGCGTCGAGGTTCGCCGGGTTGTCGACGACTTCGGCGTGGGCGGTACGCACCCCGGCCGCGGCCATCACGTCCTTGGCGAACGCTTTGGACCCCTCGATGCGGGCGGCGTCGGCACTGGGACCGAATGTCGCAAAACCGGCCGCGCGCAAGGCGTCCGCGACGCCGAGCACCAGCGGCACCTCCGGGCCGATGACCACCAGGTCGGCGGCGACGGTCCGCGCCAGGGCGACCACCTCGTCGGCCGAGGCCACGTCGACGCCGTGGTTGGTGGCGATTGCCGCCGTGCCGGCGTTTCCGGGCGCGACATGGAGTTCGGTGACCGAAGGGTCGTCGGCGAGACCGAGGAGCAGGGCATGTTCACGGCCGCCCGAGCCGATCACGAGTACGCGCACGTGTATGACTCTAATTCGTCGGTACCCGGCCGGTCCGCGCGGGATTCTCAGCCACCGGCGGTCACCGATCGGTGAGATCGATCGGACAGTCCGGATTCCGGGTCGGCGCCGCCTCGGGCACGCCGAGGGTATTGGCGCGTCGCGTCGTCCCGAAGATCTCGTCGACCACCACGATGAACAGTGGCGCACACGCCACCAACACCACCGCCGCCGACAGTGACAACCCTGTGCCCGCGGCCCAGACCCCGCCGACGAGGAAGGCGACCGTTCCCGCCCCGCACAGCAGTGTGACCGGGTCGAACGGCAGCAGATAGTCGTACATGGTGAGCATGGCCAGGCAGTAGATGCCCAGCGGCACAGCCACGGTCGCGACGACCACGCCCGGGCTGATCGTGGCCTCGTGTTCGGTCCACAGTGCGGCGACCTCCAGACCCGCGCCGGTGGCCGCGGCCGCCATGAAGATGACGATGTGCCCGTAGCCCCACGGGAAGCACTTGTCGGGGCGCGCATGCAGTCGGTCGCCGACCGGGATGACGAAGTAGATCCACCACATCGCGAAGGTGACGACGATCGCGGCGACGCCGAAGACCGCGGTCTGCACCGACCACCCCTGTGCTTCCACGGCCGCCTGCATCACCGCAACGGTGCCGACCACCCCCTCGCCGAGGGTGATGATCGTCAGCAACGAGTACCGCTCGGCGATGTGGTGCGGGTGCCACGGCGTCGGTTTGACGAAGTTCTCGGCGACGATCGGACCGAGAAGTTCGATGAACGCGCAGAGGGCGATCGCGATGATGGTGGGCCACAGGGCGAGGTCGACGATCGCGACGATCACCCAGGCCACCTGCGCGACCAGCACCGCCGCGGCGTAGGTGAAGCAGGTACGCCGATATTCCGCACTCTGCAGACCCGCGCGGATCCACTGAGTGAGAAGCCCGACACGCATCACCACGTACCCGATGACGAGGACCCGGATGTCGACGTGCTCGTGATGTTCGATGGACCCGAAAACCGGCGCAACTCCCAGTGCCACGATGGCGACGCCGATCATCTGGATCAGTACGACACCGCGGAAGAACCAGTCGTCGGTATCGAACGCCGAGGCGAACCAACTGAAGTTGATCCACGCCCAGATCGCGGCGAAGGTACACAGTACGTAGCCGAACACCGCTGTCCGGTAATGACCCTCGGCCAGGTAGTGCGCCATCTGGGTGCCCGCGACGGAGAACACCACCACGAAGACGAGGTCGAAAAACAATTCCAGACTGGTCGCGGCCCGCCCCGGTTGGTGCGGATCGCGGCCGGTCATTTGTGCGAGCCGATGCCCGATCCGTGAAGTCACCAGGGCACCCTAACGGATCAGGTCGGTGACGTCAGGTCATACAAGGTGACATTGTCGATCGTCAACTTGGTGAAATGGCCCTCCACCCACTCGGTGATCTGGGCCGACGGGCCGTCCGACCGCCCACCCATCATCATGCGGCCACCGATGAAGTAGTGGATCTTCTTCTGCTCCACCAACTTCTGGAACTGCGCGAGGGTCGGCGACGGGTCGGTTCCGTTGAAGCCGCCGATCGGCATCACCGAGTGGCCCGATTCGAGTTGATATCCCGACGCCGTGTTGGACCCGATGGCCGCGGCCACCCAGGTGAAGTCGCCGGCGTTCTTTCGGAGCGTCGCAACCATCTCGGCGCTGGGCGTCGAGCCCATCAGCAATCCGCCGGCCGGACCGCCCATGCCACCCATTGCGCCGTAGGCGCCGGTGCGCCCGCCGAATCCGCCGGCCATCTGGCCCGTGCCGGGCAGCCGTCCCATGCCGCCGGGCATCTGTCCCTGTCCCATTCCGGGCGTCTGACCCATACCGCCGGGCATCTGCCAGCGACGGTTGCCGCGTCGGGGACCGCCGAATCCACCGGGTCCGTCACCCTCGACGCGGGGTCCCGCGCTGATGATCGAGCCCTGTTTAGCGGTGGTGATGGTGTCGATCGTGTACGCCAGCGGACCGGCCAGGCTCGCGACGAGCGCCAGCACCAGGGCCAGCGCCGAGAGGTAGACACGGTGCGCGAGGAGCATCACCGCACCGCCGACCACTCCGACGAACAGGACGATCCAGCGCAGCCACGGCACGAAATCCGGTGAGCGCCCGAGCAACACGAACGCCCAGATCGCGCCGAACCACACAGCGACCGCGAGCAGTATGCGCACCCACCACCTCTCGCGCGCCCGCCAGGCCACGGCCGCACCACCGGCGAGAACCGCCGCCACCGCGGGTGCGAGTGCTGCGGTGTAGTAGCTGTGGAAGATGCCGGCCATGAAGCTGAAGACCGCCATCGTGATGAGCAGCCACAGCCCCCACACCGAGAGGTAGGCGCGACGCAGGTCGGTGCGCGCCGTGCTGCGGTAGCGGCCGAGGATCACCAGCGCACCGACACCCAGGATCAACGCGCTCGGGATGAGCCAGGCGATCTGGCCGCCCTGGGCGGGTTGGAACATCCGCCAGATCCCGGTTTCGCCCCACATGCCGCCTCGACCGCCGGGTCCGCCGGGTCCGCCGAAGTCACCACCGGGAAAGCCCATGCCACCGAAGGCACCACGGTCATATCCGCGTCCACCGCCGGGCATGACGCTGCCGGTCTCATCGCCGGAGAGTCGGCCGAAACCGTTGTAGCCCAACGTGAGTTCGAGGATCGAGTTGTTCTGCGACCCGCCGATCCAGGGCCGCGACGACGCCGGCCACAGCTCGACGGTGAGAATCCACCAGCCCGCGCTGACGACGAGAGCGGCCAGCGCGGCCACCAGATGTCCGACGCGTTTGACCCACCCGTGGGGCCCGAATGCGAGGTAGGTCAGGGCCAGCGGCGGCACGATCAGCATCACCTGGAGTTGCTTGGTGAGGAAGCCGAATCCGACGAAGACACCGACCAGGATCATCCACCGCAGCCGGCCGTCCTCGACCGCGCGCAGACACGCCCAGACAGCGGCGATCATCAGCAGGATGAGCAGCGCCTCGGGGTTGTTGAAGCGGAACATCATCGCCGCGACCGGCGTCAGCGCCAGCACGCCGCCGGCGAGGATGCCCGCCCAATGCCCGAGGTAGCGGCGGGTGACCCCGTACAGCAGCGCCACCGACGCCACACCCATCAACGCATTGGGCACCAGGATGGCCCAGGAATTGAGCCCGAAGATGCGCACCGAGATCGCCGGAATCCACAGCGAGGCAGGGGGTTTGTCGACGGTGATGGAGTTCGCCATGTCCGACGAACCGAAGAACCACGCCTTCCACGATTGCGAACCGGCCTGGATGGCCGCCGAGTAGAAGGAGTTGGCCCATCCGTTGAGCGACAGGTGCCAGAGGTCGATGATCGCGGTCACCACGATCAGCGCGGCCAGCGTCGACCATTTCCACACTGCCGGCGGATCGGCGGGTACCGAGACAGGGCTACGGCCCCGGGAGTTCTCATCCGGGGCCGTAACTGGGGTGGTGCTGGTCGGGGGCGAATTCTCGGGGATCGAGGATTTGTCGGGTTCGCTCATGGTCTCTTTCACCGGCCCGCTGCGCGGGGGAGTTGTGATGCGCGGTTGTGTCGGTTGCTCGCCGGAGTCAGGGCTGCGCGGTTCCGGTGGCCGGGCGACGCTGCAGATGCGAGCGGAACACCCACCGTAGTCCGACGAATCGGGTGGCGGTGGCGACCAGGTTGGCGATCACGAGCACCAGCAACTCGACGTGCTTACCGGCGCCGGGGGCGAAGTGATCGAGACCGAACAGCGACAGCGCGGTCACCGCCCAGCCGAACAGGAACACCCCGAATCCGAAGAACTGATGCTTGACCGCATCCTCACGCCCCTGCACACCGAAGCTGAAACGGCGGTTGGCCGCGGTGTTGAGGACGGCGGTCACCGCCAGCGCCACGAAGTTGGACACCTGCGCACCCAGGAAGGAGTGCAACAGCAGGTAGAGGACGGCGTAGGCGATCGTGCAGATGACGCCGACGACGCAGAACCGCACGAGTTGGCCGACCATGCCGTGCGGCACGCCCGCGATCGCCGGGCCGGGCGCACGCTCGCGGCCGACCGTGGTGCGCAGGTCGGCGATCGGCAGTTTGCCGGAGGTGAGCGCATAGCCGACCCGCGCGCAGCCCTTGAGGTCCTCGACGGCGGTGGAGACGATGTCGACGGTGCTGTTGGGGTCGTCGACCCAATCGACCGGTACCTCGGCGATCCGCAACCCGATGCGTTCGGCGATGACGAGCAGCTCGGTGTCGAAGAACCAGCCGGTGTCCTCGATGTAGGGCAGCACCTGGCGGCCGATGTCGGTGCGCATCGCCTTGAAGCCGCACTGGGCGTCGGAGAACTTGGCGCGCATCGTGGTTCGCAGGATCAGGTTGTACGAGCGGGAGATGAACTCGCGCTTCGGCCCACGCACGACCCGCGAGTCCTTCGACAGCCGGGTGCCGATCGCGACGTCGGAGTGGCCCGAGATCAGCGGGGCGATCAGCGGCATCAGCGCGTTGAGATCGGTGGACAGATCGACGTCGCAGTAGGCGACGATCTGGGCGTCGCTGCGTGACCACACGGCCTTGAGCGCGCGGCCGCGTCCCTTCTCATCGAGATGGGCGACGCGGATGCCGTCGAGCTCGTCGGCGATGCCCGCGGCGATGGCGACCGTGGAGTCGGTGCTCGCGTTGTCGGCGACGGTGATTCGCGCCGAGAATGGCACGTTGGTACGGAGGTGTTCGTGCAGCCGCTGCAGGCATCGGGCGATGTCGTTCTCCTCGTTGTACACGGGAACGACGATGTCGAGGACGGGGGCAGCGGCGGAGCTGTCGGCGACCACCATGATCGGGGCGGCGGCTTGCGGGATCGCTTCTGTCGTCATGCCCATAAGCTTCGCGGCCCCGGCTGACCCCACTCTGCGCTCGACCTGCCAGTTACCTGTGAGCCGACACCCCCTGCGCACCGCGCCCGCGATGCCGGATCTGCGCAGGTCAGGGCGTTGTCGGCGCAGGACGATAGATTGGGCCCATGTCGGGCACCCAGACGCTGAACTCACCTGATCTCGCGGCCGCGCAAGCGGTCATCACCAGCCTCGCCGGGCCGGGCGCCGCGCTGCGCGATGATCAGCTCGAGGCGATCGCGGGGCTGACCACGGTTGCGGCCGCGCGGGTGCTGGTCGTGCAGGCCACCGGATGGGGCAAGTCCGCGGTGTACTGGGCGGCGACGGCCATCCTGCGGCAGCGTCGGCACGGCGCGACGCTGATCGTCTCGCCGCTGTTGTCGTTGATGCGCGATCAGGTGTCGGCGGCCGAGCGGGCCGGCCTGCGCGCGGCGACGCTGAACTCGTCGAATGTGTCGGAGTGGAGTGAGATCGAGGCGTCATTGCGCGCCGACGATCTCGATGTGCTGTTAGTGTCGCCGGAGCGGCTGGCCAATCCGGGGTTCGGGCGTCGCGTGCTCGACGCGATGGCGGGGCGGCTGGGCCTTCTCGTCATCGACGAGGCGCATGCGATCTCGGACTGGGGGCACGATTTCCGGCCGGACTATCGGCGCGTCGCCGATGTCCTGCGCACGCTCAACCCGGACACGCCGGTGCTGGCGACCACGGCCACCGCCAACGAGCGGGTCACCGCCGACGTCGCGGCGCAGTTGAGCGCAGGTGGTGGCGCCGGTACACAGACCTTGGTGCTGCGCGGTTCGCTGGCACGAAAGTCGCTGCACCTGAATGTGATCGACGGCCTCTCCCCCATCCAGCGGTACGCGTGGGTGGCGCAGCATCTCCCGGAGTTGCCGGGGTCGGGGATCGTCTACGTCCTCACCGTCGCCGATGCCGACCGGCTCGTGGGCGCGATCCGAGCGGTCCATGGTGACGACTTCCCGGTCGCCGCCTACACCGGGCAGCTCGATGCCGATCGCCGCCATCAGCTCGAGGATGCGTTGCTGCGCAACGACGTCAAGGCACTCGTGGCCACCTCGGCGCTGGGCATGGGTTACGACAAACCCGACCTCGGTTTCGTGGTACACGTCGGGTCACCGCCGTCGCCGGTGTCCTACTACCAGCAGGTCGGTCGCGCCGGGCGTGCGCTCGACGAGGCCGTGGTGATGCTGCTCGCCTCGGCCACCGACGACGCGATCTGGGAGCATTTCGCCACCGCGACCATCCCCGACCCCAAGCGCATGCAGGTGGTCCTCGACGCGCTCGGCGAGGCCGACGAGCCGATGAGCGTTGTCGCACTCGAGGCGCAAACGGGTGTACGGCGGGGCCGAATCGAGTTGATGCTCAAGCAACTCGCCGTCGACGGCGCCACCGAACGCGGTTCCGACGGCTGGTCGACGACTGGTCGGCCGTGGTCCTTCGACGCCGCGCACTACGACGGTGTGCTCGCGGTGCGCCGCCGCGAGGCCGACATCATGCGCGACTACATCTCCTCGCGACGCTGCCTGATGCAACTGCTCACCGAGTCGCTCGACGATCCGGATGCCGGGGCGTGCGGCCGGTGTTCGGTGTGCCTCGGCCATCTCACCGAGCCACTCGACGACGCCGTCGACCCGGCGGTGGTGCGCTCGGTGACCATCTCGCTACGGCGGGCCGCGCAGGTCCTCGAGCCCCGCAAGATGTGGCCGGGCGGTGAGGTCGGGCGTGGACGGATTCCCGCCGCACGTCTGGCCGAGCCTGGTCGAGTACTCGCCCACGCCGACGCACCGGAGTGGTCGGAGTTGCTTGCCGCCGCACGCGATCACGATGCGCAGGCGCTCGCCGACCTCGGTGACGCGGCGGTGGCGACGCTGTCGGCGTGGGGCCGCGAGTCCGGTATCCGGCCGGATCTCATCTGTTCGCTGCGTCTGACCGGCACCACCCTGGCCGAGAGTCTCGCAGCGCACCTGTGCTCGGTCGGCAAACGCGAGGGCGTGGCGATGCCGGTGCAGATGGGCGACGGCCCACCCCGGGACGCTCCCGGTGCCGCCGAGGCCGCGTTCTGGCAGGCCCGGCTCGGCGAGCCGCCGGCCGAGGTGGCGGGCCGTGCGGTGTTGCTGGTCGTCGACGAGTCCCGGTCGGGTTGGCCGATCACGTTGGCCGCGAGCGCTTTACGCGATGCGGGCGCGACCGCGGTGCTGCCCCTGCTGATCCATCGGACGGTGTGAGGGGGCGACGCGATCAGTATGACGTTTCCTCCGGAATCCGGGCGAAACGTCATACTGATCGACGCCGGGGTAGCCGATTACCTGTCAACTGATCGATGGAGTCCGGCAATTCAGGTAGTGCGCTACGCGTTCGCCGCGGGCGCCGTCCGGCGATGGTGAGTGTGTCCACTCCAGGACATCCACCGGCCCACCGGAGGTGGGCCGACCGACAAGGAGAACACCATGGGAGCAGCAGCGGGACTCATCATCGGCGCGTGCTTGGCAGGCGCGGCGTACATGACCTACAAGATGGCGACGCAGAGCTCGACCTCGGACGGGGGTGCCGACGCCGGAGCCCAGTGACCCGGAACCCGTGAGAGGTCCGGGGCGCGCGTGTCAGTCGTTCACGTACTCGCTGTAGCCCGTCGAACGCAGCGCGTTCCGGATCTTCTCGGCATCGGCGTCGAGTTCGGCGGGGGTGATGTCCTTGCGGGCGTTGGACAGGTCGAAGGTCTCCATGCTCAGCGCCGGGAAGACGTGGATGTGCACATGCGGCACCTCGAGGCCGGCGATCAGCAATCCCATCCGCGGAGCGTCGAACGCCTCCTTGACCGCACGCCCGACCTTCTGCGCGACGTCGGTGAGGTGGGTGAAGGACGCGGTATCCATCTGCTCCCAGTGATCGACCTCTTTGCGGGGTACCACCAGCAGGTGTCCAGGGGTGACCGGCTCGATGGTCAGGAACGCCACGGCTTGTCCGTCCTGCCAGACGAATCGACCGGGTAGCTCTCCGTTGATGATCTTCGTGAAAACCGACGACATGCACCTCAGTCTAGGGTGCGGGCCGCCCGCGGGGACCCGGGCGCAGCCAAGATGTTCACCACCGTGTCGGCCAACCGCCGTGTTGGCGTCAGACTGTCGGGGGCCCGTGACATCCTTGCTGCTGTGAGTCACGCCGAGTCCCCCACCGCATCATCTCGACGTGTCGCCTCCACCGACATCGTCGCCTCCGCGCAGCGCTTTCCGCGGTTGCGGTACATGGGCTCCAAGTACCGTCTGCTGCCGCATCTCGAGCGCACCTTCGCCGAGATCGGCGGTACCACCGCCGTCGACGCGTTCTCCGGGTCGGGTGTCGTGTCCTACCTGCTCAAGGCGCAGGGATTCACGGTGGCCACCAACGACTTCCTCAATTTCCCGCACGTCATCACCCGCGCCACGGTCGTCAACTCGTCGGTGCGGCTCGAGGCCGACCTCATCGAGGAGATCTGCGGGCCGCCCGCCGACGACCGGGATTTCATCTCCTCGACCTTCGACGGCCTGTACTTCGACGCGGCCGATCGCGCGTTCCTGGATTCGGCGTGGTCGCACATCGACCGGCTGCGCGGTTATCGGCGGGATCTGGCGATCTCCGCGCTGGTGTTGTCCGCGGCGCGCAAGCAACCGCGCGGGGTGTTCACCTTCACCGATTCCAGCCGGTATGCCGACGGACGCCGTGACCTGCGGATGTCACTGCGCGACCACTTCCGGCTGCGCGCCGCCGCCGACTACAACGCGACGGTGTTCAGCAACGGCTCACGGCATCACAGTTCATGCGGCGACGTCTTCGACCTCGACGCCACCGGCGTGCTCGGGGGTGCGCCGGATCTGGTCTACCTCGATCCGCCGTACGCGCCGCCGTCCGACGACAACGACTACATCAAGCGCTACCACTTCCTCGAGGGGCTCTCGGCCTACTGGCAGGGCATGACCATCATGGAGAACACCAAGACCAAGAAGCTGCCCAAGCGGTACACCCCGTTCGCCTACAAACACTCCATCGACGACGCGCTGGTGCGGACCTTCGACCACTTCACCGATGCCGGCGCGATCGTGCTGTCGTACTCATCGAACGCGCTCCCCGGCCCCGATCGCATCGTCGATCTGCTCGGCAAGGTCAAACCACATGTCGAGGTCATCGCGATCGACCACAAGTACAGCTTCGGCACCCATGCCGCCGCGGCGCGGCGTGATGTCAGCGAGTTCTTGTTCATCGGTCGGGACTGAGCGGGACCGAGCCGATGGCTGACGCGCCCGATTTCGACGAGTACCTGAAGACGCTGGGACGCTTGACCTCTCACGTCGACCCGACGGCGTCGACACCCGAGGCCGAGCACATCGCGGCCGCCACCGCCGGACTCGGTGAGCTGATGGCCACCGACATCGCGGGTCTCGCGGCCTGGGTACGTGAGAATCCCGGTGATGTCCCGGTGCTGGGTCTGGCCATCGGGTTGTCGCAGGAGAAGCTGAAAAACGTTCTGCGCGACCGGTTCGACACCTCCGGGTGGCATGGTCTGGCGCGGCAACGGCCCGTCGAGTTGATCACGTGGCTCGATGAGGAGTTCGACCTGGTGCGCATGCTCACCGCCCAGATGGACCGTACCTACGCCTTCGCCGACATCCTCGTCGCCCGCGCCGGCACCCGACTGACCGCAACACGCGCGGGTGCGTCGGGCCGCCGCATCGAGGACCACATCGAGGACATCGCCCGCGATCTGGGCCTCGACTACGTGACCCGCTCCCGGTTCTCCGGCCGCAACGGACGCACCGCACCGGCAGATCTGATCGTCGGTGATCCGAACGCACCCGACATCGTGGTCGCGGCAAAGGGTTTCGATTCGACCGGCTCCAAGCTCACCGACGCGGTCCGGGAGATCGAGGAGATGGCCGAGGTGCGGTTGCCGCGGCAGCTGGTCCTCGCGGTGATCGACGGGATCGGCTGGAAGTCCCGCCAGGCCGATCTGCGCCGCATCCACCAGCTGTGGGTGGACCGGCAGATCGACGGCATGTACACCTTGGTCACCCTCGACCGTTTCCGCGCCGACGTCACCGAGTTCGCGCGGTTGCGCCGGCTGATCTGAGCGCACCCGATCGGCTCGTCGACGCGCGTCGGAGTCAGGGCGTCAACTCTTTGGTGTACAACACCTGTCCGCGAGAGTCGCAGAGGTCGACGGTGAGGACCTTGGTGTCCTTGGCGATGCGGACCTCCCCGAAGTGCTGAAAGCCTTCCGCCGGTGAGGTGTTGGCCTTCTGCGGGGCGTGGACGTACTCGTAGCGCGGGCCGAACGTGGCGTCGAGCGGGCTGACCGGAAACGCGCCGGCGTGCAGGGGTCCGCTGACGAACTCCCAGAACGGGGAGAAATCGCGGAAGGTGGCGCGGTCGGGCTCGTAGGAGATGGCCGCGGTGTAGTGGACGTCGGCGGTGAGGAACACCTTGCCGGTGACGTTCTTGGTCTGCGAGAGCACCTTCGAGAAGGCGATCTCCCGGCCGCGGGGCGCGCCCGGATCTCCTTGTGCCACTGCTTCCATCGACTTCGGGCCGTGGCGTGGATCGGACAGTGCGTCGGCAACGACGATGCTGATCGGCAGGTCGTTGGCGATCACCTTCCAGGTCGCCCTCGACGATCGCAGGGAGTCGATGAGCCAGCGCGTCTGTTCGGCGCCGAGGATGCCACCGTCGTCGGTGCTCGACCAGTTGGCCGGATTCGGGTCCTTGTAGGTGCGCATGTCGAGCAGGAAGACGTCGAGCAGCGGACCGTGGGACACCTTGCGGTACACACGGTTTCCGGTGGACTCGGAGACCGGCTGCCATTCGCGCCAGGCCTGCCGGGCGTTGCGGGCCAGGGTGTCGACGTCGGTCTGGGTGTAACCGTCTCGTTTCTGGCCGGTCAGGTTTTCCCCCGGGTACCAGTTGTTGAGTACCTCGTGGTCATCCCACTGGATGAGTTGGCCCACGCTTGCGGCGAATCGCCGGTAGTTTCCGTCGGTCAGGTTGTAGGCGTAGTTGCCGCGGAAGTCGTCGACGGTTTGTGCCACATGCGTTTTGGCGGGGGCGGTGACGTTGCGGTAGAGCTGCCCGTTGTTCTGCTTCTGGGTCGGGTCGATGGTGTTGTCGGCGTAGATGGCGTCGCCGGAGTGGATGAAGAAGTCCGGTGCGCGGTCGGCCATCACCCCGAAGACGGGGAGCCCACCGATGTCGGGGTTGATCCCCCAGCCCTGCCCGACGACATCACCCGACCACAGAAAGTGCACGTCGGCGGCGGTGACCGGGGCGGTGCGGAACATGCCGGTGACCGGCTCGCCGACCGCGCCGGTGGGGCCTTCGAGGCGAACCCGGTAGTGCACGGTCTGCCCCGATGGGAGGCCGGCGACCCGCACCCGGCCGGTGCCGTCGGTCAGCGGGGTCAGCAGCGGCCCGGCGAAAGTCCGTGTGTTGCGAAAGGATTCGGTGGCCGAGGTCTCGACGATCATTCGGGCCGGCGAGTCCGAGCGTGCCCACACCACTGCGCCGCTCGCGCTCTGATCGCCCGCGGCCACCCCGTGGGTCAGGCGTGGACGCGGACGCAGCAGACCCGGTGAGGCGGGTGCGGCACCCGCGCGGCCGGCCATCGCCGAACCGGCAGGGAGCACCAGCGCACCGACAGCCGCCGCGCGCAGCAACTCGCGTCGGGTGGGGGTGCCGGCAGATCGTGTGGTCATGGTGTGAGAATCACCCATCACAGCGACGGGACCGCGAACTCCGGGTGACGTGGGGGTGACGGTGTGGTCAGTCCGCGAGTCGCGGCAGCCGCACCCAGAAGCAGGCGCCCTCACCCGGCGTCGAGTCGACCCCGACGCGGCCACCCTGGGCGTCGACCAGCGCGGCCACGATCGACAAGCCCAGTCCGCTGCCGCCGCCCTCGCCCCGCGATCGCGAACTGTCGCCACGATAGAAGCGCTCGAACACGTGTGAGCGCTCGTCGGGCGTGAGTCCCTGACCGGTATCGGTGACGGTGACCAGCACGTCGCCGACCCCGTCGAGCACGCCGACGCCGACGGTGATCGTCGCCTCCGGCGGGGTGTGGACGACGGCGTTGTTGACGAGGTTGCGGATCACCTGCACCAGCCGCGCCGAGTCGCCGCGCACGACGGGCGGCTCGTCCGACGGCGACACCTGTAGCCGGATCTCACGGTCGGGGGCTGCGGCACGCGAGGCCTGCACGGTGTCGGCGGCGAGCATCAGCATGTCGACGGGCTCGGCGTTGAGCTGCCGGTGGGCGTCGAGCCGCGCGAGCATCAGCAGATCCTCGACGAGGAGTTTCATGCGGGCGGCCTCGTCGTCGATCCGGCGCATCGCATCGCCCGGGTCGGCGACCGCGCCCTGCCGATACAGCTCGGCGAACCCCTTGATCGAGGTCAGCGGGGTGCGCAGTTCGTGACTGGCGTCGGCGACGAAGCGCCGCATCTTCTCCTCGGAATGCCGGGCCTGCTGTTCGGAGGCGGCAGTCGTGGCGAAGGCGTGCTGGATCTGGCCGAGCATCGTGTTGAGCGAGGCGGACAGGCTACCGACCTCGGTGTTGGGTGGGCCCGGGGCCACCCGCATGTTGAGGTTGCCCGCGGCGATCGCGTGGGCGGTCTCCTCGACCCGCCGCAGTGGCCGCAGGCTCGACCGGACCACCAGATAGCTGAGCACGCCGAGAACCACGACCACGCCCGCGCCGATGCCGAACTGCAGCCACATCAGTCGGGACAGGGTCTTGTTCACGTCGGAGAGCGGGACGGCCACCACCGAGACCCCATCGGGACCAATGTGTTTGATGACCCGCCACTGGGGTCCGTCGCCGTCCTGCGAGCCGACCGTCGTCGGCGAGACGTTGCCGTCGGACAGTCCGCTCAGGTCAGGGGTGTGGGTGAAATCGTTGGCGTTGGAGATGACCTGCCCGGAGTTGAGGGTGGTCATCACGAAGAACGACGACGGCGGCCGGCGCGGTCCGATGGGCGGGCCCTGCGTCTGATCCATGTCCGGGTTGCGGGGTTTGGCCCACGTCCCCACCGCCGACACCAGGCCCTGATCGGTGCGCGAGAGCAGATCCGAGCGCATCGCCGAGGTCACCGCGATTCCCGACACCAGCAACCCGAACGCCACCAGCACCATGGTGAGCGCAACCAGCGAGATACGCAGTGGAACACCACGTGTGCGGGTCTTTGCCACCTTCGTTGCCGGTGGGGTCGGGGCACCTGCCGGCAGCTCGGCCGGCGGCGCCGCCGATCGGGTGCGAACACTCATGGGGATACCGTGCCGCAATCGGTCCGGTCCGCGTCATGCGGGTTCGGGCCGTGCGGGTTCGGGCCATGCGGGTTCGGGCTCACCGCGGCTCCCGCATGACGTATCCGACGCCACGCAAGGTGTGGATCAGCGGTGTGACACCGTAATCGAGTTTGCGGCGCAGGTAGGAGACATAGGATTCGACGACGTTGACCTCGCCCCCGAAGTCGTAGTTCCAGACGTGGTCGAGGATGCGTGGCTTGGACAGCACGGTGCCCGCGTTGACCATGAAGTAGCGCAGGAGGGTGAACTCGGTCGGCGACAACGAGATCAGCTTGCCGGCCTTCCACACCTCGTGGGTTTCGTCGTCGAGTTCGAGGTCGGCGAAGGTGACCCGCGAGACCTCTTTGGCCCGCTCGTCGAAACCGCTGCGCCGCAACAGGACCTGCAGCCGGGCCACCACTTCTTCGAGGCTGAACGGTTTGGTGACGTAATCGTCGCCGCCGACGGTGAGTCCGTTGACCTTGTCCTCGACGGAGTCCTTGGCCGACAGGAACAGCGCGGGCGCCGAGATCCCGTCGGCACGCAGGCGCCGTAGTAGTCCGAATCCGTCCATCCCCGGCATCATCACGTCGAGGATGAGGACGTCGGGTTTGAAGTTGCGGCATCGGTCGATGGCCTCGGGGCCGCCCGAGGCGGTCTCCACCTCGTAGCCCTGGAACTTCAATGACACTGACAGCAATTCACGAATGTTCGCCTCGTCGTCGACGACGAGGACCTTCGCTCCCTGACCCGTTTCGCTCACGTGTATCACCTTCCGCCTCCAGTCTGCCACGCGGCTGGCATCCGGCTGGGAGCTTTCTGTGAGGCCTGACCAGCGGTGATGGGGCAGACTGCGGGCGACCGCTCAGGTCCGGGAGAGCGCGGCGTCGAGACTGGCCAGAGACTGCTCGAGAAAGCCACGGCCGAAGGGCGGCATGCCGCCGACCTGCTCGCGGAAGGCCGACGGCGTGTTCGTCCAGTCATAGGTGAGCCGCACCAGGGTGCCGTCGTCGTCGGGTGAGAGCTCGTAACGCCACCACCAGCCGCCGGATTCGTGGTCGCCGGAGTCGTTGAGTTGCCCGGGCAGCCACGCGATGACCCGGTCGGGTTCGTATGCGGTGACCAGGTTGTGGATCACGTAGTGCCCGCCGGCCTGTTCGAGAAACATGTTGACCGCGAAGATCTGTCCGGCCCGGGTGATCGGCGCGGTGTCGATGGCGTCGCGCACCCAGTCCGTCGGTTCGGTCTCCTGGTGTCGGACCGGGTTGCACAGTAGGGCGAAGACCGCCTGCGGAGAGGCGTCGACGTGACGCGTGACGGTCATCGACTCGGTGTCGGGCTGATCGGGGGTGTCGGGCTGGGTGCGATTGGCACTCATCGCGTGCCCTCTCCATAGCTGTCGGCGATCTGCTCGCTACCCGCCCATCCGGAGTAGGTGGGGCGCTGCGGCCAGCCGTCCGGGGAGTGGGGTTCCCCCGAAAAAATGGACACGGTTAGCTTGATTGCTGACTTGCGTGCGAGCTGATCTCGAAGTCGATGGGTGAGATCATCCCTAACGAACTGTGCCTCCTGTCATGATTATAGAATCGGATGTAATTGTCAAGTCCTGCAGTAAGATTCGCGCGAGTGGTGAAGGCGTGTCGCTTGTAGTATTCGTGCTTGACCGTCGACCACAACGACTCTGCGCCGGCGTTATCCCAGCAGATGCCGGTCTCGCCCATCGAGCGCAGCAACCCGTGGCGTGTGCAGGCCTGTGCCATGTCATGGCTGGTGAATTGACCGGGTTCAACCGGTGGACGCAACACCCGTAGGGAGAGAGGGTGTTTGTATGGGTCGTCCGGACGGTTGGATGGTGACGGTGACGGGTAGGCCCGCGATGCGGTCGCCGGGCCGTCCGCCGTATCGCCGCGATGTCGAACGCCGGTTCTGGGCCAAGATTGCTGAAGGCTTGACGAGTGACGACGCTGCGGCCGCGTGCGGCGTGTCGCAGGCGGTTGGGTCGCGCTGGTTCCGCCAGGGTGGGGGCATGGCACCGTTTGAGTTGCGCAGCGGGTCCGGTCGGTATTTGTCGTTCGCCGAGCGTGAGGAGATCGCGCTGGCACACGACCGCGGTGAGAGCGCTCGCGCGATCGCACAGATGCTGGCTCGCCGTCAACGATCTCACGCGAGTTGCGTCGTAACGCGGCCACGCGTAGCGGCAAGGTGCAGTACCGCGCCTCGGTGGCGCAGTGGAAAGCGGAGCTGATGGCGCGTCGACCGAAGGAGGCCAAACTGGTGGCCAACCCACGGTTGCGTGAGTATGTGCAGGACCGTCTCGAGGGTGTGGTGCGCGATGAGGATGGGCAGGTAGTCAGCGGCCCGAAACCGCGAGAGTGGAAGGGCCGCAACAAGCCTCGTCGTGAGGATCGGCGGTGGGCGGTGGCGTGGAGTCCCGAACAGATCTCCCATCGCCTTGAGCTTGATTTCCCGGATGATGAGAGTATGCGGATCTCTCACGAGGCGATTTATCAGTCCCTGTTCATCGAGGGCCGTGGTGCACTCAAGCGCGAGTTGGTGACCTGCCTGCGCACCGGCCGGGCATTGCGGGTGCCGCGGGCGCGTTCGCGTCGTAAGGCCACCGGACACGTCACCGAGGAGGTGTTGATCAGTGCCCGACCTGCCGAGGTTGCTGATCGCGCCGTGCCGGGGCATTGGGAAGGCGAGGTGATCATCGGCCTGAACCGGTCGGCGATCGGCACGGTGGTCGAACGCAGCACGCGGTTCACCATGCTGATCCATCTCCCACGTCTGCCTGGCTACGGTATCGACGCTCCTGTGAAGAACGGGCCGGCGTTGGGCGGCTACGGCGCACAGGCGATGCGAGATGCCTTGACAGATCACATGGGTTCTCTGCCATTGCAGTTGAGAAAGTCGCTGACTTGGGACCAAGGCAAAGAACTCGCCCAACACGCTCAGTTCACCGTCGAGACTGGTACCGCGGTGTTCTTCGCCGAACCGCACTCCCCGTAGCAGCGAGGCACCAACGAGAACACCAACGGCCTGCTCAGGCAATACTTTCCGAAGGGCACCGATCTAGCTCGCTGGGATCGAAGCCAGATCGGGGCGGTCGCAGCTGCCCTCAATAGCCGGCCGCGCAAGGTTCTCGGATGGCGAACACCGGCCGAGGCATTCAACGAACTGCTACAGTCGCAGACACAGTCAAGTGTTGCGACGACCGGTTGAATCCGCCCTGCGATCCCGCGTCTGAATGGTGTATGAGTCTCGTTAAATCAACTACACCGCAACGCTTTCGGTTGTCTATCGCGTTGTTGATGGCATCGGTAACCAGGTTCACTGTCATTTCCGAGGCCACTTTCCAGCCGACAATCTTGCGGGCGAACACATCGATAACGAACGCCGTGTACGCCCACCCCGACTCCGTGCGGCAGTAGGTAAAATCGGCTACCCACAAACGATTTGGTGCCGCAGCATAGAACTGTCTGTCGACCAGACCCGCCGGCCGCGACGCTGCCGCATCAGGGATGGTCGTACGCACTCGCTTCTTCTTACTCGCGCCATGCCATCCCATCTCCCGCATCACTCGTTCAACAGTGCATCGAGCAACATCAATACCACTGCTGCGCAATACTATCCATGTCTTGCGTGAACCCAGAACCCGCATCAGCGGTCGCTTCCGGCGCAAAGCGAAGATCGCATCGATGACCTGCGCATCGGCGAACATGCGGGCGCTCGGCCCGCGGTTGATGTGATCATAGTAAGTGGACGGGGCGATGTGGATACCATGCTCGCAGAGCACGGCGCACATCGAATCGACGCCCCAGACAAGGCCATCCGCACCCACCTGATGTCCCTGGTGAGTGCGGATGAACTCCACAATTAGCGGTGTGGCCGGTCGATCTCGGCCGCGAAGAAAGCCGACGCCGCCTTCAGGATCCCGTTCGCTCGTTTGAGCTCGGCCACCTCGCGCTTGAGTCGTCGAACCTCCTCGCTATCGGCCTTGGCTGGCGCGCTGGCGGCGCCCGACGGCGCCTTGCGCACCCACTGGCGAACCGTCTCCGCCGAGCCGACTCCGAGCAAATCCGCAGTCTTGCCCATCGCCGCCCACTCGGTGGACCCCTGAGCCACCAACTGCTCGACCATGTCCACCGCGTCGCGCTTCAACTCATCCGAGTATCGCTTCGATCCTGCCACTGCCATAGGTTTCATTCTCCCTTGAGACGAACCCTCCGGAAACACCGGGACGGATCAAGCTGCTGCTGGGGTCTGGTGGTGAGCGTAGTGCGCCTGCTCGGTTTCGACCGGGGTGAGGTCGTTGCAATACTCGTAGGGTCGGCGGTGGTTGAACCAGTCGACCCATTCCGCGGTGGCGATTTCGAGGTCGTCGAGGCCTTTCCACGGCCGGCGGGGTTTGATCAGTTCGGTCTTGTAGAGCCCGTTGATCGTCTCGGCCAGAGCGTTGTCATACGAGGAGCCCACAGCCCCGGTGGAGGGCCTGATTCCGGCGGTGGCGAGGCGTTCGGAATAGGTCGCCGACATGTACTGCACTCCGTGGTCGTGGTGGGCGATCAGGCCGGTGAGGTCACGGCCTTCGCGGCGGCGGGTCCAGATCGCCTGTTCGACCGCGTCGAGGACAAGCTTGCTGGTCATCGACGTTGCCACCGCCCAGCCGACGATCCGGCGGGCGTAGGCGTCGATGACGAACGCGGTGTAGCACCAGCCCGACCACGTCGAGACGTAGGTGAAGTCGGCAACCCACAACTGGTCCGGGGCCAGCGGTGCGAATCGGCGACCGACCAGATCTGATGGTTTCGGCGATGACGGGTCGCTGATCGTGGTGCGTTTGGTCTTCCCGCGGACCACACCTTCCAGGCCGAGCTCGCGCATCAATCTTTCGACGGTGCAACGTGCGATCGGCGGTTCCTCTTGCGGGCGTTCACGGTTCACTGTCAGCCACACCTTCCGGGCTCCGTAGACGCCGTAGTTCGCGGCGTGCACCGCTGCGATCCTCGGCTTCAGATCCTCGTCGCGGACCTCCCGGGAGGTGGGTGTGCGTGATCGGTGTTCGTAGTAGGTCGCGGGGGCGATCTTTCGCGCCCAGCTCGGTGAGCTGGGCGCAGACCGACTCGACACCCCACCGCAGACCATCCTCGCCCTCACGCCCGCCGACATGCTCGTCGATGTAGGCCACGATCAACGCTGTGGCCGGTCGAGTTCGGCCGCGAAGAAAGCCGACGCAGACTTCAGAATCGCGTTGGCACGCTTAAGTTCTGCGTTCTCACGTTTCAACCTCTTCAGTTCCGCCGACTCCTCCGATGTCACCCCTGGCCGGTCACCGGCATCGATCTGCGCCTGGCGGCACCACTTGCGGACCGTCTCCACCGTCCCGACCCCGAGCAACTGCGCAACCTTACTCATCGCCGCCCACTCCGAATCGTGCTCCGGCCCGATCTCGGCGACCATCCGCACCGCCCGCTCACGCAGCTCGGCCGGGTACCTCTTCGACGTACTCCCTGACATAACTCCATCCTTCCCAAGGAGCAGAGTCTCCGGACACGCCGGGGCAATTCACCTGGACCGGCTATCGGGGACCTGCCAGGTGTACGGCTGCTCCACCTCGATGCTCTGGGTCAGTTGAGCTTCTCCACGCAAACAATTTTATGCCGTTGATCGTAGGTGAAGTAGTTTGTGGTGCGGTCCGGGCATCTGGTGTCATCTGTTGTTCCTGGAACAACTGCAAGTATCCGCCGGGCGTCGGGATCAGTAGTTGTGCATGGGACGTGCGCCGGATCACTGTCGCTCGATTTGGGTAATGTCATACATTCGCCTACCAGCCAGTCAGTGTCAAGACACAGAGCGCCCTGCTGCCTGCCCGCCTCAGTCACGTAGTACGTCTGGTCGACATCAGAGGGGCAGGCTTCTTTTGTTGGCGCCTTGGCAACGACCACGTAGTTCGCAGGTGCCCGCCCGCAGGTCGCATGTGCGATATTCGCTTCCAGTGTTGTCCCGGACAAGTACACGCACTGGCCGATCTCGGCAGCGAAGTCAACATCACCACCAGCGTCCTGACTTTCCGACACCGACGAAACCGGTGTCGAATCCCCGAATGGCAATGCTGAACATCCTGTTAACACCAAACCGGTCAGAGCGATCAGCCCCAGCTGTGCAACACCGATTCTGCGCCTACATAGCAATGTTTTCACTAGAAATCCTCGTGTGTGTAGAAGAAACCGAAAGCCGAATCGCACTTCGTGTAATGCGATTGTGAATCGATCACCAGCGCGGAACCCAGGGGCATTTTCCAAGACGTGGCAATGCTGGCCCGCTTCACCAATTCGCGACAGCAAGAGTATTCAGCTCCGTGGGCGTTAGATTCTTGTCCTGCAGTGCATGTTCGACCAACGCCGACTGGGCGGGCGAGGCTCTGCCCACCGAGGTGCGCTTCGCCGCGCGCTGCTGTGTTGCTCACAAGATGGCGAGCAGTCCGATCAGTATGATGAGCACGATCGGGATGACCGAGATCGCGATCGCCAGACCGACGCCGTTGTACTGCTGTGGCGCAGGGCCGAGCGAACCGCGGGAGTACGCCCACACCGGCGCGCGATACTCCAGCTCGACGCCCTGTCCGGGCTGCACGAGCACCGGGAAATCGGCGGGCCCGATCCGCGGGGGCAGGAAGTACGGAACGTGGACGTGCACGTGATGCTGTCCCGGCGGCAGCGGGATCTCGTTGCGGCCCCACGTGCCGGGAAACTCGTGGCCGTCGACGACGATCTTCGGCTTGATGAAGAACAGCAACCACATCAACGGGAAGAACTTCGCGTCGATGGCGACACCCTGCTGCTGACCCGCCTGCACCGGCGGCGCGCCCTGGCCACCGCCCGGATGATAGGCACCCGGGATCGGATTCATCCGTCCTGCTGCAGAATTCTGAGGCTGCCCGAATGGCTGCCCAAAGTTCTGTGGTGTGCTCTGCGCCGGACGGCCAGGTTCGGACTCGCCGAACATAGGCCTTGAGGTATTCACAACGTGCCTCCTCGATCATCGAACCCGCGGTTTCAGGCCACCGCGCCGACTCACGCACGCAGAGCACGACCGGCGCTGATTGACAGCCACAAAGGCCAGCTTCAGGCGATAGTCGCACTCGCTTCGCGGTGCTCGGGGTGAGAATCACTGACCTCAGTAATGTAGTCGGCGAGCACCGATAGAACATAGACCCTGAGGCGCTGAGCGAGAAACGCCCAGCTAGGTTTCATTCACATGGAGTACCCCCACACGTCGCGTTCACCGGGCGGACTCGGATATACACACCTGACCATGTCGCGAACCGAGACATTCGACGTGATGATCGTGACTGTCGTTTATCGTGTTGTTCGGCATACCGTGGTGACATGCCGAGCACACGGTCGTATACGCAGTTCGTAGCCCTTTCCCCGGCAAAGGTGTGGTCGGTTGTCGGTGATGTTCGGCGGCTTCCTGAGTGGCACAGTGGATATCGTGTTGTTTCGGTCGAAGAGTGTTCAGCGACAACCTGTTCAGTGCCCGATACCGGAGCCCGCGGATCGTTCGAGCCCGCGCGGCCGCTGCTTGCTGCCGGGCACCGTCGGCTCGCACCGCCGTTCACGCTGACCAGACGCCCTGTTGATCGGTACCTGCAGATCACCCAGCCAGAGCCTGCGGGTGTCAGCGTGATCGAGTACCGGATCGATGACGTTGACGGTGGGTGCCTGGTCAGCGAAACTGTCACCGCCACTGCAGCATCGGACCCGATCGCTCGGCTTATTCTCTCGGCTGTCCCGCACCTGACCGATCGCGGCGACTTCACCCGGCTCGCCCGGCTCGCCGGCACCGTTGCCACCGACTCGTTGACCGTCGCCATTGCTGGCGGAAGCGGAGCTCTCGGAAGGCACCTTGCCGACCTCACCTGCAGAGGCCACCGTCCGGTGATTCTCACCCGGCACGTCAACGAACGCCTACCCTACGAGCAAGTCGTCTGGGATGGCCGCACAGTCGGTGCGTGGGCACGCCTGTTCAGTGACACCGAGCACCTGGCCGTGGTCAATCTTGCGGGCAAGCTGGTCGACTGTCGTCCGAGTAGACGACAGGTCGCAGCTTTACGTGAGTCGCGTGTGCAGGCGACCCGAGCGTTGGTGGCCGCGTCAGCAGGGCGGCCGACCTCGGTCTCGCACTGGCTGCAGGCGAGTACCACCGCAATCTGGAGCGACACCGGCGATGCCTGGTGCACCGAAAACACACCGGTGATCGGAGGGTTACCTCAGATGACCGGGGTGGCGGTGCCGTGGGAACTCTCGGTCGACGGTGCGAACGCCGACCACGTGGTGATCGTGCGCACCTCGATCGTCATGGACGGTCAAGCGTCGGCAATGTGCCTGGCGTGTCCCCCGTGAACCGGTCCGGGCTGTTCTAGAGTCCTGATTGCCCTGATGAGGGTACGAAGGGACGATAGGGATCATGGCAGGACGGAAGCGGCACTCGGCCGAGGACATCGTGCGCAAGTTGCGCCGGGCCGATGAGTTGGCGGCGGAGGGAAAGACCGGCGAGGAGATCGCCGCCGACCTCGAGGTGTCGGCCGCCACGTTGTACAACTGGCGCCGCCAGTACGGCGGCATGGACGCCGATGCCGCCAAAGAGCTCAAAGAACTGCGCGATCAGAACAGCCGACTCAAGCGACTGCTCGCCGATGCGGAGTTGGAGAAGGACGCACTGCGGGAGATCGCGAAGGACGCTCCTATAGATGTCGACGCTCCTATAGATGTCAAGGCGTGAGATCGCGGTAGTCGGTCCGGAGGGCTGTGAAGACTTCTCGGGCGAGGTAGCGTTTTTGGCATCGGATGATCTCGGGCATCGATTTGCCCTCTGTGGTGCGGCGATTCGCGTATTCGCGGGCGCCGTTGTGGTAGCGGAGCCGTACGATCACGGCGGTATGCAGTGCCTGGTTGGCGCGTCGGTCCCCACCGCGGTGTAGTCGGTGCCGATGAGTCTTGCCTGAGGATGCGGGTACTGGGGCGACTCCGCAGAGGTGGGCAAAGGATGCTTCGGAGCGGAGCCGGTCGGGGTTGTCGCCGATGGTGATGAGTAGGGCGGCAGCGGTATCGGTACCCAGTCCGAAGACTGCCGATGTTGCCGGTGCTGCGTCGGCCACCAAGGCGGCCAGGTTCTTCTTCAGTTGTGTTGCTTCGCTGCGCAATAGCTTGGACCTGGTGGCCAGCGAGCGTAATGCCATCTTGGTCGCTTCAGCGGGATCGCTGAGGCGTTCAGCATCGGTCGGCAGGTCGACGCATCGTGTGAGCAACGTGGCGGCGCTCAGGCCCCGTAGCTGTTCGCGAAGCTCGTCGGGTGCGGTGACGATCAACGCCCGCAGCGTGTTCATTGACGCGGTGGCTGCCTTGGTTGAGCTGGTTGAGGCCACACGCAGTGCTCGTATCGCCTCGATCGCGCCGTCACCGCGTTTGGGCGTCGACAGCTGGTGGCGGGACAGAACGACCCGTGCTGCTGCGTAGGCGTCGAGTTCGTCGCTCTTGCCGCTTGCCCGACGCAATCGGCGGCTGGGGTGCGGGACTTCAGATACGGAGATGTCCGCGTTGTGCAGATAGCGGGTAAGTCCTGCCCCGTAGGATGCTGACCCTTCGATCCCGACGTCGACGATGGTCCCGCACGATGACAGCCACTCAAGGATGAGTCGATATCCTTCCGTGGTGGCGGGGAATTCGCGGTCGTCCACTTCTCGGCCGTTGGCGTCGACTATCGCGACGTGATGGGTATCGGCATGAGTGTCCACACCTGCGTAGATCATTGGTGATTTCGGGCCGGCGGTCAATGTAGTGTCCTTCCCTCCCTGGCCGGGATGAGCAAGGGCGGACAGGCCAGTTACGGGCCGTTCGAGCGGCAGGCTCCTATCAGGTCACTACTCCTTGCACCGCATGGATGCGGTGGCCTACCGCCGATCGGACCGACCGGTCCTTCGGAAGGCACCGAGTGGGCCAGGAAAATTCAGGGTCAGGACCGCTCGGCGGTAGGCCTGTAACCATCATGACTGGAAAATTCTGAGCCCGACCGCCAAACGCGCCGCCATCGACATGCTCAAAGACGTGATGAACATATCAGAACGGATGGCGTGCAAGGTTTTTGGGCTTTCCCGCTCAGCCTATCGGCAGCTGCCGTTAGCGCAGACGCCGGCAGACCCGGACGTGGCGGTCCGTGAGCAACTGCGCACCTACGCCGCCCGTAAGAACCCCCGTCACGGATTTCGTCGGGCGTGGGCGCACCTACGGTTCGACGACGGCATCGAGATCAACAAGAAGAAGATCCACCGGTTGTGGAAGGAGGAGGGTTTGCAGGTGCGGCGCGCTCCTCGCCGTAAGCGGGCGGGCCAGTCCTCGGTACCGATCGTGGTCGCGGACGCGCCGAAAGTGGTGTGGTCATTGGACTTTCAGTTCGACTCCACCGTCGATGGACACAGGATCAAGATCGCGTCGATGGTCGATGAGCACACCCGCATGTCGTTGCTGAACATCGTGGACCGCTCCATCCCGGCCGAGCGATTGATCGAGGAGTTGGAGAAGACGGTCGCGATCTGGGGTGGCCCGCCGCTGGTGTTGCGGATGGACAACGGCCCGGAGTTCATCTCAGAGGCCTTGCGGGAGTTCTGTGCCGGGTCGGTGGGGATCTCCTATATTCCGCCGGGCACGCCGTGGAACAACGGGTTCATCGAGTCGTTCAACAACCGGTTGCGAGACGAGTGTTTGAACCGCAACTGCTGGCCCACCATCTTGGAGGCCCGTGTGGTCATCGGCGACTTCAAGGATGACCACAACCATCGGCGCCGGCATTCGGCACTGGGCTACAAGACCCCTGCCGAGTACGCTGCCGGATGCACCCACCGGCATCACCCCGTGGGCTGCGAGATCGACTGATCGACTGCAAGTAGCAACTGGCTCTAGAACTGCCTGGACCGGTTATTGGGGACCTGCCATGCCGACTGACTGACCTGGCACGATGGGGCTTAGGGGGCGTATCGGCTCTGGGCGCCGATGGTTTAGCTGGATTCACGTAGAGGTGAACCGTCCTGGATCGGATGGAGACCTGGTTTAGGCCACCTCCGCCTCGGAGGCGACGGTGTCACGGTAGCGCGTCTCGTACTCGATGGGTGGGCAGTAGTCCAGAGACGAGTGCAATCGCTCGGTGTTGAACCAGTGGACGTAGGCGGCGGTCTCTCGTTCGACGTGGCCCCGATCGTTCCAGGTGCGGCCGGTGTCGATCAACTCGGTCTTGTAGAGGCCGATCGCCGATTCCATGAGCGCATTGTCGAGAGCATCACCCACCGATCCGATGGAACCGGTGATGTTAGCCTCGGTCAAGGCGGCGGTGAACGCCAACGACGTGTACTGACTTCCCGCATCGCTGTGATGCACCAAACCCGTTGAGGTAAAAGCGAATCCGGATCTCCGTCGAGTGAACAGTGCTTGTTCGACCACACTGGTCACCAACGGTATGTGCTTGCTGGTCATGACCCGCCATCCGAGGATGCGCCGTGAGAACACATCGACGAGGAACGCCACGTAGACGAACCCGGCCAATGTCCACACGTAGGTGAAGTCGGCGACCCACCACTGATCGGGATGTGTGGGTGTATTCCACTGCCGCTCAACATGATCAGGGAAGCGCGGTGCCGTCTCGTCGCGACGGGTGGTGGTGATGCGATGCGAGCCACGAACCGCGCCGGAGATTCCGCAGATCCCCATCAGCCGGCCGATCTGGTCGCGTCCCATCATGTGACCGGCACGCCACATCGCGTGATACATCTTGCGCACCCCATACACACTGCGGTTCTTCTCACACTGCTGATAGACGGCGTGCGCGGCATACGCCTCGGACAGTGTCGCTGCCGAGATCGTGCCCCGCTGTTTGTGGGCGTAGTAGGTGGACTCCGGCGATCTGCATTCCGTACTCGGTGAGTACCCGGCAGATCGGATCGACCCCGAACTGGTCGCGGCCAGCGTCGATATACTCGACGATCAACGAAGTCGGCGGTCGATCTCCGCCGCGGCGAAAAACGCCGACGCTGTCTTCACAATCTCATTGACTCTGCGTAATTCGGCGTTCTCCCGCCGAAGTTCACGCAATTCCGCGTCATGGGCGGCCACCGTCGTCCCCGATCCGGAGACGATCGGAGTGTCCTTCTCGATCCAGTTGCGTAGCGTCACCGGATTGATGTCGAGCAACTCCCCGACATGACGACGCGCTCCTGACTTGGACTCGCCGGGCTCGGCAAGCCGATCCCGATACATCCTCACCGCCCGCTCACGGGTCTCCTGATCAAACTTCCGTGGTGCTCCCATATCCGTATTCTCCTGGTGAGATCACGGTCTCCACCAGACCCAGGACGGTTCAAGGACTGGCTGGCTGTTGCACGGTTGGCCTTCGGTCTCGACCCGGCTCGTTCGCTACCGTCAGGTGTCGTCGTCGCGGCGAGTCCGAACCCCGTCCGAAACGTCGACCTCATGGCAGCAGTGCGTCGTGCCGTGCATCGTCCTACCGCACCACCAACTCCTGCGGTGGTGCTGAAGTTGGGAGCACTCGGGTTACGCACCGACCCCGCGCTCGGGCTGACCGGACGCCGGGCGCGTTCGCAAGTGCTCGACGACATCGGCTTCACGTTTCGTTATCCGTTCCTCGACGGCGCGCTCGGCAGCCTTCTACCGTCCTGACGCAGTCCCTCGCATCTGCCAACGATTGCCATCTGCTGCAATGTCGGGCCTTATGTGCTGCACGGTAGCTGTTACTGAGTGTGATGATTGGGGCCCAATCGTCATTATCGTCTCCGGACAAGATGGGTTGTGCGGGACCGCTATCAGCGGCGATCGGATTCTTGAGGAGGTGCACAAGTTGCTCGGCCAGCTGTCGGGGATCCTCCGGGTCGTCGATGGCGGGGCTGAGTAGCGTGAGCGCGTCTCGGATCCGAATGTAGCGGCAGTAATGCGCGAGTCGGATACTCCCTGGAGTCAGAAGGACTCGTTGCTGAGGTGGACCGAGTGTGGACGGCAGGATGTCACTTAGGGCGGCATCGAGTGCGCTCATGGCGTGCAACTCGCGAGTGAGATTGAACGTCCGTTTCAGGTACGCCAGCCTGCCAAGGATCCCTGGCGCAAGGGTGCCTATGACGAGGAGGAGCAAACCGGCGTCGAGTAGTGCACGCGATACGGTCTCAATGAGTGGCGGCAAGCGGTGGCCTGTGAGGTATATGGCGAATTCCACGGCGTTGAGGGCTATCCCCAATGACAGCCCGGCGGCACCGACACCGATCATCACTGTGGTGTGCAGGAGGCTTCCTTGCGCTCTCGGGTGCCGCGCGATAGAAACGGCGATCGAACCAAGGCATGCGGGAATGTAGGTGGCCGTGCACACGAAGTACAGCCACAGCAGGGTAGCCGGGGCATTGACGAATGTGCCCGTCCACGCTGCTGGTGTTGCAGCTGCCAGGCATCCGCCGATCATGGCAACGCCGGAAATCACGATTCCACCGCGGTGGCTCTTCGCACCGAATGCCTGTGCCAGCGCCCGTGCTGCGGCCATGATCGCCAGATATTCCAACCACACGAGCCAGACGCGGATGGTGAAGACCTCGCGCCCATCTGACTCAGTGCCGAAGTAGGTGGCGAGAGCAAACACGGTCAACGACCCATACACCATGGTGATGGAGGTGTGCGTGCGATCGAGCGGTTGGCGGGCTACCGCTAAACGTTGCAGAAGAAGTCGGGCAAGACGCCACACGAAGACAATGGCGATAACCGGCACGAGGACCGATTGGACCGCAGGGGACATCGCTCTACCACCGCTCGACATAATCGTCGAGAACCGAGGCGAGCCGGGTCAGGGTGTCGGTCGGTTGCGGTTCCCGACGAGCTCTGTCAGCTCGCAGTCCCGTCGAGCAGACGATGACCGAAGCCACCAACTCCGCATCGGCCTCCACATCCGGGGTTGGTGGTCCCTGCCCGACTCGCTCGACAGTCCCGGTGAGTATGTGCGCGAGCTCGTGGGCGATGTGATGTGCGCGATGGGTGGGCGTTGTCTGTCGCTGATAGAACACGACGTATCCATCGCGGTCGGCAAAAGTCGCACCGTACGGCCCCCGCGCCGGGAAATCGTAAGGGATCAACTCGACCTGGGTACCCAACTGCGCAGCGATCTTGAGAGCCAACTGATCGGGTGTTGTTGATCGGTCTGCGGTCATGAGCCGCAGAGCTCGTCGAGTGCGGTGAGCAATCAGTCGCCTACGGAATCGTGCGTCAGTTCGCGGTAGTGGAAGCAGCACCGCGTGACCGGCGTCGGGTTTCCGCCACATCTGTCTGAAGCTATAGCATCGTCAGCAAACATCATCGACAACCCGCATGTCCGCGAGAGGGGAGGTCCTCGAGATGGCCCACACCGACCAGTTCGATGAGACCTTTGCCGACAAGCTCGATTTCTTGTTCAGAACCGTCCGTCAGCCTGACGGCAAGCGACTGACACAGTCCACGATCGTCAAGAAGGCACACAAACTGGCCGGCGTGAAGATCACGGAGGGCTACCTCTCGCACCTGCGCACAGGCCGAGTGAAGTCGCCCTCCTTCCATGTCGTTCAGGGAATCGCAGCCGCCTTCGACGTCGATATTTCGTTCTTCGCCCCGAACAAACCCACCGTCAGTGCCGGCGATGTCCTGCACGATGCAGGCATCGAGCACACTGCCTTCCGGCTGGCGGGGTTGCCTCAGGAAGACATCGACGTCATCAACGACATGATCACGATCTTCCGCGCCCGACGGAATCTCCCCGCCACGACCACAAAGGCCACCGACGCGGACTCATCGTGAGAACGCTATAGAGCACTCTCTCTGGGTTCAGGCGCAGGATGCACAACAACTCGTACGCTGTGCTCCTCGACTGTGAGTCGAACAGGCCGCTCGGCCCGACGGCCGCTCAACGGAGTTCCCCCCGAAAAGGGCGGAAGCGGTACTTGACTTGACCGTCCTCAAGGATGATCCATCGCGTTCGGCAGTCCAGCCCGGAGTACCGGAGAAGTTCCACCGGCCAGCCGATCCATCGCTCAAGAGCGCGTCCGCAACGATGCCGGTGGTCTGATGCCCTTGTCGCCATTACCAGTTCGCGATTCTTCCGATGCTGGTGACGCGCAGCCACACTCGCATACCGGTCTGCGACGATACCCCCGCCACACCGGGGACCCGGACCGGGACACCACTGGAGAGGCCCACGGCCATGGACAGCCTGGCACACATCTAGTTAGTATGATAAATCTGATCTATAGTTTACTATCTAGCGAGGGTGGGGTATGACATCTGCACCGTTCACCGGCGAGTCAACCTGCAGGTCTGGTGTTGATTCGGCGCAGAGGAACAAAGAGGCGCTATTGCGGTTGTCGTGTCGGCAACCGATACCGGGGGTGTGGCCGGTTGATCTTGCTCGGCAGCCGTCAGCCCTAGCGCGGATGTCGCAGAACATACGGTCGCTCAGCGCCGACCACGCGGATCCACCACACGACGACCGGCTTGACGTGAGCAAGACCGACTACGCGGACCCCGGCTTGACGCAGAGGGAAGTTCAGGTGCTTCGTGCCTGGTTGCTACTCGACTCAAAGACCGCGGCCGCTGCCGAACTTGGCATTTCCCTAGGGACCGTCAATACCCACATTTCGCGGATTCGGACCAAATACGCCTCGGCAGGCAGGGCCGCGCGTACCAAAGCGGCACTAGTCGTGCGCGCACTGCAAGACCACCATCTATCACTGATGGAACTGTAAACGTCGTTGCTGAGAACCAGCAGGATTGGCGTTCTTCTACGTCGTACGACGATGAGGTTCAGCGGTCGTCGGTCGGTAACGCGCCCTCCAGATCCACAGGTCTTGATCATTCCGTCACAGGCCTTCTCGAGCTGGGACGCCATCAGTCTCGCGGGTTTCGCGACTGCTGCCTGAATGACCGAGGGTGGCCTGTGTCGTTGATGCGTGGATAGAGTGCCGATTATGAGTGTGACTGCTGGCTTTACCCGTCTTTCGCCGGCCGAGTTGGCAACGCTGAGAACCTTTGCTCCGGAAGATACATACGACCACCTGGAAGCCCTCGAAGAGGCCGATGAGAGTGGGGTTCCGAGAGGTGAAGGGCTCGACCAGACGTGGGATGGGATGGCGTTTCTCTGGCAGCGTTCAGGACTCACACCGAACCCGTTCGCCGGCACCGGTGACACGATCGAGCTAGCCAATGGAGGTGTGGATGTGCTCGATCCTGCGATGGTGATGGCCTGTGCGCAGATGTTCGACGGATTGTCCTTCGCCGATCTCCGGGGTAACGCCACCGCCCCGGAACTTGCCCGCGCCGACCTCTACCCATTTGGCCGCCATTTTGATGAAAGCGATTTCGGCTATATCGAATCGTGGTTTGTTTTCCTGAAGGAGTTCTTTGCGAAAATTTCAGCTACGGGCGAGGACTACTACCTTCTCTATGAGATCGCATAAGACGGTGGTTGGGATTGGCGGCTATCACGTTAACCCGGTCGGGAATTACCGACCCCACGTCGTTGTACTCCCACCGCCAATCTGCAGGGGACAGGGGACGCCGGAGGCACCAGCGATTTCGGAGCAGACCGGGGAGGCACAGCTGGAGAGCACCACGAGGGGGTCAGTCGACGAAGGTGAGATTTCGTGAGCTATGACCTGTACGTTCTACCGTGGCACCTCGCCACGGATAACGACTCCGCAGAGCGGGTCATGCGGGAAGACTGCCAAACGGGTGCGGCGGCTGGCCGCCATTCTGCAGACTCGCCACTTGTTGCTGTGATCGCGCAGATCATCGACAGGCAACGCCAACGTGGGATCGAGCACGAGCCACCCGAGCCCCTAAGGGTGGGAACTTATGTTCCTGCCGCGTGGCCGGATGCGGAGCGTAGCCGCGAGGTGGTAATCCCGTTAGCAGCCGTCTGGGGTTTCGATGTCTACGACCCCCAGGAAAACCTCTATATCGACACAGAGCACGCCGTCCCGATCTCTGTTCACCACGGCACTGTGGGACGTTTCCCTATGCTCGGCCCCCGAATGCTCGACACGCTGATCGGCCGCCTCGTTGACCCCCACCCGTTCCTGATCATCGAACGGGACAGCGAGGTCTATGCACAAACACGCGTCAGAGACGACGGCCGCTTCGACCTGGAGTACCGCGACGGCTCTGCTGAACGCCACTTCGCTACCGTCACTGACCCCGACCGACTCCCCGGACACCTGTGGGCATGGGTCCTCGGAGGCCCAGCGGCCCTGTCTGACATGGAATGGACCAAGCTCGACCTGCAAACACCCGACGACAGGTTGAATCGCCCCGGGTTTGCTGGAGGCTCGGTTAGTTGGTTCCAGCTTCTGCTGGGACCGGGTTCTCACGGTAGCTGGTGACCGTGTGGGCCGACCAGTAGGTGGCCTCGTACTCGACGGGTGGAACATGCCCGATCTCGCCGTGCAACCGTCGGTGGTTGAACCATTCGATGTACTCCGCGACCGCGATCTCGACCTCGCCAACACCGCCCCACCCGCTCTTCGGGCGCATGATCGGGTTGCGGATGCACTCGGCCTTGAATAACGAGTTGAACGCCTCAGCCATCGCATTGTCGTACGAATCACCCTTGGAACCAACAGAAGTCACCGCTTCAGCTTCGGCGAGACGCTCGGTGTAACGAATCGCTCGATACTGACCGGGTTCAACCGGTGGACGCAACACCCTTAGCCTAGGGAGAGAGGGTGTTTGGATGGGGCGTCAGCAGGGGTGGATGAAGACGGTCACGCGCCGATTCGATGAGCTGCGTTGGGTACGGCGGCGGAGGTAGGAAAGGAGCGAGGTCATCGGCCGACCGTCCCGTCGGTGAGCTCGCGCAGTATGTCTAGATGGCCGACGTGACGTCCGGTCTCTTCGATCATGTGTGTCAACGCCCACCGCATCGACGGTCCGCTCGTGCGGCCCTCCAGGCGTGGCGCCGGGAGGGACAAGTCGTCGTAGGTGTCGATGACGTCGTTCGCCTGACCGACCACCGCGCGATAGCTATCGACGATGTCGTCGATCTTCGCCTCGGGTGGCACGCGAAAAGTCTGTGGCCAGCTCGTGACGGTCTCACCGAGAAACATAGCGCGTTCGACGTAGGCGAGGTGCTGGATCAGCCCGGCAAGTGTGGTCCCCGAGGGAACGTGGGTCGTGCGCGCGGCCTCCTCGTCGAGGCCTCGGAGTTTGCCGGCTGCGCTCTGGCGCAGATAGTTCAGAAAGCCAGTGAGGACTTCTTTTTCGGACGCTCCGGTGCTCGGTGGTGGGGTGTCCTTCCTGCGCGTTCGGTTTGGGTGTGGTGAGGTCATGTCGATCGGAGTCCTTCTTGTGTGAGATGTAGATGTGCGATGGGACTTGGCTGTTGAATCGATACGGTCAGCGATGGGGTAAGCGTCTGATCAGAACGATGTGATCGGTGACCTCGGCGCGCGGCCCGCCGGGTCCGGTGTAAGACGGCTGGATGCCTCGGCGCGATCGATGACCCACAGAACGGTGTCGAGTGCCAACTCGTCGACGACCTCGTGCGGGCTCGGGAACTGGGCCCTCGGTGTCGCTGCTCCACGACCACGGTGCTGCACTGCCATGGTCGAAGATCTGGAGCAGTCCGTTTGGTGCCAGCACTTGAGCTGCGCGTTGCAGGATGCGTGTTCGCGGGAACGCAAATGGCGTATGGAGATAGTGGGCCTTGACCAGGTCGAACTCACCGGCGGGAAATGACCTGGACAGGTCGAGCTGCACTGCTTGCGACCGTGCAGCGAGTCCCTGTTCGTCGGCACGCACAGTGAGGTTCTCGACAGCGGTGCGGGCTATGTCGGTCGCTGTCACCAACCACCCCGGGCCGGCAAGCCAGAGGGCGTCGCCTCCGTTGCCGCACCCGAGATCGAGAGCCCGGCCGGGTGTCATGGCATGTGCGAGTTCACTCAGAACCGGGTTCACGGTCGGAGCCTTCGCTGATCGAGATCGGTAATGATTCTCCCAGAACGCTTCTGCATCGGAACGGACTGAACTGTCGACGGAGGTATCCATGTCTGCGGCGATCCCCTTACTCGTGGTCGTGGGAACGTCAGTGTGCGCCGATCGCCAGAAATCTTGCACCCTCTTTTGCGGTTCCGGCAAGATCGACGTTGTGGCAAACAACGACGAGACGTCGTACGCGGTGGGTCAACGCCTAGGCAAGTCCTTTGGCGTAATGTACAGGCTGATCCTTCGTTCGGGCGTGTCGGTTAGGTGAAGCGTCCCGGGTTTCATGCACCCTCGGTTGTGTGTGAACCGACCGGCGGGTTGGCCACTCTGAACCGTCCTGGATCGGATGGAGACCTGGTTTAGGCCGGTTTAGGCCACCTCCGCCTCGGAGGCGACGGTGTCACGGTAGCGCGTCTCGTACTCGATGGGTGGGCAGTAGTCCAGAGACGAGTGCAATCGCTCGGTGTTGAACCAGTGGACGTAGGCGGCGGTCTCTCGTTCGACGTGGCCCCGATCGTTCCAGGTGCGGCCGGTGTCGATCAACTCGGTCTTGTAGAGGCCGATCGCCGATTCCATGAGCGCATTGTCGAGAGCATCACCCACCGATCCGATGGAACCGGTGATGTTAGCCTCGGTCAAGGCGGCGGTGAACGCCAACGACGTGTACTGACCATACGCCTCGGACAGTGTCGCTGCCGAGATCGTGCCCCGCTGTTTGTGGGCGTAGTAGGTGGACTCCGGCGATCTGCATTCCGTACTCGGTGAGTACCCGGCAGATCGGACCGACCCCGAACTGGGCGCGGCCAGCGTCGATATACTCGACGATCAACGAAGTCGGCGGTCGATCTCCGCCGCGGCGAAAAACGCCGACGCTGTCTTCACAATCTCATTGGCTCTGCGTAATTCGGCGTTCTCCCGCCGAAGTTCACGCAATTCCGCGTCATGGGCGGCCACCGTCGTCCCCGATCCGGAGACGATCGGAGTGTCCTTCTCGATCCAGTTGCGTAGCGTCACCGGATTGATGTCGAGCAACTCCCCGACATGACGACGCGCTCCTGACTTGGACTCGCCGGGCTCGGCAAGCCGATCCCGATACATCCTCACCGCCCGCTCCCGGGTCTCCTGATCAAACTTCCGTGGTGCTCCCATATCCGTATTCTCCTGGTGAGATCACGGTCTCCACCAGACCCAGGACGATTCAATCTCCGGACACGCCCGGGCGGTTCACCGCAGCAGGACGATTCGCCATACCTCATTATCGCAGCAAACCAACCGTTCAAACAGTTACAACGCGCACCACTAGACCACGAACTCGATCGAGTCGCTGAACTACCAACTCCGCAAGGTGATCGAAAACCGAGGCCACTTCCCCACCGACGTCGCGGTCCGCAAACTGCTGCGGCTGGCGATCTGTGACGTCGAGGGCCAGGTCGTCACCAACTGGAAACAGGCCCTCGGCCAACTCGCCCTCGCCTACCCCGACCGCATCGAACCCCGCCTCAACTAGCCCGGAAGCGGACAGAAGAAATCAGGAGTCACTTTCACACAGACAACTTGACAAGCTCGCGCGCGAGGCTGCGCGGACAACAACCGCGGTGGTACAAGACAGCCCCGCTGATCTGGAGCTCACGGTCGCCGACTGCGTGGCTACAGGGCGGCTTCCTCACAGCCGCATAGTCGCCGGCGCCTGGGCGTGAGACATGAGAGTTGTCCAATCGGCGATGAGGTCGTGGCAGGTCCCCGGAAGTGCTACGCCGACGCGATCGCGTTGTGCTCGACGCGCAGATCCTTCTTGAGGATCTTGCCGCTCGGGTTCTTCGGCAGGGCGTCGGCGAACACGATGTACTTCGGCCGCTTGTATCCGGCGAGGATCGGCTCGAGGTGGGCCGCGACGGCCTCCTCGGTGAGGGTCGCGCCGTCCTTGGGGACGACGACGGCGGTGACCGCCTCGATCCACTTCGGATGTGGCACACCGAAGACCGCGACCTCGGCCACGCCGTCGAGCAGGTAGATGGCCTCCTCGACCTCCCGTGAGGCGACGTTCTCCCCACCGGTCTTGATCATGTCCTTCTTGCGGTCGACCACCGAGAGGTAGCCGTCGGCGTCGATGACGCCGAGGTCGCCGGAGTGGAACCAGCCGTTGCGGAATGCCGCAGCGGTCTTCTCCTCGTCGTGGTAATAGCCCAGTGCCGCATGGGGACTGCGGTGTACGATCTCGCCGACCTGCCCCACCGGCACCGGATCGTCGTCATCATCGACGACCTTGGTCTCGACGTTCACCGATGCCCGCCCGGCCGACCCGGCCCGGTCGATCTGCTCATGCGGCTGCAGAATGGTTGCCAGCGGCGACATCTCGGTCTGGCCGTAGAAATTCCACAACAACACCTCGGGCAACCGGCGTGACAACTCGCGCAGGATCTCCACCGGCATCGGCGAGGCGCCGTAATACCCCTTGCGTAGCGACGACAGGTCGCGCGTGTCGAAGTCGGGATGACGCAGCAGCGAGATCCAGACCGTCGGCGGGCAGAACAGTTTGGTGACACGCGCGGACTCGATGGTCGCCAGGATCGTCGCCGGATCGGGCGCGGGCAGGATGATACTGGTCGCCCCGAGGTAGATGTCGGTGGAGAAGAAGCAGTCGAGTTGCGCGCAGTGATACATCGGCAGCGAGTGGATCTCGACGTCCTCACCCGACATGCCACCGTCGATGATGCACGAAACATACTGCGTGATCAGCGATTTGCTGGACAGCAGCACCCCCTTGGGGCGGGACTCGGTGCCGGAGGTGTACATCATCCGCACCGGCTCGTCGTCGCCGACGACGATGCCGGGAGCCGTCGCGTCGCCGGTGGTCATCCACGCCGTCGCGTCCTCCCAGCCGTGTGCCGGCGCGGCACCGGACAGCGCGATCCATCCGCGGATGTCGACCGCGGCGGCGGCGAGGTCGATCGCCGAGGTGACCGTCGGTCCGAGAGCGTCCTCGACGACGACGCCGCGTGCCCCGCTGTGGGTCAGGATGAACGCGATCTCCTCGGCGCCGAGCCCGAAGTTGATGGGTACCAGGATCACCCCGAGGCGGGCGGTCGCGAAGTTGAGAACGCCGAACTGCCAGCAGTTGTGGCTGATCAGCGCCAATCGATCTCCGCGTAGCAGACCCCGCGCGGTCAGGGTGTTGGCGCACCGGTTCACCGCGGCATCGAACTCGGCGAACGTCAGTTCCGTGTCCCCGTCGATGATCGCGATCTTGTCGGGGCTGCGCTGGGCGCTGCGATGCAGCAACGCGCCGATCGAGTGTTCGCGCGCCGTCCGGATCGCCGCCTCGGTCGATTCGCTGAATTCCGGTCCCATCACTGCCTCCGTTGTCGCGGCGAACGTGTGTCTCACCAGATCAGACCACATGTGTTTCGTTCATGACACGAAATTGACGGCGAAGGCCGGGAAGGGGAACCGACATCGAACCGACCCCTTCATGGCCTGCCGCCATCCTCTGGCAGAGCGGCACTACAGTCGTGGCGCAGGCGCGATGACATCGAAGATATTGGGCAGCCCTGCCGCATAGCGTCGATCATCGTCTGCGCGCACTCCGGCCAGGGCTTTGGGAGGCGAGTAGTCGGGTAGCCAGCACTTGGGTTCGTTCACACCGGAACGCTCAAGTATGGCATTCACGGAACGCCTGGCGGTCTCCATCGCACTTTCCTGGGAGTCGACGAATGTCGAGTTCCGGACGGACCCGCCCGCCAAGAACAGGTTTCGTAGCGCCCCCGTGGGCGAAGGTCGTGGTCGTCGGCCTGCGTTGCCTGGTGCGTCACCGGCCCGTACGTCGGTGACATCCCATCCGGTGTTGGTCCACTGCAGAGTGGTGTGCGGCGTCCATCCCAGGAAGTTACCGGGCCGGAAGGCCTCTGCCATGCCTGCATGACGGATCAGATGGTCCCTCAGTTCGGCGATGGTCTGTTCTTTCGTCAGCTGTAGCATTGGCTTACCGAAAAGACGCCCCGGTACCTGGAAGAGTGAGCTGGAGAAGATCTCGATGTCCAGCGCACCGCCGACCTGCCCAGAACCAAATTTCCTCAGGTCCCGTTGCCAGATCGTATTCACGCCCCCAAGGAAGGTGTACCAACCGTTCTCCGGCGCGACGAGACCAAGTGTGATATCGAGTTCCCGGAACCACAGCTGGAATCCGGTTTCGTAGGCCGGCAGTACATTCCAGGCATCACGAAGGCCCGGGTCCGCCCTGGTGATGTCGGGGGTGAACAGAGTTCGCATACGGTCACCCGGCACGGCGAGGACATAGTAGTCAGCCGTCACTTCCACAGCCCGGCCTCGCTCGTCACGAACGATGGCTGAGGTGATCTGACCGCCGTCGGTTCTCAGCTGGGTGAGGGTGTGATTCACCTTGAATTCGGCCCCCAGAGTCCGCATGTGACGCGCCCAGGGGTCGAACCACACCTCGGTCTCCGGTCCGTCGAAACAGATGCCGAGCGGTAGTGCGGATTCCGCATCGATGTTGAGGCCCCAGTAGTACCGGTCCCGGGACTCCAGGGTGCGAAACAGTGGATCGACGAAGAACTCCTTGAGCGCCTCGGCAGATCCACCGACGTCCTTGGCGTCGCTGCCCAGGACGTGCTCGATCGTCCACGGCAGCCACGCAGCGTTCGCCGACATTCGATCTGTGCGGAAGAACTGCCGGAGTGTCATCTTGTCCAATTGCCCGACGCTGCGGCGTGGGCCTGATGTCACCCACGCGGCGAACTTGCTGGCAAGGAGCGCGGTGTCGGCGGGGGTGTACTTGCCCAGTTGGCCGAGCGCATCACTGATGTATTGAGGATAGCGTTCGATGGGAGCCGACCGAACAGCTTCCGGCGTCAGCGGTAGTGGCGCGATGAACTGGGTGGTGCCGACAGTGACGGGAGCTCTCTGGCCCTGATTGCCGGCTCCCACATTCGGATTGCGTGGGATAAGCGCGAGGCTGTCGAAGACAGTCCCCCCACGGCCATTGGGAATGGAGCGAAGCGTCTCCGGCACGATCGCGTAGGAGGGCAGCACGAAGTGCTGAGCACTCATCTCAAAGGGATTGGCAGAGGTGCCGAGCGGATTGGTGTAGGCGCGCACCATTCCTCCGAGGCGGGAGTGCCTTTCGTATACTGTGACCTTGAATCCCCGTGTGCTCAACTCGTGTGCGGCGGCCATCCCGCCCGGACCACCGCCAAAGACGGCCACCCTGCGGCCGCGGGCAGGGTCGGCGGCCGACCGCCCGGGTCCAAGCAACGCAGACACCGGAGCCAGTGCGGCCGCTGCGCCGATCCCGGTAAGCACTTGCCTCCGCGTGGCCATGGTTCCCCGGTTCCCCACCGCCTTCGTACCGAGGACTGGTGGCTGCTCATCCTTCAACGATTTCACTCCCATTTTTGGTCCTGTCAAAAGTTCTGTCTTCTGGCACGTGTGACCACGCGAAGTGAAGTTGCAACCCAGTTCGCGAGGTACGTTGACCGCCGTGTCAATGAACTAACCTCAGCTGCCCACGGCCTTGAGCTTGTAATACCCCCAACGGAAGTGCTCGTAGGTCCCAAACGATCCGGGAACGGTGTGAACCGGCATCTCTGTCCCGTCCAGAATTCCAGCCGACCCATAATCTGTCGAATCCGGATAGAATGTCTTCTCCATGGAGAATGGTTGGCCCGGAGCACATCTGACCTTGATCCACTCAGGGATGGTATGCACCGCAAATGGTGGGGTGAGCTCGCCGAGAAGTGGCCGACCCGGTCGGTACGGACCGAAATCGAGTGTGGTCTTGGAACATATCCGAGTTCCGGAAGGGCGCGCGTCGATGAGTGGACCGGAGTATCGGCCACTGTTGTTCATGATGCCGTAGAACTCGCTCGCACCGCCATCCGGTTCCATCACCGGGGCATACTCCCACCCACCCCACGATCGCGTCGGATTCAGCAGACTATCGGCGAGGCTACCGAACATGCGCATGCGCCAGTACCCCGCACGCCACCCGGTCACATCTATGCGGCGGCCGGCGATCGTGACCGACCCGGCGGCGCGGCTGTTCAGGACAATCTCGTCCATAAGCGAATCCGTACCGGGATCGCCGCCAACCTTGATGAGGCCATGAGGACCCGCCACCGGATCGGTGGCTGTGAAGTCTGCTGCCGCGAGAGGCGTTTGGCCCTTCACTCGCCACGAGTTGGCCCTGGAGTTGTAGTCGATATTGTAAGTGTTCGAACGCATGCCAGGTTGGTCATCCATGGTCGCCACATCGGGCCATAGGCCGGCAGGTAGCCCCTTCTTGAACGTGACGATGCCGTTGGTGAAGGGGAACTGCGGTTGCAGCTCGTAAGACAGTTGAAGAATTCCCCAACCAAATAATCCACCCTGTTTCCCGCCGAAGACACCGCCGCGGCCGGTACTGCGATCACCCCAGAATGGCTCACCTTCGAGGACAACAATCATCCGCTGCGGATTCGCGGGATCCTTAAGCCACCACCATGAGATCCCGACATCACCGAACTTGTTACGAGTCAACGCCGAGTCGGCGGGCGTGGCCACCCGAACCGGATAGTCCCCGGGATTGGTGTCATAACTGGTTGGTTCCCAATTGCCATCGGGGCGAGTGGGCGAAGCCGGGACAGAAGGAGCCATAACGAAGCTCGAAACCATAAGGCAGATGGCCGCAAAAAGTAGACTCCTCAGAGTCCGTTGCCAACATCGGCCACCGAAAGCCCGGTCCGACAACCCTGAGCGGGTGGATCGACGAATCATCTCTAACACTCCTCCATCACGTAACCAAGAATGACGAACACAGCACACATAAAATGGTGACCAAGACTCAGCCTAGGGCTCCACGACAGCGATGATATTCATCGCCGCGAACCCGGCGCATCGAACTCTAAATATCAACGCGGGTGCTGCTACTCCAACCCAACGGACATGACCTGATAATGGATAATTGTGGCCCCTCCGGAAGCGAAGTTGGCAATGTCAGCGGCTGCCATCTTCCCTTCGGCTGACGCCATGCCCTCTTCGAATTTATCGAACGACTCAAAATCGGCCGAGAATACTGCAAAGAACGGTGACTCCTCACCTAACGACGAAACATTAAACGCGAAGGCATGATTGCGTGACCCCGGAATCGCCTTCGCCAGCGGGAGGTGAGTATTCTCGTAATAGGAGATGAACTGTTCGCGATCGTCCGGTGGCCCATAGAGCACATTAACCCGATACATGGAATACTCCTGATTCTCGTAGGTGATCCATGCCCATGGTTCCACCAACTGAGTGTGATCAGTGTTTCAATAGTTCACACAATCCCGCGGGCACGTATAGGTCGCGCTATGTGAGCCGATATCGGCGAATCGCTCGGTACAGCGTCGTACGGCTGATACCCACCGCCTCGGCCGCCGCACTCCTGTTGCCACCGGTCTCCCGTAAGGCTTCGGCGATGGTGTCACGCTGCGCCTGCTCGATAGGTGACAGGGCGCGCGGCAATGACGAAGACATCCTCCTGGGCAGATCCTCGACTGCGATGACGCCTGATGTTCTCGAGTTGGCCGCAGCACGTAGCGTCGCGGCGAGATCACTGATGTTGTTCGGCCACGGCTGGTCGACAAGGATCTGCATCGCCTCGGCGCTGACCGCGAGCCCGCTCGCACCATCACCCGATAGAATCTCGGCAACCAGGCGCGGGATCTCATGACGGCGGGCGCGTAGAGGCTTCAGCACACGGACGTCATCGACGAGCCTGAGAATCCTGGCGCGTTCTCCACAAAGAGAATCCGGCGAAGGGCTGGTTAACACCGTGGGCGCGCTACGAGTGCTCGATCCGAGAGCTTCGGCAAGGCGCCGCGCTGCCACGTCCGGCAACAGGTGAACGTCGGTGACGATGACTGCGTCGTCACCCTCGAGAGTACGAACAATCTCTCGCATCTGCCGACTCGCGGTTGCCTCACGAATCAGATGACCCGAATGGAGATGGATGGACCTACCCCGAAGTAGTGCTCGCGCCGTCGCCTTCTTGCCGCTGCCGGGTTCGCCGGTCACGAGAACCACAGGCGACGCAGAAGCCGGTGGAGTGCTTGTCGGTTTCCGAACGCGTTGCCCCGTGCCGTCCTTGGTCCGCAGGATCATGACTGCCCCGACACGCTCGCCAGCAATCGTCAACTCGACCGTCTCTCCCTGGGAGAGAACAAGATCCTGCGTCACTTGCACTCCGTCGACAGCCAGCTCACTCGCGGCGCGAAGCGCCACATGGTCCAGCGGGGTCAGAAGGTTCGTCGCCTCGACGTTCGCCAGGAACACATCCTCACCCATGGCGATGACAGGATAGCCCCGGGCCCTGTACACCGCCTTCTCGAACTCACCAAGAAGCCCGCGCTGCGGGGACGTCGCACTGTCGAGCAGGCGATCCTCAATATCGTGAGCAGCGGTGATCAAGAATGGAGCTAGCAACGGATTCTCCACTCCAACTGCACATGAAATATCCAGAATTCCCGCAATGCGGCGAGTGATCGGATTGACAATGGGATACCCGTAACAACTGAAGCCTCGCAGGGCTTCAGCGAAATGATCCACACCACGAACGGCAATCCCTTGCTTCTCTTCGAGAACGGTGCCGATGGCATTGGTTCCAGCGGCATCCTCAGCCATCGATCGACCTTCGATCACCCCACTGCAATCGATACGCCGCCGCACTCCTCGACCGGCAGCACGGATATCCACGATTCGCGCCTGACGATCAGCCAGCAGTACTGCAAATTCGTTGTCGTCCAGCGCCTCGGCAACACGATCGAGCACCGGCGCGGCGGCAGTACGCAGTCTGTTCTGCGGATTGACCGGCTCGATGGTGCGATCCTCCTGCAAGCACGTGCGCGGGTCTACTCCGCACATCTCCGACCGCCGCCACGACTGAACGAGAAGAGTTCCATCCTCTGATGCCACTCCCTCCCCACCTCCCAATACAGTGCCCAGCTCCACACCCGGCTATGGTCAGTATCACACGACAGACGACCCCGAGGTGTAGCGATTCGTTACACCTCGGGCGTCGGGATCCGAGCCGGACAGCGGCGATCGAGTGACGTCGGTGAGCCGTACCCACGACCATCTTTTCGGGTAACCGGAGGTTGCCGATTGAGGTATCGGTGCGGATCAGCCCAGGTAGATCGTCTGTGACTGACGGAAGTTCGCGAGTCCCTCGGCCGCGAACTCGCGTCCGATGCCGCTGTTCTTCATCCCGCCGAACGGTCCGGCGGGGTCTGGTACATAACCATTGATCCCCACAGTGCCTGTATGGATTCGACTGGCCATCGCGACGGCATGATCGTGGTCGGCCGACCAGACTGTTCCGCCGAGTCCATACACGGAATCATTGGCCAGTGCTATGGCGTGGTCTTCGGAAGAGTAGGGATGCACGCTGACCACCGGCCCGAACACTTCGTCCTGCCATACCGGCGACGAGGGATCGATGTCGGCGATCACTGTTGGTTCGAGGAAGTATCCGGGCCTGTCGAGCACTCGACCTCCCGTGACGATTCGGCCGCTCTGACTTGCCCTCTCGACTATGTGGGCAACACGTTGCAACGCTGGACGATTGATCAGCGGTCCGATGGCGGTGCCGGTGTCGAGCGGGTCACCGATCACGGCCGAGCGTGCGAGTTCAGCCAACAATTCCACAACCTCCGCGTACTTGCTCTCCGGAGCGAGAATGCGGGAGCTTCGAAAACAGGTCTGGCCGTTGTTGATGAAGATGGCACCGAACAACGCGTCGGCGCATCCAGCCAGGTCGGCGTCGTCGAGGATTACCCCGGCCGAGTTCCCGCCCAGTTCCAAGGTGAAAGGCCGTAGCACTTCACCACAGGTCCGGGCGATCTCTCGCCCCGCTTTGGTAGACCCGGTAAAGGCGACCTTGTCGACACCTGGATGCGCCACCAATGCCTTCCCGGCATCCACGCCACCGGCAACGATGTTCAGAACGCCGGCGGGAAGCCCAGCCGCAATAGCCGCGTGGGCGACCAGTCGCGCGTCCAACGGTGACTCAACCGGCGCTTTGAGAACCACCGTGCACCCCGCCGCGAGTGCAGGAGCGTACTTCATCGCACTGAGTGTCTGCGGGTAGTTCCACGGCGCGATCGCTGCGACGACACCGGTAGGAACCCGCCGGACTACAAGCTGACCACCGAGCATTCCATCCCGCCGGTCGACCGATTCTTGCTCCACAAGGCCCGCGTAATACCGCAGCAGTAAAGCGGGAAAAGCGGATTCCAACGTGCGCGCCAATCCGATCGGCATTCCGTTCTGAGACGTTACGGTGGTGGCGATCTGATCGGCACGAGATTCGATTTCGTCAGCGAATCGGCGTAGCACGTCGGCCCTCTCCGAAGGCGGCCACGCGGCCCACCCCGCAGAACTGTCGAATGCGCGGCGCGCCGCCCGCACCGCGAGGTCGACCTCGCGCTGACCGGCGATATCGATCGAGGTGATCTGCTCGCCGCTACTGGGATTGACCACCGTCAACGACGTACCCGACGTAGCCCTCATCCACTCACCCTCAACAAAGACGTCCGTGTCCCCGGCCGTCACTGTAGCTCTCGACATGCTCTCTCCTCGTATCCGTTGCCCAGGGGGGCGGCTGTCCTCTACTCCTCCACATCATCTTTCGTGTGCACGCACCACACCCGTACTGTTGTGCGACACTTTTGTTCGCCAACACTCGCGCCTGCGCCCGGATGTGCTGCGCGGGAATGTCGTGAGACCGGTGTAAGTGGATTTTGAATCGCTTGTAAGTATTTGCGCGGCTGGCTGGCAGGATCGGTGTCGCCGTCCTGGTTGAGTGTGACTCGTGAATGGCCTGGCCCCTGTGAAGGTGCTCTTCCCAGGATCTGTCCACTTGGCCGAGAGCGGCGGCGCCGACCCGGTCTTGCTTCGGTGGCTTGATGAGAAGCCTGCCCGACTCGTTGTCGCGAGTCGTGGCCCGTGACAGGCCTGCCTCGAAGTGCTCTTTCCGGGCTGACGCCGTCCAACGACGTCGTCTACGGGAAGGAATCAACGTCGCCATGCCCATCGTCGCAGAGCAGTATGCGTGTGTCATCGGAGTCGATACCCACGCCGCCACCCACTCGTTTGCGCTGATCAACGCCACCAATGGCGCCATCATTGACGAGGCCGTGTTCCCCACCTCGCCGGCCGGAGCGGATGCACCGAAAGTATTGTGGGCGCTGGAATTTCAGTTCGATTCCACCGTCGATGGGAAGACGATCAAGATCGCATCGATGGTCGATGAGCACACCCGCATGTCGTTGCTGAACATCGTGGACCGCTCGATTCCCGCCGAACGCCTGATCGAGGAGTTGGAGAAGACGTTCGCGATCTGGGATGGCCCGCCGATGGTGCTGCGCATGGATAACGGGCCTGAGTTCATCTCCGAGGCCCTCCAAGCGTTCTGTGCTGGTTCGGTCGGGATTTCCTACATCCCGCCGGGCACGCCGTGGAACAATGGGTTCATCGAGTCGTTCAACAACCGGTTGCGCGACGAGTGTTTGAACCGCAACTACTGGCCCACCCAACTCGAGGCCCGCGTGGTCATCGAGGACTTCAAAGACGACCACAATCACCGACATCGGCACTCAGCACTGAGTTACCGAACCCCGGCCGAGTACGCTGCCGCATGCACCCACCAACATCACCCCGTGGGCTGCGAGATCGACTGACGATCACAACAAGGAACTGGCTCTAGAACTGCCTTGATGTGTACCCCATGCTTTGACCGTGGGCTATTGGAGTTCGAAGGGTTCGGTTGGGGCCCGCAGGGCCTCATATTGGTCGGGACTGATGTTACCGACGTAGCTGTGAAGCCGCTCGGTGTTGTAGAACGTGTCGATCCAGTTGGCCATCGCGACTACGAGTTCGAAGGTTGTGGCCCATTTCTTCGTGTTGAGCAGTTCGACTTGCATGCGTCCCCAGAAGGCCTCGATCGCGGCGTTGTCGAAGCAGTCGCCAACTGACCCGAATGATGGCGTCAACCCGGACCGCCGCAGGTTCTCACCCCAGCTCCAGGACGTGAAATTGCGTTCCGTGGTCGGCATGTAAAACTGTTGCGCCACTGGGTGATCGCTCACGAAAAGCCATGTTCACCGCGTTATTGATCAATGTGGTGTCGGCGATGGTGGAGAACGCTCGGCCAACGATCTTGCGAGAGAAGCAATCGATTACTGCGCAGCAATGGGCTTTCCCGTCGCGAGCGGGATGTTCGGTGATATCGGTGCACCACAACGTGTTGGGGGCGTCCGCAGTGAACGCACGTTCGACCAGGTCAGAGGGTGTGCAGAGGCCTGCCAGGTTCGGTCTACGCCGTCTCGGCTTCGGCAGACCGGCCAGTCCGCGTTCCCTCATCAACGATCGGACGAGTTTGCGGTTGACTACAATGTCGAAATCGTTCAACAGAGTCGCGCGCACCCGCCGGATACCGTATGCGCCCCCGTGGCAGGTCCCCGATAGCCGGTCCAGGCAGTTCTAGAGCCAGTTGCTACTTGCAGTCGATCAGTCGATCTCGCAGCCCACGGGGTGATGTTGGTGGGTGCATCCGGCAGCGTACTCGGCCGGGGTCTTGTAGCCCAGTGCCGAATGCCGGTGTCGGTGATTGTGGTCGTCCTTGAAGTCCTCGATGACCACGCGGGCCTCGAGTTGGGTGGGCCAGTAGTTGCGGTTCAAACACTCGTCGCGCAACCGGTTGTTGAACGACTCGATGAACCCATTGTTCCACGGCGTGCCCGGCGGGATGTAGGAAATCCCGACCGAACCAGCACAGAACGCTTGGAGGGCCTCGGAGATGAACTCAGGCCCGTTATCCATGCGCAGCACCATCGGCGGGCCATCCCAGATCGCGAACGTCTTCTCCAACTCCTCGATCAGGCGTTCGGCGGGAATCGAGCGGTCCACGATGTTCAGCAACGACATGCGGGTGTGCTCATCGACCATCGACGCGATCTTGATCTTGTGTCCCTCGACGGTGGAGTCGAACTGAAAGTCCAATGCCCACACCACCTTCGGTGCATCCGCGACCACGATCGGCACCGACGATTGGCCAGCCCGTTTACGTCGCGGTGCCCGACGCACTTGCAGACCTTCCTCCTTCCACAGCCGGTGCACCTTCTTCTTGTTCACCGTGTCGCCCTCATCGAACCGCAGCCACGCCCAGGCCCGACGGAACCCGTGGCGTGGGTTCTTGCGGGCGTAAGTCCGTAGCTGCTCCCGCAGGCCGGCGTCCGGATCAGCCGGGGTCTGCGCCTGCGGTAACTCGCGATAGGCCGAGCGGGCGAGCCCAACCACCCTGCACGCCTTACGTTCTGACATGTTCATCACGTCTTTGAGCATGTCGATGGCGGCGCGTTTGGCGGTCGGGCTCAGAATTTTCCCTTCGCGATCTCCCGCAGTGCGTCCTTCTCCAACTCCGCATCGGCGAGCAATCGCTTGAGCCTGCTGTTCTGCTCACGCAGCTCTTTGAGCTCTTTGGCGGCATCAGCGTCCATGCCGCCGTACTGGCGGCGCCAGTTGTACAACGTTGCGGCCGACACCTCGAGGTCGGCGGCGATCTCCTCGCCGGTCTTTCCCTCCGCCGCCAACTCATCAGCCCGGCGCAACTTGCGCACGATGTCCTCGGCCGAGTGACGCTTCCGTCCTACCATGATCCCTATCGTCCCTTCGTGCCCTCATCAGGGCAATCAGGACTCTAAAACCACCCGGACCGGTTCACGGGGGACACGCCACTCCCTCGATGTGAGCGTCGAGATCATCGACGGTGAGACGGCGGCTCGCAGGCTCGTGCGCTACTTCCGCATTCGCGATGGGCGCCCCTTCGGCCCACTCGACTACCACAGCGACCGCAGCCACCACCTCGGACTGGACAACAGCACCCTTGAGGGGATACTCGCGACCGAGGGCGCCGTGCTCTACCGATTCACGGTCGAGCGGCAGTACGGAAACCTGTGAAGAGACACAACTCCGATGCCGAAAGCGCCTCGCTTCGTCCTGTCGGACAACCCCGTTCCCCGGCACGAACATGAACATCCACGCCATCACCCACGGCAGCGAGGTCAGTCGGGCCAAAGTGGGACAACTATCTTCGACGGCGTGCCAGTCTTGTTCTTAATGGTTCGTCGGGGTACTTGCGCCATGACTTTTGTCGTCGGCCGATAACTGACGATTCAGCGTCCGTAGCAGCGTCTTCGGATGGTGATCCAATCAGCCTGGATAGTTCCTGGGAATCTTGCTTTCGGTTCGCTCGGTTCACCCTGGCCTTCGCAAGCGGGATAGCCTTGCGCGAAGCCCTATCGTTCGCACCGTATGAGTTCCGGTGATCCCGTTCAAGACTCAGACGCTTCCGCTCTTGAGGGGTCCGTCGCATACGCAAACCATAGCTGTCGACTCGGGCGGCCTGCTCACATTCTGTTAAGCAGTAGCGGCGACCGAAGCGAATCTCTGCCCGGCACGCTGGGGGCGCAGTAGGCGGGATAGTGTCTTGCAGTGGGCGAGGGTCAAGTTCAAGACGGAGAACCCGGCTCGAGTCGTTCCACGGACAAGATATAGCATCGCCAACAACAGCTGAACCGGTCTCTCTGTGCGTCCCGAGTCGGTCTCTACGCTGGCGACCCAGCCTTGTTTCCACGTCTGGTTGTAGGCGGCGGACCTCGGAGTCTCCCGCTCTGTCATCCGCCGCCGGCTACAGCTCGCCGGGCCTCAGCGGATGGCGCACGCGTCGATGGCGACCGACGGTGGGCCGGACAAATCCGGTGCAGCCCACGACAAGGGCAGACATATCGCTAGAGGGGCCTGGCCCCCAGGTGTTCGCCGACCACCTCGATGCCGACCCGGTGAAGTGGCTGTGCGCGATTCGTCGAGGTCGCGCGTCGCGCGTTCCTCGTTCTACGCCTGGCTTGCTGGTGCCGGTGGCCGCGCCTCCCGCGAAGCGGCTGACCGGGGCACTGGCCGCACGGATCGGTCGTAGCCCGATCTGAGTAATCGGTCAGTCCGTTGGCGCGCCCGGCTGTTCGATTCCCGTGTCTACCATCCGGGGTCAAGGCCCTCAGTCGTCGAACTCGAATCCCTCTGCCTCGGCACGTGCAATGATCTCAGAGATCTTCTGAGGGTCGACGACGGTCGCCTCCCATATCGCCTGGAATGAACGCAGCGCCTCTTTGTCGTCGCCGTAGGCGACGAAGGCTCCCGCCTCGCTGTCGAGACTCACTCGCCCTGAGAGTTCTGGCCAGGCGAACTGGGCGAATCCCTCCCAGAAGTAGCCGTTCGGCTCATGACCAGAAGCGAAGACCGCCTCATCTGCCTCGCCATTCACCCCGGTTTCAAACGTCAGGGAGAACCGCCCGCCGATGTCATGAAAGTTCACTGCCATGCCACGAGTGTTACAGCACCGCACGACAGCACGCCGGAGAGGTCCGAAACAAAGCAACTCGGCTCCATCAATCCGGGATGCTTCTATATCGCGTCAAGGCGTTGCGGGCACCGGATGTGCCGCGGTCAGGGTTCGGTAGAGCTGTCGGGTGATGTAGCGCTTGAGCCAGCGCATGATCTCTTTGGTGGTGCGGCCCTCGGCGCGGCGGCGGGCAACAGATGGGCTCTTCCGGAATGACGGTGCGTAGAACGGGTTCTTGTGGCCACAAGATGTAGGGGTGATCAAGCATCGCTGTGGGCGGGTGGTGTGGCTGAAGGTGTAGGCGGGTCCTGCGGTGTGAGGATGAAAGCTCTGACACAACCAGCCTGACACCGACAGGACCGACCCATGACGCAGCGTAGCGCTATTGCCGACACCATTTGCCGCACCATCGAACTTGGCGTGACGATCACCGACGCCGCGATCGATGCCGAAGACCAGACACACCTGTTCTGCCAGGTCGTGGCCCCGAAAGACGCGTGCCCGTCGTGCGGGCAGGCCGGTCGACTGCGTGATCACGTGGACCGTGAGGTTGCTGATCTGCCGATCGTCGGGCATCCGACGCGCCTGCACCTGAAAGTGCCGCGTTACGCTTGCACCAACGCCGAGTGCACAACATCGGTCTTCCGAGCCGACATCAGTACGATCGCGGCGCCGCGAGCCCAGGTCACTCGCCGTACCACCGCCTGGATCATGCGGTCGATGATCTTCGACAAGATGAGCGTGTCGGCTGTCGCTGCCTCGGTCGGGCTGAGCTGGAACACCGTCAACACTCTGGCCCTCGATGCGGCCCACACCCTGGCGTCGGTACCGGCCCGTCTGGCCGGAGTGCGAGTCTTGGGGGTCGATGAGCACAAGTGGAAACATGTTCGCGGCAAGGGCGATTCGAGTTTCGTCACCGTGTTGGTCGACCTCACCCCGGTCGTTGACGGCACCGGGGCGGCCCGGTTGTTGGATATGGTCGTTGGCCGGTCGAAAGCCGTCTTGAAGGCCTGGCTCGGTGCCCGCGATCAGTCATTTCGCGACCGCATCCGGGTCGTCGCGATGGACGGGTTCACCGGCTATCGCACAGCCACCGATGAAGCGCTCGACAAGGCGCGCCCGGTGATGGATCCGTTCCACGTGATCCACCTCGCCGCAGAGAAACTCACATTATGTCGTCAACGCGTGCAACAGGTTACGTGCGGACACCGTGGCCGGTCCGGGGATCCGTTGTTCGGTATCCGACGGACTCTGCTCACCCGCATCGGGTTGCTCACCGACAAGCAGAAGACCAGACTGCGTACCGGCCTTGACGCTCACGAGGAGCATCTGGCCGTCTCGGTCACCTACGCGATCTATCAAGAGTTGATCGATGCCTACGACCAGGAACGCAAGCGGGACGGGAAGATCTTGATGTACAAGGTGCTCAAGAAGATCCACACCGGCCTGCCGGCCGGTCTGGCCGAACTCGCCCAGCTCGGCCGATCGCTGTGGGCTCGACGCAAAGAGATCCTGGCCTACTTCGACACCGGCGCCTCCAACGGCCCCGTCGAAGCGATCAACGACCGACTCGAACACCTCCGCGGCATCGCCCTGGGCTTCCGCAACCTCACCCACTACATCTTGCGGTCACTCATCCACTCAGACAGCTCGCAGAACACCTGGACGCACTCTGAATCCGGAAGAGCCAACAAATGCCGCATACTGCTCTGCGACGATGGGCATGGCGACGTTGATTCCTTCCCGTAGACGACGTCGTTGGGCGGCGTCAGCCCGGAAAGAGCAGGTCGAGGCAGGCCTGTCACGGGCCACGACTCGCGGCAACGAGTCGGGCAGGCTTCTCATCAAGCCACCGAAGCAAGACCGGGCCGCCGCCGCCCTCGGCCAAGTGGACAGATCCTGAGAAGAGCACCCTTCACAGGGGCCAGGCCATTCACGAGTCACACTCAACCAGGACGGCGACACCGATCCTGCCAGCGGTTCATGGTGACGGTGAGTGGATGTTATCGGTTCATGTGCAGTCCCAGTGGTATCGGAGTGTTGTCGTGTTTCCGGAGGCGATCTCGGACGGGTCGCCGAATAGGTGGCCGATCCCGGCGTCGCCCCAGCCAAAAAAGTCCGCGGCGTCAAGTTCGATGAGCAAGCGGCCTGCCTGGTGGTTGGCAGCGGCGTAGTTGCCGGTCCCGCGGTCGTCATGTTGTGAATCGCCCCGGGTTCGTCGGAGGCTCTCGAACCTGTGAAGGATGGAGAGCATGGCAGCACCTCGGAAGTACAGCATTGAGCTGAAGGAGCGAGCGACGCGGATGGCGGTGGAAGCCCGCAAGGACCCGGCCACACGGCCGGGAGCGTTCACACGGATCGGCGATCAACTCGGTGCGCACCCGGAGGCGCTAGGCACCTGGGTCAAGCAAGCCGAAATCGATGGCGGGCAGCGGCCGGGGACCACGAGCAGCGATTCCGAGCGGATCGCGCAGCTCGAGCGGGAGAACCGCGAGCTGCGGCGGGCGAACACGATCTTGAAGCAGGCGTCGGCTTTTTTCGCCGCGGAGATCGACCGCCCACAGCGTTGATCGTGCGTGTTCGTCGCCGCTTCTCGCGACGAACACGCCAGTCGATCCGATCTGCGCGGCCCTACGCGACACGGCCGCCCAGATCGCTGCGTCCACGGTACGAGCCCACCTGAGTGCGAACAAGACCGAGGCGCCACGCACGGTGCGTGACCGGGAGATGCTCGGCGAGATTCGCACCGTGCACGCCGACAATCTCGGCGTCTACGGTGCCCGCAAGGTCTACGCCGAACTACGCAGAAAGGATATCGACGTGGCGCGCTGCACCGTCGAACGATTGATGACAGCCGATGGACTGCACGGGATACCGAGGTTGAAGACACGCAGGACCACCCGCAGCGACGGCGCCGAAACCCCGCAACCGGCCGACCGAGTCGGCCGGCAGTTCACCGCGCAGGCACCCAACGCGCTGTGGGTGGCGGACCTGACCTACATCCGCACCCACTCCGGTTGGGTGTACGCGGCGTTCATCCTCGACGTGTACTCGCGCATGGTCGTCGGCTGGCAGGTCTCGACCACGATGCACACCGACCTCGCATTGGACGCCTTAGCCTCGATCCACCGATTTGTGTGGAAGTGGGCGGTGAGGGAGAGACGAAATGCCCTGTCTGGGTGACAGAATGGGACTTGCTTAGGGTTCCATCGGTACACGCAGAAGGGCATCTCGTAGATGCGATTGTCTCATAGCCATCCGGTCCGGTCTGCCTTGTGTGATGACCCGAATCTGCTCGGCGCGGCCGGGTTGGTGCCGGTGATGGCGCTGGCCGAACAGGCTGGTCTGTTGGGGTTGGCGCACGAGCATCTGAGCGTGCCGACCGACAAGGGCGCCAACCCAGATCGGAAGGTGTTCTCGCTGGTCGCGGGCATGGTGGCCGGTGCCGACAGCATCGACGGCATGGCAGTACTGCGGCACGGGGCGATGGGCCGGGTGTTCGACCACCCGTATGCCCCGTCGACGCTGGGATCGTTTTTGCGGGAGTTCCGGTTCGGTCATGTCCGCCAAATGGATGCGATCGCCACACGCGTGTTGGCCGGCCTGCATGCCCGCACTCCGGTACTGGCCGGGATCGATGGGCCGGTGATGGTCGATATCGACGACTCCATCATCGAAGTCCACGGCCCAGCCAAGCAGGGTGCCGGGTTCGGGTACACGAAGGTGCGTGGGTTGAACTCGGCGATCACCACCCTCACCACCGACCAGGGCGCTCCGGTGATCGCGGCTCAACGGCTGCGTAAAGGGGCCTGCAATTCCGCCCGCGGGGCGCACCGGTTGATCGCCGACACCCTGGCCACCCTCGCGCGGCTGCGATCCGACGACGCGTCGGGACCGGTTCTGTTGCGGGCGGATTCTGCGTTCTACGGTCACCGCACGGTCACCACCGCGATCCGGGCCGGCGCCCAGGTGTCAGTCACCGTGCGCCAGCCGGCCGATCTGGTCGCGTCCCATCATGTGACCGGCACGCCACATCGCGTGATACATCTTGCGCACCCCATACACACTGCGGTTCTTCTCACACTGCTGGTAGACGGCGTGCGCGGCATACGCCTCGGACAGTGTCGCTGCCGAGATCGTGCCCCGCTGTTTGTGGGCGTAGTAGGTGGACTCCGGCGATCTGCATTCCGTACTCGGTGAGTACCCGGCAGATCGGACCGACCCCGAACTGGGCGCGGCCAGCGTCGATATACTCGACGATCAACGAAGTCGGCGGTCGATCTCCGCCGCGGCGAAAAACGCCGACGCTGTCTTCACAATCTCATTGGCTCTGCGTAATTCGGCGTTCTCCCGCCGAAGTTCACGCAATTCCGCGTCATGGGCGGCCACCGTCGTCCCCGATCCGGAGACGATCGGAGTGTCCTTCTCGATCCAGTTGCGTAGCGTCACCGGATTGATGTCGAGCAACTCCCCGACATGACGACGCGCTCCTGACTTGGACTCGCCGGGCTCGGCAAGCCGATCCCGATACATCCTCACCGCCCGCTCCCGGGTCTCCTGATCAAACTTCCGTGGTGCTCCCATATCCGTATTCTCCTGGTGAGATCACGGTCTCCACCAGACCCAGGACGATTCAATGGCCGGTGATGGCGTGGCGAACACGGTGATCGCGGAGGAGGTTGGGGTGCGTCCGGCGACGGTGCGGGCGTGGCGCCGTCGGTTCGCTGAGGACGGTTTGGGGGGGTATGGGATTGATTAGCAGATTCCCCAAAAGTACCTCCGACACGCTGTGACTGCGCGATCATGCGCAGGTGGTGAAGCGCGAGAATTCCGAACACGAGGACCAGGACGAAATAGTCGCGTTCGCAGTGCAGTGGGCTCCGTTCGGCGGCGGCAGCAGCGACGAGATCTTCGTGACGTTCGGCATTTCGGAGCTCACTTACTTCGAACGGCTACGACATATCCTGGCTACCTACGATTCCTTCGCAGGAATCGACGAAGACACCTGGCGGCGCCTGTGCCAGGTGTGTGTACATAGACTCTCCACCGGCAGCGCCTGATCCCCTCCCGGCGGGATCGAAGCGGTACTCGGCTGAGTTGAAGCGCGCGCGGCGGAGTCACCGAAGATGCGCAACAGGAGCTGCACCTGGTGACGGACAACTACGCGACTACACATGCTGGGATCGTTCGCTGAGGGTGCGCAATGTGGCGGCTTTGGCTGAGCCGACCGCCCCGACGGCAGTCTGGGGTTCCCCCGAAAAAATGGACACGGTTAGCTTGATTGCTGACTTGCGTGCGAGCTGATCTCGAAGTTGATGGGTGAGATCATCCCTAACGAACTGTGCCTCCTGTCATGATTGTAGAAACGGACGTAATTGTTCAGTCCTGCAGTAAGATTCGCGCGAGTGGTGAAGGCGTGTCGCTTATAGTATTCGTGCTTGACCGTCGACCACAACGACTCTGCGCCGGCGTTATCCCAGCAGATACCGGTCTCGCCCATCGAGCGCAGCAACCCGTGGCGTGTGCAGGCCTGTGATCCGTCCCGGTGTTTCCGGAGGGTTCGTCTCAAGGGAGAATGAAACCTATGGCAGTGGCAGGATCGAAGCGATACTCGGATGAGTTGAAGCGCGACGCGGTGGACATGGTCGAGCAGTTGGTGGCTCAGGGGTCCACCGAGTGGGCGGCGATGGGCAAGACTGCGGATTTGCTCGGAGTCGGCTCGGCGGAGACGGTTCGCCAGTGGGTGCGCAAGGCGCCGTCGGGCGCCGCCAGCGCGCCAGCCAAGGCCGATAGCGAGGAGATTCGACGACTCAAGCGCGAGGTGGCCGAGCTCAAACGAGCGAACGGGATCCTGAAGGCGGCGTCGGCTTTCTTCGCGGCCGAGATCGACCGGCCACACCGCTAATTGTGGAGTTCATCCGCACTCACCAGGGACACCAGGTGGGTGCGGATGGCCTTGTCTGGGGCGTCGATTCGATGTGCGCCGTGCTCTGCGAGCATGGTATCCACATCGCCCCGTCCACTTACTATGATCACATCAACCGCGGGCCGAGCGCCCGCATGTTCGCCGATGCGCAGGTCATCGATGCGATCTTCGCTTTGCGCCGGAAGCGACCGCTGATGCGGGTTCTGGGTTCACGCAAGACATGGATAGTATTGCGCAGCAGTGGTATTGATGTTGCTCGATGCACTGTTGAACGAGTGATGCGGGAGATGGGATGGCATGGCGGGAGTAAGAAGAAGCGAGTGCGTACGACCATCCCTGATGCGGCAGCGTCGCGGCCGGCGGATCTGGTCGACAGACAGTTCTATGCTGCGGCACCAAATCGTTTGTGGGTAGCCGATTTTACCTACTGCCGCACCGAGTCGGGGTGGGCGTACACGGCGTTCGTTATCGATGTGTTCGCCCGCAAGATTGTCGGCTGGAAAGTGGCCTCGGAAATGACAGTGAACCTGATTACCGATGCCATCAACAACCCGATAGACAACCGAAAGCGTTGCGGTGTAGTTGATTTAACGAGACTCATACACCATTCAGGCGCGGGATCGCAGTACACAGCGATTGTGTTCGGGCAGCGGTTGGCCGAGGAAGGCATCGCGGCTTCTATTGGCAGCGTTGGGGATAGCTACGACAACGCGCTCGCGGAGTCGGTGAACTCTGACTACAAGAACGAACTCGTCGACAACCAGCCGCGATTTCACGGCGCGACCGAACTGTCACTGGGCACGGCCGAATGGGTGGCGTTCTACAACCGTGAACGCCCACACAGTTACTGCGACGACCTCACCCCCGACCACGCTGAGCGACTCCATTACGATCACATGCGCACCCTCAATCCGGAGGGGGCACTCACAACCTGAGCTCTCCGGAAACGCCGGAGCGGATCAATCATCGAGCTGGCGGTGTTAGGGGGCTTGTGGGTTGGCGAGTAGTTTCCCCTCCAATCCGGCGGTCAGACCCCCGCCAGATGGCGGAACTTCCCCCGTCGGTCGGCGGGTAGGTGCGGAGAACAACCGTGCGAGCACTTCCGCCCCGGTAGTCTCGCAACCAGCGATATCCCTGTGCCGCTGAGCCGTCCGACCCATCATGTGCCCTTCTGCGGTGCGTGCAACCTGGAGAGTCCGTCCCGATGACCACCGTTGTGTTGATCGTTGCGGGCTCTCTGCTCGTGTGGGCGGCCGGTCACCAACTGCTGCTGCGCCTGACGATCACCGGTCCGCTGTTGATGGTGGCAATCGGTGGTTGTGCCGGCTGGCTGTTCCACCAGCGGGCCTTGTCATTCTTCGACTCAAAGCTTGCGTTGTACCTCGCCGAGGTGATTCTCGCGCTGCTGCTGTTCGTCGACGCCATCGACGTCCGTGGTTCTGTGCGCTCACATCTCACCGCTGTCCCGATCCGATTGTTGGCGATAGCTCTGCCGCTGTCGTTACTGTTCGTGGTCATTGTCGGACTCTCGCTGCCGCTGGGGCTGTCGGTTGTTGCGGTACTGGCAATCTCGTGCTTGGCCGTGCCCGTTGACTTCTCGCCCGAGATCTCGCTCATCCGCAATCGGCGAATTCCGGAGTCCGTCCGACGCTGGCTGACCATCGAGAGCGGGTACAACGATGGACTCGTCTCACCCTTTCTGCTCGCGGCACTGGCGCTGGCGATAACGAGCGGAGACCCCGGGGACCAGGCGATCAGTGTCTTTCTCAAGGCGGCACCGTCGGGGGCGATCGCCGTCGGTGTCGGCCTGGTGGTCGGCACCGCCGCGGGATGGCTGTTCCGTCTGGCAGCCGCCCGAGGATGGAGCGACGAGCGCAGTACCCGGCTCGGCATCCTCGCTTTGCCGATGTTCACCTTTGCCCTTGCCGTCCTCGCACATGGCAACGGGTTCGTCTCGTCCTTCGTGTGTGGCGTGGCGGTGCGGATCGCGTTGTCGCGGAACCGATCGGAGAGCGAAGTGCGCACGGACTTCCGGCTGGCCGAGGACGTCGCGGAACTGACCAACCTCATCCTGTGGTTGGCATTCGGCGGGGCATCGGTGGCGCTGCTCGCCGGTGCGCTGGACTGGTGGCCGGCGATCGTGTTGGCAGGCTTCGTGCTCACGCTCGGACGGATGGTTCCAGTGCTGTTGTCGCTGGCCGGAAGCCGCGTGAATTGGCGCGACCGCACGTTCATGGCAACGATGGGACCGCGCGGCGCGGCCTCGATCGTGTTCGGGCTTATCGCATTCAACGCGCTGCCGGGTGACGACGGAATCGCGGTGCTCTCGGCCACATGCATCATCGTCTTGGGCAGCCTGCTTGTTCACGGCATGGGCGCGCCGATAGTCATCAGGGCACTCTACGGCCCTGCCACCACACCGACAGATCGCCGACGTCGCCGCCGTACTCGCAGTGACCAGCAGGCAGGGAGTCGAACATGACCACGAGTTCGGACGTTGGCACGGCCGAAATGACGCATGGTGCAGTGACTATCGATGAGACCCCGCAGCGACGGCTGCCGCGCTTGTCGCTGCTGTTGAGCCTGGTGGCGCCCTTCCGCGGCAAGCTGATCCTCGCGCTGGTCCTCGGCCTCGGTGCGACGGGCAGTGCGCTGGCCACACCGCTGGCAATCAAACGCGTGCTCGACAGCGTCTCGGGGCACAGTGATTCCACCGCGGTTGCCGTCGGAGTACTGGTGGCGCTACTGGTCGTCGGCGCGACACTGGCACTATGCCAATGGGTTCTGCTGGGCACGTTGGCCGAAGAGGTCGTCTTGAAAGCCCGGATCTCGCTGATTACCAGGTTCTTTCGTGCCACGGTGCAGTCGCTGAGCGGGCGATCCAGCGGCGAACTGGTCACTCGCGTCACCTCCGATACCACGTTGCTGCGCGAGGCAGGGTCCTCGAGCCTGATCCACATCGTCAACAGTGCTATTGCGATCGCGGGGTCGGTGGTGGTGATGGCATTCCTGGACGTGACACTCTTGGCGGTGACCGCGGGGGCGGTGGTGGTTGTCGGCTTCGTCGTGGCTGTGCTAATGCCGCGCATCGCCGTCGCCCAGCAGTCGGCGCAGAGTGCCTTGGGCAGCCTCGGCGGCCGATTGGAAGGCGGACTCCGCGCGATCCGGACGGTGAAGATTGCCCGCGCCGAGCAGCGCGAGATCGACCGGCTCTCCGCTGATGCCGAAGAGTCGGCGCGACAGGGGATTCGGGCCGTGCGCATCGAGGCGATCGCATGGACCGTCGCCGGTTCGGGTATCCAGTTCGCGGTCATCCTCGTGCTGGCCTTCGGTGCGTGGCGTGTTGAGGCCGGTGCGCTCGCCGTGTCGAGCCTGGTGGCCTTCTTGCTCTACGCCTTTCAGCTCGTCGAGCCGGTCACCGAGATGACGACGAACGTCACCCAGTTGCAGGCCGGTATTGCCGCGGCCGGCCGGATCGGCGAGGCCCGTGAGATCGACGTCGAGCATGGATCGATATCGACCGGGACTGCACCGACCACGCGCGTGCGGGGCGGGCGGGCGGCGTCGGCTGCCGAGGGCCCGACAGTACTCGAATTCCGTGGTGTTGGAGCCCGTTACCAACCGCAGGGGCCACGGGTGCTCGATGGCATTGACTTGTCGATCGGCCGGAGTGGTCATGTCGCGATCGTCGGACCGTCGGGATCGGGCAAGACGACGATGATGAGCCTGATGCTGCGCTTCCTCGAGCCCAGCGAAGGACAATTGCTACTCGACGGACAACCGTACGAGGCGTTGTCGTTCGATGCGGTGCGTCGCAGGTTTGGTTACGTCGAGCAAGATACCCCAGTTATCCCGGGGACGGTGCGCGATAACCTCGCGGTCGCCGTCCCCGATGCCGCCGATGAGTCCATGCGTGCAGCGCTCGAGCAGGTGGGGTTGGCGGAGCGGGTACAGAAGCTTCGTGCGGGGCTCGATACCGAGATCGCTGCTACGACCTTGTCGGGCGGTGAGCGGCAACGTCTTTCGCTGGCGCGCGCTCTGATGGGTCACCCCGAGATCCTGCTGCTCGACGAGGCCACCGCACAACTCGATGGCCGAACCGAGGCTGCCGTGCATGCGGTGATCGAGCGGATCGCCCGCGATCGAGCTGTTGTCACCATCGCGCATCGCTTGTCGACCGTCATCGATGCCGACGAGATCGTCGTTCTGGAGCACGGCCGCATTCGCGCGCGAGGAACTCACCGACAACTCGTCGACGAGGATGCTCTCTACCGCGAGCTCGTCGCCGCACTCCGCATCGCGGTGTGAGAAGTCTCGGCATGCTCGGTGACTCAGCTCGACGGATGTCTCAGCGTGGGTCCGGGCGAGTGAGGAACGGTAATGCCGACGCGAAAGCCTGGGCGGCAAATGGCCAGGTATGCCCGCCACGGACAAAGTACGTGGCGACGGTGAGCCCGGCAGTGCGTCCGGCATCGGCCAGATCGCGTGCGGTGTCGATCTCCGAGGACGACCAGGTGCGCACCCCACGAATGGTGCGCATCTTGTCACCTGCGGCGGCGTAGTACGCCGACATCCCGCGCAGCCGTCGTGGGTTCGACCGCATGACGGACATCGGATCGTGTTCGGCCCAGCGGTGTTCGTCGCCGCCGAACAGAGTGCGCACCGTGGTTGCCTTGTCGCCCACCGCGGGCCGACGGTCGGTCGAGATCGCCACGAAGCCGCCGAAGACCTCCGGCGAGCGCAATGCCAGCGTCACCGCGCACGTGCCGCCCATCGACCATCCGGCCATCATGAAGCGCAACCCGGCAGGCTGACCCAGATTCCTTGCCACCCAGGGCACAACGTCGGTGACGATGTGGCTCTCGACTTTGCCGCGCGGGCTGTCGACGCATTCGGTGTCGTTGCCGAATGAGCCGGTCGGATCGACGAAGATCAAGATCGGGGCGACGCCCCGGTGGGTGCGAGCGTAGGCGTCGGCGGCATCGACCGCATTGCCTGCACGTATCCAATCGGTGGGTGTCGTGAGCACCCCGCCGACCATCACCACCGCAGTCAGCCGCTCGTTACCGGCAAACCACGCCGGCGGCAGGTAGACGTACTCGGTACGGTGACGAAAACCGCTGGGGCCGAGTTTGTTCGGCAGGCGCAGGATTCGCCCGTTGGCCGGCATGGTGCCGCGCAGCTTTGTCAGATCCGCGAGTTCGACCTGCCGGGGCACCGGCTGCCCCGAGATCGTCGCCCACGCCTTGTCGGTGGTGGGGAAGTAGCCCAACCACTGATTGCTCACCAATGACATCGCAACCACCGCGACAGGAATGGCGCCGGCGGCCGACAGCCGCTGCCACCATCGCCCGCGCGGCACTCCGGCCACCGCGGTCACCACCGCGATACCCACCGCCCCGACCGAGATCCAGAACGGGAACGGCGCGTTGCGATAGCCGATCCCGCTGTCTTGGAACATGGCGAAGACTCCCGCGACCCCAGCGACGGCGAGCGATGCCGCGCCGATCGACCAGTAGCGAAGCCAACGGTTCGAACGCCGCCAGATTGCCATCACGAGCACCACGGCCGCCACGATCAGAACGGCGGGGGTGATCCACGGTGAGAGCAACGGAAGGTCGACGACGGCGAGGTTGTCAGTGACCATCGCGGGTACCGCCCTGCACTATCGACGACCCCGCACAGCAGAGGTGGTCACCGTCACTGTTTTGCCTGAGTGTGCGACCGACTGGGCTGCACGAATCGCCGACAATGTCGAGGACCATCCACGTTGCGTCGAGACGAGGCCACCATGGCCGACATGATCAACCGTGACGAGGGTGACCGGAGCGTGGACGGCCACTGCTCGGTCGCGGTATTCGGTTGCCACCGGATACCGCACCACGGCATCGTCGCGACTGTGCACCACGAACACCGGCACCTCCGGATTGATCCGTTCGATCGGATTCACCAGTGCGTACCGCCGGGCGAATCGACTCGGCGGACCGCCCAGCGCATCGCCGGAATTACGCGTGATCCGGGTGCGGTCACTGGCCATGTTCAGCACGCCGGCCAGCGAGACGACGGCCTTGGGGACGATGCGTGGCGCCGGCCCGGGTCCGCTTTCGGAATGCAGACCGCGTGATGCCGTCCAGACGGCCAGTTGTCCACCGGCCGAGTGCCCGACGACCACGACGTCATCGAGGTTCAACATCGGGGCACGGCGCTTGAGCTCTACGAGGTGATCCACGGCATATGCGGTGTCACTGAACGTCGTCGGCCAACCCCCGCCGCGTCCAACTCGGCGATACTCGATGTTCCACACCGCATTTCCGCGGTCCCGGAGATCGCGCGCGTTGGCATCGAGGACGTCCTTGCCCACCCGGGCCTTCCAACCGCCGCCATGGATCAGCACGATGACGGGAACCTGCGTTCGGGCTGAGGCCGTCTTCGGAAGATAGAGCGTGCCGATATTCTGCGATGGATCACCTCCGGGGAGGTAATCGACCGTGCTGACCGACCCTGGCCGCAGCGGCCCGGTCTGTGAGCGTTCGCCCGTCGGCGCGACACAGCCCTCGACCAGCACGGCGACAGCGATGCCCAGCAGTGCGGTCAGCGCGACCTGGATGACGCGACGCCGACGAGGTACGCCGAGGTACCGCACGCATTCTGTTGCGAGAGTGGTCACCAGCGACCGTCCTTGCTCACGGGGACAATGTCTGCGGCCCTTCGGCCGACGCGTCACCGAGTATTGTTCGGCACCGTTGGACGTCGTAACCGTCCGCGAGCTAAACCAACTCGGCCGATCGGCTAGACCTACCCCCGCCGAGTAGCGGGTTCGCCTCGCACACTCTGGACCCGTGGGGCTGAGTCGGGCACGGTGATACAGACCGGCGCGGTAATCTGCCGTAACGGATCGAAACAACACACGAGGAGAAGCGGTGTCATCGCTGCAGTCGTCGAGCGAACCCGCCTCTATCCGGGTCGTCGTCATCGACGACGAGGCACTGATCCGATCGGGATTCGAGTTCATCCTCAACGCCGACGCCGGCATTGACGTCGTCGGCACCGCGACCGGCGCCGACGCGGTGGCTGTGGTGTCGCGAACCCGCCCGGACGTGGTACTGCTCGACATCCGCATGCCCGACATCGACGGACTGCAGGTGCTCCCACAGCTGCGCCGACTCGATCACGCACCGACCGTCGCCATGCTGACGACATTCGACGCCGACGACTACATCTTGACGGCGTTACATGCCGGCGCCGCGGGATTCATCCTCAAAGACACCGACCCCGATCACCTCGCCGACGCCGTACGTACTCTCGCCTCCGGGGGTGTGGTGCTCTCCGCTGCGGCGAACGCGGCACTGTTGCGCGCCACCGACCACGGAACATCGCAGACCGAAGACCCGCAGATCGCCCGGGTGGACATGCTGACCGCGCGCGAGCGAGACGTCGTACGGCTGGTCGCGCGAGGGATGACCAATGCCGAAGTGGGTCAGCAATTACACTTGAGCGTCGGGACCGTCAAGGACCACATCAGCGCCACCCTCACCAAGCTGCGCGTCGGTAGTCGAGTCGAGATCGCATTGCTCGCACAGCGTGCCGGACTGCTCGACGAGAGCCCCGATCGATGACCGCCACGGCGCCTTTCGGGATTCGGTGGCAGCGGGTGCACCCAATCGTGGTGACGGTGGGACTGCTGGCGATCACCGCCGCGGACTTCGCCTACGCGCTTATCGGGAGTGACACCGCGCCAACGTTGCCGACGATCGCCAGCGGTGCCGCCGCCGGTGCCGCGGTCCTGGTACGTCACCGCTGGCCACTGGTGGCCTTCGTCGCAAGCCTTCCCGCGCTGAGCGTCGTGGGAGCGATTGCGGCGCCGGCGATCACCCTGTTCTGTGTGGCTGCGGTGGGAACGCAAACATGGCTGGTGGTTGCCAGCGCGGTGGTCGCTGCGCTCGCGGGATCTCTGCCGACGTCGTCGCCGACGATGGAGATCAGCAACATCGTCGATTTCGCGTATTTCTTGGCGGGCTCGGCAGCTCCGGCGTTACTCGGCCGACTGACAATGGTGCAAAGCGAACTGCGTCAGAAGCTGGTCGAGGTGGGAGAGGCGCAAGAGCACGAACGTCAGCTCTACGCGCAGACGGTACTTGCGCGTGAGCGAGCGCAGATCGGCCGCGAGATGCACGATGTCGTGTCGCACCACGTGAGTCTCATCGCGGTTCGTGCCGCCACCATGCTCGTCGGCGATATCGACGATCGGGTGCGGACGGAGGCGACGACCATCCGTCGGCTGGCCGTGGCCACGCTCGACGAACTCCGGCATCTGGTGATCGTGCTGCGCGCCTCCGGGGGTTCACGGTCCGATACACGACCCCAGCCCAGCCTCGACCAGGTGGATTCACTGATCTCCACATCGGGCATCGACGTCGACGTGGATGGGCAACTGCCCGAGCAGCTTCCGGCTGCGTGGCAACGCGCCATCTACCGGACGATTCAAGAGACCCTCACCAACATCCGCAAGCACGCGCCGGGCGCCTCCGCGACGATCAGCTTTCGTAGCGATCCGAACAGTGTGTGCATGAGCATTGTCAACCGCCCGTCCGCCCGGCCCGCGTTGAACCTCCCGGGGACCGGGGAGGGGCTGATCGGCTTGCGAGAACGCGCCGAGCTGCTCGGCGCGACCTTTGACGCCGGACCTCGACCGGACGGCGGATTCGAAGTGGCCCTTTCCCTTCCGGTCAAAGGGCTCTCCGGTCGGTGACCGCGGCGTGCCGGAGAAGCGGGAGGTTTACGGTGAGGTCCGGGTGATGACACCGCGCCCCGATGGCCCTGGATTGATGAAGCCGTTCGAGCGCTGGCCGAGCCCGTATGCCGAGGGCAGGGTGGCGTTGTTGCATGACGTGGAGCATCTCGAGGTGGCCGACCATCGAGTTCGCGAGCTTGATCAGGGTTGTCCGGCGCCGACGATCAGTTCGATCGATATCTATGACTCATTCACCGAGGTGTCGTGACCGCACAACCAAGAAGTCCAGCTCCGTCCTCAACGCATTTCTCATCGGAGATGAGACGGCGGCGAGTCTCCGAGTTGACGTGGCGCGCATCCGGTTGGCGCTCTTTATCATCACCTCGTTGCTCGTAGGGGCCGCGGCCGCGGTGAGCGGTGCGATCGGTTTCGTTGGGCTCGTTGTCCCGCATGCGGTCCGGATGCTTGTCGGGTCCGATCACCGCTGGGTGCTGCCGACCTCAGCGTTTGCCGGTGGTCTGCTCCTTGTCGTGGTCGACATCGGTGCGCGGCTGGTCCTCGCGCCCAGTGAGACCCCTGTCGGCATGCTGACCGCTGTGGTGGGTGCGCCCTACTTCCTGTGGCTGTTGCGCAGATCCGGACACGATGAGCGTGAGCGATGAATGGATCAGACCGGGCCGCGCTGGATTTGGTGGGTGTCGGCGTGGATATCGCCGGGCGGCGAATCGTCGGCAGCATTTCGCTGTCGGCGCACGCGAACATCGTCGGTGTCGTCGGCCCCAATGGAAGCGGGAAGTCCACTCTGTTGCGGACTGTCTATAGGATGCTGCGGCCTGCCGAAGGTCGCGTGCTCGACGTGTGGTCGGTTGGTGCGCGCAAGGTGGTGTCAGATGGTCTGTGTAAGTCCGTTGCTCGTCAGTGAGAGGAAGATCTATGAGCATGGCGTTAGCCTCGGCCTTTCACGGTGATTTCGTGTCGTGAATAAAGAATGGTGCCCTGACCTGCGATGATTGAACTTGCGAAGGTAACAATCAGAGCAGTTCGAGGAGCACCATTCAGGTGAGTAAGTCTACGTCGTGCTACCCGTCGTTGTCTGTAGATGGCTCCGGAACCGGGGTGGTGTCGCACGCCGGGGCGACGGTCCTGCTGCGGGCGGCCGAGAAAACCGGTCTGAGCAGGCACTTGTCGACCGGGTTGGCGTCGTGGCGCAAACCTTTGGCCACTCACGATCCGGGCAAGATTGTGCTTGACCTCGCCGTCGCGGTCGCCCTGGGCGGCGATTGCTTGGCTGATATCAACCAGGTGCGTGCCGACCCGGGCGTGTTCGGGCCGGTGGCCTCGGATCCGACGGTGTCGCGACTGATCTCCACGCTGGCCGCCGACGCACCGGCAGCCTTGTCGGCTATCAACGCCGCCCGCGCCGCAGCCCGCGCGCAGGCGTGGACCGCCGCCGGCACCGCAGCCCCCAACCACGACCGCGATGTGCGGCATCCGTTGATCATCGATCTCGACGCCACCTTGGTGACCGCACACTCCGACAAAGAGCAGGCGACGCCACACTGGAAGAAAGGCTTCGGGTTTCACCCGCTGTGCGCGTTCGTCGATCACCAAGCCGCCGGCACCGGTGAACCACTCGCAATCATGTTGCGGCCCGGCAACGCCGGGTCGAACACCGCTGCTGATCACATCACCGTCGTCGAACAGGCCCTGGCCCAAGTACCCGGCATCGATGGTTATCGGGTCGGCACAACGGTGCTGATCCGCACCGATTCGGCCGGCAGCACCCACGAATTCCTGGAGTATCTGACCAGGCGGCGGTTGGCCTACTCGGTCGGATTCGGACTCACCGAGGCCATCGCCGAGATCATCGACCGACTACTACCTGAGGCGTGGACCCCGGCCTACGACGCCGACGGGGTCGAACGTGACGGGGCGTGGGTCGCGGAACTGACGGGCATGCTGGACCTTTCGGGCTGGCCCGAGGGCATGCGGGTGATCGTCAGAAAGGAGCGCCCGCATCCGGGAGCGCAGTTGCGGTTCACCGACTCCGACGGCATGCGACTGACCGCGTTCGCCACCAACACACCCCGCGGCCAGCTGGCCGAGCTCGAACTGCGCCACCGGCGGCGTGCGCGTTGCGAGGACCGCATCCGCACCGCCAAAGACTGCGGACTGACGAACCTTCCGCTGCACGGGTTCGATCAGAACCGCATCTGGTGTGCCATCATCGCGGTGGCGTGTGAGTTGATCGCCTGGACGCAGATGCTCGCCTTCACGACCACCCCCGCCCGGCGGTGGGAACCCAAACGGCTACGACTACAACTATTTTCGATCGCCGCCCGACTGACCCGCCACGCGCGGCGAACCCGACTCAAACTCGCCGCCACCGCACCCCACCTCCAGTTGCTGCTCGACGGACTCACCCGACTCGCAGCACTTCCCGACCCCGGCTGACCCCCGGCCAGCCTGACCCACGACTGAAAGGACAACCCACTTCGGGGCCGTGAACCCCGACGCCCACCGACGCTCGGCCACACACTCACGGCCCCGGTCCGGAATCCGGTCCTCAGACCAACCACCCGGACCAACTCACGCGGCGAGCGTCACCCCGCGAAACATCGAGGCTAATCCCGGGGATCAAGATCCACCGGGTGGCGGCGAGCGTGAGGCTCAAAAGGTAAGGGCGTGTCGGCGGGGTGTCGATGATGATGAGGTCGTCGTAGTCGTCAGCGATCGGTGCCAGGGACTCGGCGAGTACGCTGCCGTCGCTACCTGCTCGACGCGAGCGCCCTATGAGGATGTCCTCCAATTCCTCAAGCTTCGATCCCCCAGGCAAGATGTCGAGATTCTGGGCGGTAGACCTCGGTCGGCTTCCGGGTGGGTTGGTGCGGTCATCGGAACCTCCTGGGTGTGGGTGTGCGCGGTGTGGGTGCGCGGACCTCCAGAGACTGACCGGCGACGGCACCGGAATTCATCGCGCCCGCAGTTCGCGCAGGTAGGGCGGTGGGTAGCCGGGCCTTAAGGGCACCTCACCGAGCCACTCGGACAGGGCGTCGGCGCGGGCGGCGACGGCTCGACGAGCAGCCGCGGGCAACGTCTCGAAGAGGTGGACCTCTACCCGTGTGCCAGCCTCTCGATGCCAGCCGCCGACGATCCGCCCGTCCCACCACACCGTCTGACCGCCGTTGCCGTTGCGATCGAAGATGGCATCGACATGCGGGCCGAGATAGAAGTCGCGCACCTTGTGACCCATGGTCGTCGGGTCGAGTTCGGGCAGCAGGAGGGCTTCGGGCGACACCGGATCATCGTCGGGGCCGCCGGGCAGGTCATCGGCGAGGACGTAGCCGACGGAGCCGTCGTCGAGATCGACCTCGACGACGTCGAGCGATGCCAGTGCTTGACGCACATCGCGTTTGGTCGAACCCAGCCACCAGACGAGGTCGGTCTCGGTACCCGGACCGAATCGCGCGAGCCATCGCCGGATGAGTGCCATGTGTGCGGTGGCGGGATCGGGGACGTCGAGCGGTCTGCCGAGCCAGCGGTCCATCGCCGACCACGACGGCCTCGACACGTGCCAGCCCCCGTTGTTGGGACCGCGTACGACTTCTCCTGCAGCACTGCACATGTTGAGAACTCGCGGAATCAGCGGACTCGGACCGCCGTATGACTTGCCCGGGCTGACGATGACCTGTCGATCGAATTCCAGCACGCGAGCACGTAGTTCCGCCGACGTCATCGTGGTGCCGTCGGCGAACGCGGAGAGCACCGCGGCACGCGCGTCATCGATCCACCATTCGGGATCGGCGACGTCCTCGGCGCGGCGAAGGTCACGCAGCATGTTGGTTCGCTCGGAGGCCGCGACCCGCGCGCCGATCGCCCCGACCGCGTCGGGAAGGATGCCATCAGGAAACACGAAAAGCGTTCGGCGCATGGCCAGTTGCTTGATCAGCGTGCGGTCACCGTACAGAGCCGCATCCATGGTGTCGGTACTGAAACCGTCGATCCGCGCCCATGCCGAGAGATACACCGTCGACGGTGTCGTCGCATGCAGTCCGACGACGGCAGCCGCAGCCTCGACCACCGACGCAGCGTGATGTCCTCCCACAAGGCAGTGCCTGCGCAGCAACCGGTTTCGGCGTTGAGTATCGGTGATCCGTGGTCGCGCACCACTCATGGTCGCTCCCCCGCTCACGACTGCGGCGGCGCGGCCACCGCATCGACCTCGACGACCTGCCCGTCGTACGGCAGAACCGACACACCCATCATCATCGTCGGCGGTACCGCGTCGAATTCGGCGCTCACGGCTTCCCATGCGACGTACAGATCCGCCTGAAGATGTTCTGCCACATAGACTGTCAACTTTGCCACGTCACCGAACGTCGCCCCCTGCTCGCCCAGTACCGCCGCCAGGTTCCCCAGGCACGCGCGCACCTGCGCGACCACATCACCGGGCGCGATCACCGCGCCGTTCTCATCCAGCGGGCTGATCCCGGCCGTGAAGAGCAACGGTCCCGGCGACACCGTCGAACTATACGGAAAACCACCGTCGTGCAGGGTCGTAGAACCGTTGAGGCGCACTCTCGACATGCGCCGATCCTACCGTCGCGGAAGCCGGCGTCCCGCATGTTCGCCGCACTCACGTTAGCCACCCGATGGTCGAACCCTTCCACCGCCGATGCTCGCCCCTTCCCTCGATGGTGGAACCCTTCCAACGCCGATGCTCGCCACCTTACCCCGATGGTCGAGCGCTTCCACCGCCGATGCTCACCCCTTACCCCGCCGATGCTCGTTCCGCCCCCCGATGGTCGAGGTGCGAGCCGCGTGCGGCGAGCCTCGAGACCGCTTGCGCCGGAGCTGGTTCGGCTCGCGGGTGGTGCGGACACCGTCGGCGAGATGGGTCTCGAGGCTCGTCGCTGGCGCTCCTCGGCACCTCGACCATCGGAGTAGAACGCCGGAGCGCTTCCTGACCGATTGTCACCCTTCCCCCCGACGGTGGAGCGCTTCCACCTCCCGACGCTTGCTCCGTCCCCCCGGTGGTCGAGGTGCGAGCCGCGTGCGGCGAGCCTCGAGACCCGGTGAGATGACAAGTATCGCAACCACATCGACGCCCACTCGACGAGTGGAAAAATGGTTGTCCACAGATTTCCCCGGTCTGGCGTTCGTCGGACCGGTTTTGTCGGTACCTCTTCGTACACTTGTGCCCATAGGTTGGATCACCGATCGCGGGAGGGGAGGTACTTGGTGTCGACGACGTTGACGTTCACCGATCCGGATGCCGATGCCGCCGCGATCGCAGCCATGACACGGGATGAGCTCACCGAGACCGGCCCTGAGTTGTTGCGTCAATCGCGCAAGTACGAGGCCCGGACAGTCCTGACTGCTGCCGCGTTGGCGGAGCGGGTGTTTCGTGAGCATCTGGCCGGGCGGCCCGAGAGCGGTGTGTGGGGTTCGGTGATCGAGCATGCCGAGAGACTCGGCCGCGCCGAGGTGTCGTTGCAGTTCACGGTCTCCCGTAGCAAGGCCGGGAGTTGGGTGGCGTTGGCGGATCTGTTGGAGAAGTTCCCGCTCATCCGTGCCGCCTACCTAAACGGGGAACTCTCCACCAACCGGGTCTCGATCATGGCGCGGGCCGCGCAGCGTGGCGGGGATATTGACACCGACACCGACACCGACAGCAACGGCGGTGACGAGGCCGGTGACAACGAGGAGATGACGTTCGAAGAGATCGTCCTGGACTACGGGTCCCGCGCCACCACCGATCCGGTGCTGTCCCAACAGCTTGATGCCGCACTGATCTCGATGAACCCCGACAGCGTGATCGAGGACCGCGACACCATCACCGACCTGGTGGGACACGTCACCATCACCCCCGACGTCGCCGGACACTCCGCTCTGGATGCGGTCGTCCCCGCGCACTACGGGGTGTTCCTCACCGCCCAGATCAACGCCCTGGTCGGTGAACGGACCTGCCGCAAAGACCCCCGCCGCGTGGGATCACTGCGGGTCATCGCACTCGGAGAGATCACCGGCGTCCCGGGAGCGCACCTCGACTGCGCATGCGGACAAGATGATTGCCCGAAACGAGGTAGCGGCACCGACAGCAACGGGTCGGCCGAAACACCCGCCGACGCCGACGACGCCGCAGCGTGGGACGACCTGTTCCCCGAACCTATCGACGCCGACGCTCCCGACGTCGAGTTGATCGAGCCGGTCGCCGAACCAGAGATCCCGGACCCGACTGAACCTTTTACCCCGGATGAGGTGCCGGGTGGCGTTCGGGCGGGCCCTGGTCGTACCTGGCGCACCTGTGTTGACGGTGGTGACGGACCCGGACGGGATTCTCGTACCCCGATTGCAGGGATACGGACCCATCGACCCCGACTACGCGGCCACCCTCGCCGACGTCGCGAAAACCATCCACTACCCGGAATCCGTACGTGCGGCTGGACCGTTGATCCCGCAAATCTCCGACCGGCCCCAAGCCCCGCCGGCGGATCCGACCGGACACGGTGGTCACACCGTGCCACCCCTTGGGGCATTGACCTATGCACCCAGCGCGACACTGCAGCGCTGAGGTGTTGGCCAACGATGCGTGGTGCCGGTTTCCGTACTGCGGGATGCTCTCACACCTGTGCGACCTCGACCATTGGCGACCCTTCAACCATGCCGACCCCGAGGCCGGTGGCTGGACGGTGCTCGGTGATCTGATCCCGCTGTGTCGGGCTGATCACCAGCGCAAACACCTCGCCGAATGGGTACCGACGCTCTACACCGACCGGAGGGTGGAGTGGCGGAACCGGCACACAGGGCAGATCATCGTCACCTACCCGCGGTGACTCCCGGTTCGCCCCGCCCTTCCCGCCCAGCGTGCATGGTGCTCTAGGTTGGTTACACCGGCATCCGAATCGGCGGCTGCCGGACGGCACGGAGGCGTATGGGTTCCTGGTGGGCCCCCCGGTCTTCAAAACCGGTGAGATCGAGTATCTCGGTCTGGCGGGTTCGATTCCCGTCCGCCTCCGCCGTGCCGACCGAACGACCGCGCCGACCGAACGACCGGACTCGAGGAGGTGTCCATGGGATCGCCCGATCCTCGTCGACACATCCCGCGTACCGATCACCTACTCGCCGACCCGGACATCACGCAGGATCGAACTCGTCTGGGCGACAAAGTTGTTCGCGAGGCCATTCGTGAAGCACAGGACGCTGCACGCCGGGGCGAGATCGCACCCACGGATGTGGCCGGTTCTCTCATCGAGTCCCTGCGCCGACGTCGCCCGTCGAGCGCACGGCCTGTCCTCAACGCCACCGGCGTCATCGTGCACACCAACCTCGGGCGCGCGCCGCTATCGGCCGCGGCCCGGGAGGCGGTGGCGGCATCCGCCGGGTACGTCGACGTCGAACTCGATCTGGCCACCGGCGCCAGATCACGACGCGGCACCGCCACCCGCGAGGCCCTGCTCCGCGCCTGCCCGGCGGCCGGCGACGCCCTCGTCGTCAACAACGGGGCCGCCGCACTGGTCCTGACAACCACCGCGCTCGCGCTCGGACGTGAGGTGGTGATGAGCCGCGGCGAGATGATCGAGATCGGTGCGGGATTCCGGCTCACCGACCTGATGGCATCCACCGGCGCGCGCCTACGCGAGATCGGCACCACCAATCGCACCCACGCGCGCGACTACCTCGACGCCATCGGCCCCGACACCGGCTGCGTGCTCAAGGTGCATCCGAGCAACTTCCGGGTCGAGGGATTCACCAGCGAGGTGAGCCTGCCGCAGCTGCACGAGATCTGCGCCGAGCGCGGCGTCCCGCTGGTCGCCGACCTCGGCTCCGGACTCCTGCATCCCGATCCCCTGCTACCCGACGAACCCGACGCGACCTCGGCGCTACGGGCCGGCGCCGATCTCGTGATCGCCAGCGGCGACAAACTTCTCGGTGGCCCGCAGGCCGGCATCATGCTCGGTGACGCCGACCTCATCGCCCGACTCTCCAGACATCCCCTGGCGCGGGCGGTCCGAACCGACAAGCTCACCCTCGCCGCCCTCGAGGCCACCCTCGACGGGCCGACCCCGCCCGTCACCACCGCACTGCACGCCGACCCCGACGACCTCCGCCGCCGCGCCGAACACCTTGCGGCACAAATCGACGCACCCGTCGTCGCCCACGACGGTCGGGTTGGCGGGGGTGGCGCCCCCGGTGTCGCGCTACCAGGTTGGGCGATCCGGCTACCCGAACACCTCGCATTCCACCTGCGGACCGGCGACCCGGCGGTGCTGCCCCGTGTGCACGACGGTGCCTGTCTGATCGACTTGCGGTGTATTCCCGAGGCCGACGACGACGCCATCCTCACCGCCGTCCGCTCGGCCGTGCATGCCACCACCCGCACGGCCGATATCGACGGAAACACTTAGGCCACACAGGTGTTCGTTGTCGCCACCGCCGGTCATGTCGACCACGGCAAGAGCACACTGGTCCGGGCGCTCACCGGGATCGAACCTGACCGATGGGCCGAGGAACGCCGCCGAGGCCTGACCATCGACCTCGGATTTGCTTGGACCACAATGTCTTCCGGTTGTAACGTCGCATTCGTCGACGTCCCCGGCCATGAGCGTTTCCTGGGTAACATGCTCGCCGGCCTCGGTCCCACGCCGGTCGTGCTGTTCGTCGTGGCCGCCAACGCGGGCTGGCAGGCGCAATCCGACGACCATCGCGATGCGATCGCCGCACTCGGCATCACCCGAGGTCTGGTCGTGCTCACCAGGTCGGATCTCGCTGCGCCCGAACGGATCACACAAACCCTGGCCGAGACGCGCGCCGGACTCGCCGACACCGGACTCGCCGACGCGCCCGCGGTGACCGTCTCGGCCGTGCGGGGCACCGGGCTGACCGAACTGCGCGCCGCACTCGATGAGATTCTCACCGGGTCACCAGCAGCACCGACCGATACCCCGATCCGGTTGTGGATCGACCGGTCGTTCACCGTCTCCGGCGCAGGCACCGTGGTCACCGGAACGCTTTCTGCGGGGACCGTGACGGTCGGCGACACCCTCGATCTCCTGACAGCGCACCGCATCCGACGCGTCACCGTTCGCACCATCCACAGCGAAGAGCAGCCCCTGCCCCGCATCGGGCCGGTCAGCCGGGTCGCACTGAATCTCCGCGGCATCGATTCCGAGGAGATCACCCGCGGCGACGTCCTCCTCTCCCCCGACACCTGGCGGCGCACCGACGTCGTCGACGTCCGACGCGTCAGCGGTGACGAGTTCACCGATGCACCAACACATCTCACCGCCCACATCGGCAGCGCCGCATTGCCGGTACGGTTGCGCCCGCTCGGCACCGACCACGGGCGTCTCACCCTCGACCGGCCACTCCCGTTGATCGTCGGTGACCGGATCGTGTTGCGCGACCCGGGGACCCGCATCGTCGGCGGCGGACAGGTCGTCGACGCCGAGCCGCCACCGCTGAGCCGCCGCGGTGACGCCGCCCGGCGCGCCGCGAGCCTGGCGGCCCGACGACCGACCGATGACCTGCGTTCCGAGGTCACCCGACGCGGCTCGGTCACCGTCGGCCACCTGCGCCGACTCGGCCTGCTCGATCCGGTCGCGGAACCGGGCACACCACCCGAGGGCGTGCTCGTCGTCGGTGACCGCTGGGTCGATGCCGACGACCTCGCTGCCCGCGCACGCCGACTGCGCGAAGCGGTGCAGGCCCTACACCGCGAGGACCCGCTGGCTGCGGGTGTCTCTCGCGCCGCGACGCCGGATCTTCTCGGCCTGCCCGACGACGCCGCACTCCTCGACGCGGTGATCTCCGCGGCGGGCGTCGAGACGACACACGGCTATCTGGCGATGCCCGACCGGAGCACCGATCTCGGCCCCGCCGAGCCGGCGATCTCGGCCGTCGAACGACGCCTCGCCGACGATCCGTTCGCCGCACCCGAGGCCGACGACCTCGCCGCGCTCGGCCTCGGCGACCGCCAACTCGCCGCCGCGGAACGTACGGGCCGCCTGCTGCGCCTCGGATCGGGTGTGGTGCTCGCGCCGACCGCACCCGCCCTGGCCATGCGCAGCCTGGCACGACTGCCGCAGCCGTTCACCACCAGCGAGGCCCGTCAGGCGCTGCACACCACCCGCCGCGTGGTGATACCGCTGCTCGAACACCTCGACGCGCGCGGCTGGACCCGTCGTCTCGACGCCGGCCACCGTGAGGTGATCCGGTGACCTGCGGCCGGTCCGCAACGACCGCGAGGCGCGCCGATTCTGTCGGACCCCGGTTCTGTCGGACCCCGCCCGTAGGCTGACCTCCGTGGCAAAACCGAAGTCGAGCTTCCGCTGCAGCGAGTGCGGTCATCAGGTCCCCAAATGGGTCGGACGCTGCGCCGAATGCAGCGCGTGGGGCACCTTCGACGAGGTCACCACCATCAGTGCACCCGGCGGGGCCACCACGACGGTCACCCCGACCAGCCCGGCCGTACCCATCACCGCCGTCGATGCCGCCACGTCAACGGCGATCCCCACCGGGATCGACGAGTTCGACCGCGTCCTCGGGCGCGGGGTGGTGCCCGGCTCGGTGATCCTGGCCGCCGGTGAGCCGGGTGTCGGCAAGTCCACGCTGCTGCTCGAAACCGTCAAGCACTGGGCGGCCAGTGGCCGTCGAGCGCTCTACATCACCGGCGAGGAATCCGCCGGGCAGGTGCGCATGCGCGCCGAACGGACCGACGCGGTGCACGAGAACATCTACCTCGCTGCCGAATCCGACCTCGCCACCATCCTCGGCCACGTCGACGACGTCGCCCCGTCCCTGGTCATCGTCGACTCGGTACAGACCGTGGTGGCCACCGGCACCGACGGCGTGACCGGCGGTGTCACCCAGATCCGCGCGGTCACCACCGCACTGGTGTCGCTGGCCAAGAATCGCGGTGTGGCGATCATCCTGGTCGGCCACGTCACCAAGGACGGCGCCGTCGCGGGCCCGCGGTCGCTCGAGCACCTCGTCGACGTGGTCCTGTCGTTCGAGGGCGACCGGCACTCGTCGCTGCGGATGGTGCGCGGCATCAAGAACCGCTTCGGCGCCTCCGACGAGGTCGGATGCTTCGAACAACGCGACGACGGCATCCATCAGGTCAGCGATCCCTCGGGAATCTTTGTCCACCAACATGATTCCGATGTCAATGGGTCGGCAACCCTGGTCACCATGGACGGCAAGCGGGCGCTCGCGGGCGAGATCCAGGCACTGACCACGACGACGAACATGGCCACCCCACGCCGCGCGGTCTCCGGGCTCGACTCGCCTCGCGTCGCGATGATCCTCGCGGTCCTGCAGAGCACACTCGAGGTGCCCGTCCACGAACGTGAGGTGTACGCGGCGACCGTCGGCGGCATGCGCGTGACCGAACCCGCCGCCGACCTCGCCATCGCGCTGGCGGTGTTCTCGTCGATGACCAAGCGACCGATCCCCCGGACCACCGCCGTCATCGGCGAGGTCGGGCTGGCCGGCGAGGTACGACGCGTCTCCGCGGTGGCGCGCCGCGTCGGGGAGGCCGAGCGACTGGGATTCAAGCATGTACTGATCCCCACCGGCACCACCGAGAAGATCCCCGGCGGCATCAAGGTCACCCGCGTCGCCACACTCGCCGAGGCGTCGGCGGCGGCATTCACGGCGACACTGCGCGTCGTCGACGCACCTTTTTGACAAATGCACCGAAATGCACATTGAGAATTGTCTGAGAATTGACACCGAAAATGCCTGATCACCGGGTTGCGTGCGGCAGTTTGGGCGTTTTGCCGGGTATGGACGAGTAACAAGATCATAACAGTGCAGGTAGCGTGTCGAATCGTCACACCTGTGATTTCGTGTCGCTCCATCCCTCTTCGTCGAAGTGAGTTGTGAATGTCCTCGAGGCGAATCGCGTCGGTTCTGCTGACCGCCCTGCTCACCGCCTGCGCCCTGCTCGCGGGCACGTCCACCGCGTCGGCATGGGGGCCGCCCGCCTCGCAGGTCCGCGGTTTCATCAACGCGACGATCAACAACTACGGCATGGATCATCCGGTGTGGGTGCGGGCGTGGCCGTCCCAGACCACCGCGCCGTCGAAGGCGCCGACCATCATCTTCCTCGACGGCCTGCGCGCCACCAATGACTACAACGGGTGGGAACGCGAAACCAACGTCGCCTACCTGTCGCAGCGTGGCTACAACGTGGTCATGCCGATCGGTGGCCAGTCCTCGTTCTACGCCGACTGGAATGCCCCGAGCCCCACGGCGGGCCAGGTGCACCCGTACCGCTGGGAGACGGTGCTCAAGAACAGCCTGCCGCAATTCCTCGACGCCCACGGCTTCCACAACCGCACCCTCGTCGGGCTGTCGATGTCGGCGAGCCAGGCCGTGATGATCGGTAACGAGCGGCGCGACCTGTACTCGCGGGTGGTCTCGATGTCGGGGTTCATGAACATCGTCGCCACCGGAATGCAGACGATGATGCGCGGCGCCGCCTGGGATGCCGGGCACTACGACCTCAACGACATGTGGGGCTGGTTCCCGAATCTGCAGGCATTCCAGCATTCCCCGACCGAGAACCTGCCGTCGATGAACGGCCTGCACCTATGGATGTATGCGGGCACGGGCGTGTGGGGCGACCACCAGCCCCCGGGCGCCAACAACACCGACTTCTTCATCACCGGCCTCAACTCGACGGCGATCGAATCGGTTGCCGGCGAGCAGAGCCGCACCTTCGCCCTCGCCGCCCCGGCGTTCGGCGTCAAGCTGCGCACCGACTTCCCGCTGACCGGCACCCACGCCTGGGGCTACTGGCAGCAGGCGATCTGGAACATCTACAACGCGGGCTGGTTCAAGAACGGCTGAGCGGGCGCCCCGTCACGGCCTCGAGAGCCGCTGCTTGTGCTCCTCGGACATCTGGCTGCGCTCGACGTGGTCGGCGAAGTGCTCACGCGCGTTGATCGACACGAAGATCGAATGACCAACGGCGACCGGCCTTTCCGGATCGCCGATGTGACCGAGCGCCTCGACGTAGATCTTGCGTCGTTGACGGCCGAGCAACCGGGCGCTCATCTGCAGCCGCGAGCCGACCGGAACCGGCGCGAGGAAGTCCACCTCGAGGTGCACGGTCACCGCCGACGGCCCGACGAGAAGCGGAGCGGTACCCATCACCTCGTCGAACGCGGTCGAGAGCACACCGCCGTGGATGACGCCGGGACCGCCTTCCATCCACGGTTCGACGTCCATCTCGGTCTCGACGGTGAAACCCTCCCCCGCCCGGACCACCAGATGCAGCCCGCGGGGCGCATCCTCGCCGCATCCCAGGCACATCGGGTTGTGCATGCGGATGGGCTCACCCGGTCCGGCGGCCTTCGGATGACGCGTCATGGCCTCGAGGTCGGCGGGGACGACGAATCCACCGGGGCGATCGGGACGAGAGGGGGTGCTCACGTCCCGTTACCCTAGTCATGCCGATTCCCGCACGTGTCAGGTGATCGGACGCGATGACGCACGAAGGGACAACGATGGTCGAGGGAGCCAGAACCGACCAGTACGGGCGCACCGACGCCGGGCGCTCGGAACTGATCAAGGAAACACTGGCCCGCGTGGCGCCAGGCACCGGGCTGCGCGACGGTCTCGAACGCATCCTGCGCGGTGGCACCGGGGCGTTGATCGTGCTCGGCCACGACTCCGACGTCGAGAAGATCTGCGACGGCGGCTTCCAGCTCGACGTCGAATTCGCGCCGACGAGACTGCGGGAGCTCGCCAAGATGGACGGCGCCGTGGTGCTCTCCACCGACGGCAAACGCATCGTCCGGGCAAACGTGCAGTTGGTGCCGGATCCGTCGATTCCCACCGAGGAGTCCGGTACCCGCCACCGCGCCGCCGAACGCACTGCCATCCAGACCGGGTATCCGGTGATCTCGGTGAGCGCGTCGATGTCGATCGTCAGCGTCTACGCCGAAGGGGTGCGACGCGTCGTCGAGAGCCCCGACCCGATCCTCTCGCGTGCCAACGTGGCGCTGTCGACACTCGAGCGCTACAAGGCTCGCCTCGATGAGGTGATCTCGGCACTCGGCCGCGCCGAGATCGAGGACTACGTTCTGCTGCGTGACGCGATGTCGACGGCGCAGCGGATGGAGATGGTCCGCCGGGTGGGTGTCGAGATCGAGGAGTACGTCCTGGAACTGGGCACCAACGGACGACAGGTGAGTCTGCAGCTCGAGGAGTTGATCTCCGAGAACGACACCGTCCGCGAGTTGCTGGTCCGCGACTACTACGCCAGCCCCGAGCCGGCGACCACCGAGGAGGTGCACCACACCCTGGAGACGGTCGAGGCGCTCTCCGACGCCGACCTCCTCGATCTCACACTGCTGGCCGGCGCCTTCGGCTACCCGACCACCATCGAGGCCCAGGACACCGCGATGAGCCCGCGCGGCTACCGCATGCTGGCCCGGATCTCACGACTGCAGTTCGCCCACGTCGATCGTCTGGTTCGCAGCTTCGGCACCCTGCAGGCGTTGCTGGCCTCCTCGGCCGCCGACCTGCAGGCCGTCGAGGGTATCGGCAGCATCTGGGCTCGCCACATCCGCGAGGGGCTGTCGCGGCTGGCCGAGTCGAGCATCGAGCGCTACGACTAGCCACGCCGGTCCTCGCCTACCGGTCGTCCTCGCCCAACCGCGGCGGCGCCGTTCGGTAGGTCGGTGGCGTCGCGCTCATCCGAATGGGGTTGGCGATCTGGGTGATCGGACCGTCGCGCCGGGGATCATCGATCTCGACGACCGGCGCGAGCCCGAGTCGCTCGGCGAGTGCGATCGCATCGGCGACGTCGTTGAGCGGTCCGCATGGCACGCCACGCGCGGTGAGCACGGTGAACCAGGCGTCGGCGGTGTCGTGTGACAGTGCCTCGTTGAGCAGCCCGACCAGCTCATCGCGGTGTGCCACCCGGGCCTTGTTGGTCGAAAAGCGTTCGTCGGCAGCAAGATCGGGCTGCCCCAGCGCTTCGGCGAGCGCGGCGAACTGCCGGTCGTTGCCGACGGCGAGCACCAGTGGCCGATCGGCCGTCGAGAACACCTCGTACGGCGTGATGCTCGGGTGCCGATTTCCCATGGCGTGCGGCACCACACCCGCGGCCACATACGCCGACGACTGGTTGACCAGGGCCGACAACAACGACGAGAGCAGGTTCACCTCGATGCGCTGCCCCTTCCCCGTCGCGTCCCGATGACGAAGCGCGGCAAGGATACCCACCGCGGCGTGCAGGCCGGTGATGACGTCGACCATCGCGACGCCGACCTTGGTCGGGGTGTCGGCATCGGGGCCGGTGATGCTCATCAGGCCTCCGACCGCCTGGATCAACAGGTCGTAGCCCGGTAGCTGATTGTTGCCGCCGAAGCCGGTGACCGAGCAGTACACGATGTTCGGATTACGTTGTGCGACAGCGTCGTATCCGAGACCCAACCGGTCCAGCGTGCCGGGCAGGAAGTTCTCGACGACGACGTCGGCCCGATCGGTCAGCTCGCGGGCGGTGGCGAGGCCGGCGGGATCGGCGAGGTCGAGGGCCACCGACTCCTTGTTGCGGTTGACGGACAGGAAGTAGGACGACTCCTCACCGACCCACGGCGGACCCCAACTGCGGGTGTCGTCGCCGGTGCCGGGTCTCTCGACCTTGATGACCTCGGCGCCGAGGTCGGCGAGCAGCATCGTGGCGTACGGACCGGCCAGGACCCGACCGAAGTCGGCGATGACCAGCCCGTCCAGGGCGCCCGTCACCGGAACGCGCCCTCCCCGGTCAATGCCTTGCCGATGGTCAGTTGATGCACCTCCGAGGTGCCCTCGTAGGTGAGTACCGATTCGAGGTTGTTGGCGTGCCGGATCACCGGGTATTCCAGGGTGATCCCGTTGGCGCCCAGAATGGTTCGACACTCGCGTGCGATGGCGATGGCCTCACGCACATTGTTGAGTTTGCCGGTGCTGACCTGTTCGGGGCGTAGTTCGCCACGATCCTTGAGCCGCCCGAGGTGATAGGCGAGCAGATGTCCCTTGCCCACCTCGAGTGCCATGTCGGCGATCTTTGTCTGCGTGATCTGGTATGCCGCAAGCGGTTTGTCGAACACGGCGCGGGACTGGGAGTATTCGACGGCTGTTTCCAGACAGTCGCGGGCGGCACCGATCGCACCGAAGATGATGCCGAAACGCGCCTCGCCCAGGCTCGTGAGCGGCCCGCGGAGCCCGGCGGCCTCCGGCAGCATCGCCGACGCCGGTAGTCGCACGTCGTCGAGCACCAACTCGGAGGTGACCGAGGCCCGCAGCGACATCTTCTTGGTGATCTCCGGCGCCGAGAACCCCGGGGTGTCGGTCGGGACGACGAATCCCCTGATGCCGCGCGGGGATTCCTCGAGATCGGTCTGCGCCCACACCACCGCGACATCGGCGATCGACCCGTTGGTGATCCACATCTTGGTGCCGTTCAGCACCCAGTCGTCGCCGTCGCGTTTGGCGTTGGTGCGCATGCCCGCGGGATTCGACCCGAAATCCGGTTCGGTCAGCCCGAAGCATCCGATGGCCTCGCCGGCGGCCATGCGCGGCAACCACTCCTGCTTCTGTTCTTCGCTGCCCCAGTGGTGGATCGAGAACATCGCCAGCGATCCCTGTACCGAGACCAGACTGCGGATGCCCGAATCGACGGCCTCGAGTTCGAGGCAGGCCAGACCGTAGGCGGTCGCGCTCATCCCCGGGCAGCCGTATCCCTCCAGGTGCATGCCGAGGGCGCCGAGCGCACCGAGTTCCTTCGCCAGCTCGCGCGCCGGCAGCGCACCCTTCTCGAACCAGTCACCGATGTGCGGCCGCAGCCGCTCCTGACCGAACTTGCGGACGGTGTCGCGGATGGCGATCTCGTCGGCGTCGAGCAGCGAGTCGAGGGCGAACAGTTGCGTGAGGTCCTGAGCGGGCATGGGCATCCTCCTGGCGGGTGCGAGAACCGTGTGCAATCGTTTGTGAGAACGTTTGCACGATCGTTTGCATCACGTAGGCTATGGCGCATCGCCGCATCCGTCAACAAGCGCGCCGACCCGAGGAAGGACCACCACCGCCGATGCCAGGACAGTCGTCAGACAGCCGGCCGACGCGTGGCCACCGGGCGCCGACGCTCAAGGAGATCGCCGAGCACGCCGGGGTCCACGTGTCGACGGCGTCGCGGGTATTGCGGCAGCCCGAGCCGGTCGACGGCTGGTCGCCCTCGGCCCAGCGGGTGCGGCGCGCCGCCGAGGAACTCGGCTACCGGCGCAACGTCTGGGCGGCCAGCCTGCGCACCCGCAAGACCACGACTCTCGGGGTCGTGATGACCCGCCTGACCGATGGCGTCGTCGCCACCACCTATCAGGGCATCGACGAAGCCGCCACGCGCGCAGGCTATTCGGTGCTGTTGGCGAGCCCACCTGATGACGCCGACGCCCAGCGCGACGCCATCGAGTTGCTCGTCGGTCGCCGGGTCGACGGTCTACTCCTTGGCGGATTACACGCTCCGGCAGCCGAATTCATCGAGTCACTGACCGTGAACGTCCCGATGCTGACGGTCACCCGGCATGCCGACGCCGGACTGCCCTTCGTCGGTGGTGATGACCGGGGCGGTGGCCGGCTCGCGGCACGACATCTCATCGATCGCGGGTACACCGACCTCGCCGTCATCGGCGGACCCGCACACGCCACCACCGCCACCGACCGGCTCGCCGGATTCCTCGACGGTCTCGGTGAGGCGGGAATCGAGTTGCCGCCCAACAGGATCGTGGCGTCGGCTTTCGACGTCGATGGCGGTATCGCAGCCGGTCGCCAACTGCTCGACGGTCCCCACCGACCACGCGCGATCTTCGCCGTCTCCGACACCATCGCCATCGGCGTGCTCGGTGTGGCCCGCGATCTCGGCCTGCAGACCCCGGACGACCTCGCGCTCGTCGGCTACAACGACATCCCCATCGCCGCCCAACTCCCGGTGCCGCTGACTACCGTTGCGTCCCCGGCGCGCCGGATCGGTGCGACGGCGGCTCGTGGCCTGCTCGATCTCATCGAGGGGCGCGAGGTCGAATCGGTGCTCCTACCCGTCGAATTGATGGTGCGCGGGACCGGTTAGGGCTGGGCCGGCGCCACGAAGTTGAACGTGATCGGCGCCGACTCCTTCTCGCCGAGCTTTCCGATTGCCTGATAGGAGCCGGCGGGCACCGGGGTGCGCGGCTTGTCGCAGCCCGGGTTGCTGGTGGTGCCGGACCACGTGATGGTGTCCTTGACCTGCTGCTGCGGCTGCAACACCTGATTGTTGGCGGTGTTGATCTGCGAGCAGTCGCTCGCGGTCCACAGCGTGCGGGTGCCGTCGAGGGTGCGCACGATCACGTTCTGGGCGGCCTTGCCGACGTCGCGCGCACATGCGGACAGTCCCGCGTTGGTCACCACGATGGTGAACACCGGCTGGCTCCCGGTGGTGTAGGTCGGCTTGTCGGTGTAGAGCACGACGGCGATCGAGTTGTCCGGGCACAGTGGCATGTTCGCGTCTGCTGCCGCGGGATTTCCGCCCGGCGCCGGCACGGCCGCCGAGCCCGACGGAGGCGCGCTCGGGTTGGCACTGCTGTCGGCGGGCGCACCGCCACCACCACCGCCGGTGCCGCCACCGGACGGCGCCTGCGACGGATCGACCGAGGCGTTGGTCGTCGCGGTCGACGGTGTCGTCGACGAGGGGGTCGCCTTGGACGCGGTATTCGACGTGTCGTCACCGCCACCCGATTGCGCCCACACGACCAGCCCGACCACCAGGGCGACGACAGCCACCAGCACTCCACCGGCGACGATGCGGCGTCGCCAATAGATTTCGGGTGGGAGTGGCCCTTGCGGTTCGATCACGCCCCAACGCTAACGGCCACGCCGACCGCCCTCGGCGAGGTCGGTCGGCGTGTCGCATGAAACTTGCGGGGCCGGTGAGGTAACGGGGCCGGTGGGGTAACGGGCATCACGCGCGCACCGCGGCCACGGAACCTAGGCCGATTCGGCGTCGGGGAGTTCGGTGTGCTGCACCGGCAGGACGGCCTGACCGCTCACGCCGATGTCGCCGTATACCCCGCGCAGCTGAACGGCACCCTCGCTGAGGGCGTAGGTCAGCCCGACGATGGCCAGCTTTCCCGCGGCGACACGGTCGGCGATGATCCGGCTGCGCTGCATCAGCAGCTGACCTGTCTCCACGACGTGCCGGGCCTCGAACTCATCGACGCGCGTCAGGCCCTCGCTGCGACCGGCCAGGATGCTGGGCGTCACGCGTTCGACGACGTCGCGGATGTAGCCGCCCGGGATCTGCAGGTCGTCGAGCGCGTCGAGGGTCGCCTTGACCGCACCACAGCTGTCGTGACCGAGGATCACGATCAGCGGCACCTCGAGGACCTCCGCTGCGTACTCGAGCGAGCCGAGGACCGCGGAGTCGAGGACGTGACCGGCGGTGCGAACGACGAACATGTCGCCGAGGCCCTGATCGAAGATGATCTCGGCGGCCAGGCGTGAATCCGCGCATCCGAACAGCACGACGTGCGGGTTCTGCCCGGCGGCGAGGCGGTGACGGTCCTCGATACCCTGGCTGGGATGTTGCGATTCTCCGGCGACGAAGCGCCGGTTGCCCTCCAGGAGTACCTGCCATGCACGTTTCGGGGTGAGTCCGATCATGGGAACCAGTCTGCCACCTACCACCGTTCTCGCATGGTTCGATCGCCATGAACGCGATCTGCCCTGGCGTGCGCCCGGGCTTCCGGCCTGGCAGATCCTCATCAGCGAGATCATGTTGCAGCAAACCCCGGTGTCCCGGGTGATCGGCCCGTGGACCGAATGGGTGCAGCGCTGGCCCGCACCGTCGGCGATGGCGGCGTCGAGTCCGGCCGACGTGCTGCGCGCCTGGGGCAAGCTCGGCTATCCCCGGCGTGCGTTGCGCTTGCACGAATGCGCCAAGGTGCTGGCCACCGACCACGATGACCGCGTCCCCGAGGACGTCGCCACCATGTTGGGCCTGCCGGGCATCGGCGACTACACGGCCCGCGCGGTCGCCTGTTTCGCCTACGGGCAGGCGGTCCCCGTCGTCGACACCAATGTGCGGCGGGTCATCGCGCGGGCGGTGCACGGCCGCGCCGAGCCCGGCAATCCGTCGCGCTCGGACCTCGCCGACGCGGAGGCACTGCTCCCGCGGACCCCGCGTGGATCGTTCGCCCGCACCGCGCCCCGTTACTCGGCGGCGCTGATGGAGTTGGGCGCGCTGGTGTGCACCGCGCGCAACCCGCGCTGCGACGACTGCCCCATCACCGGTTGTGCCTGGGTGAAGCTGGGCCGGCCCGCCCATGTCGGCCCGCGTCGTCGGGTGCAGAAGTTCGCCGGTACCGACCGCCAGGTACGCGGACTACTCCTGGACGTGTTGCGCGACAACGATTTCCCGGTCGATCGGACACTCCTGGACGCGGTGTGGATCACCGATACGTCCCAGCGCGACCGCGCGCTGGACTCCTTGCTCACCGACGGACTCGTCGAGCTCACCGCCGACGGTCGGTACTGCTTGGCGGGCGAGGGATCGTGAGGGCAGACTCCGCCTCCGGAAGACATCTGCGCCGACCGGATGACCAGACCTCTACAGACCGGATGACACCGTCCGCGCAACTTCACCTGATTGCGGCTTTCACCTGCTAACTTGTCCCCCATGACAGAGCCACCCAACGAGGGTCCTGACTTCAGCAAGCCGCAGCAGCCCGGATACGGTCCGCCGAATCCGCAGGGCCCGGGAACCCCCGATCCCTACGGCTCCACCCAGTACGGGCAGACACCACCCCCGCAGCAGCCGCCGGGCTACGGCCAGCAGCCCCCGTCCTACGGACAGCAGCCTCCCGGATACGGTCAGCAACCCCCGCCGTACGGACAGCAGCCGGGTTATGGTGCACCCGAATCCGGTGCTCCGGCAGGCGGATACGGCGCGGTGCCGCCGGGCGCCACGCCTCCGCCGTACGGTGCACCCGGTGCCGGGGTACCCGGAGCCCCCGGGGCACCGACGGGTGCTCCGCAGCAGGTCAACATCGGTGAGGCGCTGAGCTGGGCGTGGGCCCAGTTCAAGGCCAACCCCGGACCGATGATCGTGCCGGGACTGATCATGTTCCTCATCGGCGGTGTCATGGTGGGCGTGTACTTCGCGATCATCGCGCTGTCCACGTCGACGACCACCGAGACCTTCGACAACGGATACGGCGGCACCTACAGCTACAACGTGCAGACCAGCAATCTCGGAGCCGGTGGCTTGCTCCTCGGAATCGTGCTGTACGTGGTCGTCTTCGTCGCCATCATGTATCTGTCGGCATCGATGATCACCGGCGCGCTCCGCGTGGCCGACGGTCAGCCGGTCTCCGTCGCGACCTTCCTGAAGCCGGATCGCTTCGGCCCCGTTGTCGGCACCGCCATCGTCGTCGGCCTGATCACCGCGGTCGGCCTGGTGCTCTGCATCATTCCCGGTCTGATCGCGATCTTCCTGCTGCAGTTCTCGATCTTCTTCGTCATCGACAAGAAGCTCGGCCTCGGTGCCGCGATGAGCGCATCGACCAACCTGTCGCGCTCATCGGTGTCGAACTCGCTGTTGACGCTCGTGGTCGCCTACGTGCTCTCCTACATCGGCACCATCCTCTGCTACATCGGCCTGATCGTGACGTGGCCGCTCGGGCAGCTGTTCTACGCGCACTGCTACCGCCGGTTGACCGGTGGATATGTCGCTCCGGCACCGGTGTAGGCGAAAGCCCCTCTCCGCACCGCCCTCCCAATAAAACGCCGACGCCCGTCGTCACCTCACGGTGGCGGCGGGCGTCGGCGTTGCGCGGCCCTCTACCGCAACCGCGACGACAAACCCGAGAGGAACGCCTCGACCGCCCCACGATAGAAGTCGGGTGCGTCGTCGTGGATCAGATGACCGGCCCCGGTGGCGAGTAGATACGTCGCGAAGTCGTTGCCCGACGCCATCTTTCGCATCTGACCGGGCGGGGTGACGCCGGCTTGGGCCTCCATCACCAGACTCGGTACGCCGACTTTCCACCACTGCGCCCAGAAGTCCCGCCGACCCCACTCGTCGGCGATCGCGGTCCAGGTATCCAGGTCGCCGTGCAGCCGTCCGTCGTCGAAGGCCTCATAGAAGTAGCGGCCCGCGACCGGACCGAACATCGCGACCGCCTCGGCAGGTGAGTCGAACCGCTCCGGCCAGGACGAGAACCACGGGGTCCAGTTCTCGGTGGTGCGGCCGCGGAAATCCGGGGCCATGTCTTCCACCACGAGCGCCGACACCAACTCCGGGTACCGGGCGGCCACACACCACGAGTGCAGCGCGCCCATCGAATGACCAACCAGCACAGCAGGACCCAGGTCGATCCAGGTGAGTATCTCGGCGAGGTCGGCGGCAAACCGCTCGGTCGACACCTGGCCCGGATCGGTGAGAACGGCATCGGGGGCACCGGTGTGAAACGCCGCGTCGAAGGTGAAGACCCGACCGTAGCGCCGTAGCCACGGCACCTGCCGACGCCACGTGCGGCCCCGGCCCATCAGACCGTGGACGAGCACGATCGGGCCCACTCCCTGGGCCGGGTCGTCGGCGCCGAGTCCCCCGTAGTCGAGCAACCCCCGATCGAGCAGCCCCCGGCCAGCCACACCTCGCGTCACAACCGACGAGATTACCTCCGGCGCCCGATGCGCCGAAGATCTGCGCTCGCCGTGCGATTCGGACTCGCTGCGGGGACTAGGCTTTGCGCCATGGCTGTTGTGAAGATCAATGCAATCCACGTCCCCGAGGGCGCCGGGCCCGAACTCGAGAAGCGCTTCGCCCACCGGGCCCATTCCGTCGACGGCTCGAAGGGCTTCCTTGGGTTCCAGTTGCTGCGCCCGGTCAAGGGTGACGACCGGTACTTCGTGGTGACCCAGTGGGAATCCGAGGAGGACTTCCAGGCGTGGGCCGCCGGCCCGGCTCGCGAGGCACACGCCGGGGAGCGCGCCAAGCCCGTCGCCTCCGGAGCCGACCTCCTCGAGTTCGAGGTGGTCCTCGACGCCAAGCCGAGCTCCTGACGTCCACCGGACCCGAACACTTCGCCGGCGCGCAACCGCGACCGGCGCCGATGTTCCCGCTCGGGGCGGCATTACTCCCGGGAGAAAGTCTGCCGCTGCGCATCTTCGAGCCGCGCTACCGGCAGATGTTGCGCGACTGCCTCTCCGGTGACGACTCGACCGACGACCCACCGGTGTCCGGGTTCGGTGTCGTGCTGATCGCACGCGGCCGTGAGGTCGGTGGTGGCGACGTCCGGCATGACGTCGGAACCTTCGCCGACATCGAGACCGCCGTGACCGAACCCGACGGTCAGGCCATGATCTCGTGTACCGGGACGTGGCGGTTCCGGGTCGTCGACTGGCTCCCCGACGACCCTTATCCGCGCGCGCTCATCCGCCCGCTGTCCGAACCGTCGCTCGACGACGCGTCGGTGCAGCGACTCACCGGTATCGGCGCGCGCGTGCGTGCGCTGGTCGAGGAGTCGTTCGCCGCGCGCGGGGTTCCCCTCGACGACGACGTCCCGCTCTTCGACGCCGCCGACCTGGCCACCGTCGGACTCTTCGGCTGGGCGGCCCGGCTCCCCATCGGGCCGGCCGACCGCCAGGAACTGCTCGAGGCCGCCGATTATCCCGCCCGGTGCCACGTGTTCGACGAGGCCGTGGCGACCATGGAAGCCCGGATCCACTTCGGCGCCTGAGCGGGTTCGGCGAGACCGTCGGCGGCAATCAGAACGTGGACAATTAGAACGTGTTCTAGTATCGGTGGTGAAGGCATTCACACGCGCGCCTCGCCATGTCCGGCGATGTGCCCGCAGGACCGAGGAGCATCTCTCATGACCGAGACCGTCGAGGCCGGCACCCGCGTCGGGGGCGACCAGACCAGCCTGTACCTGGGGGGAACCTGGGTCGCACCGCATTCCACCGAAACTCTCGAGGTCTTCTCCCCCGCCACCGGAGAACGTGTGGGATCGGTTCCGCTGGCCGACGAGACCGACGTCGACACCGCCGTACGCGCGGCGCGCGCCGCATTCGACTCGGGTGTGTGGTCGTCACGACCGGCCGCCGAACGCGCCGAGGTCCTCGAGCGCGTCGCCGACCTGATCGATGCCCGCTTCGATGAGATCGGCGCCGTGGTCTCCGCCGAGATGGGCGCACCGCCGAGCGCCATCGACATGCTGCAGAAACTGCCCGGAACGGGCGTGCTGCGGGCCTACGCCGACGCCGCCCGCAACTACCCGTGGCAGGAGTACCGCACCGGACTGTTCGGCACCACCGTGGTCACCCGTGAACCCGTCGGGGTGGTCGGAGCGATCACCGCGTGGAACGTCCCACTGTTCCTGGTGTGCAACAAGTTCGGGGCAGCGCTGGCCGCCGGGTGCTCGGTGGTGCTCAAGCCGGCACCGGAAACCCCGATGACGGCCAACGTGCTCGCGGAGATCTTCACCGAGGCCGGCGTACCCGAGGGCGTCATCTCGGTGGTGCCCGGCGCGACCGCCACCGGCGAGGCCCTGGTGAACCACCCCGACGTCGACAAGATCACCTTCACCGGCTCGACCGCGGCGGGCAAGGCGATCGGCGCGGCCTGCGCGCAGAGCCTCAAGCGGTGCTCCCTGGAACTCGGCGGCAAGTCCGCGGCCATCGTCCTCGACGACGTCGACCTCGCCAACCTCGGCATGCTGGTGTTCCTGGGTCTGTTCAACACCGGGCAGGCGTGCGTCGCGCAGACGCGGGTCCTGGTACCGCGCAACCGCCGCGACGAGATCGTCTCGGTGATGGTCGAGGCGGCCAAGGCGATGAAGGTCGGCCTGCCCTCGGATCCGGAGGTGCAACTCGGCCCGGTGATCAGCGAGCGCCAACTGCAACGCATCGAGGGATACATCGAGGCGGGCAAGAAGGCCGGAGCCACAGCGGTATTGGAGAGCACGCGCCCCGCCGATCTGGATGGCGGCCACTTCATCACCCCGACCATCTTCACCGGCGTCACCAACGACATGACGATCGCGCAGGAAGAGATCTTCGGTCCGGTGCTCTCGGTGATCGACTACGACGACGTCGACGAGGCCATCGCGATCGCCAACGACTCCGACTACGGATTGGCCGGGTCGGTGTGGACCTCCGACGTCGAACGCGGCATCGAGATCTCCGGCAGGATCCGCACCGGAACCTTCGGCATCAACTTCTACGCCATCGATCCCGGATCACCGTTCGGCGGCTACAAGAACTCCGGAATCGGCCGCGAATGCGGGCCGGAGGGACTCGAATCCTTCGTCGAGCACAAGTCGACCATGCTGCCGATGGGGTACGAACCCACACGGTAGCCGGTGACGCCCGGGTTGCCCGAACGCGACTCAGGTGAACAGCATCGGCAGATGCCACAGCCGGGAGTGCGGCTCGATGAGCCAGAGCCGCACCCCGGTCAGGCGGATCAATCGCATGGTGCCGACGATCAGCAGGGCCGCCAGCGGGAGTTCCGCGAAGGCCGCGGTCAGCAACGAGATCCAGCGGTCGGCCGGTGCGGCGGTCATGATGTCGAACCATGCATCGCAGATCAGCAGGAGTCCGGTGGCGAAGCCGGCGAGCACCAGCATCTGCCGGCGCTGCCACGCCAGGACGGCGGTGGTGGCCATCATCGCGACGAGCAGGACGTCGAAACCGACCCAGGTGATCGACCAGTTGTGGGCGACGTAGTCCACCGGAAGGCTCAACCCCAGGAAGACGATCCACGGGATCAGGCCGATCGCACCACCGGCCATGAGCCCGATGCGGGCACGTCGAATCCGATTGCGTTTGGCCGGATCGGGCAGCACGTCGTCGAGGGGTCGGGCGAGGCGTCCGATCAGGTCGCGACGGTCGTCGGCACTCAGGGCGTCGATCTGCTCATCGGTCAGAATGTGATCGCTCACAGCGTCGCCTCCCTGGGGTCTACGGGGTCGGCACCACCGATGGCGCGGGCGCACTCGTCTGTGGTGCCGAAGAATCGGGTGCCAAAGAATCGGGTGCAGCGGAATCGGGTGCCGGGGTGGACGTATCACTCGGTCCAGGCAACGGTACCGCTCCCGGCGGCGGGGTCGACACCTGCTGAATCCGGCTGCGGAACGAATCGTCGGTGATGACGTCGATGTTCTGGATCATCCAGCGGCCGTCCTGCTTGACCATCGCGAACGTCAAGCGGCTCGGATCGACGCGCACCAGATCCTTGCCGCCGCGGCTGACCGACTGATTCATGAAGATCAGGACCGTCGAGGAGTCGCGGGTGTTGGTGACCACCCCGGCATCCTGGATGACGGCCTGGGAGACCACCTGCTGCTTCTTCACCCCCTCGACGAAGTCGATGTCCTGTCCCTGAACGGGATTGGTGATCAGCTTGTCGTACTGGGACTTCGCCGCCCCGGTGACCACCGACTTCGAACTGTTGACGTGGGCTTCGACGTTGCCCGGGTCGTAGCCGAACATCGTGGTGGCGTACGACTTCGCCGCATCCAGCGACGAGTCCCGGGCCTGTTCGGTCCATCGGGCGTCGAGGTAGCGGTAGCCGAGTACCCCGGCGAGCGCCACCGATGCCACGACCAGCAACGCGAGGACGCCGGCGAGGACCTGCGCAACCGAGAGCCGCATCACGTCACCCACTCGAAATCGGTCATCTTCAGCTCGCCGTTGATCCGGGTGATGTCGACCCGCCACCGGAAGGTCTGGACGATGGTCTGCTCCTTGGGATCCGTCGGCTTCATCTGCCAGCCGTAGACGACGATCACCGTGCCCTCGTCGTCGTCGGCCTTGGTGACGGCGTCGCTGATGACGGTGGACTGCACGTCGAGTTTCTGGTCCCGGATGAGCGAGACCGCTTGCCCCATGGACTCGTTGAGTCGTTGCTGGGCGGTGCCGCTGGTCTTGTCCGCCATGGTCTTCATCGCGGCGTCGACGTTGCCCGGATTGAGACTGGTCATCGTGACCGTCATCAGCTGGGCGAACGAGGAGTACTCGGCGCGCAAATTCCGCTGATGGTCGATGCGTCCGAGTGCGATCGCGAACACCGACGAGGCGACGAGGCACCCGACGATGACGATCACCGCGAGTCCCGTCGCGACCCACGCCAGGATCGAGCGATCCGATCGCGCCCGCAGCGCGGAGACCTTGGTGACCGGTGCGGCATCGTCGCCACCCGGGGCGGCAGCCATCCGGCGTTGACGCCGCTCGCGATAGCTCAGGGAGGAGACCAACTCGTCCGGGTCGGCCACCGGGCCGGTGCGCTCGGGTGTGGTCAGATTCACCGCCGGCGACGGCTGCTCGGGCGTCGCGGGCGGAGTCGGCGCGGACTCGGCCGGTGGTGCCTCGACTTTCGGTGCCTCGACCTGTGGTGCCTCGTCGGGCTTGCTCGGCGTACGACGTCGGCGCAGCGGCGCCGACCGGACCGGGGTCCGGGCTTGCGAAGCCGGCGTCACTGGGCGTCCACCGCTCCGGTGATCAGGCTCTGCCATGTGCTGCTTTGTCCTTGCTGATCGTTGTCGGTGCCGGTACCGGTGCCGGCGTTGTACGTGCGTCCGTCGGGGCCGATGAAGTCACCCGACTCCGGATCGTACGTGGTGCCGTAGACCGCGGGACCGTCCTCTTGTTCGGTCGGCGTCCCCTGGGTGACATATCCGGCGGGTGCGGGCAGGATGCCCGGAATGCCGTTGGGGAACGGCACCACCCGATTGCTGATCGGCTTGTACCCGGTGCGGCATTCCTCGGGGGTCGGGGCCCGCCGGCCGGGGAATTCCGCGCACGGAAAGTTGCGTGCGCCGCGCACGGCGATCTGCGAGTTCTGCGGTACCCGGCACAGCATGCCCGGCGGCAGGTCGCGCGCGGTTTGCACGGCGGGGCTGCGCCATTGCGACGGCGGCAGGTAGCCGATGGTGCACGGCGGCGGATCCTGGAAACCCAGCGAGAATTCGACGCTCGGGCCGTACCGCGGGTCGCCGGCGTTCAACGCGGTCAGCAGGGTGTCGATCAGACGCGGATAGATCACCAGGACCTGTTGCAGGTTCGGCAGATACACCGCCGTCGTCTTCGACACCGTGTTGAGGTTGGCCAGCAGCAGGGGCAGCGACTGGTCCATCGAGGCGAACAGCTTCTGCGCCGACGACGCCACCGAGGGTCCCTTCTGAAGCAGGTCGGTGATCTCGGGGTTGTTGGCGCGCAACTGATCTGTCACCTTGACCGCGTCGGCGGTCCACGCCCGGATCTGATCGGCGGTGGCCGACTGGGTGGCCATCAACGGTCCCGCCTGTTTGACGAGATCGATGGTCACGTCGGAGTTCTTGTCGGCGTCATCGACGAGCAGGATCATCGAGTCCATCAGGCGCCGCAGGTCTTCGGCGGTGCCGTTGAACGCGTCGAAGGCCTCGTCGATGAGTGAGCGCAGATTGCTGTCGCCGACGCGGTTGAGCAGGGCGGTCGCCTGGTCGAGGACCGACGAGATCTCCACCGGCACATCGGTTGTCGATACCGTTGCACCGTCGGCGAGGTAGTCGGAGCTGGAATCGCCGGTGGGCGGGGTGAATTCGACGTACTGCTCACCGACCGCGGACACGCTGTGTACCGACGCCGCGGAATTCGTGGGGATCTTGGTGCCACTGTCGATGGACAGGGTCGCCGCCACCCCGTTCTCGGTGAGCCGCACCGACTTGACCTTGCCGACGTTGACGCCGCGGAAGGCCACGTTGGCGTTCTCGTACAGCCCACCGGTGTTGGGCAGCTGGAGGGTCACCGCATACCGTCCGACTCCGAACATCGCCGGAATGCGCACGTAGAACAGGGCCATCGCGACGATCGCGATGAAGGTGACGATCGCGAAGATGATCAGCTGGATGCGGACGAAACGGGTGATCTTCATCAGTTGCCGCCTCCGTTCGATCCCGGGGTGTTCTGGGTGGCCGGAATGGGAGGGGCGTTCTCCGAGCGGGTTTCGTCACCCGGCTGCAGCGGCGAGGTGAACGGGTTGAGGCCACGTCCGGCTGCGCCGGCGGGCTGGCCGGTGACACCCTCGGGGCCGACGACGCCGACCGACCGCAGGATGCTGCGTTGCAGCTTGGGGATCGTGAGGTCGAGGACGAGGTCGGAGTTGATGTAGTCGCCCTTGACCATCGTCGGGATCTCCTCCTCCAGGAACGGGAAGGTCAGGAGCAGGCGCAGCGAACCCGGCAGTGCCGGGCCGGCGGCGGCCAGACCCTGGAACGCCTTGGCCATGTTGGCCACGATCGTCTTGATGTCCTGCGAATTCGCGTCGAGGACATCGTTGGTCGTCGACGACAGACGCCCGACCGCGTCGAGGGCGTTGACGAACTGCTGACGTTGATCGTTGAGGAGCTTGAGGATCTGCGGGCCGTCGCGCAACGCCTTCTGCAGCGTCGGGGTCTGTTGATTGACCGCGACGGTGAGTCGGTCGAGGCCCTCGCCGGCGCGAATGATGTTGTCGGTCTGCCTGTTCAGGTCTCCGACGAGGGTGGTCAGCTGCGGGATCAGGGCCCGGATCTGCTGATCGTGGCCGTCGAAGATCTGGCTCATCTCGTGGACGATGTCGCCGAACTGCGACAGTCCACCGCCGTTGAGTACCACCGACAACGCGCTGAGGACCTGCTCGGTGGTCGGATAGTTGCAACCGGCCACCTGTTGGGCCGAATTGATGTCGGCGACAGCGGCTTCGGTCGGCTGGGCGATGTTGTCGACCTTCGGGCATTTCGGCAGCGGGATCTGATCGCCGGCCTGCATGTAGCCCGTGGCGGTCCCCGTCGGCTCGACGATCTCGAGGTGGGTCGATCCGAGCACGCTGGTCATCCCGACCATGACGTGCGATCCGTCGGCCACCTTCACGCCCGGGTTGAGCCGGATCTCGACCTTGGCGTTCCATCCGGGTGCGACGCTGATCGCTCCGACGCTGCCGACGGTGGCGTCGTCGATGAGCACGGGCGCGTTGTTGGTCAGGCCCGCAGCACTCGGGATGACGGCGCTGATCTTGTACGAACCGTCGCCGGTGCCCTGCGCGCCGGGTACCGGCAGGCTGTTGACGCCGTTGAAGCCGCACGCCGAGGCCAGCACCGTCACCGTGGCGACGAGCAGGATCAGGCGTAGGTCACGCCACCGCAGCCGGCGCATCAGCCCGCACCGCCCCACGGGACGAGCAGGTCGGCGAGCGGCCCACCGCCGTTGGCGCGTCGGGTCGCCGCATCCTGGTTCCGGATGCCCTGCTGGGCGCGCGCGGCCACGTCGGCGTTCTGGTAGGTCACCTGGCCGGGTGTCGCGTTGATGCCGTTGACCGGATTGGACATGAACGGCGGGTAGGCGACGACGATGGACTGCAGCACGGGCGCCAGGGTGTCGACGCATTTGTCGATGTCGACCTGGCTCTGGCCGGGCCGGTTGTTGGCCTCCATCGTCCCGCACAGCAGCGTGATCAGGTTGTTGCCCATACCGAGTCCGAACACCCCGGACAACGATCCGGTCAGCGGGTTGTAGATGTTGTAGAAGTTGGCGAGCTGGTTGGGCGCCGAATGCAGTAGCCCGCGCATCTGTTCGTCCTTGGCGGCCAGGATGCCGGTGGTCTGCGCCAGCCGCGACACCGCGCCGGTCAACGAGTTCTGGTTGGTGTTGATGAAGTTCTGGACGTCGGTCATCGCCGAATCCAGGTTGTGCAGAGCACCGTTGAGTTGATCGGTGTTGTCGGCGAGGACGCTCGACACCGACGCGATGCGTCCGTTGAACTGCACCATCTGCTCGTGGCTCGACGAGAGCGCGTCGGTCAGCTTCTGCAGGTTGCGGATCGTGGTGAACAGGTCGTCCCGTCCCGATGCCAGCGTGCCCATCACGTCGGAGAGCTGGGTGATCGAGTTGTTGATGGATTGCCCTGCGCCGTCGAGGTTCTGCGCGCCGACGTCGATGGCGCGCGCCGCGGCACCCGGGTCGGCGCCGTTGGGGCCGACCGCATCGGTCAGCCGTTGCAGTTGCTGTTTGACCTGATCCCACTCCATCGGGACGGCGGTCCGCTCCATCGGGATGTCGGTGCCGTCGGTCATCTGCGGGCCCGACGAGTACACCGGGGTCAGCTGGATGAAGCGGCCCGACACCAGGCTCTGGGCGACGACGACCGCGCGCGCATCGGCGGGGATCTTGACGCTGCGATCGACATCCATCTCGACCTTGACGTCACCGCTGCGCGGGGTGATCGAGGTGACGTGACCGACGTTGACGCCGAGCACCCGCACCGGGTCGCCGTTGTAGAGGCCGGTAGTGGTGGCGAAGTACGCGGTCAGCCGGGTGTTGGTGACCCGGTTGTAGCCGATGTATCCGGCCACCACGATCAGTGCGAGCAATACCAGCAGCGCGATGATCTGCCATGCGCGCTTGCCGATTCCGAGACGTCCGGTCATCTCAACCACCCGGCCTGGTCGTCGGGGTCGAGGGCGGCGGGGTGGGAATCGTCGGCGAGGGTACCGGGGTGCGGGGCGGGGGGTTGGCGCCCGGTGCCTGGCTCCACGCGTTGGGCAGCAACGGGAATCCCGAATACGAGAAGGCTTGCGCGACTTCGGGATACTTCTGCTGCAACACCTTCATGAATGTGGCGGTGTAGTCGCCGAAGGTGCTGACGCCGACCAGCGAGTCGAAGTTGGGTCCGTTGGCGACCGATTCGCCGAGGGCGTTGGCGAACGGCCCGAGCCGGTCGACGGTCTCCTTGAGGTTGTTCTCGTTGTCGTTGAGGATGTCGAGCACCTTGTTGAACTTGTCGAGCACCGGCGTCAGCTGGGTGTTGTTGTCGTTGATGAAACCGCTGATCTGCGCGGCGACGTCGCGTGTGCCGCTGATGAGCTGGGCGATCGCGGCACGCCGGAACTGCAACTCGCCGAGCAGCATGTTGGCGTCGAGGAGTAGTTGGTTGAGCTGCTTGCTGCGATCACCGATGACCTGGGTGACCCCGGAGGCCTTCGCGAGCAGCTCACGTAGCGCGTTGTCACGGTCGGCGACCGCCTTGGACAGCTTCGCGACACCGTCGACGGCTCCCTGCACCTGATCCGGGGTGGCCGAGAACGTCACCGACAGCGTGTCGAGCGCCTTGTTGAGTTCGGCGGTGTTGGTCTGCGAGAGGGTGTCGGTCGCATTGTCGAGGGCGTCGGTCAGCGAGTACGGGGCGACGGTGTTGCGGTTGGGGATCTCCCCTCCCGGCTCGATCCGCCCGGTCCCGTGCGGCAGGATCGTCAGATTCCGTCGGCCCAGCACGGTTTCGGTCTTGATCGCGGCCTGGGTGTCGGTACCCATCGAGACCGTGTCGTTCATCCGGAAACTGACGGCGGCCTTGGTTCCGGCGTCGGTCGACGCCAGGCGGATGCCCTCCACGGTGCCCACATTGACCCCGGCGACGGTCACGATGTCGCCGGTGACCAGACCGCCCGCGTCGTCGAAGTAGGCGGTGTAGGTGCTGATCGGGGAGATCAGCGGCAGCTTGTCCATCTGCAGGGCCACCACGACGACCATCGCGGTCACCACGATGCCGATCAGGCCGATCTGCCTGCGGGTCCGCCCGCCACGCTTGTTCTCGCGGGCCACATCGGCCTCGTCCGACCCGGACCGGTTGCTGCGGAACAGATTCCCGAACGGACCCCTACTCGTACCCGACGTACTCATGATTGCGACGAACACCTCCCCCCGGCCTTGGTGGTGTCCCCCATGACGTCGTTGGAGGTGAAGAAGTACTGTTTGCCGTCCGGACCGCTGAGCAACAGTCGAATCCGGCAGAAGTAGATCTGCAACCAGGCGCCGTAGCTACCCAGATTCGACAGCTTCTTGTAGTCGTTGGGCAGACGCGGCAGCAGCGACCGCAGGAACGGCTCGGCCGCAAGCACATTGTCCGAGGCGACGCCGATGCTGGTCAGGGTGGATTTGAGGCCGGGCCGGGTCGAGGACAGCAGGTCGGCGAGTCCGTCGGTGACCTGTGCGGTCTGGGTCAGTGAGTTGCCGATGGTGCCGCGCTGCGCCGACAATCCGGTGATGAGCATCTGCATCTGGTCGAGGCTGGTGTCGAGGCCGCCGCGGTCGCCGTCGAGAGTGCCGAGCATCTGATTCAGGTTGTCGATGACGCTGTCGATCAACTGATCCCGGTCGCCGAGGGCGTTGGTGAACGAGGCGGTGTCGGCGAGAAGTTTGTTCAGCGCCGGACCCTGCCCCTGGAAGACGGCCACCAGCGAGGTCGACAGTTCGTTGACCTCGTTGGCGTCGAGGGTACGGAACAACGGCTTGAACCCGCCGAGGAGCTTGTCGAGGTCGAGTGCCGGCTCGGTCTGCGAGGCCGGGATCGTATCCGACGGCGCGAGCGTGTCGTCGGGGTCGCCGGGTCCCTGCTGCAGCTCGAGATATCGGTCGCCGGTGAGGTTTTCGTAGCGGATCAACGCGCGCACCGACTTGGGTAGCTTGTACTGGTCGTCGACGGAGAACTTCACCAGCGCCTCGTTGTCGGGGGTCAGCGAGACGTTGTCGACCGAGCCCACCTCGACGCCGGCGATCTTGACCTTGCTGCCCGACTTGATCTGCGAGGCACTGGAGAACAGCGCCCGGTAGTCGTCGGAGCTACCGGATCGGTAGTTGCTGAACACGACGACGAGACCGATGAACACCAGCACCATCACGATGGCGAAGGCGCCGAGTTTGATGACGGTCGCGCGGAACGCGCGTGCGCGGTTATCCAAGGCCGGGCTCCCCGAACAGCAGCTGGAAGAGCTTCTCCCGGTTGACCTTCGGTGTCATCCGCGGCTGGTAGGGCACCTGCGCGTTGTCGGTCACGTAGAACTTCGAGTGCTCGGTGGTATTGGGATTGCTCAGCCCGCCCGCACAGGTCGGGGCTCCCTGGGCGTCGACCCGCGGCAGGCTGTTCGGATACGTGTAGGGCTCCTTGCCCGGCAGCAGTCCGGCGTAGAGCTTCAACATGCCGTTCTCTCCGCCCTCGTAGGGCTTGGCCATGTCGGCACCGATCGCCGTGGTGCGCAGGAAGCACGAGATACCCGGGGCCTGGTAGCCGAGAAGCTGTGACACCGGGCCGAATTGGGACAGCGTCGCCATGAGGTCGGCCTTCGACGGGGCCAGGACGTCGTTGTTGATCGTGTTGGCCATGCCGGTCACGTTGATCAACAGCGCATCGAAGTTGGAGGCGTTGTCGCGCAACGTGTTCCCCGTGTAGACCGCGTTGTCGATGGTGCGCATGAGATCACCCATCACATCGCCGTAGACATTGGTCACCGTGGCGGTCTGTCGGATCAGCTCGTCGAGTTCGGGCAGATGCGGATTGGTCTTGCCGAGCAGCCCCGACAGCGTGCCCAGCGAATTGCCGATGTCGGCGCCACGACCGGACAGCGCCGTGTTGACCGCACCGACGGTGGCGTTGAGTTTGTCGGGCTGGATGTCGGCGAGTACCGCAACCAGCTGCTGATAGACGGTGTTGAGTTCGACGACGACGTGCTGGGTGTCGATGTTCTGGCCGGGCTGCAACTGTCCGCTCGGTCCCGTCGGCGGCACCTCGAAGTACACCGACTTGGCCCCGAAGACGGTGTTGGACTTGATTTGCGCGGTCACGTTGCCGGGGATCTGCGACATCTGATCGGAGTTGATGTCGAGGGCGAGGACGGCATGGTCACCGGTCTCGGTGATCGATTTGACGGTGCCCACCTGCACCCCGCGCAGGCGAACCTTGGCGTCGGGGCTCATCACCAGGCCGGCGCGGGGGGCCTGCAGGGTCACCCGCTCGGTGGAGGCGAACCAACCGAGGAACGACCCGGAGGCGGCGGCGATGATCGCGATCAGCCCGCCCACCATGATGACCGCGGCGAGCTTGCGTACCCAGTTGCTGCGTTCTCCTCGACTCGCCATCACTCAGCCCGCCAGATTGAACTTGCCGTCGGACCCGTAGATGGCCAACGAGGTGAGCAGGGTGATGACGACGACAACGACCAGCGACGCGCGCACCGCGTTGCCGACCGCCACGCCGACGCCGACGGGACCGCCGGTGGCGTTGTAGCCGTAGTAGGTGTGGATGAGCATGACCGCGATGGCCATGCAGATGGCCTGCACGAACGACCACAGGATGTCCGACGGGATGAGGAAGGTGTCGAAGTAGTGGTCGTAGACGCCGGGTGACTGTCCGTAGATGAACACCGTCGCGAATCGGCTCGCGAGGAAGGAGGCGAGGGAGGCCAGCGAGTACAACGGGACGATCGCGATCATCCCGGCCACGATGCGGGTGCTCACCAGGTACGGGATCGAGGAGATGGCCATGGTCTCGAGGGCGTCGATTTCCTCGCTGACCCGCATCGCGCCCAATTGTGCTGTGGCACCGGCCCCGATCGTCGCGGCCAGGGCGATTCCGGAGATCACCGGGACCGCGATGCGCACGTTGATGAACGCGGAGAAGAAGCCGGTGAGCGCCTCGACACCGATGTTGGCCAGCGAGCTGTAGCCCTGTACGGCGATGGTGCCGCCGGTGAACAGGGTGAGGAAGCCGACGACCACGACGGTGCCACCGATCATCGCGAGAGCGCCTGTACCCATGGAGATCTCGGCGATCAGCCGCAGCGTCTCCTTCTTGTAGAGGCGGACCGCACGCGGGATCGACACGACGCTGTCCCAGTAGAACAGTGCCTGATCGCCGATCTGGTTCCAGTCCTCGCCTGCGCGTTTGACCGCAACGCGCGCGGTGCGCAGCCGGGTGGTGAACGGAAGGACCATCGCTTACCCCGCCGTCGCCTTCAGACCGACCGCGGTCACCACGACGTTCACCACGAACAACGCCATGAAGGAGTACACGACGGTCTCGTTGACCGCGTCGCCGACGCCCTTCGCGCCGCCCTTGACGTTGAGTCCCTGATAGCAGCCGACCATGCCGGCGAACAGGCCGAACAACGCCGCCTTGACCATCGAGATCATCAGTTCACCGAATCCGGTGAGCAGCGTCAGGTTCGCGATGAACGCGCCGGGGTTGACGTCTTGCAGATAGACCGAGAAGACGAAGCCGCCGCCGATGCCGATGGTGCACACCAGGCTGTTGAGCAGGATGGCGACACCGGTCGAGGCGATGATGCGAGGAACGACGAGGCGGTGCACCGGGTTGATGCCGAGCACCTTCATCGCGTCGATCTCCTCGCGGATGGTGCGGGCGCCGAGGTCGGCGCAGATCGCGGTCGCCCCGGCGCCGGCGACGATGAGCACCGTGACGATGGGGCCGATCTGGGTGATCGTGCCCAGGGCGGCGCCCGCGCCGGAGAGATCCTGCGCACCGATCTCGCGCAGCAGGATGTTGAGGGTGAAGCTCACCAGCACGGTGAAGGGGATCGCGACGAGCAGCGTCGGCACCATCGACACACGGGCGATGGCCCAGGACTGTTCAACCGTTTCCCGCCATTGAAACGGGCGGCGGAACAGCTCCCGGACCGAGTCCACCCCGAGTGCGACGAAGTCGCCCACCCCGTCGAGGGGTCCCGCCAGCCTGCTCAGCACAGCACTCCTCAAGCCTTGGAACTCACGCGCAAAAAATCACTGGGTTCGGTCAATACTAGGACACTTGACCCACAACAATCGGTCAGGACATCAGGTCGCGAGCCGAGAACGTCCGACGCGGGTCGCGATCGGCGAAGTAGCTGCTCAGCGTCTTGGCGAGATCCCCGTCGTCCCATGCATCCCCCTCCGCGGTGAAGACCTCATCCACGGTGGGCGCGGCCATCACCATGACTCGGGGACCGTACACGACGAATACCTGCCCCGTGACCGAATCGGCGTCCGGGCCGGCGAGGTAGGTGATGAGTCGGACGACGTGTTCGGGCGAGAGCGGATCGACGCCCTCGCCGGGCGCCTCACCGAAGACCCCGGCGGTCATCGCCGTGCGAGCCCGCGGGCAGATCGCATTGGCGCGAACCCCGTAGCGGCCCAACGCTCTTGATGCCGACAGTGTCAGCGCGGTGATGCCGGCCTTGGCCGCGCCGTAGTTCGCCTGGCCCTCCGGGCCGAGTAATCCGGCCTCGCTGGAGGTGTTGACGATGCGTCCGTAAACGGGACCGCCGGCGGCCTTGGATTCGGCTCGCCAATGGGCGGCCGCGTTGCGGGTGAGCAGGAAATGGCCGCGCAGGTGGACCCGGATGACCAGATCCCAGTCGTCATCGGTGAGATTGAAGAGCATCTTGTCGCGAACGACCCCGGCATTGTTCACCACGATGTGCAGTCCGCCGAGCTCGGCGGTTGCCGTGCGCATGATCTCGGCGGCGGTGGCCGAGTCCGAGATGTCACCGGGTACCGGTACCGCGGTTGCGCCGGACGCGGCGATCTCGTCGATCACGTCGCTCGCGTCGAGTGCGTTCGCGAGGTCATTGACGATGACCGTCGCACCTTGTGCGGCGAGCCCGAGTGCCTCGGCCCGACCCAATCCGGCACCCGCGCCGGTGACCACCGCGACGCGCCCCTCCAACGATCCAGCAGTCACTGCCAACCCCTCCAGCCGAACGCGGTGTGAACGAAAACTAGAACCTGTTCTAACACGCTAGCCGGTCGGGGAGTCGCGCCGGGGCGGTTTCGGCGAAATTCACTCCTCGATCGACAGCGCCGACTTGGGGCAGTTGGCGACGACCTGACGAAGCTCCTCTTCGCGGCCCTCGGGTACCTCATCTTTCAGAATGACCAGGTAGTCGTCGTCATCGAGGTCAAAGATGTCGGGCGCCATCCCGACACAGATCGCGTTCGATTCGCACAGGTCGAAATCTGCCTTGATATGCATCGACTCGCTCCTCCTCAGCGTGCCCGCTGGTTGACGGGCTGTGCCAAACAGGTTAGAACGTGTTTCAGATATTGGCGAGTCCCCGACCGATCGATCCACGACGGAGTCCACCCCATGCGCATTGCCTACACCGACGAGCAATCGGCGCTGCGGCGCGAGTTGCGGGCCTACTTCACCGATCTGATGACCGAGGACCGGCGGGCGGCACTCACCGGCGGTGACGGTGAACTCGGCGAGGGCGACGCCTACCGCGACGTGGTGCGCCAGATGGGAGCCGACGGCTGGCTCGCCCTGGGGTGGCCGACGGAGTTCGGCGGCCAGAACCGGTCGATGATGGATCAGCTGATCTTCACCGACGAGGCCGCGATCGCCGGGGCACCGGTGCCGTTCCTGACGATCAACTCGGTGGCACCGACGATCATGCACTACGGCACCGACGAGCAGAAGGCGTTCTTCCTGCCGCGCATCGCCGCGGGTGAATTGCATTTCTCCATCGGTTATTCCGAGCCCGGCGCCGGCACCGATCTCGCCGGGCTGCGGACCACGGCCGTGCGCGACGGTGACGACTATGTCATCAACGGGCAGAAGATGTGGACGTCGTTGATCGCCTACGCCGACTACATCTGGCTCGCGTGCCGCACCGACCCGGCGACCCTCACCGACGAGGGACGAGCCCGCGGACTCAAACGCCATCACGGCATCTCGGTGCTGATCGTGCCCGCCGACGCCGGCGGGTTCTCCTACACCCCGGTGCACACCATGGCCGGCGTCGACACCAGCGCCACCTACTACTCCGACGTCCGGGTGCCGGTGAGTTCGCGGGTCGGTGAGGAGGGCCGGGGCTGGTCGCTGGTCACCAATCAGCTCAACAACGAACGGGTGGCGCTGTGCAGTGCCGCCCCTATCCAGACCGCGTTGCGGGAAACGCTGGCCTGGGCGCAGCAGACGAAAACCGGTGACGGACACCGCCTCGTCGACACCGAGTGGGTTCGTCAGAATCTGGCGCGGGTGCACGCGAAGGTCGAATTCCTCAAGCTGCTCAACTGGAAGATCGCCTCCGCGGCCAGCTCCGGTGGCGCGCCGAGCCCCGCCGATGCCTCGGCCACCAAGGTCTTTGGCACCGAATTCGCCACCGAGGCCTACCGATTGCTGATGGAGGTCGTCGGTCCCGCCGCGACCATCCGGGCCGGTAGTCCACGGGCGCACCTCCTCGGCCGGCTCGAACGGTTCCAGCGCACCTCGCTGATCCTCACCTTCGGTGGCGGTACCAACGAGGTCCAGCGCGACATCATCGCGATGACCGCCCTCGGCCTGCCCCATCAGCGACGCTGACCGCCGCCCACCCACACCGACGCGAGAGCAGCACAATGGATTTCACACTTCCCGAAGTGACTCAGGATCTGCGCGGGCTCGCCCGTGACATCACCGAGAAAGTGAGCACGGACGACCGCGTGGCGCGCCTCGAAGCCGACGACGCCGCACTCGACGATGTGTTGTGGCGCGAACTCGGCGCGGCCGGGCTGCTCGGCCTCGAGGTGGGGTCGGAAGTTGCCGGCGACGCTGGTGCAGGCCAGAAGATCCTCGAATCGATCACCGTCGCCGAGCAATTGGGCCGAGGGCTCGCCCGGGTCCCTTACGGCCTGCACGCGGTCGCCGCGCTTCCCGCGATCGCGACGCACGGTTCGGCAGCGCTTCGGGAACATCTCGTCGGCGATGCCGCGACCGGCGCGGCCGTGCTCACCGTCGCCCTCGAAGAGGATCTCGGAACCGGGTCCGGTCATCCGCAGACCCTGCTGAGCCGCACCGAACACGGCTGGGCCCTGACCGGGTCCAAGGTCAACGTCGGCTATGCCGGTGCCGCCACGGCGATCGTGGTCAATGCCATGTCACCGGATGGGGTTCGCGCTGTCGTCGTCGACGCCGACGCAGCCGGGGTGCGACTCACCCCGACTCCGGCCACCGGGAAGACACCGAGCTTCATCGTGGACTTCGACGGTGTGGTTGTCGACGACGACCACGTGTTGGACGGTGGAGCGGACACCGTCGCCGACATCGTCGACCGCGCAACCCTGGCCGTCTGTGCCGATCAGGCCGGAACCCTCTCCCGTGCATTGGAACTCACCGCTGCCTATGCCGTCGAGCGGGAGCAGTTCGGTAAGCCGATCGGCGCGTTCCAGGCGGTCGCCCAGCGACTCGCCGACGGCTACATCGACACCCAGGGACTGTCGCTGACCACGCTCGCCGCCGCCTGGCAGTTCACCCGGATCACCGATGCCGGCGAGGACAACGACGACGGCGGTCTGCACGTCGCGGTACAGACCGCCAAGTTCTGGGCATGTGACGCCGGACATCGCGTGGCACACACCGCGGTCCATATCCATGGTGGCGTCGGCCTGGACACCACACATCCGGTCCACCGGTACTTCCTGCGCGCCAAGCAGAACGAGTACACCCTCGGATCCGCACCGGTCACACTCGCCGCCATCGGGGACGCGTTGGCAGCGGCACCGGCGTGATGACCGAACCAGGCCGATGACCGAGCCGTCGGCCGCGGTCGCCCTCGGGTCGTCGACCGCGACGATCACCTCACTGTTGCTGGCGCTGACCGATGTCGACGACCGTGGCATCGAGCACGAGGGCGGCTTCCTCTCGTATGCGGAGCATCTGCAGCGATCATCGGGCTGCGCGCGGCGCCTGCGCGATCAGCTGGGCGACACCACGACTCCCCATGTCGGGGTACTGCTGGACAACGTCGTCGACTTCAGCATCCTGGTGGCCGCCGCCGCGCTCGACGGCCTGGTGATCGTCGGCCTCAACACCACCCGGCGCGGTGCCGCGCTGGCCGCCGACATCGCCCGCGCCGACTGTCGGTTCGTGCTCGTCGACGACCACACCGCACCGTTGTTGGCCGACGTTGCGCTCGATGTCCCGGTACACCGGGTGAGCCGCTACACCGAGCCCGAATGGGCCGCGGCGCCCGTGATTCCCCGAGAGGCATCCCCGGACGAGCTGCTGATGCTGATCTTCACCTCGGGCACCACCGGCGACCCGAAGGCCGTGCGTTGCACCCAACGCACCTTCGCCGCGGCCGGGGTGATGCTCGCCGAACGGTTCGGGATCGGCCCCGACGACGTCGTCGGACTGTCGATGCCGATGTTCCACTCCAATGCGATGATCGCCGGATGGTCGGTGGCGCTGGCCGGCGGCGCGTCGATGGTGTTGCGCCGCAGGTTCTCCGCGAGTGGATTCGTCGCCGACGTGCGACGTCACCGGGTCACCTACGCCAACTATGTCGGTAAGCCGCTCAACTACATCCTCGCCACCCCGGAGTCGCCCGACGACGCGTCATCGAGTCTGCGCATCATGTACGGCAACGAGGCGTCGGCGACCGATCGGGAACGCTTCGCCGCGCGTTTCGGCTGCCGCGTGATCGACGGCTTCGGTTCCACCGAGGGCGGTGTCGCGATCACCCGTACCCCAGACACTCCCCCGGATGCGCTGGGCCCCATGCACTCTCCGGTCGCGGTGGTGAACCCGGATACCGGCGCGCCGACGCGCATCGGGGAGATCGGGGAGATCGTGAACACCTCGGGGCCGGGCCTGTTCAGCGGCTACCACAACGACCCGGATGCGACCGCCGAGCGGATGCGCGGCGGCGTCTACCACACCGGCGACCTGGCCTGGGTCGACGACGCCGGCTACCTCCATTTCGCCGGGCGCCTCGGCGACTGGATGCGCGTCGACGGCGAGAACCTGGGAACCGGACCAATCGAGCGAATTCTGCTGCGCCATCAAAGCATCCGCCAGGCCGCCGTCTTCGGTGTCCCCGTCGAGATCGGCGATGAGATCGAGGCCGTGCTGGTGACCGGCGGTGATCTCGACCCCGTTGAGTTCACCGATTTCCTCTCCGCGCAAAGCGATCTCGGGCCCAAGCAGTGGCCGCACCGGATTCGCATCGTCGATGCCCTACCGGAGACGGCCACCTTCAAAACCCTGAAGCGCCGGCTGCGGGAATCCACCGAGCCGCCGACCTGGGTCCGCATCAACGGCCGCTACCAGCCCTGACGTCCGAGAGGGTCAAGGTGAACGCCCCCAGCCGCCGCGCCTTCCCCTCCGACGGTCGAGGCGAACACCACCCCAGCCGCCGGACCCCCCGATGGTCGAGGTGCGAGCCGCGTGCGGCGAGCCTCGAGACCCGGCGAGACAACAAGCCCCCCAAACACATCGAAAGCTTGGCAAACGAAACCCACACTCCCCTACCACACCCCACCGACAGAAAATCAGCACCGAAACACGTTGTCCACAAGCAGAATTCACCAAAACGCCCCGTGCATCGAACACCCTGGCGAGGTACACTGGACCCGTCATACCGATCAGCCACCGGGGAGGGGCCCATGATCGAATCCACCACAGTCCTTGACGCGGAAACCGTTGACGCCGAAGCAGTCTTCGCCGACATCGTCGCCCAACTCAGCGACCTGCAATGGAATCCGGACATGACCGGACCCCAAGCCTTCGGCGCGATGAAGCAAATCCTGCTGTTGCGGAACCTGGTTGATCACCACGCCACCATCCTCACCGGCGAACTGGACCGACTGGGCGTCGCCGATCACAAAACCACCCGACTGCGAGAACTGTTGATCAGCATGGGCTTCGCGCCCTCGGTCGCAGGTCGGTACGTGCGTATCTCGGCCACCAGCGATATCGATCTGTTGTTGGCGCATGCCGCCGACGGGTCCATCTCCTCCGAACACACCGACGCCATCGTCCGCGGACTGGCACACATCGACACCCGCTCCCCCGAACCCCTCAACACCGTCCAACGGTGCGAATACCTGCGGAAACTGCTGTCACACTACTTCGCCGACTTCACCCCCGCCGAGATCAACCTCTACGCACGGCAGCTGGGTAACGAGTTGGCGGCCGACACACCCGGTGGGCTACCGGCCGCCGAGGACAAGACGATCAACTCCTACACCGACCGCATCACCGACGACGGACGGTTGGAGATCTCGGCGAACCTCGACATCATCGCCGGGGAAAAGACCCGCACCCTGATGGAAACCTTGTCGGCGCCCAAGCCTCAGCCCGACGGGTCCCCGGATCCGCGGACGCCCGAACAGATCTGTGCCGCCGCGTTCGAAACGATCGTCGAACTCGCGGCACAAGGACTTGCGGACACCACCTTCTCCGCCAAACCGACCAACGGACTGTTGTGGACATGGTCAGCCGACAACCCGGCCCTCGGCGGGACCTACAGAACATGGGCGCGATCACCGAAGCCACCGCGAAAATGCTGTCGTGCGACACCACGATCACCAAGATCACCCTCAACACTGACGGTGTACCCCTCGACGTCGGACGCCAGGAACGCTTCTTCACCCCCGGCCAATGCAAAGCACTACTCGTCCGGGATCGCGGATGCATCAAATGCGGTGCCCACGCCGGACGCTGCCAAGCACACCACGTGCACCACTGGGCCGACGGCGGGCCCACCGACCTCGACAACGGATGCCTCCTCTGCACCAGCTGCCACGACGACGTCCACCACCACGGCTGGGACATCATCATGGGATTCGACCGACACCCCTGGCTCATCCCACCCGCCAGCGTGGATCCGAAACGACGGCCAGTGCCGTCGTATCACCGCCGCACCATGCGACTCGACGACGCAGCAGCCTGATTCCCGCACCCGGCGTGGCCTGGACCGCATCTGTTGTTTGAGAACTCCATAGAGACCTCCCCTATGGCCGAGGGGTCGTGCCGCCCGTGGCCCGGAATCCCGTCGGCACACGAGGTCTCGAGGCTCGTCGCTAGCACTCCTCGGCACCTCGACCACCGGGATGGGCGTCTCCCCCCGCTGGTCGAGGTGCGAGCCGCGTGCGGCGAGCCTCGAGACCACCTGCACCAGCGCTGGATTCGTACCGAAGCGCTTACCCCTCCAACGTCTTCTGCATCCGGGCGACGGACTCCTCGTATTCGGCGACCATGTCGGCGATCAGCTCGGCGACCGGGGTGATCGCGTTGAGACGTCCGACTATCTGACCGGCGGGCATCGCCACGACCCCGGGGTCGCTGGACGCGGAGATCCGGGCGTGCGCCTCGGAGACCAGGAGGTTCTGCAACGGCATCGGCAGCGGCTCCGGTGCACCCTGGGCGTCCCACGCGTCGGTCCACTTGGTCTTGAGCAGTCGAGCGGGTTTGCCGGAATAGATGCGCCGGCGCACGGTGTCCCGCGAGCTCGCGTCGAGCAGCGCCTGCTGGACGGTCGACGGCCCCTCCTGCCCCTCGGGCATCCCGAGTTTGTACTCGGCGGCGGTGAGCCAGTAGGTGCCCATCCAGACACCCTGCGCGCCAAGGGCGATCGCGGCCGCGATCTGCCGGCCGCTGCCGACACCGCCGGCCGCCAACACCGGCGCCCGGTCGCCGACGGCGTCGACGAGTTCGGGCCACAGGATCATCGACGTCACCTCGCCGGTGTGACCACCACCCTCGTATCCCTGGGCGATGACGATGTCGACCCCGGCATCGACATGTTGCAGCGCATGGTCTTTCGCACCCGCCAGCGCAGCGACCGACACACCGTGATCATGGGAGGCGGCGATGACGTCGGCGGGAGGTGACCCGAGGGCGTTGGCGATGAGCTTGATCTGGCCGTACTTGTCGGCGTGGGTCATCGCGACGTCGACGTGCGAACGCGCCACCGAATGCAGCCATCCGAGTACTCCGGCGTTGACCCGGTCTCCGTCGGGCAGCGGCGGAACACCGAGGTCGTCAAGCGTGCGTTCCACGAATGCGCGATGCTCGGGCGGGATCATCGAGTCGAGGTCGGTATGACTGCCTTCGGTCGGGATCTTGGCGGGCATGACGATGTCGACGCCGAAGGGCTTGCCGTCGGTGTTGTCGTGCATCCACTCGAGGACCTCGTCGAGTTCCTCGGGATCGTTGAACCGCACGCACCCCAGGACGCCGAGGCCGCCGGCCCGGCTGATCGCCGCGGCCACATGCTGGCTCGGTGTGAATCCGAAGATCGGGTAGTCGATCCCGAATCGTGTTGCCAGTTCCGTCTTCATCGAGTGGCCCCTTTGATCTCTGTGTCTGCTGTCTCATCGGCCGCGCGGCGCTCGGTGACCGACGCCGCCCACCGGTAGTCGGGCTTGCCCGCGGGTGATCGTTTGATCTCGTCGACGAACCACACGCTGCGCGGTGTCTTGTAGCCCGCCAGTTCTTTACGCACCACGTCGGCGAGTTCCCCGAGCGTCGGCCGCGCCGAGTCACGCGCGGCGATCACCGCGGCGACGCGCTGCCCGAACCGGTCGTCGGCGACCCCGACGACAACGGTGTCGAAGACGTCGGGATGTGCTTTGAGTGCCGCCTCGACCTCTTCGGGATAGACCTTCTCGCCGCCGGTGTTGATCGACACCGATCCGCGGCCCAGCATGGTGATGGTGCCGTCGGCCTCGACCCGGGCGAAGTCCCCCGGGATGGAGTAGCGAATCCCGTTGAACTCCTTGAACGTCTTGGCCGATTTCTCCGGATCGTTGTGGTAGCGCAGTGGGATGTGTCCGGTGCGCGCGAGCACCCCGACCTCACCGGTGCCGGGCTCCACCTGGGTGCCGTTCTCGCGCAACACGTGGGTTTGTTTGTCGGCGTTGACTCGTGGCGCCCCGACGTGCGACTCACCCTTGACGACGGCGGCCATTCCGCCGAATCCGGTCTCCGACGACCCGATCGCGTCGATGATGACGGCGTTGGGGAAGCGTTCGAGGAACTGCTCTTTGATGCTCGGCGAGAACAGGCAGGCCGAGGATGCCACGGATACGAGTGTGGAGGTGTCGTAGTCGCGCTGACCGAGCGCCTCGATCATCGGGCGCCCCATGGCATCTCCGGTGATGAACATGACGTTGACCCCGTGCCGGCCGACCGCCTCCCAGACGGCGTGCGCGTCGAAATCGGGATACACCACCGCTTTTCCGCCGCCGAAGAGTGCCTGGAACACCGCCCACTGCGAGCCGCCGTGGATGAACGGCGGGATCGGGAATCGGACGAGCTGTCCACCCGCGGCGCCGGTGCGCGCATGCTCCCACTCGTCGGTGACCGGCTCGCCCGTGTACCAGTCGATACCACCGCCGAGAACCCGCCATACGTCGGCCTGCCGCCACACGACACCCTTGGGTCGGCCGGTCGTGCCGCCGGTGTAGAGCATGTACAGGTCGTCGTCGGAGCGCTCCTCGAAGTCACGCTCGATCGATTCGCCTGCGATCGCGTCGTCGTAGAGGACCGGGGCGGCGAGCGTCCCGATCTCGACGTCACTGCCGTCGGGGATGACGACGCGGTGGGCGACGACCGGCCGCACACCACCGGTCCCGTCGCGATTCGACAACACGTTACACACGCGCGTCGAGTACTTGCGTTCGTGGATGAGCACGGTCATTCCGGAGTCGGAGAAGATGTGGTCGAGTTCGGCCTCGACGTAGCGGTAGTTGACGTTGACCATCACCGCCCGCGCCTTGAAGATCGCGACCATCGCCTCGATGGATTCGATCGTGTTTCGGCTGTACAGGCCGACTCTGTCACCGGGTTGCACACCCAGTGAACGGAGGTGGTGGGCGAGGGCGTTGCTGCGGGCCTCGAGTTCGGCGTAGGTGCGCGAGCGATCGCCCGATTCGACGGCGGTGCGGTCCGGCATGAGGTCGACCGCATGCTCGATGAGGTCCCCGATGGTGAAAGCCATGACACAAAACTAGAACGTGTTATCGTTTCCGGCAAGAGCACGTTCTCTTCACATGCCACTTCCACCGATCTGGGGGTCGAGATGACCACGACGTCGCATGCCGCGCCCGCCACCGACGACGCACCACACTGTCTGGTCGAGCAACGCGGGCACGTCCTGATCGTCACCATGAACCGTCCCGCGGCCCGCAACGCGCTGTCCTCGGAGATGATGGCGATCATGACCGAGGCCTGGGACCGGGTCGACTCCGACCCGGAGATCCGGGCCGCAATCCTCACCGGCGCAGGAGGCGCGTTCTGCGCCGGCATGGATCTCAAGGCCATGTCACGCAACGCTCCCGGCGACACGGTCAAACAGGGCACCTGGGATCCGGCGTCGTTGCCCGCGCTGCTCAAGGGCCGGCGTCTGAGCAAACCTCTCATCGCCGCCGTGGAGGGGCCGGCGATCGCCGGCGGTACCGAGATCCTGCAGGGCACCGATATTCGGGTGGCCGGCCGAAGTGCCAGATTCGGTGTGTCCGAAGCGCGTTGGGGGCTGTTCCCACTCGGCGGCAGTGCCGTGCGCCTGGTACGCCAGATCCCCTACACCGTCGCCTGCGACATCCTCCTGACAGGCCGACACATCACCGCCGACGAAGCCAAGGAATACGGTTTGATCGGCCACGTCGTCGACGACGGTGCCGCCCTCGACAAAGCCCTCGAACTCGCCGACGCGATCTGCGCCAACGGACCCCTCGCCGTGCAGGCGATCCTGCGGACCATCCGCGAGACCGAGGGCATGCACGAACTCGACGCCTTCGCCATCGAGGCCCCGATCGGCATCTCGGTGTTCCAGAGCAAGGACGCCAAGGTCGGCCCGAAAGCGTTCGCCGCCAAGGAGAGGCCGGTTTTCACCGGTGAGTGACGTCGCGAGACATTGACACCACCGCCCGCGACGAGCATCGTCGAGGATGTGTTGCGACGCCCGCTGAAGAACGACTGGTCCGGCCAACGATTCCCGCATGCCGGCACCCGGCGCCCGGTCATCGGCGACCTCGGGGTCTCCGATCCGCGTAGTCCGGTGTTGAGCATCCTCGAGTGGGGCCCGGGTCTCGGCCCGATCTTCGAGATGCAGATCTTCCGGCAGAAGTTCGTGTTCGTCGCGTCGGCGGAGCTCACCGCCGAACTCTGTGACGAGACCCGTTTCTGCAAGGCGCTGCCGCCGGCGATCACCGCGCTGCGCCAGTACGCCGGCGACGGTTTGTTCACCGCGCGTAACGACGAGCCCAATTGGCAACTGGCGCACGAGTTGTTGATCCCGGCATTCACCAAGTCGGCGATCCGCTCCTACCACCCGACGATGATCTCCACCGCGAGTGAACTCTTCGACTATTGGGACCGTCGTGGCGGAGACACCGATGTCACCCGGGACATGACCAAGCTGACCCTGGAGACGTTGACACGCACCGCTTTCAGTCAGGATTTCGGTTCGTTCTCCTCGGCGCAGCCGCATCCGTTCATCGGTGCGATGATCCGCGCCCTCGAGACCGGCCGGCGCAAGGGTGGTCTGGGCACCGCTCCGGGTGGACGATTCCTGATGCGCTATCTCGACCGCCGCAACGCCGAGCACCAGGAGTACGTCGACTCGCTTCTCGACGAGGTGATCGCCGCCCGCGCAGGCGATCCGAACCGTGACGATCTGCTCGGCATCATGCTCAACGTCGCCCACCCCGAGACGGGCGAGAAGCTCTCGATGCTCAACATCCGCTATCAGATCCTCACCTTCCTGGTCGCCGGGCACGAAACCACTTCCGGGGCATTGTCATTCACCCTGTACTACCTCTCCCGGAACCCGGAGTGCCTCGCGCGTGCCCAGGCCGAGGCCGACGAGATCCTCGGCGCGGACCCGACGGCGATGCCGGAGTTCGAGCAGGTGCCGAAGTTCCGCTACATCCGACGCTGTCTCGACGAGGCGCTGCGAATCTGGCCGACAGTGCCCGCCTTCGCCCGCAGCCCGCGGGAGGACACCGTGATCGGCGGGAAATACCGGATGGGGCCGCAGGATTGGGCGATCGTCCTGCTGGGCCTGGTACACCGCGATCCGCAGGTGTGGACCGACCCCGACGTCTACGATCCGGACCGGTTTCTCTCGGCGAACATCAAGAAGCGGCCCGCCCACACCTACCAGCCGTTCGGCACCGGGGTGCGCTCCTGCATCGGTCGCCAGTTCGCGCTGCACGAGGCGGTGCTGGTGCTCGCGAGCCTGCTGCACCGATACGACCTGCGGGCCGACCCCGACTACGAGCTGACCGTCGACGAGCGTCTGACCATGGTGCCCAAGGATTTTCACTTGTCGCTGAGCGAGCGCAGGGTGTCGGCGACCGCGGGTTGAGCACGGTTCAGACCAGCCCGGCCAGGGTCTCGATGGTCGCGACGTCACGCGCGGTGACCATCAGCATGTCGACTCCGGCGGCCTCCCACAAGGAGACCTGCGCGCGTACCTCGTCGGCGGTGCCGGCGATCAGGGTTTCGCGGACCATCTCGTCGGGCACCGCCGCGATCGCCTCCTCCTTGCGGCCCGCACGAAACAGTCGTCCGATCTCTTCGACGGCGTCGCCGTAGCCCATCCGTGTGTAGAGCTCGGCGTGAAAGTTCTTCTGCTCGGCTCCCATTCCGCCAACGTACAGTGCCGTCGACGGACGATAACGCTCGACGGCGGCGGCGATGTCATCGGTGATGACGACCTGTACCGTCGCCGCGACCTCGAACTCCTCGCGCGTGCGCCGAGCACCGGGTCGCGCAAAGCCGTCGGCCAGCCACTGCTCGTACTGATCTGCCAGGGCGAGACTGTAGAAGATGGCGAGCCAGCCGTCGGCGATCTCGGCGGTCTGCGCGACGTTGCGCGGACCCTCGGCACCGAGCCAGATGGGGATGTCGGCGCGCAGCGGATGGGTGATCGGCTTGAGGGGCTTGCCCAGGCCGGTCGACCCGGGCGCGTGTGCCGGGTACGGCAGCGGGTAGTGCGGCCCGTCGCTGCGCACCGGCGCCTCGCGCGCCAGCACCGCGCGGACGATCTCGACGTATTCGCGGGTCCGGGCAAGGGGTTTGGCGAACGGCTCGCCGTACCAGCCCTCCACGACCTGTGGTCCCGACACCCCGAGCCCGATGATGTGGCGGCCGCCGGAGAGGTGGTCGAGGGTCAGCGCGGCCATCGCCAGCGAGGTCGGCGGTCGGGCGGACAGCTGTGAGACCGCGGTACCCAGTCGGATGCGGGACGTCGACGATCCCCACCATGCCAGCGGGGTGTAGGTGTCCGAACCCCACGATTCGGCGGTGAACACGGCGTTGAAGCCGTTGGCCTCGGCGGCCGTGACGAGTTCGGCTGCGCCGGCGATGGGACCGGCTCCCCAATATCCCAGTTGCAAAGCCAGTTTCACGGTCGATGCCGTCCTCTCGGGGTTGTCGCTCCGTGGCGCGCCGACGTGCGCCTTGTGCCCAATACTAGAACGTGTTCTACTCGATTGTGTGAGCAGCATCGCAACCAGTGACCGTCCCGGAGTCCCCGACCCGGTGGCGGTCGTTCCCGAACCCGAGACCCCCGTCCTCACCGCACCGCTGACCAACACCTTCGGATACACCCGGTCGCTGGGTCCGGTGCTGTCGCAGTTCGCGCTCGGTCTGCGCGACGGCCGGATCGTCGGCTCACGCGCGGCCGACGGCACGATCTCGGTGCCCCCGGTCGAGTTCGACCCCGGATCCGGTGCCCCGACCACCGATCTCGTCGACGTCGCGACCATCGGCACCGTCGTCTCGTGGACGTGGGTCGACCAACCCGCCTCGCCCCAGCCGCTCGACGTGCCGTTCGCCTGGGCGCTGATCCGTCTCGACGGCGCCGACACCGCACTCCTGCACGCCCTGCTGGTGGATTCGGCCGACGACGTGACGACCGGGCTGCGCGTGCACGCCGTCTGGCGCGCCGCACGGACCGGCCGGATCGACGACATCAGCCATTTCGCCCCGGGGGAGACCGCAACACCGGCCGAACCGAATACCGCCGAGGTCGACTCCGGCGAGCGGGTCGTCATCACGACCCCGATCACCACCACGATCACCCACTCGGCCACCGAGGAGGAATCCTGGTACCTGGAGGGACTCAAGGCCGGCAAGCTCTATGGCTCCCGGATCGGTTCGGGCGTCGACGCCGGTCGGGTGTACTTCCCGCCGCGTAAGGTCAGCCCGTCGGACGGGGCACGCGCGGTGGAGCGGGTCGAGTTGGCCCACACCGGTACCGTCACCACCTTCTGCATCGTCAACGTCCCCTTTCAAGGACAACGGATCAAGCCGCCGTACGTGGCCGCCTACGTGCTGCTCGACGGCACCGACATCCCGTTCCTGCACCTGATCCTCGACTGCCCGGCCGACGAGGTCCGCATGGGGATGCGCGTGCAGGCAGTGTGGGTCCCCGAGGACGAGCGTGAACTCTCGTTGGGCAGCATCAGCCACTTCCGGCCGACCGGCGAGCCCGACGCCGACTACGCCTCCTACCGCGAATTCCTCTGAGCCCCAGCACTTTCTCGCCCATCACAAAGGACATGTCGTCATGACCCTCCCCCGGATCGCGATCGTCGGGTTCGCCCACAGCCCGAATGTCGTCGGGACCCACGGCACCACCAATGGCGTGGAGATGCTGATCCCCTGTTTCTCCAAGCTCTACGCCGAACTCGGCATCAGCCGGACCGACATCGGATTCTGGTGCAGTGGATCGTCGGATTACCTTGCCGGACGCGCCTTCTCGTTCATCTCGGCCATCGACTCGATCGGCGCGATGCCGCCCATCAACGAGTCGCACGTCGAGATGGACGCGGCGTGGGCCCTCTACGAGGCCTGGGTGAAGATCGCCACCGGCGAGGTCGATCTGGCCCTGGCCTACGGCTTCGGCAAATCGACTGCCGGCGACATGGATCTGACCCTGGCGCTGCAGACCGACCCGTACACGGTGACACCGCTGTGGCCACAGGCCCAGTCGCTCGCCGCATTGCAGGCCCGCGCGGGACTCGATGCCGGAACGTGGACCGAGGCCGACATGGCGGCGGTGGCCGCGCGGACCACCGGCGCCTCGGTGGACGACCTCCTGGGTACCGACTACGTCGCGAATCCCCTGCGCGCCCACGACGTCGCGCCCTACACCGATGCCGCAGCAGCGGTCATCATCGCCTCCGAGCGTCGGGCACGTGAGCTGGTGGCCAATCCCGCGTTCATCACCGGGTGGGATCATCGCATCGACACCCCGAATTTCGGCGCGCGGGACCTGACGGTGTCGCCGTCGACGACCCTGGCCGGCGATACCGCGTTCGGCGAGCGGAGCCGCGCCGTCGACGTCGCCGAGATCGCGGCCCCCTACACCCATCAAGAGCTGATCGTGCGCAACGCGTTACGCCTGCCGGAGTCGGTGCGCATCAATCCGTCGGGCGGTGTCCTCGCCGGGAACTCGCTGTTCTCGGCCGGATTGCAGCGGATCGGCTACGCCGCCAACGAGATCCTCGGAGGCAACGCGCAGACCGCGCTCGCGCACGCGACGAGCGGTCCACTGCTGCAACAGAACATGGTGGTCACCTTGGGCGCCGACACCGCGGGAGACGAGAACTGATGGCACACAACAACCGGGCGGCGGTTCTGGGCACCGGCCAGACCCACTACGTCGCCAAACGGCACGACGTGACGATGGCCGGGATGTGTCGGGAGGCGATCGATGCGGCGCTGGCCGACGCGACGGTCTCGATCGACGAGATCGACGCCATCGTCATCGGCAAGGCCCCGGATCTCTTCGAGGGCACCATGATGCCGGAGCTGGCGATGGCGGAGGCGCTCGGCGCCGTCGGCAAACGACTGATCCGGGTGCACACCGCGGGTTCGGTCGGCGGTTCCACCGCCAATGTCGCGGCGTCGCTGGTGTTCGCCGGGGTGCACCGTCGGGTGCTGGCCGTCGCGTGGGAGAAGCAGTCGGAGTCGAATGCCATGTGGGCATTGTCGATTCCGGTGCCGTTCACCAAGCCGGTGGGCGCAGGCGCAGGGGGGTTTTTCGCCCCCCACGTGCGCGCCTACATCCGGCAGTCCGGTGCGCCCGAGCACATCGGTGCGATGGTCGCGGCCAAGGACCGTCGCAACGGCGCCCTCAATCCGCTGGCACACCTGCATCAGCCCGACATCACCACCGAGTCGGTCATGGCGTCGCAGATGCTCTGGGACCCGATCCGTTACGACGAGACGTGCCCGTCGTCGGACGGGGCGTGCGCCGTGGTCATCGGCGACGAGCAGATCGCCGACGACGCAGTGGCACAGGGCAATCCCGTTGCGTGGATTCACGCGACCGCGATGCGCACCGAGCCGTTGGCCTTCGCACACCGCAACGTCGTCAGCCCGCAGGCCGGTCGGGATGCCGCCGCGGCACTGTGGAAGGCCGGCGGCATCGACAACCCCGTCGAGGAGATCGACGCCGCCGAGATCTACGTACCCTTCTCCTGGTTCGAGCCGATGTGGTTGGAGAACTTGGGTTTCGCGCCGGAGAACCAGGGCTGGAAGCTGACCGAGGCCGGCGAGACCGAGATCGGTGGGCGCATCCCGCTCAACGCCTCCGGCGGCGTGTTGTCGTCGAATCCGATCGGCGCGTCAGGCATGATCCGCTTCGCCGAGGCCGCGATCCAGGTGATGGGCAAGGCCGGGGCGCACCAGGTTCCCGACGCCCGCAAAGCCCTCGGCCACGCGTATGGCGGTGGTTCGCAATACTTCTCGATGTGGCTGGTGGGGGCCGACAAACCCCAGCACTGACTCAGCTCCGGTTCTTCCCCAAGGGTTTCGTTGTTCCCCTGGAAATTGTCAGGGGAGGAATGAGTTTCTTGGGGAAGAACAGGTGAAGGCCGCGGTGGCAAGCCGGTTGTCCACACCTGTGGATGAGCGTGGCGGCATGTGTCCTTGCGGGAGGCATGCTCGTCGCCATGAACTCCGGCGACCGTCTGATCCTGCGGCGCAACGCACTCTCACAGGGCATCACCGACGCCGACATCACACGGGCTCTTCGAGGCGGAACCCTCGAGCGCGTCGGGTGGGGTGGCTACGTTCCGGTGCCCGGCGACGGGGAGCTCGACGAGTTCGCGGCCCGAGAGCGGCGGTACCGCGATTCGGTCCTCGCGGCCGTTCGGATCGGCGGCGAGCGTCGCTACCCAAGCCATCAGTCAGCGGCGACGCTCCTCGGGGTTCCGTTGCTGGACAAAGACACCTCGACAGTTCATTTTACCTCACCGACGTCGGGGCGCATCACCGAACGCTTGGTGGTCCACCAAAGCCGAATCATCCCAGACGATCTCATCGACGTCGACGGCATCCTCGTGACATCGATCGCACGCACGGTCTGTGACGTTGCGCGTGAGGGGTCCTTTCGCCAAGCGCTCTGCGCGCTCGACTCCGGCCTCTTCCAGGGTCGCAAGCGCGGCGTTCCGGTCGATGTGGCCGCCTGCGCCGCCGCGATGCGCCGTCAACACGGAATCGCCGTGCTGCGCAGCGCCTTACCCCTTGCCGACGATCGGTCCGAGAGTATCGGCGAATCGCTGAGCCGCGGTGTCATGGTAGAGTCGCGGTCCGTGCCGCGGCCCGAACTCCAGGTCGAGGTCGTCGTGGCCGACGGCTCGATGAAGCGCTGTGATTTCGGGTGGCGGGACGCCGAGGGTCGAGTGCGCGTCGTCGGGGAGTTCGACGGCAGGTTCAAGTACCACCGGCTCTCGGCGGCCAGTGGCCACCGACTCGCCGAGGACGTCATCTACGCGGAGAAGTTGCGCGAGGACGCGATCCGGCACTGCGGGATCGTGGTTGTGCGGTGGACCTGGCAGGAGCTGCGTGACCCACAGGCGTTCGTGCGTAAGCTGCTGACCGCCCTGCGTCGTGCCGGGCTTGTGAGCTGAACGCCTGGCGCTTCTTCCCGAAGAAATCCGCTCCTCCGCAGGAAATTTCGCGGGGAAGAACGAGAAAGTAGGGGAAGAAGATTCTTCCCCTACTTTTCGTGGTTCGTGCCTGTCGCGCGGGTGAGAGGAGCCGCTACGCCGGACGCACCGAGTTGATCGTCTTCTCGACCTCCCAGAATGCCCGCAGCGCAGAGAGTTTCCCGTTCTCATCGGCGCGGTAGGTGAACACACCGTGGGCTTCGGAGACGTGGCCGGCGATGTGGGTGACGATCTTGCCCACGTAGGCGACCTCGTTGCCGCAGATGATCTCGTCGTCGAAGACGAACTCGATGCTCTCGGTGGTCGCGATCGAGAGATCCCAGAACTCCGAGATCCGTTGATGCCCGGTGAATCCGATGCCCTCGGCGTCGAACATCGACGGCCCCACCGGGTCCTCGACCTTCGCGTCGGTGGCGAAATTGTCCACCCAGGCCTGCTTGTCCCTGGCCTCGACGAACTCACGCGAGCGCCGTCCGGCGAGTACCGCCGGATGGTTCTCCCGATCGATGTTCAGATACGCCGGTGCGGTTTCGGAGTGGGTCATTTCGTCCCGTAGTCGACCCGGAGCTCCTTGACCCCGTTGATCCAGCCGTGCCGTAGGCGACGCGGTGCCTCGAGCCTGCTGATGTCGGGCACCAGGTCGGCGAGCGCGTTGAACATCAGGTTGATCTCCATCCGCGCCAGGTTCGCGCCGACGCAGAAGTGCGCACCGTTGCCGCCGAAACCGACGTGCGGGTTGGGATCTCGCAGGATGTTGAACTCGTAGGGCCTCTCGAAGACCTCGTCGTCGTAGTTCGCCGAGCCGTAGAACAGCCCGACGCGCTCGCCCTCGGCGATGTCGACGCCGCCGACCTGGGTGTCGCGTTTGGCGGTGCGCTGGAAGCAGTTGACCGGCGTGGCCCAGCGGACGATTTCGTCGACCGCGGTGGCCGGCCGCTCCCGCTTGAACAGCTCCCACTGATCGGGGTGTTCGAGGAAGGCGTTCATGCCGTGGCTGATCGCGTTGCGCGTGGTCTCGTTACCGGCGACGGTCAGCAGGATGAAGAAGAAGCCGAACTCGGCCTCGTCGAGCGACTGGCCGTCGAGGTCGGCATTGACCAGCACGCTGACGATGTCGTCGACCGGATTCTTGCGGCGTGCCTCGGCCATGTTGTAGCCGTAGCCGAGGATTTCGGCCGACGCCATCTGCGGGTCCTCGCCGAACTCCGGGTCGTCGTAGTTCATCATGTTGTTCGACCAGTTGAAGAGCTTGACCCGGTCCTCCTCGGGCACACCGAGCAGGTCGGCGATGGCCAGCAACGGGAGGTCGACGGCGACGTCGTGAACGAAGTCGCCGGTGCCCTGTTCGGCCGCGTGGGTGACGATCGTCCGCGCCGCGCCGTCGAGCTTGTCCTCGAGCGCTTGCACGGCGCGCGGCGTGAAGGCCTTCGACACCAGCTTGCGCAGCCGCGTGTGATCCGGCGGATCGTGGTTGATCAGCAGCGCCTTGGTGACGTCGAGTTGCTCCTGGGTCATCTCATCGTCGAATCGCATGATGACGCCATTGGACGCCGTCGACCAGTCGGCGTTGTTCTTGGAGATCTCGCGGACGTGGGCGTGTTTGGAGATCACCCAGTAGCCGCCGTCGTGGAATCCGCCGCCCTTGCCCTCGCGCTGCGCGTTCCACCACACCGGAGCCGTCGAACGCAGGGCTGCGAACTCCTGGACCGGGATTCCCTGTTCGAGCAGGTCGGGGTTGGTGAAATCCCATCCCTCCTGCGTCATGAACGGGCTGCTGCGCGCGTCTTCCGTTGACGACGTCGCCCCGCTCGGCGACTCCCCCGCGGAAACGTTGACGGTCTTGACCACTGTCACACCACCTGTCGTTACCTGTAGTGAGATGAGAACGGATTTCGGTCTCACTTGTGTGATCCACGGTACACAAGAATCGAGGGCTTCACGAGAACCTGTTCTACTTTTTTCTGGACGGTCGCCCCAGTCCACGCCACGATTGGAGTGTTGGGCGACCGTCCCACTTCGACTTTTCTGGACCGATGTCCAGGAAACTGCCGCTTTCATCCCTTCTCTGCCCCACCAGCCCTGCCATATCGAGCCCGAGGCTGGACGCAAATGAGAACATGTTCTAATTTGAGCAGGACAGTGCCGGTCATCAGACGGCAGCGAACCTCGTAGGAGAGGAACCACCATGGGTGTTCCGGTGATCGTGGAAGCAGTGCGGACGCCGATCGGAAAGCGCGCCGGCTGGCTGTCGGGTCTGCACGCCGAAGAACTTCTCGGGATGACCCAGCGCGGCCTCATCGAGCGGGCGGGCATCGACCCCGCGCTGGTCGAGCAGGCGATCGGCGGCTGTGTCACCCAGGCCGGCGCCCAGGCCGGCAACATCACCCGCAAGGCCTGGCTGTCGGCGGGCCTGCCCGAACACACCGGCGCGACGACGATCGACTGTCAGTGCGGGTCGGCGCAGCAGGCCAACCACCTGATCGCCGGGCTGATCGCGACCGACACGATCGAAGTCGGCATCGCCTGCGGCGTGGAGACGATGACCCAGGTACCACTCGGTGCCAACGTCGGGACGAATGCCGGCCCCTACCATGCCGATTCGTGGCACATCGACCTGCCCAACCAGTTCGAGGCCGCCGAACGCATCGCGCGCCGACGCGGCATCACCCGCGCCGACATCGAGGCGCTCGGCCTGCGGAGTCAGCAGCGTGCGCGAATCGCCTGGGACGAAGGACGTTTCGACCGAGAGGTGCTCGCCCTCAAGGCACCCGAGCGCACCAAGGACGGTGAACTCACCGGCAACATCCTCGACGTGGTCCGCGATCAGGGGCTGCGCGAGACGACCGCGGAGTCGCTGGCCGGCCTCAAGCCGGTGATCGAGGGCGGCATCCACACCGCCGGGACCTCGTCGCAGATCTCCGACGGCGCCGCGGCGATCCTGCTGATGGACGAGGGACGCGCAAAAGAATTGGGCCTGACCCCCCGGGCTCGGTTGCGCGCCCAGGCGCTCGTCGGCGCCGAGCCGCACTACCATCTCGACGGTCCGGTCCAGGCCACCGAACGAGTACTGAGCAAGGCCGGAATGTCGTTGTCGGACATCGATCTCGTCGAGATCAACGAGGCGTTCGCCTCGGTGGTGCTCAGCTGGGCTCAGGTGCACGGCGCCGACATGGACAAAGTCAACGTCAACGGCGGTGCGATCGCGCTCGGACATCCGGTGGGCAGCACCGGTTCCCGGCTCATCACCACCGCCCTGCACGAACTCGAACGCACCGACACACAGACCGCCCTGATCACGATGTGTGCCGGCGGCGCAATGGCCACCGGCACCATCCTGGAACGCATCTGAACCCGTGGACGCGAACAATCGTCCGCGCCAGCTCGATTCACCCGTTGTCGCGCGACTGATCAAGGTGGGCTCGCGGCTCAACACGATGGTCTACCGGGCCACGGGTGGTCGCCTGGGCAACACGTGGCGAGTCGGGGCGGCGCTGCACAAGCCGGTTCCGGTGTGTCTGTTGACCACGACCGGCCGCAAGACGGGCAAGCCCCGAACCGCACCGTTGCTCTATCTGCGCGACGGCGAGAACTTCGTCGTGGTGGCCTCACAGGGCGGACTGGCGCACCATCCGGCGTGGTATCTCAACCTGCGCGCCGATCCGGCGGTGACCATCGAGGTCGGGCGCGATCGGCACGAGTTGCTGGCCCGCACCGCCGATGAGGCCGAACGCGCACGCCTGTGGCCGAAACTCGTTGATGTGTATGCCGATTTCGACACCTACGACGCCTGGACCGAGCGTGAGATCCCGGTGGTCATCTGCGAGCCCGCCACTGACTGACACCGCCTCCACGACCGTCGGCAGGCTCACCGACCCCCACTCGCGAGCGCACGGATCGCCGAGCCCAACCAGCGGTCGAGGAACACTCGGCGATCAGGGGCCGAGTACCCGTGGTCGGGATCGATGATCAGTGATTGCAGTGTGCGCAAGACGATTTCGACGAGGATCTCGATATCCTCGTCGCGGTAACCGCGCGCGGTCCAGTCGACGTCCATCCGCTCGATCATGCTGCGCGCGAACACGCGGGCGTTCTCCGAGGTGATCTGTCCGATCACCGGCAGGCTCTGGTGCCCGGGCAACAGCAGGATGCCCATGTAGCGGTCGTCGGCGAGCACCTCCAGTACCGCCGAAACACCCTCGATCACGGCCACATCCGGCTCGGTGAGCCCCACCAGGCGGTCGGCGATGCGGTCCAGGAACGCTCCGACGGCGTCGATGGCGGTCGCCGAAAGCAGTGCCTCGGTGCTCGGAAAGTAGCGATACACCGTCTGACGGGTCACGCCGAGCCGTCGCGCAACGTCGGCCAGACGGGTGGCCTCTCCCTGCTCGTCGATGACCTCACGCGTGGTCGCGAGAATGCGCGCGACGGCCTCCTCGTCGGTGGCGGGCACCGCGCCGGCCCAACCGTGCGTACGCATCAGCGTGCCCCGTGGTCGATCGCCCTCACCGGGCACTCGCGCGTCATGAGGCTTCAGCCTAATCGGCGACCGAGCTCGAGATGAACGACCATACAGATATTCTTCTGGTGTATGGTGTGGTGATGCAGACCACATCGACCCGTCCGTTCGACCCGGGTATCGACTTCACCGACCCGGACCTCCTCGAACGTGGCGTGCCCCTCGCCGAGTTCGCACATCTGCGCCGCACTGCGCCGGTGTGGTGGAACGCCCAGGAGGAGGGAAAGGGCGGCGGATTCCATGACGGCGGATACTGGGTGGTCTCGAAGCACGCACACGTCCGCGAGGTCTCCCGCAATCACGCGCTGTGGTCCACCAACGCCAACGGCGCGATCATCCGCCTGCCCGAGTATGTGACGGCCGATCAGATCGAGTTCACCAAAGCCCTTCTCATCAACCATGATCCGCCGTCGCACACCCGACTACGCAAGATCGTCTCGCGCATCTTCACGCCGAAATCCGTTGGTGCGCTGACCGACACGTTGAAGGAGTCGGCACGCCGGGTGGTTGCCGAGGCCGCGGAACGCCATTGCGGGAACTTCGTCGACGACGTCGCCGTCCACCTCCCGCTGCAGGCGATCCTCGACCTCATCGGTGTGCCCACCGCCGATCGTCCGAGGATTCACGAACTCGTCGACGCCATCATCAATTCCGACGATCCGGATCAGCTGATCGATCCCACCACGGCGAACGCCGAATTGCTGGGTTACGCATACCAGATGGCCGAGGATCGGCGACGCAATCCGCGTGAGGACATCGTCACCACCCTGGTGCAGGCCGACATCGACGGCGAGGCCCTCGACGAGATGGAGTTCGGGTTCTTCGTCATCCTGCTGATCACCGCCGGGAACGAAACCACCCGAAATGCCACCACGCACGGAATGAATGCGTTTCTCGATCATCCCGCCCAGTGGGAGCTCTTTCGCCGTGAACGGCCCGCTTCGGCGGTCGATGAGATCCTGCGCTGGTCGACGCCGGTCAACGCCTTCCAGCGAACCGCCCTCGCCGACACCGAACTCGGTGGCGTCGCGGTCACCGCAGGACAGCGGGTCGGACTCTTCTACAGCTCGGCCAATTACGACGAGGACGTCTTTTCCGACCCGTTCACCTTCGACATTCTCCGTGACCCCAATCCCCATCTCGCGTTCGGCGGGAACGGGGCACATTTCTGCATCGGGGCCAACCTCGCCCGCCTCGAGCTGAACCTCATCTTCGACGCCATCGCCGACGTGCTGCCCGACATCTCGCGGGTCGGGCCGATGCGGCGGGTCCGATCGGGCTGGCTCAACGGGGTCAAGGATCTCCCGGTGGACTACGGCACCCTCTCCCGGGTGCCTGGTCCCTGACGCTCGGTGGCCACCACGCGAAAGGGCACATAGACTTTCGTCCATGGCCGACGAATTCTATTCCACAGCCGACCACCTCTCCCCCTCGACGCCCGCAGTCGCGGTGATCATCCCCGCATACAACGAGGAACGTCTGATCGTCGACACCCTGCAGGCCCTGCAGGATCAGGAGTTCGACGCCCCACTGCATCGCGAGGTTCTGCACGGATTCCGTGTCGTCGTGGTCGACAACAACAGCACCGATCGCACGCCGGACCTCGTCCGTGAGTTCATCGAGGCAGGAACCCGGTTCCCCACCGAATTGATCTCCGAGACCGAGAAGGGTTCGGGCTGTGCGGCCGACACCGGCGCGCGTCACGCCATCGCTTCCGGAGCTCGCTACATCGCACGCACCGACGCCGACTCGCATCCGGCGCCGGACTGGCTCGCCACCCTGCTGATCCCGCTGTTCGCCGGGAAACGGCTCGTCGGTGGCCGGGTGAAAGCCCGTGACGACGAAGACGTCTCACCGTTTCTGTTCAACGCGGTCGGCAAGCTCTGGCGGGTCGGTCATGCCGTGGAGTACCTGAGGACCGCCCGCGGACCGGCCGTCGCCCGCCGCAGTTTTGCGGTGGTGGGCAACAACATGGCCATCGACGTCGAGATGTATCTCGAATCCGGAGGCTTCCCGCGGACGCGGATAGACGATACCGACGAAGACGCAGTGCTCCAGGCGAGAGTTCGAAAATTGGTCGGCTCCAAAGGAATTGCTTTGCAGAAGCACGCAATCGTCTTCACCTCGCAACGTCGGCAGCAGGCGTTCGGCGTGCGAGACACCATCAAGTGGTACTCAGGCAACCGTGCCTCGAGCGGACTCACCGCCGATATCCGAGCAGCCGAGCCTCGATGAGATTTCGCCGATCACCGAAACCGTCTCGGACAGAACGGCGTCGATGATCTTCTCGGCCTGATCGGTGTCGGGATAGCGAACACGCACATGGATGCCGCTCTCGTCGCGCCACAGCCACCACTGCGCATTGTCGGTGTCGTGGTCACCGGAGAGCTGACGGACCTCGACGCCGTCGGCCGGTGTGTACCAGCGGGTGTAGTCCACGTAGGACAGCATGAACACATCGTCGCGGCTGCGGCGCAACCGATCTCCGAAGGTCTGGTAGACCGGGGTCAATCCGATCTCGGCCAACGGTGTCGCCTCGGCCAGCCGACGCGCGTTGATCCGGCTGAGCTCCATCGGATCACCACTACATGCGACGCGCATCGGGATGTTGTCGACCACCCAGCCGACGAAGCGTCGGTCCGTCTGGGGTCCGGCCGGGATGATCGTCGACATCTCCTCCGGGCCTCCGGACCGATGGACGGCCACTCCGATGGCGGTCAGCAGCGCCGAGAGCGTCCGGCCGCCGTGGCGCCGGATGCCGGCACCGAGTTCGGGGGCGTCGTCGGCGGACACCAGCGTGCGCATCGCGGTGCGCATCGGCTTGCGTTCCCCCGGGCCGACACCGAGATCCAACGGGAAATCCGGTATCTGCCAGTCGGACTGCTCGAGATAGCGTTCCCACCCGGCCAGACGCGGATCGTCGGCCGGCACCGCCGGCTGTCGAATGTGGGCGCGCACCTCGTCGAGACCCGATGTGACAGGTCGCAGGGGGCGTGCGGCGAGAACATCGGTGATGTCGGCGGCGATCACCGTCAACGACCGGGCGTCGACGTAGGCGTGGTCGAAGGCACAGATCACCGTCGTCGAATCCGGCCGGCAGACGGCGGAGAAGAAATGTCCGCCGGGACGGAGCGGATTGCACGCCGATGCGGTCCGTCGCAAGACCTCGGCGGTGAGTGCCTGTGGGTCCCAATGACGCGCATCGATCTCGTCGTCGACCACCGCCGGGACATCCCGATGGTGATGGCGCACATAGTCGTCCCCGGCGACGAAATGACTGCGCAGCGCGTCGTGGCGTGACATCACCTCCGATGCCATGCGCCACAGCAGTTCCCGGGGCACCGACCGGGGCAGATCGATGACCAGGGTCATCCAGCCCAGATGCCCGGCCCGCACCGAGTCGAGATGGAAGCGCTCATTCTCCGAGACCGCCATGACAGCCGGTGCGCCGGCCACCGCCGACCCACTCGCCGCCCCGGTCTCCGGCACCCACTGCACGAAGCGTCCCGGTTTCACCGAATAGTGTTCCAGGCTCGCCAGTTTCATGCCGTCATCCCGGTCGATCCGGTGGGCTGTGCGGAGCGCTCGGCCCCGGCGGCGAAGTCGTGCAGGATCTCGGCGATCGCGTCGAGGTAGGCGCCGACGTTCCTGCGGGCGGTCTCGTTGTCCGGGATCTGCGTCTCGACCGTCACGCAGTCGGTCATCCGGCTCACCCAGAGGTTGGCGTTCTTGGTCTTTCCGACACCGGGAAAGCCGACCGTGGTTCGCACCGTCGGGTCCTCGACCCCTGGTAGGCGACGATGATCGATGTAGGTCACCATCTGTGGCGAACCCGTGATCGGCGGCAACTCACCGGCCTGCGCCAACACCCCGAGTACCGCACCCACCGGTGCGGCTGCAGCAGACCGCGCGTGGCGGACGGCGTCGGTGGCCGCTCCGATCAGCGACACGAAGTCGGCGTCGGGGTCGACCTCGAAGCAGATCGGGGCGAAATTACACAGCCAGCCCTGGGTCCGTTCGTGCCCGGGAGGACGCGTCGCCAGGGCGGTCGTCGTGCAGAACAGGCGGTCACCGGTCACCGCGAACTGCGCCGATGCCATTGCCGCGTACAGACATCCGGTGAAGGTCTGGCCGGTTCCGGCGAGTCGCTCGTCGATCCGGGTGGCGTCGGCGGCGTCGATCAGATCGCGGCGGGCGCGGACCGCCGGTACCGCGGCGGTGCCGCCGTCGAGTCCGAGGTCCAGCGGCGAGGTCGGAACACCGCCCTTGGCCCGCAGTGCCGTCCGCCAGGTGTGGACGCTGTCGTCATCGGCGGCGACCGACCCGGCCGACATCGCCTCGGCCCGAATGAAGTCCGCGTACTTGCCGACCGACGGCAGATCCGCGGACTCGCCATGCACCCGTGCCCGGTAGAGCGCGACGATCTCGGCGAGCGCGAGCCACACCGAGTATCCGTCTCCATGGACATGGTCGGCCCCGACATAGAACGTGAAGCCCCGCTCACCCGCTGCTGCCCCGAATGCCATGGCGGGTACCGAATCGAAGTCGGTCAGCGACGTGATGCGTTGCGCCGCATATTCGCCGACCGATGCATCGTCGAGGATGAGGTCGGGGTCCGGCACGGTGGTGATCATCTCGACCGAGTCCGGTGGCGCGACGACGCGGGTGATCCCCGACTCGTCGACGACGTAATGCGCACGCAGTTCCTCGTGACGGCGTACGAAGTCGGTGAGCGCCTGCGCCATCGCCTCGGCGTCGAGCGGCTCGTCGAATCGAGTGAGGGAACCGATGATCGCCCGATGCGGTTCCCCGCGCAGACGAGCGGCGACAGCGGTCGCGAGGTGATCGGACTGCAGGAAGGTTCCCGCACCCGAGGGCGACGAGCCGAGTCTGGCCCGATCCGGGGAGCGCATGGTCCACTCCACGACGGACCCACCCGGAAACGCCTCGCGCAGAAGCGGTCCGAGCTCACCGGGTGGTGAGAACCGCACCGTCACCGGCGCCGGCCGGTCAGTGCGGAGGCATCGGCGAGGACGACCGGGCAGTCGCCGTCGGCGATCACCGAGCGCAGTATGGCGTGGAACGTCGAGAGGAAGGTCTCGACCGCAGCACCCTGAGGACCGGCGGCGAACCGCGCGGAGACGTTGAGGCCGTCCGGGATTCGGTTGATCCAGAAGTAGACCTCGTCGGCGTCGGCGGTGGCGCTGCGCAGGACGCGAGCATTGCGCGCGTCCCACTGATCGGCGCTCTCGGCGCGTCGCAGGTCGATGTAGGAGATGACGAATCCCGGCGGGGTCACGTCGCCGCCGATCAGGTCGGCGATCGGGGCGAACGGGGCGCTGCCGGCGTCGCGGTACCGCCCGACACTCGCCGCCACGGCGGGCAGGGCCGCACCGAATGTGGTGGCACCACCCAATCGGGCGTGCATCGGGATCACACCGACGAACCAACCCACCGCCTCACCCCACTGGGGACCGGTGCGGGTGTGGACTGGACTGATGAAGCGTAGATCGTCGGCTCCGCTGCAGGCCGCGCCTGCCATCGTCAGCGCCGTGTACACACCGACGGCCATCGAGGCGCCCGCGGCCTTGCACACCGCGTCGAACGCCTTGGTCTGGGCCGGGTCGAGCAGATAGGTCGACAGGCTCGACTGGTATCCCTCGTCGGGGCTGCGGGGGCAGGTGATCGTCGGGGTATGGCCGGCGGGAACCTCGAAACGCGGGAAGGTCGGCATGGGTCCGGGCTGTGCGACCGATGTCGCGGTCTCGAAGAACTCACGCCAGAGGGTGACCGCGGTGTTGTTGGCATCGATCTGCTCGCCGAGATCGCGTTCGGCGTCGGCGAAGTCGAGGTAGCTGCCGTAGTCCAGCAGATTGTGCGGCGTCCCGTCGAGCGCGGCCTCGTACAGGGTGGTGAGCTCGCGGATCGCGAAGACCTGTGTGTAGGCGTCCATCACGGTGTGGTCGGCGGCGAAGATCAGCAGAAAGCGATCGTCGTCACCCGGTTCGACGGTGACCGCAACGCAATGGGGCCAGCGCAGCGGTGACACGGTGCTGTTGAAGTACTCCTGGACGCAGGCTTGTGCCTCGTCGGCCGTCATGGCGTCACCGAGCGCACTCGTACGGACCGAGATCGCCTGGGGTGTGGTCGTGATCCTGGTCAGATCGTCCTCTGGTCCGGTACCGGCATCGGTGCGCACCGACGACCGGAACGCCTCATGCCTGCGGTACCACTCCTCGATGGCGGCCGCGAGTGCCTGTCGATCGAGGGGGCGGTCGATCATGAACGCCGTGCCGATCCATTCGCTGTACCAGTCGTCGCCCATCGTCTGGGCACGACGCGCGTGCTCGAGGTGCATGTAGGACAGCCGCCGCGGATCGGGCTGCCAGGCGGTGGCGTCGGCGGTCGGCTCCCACGCGGTCACCCGACCGCCGGGAATCCGATAGTCGGCGAGTTCTGTGTATTCCATCGAAACCTCCGGTAATGATCGTGTGAACGGGACGGAGCAATTATTGAAAGCGCATCAACTGTTCAGGCCGTGAGCAATGGTGGGCCAACTCTGCCTCTGCTGGTCGCGCCAGTACGGCCAGGAGTGCGTTCCGGGATCGACGTACCGAATCGTCGCGGGAATACCCGAGGCGACGAGTCGGGACTGCAATTCCCGCGTACACAGGTAGGTACCGAATTCGATTCCACCCCCGACGACCTGGCGATTCGCCGGGTCACCGTTACCCGGATACCCCGGCTCGTCGTACTTGCCGGGCATCCCGGTACCGCTGGAGATGTAGACGGTCGTGCCGCGCAAATTGCCGGCCAGCGACACCACATCGTGCGCGGCCCATCGGGGATCGTTCGGCGGGCCCCACATGTTGTCGGGGTTTCCGCCGAATGCGGTGACGATACCCCGTGGATAGGCCTGTCCGGCCAGGCCAGTGGTGGTGTAACAGCCGCTGTAGGAGGCCACCGCGCGGTAGAAACCCGGATGACGTGCGGCGAGCACCAACCCGGCTCCCGCACCCATCGAGATGCCCGCGATTGCGCGTTTCCCGTTTCCGTTGAATGCTTCGTCGATCAGCGGTGGCAGTTCGTCGATCAGGAATGTTTCCCATTGGTAGCGACCAAGTTTGGGATCGTCACGTTCCCAGTCGGTGTACAGACTGCCGTTACCCGCCAGCGGCATCACGACGTTGACGTTCTTGTCGGCGTAGAAACGCCGGGCGTCGGTCTTGCGTAACCACATGCTGTTCTGCGGATCTTCTTCACCGAGTCCGCTGAGCAGGTACAGCGACGGACGTGGCCGGTCGGCGTGTGCCGGGGTGAGCACCTGCACCTTGATCGTCTTGCGCATCGCCGGGGAGTACACATAGAGCGCGGTGAGGTCGGTCCCCTCCGACGCGGTCCGTTCGATCGTCGCCTTCTGCGGCGCCGCATGAGCCGACCCCGGGTCACCGACGACCCCGGTCATCACCGCCGCAGCGACAACCAGAAGACCCGCGTAAACGCGGAAACGACGCCGCGAACGGCGACCAGAATCACCCGACAAATCAGCACCTCACGAACAGTGAACAACCGAGAAATGTGGCTCAGATAGACCGCCAGCACGCTCAAGATAACCCGAATCCGCGGTTTTCGTCACAATTTCTTTCTCCGGATCAATGAATTACGTTGTCGAACCACGTGGCTCTTTCTGCGAGATTCCTGTGAAACCGCGCGCGGTTTCAGACCAAAGCTGACTTTGAATGGCACGGAATCGCCGAGATCTCGGTAGGCTACGAACCACAATCGCGTGGAGAAAGGAGCCCGGCATGGTCGTTTTGCCTCCGACCGCCATCGAGGCCGCGTCGTTGCGCAAGACGTTCGGGCGGGTCACCGCGGTCGACGAGGTGTCCCTGTCGGTCCCGACCGGCTCGGTGTGCGGGCTGCTCGGCACCAACGGTGCAGGTAAGACCACCACCGTCCGCATGCTCTCGACACTTCTCCGTCCCGACGGGGGCAGCGCGCGCATCTTCGGTCGCGACGTGGCGACGCAGGGCACCGCGGTGCGCTCCCTGATCGCATTGACCGGTCAATATGCGTCATTGGACGAAGACCTCAGCGCCGAGGAGAACCTGCGATTGTTCGCCGAGTTGCGCGGGTTCAGCAAGGCCCGCGCGCGTTCGCGCGCCGATGATCTGATCGGACAATTCGGACTTTCCCACGCCGCGAGGCGCGCGGTTTCCGGCTATTCCGGCGGAATGCGCCGCCGTCTGGATCTGGCGTGTTCCCTGATCACCGCGCCCCCGCTGCTGTTTCTCGACGAGCCCACCACCGGCCTGGATCCGGCGACCCGGGCGCAGGTGTGGCAGGCCGTGCGTGAGCTCGTCTCGGGCGGCACCACAGTCCTGCTGACCACGCAGTATCTCGACGAGGCCGACAAGCTGTCGGACTCGATTGTCGTGATGGATTCGGGACGGGTCGTCGCCGAGGGCACCGCCGATACCCTCAAGGAACGCATCGGTACCAAGTCGTTGCACGTGATCATCACCGACCCCGCACAGCTCTCACGAGCGGCCGGGGTCGTGCAGCACAGCCTGGGTACCGAGGTCGCGCAGGTCAGCGGCGAGGCACGGCTGTCGGCGTCGATCACCGATCCCGGGCTGGCCGCACGGGCCGTCGCCGATCTGGAGGCCGCGTCGGTCGGCATCGTCGAATTCTCGGTTCAGCGCCCGACACTCGACGATGTGTTCTTCGCCCTCACCGGCGACCCGGCGACACATGACGCTGCCGGAAACGAGATCTCGTGGCCGGACGCCTCATGACCGAAGACGTGCTGGGTGCCCGCACCTTCGAGACCGACGACGCCATCGACGTGGCACCGACCCCGGCGGCCGGGATCGAATGGCCGATCACCCCGCTCGATCGAGTGCCGCTCACGCAGGCGCTACGGCAGATCCTCGCCCTGGCGCGGCGGGGTTTCCTGCGGATGCGCCACTCGCCGCAGGGCCTCATCGACGTCGTCGTCGTACCGATCGTCTTCACCGTCATGTTCGCCAACATCTTCGGCGGTGCGGTCGCCGGTGGCGTCGGGAATTACCTGCAGCTCTTGGTTCCCGGTGTGTTGGTGTCGGTGTCGGTGACGACGTCCATCGTCACCGGAACCCAACTGCGCGAAGACATCGACAGCGGTGTTTTCGACCGGATCGTGTCGATGCCGATCGCTCGCGTCGCTCCCCTGGCGGGACTGCTGATCGCCGACACGGCACGCTATCTCATCGCGACCACGGTGTCCCTGGCGGTGGGTCTGGCCATCGGATATCGACCGACCAGCGCGCTCGGCGTACTACTCGGCGTGATCATCGTCGTCTTCGCTGCGTTCTCGTTGAGCTGGATCTTCGCCCTCATGGGTGTGCTGCTGTCCAAGGTATCGGCGATCCAGGGCATCTCGATGCTGATCCTCATGCCGATGACGTTCACCTCCAACGCCTTTGTGCCGACCTCGACGATGCCCGGGTGGCTCGGGGTGATCGCCGAGATCAACCCGATCTCACACCTCATCTCGTCGTTTCGTGCGCTCGCCAATCATGGGCAGTTCACCGCGGATGTCGGATGGACCCTCCTCTGCTGTTGTGTGATCCTGGTGATCTTCGCCCCCGCCACCCTGCGCGCCTACCTCACACGCCTATGACCAACCACGACAAGGACACCCGACGTCCTACCACCGAACGCCCCAGCTCCGAACTCCCTAGCTCCGAGCGTCTGGGCACCGAGCGTCTGGGCACCGACGACGACCTGTTCATCCGCATGGAGCACGCCCTCGGACTCGGTGTCATCAACCAGGGGTTGTGGCGATTCGACGGACGTCTCGATCCGGATGTGTTGTCCGCCCTGGCAACCCGACTGCGGTACGGGCGGCTGTCCCGCCTGGCACGACGCCGTCCACCCCCGGTCCGCGACCGCTGGCAGTACACACCGGCGGCCGGGATGACCCATTTCGAGGACGAGCCCGTCGCCGAGGATGACGCCGTGGCGTGGGCACGACGGCAGGCCGAGCGCGGGGTCGACAGCGTCGCCGGACCGGCGTGGCGACTGACCGCCGCGTACTCGGCGGACCGACGAACGACCTTCGTCTCGCTGATCGCCGCGCACGCCGTCGCCGACGGGTGGTCGATGGTGACGGCGGTCGAAGAAGCCGTTCTCGGAACCGATTACGCCGTCACCACCGAGCGGGTGGGTGCGCTCGACGACGTCGTCGACGGTGTGCGGACCGCCGCGCGAGCCGCGCTGGCCGCGGGTCGGCTCATCGCCGGCACGGTGAGGTCCCGGCGCGGGCCCACCCCCACCGGTCCGGTGCGACCACCGGGACTCATCGCGGAGGACCCCTGCGGAATCCTGCTGAGCATCCCCGCCGACGACTACGCGCGTGCGTTTGCCCGTGCGCAGGGCAGCGCGAACGCGTTGTTCGTCGCGATCATGGTCGGACTGCTCGCCGAGGCCGGCATCGTTGGACCCGATGACGTTGTTCCCGTGTCGATTCCGGTGTCGATGCACCCCGATGGGGACCGCCGGGCCAACGCCACCACCGGGACAACCGCGCAGATCCGGGTATCCGACGACCGCTACCACGATCTCACCGCGATCCGGGTGGCCTGCAAGGAGGCCTACCGCAGCGTGCACGCCGGCACGTCCTCCATGGGCCACCTCTCGCAGGTTGCCCAGGCGCTCGGCGACCGACCGGTGCGACGCCTGGCCGCCAACGGCTCGACGCCGATGTGCCTGGCCTCCAACCTCGGCGAGTTGTCGCCCGAATTCTGCAGTCTGGGAAGCGGACTCGATGCCGAGATCGCGGTGCGCGCCTTCACCGGTCGGCCGGCGGGCACGGCCGACTTCGGTGGCGGCGTGAGCGGATGGTTCGGCGTCGGTCCGCGCGCGATCGGGTTGGCGGTGACGTCGCTCGATCCGCGGCTGGCCGCCGATGACGCCGCCCTGGCGGTCCTGGTGCGCGCCGAGTTGAAGCGATGGGAACTCGAGGCGAGCGAGTGGGGCGAATGAGAATCGCCTTCGCGCTGCACGGCAGCCGCGGCGACGTCCAACCGGCGGCCGCGGTGGCCGCCGAATTGGTGCGGCGTGGTCATTCGGTGCGGCTGGCCGTAGCGGCCGATCTGGTGGAACCATTTGCACGAACGGCGATTCCGACCACCGAACTCTGTCCATCGACGGCGGATCTGCTCGCCAGTCCACTGATCCGCAACGACCTCAAGTCACTGAATCCGCGTACCCGTTTCCGGGCGTTGCGTGAGGTCAGCGCGTACGGGGTGGACCAGTCCGAGCGGGTGATGGCCGAGCTCGCCGACGATGCGGACGTCCTCGTCACCGGTCTGCTCGCGCAGGACCGGGCCGCGACCGTCGCCGAGAGCCGCGGGATCGCCTTCGTGCCGCTGCACTACTGCCCGGTGCGTGTCTCCGGGTCGGTGTCGCCGACGTATCGCACTGTGCCGCGAGCGGTCTCACGCATGGTGTGGACGCTCGCCGACCGGATCATGTGGCTCTCGACCCGCGGCGCCGACCGCCGCCTGCGCGCACGTCTGGGGCTGCCGCCGGATCGGCGACCGTTCAGCAGACGTCTACGCGAGGACGGCATCCCCGAGGTCCAGGTGTACGACCCTGCCCTGTTCTCCGACCTGCCACACGAGTGGGGACCGCAGCGTCCCTTCGTCGGATTCCTGTGCCCGGACAAGGAGATCCGTGCGGCGATCAACGACGGCCTGGACCGGACCGATGCGGCCATCGGTTTCGCCTGCTCGGGGCCGCCGCCGGTCTATGTCGGTTTCGGCAGCATGCGAGCGCCCGGGGATCGGATGGAGTTCGTTGTGACCACCCTGCTCGATCACGGTCTACGCGTGATCGCCCACACCGATCTGGATCTCCCGGTGGCGGATTCGCGCCTGTTCCGGGTATCCGGAACGGTGGATCACGAAGCACTGCTTCCGCATTGCCGCGCGGCGGTGCACCACGGTGGTGCCGGGACAACGGGTTCGGTTCTACGGGCGGGTATTCCGTCGACGGTCGGATGGTTCAGTGCCGATCAACCGATCTGGGCTGCCGCACTACGCCGGTGCGGTGCCGGTACCGGGAATCGCCTGAGTCGAATGACCGCTGCCGACCTGTCGGCGCTGACCGACCCGGGTGTGCAAGCGGCCGCACGTAGGATCTCCGAGCGACTCCTTCCCCTGAATCATGCGGTCGACGCCGCGTGCGAGATCATCACCAACGCCGCGGCGTCCATGGCCTGACGGTGCCGACCCCGAACGGCGTCGGCCCCCGACCAGCGTCGACCGCCCGGTGTCGACCGCCTGAAGGACACGGCGGCCACTCCGGTGGTGTCGAACCGGGGCGTGATGCTTGGATGGCGGCATGTTCGGGGTCCTCACACCATGTCGTCACCGTCTGGGAGACGAACTCGCCGACCGGTGGCGCGCACACCTGTGCGGGTTGTGTCTGGCGCTGCGCGACGGTCACGGTCAGGCCGCGCGGCTGACCACCAACACCGATGCGGTGATGATCTCGATCCTCACCGAAGCCCAGCGCAGCGGTGGGGCGGCGACCGCACGAGCGGGGCGGTGCCCACTTCGGTCACTGCGCACGGCCACGGTGGTGACCGCCACCGACCCGGGTATGCGGCTGGCGGCCGGCGCGTCGCTCACCTTGGCCGCGGCCAAGGCCGACGACGTCCGAGCCGAGCAGCGCCTGCGACTCGCGCCGCGCTCACCGATGAGGTCGGCAACCGCCCGGGTGATCGGATCCCGGTTACATGCGGCGGCCTCGAATGCACCGGTCCTCGACGTCGAGCGCATCCTGCACACCCTGCACCGTCAGCCCGAGATCGAGTGCACTGCGACATCTCTCGGTGAGATCACCGATCCCAGCGGCCAGGCGTGCGCCGAGGTGTTCGCTGCGACCGCCGATGCCTCGGGCGCGTCGGACAACCGTGCCGACCTCGAAGCCATCGGCTACGACTTCGGGACGATCGCCCATCTGCTCGACGCCGTGGACGACTATCACGCCGACGCTCTCTCCGGTGCGTTCAATCCGTTGCGCGCCACCGGAACCGAGGTGACCGCAGCACTGACCGAGTGCCGCGACCGACGCGACCGGATCACCAAGCGGTATTCACGGCTCCGACTCGACGACGACCGGTTGCTGCGGGCGGTGCTCCTCGACGGTCTGCGGCACGCCATCGCCCGCCGGATGCATGCGCGGACCCGGTGGCCCGCCACGCGACCACCGGACTTCCCTGACTCCTGGCCCTATCCCCCGCCATTCCCACCGAACCGGCGATTTCGTGATCGTCTCGGCCCATTCCTGTGGACCGGCTGCACGGGCCGGGCGTGCTGCACCGACCACTGGAATCACTGCAGCGACAAATTCACCAGCCCCTGCTGCACCGACGACTGCGGGGATTGCTGCGACTGCTGCGACTGTGATTGCACCTGAACGCTGTCGGTCGATGCCGCTCAGCCGACCCCACGGCCGGCCGACTCCCAGAACTGTGCGCGCAGCGCCTTCTTGTCGGGCTTGCCCAGCGCGGTCAGCGGCAACGCGTCGGCGAAGATCACCTGCTTGGGCGATTGCACCGCACCCTTGCGTTCCTTCACCGCGCCCTGGATCTCGCAGGCGATCCGCGCCCGTCCGTGGTCGTCGGATGTGGCGTCGGCACGCAACACCACGACCGCGGTGACCGCCTCACCCCATTTGTCGTCGGGTACCCCGATCACACCGACCTGTGCGACGGAAGGGTGTTCGGCGACAACATCTTCGACCTCCCGCGGAAAGACGTTGAAGCCGCCGGTGACGATCATGTCCTTGGTGCGGTCGACGATGTACCAGAAGCCGTCGTCGTCTTCGCGCGCGACGTCGCCCGTCCGCAGCCAACCGTCCCGGAAGGTCGCCGCGGTCTGCTCGGGCAGGCCCCAATAGCCGCCGGCGAGAAGCGGTCCGGCCACACAGATCTCGCCGGGCTCGCCCGGTGCGACGGGCGCGTCGTCGGGGCCGAGGAGCGCGGTGTGAAGGAAGGCCGACGGCCGGCCACAGCTCGACAGTCGGCGGGTGTCCTCGCCCGGCTTCGGATGGTCGTGCTTACCGAGGTAGCTGATCACCATCGGGGCTTCGGACTGCCCGTAGTACTGGGCGAAGATCGGGCCGAAACGTTCGATCGCCTCGGCGAGCCGCACCGGATTGATCGGCGAGGCACCGTAATACACGGTTTCCAGTGACGAGAGGTCACGTGTCTTCGAGTCGGGATGATCGAGAAGCGCATAGAGCATCGAGGGCACCAGCATGGTGGCGCTGATCCTCTTATTCTCGATCGTCGCGAGCACCTGTGCGGGGTCGAACTTCGACAGCACGATCATCGTGCCGCCCTTCATCAGCGTCGGCACGAAGAACGCGGCACCGGCATGTGAGAGCGGCGTGCACATCAGGAATCGTGGTCGCTCCGGCCATTCCCACTCCGAGAGCTGGATCTGGGTCATCGTCGCCATCGCCGACGCGGTTCCGATGACGCCCTTGGGTTTTCCGGTGGTCCCGCCGGTGTAGGTGATCGACACGATGTGATCGCCGGGTAGCGGCGCCGCGGTCAGCGGGCGCGGCGAGAACGTGTCGGCCTCGGCGATGATGTCGCGACCGTATGCGGAGAGCTCCTCCGGCACCGGCCCGAGGGTGAGGACCTGCTCGAGATTCTCGACGCGGTCCACCAGCGCCGCCGCACGCTCGACGAACATCGGCACCGGATCGATGACCAGTGTGGTGACCCCGGCGTCGGAGAGTACGTAGGCGTGATCGTCGAGCGAGCCGAGCGGATGCAGCGCGGTGCGCCGCCAGCCCTGGGTCTGCCCGGCACCGATCACCAGGAGCACCTCCGGACGGTTGAGCGCCAGGAGCCCGACGGCGGTTCCCGATCCCGCGCCGACCGACTCGAAGGCCTGCACGTACCGGCTGACCGCGTCGGCCATCTCACCCCCGGTGAGTTCGGTGTCGCCGAGTTCGAGCACCTTGTGGTCGCGATGGCGTCGCAGGGCCGCGACCATGAGATCCCCCAGATGGACCCCGCTGCGCAGCGGGTCGTATTCGGTCACAGAGCTGTCCTCAGTCATGTGTCCAGACTAGGACGTGTTTCAGAACTGAGGAAGGCCGTGGACGGAATTCGTCGATGACATGCACAGATGTCGCGTTCTGGGCGACCTCTACATACTAGAACGTGTTCCATATTCGGTCTGCCCTCATGGTCGACCACTCCGCATTAGGATCGAGGCATGACTGACCTGGACCTGGCGACCTCCCGTCGCGACATCACCGACGCACTCCTGACCGCTCTCGAGCGGCGCCATGAGGTTCTCGACACCATCGTCGAGGCCGACAATCACACCGATGCCGTCGCCGCGATCGCCGAACTGCTGGACAAGTCCCAGCTCGGCGCCGAGGCGATCCTCGACATGAAACTCGATCAGCTCACCAAGGAGGAGCGCCGCAAGAACCAGGCCGAACTCGACGACCTGAACTCGGCGCTCACCTTCACCCTCGCCGAACGGCCCGCATCCAGCGGCGACACCCTCGACCTGCGCCCCTTCTCCCCGGAGGAGGACGCCGACCTCTTCGCCACCCGCACCTCCGAACTCGGCGTGGCCGGCGACGGCTCGGGTGCTCCCGCGGGCGATCTGGCCGACGAACTGAGCAAGGCCACCGCACGCGTCGACGACGAGGAGGCCGTCTGGCTCGTCGCCATCGAGGGAGACTCCAAGGTGGGCTTCGTCTTCGGCGAGTTGACCGCCGGCGAGGTCGACGTGCGGATCTGGATTCATCCCGAGCATCGCAAGAAGGGTTACGGTACCGCCGCCCTGCGCAAGTCGCGCTCGGAGATCGCCGCCTACTTCCCGGGTGTGCCGATGGTGGTTCGGGCGCCGGGCGCCTGACCGATCACCTGGCGCGGGTCGGTGCGCTCAGCCGACCCGCCGGGGCAGCCCGAAGCGGGCGACGATCGCGCGAATCCGAGTGTCCTCGTCGATGACGAAGGTCTCCGACACCGGCGCGGCGAGCCCCAGCATCTTCGGTGCGACGTGAACGAGGTAGCGGGTGGTGACGCTGTGTCCGTCGACGGTGGCCTCGAACGCACTGACGCGGTGGATCAGCCGGAACTGTGGCCCGCGTTCGAGGCTGCGCGCGATATGCGGTCCGTTGCGCCCGGTCTTGACGCCGAATTCGACTCGGGTGCAGTCCGGATGCAGGTCGACCGCGCTCGCATCGTGACTGACCAGGGCATCGACGTAGGCCCGTGCCGCCGCGACACGGGTCGCCGCCACGGCGTCGGTCATGGCTCTCCCCACAGGTATCGACCCAACGGTGTCAGCGCGCTCCGTAGACCGGCATCGGCACCGGCGCCTTTGCGATGATCTCGGCGATCACCGGGCCGAGTTCGGACGATTCCCAGCGCGCGCCCTTGTCGCGTTCGACGCTACGCTGCCAGCCGTCGGTGATCGAGATCTTGCCGCCCTCCACCTCGAAGACCCGTCCGGTGACCTCCCCTGATTGCGGAGAGGCGAGCCAGCACACCAGCGGTGAGATGTTCGCCGGATCCATCGCGTCGAAGGAGCCGTCGTCGGGGGCGGCCATTTGCGCGGCCATCGCCTCGCCGGCACCGAGGGTCATCGCGGTGCGCGCCGCCGGTGCGATCGCATTGACCGTGACCCCGTAACCGCCCATCTCGGCGGCGGCCTGGACCGTCAATGCCGCGATACCGGCCTTGGCGGCGACGTAGTTGCCCTGCCCGACCGAGCCGTAGAGGCCGGCCCCGGACGAGGTGTTGACGACGCGGGCGATGCGCGGGTTGCCGGCCTTGGCCTCTGCACGCCAATGGGCGGCGGCATGGCGCAACATCACGAAGTGGCCCTTGAGGTGTACCCGGACCACGGCGTCCCACTCGTCCTCGGCCATCGAGACCAGCATGCGGTCACGCACGAATCCCGCGTTGTTGACCAGGGCGTCGAGCGCGCCGAATTCGTCGACGGCGGTGGCGACGATGCCGGCCGCGGTGTCCCAGTCGGCGACGTCGCCGGCGGCGGTGATGGCGTCACCGCCACCGGTGCGGATCTCGTCGGCCACCGCGTCCGCGGCCTCGGCCACGAAGTCGTTGACGACCACCTTGGCACCGTCGGCGGCGAAGGCCAGGGCGTGCGCCCGGCCGATACCCTGCCCGGCGCCGGTCACCACGACCACACGACCGGCATTGGACGCACTCTCAGCCACTGTTGTTGTCCTCTCAGATGTTTCGGTTCACAGCTCGCGGTTCGTTCGGTTGCAGATCAGACGTCGTTGCCGGCATTGGCGGCGGCGAGAAATGCCGGGAGTTCGCCTCCGCCGTGGACGGTCAGGGTGGCGCCGGTGATGTAGCCGGCCAGCGGTGAGAGCAGGAAGGCCGCGGCGGCGCCGACGTCGGCGGGGCGGGCCATGCGGCCCATCGGAATCGTCCGGCCGACCGCGGCGATACCCGCGTCGTCGCCGTAGTGCAGGTGCGCTTGTTCGGTCTCGACCGGTCCGGCGACGATGGAGTTCACCCGAACCCTGGGCGCCCATTCGACGGCGAGTGAGGCGGTGAGACTGTCGAGTCCGGCTTTGGCGGCCCCATATGCCGACGTTCCCGGCGACGCGCGGCGGCCACTCACGCTCGAGATGTTGACGATCGCGCCACCGCCCTCCTGACCCCGCATGACGGCCTGCGCCGCACGCGCGACGATCAGCGGGGCAAGCAGATTCAGCTCGACGATCTTGCTCGCGAAGCGCGGCGAGGCGTCGGCCGCCAGTGCGAACGGCGACCCGCCCGCGTTGTTGATCACGCCGTCGATCCGCCCGTGGGTCTCGACGATTCGCGCGAGAGTGGCGGCCACCGCGTCCTCGTCGCGCACATCGCACGGAAGAAATGTTGCCGCGGAAATGGATTCGAGCTCGTCGTTCGAATGCCGAGCACAGGCCACCGGCGTCACGCCGAGGTCGGCAAGGGTGGCAACGATGCCGAGCCCGACACCTCGGGCCCCACCGGTCACCAACACGACCCGTCCGGCGAGCCCGAGGTCGTAGCGTCCCGGCCGTCCGGTCACCTGTGCGGTCGTCGTCATGGGTGCTACCCTACCAAATAACCAAGCAATTGCTTGGTTGGTTTTTCGAGCGCTTCGCCGAGAGGAGCACGCGTGCCGATCACCACTACCCGCACCGATGGCGGGGTCGTCACCGTCACCGTCGACTACCCGCCGGTCAACGCGCTGCCGTCGTCGGCGTGGTTCGACCTCGCCGACGCCATCACCACCGCGGGCAACGACCCGGAAACACACGTGGTGATCCTGCGGGCGGAGGGCCGCGGTTTCAACGCCGGTGTCGACATCAAGGAGATGCAGGCCACCGAGGGATTCGGGGCGTTGATCGCCGCCAACCACGGATGCACCGCGGCGTTCAGCGCGGTCTACGACTGCGCCGTCCCGGTGGTCGTCGCGGTCAAGAACTTCTGCGTCGGTGGCGGAATCGGGCTGGTCGGCAACGCCGACGTGATCGTCGCCTCCGAGGGCGCCGTGTTCGGTCTTCCCGAGGTCGATCGCGGGGCACTGGGCGCCGCAACACATCTCGCACGTCTGGTTCCCCAGCATATGATGCGCACCCTGTATTACACCGCCCAGAACGTCACCGCAGAACAACTCCTGCACTTCGGCTCGGTCCATCGCGTGGTGGCCGCCGACGACCTCGATGCCGCGGCACTCGATGTCGCCGAGAAGATCGCCGCCAAGGACACCAGGGTGATCCGCGCGGCGAAGTCGGCGATCAACCACATCGACCCGGTGGACGTGAAGGCCAGCTACCGCCTCGAGCAGGGATACACCTTCGAACTCAATCTGGCCGGCGTCGCCGACGAACACCGCGATGAGTTCGTGGCGACCGGCAAGGCCCTCAACACGGGAGGACACGCCTGACATGGCAGCCACACCCACTGCAGCCACACCCACCGACAAGACGAGCACGCTCGACGACGTCATCGGCGAGCTGCGCGACGGGATGACGATCGGTATCGGCGGCTGGGGTTCGCGGCGCAAGCCGATGGCACTCGTCCGCGCGTTGGCCCGCTCTGCGGTGACCGACCTGACCATCGTCACCTACGGCGGGCCCGATCTCGGACTACTCTGTGCTGCAGGCAAAGTCAGGCGCGCCTACTACGGCTTCGTCTCCCTGGACTCCGCCCCGTTCTACGATCCCTGGTTCGCCCACGCCCGCACCACCGGCGCCATCGAGGCACGCGAGATGGACGAGGGCATGATCAAGTGCGGGCTGCAGGCCGCCGCGGCCCGGTTGCCGTTCCTGCCGATCCGGGCCGGACTCGGCTCCGATGTGCCGGCGTTCTGGGAGGGCGAGCTCAAGACCATCGAGTCCCCGTATCCCGACCCCGACGGCCGCACGCAGACACTCATCGCGATGCCCGCCCTGCGACTCGACGCCGCCTTCGTCCACCTCGATCTCGCCGATACTCGCGGCAACGCCGCCTACACCGGTGTCGACCCGTACATGGACGACCTGTTCTGTGCCGCCGCAGCGCGCCGGTATCTGGAGACCGATCAGCTGGTCGACACCGAGGTTCTCGTCAAATCCGTTCCTGTGCAACGTCTTCTGCTCAACAGGATGAATGTCGACCGGGTGGTGCACACGCCGAACGGCGCGCACCACTCCTTCGCCGGGGACTACGGTCGTGACGACGCGTTCCAGCGGTTCTACGTCGAGCAGGCCAAGGACGCCGACGCCTGGGCCGCGTTCCGCACGCGCTTCCTCGATGTCGACGAACCCACCTACCAACGTGAGGTCGCCGCCTGGCGTGCCGAACAGGAGGACCGCAAGTGACCACCGCGACCACCGAAGTCACCCGGGCCGAGTACTGCGTCGTCTCCTGCGCCGAGATCTTCCGTGGCGCAGGCGAGATCATGGCGTCGCCGATGGCCCCGATCCCGCTGCTCGGAGCACGCTTGGCGCGCCTGAGCTTCGCGCCCGATCTGCTCATCACCGACGGAGAGGCGCTGATCCTCGCCGACACACCGGCCATCGGCAAGACGGGTCCCATCGAGGGGTGGATGCCGTTCTCCAAGGTGTTCGACGTCGTGGCCTCGGGCCGGCGCCATGTGGTGATGGGCGCCAACCAGATCGACCGTTTCGGCAATCAGAACCTGTCGGCGTTCGGCCCGTTGCAACACCCGACCCGACAGATGTTCGGCGCCCGGGGCGCGCCCGGTAACACCATCAACCATCCGACGAGTTATTGGGTGCCCCGGCATTCGGCACGCGTGTTCGTCGACGCCGTCGACATCGTCTGCGGACTCGGCTTCGACAAGGTCGACCCCGACAATCCCGCCTTCGACGACGTCGACATCGCTCGCGTCGTCACCAATCTCGGTGTCTTCGACTTCGGCGGGCCCGACCACACGATGCGTGCACTGTCGCTGCATCCCGGGGTGAGTGCCGAGGAGGTCGCCGAGAACAGCTCCTTCGAGATCGCCGGGCTCGACGAGGCGCCGGCGACCCGGGAACCCTCCGAGGAGGAACTCGGCCTGATCCGGGATGTGCTCGACCCCAAGGTTGTTCGCGCCAAAGAGGTGCGATGAGATGACCGGCTCTGACACAACGGACGCTGGGCGCGCCGCGCCCCTGCGGACGAGCTTCACCGACCTCGTCGGCGTCGAGTACCCGATCGTACAAACCGGGATGGGCTGGGTGTCGGGGCCGTCGCTGACATCGGCGACGGCCAACGCCGGTGGACTGGGAATCCTGGCGTCGGCGACGATGACCTACGACGAGCTCGAGACCGCCATCACCAAGACGAAAGCGTTGACCGACAAGCCCTTCGGCGTCAACATCCGCGCCGACGCCACCGACGCACCGCAGCGGATCGACCTACTGATCCGCGAGGGCGTCAAGGTCGCGTCGTTCGCGTTGGCGCCCAAGAAGGAGCTGATCGCCAAGCTCAAAGAGCATGGTGTGGTGGTGATCCCGTCGATTGGTGCAGCCAAACACGCGGTGAAGGTGGCTTCCTGGGGCGCCGACGCGGTAATCGTGCAGGGCGGCGAGGGCGGCGGACACACCGGACCGGTGGCCACCACGTTGCTGCTGCCGTCGGTACTCGATGCCCTCGCGGACAACGGTTCCGACATGCCGGTGGTGGCGGCCGGCGGCTTCTTCGACGGTCGCGGGCTGGCCGCGGCCCTGGCGTATGGCGCGCAGGGTGTGGCGATGGGGACGCGGTTCCTGCTGACCTCGGATTCGGCGGTGCCCGACGCCGTCAAGCAGGAGTATCTGGCCCGGGGCCTCGGCGACACGGTGGTGTCGGTGAAGGTCGACGGGATGCCGCATCGGGTCTTGCGCACCCCGCTCGTCGAGGCGCTGGAGAGCGGTAGCGCCGTCAAAGCCCTTGTCGCCGCCGCCCGTAACGCCAACGAGTTCAAGCAGCTGACCGGGATGCGTTGGACGACGATGCTGCGCGACGGGCGCGCCATGCGACGCTCCGGGGAACGCACCTGGCAGCAGATCATCATGGCAGGCAACACCCCGATGTTGTTGCGCGCGGGACTCGTCGAGGGCGACACCCGCGCGGGGGTCCTCGCCTCGGGTCAGGTCGTCGGCATGATCGATGACCTGCCCAGCTGCGACGAGTTGATCCAGTCGGTCATGACGCAGGCCCACGAGCGTCTACACGCACTCGCCGCACCGGTCAGCGCAGTGTGAGGAGCGTTCGCTCAACGAGATCGGCGACGAGCTCGCGCCGTGAGGACTGGGGCTCGTCGCAGTAAAGACCCTGCGTGTGGCTGTGGACGACTCCCTCCAGGACGGTCACCAGCCTGCGGGCTGCGGCTTGCGGCTGCGCGGACCCCAGCGACTGCATCAGCCCTGCGGCAGCGTCCTCGGAGAAGAAGCAGCGGCGCAGGCGCCCGCGGACGTCATCCCCGATTTCGGCGTCGAGCAACAGCGCCTGACGCGCGCTCACCTCGGCCACGCGGTCGGTGACGAGTTCGGTCACGTAGTCGCTGATCACCTCAACCGGATGGGTCTGTCCGGCGGACATTTCGAGCGTGCCGCGGAACCGCTCACGGGAGATGGTGATCAGCCGGTCGGCGGCGGCCAACAAGAGCGCTTCGCGAGTGCGGAAGTAATACGAGGTCGATCCCTTCGGTAAGTCGAGCCGACGATCGATCGCCTGATGCGTGAGCGCGTGTGTACCCCCGGACGCCGCGAGTTCCAGCGCGGCATCGGCGATTCGTGGGCGGCGGTCGGGACGGGGCACACGTCACATGATAGCCAGACTCTATGATGATAGAGTTTGGGAATGTTCGGTCGCCGAAAGCAGTCCGCGCCGCTGGTGGGTGACGACGTTGTCGTCGAGGCCGCGACCCGGGCCGGCTTTCGACTCGATCCAACCCAACTCGTTGCGGCACAGCATCTCTCGGGCCGTGATCATCTGTATGTCTCCGGGCCGGTGGGTCGAGGGAAGACGTGGCTTGTCGACACCTACCTCGGCGCACTGCCCCCGAAGTGGGTACGGCGGCTGCATTGGCACGAGTTCGGGCGTGATCTCGATGCGTTGATCAAAGATCACGGCGTCGAGGGAGCACTGGCGACGATCACGTCGGGTATCCGGGTCCTGTGTTTCGATGAATTGAGCGTCGACGACCGCGCCGACGGGATCTACGTCGACGCGGTGATCCGGCGAACGATCGAGCGCGGCGTCCGCCTGATCATCACGTCCAATCACCGGCCTTCGGCTCTGATGCCCCACCCGCTGTTGCACGCCACCTTCCTGCCGACCATCGACTTCATCGAAACACACTGCATGGCGATAGAACTCGATGGCGGTACGGACTACCGCACGATTCACCGTCCGAACGCGCGCCGCGACCACGGCTTCGCTGGCGGTCTGTGGATCACCGTGAACGGCACACCACCACAACGGGTCTCGCAGCCCACGTCGGTCAACGGACGAACCATCTCCGTGTGGGACTCGACTCGCGACCACATCGGGGTGACGTTCGAGGAGATCTGTGGCCGCCCGCTCGGTGCCGCCGACTATCTTCGCCTTGCTCACCGATACCGTTCGTGGACCGTCAGCGGCGTTCCCGGTCTCGCCACAACCGACCGCCAGAGTGCCCGTCGCTTCGTCCACCTCGTCGACATCCTCTATGACCAGGAGGCGGAACTGAACATCGAGTGTGCGCTCAACAGAACAGAATTCGGCCATTGCGCCGCAATGGATCCCATGTCGCGGGCCCGCGTGACGAGCAGACTGTCAACGCTCGGCGAGTCCGCCGCCGGGTGACTCCCACGCCGCGTACAACTCGTCGAGCAGCGCGCCGATCTCCTCCACGGTGTCCCAGGTGTCGGGTACGCGATAGTCGTTGTCGTACCGGGCCATCAGCTCGGTGTGGGGTAAGGCCCGGAGATACGCGTCGTAGCACTGCTCGGCGAAGAGATTTCCACGCGGAGTGAGGTTGTTGACGTTGATCTGCGAGACGAAGTGTGTCGCCACGAACCCGGTGGGGTGATCGGTTCTGGAGATGGCGTCGGCGATCGCGTCGGCATGGCCGTCGGCGGGCACCAACCCGCGTCTACACGCCCAGCCCATGAAGGCCGCGATGTGGATGGCGGCCGCGGACTCATCGAGGCCGAGGTCGATCACCGAATCCGTGTGCCACTCGGCATCGTCATAGGTCACGACGGTCAGCGTAGGGCGCCGTACTCGACCCGCCCAGTCATGTCGGACGGATGACCGACCGCGTGGTGCAACGTCTCGGACCCGCCGGAATAACTCCGGACCACGGTCCGGTTGCACCCGGTATGAGTTCTCACATCGCCATTTTCGGAGGCACCGGGTACGCCGGTGGTCACATCGCCGCAGAGGCCGTTCGCCGCGGTCATCGGGTCACCTCCTACAGCCGAAACGGCGCAACCGCAGACCCCGTCGACGGCGTGACCTACGACGTCGGATCGCTCGCCGATACCGATCTGGTCAATCGCGTCGCCGAGACCGCCGACGTCGTGGTGATCGCGGTCCACGGCGCCGACGTCGATGGGAAACCACTCGTCGACCTCATCCCGGCGGTGACCGCGGCAGCAATTGCGCACCACACACGTGTCGGTGTGGTCGGTGGCGCCGGTAGTTCGCTGGTCGCCGAGGGCGGCCCACGACTGGTCGACACTCCGGACTTCAACGACGAATGGAAGCCGGAGGCGTTGGCCCACGCGGATGTGCTCGACGCACTGCGCGCCGGCCCCGACGAACTCGACTGGTTCTATGTCTCCCCGGCCGCCCTGTTCGGGTCCTGGGCACCCGGCGAGACCACCGGCACTTATCGCACCGACGACGATCTCCTGGTGACCAAGGACGATGGCAGCTCGGAGATCTCGGGTACCGACTACGCACTCGCCTTCGTCGACGAGATCGAGAAGCGCGCGCACGTCCGCAAGCGATTCACCACCGGGCACTGACGGCCTCTCCGGCGGCCCGGGCGGCCCGGGCGGCCGGTTGCACCGAGTGCCGAACCGCCGAGGGCCCGAAACGCCCAGGCGCGGTGCCGGTGTAGCATCCGAACCGATTTGCCGCATCGGCGGCAACTCGGTCGGCGCCAGAGGGGGCTCGCGTGTCCGGACATCTCACCGACAAGGTCATCATCATCACCGGTGCCGCAAGCGGCTTCGGCGCGCTCATCGCCGAGAAGTGTGCGGCCGGCGGCGCGCGCGTCGTGGGGGTGGACGTCAACGAGGCCGGCCTCGGAGCCGTTGTCGACGGCATCCGCACCACCGGCGGGCAGGCATTGGCGATCGGCGCGGACGTGACCGATCTCGCCCAGATGCGAGATGTGGCAACACAAACCGTCGCGGAGTTCGGGGCGATCGACGTCATCGTCAACAACGCCGGCGTGATGCCGCTGGCGTTCTTCGCCGACCACGAGCGGGCCGCCGACCGCTGGCATCGGGCCATCGACATCAACATCAAGGGCGTGCTCAACGGCATCTCGGCGGTCTACGACCAGATGATCGAGCAGGGCCGCGGCCACGTGGTGAACATCTCGTCGATCTACGGCAACGCAGGCGTCGCCGGGTCCGGGGTGTACAGCGCGACCAAGGCGGCGGTCAACGCGCTGTCGGATTCTCTGCGCATCGAGACCAAGGGCAGGATCAAGGTCACCACGGTGCGCCCCACCGGGGTCGCCGGCACCAACCTGGCCAGCTGGATCGTCAACGGCGCAGCCATCTTCGGGATGGTCGGGCAACGCGCGGCACAGTACGCCGAGCACACCAAGCAGATGGTCGCGGGCACGCTTCCCGACGAACTCACCGATTCCGACTCCGTCGAGTGCTGGTTGATCACACCCGACGAACTCGCCGACGCCGTCGTCCATGTGATCGACCAACCTTGGGGCATCAGCCTTTCCGACGTCACCGTGCGTGCGAGTGGCGAGGACTACCTGTACTGACCCCGGGATTGTCCCGCAACTCGCGGCGCCGGGCCATCGGGGTGGTGCCGAACCACCGCTTCACGCTACGGGTCAGCGAACTCTGCTCGGTATAGCCGAGCTGCCGCGCGATCGCCGACAGGGACACCGAACGATTCGCGAGGAGACCGTCGACCATGTCTCGCCGGACCTGGTCGACGATCTCCTCGAAAGTCGTTCCGGACTCCGATAATTGGCGTTGCAGAGCACGCGGGTGCATTGCCATCAGGTGCGACACCCGTGGGAGCGTCGCGGCACCGACCGGCAGCGACCGTTTGACCACCTCGGCGACAGCGTCGGCAAGCGAATCCCGGCGGTCCGAGCCGGCCATGAAGCGCACGGCGAGATCGCGGGCAAGTGGGTCGACATCGGGTAGGGCCCGGTGCATCAGACCCTGGGGAAAGTACATCGCGTTGCGTTCCTGCTCGAAGTCGACCGGACAGTCGAAGCGGTCGGTGTACACCGAGCGGTCCGACAACGGCGGATGAACGAATGTCACCCGTGCCGGATGGAATCCGGGCCCCGCGAGCATCGTGAACGCGGACAGGGTCACACCCAGCGCAAGTTCGACGATGTGCTCACAAAATGGCAAGCGACGCAACAACGTACGGAACTCGTATTCAACCGTGGTCGGATGGCGGTGCAGATGTGTCGCCATCGCCGGACTGTAGACGTGTGAGTACTCGATGATCGACTGCAACGCCGCGCCCACGGTCGCGGTGTTGCGCGCCACGATCGCGACCGGTCCGAGGATGTCCGGGCTCTGGCGACCGGCAAGTCGCAACGCGAAGTCGTCCACACCCAGCTCCGCGGCGGCGAGCCCGAGCAGTGCCGCAACCGCGCTGAACGCGACGAAGCGATCGTGCGCGCCGACCACGGCGAGATCGATGCCGACCCGGTCGGCCAGCGCACGAGGATCCCCTCCGAGTTCGGTGACCAGCTCTTGCATCTGCGTGAGTGCAGCACTGATGAGATCACTCGCCACCGCAGATCTCCCGTAGCACACGTGTGTCCACAAGTAAAAAAGTCGTCACCAGATGTCAAGAATTTTCGGCAGTCAGCTATGACGATGGACACAGTAGGTGGTTCACACCGATCCGCCACACACACTCGCGGCGGTCTCACCACCGCGACACCGCCTCAACGAGGAGGCACCCATGACGACCGTCGAACCGACCACGCGTACGGAGCTGTTCATCGGTGGGCGCTTTCGCGCCCCCGCCTCCACCGCAACCCTTCCGGTCATCTCACCCCTGACCGAGCAGCAGATCGGCACCGTTCCCGAGTCGATCACCGCCGATGTGGACGCCGCGGTCGACGCCGCCCGTACCGCGTTCGCGTCGTCGGGGTGGAGGTCGATGCCCGCGGCGGAGCGAGCCACGATCCTCAACCGTTTTGCCGACGCACTTCAGGCCCGCGCCGACTCCCGCGCCACCGCCGTGAGCACCGAGAACGGCATGCCCATCACTCTCTCCCGCTTCGCCGAAGGTGCTGCGCCGGTGCAACTGCTGCGCTACTACGCGGGCCTGATCGGCACCCTGCCCGTCGAGGAGCGACGCAGCAGCCAACCGATGCCGGGTACCACCGTTGTTCGACGCGAACCGGTCGGCGTCGTCGCCGCCATCGCACCGTGGAACTTCCCCGCGATCCTGTCGATGTTCAAGATCGCCCCGGCACTGGCCGCCGGTTGCACCGTGGTGCTGAAGCCGGCGCCCGAGACCACGCTGGACTCCTACGTACTGGCCGAGGCCGCCATCGACGCCGGGCTGCCCGAGGGGGTACTCAACATCGTCACCGGAGGTGCCGCGGTCGGCGAATACCTGGTGGCACATCCGGGCATCGACAAGGTCGCCTTCACCGGGTCGACCGCGGCGGGACGACAGATCGGCCGGGTGTGCGGGGAGATGATCCGTCCGGTGACACTCGAGCTCGGCGGAAAATCGGCCGCCATCGTCCTCGACGACGCCGACATCGAGACCACCGTCGGCGGCCTGGCCACCGCGTCGTTGCTCAACACCGGCCAGACCTGCTACATGTCGACCCGAATCCTGGTTCCCCACAACATCTATCCGACATATGTCGATGCGATCAGCGCCATGGCCGCCGCACTACCGATCGGCGATCCACTCGACGAGAACACCGCCATCGGGCCGCTGGTGAGCGACACACAGCGCAACCGGGTGCTCTCCTACATCGAACGCGGCCGCGCCGACGGAGGAACCGTCACCACCGGAGGCGGGGCTCCGGACGGAATCGACCAGGGATACTTCGTCGCACCGACCGTCTTCAGCGGTCTCGACAACACCAGCACCCTGGCCCGTGAGGAGATCTTCGGCCCGGTACTGACCGTACTCGGCTACCGCGACGTCGACGAGGCGATCGCCATGGCCAACGATTCCGACTACGGGCTCGGCGGGACGGTATGGACGTCCGACGACGAGCGCGGGCTCGACGTCGCACGTCGCGTCGACACCGGATCGTTCGGGGTCAACACCTTCAATCTCGACTGGGGCTCACCGTTCGGCGGGGTGAAGGCCAGCGGCATCGGCCGCGAACTCGGCCCGGAAGGGCTCGCCGCCTACCAGCGCACCAAGTCGGTCTTCCTCACAGCCTGATCACCAGAGAGCGAGAATTCATCATGTCCGACGCCGGAGTTGCCGCGGCCCGCGAATTGGCCGCAGTCACCACCGATCTCATCACGACCTTCGATCCCGAGGACTGGGCCGCCGACGCCGCGTGCCGTGGTTGGCGGGTCCAGGATCTGATCTGCCATATGGGCTTCTTCTTCAACTTCATCGCCGATCCGACGCTGGACCTGCCGGACAATCCCAGCGGCCGGTCCGAGCGTCTCAACGACGCCGCGGTCATCGAACGCGCGGACTGGGAACCCGCCGAGGTCGTCGAGTACTACCGGGTTCAGTCGGCGGCCGGACTCGGCGCACTCGAAGCCTTGCCGGCACCCGAGATGAGTTCGGCGACAGTCGATCTGCTTGATCTCGGCACCTATCATCTGGCGCAGCTGGCCGATGCGCTGGCCTTCGACCATCTCGTCCACCTGACCGCGGATCTCCTCGCTCCGTTCGGTCCGGTCAGCACCGACCTCGCCATTGCGGTGGGCGCGGCGATCGACCCGGCGATCGACTGGATGATGGCCGGGCTACCCGCCATGTGTGGCGATGTGCTGACCGCTGCGCTCGACGCCCCGGTCGGGCTCCACCTCACCGGCGTCACCGATCGCAGCTTCCGGATCGAGCGGATCGAGGATGGCGTGGTTGTCACCGAAACCCCAGACCTCCCAGACCATGTCGCCAACAGCGACGCACTCGACTTCACGCGCTGGGCCACTCGCCGGACTGCCTGGCGCTCCGCCGTCGACATCACCGGAGACCGCGCGCGTGTGGCGGGGGTGCTCGACCGTATCGACATCGTCTGATCCCGAACCCTGCTCCCACCCCACCTCGCTGGGTGCCCCAACCATTCACTGCCCCACACACTCACAGGAGATCACGCATGTCCGAACATCTGAAGGACAAGACCATCATCGTCACCGGCGCGGCCAGTGGCTTCGGAAAGCTCATCGCCGAGAAGTGCGCTGCCGGAGGTGCACATGTGGTCGGGATCGATGTCAACGCCGACGACCTGAATTCCGTTGTCGCGCAGATCCGCGACGCCGGTCATGACGCGATGGCACAGACCGCCGACGTCACCGACCTCGCCCAGATGCGTTCGGCGGCACAGCATGCCGTCGAGGCCTACGGCGCCATCGACGTGCTCGTCAACAACGCCGGAGTCATGCCGCTGGCGTATTTCGCAGATCACGAACGGGCCGCCGACAAGTGGCACCGCGCCATCGACATCAACATCAAAGGTGTTGTCAACGGGATCTCGGCGGTCTACGACCAGATGATCGCGCAGGGACGCGGGCAGGTCGTCAACATCTCATCGATCTACGGCAACGCGGGGATCGCGGGGTCCGGCGTCTACAGCGCCACCAAGGCCGCCGTCACCGTGCTCTCCGATTCCCTGCGCATCGAGTCGAAGGGCAAGATCAAGGTGACCACCGTCAAGCCCACCGGCGTCACCGGCACCAATCTGGCGAGCTGGATCGTCAACGACTCGGCGATCTTCGGTCTCGTCGGGCAGCGTGCGGCCGAATACGGCGAGCATGTCACCGCGTTGACCGAGGGGCGGTTGTCGGCCGAGCTGTCCGACGTCGATTCGATCCGGTACTGGTTGATCACGCCGGACGATCTCGCGAATGCGGTTGTCCACGTGATCGATCAGCCGTGGGGTATCAGCCTCTCCGATGTCACCGTCCGCGCCAGCGGCGAAGACTACCTCTACTGATTTCTCAACCTGTCCCGATCCCTCGCCCACCGCACCCCCACCAGGAGTAGCCCCGACCATGTACCCCGGCGCGCACCTCGACACCCCGGACAAACCTGCCGTCATCATGGCCGACACCGGTGTCGTCACCACGTTCGCCCAACTGGAATCGCAGTCCGTCCGGATTGCCCGCACGCTTCGCACGCGCGGGGTGCGCGCCGGAGCGCACGTGGCCGTTCTGGCGACGAATACGGCCCGGGTGTTCGACATCTATTGGGCGGCCATGCGTTCCGGCGTCTATCTGACGATGGTCAACTGGCATCTCACGCCCGGGGATATCGCCTACATCGTCAACGATTGCGGCGCGTCGACCCTGATCGTCGACGCCGCACTCGGCGATGTCGCGACCACGCTCGTCCCGTCGATTCCCGAAGTCGGTGTCCGACTGTCGTTCGGCGGGACGGTGAACGGGTACGACGATCTCGATGCGGCTGCCGCCCGCGAGTCCGACACACCACCGGACGATCAGCCCCGCGGTGCGGACATGTTGTATTCGTCGGGAACGACCGGACGCCCCAAGGGAATCAAACCCGCACTGCCGGCACGGCAGATCCGCGACGCCGGTGACACGATGATCGAGATGAACCGGACGATCTGGCACGTGTCCGCCGAGACGGTGTATCTTTCGCCCGCACCGCTGTATCACGCTGCCCCACTGCGGACCTGTGCCGCCGTGCAGGCTCTCGGCGGCACCGTCGTGGTGATGTCGCGATTCGACGCCCAGAAGGCTCTCGAATACATCGAACGCCATCGGGTGACCTACAGCCAGTGGGTCCCGACGGTGTTCGTGCGGATGCTCACACTTCCTGCAGCAGTGCGTGACCGGTACGATGTCTCGAGTCTTGCGGTGGCGGTCCACGCGGCTGCGCCGTGCCCGGTGGAGGTCAAGCACCAGATGATCGACTGGTGGGGACCGATTCTCTCCGAATACTATTCCTCCACCGAACTCAACGGACTCACCCTGGTCGACACACCGCAACGGTTGGCCAAGCCCGGGACGGTGGGGACACCCGTCCTCGGTGTCGCCCACATCTGTGACGAATCCGGCGCCGAACTTCCGCCCGGCACGATCGGAACCATCTACTTCGAACGCGACGAGTTGCCCTTCGAATACCACAATGATCCCGAGAAGACCCGGGCAGCAATCCATCCCGACCATCCGACCTGGACGACCACCGGCGACGTCGGGTACCTCGACGACGACGGATACCTGTTCCTCACCGACCGCGGCACCTTCTTGATCATCTCCGGCGGGGTGAACATCTATCCGCAGGAGATCGAGAACGCCACCATCACCCATCCGGATGTGCTGGACGCGGCCGTGATCGGCGAGCCCGATCCCGACCTGGGCGAAGCCGTCGTCGCGGTGATCCAGCCGGTGACTCCGGTCGACGAGATCGACACCGAGCAACTCGCCGAGGCGATCACCGATCACCTACGCACGCAGGTGGCCGGGTTCAAACTTCCCCGACGCATCGAGTTCACCGACCGACTACCCCGCACACCCACCGGCAAGCTCGTCAAACGCGAACTGGCACATCAACGTCCCGACAGGTGAGCCGGCCCCGGGCCCGATCACCCTTGGTGCTACGCCGACGCGATCGCGTTGTGCTCGACGCGCAGATCCTTCTTGAGGATCTTGCCGCTCGGGTTCTTCGGCAGGGCGTCGGCGAACACGATGTACTTCGGCCGCTTGTATCCGGCGAGGATCGGCTCGAGGTGGGCCGCGACGGCCTCCTCGGTGAGGGTCGCGCCGTCCTTGGGGACGACGACGGCGGTGACCGCCTCGATCCACTTCGGATGTGGCACACCGAAGACCGCGACCTCGGCCACGCCGTCGAGCAGGTAGATGGCCTCCTCGACCTCCCGTGAGGCGACGTTCTCCCCACCGGTCTTGATCATGTCCTTCTTGCGGTCGACCACCGAGAGGTAGCCGTCGGCGTCGATGACGCCGAGGTCGCCGGAGTGGAACCAGCCGTTGCGGAATGCCGCAGCGGTCTTCTCCTCGTCGTGGTAATAGCCCAGTGCCGCATGGGGACTGCGGTGTACGATCTCGCCGACCTGCCCCACCGGCACCGGATTGTCGTCATCATCGACGACCTTGGTCTCGACGTTCACCGATGCCCGCCCGGCCGACCCGGCCCGGTCGATCTGCTCATGCGGCTGCAGAATGGTTGCCAGCGGCGACATCTCGGTCTGGCCGTAGAAATTCCACAACAACACCTCGGGCAACCGGCGTGACAACTCGCGCAGGATCTCCACCGGCATCGGCGAGGCGCCGTAATACCCCTTGCGTAGCGACGACAGGTCGCGCGTGTCGAAGTCGGGATGACGCAGCAGCGAGATCCAGACCGTCGGCGGGCAGAACAGTTTGGTGACACGCGCGGACTCGATGGTCGCCAGGATCGTCGCCGGATCGGGCGCGGGCAGGATGATACTGGTCGCCCCGAGGTAGATGTCGGTGGAGAAGAAGCAGTCGAGTTGCGCGCAGTGATACATCGGCAGCGAGTGGATCTCGACGTCCTCACCCGACATGCCACCGTCGATGATGCACGAAACATACTGCGTGATCAGCGATTTGCTGGACAGCAGCACCCCCTTGGGTCGGGACTCGGTGCCGGAGGTGTACATCATCCGCACCGGCTCGTCGTCGCCGACGACGATGCCGGGAGCCGTCGCGTCGCCGGTGGTCATCCACGCCGTCGCGTCCTCCCAGCCGTGTGCCGGCGCGGCACCGGACAGCGCGATCCATCCGCGGATGTCGACCGCGGCGGCGGCGAGGTCGATCGCCGAGGTGACCGTCGGTCCGAGAGCGTCCTCGACGACGACGCCGCGTGCCCCGCTGTGGGTCAGGATGAACGCGATCTCCTCGGCGCCGAGCCCGAAGTTGATGGGTACCAGGATCACCCCGAGGCGGGCGGTCGCGAAGTTGAGAACGCCGAACTGCCAGCAGTTGTGGCTGATCAGCGCCAATCGATCTCCGCGTAGCAGACCCCGCGCGGTCAGGGTGTTGGCGCACCGGTTCACCGCGGCATCGAACTCGGCGAACGTCAGTTCCGTGTCCCCGTCGATGATCGCGATCTTGTCGGGGCTGCGCTGGGCGCTGCGATGCAGCAACGCGCCGATCGAGTGTTCGCGCGCCGTCCGGATCGCCGCCTCGGTCGATTCGCTGAATTCCGGTCCCATCACTGCCTCCGTTGCCCGCGGGGTGTTGTCGACCTCACAAATTACTAGGTCGTCCAACCATGGGGAACCGATCGCCATCCATCCGCTCCATCGTTGGCACACATTGATCGATTCGTTTCTTTGAGGCAGAATTCTGTCGGTGACCCCCAGCCTCGCCGGCCTGCGCCGGATCGCCGTCGAACTCCGCGCCGCGGGCAGGCTCGCCCGCGCCGGCATCCTGCCCGGCCCGGCCGAGCTACCCGCCACACTGCGAGCCGCGCGCACCGGAGGTGGGGCGATGCTGACCGAGGTGCTCACCGCCCGGTACGGCGATTCGGTCGCCGTCGTCGACCGCGGGGTTCCGCTCACCTACCGCGACCTCGCCACCGCCACCCGCCGGTGGATCACGGTGTTGCGTGAGCTCGACACCACCGGCAACCGCCCGACCGTCGGCATCATGTGCCGCAACAGCGCGCAGCTGGTGATCGCCCTGCTCGGAGCTCTCGCCGGCGGTGTTCGGGTGGTCTTTCTCAACACCGACATGGGTTCTGTGCAGCTGACGACCGTATGCGAGCGCGAGCACATCGATCTGTTGCTCCACGATGACGAATTCACCGGCCGGCTCTCTCAACTCACGGGAGTACGCACCATCCGCACCGAAGACCTCGAATCGGTGCTCGCCGCCGCCGACGACTCCATTCCCCCACGCGCGCATGGCAATCCCGAGCTGGTCATCCTCACCTCCGGGACCTCCGGTGTACCCCGCGGCGCAGCCCGCAGCAGTTCTCCGCTGACCATGCTCTCGACACTGGCCGGCCTGCTGGAGAAGATCCCGCTACAGCGATCCGACGTGATCTACCTGGCGCCACCGGCATTTCACGGATGGGGCCTGATCGCCACCCTCACCGGCCTCCTCGCCGGCGCCACCCTCGTCTTCGACGGGCGGTTCTCCGCCGAGCGTGCCGTGGCAACGATGCTCGCCGAGAACTGCACCGCCTTCGTCGCGGTACCGACCATGCTGAAGCGGATCATGGATCTCGACGACGCGGTCCTGCAACCACTTTCCGGTCGTCTGCGCATCATCGGGTCGGGCGGCGCACGACTCGACCCCGATCTCGTCACCGCCGTCACCGACCGGTTCGGCCCGGTGTTGCACAACCTCTACGGCGCCACCGAGGTCTCCTACATCACCATCGCCACCCCCGCCGACCTCGCGCACGACCCGTCCTGCGCCGGGTCCGCTCCGCTCGGTGTCCGGGTGGCGATCCTCATCGACGGCACGCCCGTCGGCCCCGGACGGGTCGGCGACATCTACGTTCGCACCGGAGCCCAGATGCGTTCGTATACCGACGGAAGCTCCACACACAGCGTCGACGGCATGGTTGCCACCGGCGACACCGGTTACCTCGACGGCGCCGGCCGGTTGTACATCCGCGGTCGATCGGACTCGATGATCGTCTCTGGCGGCGAGAACGTCTACCCCGAAGAGGTCGAACTCGCACTGCACCGCCACCCCGGTGTCGCCGACGCCACGGTCTTCACCGTGGATGACGTCGACTTCGGTCAACGGCTCTCGGCGGTGGTCGCCCGCCGCGCGGGCCACGACGTCGACGACGCGGCGCTCCAGGAACACATCGGCCGGGAACTGTCGCGCTCACGTGTCCCGCGCGACATCGTCTTCGTCGGCGAGATCGCCCGCACCGCAACCGGAAAGGTCACCCGCGCCTGGCTCGACGAGGTGACCGCCGGCAACTCACACGTCGGCTGAGACCGTCATCGTCCACCCCGCCGCGGCGTTGCGTCGCGTCCAGAACTCGGCGTAGGTGCCACCGCGCGCCAACAGTTCGTCGTGGCGGCCGATGTCGTCGACGCGACCGTCTGCGGTGAGCACCACGATCTGATCGGCGGCGAGTACGGTCGAGATCTTGTGCGCGATCACCAAAACCGTGCTCTGCGTGGCGAGTTCACGGATCGATGCCGCCACATGCGCCTCGTTCTCCGGGTCGAGCGCGCTGGTGGCCTCGTCGAACAGCACGATCGGTGCGCTCTTGACCAACGCCCGGGCGACCGACACACGCTGGCGCTCGCCACCGGAGAGCGCCGAGCCACCCTCCCCGACCCGGGTATCCCAGCCGCCGGGAAGACGGTCCACCACCGAATCGACCCCGGCAGTCGTTGCGGCCGCCCGGATCTCGTCGTCGGTGGCGTCGGGCCGTCCGACACGTATGTTCTCCCACAGGGTGTCGTCGAAGAGGTACACGTCCTGGAAGACCAACGCCAGCTGCGCCATCAGGGTTGCGGTGTCCTGCTCTCGGACGTCGACGCCACCGACCCGCACCGTTCCCGCGTCGACGTCGTAGAACCGTGCGATCAGCCGGGTGATCGTGGTCTTACCCGACCCGGACGGGCCGACCAGCGCCGTCATCGATCCGGCCGGAACTCGGAAATTGATGCCGTGCAACGTCTTCGGGGACCGGTCGTCGTCAGCACTGCCGTAACCGAAATCGACGCCGGACAATTCGAGCGACCCCCGCGTGGTGGGGGCGACCGGGCTCGGCGGCGCCGGCATCGGCGGCGTGTCGAGGATGTCGGTGATGCGCCGGATCTCGGCGGTCGACATCCGCATCGCCGACCCCAGTTCGGCCAGTTCGGAAATGGGGTCGGTGAAGCGCGCGGCCAACCCGAACACCGCCATCAGCAACGCGGCCTCGACGTGACCGGTGACCGCGAGAGCGGCGCCGACGATCAGGATGGTCGTGAACACCGCCTGTACGGCAACACCATTGAGCAGCAGACCGGGGACCGAGCGACCCATCATCTTCCGGCCCACCCGATGCTGACGGTCCAGCGCGTCCTCGAGGGGCTGGTAGTCCGAGCCCGCCGCCCCGAACGCACGCAGGGTCGGCTGATACCGGGCGAGTTCGAGAACCCGGTTGTTGACCTCGACCGCGGTGCCGTGATTCTGCGCCTCGGCGTCGGCGATCATCGCACTCGCACGAAGGCCCGCCACCCACAGGACCACCGCGCCGAGCGCGGCGGTCGCTCCGATACGCCAGTCGAAGAAGAACAAGCCGACCACGACGGTCGCCGACCCGACGAGGTTGGTGACGACCGGCGTCATCAGGTGCGCACCCGCGCTGCCGACGAACATCGTTCCCTTGACCGCGATCTGCGAGACCGATCCGGTCTTGTCGCGGGTGAACCACCCCAGCGGCAACGTCACCAGATGATCACCGAGCCGGTGATGCAGGGAACGCATGGTGTGTACTGCCATCCGCATCGCCATCAGCGACTGCAGATAGAAGGTGACGCAACAGATCACCACGACCGGCACCAATACCAACAGCCAGTGGCCGGCGCCGGCGAGGTCACCGTCGAAGAGGTCGCGGGCGATGGGGACCATCAGCAACATCGCTGCGCCCTGGGCGAGTCCGTAGACGATCGCCCACGCGAGGAAGACATACATGCGCCCGGCCTCGTCACCGAGAATGCGCAGGTAACCACGGATCATCGGAGAGCTCTTGTCGGTTCTGTCGCGGCAGTGCCTGCAGGGCCTGATGCGGGGTGGCCCTGCCAGGCCCGCCACATGGTGGCGTATGTGCCACCGGCAGCGACGAGATCGTCGTGACGTCCCCGCTCGACGATCCGACCCTCGTCGAGGACGACGATGGTGTCGGCGTGGGTGATCGAGCCGAGCCGGTGCGCGATGACGAGTACCGTCCGGCCGGCGATCAACGACGAGATCGCCTGCTGGATATCGGCTTCGGACTCGGGGTCGGCGAACGCGGTGGCCTCGTCGAGGATCAGTATCGGGGTGTCGCACAACAGTGCTCGCGCGATCGCCACACGCTGTGCCTCACCGCCGGAGAAGTGGGCGTCGGTACCGACCCGGGTGTCGTAGCCGCCGGGCAGCTCGGTGATCCGATCGTGAATCCGCGCCGCGCGCGCCGCCGACTCCACTTCGGCGCGGGTGGCGTCGGGACGACCGAGCGCAATGTTGTCGGCGACGCTCATGTCGAGCAGCGCGACATCCTGCAGCACGAAGCCGACATGTCGATACAAGACCTGCGGGTCGATGTCACGGACGTCGACCCCACCGATGCGTACCGCCCCGGCGTCGGGGTCGACGAACCGCGGGATCAGGGTCGCCAGAGTCGATTTGCCGCTCCCCGACGGACCGACCAGCGCGGTCAGGGTGCCGGGCTCCAGCGTCATGCTCACGCCCTGCAGGGCGCGCGTACCGGAGGCTGATCCCTCGGTCGGATAGGAGTAGTGCACCTCGTCGATCTCGATCCGATTGCTCTCGGGCACAGCCGGTTCGGTGGTCATCGGAAGTTCGGGCAACGTCAGCAATCCGACGATGCGGCCGGCCGCAGCCGCCGCGCCCTGCCTGCTGTGCATGGCCATCATCGCCGCCATCAGTGTCGACGGCAGCACCATCGCGATGAGGGTGGCACCGAGGACGTCGATCGCCCCGACCCAGCCCGCGTCCACGAACCAGTACCCACCGGCGAGATTGACCAGCAGGATCAGCGGCGCGGAGAGCATCATCGCCGCGAGCGCCTCGATACGCAGCATCGGCCCCACATACCCCGCGAAGTCGTCGTTGAACTCGTCGGCGGCGCGCAGGAACGCCTTGTGCGCCCGTCCGGTCTGGCCGAAGGTCTTGACGACGGCGACGCCGGTGACGAATTCGACGATGGTCGAACTGATGCGGGCCAGTGCTGCGTTCATCTTGGCCTGCTGCGTGGTCATGTCGCGCACCATCCAGGCGTACGCGATCGCATACAGCGGGAGGGTCGCGACGGCCAGCAGGCCCAGACGCCAGTCGAGCACGAAGCAGTAGATGAGCGCGAACAACGGGGTGGCCACTGCCGCAGTGGTTTCCACGTCTGCGTGGGCCACGAGGTAGTGGAGTTCACCGACGTCGTTCTGCACGGTCTGACGCACCCGACCCGAGCTCGTCGTCCCGAACCAGCCGAGCGGGAGCCGACCCAGCTTGGCGGTGATCCGACGACGGAGTATCACCTGCAGGTCGACGTCGGCGTAGTGGGTGACACCGAGCGCCGCACCGCCGAACACCGCCCGTGCCATCAGGCCGAGGATCACGATCGCCACGATCCACCAGACCCGCGCGGTCTGCACCGGTCCGTCGAGCAGCAGGGTCCGACCCAGTTCGACGATCCCGACAAACGGGACGACAGTTGCCGCCGAGGCGATCACCTGCAGCAGCTGAGCCACCCGAATGCGGGCGCGTACAGGCTGCAACAACTCACGCAGCGCGCTCCGGTCCAGCTCCGTCCGGTCCTCCGTGGACCCCTCCACCGTTGTCATACGCGTACGTTAACGCGGACCGACGCCCGGAGCAAGGGTTACCTAAGTTGAGAGGGAGCCTCAGCGCGGGAGTATCCCGTCGAGGACCACGGACAAGTATTGGTCGGCGATCTGCTCCACGCTCAGCGATCCGCCCGGCCGATACCAGCGGACCGCCACCCACACCGTGTCACGCAAGAAGCGGTAGACGAGTTCGACGTCGAGATCGGCACGGAACTCGCCATCGGCCACCCCGCGCGTCAGCACCGAATGCCACAGACCGCGAAACTCCTCATTGCGGTCACCGATATAGGAGAAACGGTCTTGCGGCGCAAGCCGTTTGGCCTCGTCCTGATAGATGGCCACCGCATGGTGATCTGCGTCGATGGACTCGAATGAGGCAATCACCAACTGCCGCAACGTCTCGGCGGCCGACAGATCGGCGTCGGCGATCTGCTGATAGCGGGCGAACAAACCATCGAGGAAGCCACGCAGGATCTCGTCGACCATCGACTCCTTGGAATCGAAGTGGTGATAGAGACTCCCCGAGAGAATACCTGCGGCATCGGCGATGTCGCGCACCGTCGTCGACCGCAGACCCTGCTCCGCGAACATCCGACTCGCCGTCGTCAGCAGTTCGTCGCGTCGGGAAGTTCCGTTACGTGGCGCCACCCCCGTACCCTAGCAAGCGCTTGGGTACGAGGGTGGCTCCCGTGAGAGGTTTCAGCGCTTGCGCACCTTCTTCTGCGCTCGCGCGTTGAGCTTGGTCCACAGCTTCAGCTGGCCGTTGGCCATCTTCTTGTCGCGGTTGGTGAACGGCGGCGACATCATCTCGGCCACGGTGAACGGCATCGTCGAGAAGGCCACGGCGCGTGCATGACTGAAGGTCTCGAAACCGGTCTTGCCGTGATAACTGCCCATCCCGCTGCGCCCGATGCCACCGAACGGCAGCTCGGCACCGAACATGTGCAGCGCGAAATCGTTTCCGTTGATCGACCCGCTGCGGGTGTTGTCGGCCAGCCGCGCGAAGTTGTCGTTGTCGTCGCCGCACCAGTACATCGTCAGCGGGTGCGGGTGGCCGGCGATGTAGCTGATCGCCTCGGTGAGATCCCGGTACGGGTACACCGTCAGCACCGGACCGAAGACCTCGTCCTCGGTGATCTTCATCCCCGACTTGACCCCGGTGAGCAGGGTCGGCGGGATCTTGCGACGCTCGGCCGACGGCAACGGTTCGCCACCGGGGACGACCTGTCGCTTCTCGGCACCGAGTGAGACCGCGTCGTCGATCAGCCCGACGATCCGCTCGTAGTTCTTCTGGTTGATCGTCGAGGTGTACTCGGGGTTGTCGTAGATCGTCGCGAAGTTGGCGGTCCAGCGGGCCATCACCTTGTCGGTGAACTCACCGAGTTTGGCCTCCGGCACGAAGACGTAGTCGGGGCACAGGCAGACCTGACCACCATTGACCATGCGGGCGTCGGCCAGCATCTTCGCCGCCTTGTCGATGTCGGCGGAGACGTCGACGACGGCCGGGTTCTTGCCGCCGAGCTCGAGGGTGACCGGCACCAGGTTCTTGGCGGCCTCCTGGGCCACCGAGGAACCGACCTCGGGCGAGCCGGTGAAGAACATGTGGTCGACCTTGAGTTTCGCGAAATCCGATCCCGACCCGTGCTTGGGCGTGATGACCGCGAGTTCCTCGATCGAGAAGTAGTCGGGGGCGTACTTGGCGATCACGCCGGTGGTGCGCGCGGTGATCGACGACGGCCGCATCAGCACACGGTTACCGGCCGCGAACGCCGACGCCGCGGGCACGAAGGTCAGCTGCAGCGGGAAGTTCCAGGGGCCCATGATGCCGACGACGCCCAGCGGATCATGACGCACCCGCTGCTTGAAGCCGAGAGCTCCCTGTACCCGCGCCGAGACCGAATCGGCCATCCACTCCTTGACCCCGCGGCGCTGGTGGGTCAGGTCGATCATGCAGCCTGCGACGTCCGCGGCGATGCTCAGTTCCCGTGGCCGCGAACCGAAGTCAACGGTCAGCGCCTCGGCGATCTCGTCACCGTGATCGAGCAGCAGCGACGAGAGCCGGGTGATGCGGTCGATGCGGGTCGCCGCGTCCGGGATGCCGTCCCGCAGGAAGGCCGCACGCTGGATCTCGAGCAGTTCGGTCATCGAATGCGCTTCGGACGAGACACGTCCCTCGATCTTGCTGGTCACGTCAGCAGGTTTGGTCATTCGCCACCCTCCCAAGGTCGAGCGGCGTCTCGCGACCGTCGCTGAGACGTTTTCGCTCGCTCGTTCCTCCATAGTATGCGTCACGTCACAGTGATGTGGCTACACGTGTTCCCAGATCCCTCGCGACAGCGCTCCTCACATCGCCGACAGCGCTCGATTTTGCGCCCACGGCGCTCGAGTTTGCGCCGACAGCGCTCGGCGTGGCGTCGACAGCGCCCAGCAAAGCGCTCTCGGCGTCGTGGCGGGCGCTCTCGGCGTCGTGGCGGGCGCTGTCGGCGGGTCGGGCGGGTTTGCGGGTCAGCCCAGCCGCTCGATGATGGTCACGTTGGCCGTGCCGCCGCCCTCGCACATCGTCTGCAGGCCGTAGCGGCCGCCGGTGCGTTCGAGTTCGTTCAGCAGCGTGGCGACGAGCTTGGCACCGGTCGCTCCGAGCGGATGGCCGAGGGCGATGGCACCGCCGTTGGGGTTGACCTTCGCCGGGTCGGCGCCGGTCTCCTTGAGCCAGGCCAGCACCACCGAGGCGAACGCCTCGTTGATCTCGACGACGTCGATGTCGTCGATGGACAGGCCGGTCTTCTCCAGTGCGTATGCGGTCGCTGGGATCGGTGCGGACAACATCATCACCGGGTCGTCGCCGCGCACCGAGAGGTGATGGATGCGGGCCCGCGGGGTCAGCCCGTAGTCGGCCAACGCCTTCTCGGACACCACGAGCGCGGCCGACGCGCCGTCGGAGATCTGCGAGGCGACGGCGGCGGTCAGGCGCGAGCCCTGCGCCAACGGCGCGAGTCCGGCCATCTTCTCCAGCGACGTCTCGCGCGGACATTCGTCGACGACGCAGTCACCGAGCGGCGCGAGCTCGTTGTCGAAATGACCCGCGGCGATGGCCGCTCGCGCACGCTGATGTGACTGCAGCGCCCACGCCTCCATGTCCTCGCGGCTGATGTCCCAGCGCTCCGCCATCGCATCGGCGCCAGCAAACTGTGAGATCTCGGCGTCACCGAAGCGTTCCCGCCAGCCGACGGATTCGGCTGTCGGCGTGGTGAATCCGAACTCCTGGCCGGCGATCATGGCCTGACTGATCGGGATGGCGCTCATGTTCTGCACGCCGCCGGCGAGCACCACGTCCTGGGTACCGCTCATCACGCCCTGCGCGGCGAAATGGATGGCCTGCTGCGAGGATCCGCACTGCCGGTCGACGGTGGTGCCCGGGATGGCGAGCGGCCCACCGGCGGCGAGCCACGCGGTGCGGGCGATGTTGCCCGCCTGCGGCCCGATGGCGTCGACGCATCCGAAGACGACGTCGTCGACGATCATGGGATCGATGCCGGTGCGTTCGAGGATCGCGGTGATGACGTGGGCGCCGAGGTCGGCGGGATGGGTCTTGGCCAACGAGCCGTTGCGCTTGCCGACCGGCGTGCGGACGGCGTCGACGATGTAGGCCTGGGGTGACATCGGTTCTCCTGGTATGTGATCGGGGTTCAGGCTCGCTGGCTGGAGATCGAGACGACCTCGCCGGTGAGATAGGTGGTGTAGTCGCTGGCGAGCATCGCGATGGTGGCCGCGACCTCCCAGACCTCCGCGGCACGCCCGTAGGCTTCGTGCGCGGCGAGCTCGTCGAGCAGTTCGTCGCTGGTGACCTTCGCCAGGAAGGGATGCTTGGCGATCGACGGCGCGACCGCATTGATGCGCACCCCGTAGTCGGCGGCTTCGACTGCGGCACAACGGGTCAGTGCCATCACACCGGCCTTGGCGGCGGCGTAGTGGGCTTGTCCGCGTTGGGCACGCCAGCCCAGTACCGAGGCGTTGTTGACGATGACGCCGCCGTGTTCGACGGCCCGGAAGTAGCGCAGGGCAGCACGAGTGGCGCGGAAGGTGCCGTTGAGGGTGATGTCAACGACGCGGTCCCACTGTTCGTCGGTCATATCGGCGACCGGCGTCTCGCCGCCGAGCCCGGCGTTGTTGACCAGGACGTCGATGCGGCCGAGTTCATCTGCGGCATGGGTGATCAACGCGTCCACCTGCGCGGTGTCGGAGACGTCGCAGGTCACCTGCGCGACCGTCCGGTCGCCGAACTCTTCGGACAGTTTCTGGGCGGCCTCGCCGAGCCGGCGTTCGTGCCAGTCGCTGAGGAGGACGTCGGCGCCTTCGAGCAGTGCCCTTCGGGCGGTGGCGAATCCGATGCCGGTCCCCGCGGCCGCGGTGACCACGACCTTGCGGCCCAACAGGAGTCCGTGTCCGGGCGTCTCCACCGGCGGGTCGGCCAACGGTGAACGACGGTTCTCGGTGTCCGGGGTGGTCATGCACGGGCCTCTCGCGGTAGACCGAGCACGCGCTCGGCGATGATGTTGCGCTGCACCTCATTCGAGCCGCCATAGATCGTGTCGGCGCGGGTGAACAGGTACAGCCGTTGCCATTCGTCGAGTTCGACGTGTTCGGGATCGGTGAGGTCGTTGGTCGCACCCTCGGCTGTCGTGGTGGGTCCGATCAACGCCGACGCTCCGCGCACGGCCATTCCCAGCTCACCGAGATCGCGATGCCAGTTGGACCACAAGAGTTTTCCGACCGAGTCGGCACCGGGGACACCGTCGAGCACCGCCCGCGCATGGGCTCGCATCACCCGCAGGCCGATACCGGCGCGCGCGATGCGGGTGGCGATCTCGGGGTTGTCGAGGGCACCGTTGCCGCGCGCGACATCGGTGACGGCGTCGAGCTCGCGCGCGAAACCGACCTGCTGGCCGAGCGTGGAGACGCCGCGCTCGAATTGCAGCAGCCCCATGGCGACCTTCCAGCCGTCGCCGGGTTCGCCGACGATGTTGTCGGCATCGGTGACCGCGTCGTCGAAGAACACCTCGTTGAATTCCGATGTGCCGGTGAGTTGTTGGATGGGCTGGACGGTGATTCCCTCTTGGTCGAGGGGGACGAGCAGAAAGCTCAGCCCCTTGTGCCGCGTCGAGCCGGGCTCGGTGCGACACAGCACGAACGCCCATTGCGCAACGTGCGCCAAGGACGTCCAGATCTTCTGTCCGTTGATCTGCCACCGTCCGTCGGCCGGACTCGCCGTGGTCGCCACGCCGGCAAGATCCGAGCCGGCGCCCGGCTCGGAGTAGCCCTGCGCCCAGAGTTCGGTCACGTCGACGATGCCGGGCAGGAATTGCTGTTTCTGCTCCTCGGTCCCGAATTCGATGAGCGTCGGCCCGAGAAGCTCTTCGCCGAGATGGTTCACCCGGGCGGGCGCGTCGGCGCGCGCGTACTCCTCGTGGAAGATGATGCGCTGGGCCAGCGTGGCACCGCGCCCGCCGTAGCGCGTCGGCCAGCCCAGACAGGTCCATCCGGCGCGCGCGAGGTAACGATCCCACTCGAGGCGCTCGGTGAAGAACTCATGCTCACTGCCGGGACCACCCCGACCACGCAACGAGGCGAAGCTCCCGACGAGGTTCGCCTCGAGCCACCCCCGGACCGCCGCGGCGAACTCCGCGTCGGCGTCGGGCGTCCGAGCTGCCCATTCGCCGAGATCCAGGGATCTGTCGGCGAGATCGATCGAGGTCATGGCCGCTAGCATAACCCACCAAGCAAGTGCTAGGTTGGGGAGCATGGAGAGCGTCTCGACGACCCCGTCCGCGCTGCGTCGGGCGGCCCGCGAGTGGCCGGATCGTCTCGCCCTCGTCGATACCCAGTGGAGCAGTCCGGTCGAGTACTCGTGGTCGGAATTGCACGATCGGGTCGTCGATACGGCCGCCGCCCTGATCGCGTCGGGCGTGGAGCACGGGGATCGGGTCGCGGTCTGGTCACCCAACAGTCATCACTGGCCGGTCGCGGCGCTCGGCATCCACTACGCCGGTGCGGTACTCGTGCCACTCAACACCCGCTACACCGCCGGCGAGGCCGTCGACGTGATCGCGCGGGCAGGGGTGCGTGCCGTCGTCGTCTCCGGCGAGTTCCTCGGAGCCGATCACGCCGCCGAACTCATGACCACCCATCGCGACGCCATGCCCGCGCTCGTGGTCCGGATTGGCTTGTCGGACAAGGACGCCGCGCCGGACGGCGCACTCGACTGGGACGATTTCCTCGACCTCGCCACCGACGAGACCCGCGCGCAGGCCCGGGCGCGCGCCGACGCCGTCGCACCCGATGACCTCTCCGACATCCTGTTCACCTCGGGAACCACCGGCATCTCCAAAGGCGTACTGGCCGAACATCAGCAGACCATCGCGGGTTCACACGCGTGGGGCGCCAACGGCCGCTTGTCCCCCGACGACCGCTACCTCATGGTGAACCCGTACTTCCACACCTTCGGCTACAAGGCCGGCATCCTGCCATGCGTGCTGTTCGGGTCGGCGATGTTCCCGCAAGCCGTGTACTCGCCCGCGGAGGCGATGAAGCAGGTTGCTGCGCAACGGATCACCGTCTTCCCGGGAGCGCCGACGATCTTCCAGACCATCCTCGACGACCCCGCCCGCGAGAGCCTCGATCTCTCGTCACTTCGGCTGGTGGTCACCGGCGCCGCGATAGTTCCGGTGGTCCTCGTCGAACGCATCCAGCGTGACCTCGGCGTCAACACCGTCATCACCGCCTACGGGCTGACCGAGGCCAGCGGGTTCGTCTCCACCTGCACCCCCGACGACGATGACGAGACCGTCGCAACCACCTGCGGGCGCGCTTTCGAGGGCATGGAGATCGCGGTGTCAGAGCAGGGTGAGGTACTCGCGCGCGGAAAGATGGTCATGCGCGGCTACCTCGACAACCCCCAGGCGACGGCCGAGGCGATCGACGCCGACGGCTGGCTGCACACCGGTGACATCGGCACCATCGACGAGCGCGGAAACCTGCGGATCACCGACCGCCTCAAGGACATGTACATCTGCGGCGGCTTCAACGTCTATCCGGCCGAGGTCGAACAGACCCTGGCCCGCCTCGACGGTGTCACCGAATCCGCGGTGATCGGCGTCCCCGACGACCGACTGGGCGAGGTGGGCCGGGCCTATCTCACCGTCCGCGACGACGCCGACCTCGACGACGACCGTGTGATCGCCTACGCCCGTGAACATCTGGCGAACTTCAAGGTACCGCGGTCGGTGGTGTTCCTCGACGCCTTCCCACGGAATGCGGCCGGGAAGATCCTGAAGCGCGAGTTGGGGTGAGGGTTCTTCCCCTACCTTTCAGTTCTTCCCCTGGAGATTTCCAGGGGAAGAACCGAACAGTAGGGGAAGAACCGCGCGAGGGCCCGCTCGGCACGATCCGAGCGACTGTGGTCGGATGGGACTGTGTCGACCAACCCCGACCCCACGACCGAGCTCCTCACCGCGGCAGGCGCTCTCGACCCCGACCTGCCCACCAATCGGATCGTCACCCACGGCGCCGTCGTCTTCCTCAACGGCACCCGCGCGTGGAAGATCAAACGCCCTGTGCGCCTGCGGTTCTTCGACTTCTCCACCCCTGAACTGCGCCACGACGTCCTGCAGCAGGAGCTGACGCTCAATCGCCGGTTCGCGCCGGAGGTCTATCGGGCGGTGCATGCGATCCGACGTGCCGATGACGGGTCGGTGACGCTCGACGGACCCGGCGAGACCGTCGACTGGGTCCTCGAGATGACGCGCTTCGACGACGACGCACTTCTGGTCCACCGGGCCGCGCCCGGCAACCTCGACGACGCCTTTCTGCGAACCCTCGCCGAGAGCGTCGTCGACCTCCATGCGACCTCACCGATCCGTGGCGATCCGCACGGTACAGCCCGGTTGCAGGAGGTCGTCGACGGGAACCTGGCGAGCATGTCGGCGTTCCCCGACGTCATCGATCCCGCTGCGGCGCAGCGTCTGACGGGCCGGATCACCGCGATGATCGCCGAGCGCTCCTCGATTCTCGACGCCCGGGCCCGCCAAGGGCGGGTGCGACGTGTCCACGGTGACCTGCACCTGGGCAACATCGCGATCATCGATGACCGTCCCGTCCCTTTCGATTGCCTCGAGTTCGACGAGGAGATGGCGACCACCGACGTCCTCTACGACCTTGCGTTTCTGCTGATGGATCTGTGGGCGCGGGACCTACGACATGAGGCGAACGTCGTCGTGAACCAGTACCTGGACCGCTCCCCCGACGACGAGGACGGATTCTGTCTGCTGCCGATCATGCTCGCCGTGCGGGCGACGGTCCGTGCGCACGTCAGCGCGGCCGCGGACGCCGTCGACGACGTCACGCGCTACCTGTCGCTCGCCCTGGGGTTCACCGAGCCGGTCGCGCCGCGGCTGATGGCGATCGGCGGTGGGTCGGGCACCGGGAAGACCACCGTCGCCCGCGCGATCGGTGGCGATCTCGAGCCCGCGCCGGGTGTACGAATCCTGCGCACCGACGTCCTGCGCAAGCGGCTCGCCGGTGTCGGCGAGACCGAAAAGCTCCCGCACTCGGCCTACACACCGCAGGCCCGGGCGGCGGTCTACGACGAGCTGAACCGGCTGGCCACAACGGATCTCGCAGGCGGCATGAGCGTCGTCGCCGACGCCGTCTTCGGCAGTGCCGCCCAGCAGCGGGCGATCGCCGCGGTGGCCACCGAGACCGGCGTCGACTTCACCGGATGGTGGCTGGAACTCGATGAGGCCGAACGCATCTCCCGCATCGTCGATCGAGGACCCGACGCCTCCGACGCCGACGAGGAAGTGGCGAGGCGGCAGACCGCGACACTCGAACCGCCGGATGAGTGGACCCACGTCGACGCGCACGCCGACCCGTCGTTCTTCCTGAAGAATTCCGTTCGTCCGCAGGAAATCTCCCGGGGACGAACGAAAGAATAGGGGAAGAACACTCTTCCCCTACTTCTCAGCTGATCGGCTTGACCAGCGGGAACAGGATCGTCTCACGGATGCCGAGACCCGTCAGCGCCATCAGGAGCCGGTCGATGCCCATGCCGGTGCCCGCGGTCGGCGGCATGCCGTACTCCATGGCGGTGAGGAACTCCTCGTCGAGGCGCATGGCCTCGTCATCGCCGGCGGCGGCCAGACGTGCCTGGTCGACGAAGCGCGCACGCTGGATGACCGGGTCGACGAGCTCGGAATAGCCGGTGGCCAGCTCGAATCCGCGGACGTAGAGGTCCCACTTCTCGACGACGCCGGGAACGCTACGGTGCGCACGGACCAGTGGCGAGGTCTCGACCGGGAAGTCACGGACGAACACCGGCTGCGAGAGCTTCTCGCCGACCATGTGCTCCCACAACTCCTCGACGAGTTTGCCGTGCCCGTAGCCCTTGCCCTTCGGGATCTCCAGACCGACCTTTGCCGCGATGTCCAGCAGCTCGTCGACGGTGGTGCCGGGATGATCGGCGCCACCGTCGGGCACGATCTCTTGCCCGAGCGCCTCCGACAGTGAGGGATACATCTGCAACGACGTCCACTCGCCGGAGAGGTCGTAGAGCTCGCCGTCGGCCATCGTCGGCGTCAGCGTTCCCAAGGCGCCCTGCGAAACCTCTTGGACCAGTTCACGAGTCATGACCGCGGCGTCGTCGTAGGTGCCGTAGGCCTGATAGGTCTCGAGCATCGCGAACTCCGGCGAATGCGTGGAGTCGGCGCCCTCGTTGCGGAAGTTGCGGTTGATCTCGAAAACGCGCTCGATACCGCCGACGATGCAGCGCTTGAGGAACAGTTCCGGCGCGATCCGCAGGTAGAGGTCGATGTCGAAGGCGTTGGAATGGGTGACGAACGGCCGGGCCGCGGCGCCACCGTGCAGGGTTTGCAGCATCGGCGTCTCAACCTCGAGGAATCCGCGCTTGCCCAGGGCTGCACGCAGTTCGGCCATCACCGAGATCCTGGTGCGGGCGATCGAGCGCGCTTCCGGCCGCATGATGAGGTCCACGTAGCGCTGCCGCACCCGGGTCTCCTCGTTCATCTCCTTGTGCGCGACGGGCAAGGGACGCAACGACTTCGACGCCATCTCCCAGGCGTCGGCCATCACCGACAGCTCCCCGGTGCGGGAGCTGATCACCTGACCGTGGACGAAGACGATGTCGCCGAGGTCGACCTCGGCCTTCCAGCGCCCGAGCGACTCCTCACCGACGCCGTTGAAGGAGATCATCGCTTGCAGTTGCGTGCCGTCGCCCTCCTGCAGCGTGGCGAAGCAGAGCTTGCCCTTGTTGCGAAGGAAGATGACGCGGCCGGCGACGCCGACCATCTCACCGGTCTCGGTGCCGGCCTCCAAGTCGGGGAATTGTGCACGGATCTCCGAAAGTGCATGCGTGCGCGGGATCGCCACCGGGTAGGCCTCACGGCCCTCGTCGAGAATCCGTTCCCGCTTCTCCCGCCGGATGCGGAGTTGCTCGGGGGTCTGCTCGTCGGCAATCGTCTCGTCGGGCGCGTCACTCACGTCCGTGAGCGTATTCGGTGGCGGTGGCGTCCACCAAGTTCGGCGAGCTGCCCGTTCGGTGCGCCCGCCATCAGGGCCCCGCTGTCAGTGCCCCGCTGTCAGTGCACGGAGAAGATGTCGAGCTCGGCCTGGCTGATCCGGCCGTTGATCCCGGCCCGTCGCAGGCCGCGGTGACCGCCGACCACGAAGACCGCTCCGCTCACCCCGCGCGCCTGCAGATGCCAGCTCAGCCATTCGGCTTCGTGGCCGTCGTCGGAGACGAGAATCCAGCGGGCGTCGTGGGTGGCCGAGCGCAGTGCCGTCGGCGATCCGGGGGTGAGCAGATCGAGTGCCTCGGCGGCGTCGAGTGCGAGTGCCCCGATCAATGCCCCGTCGGCCTGACGCTTGCGGTGGCTGCGGATGTCGACGGGAACAGCTCCCGATGCGACAGCCTCGGCATAGTGGCTGACCTGCAGCGACAGCGGACCGTTGGGTGCGGGGGCAGAGACGGGTGCGAGAACCTGGACCGATGCGGTCATGGTGAGAAAACCTCGAGTGATCGAAAAGTGAGCGGGGAGCGCGAAGGAGGGCGGCCGCAGATGCGGACTCAGCCCTGACAACACTCCTGACAGCTCTTGATCACGTCGGACAGTTTGCCACAGTGAACGCCGGCGGTCCAGGGTCAGCGGGGTTTTGTGCACCGGGCGAGCAAAAGTCGATCTGCTTGCCTCGCGTAGGCGCTGTCGACGGGGTGACGGGCGCTGTCGGCGCTGTGGTAGGCGCTGTCGACGCAGTGGTGGGCGCCGTCGGCGCTGTGGTGGGCGCCGTCGGCGCTATTTGCGTCGCACGGCCGCCTTGGTGCGTTCGTGCACCAGGCGCAGGCCCTCGAGGGTCAGATGGGTGTGGTGGGTGGTCAGCGTCGAGCACTCGTCGAACATCAGCGGTGCCAGATAACCGGTCGCCACGACGGTGACGTCGTCGCCGTCGAAACCGGCGACCGTGCTGCGGATGCGGTTCACCAGGCCGTCGATCTGACCGGCGAATCCGAACAGGATGCCCGACTGCAGGGCCTCGACCGTGTTCTTGCCCAGGACGCTGCGCGGCGGCATCAACTCCACCTTGCGCACGGTGACGGTGTGTTCGCTGAGCGCCTCGACTCCGAGGTCGACGCCGGGTGCGATGGCGCCCCCGAGGAACTCGCCCTTGACCGACACCGCGTCGACCACGGTCGCCGTCCCGCACGCCACCACGATGGTCGGCCCGCCGTAGGTGTGATAGGCCGCAAGGCAATTCGCGACGCGGTCGGTCCCCACTTCTTTGGGATTGTCGACCAGCAGCGGAACCCCGGTGCGCACACCGGGTTCCAGGATGACGTTGTGCGGGTTGTCGAAGTACCGGCCGACCATCACCCGCACCTCGCGCAGCAGCGACGGAACCGTCGACAAGGCCGCGACGCTGGTGACCTGCTCGATGTCGGAGCCGAGGAGCCCCTGGATCAGCAACGCCAATTCGTCTGCGGTGCGTGCGGGTTCGGTGTGCAGACGCCAGTCACGGACCAACCGCGCATGAGCGCCCGCGCCGGCGAACACACCGAGATGGGTATTCGTGTTGCCGATCTCGACGGTGAGCAGCATCAGCGGGTGCCGACCGTCAGAAGGTGGCCGACGTCACGCATGCGTGGCGGCGAGGTCGTCGGCATGCCGGGGATCACGCAATCCCGATCCCTCGGGTGCGCGGGCCGGGTCGGTGCCCTGCTCGAGAACCCGGTTGTGCTCGTCGACGAAGACGACGTGCGGTGCGTACTCGGCGACCTCCCGCTCGTCGAGGATGCCGTAGGCGATGATGATCACCAGGTCGCCCGGATGGACGAGATGTGCTGCGGCCCCGTTGATCCCGATGACCCCGGTACCGCGTTCACCGGCAATCGCGTAGGTCTCGAGGCGGGCCCCGTTGGTGATGTCGACGATCGTGACCTGCTCACCCTCGAGCAGGTCGGCGGCCTCGAGCAGGTCGGCGTCGATGGTCACCGATCCGACGTAGTGCAGGTCGGCCTGGGTCACGGTGGCGCGGTGGATCTTCGAGGTCATCATGGTGCGCAGCATGTGCGGTTCCTCCGGAGTCGTGGGCAGGGGTGTCAGAGACGGGATCTCGTGTGTCAGAACGGTTGTCGACTGGTCATTCGGACCTGGCCTCGCGTTCTTCGAGGCTCAGTCCGATCGCGACGCCGACGTTGTCGATCAGCCGCGCCGCGCCGAGGCGGGCCGCGACCAGCAACCGCCCGTGTCCCTTGTCCGGCGGTTCTTCCAACGAACGGCCCCGCAGGGCGAGATAGTCGAGTTCGATGTCGGGCACCGAAGACAAAACCTCCTGTGCCACAGCCAGAATGGCGTCGGCGCCCTTGGGTGCGGCGTGCGAGCCCGCGGTCAGCGCGGCCGACAGGGTGGTGGCGAGTTCCCGCTGCTCGGCGGAGAGGTAGCGGTTGCGGGAACTCATCGCGAGGCCGTCGGCCTCGCGGACGGTGGGCACGCCGACGATCTCGACGTCCATGTTCAGGTCGGCGACCATCTGGGTGATGAGCACCAGTTGTTGGTAGTCCTTCTCCCCGAAGTACGCCGCGTGTGGCGACGCGATGTGCAGAAGTTTGTTGACGACGGTGAGCATTCCGGCGAAATGCTCTGGGCGCGAGGCGCCGTCGAGGATGTCACCGGCAGGTCCGGGATGGATCATGGTGCGCCGGCCGTCGGGATACATCGCCGCCTCGGTGGGGGCGAAGACCAGTTCCACCCCCAGCGGCGCCAGGAGCTCGAGGTCGGCGTCGAAGGTCCGCGGGTAGGCGTCGAGGTCCTCGCCGGCGCCGAACTGCAGCGGATTGACGAAGATCGACACGATCACGACGGTGTTGCCGCGTTCCTTGGCCGTGCGGACCAGCTCGAGGTGCCCGGCGTGCAGGGCACCCATCGTCGGCACCAGGGCGACACGGCGTCCGGTGCTGCGCAGTGCTGCGCTCACCCGGTGCAGCGCCGCCGGATCGCGGTGCACCGTCAGGGTTCCGGGGGTGAAGAGGTTCGCCTCGTCGGCGATCACATGGGCACTCATCGCTGCTCCGTATTCATCTGGGCCTCAGGGCATCGAAGACCGCCTGCGGCGCATCCGACTGGTGGGCGGCACGGCGGGCCAGTACGCGGTAGGCCTCCGCGATCGAATCGTCTTCGGTAACTGCACCGTCGGCATCGGAATCGGCACCGGGCAGTGCCCGCAGGGCCGCGAGGTGTGCGTCGACGGCGGCGGCGTCCCCGCGCGCGACCGGGCCGGTCAACGCCGACACACCGAGGTCGAGCACATTGTGCAGTGACGCGGTCACCAGCGGCCCGAGGATGCGTTCGGCCAGGCGCACCGGGTTCCCATCGACGGTCGCAGTCGACTGTCCCGTGCCCGCGGGACCGGCGATCGCGTGGTTGAGAGCGGTCACCGCATCGCTGATGAGTGCGACCAGATGGTTGGCACCGTGGGCGAGCGCCGCGTGATAGAGGGTGCGGTCGGTCTCGGCCACCCGCACCGGCTCACCGCCCATCTCGATGACGAGGGCCGCGGCGATCGCGTCACCGACCTCGTCGCCCGCGGTGATCCCGAAGCACGCCCGCGCCAGCCGCGAGGTGTCGTCGGCCGTGCCGACGAAGGTCATCGCCGGGTGGATCGCGAGTCCGGTTGCGCCCAGCGCGGTCAGCGGGGCGAGGATGCCGACGCCGTGCGCCCCCGCGGTGTGGGCCACCAGGGTGCGCGGACGCAACGCTCCGGTGGCGGCGATGTCGGCGATCACGGTCGGCAGGACGGAATCGGGCACCGAGATGAGGAGGAGTTCGGACCGGGACACCACGTCGGCGAGGTCGAGGATCGCCGACTCCGGCAGCCGCTGCTCGACCCGGCGGCGCGATTGCGGTGAACGCGCGACGACGGCACCGACCACGTGTCCGGCACGTTCGAGCGCTTCCCCGAGCGCCGTGCCGACTCGTCCGGCGGACACGATGCCGACGGTCAGTCGGGCGGGGGTGGGGAGGTTGCTGATCCCGGGTATCGGGGCGCTGTGGTGGGCGTGCCCGGATCCTCTCGATCCGGGTGGGTCGGCAGACGCCGCACGGGCGTCATCGTTCGACGAGGTCACCACTGTCCTCCGGGTCGTTCCAGTCCCGAGGGCTGCCGGGCGGCATCCACAGCGGGTGTGGGGTGCCGCGACGGCCGGGTACCGGACGTTGCAGAGTCAGGGTAGGCGTTCTCGACAGCCCGGATCCATCTCGTGTGACGGGGCTCACCGCGCGGAGTCGAACAACAGGCGCGGTGTTGCGGAGAACGCGATCAGTCGCGACGACGGCGACGCCCGCCGCCCGCGGCGTCGGTGTCGCGGAGCTGCTTGAGCAGTTCCGACACCGGAAGTCCGTTGGAATGCGCGCTGTCCGCGTCGTCGGCGGGATCCTCGACAGCCACCGGCTCCGGCTGCTCCTCGGGGCGTCGTCGGCGCCCTCCGCCACCGAATGCGGTTGCCGTGCCGGCGGTTTCGTGCCGACCGGGCGACCACGCGGGAATCGGGCCGGACGCATCGGCAGCCCGGTTCCCGGGAGCCTCGGCAGCCCCCGCCGCGGGCGTGGACACCTCGGCGGGCCGATCCCATTCGTCGGTCGGGGTCTCGTCGACGAACGCCGCGGGCTCTGCGACAGCCTCCTGACCGGACTGCTCGGGACCCGGCTGATCGGGACCGGACTGCTCCGACGTCGCGGACTCCTGTCCGCGGTCGGCCGTCGATGTGCCGAACCGCCCCGACAGCGGGTCGTCGGTGACGATGGGGATGACCTCGGTCATCTCGTTGGGGTCGGCAGTGCGCTCCACGTGACGGCCGTCGTCGGCGGCCGGAACGGTCTCGGCGAAGTCGCGTGCGGCGACGACACCGTCGTCGCGGGCGTGAAAGTCCGCGGCGCCGAAGCCTTCCGGACGGTACTGGTCCGGCACATACCCCTGCGAGCCGTAGGCGCCACCATGGCCGCCGAAGGCCGAGTCACCACGTCCGGAATTCCCGTACGGTGCCGCGTACTGGTTGGGGTCGAGCCCGCCGCCACCGAGGCCGGAAGCGAGTTCGCGCAGTTTCTCGTTGGGCAGCGCGACCTGGTCATCGGGAAGTGCCTCGCCGAGCAGCCGTTCGAGGCTGGCGCGCAGCGAAATCACCTGCTCCTTGAGGGAGGCGAGTTCGGCACCGGATTCGGCGGCGACCTCCTTGCGGATGGTGGTCTCCACGTCCAGTTCGTACTGACGACGCGCAGCGATCTCCCGTTCGAGCTGGAGTTCGTACACGAGCCTCAGATCACGGCTCTTGGCCTCGGCGGTCTCGGCCTGCTTGCGGAATCGGGTCACCAGGATCGCCCCGATGACCGCGGCCCACAGTGCCGCGATGACCGCGAGGCTGCCCGAGATCGACAGATTGTCGGTGAAGATCATCAGAATGCTGGCCGCCAGGGCCAGCACGATCAGCAGCCCCAGCAGCCACTGGCCGACCGAGCGGCCGGCGCGCCGGGTGTCCGAGGAGCGGCCGGTGGAGGTCGTCATATCTGTGCAACTTACCCGTTGACCTGTCTTTGGGTGTACAAGCCCGGCGGAGAGTCACGAATCGTCGATGCGCTATGGCGGCGTGACCGTCACCCGTCGCGCACGCCGGTGCCGCCGGGGACTGTCAGGCCGGGCCCGGTCGCGTGTGACCGTTGCCGTTGACGGAATTGTCGTCGGGGTCGTCGGGCGCACGACAACAGTATTCGAGCCACAGCGCGGCGACCGTGAGCAGCACACCCCCGATGAGTCCGACGACCGCGGCCGGGGTGTCGTGCTCGGCTGCCGTCACGCCGGTCTGATTCAGCAGGAAGACGAGCATCCCGCCCCACAATCCGGTGGCGATCGCCCCGAGAATCGCCGATGCCTTGGCCAGCGCGACCACCCGCGCCGCGGTCAGCGGGTGCAACTGCCCTCGGGCCCGGCCGACCTGCTTGCCCTCGACACGCGCGCGCACGATGAACCCGGTGACCGCCTCGATGACAGCGAGGACATAGAGCACGATGCCGGCCAACGCCGGGATCGGGGGGACGCTGGAGTAGTTGTAGCGCACCAGAATCCACGCGGTGACGCCGACGATGACGGCCACGAGGGCCAGATCGAGGGGCTTGGTCGGACCCATCCCCTGATGCTCGTCGTCGTCCTTCTTGGGGGCAGAGGGCTCGCTCATCGCACTTCGCTTCTCGCCAGCGGCCCGATCCGGCGGACCCCGTCACGCTCGTCGGCGGGCAGCGCAGCCGACAACTCGTCGACCCGCCGGGAACCGGTCTCGGTGAGGAGTTCGGCGTCGGGGTCGATCTGCAGCCACGGCAGCAGCACGAACGCCCGCTGATGAGCTCGCGGATGCGGCAGCGCGAGGTCGGGGTCGTCGGAGCGGACGGCCCCGTCGGCGGTCTCGACGGTGATGACGTCGACGTCGAGGGTGCGGGGCCCCCATCGCACCTCGCGGGTGCGGTGCGCGCGCTGCTCCAACCCGGCACCGATCCGTAGCCAGTCGCGCGGCTCGCGCTTGCCCTCCACCACCACGGTGATGTTGCAGAAATCGTCCTGCTCGACCCCGCCCCACGGTGCGGTGGCGTACACGTCGGACACGGCGACGACGCGGATATCGGGGCCGGCCGCGGCGAACCCATCGGGCACCATCCGCAAAGTGGCCATCGGATCACCGACGTTGGACCCCGCGGACAGCACCGCACGGCTGTGGCCTGCCGGTAACGGAGTCCGAAGAACGGTCACTTGACCGACTTCCGTGACCGACGGGTGACCACGGCGACGTCGTCGAAGGCCAACGGGATCGGCGCCGACGGCTTGTGAACGACGATCTCGCAGGCCAGGATTCGCTCGTCGTCCATCACCGCATCGGCGATCTCGGCGCCGACCGTCTCGATCAGATTCCGCGCCGGGCCTGCGACGATCGAGTGGATCTGATGAGCCAGAGCACCGTAATCGACGGTGTCGGCGAGGTCGTCACTGGCCGCCGCGGCACGCAGGTCGGCCCACAATGTGGCATCGACGATGAAGAGCTGACCGTCGACGCGTTCATGCTCGAAGACACCGTGATTGCCACGGACCCGCAGGCCCTTCAGCTCGATCCGATCGGCCATCAGCGCTCCCCTGCCTGTACGTGGGCGTGTACCCGCCCGCATCGACCTGCTCGCCAGGCCGCGGCCACGAGCACGGCATCACGGCTCGCCGCGACATCGTGGACCCGCACCCCCCACGCCCCACCGGCCGCGGCGAGAGTCGACACCGCTGCGGTCGCGACATCCCGACCGGCAGGTGGCCGGTCGGCGCCGCCGACAGCCAACAACGTGCCCAGAAATCGTTTACGGGAGGCGCCGATGAGGATCGGGAAGCCCAGACCGACGAACGTCGGCAACGCGTGCAACAGCGCCCAATTGTGATCGGCGGTCTTGGCGAACCCCAGACCCGGGTCGAGGATGATGCGGTCCGGATCGACGCCCGCACTGACGGCGGCATCGACCTGACCGAGCAATTCGCGGCTGACCTCGGCGACCACATCGTGATAGCCACCCACGTCATCGACCCGGTGGGTGAAGCGACGTCCGGCGTCGGAATCGTCCCCGGCCGGACGCCAGTGCATGAGAATCCACGGCAGTCCGGCATCAGCCATCACACGGGCCATGTCGGCGTCGGCACGGCCACCGGAGACGTCGTTGACGATGCGCGCACCGGCCTCGATCGCAGCCGCGGCGACCGAGGCGCGCATCGTGTCGACCGAAACCGTCGCCCCGAGATCGGTCAGCGCGGAGATCACCGGCGCGACCCGTGCCGTCTCGATCTCCGGATCGACGCGAACAGCGCCGGGCCGGGTGGACTCACCGCCCACATCGATGAGATCGGCACCGTCATCGAGCAGTTGCTGCCCGTGCGCGAGCGCGGCGTCGAGATCCAGGTAACGGCCACCGTCGGAAAACGAATCGGCGGTGACGTTGATGATGCCCATCACCTGGGTCGGCGCGGAACTCACCGGGTGATGAGGTCGAGCGCTTCGCCCCGCGAGACCGCACTGGTCTTGAACAGGCCACGAACCGCCGACGTGGTGGTCCGCGCCCCCGGCTTACGGATGCCGCGCATGGCCATGCACAGGTGCTCGGCCTCGATCACGACGATCACACCGCGCGGATTGAGCCGTCGCACAAGAGCATCGGCGACCTGACTGGTGAGACGTTCCTGCACCTGCGGACGCTTGGCATACAGGTCGACCAATCGCGCCAACTTGGACAGGCCGGTGACCTGACCGCTGACACCCGGGATGTAACCGATGTGTGCCACCCCGTGAAAGGACACCAGGTGATGCTCGCACGTCGAATACAGCGGGATGTCTTTGACCAGCACCAGCTCGTCATGGTCCTCGTCGAACGTCGTCGCGAGCACCTCCGACGGATCGGTGTAGAGCCCGGCAAACATCTCCCGATACGCGTTCGCCACACGGGTCGGGGTGCGCCGCAACCCTTCCCGATCAGGATCCTCGCCGATCGCGAGAAGCAATTCGCGCACCGCGGCCTCGGCCCGAGCCTGATCGAACTCCCGCACCGGCTCCGCAGCCGATTCCGGACCCCGCTGGTCGAGTGTCGTCACTTCCGTCCCCTTCGATCGCCTCGAGTCGTCACCGGACTCAGGCGCCGGTACCGTTCACATCTTTGCCGGTCTCGCCCGGCGTCCCGGAATGCCCGTTCGTTCCCGAGCCATTCCCGTTGCCCCCGTAGCCGTTTGCGCCATTGGGCTCGGTGCCGCCGTTGACCCCGGGGCCCTGCTCGCGCGGCGGCCAACCCGGCGCCGACCAATCACGCGGGGCGCCATAATCCGGCCACGTACCGGCCTGATGACCCGGCTGCGGCTGCCCCTGCGGCGGGTACGGGGGCGGATACGACTGCGGTGGATAGGACTGGGGCGGATAGGACTGCGGCGGATACGGATTCTGCTGCGGCGGGAACTGACCCGGATGCGGATATCCGGGCGCTGCCTGCGGCGGATACGCCGGCGCACCGGGCTGCCCTCCGGGAGGACCGCCCGCACCGACCGGCTCGGGAACCTTCACCGGCTCCGGCGGCGGCCAGGGCTCACCACGCTCGATCGCAAGCTCACCCGGCGTCTTCACCGGCGGCTTGTCACTCGGCGTGCGCTCACCGAAATCGTTGAAAGTGGTGATCCGCGGCCGCTTCTCGACCTGCGAGAAAATCTTCTCCAGATCCTTGCGGGTCAGCGTCTCCTTCTCCAGCAACTCACTGGCGAGCACATCGAGGGTGTCGCGGTACTCCGAAAGGATGGCCCACGCCTCGGTGTGCGCGGCCTCGATCAGCCGGCGCACCTCCTCGTCGATCTCTCCGGCCACCCCGGCCGAATAATCGGTCTGGTTGCCCATCGAACGGCCAAGGAACGGATCGCCCTGCTCCTGGCCGTACCGGACCGCACCGAGCTTGGCGCTCATCCCGTACTCGGTGACCATCGCGCGCGCGATCTTCGTCGCCTGATCGATGTCGGACGACGCGCCCGTCGTCGGCTCGTGGAACACCAACTCCTCGGCGGCACGACCACCCATCGCCATCACCAGCCGGGCGATCATCTCCGAGCGGGTCATGATGTCCTTGTCCTGCTCGGGAACGGCCAGCGCATGACCGCCGGTACGCCCACGGGCCAAGATGGTCACCTTGTAGATCGGGTCGAGATCGGGCATCGCCCACGCGGCCAGCGTGTGCCCACCCTCGTGATAGGCGACGACCTTCTTCTCGTGCTCACTGATGATGCGGCTCTTGCGTCGCGGCCCACCGATCACACGGTCGACGGCCTCCTCGAGCATCTCCGCGGTGATCGTGTGCTTGTTCTCGCGCGCGGCCAGCAACGCCGCCTCATTGACGACGTTGGCCAGATCGGCACCCGACATACCCGGCGTCCGCTTCGCCAGACCATCGAGATCGGCGTCGGAATCGATCGGCTTGCCCTTGGCATGCACACGCAGGATCGCGCGACGCCCCGCCATGTCGGGATTGCCGACCGGGATCTGCCGGTCGAACCGACCCGGCCGCAGCAACGCCGGATCGAGGATGTCGGGACGGTTGGTGGCCGCGATCAGGATGATGCCCTGCCGGTCACCGAAGCCATCCATCTCGACGAGCAGCTGGTTGAGCGTCTGCTCGCGCTCGTCGTGACCACCGCCGAGACCCGCACCACGCTGACGTCCGACCGCATCGATCTCGTCGACGAAAATGATGCACGGACTGTTGTTCTTGGCCTGCTCGAACAGATCGCGCACACGAGAGGCACCGACACCGACGAACATCTCGACGAAATCCGAACCCGAGATCGTGAAGAACGGCACCCCGGCCTCACCGGCGACCGCCCGAGCCAGCAACGTCTTACCGGTACCCGGCGGGCCGTAGAGCAACACGCCCTTCGGGATCTTCGCGCCGAGCGCCTGATAACGCGTCGGATTCTGCAGGAAGTCCTTGATCTCGTAGAGCTCCTCCACAGCCTCATCCGCGCCGGCGACATCGGAGAACGTGGTCTTCGGCATGTCCTTCGTCAGCTGCTTGGCACGCGACTTACCGAAGCCCATCACGCCGCCGCGACCACCACCCTGCATGCGGCTCATCACGAAGAAGAACAAACCGAACAGCAACAACATCGGCAGCAGGAAGATCATGATCTGCCAGAACACCGACTGCTCGTTGACATTCGTCTGATACGGCGCACCGGTCGCCTTGACATCGTTGAAGATCTCCTCGCTCGCCGCAGAGGGATACTTCGTCGAGATCTTGGTCGACTCGTCGTCGCCGACCTTGACCGGCGTATTGGTCTCGATACGCAGCTGCTGCTCACGATCGTCGATCTGAATCGACTTGGTGTTCTTCGTGTTGAGCTGCGTCAACGCGACCGAGGTGTCGACGGCCGTGTAGTCGCGATCATTGTCGCGCCACACGCTCCAGCCCCAAAAGGCGAGCACGATGACCGCCACGATGGCGAGATTGCGGAAGACTGTCTTGCGGTTCATGCCAGTGAGGGGTTGGTCGGCGGTGGTGACACCCGACCGGTCCCGTTGGTCCTTCCCATCGATTCGTGACCACAACAAGCCGAGTTGACGCGGACAAAACGTGCAGACGCACGCCGAGCATCGACCGTGATCGTTGTGATAAGGCTACCGGTCAACGATCGCGCAGGGAAAACCGTTCCCTGTTTGTTGGCGCCGCCTCCGGCGTCGCAGGTGCGGGGCTTTGTCGCTGTGCTCCTCGCCGGCCCGAACGCGGACCACGGTGTGCGCTCCGGCGTAGCAACTGCGTGCTCAGCCCTGGTAGACGCTCGGGCGCAGCCTGCCGATGAACGGCAGGTCGCGATAACGCTCGGCGTAGTCGAGGCCGTACCCGACGACGAACTCATTGGGGATGTCGAAGCCGACCTCGGCGACGTCGACCGGCGAGCGAACCGCCTCGGGCTTGCGGAGCAGCGTGCACACCTCCAACGACTTCGGCGAGCGGGTCGCCAGACTCTTCATCAGCCACGACAAGGTGAGGCCGGAGTCGATGATGTCCTCGACGATCAGGACGTCCCGACCGGCGATGTCGCGGTCGAGGTCCTTGAGAATGCGGACCACACCCGACGACGAGGTCGCCGACCCATAGCTCGACACCGCCATGAACTCCATCTGCGACGGGATGGGCAACGCCCGCGCGAAGTCGGTCATGAACATGATCGCGCCCTTGAGCACACCGATGAGGACGAGATCGTCCTCGATGTCGGCGTAGCGCGAAGCCACCGACTCGGCCAGCTCGGCGGTGCGCTGTTTGATCTGTTCCTCGGTGATAAGCACCGCTTCGATGTCGTCGCCGTAAAGGTGTTCGATCTCGTTCGCCACGGCCTCTAGCTTGTCATGCCCGGCAGCCTGAGTGGATCCGACGTCGGTGAGCGCCGTCCAACGCCGATGAAGAATGGCGCGGGCGTGCATTTTGTCCGTCATTCGATGACAAAACATCACAACTCGATAACGCGACGCCACAGCGGTCACAACTCACGCGTTTTTTTGGACTTCTGACGCATTCAAGTTGAACAATCTTCACAGCAGTAAGAAGACCCTGTGCACCGAAAACCCGGACTCGCCTCGGCAGCGTCCGGATTTCATACTTCCGCCCGGACGATGACGTCCACGGGTGCCACCCCGGCATTCCTCGTCGCCCGGATCGGACCGACCCGCCGAATGGATACCCCATGCACACCTCATCGCCGTCACCCACCGACCGCAGGAGCCCCGGCGGCAGATCTCGGCACCGCGGGATCATCCTGATGGTCGCCATTTCTCTTGCACTGGTGTTGATTTCGCGCGGAACTCCGGCCAATGCAGCCCCATCGACCCCCGTGGGCTACACGCTGTCGAGTACCAGCACCTCGCTGACCCTGACGTTGCAGCACGGCACATTCCAGCGCGGCCAGAACACCCTGGCAATCGTCGACAATGCCGGTTCGGCGGTTTTCCAAATGCCATTGAGCTACCGCCTCGAGGACCGGGAGTACCCGATTGCGGCGCAGATCTCCGGCAATTCGGTGACACTCACTCCGTCACGCCGCGTGGCCGATTCACGATCAATCGATCCACAATTGGTGGAACCCGTTCGCGTCGCCGCCGGAAAGCAACTCGTCGACGCCCCGACGACCCGACAAGAACGCGACAATCAGGCATTGGCGCAATTCATGCAAATCCTCGGCGCAGGCACCACGGTCGGGACGCTGATCGGCACCATCATCGGCGCGATCGTCGGCGGCGTCATCGGTTGCGCGATCGGACTGGCCGCCGCGGTCATCGGCTGCCTGGTGGCGGTCGTCCCCGCAGCGGGTCTCGGCGGTGTCGCGGGCACGATCGTCGGCGGTGGCGGCACCCTCGTCGTCGCGGGAATCCAGTACCTGCAGACCATCAACTCCCCGTTCGTCCCACCCCGGACCAGCCCACCCCAGAAGTGAGCCGGTCCAACCCCGCACGCCCGGGTCCGGCGACGTCAGCGCGGTGAGTCCCGCACCGTGAGAACGTTGCCGACCCGGGCGACCTCACGTCGGGACCCGCCATCGCCGCCGACCGCGACGCCGCCCTGACCGTGCCAATCGACGACCAACGCGTCCACGGCACCGATCACCCGGCTCGTCGGCTCGGTGGCCCCGACGTCGAGCAGCCACCGCCGGATCACCCGCGTGCGCAACGCGGTGGCGAGATCGCGTACCGGCGCGATCACCAGGCCCTCGGCCGTGCGAGCGGCACGGTGATGCTCCTCGGCGAGCGCGTCGAGCGCGTCGGTGTCGACGCGCAACGCATCGGCCGTGCGGCACAACGCTTCCACGACACCGCCGTGCAGGACGTCGTCAAGCAGCGGCAGAACCTCCGAACGCAGACGCACCCGGGTGAACTGGGGATCACGGTTGTGCGCATCGGCATGCGGAGCCAACCCGAGTTCGGTGCAGGCACCGACGGTCTGCGCACGCCGGATGCCCAGGAATGGCCGACCCCACGGCGCCGACCACGCCCGCATCCCGGCGATCGAGCGGGCACCCGAGCCACGTGCCAGTCCGAGCAGAACGGTCTCGGCCTGATCATCGGCGGTGTGGCCGAGCAGCACCGGGCATCCGTCCCGGGCTTCCTCGAGCGCGTCGTAGCGGGCGGCCCGGGCCGCTGCCTCCATCCCGCCCGCGGTACCGACGCTCACCTCGATCACCTGCGCGCGGGCACCGAGCCCGCGCGCCGCCTCGGCCGCGGCGTCGGCGACATGCGCCGAACCGTGCTGGAGCCGGTGGTCGACGACGAGCGCACGGACCTCGAACCCGGCGCGCACGGCGGCCGCGGTCAGCGCCAGCGAATCCGGACCGCCGGAGAGTCCGACGCAGACCTGCCGGTGTCCGTCGAGGTGGTCGGCGGCGAATCGCTCGACCGCCCGGGTCAGAGCACCCGCGCTATCCATTTCGCCGGCTCGTCGATCTCGGCGGGCAACGGCATCGTCTCCGGCGAGGTCCAGATCGCGTTGAAGCGCTCCATACCCACCGTCGAGACCACCTCGTCGACGAAGGCCTTACCCCGAATGTATTGGGCCAGTTTGGCATCCATACCGATGAGGGCACGGATGATGCGTTGCACCGGATTCTTCGGGCCGGTGCGCCGCTTGTCGAAGGCCGCACGGATCGACGCCACAGTGGGCACCTGCGCGGGACCGACGGCATCCATCACGTGATCGGCGTGACCCTCGAGCAGGGTGCCGAGCATCAGCATCCGATTGAAGGCGTCGTACTGTTCGGGCGTCTGCAACAACTGCATCGCACCGATCACGCCCTTCTCCCGCGGCTTGCCGCCCTTGAGTGCGCCGGTGATGCGTTCGACGACGTCGGAGATCGACTCGCCGGCGTCGGAGGTGAGGACCTCGATGTTGTCGAGCATGTACTGCCGCAGCCACGGGTTGGCCGAGAACTGCACCCGGTGGGTCACCTCGTGCAGGCAGACCCAGAGCCGGAAGTCCGAGGGCACCACCTTCAGCGTCCGCTCGACGCCGACGATGTTGGGCAGCACCAGCATCAACACACCCGGGTCGTCGGCGGTCCCCGACACCGGCTCCTCCGGCGGCGAGAACGGGTCGTACTGTCCGAGGATCGCGGTGGAGAGGAAGGCCAGCAGACCCGAGGCCTGCAGTCCGCCGATGCGCCCGCTCAGCCCGGGCGAGGCGTCGGCGTCACCGGGCCCCGAGAGCATCGATCGCATGGATTGTCCTGCGGCGTCGATCCATTCGTCGCGTTCGAGCACGCGGGCCGCGGGCACGGCGAGCCCGTCGGCCAGACCGGTGACCTCGCGAACCGGCGCCTCGGCGCGCACCGCGGCGTCGGCGAGCTCGACTCGGGCGGCCATCCGCGTGTAGTCGGTCATCTTCGGTCCGGGGCGCGAGAGTTTCTTGCCCACCGTCGACGCGAGATCCCAATCGATCCTGGCGCCCACCGACTCCAGATCGTGTTCTGCGTGATCTATCGACATCCGCACTCCCTCAGGTCGCCGGGGATGGCGTCGAGTGCCGGGCGGGCGTCGGCCGGGGAGGTTCCCCCCGACATCAACGCGAACGACAACACCCGCCCATCGACGGTTTGCACTATGCCGGTCAACGAACTGACGCCGGTCAGAGTTCCGGTCTTGGCCCGCACCCAGCCCGCTCCCGGGTTGTCCGGTTCGTCGAAGCGATCGGCGAGGGTCCCGGTGCCACCGGCGATCGGCAGGCCCTCGAGGATCGGACGTAATTTGGCATTGCGGGCACCGTTGGGGCTGTTCGGATCGTCGGGACCACTGATGGCGCCCATCAGGGTGTCGAGGAACGCGGCCGGGATCTTGTTCTGATACGACAGCCCGGACGAATCGTGCAGCGTCACCCCGGAGGTGTCGAAACCGTTGTCCCGCAGAGTTTTCACCACCGCTGCGGCACCGCCGGACAGGGTGGCCGGACCACCCTGGGACACCGACAACTCGATGGACAGCGCCTCGGCCATCACGTTGTCGGAGAAGCGGTTCATGTCGTCGACGCGGGTGAGCAGCGGGGCCGAGGACACCTTCGCGAGGGTCTGCGCACCCGCCGGCGCGGTCGTCTCGGTGACGTCGGTCGACACCCCGAGGGCCGTGGCGAGCGCCTTGCCCGCGGTGATGGCCGGATCGGCGACGCGCGGCGAGTACTCGTCGAGCGGACGCGCGGTGCGACCACCGTCGACCATGAGTGGCTGGATCGGGGTGATGTCGCCGCCGGCGATGTCGGCGCGATCCCACGTCGGGTCCATCGACGGTCCGGTGAACGCGCTGACATCGACGGCCACCGACCGCACGTCGATCCCGGCGTTCTTGATCTGGTCGGCGAGCTGCGAGATCCGGGCGGGATTGGTGTAGAAGGTGTCGGTGCCGGGCGGCTGGGCGCTGAGCGTCGGGTCGCCTGCGCCCTTGAGGATGATCTGCCCGTCGGGCCCGGCAAGCACGGTGGTGGTGATGCGCTGATCGTGGGGCAGCGCGAGCAGGACCGCCGCCGCGGTGAGGATCTTCGCGTTCGACGCCGGGGTGCGCGGCTCATCGGCGCCCTGCGACCACAGCACGGTTCCGGTCAGCGCGTCACTGATCTGGCCGGTGAGGGTGCCCAGTGCGGGCGCCTTGAGCGACGCGGCGATGGCTCGCCGGACGCCGGCCGCGGTCGGTTCGGGCGCGTTCGCCGACACCGGATCGATGGCGGGTGTGAAGGCGATCGGGGCCGGCCGGCCGGGGGTGCCCGGCGGAAGCGGGTCGGGCTTGGTCAGCTGCAGGTAGGTGAACACCCCGCCGACCGCGATGACCGCGACCAGAACGACCGAGAGCAACGACCAGATGAGGCGCCGACGACGCGTCCGCGGCCGGTTCACCGCAGCGCTTCCGTGATGTGCACCCACACAACCTCCGGGTCTCGACGTTCCTTCGTGTGGCCCTAACAGTATCGTTGAGGCGATTCGCGCCGCCGACTCGCACGATGAGCCGATACCTGCATCCGGCGTTTCGGGCAGCGGCGGCCGCGCTCACCCCAACGACAGTGCCACGATCAAGGAGGACGCGTGGAATTCGATGTGACCATCGAGATCCCCAAGGGAAGCCGCAACAAGTACGAGGTGGACCACAAGACGGGCAAGATCTATCTCGACCGCTACCTCTACACCGCGTTCGGCTACCCCGCCGATTACGGCTACATCGACAACACCCTCGGCGAGGACGGCGACCCGCTCGACGCCCTGGTCCTGCTGCCGGAGTCGGTGTACCCCGGGGTGATCGTGCGTGCCCGGATCGTCGGCATGTACACCATGACCGACGAGGCCGGCGGCGACGACAAGCTGCTGTGTGTCCCGGCCAAGGACGTGCGCTGGGATCACATCCAGGACGTCGGTGACGTCCCCGAGTACGAGCTCAAGGCCATCGCGCACTTCTTCGAGCACTACAAGGACCTCGAGCCCGGCAAGCACGTGAACCCGGGTGGCTGGGTCGGTACGGCCGAGGCGGAGAAGGTGGCCCAGGAGGCCATCGAACGTCTCGCGAAGCAGCCGCACGAGGCCAACGAGCCCTCACGCGGCTGACCGCGGTCAGGCGAATACGAGAAACGGCGCCCGTCCCCCGATCGCGGGGGCGGGCGCCGTTTTCGTGATGCCGGTATCTACAGCCCCGGGCCGGTGGATTCCGGGTCGCCGAGCGGCTTGCCCTTGCGCAGCGGCAATTCCTTCCATGTGAGGGTGCCGATGATCGCGAGCAGCGAGATGATCGAAACCGTCAGGAACACCCGGTCCATCGAGTTGGCGAAGCCCTGCTTGATCGGCTGGGCCAGTTCGGTGGGGAGCTTGCTGATCACCGAGGTATCCGACATCACGCTCTCCGATGCCGAGCCGCCACCGCCACCCGGATTCTGCGACGCGCTGATGAGGCCCTTGGCGAATCCGCTGACCTGCGGGTCCGGACTCGACGCGGCGGTCATCACCGCGGTGCGGTACTGCGGTGCCGCCGCCGCGGCAACCATCTCGTCCTTGATGTTGGGGCCCATCAGGCTGAACAGCATGGAGAAGAACACGGCCACACCGAGCGTCGCTCCGATCTGCCGGAAGAAGGTCGCGGTACCCGTCGACAGTCCCATGTCCTTGGGCGGCAGGATGTTCTGCATGGCCAGGGTGATGGGCTGCATGAGGTTGCCGAGTCCGAAGCCGAGGAAGAACGCGTAGATCATCACCAGCCACACCGGTGTCGACAGTCCGACGGTGTGCAACAGGAACATCATCACCGTGATCAGGATCGAGCCCACGATGGTGAAGATCTTGTACCGCCCGGTCCGCGAGATCAGCTGACCCGAGAGCACCGACCCGGTCATCAGCCCGAGCACCATCGGCAGCATCTGCAGGCCGGCGACCATCGGGCTCGACCCGCGCAGCACCTGGAAGTACTGCGGCAGCATCGAGATGCCGCCAAACATCACCGCACCGACGATCATCGAGACGACGATGCCCTGCGCGAAGACGCGATTCTTGAAGACGCGCAACGGGATCAACGCGTCTTCACCCATCAGGTGCTCGATGAGCACGAACACCGCGAGCCCGACGGCGCCGACGATGTAGCACAGCCAGGACCAGCCCGACAGCCATCCCCACTCGCGACCCTGTTCGGCGACGATCAGCAGCGGCGCGACGGTCACCGCGAGCGCGGTGGCACCCCAGTAGTCGGTGCGGCCGCCGATGCCCTTGTTCTGGTCGTAGTTGAGCACCTTGTAGACCACGACGAGGGCCAGGATGCCGATCGGCACATTGACCAGGAACACCCAGCGCCAGCCGGAGACCCAGAGGATCGAGGACTGGCCGGCGAACAGTCCGCCGAGCACCGGTCCCAGCACGCTGGAGGTGCCGAACACGGCCAGGAAGTAGCCCTGGTACTTGGCGCGTTCGCGGGGCGGGACGATGTCGCCGATGGTCGTCAGCGCCAAGGTGAACAGACCGCCGGCACCGATGCCCTGGAAGGCGCGGAACGCGGCGAGCTCGTACATCGAGGTCGCCATGCTGCAGGCGAGCGAACCGATCACGAAGATCGAGATGGCCAGCAGGAAGAACGGCTTACGTCCGTAGAGATCGGAGAGCTTGCCGTAGAGCGGTGTGACGATGGTCGAGGTGACCAGGTAGGCGGTGGTGACCCACGCCTGCATGTCGTAGCCCTGCAGATCGTCGGCGATCGTGCGGATCGCGGTCGAGACGATCGTCTGGTCGAGTGCCGCGAGGAACATGCCGAGCATAAGACCGGCCAGAACGGTCAGGATCTGCCGGTGCGAGAGTCCCGCTCCGGCGTGCTCCTCCGGGGGGCTCACCGCCGAGGCGGTGACGTTGTCGTTGGTCATGGGGTCCTCGAGGTCGTAGGGGCTGGGGGGATACGTGGGGATTCGGACGCCGGTGCCGTCTCGGATGGCCGACGTTCGCACGCCGGGGGCACCAGGGTCTCGGTGGCATCGACGAAGCGGGTGAGAAGCGTCACCAACGTCGCCAGCTCGTCGGACGACCACTCGCTCATGGCGGAGTTCACCGCCGTGCGGCGCCCCGACCGCATCGACTCGACGCGTTCACGTCCGGCGTCGGTGACGACCAGCAGCGTCGCGCGTCCGTCGTGCGGGTCGGCTTCGCGCCGGATCAGCCCGAGATCGACGAGCTGACTGACGTGTCTGCTGACCGTCGACGGATCGGCGCCGAGTTCCGCGGCCAGCTCTCGTGAGCGCATCGGGCGTTTGACCAGATGGAACAGGCCTTTGAAGGCCGCCGTCTCGAACTCACCGTCGGGCGTGCGGAAGGTCGTGTGGACCGCGCGGTCGCGGATACGGATGTAGCGCGCGAGTGCGTCGAAGAGCTGATCGATGTCGCGATCGTCGAGCATGCCGATTCCCCGATCGATGAGGATGTCCGATTTCCTTGCCGCGTACAACTAGTTGCTGAGTGCATGTAGTTGACGGCCGCAAGTATGCGCTCGAGTTCGTCGTCATGGCAAATCCCATTAGGATCGACGGTCGTGACCCCTGTACCCCCACCGACGTCATCGGGTAGCCGTCCACACTTCACTTCCATGCCTGACCTGGCCTTACGGGACCTGGGCGGCGCCGTCGTGTGGACCAACGACGATCTCTTCGCCGAGGCGCAGAACCTGATCAAGACGCCCCCGGCGCAGTATCAGCCCGCAACGTTCGGCCACAAGGGACAGATCTACGACGGCTGGGAGACGCGACGGCGTCGAGAAGCGGGAGTCGATCAGGCGATCGTGCGGCTCGGCGCGCCGGGTGTCATCTACGGCGTCGTCGTCGACACGGCGTGGTTCAGGGGCAACTATCCGCCGTTCATCTCCGTCGAGGCCGCCGCCAAGGAGGGCGTCGTCTCCGTCGACGAACTGCTGACCGACACCGAGTGGGTCACCATCGTCGAGAAGAGCCCCGTCGACGGCGACACCCGCAATCCGTTCCGGGTCGACGCGAAGGATCGCTTCACCCACGTGCGCCTGACGATGCATCCCGACGGCGGTGTGGCCCGATTCCGGGTGCACGGGCGCGGCGTACCCAACCCGCACTTCTTCCGTTACGGCCATTTCGACCTGGCCGCGTTGGAGAACGGTGGCCTGATCACGGCCTGCTCCAACATGTTCTACAGCTCGCCCAACAACCTGCTCATGCCCGGCCGTGCACGGCACATGGGCGAGGGGTGGGAGACCTCGCGTCGGCGCGACGACGGCAACGACTGGGTGCAGGTACGCCTGGCCGGACAGGGCCGGGTGAGTCTCGTCGAACTCGACACCAGCTACTTCCTGGGCAACGCGCCCGGCGCGGCGATGGTCCGCGGCCGCGACGGCGAGGACGGCGAGTGGTTCGAGGTGTTGGGCCGCACCGACTTACAGCCCGACACCCGGCACCGGTTCGTCATCGATCTCGACCGCCCGATGACCGAGGCGCGCATCGATGTCTACCCCGACGGCGGGATGGCCCGAGTCAAGCTGTACGGCCTGCTGACCGACGAGGCGCAGACCGAACTCGTTGAGCAGTGGGAGCGCGGCGAAGCCTGAGCACGCCTGGCCGCCGGGATGTCGGTCAGCGCCGGTTGATTCAGGCGGCGCGCCGATCGGTGAACGACGGCAACACCAGCTCGCGCACACGGCGACTCGTCGCCGAGCCGTCGAGAGGCACCAGGATCACCGCGTCGGCGACCTCGGCCGCGTAGATGTCGCGGATGAGGGTCACCAGACCGCTCGGCGTACCCACATAGCGGACGGTGCCGCCGTTGATCTCGTCCGGAATGTGTGCGACCGCCGCCCGCGCCGACGCGGCGCTGGGCGCGATCGCCACCTCCACCTCGAGTGCGACGGAGAAGTTCGCGGTGTCGCGGGTACCGGCCCGCAGCAGCGAGCGGGCCCGCTGGGCGTCACGCAGCGTGGGTCGACGGACGACGATGGCCGACGGCTCGGCAGGAACGTCGTCGGCGAGCGCGACCCGCAGCGACGGCCGTCCGATGCTGATGCGATCGAGTTCGATGGTCATGCCGGGTTCCCTCCGGGTGAGGTCGAGATGAGTTGTGCCAGAGCGTCGATCAAGCGGTCGATGTCGGCGGCCCCGGTGCCGAGGCCGAAGCTCGCGCGCACGGCGCCGTCGGGATGGCCGAGGCGAGTGAGGATCGGGTGGGCGCAGAACTTTCCGTCGCGCACGCCGATGCCGTGTTCGTCGCTGAGGTATTCGGCGACGGCGCGCGGTGCAATGCCGTCGACGCCGAACCCGGCGATCCCGACGCGATCGGTGATGTCGTCGAAGATGCGGAGTGCCTCGACGCCGTCGATCCGCGCGAGACCGTCATCGAGACGGCAACGCAATTCGTGTTCGTGCAGGCCGATCGCCTCGAAGCCGATCTCGGTGATCGCCTCGCAGGCCGCGGCGATGGCGATGGCGCCCAACACATTCGGCGACCCTGCTTCATGCCGCGCGGCACCGGTGTGCCAGGCGGTGGCCGCGCAGTTCTCGTCGGGCCCGTCGACGACGCTCACCTGCGCCGAGGCGCCACCGCCGGCGAGATACGGGTCGGCGGCGTCGAGCCAGTCCGTTCGTCCGATGAGCACTCCCGCCCCGAACGGCGCGTAGACCTTGTGACCGGAGAACACCAGGTAGTCGATACCGTGGCTGACCATCGACACCGGCCGGTGGGCGACGAGCTGGGCTGCGTCGACGAGGATGCGCGCGCCGTGTCGATGCGCGATGGCGGCGAGGCGACCGATCGGCAGCACCTCACCGGTGACGTTGGAGGCCGCGGTCACCGCGAGCAACGCCGCGGGTGCCGCGGCCAGTTCACATTCGAGCGCGACGAGGGTGTCCTCGATACCCGGACGCGCGGTCACGATGCGGGCAGTCCCGGAGTCGCGCGAGACCCACGGCAGCAGATTGGCGTGGTGCTCGATGTCGAGGACGACGACGTCGCCGGGGGTGCAGTGGGCCGCCAGATTGATGGCGTCGGTGGTGTTACGGGTGAACACAACGGTGTCGTCGGCACGCCCACGCACAAAGCGCCGCACCGTCTCCCGGCACTGCTCGTAGCGACGGGTGGTGACCTGGGACAGATGGCCCGCACCGCGGTGGACGCTGGCGTACTGGTGCAGCGACGCGGCGACGGCGTCGGCGACCGCGGTCAGGGCGGGGGCGCTCGCGGCGTAGTCGAGGTTGGCGTAGGCCACTTCGTTCCAGTCGGCGAGCTGCACCGGCTGTCCTGCGCCGACGACCTCGGCGAGCGGCTCGAAGGACGACGGATCTGCGCACACGGTGGCGGCGATCGATGCGGGGGTGACGACAGCAGTCATCGAAAAATCTCCTTGGGAATCCACGCTTGCCGTGTCCGGGTGGTACACGGCCAGGTCGTCACCCGGAGCACCCCACCGCGGAGGAGGGTTGCCGACCAGCGAGCCGGGGCTTGTCACTGGCACTCATGACCTGCACCAAGGGTGGCCTATCACGTCCGAGGGTGTCAATTTTCACTCAGCGTGGGCGAAATCCCGGCGTCGTCCGGCGCTAGGTTGGTCGGGTGAGCGGCGAACCTGTGGGAGATGAGGGAACGGGGCCTGCCCCGTTCGTGTTGTCGCGTCCGCACGGAGCGGTTCGGGCCGAGGGCGTTGCGCGACGATTCACCGCGGTCTCCGACGCCGCCGAGGCACTGCGATCCGGTGCGGTGGCGTCGGTGGTCGGCGCACTCCCGTTCGACCCCGCCGATCCGGCCGCGCTGTTCGCACCCACGCGGCTGCGTCGGGAACAGGCGCTGGGTGGGCGCGCCCCCGTCCGTCATTCACTGACCCACCTCGTCGAGATCCCCGACGCCGCCACACATCGGGAGCGGGTGCGCCGGGCGGTGGCCGCCATCGGTGTCGGCGACCTCGACAAGGTGGTGCTCGCGAGAACCGTTGGTGCGGTTCTTGATTCACCGGTCGAGATCGGCGATCTCCTCGAGGCGCTGGCGCACGGCAATTCCGAACGCAACGCGTTCGTGGTCGACACCCGCCACTCGTGGCTGCTCGGCGCGAGCCCGGAGTTGTTGCTGCACAAGAGCGGCCGCGAGGTCACCTGTCATCCGTATGCCGGTTCGGCTCCTCGCTCGTCGGACCCGGAAGCCGATCGCGAAGCCCGGGAGAAACTCGCCGCGTCGGACAAGGATCATCGCGAGCACTCGTTCGTCGTCGAGCATCTGCGTGAACGGTTGGCGCCGATCAGCGACGAACTTTCCGTCGCGACCCGACCTCAATTGCTCTCCACCGGCGAGATGTGGCATCTGGCCACACCGATACACGCCCGGCTCACCGATCCGGATGTCGGCGCACTCGACCTGGCCCTCGCCCTGAGCCCCACCCCCGCGGTGTGCGGAACACCGACCGAGGCTGCCTCGCAGTTCATCCGAGATCACGAGGAACCCCGCGGGCTCTACGCCGGCGCCGTCGGCTGGGCCGACGCACACGGCGACGGCGAGTGGATGGTCACCATTCGTTGCCTCGAACTCGACGCCGACCGACAAACCTTTCGCACGTGGGCCGGTGGCGGCATCGTCGCCGACTCCGATCCCGAAGCCGAACTCGCCGAGACCACTGCCAAACTGCAAACGGTGTTGCGGGCGTTGGGAATCGACAACCGCTGATCAGCAGGCCACCTCCCCCGGTGGTCGAAGCTTGCTCGAGCATCCCCCCCAATCGATGGTCCATGCGCACCCCCGCACCCGGACATCCCCGCCGCATCGACGATCCAGGCCCCCACACTCAGCATCCTCTCCCCATCGATGATCCATACGCACAACCCCCGTACCCGAGCAACCCCTCCCCATCGACCGTCGCACGACCTGAACGCGAGTCGAATTCGCAAACGCCCCCGCTGCACCAGCCGCGTCCGCACAGTGGAGCCGCGAACTCATCAATCCCGACAGTCACCCCCCCCCGATGGTCGAGCACCCTTCCCCCTCGATGGTCGAGGTGCGAGCCGCGTGCGGCGAGCCTCGAGACCCGGCGAGACAACAAGCCCCCCAACCACATCGACAGCTTGGCAAACGAAACCCGCACCCCCTACCACACCCCACCGACAGAAAATCGGCGCCGAAACACGTTGTCCACAACCAGAATTGACCAAAATACCCCTTGCATCGAACACCCTGGCGATGTACACTGGACCCCTCACACCGATCAGCCACCGGGGAGGGGCCCATGATCGAATCCACTACCATTCTTGACGCGGAAACCGTTGACGCCGAAGCAGTCTTCGCCACCATCGTCACCCAACTCGGCGACCTGCAATGGAACCCGGAGATGACCGGACCCCAAGCCTTCGGTGCGATGAAACAAGTCCTGTTGTTGCGGAACCTGGTTGATCACCACGCCACCACCCTCGCCGGCGAACTGGACCGACTGGGCGTCGCCGACCACAAAACCACCCGGCTACGAGAACTGTTGATCAGCATGGGCTTCGCACCCTCGGTCGCAGGTCGGTACGTGCGAATCTCGGCCACTACCGATGTCGATCTGTTGTTGGCGCATGCCGCGGACGGGTCCATCTCCTTCGAACACACCGACGCCATCGTCCGCGGGTTGGCCCACATCGACACCCGATGCCCCGAACCCCTCGATACCGTCCACCGGTGTGAATATCTCCGGAAACTGCTGTCACACTACTTCGCCGGATTCACCCCCGCCGAAATCAACCTCTACGCACGGCAGCTGGGTAACGAGTTGGCGGCCGACACACCTGGCGGGTTACCAGCCGCCGAGGACAAGAACATCAACTCCTACACCGACCGCATCACCGACGACGGACGGCTGGAAATCTCGGCGAACCTCGACATCATCGCCGGGGAAAAGACCCGCACCCTGATGGAAACCCTGTCGGCGCCCAAGCCTCAACCCGACGGGTCACCCGATCCGCGGACACCCGAACAGATCTGTGCCGCCGCGTTCGAAACGATCGTCGAACTCGCGGCACAAGGCTTGGCCGACACCACGTTCTCGACGAAACCCACCAACGGGTTGTTGTGGACCTGGTCGGCCGACAACCCGGCCCTCGGCGGCGAGTTGCAGAACATGGGTCCGATCACCGAAGCGACCGCCAAGTTGTTGTCGTGCGACACCACGATCACCAAAATCGTGCTCGACCCCAACGGTGTACCGCTCAGTGTTGGTGAAGAGAAACGCTTCTTCACACCCGGCCAACGCAAAGCCTTGCTGGTGCGGGATCGCGGATGCATCACATGCGGTGCCCACGCCGGCCGCTGCCAAGCACACCACGTGCACCACTGGGCCGACGGTGGTCCCACCGACCTCGACAACGGCTGCCTACTCTGCACCAGCTGCCACGACGACGTCCACCACCACGGCTGGGACATCATCATCGGATACGACCGACACCCCTGGCTGATCCCACCCGCCAGCATCGACCCGAAACGACAACCCGTACCGTCCTATCACCGACGCACCATGCCACTCGACGACACAGCAGCCTGACCTACGCTGCCCCACTACCTGATTCCTGCACCCGGCCGGCCGGGACCGCATCTGTTGTTTGAGAACTCCATAGTGAAATCCCACGGTGGTGACCCCCGGAGGGCGGGGGTCACCACCCGATGGTCGAGGTGCGAGCCGCGTGCGGCGAACCTCGAGACCACCTGCAGCAGAGCTGGAACCGAACCACCGTGGACCGGAAGCCTGTCGACACAAGGGGTCTCGAGGCTCGTCGCAGGCGCTCCTCGGCACCTCGACCATCGGGATGGGACGGCCATCGGGCACGACGCCCGGGGTGGGAACGACCCTCCGACGGTCGAGGTGCGAGCCGCGTGCGGCGAGCCTCGAGACCACTTGCAGCAGAGCTGGAACCGGGCCACCGTGGACCGGATGCCCATCGGCACAAGGGGTCTCGAGGCTCGTCGCAGGCGCTCCTCGACACCTCGACCATCGGGGTGGGGAGCGTCCGAGTATCCGATCGTCGGGCAGGAAGGCATCAACATCCGTCCGCGGCGAGTCGTTTTCCCCCGCTGGTCGAGGTGCGAGCCGCGTGCGGCGAGCCTCGAGACCGCTTGCAGCAGGCTGGAACCGTACCACCATGGACCAGAAACCGCTCAGCACAACAGGTCTCGAGGCTCGTCGCTAGCGCTCCTCGGCACCTCGACCACCAGGATGGGCGCCTTCCCCCGCTGGTCGAGGTTCGTCGTCAAGGTGTAATGCTCAGCGCGTCCTCCGAACGCCCGTGCACCCGCCCCACCGGGAGCGCGTCGGCGGCTCGGCGAATCAGTGTCGACGGTTGTTCTCGTCGTCGGCCAGCGCTCGACGAAGCTGGTCCGCCATATCCGGTCGGAACCTCGACATCTGCATCGCCGCGATCGCCTGCGCTCCGACTGTCGTCACGCCGAGTTCCGACACCAGTCGCCGGATTGCGTCCTCCTCGGATTCCGCACGTTGCATGAGCGAGAGAACATCTGCCGAACGATCGAGCGCTGTCACGCAGGCACGCAACACCTCTGATCGTTCCTGCCTCTCGACCCCAGGATCCGGTCGTGCCCGGCGCCCGCGCGGCGAAGGCGCTTCGACGACCAGTCCATCCCACTCGAAGAGTCCGTCCGGGAGCGAGGCATGCTCGGTGAGCTCGACGACTTCCGACGATCCCGAACCGCCGGACATCGAAAGCCGCACGATCACCCCGGTCGACTCGTCGATGGAGATCTCACCGTTCTTCCCGGAGCGGTCCCCCAGCACAACCGCCCAGGCGCGACGGTCACCGACATCCAATGCTCGTGGCTCGTCGCGAACGACGACGTCACGACTCATACTGTGCAGCAATGAGTTCTGACCGAGCAGCTGCAACGGGCTGACCCCGCGACCGAGTATCGGCAACCTGATGTCGCCGTCCAGCAGCGTCATATGGCCGTCGATGCGCACCAGCGATCTGTCGCGACCGCTGAGATACACCGGCTCACCATCGATCTCGATACGCCACCGATTGGTCGGAGCGTGCCAGAACCGATAGGACTCGTCGAGTTCGGTTCCGCGATCCGAGCCAAGAGATCTGAGGACTCCCGAGACCGTCACCGAGCCGGACGCCGCATTGCGCCCGACCAGTTCCACCCACGACACCCCCACGCCGAGCTACCCCAGCGCCTGATCCAGATCCGTCAGCAGGTCATCGATCCCCTCGAGACCCACCGAGAGCCGAACGACGGAGTCGCTCAACCCGATTGCGGCGCGCCCATCCGGACCCATGGCCCGATGTGTGGTGGTCGCCGGGTGCGTGATCAACGACTTGGAGTCACCGAGGTTGTTCGAGATGTCGATGACGCGCAGCGCGTTGAGGACCTCGAAGGCGCGCTCCTTGCCGTCGATGCCGTCGCGATCGTTGAGTTCGAAGGTCACCACCGTGCCACCGCCGGACATCTGCGCGGTCGCCAGCTCGTACTGCGGGTGCGAGGTGAGGAACGGGTACTTGGTCCACCGCACGCGCGGGTCGGCGTCCAGGAACTCCGCGATCCGCAGCGCCGAGGCCACCGAGGCGTCGACGCGCAGCTTCAGCGTCTCGAGTCCCTTGAGGAGGGTCCACGCGTTGAACGGCGAGAGCGCAGGTCCGGTGTGGCGCATCAGGGTCTGCACCGGCCCGTCGATGTACTCCTTGGTACCGAGCACAGCGCCGCCCATCACCCGGCCCTGGCCGTCGATGTGCTTGGTGCCGGAGTAGACGATGACATCGGCCCCCAGGTCCAGCCCCTGCTGCAGTAGCGGGGTGGCGAACACGTTGTCCAGCACAACCTTTGCTCCTGCAGCGTGCGCGAGCTCGGAGACCTTCGCAACGTCGACGAGGCTCTGCATCGGATTCGACGGGGTCTCGAAGAACACCGCATCGGCAGGCGTCGACAACGCCTGCTCCCACTGCTCGAGGTCTTCACCGTCGACGAAGTCGGTGTGCACTCCCCACCGGGGCAAGATCTCGTTGGCGACGACGAAGCACGAACCGAACAGACTGCGTGCGGCGACCAATCGGTCGCCGGCCTTCAGCAGCGCACCCAACGACACGAAGACTGCGGCCATCCCGCTGGCGGTGGCGAAACACGCCTCGGCACCCTCGACCAGCCGCAGCCGCTCCTGGAACATCTCGACGGTCGGATTGCCGTACCGCGAGTAGACGAAGCGCTCGTCCTCACCGGTGAACGCACGCTCGGCAGCCTCGGCCGAGTCGTAGACATAACCACTCGTCAGATACAGCGCCTCGGAAGTCTCGAAGAAACCCGACCGATCGAGCCCGCCCCGGACCGAGAGCGTCTCGGCCGAAACGCCCTCCGGCAGACCTCGGCTCACGACTGCCTCCACGGAAGGTCGAGGGCACGCCAACCCTTGGAACCACGGTGATCGAATTCGTCGAGCGGCCCCTCGAAGCCGTCGACAACGTTGTACGCCTTGGCGACACCGTCGGCGGTGGCCGCCTCGGCGGCACCGATCGAGCGATGCCCGGAGCGGCAGAGGAAGATCACCTCGTCGTCGTCGGCGATTCCCGCGTCACGCAACTCGGCGATGAATCCCTCGTTCGGGCTGCCGTGGGGAAAGGTGTTCCACTCGATGAAAAGCGGTTGCTTGCCAAGGATTTCGAGGTCAGGAACGCCGACGAACGACCATTCGGCGCGAGTGCGACAGTCGACGAGTTTGGCCTTCGGGTTCTGCTCGAGCTTCTCCCACGCCTGCGTAGGAGTCAGATCTCCGGCATACGTCATGGCTTGCACACCTTCCAGTTCCCGTCTTCCCGAATCGCGGCAACCTTGGTCGTCTGCGTCTGGTCGGATTTCTTGTCGAAGTGCCAATGTACCGTCGCGGTCGCCCGGTCACCGGACACCGTCACATCGCTGATCGTCGGAATCACGATCCGCCCGTTGGTCTCCAGTGATTGCCGGTTCTGCGTCGCGAACTCCGGCTGCGACGGAAACCCTGCCGAGTTCAGGTCGGCGCCACAGGTGTGCTCACGAAAAGCCGTGTAGTCGACGTTGTTGCGCGCGGTGTAGAGATCGTTGATCGCGTACTGCACCTTCGCCGAGTCACTCGCCCGGTCCTCCGCCGGACGGAACACGTACGAGAGCGCGATACCGCCGGCCGCGAGAACTACGACCACCAGGGCCACCCAGAACGGCCACGCGTTGCGCCACGACGGGGTGACCGGCTCATCGGGGACGACGTCCGGCCCGGCCCGCTTGGCTGCGCGTTTTGCCATGTCGGCGAGTGTATCGACGGAATCGGGACACGAAGTGGGCGCCCTCGGCCGGCCGTGCCGCCGGTCACACGTGGTTAAGTGAGGCTATCCAAGGATGCAGAATCCGACGAAGGAGACATCATGGTGCCCACCCGACCGGCCCGATTCGCTCGCCGACATCGAGGCCGACGCTCCGGCGTCGCGATCGCCGGGCTGGCACTCAGCGCGGCGGTGGCACTGGCGGGCTGTAGCGCTCCCGCCGAGGATTCCGCGGCGTCGAGTGCACCTGCGCCCGAGACCGGAGCGCTGCCGGTCACCATCGAGCACAACTACGGCTCGACCACCATCTCCACGCCGGTGACCCGCATCGCCGCGATGGGGGTGGGCGACGGCGACACCCTGCTCGCGCTCGGCTTCCAGCCGGTCGCCATGGCCCCATTCGGTACGCCGGCGAAGGTCCGGACCCCGTGGACGGAGAAGCTGCTCGGCTCCAACGAGCCGGTGTCGCTGCCCGAGGCCTCGCAGCAATTCGGCAACGAGATCGCCAAGGCGCTGTCCACGAATCCCGACCTGATCACCGCCGTCGGCGCCGCGCCCACCAAGGAGCAGTACGACAAACTCGCCGCCGCAGTCCCGACCATCACCCGGCCCACGAACTACCCGGATTGGCAGGTGCCGTGGGACGTGCAGGCCACCGAGATCGGGCGGGCCGTCGGCCTCCCACAAAAAGCCACCGAAACGATCAACGCGACCAAGAAGCACGTCGCCGACCTGGCCGCAGCGCATCCGCAGCTCACGGGCAAAACCGCGGTCGCGGTGACCGCCTCGCCGGACGGCACCATCTCGATCTTCGGGCCCGGCGACGGCCGCGAGCAGATCCTGGAAAGCTACGGGCTGACCTTCCCCGAGGGCTTGAAGTCCGCGGTGACCAGCGGGTTCTACGGTTCGATCTCGGCAGAGAACATCGGCATGCTGAACCAGGCCGACGTCGTCGTCGTCCTCGACTGGCAGGGTGCCAACGACCAACTCCGCAAGAACGCCAACTGGACCGGCCAGCCGTTCGTCACCGGTGGTCGCACCACCTACATCAACCAGGAGGTCGGGACCGCGATGGGCGTCCCGACCGTGCTCTCCATCCCCTGGATCGCCGACCAATCGATCGCACAGATCGCCGACGCGGCGGGCCACGCGAGCTGAGGTCGGCACCGACGCGGGTGCGGGCAGTGTGAGGTCACCCTTACCGCAGATTTTGGGTACGGGCTGCCAGGGCCTACCGTAGAAGGGATAAGCGTCGACGTACCGCCTCGTACCGCGGGCGTCTGATCTCCGTCGAGAACCGAGGTACTGACACTCTATGACCGATCAAGCTCGCCCGCTGCGCGTTGCCATCGTCGGCGCGGGTCCCGCCGGGATCTACGCCGCCGACGCCCTGATGAAGTCCGACACCGCCAAGGACCGCGGCGTGTCCATCGACCTCTACGAGCGCATGCCCGCGCCCTTCGGCCTCATCCGGTACGGCGTCGCACCCGACCATCCCCGCATCAAGGGCATCATCACCGCCCTGCACAAGGTCCTCGACAAGCCGCAGGTCCGCCTGCTCGGCAACATCGACTACGGCACCGACATCACCCTCGACGAACTCAAGTCGCACTACGACGCGGTGATCTTCTCCACCGGCGCCACCGACGACCGCGCTCTGCAGATCCCCGGCGTCGACCTCGAACGCTCCTACGGCGCAGCACAATTCGTCGCCTGGTACGACGGACACCCCGACTTCCCGCGCGAATGGCCGCTCGAAGAGGAGAAAGTCGCCGTCATCGGCGTCGGCAACGTCGCGCTCGACGTGGCACGCGTACTCGCCAAGACCGGCGACGAACTACTGCCCACCGAGATCCCCGACAATGTCTACCAGGGCCTCAAGAACAACAAGGCCCTCGAGGTCCACGTCTTCGGTCGTCGCGGACCCGCCCAGGCGAAGTTCACCCCGCTCGAGCTCAAGGAACTCGACCACTCGCCGAACATTGAGGTCGTCGTAAGCCCCGAGGATATCGACTACGACGAGGGCTCCGCCGTCGCGCGCCGCGGATCGAAGATCACCGACCAGGTCGCCACGATCATCGAGAACTACGCGATCCGCGACCCCAAGCAGGGCGCCATCCACAAGCTGTTCCTGCACTTCTTCGAAAGCCCCACCGAGATCCTCGGCGAGGACGGCAAGGTCGTCGGCCTGCGCACCGAGCGCACCCAGCTCGACGGCACCGGCAACGTCAAGCCGACCGGCAAGTTCACCGACTGGGATGTCACCGCGGTCTACCGGGCCGTCGGCTACCTCTCGGACAACCTGCCGCAGATCCCGTTCGACAGCCAGGCCGGCGTCATCCCGAACGAGGCCGGACGCGTCTTCGACGAAGGCGCTCACCTGACCGGGCTCTACACCACCGGGTGGGTCAAACGTGGACCCGTCGGACTCATCGGCCACACCAAGGGTGACGCCAACGAGACCGTCGACTGCATCATCGAGGACATGACCAACGGCGCGCTGCTCGATCCCGCCCACCCCGCCGAGGACGCCGTCATCGAGCTGCTCGAGTCCAAGAGCATCCCGTTCACCACCTGGGACGGCTGGTACCGACTCGACGAGCACGAGCGTTCCCTGGGCGCCGAACAGGGCCGCGAACGCGTCAAAGTCGTCGAGCGTGAGGACATGCTCGCCGCCTCCGAGCCGCACAAGGTTCAGAAGGCCTGACTCCGTCAGGGGTTCAGAAGGCCTGACTCCGTCAGGGGTTCAGGAGGCCTGACACTCACTCCAGAGACACACGGCTGACGAAAGTGGGGGAAGAGTCTTCTTCCCCCACTTTTTCGTTCGCCCCCGAGCAATTTCCAGGGGACGATCGAAAAGCCTTGGGAAGAAGCCGCACACACAGCGAGGGGCGAGACGGAGATCCGCCTCGCCCCTCATTGACCGTGAGAGTGGTTGTCGCTCAGCCCTGCTGAATTGTCGGTGCGAGGTTCTGCGGGCCCGGCGAGTTCTGCGGTGCCGGGATCTGACGCACGTTGGCCCAGAAGCCGAAGTTGTTGGCGAGATTCTCCACCTGCGCGCCGATGGTGTAGCCGGAGATCGACGACGGCCAGCAACCGGCCCACTTGGTCTCGACGTAGCGGTAGAACTGGCCGGGCTTGAGCAGACCGGCGGGCTGGCCGGCGATCCGGACCTGCTTGGTGGCCCCGCCGATCTCGGTGACGTTGACGTTGGTCATGTTGGAGCCGCCGACGTTCTTCACGCCCATCCACCGGGTCATCTGCCAGAGCGGTCCGGAGTCCCAGTTCGGGCCCCACCGCTTGAACTCGCAGCTCACGCCGCCCAGCATGGCCAGATCGCCCGGCCCTGCGGCCTGCGCCTCACCCGCTGCGGCCAAGGTGCCGCCGGCGATACCGGCCGCAACCGCCGTCGCCGCGACGGCTCGCTTCATCGTCTTCTTCATGTCGACTCCTTCTTCGTCGAGCGGGCCCCGAAACCGAGAACGACCCCGAGGCTGCGAACTCCTACGACGCCCCCGCGCCGAAATGCGTACGTCCCCTTGTATCGCACTCTCACAGGTAACCGTTACGTAGGTCTCAGAATCGTTGCCACACGGCAGCCGGATCGTCATCGAATCCGGCAACCCCGACTGAGGTAAGGTTGCCCTTCGTGCGACGCCTCACCGGACTACTGCTGATCCTCGCGGTGCTCGTGGTCGCCACCATCGGCTCGGTGTTGATCGGCACAAGAGAGATGCCGCTGGCCGCCACCTGGAATTCCTTCACCGCAGGCTGCTCGCAGATCTGGCAGGCCCTGATCCACCTGCACATGCCACGGATCGACAAGTCCTCCGACACCGCGGGCATCGTATGGGACCTGCGCGTACCGCGTACCGTGCTCGGTCTCATCGTGGGCCTGGCCATCGGGGCGGCCGGCGCGATCACCCAGGGCCACACCCGCAACCCCATCGCCGACCCCGGGCTGCTCGGCGTCAACGCCGGGGCCGCCTGCGCGGTCGTCGGCGGTGTCTACCTCTTCGGCATCACCTCTCCGCTGGCCTACATGGCTTTCGGGCTCGGCGGGGCAATCATCGCCTCGGCCCTCGTCTTCGGGATCGCGGCACTGACCGGGACGGGTCCGATCACCCTCGTGCTCGCAGGCACCGGGCTGTCGGCGATGCTCGTGGCGATCACCTCGGCGATCGTGCTCAGCGATACCCAATCGCTCGACGCGTGGCGCTTCTGGAGCGTCGGTTCGACGGCCGGCCGTAGCATCGACATCTTCTGGGCCGCATTGCCGTTCATCGGGATCGGTCTCGTGCTGGCGCTGGCGTCGGGGTTCTTCCTCAACATCCTGAGCCTCGGCGACGACATGACCAAGGCGCTCGGCAGCCGCGTGTTGGTGATCCGCGGCGTCGGCATCCTCGGGATCACCCTGCTGATCGGGGCGGCGACCGCTGCCTGCGGACCCATCGTCTTCCTCGGTCTGGTGGTGCCGCACATCGCGCGCGCGATGTGCGGCGCGGACTATCGCTGGATCATCCCGTACTCGGCGCTCATCGGCGCCGCACTGCTACTGGTGTGCGACATCATCGGTCGCGTCGTCGCCCGGCCCGGCGAGATCCAGGTCGGCGTCGTGCTGGCCTTCGTCGGGGCGCCGTTCCTGATCGCCATGGTCCGCCGAACGAAGTTGACGAGCGTTTGAGCACCGACACCGAGGCCGCGACGGCCGCCGACGACCGCCCGGGTCGCGACTCGCGCCGCATCGTGCGCGTCGGACCGACATCGTGGGTGTGGCGTCCGCGCATGGTGATCGCGGTGACCACCTCCCTGCTGATCGCCTTCGTCTTGTTCCTGATGAGCGTCACCATCAGCGACTACCCGGTGACACCGATCGACGTGATACGCATCCTGCTCGGTGGCGGTACCCGCATCGAGAACGTCGTCATCCTCGACGACGCCGTGCCGCGCGCGTTGGTGTCGGTGCTGGTCGGCTTCGCGCTCGGCATGTCGGGATCGTTGACGCAGTTGATCGCCCACAACCCCTTGGCGACCCCCGACATGCTCGGCATCACCGCCGGAGCCAGCGTCGCAGCCGTCTCGGCGATCGCCTTCGGAACCGGGTGGGGCGCCGGACTCGCCCAGCTCGGCGTGCCCGCGTCGGCCCTCATCGGCGGACTGGCCACCGCCGTGGTGATGTATCTGCTCGCCTGGCCCGGACGGAAAGCCAACCACGCCATCAATCCGCTGCGCCTGGTGCTCATCGGCGTCGGCATCACCTGGGTGCTGCAGGCCGCCACCTCCTATCTGCTCACCCGCGCCGAGATCCGCGATGTCGGCCGTGCCCAGACGTGGCTGGTGGGGTCGGTGGCCAACACCTCGTGGTCGAGTGTGTGGCCGGTCGCGATCGCGGTGGTGCTGGCCGTCGTCGCCGTCGGGGTGCTCGCCCGGCAGATCGACGCGATGAGCCTCGGCACCGATCTGGCGCGCTCGCTGGGCGTGCGGACGATGGCCGTCTCGAGCGCGATCCTGCTGATCGCGGTGATCGTTGCGGCCCTGGCGGTCTCGGCCGCCGGGCCGATCGCCTTCGCCGCACTGCTCGCCCCGCAGATCGCCATGCGCCTGACCGGCAGTGCCATCCCCACCCCGGTCGCTTCCGGGGCGATCGGCGCGATTCTCGTGGTCGGCGGTGACATCCTGTGTCGCACGGTACTGCCGTCGGGCCTGCCGGTGGGCATCGTCACCGCGGCGCTCGGCGGCCCCTTCCTGATCTATCTCATGGTCTCGATCTCCCGAAAGGCCACCGTATGAGCCGACTTTCCGCACGCGACCTCGTCGTCGGCTACGACGACCGCATCGTCATCGACGGCCTCGACGTCGACATCCCCGACGCGGCGATCACCACGATCATCGGCCCCAACGGCTGCGGCAAATCGACGCTGCTGCGGTGTCTGGCGCGGCTGCTGCCGGCCCGCTCGGGCGTCGTACGCCTCGACGGCACCGACATCACCCGGATCAAGCCGAAGACCGTCGCCCGCACCTTGGGCATCCTGCCGCAGAATCCCGTTGCGCCCGAAGGACTCACCGTCGAGGATCTGGTCAGCCGGGGCCGCCACCCCTACCAGAAGTGGTATCAGCAGGCCTCCGCCGAGGACGAGGCCGCCGTCGCGCTGGCCCTGGAACTGACCTCGACGACCGACCTCGCCGATCGGACCCTCGACGCCCTCTCCGGCGGTCAGCGCCAACGGGTCTGGATCGCGCTCGCACTGGCACAGGGCACCGACCTGCTGCTGCTCGACGAGCCGACCACCTACCTCGACCTCGCGCATTCCCTCGAGGTCCTCGACCTCGTGCACTCCCTCAAGACTGAGCACGGCAAGACCGTCGTCATGGTGCTACACGACCTGAATCTCGCTGTGCGCTACAGTGATTCGCTGTTCGTCATGAATGACGGCCAACTGGTCCGGCATGGTGCACCCGACGAGGTGATCACCGCCGAACTCCTCGACGACGCCTTCGGCCTGCGCGCACAGGTGGTCGCCGACCCGGTCTTCGGCGGCCCGATGATCGTGCCGATCGGCGCGCACAGTGCGCGTGGGATGGGCAGTGCGCGTGGGATGGGCCGTGCGCGCGGGGTACTCAGCGAGCCGTAGGCCGTTCGGTCACAGGGCGGCTGCCCTGTGTGCTCACAGGGCGATCGCCCCGGCCAGCCAGGTCCCCGACGCGAGCAACGCGCCGAACAACTCGATACCGATCGTCACCGCCGCCGCCTTGGTCGCCGCCAGCGTACCGCGCCACGCCGCACCGGCCGTGCGGGTTCGCACGAGCTCGGAAACCAGTGCACCGGCAATGAATCCGAGGAACAACCCGACGACGGGCACCACGAAGAAGCCGACGATTCCCACCACCCCGCCGACCACGATGGTGCGGTTGGGGATCTCGTGCCGACGCAGAACACGGCCGGCGACAACATATTTGACGATCTCACCGACACCGATCAGCATCGCGGCGAGCGCGAACACCGCCCAGGACCAGCCCCCGACGATGATCGCCCACACCAGGATCGACACCGCAACCACTAGGGTGCCGGGCAGCACCGGGACGACGATCCCCAACAGCCCCACGGCAATACAGACACCGACGATCACCTCGCCGTACAGGGGCATGAATCGGCTGCCCTACTCGACCTTGGCCGGGGAATCCGACCCGGCCGCCTCCGGACGCGGAGCTCCCGGCCCGGCCGGGGGGCGCTGTCCCGGGCCCGGCGCTCCCGCTGGTCCGGGCCCACGCGATCCCGGTGGCGGACCACCCTGAGGCCCACCCGGACGCGGGCCACCCGGCGGTGGTGCGACCGGTGGCGGTCCCATCGGCGGACGGCCCGGGAGGCGCCCCGGCCCACGGGGAGGCATCTGCCCCGGCTGCGGGCGCGGCGGCATACCCGGCGGCGGTCCACCCTGCGGCCCACCTGGCGGCGGTCCCACCGGTCCTCGCGGCGGAGGTCCGGCCGGGCGCGCAGGCACAGGCGGCGGTACCGGCGCGGGCGCACCGCGACGCGCCTCACGCCCGGGCACCGGCGAGACGATCGAGGCGGCCTGCACCGCGCGTTCGCGGGCCGTCGTGACGTCGTCGGCGGTCGCGGTGACCACCCCGACGCGTCGTCGATGGAAGCTCTCGGGTTTGCCGAACAGCCGAATGTCGGTCTCCGGCACGGCGAGTGCGCGTGCGACGTTCTCGAAGCCGATCGCCTTCTCATCGAGCTGGCCGTAGATGACCGCCGACGCCCCCGGCGAGGCCAGCGTCACGTCGACCGGCAGCCCGAGGATGGCGCGTGCGTGCATCTCGAACTCACTGAGGCGCTGGGTGGCCAGGGTGACCAGTCCGGTGTCGTGCGGGCGCGGACTGACCTCGGAGAAATAGACGTCGTCGCCCTTGACGAACAGTTCGACGCCGAAAATGCCTCGGCCACCGATCTTTCCGTCACCGAGCGCGGTGGCGATCCGCGCGGCGATCGAGGTGGCGGCACCCAGTGCATCGGTGGTCATCTCGTGCGGCTGCCAGCTCTCCACGTAGTCGCCGTTGACCTGCTTGTGCCCGATCGGCGCGCAGAAGTGGGAGGTCAGTCGTCCGGTGGCCGGATCGATGGCACGCACCGTGAGCAAGGTGATCTCGAAGTCGAAATCGACCCAACCCTCGATGATCACGCGTTCACCGGCGACGCGCCCACCCGTGGTCGCGCGCTGCCAGGCGGACTCGATGTCGGCGGCGCTCTTGAGGACGGTCTGCCCCTTGCCCGACGACGACATGACCGGCTTCACCACGCACGGGTAGCCGATCTGCCCGACCGCCACGGTCATCTCCTCGAGTGACCCGGCGAACAGATACGGCGACGTCGGCAACCCGAGGTCCTCGTCGGCCAGCCGGCGGATGCCCTCACGGTTCATCGTCGCGATCACCGCCGACGCCGTCGGGATGACCTCGGCCAGCCCCTTCTTCTCGACCGTTCCGAGCGCCTCGGTCGCGATGGCCTCGATCTCGGGCACCACATAGTGCGGCCGATACTTCTCCACCAGGGCGAGTACCGCGTCGCCGTCGGTCATGTCGATGACCTCGGCGTGATGGGCCACCTGGTGTCCGGGAGCGTTCTCGTAGCGATCCACGGCGACGACCTCGACGCCGAGTCGCTGAAAGGCGATCACGAGTTCCTTGCCGAGTTCACCGGCACCGAGCACCATCACCCGGGTCGAGGTCGGCGACAACGGCGTCCCGAGGATGTCGGGCGGGCCGACCGGTGTGGACGCGGGCCGACGAACCGCCTGCACCTGCGTGGGCGCCTGGGCGACCGCGTCCGGCTTCTGCAGGGCAACGGCGGGCTCACCCGCCGGCGCGTCCCCCGGCACCGGCACCGCGACCACCGGCGCCTGCGCGGACGACGACTGCGCAGCCGACGACGGCGCGGACGACGATCGCGACTCCTGCGGGGACGGCGCGCCGGGACGCGAGGGCTCCTCAGAGGCGGCGCTGCTCTCGGTGTTCGAGGTCATTCCGTGGATTCTACGTGGCACCCGATCGGTGGGTCATCCACACCGCGCACGGGTGGCACTACTCGATACACGGCTGTGACCTGCGCCGACACCCACCGACTCGCGGTTCAGCCAACCACCTGATGGATGTAGCACCACCGCCAGAGTTCACCGGGTTCCGCCGAACGCATGACAGGATGCCCCGACGAGTGGAAGTGCGCGGTCGCGTGCCGGCGCGGCGAGGAGTCACAACACGCCACATGCCCGCACTCCAGGCACTTGCGCAGATGCGACCAGTGGTTCTCCCCGATGGCCATGCAGTCCTCGCACTCGTCGGTGTGACCGGCGGCCGCGGCCGGATCGGTGGCGGGGTCGAGACCGATCTCGGCGAGTTCGGGACACCGACCCGCCGGGGTCGGCGGCTGCGCCCGGGTCTCGGTGGTGCGGGAACGACGTCCTAACAGTGCCATGTGCCCATTATCGTCGCCCGGTAGGTTCAGGCGGGTGAGTGCATCACTCCTGCTGGTGGCCGCGGTATCGCTCGCGATCGCCGCCCTGTGCCGCCACTTCGGTTTGTCGGCCCCTCTGGTGTTGGTGGCGGTCGGTCTCGGGATCTGTTGGATCCCCGGTCTCCCCGACGTCGGACTCGACCCCGAGTTCGTGCTGTTCGTCATCCTGCCGCCGCTGCTGTATTCGGCCGCGCAGGACAGCTCGTATCAGGAGATCCGGGCCAACCGACGTGCCATCGGCCTGCTCGCGGTGGGGCTGCCACTGTTCTCGACGATCCTGGTGGGACTCGTCGCATGGGCTCGCATCCCCCACGTCCCGCTTGCCGCCGCGCTGGTTCTGGGGGCGGTCGTCGCTCCGCCGGACGCGGTCTCCGCGCAGGCCATCGGACGCCGCGTCGGATTGCCCCGTCGCATCATGACGTTGCTGGGCGGGGAGAGCCTGCTCAACGATGCGACCGCCCTCACCGCCCTTCGGGTCGCCCTGGCCGCGGCCATCGGCGCCACCACGACGGTGGTCAACGGCGTCTCGATGTTCCTGCTCGCCGCGGTCGGCGGCGTCGCGGTGGGTCTGGCGATCGGTTACCTGACCGCCCGCGTCCGCGACTGGCTGACCGACCCGACGATGGAAACGGCGATCGGGATCATGGTCCCTTTCGGCACCTACTTCATCGCCGAGGAGTTGCATTCCTCCGGGGTGATCGCGGTGGTCACCGCCGGCCTGTTCCTCGGACAACGCTCCGTCCGACTCGGCTACGCCACCCGTATGCAGGACGACGCCGTGCGCCGATCCATCGACGCCATCCTCGAGGCGTTCGTCTTCCTGCTCATCGGTTTGCAACTGCCCGAACTGATCCGCGGGCTCTCCGGTCAGTCGTGGACGCAGATCACCATCGATGCGGTCATCGTCCTCGCGGTCGTCATCGCGGTCCGCTTCCTCTGGGTGTTCCCGGCCACCTACCTGCCGCGGGTGTTCTCCCGCAAGGTGCGCGACGCCGAACCGGCACCCGCGCCGAGCGCGGTGTTCGTCGTCGGATGGGCCGGGATGCGGGGTGTGGTCTCGCTCGCCGCGGCGTTCTCGATCCCGCTGTACACCGATTCCGGTGAGCCGTTCCCGGCGCGCGCGGAGATCCTGTTCCTGACCTTCGTGGTGGTGGTCGGCACCCTGCTGATCCAGGGCACCACCCTGCCGTGGGTGATCCGGCGCCTCGGGGTGACCGGTGACGATCCGACCGAGGAGTTGCTCGCCTACGCCGGCGCGCAGGACCGCGCGACCCGTGAGGCCGAGAATCTGCTCGACCGGATCGAGGCCGAGATGGCACCCGACGATGTCCGTCGCCATCAGATCGGATTCTTACGCAAATGGGTCACGACACAACGCAATACGGCCTGGGAGGACCTGGGTCGAGGGCCCGAGGCGATCGGTGAGAGCCCGAACGCCGCAGGCAATCGCATCCGACTGAAGCTGGTGCGGGTGCAGCGCAAGGTGTTCATCGAGGAGCGCGACGCCGGCCGGATCGACGACGAGGTGTTGCGCAAGGCATTGCGCCGGCTCGACTTCGCCGAGGGTCTGACCGACCGCGACGACACCTGATCCCTCGGGTGCCGATATGACCGGTTGGCCCGCTTGGTCGGCATCATCGCGATAATCCCAAGTGGGACAACTGGTTCAAACGGGGCGCCTGTGACTGAAGTTGTGCCGAACCGTGATGGGACCACAACCGAATCACCGGCCGAACGGCAGTAGGTTGCCGATATGAGACGCCGGATGGCCGCGGGGGCGGCAGTACTCACCTGTGCGAGCGCAACCTGGTTGGGCCTCGCGGCGCCGGCCCACGCCTGGACCACCGGCACCGCCCATGCCGGATCCGGGACGATGAGCGGCACCACGGTCACGCTCTTCGGCGTCAACAACTCACCGCTGGCCGGCGGCCAGGGGCAGTGCAGCGCCTTCGTGTATCCGATCTCGGCCCTCGGAGCACTCGAACAAGCCGCCCAGGTCGGCACGCAACGGGCAGCGGCACGCGTGCAAAACCAAGGGCCGCAAGTCGATTCACTCAACAACCAGTACGACCAGGACATGTCGGGGGTGGGCACCCCGCTGGCCGTCGCCGACACCGTCGCCGTCGGCTCCGCCCCCACCACCCTGCTCACCTACCAGGGCAACGCCGCCCAGTACGCCGGATACGTCGTGTGCAGCTCCACCGCCGGGCAATCCAGCGACGAGGACTACACGGCCTTCCCTGTCTCCGCCTCGGCGCCCGCCGCTCCCTCTCCCACCGCGCCCGGGCCGTCGGCCCCGTCCGCACCGGGCCACACCGACACCGACGGCGTGCTGAACTCGGCGAGCAGCTGGATGAAGTGGTTGTGGGCGTGCACCCAATCGAGCGCCCCGACCTGCGGCAACGCTCCAGCGCTGCCGGGCTTGACGCACTGAGCACACGGGCGCACCCGAGCATTCGGGCGCGCCGGCAGCTCCGGATCGCGGGCGGTCAGGACGCGTCGGACACCGGTTCGCCCGCCCCGGCCGCCTCGTAGACAACGGTCTGCTCGGTACGGCCGCGGAGTGTGGCATGTTCGGCCTCGCGCCACTTCTCGCGCTCGGCCGGCCGCGCCGCCTCCACGGCACGCCCGGATGCCAACGGGTGTCGCGGATTTCGTTTGGCGAGTTCGGACAGGCGCGCACTCTCGTTGACCGGGTCACCGATCACGGTGTATTCGAAACGCTGGATCGCACCGACGTTGCCCGCCACAACCGGCCCATGGCTGACGCCGATGCCCGCCGACAATTCCGGCACCTCCTCACCGAGTCGCGTGGCGATCGTTCGGGCCGCCGCCAGGGCCGCACCGGCACAGTCCGACAACGCGATCGGCGCACCGAAGATCGCGAGCACCGCGTCGCCCTCGAACTTGTTGACCAGCCCCTTGTTCTCCTCGACGGCGGCGACGATCACCCCGAAGAAACGATTCAGGATCTCCACCACCTCGACCGGTGAACGTTCGGCGGCCAGCGTCGTCGAACCGATCACGTCGACGAAGACCGCGGCCACGACCTTCTCGGTGCCCCCGAGTTCGGGGTCGGAGGCAAGCGCGGCCTCGGCGACCTCGCGTCCGACGTGCCGCCCGAACAGGTCGCGCATGTGTTCTCGTTCGCGCAGCCCGCCGACCATCAGGTTGAAACCGGCCTGCAGATCACCGAGTTCTGTGCCGTCGTAGACCACCACCTCGACGTCGTCGAGTTCCCCCGCCTCCACCCGGTGCAGCGCGGTACGCACGCTGCGGATGGGGCCGATGATGCTCAGTGACGACAACAGCGTCAGGATCAGCCCGGTGGCCAGCGCCGTCACCGCCAACACCGCGACACCGACGAACATGTCGACCTTGGACGTCTCGGGCCGGAACGCGCCGAACAGCACGACCAGCAGAATGCCGGTCACCGGGATCGCCGAGCCGACGAGCCACGACACGATCGCCCGACTGCGCACGCCGCTGCGTTTGCGTCTGCGGTATCCGGCGCTGATGAGTTCGGCGGCCACCGGCCGCAGCGAGAACTCGATCAGCAGATAGGAGATCGCGACGACCACCACCCCGCTGAGACCGACGACGAAGATCGTCTTCGGGATCAGTTCGGGATGCGGGATGCCGTAACAGAGGGTGAAGAAGATGACCGCGCCGATCCACAGGATCGCCTGGATGCTCACCAGGCGCCACGGGGCCCGACGGGCACGCCGCGCATCGCGTTCGGTCGGCGGCCGATCCCGGATCGCCCAACGCAGATCGCGGACGACAACGATCGTGCCCCAACCGATTCCGATCACGAACGCCCCGGCGACGTAGAGCGGCAACGCGAGGAAGTTGACCCACCAGAGATCGGGCTGGAACACCGACGGCTCCGGAATCCCCACCGACGACAACGCGATGGCGATGATCGCGCCCACCAGGTTCGCGACGACGATCGACGCGGTCAGCAGCGTCTGGATGCGTAGCCGCTGTTTGAACCCGCTCTCACTGGCCGACCCGAGCAGGATCGAGCCGTAGTCGCGCCTCCCCCGCTTCGGTGCCATGGGGTTACCCTGCCATACCCGAGTCCGTCACCGGGCTGTTGTCATACGCGGGGCAGCGCCGAGCGGGCCTTGAGCGCCAACCAGAGTTCCATGCGGTCCTCGCCGTCGTCGAGCCGGCGCCCCGATAGCGTCGCGATGCGATCGATCCGATTGCGAACGGTGTTGCGGTGCACCGACAACCGGGCTGCCGCCGGGTCCCATGCGCCGTTGACGCGCAGCCACTCCTCGAGGGTCCGCATCAGTTCGACGCGCTCGCGCTCCTCGAGTTGATCGATCGGGGCGAGCACGGCGTCGGCGAATCCGCGGAGCAGCCGTGGCTCGCCGAGCCCGATGAGCAGCTCGACGGTACGGCCCTCGCGCGCATCGACCGGCCGACCAAGGCGCTCGCTGGCGCCCACCAGCGAGCGCGCCTGGGTCAGCGACACCGGCAACGACGCCACCGCGACCGGGGCGCCCAACCCGATCGGCGTGCCGGGAGCGATCGCGGTGAGCGTCGCGAGCAGCCCGTCGGATTCGGGGTGGGCGATCTCCACGAGCCGCCCGTGCGACCGGACGAGCCCGGCCGTCAAGGAGGACTGCAGGCGGAACAGCAACGCGTCCGCATCGTGGGGTGCGGGCGCGATCACCGCCGCGACGACGAGCGTCGTCCGCCAGCCCAAGGAGTCCGCAAGCTGTTGTGCGCGTGCCGGTTTCAGTCCCGGACGAACCAGTTGGGCGAACACCGCACCTCGGCGCTGACGTTCGGGTTGGCCGGCGACATGGCGACGTTGCACCTCCAGCGCGAGCAGCGAGACGAGCACCGTCGACGAATGCCGCGCCACCGGATTGAGTTGGGCGTCCAACACGATGAACGCCAGCGCGACACCGGAGCCGACGGTGTGGATCTCTCGCCCGGCACGTAACACCCACGACTGTCCGGGCGGTTCGTGCGAGGCGGCGACCGCCAATTCCACGGCCTCCGTACGCGCCTGCTCCGAGGCTCCGGGAGAGGCCGCGATTAGCCGACCCACACCGTCGCAAACCACACAGTGCGCGCTCGACGCCTCGGCCCAGGTCTCCAGCAACGCGGGTAACGGCGCACTCGACGTGGCCACCGCGGTCAGTCGGCGATTGAGCTCCATCGCCTCCTCGAGATCGTGTCGCTGCTGGGCGGCCCGCTTTTCGAACACCCACTTGGTGATGGCGATGAAAGGCACCTCGACGGGGACCACGAGGAGCGGAACACCTATCTCGGCGGCCGCCGCGCGCAGCGGCTCGGGGCAGGCGTCGTAGCGCGGGCCCAGACCCAACACCAGGCCCGCCACACCACCGGCCCGGCAGTTGCGCACATACTCGCGACACCCCTGCTCGGTCATCTCCACCAGCAACCCGATGGTCATGAGCAGCTCCCCACCGCGCAGCCACTCGTGTGGGTCGGTCAGCTCGGAAACGTGCACCATCGTGACCTCGGCGTCGAGCGCCTCCCCTCCGGCCGCCACCTCCAGGTGGAGTTCGTCCGCTGCGGCGACGTCGCCGACGGTGATCATTGGAGTCCCCTGGGCCCACTGTTGTACATATTGCCCAATCGTAATGACCGGATTGGACATTTTCGCACTGTCGGTGCAGGTCAGTGCGCTGCACTCTTGATGCACCGGCGACGACGCCACCCACCGAGTGTTCCGATCGACCCGAAAGCCCGTCATGACCCTCGATCTCCCCGCCGACGGCCCGACCGCCCGCGCCACCACCCGCCCCGCCATCGAGACCCGCTCCATCGACTACGTGCCCGACGACGAACGCCACGGCAAGGTCTCCGCGCAGGGACCGTTCTGGTTCGTCGGCAACTTCCAGCCGTTCACCCTCGCGCTGGGCTTCGTCGGTCCGGCGATGGGGTTGTCGTTGCTCTGGAGCATCGTCGCCGGCCTCGCCGGTATCGCCTTCGGCACATTGTTCATGGCGTTCCACGCCACGCAGGGCCCGGTCCTCGGACTGCCGCAGATGATCCAGTCCCGAGCCCAATTCGGTTATCGCGGAGTGCTGTTGCCGCTGATCGGCACGCTGTTCACCTTCGTCGGTTTCAACGTCGTCGACATCGTGATCATCAAGTCCGGGCTGCAGTCCATCTTCGGCTGGAACCCGGTGGTGGTCGCCGTCGCGATGTCGGTGATCGCCGCCGCGCTGGCCATCTTCGGCCACGACCTACTGCACCGGGCGTTCAAGATCCTCTTCTGGATCTCGTTGCCGCTGTGGCTGATTCTCACGATCGGCATCCTGGCCGGCTCGGTGCACGGGTCCCTGGGACCGGCCGGTCCGGGCGGCTTCACCCTCGTGGCGTTCCTGGTGCAGTTCTCGGTCGCGGCGTCCTACAACATCACCTACGCCCCGTACGTGTCGGACTACTCGCGGTACCTGCCCCGGGACACGCGCCCGTCCTCGATCATCGCCTCGGTGTTCGTCGGCGCTGCCGCCTCGCCGGCGTGGCTGATCCCGGTGGGCGCGTTCCTGGCGACCTACCTCGGCGCGTCCGACGCGTTGAGCGGCATCAATGACGGTGGCAATCAGGTCATCTCGGGCCTGGGCAGCGTCCTGGCGGTGGTCGCGACCCTGGTGCTGGTGGCGACGATGGGCCTCAACGCCTACAGCGGCATGCTGACCGTGGTCACCGCGATCGACTCGGTCCGCCAGATCTCCCCGACGCGCCGGCTCCGCGTGATCACGATCCTGGTCCTGACCGTCGTGTGGCTGGCGCTGTCGCTGGCGTTGACCGATGCCACCGAATCACTGAACACCGCGCTGCTGATCATGCTCTACCTGCTGGTGCCGTGGACGGCGGTGAACCTCACCGACTACTTCTTCGTCCGCCGCGGCCACTACGTCATCGCCGACCTGTTCACGCCCGCAGGCGTATACGGCCGGTGGCCCTGGCGCGGTATCGGCGCTTTCCTGATCGGTATCGCCGCCGAGATCCCGTTCATGGACCTACCGTTCTTCGTCGGGCCCGCCGCGTCGGCGATGGGCGAGGTGGACATCGCCTTCGTCATCGGTTTGCTGGTCTCGGGCGGAGCCTACGTGCTGTTCACCCGCAACCAGGATCTCTCCGTCGAACGCCAACTCCTCACCGACCACCCCGAACTGTCCGACCCGGCAAGTACCGGCGAGATCCGCACCGAGATCGCCGCAGAAGAGCACAGCATGGAGGAGAACTCGTGAGCGACAGCGTGATTGCGGGTCTCGACACCGAGTTCCCGGTCATCGACGGGGTGGTGGGGCAGGTTGATGCCGCACGCTTCCCCCGCTACGGCGCACCGGCCACCTTTGCCCGCCTGCCGCGTCGGGACCAGGTCGCCGATGCCGACGTGCACATCCTCGGCATCCCTTTCGACACCGGGGTCAGCTATCGGCCGGGCGCACGATTCGGCCCCGGACACATTCGCGCATCGTCGAAGTTGTTGCGGCCCTTCAATCCCGCTCTCGGCGTGGCACCATTCGCACAGCAGCAGGTCGTCGATTGCGGTGACCTGTCGGTCAATCCGTTCGCCATCACCGAGGCCATCGACACCATCAGCGCCGCGGCGAGAACCCTCGGCGCCGACGGCGCCACCCCGCTGATCCTCGGCGGCGACCACACCGTCGCACTGCCCATGCTGCGCGCGCTGCACGACCTACACGCGAAACCCGTTGCGGTACTACACTTCGACGCCCACCTCGACACCTGGAACTCCTACTTCGGTGCGCCCTATACCCACGGCACACCCTTCCGCCGGGCCAGCGAGGAAGGACTGATCGACATGGAACGCTCGATGCACGTCGGCATCCGCGGACCGCTCTACAGTGCCGCCGACCTCGACGACGACTCGGCGCTCGGATTCGCCGTGGTACGCGCCGATGACTACGAATTCGACGGTGTGACAAGCATTGTCGAACGGTTACGCACGCGCCTGGCCGGTGGTCCGGTGTACGTCTCCATCGACATCGACGTCCTCGACCCAGCGCATGCACCGGGCACCGGAACCCCCGAGGCCGGCGGCCTGACCTCCCGCGAGCTGTTGAACACCCTGCGTGGCCTACGCGGCCTCGACATCGTCGGCACCGACATCGTCGAGGTCTCGCCCGCCTACGACCACGCCGAGATCACCGGTATCGCCGCCGCACATGTCGCCTACGAGATGCTGTCGATCCTCGGGCCCCGCCGCTGAAGCGGCCGGCCCACCGTCCCTGCCCTTTCCCACCTGAACGGATTCCCCCATGACAACCGACACGCTCACCGCACGCGCACTCGATGCCCTCGACGCCCTGGTGGCCGCGTTCGCCGCGAATGACGAGGACGCCTACTTCGGCGCATTCGCCCCCGACGCCCAGCTGGTCTTCCCCGATCAGGACCGGACCGCGATCGGCGTCGCCGACTACCGGGCGCTGTGGCGTTCCTGGCGTGCTGAGGGCTGGGGTGTCGCCACGTGTGTGAGCAGCGATCGGCGCATACTCGTCGTCGGCGCCGTCGCGATCGTGACCCATCGGGTGTCGACCACGCTGGCCGACGGCACCACGCTGTCCGAACGCGAGACGGTGGCCTTCGACCTCGACGCCGACCCCGGCCCGCTGGTCGTTCACGAACACCTGTCGGCGTGAGGCGCGCCGGGTGATGTAACGCCGCGCCAGGTCGTGAGCGATCCTCACGGTATCGGCGTCATCCCTCTCGACGCCGGCTGATGGCAGGAGTGTTCATGTCCGGTTCCGACGACGACACCCGCACCGCGGGCGGCGACCACGACTCGTCGATCGCGGCGAACTGGATGATTCACCCACCGCAGGCGCCGACCCCGGCGCCCCGCCGTCGGCGACGCCGGTTGATCGTGGTGGCCCTCATCGCGACGTTGACGATCAGCCTGTACGTGCTGAGCTCGCTGATGTCGGGCGGCAATCGGGCTTCGGCGCTGGTCGGGCACCCGGAGGTCCTGCGGCCCGGCTGCACGTGGGATTCGTCGGGCAACTACGTGCAGAACTGCAAGGTGTGGTCGGCGTCGATGAACAAGTACATCGTCGTCCAGATCCGCGCCTCCAACAACAGCACGCAGGGCATCTACCTGCTCGACGGGATGCGCGCGGTGGATTCGCGGTCGGCGTGGACCACCGATGTGCAGGCCGCGAAGGTCTACGACTCCAGCTCCAACACCACGCTGGTGATGCCCGCCGGCGGCGCGTCGTCGTTCTACACCGACTGGAACGGTCCGGCGGGCGCGAACACCACGATCAAACAGGAGACCTTCCTGACCTCGGAGCTGCCCGACTATCTGTCGCAGAACTTCGGGGTGAGCAAAACAGGTAACGCGATCGTGGGCCTGTCGATGTCGGCAGGACCGGCGGTCACCCTGGCCGAGAAGCACCCCGAACAGTTCAAGGTCGTGCAGGCCATGTCGGGCTATTACCAGCTCGACAATCCGATCGGAGCGCTTGGTGTCCTCGCCTCCCAGACCATCGTGTCGAACTACACCAACGGCATCCTCAACATGTGGGGTGCGCCGGGTAGTGCGCAGTGGGCGGCCAACGATCCCTCGCGCAACGTCGACAAGCTCAAGCAGAACGGGCAGGTCCTGATCATCTCCTCGGGCAACGGCTTCCTGACGCCGGCCGAGGCCGCCAAGCTCGCACCACAGGATCAGATCAGTGCGATGGCGTTGGAGATGCTCTCGGCGGTCTCGACGGTGCTCATGCAGTTGCAGCTCGGCCAGTCCGGGGCATCGGTGATCTCGCTGCCCAACTACGGCGGCCACGACTGGGACAACTGGGGCCGGAGCCTGACCGACGGCAAGGACGATCTGCTGAACGCTCTGCGCCAGAATCCGCCGGTGACCGACAAGGCTCAGGTCGTCAGTGCCAACGGTGCCACCAACACCAGCGGTGTCACCGCGGCCGCGGCCAACATCCGCAAGGCGGCGGACACCACGGTGGCGTTGCCGTCCGTGGTGGCGAGCAGTTCGTCCGACACGGCGGCGCCGAATGCGTCGAGTGGGGCGTCGTCGAGCGTCGGCTCGTCCGCGGCGGAGAGCGCGAGCTCTTCGGCGAGCAGCACCACATCGGAGGTTCCGTCGAGCGACGATCCGTCGAGTGACAACCCCACCTCCACGAGCGATCCCGCGTCGCCCGCTCCGGTTGCCCCGTCGGCCGACTCGCAGTCGACGCTGACGACGACCACCCCGGCCTACTGACCATCACACGCTGCGGCGCCGGACGTTTCTCGCGTCCGGCGCCGCAGCGTCTTTGATGGGTCAGCGTGTCCGATCGGTTCAGCGTGTCTGAGGTGAGCGTTCGTCAGCTCACGCGGATCATCTTCTTGTTGACGAACTCGTCGATGCCGAAACGGCCGAGTTCGCGTCCGAAGCCCGAACGCTTCACACCGCCGAACGGCAACTCGGCGCCCTCGGCGCCCACAGCGTTGACGAACACCATGCCGGCCTCGATCCTGTCGGCCACGCGCAGCGCCTGCTCGGGGTCGGTGGTGAACACATACGAGCCCAGGCCGAAGGGAATGTCGTTGGCGACCGCGACGGCCTCGTCCTCACCGGCGACCTTGTAGACCGTGGCGACCGGACCAAACAGTTCTTCCTTGGCCACCGGCGACTCCGGATCGATACCGGTGAGCACCGCCGGCGGGAAATGCGCACCGGAGCGTTCGCCCGCGGAATCCAGTGTCGCACCGGCCTTCACAGCGTTCTCGACCTGCTGTTCCAGACGTTCGGCGGCAGCCAGCGACGACAGCGGCGCAAGACCCTGTGCGGCTGCCTTGACCTTCTCGGTGAACTTGCCGAGGAACTCGTCATAGATGCTCTCGTCGACGATGAACCGCTTGGCTGCGTTGCAGGCCTGCCCGGTGTTCTCGAACCGGCCGTCGACGGCCGCGGAAACGGTCGCGTCGAGATCGTCGGTGGAGAGCAGGATGAACGGGTCCGACCCACCGAGTTCGAGGACCACCTTCTTCAGGTTGCGACCGGCGATCTCGGCGACGGCGGCACCTGCGCGCTCCGACCCGGTCAGCGACACACCCTGCACCCGCGGGTCGGCGATGGCGTCGGCGATCTGCTCGTTGGTGGCGTAGACGTTCACATACGCGCCGGCCGGATATCCGGCGTCGAGGAAGATCTGCTGCAGCGCCGCGGCCGACTCGGGGCACTGCGGGGCGTGCTTGAGCACAATCGTGTTGCCCAGCACCAGGTTCGGGCCGGCGAAGCGGGCGACCTGATAGTAGGGGTAGTTCCACGGCATGATGCCGAGCAGCACGCCGACGGCGCTGCGGCGGATGAACGCCGACCCCTCGCCCTCGAGAAGCGTGATCGGCTCGTCGGCGAGGAACTTCTCGGCGTTGTCGGCGTAGTACTCGTAGATCGCGGCACTGAACTCGACCTCGCCGACCGACTGGTCGAGCGGCTTGCCCATCTCGCGCTGGATGATCGCGGCCAGCTCGTCCTTGCGCTCGGTGTGCAACTGCGCGACCTTGCCGATGAGGCCGGCACGCTCGGCGACCGTCGAGTTCTTCGACCATGTGGCGAAGGCGTCGGCGGCGGCGTCGATCGCGGCGCCCACCTGCTCGTCGGTGGCGGTCGGATATTCCTTGACGACCTCACCGGTCGCGGGATCGGTGACGGCGTACAGGGCCATCGGAACACTCTCCTCGTTCGCAGGGCAGCCCGGATGGCGCCCACTGCTCATGAGGGTAGCCTCCGACGCAACACCTTGCTCGGGAAACCGCAGATTCTGAGACTGATTACGGAGTTATTCGCAACAGTTCTCGGTTTACACGACGGAATCCGTCAGAAAACCGCAAGCCGCCAACGCTCCAGCAGTCAGACGATGGCCCGGCGAACGACGCGAACCCACCAGCCGCCAACGCCACCGCGCTCAAACGATGGCCCTGCGAACGACGCGAACCCACCAGCCGCCAACGCCACCGCGCTCAAACGATGGCCCTGCGAACAATCGTCTGATCGCGGCCCGGGCCGACGCCGATGCAGGAGATGAAGGCCCCGGAGAGTTCCTCGAGCCGCAGGATGTAGTCCTGGGCGTTGCGCGGTAGCTCGTCGAAGGTCTTGCAGTTGCTGATGTCCTCCCACCAGCCCGGCATCTCCTCGTAGATCGGCTTGGCGTGGTGGAAGCCGGTCTGGGTCATCGGCATGTCCTCCACGCGCCCGCCGTCGACCTCGTAGGCGACGCAGATCGGCACCGTTTCCAGGCTGGAGAGGACGTCGAGTTTGGTCAGGAAGTAGTCGGTGATGCCGTTGACGCGTGTCGCATAGCGAGCGATCACCGCGTCGAACCATCCGCAGCGGCGGGCACGTCCGGTGGTGACGCCGACCTCGCCGCCGGTCTTGGCGAGGTAGGCGCCCCACTCGTCGAAGAGTTCGGTCGGGAACGGCCCCGACCCGACACGGGTGGTGTAGGCCTTGAGGATGCCGAGCACGGTGGTGATGCGGTTGGGTCCGATCCCGGCGCCGACCGCCGCGCCGCCCGCGGTCGGATTCGAGGACGTCACATAGGGATACGTGCCGTGGTCGACGTCGAGCAGGGTGCCCTGCGAGCCCTCGAGCAACACGGTCTCGCCGCGTTCGAGGGCCTGGTTGAGCAGCAGCCGGGTGTCGGCGATGCGGTGCTTGAAACCCTCGGCCTGGGCGAGTACCTCTTCGACGACCTGCTCGGGCTCGAGAGCGCGCCGATTGTAGATCTTGACCAGGATCTGGTTCTTGAGTTCCAGTGCGGCCTCGACCTTTTGGGCCAAGATCTTCTCGTCGAGGACGTCGGCCACGCGTACTCCGACGCGGGCGATCTTGTCCTGATAGCAGGGGCCGATCCCGCGGCCGGTGGTACCGATCTTCTTGTTGCCCAAGAAGCGTTCGGTGACCTTGTCGATGGCCACGTGGTACGGCATCAGCAGGTGGGCGTCGGCGGAGAGCAGGAGCCCGGTGGTGTCGACGTCGCGGTCCTCGAGACCGCCGAGTTCGGTCAGCAGCACGCCGGGGTCGACGACGACACCGTTGCCGATGACGTTGTTGACGCCGGGTGTGAGGATGCCCGACGGGATGAGGTGGAGCGCGAAGGTCTCGCCGTTCGGCAACACCACCGTGTGTCCGGCGTTGTTGCCGCCCTGGTAGCGAACCACCCACTGCAGCTTGCCGCCGAGGAGATCGGTGGCCTTTCCCTTGCCCTCGTCGCCCCACTGAGCGCCGATCAGCACGATCGCGGCCATGTTCTCTTTCCGCCCTTCCGCTTGCCTTCGCAACCGGGACAACCCTACTGGTTCGGGCAGCTCGATACCCTATTCCCATGTCTTTCGCGGTCATCACGTCGTCGCAGGTGTCGGCGTCGACCACTTCTCGCCGTGCGATCCGGGACGCGGTGGCGCAGCGGATCGCCGACCCCGCCGTCACCCGGCTGATCGTGGAACCCGCGGCCGAGCCGCCGGGTGCCGATGGGGGGTCGTCGACCCACCCGGACGCGCACCTCGCGCAGGTCATCGCCGCTTTGATGCTCTCCGAACGCCTTGACGTCGAGGTCGCCTACGTGGCTGATCGACCCACCGCCGCGACCCGCGCCTACGGGTTGCCGCACGGGTCGGCGGCCCGCGATCTCGCCGAACACGGCGACGCCGTGGCGCTGCCGCTGATCCGCGACGACGCGGCGACGGTGCTGGTGGGCGAGGCCCGGCATCTCGGCGCCGAGGGTGCGCAACTGCACGGCGAGAGCTATGTCGACAGTGTCCGGCTGTTCACCGGCGAGGTCCGCGGCATCCGGATCGAGCCCACACCGCACGAGCCGGGTCTGCGGGCACGGCTGGAGACCGGCACGCTGGGCCTCTGGACCCGGCGAGGCCGATGGCACGACGGTCGGGCGATCCAGACCGGCGGCACCAACATCGTCGTCGAGCGGGAGGGCGTGCTCACCGATCGGGTGGTCAAACGGTCCACCTATTACCGTCATCACGTGGATCTCAACCTGGTGTGCCCCCGATGACCGGCCCCGCCTTCGGCAGACGCCGCAACCCGACGCTGACCGAGATGGCCCGCGCCATCCAGCCGGGCGTCGTGTTCTTCGCCCTGATCGCGGTGGCGGTGCTCGGCGGCTGGCTCGCGGCGACCGCCGGCTCCGATCGCTCGTCGGGCAAGGCGACCCTGGGTGTGGTCCTGCTCGTGCTCGCGGGCTGGGTGATCTCGTTGTGTTTGCATGAGTTCGGCCACGCGGTCACCGCCTACCGATTCGGCGACCGCGACGCCGAGTTGCGCGGATACCTGACCCTGAATCCGTTGCGTTACACCCATCCGGGCCTGTCGCTGGGGTTGCCATTGCTCTTCATCCTGTTGGGCGGCATCGGTTTTCCCGGCGGGGCGGTGTACCTCAACGAGCGCGGCTTCACCAAGGCGCAGCGCACCATCGTGTCGCTGGCCGGTCCGGCCATGAACATCATGCTCGCCGTCGTCCTGCTCGGGGTGATCCGCGGGTTCGGTCCGTTCGTCGACAGCCCCATCGGCTTGTTCGTCACCAACCCCGACAGCATCAATCTGTGGGACGGACTGGCGATGCTGGCGTTCCTGCAGATCACCGCCGCCGTGCTGAACCTGATCCCGATGCCCGGCTTCGACGGCTACAACGCGATCGAGCCGTATCTCTCGCCGCAGACCCGGCAGAGCGCTGCCGCCGTCGCACCGTACGGCTTCCTGATCATCTTCGCCCTGCTGTTCATCCCGCAGCTCAACAAGGCGTTCTTCGACCTGATCTTCTGGCTGTTCGAATTGTCCGGCGTCCCATCCGGTCTGGCCGGGTGGGGATGGGACACCTTCCTGTTCTGGCGGCGCTAGGCAGCGGCTGGTCGGGCTCCGTTGGTTGCGACGCCGGGTCAGCTCACCCGTTCCCAGAAGGCGCCTGTCGCCCGGACCCAGCTGCGGGTGTTGACGCCCGTGCCGATGTAGCTGCCCTGACCGCAGTCGGTGGCGGCGAAACCACTGCGATCGGTCACGGCGCTGGTGCGGTGATAGAAGATCCGGACACCCTGTGTCTCACCGGAATTGCGGCCCGCCCCGACGCAGTCGAGTTCGAGGACCACCTTGACACCGGCCGGGCAATTCACCGACGCCCCGGCCCAGTAGTTGTAGATGCGGCAGTCGCGCGGCGTTGCGGCCTGCGCGTCACCCGGCGCAACGACGGCGGCGCCCAAGGCGATTCCCGACACGGCGACGGCCGTGGCGATACGTGCGGCGATGCTCATGCGAATACCTGCTCTCCTGTGGGGGCCACGTCACAAGGACATTCGTCACATACCGGGCAAGTGTTACGCCGAACGAACCGTCGCCACGCCATGACCGCGCTCACCAGTTGAGGTCTTCCGAGCACCGGTGCTGATCGTCAGCGGGATCGATCTGGACGGTCGCGTGACCGAGCCCATGGCGTGAGAGCACCGCCTGCGCGGCCGGGAGCACTTCGGCGTTGGGACGGTCACTGCCGAGATGCACCGTGGCGACGTCCATTCCCGTGGTCAGCGACCAGACGTGCAGGTCGTGCACATCGGTGACCGACGGGATCTCGGACAGCTCGCGACGCACCTGGTCGACGTCGACGTGGGTGGGTGCCTGCTGATTGAGGATGCGGAGGGCGTCGATGGCCAGCCGCAGCGCGCGCGGCACGACCCACAGCGCGATGCCGACCGCCACGATGATGTCGGCGTAACCCCATCCGGTGGTCAGCGCCACGACACCGGCGACGAGTACCCCGACACTGCCGACCGCATCGGCCAGCACCTCGAGGTAGGCGCCACGAACAGCGATGGACTCCTGAGAATCGGCCCGCAACAAGAACATCACCAGCACGTTCACGGCCAGGCCGACCAACGCCACGACGATCAGGGTGAGACCGGGGACCTGGGGGTCGGAGCCGATGCGCTCGATCGCCTCGTACAGGACGAAACCCGCGACGCCGATCAGCAGGACCGCATTGGCGACCGCGGTGAACACCTCGGCGCGGTGCCAGCCGAAGGTCCGGGTGTCGGTGGGCTTTCCGTGGCGGGCGAGCAGCAGCGCGATCAGGCCCATGACCAGGGCGACGACGTCGGTGAGCATGTGTCCGGCGTCGGCGATCAGCGCCAGCGAGTTGACCGCGATGCCGACCAGGAGTTCGACGACGAAGTACGACCCGATCAGCCCGACGGCCACCGCCATCGGCCAGATACGACGTTGCGACGCATTGGCCACGTCCACATGCGAATGGCTGTGGGAGTGCGACGACGCGGCGGAGTGTGAATGTGAGTGTCCCATGACCCCGCCAATATATGCATGACTACGCATATATGGCAAGGCTTAGGCGCACCTAACCCCCTGCGGCCCCGCCGACCGTGCGCCAAATCTCGTCGACCGTGCGCCCATTTCCGTCGATCGTGCGCCCATTTCCGTCGACCGTGCGTCACATTTCATCGATCGGGTACGGGCGCCCAGAAATCGAGAGCACCGCTCTTGCAATGGACGTTCGCGGGACGGATACTCAGGTCATGACCAAGAGCACCGCTCTCGAAAACTCCCGTTCTCCGCGTTCGAGCGCCGTCACGCCATTGCCGCTCCACGGCATCGAGTACCTCTGGGGTGCCGGGGTGTTCGCCGTCGAGGTCGCTCTCTGGGCGGGCAGCGCGGCAGCCGGGTACCACTGGGGCGCCCGGGCGGCGGGCCCGATCGGCGGGGTCGGCCTGGCCGTTGCCACCTTGCTGCTCATCGGGGCCTGCTGGAGTCGCTGGATGGCCCCGAAGGCTACGCGGCGACTTCGGGTGGCACCTCGCGTGGCCGTCGGCGTGACGATGCTCTGCGCGGTCACCGCCGCTTCCCTGCCGATACTGGGCGTCGGTGTCGTGATCGGGTGTCTCGCGGTCGCCGCCGGGGTCTTCGCGATCGGTCAGGTACGGATCGACGGCAAAGCCTGATCGAGCGGTTCGATGCTCATGGCGGCGGTGTCACCGACTTTCACCAGGATCAACATCTCGTCGGTGAGTCGCCTGCGACTCAGCGACACCACCCCGCGATGGAGCCCGGACTCGCCCTCGACCGGTCGCAGCAAGTGCCCGTCGGCCCATACGCTGACCGCCTGCTTGGTCCCCGACTCTGGTTCGGTCACAAGAACTTTCACGTCCCATGAGCGGTCGGTACGCCCGATGTCGACCGAGTACGTCGGCACCGGCGATCCGCCGTCGCCCACTTCAGCGGCGGGTTCGATCTGATTGGCGGGCAACGTCGGCGTGAGGAACGCGGGTTCACGGCGCGTCGTCGCGGCCTCGTAGGCGCCCGCCAGATCCAGCAACCTGTCGTCACTGTAGGCCGCTCCGGCGAAGGTCAGTCCGACCGGCATCTGGATGTCGCCCATGACCCCCATCGGCACCGTCACGCTCGGAATGCCCAGGTGGCGCAGCACCCGGTTGCCGTTGGAATAGACGATGCCGTTGCGCATGGCCTCCTCACGACTCTCGGCCCGGGAGAACAGATCGGCGCGACCGACACCCCCTGCTGCCGGGAATATCACTGCGTCCAAGCCATTTTCGGTCAACCAGTCCTCGAAGTCCGCGGTGCGCGCCTGCTCGAGTCCACGTAACAGATGGTCGATGCCGGCCACCTCGTCGTACGACTCCGGAAGCCCCTGCTTGACGAGTTCGGCGAGCCGCTGCCAGTCGAATCCGCCACGCGCACGGGTGATCCACACCGCCACCGGCGCATCGTCGGTGGGGAACACCGTGTCGCCGTCGACGTCGGCCCAGCTGTTCAACGCGGGATCGCCGTTCTCCCGCAGGAATTGATCAAGTGCCATCGCGGTGATCGTGCCACCCTCGAGCGCACGCCAGTTCGGTGGGACGACGCCACGTTCGGCCAGCCCGTCGGCACTCGGACGGTCCTGCTCATAGTTCGACACGACGGGAAAGTCGACTTCCACCACTTCGGCGCCGAGCGCGCGCAGATCACCGAATGCCCTGTCCCACAACGCGCGAACCGACGGTGTGATCACCGGGGGGTCGAGTGGTACACGGTCCTCGCCGATGTACATTCGCGGTACACCGAGCCGCACGCCGTCGAGTCGACTCGGTCGCGGACGATGCACCGGCTGCGGGAGGACCTCCTCCGGGCCGGGCAAGGCGACGCGGGTCTGCTCTCGCCAGAAGTCGCCGGTACGGATGGGGTCGCCGACCGCCAACACATCGAGCAGGATCAGCAGGTCGTCGACCGAACGTGTATGCGGCACAACCACATCGCAGGTGGGACGCAACGGCCAGTTGCCTCGGATCGACAGCACACCCCGGGATGGCGTGTAGGCGACCAGCGCGTTGTTGGAGGCCGGCGAACGCCCCGACGACACCGTCTCCTCGGCCATCCCGAAGCCGCAGAAACTTGCCGCGACCGCCGTTCCGGACCCGTTGGACGACCCGGAACCATATGCTGCGGTGAGGAACTCCGGGTTGTATGGGCTGCGCGCGTAGTCGTACACGCCGGGCTGGACACCACCGGCCGCCATCGGCGGCATGTTGGTTTTGCCGAGCAGCACCGCACCGGCAGCACGCAATTGCGCGACCGTGGCGGCGTCCTCTCCCGCGACGACGTCGGCCAACGCGGGCGAACCGCAGGCCACGGTCATCCCCTTGACCTTGTAGCTGTCCTTCACGGTGAACGGGACGCCTTCGAGCGGCCCGGCCGCTCCGGACCTCCGGCGACGATCGGAGTCGGCGGCCTCGTCGAGACAAGTCGGGTTGAGGACGGCGATGGCGTGCAGACACTGACCGGTCCGGTCGTAGTACGCGATCCGGTTGAGGTAGGCGCACACCAGATCGACACTCGTCACGACACCGGATTCGAGCGCATCGAGTATCTCTGCGACGCTCATCTCCACGACGTCAACGCGGTCCACCATCGACCCACCGGCCTTTCTCGTCACCATCCGCACGGTGATGTGCGGTTGCTTCATCGGTATCACGGCATGACCGTGCGCGGCCACCGTCGAGCGCGACCCTGTTGTCTGTCGACGAAACGGATTCGCATGCTTATCGGTCGACCGAACCCGTCCGTTGGCGATGCACCGACCCTTCGGCGGGCCCGAAATCGGTCGTCGACCGTGCCGACTCGTCCGTGCGAGGCACCTCGATCTCCAGGTCCACTGCAGTCGGATCGGGCTGCGGGGTGACCGTCCGGCGCCATCCCCCGATCACTCGCATCGCGTGGTAGACAACAACCGCGGCGATGGCTCCCAACGCGATCCCACCGAAGCTGAGATCACCGATGGTCCAAGTGAAGTCGGCGATCCCGATGACGAGGGCGATCGCCGCGGTGAACTGATTGATGGGTTGTGAGAAGTCGACCCGGTTGATGACCCAGATATGGATACCGAGGATGCCGACGAGACCGTAGAGGGCGACGGTCGCCCCACCGAGCACACCGGGTGGGATCGAGGCGACCGCGGCACCGACCTTCGGGCACAGGCCCAACAGCACTGCCGCCAGGCCGGCGATCCAATACGCGGCGGTCGAGTACACCTTGGTCGCCGCCATGACGCCGATGTTCTCGGCGTAGGTGGTGGTGGCGGTGCCGCCACCACTGCCCGCAATGGTGGTGGCCAGGCCGTCGGCGAAGAGCGCACGCCCCATGTGGCGATTGTTGTTCGTGCCGGTCATCGCACTGATCGACTTGACGTGGCCGATGTTCTCGACGACCAGCACCAGGACCACCGGGATGAACATGGGCAGCAGCGAGAAGTGGAACGACGGACTGGTGAAGTGCGGCAACCCGAACCAACCTGCCCCGGCGATCGCCGAGGTGTCCACCTCGCCGCGCGCCAATGCGATGAGGTATCCGGCCACCACCGCGGTGAAGACCGCGAGTCGACCGAGCAAACCGCGGAACAGCACCAGCGACAACAACATCAGCAGAAGCACGACGAACGCGGTGACCGGGTCCTTCTCGAAATTCGCTTTGGCTGTCGGCGCAAGGTTGAAGCCGACCAACGCGACGATCGCTCCGGTGCAGATGGGCGGCATCAGTTTCTCGATCCAGCCGATTCCCACGAAATGCACCACGGCACCGACGATCATGACCATGATTCCGACCATCACGATGCCGCCAAGGGCGCCGGCATGCCCGTGGGAACCGGCGGCCGCGGTGACCGGCGCGATGACGGCGAAACTCGATCCGAGGTAACTCGGCAACTGGTTGCGGGTGATCAGCAGGAACAGAATCGTTCCGATGCCGGAGAAGAGCAGGGTGGTGGCCGGCGGGAAACCGGTGAGTACCGGAACGAGGAAAGTCGCACCGAACATCGCGACCACGTGCTGCAGCCCGATGCCGATGGTGCCGGGCCACGGTAGCCGCTGTTTCGGTGCCACCACCTCGCGCCCGTCGGTGCGCTGCCATGTGAACATGTCCATTGTTGTCACTCCTTGTCCGGCAAGGGCCGGGACGGTGTTGATGCGTGAATCCGCCCGACGCCCTTGTCGGTGATGATGTGCACGAGTGCAGCGCACTCAGACCGAGTCGTCATCGACTCCATGGGGTGCAATCCCGAGATGGTCGCCCCCGAGGTGGTTGACGCGAAAGGCGTTTCCCTTGGGATCGAGGAGAACCGATTGCCACGCACCGTAATACGTGCGCTGCGGAGCCGCGACGCACTGGGCTCCGGCGGCCGTTGCGGCTGCGGTGAGTGTGTCGACCTCGGATTCGGTGGGGACCTCGAAGGTCAGGAACTGCACTGTTCCCGACACCTCTGCGGGCGCTCGGAGATTGAGCAGCTCATAGGCTTTCGGGGTACTGAAACCCAGGATGGTCTCGCCCATGGCCAACCCGCGGAAATGCTCTGATCGCAGCGACACCACCTCCTCGAGGCCCAGGAGGTCGGCATAGAAGTTGCTGAGCCCGACGATGTCGTCGGTGATGATGCTCGCAAATGACAGATGGACATCGGGCATTCGAACCTCCGGTTCGCACAACGTCGGGTCGCGTCAGAGGTCGAGTACGAGCCTGCCGACGGCCCGACTGACGCAGGGAATGAATCTCTTTCCGGCGGCTCTGGCCCGCGGCGACAAGACGGTGTCGCGATGGTCCAGGGTGCCCGCGAGCACGGTCTGTACGCACGCTCCGCACTCCCCGCGCAGACAGTTCGAGTCGAGCCCTGCCCGCGCCTCGAACAGCACCGACAATGCCGTTCGTTCGCCAGGCACGGTCAATACCTCTCCGCTCGAACGTAATTCGATCTCGAAGGTGTCATCGGTGGATATCGTCATCAGCCCGCCAACGAGATGGTCTTCTCAAACTTCTGGGTCAGGTGATCACCAGAGGTGATGGGTGCGTAGCGTGGCTGTTCGCCTGCGGCGACGCAACTCGGTAGGCATTCGATCACGGCGTCGTAGTTGGGTTGGTGGAAGAACACCAGGCTCATCCGCCGTGTGTCGCCCGAATCATCAGGCGTCGGCGGCCGGACCCGGTGGCGGGTGGAGATCCACAGGTCGTTGGTCCATTGCGCCATCAGGTCACCGATGTTGACCACGAACGCGCCGGGCACCACCGGCACCGGCACCCAGTCCCCATCCTGGGTGAAGACCTCCAGGCCTCCGGGCGCATCCTCTTGACGCACGATGGTCAGACTGCCGTAGTCGGTATGGGCGCCTGCCCGCATCTGACCCGGAAGCGGGGGTTGGTCCAGATGTGGGTAGTTGATCGCCCGGAGCATGCTGATGTCGCGGTCGATGGTTGCCGCGAAGAACTCCGGGTCGAGGCCGAGACCGCGCGCGAAGGCACCCATCAGCCGGCGGGACAGATCGTTCATCTCGCGGAAATACCGGGTCCAGATCTCTTCCATGCCCTCCGGTCGCTCCGGCCAGGAGTTCGGCAGGAAGTGCGGTCCGGAGAGATCGGGGGAAAAGTATGGGTCGGTGCGATCGACGTCGACCGGGCCCACGTCGAATTTCTCGTGCAGGTCACGCGGTTGCGCGATGTCCTCACTGTAGGAGAACGCCTGCTGGCCCACCGACGAGTACCCTCGCACGGCGTCCGGGGTGGGCTGCCGGACCCGCTGCTTCTCGTCGTCGGGCAGGGCGAAGAACTCGTCGGACACCCGATACATCTCGGTGATGACGTCCTCGGGCACACCGTGGTCGACGATCTGGAAGAAGCCGATCTCACGCCCTGCGCGATCGAGTGCCTTTCCGACCTCGTTCTTGGCGTCTTCGTCGCCGCCCTTGAGTGCGGCGACGTCGATGATGGGGACCACAGACACGGAAATTCTCCTCCCGGGAAACATCTTGACCCCAAGAAGTCTGTCCGACAACGTCTTCCGTCAGAAGAGTTGCGCACCACCGGTTATCGGCCGGACGGATGAGCAGACGGCACAGCCGAAATGCCGACGAAACAGCCGTACACATCGTCGACACATCTCGACAACCGGACGTAACCCGCGACTCAGGGGCGCCCGACGCGCATGCCGAAGGTGGTCTGCCGCATGTACTTCTCCACGAGGTGCTCGCCGGCGAGGAGGCGGCGCTGCACCGGAGTCCCACTCGTGGCGAACGGCGGGAGTTCGGTCACACCGACGTCGTGGTTGGGGTGCTGGTAATAGGCGAAAGACAGTCGTGAGGTGTCGAAACCCACTGGCCGCGGCGGGTTGGCGGTGCGATGTACGGTCGCCGACCAGTGGTTGGCCATCCATTCGGCGAGGAGGTCGCCGACGAGGATCACGAGGTCATCAGGGGTGGTGGTGACGTCGAGCCACTCCCCCTCGCGATCGAAGACCTGCAGACCACCGGCGGTCGCCACCGCGCACACGATGGTGAACGACCCGTCGTCGGTGTGGGTGCCCGCCCGGTACTGATATGGCAGTGGTGAGGTCTCCTGCGGCGGAAAGTGTAATGCACGCAACATGCTCATCTCGTGGTCGAACATCGGAACGAAGTAGTCGGACGGCAGCCCGAAGCCCTCGGCCGTGAGAGCAAGCAAGCCGGCGCCGATGCGCTGCATATGCCGGTAGTAGGCCTCCCACGTGGCGCGAAAGCCTGCCGGTTCGGACGGCCACAGATTCGGGAAGGCCAAGTCGTCGGCACCGGGTTCGCCGACAACCGGCGAGTCGATCGGACCGATGTCCATCTTCTCTTTGAGGTCTCCGTGCGATTCCTCGCCCAGCGAGTAGGCAATTCCCTCCGAACCGATGCCCGAGTAACCGCGTACCTGTTCAGGCGCAGGCTGGGCCACCGCCCGGCGCACCGACTCGGGCGCCGCGAAGAACCGGCGGGTGACGTCGAACAGCTCACTCACCTCCGATGTCGGAATCCCGTGCGAGCGCAGATGCACATAGCCGAGCGTGGACAACCCGACGTCGAGCAGCTCGAACTGACGACGACGATCTTCGGCGGAGGAACCACACACTGCGGAGAAGTCGACGGGCGGGAGATATGTCATCCGACTACTGTCCAACATGCAGTAGCAGTTCGCAGTCAGACGAGGGAGTGGTCGGCATGCTCGCCCACCCGATCGAACCGGAGCCCGAAATCGGTTGTCACCACAGCCGTCCTCGGTACATCGGACTCACCGTGGCCGACCTCTCCGCGCGCACCGGGGCTCCCATCGTGACCCCGGATTCCGACTCCACGGCGCCTCTCGAGCATGTCGTCGATGTCGGCTCGACCGCGAAACCTCGAGCCGAGGATGCACCGGTCTTCGCCGGCGAAGACCACGCCGCAACCGCGGTGGTCGTACTGCGCTGGGCGTCGCTCCGGCCGGACGGTCCGCTGCCCGACCTGCTGCCCTTGTTCACGAGCTGGTTCCGCAGGTACCGACCGGCGGCGATCGTCGTCTCTCCTGCGCGACCGGTGAATCCGCCGCCCCTGGTAATCGATCACGTACGCCGACTCGGCAGTGTGCTGCTCTGGGATCGGTCGGGCGACCCACACCTCGCACAGCGCCTGCGCGACGCGTTGCGCCCATCCGACGCCGATGTCACCGAGCCCGATCCCGAGGGGCTCAGTGCTCGGCTCCTCTCGGTCGCCGACAACCTGCCGGCGATCTGTGACGCTCTCGGGGAGGCCATCGGTGCCCGTGTCGAGCTGCGCCGGAAGGGCTTTCGCAGCCGCCGTACCACCGCCGGCTCACCGATCGTGATGCCCCTGGGTACCCACGCAGACCTGATCGTCGATTCCGACCACGCGCTCGGGGATGCCCAGCGAGCATTGGTCGAGTCCGCACGTCCCCTCCTCACATTGCACGCCCGGATCTCCGACGCGACCGACGACGAACGCGGCGTCGAGTCCTCACGGGCACTCCGTGACATCCTCGGCGATGACCTGGCCTTACGCGAGCAGGCCATTCGACGCAGTGTTCGGCTCAACCTCTTCGGCAATCAGGCCATGGTGGCGATCGCGGTCGAACCGTTCAACGTGTCGGTCGACCTACCGGGACTCGGACGGCTTCGATCCGAGATCGCGCCCGTCGCAGCGCGTTTCGATCCGAGTTCATCGACAGCGGTCAAGGACGGTCTGGCCGTCGTACTGATTTCCGATCGGGTCGACTTGTCGGTCTTCCTTCGGGAACTCTGCCGGACGATCACCGTTCCGATCGCCGTGGGCGTCGGCGACGCGGTGTCCTCGCCTCGTGGGATCCCGGGCTCTTTCCGGCAGGCCCGCCGTGCGGTGGCGGTCGGACGCCGCACCGGAGCGATCAACCGCTTGACGCTGCACTCGGAGCTCGGAGTGCTCGCATTGTTGTACCAGCTACCCGAACACGCTCGCCGAGAGTTCGTGGCCACCACGTTGGGTCCGATCGCCGACACGTCGGCCGATGCCCAGGAGCAACGCCGGGCACTACGGGTGTTGCGGGCGACCGACTGCAACGTCAGCGAATCCGCACGCCGGCTGTTCGTACACCCGAACACGTTGCGCGCCAAGGTGTCGCGGATCGAGAAGGTCGTCGGACCGATCCTCACCGATCCCGAGAACCGGCTCACCGTCTTCACCGCACTGACCATGTACTCCCTCGACAGCAACAGCGACGAGTGACCATCGCGACGTTCAACGCAGTGTCGCCACCGCAGACGACCGCCGCAATCCGGCGACCATCAACAGATCAACGAGCAGCGACCGGATCTCGGCGAGCAATGCGGTCTCCGACATCCCGCGTTCGGCGACGAGTTCGGCTCGCGCCTTGCGGGCGATCGTGCGCAGGACGCGCGCGGCGTCGGCCGGGTCCGGCGAGTGACCCGGGTCGGCGAGCATCATCTCGCGCAGGATCTCGAACGCATCCCCGAGATCGCCGATGATCTCGATGAGTTCGGGACGCACGTCCTCACCACGCTGGGTGATTCCCAGGGCCCGTCGCGCGATAATCCGAAAGTTGCGGACCCCGTTGTCGATCGGGTCCGCGGTCGCCGAAATCCGTTGCAGCCGAAGCCGCGAACCCCAGTACAGGGGCGAGAGGGTGCTGATCTCGCGGCCACCGCTCATGTCCTGCCGCATCGTGTTGATCGCTCCCTGGGTTCCGCGCGCCTTCTCCAGTGCGGCGAACACCATGGATTCGTCACCGGCACGCATACCCTCGGCCAGTTGCCGCGCGGCATCGCGGACCGTCGCGAGGACGGTGGCGGCGTCCCGGCGGGCGCGGGCCGCGGGATTCGCGGGCAGTAACGCCCCGACCAGGATGCCGATCAAACCGCCGGTCAGGGCGTCGATCGCCCGATGGAACCCCCCGATCCCGCCCGGCGGCAAGAGGGTCGCCACCAGCACTGCAGACGACGCCGCCTGCATCGGGATGAGCGGACCGTCGTCGAGGAAGACCGCCACAGCCATCGCCAATGCCACGACTACGACGATCTGCCAACCGCCACTACCGATTTCGACGATCAACAGATCGCCGACGAGGATACCGATGGTGACCCCGGCGACGAGCTCGACCGATCGGCGCCATCGGCGACCCAGGGAGAGCCCGAGGGAGATGACCGCGGCGATCGGGGCGAAGAACGGCTGCTGGTGACCCAGCACCTCCAACGCGAACCACCATGCGAGTCCGGCGGCGATGGCGCACTGCGCAATCGGGACCGCCGACAACCAGAGCCGGCGGATGCGCACCCGCAACAACCGCGGCAGTGCCTCGTAGCGGCGGCGAGCCCAGGTGGTCATCGGCGTCACGAATCCGGGTCGTGAGAAGACTCGGAGGTCAGTTCAAACCGAGCTGCCCGGCGGCGTTCGGGTCGCTGTCGTTGAGCAGATCGAGGCACCGCAGGTACTCGTCCTCTTCACCGACCGCCTGGGCAGCGCGTGCCAGCGTGCCGACACAGCGCAGGAAACCCTGGTTGGGTTCGTGGCTCCACGGCACCGGGCCGAACCCCTTCCAGCCGTGCCGCCGCAATTGGTCGAGGCCGCGGTGATAACCGGTGCGGGCGTAGGCGTAGGCCTCGATCACCTTGAGCGTGTCCGGTGTACCGCTCAACGCACGTTCGGCCAGGTACGCCCAGGCGATCGACGCGGTCGGGTGCTGCGCGGCCACCTCGGCCGGCTCGGCGCCATTGAGCAGCGCCGATTCGGCCTCGTCGTCGCCGGTCAGCAGGACGGGCTGAGGGCCCAGGAGGTCTCCGAAGGAAGTCACCCCACCATTCAAGCATCGCGACGCGCGCGACCACGACACGTCGCGTGAGGTCGACCCCGAGACGCCGACGTCGGATTCATCCGTTCGATCGGATGACCAAGTCTCCCCAGGTGATGATGTGCGCGCCCGTTCGCTAGTGTGAATGACGCACTTCGTGGCGTGACGTTGTGTGATGCCGTTCTCGGTGTTGGACGGATTTCTCGTGGGCAAACTTCGAGCGTGGTGTTCGAGGAAGGTTGGGTGATGACCGATGGCGCAGTCTGACGACCGGAAGTCAGCTGTCACCAGGGCTTTCTCGAAGCTGCGCAAGATGCGGGAATCACGGGGGTCCGACCCCGCCGACGTCGGCCGGCCCCCGCGGCCCACCGCTTCCGGGCCGCGGCCGGCAGCGAATGTGCCACCCCGTCCGACCGGCGCACCCGGTGTCTCGCGCCCGACATCCACCGGCACCCCTGCCTCCGGCCCGGATGCCCAGACGCGTCCGCTCCGCACGCAGCCACCCGCCGGACCGCCTCGCACCGCGTCACCATCCGCGCGACCTGCAGCATCCGGGCGACCGGACGACCAGGACAACTCCGTCCGCAGTGACAACGCCGTCCGCAGTGACACGGACACCACCTCGCCGGATTCGGCCGACACCACGGATACAGGAGACAAGGTGACCGAACACCCGAGGCCGCGCGGGGGACGTGGCATCGACTCGGCGACCAAGGTCATCAGCCGATCCAACCTTCCCGACGCCGCCGACCTCGAGGATCTCGAGAACGTCGATCCCTACGGCGGTGCGCGCGACGAGAGCGCCGCGACTTCCGGCGCCGAGGACGCGACCGAACAGAGCGCCGCAGTTGCGGAGAACACCGCGGAGTCGGTGCCTGCGGAGGCGGCCGCCGAGCAGTCCGCTGACACTCGACCCAACGAGGACTCCGACACCGCGTCGGCACCCGACGAAGCAGCCGAAACAGAAGGCACGGACCCGGAGAAGGCCGACTCCGAGCGGACCGACGAGACTCCCGCCGACGAGACCAGCCCAGAGACCGACTCCGACGAGACCGATACCGACGGCGACCACAGGGCTGCGGCAACCGTCGCCGCGGCAGGTGCCGCTGCCGCCGGTACCGCCGCAGCGGTCGCCGCAACGTCCTCGGACAACGACGACGCCGATACCGAAGACACCGACACGAGCGAAGCCGACGCTAGGACGGATGACGCTGCGACGACTGCCCCGGACACCGAAGAACCAGCCGCCGAGCAGGCCGCAACCGAGCCCGTCGCGTCGGACTCCGACGAACCGGCCGGCCCGGATACCGAGGTGAGCGAGGCCGAGTCTGCGGTTTCCGAGGACTCCACCGTCGAGACCCCTGCTTCCGAGACCCCCGACGCCGAGGAGCCTGCCGCCGGGATTGCGGAGTCGGACGAGGAGACCGAGGCCGACTCCGACCAGACCGAGGAGCATCTCGCCGAGGCCGATGCGGACGAGGCGCTCATCGACGAGGACATCGCCGACAAGGTCGACGCCGAAGAAGCCGAGACCGTCGAGGCGGACGACGAGTGGGACGAGACTTCCGCCGACACCGAGTCCGCCGACACCGAGTCCGCCGACACCGAGTCCAGCGAGGCCGAGACCGCCAAGCTGCCGGCAGCATCGGCCGCGACCGAAACGCCTGCCGACGAGATCGGGGCCGAAGAGGCTGGGGCCGACGAGACCGGGGCCGAGCAGGTTCCGGCGGACGACTCGAAGACGCAGATCCTCACCAAGCCCGCCGCCGCAGCGGCCGGAGCGGGTGCTGTCGCCGCAGGCGCAGCCGCCGCGACCGGGACCGCTGCCACCCAGGGCTGGTCGACCACGGCCCACCAACCGCAGGTCATCCTCGGTGATCAGGAGAAGCAGCCGAAGCCGGCAAAGTCGGGCGGCGGCCGCCGTCGCACGGGCATTCTGGTCTCGGCGGTCGCCGCGGTGGTCGTGATCGCCGCGATCGTCATCGGCGTCTTCGCGTACTTCCAGCTACGCCCGCAGGCACCCGAGGACGCCGCCGCCGACGCCGCGAAGACCTACGGCAATGCCGTCTATGACGGCGACCTGCAGACATTGCGCAACGTCACCTGCGGCAACAAGCTCGCCTACTACCAGAACATGCAGGACGGCGACTGGACCAAGCTCTACCAGTCACAGAAAGCCCGCAACGAACTGGTCAAGGTGGAGAGCATCAACGCCGTCCGCGTCGACGGCAACACCGCGCTGGTCGAGGTGACAGCCGTCAACACGAGTACGCCCAACCAGCCGCAACGCGTCGCGATCAACCTGCAGAAGCAGGGCGACAACTGGAAGGTCTGCGACCAGCAGTGACCGACGAGCGCACCGCGGGTGATCCGCCGGCGGACGACGCCGGCGCCGACGCGGTGCCCACTCGACCATTCGACGGTCAGGGTCGTCACCAGCGTCCGGCGCCGCCTCCCGACCGTCCGCCATTGCCGATGGGGGTGCGCCCGGCGGTACCCAACGGCCGACCTCCCGTGCCTGGCGCACATCACGCTGATCGACCTGTCCCACAACAGAATTCGGTACTCCCCGCTGCATCGGCAGCCGGTTGGGGGCCGCCCCCGGCGGAGGTGGACAGCGTCTTCACCCGCGCCATCGAGCCCCTCGTCACTCCCGCGCCACCGGTGTCGGGTGAACCGAACCCGCGCCGGATGCAGGCTCCTCCACTGCGGGGCCACGTCCCGCCGCAGGCACCTGCGGCGCAGGCCGGCCCGCTGCCCTACGCGCAGCCGCCGACACCCGACGCGGCCCGGGGTGCTACGTCACGCCCCAGCTCAGCGCGGCCCGACTCCTCGCGCTCCGCGTCGTCACGCAACGCACAGAGTCGAGCCCACCGGCACCGTCGCCCCGACCCGATGGTCATCGGTGCGGCGATCGTGATGGTCTTACTCGCGGTCGCCGTCCTCGTCGGCATCCTCACTCTCTGAGGTCCCGCCCGCCCGCGCCGACAGCGCTCTCCCCCACACCGACAGCGCCCAGCATCACGCCCACAGCGCTCTCCCCCACGCCCACAGCGCTCACCTGGGCGCTGTCGGCGAAATCCAGAGCGCTGTCGGCGAACTGGAGGCGCTGTCGGCGAAATCCGGAGCGCCGTCGGCGGGTGTGAAAGCACAACGGCGGCGCCCGGATTCACCGGACGCCGCCGCCGACACCCCGGGGATGCTCACCGGAGAGCGCTCAATTACTTCAGGCGCTGATCGACTTACCCACCGACTTGAGGTCGGTGCAGGCCTCGACGACGCGCTCGCTCATCGAGGTCTCGGCCTTCTTGCTCCACACACGCGGGTCGTAGGTCTTCTTGTTGCCCACGTCGCCGTCGACCTTCAGCACACCGTCGTAGTTGCTGAACATGTGGCCGGCCACCGGACGCGTGTAGGCGTACTGGGTGTCGGTGTCGACGTTCATCTTGACGACGCCGTAGCTCAGGGCCTCGTCGATCTCGCTCTTCAGCGAGCCGGAGCCACCGTGGAAGACGAAGTCGAACGGCTTGGAGCCGTCGGCCAGGCCGAGCTTCTTGGTCGCCACTTCCTGGCCGGTGTTCAGCACGTCGGGACGCAGCTTCACGTTGCCGGGCTTGTACACACCGTGGACGTTGCCGAACGTGGCGGCCAGCAGGTACTTGCCCTTCTCGCCGACGCCGAGCGCGGCGACGGTCTTCTCGAAGTCCTCGGGGGTGGTGAACAGCTTGTCGTCGATCGCGGCCTCGACGCCGTCCTCCTCACCGCCGACGACGCCGATCTCGATCTCCAGGATGATCTTGGCTGCGGCGGCCTTGGCCAGAAGCTCCTGCGCGATCTCGAGGTTCTCGTCGATCGGGACCGCCGACCCGTCCCACATGTGCGACTGGAACAGCGGGTCCTTGCCCGCGTCGACGCGCTCCTGGCTGATCGCGAGCAGCGGCCGGACGTAGGTGTCGAGCTTGTCCTTGGGGCAGTGGTCGGTGTGCAGCGCGATGGTCACGTCGTACTTCGCGGCGACGACGTGGGCGAACTCGGCCAGCGCGACCGCACCGGTCACCATGTCCTTGACACCGAGACCCGAACCGAATTCTGCACCGCCGGTCGAGAACTGGATGATGCCGTCGCTGCCGGCGTCCGCGAAGCCCTTGATGGCCGCATTGATCGTCGACGACGACGTGCAGTTGATCGCCGGGAACGCGTAGCCACCCTCCTTTGCCTTCTGGAACATCTCGGCGTACTGCTCGGGGGTTGCAATGGGCATTTCACGTCCTCCAACCGGATAAGGTTTCACGCTTCGAGTCGGGTCACTCCTGTTCAGTATGGCAAGGTCGCTCACACCGCGCGCAGCGGCGTCCGAGGGTCGCCGACCGGCAGGTTCTGCGAACGCTCGCCTCCGCCAGGTACCCTCGGGACCCGTGACCGAATTCGCATTTGCCGCAAAAACGACAAATTTGGCCCTGCTTCCGGGGTTCCTCGATCCGGTCAACCTGCTCAACTCGTTCGGCACGTGGATTCTCGCGGGCCTGCTGCTGGTCATCTTCATCGAGTCCGGCCTGCTGTTCCCGCTACTTCCGGGCGACTCGCTGTTGTTCACCGCGGGGCTGATCGTCGCCGCGAAGTCCGCCGACATCGAGCCGTTCGCACCGTTGTGGGTGCTGCTGGTGACCATCCCGATCGCCGCCTTCCTCGGTGACCAGGTCGGTTATCTCATCGGTAATCGCCTCGGATACTCCCTGTTCCGGCCGAACGCGAAGGTGCTGAAGGAGAAGTACATCGTCGAGGCGCACGAGTTCTTCGAGAAGCACGGTCCGATCACCATCGTGCTGGCGCGCTTCGTCCCGATCGTGCGGACCTATGCCCCGCTCGTGGCCGGTGCGGCGAAGATGCGGTACTCGATCTTCCTCACCTACAACGTCGTCGGCGCGATCCTGTGGGGTGCCGGGGTGACGCTGCTCGGGTATTTCCTCGGCCAGATCGCGTTCATCCGCGACAACGTCGACTACATCTTCCTGTTGATCGTGTTCGTCTCGGTGCTGCCGATCATCTCCGAGGTCGTCAAGCGGGTGCTCCGGTCGCGTCGGGCGATCACCGAGGAGCCGGTGGCCTCACCCACGCCGGCCGACCGCTCCTGACCCGCACGCCGGCCCCCCGTCCGGTCCCCAACGCCACACACCGACCCGCCAGCATCCATCTGGCTAACCCTCAGGCTGCCCGCGTAGCCTGGTGACCCGTGATCGACTCCGCACTTGCCCATACCACCACCACCGTGGTCGCGTTGCCGGGCATCCTCGACCCCATCAACGTGCTCAGCTGGTTCGGAGCCTGGGCGTTTTGGGGTCTGCTCCTGGTGATCCTCATCGAATCCGGCGTCCTGTTCCCGGTGTTACCGGGCGACTCGCTGCTGTTCGTGGCCGGCATGGTCGTCGCCGCGGGCGCGGGCGGCACCGAGGGCATCGACAAGTTCGCCTCACTGTGGCAGCTACTCGTCTTCATTCCGATCGCGGCGATCATCGGCGGTCAGATCGGCTACTGGATCGGCCGCTTCATCGGTACCGAGATGTTCAAGCCCGACGCCCGGTTCCTCAAGGAGCGTTACCTCGTCGAGGCCAACGAGTTCTTCGAGAAGCACGGGCCGATCACCATCTTCTTGGCGCGCTTCGTGCCGATCGTGCGCACACTGGCTCCGATCGTCGCCGGCGCCGCCCGGATGAAGTGGGCGGTGTTCGCCGTCTACAACGTGGTCGGCGCGATCGTCTGGGGTGCGGGCATCGTGCTGCTCGGCTACTGGCTCGGACGGTTCGAGGTCATCCAGAAGCTCATCGAACCGATCTTCATCCTGATCGTCATCCTGTCGATCGCACCGATGCTCATCGAGTGGTACCGCAGGCGCCGGGCCGCCAAGCGCGCCCCGGCCGCCGACGCCCTGTCCACCGATGCCACGGCCGCCGACGTCACTGCATCGCCCGCCGACGACCGGCGGACCGACACCGTCTGAGTCGACGGCGCCGGCCGGTCGGACGCTATCCGCTCACCGCGTACGCCGCGGCCAGGTCGATGCGCACCCATCCCCCGTTGGCACCGGCCTGATCCAGCGGATAGCCGGCGGGGATGGCGGTGCGTCGCAGGATGTCGAGGCGTTGAGCGTCACTGAGGTGCGGGAATCGCGAGCGCAGTAGTGCCGCGGCCTGGGTCGGGATGGCGTTCACCTGGTTCGGGGAGATCCGCGGGAATCCGAATGTCATCAGCTCCTGGGCATTCGACACCGCCTGCGACGTCGGCGCCACGGTCGGGTCGTCGGCGAGCGCCCGGGCCACCGGCTCACCGAGCGCGGTCCGGAGCTGCTCGCGCAGCTGATCGCCGGCGGCGTCGACGAGCCGGGCGAATGCGGGATCGGAGAGCCGCTCGGAGGCGACGGTCAGGCCCATGATCCGGCCGCCCATCACATCGAGCGGGTAGTGCACGCCGAGCACCATGCGACTGAGTCCGATGCGGCCGGACTGGGCGAGGATCTGCGGTCCGGCCTCGGGCAGCCAGTAGGCCAGCAGCGCACCCTGCCAGAACGCCTGGCTGGAGTGGCCGGACGGGTACGAGCCGTTGCCGGCGAGGTCGCCGTAGAGATCCGAGCCGGGCCGGTTGTAGCGCTTGATCTGTGCGGGCGCGACGACGAAGGGCCGCGGATTGTTGTAGTACTGCTTCTCGATCAGCGTGGTCTGCAACGGGATTCCGGCGCGCGCGGTGTCGCCCTTGACCAACTGCGCGACCTTGGGCAGTTTGCCCGCGGCCAGCAGCTGCCGGAACGCGGTACCGACCTTGGTGCCCAAGGCCTGTGACAGGGAGACGATCCGGTCGTCGTAGTTGATCGCGACGGCGTCGGCCTGCTGGGCCGGTGTCGCGGAGTTGTTGACCGACACCACCTTTGCGAGATTCTGCTTCATGAGGTCGGGCCGCTGGGCGCGCAGCGCCGCGAAGCCGTCGAGTTCCGGGAGATACGTTCCGCCCGGCGGTACGTCGGAGGCGAAGGGACCGACGAGCTGCGCGGTGGAGAATCCCGCGGGCGCGGTGGCCGGTGCCGGCGCCGCGTGCGCAACGGGTGCCCCGACCATCAGAAGCACAGCGAACATCGAGAGCAGGACCGAGCGCACACGCAACGACATGGCCATCACTCTGACTGATGTCCGACTCTTCGGGCAAGGTGGGGGCGGGTGTTCATGTCTCGTTCGCCGCTCCGTCATCCGGGCGCCGCCCCGTCACCCGGGCTGGGCAGCCGAGTGCGGCTACCAGGCCTGCCCGAGGTCGGCGTGCTGACGAATCCACGCGTGCATGGCAATTCCGGCGGCCACCCCGGCGTTGATGCTGCGGGTGGAGCCGAACTGTGCGATCGAGACGGTCAGATCGGCCTGTGCCTGCGCATCCGCACTGACGCCCGGGCCCTCCTGACCGAACAGCAGCACGCATTCGCGCGGCAGTTGGGCGGTCTCCAACGGCTGCGCGCCGGGGGTGTTGTCGACGGCGACGACCTTCAGATCCTTCTCGCGCGCCCACGCGATCAGGTCGGCGACGGTGTCGTGATGTTCGAGGTGCTGATAGCGGTCGGTCACCATGGCGCCGCGGCGATTCCAGCGTCGACGCCCGACGATGTGCACCGCGGCCACCGCAAAGGCGTTGGCGGTGCGCACCACGGTGCCGATGTTGGCGTCGTGGGCGAAGTTCTCGATGGCCACATGCAGTGGATGTCGCCGGGAGTCGATGTCGGCGACGATCGCCTCGCGCGTCCAATACCGGTAGGCGTCAACGACATTGCGGGTGTCGCCTGCTGCCAGCAGGTGCGCGTCGTAGCGCGCGTCATCCGGCGGCGGACCGTCGTGCTCGGCCGCCCAGGGCCCCACCCCGACCGCCGGCGCCGACCCGAACTGCCACTCCGTCGGACCGGGCTCGTCGGGGGTCGGCTGCGGGTCGTCGTCTGCCACGCCTCAGGCGAGGCCGAGGTCGGCCAGCGTCAGCAGCGACCGGTAGGGCACGCCGAGCGCCTCGATGACCTTGTCGGCGCCGGTATCTCGATCGACGACGGTCGCCACACCGATCACTGTCGCGCCGGCTTCACGTGCCGCCTCGACCGCGGTCGACGGTGACGCCCCGGTGGTCGAGGTGTCCTCGACGACCAGCACGCGTCGCCCGGAGATGTCGGGTCCTTCGATCCGACGTTGCATCCCATGGGTTTTGGCGGCCTTGCGCACCACGAATGCGTCAATGGCACGGCCACCGGCGTGCATGATCGACGTCGCCACCGGGTCGGCGCCCAGGGTGAGTCCGCCGACGGCGTCGTATTCCCAGTCGGCGGTGAGTTGACGCATGAGCGTGCCGATCAGCGGCGAGGCCTGATGGTGCAGCGTTGCCCGGCGCAGGTCGACGTAGTAGTCGGCCTCCTTGCCCGACGAGAGCGTCACCTTGCCGTGCACCACCGAGAGTTCTTTGACCAGTTCGGCGAGCACCTCGCGATCGGCGGTATCGACGGACGGAATCGGTGCGGACACTACAGAACTCGCTCTCTTCTCGCGGATCGGACACCGACCCCCAACGGGTCGGTCGTGTGATCAGTTGCGGCGGTGGCGGTTTCGCCGTGACGGCATCTCGCTCGGGCCGGTCCGCGCCTGTCGCGTCGGCGGCGCGACGTCGTCGTCGAGATCGACGTCCTCGTCGGTCTCCGGTGGACGGGTCGCCTTGCCGCGCACCGGCATCGGCGCCATCGGACGGCCGGCGGGCCGGGGATCGGCCGGAGCCGGGCGGCCTTCGGCAGGCGGGGCGGCACGTCGCGGCCGCGGTGCCACCTCGGCAGGCTTGCGCAGCGCGGTCGGCACGGCGGCGTCGGAGCCCGCCCCGTCACGCTCCGCCCCGTCACGAGCTGCGGCCTCCATACGTGCGCGCCGGTTCTTGTCGCGCATGTTCTCGGTCTTCTCGTCGGCCAGCTCGGCACGGGTCGGGCCGTGCGGATCCCGCGGGTCGGGGGCATCCTGCGGCTCACGCAGCGGCGGCAGCACCCGCAGGAGGTCGGCAAAGCGCCGCACGACCTCCAGGCCGGTGTCGAGTTCGGTGGCGTCGTCGGTCAGCGGTAGCGACCCCAGGGCCCAGTTGCCCTCGTTCCACAGCACCTCGACGTAGGCCGGGGCCTTGTTGGCCAGGGCGACCATACGCCGATCGCACACGCGGCGGGCGGCGTCGAGGTTGTTGGAGAACATCACGCGCGGGCCCATCGCGCCGAGCAGTTCCACGTCCTCCTCGGCGGGGGCGAGGACGTCCTCGTGCCGCAGGTCGACCACGACGGCGGACGGTGTCGACCGGCGGACCGCGATCACCGTGGCGGTCTCGGAGAGGTCGAAGACGACGGCCTCGGCACCGCCGTAGTGCCCGTAGGCGACGTTCTCCACAGTGACGGTGTCGGGGGCGTTCATGGTGGCGCGGCGGAACACCGTACGGAGCTTGGTGTCGGTCTCGCGGAACTTGAAGTCGTGCTCGTCGCCCCAGATCGCTCGCTGGTGCCTCGTGACCGAGGAACGGCGGCGATCGAGCCACAGCAGGGCCACCGCCCCGGCCAAGGCAATGGCGGCGATCACGAAGTAGACGATGGTCATCGCGCTACAGACTACTTCAGGGTGTGTGCGGGTCGCGCCGCACGACGTACCCCCGGGCCTTGTCGACGACGTTGTCGAGGTGCGTTTCGAGGTCGTCATCACCGGCGTCGATGTATCGGCGCAGGTTATCGAGGATCTGCGTGCTCAGCACGTCACGCCATCCGACGACGTCACCGCTGAGATGCGCCGAGATCGCGACGTTGTCCATCCCCCACAGCGGGTTGTCGGCGGGCAGGGGTTCGGTGACGAACACATCGAGCGATGCCGCCCCGATCTCGCCCGTCTGCAGCGCCTCGATCAATGCCGGCTCGTCGACGAGGTCGCCGCGCCCCACGTTGATCAGATGGGCGTCGTCGCGCATCGCCGCGAGCACCTCGGCGTTGATCATGGCGCGCGTCGCCGCGGTCAGCGGCGCGATCGCGACGATCGTGTCGAACTCGCCGACGTACTCGGACAGGTGGGCGGTCTCGTGGACCACGCCGAAGTCGGGGTCGTGGTCCCGAGCGCGTCGTCCGGCGCCGGTGACCTCGATTCCGACCGCGCGCAGCAGCCGAGCGATCTCGCGGCCGATGCCACCGGTACCGATGACCAGGGCCGACGTCCCGGTGGTCGAGCGCGTCTCCCGCCAGCGCCACTCACGACGCGCCTGTAGGCGCATCGATTCGTGCAGGAGTTTGTCGCGGGCCAGGATCGAGGCGAGGACGAATTCCGCGATGGGGCGATCGAAGACGCCGTGGGCGTTGGTCACCACCACATCGGAGTCGGTCAGTTCGTCGAACAGCAGCGAATCCACCCCGGCCGCGCACACGTGCACCCACCGCAGCGCGTCTGCGTGGACCCAGTTGTCCCGCAGTGCGCGCGAGAAGAAGTCCCACACCACCAGCACGTCGGCGCCCGGCAGCACCGAGCCGAGTTCGTCGGCGGTCGTGTGCCGGATGTCGGCAATGTCCTCGAGCGCCGCGAGATCGGTCGGCGACGGAACGTCGGGCGAGCCCAACAGGGCGATCACGGGACGGACCTCGGTGTCTCCGGTTGCCATGGCTCCAACGTAGCGGCGAGCACCGCAGTAATGACAGCGTGTTGTCATATTGACATGATGCTGTCCTAGTGAGCGTGGACCGCAGGACCCGGACCTCATCGACAGGGAGCAGCCATGCAGACCGTCCACCTCGCTGTCTACGACACGCTCGCCGACTGGGAGTACGGCTATCTCGCCGCCGGCGTCAACAACCCCGAATTCCAGCGCACGCCGGGCGAATTCCGGATCCAGACTGTGGGCGCGACCGCCGATCCGATCACCACGCTCGGCGGTGTCACGATCACTCCCGACATCGCACTCGACGATGTCGATCCGGCCGCGAGCGCGATGCTCGTACTTCCGGGCGCACAGACGTGGGACAGCGGGAACGACGAATTCATCGACACCGCCCGACGGTTTCTCGACGCCGGGATTCCGGTCGCCGCAATCTGTGGTGCCACAGTCGGACTCGCGAGGGGCGGGCTACTCGACAACCGCGCGCACACCAGCAATGCACCACAACAGCTCGCGGCCACCGGCTACTGCGGAGCCGACCGGTATCTCGACCTCGCGGCGGTCACCGACCGAGAGGTCATCACAGCGGGCGCGGTGGCGCCGATCGAGTTCGCACGAGAGGTGTTCGCCCGCTTGGGTGTTTACGACGACGCCGTGCTTGACGCGTGGTATCGGCTCTATGCGCATCACGATCCGGCCGGATTTCTCGCCCTGGGACAGCAGTGACCGATCATCCGACGTCCCAGGAACTACTGAGCCGAAGTGCGCTCGCCGCATTCCGGCTCAATGGCCAGTTCCTCGCTCTCGCCGAACAACTCGCCCGGCCGGCCGGGCTCACCGCAACACGGTGGCAGGTCCTCGGGGCGGTGCTGCCGAGCCCGTTGACCGTCTCCGACATCGCCCGCGCCATGGGCATCACGCGCCAGAGCGTGCAGCGCACCGACGACCTCCTGGCCGCAGAGGGGCTCGTCGAATATCGCACGAATCCGGCACACGCGCGCGCAGAGCTGGTGGCCCCCACCGGCGCCGGGCTCGCTGCGATCAACGACATCAACCCTCAGCACCGCGCCACGGCCGCCCGCATCGCTGCCCACCTCGGACCCGATCAATGGCACGCCGCTCTTACCGCCCTCGAATTGCTCAGCGCATCACTTGCCGAGATCGATAATGACCCCGGCGAAATGTGAGTTCGACACAACCTGCAATATCCATCGCCGCGGGTACCAGCCACTTCCACATCCACTGTGTCCCAGATCACAATTCAGGGTTCGGGAATTCCGTGGCGTATATTGCCCTAGGTGATCGCGACGCTGGACGACAAATATGCCACCCATATGAGAAATCTCGGGCAATTCGCCCGTTTCGGCATCGTGGGCGCATCCGGGGTCGTCGTCAACATGATCGTCGCGGTCCTCATGAACAAGGCGCATGGCGGTACCGCCAACGCGTTCAATGTGATCTGGCATATTCCGGGTTCGGCCTACAACGTGCGTTTCACCGTGCTGGTGTGGATCGTCGGGTTCCTCGTGGCCAACTTCGTCAACTTCCAGCTCAATCGGTCGTGGACCTTCAAGAGTTCCCGGCATGCGACGTGGTGGTCGGAATTCTGGCCGTTCCTCGCGGTGGGCAGTGTCGCCGCGATCGTCGGACTGTTCCTGAAGGTGGGCTTCACCAACCCCACCTCGCCGCTCTACCTCTCGTCGTCGTTCTTCCACGAGGCCGCCGGGCTGCACTCCCGCGAGTACTGGGCGCAGATCATCACGATCGTCATCACGATGCCGATCAACTTCATCGTCAACAAGCTCTGGACGTTCCGGGCGGTCCGCTCGCCGGCGGAGCCGGCTCCCGTCGACGCCGGCACCCCGGTCTGAACACCGCCGTCTGAGCACCACCCGTCTGCACAACGCGGCTGGGCATCTCGGCCTGGGCACCAGAATCTGCCAAGGCCCCTAGGCTGGTCCCATGACACAGCGGGCGCGCATCGCCGTTCAGGTCAAGCCCCAGCACGCCTCGTTCGCCGATCTGCGTCGTGCCGCGGCGCTGGTCGAGGAACTCGGCGCCGACATGCTCCTCACGTGGGATCACTTCTTTCCGTTGTCCGGCGATCCCGACGGCCGACACTTCGAGGCCTGGACCACACTGGCGGCCTGGGCCGAATCGACCGACCACGTGGAGTTGGGGGTCCTGGTCTCGTCCGTGGGTTACCGGAACCCGAACCTGCTGGCCGACATGGCACGCACCGTCGACCACATCAGTGCGCGTAACGGTACGGGCCGGTTGATCCTCGGCATCGGCGCCGGCTGGTTCGAGCGCGACTACACCTCCTACGGCTTCGAATTCGGCACGGTGGCACAACGTTTGCGGACCCTCGACGACGATCTACCGGTGATCCGAGAGCGCTGGGACCGGCTGAATCCGGTTCCCACGCGCAGAATCCCGATCCTCATCGGCGGTGGCGGCGAGAAGGTGACCCTGCGGATCGCCGCGCAGCACGCCGACATCTGGCACGGCTTCGGTGACGCCGAGACCATTGCCCACAAGCACCGCGTGCTCGACGACTGGTGCGCCCGGATCGGGCGCGATCCCGCCGAGATCGTGCGCTCGGCCGGGGTGAGCCCGAAGCCGGGACGCTTCCCTGAGGATCTCGACGACTACCCGGCGTCGGCGGAGAAGTTGTACGCCGTCGGTACGCGGATCTTCACCGTCGGACTCGAGGCCCCGACCTGGGATCCCGGACCCATCCGCGACCTGGTCGCCTGGCGCGACACGCGCAACGCCTGACGTCACCATCGAGCACACCTCCGGCGTCGCTGTCCAATTGTTGACAATCCGACGATTGGCCGTCACCGTGGTCCCATGACCGCCGTCGAACACCTCACCCAGACCGCGACCCTGTCCCCCATCCTCAAACAGGTCACGCCGGTGATCGTCGATCACGCGCAGGGCTCGTGGGTGTACGGGACCGACGGCCAGTCCTACCTCGACTTCACCACCGGCATCGGGGTCACCAGCACCGGCCATTGCCACCCGCGGGTGGTCGCCGCCGCTCAGGAGCAGTGCGCCAAGGTCATTCACGCCCAGTACACGACGGTCATGCATCCGCCGTTGCTCGAACTGACGGCGAAACTCGGCGGGGTCCTCCCGCTCGGCCTCGACTCGGTGTTCTACGCGAACTCCGGGTCGGAGGCCGTCGAGGCCGCAATCCGCCTGGCCCGGATGGCCACCGCGCGGCCCAATATCGTTGTGTTCCAGGGTGGTTTCCACGGACGCACCGTCGCCGCGGCCAGCCTCACCACCGCGGGCACCCGGTTCTCCGCAGGCTTCTCCCCACTGATGGGCGGGGTGCACATGGCCCCGTTCCCCTACGCCTATCGCTACGGCTGGGACACCGAGACCGCCGTCGATTTCGCCCTCACCGAACTCGACTACCTGCTCACCTCACGCGTGGCACCCGACGACACCGCGGCCTTCCTCATCGAACCCGTCCTCGGCGACGGCGGCTATCTCCCCACTCCCCCAAGGTTTCTCGCCGGATTACGCGAGCGCGCCGATCGCCACGGCATCCTACTGATCCTCGACGAGGTCCAGGCCGGCTTCGGTCGCACCGGACGGTTCTGGGGCCACCAGCATGCCCCGATCAGCCCCGACATCCTGATCACCGCCAAGGGACTCGCCTCCGGCTTCCCGATCTCGGCGATCGCCGCACCCACCGACCTGATGGCCAAGGCCTGGCCGGGTTCGCAGGGCGGCACCTACGGCGGCAACGCCGTCGCCGCGGCAGCCGCGGTCGCCACCCTCGAGGTGATCGCCGAGGAGAACCTCGTCGACAACGCCGCCATCCGCGGAGAGCAACTCCTCACCGGTATCCGCGAGGTGACCGCCGGACTCGACGCCGTCGGCGACGTCCGCGGACTCGGCCTGATGATCGGCATCGAATTCGTCACCCGAGACGGTGACCGTTGCATGCCCGACGCCGCGACCGCACTCGCGGTTCAGCGCGCCACGACGGCCCACGGGTTGCTGACCCTGACCTGCGGTCCTGCGGGCAATGTGGTGCGCCTGATCCCCGCGCTCGTCGTCACCGCCGACGAGATCGCGCTCGGGATCGAACGCTTTGGCGCTGCGGTGCATTCGGTTCTCGGCGCATGATCAGCTCATGACAGGTGTGGCGCAGCGGGCGGTGGGGCCTGTTCCCGATGCCGACGACGCGGCCGGCGCGCTCCTCGACGACCTGACCGCCCACGATCTACTCGTCGACGCCTCGACCCGCCGGCGCGCGGAATACTCCTACGACGCGTCCAACTATCGGGTACCTCCGCTGGCGGTGGTGTTCCCCCGCAATGCCGACGAGGTCGCACTCACCGCACGGCTGTGCCACCGCCACGAGGTGCCGATCATCGCCCGTGGCGGCGGAACCTCCATGGCGGGCAACGCGATCGGCGCCGGTATCGTTGTCGACCTGTCGCGGCACATGCGGACGGTCGGCGTCGTCGACGCCGACTCACGCACGGTCACCGCCGATTCCGGGGTGATCCTCACCGAACTCGCTGCCCAGGTGCGTGCTCGCACCGACGGTCGGCTGACCTTCGCCCCCGACCCGTCGTCAGCGTCGCGGGCCACCCTGGGCGGTGCGATCGGCAACGACGCCTGCGGCAATCACTCGGTTCGCCACGGACGCATCAGCGATCACGTCGAGGCACTGCATCTGGTGACCGCCGACGGTCTACGCCTCACCGCCACCCGCACCGGGGTGCAGGCCACCGAGCCCGACGACGCCGAGGCCGATTCCCGCGCAACCGAACTCACCGCGGCACTGCGCGATCTCGTCGGCCGCAACCTCGCGATCCTGCGCACCGACCTCGACACCATTCCGCGCCAGGTGTCGGGGTATCACCTCTCACACCTGTTGCCGGAGCACGGTTTCGACGTCGCTCGGGCGCTCGTCGGCAGCGAGGGCGGCTGCGCGATCGTCACCTCGGCCGTCGTTCGTCTGGTACCCGTGCCGACCTCACAGCTGCTGCTCTGTGTCGGCTATCGCTCTGTCGCCGACGCCGCACGCGACGTGCCGGCCATCCTGCCGTTCGAGCCGTCGGCGATCGAGGGGATCGACCGCAAGATCGTCTCCACCATGGCCGCCCGACGCGGACCCGAGACGGTCGCCGGACTTCCCGACGGTGACGCGTGGCTGTTCATCGATCTCGATGACACCAGCGCGGCAGCACAATCGGCGGTCGACGTACCGGCCACCATCGATCGCCTGCTCGCCGAGTTGCGTGCCACCGGCCGCATGGTGGACGCGACCGTCGTCTCCGACCCCGCGGTGCGGTCATCGCTGTGGCGGGTCCGTGAGGACGGCGCGGGCCTCTCGGCCCGCCTGATCACCGAGGACCACGCCCACGAGTCGTGGCCCGGATGGGAGGATGCCGCCGTTGCACCCGATCGTCTTGCCGACTACCTCGTCGACTTCGAGCGACTTCTCGACGAGCATGGCCTCACCGGCGTCATGTACGGCCACTTCGGCGCCGGGTGTATGCACGTGCGCATCACCTTCGATCTACGCACCACCGAGGGCCGTGCGGTCATGCGCCGATTCTGTACGGATGCAGCGCATCTGGTGGTGTCGCACGGCGGATCGCTGTCGGGTGAGCACGGTGACGGGCGAGCACGTTCGGAGTTGTTGCCGATCATGTATTCACCAGAGATGTTGCGCGCCTTCAACGATTTCAAGCGAGTCTGGGATCCGTCCGGGCTCCTCAACCCGACGGCCGTCGTCGAACCTGCACCGATCACCGCCAGTTTGGCTCTCGCCGAAGTACCGAATCGGGTGTGGATCGATGCCGGTGCACTCACCCAACGGGACTCGACCCCGACGGGATCGCTGGATTCGTTCATTCATTCCGTGCAGGGCTGCATCGGGGTGGGCCGGTGCCGTACGTCGTCCGGCGGGGTCATGTGCCCGAGTTATCGGGCCACCCGCGACGAGAAGGACTCCACCCGTGGTCGGGCACGCGTTCTTCAGGAGATGGTCCGCACCGCGCCGACCGTCGAATCCGGTTGGCGGTCCACCGACGTCGCCGACGCCCTGGATCTGTGCCTGTCGTGCAAGGCGTGTTCCACCGATTGCCCGACGGGCGTCGACATGGCGTCGTACAAGTCGGAGTTCCTCGACCATCACTACCGCCGACGACTCCGCCCGGCCTCGCATTACTCCCTGGGCTGGATGCCGGCGTGGCTACCGCTCGCGACCGCGGCGGCACCGCTGATCAACCGGTCGATGATGGTACCGTCGTTGCGCCGCTTGGCCGCTCGACTCGGCGGCCTCGACGCTCGCCGCGCGATGCCCGCCTTCGCCACCCGTCGCGAGATGCGCACCCACCTCGCCCCGCTGCCCGCGGTCACCGACACCACCGACACGGTCTTGCTGGTCGACACCTTCACCCGAGCCTTCCGGCCGCACGTCGCCACCGCCACCGCTCGGCTGCTCGGCGCCACCGGTGAGAACGTCGGCTGCCGCAGCGACGCCTGCTGCGGACTCACCTGGATCTCAACCGGGCAACTGTCCCGGGCCCGAAAGACCCTCGCGCACACCGCCGAACTCCTCGACGACGGCACCAACCGGCCGATCGTGGTCCCCGAACCGAGTTGTGCCGCAGCCTTGCGCAAGGATCTTCCCGACCTCGTCGACACCGCCGCGGCCCGGCGGGTGTCCGCGCGGGTGCACAGCGTCGCCTCGATCGTCGGGCACCTGCTCGACGCCGGCTTCACCCCCACCGGTCTCCCGGCGGCGGTCACGCTGCAAACCCACTGCCACGAGTACGCGACGTTCGGCGCCCACACCGGTGCACAGGTACTGTCCCGGCTCGGCGTACAGGTTCGCACCACCGACGGATGCTGCGGTGTGGCAGGCAACTTCGGGTTCGAACGCGGCCACTACGACGTCAGTGTCGCCGTCGCCGAACACGCCCTCGCACCGGCCCTGCGCGCCGACTCCACCACGCCGGTCGTGACCGACGGATTCAGTTGCGCGATGAGCGTCGAGCACCTCACCGCCACCGACCCACTGATCAACGCCACCGGTATCCACCTCGCCGAACTCCTCGCACCCGCGCCGACAGCGCCCAACCCCCACGGAGGTTCCGCATGACCACCACCGAATCCCGCACCGTCCCGGCCATCTTGGGCATCCACACCGACCTCCTCATCGACGGCCACTGGCAGCCCGCGGCATCGGGCCGGCGGTTCGATGTGGAGAACCCGGCCACCGGGGAGATCCTGGCGTCGGTCGCCGACGCCGGAGCCGACGACGCGCTGGCCGCGGTGCGGGTCGCCGCCGACACGCAGGCGCGGTGGGCCGCGACGAGTCCCCGCGCGCGCAGCGAGATCCTCTATCGCGCTTACCAACTCATCATCGACCGCGCAGACGAGTTCGCCGCGGTGATGACCGCGGAGATGGGTAAGCCGTTGGCCGAGGCGCGGGGTGAGGTCGCCTACGGCGCCGAGTTCTTCCGATGGTTCGCCGAGGAGGCGGTGCGTATCGGCGGTGACGCCACCACCACCGGCGACGGCGGTAACCGGATCGTCGTCACCCGCCGCCCGGTCGGTCCGTGCGTACTGATCACGCCGTGGAACTTCCCGCTGGCCATGGGAACCCGCAAGATCGGCCCGGCCGTCGCGGCCGGGTGCACGATGGTGTTCAAACCCGCCGAGCTCACCCCGTTGACCTCGCTGTTGCTCGCCGACGTGCTGCGCGAGGCCGGCCTACCCGACGGCGTCCTCAACGTCGTCACCACCACCGATCCCGGAGCCGTCGTCGGGGCGTGGATGGCGTCGGGTCTGGCCCGCAAGGTCAGTTTCACCGGCTCGACCGAGGTCGGCAAGCTGCTCATCGCCCAGGCCGCCGAGCACGTATTGCGCACGTCGATGGAGTTGGGCGGCAACGCCCCGTTCATCGTGTGCGACGACGCCGACGTCACCCGCGCCGTCGACGCCGTGATGGTCGCGAAGATGCGCAACATGGGACAGGCATGCACCGCCGCGAACCGGATCTTCGTACACCGCAGCGTGTTCGACGAGTTCGCCGACGCACTCACCGACCGGATGAGCGCCCTGACCGTCGGTGACGGCGCAGTCGAGGGCACCACCGTCGGACCGCTCGTGGAGGAGAAGGCCGTCGCCAAGGTCGAACGTCTCGTCGCCGACGCCGTCGACCGCGGCGCGCAGGTGCGTTGCGGCGGTGCCCGCGTCGACGGCGCCGGGCACTTCTACCTGCCGACCGTGCTGACCGAGGTCGATCCCGACTCCGACCTCGTGCACACCGAGATCTTCGGTCCGGTCGCAGCCCTGATCCCCTTCGACGGCAACGGTATCGACGCAGATCAGAAGGTCCTCTCCCTGGCCAACTCCACGCCGTGGGGACTTGTCGGTTACGTTTGCAGTGAGAACGCCGACCGGCTGTCCGATCTCGCCGATGCCCTCGAGGTCGGGATGGTCGGTCTCAACACCGGGCTGGTCTCCAACCCGGCGGCACCGTTCGGCGGGATCAAACAGTCGGGCCTGGGTCGCGAAGGTGGTCGGCTGGGCATCGAGGAGTTCCTCGACGTCAAATACACCTCCAGCCCGATCCGTCGGCGCTAACACCCACCGGCCGAACCAGGAGAAGCCACGACGCCACGAAGGAGGCGATGAATGTACCTCGGCGCGCAGCTGTTCACCGACAGCGAGTACGAGCGGAGGCTGACCCGGGTGCGCGAAGCGATGGATCTGCAAGGTCTTTCGGCACTCATCGTCACCGAGCCCGCGAATCTCTTCTACCTCATCGGCTACAACGCGTGGTCGTTCTACACGCCACAGATGCTGTTCGTGCCCATCGAGGGCGACATGGTCTTCTTCGCCCGCGAGATGGATGCCCATGGCGCACACCGCACCACGTGGCTTCCCGAAGAGCAGATCGTCGGCTACCCGGAGAGCTACGTCCACCGGCCGCACGTCCACCCGTTCGACTGGGTCGCGTGGGCACTGCGGCAACGTCACCTCATCGCCCCGGCGTCCAAGGCCGGTTCGGTCGGCCTGGAGATGGATTCGCACTACTTCACGCCGAAGGCCTATCGGGCCCTGTACAACGCGATCCCGGAGTGGAAACTCGTCGACGGCTTCGAGCTGGTCAACTGGGTCCGGTCGGTCAAGTCCGATGCCGAGATCCAGCTGATGCGGCAGGCCGGTATGGTGTGCTCGGAGGCGATGCGCGCGGCAATCGACACCATCGATGTCGGTGTGCGGCAATGCGATGCGGCCGCGGTGATCTCCCAGGCCCAGATCACCGGCACCGAGGAGTTCGGCGGCGACTACCCGGCCATCGTGCCGATGATGCCGACCGGCGCGGCCGCCGACACCCCGCATCTCACCTGGCACCAGGGGACATTCGTCGAGAACGAGGCCGTCGTCATCGAATTGACCGGCGCGCACAACAGATATCACTGCCCACTCGCGCGGACCGTCGCGCTCGGCAAGCCGTCCAACGATCTGGATTACGTCGCCCAGGCCACCGCCGAGGGCCTGAACAACGTACTCGACGCGATCCGTCCCGGGGTGCCGACCCGCGAGCTCGCCTCCACCTGGAACTGGACCCTCGCCAAGTACGGCCTCGAAAAGCCGTCCCGGCTTGGCTATTCCATCGGTATCGGCTATCCACCGGATTGGGGCGAACGCACCATCAGCATCCGCACCGAGGACGAGACGATCCTGGAGACCAACATGACCTTCCACATCATCTGCGGAATGTGGATGGACAACTACGGTTTCGAGCTGTCCGAGTCGGTGCGCGTCAGCCCGACCGGTGTGGAGACCTTCACCAGTTTCCCCCGCGAACTGATCCAGAAATGAGGTGAGGACATGACCACCGTCCACCCCGCCGCCACACATACTGCCCCCACGATCCCACTCGCCGGACGCGCCAAGGATCTGGTCGGGTCGATGATCGACTCCTCGACCTCGCTGCTGGCGGCACAGAGCCACGACATCGTGCGATTCGCGATGGGCTCCCCCGCCGACGAGGCCGTGCCCGCCGACGAGTTCCGCGAGATCGCCGGAGCGATCCTCGACAACACCTCGTTCACCTACGGCGCCACCGAGGGCGAACCACGACTGCTGCAGTTGCTCGTCGACTACCTCGCCACCACCCCGGACCCCTCGAGCCACGACCGGCTCGTCATCACCACCGGCGGCATGCAGGGCCTCGACTTGGCCTCCAAGCTGTTCGTCGATCCCGGTGACCTCGTCGTCGTCGAGTCGCCCACCTACACCAACGGCAGCGCCACGGCGCTGTCCTACGGCGCGCAACTGCTCGAGGTGCCCGTCGACGACGACGGCATGCAGGTCGACACGCTCGTCGACCTCGTCGCCCGCACGCGCCGCACGCCCAAGGCGATCTACACGATCCCGACGTTCCAGAATCCGTCGGGCGTCACGCTGTCGGAGGAGCGCCGCAGAGAACTTCTGCGGCTGGCCCACCATTGGGGTGCGGTGATCATCGACGACGACCCGTACGGGCTCCTGCGCTTCGCCGGCGAGGACATCCCCACCTTCCAGACCCTCTCGCCCGCCGATCCGCTGGTGTTCTCGGTGCGCACCTTCTCCAAGATCCTGGCGCCGGGCTGGCGGGTCGGCTGGGTCGATGCCGACCCGTCGCTGCGGCAACTGCTGATCAACGGCAAACAGGCCATGGACACCTGCACCAACGTCCCCAATCAGCACATCGTCGCCGAATACATCTCGCGCGGCGGCCTGACCGATCACCTCGCCTCACTGCGCACGCTCTACCGGGCACGCAAGGACGCGATGCTCGACTCCATCGGGCGTCATCTGGGCGAACGTGTCGCCACCACCAACCCCGAGGGCGGCTTCTTCCTGTGGCTGACCCTGCAGGGAGAGTTCGCCGAGATCGACACCCGCGAACTGTTCGAGGTGGCCTTGGCCGACGGCGTCGCCTTCATTCCCGGCCCGGCGCTGTCCCCGGGCGGGCGCTTCCGCAACGCCCTGCGCCTGTGCTTCGCCTCGAGTACTCCCGAACGAATCGAGGAGGGTATCCGACGCCTGACCGGCAGTCTTGAGAAGATGGCCGGGTGAACGGTGCACCCCGACCCCTGCCGATCGACGCCCTGCCCATCGACGCCGACGAGATCACCGATCTGACGGTCGCGCTGGTGCAGGCGCCCAGCGAGAACCCCGGCGGCACCGAGGCACAGGCCGTCGCCGTCCTCGAAAAGGCATGCCAGAACGCCGGGTTCGTGGTCGGCACGCATGAAGTCGCCCCCGGCCGGCCGAATCTCGTCGCCACCCTGCCCGGCGGCGACGGCCCGGGTCTGATGTTCCTCGGGCACTCCGACGTCGTGCCCGCGGGCCCCGGCTGGACCGGCGACCCCTATCGTGCGCGCGTCGCCGACGGATCGATCATCGGTCGCGGCACCACCGACATGAAGGGCGGGCTCGCAGCGATCGTGACCGCCATGTCGGCCCTGGCGTCCTCCGGCATCGAGCTCACCGGCCCGGTGCAGCTGGTGTGCACGGTCGACGAGGAGGAACACGGCAGCGGCGTGCGTGATCTCGTCACCGATCATCCCGGCGAGTTCCTGGGGTGCGTGGTGGCCGAGCCGACCGATCTCACCGTCGTCCGCGGATGCCGCGGCGCGTCCTACATCGAGATCGACGTGACCGGTCGCGCCGCGCACTCCGGACGCCCCGACGACGGCCGCAGCGCCATCTACGCCGCCGCCGCAATCGTCGACCTCATTCGCGCCGACCACGAGGCGATGACCGCCCTCGCCGACGGCCTACTGGGTTCTGGGACATGGAATGTCGGCACCATCTCCGGCGGGCAGGGCATCTCCGTCGTCGCCCCGATGGCCGCGCTCGGCATCGACCGCAGGCTGATGCCCGACGAGACCGCCGACGGCGTCGCCGACGCGCTACGCACCCGAATCACCACGGCGGGCATCGATTCCGACGGCATCGGCGTCGACGTGCGGGTCACCATGGAGATGCCCGGCTTCGAGACACCCGCCGATCACCGCCTCGTCACCACGGCAGTCGGCGCACTCGAGAGCCTCGGCGTCGCCACCTCCGTGGGCGGGTGGAGCGCCGCCTGCGACGGTGGCTTCGTCAGCCGCGACCTCGGCATCCCGGCCGTCGTCTGCGGTCCCGGCGACATCAACACCCAGGCCCATCAGCCCGACGAGACTGTCCGGATCGCCGACTTGGTCACGGCCGCAAGGGCATACACCCAGATGGCCCTGATACTTCTCGGTCCGCGCGCCTGAACGCCCCATCAATGTGCGAACGCGGGGTCAGTTGGCGAACGCCGCTGGTACACCAACCGCGTTCGCCAACTCGACCAGCGAAAATTTCGATGGAGCCATTCGGCCGCTTCGTGCGTCCAACCATGTATGACACCACTTCCCACAGACGAGCACGGCATCGTCTATCGACACGCGTGCGTCGCCGCAGGCTTCACCGACGACGAACTCCGTAAGGCTCGCCGGTCCGGGGCCATCGTGCCACTGGTGCGGGGCGCCTTTGTGACCACCGCCGATCGCTCACGCGCCGAGACGCACCGCCTGGCAGTCATCGCGACGCACCAGCTCGGGCGGTTCGGCACGGCGGTGCCCAGCCATCAGTCCGCCGCCACGCTCCATCGCCTTCCCATGCTCAAGCCCAACCTTCAGCGCTTGCACACCACCACCGGAAAAGCGGTCAACGGCTCCCGTACGTCCACCCGACACGACCACGTCGGCTCCATCCCCGACGAACAGATGACTACCGTCGACGGGATCGACGTCCCGACCATCGACCGTACGGCGGTCGACGTCGCGTGCACGTCGTCGATGGGTTTCGCCGGTGCCTTCGCCATCTTCAACTCTGCACTCCGCGCCGGCGCCGACCGCTCCACCATGGTCGAGATCCTGCGCACCCAACGGCGCGGCGTCGCCGTCGCACGGCGGGCCCTGCACCACGCCAACGGGGAGGCCGAGAATCCCGGTGAGGCCTGGAGCCACGCCGTCATGATCGAGGCCGGACTACCCACACCCCGGCAGCAGCACGAGTACTTCGACGATGACCGACGATTCGTGGCACGCACCGATTTCGACTGGGCCGGGAAGCTGGTCGGCGAGTTCGACGGCAAGGTCAAGTACATGAAGTACCTTCGCCCGGGCGAACAGCCCGCCGACGCGGTGATCCGGGAGAAGAAGCGTGAGGACACTCTGCGACGCATGGGCATCATGGTGGTCCGCTGGGTGTGGGACGATCTCGAGCAAGGACGCGTCGCCGCGATGCTGACGGAATGGCTGGTCACGCTGGCGTTGATGGCCCCACGCCACTCGGCCTGAACCCGCCCACCGAAATGGTGAACGCGGGTGGTGCACCACCCGCGTTCACCACATCACACCGCGACCGTCAGCTCCGCACGCTCGCGTTTTCGTCGGCGACCGCGAAATCCTCGGTCCGCTCCGGGATCTCGGTGCCGCGGATCGAGCAGCCCGCGGTCTCCTTGAGGAACACCATCGCGATCATGCCGATGGCACACGCCCCCATCATGTAGATGGCCGGGAACAGCAGCCAGCCGGTGTCGCCGACGACGGCGTCGTTGACCAGCGGAGCGGTACCACCGAAGGCTGCGGTGGCGACGTTGTAGGAGATGGCGAACCCCGCGTAGCGCACCTGGGTCGGGAACATCGCCGGGAAGGTCGCCGAGATCGTGGCGAGCTGCGGGATGTAGAGCAATCCGAGGACTACGAATCCGATGATGGCCCAGGCGAATCCCTGACCCATCAGCCAGTACAGCGGCAGCGCGAGTACGAAGAGGCCGATCAGCGAGCCCCACCACATCGGTTTTCGGCCTGTTCGATCCGACCACGCACCGAAGAACGGGATCGCGAGCATCATCGCGAGCTGACCGATGAGCACGACGGTCGAGCCCGACGACTCCGACAACCCGATCGTGCTCTTGAGGTAGGTCGGTTGGTAGGCGAGCAGGGTGTAGTTGACGACGTTCAACGCGATCACCATGCCGAACATGGTCAGGATCGGCTGCCAGTAGTTCGAGAGGAGATCCTTGAACCTGGTCCACGCCGTGCCCTTGATCTCGTTGTCCTGCTCGAGTTCCTGGAAGACCGGGGTGTCCTCCATCTGCGAGCGCAGGTACAGACCGATGAGACCCATCGGCAGCGCGATCAGGAATGGGATGCGCCAGCCCCACGTCTGCATCTGATCGTCACTGAGTAGCAGTTCGAGCAGCAGCACGATCGCGGTGCCGGCCGAGAAGCCGGCGAGGGTGCCGAATTCGAGGAACGAGCCGAATCGGCCGCGTTTGCGATCGGGGGCGTACTCTGCCATGAACGTTGCGGCACCGCCGTATTCGCCGCCCGTCGAGAACCCTTGGATCACGCGCAGTGTGATGAGCAGAACCGGCGCCCAGATCCCCGCCACCGCATGCGTGGGCAGCACACCGATCAGTGCCGTTGCCCCCGAGATGAGCAGGATCGTCATCGCCAGCACGGACTTTCGTCCGATCCGGTCGCCGATCGGTCCCCAGATCATGCCGCCGAGCGGACGCAACACGAACGAGATCGCGAAGCCGAGCATGGTGCCGATCGTGCCGAGATGACCGGGAAAGAACGCGTGGGTGAGATAGGTGGTGGTCGCGGCGTAGACGCCGTAGTCGTACCACTCGGTGGCGTTGCCGATTGCCGATGCCGCGATCGCTTTGCGCAGTAGCGCTTTTCCTTCGCGCGATTCCGGATCGGGCGCGAGATCCTCATATGTTGCCGAGGAGTTTGCCGTAGCCATCTGTGCCTTCCTGGTGGAGTCGGGGCCAGTGTCGTCGGGCTGACTCACATCGGTGGGCGATGATCGCGAGGGCGATGTCGATCGCGTTGCCTTACAGCGCGATCTCCGCAGTGAACCCGGACCCCTCCTGTCCGCCCACGGCGTCACCGATCAAGCGGTGCAGCCCATCCCTCATGTGTTCGATCATCAGCACGTCGGCCGCCTGCGGATCTCCTGCCGCGATGGCGTCCACCAATGCCTGGTGTTCGTCGATTCGTTCCTTTCCCGAGGCGTACGTTCCTCGCATGGCCCGCAGACACATTCGCGTCTCCACGCGGATAGTCCCGTGCAGCCGCGAAAGACGCTGACTACCTGCGGCTTCCACCAATCGCTGATGGAACCGCATATCCGCTTCGGCCATGGCTTCACCGTTCGGATCATCGATGCACTCACGCATCATGGCCACCGCATCATGGAGGGCCGCAACCGATTCCGGGTCATCGGCGGAGATGACCTGTTCGATCGCGGCCCGTTCGACGGCGGTGCGTGCTATGTACATGTCGCGTATGTCGTCATCGTCCATCGAGACGACGAACAGACCCCGGTTGCGGTGGCTCACCAGCAGACCCTCTGCGGTGAGCCGCTGCATCGCCTCGCGCAACGGACCACGACTAACCCCGAGGTCGGCCGCCAGACCCGATTCCGTCAACTGCGAACCAGGCGGAAAACTACCGTTGGCGATGGCCTCATGCAACTTCCGGGCGATGATCGCAGGTGTGGACTCCTGCACGATCGGCGCCAGCACACGTTTGCGTGCCGAGGCCGAACCATCATCCCCAGCAGACCGCGTATTCGCCATCTCTGTTCTTCCTTCTTACTCGCTGCACGGCCCAATGTCAGCTTTCCGCTGCGCATTTCGGCCAGCGCGCACCGCATACAACCCGGTGAGCTGCGACGATGCGTCCGAGGCGGAGATTTGTCACGAAGACCACCCGTCGCATGCCGCAGCGTCAATTGTTAGATTGTTGACAATCTACCCCGATGGCTGGTCCGGTGACAACAACATCGGACTCATTCCCGAACGAACCGGTAGCCCATCCCCGCCTCGGTGAGCAGATGCCTGGGGTGAGCAGGGTCCTCCTCGAGTTTGCGGCGCAGGCTGGCGAGGTAGACGCGCAGATAGTTCGACTGGCCGGTGTAGGTCGGCCCCCACACACCGGTCAGGATCTCGCGCTGACCCACCAACTTGCCCTCGTTGCGCACCAGCATCTCCAGCACTCCCCACTCCGTGGGAGTCAGATGTACCCGTTCACCGTTACGCGTGACCTGTTTGGCACCGAGGTCGACCGTGAACGACCCGGCCGACACCACCGGGTTCTCGGCGCTCGGCTCCCCCGACGAAACCGCCCCGCGTCGGATCGCGGCACGCAGACGTGCGACGAACTCTTCCATCCCAAAGGGTTTGGTCACGTAGTCATCGGCACCGGCATCGAGGGCGGCGACCTTGTCGACGGCCTCACCGCGGGCCGACAACACGATCACCGGCACGTTCGTCCACCCGCGCAGACCGGCGAGCACCTCGAATCCGTCGATGTCGGGGAGCCCGAGATCCAACACCACCGCCTGCGGGTTGGTCTTGGCCGCCGCCGCCAGGGCGGCCGCACCGGTCGCCGCGGTCGTGACGTCGAAGCCGCGTGCTTTCAGGTTGATCCGCAACGCCCGCAACAACTGTGGCTCGTCGTCGACGACGAGTACGCGTGCCCCGTCAACCATGCGTCACCCCCTCCGCGGGAGCGGATCGCTCCGACTGTTCGGTGGCGGGCAGATCCACCACCATCGTCGTGCCACCACCGGGGGTGTCGACGACGGCGAGGTTGCCACCCATCGTCGAGGTGAAACCCTGGGCCACCGAAAGACCCAGCCCCACACCGCCATCGGAGCCGTTGCGATCGAAGCCCTGGCGGAAATCGTCGAAGATCTGCTCACGCCGTTCGACCGGAATCCCGGGCCCGTGGTCGACGACCTCGATGATCGTGCGCGGCGACTGCGGGTCCGACTCGTCGAGCGAGGTCGCCACCTCGACCTGCCCGCCGCCGTGGCGCACCGCGTTGTCGATGAGATTGGCCAGCACCCGTTCCAGCAACCCGCCGTCGGTCCATGCCCAGACATGACCGAACCGGAAGGTGATGCCCGCGGCGGCCGGTCCGCTGCGGTTCGCCGCCCGGTGCACCACCTCGACGAGATAGGTGCGCGCCATGTTCGGACGGATCGCACCGGCCTCGAGCCGCGACGAGTCCAGCAGGTTGGCAACCAGAGCCGAGAGCTGATCGACGGATTCCTCGATGGTGGCCAACAATTCGGCGGTGTCCTCCGGCGAGAACGTCACCTCCTCGCTGCGCAGACTCGACACGGCCGCCTTCGCACCGGCCAGCGGGGTACGCAGATCGTGGCTCACCGCCGACAGCAATGCCCGCCGGAGTTCGTCGGTCTGCGCGAGGGCCCGCGCGGCGGCGGCCCCGGCCTCGAGATCGGCGCGTTCGAGTGCGGCGGCCGCCTGGGTGGCGACGGCCGTGAGCACCCGGCGATCCTGCGCCTCCGGCGACGCCCCGCACAGCAGCAACTCGTACTCGTCGCCCCGCGCGGGCAGAACGGTATCGGCTTCCGAATCACGTTGTGGTGGGTCCTCTCCCACCGCAGCACTGACCTCGACGGTCCCGTCGGCCCGGCGGCGTACCACCGACACCGCACGCTGATCGTAGGTCTCCCGAACGCGTTCGAGCAGACCCGCCACATCCGCGCCGCCGAGGACGGCGTCACTGAACACCGCCAGCAGTTCCGCCTCACGCGCCGCCCGTTGTGCCTGCACCCGCCGGACCGTGGCCGAATCCACCAGCGCGGCAACCGCTATCGCGATGACGAGCATCACCAGGATGGTGATCAGATTGTCCGGTTCGTTGATGGTCAGGGTGAACCGCGGTGCGGTGAAGAAGTAGTTGAGCAGAACACCGGAGACCACCGCCGACAACGCGGCCGGCGCAACACCGCCGAGCATCGAGATCGCCAGCACGGTGACGAAGAACAACGCTGTCTCACTGGCGAATCCGAGCCAGCGGTCGAGGATGGCCAGGATGCCCGTCATCACCAGCGGTACCACCACCGCCAGGACCCAGCTCAGCGGCCGGTGGAACCGGGTCTCGCGGATGTCGAGGCGGTTGCGTTTCGCGGTCTCCTCGTGGGTGACCATGTGGACGTCGATCCGTCCACTGCTGGCGACGACCGTCGCGCCGACACCCTCGTCGAAGATGCGCTTCCACCGCGGCCGCCGAGACGTGCCGAGTACCAGCTGGGTCGCGTTGACCCCGCGCGCGAATTCCAGCAGCGTGGTGGGGATGTCGTCGCCGACGATGGAGTGCACGCGCGCACCGAATCCGGCGGCCAGTTCGGTCAGTTCGGACAGTTCCACACCGGAGCGTCCGGCCAGCCCGTCACCGCGGACCACGTGTACGACGATCAGCTCGGCACTCGACCGTGAGGCGATGCGGCTGGCGCGGCGGATCAGCGTCGACGATTCGGCCCCACCGGTGATCGCCACCACCACCCGTTCCCGCGCCTCCCACGTGTCGGTGATCGCATGCGCGGCACGATAATCGGCCAGATTGTCGTCGACGCGGTCGGCCAGCCACAGCAACGCCAGCTCACGCAGGGCGGTCAGATTGCCCTGACGAAAGTAGTTGGCGAGCGCGCCGTCGATCCGGCCACTGGGATAGACCTTGCCCGCCGAGAGTCGTTGCCGCAGCGCCTGCGGGGCGATGTCGACGAGTTCGATCTGGTCGGCGGCGCGCACCACCGCGTCGGGCACGGTCTCCCGCTGGGTGACGCCGGTGATCTGGGCGACCACATCGTTGAGGCTCTCGAGATGCTGGATGTTGACCGTGGTGAGCACGTCGATCCCGGCATCCCGGAGGACGTCGATGTCTTGCCAGCGCTTGGCATTCGCCGATCCCGGGACGTTGGAGTGGGCGAGTTCGTCGACGAGGGCCACCTGCGGGTGGCGGGCCAGCACCGCGTCGAGATCCATCTCCTCCAGCTCGGTACCCCGGTAGACGATGCGGCGTCGCGGTATCACCTCGATGCCCTCGATCAGACCGGCCGTCGCCGACCGCCCGTGGGACTCCACGACGGCGATCACCACGTCGGCGCCCTCACCGATCAGATCGTGTGCGTGCGCGAGCATCTCATAGGTCTTGCCCACGCCCGGGGCACAGCCGAGGAAAACCTGCAGGGTGCCCCGGGCGTCGGCAGTGGAAACCATGCGTCCGAGTCTATCGACGAAGTGCCGTCACGACCGGCACACGGTGTGTCCCAGGGCGAGATTCACCTCGAGCACATCCACGGTCGGCTGACCCAGGAACCCCCACTGCCGGCCGGAGGTGTGCGCGTCGATGATCGCCTGGACCTGTGCGGGGGTGCGGCCGCTGTTGCGGGCGATGCGGGGAACCTGCAGTGCCGCGTAGGCCGGACTGATGTCGGGGTCCAGACCCGACCCGGAGCCGGTGACCGCATCGACCGGCACCGCCGTCGGTGCCACCCCTTCACGCTTCGCGATGATCTTTCGGCGCGCCTCGATCTCGGTGGCCAGCGTCTGGCTGTTGGGCCCCTGGTTGCTCGCCGCCGACGACGACGGGTCACCCGGCGCCATCGGGTTGTCGGCCGATCCGAGCACACGGGCATGTAGGAACGAGTCCGGTTGTCCGGCAACGGGTTGCGGGTCGATACCGATGATCGAGGAGCCGGCGGCACAACCGCGGGCGTCGACGACCTGGGACCCCTCCGCGGCATGGGTGTCCAATCGGGACGCCGCCCACACGACCGCCGGATAGGCGACGCCGACGACGACGGTCAGCGCGAGCAGGACACCGATCGCGGCGACACACTGCCGCACGAAGGTGGAGATGACGGTGTTCATGACTTCCTCACCCCATTCCCGGAAGGAAACGGACCACGAGATCGATCAACCAGATCCCGACGAACGGTGACACGACGCCACCGAGGCCGTAGATCAGTAGATTGCGGCCGAGCAGGCGCGAGGCCGAGCTGGGCCGGTATTTGACGCCACGCAACGACAGCGGGATGAGCGCGACGATGATCAGGGCGTTGAACACGATCGCCGAGACGATCGCCGACTGCGCCGAATGCAGGTGCATGATGTTGAGCACGTGCAGTTGCGGGTAGATGACCGCGAACATCGCCGGCAGGATCGCGAAGTACTTCGCGAGGTCGTTGGCCAGCGAGAACGTCGTCAGCGCACCGCGGGTGATCAGCAGTTGCTTGCCGATGGCGACGACCTCGATCAGCTTGGTCGGATCCGAATCGAGGTCGACCATGTTGCCGGCTTCCTTGGCCGCCGACGTCCCGGTGTTCATGGCCAGCCCGACGTCGGCCTGCGCGAGCGCGGGGGCGTCGTTGGTGCCGTCGCCGGTCATCGCGACCAGCCGCCCACCTGCCTGTTCGGACCGGATCAGGGCGAGTTTGTCCTCCGGGGTTGCCTCGGCGACGAAGTCGTCGACGCCCGCTTCGTCGGCAATCGCCCTGGCGGTCAACGGATTGTCACCGGTGACCATCACCGTGCGGATGCCCATCGCCCGCAGTTGCGCAAAGCGCGAACGCATTCCGGGCTTGACCACGTCGGAGAGCTGGATGGTACCGAGGATGCGTGCGCCGTCGGCGTCGTGGACGGCGACCAGCAGCGGCGTGCCACCACCCTGCGAGATCTCGGCGACGCGATCGGTGACGACCTCCGGTACCGAGCCGCCGAGCCGGCCGATCCAGCGGGTCACCGCGTCGGCGGCGCCCTTGCGGTATTCGACGTCGGACGGGCCGTCGTGCAGATCGATTCCGCTCATGCGGGTTTCGGCGGTGAAGGCGACGACGTCGTAGTTCGGGTGAACACCACCGCGCGCCGCGTCGGCGTCGTCGGCGGCCATCGGGGTGACCTGATGCTCCTGCAGGCACAGATCGACGATGCTGCGGCCCTCGGGGGTGTCGTCGGCCAGACTGCACCGATACGCCGCGGACGCGAGGTCGGCGGTGGAGGTGTCGGGACCGGGGAAGATCTCGGTGGCCCGCCGGTTACCGAAGGTGATGGTGCCGGTCTTGTCCATTAGCAGGGTGTCGATGTCGCCGGCAGCCTCGACCGCCCGGCCCGACATCGCCAGCACATTGCGTTGCACCAGTCGATCCATCCCGGCGATACCGATCGAGGACAGCAGCGCCCCGATCGTCGTCGGGATGAGGCAGACCAGCAACGCGATCAACTTGATCGGATCGGGGCTCTGCCCGGCGTACTGCTGCATCGGGCCGACCGCGACGACGGCGAGCAGGAAGATCACCGTCAGGCTGGCGAGCAGGATGTCCAGCGCGATCTCGTTGGGGGTCTTCTTGCGGGCGGCGCCCTCGACGAGCGCGATCATCCGATCGACGAAGGTCTCCCCCGGCGCCGTGGTGATCTTGACGATGATGCGATCCGACAGCACGACGGTGCCGCCGGTGACCGCGCATCGGTCACCACCGGATTCGCGGACCACCGGCGCGGATTCGCCGGTGATCGCCGACTCGTCGACGGTAGCGATGCCCTCGATGACGTCGCCGTCACCGGCGATCACCTCACCGGCCTCGACGATGATCCGGTCGCCGACCACGAGATCGCTGCCCGAGACCGAAACCGTCGAACCGTCGGCACCGATTCGTCGGGCCATGGTGTCACGCTTGACCTTTCGCAGGCTGTCCGCCTGCGCGCGGCCGCGTCCCTCGGCGACGGCCTCGGCGAGGTTGGCGAAGATCACCGTGAACCACAGCCATGCGGCGATCAGCCAAGAGAACCACGACGGCCGCCAGATGGCGAGCACCGTGGTGACGATGGCGCCGAGGAACACCACGAACATCACCGGATTGCGGGCTTGGTCCTTGGGGTTCAGTTTGCGCGCCGCCTGCGGCAACGAGGTGATCAGGCTGCGGGCGTCGAATGCACCGCCCGACACCAGTTCCGGGGAGTCGGCGGACTCGTCGGTGGGCTGGTGCCCGCCGTCGGTCCGGTCGATCGTATCCACACTCACAGAGCTGCCTCCGCGATCGGTCCCAGCGCCATGGCCGGGAAGAAGGTGAGTCCCGCGACGAGCAGGATGGTTCCGAACAACAACGCGCCGAACAGGAGTCCGTGCGTCGGCAGGGTCGATGCGGTGTCGGTGCGGGCCTCGAGCGCGACCGCGCCACGGCTGTCGGCGTCTGCCTCGTCACCATCGGCCGCCCCCTGACCGCTGGTCGAGGTGCGAGGCGCCCCGGCGCCGAGCCTCGAGACCTCCTGCCCCGCTGCTGGTTCCATCCCGCCCGCCTTCGCACCCCGCGGCCGCTGGCGCGCCAACAGACCGGCCAAAGCCAGCACGAACACGATCGGCAGGAACCGGCCGAGGAGCATCGCGAAGCCCAACGAGCTCTGGAACCAGTCGCTGGTCACGGTCAGCCCACCGAATGCGCTGCCGTTGTTGTTGGCCGCCGACGCGAACGCGTAGAGCACCTCACTGAATCCGTGGATCGACCCCGCGGTTCCGGGCGACCCACCGTTGCCCTGCGCGTCGAGTGTCGAGGAGAGGACCACCGTGATGCCCGCACCGATCAGTACGAGTGCCGGCATCACCAGCACGTAGAGGGCCGCCATGGTGATCTCGTTCTGCCCCACCTTCTTTCCGAGGAACTCCGGTGACCGTCCGACCAGCAGTCCGCCGACGAAGACGGTGACCACCGCCATCATCAGGATTCCGTAGAGTCCCGAGCCCACGCCGCCCGGCGCGACCTCGCCGAGCAGCATGTTCCACAGCAACACACCGCCACCACCGGCGGAGAAGCTGTCGTGGGCGGAGTTCACCGCGCCGGTCGAGGTTCCCGTCGTCGACACCGCGAACAACACCGACGCCGGGATGCCGAATCGTTGTTCCTTGCCCTCCATCATCGCTCCCGCGACCTGCGCGGCCACACCGTTGGTGCGCGACTCGAAGTACCAGGAGACGGCCAGCATGATGCCCCACAGTGAGGCCATCACACCGAGCAGGGTGTATCCCTGACGCCGGTCGCCGACCAGCGTGCCGTAGGTCCGTGTGAGGCACACCGGGATGATCAGCAGTGCAATGATTTCCACGATGTTGCTCAGCGGCGTCGGGTTGGAGAACGGGTGCGCCGAGTTGGCCGAGAGGGTTCCGCCGCCGTTGGTTCCGAGTTCTTTGATGGCCTCCTGTGAGGCGAACGGTCCGACGACGCTGTGTGCCGACCCACCGTTGAGCGTGGTGAAGTCGAAGCCGGTCTTGAACGATTGGACCGCACCTTGTGTGATCAGGATGACGGCCATGATGATGCTCAGCGGCAACAGGATTCGGATGACACCACGGACGAGATCGACCCAGAAGTTGCCGAGCTGACCATCGCCGCGCCGGTTCACCAGTCCACGGATGAGCGCGACGGCCACCGCGAGGCCCACCGCCGCCGACGCGAAGTTCTGCACCGCCAGCCCGATCATCTGGGTGAGGTTGCTCATCACCTGTTCGGGTGAGTACGACTGCCAGTTGGTGTTCGAGACGAAGGAGACCGCCGTGTTGAACGCGGTCGCCGGGTTGATCCCGGGTTTGCCGTCGGCCCAGGGCAATACACCCTGCAGTCGCTGCAGCAGGTAGAGGAACAAGACGCTGACGACCGAGAAGGCCAGCACCGCAAGGGCATAGCCGACCCAGGTCTGCTGGCGCTTCGGATCGATCCGGGCGAGGCGATACAGCACTCGCTCGGCCCCGAGGTCACGTTCGCTGCGATAGACCGAGGCCATGTAGTCGCCCAGCGGCACATAGGCCAGGCCCAGCACCACGAGGAGGAGCGCCACCTGCAAGGTGGCGGCCAGAGCGGGATTCATCGGGCTCAGAACCTTTCCGGGAAGATCAGCGCGACCATCAGGTAGACGGCCGTCACCACCGCGAGGGCCAGCAGGACGACGTTGATCACGCCGTCGGCGGTCATCGCCTGATCCTCACGTCGACGGCGCGCACGGCGAGCACGCACAACGCGAAGCCCACCAGTGCGGCGAGAACGTACAGGAAGTCAGCCACTCTCACTCCTCACACCGCAACCGTCGAGTCACCCGACGGCCATGCCGATGCACCGGCCGGCGGCCGGTGCGCAGGACAACTCTGCGCTCCCGATGCCGATCGGACGAAGCGCCTTAACGCGATCAATACGCGCGGGCAGGCAATGTTGACGCGACCTTCTCGCCGGCGGTCGCGACGGCCCGACTCGTCGATCATCACGCCATGACGCCGAGGGGATCCGAACAGTTCACGGCGCGCGTCAAGGACACGTCAAAATCCCAGCGCACGGCGTTGAGAACGTGTGAGAACCCCTTACCGCGCATCGAGCCGCGGATTAGACCTGAGGTCATGAGCAGCACAGCACCGCGGCGCATCGTCGCCGGCGACTATCGATGGGGATACGTGCAGATCGGTTATGCCCGCCAGTGGGTCCGTGACCGGATGGTGCTCTACCCGCCGGGGACCTCGGTCGAACAGCGCCGCTGGATGCGGGCGTGGCGCTGGCTTCCGGCGATCGTCGCGGCCATTGTCCTGGGCACGGCGTTCGTCTGCGGATACGTCAATTCCGCGCTCGTCGTCGCGTTTGCGGTGGCGATCGCGGTGTCGGTGGGGTTGGTGATCGTGGTCGCCGAACGCACCCGGAGCATCCGTACGGCATCGGTGTCCGTCGAGGGCTGGACGGGTCCCGACGCCGACCTGACGTCGCTGTCGAACATCGCGCTGATCCGGCGCATCTCCGCGCGACTACGCGATGCCGACTCCGACCTGCGCGACGGTCGGATCGACGAGGTGAAGTACGAGGTCATCTGGGCGAGCTGTCACACCGACATGGCGCAGATCCTGCGGCTGACCACCCCTGACAAGCCGGTGTTCGAGCGGCCGCGGTTCCGCAAGGCGAGCACCCAGACACCGGAGCGGCGCCACAGCTCGGCTCTCAGGCGACAGGCCTGATCGCGAACCCGATGGTGCCCGCTGATCCGCGACGCAGTTTGCTGCCGACGATCACGAGTCGGGCGAGTAGCCCATACTTTCCGACCAACAACTTCTTGGCGCGATCGGTGCCCGCCTCGTCGAGCAGCTCGGCGCGGCCCTCAACCGGATTGCCCTCCAACGTCTTTCCCATGCGATCACACGCCTGGACGACGACCTTCTGATTGCGGCGGAGACGTTTGATCTTCCACGAGTCGGCAGGCGTCCACATGAACATCTCGTTGCCCTCGGTGACGCCCCACAGCGGCGAGGACACCGGGGTGCCATCCTTGCGGTAGGTCGTCAGGAGGACGAACTTGGCGGTGGTGGCGGCGTCGAAGGGCGCGCCGGTGTTGCCGTGCGGGTCGCTGGTCACGGGTCCATCGTAGAGCTGCGCTCGCCGCGAACTTCGCAGAAGGTGCAAGTCATGTGGACGAAGGGCGTGTGGGCGTAAAAAGAAATGATGCACCGGGACAGCGATATGCGAGACGGGACCAACCCGTCACGAGAGGCGCTGCTCTCGGAGCGAGCACGCACCACAGCACTGATCGACGCACTGTCACAACGACTCTCGGCGGTCATCGAGGCGACCGCCGACGAGGCCGCCGACGACGAGCACGACCCCGAGGGCTCGACGCTCGCGGTGGAACGTGGCCAATTGGTGGCCCAGGTCGAGCGATCCCGGGCGCGTCTAGTCGAGATCGACGCAGCCCTCGAGCGCGTCGGCCACGGCGAGTACGGGCGGTGCGAGACTTGCGGCTCGCCGATCGGCGCAGAACGCCTGGACGTACTACCGGCCGCGCGGCAGTGCGTGGCCTGCGCGATGCGCAACCCGACCTCCCGGTGGTGACGCCACACCACCCGCGACAGCGCCCTCCCCACCCGCGACAGCGCCCTCCCCACCCGCGACAGCGCCCGAAATATCGCTCACAGCGCTCAATCGGCGCCATCCGGAGCGCTCTCGGCTCCACTGAGGGCGCCGTCGGCGACGTGACGAGCGCCGTCGCCGGCTTGGTGTTATCAAACCGTTATCCGCGTTGCTAATGCGTCGCGTTTGGTCACTGGCCGTGGTGGCAACCCGAGTCGATACATAGCGTCGAGACGCAGAGGTCAGACACCGGTGATTCGCCACCGAATCCACATCGGATGTCTGACCACCCGGCATCTAAGGAGTCCGATGAGCACACACGACGATGATCTCGACGTGCTGCTGACGCGTGTCGGCTCCGGCGATCAGGTGGCCTTCGGGCGGTTCTACGACCTCACCTCGGCACGCGTCTACGGCATGACCCGACGCGTGTTGCGCGACGCCGGGATGAGCGAGGAAGCCACCCAGGAGGTGTACCTCGCGGTGTGGCGCTCGGCGGATGGATTCGTGGTCGGCAACGGCTCGGCGATCAGCTGGCTGATGACCCTCGCGCATCGTCGCGCGGTGGATCGGGTGCGGTCGGAGACTGCTAGCCGACGCCGCACGATCGATTACGGCACAGCCGATCTCGGCTCGCGGGTCGAGCGCGACGTGGTCAGCGAACTCGCCGAGCGTCACGATACGAATCGCGAGATCCGATCGAGTCTGTCGGTCCTCACCCCACTGCAGCGCGAGTCGATCGAGCTCGCCTACTTCGAGGGGCTGACCTATCGGGAGGTGGCCGATCGTCTCGGCGTCGCGCTACCGACCGTCAAGTCTCGAATCCGCCAGGGACTCAAGCGACTTGCCCCACAGATGTCGGGCGTTGCGGCGTAGCAGCCGGCTCAATTATCAGCAGTCGGGGTGTTCTGGCCGGCGGTCACCCACCACCGTCCGTCCCGCTCGACCAGCACGTACATCGCCATCTCGGAGAATCCACCCCCACGTGCGTGGCGTCCGATCTGGGCAACCACCACTCCGGGCGCGATCATTGCGGCCTGCGCCACCGAGAAGTCCGACGGTGGCGCAACGGCTTGAGCGAACATCCGCTGATGAATCCCGTTCAAGGTGGAGAAACCTTGCAGTACCGCACCTTTGGGTGATCCCCAGAGAATGTCGGCGGCGAACATCGCGTCGTAGGCATCCGCGTCCGAGCGGTCCATTCCCAGCTGTAGCGCGGCGACGAGTTGATGCGCCACGTCGAGCGCCCCCGGATGGGCGGGCGCGAGGTACGGCCTATCACCGTGTTCGTCATGGCAACGACGGTAAGACCTCAAGCTCGATTGAAGTCAAGCCGTCGTGGCACGTCGCCCTACTGCACCTGACGCCACCAGCGTCGCGCCAGCCGGCGCACACCGCCGCCGTCACGGATCGGGATCTGCGTCACCCGAAGTGTGCCGAGCACCGGGATGCCGAGTCGCCGACGAAGGCGGAAGTCGATCATGTACGACCACAGCAAACCCAGCGCGAGTTGACGTCCGCCGACCCGGTCGAGCACGCGCATCCTTGCCAGCGCTCGGTCGAAGTTGCGTTGGTCGCGATCGGTCCAGTCCCATCCCATCAGCTCCCGGAATCGCGGCGGTAGGTTCGCGCGGGTCATGTATTGGTAGTGCTTGCCCAGCAACAGTGGGAACGGACGTCCGAGCGGGCCCCACGCCTCGAGAACGAACTCCATGTTCGACAGCGTCTCGAAGTCCCGCCTCACCTCTGCGGAGATGGACAGATGCTCTTCCATGCCGTCCCAGTACTGGGTGAACTCCGCCCACGTCTGCGGCCAGGACGCCGGACGCACGTTGACGCCGGTGGCCAGCGGCTCGCCGGCACGGACGAGGACGTCGAGCTCGGCGGTGGTCAGATCGCCGTAGAGGATCGTGTACTGGTCGAGATAGAAATGGAAAAGGCAGGCGGCGACCCACAATTGGAGGTCAGGACTGTTGCCGCTGTAACGCACCGGACTGTCCGGGGTGGAAACGACGGGTTTGTGCATCTGCGCGACCTCTGCGCGCAGCTGATTCTTCTCATCCTCGGTGCCGAGCAACGCCACCGCGAGATAGGTACCGGTGGTGCGCGTGCGCTTCATCGGATACCGCCGCGGGCTACCGGACACGACGCGACTCTCGTTGACGCCCGCACCGACCGGCGGCAACGACAGTTGCATGATGATGTTCGCGACGCCGCTGGTGAGACCCTCGACGGTGATCAGGTCGAGCATCGTCGTCGGATGTCGGCGGCCGACCGGCGCCGTTCGGGTCGTCGTTGCGCTCACCATGACCCAGCCCCTATCTGGATACAACTGTTACCAAATGTGACGCTACTCTCCACCCCGCCGTCGGTCAACGATCACCTCACGCCGGTCGCGGGTGTGCGGAGATCGCGGCATCAACGACCGGCCGGATCGCACAGTCGAACGCATGGTCGTTGACGAATCCGGCGGCCTGCATCAGCGCGAACATCGTCGTCGGCCCGACGAACCGCCACCCGAGCTTCTTGAGATCCTTCGACAGCGCCAGCGATTCGGGAGAGGTCGTCATCGAGCCCGGCACATGGTCGCGGTCGGGTGCGTACCGCCAGAAGAACGCCTCGAGGGAACCCTCGGCGTCGATGAGGTCCTCGGCGTGGCGTGCATTGTTGATCGACGCCTCGATCTTGCCGCGATGCCGGACGATGCCCGCGTCACCAAGAAGCCGCGCCACGTCGGCCTCACCGAAGCGGGCAACCGTCGGAATGTCGAAGCCACTGAACGCTTTCCGAAAGTTCTCCCGTTTGGTCAGGATGGTCCGCCAGCTCAGCCCGGACTGAAATCCCTCGAGACACACCCGCTCGAACAAGGCGGTATCCCCCGACAGCGGGAATCCCCATTCGGTGTCGTGGTAGGTGGTCTCGGGCTCCCGAGCCGCCCAGGTACAACGGGAGACCCCGTCGTCCCCGACGATCACATCCGACATTCCGCTCTCCTCGCGTTCCACCCGGCGAACGTACCTGTCGGGTCCGACAAATCGATCGTAGCCACCGAGAGGCCTGCGACTTTTCGGTATGGCACTGCCACTCTCAGCTCGAACACGCCGAGGATGATCGAGGCCCGCTCGACCGACAGTCGAGGTGTCCTTCTTATCGGTCGTCGAGATGCGCCTTCCCCCGATGGTCGAGGTGTCCTTCCTATCGGTGGTCGAGATGCGCCTTCCCCCGACGGTCGAGGTGTCCTTCCCATCGGTCGTCGAGATGCCCCTCCCCCCGACGGTCGAGGTGTCCTTCCCATCGGTCGTCGAGATGCCCCTTCCCCGATCGTCGAGGTGCGAGCCGCGTGCGGCGAGCCTCGAGACCCGGCGAGATAACAAGCATCGCAACCACATCCACTACCCACTCGACGTGATAGAGCGCCCGGTCGACGAAATTCCACGCCCACTCGACGAGTAGAAAGAGTTGTCCACAGATTTCTCGAGCCGAGCGATCGCCACGCCGGTTTTGTCGGTATCCCTTCGTACACTTGTTCTCATCAGGTCCGATAGCGGGAGGGGAGGTACTGGTGTCGAGTGTGTTGACGTTCACCGATCCGGATGCCGATGCTGCCGCGATCGCAGCGATGTCGCAGGATGAGCTCACCGAGACCGGCCCGGAGTTGTTGCGTCAATCGCGTAAGTACGAGGCCCGGACGGTGCTGGCTGCTGCCGCGTTGGCGGAGCGGGTGTTTCGTGAGCATCTGGCCGGGCGGCCTGAGACCGGTGTGTGGGGGTCGGTGGTCGAGCATGCTGAGAGACTCGGCCGGGCCGAGGTGTCGTTGCAGTTCAAGGTTTCCCGTAGCAAGGCCGGGAGTTGGGTGGCGTTGGCGGATCTGTTGGAGAAGTTCCCGCTCATCCGTGCCGCCTACCTAAACGGGGAACTCTCCACCAACCAGGCCTCGATCATGGCGCGCGCCGCCCAACGCGGCGGAGACATCGACACCACCGACAGCGACAGCGACAGCGTCGATGCCGGGGACGAGTCCGGGATGTCGTTCGAGGAGATCGTCCTGGACTACGGGTCCCGCGCCACCACCGACCCCGTGCTCTCGCAACAACTCGACGCCGCACTGATCTCGATGAACCCCGACAGTGTCATCGAGGACCGCGACACCATCACCGATCTGGTCGGTGAACGGACCTGCCGTAAGGACCCGCGCCGCGTGGGATCGCTGCGGGTGATCGCCCTCGGAGAGATCACCGGCGTGCCCGGAGCGCACCTCGACTGCGCATGCGGACAAGATGATTGCCCGAAACGAGGTAGCGGCACCGACAGCAACGGGTCGGCCGAAACACCCGCCGACGCCGACGACGCCGCAGCGTGGGACGACCTGTTCCCCGAACCTATCGACGCGGACGCTCCCGACGTCGAGTTGGTTGAGCTGGTGGAGCCGGTCATCGAACCCGAGATCCCGGACCCGATGGATGAGCCCACCCCGGATCAGGTACCGGTGGCGTTCGGGCGGGCCCTGGTCGTACCAGGCGCACCCGTACTGACGGTCCTGAAAGATCCCGACGGTGTGCTGGTGCCCCGGTTGCAGGGATACGGGCCCATCGACCCCGACTACGCCATCACCCTCGCCGAGATAGCGAAAACCATCCACTACCCCGAATCCGCTCGTGCTGCTGGAACGTTGATCCCGCATATCTCCGACCGCGCACAGACCCCACCAGCAGATCCCACCGGACACGGCGGCCACACCATGCCACCACCTGGGGCATTGACCTATGCACCCAGCGCCACACTGCGCGCTGAGGTGCTCGCCAACGACGCCTGGTGCCGATACCCCTACTGTGGCATGCCGTCACACCTGTGCGACCTCAACCACTGGCGACCCTTCAACCATGCCGACCCCGAGGCGGGAGGGTGGACGGTGCTCGGTGATCTGATCCCGCTGTGTCGGGCTGATCACCAGCGCAAGCACCTTGGGGAGTGGGTGCCGACGCTCCTTCTGGACCGGCGAGTGCAGTGGCGGAGACGACGGACGGGGCAGGTGATTGTCACATTCCCGCGGTGACGGTCTCTATGTCTGTGGGGTGGAACCAGCTGTGGCTCAACGGGTCTCGAGGCTCGGCGCACGCGCCTCGCACCTCGACCATCGGGGGGGAAAGTCCTCGACCACCAGGAAAGGGCGCCTCGACCATCTGAGGGAAAGGGCACCTCGGCCATCGGGGGAAGGTCCTCGACCACCGGGAGAGGCGTATCCGAAGACGAGAGATGGGCTGCCCCACCGCAGTGGGACAGCCCATCTCTTGGGCGAAATCAGCCGAGCACCAACGACTCTCCGTCAGCGCTGACGTTGACCGGAACGATGTCGCCGTCGCGGATGTCACCTGCCAGCAGGGCTCGGGCGAGTTGGTCGCCGATGGACTGCTGTACCAGACGCCGTAGCGGTCGGGCACCGTAGAGCGGGTCGAATCCGCGCTCGGCCAGCCATTCCTTGGCCTTCGGTGTGACCTGCAGTTCCAGTCGACGCTGCGCCAGCCGCTTCTGCAGCTGTCCCAGTTGGATGTCGACGATGGACACCAGTTCCTCGGGGCTCAGCGCATCGAAGATCACCACGTCGTCGAGACGATTGATGAACTCCGGCTTGAATGCCGCCCGCACCGCCGCCATCACGTGATCGGCGTCGCCGCCGGACCCCAGATTGGAGGTCAGGATCAGGATGGTGTTGCGGAAGTCGACTGTGCGGCCCTGGCCGTCGGTCAGGCGTCCTTCGTCGAGAACCTGCAGCAGGATGTCGAAGACGTCCGGGTGCGCCTTTTCGACCTCATCGAAGAGCACCACCGTGTACGGCCGACGACGCACCGCCTCGGTCAGCTGTCCGCCCTGCTCGTACCCGACGTAGCCCGGAGGGGCACCGACAAGTCGTGCCACGGCGTGCTTTTCGCCGTACTCACTCATGTCGATGCGCACCATCGCACGCTCGTCGTCGAACATGAACTCCGCCAACGCCTTGGCCAGCTCGGTCTTGCCGACGCCGGTCGGTCCGAGGAACAGGAACGATCCGAGCGGCCGGTTGGGGTCGGCAACTCCGGCGCGTGCACGACGCACCGCATCCGAGACCGCCACCACGGCGGCCTGCTGCCCGACGACCCGGTGCCCGAGTTCTTGTTCCATGCGAAGCAGTTTGGCGGTTTCTCCCTCGAGCATCTTGCCCGCGGGGATACCCGTCCACGCCGACACGACCTGCGCGACGTCGTCGGGACCAACCTCCTCTTGCAGCATCACGTCCTGGTCGGGATCGGTGCCGGTCTTCTCGATCGCGGCCTCGAGTTCCTTCTCCAGGCCCGGGATTCGGCCATACCGCAGCTCGGCGGCGCGTCCCAGATCACCGTCACGCTCGGCGCGATCAGCTTCTCCACGAAGGTTTTCCAGCTGTTCCTTGACGTCGCGGACGGCGTCGATGGCGGTCTTCTCCGACTGCCAGCGCGCCGAGAGCTCGTTGAGCTTCTCGCGCTGATCGGCCAGTTCCTGACGCAACTTCTCCAGCCGGTCCTTGCTCGCCTCGTCGTGCTCCTTCTCCAGCGCGACCTCTTCGACCTCGAGGCGTCGCACGACACGCTCGACCTCGTCGATCTCGACAGGGCGCGAGTCGATCTCCATCCGCAACCGCGAGGCGGCCTCGTCGACGAGGTCGATGGCCTTGTCGGGGAGGAATCGCGAGGTGATGTAGCGGTCGGAAAGCGTTGCCGCAGCGACCAATGCGGAGTCGGTGATACGCACGCCGTGGTGCACCTCGTAACGCTCCTTGAGGCCGCGCAGGATGCCGATGGCGTCCTCGACGCTCGGCTCCCCGACGTAGACCTGCTGGAAGCGGCGCTCGAGTGCGGCGTCCTTCTCGATGTACTTGCGGTACTCCTCGAGCGTGGTCGCACCGACCAGTCGCAGCTCGCCACGGGCCAGCATCGGCTTGATCATGTTGCCCGCGTCCATCGCGGATTCGCCGGTGGCACCGGCACCGACGATGGTGTGCAGCTCATCGATGAAGGTGATGACCTGACCGGCCGAACCCTTGATCTCGTCGAGCACGGCCTTGAGCCGCTCCTCGAACTCGCCGCGATACTTCGCGCCGGCGACCATCGAACCGAGGTCCAGCGAAATGACGGTCTTGTTGCGCAACGACTCCGGCACATCGCCCTCGACGATGCGCTGGGCGAGCCCCTCGACGATGGCGGTCTTGCCGACGCCGGGCTCACCGATGAGGACCGGGTTGTTCTTGGTCCGGCGGGAGAGCACCTGCACGACGCGACGGATCTCGGTGTCGCGGCCGATGACCGGGTCGAGTTTGCCCTCGCGGGCGGCCTTGGTCAGGTCGGTCGAGTACTTCTCCAGCGCCTGGTAGGTCGACTCCGGATCCTCGGAGGTCACGCGGGCGTTGCCGCGCACGGCGACGAAGGCCTCACGCAATGCCTGCGGTGTGGCACCGGCGTTGTGCAGCAGTTTGGCGACCTCGGAGTCGCCGGTCGCGAGGCCGACGACGAGGTGTTCGGTCGAGACGTATTCGTCGTTCAATTCGGTCGCGAGCTGCTGGGCGGCACTGACCGCGGCGATCGACTCGCGCGACAGTTGCGGCTGAGCGCTGGCGCTGGCCACCGTCGGCGCGCGATCGACCATGCCCTGGGCCTGCGTACGAACAGTCGACGGATCGACCCCCACCGCCTTGAGCAGCGGCGAGGCAATGCCGTCGGACTGGTCGAGCAGAGCGACCAGGATATGGGCGGGACGCACGTCGGGGTTACCAGCGGCGGCCGCCGCCTGCACCGCAGCGCTCAACGCCTGCTGTGTCTTGGTGGTCGGGGTGAAGCTGTCCACTTCGGGTGCACCTTTCTCTACGTTCTTAAGTCGGTACGGCTCAAGTATGGCCGTTCGACTCCTACAACGCGAGCAAGGTTGAGCGCATTCCGCTCAACTTATGCAATTTGGTGATCTGGGTCACATTCGCGGTTTTTGAGTGCCGACTTCACCGCTGCGTGTCCTGCAGGACACAAGTTCGCCGGGTCGACACACATTCGCGGCGATTCAGCCACCGCCCCCGGACTTACGCCTACGCATCCCCCACACCCTGATCACCGCGATGGCGACGACGCTGACCGCGGTGAACCACGGCAACCCGATCGCCACGATCAGCGGCACCGACAGCGCGGTGATCAAGCCGCCGCCGAGAAACGGCTCGTACGGCAGCTGTTTGTAGCCATAGGCATTCGCGGTCGAGGTCTCGCGTCGGGGATCGACCATGTCGGCGAGGACGAAGCCGGTCGCGACATTGCCCTGCGACTGCCCGAAGTCGGCGATGGCGTGCTCGAACCAATCCTCGCCGTGGAATCGACGCCCCAGCCAGATCAGGCAGACCACACTCCACCCAACACCGACGACGGTGAACACGACGATCGCCGGGACGTTGGAGCCGATGGTCGCCAGCGACATCGTGCCGATCGCACACACCAGCAAGACGTCGAGCGCGATCGACGAGATCCCTTCGACCGCACGCTTGTCGACCCGATGGGCCTGCCCGGTTCTCGTCACCACCCATTGCACGATGAACCCACCGATGACCGCCACCGGGAACAACGGCATCTTGTCGAGAATGTCGGAGCCGAGTGCGGAGACGATGGCGCGCGCTCCCCACAGGATTCCGACCGACACCAGGATCGTTACCCCGATCAGGGCGAAGGCGAGGGTGGTGGGGTGCAGACCGGTGTCGTTGGCGGGCTTGGCATCCGCCGGGACCACGTGGATGTCGTCGACGTCGTAGTTCTCGTCGGACCGGAGGGGCTCGCTGCGGCGCAGCGGTATTCGCGGATGACGAACCGCCCAGCGCACCAGCATCGATCCGACGACCACACCGGTCACCATGCTGATCGTCGCCAGGCCGAGCCCGATGTCGACGAGTTCGGGAGCGCCTTCATCGTCGAAGACCTGACCCATGCCCGCGATGGTGCCGTGACCGCCGGCAAACGACATCTCCAGCAGCGAACCAGCTTCGGCGGGTAGTCCGAAGATGGGAGTGAGGACCAGGAGCACCGCGAGACCGCCGAGAGCGAACTGTCCGAACGACAGGAACGCACCGAACAACGCGTGCGGTGCCGCGGCGTCCCACAGGGCCCGCGGGCTGGGCAGCGTCTTGCCGAGCATGATGGCCGCGAAGACCACGTTGATCATCAGTCCGGGGATCACCCGCCAGACCTCGATGACGTCCGAGGGGAACAACCCGTGGCTGTCGGTGAGCCGGCCGAGCACCTGAGGCCCGAGGATCAACACCAGAAATCCCGACACCACGCTCGCCGGGATGAACAAGGTGTGCAGGAATCCGACCTTCATGCGCACGATCCACCCGACGACGAGCACCGCGCCAAGGATGGCCAGCGACAGTCCGACGGTCTGGGCGTCACTGAGTTGTGCGAGCACTACCGCGCCCCCGATTCGGCTGCATGCATCGCCCCATCGTAGGCACCGACGTCGGTGGCGGACGTGTCGACACCGCTCTACGGATCTCTACGCCCGTCCGAACTTCTCCCGATACTCCCGCGGCCTCATGCCGGCGTATCGTGCGAACAGGTCCGAGAACGCGCCGCCATCCTGGTAGCCGACGGCACGGTGGATCTCGCCGAGGGTGCGGTCCGTGGTCGCCAGAAGGTGCTGCGCACGCCGGGTGCGGGCCCGCTGAAGGTGAGTCAGCGGCGACTCGCCGGTCTCGCGCTTGTAGTTCCGGAGCAGCGTTCTGGTACTCACCGAAAGTTGCGCCGCAAGGTCTTTGAGGCTGTAGGGCTCGGTGAGGTGACGCTCGAGGTGGCGTTGAACCTGCGCGGCGAACGACGCCCCGGCGGGCGGCAACAGCGCGGTGTCGACGTAGGGCGTCTGGCTGCTGCGGGCGTCATCGAGCAGCGCGATCCGCGCGGTGCGCCGCGCCACGTCGACGCCGTGGCGACTCTGAATGAGATCGATGACGAAGTCGTACATGGCACTGAACGCAGCGGTCGTGGTGACCCCGCCGTCGGTGACGACAAGTCTTTCCGCATCGACGACCGAGCGCGGAAAGGCTTGTTGCAGAGCATCCGCGAACAACCACGCCGTGGTGACCGTGCGGCCATCGAGTACGCCGGCCGCCCCGAGGAGGAATGCGCCGACACAGACCGAGACAACGGGTCGGCCATCGCGGACGTACCGGCCGATCATCTCGATCTCCGGCGCCAGATCGGCGAGTCTGCCCGAAACATTCTCCCCGGGAACGAATTCGAATCCGGGGATCACCACCACGTCGAGGTCGTCGCGGGCTGGGGACACATGCAGCGGAACGTCACCGGAGGCAACCACGCGCCTGCGTGGCGAGACGATCGAGGTCACCAGCGACGGCTCATGATGGTGTGCCCGGGCGACGTGGCCACCCATGGTGAGCACGTCGGTGATACCGAAGATCTCCGAGGCAAAACATCCCGGGTAGGCGAGGATGCCGACACGCGTCACGTCAACCATGTTCCCCCTCAACGGTTTCGGAGACTCCGACCAGGGCCGCGGTCAGGTGTGCCACGATCTCGTCTCGCGCCCGGATCGTCGGATGACCGGCCTCGTCGACGAGGTGGGCGGTCACCACGCTGTGCGGCGTGCCGACGACGTCGGCGAAGAACGGCGGCGGACTCGGATTCGCCGACGACCCCGGCAGCACGCGCCCATCGAAGCGGTCGCCGAGCAGCTCGGTATAGGCGGCGAATCGTGCTGCGGTACACCACCGATCGGTGTCGAACCGATACCCGATCACCCGCAGGTCGTCGGCGTCGAGCCGGCGACGCAGGGCGTGGCCGTCGGCCTCGGACAATTCGAGACCACCCGGGTCGTCGAGCGGCAGTGACGGGTGATTGACGACGGCAGCGACGACCGACTCGTCGAGCATCATCGTGAGGGCGAAGTTGCCGGTGAAACACAGCCCGACAGCGCCTATACCCGGCCCACCGCATTCGGCATGTGCCACCCGCGCGAGCGCGCGCAGCGTCGTCGCGATCGGACTCGTACCGCCACCGGCGAAGGCACGGAACTCCCGGCTCACGCACGCCCGCTTCATGATCGCCGTGCCCGTCTCGGTCCGCGGGTACGCTCCGTCCACCCCGAACAACGACGGCAGGAAGACGGTCAGTCCGGCGTCGCGTATCCACCGACCGAACCGCAGCACGTCGGGGCTGATGCCCGGCATCTCCGGCATCAACACCACCGCAGGGCCCCTGCCCGAGGTCCACACCGTCAGTTCGTCGCCGTCGAGATCGAGGCGGCGAGCAGTGAAATCGGTCATCGGATCATCGGTCGCGGAGGTCGGGGTCATGTCCTCAATGCTCGGTCATCACCAGGTCACGACGACAGTGGCGAGATCGCCACATTTTGGGGTGATCCCGCCACGATACATGCAGGCCATGGACAATGGAGCACATGTCCGACGCCGACCTCCACTTCTATTTCGACCCCGTGTGCCCGTTCGCCTGGATGACCGGTAACTGGGTGCGACAAGTGCAAGCGCAACGGAGCTATTCGGTGGACTGGCGGTTCATCTCTCTACGCCAACTCAACGCGCACATCGACTATGCGGCCCACTTCCCGCCGGAGTACGAGGCCGGGCACACCGCCGGTCTGCGCCTGCTCCGCGTGTGCGCGAGCGTCCGACGTGAACACGGGCGCGAGCTGATGAATCCGCTGTATCAAGCCTTCGGTAGACGAATCTTCGACGAGCACACCGGCACCTACCTCATCGAGGGCCGCGATGTACGGGGCACCGAGGACTTCCTGCGGCCCGTCCTGACCGAACTCGGGCTTCCCGCACACTATGTCGCGGCCCTCGACGACACCTCACTCGATGCCGAGATCCAGGCCGAGACCGACGAGGCCCTCGCATTGACCGGACGCGACGTCGGCACGCCGATCATCCATGTCGAACCGCCCACGGGTGTCGCCTTTTTCGGTCCGGTCATCAGCCGCCTGCCCGACGACGCCGACGCCCTCGAGTTGTGGGATCACGTGGTCGGCCTCGCTCGATTCCCGGGCTTCGCCGAGCTCAAGCGCAGCCTCCGAGAAAAGCCACAGCTCAAGAGTTTCGGTGTCGACGTCGACGCCGTCGGCGAACAAGAGGACTGGCACGGCGGGTCTCGGCGGACCAAGCATTGACGGGCTGGTTACTGTTTCCTCATGACGACCGACTGGCGAGCAGCCCGCGCCGACGAGGTGCGCACCCTGATCCTGCAGGCCGACCCCGACATCGGCGAAGAGATCAAGTGGCGCAAGCCCTCCAATCCCGATGGCGTACCGACATTCTCGCTCGACGGACTGGTCTGCACCCTGGAGACCTACAAGGACAAGATCAAGGTCACCTTTGCGCAGGGGGCTTCGCTGCCCGACCCGGGACAGGTCTTCAACGCAAGCCTGACCGCCGGCACCCGCCGGGCCGTCGACATCAAGGAGAACGATCAACTCGACGCCGACGCGTTCGTCGAACTGATCCGCGCGGCGGTGGCCCACAACCGGAAGTAGATCGTCCCCACCCGTGTTCCTCCGACCTTCCTACACAGGGTAGCCTTAGCTAATTCTGAGGGAAGGCATGGTCGTGATCGAGGCCGCAGCACCCCCGGTGCCGTTTATCGACTCCGGCGCATTGATGACGATGCTGCTCGCCCTCGCCGTGCTGCTGGGCTCGGCGATCGCGCTGGGTTGGCTCGCCCGGCGCATCGGCTTGCCCGCGGTGGTCGGCGAGATCCTCGCCGGCGTCATCCTGGGCCCGTCGATCCTCGGACAGGCATGGCCGTGGCTGCAGCACACTCTCTTTCCCACCGATGCTGCCCGCCTGAACCTGATCGACGCCATCGGTCAACTCGGCGTCATCCTGCTCGTCGGTTTGGCCGGCGCCGAACTCGACCTCGCGTTCGTGCGGCGCCGCACCAGCGTGGTGACCTCTGTGGGGGTGTTCGCGTTCGTCGTTCCACTCGGCGCGGGCATCGGGGCCGGATTCCTCATCCCCGCGAGTATGCGCACCGACGACGTCTCCCCGACGGTGCTGGCGTTGCTGCTCGGGACGGCGTTGTCGGTCAGCGCCATCCCGGGGATCGCGAAGATTCTCACCGAGATGGGGCTGTTGCACCGCAACATCGGCCAGTTGATCCTGGTCGTCGGCAGCACCAACGACGCCCTCGCCTGGGTCCTGCTGTCGGTGACGTCATCGATGGCGACCGTCGGGCTGCGCAGCGGCAACGTCGCGGCAGCACTCATCGCGACCGTCGGCGCGATCGGGGTTGCGGTATTCGTCCTCAAACCCCTCATCCGGCCGCTGCTGGACAAACTTGAGAACACCGAGGCGGCAACGGGATATCTCGTCCCGATCTGCGCCACCCTCGTCGTCGCATGCGCCGCCGTCACCCAGGCATTGAACCTCGAGGCGATCCTGGGCGCCTTCCTCGCCGGCGTGGTGATCGGTCCGCGCCGACCCGCCCTCATCGAGCCGCTGCGCCTGGTCACGATGACGGTGCTCGCACCGATCTTCCTCGCGACCGCCGGTCTGCGGGTGGACCTGCGCCTACTGGGCGACCCGACGGTCGCTCTCACCGCGGCGGCACTCCTGATACTCGCCGTCACGTCCAAGTTCGCCGGCGCCTACATCGGCGCCCGCCTGGTGCGGCAAACCCGTTGGGAATCTGTGGCATTGGGATCGGGACTGAACACCCGAGGTGCCGTGGAGATCGTCATCGCGATGACCGGATTGCGCATCGGGGTGTTCTCGGCCGGCGTCTACACGGTGATCGTGCTGATCGCCATCGTCACGTCCGTGATGGCACCGCCGATGCTCAAATACGCGATGTCCCGGATCAGCAGTACCGAAGAAGAACACGTCCGCGAGGCACTGCGGAGTGCCTGAGTGCCGAATGAGTCTCGTGGAGTCGTTCGCAGCGCGCAAGACGGGCCGGTTTGCCGATGTCGTTGTGGTGTAGGCGGACAAGATGTGGGAATTCAGCGAGCCGCCGCCTGCTCCGCCACCTCCGTGCCCTCAGCGTCCGCCATCGGCTGTAGCCACATAGGCTGATACAAGCCCAACCAAGCGATGACCGGGTCAACCACCATCGGCACGACAAGGACTGACGCCAGGGCGATAGCGACCGAGGCCAGGACATCGGTAAGCCAATACGCGCCCAGATAGCGTCGTGACGCAGCGACGGCAGCGGTCACGAGCGTGGCAGCAGCGAATGCCGCATTCCGGGCACCACCGGTCGCAGTCGCGGCCATCAGGCCCAGAGCCACCACCATCCGCACGTGAGCACTCATGCCGCCACCGTGCCCGGGTATCGCTGAGGAATCACTGGAGGGCGATCGACAACCCCACGTGGTGGCCAGCCGTATCCAAAATTTGTTGTGCAGCAATCCATCAGGATCACGTGGCGGACGGCGGAGCAGACCGCAGCGCCTCGGCGGAGAAGGAACTATCCGCGCAGAGCGGTGTCGACGATCACGGCGACGGCAGCGATCGATGCCAATCCGGCTGGTCCAAACGACCACTGGGCTGATGCCACCAGGGCTCCCACCGCGAGGCCGACCTGCGCAGCCGCTCCGAGTTGCGCCGCGCGGCCCATCGACAACGTCCCGGCCGTATCCATGCTTCGTGAATTCATCAGCGGGAAGACCACACCGACACCCAGACCGAGCGGAATGGTTGCGAGCAACAACCACTGCGTGGAACCGAGTACGCAGGCCCACCAGGTGATCACCACCCCGCCGATGGCCAGTGCCATCGCGCCAACGGCGGGCACTCCGCCGCGGGCACGATCAGAGGACCGCGCCACCATCACCGTGCCGATCGCGGCGGCGGCATTGAGCGGCAAGAAGCCCATACCCGTCATCGCCGTCGACCATCCCCGATCGGCCTGCAGCGTGAAACTCGCGGTGATCACCGCAGCCGTAAGCAGCGCGTTAGTGGCCACGACAGCACTCATCGCCACCATCGTTGTCAGATCGATACCCGCCCGCGGCACCTGATCACCGACGTCTCCCGGAGTTGATGCCCCGGTGCGCGCCAAGAGCACCCACCACAGGGCGCAGACCGCCGCCGCGGCGCCAATCCCCCAGAAACACCCGCGCCACGACACGTCGGCGATCGGCCCCACCACGAGCAGGGCCGCGAGCGCCCCCGAGCCCGACAGCAGTGAGAACCCGGCAAACGCCCGCATGCGGCGAGGGTCCGCGCGGGTTGCCGCGTGCAACGCGGCCAACACCCCGGTGGTCACCATCGCGGCCGAGAAACCCTGCACTGCACGAGTCACGACGAGTTGCGCCGTCGTGACCGCACATCCACCGGCCACCGCGCTCACAGCGAACAGCATCACGGTCGGCGCGAGTGTCCGCCCGGGGACCACCCGGCGCAGCAGGAGTCCGGCCACCGGGAGCCCGCACACGAACGCGCAGGCGAACGGCGTGATGAGAACCTGACGGGCCGAGGACCCCAGGGACAGATCACGCGCGATCACCGGCGCCACCAGCCCCACCGTGGTCTCGTCGACGACGATCACGAATTGGACACAGGCCAGGATCGAGACGGCGACGAGCAGGTGTCCCCTCCAGCGCCGCGCCATCGCCTTCTCCCGCCGAGTCGGGTCCCGGTCGACACCGTCGACCGACACATGTGCTTACTATGGCAGAACTCGCGGCAGCCGGACTCCGTCCACCAGCCCGGCAACCGGTCCACCTCGGTTGCCCCTCCGGCTCAGTCGCCAACCGCAATGGAGCCCGTAATGTCTTACGCTGCCCTCAGATCCACCCTCGTAGCCACTATCGTCGTCATGATCGGCGCCCTCGGCGCCTGCGCGTTGACGGTCGCAGGCGACGCGACGGCCGACACGCTCACCGGTGTGCGCTACGCGCGGGCCACGGCGGGCCAGCCGTTCCGCGAAACCGCCACATCGCCGAGGAACTCCGTGGTCTCGGTGTGGTCGGGGTCCATGGCCACCCAGGTTCCGCTACTCGTCCAGTCGCCGGCCGACGGCAACCCCGCGGCACCGGTGGTCTACCTGCTCAACGGTTCGACCGGTGGCGAGCAAGGCGATGACTGGACTCATGCCACCGACGCGAATGCCTTCTTCGCGGGTAAGAACGTCTGGACGGTGACGCCGATCGGGGGAGCGGCGAGCTACTACGCCGATTGGCGGCACGTTGACCCGGCCGCGAACTTTCGATTCGGAGTGACAAGTGATCGCCCACTGCGGTGGGAGACCTTCCTAACCTCCGAGTTGCCGAGGATGTTCGAAACGAGACACGGCGGTCGGACCGGAGCCGCACGGGCCCGCGCGATCGCGGGAATCTCCATGTCGGGCACCGCGGTCATCCGACTCGCCGAGAATCACCCGGGGCTGTATCGGGCGGTCGGTTCGTACTCGGGCTGCGCCGATACCGCGTCACCAGCCGGTAACGCGATCGCACGCTCCGTAGCCTTCCTGCCCGGTGGGGCCGACGCATCCAACATGTACGGACCACCCGGGGACCCGGAATGGGCTGCGCAAGACCCCGTGATCAACGCCAACAAGCTGGCCAGGTACACACCTGCGCTGTGGATCAGCGCTGCCTCGGGACTGCCCGGACCCCACGACACACCGGCCGATCGCCGGATCGCCGGCAACGTCGGCGCCCTGGCCGACCAGATCGCGGTCGGCGGACTCGACGAAGCCGCATCACGCGCATGCACCGCAACACTCGTCCGCCGGCTCGCTGAACTCAAGATCCCCGCGCACGTCCGTTTTCCCGGCACGGGCACGCATTCCTGGGGCTATTGGCAGGATCAGTTGCACCAGTCCTGGCCGGTGTTCGCTCGCGCACTGGGCATCTGACCCCTTGGACCGGTCCTGTCCTGCACTTTCAGGTCTCTTTCAACTCCCCAGCCATAGCCTGTCGGCGACGTAGTGCGACCACCGGGAGGACATCTGTACGAATCAGCGAAAGCGGCTCGCGAATGGGAGCGTGGACAATGACCACCACCCGGCGGGCGCTGTGGCTCGCACAGCTGTTGCGGCCGAACACCTCCCATGTCATCGCATTCGGCATCGACCTCGACGGACCGCTGGACTTGCATCGTCTGCGCTCTACTGTCGACTCCGTTCTCACCCACGTCGGCTGGGCCGACGTCCACATACCGGCACATCTGTCACCGGCCGACCCTTCGTGCATCGATCCCCTGCGACCCATGGGAGCATCTGTGCCTTCGATGGTGGTCGAGGACCTCCGCGATCATCCGCACCCCGACGACGAAAGCCGAAGACGTGCCGAGCATTTCGTCGATTGCGCCGATGCCCGCGACCTCACCTCGCCGTTGTGGGCCAGTCGGCTGCACGTCCTGGCATCCGATCGGCACCGGTGGGTCATGCGTGTGCACCACGTCCTGACCGACGGAGCCGGTGCACTACGTGTCATGCGCCACCTCGGCGAGGTGTACGCCGGATCGGCGGCGCCGGGCGACCTATCGGTACCCACGACCGACGAGCTCACCGCAATCGATCACCGATACCGCAACTCGCCGCGTTTCGTGGCCGACGAGACATATTTCGCGGAGACCCTCGAGAACCACAGTCCCAGTCTGCTGTGTCCCACACCAACCGGACCGACCTCCGAGGTGGTTCGGGTGACACGCCGGCTCGGCGTACCGCGGTCGCCCGAAACACCGGAGATCCTGGCCGCCTTCGCGTGCCTGTGCGCCCGACTGCTCGACACACCCGACGTCGGCTTGTCGTTGCCGGTTGCCGCACGCACCACCGTCGTGCGACGACGTGCTCTGGCACCGTTGTCGACCGTTGTGCCTCTGACTCTGCCGGGCATCGGCGACCGCACCGCAATCGACGCCCGTACCTGCATGACCACGACAATCGCGGGGACACTGCGTCATCAATTGCACCACCGCGAGGACATCCTGCGACGCCGCGAGGACCTCACCGACTTCGGCGCCGTGGCAAACATCCTGCCGGCTTTCGCGCCACCGGCGGGGACGGGGCTCTCGTGGACGGTGGAGGTGATGCGGACCGGCCCGGTCAGTGACGTGGCGATGACACTTCATCCCGACGCCACCGACGGCTTGCGCGCGCTCACCTGGGAGGCGCCGGCGGCGGCGTTCGATACCAGGCGACTGTCCGCCCTGGCCGCTCGCTTCGACGGGTTTCTCGGCTCATTCCTCGACGAACTCGACACCCGGATTCCGATGGCACCGGAGGCGATCTTCATCGGCGACGAATGGGAACGGTTTCGCCATCGATCAGGGCCACCCGCGCCGGAATTCACGCCCACCGCAGCCCTTCTCGACGAGGTGTGCCGGTCCGATCCGGACGCGCCGGCACTGATCGGACCACAACACGACGCCGAGCCGAGCGTCCTGAGTTGGTCGGACCTGCGTGCCGCGGCCGACCGCGGTGCGCGCCTACTCCTCGATGCCGGCGTCGCACCGGGCGATCGGATTGCGGTGTGCCTCGAGCGTTCGGTGTCGTCGGTGATCGCGTTCTGGTCGGTGATCCGCGCCGGCGCCGTGTGGGTGCCGGTGGGCGATGCATTCTCCCCCGACGCCAGAACCAACGACATCATCACCCGCGCAGGAGTATCGGCGGTCATCGGTGCTCCTGGCGTCGTCGGCGACTCCTCGGAGTCCACCGACAACGACGTGCGATGGCTGGACCTGTCCGCCGCAGAGACGGCCGACGGCACCGAATCGGGCTGTCCTGAAAGACTTCCCGGCCTCGATCGCGGGCCCGACCACCGCGCATACATCTTGTTCACCTCGGGTTCGACCGGGATACCCAAGGGCGTCGACATGCCACACCGCGGACTCCCGGCACTGATTGCCGAGATCAGGAATTCGTATGCGTTGGAGCGCAACTCGCGGATGCTCCACGCTTCGGCACCCACCTTCGACACCGGGCTGGTGGAAGTACTGTCGGCGGCGGCAACCGGCGCGGCCCTCGTCGTCGCACCGACGGGGGTTCGGGGCGGGGACGCGATGACGCGATTGATTCGCCGGTACCGCGTCACCCACATCATCGTCACCCCATCGGTACTCGACACATTGGACCCGGCGCTCGCCGACCAACTCGATCAGGTGGTTCTCGGCGGCGAGCCTGTACCAGCGCATCTCGTCGACCGGTGGGGTCCTCTGGTGCCACTACGAAACGCATACGGACCCACCGAAACCCGATGCAGCATCAACTTTTCCACTCCCCTGCTACCGCAATCCGCGGTGACCGTCGGTCCACCGATGACCGGAGTGACCGAGGCCGTACTCGACCGACTCGGACGCCCCCAGCCGCCGGACGCGTGGGGAATACTGCATTGTTCCGGACCGCAGGTGGCGCACGGCTATCTCGATGCACCCGATCTCACCGCGACCGTATTCCGGCCAAGCACCATCTCCGACGACGACGTCATGTACTGCACCGGAGATATCGCCACGTGGACCGCCGAAGGCGAGATCCAGCTCCGGGGCCGGCGTGACGGTCAGGTGAAACTTCGGGGGTTGCGCATCGAACTCGGTGAGATCGATGCGGTCATCGGCAGACACGACACCGTTGCGCGTTGTGCCACGCAACTGCGAACACTGCCGTCCGGGCGGCCAGCGTTGGTCACCTATGTCGTTGCCGCCGATGGAAGAACCTCGGTGGACGTCGCCGAGCTCCGACGCGCAGCCGGTGCGGTGTTGCCGACGTACATGGTGCCCTCGTTGTTCGTCGACATCGCCGAGCTACCGCACACCACAAACGACAAACTCGACAGCGCGGCGTTGGCGGCCATTCCCCTGCCCACCCGACGCGGCAGATCGGCACTCGATGCCCGAGAGAGCATTCTGATCTCCGCGGTCTCGGCGGCACTCGGAGTAGAGTCGGCAGATCCCGATGCTGGCTTCCTCGATCAGGGCGGCGATTCCCTCGCCGTGATGACCGCCGCGGCGCTGCTGCGAGCGGCCGGTCACCCCGAGATCACCGCCAATGATCTACTCCTCGCCGACACGCTCGCCCAGGTGGCCACCCGCATGAGCGATCCCTCGGCGTCCCTCGCAGCCGACGCCCGATCTCACCTCGCCGTCCAATGCGCCGGTGACGGCCCGACCCGGCCCGAACCCGATGCCGACTCCGTGATCGCGCTGAGCGCTGCCCAGCGCAGTGTCATTCGCGATCCCGACGACCCGTGCGCTCAGTTGATCCGATTCGCGTGGATCGTCCCCCAGGGGACGTCACTGCGGTCGGAGGCCGACGTAGTTCGACTGATCACCGAACTCACCGCCTCACATCCCGCACTGCGCTCGACCCACCCCGACACAGCGACCGGGCCGGTTCGACACGTCCACCGCTCGTGGCCCACGACCAGGGTGGTACGTGTGGCCACCGTCGACGGCGTGGACCGCGACGGTCTGCAGCGCATCGTGGAGGACACCACCGCTGGACTCGACGTGCGAGCGCAGGCTCCGATCGCGGTGACCGCAGTGACCGATCCGGCCGGGCGAATCGTCGCCGTGGTTGCCGTCCTCCATCACATCGCCGTCGATGGCCGGTCGCTGCACCTACTCGCCGGTGATGCGGCTCGGCGGGTGTCCGGCGCCCCGGGCGACTTCGCGCCGAGCACCACTTCGTTGGTTCGATCAGTGGCGCCGCCAACCACTGTCACCACTGCGAGCGCTCTCGACGATGAGCAGGAGCGCTTCTGGCGTGATCTGCTGACCGGCGTGCAAGGGTCAGCCTGGACACTGGGCGGCATCACACCCACCGATGTGGCCGTCACAGCCGCTATCCGGTTCTCCGCGACCATCCCGGCTGCGGTGACCGCTGCGTTCACCCGGCGAGCAGCGCAGAATTCGGTCACCGCCTTCGAGGCCTTCCACGCGGCGGTCGCCACGGCACTCGCCGAGGTGACCGGCGATCGCCGAACCCTGAGCGCCACCCCGGTATCGCGACGCACCCTCGACGATGCCGATGTGGTCGACGATTTTGTCGTGACGGCCATCGTCCCGCTCGCCACCGACCGGTCTCCGGACAGCGTCGCCGCAGAGACCCGACGGTGTCGCGATGCTGCCGTGATCCCGATGGAGGAGGTGCTCTCCCTCGTCGGGCGCCCGGTCGACCCGGATCGTCTCTTTCCTGTCCCCGTCCTCATCGGCTGGGACCTCTCGCCACCACACCCCGACGGCATCGGAACGATCCATGTGTTCCCACCCGAGAACACCCGGTGGCTCCTACAGGTCGACGGTGCGGTCATGCCGTCGGGCGAGCTGCGTGTTCTGGTGACGGGCGCAGCCGACACACTCGGTACACGCTGCCTCGAGGCCATTCTGACAGCCACCGTCGAGGCAGTAAGCGCATCGTGACCGGCGGCACCGGCTCATTCGCCGCGGATCGGCGAGCGGCCGATCGCGTGACTGCCGTCGCAGTACGGTTGGATTCCCGAACGGCCACAACGACACAACGCCACCGTCGCGCGCCGTCGTGGAATCGGGTTACCTTCGGTATCAACGATCTCCACGTCGCCGCGCACCACCAGCGGTCCGGCCGGGGTGACCGTGATACGGGCCGGGTTGCGGCGATCGACGTGATGAGAACCGGACTTCAGGTTGGCCATTCATCCATTGTGCGCGACGGAGGCAGCTGATGTCAGGCCCGGCACCAGCCTCGGGATGCCCGATGCTCGAACCTCTTGGCGCACTGGGTGAGACCGTCGCCGTGATGCTCCGCCGGGACCCACCCGCCCGGCGCTCGTGGATGCCCTCCATCGACACAGCTCTCGACGACCTGCCCACGGGCACAGACCTACTGGCCGACCTCGACGCGCAGCGCACCTGGTTCGTACTTGCCGAGCTCGACGGGCGCGGCGTCGTCGGTGTGTCCGACAGGTGGAATGAGCATCCTGATGTGGCCGCCGTCCGTCACCGCCTCGGCGACGCGCTGGAGCGGGCGATCCGTGAGCGCGTTGGTCCGGTGATGCATTGCAGTGCAGACGATCTCGCGTCAAAGATCAGCCAGGACCTGTCCGAGCTGGACTCACCCCCGCTGTCGGCCCATCTGCGCAGCCACGGAACCGTCGAACAGTACCGGGACTTCTTGAGGCACCGATCCCTCTATCATCTACGCGAAGCCGACCCGCACACCACCGCCATCCCCCGCCTGACCGGGCAGGCCAAAGCTGGTTTGGTGGAGATCCAGAACGACGAGTACGGCGGCGGGCGGATAGAGCGCATGCACTCCGCACTCTTCGCCCGGTCCATGGCGGCGCTCGGACTCGACACCGAGTACGCGGCGTACCTCAACGCCCTCCCTGCGGTCACGCTGGCCTGGATCAACTCCCTGACGTTGTTCGCCTCGCGGCGTCGGCTCAGGGGTGCCATCGTCGGGCACCTCCTCGCCTTGGAGTGCACCTCGTCGTTGCCCAACAAGCGCTACGCCGAGGGTTTGCGCCGCCTGGGACTCGGCGCGGCGGCAACCGCGTTCTTCGATGAGCACGTCGAAGCCGACGCGGTACACGAACAGATAGCACTCCACGACATGGCGATTCCGCTGTTGCGCAGTGAGCCCGGGCAATCGGTGGAGGTGCTCACCGGTTTCCGCGCGGCAATCCTCTTCGACGCCGATGTCGGCCGCCACCTGCTCCGCTCCTGGAGGGTCGCAGAAGCCTGAACGGGCCGCGGGTCCTCGCGCACCGGCCCCACCGGCGGTCGAAGGTAGAGTCGGTCAGGTCGGGGACCAGAACATCCGAGTGGAGGCTACGTGCGCGTGCTGGTCGTCGACGATGACGCAAACGTCGCCGAGACGGTCCGGCGGGTACTGGCCACCAGCGGATGGAACGTCACGGTGCGCGCCGATGGGATCGAGGCCCTCGCCGTGGCGAGCGCTGAGGAGTTCGACGCGATCGTCCTCGACATCATCCTTCCCGGGCTCAACGGGTTCGAGGTGGTCCGGGAGCTACGTCGCCGCGAGGTGTGGACGCCGGTGGTGATGCTCTCGGCCAAGGACGGCGAATACGATCAGGCAGAAGCGCTCGACTACGGAGCCGACGACTACCTGGTCAAGCCGTTCTCGGTGGTGGTCCTCAAAGCCCGGTTGCGCGCGGTGGTGCGGCGTGGCGGTCGGGAACGCCCGGCCGTGCTCACCGCCGGCACACTGAGTCTCGATCCGGCACAGCGGGTGGTGACGCGATCCGGGCAGATCATCAGCCTGACCCCCCGCGAATATTCCGTCCTCGAACACCTGATGCGGCACAAGGGCGAAGTCATCTCCAAGCAATCCATCCTGCAGTCGGTGTGGGATGAGAACTACACCGGCGACGACAACATCGTCGAGGTCTATATCGGCTACCTACGACGACGGATCGACCAGCCGTTCGGACTCCTGTCGATCGAGACCGTCCGGGGTGCCGGGTACCGGCTGAGGCCGGACTGAGTCGGCGATATCGTAATCCCCCGACGCCGGTGTTTCCGGCAATGGCAGTCGCAGAACGAATTCGGCGCCACCGGCGGGACCGTCGTGCACCGTGACCCGGCCGCCGTGAGCATTGGCGATCTCGCGCACGATGGCCAGCCCCAGCCCGGCACCCGACCCGTGGCGCCGGTCGGCATCGACGCGAGCGAATCGGTTGAAGATCCGCTCGCGCTCGGAGGCGGGCACTCCTGGGCCGTCATCACCGACGACGATCATCGCCTCACCGGAGTCGGCGGTGAGCGACAGGGTCACCGTAGAGCGAGCGTATCGCACCGCATTATCGGTGAGATTCCGGACGGCGCGAGTGATCATGTCACGGTCACCGACCATCCGTATCGGTGTCATGTCCGGGTGCACCGCAACCAGATTCGAGGATCGAAGCCTGGTGATCTCCGCTCCGATGATGTCGTCGAGGTCGATGTCGGTCCGAATCACTGCCAAGCCGCTCTCGTCAGCGCGGGCGAGCAGGAGCAGATCGTCGACGATGTGTTGCATCCGCCTCGCCTCGGGCAGCAGCACCGCCCGGACCGTCTGCACATCGATCGCACTGCGCGTGTCGTCGGCGAGATCGAGCAGTCCCACGACAGTGGTCAGGGGGCTGCGCAGTTCGTGGGAGGCGTCGCCGACAAAGCGGAGCTGTGCGTCGTGGTTGGATTCCAGCCGGCTGAGCATCCCGTTCATCGTCAGCGCCAACGACCTGATCTCATCGTGCGCGTCGGGCACCGGAACCCGTTGTCCGAGACGGGTTGCGCTGATTTCGTCGACTCGCCGGGCGATCCGCGACACCGGTCGCAACGATCGCCCGACGAGGAAGTAGACCGCTGCGGCGCCCAATGCAACGACGAGCGGCAACTCGATCGCCATGATCGCGGCCATCGTCCACTCGCTGCTGCGAATGCCGGTCGCGCGATCCAGTGCGACCACCGTGTAGCGTCGCCCCGCATACGACGTGCTCACCGCGGTCGCGCAGTACTCGCCGCGGAATCCGGGGATGTAGACATCATCGGCGTACACCGGCGAATCGTCGGCCGGCACCGCAGAGTCCGCCGGCTGGTATCCGGCGAGTCGGACCGCCCCCGAGGGCGCTCCGGGAGAGGCGGTGACGACGTGCCCCTGCGAGTCGAGTACCTGCATCACATCGACGCCCGCGCCGGGCGCGAGATCGTCGGAGTCGACGGCCGCCGGTCCACCATGGCTGATGGCGGTGGCTATCTGGTAGGCCTGCCGCGCTGTGGATCGATACATCGCGTCGGTGTTCGCCTGATGGAGCATGAACAACGTCACGATGCCCCCGACTCCGAGAGCCACCGCGACGACGACGGCCGCGATCAGCGCTGACTGGGCCCGCACTCCCCATCGGGCGATGGGGAGTAACGAGCTGAGGGATCTACCCACGGTGGCGTCCGTTCCGCGTCGGCCGAAAGCGGGGACATCGTGATGGTGCGGTAGGACCGCGTCCGGCGCGACACTGAGGCACAGTCTATTCGACGCCACCCGCACCGACCAGCGTCCGAATTCAGCAAGCCTTCAGGTTGCCCGGCGAAGAGTGGACGTCATGCTTGCCGCGCACACCACTGCCCACCGCATTCTCGAGGTGGCGCGAGCGCTCGGAATTCACACCGCCTTCGGGGTGCACGGCGCCAACATCGAGGATCTCTATGCCGCCGGCCAGACGATGGGCATGCCGATGGTGATCGCCAAGCACGAGTTCGCGGCGGGCGCCATGGCCGATGGAGTTGCCAGGATGACCGGCGCTCCGGGCATGGTGGTCACCACCTCCGGCGGCGGTGCACTGAATGTGGTTGCCGCGCTGGCAGAGTCCTATGACAGCCGAGTACCAGTACTCGCGGTGATCGGTGCGCCGCCGACAACACTGACCGCGCGCGGCGCCTTCCAGGACATGCTCGACCCACCCGACACGATCGATCTCGTCACCGTCCTCGAAGGCGTCACCGGTTACACGGGTCGAGTGCGGTCGGTCTCTGATCTCGACGCCGCACTCCGTGGCGCGTCCATCGCACTACAGCGAGGCCTTCCCGCAGCGTTGATCGTACCGAAAGATGTTGCCGCGCAGCCCTGCAACGGCCGTCACCCCATCAACGACCATGGCCCCATCACCCCACAGGACCGCTCCGAGGATGTGGTGGCATCGCTCGACGCACTGGCCGTCGTGCTCGCCGAGCGCTCCGCGAGCGGCGCCCGGATCTGTGTCTGGGTCGGCGACGACGTCTCACGCGCAGAGGCGGGCGGCCGCGTCACCACGATCGCGAGCATGCTCGGAGCGGCGATCGTCGCAGCCCCCGGCGGTGCCGATGCGATCGCCGACCCCGCCGGACACGCCGGGGTGACCGGAGTGATGGGCCACCCCTCGGCGCGACGCGCTCTCGCCGATGCGGACGTGTGCCTGGCGCTGGGTACCCGGATGACGGTCACCGATCGGGCAGGACTCGACGACCTCCTGGAGACCACCGAGCTGTATCACATTGGCGTACACGGCCCTCGCCTCCCGAGCAAGACCATCGCCGTTACCTCGATCGACACCGCGCTCGAGCATCTCTCGCGTCAGCTGGCGACCCACAAATCGACGTCGAGCCCGGCTCCCGGGACATCGCAGATCAGTATCGATCACCTGGTGACGCCGCCCGTCGCACACTCGTCCTTGCCGACGCTGCCGGCTCTCATGGCGGCGATAGCGGCACAGCTACCCCACGATGCACGCGTCTTCGCCGATGCGGGCAACGTGGGAGCGGCTGCGGTGCACCATCTGACCCCTCGGCGCTCCGGACGCTTCACCGTCGCCCTCGGCATGGGCGGCATGGGATACGCGATCGCAGCGGGGATCGGGGCCGCCATCGACGATCCGTCTCGACGAAGCGTGGTGATCGCCGGCGACGGTGCGTTCTTCATGCACGGCATGGAGTTTCACACCGCCGTGGAGTATGACGCCCCGGTCACCCTGATCGTCCTCAACAACAACGCCCACGGCATGTGCGTGACCCGGGAGAGTCTCTACTTCCCGGAGACAGCCAGTGTCAACAGGTTTCGCTCGTCGGATATCGCCGGCGCCCTGGCGGCAATGTTCGCGGGGGTGACCGTCAGCCATCCCCGCGATGCCACCGACACCGGCCTGGCCTGTGCGGCATTGTTCGCCGAGCCCGGACCCAATTGTCTCGTCGTCGAATGCCACAGCGATGAGATCGCACCGTTTGCCCCCTTCCTTCCCCGAGAGGACTCTGCATGACCAGTCAGCCCGCCCCGCTCGCCGATCTCGGGGACCGCATCGCCGACATCGACGGGCTCATCCGCGTCGAGACCCACCCCCGCACGGTGGCGACCCCGATCATCGTCGACATGCTCCGCTCGGTGTACCCGCACGACAAGATCTACGGGGACTTCTGTCCGGTACAGGGATTCGTGGACGCGCCACCCCGCGAACTCTACGAGTGGCTCGCCGACACCCGCTCACTGGAAGAGTGGACCTACAGTCTGCGCGGATTCACCGAAACCGACGAGCCCGGCCTGTGGGTCGCCCAGGACCGCCTCGGCGACAACACCGACATCTACACCCGCACCATCGCCGACCCGAACGCGATGACCGTCGACTATCACTGCGCATGGGATCAAGGTGATCACCTCTGGATGATCTACCTGATGCGAGTCGTCGATGCGCAGGTGGTGTTGAACCGCCCCGGTTCGGTGGTGCTCTGGAACAACTGCCGGCACCCCTTCTACGACGAGAATCCCTACCCCGACACCGCGCCGCCCGATCGTCCGGTGTGGGTCGGTGACTTCTGGGAGATGTTCTCTGCCGGACACCAACTCGAGCTCGACAATCTCAGGGCGATCGCCGAGTTCCGCCATCACAACAACCTGCCCCTCACCCCGGAATGGATGACGTCATGACCGCCTCGACCATGCCCGATACGACCCGCCCACCGGTGGTCCTGCGTGATCTGGCAGCCTATCTCCCCGACAACCGGGTCCCGGCCGACTATTTCGCCCGGTATGCCGCCGACGACGACCTTGCCGACAACGTGATGTTCGCGGCGCCCGCCTTTCGCCATCACGCCGCCGACGGAGAGACCTCGGCGGACATGATGGTCTCGGCGGCAGGCATTCTCACCGATCGCCATGGGGCCGAGTACCTCGACGACGTCAGCATCGTCCTCACCCACAGTCAGCTGCCCGAGGTCCCGGTGCGCGGTTGTGGTGGCGAGCTCGCGCATCGGCTGGGATTGCGGCCCCGTACCGTCCTCGACGTCCACAACGCGGGGTGTGCGGCGTTCATGCACATGATCGACATCGCCGGTTCGTTGCTTCGCGCCGAGGGTGGTGGAACGGCGTTGATCGCGCTCGCACAGAACAGTGCGGCGCAGATCTTCACCCAGGAGCAGGTACGCGGCAAAGCCCAGGCCGCCATCCCCGGCGACGGTTCGGCCGCAGCACTGTTGACTCTCGGCGACGACGGGTCGCCGGTTCTCGGGTCGGCCGCCCACTCCTTCGGTGAGTACTCGGCGGACATGGCGTCGGTGTCGTCTCCGCCTCGGAAATACTGGGAGGCCGGGCCCGGAGAGATCCACATCGGTTTCACCGAGTCACGCATCACCAAGGTGCTCGCGCGCGGTAACCGCATGGTTCCCGAGGTGGCGATCGAGGTGGCCGATGCGATCGGCATCGCTCCGTCGGCGCTGGACTGGTTCATCACCAATCAGCCCAACCGGATCTTCTTGCGCAACTGGCGCGAAGCACTCGAACTCCCCGAAGAGCGTCACCCCGACACCTTCGACGAGTGCGGCAACCTGTTCGCCGTCGGTGTTCCCGCGACCCTCGACACCGCGATCGACGACGGGCGTATCCGGCCTGGCGACGTGGTGATGATGTCGGCATTCGCCCACGCCGGCGACTTCGCCGCGGCCACCGCCGTCCGCTGGGCCGGCAGACGGTGACCCGCCACCTGCACTCGGCACCCGATCCGCCCCTGCGGATATCACCGCAGAGACCTGTTGCACCGCAACGGGTACCGCTCGATCTCAACGAGTCCGCATACGGCCCGCTACCGAGCCTGGCGCGCGTCTTGACCGATGCGGTGCCCTCACTCAACCGCTATCCCGAGTTTCTGCCGCATCGGACGCGGCACACCATCGCCGGACATCTCGGCGTCGACGACGACGCGGTGACGGTGGGGCCGGGGGCCACCGGCGTGCTCGCCGCCGCGCTGCACTGCGCCGTGCGCCACGGTGCTCGACGCGGCGTATCGGTGCCCGAATTGCTGACGCCGGTACCCACGTTCGGCGGCTACCCGATCCTCACCGGCAGTCTCGGGCTACGCTTTCGCGGCCTGCCTCTCGATGTGCGGGGACGTCCGGACCTGCAGAAACTGTACGAGCGGGTCGGCCCCGACACCGTCGCGGTCGCGGTGTGTTCACCGCACAACCCGACCGGCGCGGTACTCGACTCCACCGAGTTGTTCGGCTTCTGTGCCGCGCTACCCGACGACGTGACCGTGATCATCGATCAGGCCTACCTCGAATTCGCGGACACCGCACCGGATCTCGAGAGCATGCTCGCGGCTCACCGGCGTGTCGTGGCGGTACGAACGTTCAGTAAGGCACATGGGCTTGCCGGGTTGCGCGTCGGGTACGGGGTGGGTCAGATTCCATTGATCGACGAACTCCGCTCTCACGAAGTGCCTTTCGCCGTCGGATCGCTCGCCGAACTCGCGGTTCCACTGACCCTGGACTGCTCGGACGAATTGTCCGAACGGGTGCGGCGGATGCGGATCGAACGCACATACCTTGCCGACAGATTGCGAGCGGCGGGCGCCCACATATGGCCCAGTCACGCCAACTTCCTGTTCCTGCCCGGCGCCGAGGGCATCGCTCTCGGCGATGTCCTCATTACATGCGGCATTTCGGTCACACCGTATCGGCCACACGGTCTTCGGATCACCGTCGGCGATCGGCACGACACCGAGCGCGTGATCCGAACACTGGAGACGGTGGCGGCCTCGGCCTGAGGTGCGTACTGGTGTCCGGTTGGTCTGACTCGCGCGGCAACACCACCGGCTCCCCTACGCTGGGACGGTGCGCACCCTGGAGCAGACCGCTGAGAAGTGGCGTCGTTTCCGCGGGTCGCGCTTCCTCCCGGCGACCGTGGTCACCCTGCTGTGCAGTGTGGCGGTGGCCCTGTTCGTCGGTTCCTACACGTACGCGACGGCCAATCCCCGGCCGGAGAGCATCCCGATCGCCGTCGTCGACAACCTTCCCAGCGCACAGTCACGAATGCTCGAGAGGGATCTCGAGGCCGCGATCGGCAGCTCGCTCGACATCACCTCCGTCGCCGACCGGGCGAGCGGCGTCGACCAGCTGGCCGAGCAACGGGTGTTCGCGATCGTGGAGATCTCGGCGCCGAATCAGGCGATGACCCTTGACATCTCGAACGCGTCGGGTCAGGCAGTGGCATCATTGCTGACCGATACCCTTCCGCCCGCCGCACAGCGCGCCGGCTACACGGTCACGGTTCGGGACCTGCATCCGTTGCAGGACGGCGACCCGCATGGCCTGACGGTCTTCTACATGACGATCGCGGCGGTCGTCGTCGGGTTCGTCGGCGCCATCCAGCTCGGTGTACACGCGGCCGCGCTGAAACCGTGGGAGCGTATCGGATTCACGGGCGCCTACTCACTTCTGGGCGGGCTGTTGGTGACCTTCACCGTCGACCGGGTGGTGGCCACGCTCGATCTGCCGTTCTTCGAGGCCTGGTTCATCGTGGCGTTCACCATGTTCACGTGCGGCATGATCTGCACGATGTTCAGTTCGCTGATGGGCCGGTGGGCAATCCTGCCGACGTGGGCGGTGATGATCCTGCTCGGCAACCCGTCGTCGGGCGGTTCGGTGGCGTGGCCGCTGCTGCCGCGCATCCTGGCGAGCATCGGTGGGTGGCTTCCGCCGGGTTCGACGGTCAGTGCCTTGCACACCGCCATCTACTTTCCCCATCACCAGCACGCGGCACCCTTCGTGGTGCTCGCGGTCTGGACTGTGTTGAGCACCAGTGTCTACCTGGTCAGGCAACACCGTTCTCCCACCACCCCCGGCGCCTCGCCGGACCACGCGTCCGCCCCCGCCTCAGCCTGACGGGCCGGTCACGCCCGGACGGATTCACCGGATCACCGAAACCGGGTGTGGGTGTCGGCTTTTCAGCGATCCTTCAGCGTAGGAGCGCAACACTTCTGGCCCATGGACACGATCAACGGCATCCCTGCGCATCCCCTGTTCGTTCACCTCGCGGTCGTGGCGATTCCGCTCGCCGCATTGCTCGCCGGCGCCAGTGCTGCCTGGCCGAGCGCTCGACGCCGTCTCGGTATCGTGCCGCTACTCGTCGCCACGATCGCCGTCGTCGTCACACCATTGACCACCTCGGCAGGCGAGGCCTTGCAGAAACACGTCGCCGCCAACCCCGACCTCCTCCGCCATGCCGAGCTCGGCGATCAGATGATCGCCTGGGTGGCAACACTGTTCGCGCTCACCGTGCTGTGGTGGGCGGCGCATGACGAACGCATCCTGTCCCGTGTGCCGTGGCGGCCGTCGACTCGGGTCATCCGGATGACGACGGTCATCCTGGCCGCGGCGACGCTCGTCGTCGCCGTCGGCACGCTCGTGATGGTAGTCCTGGTGGGCGACGCCGGCGCCCGGTCGGTATGGGTGGACTGAGCACCCCGCGGTTCACCGCCAGCGCAACGCCCGCACCGGACACAGCCGGATCGCGGTCGCACCAAGGTCGGCGTCGACGTGCTCGTCGTGCACGATGGGATATCCCCACTCATCCGAGGTGAAGGCCGGCGCCAGCAGCTCCGAACAGATCCCGCGCCCCTCGCAGGCGATCCGGTCCACGGCGAGCCGGGCATCGGTATCGGGAGCGGCGACTCCGGCGAGACGATCACGGATCGACATCACGCGACCTCGCCATCGGTGGGGGTCGAGAACGCGGCGGGCGCGGGTAGACGGTGACCGGCCACTCGCAACGCGGATTCGACGAACCCGGCCACACCGTCGGGATGACGGCACGCCCCACGCCCGTGCAGCAACGACAGTCGCCGGGCGAGCAGTCGGCGGTCCGCGACGGTTGCACGCCCCTCGATCACCCGGTGCACGACCTCGGCCAATGCGGGCAGACCGAACACGCAGGGGCCGCATTGTCCCGCGGAGTCGCCGATCGCCCGTTCCACCACACCGGTCACCAGCTCCCAGATGTTCGTGTGGGCGGGAACCGCATGGACGATCGCCGAACCGACTCCCAGACCGTGCGGACGCAGACCCGCACGTGACCATCGCACCGCCTGCGCCGCGCGAGTCGGCAGCAGGCCACCGCCGACTCCGTTGAGCCACAGGAACTCCGAAGGGCCCGTCAGCCCGCCCGCCAGATCGAGGAGGTGGGCGAGGCTCACCCCGGCCGCCGTCTCGTACACACCCGGGCGACGGACCACGCCGCCGACGGTGACCAGCCGAGGCCCCGGTTCGTCGTCGGTACCGTACGACCGGAACCACTCCGGTCCACGCCGCGCGATCTGCTCGATGCGCCAGACCGTTTCGGCGTTGAACACCACGGTGGGGGCGATCGGACGGCCGGCGGCGTCGCGGGCGCCGGAGGTGATCGGCGAGAATCGCATCAGGGGCTGCGCGGGGCCGCCGGCAGCGAGCGATGCCAACGACGATTCCTCGGACGCCACATAGCGATTCGGCACCTCAAGCCACCTCGCTCCGGCGGCCTGCAGCCGGGCGAGTGTGTCCGATCCTCGGTGGGCGGCGATCAACGTGTTGTCCTCGGCAATGCGGTGCGCGGCCGCGCGCACCTCGTCGAGATGTCGCGCGATCACGGCGCCATCCTTGGCCGCCCCCGGCTCCCCGTCACAGGCATTGATCACCACCATCGCGTTGTGCTCCTGTGCGGCACGCAGTTTGATCGCTGTCGAGAATCCCGCGCCGCCGCGACCGCCGAGCCCTGCGCGGGTCACCAGGTCGATGAGATCGGTCATGTCCACTCCCGCATCGGAATCGCCGATCGAGACGGTCGGCTGTGCGCTGTCAGCGCGGGTTTCAACAGGCGCCACACCACGGCCAGCGCGGCGAGCACCGTGGCGCCGATGGTGATCCCGGTGAGCACCGGGGTATCGGAGGCCGCCATCAGGAGTCCGTGGGTGAGTGCGCACACCGCCACCGCGTAGGTGGCCCAGTGGATGGAACGCCACCACCGTTCGGGAATTCGGTACCGCAGAACCGAACTCACGATCACGGCGAGTGCGAGGTCGGCGGCGACGGTTCCGAACGCCACCTCCATCCGCTGATAACCCGATGCCAGCGGCACCAGTGTGGCCCACCAGCCGACATGCACGTAGGTGTCGAGGACCGCGGTGAGCACGTGCACCCCGAGGAACACGATGGCCACCATCGCAAGTGCACGATGCACCGCGGTCACGACCGTCGTCGTGCGCGCCGACCGGATGCCGTCACCCGCGGTGAGTACGCCGAGTACGAGCACTCCGGTGAACATCAGCAGGGTGATCACCCCGGCGGCTCGCGAGAAGTACCACAACCAGGTGCTGTCCATCAGATCGCCTCACCGGTCGAGGTCTCCGGCGGCCATCCGGCGACCCGATACCCGTGACCGTCGTGGTCGACGAGAAGTGCCGGTATTCTCCTGCGCGTCAACCACTCCGGTGCATCGTCGGCGACGATCACCGCTGCCGTCGAGGCAGCGTTGGCGAGGACGGTGTCGGCGGCCATACAGGTGACCTGCGCCCACGGGGTTCGCGCCGGTGTGCCGGTGCGGGGATCGATGATGTGGTGCACGATCGTTCGGCCACGCCGCCAGGTCCGCACGCGGGTGGACGAGGTGGCGAAGGCCTGATTGTCATGGACACACACCGTCTGTCGGGTGCGGCCGGTCCAGTCACGCACGCCGATCCGCCATCCGTCACGCGGAGGTGTTCCCGCACAGCCGATGTCGCCGCCGAGGTCGACCAGCACGCCGCCACCGACACACTCGGCGATCCGATTCGCACACCGTTGCGCGGCATGGGCCTTCGCGCTGGACCCGAGGTCGAGCATCGTGCCTGCCGGCAGGGTCACCCGACATCCGGTGAGCCCGATGCGGGGTGTCGGAATGGGCTGGGGGCGGCCGGGTTCCGTCGTGGGCTCTCTGCGCCGCACCACGTCGAGGTCGGCGTCATATCCAGCGGCCACCAGGGCAGCACCGGTCGCGGGGGTCACCAGGCCGTCGGTCAGGTTCTCCACGCGCAGTGCGACGGTGAGGAGTTCGGCCAGTTCGGGTGACACGGTCACCGTCAGTTGTTCGCGCCCACCGCCTGCCGCCGTCGCTGCCAGACGGTTGGTGCGAGACAGTTCGGAATCGGGACGAAACCGCGAGGCGGCCAGGTCGAGCTCTGCGAGCGCGACGACGAGCAACTCGCGTGCCTGCGGTAGCGCCGCCGGCTCGGTCACGACCACCCGTACGTCGGTGCCGATCGCGCGCAGCGATGTCGCATACACCGCCGGTCCGGCGGCGGTGGTGGTGGTCATGACGCACCCGTGTGGGCGTGCGGGGCGCTCTCGGTGGTCTGCGCGGGAGCGGTCGGCGTCCAGCCCGATCCGTCGTTGTCACCGGTGTCGGGTGACGACGACGTGGTCGGGGCGGTGGTGCCGGTCGGGGCGGTGGTGACGGTCGAGGTGGTCGCGGCGTGCGAATCGCCGCTCAAGGCCAGTCCGCCGGCGATGGCGCCGGTCGCGACGACTGCTCCGGCGCACACCCCGGTGGTGATCCAGCGGGCATGGACAAGGGGTGGTGGGGTGGGCACGGGCAACTCCTGGCACCGCCGGGTCGTTCACCGTGATCGACAGGTCACCGGCGGTTGTCCACTCATTGTGCGAAGCGTTGCTGAAGGGCCGCTGAATGCGACGTTCCAGCTTGCTGTCCTCCCCCGCCTCGGGGTCCCGCGGTCAGTCGGTGGTCGGTGACGCCTGGTCGTTGTCCTGCATGGCGCCCCAGCCGTACCACCGGTGCACAGCCATCACCGCGGTGGTCCGGGGCCGCTCGTGGTCGGGGTACGGCTGGCCGCCGTAGTGCCGGGAGATGCGGTCGATGTCGGCGAACCCGTCGTCGGCGCGGAAGTCGACGACCTCACCGATCAACGTCACGTGCGTGTACCAGCTGTCCTCGGCGAGGACCGTCAGCGTGACCCGCGGGTCGTTGCGCAGATGCCGCAGCCGGACACGTTCGTCGTCCATGTTGAGCAGCACGTGGTCGCCGTCGAGGAGGTACCACGTGGCCGCCGACACGGGCGCGCCGTCGGATCGGACGGTCGCCATGACCGCGGGGTTGGCCTTGGCCAACAGTTCGCGGGCGGGCTCGGGAAGCGGTGGACGGGACATCTGTTCTCCTCGGAGTGTTCGGGTTCATGGTGGTAGAGCTCAGCCGGGATCGACCCCCACCAATTGTGCCGACGCCGACCACAATCCGTCGATCAGTGTTTGATCGTGAGCTTGGCGGTTCTCGGGTCCCTTGGCTTTGTGTCGATGAAAATACACCCCGTTGATGTCCGGGTCGGGGCCGCGGCGGGCCAACTCGATCAGCGGTTGCGCGCCCTTGTCGGGTGTGATGGTCCCGATGTGGCGCAGCGGTGTGCGATACAGGAGTCCGACGAACGCCGAGTCACGACCGAAACTCGTCGCCGCGGGACCGGGATGTACTGCGGCGGAGACGATCCCATCGTCGCTCCACCGTTGCGCGATGCCACGGGTGAACAGGATGTTCATCAGCTTCGCGGTGCCGTAACAACGCAGGCCGATGGGGCGCCGGCGTCGGTAGTCGAGATCGGAGAGGTCGACGTGGCCGGCGAGGTTGCCGACGCTGGCGGTGTTGACCACCAGGCAGGCGTCCGGCGCCGCCAGCCGATCTCGGAGCAGATGGGTGAGCAGAAACGGTGCGAGATGGTTGATCTGGAAGTTGGGCTCGTGCCCGTCGGGCGTGGCGTGCCGGGGATCGAAGGTACCGCCGGCGTTGTTGAGTAGTACGTCGATGTGGTCGGTGTGCTCGCGGATCTTCTCGGCGAGCCGGCGGACGTTGTCGAGTTGCGCATAGTCGGCGGTGAATCCCACCGCACCGGTGTCGGCGGTGACGGCGTCGAGTTTGTCGGCGGAGCGTCCGACGAGGATCAGGTCGACATCGGGTGCCGCGAGGGTTCGGGCGGTGACCGCCCCGATCCCGTCGCTGGCACCGGTGATCATGATGGTTGTGCGCGGACTCATGGTGTGACAGTCACTTTCGGTGATGTGGGCGCCATCCGGGAGGTGGTCAGCGAGGTGCGTCGCATGCCGGTGCGGGCGCATCCTCGAACAACGGCTTGCCCAGGGGGATCAGGTAGAGCACGTCGAGCACCACCGGCCCGGTGCCGAGGTTTCGGCCCACGTGAGTATTTGCTTGTCCTGCAGGCTCTTTGATGATGTCCCCGGTGTGGTAGACGACGGGTGTGCAATCGGCGCCCGGATGGGTCAGCGTGCCGGCCCGCACCAACCCGATCAATTCCCCGTCGTGATAATGCCAGCCGGTGCTTCCGCCGGGCGCGATGGTGATCTCCCGGACCGCCACATGCACCCCGCGCGGCACGAACGGCAGCAGGCCGGCGGGTATGTCACCTTCGGCCAGGGTCACCGCCGTGACACCCGACGACGGCGTGGCCTGCGCTGCTGCGGGTATCACGGCCCCGAGCATGGCCAACGCGGCGAGGACGACCAGGACGCGGGTGAGTGACCTCAAGTACGGACCGTACCCGGACACAATCGGCAGCGGGAGCGATTGACAGGGCCGGTGCGCGAGTACCGGCCCTGCCCTCGTGCGCACCGGTGCCTACCATCACTGGAGAAGCGACCATCAACGCCCAACGGAGGACCACGATGACGAGCACGCCAGAGAACTTCACCGCCCTGCTGGCCACCGAGGCCGACGGACAGATCTCCCTCGACCGAACCACGTTGTCCGCGAACGATCTTCCCGACGGCGAGGTGACGATCGCCGTGCACTACTCGGGCGTCAACTACAAGGACGCGCTCGCGGTCACCCCGCGCGGCGGGGTGGTCCGCACGTATCCGATCGTTCCGGGGATCGACGTCGCCGGGGAGGTCGTGGCCTCCGATCACCCCGATTTCGCCCCCGGTGATCGGGTCGTCGCGCACGGCGGACCGATCGGCACCGAGGCCAACGGCGGCTACGCCGACTATGCGCGCGTACCCGCTACACAGGTGGTCGCGCTGCGATCACTGAGCACCCGCGAGGCCGCCGCCATCGGAACCGCCGGCTTCACCGCGGCGATGAGCGTCGCCGCGCTGCTCGATCACGGCGTGCGCCCGGACGACGGACCGGTGCTCGTCACCGGCGCCTCCGGCGGTGTCGGCGCGGTGAGCGTCGATCTTCTCGCCGGGGCCGGCTTCACCGTCACCGCATCGAGCGGTAAACCCGACGCCGAACCCCTGTTGCGCGAACTCGGGGCGACCGAGGTCATCGGACGGCTCGTGGACGACGAGACGAAGATCCGGCCGCTCGGCAAGTCGGTGTGGGCAGGTGCGGTCGACTGCGTCGGCGGCAAGACCCTGGCGTATGTCCTGAGCACCATGAACCACAGTGGTGCGGTCGCCGCGAGCGGCCTCACCGGCGGTGCGGATCTGCCGACCACGGTGATGCCGTTCATCCTCCGCGGGGTCGCACTACTCGGAATCGACTCGGTGCTCATCGGCGCGGAGTTGCGCCGGTCGATCTGGTCGCGCATCGAAAGCGATTTGCGCCCAACGCATCTCGACCGCGTCATCAGCGAGATCGGACTCGACGAGCTGCCCGCGGCGCTCGAGCAGATCAAGGGCGGCAAGCTCACCGGACGCACCGTCGTGCGAGTCCTCGGCGACGACTGACAACGTCTGAGAAGCCGGCGTCAGGGCGGGGTGCCGCGAGATCCACACTCTCGATGCGCGCCCCACCCCGCGCCTTCGCCCGATACATCGCCTCGTCCGCGGCGGCCAGAAGACGCCAGGCGGTCGAGGCTTCCATCTCCTGCGGTGCCCGAAGCGACAGGGACGCCACCCCGATACTGAGGCCGACCGGCGCGATCCCCGGAACCGTGACGCGCACCGGCATGAGTGCTGTCGTCGCATCGAGTTCGTATGCGGCGTCGAGGGCGAGGAACACCGCGAACTCCTCACCGCCGTTGCGGGCGACGGTCCCGGCATCACCGACGGCCTCGACGAGGGCCTGTGCCACAGCCACCAGCACCCGATCGCCGGTGTCGTGGCCGTGCTCGTCGTTGACCGACTTGAAGTAGTCGACGTCGATGACCATCGCGGCCAGGACACCGTCGTGCTGCATCCGGGAAACCGATTCGACGTATCGGTCGAGGCCACGGCGGTTGGCAATGCGCGTGAGTGCGTCGACCTCCGACAGCCGGGCACGACGCCGCTGGGAAGCCCACACGATCTGGATGGTCATCGGCAGGCCGAGCACACCGGCGATCACCACGTCGGTGCGAGCGATGACGGTCGGCCAGTTCATGCCGTCGCGCACCGACAACACCGCCATCAGCACGATGAAACACAGGACGAAGGTGACGTGGACACGCATCCACGTCCGCGGCAGATAGAACGTGAAAAACGCTCCGGTCACGGCGAACAGAACACACCCCACCAGCGCCTCACCCGGGTCGGCGAAGGTGATCAGCACCGACGCGGTCCCGACGTCCGCCCAGATCCCGAAGGCTCGTGCGGCCACGCCGCGCGTCATCACGTCGCTGACCAACCAGACCACCGCCACGACGACATCGGCGACGATGCACGCGATGACCCACGGACGCCCGAGGTCGCCGACGGGCCCGCGCGTCGGATCGAACAGCGTCACCGCCGCCACCAGCGAGAAGTTCAGCGTCGACAAACCCACCGTCGTGCGCGTGATCCTCTGCAGTGCGGAACTCACCGTCTCCTCGTCGGCCTGATGGATGGGCTAGACGATAGCGAACCACCGATGCGCGGACGTATAGACGACTTTATTCACAGCGTGAGGACCGTCACGGGGTGGCTGTGGAGTACCTGCGCGATGTCCGCAGAGGCCGATCCGGTTTTCGCACGGCCCGTCCGACGCGTCGTGCCGAGACGACGGAGGCGGCCCGTCCGACGATGTACATCGCGGCACAGATCGCGGTGACGAAGAACCCGATCGGCCAATCGGTCTGCACCGACAGGGCGATGGCGGCCCACACCGCACCGACCGACAGCACCACCGAGGCCGCGATCGACCGACCCGGGCTGCGGGTGAAGCATCGGGCCGTCGCCGCCGGACCCACGAGCAGGGCGAACATCAGTAGGGCCCCGACGATCGGCACGCTCATCGTGGTGGCACATGCCAGGACCAGCGCGAAGGCCATCGAGGTGTACCGGGTGTCGACGCCGTGACCGGCCGCCATGTCGGGCAGCACCGAGCCGAGCAGCAGCGGCCGGTACACGACGGCCACCGTCAGCACGCACAGCGCACCGAGAACCACCATCGGGACGATGGCGATCGTCGACACTCCGAGAATCTGCCCGAACAGCAGCGCGTACACCTGCGAGGAGTACTGGTCGCCGCGGCTGAGGAAGAACTCACCGAGCCCCAACATGAGCACGAGGCCCAGCGCCGTCGCCACATCACGTCGGGCGCGCGCCCCCAGCGCGGAGATCGTCATCGCACCGGCGGTGGCGGCGACGCCCAGACCGAGCAGCGGGTTGGCGCCCACCAGGACAGCGGCCGCGGCACCGGCGAAGGCGCCGTGCGGAACGGCATGCGCCAGAAAGGAATCCCCGCGCAGGACGACGAAGAACCCCACCACTCCCGCGATGATCCCGACGAGGGTGCCGGCGATCCAGGCATTGATCAGAAACGGCTCGAACATCAGCTCGGCACCGGTAGTGCGACGGGGACGTGGCGTCGGCGGCCGGCCGACACCACACGCGCGAGGAGGTAGGCGAGGAACACCAGTGTCACGATGCAGAAGCTGACCGGCCAATTGCCGTGCGTACCAGCCCAATAGTGACTCTCGTAGGAGAGCAGACAGCCCAGCCAGGTGGTGATCACGCCGAGCGCGACCGAGAGCAGGATCGCGGTGGAGAACCGTCGGGTCACCAGCAGCGCGGTCGCCGGTGGCCCGATGAGCAACGCGGTGGACAGGATGACGCCGATCGTCAGTGACGACAACTCCACCGCCAGGGCCAAGGCGATCAGGAAGGCGCAGCCGGACAGTCGAACTCGCACGCCGGCGGCGGTGGCGAGGTCATGGTCGACGAGGCCGAGTTGCAGCCACCGGTACATGGCCGCCACCAGGGCGAGTGCAACGAGGCCGAGGGCGACGACGACCGGCACCAGTGCCCGATCGATGACGAACAGCGATCCGAACAGCACCGACACCGTGGCGTCGTGTGCCGCGCCGGAACCGTTGGTGGTCGCCAGATACAACAGCAGCGAGGTCAGGCCCAGACCGAACCCGAGGATCACCCCGGTGGCCACGTCGCGACCCTGGATACGGCGAATCCCGATGGCCTCCATGAGAAGTGCCGCGAGAACGCCGGCCCCGACGAATCCCCAGAGCTGACTGATACCGAGGAGGAACGACGCCGAACCGCCGACGGCACCGAGGTCGGCGAGTGCGTGACCGGCGAAGGACTGCCCACGCACGACGGTGAAGACGCCCACGACGGCGGCGACCGCGGCGACGAAACCACCCACCAGCAATGCGGTCTGGACCGATTCGGTGGTGAAGAACCCGGTGAACCACTCGTTGCTGCTCATGAGGCCCCTACACCCCGAGCTCGTCGTGCGTGACGAGCCCGGGCGACGACATCCGGTCGTCGGCGAGCACCAGGATTCGCCCGTCGGTGCGGATGACGCGGATGGGTCGTCCGTAGAGCCCGCTGAGCACTTCGGTGGTGATCACTTCGTCGGGGCGGCCGTCGACGGCCGTGCCGCCGGCGAGGTACACCACGCGATCCATCACCGGCAGGAGCAGATTGATGTCGTGGGCGGTCATCACGATGCTCACCCCCGTGGTGCGGCGCAAGGTGTCGAGGAGATCCACGATGTCCGAGGCGCTGCCGGGGTCGAGGCCGGCCAACGGTTCGTCGAGGAGCAGCAGTTGCGGTTTCCGGATCAGCGCGTGCGCGAGCAGGACGCGTTGCTGTTGTCCCCCGGAGAGCTCGCCGATGCGCTTGTCGGCGAAGCGCGACGCGCCCACCGCGTCGAGCGCCTCGTCGACGACGGGCCGTAACCTGCTGCGCCGCAGCGGTATACCGAGTCGCCCGCCGTCGATGCCGAGGGCCACGATGTCGCGGGCCCGCAGCGGGGTGTCGGCGTCGACGCCGACCTTCTGCGGGAGGTACCCGATCGCGCCACGCGGGGGCCGATGTACCTGCCCGGAATTCGGCCGCAGCACTCCGAGCAACACGCGCAACAGCGTCGTCTTCCCGGCACCGTTGGCGCCGATCAGTCCCACGAACTCTCCCGGCGCCACCTCGACGGAGACGTCGTCGAGCACCGGCTGGCCGCCCAGACTCACCCGGATGTTGCGCGCGGCGAGCACAATCGAGTCCGCGGGCCCTCCCACCGGCTCAGAGTTTCTCGGTCGAGGTGCCGTCGGTGACGGCCTTGGACATGGCGTCGAGTTCGGCGGTCATCCACCGCTGGTAGGTGTAGCCGGTGGGCATCGTCTCGTACACGCCGACCACCGGAATGCCGTGCGACTTGGACAGTGCCAGATATTTGCTGGTGGTGTCGTCGGTGACCTGCTGGTTGTAGAGGAAGACCTTGACCTGCTTGCCGCTCAGCAGCGAATCCTGCAGCGTCGAGTCCTGAGGCGACGGGTCGGTGTCGTTCATGATCGCCGCCTGCAGCGTCCAGGGCGTCTTGATGTCGGTGCCTGCCGCCTGCAGCATGTAGTCGGCGACCGGCTCGGTGACGGCAACCGGTGTCGCGGGGTGGGTCTTGGCAAAGCTCGCCAGGGCGGTCAGCCAGGGCTGCAGCGAGGCGGTGAACGCCGCCGCGTTCTTCTCGAACTCGTCCTTGTGGGCGGGTTGCAGCGTGCCGAGATCGTCGGCGATGGCCTTGGCCACCGCCGGCATCGTCTTGGGGTCGTACCACAGGTGCGGATTGGGGGTGGAGTCCGGGAGTCCGAGCACCTGTTGCGCGACAACGACTTTACGCCCGTTGACCGGGGACGCCTGCTCGAGCTTGGACATGAAGTCGTCGTAGCCCAGCCCGTTCTGCACCACCAGCGTCGCGTCGCGGAGTTCCTTGGCCACTGCCGGGCTCGCCTCGTAGGTGTGCGGATCGGTGTTGGGGTCGCTCATGATCGCCGAGACCGACACGTAGTGCCCGCCGACCTGCGAGAGCACGTCGGCGTACTCGTTCTCCGCCGCCACGGCGTGGATCGTCGAGTCGTCGGACCCGCTCGACGAACTCGAACATCCGGCGATACCGATCACCACCGCCGCGGCGGCCACCGCCGACACCGCCATTCTGCTGATGCGCACTTTCGATCCGTCCCGGGCTTCACGCCCTACTGGCAACGACAACCATTAACAGGAGGAGAGTACGACGCGAACCGTCCGGCGGCCACCCCGTCGGGCGATATGCGAAGAAGATCGCCTATCGGGTGATAAGTACCAGATGTGCTGGCGCGCATGTATTTTCGACGACCGTTGGAGACAGTCGATCAGACCTCGAGGGCCAGGTCGTCGAGATCGGCGAGCGTCTTGCCCTGCGCCGTCAACGAGTTATAGGTCCGCAAGCGGACCCGATCGATCTCGGTGTTGCTCACACCGCGTCGCCAGTAGCCGAACACCGCGGTCCGATCCTTTGCCAGGCCGAGGGTGGAGCGGAAATACGCTCGCAGCGACCGCATCTCGTCGCGCTCACCGGCGGCCCAGACGACCAGATCGGTGGGATCGGCGATCCGGGTCGCCGAGCGCACCAACGAGCCGGGTTCGGCGGAGACCTGCTCGATACGGACCTGCGCACCGGACACCAGTTCACCGACCGCCACGTCGTCGTCACTCTGCACGACGGCGATCGCCGACCGCCCCTCGGGCCAGACCCGCAGGATCTCGTAGAGCGCGGGAAGCGCCGAATCATCGGCGAACAGCGCGACCCGCGCACCGCCGTCCGGCGGCAGGAAGTGTGGACGCGGTCCGGTCAGCTCGACGGCATCGCCGACACGAAGCACCGTGCTCCATCGCATCATCAGGCTGTCGGCATCGTGCTGTACCACGTCGAGTGTGATCCGTGCCGCGTCGAGGTCGGCGTCACGCACGGTGTAGACGCGGGAACGGGCCTCGGCGTCGTCGAGGCCGATCCGGACAGCCACATTCGGCCGCGCCCACGTCGAATCCCGAGCCGCTTCACCGATGTCCAGCACCACACGCAGCAGTCCGGCGCTGGGGCGCGTGATGCGCACCACCCGTGCGGTGACGTCGGCGAGCCCACTGCGGTGCTCGTCGCCGCGCAGTGATGTCTCGTCGGGGTCACCCGAACCCGCGGACGGGGTGGCGAACTCGGTGGCCATACGCGCTCCCATCAATTAGTTTATGGGTACTATACAAATTATGGACGAGAAGGCAAGCCTCGGCACCGACGCCCCGGCGCCACCTCGGCGTCGGGGCCGCCCACCGACCCTCGACCGTGCCCGCATCATCGCCACGGGAATCGAGATGACGCTGCCCGCAGTCACTTTCGCCGGATTGGCCAAGCAGCTCGGGGTGACCCAGGCGGCGTTGTACAAACACGTGGACGGCCTCGGCGAACTGCGCACACTCATCGCCGAGCAGATCTTTCTCGACTGGTCGATCCCCGACCCGCACCCGACCCTCCCGATCCACGAGTACCTCCTCGACTTCGCGCTGTCGATACGTCTGCTCGCGCACCACCACCCCGGCATCACCTCGTTTCTCACCCGTCGTACCGACACCACCGCGACGATGGTCGCCAAGATCGGCGCGCACCACCATCGCGTCGCCGCGGTGTACGACCTGGACCCGGCAACCGCGCGGACCCTGCTCTCCGGCATCGCGTTTGCCGCTGTCGCACTGGCCGATACCGTCTACGCCTCCTACGGGTGGGAGAAACGACCGTCGAGCGCACGCGCCGACCTCCCCGACGACGACATCGAGACCGACCTCCGATGGACCGTCAAGGCCCTCGTTGTGGGGTCGCTGCACGTTGCCGGACTCGACGTGGATCCCGGACCGCGGTGGCGTCGAACGTAGACCTGGCGCGATCTCCGCAAATCACCCCGGACCGGCATCCGCGACGGTGTGCGCTGCGAGTATGCGCGCGCGGCCATATGTGAGCACAATGGATGGTGCAGGCAATCGAGTAGAGCCGCGCCACTCCCCCGACCTCCCTCGGGTTCCGGCGTGCGCTCGGGAAGGACACCCGTGACGACCACCGTCAACGCCTACATCGCCACCGCACCCGACCAGCCGCTGTCGAAGACCACCATCGAACGTCGGGACCTCGCGCCGCGCGACGTTCTCATCGACATCGCCTACGCGGGCATCTGCCACTCCGACATCCACACCGCCCGCAACGAGTGGGGCGGCACCACCTATCCGGTGGTTCCCGGCCACGAGATCACCGGCACCGTCTCAGCGGTCGGTTCCGAGGTCACCCGGCACAAGGTCGGCGACCGCGTCGGCGTCGGCTGTTTCGTCCAGTCCTGTGGCGAGTGCGGCCCCTGCAAGGACGGTGACGAACAGTACTGCGTGAAAGGTGCTGTGGGAACCTACAACTCCACCACCTACGAGGGTGAGTTCACCCACGGCGGCTATTCCCAGCAGGTCGTGGTGACCGAGGACTTCGTGCTGCGGATTCCCGACGGCCTGGAGCTGGACGTGGCAACCCCACTGCTGTGTGCGGGCATCACGCTGTACTCGCCGTTGAAGCACTGGGGCGCCGGACCGGGCAAGAAGGTCGCCATCATCGGCATGGGCGGGCTCGGGCACGTGGGCGTCAAGATCGCCCACGCCCTCGGTGCCGAGGTGACCGTACTCAGCCAGTCGATGCGAAAAGAGGAGGACGGCAAGCGGTTCGGCGCGGATCACTACTACGCGACCAGTGACGAGTCGACCTTCCGCACACTGCGCAACGAGTTCGATCTGATCCTCAACACCGTGTCGGTGAACCTCGACCTCAACCAGTACCTCTCGTTGCTCGCGGTCAACGGCACCCTCGTCGAACTCGGATTGCCCGAGAATCCTCTGCAGTTCAAGGCATTCCCGCTGTTGAACAACCGGCGCTCGCTGGCCGGATCGATGGTCGGCGGCATCGCCCCGACCCAGGAGATGCTCGACTTCTGTGCCGAGCACGGTATCGGCGCCGAGATCGAGACCATCAGCGCCGATGGGATCAACGAGGCCTACGATCGCGTCGTCGACAGCGACGTGCGCTACCGCTTCGTCATCGACGCGGCGACCTTCGCCGACTGATACGGCACACCGCATCGCGGAGAGAACTGCGGGGCACCGGTACATACCGGTGCCCCGCAGTTGTTGTCCGAGACGTTCGTGCTCGATATGCCGACGTCAGAGCACTTTGTCGATATCGTCGGTGAGCTTTTCCGGCTTGACCGTCGGCGCGAACCGCGCGACCACCGCACCCGACTTGTCGACGAGGAACTTGGTGAAGTTCCACTTGACCCGGCTGCCCAGAATTCCCGACTTCTGTTGACGCAGCCACTGATACAGCGGATGGGCGTCGTCGCCGTTGACGTCGACCTTGGCGAACATCGGGAAGGTCACGTCGTAGGTCAACGAGCAGAAGTTCTTGATCTCGTCCTCGTCACCGGGCTCCTGATGGGCGAACTGATCGCACGGGAATCCGAGGACCACCAGCCCCTGGTCGGCGTACTCGCGGTGCAGCTTCTCCAAACCCTGATACTGGGGTGTGAATCCGCATTTGGAGGCGGTGTTCACGATGAGCAGCGGATGGCCACGATAGGTGCTCAGATCGACGGGATTGCCGTCGATGTCGGTGGCGGTGAAGTCGTAGGCAGTGGTCACGAGATCCCCCGGGGTCGTATGTCGGTGACGTCACATCGAGCCTACGCCCGCCCGTTCATACGGTGACGGCGGTGACGCCACCGTTTGTCGGTGACGCCACCGCCATCGATTCCCCATCGGGGATGCGGGATCCGGGTGTCAGCGCGAACCGGGCGTGCGCTGCTCACCGGGGATCGGCTCCGCCTGGGTGTCGGGACCGTCATCGTGGGGCGTGTACGGATACTCCTCGACACCGGAGTCGTCGGTGACCTCGACGGTCTGTTCCACCCAGTCGGCCTCGTCGGCCTTCGGAATCGGTTCGTGCGCGGGCATGTTCATCACAACCTCCTGCGTGGTCATCGGTTCCCGGCCGGCCATGGGCTGCCTCGGTCCGCGCGGAGTCTCAGCCCGGGGTTCCGGCCGCGATCGCGTGCGGATCGCTCTTGGTCTCGACGGCGATCTTGCGCGGCTTGGCCTCCTCGGCGAGCGGGATGCTCACATGCAGCACACCGTTGTCGTAGGTCGCCGAGATGCGGGCCGGGTCGATGCCGTCGCCCAGGGTGATCTGGCGGCGATAGCTCCCCGAGAACCGCTCACTGGCCAGCCATTGCACTCCGTCGTCCGACGGGGCGCTGCGCTGCGCCGAGAGGGTCAGCACACCGTTGTCCACGTTGACGTCGATCGATCCGGGATCGGCGCCGGGCATGTCGGCGATCAGCATGTAGTGATCGCCGACCTTGTACAGATCGAGCGGCATGAACCGCGGGGCGCGCTGACTGCCGGCCATCGAGCCGGTCATCAATCCCCGAGCAAGCGCGTCGACATCACTGAACGGATCAAAACGAAGCACAGCACTCACCTCCTGAAGACCAGGCTGCCTGCCACCCTTTGACAGGCAGCTCTCACGCTGTACGAGTCCCACTATAACCCCGCCGAACGCACTCGTCTAGCACTCGAAGCAAAAGAGTGCTAATAGTCTTCGTCGATCGTCTCACGGCGAAAAGACAAGGAGGACAGCATGACCGACCGTGAACACGATGCGCCCACCCGCACCGACGTGGTGTGGCCCGACCCGTCCCCACTGTCGAGCTGGTGGTCGGCGGTGATGGCGACGCCGGTGCGCGGCGATCACCGCAGCGAGTCGACGAAGACCGCCGCGATGGCCTCCAGTCCGCGCTGATCGTCGGCGGTGAAGCGCTCCGGCACCGGGCTGTCGAGGTCGAAGACGCCGATCAACTCGTCGCCGGCGCCGACGAGGGGCACGACGAGTTCCGAGCGGCTCTGCGCGTCGCAGGCGATGTGGTCGGGAACCGCATGGACATCGGCGACGCGCTGCGTCGTACGGGTGCGTGCCGCTGCGCCGCACACCCCGCGGTCGAGACCGATACGCACGCAAGCGGGCTTGCCCTGGAACGGCCCGACGACCAGCTCGGTGCCGTCGAAGAAGTAGAAGCCGACCCAGTTCAGCTGGGGCAGTGAGTGATACACCAGCGCGGAGAGGTTGGCCGCGTTGGCGATGCGGTCGTGCTCGCCGGCAACGAGGCCCGCCGCGGCCTCGGCGAGCTCGGAATAGGTGCCGGTCTGTGCGGTCGCGATGTCGAGGCTCATCACTCCATCATGGACTCTGTGGCCTCATTCGTCGGTCATGCATCGAAAACCCGGCTCCGCTGGGTACTTCCGACCACCCGCCACCGTCCGCACCGGACACAGCGCTCGTAAGTCGTGTGACCATCGGCTACGAGGTGGCGCGATACGCGGACCCACTCGTGTACACATTCGTAGGCATCCATGCCCACCACTGTGATGTAATGGCTTTATGCATTTCAACCATGACGGTCGAAGCGCAGTGCAACTCGGCGTGAGCTTGGCCAACCAGTGGCCGACCGATCTCGCTTCGTTGGTAATGCGTTGTGTCGACGCAGGGTTCGTCTTCGATACCGGACAGCCCACATCACGAGACCATTCGTTCACCGCCGAATTCATCGCCGAATGGACGGACGTTGCTGCCGCGTCCGACCCCGTGTCACGCTCGACGCGTCTCAACGCACTTCTCGCCACACATGCGTCGGCCCCTCGCCTGACCGATCACGCCGCGTCGGGGTGGCACCTCCACTTTCGCGACGACAACATCTCTGCGGGCCGGTCGCTTGCAACACTGATCTCGGTGGGCACCGCGGTCCATCTGGCCGCGCGCGGTATCGACCGCATTGGAATCTGTGCGGCTCACAACTGCGACCGGGTGTACGCCGACGTGTCGCGCAACGGTCGTCAGCGCTACTGCTCCCCTGTGTGCGGCAATCGGATGGCGGCCAGGCGACACCGCGAGGCCACGCGGGGGTGACGGTCGCGAAGCGATCGACTCGCGACCGGTGTCAGCGAGTGGTCGCGGTCATCGATTCGATACGGTGCGGTCGCCGCCGCCCACCCCGTTCTGCGGTAGTGTTCGCGGCAACTTGCCATGATTGTCTTCTTCGCCGCATTCCTCGCGCTCATCACCTTCTGGCTGCATCGTCGCCTCGTGCGGGCCACAGCCCTGCCGCGCCCCTGGTCGGTGATCGCCGACGCCCTGCTCGTCGCGTTCTGGGCGTTGGCCGTCGTCGGTATCGCCACCGGGCGCGGACTGAATCCCTCGACGTTTCGTCCCCTGGCCTGGCTCGGGCTGACCTGGCTGGCGACGGTGTTGTACCTGGTGCTCGGGTTGGCGGTGGTCGGTATCGGCGCGTTCATCTGGCGGCTGGTCCTCCGGCGGTCACCGAACGAGCTCGCCGGGCCGAGACGCCGACGACGCCTGCAGGCGATCCGCGCGGCGACCGGGGCCGTGGCCGTCACGGCCGTCGCACTCACCGCGTACGGGGTGGTCGAGGCGGCCGATCCGCGGGTCACCCACACCGAGATCCGGCTCGCCGACCTGCCCGAATCCTTCGACGGCACGCGGGTGGCGCTCATCTCCGATCTGCACGTCGGACCGGCCCGCGACGCCGACTTCACCCGGCGCGTCGTCGACCTGGTCAACGCGCAGCGGCCGGACCTGATCGCGATCGCTGGTGACCTCACCGACGGCACGGTCGCCGAACTCTCCGGCGATCTCGCACCGTTGACCGCGCTACGTGCACCACTCGGGGTGTTCGGGGTCAGCGGCAATCACGAGTTCTACAGCGACGACGGCGGACGATGGCTCGACGAGTGGCAGCGGGTGGGCGTGACCACGCTGCGTAACCAGCGCGTCGCCGTCAGCCGGGGCGGGGCAATGATCGACGTGGTCGGCATCCACGACTACAGCGCGCCCGAACCGTACCGGCCCGACCTGGCGGGCGCGCTGGCCGGCAGTGACCCGCAACGCTTTCGCCTGCTGCTCGCCCACGAACCCCGGCAGGCATTGCAGGCCTCGGATCTCGGTGTGGATCTGCAACTCTCGGGTCACACCCATGGCGGTCAGATCTGGCCCATCCGCTATCTGGTGCCGCTGCAGCAGCCGTCGGTCGAGGGCCTCGACCGGGTCGGCGAGACGACGCTGTACACGACGCGCGGCGCCGGCGCCTGGGGCCCACCGGTGCGGGTCGGTGCGCCACCCGAGGTGGCGATCCTCACGCTACGACGCGGGTGACTCCTCGACCGTGATCAACGAATCCCGGTTCGCACGAGCCAGATTGGAGTGCGTGCGGCCGTAGAAGAAGTAGATACCCAAACCGATCACCAGCCAGACCACGAACCGTATCCAGGTCTCGATCGCAAGGTTCACCATCAGCCCCGCGCAGCAGATCGCCGAGATGATCGGCAGCACCGGCGACCACGGAACCCGGAAGGGACGCTTCATCTCCGGCTGGGTTCGACGCAGGACTGGGACGGCGATGGACACGACCAGGAATGCGAAAAGCGTACCGATGGAGACCATCTCGGCAAGCGCGGAGAGCGGGACAAAGGCACCGAGGAGCACGACGACCGCGGTGGTCAGCATCGTGATGCGGTACGGCGTCTGCCATTTCGGATGGATCTTGCCCGCCGAATGCGGCACCAGGCCGTCGCGCGCGAGCGCGAATCCGATCCGCGACATACCGACGATGTCGACGAGGATCACCGACGTCAGGCCGGCGACCGCGGCGATACCGACGAGCACGCCGGCCCAGCTCAAGCCCACCTGATTGAACGCATCCGAGAGTGGCGCGCCCTCACTGAGGTCGGTGTAGTGCACCATGCCGACCACGACGAAACACACACCCACGTAGAGCACCGTGCAGATGAGCAGGGTGCCGAGTAGTCCGCGGGTCATGGCGCGGGCCGGATTCTTGGTCTCCTCCCCGAGATTCGCGACGATCTCGAATCCGCTGTAGGAGAAGAACACGACCGCCGAGGCGAACAACACCCCGGCCACACCGAACGCTGTCGCCTCGACGCCGGTGGCCCACTGCCACAACGGTTGTCTCAACCCGCCGTCGCCGCCGGTCGGCTGTGCAGGCGGAATGAACGGGGTGTAGTTGGCGGCCTTGATGAAGAACAACCCGGCGATGATGATGAACACGCAGATGCTCACCTTGAGATACACCAAAGCGTTGGTGAGCCAACCGGATTCCTTGATGCCGATGGTGGCGACCACGCCGAGCACCAGGGCGATCGCCACCGCTCCGAGGTTGACCGTCGAGCTCTCGCCGAAGAAGGTCGTCGGCAGATTGAACACATCCTGCAGATATCCGGACCAGCCGCGCGAGACCACCGCCGCGCCGAGGGCGAACTCCAGGATGAGGTCCCAGCCGATGATCCAGGCGATGATCTCGCCGAGCGTGGTGTAGGCGTAGGTGTAGGACGATCCCGCGGTCGGTACCGCCGAGGCCAGCTCGGCGTAACAGAATGCGGCGAACAACGCGATCACACCGGCCACGACGAACGAGATCATGATCGCGGGACCGGCGTTGTTCTTGGCCTGCACGCCGGTGAGGGTGAAGATGCCGGTGCCGATGACCATTCCGACGCCGAACCCGATGAGGTCACGGGTCCGCAGCGCCTGCTTGAGTCGCCCGCCCTCGAGCTGATGCCCCTCGTCGTTCTGGTGGATGACGGTATCGACCGACTTCTTCCGGAAGATCCCCCGGCTCTGCGTCCTTGGTCTCTCGGTCGACGGTCTCTCGGTCATCGCTCGACGGTAACCCGCCGCCGGGGTTGGCGTCACCGAACACGCCGTGGGCGACGCATCGCACCACAGGAATCCGACATCGTCCGACTCACGCACTCGGGGTTGACCCCGACAACGATTCCGGGGTGCGATCCCGGGGTTCGACCGGATGTGTCACGGTGGGCATCGGCCGAGGATGAGTGCATGACAGCACGCGCGTCCACCGCTCTGGGTATCGCCGCCGTCCTCGGTCTCGTTCACGCCGGGGTCAGCATCTACTGGGGCCTGGGTGGAGACACACTGCTGAGCACCGTCGGGCAGACTGCGGACAGATTCTCCGAGCATCAATTCGCCGACGGCCGTTGGTTATTGGTCCTCATCGGGTTGACCAAGGCGATACTGGCCGTGGCACCGGCACTGACGGCTCGACGATCAGGCGCCGGCCTGCTTCGGCCCGGCTACTGGCTGGGCGCCACGGCGCTGATCGCCTGGGGCGCCATCAACACCACCACGGCGGGGCTGCTGCTCCTCGGAGCGCTACCGCGGCTCGAGCCGTTCGACAGTGCGGCGGCGGTAGGCCACGCATTGCTCTGGGACCCACTGTTTCTCGCGTGGGGTGTGGCGTTGGCCGTCGGAATGTGGCTCACCGCACCGGCAGTGGCCGACCTACGGCGGCTTTCGTCACGCGGTGGTGGCGAGCCGACCGAATCCGCTGCGGTGGAAGATGAGCGGGCTGCCGGTCTCGGGGTGGTCGACGCCGTGCAACTCGAGCAGGACGATGATGTGGTCACCGGCCTCGACCTCGCGGTACACGGTGCAATCGAATTGCGCGAGACCGTCATCGAGGGTGACGGCCCCCTCATCGGACGCGTTGAGGAGCACGCCGTCGAATCGCTGGGCCACCGGACCGGCGAGCTGCCGGCAGAGGACGTCCTGATGGTCGGCGAGCACGGTGACCCCGAGATGATCGGCGCGACGCAGATCCGGCCAGGTCTTCGAGGTGTTCGCGATCGACACCGACACCAGCGGCGGATCGAGGCTGACGCTGGTGAACGAGCTTGCGGCCAGACCGATCACCGCTCCGTCGACCTCCGCGGCCACCGCGACGACGCCGGTGGGAAAGATCCCGAACGCCTTGCGAAGTCGGGCGGCGTCGAGGTCCTGGTTGGTTCGGAACCCGCTCACGCGTGCACCTCCAGCAATCGGGATACGACCGGTGCGGTTGCCGCCAACCAGTCGGCGTACGCCTCCGGATCGTCATGGCGGGAATCGACGACATAGAGCCCGCGACCGGGGACGGTCCCGCCGATCTCGGTCAACACCGGCCGCAGGGTCAGCTCGGGCGCAAGCGAGTGCGCGGGCGAACCACCGAGCATGAGGGGAATCGCGATACCGGAAAGCCCTGTGCCACCGGCGAACCGATCGAGGAACAGTTTGAGGAGTCCGGTGTAGGCGGCCTTGTAGGTCGGGCTGGCGAACACGACGAGATCGGCGGCGCCGACCTGCGTCACCAGCTCGCCGATCCCCGGGTCGGACCAGTCGAGAATCGCTGTACCGAGGGTCGCGAGGTCGACGACGAGATCGGGTGCGCCACCGGTCAGTTGGGTGGCCACATACGTCGCGGCATCCAGGGTTCGACTGGCCGGCTTGGGATTTCCGACGACGATGGCCGTCGTCACGAGGCCGACACCGCTTTGACCGGCGCACCGAAGGGGACTGCGGCGCGGGCGGCGCGCGGCGGCGCCGGATGCTCCCACAGTCCACGACGGGTCAGCTCCGGCAGCACGCCCTCGCCGAACCAGTACGCCTCCTCGAGGTGCGGATACCCCGACAACACGAACTCGTCGATACCCACGTCGTGGTAGGCCTCGATGAGGTCGGCGATCTCGGTGTAGGAACCGACCATCGCGGTCCCAGCCCCACCGCGCACCAGGCCGATACCGGCCCACAGATTCGGGTAGATCTCCAGGCCGTCCTTGGAACCCTTGTTGAGCGCGAGCATCCGCTGCTGACCTTCCGACGCCGAGCGCTTCAGGCCGGCCTGGATGCGGGCGATGTCCTCGGCGGAGATGTTCTCCAGCAACCGATCCGCCTCGGCCCACGCCTCTTCCGAGGTCGCGCGGGCGATGGTGTGCAACCGGATGCCGTAGGTCAGTTCCCGCCCCTGCTCGGCGGCCGCCCGACGAACGCGCGCGATCTTCTCGGCCACCGCCTCGGGCGGTTCACCCCAGGTGAGGTAGACGTCGGCGTGCTTGGCGGCCACGGCGATTCCGGCCGCCGACGAGCCACCGAAGTAGATCTCGGGAAGCGGGTCCGGGATCTGGTGCAGGGTCGCGTTCTCCACCGAGAGGTACTTGCCCTCGAAGGTCAGCGTCTCCCCGGTCCACAGGCGACGGACGATCTCGAGGAACTCGTCGGCGCGGGCGTAGCGCTCCTCCTTGGTGCTGAAGTCACCGAACATGGCCTGCTCGGCATCCTCACCACCGGTCACCACATTCAGCAGCAGGCGTCCGCCGGACAGATTCTGGAAGGTCCCGGCCATCTGCGCGGAGAGGAACGGAGCGGTGACACCGGGCCGGAAGGCCACCAAGAACTTCAGCCGCTCGGAGACGCTGCTGAGCATGGCCGTCGACACCCATGCGTCCTCGCACCAGGCCCCGGTCGGGGTGAGCGCCGCCTCGAAGCCGAGTTGTTCGGCACTGCGCGCGATCTGTCCGAGGTAGGGCACCGACGCCGGTCGCGACGAGGCCTGCGCCGCCACCCCGTGGCCGCCGCCGACCACCGTCCGACCGTCGCCGCCGTTGGTGGGGAGAAACCAATGAAACTTCACGCCTGATCAATCCACTTCCGAATCGGGGATACCGTGCACAACCACACCATTGCACCCGACCCGTGCGGCTCACCCAAGAGTTTTCCGCGCGGTGAGTCAATCCCCGCGGCCCCGCCATTCCAGCGTCGGCTTGCCGAGGTCTCGAGACGCTTCGTGCTCGCTGCGCTCGCGCGAGGCTCCTCGACCACCGGAAAGAAGAACCACCCCACCCGGCGGTCGGCCCAACCCGTGCGACGAACGCTCCCATCCCCGTGGTCGAGGTGCACGCCCAGCCGACGTGCGACGCACCCATTCCCGGTGGTCGAGGTGCGCAGGAGCGCTAGCGACGGAGCCTCGAGACCTCTTGCGCCGGTGCTGGTTTCGGGTTTCAGCGTCGGCGTTCAGGGGTCTCGAGACGCTTCGTGCTCGCTGCGCTCGCGCGAGGCTCCTCGACCACCGAAGAAGGACCACCGGGGAAGGACCACCAGGGGCCGGGGAGCCCCGCTCAGTCGTCGGAGGTGATCAGTTCGTGGATGAACTCCATCTTCTCCAGGACCTTCGGCGGCAGCACGAAGGGATAGAGGTCCTGATGGCCCATCGAGCGGTTGATCTGGTTGAGCGCCCAGGTCAGCGGCAACCACCATTCGATGATGCGATCGAAGCCCACCTGACCGGGGAGGTCGGCGTCGAGAGTGGCGCCGGCCGGGGCCAGGGCGAACGCGGCCGCCGTGTCGAGGGTGTCGCGGATGTGGAGGTAGTGGGCGAAGGTCTCGGCCCAGTCCTCGGCGGGATGCATGGTCGCGTAGGACGAGACGTAGTCGTCCTTCCAGTTCTCCGGCGGCCCGTCGCCGTAGTGGCGATCGAGCGCGGCCTGATAGTCCTCGTCGGGATCGCCGAACAGTTCCTCGTAGCGCCCGCGATTGGGGCCGTCACCGACGAGCACCATCTGATAGAAGTGGCCGATCTCGTGGCGGAAGTGGCCGATGAGGGTGCGGTAGGGCTCGTCCATCGACACCCGCAGCTGTTCGCGGTGGACGTCGTCGCCCTCGGCGAGGTCGAGGGTGACCACACCGTTGGCGTGGCCGGTGATGACCTGTTGGGTGGCGCTGGAGAGCAGGTCGAAGGCCAGGCCGATCTCCGGGTCCTCGTCCTTGCCGAAGATCGGCAGCTGCAGTTCGTCGAGTTCGACGATGACGCGCCGCTTGGCAAGTTCGGCCTCGGCGAATGCGGCCATGGCGTCGGTGTCGGAGTCGTCGGGACGGGTGCGGGTCAGCCGGCACGACTCGCACAGCGCGGGCAATCCCTCCCCGATCTCGACGAGCCAGTTGCACGCGGCGACGCCGCTGTTGGCGCAGCGCCCGATCAGCGCGTCGTCGACCTGCGCCTGCTCCTTGTCGTCGAGGACCTGGATGGTTCGGGAGGGCAGATGGAAGCCCAGCTTGCTCTCGCAGTTCAGACACAGCGAGTTCTCGAAAATCAGCTGCTGGCCGCATTTACGGCAGTGGAAATCGCGCAACGTTGCACTCCTTGGGTGAATTCGAGCTCGTGGATCGCGGGGTCGCGTGGATCTCTGGATTGGCCCGGGTGCGGCCCCCGCACATGCTCGACGCGGACCCGGCCCATCGATCGTTCTGTCGGAACACATGGCCCAATGTGCACATGTGAGTGCCCGACATCACACTACGGAGTGGGGCCCACCGCCGCAGGCAACTCCGGATCGGCAGACCATTGCGACCACGACCCCGGGAACAAGGTGCCCGAGAACCCGGCGATGGCCAGCGCCGCGAGCTCGTGCGCGGCGTTGATTCCCGATCCACAGTAAGCGATGACCTGCGCATTCTCGGTGACTCCGGCTGCGGTGAACCGTTCCCGCAGTTGCTCGGGTGACAGGAACCGTCCGTCGTCGGCGAGATTCCCGGCCGTCGGGACACTGACGGCGCCGGGCACATGTCCGGCGCGGGGATCCATCGGTTCGGTCTCCCCGCGATACCGTTCGCCGGCGCGGGCGTCGAGGATGACCACGTCGTCGCGGCCGTCCCGGATCTCCGAGGACAGTCGCGCGACCTCGTCGAGCGACACGTGCGGGAGGTCGCCGCCGGTCAGGGTGACGGTGCCGGGACGCGCGGCGGTGTCGCCGGCGGAGACACGCATCCCGGCCGAGCGCCAGGCGTCGAGCCCGCCATCGAGCATCCTGACGTCGGTGTGCCCGGCCCAGGTCAGCAACCACCACGCGCGGGCCGCCGCCAGGTTGCCGGTGTCGTCGTAGACCACCACCGGCGATGAGTCGTCCACACCCCAGCGTCGCGCGGCGTCCTGCAGGCGATCCGACGACGGCAGCGGATGGCGCCCGAGTTCGGCCGACGGCGGGTCGGCCAGTTCGGAATCGAGATCGACGTAGACGGCTCCGGGGATGTGGCCCTCCCGATACCGCTCACGCCCATCGGTCCGCCCCAGCGCCCAGCGGACGTCGAGGATCACCGGCGGACGGTTCGAGAGCATCTCCTCGGTCAGTGCGTCGACGTCGATCAAGTTCTGCGCCATGAACATTCACTCCTCGGTCGTCGGGGTGGCAGCCGCCCCCGAGTCGCCGCCGCGGGCCGCGATGACCGCAGGGGCCATGACCGCAGCGAGGTCGGCGGCGACATCGCGGTCGCTCTCGGGTGGCATCGCCACGTAGCTCAGCGCCATGCGCGTGATCGCCCGCGCGATACACACCGCATCGTCGTCGGCGAGCCCGAGCCACGAGGTGGTGAGCATGTCGGTGAGACGCGCGCTTGCGGTCGTGATCAGCGGCGCGGCATCGGTGGTGATCAGCCGCAGCAGATCCGGCTTGGCCTCACCACGCTGCAGCGAGGTGATGAGCGGGTCGGCCGCGGCCTCCGCGAAGAACGCGGCGAATGCATCGTGCAGCGCGCCGTGGATATCGTGTGGGCGCTCGGCGACAGTCGACGCGACGATGCCGGCGAATTCCGTGGCCAAGCGCATCGCATATGCCTGCGCCAGACCGTGGCGGGAACCGAACTCGTTGTACACGGTTTGGCGTCCGACGCCCGATTTCCGGGCGACGTCGGCCATCGTGATCGACGGCCAGTCCTTTTCGACCAGCAGATCCCGCAGACCGTCGAGCAGAGTTGTGCGCAGGAGCGCCCTACTCGCCTCCGCATAGGTCTGTCGGGTGGTCACCTCGACGAGGTTACCGAGTCGGCCCGCGCGCCGATCGCGAGAGTCGAGGTCACACGGGCCGGTACGAATTCCGAGCGGCGGTCTCATCCGCCCCTGTCGATGGTCGAGCCCGACCTAGATTCGACAACAAGACAAATTGTGCTGATTTGTCTTCAGAGCAGACAAATTCTCTGCTATTGTCGAGCAACACCGAAGCCCAGCGAAAGCGATGGTTGCCATGCGTGTCGTCGATCGACTCATCAACAAAGCCCAGGTAGTGGTACCGATGGAGCGCCAAATCCAGGGCCTGCATCTGCTCCAGCGCGCCAAGAGGCTGGTGGTGGATGACGGCCAGCCGCGCTTCGAGGCGTCGGAGATCCCCGACGTTGCGGACCTGGATCTCACCAAGATCGACGTCAGCAATCCGTTCTTGTGGCGTCAAGGACAGTGGCAGCCCTACTTCAAGAGGCTGCGAGACGAAGCGCCCGTGCACTTTCGGGCTGACAGCGCTTTCGGTCCGTTTTGGTCGGTGACCCGCTACGACGACATCGTCACCGTCGACAAGGACTTTCAGACCTTCTCCGCCGAACCTCAAATCATTCTCGGCGCTCCGCCCGAAGGACTCGATATCGAGATGTTCATCGCGATGGACCCGCCGCGTCACGACCAGCAACGCGCCGCTGTTCAGGGCGTTGTCGCTCCGCAGAATCTGGAGGAGATGGAGGGCCTGATCCGCTCGCGGGTCCAGGATGTCCTCGACGCGCTGCCGGTGGGTGAGCCGTTCGACTGGGTCGACCGGGTCAGTGTGGAACTGACCTCACGGATGCTGGCCACGCTGCTGGACTTCCCGTACGAGGACCGACGCAAGCTGGTGCAGTGGACCGACCTGGTGGCCACCAGTGCATCGGCCACCGGCGGGGTCAACAACACCGATGAGATCTATCGGGGTGCTGCCGACATGGCGCGGAGTTTCAGCGCACTGTGGCACGACAAGGCGGCTCGTCTGGCGGCCGGCGAGAAGCCCGGGTACGACCTGATCACGCTCATGCAGCTCTCCGAAGACACCAAGGACCTGATCAACCGCCCGATGGAGTTCCTCGGCAACCTCGTGTTGCTGGTCGTGGGTGGTAACGACACCACACGCAACTCGATGACCGGCGGTGTGCTCGCACTCAACCAGTTCCCGGAACAGTTCGACCGCCTTCGCACCAACCCTGGGCTCGTGCCGAAGCTGGTCCACGAGATCCTTCGATGGCAGACGCCGCTGGCCTACATGCGTCGGATCGCCACACGCGACACCGTGCTGAACGGCCAGTTCATCCGTCAGGGCGACAAGGTGGTGATGTGGTACGCCTCGGCGAACCGGGACGAGCGCACCTTCGACGACCCGGACAGCTTCGTGATCAACCGGCGCAATGCCCGCCACCACCTGGCCTTCGGAATCGGCACGCACCGCTGTATGGGGAGCCGGCTGGCAGAGTTGCAGTTGCGCATTCTGTGGGAGGAACTACTGGCCCGATTCGACGACATCGAGGTTCTCGCGGAGCCGGAGCGCGTGCAGTCGAACTTCGTGCGGGGTTACAGCTCGATGATGGTGCGCCTCACCCCGATCGGCGGCCGTCGGCCGGAACCGGGTCCCTACCGCGCACATCTACGCGATGCCGGCGGCAACGACTCTGCAACAGGCAGTTCGGCAGCAAGCAGTTCGGCACCCATGCCCGCACGGCCATCCCGTGGAAACCGTGGTGCAGCAATGCAGACGCTCGATCTGCGGGTGGCCCGCCGGCGGACCGCGGCCGAGGGTGTCGTCGAGCTCACCCTGACCGATCCCACCGGCGGTTCGCTACCCGCCTGGACTCCGGGCTCGCACGTAGAGCTCCTGTTGCGTCCGGGGATGTCGAAGCACTACTCCCTGTGCGGAGATCCCGCAGACCGATCGTCATGGACTGTCGCGGTCCTGCGGGAACGCAACGGCCGCGGCGGATCCCAATTCGTTCACGATGAACTGGCCGAGGGTTCGCCCCTGCAGGTCAGGGGTCCCCGCAACCACTTCGCTCTCGTCGGCTCACCGCGATACCAGTTCATCGCCGGCGGCATCGGTATCACCCCGGTACGCACCATGATCGCGGCAGCCCAGGCCGATGGAGCCGAATGGAACCTGTTGTACTGCGGTCGGTCTCGGGACTCAATGGCATTTCTCGACGAACTGGGGGCCGACGATCGGGTGACGGTCTGGGCCGGTGACGAACACAGCGGACGGTTCGATCTCGACGCGATCCTCGGCGAGCCACGGGCCGATACCCTGGTCTACTGCTGCGGACCCGCCGCGCTGATGGACGCCGTCGAGGAGAAGTGCGCAGCATGGCCGGACGGGAGCCTGCACCTCGAGCGGTTCGTGGCCGCGACCGGCGACGCACCCGAGGGCGCACTCGACTCCTTCGAGGTGGAGTGCGCAGTCTCGGGGGTGACTGTCACGGTCGAACAGGGCACGACGATCTTCGCCGCGGTCGAGGAGGCCGGTGTCGACGTCATCGGGTCGTGCATGGAAGGAATCTGCGGGACATGTGAGGCCGACGTTCTCGGCGGAGCCCCCGACCATCGCGACTCCGTGCTGTCACGCGCCGAGCGCGAACGCGGCGACACGGTCATGACCTGCGTGTCCCGATCACTCTCGCCGAAGCTGGTGCTCGACCTGTAGGCCTGCAGCCGCAACCCGAGATCACCGCAAGGCGGACGGCGGTCGGCGCCGTGGCCGTACGATCGGGCGTATGAAGCAGGCTGACGGCGAGTACTACGTGACCGCGCAAGAAGTGGCGGCGTTCGAGGAATCGGGCAAGCGCTACTGGTACATGCGGGAGGACGGATCGACCGACCTCTACCTCGACGATCTCGAGATCACCCACGGCTGGCCGATCTTCCTGATGGAACGCGACGCCGCATGGTTCGCCAAGTGGGACTGCGACTACGAGAAGGCCGTCGAGACCGATCTGAACCCGCACCTCATCAAGAACTTCGAGGAACTCCTGACGCAGGGCAACTGGCCGCACGACCAGGACTGAACAGCGACCGTCGACGAAGTTGGGGTAGCCTAACTTCATCATGGGTTTCTCGTTCGCGACAGTCACCGGTACCGACGACCTCACCCCGCACATCCGGCGGGTGCACCTGCACGTTGAAGATCTCGCCCGTCTACCACTGCCCGGCGGGCCCGACGACGCCGTCGGCCTCTACTTTCCCGAACCCGGCCGAAAACGTCCTCCCGCAATGGAATTGCGCGACGAGGTGTGGGGATATCACGACCTCGACCAGCCGCCGGAGGGCCGTAACTACACCATCCGTTCCGTCGACCACCGAACCGCGACCGTCGACGTCGACTTCGTCATCCACTCGCGTGGTCCGGCGACGCTCTGGGCCCAACGAGCCGACGTCGGTGACGCGGTGGCGATGTCGCACGCGCGCGGCTGGTACCGGCCCGCGCCGGGCACCGACTGGCTCCTGCTGGGTACCGATCTCGCCGGATTGCCCGCCGCCGCCCGCATTCTCGACGAGCTCGCCACCGATCCGCGGCCGGTGACCCTGGTGGTCGAGGTGATCGACGAGGACGACCTCTCCTATCTGGGCCGACCCGTCGACGGCGTCGAGGTCATCAGCCTGATCGGCAGCGGCAACGGTATCTCGGCGAGCAGCTTGGGCACGACCATCGCCGCACTCGACGTTCCCGCAGGGAACGGATACTGCTGGTTCGCCGGCGAGGCCGCCGAATCCCGAATGATGCGCAAACACTTTCGCCGCGAACACCATTGGCCCGCCGACCGCTACGACATCATCGGCTACTGGCGCTACGACGGTGAGGCGTGGGCCCGACGCTACGCCGAGCACGGCGACGAGCTACTCGCGGTGTATGAGCAGGCGATCGCCGACGGCAAGGGCGAGAAGCGCGCTGCCGAGGAATTCGACGAGGCGCTCGAACGGGCCGGACTGTGAACCCCGCACCCGTTTGAGTACCTGGCGATTCAGTACCTTGCGATCTGACCGTCCTTGGGGGCGCGATACATCCGCCACAGCACTCGTGGGACAGCCCGCAATGGCACGGCCCGCGGCCAGTCCCGGGCGCGCAGCAATGCCTCGGTACCACCGTCGACGGTGATCACCGATCCGGCCATGAAATCCGCGGCAGGTGAGAGCATCAGCATCACCCACTGCGTGATCTGCTCCGGTGTTCCATACTCGCGCAACGGAATCGGGAAGGACCGGACGTTCTTCGACGACGCGCCGCTCAGTTGCGACTGCAGCAGCGGGGTCATCACCGGCCCGGGGGCGATGATGTTGACCGCGATCCCCTCCCCCGCCCATTCGGGGCGGGTGCCGTGCACCCGACACCATCGGGTGACCGCGATCTTCGACGCCGCGTACGCCGCGGGACCCGACAGCACCTTACCCCGCCTGCGCAGGATCCGGGTGGCCCCCTCGGTGTCGCCGGCCTCGAGTCGGGCGACCGCGCGGCCTGGTACCAGCGGTGTCGCTGTTGTCGAATTGGAGCCGAAGACAACCACTTTCGATTTCCCGTTCGCAGCGAGCAGCCGGCGAAAGGCGGTGAGCAGTTCGGTCACCCCGAGTAGGTTCACCTCGACGATGGTGCGTTCGGCCCCGCGCGCCGGGCCGAGACCGGCCGCGAGAACGGCTCCGGCGAGTGCGCCCTCGGCCCGGTCCAGGACCGCGGCGATCGCCGACGCACGCCCGTGCGGCGTCGAGAGATCCGCGGTCACCTCGGCGCCGTCCCGATCGATCCCGATCACGGTGTGCCCGGCCGCCCGCAACGAATCGGCAACCGCCGCACCCATTCCCGACGCCGATCCGCTCACCACGTATGTCCCCACACGTTCTCCCTCAGCCGTGGTTGCGCGAACGCGCTCCCCGTTGTTCTGCTCGCAGCGTACGGTCGTAGGCCTCGTTGAAAGCACACAATTCGCGTAACAGGACTTCCGGGGTACCGGGGTCGAGGTCGGCGAAGACCTGCTTGAGACGACTCACCCGCAGCATGCCGTCATGGGTGAATGCGGCCCGTCCGCTCTCGGTCGGGCGGATGAGCCTGCTCATCGAGCCCTCGACGTCGAAGCGTTCGAGGTAGCCGAGTTTGATCGCGGCGTTGACCTGCCGGTTGACCGTGGACTGTTCGAGATCGAGTTCGTCGGTGAGTTCCCGCAGGGTCCGCGCGCGACCGTCGGAGAGGACGAGCAGGATAGCGAACGCCGAGCTCTCGAGTACCGACTCGGCGGGGTGTTCACTCTTGCGTCGATGAAACCGACTGAGTTCCTCGACGATGTCGCGGTAGAGCGGCGATGGCCAGGGTGCGTGGTCGGCCCCGTCGAAGGTCACCGGCGCCGGACGTGACGTGCCGTTGCGCTCACCCTCGCGGAATCCGCCCACTGCGACCTCTTTCGACATCCGGCTCCCCCACATTCTTCCCGCAGCCGCCCGGTATGTCCGGTTGAGGAGTGTCGCGAGCTGCGCGGCTTGCATATGTACCTTACATATGTACTCTACATACAGCTTAGGAGGTGCGATGTCAGACACCAATTCGTCGCCGGCAGCAGAGAACCCGGCCCCCATCGAGTCCGTTCCGCGCAACGGGTCGTCCAATGGCGCCGCGATCGCCACCGTCATCGCACTGTGTTTCGGTGGCCTCGTCGCGTCCTTGATGCAGACGCTGGTCATCCCGATCCAGCCCGAGTTGCCCACCCTGCTGGGCACCTCCCATTCCAACGCGTCGTGGGTGATCACCGCGACGTTGCTGGCCGCCGCGATCGCGATGCCCATCGCCGGCCGCCTCGGCGACATGTTCGGCAAGCAGCGCGTCCTGCTGGGCAGCGCCGCGCTGCTCGTCGCCGGTTCCATCGTGTGTGCCCTGAGCAGTTCGGTCATCCCGATGATCGCCGGCCGCGCGATCCAGGGCCTGGCCATGGGCTTCATCCCCGTCGGCATCAGCCTCATGCGTGAGGTCACCCCACCCAAGATCACCTCGATGGCGATCGCCGCGATGAGCGCGACGCTCGGTGTGGGCGGTGCGATCGGCCTGCCGCTGTCGGCGTGGATCGCGCAGAGCTGGAACTGGCACGGCCTGTTCTGGGTGTCGGCGATCCTATCGTTGGCCGTCCTCGCCCTGGTCGTCGTGGTCGTCCCGCACGTCCCCGACGCGGTCGGTGGCCGTCTGGACTTCGTCGGCGCGATCGGCCTGGCCATCGGTTTGTCGGCCGCACTCATCGCCGTGTCCAAGGGCAACGACTGGGGTTGGACGTCGGGCACCACGCTCGGCACGCTGATCGGCGGTCTCGTCGTGCTCGGGGCGTGGGGTTTCTATCAGCTGCGAACCCCCGAACCGCTCGTCGACCTGCGGACCACCGCACGTCCGGCGGTCCTGCTCACCAACATCGCCGCCGTCGCCATCGGCTTCGGCATGATGGCGCAGTCGATCGTCATCCCGATGCTGCTCGAGATGGACGTGCGCACCGGAGTCGGGCTCGGCCAGACCATGCTCGAGGCCGGCCTGTGGATGGCGCCCGGCGGACTGATGATGCTGGTCTTCGCCCCGGTCTCGGGCACGTTGATCAACAAGATCGGCGCCAAGTACACCTTGGCCATCGGCGCGACGGTGCTCGGTGTGGGCTATCTGCTCGCGATGTTCCTGATGAACTCTCCGTGGCAGCTGATGATCGCGTCGATCATCGCCGCGTCGGGCGTCGGCATCGGCTATGCGGCGATGCCCACCTTGATCATGGGCGCGGTGCCGATGACCGAGGCCGGTGCGGCCGTCGGCCTCAACGGATTGATGCGCTCGATCGGCACCACCGTCTCCTCGGCGGTGATGGCGGTGCTGCTCACCACCTCGACGATCAGCATGGCGGGCAACGACATTCCCACCCACACGACGTTCAAGTGGTGCTTCCTGGTGGGTGCCATCGCCGCGTTCGTGGGAGTGGCCATCACCCTGTGCATCCCCAAGCGCGGCCCCAAGCCGACGCCGACTGGCGTGGTGATCGCCGACTCGGCAGCACCGGGTTCGGCGTCACCCGGCTCGGCAGCACCGGCCACCTCGCACTGACCCCGCGCTCGGCCCGCTCAGACCAGCCGGTCGCCGGTCTCGGGGTGGAACAGGTGAACCGCGTTGTCGGCCTGCCGCAACCGGATCCCCTCTCCACGCTTGGCCGGCGCCCGCTGTGAAGAGCGTGCCACCACGACCATCGGATCACCGTCGAGGTTGTGGACCGACTCGTCGGCCAGCGAGGCGTAGACGTAGGTTTCGCTGCCGAGCTCTTCGAGAAGTGCGACGTCGGCGTTGAGTCCGGTGCCATCGTCGGAGAGCGCAAGGTGCTCGGGCCGGATGCCGACGACGACCGAGCTCAGCCCGGACTTGCGCAGTGCCGCCTGCGATGTGGCGTCGATGTCGATGTCGGCTCCGGCGATCGAGATGGCGCCGTCGCGGATCGGCGCGGTGAACAGGTTCATCGCCGGTGATCCGATGAAGCCGGCGACGAAGGCGTTGACCGGGCGGTCGTAGAGTTCGGCCGGGGTGGAGAACTGCTGGAGTACACCGTGTTTGAGCACGGCGACGCGATCGCCCATGGTCATCGCCTCGACCTGGTCGTGGGTGACGTAGACGGTGGTGGTACCGAGTCGGCGTTGCAGCGCGGCGATCTGGGTGCGTGTCTGGACCCGCAGTTTGGCGTCGAGGTTCGACAGCGGCTCGTCCATGCAGAACACCTGGGGTTCGCGCACGATCGCGCGGCCCATGGCGACGCGTTGACGTTGTCCGCCGGACAGTTTCGCCGGCTTTCGATCCAGGTAGTCGGTGAGGTCGAGGAGTTTGGCGGCCTCGGCGACCTTGCGCTTGCGTTCGTCAGCGGAGATGCCGCGCATCTTCAGCGCGAATCCCATGTTCTCCCCGACGGTCTTGTTGGGGTAGAGCGCATAGTTCTGGAAGACCATGGCGATGTCACGGTCCTTGGGCGCGACACCGACCATGTTGTCCCCGCCGATGCGGATCTGCCCGGAATCGATCTCCTCGAGTCCGGCGAGCATCCGCAGCGCCGTGGATTTGCCGGAGCCCGACGGTCCGACGAGGACCACGAACTCGCCGTCGGCGATGTCGAGGTCGAGGGAGTCGACGGCCAGTGACTCGGCGCCCGGGTAGACGCAGCAGGCCTTGTCGTAGGTGATGGTTGCCATGGGGTTCTCCTGTTGATACGAAAGCGCTTAGGTGAGTGGGTGACCGGCGTGATTACTTGATCGCGCCGAAGGACAGGCCGCGGACGAGTTTGTTCTGGGCGATCCAGCCGCAGATCACCACCGGCAGCGCGGCCAGGACCGACGCCGCCGACAATTGCGCCCAGTAGAGGCCCTGCCCGGACATGAAGCCGGTCAGGAAGACCGGCATCGTCTGCCCGTTGACGGCGGTCATGTTGACGGCGAAGAAGAATTCGTTCCACGAGAAGATGACGCAGATCAGTGCGGTGGCCGCGATACCCGGGGAGATCAGCGGCAGGATCACCTCACGGACCGAGGTCCACAGACTGGCGCCGTCGATGCTGGCGGCCTCGAGCAGTTCGCCGGGCACCTCGAGGAAGAACGACCGCATCATCCACACCGCGATCGGCAGATTCATTGCGGTGTAGAGGATCACCAGCGTCCACACGTTGTCGAGCATCCCGATCTTGCCGACGATCACATACAGCGGGATGATCGCGGCCACGATCGGCAGCATCTTGGTGGAGATGAAGAAGAACAGCGCGTCCTTGGTCTTGCGGACCGGGCGCAGCGACAACGCGAAGGCCGCCGGCACACCGAGGACCAGAACCAGAATCGTCGAGACGATGGTGGCGAACAGCGAATTGAGCAGTGGGGTACCGATTCCGGCGTCGAAGACGTTGCGGAACTGCTGCAGGGTCGGGGCGAAGAAGAACGTCGGTGGGTTGGTGGCGGCGTCGCTTTCCTTCTTGAACGCGGTCAGCACCATCCACAGCACCGGGAAGAAGAACCCGATGGCCAGGATCCAGGTGAGAGCGGTCAGTCCCATCTGGCGCGGATTGCGGCTGCGGCGTACTTCGGGCGCCGACGTCGAAGTGGTGGTCGGGGCGGGGCGGGTGTCGGTACTCATCAGGCCGGCTCCTCTGTTCCGGTGAATGACTTGAAGATCAGGCGCAGGGCCAGGGACGCGACGACGATCGTGCCGATCACCGTGACCACGCCCATCGCAGCGGCCTGCCCGATGTCGAATCCGAGGAAGGCACGCTGATAGATGTAGTAGGACAGGTTGGAGCTGGCCACACCCGGTCCGCCGGAGGTCATCATGTAGACCGCGTCGAAGGTGTTGACGAGGTAGATGGCGCCGAGGACCGTGCCGAGTTCGATGAACCGCCGCAGGTGCGGCAGGGTCAGTTCACGGAAGAGCCGGAAGCTGGTGGCGCCGTCCACGCGGGCGGCCTCCTGGATGTCTCGCGGCATCGACTGCAGTCCGGCGAGGATCAGCAACATCATGAAAGGTGTCCACTGCCAGACGAGTTCGGCCATCACGCTGGCAAGCGGGAATTCCGAGAGCCAGTCGGTGTGAATCCCGAACGGGCTCAACGCCCAGTTGACCAGGCCGTTGGTCGGCGAGAGCAAGCTCGTCTTCCACAGCAGCGCCGCGGCGACCGGTGTCACCAGGAACGGGGTGATCAGCAGGGTCCGAACCACGCCGCGCCCCAAGAATTTCCGGTCGAGCAGCAGGGCGAAGATCAGTCCGAGCACCACCGAGATGATGACGGTGCCCACGATCAGCAGGATGGTGTTGAGGGTGACCGTCCAGAATTGGCTGTCACCGAACACCGCGACGTAGTTGTCGAATCCGACGAAGCGACGTGAGCCCGGGCGGACCAGGTTCCACGACTGCGTCGAGTAGTAGAGCGTGAACACGAACGGCACCTGGGTGACCACGATCATGAAGATCAACGCGGGCAACAGGGGTCCGCGTCGACGCCAGCCCTCGGCGCGACTGATCTGGTCTTTCTTCGAGGTCACCGGCCGCCCCTGATCGGGGGGCACATGCGCGCCTCGCGTGGATACTGCGGTGGCCATCTCTACTGCTCCCTCTGGTAGGACTTGCCGACGACCTCGGCGTACTGCTGGGCCTGTTCAAGTGCGTCGTGAACGCTGATCTGCCCGGCGATCGCCGCCGAGATCTGTTGGCTCACGCGAGTTCCGAGATCCTGGAACTCGGGGATCGCCAAGAACTGGATTCCGGTGTAGGGCACCGGCTCCAGCGTCGGCTTGTTCTGGTTCGCCGCCTGCATCGCCTGCAGGGTCTGCTGGGCAAAGGGCCCGGAGATCTTCTGATAGGCCGGCAGCTGGTAGGTCGAGAGCCGACTGCCGGGCGGGACATGCGTGGCCCCCAAGGTGTTCGCCACATGTTCGATGTACTTGCGGTTGGTCATCCAGTCGATGAACTTCCACGCGTCGTCGCGGTGTGTGCTGCTCGACGGGATCCCGAGCGACCAGGTGTAGAGCCAGCCGTTGTCGCCCTTGGCCATTCTCGGGGCCGGTAGGTAGCCGACGTCGCCGGCGATGGTGGAGGTGTCCGGGCTCTCGAGCACCGACACCGCCGAGGTCGCGTCGTACCACATCGCCACCTGGCCCTGCGACATCAGGTTTCCGCATTCCTGGAAGCCCGACGACGACGCACCGGCCTCCCCGTACTTGCGCACCGTGTCGACGTAGAACTGGACGGCGGCCTCGACCTGCGGACTGGTCAGCTGGGCATTCCAGTTCTCGTCGTACCAGCGACCACCGTAGGCGTTGATGACGGTGTTCAGCGGGGCGAGCACCTCACCCCAACCGGGCTTGCCGCGCAGGCAGATTCCCGCCGTACGGTCGTTGGTGAGCTTGCGTGCGGCGTCGGCGACCTGCGGCCAGGTGGGGTCCGCGGGCAGCGCCACACCGGCCTGCGAGAAGAGCTTCTTGTTGTACATGAGGAACGACGACTCGCCGTAGAACGGGGCCGAGTACATCGAACCCTGATACGAGAGCGCCGATTTCAGTGTCGGAATGAAGTCGTTCGCGTCGTAGGAGGGGTCGGCGTCCATGTACGGGGTGAGATTGACCAGCCACCCGTTCTTCGCCCACATGGGTGTCTCGTAGTTACTGATCATCACCACGTCGAACTCGCCGCCGCCGGTGGCCACCGACGCGGTGATCTTCGCGCGCGCTTCGTTTTCCGAGAGCGTGACGAAGCGGACCTTGGTACCCGGGTTCTCCTGCTCGAACTGGCCGGACAGCTTGATCGCGTCCTGCATCTGCGAATTCGAGACCATCGCGACCGTCACTTCGCGGCCACCGCCACCGGTGAGTGAGCCGGCACCAGCGCATCCGGTGGCCAGCAGACCGATCGTGGCGGCCAAGGCCACCAGACCGGCCTTGCCGCGACGGCGTGACGGGGAGAGATGCCCGCGCGGGAATCTCGCTCGTAGGGATCTCACTGCTGACCTTCCTGTTGTGAGACAAGCCATTCCGCGGTCGGGACGTCGGTGACCAGGATGGTCGCGTAGCCGCCGCGGAGTGCGCCGAGAATGGATTCGGCCCGGTGGGTGCCACCGGATATCAAGATCGCCGTGGGGCAGGCCTTCACCGCGTCGAGGGGGACCGAGACGGTCCGCTCCACCAGACTCGATTCGACGGCGATGCCCTGTGCGTCGTAGAAGCGGCCGCCGATCTCGCCGACCGCGCCGAGTTCGAGCAGTTCGTCGAGGACGATCGCATCGATGAATGCGCCCTCGAACAGGGTCGTCGATGTCGACACCGAGCCCACTCCGAAGAGCATCACCTGCGCGCCACGTGCTGCCGACAGAGCTTGGGAAACAACCGAATCACGATTGAGCGCGGCGACTGTGTCGGGGTCGACGAACAACGGTGCGACCAGGCGCAGCGGCTGCGCGTGCAGACGCTCGGAGAAGCGGGCCAGCGCGTGGTCGACGCCGGTGTGGTACTCGACGGAGGTCATCGAGCCGTCCATCTGCACCACGCGTTGCGCCGCCGCGTTGGCGGTCATCGCGTCGGCGGTCGCGACCTGCTCAGGGCCCCAGGTGAATCCGAAGGTGTCGGCGGGTTGGATGCGCCGCGACAGGACCGACGCGCCCGCGCGGCCGAGGGCTGCGTTGCCCGAGGCGGTGCCGTCGGCGACCTCGTCGATGATCAGCACCTCGTCGAGACCGAAGATCTGCTCCACCGTGCGTTCGAGGTCGGTGTGAATCGACGCCGACAGATGCTCGGGAGCGGTCACCGACACCTGGACGAGCCCCTGAGCACGTGCTCGCGCGATGAGCCGCCCGGCCGTCGGACGTGACACCCCGAGTCGGCCGGCGATGTCGGCCTGCGTCAGTCCCTCGAGGTGATACATCGTGGCTGCTCGCACGAGCAGCCGCAGATCCTGACCGGTGTCGGCGGCGGGCCGGCCCGCCGCTCCACGCCCGGTGGCCGGTCGTTTCGGCGGACCGTCGGGCACGTCCTTCGCGGCATCTGCCACATCTTTGCGAGAAGGCACTCGTCGACTCCGTTCGATCGCGGTGGTTCCGGTGGACGTGGTGAACATTTGCTCACTAGCCGTTCATGTGCTCAGTACGCTAACATCCTCGATGTGAGCCACGCAACAATGATCGAGAAACGTGATGCGCTGTCGGGGACCATGCGCGCCGGCGTTCTGCATCCCGACCTCCGTCTGTCCGTCGAGGAGCGCCCCGTTCCCATCCCCACTGCCGGCGATGTGTTGGTGCAGGTCAGCGCGGTGGGAATCTGCGGGTCGGACACCCACTACGTGCGGCACGGACGCATCGGCGACTTCGTCGTCCGCGAGCCGCTGATCCTCGGCCACGAGGCCGCGGGCACGATCGTCGCCGTCGGCGCAGGTGTGGATGCGGCACGGATCGGTGAGCGCGTATCGATCGAACCGCAGCGACCCGATCCGGCATCGGCGGAGACCATGCGGGGTGCATACAACCTGTGCCCACACATGCGCTTCTACGCCACCCCACCGGTCGACGGCGCTCTCGCCGGATTCGTCACCATCGGCGCCGCCTTCGCCCACCCGATTCCCGACGAGATCAGCGACGAGGCGGCCGCACTCTTCGAGCCGTTGTCGGTGGGCATCGCCTCGATGCGCAAGGCGGGCGTGGGCCCCGGTGACGCCGTGCTCATCGCCGGGGCGGGCCCGATCGGACTGATGTGTGCGCAAGTCGCCCGGGCGTCCGGGGTGACCCGCATCGTGCTCAGTGAACCCGATCCCGAACGTCGCACGCGAGCAGAGGATTTCGGCGCGACCGAGACCATTGCCCCCGGCACCGGGTTGGCGCCGGTGGATGCCTTCATCGATGCCAGCGGTGTCACGGCCGCGGTCACCGCAGGCCTGCGGGCGCTGCGGCCCGGCGGACGGGCCGTGCTGGTCGGGATGGGCGCCGACACCATGGACCTGCCGGTCTCACTGATCCAGAACCGTGAGATCGTACTGACCGGGGTTTTCCGCTACGCCAACACCTGGCCCACCGCGCGCGCGTTGGTGACGTCGGCCGCCGTCGACCTCGACGCGATGGTCACCGCCCACTACGGGCTCGACGAGATCGCCGAGGCGCTGAACTCCGATCGCGTGCCCGGAATGATCAAAGCCGTTGTCCATCCACAGGTCTCGCGATATCACACAGATGTCAGCACCGAACCGAATCGAAAGGACCGTTCGTGAGCACTCTCGCCGACGCCCTCCCGCTCAACACCACCATGCTGGGTTCTCTCGGTGACGTGCCGGCGCCGCGCTACGACCGGGCCTCGGTCACCGCGGGCATCGTCCACTTCGGGGTCGGCGGCTTCCACCGCGCCCACCAGGCCTTCTACATCGACCGGTTGCTCGCGTCCGATCCGTCGTGGGGAATCTGCGGTGTCGGAGTGCGGCCCGCCGACGCGCGGATGCGGGATGCGCTTGTGCCACAAGACGGTTTGTACACCCTTACCCTCAAGCATCCCGACGGTGCGGTGGAGACGTCGGTGATCGGCTCGATCGTCGAGTACCTCTATGCTCCCGACGATCCGGAGGCCGTTCTCGAGAAGCTCTCCGATCCGGCCGTGCGCATCGTGTCCCTGACGGTCACCGAGGGCGGTTACAACTTCTCGGCGGCCACCGGCGAGTTCGATGCCGACAACCCGGACATCGTTGCCGATCTCACCGGAAAGGCCGCGCCGACAACCGTCTTCGGACTCGTGGTGGAAGGCCTGGCCCGACGCCGCGAGCGGGGCGTGCCCTCGTTCACCGTGATGTCTTGTGACAACATCGCCGGCAACGGCCATATGGCGCGCTCGACGTTTCTCGCCTACGCCCGGCTGCGCGATCCGGAGCTGGCGGCGTGGATCGACGAGCACACACGGTTCCCGAATTCGATGGTGGACCGCATCACCCCGGCCACTCCCCCAGAGCTGGCCGGTGAGGTCGCTGAGCGCACCGGGATCGCCGACGCCTGGCCGGTGGTGGCCGAACCCTTCACCCAGTGGGTACTCGAGAACGATTTCTCCTGCGGCAGGCCGGCTCTCGAGGATGTGGGTGTGCAGGTCGTCGCCGACGTCACGCCGTACGAACTCATGAAACTCCGGCTGCTCAATGCCGGACATCAGGCACTGTGCTACTTCGCCCATCTGCTGGGGTACCGCTACGTTCACGACGCCGCGGTCGACCCCGATCTACGAGAGCTGCTGCGCCGCTACATGTCCGAGGAGGGCAAGCCGACGCTCGCGCCCTTGCCCGACGTCGACGTCGACGCCTACATCGACACTCTGCTCGAGCGATTCGGCAATCCGGCCATCGCCGATACGATCGCCCGGCTGTGTCAGGACTCCTCCAACCGCATCCCCAAATGGCTGGTACCGGTGATCCGGGATCGCCTCGCGCAGGATGGTTCCGTGAGACTGGCGGCCGCGGTGGTGGCCGGCTGGACGCGCTACGCCGAGGGTGTCGACGAGCACGGCAATGCGATCACCGTCGACGACCCGCTGGCCGACCGTCTCGTCCCGCTGGCGCAGCGCTCACGCACCGAGCCCCTGGCATTCCTGTCCGAGACGTCACTGTTCGGCGATCTCGCCGAGCACGAGGCGTTCACCGAACCGTACCTGTGGGTGTTGGAATCGTTGCGCAACAAGGGTACTCGCGCAACACTCCAGGAGCTGCTGTCATGACCCTCGTCGCCGGCGTCGACTCCTCGACACAGTCGTGCAAGGTGGTCATCTGCGACGCCGACACCGGCGCCGTGGTGCGCTCGGGCAGCGCACCACATCCGGGCGGCACCGAGGTCGACCCGGAGGACTGGTGGCTGGCGCTCACGGCGGCCATCAGGGCGGCGGGCGGTATCGACGACGTCGCCGCGCTGTCGGTCGCCGGACAGCAACACGGCATGGTGTGCCTCGATGCGGCCGGGCATGTGGTGCGAGAAGCGCTGCTGTGGAACGACACTCGCTCGGCCGACGCTGCCGACGATCTCATCACCGAGCTCGGTGGCCCACATAAGTGGGCGGAGGCTGTCGGCGTCGTGCCGGTGGCGGCGATCACGGCCGCCAAGCTGCGATGGCTGGCCGACCACGAACCCGACCACGCCGACGCGACCGCGGCCGTCTGCCTACCGCACGATTGGCTCACCTGGAAACTCACCGGCGGCACCGACATCGGCGCTCTGACGACCGACCGCAGCGATGCGTCGGGCACCGGGTACTTCTCCGCCGCTGACGAGGAGTATCGAACAGATCTGCTGCAATTGGCATTTCGCGATCGTCTACCGGGGATTCCGCGGATCGTCGGACCCGGTGAGGCTGCTGGGAAGACATCCGGCGGTGTCGTACTCGGGGCCGGCGTCGGCGACAATGCCGCCGCGGCACTGGGTTTGCAGGCAGGTCCCGGGGACGCGATCGTGTCGCTGGGGACTTCGGGTGTCGTCAGCGCTGTCGGCGAGGTCGCGCCGTGCGATGCGTCAGGTATCGTCGCCGGATTCGCCGATGCGACCGGACGACACCTGCCGCTGGTGTGCACACTCAATGGCGCACCGGTACTGGCGGCGACTGCGCAGATGCTCGACGTCGATCTGACGAGGTTCGCCGACCTGGCGCTGTCGGCTCCCGCCGGCGCCGACGGCCTGACGATGGTGCCCTACTTCGGTGGTGAACGCTCCCCCAATCTGCCTGCGGCGACGGGGACGTTGGCCGGGATCACCCCCGCCAACTTCTCCCCTGCCCACGTGGCACGTGCCGCCGTCGAGGGCCTGCTTTGTTCGCTCGTCTACTGCCGCAACCGGATCGAGGATCAGGGCATCGACGTGCGGCGGTTCCTGTTCATCGGCGGGGGCACGAAGTCGTCGGCGGTGCGCGCGATCGCTCCCGCCTTGTTCGACGGCAACGTGGTGCTGCCCGCCGACGGTGAGTACGTGGCACTCGGCGCCGCTCGCCAGGCCGCCTGGGCACTGACGGGCGAACTCCCGGAGTGGCGCGTCGAGTCCGAAACGATCACGGCTACAACAACTCCAGAAGTATTCGCGCAGTACGCCGCCGCAGCGAAGTGGTACATGGCAGCCGTCGGCGGGTAGTACCCGAGGCTTGCTGTTCGAGGCGTGCTGCGTCCACCCACGGTACGGCGGGTCTCGAGACTCCCCTTGATCGGTGGTCGAGGTGCCGAGGAGCGATAGCGGCGTTCCCCTTCTTCCGGTGGTCGAGGTGCCGAGGAGCGTTAGCGACGAGCCTCGAGACCTGTTGCACCGCTGCTGGTTTCCAACCCCACACCGAAGCATGTGACGGTCTAATGCCGGCGACTGCCGAGTAGTTGGGCGAGTCGGTTCTCGACCGGCGAGTCCGGGTTGGGATCAGGGTGGAGGATTTCGACGAGGTCGTAGTAGCCGTGCCCGATCGGGACCTGGCTGCGGCGGATTCGGTTGGTGGGCAGCATCGAGTCCCGGTCGTCGCTTGTGGCGAGATCGGTATCAGCACTGGCAGCGGCCTGTGGTGGGTCGGGTGGTGGATGCAACTCCGCGCGCACTGTGTCGAGGGTGGCGCGGAAGGTGGCCCCGACATCCGGTAGCGCGTTGGTGCGTTTCGGGTTCGGTTCAGCCGCCCCGATGGGGGTGTTGTTGCGCCACCAGCACCGTCCGGCCCACGGCCCGTCCCGATAAATCCCGGTCGTGAATTGTCCGGGTTTCTCGCCGACCATCCGGTTGTGTTTGCCGCAGGCGGGGGCGAGGTCACCGATGTTGGTGAGTCCGCCTTTCGCATGATCTTTGGTGGCGTGACGGATTTCCACGTGCGCGGCGGGTTGGGTGCACCCGGGATACGAGCAGTACTCGCCACCGTCTTTGGCGAACAGGGCGATCCGCTGTCCTTGACTCGCCAACCGGGCGCGACCCAAATACAGGGGCAGGCGGGTGTGGTCGTCGAACACCGCCAGCCAGGGTTGGCTGTGGGCGGCCAATGCGATGACATCGGTGATCGGCAGCAGGGTGCCGATCACGGTGACGCCCATCCCGGTTTGGGCAATCAGGTCCGACAGCGATGCTTTGATGATCAGGTGCGGCGGCAGCCCGCGATGCGATTGCGGGCCGAGACCCACATCCAACCCGGCACGCAGGACCGCTTCCAACGCATCATGGTTGCGTTGGACCTGATCGCGGTGATCGCGGGCTGCCGCAGCCGCCAACGCGTCGGGATCAGCGTCTTCGCGACTGCCGGTCGGGGACTCCGGGTCGGCGGGATTGTTCATTCCAGGCGCCGCCCACGCGGCGAGTACTGCTTCGAGGTGCGCGGTCAAGGTGGGGGTCATTTGTCCCGACAGGCCACTCATTTTTTGGGCGTCTTGACGGCCGATGCGGATCTGGGGGTGGCGTTGCCGATCGGTGTCGTCGGTCAACTCACCGTCGGGGTCGAGGTGCGCCAACACCCGTGCCCCCAAGATCCGCAGATCAGACGGGATGTGGGTGCGGGCGAACCCGGCCATCGTGGCATCGGCCGACATCTTCTCGTCGAACGGCACTGTCGCGGGGATGCGGTCCAGCACGTCGATCACGACTGCGGCGTGCGAAGGGGCCGGCCGCCCCCGGAGGCCATCGCCTCGGCCAACGCCGGATACTTCGGCGCAGCAACCTCGCCGGTGAAGCTGTGGAAGGTGGCGGTCGCTGTGAGTTGTTTCCACCGCCGCCACGGTTCCGACACACGCAACAAGCCGATGATGGCGTCGGTGATCGACCCGAACCCGTACTCCCGCGCCAGATGACGGTCGGAGAACTCGACGATCTGCCGATCGCCCTGGACGGTGACACGGGTGATCAACTGCTCGGTGGATTGAGCAACCGCGACCAGGTCATCGTTGGACAGACCGGTCACATCATCCGATGCCAACTCGACCATCAGCGTGTGGGCGAGGGCGATTTTCTGCGCGGTCGACAACCCGGACACATCCGGTAACGCGTCAGCGGGGAGTGTGGTATCGACCATCATTTCTCACCCCCCGGCGATAGCGCACATGTGTTTGCGTGCTGTCGTGTTCGAGCACATGCCCGTATTGTCGGGTTGGCAAGGGGTTGTCGAAAGTCTTATCGGGTGCGTCTCGGTGGGGTTCCAGCGTGGGTTCGGCTCGGTCTCGAGGCTCGGCGCCTGGGGGCGCCTCGCACCTCGACCATCGAGGGGAAGCACCTCGACCACCGATCGGGGAAGGACCTCGACGACCGATGGGGAAGCACCTCGACCACCGATCGAAAAGGCGTGCACTCACCTCCAGAACCCGCGCTCCTCCAGGAGAGCCACCGCACGATGACCGCCGCGGAGGAAGTGGCCTTCGGTCAGCGTGCGCGCCATACCCGGCGAACGGCCGGCGAGTGCATCGACGATCTCGCGATGATCCCGCAAGGACGACGCGACCGAGTCCGGGTGGGAGTCGAAGAAGCCTGACGGGATTGCCCCACTGAGGAGTTTGAGCTCGGCGATCAGACGCCGTGAGCGGGTGCCGAGGTTGATCAGCCGATGAAAGCGAAAGTTGAGGCGCTCGATCTCGAGGAGATCGGTCGCCTCCTCCATCTCGGTCGCCAACACACGCAGCTCGTCGAGGTCGGCGTCGGAGAGCGTTGCCGACGCCCGTTCGGCGGCCAGCCCGGAGATCACTCCCAGCATCCAGTAGTGATCGCGAATGTCCTCGCGGGACAGGTCGGCCACAAAGGCGCCGCGCCGGGGAATCGTCTCGATGATCCCCTCCCCGCTGAGCGAGATCAGCGCCTCACGCACGGGCAACTTGCTCATCCCGAGGGACTCGGCGACCGCATCCTGATCGACCTTGGTTCCCGGCCGCATCTCGCCGGCGAAGACCATGCGGCGGATCTCCTGGGCCGCAATCTGCTTGAGCACCGACGATGCCGCCTCGACCGATCGACCACCCACGGGCTGTGCCACCACTGCCTCCTCGACTCACATCAACGCGCAGAGATTATCAAACTCAACTATCACTCACCCGCTATGCAAGACGTAGACAGGACATATAGTTCGGATAGTTGGCACAACCCCAGGGATTTGATAATTTCGATCGCATGGCTTCACCCGCACAGCAGCACACCCCGGCCGTCAGCTCGGACGACTTCGAGCAGATCCGCTCGGTGGTCCACGACTTCATCCGCACCAAGGTCGTGCCGCGTGAGAACGAGATCGCCGAGACCAACGCCATCCCTGACGACCTGCGCGCCCAAGCAGCCGAGATGGGACTGTTCGGCTACGCGATCCCCGAGGAATGGGGTGGCCTCGGCCTCGATCTCACCCAGGACGTCGAGCTGGCGATGGAGTTCGGCTACACGACGCTCGCTCTGCGGTCGATGTTCGGCACCAACAACGGCATCGCCGGCCAGGTGTTGGTGAACTTCGGGACCGACGAGCAGAAGAAGGAGTGGCTCGAGCGCATCGCCTCCGGTGACGTCGTCGCCTCCTTCGCGCTCACCGAGCCCGGCGCCGGATCGAATCCCGCCGGCCTGCGCACCAAGGCGACGCTCGACGGCGACCAGTGGGTGATCGACGGACAGAAGCGCTTCATCACCAACGCACCGATCGCCGACCTGTTCGTCGTATTCGCCAGAACCCGTCCCGCAGAAGGCAAGAACACGGGGATCGCGGTATTCCTGGTTCCCGCCGATACACCCGGAGTCGAGGTCGGAGTCAAGGACAAGAAGATGGGCCAGGAGGGGGCGTGGACCTCCGACGTCAGCTTCGACGGCGTGCGTGTGCCCACTTCGGCGATCGTCGGCGGTGACGAGGAGACCGGATATCGCGCCGCGATGACCTCCCTGGCGCGAGGTCGCGTGCATATCGCTGCGCTCGCGGTCGGGCAGGCACAACGTGCCCTCGATGAGTCGGTCGAATACGCGGCCAATGCCACCCAGGGCGGAAAGCCCATCGGCTCTTTCCAATTGGTGCAGGCCATGCTTGCCGACCAGCAGACCGGGGTGATGGCCGGGCGCGCACTCGTACGTGACGCCGCGCTCAAATACGTCACCGGCGAGGACCGACGGACCGCACCATCGGTGGCCAAGCTCTACTGCACCGAGATGGTCGGCAAGGTCGCCGATCTCGCGGTGCAGGTCCACGGAGGCACCGGTTACATGCGCGAGGTTCCGGTGGAGCGGATCTACCGCGACGTCCGTCTGCTCCGGCTTTACGAAGGCACCAGCGAGATCCAGCGACTCATCATCGGCGGCAACCTCATTCGTGCCGCAAGCAAGTAGGCCACCGCGCCCCACACCATCCCATCACACTCACACGACAGGATTCCCATGCCCGGACCGCTCTTGAAGGACCAGACCGCCGTGATCACCGGTGCCGCACAGGGTATCGGCTTCGCCATCGCGCAATTGTTCGTCGACGAAGGCGCCCGCGTCGTCATCGGTGACATCAATGCCGAGGCCGCACAGAAAGCCGCCACCGAACTCGGCGGGGACGGTGTGGCCGTCGGCGTGGCGTGCGATGTGACCCGCGGCGACGACGTGGACGCGCTACTCGCCGCTGCTGCAGAGCATTTCGGAACCGTCGACGTGATGGTCAACAACGCGGGCATCACCCGGGACGCCACCATGCGCACCATGACCGAAGAGCAATTCGACCAGGTCATCAACGTCCACCTCAAGGGCACGTGGAATGGCACCCGCAAGGCGGCGGCGATCATGCGCGAACGCAAGAGCGGCGCCATCGTCAACCTCTCCTCCCTGTCGGGCAAGGTCGGCATGGTCGGACAGACCAACTATTCGGCAGCCAAGGCCGGCATCGTCGGCATGACCAAGGCGGCGGCGAAAGAGCTTGCGCACCACGGAGTACGGGTCAACGCCATCCAGCCGGGCCTCATCCGCTCGGCGATGACCGAGGCGATGCCACAGAAGGCGTGGGATCAGAAGATGGCCGAGATCCCGATGGGACGGGCCGGTGAGGTCAGCGAGGTCGCCACGGTCGCACTGTTTCTCGCGACTCACCTGTCCTCCTACATGACCGGCACGGTCATGGAGGTCACCGGCGGACGGTTCATGTGACATGAGCAGCAACCGGTTACGCCGCGCGGCGATCGTGGCACCCTCGCGCACCGCCGTCGGCACGTTCGGTGGCGCGTTGCGTGATGTTCCCGTCGAGGATCTCGGCGCCGCGGTCGCCAAGGCCGTCGTCGCCCGTTCGGGCATCGATCCCGAACGCATCGATGACGTCGTCTTCGCACAGTCCTACGCCAATTCCGAGGTTCCGTGCGTCGGACGTTGGATCGCGCTGCACGCCGACCTACCGATCCCGGTGGGCGGCATGCAACTCGATCGCCGATGCGGCGGTGGACTGCAGGCTCTGGTCACCGCCGCGATGATGGTGCAGACCGGCGCCGCCGACGCCGTGCTGGCCGGTGGGGTCGAGTCGATGAGCCGGATCGAGTACTACTCGACCACGAATCGCTGGGGCGCCCGCTCGGGCAATGTCACCATGTATGACCGCCTGGACCGCGGACGCGAACGCTCCCAACCGGTGTGGCGCTTCGGGGAAATCTCCGGGATGATCGAGACCGCCGAGAACCTCGCCGCCGATCACCACATCACCCGTGAGGCTGCGGACGCCTACGCCGCCCGCAGCCATCAGCGTGCCGCCGCCGCCTGGGAAGCTGGGCGTTTCGGCGACGAGATCGTCGAAATCACAGTGCCGCAACGCAAGAAAGACCCGATCGTCTTTGCCCGCGACGAGGGCATCCGGCCCGACTCGACTCCCGAATCGTTGGCCCGGCTGCGCACCGTCACGCCCGGCGGCACCGTGACCGCCGGCAACGCCAGTCAGCAGAACGACGCCGCAGCCGCCTGCCTGATCGTCGCCGAGGACCAGCTCGATGAGTTCGGACTCGAACCGATCGGCTACCTCACCGGATGGGCTGCTGCGGGATGCGATCCGTCGAGGATGGGCATCGGGCCGGTACCGGCGGTCGAAAAGCTGGCAACCCGTGGCGGGTTTGACTCCGCCGCGGCACTACTCGAGACGTGCGACCTCGTCGAGCTCAACGAGGCATTCGCCGTACAGGTACTCAGTGTGCTCGACGGTTGGAAGTGGGACGATCAGGATCGGTTGAACGTCAACGGTTCCGGGATATCGCTGGGCCACCCGATCGGCGCCACCGGTGCTCGGATGACCACCACCCTGCTCCACGAACTCCACCGCCGAGGTGGCGGCACCGGACTGGTCACCATGTGCATCGGCGGCGGTCAGGGCCTCGCCGCGACCGTCGAGGCGGTGTGACATGCCGACCGAGCATTCCCGTCCGCTGGACGGGGTTCGAGTGGTCGAGGTGTCGAGTTTCGTTGCCTCCCCCTTGTGTGGGCTGACCCTCTCACAACTGGGCGCAGAGGTCATCCGGGTCGATCCGATCGGCGGCGCCGCCGACGTGAATCGTTGGCCGCTCACCGACGACGGCACCACCTCGATCTATTGGACGGGTCTCAACAAGGGCAAGAAGTCGGTCACCGCCGATCTGCGTTCTGCCGAAGGTCAGCGGCTGGTCCAACGCCTCGTCACCGAATCCGGCCCCGGCGGCGGCATTCTCGTCACCAACTCGGGCGGCCGGGAGTGGATGAGCCACAACACCCTTGCCGCTCTTCGCCCCGACGTCATTCTCTTGGAGCTGCTCGGCGGCTCCGACGGCTCCCCCGCCGTCGACTACACCGTCAATGCGGGGCTGGGATTTCCGCAGATCACCGGCCCCGTCGACCACGACGGCCCCGTCAATCACGTGCTACCCGCCTGGGATGTGGTCTGCGGCCTGTATGCGGCGCTGGCCGTCACCTCCGCGGCGCGTCGGCGCGAGCAGACCGGGCAGGGCGCGTCGATCCGCCTGGCGTTGGAGGACACCGCGCTGTCGATCGCCAGCACCCTGGGCTATCTGACCGAACCGCAGGTCAACGCACACTCACGCCCGGCGACCGGCAACGATGTGTACGGCACCTATGGCACCGACGTCGTCACCGCCGACGGCGACCGCTTCATGCTCGTGGCCTTGACGCCCCGCCATTTCCGGGATCTCGTACGTATCACCGGAACCGAGTCCGCCATCACCTCGCTTGAGCAGGCTCTCGACGCGGACTTCGCCCGCGAAGCCGACCGCTACACCCATCGCGCCGTGCTGAATGCGTTGTTCGGCAAGTGGTTCGCCGAACACTCCACCGACGAGGCGGCCACTGCTCTCGACGAGTCGTCGGTGCTCGCGCAGCGCTACCGCAGCTTCGACGAGGTGGTCGGATCGGGAGCACTCACCGACAACCCGCTGTTCGCCGAACTCACCCAGACCGGCATCGGGACCTACCTCGCTGCCGGACATCCGGCGTCGTTCGACGGCGAACACTATTTCACCGGGCCGGCGGCGCGATTGGGGGCGGATACGCCTGCGGGGTGAGGATGGCTCGAGCCGACTCATCGCAGCACCGCACCGTCGATATAGTGAGGTGGTGACGCTTAACCCAGAATCAAAATCTCGCTCGCGGAAGCCCGATCGGGAGATGAAATCCGCGAGGACGCGAGCACGCATCCTCGATGCCGCGGCGCGCGTATTGAGTGAGAAGGGGTATGCGGGGACTAGACTGACCGACGTGGCGAAAGTCGCGGAGTTGCAGGCGCCGGCCATCTACTACTACTTCGACTCCCGCGAGAAACTCGTCGAGGAGGTCATGTGGTCCGGGCTGGCCGAGATGCGCGCCTATCTCCAGGCCGCGCTCGATCAGGCCACTCCGGAGGACACCCCCATGGACCGCATCATGATCGCGGTCGACGCCCATCTGCGGCACGAGCTCGAGGTGTCCGACTACACCACGGCGTCGATCCGCAATGCCGGCCAGATTCCCGAGCACATCAGGGACCGGCAACGCTCGGAAGAGAAGAAGTACGGCGACATCTGGCGTCGCCTGATCAAGGACGCGTTCGACGAGGGCGAGGTCCGCGCGGATCTCGATCTCTTCGTGGCGCGGATGCTGATCCTGGGCGCGCTGAACTGGGCCGCTGAGTGGTGGCGCCCACGCCGCGGCTCTGTCGACTCCGTGGTGGCCACCGCACAATCGATGGTTCGGGCCAGCCTCTCCCCCCGCTGACCCCGTTTTCTGCGGCGTGCCTCAGATCTCCGCCAGCGCTCGGCTCGCAATCGCCTCGACGATCGCGAACTTGCGCACCTTCCCGGTGGGGGTCACCGGTAGCGCATCGGCGATGAACCACCTCGCCGGGATCTTGAAAGGCGTCAGACACGTCACCAGGTGAGCCTGGACCTGCTGACTCACGTCGGAAGGGTCGACGGAGGTGTCACGCAAACGCAGGACAGCTGCGACCGTCTCGCCGAGACGGGCATCGGGCAAGCCCACGACCGCCACCTCGACGACCCCATCGACCTCGAGAATCCTCGATTCGACCTCGGCCGGTGCGATGTTCTCGCCGCCACGGATGATGAGTTCCTTGAGTCGCCCGGTGATCGTCAGATATCCCCGGCTGTCCATCGAACCTAGATCACCGGTGTGCACGAAGCCTGCGCCGTCGACGGCACGGGCGGTCGCTTCCGGATCGTCGTGATAGGCGACGAATTGCTGATATCCGCGGGCACAGATCTCTCCGACGACACCGACCGGGACGATTTCGCGGGTCACCGGGTCCACCACCGTGCACTCGACCTGGGGTAGCGGACGACCGACCGTGCGCAGTTTGTCCTCACGTGAATCATCTGGCCTCGTCGCCGTGAGCACCGGCGCGAGTTCGGTCTGCCCGTACACGTTCACCAGGCGACCACCGAATGTCGCCTCGGCGGACTCGATGAGAGTCGCGGCAATGGTGGCCGCCCCACCGAGCATGACCCGCAACTCTGGCGCGCGATCTCCGGTACTGCGCACGTACTCGACGAGCGCCGACAACACCGCGGGCACGAAGAACAGGACGTTTGCCGATTCCGACCGCATCACGTCGATGACCGGTCCGGGTGCGAACTGTTTGACCAAAATCATCGTTCCTGCCGCACTCAAGGGCCCCAGCGTGCCGATGACGCATGCAGCGGTATGGAACATCGGCAGCGGATTGACCGCCGTCAAGTGGTCGGGCATCCGTGCTTCACGCATCGTCAGTCGCGCGACATTGATCAGGGACCGATGACGGAGTAAGACACCCTTGGGATTTCCCGTGGTTCCCGAGGTGTACTGGAGCATCGCGACGTCGTCGGGCGATATCCGGCTTTCGGCCTCGACGTCCGGCGCCGAATCCGTTCCGCGCCAACGGTCTCGGTCCGACAGGCTCACCGTACGAACGTCTCCCACCGTGGCGGCGACCTCCTCGGCCACCGCCGCCATGTCGTAATCACGTCCTCGATCGGCATGGATGAGCACCGTGGCCCCCGAATGCCGGAGCACGTACTCCAACTCAGGCGGCCGCAGCGCGGGATTGACCGCGACGAGCACCACGCCGGCCAGGGCCGCTCCGTACTGGATGATCGGCCACTCGGCCACGTTCGGCGCCCACAGCGCGATCATCTGGCCAGGGGCGACGAGCTGGCGCAACCGTGTGGCCACCCGACGCGATTCGTCCAGCAACTCCGAATAGGTGAGGCGGACGGCCGACCCGTCATGCGCGGTGGCGATCAGTGCCACGACGGTCGGATGGTCGTGTGCCCGGCGCACCAGCACCGCGCCGATCGTCGACTCGTCGAGATCGATCGATGTGTCCTTCTCCCAACGCGATTCACTGCGCAATCCAGGAGTCTCAGTACTGGTCATGCTGCGGTCCTTCGGTTCATCGCCCGGCGGCGACCTTGCGCTTCTCAGCCAATTCGAGTGCCTCGGCCCAGGAGGCTCCGCGCATGATCAACATGCGGTATTTCATGATGACGTTCTGCCCGTTGACCGCCAGCGCACCGGTGATCCGGTCGCCGGTGCGATACAGGGCAACCCATCGACGATCGGCCCCCGGTGCACCCTCGACCGGCCGGATCTCGTCGGCATCGGTCACCCCGACGAACTGAATCCGGCTGTCGTACCAGTCCGACCAGAAGTAAGGAACTGTCGCATACGGTTTCGGGGATTCCGGATGCAGGGCGTTGTGGATGGCTGCGCTTGCCTGTTCGGCTGCGCTCGTCCAATGTTCGAGTCGCTGATGTCTGTCGAAGAGACCGTTGTACCAATTGGCGACGTCGCCGGCAGCGAACACCCCGGGGACTCCGGTGGCAAGGTACTCGTCGCAGAACACGCCGTTGTCGAGCCGAACCGCGCTCCCGGTCAGCCATTCCGTCGCCGGGATACTGCCGATGCCGACGATCACCAGGTCCGCAGGCAGCACACGGCCGTCGGCCAATTCCACGCCGGTGACCCGTCCGGCATCCGAGAGGATCTTCGATACCCCCACACCGCAAAGCAGTTCGGTTCCGTTCTGCTCATGCAATGCGGCGATGGCCGTGCCCATGTCGGCCCCGATCGCCCGGACGAGCGGCGTCGGCATCGCTTCGACCACGGTCACCTCGAGGCCTCGTTTGTTGGCATTCGACGCAACCTCCGATCCGATGAAACCGGCACCGATCACCACCGTGCGTGCGCCGGATTCCAGTGCTTCACGCACTGCCCTGGCGTCATCGAGTGTCCGCAACGCATGTACACCGTCAATGCCGTCGGTGCCGGGCAATGATCGCGCACCCGCACCGGTCGCGATGACCAGGATGTCGTAGGGAACTGTTGTCTCGCCGACGATCACACATCGAGCGTCGGTGTCGAGGCCGGTCGCCGCGGCCCCGAGCATCAGCTCCACTCGCAACTCCTCGCGAAAGGTGTCCTCGGTACGAAAAAACGGGATCTGCGGATCGCCGTCGTCGAGGACGTCGAGATACGCCTTGGACAACGGCGGACGGTCGTACGGCAGATGTTCCTCGGCTCCGATCAGGGTGATCCTTCCTTCGAAACCCTGTCTGCGCGCGGCTTCGACGGCGCGGAGCCCGGCGAGCGACGCTCCGACCACGACGAGTCGGCGGGGTGGGTTGTCAGTCATGGTCTACTTCCTCGTCTGTATCGCGTTGTCGGTCCGGGCGTTCTCGGTCACGTGGCCCACCAACCGGAACTTCTGAACCTTCCCGGTGGGCGTTTTCGGGAGGTCCTCGGGATCGAGGAAGACGACACGTTTGGGCACCTTGAATCGAGCCAAGTGTTCGCGACAGATGTCCACGACTTCCTCTGCGGTGATGTCGTACCCGGGAGTCCGCACGATCACCACGACGCCGATTTCTCCCCACCGGTCGTCGACAACTCCCACGGCGAACACCTGCGAAATGGCGTCGTGCGCGGCGAGCAGATCCTCTATTTCCCTGGGCATCACCAGCTCACCCCCACTCTTGTAGAGCTCCTTGCTTCGACCGGTGATCTCCAGGTAGCCGTCGTGCCGCACCCTTCCGAGATCACCGGAAAGCAGCAGACCGTTGTGCGTCGAGGCCGCGGTTTCGGCAGGTTTGCGCCAATAGCCGAGCATCGTCGTGGGTCCTCTGGAGGCCAGCTCACCTTCTTCTCCGGCGGGCAACACCTCGTGGGTGAGCGGGTCGAGCGCAACGTATTCGGTCAGCCTGCCGTGTGGCGGCATTCCTGCCGGGCCGGCCATCTTCGGCGCTCCCGCGGTCTCGGACGTCAAAGTCAAGGGATCTTCGGGAAGAGTCAGGGTCATTGCACCACCACATTCGGTCATGCCATATCCGGTGACGATCTCGTCCACACCGAACTCTTCACTCACCTTGTGCCACAACCAGATTGGCGCGGGTGCCGAACCACACAGTATCGCGGTCAGACTGCTCAGGTCGTACCGGGCACGATCGGGGTGTTCGACCATCGCCACGGCCATCGTCGGTACGCACAACAGGTCGGTGGCACGGTGCCGTTGCACTCCGGCCAGATACTGTTCGGCGGAGAACGACGGATACATCACCACCGACCCGCCGACGTACATGGCGGAGAGCAACCCCTCCACGTAGCCGAACATGTGATAACACGGCAGCGAGAACAGGATTCGACGACCGTCCTCGTAAGCGCGCGTGTACGCCGACGCGAAACCCGTGCGCAGGACCGCATCGTGGGTGACCATGACCCCTTTGGGTGATCCCGTTGTTCCGGACGTGTACAGGATGTCACCGACATCCTGCGGCGCGGCGTTCTCCCGGGCAACACCCGGATTCCGACGTCCGACCTCGGCCAACCACTCGACGGTGGACATACCCGGTGCGCGACCACCGGTGTCAAGGGTGATCACGTGCCGCAGCGCGGGAACGCCGTCGGCGTCGGTCGCACGCTCGGCGAATCCCTCGGTGTCCCAGCCCGGGACGATGTCATCGAGCATCGCGCACTGGTCCAGACCCGCGAAGGAGGTCATCGTGACGAGCACCGAACACTCGGACTGTGCGAGCACGTAGGCGAGTTCGTCGCGACGATAGAGATAGTTGAATGGGACTGCGGTGGCGCCGGTTCGGGCGATGGCGAACTTGATCGCCACGAAGTCGGGATAGTTGGCCATGAGCATGCCCACCCGGTCACCACGCCGAACGCCGAGCATGTGCAGCCCGTCGGCCAGGTCGCGTGACCGTGCGGCCACATCGCGATAGGTCCACGTGATCTCATTGGTGAGGATGAACGGGCGGTCACCGTATCGCTGCACGCAGTCATCGAGCCATCGGCTCAGCGTGCGTGGTTGCCACTCGGGATGATCGTCCAGAATGCGGCGACGGCGTTCGTGCACGCCCGCACCGCGGGTGCCGGAAAGGCGGACCGGCGCATCCATCGACATCACCTCTTCGGATCGCTTTTTGACTTCATCTTCGAAAACTCTCGCTCGCGCCTGCGACCGGCAGCCATGGCCCGGGTGCGCCCACGTCCGTGTGCGCCCGGAGTTCGTGTCAGCCCAGAGTCGACCCCACCACCGAGACGAATGAGACACACCCTCCCGGACGGCCACCGAGATTGTGGGTCAATGCGAGCTTCGGGTCGCCGATCTGCCGGTCGCCTGCTCGCCCGCTGAACTGCAGCCAGCATTCGTAGAGCATCCGGAGACCGCTGGCACCCACCGGGTGACCGAACGACTTGAGCCCGCCGTCGATGTTGACCGGCAAGACGCCATCGGCGTCGAATTCTCCGGTGAGGACGTCTTTGTATGCCTGACCACGGTCGGCGAAACCGAGATCCTCCATGAGCACGATCTCCGTCGGGGTGAAACAGTCGTGAACCTCGGCGAACGAGAACTCTCCGCGCGGATCGGTCACGCCGGCCTGCGCGTAGGCGTCCTGCGCGCTGCGCACCACCTCGGGAAAGGTGGTGAAATCGTAAACGGGATCGGCGGCGCCCTGCGCCGGGCCCGCGGCAAGGGACAGCCCCTTCACATACATCGGGTGATCGGTGTATAGATGCGCGTCCTCGGCGCGCACGATCACCGCGCACGCCGCGCCGTCCGACACCCCCGAACAGTCGAAGACACCCAGCCGCCCGGCGACCTTCGGTGCCGCCTCGATCTTCTCGACCGAGACCTCCGACCGGAACTGGGCCTTCGGATTTCGGGCGCCGTTCACGTGGTTCTTCCACGCCACGTGGCTCATGGCCGCGCGCATCTCCTCTGCGGAGACACCATAGCGGGCGCAGTAGGCCGGGTCGAGAAGGGAGAACGCAGCGGGGGCGGTGAACGACACCTCCGACGCGGTCTGGTCGGCCGGCGGGTCTCCTCTGAGCAGGCCCGAGAAGCCGGAGTCCTTGAGCTTCTCGACGCCCACCGCCATCACTGTGTCGTAGGCACCCGAGGCTACTGCATAGCAGGCGTTCCGAAATGCTTCAGAGCCTGTCGCACAGTAGTTCTCGACCCGGGTCACCGGACGGTAGTCGATACCGAGAGGGCGCGACAAGGTCATCCCACTCTGCCCGGAGGCCAGGGTGCCGAGCCAGAACGCCTCGACGTCGGCGAATTCCAGGTTCCGGGAATCGCCCATGCATTCGCCGACCGCCTCGATGAGCAGATCGTCGGTCGAGGACTCCCAGCGTTCGCCGAATCGCGTGCAACCCATGGCCACCACCGCAACGGCGTCACGAATACCCCTGCTCATGCGGGTATCTCCTCTCGTCGGCTTCCGACACCGCTCGACCTGCCACCGTCCTCGCCCGACCCGTTCCCGCTGTCGACGGTGGAGAGAAGTCGCGCCTTCCAGAAATAGTTGTGTACCGATCCCGCGGTGTACAGCCGCCGAAATGTCGTGGTGACGCGCGCCCCGACCTCGATGCCCTCGGCGCCGTCGGCCACCTCGAACGTGTAACGGCCACCACCATCGAAATCGATGACTGCTCCCACCACCGGTGGCGACGGCGAGTACGCCAGCCGGTCAACCGTGTACGTGGCCACCCTGCCGCCTCGTCCGGCCACCCGCTCACGGGCCATGAGGTCACCCGCACCACATGACCGGCAGATCCGCATTGGCGGTAGGTGCAGGAAACCACAAGCGTTGCAGCGAGTTCCGGTCAGCGCGAACTTCCATTCGACGTTACGCATCGACGGAGGTGCGGCGGGCCGATCCGGCTCGGGTCGTCGCGGACTCTCCCGCGACAGCAGCCCCCGCCACTGCAGATACCGCGGATAATCCACGCGGGTGCCGTGGGCACGTGACTCGGCGACCGGAACATCTTGCCGCGCATCGAGAATTGCACCGGTGGTACGGAAGACGAGCACATCGACCCCGTCGGTGACAGACACGGCGACGACAACCTCGCCGGGTGCGGCGACGTCGAAGGCGGCTGCGAGTGCGATACCGAGGTCGGCCGCACCGGAGTACCCCACGGGTGAGGTCGTGGTGCGCTGGGCGGGAACGAGTCTCGACGCCCGCTTGACCACGGACGGATTCCCGGATGCCACCACGGCGTGATCGACGTGCTCGATACCGGCCTGCGCCAGCGCATGCGCGACCACCGTGCGCACGGCGGGCTCGTAGATCTCCTGGCCGACGCGCTCTTCCCATCGCTCGCCGGTGGTCGATGACGGTGCTCGCCAGCGGTCCAGGATCTCGATGGATCGGCTTGCCGCCCCGATCAGTTCGGCGATGACGGGTTTGTCCTGGCCGGTGCCGAACAGGAATGCGGCCGCGCCATCGCCTCCGCTCTTCTCGTCGAGACTGCCGGGCAGTCCGACCCGGACATCGGAGAGGACGGCCAGTCCACTCGTATGGCCCGCCAGGGTGAGGCCGGCAACCGCCGACTTTCCGGTCCCGACGAGGTCGGCGGCAACCACGTCTGATTCGATGCCCAGTGCGGTGTGTACCGTGACGGCATTGGTCTTGTCGGCGTAGGCAGGGGAACTGGTCACCAGGTAAACCCCGCCCACCTGGTCCCCTCCGGACAGGGCGGCACCGGCAGCCGCCACCGCCATCGTGGTGCTGTCCTCGTCGAAGCCGGCGACCACCCGGTCGCCGCGGGCGCCGATGTCGGTTCCGTCGAGTCTCCAGGCCGGCAGATAGGTTGCATAGGAGACGATCCCGGCCGTCATCGGTGATCTCCGTTGCGTTCGTTCCAGCGGTCGGCGGACGGATCGAGCAGCCGGTTCAGGTGTCCGTCGGTCAGCCACACGATCGTCTCGAGTTCCAAGGCGTCGAGGTGGCGCACGCGCCCGGTGCGCAGGTCCTCGAGGCACAGTCGGCTCGAGTTGCCCGCATGGTCGACACTCACCCGCACCTCGGCGAATTCACTGCCGATGACGTCACCACTGGACAGGACGGCATCGTCACCGTCGTCGGTTCCTTTCATCTTGATCACCGCTATCGTGTCTCAGATCAGGAAACCCAGAGTGGGAATCGCCTTTTCGTGATCGACCAGGACGACCTTCTTGTACGACAGCCGAAATCCGTCCGGTGAGCGCCTCAGGTGGTAGGTGACCCGGCCGCCCCAGAGTTCGTTGCCACGCTCGCGGGACTCGAAGATGAGCACATTGGCCCCGACCTCGAGGTCGGGGTCGCCGGACGGAGCTGTGATCGTGCCCAGGATCTCCACGTTCGAGATCAACCGTCGCAGGTTCGACGGCGGAGCCTGGGCGTAGCGCTTACCGGTCCGAACCTGCTTCAAGCGTGTGCTGATTCGGTTTCGGTTGTCGAAGATGACCGAGACCATCGTCAACGGATCCCCGTCGGCGTCGGCCGCGGGCACCCAGTAAATCGCATCGTCGGTCCACAGGGCCTCCCAGGCGTCGTAGTCGTTCTCGTCGGCGTACCGTGCCTCGCGATACAGGAACGCCTCGACGTCACGAATATCGGCCTCGGGGGTCACCTCGGGTGCGGTCGTCGTCATCGGTTGGCCTCCATCAATGTCTTGTAGTGGGACCAGAAGCCCCGCATGCCGGTCTCATCGGTGGCGGTGCCGATGGTGAACCCGTTGTCGTCGACCGCTTCCCGCACCACCCCGCGCCGCACGTCGAGCCATTCCGGTTCACGCATCTGCACGCCGCGCTGATTGCGTTCGTACATCTCGGTGTCGTCGGCCAGGAGCATGCCCGCCGGACCCACCGAGCCGATCGACTGGGAGATCATGCGTTTGTTCAGTTCCGGCGCGCCGACCAGTTGGACCGCCGTCGAGTACTGCACGCATTCATCGGCCGCAACGGGCTGGATGTTGAACACCTGTATCTCGGCAATGAAGAGATTGGGGAAGATCATCACGTGCGGTGCGCCCTCGACGAGGATGCGCTCGGCGTCCGCCCCATGCGTGGCACGCATCGCGGCGACGTAGTCGGGGACGCGGGACTCGGTCGTCCCGAACCAGCGCATCGGTTCGTTGAACTTGCGGAACTCCGGCCGCAGATCGTTCTCGCTGTGCCCGCCACCGAGGTTGCGCGTGACGGCCGTGGAATTGTCGCTGTAGAGCGCACCGATCGGCGATCCGGTCACCCCGAAGATCGAGCCGTGCACGAATTGCGGGTGATAGCCGTCGGTCTCGTTCTCCGCCAGCAACTTCCAGTTTGCCTTGGTCTTGTGTTGCAGCCAGCCGGCATTCAGGGCGACCTTGCCCTCGGGCGAGAGCCGGGCGAGCCGGTCGATTTCACCTGCGGCGGCGCCGAGGTGCTCGACGAGACTCGGCCCCTCGGCGGCGAAACTCCCGAACACGAAGCCCTGGTAGGAGTCGACCCGGGTCACCGACCCCATCTTCAGGTCCACGGCGTTCTTGCCGCCGTAGCCCTTGTTGTACGGGTAGCCGAGCAGTTCACCGCTGTTGCGGTAGGTCCATCCGTGGTAGGGGCAGCGAAATGAGCTGGAATTGCCCTGCGCGTCGTCGCAGACGAGGTTGGCGCGATGCGCACAGCGGTTGAGCAGCAGATGGATCTGTCCGTCACGGTCCCGGGTCATGATCACGTCTTGTCGGCCGAGCTTCTTGCGGACGTAGTCGTTGGGTTCGGGGACCTCACTCTCGTGACCGACGAAAACCCAGGTGGTGTACCAGATTTTCTCCAACTCACGCGCGAAGATCTCGGGATCGGAGTACAGCGAACCGTGTACACGGGTCGGCTGGATGAGAGCGTCGAGACGCTGCTCGAAGATCGAATCGGGTGGCAACGTGGTGGTCATCGTCGATGTCCTCTCGTGTCGCAGAGGTTCTGCGTGATGGGCCGGGAGTGGATGAGGTGTCGGGGTCGATGAAGGTTCATTGACCGCGGAAGTTCGGTGGTCGTCGTTCGCCGAAGGCTGCGACGCCCTCGGCGAAATCGTCGCTGTCCCAGAGTCTGACCTGATGCTCGACCTCGTCGTCGAGATTCCGGTAGCGGTCCTTGGGCCATTCGTTGAGTTGGGATTTGATGGCCGCGAGCGCAAGGGGAGGCCCTTGCGCCAGTCGGCCGGCGTCGGCGAGCGCTTCGGCCAACGCCTGCCCAGGCCCGCACACCGAGTCGACGAGTCCCATCTCCAGCGCCTCGTTGCCGGTGACCCGACGGGGAAGCATCAGCAGTTGCCTGGCCGTCGGAACACCCACCCGGGCAGGGAGACTCGCGAAGATTCCCATGTCCCCGGCCAGGCCGACGCCGGTGAATGTCGTGCCGAAGAGTGCGTCGGAGGCCGCGATGACCCGATCACAGGCGATGGCCAAGGCGGTGCCCGCTCCGAACGCGGGGCCCTCCACCGCGGCCAGAACCGGCTTGGGGCCACTCCAGATGGCACGGATCACCCGCTGAGCCGCCTCGGCGCGCGGGCGGGTCTGTGACTCCGGTTGCCTGCTCATGGTGGAGATGTCTCCGCCCGAGCAGAACGCTCCCCCGGCGCCGGTCAGGACCACCACGCGCACCGAATCGTCGGTCATCGCGGTTTCGATGGCCTCCGCGAGGGCGTACCTCAGGGGCAGGTCGATCGCGTTGCGGCGCTCGGGACGGTTAAGGGTGATCACGCGCGCGGTGTCCTCGTCGGTGACGAGCACAGGCGATTCGCTCCCGCTCGCGGTCCGTGTCGACTCGCTCATCGTCCGGTGAACCTCGGTGCGCGGCGCTCGATGACGGCTGCCAGACCTTCGCGGGAATCGGCGGTGCCCGACAGTTCGGAAACCGTCCTGGCCTCGTCGGGCAGTTGCGCGGCGACGGTGGCACCCACACCGTCCCATACCAGGCGTTTGGTCTCCGACAGTGCTCGCGGTGCGGCGGCGGCCAACTCGTCCGCTAGATCGTCGACGGCGGCATCGAGCTCCGCGTCCGGCACGACCCGAGAGACGATGCCGAGTTCCTTGGCCTCCGCCGCACTGAGGGTGGGATTGGTGAGCAAGATGTTCATGGCCCGTCGTAAGCCCACCAGTTGGGTGAGGGTCACCGTGGTCCCGCCGTCCGGCGCCATTCCCACCCGGACTGCTCCGGAGAAGAGTTTCGCGGATTCGGCCGCTATGACGATGTCGGAGGCGCAGGTGAGTCCGAATCCTCCCCCGCCTGCCGCGAATCCCTGGATCTTGGCGATCACCGGCGCTTTCAATGCAATCAAGGCCGCGGTGGCCAACTGCAGCCAGGCCGTGGCCTCGCGAAGATAATCCGGCAACGACTCCCCCTTGGCGGCAAAGGTTTTCACGTCGCCGCCGGCGCAGAAATTGCGTCCCTCGCCGGAAAGGACCACGACCCGCACCTCCGGATCCGCATGCGCGGCGAGGATGGCCTCGTGCAGTGCACGGAGCAGCTCGACGTTCATGCCGTTGGCCGCCTCGGGTCGGTTCAGCCGGATTCGCGCGATACCGTCGGTGACGGCGTAAAGCACGGGCGCCGTCGTCTGGGTTGCGGCGATCCCGGCGTCGGGGATTGTGGTCACGAACGTCCTCCTCGTCCCGCGAACCGTTGCGCACCACGTGCTCCGGTCCCGGCGATGATGTGATCGACAACTGCATCGGTCTCGGCTGCCAGCCCCTCGGCCAGTGAACCCGTCAGACCGGAACGGACCAGCTGCTTTATCCGGCCGGCGGCGACCGGATCGAATCCTGCGATTCGGCTTGCGAATTGTTCGGTGCGATCCGCGAATTCGTGGTCGGCGTACATCTCGTAGGCCAGTCCCCACGCGACTGCCTGTGCCCCGTCGATCCGATCACCGCTGAGCATGTGGCCGAGTGCGCGCTGCGTGCCGACCAGGCGGGGCAGGCGTTGGGAGCCACCGCCGCCGGGGATCATCCCGAATCGGATGTGATTGTCCGAGATCCTGGCCGAGTCGCTGACGAGGACGATGTCCGATGCCTGCAAGAGCTCGAATCCACCGGCCATGGCGTCGCCGGCAACCGCGGCGATGACCGGCACCGGGACGTCCCCGATCGCAGCACAGGCCGCACCGAACTCGTCGAACAGGCCTCGCAATGCGTCGGCGCCCCGCGCGCTGAGCGCGGTGACCTCATCGAAATCGCCTCCGCTGCAGAAATGTCCGCCCGCACCGGAGAGCACGATGACCCGCACGTCGGGCCGGTGGCCCACATCGGCGATCGCCCGGCGAAGACCCACCGCGAGGGCCGTGGTGACCGCGTTGTGTTGATGAGGACGATTGAGGATGATGCGCGCGACTGCGCCATCGACCTCGACCAGTACCGGCGCGTCATGGGCGACCTCGCCTGGACCGTGTCCCCCAGATCCGGGTCGGTTGAACGTTTTCACCGGCACCCCTTTCCAAAACCTTGAATCGAATCTAAATTAAAGAACCATCCGAGTCAATCGTCACCGACGCCGAATCCTCGCGAACACCACCGGGGAACGCGCTCGAGAAAGGACAGATGCCGCATGAATCTCGGTCTCGCAGGAGCGCGGGTGCTGGTCACCGGAGGGGCATCGAACATCGGTCGTGGCATCGTCCACGGTTTCGCCGCTGAGGGGGCCCGGATCATGGTCGCCGACATCGACGGCCCACAGGCCGAGAAGGTCGCCGAGGAGTCGGAGCGTCTCGGCGCCGAAGCGGTTCTGACGAGCGTGGGCGACCTCACCGAGCCGCAGGTGCCCGAGCGCATCGTGTCGGAGATGACCGCGGCCTGGGGTGGTGTCGATTGCTTGGTGAACAACGCGGGATGGAGTGTTCCCTGCTTCCTTGCCGAGGACACCGACCGGACCCGATGGCAACGTCTCGTCGAGGTCAATATGTTCGCGTCGGTGGCCACCACCCAGGCCGTTCTGTCTTCCATGGTCGATTCCGGTGCCGGATCGATCGTGTTCGTCGCCAGCGATGCCGCCTTCGGCCAGATCCGCCAAGCGGTGTACGGCGCCACCAAGGCGGCGGTGGTCGCGCTTGCGCGGACCACCGCCAAAGAATTCGGCCGCAAGGGAGTTCGCAGCAACATCGTGTGCCCCGGCCTGGTGATACCGGACGGCCCCGAGGCGGTCGGCGCGCAGAGTCTCTGGTCGGGTGGCGACGACGCCGTGTTCGACGACAAGCAGACCGAGTTCATGGTCAAGGGCACGCCTCTTCGGCGCCTGACGACCGCCGCGGACGTTGCCAACTCGGTGGTGTGGTTGTCCTCCGATGCCGCGGCCAGACAGATCACCGGGCAGATGTTCTCGGTGTCCGGCGGATACACGATGCCGTGAACACCCGGGACCGAATCCTGCACGCTGCGGCGCGGGTACTCAGCGAACGCGGCTACGCCGCGAGCAGACTCAGCGACATCGCCGATCTCGCCGGCCTACGCACCCCCGGCATGTATCACTACTTCGCCTCACGCGACGACCTGGTGCTGGAGGTGATGCGCGCCGGACAACAGCGAGTCCGGACGCATGTGCGCGAGGCCCTCGACGCCTGCGCCGACCAGTCTGCCGCGGCGCGACTGCTGGTCGCGGTGGAGGCTCATCTACGCATCGAACTCGAACTCTCCGACTTCGCGACCGCAGTGACCCGCAATCTCGGTCATGTTCCTCCGGCTATGCGCAAGGAGTTGAGCGTGGACAGCGACGCCTACCACGACATGTGGCGTGGCCTGCTCACCGACGCGGAGAGCGAAGGACTACTCGAGCCGGGGCTGGACCTCGGGGTCGCACGAATGATGATCATCGGCGCCCTGAACTGGACCCCGGAATGGTGGCATCGCGACGGGTCGACGATCGACGTCGTCGTGTCGACCGCCCAGGCGATGATCACGCGAGGACTGTTCGGCGAAATCGACAGCGCCGTCGGGAGCAGCCGTGCCAACTGACCACCGGACCTGTACGCGGTTACCGTGGGGCCATGGCACCCACGGCGTCACGCGAAACCTACTTCGAGACCGGACTCGCCGTCCTGTCGTCCGCGGGATACGGCGCGCTGAAGCTTTCGGAGGTATGCCGGCGACTCGGGGTGACGACGGGATCCTTCTATCACTTCTTCCGGAACTGGGCCGACTACACCGACCAACTGCTGGAATTCTGGTTCGACTCCCACACCCGGGTCGAGGTGGCGGAGGTGCTCGCACAACCCGATCCTGCTACGCGTCTCGACAGCCTGCTCGCTTACGGCTTGTCCCTGCCGTACGGCGCGGAGGGAGCCATCCGCATCTGGGGAGCGATCGACCCGAAGGTGCATGCTGTCGTGTCTGCCGTCGACAATCGCAGATACCAACTGGTCCACGACGTCGTGAGCACCATCCTCGGGGACGAATCCGCACATCGGTATGCAAGCTGGGCTGTCTTCTTGATGACGGGGTACGAGCAGACCACGCTGACTCGCGACGTGGCCGTTTTGGAGTGGGCGGCCCAACAGTTGCTCGAGTCGCTTCGTCGCGAGGCGGCCATCGCGACGGGAGCCACCCGCAGGCGCTGACATCGCACAACCGGGTGGCCGGTCTGACCGCAGGCGAGGTCCCCGGTGTCTGACCGCATTAGCGCCGCACACGCGGCAACCCGCGACGCCGCACGATCAAAGGCGGTCGGCCGACAGCACGATCGGCGCAAGCTGACAGCCCGGGAGCGCATCGAGATTCTGACGGGCGGTGCGGCTTTCGTGGAGTTCGGTGCGCTGGCAACCCCCGGCGACCAGTCCCGGACCGTCGACGCACCAGGCGACGGGGTCGTCACCGGGATAGGCCGTATCGACGGCCGGCCGGCCGCGATCGTGGCGTTCGATTTCACCGTGCTCGGCGGCAGCAACGGTGAGGTGGGCATGAGCAAGATCGAGCGCTGTGCCGCCCGTGCCCTGCACGATCGAATCCCCTTGGTCCTGCTGTGCGACGGTGGCGGCCATCGTATCCAGGAAGGCCTCGATTCCCGGTCGGCCGCGCTCGGCTCCCCGATGCTGGCCCGACTCATCGACCTGTCCGGGTTGGTACCCACCGTCGCGGCGATGATGGGCCCTGGGTTCGGGCTGGCGACCAACCTGGCCGCGCTGTGCGATCTCGTCGTGGTGGTCCGCGGTACCGGAACGATCGGCATGTCGTCGGCGCCCTTCGTACGCGCGGGCACAGGAGAGGACCTGACCAACGAGGAGATCGGCGGCGCCGACGTCCAGGCCGAGCGTGGTGTCGTCGACATCGCCGCCGACGACGAGCACGAGGCACTCGACGCCATCCGCGCCTACCTGGGTTACCTCCCCGCGCACGCCGACGGACCGGCACCGCGCGTGTCGATGCCGCAGCAGGCCGTCGTCGATCTCGATTCGATCATCCCCGACTCCCCCCGACGCGCCTACGACATGCTCGACGTCGTCGAAGGTCTGGTAGATCGCGACAGCGTCCTCGAGATCCGGCCGACCGCAGCCCCGAACATCGTGACATGCCTGACCCGCATCGACGGTCACCCGATCGGGGTGATCGGCAATCAGCCCCGACATCTGGGCGGCGCACTGGACTCCGCAGCCTGTGAGAAGGCGGCACATCTCGCCGCGGTCTGCGACGCCTTCGGCCTGCCACTGCTGATCCTGATCGATCTGCCCGGGTTCCTCATCGGCAGCGCCGCGGAATCGACGCAACTGGCCCGCCGCAGCGGACGCCTGATGTTCGAGCTCGGCCGTGCCACCGTGCCCCGTTTCACCGTCGTGGTCCGCAAGGGTTACGGCGCCGCCTACATCGCGATGGGCGGCGGCCGCAGCATCGATGCCGATCTGTCGCTGGCCTGGCCGACCGCCGAAATCTGCGCGATGCCCATCGAGGGAGCGGTCGACATCGCCTTCGGACGCGAGATCGCCGCCGCACCGGACCCGCACTCGCGTCGGGATGAACTCGTCGAAGGTTTCCGGGCGAATGTCCACCCAGTGCGCGCCGCATCGGGATTCGGTATCGACGACGTCGTCGCGCCGTCGGCGACCAGAGAACTACTGATCGAGTCGCTGTCGCGGTGCCGCAGACACGCGGATCGGGTACCGGGGAAACGGCGCACCATTTCCCCGATCTGACCTGCCCGTACCCGATCCGGCCGCCTGGACTCAGCCCGGCAGCAGGTAGCTGGGCAGATCGGCGTGTGAGGTGCCGATGAGCCCGAGCCAGTTGAACGGCAGGTGGTAGACGAACACCAGGGTCACCATGCAGAACCCGAGGACCGCGAAGTTACGCACCCAGCCCCGCAGAGCCGGACGCCAGTGCACGAGACCGGATTCGATCGGCGACAGCCCGTCGGGATGATCCTCGGCCTCCATGCGCATCCAGGTGAACACACAACCGACCGCGGCGACGAGGATGGATTCGTAGATCGGGAACTGATGGACCGATCCCGACCACAGTGTCAGCGGCTCATAGGTTTTGGCGAACGCGTAGGCGTGCGTGGTGCGAATGACGGTGTTCTCGACGATGAAGTCGAACAAGAACTCGGCGACGAAGATGCCGACGAAGAGGGTCACCTTGCTGATGTCGGGCCATCGACGACGCACCTTCTTGGCGTGGTGGCAAGCGACGATGGCCACGCCCGCGCAGAAGTAGACGTACATCGGCGGGCCCCAGATGAGCGACTCCGCATAGCGACTCGGCGCATCGGGATTGTGGAACGGCAGAAAGCGCACCCAGACACCCATGTTGACGTTGGCACTGTTCCACGCGAACAGGTACTGCTGCACGTTGAGGAACGCATCGGCGACGAAACAGATCAAACCGCCGATCACGAATCTGCCGTCGAGGCTGAGCTTGCCCGTCTTCCGAATCGGCTGCACGACACTGAACCAGAGGAACAGCGCGAGCACGATCAGGCTGATCACCTCGAAGACACGCAACGCGATCAT